>OY970380.1:2985000-5889301 GCA_963719365.1 Thermoanaerobaculia bacterium | reverse complement strand
ACTGCCGACGAAAATCAGACCGTGCATATCTCCATTGTTCAGTTACGACTCGCTCTTCAGTTATGATTCAGGCATGGCAGGACCCTCACCTAAGCGCGTATTTGCGTTCTTGCCGTTAACCATCCACTTGGAAACGGTTGGCGGAATAGCCACGCCGCTGGTTCTACGCGGCACACCGTTGCCGGCAGAGAGGACGGAGGTTTTTTCGACCGCGGCCGATGAACAGGTGAGTGTTGAGATCAAGGTGTACATGGGAGAGTCACCGCTCACAGAAAACAACTTGTACGTAGGCACAGTACGCGCTGCGGGCATTCCTCCAGCAAAACGGGGCGTACCTCAGATTCGCGTTTCGTATTCAGTTGATCGCACCTGTACGATCAATGTCCGAACGACAATCGACGGCACTGAAATCAAGGTCGAACAAAAGCTCAATCCCGAGAATCTGGACGACGAGTTGATCGCGAGATTGCTTAGACAAGCCGAGGATCGAAAGGACACGGACGAAGGTAAGCTGCGAAACCTAGAAGCTATTAACAGAGCAAACTCACTGATCGCACAAGCACAAGAGCGTTTGCGACGTGCGAATGACGCTCAACTGAATTCCGCTGTAGCCGCTCTCGGACTGGCTTTGCAGTCAGGCGACGCTGACGACATTCGCTCGAAAGCGGACGTCCTATCATCACTGATCACTCCATCTTTCGACCCAAGTCTATTTAACTTTGATTTCGGCGCTTTCCGCGCATCGCAGAAGAAGAGCTCAACAAAAACCGCGGCTCCCCCAGAATCCAAGAAACCTATATCGCTCGCTCAGGCAGTAAAGACGCGCTCCCCTGAGTTTGTTCTAGGAAAGGTTTTCGGCGGCGGCGAGTTCACGCTTGACCCGCAGCTCTGCTTCGTTCTGATGCCCTTTGCGAGCTCTTTTCAACCGATTTACGACGACCACATTCGACCGGTTGTTGAATCGGCTGGGCTCAAGTGTCAACGTGTAGATGAAGTGGCCGGTACTAATTCAATCACCTGGGATATATGGGAACGCGTTAATCGAGCACGGCTGCTAATAGCCGAATTAACGGGGCAAAACCCCAACGTGTTCTATGAGCTTGGACTGGCACACGCAATCAGCAAGGATGTCATTCTCGTCACCCAATCGATGGATCACGTCCCCTTCGACTTACGAACTCTTCGCTGCGTTGTCTATGAATACAATCCGCGCAGTGTCCGCGTGTTCGAAACTAAGTTGCGCGCTACGATTGACGCAGTCATGCGAGGCGCATAGCGGCGATCTTCGTAACTACCTGGCCGCCACGCTTACCTCTTTGCCCTTACCACAACGAACGTCACATCATCATTCGGCGGACGATCTCCGTTCCATTGCTTCGCAGCGCTGGCGAGTGATGCGATGACCTCGTCGGCCGTCGCGCCGTTGGCCGCGGTCGCGAAGTGCTCCACTGCGGCGCTATAGCCGAGTTGCTGGCCGGACTCGTTTTGCAACTCGGGGAAGCCGTCGGTCATGAAGAGGACCGTGTCGCCGGGGGTGAGGTCGATGATGACGTCGTGGTAGTTGGCGCCGAGGGTGCCGAGGGGGGTGGCGCCGCGGGCGACTTCCTCGATGTTGCCGCCGCGCGCGCGATGCACGTACGCGGGGAGCATTCCGGCCGACGCCACGGTCAGTCGCTCGCGATCGAAGCGGGCCAGCAGCAGGGCCATGGCCATACGCCCGAGGTCCATGCGCTTCACTTTCTCGGCCGCGTCGCGCAGAAACTGCGCCGGCGTCACCTCGGGTACATAGCCGGCGAAGAGCGCTTTGATGACGGTGACCATCGTGCCCGCTTTCGCGCCGTGGCCGGTGGCGTCGCCGATCGTCACGGTCATCACGCCAGGCTTACGTAGGTCGGACTCTCCAGTCCGACTGGGCGTGTTGCCTTCGCTGTCAAATGCGTCGGACTGGAGAGTCCGACCTACGTTTGTCCGACCTACGTTTGTCCGATCTACGTTTGTCCGACCTACGTTTGCCCGATCTACGTTTGCCCGACCTACGTTTGTCCGATCTGCGTTGCCTGGCGCGACGTGGAAGTCGTAGTAGTCGCCGCCGACTTCCGCAGCGGTGAGCGTGAACACGGCGACGTCGTAACGGTCGTGCGACGGCACCGACTTCGGCAGCATCGACAACTGGAAGCGCCGTGCGTCTTCGAGGTCGATCGATTTCCGTTCGTACTCCAGCGCCAGTAAACGTTGTTGAATCTCTTGTTCCTTGCGCGTCCGTTCCTGCTCGACGATCGTTTGCTGTTGCAGGCTGAGATCCTGGGCCATGCGATTGAAGGCCGAGGCGAGCTGGCCGATCTCGTTTTTCGACTTCACCGGAAGGCGCGTCATCAAGTCGCCCTGCGCGATGCGTTCGGCGCCGCGGGTGACGAGGTTCACATCGCGCGTCATGTGATTGGCAATCGGGACGATGCCGATCATCGCCACGAAGATGAGCGCGATGCCGTAGCCGAAGTTCTTGCCCGCAGTCTTGCGCAGCTCCTCGAGGTTGTCGCCGACCGGCCGGGCCACGCCGACGCGCAGGCCGCTCTGCGGATCGCGCGACATCACGACGATCCAGTCGTGTACGTCGTTGAGCGGACGATTCTTGAGGACGCGCTCGGTGATTCCGGCGCTGTCGATGGTCTTGCGATCCGCCGGCGTGCGTGTGTAGACGTTGTTCGCGTTGTCGAGCGCGAACGTGATCTCGTCGTTGTCGTCGCTGCGCCCGCCCAGGACGCGGCGAACGATTTCGGGAGTGCTGACCTGCGCTGAAATGTGGCCGACGATCGTTCCTTCTTTGCGCAGCGGGAAATTGAACTTCTGTCCGAAAAGAGATGACGACGGATGTTCGTGCACCGCCTGTTTCGAAGCATCGGTCTTGATGACGACGTCTTCTGCAGGAGCGATCGCCGGACGAGCCGCGGTAACCTGCGGCACCGCGACAGGTGCTGGCGTGGGAGCAACCCGAGGGGTGGCGGGGAACGGATGTTCGCGTGCTTCACGTCCGGCATCGTGCGCGCGGCGAAGCTCGTCGCGAGCAGCGATCCGTTGCTGCTGACGGGCGGAGAAATACATCTCGCGCTGTTTCTGCGCGGCGTCAAACTGCTGCTTCCACTGCGTCTGCGAAGCCCGCAGCGATGCATTGAGGTTCTTCTGCATCACCTGGATTCGCGCTTCCAGTGCCGTTCGATCGGCGGGCGGCATGGTCTGGAAGCTCTCGCCAAGTTTCGCGCCGAGCGCTGAGATTTCGTTGATGGCGGCGCGCTGCTCGGGCGACATCATGAATCGCGGCAGCATCGGAGGCCGCGGAACGCCTGGCATCTCCGGTGCCGCAGCGCCCGGAGCTGCATCAGGCGCTGGCGTCGCTTCAGCCTCGTCAGCCGCATCGGCCGCCGGCTCGGCCACAGAAACAGAGGGAGCTGCAGGAGGTGCAACCGGCTCGTCGACATCTGGCGGAGCGTTGCGATTCGCTTTCGGCGCTTTGCTCGCGCTCAACTCGTGACGCACTTCCTCGCGCACGATCGTTTGCACTCTCGGAACGGAGGCCCGCACCGGGCGAATCTTCGAGCGAGTCGACGAGCGACGCCGCGTCGCCCATCATCAGAAGGATGTTGCCGACGTCGGGCGTGCGGTCCGACGCTCCGTTCGTCATCGGAAGCGCCGACACCTCGGCAAGCCGCTGCTGCAGATCGCCGCGGATCGTGGCCAGGCGCCGGTCCATCTGCTTCGTGCGCGCATCGGCCTCGCGCCGGTACGCCGTTTCGAGCGCGCGATGCGACGAGTGATACGAATAAACGACGATCACACTCAAGGGAAGAACCGAGAGGAGAAAACAAGCGAGGACGAGTTGGGAGCGGATCTTCATCGGGCAGTCGAGATGGTAAGACGAAAAGCGCCGGAGAAGGTTTGGAGCAATGGACAATGGACAACGAGAGGCAAGTCACCACTAATCAGGACGTTGGTGGCCGTTGGAGGCGACACACGAAGCATCGCCCGCGCTTAAGTGCCTGCGTTCATTCGATCCTTACTTGGTACGGCGACCGCAGGCAGGCGAGTGATTCTTCAGCAAATTCCCGTCCGGCGCGCGGACACTTGCATTCACTACCGGCTTCATCGAAACGCAGGACGCAACGATCGGAGAATGACATGACCCGTCGCCTCACCCTTCTCGCCTCGGCATTCCTTTTCGTCTCATCGCAGGCTTTCGCAGCGCACCACGAGGTGGCAACCGTCGAGGTTGTGCAGGTTCCGGTTTACATCTCCGTCGATGGCCACGCTGTCACGGGCCTGACGAAGGATGACTTCTCGCTTTACGTGAACGGCAAGCCGCAGGTAGTCGATTACTTCGACACGATCGACTTCGCCGCGCTGCCCGCTACGACGAGGACCGATCCGCGCCAGCGGCGGCTTTATCTGCTCACGTTCGATATGCGCTTCTCGTCGCGCTTCGCATTGCAGCGCGCGCAAAAAGCGGCGTTGCAGTACATCGATCACCCTCTGCCGGGCGACGTCTTCGCCGTTGCGACCTACACAGGAAACCACGGTCTTCAGTTCGTCGTCCCCTTCACGCGCGATCAGGTTCTTCTGCGCCGTGCACTGCGCGGCCTGAGCAGCGTGCGAGCGGGCGATCCGCTGTTCCTCACGGTGAAAGAAGGCGGTCCCAGTTTTGGCGGTCCCGGCGCGGCGGCGGACGCTTTCGGATTCATGGGCGAGCTCGCCTTACAACCGTTGCGCAATAGCGTCGATGATGAGATCCACGCGCTGAGTGCCTTGGCCGACCGCATGGCCGGACTCGAGGGTCAAAAACACGTCGTGCTCCTCTCGGGCGGATTCGATGACGCGCTCATTCATGGCGTCCAGTCTGTTCGTACGACCGGTGGATACGCCACGTCTATGATTTCCCCATCCGGATACGGCACGTTCGCGATGCTCCACAGTGCCGCAGGGAACAACGCTTTTGGTTCACCCTCAGGGAACAACAACATGTTCGCCACGCCGTATGCAGCGATCCTCGGCAATCCGGATTTGGGCGCTGATCCCCGCCTCGGCCGCGACATCCAGACGATGTATGGCCACTTCACGGCGGCATCTGTGTTCCTTGACGCGATCGACGTCGAGGGTCTGCGGCCGGGACAGAGAATCGTCGACACCGAGGGGCTCTATGCGCTCACTCACGATACCGGCGGCACGTTGATCGAGCGCACGAACGACATGAACGTAGCGATCCAGGAGCTCACCGAGAAACAGCGCGTGGTCTACGTCCTTGGATTCCGTCCCACCAGCGGGCGGAAAACGAACGGCATCCGCGTCAACGTGCGCAACGCTCCATCAGGCGCTCGCGTTGCCTACCGGCCTTCGTACTCGAACGAGATTTCGCTACCCGCGTCGAATGACGCTCTGCACCTCGCCGACATCCTGATGAACGACTTGCCGCAAACGGGTCTCAGCCTGCGCGCCGCTGTGACTCCGGCCGGAAAGCACGCCGTCGTCGATGTCGACATCGCCACGCGCGAGTTGCTGGCACTGAGCGATTCGCAGGATGTGGATGCCGAGGCGCTGATCTACGTGTATTCAGGCAACTCGGTCGTAGCCTTCAAGCAGAAGCGCATCACAATCGAGGCGAGCCGCGTCGACCCCAACAAGCCTGTGCGCATGTCGGTGGATTTCGATCTGCCAACCGGCAACTACGCCACGAAAGTGCTCGTGCGTTTTGGCGAGCAGATCGGATTCGTGCGATCGGATTTCGTTGTGGGGCAGTGAGGGTTGCGGTTTGGGGAAGCAGTGGATTAGTCGATTAGTAGATTCGTGGATCTTCCCGTCCACCAACTACCGGTCTCTAATCCACTGATCTACTCGTCCACTGATCTACTCGTCCACTAATCTACTGCTCACCTACCGCAAATACCGGCAGAACAACTCCGCCACCGGCCGCACGATGAGACCGCGGGCGCCGAGAGCGAGCGCGTTTGGATGGCTGTCGGTGCAGGCGATGGCGTCGAAGAGACCAGTTGCCTGGATCGTCTCGAAGGCGCCGTTCGGAAAGACGCCGTGCGTGGCGATGGCGACGAGACGTCCGGCACCGGCATCGCGATACGCGCGGGCGGCGTTCATGAGCGAGCCGCCGGTGCGGATCATGTCGTCGTAGATGACGACAGTCTCGCCGTCGAGCTTCGTGCTGACGGCAGTCACCTCAGTCTCCGCAGGCCCGAGGCGGCGCTTGAATACGAAGGCGGCAGGAACGCCGAGGCTGTTGCCGAGCGATTCCACCCACTTGGCGCGGCCGGCGTTGGTGGATCCGAGGATGAAGGACGCGCCGCCGAGGTCGCGGACAAGTTGCTCGATGACCGGCCGGCCGTAGACATGAACGGGATGCAGGCTGCCTTCGAAATAGTGCGGAAGCCCTTCGGTGTGAAGATCGAGCAGCAGGATCTGATTGCCGTTCTTCGCGGGCGGAATCGACGAGAAGATGCGCGCGCGATTCTTGGCGGTCACCGACTCGCCGCTCTTCGACGCACGGTCCATCGTCGCCCCGCCGAACCACGGCACGATCAACGTTAGCGTCTCCGCGCCGTTCTCGACGAGCGCACAAGAGAGGTCGTACAGCTCGAGCATCGCCGCATCGGAAACTGTTCCGCCGATGGCAACGACGTGCTGATCGAGAACGTTCGAGGCGACGCGCAGATAGTGCTCGCCATCCGGAAAGTTGCTCCGCTCGACCACGCCTCGCTCAGCCTCGCACGCGCGCACGAGCGCGTCGGCCATGTAGTCGTAAGCGGCGATGGAGAAGATGAGGGGCAAGATTAGTGGATTAGTAGATTAGTGATTCGTCGATCAGAGACCGGAGATCCAGAGACTAGAGATCAGAATCTGAAAAACTGAGCGATCCCCAAAGGTCTTATATCCTGATCCACTAATCCACTGATCTACTAATCGACTAATCAGCAATCTACTAACCTCTGATCTCTGATCCCGATCTCTGCTTCCTACTCCTCTTCCATCATCTCTTCCGGGATGTCGAAGTTCGTCCAGACGTTTTGCACGTCGTCCTGGTCGTCGAGCATTTCCAGGAGGCGCATCATCTGCTTCGACTTCTGGTCATCGAGCTTGACGAGATTCGCGGGGATCTGACCGATCTTCGCTTCGACCGTTGGGATCTTGTTCTTCTCCAGCGCCGCGCGAACCTGCTCGAACGCGTCGGGCGTGGTGTAGATCTCGTAGATGTCGGCGTCGAGAGTCTGCAGGTCGTCGGCGCCGGCTTCGAGCGCGACTTCCATCAGCCGGTCTTCCGTGGCCGCGCTCTTCTCGACCGCGAAGTAGCCCTTGCGCTCGAACTGGAAACGGACCGAGCCGGGCGTGCCCATGTTGCCGCCGCACTTTTCGAACGCGTGGCGGATTTCGGGCGTGGTCCGGTTCGTGTTGTCGGTCATCGTCTCGACCATGACGGCCACGCCGCCGGGGCCGTAGCCTTCGTAGGTCAGCTCTTCGTAGTTCACGCCTTCGAGCTCACCGGTGCCGCGTTTGATGGCGCGGTCGATGTTGTCTTTCGGCATGTTGCTGGCCTTCGCCTCGGCCACGGCGGCCCGCAAGCGGGGATTGCCGTCGACATCGCCACCGCCCATACGCGCGGCGACAGTCATTTCCTTGATGATGCGGGTGAAGATCTTTCCGCGCTTGGCGTCGGCCGCACCTTTCTTGTGTTTGATGGTGCTCCATTTGCTGTGGCCGGACATCGGAGTGCTCCTTTTGGTTGAGGCGAGACGGGCTTGCGCCACTGGTCTCGAAAAGTTGAGGCGGGGAGTATAGCCGAAGCGCTAAGCTCCCGTCGCGCGCGTTCGAAGAGCTCATGGCCACTCCGGAATTCCCGCTTCGTGTCATCTTCGACGATGGTGAAGTCGAGGAGATCGAGTCGGTCGAAGATCTGATGGAGCGAGTGGATGCGATCGACTCCACCGATTCCGGAAATCGCATCTGGATTCGCGATGTCCTCGATCGCACGGTGCTGCTGCGCGTGCGAAATGGGATGGTGGAAGTGTTCGAGGCGGTGTAGCGCATTCGAAAGTCGCCGGCGGACCGCCGGCGGTCAGCCGCCGGGCCGGCGGCGCTACGACTCGATTCAACAAAAAGAGCGGGCCCGAGAGCCCGCCCTTGGTTTCATCGATGAAGTGAGACTACTTCCCTGCTCCCACCGCGCCGCCGCCGAAGTGGACGGGCACGTTCATTTCGCGCAGCAGGTTGTGGGCGCCGTCAACGGCGTCCATTACCCAGAGCATGTAGACGGCGTCGACGTGAATGGAGCGCGTGATGTTCTCGTCGACCACGAAGTCGGAGCCAAGCGATTCGTAGGTGCCGTCGAAGAGCAGACCGCACAACTCGCCTTTCGCGTTCAATGTCGGCGAGCCGGAGTTGCCGCCGGTCGTGTCGACAGTCGAGAGGAAGTCGACAGGAACACTGCCGATTTTCGGATCGACGTAGCCCGCGGTCCTGTTGCTGCGAATGGCGTCGAGCTCCGCTTTCGGCGCGTCGAATTCGCCGGAGCCGGTGTTCTTCGCCAGGACGCCACCGATCGTGGTCTTCGGTGTGTACATCACGCCGTCGCGCGGCGCGTAGCCTTTGACCTGACCGAACGTGACCCGCAGCGTGCCGTTAGCGTCGGGATAGAGACGCCCGCCGTTCGAAGCGCGGAGCGCGTCCATGTACATCGGACGGATCTTCGACATTGCGCCGCCGAGCTCCTTCTGGTTGTGTTCGATCTCGAGCGACAGCGGCGTGACTGCCGCGGCGATGTCGATCATGGAGTCGTTGCGCGCGACGAGCTGCGCGGTCGTCTCGTCCTGCATCGCTTTGCGCTGGGCGAGATCGCCAACTTTGGTGTTCGCGTAGAGCTGATCGAGGAACGGCTCGACGCCGCCGGCTTTGGCGATCGCGGCATCGATCGGCGCGATGCGCTGATTCGCCGGAAGTTTCTGCGATTCATTGAGGAAGTAGCGAAGCCCGGCGCGGTCGCTGACCGGCTCGATACTTTTCTGCGCGCGGGTGACGCCTTCGGTGATTCGCGGCCAATCGCGCTGCTGGAACCCGCCCTCGCGATCGAGATCGGAAGCTTTTGCCTTCTCCATCGAGAGGCGATACAGCGTGAACGATTGCCCGAGCATCGGCGACGAGCGGACGATCCAGTTCAGCACCGTGTCGCGCTGTTCGTTGGCGATCGACTGCTGATGCAGCGCGTTGATCTGGCTCATCACCTCTTTGTATTTCGCCGCTTCCGGATGCGCGGCGATGTACGCGGCGAGATCGGCTTCGCGCTTCTGGCGCTGACCGACGATGTGGAAGTTGTTGAAGCCCGTCAGCGTGCCGGTGTAGTTCTTGAGGACGTTGTCGTTGCCTTTGATGCGGCTGGCGTTGGCGATCTCCACGGCCTTGTTGTTCTTGCCGAGGTCGCGAAGGATGTTGTTGAGATCCGTGGCGTACTTGATCGTCGTTGGGTACGAGTAGCTTTGCATCTCCCCGACTTCCGCGGCAGTGCGATAGCGGAACGTGCGTCCCGGATAACCGGCCACGAGCACGAAATCGCCCGGGTTCACGCTCTCCGTCGAAACCTTGAGGATGTGCAGCGGATGGAAGGGAACGTTGTCTTTCGAATAATCCGCCGGCCGGCCGTCTTTGCCGACGTAGGCGCGCAGGAACGACCAGTCGCCAGTGTGGCGCGGCCACATCCAGTTGTCGGTCTCGCCGCCGAAGTCGCCGATGCCGAGGGCGGGCGCGTAGACGAGACGGACGTCGCGAATCTCCATCTGCGTCGTGCGGAGATACTGCGAGCCTTCGAAGAACGAGGCCACGCGGCAACGCACACCGCCCGGCTTCTCGCATTCATCGACAAGCTGCTTGATGTTGCGGTCGATGGCCTTCTCACGGTCGATGTTCGAGAGCGATGATGCCAAGCCGCCGGAAACGCGCGCGGTGACGTCTTCGATGTTCGTCGTGACGAACACGCGCGAGCCCGGACCGGCGGGCAACTCTTCCTCGCGCGTCTTGGCGAGAAAACCGTTCGTGATGAGGTCGCGCTGCGGCGTGGAGTTGAACTGCAACGCTCCGAAGCCGCAATGATGGTTCGTGACGACGAGGCCTTCGGGCGAGACGAACGATGCGCTGCATCCGCCGAGCGAGATGACCGCGCCCATTGGGTCGCCGGTAAGATCGGCAAACCGCTTCGCGTCGATCTGCAGTCCGGCCTTCTTCAGTTCCGCCGCCAGCGAGGGAATCTGCTGCGGCATCCACATCCCTTCAGCACCGTATGCCGTCACAGCGGCAAAGCTGAGGATTCCGATCAAGAGTTTCTTCACACGTTCTCCTTAGGTTGTTTCGTTGGATTTGAATGGAACGAGACGCGCGCTGCCGCCTCGGGTATCAGTCTCTTTCGACAGCATACCGCCGCCGCCAATTCCCGGGGATCCCGCGCCTGTAGTTTGGTGATGTCGGAGCGCGATCCAATCGTCTAAGCCACTAATCCGCCGCGTCTCACTCCAACCCAACCGCCGCCCGCACTTCAGCCTCCAGCGCGTTCATCTCGCCATTGTCGGTTTCGTGGTCATACCCGAGCGCATGCAAGATTCCGTGGAGGATCAGGTATCGCACCTCGGTCGCTTGCGAGTGGCGCTGGTCGGTGGCCTGGCGGCGGGCCTGGTCGATGGAGATGACGATGTCGCCGAGGGGGCGGCCGGGGGCTTGAGGGTTGGCGTCGGTGTCGTCGGCGGGGAACGTGAGGACGTCCGTCGTTTTGTTCTTTTTGCGGAACTTGCGGTTGAGGTTCCGCATGGTCTCGTCATCGATGATGGCGATGGTGACTTCGCTGATCTCGGAGGCGATGCGGCCGAGGTGGTCGAGCGCGAGTAGGACGCGGCGGGCGAACTCCGCGATCTCGCGGCGGCTGAACCGCGCCACGGCGGCGCCGGTGACTTCGACGTTCGTCAAACTTTCTCCTGCTTTTCGCGCTCTTTGTCGATGCGGTCGTAGGCCATGACGATCTTCTGAACCACCGGATGGCGGACGACGTCGCGGTCGGAAAAATCGAAGAATCGAATGCGGTCGATGCCGTCGAGAATCTGGCGGACGACGCGCAGGCCGGACTTCGCACCGGTCGGCAGATCGACCTGCGTCACGTCACCGGTGACGACGGCTTTCGCACCGAAGCCGAGGCGCGTGAGGAACATCTTCATCTGTTCCGGCGTGGTGTTCTGCGCCTCGTCAAGAATGATGAAGGCGTCGTTGAGCGTGCGGCCGCGCATGAAGGCCAGCGGCGCGATCTCGATCACGCTTCGCTCGATCAGTTTTTCAACCTTCTCGAAGCCGACGATGTCGAAAAGCGAGTCGTAGAGCGGGCGAAGATACGGATTCACTTTCTCGGCGATGTCGCCGGGAAGAAAGCCGAGGCGCTCGCCGGCTTCGACGGCGGGGCGGCAGAGAACGATGCGCTTGACGCTCTTGTCGGCCAGCGCGCCGGCCGCGGCAGCGACGGCGAGGAAGGTCTTGCCGGTGCCGGCCGGGCCGATGCCGAAGGTGATGTCGTTGTCCTGAATCGACTGCAGGTACATCTTCTGGGCGACGTTACGCGGCGTGACGACGCGGCGGACCGAGGCCTGCACGGCGTCGTCGGTGAAGAAGTCGACGAGGCTGGCGTCGGGGCGGTCGCGCAGCACGCGCATGCTGGTGTGAATGTCGGAGCGTTTGAGCGGATAGCCCTGCTCGATGAGCTCCTGCATTTGCGCGAGCAGCTTCTCCACCGGCGCGACGTTGTCCGGCGCGCCGGTGACGAAGATCTCGCCGCCGCGCGAGGAGATCTTGACGCTGAACTCGTCTTCGAGCATGCGCAGGTTTTCGTCGTGATTGCCGAAGAGAGTGTGGGTGCCTTCGTCGTCGAGAATTAGTTCCATTCCGGTCCTTTTGCTGCGTTCAAAAGCCAATGTTGAATGTTGAGTGTTGAATGTTCCATGTTGAATGAGCGGCGACTCGGGCGCCCCTTCGTTTCATTCAACATCCAACACTCAACATTGAACACTCAACATTTCGCCTTCAATACCTGTTCATCTCCGGCTCGATCTCCGCCGCCCAGCGATCGATTCCGCCGGCCAGCGACAACGCGTCATAGCCGTTTCGTGCCATCCACTGCGCGGCCATCCAGGAGCGCAAGCCGTGATGACAGTAGAGCGCGACCTGCCGGCTGACGGGAATCTCGGCAAGGCGCTCGGGCAGAGTGTTCATCGGAATCAACGTCGAGCCGTCGATGGAGCAGATCGCGGCTTCGCCTTCTTCGCGAACGTCGATGAGGAGCGGCGGCGCGGCGCTGGCGAGAAGCGCTTTCAAGTCGGTAGGTGTGATTTCAGCGATCGGCATGTCATCCTTTAAGACGCAACTTCGAACAATGTGATCCAGATCTCGCCGTACTCCGCGCGGCGAATCGCTTTCAGTCGTTTGCACTCGATGGTGAATGGGTCGCTGCGGCGCTGGTGCTCGATGGCGACGAGCGCGCCGTCCGCGAGCGGTACTTGCTTGTCGATCGTGTCGAGCAGCTCATCGTAGCGGCCGGACGAGTATGGCGGATCGGCGTATACCACGTCGAACTTCGCGCCGTCCGCAGCCTTCACTGCGAAACGCTGGATTCCGGCGAAGACATCCGCGGCGATCGCAGTCACAGGAACGCTCCACTCGTTCGCGAGTTGCGTGATCGAAGCGACAGCCTTGCGATCCTGCTCGATCGCCACCGCCGAGGCGGCGCCGCGCGAGATTGCCTCGAACGAAAAAACGCCGCTACCGGCGAAGAGATCGAGAAAACGCGCGCCCTCGATGCGCGCGCCGGCGATGTTGAAGAAGGCCATGCGGGCGCGCTCGGAAGTCGGCCGCGTCTCGCGCGGCGGAATGGGGACGCGGCGGCCGCGCAACGTACCGGAAGTGACGCGGAGCGTGTTCAGCGGCTTGCCGCTCCCGGCGTTCCGATGAAGTAGTTGTAGAGATCTTTCACGTCGACGTAAATGATCGCCGGCTGACTGGTGCAGTGCAGCTCGACGATCTTGTCGTTGACGACGCGCGCCACTTTGTAGACCTTGTGATCGTCGCCGACGAGCTGATCGCCAACCTTCGGCATGTACCCGGCAACGCTGTTCGTGACGGTGCGATCCTGGTAGATCGCACGCAGCAGATCCTGCATCGGCACGATCTGATCGGCCAGCGTTTTTGGCAAGGTCCCGATCGGATCGAATTGCCGCTCCACGAACGACTGCTGCGCGTCGTATGCACGAAGGAGAGCGCGCTGCGTGTCGCGCGGCTTGGTCAGGTCGCCGTCGCGCACCGAGGCCAGCGCTTGCGGGGAGATGACGTGCAGGTAGTTCTGCAGCGCATCGGGAGGAAGGATGACCTTCTTGCGGATCGTGCCGCCGGTTCCGCGGACCTCGACGACGACGAGACCTCCCTCAAAAATCGAGAGGCGCTGGTAGACGGCGGCAACGTTGATGCTGAAGTCGACCAGCGGCTTCGGAAGTCTGCCGTCGATCCGCTGTGTGCCGAGGGCTTGCCGGCAGCCAGCGAGCTCGGGAACGTCGAGTTTCGCCTGCTTGCGTCGTTCGCGCTCGGGAAGCGGGATGGCGATGGCGCCGCCGAGAGGAGCCGTGTCGACCATGCTGATGTCGTGCATCGCATCCTGCGCCGGCGGCGTCAGGTCACGCACTTCCGGCAGTGTTTGCGGCGGCTGCGATTGCGCGGCGGCGGGCAGTGCCGCGACAAGCACGATCAGGAGCGCGAAGCAGAGGATGAAGCGCCGCATAGATTTTGAGAAGTGTGAAGTTAGAAGTGTTTTGACTTCACTCTTCTAATCTAACTTCACTCTTCAAACTAAGGTACTTGATCGCCATCGCCCGCGCAAACGTTCGCGCCTCGGTCTGCTCGATCTCGCCGGTGAAAACGGCCTCGCGCGTGCGCTCCAGCGCGCGCGCGACGTGCGGGCCGAGCGGCACCTCGAGGTCGTTGCCGCGCAGTGGAAGTTTGAACGATCGGAACTCCTGAAAGCGCGCCACGTGGGGCTGCTCGCCGGGCGCCGAGGCGGCGACGATGCTGAGCATTTCAGCGGAGGCGTGCTTGAACAGCCGGAACCTCTGATGATCCGACGTCGCCTCGGACAGCGCATCCGTGAAGCGCGGCAATTCGTTCGCGATCTGGATGAGATTACGCGCCCGCTTCTGCGAAAAGCCGGAGCCCTCGAGATCGACCGGCGACGCGTTTCCGTAGAGGATCGCGCCTGTGTACATCACTTCGCGGTCGAGGTCCGGCGCATTCGCGAGCGCGGCGTGAACGCGTTGCAGGCGGGACGGCAACTTCGGATCCGCGGTCCGGCGGCCGAAGAGCACATCGAGCGCTCCGGCATCGTTCAGCGCGCCGATCGTTGCGGGCGCATCGGCTTCATCGAACGCGAGAAAGAGCTCGCGCCAAATGCGTTCTTTCGCAATCGTGGACATGGCGCCCCGCTCGAGCGCATCGCGCATCAAAGTCGCGGAGTGCTCGTCGAGGGAGAATCCGAGGCGGATGCAAAGGCGGATGGCGCGAAAAATCCGCGTCGGATCGTCAGCGAAACTCTCGTCGTGCAGCACGCGGACGATGCGCGCTTCGAGGTCGTGAACGCCGCCAGTCGGATCGAGCATCTCGCCGGTCATGACGTCGATGGCCATGGCGTTGATGGAGAAGTCGCGCCGGATCAGGTCATCCTTCAACCTGCCCGCGCTGACGGTCGGCAACGCGCCGGGCGAGCGGTAGCGCTCTTTGCGTGCCGTGGCGATGTCGATCTCGGGCAGGCCTTCCGCGGTGACTTTGTAGGTCAGAAACTGAGGAAAAGATCGCAGCCGGCCGCCCACTCGTTTGGCCAGCGCGCGCGCCAGCGTCGAACCGCCTTCTTCAAGGGTGAGGTCGACGTCGACGACGTTCTCTCTGCCGAGGATGAGATCGCGGACCGGACCACCGACGAGAAACGGGCGGAGATCCTTTTCCGCGGCCACTTCCCTGACCAGGTTGAGGGCGCGGCTTTGCAGTGGCGGCAGGTCTTCGAGACGGATCATTGGAGGATGGATTCGTAAAGTTGGATCAGCGCGCGGACCCGATGCCGGGCGCGGAACTTTGAGACGGTTTGCTGCGAGGCCGTAATTATATTCTGGGTTCGCTCGGACTTGAAAAGGGCGGCAAGTATCGCATGAGTCAATTCGTTCGGATCGTGATGTGGGACAAGGATTCCGGTTCTTCCTTTTTCCAACCGTTGTGCGTTGAGCGCTGTTCGCGAGGCCACGACCGCCTTTCCCGCCGCCATGGCCTCGGCGACAAAGCCATCGGCGTCCTCTTCGTCTACGGCGGGATCGACCCAGATGTCCACGCCGCGTAGATCGTCGAGCGAAGGTTGCTCATCGAAAAGGAGCCAGTCGACGTCGTCGCGGAAGCGGTGAATTCGCGTTGCAGTCTGTTCGACGATGTTGCGGATCGACAGACGGATGAAGGTGCCGATGGTGGCGCGGGTGCCGGGTTGTTTGGTTGCCGGCTCGAAGTATCGATCGTCCACCGCCTCGGGGATGAACGTTTCGAGCGGTGGGATCTTGCGGTCGCGCCGTCTCGCGGTGTCGTCGTCTGGCGTCGCGGTCGCGTGGTCTCGCGGTGCCGAGGCCTCGTGGGTTAGCGTGGGATCTTTGAGCGGCGTGATGACTCTTGCCGGCTGGCGCTCCTTGCGCCAGTTGAAGCGTGCCGCTTTCGGGTGAGCGTTGCTGACGAAGGGAAGCGCGATGTCTCGCAGCGCGGAGGGATCGAGAATCCGCGGGGCATAGATGTGGATGAGGTCCGCGTCAGCGATCTCGCCAACGCGCACATCGCGCTCATCAGCCAGCGAAGCAGCGTCGATCGCTTGCGACTTGCGCTCATAGGCGGACGCGCCGGGAAGGAGGAGTTGGGCGATGATCACTGGTGGCTCATCGTATTCGCTTGCAGCCACCGCTTGTCATTCCTCGCGGGCCGGGCCGGCAAGGAATCTCCTGCTTCGCTGTGGGAAATCGCCCATCCGCAGGGGATTCCTCTCCTGCTCCGCCGAACGCGATTTCTTCCGATCACAGCGCTCTCTCGTCCGGCTTCGCCACCTTCTCCCCCCGCAAAAAGCGCGGGGGGGGCGCTCGATTCAAGGGAGCGCTGATCGTGTGAGAAATGCGGGTTAGTTCTTTGCCCCTGCAGACTTTTGTGCCGCAATCCACCTCGTGATCCGCGCATCGAGCAGATCGAGTGGAAGGCTGCCGCCGGCCAGCACTTCGTCGTGAAACTTGCGGATGTCGAACGCGCTGCCGAGTTGCTGCGTCGCGCGCATGCGAAGCTCGCGAATCTTGAGCTGGCCGAGTTTGTAGCTGCACGCCTGCGCCGGCCACGAAATGTAGCGATCGGTCTCCGATTGAATCGTCGGCTCGTCGACCGCGTGCGAGTTGCGCATGTACTCGACGACCTGATCGCGGCTCCAGGACATGTCGTGGATTCCGGTATCGACGACGAGGCGCACCGCGCGGAAAAGCTCGGAGCGGAGACGGCCGTAATCGGAGCCGGGGTCCTGATAGAAGCCCACCTCCTTCCCCAGTTCCTCCGAATACAGCGCCCACCCCTCAGCATACGCAGAGTTGCCGCCGTGCTTGCGGAACTCAGGCAATCCTTTGAGAGTCTGCTGAATCGAAAGCTGCATGTGATGGCCGGGAATGCCCTCGTGATACGCGACCGCCTCGTCATTGATGAAGGAGCGGTTCTTGTAATCGGAGACGGCGACCGAAACGCGGCCCGGACGTTTGCCGTCCGGCGTACCGGTCTGGTAGTGCGTGGCCGCGGCCTTCTGAAAATCGGGAATCGCTTCCACCGTCACCGGCGCCGACGGAATCACGTTGAAAAGCTGCGGGAGCTTGGGCCGCATCTGTTTGATGTAGCGATCGAAGTCGTCGACGATGGCCTGTTCCGACGACGGCTTGTACTTCGGATCGTTCTCGACGTGATCGCGGAAGCTGGCCAGATCGGCGTAGCCGTTCGCTTTCGCCAGCGCCGTCATCGCACCGACGATGCGATCGAACTCGCTCAGTCCGATCTTGTGAATCTCGGCGGGCGTGAGGTTGGTCGTCGTCAATCGCCGGATGGCCGCCTGGTAACGGCGCTTTCCGTCGGGCAGACTCTCGATCGAAAGAGTGGCCCGGCCGGCAGGAATGTAGTCACTCGTAATGAACGCCGCGAACTGTTTGTACGCCGGCAGCACCTCGGCATTCACAGTCGTCGTGATGGCATCTGTCAGACGTTTCTTGTCCTCATCCGAAAACGTCGCCGGCATTTTCTTGATCGGGATGAGGAACGGATCCGCGGCGATGACGCCGGCACACTGCGCGGGAATCTTCTCCGCCACGAACTTCACGATGACGAGATGATCTTTGACGCCGGCGCGCAGCACATCCTCGGTCTGCAACAACGCCTTCGGGATTTGATGAAGGCGCGCGATGTAATCCTCGTAATGCTTGACCGAATCGAGCGGAACGGAGTTCGGAAGATCGGCAAGCCCCGTGTGAACGCCGCCCTGCGCCGTGACCGGCATCTCGTAATCTTTCAGGTCGTAGTCATCCATCCGCTCCTGCAAACCGCGCAGGAAAAGATCGTGCGACGTGCGGTCTTCTTCGCTGAAACCTTCCGGCGAGATGGCCTTGATCTTCGCGAGAAATCCCGCATCGATCTCGTGCCGTTGCGCGACCGAAGCCAGCGAGTTGTCGCCAAGCTTGTCGTTGTAGCGATAGTCGCCGACCGCCGTAGCAAGCGTCGGCGCGAGCTTGAGGTTGGTCTGCCACGCCTCTTCAAAAAGCGCGTTCTGCGCGGCGAGACGGGCCTCGACAGTGTTGGCCGGTTTGGTTTGAGCGACGACGGAAACAGTGGAAAGGAGAAGAGCGAAAGTGAAGGCCGCAAGGGCACGTATGCGCATTCACAAAGCGTAGCAGACTGACGGACGACGCAACCACAGAGCCACCGAGGACGCAGAAAATTCTCAGTGACCTCTGCGTCTCTGGTGACTGTACAAATTCAGTGTGCTGCTACCGGCTTGTCCACTTCTTCGATGCGGACGTCCGAGGGTGGCCGCTCTTTCTGCAGGCGCGCGGCGACGGCTTCGGCTTTTCGCATCACGCGAAGAATGTTCAATCCAGCGATGCCTTTGAGCTGCTCGTCGGTATAGCCGCGGCGGATCAGTTCCGTGAAGAGGACGGGATACGCGGCCACGCTTTCCATCCCTTCCGGCGTCGAGGTGATGCCGTCGAGATCGGCGCCAACTCCGACGTGCTCAGCGCCCGCAATTTTCACGATGTGATCGACGTGATCGGCAACGTCCTTCACCGTCGCGTGCGGCGCTGGATTGGCGGTTCCCCATTGCTCCAGCATCGCCTTCACCTTATCCGGCTGGCCGCGGTAGAGCGCTTTGAGCCGGGCCTCCTCGGCGTCTTTCGCGGCATCGCGCGCGCGGGCTTTTTCGGAGACGAATGTCGGAACCCACGTGACCATCACCACGCCGTCGTTTTCTTTGACGCGGCGCAGCACGTCGTCAGGCACGTTGCGCGCGTGATCGGTGATTGCTCGCGAGGACGAGTGCGAGAAGATCACCGGCGCTGCGGCGATGTCGAGAACGTCGTTCATCGTCTTCGGCGCGACGTGCGAGAGATCGACGAGCATGCCGAGGCGGTTCATCTCGGCGACGACGAGCTTGCCGAACGGCGTGAGCCCGCCGTGAACCGGATCGGCGGTGGCGGAGTCGGCAAAGTCGTCGTTCTCGCTGTGCGTGATGGTCATGTAGCGCCCGCCGAGGGCGTAGAGCTGGCGGAGAACGGCGAGGGAGTTGCCGATCGAGTGGCCGCCCTCGACTCCGATGAGCGACGCGACCTTTCCGCTGCGATGAATGCGCACGATGTCATCCGCGGTGCTCGCAAGCTCGAACGTATCGGGATATTTTTCAACCAGCCGGTGCACGACGTCGATCTGCTCGAGCACCGCGCGAACGGCGTCCGCTCCCTTCAGCGACGTCGGAACGTAGACGGACCAGAACTGCCCGCCGAGCCTCCCCTGCCGCAGCCGCACGATGTCCGTGTGCAGCGGCGGCGTGAGCTTGCTCTGATCCTGCCGGATGTCGATCTGGCCGAGGTGATCCTTCACTCGATCCAAGTACTGCTCGGGAAGGTCGTTGTGCCCATCGATCAGCGGCACCTCGCGAAGGATGCGATCGACGCGCGCGGCAACAGCGTCGGTCTGGGCAAAGGCGGATGTGGCGAGAAGGATGACGAGTGCGACGGAAGCAAGACGATGCATGGCGCAGATTGTAGCGGCACGCGAAGGCGCGAAGACGCGAAGGGCTTTGAAGTTGTGGCTCTCCTTCGCGTCTTCGCGTCTTCGCGTGCTCAGAAACGAAGCCACTCGGCCGGCATCTGCACGAACGAGCGATCGAGGTCGCGAACCGACGCGCAGCCGAGGAGCTTCATCGTGCGAATGATGCCGGAGCGGAGGATGTCGATAGAGCGGGCGACACCGGCTCCGCCTGCCGCGCCGAGGCCGTAGGCGTACGCGCGGCCGATGAGGACTGCGCGCGCGCCGATGCAAAGCGCCTTCACCACATCGCTCCCTTTGCGAATGCCACCGTCGATCAGCACCTCGGCCTGTCCGTTCGTTGCCGCGATCACTTCAGGCAGCACGCGCAGTGTCGGAGCGACGCCGTCGAGTTGGCGTCCGCCGTGATTCGACACGACCACCGCGGCGGCTCCGTGATCGATGGCGCGGCGAGCATCGTCCGCCGTGTGCACGCCTTTCACGACGATCGGACCTTGCCACGCTTCACGGATCCATTTGAGATCGGCCCACGACACCATCGACTGCTCGAGCGCCGCGCCAACATCCGCGTACGGCATCGGACCATCCTTCAGGACGATGTTCGGAAAACGCATCAAGCCGCCGTCGCCGAGATACGCGGCGAGCCAGCGCGGTCGGGCGAGAAACTGAAAGAGGTAGGGAAACATCGCGAACGGCGCGCCCGACACAAGCTCTTTCGCGCCATTGCGCACATCGCGCTCGCGCATGCCGGCGACCGGCGTATCGACCGTGACGACCAGCGCCGAACAGCCCGCGTTTTTCGCGCGCTCGATTCCGCCCTCGGCCACCTCGCGCCCGCCGATCACGTAGAGCTGATACCAGACCGGACCGCGCGTGGCCGCTTTGACGTCGCGAACCGCGCAGCCGGACAGCGTGGAGAGCGTGTAGATCGTCCCGGCCTCGCCCGCCGCGCGCGCCGCCACTTCCTCGCCGCGCGGATAGAACATCCGCGAGCTGCCGACCGGCGCGAGAAGAAACGGAAGATCGATGGTGGCGCCGAGTACCGTCGTGCGCATATCGACACTCGGCGTGGCCACAGCCGAGCGCGGACGCAACATCACGTCATCAAACACGCGCGCGTTCTCGCGCATCGTCCACTCGGTGTCCGCGCCGCCGTCGATGTAGTCGAACACGACACGCGGCAATCGCTTTTTCGCGATGCGCCGGAGGTCCGCAATGTTGACGACGGTCATGCGGTCCTCATCACCAGCAACAATCATCGCGCCGCGCGCATCGCAGCTCGCAACGCTTCCAGCCGCTGCACTTCATTCTGCGGGATCACTTCGTTCGATCCGAGGGCGCGGCGGATGAAGTCGATGCGCGCGACGTGCTCGAGCGTTTCCATCAGGTAGCCGGCCTGCTCGATGTCGCGCGCGAAACAGACCGCGCCGTGAAAACGGAGCAGCACGGCGTCATGGTGGTCGACCAGCGGTTCAACGCTGCGCGCCAGCTCCTCGGCAGTCGGCATCGCATAAACCGCCACCGGCACGCGCCCCAGCGACAAAATGGCCTCCGAGAGAATCGGCTGATCGAGCGCCATGCCCGCCACCGCATATGCCGTCGCGTACGGCGGATGCGCGTGGACGATTGCGCGAACGTCGGGCCGGCGCTCATAAATCATCCGGTGCAGCGCGATCTCCGAGGACGGACGTCCGTGCCGCACGGAACCGTCGCGAAACAGCCGCACGATCTTGTCCGCCTCCAGCTCTCCCTTGCACGAACCACTAGGCGTGATCAGCGTTCCGCCATCGTCGAGGCGCGCCGAGAGATTGCCATCCGTCGAGGTGAGAATCCCCTTCTGATCGAGCCGCCGCGCCACGCGCACGATGGCCTGCTTCAATTGATATTCGGTCACCAAGCGGATCGATCTTACCGTCTCTGGCTCGCTAACAGAACCGTTTCACGCGGAGGCGCGGAGGACGCGGGCGTTTCTCTCCGTCCTCCCCGCGTCTCCGCGTGAAACGGTTTTGTGGAGAATCTCACCGAACGGTCATCGAACCGTTCCCATGAACAGCAAAGAATTGCCATCCGACAATGAATACCTTCCCCATTCTCGCTTTCGTCTTGTCGTTCGCTACCGTCGACGCATTTGCGTCGGACTGCAACGGCTGGGCGGGCGCTGAAGCACCGGTGCGTTACGCCTCTTCGGCGGACAAAGTCGTGCTCGTTCGCGATCTCGACGGCGACGGCGCGCTTGACATCATCGCCTCCGGCAATCACGTCGATGAACTGGGAGCGTTCTCGATTCTGGTCAATCGCGGCGACGGCACCTTCGCTTCGGAGAAACTGATAACGAGCGGCTTCGGACAGACGCTGCGCGACGTGGGCGATTTGAATCACGACCACATCCCCGACCTTCTCGTCTCCGACTATTGGTCGAACGGCATCGCCGTCTACCTCGGCAGCGGAGCCCTCCAATTCGATGGCGGCACGCGCTACGACACGGCCACGCACGGTGGTCCTTCGCTGATCACCGACTTCGACCACGATGGAAACGCGGACGTCATTAGCCTCTCGTTCGGCTCTGGCAACCCGGTTCGGATGCATCTCTTTCGCGGACTCGGCAACGGCGGGCTGGGACCGAAGACGACGTTCGAGACCGGTCTGGCAAACGGCGAGTGGCCATCGATGCGCACGATCAATGGCGCGTTCGAGATCCTCGCCGGCGAGCGCTCCGGAAACCTCGGCCTTCTTCACTTCGCAAATGGTTCGCTCTCGGTTTCGCGAGTCGCCGCCGGCCCCGGATTCGATTTGAGCAGCACGTTCGGCGACGTCAACGGCGACGGAATTGCCGACATCATCGACGCGGATCTCGATGAGACCAGCATCAACGAAGCGATCTACATCACGCTGGCGAATGCTGATGGAAGCTTTCGCGCGCGGCGCCAGCTTGCGCATCCGCGGAAGGCAGCGTTCCCCGCTCAGGTCCGCGTGGCCGATCTCGACGGCGACGGCCACGCCGACCTCGTCGTCAGCGACTTCCAAACGAGCCACCTCTACTTCTATCGCGGCAATGGCACAGGCGATTTCGCGGAAGGAGTTGCGATCGACGCCGGCGGCCCGGTCAACAACTTCGACATCGGCGACGTCAACGGCGACGGCTATCCCGACCTCGTCACCGCGAACGACGATCACACGGTGTCGGTCATCATCAACCGCGGCGCATGTGCTCCGGCGCGGCGCCGCGCATCGAAGCATTGATCTTCATTTGGCCGGACGCGTGAGCGCGAAGATCACGTTGCGCCGCACACTCCCGTCAGGCGCCGCGCGCTCCTCGGATCCCACGAGATCCGCGCCCAGCTTGCGCACGGCTTTCTGCGATCGAAGATTGTTCTCGCCGACGACGAATACGACGCGCTCGACGAATCGAAACGCGTGATCGAGCATCAGCGCCTTCAACTCGGCGTTGTAGCGCCCGCCCCAAAACGCGCGCTCCAGAAATGTCCAGCCGATCTCGACCTCGCTCTCGTCCGGCTTCAAATTCCAGTAGCGCGAGCTGCCGACGATCCTGCCCGAGGCGCGCTCGATGATCGCGAACGCGCCGCGCGACTCGATGGCGCCATCGAAGTAACGTTGAAAGACTGTCCGTTCATATCGATCGCTTTCCGGATGCTGCTCCCATATGAGCGGATCGCTCGCCGTGGCAAAGAGCGCGTCAAAGTCCTCAGGCTGCAACGGGCGCAGCTCGAGCAGCGTTCCGGTAAGCGTGGGCTGAAGATCGAATTCCACGTCTCAAACCTATCACCCAAAAGGCACAGAGATCACCGAGGTTTTCTCTGCGATCTCTGTCTCTCTGTGGTTCATGATTTTCCCGGCGCACAATATCCGCGCCCGCCATCCGTCTACCTCACCAGATGGCTGACCTGGCGAGCGTAACTGCGATGAGCGAGGACGACACTCGAATCTCCGAGATCATCGCGACCGAGCGATCGCGGTTGCGCGCCTTCATCCGCCGCCGCGTCCCCGACGCCTCGGACGTCGAAGACATCCTGCAGGAAGTCTTCTACAGACTCATCGAAGCGAACCGGCTGCTGATGCCGATCGAGCACGTCACCGGCTGGCTGTTTCGCGTTGCCCGCAATCGCATCACGGACTTGTTTCGAAAACACGAGCCGGAGAGCCTCGCCGAATCGACGGTCGAAGGCGAAGACGGCGAGATGTTGCAGATCGACGATCTCTTGCCGTCGCCCGACGCCGGACCGGAAGCGCTCTACATTCGCCACGCTCTGCTCGACGAGGTGGAGATCGCGCTGAACGAGCTTCCCGGCGAACAGCGCGAAGTCTTCATCGCCCACGAATTGGAAGGCCGCGGCTTCAAGGAGTTGTTGGCGGAAACCGGCGTCAACATCAACACCCTGCTCTCCCGCAAACGCTACGCGGTGCTGCATCTGCGCGAGCGCCTGCAAAGCATTTACGACGAATTCAGGAACGAGTGAGGAGCCAACATGAGAAGGAAGAGACTTTTGTGGATCGCGCCGGCAGCCATCGCCGGGATGGTGCTGTTCGCCTTCATCGGCGGCGAAGTGGTGATGCGTCTCTGGAATTGGATCCTCCCCGATCTCTTCGGATGGAAGCAGCTCACCTTCTGGCCCGCCCTCGGCCTCCTGGCACTCTGCCGCATTCTGTTCGGCGGTTTCGGCATGCGCGGCGGCCGCGACATCGCGCGCTCCCGCATCCGCCGCCGCATGGCCGAGCGCTGGGACCGTATGACGCCCGAGGAGCGGGAAAAGTACGGCCAGTGCTTTCGTGGGCGATGGGAGCGGGAAACGATGGAGGACTCGCGGCCGTCCATGTAAGCGCGGATACAACAGACAAATGTTGAGTGTTGGATGTTGAATGAAGAGCAGTCCGCGGGCATTCAACATTCACATTCAACAACCAACATTCATTTCGGAAGCGACGCGTTCCTTGCTCACGACAAACCATTCGTGGACACTGCCGTCACCATGTTCGCGAGACTCCTCTGCATCTTTCTTTTCGCGTCGACCGTCAGCGCTGGAGAAGTCGTTCGCGCCGGCCGATGGGAGTTTCACAGCAGCTTCTGGATGAGTCTTCATCAGACGCTGATGCACGACGCCAGTACGAGCAAAGCTCGCGACACCGCCGGCCTCACTCCTGGCGAGCGCACTGCATGGGAAGCTGCCGTGGTTGCCTATCGTCAGGCCGCCGGCAAGGGAGCGATCACCTTCTCGCGACCGATGGAAAGGTTGCAGGACGCGCTCAGCCAGGTCGCCGACAACGCGGTGAATGCACCGATCGACGATCCTCTCGCCGGCGTCATCCGCGCCGCCGCACCGATCTATCGCGCTCATTGGTGGACGGCCGACGACGCCGCCAATCGCTTCTTCATCCGATATGCGTCGGCGATGCTCTCCGATGCCGGCGAGGAGCTCGCGCGCGAGCACGAAGCCATCTACCACGAAAAAATGCCGCAATCGATCCGCGTCGACATCACGCCCTACGCCGAGCCGTTCGGCGCCTATTCACTCTTTCTGATCGACGCCGGATACATCACCACAATGTCCTGCCGCGACTCCGGATACCAAGGTCTGGCATCGCTGGAAATGCTGCTGCACGAAGCCTCGCATTCGATCGTCGATGCGAACAACAGCACTGTGAGCAAAGCGATCGCCGCTGCCGGGAAGAAGCTCAACATCAAACCGCCGGGCGACCTCTGGCACGCCATCCTCTTCGCCACTTCCGGCGAGCTGACGCGCCGCGCCCTCCTAATCCGCGGCGTGCGCGATTACAAACCATCGACCGAGGATATGTTCACGCGCGTCTGGCCAAAGTACCGTGAGCCGATCGAGACCTACTGGTATCCCTACCTCTCCGGAAAAGGCACGATCGAAGAAGCGATCGAGAAAGTGGTCGCCGCGATTCACTAGCGAAACCTTCTCACGCGAAGCCGCGAAGATCGCGAAGGAAAACACCTTAACCTTAACCTTCGCGTCCTCGCGTCTTCGCGTGTGGACTGGCCCTGTTCGGAGGGTGAAAATGTTCGCAACTCATTTCTCGCGATCGGCGCCGTGCGTCAGGCGAAGACTCTCGTGGCCCGGCGAACGCTACGGCGATGCGCTGGACGCATCGGCGCGCGGGTGCGAGCACGGATGGCGGGCTGCGGGAGCGATACAGCAGACCGCGAATGAGCACACGCGCAGCCGTCATAATCCCGATTTCGTTCGCACTGGGTTGTGGTGCTACAGTCTGCCAAGACTCACCGGTAGATCTTGTGCCATGTTTCGTGGCATTTGAAACAAATGTGAGAAGGTATGCTCACCAGGCATCGCGCCTTACGTTATACGCTTTACCAGTAGACGTTGACTTCGCGTAGGAGTACCGGTGAGTCACTTTCTGGGCTATGTTCGCACTTGACGCATTGAAAGGGGCCACGTCACTGGGCGACGTGGCGCGTTTACTCAATTTCAAGCCAAAGGCTCTTTCGTACATCTTGTACATTCAGCCAGAGGCCGAAAAGTACGCCACCTTTCAGATTCCCAAGCGAAGCGGCGGTCAACGCACGATCAATGCGCCTATTGACGCCTTAAAACTTGTGCAGCGAAGGCTGTCAGATCTCCTTCAGGACTGCGTGGATGAGATCAACATCAAAGGGAACCGCCGGGACCGCATCGCGCATGGCTTCAAGCGAGGACGTTCGATCATCACTAATGCGACGGAGCATCGCCACCGTCGCTACGTTTTCAATCTGGATTTGGAGGACTTCTTCCCCTCGATCAATTTAGGAAGAGTTCGTGGGTTCTTGATCAAGAATCGGGATTTCGGGCTGCACAAAGATGTGGCCACGGTGCTAGCGCAGATCGCATGCCATGACAATTCAATTCCGCAAGGGAGTCCTTGCTCTCCTATCATCTCGAACCTCGTCGCCCACATCCTTGACATACGCTTGGTCAGCCTAGCTTCTGCCGCTGGATGCACGTACTCCCGATACGCTGACGATCTCACGTTCTCGACCAATAAGAAGGTTTTTCCACTCGATGTAGCTGTCCCGGTCGGCAACGGAGGCGAGTTTCATCTGTGGATACCTAGCGAGAAACTGCGAAGTGCCGTCGAGCGGTCTGGCTTTCGAATCAATACCGCGAAAACTCACCTGATGTACCGAACGTCACGACAGGTTGTTACCGGACTCGTAGTCAACGAGAAGATCAGCGTTCCGGCGGACTACAGGCGCAACGTGCGTGCGATGGTACACAGCCTAGTGCGAACAGGCGTGTTTGAGATCTACGGCCTCAAACACAAAGATGGACAAGTAGCGGTCGAGAAGCGTCCTGGATCGCTGAACGAGCTACACGGGATGCTGGGGTTTGTCGACAGTGTGGATGTCTACAACCGCAACAAAGTGATCGACTGCTCGCGAGATGGCGTTTCAGCCAGAGAGAGGGTTTACAAGGAGTTCTTGATTTACAGCAATTTCTACGCGGCCGAACGTCCAGTGGTCATCTGCGAGGGCGAGACCGATAATATCTATCTAACGCATGCGATTCGTAGCCTGGCCTCCGAATTTCCAGACTTGGCGGAGGTGGACGGTAAGAAGATTCATCTGAAAGTGCGGCTCTTCAAGTACGCGGGCACAAGCACGGCCCGCATTCTTGGCCTCAACGACGGCGGGAGTGGTGTTCTAAGCCAATTCATTGCAGATTACAGGCAGAGTACTACTCACTTTACTGCACCCGGCATGAAGAGCCCCGTAGTGATTCTGTACGATAACGATTCGGGCGCATCGAGGATCAAGAACACGATAAAGAATGTCTCGAAAGGACAAGGGAACGGTGCTGGGCCGTACGTTCACATCATCAAGAATCTGTATGCGGTTCCCACACCACTCGTTGGCGATGAGACCGAGTCAAAGATTGAGAATTGTTTTGATGCGGCCATCAAGGGAACGGTCATCGACAGGAAGACCTTTAACGACGTCAACAAATTCGACATCGAAAAGCACTACGGCAAGAAGGTGTTCGCGCACCGCGTCGTTCGAGCGAAGGCGGATACGATCGACTTTACGGGCTTTCGCCAACTCCTGACCAATCTAGTCGCGGTCATCAACGTGCACAAAACCCAAGCCGTTGAAAGCAATTGATCTGGCTGTTCGCCTGCCGAAGGGGCGAGGATGGGTTCAAACCATTTCGCAGCCGAGTGTCAGAGACGCGCTGCTTCGCGGCTCCGCCACCACGCGTGAATCAGCCAGCGACAGAAGGGACCAGACAATTGCTCCTCGTCCTGCAGATAGCACCGAACACACCTGTGTGAAAGCGTTGCCACTTGCGAATAAGTGTGTACATTTTCGCACATGGCATCCAGAACGCCCCGCGAACGGGCTCTCAAACTTGCTGCGCGCCGTCCGCTGGTCGGGACCCGCGACATGGCTGTTCATGGGCAGGAGCTCACGCGGCTCTTTCGCGAGGGGGCGCTGGAGCGACCGGCCGATGAGTGAGCATCACGCGCTCGCGAAGCGGCGGGTTCCTGAGTGACGGCGCGCCGACTTTGCGCTGGAGAGGGGAGGCGAAGCCAATGGGATCCTTTCTGCGCAAGAATGGATTGCCACCGGAGGAGTTTGGCGCCGTCCATCACGCGCGACAACGCCTGGCCACCGGGCGGACCGTGGCAATGAGCGGCAGGACGATCTTCTCGCGCCCTCCGGCGGTCACGCCGGAGGGCGCGAGGTCGTCGTTACTGCTCTTTCCGTTCGAGGCGTTGCAGGCGCGTCTGCAGGTCTTCGATGGTGCGCTGCTGGCCCTGGATGACCTTTGTGAGTACGGCGGCGATGTCCATCGCTGAGAGTCCCTTGCGGTCGGCGGTGGCGACGAGGTCGGGGACATCTTCGGCGATGAAGCCGACGTTCATCTCGGCGGGGTTTGCCTTGTATGCAAAGGTCACCGGCTCCAGTGCTTTCAGCGCGCTCAATGCCGCGTCCCCGTCGAGCTGATGGATGTCCTGTTTCACCGCGCGGCTGGACGCGTTGACCCAGTTGCCGGCGTCGAGACGCGCGCCGCTGCTGTGGTGAATCTGGTAGAGCGGCGCCGAGACGCCGAGGCCGAGGCGGCCGGTGGAGTCGAGGACGAGCGTGTTGTCGGGCGCCGAGGTACGGATGATGAACGGATTGAACTCGTGATTGATGTCGCGGACGTAGAAATTGTTGTTGTTCGCCACGATGTCCCACGCCTGGAACGGTGATGCGCTCTGTTCCATGCGGATTGTGGGCGAGATTGAATCGCTGATGCTCAGGTTCCGGGCCGGAGTGGATGTGCCTAGGCCGATCCGTCCGGTGCTGTCGAGATAGAGCGCGTTCGTCGGCGTCCCACCTTCGATCAGCAGCGGAACGGTTGCAGCGGTGAGGTCTTCGACGAAGAATTTATTCAGCCCGCCGCTGAACGTGTCATTCGCGCTCAGTTGCCAATCGGTGGTTGGAAAGCCCACGCTCGTCGAGGTGTCTTCGAACTTGAGGCGCGTGTTGTTGGCCTTCAGTTTGGCGGTGGCGGGCCCAAACGATTCGGTGCTCGTGCAATCGGCACCGGCGCAGACGCCGCCGGCAGCGGAGACAAAATCCCCGAAGTACGTATTCGGCGCCGGATGGAACGGTGTAAACGCGGTGGCGCGGGTCGTTGCATTCTCGATCGCGTCCGGCCGGACAATCGCTCCATTCGCGACCATGAACGAGCCGGACTGCACCAGCGGCGCGGAATCCGCCTGCGCGAAACGTAACTCGTACGCGTAGATCCCATCGGCCATGCCGTCCAGCCGCAGCATCGGATTCCGTCCGGCTGCGAATGTCTCGGTGATGACATCGCCGTCCGGCCGTTGCAGCGAGAGAAGGGCGCCCGCTGCATCGATCGCCGGACGCCATTCGATCGCTCTGGCGGTCGCGATCAGGCGCGCGGGTTGATGTTCCGCATTGCCCGCGAAGGCGGTGAGGGGAAGCAGTGCCGCAGCGGCGGCGATGAGGAGAAGGAGAGAGAACCGGTGTATCGAACGCATGTTGCCTCCTGTTGATTGAGAGAGAGAAAAAGAGTAATTCGTGAAGTGCCAGGCATCACTCGATGCCTGCCGTGAGGATGTTGGTCGCAGGAGGAGGAATTTAGGTACGGAATGACCGGGCGCCCGTGAGCTGCGTCACTTCAGGCATGGTGGGCGAGATATCGCCGGGTTCGAGTCCCGGCGCCTTCGCCAAATCTCGCCACAAGAAAACATTCGCGGGCTATCGCGCTCCGGTTTCCGGCGGCGCTGTGACGATCGCCAACAGTACGGCCAGTGTGGTGTGGTAATTGTCGCGGAAAATGGCCCACTCAGGCTCGACGGCGGGTGCGCCAACGTCCTTCAGCTTGTCGACCGGTCCGTCGTAGGAGCCGTCCTCATTCTGCACCTTCAGCAGCAGCTCCCACCCGCGGACGAACTCCGGAACGTCTGTGGTCCCGGTCGCGCCGAGGGTGATCAATAGCTCCGCGGAGAGATCCCAGTTGGCGCGCCGGAGATAGAAAGCCGTAAGACGCGGAAGCGCGAGGCGAAACCAACGGCGGTCGTCGCCGCTGAAAAATGGCGGATCGATCCGGCCGAAATCCGTGGTGAAAAAGATGGTGTGCGTGATCGTGTAGACATCTTCGTTCGTCAACGGGTCGAGCGGCGGACGATGTCCGGTCAGCGTGCGCCGATAGACGTTCGCAACCTCGGGTGCCGGGAAGCCGGCGTGATGCAGCGAGTGAACGTAATCGAGCTCACTGGACGGTGATCGCTCCGTCGCCTCGAGATAGCCAGAATGGAGGAGCGCTTCAATGCGCGCCCGGTAGCGAAGATCCTCAAATCCGCAGAGGCGCAGCGATGCATAAAGACCGAGCGACGGCACCGAAGCGGGATTCCGGATCAAATGTTCCTGCACTGCCTCATTGCGAAAGATGCCGAAGATGCCCTCCGCGAGCGCGGCATACCGCGGCCTCCGGGCCTGGCGTAGCGCCAGACTGCAGAGCATCGCCACCTCAGCCGCACCCTTCATGGCGAAGACCGTGCGTTTGGGACTGACATGAGTCAACGGATCGAAAAAGCGAAACGATGACTCGATCCAATCGAGCGCCCGGCTCTCGACCACGTCAAGGCCGCTCACAATGCTGACAGCGTCCACACCGCACCTACCGTCAACGGAAGATAGACTTCGCGAACCACATCGAAGTCAGGTTGCGTCTTTGCCTGTGCGGCGGCCGACAACTCGTCCGCGCAAAAGTGGCCGTCATCGCGCTGCTGCTCGAGGATGAACTGAATCGCGTCGCTGTGCTCGCCGGCGCTGGAAAATCCGGCGAACGCCAGCGCCCGTCCGAGCGGACAGACCATTTCCAGATCGCGCTCATGAATGAAACAGAATGTCCATAGCGCGAGGACACAGCGGAGATCGTCGCGATACCGCAGGACCGGCTCGCGAAGGCCGAAATCCGATGCAACCGCGATCTCTCCGCAGATCTCGCGAACGGCATCCGCCGGTGCGGCATACGGAAGGAGCGTGTCGGATAGGGGAACGTCCCACCGAAGGCTCGGCGGCGGCTCGCGCTCCGCGCATGCAGCGAGCAAGGCCTGGCGCGAACGGCTTCCGCCTGGAAGCGCTCGCGCCGTCAGCAGTGGCATTGCGAACCGGCCGGCCGCGATCTCCTCATCAATAGGGCCGTCCAGCAGACGAACAGCCATTGCCTCGGCGTCACCGATTCGTTCTGTTGTGGCGAGCCCGAAAAGCAGCAACGCCAGCTCGCGCGCAGTCAGCTCGTCTGCGCGCTCCGCTGCGAGCCCCGACAACCACCCACCCGCACGATCCAACGTCACATTCACGATTATTAAAAATCAATGAAAATGACGACGTGCCGGGAGAAGGCGAAAACGTAGCTCGAGATCCGCAGTTGCTGCCCGCGCAGACTCTTGGAAAAATTCTGCAGAGCGTCACGAACGACAGGCTTCATCTCCGTTCCATCGCTGTAGCGGCCCGCCTTCGTTTGTGCATCGGTCTGCTCGAAGAAGTCCTCAATAGAAATGCCGATAAACCGGTCTGGAGATCCCTTCGTCGTAGCCATACGTCCTCCATTGTGTAAGCAAGCTAGGTCTGCCGCAACCGGAAGTCAAGAAGGAAGCCCGGATACGGCTACTTCGCCATCTGCCCTCACGATTTTCTGCCCAACGCCGGGTAGGGATTTTCCCTTTTCGCGCCTCTCCTCCAGTATGCCGAAAGCACCCAACATCCTTCTCTTCATGGTCGATGAGCTGCGCTACCCCACCGTTTACGACGGGCCGGAGCTCAAAGCGTGGATGGCGGAGAACCTCGTCGCCCAGCGCTTGTTCCGCGAGCGCGGGCTCGAGTTCCAGCGTCATTACGTGCAGTCCAGCGCGTGCGCGCCAAGCCGCACGTCGATTTTCACCGGACAGTACCCGACCCTGCACGGCGTGTCGCAAACGGATGGAATGGGCAAGACGGCCTGGGACCCGGGGATGTCGTGGCTCGATCCCAACACGGTCCCGACCATGGGCGACTGGTTCCGCGCCGCCGGCTATCGCACGTACTACAAAGGCAAGTGGCACATCTCGCACGCCGACATCGAGATCCCCGGCACGCATAGCTCACTGATGTCGAACCTCGACGACGGCGCGCCGATCCCCAGGAACGTCGAAGCGTACAAAGCCGCCGATCGTCTGAACGACTTCGGCTTCACCGGCTGGATCGGACCCGAGCCGCACGGGCAGGCCAAGGCCAACTCCGGCTGGGTCCGCGATCCTGGCTACAAACATCAGGGACTGTCGCTGATCGACGAGCTCGAAGCGGGCGACGACGATCAGCCCTGGCTCCTCGTGAACTCGTTCGTCAATCCGCACGACATCGTGTTTTTCGGTCTGTTCTGGGCAGCGCCGCCGCCTGGCTTCGGACTGCCGTATCCGACGCCGGACCAGGTGCCGCAGATCCCGCCGCCGCCCACCGCGAACGAAGATCTCTCCACGAAGCCAACCGCGCAGGCCAGCTACGTCGCGGCCTATCCGCAGATGTTCCTCCCTCAGCCCACGATCGAGCTTTACCGGCGCTTCTACTACTTCCTGCAGATCGACGTCGAGAAGTACATCAAAGAGGTCTACCAGCGCCTCGAGACGTCGCGCTTCTTCGAGAACACGATTGTCGTCTTCACGACCGATCACGGCGACATGCTCGGAGCGCACGGCGGCATGCATCAGAAGTGGTACAACGCGTACGAGGAGACGATCCACGTTCCGCTGATCATCACCAGCCCGCTGTTCGGCGACACACCCCGCAGCGAATCAGGCCTCACCTCCCACGCCGATCTTCTCCCCACGCTTCTCGGGCTCGCCGGCGTCGACACCGATCAGGCCGCGAAGAAGCTCGCACTCTCACATAACGAAACGCGCCCACTGCCAGGCCGCGACCTTTCCGGCGTGGTGCGCGGTACGAGCACGGTTCCGAACGACCCGGTGTTCTTCATGACGTACGACGACGTGAGCCAGGGACTCAGCCAGGTCGTCGGCAACCGGCAGTGGGAATCGGTGACGACGCCGAATCAAGTCGAGAGCATCGTCGTGCGGCTCGGCGACACGTTGTGGAAGTTCTCGGTCTACTCGCAGAAGTACAAAACACCGTACGCGGGACTGATCACCAATCAAAATCTGCTCAGCCTCTTGCCGCCGCAGGACCCGCCCGAACAGTTCGAGCAATACAACCTCACCACCGATCCGATCGAACAGTTCAATCTCACCAGTCCGCAATTCGAGACGCAGGAAGCCAAAGATGTACGCCCGCAGTTGCAGGCGATTCTCAACGAGCAACGCGCAAAGAAGTGCCTCACGCCCAACTCCAACCCAGGCGTGGCTCGCGCCAACGGCGAAGGCAGCATCCTCATCGAGGTTCCCGAAGGATCGTTCGAGGAGGCGCTCGCCGGCTCATCCTGATCGAAAACGCGGGGAATTCGCTTTCCAAGCTGACAGCGCGGTTACCGGCGGAGGCCTGCACGGCTGGGCGCTAGCCGCTCGAACCGCGCTCTCGAATGGGAGCCGATGACATGGCCCGTGAAGTCGACGAAGACCTTCGCGCCGCTGGCCATGGTCAGTGCGATGTCGCTCTTTCCGTCGCCGTTGCAATCGACGATCTTGACGGACTCGATCGCGCCGGCGCGAGATGAGATGCGGCCCGACCAGAGTGGTTTTCCGGAGGCGAGTTTCTTTGGATCGAAGACGAGCAGTAGGTTGCCGGATGTGGCGACGATTTTTGGCGCGTGGCGATTGCTGGGGCGCGCGATCGTGACGAAGTTGAGTCGGACGTTCGTATCAAACATCCCGAGGCGGGCTCCGTCGGGGGCGTAGATCACGAGGCGCGACGGAATCGAGTGCTCGTCGTTCCAGATCGCGACGACTTCGTTCGTGTGCTGCCGGAACAGATCGCCGGTGACGAATGCCGTCAGGTTCATCGCTTCGCGAATGGACCAGAGAGGGTGGCCGTCGTCGTCGAGCGCAGCGATCGTGTCGCGTGTTGCGAAGACGACTTCACAACGGCCATCGGCGTCGAGGTCCAGCGTCTCCGCACGGCTCACCGCGCTTCCGGCATCGCGCTGCCAGAGCAACTCGTTTTTCTTCGAGAACGCGCGGACGTTCGTTCCGCTGACCGTGATGCGCGCCGGGCAAGCGAGCGCCGGACCCCAGCATTGCGCCAACGCCATGTTGCGCGCTTCGCCGTCCATGCTCACCTGCGTGGCGGAGCCGGCGTTCGGATCGCGATTATCGCGAATCCATGCGTGCACGTTCCGCTCGACGTAACTGGCGAGCGTCTCCGCCGTCACGATGCCACGCACCTTCGCTGCGCCGCAATTCATGCCCTCGATCACCGCCTTCGTGAAGACGCCGTTGCGCGCCTCGCGATCGTCGTACGCCCATTGTCCGGCGGCCGCGGCATAGAAGACGGCCTGCCCGTGTGTGTGACTCAGGCGGCGCACCATCGGGGCAGCACTGATCGGATTGCCCAGCGCCGAACGCGTGCCGCTGACCATGCGCTCGCGGCAGGCATCGAAGAAGACGAGCGAACGTTGCGCAGGCGACGAGGCGATCGTCTCGAACATTTCAGTAGTTGGAATCATCGTTGCCGGATCGCGAATGGAGGATGTGGCGCCGAGGATGTAGCCGGCGCCGTCCCGGAGGAAGCCGTGCGTGGCCACAGCGAGGATGAGGATGCCGTCGCGCCCGGCAAGTGCCGTCTGTTCGCGCAACGCGGCCCGAATGCCGCCGGCGTCCGCGTTGCGCACCTCGGCGCCCGCATCTCGCAACGCGCGCAGGCGCTCGCGCGACTGCGGCTTCACCGGGCGGCCGGAGAGCGCGAGGACGACGCGGCGCGGCGGCACGAGACTGACGCGCCGGTCGAGCGCGAAGGCGTACGCGAGATCGATCGCATCGTCGACGGCGAACGGAACTTCTTCTACCGAATCGTTCGAGAATCGACGCACGCCGACAAACAGCGCCGCCGACTGCTTCCGATCGAACCGCGTGCTCGCGCTGTGCTGCGGCGTCTCCGCCAGGATGCGCACCGAGCGCGCGCCATGCAACGCGAACGGCACGAACGCCGCCGTGGCGATGCCAATCAGGAGGCTCCCGACCACCAGCGGTTTCCGGCTCTTCACGTAATGAGAGTGACACCGGCCGGAGGAGTTTGTGGGCGTGGGGCCAGATCGAAACCAAAACTCCCCCCCTTCCAAAGTGAAAGAGTCAGAGGCGAAATGTTGAATGCTCAGTGTTGCGTGTTGGATGTTGAATGAAACTTGATCGGGGCATCACCGAAGGACTTCTCAAGCGGTACGACTCGATCATGCGGGGCATCACGGCAGCGGGCCAACCCTTCTCGCGAAGTGCGTAACCGGCCGTCATGCGAGCTGTGGCTCCTTACACGTGATAGAATTCGTAAGGAGACTCGCGATGACGAGATCGACGATCACCAGCAAAAGACAAACGACCGTGCCGAAAGAAGTGTGCGACGCTCTCGACGTCGGAGCCGGGGACAAGATCACGTGGGAAGTCATCGGGGGACGCGTCGCCGTCACAACCGAGCGTCCCGCCCTCTGGCGCTGGGCTGGCTCCGTCAAGGGCGGCCCCGACGATCCGGTACAGGCCGTCGCGGAAGCGCGCAAGCGTCGAGGGCGCATCTGACGTGCAGCGCGTTGTCATCGACGCAAACGTCTTCGTGTCTTTGCTCACCGGCCGGCACGAGAAGCAATCCGAGACCTCGCGAGCGCTGCTGAAGGAAGCCGAGGAGGGCAACCTGGTCGCAATCCTCCCGCAGTTCGTCGTATTTGAGGTGACCTACGTTCTGCAGAGCCTGTACAACGTCAGCGGCGACCGCCTCGGCTTGATGATCCGCGACCTCATATCCTTTCCCGGCGTGCATGCGATCGTTGACTGCCCATGGCGCCGCGTGTTCGAAATCTGGCCCAACCCCATCCCGGGCCTCGCTGACGCGTCGATCATCGCCGTGGCCACGACGAACCGGTACGAAGCGGTTGCGACATTCGATCGCAAGCTCGCCAACCGCCTCGAATCATTCGGCCTGGTCAAGTATTGGTAACTATGGGCGCGCCGGCGTAATCGATTTGCTGCGAATCGCCGCCCGAACGGTTGCCCAATTGCACGACCGACCGTAGGCTCGTGCGGGCGCCGGTGCCGCTTCCGCCGCCGAGGCGCGAGGACAATTCGATCATCCGTGCCGATACCGGAGCCGGAGAGGTTGAAGCGGAACGGCCCGACGAAACGCAAAGTGCGGCCTCCGTCGCGGCGGTGCAGCCGGCTGCACGTGCCCGACCGCCAGCCGCCGTCCGCGAGGAGGCCGCATCACCCAAAGACACGGATGCGTCGCTTTTGTGGCGTTGTCAGCGTTTCCGGGAACGAGTCGGACGAACCGACTCGATCACGATTCGTTCGATCGACCACGTGTTGGGCGTGATTACGTACGCGCCGCGCTTCGTCGAGCTGGTAAGCGCGACGAGACGTTCGAGCGCGGTCTTCGTTGCCGGCATCGGACCGCGGACGCCGTCCCACTGCAGGATCCACGGATCGGCGAACGGCTCCTCCGTCGCGAGAAGAATGTACGTGTCGGCACCATATGGCGGCGCGATCTCGAGCTTCGCACCGAGCGGGATCACTGGCGGCGCGGCACGGTCCGCGAGCGGAAAATGGTTTTCGACCGAGCCGCTCACCGGAAAAAGAAGCGTGCTCTGGCCGTAGCTGTCGATCGTGAAAATGTAGACGTGGCGGCGGCTGGTGCGCGCGCTAACCGGCGATGCCGCGCGGAGCTCGAGCGTGTACGCGTCGCGGCCTTTCACGATGCCGCCATCGGCGACGAGTTGCTGATCGCGTTCGCCGCGTAACCCGAGGCGATACGGCCAGCGGGCCTCGGGCGGCGACTCGAGCAGACTCCAGGCCTGAATCTTGTGGAGCCGCAGGGCGCGATCGCGAAGAACGGAGGCCAGGTCGCCGCCCGCATCGCTGATCCAGGTAGTCCGCAGCGGCAGACCGGACGCGCGGCGGTCGTTGCGCGCCGCGTTCGGGCGCACCCACGCGTATTCGACATGATGACGAACAAAGCGCCCCGCCAGGACGTAGTCGGCATCCTCGGCGTCGCCGGTCACGTCGATGACTGGAGTGTCCGCGATCTGCGCGGCGACCACGACGGCCGCGGGCAGTTGCACGAAAAGGGACGTTCCGCGGTGAAGCGAGGCCAGCGCGCGCAACGCATCGTCGTCGGACGCGAACGAGCTGGCGAGTCCGCCGGCTGCAAGCAGTTCCCATCGCGCGCCGTTGCGCCGCAAGAGATGCTGCGGGGTGCGCACGGTTGGATCGCTGATCCATTTCAGATCGTGTTCCGCGGCAATCTTCGCGGCGCGGCGCGCGAAGGCGGCGATGTCGATGTCCGAACGCGGAATCGACACGCGCAATGGACGCGGCGGGGGAGCAGCCCAGCCGGTCAGCTCAAGCAGGTCGCCGCTCTTGACATGCGCCGCGGCGGGAACATGCGCTTCGCAGCGGCCGAGCCCGAGGAGGGCGGTGACGGTGAGAGGCGGTTGGGAATGGTCGGCGGCGATTCGCAGCTCGCTGCCGATGGTGATGCCGTGCGCCCATCCGCCGGAGATCGAGGCCTTGCCGTCGCGAACGCGTTCGATGGCGAACGTCGTGCGCGCGGCGCGCGTTGGGACGCCGGCGCCGAGGAAGGGCATACGCCGCTGCGCGTCATTGCCGGCCAGCACCGGATTCTGAAATGGCATCGCCGCGCGCAGCCGCGATGACGCTCGCAGGAAAGTCTCCATCGCCGGCTCGTCAATATTCGATGAAGCTGTCGCCGCGTCGCGCATCGCATGCATCCACGCCCAGGTGAATGCGCCATGCATCGTTTGCTGGTCATCGCGAATCTCGCGCGCTTCTTCGTCGTCGTGCGCAGCGCTGATGACGAGCGCTCCTCGGTTTTCGGGACGCGGTCCGTAGTCGCCGCCATCACCGATGTCGCGCAGATCGGGATGAATGCCGCGCGGCCGCGCCAGCGTGAGAAGACCGCGCGCCGCGGAGCCGCTGTGACAGGCGTCGATGATGACGGTGAGGTGCGCGCCGCGATCGAGAATGGCGTTGAAGATGCGCCGCAACTCTTTGTCACGGATATCGGGCGCGCCGCGGCGCGAATCGGCGGGGATGATCGATTCGTCGAGCTTGTCCGGCTCGTCGGATGCCGAGTTCTTCACCTGTGATCCGTGACCGGCGTAGAAGAAGAAGACGACATCGTCGCGCGAAGCCTTTGCAGCGAGAGCGTTCGCGGCGGCCAGGATCGCGCTCCGCGTCGCCGCCTGGTCGTTGAGCGTGACGATGTCGTGCGCGTCGAAGCCGTGCAGCAACACGAGCAACTCGCGCATCGCGATCGTGTCGTTCACCGCGCCGGAGAGATTCGGCCAGTCGCGCTCCGGCGCAGCCGCGCGGATCGTCGTCAGCCGCGACGCCGTGTAGTCATTGATGCCGATGAGCAGTGCCGATCGATGCGGTGCCGCAGCCGCGAGCGGAGCGACGAGCGCGACGGCGAGGGCGATGATCATCGCCAGTCTCACCGGCACGGCTGCAACTCCGCCGCTTCGCTTTGCGTGAGATCTCCGTACGTCCGGACGCGGCCAATACGGTCGCGGTACGCCACTCCGCGGAAGGCGCGCACGCGGACGAACTGCCGCACGCCACCATCGACGACCGCATACGGCCCGGTGCCGTAATGAATCGCCTCGACGAGCGAATCGTCGAGCACCATCGATGTGTCGACGAGAAGGACACTGCAGTCATCCCCGGCGGCGGCGCCGCGAATGTTCCACTTCGCCAGCCGCGAAGCCGCGCACTGCCGCGTGAGCAGCGAAGCGGCCGCGATGCGCTCGTCGCGGGGTGATTGATGCCGAGGCGCACAGGCAATCGCGAACACTGCCACCGCGACCACTCTGGATAATCTTCCGAAGATGTTCATGATGTTTCCCGAGCGGAACGGTTCGCCGCGAGTGGCGAACCGTTCCAGGGATGGTTACGGCTCGATGTAGCCGGGAGGGCAGAGCACGCGCTCATACGCGGCGCGCCCGATGTCCAAACGCAGACTGCTCAGCAGCGGCGACCAGACCGCTGACTGCGGATGCACATCTGGCCAGGCAACCGTGGTGTACGACTCAGTACCACTGGCAGCGCCCGCGAACGGCACGAGTCGCGCTTCCTTCGCCGGAGGATCCTGCATCAGGTCGTAGTAGGCCTCGAAGTGCTTCCCAACCTGCGGCGCGTTGTTGTTTGCCGAGGCGGGAGGAACAAACGGCGGGAAATTAAGGACGGCGAACTCCATCGAATTGTTCGCGTCCGGCGTGAGCGTCATCGAGCGGCCGGCGTCGCCATTGAATTTGCTCTCGACGATCTCGATACCGCTCCCCGCAATCTCAACCTCGGCGCCCACCCACGAGGCGATCGCTTGCGTGTACGCCGAGGCGGTGCCGGAGCCGTCGAGACGCGCGAAGTGAACCGGCGTCACATCGGGACCGATGCGGGTGACGGTGTAGGTGAAGAGTCGGCCGCTGCGCAGATGGAAGCGCGCCACGATGGATGACGGCGGAATCGACGCCAGCACCGCGGGATCGAGCGCGCAGCCGGACGGGCAAACCTGCTTGAGGTCCGCGATCCAACTGATGTCTTCCCTCTCGGCGGACGTTGAGGGGATCACAGTGTTGGATGCGCGCGCGCTTGACGTGACGGAGAGCGCCGGAAGATCGGAATCACTGCTGCTGGCCTTTTGCAGCGAGATGTCCGAACCGGAGAGCATCCACGCGCCGCCGCCGTCTGTCGCGGCTTCGAGAGAATCCTGCGCCGTCGATAGAGACTGATCGGCATAGACGAACTGCGCGACGCTGCTATCGCGAGTCGGGCAATCGCCGCTGCAAGAGCCGGCGCGCGCAATGAGAAGTGGTTTGTGCTGCTGGAGGACGCTGCCGTCAGAAAGATGATGACTGTGGCCGGCTGCGAGGAGGAGAACGGTCATTTCGTGACCGTCCTGGCTGGGTGTAAAGACCATAAGACCGCTGAAAAGAATCTTGAGAATAAAGCTCGTCAAGGTGGTTTCTCCTTCGTGATATCTCCTATCGGTGCAAAGGGCGAAGAGGCGTACCCAATCGCTTGGAACGGCGCCCACGTGAGTCCCGAACTGAGCCCCGGGTTATTACTCCGGAGCATTTCGAGTTGCGCCTCCCGGAGCGCCGCCGCCGCATCGCTGCCCTGCCGATAGTGACGATGAAAGGACACCAGAAGGCGCGTCGCTGTGGCGTCGTCGATGTCCCATAGCGCGCCAACCACGCCCGGAACACCGGCTGCAATGACCGGCCGCACGAGCGGAGCAATGCCCTCCGCCCCAACTGGCAACCCGCCCGCGCTGCTGCAAGCGCCCAGCACCAGGAGGCGGGTCTTATCCGTGTGCAACTCCCTGATCATCGTCTCAGCGTTGAGAACACCGTGGTCGCCACCTGAAGGAGTAAACAAAAGAAATGATTGTGACGGAGCGTCGCCATTGACAATGGCATGGGCTGCAACATGAATGATGGCACTGCCGCCCGCACGCTGTAGGAATTGCGCTGCCGTTGCGGCATCGCCGATCAACACTTCGGAACCGGGATACAACGCATGGATTTCGACAGCCTCCCGCTCCGCATTCGGAATAAGGTCCAATCCTCGGGCAAGGGTCAGTTGCCGGTCGAACGCAGGATTCCCGATGAGAAGGGCGGAGGCATCACCCGAAGGCAGTTCGCGATCGCGAAGAACAGCAAACACGTAAAGCAGCGCGCTGCCGGAAATCGTCAGCGTGTGATCTTCGACGAAGTACCTCTTCGTTTCCGGATCGCGTAACGCGGCAAACGGAAGACCGCGCAATTCACGGTCCGGCACAATGACGATATTCGCGCCGCCGCCGCCGGACGCACGATTCACGGATTCAAGAACCTTTTTCAACAGAGCGTCATACGGTGCCTCGAGGCCCTCCGCGAATGCATGAGAATCTCTTGCGCGAGCCGCGTTCTGCAGAGCTTCAGTCCAGCGCTTCACGTCGCTGCGACGCGCCGTCAGAGTTTGGACCATGAAGAGATTGCGGCCAAGTACCCATGCAACCGTTTGATCCTCGAAGACACGATATTCAATGAGGAATGTTCGGGGCGGAAGTTGTTCCTGCAGCTTACGGATCTCGAAATCGTCAGGATGCGCTGCAAGCTCACGAAACGCCACCGGGGCTGTTGGCAATTTGCGGACGAGATCCAGCGGCTCGAATGCACGCGCGCGGTCGGCATAACGGAACGCTTCGTCGCTGCGGCCCTCGGCGATCAATTGCCGGATCAGAAGATCGTATGTCTCGTCGAAACGAGTGAAATAGGCATTCCAGAGGTCATCACGACTGCCCGGCTTCCTTCCACCGAGCAGTGCATCTTCCTCTCTATGCAGTTCTTGCAGCGCTGCACGCCGGTCGGCTTCCGCATCGGCGGTCCGTCCGAGGCGGCGAAATGCCTCGGCGCGCTCAGCCAGGAGCGACGCGCGGAACGTGACATATTCGCCCTGAGCCGCGACTTCGATCGCATGGGTCAGCGCGGACACCGCCCGGCTCGGGTCAGCGTGCAACGCCGCTTCCGCCTGGACCTCGGAAAGGCGCGCCTCCAGCGAGCGGCTGACGCTCGGATCGACCGCCGGCGTGTGTGCCGCAATCGCCGCGTCCACATCGCGCTGCGCTTCATCATTACGGTGCAGCGTGAGCTCGATTGCGGCACGCTTGCGAAGGGAGATCGCCAGAAACACAATCGGTGCTCTCGCTGCGCTCTTCACACAGTCGTTTTGGTACAGCAGTGCAGCTTCGGGATGGCCGAGGTCGAGCGCGGCGCTGGCAGTAACACCGATCAGAAGAAAGCGCGTCTTCCAATTGAGCAAACGAGGCGCGTCTCTTACAGCCAGAAATGCTTCACGCCACGCAGCATCTTTGAGACCGAGCACCGACATCGCACTAATGGCCCGTGCATCCGCGGCCGCACGGTCCTCCCAGTCGCCACATTGACCATACGCTGTCATTGCAGCGTCATAAGAAGTAAACAACTCGTTGTACCGGCTGAGAAACTGATTCGTATTTAGCCTGTTCAGCTCCACGCGGGCGAGGACCATCGGATACCGATGTGCGCGAGCCTCCGCCGCGACCGCGTCGAGCTCTTTCAAGGACGGTTCGTAGTCGTTCGTCAGCAAGGGACTTTGTCCTGCATGGCCGATGCGGGCGAGCAGATACTGGGGACTGCTGGCGCGCCGTAGCAAATGCGCTGCTTCATCGTAAAGGGGCGCCGCGGTTTGGGGTCCGAGCCCTCGTTCAGCCCCTCGGGCGTGAGCGAAAAGGATGTGCCCTTGTTTCAAATCGCCGAAAACCGCAGGGGACGCATTGACCGTTGTCGCGGCGACATCGACGAAATAATGATCATTGAAGAATTGCGACAACGCCTCACCGAACGTCTTGACACGCAAACCCTGCTGGGGCGACGGCGAGGTCGCCCATTGCGCAAGCACATCCTCCTCGAAATACTGCTGCGATGTCGCCGGAAAGGCCGCAATGAGGCTGGCTGTCTTTGAAACGTCGTGCGCATCGATCGCAGCATCGATCTGCGCTCGAACGCTTGTCCATTGATGCTCGCCGTCTTGTGCGGCCACTCGGACGAGCGCCGCCCGGTGCGCCCGCGCCTCGTCTGCCCATTCACCACGTTCCACCGCCGCCGCGCGTTGCCAGGCATCGATCGCGTCGTTGTTCAATGACAGCGCCTCGAGAATTAGGGCGAGGTTGAACTGTGCGCCTTCCGGCTGAGGATTCAGGGCCGCGGCGCGCTGCGCCTTGTCGAGCGCGCGCAGTAGGTCCGCCGGATTGTCTTTTCGTTGCGCGCGAACGTAATACGCACCCGCCAGATCGCTCATCGCCGCCGCCTCGGCAAGCGAGAAACGTTCAAGCGCCTCGATTGCCACATCGGTGCACCGGGCACGGGAAACCAGTATGCGATTGGCGTGTTCTCGTGAAAGGATGTCGATCAAATCAGGGCACCGGCCGGAGTCGACCGGCGCAGCCGCACATTGCGCCTCCGTCACCACGTGTCCGGGCGATAATTTCCTCGTGCACGAGTGCCACGAACGCGTCGTCGTCAGCCGCGGCTCGACCGTTCGCCCCCACATGCCGCCGGAGACGGTGTCTTCATGATTGCAGGCGCCGGCGAACAGCAGCAGCGCACCGCATACAGCGAGGGTTGTCCCTGATGAGCGGACCATGCGAAATGACGGGTAAGAGCGAATGGTCATGATTGTAGACGGCGGCGGGCGATACGACGAGCGCTTCGAGGCCATTTTCCGGAAGTGCTACGCGCGGGTCTTTCGCTACTTCCGCACGAACCGCATCGCCGATGACGAGGCCCACGACCTCTGCCAGGACGCATTCAAACGCCTTTACGAACGGATGGATCAGATTCGGAACGATGACCCCTGGCCGTTTCTGGCGAGCGTCGCGAAAACGATCCTGCTCAACCGCGTCCGTGCACGGACGACGCAAAAGCGCAGCGCAGTGATGATCGAGATCGACGATCCCGAGTTGTTGTTTGAACCGGCCGCCCCTGCGGAGCTCGATTATGCCGATCGTGATGCCGAGGAAGCGCTTTGGGAACGCGTGCGGCGGCTGGTGGCGTCGTTGCCCCCAGGCCAGCGCGAATGTCTCCGCCTCTGGATCGAAGGCTTCCAATACAACGAGATCACAACGATCCTCGGCATCTCCATGGATGCCGTGAAATCGCGGCTGCGCGACGCGAAGCGATACCTTCGCGAGCAGCTCGGAGAAAAATCCTGATGAAACCCCCGATGAAAACCCCGATGAAACCCCCAATGAAACCGACGCTGAACCAATCCGACTGGCAGGCCGTCCGCGACGCAATGATCGCCGATGACCGAGCAATCCTCGGCGAGCCGCCGACGGTCGACGAGCTCCTCGCCTATGAGCGCGGCGAGCTTCCCAAAGAAGATGCCGAGCGCGTGCAGCAACTGCTCGTCGCCTATCCCGAGCTGGCCCGCGCCTACGCGACACCGTTCCCATCCGGCGACGCCCAACCCGGCGACTCCGATTACGTCGGCAACGACGTCATCGACAGCCAATGGAACGCGTTCCGCGCCAGCAACGGCAGCAACACAGCGAAAGACCGCAGCGCGGCGAGCGACCGCAGCGCGGCGAACGTCGGCAGCGCAGCGAACGACACCCACACCGGCAACGGCAGCAGCGCGCCGAACCATGGCCGCACCGGCAACGGCACCGGCGCGGCAGACCGCGATCGCACCGCGAACATCGCCCACGTCGCCGGTTCAAACGGCCGCGTGCTCCAGTTCTGGCACCGAGCCTCAGCGAGCGTCGCCGCGATCGCCGCCACCGTCGCCATCGTCTTCGGCGCGATGCTGTGGCAGACGCGCACCGAGCAACTACGACCCCACGTCCTTCCCGAAGCCGCCATCCTCACCCCCGACGGCCGCCGCGGCGGAACGGAACAACCACAGGCCGCAATTACCCCGTCCGGCGACTCGCTCCTGCTCGTCGTCTCCCTGGCCGGCGCAACCGACTACGAAACCTACCGCCTCGAGCTGATCAACACCGACTCGCACAAACGCCTCTGGACCAGCGACCCGCTCCCCGCAACGACCAGCAACAGCTTCAATATCGAGATCCCACCCCGCGGGCTCCCGCCCGGAACGTACCAAATGATCGCCTACGGCCTGCGCGGCAACGCGCAGGAGCAGGTGGCGACGTACACGATCAATGTTCATCGAGCATCAGCGCATTGAGGCTGTTGATTTTTTCGCGCGAAGCGCTTTGGACTGCGGCAGCGCCAGCTGCCGCTTTCATCACCGGTCTCGCCATGAACTGATGCCGACAGCGAATTCTTTCAACCAGCCACGCGCGTAAACGGGTCGCAGGTTCCCCGGTCTGTAACTACGCGCCACCCATCACGGCATGGGATTCGCGTCTCGCAGCGGCTACTGAGCTTGTTCAACTCTGGGCAAGCGGACTGGTGAGTCAGATCGACGCGGCAATCGGGGCGATTCCCCTTGACGCGATTCGAGTCTGCGATGGAGGCAATTGTGTGGGGTGGCGGTGTTTCGAGGAAGCCGGCGAGTGTGGGCGCATTGCTGTTGTTGCTGGTTTGCGTCACGGCGAATGCATCGAGTCCGATCGCGAGACGCCGGGCCCTGCTGGCGCCTTCGAATGATTGGGTCAAGTACTGCGGGTCGCTTGCGATGGATGGCAATGCCGATGGAGAGCGGGTTCTTTCGCCGGGGTCGGTTCCGAATCTGGAGTTGCTTTGGTCGCAGATCTTGAGTGGGCCGGTGGCTTCGGCGCCGTCGGTGGCGCAGGGGAAGGTTTATGTGGGCGATTGGGCTGGGGTTGAGTGGGCGCTCGATTCGGCAACCGGCGATGTCGTCGCTTCCGCGGACCTCGGCACGACCACGAGCAGCAACTGCAATCCGCCGACGGTCGGGATTTCTTCGTCGCCGATCATCGAGGGGGACGTTCTTTATCTCGCCGGAGGTGATGACGCCTTCTATGCGCTTGATGTCAACACGCTGACGACCATCTGGCGGCGGTCGCTTGGCGACAACTCCGCGGCGGGCGGTTATTACGGCTGGTGTTCGCCCACGATCGCGGGCGGGAAGGTTCTTCAGGGCATCTCCAGCAATTGCGACAGCCCGTTTCCGCGCGGGGCGCTGGCGGCGCTTGATCGGACCACTGGCGAAGTTCTGCAGACGACGTATTTCGTGCCTGAAGATCTCGTCGGCGGAGGCGTCTGGACTTCGCCCGCGGTCGATACCGAACACAGGAAAATCTTCGTGACCACCGGCTCCGCGCATTCGTTCGCGGATGGCGATGCGTTCTCGATGGTTCGTCTCGATCTCGACACGATGCGCATCGAGGATCACTGGAAATTGCCGGCCAATCCTGACGACACGTGGGACGCCGACTGGGGCTCCTCCCCCACTCTTTTCACCGATGCCGCGGGACGAGAGCTCGCCGGTGCCGGACAGAAAGACGGCGGCTACTACGCGTTCGATCGCAGCAACCTCGCCGCCGGACCGGTCTGGGTTGCACCGATCGCGATCAAGGGCGAGGTTCCGCAGAATGGCGAGGGAACGCTGTCCACCGCCGCGTTCGATGGCGAGACTCTCTACGTCGGAGGCGGACGTCCGCCTGACAGTGCTGACGATTCCGTGCTCGGCGCGGTTACGGCGGTCTCGCCGGACGATGGGACGATCCTCTGGCGGCATACGTTCAGCGGGCCGGTCATCGCGCCGGTATCGTTTGCGAACGGCGTCGTCTTCGCGGTCGGAGGCAAATCGTTCGTCGCGCTCGATGCCAGCAATGGACACGTCCTCTGGTCCTTCGAGATGAAGTCGATCGGCTTCGGCGGCGTGGCGATTGCGCGCGGCCGCGCGTTCGTTGGCGATTACTCCGGAACGGTCTACGCGTTCGGAATTCGCTAGAGTTTGGGCGGCAAAAACTACGAAGCCGTAACTTCACGCGTTGACGAATTTCAACCTCCGCCCTCACAGCACTCGGGCGGGACGCCCGAGTGCCCGCGGTCGAGACGACCGCACTCCTTTCGACGAAGGGGCTCCCAATAGACCGCGGCGCCACCATCGTCTACTATCCGCGCCGGTCCAACGTCCAAGGAATGTCCGAAACAATTGCCGGCGTCATTGCCTGCTTGAACAGGTCTGTTCAGCGTGCGCTTTGCGTGCTCGCTTTCGCGTCGCTTTTTCTCGCAACCGCGCCGGTCTGCGCCGAAACGATTCACGAGTCTGCCGTCGGAATCACGATCACCGTCGAGCACGATGGCCGCTATTCAGTCCGCGCTGCCGATCCGAACTTCATCTTCAGCGGCGCACTCCCCACTCCCGCCTCGGACATCAAGATCGCGAACGGACACGATGGCATCGGCGACTACCACGAGATCGCGTTCACGTTCGGCACGAACCGCGAAGGCTCGATCCGGTCGTATCCGGCGAAGGCCGCCGTTCTATTCACGGACCGTCACACGGCCGCATCGGCGAACGACGCAGGATTTCCGAAACTCTCGGCATCGCCCGCCGCTCCGTTTCATCTCTCGTTTCTCGGAAAGTGGTCGGCGTTTCATTTCGACTTGTCGGGCACCGAGGGACCGTGGGTGAGTTTCGATGACGCGGGGCACTCGTTCATTCTTTCGCCCGCCTCCGACTTCATGGTCGCGAATCTCAATCACACCGGCGACGATCAGATCGAGAGCCGCATCAGTCCGCGCATCGCCACGATTCCGCAGGGACTCGCGCATCGCACGCTCCTCGTTGTAGCGAACGGAATCAATCGCGCGTTCGACACATGGGGGCACGCGCTTACCGATTTGAATGGAAAAACGCGCCCCGCCAACGATGCCGATCCCTCCTTGAAATCCCTCGGCTACTGGACCGACAACGGCGCGGGCTACTACTACGACTGGGAGCCGTCGCTCGGATACACCGGCACGCTCCTGGCGGTGAAAGACGAATTCGCGAAAGCCGGCATCGCGCTCGGCTACATGCAACTCGATAGTTGGTGGTATCCGAAAGGCGAGAACGGCGATTGGGATCGTCCGCCGGAGCGTGGTCCGCAGGGAATCCTTCGATACGAAGCGCATCCGCAAATCTTTCCCAAAGGTCTGGCTGCGTTTCAGAAAGACCTCGGATTGCCGCTCATCACGCACGCCCGATGGATCGATGCAAAGAGTCCGTATCGCCAGCAGTACAAGATGTCGAACAACGTCATCACCGATCCCGCGTATTGGACGAGCGTCGGCAACTACCTGCGCGATGCCGGCGTCTTCGGCTATGAACAGGATTGGCTGGACGTGCAGGCCACCGCTGATTACAAGCTCGACGACCAGAACGCGTTCATGGACAACATGGCGATGCTGGGCAACCGGTTCGGCCTTTCGCTTCAGTACTGCATGGCCACGCCGCGCCACTTTCTGCAGACGTCGAAGTACGACAACCTCACCACGATCCGTGTGAGTGAGGACAACTTCACGAGCGATAAGTGGGATCAATTCTTTTACAGCTCGCGCCTTGCATCGGCAGTCGGCGTCTATCCGTTCACCGACGTATTTGCGAGCAGCGAGAAAATCAACTTGCTTCTGGCAACGCTCTCGGCGGGCATCGTCGGAGTCGGTGACCGCATCGGCGAGATCAATGGAGACAATCTCCTCAACGCTGTGCGACCCGATGGCGTCATCGTCAAACCCGACGTCCCGGCAGTGCCGACCGACGAGAGCATCATCAACGACGCGCACGACGCCGGCGAGCCGCTGGTCGCATTCACGTACACCGATCACGGACCGATGCGCGCGCTGTACGTGTTCGCGCATCCGCGCACGCAGGACCGCACGGCGACGTTTACACCCGAAGCGTTGGGCGTCGGTGGTGATGTGTACGTTTACGACTGGATCGCGGACAAAGGCCGCATCGTCGACGGCGGCGCGCCGTTCACGAAATTCATACACGGCGATCCCTCCTATCTCGTAGTGGTGCCGGTAGGAAAATCAGGGATCGCATTCCTGGGCGATCTCGGGAAGTTCGTGCCGCTCGGTAAGAAGCGCGTGTCCGAGCTTTCCGATGATGGCGTGCTCGAAGCCAGGATCGAGTTTGCATCGAGCGAGACGTCGGTCACAGTTGAAGGATGGGCGCCGTCCGCTCCTCGTTTTGATGCAGAAGAGGGACGCCTCGGTACACTCTCGTTCAACGAAGCGTCAAAACGTTTTCGCCTCGAGGTGTTTCCCGGTGAGTCCGGCTTTGCGCGTATTCGCGGATTCATCCCCAATACGGATAAGGACAATGGCCCCGACGTTGGGATGACTCCGTAGCGACGACCGATCAATCCCCCCTCATCCGGCTTCGCCACCTTCTCCCCCATCAAAAAACGATGGAGGAGAAGGCGCTCGATGGGAGTTTATCGCTGGCGGTCCACACATCGGGCACTCGCGTCTTCACTCATCGAATACTGGCAACTTACCTTTCTCGAAATCCTTCCCACGCCCAAACATCGAGCGCCTTCTCCCCTCGTGCTTTTCGAGGGGAGAAGGTGGCGAAGCCGGATGAGGGGAGCATTGCAAAGGACCGGCTGGCGCACGTGAGAGAATCCATCGCATGCCGCGACGGACGGTACTCAGCGTTCTTCTTGCGTTCGCGGTCAGCCGAGGAGCGGTCATTCTCCTTCTCATCATCGGCTCGCAGATCTCGTTCATCACGAAGGAGTACTCCAACACCATCTGGCGAACGCAGGCATCGATCTCCGCGGGCCGCGTGTTGCCCGAGCTCTCGCGGCTGGCCATGGTTGGCGACGCCTGGTTCTATCGCTGGATCGCCATCAGCGGCTACGAATCAAAAACGCCCGACGGCGCGCCGAAAAATACTTGGGCGTTTTTTCCGCTCTATCCGCTTCTGATCCGCGCGTTGGGTGGAGGAGGCTCTCGATTTCCGATCGTCGCGATGATCGTTTCGAATGCTTCCCTGCTCTTCGCGCTCCTCGCGGTGGCAGCAGCCGGACGCATTCTTGGACTTGCGGATGAGGAGGCGGAGCGGGCCGTCTGGTACATCGCACTTTTTCCGACCAGCTACTTCTTCTCGCTACCGATGACGGAGTCGGTTTTCCTGCTGCTCTCCGCCGGCGCGTTTCTGGCCGCGGCGCGCGAGCGCTGGTGGGCATCCGGAATCGCGGGCGGTCTCGCCAGTGCCACGCGAGTCATCGGCATCTGCCTGCTTCCCGCGCTGCTGCTTTTGCCTTATCAACGATCGGCGCGACTGACGCGGCGGCATCTCTGGCTCCTGCTAGTCCCGATGGGCATCGCGGCATTCGTTGCGTTCCTGTACGTTCGCGTGGGAGATCCGCTGGCCTTCGTCCACGCACAGACGTTGTGGGGCCGCGGGTCGTCGCCGGCCATCGACCTTTCCGTACTTCCTAAAGGTCTCGTCGTCAGCAAACCGTGGAACTTTGTGGCGCTGAATCTTGCGGCAGGACTGCTAATGATCGCCGCCGGCGTTTCGTTTCTGATTCACCGCCAGTGGTCCTTTGCCGCCTACACGCTGCTCTCCGTCGCCGTGCCGCTCAGCTCCGGATCCGTGCAATCGCTCGCTCGTTACGCACTCGCCGACTTCCCGATGTTCTACTGGCTGGCGATCGTCTGCCGGACATCCGCACGCGATCGCGCAGTCACCGCAGCCTTCGTCGTAATCCTCGGCTGGATGATTGCTTTGTTCACGCTGCGTATCGATTTCACGCTGGCGTAGAGCCGTGCTCGCGGCCTTTGCGCTCCCGCGCTACAATCCCGCCCCTTCGATGGCTAAGTTCTACATCACCACCGCGATTCACTACGTCAACGACGATCCGCACATCGGGCACATGTACGAGAACGTCGTGGCTGACGTCATTGCCCGGCACCGGCGACGGATGGGCGACGACGTCTGGTTCCTCACCGGCACCGACGAGCATGGGCAGAAGATCGAGCGCGCCGCGGCGAAGGAAGGGATTCTTCCGATCGAGCTGGCCGACCGCGTCGTGGCCAAACATCACGAGCTGTGGCGCAAGCTCGACATCAGCAACGACGATTTCATCCGCACTACCGAGAACCGCCACCGCGTGGGCGTGCTCGAATTGATCCGCCGCATCCAGGAGCGCACGCCGGACGACATCTACCTCGGCGAGCATTCCGGCTGGTACTGCCAGAACGAAGAAACCTTCGTTCCCGACAACCAGGTGCGCGACGGCAAAGACGAAAGCGGTCATCCCGTCGAGATGACCACCGAGCGCAACTTCTTCTTCAAGCTCGGGCGCTACACGAGGCCGCTGCTCGATCACTATCGCAGCAATCCGAGCTTCATCTACCCGCCGTCGCGGATGAACGAAGTGGTCTCCTTCGTCGAGCAGGGTCTGCGCGATCTCTCCGTGTCGCGCACGTCGATCAAGTGGGGCATTCCGTTCCCCGGACATCCCGACCACGTCGTCTACGTGTGGCTTGAGGCGCTCACGAACTACATCTCCGCCCTCGGATTCGGCGCCGCGGATCACGCGCGCTTCGATCACGACTGGCCCGCCGACCTGCAGCTCATCGGCAAGGACATCACCCGCTTCCACGCCGTCTACTGGCCCGCGTTTCTGATGGCCGCCGGATTGCCGCTGCCAAAGAAGATCGTCGCTCACGGCTGGTGGCTTCGCGACAATCAGAAGATCTCCAAATCGCTCGGCAATGTCGTGCGTCCGTACAACATCATCGACGAGTTCGGCGCGGACGCGTTTCGCTACTTCCTGCTGCGCGAGATGGTGTTCGGACAGGATCAGGACTACTCCGACGAAGCCTTCCTCGGCCGCTACAACGCCGACCTCGCCAACGACCTCGGCAACACGCTGTCGCGCGCGATCAAAATGACCGATACGTACTTCGGCGGCAAGACGCCGCCGACTTCGTGTCCGTCGAACGAGCTGCTGCGCGCCGCGGAACAGATCGTGCCGGAGTATCTGAAGTCGATGGACGATCTCTCGTTCCAGCGCGCGCTCGACGCCGCCTGGAAACTGCTCGTCGCCGTCAACGGCTACATCGTCAGCAAAGAACCGTGGAAAAAATTCAAAGAAACCGGCGCCGATGAATCGCTCTCGCGCATCCTCTGGAACACGCTGGAAGCGCAACGCATCATCTGGGTGATGATGGCGCCGTTCATGCCGTCGACGACTCGCGAGGCGCTGACGCGGCTCGGCGGCGATCCCGATTCCATTGGCGCCGATGCCCTGAAGTGGGGCGGTCTGCCAACCGGCGCGCCGGTCCGCGCAGCCGAGGCAATCTTTCCGAGGATTGATATCGAAGCGTACGTCGGTGCCGCGCGATCAGGAGGAGTGGTGTCAGAGAAAAATAATCAGGAAGTTGGCGCGATTCCAGCCGTTGCCGCGCCAGCCGCTGGCCCATCGGCCGTCATCTCGGCGACTGTCGATGCACCGCCGCCTCACGCCGGAGCGCCGATCGAAACGACGCAAGCGGCACCGCCGGCCATCGCGAAGATCAGCATCGATCAGTTCATGGAGATCGACTTGCGCGTCGCCGACGTCCGCGCCGCCGAGCGCGTCCCAAAATCGAAGAAGCTGATGAAGATGACCGTCTTCACCGGCGATGAAGAACGCACAATCGTCGCCGGCATCGCCGCGAAATACGCCCCCGAGGAACTGGTCGGCCGCAAGATCGTTATCGTGGCCAACCTCCAGCCCGCGAAACTGATGGGCGTCGAATCAAACGGAATGGTCCTCGCCGCCTCAATCGACGGCGAACCATCCCTGCTCAGCGTCGACGCCAGCGTCCCGGCGGGAACGAAGGTGAAGTAGTTGGGCCAGGCCGAGGGGTCAGGTCGAAACCGAAACTGACGACCGCTTGCATCGAGCGGAAGGTTCATCCGGGATCTCGTCAGTTTCGGTTTCGACCTGACCCCTCTCACAGCGCACCGTCCCAATTCCGAACACTCTTCCGAAATCCGCACGGGGCGAACGCGTCCGCGGATTGGACTTTGTGCTGAAGGAACAATGACTTAGCTCATCCCATCTCCGTGGCAACCCTCTTGGACTGGTGGTGTCCAGTCTTTGAGCGAAAGAGGGTTCTGACTATGAGTGTCGCGGAAATCGTTGTTGATCATCTTCCTTACATCCCGGCGAATAACTGGCTGCCGTCGGTGCTCATTGTCGAGGATCAGCGGAAGCTGCGGGACTCGCTGGTGGACGCGTTCCGGGCCATGCGCATCGATGCGCTGACGGCCAGCGGGGGTTACGAGGCGATCCGCATTGCCAGCGACCTCCGGCCGGACCTCATTCTCGTCGATGGGTTGTTGCCGGAGATGCACGGATTCGAGATCTCGCGTTTCATTCGCAGGATCGACGCGGATTACCGCCCGCACATCGCGTTGATGACGGCGATTTACAAACACACGCGCTATCAGAACGAAGCCCGGCTGAAGTACGGGATCGACGATTACCTCATCAAGCCCGTGAGTGCATCGCTGCTGGCGGGACTGGTTCGCCGGGTCCAGGCGGAGGCGCCATGAGCACGCCCAATGCGCGCGGACGCGTGCTCATCGTCGACGACCAGATCGAGATCCTGGCGGGGATGAAGGCGCTGCTGGAAATCGAAGGGTTCGACGTCACGACGCACGACTCGATGATCACGCTGCCGCTGGTCATCCGGGAGGCCAACCCCGATCTCATTCTGCTCGATCTCAGTTTTGGGGCGTTGTCCGGCGAATCGTTTTTCCGGCTGGGGCGGGAACGACTGCTCCGGAAAACGGACGCGATGGTCGTTCTTTTTTCGGGACGGCCGCTGGCGCAGTTGGCGGCAAAGGCGGAGGAGTTCGGGGCCGATGGCGTGATCCCGAAGTCGGACGACACGATGCAGATCGTGGCCCGCGTCAAGACGCTGATCAAACAACATCGCTACCTGCGCATCGCGCGGGAAAGGACGGCTTTCAGTGACCCAACTCGTACCGCATCTGCTCCTGCGAGCTGAACCCGGCGCATCGGAAACGGCATCGCTGCTCCGCTCCGCCGGTTACATGGTGAGCAGGATCGACGACGACACGATCGCTGTCGAAATTGCCGGCAGCAATCACGTGGATGGCCTGATCGTGGAATTGCCGGCGCTGGCGGCAATCAACTTCGTGCGGAGGATCGAGGCGCGGCACGATCACAATGTCGCCGTGCTCGTCGTCACGCAGTCGGTCGATGCGCTCCGACGCGCATTGCCGCGGGTTCGCACGATCAGGACTTCTCAGGTTGCGGACGATCTCGTCTCGACGGTCGATCTGGCGCTGGTCGCGCATCAGATGCAAAGGACCGGATAGGTAAGAACGCGTTGGTCTTCTACTCCCGCAATCATTTAGCTCATTGCCTGGAAATCGCAGCGACCCTGGCCCACTACTACCCTGAGTCCACGAGCGAAAGGGGTAGCAGCTATGAGCATTACCGAGATCGCCGTTCCCAACCTTCTGTACTTTCCGGTTGATGAAACCTTGCCGTCCGTGCTCATCGTCGAGGACGAGCGAAAGCTGCGGGCCTCGCTGGTGGAGACGTTCCGGGCCATGAACATTGATGCCATGACGGCCAGCGGCGGCTACGAGGCCATCCGGATCGCCAGTGAGTGCCGGCCGGATCTCATCCTCGTCGACGGATTGCTGCCGGAGATGCACGGCTTCGAGATCTCCCGTTTCATCCGCAGGATCGACGCTGACTACCATCCGCGCATCGCCCTGATGACGGCCATCTACAAGCACACGCGCTATCAGAACGAGGCGAAGCTGAAATATGGGGTCGACGATTACCTCATCAAGCCGGTGCATCCAGCGCTGCTTGCCGGACTGGTTCGCCGCGTACAAACAACATCGCTACTGCGCACGGCGCGGGAAAGGACGGCATTCCGTGACCCAACTCGTACCGCATCTGCTCCTGCGAACTGATCCCGGCGCATCGGAGACCGCGTCGCTGCTCCGCTCCGCCGGCTACATGGTGAGCAGGATCGACGACGACACCATCGCCGTCGAAATTGCCGGCAGCAATCATGTCGATGGCCTGATCGTCGAGTTGCCAGCGCTGGCCGCGATCAGCTTCGTGCGCAGGATCGAAGCGCGGCACGATCAAAACGTCGCCGTGCTGGTCGTCACGCAGTCGGTCGATGCGATACGCCGCGCGTTGCCCCACGTGCGCACGATCAGGACTTCGCAGATCCAGGACGATCTCATCTCGACGGTCGATCTGGCGCTGGTCGCGCATCAGATGCAAAGGACCGGATAAAAGAAAATGCCCGTTGCGCGGCCGTCGCAACGGGCTGGCGCGCTAGAGTGCGCCCACTGGGTCGCTGCGAGTTTTCGGATCAGCGACGAGATTCGAACTTATGTCTGCGCGGGCCGGGCGTCTGCATGATTTTGGAAGGTGAGGTCTCGGAGTTGCGAGGTTGCCGAGCAGAGAGGTTGCCCAGTTGCCGGGTTGCCGGGTTGCCCGAGGAAAGAAGGGTTCTCGTAGCGCAATCAGAATAACCAAGCAACCAGGCAACCTGGAAACCTGGCAACCTGGCAACCAAGCAAACCGGTAACCTCGCGACCTCGCTACTCCGTCATGATGTCGTCGATGATGCCGACGACGACGGAGCGGACCGGGCCGTCTTTCGAGTCGAAGACCTGACGCGCGCCGTTGCCTTCGTCGAGAACGAGCACGAGCTCGTCGGAGCCGGCGCCGACGGAATCGGCGGCGATGAGATAGTCGCCAGTCGATACGCCCGAGGGCGATGTTTTCTCGATCACCAGCAACTTCTTGCCCTCATAAAACGAGTGCTTGATCGAGCCGTGGATCTCGCCGATGACGCGCCCGAGGATCATGTGATGCTGACTCCGTCGACGATGGCCAGGATGGCGTGATCGACCGGCACGAATGCCGGATCGAGAGCCATCGCTGCCTCCCGTCCGCCTTCGTACGAGACCAGCTCGCCCGGACCGGCCATGCGCGTGGCGTTGGCGGCGACGATCGCCTTTCCCTTCGGCTTCAGCTTCTTGTCGAGGGGCTGCACGAGAAGCATCGGCACGCCTTCCAGTCCCGGCGTGACGATGCACAACACAACCTGGCCGATGACGCGCCCGAGGAGCATCAGCCGGCCTCCCCGTCGAGCTCGAGAAGGGGGGCGGAATCGAATCGCGTGACCGCGGCGATCTCGCGCTCCAGAATCTCGTGCGGTGCGGCGATCAGGCGGAATGAGAAGCCCCGAGGCGGAGGCGCATCGACGCCGACTCCGTTGGCCGCGAGGATGGCCGCGTATTCAACATCGTGCAGCGTTCCGGCGAGGAGCGCGATGCCCTTGCCGGCCAGCCCTTCATCGGCGAGGCGCATCTCGATCAGCTCGACCGGCGTTCCTTTGAGCGCTGCTTCGACTGCGCGAACGATCGACGCCGCGGTTTCGGTCTCGATAATGAGAAGCGATCCGGCGGCTTTGTGGCGCGCGCCGAATGCGGCGTCGAAGAGCGACGGATGCGCGTCCGGCAGGAAGGTGTAATCGATGATGGCTTCGCCGCTCGTTGCCAGCGCCTCGGCCAGCGACTCGGCGGTCGATGCCGTCGATCCGCCGAAGACGACGAGGTAGCGGCCGCGCGTCACGGTTCCCGCCCGCACGAACGCGATCGGCGCTTTTTTCAGGATGCAATCGACGGCGCAGACGCCTGCCGGAATGTCCGCAAAATCGAGGACCGCAAGAGCAGACGTCCTCGGCATCACGTAATCCTGAACGCGCCGACCAGCGTGCAGCGGCGCCAGCGGGAGAACGAGCGCGGGCTCGTCAAACCGTCGCCGGTGGGGCTGGCGATGGTGAAGGAGCAGTAGCCTTCGCCGTCGAGGCCGAGTCCGGCTTGCGAGCGGCCGTTCTTGACGAAGATCGAGCAGTCGCACGCCTTCGCCATGCGGCTCAGGTTGTCGAGATTCTTCGAGTGCATCACCGCCGTGTGACGGTTTCCGCCCTCGGTCTGCACCGCGAGATCGATGGCGCGGTTGGCATCGGGAACACGAACAACCGGCATGACGGGCATCATCTGCTCGGTCCAGAGCAGCGGATGATTTTCATCGACTTCGACCACGATGAGGCGCACGGAGTCGGGAACGTTCATCCCCATTTTGGCGAGGAGGACGTTGGCGTTCTTGCCGACGAGGCTCTTGTCGATCCACGCTTTCTGCCGCGGGCCCTTCATCTCCGTGAAGACGACTTTCTCGAGCTCGGAGAGCCGCTCGCGCGGAATGACGACGGCGCCTTGCCGGCCCATCGAGGCGATGAGCGCGTCGGCGATGGAGGAGACGGCGATCACTTCTTTCTCGTCGGTGCAGATGATGTTGTTGTCGGTGGAGGCGCCGAGGACGATGTCGCGCGCGGCCTGATCGATGTCCGCGGTTTCGTCGACGACGACTGGCGGATTGCCGGGACCTGCGCAAATGGCGCGCTTGCCGCTGGCCATGGCAACCTTGACGACCTCTCCCCCGCCCGTGACGACGACGAGGCGAACGCCGGGATGCTTCATCAGCTCCTGCGCCGACTCGATGGTCGGGGTCGCAATCCCGCAGATGACATTGGGAGGACCGCCGGCGCCTGCGATTGCCTTGTTGAGAAGGGCGATCGTCTGCATGCTGCAGCTCTTCGAGTATGGATGGACGTTGAAGACGACGCTGTTGCCGGCGGCGAGCATCCCGATCGAGTTGCAGATGATCGTGGAGGTTGGATTGGTGACCGGCGTGATGGCGCCGATGACGCCAAACGGCGCGGGCTCGATAAGCGTGAGACCGAAGTCGCCGGTGGTGGCGATCGGATCGAGATCTTCCAGTCCCGGCGTTTTCTCGGTGACGAGGCGGTTCTTGACAACTTTGTCTTCGTAGCGACCGAAACCGGTCTCGTCGAAGGCAGCCTTCGCCAGCATCGCACCGTTCTCGCGCATCGATTGCCGCATCGCTTCGAGGATTCGGGCGCGATGTTCGAGCTTGAGGGCGACAAATTCTTTCTGTGCGATGGCCGCGGCACTCACGGCATCCGAGACGGTGCCAAAGACGCCGAGGCCGGTCGCCTGCGGCTGCGCGGCCGGCGGCTGTTCGGCGGCAACGCGGCCCATGTCGGCGGCGATGCGGCGCGCGATCTGTTCGATTTCCTGATCGGTCAGGCGGCTCATTGATTAACTCACTGACTAGTTCACTGACTAGCTCACTTCTTGTACTTCACCGCGTCGCCGACGTACCAACTGTCGACGATCGCCAGGACCACCGAGTCGACGGGTCGTTTGTCGGTGACCGCGGTTTGCCGCGCGGAGCTGCCCGCGGCAATCAGGACGATCTCGTCCGGACCTGCGCCGACGGCGTCCGCAGACACGATGGCGTTCCCGCTCTCGCGGCCTTCTTCGTCCAGAGGGCGCACGACCAGGAGCTTGAGCCCCTGCATGCTGTCCTCTTTCCGCGTGGCGACGACGGTACCGACGACTCTCGCGAGTTGCATTGGACGGGAGTCCTGCTACTTCTTCGCGCGAGCGGGAGCTGCCGGAGCCGAGGTGCGGCCGAGCGGCATGATGACGTCGACCTGGTCGTGCGGCCGCGCGATCACGTGAACCGTGACCACGTCGCCGACGCGTCCTGCCGCCGTCTGCGCGGCATCGCACGCCGCTTTCACCGCGGCAACGTCACCGCGAATGACGATCGTCGTGTAGCCACCACCTGTCTTTTCATAGGAGACGAGCTCCACGCGTGCGGCCTTCACCGCTGCGTCAGCGGCTTCAACCACCGCCGGAAAAGACCTCGTTTCGATCATGCCCAGTGCGTCTGTCATGCGTTACTCCTCCGATTTCATATATGCGTTTCAGGGACGGCCAGGGCGTCCGGCGATCGATTCGATTGCCTGCTCCGCCGCCCGGTAGCCAACTTCGATATCGCGTTCTTCGCCGCCGAGGTAGACGCGCCCGAAACTGCCGAAAGCCCGTACCTCGAGGATGTTGATGTTGGCTGCCTTCTCCGCCTCGTTCGCCGCGATCGCCGCGTAGCCAGCAGGCGCCACTTCCATCACGTATAGCGACTGCCCCGGGATGATCATGTCACCGTGGCGCGTCCGGTTGATGAGCTGCGTGTGATAGTCGGAGATGTTCCGGATCACCTGGCTGGAAGTGATCTCCGGCTTGATGCGATCCGTTTCCTTCAAGTTCAGCATGTCGAGGATGGCCTGACCGGCCTGACGAACGTCGGCTTGCGAATCGGAATGCAGCTCGAGCATGCCGTAGACGCGCTCGATGATCATCATGCCAGGCTTGACGTCGGTGGCCTTCAGCGCGACGTCGGTGACGCGCATGATGTCCATGCCCGGCGCGATCTCGACGAACAGCGCCGCCTGTCCCGGCACCGGAAGAAATCCCTGCGCGACGGTCCCGAGGAACGACGCGAACTGCGGCTGCAGGCTGTCAATGAATACGTAGCAGCGAAGCTCGGCCAACTTTCACCTCTTCCCCGAGGCCATCTGCGTGGCCTCTTCCAGAATCTTGACACTATTGGAGCTGCCGACGCGCGTCGCGCCTGCCTGCACCATCTTGATGACGTTGGCGTAGGTTCGAACCCCGCCGGACGCTTTGACTCCGAGTCTGCGCGGAGCGACCGTTCGGGCCATCAGCGCGATGTCCTCAACCGTCGCACCCGCCTTCGAGAAGCCGGTCGAGGTCTTGACGAAGCCGGCGTGCGCCTTCATCGAGAGCAGGCAGCCGCGGACTTTTTCTTCGTCGGTGAGCAGCGCGGTCTCGAGGATGACTTTGCAGACGGCGCGGGCGTCGTCGCAGACTTCAACGACGCCGCGGATGTCGCGCGCGACGAGGTTGTCGTCTTTGCTCTTGAGCGCGCCGATGTTGATGACCATGTCGATTTCCTGCGCGCCTTCGCGCAGGGCACGGCGTGCCTCGAGCGTTTTTATCTCCGACGACTGCGCACCGAGCGGGAAACCGACGACGGCGCAGACTTTCACTTTGGTTCCGCGCAGCAACGCTTTCGCCTTCGCGACCCAGGTGGGATTGACGCAGACCGAGTAGAAGCCGTATTTCGCCGCTTCCTGGCAGAGTTTCTCGATGTCTTCGGCGGTGGCTTCCGGCTTGAGCAAGGTGTGATCGATCAGCTTGACGAGTTGATCGGGAGGGATGACGGCCGTTGCGGCCGGCGCAGATCCGCCGGGCTGGAGAAGCTGGCGAACGCGATCCGCGATCCGCGCCACGTCCTCCCCTGACAATTCGGTATCCCTCGGTGTCACCCCACGCCCTCCTTTGTCCATCTGCCGGATCATCTTCACCCGGGCGCGGTGCCGGTCCGCCGTGCATTCCGTTTCGAGGAAGACATCGACGATCCGTTTGGCGGTCTCGACGTCGACCTGACCCGCTCCGAGTGTCAGAACATTCGCATCATTATGCTCGCGGCTGTTTCGCGCAAGAGTTTCATTGTACGCAGCCGCGGCCAGAATGCCGGGCACTTTGTTGGCGGTCATGGCCGAGCCGATGCCGGCACCGTCGACCATGATTCCGTAGCGGGCGTTGCCGGCAGCGACCAATTCGGCGACCGCTTTCGCGATGCGCGGATAGTCGACGGGGTCCTTGCTGTACGTGCCGAGATCGTGGACCGTGTGCCCTTTGTCGCGCAGATACGTCTTCAGCGACTCCTTGAGATCGAAGCCGCCGTGATCGGCGCCGAGGGCGATTGAGAATGTACGGGGTTTCATGGGGCTCACGATGGGCGCGCGAGAATAGCACGCTGTTGGGAGGTGGGGAGTGGGGTGTTGGGAGTGGGGAAATCAGAGATCAGGGAAAGGCAGAGATAAGAGATGAAAGTGGGAGTCAGAGGTCAGAGACTCGGCGCGATCCAGACCGCCGGTCTCTGATCTCTGATTCCCCCACACCCTACGCTCTACACCCCACTCCCCGAAAATCAGCGCGACGACCGGCGCCGGTCCAGAGTTTCCGTGACCTGCTTCCACTGGCCTTTGCTGAAACTCCAGGCGTCGGAGAGATACGTGCCGCTGTAGCCGCCGAACAGAACGAGCTCGCCGGTCAGCGGGTTGGCGGCGAAGCCGGCGTTTTCGCGCGCGGGCGGGGTCAGGATGCTGCTCGTCACCTTCGTCCAGGTTGCGCCATCCCATTCCCACATGTCGTTTGCGTAGACCTGCGTCTGAATGAGGTTGGCGTCGGTGTCGACGCGGACGCCGCCGAAGATGAAGGCGTGGCCCGTCTTCGGGTCGACGACGACCGACATACCGTAGCGCATGCCGGGAGTCGCAGCCGGTTTGATCTCGAGCCAGCCCGTGCCGTCGAACGACCACATGTCGCTGAAGCGGGTCAGCCGGTCGTTGGCGGTGAGGCGTCCGAGACCGCCGTAAAGAACGGTTTTCTTCGTAATCGGATCCCACCACATCGAAGTGAGGGATCGGAAGGGTGCCGGATTCTTTTTCACCTGAGACCAGGCGGTTCCATCGAACACCCAGGTCTGGTTGAGATATGCGGAGACGCCGTCATAGCCACCAAAGAAGACGGTCTTCTTCAGGGTCTGATCGTATGCCAAGGCGGCGAAGCGGTGCTGCGGCGGCGCCTTTTTTGACGTATCGAATGCCGTCCAGGTCGTCCCGTCGAAGTCAAGCGTCGCGCTGCTGTCGCAGACCATCACCATCTTCTGACGATCGGTATCGAAGACCAAAAGCGGCGAGCCGCAATCCGACGGCTGATCTGTCGTGGCGGGTTGAAACTGGAACACATTGTTTCGATAGGTCCAGTAATCGAACAAATTGGTTGACTCATTCAGGCCACCGTAAAGATCGATGACGTTTTTGAGTGGATCGGTGGTGAAGGCGAACAATGAGCGGGGTATCGGATAGCGGGAGTCGCCGGCCGAAAGCCAGGCCTTGTTGGCGTACACAAAGGTGGCTGAGGAAACGGTGCTGCTGATGGTGGCACCGCCGAACAACACGGCCACTTGACGATCAGGATCAAACGCCAGAGCGGAGCCAAAGTAGCGGCCGGCAAAAAGCAGGAGATCGATCTTCGTCCAGTTCGTGCCGTCCCATTCGTAGGTATCTTCGGTGGAGGCGGAGTCAGCGCAAACCGCGCCGGTGTAGAGAATCGTATTGTCCGAATTCTGCCAGGTCATCTCGCCGCCGAGGGCGCAGGCCGGGAGAACGGAGGGGGTCAACTGATTCCATTTCGCGGCCACGGGATCCCAGGCGTACATCTGCGTGGCGCTCTTGTCGGGCTCGGCCGCGATCATGATCGTCTGTTTGCGAACGGGGTCGTATTCGAGCGTTGGCCGGATGACGTTCGGGCCGTCGCTGAGGATCTGCTTCCACGTCGTGCCATCGAACTCCCACGTGTCGTGGAGCGGCGTCTCGGTCAGCTTGTTTCCATCAGCGCTGTACGTCTGCAAATAGCCGCCGAACAGGACGATGCGATCGCGCGCGGAGTCGTAGGCCTGGCCTGTAAGCTCGCGAACTGACGGCGAGGTTGGCGGAAAGAGCTGGGTCCAATCGTTACCGTCATAGGACCACGTATCGTTGAGGTTCGTCTTCCCATGCCGGCCGCCGAAGACCACGATGCGGTTGCGAGCGGAGTCGTAAACCATCAAATGGCCGGAACGCGCCGACGGGCTGTGCGCGGGAAAGGTCTCGATCCAGCGTGTGCCCGTCCATTGCCATGTGTCGCCCAGTTCGTAGGCGATCTTGGTGCCTGCATCGAGTGCGGTCAGTCCGCCGAACAGGACGGCGCGATGAATGGCCGTGTCCCAGACCATGCGCGTTTCATAGCGCGCGGATGGCGAAACCGCGAACGCTCCATTCGCGGCGAGGAGTGTGAGAAAAGAGAACAGAAGACTGCGCTTCAGAGAGTGCACGCTCATCGGATCGGTTTTTGCCCCTGAAAATGACTTGAGACCGCGAAATTTGCTCCCGTTCCGAACCGGCAGTACCGGAGACAAATTTCTCGATCGATTGGTGGTTCCACTGATCGATCGTGTGACGGATCAGGGCGCAAAAGGATACTCGACGGAAAGATGAACGGCTGCTACGCGCCCGGATTCAGACCGTAGCGTCCGGCAATCGCTTGTTGCTGAGTTGCTGAGTTGCTTGGTTGCCTGGTTGCTGAGTGGCTGTCACCGAGCAACTCTGCAACTCAGCCACCCCGCAACCCAGTAGCTAGATCCGAATCCGCACCGTGGCCAGCGTCTCGTCAGGATGGATCTTCTTCGGCGCACCGATGTTGTTCCGGGCCCGCTCGATGGTGAGGTCAACGTGCTTTGCGAAGGCGATGCGGATGCCGGCGTTGATCTTTGTCCAGTTCCACCAGATGCTCGGCGCTGGATACTGCGCACCGTTGCCTTTGAATCCGTAGTGCAACTCGCTCCAGCGGACAGCCGGCTGAATGCTCTGCAGGAAGGACTCGCCGCCAACCGATGGACCGCCAGCCCATTCGAACTTGTACCCGAACTCCCCCTCGGCGCCGCTGCGATGCATGCCAGCGACAGTCTGACTGGTGAACTGAATCGTCGAGGTCAGGCCCTTCAACTCTACGTAGATGCGGCCGCCGGTCTCTTCCTTCCTGTTGCCGCGAATCGGCAGGCCGCGGTCCTGCGGGCCTTCGAGCAGGTCGAGATCGACGCCGTAGAACGTTCCGGTCAGCGGCGCGTTCTCATCGTCGCGCAACTTGCGGCGGTAGTGGAAGGCCACTGCATCGAAGCCGAAGGTCTGCGCGTCGTTCTGCCAGCGATATCCGAGTCCCTGCCCGAACGATCCGTTCTTGGTGTTGAGCGCCAGGTCCTCGACGCGCGTGTCGTAGAGGATCGGGAATCCGGACTTCAGCCGCGGATCGGGATTCGGCTGCAGCAGTTCCTTGATCCCGTTGTCGCCCGCCAGCGCATTTGGATCGCGAAAGTAGAGCGGGTTGCCGCTGGTACCCGTGAGGCGCCAGTAGAAATTGCGGCCGACCGATCCTCCGGTCATGACGCCGACATCCTCGAACCGGTTGAATGACGTAGCCACGAGTCCGTAGCTCTCCAGCACGCGGATCGGCTGGCGCTCCATCTTCACGAACTTGCCCATCTGGACGAAGAACGAGGTGCGCTCGGGACGCGCCAGGAATTCGGGCCGCGGTCCGAACTGGATCCACAACTCGTCGGCGTCGATCTTCCGGTTGGCGCTGGTGGGATTGCGGCGGTACTTGTCCACGGCGTGAAGTTGCGTATGCGCGAGGAACCAGTCGCCGTATCCGAGGTCGAGCTTGAGCTGGGCGACGCTGAGCTCCGCATGGGCGCCGGCATCCACCGTCTCTTCAAAACCGACCGTCTGACCCACCGGCAGTTGGCTGGGACGAAACGGGAACTTCAGCGCGAACTGCTGCTCTTTGCTGTCGCGATAGTTGGCGCGCAACTCGATCCGCGTTTTGAACGTCCAGTCGTTCGCGGTCTGTCCGTCAGTTGGTGTCTGGGCGAAAAGAGGAAGAGTGGTGAAGAGAAAAAAAGCCGCCGCGCCGATTCGTCGCATGTGTTCTCCAGTGTACGTGGCGGGGAGCCGGACGGATGGATTGTAGCAGGGGGCGTAACTTCCTTGCCACAAGCGAGGCGCAGCCCATCGGAACGCAGCCGCGCATGACGCGTTATCATTCCGTCGCTCATGGCCTTTGCATGCATTCGTTGCAACACAGAGATTGACCGCGACTTCAAAGCCTGTCCGCACTGTGGCGAGCCGATCACCGATTTCCTTCGCGAGTACGCCGACAAGCCGATCGACGGCAAGTACCGCATCATCGAACGGCTCGGCATCGGCGGGATGGGCGAAGTCTTCAAAGTCGAGCACACCTTCCTCGGCTCGATCCGCGTCGTCAAAATCATTCGCGCGCAGATCTCAGGGAGCACCGAGGCGAATGACCGATTCTTGCGGGAAGCGCGGCTGGCCACCAAGGTGCAGCATCCCAACGTGGCCACGCTGCACGACTTCTCCGCGCTTCCTGACGGCTCGCACTACATGGTCTGGGAGTTCATCGAAGGCGAAAACCTCGCGCAATTGATTCGCAGGACCGGAACGCTGTCGCCGCGGCATGCGGTGCGGATTGCGATTCAGGCGCTGGCCGGACTCGATGCCATTCATCGCGCCGGCATCGTTCATCGCGACATCAGCCCCGAGAATCTGATGATCACGCACGCCGCCGACGGCTCCGAGTTCGTCAAGATCATCGACCTCGGTGTGGCCAAGGCGACCGAGTCCGACGTGGCCATGACGCAGACCGGCATGTTCGTCGGCAAGTTCCGTTACGCCTCCCCCGATCACCTCGGCTTCCTCGGCGCCGGCGAGCACATCGACGGCCGCGCCGATCTCTATTCGCTGGCCATCGTTCTCTACGAAATGGTCACCGGCCGGCCGCTGTTCGAGGCCACATCGCCGCACGCATACATCATTCATCACTCGCGCGATGAGTACCTGAACTCTCCCGATCTCGATCGCATCACCGGCAGTCCCGCGCTACAGACCGTTCTCGCGCGCGCGCTCGACCGCGACCGCAACAAACGCTTCGCCACCGCGCGCGAGTTCGCCGATGCGCTGATCGCCGTCGAGCGCGACCTTCCCGACGAAGCGGGCAAGACGGTGACGGGAACGTTCGATCCCGACGCCACGATGCGCACCGAGCGAACGCGTAACGGACAGACGGCCGCAGCCGCAGCGCTGGCGAGCGATATCGCACCACCAGCGCGAACCGTTCCGTCGCCTGCCGCACCGTCATCCGCGCAACAGCCAACCAGCGTCACCGCCGCGGGCGTTGCTGCCGCCACCTCTGCATCGACAGTCCCTTCCAGCTATTCGCCACCACCTCCGCCGCCTCCCAGCGCGCCCGCTCCTCCGACAGTCGCCGCAACGATGCCCGGCGCCGCACCGAAGCGCAGTAGCACAGGCCTCATCATCGCGATCACGTTCATCGCACTTCTCCTTTTCGGAGCGTTGGCCGCATTGGCAGTGTGGCGCTTCTGGCCGCGCTCAACCGCGACCACGACGAGCACATCGACGACGGCAATAACAGCAACGACCACTGCGCCGCCGCCAAAACCGTCGGCGACGACCGTCGACGTCACGACGCCGCAGCCGGTGCTCATCGACAACACCACTGCGGCCCCAACGACGAAGCCAATGACCTCAACGGCTCCGCCGGCAACAACATCGTCCGCATCCAGCACACCGTTCGTTCCGCCGCCGACAACCACGCATGGATTGCGGACGCAACCCGTGCAGCCGGCGGAACCGGCGCCTGTCGAAGAGGCCGCGGAGCCCGAGCCGGAGCCCGCACCCTCGAACGCATTGACGTATCGCGAAAAAGGCGACGGCAACGCCAACGAGGCCGCGCTGTCCTCATTGCATCAACAGATCGCCGGCACCACGCGCGTTTACCTCTCCGGCGGTGACGCCGAGATGATCAAACAACTCTCCGACGCCCTCCGCGGCCGCGGCATCACGCTCGCCGAGGGCGCCCCAATCGAGATCCGCTTCACCGGCTCCGTCAACTCCCACGGCTTCGGGCGCAAGAGCCGCTCCGGCAACGCCACAATCAAGAAGAACGGCCGCCCAATCTTCCAATACGTAATGCCCCGCGAAGATTACCGAGTAGGCGACAGTCCGGCGGAAGCATTCGCGAGGATTTTGGCGGACGCGCTGGCGAGGTAATGGGGGTTCCTGCTGTGGAAACTAAAACAGAACTCCTCGCCGCAATGAAAGCTCAAATTCCGCACTACACAGCACGAACGGCCAGAGTCATGAGCAGCACAGACCATGTCAAGTCTCCAGCCGCGCTCCTTGTCGGACGAACCGTGACGGACGTTCGACAGCATCGCGAACAAGAAGTCCTCATTGAGTTTGCGGATGGGGTCCGACTGATGGTGGACGGTCCCGGGCGCCTCGAACTCTCCGTGACCGCCGGAGCCTCAGCTGCCATACCGGTCGAAACACGTGGCACACCACCCTCTCTCCGCCAAGCAGACTATGCGCGAAGCCTCGGGATCGATCCGGAGGACAAGAGCGCACGTGTTGTATCAGCCGAGATCCAAGATCAGCTCGAGGCAGCGGCTCAAGTCCAAGTTGAAGAACGCGGTCTTCGCCCGGGTGTTCGCGTCCGCTACACGGGCGCACGAACCGACATGCCACGGTCGCTCGTCATTAGCGCGATCGCACGAAATGGATTCGTCTACTTCAAGCGCACGCCGAAATACTGTCGACCATGGTACCTAGAGACAGAGTAGCCCCGGCGGAGCTAACGTAGTTCGTTACGGAACCCACGCCGAAAATACGTGCTACGATATCGAGTCGAGGTAGCTATGTCCGCCAAAATGCGTTCAGCCACCAATAAACTAGACGACGTGATCAAGGCCTACGAATTGATGCCTGCTTCGGAGATCGACGAGGAACTCTCCGAGATGGGAATCGACCCACGTCCAACGATCGAGGCAGTCATGACAATGGTAATACGGCGCTTCGAACGATCGCAACTCGATATGCCTCGCGGTCCCAAGATTCGCTAATACTCTTGTGACATGGCAACGACGCGCCAGCCAGCGCAACACGCCCACCAGAGCTACAGGCAAGCCAATTGGAACGACCTGGTTCCGCGACTGCTTCTCTACGCTCAATTCTTGCTATCCCGATATGGAATGGAGGCAGGTACAACTGCCGTCGCAGATTACGTTTTGGAAGCAGTGACGCTTATTCTGGGCGAGGGTTCGAATTCCGGCAATAACGCCAATAAGTTGTTCACATCACTGGCAGCGACCGTCGCAATGCTGATCCGCAGAGATCAGCAAGACTTTCAATCCAAGAGTGTCGCGCGCGAGGACCCTTCGCCAGTCATCCAGCTAGCGTCGCCTACAGACCTCATGCTGTATCTCGCGTCACGCCCAGAAGTGCTGCGCGTGATTCCGTCGCGTCGATTTGAGGAAGTTGTCGCCGAGCTACTCGCGGATTTTGGATATACCGTAGAACTCACCAGCGCAACGCGCGATCACGGCATAGACATCATTGCTATTGGGCGCACGACATTGGGAGTCGACGAAAAGTATCTCGTGCAGTGTAAACGCTATGCTCACGACCATCACGTGGGAGTGAGCGTCGTCCGCGAGCTGCTGGGCGTTGGTATTCGTTGGCCCAGCACCGCCGTCATGATCGCTACAACTTCATCATTTACAGGCCCAGCTCGTGCTCTTGCCTTGCATGAGACACTCCGCTGGCGTTTACACCTACGTGATTACGACGATATTACGCGGTGGCTATATGCGTACGCGCGGCGCCATAGAGGAGGCGACGGCGGAGCTGTGCTTGATGACTAATGTTGGCTAGGCAATGAATCCATCGGAATGCATAGCCGAGGTCTTCGCCATTTGGATCTTCGACGCCGAAGTCATCCCTATCTTAACTACCACGACGACACGCGAGACGGCATTTCGAACGACAACCCCTTTCCAGATCCAGACCGGCTCATCGTACTCACACGAACTTGCGGTTTGCTCGGAATCGAGCTCGGGATTCCAATTACGAACTAGACGCAGGTTCAGCAGATATTCCGAGTCTCACGCAACTGGTCGGGTAGCGGCGCTTGCTCCATTTGCCGGGCTTCGCACGGCGCCGGTGTCCGGTTCTTATTTCTTCCAAACGGTTGAGCGCCGCTCTCTGTCCCTCCCCAGTCGCGTAACTACTGTTTTGGTCCAACAAGCGGACCGTCGCCGACTATGACGTAGCCGACTGGCGGGTTGCCGGTGGCGTTGCAGACATACGTCGCGGCTTGCGCCATGGCGTTCGCGTTGCTGACGTCCGCGGCGCTTTGACTCTTCGGCACGACGGCGGCGATGCAGGTGTGGCTTGTGTTTGCGAATGCGTCGGTTGCGGTCATGCGAATGAGGTAGACGCGGCCGTTGCCGGTTGCATCGCGTTCGGCGCGGAGGCGCAGGGTTCCGGAGGCGATCGACTTCGCGTCGGGCGACTGATCGCCGCCGGCAGTTGTGATGTCGTCCTCGTTGCTGAAGACGGCGACGCTCGTCGTGACCGCGCCTGGGCTGTTGTCGATGGCTGTGAACGTGAAGCCGACGTTGAGCAGGTTGTGGTCCGGCGGCCAGAGGATGGTTGTTCCGAGCGAGGCGTTGATCGACGGCGGCTCGGTGTCGAGGACGGTGATCGATACCGTGGCGACGTTCGAATTCGCAGTGCCGTCGAACGCGCGGTATGTGAATGAATCATTGCCGGCGAAGTCCGGCGCGGGCGTGTAGGAGAACGAGCCATCGGCGTTGAGGGTCACGCTGCCGTGCGCGGGAGCGCTGACGAGATTCGCCGTCAGCGCATCGCCGTCGATGTCGCTGTCGTTGCCGAGGACGCCGGGAGCGGCGACGTTAAGGACGGTGTCCTGATTGATCGTGTAGCTGTTCGCCGTCGCCACCGGCGGATCGTTGACGTTTGTCACGGTGACGTTGACCGTCGCGGTATCGCTGCCGCCGTTGCCGTCGCTGATCGAGTACGTGAACGAGTCGGCGCCGAAGAAATTCGCGTCGGGCGTGTAGCTCACCGAGGTGCTGTTGTTCACGACCAATCCGTGCGCGCCCTGCGTCACCGCGATGATGGAAAGCGTGTCGCTATCCGCGTCCGTATCGTTCGACAGGACGCTGATCGTGTTCGCGCCGCTGTCCTCGAGAATCGTGACGCTGTCATCGACGGCATCGGGATCGTGATTCGCGCTCGCGCAGCTCCCCTGCACTTCGAACGCACCAACATCCGCGCCGTCGCCGCCGCTTGCGTTCGTGATGCTGGCGATGTCGCACGGACGCGTGAGGCCGCGCGCGTCCGACGCCGAGCCGCTGCTGTGACCTTTGTCGATGGCGATGCTGCCGGACTGCAGTTCGATCGTGGGAACGAGTCCGCCGTTGTTCTGGAGGGAGCCGAGGTGGAGATCGGCGGCGTTGACGTCGAACTGATCGCCGGTGGTGGCAGTGATTTGCGGATTGGCCGGCGTCAGCGTTCCGAGCTCGCCGATGATGTTGTAGCCGCTGCTGGTGAAGATGCCGCTGAGGTTCGGGATGTCGGTGCCGGAGTTGCCTGCGACGATCGTATTGCGCAGCGTGCAGGTGCCGGTGTTGTGGACTCCGCCGCACGTGTTCGAGAAGCCGCCGTTGTTTCCTACGATGGTGCAGCTTGTGATGGAGGCCGAGGCCATGCTGTCGGAGATGGCGACGCCGCCGCCGTGCACGATCGTCGAGTTGCCGGTGAGTGTGCAGTTCGTCATGTGCAGCACGCCGGCGTTGATGACCTTGATGCCTCCGCCATCCTCAGCCGAGGCGACGCAACCGGAGATGGTCACATTTTCGAGATTGACCGTCGCGCCGTCGACGAGGATGCCGCCGCCGCCCTCCACGCCGCGTCCATTGCGAATCCAGAGGTTCCTGATCGTGACGTTGACCGGTGTGGCCGGCGTTCCGATGATGTGAAAGACGCGATCGAGCGCGGAGCCGTCGATGATCGTTCCGCCGCCGTCGATGATCACGCTTTGGGTGATGTTGAAGTCGCCGTTGGTCTCGCCGTCTTCCTGGTCGGCGCGGGGAATGGTCAGATTGATCGTGAAAGCCGAAGTGAAATTGATCGTGTCGAGTCCGCTGCCCGAGGCGCATTGCGGGTAGGCGGCGGTGTCGGTGTTGGAATTAATGATGGCCTTGCGCAGCGTGCAGTGATTGATCGTGGGCGCGCCTGCGAGGCTGTCCTGCGGACCTTCGACCGTGAGGATGGTTGCGCCGAGCGGCAATGCCAGCGCGAGCAGGAAGATAGAAACGACCGCGAGAGAGCGGGAGAAAGCCGTCATGATGATGATCTCCTTGGCGACGGTCCGGGCACCGCCGCGCATCAAGCCGCCAACATGGGCTCGCAGGGCTCAGCCGGACGTGAGGCACGTCACGCTGACAGGGCCGATTACACAAGCAAGTGCGCATGAGGTATCGTGCGAAGAGAGGTCGCAAACATGGACGAATTAATCTTTGACGCCATCCTTGGAATCTGGATTCTTGGCAGCCGGATCTCAGTTCCTAACGGCTAGGGGCCGCGAAGGAAAATGGGGGCAAACGTAGGTCGGACTCTCCAGTCCGACAACACGGGCCAGTCGGACTGGAGAGTCCGACCTACGTTTCCCTTTCTTCGAACATGCTTATGGAAATTGGACATGTAGAAGCCATCTTCCGGTACCCGGTGAAGTCGATGGGCGGCGAACGGCTCGAAGCCGCGAACCTCGGCTGGCACGGACTCGATGGCGACAGGCGTCTGGCATTTCGAAAGTTGAACGACCGTACCGGGTTCCCGTGGCTGACAGCGGGCAAGCTTCCTGATCTGGTTTTATTTACTCCGTGCCGCCGTGAAGGTGATCTTCCTACGCATGTGCGCACGCCGGATGGCGACGAATTGCCTCTCTTTGGCGAGGAGTTGGCCGCGGACGTCGGACGCCGGCATAAGGCTCCTGTACAGATGATGCAAATGAAACATGGCATCTTCGACGACGCGAGCATTTCCGTGATCGCTTCCGAAACGATGAGCGAGATCGGTCGATTGGCGGGACGAGACCTGGACATACGGCGATTTCGTCCGAATGTCGTCGTTCGACTATCGCGGCCTGTGCCGTTCCAGGAAGATGAATGGGTCGGCGGCGTGCTTTCATTCGGCGACGGGGATGACGCTCCTGCCGTCGCCGTCACAATGCGCGACCTTCGCTGCTCGATGCTGAATATCGATCCCGACTCCGCCAGTATCGCGCCCGAGGTGATGAAAGCGGTTGTACGCGCGAATCAGAACAATGCGGGGATTTACGGTACCGTTACGCGCACCGGCAAGCTGGCTGTTGGGCAGCCGGTCAATCTCCGCAAATGGGGTCAGGTCTGAAGTATGAAGTGACGGTGTTGCCTTGTCGTCAAAAGCCAGGCCTGTCGTCCGTCACTTCATACTTCAGACCTGACCCCATTTACCGCAAGGCCGCCAACTCGACCCGCCGGTTCTTAGCCTTCCCCTCGGGCGTCTTGTTATCGGCGACGGGACGCGTAGCGCCGTAGCCGTGACTTTCGAGGCGGTTGGCTGCAATGCCGTGCGACACAAGCCACGAACGGACACTCATGGCTCGTTGTTCGGAGAGTTGCTGGTTGTGGGCCGCTGCTCCGCTGTCGTCTGTATGTCCTTCGATATCCAGACGAAGCGTCGGATTCCCGGTCAATAGATCGAGAATGTGCTGAAGCGTTGCTCCCGATTCTGCAGTGGGCGTCGCCGAGTCGGAATCGAAATAGATTCCGTAGACCGCGACGCGGCCGGCGGTGTCCAACGCCCGCTTCAAATTAGCGGATGCAGTTTCGGCACCTGTGTCGGCGGCGCGTACGATCTGGCCGGTTCCGGCGAGATGGGTGTAGAGCCAGATATCGCGTCCGTTTTTCGTGTAGTGCGCCAATACGAAACCGTCGCCGCCGATGGCATCCCGGACGATGGTCCAGCCGGTGGCTGGCAGTGCGCGGCGGTACGCACTTACGAATTCATAAGGCGAAACATCGCCCGGTACCTCGTAATACTTCGCCACAGTGGGCCCGGAGAAGGACTGTTCCTTCGCATGCGGCGCAGTGATGTCGATTCGCTCGTTTTCGTGTTGGGTCGATTTCAATTTCGCGCCTGGAAATGGTGACAGCCACGGGAAATCGCTGTTGTCCGCCACGTTCTCCACGGTCGCACTTGGCGGTTTCAAAGTGATTGGACGCGGCAACGATATTTGCTGCGCCAGTGTCACTCCGACGCTTCCTGAGTTGCCGTACGCCGTCAGCCATAATTCGCCGTTCTTTGCGACGAGCACACCATCGTGGCGGAGGATCGTCCAGCCGTCATGCTCCAGTGACGCGGCAATCTTCGTCGACGTCACTGCCGGATCGGCGACAGGCCGCGTATCGGAACCGAGGTAAAGGCGCCATACATGGCCTTCGACGTTGACGCGTTCTGTCTTGCCCGCGAGCGGGTATTCGAACTTTGCGGTGTCGAAGAGGGCGTAGTGCACGCCACTGACGGCAAAGCCGGCGGGAGCGTGGAACTGCGGAGGAAGGGCCGGAGCGGCGGCTGCGCTCAACGCGAGTAGAAGGACGCTACTTCTTATGAGTCGTTTCATGCAGTCTCCCGATTCGGGCAAGGAAGTATCATAGGTCATGCTGAAAAGCGTTTCACCCGGAGACGCGGAGAGCACGGAGAACCCGTCAGCATCCCCGCGTCTTCGTGTGAACGGTTCTCTTGCGCTGCTTCGAGACTGCGTTATGATTTCGCTCGAGTTCAGTCGTCGAGACGGAGGTGACGCGTGCACCATCTACGGTTCGGTCTCGTAGTCCTTTTGATGGCATTCACTACCAATGCGGTCGCGGCGACCGGAGTCAAGAGCCGGTGGTGGGAGCATTTCTACACGCAACACGTTTCCTCCGAGGGATATGAAGCAACATTCCTTCTTCCTGAGGGTTGGTCGGTCGATCCGGATCAGCGCGTGCTCGTTTCCGCGGATTCAAGTCTCTCCCCCTGCCGGATCCGATTCGACATCTATCGGGGCATCGCATTCAAGGAGGGGCTCGCTGCGGGCATCCGGCACGACAAAGAATCCACCGGCGGTGCGTATCGATCGGAGCTTGGTCGGGTGAACGGCGCCGAGGCCGTGTGGGTTTGGTACACGGGCCGCGACGGGAACCGCGCCGGCAGGACGTATATCGACCGGTCAAGCGATCAGAATGCGAGGTATGTCGTCTGGCAGTTCGACATTCGCAATGACAGTGCAGCAAGTGATTGTGAACGGGACTTCGACGCGATCGTTCGCTCGTCTGACATCAACCCTGTCGAGAAATGAACACTCTCTTCGAACCGGCGGATCGCGAATCGATTCAACAGCGGCTTCTCACGCTGAAGGCGGACACCCCGCGCGGTTGGGGGAAGATGAATGCTTCGCAGATGGTCACGCATTGTGCGCGTGCACTCGAGACGGGAACGGGCGACCGGCCGATGAAGCAGAAATTCATCGGCAAGGTGCTCATGCCATTTTTCAAATCGTCGATGCTTGGCGAGAAGCCGTTCAGCCGCAACGGTCCGACCGATCCGTCATTCATCGTTTCCGATGAGCGCGATTTCGACGTCGAGCGGCAAAAGCTGATCGGGCTCATCGATCGTCTGGTGGCGCGCGGTCCTGCGAAAGCTGCCGAGCAGACGCACGCGTTTTTCGGAACGCTGACCGGACAACAGTGGGGCGAGTTGATGTACAAGCACATCGATCACCACTTACAGCAGTTCGGTGTTTAGGAGCGGCGGTGTTCCAACGTTAACCTTGTTTTGTGATCTCGATGAGTAGCGCCAAACCGGTTTCGTCGCGCTTGATCGAGATGGCGTCGCGCGGGATGTCGAGGGTCTGGCAATAACCGTAAATGTCATCCTCGGTGCGCTCGATCAGGAACCAATCGCCGAAATATTCGATCAGCGGGCGATACGGATTGCCGCGAGCGATATTCGTGAAATAGAAGACGCCGCCGGGCCGCAACAGCGAATACGCATGCTCGATCAGATAGACGGCGTGTTTTTCGGGCAGGTAATCGAACAAACCTCCGGCCATCACAAGATCGAAATGCGGACCGACCTGCTGCACGGCTTTCCGAACGACTTTCAGTGCATTGCCTCGGTGAACCTGACACCGGCTCCGAATCGGTTCGAGCGCGCGCAGTGAGAAGTCGAGCGCGTCGGCATCGCCATCGTTCAGCCAAAGCTCGCCGAGGAGCGCCGGGAGATGGGGTGCGATGCTGCGAAAATCGGGACAACTGCCGCACGCGATCGAGAAGATGCGCGCTTTGCCGGGGCGTTCGAGCATCGTGCGCATGATGCGCGCAGCCTGATGCTGCACTTTGTTGCGATGTTGCTGGGCGACCGAGCGAGTCAGCGAGTATTGCTCGCAGATTTCGGCGATCGTTTGCGCGGGAACTTCCCTCGTGCCCCGGCAGAGATACTCGACCGTCTCGAAGTCTCCGGGATAACCGCGCGGCCATTCCTGAAGGCGTTTCACGAACGGCGACCGGGCATGAATGCGGCGCACCGGGTCGAGGATCCCGACGATCGCGCCGCGCGAGACGCCGGCAAGCTCGCAATCCTCGATCGCGGCACAGAGCCGGTGCACCGCGGCGAGCACGCGATGGTAACGAGCCCCGGAGCGCGCATCGCTCGAGTCCAGCTCGATGAAGGCCTCAACCTCAGCGCGAAGATCGATCAGCGCAGGAAGGCCTTCGGCCGGTATCGGTTTCGCCAGCAGCACCTCGGCACGGTTGGGCATGCAGAAACAGAGACGGACGACGTTCCATTTTTCACAAGTAGAAATGTCAAGTCGTGCTTGCCGTCGTTTCGTCCCGCAGCACTTCGGACACTGTGCGCAGAAGGGTCTCGGCGGTGAAAGGCTTCGCCAGGAAATACTTCGTCCCGCTCTTCACTACTTTGGCGGCGTCGGCCGGTCCTCCACTGACGGCGATGATGCGGACATCCGGGGCAACGCGGCGGAGGGCGGCGATGAGCGTCGCGCCATCGATGACCGGCATCCCCATGTCGGTAAGAACGAGCGCGATTCCCGATTCATGGCGGACAAAAAGGTCGAGGGCCTGCGCGCCGTCTTCGGCGGTGAGAACTTCGTAGCCGAACGCGGTCAGCGTCTGGCTGGTGATGTCGAGAATGGCTCGCTCATCATCGACTACAAGAATCAGCTGGCCACCTCCACGAGGAAGATCCTCGTCGCATTCGGGACTCCCGGCGGCCACAAAGGCGCCCTCGAAGAGCGCAGGGAAGTAGACCTTGAACGAGCTGCCTTGGCCAACTTCGCTCGAAACGGTGAGAAATCCGCCGTGGCTGCGCACGATCCCGATCGTCGTCGACAGTCCGAGGCCGGTGCCCTGACCGGTTTCTTTGGTCGTGAAAAATGGCTCGAAGATCCGATCGATGATCTCCGGCGCGATGCCGGTCCCGGTATCGGCAACTTCGATGACGACGTAACGGCCGCCGCCCGATCCGCCGTGCGCAACGGCGTACTGTAATTCGACGTCGGTGCACCCGATCGACACGGTGAGCTGTCCTCCGGCGGGCATGGCATCGCGCGCATTGACGCAAAGGTTGAGCAGCACCTGCGTCAATTGCGTCGGATCGCCCGAAAGCATCGGAAGATGGGGGGCGACGGCCGTCACGAACGTTACATTCTTGGGGAACGTGCTGTGGGCAATCGACTCCACCTCTCTCACGATGCTGGCGGTATCGATCACGATTCGCGAGCCCTCCAGTCCTCGCGCAAACAACAACACCTGCTTCACGAGATCGGTACCGCGCCGGACGCAGCGCTCGATGTTGTCGACCGCTTTGCGCGTGGCATCGCTGGTCTCGACCCGCCGGATCAGCGACGCGCCCATGAGGATGGGCATGAAGAGATTGTTGAGGTCGTGGGCGATGCCGCCCGCGAGCGTTCCCAGACTCTCCAGACGCTGTGTGCGCAGGAGTTGCTTCTCGAGGCTCTTACGCTCCGTGATGTCCTCGCCGATGCTGGCCGTGCCGATCACCTGCCCTGAAGCAGAGCGCAGGGCCGTGTTGTTCCATGAGATGAGGCGCCGTTCACCGGATCGGGTCACGATCTCGTTCTCGTGATGCCACGCCTCCGGCTGATCGGCGAGCAGCGAGGAGTGTGCGGCCTTCGACTCCGTTCGACCCTCGGCCGGCAGGAAGACATCGAACCAGCTCTTGCCAATTACATCTTCGCGGTCCCATCCGGTGAGACGAAGAAGATAGTCGTTGCCGTAGGTGATCAAGGCATCGCGGTCGAGCGTCACTGAGACCAACTGCACATTGCGAAGCATGTCGCTGAAGCGGCGCTCGCTCTCGCGCAATTCGTCCCTTCCGCGCCGGCTCTCAGTGATGTCGGTCCAAACGCCGACAAGCTCCGCGGGCTGGCCCTGGTCGTCGCGGATGAGACGGCGATTGTCTTCCACCCACCGGTACGCGCCGTCTTTGTGCTGCACGCGGTATTCGGTACGGCTCACTCCCTCGCGAAGTGTTTCATCCAGACTCGCCAACGCCAGTTCCCGGTCTTCGGGGTGCAATTGTCCCAGCCACCAATCGAAGCTCAGGGTCTCCTCCGCGGCAAAGCCGAGTAATCGATTGACGTTCTCGCTGACTAAATAGGGCGTCATCGCTTCGCCCTCGACTTTCAATGCATAGATCACCGCCGGACTGTGGTCGAGCAACTGGCGCAATTGCGCGTGGGTGCTGCGGAGCTCCTCCTCCGCACGCTTTCGCTCGGTCACGTCGTGCAGCACGCCGACGAAATGCGTGACCGTTCCGTCCTCACTGATCACCGGGCTGACCGTGTGCTCGTCGTAACGAACGCTGCCATCTTTGCAGCGGTTCGTAAATTCTCCGCGCCATATCTGGCCGCTCTTGATGGTCTGCCAGAACTGGCGATAGAACGCCGCATCGTGCTTCCCCGATTTGAGAATTCGAGGAGTTTTGCCGAGGACTTCTTCCTTGCTGTACCCGGTCATCGCCGAAAACGCATGATTGATCCAGAGAATCGTTCCCTGTTGATCCGTGATCAAAATTGCATCGGCCGCTGTTTCGAGCGCCGTCGTCTGCAATCCGAGCTGGTTGACGGCAGCCGTCAGCTCGATGTTCTTTTCCGCGAGCTTGGAGACCAGCCTCTCGCTGTATTGACTGAGAACCTCCATACCGTCCAGCGAAAGAGAGGGGTCCTGATGGGCGGTATTCAGCGCACTGCTGATCGCGCTCATCAAATCCTGCGCGGAGGCCGGCTTGTGAAGATAGGAGCTCGCACCGAGTCCGAGGGACAACTCTTTATCGGCAGGCGAGGTGTATGTGGCGGTATGAATAATGAAGGGAAGGTCTTTGAACCGTTCGCTCCGGCGCACTTCGTGACAAAGACGGTATCCATCCATTTCCGGCATGAGGATGTCGGAGATGATTAAGTCGGCACCCTCGGCGTTCAGAACCTTCAGTGCTTCCACGCCATTGCGCGCCTCGACGACTTGGTGACCCTCACCTTCCAACCGCACTCGTAAGAGCTTGAGGTTGACGGCCACGTCGTCGACGATGAGGATCTTCAACGACTTCATGGTTCGTCTCTTGCTCCTCGGCCGGCGACGTCACTCAACTCCTGCGGCAGTGTTCGCGTACTGATCGGTTTCAATAGATAGCCATCACATCCAGCGTCCATTGCTTTCGCCCGGGAAAACCGTTCCGGATACGCCGTAATGGCCACAACGTGAATCCCTCGGGTTTCCGGATCGGCCTTCAGCCTTCGCACCAATGCAAGACCGTCCATCCCGGGAAGACCCATATCCAGCAGGATGAGCTGCGGACGATCAGCCTTGATCGAAGCGAAGGCCTGCTCGGCGGCATCGATGCTGTTTACAGTGAAGCCGGCAGCTTCCAGAACGCGCCCCGCCAGTTTCAGTTCAATCGGCTGATCTTCAATGACGAGTATTTTCATGAGCTGGACTCTCTTCCCGCGAGATACGAAGCTACCGATCCTGACAATGTCCGGGTGTTGACCGGCTTGGTGATGTAGCCGTCACAACCGGCAGCACGCGCTTTCTCGTCGTCGCCCTTCATCGCAAACGCCGTCAGCGCCACGACAATGATGTCGCGTGTACGCGCATCCGCCTTGAGTTTGCGTGTCAGGGTCAGGCCATCCATCCCCGGCAGGGCAATATCCATGAGGATGAGATCGGGAGGCGACGTCTTGATCAGTTCCTGCGCCTCTTCGGCATCGCCGGCTTTCATGATCCGGTAGCCGTCGAATGCCAGGACATCGGAAACGAGCTTGAGGTTCGTGGGATTGTCGTCCACGACCAGGACGGTTTCACTCATCCCTGGCCTCCGCGTGCAGCGGCAAGAAGACGCTGAAGGTGCTGCCGTCGCCCAAAACACTCCTGACGCTGATCGTTCCGCCGTGAAGCTCGACGAGTTTGCGCGTCAGAGCGAGACCAAGTCCCGTTCCTTCGTAATGGCGCGACGCGCCGCTGTCGATCTGCTCGAATTCATGAAACAGCCGGGCGAAGTCTTCCTCCCGGATGCCGATTCCTGTGTCTTTGACGTCGAGCCTGAAATGGTCGTCGTCAGCAATGGCCGCGGTGATGTCGACGGAACCGCCTTCGTCTGTGAATTTGACGGCGTTGGAAAGCAGGTTGTAGAGGATCTGCTTGAATTTCTGAGGATCGAGCAAGACTCGGTCGAGAGCTGGATCAATCGTGATGCGGATGCCGATGTGCTTTTTTTCGGCGATCGGCCGGGCGACCGCGCAAACCTCATTGATTGCGGCCGGCAGCGATAGCTCCTCGGTAGCCAGATCCATCTTGCCGGCTTCGACCTTGGCCAGATCGAGGATGTCGTTGATCAATTGGAGAAGATGCCTGCCGCTGGTGAGAATGTCGCCGAGGTACTCGCTCTGCTTGGCGTTCAGGGGACCCGGCTTCCCGTCGATCAGGAACTCCGCGAAGCCAATGATGCCATTGAGCGGCGTGCGCAGCTCGTGCGACATATTCGCCAGGAACTCGCTCTTCAACCGGTTGGCTTCGAGGAGACGCGTTTCGGAGGAGATGTCCTTCGAGATCAGAAGGTAGCCGATCGCTTTGCCGTTCACATCGCGCCGTGGTGTAAGGACGACGCGAGCAGTGAATCGCTCACCGTTCTTGCGAATACGGCCAATGGTGCCTTCCCACTTCCCCTCTCGGAGGGCGATGGCCATGATCTCCCGGTCCTTGCCGGCCAACACGTCTTCAGGCACATACAGGATCGCTGCGTTCGCCTTTCCGACGACTTCCTCAGGCTCGTATCCGTAAACCCGCCGCGCGCCTTCGTTCCAGAGGAGAATTCTGCCGTCCAGGGCCTTTCCGATCATGGAGTATTCGGTTGAAGACTCCAGAATGTTCGAAATGAACTCGACAGCCTCCTGGGCGTTTCCGACGATGGCGCTGTCGAACATTTTCGTGGGCAATGAGGATCTCCGAACGGTTTCGCGGGAAGCACCTGATGTTGTATCTTTTGTTGAAATCTGTCAATATGTAAGACTCCACGGATAAATATCGTGAGTCGATCGATCGATCATTCCACGCCCTAAAGTAAAAGCATGTGATTTTGGATACCGGGACGTGACTCAAATCACCGGTTTCAGTAACCGATCCGTTGCGATAAACTGCACATACTCGTTTTGCCGGTTTTGCCACTTAATCGAGTCACTCGACCAATGCCTCGCATTTTCGACACTTCGGCGCTTCAAACATTTGTCACGTGCAAGCGCACGTCGCGCGTCTACCAGTCCGGTAGCATTCTGTTCAACGAGGGCGATCAGCCCGACGGCGTGCACATTCTCGATTCCGGACGGGCCATGATGTTCGGATCGAACGCACGAGGAAAAACGTTCATTACGAAGATTGCCAATGCCGGCGAGATGCTCGGGCTCAACGCCGTGATCCTCGGCAAGCCCTATCTGCTCAGCGCCGAGGCGATGGAACCGTCGCGCGTGTCGCATGTGCTGCGCGAAGACTTTCTCAACTTCCTGAAGAAATCGCCGGATGCCTCGCGGCACGTCATCGAGCAGCTCAGCGCGAACTACTACGACTCCCAACGCGACATCCGCACGCTCAATCTCTCCAGCAGCATCCGCGAGAAGCTGGCGCGTATTCTCGTCTCCTGGGTCGATTCGGGCGATCATCCCAACGATCACGTCTGGCTCGACATGGATCTGACCCACGAACAGATCGGTCAGATGATCGGCGCATCGCGCGAAACCGTCTCACGAACGATGTCGGCGCTCTCCGCAATCGGCGTGATCGTCGTCAAGGCCCGCGTGATCGAGATTCCGAGCATCACGCGCCTGCGCGAACTGGCGAAGTTGTAGCCTGCCCCCCCTGCCTGCGCCTCGCGAACCAGCTCCCCTGGCCGGACGGGTAACGCCGGAATCCCATCTTTCATGAGGTTCCTCCACTATTTCGTCGAAAAATTTCCATCTCTTCGTGCAAAAATAGAAACTCACGGTAGGGAAAAGTTCCGCTCGGTCACTCCTAGGTTAAGAGAAAGGGTGAGGTTTCGCGCCTCGTCAAGGAGGAAGTCCATGAAAAAGCTCCTGATCACGATCATCATCATCGTCATCGTAGTCATCGGCGGTCTCTGGATCTGGAACAAGATTCTGGAGAAGAAGGGGCCGGAGCCAGGCACCGTCAAGGACGAAGCCATGGCCGCCGGGCGCGACGCCAAGAGCATGCCGGGTGCCGACGAGGATTACTACGCCGATATGGACTACGGCGTCACGAAGAATCCGGAAGCGGTCCGGGCCGCCCTCGATCCGTACGTTCCCGGCATCACCGCCGACGCGGCCGTGAAAAGCGCGGCTCGCGGCCGGAACAACTGGATCGTCTGGACCGCCGGCAACGACCGTTTGTGGGACGTGCTCTCGCGCAAGAGCGCCGGATACCTCGACCTGCTGAAGACTCTCTCCAACCATCCCAGCCTCAAGTTCAGCCGGTCCAACCGCTGGTCGGTGCTTGGCCTCGTGAATGAGCCCTGCTTCAAGAAGCCAACCGCAGCGCGCGCCGACCGCTGGGGTCTCTGGCTCGACGAGCGCGTCGAAGGAAACGGCTGCGGACCCGATCCATTCGAGAACGAGACGAAGTATCCGGGTGTCAAGAGCGGCGCCCGCGGCACCGGCAAGCTGGCGCTCGGCTCGTACTACGGCTACGGCACCGGCATCGTCGGACTGCGCCTCTTTCCCAATCCGGACTTCGACGAGAAGGCGCAGGCGAAGTGGGATCCGGTCCGTTACTACACCGATCCCACGTATTACAACGATGCCACCCTCGTGAAACCGTATCGGGTGGGCATGTCGTGCGGCTTCTGCCACGTCGGCCCGAGCCCGACGAATCCGCCTGCCGATCCCGAGAATCCAACCTGGGCCAATCTGAACAGCAATCCCGGCGCGCAGTACTTCTGGATCGACCGCATTTTCATGTGGGACCACGACGCCACGAGCTTCGTCTTCCAGCTCTTCCACACCTCGCGGCCCGGCGCGCTCGACACGTCGCTCGTCTCGTCCGACCAGATCAACAACCCGCGCACGATGAACGCGATCTACAACCTCGGCGCGCGTCTCGAGATCGGCCGCAAGTGGGGCGCCGAACACCTCGCCGGCGGCAGCGACGACAACAAGCAGTTCAACGATTACGTCCCCGCCGGCACGCCGCTGACCAAGTTCTACGACAAGGGCACGCAGACGGCCTTCACCACGCACGTGCTCAAAGACGGCTCGGACTCCGTCGGCGCGCTCGGCGCACTCAATCGCGTGTACGTCAACATCGGCCTCTTCAGCGAAGAATGGCTGCTGCACTTCACGCCGCTCGCCGGCGGCTCCTCGCTCCAGCCGATCTCGCCGATCAAGATCGCCGACGCCGATAAGAACTCCACATACTGGCAGGCCAACATCGCCCAGACGCCTGACCTCGCGCTCTTCTTCCTCGCCAGCGCCAAGCCCGATTACCTCGCCGGCGCTCCTGGCGGCGCCGCGTATCTCGCGGCCGATGCGGCGCTCCTCCCGCGCGGCAAGGAAGTCTTCGCCGAGCGTTGCGCGCGCTGTCATTCGAGCAAGCTGCCCGACAAGGCGTTTGCGAACTTTTTCCCGGCCGGAAGCATCGGTCCCGACTACCTCAAGTACTGGAACGACTACTGGCAGTGGACCAAGACGCAGGAATTCAAGGACCAGATGAAGGCCATCGTCATGAGTCCCGACTTCCTCAAGGACAACTACCTCTCCACCGAGTTGCGCGTTCCGTCGACGCTGATGGAAACCAACATCTGCAGTCCGCTGGCGACGAATGCGATCCGCGACAACATCTGGGACAACTTCTCCTCCGAGTCGTACAAGAACCTGCCGGCGGTCGGCAAGGTCCTCGTCCACAATCCATACACCGGCGAGCCGTCGGAGTACGACATGCCCGGCGGCGGCCGCGGCTACACGCGTCCGGCCTCGCTGATCAGCGTCTGGTCCACGGCGCCCTACTTCCAGAACAACAGCCTCGGCAGCTTCGACGGCAGCGGCTCCGTCGCCGGCCGCGAGAAGACGTTCGAGGATGGCCTCACGCAGTTGCTCTGGCCGGAGAAGCGCCAGGGCAGCCGCAGCTACGTCACGGCTTCGGGAAAAACGCTCAACGGGATCATCGACGTCACACCCGGACCGACCTTCCTCACCGTTGCGCCCGGATTCCTGCCGCCGTTCCTCAATCCTCTCTCCGGAACGCTCGACAAATTCTTCCCGAACGTCTTCAACTCCGGCGGCATCAAACTCGGCCCGATTCCGACCGGCACGCCAATCAACCTGCTCTCGAACATCGATCTGAACAAGGGCGCGGAAGTGCTCGACCTTCTCCTGCACATCAAGCACGACCTGAATTCACTGCCGTCGAATTACACCGAAGAAGATGCCCGAAAGCAGTTCGCGCCATTGGTTCCGAAGCTTCTCGGCGTCAGCAAGTGCAAAGACTTCATCGTCAACAAGGGCCATTACTTCGGCACCGATTACCTGCCGGCGAAAGAAGGCGAGCCGGGACTGACCGACGCCGACAAACAAGCGCTCATGGCCTTCCTGAAGACGTTCTGACCGCCAATTCCTGAAGGGAGAAAACGATGGCTGACACGACTGCCGATTACGAATATGTCGTCGTTGGGTCGGGCGCCGGAGGCGGTACCGTCGCCGCGCGCCTGGCCGAAAATGGCTTCAAAGTCCTGCTTCTCGAAGCTGGCGGAGACCCGGTCACGCTGAATGGAGGCGATCCGGTCAATCCAACCGCGAACCGTCTTCCGGACGATTACAACGTCCCGGTGTTCCATGCCTTCGCATCCGAAAACGACGCGATGAAGTGGGACTTCTGGGTTCGTCACTACAGAGACAACGAGGTGCAGCGGCGCGACCCGAAGCATGTCGACACCCCCGACGGTCCGCGCATCCTCTATCCACGCGCCGGAACGCTCGGCGGCTGCACGGCACACAACGCCCAGATCACCGTCTATCCCCACAACGACGACTGGCGCTTCGTCGAGGATCTCACCGGCGACAGTTCCTGGGGGCCGAAGAACATGCGCAAGTATTTCGAGCGCATGGAGAACTGCCACCACCGTCCCGGCTGGCGTTTCCTGCAGAAACTCACCGGCATCAACCCGACGCGTCACGGCTTCAGCGGATGGCTGAACACGGAGGTGGCCATTCCGAAAGCGGCCATCAACGACCAGGGCATCGACAAATTTCTCATCGACACGATCGCCGCGACCGAGGAGAACATCGGCACGCCGTTCACCGAGCGGCTCAAATGGACGATTCTCGGCAAAGGCGATCCGAACGACTGGCGTCTCGTTGACGGCGACTCGACCGGCATCCGCTATCCGCCGCTGGCGACGAACAGCCACGCGCGGAATGGAAGCCGCGAGCGCGTCCTCGACGTCGCCAAAGCGCATCCGGACAAACTCAAAATCGAGCTCGATGCGCTCGCCACACGCGTCCTCTTCGACGACAGCAACAAAGCGATCGGCATCGAGTATCTGAAAGGTGCTGCTCTTTATCGAGCGAGCGCAAAACCAAGTCCCGATCCCGGCCAGGTGCAACAGGTCAAGGTCTCGCGCGAGGTCATCCTCGCCGGCGGCGCGTACAACTCGCCGCAACTCCTCATGCTCTCCGGCATCGGGCCGAAGCAGCACCTCGAGTCGATGGGCATCAACGTGCGCGTCGATCTGCCCGGCGTCGGCTCCAACTTGCAGGACCGCTACGAAGTCGGCGTCGTCAACCGCATGAACTTCAAGGAATGGTGGGTGCTGAAGGACGCCAAGTTCGCGAAAGGCGATCCGCAGTACAAGGAGTGGGAGGAAAAACGCGACGGCGTTTACACGACCAACGGCGCGGTCTCTGCGATCATCAAACGCTCGCTGAAGGAGCGCCCTCTTCCCGATCTCTTCATCTTCGCCCTACTCGGCAAGTTCTATGGCTACTTTCCGAACTATTCGAAGATCTTCGCCGAAAACCTCAACTACCTGACGTGGGCCATCCTCAAGGCCCACACGAACAACTGCGCCGGAACCGTTCGCCTGAAGTCTGCCGATCCGCGCGACATGCCCGAGATCGAGTTCTGCTACTTCTCGGAAGGCAACGACACGCAAGGCGACGATCTGAAGTCGGTCGTCGAAGGCATCAAGTTCGTACGCCAGCTCACCGCGGAGCTCCGAAAAAAAGGACTGATCGCCGAAGAGGAATTGCCGGGCGAAAAGGTGCAGACGGACGAACAGATTGCGGAGTTCGTGCAGAACAACGCCTGGGGCCACCACGCTTCATGCTCCTGCCCGATCGGCCCGCAGAGCAACGGCGGCGTCGTCGATACGAACTTCCAGGTTCACGGCACGAAGAACCTGCGCATCGTCGACGCGTCGGTGTTCCCCAAGATCCCCGGGTTTTTCATCGTTACGTCCGTCTATATGATCGGAGAGAAAGCCGCCGACGTCATTGCCGCGGCAGCGCGCAGTTAACCCTTTGAATCCCGATCGGAGACGCTCATGGCCGTCAGGCTATTGTTCATTCTCGGCATCGTCATCGCTGTCGTCGCATCCGTCGTCACATCGAGCTTGTTGCCGTGGGTCGTGGGCGGGACCGGAATCCTCACCGGGATCATCGCCTGGAAAATGGGCGCGAAAGGAATCCTGATTCTCGCCATCGTGCTGGTCGTGTCGCTCTCCGCAATCCGTGAGCAGCCGTTCAATCCGGCCTGGCTCACCGCCGCGGTCTTCTTCGTCCGCGTTTACGTAGCGCACGTCGGACTTGCCGCCGGCCTCCTCGGCGTCCTCGTTCCGCAAAAAGATGGGTGGCTGTGATGACCGACTACGACGCTAATGAAGGATTAGGAAACGACGATCTTCAATTCACTGGATCGCGGTTCGGCGAAGTGCGCGATGCGATCTTCGCCAATCCCTATCCAAAGCCGTTCCCGCAATTTCCGGTGACGCTGGGCAGCGTGTTGCACGGCTTCCTGCCGTTCGGCAAGCCGTGGAACCTGCTGGCCGCCGCGCGGCGCGTCGTTGCCTCGCAGGCCGACCTGCGCTGGGGCCCGGACGGCAAAGGTGCTCAGCGCCTGCTGCATCCGAACGCGGTCTGCCTCACCGGCATGTGGGAGATCACGGCAGATACTCCATACACCGGCTACTTCAAACAAGGTAGCCGCGGACTCATCATCGCCCGCTATTCCACATGCTGCACGGAAACGCGTGGAGGGTTCACGCGATCGCTGGCGATGATCGCCCGCATCTATCCGACGACCGACCGCAACCATCCTGACAAACTCCCCACCGCCTCTTTCATCACGCAGCAGGACATCGGCGGCGAGCTCACGAAAAACATCAACGAGGCCGTGCTTCGCAACGCACCGAACACGACCGCGACGCAGCGCGGCCTTGGCGGCTTTGGCGTCTTCCTGGCGACCGGACTGGCCCTCGGGCTCGCCGACAAGCAACCGACGATCCGCCAGGTTTACGAAGTCGCCGAGCTTGGGAAACCGGCCGGCGATCGAACAAGCGCCCCTGAGTTCATGCAGTTGACGATCGTGCCCGAGCAGCCGGTCATGCCCGGCGAGCACAACGATTTTCGCGACGAGATCCTCTGGCAACTCGGCGAAGGCAACGCCGCGTCGAAAAAGACGCTCACCTTCCGCATCGAGACGTCGGACACCGGCACCACGCACGGTCTACCGGTGAAACAGCGTCGCGACATCACCAACTGGCGCTCGATCGGAACGATCACGCTCGATAGCGCCGTCGCGTCCTACAACGGCGATCACGTCCTCCATTTCAACCACCCGCCGTGGCGGTTCGACCGCAACGATCCGAGCACCGCCTTTCGAAAAGGAGTGAAGTGATGAAAAAGCTGACCGTGGCCATTCTCGCGCTCCTCCTCCTGCTGCCTATTGCGGTCCAGGCATCCGATCACGCCGATCCGATGACGCTGAAGGAGCCGCTCTCGAACATCACCGGACTGTTCTTTTTTCCGAAGGGCGATCAGATGATCCTGATCCTGAACGTCCGGCGTGCGTTGACGGCGCCCAAGCCGTATCAGCTCGAGCCGTTCTCCTACGTCGTGCACATGGATCTGCACAGCAAGGTCACATACGACGATCCCGACTTCCACGCCCGTTACGGCGGAACCGTCGTCAACCCCTCGGGCATCAGCGACGACGTGACGATCACATTCCGCCTCAATGACGACACGACGGTGAAGGAAAAGACGATCGTCGGTCTGAAGAATCCGGAGAACATCAAAGTGTGGAGCGGCGTTCGCGACGATCCATTCATCTTTCCGCGCTTCTTCAAGAAAAACGTCATCTCCATGGTCCTGAGCATTCCCATCTCCTCCTTCCCTGCCGGCCAGCAGGACTGGATTCTCTGGGGCACGACGCATAAGGGCGACGAGATGCTCGATCACGTCGGCCGCTCGAACCGCAGCCAGCTCGGACGTTTCGATTTCCTCAACACGCTGAAAGTGCCCGATCAGGTGCCGGCCATCCTCGAGCAGATGAAGAAGCGAGACAAGCTTTACAACTTCCTCGGTCAGTACAAAGAGACCATGCCGCTCGCTGGTCTGGTCCAATACGTCTGGCAGATTCGCAAATACGACATCGCGCCCGACGTGATGATCTATACGAACCGTTTCCCGCCCGGCTTTCCCAATGGACGCCAATTGCCCGACGACATCGTCGGCATCACCTGCCAATACGGCGACTGCATCCTTCAGGAATTGGCGTACGTCGAGGGGAAGTTCCCGCGGCAGACGGTCAATGACAAACCATTCCTCGATACGTTCCCCTACCTCGCCGAACCGTGGCCGGACAGCCCCGAGAAGCCGCCGTTGAAGAGCATCTGGCCGCTGATCATCATGTGGCTGGTGATCATCCTCATCCTCATCGTGATCGAGAATTGGATCGTGGTGAAAATCTTCTGCCGCCGGCGTCAGTACAAATAGGCGTGAGACAAATTGCCCTGACGGCCGCAGTCGCGCTGACTGCGGCTGTTCTTCACGCCCACGATTTCTGGATCGAGGCCTCCACGTTTCATCCCGAGCCTGGACAGACCGTCTCGGTCGGCCTGCGCGTCGGACAGGATTTCGTTGGCGACGCGGTGCCGCGCGTCTCTTCGGTGATCGAGCGCTTCGTGATCCGGCAGAACGGCCACGAAGCTCCGATCGACGGCATCGAAGGCACCGATCCCGCGGGATGGTTTCAAGCCGATGGCCGGGCGACCGCTGTCATCGCATACCGCAGTCGGACGTCGCTCGTAGAAATGGCTCCCGCGAAATTCGAGGAGTACCTCCGCCTGCAGGGACTCGAGCACATCATCAACATCCGCGTAAAACGCGGCGAACGCATGAAGCCGAGCCGCGAGATTTTCTCCCGCTGCGCAAAAGCACTGCTGACCGGCAAGAAGTCGTCGTCTCTGGCGACGCAACCGGTTGGCCTTCGCTACGAGATCGTCCCCACTCACGACCCCACCGCCAGCACGGCCCCCTTCCTCGGCCGCGTTCTTTACCAGGGCCGCCCGATTCCGGGAGCGCTCGTAATGGCAGTCTGGCAAAGCAATCCCGCGATCCGCATGGGCGCAAGAAGCGGCTACGACGGCGCATTCTCCTTCGCCCTCCCCCGCCCCGGAGTGTGGCTGATCAAATCCGTCGTGATGACCAACGCCCCCGCCGGCTCCGGCGCGGAATGGGAAAGCCTCTGGGCGTCACTGACGTTCGAAACGCCGACGGGTGGCGCGCGCTGAAACGTAGGCCTCTGGAGAATCCGACCCACGTTTGCCTATTTACGATTCGTGAACCGATGCAACGTCGCTCTCAAGATCGAGTTCAACGTAGGTCGGACTCTCTAGCGAGGCTCCGCCTCAAACCGACGAGATGTAGGCAAAGCTCCTTGGGTGAGTGACTCCAGCGGAACGATGAGAAGCGGCGCCGAAGCGCGCGCGACCGTATATTGAGCCGTCAAGCGGCGAAGGTCCTTTCGGACAATATCCGCTGGAGCCGCAGATGAGCGTAACACTGTCCGTCAAAGACATCCTGGCGAAGCACGTCGTTCTGGAGACCGAAGGCATCGATCGTTTGTATCTGAACGGGTACGTTCCGAAGTTGCAGATGACCGAGGGTGTGGTTGGTTTCTTCCGGCGGCATCGCGCCGCGAAGTTCGCTTCCTCGACCCTGATGGATCCGATGACCAAGCAGTTCGTGGATGCCATCGAGCAACTCGCTAGAGCCGAGGATGTTCCGCTCATCACGTTCGCCAAGGGGGAACGGAAGGACGACATCGCAGCAAAGATGCGCAAGGAGTTCGATGGCGATGAAGGCGTCTACTTCATCGGCAAGGCGCAGGAGCGAGCAACGATCTATCGAACGGAGAAACGGCGCTATGTGAACAGCGGGATGACCTATCCCTGGCTTGTTCGATCCTCGGGCATGGTCAATCACTACTACTTCTACATCGTCGATCGGGACTTCGGCCCGCTCTTCATCAAGTTCTGTTCGTACTTCCCGTTCAACGCGAAGATCTGTCTGAATGGCCACGAGTGGCTCAAGCGACAACTACTGCAGAGAGGGATCGCATTCGAAGCTCTCGATAACGGCCTGCTCTCCTGTGCAGATCCGAAGAAAGCACAGAAACTCTGTGACCGGCTCGACGCTGCGAAGATCGATGCTGTCTTTCGCAAGTGGCTGGCCCGGCTGCCGCATCCGTTCACGGCGAGAGATCGAAAGGCCGGATACCGCTACGACGTCTCCATCCTCCAAGCCGAGTTCTCACTGACGATGGTTCTGGATCGACCCCTGACCGGTCGTGCCTTCTTCGAGGAAGTCATCCGCGAGAACCTCGACCTCGGACGTCCTGACATCGTGCAACTGATCTTCGCACGCAAAATCACTCGTCAGACGCCGGGTCACTTCCGCACGAGGGTGATCACAGATGGAGTCATCCCCTCGCTGCATGTGGATTACAGGACTGCCAAAATCAAGGAGTACTTCAAACTGGGACGTGCTCTCCGGGTGGAGACCACCATCAACAACCCCCGCGACTTCAAGATCGGCAAGCGACTGCACAATCTCCCGCGTCTGCGGGAGTTCGGCTTTTCGGCCAACCGACGCATGCTCAGCGTCCAGACAGTCAGTCACGACTGCGCCATCGGCGAAGACACGTGGAATCAGGTGGTGCGTCCCATCGAGGTAGCACAACAAAGGGCTTCCGCTCTTCGCTTCGACGATCCCAGGGTTCAGGCTTTGTTCGCGGTTCTCGTCATGTTCGCATTCCAGGCCGATGGGTTTACGAGCTCACAGCTCCGCGCGCCACTGGCGCATCTTCTGGGCATCGCCCCAGACACCATCACCCGCGGCCGAATGACTTACGACATCAGACGACTACGCCTGCACGGCATCCTCGAACGGATCGAGCACACACATCGCTACCGCCTCACCGATCAAGGCCTGCGCGTAGCCGTGTTCTTCTCGCGGGCATGGACTCGACTATTACGCCCAGGCTTGTCGCTCAGCGCACCCACCGCCCCCGTATCCATCCCGCTCCGCCGCGCGTTCGCCTCTCTGGAAAACCAAATCGCACGCTTCGCCGAACAGCAGAAATGCGTCGCTTGAAAATGCGACTCATCTGCTAAGCATTTTTTCGCTCAAGACCTCTAGTCCGACGATTCAAACGGCCGGAGTCGGACTGGAGAGTCCGACCTACGTTTGCCTACTAATGACGAGTTCGAACGTTGCCCGAAGAACTAACCTCCAACATCGAAGCGCCACAGTCGTTCGCGATCGATGTCGAACGTAGGTCGGACTCTCTAGTCCGACGATTCAAACGGCCGGAGTCGGACTGGAGAGTCCGACCTACGTTTGCCTACCAATGACGAGTTCGAACGTTGCCCGAAGAACTAACCTCCAACATCGAAGCGCCACAGTCATTCGCGATCGATGTCGAACGTAGGTCGGACTCTCTAGTCCGACGATTCAAACGACCGGAGTCGGACTGGAGAGTCCGACCTACGTTTGCCTATTTATGACGAGTCCGAACGGTGCCCGAAGAACTAACCTTCGCGATCGAACCACCTCCCGTCGTTTGCGATCGAAGCCGAACGTAGGTCGGACTCTCTAGTCCGACGATTCAAACGGCCGGAGTCGGACTGGAGAGTCCGACCTACGTTTTGCCTACCAATGACGAGTTCGAACGTTGCCCGAAGAACTAACCTCCAACATCGAAGCGCCACAGTCGTTCGCGATCGATGTCGAACGTAGGTCGGACTCTCTAGTCCGACGATTCAAACGACCGGAGTCGGACTGGAGAGTCCGACCTACGTTTGCCTGTGGAGAGTCCGACCTACGTTTTGCCTGTGGAGAGTCCGACTTACGTTTGCCTGTGGAGAGTCCGGCCTACGTTTGCCTTTAGCACGCGCCGCCGCCGGAAGTGACCCGGCGGCGGCGCGTAATCCATTCATCCTCAGAACGTCTTCAAGAACGCGATCAGCGCGCGCTTGTCGGCGTTGCTCAATCCTGGCTCTCCTTCGCTGGCGGGGAGGTAGTCCGTTCCGAAGTAGTGGCCTTTGTTGACTACGTAATCGGCGCATTTGGACGCTTTGATCAAATCCGGCACCAGCGGCGCGAATACTTTCTTTGCATCGGCATCGCTTGCGTTTTCCGGCAGTTCATCGAGTTTGTGTTTGATCTTGAGCAGCAGAACGAGAACTTCGGCCGGTCTGGAAAGATCGATGTTCGATAACAGATTCACCGGCGTGCCTTCGGGAATCGGTCCGATGCGGATGCCGCCTTCATAGAAGATGTTGGGATGAAGATGTTCCGCCAGACCGGCCAGCGGTTTCAGCTCGGGCGGGATGTAGCCCGGCGCGATGTTGAGATAGCTGGTCTGCGTCGTCCGGTCGATCCAACCCGGAGCCTGTTTACCCGATTGTGTGGCGAAGGTTCCGTTGCCTTTCCGGTTTTCGGGCCAGAGCATCTGGCCGATGCCGTCCTCGAATGCTTTCATCCGGTCCGGGACGGAACCGCTTTCTTCAAAATGACCGACGCTGTTGTTCAACAAATAGGGCGCAGTGGACCAGAGGCTGATCAGCGACGCCGGCCGCGTGTATCCGCGTCCGCCCGCCGGCATGTCGTACCACGATGGCTCGTAACTGTATGGATGGTGAATCATCACCTTGCCGACTGAGGGAAGGGTCTTGTACGACTCGGAGGAGAAATTGTCCCAGATGTTGTTGCGGATCGCGTTTGTCGCCAGCGGGCTGCAGGCGTTCGTCTCCAGCAGCGTGACCGGCACGCGCACTTCGGTGGAGAGGTAGTTGTTGTCCAGGAAGTCCGGCGACTTGACGATCTCCTTCATCTCGGTCTTGAACTCGTCAGTCTTCGTCCACGTCCAGTAATCGTTCCAGCACTGCAGGTAGTTCGGGCCGATGCAGCCGGGCTTGAAGTAATTCGTGAACGCCTTTTCCGGCAGCTTGCTGGAGTGGCAGCGCGCGCAACGCTCGCCGAAGACTTCCTTGCCGCGCGGTAGGAGCTCGGAGTCTTTCATGTACTCCGACCCACCCGGTGCAACCTTCAAGTAATCGGGTTTCGCGGTGGCCAGAAAGAAGAGCGCCACGTCCGGCGTCTGCGCGACGTTGGCTTTCCAGTACGACGAGTTTTTCTCGGCGTCGGCGATCTTGATCGGACTCACTTTCGGGCCGCCGACTAGTGGGATGAAGTGCAGCAGCCACTCTTCGCTGAACAGACCGATGTTGAGATAAACGCGATTGAGTGCGCCGAGGGCGCCGACCGAATCGGAACCGTCCTTGAGCACGTGCGGCGTGTTCACCGTGTGCGTGGCCGGATCGAAGAACTTCGTGAGCGCCGTTCCGGGCGGGACGTAGTCATTGAATTGATGGTTGTCCAGACCGCCGCCTGCGAGCTGCTCGTGTCCCCACTTCCGCCCGATCTCCAGACGAGCGCCGAGGTTGTAGATCGCATTCATCGTGCGAGGGTTGTTGATCTGGTCGGAGGAGACGAGCGACGTATCGAGCGCGCCGGGACGCGACGTGTGGAAGAGCTGCCAGATGAAGCTGCCCGAATCCTGATCGAACATGAAAATGCGCTCGATCCAGAAGTACTGCGCGCCGGGGTTGCTGTTCAGGTTCGCCCAGGTTGGGTTCTCCGGATCGGCGGGCGGGTTGGACGGATTGGGGCCGACGTGGCAGAAGCCGCACGACATACCGACGCGGAACGGCTTCACGAGCTTCGCGTCGTTGTAGTACTTCGGATCGGTGTAGTACTTGACCGGATCCCACTTCGCCTGCGCCTTCTCGTCGAAGGCCGGATTGGGGAAGAGACGGAGGCCGACGACGCCCGTTGCATAGCCATAGTACGAGCCGAGAGCAAGTTTGCCCTTGCCGCGCGCGCCGCTCCTGACGCCGGGATACTTCGTTTCGTTCTCGAATGGATCGGGCCCGCAGCCGTTTCCTTCGACGCGCTCGTCGAGCCAGAGACCCCAGCGGTTGGCGCGCGGGCCCGTGCCTTTGCGGAAGCACGGCTCGTTGACGAGGCCGAGGAAGCGCCAGCGATTATCGCGGCTGTTTTTCAGCGAGGGATGATCCGAGATCGTTTTCAACAGATCGAGATTTCCGAAGCTGCTGACCGATAGCGTGTCCCAGAGACGGTCGTTGCCTGCCGTCCAGACGATCCAGTTGTTCCGGCCGATGGCGACGCGCTTCACCGCGTCGGCCGCCGAGATGCCCGGCAGGTAGGGATCGAGCGACGCGCGAATGCCCTCCGGATTCTTCGTGAGGCCGTAGTCCATGTCGGCGTAGTAGTCCTCGTCGGCGCCGGGCATGCTGGCGCCGTCCCGGCCGGCCGCGAGGGCTTCGTCCTTCACGGTTCCCGGCTGCGGCTTGAGGTGGCAAGAGGTCAGAAGACTGCTGACGACGACGATCGCGGCGATGCCTGCGAGCTTTCGCATGGACGTGCCTCCTTGCACAAATTTATGGAGTGTTACCAGAGGAGTGCCGCGGCCAGGAGTTTCCCTACCTTCAATATTGGTAAAGGTGAAGATTCCCTTCCGTGATGAAGGAATTCTTCTGAAAGATCATTGACATACCCGCTTTAGTCATGCCAGACTTCATGAAACATCCAATCGGAATCCGTAATTCGACTCGAGCGCGGCGTAACGGCTCTAAGAAGCGCCGTGGAGCTTTGGACGAGGAGGAGCCTCATGGGTAAAGCCGGGCTGGTTTTCATGGTCGTCCTGCTGGCGGATCTCGGGCTCGCAGTCGGGCAGGAGATTCCCAAACCGCCGCCCGAGGCCGATCTGGCCCACGAGCACGCCGTCTCCGACGCGCAGTACCCATCGGCCAAAGTCTGCGGCGAGTGCCATCCCAACCAATACAAGCAGTGGAGCCTCTCGTCGCACGCATACGCGTCGCTCTCGCCGATGTTCAACAAGTTCGAGCAGCGTATCAACGACATCTCCCGCGGCACGGTCAACTACTTCTGCGTCCGTTGCCACGCCAGCGTCGGCACGGCGTTGGGCGAGCCGCGCTCGATCGCATGGTGGGATCGCAGCGCCACCGCGCAGGAAGGCATCACCTGCGTGACCTGCCACCGCGTCGGGGAAGGCTACGGAAAAGTCAACGCCGCGCGGCGGATCACGCCCGGCCCGATCCACGAGCCGGTCTTTGGCCCCTTCGACAGCCTCGGCGGACTCAAAGCCATCACGAACGCGCCAGGAAACGGCATCCTCGTCACGATCGATGAGCTGGACCGGCCGGCCGAGGGCGATAAGAAATGGATCCGGATGCACCAGACCGCGATCCAGTCCGACATCATCAAGAAATCGGAGTTCTGCGTGGCCTGCCACCAGGTCGCCGTCTATCCCGGGATCAAGCTCGAAACGGTTTGGGAAGAGTGGCGCGCATCTCCCGCGGCGAAGGAAGGCATCACCTGTCAGCAATGCCACATGAGCAAAAACCCAGGCCACGACGACGGCTTCGAGACCGGCTGGGTCGCGGAGATCAACGGCAAGCATTTCGTCAATGACCGGCCGCGCACCGATCACACATTCGTCGGTCCCGGCTATCCGATCAGCCACCCCGGACTCTTTCCGTTCCGCCGCGAGGACTCGCCGTTCACACCGCAGCAATGGCTGAAGTTCGACTATCGCGCCAAATGGGGAAGCGATGATTTCGAAAACGGCGCGGCGAGTGGAGCGACTTTCCCGTCCGAATGGCAGAACTCCGCCGATCGCAAAAAAGCGTGGGTAATCGTTCAGGAGAATCTAGGGCGTTGGCGCGACCGCGAGGAAGCGCGCCTGAAGTTGATGGAAGGCGCCTCACGCCTCGACGGACCTTTCTTCGACGCGCCGCCGCAAACGGGCAAGACGTTCTCGTTCAATTACAAGCTCACGAACCTGAACAAGGGCCACAACCTCCCCTCGGGCTCACTCGGAGCGCAGCCCGAGTTGTGGCTGAACGTCGTTCTCGTCGATCCCGACGGCAAGCGAGTCTGGGAATCGGGCTACGTGGACAAAGACGGAGATCTTGCCGACCTGCAGTCGATCGAAGTCGGCGATCAAAAACTTCCGCACGACGACCAGCTCTTCAGCATGCAGAGCAAATTCCTGACGACCAACTTGAAAGGAACGGATCGGGAGATGTACCTGCCGATCAATCTCGACTTCGATCAGGATCCGTTCATCCGTCCCGGCGGCGCGCCGACGTCGATTCTCAATCATCCACCCAACGCCCGTCTCGAGAAGCGCAGCATTCCGCCCCTCGGCAGCCGCACCGCGCACTACAAAGTTCCCGGCAATCTTCTGATCAAAAAGGGCACGTACCGGCTCGCTGCGCGCCTGCGCGGCAGAACGGAGCCGATCTATTTCATGGAGTTCGTCTTCGCCACTACGGCGATGAAGCAGACCGAGAACGAATGGGTGACCGATACCCATGCCTACGCCGTCGCATTCGACGTCCGTTGAGAGAGGGCGATCATGAACGGAAAAGCGAATCCCCTGCTCGTCGCTCTGCTCGCGCTCGTCGTCGGCGTCCCGTGCGTCTTTGCAGACGACGACATCGCTCCCGAGGCGAAGGTCGTTGATGCGTCGACGCCGGACAACATGAAGAATCCCTGCGTTCCGAAACCGCTCCCGCCGGCGAGCAGCGAACATTCCGTTGACCCCGCGGCCAAGCTGCTGCCGGAGGCTCCGGACCCGACGTGGTTCAAAGACGATCCGTGCTACCAGAAGCCGTACGACTCCGCGGCCGAGCTGGAAATCTACAGCGGCAAGCGCGCCATCGTCAGGCCGCGGCCGCCCATCGAATGGGGCCTTCGCCTCTACGATCGCGGAGCCTACGCACCGCGCGCCACGTGGCTCGGTGCGAAGAATCCGATCGGATTTCACTTCCTGACCTTCGGCGATTTCCGCGTCGCCGCCGCCTACAACGACAACGGCAAAGTCGTGGGCGGCAAGACCGAACAGTCGCAGGTCGCCGCGCGCCTGAACCTGGACATGGATGCGCAATTCACCGCCACCGAGCGAATCCACATGTTCGTGCGCCCGATCGACAAGAACGGATCGTTTTCGCGCTATCTGATCAGCGGCCAGACCAAGGACAAGTTCGTCCACGATCTCGACTTCAACATCGACACGCTGTTCTTCGAAGGCGATGCCGCGGCGATGGCGCAAGGATTCACCGGCAACACGAATCCGTACGACCGGCCGTTCGCGATTGGCCGCGTTCCCATCGTCACGCAGAACGGCGTCTGGATCGAGGACGCGATCGACGGCGCAGCCTTCAGCATCACCGCGAAGAACAACCCGACCTACGACATCAGCAACATGGACATGACGTTCTTCCTCGGCCTCAACAAAGTAACGACCGCTGCCGATCCGGGCGACAAGGCCCGCGTCCTCGGCATGGCCGGTTTCGCCGATCTGCTGCGCGGCTATCTCGAATACGGCGTTGGCTACCTCGATGCCGACGTCAATGGCCACAGCTACGTCAACGCCACCGCCGCGTTTTCGAAGCGGTACCGCGGGCGCCTCGCCAACAGCGTCCGGCTGATCGGCAACTTCGGCCAGAAAGGCGTCGGCGGCGTGAAAACGGCCGACGGCGCGCTGCTGCTGATCGAGAACTCGCTCGTGCCGCGGCGGCACTTCGGTTTCGACGTCTCCGCATTCAACCCGCTGAATTTCGTCCCCTACTTCAATTTCTTCGCGGGCTTCAAGAGTCCGCAGTCGCTGGCGCGCGGCGGCGACTCCGGCGGCGTGCTGCGAAATACCGGACTCGCGTTCGAGACCGACGGCATGACCGGTTACCCAACGCTCGACGCCACCGCGCACGACACCTACGGCGGCGCGGTGGGTGTGGAGTACCTGTTCGGCCTCGACCGCCAGATCGTCATCGAAACGGCGGTCGTGCAGCGCCGAGGGGACAGCCCGCTGCCCGGGTCGGAACACTCGCTCAGCCTTCGTTATCAGCGTCCGTTCACGCCCCGATGGATCTTTCGCGCGGACGTCATGAAGGGATGGCTGACGGGACAGAACGACATTTTCGGAGCGCGCGTGGAGCTGCGCTGCAAGTTCTGACGCCGCCGTGAAATGACCAAAGGAGGAGGTTCCCGATGCCCATCTTTCAATTGAATGTCAACGGCAAGCGGCACACCGTCGATGTGGACGGCAACATGCCGCTGTTGTGGGCGCTGCGCGACATCCTCGGCCTCAAGGGAACGAAGTTCGGTTGCGGCGTCGCGCAGTGCGGCGCGTGCACGGTCCATCTCGACGGGCGCGCCGTGCGCTCCTGCTCGGTCGACGTCGGCGTGGCGCAGCTCTCCAAGATCACAACGATCGAAGGACTGTCGTACGACGGCAGCCATCCATGCCAGCGCGCCTGGGTCGAGCTCGGTGTGCCGCAATGCGGCTTCTGTCAGCCGGGCCAGATCATGAGCGCGGCCGCGCTTCTCGCCGCGAACCCGCACCCCGACGACGCGCAGATCGACGCCGCAATGCGCGGCAACATCTGCCGCTGCGGCACCTATCCACGCATCCGCGAAGCAATCCACAAAGCGGCAGGGAGCTAAGCATGAGCGTCATCTACCGAGTGACTCGCAGGGATTTCCTTCGTGATGCCGGTGTCGCCGCCGGCGCTCTCGTGTTCGGCTCCTACCTCTTGCCCGAGAACCTCTTCGGCAAAGACGTCAAAGCGGACCTCGGCAAACTCAAAGAGATCCTGCACAACCACCTGACACTCAATCCGTTCGTCGCCATTCAACCGTTCGACGGCACGATCGTCATCGTCACGTTCCGCCCGGAGATGGGCCAGGGCATCCGATCCACTCTCGCCGCCGTTCTTGCCGACGAGCTCGAAGCGGATTGGAGCCGCGTCAAGCTGCATCAGGCGGATTGCGATTCCCTCGCCTACGCTCTCGAGTTTCCGTACAAGATTCCGGCGGACACCAAGCTGCCTTACCCATTCGATCAACCTGCCTTCACTGAACCTGCCACGGACAAGCCGCTGTATGTTATCGGTGGCGAGGGCTCGCAATTCGCCGATAGCTCTCGCAGCATGACTGCGTATTTCCAGGCTATGCGGCTCACCGGCGCCGGCATCAAGCTCGTCTTCCTCCGCGCCGCGGCACTGAAGTTCGGACTCAGCGACATCACCCAACTGCGCGCGCAGCAGCACAAGATCTACCACGACGCTAGCGGCCGCTCGGTGGAGTATCACCATCTGTTGCTCGAAGCCGGCAAGGTGGCGCTACCGCGGCCGGACGAGGCCGAAGACGCGCTCAAGAAGACTAAGTCCGAATGGCGGTTTATCGGCAAGGAAGGAATGCCGTTCGTTGACGCTCCCAACATGGTCATGGGGAAGGTCGAGTATGGCGCTGACATCCACGTGCCCGGAATGCTGACCGCGATGGTCGAGCGATGTCCCGTCGCCAACGGATTCCTGGTGAACTTCGATGCCACCGCCGCTCTCGCCGTACCCGGCGTCCGAAAGGTGACGGCCGTTCTTCCCAACGGTTTGGCGCCGGGCGGCGTGGGGCGCGCATTCGTGCCGCACGCCGGCGTGGCCGTGATCGCGGACAACACCTGGGCCGCGCTGCAGGGACGCAGAGCGCTTCGGGGCCACATCAAGTGGGACTATCCGAAAGATAAGGATCTGGATCACAGCCACTACGACTCGTTGTCCTTCCGTGATGAGCTCGAAAAGTCGACCAACGCCGCGGGAGACATCGTCCGGAAAAAGGGCGACGCGATGAGCGCCATCGCTTCAGCCGTCACGCACGTCAAGGCGGACTATTACGTTCCCCTTCTCGCGCAGGCGCCGATGGAGCCGCCGATGGCGATCGCCCTGCTCAAGAACGACAAACTCGAGGTCTGGGCGCCCACACAAAATCCCGATGCATCGCAGCAAATGGCGGGACGTCTGGCATTCAAAATCCCGGAAACAGAATGGGGCAACGAAGCAACGATCGCCCGGATGCGCAGGGACGTGACGCTGCACATGCCGCTGGTCGGCGGCGGCTTCGGACGCAAGTCCAAACCGGATTACATCGGCGAGGCAGCTCTTCTCGCCGCGCAGAATCCCGGCATCCCCATCCGCGTGCAGTGGACCCGCGAAGACGACATCCAGTTCAGTTACTACAACGCCGTCAGCAGCCAGCATCTGGAGGCAGGTCTCGATGCCGACGGACATCCCACAGGTTTGCTGCTGCGCAGCGCATTCACGTCTTTCCTGGCGACGATCTTTCCCCCGTCGCAGGCGCAAGCGCGCGCCGAATTTTTCGACAGCGGCAGGGACAAGTACGGCTCCGGCATCGAGCGCGCGCAGGGTCTCGAAGATATGCCGTACGATCTGCCGAACATCCAGATCGAGAACTGCCCGGCAACAAACCACATCCGCACCGGCTGGATGCGCTCGGTCGCCAACATCTACCACGCCTTTGGCATCTGCTCCTTCGCCGGCGAGATGGCCGTTGCGGCCGGCCGCGACTGCAAAGACTATTTGCTCGAACTCATCGGAAAAGGACGCGACCTCACCCCCGTCCTTAAGTCCGAGCTCACCGGCGTCCAGTCACTCAAAGGCGTCAAGCAATACCGCAACAACGAGCTGCCGCTCGAGATCATCGCAGTCCCGATCGAAGGCGGCAAAATCCGCCAGGTCGTGCCCGGCTTCCCACCCGACACGCAACGCCTCATCGACGTCGTGAAGCGCGTCGCCAGCGAGTCGGGCTGGGACGAGAAGGTCAAACAGTACAAAGGAATGAAGGGCCGCGGCATCGGCATCGCTGCACATCGCAGCTTCCTGAGCTACGCCGCCATTGTCGCCGACGTCACGCTCACCGATTCGGACGATCCGAATGGTGCGAAGGAGCTCAAGGTCAACGAGATCTGGGGCGTCATCGACTGCGGCCTCGCCGTCAATCCCGACCGCGTCCGCGCCCAGATGGAAGGCGGCATCAACTACGGTCTCAGCTACGGCCTCCTCGGCGAGATCACGGTGAAGGATGGCGGCGTCATGCAGCACAACTTCGATGACTATCCCGTTCTGCGCATGCACCAGGCGCCGAAGATCAACGTCTACATCATGAAGAACGACCATCCGCCAAGCGGCGTGGGCGAGCCACCGACACCGGCGGTTGCCCCTGCTGTAGCCAACGCCATCGTCTTCGCGGGCGGCCCGCGCATCCGCGCGATTCCGTTCGCCGCGAAAGTGGACTCCGACAAGACGAAGGTCATCGTCCGCTGAGCCGGCGCATCGACGGGAGCGGATTTTGAAAACGATCCGCTCCCGGGTTGGATCATTGCATACGGAATAACGCGCCATGCACGAGATCGACAAAATCATCGCTGTCTGCCGCTCGGTGATCAACACCGGCAGCCGCGGAGTGCTGGTCACCGTCGTGCGAACGGAGGGATCGACGTATCGGCGTGCCGGGGCGCGCGCCGTCATCGGTGAGGACGGAACCCTCGCCGGCGCCATCAGCGGCGGCTGCCTCGAACGCGACCTCGGCGAGCGCCTTTCCGTCTGGCTCGCGGATATGACGCCGCGGCTGGTCACCTACGATTCCACGCGCAGCGACGATCTGATTTTCGGCCTCGGACTCGGATGCCGCGGCATGCTCGACCTTCTCATCGAGCCATTCGATGCGCAACATCCGCCGCGCCTCGTCACTGACTTTCATTGGAACGGCGTCGAGCCGGTGGAGTGGACCACGATCCTCCCCAACGGCGAATCGATGATCGAGATCTTCCGCCCGCCTCGCGCGGTCATGATCTTTGGCGGCTCGGACGCGGAGCCGGTGGCGCAACTCGCACGAACGATCGGATGGCGCGTGGAAGTAATCAAACCGCGCGCGGAGTTCGATGCACACGGCTTCGATGCCGCCGTCGTGATGACGCACAACTTCGAGCGCGACACCGCGATCCTGCCTCAACTCCTCGCGTCGCCGATCCCCTACATCGGCCTTCTCGGCCCAAAATCGCGCGGCGATGAATTGCTGGCGAAAATCGGCGCATCACGCGACGCTCGCCTCCACAGTCCCATCGGCCTCGACCTCGGCGCCGAGACTCCGGAAGAGATCGCACTCTCGATCGTCGCCGAGCTCCAAGCCGTCTTCGAGCGGCGTTCCGCGCGCTCCCTGCGTGAGCTGACGACGCCGATTCACGAGACAGTGGACAAGCCTGCGTGCGCGTAGTGGCGATCGTCCTCGCCGCGGGGTCTTCGACCCGTCTCGGGCGGCCGAAGCAGGAGATCGTGGTCGATGGCGAAACGCTCTTGCAGCGCGCCGAGCGCGTGGCGCGTACGGTGGCAGACGAAGTGATCGTCGTCACCGAGCAGCTCAATCCCGATGCAGCCGAGGGGATTGCTTCGTCGATTCGGACAGGAGTGAGGCTCGCTGGCGATGACGCGCGCATCCTCATCACGCTTTGCGATCAGCCCCTCATTACCGCGGAGCATCTACGCGCACTTCTCGACATCGATGCTCCGATTGTCGCCACTGGTTATGCCGGCACTGCTGGCGTGCCTGCTGTCTTTGCGCCGTCGCTCGTACCCGAGCTGCTGGCCCTGCGCGGCGACCGCGGCGCGCGCGCCGTGATTGAGGCTCATCGCGACATCGCCAGAGTGGTTCCGTTCGAAGACGCCGCGATCGATATCGACCGCGAGGATGACGTCCGCGAGCTGCTGCTGCGCCGTCGATAATATTCAGCCGTAATGCTGAATATCTCTTGACACATTCAGCCGGGCCGCTGAATAATCGTCGCGATCGTGGCGAAGCGTGATTCGAAATCCAGGCTCGATGCGTATGAGGTCATCTTCACAGCCCTCGCCCACCCTGCCCGGCGGCGCGTTCTACTAACGATTCATTTCAATGGCGGATCGATGACCGCGGGCGAAATTGCCGCGGTGTTCGAGCACGCCTGGCAGACCACGACCCGGCATCTTCAGGTTCTCGAAGCAGCAGGTTTACTCAGTCACGAAAAACAGGGGCGGATGCGCGTGTACACGATCGAACGAAAACGATTGGAGCTGGTGAAGGACTGGCTGGCGTGGTTTTCCCGAAAACCGTAGCACTCAACGAGGAGGATGGATCGATGCCTGCGAACGACAATTCTGCAATGCAGTCCGATGTGCCCGAGCTGTTTCGAATCAACGTTGAGGTCGGCGACCTCGATGCCGCCGTCGCCTTCTATTCGACGCTGTTCAACGTGCAAGGGCGCAGGCAGGCGGGATCGCGCTGCTACTTTGAGTGTGGCGCCGTCACGCTCTCCGTGCTCGATGTGTCGTCGGTGGCAACGCCGCATCCCGCCGCGAAGGCGCTCTACTTCACGGTCAAGAATCTCGACGCCGCATTCGAGCGCGCCAAATCCCTCGGCTGCCTCTCCCGCGAAAATGTCCACGACGCGCCTGGCGGCGGGATCGTCGTCCGGCCGTGGGGCGAGCGTTCGTTCTATGCCGAAGACCCCTGGAAGAACCCGCTCTGTTTCGTCGAGGAAGGAACGGTCTACCGCGGTTAGGGTCATTGGTGTAGCGTTTCAATCATGATCGACGCCAGCTCTGCGCAAGCCTTCGCCATTGCCCGGTTTCGTGCGATGCATGAATCGGGATGCTTTGTTCTGCCGAATCCGTGGGATGTTGGAACAGCGCTCTATCTTCAGCACCTCGGTTTCGAAGCGCTGGCGACGACGTCGGCCGGCGTCGCGTTTAGCCGGGGATTGCCAGACACCGTGGCTGCGATACCTTGCGAGGTGATGCTCGATCACATTCGCGACGTCGTTGGCGCCACGCCGCTGCCGGTGAATGCCGACTTTCAGAACGGGTTCGCGGACGAACCGGATGGCGTGGCCAGCAACGTCGCGCTCTGCATCGGGACGGGCGTGGCTGGCCTGTCGATCGAGGATGCCGCCGGCGGACGCAGCTCCGCGCTCTACGATTTTCCGCTGGCGGTCGAGCGCATCCGGGCCGCGCGTGCAGCCATCGATGCTTCGGGACTTCCCATCGTTCTCACCGCTCGCTGCGAAGCGTGGCTGGTTGGTGAGCCGGATGCCGCGCGCGTCGCACGCGAACGGCTCATCGCCTTCGCCGAGGCAGGCGCTGATTGTCTGTACGCACCGGGCGTTCGCGATCCGCAGGAAATCGCAGCGATCGTGAAGTCGGTCGCGCCGAAACCGGTGAACGTGCTCGTCTCCGCTCCAAGTCCCGATCTCACCGTTGCCCGGCTCACCGGCCTCGGCGTCCGCCGCATCTCCGTCGGCTCCGCGCTGGCGCGCGTGGCGTGGGGCGCGTTCATCCGCGCGGCGCGGAGCATCGCCACAACGGGGACATTCGACGCCCTCGCTGATTCCACGCCGTTCGCCGAGCTGAACGAGCTCATGTCCGGGCATCCTCGATGAGCTCAATCGTGGCCGTGCTCTTGCAGATCGAGCAAGCACTATGGCCAGACAAAACAGCAGTTTCAGCAGCTACGCATTGACGTTCGTTCTCGGCGCCCTCAGCGGCGCGGCGGTCGCCCTTCTCTACGCGCCAATGACCGGGAAACGAATGCAGAGGAAGGTCGCGGACGTGACCGAGAAGGTACGAGACGTGGTCGAGGATTCTGTCGACAACGTGCAGAACATCCTTCGCAAAGTCGCGAACGCGTAAACCGGAAGTCGCGGTGCCTCGGAGTCGTTCGACCGAGGCACCGCGGTGTCTGAACGCGCTACGGAGACGTCGACGGCGCGGCGATGTTCGAGGCCGGCTTGTGCGTCTGTGCTTCCTTCAGAAAATCGTGGATGTAGCCAGCGAGGAACGTGACGAAACGCGGCGTGTAGATGTCGCTGTGCGCGGGAACGATGGATGCTGACACGCGCGCGACGATGAATGGTGCGTGCTCATCCCAGGCGGCGCCCTTGTTTCGCAACCGAAGCGAAACCCTTTCGTTCGTACCCGTCTTCACAGAGCCTCGACCCTCCGCGACAAACGTCATCTTGTCGCTGAGGGCTTCCTGGAGGGTCCTCGGTACCGGGTACTCACACTCGCACGTGCTGAAGTCGCCGTCGTTCGGGTGAAGGTCGCAACGCTTGATGTCTTCCGGAGAGGCATTGTAAGTCGTCACCTTATCGTCTGGCTTCGGGTGGATCTCTGCTCCGCTGTCGTCCGTGAGCACCAGGTTATGCGTGGTCGTCGGATCGTAGTGCCCCTGTCCGATTACGTCTTCCGCGCCACGATACCTCCAGGGATGGAGGAGAAAATAGAGCGCGCGGCCTGCCGGAAACGCGACGCCGACCGCGCTGTCACCTTCCGAAGCCGCCGTGAGCAGCACCGGAAGCTGATCGTTGCGGTAGTGACTCTTTCCGTTCTGCAGATCTTCCGCAAAGATCTCGTAACGCCGGGCCTCAAATGCGGGATTCAGTAAAACGACGAGGTCACCGATTCCGGGACGAATCGGCAGGGGCTCACCGCCCTCGGCTGGCCGGCCGACGACGTGGTTGGTCACCAGGTTCCCATGCTCGTCCTTCGCCCTCGCTTTCAGCTCGCGGACCAGTGTCGCTTCGACCGCGGAGTAGACGAGCGCGCCGCCGAAACTGTGGCCGACCGTCACCATCGTCACCGGGTGTAGTTGCGCGTCACTGCGGTATTTGTCGTTGAGATTCTTGTAGTGCTCGTTGAGTTTCTGCAGCAGCTCACGCCCGCCCTCGTGACCGATGTGATGCGCCGTGTTCTTACGCTCGTAAAACGACAGAGCTGAAACGAACGAAGTCCGCGGCGTTTTTCCCTTGATCGAATCGCCCCGCCAGCCGATATAAACGCCGTACACCGGCCTCGCCTCGGAAATGCTGAGTGCGTAGAGCACTTTGCGAAAGCAGGCGATGTTGTTGTCGCAGACTTTCGGCCGGTGATGCCAGCCGTGTACGAACGTGACGAGTACCAGCCCGCGGCTGAGGCCTGCAACTCTGTCGATGTCGCCCAGAACCTGCGCTTCCTGGTCATCATCCTTGACGTGGCCATCGTCGCTCAGCTCGATCGTCCCCACCGAGAACTGGCCGCCGCGGTCGTTCTTGAAGTATTCGATCGACTGCTTACGAAGCACGGGGTCGGCGCAACCGATTTTGATGCCTTTATCGTCGAACAGGTCGGCGCGCGTTTCCAGTTGCTTGAGCTCAATTGCCGCGATGGGCGTCTGCGTATCGCGCAATTGGTTGGTGCTTGTGAAGGTGCACGAGAAGAGAAGAGACAGCCCAAGCAATGCCGGTGCGAATTTCATGAGTCATCTCCTTTTGTATGTGGAGGACGAATTGTATCGCAACTTCACCGTGAAATCATTCGAAAGGCGAATCGCAAGCGAGGCACGGGAAGCGCTCCCGTGCCTCGCCGAGAGACTTACTTCTTCGTGGCGGGTGCCCCGGCGACTTTGCTGAAGGGCGGGTTCTTGAACAGGTTCTTGAAGGACGTGTGGGCGTTGAGAGCCGCGGTTGCTGCCGGCGGGTTGTAGGCGTTGAGGAGCACAAATGTGAAGATCTGGTTCGTTGCTGTGACTGGCGAGGGAGCGCCATTGCCGCCGGCACCGCCATGACAATCCATGCACGTGTGGTTCTGGAAATAGCTCTCGATCGCCGTGTTGGCGAATATCGGCGTGTTCACCTGATTGGTGGTGTCGTAGATCGGCGGGAACGTCGCGCAGCCGGACGCCCCATTGGGACAAGGATTCAGCGTGTTCACCATCTCGTAGTACTGCCAGACCGTGCCCGCCAGCTTGCCCTGCCATAAGGTGTTGGCCTGCTGCACATTCGACGGAATCGGCGTAACCTCGCAAAGATTGTTGGGCTTGTTGGTATTGTTCCAGGGAATGTTGCCGGTGGCCGCGGGAGGGCCGACGTTATAGGCGCTTGTGCAGTTCCCGTTGGGCGTGCCCGGCGCAGCGAGCGTGGCCGGGATTCCCGCGGGCGGCGTCGTGTTATCGACCTGCTCGAAACTGGCCCAGAACCACGTTCCCCCGGTGGAAGGCGTAAGACGCAGAATGTGCAATCCGATCAGTCCGAAGAGCGCCGGCCCCTGACAGGTTTTTCCGTCGGGCTGTAAGAAATAGCCCCATTGTGTGTAGTAGCGGGAAATGACCGCTTTGTCGCTGGCCGGATCCAGCACGCGCCACGCGGCCTTGACCTCCAACGCGCCGTATTGCGCATACGGCGGATTCGGCGGAAGCGTGGTCTCCTGACCAGTCCTTGGGAACGGCTGCAATTGACCGGCGCTCTTATAGGCGGCGGCCTGATTGGCGCCGAGGTAGTAGGCGTTCTGGTGGATGTAGTTGTATTCCGACTGATTGATCTTCATGTCGGTGAGCGTGTACCAGCCCTTTTGATCGACGAGAGGATTGTTCGTGGCCTGATTGATGTAGTCGCGGACGATGGTGGCGTTCGGGAACGAAGATCCATCGATGAACATCGGCTGGAATCCCGGCGCGATTGGATTGCTCCCGATCGGCGTACAGCCGCTGGGAATCGTGACCGCCTGCGTGTAGGAAGCTCCCGGATCGGCGCCATTGTTCAACATCACGGTGGAGACGTCGCGATAGGTGCTCCAGACCGTCGGCACGAACGCACCATTGGAGGCTGTCGCGCCGATCGTCCCGCTGGTATCAGGCTGACCGTTCACGCCGCCCGAGGTGGGAGAGAGCGCCGGCCAACTGAGCGCGATGAAGGTTTGCCAGCCGAGGTCGAGATAGTTGGGCTGGGGAGGATTCGGCGGCGGCGTGGGATTGACGTCGACGGGAACCTGCCACGCCGTCGATCCGACGGAAACCTGCGGCTTGACGGCAGCAGGTGCCGGCGTGGCCGAGGACGAGGACGTTGCGGGAAGCGGCTCTTCCTTGCCGCAACTGAGGACGGTGATCGTGACTGCGATGGTCAAGGGGACGATTCGTTTGAGAATTGCTCGTACGTTCATTCAACTCCTCCGTAGTAGGAGTGTCGCACGAGAGTCCGTTCCCTACCCCGTTTTTGCCGCCGTCCAGACGGGAACCTGCCACAGTGCATATCCGCGGGGATCGCGCACACAATCGATCATCTCGCGCCAGCGCTGATCGATCTCTTCGCGTGACGCGCCCGAGTGCTCGGCCAGCGCATCGGTGTAGCCGTCGCGCCACGCTTCCCAGATGCGGGCGAAGATCTCGCGCTCGACGCGAAGCGTGTCGACGACGATGTAGTCAGCGGCGATGTCGATCATGCCGAGGTCGTGGAGGAGCGTGAAGGTCTTGCGACCGACATGCAGATCGCTGCCGAAACCAGCGCTCATTCGCGGCGGGAAGCGTTGCCAGAAGCCGTCGGAATCGAGATTCGTCGGATGGCAGAGGAGCATGCCGTAGTCTTCAGCGATGAGGTGGACGCGGCCGCCGGGACGCAGGACGCGCTTGATCTCCGCGAGTACTTTCGCAGCATCGGGCACCGCCTGAAGAACATGACGGCAGACGACGAAGTCGAAGGTGGCGTCGTCGTACGGCAACGCCATCGCATCGGCGATCTCGAAGCGGACGCGGTCACCGAACGCGGCGCAGCGAGCGCGGGCTCGATCGAGGTGAGGCTCTTCGAGATCGGCGCCGGTGAAGGTCGCGTGCGGAAAGAGTTCCGCGAGCCGTGCGGTGATCTCGCCGGTGCCGCATCCGAGGTCGAGGACGGCGGCATCACCGATCGGATGGCGCATCACGATCGGTTCTTCCTGCGGCCAGATCGCCTCGGCTTGCGCGGCGAGATTGCGCACCATCGATTCGTCGGCCATTTCTTTTGCTTGCGGGCTGCTGGAGGTCATCGGTCGGATTTTACGGGAGGTTGGGGGCTTGCCGTACGAGCTCACGGCCCCTCATCCGGCCTTCGGCCACCTTCTCCCCACAAAAAGCGTGGGGAGAAGGCGCTCGATGGATGGGAGTGGAGATCTCTTCTGATCTCTTGTCTCTGATCTCTAGTCTCTGATCTCTTGTCTCTGATCCCTTGTCTCTGATCTCTGCGAGCGAGTCGCGGTGAGTCGCCGCAAACGTTAGACTCCCACCATGATTGGCTACCTCGAAGGCACTCTCAAGCAGCTCGACGCTACGCGCGCGCTCGTGCTTGTGGGAGGCGTCGGATACGAGATTCACATTTCGCTGCAGACGTATTACAAACTCGAAGGGCAGAAGGCAGTGGCGCTGGAGATTTTCACGCACGTCCGCGAGGACGCGCTCTCGCTCTACGGCTTTTCGAGCGGCGAAGAAAAGTTCGCATTCGAGAAGTTGATCTCGATCTCCGGAATCGGCCCGACGCTGGCGCAGAAGATTCTGTCGGGCATCGATCCTCCTGATCTTGCCGAGGCGGTGGCGCGCGGCGACGTGAGGAAGCTGTCGTCGATTCCTGGTGTGGGGAAGAAAACCGCCGACCGCATCGTGCTCGAGCTGCGCGACAAGTTTCTCCTCCCTGAATCGAAACGTGAGGACTTGCCGTCGTCGGCGCGCCTTTCCGTCGACGATGACGTCCACTCCGCGCTCATCAACCTCGGCTATAGGCCGAAGGACGCCGAAGGAGCGCTCGACGTCGCGCGCAAACAGCTTGGCAACGAAGCCGAACTGTCCGCATTGCTCAAAGCCGCACTGCGACAACTCACACGGTCGTGACGACAGGCGTACGCCGGCGTAGCGCGTTGTCCAAACTCCATATCCCCGCGCCGTGCGCGGCGACGAAGAGCCAGAGGAAGCAGTAGACGACCGCAAGCTCGCCCTGGTTTTGAATCGGCCAGAAGGCGTTGTGCGCGTGGACTTTGAAGTAGGCGACAGCCATCTCGCCGCTGGCCAGGAACGCCGCGATGCCGGTGAAGAGGCCTACCGCAATCAAGAGTCCACAGACGAGCTCGATGATACCGGCCACCATCATCAGCGGTGGCATCCCACCGCCTCCGCCTGCGCCACTCTGCGGCGGGAACTGCAACAGCTTTTGCGATCCATGCATCGCGAACATGAGTCCGGTCACGATGCGAAGAATCGCGAAAGTCTGCGCACTGAATCGTCCGATAAGCTCAGCCATAACTGCACCTCCGATTCGGTGTGTTCATGGTCCGGGCCAACCGGGCGCGACGATTGCTCAGTGCAACTGCAGAGGAGACCTCGATGAAGATCGCCAGAATCGTGGCAACCGCTTTTATGTTGACAATCGTTGCTTGCAACCGCGAGCCGGCCAACAAGACGGTCGTCACGGAAAGTGCCACCTCAACGACCGGAACGACGGCCACCGAGACGGGCGGAGGCAGACCGATTTCGACGACCGGCGGAGACACACGGCCGCGCGTAACGACTACATCGACGACAACGTCTTCAACTACGACATCAACGACATCCGAATCGACGACGACTCACTGACACCCCACCTCGCCATGGCTGCGAAATACCAACGAATCTTTCCGATCCTGCTGCTGCTCCTTTGCTTCGAGCGTCCCGCGTCGGCTCTCGACATAACGAGTGCCGGGCTTCTGAATCATGCCTGGCCGAACGTGGCCTCGATGCGCGTGAGCGACATCGGACGCGGCATCGGCGTCGTCTTCAGCCCCGATCTTTCCGTCGACGACAACTGCCACTTCTATCAGTCCCTCGGCTTCGCCTGTTTCCAAGCGGCCGACTGGGAAAAAGTCCTGGACGACGTCCATCGCTACAACGTTCTCTATCCCGAGCGCCGCATCTTCACGCTGGTGCTGGAGACGCACGGTACCAACGGCAACGGCCTCAAGCTGCAGGGGAGCTACGATCCCGATGCGGAGCGCTCCTACATTTCGGCGGGCGCGCTGCAACAGAAGCTCGAGCCCGAAGGGATCTACTACGTCATCATCAGCGCGTGTAATTCGGGCCGGCTGCTGCGTCCGTCGATCTACAACCAACTCGATCCCAATAACGGCGACAAGCTTTTCCTGCCGGCGACGAAAGGGATCGTCAACGCCTCCCTCGATTTCGTGGCGTCGCGCAGTGCGGTCACGATCATCACGCCGCAGTCGAGCCACATCGAGACGACAGTCGTCGGCAAGGTGGGCGAGCTCTCCCCTGCCTCACGCCGCGCCATCACGGAATCTTCGCGAACCCTCGGCATCGTTCCGCCGAAAGAGTTCGCGGTCTCCGACATGATGGTTGCGATGCTCACACGCGATCCACAACTCCAACTCGAGTCGGGGACGTACGTCGACGAACTGTCGCGCGACACGGCGCCAGTCGACCGAAGCGAGCAGTTGTTCAAGAAGTTCGTCCGCTTCGTCAACCGCGTGGCTGCGACGCAGTATCCGGCGAAAACGGCGAAGAAATCCGTCGCGCAAAAGAAGCCTGTGGCGCATAAGCCCGCCAAGAAACCCTCCTCCAAACCTCCAGCACGTCATTAGTTCTTTCTGGAGCGCTTCATGCACAAATGCACGCGGAGGAGATAACCCGATGAAGAAACTCAGTCTCATTCTGCTTTGCTTCGCGATGGCTTTCATCAGCCTTGCGTGTCACAAGGAAGACACCTACAACAGCGCCACCGATACGTCGGCGACCAGCGCCACGGCCACAGACACCTACGCGTCGACGACCTCGACGACGGCAACTGACACGTCGGCAACAACCACGATCGCGACGAGCACCGCCGCCAGCACGCTTGGCCCCGACGACACCACCTTCGTGAACAAGGCTGCCGTGGGCGGCATGGCCGAGGTCTCACTAGGACAACTGGCATCGTCGAAAGCGACCAACGCCGACGTGAAGGCATTCGGCGACCGCATGGTTACTGACCACACCCGCCTGAATGACGAACTGAAGCAGTTCGCGCAGAGCAAAGGCGTCACTCTTCCGGCGGACGTAGACCAGCCGAGCAAAGACACCGCCGACAAACTCTCCAAAGCCAGCGGCAAAGAGTTCGACAAGTCCTACATCGACGATATGGTCAAGGACCACGAAAAAGATGTGAAGGAATTCGAGAAACAGTCGAAAGACGCAAAGGACCCCGACCTGAAAGCGTGGGTAACCAAGTCGCTGCCGACGCTGCAGGATCACCTGAAGATGGCGAAAGAGACGAAGGCGAAGTTGAAGTAAACAGTCTTCCATCGAACGCAAACGCGCCGGTGCGAACCGGCGCGTTTGCTTTTTTGGCTCACTCGGAACCGAACGAGAGACACGTCAATGACAAGCCGGTATTGCGTGAGTCGAGCGCGCCATCGATCGAAAGCTCGAGCAAGTTCGATGCGCCGTTCGGTGCTGGCGTGACGTGGTACTCGTGATCGTTGTCGTCCGGCTGCGCTGCGAAGCGATCGAGGACGCGCCCGTTGAAGGAGATCGTCACCATCCCGTGGCTGACGAGAATTGAGCCGGGAACGTGAAACTGAATCCGCAGGATCGACTCGCCAATCGATCCCGGAAGTCCAATTGCGCCGTGTGACGACATCGACCGAACCTGCAAGGCAGCATGCTGTTCCGGAGCGGTCCAGCCGGAAAGGAATTGCGGCGCGCTGCGCACGGGAATCAATCCAACGTCGAAGTAGTGGCGGCGAGCGATGTTCCAGAGATGGTCGCGCTCGCGATGAAAAACAAAGCCGTCGCGATCACGCTCGTCAGTTTCCGCAAGGACCGATGGCTGCCGGCCATCGAGTGCAATCGGGATGGCACGCTTGTCGAGAACGTGGACGTACGGTTGATTCGGAAGCAAGTATTGGAAGAATGGATCCATGTCGCGCGCGACGAATAGCTGCTGCGATCTTGCATCGAGATGATCCTTCACCGCTTCCACTGCCAGCACGGACGGCGCGATGCTGTTTCGCACGGCCGCGAGCGCCGGCAGCGTCCAGCCAAAGAACGAGGCGATGAGAGTTGCTCCAACCCACGCTTCGATTCGTGGCCATCTTCGCGTTAGACGAGCGATGCCATCAGCCGCGAGAATCGCGAAGAGCGGGCAATAGCCGATCGAGAATCGATTGATGCTGTAGCGATCGAGCATCAGCCACGCGACCAGAGCGAAGGGACCGAACGTCAAGACCAGCCAGCCGATGGCGCGATCACGTGCGCCGAGGGCGGCGATGAGGGAGATGGCGACGAAGATCGACGTGAGAAAGCTGAGCGCCAGCGACTGGTATTGCTTGATGAAGAAACGGTCGAAGAGACGCCAGAGTGCGGGGCGCGCTTCGCTTCGGAAAGAGTCGACGCGTGTGATGTACTGACCATGCTCTTTCGCGGCATCGAAATACGGTTTGTAGCCGCCGGTCGCCGCGATCGCGCCACCGAAAGCAACGCCCAACGTAATCGCGCCGAGGAGCGCAGCGAAAACGACATCGCGCCAAGCGACGCGAGCGCGATACCAGGTGGCCAGCAAACCGGGCGCGAGCCCGATCACGAAGTTCTGAGGACGGATTCCGGCCGCAAGCGCGAGAAGAGCAGCGCCGATCAAATAGGCGTTGGCGTCGCGGCATCCACGAAATAGAAATCCGACGGCGAAGACGACGAGCACGAGCGACGGAATGTCGCTGAATGCACCGCCGCCGAAGAACCAGACGTTCGGAAAGAATGCACAAAGCGCCCCCGCCACGGCCGCGGTCACGAAACGAAATCGCAGCTCGCGAGCCAGAAAGAAAATGGCTGGAAAGACCAGCATGCCGGCGACGAGATTGACGGTCTGCAGCGCGCGGAAGTCATTCGGAATGATCGTCCGAACGATGCGCCCGAGGGCGATATAGACGGGGAAGCCGGGTGGGTGCGGATGATGAACGGTGATGTCGAACGAGCGCATGCCGAGGCAGAAGAGCGCCTCGTCCCAGTCCCAGAGCGAGCGGGCCATGGCCAGAAACCGCGTCGCCGCGCAGATGATCGCAACGCACCAGAACGCGATGCGCTGGCGCTGCGTCAATGCGGCAAGTGGTTGGGTGAGGTCCATCGCTGAGGCGGCGAAAGGATCTCACGAATATGGTTGACCGGTTGTCAGGCTGCCGCGGCTCTCACGCTCGGGATCATGCGACGTGTTACGCATCGTGTACATCGGGAGAGACCGAAAACCGGCCCGGTCCCTTGACCAACCATCGGCGCTCAACGAGGGCTCGGCGGACAGAGTCGGGGCGCCTGAAGAAGAACATCACGACCGAGGGGTAATCTGGTCTGTTGTGGTCGATGACAAAGCTGCGCGAGAACAACGTGCGGCGGTCGATGATCGAGGTCACTTGCTCCGGCGAGAACGCAAACCTCTCGTTGATGAAGAGAGCCGATATCACAAGCGTCAGCTCGTTCGAAGAGACCAGCAGTTTTGCGAACGGCCACGAAGCCGTTCTCCCGAAGTACATGGAGTCGCCCCATCGCGCTCCACCGACAAATTCGACCGGTTCCTGCTCATGAATGGGAAGCCGTCCGCGCCTTCGAATCTCCTCATCGACTCGGTGAGCCCGTTCCGAAAACGCGACCCGGTCGATATGGTTCGCGACGTCGCGTAACTCAGACAGGCTGCAGAGCGAGTAGTCGATGGGATCGTCGCTCATGCCTTCCTGGCGTGTGGTCTACCTGGCTACGCCGAAACTCACCGATAGAACTTCCCATCCCGCTCGGCCAGCTTTCGCAGCGCCGCCGTGGCCAGGAATCGCTTGCCGTGTTTTTGCGCGAGGTCGTCGAGGCGCGCCAGGATGTACGGCAAGCCGAGTTTGTCGGCGTAGCGGAGCAAACCGCCGCGGAATGGCGGAAAGCCGGTGCCCATGATCATGGCCAGATCGAGCTCGGCTGGCGAGGCGACGATTTTCTCGTCGAGAATCATGGCCGCCTCGTTCACCATCGCGAAGATCATGCGCTCGACGACGGCAGGCGCATCGGCGGGATGCGTGCTGCGGATGCCCAGCAGTTTGTAAACAGACGCATCGGGGCCAAGGCGCTTGCCCCCCTCGTAAAGATAAAGGCCTTTGCCGTTTTTCTTGCCGTATCGGCCGTCGGTGTAAAGCGCGTCGACAACGTGCGATGGTTCCATCCGCGCGCCGAATGCCGCGCTGAGGATCTTCGCGACTTTGGCGGCGACATCGATTCCCACCTCGTCGAGTAGCGCCATCGGTCCCATCGGCATGCCGAAATCGACCATCGCTGTGTCGAGCGACTCGATCGTGTTCCCTTCCTCGAGGAGAAAGCCGGCCTCGTTCATGTAGGGCCCGAGGATGCGATTGACGACGAAACCGGGGCCGTCGTTGCAGTAGACGACGGTCTTGCCTAGCTTGCGCGCGAAGTTGGCGACGGTGGCCATGGCCACGTCCGACGTCTTCGCGCCGCGAATCACTTCGACGAGCGGCATGCGGTCGACGGGATTGAAAAAGTGCATCCCGGCGACGTTCTCGGGCTTCGCAGCCTGCGCGGCGATGTCGGTGATCGGAATCGTCGACGTGTTCGTGGCGAAGATCGCGCCCGGCTTCGCGATCGCCTCGAACTCGCGGAGGACCTGCCGCTTGATCTCGACATTCTCTACGACCGCTTCGATGACGAGATCGCAGCGCTCGAAGCCGCTCCAATCGATCGCCGACGTGATGCGCGCCAGCTTCCGCTGCATTTCTCCGCGCTTCATGCGGCGGAGATCGACTTTCTTTTTCCAGATCCGCGCGGCCGCCTTCATCCCGCCGGCGATCGCCTTCCAGTTGATGTCGCGCATGCGGACGGAGGCGTCGGTCTTGTCGGCGATGAGCTGGGCGATGCCGCCGCCCATGATGCCCGCGCCGAGGACGCCGGCGTCGCGGACGTCGATCGGAGCGGCGGCGATCCGTTCCTTCTTCGAATCTTCCATGAGGAAGAAGAGACGGATGAGATTTTGGGCGACGTCAGAGCCGGCTGTTGATCCGACTATGAGAGGCACGACCTCATCGACCTCGCGAGCAAGTCCCCGTTCGATGCCGGCGGACATGCCGTAATCCATCACCTCAATCGCTTTGAGCGGCGCGGGATAGTGACCATGCGTTTGCGACAAAACGGCTTTGCGGGCTTTGTTGAAAATCACGCGGCGCGCAAGAGGATTGCCTTCGATGTAGAACTTCGTCCGGCTGCCACCTTTGCGCTTCGGCTTCGCAGCGAACTTGCGGGCGATGTCGAGCAGGATGGCCGCGGGAACGACTTCATCGACCAGGCCTGCACTTTTTGCGCGCCTGCCGTCGAGCGTCTTGCCGTTGAGGATGATGTCGAGCGCAACGGGCAGCCCGATGAGGCGCGGAAGACGCGTGACGCCGCCCCACGCGGGAAAGATGCCGAGCTTCGTTTCGGGAAGCCCGATCTGCGCTTTCGGGCTGTCGGACATGACGCGATAGTCGCAAGCGAGAGCTAGCTCGCAGCCGCCTCCGAGCGCGGCTCCGTTGATGGCGGCGACCGTAACCTGCGGCAGTTTTGAGAATCGATGAATGGTCTGCTGGCCGAAGCGGGTGTATTCGCGTGCCTCGTCCGCCGATGTCGCTTTTGAAAACTCAGTGACGTCGGCGCCGGCGATGAAGATCGACGGTTTGCCGGATGCGACGATGATGCGCTTGATGTCGCGATCGCGCTCGAATTCATCAACCACGCCGGCGAACTCGGTCATCACGGCGCTGGAAAACTTGTTGACCTTCTCACCCGGCAGATCGAACCAGAGGATGGCCAGATCTCCGTCGCGCTCGATGCGGAACGCGGAGGCACTGCGTGGTGTCGCTTCAGCAAGGGATGTCATCGATCAAGCCCGTTTCGTTCCGCGATCTTCATCAGCATCTTCATCGGCGAAGAGCCCGTCGATAATGTCTTTGTAGTTCTTGTCGATCGTCTTCCGTTTCACCTTCATCGACGGCGTGATCTCGTCGGCGTCGATGGTGAAGTCGCGGGGCAGGAGAGCAAAGCGGCGGATCTTTTCCTGGCGGTCGAGGTTCTGATTGAAGTGGTCGATCTCGCCCTGAAAAATCTTCAGCACCTGTTCGTTGGCCAGCAGTTCATCGCGCGTGGCGAACTGAACGCCCATCGCTCTGGCGTCGCGCTCGAGTTTGTCGAAATTCGGGACGATCAGCGCGACCAGGAACTTGCGGCGATCGCCGATGAGCACCGGAGTTCCAACGTAGGGAGAGCTCTTCAGCAGCCCTTCGAGAGGCTGCGGCGCGATGTTCTTTCCGTAGGCGTTAATGATGATGTCTTTCTTGCGGTCGGTGATCTTGAGGAATCCGTCGGAATCGATCTCGCCGATGTCGCCGGTGTGGAACCAGCCGTCGGGATCGATAGCCTGCCGCGTGGCGTCATCATTGTTCCAATAGCCCTTCATGATGTGCGGACCCCGGCTCAAGATCTCCCCATCCTCGGCGATCTTGATCTCGACACCAGGAATGGCACGCCCGACGGTACCGACGCGGCGATGTGTGGGAGTGTTGATGGCGATGACGGGAGAGGTTTCGGTGAGTCCGTACCCTTCGTAAATTTCCAGACCGGCGCCGATGAAAAACGCAGCCAGCTCGGCAGAGAGCGGCGCGCCACCGGAGAGGACGAACACCACGCGGCCTCCGAGCCGGTCGAGAATCTTGCGGAAGACGAGTTTGTCGGCGATCGCCGATTTGAACTTCAGGCCGAACGGCATCGGCTTGCCGCTGATGCGATATGGCAAGCGCTGCTCCGCGATTCCGAGCGCCCACTTGAAGATCTTCTGTTTCGATGCCGGCTGCGTGGCCACGTTGTCAAGGATCGCGGCACGCATTTTTTCGAAAAGGCGCGGCACCGCAGCGAAGACGGTCGGCCGTATTTCGCGCAAGTTGTCGCTCACTTTGAGCACGTTCTCGGCGTAGGCGATCGTGCCACCGCGATAGAAGAAGGTGTAGTCGGCGGCGCGCTCGAGGATGTGTGACAGCGGCAGGATGGAAAGGCCTGTCGTGCCGACCGCGACGGGGAGCACGTTGCATGTCGCCTGGACGTTGCTGGCGATGTTGCCGTGCGTGAGCATGGCTCCCTTCGGATTGCCGGTGGTACCCGAGGTGTAAACGAGCGTGGCTACGTCGCTGCTTTTGGCTCGTCCGCGAACATCGTCGAAACGGGCACGGGCGGCAGCGTCGTCACCCTTGCGGCCGCTCTCGACGACTTGCGCAAAACTGAGTACACCCGGCGGAAGAGTGGGCGGCGGATCGCAGACGATGACGTTGTGAACGTGTGGACAGTGACCCCGAACGTCGGCGACTTTCTTCATCTGCTCTTCGGTCGAGCAGATCACCGCGACGGCGCCTGAGTCGTTGAGGATGTATTCGACCTGCCAGCCGAGAAGCGTGGGATAAACCGGGACCGAGATCGCGGCGCTGCCGAGGATGGCGAAGTCCGCTATGGCCCACTCCGGACGATTCTCGGAGAGGATGGCCACGCGGTCGCCTTCCTTGAGGCCGAGTAGATGCAGGCCGGTAGCGAGATAGCGGACCGTGTCGCGGAATTCATCCAGGCTGGTGTCGACCCATTTGCCGTCGCGCTTGAACTTCATCGCGGCCGGCCGGGGCATCGTGCAGGTGACGGTGTAAATGTCGTTGAGAGTCTGGATCTCCATCCGCGTGGGGCCCCCTGTTTTTGTGGACTAGGCGCGGATCATAGCAGCCGCTCGCAGCCGGCGGTGACCTCGGGTTCAGCGGGCCGTTCAACCGCCAGTCGTCAGGCCACTTTCATCCATCGCCACAGTTCCGGAATCGTCGGACGTTTGCCGTACGAGAGGATGCCGACGCGGAAGATTTTCGCGGTCACATAGAAGAACGCCATGATCGTGACGATGGAGACGGCGATCGAAACGACCACATGCCAGACAGGCGGCTCAGAAACGAGCGTTCGCACGAACATCGTCATCGGCCCGTAGACCGGCATGAGCGAGAGCACGACGGCGAAGGTCGAGTCGGGATTGGTGATGATGGCGAACATCACAAACCATGGAAGCATCATCACCATCTGGATCGGCGCGACGAGTTGCTGCGCTTCCCGATCCGTGTTGCAGGCGGCGCCGGCGATCGCATAAACGCAGACGAACGTGAGGTAGCCGAGGATGAAGAAGAGGGCGAAGTAGACGAAGACCATCGGACGCAGGAATTGCGTGACGTTGAAACCGGCGGCCATCGCGCTGGCCGCTCCGAACGTCCCTGCCGCGGCGATGGCGATGAGCCAGACGCTAACTTGCGTGAGCCCGACGGCGGCCACGCCGAGGATCTTGCCGGTCAGAAGCTCGCGCGGGGACATCGACGAGACGAGCACTTCGACGATGCGCTCGCTCTTTTCCTGCACGATGCCGCGCATCGTTTCCAGACCGTAGATGAAGGACGGGATGATGAGGAGTGCGGCGAAGATGAAGCCGATGATGAAGTTGGCCTCGCTGCCCTTCTTTTGCTCGCCGTTTTTCGAGAGCTGCACGCTGTTCACCGGAACTTCGCGCGTGAGCGTATCGACAACCGTTGGATCGATCCCCCGGCCAGCCAGACGCTGCCGCTGAATGGCGCGGTTGGCAATCGATCCGAGTCGCTCCTGGGAGAAGAGATCGGTCGAGGAGCGGCTGTAGAAGGTCATCTTCGCGTCGTTGCCTTCGAAGGCATTCACCGGGATGAGAAGAACCGCGTCGAGGCGCCGGTCAGAGCTCTTATCGACGTTCAAACGGTCGAGATAGGGTTTGGCGGAGGCGTCGAGATTGGTTTGTCCGTGGGCGTCGGCGTACTCGACGTCCAAGGACTGCGGGAGGTCGGTGCGCCTGCCGCCACCGGTGAGCGCCTTCTTCGGATCAGGAACTTCGGGCGCAATGCGATGCACGAAGGCGCTGTGCAGGGCGCCCGTGCCGTCGACGACAGCAACCTTCTTGTCGCCAAGACCTTTGGAGAGCAGAAGTGTTGGAAGGATGAACAGCCCCGACATGAGGACAGGAAAAAAGACCGTCATGAATAGGAACATCTTCCGGCGAACGGCCTGGAGGTACTCGCGCTTGATGACCGCAAACATCTTGTTCATCGAATGGCCTCCATGGTCTCGGCACCGACCTGTTCGATGAAGATTTCTTCAAGCGATGGCGAGGCGATCTCGAATTTACGTATGCGGAGGCGTCCGACGGTGGCTTCGAGCACGCGCTGCGGGTCGGCACCTTCGTTGAGACTCAGTTCCGCCGCATTGTTGACGATCAAGGCGCGCTTGACCTCAGGAAGCTGCTCGAGGAAGGCGCCGTCACCTTCGTAGTCGAGGTGCAACGTGTTCTTCCCGAAGGAATCGCGCACGGCGTCGATCGCGCCGGAGAGGACAACCTTTCCTTTGTGCACCAGGATGATCTCGTCCGCCATCCTCTCCGCCTCGGCCATCATGTGCGTGGATAGAAGGATCGTCCGGCCCTCCTCTTTCAGTTCGCGAAGAAGATTGCGGACCAGAAGCATGTTGACGGGATCGAGACCGGACTGCGGCTCGTCGAGAATGATGAGATCGGGATCGTGCAAAAGGGTCCCAATGAGCTGAACCTTCTGCTGGTTGCCCTTCGACAGCGTCTCGACCTTGGCGTCGCGCTTGTCCCAAAGTTCGAAGCGCTTGAGCCAGCGCTCCGCCGACTGCGCGACGGCAGCACCGCGGCAATCTTTGATCTCCGCGAGAAAGAGCAGATGCTCCTTCACCTTCATCTGCCGGTAGAGCCCACGCTCTTCCGGCAGATAGCCGATGCGGTCGCGGGCATCCCGCTCACTACCGAGCCACTCGATCGTCCCGGCATCAGGAAAGAAGACGCCGGTAATCATCCGGATGGTCGTCGTCTTCCCGGCGCCGTTACGGCCGAGTAACCCAGTAATGGTCCCCCGCCGGACGGTGAACGAGACTCCATCCACCGCCCGCACGGCACCAAAAGTCTTCACAACATCCCGAACCGACAATACGACCGACATGGGCACGCTCCCGTGAGCCTAAGCGAGCGTATTGTACGGGAGGGGAGGTGAGGTCAGGGCTTGGGGAAGATGGGTTCACTGAGCGGTCGTAAGATCTTGCCGATCTTGCTCACGATCTTGCTGATCTTGGAGAAAATGGCGTCCGACCCGCTATCCCGTTGCGGGGCGGCCGATGCAACGCTCGTAGCAAGTACAAAAACTAGAATAGCCGTGGAGACGCGGACCTTTGAATGTGCAGACATATACCCTCCGTGAACTCTGATGAGCTCGGTTCATTTGGAGGGCCCTCAACAAGAGGAGAGTCTCTAGGTCGCCATTTCCCTACCCCTGATCGCGCGGGGAGGACAAAAACTCGTAGTCGCGCGCCGAACGAGGTGGATCAGTATGCCTAAGAAAGGTGTTTCGGAGATCGGAAACCAGAACAGGCGTCACAATCCCCAAGACCGAGGCTTCGCACAAATAAGTCATAGCAGTAAGTGCGGCTTCGGAGGAGGTCAAATGCATTTTCTCAAAATACTCCAGGGCCTGTCTGCACGCAGCTGCAATACCCTCGGGCTGGCCTTTGACCAGAAGTAACTCGGCGATGTCGAGAGCCACCAGCGCGACCTCGTGTGCCATGCCAAGCTCCTCGAACTCGGCGCGAAGGTCGGTGAACATTGGAAGGGCCTGTTCGTACTGGTGACGCTCAACGAAGATGCGCGCGAGCGTCCAACGCGTCTTCGCGCGGAAGGACATCATACCCGCCGCCTCAAACGCGTCGATCGCTTTCGCAAAGCAGTCGATTGCGGCGTCGATCTCGCCGATTTCCCGATAGCAGATAGCGGCGTTCTGCAGAGCTGACGCGCGCCACTGTGGGGCGATCGCTTTCTCGTTAGCAATCTCCAAGTGAATGGCCAATGCTGCGCGGAACTGGCGGCCACTGTAGAGCGTAAGGGCCTTCGCAAGCCTAGCTGCATGGAAGCGCTCGGTATCCCCGTATTGATGAAAGACCGCTGCGGCGGCAGCAATTGCCGGAAATACTTCGGTGACTCGCTCGAGGTCACGGTAGGCCATGGCACGCACGAGGTTGAGCCTAGCCATCTCGTGATCAGCAATAGCAAGTTTGTTGAAATGAGCCTCAGAACTCTCGAGTGCTTGAACGGCTTCCCGGAATGCACCCGTATGGAACAGCGCATACCCCCGCTCGTACCACGCGTTCCCGCGCAGCCTGACCACCCGATCTGATTCCGGCAACTGCTCGGCCACATCGATTGCCAGTCGTGTGATCTCGAGAGCATCGGGCGGCATCAGATCGATCGCCTGGTCCGTCGCCGCGATCAACTGCCGTACCAGACCTGCCGTTCGCCACTCGGGATGCGCGGCCAGCCTGGCGGACCACGATTCGCGATCGCCCGCAAGCAGGAGCGCGACATGCACGCATGCCGCCGCTTCTTCTGCCGCCATCGTCTGCTGCACGTTTCGGAGGAAGGCCAGAGTTTCTGGTTTGGCCGTGGTCGAGAATCTCTGCCGATCCCAGATCTCCGGCTTTTTCAGCAGGACGGTCGTATCGCGGATCGATTGGAGTGTCCCTTTGCAGAGCGAGCAGGTGTCGAGATGTTTGTCGCGAGCTGCGGCATCGATCGGTTCGCTGAGAAATCCGGCAAGCACTTCTTCGTCGTAGTGTTGCTCGACCATCATCGTTTCACCGCCGTGATGCTGAAGTAGATCTCGCGGACTCGTTTCAGGCAGTTGTGAATCAGTTTCTCGGCGTAGCGCGACGTCGTGTCCTGCGCCCGCGCCACTTCATTCGCCGAGAGGCCCTCGTAGTAGTGGAGATAGAGCGTCTCGCGGCAGCGCGGCTGAAGGTAATCGAGTGCCTGCCGCATCGTGATAACCCTGGAAAACTCCTCGGCGATGTCGTCGGAGGTCGGATCCGTGTGATCGTTGAAATTTTCCGGCAGACCTTCCGTGCGTCCCTGCACGCGCCAGTAGTGCCTGCTGGCGTTGCACATTGCCGCCACCAGCCACGATCTCACGTTCGCGATTCTCGTCGTCGTGGTCATGAACGACAGAAACACTTCCTGGATGAGACCTTCGGCTTCCGGCTCCGCGATGCGGAACTTGCGGTTGCCGATGTGCATCAGCAGTGTGCGGTGCCGCACGTAAAGCTCGCCGATATCTTCCTGCGGCGGTTCCAGCGGCGGCAGGGTCAGAGGCGGAGGTTCGTCCCCTGCGGGGGCGGCCGGCGCAGCGTTTGGCATTTTCAGGATATTGGGATCGAACACAATCGCGTCCCTCTTCCCTCGCTAAAGGAGGTTCCTTCCCGGCATCAAGTTCCTCGGACTTTTTGGATTGCGCACAGCATACCCGATGTAGTAGCGGAAAGGTGTCGGTAATTTTGGAAACGTCGATTTTTTTCGATTCCGGCCCCCAGCCGGTTCGGGCGGTTCCAGTGATGCTATCCTCCGCCGTCGCAAACCGCCGACGGAAGGTACTCCATGAATTCTGAACAGGTCGCCAGAAATGCCGGCCAGATCTGGGACGACTCGATCGTTCCTACACTACAGCAATACATCCGCATCCCCAACCAGTCACCCCTCTTCGATCCGGATTGGAAGAAGAACGGTCACATGGACCGGGCCGTGGCGCTTGCCAAAGCCTGGGTCGAGGCGCAACAGATCCCGGGACTTCGCATCGAGACGCATGAGATCGAGGGCCGCACGCCGCTGATCTTCATCGAAGTCGATGGCGACGACTCCTCGACCGTGTTGATGTACGGGCATCTCGACAAACAGCCGGCCATGGTCGGATGGAATGATGGCCTGGGACCGTGGACTCCGGTCCTGCGCGACGGGAAGCTTTTCGGCCGCGGCGGCGCGGACGACGGCTACGCCATCTTCGCTGCGGTAACGGCGATCAATGCCGTCAAGCAACAGGGTGCGCCGCACTCGCGCATCGTCATCATCATCGAGTGCTGCGAAGAGAGCGGCTCGGTCGATCTGCCCGCGTACATCGATCTGCTCTCTGAAAAGATCGGCACGCCGCGTCTCGTCATCTGTCTCGATAGCGGGTGTGGCAACTACAGCCAGCTTTGGATGACGACCTCGCTGCGCGGCTCGCTTGTCGGCAATCTCACCGTGGAAGTGCTCACCGAGGGAGTTCACTCCGGCGATGCCAGCGGGATCGTACCCTCGAGTTTTCGCATCCTGCGCATTCTTCTCGATCGCCTCGAGGACGCAGCCACCGGCCGGATCATCCCTGAATGGCTTCACGCCGAGGTGCCGCCCGACCGTCTCGCGGAAGCCAAGGAAACCGCTCGCATCCTCGGCGACGAGATTCATGACAAGTTTCCGTTCCTTCCCGGCATGAAGCCGATGGGCACTGATCCGCTCGAGCTTCTACTGAACAGGACGTGGCGTCCGATGCTCTCGTACACGGGTCAGGCCGGTCTGCCCGATCTCGTTCAAGGCGGCAACGTTCTCCGGCCGAAAACGGCGATCAAGCTGTCGCTCCGCATCCCCCCGACGCTCGACGCTTCGAACCTCGACCGCAAGTTGCAGGAGCTACTCGAAAGCGATCCTCCGTACGGCGCGCACGTGACGTTCGAGCCCGAAAAAGGTGGCGGCGGATGGGAAGCGCCGAAGGTCGCCGCATGGCTCGAAAAGTCGGTCGACTCCGCGTCTCAGGCGTTCTTCGGTAAACCTGCAACCACGTGGGGTGAAGGCGGCTCGATTCCATTCATGGGGATGCTGGGACAGCGCTATCCAAGCGCGCAGTTCCTGATCACCGGCGTGCTCGGTCCTCACAGCAATGCGCACGGACCAAACGAGTTCCTGCATATCAGCACAGGCAAAAATGTGACGGCGTGCGTGGCACAAGTACTCGCGGACGAACGGAACGCGAAGTAGCGACGCGGTAGCGGGGTTAGGCGGTTTCGCAGATCGAGCCCGCGAAACCGCGGCGAGACTTCGTAACCGCGCGACCGCTACCCGTGGCCGCCCGCGTATTTTTTCTCCCCTGCTTCGATGCGGACCGGTAGCCGGTTTTGCGGCGGCGGCAGCGGACACGTCGCATACGGCGTGAACGCGCAAGGCGGGTTGTACGCTTTGTTGAAATCGACGATCGTCTTGCCGTTCGCATCCGGCGGATGCGCGTAAAGGTAGCGCGCGGCACCGTAGGTTTCTTTTCCGCTGGTCGCGTCCTTGAAGATGATGAAGAGGTCCTTTTCTCCCTGCTCGAGGATCGGATCGAGGCGAAATTCTTTCCCCTGCAATGTGAAGACGAGGGCCCCCGGCGAGATCTCGTTGCTGGTCATGCCGAGGACGTTCGTGATGGGGATGGACTTGGGTGGGTTGTAGGGCTCGAAACGCGCCTCAACGCGATAACTCGCATCGGCGGGAAAGTACTCGAGACCCTGAAAATGCGTTCGCGCGTCCGCGGCGGTATCGCGCACGCGCACTCCGAAGCGAGGCCCGTGGACGGCGTCTTCGCGGCGGATTGCAACGAGCGACAAGGTTCCTGTGCGCACGACGGTCGGTTTCGTATCCGTATCGTTCTGTAACTCGACGGCGGCGATCACCGGCTTCCCATCGATCAGCAGGGCGGGATTGGGATTCAAAGTCACCTTTCCGTTCCGCAGAACGAACTGCGAAGGCACCGGCGGTTTTGCAGGAAGGGAGACATCATTGTTCCCTTCGCTCAGCCAGTAGAGACCGGCCAGCGCCAGCCAGCCATCGGGCGCGCGAAGGCGCGAGGCGCGATTGGCGCGCCACGTTTCGATCTCTTCCTGATGCGATCCCGGCTCGATCGTGGCGGCGGGACGCTCGTAGCGGCAGGCGGCGAATAGAAGAAGGATGGCCAGGCAACGTTTCATTGGTCGGATAGGATACTCAACTCGTGGTTTCGAAATGTCGCAGAGCCGTGTCCAATCGGGGTGAGCAATGTTGCGTCGTTTCCCGCCATCCGGCCGGAGCCTGACTCGGTGATTCCTCTCTGGAATGAGGAGAGCCGCTTGCTGGCGGCGGTTCGAGGCGGCGATCGGAGTGCCGCGGAAGAGCTCGTCGACCGCACCTATTCGTCGGTATTCGCCTCGCTCTTCCGGTTGTGCGGCGATCGCGAGCTGGCCGCCGATCTGACACAGGAAACGTATCGCAAGGCCTGGGAAGCGCTGGCCGGCTTCAATGGCGGCTCGCAGTTTTTCACATGGCTATACCGAATCGGCTACACGACGTTTCTCAATCACATACGCCGGCCGCGGTTGATGAAATCGCTTGATGATGAGAGTGCTCCGGAAGTGCCGGACAGCGCTCCGTCACCAGAAGACGTACTGAGCAGTTCTGAAGAGAGCGAACGGCTTCGTAACGCAGTGCTGACGCTCTCTGAGGATCTCCGATTTACCGTGACCGCCCATTTCTGGGGCGGGCTGGCGGTGAAGGAGATCGCCTCCATCGAAGGAATCACAACCGTTGCCATTCGCAAGCGTCTGCACAAGGCCTTCACCCTCCTGGAAGAAGTCCTCGGCGCGGATGTTGAGGAAGAAGGACGATGACACCCAATCGGAAAGCTGACCTGCAGCGGAAGCTGGCCATGGCCGCGGTGCCGGCACCGCCCGATGGTCTCGCTGATCGCATCAAGAACGAGATCCCGAACGATCTGCGTTTCGTGCCGGAGCACGCGCGCAAACAGATGCGCCAGACGGCAATGTTTAACCTCCGGATCGCAGCATCGATCGTGTTGCTCGTCTCGTCAGTCTATTTTGTGTTGCACCTGCTTTCGCGCTCCGGATCGAATACGAACGGAGTTGCCACGCTGAAGGAGAGCGCGTCTGCGCCATCACCGATCCGCCAGGCAAACGTGACGCTACCCAACACTCCGCCGCAGCCCGGAAGCATCCATCCGCAGCCGGTGGCAGATCTGCCAACGCTGCCAGCCGCGCCTCCGAGCAGCGCCGGTTCTGCGCAACCGGCGATGAGACTCGCTGAGAAGAAACACGAAGAGGCGATCGGAATGACCGCAGGTGCTCCCGCGTACGCCGGCACTGTCGAAGCAGCACCTCCCGTCGCGGAACCGATGATCGTCACGAATGCTGCGCCATCGACAGTTGCGGCTTCCGAAACAGAAGCCTTTGCTCCCGAGCGTGCGAATAGCGACTTCGCCGGCACCGCCAAAACTTCGGCGGCACGATCGATCGCATCGTCGCAGGCAGCAGCCGTCTCGCCGCCTCCCCCGCCCGCTTCCGCGGCATTTGCCCGGCCGCGCGATGTACGCGACGCTGCGCCGGCAAGAAACTTCGGGGCCATCGAAGAGTCGATTGCTCGGGGAGAAACTCCGCGCAATGGCGATCTCGATGTGATCGTCCGGCACTTCGCTGCTCCGGAAAGCATCCCTTCCGGTATTCGCGTCGAGCTCGAAGCGTCGTCTGCACCGCTCGATGCGACGAAGAGACTTCTACGCGTGTCGGTAGACGATGCCGCGTCGAGCAGCGAGAACATCACGCTGACATTCGGTGAGGCGATTGAATCGCACCGCGTGCTGAGTGGAGCGTTGGCTCCGAATGAGACCGCGTTGTATGAGATCGAATTCACGCGGACAGCGACACCCGATCAGACGATCGCCACCGTGAAGATTGGCGGAGTCACGCGCACTATCCGCGGCAGCGACCTCCATCCGTGGAGCTCCGCATCGACGCGGATGAAACGCGCATCGCTTGCCGCTGCGTGGGCGCGTACGCTGCAGTCACGCAATCGCGCGGATGCCATCGTGGTTCGGGCGCGCGAAGCACACATCGATGACCTGGCAGATCTGGCGGAACGGGTCGAGCGGAATCGTTAACGCCGGCGTCGTCAGCGCGGTCGTCCGCCGCCGAAATTGCGCACCGACTGGAAGTGCACGTCGAAGTAGCGGGCCGCGGCGCGAACCGCGCGCGAAACGATCCAGGCATCCTTCGACGGGATTTTCTCCAACGCCATCCGCATGTTCTCAGGCAACTTGGCGCGGCAACTGCGGCAGAGCGCGTTGCCGATCGTCTTGTTCAAATCACATCGCGGGCAGCGCGGTGTTTTGGCCAGACCAGAAACTTGCTCCTTTGTAAACGTCATCGAAACCCCTCTCTTTGAGATCGTTATTGTCACATGAATACGAAACAGATGTGCGCCAAGTCACCAGACTGTCACGCGTGCATTAGAATCCGCGCCGGATTTTGAGGAGGTCACATTCATGGGTGAGCACGTCGAATTTCCATCGAACAGTCATTCGTGCCGAGGATATGTCGCGGGCAAAGGTCCGGGCGTCGTCGTCATTCAGGAGTGGTGGGGCCTCGTGCCGCACATCGAAGACATCGTCGACCGTTTTGCGGGCGAAGGTTTCTCCGCGATTGCTCCTGACCTCTTCCACGGCGCGACCGCAAGCTCACCCGACGAAGCGGGACGAATGCTGATGGAGCTCGACGCCGATCGCGCAGAGAAAGAGATCGCCGCTGCGGGCGCGTATCTGCTCAATCGTCCGGAGTGCACGTCGAAGAAATATGGCGTCATCGGCTTCTGCATGGGAGGAGCGCTCGCGCAGTATACGGCGACGAAGGAAAGCAACGCCGCTGCGACCATCAGCTTTTACGGCGGCTTCAAGAAGGTCGCATCTGACTGGAAAAATCTGAGCGCTCCGATTCTCCTGATCTACGCTGAGAAAGACCAAGGCGTCCCCGCAGAACAGGGCCGCGCGCTCGCGAAGCAGCTCGAAGAAATGGGCAAGGATGTGCAGCTCGTCGTCTACCCGGACGTCAATCACGCATTCTTCAACGACACGGGCCGGAACTACAACGCTGCGGCTGCCGCCGATGCCTGGAAGCGGACGATCGAATTCTTCCGCGCCAACGTGAAGTAGTGCAGACGCTCCGCATCGTCGCCTTTGTCGCATTCCTGCTCTTCTGCCTCACGCCGTGGGCGTCGCCGCCGATCGCACTCGCGCTCGGCCTCGTCCTGGCGCTGACGCTGGGACATCCGTATCCAGCTCGCAATTCGAAAGTGACGAAAGTGCTCCTGCAGGTTTCGGTCGTCTTGCTCGGCTTCGGCATGAACCTGCAGAAGGTCATCGAGGCCGGCCGCACCGGAATCCTCTTCACCATCGTCACGATCGTCGGCACGCTCCTTCTCGGATTTTTGCTCGGCCGCGCGATGGGAATCAGCCGCACGACCGCGCATCTCATCTCATCCGGTACCGCGATCTGCGGCGGAAGCGCCATCGCCGCGGTCGGTCCGGTCGTCAACGCGAACGATGAAGAAATGTCGGTCGCGCTCGGAACGGTCTTCATCCTCAACTCGATTGCGCTCTTCGCCTTCCCGATGATCGGTCACCGCCTCGGATTGACCCAATCTCAGTTCGGCGTATGGGCCGCGATCGCCATTCATGACACGAGCTCTGTCGTCGGCGCCGCCGCAAAATATGGAGCCGAGGCGCTGCAAATCGCGACGACGGTGAAGCTGACGCGAGCGCTGTGGATTGTTCCCCTGACACTCGGCACCGCGTTTTTCTTCAAGCGCAAATCGGCGAAGATCATCCTTCCCTGGTTCATCCTCTGGTTCGTTGTCGCCTCGGTGATCCGAACGTACGTGACCGCTCCGGCAGAAGTGTGGTCGGCGCTGACGATGCTCGCTCGCATCGGCCTCACCATCACTCTCTTTTTGATCGGCGCCGGTCTCTCACGCAAATCGATCGCCGCGGTCGGCGCGCGCCCACTAATCCTCGGCGTCGTACTCTGGATCGTGATCTCGTGCGCGTCGCTGTTCGCGGTGATGCGGATGGTTTGACGAGAGTAAGAGATGCGTGCGGAATCGATATCTACCGAGCATTCAACTCGTCTCGATCCCATCGACGCTCGTCCGAGTGACCCGGATTAGCATCCATCAACCGGAACATTTCAGCGACTGCTGCCTGACGATCGGCCTTGACCGCTCCTACCAACAACTCGCGAACCAAAGCGTCGAGGGTAACCTGATGCCGTCTGGCGTAACTGCGCGCTGCTTCAAGAGTCTCTTCGTCCAACGCCAGCGTGAGGATACTCATCCCCCGTAGTCTACGACCATACGCCATCGCACCTCCACGCATGCGCGGAGCTTGTCAATTCCAAGCTTGATCGAACGGCTGTCGATAACCCCCTCCGTGTGCTACAAATCGAATTCATGCTCGACCAGCTCACGATCGATTCCTTCGAGCCGCTCGTCGGTTCGTCCTTCTGGCTTCACTCGAAAGGCCACAAAGTGGAGTTGCGCCTCACACGCGCGGCCCGCGTGATGGAAAGCGAGGCGGCCCGGTTGAAGCGGACCGCGTTCTCGCTCTTCTTCCTGGCTCCGCTTTTCATCCCACAGGGCATCCACCACCTCACACACGATGCCCTCCCGGAGCCGCTCGATATCTTCCTCGTGCCGGTAGAGAAACAGGGAGACGCCTACACGGTCGAGGCGGTATTCACCTGAGGCGGCGTCCAACGCATCAGTAAGTAGACGCCGTTCGTGTCGACCTTCTCGAAACCAAGCCTTTGGTAGAGCCGCAGCGCGGGATTAAATGCTTCCACGTGAATCGTCACCGGCTTGCCTGCCGCACTGCCACGCTGCAGCACCTCGTGCAGAAGTTGTGAGCCGATTCCCGAACCGCGAGACTCCGGCATCAAGGCAATATCGACGAGACGGATTTGATCGCGCCATTCGTCGATCCAGAGCCGGCCGATGGGGGCGCCGTCACGTTCGATGATATTGCGCTCGCAGGTTGGATAGTGGATTTGGTAGTGCTCGAACTGCGCCGCAAACTGTTGATCGAGAAACACCCTCTTCTGCGCCTCGTCAAACGGAAACCGCTCCATCTCCTCGGCACGTGTGGCGCCGTAGAGCTCGCGCATGAATGCGTAATCGGAATCGGTGGCGGGGCGGAGGATGACTTGCGTGCTGTTCATGCGGGATTGCAGGATAAGGGGATGAGGCACTAACGGGAAGCACAAAATCCTTGAGTAGCGAAGACACTGGATTTTGCCCCCTATCCAATTTACACGCGAGCGTTTTTGACCCATAGCGAAAACACTCGTACACTCAGCTTGCGTCATGGCAACGGAAAAACGGTACCTTACACGCCCCCTTCGCGACGATCTCAAGCGCAAGATGGTCTTCGTGGCAGGACCTCGCCAGGTGGGCAAGACCACACTGGCGTTATCACTTTCGGGCGCGCGCAAGGCATATCTCAATTGGGATATCGCGGAGCACCGAGAGCGAATTCTGAGGAGCGAGTTGCCGCCCGGCGACCTCTGGATCTTCGACGAGTTGCACAAGTACCGCCGATGGAGAAACTACCTCAAGGGACTTTACGACGGACGACCGGCCGGTCAGCGCATTCTCGTCACGGGAAGCGGACGACTCGACCTTTATCGATTCGGCGGCGATTCACTCCAGGGCCGCTACCACTTGTTGCGTCTTCACCCTTTCTCCGTAGCCGAGCAGCGAATTCATAGCCGCGATGACTTCCAGCAGCTTCTTCGTCTCGGCGGTTTCCCTGAGCCGTTTCTCGGCGGAAACGAAACGCAGGCGCGGCGCTGGTCCCGCGAGTACCGCACACGGCTCGTTCGCGAAGACGTCGTTTCGCTCGAGCGAATCCAGGATCTCGGGCATCTCGAGCTGCTCATGATGCGGCTTCCGGATCTTGTTGGCTCTCCTCTATCGATCAACGCCTTGCGCGAGGACCTGCAGATCAGCCACAAAACGCTTTCTTCCTGGATTGGTGCGCTGGAACGGCTCTATGCCGTTTTCCGGCTGGCTCCTTTTGGCGCACCAAGGATTCGCGCCGTGAAGAAGGAGCAGAAGCACTACCACTTCGACTGGTCCATCGTGCCCGAGGATGCCGCGCGGTTCGAGAACCTCGTCGCGTCGCACCTTCTCAAATGGGTCCATTTCGAACAGGACACGAAGGGCCGCGACCTCGAGCTTCGCTACTTTCGTGACGTCGATGGCCGCGAAGTCGACTTCGTCGTCACCGACCGCACTAAGCCGATCCTTCTCGTCGAGTGCAAATGGGCGGACGCAGCGATTGACAAGAGTCTTCGCTACCTGAAAGCAAAGTTCCCCGATACGCCAGCGTGGCAGATCTCAGCGACCGGAACGAAGGACTACCAGACCAGCGAAGGAATCCGTGTGGCGCATGCTCTGAGGCTTCTGGAAACGCTTACTTGACTTTTGCGCAGCCCGCTCGTCCCTGTGACGCTCTCGAACTGGACCGCGCGAACGCGACACGCGCAACCTGCGGCTCGGCTTATGCCCAACCCTCAAGACGTTGCCCTCGGCAGCGATGTCGAATCGCCGCCGAGGACATGAGCAATTGAGGTAAGGCCCTAGCCGTGTGCCGCGTGCCGGCGATCCGTCGGAGCGTCGGCGTAGTCGACGTTCAGGATCAGATACGAGAACGTCGCGCCGGAGATGACGTAGGTGTTTTCGGTTGGCGCGACGGACATGCGGCGCCAGTCGGTCATGCTGTCGCCTTGCTCTTCGCGGAATGCCAGTACGTAGACGCCGCGCGCGAGCTTCGGTCCGGCAACATTGCCGAGGGACAGGGTCAACGACGAGACCTCGGGCTCGAGCGGTGGTTGTGCTGACAATTCCGCCTCGCTGGTGGGACGCTGGCGTCGTACGACGAGCGAGATTCCGGTAGTCGAGGGCACTTGGACCGTGAAGGCCAGTGGGCCGCTCACGGCGTCTCCGTCAGAGCGTCCGTTCATCGAGAAGAATCCGAAGCGCATCGGATCATCGGGCCGCCTGTGTGAGACCGGGAAGAGCGCATCGACGGCGATTCCGCCGGGAGCGTTGACATGACTCGCCGACCTCTTCGCAGCAATTACAGCGACGCGTGCCCCGCTGCTGATGAATCGCGGATCGGGACTGAGGATCGAGCTGGCGCTGGCGAGCGGCACCGAATAACCGGCCATCGGCAGCGACGGTGCGTAACCAACATCCATCAATGGCACGATGCCGGAAGAGCTGGCGGCGAAGAGGTTCTTCTCGCCGATGGCGACGACTGCGAGGCCCACGGCGGCTGCGGAGCTGATGCGAAGAAACTCGCGGCGGGGGATACCGTTGGATTCGGCTTTCACACTCATACGAACCTCCATCTCATGGGCTGGCAGAAAGGAAAGGGCATCGCGGTCCTTCACGATTTTTCTCATGGCGTCGGACAGCCCGTACCAGTGCCGGTGAACGCCGCCGCCGTTACTGGCGGATCGGTGTAGGCAACTACTGCGGTAGCTCCCGGATTCAGGTTGTTGTTCTGGATGAATGTCTGCACGTTGGCGAGATTGGCTCCTCCAGCATAGCCAGGCAGATTGAAGGTATGGCCAGCGGCGCTTCCGCTTGCGCCGACGATGACGTCGTTGGAATCGGATGGGTCACCGGCGCTGAAGTCGTTGCCGGTGATCGTGGCGCAGACATTGATCGTGTCGGTGGACGACGCGGCGCCGTTCGTGAGCGCAAGACCGGCGAACGCGCCGCCGCCCGGTTCCGCGGTCACGTTGCCTGTGATCGTGAAGTTCGCCGTGTAGCTGCCGCCGGTGTTGTCGAAGTAGAGTCCGGCGTTTCCACCGTATTGCCGGATCTGGTTATTCGCGATGGTGAGAGCCACTGTCCCGGTGCCGCTGAAGGAACCGAAGATGCCGTTGCCGGAAGCCGATCCGGAATTCACAACGCCGCTCACGCCGATGGTGTTGTTCTTCACCTTCCCGCTCAGCAGCGCACCTGCGCTGGCTTTGTCCAGCGTGATTGCGTTGCCGTTCGCGTCGCGGAAGGAGTTTCCGTCAACGTTGAACGTCATCGTCCCCGCCGTGGCCAAAGTCATACCGCCGCCGCCGATGAAATTCTGCGCATGGTTATTCGACAGCGCGTTCTGCAAGAACTGTACGTCCATGGTGGTGCCGGACTGCCCGGTAACGTTCACCAGATCACCGGGAGAGCCTGTGAATGTGTTCGGCTCGCCGGTGCCCGTACCGCCGATCGTGGAGTTGATTACTGTGCCGCTGTTGCGCGCCTCGATCGCCACGCTCTGGTCAGCGTCGACGAAGTTCTGGTTCAGGCCGAGGTTGCAACCTTTGATCGTGACGGAGGCCGTGCCAGCAGTATTGATGATCGATAGATTCCGGGAGCGTCCTCCGCTGATCTTGCACTTCGTGAAGGTCGCGGAGCTCACGAGACCGTTGGTGGTGACGTTTCCGAAGTAGACGCTTCCTTCTCCCGCATTCTCCGGCAACGGCAGCGTCGCGGCATTGCCGTTTGTACCGCCGACGGTGGAGTATTCGAGCGTAAAGCCGTTGACGGCGTATCCGTGGATGCCGTAGTTCTGATTGGTTCCGTTGATGGTCATCCGGCGCAGCACCACATTCTGCACGTTGCTCAGATAGATCGCGGTGCCGTTGGTCGTGCCGTCCGCGCCGGTCATGTTCGCGATGGTGCCGCCGCTGGAATTTCCACCGACGGAAGTATCCGTACCATCACCTGTGACGGTGAACGAGCCGCCGGTGAAGTTCTGCAGGATGATGCCGTTCAAACCACCGTTGGCACTGACCGAGGTAAGGGTCATGGAGCCAGAGTTTGTGGCGCCGGTGATGGAGACCGCCGTGCCGGTTGTCGTGGCGACGTTGCGCGCGGTCACGTTGATGCCTGTCACTCCGAAGCCCACGATTCCATTCAAGGTACCGGTACTCATGTCGATCCCGTTCACCACGGCGTTGTTGGCGAGGAACACCGTACCGGCCAGAGTGGGCGTATTGGCGGCCGATCCAGCCACCGTCAGGACACCGCCGACGCTCAGGGTCGCGCCCGCGCCGATGAGCTGTTGGCTTGTGAGCATCGTGTAGCTGCCCGTAGTGGATCCAGTGCCCTTCGATACATAGATGAAATCGCCGCTGGCGGTTACGCCGCCGGTGAGGGCTGTCATCGTTTTGACCGGCGTGTTGGACCGGCCGTCATTCGTCCCGGAGACGGTGGCGTTATCGACGTACCACACACGCCCATTGAAAGTAATCGAGGCGGTGCGCGTCACGGAGACGCCGTTGGAAGTGCCAACATAGCTGAATGAATCGGAAGTCGTATTGCCGAGATTCGGCGTGTAGAGGAAGGTTCCATTCGCATTGAACACGGTCAAGGTTCCGTGGACCGGGGCCAACGCGACGGAGTAGGTGATCGGCGCGTCGGACGAGTCGCCGTTGGAAACCGCGACGGAGATGACCGTTGGCGTGGCCGGGGCCGGCAAGCCACCGTCGAGCTGCGTGTTGCCGACGTCGACGTAGGACTTCGTCGTCAGGTTCGGCGCGATGGTGAGCGTGTAGGTGCTGCCGATTCCCGTGCAGCCGTTGGCGTCTGTGACCTTGACGGTAACCGAGAAGACACCCGTCTGCGTGGGCGTGCCGGAGAGTACGCCGCCCGCGGAGAGTGACACTCCCGATGGCAACGTACCGCTGTTGAGGGAGAAGACCGCAGGAGTGTGCGCCCCAACGCCAGTCTGTGTGAAGGTGAAGCTTCCGCTGAGCGGCGCGTTATACGTTCCGTTCGTCGAGCCCGCGTTGGTGACGGTGATGGTCTGACAGGCAATGACCAGGTTGTACGCCGGGCCGGTGCCGGTGCAGCCGTTTGCGTCAGTGACCGTGACGACGATCGGGAACGTCCCCGGCAGCTGAGGTGTGCCGGAGAGCACGCCGCTGGAGGAGAGCGTCAATCCCGCAGGAATTGTGCTGGAAGTGGAGAACGTAGCCGTCCCGACCGCGCCACTCTGCGTGAACGTCTGGCTGAACGGCGCATCAACGGTGCCGGTGCTGGTGACCGGGTTCGTTACCGTAATCGTCTGGCAGGCGATGACCAGGTTGTAGGTCGCGCCCGTTCCCGTGCAGCCGTTGGAATCGGTAACCGTCACCACGATCGGGAAGGAGCCTGTCTGAGCCGGTGTGCCGGAGAGAACGCCGGAGGACGAAAGCGCAAGGCCCGCCGGGAGTGTGCTGGAGGTTGTGAACGTCGCCGAGCCGATGGCGCCGCTCTGCGTGAAGGTCTGGCTGAACGGCGTGCCGACCGTGCCGCTCGAGACGCCCGGATTCGTGACTGTAATGATCTGGCAGGCGATGACCAGGTTATAGGTCGAGCCGGTGCCGGTGCAGCCGTTCGAATCGGTCACTTTGACGGTAATCGGGAACGAACCGCTCTGCGTCGGTGTGCCCGAGAGGACACCAAAGGCCGACAGACTCATCCCGGCTGGCAGGGTTCCGCTGGCCAGCGAGAACGTGGCCGTACCGTTGGCGCCAGTCTGAGTAAACGTCTGACTAAACGGTGTACCGACTGTACCGCTAGACACGCCCGGATTCGTGACCGTGATGGTCTGGCAGCCGATCGTGAGCGTCACGCTGACGGAGCCGGTGCAACCGTTGGAGTCGGTTGCCGTGACCGTGATCGGGAACGCGCCGCTCTGCGATGGGGTGCCGGAGAGCGTGCCGTCCGCCGCGAAGCTCATGCCCGTCGGAAGCGTGCCGGTCTCGCTGAAGGTCACCGCGCCGATGCCGCCGCTCTGCGTGAACTGTTCGCTGTATGCAACACCCACTGTACCCGTCAAGTTCGATGGCGGCGTGACGGTGATCGTCTGACAATTGATGATGAGGTTGTAGACCGCGCTGGTGCCGCTGCAGCCGTTCGAATCAGTGACGGTGACCGTGATCGGGAAGGTTCCCGTCTGCAGTGGAACGCCTGAAAGGACGCCGCTCGCGGAGAGGCTGAGGCCCGACGGCAGCGTGCCGCTGGCGAGGGTGAAGGTCGCCGTGCCGATGGCGCCGCTCTGCGTGAAGGACTGGCTGAACGCCTGGCCGGCGATGCCAACGTTCACCGGCGGGTTCGTAACGGTGATCGTCTGGCAGGCGATGGTGAGGTTGTAGGTTGGTCCAACGCCGCTGCAGCCATTCGAGTCGGTGACTGCGACGGTGATCGGGAACGATCCGGTCTGCGTCGGGGTGCCGGACAGGACGCCCGATGCCGACAGGCTCAGGCCCGCGGGAAGCGATCCGCTGGCGAGCGAGAAGTTGGCCGTGCCGATCGCGCCGCTCTGCGTGAAGGTCTGGCTGAATGCGGCGCCTGCGACGCCGCTGCTCACCGCCGGATTCGTGACGGTGATCGTCTGGCAGGTGATGGTCAGTGTGTAGTTCGCTGAGCCCGTGCAACCGTTCGAGTCGGTGACGGTGACTGTGATCGCGAACGTGCCGGTCTGCAGCGGCGTGCCGGAGAGGACGCCGTTTGACGCCAGCGTAAGGCCGGAGGGAAGAGCGCCCGCCGTCAGGGAGAAAGTCGCCGTCCCGATCGCGCCGCTCTGCGTGAACGCCTGGCTGAAGGGCGAGCCGGCCACGCCTGTGTTCACTGTTGGCGGCGTGACGGTGATCGTCTGACAACTGATGACGAGGTTGTAGGTTGTACCAGTACCAGTGCATCCGTTCGCGTCGGTAGCCGTGACGGTGATCGGGAAGGTGCCGACGACCGTTGGCGTACCCGAGAGAACACCGCTCGACGCCAGGGTCAGGCCCGACGGCAGGGTGCCGCTGGCGAGCGAGAACGTCGTTGTGCCGATTCCGCCGCTCTGCGTGAAGCTCTGGCTGAACGGACTTCCGGCCACGCCGTTGCTGACGGCCGGGTTGTTGACGGTGATCGTCTGACAGGAAATCGTCAGCGTGTAGTTCGGGCCGGTGCCGGTGCAGCCGTTCGAATCGGTGGCCTTGACCGTGATCGTGAACGAGCCGGTCTGCGTGGGCGTCCCGGAGAGCGTTCCATTCGCGGCGAGCGTGAGTCCGGCCGGCAGTGTCCCGCTGGCAAGAGAGAACGTCGTCGTGCCGATGCCGCCGCTCTGTGTGAAGGTCTGGCTGAACGCGGTGCCTGCGACGCCACTATTCACCGCCGGATTGGTGACGGTAATGGTCTGGCAGGTAATGATTAATGTGTACGTCGGGCCAGTGCCGTTGCAGCCGTTCGAATCGGTGGCCTTGACCGTGATGGGGAAGCTGCCGGTCTGCGTCGGCGTCCCGGAGAGCACACCGTTCGCGGCCAGCGTGAGGCCAGCAGGTAGCGTTCCGCTGGCGAGCGAGAACGTCGTCGTGCCGATGCCGCCGCTCTGCGTGAAGGTCTGGCTGAACGCGGTGCCCGCGACGCCCGACGACACAGCAGGATTCGTGACAGTGATCGTCTGGCAAGCGATCGTCAGCGTGTACGTTGGTCCGATGCCGCTGCAACCGTTCGAATCTGTGGCCTTGACTGTGATCGGGAAACTGCCGGTTTGCGTAGGCGTGCCCGAGAGCACTCCGTTGGATGCCAGCGTCAGGCCGGCCGGCAACGTGCCTCCAGCGATCGAGAATGTGGTCGTTCCCACTCCCCCACTCTGCGTAAACGTGACACTGAAAGGCGAACCGGCGACGCCGCTGTTCACCGCAGGATTCGTGACCGTAATCGTCGGACAAGTGATCTGCAGCGGATAGGTCGGTCCGACGCCGGTGCAACCCTGCGAGTCGGTGACCATGACGGTGATCGGGAAGCTGCCTGTGACGGTCGGTGTGCCGGAGAGCACGCCGTTCGTCGCCAGCGTTAGGCCCGTTGGGAGCGTGCCGGTGGCGATCGTGAATGTGGCCGTGCCGATCGCGCCGGTCTGCGTGAAGGTCTGGCTGAATGGTGATCCGGCGGGTCCGCTGGTGACCACGGGATTGATGACGGTGATGACGTTGCAGCAGACCGGTAAGTCCGGCTCGCCGGCCGGCAGCGACGGTGCCGCGGGCGAACAGGAACCGGTGGTGATCGTCGGGAAGACGCCGGCAATCGGTCCGTTCGACGGGAAGGTCGTACCCGATGTGGTGACACTACCGCAGGCGGTGAGCGCGATCGTTCCCTGGGCGGCAACGCCGGACGCGCCCGTGCCTACGGGGCGGACATCGCCCACTCCCAGCACCCAGCTCACGTTGCCGGAATAGGAGCGCGCCGAGATGTGACCGCCGGCCGCGTCATTGAGCAGCTTGGTGAAGTCGCCCACGGCGGTGGCCGTTCCATGGTCAAGGGTGACCGTCCCCTTGCTGGACACGTCGATCGAGCCTCCGGTGTTGTGTCCGGAGTTCTGGCCGGCAAGAAAGACCCTGCCACTACCGGTGACGGTTCCGCGTAGCGAGATGGCTCGAATGGATCCGCCGGCAACACCAGTGTCGCTGGCGTTCGGGGCGCTGCTCACGGCGTAGAGGGAGCTCAACGAGGGATCAGGGCCATCGATCTCAACGACTTCCGCTGCGAAGAGGTCGAGACGTTTCGAGGCTGCGCCGCCGCTGGTTGCGTCGGATCGCAAATGGCCGAGGTTTGCACCGCCGGGGCCCACCCCGAGGTCGGTGGCGGCGATGGTGATCCCTTTGCCGGACCGAACCACGACGCGGGTCGGGGCATCGTTGTTGGCGATGGAGGCGACGAGGCCACGAATGATCACCCCGCAGCCTTCGATGGTTACCGGTCCAGCGCCCACCGTCTTGCCCTGCGAGGCGATGGTGGCCGTCGAGGTAATGAGAATCGAGGGCTCGAACACAGACGTCGACCGCACCCGGATCTCGCCACCCTGCTGGCTCCCGCTGGCTCCATCGAGGATGTCGCCGGTCTGCCGCGTGGAGAGCAACGTCGAAGTTGCTCCGGCTGCGAGGAGGCCTGAGACGGTCATGCTGCCACCGGAAGTCAGGAGGATCTTCCCGGCGATATTGCCCTTGCTGGCTGAATTGACGACCGTACCGGCCTCGAAGGTGGACGGCCCGCCACTATTAATGGTGATGGTGCCGCCGTTTCCGTTGGCGGCGCCGAAGGCCGCGCCGGAGATCACCGCGCCGGCCAGGCTCGATGCCGGCCCGTGGAGGGTCACGCTACCTCCGGCGTTGATGGTGATATCCCCGCCGTTCCCGTTGCCGCCGCGATCCTCGGCGTACATGGCGCTGCCGGCGTTCATGACGACGTTGCCGGCGACTACGAAGCGCATCGCGCAGGCCGAGTTGCTCCCCGACCCCACGTCGTTGCAGTTGATCGTCCCGTTGACGGTCAGATCTCCGTTGACGGTGAAGATGCCGTTGACGACATGATCCTGATCGTCAACGGAACCGTCGAGAGAACTGAAGTTCGTCGTGCCGTTGATGGTGACGTTCGCGGCATGCGCGGGAAACGCGAGCGCGAACAAAAAGACCACGAAAAGAGGCAGCAGCGTGCGACCGAATCGACCCATGACACTCCCCTTGTTTTGTGGAGCGCGCCGCATTTCGCAGCGTCGCCCAGGACCAGTTACGGAAAACTGATTTCCAAAGCCAATGGATAACGGACGGCCAGAAAGATAGCCGGCGAACTCAGCGGTGTCGACCGTATCTACTGAATGAAGGCACGGATAAGTGTCAAAAAGAAAAAGCCGCACGGCGGTCCGTGCGGCTTTCCGTTGAAAACGTGTTAATTGAGATCAGGTTCGCGGCGGGTAGACGCCCTGCAGCGCGATGCAGAAGTAGAACGTGAGGTAGGGTTGCAGGTTGTTGTGAGGCTGGTCGCCGCCGGCAGGGGCGAGGATCTGATCGCTCATCTGGACGATCGTCGGAGCGCCGGGAGTGAAATAAAGGTTTCCGCTGGCCGGACGCGAAAACGTGGCGTTCGTCGGAACAGCCACGGCACTGAGCGCATTGGTCTGCGAACCCATGCTATGGCTGTGACTCGGGATCTCCGACTCGAGGAGGGTCACAGTCTCCGAGCCGCCGGTCTCGCCGAGGTCGTGCAGCGACAGGCCTGGACCCTGGCCGGGATGCATCGGCGCTCGTCCCTGGAGGTCCGGCAGCGCGAAGTTCGATTTTCCGTCGCCACCGTACGTCGTGCCGAGCAGCGAGAAGAGGGCCGTATTTTGCGAAAGCGGCAGGAGCTGGCCGTCACACCAGGCCCACCCCTTGGGGGCAAAGTTGAAGGGGAAGATGCGGATTTCAGCTACGAATGGATCCATGTCTAGTTCTCCTCCCTAGGTCTGGCTCGGGAAGATCCCGAACAGCGAAATGATGAAGTCGACGCAGAGATACGGCTGGAAGTTGGTGTGGGGCTGCGATCCACCGACCGGTGACACCGAGGCAGGATTGAGGGTCACCGAAGGGTTGCCGAGGCGGTAGATCTTTGCCGCCGCCTGCCCGCCTACGTTGCCCTGAGGGCTCAACTGGGCGGGAATGTCGAGCGTGGCCAGCATCGGGTGGCTGTGGGCGGGAATCTGCGCCACGGTCAGCGTGATCTCTTCCGCGCCACCGGTCTCGGCGAGCGTGAAGCCGTTGCCGAAGTGAAGTGGAATGCGTCCGCGCTGATCAGGCAGAGCAAACGTGCTCTGTCCGTCGCCGCCGTAGGTCGTGCCAATGAGGTTGAACAGCGTTTCGTATTCGGAAATGGGAAGCAACTGCCCTTCGCAGAACATCCATCCCGCGGGGGCGAAGTTGCCGGCGAACATGCGGATTTCTCCAACGTAAGGTTGTGCCATTGTTTCGTCCTCCTTTCTTCCTAGGTCGCGCTCGGGAAAATGCCCTGCAGGGCGATCGAGAAATTCAGCACCAGAAACGGCTGCATGTTCAGATGGGCCTGACTTCCGCCTGTGTTCCCGATTTCGCCCGGTGACATGGTCGTAAGATTCGTCGCTCCGCTGTACGTGTTGGCTTGTTGTCCAAGGTAAGTCGTGGCGGCGGGTACATTCGTGTCAGCCGGGTTGTTGGCGGCATTCACTACATGGGTGTGGGTCGGGAGCTCCGCGATCGATAGGGTATGTGCCTGCTCGCCCCCCCGTTCGCCCAGCGTGTGACCGCTCCCCACATGAATCGGCGCACGGGACCGGAGATCTGGAAGAGCGAAGTTCACTCTGCCGTCCCCTCCGAAGGTGGTACCCAACAATGAAAACAGCGCCTGGTTCTGATTGATGGGAAGCAACTGCCCATCACAGAGGGCCCACCCCTTGGGGGGAAAGCCGAAACTCATGATTCGGATCTCGCTCAAAAACGGTTCCGCCATTTTTACCTCCTCGCTCGTTATCGATTGGACTGGACGATGACTGCGCGCCGCCCATGACGCGCGATGGGGGACATTGGACTATTGGATCGGACTCGACGCGGATTCTACCAAATTGGGTGACTCATAGGTGTCAAAACATCGCGCCGAGGTTCCCGCCTTGCGTCACGGGAACCTCGGCGGACACTTTTTCTAAGGTGTTGGGCAGCTGCTACCGACGCCGGTGAAGGCGCCCTGCCCGCCGTTGTCGTCAGAAGCCTGGACATTGGCGCCGCCGGAGAACGTGTTGTTGGCGGTGACGAAATTCTGCACGTTGATGAGATTCGACGCTCCTGCGTAGCCGGGGAGGTTGAAGGTATGCCCCCCGTTCTGGCCGCTGGAAACAAGAACCATGGCTGCCGCGCCCGCGGTTCCCGTGATCGTGTTCTTCAGCGCACCGGCGCCGCCGATCGTGGCGCAGACGTTGACCGTATCGCTCGTCAGGTTTCCGCCGTTGGTTAGCGCCAGCGAAGCGAACGAGTTCGAGACCGGCGTGTCGGCCATGGTGTTGCCCTGAATCGTGAGGTTCACCGTGTAGCTCCCGCCGGTGTTGTCGAAGAACATCGCGGCGTTGCCGTGCCAGCTCCGGATCTGGTTACCTGTGATCGTCAGACCGATCGTCCCCGTCCCAGCGCAGGACAGGAAGATGCCATTGCCGTTACCGGGAGGCGAGATTCCCTGGAAGCCCCCACCGGAGCCCACTACACCCGCAACCCCGATCGTGTTGTTGGTGACTTTCCCCTGCATGTTTGTTCCGGAAGCGCCCTTCTGGATCGTCATCGTGCTGCCGTGAGCGTCACGCATGCTATTGCTGTCGACGGTGAAGGTCATGGCACCGGATGTTGCCACCGTGAGGCATCCACCACCGACGTTGTTGTTCGGATGGCTGTTCGACATCACGTTGTTCTTGAACTGCACGTCCATCGTGGTGCCGGTCTGACCGGTGAAATTCGCCAGGCCACCCGGAGCCCCTGTGTAGGTATTTGCCTCGCCGGCTAACGGGCCACCGACGACCGCGTTCATCACGGTTCCGGCGTTGCGCGCCATCATCGACATACTGATGTTGCCGTTGGTCGTCCCGTTCAGTCCGAACGTGTTTCCCTTCACGGTGATCGTGGCCGTGCCCGAGGTGTTCTCGATGTGCATGTTGTCCCACGCACCACCGGCGATGCTGTTCTTCGTGAAGGTTCCAGACGTCGCGATGCCGTTCGTGGTCGTGTTGCCGAAGTAGATGCTCCCCTCACCGGTGTCGTCAGGGAAGGCGTTGTTGCCGGTGCCGTTGGTGCCATTCACCGTCGAGTACTCGAGCGTGAACCCATCGACCGAGAACCCTCGGATTCCAAAGTTCTGATTCGTTCCGTTGATGGTCATGCGGCGCAGGATGACGTTCTTGGTGCTCTTGAGGTAGACGCCGCTACCGGCGATCGCGCCGTTCGCGCCGACTGTGTTGGAGATCGTACCGCCGGTTGAGTTACCCCCGACCGAGGTGTTCGCGCCGTCGCCGTCGACTGTGAGTCCGGCAGTGGTTCCGGTGTTATTCAGAATGATGCCGTTGGCGGCACCGTTCGCGCTGATGCTCTTGAAGATCAACGTGGAGCCAATGGTGGTATTCGTGACGTTGAGCGCGGTGCCGGTCGTGGTCGTCAGCGTGTTGTTGGCGTTGTTCGCCGTAATCGTTCCGCCGGTTGTGGCAGCGGGTCCGGCGCCGGTGGCCGTGAAGGCGGGGCTGGTGCCGGTGCTGAGCGTCAACAGGCCGGTGAAGTTCATCGTCGCGCCGGTGTTGCCGTTGAGGAAGATGCCGCCGCCGCCGGTGCCGCTGATGGCGCCGGAGAAGGTGACCGTTCCACCGGTCGTGCTCTGGATGTCGACGTCGCGCTGACCGGCGGTGTTCTGCGTGATCGTGCCCGCGTCGCTGATCGTGGCCGACCCGCCGCTGACCAGGAATGCCGAACCGCCGCCGCCGGTGATCGTGCCGCCGGAAATGGTCAGCGAACCGGTGGGGGACGTAAGGCTGACGCACTTTGAGCCTGCCGCAGCCGCTGCCGTACACGTCAGGGTGCCGATGGTCGAGGTGCCGATGGCCTGGCCATTCAGACTCAGCGCGGAACTTCCGGTGTCGAACGTGCTGGCACCGCCGGTGCCCGTCACGGTCACAGTCCCTCCGGTGCCGCTATCGACGAGACCGGCGCCGGTATGGCCACTGCCGTTCGCGGAAAGGGTCAGATGGTTGAACGTGATCGTGCTGCCGGTGTTCGTCCCGCTGATGCCGACCAGAGTCCCGACGAACGTATTGAAGCCCGAGGTCAAACTCAGATTGTTGATCGTAACCGCGCCGGTGATGTCGCTGAGTGTTGATGTGGAGGAACCGCTGCCATTGAAGAGGCCGACGATGGAGGTGCCATTCATCAGCAACGTACCGGAGTATTTCGAGACGTTGAGAACGACTCCCGAGGTGCCCGATTTGCTGATCGTGCCGCTGTAGGTGACGTTCGCGGAAACCGTGGCTACCGGACCGCTGATGTTGAACACCGCACCGGCGGCGGTACTGGTGATGCTGGTGCCGGAACCGAAGGTGATGACGCCCGATTCGGTCGCCCCGTTTCCGATATTGATGCCGCCGCCGCTGCCGGCGATCGTATTCGTCGCGCCGGTGAAGTTGTACGTACCGGAGCTGCCGCTGATGTTGATGCCGGTGCTCGTGCCGCTGGTCTGCACGTTGCCGCTGAAGTTGATCGTGCCGGTGTGAGCGCCGGAGATGGTGACCACGTTCGCGGCATTGGCCTGAGTGATCGCGCCGCCGTACGTCAGTGTTCCCGTGCTCGTGCCGGTGGCATTGAAGGTCGAGCCGGTAGCGCCAGTGAGAGTGCCTGCGGTAACGCCCCACGTGCCGGTGACGGCGCTGAGGTTCACTCCGTTCGTGCCGCCGCTGGAAGTGACGTTCGCGAATGTGCCGCTGACCGCGCCGGTGGCGAGGTTCAGAGCGGTGACGCCGGAGACGTTGACGGTGCTGCCGGCCGCGACTGCCAGCGTGCCGAACGTCGCGCCGCTGATCGCTGTGGTCGCACCGGTGATGGTCAGCGTCTGTGCGTTCGCGCCGAGGGTGATGGTCGAGGTGCCTAGATTGTTCAGTGAGAGGCCGGTAGCGCCACCCGTGATCGTGCCGCTGCCGATGGTGACATTGCCGTTGCCGAGCGACGCAAGCGCGACGCCTGTCGTGGCGCCGGTGGTGTTGACGCTGGTGAAGGTCGCACCGGATGCGCCAACCGTGACACCGTTGATGTTGATGCCGGTAGTGGCCAGACCGGTGGTCACGTTCGTCGTGCCGGTGACGTTCAGCGTGCCGCCACCCGTCGCGTTGAAGGCGGTACCGGTGGACGTGGTGATGTTGAGCGTGCCGCTGAAGTTGATCGTCGTGCCGGTGTTCGTGGTCAGTGTGACGCCGGCACTCGTGGTCGTGCCCAGAGTCTGCGTGCCGGTGAAGGCGATGGTGCCGGAGGCGTTGTTATTGACCAGGATGCCGGTGCCGTTGTCGGTGATCGCCGCACCGATGGTGATCAGGCCTGCGGCGGCGGGACGATTCTGAATCGACACGGACCGCTTACCAGCATTGGCGGTGATGCTGTTGGTGTTGTCGAGGGTGATCGTGGCCGTGCCGTTGTTGATGTCCAGGCCGGTGCCGTTCGCGCCGCTGAAGGTCGTATTCGTGACGGTGATGGCGCCGGTCATGCTGGCGAAGCTCATCCCGGCCAGGGTGCTGGTCTGGATCGTCAGCGTGTCGCCGGTGAAGCCTGCATGCGTGCTGCCGGCGATACCGGAGCGGGTGGCGCCGGTCACCGTGAGTCCCTTGACCGTGTCGCCATCGGCGAGAGTGATGACGTCCGTGCCCGCTGCGGCGTTGGTGATCTGGGGCTGAGTACCCGCAGCCTTGAGCGTGACGGTATTGACGACCAGGGCTACACCTTCGCCGATGAGCTGCTGGTTGTTCTTGAGGGTGATGCCCGCGGCCTGACCCGTAGTCAACCCATCGCCGTTGTAGACATAGATGATGTCGCCGGCGAGCGAAGCCGCCTGCGCTGCGGCCAGCGTGTTGAACGGCGACTGCGATTGGCCGTTGCCGGCCGCGCCGTTGTTCTTGACGTACCACACGCGGTTGGTGAGCGTGAGGCTGACTGTAGCCGGGGCGGAGGTCACGCCGTTGCTGACGGCCGTGTAGGTGAACGAGTCGCTGGTGGTCACCGCGGCGGCCGAATTGACCTTCGGCGTGTAGAGGAAGGTGCCGTCCGCGGCGATGGTCACGCTGCCGCCTGCGGTCGTGGCGAACGTTCCGGGCGTCGCCGTGACGCCGCCGCTCGGAAGGTCGTTGGTGAGGATATTCGTCGCTGAGGTGACCGCCGGAGTGGCAGGCGTCAATGTCGTGCCGCCGGTGATGACGAACTGCGTGTTGTCAACGATGTGGCTGCCAGCCGGATAGGAGTCGCCGGCCGCCGAAGGTGCGATGGACAGGTTGTATGTGGCGCCGATCCCGGTGCATCCGTTGGCATCCGTCACCTTGACAGTGATCGGGAACACGCCGGTCTGCGTGGGCGTGCCGGAGAGAAGGCCTGCCGAGGAGAGGGACAAGCCCGTCGGAAGCGTACCGGTGTTAACGGTGAAAGTCGCCGGGGTGTGCGTGCCAACGCCCGTCTGCGTGAACGTCTGGCTGAAGGCTGTACCGATCACGCCCGCGGTTGTACCGGGATTGGTGACGTTGATGGTCTGGCAGGAGATGACCAGCGTGTAGGTCGCGCTGATGCCCGTGCAGCCGTTGGCGTCCGTGACTTTGACCGTGATGGCGATTGTGCCTGGAGCGGTTGGCGTACCGGAAAGAAGGCCGGCCGAAGAAAGTGTGAGGCCGGTTCCGGCGAGCGAGCCGCTGTTGAGCGAGAAGGTCGCCGGCGTGTGCGTGCCCACTCCCGTCTGCGTGAAGGTCTGGCTGAATGGCGCATCGACCGTGCCCGTCGTGACGCCCGGGTTGTTGACCGTAATGGTTTGGCAGCCGATGACCAGTGTGTACGTGGGGCTGATGCCGGTGCAGCCGTTCGAGTCGGTCACCTTCACCGTGAACGAGGAAGAGCTTGGAGCGCCCGGCGTGCCGGACAGAACACCCGTGGTCGAGAGCAAGAACCCGGCCGGCAGCGAACCGCTGTTGAGCGTGAATGTGGCCGTGCCGTTTGCGCCTGTTTGCGTGAACGATTGGCTGAAGGCGGCGTCGACCGTGCCTGTGGTGACCCCGGGGTTGCTCACATTGATGACGTTGCAGGAGATGACCAGCGGGTAGGTCGTGCCCGTGCCCGCGCAGCCGTTTTGATCGGTGGCGGTGACCGTGATCGGGAAGGAGCCGGATGCGGTCGGCGTGCCGTCGAGGACGCCGGTGGTGGTGTGGAACGTCATGCCGGCAGGAATCGCTCCCGTCTTCGACCACGTGATCGTGCCGATTCCACCCGTCTGCGTAAACGTCTGGCTGAACGCTGTGCCGACTGTGGCGGTTGTCGTACCTGGGTTCGTGACCGTGATGGTCTGGCAACTGACGACCAGCGTGTAGGTCGGGCTGATGCCGGTGCAGGCGTTGCTGTCGGTGACCTTGACAGTGATCGAGAACGACCCGCTCTGTGTCGGGATGCCGGAAAGCGCACCGTTGGGAGCCAGGGTGATTCCGTTGGGAAGCGAGCCGGTGTTCAACGTAAAGGTAGCCGTGCCGTTGGCGCCCGTTTGCGCGAAGGTGTCAGAGAAGTTGGTACCAACCGTCGCCGTCGTGGCCGCGGGGTTGGTGACGGTGATCGTCTGGCAACTAATGACCAGCGTGTAGGTCGGGCTGATGCCGAAGCAGCCGTTGCCATCCGTCGCTTTGACGGTGATGCCGAAGCTGCCGGTGACGGTCGGGGTGCCCGTGACGACGCCGGCCGAGGTGAGAGTGACGCCGGCGGGCAGCGTGCCGCTGTTGATCGTGAACGAGACTGCGCCGATCGTGTTGGCAGCACTGAACGTGTACGACGACGCTGGCGTCAGCGCAACCTGGATCGTGCCGGTGGAGCTGCTCGGGTTGGTGACGGTGATGGTCTGGCAATTGATGACGAGCGGGTAGGTCGCACTGATGCCGGTGCAGCCGTTGCCGTCGGTGACCTTAACGGTGATCGAGAACGAGCCGGTCTGCGTCGGCGTACCGGAGAGCAGGCCGGCAGCGGACAACGTGAGACCGGCCGGCAGCGAGCCGGTGTTGAGCGAGAACGTCGCGCCGCCAATTGCACCCGATTGGCCGAAGGACTGACTGAAGGCGGTGCCCGCCGTGCCGGTGCTGACACCAGGATTGGTGACCGTGATGGTCTGGCAGTTGATGACGAGCGGGTAGGTCGCGCCGGTGCCCGTGCAGGCGTTCGAATCCGTGGCCTTGACGACGATCGAGAACGGGCCCGTCTGCGTCGGCGTACCGTCGAGAACGCCCGTCGCCGAATGGAAGGTCATGCCGGCCGGCAGGCTGCCGCTGATGATGGCGAAGGTGACCGTCCCCTGACCGCCCGATTGCGTGAAGGTCTGGCTGAACGCCACGCCCGCGGTGCCGGTGGTGACGCCCGGATTCGTGACGGTGATGGTTGGGCAGGTGATCGTCAATGTGTAGGCCGAGTTCGTGCCGGTGCACGTATTCGAGTCGGTCACTGTGACTGCGATCGGGAAGGCGCCGTTGCCGCTCGGAGTGCCGTGCAGCGTGCCATCGGGATCGAGCGTCAGCCCGGTGGGCAGCGTGGAAGCAGTCGTGAACGTGGCCGTGCCGATGGCGCCCGTCTGTGTGAAGTTGATCGAAAGAGGCGCTCCGGCCGGGCTGCTGGTGGTGGCCGGGTTGTTCACCGTGATGGTCTGGCAACTGATGATCAGCGTGTAGGTGGCGCCGCTGCCGGTGCAGCCATTCGTGTCGGTGACCGTGACCACGATCGGGAAGGTTCCGGACTGCGTGGGCGTGCCGTCGAGAATGCCTGTGGCCGCATGCAGCGTGAGGCCGGCCGGAAGCGGACTGGCGGTCGTGAACGAGGCCGTACCGAGCGTGCCGCTCTGCGTGAACTGCTCGCTGAATGCCGCCGAGACGGTCCCGGTGCTGTTTGCCGGGTTGGTGACGCTGATGCTGTTGCAGGCGAGGTTGAGGTTGTACGTCGCGCCGGTGCCGGTGCAGCCGTTCGCGTCGGTCACGGTCACGACGATCGGGAAGGTCCCGTGGTTCGTCGTCGTGCCCGACAGAACGCCCGCCGTTGTGAGCGTAAAGCCGGTGGGCAGCGGTGAGGCAGTGGTGAAGGTGGCCGAGCCATGCGCGCCCGTCTGGGTGAACGTCTGGCTGAAGGCGGTGCCCGCGGTACCGGTGCTCGTGGCCGGGTTCGTGACCGTGATGGTCTGGCAGCCGATGACGAGCGTGTAGGTCGAAGAGACGCCGGTGCAGCCGTTCGCGTCGGTCACGGTCACGACGATCGGGAACGTGTTTGCGACTGTCGGCGTACCGGACAGGACGCCCGCGCTCGAGAGCGTCAGACCCGACGGGAGCGGGTCAGACGTGGTGAAGGTCGCCGTGCCGTGTGCGCCGGTCTGGGTGAACGTCTGGCTGAACGGCGCGTCGACGGTACCTGTCGACACGCCCGGATTGGTCACCGTGATGGTCTGGCAATTGATCGTCAGCGTGTAGGCCGAGGTGCCGAAGCAGCCGTTCGTGTCCGTGGCCTTGACCGTGATCCCGAAGCTCCCCTTTTCCGTCGGTGTCCCTGAGAGAACGCCGGTGGACGGATTGAGCGTAATGCCCGCGGGAAGCCCGCCGGTCTCACTCCAGGTCACCGTCCCGAGGATGCCGGTGACGGTGAAGGTCTGGCTGAAGGGCGCATCGACCGTGCCGGTGTTGACGCCGGGGTTGGTCACCGTGACGGTCTGGCAGTTGATGGTCAGGGTGTACGTCGCGCCGGTGCCGGGGCAGCCGTTCGCGTCCGTCGCCGTGACGGTGATCGGGAACGAGTTGGCCACGTTGGTCGTGCCGGAGAGGACGCCTGTCGCGCTGTTCAGCGAGATGCCGCTCGGCAGCGCGCCGGTCTCGGACCAGGTGATCGTCCCCTGCCCACCGGATTGTGTGAAGGTCTGGCTGAAGGCGACGCCGGCCGTGCCGGTGGAGACGCCTGGGTTGGTGACGGTGATGGCCGGACAAGTAAGCGTCAGCGTGTAGGCAGGGTTGGTTCCCGTGCAGTTGTTGCTGTCGGTAACCGTGACCGTGATCGGGAACGGTCCGCTCCCGGTTGGCGTGCCGTGCAGCGTGCCGTTCGGATCGAGCGTCAGGCCGCTCGGGAGTGTCGAAGAAGTCGTGAAGGTGGCCGTACCAACGGCGCCTGTCTGCGTGAAGTTGATCGAAATAGGTGTTCCGGCCGGGCTGCTGGTGGTGGCCGGGTTGTTCACGGTGATGACCTGGCAGCCAATGATCAGCGTGTACGTCGTGCCGGTGCCGGTGCAGCCGTTCGAATCGGTGACGGTAACGACGATGTTGAACGTTCCCGTCTGCGTTGGCGTGCCGCTGAGCGTGCCGTTGGTGGCCAGTGTCAGACCGGCCGGCAGTGTGCTGGCCGTAGTGAACGTGGCCGTGCCGTTGGCTCCCGTCTGCGTGAACGTTTGCGTGAACGGCGTGGAGACCGTGCCGGTGGTCGTGGCCGGGTTGGTCACGGTGATGGTCTGGCAGTTGATGACCAGGTTGTACGCCGCGCTGACGCCGGTGCAGCCGTTGCCGTCGGTGACCTTGACCGTGATCGGGAAGGACCCGGTAACGGTTGGCGTACCGGAGAGGACGCCTGCGCCCGACAGCGTGAGACCGGCCGGCAGCGTGCCGCTGTTGAGCGAGAACGTTGCCCCGCCGATCGCGGCGGACTGCGTGAACGTCTGGCTGAAGGGCACCAGAATCGTGCCGGTAGTTGTGGCCGGATTGGTGACGGTAATGGTCTGGCAAGCAATGATCAGCGTGTACGTCGCGCCAACGCCAGTGCAGCCGTTGCTATCAGTGACCTTGACCGTAATCGAGAACGAACCGGTCTGTGTGGGGGTGCCGGAGAGAACGCCGCCGGACGAAAGCGTGAGACCGGCCGGGAGCGAACCGCTGTTGAGCGAGAAGTTGGCGCCGCCGATGGAGCCGCTCTCCGTAAATGTCTGGCCGAACGGCGAACCGGCAGTGCCGCTGCTGGTTGCCGGATTGGTGACCGTAATGGTCTGGCATCCGATGACCAGCGTGTAGGTCGCGCCGTTGCCCGTGCAGTTGTTCGAATCGGTGGCGCGGATGACCAGCGAGAACGAACCGGTCTGGGTTGGCGTGCCGTCGAGAACGCCGGTGGCCGCGTGGAGCGTCATGCCCGTGGGCAGCGTGCCGCTGAAGACCGTGAACGTCGTGGCGCCGATGCCGCCGCTCTGCGTGAATGTCTGGCTGAAGGCCGTGCCGGCCGTGCCGGTGGTCGTGGCTGGGTTCGTGACCGTGATGGTTTGGCAACCGATGACCAGCGGGTACGTCGCGCCTGTGCCGCTGCAGCCGTTCGAGTCCGTGGCCTTGACGACCAGCGGGAACGAGCCGGTCTGCGTGGGTGTGCCGTCGAGAACGCCGCTCGCCGCGTGGAAGGTCATGCCCGTGGGCAGCGTGCCGCTGATGATCGCGAAGGTGGTCGCACCGAAGCCGCCCGACTGCGTGAACGTCTGGCTGAACGCGGTGCTGGCCGTGCCGGTGGTCGTGGCCGGATTCGTGACCGTGATGACCTGACAGTTGATGGTGAAGTTGTACGGCACGCTGATACCGAAGCAGCCATTCGCGTCGGTGGCCTTGACCGTGATCGAGAACGATCCGGTCTGCGTCGGAATACCGGAGAGAACGCCGCCCGAGGAAAGCGACATCCCTGCCGGCAGCGTGCCGCTGTTGAGCGTGAAGAGTACCGCGCCGATCGTGTTGCCGGCGGTGAAGGTCTGGGTGAACGGCGTATTGATCGTGCCGCTGTTGGTGGCCGGGTTGGTGATCGTGATGACCTGACAACTGATGGTCAGCGTGTAGGTCGTGCCGATAGCGAAGCAGCCATTCGCGTCCGTGGCCTTGACGGTGATCGGGAACGAGCCGGTCTGGGTCGGGGTGCCGGAGAGAACGCCGCCGCCCGACAGCGTGAGGCCGGCCGGCAGCGTGCCGCTGTTGAGCGTGAACGTCACCGGTGCGATGGTGTTGCCGGCAGTGAATGTCTGGCTGAAGGCTGCGTTCGCGATCCCCGAATTCGTGGCCGGGTTCGTAACGGTGATGACCTGGCAGCCAATGACCAGCGTGTACGTCGCGCCGATGCCGGTGCAGCCGTTCGCGTCGGTCGCCTTGACCGTGATCGGGAAGGAACCGGTCTGCGTTGGCGTACCGGAGAGAACGCCCGCGCTGGAGAGCGTGATACCTGCTGGCAGCGTGCCGCTGTTGAGTGTGAACGTCACCGGTGCGATGGCGTTGCCGGCAGTGAAGGTCTGGCTGAACGCGACGCTCACCGTGCCAGTGTTCGTGGCCGGGTTGGTTACGGTGATGACCTGGCAGTTGATGGTCAGGTTGTACGTCGGGCCGTCACCGGTGCAGCCGTGCGAGTCGGTGGCCCGGACGACGATCGGGAACGAACCCTTCTGCGTCGGTGTGCCGGAGAGAACGCCAGTCGAGGGATTGAGCGTCAGGCCGGCCGGCAGCGTCCCGCTGAAGAGCGAGAAGGTCGTCGTCCCGAATCCGCCGGACTGCGTGAACGTCTGACTGAAGGGAACATTCACCGTGCCGGTGTTCACCCCCGGGTTGGTCACCGTGATGGTCGGGCAGGTGATGGTCAGGTTGTACTGAGAGCCCGTGCCGCTGCAGCCGTTCGTATCGGTGGCTGTGACCTTGATCGGGAATATGCCGCTCTGCGTCGGCGTGCCGCTCAGAACCCCCGTGGTCGTGTTGAAGCTGAGCCCCGGCGAGAGGGCGCCGCTCTCCGACCATGTGATCGGGTCGATCCCGCCGTTCTGCTGGAACGCTTGCGACATCGGGACGCCAGCCGGGAAGGACGACTGCACAGGATTGAAGACTGTGATCCCCCCGCAGGCGACCGTTAGCGTAAAGGACTGATCGGCCTGGTGAGGCTTGTTTTTTTCCGCATGGAGAACCAGCGGATAGGTGCCGACCGCGGCGGGGGTCGGCGTGCCCGACAGCGTACCGGTCCCATCGCCGTTATCGACAAACGTGATCCCCGCCGGCAGCGCTCCATCCTCGGAAAGCGCCGGCGTCGGCTTGCCGGTCACCGTGACGGTGAACGAGCTCGGAACGCCCGCGGTGAAAGTCACGTGATCGGCGCTCGTGAACACGTACTTCGTGCCCGACATGTCGATCGTGACCGTGGCGATGTTCGAAGGAAGAAGGCCGTTGGCGAAGTAGTGGAACTGATCCTGCTGAACGTGCGCTCCGTCGTTCGAGTAAACGAATCCGCCGTTCGCGTTGAGCACAACGGTGCCGTGTTGCGGGTTATCGACTTGCACCGCGGAGATCGACTGGCCGTTCGGGTTATCGTTGTTCAACACGCCGAGGGTGGCGACCGAAAGCGTTCCGCCGAGCGTGGGCAGATCGTAAAGATCGTCATGCGCGGTTGGCGCGGCCGGATTGGTGTGGATCTGAAAGTTGAAGTAAAGATCGGTCAGGCCAGCGTAGGCGTTGACGCTGATGAACCGAAGCGCGGGGTGATTGTCGGTTCCGTTGGCGAGCGGTACATCGCCGGCCCAGTCGCTTCCATTACCATCGAGAACGATCGTGCGCGGCGGGTGCGGAGCGACCGCACGATCGCGTCCGGCCTGCCGCATGATGATGTCTCCCCCGCCCGTGGTGTTCGGCTGGAGGAGCGCATCGAACAGCAGACCCGAGCTCGTCGTCGTGAAGACGAAGCGAGGGCTGCCAACGTTGTTCATCGTGATGACATTCGGGCCGAGGTGCGATTCGATCAGGAGATCGCCAGCCGGTGACACGCCAACATGCCATCCGTTGTCGACAGGAACCGGCCCGCCGAAGGATCCGCCCGAGCAAGTCTGGCGCGTCACCGCGGTCACCGTTCCCGTGGTGCCTGTCACCGTCACCGAGGTCGTGAGAATCGTATCGATCCCAGTCACGGTGCTCCCGTCCGGCAGCGCCACCGGACAACCTGTGCTCCGGCTGTTGTCGGTGTCGATCAACGCTTTCACGTCGTAGTTCGCCGCGAACGCGGAAAGCGGCAGGGCGAGAAGAGCGATGAACAAAAAGCGTATCGCGGTGCGGTACTTGCTCATAAAAGTGGGTTCCTTGCGATGGGGTTTTTCGGATCGACGGCTCAGAGGTTGACGAAGCAGCGGCTCTCCGCAACCCGTGAAACGGTGAACATGGAAACGAAATGATAACAGCTAGGACGTGGACTCCGTACTTTTATTATTGTCGATTTAGGCTAGTAGTCAAATTTTGACGCTTGGCCACACGCCGGCGATGGTGCATGTTCGGGCACAACCCGCCACGCCGAGTTAACATCGGTGGTTCCGCAACATTGCTATCCTTCGACGCATGCGCCGAATCGTCTTCGCCATTCTTCTGCTCGCCGCTTCCGTTGCGCACGCACAACAGCGTGACGACAGACTCCTCGACGATCTCGACCGCGTCCGAACGTTTAATGCAGTCGCCATCTCGCCCGACGGACGTCACGTCGCGTGGTCGGTGCAGGGCATCGGCGTGACGACATCGACGACAGCCGGGATGGATGTTCATCTTCTTCCCGGCGATGGCGACGATCATTACATCGCCTGGTCGCCAGACTCGCGGTCGATCGCGACTATCAGCGACGGCGGCAAGAATCAGCGCCAGATTTTCGTCACGCGCGTGGGCAGCACGCCCATTCGCGTCACGAACGTGCAGGGCTATCTCGCGGAGCCGCAATACTCGCCGGACGGCAAGTCGATCGCCTTCCTCTTCATCGAGAACGCGAAGCGCGCCGCCGGTCCACTCGTGGCTATGTCGCGCGCGGTCGGCCCGATCGAAGAGCACATCGACGAACAGCGCGTGGCCATCGCCGATCTGGCAACGAAGAGGGTGCGCATCGTCACGCCGGCCGGCATGTACGTCTACCACTTCGACTGGTCTCCCGACGGAGCGCACCTCGTGACGATGGCCGCTCCCGGCTCCGGCGACAACAATTACTGGATTGCAAAGCTGCACGTCGTCGATGTCGCGTCCGCGACAATGCGGCCAATCTACACGCCGCAACTCCAGCTTGCGGAGCCGAAGTGGTCGCCTGACGGCAAGTCGATCGCGTTCATCGAAGGACTGATGAGCGATGAAGGCTCGACCGGCGGCGACGTGATGGTGATCCCGTCAACCGGCGGCGCCGCCCGCAACGCCACGGCCGGACTCAAAGCCTCGGTCACCTCAATCGACTGGACGAACGCGAACACGATCACGTTCGGCGAAGACCTCGCGGGCGAATCGGCGCTGGCGCGGCTCGACGTCAACAGCGGCGCGATCGAGACTCTCTGGCACGGCGGTGAGCTCGTCACGAGCCACGACGTCATCGGCGCATCGTTCGCGAGCGACGGCACAACCTCCGCCATCATCCGCAGCGGCTTCCGGAGCGCTCCCGATGTCTGGGCAGGACCGATCGGTTCGTGGAAGCGGCTCTCGTCGACCAACATCAGCTCACGCGCAACGTGGGGCGAGGCGCGCTCCATCCGCTGGAAGAGCGACGAATTCGATGTGCAGGGATGGCTGCTTGCGCCGTCCGAGGTTGTGGCGGGGAAGAAGTATCCGATGGTCGTCTGGATTCACGGCGGTCCTGCCAGCGCATCGCTCGCGCACTGGCCCGATCAGCGCGCCGCGCTCCTTTCGCGTCACGGCTACTTCGTCTTTTTTCCGAATCCGCGCGGCAGCTACGGACAAGGTGAAGCGTTCACGCGCGCGAACGTGAAGGATTTTGGCTACGGCGATCTTCGCGATGTGATGTCCGGCGTCGACGCCGCCGCCGCGTCCAACCCGATCGACACCGCCCGCCTCGGCATCTGGGGTTGGAGTTACGGCGGCTACATGACGATGTGGGCCGTGACGCAGACGCCGCGATTCAAAGCGGCAGTTGCCGGAGCCGGCCTCGCCAACTGGCAGAGCTACTACGGCGAGAACGACATCGACGCCTGGATGATCCCCTACTTCGGCGCGTCCGTTTACGACGATCCCGCGGTCTACGCACGCAGCGCACCGATCACGTTCATCAAGAATGTGAAGACACCGACGCTCGTACTGGTCGGCGAGCGCGATGGCGAATGTCCCGCACCGCAATCATTCGAGTTCTGGCACGCGCTCAAAACCCTCGGTGTCGAAACGCAGCTCGTCGTCTATCCCGACGAAGGCCACCGCTTCGCAAAGAAGGAACATCAACGCGACGTCGCCTCGCGGCTTCTCGGGTGGTTCGACAAACATCTTTGATGTGAAGGCAGAGATCAGAAAGATCAGGGACCACAAGGTCTCAAGATCGGATCGCCGTTCGGAGTGGAGAGCGATCGGAGATCAAAGACTCGATGTTGAACAAGGACTGCCTTCGAGCGCCAGCGGCCTAACGAATCTGCGGTTCACCCGCGGCAGCCCGCAACGCGAAAAAGTATGGCTCAACGCAACAGCAACGCAGCGGGCGGAGTCGGGGGCAACCGCTAAAGGGCGGCGCTTATGGTTCGGGTATTTCGAGGTGGCGACAGATTCCTCTTACGGTAAAGTCGTTTACTTCGGAGTGGCGGGGAACGCTTGACGCCTTCCCTTTGCTGCGATTCACGAACACCGAATGGCGCGAGCCTTCCCGAAGCAACTCGCAACCGTGCGATTCCAAGTGTCGGACGAGGTCACGACGTTTCATCCGGCGACGAGAAGCTGCTCCCTGATAACGCTTTTTCCCGCGAGAGCCTCTTCGGCCAGCGTACGATTCGCTTCGAGTACGAGCTCGATGGCTTCCTGCAAGTTTTCGCGGGCCTCATCGAGTGTCGCGCCCTGTGAGTTGGCTCCAGGAAGCTCTTCGACGAAGGCCGCGTAGCCCTCCGGAACCTCGACGAACACGGCGGTCCAGTTGGTCATTGGAACATGATAGCTGATCGGGCCTCGCGCGAACTTCCGACGCCCAACTCTGATCTCTGTTTTTCCAGAACCCACCCGAATTGCCAACGTAGAATCAATCAACATGGATCGAGCCCACTCCCCAATCCCGCTTCGACTCTTCAGCTTCGGCGCGATTGCGTACGCTGCGATCGCGATCCTGCTCGTGCGCTCGCAGGTGTACGCGGCGCATCCCGACGTTCTCGCCTGGGGCCTCACCTTCGACCTCGGCATCTCCATTCCGCTGATCTACTGGTTCGCGTTCGTACGCACCGGCGTGATGAGGCCGATGACGATGATTCCGTTGTTCGTCGTCGCAGTCGGCATCGCATCGCGCATCGTTCCTGCGGGACAGCATCACTTTGCGCAGCAACTCGGCTATGTCGCTGCGCCGCTCGATCTCGTCACGTTGTGGATGGTGGCGCGGCGTTTGATGCGGGCTCGAAGCGCCGCGACCGGCGATGCTGACGTCCCCACCCGTATCGCGCAGATCACGCGTCAGTTGTTCGGCGGCGGCGCCGTGGCAGGCTTCGTCGCACTCGAAATCAGCTCGGTCTACTACGGCCTCTTCTGCTGGAGAAAACCGGCCGCTCCCGGTTTCAGCATCTACAAGCGCAGCGGTTGGAACACAGTACTCGCCTGCATTTTCGTTTTGCTGGCGGCTGAATCGATCGGCGTTCATCTCCTGATTCAGACGTGGTCGGTCCGCACCGCGTGGGTCGTCACTCTCCTCGATCTCTACGGCGCGATCTGGCTCCTCGGCGACTACCACGCCATGCGGCTTCGTCCCATCACGATCGACGAGCAGTCGTTGCATGTTCGTTTCGGATTTCGCTGGAGCATCTCGATTCCGCTGAACAGCATCGCGTCGATCGAGCCCGTTCGTTCGGAGTCGGATTGGAAACGCAAAGGCGTGCTGAAAGTCGCGCTGCTCGACGAGCCTCGCCTGCTCGTCCGCCTCGATGCGCCCGCAATCGCAACCGGTCTGGCCGGAATTCGAAAGACGATCGACGCGGTAGCGATTCTGCCCGACGACCTCGAAGAATTCGAGCAAGCACTGCGCGGCGCGGTAGACCGGTTGCCAAGTTGCTGAGTTGCCGGGTTGCTGAAGACGACAGCACTCTTGGCAACCAGACAACCCAGCAACCCAGAACATCACGCCCGCATCGTATCGGGCCGCCACGTCTTGATCTGCTTCTTGATGTCTTCGCGCCCTTTCAACTCGCCATTGACGGCGGAGCGCACGAGACCAGCAAGCTCGCTGTCGTCGCCGCAGAAACGAAGACCAATCAACTGACTGCTCGATAGCTCGCCGATGCGCCCGCGCAGATCTTCGGGAAGACAGCGTTGCAGGCGCAACGTCTCTTCAAGCCGGATCAAGCGATCCTGAACGGCGAGAACCATCGTCCGCGCCAGAAGCGCGAGGAAAACCAGCGCAAGCGCAAACACGATCTCCCACCACACCAGCCGCCCGCCGCGGTGCATGATCGCGTACACGATGCGGATGATCAGATTAATCGCCAGCAGCGGAATGGTAACGAAGTGATACAGCGGTACGAACCGGCGATGAGTGGCAAAGGACTGCGTTGCGTCGGCCATGAGCGTCTCCTCTTTCGCTCAGGATCGCATGGCCGTCAATGTCCGGAGGCCCGCCGTCGCGGCGCGATTGGAGGAACGGTGACGCGGATCTCGTTCGACAGCGCGCCGCAAATATATGAGGAGCCCACCGCGAAATCAGTGCTCACAGCGACCGGCCGGATCTCGTATCGATACGCAACCCCGCCTTTCACAGTCGTATCTGTGAACGTGCGCATCTCGTTCGGGTTCCGCGCGATCAACGTGAACGAGCCCGTGTCCGTCGCCCGAAGAATTTCCCAGTAACCATTGATCGATTCCGGCGACTGCCACTGCAGCACGGCCTTCCCCGTGGACGCCACAACAGTCAGCGACGGCGCCGCCGCGCGGCCCTGCGCCCGAGCAGAAAAGCAGGAGCCCAATCCAGCGGGTACGAGTTGCATGCCGAGGCGGCTGCGGCCGAAGGAAAGGTCGATGGGGGCGGCGCCGCAACCATCCTGTGAGCGCGCCCAGAGGCGGATGTGATTCGGTTTCGAAGAGCCCCAGTGCACGGGATCGACGTAGAAGAATTTCTGTGTGCGGCCCGGAAGCACCGAGAACTCGGCGATCGTGAAATCGGCAGTCGCGCACTGCTGCGGACTGGCGCAGGTGCTGTTGGGCGTTTCGATGAGGGTGTTGCAAAACGCCGTGCTGGCATCTTCGTAGATCGCCTCCACGGTCAGCGTCACGATGCCGCTGGTCGCGCTGCGGTTCTCGATCTCGACGTATCCATCGCCGAAGATCGTGTAGTCGTCCGACGCTCCCGCGGCATCGAGATGGGAATCGAGCAGCAACTGGTACTTGCCGCACGCCGGCGTCCCCCCAAACCGCCTGTTCCGCCTGCGCCCGCGGCGGAGAGGATCAGGCAGTTCAGCGGCTGATGCGCGTCGCCGAGCGAGCCTGCTCCCTCCATGTCGTTCCAGGGAAGTTGGTAATTGGTATAGGTCGCCGGCGCGGTAGCGGCTTCTACCTGCTCCATCGCGATCGTCGCGGCCGTGGCGGCGCGCGCTTCGAGGTGCACGGTGTGCGGACCCGGATCGAGAATATCAGGGTAGTGATCCCACAACGCCAGCCCGCCGCCTGCCGGAATCACGACCGTGAACGGCAGCATTGGAAAACCGTCGATAACATAGCGAAAATCGATCGTTCTGTGCGCATCTGCGCTCACGTAGCTCTGCAGATATAACCGCGCCGCCTCCGCCGGCTTAACCGTGAGAGTCGCACCGGCGCTGGTCCAATCAGAACCGATCGCAATCGCCTGATCGCTGACGAGCGACGCGCCCGGAAAAGACTGCGACGGAAATCCCTGAGCGGTCACGAACATCAGGCGGAATTTGATGGTGCCGCTCTCCGCAAGAACGCGCGCTTCAACGGCTATGCGGTGCGCGCCGGCGGCAACGTGCGGAAGAACAATGTTGATGTCGTCGCCGTGCGGGAACCCCGCCAGTCCGACGCGGAAATGAAACGTCGTTCCGACCGGAACATCATCGAGAATCCATCGGTACTCGACGTCGACGCCCGGCGTCGTCTGATTGTTGAGCTGCAGGAACGCGCGGGCAACAACCGTTGCCTCCTGCGACGCCGTGACGTTCACGCGATTCACTTGCGCGCAGCTTTCGAAGATGCGCTTCCACCCTCCGCCGGCGGTGACGTCCTCATCGAGAAGTTGCCGCTGCGTGCGGATCACTTCGAAGTATGGATACTGCCCTTCCTGCTGGTATTGATCGGGGCAGAAGTTGCAGCAGCCGGTCGTCGCAAAGACGGGGAACGGTGCAACGAGCGCTATCGTCAGCGCGAGAAGAAGGACATAGCGGTTCATCAAAAAACGTACTTCGCAGTGGCGTGAACCTGCAATAGCTTTGCCGTGAGTGCCGCACCGGGCTGGACGCGAAAGTGCTGATTGACGCGCAGCTTCACCTCGCCCTTCGGCGAATTGTCGATGAGGGCTTGCGGCAAATCGACGAGCGTGATCGTCAGCGGGACTTCGCCCGAATGCTCTTCCACGATCTCGCGAATCTTCCGCACGGTCTCTTCGGTCATGCGCGGATAGGCGACTTCGAGCGCGATCTCCTTCACCTTCTTGTCGCGAATCCCATCGAGCGGAACGATCTCGAGCGCGTTGAGCTCCGGCGTGATCGGCGCTTCGTGAAAAGTGGCGGCGTGGGAAGCGAAGTTTGTTTCGTCGTCGGGGGTGGGGAGTGGGGTGTCGGGGGTGGGAGATACGTCTTCATCAGCTGCCAGAGCTTCATCATCAGGAGCCATTCGAAGATTGTCAGAAGCCGAGTCATGGTCTGCGTCGGCAGTCTCTTCCACTCCCGACACCCCACTCCCCACCCCCCCGAACAATCCCAGGTTGTTCGCACGATCTCCGTACTTTTCCGCCTCGATCTCTTTCGGATCGCGATCGTCTTCGATGTCGTCTTCGCTCACGTCGTAGCCGGAAACGTGCGCGTACTCTTCATCGGCACGCTGCGCGTTCTGCTCCGCCGATTGCAGCGCGGCGCTGCGTCCGGCCTGCATGCCGCCGGTGTCCTTGACCGCGGCGGTGAGTAGCACGGCGATTCCGTTGTCGAGCCACTTCGCGTACTTCGAGTAGAGATCGGAGAAGACCACCACCTCGACGGAGCCGCGCTGATCGTCGAGGATGAACTTCGCCATCAGCTTCCCTTCGTTCGGTCCCTTCTTGATCTTCGACTTTTTGATCTGCGAGACGATGCCGCCGATGTTCACGATTTCGTCAATATGTTGATGAAGTGTGTCGGTGGTGGCATTCGCGAACATGCTCAACTCGTCGGAAAACTTGTTGAGCGGATGTCCGGTGATGTAGAAGCCGAGGGTCTCTTTTTCGAAGCGCAGCTTCTCGTCATCGGGCCACTCCGCCAAACGTAGGTCGGACTCTCCAGTCCGACTGGACGCGTTCGCCGGACTGAGAGTCCGGCCTACGTTTCCTGATCCGAACAACGATGACTGTCCGCGCTCTTTTTCTTCTCTCGCTCGCTGCGCGGAGTCGGCCGTGTTCTCGAGCGTCTCGAACAGCACCTTGCGCGGCGTACCCAGAAAATCGAACGAGCCTGATTTGATCAGCGCTTCGATCACCTTCTTGTTGCAGGCGCGAAGATCGACGGCCTCGCAGAAATCGAGGAGCGATGCGAACCTCCCCTTCCGATGCCGCGCTTCGAGAATCGATTCGATCGCGCTGCCGCCGACGCCTTTCACAGCGCCGAGTCCGAAGCGGATGTTCGGACCGACGACGGTGAACGCGTAGTTCGATTCGTTGATGTCGGGCGGCAGAATGCGGATCCCCATCTGCGACGCTTCGTTGATGAACTTCACGACAAAGTCGGTGCGGTCCATTTCCGACGTCATCAGCGCAGCCATGAAATGCCGCGGGTAGTGAACCTTGAGCCACGCGGTCTGCCAGGCCACAAGCGCGTAGGCGACGGAGTGCGATTTGTTGAAACCGTAGCGCGCGAACGGCTCGATGTAGTCGAAGAGATCGTTCGCTTTCTTCTTGTCGACTCCTTTGGCGACAGCGCCGGTGACGAACTTGTCGCGTTCGGCGGCCATGACCGCAGCGTCCTTCTTGCCCATCGCTTTTCGGAGCAGATCGGCCTGTCCCAGCGAGTAGCCAGCGATCTGCTGCGCGATCTGCATGACCTGCTCCTGGTAGACGATGACGCCGTACGTCTCTTCCAGGATTTCCTTCATCGCCGGCACGAGATACTTCGCTTTCGACAATCCGTTCTTGCGCCGCACGAACTCGTCGACCATGCCGGCATCGAGCGCGCCGGGCCGGTAGAGCGCGTTGAGCGCGGCCAGATCTTCGAAGCGCGTCGGATGCGACTTGCGCAACAGATCGACCATGCCGCCCGACTCGAACTGGAACACGCCTTTCGTCCGCCCTTCCTGAAACAGCCGGAAGACCTCGGGATCGTCGAGCGGCAGCGTGTCGATGTCGATCGTCACCCCTTCGACTGCCTTCGCCGATTTGATGGCGTCGTCAATCACCGTCAGGGTCCGCAGTCCGAGGAAGTCCATCTTGAGAAGACCCATCTTCTCGACGATGCGCATGTCGTACTGCGTCAAGATCTCATCGCGGTTCGTGCGATAGAGCGGAACGTAATTCGTGACCGGTTCGGGCGTGATGACCACACCGGCGGCGTGCATCCCGGCGTGACGCGAGAGACCTTCCAGCCGCGAGCCGATCTCGATAATGCGCTCGACCTCATGATCGTTCTTCATCGCCTCGATCAGCGCCGGCGAGTCTTTCGCGGCGGACGGCAGCGTCACGTCCGGGCCGGTCGGAATGGTCTTGGCTACTTTGTCGACGAGGCCGTATGGCAAGCCCAGAACGCGGCCGACGTCGCGCACGACCGACTTCGCTGCCATCGTTCCGAACGTGATGATTTGCGCAACCTTGTCCGCGCCGTACTTGCGCCGCACGTACTCGATCACCTCGCCGCGCCGGTTCATGCAGAAGTCGATGTCGATATCGGGCATCGACAAACGCTCCGGATTGAGGAAGCGCTCGAACAGCAGGTCGTAATCGAGCGGATCGACGTCGGTGATGCCCATCGAGTACGCGACGAGCGATCCCGCGCCCGAGCCGCGGCCCGGTCCAACCGGAATGCCGTTGTCTTTCGCGTACTTGATGAAGTCCCACACGACCAGGAAGTAGCCCGGGAATCCCATCGTGCGGATGATGTCGATCTCGCGCTCGAGGCGGTCGTGATACTCCGGCACCTCGTGCTTTTTCTTCTTCGCGGCGAAGAGTGGCGCGGCCGTCTTCAGCCGCCGTTCCAGCCCCGCGCGTGCAACCTCGGCAAAGTAACCAGCGAGATCTTTTCCCTGCGGCACCGGAAAATTCGGAAGGTGATAGCCCTTCACGTCGAGCGAGACGTTGCATCGCTCGGCGATCTTCACCGTGTTGTCGAGCGCTTCGCCGTAGCCGCTGAAAATGCGGCGCATCTCGTCGGGACTCTTGACGTAGAAGTCGTCGCTGTAAAACTTCATCCGCTTCTCGTCGCCGAGGGTCTTGCCGGTGCCGATGCAGAGCAGAACTTCGTGCGCGAAGGCGTCGTCTTTCGAGAGGTAGTGCGAGTCGTTGGTGGCCACGAGACGAAGCCCCGTCTCCTCGCCGAGCCTGGCCATCATCGGCACGATCTTCTGCTGATCCGGAATGCCGTGGTCCTGAATCTCGAGGAAGAAGTTGTCGGCGCCGAGGATGTCTTTGTATTGAAGCGCGGCGTCTTTGGCCTTGGTGAGGTTGCCGCCCGCAAGGCTCTGCGAGACCTCCCCTTTCAAGCACGATGAGAGAACGATCAGCCCTTCGCGATGCTCCCTCAGCAACTCCTTATCAATCCTCGGCTTGTAATAAAACCCCTCGGTGTATCCCGCCAACACGAGCTTGACAAGGTTCTTGTACCCCTCGTTGTTCGCCGCGAGGACGATGAGGTGATTGTTCGCACCGGCGTCGGCCTGCCCGTCTTCAACGCCCGCCTTGTCGAAGCGCGAGCCGTACGCGACATACATCTCGCAGCCGATGATCGGCTTCACCTTCTCCTTCTTCATGGCGTTGTAGAACTCGACCGCCCCGAACATGTTGCCGTGGTCGGTGATGGCGCAGGCAGGCATGCCCATCTGCGCGACACGCTTCGCCAGCTCTTCCGGCCGGCTGGCCCCGTCGAGGAGGGAGTACTCAGTGTGGAGATGGAGGTGAGCGAACGACATGAGGGCGCCGATTGGAGTTTAGTCGTCCGGCTGCCGCAATTGGCAACGAGGTCTGTGCACTCCGTGCAGAAGGCGTGATTTTTCTACTGCTCGTAGATTCGCGAGCCACCTACTACGGCATGGCCAAGCCCCAGTAGTACTGATCGAAAAACGGCTTCCAATCCTGCTTGGTCATGAAGCCCAGAAGACCCGCGACATCGGCGGTGCTTCCGAACTTTCCCTGGAACGACTTCGTGTACGACTTCATGAATGTGAGGAACTTCTCGTCGCCGAGTTGCTTGTGGATGGCCGCGAGCAGCACGGGGCCTTTGTCATAAAGAAGTTGCGTCCTCGCCGCGCGTGCCCTGAATTGATCTCCGCCGATTCGATTCGCGTACGGAATGGGTGCGATCGCCGCTGCCTGCACCACCTGGGCGCGCCAACTGTTGATCATGCGATTAAATACCGCATCGCCTTTGAACTTCTTCAGTAGCAGTCCGGCGGAGTACTCGGCGAACGACTCCTGCAGCCACTCTTCCTCCAGGCTCGGCGCCTTCACCGCGGATCCCCAGTACTGATGCGCGATCTCATGGGCGATCCGCTCATTGATTCCCTGGGAGAAGTACTGCTCGGCGGACATGGCGTAGTCGCCATCGTCCGAGGGTTTGAGCGGGTTGAAGGCCTCGTTGGTAATGAACATCGTGGCGTCGGGCGCCTGTCCATAACCGTAGGTATTCACCTGGATGATGTTGAACTCCTTCCACGGGAATGGTCCGAGGAAGTATTCGTAGTACTCGATGAAGGCGAATGTCAGTCCGGTGAGTGTCTTCGCAGCCTTCTCGCTGGCGATTCCGTACGTGGCAACACGAACGATCCGATCGTTCCGCTTCTCTTCGAAAATGTGGTACTTGCCACCTTCGACAATCGGAAACGTGATCGGCTTGTCGACGATGTTCTCGGCGACGTTGTAATCGCCCTCTTCCTTTCGAGCGATCAGGGTTCCCTGCGCAATCGGAATGAATGGTTTTTTGACCTTGATCAGCGAGTGAACTGTGGAGAAGTTTCCGGCCCAGTTGCGCGACTTCGGATACCAAGAGAAGTTGACAAGCTGCCAGGCGTTATCGCCTTCCTCGCGGACCAGAAAGTCGCCGTCGATCACGAACTTCAGCTTGAACGCCTGCGTCGCTGCCGCGGGCAGCACGACGAGGAGGTTGTCGATTTCGTGCGCGAAGGAGAGAGACTTTCCCTGCTCATCAGCCACAGAACGGACGTTGATTCTTCGTGCTGGTTTATTCGCTACGACGATCAACTCGGAATCGAGCGAGAAGCGGAACGCCCTTTGACCGCTAAAGCGTGGCGCGATCGTTTCCGTCATCTCCAACTTCGCGTGGTCGCCGTCGGTGGTGAGGGAGTAGTCCAGGGCAGTGATGGTAAACGCCGGCCTCGCGTACGCGCGCACGTCGCGCCCGACCGGCTGCGACGAAAGCGTCGTCGGGAAGAGATAGGCGCCGAGGGTCTTGTCGGAAACATAGGTGTTCAGGATATGCACCGACGTCAGCGACTCTTCCTGCATGTCAGCCGAGTCGTAGCGGTAGATCAGTTTGTCCTTCGACGTGACGATCTCGACGTACGCTGCCGCTCCCGGTAGTCCGAGTTTTTGCGCGGCGATCAAGTGCTGTCCGGGCTCGATCTGCGCGAGCTTGAAGGCAGCCTGATGGGCGTTGAGATCATCCGCGAGCGAAGTTCCCGCGGGCGACATGCCGAGGTCGGGGCTAGCGGCGCCGGCCAGCAAGACCATCGCTTCCGTGACGTCTTCGCTGATCGTGGAGCCGGCGAGAGTGGCGTGTGAATCGCTCTTCACATTCCGGGTCACGACCGGCATCTCGGTCGCCTCGGCCACATATTCAAATCGACCGGCGCCCTTGAAGAAGAAGCCCACCGGCTCGCCGCCCGCGCTGAGTTTTGCGGCCGATCCGCTGGCCATCGTCAGCTTCAGATGACCGATCGTGAGCGCGACGTTGTTCACCGTGACCGGTGCGCCGAGGGACGGCGTGCGCAGATCGCTTAACAGATCGGCGGCGCTGGCTTCGAACGCAGAAACAAAACACAGGACCGCAATCGCGGCCGGAACACGCAAGTTCATGGAGGTCTCCGAGTGGGATGCGCCGAATTGTAATCTACGAATCGAACGCCACGCCGCCGATGGGGCGGCTGGTGCGATCGACGCGCGTGTCGAGCAGCTCACGGAGATTGGTCGTCTCGATGAACATGTGACGGTGGCGGACGCAGTGCATCGCCACGGCGAAGAAGAGAACCGCCACGACGCCGAAGAAGACGTTCGATGCGGGCGAAACGGACGGCAGCGGCGAGAGCCTCGTCGAAACGAAAAGCTCCTGCGCCAGAATTAGGCAGTAAAGCGGGAACGGCAGGAAGACGAGCGCGGAGAGAACGCGGCTGGCCTGCACGGAAAAGTACGGACGCAACGCCAGGAAAGCCAGCGACACGAAGCAGCCCAGCATCATCAGCGCAGCGAAATGAAGCGGCGCAAGCTCCGCATATCCGAGTCCGTGCCGGACCATCATCAGCATGCGTGCCTGAAGCAACAGCGTCCAGACCAGCGCGATGACTGACGCCGTGGTTGCAAGCAGCGCGAAGAGAGCGCCGAAAACGTTACGCGCCGCCAGCAGCGCCGCCATCCGGATGAGGATCGCCGCAGTGGCGATGCCGGCGATCAACGCCACCAGAATTGCCCACGCCGCCGCATTCGTTCCCGACACGATGGCGCCGCGTACCGCCGCGAAAACCATCGGTCCGCCCTCGGCCTGCGACATCAATCCCGCGGCCGCGCACAGCGCCAGAAAAAGGCAAAAGGCGGTGCCGGCGTAAAAGAAGAACTTAGGCATGGCGTGAATAGGGTAGCACCGGGTGGTGGGGAGTGGGGAGTTGGGTGTGGGGCCTGGAAGATCAAAGGACAGAGAACAGCGACTAGAGACTAGAGATCAGAGACAGGAAACCGATACCGATAGCTATTTCCTGGTCCCTAATCTCTGGTCCTCTGATCTCTGATTCTCTGATCTCCCACTCCCCACCCCCGACCCCCTACTCCCTCGAAATCGAAATGATGTGATCCAACCGGATGTCGATCGGTCCGGTTGCGCCGACGAACTTCACGAATTCGGCGCCATCGGCCGTATAGACATCCGCAATTCTTCCGTGCTCGTGCTGCGTGACGCCGGCGAGGTCGAACTCGATGTCGATATTCTCTTTGTGCATCGCTGCGGCTTCGAGCTCATCGTGGTAATCGCAGGAAACCGGCTCGTAGGCTTCTTCGGACATTGCGCGCTCCTCTGCGAATCATTTCCGCAAGGAGCGTTCCAGCGCGCGCCGGACGTCCTCGCCGAACGCAACGAAGAGAACGCGATCGATCGACTCGCTACCGGCGAGCACGCGCTCCGTCTCGCCCACCGCAATCTCCGCCGCCGCATCGATCGGATAGCCGTAGACGCCGCAACTGATCGCCGGAAACGCGATCGAGCGCACGTCGTTGGCCAGCGCCAGCTCGAGGCTTCGGCGGTAGCACGACGCAAGCAACGCCGGCTCGCCACGATCGCCGCCGTGCCAGACCGGACCGACGGCATGAATGACGTACTTCGCCGGAAGCCGGAAGCCGGGCGTGATCTTCGCGTCGCCGGTTGCGCAGCCGCCGAGGAGGCGGCAGGCGGCGAGAAGCTCGGGACCGGCAGCGCGATGGATCGCTCCATCGACGCCGCCACCACCGAGCAGCCACGTGTTCGCAGCGTTCACGATCGCATCGACATCGAGTTTCGTGATGTCGCCCGCGACAATCTCGAATCGCGTCATTTGCTGCGGCCCAGCGCGCGCACGATGCCGAACTCGCTCTTCGTCACCGGCTGGATCGACAGACGCGAGCCTTTCTTCGTCACGACCATTTCCTCGAGGCCTGGCGCGGACTTCAACGTCTCCAGCGAAACGATGTGCGGGAACTTTTCGACGAAGCGGATGTCGACCATGTACCAGATCGGGTTGTCGCTGGTTGCCTTCGGGTCGAAGTAATCGTGGCCCTTTTGCAATGCAAACTTGTCGGGATAGGCCTCGCGGCTGATCTCGGCGATGCCGGTAACGCCGGACGGATCCGAGTTCGAAGCGTAGAAAAGGACGCGATCGCCAGCCTTCATCTCGTCGCGCATGAAATTGCGCGCCTGATAGTTGCGGACGCCTTCCCAACTCGAGGTGCCGTCGCGGGCCAGGTCATCGATCGAATACGCGGAGGGCTCGCACTTCATCAGCCAGTATTTCATCGCCCCGAATTGTAAGTCCGGCCCGCTCCTTCGGGGATTACGGCCGCGCGCGCAGAGGTTCTTTGGGGCCATGCGCCTGAGAATTCTTCGATCCGCGGCCACACTCCTGCTCGCCTTTTCTGCCGGACAGCTATTCGCTCAGGAACCACCTTGCGCGACGAACTACACCTCGGACGGCAAGTCCTCAGCCACATTCGTTCTGACCACTCTCACGCCGCAGGCCACCGTTGAACGGCTGCCGAGCCTCCTTGGGAAGGCCGGAGTGGTAATGGAGTGGTCGGTGCCCGACAAAGGCCTCATCCAAGCTGACGGATTGGACGTCCACGCGGAAAAAAGCGGTGATGCGACTCGCGTCACCTTCCACTCCCCGGCCAACGCAGACAAAAAAACACTCTGCAGCTACGCGTCGCTCGCCGGCGGCGTGCCCGTGAAAAAAAAGGCCGTTGCGCAGGACGCCGCTCTCGTTGCCAGGATGAAAGATGACCTGCTGAAGAAACATCAGATCATGCAGCCGGTCGTGGGCGGTGGTTTGAACCACGCAACCTTCAGTTCGGTGAACGATTTCCTCGAATTTGCCGTCACCGATATCAAGACGTCTTCAGCCAGCAAGGAGTATGAGGTTTCGATGCTGGTGCCTCGCTCCGCCGGCTCGATTGCCAGCGAAGACCTGGATGACTCCTCCCTGATCCTGAGAGGAATCCAGCCTGACAAACGCACCAAGCCTGTGAGGATCGAAGCCCGGCTGGTGTACGTGACCGACGGTGCTACGACACAACTCAGCGACGCGACGATCATCAGCATCGCAAGCACAAAATAGCGCTCGTGCGTCTCCTGCTCACGATTCAATACCTCGGCACGCGCTACGCCGGCTGGCAGTCGCAGACGAATGCCACGGCAATCCAGGACGTGATCGAGCAGGCGCTGTCGACGATGTTCGGAGCCTCGATCCGCATCGAAGGCGCAGGGCGCACGGACGCGGGCGTCCACGCGCGAGCGCAACGCGCCCATTTCGACGCGCCATTCGACATCGAGATGCGCGGCTTCCGGCGCGGCCTCAACGATTTGTTACCGCGTGACATTCGCATCATTGACGTCGAAAGTGTCGCGGACGATTTCCACTGCCGCTTCACCACCAAGTCGAAGACCTACGTCTACCGGATCTGGAATGACGAAGTTGCCGACGTCTTCACCGCGGAAACAAGCGCGCACGTCCCCCAACCACTTGATGCCGCGCTGATGCACGCAACCGCACAGCAGTTGCTCGGCAGCCATGACTTCGCCATCTTCACCGTGGCCGGTCCCGAGGTGAGCTCGACCGAACGGACGATCACAGCGATCGACATCGTTCGCGACGGCGCAGCGATCACGATCACCGTCAGTGCAGACGGCTTCCTTCGATCGATGGTCCGCCGCATCGCCGGATCGCTGATCGAGATTGGCCGCGGAAAAGTGGAGCCGGAGGCAATCTGGAAAGTGGCGCGGTGGACGGCTCCGGCGAAGGGGCTGACGTTGTGGGAGGTTCGGTACTGAGCCCGTTCTACGAGGAGTAGGTTCGAAGTAGCCGAGGTACGATATTCGAGTCATGGATGAAGATCTCAAACACCTGCTCCAAGAAATGCGTAGCGAGAACGCGGCTGCTCACGTAGAGACGCGGCAAAACGTCGAGAAGACGACCGACGCGCTACGGCAGGAAACCGCCGCGGTTCTCGCTGAGACGCTACTACGTGTAGAGACGACGATCGCGTCGCTGCGTCAGGAGATCCGCGAAGAGAGCACAGCCGCTCACGCGGAAACACGACGATACGTTGAATCTACGATCAAAGCGTCGCGTCAGGAAAATGCGGCCGCTCACGCGGAAACGCGTCGGTACGTTGAATCTACGATCGAAGCGTCGCGTCAGGAAAATGCGGTCGCTCACGCGGAAACGCGACGGTATGTTGAGACCACAACCAACGCGATGCGGCAGGAGATCCGCGAAGAGAACGCAGCCGCCCATGAGGAAACACGGCAACAGATCCGCGACGAGTACGCAACCATCCATGAGGAAACGCGGCAACAAATCCAAATGACGACCGAAGCGCTGCGGCGGGAGACTCATGAAGAGATCGCAGCCGCCCACGCCGATACACGGCTGTTGTTCGTAGCCACGGCCGAAGACATGCGGCGCCTCATCAAGGGTGTGGCCGACGGTGTGACCCTGGCCAATGAGAAGGTCGACCGAGTCGACGAGAAGTTCGAGCGGATTGTTGCAGGACTCGATCTACGTGTGACTCGTCTCCAAGTGGCGGTCGCACAGATTTCAAGACGGTAGCTCGATCGACTCGCTGGAGAAACGCGCCCCGCAGCCGCGCGGCTTTGCGATACCATCCCCGGCTCCAGATGATCGATCTGCGAAAACTCGCTGAACCAGGCTCGATCGAGGAAACGCTCCTCGACCGAATCGACTTCAAGCGCCTGCCGCGGCATATCGCCGTCATCATGGACGGCAACGGGCGCTGGGCGCGGTCACGCAATCTTCCGCGCGTCGAAGGGCACCGCGCCGGAATCGCGTCCGTACGCGAGATCGTCGAGACCGCGGCCCGGCTCGAGCTGGGCGTCATGACGCTCTACGCCTTCTCCGTGGAAAACTGGAAGCGCCCCCGATTCGAAGTCGCCACCTTGATGATGCTGCTCAAGGAGTACCTCCGAAAAGAGCTGGCCACGCTGATGGACAACAACATCCGCTTCACCGCGATCGGACGCGTCGAGGGTCTCGATCCCTCGGTGCAGCGCGAGCTCAAATACGCGGCGGATCAGACAGCGCGCAACAGCGGGCTCCTCTTCCAGATTGCGCTCAACTACGGTGGCCGCGCCGAGATCGTCGACACGGTCAACCGCATCATGGGTGTCCTGCGCGAGCGCGAGATGAGTGATGCCCAGATCGACGAGCAATTTTTCTCCGATCATCTCTACACTGCCAACATCGATGATCCCGACCTTCTCATCCGCACGAGCGGCGAGTTGCGCGTCTCGAACTTTCTGCTCTGGCAGATCGCGTACGCCGAGATTCACGTCACCAAAGTGCTGTGGCCGGACTTTCGACGCCGCGATCTCTTCGAAGCCATCATTGATTTTCAATCGCGCGACCGCCGCTACGGCGCCGTCGATGAATCCGACGCCCAGATGTTCATCGAGGCCGATGGCAAGCAGAGCTGAAGGGAAACGCAGAGGCAGGGATCAGAGATCAGGACGGAATGCCCTGACCTCTTCTCTCCGATCTCTGATCTCCGTCCATGAAGCGTGAGCTCACAGCACTCATCGCCGCTCCCCTCGCCATCTGGATCGTGGGCTGGGCGAATCCGTATGTCTTCGATGCGGCCATCGCGCTCGTCGCCGCGCTGGCGTTGTACGAGTTTCTCGTGCTGGGAACCCGGAAGGGTTATCGCATTCCGGTGGTGCTTTGCATCGCGATCATGCTCTTCATCGTGGCCGCGTTCATCCTCGAATCGGTGTCGGTGGAGATGGGCGTCTTCGTAGCGTTGTTGCTGATTCCGGCGTCGTACGTCGTCTCGCGCGGCGATCTCGAGGATGCGCTTCCGTCGAGCGCGATTGCCATTCTTGCCACGCTCTACGTCGGGATGCTCGGCGGCTCGCTCATCCGGCTGCACGACGATTTCGCCGACGGCTGGAAGCTCGTCTTCTTTCTACTGCTCGTGGTCTGGCTCGGCGACGCAGGCGCGTACTACTTTGGCCGCACGTTCGGAAAACGCAAACTCTCTCCGCGCATCAGCCCGAAGAAAACGGTCGAAGGGCTCGCAGGCGGTGTGGCCACATCCATCGCTACGGCGCTCATCATTCACTTGACCTTCTTCCACAACTTTCCGCTCATCCACACGATCATCGCCGGTACGATTCTCTCCGTCGCGGGAGTGGTCGGCGATCTGGCGGAGTCGATGTGGAAGCGCTCCGCCGATGTAAAAGACTCCGGCACGCTCATCCCTGGTCACGGCGGTTTTCTCGACCGTTTCGATTCGATTTTCTACACGACACCGATTCTGTACGCGTACTGGTTCCTGATCCAGCACGATTTCAAGAGCTTCAAGATCATGTCCGCATAGAGTGGCCAGCGGCCGGTGGTCAGCGGCAAGACCGTTGATCTCCTGACCGCTGACCTCTGGCCGCTGACGACTCCAAATGCGAAACATCTCCATCCTCGGCTCCACCGGCTCTGTCGGGCGTTCCACGCTCGACGTCGTCGACGCTTTTCCTGATGCGCTTCGCGTGGTCGGTCTTGCCGCGGGCGGCAACCTCGATCTCCTCGCCTCGCAGATCGAGCGCTACGCGCCGGAGCTCGTTTCCGTTCGCAATCCCGACGATGTGGCCGCGCTGCGCAGCCGCGTGAAGCGACGCGTCGAGATCGTTTGCGGCCCGGACGGTGCTTCTGCGGTCGCGTCGATGCCGGGGGCCGATGCGGTGATTGCCGCCATCGTTGGCGCGGCGGGCATCCCACCGGTCTACGCGGCGCTGAAAGCCGGCAAGCGCGTCGGCATCGCCAACAAAGAAGTCCTCGTTGCGGCCGGCGACGTGATGACGCGCGCCGCGGCTGATCACGGCGGCGAGATCCTCCCCGTCGACTCCGAGCACAACGCTGTGCATCAGGCACTTCGCTGCGGTGCGCACGCCGAGGTGCTGCGGATAGTGCTTACGGCGTCGGGCGGTCCGTTCTTGCGGCGCGATCTCGCCACCTTCGAGAACATCACCATCGCCAACGCACTCGCCCATCCCACCTGGAAAATGGGCAACAAGATCTCCATCGACTCCGCGACGATGATGAACAAAGGGCTCGAGGTGATCGAGGCGCATCATCTTTTCTCGATGCCACCCTCGGCCATCGACATCCTCATCCATCCGCAGTCGATCGTGCACTCGATGGTCGAATACGTCGACGGCTCGTTCATCGCGCAGCTCTCGACGACCGATATGAAGTTCCCGATTCAATACGCGCTGATTTATCCCGAGCGCATCGCCGCCCCGTTTGCGCGGCTCGATCTGGCGAAGATCCGCTCGCTCGATTTCACCGCCGTCGACGCTGGACGTTTCCCGGCAGTCGAGCTTGCGTATGCAGCCTGCCGCGCCGGTGGCTCCATGCCTGCCGTGCTCAACGCCGCCAACGAGATTGCCGTCGAGCGCTTCCTGGCTGGGGAACTTCCGTTCACAGGAATCGTAGAGATGGTGTCGCGGGTGCTCGACCGGCACGCCGGCCGCATCGCCCCGATCGCGACCGTCGAGGACGCCCTGGCCTGGGATGGATGGGCGAGGAAAGAAGCGCGGACAATTGTTGTTGCGGAGAAGCAGTCGATTCGTTGATTTGGTCCGTCTCTACATAAAGCGCTAATCTGACCGGCGAATCCGCGCACCCACGAACATGCAAAACATCGTCACCAACCTTCTCGGCTTCGTTCTCGTCCTCGGCTTCCTGATCTTCGCCCACGAGTCGGGACACTTCTTCGTCGCCAAACTTTTCCGTGTCCGCGTGCTGGTCTTCTCGTTCGGCTTCGGCAAGCGCCTGTTCGGATTCCAACGCGGCGCCACTGATTACCGCGTCTCGCTCATCCCCCTCGGCGGCTACGTCCGCATGGCGGGCGACACTCCCGAAGAGAACCAGACCGGCAGTCCCGACGAGTTTCTTTCACGGCCGAAATGGCAGCGCTTTCTGATCCTCGTGGCCGGACCGTTCATGAACGTGATCATCGCCATCGCTTTTGTGGCTCTGATCAGCATGGTCGGAACGGAGTCGCTGATCACGCGTCCTATCGTCGGCGGCGTCACGCCCGGGAAACCGGCGGCGCGCGCGGGCCTTCTGGCCGGGGACCGCATCGTGGCGATGAACGGCGAGAAGATCGACGACTTCGATGACATGCGCCTCGCCATCAGCATGCATGGAGGCTCTCCCCTTCGCGTCGATTACGTTCGCAACGGACAAACGCGAACGACGACGATGACGCCGGAGAAAGAGGATAGCGAATTCGGTCCAGTCGGCCGCGCCGGCATCCTTCCCTACTTCGACACTACGATTGGCCGCGTCAAACCCGGCTCGCCCGCCGCTGTTGCCGGCATCCGCACCGGCGACCGCATCGTCGCCATCAACGGCAAACCGGTTTCGCAACTGGCCGAGCTCGATGCCATCCTCGAAGCAACGAAAGGCGCGGCCGCAAGCCTCGACGTCACCCGCGGCAATACGCGTTTTCACACCACGCTGGCCGCAGCCAAACCCGATCCTACCGATCCGTACCGCGGCTTCATTCCGCCGACCGAGGTTCACAAGTTGTCGTTCTTCCCGGCGATTCAGGACAGCGTCGCGCAGAACTGGAAGATGCTGCGCTACACGTTCATCACGCTCGGCCGCCTTTTCCGCGCCGAAGGAAGCGTGAAAGAGCTGAGCGGGCCGATCTCGATCGCGCGCATTTCCGGAGAGATGGTGCGCCGCGGCTGGATCAATACCATCGCACTGATGGCCATGATCTCGATGCAGCTCGGCATCATGAATCTCCTGCCAATCCCCGTCCTCGATGGCGGCCACATCATGATCCTGGTCATCGAAGGCGTGGCGCGCCGCGACCTCTCGCTGCGTGTGAAAGAGCGCATCCAGCAGGCCGGCTTCGCAGTCCTCGCCGCGCTGATGCTCGTCGTCCTCTACAACGACGTGATCACGAACGTGCTGCTGATGCGGAAGGGATGACGTTCCGCGCGCGCAGCGGGAAGAGTTGCGCGATGTAGTCGTAGTCGTGATCGCCGTGAAGAAGAGCCAATCCCTGACGCGCTGCTGCGGAGAAGCACATCGTTGGCAACGCCGATAGCCGCCTTAACACAACAACCGACCTGACGAGAGAAACAACCGTGCAACCAGCGTCGTTAATCGCGGACGACTAAAGTTCGACAACCGACTGCCAAGCCTGAAATGTTCACTCAGCAATCCTAAACGTCGAATACCGCCTCAATTAGGACTTGCGCAAACCGTACGAAGAGCGGAATAATGGCTCTCGGTCCACTCCGCAATGTCGTCTGAAATTCAGCGACGCCGCAAAGGCGTCGCACTGGCTGTTCTTCTTCGGCATCACTTCGGCCGAAAGTGGCCTCTATGGTTGCTCGTAATAACTGCCATCACGATCGCGCCGATCGCATGGTTCTGGAATGACGTAGGACTGGCTCCCGACAAGTTCGTCGAGGAGTGGACCAAGATGATCGTCAGCACGCTCTTGGTTGCGATCGTCGTCGAGTTCATTGTCGGGCGACGCCAGCGAGAAGAGGCCGCTGAAGAGACACGCGGCGGACTTCGGCGCGACTACCTACTGCCACTGGACAGAATCATCCACTCCCTTCAGCTTCTTGCCGCCATGAGCGAAATTGACCTTGATGTGCAAGATCGGCTCTCCTCCTCGATTCATCGCGAATGGCAGGAGCTGCGCGAACGGCATCGACGTCAATTCATTCTGGCCGCACCGGCTCTGCTGGAGGAGGAGGATCTCGCGACCATTCGAGCCCTTGATATTGCCCGAATGCAACGACTGTTGGAGTCGGCCCTGTCCGCCCAATTGCAGCAGCGAAACACTTCCTGCATGAATGCTATCGCCGCACTCCAACTTACGAGAAAGGCCTTTTCTAATGCGGAAGATACAGCGGATTAACGTTGAGTACCCAGTTGAGTACAACGCCGACTTCAACCAGGCTGTCGGAAACGTTGTTCAGAACATTCTTCAGCAGGCGAGCCCGGGCCCGATCGGTTACAAGCCTTGTCGCACCGAGGGCGGGTCACCGATACCGCGGCGCGGAAAGTGGGCCCGCCATGTCGGGCCAGACAATGTCCGCACAGAAACTGCCAGCCGCTTCAACACACATGATTTGGAAGTATACGAGAGGATGCTTTTTGGTTGTCTGGCTTGGGGCGATTACTCAACTTACGTTATCACGGGCGAAATGGGCAGTGGTAAGACTTCCGTGGCTCGTTGGATTCGAGAAGTTCTTGAGCGGGAACGAACCGCTCTCTGCACGCAGTGTCGCAACGTAAACCGCACGAGTTGCACGCCGCTGGTGATCTCGCGTGACTTTAATACTTACGCACTAATTGATTCGGTCTCGGGATTGGAACACATATTCCGCAAGGACCTCCTCGCCGTGGTCCAGTCGGTCCTGCGCAACATTTTTAGCGTGGCTGGCGAGGTTGAAAACCTCCGCTTGCTCGTCATCAAACGTCCTGCCGATACCGGGTTGGCGCGTTTTGCTGGTTTCGTCCAGTACTGCGCTCGCTCTTTCGATTGGGCACAGTTGGAACCGCAACAGAAGGCTGATCGCCTTCTAGACTACGTCGAGCGCGATCTGATGAACGGCGACGGCCGAGACCTCGATGAGCAGATTCTGTACGCCATGACACTTCTATCTTACGTGAAGGACGAAGTGCGGCACGACCCTGCATGCATCGTTTTCATCTTTGACAACATCGACAGCCTGCGGCCTGATGCACAACTGGCTCTGCTAAAAATCATTGTGTCGGCGCAAGAAACCGCGCACATCAAGACGCTCGTGCCGCTGCGGTTGACTACGTTCGAGAAGTGGGAATCTAACGCCGCATTCGTATTTGGTCACATAGACCATGCTGGCGCTGGCCCAATGGAGATCATTCGCGAGCGACTGATTTGGTGGCAGACGAATTGGGACTCCCGAGAGGATGTTCGCGAACTAGAACCAGCACTTTATCGCGATGCGCTCAAGAAACGACTGGATTATTTTCTAGAACTCTGGGAGGCGGCTCCTCGTACGATCGACGCGCTTGGCGCACTTTGCGGCGCGAGCATACGGCTTGGCCTTTACTTAATGGAAAGAGTTTTTGTGAATAATGTCATTCGGTTCGATGGCGAAGCTCACTATCATGACGAAATTCTCCGCTGTGTATTGGTGGACAACGGCACCCGCGATGTCGAGATGTCGGCTCAGGACCTCTATGTTCACAACGTGTTTGCAAGCCCTGTCGATAATGGCCTATCATTAGCGCTTCTTCGGATTTTGCAAGTTACCTACGCGCTCAAGGATATCGCCGGACAGCGCACTGTGTCGAATATTTTGCGCACCGTCCAAACGGCGGATCTGGCATTTACTGAAGACCTTCTATGGCGTGCCATCAATTCGTTATTGTTTCAGAAAGCACCGCTTGTATGGGTCGACGGAAAATATGGTTACCCAACCGCGGCTGATGCTTTTAACTCACTCGACGTCCTTACCCTTACCGAAGCCGGTCGGCGTCACATCGAAGTTCTTCTTCGTGAACTCATGTACGTGCAGGAGGCGCTGATGAGCGTCGCATGGCCGGTTCAAAAGGTTGGGCGCTATGTGAACTACAAGCGAATGAGTTCGCGTTTTAACGCCTTGCATGACGGGCTCCTTCACGTTATGGACATGGATAAGGCGCAGATGTCCAACTGGCTGGCGACCCGAGGCCAGCGGTCACCGATGATTTCTGTCGACGGCGAATTCATATCAAATAGGATTTTGTATAATGTCGGTCGATCAGTTCTGGGTATTGTTCGAAGGTCCGAGTTTGAAAGGTCGGAGGTTTTGCTCGTTCGCTGGAAGGAATTGATTGAACGCGGTTTCAATGCCGAGTGGTCTGTGTTGCAGCAGGAGAACCTGAAACTCGTCGAGCTCAGTGAGGATATCAAGAAGGAGATTGTGGTTCGTGCCGCTGCAGGTGCAGTGAGCGCGGTTCCAGTTCCAGAGGTGAGCGCTTGAGTTCCGCGACGTCCCATTCCTGCGCAGGCATGCCGGTCTAAACAGAGCGGTTCGCGTTATGTACCGAGAAAACCGAGTTGGTGAAGTGCGGATAATGGGCAAGTCCAAAGTGCGAGCGCGCCTGCGTGAGTGATAACTCCCGGCGGCCCCCCCCCGAGGTCTCCCCTAGAGCACCGGGCTGCGCCGCATCTCTTTCTTTTTCAAGTATTCCGCGACATCGGGCGCTTGCTCTTCGACGTATCCCGGCCACCAAAAGTCCGGATCAGCGGTGATCGCGTCGATTGCCTTCATCAATTTCTCCTGTCGTACGGCTTGCGCGACGAGGTGATTGATCGTTTCGGAATAGTTCTTCTTCCCGGTCAACCGTCTAGCCAGTTCCAGCGCCTCGCGATCGATCACTACATTCATGCGCTTCATACACACGAATTGTACGCTACGTGCGCACGATGAACAATCGCAGCAGGTCGAGCGCGGACTGCGTGGTGATGCGTTTGAAGAGGATCCGTTCGATGGGCCAGAACAGTTTGCGATGCTTGTGGCCGTTCGGTCCTGCCACCGCGATGTGGACGGTTCCGACCGGCTTTGCCTCCGTCCCACCGCCCGGCCCGGCGATGCCGGTCACGCCGATGCCGTACGTCGTGCCGAAGCGCTCGCGCGCGCCGCGCGCGAGCGCGATGGCTACCGGCTCCGACACCTCGCCATGCTCGCGGATCAACTCCGGATCGACGCCAGCCAGATCCTTCTTCGCCGCCGCGGTGTAGCAGACCGCGCCGCCCATGAAGTAGGCGGACGATCCCGGAACATCGGTGATGCGCGACGCCAGCAGCCCGCCGGTGCACGACTCCGCCGTCGCGACGGTCTCGCCGCGCTCTGTCAGAATCCGGCCGACCACGCCTTCGAGCATGTCATCGTTGGCGCCGAAGATCTTGTCGCCGAACAGTTCGCGCAACTCGTTCTCGCGCGAAGCAATCACCGCGCGCGCCTCCACCTCCGCACCATCCTCGGCCAGATGCAATTCCGTCTGTCCCATCGTCGCCAGGATCGTCAGCGGTTCCGGATGCGCCGTGTAGTAAGGCTTCAGCTTCTCTTCGACGCCCGATTCCGTCATGCCTGCGATCTTCAGGACGCGCCGGAATCGGGATTGCCCCGAAGTGATCGAAGCCAGCCACGGCACAAGATACGACGCAACCATCCACTCCAACTCATGCGGCACGCCCGGAAAAACCCAGATGTGTTTACCGCCCTTCTCGATGTGAAATCCGGGCGCAGTGCCTCGCTCGTTCGGCAGCATGGTCTGCCCGATGAAGACGTTCGCCTGACGCTTGTTAACCTCCGGCATCACCCAGCCACGCGCCGCAAATCGCTTCTCCAGCCGCTCCACGATCCCGTAATCGATCTCCATCTCCAGCCCCAACGCCTCGGCCAGCGCATCGCGCGTCATGTCATCCTCGGTCGGCCCAAGTCCACCAGAAGTGATCAGGATGCTGGAGTGATCGAGCGAGTGCCGGATCTCATCGACCAGCTCTTCCTGCCTGTCGCCGACGACCGTTTTGCGCACGACCCCGATGCCGAACGACTCGAATGCCGCGGTGACTTTGAGCGAGTTTGTATCGATGCGCGTCGGCCCAAGCATCTCCGAACCGATGGCGATGATGCTTGCGGTCTCGCGGTCTCGCGGTTGTGGGGTCGCGCGGGTGGTGAGTTGGGTTGCTGCCTTGCCTGGTTGCTGAGTTGCCGGGTTACCGGGTTGCCGATCGTCGGGATTCATGTTTGCGCAGCGTACTCAGCAACCGCGTAACCAAGCAACCCTTCAGGTGACTCGGCAACCGGTCAACTTGGCAACCCCGCGAGACCGCGCGACCGCAAACCTACGCCACGGCCCCCGCCAGCTCTTCTTTCTCTTTGCTCAGCGTTTCCCATTTTCCGTACAACAGCTCGACCATCGCTTTGAGATCGGCATTTTGCGATTGGATCTTCTTGCTGCGGTCGCCGTCGCGGAAGACTTCTTCGGAGCAGAGGAGGAGATCGTTGCGCTCGCGCTCGCGTTCGGCGGCGGCGATGCGCGATTCGAGATCGGCGATCTCTTCGTCGATTTTGCGGATTCGCTTCTCGCGCTTCTTCTGTTCGGAGCGATCAACTTTCGGAGCGTTGGCTTGGGGCGAGCTGGCCGCGTCACTGCTCGATTTTGCGTGCGAACGCGTCTGTGCGGGTGCCGGTGCCATGCGTTCCGCGCGCGCTTCGAGCGCGATGCCCGCCTTCAATTTTTCGGCGTACTCGCTGTAGTTTCCGTCGAACACTCCCGCGACTCCGTCGTCGACCAGAATCAAATGCTCGACGACGCGATCGATGAAGTAACGATCGTGGGACACGACGATCAGCGCGCCGGTGAAACGCTCCAGCGCTTCTTCAAGCGCTTCGCGTGTGTAGACGTCGAGATGGTTCGTCGGCTCGTCGAGGAGCATGACGTTGCCGCCGGTGTAGATGATCTTCGCCAGCGCCAGCCGCCCCTTTTCGCCGCCGGACAGATCGCGCGTTTTCTTGAAGACGTCATCATCGAAGAACGAAAATTGCGCCAGATAGCTGCGCACCTGCTCTTCGGTCTGCGAGTGATCGAGGTTCCACACTTCGTCGATCACGTTGCCTTCCGGATTGAGATCGCCGAGGGTCTGATCGTAGTAGCCGGCCTGGACGTTGTGGCCGTATTGGATCGCGCCATCGAGCGGCGGAAGCCGGCCCGCGAACGTTTTCAGCAGCGTCGATTTCCCGGAGCCGTTCGGACCGATGATTGCGTAGCGCTCGCCGCGGCGGATCGTCATCGAGAGGTCGTGGACGATCGCTTTGTCGCCGTAGCCGGCCGTGACGTGGTCCGCGGTCAGCGCAACAGCCCCCGAGCGCGGACCCGCTTCCAGCTTGAAGTTCGCCAGCGTCTCGTCCGTCTCTGGACGTTCCACCTCATCGAGCTTCGCCAGCATCTTGCGGCGTGACTTGGCCTGCTTCGTTTTCTGACCGGCGAGATTGCGGCGGATGAAGTCCTTCGTCTTGTCGATCAGTTCCTGCTGCTGCTCGTAGTCAGCAGCCATCTTCTCCATCCGTTCGGTACGCAATTCGAGGAAGCGCTCGTAGTTGCCGGGATACTCGATCAGTTTTCCGTGCGCGAGCTCGACGATTTTCTGGACGGTTCGATTGAGAAACGTTCGATCGTGCGAGATGAGGAGATAGCTTCCTTTGAAGGATTGCAGGAAGCCTTCGAGAAACTCGATGCCGGCGAGGTCGAGATGATTCGTCGGCTCGTCGAGAAGCAGCAAGTCAACGTCAGTCAGGAGAACGCGTGCAAGCATGGCCCGGTTCTGCTGTCCGCCACTGAACGCTGCGATCGGCCGTTCCCATTCACTTTTCGCGAAGCCGACACCTGTCAGCACGCGCTCGACTTCTGCATGCAGCGTGTAGCCATCGGCGTGCTCGAAATCGTGTTGCAGCGTCGCGTACTTGCCGAGCAGTTTCTCGTGCTCGGCCGCGCTCTTCGTGGCATCGGCAAGATCGTGCTCGATGTTGCGCATCTTTCGCTCGATTGCGAGAACGTTGGCGAACGCCGTCTCCACGTAATCGAAGAGCGACATCCCCGGCTCCGCGTCGAGATGCTGCCCGACGTGACCAATCGTGAGGCCCGAGGCGCGAAGAACGTCTCCGCGATCGGTGTCTTCCTGTTTCAGGAGCAGCCGGAAAAGCGTCGTCTTCCCCGCGCCGTTGCGGCCGACGAGTCCAACCTTCTCGCCCGGATTGTGCTGCCACGTCGCCCCTTTGACGATGTCATGCGGGCCGTACGATTTCTCGATGTTGTCGAAGCGATAGAGCATTGCCGTGCGATCAACGCATCGGAGCGCGCGCGCCTTCCACGACGTACAAGTCCGACGTGGCGGTGACGTACGTGTAGGCATATGCGCGGCCATCGGCGGAGAGGAGCGGCGGGCCGGTGAAAAGTGATTGCTGCGGCCTTCCGGAACGATAGTCAGTGATCCTGTCGCGCTGACCGGTGGCCAGGTCGATTCGAAAGACGGTGTTGTCCGTGCTGGTCCAGACGGACTTGCCATCGAAGCGCAGAATCCGTTCGTCCGGCTGAAGGGAGGGAATCGTTTTCGGCGGACCGCCGGCGAATGGATAGAACTTCCGATTCGCGATCACCGAGACACCATCGTTAAGCGTCCCTAGCACTCCCTCGGCGGTGAGAGGACGAATCTGACCTGTCGTCAGATCACACAGATAGGTTCGCTGCGGACGTCCGGGCGCATTTCCAACCATGACCAATTGCCGGCCGTCGGGCGTCCACGCCACTCGTTCCGCGGGTTCGATATTGCCGGTCCTAACGACGCGTGGCTGACCAGCGCCCGTCGGAATGAGCACAAGGCGAGGCGGGTGCATGAAACGCTGCCGCGCCAGCGCCCACTTGCCGTCGGGAGAAAGTGCGACGGCATTGCCGGGCCCGAGGTCGGTGGCAGGAGCGCCGTCGACAGTGCGTATGAGAACGCGCGCCGTCGACCCTCCGCCGGCGTTTTCTTCATCGAAGAGGATCGTGCGGCCGTCGGCGGAGATGTCGCGGACCCATGAGCCATCGAGCCACGACAGCTCGCGCTCGGAGGATTCGCGTGGAGCGCGGATGATGATTCCAATGCGGCCGTCCTCGCGCGAGGCGAGGATCGCGCCTGAGTGAGCGGCGTCGAAAAGATTGAAACGGCCGGGGCCGCGGGCGATGAGATGATCGGCTCCGGCGCGATCGATCGAATAGAGATCGTTGTTCGTGTCCGTCGCCGACGCGCTGACCACGATCTCGTCATCCCGCCAGGCCAATCCATTGGCACTGGCGAACTCGCGGGAACGCCGCACGATCGTTCCGGCGGAATCGAGCACGATGACTTGGCCTCGGTCATCGAGCAGGGCCGACTCGTGGAGCAAAAAGGCCACCTGATCGCCGCCGGGCGAAACGCGGATGGCGCTCATCCACCCAGGCCGCGGCGTCTTGTAGAGCACGCGGCCGGCGGGATACTCGAGCTGAATAGTGTTGCCATTCCATCGAATGAGCGCGAGCTGATTGCCGTCGGGCGACCAATCGGCATCCTGCACGTCAGTGGCGATCTCGCGCGGCGCGCCACCCGCGAGCGGCACGCGCGCCAACGTGCCCACGGCAATGAAGAGCATCTCCCGCGGTTTGGTCAACAGCGCGAGATCGCCGCGGCTCGAGATCGAGAGGAGATGCGCGTTGGCGATGTTCAGCGGACGTGACACCGCTTGTCCCGCGCGCGTAACGAACAACTCGGCCGGCTTCCCTTCGTAGGCCGAGCTGTAGACGATGGTCTGGCCGTCGGGCGCGAAACGCGCACCCCATACCAGGCCGCGGCGGAATGTGACCTGCGTAAATCGCGGGAGCTCGCGGCGCCAGACTGCGCGGCCAGCGAGGAATGCCGCGGCCAAGCCGAGAACGAACAGCGCCGACGCGGCGGCGACCAGGCGCCATCGGAGCGTTCGCGCCGGCACCGCAACTACGGGAGGAGCACCCTGCTCCCGAACCTCGCCAGCGAATCGGTAGCCACGCCGGGGAACGGTCTCGATCATGTTCGCGCTGTCGCCGAGCGCTTTGCGGAGCAGCGAGATGTTGTTGGCGAGGTTGGCCTCGTCGACAAAGGCATCCGGCCAGAGGCGCTTCATCAGAGTTTCCTTCTCGATCAGACGTCCTCGGTTCTCGATCAGGAGCACCAAAAGGTCGAATGCCTTCGGTGTCAGCGCCACCGGTCCTCCGGGACTGAGCAATTTGCAATCGCTCGGATCGAGCCGGAAGTCGCCGAATTCAAAGGCTTTCGCGTTCATCTTAGGAATCGCCTGAAGTTCTCTTAGCGAAAACGTGGACCGATTTTCCACAAGCCGGACATCCACCGCATCCGAGTCTCCGTAAGGTCGCCAAACCCAACCGAAAAGGAGACGACGATGCGTAAATTATGGCTTATGACCCTGCTCACGATTGCATGTGTATCTCAGGCCGCCGGACAGACGGCGCCAAAATGGGATTTCAACTTCAGTCTGTCGCATGCTCTACAGGAACCGACGTTAAGCGCACTGCGCGGGACAGACAGCGGCGAGACATTCACGATCAAGCCCTGTAACGCTGATGGAATCGACGCGCTCGGCGCGAACCTGAGCCACATCCTTTGCGACCGCCGCGATTTCCACGGTTTCAACCTCGGCGCGAAGTACAACCTCTCGCCCACCCTCGGCATCCGAACCGACTTCTCGGCCTATTTCAACAAAGACCGAGCCGTCGACTCCTTCGGCACTGGCGCCGGCGCTCATACAGATACGAGCAGCTACCGTGAACGGACGTACGTTCTGGTGAGCGGCCTCGAAACGCGCCGCGACTTCGGAGCCTGGCGTCCGTACGCTCATGTCATGGCCGGCGTGGCGCGGCTGACGGACGACGACACGGAGACGTCAACGGGACCGTTCGAATTCGTGCTCAAGGACCACACCACCGCGCTGGCGCTGAAGATCGGCGGCGGCATCGATGTCCGCATCTCCCCGCGCGTCGATCTTCGCGTCATCGAGATCGACTATCAGCCGGTCTTCGCCGGGGATCGCGGTACGCCGGTCACCGGACAATTCGTCTTTGACCAGACCGTGAAGGGAAAGACAGCGCAGAACATAACGTTCAGCGTCGGACTGGTGTGGCACTGAACGACGCTCTACGCGGCGTGGAATGACGAGCTCTCGCAATCGCGGTGAACTTTGATTCATCCACTCGTTGTGGATTCCCTCGGTGGCTTGCAGGTCACCGAGGGATCCTCGGGTAACGATGAACAGAAGCGAAGACAGGACGGGTGATGTGATCGGTGCGGCGATTGAAGTACATCGAGCGCTCGGCCCCGGATTGTTGGAGTTGGCGTATGAGGAGTGCCTCTGCCGCGAGTTGACCTTGCGGCAAATGCCATTCGCGAGGCAGGTTGCTCTTCCGGTTGAATACAAAGGCGTGAAGGTGGATTGCTCCTATCGGCTCGATCTTCTAGTCGCGTCCTCGATCGTCGTAGAGATCAAATCAGTTTCCGCGCTCGAGCCGATTCATTCGGCACAATTGCTGACGTACATGAAGTTGGGTCCGTGGCCTCTCGGCCTCCTGATCAACTTCAAGGCTCCGCTGCTTCGAGCAGGAATTCGGCGGATGATCCTGTAAAACCATTTTCACCACAAAGACACAAAGGACACGAAGAGAATCCCTTTGTGTCCTTTGTGTCTTTGTGGTGAAAAACGTCTCTCTGCTAACCTTCACCGATGCGTTTAGCCGTCAACATCGATCACATCGCCACCATCCGGGAAGCGCGCAAATCGGACGAGCCGGATCCGATTGCGGCAGCCGTCATCTGCGAGCTTGCCGGCGCGCAGGGAATCACGGTTCATCTGCGCGGCGACCGGCGCCACATGCAGGACCGCGACGTCGAAGTGTTGAAGCGCACCGTCTCCACGCATCTCAACATCGAGATGGCGGCGTCGCCGGAGATGGTTCGCATCGCGCAGACGGTGAAGCCGCATCAGGTCACGCTCGTTCCGGAGCGGCGCGATGAGCTGACGACCGAGGGTGGGTTGGATGTCGTGCTGCACTCGAGCAACATCGACAAGACCATCCGGCAACTTCTCGATGCGGGCATGGACGTCTCGGTCTTCGTCGATCCCGATCTCGAGCAACTGCGCCAATGCCAGAAGCTTCGCGCCCCGAAGGTCGAGATCAACACGGGCAAGTACGCCGAGGCGTGGAAGCGCGGCGGCAACTGGGCGGGCGAGCTGGAAAAAGTGGCAACCGCCGCGAAGGCATCGCGAAAGATGGGACTCGCTGTCCTCGCGGGACACGGCCTCGACTATCGCAACATCGACGGCATCGCCGCGTTGACCGACATCGAAGAGCTGAACATCGGTCACTCGATCGTCGCGCGTGCAGCGCTCGTCGGTTTGGACAAAGCGGTGCGGGAGATGATCTCGTTGATGGGATCGCCGCGGCGGTGAGCGCGTGAGAGTCGGAATGTTGAATGTTGGTTGTTGAATGTTGAGTGTTGAATGAACGCGGGAGCCGCCACCGGAAGCGTCTCGACATTCAACATCGAACATTCAACACCCAACATTCAACATTCCGTTTCTCCGTCTCCCCTCGCGAAGCACGAAACCATCACCGGTTAAGATGTCGCCCGCATGCCGGCCGTCCTCTTCCCACGATTTGATCATCCTGCAATCGAAGAACGCTACGCGAGCTGGCAGAGCCAGACGCTGTTGCGGTCTGGCGGCGCGACCGAATTCGTTACGTACGATGCCGAAGAGCCGGCGTCGCTGGCCGTCGCTGGATTGGAGAGCGATCACGTTCTCGTCGTCACCGATCCGCTGCTCCTTCCGCCGGCGAAACTCATCACGCGTTTGCGCGAGCTGCTCGTCCACACCAGCATCGTCGTCGCTGCGCTTCCGGTCAGCAACGAAGCGGAGAACCTCGCGCAACGGCGCGCACCGCGAATGCCGTATCTCACGCTGCGCGAGCTGCAGCAGATGACCGCGGAGATGCAGGCAAGCGGCGACGAACCGGAAGTCGTGAAGTGGGACGAGTCCGATCCCGCCGTCTATCTTTGCCGCACAGCGTTTCTTGAAGGCATCGACGATCCGCCCAGCCGCGCGCTCGCCGGCCGCGAGGTCGTGATCTCCCCTGCCGACTACGTTCATCGCTGGAGCTCGCTGCGCGGCCAGACGCGGACCGATCTTCTCGACCGCATCAGTCCCGACGCCAAGTCCATCCTCGAATTCGGTTGCGGCGAAGCACCCCTCGGCGCCGCACTCAAAGTGCGCCAGAAATGCCGCGTCGTCGGCATCGAGATCGATCCGCGCGCCGCGGCCGTGGCGAAGAAGCGCATCGACGACGTTTACTGCGGCGACGCGCGAGAGATCGTCTCGATCATTCACGAGAAATTCGACTGGATCATCGGCGGCGACATCGTCGAGCATCTCGACGAGCCGTGGTCGTTCCTCTGTGATCTGCGCAAAGTCTGCGCGCCGGGCGGTCATCTACTGCTCAGCATTCCCAACATCGCCAACGCCGCGGTCGTCAGCGATCTCATTCGCGGCCGCTTCGACTACGTCTACATGGGCCTGACGTGCGTCGGCCATCTGCGCTTTTTCACGAAGCGAACGATCGAGGAGATGCTGTCGATCGCCGGCTGGACGGTCGTGGAGATCACGCCGCAGGAAACGGCCGTCACGCGCGGGCGCGAGGAACTGATGGCCGCTCTCGCCTCCGCGCGCATTCCGCATTCGAAGGAAGATCTGATCCCGGCCGGCTACTACGTCGTGGCTCGCAACGATTCATGAGCGAACCTCTCCGCATCGCCTACCTGATGGAAGACACCGCGCTCTCCGGCGGGATCCGCGTGCAACTCGCACAGGCGGACACGCTGATCGAGCGCGGTCATCGCGTCCGCATCGTGACAAAAGGGCTGCCGCTGACGTGGCGGACATCGCGCGCCGAGTGGGTCTATCTCGACGACTTCAACACATACGATGCCCGCGACGACGACTTCGTCATCGCCACCTTTTGGACGACGCTTGCCGCCGCATGGGCGATTGCGCCGGCGAAAGCGCTGCATCTTTGCCAGGGTTACGAAGGGGCGTTCAGCGCGTACCAATCGATCCGCGGCGAGATTGACACGGCGTACCGGCTCCCGATTCCGAAGCTCGTCGTAACCCGATCGCTGGTTCCGATCTGCAAGCAATTCACGGACGACGTCACTTACATCGGCCAGATCGTCGACGACGAGTTTTTCCGAGCGCGCACGCCGCCCGAGAATGAGCCGCTGCGCGTGCTGCTGTGCGGAGAATCGCAGGTCGACATCAAAGGGATCGCCGAAGGCTACGGCGCGGCGGCGCATGCGCGCTGGTTTCATCAACGGTTCGACCTCGTGCGCGTCTCACCCTGGGCGCCATCGCGCGCCGAGCCGCTCGACACCGTGCAGGAGTTTCACGTCGCGCTGACGACGCGCGAAATGACGCGGCTCGTGCACTCGTGCGATGTGCTCATCGCGCCGAACCATCGCGAAGAAGGTTTCGGATTGCCCGCCGCGGAAGCGATGGCATCCGGGATTCCCGTCGTGATGACGGCGATCCCTTCGTTTCAATCGTTCGATGACAAGCATGACTACGCCCTCTTCGCACCGGAAGGAAACGCCATCGAGCTGGGCGAGCGATTGATCGGACTGCTGAGCGACGCCGCCCTTCGTGACCGCGTTCGCACCCGCGGCCGCGAGGTCGCTGAACAGTGGCGGGCCGAACGCGTGGCCGAGAGGATGGAGGAAGCGCTCGTGCGGTTGCGCGTGTGACATCCGGGGCTCAAAGGTTGCAATGTTGCTTCGCGCCTTCGCGTCTTCGCGTGAAACCGCAACCCATGCTTGTGAAAAGTTTCTCTAATTCGTAAGATCGCGCTCCCTGCCGTTCGGCACACCAGTAGACTGCGCAGCTTAGTGATCCCTGAGTAAATTATGTCCAATCAACCCTACGAAACTTCCGGCTCCATCATTCAGCGCAAGCGCGGCGTCCCGCCGGGCGAAGGCGCTGAAAAGGGCCTCATCACTCTTCCTGGCGAGTCCGAGCGCGAGATTGAAGACCTCGCCAGCGGAACCTACCTGACCACCACCGTCGACACCATGGTTAACTGGGCGCGCGGCAACTCGCTGTGGCCGCTTCCGTTCGGAACCGCATGCTGCGCCATCGAGTTCATGTCGATGGTCTCGTCGCACTACGACATCGCGCGCTTCGGCGCCGAGGTCGTGAGGTTCTCGCCGAGGCAGGCGGATTTGATGATCGTAGCAGGCACGATCGTCGACAAAATGTCGCCGGTCCTCAAGAAGATTTACGAGCAGATGCCCGAGCCGCGCTACGTCATCGCCATGGGCGCCTGCGCCACAAGCGGCGGCTTCTACCGCGCCTATCACGTCGTTCAGGGCATCGACGAAGTCATCCCCGTCGACATGTGGGTTCCCGGCTGCCCGCCGACGCCCGACGGATTGATGTACTCGATCCTGAAACTGAAAGAGAAGATTCAGCGGGGAGAGATTCGTCGATGATGGACCGGTCAACGGGTTGCCTGGTTGCCAGGTTGGCCAACGAGACACATCGGCAACCCGTCAACTCGGTAACCGGGCAACCCCAATCATGAGCACCCTCACAAAATTCAGCGCCATCCCCTACACCGGACCGGCACCGACGAACCGCGAGCCGTACGTCGCGATCGATGGACCGGCCGCCGACGCGCGCGGCGCAGCAATCGCGGCAGCCCTTGCGCATCCCGGCATGACGCAGGAGCTCGGGCAGGACATGCCCTCGTTCATCGTCGGTAAAGAGAACATCGTCGATGTGCTGCGCGCGCTAAAAGACAGCAGCGAGCTCGCCTTTACGATGCCGCTCGATCTCTTCGGCGTCGATTATCCGAATCGCCCCGACCGATTCGACGTGATCTACCAACTCTATTCGCTCAAAAACAACGAGCGCATCCGCCTCAAAGTCCGTGTTGCTGACGGCGAGTCCGTTCCAACCGGCACCTCCATTTTTAAAGGCCTCGACTGGTACGAGCGCGAAGTCTTCGACATGTACGGCGTCGTTTTCGACGGCCATCCGAACCTGCGCCGCATCCTCACGCACGAAGCGTTTCAGGGTCATGCATTGCGCAAGGATTACGATCCAGCGCAGCGCTGGCTCCTCACCGAGAATGATGTTGCGCGCATCATTCCGAAGATCGATCCGCGTTTCGAAAACGCCGACACCGATTACGAGCGCGTCACCCTCAACCTCGGGCCTTCCCATCCCGCCACACACGGCACGCTGCGCATCGTTGTGACGCTCGATGGCGAAACGATCATCGGCGCGGATCAGGAGATTGGCTACCTGCATCGCTGCTTCGAGAAGATGTCGGAGACGCACACGTACCAGCAGGTGATTCCGTACACCGATCGCCTCAACTACTGCTCGGCGATCATCAACAATGTCGGCTACTGCATGGCCGTCGAGAAGCTCCTCGGCATCACCGTCCCGGCGCGCGCGCAGCACATCCGCCTGATGCTCTGCGAGTTCATGCGCATCGCCGATCATCTCGTCTGCATCGGCACGAACCTCGTCGACATGGGCGCGCTGACGAATTTCTGGTACCTGTTCCAGCCGCGCGAAGAGATCTACGGACTCATCGAAGCGTGCTGCGGCGCGCGGCTGCTGCCGAGCTACACGCGTATCGGCGGACTGGCCGTCGATGCCCCGCCCGACTTCCTCTCAATGTCCCAGCGTCTCGTCGACATGATGCCGAAGTTCATCAACGACGTGGAGAAGCTGGTCGACCGCAACAAGATCTTTCTCGACCGCGTCGTCGGTGTCGCACCGATCAGCGCCGAGGATGCCATCAACTTCGGATTCACCGGGCCGTGCCTGCGCGCGTGCGGCGTTCCCTACGACGTCCGCAAAGCGAGCCCGTACCTCGGGTACGAGACCTACGACTTCGACGTCCCGATTGCCGAGGGCGGCGATACCTACGCTCGATTCCTGGTGCGGATGGAAGAGATGCGGCAGTCGCTGAAAATCTTGCAGCAAGCAATCGACCGCGGCCTGCCCGAGGGGCCGGTCATCGTCGACAACCCATACGTTGCGCTGCCGCCGAAGGCGAAGGTCTACAACGAGATGGAGTCGTTGATCTATCACTTCAAACTGATCATGCACGGCATCCAGCCGCCCGTTGGCGAGACGTACTTCCAGGTCGAAGGCGGCAACGGCGAGCTTGGCTTCTACCTCGTTTCGGACGGTACGAAGAATCCGTATCGTGTCCGCTGCCGGCCGCCTTGCTTCCAGATCTATTCGGCGTTCCCACAAATGATCATGGGACAGACGATCCCCGACGCGATTGCGGCCCTCGGCTCGCTCAACATCATCGCCGGAGAGTTGGACCACTAACGATGAACGTGACTCGTGTAAGACCCGGAGTCGTCAAAGTCGAGCGCACGCCGCTCACGGTGCTCGACCGTCTTTATCTTCCGCAGGTCGTGGCCGGAATGATGGTGACGATCCGCCATCTCCTCCACAATCTTTTCAATCTCAGCAAGCTGCCGATCATCTCGTATCCCGAGGTGAAGCGCGTTTACTCGGAGCGCTTCCGCGGACGCCACATCCTGACCTCGCGCGAAGATGGCACGACGCGCTGCGTGGCCTGCTACATGTGCTCGACGGCCTGCCCGGCCGAATGCATCACGATCGAAGCTGGCGAGGATGAACGGACGCGCGAGAAGTTTCCGGTGCGCTATGAGATCGACCTCCTTCGCTGCATTTTCTGCGGCTATTGCGTCGATGCCTGTCCTGAAGACGCTATCTACATGACGCGCGATTACGAGATGGCCATCGACACACGCGCGCGGTCCGTCGTCGGACTGCGCGATCTCGTCGTGCCGCCGAATTTCCCTGTCGGTCCGATGGGCTGGCGTCCGTACTACGGCTCGATCGACAAGCGCGGCACCGCGGGCGGCACCGGAATCGGCCAGCAGCTCCGCAGCGCGCCGTTCGAGGACACCGCCCCGCCGAATGCCGATGTGTTTCGCGGCGGAGAAGCGCAATAATCGCCTCGCATGAAACCGCTCGAAACGACGGTTGAAGAAGTCCTGCGCAAAGCGATCGACTCCGAGGTGGAAACGCGCGTGTATTACCAGAAGCTGGCGGAGCGCGCCGCCTCGCCCGCCGTCCGCACGCGCATGCTGCAACTCTCTGACATCGAGCTTGTGCACCGCGCCAAGATGGAGCGCAAGTACCGTGAAGAGATCGGTCATCCCCCGCCGCCGCCCGCTCCGCCAACCGTGGAGCTGCCGCCCGATCTGGTGAACCTCGACATGAGCCACGCGCTCAAGCACGCCCTCGAGCGCGAGCGCGATTCGGAGAGCTACTTCCGCTTCATGGCCGAGCGCGCCCCCGACACGATCCTCGGCGCCCTCTTCATGGAACTGGCCGAGCTCGAATGGAAACACAAGACCGACCTGCAGGCGGAGTACGACGCCGCGGCGCCGCCGGATAGCTTCTTGAACGACCTATAGAGTGTTATTCGTAGTAAACTAAACCTATGCCCCGCGTTGTCCTCTGTCTTTTCCTGGCTTTCCCACTGTCCCTCCTCGCCTCGGGACACGATCTGACGACGTCGCCGCCGGTAGTCAATCAGATGTCGCCGGTAGTGACCTGGAACGGCGCCGGCTTCACGGCAGCGTGGATCGAGTCCGTGCAGAGCCGAAGCACCATCGTGTCGCAGGTGGCGAGCGCCGCCGGCGAACCGATCGCGGGCACGGGCTCTTCCATCGACCAGAGTTACGTACAGTCGATGTCGATCGCCCACAGTCCATCCGGCGCGCTCATCGCGTGGGTCGCCGGCAACAACGCATTCGCCAAAGGTCTGCCCACCTCGGGCGCCCCGCTCGATACGATCGCGCTTTCGCCCGCCAATGCTTACCCATCGGACATCGCGGTGGCGTGGAATGGCAGCCGCTACTTCGTCGTCTGGTCGAACGGGTATCAACTGTTTGGCACCTTCATCGCGTCCGACGGCGCCTCCTCGACACCACCTCGTGCGTTTTTCGGCGAAAACCCGGTGATCGGACAGCCTGGCCCAGCGAATCTCGAGCTCGCGCCGGATGTGGCCTGGAACGGCCGGAACTTCATCGTCGTGTTTGGCGAAGCGCCGAACCTCCCGTGCAACCTTTCCGCCTGCCCACCCCCATCACCAAGCCAGGGCCATTTTCGCGTCATGCGCGTATCCGCGGATGGCGACGCGATCGACAGCGTGCCGCCCACGATCAGTGGCGCTCACGATCGCGCGCATGTGGCTTCGAGTGGTGCGGAGTCATTGATCGCCCTTGACAACTACCGACAGGTCTCAACCGTCACCGTCCACGACGACGGCGAGAGCGGACTGACTCTCGATGCGGAGACTCTCTTGTTCCAATGGTTTTCGTACGTTTCGAGCGCCGTGGCGTGGGATGGTGCGGCGTACATCGCCGGCTGGAGATACGCGGGCGCAAATACAGGTCCGAGCTGGCTGGGCGCGGCTCATGTGACACGATCGGGTTCGTCACTCGATTACCGCTTTGTGGCGACCGGCGGCGCGGCGTGGTCGGGAAGACCATCGATCGCAGTCAACGAAGCCGGGATCACGGCCTTCGCCATTTCGGAAGCAGCAGGACCGTCCTCGCTCGCGCGGGCCCGCCTCTATCTCGCGTCCGAGCTTGCGCCGATGCCCGCACCTCCGCCCGCACCGAAGAACGTAGTCAGTTACTTCGGCGGCAGCACGGCGCGCATCGACTGGCAGCAGAGCGACACGCCCACCGGATTCGTCCTCGAGGAGTCGCTTGACTTCGGCACCACCTGGTATTGGTCCAACGTCATCTCCGGCGATGCGCGTACGATCAGCGTCTACGCGCATGCCGGCAATCTCTTTCGGGTGCGCGCCTTCGGACCGGGCGGGATGTCGGAAGGAACGATCACGAGCATTGGCAGCATGCAGCGCCAACACTCGTCTCACTGAAAAAAACCACGGGCGGTTGGAAGCGACACGCTTCCAACCGCCCGTTTTTTGCTCTCTCTCATACAACACGCTTCCGGAGGAGGCGCACTGCATGTCCCAGTGGAGACAGTCTAGGCATGCGCCATCACGCAACCGTCGCCGCGGCATAAAAAACAGGCTGCTATTGGATGATGCGGCGGCGAATCGTGACGGCCCGGTCAATCGGGCGTGATTCGTTCGTCAACGATTGCTACGGCCTGCCGCCGCCGCGTGACACAGGAGCGCACGGCCTCGCGCAGCCGTCCGGGGAGTACCGGCTTCGAGAGAGTTTCGTGAACCGCCGGAAAGAGCGACCGGATCTCGCGAATGTCGAGCCCGGTCACGACGATGACTTTACCGAGAAGGTGAGGACGATCGAGCAGCAGCGCCTCCATCACTTCGATGCCGCTGACTTTGGGAAGAACGATGTCGAGAAGGATGACGTCGTACTCGTGATCGTCCAGACAGCGCAGCGCTTCTTCGCCGTCGGCAGCGAGGTCGAAAGCGAAATCGAGCGACTCCAGCAACTGCCCGAGAAGTTCGCGGGCAGCAGCATCATCCTCGACGATCAGGGCACGTGACCGCATTTCATGCATTCTGGAGCAATATTCTAGCCATAAATGCTTCTGCTGCCGCTACCGCCCGCGTCAGATTGTCACTTTCTTTGAAGCCTGAGCTTGCTCTTGGCTTCAGCGAATGGTCGCCATCGGGAAGCCATTCGATCCGAATCGACGGCGAAAGGTGATACGACGTCACATCGTCGCGGTTTCCGAGCGAATCGCGCTCGCCTTGCAGAACGAGCATCGGAGTGACCAGCGTCTCCAGATGTGCGGTGCGCACTTTCGCCGGCTGTCCGGGCGGATGAAACGGATAGCCGAAACAGACAAGACCGCGGACGCCCAATTCATCCGCAACTAAGGTCGCCATCCGCCCTCCCATCGATTTGCCGCCGATGAAGAGGCGATCACGCTTGCCCAACTTCTCGACGACATCGCGCCACGTCGCCAGCAACACCGGCTGACGATCGGGCGCACCGCGCTTCCCGCCCGTTCGCCGCGCAGCCATGTACGGAAACTCGAATCGCACCACGCGGATCGCTCGAGCGCCGAGCGCGCGCGCAACCGTCGTCATGAACGGCGTGTCCATCGCCCCGCCCGCGCCGTGCGCGAAGGCATACGTGATCGCAGCATCTTCGGGTCCATCGATGAGGAACATGCTGCGAAGCTTACAATCTCACCATGCGATTTCGTCTCTTCGCCTTTGCTCTGCTCATCACTTCGATCGCCTCGGCGGCCACGCCACCGAAAACCATCGCCCCCGCAACCATCGCTCACCCGATGGCAATGTTCCTCGGCGAACTGTCACACGACGGCAAGCAGCAAGTGACCTTCCGCGCCAGCGCCCTCGGCACCCACTTCTTCCTCGAGGAGCCAGCCGGCGTAACGGTCTACGTGTACGACGAGACCGTCGGCTATCGAAAGGAAACGTTTCTCAAAGGATCCACGCTGGCGAAGGCGCTGAAGAAGTATCGGTGACTCTTCACTCGGGACGCTTTTCGTAGCTGCGCGGCAGGATCACGCGAAACGTCGAGCCCTGGCCCGGTTTCGTAGCCAGTTCGAGGCCGGCATCGAGCAGTTCGCACAGACGCTTGACGATCGACAGGCCGACGCCTTCTCCGGGCTGCGGCTGTTGTGGCCCGGCTTGCGATTCCGATGGAAGCGTGGCAGCCGGAGCCATGTCGCGGCGACGATCAGTGCTCGCTTCTCGCGCGTCGTCGGCAACTTCGGTCGCGGCGTGAATCTCCTGGGCCAGCGGCGCGGCGTGCTCTTCGTCGATGCCCGGCCCGGTATCTTGCACCGAAAACGTCCATCGATCGGTGTCGCGATTTCTATCCTCTCCCCACGTCACAGACACACCACCGCGTTGCGTGTACTTCACTGCGTTGAGCAACAGGTTTTGAAGAATACGCAGAACTTTGGGCTTGTCCCCTTCCACCAACAATGAACCCGGCCCATCCATCTTCAGAAACAGACCGCGATCCGTGGCGGCGGATTGCGAAGCGGTGCAGAAATCGCGCAGCAGAACAGCGGCATCGAACGCGGTGATCTCGCGCCGTTCGTGGCCTGCTTCAAGACGGGCCAGGCTCAGGAGGTCATTCAGCATGTCGTGCAACGAACTGACGCTCTTGCTCAGCATGCCCGCCACCTCGACGCGAATTGGCTCCGGCATCGCCGCACTCCCCTCGCCGAGCAACGTGGACGCGCCCTTCACGACGGTGACGCTGCCTCGCAGATCATGCGCGGCCACACGCCACGCCTCGGCACGCGAACGCTCCACGTCATGCAGAGCGGAGAGCGCGAGCTCGAGGTCGCTGACATGTCCGGCCGACTCCGTCTGCTGCAGCCGGCCGTATTGCGAGGCGCTCCCGGTGACTCCCTCGGCGCACAGCTTTGCCCATGCCAGCCGCGCCGCGGGCATCACGCTCGGATCGAGCGATGGATGGTCAGCGGCGTATCGCTCCAGCTCCGCAGCAACGCACATCTGCAGATATCCCCACTCCTGAATCAACTCCGTAAGTTGATAGCCCTGCTGCCAGCGCTGCATGCCGTGGTCGAAAACCTTCTCGATCTCGTTCTCCGCGGCGCGTGCATCCGGCTTGTCCGGCCACGCCTCCAGCGACTCCACCAGACAGTCCAGCACCGCCGGAATGTGGTCGTTGAACTGCGCGCGCGAAAGCGACGATCCAACGTTGCGTCCGGGAGTGGCATCCCCGTACGCCCGCCAGGAATCGAGGATGACGTCGCGCCGCACGAGAAGATCCGCGGCGAGCGCACGCAACTGCTCTCTCGCGGCACCCCCGGAAAATACGGCATGAACTTCTTTCGTCAGGCGGGGATCCACGTTGACCGATCTTTCAGAGGACATCAGCACCTCCTTCGCGCTACCAGGCCATCGCCACTGCAAATTTGGTCCTCACACCGAAAACAGGATTGAATTCGCTGAGGGACGGGCCGACCGGCAGGGCATATCGCCCACGCTGGCCTCTCCTCGTGCAGCGTCAAGGGATGCGCCCACAGATTCCTTTCAGATCCTTTGGGCGGGACGCGATCGCGGTCGGGCTTTCTGGAACTATGGCGAAGTCACTGCACGCGAGCTGCCAAGACTCGTGTACTACGGCCGCAGGCCCCGATCGCTGCGACAGAGAGTTTCCACGCGTCCTTCATCGCCGACGACGAGCGTGTCTTCGATGCGGACGCCGATCTCGCGGTCGGGGAAGTAAAGGCCGGGCTCGATCGTGACGATGTCGCCGATCTCAATCTCGTCGCCGTTCGACGGTGAGAGCGAGAACGACGGCTTTTCGTGAACGTCGAGTCCGACGCCGTGTCCGAGGGAGTGAACATAGCCTTCGAGCGTGGCGGGATTCGAGCGCGTCGTCGCGTAGCCGCGTTGCTCGAAGAAGTCGCAGACCAGCGCTTGATAGGACGACGCGAACGTCCCGGCGTGCATCTCGTTTCGTGCGAGCTCAAACGCTTCGAGAACATCGGCGTGGATGCGGTGCAACTCGTCGGGAATCGGCCCGACGCAGAACGTTCTGGTGAGATCGAAGAAATAGCCGGTGGCGCGATCGGCAGGGAAAATGTCGAGGACGATCGGCACCGAGGGACGAACGATTGCATCGGCGTCGCCGCGGGAATGCGGAATCCCGGCATCGCGTCCCTGCGACAGGATCGTGTCGTGATCTTCCACCATTCCGCGCGCCGCGATCTCGTGCGACACGAGGCGCTTCAGATCGCCGAGGGTGAGCGGACGTCCGTCGTGAATGAGTTGACGATCGCCGATCGTCGCGTTTCGCAGCACTTCACGAACGCAATCGACGACCTGCTCGGTGCGCTCGCCAACGGAACGAATGGCCTCGATCTCCCACGGCTCCTTGCGCTTGCGTGCGAGCTGGACAAGATCGTCGCTGCCGCGCCAGACGCTCCAGCCACGCGCGCCCAGTCCTTCCGCGATGCCGAGGTAGAGTGGAAACGGAAGGTGGCCAACGATGGCGACGGTGGATTTGGCGCCGAGCTCGCGCAACACCGCGTCGAAGAACGCGACATACCCCTCGGCTGTATTCGGTGCTGATTTGAAAATGGCGTCGTAACCGAAATCGTGAATCAGGCGCGTAGCCAGGCCGGTCGCGGACGCCTCGTCGCGCTCCATCGGATAGGAGATGAGGATCGGATCGCGGCCGGCAAGTTTCACGGCATAGCCGCGTGTGACCTTCGCGCCGCGCGTGATCCAGCGAAACGACGGATGCATCGCTTCATGCATCGGCACGAGGAGCGCGTCGAGCTGGCGCTCACGCATGAGGTTATCGAGGTCTTTGATCATTGCGCTTCGCGCGTTATCGGTTGTCGGTTGGCTGCGCTCCGCGCGTTGTCAGTGTCTTCCAAGCGAGCGTGAAATAGTAACGCACACTCAAAAGCGCCGTTGCGGTCAGCTCAGTTCGACGAGATCCCAGAGATTGCCGTAAAGATCCTGGAACACGGCCACGGTTCCGTATGGCTCGACCTTCGGCTCGCGAACGAACGTGACGCCTTTCGCTCGATAGTTGTCGTAATCGCGTGCGAAGTCGTCCGTGTAGAGGAAAAGGAACACGCGGCCGCCCGTCTGGTTGCCGATGCGCGCGGCCTGCTCCTCGTTGGCCGCTCGCGCCAGCAGAAGACGTGATTCCGTCGTCGAACCGGGAGGCGCGACCACGACCCAGCGCTTGTTCTGCGCAGGAACGAAGGAGTCCTCGATCAATTCGAAACCAAGGATGCCTACGTAAAAGGCGAGCGCCTCATCGTAGTCGCGCACGACAAGCGAGACGAGGCCGATTGTTTGTTTCATAGGAGCGAGCGCAATCAACCGACAACCGACAACGCAAAGAAAAACGGCCGGCGAAAGCCGGCCGTTTTTACGTTGCAATCAAATGTTTCGATCGATGAACTGCTGGAGCGCCGGTTTCGGCATTGCGCCGATGGCGCGGTCGATGAGCTTCCCGTTCTTGAAGATCATCAGTGTCGGAATCGACGTCACGCCGAACTTCTGCGGGACGTTCTGATTCTCGTCGACGTTCATTTTCGTGATGACTACTTTTCCGTCATACGACGGCGCGAGCTCTTCGACGAGCGGTCCAATGATGCGGCAGGGACCGCACCACGGCGCCCAGAAATCGACAAAGACGGGCTGGCCGCTGTTCACGAGCTCTTCGAATTCCTGATCGTTAATCTCTCGTACTGCCTGCGAAGTCGCCATTCCAGATCTCCTGAACCGGTTGAAAGCTGACGGTTTCGTGCCTTATTCCATTTCGCGGGCGCACGCGCGGTGGCGCGGTGTCGTGGTCTTGCGGTCTCGCAGGAACGCATGACCGCGAGCGCAACCTCGATACCGCGAGTCCCCATCTGGCACGTCCCTCGCTCTATCAGCCAGTAATGTCCGATCCTCGCCCGCACGGGCACGAACGCAGGTCGTTCCCGCGGCCGCCTCTCTGGTTGAACCTCCTTCTCCTGATTATCGCGGCAGCCACGTTTGCATACGCCAAGCATCAGCGCGACGCCATCGAAACGAAGACCGCGGTTCTATTTCGCCGCAGCGCAAACTCGCCTGCCGAGTTGAACCGGATGCGCGACGAGCTCTCGCAGATGGACCTGACGCAGGCGCAGCTCAAACACGAGATCGACGCGCGGATGCAGTATCTGCAAAGCCAGCAGAGCGCGGAGTTCTACATCTCCATCGACACGCAGCGGAAGAAGATGCAGTTCCGATTCGGGCCCGACATCGTGCGCGAAACCGACGTGCAGATCGGCGAGGCGAAGACGATCAAGTCGCCCGCTGGCAAGACCTGGACGTTCCTTCCACTGAAGGGCGGATTCAGCGTCGTTGGTAAAGAAGATGGCGCGTCGTGGGCTGTCCCCGCGTGGGTGTACGCGATGCGCGGCCAGCGCGAACCGGCCGAGCGGCGCGTCGTTCCGAACGGACTGGGACGCTATGTGATTTTTCTTCAGGACAGCTACGTCATTCACTCGCCGCCGCCGCCGGACAGCCCGTTGCAAGGGCCGAAACCGGGATCGTTCATGGTCCCGGAGGCGGATCTGGCGGCGATCTGGCCAAGGATTACCAATCAAACGAGGGTCTACATTTTCTAATGAAACGCTGGATCGGATTCTTAGGCTCCTGGGCCCTTCTCGTGCTGGCATTCGGACTGGCAGCATTCGCCGTCGCCGGAGAGACGATCAACATTCGCGACGAACGCAGGCTCGACCGCGTCGCCGAAATCGATCGCCTCATCAACGAAGGCGGCGGCAGCAAAGCGAGCGCCCTTCGTAATACCGCTTCGCAGAAAAGCGCGAACGTGAACGCGTTGCAATCGAAGTTGCAGGATGTCGAAAAGCAGACCGACGACGTGCCTGACACCGGCCAGACGATTCTCGTCTCGACCGCCGAGAACAAGCTCTATGTTCGCCGCGGCGGCCAGACGATCTTCGAAGCCGTCTGCTCGACAGGCAAAGGGACGACGCTCGCCGTCGACGGCAAGACAATTCTCTTCGATACGCCGATCGGCAAGCTCCACATCATCTCCAAGGATGAAAATCCGCAGTGGGTACCGCCCGACTGGCACTACGTCGAAGAGGCGCGCAAGAACGGGATGCGCGTCGTTCACCTCGACCAGGGCCAGAGCATTGATTCGCGCACCGGGCAGCCGGTGTCGAGCAAACCCGACTCTGGCGTCTGGTCCTGGCTGGGTGGCAGCAACAACAACACCAGCAGCAATCCCGTCCTCAAAGTGAAGGGCAACACCGTCGTCGAAGTCAGCAACGGTGTCGAGCGCGAGCTCGAGCCCGGAAAGACGATCGTGGCCGGCGATGCCGTCATCGTTCCTCCCGTCGACACCAAGCAGCGCCACTACGACAAAGTCCTGGGCAAGTTCCGGCTGGAGATGGGCAACGGTTACGGCATCCACGGCACCGACGAGCCGGACAAACTCGGACAGTCGGTCTCGCACGGCTGCGTACGACTCGGCGACGCCGACATCGAAAAGCTCTACCAGATCGCGAACGTGCACGACACGGTGATCATTTACTGAGGTTGTCGAGAGTCGGGTGGCGGGTGTCGGAGAACCAAAGCGACGACTAACTCCGGCCCCCGACTCCCGACAACCGACTCCCGCGCCGCATACAATCCAACTCATGCACCCCTGGCGCGAGCGGTTGGCTCGCTGGTTCACGCCGCTGGCGCGGCGGATGCCGCTGTCACCGAACGCGATCACTCTCATCGCCTTCGCGCTGAACCTGATTGGCGCGGCGTGTCTCGCGTATGGCGGGCAGCGGCCGTCGCTCTTCCTGATCGCCATCGTCTTCATTGCCATCAGCGGACTTGCTGATGCGCTCGACGGAATCGTGGCGCGGGTGCAGAACAAGACGTCGCGCTTCGGCGATTTTCTCGATCATTGCGCCGATCGCGCCGGCGATACGCTCCTCGCCGCGTGCTGGCTTTATGGGAACAACGTGCGTCAGCCGCTGGCGATGGCCGGCATCATCATGACGATGCTAAACGGCTACATCGGCACGCAGATCGAGGCGACGTACGGCGAGCGCAGCTACGAGTCCATCGGCCGCGGCGAGTTCGTCCTCGGCATCATCATCCTGCCGATCGTTTCGTACAGCCTCTTCACGAACGGATGGCAGTCGTTGCAATTCGCATCGCTGACCGTCGCCGAATGGCTGGCCGTGGTGGTGCTGCTCTTCGCGCTTTACGGCGTCGTGCAACGTGTGCGCGTCGCCATCCGGCTGGAGCGTTCGTGACCGAGGAGCGGAATCCGATCACAGGGGAACGGGTGATCGTCGCGCCGCAGCGCGAGGAGCGGCCGAATGTCTACGAAGGCGCTCCCTGCCCTTTCTGTCCCGGCGCGGAAAACGAAACGCCGCCGGAGATCTGCCGCGACGGTGATCCGTGGCGTATCCGCGTTTTTCCCAACCGCTATCCACCGACCGAGCACGCCGAGATCATCGTCGAGAGCGCATTGCACGATGCCACGTTCGACGCACTCACTCCCGACCATGCGGAGCGCGTCGTCGCGCTCTATTTCGAGCGGTACCGCGCGCTGGCCGCAAAGGCGGCGTACGTCTGCATCTTCAAGAACGACGGGCGAACGGCAGGAGCCTCGATACCGCATCTCCACTCGCAGCTCGTCGGGGTGCCCTTCGTTCCGCCGCGCATCGCCGCGGAAGGGGAAGCCTTCGCGCGCGCCGTGTCGTGTCCGTTGTGCGATCTGCGTGAACATCCTCTCATCGCCGAGTCCGAGCGCTATCGCTGGATCGCCCCGCACGGCGCGCGATTCGCGTATCAACAATGGATCGTCCCGAAGGCTCACGAAAACGAAGTGCGCGAGCCTTTCGAGCTATCGACGCTCATGCAGCAAGCCATTCGAGCGATGCGTCCGCTCAGCGATGCCTTCAACTGGTCGTTCGTCAATTTTCGTCAAGAACGCCGCGCTCATTGGTATCTGGAAATCCTGCCGCGCACGGTGATGATTGCTGGCTTCGAGCTTGGCACAGGCACCTTCGTGAATACGATCGGCCCGATATCAGCGGCAAGCGTTCTCGCTCATCGCCACGGGTCGTAAGGCACGGCCCGCAGCGGTGGCCGGCGAAGACCGCCGAGGAGGACGATCAGGAGCATGCCGGCGATGAAACCTCCGATGTGCGCGAAGTAGGCGACGCCGCCAGCGCTCTGCAGGTCGCCGTTCATCGAGGCCGCACCGAAGAAGACCTGCACCACGATCCAGAAGCCGAGGAGGAAGACGGCGGGAATCTCGCGCACGGTGATGAAGATGAAGATCGGGATCAGCGTCGTCACGCGCTGCTTCGGAAAGAGCACGATGTACGCGCCGAGCACGCCCGCGATCGCGCCCGACGCACCGATGGACGGCACGCGCGAGGCGGGATTCATCGCCGCATGCGCCAGCGTGGCGATCAGTCCGCAGGCGATGTAGAAGAAGAAGTACTTCACATGCCCGATGCGGTCTTCCACGTTGTCGCCGAAGACCCAGAGATAGAGCATGTTTCCGCCGAGGTGCAGCCAGCCGCCGTGAAGGAACATGGAGACGAACATCGTGATGATGTTCGGAAGGAGCGCACCGGGCAGATACCAGAAGCGCGCGGGAACGAACGCGACGTTGGTCAGAACAGGCTCGATTTGCGGACCGAGGGAGATCTCCCACAAGAACATCATCACGTTGATGACGATAAGGACGATGTTGACGACCGGCGTCGTCCGTCGCGGGTTGTGATCGGCGAGTGGGAGCAAGGGGTGAATTATGCGCTTCGCGCGTTATCGGTTGTCGGTTGGTTGCGCTTCGCGCGTTGTCGGGGGGCGTCGTGATCGGACCAATGGTGATCACGACAACGAGAAGCCAGGCTGGCGAGTTCAGATTTCTTGCTGGCGAATCCCCTGCCGCCCGCTGAAGCGAGCTTTGCAACTTTGGATGGCCTTGTCACCCGGTTGAAGCTGGAGGCTGCGGATCTTGTCGCCGGCTGCTGTCGTAAACCTAAACAACGTTCCGTCCCACCCACCACACAACCGTCACTACAACCGCGCTCCATCCCGTCATCGGATGCGTCGCGAATCGGCGCGAGACTGATGCGATCGCGCCAAACGGGGCGACTACAAATAGCATGGCGTTGAGGCGGAACGCGCCCGCGATGTCGCCGTGCAGCAGGTGGTGCAACGCCCGCGTCGTGCCGCAGCCCGGGCATTGCAGGCCGGTCAGTTCGTGGAAGACGCAGCGCGGGAAAAAGTGCACGGTCGCCGGGTCGAAGCGATAGAGGATCGCTGCTCCTCCGATCGCAACGAAACCGGCGACGATGCTAGCGAAAGTTGTTGAACGAGCCAGCGGATAAGACAATCGCATAGATGATCCAACTGAGCGCGCCGATGCCGAGTCCTACCCAGCTCCAGATCTTGGCAATGCGCGCGGATTCCTGCGCTCCGGCGATGTCGCCGGCGGCGAGCTTCGAGTTGACCTGCGCGGCGTAGATGATGGCCACGATTCCTGCCGGGACGCAGCAACAGAGCGTAACCAGGATCGCGGTGACGAGGTAGTTCTGAATCTTCGGCGGCGCGGCGAAGGCCGGCGCACCGATGCCGCAGTTGGGGCAGACGCTCATGCCGTCAGGGCGGCTCGTTCCACATTGGGTGCAATACATCAGTGCTGCACTCCTTCCGGGTACTCCACGAATTTGCCGTTGGAGTAGACGATGTCGCAGTCGAAGTTCGAGGTTGGCCGCTCTCCGGCCGCGACCGTTTCGAGCAGCGAATCATGTTCGAAGCGGAGGTCCTTCCCCGCGCTGCCGAGCGCGTATCCGGCGCACTTGTCGCTCTCCGGCGTGGTGGTGTCCTTGAGGCAGGTGTACTGCAGTGCGTGTCCCCAGCCATCGACGGCCGGCACGGTTCGGATGTAGGTCGGTGACAATGCTGCCGCCAGATCGGCCGCGGTGGCGCCCTTCGGATACTCGTTCTTGTCCGTCGAGTAGGCCTCGATCGCAGCCGACAGCGAGCGGATATCGGCCACCGTGCGCTTCTGCTTCGCTCGGGCCTGCGCGGTAAGGAAATTGGGGATAGCGATGGCGGCAACGATGCCGAGGACAGCGATGATCAACAGGAGGCCAACGACAACGATTACGACGATCAGCGCGGTGTTCGACCCCTTCGCGCTGGCCACGGGACGCGGCGCGCCGTTGCTCGGGTTTCCGCATCGCGGGCATGGAGCGTACGACACGGCATCGACAGCGTTACCGCAATAGGCGCAGTACTGCATTCATTCCCCCTGTCTACCGGTTGTGGATTCGGGGATTGTATCTGTGGGGGGTGGGGTGTGGGGAGTGGGGGGTGGGAGTCGCGATGAAGCAGAGATCAGAGATCAGGAGATCAGAGATCAAGGGCATTCCGGGCTGATCTCTCAGTCACTGATCGCTCGTCTCTGCTCTCTCCGCTACCACTCCCCACTCCCACACCCCACCCCCCGATTAGAATGCCCCTCGCATGTCCCCCCTTCGCCGCCTCTTCCACTACTTCGGCCTTCACAAAGGAATCCTGACGCTGGGGGCGCTTTGTGTGGTGGGGTCGGCGGCGTTCTCGCTGGCGAAACCGCTGATCGTCGGCAACGCCGTCAACGAGCTGACGAAAGCGGTCACTCGCGGGGCGCTGATCCGCTACGGACTCCTGCTCGTCGGCGCCGCGGCGTTCGAAGGGCTCTTCCTGTTCTTGCAGCGCCGCATCGTCATCGGCGCCTCGCGGCACATCGAGTACGAGATGCGCAACGACTTCTACGATCACCTGCAATCGCTGCCGGTCTCGTACTACCAGGAGCAGCGCACCGGCGATCTGATCTCGCGCGCCACGAACGACCTCTCCGCCGTGCGCATGCTGATCGGGCCGGCGGTGATGCACGCGCTGTCGTCGCTGATCGTCGTCGTCGGCGCGTTCGTGATGATGTTGCGGATCAGCGGCGAAATGGCGCTCATCTCCCTGACCTCGGTGCCGGTGATCGTCTTCATGGTCCAGCATTTCGGCCAGCGAATTCACGTCAAGTTCAAGTCGATCCAGGACTACTTCGGCGACATTTCGGCGCGCGTGCAGGAGAACCTCTCCGGCGTGCGCGTGGTGCGTGCATTCGGACGCGAGCGCGCAGAGGCGACGATGTTCGCGGCGATGAATCGCGAATATGTCGAGCGCAATCGCACGCTGATCAAACTGACGGCCACGTTCTATCCGGCGCTGCACGCGATGATCGGGCTGATGTTCGGCGTGATCTTCTACATCGGCAGCCGCAAGATGATTCACGGCCTCCTCACGATCGGTGCCTTCGTCGCCTTCCAGCTCTACCTCGGGCGTATGGTCTGGCCGCTGATCGCGCTGGGCTGGGTGACGAATCTCTTCCAGCGCGGGATGGCGTCGATGGTGCGTCTGCACGAGGTGTGGTCCGTCGCGCCGGAAGTGCTGACGACTGCGGGCGAGCGCGTCAAGACTCCTGTCCGCGGCGAGATCGAGATCCGCCACTTGACGTTTTCGTACGCCGGTGCCAGTCGTCCCACTCTTCGCGACATCAATCTCCACGTCGCCCCCGGCGAGACCCTCGGCATCGTCGGCCGCACCGGCAGCGGCAAGTCGACGCTGCTGGCGCTGATCATGCGCACGTTCGAGCCGCCGCCGGGAACGATCTACATCGACGGCCGTCCGATCGAGTCGTTTCCGCCGGCGCAGCTCCGGCAATGGATCGGCGCCGTGCCGCAGGAGACGTTCCTTTTCTCCGAGTCGATCGCGGAAAACATCCGCTTCGGACGGCGCGAAGCGACAACAGAAGAAGTGGACGAGTTCGGCGCGTTTGGCCGGACTCAGCTCCGATGTCACCTCGTTCCCGCAAGGTCTGGAGACGTTGATCGGCGAGCGCGGTATCACGCTTTCCGGCGGCCAGAAGCAACGCACCGCAATCGCACGCGCGCTCGTGCGCGAGCCGACAATCCTGATTCTCGACGACTCGCTGAGCGCGGTCGACACGAACACTGAAGAACAAATCCTGCGGGCGTTGCGCGAGATTCGGAGAGGGCGCACAGCGCTGATCGTCTCGCACCGTGTGTCGTCCGTGAAAGACGCCGGCACGATCATCGTCATCGACGACGGCCGCATCGTCGAGCGCGGCACGCACGACGCGCTGCTCGCTCTCGACGGCTACTACGCGAATCTGTATCGAAGACAGACGTTGGAGGAGGAGATCGAGGAAACGGCTTGACTTAGCTGCGCGGCCCTGGCGGGCCGCGCGTTGCCGGTTGTCGGTTCGTTGCGCTTCGCGCGTTGTCAAAAGCAAAGCCAGCCAGACCGTTCTGACAACGCGCAAAGCGCAATAACCGAACGCGCGAAACGAAATGGCAGATATCGAAAAACACGAAGACGAGGGGGCGAAGGCATTCGACCCGCACCTTGCGCGGAGGCTGCTGCGCTATCTGGCGCCATATCGCCTGCGGGCATCCGTGTCGGTGGGGCTGGTCATTCTCTCTTCGATGCTGGAGATTGCGGGGCCGGCCATCGTCGCCGTCGCCATCGACTTGTATGTCAAGCCATCGCAGGGCGCGCAGGTCATCGGAGTCAGCCGGCGCATCGGCGCGTGGCTGGTCGCGCATGGATGGGCGCTCGATCCGCTCAGCGGCATCAACCTCGCGGCCGGTCTCTACTTCCTCGTCTTGTTTGCCGGTTTCGGCGTGCTTTACACGCAGATGGTGCTGATGAATCTGATGGGGCAGTACATCATGTACGACCTCCGTAAGCAGATCTTCGGGCACCTGCAGAAGCTGGACATCCAGTTCTTCGATCGCAATCCGGTGGGCCGGTTGATGACGCGCGTGACGACGGACGTCGATGCGCTCAACGACATGTTCACGGCCGGTTTCGTCTCGATCTTCGGCGACATCTTCGTACTGGCCGGGATCGTCGGCATGCTCTTCTGGATGAACTGGCGGATGGCGCTCGTGCTCTTCTCCATCATCCCGCTCATCATCCTCGCCTCGGCGTGGTTCCGCGCAGGCGCGCGCGCCACGTACCGCAAGACGCGCGCGCGCATCGCTGCGATCAATGCGTTTCTGCAGGAGCACATCTCCGGCATGCCGACGGTGCAGCTCTTCAACCGCGAGGCGGACGAAGCGGAGAAGTTCGAGTTACTGAACGCGCGGCACCGCGACGCCAACATCGAATCGATCTTCTACTACTCGGTTTTCTATCCCGTCGTGGAGCTGATCGAGACCATCGGCGTCGCGCTCATCGTCTGGTACGGCGGCGGGCAGGTGATTCAGGGAACGCTTTCGATCGGCGTGCTGGTGGCGTTTTTTCAATACGCGCAGCGCTTCTACGAGCCGATCTCCGACCTCTCCGAAAAGTACAACATCCTGCAGGCGGCGATGGCGGCGAGCGAGCGCGTGTTCAAGCTGCTCGACACGCCGCCACGCATTCTCGACGACGGCTCGATCGAGGCCAGTCACTTCGAGTCGCTCGAGTTCCGGAACGTCTCGTTCGCGTACAACGAGCCGGAGTGGGTGCTCCAAAACGTTTCATTCACAGTCACGCGCGGCGAACGTGTCGCGCTTGTCGGACACACCGGCGCGGGAAAAACGACGGTGACCGCGCTGCTGCTTCGTTTCTACGAACCGCAGCGCGGCGAGATCCTCATCAACGGTATCGACATCCGCAAGTACACGATCGCATCGCTGCGCGCGCTCTTCGCCATCGTCCAGCAGGACTTCTTCCTCTTCACCGGCAACATCGCCCAGAACATCTCGCTCGGCAATCCCGACATTGGCCCGGAGCGAGTCCGCGAGGCAGCGATTCGCGTGCAGGCCGATCGATTCATCCAACGACTTCCGGAAGGCTATGAAGCCGAAGTGCGCGAGCGCGGCGCGGGATTGTCAGTTGGCGAGAAGCAACTCCTCTCCTTCGCGCGCGCGCTGGCCTTCAATCCGCCCGTGCTCGTGCTCGACGAAGCGACATCGTCGATCGATACGGAGACGGAGGTACTGATCCAGGAAGCGATTCAAACGCTGATGGAGGGACGCACGTCGATCGTCATCGCCCACCGCCTCTCCACGATCCGCTCCGCAAACACAATCCTCGTCTTCCATCACGGCGAGATCCGCGAGCGCGGCACGCACGACGAGCTGATCCAGCACGGTGGGCTGTATCGAAAGCTGTACGAGATTCAGTATCGGGAGACGGAAGTGGTGGTGGGGTAAGGCGCGCTGGATTTCGCTGACCGATTGCAAGCGGAGTAAAATCCATCCATGCACAACGAGTTCACCGCGATCATCGAAAAAGACGACGACTGGTTCATTGCTTTCTGTCCGGAGATCCCGGGGGCGAATGGTCAAGGACGTACTCGGGAAGAGGCGCGCACCAGTCTGGGTGAATCGATTACTCTGATACTCGAGGATCGTCGGGAAGACGCTCTGCGTGGCGTGCCCGCAGATGCCATCCGCGAGACGGTTTCCGTCGAGTGAAACAGCGAGCTCTCCTCCGGCATCTTCGTCGCTACGGCTGTTTCCTGAAGCGGCAAGGAAAAGAGCACGAGCTCTGGTGCAATCCGCTCACGGGCGAAATCCAATCCGTACCACGCCACCAGGAGACGCCCAACAATCTCGCGCGCAAGATCTGCCGGATGCTTTCGATTCCAGAGCCGTAGAAGGCGGTTCTTGATCGGCAACGTTCAAGTACATTCCGACAGTGACTGTACGCAAGCAGATCCCTCCTCTACTATTAACGCAATGGCGAGCGCTGAGCAGGTCGTCCACACCGACCCCGACATCCTCGGCGGGACTCCTGTGTTCATTGGAACGCGCGTTCCGGTTCAGGCTTTGATGGACTACATCGAAGGCGGCCATCCTCTGGCGGACTTCCTCGACGACTTCCCAACCGTGTCTCGCGAGCAGGCCGTCGCCGCACTCGAACAGGCGAAGGATCTTCTGGTTGCGCATTCTGCTCGATGAGTGTGTGCCTCGCGGCCTGAAGCGGAGCCTGCGCGGGTATGAGCTCGTTGTCACGGTCCCCGAGGCGGGGCTCGCAGGATTGAAGAACGGGCAGCTCCTGCGCAGAATCGTGGGTGACTTCGAGGTCTTCATCACCACGGACAAAAGCATTCAATACCAGCAGAACCTCGCGGCGCATGCGATCGCCTTTGTCCTTCTTCGCGCCCTGAGCAACGACATCACCGACATTCTTCCGCTGGTTCCGAAACTCCTCGCGCGAATGGACGTGCTCAAACCGGGTGAACTTGTCGTGATCGAGTGATCGTCAAGCGCGTCGCGCGTAGTTCACCGATGCGCGTCCCGACCACGCGGAGCCGCGGAGTACACGGAGGTTTTCCTCCACATCTCCGCGCCCCCGCGTGACACAAGGATGTCAGACAGCGCTGATGGCGGCTGCGGTAGGGAGAGCCAGGAACGTGCGCAGCTCGTTGAGACGAGAGGCTACGTCGCTCTCGCCGATTTCCATTAGCAGCGATGTGTATTGCGGCACGAACATCAGCATGGAAATGAAGTCGGGCGATTCCGTCTCGCGTGTGCCCATGGCGCGCGTGAGGAGCTTGAGGTTGCGCGGAAGATATTTCTCGTGCTCGCCGGCGATCTTGCCGAGGTCTTCGGAGGGGCGCAGGACGAAGAGATCGACCGGTTTGAAGCCGTTGCGTTGCGAGGAATCGAGCTTCTCGATCATCTCGTTCATCCGCTCCATGCGGTTGACATCCTCATCGATGACGTCGAGGAAGATGGCGTTGATGAGCTGACCCATGATCTGCGCAGCAGGCGGGTAGCCGTGCAGCACAGGCGTGTTGGCTTCGTCCTGCGTCCGCTGATAGCCGGTGGACATCGCCAGGATGCGCGTGGCGCCGAGGTGGACGGCGCTGGAAAGTGGCGCCGCGAGACGGATGCCGCCGTCGCCGTACCATCGCGAATCGATCTTCACGGCCGGAAAAACGAACGGCAGCGCGGCTGAGGCCAGCACGTGCTCGACGGTGATTTCGGTTTGCGCACTGCGGCGGTTCGGACCCTCGAAGACAGGATCGCATCGGCCCTGCGTCCATCGAACGCTCTGGCCGGTTGTGTAATCGAGTCCGATCAGCGCGACCGCTTTCAAATCGCCGCGATCGAGATTGCGCTGGATTCCGGCGATTGGCTGATTGCGCATGGGAGTTTCGTAGATGTGGCGGAGCGTCTCGGCCAGCGGCCCGGCGTTCAGCAAACCGTGCGGACGCTTGGTCATGCGTGGCGGCAGCAGGGCCTTCCACGCGGTTCGGAACGGCAGCAGCGCGGCGTAGTTCGGGCGGAACACGTGCCGGCACTCGAGCGCGCGCCAGAGATCCGCAAGCGCATCCGCAGCCGCGCGAAGCGGCCCATCGTGTGCGGCGAGAAAGGTGGCGTTGATGGCGCCCGCGGAGACGCCGGTGATGATCTGGAATCGAAGGTTAGGGAAGTGGCGGGCCAGCCCTTTGATGAGGCCAACCTGGTACGCGGCTCGCGCCCCGCCACCGGTGAGCATGACTGCCAGATCTCCCGACGGCTCAGAAAACTCGGTCGGCTGAACCAGCTCCATTGCCATTCGCAGCTCAGCCATTTCAAATCGTGCGCCAAATTTGGGAACAAAGGTACGATTCGATACCGTGCGGGTTGCGGTAATCGGCGGCGGGATCAACGGCCTTGGCGCGGCGTGGGAGCTCTCCCGCCGCGATTACGACGTCACGCTTTTTGAGAAGGGACGCTGCGGCGCGCAGACGTCGTTGGCGACGACGAAGATGATTCACGGCGGGCTGCGCTACCTCGAGCACGGCCACATCGCGCTCGTGCGCGAGTCGTTGCGCGACCGCGCCTGGCTGCTCGAGAACCTTCCGGATCTCGTGAAGCCAATCGAGATTCTGCTGCCGGTGTACGCCGATAGTCCGCGCAGTTCGCTTACGTTGCGAGCCGGCCTGACGCTCTACGACGTTCTCGCTGGCCGGTCGAACATCGCGCGGCACATGGCCATGAGCGCGGACGAATTGATTGCGCGCGTGCCGCTTGCTGCCGAGGGATTGCACGGCGGTTTCAGTTACTGGGACGCGCAGGTCGACGATCACGCGCTCGCTCGTGTGGTCATGTCGTCGGCGATCAGCGAAGGGGCGAACGTGCGCGAAGAGACGCGCGTGGTGTCGTTGCGCCGCAGCGAAAACGAGTGGGTAGTGGCGACGGAAATTGGCGAGGAACAGCGCTTCGACTTCGTCGTCAACGCGGCCGGTCCTTGGATGAACGCGCTGCTCGCCGAGAATCGCATCCGATCGCGCTACGTCCTCTCGCTCGTGCGCGGTTCGCACCTGGTATTGAAGAACCGCGTGGCCGGCGTCGGGATGCTGTTGCAGTCTCTCAGCGACCGGCGCGTCTTCTTCGTCCTGCCGTGGAAAGGAACGACGCTGGTCGGAACGACTGAGGTGATGCATCGGACGTCGCTGGAAAACGTGCATGCGACTGGGGAGGAGATCGACTACCTCATCGCGCGATTCAATCGCTATCTCCGCGAGCCGGTCACGTACGACGATGTGGCCTCGACGTTCGCCGGAGTCCGCCCGCTCGTCGGCCGGGCATTGAATCCGAGCGCGATCGGACGCGACTACCGTTTGGAGCGTCGCGGCAATCTCCTCAACATCTTCGGCGGCAAGATGACGACATTCCGTTCGATGGCGGAGAAAGTGGGCATGCGCGTGGACAACTATTTCGGCCACGCGCGAACGGCGCGGCCGGCGCGGTTCGTGGTTTGAACAGTGGTCAGTGGATTAGCCGATGAGTGGATTGCTCGATTAGTAGATCAATCCAGAATTCATCCTACTCGCTGACTTTGATTGAATTCTTCGCCGAGCACAAACATCGAGCGCCTTCTCCCCACGCTTCTCAGTGGGGAGAAGGTGGCGAAGCCGGATGAGGGGCCGTTCGACGCGAAGGGATAAGGCCCGCGATTGAAGAGAGGTCCGAGAAACACGCGCCCCTAGCGGAATTCACCCTTCATCCCTCATCATTCACTCTCTCATGACCGCCACCGCCCCATCTGCTGGCCGCAAATCGCGCGAGGTCACGCTTTCCTACCTCGGCGAGATGTTGCAGAACGCCGGCTTCATCGACGACAAGCAGAAGATCGAAGTCGACAATCTCGATCGTCAGCTTCGCGCGCAATTGCGTTCCGCCCGCGCGCGTGGCGAGGACGAGGCCAGTCCGTTCAAGGCGCTGATGGGGATGAACCTCACGGACGCCAGCGGCAGCGGCACACGCATCGATGATTTTCTTCTCGCGCGTCTGATCGCCGAGGATGCAAACCTGAAGTTCTTCAAGATCGATCCGCTCAAGCTCGACCTCGAGATGATCGAAGCGAAGATTTCACGGCCATTCGCGAAGAAACATCGCATGACGCCGGTCGCCGTTCGCGATGGCAAGTTGATCGTCGCGGTCGTCAACCCGTTCGACACCGTCGCTCTCGACACCTATCACCAAATGGTGAAGCAGGAGATCGAGATCGTGGTGTCGTCCGAGAGCGACGTCATGGGCGTCATCACCGAGCAGTACGGCTTCCGCGCCTCGGTGACCAAAGCCGGACGCGATCTCGGCCGCGGTGCGATCGATCTCTCCAACCTCGAGCAGTACGTCAAGCTCAAGTCCGGAAACGAGATCGAGACCAGCGACGCGCACATCGTCAACGCCGTCGATTTCCTTCTGCAGCATGCGTACGACTCGCGCGCCAGCGACATCCACATCGAGCCGAAGCGCGAGTCAGCCATGATTCGTTTCCGCATCGATGGCGTGTTGCACGAGATCCAGCGCGTGCCGAAACTCGTGAACCTCGCCATCACCTCGCGCATCAAAACGATGTGCCGGATGGACATCGCCGAGCGCCGCCGCCCGCAGGATGGGCGCATTAAAACCGAGCGCGAGGGAAAAGAAGTCGAGCTGCGCGTCTCGACGTTGCCGACCGCGTTCGGCGAGAAGCTGGTGATGCGCATCTTCGATCCCGACGTCCTTCTGCGCGATCTCTCCGGCCTCGGGTTTTATGAAGACGAGCTGAAGATGTTCGCGGATTGGATCAAGCGCCCGCACGGCATCATCCTCGTCACCGGCCCGACCGGCTCGGGCAAGACGGTGACGCTGTATTCGGCGCTGAAATCGCTTGCATCGCCGGAGATCAACATCACGACGATCGAGGATCCGATCGAGATGGTGTGGGACGAGTTCAATCAGACGGCGGTGCAGACCAAGATCGGAATCACGTTCCCGTCCGCGCTCCGAACGATCCTCCGTCAGGATCCCGACATCATCATGGTCGGCGAGATTCGCGATGAAGAGACTGCACAAAATGCGGTGCAGGCGGCGCTGACCGGACACCTCGTCTTTTCCTCGCTGCACACGAACGATTCCGCGACCTCCGTGACGCGCCTCATCGATCTCGGCATCCAGCCGTTCCTCATCTCATCGACGCTGGTCGGAACGATGGCCCAGCGTTTGATGCGCCGCATCTGCGAAGACTGCAAACGCAACCGTCCGCTCAGCGTCGAGGAAGCAGGCATGCTCAACCTGCAAGCGCCGCCGGGCAAACGGATCATCGTCAAAGAAGGCGCTGGTTGCATCCGCTGCCGCAATACCGGCTACTTCGGCCGCACCGGAATCTTCGAGATCCTCCCGATCGACAACGCCATCCGCGACCTCATCGACCGCTCCGAAGACTTCCTCAAGATCAAAGACATGGCCGTCAAACGCGGCATGCGCACGCTGCGTCAAAGCGCCTTGCGCAAGCTTGCCGAGGGCGTGACGAGCTTCGAGGAAGTAGTGCGGGTGACGGGGATTTGAGCGGGCAAAGACTACAGCTCAATATCCCACGGTTTTTCCCAAGGCCGCAGTGCAAGACCTCGTGATCGCATGATTTCGTAGTGAATCTTCTGAAGCTCGAGCAGTTGGCGGATCTTTTCTGAGTACGGTAACGCTCGCTGTGCGGCATGCAGAGCGCACTTGCCTTCGTACAGGCGGGCCAGCAATTCGTCGCTGGGTCTTGCGGGAGGTTTCGACGCCATCGCCCAAGTCTACTCGTCGTGGAAGGGGTCAGACCGAAAGTGAAAGTGACGGAAGTTGGCACCGGCAGAAGGTCCAGACAAATTTCGTTACTTTCACTTTCGGTCTGACCCCTTCCGAATTCGCCGCTTCTTCTCATCAATTCGCTCGCAACGTTTTCTCTCGTACGGATGCATGAATTTCGGTCTGCACCTTGCAGTGTCAGTCCATGAAATTCACAAGGAGAAATCGACATGGACGACAGAACTCGAAAAGGTGTGGATCCAAACCCCGATGCGAATCGCGACCCGCTCACTGGTGAGCCTGGCGCGCATCCTGTTGGCGTCGCCGGCGGTGGTGTCGGTGGGGCGGCGGCGGGCGCGGCGGTTGGCGGCGCGGTCGGCGGCCCGGTGGGCGCTCTCGTAGGCGGCGCCATCGGAGCAGTCGCGGGCGGTTATGCAGGAAAAGCAGCCGGCGAGGCGCTCGATCCCACCGTGGAAGATACGTACTGGCGTGATTCGTATGCGTCGCGGCCGTACGTCAAAAAGGGCTCGGCCTACACCGATTACCAGCCTGCCTACCGTTATGGATGGGAGGCGGCCGCCAATCCTGACTACCGTCATCGTCAGTTCACCGACGTCGAGCCCGAGCTTGAACGGAACTGGAGCACGTACCGCGGACCGCTTCAGACGGAATGGCGTGATGTCCGCGACGCGACGCGCGATTCGTATGAGCGCATTCGCAATCGCATGCAGTAAACGAACAACGCTCGCTCGAACAAAAGAGGCGCCCTCGGGTGCCTCTTTCTGTTTCGTGCTTCAGTCCCTCGATCGCTGCCCGCTGACGATCTTCTCGAAGCGCTCGCCGCTGGCCGCAAGAGTACGCACTGTCTCGGTCAGCTCCTCGGCGAGCTCGTTGTTCTGGCGCGCGATGTCGCGCATCGAGCTCGACGCGTTCGACACTTCCTCGATCTGACCGAGCTGCGATCGGACGATGTCGCGGATCGTTCTCGTATCGACATCGATCTGCTCCAACGCCTCGGCGATCCCGCGAGCAGCAATCGATTGATGATCGCTCGCGGCGCGCACTTGCGCGGCGATGTTGTGCACGGCCTCGGCTTCCTCCGCCAGCAACCGCGCGGCCTGCGCTTGCTCGTTGATCGAGCGGCGATTTTCGCCGAGGTGATCGCTCATTTTGGAGGCGGTGCCGTGAAGATTGCGCGTCGCGTCGCCCTGCATCTGCAGCGACGCGGAGATGCGCTCCGACATTTCGAACGAGGACGTCGACGACTCGACGATGCGCCCGAGCGACGTGCTGGCGTTGCGCGCCAGGCTGACGGTGCCGCGGACCCGCTCGACGCCCTCGCGCATCGCCGCGACTGCGGCCTCGGACGCTGACCGCACGCCCTTCACGATCGCGCTGATCTCGTTCGTCGATTTGCGTGTCTGTTCCGCCAGCTCACGCATCTCCTCGGCCACGACGTTGAATCCGCGCCCGTGCTCTCCGGCCTGCGCTGCGATGATCGCGGCATTCAGCGCAAGAAGGTTCGTCTTGTGCGTGACGGCGGTGACGACTTCGAGGATCTGACCGATCTGACCGACGCGGCCTTCGAGATCCGCGAGGACGCCGGCCGCGTGTTCCGTCAACTCGCGAGAGTGCTCGATGCCGGCCATCGTCTCGTCGACTGCCGAGCGGCCGGCAACTGCTTCCTCGCGAGCGCGCCGCGACAGGTCTGCCGTGGCGCGCGCCGACGAGCCGAGCTCGCGCGTCGTCGCTTCCATTTCGGAGACGAACGTCAGGACGTTGTCTCCGGCGGCGGACAACTCCGTCGTCATCGTCGCCATCTGAATCGCCACCGCCGACATCTGCGTCGTCGATGACGAGGTCTTGGCCGCCGAGTCCAAGAGCTGCGACATGCTCGTACGTACCTGCTCGCTCGAAGCGCGCAGTTCGGTCGCACGCGCCGCTGAATCCTGCGTGTTCGTCGTGACCTGTTCCGTCGAGCGAACGACCCGCTCGGTGATTGCGCGAACGCTGACGAGCGATTGCGCGGAGCGCTCCGCGAGCGCTGACTGTCCTTGCGAGCGGACGAGGAGTTTGTCACTGCCATCCGTCATGACGCGAATGCCGTCGGTGATCGCGCCGCCGCTCTCAGTGATTGCCCGCGTCTGCGTTTCGAGCGATTCCGCCATCCGGTTGAACGAGTGGGCCAGCTCGCCGATCTCGTCGTTACTCTCAGCTTCGATGCGTGTTGCCAGCGCACCCGCGGCAATGCGCTCGGTGCCCGCCACGAGTTTGTTCACAGGACGCGTGATCCCTCGGGACAGGACGACCGAGGCGATGGAAAGGACGATGAGGGCGAAGAGGGTGCCGAAGCCGATCGTGAAAAATGTTCGCCGCGCGGTGGCCGTGGCTTCGGCCGCGCGAGCAGTCAGCACTTCGGTCTCCAGCGCTTCGATATCGGTCACCGCGCGTCGAATGGCCGCAATCGCCGCGGTACTTCGTCCGCCTCGTACGTCCGCGATCACAGCATCGAGACCGCTTTTATCGCGAACGTCCATCTCGCGATCGAGCTCGTGGATCACGCCGGCAACGAGCGGCGCGAGAGCGTCGATGCGGCTGCGCATCGAAGGATCGCGGCGCTTGAGATCGGCAATGCTGCGCGCCAGCAACGCTGTCGAGCGCTGATACGCATCGCGATAGGCCGGCTCGCCCGTGAGCAGAAAGCCGCGCTGCTCGTTTTCGGCGCCGCGCAGATTGGCGACGAGCTGCTCGAGGTCCCACAAGAACTGCCGTGCTTGCGCGCGCGCCGCCGTGACAACCACTAGCCGTTGCGTGTCATAAATGGCAATCGACCCGATGACCACGAGGATCACCAGGCTCAGCCCGAAGACGCCTCGCAGCTTGGTGGCAACAGAAATCCGCATAGATGGCTGGGTACCCGTGAGTCCGAAAACGCGTGCCGCGAATAGTAATGCCTCGCGTTCGCTTGAGAGCGCGACTTTCGCTGTTTGGTCAGGGGTCAGACCGAAAGTGAAAGTGACGAAAAGTGGCGACGAAACCGCCTCGACGACAATTCCCGTCACTTTCACTTTCGGTCTGACCCCTTCCAGGCCAGCCCCTTCGAAACGGGCGCGACCGGATACTCATGCCTCGCGTTCTCTTCAGAGCGCGACTCTCATTGTTTGGTTAGGGGTCAGACCGAAAGTGAAAGTGACAAAAAGTGGCGACGAAACCGCCTCGACCACAATTCCCGTCACTTTCACTTTCGGTCTGACCCCTTCCAGGATTGCGCTATCCTTTTTCTCAACTTGGGAGAATCCAGACGATGACCCTTCAGGCTGCGCCAAATTCGCTGGAGCGCGAGCTCGAGTACCGCAAGAAACTGACGGGAATCACCAATCAGATCAACGCCGCCGAATCCATTCCGCACATTCTGATGACGCTCAAGGACAAGATCCTCGAGCTCCTCGACGCCGAACGGCTCACCATCTACGCCATCGACACCAAGAATCAGGAGCTTTACTCGCTCACGAAAGTCGGCGACGTCCCGAAAGAGATCCGCGTACCGAAGTCGTTCTCGTCGATCGCCGGCTTCACAGCGCTGGCGCGGAAAACGATCAACATCAAAGACGCGTACGACGCCGCCGAGCTGGCGCGATTCCACGCCAATCTTCGCTTCGATCAGCGCTGGGACAAGCAGACCGGTTTCCGCACGAAGGCCGTGCTCGCCGTTCCCATCCTCTTCGAAAAATATCTCCTCGGCGTCGTGCAACTCATCAACAAGCGTCACGGCGTCGCGTTCACGGCGCAGGATGAAGATGCCGCCGAGGAGATCGGCCGCATCCTCGGCATCGCGTTCTACAACCAGCACCGCGCCGCGCGGCAGACCAAACCCTCGCGCCTCGGCGCGCTTGTCGACAAAGGCATCGTCTCGGAGAAGGACATCGAAGCCGCTGTTTCCAGCGCGCGCGTCAACAACTCTACGATCGAGAAGGTGCTCATCGAGGACTACAACGTCCCGAAAGAGGAGCTCGGGAAATCGCTGGCCGCGTTCTACAGCACGCCATTTTTCAGCTACGACGGCGTGCAGACGATCCCGCAGGAGTATCGCGACCGTATGCCGTCGGATATGTGGAAAAAGTACGGCTGCGCGCCGATTGAGCGGCGTCCGGGAGTGCTCATCATCGCCGTCGACGATCCTCACGATCTGACGCGCCTCGACGGCATTCGCGCCATGAACCTCGCGCCGCGCTACGACTTCTGGGCTGGCATGAAGCACGAGATTCTCGCGTACATCGCCGCGTCGTACGGCGAGACCGACGACACCGCCTCGGACAGCGCCGATCTGAACAAGATTCTCGACTCACTCGGCGAAGGAGAGGGGACCGCGGAAGAAGAGGAAAAAGATCGGGATGAGATCGACGAGACCGATTCGGGGATCGTCGCGCTCGCCAATAAGATGATCCTCGAAGCCGCCGCGCGGGGCGCCTCGGACATTCACGTCGAGCCCGACGGCGCCAAGAATCCCTGCCTCATCCGCCTGCGCGTCGACGGCGACTGCTCCAAATTCATGGAGATCCCTGGCGCGCATCGCAACGCGCTCGTGCAGCGGCTGAAGATCATGGCCAAGCTCGACATCTCCGAGCGCCGCAAGCCGCAGGACGGCAAGATCCGCTTCAAGTCATCGAAAGGCGTGATCGAGCTGCGCGTCGCTACGATTCCAACAACCAACGGCAACGAGGACGTCGTCATGCGCATCCTCGCCGCATCGAAGCCGCTGCCAATCGAGAAGATGGGATTCAGCGAACGCAATCTCAAGAACTTCAAAGAAATCCTCGCCAAGCCGTACGGCATCTGCCTCGTCGTCGGTCCGACCGGCTCCGGAAAAACGACCACGCTGCACTCGGCGCTCGGATCAATTAATACCGAGGATATGAAAATTTGGACGGCGGAAGACCCGGTCGAGATCACGCAAAAAGGATTGCGGCAAGTGCAGGTGCAACCGAAGATCGATTTCACCTTCGCCGCTGCCATGCGTTCGTTCCTGCGCGCCGATCCCGACGTGATCATGGTCGGCGAAATGCGCGATCACGAAACCGCGGCCATCGGCATCGAAGCGTCGCTCACCGGCCATCTCGTTTTCTCCACGCTGCACACCAACTCCGCGCCGGAAACGATCTCGCGCCTGCTGGACATGAACATCGATCCCTTCAACTTCGCCGACGCGCTCCTCGGCATCATGGCCCAGCGCCTGATCCGCACGCTCTGTCCCAAGTGCAAAGCGCCGCATCACCCCTCGGAAGAAGAATTCGATGAGCTGATGGAAATCTACGGCCGCGACTACTTCCCGCAGATGGGCATCAAGTACTCGCCGGATTTCATGCTCTACGAACCGAAAGGCTGCCCGAACTGCAACAACACCGGCTACAAAGGCCGCATGGGCGTCCACGAGCTATTGACCGGCACCGACGAAGTAAAACGCGCCGTCCAACGCCGCGCGCCGATCGACGAGCTCCGCGAACTGGCGATGCAACAAGGCATGCGCACGCTGCTGCAGGACGCGCTGGAAAAGGCGATGCGCGGGATCACGGATGTGAAGCAGGCGAGATCGATCGCTGTGAAATGATCGCACACGGGCGCCGAGACGGCGCCCAGCCAGCCGGCGAGGACGCCAGCGTTCCACCGTACATGCCAAATGATCCTTTGGACGGAACGCTGCCGTCCCGGCGGCTGGCCCGGCGGCGTCTCGCCGCCGACCTTTGCGATAGAATCCAATCGTCCTGCGCGGGTGTGTGCGAGATGCGCGGAGCAGGGCCGAGATGCGAATGATGAATGGTCACTGTTGAATGTTCGATGTTGAATGAAGCACGTTCGACATCAACGGCCGACGTTCCTCATTCAACACTCAACATCCAACATTGAACATTTCGACTTTTACCCATGACCACTACCTACGACAGTTCTGCCATCGAAGTCCTCACCGGGCTCGAGCCGGTGCGCAAGCGGCCCGGCATGTACACCACCACCGAGCGGCCCAACCATCTCGCGCAGGAAGTCATCGACAACTCTGCCGATGAAGCCATCGCCGGACACTGCGACGAGATCGTCGTCACGCTTCATGATGACAACTCGGTCACTGTCGCTGACAACGGCCGAGGGATGCCGGTCGATCGTCATGCGAAGGAAGGCGTGACCGGCGTCGAAGTCATCCTCACGCGCTTGCACGCGGGCGCGAAGTTTTCGGACAAGAGTTATCGCTTCTCCGGCGGCTTGCACGGCGTTGGCGTCTCCGTCGTCAACGCGCTTTCGAAGAAGCTCGAAGTGTGGGTGCGGCGCGACGGCAACGAATACCTGATGGTTTTCGGCGACGGCAAGAAAAAGCAGGAGCTGAAGATCGTCGGACAGGTCGGCAAACGCAACACCGGTACGACGATCCGCTTCTGGCCTGACGAAAAATTCTTCGACACGCCGAAGATCAACGTCCCGCGCCTCAAGCACGTCATGCGTGCCAAGGCCGTGCTCGCGCCCGGACTGCGCCTTCGTTTCATCAACGAGAACGACGCCTCCGACAACGAGGAGTGGTTTTACGAGAATGGCTTGCCGGCGTATCTGATGTCGGAGCTGGCCGGCCTCACCACGATTCCGGAGATGCCGTACGTCGGCACCTTCAAAGGATCGAATGAGGAAGTCGATTGGGCCGTCGTTTGGGTGCCCGACGACAACGAGCTCGTCACCGAGTCGTACGTCAATCTGATTCCGACAGCGCAGGGCGGCACGCACGTCAACGGTTTTCGCACCGGCCTCACCGAAGCCATTCGCGAATTCTGCGAACTGCGCAATCTCCTTCCGCGCGGCGTGAAACTCGCGCCGGAAGATGTCTGGTCGCGCTGCAGCTACATTCTTTCGCTGCGGATGACCGAGCCGCAGTTCACCGGCCAGACGAAGGATCGCTTGTCGTCGCGCGAAGCCTCGGCGTTCGTCTCTGGCGTTGCGCAGGATGCGTTTTCGATCTGGCTCAACAACAACGTCGCCGATGCCGAGCGCATCGCGCAAGTCGCCATCGCCTCGGCCATGACGCGCCTGCGCCAGGGCAAGAAAGTCGAGCGCAAGAAACTGACGAGCGGTCCTGCGCTCCCCGGCAAACTCGCCGACTGCACTTCGACCGATCTCAGTCTCACCGAGCTTTTCCTCGTCGAAGGCGACTCCGCCGGCGGTTCCGCCAAGCAGGCCCGCGACCGCGAGTACCAGGCCATCATGCCGTTGCGCGGCAAGATCCTGAACACCTGGGAAGTCGATCCGAACGAGGTCCTCTCCTCGCAGGAAGTGCACGATATCGCCGTCGCCCTCGGCGTCGATCCCGGCTCCGACGATGTGCGCGGACTGCGCTACGGCAAGGTCTGCATCCTGGCCGACGCCGACTCCGACGGCGCACACATCGCCACGCTCCTGACCGCGCTTTTCGTCCGGCACTTCCGCAAGCTCGTCACCGATGGCCGCATTCACGTGGCCATGCCGCCGCTCTATCGCATCGACGTCGGCAAGAACGTTTTCTACGCGCTCGACGACCATGAGCGAGACGGCATTTTGCAGCGCATCGAAGCCGAAGGAATCCGCGGCAAGGTCAACATCCAACGCTTCAAAGGCCTCGGCGAAATGAATCCCCTTCAACTCCGCGAGACGACGATGAACCGCGACACCCGCCGCCTAGTCCAACTTGTCCTCGTCGCCGAAGATGGCGCCGACGCCACGATTGACATGCTGCTGGCAAAGAACCGCGCCGGCGATCGGAAGCAGTGGCTGACGGAAGAAGGGGACAAGGCGGAGATTCTGGAGTGAGTGGGACTCTCGGCTTTTCTTGAGAAAGGCGGAATGTTGAATGTTCACTGTTGAGTGTTGGATGTTGAATGAAGGCCGGCACGAACGATCGGCACGGATGGACAGCAGGCCGTACGTGAATTCCATTCAACACCCAACATTCAACACTCAACACTCAACAATCTCTTTATGAAGATCGCCTCGGTCGCGAACATTCGCGCGCACTTCCCCGCGCTCGATCGCATTCACAACGGCCAGCCCGTTTCGTACTTCGATGCGCCCGGCGGGACGCAGGTGCCGCGCGTTGTCGCGGACGCGATGACGGACTATCTGTTTCATCACAACGCCAACACGCACTGGTTCTATCCGACCAGCGAAGAGACCGACGCGATCATCGAGCGTTCGCGCGACGCGGTCGCCGATCTGCTGAACGCCGATCGCGCCGAAATCATCTTCGGCGCGAACATGACCACGCTCACGTTTCACCTCGCGCGCGCACTCGGGCGCACGTGGCAGGCCGGCGATGAGGTCATCGTCACCGAGCTCGATCACCACGCGAATGTTGCGCCGTGGCGCGCGTTGGAAGTTGATCGGGGAATCGTGGTCCGTACCGCGAGGATGATTCCGGAGACCGCGCAGCTCGACTACGAGCACATGGCGTCGCTCGTCTCGCCGCGAACAAAACTCATCGCGGCCGGTGCGGCGTCGAACGCCGTCGGCACGATCAACGATCTCGCTCGCGTACGCGCCATCGCACGCGATGCCGGAGCGCTCTTCTTCGTCGATGCCGTGCATCTCGTGCCGCACGAGTTGATCGACGTTCGCGCCATCGGCTGCGATTTTCTCGCCTGCTCGTCGTACAAGTTCTACGGCCCGCATGCCGGCATGTTGTTCGCGCGTCGCGAGCTGCTCGATGCGCTGCCGTTTCCAAAGCTCGCTCCAGCACCGGACTGGTCGCCGGAACGAGCGGAGACAGGAACGCAGAATCACGAAGCGATCGCCGGCATCGGTGCGACGGTCGATTTTCTGGCCTCACTCGGCGGCGAAGATGGTTCGCGCCGCGAGCGTCTGACGCGCACGTTCGTCACTCTGCACTCTCGCGGCGATGTGCAACTGAGGATGTTGTGGGATGGTCTGACGTCGCTGCCGAAAGTTCGAGTCTTCGGCCCGCCGCCCGGCCAACCTCGCACGCCGACGGTGTCGTTCACGATCGATGGCGTCCATCCCGACGACATAGCCCGCCGCCTGGCGTCGAAAGCACTCTTCGCCAGCAACGGCGACTTCTACGCCCTCACCTGCATCGAACGCCTCGGCTGCCCCGACGGCGTCGTCCGCATCGGCTGCGCTGCGTACACGACGGATGCGGAAGTGGCGCGATTGATCGAAGCGGTCGAGACGATTGGCCGAGAATGACGAACGCGAAGCGAAAGGGGTCAGGTCGAAACCGAAACTGACGACAGCTTGCACCGAGCGGAGATTCGTGGCGAGGCGTCGTCAGTTTCGGTTTCGACCTGACCCCTTCCGCGATAGACCGGTGCTCACGCGATTCTGACCACGACCAACGTCACATCATCCAATTGCGCTTCCGCGCCGCGAAACGTGTCGACATCGCGCAGCACCGTGTCGCGAATCTCTTCCGCTGTCCCCTCGGATGACGCGACAACGCGGCCGAGGCGCTCGAGGCCGTACGTTTCGCCATCGGCGTTGACCGTCTCGTAGATTCCGTCGCTGTGCAGAACGAAGATGTCGCCGGACGCGAATGACAGGACTTGCTGCGGAACGCTGGCGCCGAGGCGGGCGCCGAGGGGCGGGGAGAAGATCTCGATGAAGTTGGGAGTCGCGTTGCGAATATGCACGAGCGGCGGATGACCAGCGGACGCAATCGTGGCTCGCTGCGCTTCGGGATCGAGAAGGAGAACCGAGATCGTCACCATCATCCGTCGCCGGCTCGATTGCGTGACCACTTCCTGCAAGCGCTCCAGCACATGGGCGGGATCGAGGAGCTGATCGCGCAACAACGTGAAGCCGCTGCGAAGCGCGGATAGCGTGATGCCGCTGGCGAGTCCGTGGCCGGCGACGTCGCCGCAGATGACGGCCAGGCGTCCATCGACGATGTAATAGTCGTAGTAGTCGCCGCCCACTTCGCTTGCGGGCAACGAGATCCCCGCCACACCCGCCCACGCCAGCTCCGGCGGCGCCTCGGGGAGCATGCTGATCTGCACCTCGCGCGCGAATCGCAGCTCGTCGCGGATGCGCAATTGTTCGCGCGCCTCCGTGCGGCGCTGCACTCCTTCCTCGATTGCCGCCTTCTTGACGCCGCGGCTGGCCAGCGCGCCGCCCGCACCGCAGACGACGTTGACGGATGTGAGCGCGATCAGGATGCCGATGTCATTATGTTTGGTGCGGGTCGCGGGCGAAAAAACCAATGCGCCGATTGCGATAGCCAGCATCGCCGCGTTGAGAATGATCCGATGCGGCAGCAGCAATCGCAGCGCAATCGTCACCGTCGGAAAGATGACGCCCCAGGCGATCCATCCGCCGCTGTCGCTGAGCGCGAAGAACATCAGCGCGGCAAACTTGACGATGAACGCGGTGATCAGCCACGCGGCCAGATTGCGCCGGACCAGCCGCGCGTAGGCATGCGGCTCCCAATTCTCGCGCCGCCGCGCGCGACGCAACTCGGTCATCGCCGCGATGATGAAGATCGTGAACAGCGCATCGGAAACCGACACGATGATGCGCACCGCCCGCTGCTCTTTGCCAGCAAGCGACATGGCCACGAGCACGAACGACGAGAGCGCGAAAAACCAGGAGATCACGTACGCCCAGACGAGGTTGTGATCATCGAACCGCCGCCGCACCATCTGCGGCTCGGTGATCTGCGCAAGTTGTTCGAGGGTGGGCCGATCCATCGGCGCGTATTGTCGCCGAAGGACCGCGGGCAGCGCGCCGAATCTTCCAAACGCGGCCGGCACGACAGACTATGTTTCAATCGAAGATCTGCAGCGGGACCATCGGACGATGCATGGTGGCTCCTTTTGGTTAACCCAGTTGATACTCGGGATCGATCGCCGTAACATCGGATCGTGACTGCCAACGCACAGAAGGTCTTCGACGATGCACTGACGCTTCCCGCAAACGATCGTGCGGAGTTGGCTGCGGAGCTGCTTGCCAGCCTCGACGCGGTGGAGGCCGGCGTTGAAGCTGCCTGGGCCGCTGAAATTGCGCGCCGGGCAGCGGACGCACGCGAGAATCCCGGCGATGAAGAGGATTGGCGGTCCGCCCTCGCCGAGGTCCAGAGAGAAGTGCTGTCGCGTTGAAACGTGTTCGCCTGCGAAGGATAGCGAAGCGCGACCTGCGCGAAGCAATCTCGTGGTATCGGGAGCGAAACGAGGAAGTTGCGAAACGATTCGCCGCTGAAGTTTCGCGAACCCTCGAACATCTCGAGCAGTTCCCCTCGACTGGAGGATTCTTGCCGAGCTTTCCTGATCCGGATGTGCGCAGGCTTCCCGTTCACAATTTTCCGTATCACGTCGTGTTCATTCGACTGGGCGGTCGCATTTCTGTGCTATCGCACACGATCGCCGGCGAGCGGGCTACTGGAATTCGTGAGGACGGCCGAAATGAGCCGAATTTCCGGCGTCACGGCCGCGAGGAACGTCGTTTCGTCTGCGCGAGAGGCGGCAACGTTGTGGCGCTCGGGCGGAGCTCACCGAAGACGATGACGTTGTGCGGATCCACGATTGCCGTTTTCGCGGTGACGGCGTGATCGGTGATGTGGATGCGGAAGAGCGACGTCTCGTTGGCGATCCACATGAAGTTGGGCTCGGCGTCGAATGCCATCGCTAAGACCGGCGAACCGGGCGACGCGAGCAGTTCGTAAGCAAGGCGTCCGCTCGCGTCGTAGAACTTGATGGAATCGCCGGCCGCGCCCGCGAAGCCGCCATCGCTCAGCGCGCGAATGGCCTGGAAGCGCTCGCCGGCCGCAATCGGTGGCAGCGGCAACTGCGCGCAGGCGTCGTAGCGATTAGCGAAACCGCCGTCGCCGATGTAGACGAGCGTGCATCCATTGGGGCTGACGTCGATACTGATCGCGCCAACCGGTTGCGTAAGATTCGGTAGCAGAAATCGTCGTTGAATCGTACCGTCAGCCGAGTAGACGCCGACGACGCCGCTCTTTCCGACGACATAGGCGAATCCCGCCGCGTCCACCGCCAGCGAGCTCGCCTCCTCGGCTAGCTTCACTTTCACGACCGGCCGCAGCGACGTGTCGAGCGATTGCAGGGTCGTTCCATCCACACCGTACAGGTTGCCGTTTGCGTCGAACGCCATCGCGTCGCCAACAAAGAGATAGTCCTTGAATGCGAGCGCGCCCGAATAAAGCGACGTGCGCGGCGGCGTCGGACACATGACGATCGGCGTCGCCGCGCTCCTGGCGACATCACCGCGCAGAATCTCCGCTGCTTGCGCGCTCGCCGCAACGGAGGACGCGAGGAGCAGGGTGGCAGCGAAGCGGGCGGGCGTCATGACGTAAGTCTAAGTCTGAGAGGGCCGCAGTGCAATGTGGCTCGGATAAGGAAGAGGTCGCCGAGTCGGTTAAGAAGACGCGAGCCACGAATATGTCTGATCCGGCATATTCTGAAGATCAGCGATCGAGTGTCGTTTGCGAGCCGGCGGACTTAAATGAAGACAGAGAAAAGAAAGAAGTTCCACGCCGCCGGCTGGAAAGTTAGCGATGCGCGCGAATTCCTCGCTCTGACCCAGGACGAATCAGACTTCGTCGAGATCAAGCTCGCTCTCGCCCGGCGACTGCGCACGCTCCGCGAAAAGCACAACTGGACGCAAGCCGAATTGGCAAAGCACGTCGGCTCCAGTCAATCGCGGGTGGCGAAGATGGAGACGGCGGATTCCACTGTCAGCGTCGATCTTCTTGTCCGTTCTTTACTGGCTGCAGGCGCGAACCGGCGGGAGCTTGGGCGGGTTGTGGGTTCAAAGTCGCGATAAGAATCCCTCAGTAACTCGCCAAACTCAACTTCCCTCCCACCCAAACCCGCCCGAACTCGGCGGTTGCTGACGACGCGTCTTTCTTCTGTGCGCGCAATGCCGCGGCGAGTCCGTAGAGCGAGCGGGGGTTGTGCGGATTGCGTTTGAGGTCGGCGCGGAAGACTTTGGCTGCTGCGGCGGGCTGCTTGTCGCGGAGGAGAGCGGCGCCGAGGGTTTCGCGGGTGGGGTAGAACCAATCGGTGGGCTCGTCGTAGTCGAGTGCGTCTTCTTTTTCTACTGCCGTTGTGTAATCGGCGATGGCTGTTTTGTTGTCGCCTTTGGCGCTGGCGATGCGGCCGTTAAGCACGTGCGCGGCGACTTCGATCACGTTCTTTTGCGAGTTCTGGTAGAGGCCGGGATCGTCGGGAACTTTGGCGCGGGCTGCTTCGAATTCCTTCTGCTCGGATTCTGCGCCGCTGATGTCACCGAGCATCGCAAGAGCCGAGCCGCGCGCGAAATGCGAATACGCGCTCGACAATGGACCGGCGTCGACCGGCTTTTCTTTCAACACGTCGCGCCAGCGTCCGAAGCGCACCAGCACGAGCATGTTGTTCGCCGCAAATCCTTCGGCGGGAGGCATCATCTTCGTCATCGCTGCGGCATTAGCGGAGAACTCGTCGGCCATTTTCTTGGCCTCTTCGAAACGTCCGACCATTGCGTACGAGGCTAGGCCGAATTGGAGATTGTGGTTGTAGTACATCGCTGCGTAAATGCTGTCGCCGCCGTTCTTCTTGATGAATTCGCGGTCCGTTTCGGCAGCTTTTGTGTTCGCGCGCGCGGCGCCGGTGTAATTGCCGGTGCGCTGATAAATGTGCGCGGGCATGTGGACGAGATGGCCGGACGCGGGCGCCATCGTCTGCATTCGCCGTGCGCTGGCGAGCGCGCGCTCGGGATGCGACGACGCTTCGACGGCGTGGATGTAGTAATGATTGGCGCCGAGGTGGTTCGGGTTGCGGCGGAGAACGGATTCGAGTGCGGTAACGATCTCCGTCGTCCCCTCGTTCGGCTTGCCTTCGTGCGACCAGAACTTCCACGGATGCAGGTCCATCATGCTCTCGGCGTAGAGCGTGGCGATGTCGAGATCGTCCGGATACTTCTTCGTCAGTGCGCCCATCGATGCGCTGTAATCGGCGCTGAGTTTCTTGAGGTCGGCTTTCGGATCGTTGCTGTAGCGTTTCGCCAGCGTGTCGATGAGGTCGTGCTCCTTCGCGCTGGCGTGCGACGCGTGCGCGAGCGCGGCCTGGACGCCGTCGTAGGCCTGCTTCTCGCGATCGGGATCGACATCGAGATTGATGTTTGGTCCGAGCGCGAGCGCGGCGCCCCAATAGCCCATAGCCAGGTCCGGATCGAGCTGCGTGGCGTGCTGGAACGAGCGAACCGCGGATTCATGATTGAACCCATACAGGTACTTCATCCCCTGATCGAAGTACTTCTGCGACTCGGCGTTCTTCGTCGACACGGCCCAATGAAAATGGCCGAGTCCGGGCTCGAGAGCCGGCGGTTTGGCGTCATCGTGCGATGCCATGTCGTGTTGCGCGAGAGCTGGCGCGGCGATGATTAGAGAAAAGAGAACGATGCGGAACACACGCATAGTAGCCTCCATGTCGAACATCAAATACGGCGCGGCGGGCAGAGCGGATGGGGAAATAATAGCGTCCCGGGAATGGCGGGCGGCGAGGTCTCGTACGGCCGCGCCAGAGTCGCAACCGCGAGACCTGGCAACCGAGCAACCCAGTAACTGCAATCTACACCGCCGTCGCCGTCACCGAGTTGCCCTCGTACAAAATCTCGTACCGCATCTCCGTCGCGCCGACGCGGATCTGGTCGCCGTTCTTGAGGAGCGCGTGGAACGAGCGCGCGCCGTTTAGCCATGTGCCGTTGCGGCTCTTGAGGTCTTCGACCGCATATCCCTCCGGGCCGCGGTAAATGCGGGCGTGATGGCCGGAGACGCCGAGGTCGGCGAGGGAGATCTGGTTGTCGCGTTGACGGCCGATCAGATACTCCGGCTCGGTCAGCGGAAACATCAAGCCCTCGTCATCGCCAATCGTGATCGTGAGCTGCGCGATCGTCGGCTTCACGACATCTTTGTAGGAGAGCTTCGCTTCGGTCGAGACGAGGAGGTTCGTATCGTCGGCAACCTCGCGGACCGTCGAGTCGGCGCTGAACGTGGCCGGCTTCTGGCGCATCGTGTCTTCGAGCGGCGGCAAGGTCGCCTTCGTGCGGCTCGTATCGTCCGGTGATGAAACATGTGTTACGGGCTCGATCAGCTTGTTGCCGAAGAGCCCATAGATCACGCGATAAACGTGCAGCGGCTCTTCGTCGGCAGCCAGCGCGAGCTCGCCAAGTTTGCGGCGGCCGTTGATGAGGAAAAGGATCTTCCACTCATCGAGCGACAGCGTGATCTTCTCGGCATCGGGATTCGAAACGACTTTGAAAACCACGGAATTGTCAGGAAGAAGACGCTCGCACTCCTCCCACTCTTCGATGCGCCGCGCGCCTTCCATGATCAGGTTTGAGAGATCGATAGCGATGGTCACCGCGTACGGCGGCAGCGTGGTGCCGTCGATGAATGCGAACGTTCCGCCGGGCCAGACGAAGGAGTCGTAGATGATTTCGGAGACCTGCACTTTGAGAAAATCGCGGAGCTGATCCTCAGTCAGTAACTCCTGCTGCACTGCGATCTGCCCGAACCTTCCCCCCTCGGCATGCATCAACTTGTCGATGGCCGCACGTTGCTCGGCGGAGATTTTCTTCTTGCGCAGGAGAACGGCGCCGAGGCGGAGAGGCTCCTGATTCGATCCCGCGTAGATGACGGAGCCGTTGTCGAAGAACACCGTCGCTTCCTTGCCGGCGCTCGTGAGCGTGAGCGTGCCGCTCTTCCGCGCTGACGCAAGAAACGTCAACACGTCAGGCAGCCGGAAGGAGGTGAGATTCCCGCGAAGCGACGGATCGGTCATTCGGTGCCCGCGATTGTAGCAAGCACCTCCGCTACAATTTCGCGCCAATGCAATCCAACTCACGTCACGCCGTCGCGGCCGGGTTTCTGGGCTGGACGCTCGATGCCTTCGATTTCTTCGTCGTCGTCTTCCTTCTCGACACGCTCGCGGCGCAGTTTGGCGTGCCGAAGTCGCGGATCATCCTCACGCTGACGGCGACGCTGGCGCTGCGTCCCGTTGGCGCGATCATCTTCGGCATGCTGGCCGATCGTTACGGACGGCGCGCTCCACTGATGGCGAACGTCATTTACTTCTCGGTGATCGAACTGCTCTCCGGATTCTCGATGACGTTCACGCAGTTTCTGGTGCTGCGCGCGCTGTTCGGAATCGGGATGGGTGGGGAGTGGGGCGTGGGCGCGTCGCTGGCGCTGGAGAATGCGCCAACGAAATGGCGCGGCGTGCTGTCAGGCATCCTGCAAAGCGGCTACTCCATCGGCTATCTGCTCGCTGCAATCGCCACGCGTCTGGTTCTGCCGCATTACGGCTGGCGCTGGATGTTCTGGCTCGGCGCGCTGCCGGCACTGCTCGCGCTCTACATCCGCACGAAGGTGCCGGAGTCGCAAGCGTGGAAGGAGCATCGCATTGGCAGCTTCGGCGAGATGCTGCGCGCGATCCAGGGTCAGGGGCGCAGCTTCCTTTACCTCGTCCTGCTGATGACGTTCATGATGTTTCTCTCGCACGGCACGCAGGATCTCTATCCCGATTTTCTCAAGCACGCGCACGGCGTGCCGGCGACGACGGTGCCGTATGTGGCGATGCTCTACAACATCGGCGCGGTGATTGGAGCGATCATCTTCGGCCAGCTCTCGCAGAAAATAGGCCGGCGTTACAGCATGATCGCCGCGCTGATCGTGTCGTTGCTGGTAGTTCCGATGTGGGCGTTTGGCGGATCGCTGGTCATCCTCGCGGCGGGAGCGTTCCTGATGCAGGTGGGCGTGCAGGGCGCGTGGGGCATCATCCCGATCCATCTCAATGAGCTGGCCCCCGATGCGGTTCGCGGCCTGATGCCGGGGCTGGCGTATCAATTCGGAATTCTCGTCGCCGCGCCGACGAATACGATCGAAGACGCATTACGCGACCGGTTCGGCTACTCCTGGGCGCTGGCAGGATTCGAGGTTTTCGTAATGGTCGTGCTGACGGTGATCCTGCTCTTCGGCCGCGAAAATCACGGCCGGTCATTCCATTCCGGGGATTTGTTGATCGAGAAGGAATGAGGGCTGCCGTCCGCTGAAGCGGGCTCCGGGATTTTGGGTCGTCCGCCGATTTACCCCCGGCGACGTTTCCAAAAGTCCGGAGCCCGCTTCAGCGGGCGACAGAGCACGAAATCCCACGAAATCGCGGACCCTCTAGAACGTCTTCATCCACTCGAACACCTGGTAATGCTCGCCGTTCATGCCGCACCGTGCATACACCTGCTGGGCGACGACGTTGCGGCGGTCGACGTAGAGGCGAAGACCGCGCAATGACTCGTCCGCCTCCACGAGGCTCTTCACGTGCGCGTACATCCCCGCGTACACACGCTGGCCGCGGAACTCCGGGCGGACGTAGACGCTCTGGATCCACCAGACCATTCCGTTGCGCCAATCGCTCCACTCGTAGGTCGTCATCAGTGACGCGATCACATCGCCTTCGTTCTCGGCGAGGAAGTACCGGCCTCGCGACGGATCGTCGAACAGCGCCGTCACGCCGCGCGTACAAACCGCGGCATCGAGATCCAGCTCCTCGCTTTCGCGCGCCAGCTTCACCTGGAAGTCGACGATGGTGGCGATATCCGAACGTGTTGCTTCGCGGTATTCAATCATGGTGTGCCGCCTGTTACTCTTCGCGCCCGTGACAGTAGCAAAAAACGATACGCATCGCGCGCTGCTCCTGATGATCGCCTCGGCCACCATGTTCGGCGCGATGGCCTACTCGGCGAAGGTGGCATCGGCGCGACTACCCGGACCGGAAGTGGCAATGCTGCGGATGGCCACCGGCCTTCTCCCCTGCCTGCTCGTGCCCCGCTATCGCCGCTCCGCGCTCCACTTCAATCGCATCGATCTCCTTCTTTATCGCGGCTTCTTCGGCGGGCTGGCTGTGCTGCTCTACTTCATCGCCATCCAGCACATCAACGTCGGCGTGGCCACGCTGCTCAACTACACCGCGCCGGTGTGGAGCGGTCTCTTCTCGATGTGCTTCATCGGCGAACATTTCAGCGCGCGCGTGCTGCTTCCGCTGCCGGTCGCGCTCGCCGGCGTCTTCCTCGTCGTCCATGCCCACGCGGCACCCGGCGACATCCTCGGATTCGGACGATGGGAGATCGCCGGCGCGCTTTCGGCGGTCGCTTCAGGCGTCGCCGTTACTGCCATCCGCGCCGCGCGGCGCAGCGAAAACTCGTGGTCCGTCTACGCCAGCTTCTGCTTGATTGGGACGCTCGTCTGCATGCCGCAGGGCATAGCACAATGGAAAACGCCGCACGGCGCGGAATGGCTCTCCCTCGGTGCCACCGCATTGTTCGCGATCGGAGCACAACTCCTGATGACGTTCAGTCTGCGCTGGGTTGATGCGATGACAGTCGGCGTGATCTCCCAGCTCGCCGTTCTCGTTTCCACCGCCCTCGGCGTCCTCTTCCTCGGCGATCACATTCCGCTCGCCGCCGCCATCGGCGGCATCTTCTGCATCAGCGGCGTCGCAGGCGTGACGTACGTGACGTCGCTATCGAAGCCGGCGGTTGCGGCGGTAGAGGTCGCACCTGAATCATGAAGAGTGAAGTGCGAAGGGTGAAAGAGAGTCAACGACACTTTCTTTCACTCTTCACTCTTCACACTTCACTCTTCAAAAGCACTTCCGCCGCCCTCTCCAACGCTACCTCGATCGACTTCGCCAGATTCTCGCGGCCGCCGACTGCGTCGAGCTTGCGCGCGCGAACGATCGCGCGAAGCGGTTGCTGGCCGATCTCGGTCAGGATCAGCGTCGTCCCTTCGTGCCGGCATTTCTTAGCCATCTGTTCGAGCGCGTGAATGCCCGTAGCATCGATCGCCGGCACGTGGCGCATGCGCAGGATGAAAACCTTCGGCGGCTTGGCGATCTCCGTCAGCACGTCTTTGATCTTGTCTGCAGCGCCGAAGAAGAACGGGCCGTTGACTTCGTAAACCTCGACTCCTTTTGGAATCTCATGGCCCTCGACAATCCGTTTTCCGCGCCGCGATTCCACAATCTCGCCCGGGTCGTCATCGTCGTCGCTGAAACCGCTGGTCAGGCCCTCGACGTGCGTCATGTCGCTCATCCGCTTCATGAACAGCAGCGCGGCGACGACGATCCCCACCTGCACGGCGACCGTGAGATCGACGAAGATCGTCAGGCCGAACGTCAGAATCAGGACGACCAGATCGCTGCGCGGCGCGCGCAACAGGCCGGCGAACGAGCGCCACTCGCTCATGTGATACGCCACGACGACGAGGATCGCCGCAAGCGCGCAGAGCGGAACCATCGCCGCCCACCTGCCGAGAAAAACGAGAATGAGCAGCAGCGTGATGGCGTGCGTCATCCCCGCCAGCGGCGTCCTTCCGCCTGCGCGAATGTTCGTCGCCGTCCGTGCGATCGCGCCGGTCGCGGGAATGCCGCCGAAGAGCGGCGAGGCGATGTTGGCAACGCCTTGCGCCACCAACTCCATATTCGACTTGTGCCTCGTCCCGATCATGCCGTTGGCGACGACGGCCGAGAGCAGCGACTCGATCGCCGCCAGCAGCGCAACCGTCAGCGCCGGTGAGACGAACTCCTTCATGTGCGTCCACTGAATCGCCGGCCAGTGCGGCGCCGGAATCGACGACGCGACGGCACCGAATCGCGATCCGATCGTCTCGACGTGAAGATGAAAGACCTGCACGACTACGGTCGCCACGATCATCGCCACAAACGGCGCAGGCACCATCCGCGACACGCGCGGCCAGAAGACGAGAATGAGCAGCGTTCCCAGCGCGATCAGCGTCGTCGGCATGTCGATCGAGCGCAGGTGCTCGCCGTACGCCGTCCATTTCTCCATGAAGTCGGCCGGAATCGCGCCCATCTTCAACCCGAAAAAATCCTTGAGCTGGCTCGAGAAAATGATGACCGCAATCCCCGACGTGAAACCGGTGATCACGGGGTACGGAATGAACTTGATGAGCGCCCCCATCCGCGCCAGACCGAGGATGACGAGGATGACACCGGCCATGACGGTGATGATGACCAGGCCGTCGTAGCCATATTTCGCGACGATGCCGTAAACGATGACGACGAACGCGCCGGTCGGCCCGCCGATCTGCACCCGGCTGCCACCAAGCGCGGAGATGAGAAACCCGGCGATGACCGCGGTGTAAAGCCCGCGCTCCGGCGGCACACCCGAGGCGATGGCGAAGGCGAGAGCCAGCGGCAATGCCACGATGCCGACGACAACGCCGGCAAGCAGATCGCGAAACAACCGCTCGCGCGTGTACCCCTCGCGAAAGCAGACGATGGATTTGGGAATGAACAAGGAGCGCGATTATACGAAGTGAAAACGTTTTAGAAGAGTGAAGTTAGAAGAGTGAAGAGTGAAGAAAAATCACTTCTAACTTCACTCTTCACACTTCACTCTTCACACTTTTACATCGTCACGCGGAACGTCACTGTCAGATCGAAGATCGTGTCGATCCTGTTTCCGTACAGCGTTCCGGGAGCGAACTGCCACTGTTCGACAGCCTCGATCGCGCTCTGATTGAACATCGGCGATGAGCTGGTGAGCACATGCGCATCGCGTACGCGGCCGCTCTTGTCGATGATGCATTCGACGACGACGACGCCATTCATCCGCGATATGAGAGCCATGTGCGGATACAACGGATTCACGCGATGAATGACCACGGGCGCCTTGACGTCGCCAGTGACCGGAATCGGGACATCGGGCGTGGCAGGCGCGGTGCTCACCGTTGCCGGACCATCGCCGATGCCGTCTTTTGTCCCCCAGGGAACGCCCTTTGGCTGATCGGAGCCGGTGCTGTCTGAGTTCGTTGTTGCATCACCGGTGGTCGTCGCTGCCGTCGGCACGACGTGTTCGGGCATCGTGTTCGGAGCCATGTTCACTGTCGCGATCTGAGGCTTCTCCTTGGCGGGTACGGGAGGCGCCGCCTGTTTGTGGCCGCCGTTGGGTGTGCCGAGGGCGGGAGGGATCGTGAGGGGCACGGCGAAGATGGGAATCGCGTACTCGCGCGGTGAGCTCGTGGGAAAGTCGATGCTGCGGATGCTGGCCGCGAAGATGGCAATGACGACGAGCCCGTGAAACGCAAACGACAACGTCACCATCCTCACTCGCCTCTCGCCCACGACTTCTGCACGTATGACGGATGTCTCGAACATGGTCCTGTCCTCCTGCCCACGTTCGAGTCTGCGTCCGCCCGAATCGAAACCAAGAGGTGCAACGAAGCGGTGAACGTGTTGGGGGTCAGGTCGAAACCGAAACTGACGACGCTTGCATCGAGCGGATTGTTCGTAGCGAGGCGTCGTCAGTTTCGGTTTCGACCTGACCCCCAACACGTATCAGTGCACGAACTTGCGCCGATTGCGGATGTAGTCCGCGAGGATGTACTCGCCCAACCGGTCCGGCGATGAATAGAACGCTCGCCCGCGATTGATCTTCGACAACTGCTCGACGAAACTCACCAGCATCGGATCGGTGGCCAGCATGAACGTCGTGATCGGAATGTTCGCGCGGCGGCAGCGGTCGGCTTCTTCCAGCGTTCGATTGACGATCTTCATATCGAGGCCGAACGAGTTCGTGTAGAGATGGCCGTTCTCCGTCAGCGCGGAGGCTTGCCGTCGGTGATCATGAAAATCTGTTTGTTGTTGTGCTTGTGCCGCCGCAGGATGCGCTGCGCCAGTTCCAGCCCCGCCTTCGTGTTCGTGTGAAAGGGTCCGACCTGAACATACGGGATTTCTGAGATCGGAACCTCCTTCGCTTCGTCGCCGAAGAGGAGCACATCGATCGAGTCCTTCGGGTACTTCGTCAGAATCAGTTCCGTCAGCGCCAGCGCCACTTTCTTCGCCGGCGTGATGCGGTCTTCGCCGTAGAGAATCATCGAGTGCGAGATGTCGATCATCACCACCGTTGCGCAACTCGAGTTGTGCTCGGTCTCGAACACCTCCAAATCATCCTCGGCCATCAAAATCGATTCCGCTGGGTCGGTGTGTTTCATCGCGTTTTGCAGCGAACGGATCGAATCGATCGACATCGGATCGTCGCCGAACTGGTAGGGACGCGTCTCCGTCAGCCGCTCGCTCCCCTGCCCGGCCGTATTCACGGAATGCGATCCAGTGAGCGACTTTTTCAGGCCGCCGAAAATCTCATCGAGCGCATCACGGCGGATCTGCCGCTCGCCGCCAGCGGCCAGAACGACGTTGCCGTTCGCATCCTGGCCGATCACGTTCTCTTCCATCAGCCGCGCAAAAAACGCATCGAGATCAACGTTCGGATCGATGTAGCCGCGGTCCTGCAACGCCCGCATCCAGCGCATGGCCTCATCGACGTCGCCGCCGCTCTGCAGCAGCAGATGATTGAAGAGCCGGCGCAAGCCCATCTCCTCGAGAAGCTGGCGGATGAGATCGGGGTCGAGGTAGGAGTAACGGTGGCGCATGGGAGGAAGTTAGAAGAGTGAAGGGTGAAGAGTGAAGGAAAGTCAAAAGCCGTGACGGCTCACTGCTTCTTTTCACTCTTCACTCTTCACCCTTCACTCTTTTCTTTTTCAATCTCTCGATCCACTTCGCGATCGTCGGATTGTTAGGCAACTTTTCGCGGGCTTCTTCGAGCGTGGTCAATGCGTCGGCGGTACGGTCGAGCACCAGCAGAATCTGGACGCGCAGCTCAATCAGGTTTTGATAGAGCGTGAAGTCGGTCATCTCGTCCGTTGGCAGGAACGACAGCGCGCGGTTGACGAACTTCAGCGCGACCTCCGGCTTGGAATCGTTGAGCGCGTTGGCGGCGAAGCGGTGAAGCATGCGGGGGGAATCGCCGAGGAAGGACTTGGCATCGACGAAGTGGGAGAGGGCCTCGCGCATGATCGCTTCCTGATCGGGGAACCAGCCGTCGCGGATGATGCGGTCGATCTGCCGCGCCAAGTCATTCGGGATCTCGACGGTCACTTTCGGCATGGGCGGAATTGTAGTCTGGAGAGCGGCTACTTCACGGTCCGCAGCACATTGAACTTCATCATTTCCTGGAACGTGATCGTCGAATCGAGATCCTCGCGGGCCAGACGAAGCGATTGATGCAGTCCCTCCAGCACCATCTCCATCCAGAACGCCAGCTCGCGATCGTGACCCGGCTGCACGTATTTCTGGACGGTTTCCTGAAGCTTCGGCACGCGCTTCAATTCGGCAAAGTACGCGCCGAATGGCTGCTCGTCGGAGAGCGTGATCTTGTGGCCTTCGACGAACCAGGTCAGGATCGAATCGTAATTCGGCTCGCTTGGCGCCGCCGGCTTTTCCTCGCGCGGAGGCGGCTTCTGTTTGCGGCCGCGATGGCTGGCAAAAGCGTCGTCCAACTCCTCGTCGCCGAGGTCGGTGTAGGACCGATTGCGCTCGTTGCGGCCGCCGGCTCCCGCGCGCTCGACCGCCGGGAACTTCGTCGCGAACAACTTCGCCACCGCCTCGCCGATCAGCTTCCGGGCCACGACTTCCGCGCCTTGCTGCTCGCCTTCGTAAACCATTTCCACTTTGCCCGTGATCGCGGGCAGGAGCATGGCCAGATCGGAAAGGCGCGGAAACACTGTTCGATCGTGCGTCAGAGCGGCGCGCCGCTCCATGTTCGATTGCAGCAACTCCATCGCCGCGATGGTCAATCGCGCAGAAACGCCGGACGATTGATCGACGAGCTCCGAGCCGCGCGCGACGAACGCAATCTGCTCGACGAGCGTGCTGATGTAGTCAGGAATGTCGATCTCGATCGCACCCTCGCGATCGGTCCACGCCTCCTGCCGCGTGATCCGCATGGCAGTGTCGATATTCTGCGGATAGTGCGTCAGGATCTGCGAGTCGATGCGGTCCTTGAGCGGCGTGATGATGTTTCCGCGGCTCGTGTAGTCCTCAGGGTTGGCGCTGAAGACGAGCACGACGTCCATCGGAATGCGCACCGGAAAGCCGCGGATCTGCAGATCGCGCTCTTCGAGAATGTTCAGCAGCGCCACCTGGATGCGCGGCGCTAGATCGGGCAGTTCGTTGATCGCGAAGATGCCGCGATTCGTGCGCGGAATGATGCCGTAGTGAATCACTTCCTCGTCCGCGTACGTGAGCCGCTGGTTGGCCGCTTTGATCGGATCGATGTCGCCGATGAGATCCGCGACGGTGACGTCCGGCGTGGCCAGCTTCTCGCGATAACGCTCGTCGCGCGTGAGCCACGCGATCGGCAAATCATCGCCCTGTTCCGCGGCCAATCGCCGGCAGCGTTTGCACGTAGGCACGAGCGGCGAGTCATTGATCTCGCATCCGGCGATGATCGGAACGCGCTCGTCGAGAAAATTCGTCAGCGATCGAAGAATGCGCGTCTTGGCCTGACCGCGAAGACCGAGGAGAATGATGTCGTGCCGCGAGAGGATGGCGTTCTGAATGGCCGGAATGACGGTTCGCTCGTAGCCGTGAATGCCCGGAAACAGGCTCTCACCGCGCCCGATCGCCGCGAGCAGGTTCTTCCGCATCTCGTCCTTGATCGAAGTGACGCGGTATCCGGAAGTGCGCAGCTCGCCGAGGGTGTGGATGTTCATGAGGTGGGTCTTTTCCTTTTGAATCAGAATCGAAATGTTGAATGTTGGCTGTGGAATGTTGAACGCGAGACAAAGTCGGGACATTGAACATCGAACATTCAACATTCAACATTATTCAACATTCAACATTGTCCTTTCCGCCGCCGTCCTTCGCATCAGTTTCGACGATATCGCGATTGAACTCATTCATCGCTCGTTTCAGATCGCCGCGGGCGAAGAGAACGAGCGCATCGACAGCACGCTCGATCCCCCGCTCAACCAGCGGCGTCTCCTCGGCCGTGAAATCGTCGAGGACATAATCGCGGAGACGCCCGTCGCCATACTCGGCACCGCGAACACCAAATCGTAAGCGCGGGAAGCGCTCACTCGCAAGCTCGGCCACGATCGAGCGCATGCCGTTGTGCGTGCCGGACGATCCATTCGGTTTGATGCGCAACCGCGCCAGCGGCAGGTCGATGTCGTCGTACACGATCATCAGGTCGTCGATCGAATCGAGATACGCGTTGACGAGCAGCTTCACCGCGTCGCCGGAGAGATTCATGAACGTCAGCGGCTTGGCAATCTTCACGCTTCCGCCCGCAACACGACCTTCCCCGGTCATGGCGCTCTTCTCATGCTTCGCGATGTCGATCCGAAACTTCTTCGCGAACGCATCGACGATCAGCCAACCCACGTTGTGACGCGAGCGCTCGTACTCCCCGCCGGGATTGCCGAGACCAACGATCAATTTCATGCGTCGGGAAGGGTAGCAGAGCCTTGATGACCAAAGCTCAATACGAAGTTCGGCAATCAGGCGCCCGAGGTATGATTCTTCTGATGGACTCCGAAATCATCACCGTCCTCCGGGAAATTCGCGACGAATCGAAGCAGACCAACCTGCGGCTTGAGTCTCTGGAAGGGCGTGTTGAGCAGACCAATCTCCGGCTCGAGTCTCTCGAAGGACGTGTCGAGCAGACCAACCTACGGCTCGAGTCTCTCGAAGGGCGTGTCGAGCAGACCAACCTACGGCTCGAGTCTCTCGAAGGGCGTGTCGAGTTTGTCGAGAAACGGCTGAGTCACGGATTGGAGAGCATGAAAACGACATTGGCCGAAAGTATCGATCTGCTCACCAAGCAGCAGACCGAAAGCGAACTGCGGCTAGCCTCCGAGGTGGTATCGCTCGCTGACGTCACGCGCGAGGTGCGCGACCTCCTCTCCAGCAAACTCGACGATCATCGAATGGTCGTCGAACACGAAGAACGTATCAAGTCGATCGAGAAGCAAATCGCCGGCAGGTGAACCGAATCGGGCCCGACAACGAACCCTCTTCTACTCAGGTAGCAGTGAAGAGTGACGTGTGAAGAGGGAAGTGCGAAAAAAAGCGCTGAGATAACGGAGCCTTTGACTTTCCTTCACTCTTCACCCTTCTCACTTCACACACTTCCTCGATACCGCAGCACCTTCACCTTCTCCATCGTCACGAGCCCATCGTCGATCATCTCGTCGAGGATGGGAATCAATCGCTCGATGTGCTCCTCGGTGTCGACGACTTCGACGACGACTGGCAGATCGCTGGAGAGATCGAGAAGATGCGTGGTGTGGACGATGCTGTTCGCGCCGAAGCCGGAGGATCCGCGGAAGGCCGTCGCGCCGGCGAAGCCTTCTTTGCGCAGGCGCTCGAGCAGCGCGACTTCGAGTGGCTGATGCTTCCACTGGTCCGACTCGCCGAAGAAAATCCGCACCATCACCTGATCGCCCGTCAACGTTCGCATCGTCACCTCCCGAAGATCAAACGCGCCAAAGCGAGGCCGGCCAACCCGGCGATCAGGCATCCGAAGAACGTGACGCCTGCGTTGGCGATGCCGGTTCCCCACGCCCCGGCGCGGAAGTAGTTCGTCGTCTCGTAGTTGAAGGTCGAGTAGGTCGTGAAGCCGCCCATGACGCCGGTCGTGAGCATGAGCCGCAGATCGGGCCGGATCAACTCCGTCGCCGGCGACATCTGCATGATGAACGCGATCAGAAACGACCCGAGGATGTTGACGATGAGCGTGCCGACAGGAAAGCCGGCGCCGAACGCCGCGGCAGCCCAGAGCGACGTCAGATAGCGCGCGCCGGTTCCGATCGCGCCGCCGAGGCAGATGAGGAAGAAGCGCATAGTGTTAACTCCGGTACACTAGCATCCGACTGGTGGTTTACGGAGGTCGGACTCTCCAGTTCGTGCGATGACCAGTCGGACTAGAGAGTCCGGCCTACGTAACTACACCCACGCGAAATGATCCACTTCTACCACGTCACGAAGCGCTTCGATCAGTACTCGACGGCGCTTCATGACATCACCTTTCACATCGAGAAAGGGGAATTCGTTTTCCTCACCGGCGCGAGCGGCGCGGGGAAGTCGACGCTGCTGAAACTGATCCTGCGGCAGATGCAGCCGACCGAGGGGCAGGTCGTGGTCAATGGGCGGAATTTGAAGGCGATGAAGCGCGCTCATCTCCCGCCGTTTCGCCGCGAGATTGGGATGGTGTTTCAGGACTTCAAGCTCATCGAGCGGATGACCGTTTTCGAAAACCTCTCGTTCATCCTCACCGTCCTCGGGCTCGCCCCTCGCGAGCACAAGAAGCGCGCGTATGCCGCGCTGCGAGCCGTGAGTCTGCACCACAAAATGAATGCGTATCCGTTGCAGCTTTCGGGCGGCGAACAGCAGCGCGTCGCCATCGCTCGCGCACTCATCAACGATCCGCTCGTCATCGTCGCCGACGAGCCGACAGGCAATCTCGATCCTGACCTGACGCAGGAAATCATCCAGATTTTCAACGAGGCGAACCTGCGCGGATCGACGGTGCTGATCGCGACGCACGACCGCGAGCTGATCGAGCGCAGCGGCCGGCGCGTCATCACCCTCGATCACGGCCGCATCACAGACGAGAAAGCGCCCGTGCCGCAACGCGCGCCGCGGGTCGAAACGCTCTTCGGGATCGGCGGCTGAACCGCGATGCCGCCGCGCGACGAAACGCTTCCGCGAAACACGTTCACGTATTTTTTCCGCGAAGCGAGCCGGCGGATGTGGGTGTCGAAGCGGACGAGCTTCGTGGCCATCGCCATGATCGCGATCTCGCTCCTGATCGTCGGCGGGTTTCTCCTTGTCGCCGACAACCTCGGGCGCGCGGTTGCGCAAGCCGAGGGGAAGTCGCGCGTGAATGTGTACTTCGATGTCGATGCCACGGCGCCGCAGATCGCGACCGTAGATGCGTGGCTGGCTGCGCATCCCGACTTCACATCGCGCCGCTTCGTTTCGAAAGAGGCTGCGCTGGCGCGATTCAAAGAGTACTTCGCCAACCTCTCTGACATCGTTGGTCAACTCGATGAGAATCCGTTTCCGGCATCGTTTGAGTGCGACGTTTCGCCGGTCGTCGCGCAGTCACCCGCGTTCGCGCGCCAGGCTGCTGAGTTACGCGCGATCAGTGGAGTCGAGCAGGTTCAGTTCGATTGGGAGTGGGTGGAGACGTTGCGGAAACTGATCCGGCTCGTCAACCTTGGCGGACTCGTCGCCGGCGGCGTGCTCGCCGTCGCCGCCGCGTTCACGATCGCGAACGTCATCCGCCTGACGATGATGCTGTATCGCGAAGAGATCGCCATCATGCGTCTCGTCGGCGCGACGGAACGGATGATTCGCGGCCCTTTCCTGATCGAGGGACTGTTGCAAGGTCTCATCGGCGCGATGGTCTCGATTGTCCTGCTCCTCGCCGCGTTCCTCGCCGGCCGCCACTTCCTCGCGCCGCGCAATTCGCTGATGTGGGGATTCCTTTTTAACGGATTCCTTCCCTGGCAGAAGGTCCTCTCGCTGCTCGCTGGCGGCATGCTCGCCGGCTACCTCGGCAGTTGGCTTTCCGTGCGCGAAAGCGGCGAAGAGACCTGATGAAAAGCGTTTCACGCGGAGACGCGAAGGACGCGGAGAAAAGCCTCGGTGCTCTCCGCGTCTCCGCGTGAAACGCTTTTGAGTTAGCCTTCGCAATGCATGAAACTCGTCGAGTGCGTACCCAACATTTCTGAAGGCCGCCGAGCGGAAGTGTACGAAGCAGTTGCCGCCGCAGCAGCAGCCGTCAACGGCGTCACGCTGCTCAACGTCGATCCTGGCGCGGACACCAATCGCACCGTCATCACGTTCGTCGGCGAGCCCGAAGCCGTCCTCGAAGGCGCGTTCCAACTCATTCGCAGTGGCGTCGAGCTGATCGACATGAGCACGCATCGCGGCGCGCATCCACGCATCGGCGCCGTCGACGTCGTGCCCTTCATCCCCGTCTCCGGCGTGACGATGGATGACTGCGTCGATCTCGCCCGCCGCCTCGGCGAGCGCGTCGGCCGCGAGCTGCACGTCCCCGTGTATTTGTACGAAGCCGCGTGCAGCGCGCCGCACCGCCGCAATCTCGCCGACGTGCGCGAAGGCGAATACGAAGGCTGCGCGCGCAAAGTGACAGACCCGCGCTGGGCTCCTGATTTCGGTCCGGCCGAGTTCGTTCCTCGCACGGGCGCCATCGTCATTGGCGCACGCAAGTTCCTCGTCGCCTACAACGTCAATCTGAATACGCTCGACAAGCGCCTGGCCACGCGCGTTGCTTTCGACGTCCGCGAGCGTGGCCGCATGAAGCGCGACGATGACGGCAATCCGATCGTCGACGCGAAGGGCGAACCGATGTGGGAGCCGGGCCTGCTCAAGTCTGTGAAAGCGGTCGGTTGGGTCATCCCCGAATTCGGCTGCGCGCAGGTTTCGATCAACCTCACCGACCTCGACATCGCGCCGCTGCACGTGGTGTTCGATGCGTGCGAGGAACGCGCACGCGAGCGCGGCCTGCGCGTGACCGGCTCGGAGATCGTCGGCCTCGTGCCGCGCGACGTCCTCCTCGACGCCGGCCGTCACTACCTCGGGCGCATGGGCCGGCCGACCGGCGTTTCGGAATCCGCGCTCATGCACGCCGCCATCCGCACGCTCGGACTGTCGGAGCTCAAACCGTTCGATCCGAAAGAGCGCGTGATCGAGTACCGGCTGGCCGCACCGGCGCGGCTGGCATCGATGACCGTGCGCGACTTCATCGACGAGCTTTCGAGCGATTCGCCCGCTCCCGGCGGCGGCTCCGTCTCCGCCCTGATGGCATCGATGGCCGCCGGACTGGCATCGATGGTGGCTGTCCTCTCGCACACAAGAAAAGGATTCGAGTCGAAGCAGACCGACCTCGATCGCATCGCCGTCCGCGCCCAATCATCAAAGGATGCGTTCCTCGCCGCCGCCGACGCCGACACCGCCGCCTTCGACGAACTCCTCGACGCCATGCGCATGCCGAAGTCGACCCACGAGGAGAAAACCGCGCGCGACGCCGCAATGACCGAAGCCACCGTCGCCGCCACCGAAGTCCCCCTCGGCGTCCTCGAGTCCTGCGCCGAGGTAATCGAGTTGTGCATGGAAGTAGGCCGCATCGGATTGCAAGCATCACTCTCCGACGCCGGCGTTGGCGCACAAGCCGCCCGCGCCGCAGCAGCCGGCGCGTATCAGAACGTCTGCATCAACTTGGCAGGATTGAGCGATGCATCACGCCGCGCATCATTGATTGAACGCGCCGATATTGCATGGGATCGCGCGCGGAAACTTCACGCCGCGGCGGAAGAAGGGATTCTCGTCAAACTGAGGGAAACGATTCCGAGCGATTCGTAGCGCTTGTCTGATAGTAGATCCGTAGTCCCCAACTTCAGCCGGGGGATCCCAAGACCATTCCTATTTGCGAAGCCCGTTTCAACTTGCGACAGAGAATGGCGCTGGATGGCATTTAGTGCTCTTAGTGCTCTCTCTTTCGCCCGCTAAAGCAGGCTCCGGCAATTGGATCGGCCCCGAAGACCCCGGCTGAAGCCGGGGCTACGGATCTGGCGGCACGTCCAGCTTGCAAGAGATCGAGGCCAAGCTCGGCCTACCGAAGATCGTGCTCACCTGCTTTCCCTGCGAGGCAACTGGCACTTACAAGCGTGACGCGACACTATAGGCCCGTCTTCTTCTTGGCCTCCGCGAAGAACCGTTGCGCATCGTCGATCGTCTTGACCGGTTGCGCAACAAGTACGGCGGCTGCTGCTTTTTCCTTTGCTTTAACAGCCAGGTTCACCTTCGGCTTCGCCTTTGCTCCTTTAGCCTTGGCCTTTGCCGCGGCTGCGGCAACTCCTTCGGCCTTCGTCTGTTGTGCGACAACCTGTTTCATTGCCTCTACCATGCCGCGCTGTAAGTCATTGAGCGGTTGTGCGCCGGCTTCCTTCTGTTGTGAAAGCTTGACCATGGCAACGGCCTCCTGAGGTGCTAGCGGCAATGGTGCAGAATCCGTGCGCGCCGCGGCCGTGAGAATAGGGCCCAGATCCGGTGCGACCTTGTCGCGCTGCGTCAGATTCGGAATTCCGAACGTATGCTCGATTGTCGCCAGTATTGAAGTGTGATCGTAGGGTACCGCACCGGGCGGCGCATGGAACACGGATCCGGCCTCTACGTAAGGAGAAACGACCACTGTCGGAACACGCACGCCAAACCGCTTGAAATCGAAACCGAACTCTCCCTTTTCCTTATCGGGCGGCGTTGCGGTGGTGGGCGGGGCGGCGTGGTCATAGCAGCCACCGTGCTCATCGAACGTGATGACCAGCAGTACTTCGTTGTTTTTCCACTGAGGACTCGTCACGACGGCATTGAACACACGGGCGACGAATTGATCGCCTGGCGTGATGTCGGACGGCGGGTGCATGTCGCTTTGCTTCTTCTTCGTCAATGGATTGGCGAAGAAATTTGGTTCGACGAAGGCATAGCGTGGCAGCTGGCCAGCGTTAGCGTCATTGAGGAAATGTTCGAATCCCAGAAAGTTTTTGTTATAGCCAGGCTTCAGAAGCGGTGAAAACTGCAGACGAGTTAACGCAATGTAGTTTTCGTCATAGTAGACGCGCCAAGTCATGCCGGGAATTGCGGCCATCTTCTGGAAAATCGTGGGCATCGTCCAGAAAAACGGATTGTATGGAAAGTTGTTGACCTTTCCCCATGACGTAGCTGCATGGGCAAAGGCGCGATTCGGCCAGGTCTGTGTGGGTACCGATGCGTACCAGGCATCACATACAGCGTAGCGCCTGCAAATCTCCGCAAGGTTCGGTATCAGGCTCGGGTCGTAACACGTCATGATGTCGGCCGCAGCGCCACCAACGGCGACATAGTCCGTGACAAAGCCGTCGTTTGTGGCGATCGGCGGCTTGGGCGGCGTTTTGGATCGGAAGAGCTGGACATTGACATGCTGATACTCCTCGCCGGGGTCGGGCGTAGGAACCGTAGTCCGGCTGGTCTCCGGCCGGACTTTCACCGGTGCACCATTCCCCTTCGGAGGATTCGACTCATTGCCGGTGAGTCCATCGAACGAATCTCCGTTCGGCGACTTATTTCCCTGAGCGAGATAGAGATAACCAAGAAGGTTGTCTAACGAGCGGTTTTCCATCATCAGGACGACAATGCTTTTAACCTTCTCGAGATTTTGTGCCATGTGGCTTCCTCCCACCTGCATAGGAGTGTCAGGTACGCGGCGTTTCCCTACCCCCGATTTCGGCAACACTTCGCCCATACGGGCACAGGGCCCTCAGTCTTCGCGCGGCTCGCGAAAACGAAGGCCGGACATCCCATCGTGACCGCGGCCGATTGTGGCGATCAGACTCGCGCAGGTTGCTCGAACCAGTGCTTCGTCGAAACGCACATACGACAGACGGAAAGCATCACCGGCACTTCGACCAGGACGCCAACGACGGTTGCCAGTGCGGCGCCGGAGCCGGGGCCGTAGAGTGCGATCGCGGTGGCTACGGCCAGCTCGAAGAAGTTCGACGCGCCGATGAGCGCGCCGGGAGCGGCGATCGGATATGGGACGCGGAACAGCTTCATCAGGCCGTAGGTGAGCGAGGAGTTGAAGTAGACCTGCAAAAGGATCGGGACGGCGATGAGGAGGACGTGGAACCAGCGCGTGGTGATGTTCTCCGCCTGGAACGCGAAGATCAGGACGAGTGTCGCCAGCAGCGCGATGATCGTCACGGGTGCGAAGCGCGTCATGAGCTCGCGCTCGAACCATGCGGCACCCTTGCGGCGAATCAGGACGACCCGGCTGATCGCGCCGAGGGTGAGGGGGATGACGACGAAGATGAGGACGGAGTAGAGCAGAACGCGGAACGGCACTTCCAGGCCGGCCGCGCCGGCGATGAGGAACTTCACGATCGGCGCGAAAGCCACGAGCATGATGAGATCGTTCACCGATACCTGGACCAGCGTGTAGGCCGGATCGCCGTCGGAGAGATACGACCAGACGAACACCATCGCCGTGCACGGTGCGGCGGCGAGAATGATCACGCCGGCGATGTACTGGCTGGCCAGCGCCGGGCCGATGAGCGGCAGGAAGAGATGCCGGAAGAAGAGCCAGCCGAAGAAGGCCATCGAGAACGGCTTCACGAGCCAGTTGACGACGACGGTGATGAAGAGCCCCTTCGGTTTTCGCCCGACACGCACGATCGAGCCGAAGTCGATCTTGAGCATCATCGGATAGATCATCAGCCAGATCAGAATGGCGATGGGGATGTTGATGTGACTGCCGGTGCCGAACTCCATCCGCTGCAGTGCGCGCACGGAACCGGGCAACAGCTTGCCGAGGATCACTCCGGCGGCCATGCAGAGCGCAACCCATATCGAGAGGTAGCGTTCGAAGATATTCATTCGTTTTGGTGGGGTGTTCATCGAAATTGAGAAGATCCGTTGACGGTGGGCTGCGCGAGTATATTCGCATACGCGTATGTCACCGGCGTCCGTTTCGTGTCACGCCGCGCGGTGCCTCGGCGGCGTTTGTCCCCGATGACGAAGACCCAGCCGGCAGTTCTCAAACTCCCGGATGAATCGTGACTACCTTGACGGCGCGGGCGCGATGGATCGAACGGGAAGGCTTCTCAGTGGTGATCAATTCGGAGGCGCCAACCGACGCTGCGGCGGCTACGTGCAGGGCGTCCATCGCCTCGGTTCACGACCCTTCTCGCCACCCGCCGCGCCGGGCGGCAACTTCACTCTCGATCTCGTCCCAACCAAGAAGAGCCGTGTCCGACCTGACGATCTCCGCCCGCAATTCTCGCAGGCGGCGGCCGAGCGGAGTTCTTGCCTCGACCGCAGTTTGAATCGTCACGTGCACCTCGGCATTCTCTGGCAAGTCCACCGGCTGCTTGAGCGTGAGGATGCCGTTCTCGTATACGGCGTCAACGTCGATCGTCATCACATTCGCCTCGACTCAATGATACTCCGGCCTTGTGGGTGGCTAGCCAGACGACTGACGTGGCGGCCACGGATCGAGGATGGCGGTTCCTGTCAGTCTTCCGGCGCGAAGATCGGCGAGTGCTTCGTTCGCGTGATCGAGCGGATAGACCGTGCGCCTTGTCTCGATTCGAAGCGAAGCGATGCGTTGGAAGAACTGCTCGCCGTCAGCGCGGGTGAGATTGGCGACGGAATGGATGGAGCGCTCGTTCCACAGCAGTTCGTACGGGAATGAGGGGATGTCGCTCATGTGGATGCCGGCGCAGATGACCGTGCCGCCTTTCGCGACATTTCGCAGCGCGGTGACGACGAGCGAGCCGTCGGGAGCGAAGATGATGGCGGCGTCGAGTGGATGGAGCGGCGGCGCGCTGGAACCTGCGGCCCAGACCGCGCCCATGTCGCGGGCGAATTGCTGCGCGGCGTCATCGCCATCGCGCGTGAACGCGTAGACCTCGCGGCCGTCAGCGTGCGCGATCTGGACCAGGATCTGTGCGGCGGAGCCGAAGCCGAAGAAGCCGATGCGCGCCGCGTCGCCGGTCATTCGATAAGCGCGAAAGCCGATCAAGCCCGCGCACAACAGTGGCGCCGCCTCGGCTGGCGAGTAGTTGCCGGGGATCGGAAAGCAGTAGCGGCGATCGGCGACGGCGTACTGCGCGTATCCGCCGTCGACCGTGTAGCCGGTGAACTTCGCGTTGTCGCACAGATTCTCGCGGCCGGAGCGGCAGTACGCGCAAATCCCGCATGTCCACGCCAGCCACGGAACGCCGAAGCGCGTGTTCGTTGATTCCTCGATCCCAACGATTTGATGTCCGGGAATGAGCGGCAACTTCGGATCGCGAAGCTCGCCGTCGACGACATGGAGATCGGTGCGGCAGACGGCGCAGCATTCGATGCGAAGAAGAAGTTGCTCTGCGCCCGGCCGCGGCACCGGCAACTCGATGAGCTCGAGCGGCTTGCCGCCTTCGCGCAAGACCATTGCGTGCACAGAGAAAGGGTACACGGGGTTCCTCGGGGTGGGGTGTCGGGGGTGGGGGGTGGGAGAAAAAAAACTTGCGAGCTGCGCGCGACTACGGTTTTTTCGCACGCTGATCGAGAATCGCGTTCAGCATCTCAGCGGCCTTGTCTACTCTTGGGAGGGGCGCGTGAGATAGCCTGATTGATGCTATCTAACATACGCCTACTAGTTTTTCGCGCAGTGGGCCTACGGCGTCTAGACGCGTCGCTTCGAAAATATGATCGTCGCCATCCCAAACCCCGCAGCTATTGCCTGAACGATTCCTGCAATCATCGCGAAGAAACCCAGTGACCATGAGAATCGATCTGAGAGTCGGGTTAGCGGCTCGCCGTTTAGCCAAGCTTCAGAGACACCGCTGAATGTCAGAGTTGTGTCGAATGCCTCCGTGCCTTCGCGCACGGCGATTGGAATCAACCCCCTGGCCGCTTTGAAACTCTCGATATCCCGAAACTCCACTGTGCTCGGCGCTGGAATATCCACAATCCTTGAACCAAGGACGACACTGCCCGTGGCACCTTCAAACGTGAGATGCGTCATCGTGCCAAAGACGTTGAATCCCCGCGCAGGAGAGGGTGGGTAGCGAAACTTCATTGAGTGAGTCTCGTAAAAGAAGCCATCATTCCCATCGGCCGCGAGCTGTACGGCCATTGGGTATTCGACGTTCGTACCGTCGATTGTATCGTGTGTCTTGAGTCGTTCAGTTACTTTGTCAAACTCTTGGAGTTCTGGGATCGTGCGTTCCAGTCGAAGCGAAATTAATCCGGTTTCCGAAACACCGAGCCAATCCTGCGGCTGCGGGAGGATCTGCTCCTTTTCAATCTTGGCAAAGCGCGAAAGCGCCTCGCGACTGGTAGGAATTACTGCGACGCGCGCGCTGAAAACCGGATCAATCACGAGGCCAACGGCTGATCCAGCCTGACCGAGTGTTAGCGCGCCGTGCTCGAGCCATACCGACGCGTGAGGACCTTCTGTCCACAGTACTGTCCGTTTGCCCAACAGCTCAAGCGCAGGCACCTCAGCATTACTCTGCTTGTCATTGAGGTTGTTTGAGTAAATGGTATCCAGTGTTCTTGGCTGTCGAGGAGTACCAATACGAATCTCACGATACGACTCCTGAACATCCACGATATTCGCACTGGTAGGGAACAATGCGAGTTGCGGCCGGATCGCGATTGTTGACGGTCCCATCGGTATCCATGCGCCAAACGGCGTATCGCCGAACTGATGAATATGCAGCGGCTGGTCGGTCACCAAAATGGCATATTGGACGCTGGTGATGAAATTGGAAGCACTGCTGGGAAGAGCTTGCGATTTGAATTGCTCAAGCACCGTGACCGGATCAAATGAAGAAGTAAGAGGCCCGAAGGACTTGCTTGGGAGTGCTAACCAAGGCCCTCCGGCAAAGATCTCCGCCGGCCATGGCGCCGTGATCACGTAGGCGGTCAGCGGTGAAGGACCCCTCCGTGAGAGGGTAAGACGACGTGCCGCGAAACTGACGCCACGCCAAGTCTCGGCGGCCTGCTCCTTCCAGCAACCACAGAGCGGACTGATATGGTCTTTGCTCTTGCCGCCATACGTGAATTGCAAGCGGTCGAATGAACCGAGGTTGGCGCCGAGCTTCACCCGGACCGGTTGGCCAAAATGCGAATACGCGCCAGCGGCGGCGAGGAGGCAAGCCATCGCGAACCAAGTACCGAGCGCGAGGCGCTGGAATGTACCGCCCGATGCCCGGCGCACGGCTCGTGGTGACGTCTCCGCAAGCTTACGTTCGCGCTTGGTCTTGGTCCGGCGGCCCACCGTCGTTCCCTCCAACCGAACATGCTAGTCGGTTCAGCAACGCTCGCTTGGCTTAATCGTAGCCATCATCGATCTTCCGAGCGACGCGCATCGAGAATCGCGTTCAGCATCTCCGCGGCTTTGCCCACTCGTGGGCCGGGGCGCGTGAAGAGGTTCTCGTCGACGGCGACGGCTTCGACATTTTTCGTTCCGGCGCGGTCGAGCAGCGCGCGGACCTGCTCCGGTGCGACGGAGTGATTCGGATAGAGAAGGATGTCGGGCGGTGCGGCGACGAATGACTCGAGCGAGTATTGCGGCCAGCCGTTGACCTCGACGGCGTTGTGCGCGCCGCAGAGCGCGAAGAGATCGCCGGCGAAGGTGTTGTTGCCGGCGACATAGAGCGGATCGGGCCAGACGGCGAGCATCACGCGCGGCGGGTTCGTACGCGTGCGACGGGCGCGGGCGAGGCTGGCGTTGAGCGCGGCGACGGCGTCCGTGCTATCGATGCCGAGCGCGTATCCGATCGCAGTCATCGAGCGGGCGATATCGGCCAAACGTTCATTGGTGACGACGAGCAGCGGGATGTGGACGGCGGCCAGCGCGCGCCCGAGGGTCGGCGGGAGGCCGGCGGCGTTGGCGATGACGAGGTCGGGACGGACGGCCACGATCTTTTCGAGATTCGGCTGGATGCCGCCAACGTGCGGGAGCTTGCGGCTGGGCGTGGCTGCCGCGATCGCGTCGGCGGAAAAATCATCAGTGCCGGTGATGCGGTCGCCGGCGCCGAGGGCGAGCACCATCTCCGTCACGTTCGGAGCAAGAGTGACGATGCGTTGCGGAGTTGGTTTCGGTGCGGGCTCACTCGCCGTGCACGACGCGAGGAGAAGCGAACAAAGAATGGCGGGGACAACTGGCAGGCGGTAAAACCGAATGTTGAATATTGAATGTTGAATGTTAGATGTTGAACGAAAAGAAACTGTGGGCCGCCTCATTCAACATTCACACTCAACATCCAACATTGAACATTCTGGTTTGCGAAACTGAGTCTCGTTGGCGCGAGTGGACCTTACGACTCCCGGTCTTCGTCGTCCATGTCGTTGTTGATGCCGAGGCGGGAGCAGGCGGCGGCGTACATCTGCTTCGAGGCATTGATCGCGTTCTGCAGCTCGGCGATCCTGTCCTTCACCTTCGCAAGCTCTTCCTCGATCTGATCTTTCAGGTCGCTGATCTCCTGCTTGGTAACCTGAAGCGTCGTTTCGTAGAACTTGCGCTGCTGATCTGTGATGACCGTCATTTCTCCTCCAAGTCAGTGGGCGAACGGGCAGCGATTATAGCTTGAAGTCGACACGCACCGTCGTCCACGACTTCACGCGCACGCCGTCTTTGGTTCCGGGAGTAAAGCTCGAACGTTTGATCGAGTCGATCGCGGCACTGTTGAGAACCGGCGCGGCGCCACTGACGACGCGCGTGTCGATCACCTGACCGTTCTCGTTGACCAGGGCGCTGACTACTACTGATCCCTGCATGCGCTGCACGCGTGCGATGGGCGGATATTGCGCCACCGCCTGCCGCGACACGCGTGCCGGATTGAGTCCCTCGGTTCCCTGCGAGACGAGATCGCCGAGCTGCGTGCGCGCCGCTTCGGGCTGCACGGCCGGACGCGATTCGGCGACAGGTTGCGGTGCCGGTGCGGGCGGTTGGGGTGCCGGAACTGGACGATTCTCGACGATCGGCGGCGGGACTGCTTGCGCGACCTGCGGCTGCGGCGCGGGAGCGGGCGTGTTGTTGCGCTGATTCGCCGGAGTGGCCTGCGTGTTCTGTGCGCGGGCGAGTTGTTCGAGCCGCGTCTTCTCGGCGGCCATCCGCTTCTGCACTTCTTCGTTCACTTTGGAAGGGTCGATCAGCGGCGCGGTGGTGGCTGCGGGCGCTGCCGATCCTGTCACTGGCGCGGTAGTCGTCGTGTTCGTCGTCGTCGCGATCAACGGCTTCCCGGCGACCGGGACTTTGCCCGCCGCGGCGACGGACGTCGTGGCCGGCTTTCGCATCATCAGAAATCCAACGATCACTGCGATGACGACGGCAGCAGCGATGGCGATCGGCACGATGGGCGGCTTCTTCGCGGTTGTCGATGCCGCGGGAATCGGCGCGGGCATGGTCGCCGGAATCGCCGCGGCGACGGCGACCGGCTTGATCGGACGCAGCTCGTTCGCAGCGGGCGCCGGCTCGTGAACGGGCATCGGCTCCTGGTGATGCTGCTCGACAACCGTGCTCGAGGCGAGGCGGTGCATGTAGATGGCGAGGTCCGCGCTGGTCGGCGTGGGCCGGAAGCTGTAAAGCACGGCATCGAGATCGCGCTGCATCTCGCCCGCGGTCTGGTAGCGATTGGCGGGATCTTTCTGCAGCGCTTTGAGCACGATGGTGTCGATCTGCGGCGTCACCTCATCGTTCAATTCAGAAGGTTTGGTGACGCGCGCTTCGCGTACCTGCTCGAGGATCGAAAGCTCGTTGTCGCCGCTGAAGAGTTTGCGCGCGGTGAGCATCTCGAACAGCACCGTGGCAAGCGCGAAGATGTCGGAGCGGCGATCGATGTTGCGTCCCCAGGCCTGCTCGGGTGACATGTATTGCAGCTTGCCCTTGAGCGCGCCCGCTTGCGTGTGCGAGGCCTTCGACGCCGCTTTGGCGATGCCGAAGTCGCACAACTTGATGTCGCCTTCTTCGCTGATCAGAACGTTCTGCGGCGAGACGTCGCGGTGCACGAGTCCCATCTCTTTGTCTTCGAAGTCGCGCTTGCGATGCGCGTAGTCAAGGGCCGCGGCGACCTTCGAGGCGATGAACAACGCGATCTCGACCGAGAGCGGCTGATCGCGCTCCTGCGCTTTTTTGAGAATGTTCTTCAGGTCGTAGCCATCGATGTACTCCATGGCGATGTAGTACGAGCTCTGAATTTTGCCGAGGTCGTAGATGTGGATGATGTTGTTGTGATTGAGCTGCGCGGCCAGCTTCGCTTCATCGACGAACATCTCAATGAAGTCCTGATTGTCGGAAAGGTGCGGCAGGATTTTCTTGATGGCGACGATCTTCTGGAACCCCTCCACGCCGCGCATCCTCGCCTTCCAGACCTCGGCCATTCCACCCGTCGCAATTTTCTCGAGCAGGACGTACTGACCGAACTTGGTGCCGTCAGACGGCTCGTCTTCTTCGGGATGCGGCTCCGGAACGGCGACGGGAAACACCGGTTGTGCGATCGGCATCCGTTCGAGCGCAGGAATCGGAATGCGAACGGTTTCCGCTGATGATCGGGCCAGAGGCGCTGCCGCTGTTTGCGACGGAACCGGCTGTGGACGCGGCGGAGGTGCGGGCGTTGGTGTCGGAACAGAAGGCGTTGGCGTCGTGCCGGGCGATGTGCGGCGCGCGTTTTTTTCCAGACCGGAGAGCGTGTCCTGAAAACGTTTGTCGAGCGTGGGCGAGCTCGGCCGCGGCTTCGTGGTTTGCGTCCCACCCGGCGCTGCCTGCGCAGGTGCTGGAGGTGGCGCGGGCGCTGCCGGTGACGGGGCCGGTGGCGGCGAAGGCGGCGGCGTATCCTTTAATGTCTTTCTCTGCTGGGGCATCATGCCGGCCAGCGTGTCTGCCAACATCTTGTCGACATCATCCTTGGGGTTCATCGGTTTCCTCGCTGCGTTTGGCGTGGCTCTGTCATCGTCGAGTAGCTCGCCGAAGATTTCGTTGGAAGTGAGATCGCCCGCGGTGCCGGCCAGTTTCGACGTGCGGATCGTGAGATCGGTGTCGAGCGACGGCGACAGCGGTGGGGCGATGCCGAGCATCTGTTGCACCTTGCCGAGAAACTCGCCCTCGGAGTAAGGCTTCGGAAGGATGTCGGATGCGCCGAGGCGGGCGGCATCGGCGCGGGGACTCTCGCCGCGATAGCCGGAGACAGTTACCAGAATCGGCGTCTTCTTCGTTGCATCGTTGCCGCGAATGGAGCGGATCAGATCGGCGGTGCTGACCTTCGGCACGACGGACGAGAGGACGACGAGGCGCGGACGGGAGCCTTCGAGAAACCGCAACGCTTCTTCGCCATCCTTCGCGAAAGCCGCCTGAAACGGCTGCCCGGCCAGGGCCTGTTTGACCCGGTCGGTATAGCGAGGCTCGTACTCGACGACGAGAATGGTTTCAGGCATGGGCGTTTGGCTTATCGAGGCCGTAACGGGATGTTCGACATTCTGGCACAAGTGTGCGGTGGGGGGTAGGGTGTGGGGCGTGGGGTGTGGGATCGCTGTCGGGTTTCCTGACCGGCCGACGCAACGTCAAAAGCAAATGTTCAATGTTGGATGGTGAATGTGAATGTTGAATGGCTCCCGTGGGTGTCGGGTGTCGGGAGTGGGGTGTCGGGTATCGGGCGTGGGAACAGAGGCCGCGCGCGGGGACGCTCCATCGTCGATTGCGGATGTTGGACGATGATCGCCCGGACGGAGAACGGAGAATGCCGAGGCGGTTCTCCCATTCAACATCGAACACTCAACATCAAACATTCAACATTTCGTCTTTCACCGCCGGCGAATACCGAGGGCACCGAACCACCAACAAACTTCTCCACTTGCATTTGGAATCGACCTTCCCCATACTACGTCTCGCACCTTTCGTGCGACGATCTCAGTAAGGCATCCCGCCGGGCGTTCCAGAGAATGGTCTTCTCCGCCTGATCGTCGGCTTCCGGCCAAACTCGAATTCTGCGCAATACCTAAAGGTCGTTTTTGAATACGCATGACGCCAGACAATCGACAACCGCGTAAGCGCCGCAGGCGCAGACGGCGAGCAGGTGCACCCGGGCAAGACGGCTCCGGAGACGGCACTTCGCAAAGCCAGCCCAATGGCAACATCGCCCTGCCAGGCGATCAGCAATCCTTCAACGATGGAGCGGGCGGAGGTGCGGGCCGCAGACGCCGCAACCGTTCGCGCCGCCGCGGCGGAAAGCCGCAGGGATACAGCGGCGACGCGCAGCAGGCGCCGCCGATCGATCTCCCGCCGGGCGAGCTCGCTCCTGTCTCCGGAGTCCTTTGGATCAAACCGAATGGCACCGGACTGCTCGTGCAGCCGTCGAACAACTACGTGCCGCAACCGGGCGACGCCATCGTTCCGCGGCCGGTCATCGAGCGATTGCACCTGCAAGCTGGTCTGCTGCTTTCGGGCAGCGCGCGCAGAGCCGGCAACAATCTCGAATTCGTCGGCCTCGAGCAGGTCGAAGGAATGGCGCTCGAGGAGTATCGCGAATCGCGCCGCCCCTTCTCCGAATTGATCTCGATCGATCCGAACGAAGTGTTCAAGCTCGAGACGGAACCGGAGCGATTGACCACGCGCGTCATCGATCTCCTCTCCCCGCTCGGCAAAGGTCAGCGCTGCCTCGTCGTCGCTCCGCCGAAAGCCGGCAAGACGACGCTGTTGAAAGACATCGCGCACGGACTCAATCTCAATCATCCCGAAGTGACCCTCTTCGTTCTGCTCGTCGATGAGCGTCCCGAGGAAGTCACGGACTTCCGCCGCTCCGTTGCCAAGGGCGAAGTGGTCGCCTCGAGCTCGGACGAAACGGCCGAGAACCACATTCAAATCGCCGAAGTCGTGCTCGAACGGGCGCGTCGTCTCGTCGAAATGAAGCAGGATGTTGTAATCCTCTGCGACTCCATCACCCGCATGTCGCGCGCGTACAACAACGAACAGCGAGGCTCGGGAAAGATCCTTTCCGGCGGCATCGACGCGCGGACGATGGAGAAACCGCGGCGCTTCTTCGGAGCAGCACGGAATGCCGAGGATTGGGGATCGCTGACGATCATCGCGACGGCGCTCGTGGATACCGGCTCGCGCATGGACGAAGTCATCTTTCAGGAGTTCAAGGGCACCGGAAACACGGAGATCGTGCTGGACCGCGGCCTCTTCGAGCGTCGCATCTTTCCGGCCATCAACATCGCGCAGACCGGCACGCGCAAAGAGGAGAAACTTCTTCCTCCGACCGTGCTTCCGAAAACGCACACGCTGCGGCGCGCGCTGGCCGGAACCGATCCGCTGAATGCGATGAAGATGCTCCTGGAACGATTGCAGAAGTTCTCGTCGAATGACGCATTTTTGAAGAGCTTCTGACCAGAGAAAGCCCCTTCGGCAAAACGTTTTTTCGATTCAAAGAACCGTTTTCGGCGCGCACTGCCGCGTGACGTCGAATTCTCGGAAAATCTCTATTGGATTTGCGGCAAGTAGTGTAAAAAGACGTTATTGTCCACCCCCTCCCCCAAACCGAGTCACAACCAGGAGATTTCTATGTCGCGAAACCGTACTCGAATTCTGTTCATGGCGCTGCTCTGCTGCGTCATCACCGCGGCCGCATTCGGCCAGGGCAACATCACCAATGGCTCGATCACCGGGCACATCACCGACTCCAGTGGCGCGGCGCTGCCGGGCGTGACAGTCTCGGCGACGAACACCGCAACCGGATTGAATCGCAGCGAAGTAACCGGCAGCGATGGTGAGTTCCGGTTCAATCTCCTTCCGCCAGGAAAGTACCGCGTCGACGCGGAACTGGCCGGCCTCGGAAAAGCGTCGCTGCCTTCCGTTGTGGTCCTTCTTGGTAACGACACCAGAGCAGACTTGAAGATCACGCCGCAGGTCACCGAGTCCATCACCGTTTCCGCGGTGGCACCGGTCATCGACACCCAGCGCACGGGCATGGCTGCGTCGGTCACGAACCAGCAGATCCAGAACCTTCCGCTTCTGGGCCGTGACTTCCGCTCCCTCGCCGCGCTCACACCCGGTATCAGCACCGCCTCGTTCGACGGATCGATCACCGCGAACGGCGCACGGCCTCTGTCGACGGACTACAACATCGACGGCGCCAGCTCGAACAACGACTTTTTCGGACAGCAGACGGGCGGCTCCCGTCCGCCCTTCACATTTTCGCAGGCTGCCATCAAAGAGTTCCAGGTCATCCGCACGCAGTACGACGCCGAGTTCGGACGCGGCGTCGGGGCCGTCGTCAACGCCATCACCAAGAGCGGTTCGAATGACCTCGACGGCGAGTTGTTCTACTACACCCGCAAGAAGAGCTGGGCCGACACACGTCCGCTCACCGTCAACGCCAACATCAACGGCACGAACTTTCCGCTCGCGATTTCCGATAGTTTTCTGGCGATCGACGTCAACCAGCCAGGATTTGCCGTCGGCGGCCCGATCGTGCACGACAAGCTGTTCTTCTTCCTCAACGCAGACGGGATGAAGCGCACGCAGCCAGTACTCTTCGGTGCCGCGAGCGACATGCGCACGTCGGCGCAGTTCAACGCGCTCACCGCGGCGCAACAGGCGGCCGTGCTCAGCAAGATTCAGACTGCCGTCGGCCTGCCCTACGAGTCGGGGCTGAGCTACAACATCGGCAACAAACTCAACACCTATCTCGTCAAGCTCGATGGAACCGTTGGATCGAACACCCATCTGTCCCTCCGCGACAACATCACGAAGTACGACACGACGGACAGCGGGTCGACGACGACATTCGGCCTCAATCAGACGAATGAAGTCGACAAGTTCTACCAGATCGCACTCGAAGGCGACACGGTCATCACCAACAACCTGTTCAACCAGTTCATCGGACAGGTCGGCCGGGACCAGCGCCCGGTTACCGCGGCCACTACAGGCACGGAGTTCTCGATCAACTGGGGAACGAACCAGTTCTTCGGCGCCGCCGACACCACACCGAATACCGCCGATGAGAAGAAATATCAGGTCAAGGAAACACTGAATTACCAGTGGCACGGACAATCGCTCAAGGCCGGCTTCGAACTGCTCCATCGCGATCTCTTCGACGCATTCCCGCGCTTTGCCGGCGGTATGTATGCCTTCAACAGCCTGACCAACTTCCTCAACAACACGCCGAACACATTCCAGCAGGCTTACGGTCCGCAGAACGGCGACGTCGAGTGGAAGACCAACCTGTGGGGATACTACGCAAACGACAGCTTCCACGTCGGTCCGCGTCTGACCATCGATGCCGGTCTTCGCTACGACTATGAAAAGACACCGCGGCCGCCTGCGAACGCCTTCCCGCAGCACCCGGAATTCCTCACGCAGATCAAAGACGACAAGAACAACATCGCCCCGCGGCTGTCCTTCGCCTACGACGTCTTCGGCAACGGCCGCTCCGTTCTTCGCGGCGGCACGGGCAAGTTCTTCGAGTACATGCCTGACATCCTCCTGGCATCGCCAATCCAGGGCATCAGCGGCGCGCTGCTGACAACCACCTTTACCTGCACCACGACCGCATCGAACCCCTGCCCGACCTATCCGAACATCCTCGCCCCGGCCGATTTCCTGGCGAAATCGAAACTGAGCGCGAACCTCGTCACCATCGGCAGCGACTACCAGGCGCAGGAAGCGCAGCGCTCGAGTCTGCAGTTCGAACAGCAGGTCGGACCGTCCTACAGCGTGGGCGTGAGCGCCGTCTATTCGAAGCTGACGCACGTACAGGGTACGAAAAACATCAACCTCGTTCCGACCGGCGTCGTCCTCGGCAACATGCCGGTCTATGACTACAACAGCGCGAGCAACGCGGCCCGTCCGTACAAGGATCTCGGCATCATCCGCGAGATCACAAGCAATGAGCAGGCGTGGTATCGCGCGGGCACACTCGAGTTCCACAAGCTCGCCGTCAACGACGCGAAACTATCGTGGGATCTCAGCTACACACGCTCTTCGTCCATCGACGACGAAACGAACAGCCGTTCCACGTCGACCACCTTCCTCATCGACCCGAACAACCCCAGCCTCAGCGAAGGACCCAGCGACAACGACGTCAAACACCGTATCGTCGGCGACGTCGTCTACCGCCTCCCGTGGGGCTTCCAGGTTTCCGCAGTCGGGTTCTGGCACAGCGGCTTCCCCTACACCGCCGCCATCAGCTTCACGTGCTCGGGCTGCACGGCCAACAGCCTCACCGGCCAGGCCCAGACGACCCAGGCCGCGAACTTCACGCCGGTATTCGTGAATTCCAGCGGGCAGATCATCGACATCACCCAGGGCACCGGTATGACCAAGGCCCAGTTTGCGTCCTTCCTGAGCGGACAGGGCGGTCATCTGATCAGCCGCAACAGCTTCCGTATGCCGAGCGTGTATGACGGCGACCTTCGCCTCACCAAGACCTTCAACCTCCTGCGGGGCACGCAGCTTCAACTGATCGGCGAGATGTTCAATGTACTGAACAAGAACATCTACACCGTCCCTGGCGCCAATCAGGACCAGTTCCGGGTCACCTACACGGCGTCCACGGACAAGTACACGATCACGAAGTTCACGAACAACGTGTCGCCGGTTGGCACCCCGGCAAATCAGCAGAACACGTTCGGTATCGCCAACGCTTATTCGAATGAAGTCAGCCCGCGCCAGATGCAGGTCGCGGTGAAGTTCATCTTCTAAATCCGGCTCATCGCTTGAAACGAAGGCCACCCGTTCGCGGGTGGCTTTTTTTGTGGTTCCTGGCTGCAGAAACCGATCTCCGGTCCAGGCGGAGGTTCATCTTCGCGACCCTTCTGCTAGCCTTTCTGAGCCCGAAAATGCCGCTTCGGCAAACCGTTTTTTGATCCAAAAAACCGTTTTCGCTTCGCATTCCCGCTTTACCTCAAAATCGTTCAAATTCGCTATTCGTTTTGAGGCAACTAGTGTAAAAAGACGGCTACAGTCCAACGGTCCCCCAACCAGTCACGACAGGAGGATTTCTATGTCCGATCGCAGTCTTTGTTCGCGCGGGATTCCCAGCTTTGCCCGCAAACTCATGTTGGTCGTGAGTGTCGTGGCGTGCATCACGCTCGCAATGCCCACGACGATTCACGCACAGGTCACGACCGGTAATATCGCCGGCACCGTGACGGATGCTTCCGGCTCTGCGTTGCCCGGGGTCACCGTCGAGGCGATTCACGTACCCACCGGCACTCGTTACTCCGCCGTCAGCGATTCGAGTGGCCGCTTCACCATGCCGAACGCACGCGTCGGCGGTCCGTACAAGATCACCGCATCGCTCGAGGGCATGAAGCCCGCGAACGTTTCGGGCGTCTCGGTCAACCTCGGTGAGACCACCGAAGTCGCGTTGAAACTGAGCCTCAACGCGGTTGCCGAATCGATCACCGTCACGGCCAAGCCCGATGAAGTGATCAACCCGAACCACACCGGCTCAACGTCCACGGTTCCGGAAAAACAGATCCAGGAACTGCCGACGGTCAACCGCAACCTTCAGGATTTCGCACGCACGAATCCCTATTTCGTCGTCGATCCCCGCGACGATTCCGCGACGCTCCTTCAGGTCGCCGGCCGCAACAACCGCTACAACAACATCCAGATCGACGGCGCCGTGAACAACGACCTCTTCGGCCTCTCCGCATCCGGAACTCCGGGCGGACAGTCGAACGCATCACCGATCTCGATCGACGCCATCGAACAGCTCCAGCTCGTCGTCTCGCCCTATGACGTGCGTCAGGGTGGATTCACCGGCGGCGGCATCAACGCCGTTACACGCTCGGGAAGCAACAAGATCTCCGGATCTCTGTTCGGCACCAAGCGCAATCAGAACAACGTCGGCGAGTACGTGCCCGTCTTCAACGCCAGCACGACGACTACACCTGGCTGCTGCTTCAACGGCAACGGGACACGTACCGACACGGTCAAGAAGCCGATCACAAACTTCGATTACAGCCAGTACGGTGGCCGTCTCGGCGGACCGATCATCCAGGACAAACTCTTCTTCTTCATCAACGGTGAGCGCAACCGCCGCTCGCAGCCGGATGGAACCTCCGCCGATGGCTCCGCGGGAACGACGTACGTCAACTCCACGCAGGATGCCGTCTGCGCCGGCGTGCCGGGATGCAGTGCTGCCCGCCTTCGCCAGGATCTCATCACCAAGTATGGCTACGATCCGGGTGGGCTTGGCGACATCCAGAAAGGCACGCCCAGCAATCTCATCTTCGGCCGTCTCGATTTCAACGTCACCGCCGGCAACGCCCTTACGCTTCGCAACAACTACGTGAAGGGCGCCACCGACGTGGTCGCGAACCGTACCACCTCGCAGTTCCGCTTCCCCACTTCGATCTACTCGCAGCAGAATCACACCAGCTCCACAGTGGCGCAGCTCAACAGCGTCATTTCGACCGGATCGTTCAACGAAGCCCGCGTCGGCTATCAAATCATCAAGGACGTTCGCACCACTCCGGTTCAGTTCCCCAGCATCGAGATCGGCGGCGCCAATCAGAGCGCCAGCCTCAACGCCGGCACGGAGCGTTTCTCCGGCGCGAACGCGCTCGATCAGAAGATCACCGAGATCACCGACGACTACACGATGCTGAAAGGCAATCACACGATCGTCGTCGGCACGCACAACGAGCTCTTCAAGTTCAAGAACCTCTTCCTCTCCGAGTTCGACGGTTACTACTTCTATCCGACACTGGCCGCGTTCGAGACGCAGACCTGCCCGCCCAAGACCGGCGGTTGCGAATACCGCATCAGCTACGCTACGGGCTCCGATCCGTCGCGCCCGACCGCGTTCGGCGCGCAGCAGTACGGTCTCTACGTCAACGATCAGTGGCACGTGAGCAACAACCTCACCCTTTCCATGGGTCTTCGCGCCAACAAGCCGCGTTTCAACGACACTCCATCGTTCAACCCGATCGTGCAGACGGCCCTCGGATTCAACACCGCAACGCACCCGGCCGAGAGTCTCGTCATCTCGCCGCGTATCGGCTTCAACTGGAATCCGGGCGGCGGAAGCACGCAGCAGGTCCGGGGCGGAATCGGCGTCTTCGCCGGCCGCGCGCCGTACGTGTGGGTGTCCAATGCCTATGCCGGCACGGGTGTCGAGCAGGTCGCACTGGCCTGCCGCTCGGTCGACAATTGCCAGGTACCCACCTTCAATCCCGACCCGGCCAACCAGCCGAAGCTCGGCGCCGCCGGCGCGCTCTCGGTCGATCTGATCGATCCGAATTTCAAGTTCCCGCGCGTTCTGCGCAGCACACTCGGATATGACCGCGATCTCTTCCTCGGCATTCGCGGTACGGTCGAAGTCCTCTGGTCCAAAACCCAGGAAGATGTCTACTACCAGAACCTGAACGACGTGCAGACCGGCACGAGCCCGCTCGACGGCCGCCCGACCTACTCGCGCGTCAGCGCGTCGGTCGTCGACGCAACCTTCCTCACCAACACATCGAAGGGCGCCGAGACCACCGAAACGATTCAGCTCACCCGCCCCTTCTCGCACGGCATCACGGTTTCCGGCAACTACGCACACCAGAAGGCCGAGTCGGCGTTTGACGCCACCTCGAGCCGCGCGATCTCCAACTGGCGCTTCCAGCACAACATGGGCGACATCTTCACGCCGGCGCTCGGCCGTTCGGCATTCGAACAGCGCAACCGCTTCAGCCTGAACGCTACCTATGATTTCAACACCGGAGCGTTTGGCCACACCGTCGGGCTCTACTTCAATGCCCAGAGCGGCCGCCCGTACTCGATCCTGCTCGGCGCCGACCTGAACAACGTCGACGTCAATCACGATACGAACGCCAGCAATGATCTGCTTTACGTCCCGGGCGGTACGGACAAAGTCATCCTCTGCCCGTCCAACGCCACCGCGGCAACCGCCACGAACCCCTGCGGTACCCGCACAGCGCTCAGCTCGCAGCTCCTGTCGGACTACCTCACCTTCGCCGGCATCGACCCGAACCACGCGCGCGTCCTCAACAAGTACGAGTCGTTCGAGCCGTGGACGCGCAAGCTCGACTTCCACTACGCGCTGTCGCTCCCGATCAAGGTCGCGCACACCGAGGTGAGCTTCGACATGCTGAACCTCATGCACTTCTTCAGCAAGGACGACGGCAACGTTTACTTTGTCTCGAACCAGAACGTGACACCGGTGAACTACCTCGGCCAGGATCCAACCAGCGGCAAGCCGATCTACCGCGAGAATTCGACGACCTTCGTCACCGGCAGCACGACGAACCGCAGCTTCGGATCTCTGACTCCGGGACGCCAGTTCTTGATCGCCGATCTGTCGTCGCGCTGGCAGGCGCGCCTCGGACTCCGCATCACCTACTAACGCATCACTCCATCGCAGTCGCAAACGGGAGGGCTTCGGCCCTCCCGTTTTTTTGTCCGTCTGATCGCGGTATGGTAGTATTCCCTCGCTATGGTAAAGAAGGTTACCTTCACACTCGATGACATCACCATCCATCGGTTGAACACCGCCTCCGAGCGCTTCAAGAAACCAAAGAGCGAGATTGTTCGCGATGCCATCGCCGACTATCACGATCGCGCCGGCAAACTCAGCGAAGCGGAGCGCAAGCGGATGCTCCGCGTGGTTCGGGAGTTGGTTCCGACGATTCCGAAGCGTCCTTTGAAAGAAGTGGAGGACGAGATTCAAGCCGTTCGTACCGCTCGCCGGGCCGGCGGACGTGGAGGCTTGAGCAGGGGCTCACGTTGATCGTCGTCGATACATCAGCGCTGATCGATGCTCTGACCGGGCCGCGCCGCTCACTGCCTCGCCTACTGGAATTCATCGACTCCGGAGAAAGGCTGATGCTGCCGACGGTCGTCCTCTACGAGTGGCTGCGTGGTCCGCGCTTGAAAGAGGAGCTCCATGTGTGCGAGGAGCTTTTCCCGGAGGAAGAGGCCGTGGTTTTCGGAACGGCAGAGGCAACGGTCGCGGCACGTCTGTATCGCAACGTTCGCCGCCCCCGCGGCCGGGAGATCGATCTGACAATCGCAGCTTCGGCGCTCATCCGCGACGCCGCACTGTGGACGCTGAACCGCGACGACTTTCGCGACATCGAAGGCCTGCCGCTGGTCTGATCGCAGCCTCCGTTATCCGACGACCGCGCCGACCAGATCATATGGATGCGCGTCTGTGATCGTCACGCGCGCGAACGCCGGCAAATCTTTCGGCAGCAGCTCGATGCCGTCGTTGATCAGCAGTCGTCCGTCGATCTCCGGCGCCTGACCGATTACGCGTCCTTCCAGTAGATGCTCGGTCTCGTCGCAAACGCCGGTGATCAGCGCTTCCAGCGTCTCGCCGATCTTCGCTTCGTTCCGCGAGCGCGAGATCTCCTGCTGCATCTCCATCAGCTTCTCGCGGCGGCGCTCGGCGGTTTTGCGTGTCGGCAGGTCGGGCATCCTCGCCGCAATCGTCGCATCCTCAGCCGAGTAGACGAACGCGCCCATCTGATCGAACTGCGCCCACTCCACGAACTCATGCAGCTCGCCGAAATCGCGCGGCGTCTCGCCGGGATGGCCGGTGATGAACGTCGTGCGCAGCGAGAGGTCCGGAACCAGATCGCGCATCCGCATCACCATCGAACGATATTCGGAAGGCGATCCCGGCCGGCGCATGATCTTCAACACGTTCGCCGACACATGCTGCAACGGAATGTCGCAGTACGAAACAAAGCGCTTCTCGCGACCCATCAACTCGAAAAGCGACCAGTCGATCGAACCGGGATACGCGTAGAGGAATCGGATCCACGGAAACCCCGTCTCGGCGAGCAGCGTCTGCACGAGCGACGTCAAACCGCTCTTGATGCCGAGGTCTTCGCCGTAACGTGTGGTGTCCTGAGCGACGAGGCAAAGCTCTTTCACGCCCTGCGCTTCCAGCGCCTGCGCCTCACGCACGAGCGACGCGATTGCGCGGCTGCGAAACTTGCCGCGCATCTGCGGAATCGCGCAGAACGTACACGGATTCGAGCAGCCTTCGGACACTTTCAAGTACGCATGCGACGTCCCCTGCGCCAGCACGCGCGGGAGATCCTCGTACAACCGCACCGACATCTTGCGCCGCGCCGGCGCCGCATCATCGATGACGCCGGTCACCGCGCCGGTGATCGCTTCGAGCGAATCGAGCCCGACGAACGCATCGATCTCCGGAATGGCGGCCTGCAGATCGGCGCGGTACTTCATGACCATACATCCGGTCACGACGAGCCGCTGCAGTCCTTTGCCCTTGCGTTCGGCAACCTCGAGGATCGTGTCGATCGACTCCTGCTTGGCCGCATCGATGAAGCCGCAGGTGTTGACGATCACGACATCCGCCGCTTCGAGATCATTCGTAATCTCGATCTCGGACTCCTCGCGCAACTGTCCCAGCATGATCTCGCTATCGACGAGATTCTTGGGGCAGCCGAGGGAGATCATGCCGACGCGGCGGATCGATGCGGAGGGTGCGGACGTAGTCATCAGACCGCCGAACAACAGCCCTCCCCCCGTTCGTATTCTGGCGAGGCGGCGGACTACTTCTCCTTGAGCACCGCCGCGCTCCGCTCATCCGCTTGAATCTCCGCGAACGCTTTGTTCAGCTCGGCCAGGCCGGCCAGCGGCACGCTGAAGGCCTGAACGCGCAATTCGCGGTGATACCGCAACACACCGCGATCGGACTTCGTCTCGCTCGCATACGTCATTGAAGGAATCGAGACCTTCCTCGGCTCGGGCAACTCGTCGACGTCGAGCGTGGCAGGCAACGTGATCTCGATGTCGTCGGTCTGCAGCGATGGACCGCCGGTCTCGTAACGGTTCACGCGCGCTTTCAGATCGATGAGAGAGCCGGCCTTGTGACCGAGCACCCGAGGACGCACGAGCACGAGTGGCCCGGCATGCTTCGCGTACGAAGGAGCCGCGAGCGTGAAGGTCACCACGAGGTCTTTGGTCAGGTCATCGATGTTTTCAAACGCGACATTGGAAACCTTGAATTCGGCAATGAACGCTGCGACGCCAGACTCGACGAACTTGATCTTTGCGGACTCGGCGCGGGCGGCCAGCTCATAACGCGTGTTCGCGGCCATCGCACCGGTGCGTACTTCGCGGACCGTGCCGGAGAGTGCGCCGGACTGGTCGAGCGCGAGGCGCGCCGTGCGGCGAAGCTGGGTCGTTTCCGGAGCCTGCACGGGCATCTCGATCAGATCGCCGCCACGATCCGCGCCATGATCGACAACGAGCAGACCCTCGTTCTGCTGCAGATAATCGGGAATGTCCCCGAATGCCGTCATCTCGCTTGTCGGATCGAAGATCAGTATCCGCCCGAGTTGCGGATGCGTCATCACGGCGTGCAACGACTCCGATTTCGCATCGGCAGGAAGCCGGATTGCGATCACCGCGTGGTTGAACCCCTCCATCGACGCGAACTGGCGGTCGACCACGCCCCGATTCGTCGACGTGATGACGTAGAACGACTCCACTCCGATCTCCGTGAGCATCGCGCTCAATGCCGTGACTTTGTCCTTACAGTCGCCGTAGCGGTTCGAAAAAATCTGTTCCGCCGGATGCGGTTGATATCCGCCGATGCCGATCTCGATGGCGACGTAGCGAATGTCGTGCTGCGCGAACGACGCCAGCGCCGCGATCTTTTCGAGCATCGTCGTCTTGCCGTTCGTCAGCTCTTTGACCTTCGCTTGCAACGCCGGAGTCGGCGTCCTTCGTCCGGCGGCGAGCTCCGCATACCAACGTCCGAAATCGCTCCATGTGCGCGGCTGCTGCGAGCCCTTGTTGAAGTTGACGGCCATACGCCCGGCCACGGCGGCAAGCGATGGACGCCCGATCTCAGGTCCGATGGCGGGAACGTCTTTCAACTCCCACACAAACTGATTCGCGGAAGTCTGCGGCGTGACTGGCGGCGCGTTGAACCACTTCTCATCGTGCGTCCAACCCGCGGGCAGCACGAGCGTGTAGCGGATGTTGCGCACCGGAATCTCGCGCTGAAACGGCCAGGAATCCTGCAGCATCTGCGGCTGCCGCTCGCGCGTTTCGAATTCGTACGCCACGACGGCGCCGGGGTCGGGCGCCGGAATCCGGATCACTTTCATCTTTTGATCGGCGTAAAGGATTCCTTCGCTGGCCGATCCTTCGATCGCCTCGCGCTCGCGCACTTCCCACTCGTCGCCTGACGGGGCGATGCTCCAGGCATGAAACGACGCGAGCTGGACGAGGCTATTGAATCCTACGGAGGCGTAGCCGAGGTCGCGTCCCTCGGTGCTGAGAATCTTGTAGACGCGGCGATGCAGGATACGAATCTCGCCGGAATCGAGCACCGTCGTCGTCGTCTCGTCGAGCAGAACGACGCCGGCCGTAGTCGCCGGATACGCCGGAAGCTGCGTCTTCGCGGCGCTCTTCACCCAGTCAGGAGTTCCCCAGGCCGAGGCACGTGTAGCGAGCGCAATCAGCGTGAGCGCGGTAAGCGCGGCCCGTCTCAATTGGCCGCCCTTGGCGCGGCCTTGCGTAAGACGACCTGCTCCTGATCGGCAGCCCCGGTCTTGGCGAAGAATGAACGGATGGCCGCGTACTTTTCGACCGGCACGCTGGGCGTGCTGATGGAAAGCTCGCGGGTGAAATGCAGGGTTTTGCCGCCGATGGCTTCGCAGTGGCTCTCGTACACGACGGCACCAAAGTCGATCTTGTGCGCAGTCGGCATGGTCTCGACGACGTAGCCATCCGGCACCGCCATGGTCACATCGCTTGCCTCGGATCGCAGATAGTCGAAATTGACCTCGAACTTCCGCTCGGCTTCAGCAAAAGGATTCTTCGTTCCGACGTCGAACACGGCGAGCGGAATCAACGCGCGCGATCCGGCGAACGATCCGAGGTTCGGGATCTCTACATCAAAGTCAGCCACGACCGCGTCGTCCGAAGTCTTCATTCCGGTCACCTTCGTCAGCGTGACAGTCGTTCCGTCAGGCAAATGGCTCTTTGCCGCTTCCTCGAGCGACTTCTTCGTTGCAGCCTCATCGTCGTTACGGTTGAACAGGCGGCGCTGCAACGCGTCCTGCCCGTGATACGCAACCATCACTTTTCCCTTCAGCGATCCGTCCTCGGCCCGCAGCACGGCCCTTCGTTCGATCAACGAGTTCGAGGCCGAGAAACGAGGTGTCGTGAGCCAGAGCGCGTCCTGCTTTCTGGCAAGCTTGATCCCGGGCACGTCCGTCTTCTGCCAGGCGACGACGCCGAACGGCGCATAGGGCGTCCCTGCGTCGATCCAGAAATCGTTGCCGTCGAGTTTTACGACTGCGATCTCTCCATCGAGCTGACGCGCAATGGGAAGGTTGCGCGCGAAGATCGATTCATCGCGCTCGCCGATGCGCACGGCGTTCGCTTCGAAGCCGCCGGCGCGCGCCAGCGCGATCATCGTGCGATTGATCTCGGACGGATAACCATAGCCATTGCGGAGCACGTCCTCGACGCTGCGATTGTCACGGAGCTTCCGCGACTCGGCTTCCGTCTTTTCGTTTTCGTAGCTGAGATTGCGGATCTGCTGCGCGCGGAGATAGAGCTTGAGAAGCTTCTCCGCCGGTGATTTCGCGCCCGCGGTCGCCGCGTCCGCCACCATGCGAACCGCCGGACGGTCTTTGCCGATGAAATCCTCGACGAGGTCCGTCCAATCTTTCCCTTCCTTCTTCCAGAAGTCTTCGATATCGAGTCTGCCCGCCGCATAGAAAAAGTTGACGGCCGGCTTCAGTTCGCCATCAGGTAACGAATACGGTTCACGCTCATACGCAGGAATGTTCTCGAGCTCGAGCTCATAGTGTCCATCCGCATTCTTGATGGGCCGCTTGCCTTCCGGAAGCCCGCGATAGACAAAAAAGCTCGTGTACACGTCCTGCAGCCGCACCGCGTAAGGCTTCAGCCAGAGCGTCTCGTGCAAAACGGGCAGGTCTCGTTGCACCGTGAATCGGGTGTCGCGCAGGTAGTTGCCGCGGAAGCCCATCTCGTACCGGTACTCGATGATGCTGCCCGGCTGCACATCGGGAAGAGAGAAGGTCTTGGCAAGCACACGCACGCCTCCGGCTCGGACGATCAGTTTCTCGTAAGGGGTGCCCGCGAACGGAACAACAGTCCCATCCGGCTTCGTCGTTCGAGCCTCGATCTTGCCCATATTTGCGATGAGCGGAACGTACGTGATGGAGACATCGCCCCACTTCTTCCCCTCCGCCGTGAGGATCTTGATCCGGACATACTCCGACTCGTTCATGGCGTCGTCGTCGTGGCGCTGCACCCAATCGAGAACGACTGCCGAGGCGCCAGGTGCCATCGGCACACTCTTCATGGCCAGTTCTCCGGCAGTAGCGGCGCGGAAATCGTCGATATGCGATGACTTCCCGAACAACGTACTGCAAGTGAACAAAGCAAGAACACAAACCGCCACACTCGTGAGGCGAGTCTTCATGGGAACCTCGGGTTTTGATGGAATGTTTGGAGTAAGTGAATGATGGCACGCCGTCCATTGCCCGCGCAAATAAAGCTCGCGGCGCAGATTTCGATTGACCGCAGCGCTGCGCTCACGACCCCGAGCAAGATATCGTTATCGGGTGACATCGATATTGATCCGCGTCGCATCCATGTGTGACGTCGCCAGCATCGCCGCCGTCATGCAAGATTCGTTGATGTCGCTAGGCCGCGAGGTTTACGACGAGCGCCAGATCGCCAGCGCGCTGCGATACATCGGACGTCCCGACGAACAGCTCATCGATGACGGGACGTACTTTGTCGCCGTTGATGGCGAGGAGATCGTCGGTTGCGGCGGCTGGAGCCGGCGGCGGAAAACATATAGCGGGAGCGCGGCGTCCGGCAGCGATCGCGACTCGCTCGATCCGGCCTCGGAGCCGGCGCGGATCCGAGCGATGTTCGTGCGGCGGGAGCACGCGCGGCGCGGCATCGGCCGGCGCATTCTGCAGCATTCGGAAGAGCGCGCCGCGGAGCAGGGATTCCGCCGCTTTCAACTCGTAGCGATGCGCAGCGCGGGCCGAATCTACGAAGCCGCCGGATATCGATCGATCCGCGAATCGCCGGTGATCCTCGAAGACGGCGTTGTGCTGGAGTGCACGCTGATGGAGAAATCGGCCGAGGGGTCAGGTCGAAACCGAAACTGACGACGCCGCAAACGACGAATCCGCGCGATGCACGCCGTCGTCAGTTTCGGTTTCGACCTGACCCCTCTACCCCACTCGCCAAATCGCGCTCGCCGCGCCGCGTTCGGTGACGTGTTTCGCCAGACCCGTGTTCATGATGTTGGAACTGGCGAGCAGCGCTTCATCCTCCGGCGTCGCCGGCGAGAGGGGCAAATCGAGCGCGCGCGTCACGCTTTCCACGGTCCGGTTGTGCAGCGCGATGATCGCGGGCGTGACCGGCTTCGCGGCGTTGACTTCGTGTGTGGCGGGAAGCGCTTCACCGCGAAGGATGAAAACGCGGAACGACTTCGCGCGCAGCCATTCGATCGCGGCGACTAGCGTGACGACGTGCCAGTTGCGATGGCGGCGATAGATCTTCGCGATCTCGCGGTTGCGATCGGCGAACGGCTTGTAGACGTTCGGCTGGATCTCCCAGAGCAACGCGATCTGCTGGCTCGCGTCTGTGGTTCCGCTCGTCGCGCCAGCCGATCCGGGAAGCGTGTGCTGCTGGCCCAAGGACTGTCCGAGCGCGATCGCATCCTCGAGAGCTGACGGAATCACATCGAAGGAGATCGTCTCGCTACGACCGCCGAAGTGGGCGTTGCGGCCTTGCACGACGATGCCGTCCGGAACCGGCTGACGATCGAGCAATGCAGCGGCGCTTGCCGGCACATCGCCGATCGGAATGGCCACGCCTGCGGCACGACCTTCGAGAAGGCGAGGTCGGTAGAAACTCGGCGTTGGCTTGCCTTCGATCCATTTCGGGTGATTGCGGATCAGGTAGCGCTCTACCAGCCGGTGCCGGATCGTCGCGCAATCTTCGGGCTGGAGCATCGTAGGATCGGCGACGGATTCGGCAATGTCGCCGAAGACTTCCAGCACCTCATCGCCCATCGAGACGAAGAGGTCGAACAACGCCGCCTTCGTCTCCGCGCGGATGCCGAAGGCTTCGAAGATCTGCTCGATGTGATCGGGGAAGGGCATCGAATTCCGTCAGACGCGGTAGAAAAGAACATTGCACGCCAGCGCGATCCATCCCGCCGCGAGCAACGACTGCGTGGCCACGCGGCAACGTGGCGACGTCAGCGCGATGAGGCCGCCGAGGAGGGTGAATTCGACGGCGACGCGAAGGAAGGCCCAGTCTTCCCACCAGAACTCCGTGCCGAGCAGAAAGACGAGCGCCGCGTAGAAAACCCAGGCGATCTTGACCGCGCTCGTTGCTAGCGACGAACGGAGCGCGAGCAAAACGATGACGCCGAAAACGATGAGCGCCGCCATTTCGATCAGCACGACCCTGCCGCCTGCGCCGGCCGCGATTGCCTCGCGTGCTCGCGTGAGGAAGCCTTGAAACGGCCACATGAAGTGCTCGCCGGTGACAAACGTCATCGGCAAATGCCACAAGCGAAAAAGAAGAATTTTCCAGCCGAAGTGCGCGGCGAACGGAGCGAGCAGCACGACATTCAAGCGACGCCGCGGCATCGTCACGATTGCGGTGAGGAGCGCGGCGAGTGCGAACAGAAGGCTCGTTTCCTTCGTCAGTGCAGCAAGCGCGAGCACGCACGCGGCGAACACGAGCCGCTGCCGTTGCAGCAGGATCAGCGCGACCATCAACAGCAGCACTTCCAACGGCTCGACCAGATCGCGGGACACCGACAGCAGAAAACCGGGATAAAGCGCAAGCGCCAGGCAACTCCAGGCCGGAGCGTGCAGCTCGCGCGTCGCAATCACCGCTGCCGCGCCGATTCCGGCGAGGGCCGCCAGGTTGACGATGATCATCATCCAGGGCACTGCCGCGCGATTGCCGAACGAGAACATCCAGACGAGAAAGGGATAGCCGATTCGTTGCAGCCGGTAAACGGGATAATCAAAATGGACTCCCGCGGCGACCGGCTGAGTCGAGAACGGATCGCAGGCGATGCGGTAGTAGAACTGGCCGTCGTATCCGGAGGAGTGTGGTGCGACGAGCAATCCCGCGGGCGCGATGCGATCGGTGAATTCGTCGCCGGCGGTGACGAAAATCGTTGGATTGAAATCGTGGCGGCGGAGTTGTACGAAGATGAAGGCGGCGTAAAGCAAAAGCGCCGCAAAGGCCACGGCCGCGGCACTCTTTCGGACATCCCGGCTCGGCGCCTCAACCACGTTCACGAACACATTGTCGCCGAGCAATCGATTTCACGCGGAGACGCGGAGCTGCGGAGTAAAAAACCTTCGCGCCTTCGCGTCTTCGCGTGCGCTAAGCCGCCAGACGCTGCCGTGCCTGATCGAGCAAACGCCGCACATCGGTAACGCTCGTGATGTCCGCTAACCCATTGCGGATGTCTTTGCCGTGCGCGATTCCTTTCGAGAACCAGCCGATCACAGTGCGGGCTTTGTGCAGCTTCCAATTGATGATCTGCGGCGCGTCCTCGATCTTGGCGAGGTAACGGTGCATGGCGTCGATGCGGCGATCGACCTCGTCTTTGTCGGTCGGAACGCCATGAATGAGCGCCTGGATGTCGCGGAAGATGAAGGGATTGTGCAGCGCCGCACGGCCGATCATCACGCCGTCCACGCCGGTCGTCTCGAACATGCGGATCGCGTCTGCCGGCGTTTTCACATCCCCATTACCGAAGACCGGAATAGTTAGCGCGCTCTTGACCTGCGCGATGTAATCCCAATCGCTCGCGCCGGTGTACGCCTCGTTGCGCGTGCGGCCGTGGATCGCGATCGACGACACGCCGATCTCCTCGAAACGCTGCAGCAGCGGCAGAACGTCATCGCTCTCCCACCCTTTGCGCACTTTGACCGTGACCGGGATCTTGACGCGTTTCTTGATCTTCTCGACGACACGCGCCGCGCGATCGAAGTCTTTGAGCAATGCCGATCCCGCGCCGCTGCTGACGACTTTCCGCACGGGGCAGCCCATGTTCACGTCGACGATATCGACGCCCTCGGCTTCCACGATCGCAGCGGCATCATCCATCCGATCAGGATCGCCGCCGTAGATCTGGATCGCGACGGGACGTTCCTTCTCGTCGAACTTGAGCATCGCCTTCGTTCGCACGTTGTCGCGTGTCAGTCCTTCAGCGGAAATGAATTCGGACACGACCAATCCCGCGCCGCCGAGCTCTTTCACCAGCGAGCGATAGTACGTATCCGTCACCTCGGCCATCGGGGCGAGCGCAAGCGGCGGATCGATCAACACGCCGCCAATGTGAAACGGTTTGTTCAGAGACGTCATCGGAATGTTCTGCAACGCGCCGCGCCGGAAGCCTCTTCCACCCCGCGGTGCTACGATGTCCGTGGTCCCAACAACGCACACGACGAATGGAGGCTTTTCATGCGCCCGAAAATGATGTCTCTGCTGCTTTCACTCACGCTTCTCGTACCGGCTTTCGCCTTCGCCGCGGAGCTGGCCGACGTCAAACTCGACGACAAAGTTGTCGTCAACGGCCAGACGCTTTCGCTCAACGGCATCGGCCTGCGCAAGAAATTCTTCATCAAGGTCTACGTCGGAGGCCTCTACGTCACGGCGAAGTCGTCCAATCCGGCGACCATTCTGGCCGCCAACGCGCCGCGCCGCATGGTGATGCATTTCCTATACGGCGTCAGCAAAGATCAGATGTGCGATGCGTGGAGCGAAGGTCTTGAAGCGAACACCCCGAATGCATCCGCCGAGGTGAAGAACGCGTTCAAGACATTGTGCTCGTGGATGGAGCCGATTCCGAAGGGCAACCGCCTCGTCCTGACGTACGTGCCTGGCACCGGCACGACCGTCGAGATCAACGGCAAGGCGAAGGGCACGCTCCCCGGCAAAGCGACCGCCGATGCAATCGCGTCGACATGGATCGGCCCGAAGCCGGCCATGGGCGACGACTTCAAGAACGCGATCCTCGGGAAGCCGTAACCTCGCGCTGACCGGCATTTCTCACACACCTATCCCAGCTCTCCCATCGAGCGCCTTCTCCCCCACGCTTTTCAGTGGGGGAGAAGGTGCCGAAGGCGGATGAGGGGGCGTTTGGCTGTCGCGTCAACGCTGCACAAACGCCCGGCTTTCAATTAGACACGCGTCCAATCTTGCAACGCCCCCTCATCCGGCTTCGCCACCTTCTCCCCCCGCAAAAAGCGCGGGGGGAGAAGGCGCTCGATTCATGGGAGTCGCTGAAGTGTGAGAAATGCGCGCTAACCCCGACGCTTGCACACGAAGAACAACTTCACCGTTCTTCCCTCGAACCAGGGATCGAACTCGTGCTCTTCGATCGGCTCTAACCCGCCGGCATTCAGTGCCGCGACGATCTCGTCGCGCTCGTAGCAACGTTGCGTGTGCCGCTCGCGGATGACGACGCGCTCGCCGCGCACGATCGCCCATCCGGTGACGAGCGCGCGGCCGAGTTTTTCGCGGCGGCGATAGGTCGTGGCGATCTCGAGATGAAAGTCCGGCCCTTCGTCGACGAACGGCTCCTTCATCCCCCAGACCTCGGGATAAATCTGCGGATGGTTCATGTCGAAAAGGAATTGCGATCGGTCGTCCATGACTCGCGCGATCTCGCCAAACGCGAGCGCGAGATCGGATGGCTCAAGCAGATGATTGAGCGAATCGTAGAGGCAGGTGATGCGTGAGAACGTTCCGCGCAACGGCAGCGCGCGCGTGTCACCGGCGATCAGGCGCTCGGCGCGGCCGCGGGCCACGCGCAGCATGACGGTGGAGAGATCGACGCCGGCCGAGACGAATCCGCGGCTTTCAAAGAACGGCATGGCCAGACCGGTGCCGCAGGCGACATCGAGATGCGTATCACCTTCGGCCGGATAACGCGCCAGCATCTCGGCGAGCAGCCGCCGCACGGCGCGAAAATATCGCTGACCAAGAGCCTGATCGTATGCGTAGGCAAACGCGCCGTAGGATTCCGGGGCGGTCAATTGCCACTCCAAGGCAAGCGCGTCACGCAACATAGGTCGGACTCTCTAGTCCGACTAATGGTGTTGTGGCACTCTCGAGTCCAACCGCGCGTCTTGTCGGACTGGAGAGTCCGACCTACGTCGAGTCGTCGTTTTTTGGATGACTTCGTTTCATCCCAGGCTGCAGTTTTTCTCTCCGATTCCCTCACCAACGGTAGAAGCCTTCACCCGTCTTCTTGCCGAGCTTTCCGTCGGCGACCATCCGGCGCAACAATTCAGGCGGATCGAAGCGCAGGCCGAGTGTGGAGCAGAGGTACTCCGCGATGCCGAGGCGGACATCGAGACCGACGAGATCCGTCAGCCGCAACGGGCCCATCGGATGGTTGTAGCCGAGCTCCATCGCTTTGTCGATGTCTGCTGCCGAGGCGACGCCGTCTTCGAGCATGCGAATGGCTTCGAGGCCGATCGCAACGCCGAGACGCGAGGTGGCAAAGCCGGGTGAATCGCGGACGACGATGGCCGTCTTCCCCATCTTCTCCGCGACCTCAGTCACTTGCTCGACTGTTTCGTCCGAGGTGCGCTCGCCGCGCACGACTTCGATCAGCTTCATCACGTGCGGAGGATTGAAAAAATGAAGTCCGACGAATCGGTCGCGGCGCTCCACCGATTGCGCGAGCAGCGAGATCGAGATCGAGGATGTGTTCGAGGCAATGATCGTCTCGTCTCCGCAAAACAGATCCGCCTGCGCGAACAAATTCTTCTTCAGATCGAGATCCTCGGGTGTCGCTTCGATGATCAGATCGGCGGCATGCACGGCAGGCTCGAGGTCGGAGGCGAGATGAATGCGGCTGCTGGCCGCGGCGGCATCGTCAGCCGTCACTTTTCCGCGCTCAATCCCTTTTTGCAGTGTCGATTCGATCGACGCCTTCGCGGCATCGAGGGCGGACGCATCGGCATCGTGAATGACGGTCTCATAGCCGGCGACGGCCGCGAGGTACGCGATTCCGCGCCCCATCGTGCCGGTGCCGATGACTGCGATCTGCCGGATTGCCTGCCGGGTCATGGCCGCGGAGTCTACACCGCGCGCATGGCCAGCTTCAGGATCTCGCGGTGCGTGAAGTAGTTCACGGCGGGATCGTCGAGGTGGAAGCTGTAGGTGAACTTCTCGTCGGTGTCGGCGACGAACGTGAACCGGAAGTAGCGATTCTCCGAGCCGCCGAACTCCTTGACGCTCGCCGAGTAGCCGTCATCCGGCTCGACCTTGATCACGCGATAGAGCCGGTGCGCGCTGATGGGAAGATCGTCGGGCGGATAGTGGATGAACTGGATCGCGTAGATCTGTTTCGGATCGATCTCGCGCTCCGGATAGCCGGCGTCATCGCCTTCTTCACCCTCGCCCGTGAACCAGGTCTCTTCCTCTTTGAAGAGCACGAGATTGGCCGAGCTCTCGGTCATCGGCGAGACGCCTTGATCGAGGTGAATGTGTTGCTCGGGATCGCTCGAATCGCGAAGCTGCGTGAGAAGGTCGATCATGTACTGCAATCCTTCGCGCGTGCCGGTGAAGGCAACTTCGTCATCCTCGTCCGAGATCCAGACGTCGAGCCAGGCGTTCCTGGGAAGCTTCACGCGGCTTTCGAGCGTGTCGAAATTCACCGCGGCGAATCCGAGGCGCTTGGCGGCCGCGGTGAGGAAATCGTTGCAGTGAGGATCTTCGACCAGATGCGTCCGCGCGTAGTCGATCGCCGCCTCGTACGCGCGTTTGCGTCCGAAATCGTGCGTCAGATCGAAGGGGATGATGATTTGGTCGAGGAGCTGGTTGTACCGCTCGGCAGGTCGTTGCATAGGCGTTAGGTCACCCTGACAACGCCTTGAAATCTATCATATTTCCTTGGGGGGGCGGGGGTTGGGAGTGGGGAGTGGGAGGAGAGTCAAAAGCGGAATGTTGAGTGTTCAATGTTGGGGGTTGCGTGTTGAATGGGCTGCGGACGTTGACTCTGGCGTTCCATTCAACATCCGACACTCAACATCAAACATTTAACATTCCGCCTCTCTCCCACACCCACCCCCGACTCCCCACACCCCATCACCCTCGATCCCGAGCCTTCCAGTCCTTATCGAGATCCGCCAGGAAGCTCGCCAGATCCTCAGCGTGCTCCTCTTCGACCGCCAGGATTCCTTCCAGCATCCGCTTCGTCGTGTAGTCGTCGTCGCCGATGTAGCGAATCATCTCGGTGTACGAGTCGATGGCCACACGTTCCGCGACGAGATCCTCTTTGATCATGTCGAGGAGTGTGTTCCCTTCGACATACTCGGAATGCGATCGCATCAGCATCCCCTCGGGGTTGAGATTCGGCGCGCCGCCGAGTTGGACGATGCGGCCGGCGAGTTGGTCGGCGTGTCCCTGCTCCTCATTCGCGTGCTGCAGAAACTCCTGCGCGATCGGCTCGGCGTGGATACCCTGAGCCATGAAGAAATGCCGTTTGTAGCGAAGGACGCAGACGATCTCCGTGGCCAGCGCTTCGTTGAGCAGCTTGATCACGGTCTCGCGGTTGGCGCGATAGGCCTCAGTCACCGCTCCTTCTTCGATGTGCTGCCGTGCGCGGCGGCGGAGCTCCTGAACGTCGGTCAAGAAAGGCTTGTCAGTCATTGTGTTTCTCCTCATCCCCCGGCTTGCAAGAATCATCGCCGTTCGGCACCGAAGCGCGTGTGACGAGCATCATAAGTCCGTCCGCGCCAGAGCAATTTGCGCCGCACGCCGGTCAGCCAGGTTGAACGAACGAAGATCCAAAGCCAGATCACGCACATGACCGGATGAAGCAGAAGCGCGTTGTCGAGACGGTAGCGGAGCGAGCGAAAAAGAGTGAGGCGCGTCAGTGTGATGACGACGACGGTGTCGATGCTGATCCGATCGCCGGTCAGCGCGAGAACGAACGGCAGGATGTGAAAAACGACACATCCCGCGACGACAAGAAACGCGACCAGGTAGTTGCGGCCGAAGACCGCAAACGAGTTTTTCGTGAACCCTTCGATCACTTCGCGAAGCCCGTGGTACATCCGCAACGAGATCAAGTCATCGCCACGAACCACCGTCGTCAAACCACCCGCGCGACGGATCAAACGAGCCAGCCCCACATCGTCGACGACTGAGTCTTTCAACGCCTCGTGGCCGCCAGCGGCTTCGTAAGCATCGCGCCGCACGAGATTTCCGGTGCCGCCGCCGATCGCCAGCGCCACGCCGCGCGTTCGATTCGAGAGCCACGTCGGCAGAAAGCTGAAGCAGGTCATGGCCAGCATCGGCATCGACGCATTCTCGCCGAATCCTCGCATCTCGAAAAAGGGCAACAGCGTCAGCAGCGCCGGCTGCCATTGCTCCAACGCCGCCACGGCCGCGCGCAGAGCGTCGGGCGCGTAGATCACATCGGCGTCGACGAAGAGGAGGATCTCTCCACTTGCGCGACGGCTCCCCTGATGCAACGCCCACGGCTTGCCAAGCCAGCCGGCGGGCGGCTCTTCGCCGTCGATGACGACGAGCCGCTCATGGTCGATGCTGCGGAGAATTGCGCCGGTGGCGTCGGTCGAGCGATCGTTGACGACGATCAGCTCGAAGTTCGCGTACGTCTGCGCGAGGAACGCCCGCACCGTCCGCTCGATGACGCGCGCCTCGTCGCGAGCGGGAATGACAATCGAAACCAGCGGCTCGCGCGCCGGCCGGGCATCGCGCTTCAATCGCGGAATGAGCGCGAGGTTCACGACGGTGCGGAAGAACGCCAGCACCCAGGCGGCGAGGACGATGAGAGTTAGGAGGCGCAAGTCAAGAGCGAATGTTGAATGTTAATTGTTGAATGTTGAGTGTTGAATGGAACGGTCGCGAAGCCATTCAACACTCAACATCCAACATTGAACATCCAACATTTGCCGTTGTCTGCCCGCTATCTGACTACTGGACGAATCACGCTGGTCCGATCTTACGCTGCGCTTCGAGCGCGTACGGCGAGTCGGGGAACTCCGTCACGATGCGGCGGTAGGTTTCCTTTGTCTTGTCCGGATTGCCCTGGACTTCGAAATCGTGCGCGAGAAGCGAGAGGAGCGAGTCGGCGGGCAGCGAAGGCTCGTTCTTGCTGATCTCGGCTTGAAGCTCCTGGGCCACTTGCGGCGCTTCGCCGTTGTCGATCCGGATCTGGTAAAGGCTGTAGCGCGCGCCTTTGACGAGAAGATGTTTCGGATTGCGGTTGATGAACTCCTGCAGCATCGTGCGGGCTCCGGCAACATCTCCCTTGCCAGCCTGGATGCGCGCCAGATAAAGAGTGGCAACCTCGGATGCGTCAGTGCCGCTGTAGTTCGAGGTGACGGTGCGGAACTGCTTCTCTGCCGCGGCCGTGCGATCGGCCTCCGTCTTGAACTTCGCGTTCGGAACCGGCGCGCTTCCTGCGGCCGGCATCAGCGGCGACTCGATCGTATCGATCGCTGTCGAAAGATCCTGCTGCGCCTTCTGCTCGCGGTTGGAGCGGTAAAAGAAGATGCCGTAGATGAGGACGGCGAGGACGACCGCGCCACCGGCGATCATGTAGAGGAGGCGCTGGTTTTCCCGCGCCCGTGTCGACAAGGAACCGATCTCGTCGACAAACTTATCGTGTCTGAGGTCTCTGCGATGCTGGCGATCCATTGGAAAGGGCTGCCTCCGTCAAAAAGTGCGTGACTCTAACCTAGCGTCGGGGAACGGTCAAATGAGGATGGGGATTCCGTGTGGTTGGTTGCTGCGTTGCCGGGTTGCTGCGTTGCCAGGTTGCTGGTCTCGCGGTCTCGCGGCAAAAACCCATCTTGCGGACCTCGACATCCTCGTTACCTCTCTTTCGCGCAAACCCAGTGAGCACGCAACTGCAAGATCGGGTTACAATAACAACTGCGCGCGCCGGTACCGTTGTTGCAGAGAGGCGGCGCAATCTCGTTCACAATCATTCATTCGGAGCTCCCATGGCCGCGCGGGCGTTGACAGCAGTCTTTGCATTTGCATTACTCACGACTCTCCCTGCGGCTGCCACGCCTACGACTCTCGACGCGGGAGCAACCGTCCTCTGCTATCACATCGTCGAGTCTCCGCACGACCCGCGCATGGAGATTTCGCGCGAGGCATTCCGTCAGCAGATGCGCTATCTGGCGATGACGGGATACAACGTCATCCCTCTTCGCGACCTCTACGATTACGTGACCGGAAAGCGATCCTCGCTTCCGAAAAACGCCATCGTCATCACCTTCGATGACGGATGGCGCAGCACCTATACCGAAGTCTTCCCGGAGATGAAGCGCTACGGATTTCCGTTCACGGTCTTCATTTATCCGGCGATCATTGGCCAGACTTCGCATGCGATGAATTGGAAGCAGCTCAAAGAAATGTCCGACGCCGGCGTGGACATCGAGAGCCATTCGCTTTCGCATCCGTTTCTCACGCGCCGCCGCCACATCGATCTCGATCAGAAGGCATACAACGCCTGGCTCGAAAAAGAGCTTACCGATAGCAAGAAGGTGCTCGAGCGCGCCACCTCCAAGCCGGTGCAGTTTCTCGCCTACCCGTTCGGCGACTACGACCACTTCCTCGTCGACAGCGTCGGCAAAGCCGGCTACGAGGCCGCGCTGACCTGCGAAGGCGGACGTGTTCGCAAGGGCAGCAATCCGCTGAGGATGCGCCGCGTGGTCGTCGAAAAAAACGTCGATTTCGTCAGCTTCCGCCGCTACCTCGGCGCAGGCTCGATGCGCGTCGATGAGATGACTCCCCTGCCCGGCGTGATTTACGACCCGGCACCGATGATCACCATCTCCGCAAAGATCCCGCATCACAAGTCGATCGATCCGAAGTCGGTCGGGATGGCACTCCTTTCCGCGCCAGTCTCGCTCCCCTTTTCGTACGACCCCGAGACAGGCGCGATCTCCGTCGCCGCGGTAAAAGAAGCCCTGCAGGGAACGTATCAGCGCGCCCTGGTCTGGGCCATCGACGCCAAGTCCGGCAAACGCGTGGAGGCGAGCTGGGTCTTCAAACTCCCGGAACCGCGCCTTCCCACTCTGCCGTCTCTCGTCAGCGACCCGCAACGCGTCACGCCCGGCCCGGAGACTGCCCCGCAAGCGCAATCATCCGGCGGCTCTCAGGCGGCAGCTACCAGCGGCGGAGGCTCAAGCTCGATCTCCCGGCCACAGCGCGCACCAAAAGGCTGATCTTCGAAGCGGGATCGAAAACCGTTTCCCGCGGAGACGCGGAGGACACGGAGGTTTGTCTCCGCGTCTCCGCGTGACAAGCCTCTCGATCTCTGCTGCTAAAACCGCCGGCTGATTCCCGCTGATACGAAAACATTCGGGGGTGTCGTTCCTTTCGCGCCCCAGCCGAAGGAGACATCGAGCTGCGTGTTGCTTCCGATGATCCTGACCGCGCCGGCATCGAGCGTCAGTGCCGTCGAGCCGTGGCGGCTTTCCGGAGACTGAAGTGCGCCGTCGACGAAGACGTTGGCGTGATCCGACAGGTTGTACTGCACGGTGAGCGCGGCCAGTCCGGCAGTGAATCGCCCATCGCCATCGTCGAGCGACGCCACGCCGATATTGGGATTCAGCGCCCATCGTTCGCCGAGGTTGATGTCGGCAGCGAGTCGCAGATCGCCGGTCGTGGAGTGTGTGCGCTCCGAACCGCTGCCTGATGGAACGAACGCGCGGACGATCACGCCCAGGGAAGGCGCGTCGGCGAAATGAACCTTGGCACCGATCGACAACGGCGCGATCTCGTCACTCCCGCTCGAATGAACGAAGCCGTTCCCTTCGACGCGCAGCTCCACCGCTTTCGTCAGACCATAGCGCAGTAGCAGCGGCGTCGAAAGCGATACGCCATCCGAAGCATGATCGCGCTCGAGGCCGGCCTCGATCTGAAAAATGCCACGGCCAACGACACCGCTGCTGTCAGCGAGACCGGGCCGGTCCGCGTTGATGAGATCCGCATCCTGAGCATGAACGGCAGTTGCTGCCGCAAAGAGAACGAGCGCAACGAGTTTCTTCATGCGCGAAGAGTATCGCAAGGAGTGCGAGCGTCTCGCTCGCGGCGGCGAGGCGTCCTCGCCTCGGCGTGGTTTTCGTGACCCAAGATCTTTGGATTGCCGCGGGGTTTACCGCCGGGCGAGACGCCCGCCGGCCGCAGGCGAGACGCCCGCACTCCTGCTACGATGCACCGCTCATGGCGCTTACATCGAAGCAGCGGCAGTATCTCAAGGGGCTCGCGCACGCACTCGAGCCGGTCGTGCGCGTTGGGCGCGGCGGCGCCAGTCCTTCCGTCATCGAAGAGACGAAGCGCTCGCTGGCCGTGCATGAGCTGATCAAAGTGCGCATCGAGAGCGACGACTCCGCGCAGCGCCGCGCACTTGGCGAGGAGCTGGCGCGGGCGTGCGATGCCGAGGTTGCGGGAAGTATCGGGAAGATCGCGATTCTTTATCGGGCGAAAGACGAAGAGCCTGAGATCGAACTGCCGGCGTAGCGCGTCGCCAGGTTCGCGGCGTAATCAAACACTCCATAAACACGAAGGGCAGCCTCGCGGCTGCCCTTCGCACGTTATTGCTGTGAAGACGATTACGGAAGCATCAGACGAATCACGACGCGGCGATTGCGGAGGCGGCCTTCGCCCGTGGTGTTGTCGCCGACGGGCTCGCGGCCGTCGCGGCCTTCGATCGTGATGCGGGCCGGATCGATTCCGTGGCGCGTCACGAGGTAGTCGCGAACCGCTTCGGCGCGGCGGCGATCGAGATCCTTATTCGGACCGGTGTTTTCTTTGTCGTCGTTGTAGCCGATGGCGATCGCGGTCGAGGTCGGCTCCTGCTTCATGCGCAGGGCGACGTCGTCGAGAATTGCCTTGGCGATGTTCGACAGACGCGCCGAGCCGGCTTCGAAGTGGATCTCATCGGTGCGGAGCTCGGTCGGAACGTGAGGCACGGTCACCGGCGGCGGCTCAGGCGGAGCGACCGGCGTCGGGGGCGGCGGCGGAGGCGGGGCTTCCGGGACCGGAGCGGGCGGCGGCGGAGGCGGCGCAACGGCTGCCAGATGCAGCGGAGAGTATGAGATTCCGACCAGACCCGAGAACGCGCAGTCATCGAGCTCGGTCACGCGGCACTCTTTGTGATCGCGGCTGAACTTCGCCGCGTTCCAGCGGAAGCCACCGTTGATGGCCCAGCCGCTGTCGCCGATCCAATGACGCAGACCGGTCGTCAGCGTTACTGGCGACGGAGGCTTCACATCGCCGCCCGTATAGGTGGTGGTGCTGATCTCGGTGATCCAGTTCGTGGTGCGCCAGAAATGGATCGGATGATTCCAGCCCACTTCGAGGAGCAGCTCATTCGGCAGCTTCGTCGAATCGGGTGCGAGGAACGGGAAGTTCGAGTTCTTCGCGCTGCGGTCGCCGACGATCGTGTAGGAACCGCCGACCGTGAACTGGCTGGCCGTGTAGTGCAGGCCTGCGCCGAAATTCGTGGAGCCCCCGGCGATGCCGCTGTCCTTGTCGCCTGTCGGAAGATCCGCGAACAACGAGACGGCCAGGTGCGAGGTAGCGGACGACGGACCGAAACTGAACTTCGTTGCCACGTGCAGTGGCGCCATGCCGCCATCGGAGAACTTGCCCTGGTAGTAGAAGCCATTGATGAAACCGTTGCGGTCTCCGCCATGACCGGTGATCCGGTCATACGGCAGCGATGCGCTGATCTCCCAGTTGTCGGTCAGGCCATAGCCGATCGAAGCGTTCAACCGGTAGAGGTCATAGCCCATGTTCTTGTTCTTGCGGGCAGAGGGAATGGCGAACGGACCCTTCGCCGCTTCGAGGTCCCAGTTCTGGTAGTAGACACCGAAGGACCAGTCGCCATGGCGAAGCGTGTCGGCGGTGATCACGTTGAACAGACCCGTTTCGCCGGAGGCGGTGGGCGCGACCAGCGCGGCCTGTTCTTCTGGCGTGATGGTGGCAAGCGTGCCAGCCGTTTGAGCAAACAGCGACGGTACGATGAGGAAACAAAGCAACGGAAGTAATGATCGGAGTCTCAAGCGCAACAAGTAACACCTCCTAAAGTTCGAACGGTCTGCCTGCCAGGTACTGTCCGGCGCGGTTTACAAAAAATGTGCCAGAGCCATGCGAATGTAAGACGATAAAGGCTTCAACGGCTTGAGCTTACCATAACTTGATTGAGGTCAACTCAGCCCTGGATTCATTCACTTTGATAGGATGCCTGCATGCGTATTCGCCCGACGGCCATTTCTCTCGCGGTAATTCTTGCAGCGACTGCCACACTCGCGCAGCAGTCTGCTCCCGCGCCAACACAACCCACGTTCACGACCGATACGGCCGCGCCGCAGACGACGCCGGCGACACAGCCTCCGCAAACCGCTCCTGCGCCACAATTGCCGCCGCCACCCGACATTCCACTGCCGGCGACGCCTCAGCCAACTCCTCCTCCGGCCGCCGTGCCTCCGCCCGCACCGCCAGCGACACCGCTTTCGCTCTCGCCTGTCGCCGCCAGCGGCTACGACCGGCGCGACGCGCTTCCCAACGTTTACCTCGCCGATGGACAGGCCAGCATCCGGCTGCGGAAGCTGATCAAGAACGTGCTCTTCGAGAGTCAGATCGACTACAAATTCGTCACCGGCGACATCAGCACCTTCCTTCGCTACAAGTACTACGCACAAAACTTCACCTACAAGATCGGCGTGTTCGATTCGATCTCGTTCGGCGCGGTCGGCAGCCACACCGACGAATTCGAGCGCGTGCGCGGCGGCCTGCTGCTGCTGACGTTTCCGCGCGACTACAACCATCGTTACTTCACGCTGCTGCAGGATGACCGCCTCACATTCGGCGACGTCACGCGCGTCGATAACCGCAAGAACAACGTCTATACGAAGTTCGGCTACCAGTACGGCACCGAGTTCGACGAGCAACTGAATTCGATCGTCGGTGAAACGCGCGGCCGGCAGATACCTGTGCTCACCGTATTTCGCGAGGTCGGTCCGCAGAAGTTCAGCTACGCCGGCGCCCTCACCGAGTCGGCAAGGATCTCCACTGGCGACTACAAGTACACGAAGGTGGAGATGGAAGGCATCCGCCGCTGGGATCTCACGGCCACGCAATTCATCGTCACGCGCGGACACTTCGGCACGTTCCTGACGAAGGACACGCTTTGCGCAAAGGACGATGTGACGACACCGCAAGTGGAGTGCTACTCAATCCCAGGTTACGAGATGTTCGGACTGGGCGGCCGCGAAGCGCTCCGTTCCCTCTCAACATCGAACAGCGTCTCCGCCGGCACGAACGAGTTTCACGTCACGAACGAGTACTTCGTTCCTATCTTTCGCAATCGCGATTTCAATTTCCGCACGCTGCACTTCAACACGATGTACGCGATCGGCTACACCGGCTTCGGTAACGTCGCCTTCACGCCGCGCGAAGTTTTCAAAACCCGCGATTTCGCCGTCGACGCCGGCCTCGGCACCGAGATGGCCCTCACCGTCCGCGACTTCGATGTGCTCTTGAGCGTCCTCTACGCGCACACATTCCGCGCACCGGAAGAACGCAAAGGAAACAAGGTGCAGTTCTCGATTCACACGATACGGTGAGAAATTGACAATGGACAATTGACAATGGACAACGGAGGCTGGTCGTCAATTGCGCGCCCGTTGTCATTGTCAATTGCGGTTCAGCGCCATCTGTACTCCGCGTACGCCGTCGAGATTCTTGACGACGTGAACCGCTACGTCTTTCTGCAGCTCGTTGGAAACCGTTCCGCTGAGCCGCACCACGCCGTCGGTCGATTCGACGACGATCTGCGTTCCGTCGAGTCCGCGCTGAAGCGCCAACCGGCGCTCGGCGGCACGAGCAATGCGCGCATCATCAGGAGCGGAGCTGATCTGGATGAGATTGGCGACGCGGCTGTAACCCAGCGTCTGCGCCACCAGAGCAGCCTCCTCGGCTGCAGCAGTCTCGGTGGCATAACCGCGAAGAATGACGATTCCACCAACTTCGACCGCTCGAAATCCTTGGATGACCGCGCTGGCGTTGACGAACTGCGCCGTCACGTCGCGCGAAGCAGGAGGCGCCGCGATCGCGGATACGGCGAAGAAAAGGGCGACGAGAATCCCTGCTTGCGCTATCGGATGTCGACTTTTATTTGTACTCATGAGAGCCAAAAAAAGCATCCGTGATGCCAACGCTTAACGCTTTTATTCGAAATGAGTTATGGCGAACTTCGGTAGCCGTCAGGCCGCTCTCGCCGGTAAGGCGACGAGCGTTGCTGGCTCATCCGGAATGGAGCCATGCCGATGATGCATCTCGACCTGCCAAACCAGCAACGCGAGCAGGCCGATGATCGCGATCATGGCCAGAAAAGCAGTGATACGCCGGAGCACGTTCAGCATGAAGGCAAGGCCTGTGCCCGGCATTGTAGCGTGCGGGTTGGGTTGCTGGAGTGCTTGGTTGCCGGGTTGCCGGGCTGCTGGGTTGCTGAGTCTCGTGGCCTTGTGGTCTCGCGGCAGATTCAATTGCGCGCCAGCCTCCCTGACAACTTGTCAACTTGGCAACCTGGCAACCCTGGAACCGACCCGCACCCCGATCCCCGACACCCAACCCAGCTATCATCCGCGGCGCATGAAAGCGATTCTGATTCGCGAGCACGGTGGCCTCGACAAGCTGACGATGGCCGAGGTTCCGGATCCCATTCCGCTCCAAGGGCAGGCAGTTGTCCGCGTGCGCGCGGTGGCACTCAATCATCTCGATCTCTGGCTGCGCCGCGGAGTTGAGGGGCACACGTTTCCGCTGCCGATGACTCCGGGGTCGGAAGTTGCCGGCATCATCGAGCAAGTCGATGATCCAAACTGGCGCGCCGGCGACGAAGTGATCGTCGCACCCGGCTACTCGTGCGGACATTGCATCGCCTGCCTCTCCGGAAACGATCCGCTTTGCCGCCACTACGGTCTTTTCGGCGAGACGATCAGTGGTGGTGCCGCGGAGAAGATCGCCGTGCCGATCCGCAATCTCATCCGCAAACCGGCCGCACTTTCGTTCGCCGAGGCGGCGGCGTTTCCGCTGGACATGCTCACTGCGTGGCACATGCTCATCGCTCGCGCGCAACTCCGCATCGGTGAGACGGTTCTCGTTCAAGCAGGCGGATCCGGCGTCGGCAGCGCTGCGATTCAGATCGCAAAGCTGTTTGGCGCGACCGTCTACGCCACCGCCGGAACCGCTGCCAAAGCCTCGCGCGCACAAGCCCTCGGCGCCGACGCCACCATCGTCTATACCGAGACTGACTTCCTCGATGACGTGCGCCGCCTGACCGGCAAGCGCGGCGTCGACATCGTCTTCGAGCACGTCGGCGGCGAGACGTTCGAGCGCTCGCTGCGCGCGCTCGCCCGCGGCGGACGCCTCGTCACCTGCGGCGCCACCACGCGCGGCGAAGCAACGATCAATCTGCGCCTCGTCTTCTTCAAGCTTCTCTCGATTCTCGGCTCCACGATGGGCAGCCTCGCCGAACTGCATCAGATCGTGAAGCTCGTCGAGCAGGGCCGTTTGCATCCGGTGATCGACCGCGTCCTCCCGCTCGCCGAAGTTGCTGAGGGTCACCGCATCCTCGAAGCGCGGGAAGCGTTCGGGAAGATCGTGTTTTCGGTTTGATCCGCAGATAACGCAGATGGACGCAGATTCTTTTTCATCTGCGTTCATCTGCGAAATCTGCGGATCGCTTTTCGGCCGCCAATCCGCGAGATAATCCGCAAGTGCCCCGCATCCAACTCCTCCCGTCCGATCTCATCAACCAGATCGCTGCCGGCGAGGTCGTGGAGCGGCCGGCCTCGGTCGTCAAAGAGCTCGTCGAGAATGCCATCGACGCCGGCGCGATGGTCATCGACGTCCTTCTCGAAAACGGCGGCAAGAAACTGATCGAGGTGCGCGACAACGGCTCGGGGATGGCACACGACGATGCCCTGCTCGCGCTGGAACGTCACGCCACATCCAAGATTCGCGGCTTCGACGATCTCGCGCAAGTACACACCCTCGGGTTCCGCGGCGAAGCGCTCCCGTCGATCGCCAGCGTGTCGCGATTCACGTTGATTACATCGACCGGCGATGCCGAGGCCGCGATTGAGATCGAGTGCGATCCGCTCACAGGTTCGCGAAACTCGCGTCCCGCCGCGCGCGACCGCGGCACGACCATCAGCGTGCGCGAGTTGTTCGAGAACGTCCCTGCGCGGCGCAAGTTTCTCAAGTCCGCCAACGCGGAGTTTCGCGCCATTGTCACGATCGTCTCGTCGTACGCGCTGCCGCTTCCGTCGCGCGCGTTCCGCGTCGAGCACAACGGACGCACTGTCGTCGACTTGCCGCCGGCGGCGACGATGCGCGAGCGCGTGATCCAGATCATCGGCGACGAAGCGGCGCCGTACCTCGAGGAGATCGACGCGACGATCGGTCCGGTCCACGCCGCAGGCTACGTCACGCGCGGTCTCCGTTTCGGTAGCAGGCGCAATCAATATTTCTTCGTCAACGGCCGGCTGGTGAAGGACCGCGTGTTGACGCATGCCGCGAATCGGGGCGCCGAGGCGTTCGATTTTGATGGGCATCCCGCGGTGATCCTATTTGTCGGTATCGAGCCCGAGCTCGTCGATGTGAACGTGCATCCGGCGAAGACCGAAGTGCGTTTCCGCGATTCGGGCGCCGTTCACGTCGCCGTCGAGCAGGGCATCAAGCGCGCCCTCGGCGGCGCGGAAGAGGGATCGCAATTGCTGCAGCCCGCGATTCCTCCCTCCGCGCCAACGTCTTCACCGGCAACACTCTTTGCGCCGCAGCGATTCGACGATGCGCCAGCCGGTTATCGCCCCGAGTTCACGCCGCTCTTTCAGAAACAGAGTCTCGTGCAGCCGCCGCTTCGCGAGCAGACCGCGCTGATCGAATCGCCGCTGATCGCAAAGGAAAGTGCACCGCAGTTGGGCGATCTGCAAGGACGCGTGATCGGCCAATATCGAATGAGCTACATCGTCATCGACACGCCGACCGGTTTGCGTCTCATCGACCAGCATGTCGCCCACGAGCGCGTTCTCTACGACCGCTACTTCGATCGCGCCGCAGCCAACGCGCCCGTGAGCCAGCAACTGCTCACACCGATTTTGTACGAGAGCGGCGCCGCCGAAAGTGCGGTGCTCGAATCTCACATCGAAGAGCTGCGCGCGGTCGGTTTCGACATGGAGCGCTTTTCCGGCAATGTCTTCGCCATCGCCTCCGTCCCCTCGGAGCTGGTGAAGAAAGATGTCGATGCCTTCCTGCGCAAGCTCGTCGACGCCTCGCTCGACGATCGCTCGCACCTGCAGCATCTCCGCGAGAAAGTCTGCGCCTCCCTCGCCTGCCAGGCCGCGATCAAGGTTCATCGACCACTGAGCGGCGAAGAGATGGCCCGCCTCACCGCCGAGCTCCTCGACTCCTCCAATCCCTACGCCTGCCCGCACGGCCGCCCGATCATCGTCGACATCCGCCACCTCGACATCGAAAAGCACTTCCACAGGAAGTAGATCTCGAGGAGTCGGAAGACGTCGGGAGTCGGGCGTCGTAGGCGGAGGGCATCTCCTACACCCGACCCCCGAAACGCGCCGGCTCCACCGGCGGTAGAACTTCGCTGCGATTCGAGTCATCCGAGGGATCCTTGGCAGCGACATGCGCATTCAGTCACGGCAACTCGGCGCACGCGGCGAACGGCGCGCGGCATGGTTCTACCGGTTGCGCGGCTACCGCATCGTCGCGCGCAACGTGCACCTGCGCGCGGGCGAGATCGATCTCATCGTTCGCCGCGGCGGCCTGATCGTGTTCGTCGAAGTGAAAGCGCGGCAGAGCCTTTTCGCCGGACACGGCGTCGATGCCGTCGATCGCCGCAAGCAACTCCAACTCATCACACTCGCCAGCGCGTGGCTCGGACGCAATCCGCACGACGGCGAGATCCGCTACGACGTTCTCCAACTCTTCTGGACTGGCTGGCGTTTCGTCATCACGCACTTTCCGGACGCCTTCCGTCCGGTCAGCGATCCGCGGAGACCCTGGAGGTGGCGGGTGTGAGCGGTGAAAGTTCGCGCTTCTTTCGCGACCGTCTTGCAAGAGATTACGCATTGCGCCACGCGTCCGATACGGAGCGAAATTGGCCTGCCGGCAAAACTCACTTGCTGAACGCGGGATCTGACTCTGCTCCCGGGCGCGGTTTCCAGGCGAGGGAGTAGTACTCGCCGCGGTCGCGGGCCCAGGGATCGAAGGCGTTGACGACGTGGTCGAGCTCGGGCTGAAGCTCGGGCATCGTGCGGCCGAGGACGCGTTTGAGCGGCGAGACTTCGACGTGATGTCCGTTCGGCAGCCCTTTTTCGTAGATCTTCGGACCGGGGCCGTTGTTATCGACCCAATCGACTCCCAGCTTTGAATAGAACTCGGGGCGGAAGCTCGATGTGAAGAAGCGGTCGCTGAAAAGGCGGCGCGATGCGTTGAGGATGAAGACTTGGAACTGGGTTTCCGAGATCGCGAACCCGTGCGGGCGCGCCGACTCGGCCAGCCAGCCGACGACGGTGTCGACGTCCTCGATGTTGTCGACGAGGGAGTGATCGGGATGGCCGAGGCAGTCGGTGATCGGCTTGTGGTTGGCGTCGACTTGCGCGTCGGTGATGACCTTCGACGCATCGCATTGATGCTGGCCATAGATATTTCGCATCTTGGCGATGAACGCCTGCTGCGTCGCAAGATCACTTTTCGCCTGCGCGTCGCCGGCGGCGACTTTGGCGGCGAGGCTCGGATCGATGAAATCGTCGAAGCTCGTCAGCGTTCGCAGACCGTACTGGCGCCGGAACTCGTTGAAACGCGGCACGCCATGCTCGCGGTCGCGGATGAGATCGAGCGCGAGCACGTCGATCGTTTTTCCTTCGCCGAGGCGAGGCATCGGAAGGTTCTGCAGAAAGCGCGGATGATTGCCAAGTGTGAGCGCGCCGAGTCGCTGGCGGCCCATTGAAAGAGCCCAGTTGGCGAGGCCGCGATTCTCCATCGCCGGCGTTGCGTTGCCGCGCACCGTCGCGGCCACCGGAATCTTGTTGCGGATGGCGTTCGGATCGGACCACTCGCGATAGTCGATAAGGTCGGGCACGAGCGGATGCAGACGATAGACGGTCACAAATTCTTCGGGAAAGTTGAACGGCGATCCGAAGTGATTGACGCCGCCGCTCACATCGCTGGCGTTGGCGATGCTCCATGTGTCGCGCTTCCACCAGAGCGCACCGGTGTAGTGATGATTGCCGAGTCCGAAAATGCCGGCGCCCGAGGCAAAAATCGAGAACCACTGGCTGTGATCGCGCGGATCTTTCGAATTGCCGAAGTTCTTCGCAATCTGGCTCGTCAGCGCCTTGAGATGCTCGTGGTCCGCGAAGAGTCCGCTCCAGTTTGCGTTCATCGCGGCAAACAACGGCTCGTCGTACAGGAGCTGCGGCGTCCATTCGATCGTGTGAATCTTCGCGATCTCCGCGGCCACGACGAGCCGGCCGATCTCGAACAGGTCATCGTCGCTGACATCTTCATAACGAATGACGGCCGTCGGATGATCGGGATCGCGAAGGCCGGAGTCGGCGTCAGGCGTTCGTTTCGTCTGTTGCCGGAAGGCATCGACGAACAGGTTGTGCTCGCGCGCGAAGACGTTCGCGTAGAAACTCATGCCGATCGACCAGTTGTCGGGAAAGGCGGTCGCTTCCTGCCCGCGCCATTGCGGAAGAATCGGATCGGCTTCGGCAAAAACGGGCAGGTAGCCTTGCGCTTCGCCGCCACCGGTGCGAGAGCCGATCGGAGTCATGAGTAGCCGCGCGCGGTCGGCCGGATCGCGTTTGACGCGCTGGCGCGAGCGCTCGTCGTATCCGTAAATCTGCGACGCGTCCCACCACGCCGTATTCGTGTTTTTCGTGGTGCGGTAGGCGCGCGAAAGATAGTCGTGTCCGTTGACCTGGAACGTCGATGGATCGCTGCGATCCGCCATCAGCGTCGGATCGATGATGTCGTTGGGACGGCAGCCGAGTTGATCGACCTCGGCTTGCGTCAACGCCACTTCCTTTCCATCCACCAGCTTCGACGCGCAACCCATCTTCACCGGAGCAACCGCGACGTCGTTCTGCCCTTCGACGAGATGCGAGAACCAGTCGTGCGTCATGAACTGGATCCAGAACGCGGCCAGCACGTTGAAGAAGGGAGCTTTCGCGTAATCACAATTCGTGTCGGGAGGAAGGGCGTCGTTCGGATAGGAGAGCGTGCTGTAGTCGGATGCGCAATTGCGATCGTCGGGCGAGCGGCGCGTGAACAACTCGCGACTGATGACTTGCGGATCGGGCTTGAGCGCATCGAGGCGGCCGCCGTTCCGATTGCGGGCCAGCTCGTTCTTGCCGAGGTTAGGGAAGGTGGATTCGAACTCGACGTTGCGCGCGAAAAGCATCCCCGTCGAGCCCATGGCCGGATTCTCGATGTCGTTGCAGATGCCGGTGAGATTGCGATGACGGATCAGCGGTCCGCTGCAATGCTGGACACCATCGCCGCCGACGGCCTGGTAATTCGGATCGCTTTTCGGAAGGCGCATCGACGGCCACTTTTTCACTGCCGAGCCGTCCGGTTGGAGATACGTCTCGTACGTGCCGCTGTTGTCGAACAGATTGAACTTGATGAGCTCCATCCGCTGGTATTCGAGATCGAGCAGCGCACCTCGCACGCCTCGATCGTTCGCATTCAGAAACGGCACGTGGCTGAAGAAGCCGAGGGCGCGCGAGCCGGCGTCGCCGGTGGCGTAGTAGTTCTGCCAATCAACCCACGGGAGCGATCGCCCGGCAACCGCCTTCTCGCCGCCGCGGCAACGCGCGGTGGCCGGCTGTACTTTGCCGAGGAAGCGCTCGGAGCGGTCGGTGGCGACGGGACGAATTCCGCCGAGGATGTATGTCAGGCAACCACCGCTGTCGTCAGCAGTTGACTGCTTCGAATCGTCAGCGGCAAGCGATGCAGGAAGCACGAGTAACGCGGCGAGGATTGCAGTTCGGACATTCATTGGATTTCCACGCTGTAGCAGTGACCGCTGTTACGCAGCAGTGTGTCTCCTTCTGCTGGATTCTCGCGGTTGTTCCTTTAAGATGCTCTCATTCATCCTAAATCAGTCAGGCAATGTTCTACCCAGGCTGGAACCAGGGGGCTCCTTTGTCTCTTCGCGCATCTTTGTTGACGGTCTTTCTCTTTGTTTTCGCACTCCCCGTTCTGGGAGCCGATCCGGCGCACGCTCGCGCTGATTACGACCAGTTGCAGAAGTGGCAGTTCACGATCGAGCCGGTCGCGATCACCGAGCCGCTCACCATCGGCCGCGACGTGGCCACGATCAAGCTCCTTTCCGGCAAGGTGCACCTCATGCAGCCGCTGCCATCGGGCCGCGTGACCGGACTGGTGTTCGAAGGCGAAGGGCGTTTCACGATGGCCGTTCCCGATCCGATCGAACAGGCCCAGTTGCGGCGCTTTTCGCGGCATAACGTCTCCTCGGTCGATGTCCGGTTTACTCAGCTCGTTCTGCGCGTCTCCGACGACACGATCGACAAGCTCTTTCCCACCGCGCAGGTTTCGTGGGCGAAGAACACCCTCGCCGAAAACCGCCACAACCACTGGCTCATCGACCTCGGGCGCGACATCGACGCCAAGGTCATCGCCGCGATGCTGAATCCGGGAGCGCTGCAAATCACGGCGGCGATCAAGACGGCCGACTACGACTGGCTCACCTTCGACTATGACTCGGCACGCCGCGAAGAGATCCAATTAATCCGCTTCGACCGCAACACCGAAGAGGTGTGGATCAGTCTCGATCGCGCCAAGGATCGCGAGCCGAACGGCGGGCACGGCGCAGCAGACATTCGCCCGGCCACGATCAGCAGTCTCGACATCAAAGCCGATCTCTCGAAAGGCAAATGGAACTCGCGCCGCGTCGGTGAAACCGATCAGGCCATGCTCAACGGCCATTACACGATCGGCGAAGTGATCACGCCCAACATCGACGGAATCAGCGCGCTGGCGATGGAGCTCTACCCAACTGCGAAGAACGTTTCAGCGATCGACGACAAAGGCCAGCCGCTGACGATCCTGCGAGACAACATCGGCGCACGCAGCGCGGCCATCGACAACGATGTCTCCGACGGCACGATGACCGTGATCTTTCCAGCGCCGCTGCGAGCCAACGCCTCGCGCGTCGTCACCTTTCAATACGATTTTGAAACGCCGAACTACGCTCCCGGAAACGCGTGGTATCCGACCATTCCCGACGCCTTCGACGCCACCACGGCACATCTGGAGTTGAAAGTCGGGAAGCACAATGAAGTGCGCTCGATGGGGCGGCGAGCCAGCGAGACGGAAGCGCCGGACGGAACGAAAACGTCGGTGTGGATCGTCGAGAAACCGGCCAAGATGGTCACCTTCTCCACCGCCGAGCGCTTCATCGAAGTTCCGCTTGAGATTCCGGGCGTGCCGAAAGTGATCTCTTTCGGCACGGTCACCGGCCTCGATCCGGGCAACCGGATCCGCAACGCCGGTGCGGACGTCGTCAACTCGCTTCGTTTCTATCAATTCCTTTTCGACGACAAGCTCGACACGCCGCAGATCTACGCCACGGCGATCGCCGCCGGTCACGGTCAGGCCTTCGACGGCTTCCTCCACTTATCCGAGTTCGCATACGAAGAGCATCCGGGCGCGACGGAGCTCTTTCGCACGCATGAAGTGGCGCACGAGTGGTGGGGCCATAAAGTCGGATGGAAAACCTATCGCGATCAATGGCTCAGCGAGTCGCTGGCCGAGTACTCCGCGATGATGTTCGTGCAGGCGACGGTGAAGGGCGGCGACAAGTTCTACGACGAGATCGTCAGCGTGTACGACAGCATCGTGCAGGGCAATATGGGCGGCGGATTCAGCAAGTTCAACCGTCCATGGTTGGTCGAATTCAATGGGCCAGCCCGCGCACGCATTGGACCGATCGGCGTTGGCTATCGCGCGGCTACCGCCGAGGTGCCCGCTGGGTATCAGATTCAGGCGTATGTCAAAGGACCGCTCGTCCTGCACATGCTGCGAACGTTGTTGCGGTTCAAGACCGGCCACGACGACGTCTTCATCAAAATCCTGCGCGACTTCGTCAAGGATTACAGCGGCAAAGACGCCAGCACCGCCGACTTTCAGAAAGAGGTGGAGAAGAACGCGCCGGGCGACTGGAGCTTCTTTTTCAACTCATGGATCTACGATTCGGCCATTCCCACAATCCGCTGGAGCTACAAACTCGAACCGCTTGCAAGCGGCGGCTCAAAGATCAGCGTGACCGTGAAGCGGAGCGGTGTGGGCGATGATTTCGTCATGGTGGCGCCGGTGCGCATCGAATTCGACGGCAACCGCGGCGGCATGTTTTACGTACTCATCAACAAGAATGAGCAGACCGTGACGCACGACCTCTCGTCCACTCCCCGCAATGTCGTTTTCGCACCCGATCATTCGTTGCTCGCCAACATCCGGCGGGAGTAATCTGTCGCCACTGCCCGCCCAGGAGAGACTCTCGAACATGCGCCTTACTTCGATCGTGGCAATGGCCATCGTCGCAGCTTCACCGATGACAGCCGCCGTGCGCAGCGCTCGCGCGCCGCACGAGTTGCGGCAAGCGTCGCCGCCCGCGGTGCCGAAGAGCGGCGTGCGCGCCGAGCTGCTCCATGATCTCGATGACATGCAGAAGAAGATTCTCTCGCTGGCGACGGCAGTGCCGGCCAGCAAGTACGAATGGCGGCCGGCTCGCGGCGTCCGCTCAGTCAGTGAGGTCTACATGCATATCGCCGGCGGCAACTACACGCTGGTCAGTTTCGTCGGCGACCATCCGATGCTCGATACGCGCTCGTTCGAGCGGATCACGGAGAAGCCACGCATCATCGAAGAGCTCCGCAAGTCGTTCGAGTACCTGCGTGACACGATTGTCAACACGCCGGACGCCGATCTCGAAAAGCCGATTCACATGTTCGGCAACGACAGCACCGAGCGCGCCGCCTTCATGCTCGCCCTCAACCACCTCCACGAGCACCTCGGGCAATCGGTGGCCTACGCGCGCATGAACGGCATCGTGCCGCCGTGGAGCACGGAGTAAGGGTGGGGTCTAGGGAGTGGGGTGTAGGGAGTGGTAGTTGAAGATGAGCAAGCAGTGTGACTTGGATCGGATTTCCTTCCACTCCCCACGCCCCACACCCCACTCCCCAAAAAAACTTCAGTCTGCGCGGACGGCGTTATTGAGCCCCACGTAGCTTCAGCTTCACCTGATTGCGCGCGATCGACATCCTGCCGCGGACGCTGCTCCAGAACCAACGTCCGCCGCTGTGATTCGCAATCGTGTTTCGTGCGAGTGCCATGTCCGTGAATGCTGACGTGAGCAGCCGCGGATCGTTGAAGTTCTCGACGAAGGCGTTGGCGATTCGCTGCTGCGCGCTGTCGTTGTTCGCGGCGCCATCGCTTCCGTATTGCGCGATGAGCATCTCCTTTGCCGGCGCGGTGAGCGGCTCGAGCAGGAGGTTGCTGAACGCAACGGCGTGACTGGCGTGCTCGCGATAGAACTCCTCGAACGTGTTGACGATCCACTCCTGATCGAACGGCAAGCTGCCGCGAGCGGCGATCTTGCCGGCGAGAAGCCGCGCTTGTTTCATGCCGCTGTTTGCGCCTTGCGCGGCGATCGGATCGTAGGAGATGACGGTATCGCCCAATGCCGCGAGCGCACGGCCGGATGGCAGCGTCGCGCTCGGGTGCCGCACAATCGGAGCGACCTTTCCGACCAGCCAGCCCAGAGGATCGGCAAGTTTCATCCCGCTGACAAACTGGCGGTCCCACGGAAAGAGCTCTCCTACGACGTCCCGCACTTTCTCCACAACCTCGTCTCCGTTTTGCACACCTTCGAATCGATCCATTCGCGAGCCGGGCTTCGCCTCGACCAGAATGTTCCAGCTCACGCCTGCGTCCTTGTGAAAGTACGGGATGAAGAAGATCTCGCCGTCGGTGCCGAGGAAGTCGAATCGAACAGGGCGGAAGGGGACTTCGCTGAACGTGGCGGGACAACCGGTCACGATGACCATCGCCAAGTGACGCTGGGGAGTCTGGTAGTTGCTACGCGCTTCGTCTCTCGTGAATAGTTTGCACAGATCCGCGCGGCCGGCGGCGACAATCGTCAGATCGTTCGCAGCGGCAATCTCTTCGACGCGATCGACAGCGACCTTCTCGATGATCAGACGGCCCCCGCGCCGCTCGAATTCATCCATCCAACGGGCAGACTGCAATCGCACATCGACAGCTTGGAACGGCTGCACGAACCGCCCCGCCAGCTTCACCAGAGAATTGTGCAGAGTGGGACAGAACGTGAGGAATACGCCCTCGCCCTTCGGCGCAACATCGTCCCAGTAATTCAAGCCAAGCTCGCGTTCGTACGAAAGCGCAAGATCGAAACGAGCAGCGGTGCCCGTCGGCCGGCTCTCATTCAGCCATTGCTCTGCCGTCCGGTCGGAATAGACGCTGACATCGAACCCGGATCGGAGAAGTCCATGCGCCGCGGCAAGGCCTGTGATTCCCGAGCCAATGATGGCAATCTTTCGCATCCATAAATCATGCGCTGTGATCGTGGAAGCCGAGGTGACCGAACAAGAACGAGTCGGTGAATGGTGGTCCTGAGAAAAACGTCCGCACATCCGTCTTACAGCCAGGAGGTCTCTGATGGCAGACGAACCGGTAGTAGAAAAAGTACCGGCAGCAGAGGGCGGCTGGCTCCGCGGCACCTGGCGCAAAGTGACCTTTGCTCTCGTCACTGGAGTCATCACCTTCGCAAGCGGCGCGTGGGAGCTTGGCCACAAGGCGCTGGACAACTTCCAGAACCGCAACACGGTCGTGGTCTTGAATGACCTCGCGCTGCGAGCACTCGAGCGGGGCGAATATGCCGCCGCGGACAGCTTTCTTTCTACGGCGATCACGATTACGCCGAGCTCCGTGGAGGCGATCGAGAGGCGGGCAGCGCTCAAGACGCTGCAACTGGCCGAGGCGCAGTACAAGGCCGGTGACGCCGTACCTGACGACATCGTCGAGCAATTGGAAGAAGTGGGATTTTCCCGCGACGAAGCCAATTTCTGCATCGCCGTCTGTACGTATTCGAAAGGAGGAACGCCCGAAGTACGCAGAACTGCCGAGGTTTACCTCAATGCCATCACCGACGCGGATCCGCGGCTGGCACTTCTCAAACGTTCCCGCCTCGCCGGGCAGATTTTTCTGCCTCAGATCGGAGACCGGACTCCAATCGAGGAGCGTACGACCATTGTCAATAAGGTGAAGCAACTCCTCGCTGAGCTGGACGAGAGGCTGCCGAAAGTCAACGGGACAGGCGGAAAAGCGATCCAGGCAGGGTTCTTCTCCACGAACCGAAAGAATGAAGACAAGGCCTTTCTCGAAGGAATTCGCCGCGAGGTCAACACGATTCGCAGCCTCGTCGAGGGTGAAACGCTCAAGATCGCCCGCATGAAGAACCCGAACGCAGCCCTCACCAGCGCGGACGAGCAACAACTGGTGGCCGGTCTGCAACGAGCACAGGAATCGGTGCCGGTGAACTCTCCCCTTGCAGTCTCGATCGGCGATCAGATCACCAAGTACAGTTCGCAAGCCGCTGCCGACGCGCTCCCCATGTCCGCCCCGGCCGCAGACGGCTCTCTGGAGTCGTTGCGCAGCGCCGCCGTAAAAGCGAAGCAGGCGGGAAAGTGGGATGAGGCGCGGAATACCCTGAACGACGTGGTCGTCAAGGCGAAGAATGCCGACAGCGAAACACTTTACAAGACCTACTTCAACCTGGCACTGATCGCCGAGTATCACGATCACAATCTCGACAAGGCCGAGGAGTACTTCACGAAAGCAGAAGAAATCCGCAGCCATCTGAAAATCGCCGATCCGTCGCTTCCGAACACGTTCGGGTACTTCTGGTACAAACGAGCGCGAGACACCCACGACGCCGATTCCCGAAAGCAATACGCCGCAAAGGCTCGCGTACAACTCCAGAAGGCACTGGCGATCGATCCCGACTACAGCAAGAGCATCAACACACTAGACGGTCTGCAGCGTTTGCTCGAACCATCGAAGGAAAAGGGAGAGTCGGCCGCGTCGTAGGTGGAAGTCGAACCTGCGGCAATGCGGTTCTACGACGAGGGTATGAGCAGACAGATTGACGTCGCTGCGCGTTGAAGTGAGCGTCATTGGGAAGCTGAACATCTGCCGAAGCGGTTCTACGATGAAGCATGAACACTCAAATCGAAATCGCCGAGCTGGGACCGAAGTTCGAAGAGCTGGCGGACGAGCTCGCAAAGAATGGTGGTGAGGCCAGCCTCACGCGCGACGGAAAGGCTGTTGGGACATTGCACATCAATACCGCTCCGGAGACGAAGAAACCGCCGGTCCAAGAGCGCGTGTTCTACAACGGTCGTTGGATGATCCCTGCGGCGGCGGAGCGCGAGCGATCCATTGAGCACCTCCGCGGCTCAGGCGAGGTTCTCGGCGACATCGTCGAGCCGATCGATGACGTGGAGTGGGACGCGTTGAAATGATCGTTGTTGATACGCGCACGTGGCTCAAGTAGCCAGAAAGACGAAGCAACTCGTCGCGAGGGGACGTTGATCGAACGCCGAAGCAGTTCTACGATGCAGTCATGACGACTCAAATCGACGTTGCCGCCGGCCCAAAGCTCGAAGATCTGGTGGACGAACTTGAGCGAACCGGCGGTGAGATTTCTCTGACACGCGACGGCAGGACCGTCGCGAAGTTGGTCCGGTCCGAGCCCGGTCCGGCAACGGACAATGCTCGGCCAAAGGACCGCGTTCTCTATAAAGGCGAATGGGTGAGCGCCGCGGGCGCCAAACGTGAACAAGCGCTCGAACACCTTCGTGGTTCAGTGACCATTCATGGCGATATCGTCTCGCCCATCGACGATTTGGAGTGGGACGCGCTGAAGTGATCGTGATCGATACGCATGTCATGGTCTGGCGGACAATGGGCGCGCCAAGCCAACTTTCTGCCGCCGCAAAGAGAGCCCTCATTGGAGAGGAGGTCGTCGGCTTCTCTGCGGTCTCTTTGTGGGAAGTCGGTGTTCTAGCGCGCCGGGTCGGATCGATCTAAACGCCCACGATTGGCTCCCGAGAGTGACAGCAGTGGAGGATCTGGTTGTTCTGCCAGTAACCCTCGACGTCGCCGTCCGGGCCGTGGAACTCCACGAAATCCTCCGCGATCCCGTCGATTGCCTAATCGCCGCCACGGCCCTCGCCCACAACGCACCCCTCATCACCAAAGACGATCGCATTCGAACCAGCGGCGTGGTCGAAACGATCTGGTAGCTACGCCTCCACCAACTCCTTCGCGAACATCCCCGGCGTGTACGCGGTCACATGTCCTGTGAACGCTGACGCGGCAACCGTCAACGGCGACGCCAGCCACAACTTTCCGGGACCGGACCGGCCTTTGTAGTTGCGGTTGATCGCGCTGATCGTGACCTGATCCGAATCCTCGGATACCCCCGGACCGCAGCCGATGCAGGCGCCGCAGCCGGGATTGAGGACGATGGCGCCGGCGCGCTCGAATGTATCGAGTAGGCCGTTCTCTCGTGCGAATGTTTCGACCGCCTGGGAGCCAAACTGGATGTAGAACTTCACGCCGTCCGCGACTTTCAATCCGGCGTCGACCGCCTCTTTCGCCACCTGATGGTAGAAGAGAAAATCGTCGACCTTGCCCGCGGTGCAGGAGCCGGCGTAGGCGATGTCGATCTTTACATCGCTGACTTCGTCGACGAACGCACCGTTCGTTGGATCGGATGGGATGCCGCGATCGGGATCGCCCGGATGCGCCACCATCGGCCGGATCGCGCTGAGGTCGATCGTGTGGACGCCGCCGGCGTATTCGGCGTCCGGGTCAGGCGCGACCGCGCGCGCGCGCAGGGCTTCGATGTCCGCGCCGGGACGCATGGCCGCGATCCAGGCGAATGTCTTCTCGTCCGCCTCGATGATTGCCGTTCGCGCCGCGCATTCGGTGGCCATGTTCGCCAGCGTGGCCCGCTCATCCATCGACAGCGATCGCAGACCGGGGCCCGTGAACTCCATGATCCGATCGAGCGTCATCTGCGGCTTCGCGTAGTTGAGCAGGATGTAGAGCATCACGTCTTTCGCTGTGACGTTCTCGCGCAGGTTTCCAACGAGCTCGAAACGGATCGACTCCGATACTTCCACCTGCGTAAACCCCGAGTGCACGAGGTTCGCGTACTCGGTGGCGCCGACGCCCCAGGCCAGCGCGTTGTTCACGCCGCCCATGCACGTATGGCTGTCGGTGGCCTGAATGAAATCGCCCGGATCGATGATGTACTCGCGCGCGACTTCGTGGCAGATGCCGGGCGAAATGTTGTCCACCGCCGAAAAATCGCGGCAGCCGGTGTGCTGCTGAAACTCACGCTGCAAATCGCGCAGCGTCTGGATCTTCGCCATGAACGGTCGCATGCGCGCCACGTCATCGGCGTAGATGAGGTGATCCTCGAACACCGCAAACTTCTGCGGATTCTTGATCGCGTAATCAGGTCCGTACTCCTGTTCGAGAAAGTAGTGAACCTGCGCCGTCGTGAACTCATGCGTGTAACCGCCATCGACCTCGACGACGACGGCGTCGCCGGGTTTGACGAAGACGGGGTGTGGGGTGTGGGGCGTGGGGTGTGGGAGCGAGTCTCGGGTGCCGGCTGCCGGCTGTCGGGTGTCGGAGCTGGCGACTTCGCTCGCTTCACTCCCACTCCCCACCCCCGACTCCCCACCCCCCACCAACACATGCCGCGCTAGAATCTTCTCCCCCATCGTCATCGGACGCTTGGGCGTGTCCGGCACCGGCACCTGAATCTCGCCGCGCGCGACCGCTTTCGAAAATGGGAAAAGGCCGCCTTCGCGGATGATGAGTTGCGTGATGGCGTCGCGGCCTTTGCAGAACTCATCGATCGGAATCCCCTCGCCTGCCTGCAACCGCAGGAGCATGGCGTGGTCCGCCATCAGCAATCCCTGATTGATGTTATTGCCCGCATGGATCGGCGCGAATGATGCGGCGACGGCGATGCGAATGCCGCTCCACACTTCGCATTGCGTCGCGGTCTCGCGCGAACTGCCCACGCCTTTTCGATAGCCGCTGACGATCACTTCGAAGTTGCCGTTGATCAGCGCATCGTGCTCGAACAAACGCTTCCCATCCACGATCAGCCCCGCATACGCATCCTCGGCGATGTCTTCCGGCTTGTGGCTGAAGCAAACCCACGCCGGCGTCATGGCGTCTGTGTTGATGTCGTCGAGCAGATCCTCGACGCGCAGATCCTTCATCTGCAGATCGAGCTCGCCGCGAAGCTGCTTCCGGATCAGGTCCGGATCTTTCGTGAGAAAGAGAACGCGTTTGCCGGGTGTGAGTTGGATGGTCTGTGCAGGTTTCATCGGTGAGTAGATTAGTAGATCAGTAGATTAGTGGACTAGTGGATTAGGAAGCGGTCAGCCATCGATGCACGAAACGCGCACGTTAGCCAAGTCTACTAATCCACTGATCAACTAATCTACTGATGCCGTTACCGATCTATAAGCCGGCTAACGTACTTATCTAATCCACTCAGCGAATCTACTGAGCCGCGATACCCAAATCCCGTGACATGATTCACGGCCATGCTTGCTGCGGGCACGATGCTCGGTCCGTACAAGATCCTCACGGCCATCGGCGCGGGCGGGATGGGCGAGGTGTACCGAGCGCAAGACACCCGCCTCGGCCGCGATGTCGCGGTCAAAGTCCTCACGCGCAATCTTTCCGGCGACACCGAGGCGCTGCGGCGGTTCGAGCAGGAGGCGCGGGCGGCCGGGATGCTCAATCATCCCAACATCCTGGCCATCTACGACATCGGCAGCGAAGGCGGCCAGAACTACATCGTCTCCGAATTGCTGGAAGGCGAATCGCTCCGCGCGCGCATCCGCCACAGTCCGATTCCGCCTCGCAAAGCGCTCGACTACGCCGCGCAGATCGCCCGCGGCCTCGCCGCCGCGCACGAGCGCAACATCGTCCATCGTGATCTCAAGCCGGAGAATCTCTTCATCACCCGCGATGGCCACGTCAAGATCCTCGACTTCGGTCTGGCGAAACTGGCGGGGCCACGTCTGCCGAACTCGACGCCGGGCGATGAGCACGAGCTGACGCTGCCGACGACGCCGACCGAGCCCGGGCGATTGATGGGGACGATCGGCTACATGGCACCGGAGCAAGTGCGCGGCGGCAGTGGCGACAACCGCTCCGACATCTTCGCGTTCGGCGTGATCCTCTACGAAATGCTCTCCGGGGTGCAACCGTTCCGCGCCGAGTCGCCGATCGAGACGCTCAACTCAATTCTCAAAGATGATCCTCCCGACTTTTTCGAGCTGAGCATCCGCGTTCCCGGCGCGATCGACCGCGTAGTCCGGCATTGCCTCGAGAAGAATCCCGATGAGCGTTTCCAGTCCGCGCGCGATCTCGCCTTCGACCTCGGCTCCCTTTCCGGCTTGACCAGCCAGGCCGTCTCATTCCTGCCGATGTGGCACATCCGTCCGCGCAAACTGGTGAAGCCTCTGGCGATCGCCGCCGCGATTCTTGCGGCTGCTGCGATTGCCTATCTCGTCGGACAGCGACGCGGCACGCAGCCGCCGCCGTCGTATCGCCGACTCACGTTCCGAAGCGGCACGATCTTCAACGCGCGTTTCTCGCCCGACGGCCAGACCGTTTTCTACGGCGCACGCTGGAGCGGAAAACCGATGTCGATTTTTTCCGTGCGCGCCGATTCGCCGGAATCGCGCGATCTCGACATGGGTGCCGACACCGACATTCTCGCCGTGTCGCGCGGCGGGCAACTGGCCATTTCGCTTCATCGTCATCCCATCGGCTACGTGCGTGAGAGCGGCACGCTGGCGCAGGTGCCGATCGCCGGCGGCGCGCCGCGCGAGATTCTCGATGACGTCGAATACGCCGACTGGTCGCCTGACGGACGTCTCGCTGTTGTCCGCACCGTCAGCGGCCGTTGCCGGCTGGAGTTTCCAATCGGCAATGTTCTCTACGACTCGGTGGGATGGATCAGCAATCCGCGATTCAATCCGGCCGGCGATGCCATCGCGCTGCTCGATCATCCATTCTTCAACGACGACCGCGGCTCCGTCGTTCTGGTTACGCTTGCCGGCAAAGCGCATCGCGCGCTGACCAAAGAATCGCAAAGCATCGAAGGTCTGACCTGGATCGCGGCAGGAAACGAGATTGTCTTTTCGTCGGAAGACGGCACCACGTCGCGCGCCGTGCGGGCGGTTTCGTTACGCGGCAAAGAACGTCTCATCGCCGCGAGCGCCGGTCCGCTCTGGTTGCACGACGTCGCGCCGGACGGCAGCATGCTCGTCACGCGCGAGATCGTTCGCGCCGGCATCGTCGCCATTCGCGGCAACGACAAGCCGGTCGATCTCTCCTGGTTCGATTACTCTGTCGTGCGCGACCTCTCCACCGACGGCAAGACCGTCGTCTTCTCCGAATCGGGCGAAGCGGGCGGCGCGATCTTCGGCGTCTACATCCGCGGCATCGACGGCTCCCCCGCCATCCGCCTCGGCGACGGCACTTCCGAGGCGTTGTCGCCGGATGGGGAGTGGGTGTTGTCGATTCCGCGCAACCGCAATCCCGCGCAGATCGTCATGCTGCCGACGGGCGCCGGCCAGCCGCGCCAAATCACGAGAGACCGCATCAATCACCGCAACGCGCGCTGGATGCCCGACGGCAAACAGATTTTCTTTCAGGGCAACGAAGAAGGCCAGGCGCCCAAACTCTGGATCCAAGCGCTCGACGGAAGTGCGCCGCGCGCCATTACGCCGGAAAACGTCAGTGGCACGCAGGTCACGCCCGACGGCCGTTACGTTCTTGGCCGCGCCACAGACCGCAAGTTCTATCTCTACCCAATCGAGGGCGGCGCTCCAATGCCTGTCCCCGCACTGAAAACCGGCGACGTCCCCACGCACTTCAGCGCGGACGGCCGCTCATTATTTGTTGCTACATTCGGAAAAATCCCCGCAATGCTCTACAAGATCGATCTGGCCTCGGGCACGCGAACTCTCTGGCGCGAGGCAATGCCCGCCGATCCATCAGGCCTCATCAACGTCGGCCCAATCCTCGTTACGCCGGACGGCGCAACGACCGTGTACAGCTACACGCGCTTACTGTCCGATTTGTACGTAATCCACTGAGGAGTGCGTGCGTCTCGCACGCGGGCATTCGGGCGTCCCGCCCGAATGCTTGAGGACTCGCTCAACTAAACCGACTAACCGGCATTTCTCACACTCTTATGACAGCTCTCCCATCGAGCGCCTTCTCCCCCACGCTTTTCAGTGGGGGAGAAGGTGCCGAAGGCGGATGAGGGGGCGTTTAGCGGCCGCGTCAACGTTGCCCAAACACTGGCCTTTTCAATTGTCGCAACGAACGTGTGTCCCATCTTGCAATGCCCCCCTCATCCGGCTTCGCCACCTTCTCCCCCCGCAAAAAGCGCGGGGGGAGAAGGCGCTCGATTCATGGGAGTCGCTGATCGTGTGAGAAATGCGGGCTGAGGATTTCGCGCGCCGGCAACACTGTCGCGTATTCCGCCCGCCAGATTCGCCAGCGACATCGCATGCACCTCATCCGCTGTCCGCCATCGCCTGGCGAAATCGCGGCGGCCGAACGTCGCGGTGGCGTCGGATGCGACAAACGTTTGGAAGCCGAGGTTGCCGGACATACGGGCGGTGGCCTCGACGGAGTTGTTTGTGATCACGCCGGCGATGACAACTTGCGTGATGCCACGCAAACGAAGCACCTCCTCGAGATTCGTCCCAATGAACGCACTGTTTGTCGATTTTTTGACGATCTCCTCGCCCTCGACCGGCGTCACTTCTTTCTTGAATTCGAAGAGTGCCTGACCGGGACGATACGTCGATTTCGGATCCGTCGAAGCGTGACGAATGTGGAAGACCGGCCAGCGCCGTTCACGCCAATGCGCCAAGAGCGCCGCCATCTTCTCCTCGGCGTCCGGATTGTTCCGATCGTTGCCCCAGCTCGGGTCGTCGATCGCGTACTGGACGTCGATGAGGATCAATGCAGGTTCGGCCACGTACGAGAGACTATCAGCGCATCGATGCGCGCAGCTCTTCGAAGTGGACGGCGCGGATGACGCTCGTTCCCGCGGTCAATGTTGGATCAATGTGCGTCAGTGTTGGAAGATTGAGCGCGGCGCGGGCCTGATCAATCGCAGTGCGAAGCTCGGAAATGTGGGCGACGCGAACGATATCCGGAGCTGTCTCGGCCCAACTCGTTGCGCCGAGGCCGGCCAGCGCGCGGACGGCGTTGGCAGCGTTGCGCAGCTCGGTGACATGAACACGTTTCACCGGCGTCACGCCGGGTTGGATCGTGCTGTCGGTGAATGTGTACGTCAGCGCAAGATCGGACGCGCTGTACGCGGATGGCGTGCCATCCGCGGCCTTGGCACGGACGCGGTAGAGAAGCGCTGATGATGCAGGTGCGGCCAGATCGGTAAATGCCGCACTGCTGGATGTACCGGCCGCGATCCATCCACCGCCGTTGTTGCGCTCGATCTCGTAGTGATCTGTATTCGCCGTCGCGTACCAGGAAACCTGGACCGGCCCGCCGAAGCTGATGGCGTTGACATGCGGCGGCGGTCCGAACGGCGGGACCGTGATGATCTGCTGAATCGTCTTGATCGCTGACACGAAGCGCGAGTCGCCGCTGTATTCGGCAGTGAAGGTGTACGTCGCCGGCGTGAGATCGTCCATCGTCGCGGCGACGGAGAGACCTGCATTGAGATTGCCGCTGTTCAACACGGTCGTTCCGCGCTTCAGCGTGATCGTGCCGGTGGGTGCAGCCGCGGGAGGAGGAACGACGGTGCCCGTGACCGTGATCGATGTCCCTTGCGCGGCAGGATTCACGGACGATGTGAGATTGAGCGTGATCCGGCCGCAGGTGTTCAGGTAGACGTCGGCCTTTCCGGCGGTGAAGTTCGTGCCAATGACGTCCGGACCTCCGTCGCCGTCAACGTCGGCAATGGCCAGTCCGAGAGCCCAGGTTCCGATTGTCTGCTGCGCGGCAAATGTCCCATCGCCGTTTCCGTGGAAGATGCTGATGCCGCGCTGTTCACCGACCAGCACGTCGAGTTTCCCGTCGCCGTCGATGTCCCGAACGAGAGCCTCTTGGCCGTCCTGCAGTTGGCCGTAGTCAACAGGAGCCGCGAATGTACGCGCTACACCGTTGCTCAGCGCGATCTTCAGTGAAGGTAAGTCCGGGCCACCATAAGGATTGCGAATGACGATGGCCAGATCCGCCTTGCCATCACCGTTGAAATCGCCCGACTGAACGTCCGAGGGCTCATTCTGCGCTGCCGGCAGATCGATCGGATTCGGACTCTTGAAGTAGGTTCCATCGCCGTTACCGAAAAACAGATAGACCTTTTTCGAGGTGACCTCGCTGACGGCGATGTCGAGCTTGCCGTCGCCGTCGAAATCGCCCGAGGCGATGCCACTCGAGTAGCCGGTTGGGTTGCCGCCTGATTCAGCGGTGGTGTTTTCGGATATCTGAGCCAGGATGCCGTTGCCGAGGCTCTTCATGGAAGAAAACTCGCCGTTCTGTGTCGCGACCGCGACGTCGGTCAGACCGTCGTTATCAAAGTCGCCCAGAACCATGCGGGTCGGGGATCGGACGTACTGCTGGAATGTAAATGCAACAGGACTGAACGTGCCGTCGCCGTTCCCGAGGAAAACTTCCACCTGAGGAAAAACCGATGGGTAAAGGCCTTCTTCGGCAACGACGAGATCGATCTTGCCGTCTTTGTTGAAGTCCGCCGCCAGAATATCGGCTTGTGTGGGGGAGGCAAGGGTGACCTGCGATGGAGCTCCGAACGTCCCTCCCGCGGCACCGAGGAGGATGGAGATCGTACTGGTCTGACGATTCACGACGGCCAAATCGGCGTGGCCATCGTCGTTGAAATCGCCACTGATGACGTCGCCGGGCCTCACATTCGCGTCGTAGTGCGATGGCGAGAGCAGTCCAAACGGACAGTCGCCGCGGAGTGGCAGCGTCATTGACAGCGCGAGAACGAAGAGAGCGGGAAGGTGACGTGAGTGCATTAGGGATGGAGTCCTGACCTGCATGGAGAATAACAGATACACCATCATTGGGCGTTGTGACAGCGGTCATCCATCGCTGTAATACGCGATCGCGATCCGCAGGTCGCGGTCACGCGCGAGTACTTCGGGCCAGGCACACCCACCACCGGCCGCGAGGAGTGTGAGCGTCTCGCTCGCGGGCACCTGGGCGTCCCGCCCGAGTGCTTTTTTCGGGCGATAATCAACGGTATGGCATCTCGTCCTAAACGGACCACGAAACACACCATCGGGCGGGGACGCCCGATGGCCGCGGACGAGACGTCCGCACTCCTTCTGGCTGACGCGGCGCTTGCGCTTGTCCGAAGCATCTGCCTTTCGCTTCCGGATACTTTCGAGAAGCTGGCCTGGGGCGCGCCGACGTTTCGCGTTCATGGCAGGCAGTTCGCGATGTTTCTGAACAATCATCACGGCGACGGGAAGATCGCGCTCTGGTGCGCGGCGCCGCCGGGCGTGCAGCAGGATCTGGTGGCCGCGGATCCGAAACACTTCTACGTTCCCCCGTACGTCGGCGTGGGCGGGTGGGTTGGGATGCGGCTCGACACGAAGCTGCGCAAAGGCGCGATCGCGGCGATCATCGAGCAGGCGTATCGGATGATCGCGGAGAAGAAGAAGGCTTCGAAGCGCGGCTCTCGCTTGTAACGCAGATTTGTCAGCTCGCCGCGCCGGTTTCGCGGATGGCTTCGTTGGCGTATTGCGTGAGCTGATCGAGGTCGAAAGGTTTGGAGATGATCTTGGCGACGTGCTCGTGCGGCAGACGGCGGAGGATGTCGGGAACCGCGGCAGTCATCACGAGAATGGCCGGACGCGGGCCTTCGCGTTTGGCGAGATGATCGATCACGCCAACGCCATCGACGCGCGGCATCATCAGGTCGAGCACGAGAAGATCGAAGGGATCGTGGTCGAGTTTCTGGATCGCGTCGGCGCCATCGGAGGCGCCGGAAACGTCGTAACCGCGCCGCACGAGGACGCGCGACACAAGCGTGCGGATGGCCGGATCGTCATCGGCGACGAGAACGCGCAACGTGCGTGGGGAACTTGCCACGCCGCGCGAGGATGCAAGGAACAAGCCCCGCGCATTCGGGCGTCTCGCCCGAATGCGTCAGCGACTGTCAATAACACGTGAGCGAAACTACAAACTCGCCAACTGCTCCTTCGGGTAGCTTTTCGCATCGACTTTCGGATGCGCTTCGGCGATGCGGCCGTTCTCGTCAATGACGTACGCGATCCGTTTCGCGTATTCGTCCTTCGGCGAATCGGCGGCGCCGTACGCGATGCCGATCTTGCGGTCGGTGTCGCAGAGAAGCGGGAAGGGGAAGTCGAATTTCTCCGCGAATTTGGCGTTGTCGGCAGCGTTGTCGAAACTCGCGCCGAGGATGGTGGTGTTCTTTTTCTCGTACTCACCGATGAGGTCCCGGAACCCGGAACCCTCTGCCGTTCAGCCAGGTGTGTCGGCCTTCGGATAGAACCAGAGTACGACCTTGCGGCCGCGCAGATCGTGAAGCGAAACGGTGTTGCCATGATGATCCAAGACCGTGAAGTCCGGGGCTTCGTCGCCAACCTTCAGCATTCGTCCTCCTCGCAATGATTTGAGCGCGTAGCGCAACTTGCCTGCAATCGACACGCCGTCATTGTAGTGGTTAGGCTTCTCACGCGAAGGCGCGAAGACGCGAAGGTCTTGAACTGCACTCTTCGCGTCTTCGCGCCTTCGCGTGAGACTCGTTTTTCTAGCTCTCCACCAACGCTCGCAACTGCCTGCTCGCCACCGTCAGCATCGCCAGATCGACCGTTTGTGCGGCGCGAAAATCCGTCATCATTTGATCGATGCGCTCGACGACGCGCGGGCGGGCGGTCAGCCAGCCGTCGAGGGGTTCTCCGGCGCCGTTTGATTCGCCGAGGACTCTTGAGGCGATGATGCTTTGGTAGTTGAAGAGATCATCGACGGCCGCGGCCACCGCTGACTTCTGCCACGGCGTTTCGGCGGCGATCGATGCGCCGGCGGAGCGGAGGCGCTCCAGGCCGAAGCGGGCGCCGACGCTGAAGTAGACCTTGGCGACATCCTGAACGGGACGGCCGGTGCGCGAGAGGCGGACGATGTCGAGGGCGGCTCCCATCACGCCGAGGCTGGCGATGCGGTAGGCGACGCGCTCGGGGACGTTGTCCATCTCCAGCTCGCCCTGACGCGCTTTGAGGGAGCCGAGGAGCGCGGCGGGGAGAATGTCGTGAAGACGATCGGCGATGGCGGCGATGGCGGGACGAAACTCGGCAACATACTTGGCGGTATCGAGACGCTCGTAATCGCTGATGAGCAGCCAGCCGATGGCGCGCTCGAGCAGGCGTCCCACTTCCGTCAGCATCTCGATCTGCACGCGCGCCGGCAGGATGTTGTCCTGCGCTTCGATCTCGGACCAGAGCGCGCGGAGGTCGAACGATTCGCGGATGATCGTGAACGCGCGCGCCACGTCCGCCGCCGGCTTCCCCGTCTCCTCGGTCATCTGCCATACGAACGTCGGGCGGATGCGGTTGATGATGTTGTTGGTGACGTAGGTGCCGATGATCTCGCGGCGCAGGCGGTGGCGCTCGATGGCGGCGCGGTATTGCGTGCGCAGCGGTTTCGGGAAATACAAGGCGAGGTCTTCGACGAGCAGCGGATCGTCGGGCAGATCGCTGGCGAGCAGATCGGAGTAGAGACCGATCTTGCTGTAGGCCATGAGCACGGCCAGCTCGGGACGCGTGAGTCCGATGTGCGCGGCGTGGCGTTGCGCGATCGTTTCGTCGTCGGGCAGACCTTCGAGTGCGCGGTCGAGGCGGCCGGCGCGCTCGAGGGCGCGCATGAAGCGAGCCTGCTCGTCGAGCACCGATTCGCCGAGGAACTGGGTCAGCGAGATGGCCTGCGTCTGCTCGTAGTTGTCGCAAAGAACGAGTTGGCCAACTTCGTCCGTCATCGAGGCGAGTTGTTTGTTGCGCTCCTCGATGCCGGCGAGCTCGCCCTGCTCGATGGCGTCGTAAAGCAGGATCTTGATGTTGACCTCGTGGTCGGATGTATCGACGCCGGCGGAGTTGTCGATGGCGTCTGTGTTGATGCGGCCATCGCGCATCGCGAACTCGATGCGGCCGCTCTGCGTGAAGCCGAGGTTGGCGCCCTCGCCGACGACGCGGACGCGCAGCTCGCTGGCATCGACGCGGAGCGCATCGTTCGCGCGATCGCGCGCGGCGGCGTGATCTTCGTCGCTCGACTTGACGTACGTTCCGATGCCGCCGAGCCAGAGCAGATCGGCGCGGGCGCGGAGAATGGCCTTCATCAACTCCGCCGGCGTGAGCGTTTTCTTCTCCAGATCGAGCATGCGCATCACTTCTTCGGAAACGGTGACGACCTTCGCGCTGCGCTCGAGCACGGCGCCGCCTGTGGATAGCAGCGCGGTGTTGTAACCGTTCCAGCCGAGACGCTCGTCGAACATCCGCTGGCGCTCGGCGAGGCTCGTGGCCGGATCAGGATTGGGATCGAGAAAGATGTGTACGTGATTGAACGCAGCAACCAACTTGGTGTGCGGCGAGAGAAGCATGGCGTTGCCGAAAACGTCGCCCGACATGTCGCCAACGCCGACGGCGGTGAAGTCTTCTTTCTGAATGTTCGTCCCCTGCTCGCGGAAGTGGCGTTTGACGGCTTCCCATCCGCCGCGCGCGGTGATGCCCATGGCTTTGTGGTCGTAGCCGGCGCTGCCGCCCGAGGCGTAGGCGTCGCCGAGCCAGAAGCCGTACTCGGCGGAGATGGCATTGGCGATGTCGGAGAACGTCGCGGTGCCTTTGTCCGCGGCGACGACGAGATACGGATCATCGGCATCGCGGCGAACCGTGTCAGGCGGCGGGATGACGTCGGTGCCACGCAGGTTGTCGGTGATGTCGAGCATGCCGCGCAGAAGCGTCTGATACGCGGCCACGCCTTCCTTCTGGAACGTGGCGCGGTCGGCGGACGGATTCTTGACGACGAAACCGCCCTTCGATCCCATCGGCACGATGACGACGTTCTTCACGTTCTGCGCTTTCATCAGGCCGAGGATCTCGGTGCGGAAATCCTCGCGGCGATCGGACCAGCGAATGCCCCCGCGCGCAACCTTTCCCGCGCGAAGATGAACGCCTTCCATCGTTGGCGAGTAAACCGAGATCTCGAAAATCGGACGCGGCAGCGGCAGCTCGCGGATCGATTGCGAGTCGAGCTTGAACGAGAGATATGGCTTGCGATTACCGTTCGCGTCGCGCTGGTAGTAATTCGTTCGCAGCGTCGCTTCGATCAGAGTGAGGTAGAGGCGGAGAACGCGGTCCTCGTCGGGGTTTTTCACTTTGTCGAGCGCGTCTTCGATCAGTGTGCGAATCCCGCCCGCGGCCATGTGGCGTCCGGTCACCGTCGATGACGCCATGCTCGTGCCGCGAAGCGTGACCGCGCCGAGGGCCGGATCGAAGTGCGTTTGAAAGAGGTTGACGAGGTGGCGCGCGGCCGCGGCGTGCGTCGCGAGCGTTTGTTGAATCAGCGGCTCGCTAAGGTTGACGCCGATCTGCCGGATGTACTTCGCGTAGGCGCGCAGGACGACGATCTCATGCCATTCCAGCTCCGCGGCGAGGACGAGCCGGTTGAAGCCATCGTTCTCCGCTTCGCGACTCCAGACGCGCACGAACGTTTCCTGGAACTTCTCTTTGATCGGCGAAAGATCGTCCTGCATCCCCTCGGCAGCGAGACTGAAATCGCGAATCCGCACGAGCGACGCAGCGCCTGCCGGATGCACTTCGTACGGCTCCTCGGCCAGGACCTTGAGGCCCATGTTCTCGAGCCGCGGCATGATCTCGGAGAGCGGCACCGGCGGTCCGGAGTGCAGGATCTTGCAGTGGAACTGGCGCTCATCGCCGCGATGACGATAGAGATCGACGACGAGCTTGCCAGTGGCCAGGACTTCTTCGACGTGCTGAATGTCGTACATCGCGCTTTCGGCCTGGAAGCGCTCCATGTACGCCGCGGAAAACGCTTTCTTGTAGCGGCGCTGCAGCTCGATTCCTTCCTCTTCGCCGTGACTGACGCAGAGCGCGTCGAGCAGACGATCGGCCCAGGTGCGCGCGGCGTCGGAGAGGATTGCCTCAATGCGCTTCTCATCGACCTCGGGGATTTGTCCCGGCGTCGTGCGCACGACGAAAAGAATGCGCGCGAGCGGCGCGTCGGTGACGTGCTCGTAGACCGCGGTGTCGCGTCCGCCGAAATTCTCTTCGAGGATCTGCTTCGCTTTCTCGCGAAACTCGGCCGTGTTCTGATCGCGCGGGACGTAGACGTAGCAGGAGATGAAGCGCTCGAAGACGTCTTTGCGCGTGAAGAGCGCGACGCGATGGCGCTCCTGAAGCAGGAGAATGCCGCGCGCAATCTCGTAAAGCTGCGCGTCGGTGATCTGAAAAAACTCGTCGCGCGGAAAGGTCTCGAGGATGTCGACGAGCGCCTTTCCGTTGTGACTGTGCGGATCGAGTCCGGCCTGCTCGATGGTGCGCGTGGCCTTGAGGCGCAGCATCGGAATCTCGCGCACGCTGCGGCTGTAGGCGGCCGAGGTAAAGAGCCCGAGGAAACGGTCTTCGCCGATCAGATTGCCTTTGTCGTCGTAGCGTTTGACTCCGATGCGATCGAGCGGCACCGGACGATGCACGGTGCTGCGGCTGTTGGCTTTGGTGATGATGAGAAGGTCTTTCGCGCGGGCGTAGTCGCTGAACTCGGTGGTGAGTGGAGCCGTTCCGCGCGCCGCGGATTCGGCGCGAACGTCGCGCAGGATGCCGAGGCCGGTGCCGGGGACGACCGGCAGATAGTCCTTCCCGCCGCGCGTTTCGAATCCGTAGCGGCGGTATCCGAGGAGGATGAAGTTGCCCTGATCGAGCCATTGCAGGAAGGCGCGCGCTTCGCTGACTTCCTCTTCCGGCATCGGCAGTTTCGTGTGATCGAGCTCGGCGACGTCAGCCTTGAGCTGGTCACGCATCGCCTGCCAATCGGTGACTCCGGCCCGGACGTCGTGCAGGACGCGCTCGATCGCGGCGCGCATCGACTCGAGCTCGCCCGCGTCGGTCTCCTGATCCATCTCCACGTGCATGTACGACTCGACCATGGCGTCTTTCGGTGCGTCATGAGTCGATGTGAGCTCGACGCGGCGGCCGGCGGAATCGCGCCGCACGCGGACGACGGGATGGAGCAGCAGATGGATGTTGCGTCCGAGGCGGTTGATCTCGGCGCTGACGGAGTCGACGAGGAAGGGCATGTCATCGTTGACGACTTCGATGACCGTGTGCTCGCTCGTCCAGCGATTGGTCTCCGCGGTGGGATTGAAGAGCTTGATCTTCGGCGATCCCGGCTCGCGCTGCGCACCGAATTGCCACAAGGAAAGCGCGCCGCCGAGAAGCGTATCGAACGCCGTGAAGATGATGTCGTCGGGCGCGACGAGGGCAAAGTAACGGCGCACAAATGCTTCGGCGCTTTCGGCTTCGTCCTCTTTGACACGCTTGTGCGCTTCGGTAGCCAGCCGCTCGACAAGATCGGCTTTGCGCTGCTCAGGGGTGATGGTCATGAACGAGACTCCTGCGTGGTGTGATGCGGCGCTGAATCATATGACCTGAGGGGTTGCGAGGTCACGAACGCGATCACGAATTGGCGTGACCGCGGCCACAGTCGAAGAGTGAAGTTTGAAGAGTGAAGTGTGAAAGCAAGACAGAATCTCCCGTTTTCACTCTTCACTCTTCGCACTTCACTCTTCTAAAACGCCGCCGGCTCCTGGTACGTGCCGAAGGCGTCGCGTAACGCGTCGCTGATCTCGCCGACGCTGGCGTAAACGCGGACCGCATCGATGATGAACGGCATCGTGTTGGCGTTGGGATCGGCCGCGGCGTTTCGAAGAGTCTGAATCGCATCCGCGACTTTCGTTGCATCACGATCGGCACGGACGCGATTCAACCGCTCGATCTGCTCGCCTGCAACCGAATCGTCGATGTACAGCGCGTCGTACGGCTCCTCGGTCTCCATCTTGAACGAATTCATGCCGACGACGACCTTCTCGCCGGAGTCGACGGAGCGCTGGAACTGATACGCGGCGTCCCAGATCTCGCGCTGCGGGAAGCCGGCCTCGATCGCCTCGACCATTCCGCCGTACGCATCGATTCGGGCGATGTAATCGAAGCAGCCCTGCTCCATCTTGTTCGTCAGCTCCTCGATGAAGAAGGAGCCGCCGAGGGGATCGACGGTGTTGATGACGCCGGATTCGTGGGCGATGATCTGCTGCGTGCGCAACGCAATGCGCGCGGCCTGTTCCGTCGGCAGCGCCAGCGTCTCATCGAGCGAGTTCGTGTGCAGCGACTGCGTGCCGCCGAAGACCGCCGCCAGCGCCTGGATCGTGACGCGAACGATGTTGTTGTACGGCTGCTGCGCCGTTAGCGAACAGCCGGCGGTCTGGGTGTGGAAACGAAGCTGCCACGAGCGCGGATCCTTCGCGCCGTAGCGGTCGCGCATGACTTTGGCCCACACGCGACGCGCGGCGCGGAACTTCGCGACCTCTTCGAAGAGGTCGTTGTGCGAGTTGAAAAAGAAGGAGAGACGCGGCGCGAAATCGTCGATGTCGAGTCCGGCCTTGACACCGTATTCGACGTACTCCATCCCGTCGCGCAGCGTGAACGCCAGTTCCTGAAGCGCGGTCGAGCCGGCCTCGCGGATGTGATAGCCGCTGATCGAGATCGGGTTGTATTTCGGAACGTTCTCGGCGCAGAAGCGGAACGTGTCGGTGATCAGCCGCATCGAAGGCCGCGGCGGGAAGATGTACTCCTTCTGCGCGATGTACTCCTTGAGGATGTCGTTCTGCAGCGTGCCGGAGATCTTTTTCCAGTCCGCTCCCTGCTTTTCAGCGACGACGAGATACATGGCCAGCGCGATCGGCGCCGTGGAGTTGATCGTCATCGAGACGGTGACGTCCTCGAGGTTGATGCCGTCGAAGAGCGTCTCCATGTCGGCGAGGGTGTCGATGGCGACGCCGCACTTGCCGACCTCGCCCGCACTGAAGTGATGATCGGAGTCGTAGCCATAAAGCGTCGGCAGATGAAACGCGGTCGATAGGCCGGTCTGTCCCTGCGAGAGGAGGTATTTGAATCGCTCGTTGGTGTGCATGGCGCTGCCGAAGCCGGCAAACTGCCGCATCGTCCAGAGCCTGCCGCGATAACCGCTCGGATGGATGCCGCGCGTGTACGGAAACTCGCCGGGGAAGGCGATGTCGCGCTCGAAGTCGATGTTCGCGACGTCATTCGGCGTGGCCAGCGGATTGACCTCCATCGCGCTCACGGTGGTGAAGTCTTTTTTCCACGGCGCTTTCTTGGCGGTGAGCGGCGCAAAGGTATCCCGACGCCAGCTCGCTTCCTCTTTCCGAATCGCACTCAACGCCTCGGCGGAGAAGAGGGAAAGCTGCTCGTTCGGCGTTTCAGGCATCGGCGGCATCGCCGTAGCCTCGGTGACAGTCATTTCGTTTGGTTTCATCTCAGGTTCCATCTCGATTCAATCAGCAAGCCACTCTACCGGATGAAGTTCGGCAGGGACAAGCGGACGGATCAGGCCAAGCGAAGGGGAAAGTGTTCCGCGATACGGATAAATATGGCATCGCGAGTCATCAACACGGCGTCGAGCTCCAGTGCACATTGAGCGACGTGAGCGTCCGGAAGTGTCACGTTTAGACCGTGCCGTCTAAGATTGCGCCGAAGACTGCCGAGATCTATCCAATGCGCAAGCGGCGTCTCATGCACCGGAACTTCTTGCAGCAGCTCACCGATCTGCGCGCGCGAAGCCAAGTCATTGGCTCCGCTCAGAACTTCTGAAACTACTAAGGGCGGAAGAAAAACGGGAACATCTCCCAACAACTCGCGGAGCGCTTCGAGCGGCCCTTTGCTCAGTTGATCGATCAGGATCGATGAATCAAGGACGACGGCCACGTAATTCGTCCAAGTCGATGTCGAGTTTGACCTTGCCTGCCAGAGCCTTCAGCTTTTCCGCAAATCGCATCTGCTTTGCGCGATCCTCGGGACTCAAGTCATCCATCGTTCTGGGCGGCCAGACTCTCTTTGCCTCAGCCGGCGCCTCGATCGTCTCTGCTTTCGCCATATCGCCATCATAAGCGTCGCGGGACCGCACTTCAATCCCTCAACACGCGGCAAAGAATCAATCCATCGTCGGCACGCCCGGCCAGCGACTTCGGCCACGCAGTTCGTCGATATCAATGTCGAGGTGAATCTTTCCCTTCAATGCGATGGCTCGCTGAAACGCACGGTGCTTGCGCTCTTCCGGAGTCAACTCAGGCTCGGCGGGTTTGTTGACTGGCTCCCGATGATCGGCACCGGTTTCTTTGTCAGTGGCCATATCGCCACATAAACACGAGGCGTGTTCACTTCAATCCTTCCGAGCGACAAGTAAAAGTCCCGGCCCGAATGGGACGAATCCGAAGATGCGGTCGATGGAGAAGATCGCGCGGACGGCGTTCACGAGCAGGCGAGACTTGCCCGCGCGCGCAACTGAGCGGAGCGCGGCGTCATCGTTGATTGCGAGACGTGCGCGGCGTTTGTTCATCGGCAGGATTACCAGCGTGTCGTACACCAGCACGATCGGGAATCCCCAGAACGCGGCTTTCCGGATCGTCATCGCTGCGCTGCGAAACAGTGACGTGAGCTGATTGCGCGCGTAGCGGCGGCGATGCTCGTAGTAGTCGTCGCTGGCCGTCCAGAGCGATTGCATTGCCGGGACCGTGGCGATGCACGTGCCGCCGCGAGCGAGGACTCGCGCGATCTCGCGCACGGCACCGGCGTCGTCGTCGTCGTCGAGATGCTCGAGTGTCTCCCCCGTCGTCACGCCCGCGAACGTTCCGCCGCGAAACGGCAGCTTCGTCATGTCGCCGATGACGACAGGGATGCCGAGCGTGTGTTTGACGTGAAGTGCGGCATCGAGCGAGTAATCGATTCCGAACACGTCATAACCGCGCTGCTGCATGCGCCCCGCGAGTTGCCCGAGGCCGACGGCAGCGTCGAGGATCCGCGCGCCGGGCGGCAGTTTCTCCACTTCGCGCGTAATGATGCCGAGGCGGTACTCGTGGCGAGGACCGAACATCTCGGGCTGGGTGCCCCAGGCGTGGGTGTGGGCGGCGGACGTCGCAGGCATCGGAGCCGCGAATGGTACACTGCGCTCAGTCGCCGCAAAGGAAAGTCATCAATAATGACCAGAACATTATTGTTCAGTGCCAGGTCTCGAGGTTTGGGTTGCGTGGTGGTGCTGAGCATCGCCGCCTTCGCCGGATCCGCTGCGGCGCAGGAGCACGCCACCTCAGCTTCGCTCGTCTTCACCAGTCCGGTAGGCGACACCGTAGGTCCAGGAACTGGCAAGACTTACACCTACGGCACACCCGGCAACGTCTTTGAGTCTGGCGTTAACGATCTCAATGGGGGAACGACTCCCGACCACATGTTTTTCACCGTGCATTCCAGCAATGCAAACCCGGAAATCTTGCTCGCATTCGCGGCACCGATCGCAGTACCCTTCGATTCGCTCACGGATACGGCAGCTGTTTTTGCGCCATTGACCAAGGGCACCTACGTCTGCACTAAGGAGACCCCCACCGCCATCGCGCACATTCCGTTAATGAGTTTTGTGGCACAAGTAAGATCCCCGACGCCGGGGACCCTGTGTATTGATGGACAGACTGGAAGCTACACGATCAACTCGATCTCGTTTACAACGACCAAGAGCGGCCAGTCGACGCTCTTTCATCTACTAAGCTTAGACATGTCGTTCACAGTCCAGTGCCAGGATGTGACAACACCGAAACTTTCGGCACGACTGATCTACCACGGCGCACCAGTGGCCGGTGCAGTGCCATACGATCCCGTCGCCGCTGGGGCGGCATTCGACTTCGGCACGTGTACGGACGGCAGTTCGGGTTCCGGATCACCGGGAAGTGGATCGGGCGGCACGGGCGGTTCCGGCGGCCCTGCCCCCACCGCACCCACGATCGTTCTTCCCGACAACGTCCTCAGATCATCGATTCCGATGGTCAACTCCGATTCGGCGACCGTGGCCTTCTCAACCTTCGTCCCGACGACAACCACCTCCGACGTCACCCTCACTGCCGCGACGGACGCAGATAATCTCCTCGCCACCATCACACCATCGGTAATCAAACCCGACGGTAGTGGCGAAGCAAAAGTAACCATCCAGACCACCGCGGCGACTTCTGCCGGCGAACACACCGTTACGCTGACCGCATCCGACGGGACCGTGTCGTCCTCCGTCTCGATCCACGTCACCGTCATCTGCGACCCTCCCCTCATCCTCGGCATCGACCAACCCAAAAACGTCACAGTTACCCTCGGCCGGGCAGCGAACCTTTCCGTCAAGGCCTCGGGTAGCGGTCCGCTTACCTATCAGTGGTTCAGCGGCGCGAAAGGCCTCGTCAACTTCCCGCTTGCCATCGGAAGCTCGCCCAACTTCACGACATCCGCGATCAACGACACGGCCTCGTATTGGGTTCGCGTCACCAACCCATGCGGCAGCATCGACAGCCAGACGGTCACGGTGAGCGTCGCAGCGAGCGCGAAGGACTCGAGACCCCGGCACTGATCGGCTCTTGAACATCCGCAAAACGACCAAACACGAAACGCCCGGCAAAGTCCGGGCGTTTCCTTTTATGATCGGCCCCTGAGGAGAAACCAAATGAAGATTCGCTTCGCGCTCCTGCTGCTCATCCTTCCAATTGCCGCCTTCGCGCAAACGCCGCCGGCGGCTCCGGACGCATCGTGGCGCTTCGTCGTCGCCGGCGATTCACGCAACTGCGGCGACGTCATCATGCCCGCCATCGCGGAGGGCGCGAAGACCAACGGCGCTCGCTTCTACTGGCACCTCGGCGACTGGCGCGCCATCTACAACTTCGACGAGGACATGGCCCAGGCCGCGGTGATGGCCGGCAACCCTCTACAGGTGAACAGCTATCTGCGCGGCGCGTTCAAGGACGCGCTCGATAACCAGCTCAAGGCCTTCGACGACCGCGGCGTTGGCGTCTTCGTTGGAATCGGGAATCACGAGACGACGTGGCCGATGACGCGCGCCGCATGGGTCAAGGCATTCACTCCCTATCTCGACATTGCAGCCATTCGCGATCAGCGGCTGAAAGACGATCCGAGCGACACGGCGATCCACACGTACTATCACGTCGTCACCAACGGCATCGACTTCATCACGCTCGACAACGGCTCCTGCGACATGTTCGACGACGCGCAGATGACGTGGCTGAAGAAACTGCTCGACCGCGACGCCGCCGACGCATCGATCCGCACGATCGTCGCCGGCATGCACGCTGCCCTTCCCGACAGCCGTTCGTGCGGTCACAGCATGGGCAATTACCCGATCCAGCAAAAGAGCGGACGGGAGGTTTACGCGATGCTGCTGGCGATGCGCGACAAGAACAAGAAGCATGTCTACGTCCTGGCCAGCCACTCCCACTTCCTGATGGACAACGTGTACGACAGCGATTACTGGCGCACGCACGGCGGCGTTCTGCCGGGATGGATCGTCGGCACGTCCGGCGCGGTGCGCTACCGGCTGCCGGAAACCGCCATTCCCGGACCGATGAACCGCACCGACGTCTACGGCTATCTCCTCGGCACTGCCAGCGCGAGCGGAGCGATCACGTTCGAGTTTCGCGAGATCACGCCGAAGGACATTCCGGCAGACGTCGTGAAAAAATACTCGAAGAATTTCGTCGAGAACTTCTGCTTCGCCGCCAACCGCAACATGTCGCCGCAGGAAGGCTACTGTCCGCCGATGTCGCAGTGCTCGATCACGCCCTGAGCGCAAAAAGGGCCGCCTCGCGGCGGCCCTTCAATCAAGTTCGGTTGGAGCGGGAAACCGGACTCGAACCGGCGACATCAACCTTGGCAAGGTTGCACTCTACCAACTGAGTTATTCCCGCGAAAGCCGGCGAAGATTAGATGAACCTTCGTGTGCAGTCAAGCGGCTAACCCTCTGGAAGTAAGACCTATTCCTCGCCCTGCGCGCTCATCCCCGCTCGACGCGAATCCCGTACGCGTGCAGCTTTCGATAGAGGTTCGAGCGCTCCACGCCGAGGGCCTCGGCGGTGCGGCTGACGTTGCCGGCAAACTCGCGAAGACGGGAGAGGATGTACTGCTTTTCGAACTCGTCGCGCGCTTCTTTCAGCGACAGGCGCGCGTCGATTGAGGGCGGAGCGGCGGACGCGGAGCCGAGCTGGACATCCTCGGGCTCGATCAAATCGCCTTTCATCAGGATGGCCAGCCGCTCCATGACATTGCGGAGCTCGCGGACGTTTCCCGGCCAGTGATAGGCGCGCAACTTCGAGCCTGCGCCGGCGGACAGCCGCTTCCTCGGGGTTCCCGACTCCGCGGCGAATCGGCGAAGAAAATGCTCGGCCAGCAGGACGATGTCGTTGCCGCGCATTCGCAGCGGCGGCACTTCGATCGGCACGACGTTGAGCCGATAGTAAAGATCGCTGCGAAAGCTGCCGTTCGTAATCTCAGTTTCCAGACTCTTGTTCGTTGCAGCGATGACGCGGACATCGACGTTGATCGTCTGTTGTCCGCCGACTTTCTGAAACGTCTGCTCCTGCAACACGCGCAGAACCTTCGCCTGCGTTTTCAGACTCATGTCGCCGATCTCGTCGAGGAAGAGCGTGCCGCCGTCGGCAAGCTCGAACTTTCCTTTGCGGTCATCGATCGCGCCAGTGAACGCGCCCTTGCGATGACCGAAGAGCTCCGACTCGATGAGTTCCTCGGGGATGGCCGCGCAATTGACGTCGATGAACGGCTGCTCGGCGCGTTGCGACAAACGGTGCAGCGTCCGCGCGACGATCTCTTTGCCGCTGCCGTTCTCGCCGGTAATCAGGACGCGGCTGTTCGACGGCGCCGCCGCGCGGATCTGCTCGTCGAGTTTCTTCATCGGCTCGCTCTCGCCGATCAGCAACTCTTCGAGCGTAAAACGCTGGCTCAGGTCGCGCACCTGATCGCGAAGTTTGCGATCGGCCAGCGCGTGATTGACGGTCAGCAGAACGCGTTCGAGCGAAAGCGGCTTCTCGAGGAAATCGTAAGCGCCGAGGCGCGTGGCGCGAACCGCGGAATCGATGTTGCCGTGACCGGAGATCACGATCACCGGCGGCGCGCCCGCGGTCTTGAGTCGCTCCAAGACGGCCATACCGTCGATGCCCGGAAGCCAGAGGTCGAGAAACACGAGGTCGTATTCTTCGCGCGCAAATTGCGCGATCGCCGCCTCGCCGGAATCGCAGAGCGTCGTCTGATGCCCTTCGTCCTGAAGGATGTTCGCAAGCGTCTCGCGGATCGACGCTTCGTCGTCAATGATGAGGATCTTAGCCATGATTTAACGATGTCTTATGCCGGTAGTTCGATCTCAAACCTTGTTCCTCGGGGATAGTTGTCATGCACGGAAATCCGGCCGTCGTGGTCGTTTACGATGCGATGGACGATGGCCAGGCCGAGGCCGGTGCCGCGGCCTTTGGTGGAAAAGTAAGGGAGGAAGAGCTTGTCCTTGTTGGCGTCGGGAACACCGCGGCCGGGGTTGGCGACTTCGATGACGACGCGATGTGCGGCACGGCGCGCCGAGACGCGGACCTCGCCGGATTCCGTCGCCTCGACCGCGTTCTTGAGCAAGTTGCCGACGGCGCGCCGGATCTGTTCGGGATCGACGAGCAACTCGATATCGGTCGCCACAGCGACGCTGACTGTGACTCCGGGCTTCACATCGCGATAAAGACCGGCTGCTTCCTGAAGAATCTCGGCGAGTTGGGCGTGGCGCAGATGAACAGCCGGCATGCGCGCGAAACGCGCAAACTCGTCGACCATTCGTTTGAGATGCGCGACCTCGGAAACGATCGTCTTCGTCCCTTCATCGATTGCCAGCGCGGTGTCGTGATCGCCGTTGCGAAACTTGCGGGCAATCCGTTCGGCAGAGAGCTGGATTGGCGTCAGCGGGTTCTTGATCTCGTGCGCGATGCGGCGCGCGGCCTCGTTCCAGGCGGCGAGTTTCTGCGCCTGCATCAGCGAGGTCGAGTCTTCGATTGCCACGACCCAGCCTTGGTCGCCACTACCGCTGAGCCGGGCCACCGACACTTCGAGATAACGAAGCTCGCCGCCGCGGATGAGCGTGATCTCGCGCGCGCGGCCTCCTCGTGCCGTCAGCTCGCGCAGCGTTTCGAACAGCGGCGCGAGGTCGCCGGTCAGGACATCGGCAAGGTTCGCGCGCGGCTGCGAATCGGCAGGCTCATCGACCTGCAGCATCTGCAGCGCGGCGTGGTTGATGCTGAGCAAATCGAAATTGTCACTGAACGCCAGAATGCCGGCCGAAACGCTGTCGAGCACCGTGGAGAGATAACGGTTCGCCTGCGTCAACGCTTGCCGCTGTTCGTCGAGCTGCGTCGACATCTCGTTGAACGATTCGATGAGCCTTCCCACTTCGTCAGTCGCCTCGACGGCCACGCGGTGTCCATACCCGCCCTCGGCCAACTTCCCCGTCGCCTCGGCCAGCGCTTTGATTGGAATCGTGATTCGCCGCGAGGCGTAGATCGACGTCCACAGCGTCCCGAAGAGAACCGCCAGCGTGACAGCCAGGAAGAGCGACGTTTGCGAAGCCTTCAACGTCGGACGTTCCGCGTTGAGTTGCTCGAACGTCTTGTGCGCGATGATCGACTCGTCGATGAGGCGGCTCATCGCCACCGGAATGAAGACTCCGGCGATCGCGACATACGGCGTCGCGCCGACGCGCGTGGCAACGCGAATCCACTTTCCGCTGGCGCTGACATCGATCTTCGTTGCCTGCCCTCGTGCGAGAACCTCGTCGAAAAATCGACGCGGCGGCTCGGACACTTCCTGGACCGGGGCACGCGGGTTGGCGACGACTCGTACCAGCGCACCGTCGCGGTAAAGGCCGACCATGTCGACGCCATGAAACTGCTGCACGTGACTGAGAACGCCTTCGAGTTGCGCCGGATCATCGACCTTCGAGCTGAACGCGATCTCGCGCGCTGCGGCGGCGGCCATCGACGCCGACTGATCCTGCGCCATCTGCGCAATCGTTTCGCCATTCGTCAGGATGCGGCTCACCGGCGCGTTGAACCAGTGATCGATCGAGGTGCGCAGCAAATCGGTTGCAAAGAAAAACAAGATGAGAACGGGGATCAGCGACGTCGCCACCCAGGCAACGGCCAGCTTCGTCCGGAAACGTGATCCGAGGATGCCGCGCTGGCGCTCGAGGACGAGCTTGACGACGCCGCGCAGCAGCACGAAGAGGATTCCGAAGATCAACAGGACGTTGATGTTCGCCAGCACGAACAGCAGCATCTGGCTGCTCAGCGCTTCGGTGGAGAGCTCCTTCGCACGCTGGACGGCGTAGTAGATGAGACTCGTCGCCGCCAGCAGCAGCAGCGGCAACGTGACGATGACGCGCGGATCCTTTCGATGCCGGAGAAGGAGCGCGCGAAGACTCATCGCCCGTTCTCCGTTTGCGCCGACACGCGCACGCTCTTCCAGCGCGTCGAAATCTCCCACGGAATGAAGTAGAGCAGCCAGCCGCGCATCAGGTCGGCCTTGACCCGCACCATGATTTTGTAGGGCGGCCGCTTGCCGATATCGAAAAGCGCCGGCTCATCGATGTTCGTCATCGCCTTTTCCAGCGATGCCAGATCGTTGAACGTCTCCGAGCGGACGAGCTTGTGGTCGCGACGGTAGTTGAGGAGATATTCGCGCGTCAGCGAGTTGAAGGTGGCGATGACTTCGATGCGCGATCGGGCGATGCCTTCATCGAACCAGTTGGGCCGGTCACGGTAGACCTCGACGATGTACACCAAGCTCGTCGGCACGCCGCTCTGAAGTCCCTGAATGGTTTGCGCGCGGTCGAACGCGTGGCTCATCGTGAAGTGAACATGGACCTGCCGGTTCAGCGAGCGCGCAGTGAGCGTGTCAATCTTCGGATCGTCAGCAAATCCGGCGCTGGCGATGAGCAGAAGTAGTGCAGCGAGTAGAGACGATTTCACGGTGTGGCAAATTTACCACACGGCGGCGAATCGCATGTGCGGTCTCGATTTACGCGAAGCTCTCGGCCGCTGCGGCGCCGATCGAAACGGCGTCTTCCTCAGCCTCAGCAGCGCGCAGGATCTTCTCGACGAACCGCGAGTGCAGCGAGTGCCCGGCGCGATAGGCGGTGATCTCGCCCACCACGGGACGGCCGATCAGCGCGAGGTCGCCGATCAGGTCGAGGACCTTGTGGCGGACAAACTCATCGCGAAAACGGAGAGGTCCGTTCATGACGCCGCGGTCGTCGAGCACGATGCAGTTCTCGATCGAACCGCCGCGCGCCAGACCGGCGGCGCGCAACTTGTCGACGTCCTGCTTGAATCCGAAGGTCCGCGCCGGAGCGATTTTCTTGAGGAAACTGTCGTGGTGAAAATCGAACGCGAGCGCCTGCTTGCCGATGGTGGGATGGTCGAAGTCGATCTTGTACTTCACCACCAGCCGGTTCGATGGCGTGATGCGGATGCTGCGGTTGCCATCGACGACTTCGATCGGTTCCTTTACGCGGAGAACGCGGATGTTGGCGCCAAGCTCGCGAACGCCGGCGGCATCGATGAGATGCATGAACGGCAGCGCGCTTCCGTCGATGATCGGAACTTCGGGGCCGTTGATGTGGATGTCGAGATCGGTGATGCCGCAGGCCATGAGCGCGGAGAGCAGATGCTCGACGGTGCCGACGGAGACATCGTCGCGGCCGACCGTCGTCGCATGATCGAGCGCCGTCGTCGACGCCTGCAGCGCGGGAATGCGGATGCCGAGGTTGGCGCGGACGAAGGTGATGCCACTGCCGGCGTGCGCAGGATGAAGCTCGACTTTCGTGTAAATGCCGGAGTGGAGGCCGATGCCAGTGATGCTGACTTTGGTGCTGATCGACTTGCGTTTTACGTGCATGGACGGGCCTGCAAGGTCCAAGCGAGGTGCCAGCGGCGCACAACCACGTCGAATTGCAACTAAGCGTTTTGTTTGCTGGCGTTTATCTGCCAACCGAGTCGGTGCTTGTTTCCGCGATTCTGTGGTGGGCTTGGGTCAGTAGTGTGGCTCTCTGACCACACGGTCAGCCTCAGCGCTGCTTCATCGCAACTGCAGCTTCGCGCATGGCTTCTTTGCGTTTCTCGGTCTCGCGCTTGTCGTACAGCTTCTTGCCGCGCACGACTGCGATCTCGACTTTGATCCGGCCACCTTTGAAATACAGCCGCAGCGGAACGACCGTCAGCCCTTTCTCGACGACCTGCTCCCGCGCCTTGTCGATCTCCTTCCGATGCAGCAGCAGCTTGCGCGATCGCTCCGGCTCGTGGTTCTGCAGGTTTCCGTGCGTGTAAGGCGAGATGTTGGCGTTGAAGAGAAAGGCCTCGCCGCCTTTGAAGAGAACGTAGGCATCCTTCAGATTCGCTTTCCCATCGCGCAGCGACTTGACCTCGGTGCCCCGCAGCGACAGCCCCGCCTCGAACTTCTGGAGGATGAAGTAGTCGTGATACGCCTTCTTATTCGAGGCGATCAGCTTCTCGCCAGCTTCAGACTTTGTGGCCATGGGGCCGCGGATTCTACTCGATGAACTCGATGCGGGCTGTGTGACCGGAAGAGCGGGCTAGGCGGCGGTCGCGAGTAAGAAGAGGAAGGTCGAGGTTCTCCGCGAGAGCGACGAACAGCGCATCGTACGCGGTCACGTTGTCGCGTAACGCCCACGCACGTTCGAGCAGTCCTTCGTGCGAGTGATGGACATCGATCATCTTCTCGAATTCGCGGATGAGATGCTTTCCTTGTTGGAGTGTGATGCGACGATGCAGCCAATAATTCCTGAGCACGTTCATGAACTCGGCATCAAGCGCATAAGGCGCATGGAGAGTCGTCCCACGCTTCTCGACTTCCGCAGCTATGTTCGGAACGTTTGTGAGGATGTCGACGACGATCGACGTGTCAACGACGACTGAGCCATTCATCGACTTCCCGATCGTGTTCTTCGCGAGCTTCGCGAACCGCTTCAGCGCCGGACATGCCGAGGTCGATGCGCGGTAGATTCTTCAGCCTTTCAAACCGCTCCTTCGGAGAGATCCCTGGCGCAGCGCGTTCCGACTGACGAAGCAAAAACTCGGACACACTCAGGCCCTCCGCGGCCGCGCGTTTTTTCAACTCGTCGAGGCGCTCCTCCGGTACCTCGAGAATCAACGTTGCCATGTGTTCCGTCCGCCGTCGCGAGCCTCGCGGATAACGTCCACTGGATCGCGCCTTGTAGTCACTCGCGGTAACTTGCGGAGCCGCTCCATCATTTCCTCGCGTGTGGGCATCGCGGCGAGTCTCGCCAACTCATCGATCACATACTGCTCGATCGGCACGCCGGCAGTCTTCGCTTTCATTTCGAGCCGTTCGTACAAATCGCTCGAAACTTTCACGTTGATTTGAGTCTGCATTCCGCCGAGGATGCCTCCCCTCCGCACCTCTGTCAACCTACCCTGTAACGACACGCGCGTTTCGGGAGCGCAACCGAAAAGTCAACGACGATTCCAGAGGTCATCAAAGAGCTCGTCGAGATACTGCATTCGCTCCTCGCGACCTTCACGGACCACTTCAGCGCCGGACATGCCGAGATCGATGCGCGGGAGGTTCTTCAGTCTTTCAAACAACTCTGTATCGGAGACGGGCGTCGCGATGCGCTCCGACTCGCGCAGCAGAAGCTCGGACACGCTGAGGCCTTCCGCTGCCGCGCGTCTTTTCAATTCTTCGTGCCGTTCCTCGGGTATCTCCGGAATCACGGTCGCCATGTGGAAACGATGCCTCCCCTCCGCGTCCCTGTCAACTTACCCTGTTACAATCCGCGCGCTTTTCCGGGGAGCGCAAACAATGACGAAAAAGAACATTGTCCACGTCGTGGGAACGGGCACGATCGGCGAGCCGCTGATTGGATTGTTCACGGATTTCAAGGAAAAGTGGGGCATCGACGAGGTCACGTTCCACAAGCGAACGCCGAAGTCCGATGACCGCGCCATGGTCGAGCATCTCATCAACCACGGCGGACGGCTGGTCGTCGACGAGGATGCCCGCGAGGAGTTCACGCGCCTCGGGCACCGCGTCTCTTTCACGACGGAGCAGGCCCTCGAGCGCGCCACCGTCATCGTCGACTGCACGCCCGCCGGCAACGACAACAAAGCGAAGTACTACGACCGCTGCACCGGCCCGAAGGGCTTTCTGGCACAGGGCTCGGAATTCGGTTTCGGGAAACCGTACGCGCGCGGCATCAATGAGGAAGTGCAATCGCCGGACGAGCGCTTCGTGCAGATCGTTTCGTGCAACACGCATAACATTTCCGTGCTCCTCAAGACGATCGCCATCCGCGACGGCAAGATCAACCTCGCCGCCGGCCGCTTCGTCTGCATGCGCCGCGCGAACGATGTGTCGGACAACAAAGGCTTCGTGGCCGCGCCCGAAGCCGGCAAGCATGACGATCCCGAGTTCGGCACGCATCACGCCCGCGACGCCTATCACCTCTTCCAGACCATCGGCGAGAAGCTGAACCTTTTCTCGTCCGCGATCAAGATCAACACGCAGTACATGCACACGCTCTGGTTCGACCTCGATCTCAAGCACGACACCACGCTCGAAGAAGTCAAGTCGCTGCTGCGCTCGAACCCGCGCGTGGCCTGCACCAACAAACGCTCCGTCAACCAGATCTTCTCGTTCGGACGCGATCACGGCTACTTCGGGCGCATCCTCAACCAGACTGTGATGCCGATGTCGACGCTGACCGTGCCGAATCCGCGCAAGGTCGTCGGCTTCTGCTACACGCCGCAGGACGGCAACTCGCTCCTCTCGTCGATCGCGGCCACGCTGCGGTTTCTCGACGTTACGAAGCTCGAAGAAAATCTCGACGTCCTGCGCCCGTACATCTTCCGGGAAATCTGATGGAGGATCACCGGCCGTCTCGCGAGACTCTGCGTACGGCCATCATCTTCGTCGCCGCGGCAGTGCTGGCCGCGGCGCTCGTCCGTCGCTATCACTCGCTGGGCGGACCGTACTTCGAGTTCCCGAAGACCGTTCAGGATCACGTCGCGCCAACGTTCTATCCCAGCCGCGATGCGATTCTGCTGGCCGCAGCAGCCGCGGAGATCATTCCGCGCGGCACGACCGTCACGGCGATTCAGCCGTCGCAGGCGCCTGATTACGACGTCACCCTCTACATGACTGCCGCGGGGATGATGCCACGCCACCGCATCATTCCGCCGGCCCTCACGGCGAGCGATCCGGCCGCGCTGCCGCAATACATTCTCGCCGTCCGCGAACCGTTCACGAATCCGCACTACCGGCTCTTCCGCCAGATTCCTGAGGGACGCATTTACGAGGTCGTGCGTTGAAGGACGTGCTCGCATTCTGCGCGTATCTGCTGTTGCCGCTGACCGGCATCGGCATCTGGCGGCTCCCTTCCATCCGCCGTCTCGACCTCGGCGGGCGCATCGCCGCCGCCGGCGCGACCGGTGCCGCGATCGTGGCCGCACTACTCGCTCTGTTGTCGATTGTCTCGATTCATTGGAGCCGCGCCGTCGTCTTTCCGGCGATCGTTGTCATCACTGTCATCAGTATCTATTTCGCGCGTCCGCTGAAAAGCCCCGACCACACCAAAAATCGAACCGACCTCTGGGCGATCGCAGCGCTGGCAATCCTCGCGATTCTCGTCATCTACGGCCTCATGACGGCCCGCATGAGCTGCGGCGATCTCCATTTCTTCTGGGGACCAAAAGCCGTTCACTTCTACCGCGATGGCGGCATCACCGTCGGCTTCCTGGGCGACCCCGCCGCCGCGCGGATGAACCCCGGCTATCCGCTGCTGTTGCCGCTGCTCTACGTTTGGTCCGAGACGATCGCGGGCCAGTTTTCGTGGTGGTCGGCAATCCTGTCGACGGCGTTGTTTCTCTTCGGCAGCGTCGCGCTCCTGCGCAGTACCGCGCGCGATAGCCGCGGCGCCGTTCTGATGTGCGCCACGCTCGCATATGCGCTCGCAGTCGCCGACGCAGCCGGTGCAGGCGAACCGCCGCTCATCTTTTTCGAGTCGCTGGCCATCGTCGCCGTGACGTTCGTCCGCGAGCCGCGCGACCAGACCATCCTCGCGGCCCTCGCCATGGCCGGAGCGGTGATGACGAAGATCGAAGGGGCAACGTTTGCCATCGCCGTCGTGATCGCCATGCTCATCCTTCGGCGCAGCCCGAAGCGGGTTCTCTTCATCGCGCTGCCAGCGGCGGTTTTGCTCGGCGCATGGCTCGGCTTCGTAAAGTTCCACCACCTCGACGAGTACTACCGCGGCGCAACGATGCCTATTTACTTTGCGGCGCTTCCCAACACGCTCGTCACCCTCGGAAAAGCGGCCAGCTACGAGATCTACGGACTTCCCTGGCTGGCGCCGATCGTTCTTTTCATCCTCGGCCCCAACCGCCGCAACGCCATCCTTCCCATGATGATTGCCGTTCTGACGTTCATCGCCGCAGTCTTCTTTTACATCCACCTGCCCGATCCGACGTGGTGGATCCTCTCGTCCGCACCGCGCGTGTTGCTGACGCCGCTGACAGCGCTGCTGATTGCCTCCGCCGCTGCGTGGCGTTCAAACGGCGACTTGAACTAATCGATCTTCGCGCCCACTACAGAATCTCCTTCACGGTCTCCGGCGGCCGCCCCACCACCGCCCGCTCGCCGCGTACGACGATCGGCCGCTCGATGAGGATCGGATTCCCGGCCATCGCACGCAGCACCTCCTCGTCCGGCGTCGTGTCGCCGAGGCCGAGGGCTTTGTACTGCGGCTCGCCGCGTCGCACGATGTCGATCGGACGAACGCCGAGCAGCTTCACGATGCGGCGCAACTCGGCGACGGACAGCGGATCGCGCAAATACTCGCGGACCGGCAGCTCGACGCCGGCATCGCGAACAAGCTCCAACGCAGCGCGGCTCTTGCTGCAACGCGGATTATGAAGAAAGAGGTCAGTCATGGGCGAAGGATATCGCGCGAGGAGTCTCGCGAGCCGGTGAGGCAAGCCGTTGTCTATGCCGGCTTCTTCGGCGATGACGCACTCGGTTTGCGGGCCGTCGCCGAGGCCTTCTGCGCGAGGGCGCGATGCCGTTTCGTGGCGGCGGCTTCATGACCGGCGGCCTTGCGGCGGCGGGTGAGCGCTCCCCTTTGTGCTGGCGTTTTTGACATCACGGCTCCTGCGAAATCCTCGCGGACTGCCGGCCTTCAAACTCACGGCTTGGAGGCGCAGCGAATGGTAGTGCACGCGCGTTGAAGCAAGCGCGAAACGGCCGGATCGGCGACACAAGGAACGGAAGTCATCTGGCAATTCAAGTCTGTTAACCGCGAGAGGGTCTGCTCCGTTGCAGATTGCATCACTCGACCGGAGCACTCATGCATCGAGCAATCAACCTCGGCATCGCGGTTTGTTCATCGATCTTCGTCATCATCCTCGGGATCGCGGCCTACTGGGATCCGGCAATACGAGTCCTGCACGCTTTCGAAGCTTTGCCATACATCGCAGTTGCGGTTTGGTCGCTGTGCCGCAACCGGCTCGCCTATCCCCTTGCTTTTGTCAGCGCTGGGTTCTGGTTGTGGACGGCTGGTTTTCTCACGACCTTCATTCGGAACGGCTTCGAACGCCTGGCAATGCTCATTCGAACCGGCGGAGTTGACCGAGTCGATATTCTGATCGCCGCTCCCGCTGCCATCGCAACCGGCGGGTTGGCGCTGCTGTCGCTGATTGGCTATCTGCAGCAGCCAGCGAGATCGCGGCGCGATGTTGCGTTATTCATCGCTGCATTGGTGATCGTTCCAGCATTCTTCATCGCCATCTTCGCCGCATTCGCGCCGCAATATCTGGGGATGTTCACGCCGCTCGTCCGGCGCATAAGACCCCCGGCCGGGTAGGAGTAGCGTTTCAGAAAACGGTCGCGTTCGACCGAGATTCGTCAGGCGACTCCGAGGGTTCGACAGGTGATCGTAGAATCGCCAGTGTGAAGCGACTACTTCTCGTCCTTTTCTTCTATGCCTCCGTTGCGTTCGCGAGCGATGGCGCCTTGCAGATGGCGAGCATCAGCGATCTCCAACTCGACAGCGGCCAGGTCATTCGCGATTGCCGTATCGGCTATCGCACGTATGGCGCGCTCAAGGCGGACCGGTCGAACGTCATCGTCGTTACGACCTGGTTTGGAGGGACGACGTCGGGACTGACCGGTTGGATTGGCCCGGGGAAGCTGTACGACTCATCGAAGTACTACATCGTCGCCATCGACGCGTTGGGCGACGGGGTTTCGTCGTCGCCGTCGAACAGCAGCGCGCAAGGCGGAGCGGATTTTCCGGCGGTCACGATGCGTGATCTGGTGCGCTCGCAGCATGAACTTCTGACGCACGACCTCGGGCTCGCGCATGTTTACGCAGTGAGTGGGCTTTCGATGGGCGGGATGCAGGCGTTTCAGTGGGCGGTCACGTTTCCCGACTTCATGGACAAAGTGATCCCGATCGTCGGCACGCCGAAGCAGACGGCGTACGACCTGCTGCTTTGGAAAACAGAACTTGCACTGATCGACAAACCGCAGGGATTGAAGGCCGCGGCGGACATCAATGAGATGCATCTGCACACGCCCGCGTGGATCGCCAGCCATCTCGAAGATGTCGACAAAGTGATGCGGTCGCACGAACAGGCGTTGCAGAAGATCGATCCATTCGATTACGCCGCCCTGCTGCGGGCGATGATCGGGATCGACATCGGCCCACCCGACAAGATCCACGCGAAGATGTTCATCGTCGTCTCGCTGCAGGACCAGATGGTGAATCCGGCGCCGGCACGCGAGTTGGCGCGGATCACGAAGTCTCCCCTGCTCACGCTCACCGGCGATTGCGGCCATCTCGCTACGTCATGCGAGCAGGAGATCCTCATTCGCGAGGTCACGCGCTTTCTCGACGCGCGATGAACCTGCGGGAACTCGCTGTTGCTTTCAATACCCGAGGCCGCTACTATGCGCTGCACAGCAACATGTGCAGTACGAAAGGCCGGGTGCTCCCCGGCCTTTTTGTGTTTGCACGAATTTCGGGAGGGAGGGGTTGCGATGATGTCAGGGCAACAGATCCAGAGGCTGGCCAAACGCAGAAGCTGTCCGCGCTGCAGTCTGGAAAAAACCGAAGGGAACGCGCTCTGCCGGCGGTGCCGGTTCAAACTGCCGCCGCACATGCGGCTGCCGCTGGAGGGGATCGTCAACCGCGAAGAATGGATCGTGTCCAGCGCGTTGCGCGCGGCGGCCAACTACTTCGACATTCGCTACAAGTCGATCCGGTTCTTTCGCGGGGGACGTGTGCGGTAGGCGCGAATTCCGGGTGACCCTCGCCGCGTGAGCTCAGCTCTTCACGCGGGACGCCGGCTGATGGCCGCGGCGACCGCGCTGGCGAGCTCGGATGGGTCGACCGGCTTGCGCACGTAGCCGGAGAAGCCCGCGGCAATCGTTCGCTCTTCGTCTTCCGGCCGGCCGAACGCGGTGATCGCCAGCACCGGGATGCCGCTCATCGAAGGACGCGCGCGCATCCAGGAGAGGAAGGCAAAGCCATCTTCTCCTGGCATCGCGATATCGCTGATGACGATGTCGGGAAGGCGCTTTTCAACCTCGGCGATGCCCTGTTGCACCGATTGCACTTCGCGCACTTCCGCGCCGCAACGCCGCAGCGCTGCGGCGAAGAAGTCGCGAACCGACTCCTGGTCGTCGATGATCAGCACCGACACTGCCTGAAGTTGTATGGGAAGTGCATCCGACGATTCGATCAGCGGTGTTTCGTGCTCGGCTTCAGCGACGCTGGTGGCGGCCGTCTGTTTGAGAAGCGGGAGCTGAACCATAAACGCCGCTCCCTTTCCGGCCCCTTCACTTGCGGCGGTGACGCGCCCGCCGTGGATCTCGGTGAGGTGGCGGACGATCGAGAGGCCGAGTCCGAGTCCGCCGGTCGTGCGCGTCGTCGAGCTGTCTGCCTGGCGAAACGGTTCGAAGACGTGTTGCAGGAAGTCGTGGGGGATTCCGATGCCGCTGTCGGTGACCGTAACTTCGACCAGCGCCGCCGTGCGCCGAAGCGTGAGCGTCACGATTCCGCCTGCGGGCGTGAACTTCATCGCGTTCGTCAACAGGTTCCAGAGAATCTGCTGCAGGCGGTTACGGTCGCCGAGCACGAGCACCGTCTCGCCTTGTTCCGGTAACACGCTCCGAAGCTGAATCGTTTTGGCGCTCGCGGCCAGCCGCACGCCATCGAGGACGGCGGAGGCAACCTCGGCGAGGTCGACGACGTCCTGCTCCACGCGGACCTTACCCGTCGTGACGCGCGAAAGATCGAGCACGTCATCGATGAGCTGCGCCTGCAGTTGCGCGCTGTGGTCGATCGATTCAAGACCGGTTCGGCGCAGCTCGTCGTCTTCGCCCTGCATTTTCAGCAATCGCGCCCATCCCAGGATCGAGGTCAGGGGTGTCCGAAGCTCGTGGGAGAGCGTAGCCAGGAACTCATCTTTGGCGCGGTTGAGCCGGTCGAGATCCGCTGCCTGCAGCTCGAGCTGCTGCCGGGCTGTGACCTGCTCCGTGACGTCGACGGCGACGATCATGATGCCGTCGGTGGTCTCCTCGCGATTGCGCAACGGCTCCGCGGTGAATTTAAAATAGACATCCGTGACGACGCCGCTTCCCGTTCGATCGAGCTTGACGAGAAACGCTTCGTCCTGAAACGGCCGGCCCGATTCGTACACCATCTCCAGCATGCGAATGACCGGCGATTCTTCGTTCAACTCAGGAAACGCCTGCCGCAATGTTTTTCCGGCAACGTTCTTCCGTCCGACCATCTCCTCGTATCGCGGATTGGCAAGCTCGAACAAGAGGTCGGATCCGCGAAGCACGCAGACCGCAACGGGCGCCTGCATGAATTGCTGATGCATACGCTCGCGGGCACGCTCCGCCTCCAGCCGCAGCCGCGACAGCTCGAGATGCGTCGCGACGCGCGCGATCAACTCGCGGGCGGAGAACGGCTTGGCCAGGTAATCGTCAGCACCTGCCTGCAAACCTTCGACGCGCGCTTCTTCTCCGGCGCGCGCGGAGAGGAAGATCACCGGGATGGCGCGAATCCGGGCATCTGCACGGATCCTGGCGAGGAGATCGAACCCGCTCAGCCCGGGCATCATGATGTCTGCCAGGACGAGGTCGGGAGGATTCTCCTCAATCATCGCCAGCGCCGACGCGCCATCGCGTGCGGCGTCGACCGTCCATCGTTCTTCCAGCAGACGCGTCACGTAGTCCCGCATGTCGGCGTTGTCGTCGGCGAGGAGAATCCGTGCGGGATGAAACTGGATCTCGGGAGAAGCCGTCCTGACGTCAGCATCGATCTCCGGCAGCCATCGCTCCGCATCACTTACGAAGGATGCCGCACGAAGCGCGGCCGCTTTCGCCGGTTGCGCGGCGGCAAGATGTTCTGGCGGAAGGTGTTGCGATCCGAACGGAATCGTGACGGTGAACGTCGTTCCCCGGTCGACGGCACTCTCGGCTTCGACCGTCCCGCCGTGAAGCCGGACGAGCTCACGAACGAGGGCAAGTCCGATGCCCGTCCCTTCCTGCGTCCGCCCCCGGCCCCCCTGCACGCGGTGGAACCGGTCGAAAAGAAACGGCAGCTCGTCCGCCGGGATGCCGACGCCGGAATCGCGAACGCGCAGCACGGCAAAATGGCCGTCGCGTCGAAGCGAGATCGCAATCTCACCTTCGAATGTGAACTTCAGTGCGTTCGACAGGAGATTGAAAACCACCTTCTCCCACATGTCGTGATCGACGTACACAGGCTCGTCGAGAGCATCGAGATGAAGTGACAGCTTGATTCCCGCACGCTCGATCGCTGAGCGAAACACGCTGACCAGCTGGCGCGTGAACTCATTAAGATCCGCCGGCGCGTACGACGCCTCGATCCGGCCCGCTTCGATGCGCGAGAAATCGAGCAGGGTGTTCACCAGCTTGAGCAGCCGCAGCGCGTTGCGATGGACGAACTGCCATCGCTGCGCATCCGCGGGCCGCACGACTGAAGGATCAGCCAGCGCGTCCTCGGTCGGGCCGAGGAGAAGCGTCAGCGGTGTGCGGAACTCATGGCTGACGTTGGAGAAGAACGCCGTTTTTTCCCGATCGAGCGCCACCAGCGCCTCGGCCCGCGCACGTGCTTCCATCAGCGCCCGCACGCTGCCGATCGTCGTCGCGATCTGCGACGCCACGAGCTCGATGAATCCGCGGTACTTCTCGTCGAATGAGAGGCGCGGGCTCGTTGCCGCGATCAGGATTCCGTACGGAGCAGCGTCGCCCGAGCGTGCGATCGGCAGAACAAACGCGCGATTGGCTGCAGACCCCTCGACGGGCCGCACGTGTTCGCCGAGCGGCAAGACGTCGATGAGCGAGCCCTGTCCGCTCGCCACAACACTCGCCAGCGGGAATGGAGAGGATGCCGCGTCGAAATCAATCCGGTCGAGTGACGGAGACAATGTCACACCAGCGGATCCCGCCAGGTGCGCGAACGTCTGGCCGTCATCGAGCAGATAGAGGAGCGCGAACGGGATTTCGGGAGTGCTCTCGCCGAGCACTTCCAGCACGATGCGGCAAACCTCATCGATCGTCGTCGCTTCCTGCGTTCGTGACGCCAAGGCCTGCAGGATCTGAAGCCGGCGCTCGCCGAGGACCCGCGCGGTTGTCTCGGCCACGGTGACCAGGATGCCGCCGACCTCGCCCGACTCATCGCGAATCGGGCTGTACGAAAAGTTGAAATAGCACTCCTCGAGGAATCCGTGGCGGTCGAGCGGGAGCATCCAGTTGTCCGACCCGACGGCGTTTCCCTGCATCACGCCGTCGAACATCGGTCCGATGATGTGGAAGCTCTCCGCGAACGTCTCACTGGCGCTGCGGCCAAGAGCCTGCGGATGTTTCGTCGAGCCGAGGATGGGGCGATAGGCGTCGTTGTAGAACTGCGTGTAGCTCTTGCCCCACGCGATGTACATGGCGAAGTGATTCTCGAGAACGATGCTGAGCGCCGTGCGAAGGCTCTGCGGCCAGCCATCAACCGGCCCGACACTCGTCCCGGCCCAGTTGACCGACCGCATGAGTTGCCCCATTTCGCCGCCGCCGGCAAGCGGGTCGAGACGAACTGGCTGGCGATCGTTAGGCATGTTGAGAATTTGGGCGGCGAATCCTACACGATCGAAATGCCTCCGCCTGTCTCGTACCAGACGAAGAAACGATCACGACGTTCGTTGCGCATCATGCGCCAAGTGTCCGCGGCAACGTATCAAAAGAGAGCCGGTTCGACGACCCATGTCCGCTACGGCGTAAGTGTCCCCTCGACGAGTCCTAAAATCGTTTCACGCGGAGGCGCGGAGATGCGGAGAAAAACAAGAATCTCTCTCCGCGTTCTTCGCGTCTCCGCGTGACCGGTCCCCCGTGGTTCCAGCGGTCGAGTAGAGTCTCCATCACCGATGAGCGACAACCATCTCGATCCTGTTTGCGGCATGACTGTCGATCCCGAACATGCTGCGGGTTCCTCGACTTACCGCGGGCAGACGATTTACTTCTGCGGGCTGCATTGCAAAAAGAAGTTCGATGCGGATCCTGCGGCGTACGCGGGCGACGCGCAGCCGGCGGTTGCGGCGGCGGCAGAAACCTACGTCTGCCCGATGGATCCCGAGGTGCGGCAGGATCATCCCGGGGCGTGTCCGAAGTGCGGGATGGCGTTGGAGCCGGAGAGGTTTTCCGCGCCGGCGGCGACGGTTGAATGGACCTGTCCTATGCACCCCGAGGTTGTGCGGGATGCGCCGGGGAGCTGCCCGATCTGCGGGATGGCGCTCGAGCCGCGCACGGTACAGGTCGAAGAAGACAATTCAGAGTTGCGCGACATGACGCGGCGTTTCTGGATCAGCGTCGCGCTCACGGCGCCGCTCGTCGCCTTCGCCATGTTGCGTCACCTGCCGGGCGGCGGCATGTTCCCGCACGCGCTGATGCCGTGGGCTTCGTGGATCGAGCTCGCGCTGGCGGCGCCCGTCGTGCTGTGGTGTGGCTGGCCGTTTTTCGAGCGCGCCTGGAGCTCGCTCGTTTCGCGCAATCTCAACATGTTCACGCTGATCGGACTCGGCGTGACGGTGGCGTTTCTCTACAGCCTTTTCGCGACGCTGCTGCCACAACTCTTTCCGAGCGCGCTCCGCGATCATGCGGGCAACGTTGGCGTCTACTACGAAGCCGCTGCCGCCATCGTCACGCTCGTCCTCCTCGGGCAAGTCATGGAGTTGCGCGCGCGAAGCCGCACCGGCGCTGCGATTCGTGCGCTGCTCGGACTCGCGCCCACGACGGCGCGGCGGATCGATGTGGATGGAAGCGAGCACGATGTCGCGCTCGATCAGGTTGCCGCCGGCGATCTGCTGCGCGTGCGGCCCGGCGAGAAAGTGCCGGTCGATGGCGTCGTCGTCGAAGGCTCGAGCAACATCGACGAGTCGATGGTCTCGGGCGAGCCGCTGCCAGTTGCGAAACGGTCGGGCGATCGCGTGACCGGCGCGACGGTGAACGGAAACGGATCGCTCGTCATGCGCGCGGAGCACGTCGGCGCGGACACGCTGCTTTCGCGGATCGTGAACATGGTGGCGCAGGCGCAACGCAGCCGCGCACCGATTCAGAGACTCGCCGATCAGGTGTCGGGATGGTTCGTGCCGGCGGTCATCGTCATCGCGATCATCACATTCGTCGTTTGGGCGATCGCCGGCCCAAATCCGCGACTCGTCTACGCGCTCGTGAATGCCGTCGCAGTGCTCATCATCGCCTGCCCCTGCGCCCTCGGGCTGGCCACGCCGATGTCGATCATGGTGGCTGTCGGAAAGGGCGCAACGGCCGGCGTGCTGTTCCGCGATGCGAACGCGATCGAAGTGTTGCGAACCGTCGACACGCTCGTCATCGACAAGACCGGAACGCTGACGGCGGGCAAGCCGGAAGTGGTCTCGATCGTCGCCGCCACCGGCTTCGATGAAAACGAGATCCTTCGCCTCGGCGCCAGCGTCGAGCGCGCCAGCGAGCATCCGCTGGCGACCGCGATCGTCAGCGCTTCGGAACGGCGAGGGGCGAGCGTGAGTGCGGCGACGGAGGTCGAATCGATCAGCGGAAAAGGTGTGCAAGGTTTAGCCGGCCGCAAGCGCGTGGCGCTGGGCAATCGTGCGTTGCTCGATCAACTTGGCGTTGATGCGGCGACGTTGATCGATCGCGCCGAGTCGTTGCGAGCCGACGGCCAGACAGTGATGTTCGTCGTCATCGACGGCGTGATCGCAGGACTCATCGGCGTCGCCGATCCGGTGAAAGAGACGACGCACGAAGCGATCAAAGCGCTGCATGCCGAGGGGCTTCGAATCGTCATGCTCACCGGCGACAACGAAACGACCGCGCGTGCGGTCGCCGCAAAACTCGGCATCGACGAAGTCATCGCCGAGGTGTTGCCGGATCAGAAGGCGGAAGCGGTGAAACGGCTGCAACGCGAAGGACGCATCGTGGCGATGGCCGGCGACGGCATCAACGACGCACCCGCGCTGGCGCAGGCCGCGGTCGGCATCGCCATGGGAACGGGAACGGACGTGGCGATGGAGAGTGCCGGCGTGACGCTCGTCAGCGGCGATCTTCGCGGCATCGTTCGCGCGCTGCGCCTCAGCAACGCAACGATGCGCAACATCCGGCAGAACCTCTTCTTCGCCTTCGTCTACAACGCCATCGGCGTGCCGGTCGCCGCAGGCGTGTTGTATCCGTTCTTCGGCATCCTCCTCAGCCCGATGATCGCCGCGGCGGCGATGAGCTTCAGCTCCGTCTCGGTGATCACGAATGCGCTGCGGCTGCGGAATGTGAAGATCTAGCGGAAGGGGTCAGGTCGAAACCGAAACTGACGACACTTCGTTCGAAGGTTCCACTCGATGTGAGTGTCGTCAGTTTCGGTTTCGACCTGACCCCTTCCATTCCTACATGGCGTAGAAGAACTCTTCCTTCACGATCTTTCCGTTCGCGACGGTGTAGAGGGCGACTTCGTCCATCGACACGCGCTGGCCGCTCATCGGGCCGGTTTTCGGCGTGATGTCGTAGTGATACTTGACGGTGAAGCGATCGCCATTCGGGTACGGTCCGTCGGTGGACGCCGCGTGAACCTCGTGGTTCTCCATCCACCACTGATTCTTTGCGCGGATCGCATCGAGGCCGCGCTGCTCGGCCGGCATCGGTCCTGTCTGCATCGCCTCGACGCTGACGATGTCGGGACTGTAGAGCGTGTTCACCGCGTCGAGGTTGCGCCCTTCGCGGCAGAGTGCGACGAGTTTTTCGCCAACTTGTTTCGTATCCATTTCGAGTCTCCTCCAGCGGGCAATCAGATCAGATGCTGAGAATTGTTCGTGGCAATTTGATGTGAACTCCGCGATGCTGGCACGTTAGGAGAAACACAATCAAGTCATGTCGCCAGCGGTCTCCACCGAAGCACAATCCGGAAGTTGGTTCGATCGTCAGTCGGAACGCGTGCGCCGCGTTGCGAAGCGGTTTCTGCTGCTCACCATCGTTCTCATCGGAGCGCTTTGCGGAATCCTGGCGGTGCTCTTTCACCGATTCACCGAGGCTGCCCGCGGTCTGATGATCGGAAGAGCGCTCACGGCGAGCGAACCGTGGCGGTCCGTGTTCATCGTGATCACGCCAGCGATCATCTTCGCGTTGCTGGCGTGGTGCATTCGACATCTGGCGCCGCGCGCGGTTGGTGCAAATCTGGCGCGCGTGCGAATCGCCTACAACAGCAACCCCGAGGCGCTAGGGTGGCGCAGCATCGTCGCGACATTTCTGGCGACGCCGCTTTCGCTTGGAGCGGGCGCGCCGCTCGGACCGGAAGGACCGATCGTCGTGATCACCAGCGGCACATCCGCGTTCGTTGCTCGCATGTTGCGGCTACCGCGGCGGCTCGTACGCGGGATGATTCCTGTCGGCGTCGCCGCAGGCATCGCAGCGATCTTCAACACGCCGATCACCGGCGTCGTTTTCGCGCTCGAAGAAGTCTTCGGTTCCGCGGAGCGCGGTCTCCTCGGCGGCGTGATCGTCGGCGCGGTCTCGGCCGCGGTCGTGGAGCGCACGCTCCTCGGCGGGCAACCGATTCTCGCAGCTCCGTTCGCGAACTGGGGCGATGCGCGCGAGCTCCTCGGATTCGCTCTCATCGGCATCCTGGCCGGCGTCGTCTCCGGCTACGCGATCACACTCACGCACCGGCTCAAACAACGATGGGCGCTGGCGATGCCGTCCATGCCGCTTCGCGCCGCGATCGGCGGACTGTCGATTGGTGCACTCGGCCTTCTCGCTCCGTCGATCCTCGGCGTCGGCTACGACTCGGTTTCCTTCTGGCTTCACGGCGGCGGAACGGCGGAGCAGACGGCGCTTGCGTTCGGCGCGAAGACGGTCGCGTTCATCATCGCCATCAGCGCGGGCGTCCTCGGCGGAACCTTCGCGCCGTCGTTGTTCATGGGCGCGGCGCTCGGCGCGGCCATCGGTCATCTCGCGCAGAAAGTCTTCCCCGGCGCCGGCATCGACACACGCGCCTACGCCCTCCTCGGCATGGGCTCGTTCTTCGCCGGTTTGCTGCGCAGTCCGATCTCCGCGGTGCTGATCGTGGTCGAGCTCACGCGTGACTACGAGCTGATGGTTCCGCTCATGCTCGCCGTGTCGCTTTCCGTGATGGTCTCGCGGCGCATCTCGCGTCACAGCATGGTCGAGCAGCAGATGATCGACGAGGGCTACATCGAAGCGAAGGAGTCTTCCGATCCGCTCGCGAACGTGCGCGTGTCCGAAGCGATGAAAGCGAATCCGATGACCGTCCCCGCGAACGTGACGCTGCTCGACGCGGCGCGCGCTGTCGCGGGAACGCACCACCGCATCTATCCGGTCGTGGATGCCGAGGGGAGGTTCGTTGGCGTGCTGTCACGCGAATCGATCGAGACCGCAGCGCGCGAGAACACGCTCGATAGCGGCGTGATCGCCAGCATCGAGCAACCAAAACTCGTCGCCACAAGTGACGAGCTACTCATCGACCTCGTGCAGCGCATGCAGCAACACGGCACCGACCGCTCGCCAGTCATCGACAACGAAGAATCGCGAAGAGTGACCGGCTTCATCAGCCCCTCGGACATTCTGCGCGTGCGGTTGCGGCAGACGAAAAGTGAGGATGAATCGCCGTTTGAGTTGTTTGAGTGAGGTGCTGCTCTTTTTCTTCAGCGAGCACTTTCGATGGAGCGACTCCTTCCATTTCTTCAACCTCGAGCCAGTCGATTGCACCGCTCCCCTCATCCGCCTTCGGCACCTTCTCCCCTCGAAAAGCACGAGGGGAGAAGGCGCTCGATGTTTGTGACTGGCGAGAATTTCAAAAGGGGAAGCACGTCTGGAGGAACTGATTTTCCGTCGCCGAGAACTATCAATCGAGCGCCTTCTCCTCGAGTTACTTCAGCACTCCAAACCTGAGGCCAGTCGATTGCACCGCTCCCCTCATCCGCCTTCGGCACCTTCTCCCCTCAAAAAGCACGAGGGGAGAAGGCGCTCGATGTTTGTGACTGGCGAGTGGGACTCTGTCCTTTTTCTTCACCAAGAACTCTACCTACGAGCGCCTTCTCCCCCCGCGCTTTTTGCGGGGGGAGAAGGTGGCGAAGCCGGATGAGGGGGGCGCAAATACCAGGCTGGTGTTGCGATCCCGACTCACTCCCCCGCGATCACCTGCGCGATCTGCGACGCCAGCTCGATCGGATCGATCGGCTTTCGCAGGACGCGAGCGAAACCATCGCGGGGGATATCGCTGCGGGCGCTGAGGGCGATGGCGGGGAGAGATGGTTTCATCTCGTGGACGCGGACCATCATCGTCAGGCCGTCGGTGCCGGGCATGGCGATGTCGGTGATGAGCAAGTCGTGATCGCCGGCGTTGAGAGCGAGCAAGGCTTCGTCGGCGGACCGCGCGGTCGTTACGCGCGCGCCGCAATGACGGAGCACGGTGGCGACGAGGTCGAGCGTCGGTTGCTCGTCGTCGACGACCAGGATCTGTTTTCTGCCCAGATCGGGTAGCGCCGTCACATCGATCCGGTTCGTTCGCTCGACTTCGAGTGTGGCCGGGAGCTCGACGACGAATGTCGCGCCTTTGCCTCGTCCGTCGCTCGATGCCTGAACGTTTCCGCCGTGAAGCTCGACAAGGTGGCGGACGATGGCGAGGCCGAGGCCCAGCCCTCCATGTTTCCGCGTCGATCCTCCCTCGGCCTGCCGGAACCGGTCGAAGACGTGCGGCAGAAACGATGGATCGATGCCGGCGCCGTCGTCGCGAACGGTGATGCGCGCAACGCCATCGTCGCGCTCGAGGATGACTTCGATGCGGCCATCGCGCCGGGCGAATTTCACGGCGTTGGCGAGCAGGTTCCAGAAGACCTGCTGCAACCGGCTTGCATCGCCCTGAATCGCGCCGGACCAACGCGACGTGTCGACATCCATGGCGATCGACTTTCCAGCCAGAGCCGGCTTCAGCGCGTCGGTGGCGGCATCGATGACGGCGCGAAGATCGACCGGGCCTCGCTCGAGGCGGAACTTGCCGAGGATGATCGAGGAGACGTCGAGGATGTCGTCGATCAGCTTGGCCTGCGCGAGCGTCGAATTCTCGATCGCGTGCAAGCCGGTCTTCTGCGTCTCCGCATCGACACTACCGAGGGACAGAAGACGAACCCATCCCAGAGTCGCGGTCATCGGCGTACGCAACTCGTGCGACACCGTGGCCAGGAACTCGTCTTTGGCGGCGCTGGCGTGAACGGCCGCGCGGTAAAGCCGGGCATTGTCGATGGCCGTGGCCACGCGCCGCGCGAGCAGCGAGCCCAATTCGATATCGCGCTGATCGTAGCGTCCCGGCGTGGCTGAAACGAAGGAGATCGTGCCGAGGTAGCGGTTCTGCGATTCGATCGGCGCGATGAGAGACGCCGCCGCACCGAGCTCGATCACGAGCGCAGCGTGAGCGTCGTCATATGCCGTGCTGCGAATCACTTCATCGTTCATCTCCAGAATGAACGGTTCCATCCTCGCGAACTGCGCGGCAATCGCGGGCGGCATGTCCTGACGCCGTGGAATCGTCAGAAGCTTCTGAGCCAGCTCATTCTTTTTCGGATCGGCGTGAACGACCGCGGCGCGATGCGGCTGCCCATCTTCGTCCACGAGCGCGACGACGCACCAATCAGCCAGCTCCGGAACGGCCAGGCCGGCGGTGGCCTTGAGCGTCGCGTCGTAATCGATCGACGAGGCGAGCGTCTCACCGGCCAGCGCAGCAAACCGCAGCGATGCCTCGGCACGCCGGCGCGCAGAAATGTCGAGCGTGACGCCGCGCATGCCCACTGGCGCGCCGTCGTCATCCTGAATGACTGTGGAGTGCGCCTCGCACCAGAGCGCGCGGCCGTCTTTCGTCATCCATCGGAATGTGTTCGTCGATGCGCCGCCGGCGAGGTAGTGATCGTGCGCATGCTTCGCAGCGGCCTCGCGGTCATCGGGATGAACGATGGTGAGCCAGAAGTTCGGCGTGGAGAGCCATTCATCGACGGTGTAGCCGAGCATGCGCTCGACGTGATCGCTGACGAAGTTGATGAGCTGCGATTCTTTGTCCGGGTTTCCCCACGCTTCCCAGACCACGCCGGGAACGTTGGAGACGAGGCCGAGGAGGCGCTCGCGCTCGCGGCTAACGCTGAGCGCGAGGCGTTTCTGCTCTTTCTCCGAGGTGCGAAGATCGTCGATGTCGAGGGCGACGCCGATATAGCCGCCGAAGACGCCGTTGCGGTCGATGCGCGGAACGCCGCGGCTCAGCATCCAGCGATAGACGCCGTCGTGGCGGCGCTGCCGGTATTCGATGTCGACCGGCAATTGCGATGCGAACGCGCGCTCGAAACGCTCCATGCAGGCGGGGATGTCGTCCTCGTGCATCTCGCTCAACCAGCCGAAGCCGAGCTCCTCTTCGCGCGTACGGCCGCTGAATTCCAGCCAGCGGTCATTGACGTACGTGCATTTCTTCTCCGCGTCGGTGATCCAGACGATGGCCGGCGCGACGTTGGCGATCGTGGTGAGGTGATCGACTTCCGCGTTCTTCTGCGCCTCTTCCCATTGCCTGCTCGAGCTGACGAACCATGAAATGAGGATACCGGTGACTAAGAACAACGCGGTCTGCATGCCACCGGGATGGAAGAAGTACGACGTCAGTAGCGTGGCGAAGATCGTCTCAACAATGGCCGGGCCGAGACCGGCGGCGAGCGCCGACAGAAACACGGCCACGAAGAAAAGGAAGAACGGCATACCCCGAAACACCGACGGAGCAGCCAGTTGAATGAGGATCGACGCGATGCCCATCGCGATGGCGGCGGCGTAGCGAAGCGGGGCGGAGGTCATGAGGCGAATTTCGAGTCTAGCAGTCGGTGAACCTGTTCAACGGTGCGCCAGCGAACGGAGAACGGTCGAGGCCAGGTCGAGCGGATCGACCGGTTTTTTCAGGTACTCGTCGAATCCGGCGGCGAGCGCGTATTGCCGTTCTTCCGGCCGGCCGAACGCGGTCATCGCGATCACCGGAGTGGCGTTCGCAGGCTCTGGCATCGCCCGGACCGCGCGCACGAACGCGAATCCATCTTCCACCGGCATCGCCAGATCGCATACGACGATGTCCGGCCTCGCGCTACGGAAAAGCGCCACGCCTTCGCGCACGGAGCTGGCCACGCAGACGCCGGCATCGGCGCGGCGAAACACGGCGGTCACCAGCTCTCGTGTCAGCGGCTGATCGTCGATGACGAGGATGTTGATCCCGGTCAGCTTGGGCAATTCCGACTCCGCACTCTTCGCAAACGGAACCTCGGTGCGCGGCGCGATGCGCTTCACGACCGGCGGCGCTTCCATGATCGGAAACTCGACCGTGAATGTGGCGCCGCGGCCCGCACCCTCGCTGGCCACGCGAATCCGCCCGCCGTGAAGCTCGACCAGCGAGCGCACGATCGACAGTCCGAGGCCGATCCCTTCGTGCGAGCGCGTCATCGTCCCATCTTCCTGGCTGAACGGCTCGAAGACGTGCGGCAGGTAACCAGGCTCGATCCCTTTTCCGTTGTCCTGCACCGTGAGGCGCAGGATGGAGTCAACCTGAACCAGCCGCACGGTGATCGCGCCGCCGACCGGCGTGAACTTCACGGCGTTGGAGAGAAGGTTCCAGATGATCTGCTGCAGCCGGCCTTCGTCGCCAAGAATGGATGGCAGGCGCGGCGTGACGCTGGCAAGAATCTCGATTCCTTTCGCGGCGGTGGCAGGATGCACGGTCGTCATCGCTGCCTGGAGAACGGAGCTGACGTCGATCGGGACGGGCTTGAACGTCATCTTGCCAGCCACGATCCGCGAGACGTCGAGTACGTCGTCGATGAGCTGCGCCTGAATCTCGGCGCTTTTCTCGATGGCATCGAGCGCCTCGGCTGTCTCACTCTCCGAGAGTCCCAGTTTCAGCATGCGCGCCCACCCGAGTACGGCGGTCATCGGCGTTCGCAATTCGTGCGAGAGCGTGGCGAGGAATTGGTCCTTGCGGCGGTTGGCGTCCTCGAGCGTCTTCTGCGCGAGCAGTTCCTCGGTGATGTCGCGAAACTCGACGACGGCGCCGGAAGCGTGGCCGTCGCGTTGCAGCGGCGAGACGGCGCACGAGACGGGAAACGTCGATCCATCTTTTCGCAGGAAGACGTCGCGATGATTCTTGAGTGGCTTCATCTGCTCGCGCGCGTTCCGGATCGGACACTCTTCCGCCAGGTGACCTCCGCGCTCGTAGGGCGCGTGAAGAACATCGTGCAGCGACCCCGCGGCCATCTCTTCCAATGTGTGGCCGGTCTCTTCGATGGCCGCGGGATTCATGTACGTGGCGATGCCGTGATCGTCCAGCATGAGAAGTCCTGAAGCGGCGTTTTCGGCGATCGTCCGAATCAGCTCATTCGCGCTCTCCAGCTCCTCGGTGCGTAACTCGAGCGCTTCCTTGGCCGCGACGAGGTCCTGCTCGGCACGCTGCCGCGCCAGCAGGATGCTTTGCGAGTTTTGAATGGCGACCGAACGAAGCCGCTCGTCCTCGTCGTCGTGTATCTCGTCGTCATGGGGCAGCGCCTCCAATCAGTTTCCTCCGAGCCTTGCTGCTGCGAGAGCGGTGCCTTCGACCCGGGCCCGGATCTTGGCGAAGGCGGTATCGCGCGTCGTCGAGGTGTCGTCGCAGAACGGCGAGAAGCCACAGTCGTCGGTCGTGCCGAGCTGGGCGACTGGTATGTACTCCGCCGCTTCGAGCACACGCTCCATCACTTCTTCGGGCGTTTCGATGTGAGGATCGATCGGAGCGACGACACCGACGAAGACGCGTTGATCGGGCTTCAGATACTCGCGAATGATCTTCAGGACGTGCTTCCGGTCCTTCTCGCCGGCCAGCGCGATGCAGAAGTTTCCCACCTTGAGCTGGAACAGACTCGGAAGCAGATCGGCGTAGTCCACTTCCGCGCTGTGCGTAGAGTCGCGATCACCGCCCGGACACGTGTGTACGCCGATCTTCGCCCGCTCCTCGGCTGAAAACCGAGAAAGCACGAGGTTGTTGAGATCGATGAAACTGTTGAGGAGATTTCCCGACGGATCGATCTTGATCGCCAGCCGGCCCTCGGTGAAGTCGATCTGTACTTTGACCGCTCCTTTGGCCAGACAGTGCCGGACCTCCGCTTCGTGCTCGTCGAGCAGATCGTCGATGAACTCTTCCGTCGCGTAGCCTTCGATGCCTTCCGGCGGATACATGAGACTGAGCGCCGATGGAGAGATGACGGCCTGCTTGATGGGACACTGCGCGTATCGCTGCGCGACGTCGAGATAACTGTCCGCACGACGCCGGTAGCGGAACGGACCGGCAGTGAGCCGCGGCATGCGCCGCGTGTGACCGGCCGAAAATGGGATCTTGAATCCGTCCGGCGCGGTGTTCGAAAGGCCGTGCACCGAGTAGGTCCAGAAGTTGTGATACTTGCGCTGCTCGCCGTCGGTGATCACCGGCGAGCCGGTGTCCTCGAAGCGGGCGATGGTGTCGCGGATGGCCGCGTCGTAAAGAGGATCGAGCGCCGGATCGTTCGCGTCGCCGAGGCGCTCGATGGCCTCGATCAGCTCGAGAGGGCGCGGAATGCTTCCAATCGGTTCGGTGGGAATCGTAATCATGGGAGCTCCTCACTGCTGGGTTGCTCGGGGATGTGGTCGCGCAACCACATCCGCCGCTGAATCACTCGATATATCCGGAAACCTCACCAGCCTCTGCAAGGGCCAGACCGGTTTTTATCCGCAGATGTCGCAGATAGACGCAGAGGAAAACCGCAGCCTTTATCTGCTTCTCATCTGCGTCATCTGCGAATCAGCGTTCCGCCTTTCATCACGAACGACACATGCGAGAGAGCCGTGATGTCGCGCAGCGGGTTGCCATCGACCGCGATCAGATCGGCTTCGTAACCGGGAGCGATGGTCCCGACGCGGTCGCCGAGGCCGAGCGATTCCGCGGCGAGCGAGGTGGCCGAGGTGATCGTGTCCATCGCCTTCTGCCCGCCGGTCGTGACGCGGTACTCGAGCTCCTGAAAGTTCCGGCCGTGCGATCCGGCAACCGCGTCCGTCCCGAAGACGATCTTCAGGCGCGGCGTGGCCAGGCCCAGTTGAAAAACATGCAGCGCTTTCGGCACTGCCAGCTTCATCTGTGCGAACCCTTCGTCGGTGTAATTGCCGATGCCGAGGTAGTGGGACTTGTTCTCGAAGTAATTGCGGAAGACAAGGTCGATGTTCGGATCGAAATACGTGCCATGCGCCGCCATCAGATCGAGCTCTGGCTGCCCGATGAGCGCTCCGTGCTCAATCGACGTGCAGCCAGCGAGCACGGCCCGCCGCACGCTCTCCGGTCCGTGCGCGTGAACCGCGACGCGAAGGTGATGCGTCTTCGCCTGTCCGCATATCGCGTTCATCTGCTCCTGCGACATGGTCGGCCCGCCGCCGCTGCGAATGCTCTGCGAGGCAAAGACTTTGACGACATCCGCACCTTCGGCGGCCAGCTTGTCGACTGCCGCGCGCAACGCATCAGGCGTCAGCTTGTCGTCGAAAATCGGATCGATGGCCGTGAGAATGCGAGGCCCGGGCAACGTCCCGCGCGCAATGGCATCGCGCAACGGTTTGTCGACCGGCGCGCCAAGCGACTGCACGGTGGTGATGCCAGCCTCCAGCGTGCGCACCGCATTTTCCGCCGCGTAAAGCACGGCCTCCTGAGGTGTCTCGTTACGATCGGTCTCATCATCGTGCGACCGCCCATCCTTCGCATCAAAGTGCCAGCCGATGTGCACATGCGTATCGACGCCACCCGGCAAGATCGTGCGGTCGCCGAGGTCGAGGGTGACGTCTTTCAGCGCGGAGGCGTGCGGGATGATGCGAACGATCTTCGATCCATCAACCACAACCGCGGCATCCTCGACGACGCTCCCTCGCCCATCGATGACGCGCGCCGCCCGAATGACGATGGGTTGGGCGGTGGCGGTGGTGGCGAGGAAGAGGGCGAGAAGGAGAGTTTTCATGGGGAGAGTGTAGTAAAGAAGCCAACTCAATCGCTGATGCGCAACTTGCGTATATCAACCCCACACATGAAGACGAGCGACAAGACCTCAACAGAACCCGCCGCCCCGCGAAATCTGTTTGACGAGTTGACTGAGGGCATTGGCGCGTTTGCAGAAGAGCGGCAGGGCAAGCGGACGCTGCGTCGCATCGAGCTGCCCACATTCCGCGGACAAGATCTTCATCCGGGTGTCGATCTGGACGACAACGCCGCCCTTCTGGAGTTGATGGAGAGTGATCGTGATGGGGACCGGCGTAAGGGCCTTGAGGCGTCGCTCGTTCCCATCGATGTCGCCTTGTCGCGCGATCCATCTGTCGCCCGCTGAAGCGGGCTCGAAAATATGGTTCGACTCCGCGGACCCACGGCTGAAGCCGTGGGCTACGGGTCTTCGCAGCGTTGCACGTTGATGCGCGAAAACCCATGATGAGATCCGTAGCCCACGGCTTTAGCCGACGGCTTTAGCCGTGGGTTCTTCGAGTTTCCATGAACCCGGAGCCCGCTTCAGCGGGCGACAGACAACGGTCTCGCGTAATCTGGACGATTCCCGCTATCACGCAAAGCCACCTCAACCCTCCGATTTTGGAACGAATGTTCCTGTTTTGAGGTAGGGTTATGGCTGCGGTCGTTACTCCTAACTATAGAGAGAGATAAGGAGGGTTCCCATGGCGGAATGGCCTATCGTAATTACCGGTCCGGCGGGATCAGCGACGTTTGATCCCAACCCATTAACCGTAGCTGTCAGTGACACCGTCTTCTGGTCGAACCGGAGCGATGCCAACCACACGATCGTCGTCGACGGGCAAAGTCCGCAGGTACCGATGCCCGCACCAGCATGGCAGTCGTCGAAGCCGGCGCTCAAAGTGCCGGGCGCGGCGGCGACCGTCACGTACCGATGCAGCGAGCCGGGCCATGGAAACGAGGCCGGCTCGATCATCGTGAAGGCCCTGCTCCTGATGGCCCTCCTCGGCGGTTTCTTCGCGCCGGCGATGAAGGCGCAAGTGACCTGCGCTCAGCTCATCGGCGGAGAGTTGAAATCGCCGGCCGAGATCGGCGTCCGCGACGAGGCGAAGCAGACAGTTCACGGAACGCTCGTCACCAGCGGTGAAAAACAGCTCATCGCATTTCCAACAGGAACGCGGGTGACGACCGGACCGATCACGACCGCTAACATCACCTGCAATACGCAATGGGTGCGCACGTATCGGAATCACGAGCCGGCGCCGGACAGTCAACAGCCCAACGCCCCGACGGTGCTTCCCGAGCCGGGCCCGACGATTCGCGCAAAAGTCGGCGATCTCGTCGAGCTGACCTTCCTGAATCAGATCGACCCGCTCAATTTCCCAGGCACCGACACCGGCGACTGCGACCAGGTGCAGGGCAGTGGCACTACCGGTCAGGTTTATCCGCAGACCGACTCGATGCCCAACTGCTTCCACGGGTCGGTCTTCACGAACGTTCACTATCACGGCACGCACACGAGTCCAAACTCCACGGCCGACAACGTGTTTCTCGAGATCGTCCCCACGCCGCGATCGAACAGCGCCGCGCGTACGCCGTCGATCACGGCCGCGAGCGTGAAGGACCAGTTCGCGCAGTTCTTCGGCGATTGCGAGAAGAACGTGAACAACCCCGGCAGCGCGCAGATATGGCCACGGATCTGGAACCAACTGCCTCAGGGATATCGCACGGATCAGGACAAACTGCTGGCGCCGGCGCAGCCAAAACTGTTCGCGGCAAACCAGAACGCGATCCAGAACGGCGCGTTTCCGCAGAACTACATCGGCGCGTTTCCTTACTGTTATCGCCTTCCCGTCTGGACACCCAACCCACCGACAGTCCCAACGGCCGCTTCCCACGGCGAAGGTTCCATGGAGCACGACGATGCACTGACCGGGAAGCCCGTAATCATGGGACAGGCGCCTGGAACGCACTGGTATCACGCCCACAAACACGGCTCGACGACGCTCAATGTCGCCAACGGCATGACTGGCGTGATGGTCATCGAAGGCGACTACGACAAACAGATCAACGCGTTCTACGACAACACCTACGGCCGCATCACGCAGCAGGTCATCGTCCTCAACCAGATCGGCGGCATTCCGAGGCGCGAAGGCGGCAACGTGTCGAGCCCGGGAACCTACTTTTCGGTGAACGGCCGGTTGCAGCCGACCGTGACGATGAAACCGGGCGCCGTGCAAATGTGGCGCATCGCCAACACGTCTGCCCGCACGACGCTGATCCTCAAAGTGCCCGCCGGCCTGACGTGGAGACAACTGGCGCAGGACGGCGTGCAGCTTACCGACAGGAACTACAAGGCCAGCGAAAACAAAGACATCGTGCTGGCTTCCGGCAACCGCGCCGATTTGCTGGTGAAAACAGCGCCGCATGCCCAGGGTGCGACCTATCCGATCAACGCGATGCTGACCATGGATCCGTCGATTCCCACGACAACTCTGCAAACGCTGCTCAATATCAAGACCACCGCCTCCCAGCCCGGCGACAAAGACGTGCCCTTCATGGATCCGGGGCCTACCCAGCCGCCGTTCCTGGATGACATCAAGGACACCGAGATCACGGGAAGAAAGACGATCGTCTTCGCAACGAACAGGAATTCAGGGACGCCTGGCTTCACGAAGCAGACGATCGACGGAAAGCAGTTCAACGGAGAGGTTGGCGCGCTCGTTCTGATGAATCAGACCGAGGAGTGGAAGATCGTCAACGAGAGCTACGCAGGGACGAATATCGCCCATCCGTTCCACATTCACATCAACCCGTTTCAGATCAGCGAGGTGTTCACGCCGAATGAAACGATGAGGAGCGCGAAGGGCACGGGAAAGGTCAGCATTCCTGCAAGCTCGGCGACCGTGACTGGCTACGGCACGACCTTCACCACCGAGATCCGTCCCGGCTGGGTCCTCAACATCCCCGGCACAGGAAGGAGAATCGTTCTCAGCGTGCAGGACAACACCACGCTCACGTTGACAGGTGCCATCGGCTCGACTGCCGTGCCGCAGACCGAGTTCACCATGGACATTCCCCGCTACGTCTTCCTCAACTCACCGGCGCCGCTGGAAGGGCAGTGCTACCTCAACCCCAACGATCCGGCGAGCTGGAAGCCATGCGCGGCAGCGCCGCAGCCGCCGCCGACGGAGAGAATCTGGTGGGACGTCTTCCCGATCCCAACGGGCCTCAACGTGACCTGGGCCGGCAACACAAGCGGCACCAAGGTCCCCGGTTACTTCAAGCTGCGCAGCCGCTTCGTCGACTACTCAGGCTACTACGTCATCCATTGCCACATCCTCTCGCACGAGGACACGGGCATGATGACGGTGGTCTACGTCGCGCCGCTGCAGCCGCCGTTCTCACACCACTGATTTTCGAGCGAGGGCGCGGAGATTTTCTCCGCGCCCTCCGCGTCTCCGCGTGACCGCTTTTCTGCCCACTTAACGCCGGAGTAGCAGCTCGTCGATACTCCGATTGCCGGTGAACCAGTCGTCGCCAACCTTCGCCCCAGCGGCGAGGAGCGTCTCGACAATCTCGCGATGCGCCGGCCTCGGATGATGAATGACGGACCATAGCGTCCCGCCGAGAACGGTGCCGCCGTAGACGTTCTTCGCTTCGATTGGCGCGTTGTGAGCCAGAAGAAGTTTCACTGTATCGAGATGGCCTTCGTGCGCGGCGAGGTGAAGGCCAGTCATGTCGATGTTGGCGCCGGTTCCGGGCTCGACACCGTGGTCGAGCAGCAACGAAACGACGTCGTTGTGTCCGTACGCGCACGCCCAGACGAATCCCTTTCCAAGCTCTTCGCTTGATGTTGTCGCAACGAGGTCCTTCACGCGATCAAGGCGCCCTGCGCCTGCGGCATCCTCGAAGTTGAGATACGCGCCATGATCCGCGAGAAATCGCGCGGCCAGCGGCCGTCCGTTCGCCAGACATCCGCGCACCGCTTCGCCCGGCACGCGCTCGATCGCCGCGCCACGCGCGAGCAGCAACTCCAGCAATTCGATCTGCACCCCAGCCACCTCGGGATGCACACTCGTGGCAACGAGTCCAAGCGTCATCGAGTGCCCGTCATACGCATCGGATTCCGCATTCACATCGGCACCGGCATCGAGCAGCAGCCGCGTGATGGCGACGATGTTCGGCGGCGTGCGCTGCCGAAAGTCTTCGATGCCATTCGCAGAAACATAATGAAGAAGCGCCGACCGATGATCGCGGCTCGATCGCTGCCGGATCAGCTCGGGACGTTCGTCGAGCAGGCGCTGGAGCGTGGCGATGTCGCCCGAAACGATCGCATCCGCGGCGGCTTCGAATTGCGCATCCGCGGAGCCATCGTGCTGCATCTCCTCGACATGCCGCGCAAACTTCGGCCAGCTCGCAAACCCGTGCGCACGGGCGATGAAAAACTGCGCGCCGGCAAGCTTGCCGATGTTCGCGGATCGTATGTGCGACTCGACACGCTCGATCTCATCGGCGAGAGCAAACCGCTTCACCCATTCGCGTAGCGCGGCCGGATCATCGTCAGCAATCGCCGCGAGCAGATCTTTCGCCAGTTTCTTGTAGTAGCCGAGGTGGGGATGGCGCGGAAGAGGGACAGCATCTGACAAAACGAAGCTCCTTTCATCGCATGCCTGGAGTCCGCGCGGTCAGGCTGAAAGAAGGTTCGTGCCTTCGATGATTCAGTGGGTGGGCACTGCCCTTTCCGCGGACTGGATGCGTCCCAAACGCTGGAGGCATTATGGGGGAAGAGGCAACCATTTTCACGCGGAGACGCGGAGTGGTACTGCGCCAAATATGTTAGACAAGATGCCCAACATATGCCAAACTGTCTGCATGGAATCTCAAAAGAAACACTCCCCTTCCAATCGAGCCGCTTCGCACGTGAAAAGCCATTGGCGTGACATCGTGAAAGAAGCAAACGCCAAGGGCGAGGTAGTTGTCACGAACTACAACCGCCCCGAAGTGGTCGTCGTTTCGATGGAGCGGTATACCAAACTCAAGAACGATGCGGCGGCCCATGACCCGCTGGCTGCTCTTCGCGCCGAATTCGATCGTGAGCTGGCTGTTCTTCGTCAGCCGGGTGCTTCGCGAAAATTGCAAGAAGCGTTTGACGCGACACCGGCAGAAATCGCCAAAGCGGCAAACGCTGGCCGTCGTAAGCGCTGATGCCATCGGCTCTTTCGGACTCGCCGAAAATTCTTGTTCTCGCCGGCGTCAACGGCGCAGGAAAGAGCTCACTCGGCGGCAAGATCATCCGCGAGCGCGGAGTCGATTACTTCAATCCGGACGAAGCAGCAAGGCGGATCAGCGCGGCGAAGGGTTGCTCCGTGGACAAGGCAAATGCCCTCGCATGGGAAGAAGGCAGACGTCAGTTGGAGTCAGCCATCAACGGTCGATTCAGCCACGCAATTGAGACAACTCTGGGTGGCAACACGATCCCCGCTCTGCTCATGGACGCAGCCCGTGCCGGTATCCACGTGATCGTCTGGTTCGTTGGCCTCGCCAGTCCGGAGCACCATATCGCTCGCGTACGCTCCCGCGTCGTTTCCGGCGGGCATGACATTCCAGAGGAGATGATTCGCAAGCGCTGGGACACTTCACGGCGGAATCTCATCGCGCTCCTGCCTCATTTGACCGACCTTCGCGTTTACGACAACAGCGAGGAGAGGAGTCCCGCCCATGGATCGATCCCCGAGCCGCGCCTACTTCTGCACTGCCGGCTGGGAAGAATAGTCGCTCCACGAGCCAAGGAAATGCTCCTGACACCTGAGTGGGCCAAGCCAATCGTCGCTGCAGCATTGAAGCTCCAGCGGTCACCTAAATGATGCACGGCTCTCAAGCCACTCGACGAACGGCATCACCTGCGGCGGGCGCTATCGGCGGCGACTCGGACAAATCAGGAGCTGGCGATGCTTTCGCCGCCACACAAACGAACGCGGCGGCCTCGATGGCCGCCGCGTTCATGGAGGGAAACAGCGGAACGCTTACTGCGCGAATGAGAAGCCGCAGGGCGACGTCTGCACGAAGTTCAGGTTGTTGTTGCCGGCGTCGAGCGCATTCTTGAGCGCTTCCTGGTAGGCGCGGACCGGCGAACCATCCGGCGTCGAGCCGTTCGCGCCGAGGCTGGCGTTTGCCTCGCCGAGGATGGCATTGACCGAAGCGTAGCCAAACTGATTCGCGCTGTTCGTCCCCGGCGCGTAGAGCAGACGCGATCCGTTGACGCCACCCGAGGCCACATTCAACGTCATTGCCGTCATCTGGACGGAGAGCATGTAGGCCATGTTCACGGCATTGCCGCTGAGCAGCCAGTCGTGAACCTGTTTGTAATTCGCCGGATCGAAATTCGTTCCCGCGGCATTGCGAAGATTGAGAGCGGTGAGCACGGCAAGTGCGTTCGGAATGTTGTTGAACGACGACTGACCGTTCTTGTTCGACCAGTATCCGAGCGTCAATCCACCGCCGGCGCCGAGGCAGAGGTTTCCGAAACGGATCGTCTTGTCGTCGCCGTCGGCGATCGATGTATCGACGTGATTCGTGATGACCATGCTGCCGTCCGCGGCGGTGGCCGCAATGAATCTCCAGTTCGACTCATTCGGCATCGCTTCGCCGGCGTGATACGTGCCGGGATCGCCCACGAGATCGACTGGTGTGGAGCGGATGTAATCGGTCCAACTGTGATCGAACCAGTTGATCTCCTGGTCGGCTATGGCGACCTGCCAGCCGGTGATGAGCGTTTCGCCGCTGTCGTACCGGCCGTTCGCGTTCGCGTCATAGAACTTGAGGACGTGCAGGTGGCCGGGATTGACGACAGGAGCGTTCCTGACCTTGAAGTTGTCGGTCTTCGTGGAGCTGTTGATGAAGTCCGCGGTGGTGCTGACCCACACTTTGTACTCGCCGCCGGAATTCGTGGTGTCGTCGTATCCGATGCTGCTGTCGGACTGCTTCACAACGCTCGCCCACAAGTTGTAGCACTGCACGAATCCGCCGCCGGCCACGGTGACCGTTGCGATTGGATTGTTGCTTCCGTCACGCGGTGGATTACCGAGCTGCGCGCCGTTCGGCTCGGTGACGCGCAGGAAGTATCTTCCGTCGGGAAGGCTGGCAGCACCTGGATGGGCCGGGCCGCCGTTGACGAAGACGTCCGCCTTCGACGCGAAGATGTTCAGATTGGTGCCGTTGCAGGCGCCATCCGTCGTGAAAATTGCGCCCGGCAGCGGTGGCGCCGCGAACAGCGCGATCGCCGAAACGGCTAGCGTGAGAATGGTTACCGCGAACAAACGAGCACACCACGAGCGATTGGATGACATTTGCGTTCTCCCTCTTTTTTCTCGGACCAGGACGATGTAATTGAGCCTCTCTCTCTCCAAAGAGGTGCTCGACGCGGGTCGGTTCAGTAATGGACTGGGGTTGCCTGCTCCCACCAAAAACCTTCCCTAAAAAGAACCGCGGCAGCGAGTTGGTTTGCCGCTTACATCGGAGAAGAGGGACGGCTCTCGCGGCTTTTCCACGGTTGCCTAATCTTTTTTCGGCGGGCGGCCTCGAACCGCGGGGATGCTTACGCCCTGACCGCGAGAATCAGATCCTGCGTGCTCTGATATTCGGCGCGTCCGCACCAGGAGCCGTAATCGATCCACACGATCTTCAGCCCCGCCTTTTCGTAGAAACGCCTGATCAGCGCTTCGTCGAAGGCAATGGCCTCTTCGGGCACTTCGCGGGAGATCGTGCGACATCCGTCGACTTCGTACTTGAAATCGAAAGAGCTTTTGCCTGCCTCGATGAGCCGCCGCGATTCGTCGTTGAGAAGGAAGTAGGAGATGAGACAGCGCCCACCAGCCGTCAGCACGCGACGAACTTCTGACAAGTAGTGTTCCAAGTCAGCGGGCAGCATGTGCGTGAACACAGAGCCGAGCATGACGAACGTGAACGATTCATCGGCGAATGGGTATCGATACTCCGACGCCTGGTATCTGCCGAGCGGGTTGTAATACTTGTTGTAAACGTCGATCTGCTGGAAGTGAAAGTTCGGAAACCGGCTGGTGATTCTGTCGCGGCACCAATCGACACCCACCTTGGCGATGTCAATGCCCTCGTACACCGCTTCATCATCGAAATACTGCGTCAATGGCAGCGTCTTTCTGCCGATGCCGCTGCCGACGTCGAGCATTTTTTCGTCGGGCTGAAGCCCGCAGATTTCCTTGTAGATGTTCAGGAATTCCTCGCCGTTCGCCTTGAACTCCGCCAGATTCCCGGGCCCGTCGAACATCTCTTCGACTGGAGGAACCATCGAAGCAAGGTCGCCGAACAGACGCGCCTTTTCTCGCTCCTGCTGATAGCGCCGGATCGTCCGTTTCAACGAAACAGGAATGAGCCTCTTCAGCACTTCGCGTCTTCGCGCCTTCGCGTGAAAGGCTATTTCCCCAACTCGTACAAGTACTCGACGAACGACATCACCGCGCCATCAAACCCTTGCACCTTCGGGTTCGTCGAGTCGATCACGTAGTACTCGTCCGGTGCATGCGCGCCGCTGCCGTGGCCGAGTCCGAAATGGCCGCTGGGGAGGCTGAGCGGCGGATTGGTGAAGACGTAGCCAGGGTACGAGCCGGCGTTGCGCGGCCAGAGGACAGGATCGATGCCTGCGCGTTTCAGCACGGTGACTTGCGACTGGATCAGCGGCGCAGCGGCGGCAGTGCTCGTCGGATCGTAGCCGCCGGTGACGTTCACTTCGATATCGCCGAAGCCGCGTTTGGCGAGATGCGCCTTGAGAGCGGCGACGGCATCGTCTTTCTTCATGTCGGGCACGAGACGCATGTCGATCTTCGCGACCGCGCGATGCGCGAGGATCGTCTTGCCGCCCGGACCGGTGTAGCCGCCGACGAGGCCTTCGATGTTCACCGTCGGCTGCGACTCCAGCCGCTCGCTGGCTTCGACCCAGGGCAGATCGCCAATCCAGTGCTGGACGCCGAGGGACTTCTTTGATTGCGCTTCGCTGCGAAGCTTCGACGCGTTGGCGATCATCGCTTTCTCGTTGGCGTTGAGCGGCCGAGGCTGCGGATAGTTGTCGATCGCGATCGTGTTGCCGTCCGCCGACACGAGCGTGTCGAGCGCCTTGATCAGATGCCACGCCGGGCTGTCGACCATTGCCTTCAACGATGAATGAATGTCTTTCGCCGGACCACGTCCCCACTTCTCGCCACTCGACACCAGCTCCAACTCGACGACGCCTTTCGCGCCGAGGCTCACAGTGACGATGCCGTCGAGGTCTTGCGAGGCGGCCGGCATGAACACGCCCGTTGTCTTCCGGAACGCCGCCTCCACCTCGGGGCGATGAACGAGCTGCCCGATGTGCGGTGAGCCGATCTCCTCCTCCCCTTCGGCGACCAGCACGAGATTGACCGGCATCTTCCGCCCCGCGCCGCGGATCGCGTGCATCGCCGCAAGAAACGCCGCCTCCGGACCTTTCTGATTCACAGCGCCGCGGCCGACGACCGACTTACCGATGTTCGGTTTGTCGAGAGCCGCGCTTCGAGCGGCGGCGAAGTCCACTCCGCCGGATCGAACTGTTTGACGTCGTACATGAAGTAGAGCCCGACCGTCTTCGGCGCGCCGGCATCGAGCGTGGCAAAGACGCCCGGCTTGCCGTCGGTACTGATGACGGTGGCGTGCTGGAATCCAGCGTCGAGCGCCAGCTTGGCCATGTACTCCGCGCCCGCCGGATAGTTCCGATCCTCGGCAGCGATCGACGGAAGCGCGATCCAATCCTGAAGGCGCTTGACCGCCTCGTCGTGACGCTTGGCGATCTCGCGCTTGACGTTGGCGAAATCGTCGGCGGCGGCGAGGTTGGTTCCGGAGAAGAGGGTGAATGCCGCGATTGCGGCTGCGATCAAGGTGCGATAGCGATTCATAGTGCGCTCCCCAAAACTGCGGACGTTCGAGTGGCGCGATGTTACCAAACGCTGACGAGGCGAACGCATTCGGCGCCACACCGCCGGGCGGGACGCCCGGCGGCCGCGGGCGAAGACGCCCGCACTCCTCGGGGACGTCATCGATAGGCTTTGTCGCGCGGAAGAACGCGCAGAATGACTATCTTTTCTTCATCAAAACGAAAAAGGACGCGCCAGTCGCCTACGCGAAAACGAAAGAGTGGCGGGACGATGCCTGTAAGACGTCGTACGTCAGCGCTATCGCCGCCAAGACGTTCGATCGCCGATTGAATGCGGCGTCTCACCTGCCGGTCGAGAGCTTCGAGATCCTTTCGCCCCTTTGGGTCCCAGTAGATCGCGCGGTTCATTCCCGAAAGCCACGCATGACTTCATCGTGAGGAATGAGAGGACCTTCATCCGTTCCTTCGAGGTCGGATGGATCAAACGGCTCGTCGTCGAGCGGCGCGTTCGCGAGAAGAATTTCCAACGGAGCAGGTACACGCTCGATCCCTCGGAGAATACGAACCGCCATCACGAGGTCCGCCTCGGGCAGCTCATCGACAATTCCGTGCAGCATTTCGCGTGTGGTCATCGTTCCTCCTCGTAACGTTGATTGGAAACAGCGTCGATTGTCGCTTAATTTTCGTGTCCGGGCTACTCACTACTCACCGATCCTGACAGTGCTCGAGAGCCAGCAAATCCATAACTGGAGAGACTCAGGGTTGTAATTGCAATACACATGTACCGTGGTACCATCATACCATGACAACCACCGTCGAACGCGTTCAGACCGGGATACGCATCGAGAAACGGATTCTCAAGGTGCTCAAGGCGATGGCTGAGGTACATGACATGTCGCTGGGGGATTTGATCGAAGGGATCGTGCTGCATGCCTTCGAGGGGAAGGCGCCGTTCGGGAGCTCGTCGCTGAAGAAGATCGGGGATCTTCGCAAGATTTATGGGCTGACGTTGAGCGCTGCGGACTCGCACAAGTTGATCGAGGAGGCGTCTCCGAGGAAACGCGTTCGCAAGTCGTGAACGGAAAAACGGTTCACGCGGAGACGCGGAGGACACGGAGACGACCACTCCGCGTGTAACAAGAAGAGCGAATCCTATGAACGACCGCGACTTTGTCGATGCCTTCGAAGCGTGCACGCTGACTGACTTTCATCATCGCGATCATGTTCGCCTCGCCTGGATCTATCTGCGCGAGCATCCCCTGCTGGAAGCGCTCGAGAGATTCACGACGTCGCTCAAACGGTTTGCGGCGTCGAAGGGAAGCCCCGGGCTGTATCACGCCACGATCACCTGGGCGTACATGCTGCTGATCCACGAACGGATGGAGCGCATGCCGGCGAATGATTTCGAATCGTTCGCTCGCGACAACGCTGACCTCCTTACATGGAAGCCCTCGGTGCTCGACGTCTACTACGACCGCGCCACGCTCGACTCCGAGCTGGCGCGCCGGACCTTCCTGATGCCGGTTCGCGAAAGGCTTTATCCGCAGATAACGCAGATCAACACAGATTGAAATCTGCGTTTCATCTGCGCCATCTGCGGATAAAACTCCTCTCTACGAAACTCTTCGTTGACATCCACGAAAAACTTCGTATGATTGCTTGCGTACAAGAGGAAACCACCATGACCGACCGGCAACCACCACGACCTACCGACTCCGAGCTTGCCATCCTGGGCGTGCTTTGGGAGCGCGGACCGAGCACCGTCCGCGACGTCCACGACGCACTCAACAAGGATGGCTCCACCGGCTACACCACAGTCCTCAAGATTCTGCAGATCATGACCGAGAAGGGCCTGGTCGTTCGCGATGAGAGCGAGCGCGCGCACGTCTACGAATCGCGCTACGGCGAGCAGAAGACGCAGCGCCAGCTTCTCGCCGATCTTGCCGAGCGCGCGTTCGGCGGCTCCGCAACCAAACTCGTGATGCAGGCACTCTCGGGGCGCAAGGCAAGCGCTGACGAGCTGACCGCCATCCGCAATTTGCTCGACACCCTGGAAGGAGAAAAACGATGAACGCACTGGGCAACCTACTGGGCACTCCTCTGGCGCAGGCGATCGGCTGGGCGCTGGTTCACCTTCTCTGGCAGGGTCTGCTCGTCGCGGCGATCCTTGCGGCCACGCTCGCTCTGCTCTCGAAGCAAAGCGCGAATGCGCGTTACCTTGCCTCCTGCGGCGCGTTGGTCGTGCTCGTGATTCTTGGTGCAGCGACGGCGTATCGGTCGTACGAAGGGAGTGGGGAGTTGGGCGTGGGGGGTGGGAGCGTATCCATTCCAGTCCTCACTAACGAGGCAGCAGAAACATCGTCGCCTTCGCCAGCAATCATTTCCCAAACCCCACAATCCACATCCCACACCCCTTTCCTCGCACTCGCCAAAGCCCAGCTCCCGAAAGTCGTCCTGATCTGGCTCGTCGGTGTTCTGCTGCTCTCCGTGCGGCTCCTTTTCGGATGGCTTCGCGCGCATGCGATTGCCAAACGCAATGCGACGAATGCTGCGCCGGAATGGCAGCGCGCCGCGCGGCGGCTGGCGCACGCGCTCAACCTTCGCCGGGCCGTGCAGCTTCTGGAATCGGCTGCCGTTGAAGTGCCGACCGTCATCGGATGGCTTCGTCCTGTTGTACTGCTTCCCGCGGCCACGCTCACCGGACTTTCCACCGAACAGATGGAGATGATCCTCGCGCACGAGCTGGCGCATGTCCGCCGCAACGACTTCTTCGTCAACTTGATGCAGGCCGTCGTCGAGACCCTGCTCTTCTATCATCCGGCCGTGTGGTGGATCTCGAACCGCATCCGCGTCGAGCGCGAGCATTGCTGCGACGACGTGGCTGTCTCCGTCACCGGCAACGCCCTCGTTTACGCACGCGCGCTGACACGTCTCGAAGAGCTGCGCGTCGCCGATGCGCAGGCCTTCATCGCCGCGAATGGCGGATCGCTCATCGGCCGCATCCGCCGTCTGGCGGGAGCGCGTGTCGAATCGCCGAACGCTCCGTCGCGCTTTGTCGCCGGCGCTGCCCTGCTCGTCGTCCTCGTTGCGCTGATCATCGCGCCATCGCTTCCGTTGCGCGGCGAGCAGTCCAAAGGCGACGCGAAGCCGGCCACCACGAAACCGCAACAGGCACAAAGCAGCGTCGAAGTGAAAGCGGAAACGGCGGAGTCGGATGTCGAGACGGAGACACCCGAGGCGGATGCCAATGATTCGATGATCCCGGCGATTGCGCCGCGCGCAGCCATCGAAGGTGTTCACGGCGGAGTGGAAGGTGGCGTCGAAGGCGGCATCGCAGAAGGAATCGCCGGAGGCATTGCAGACGGTGTCGTTGGCGGCGTCGTAGGAAACGTCGCTCCGATTGCACCGCGCGCTTTCATGTGGGAAGGCCGGCCGATGATCGCCATCTCACCGATTGCACGCGCGGCGGTCGCACCGCGAATCGCCATCGCTCCAACCGTCCGCGCCATCGCAGCGACGGCGCCGCGTCTCGCTATGAGTGCAGTCCGCGGTTATGAATACGCGTACGAGCAGGAAACGCCCGAACCGCCCGAGCCGCCTGATACGCCAGGCACTCCTCGTCCCGCGCGCGCGCCGCGGCCTCCGCGCGTGCCGCGTGTACGTCATCACATCGGCGAAGGCGGAAAGCTGACCGTCGATGATCTGATCGAGCTCCGCGCCACCGGCGTCACGCCTGCCTACATCGATTCGATGCGCAACGCCGGACTGGGCCAGCTTTCGCTTGACGAGATCGCCGAGATGAGAGCTGTCGGAGTGACTCCGGAGTACATCAGCGCGCTTCGCAATGCCGGAATCAAATTCGACAGCGCCCGCGGCATCACCGAGTTGCGCGCCATCGGTGTCACCGCCGAATACGTCGCGCAAATGCGGGCGGCCGGATACAGCAGCCTCACCACCAAGCAGCTCGCAGAGATGCGTGCCATGGGCGTCTTCCCCGCATACGTCAAACAGTTGAACGATGCCGGGTACCACAACCTGACCGCGAACGAGCTCGTCGAGCTGCGCGCGCAGGGCGTCAACCCGGAATTCATCAAGTCGCTCAGCGACGCCGGATACACGAACCTGTCGGTCAAGGATCTCGTCCGGATGTCCGCGATGGGAGTGAACGCCGACTTCATTCGCGATCTGGCGAAGTACAAAGTGAAGTGAGGTTGCGGGTTGCTGAGTTGCCAAGTTGCCGGGTTGCCAAGTTGCTGAGTTGCCGGGTCGCGTGGTCATGAGGTCGCGCGGCCCGGTGAGAGCAGAGATCAGCGACTGAGATACGCGAACAGATTAGCAACTCACCACCAGCCTGCGAGACTCCGCAACCGCGAGACCCAGCAACCAAGCAATCCCCAGCAAACCCGGCAACCAAGCAACCCAGCAACCCGGCAACCCAGCAACCCAACCAGGAGAACGCCATGCACCGCACAATCGCACTCGCCCTCTTTCTCTTTCTTGCCGCGTTCACGGCCCGCGCCGCGCAGCATGGCGCGTGGCATCTCACGAATCACGACGACTCGCGCGATGACGGAAAGTTCCAGCTCCAGCTCGTCTCCGATCACAACCAGAGCAGCCAGCCGATCGAGCGCAATGCGTTCACCGGCCTCACCGCCGCGCAGATGAGCGCCACGGCCGAGACGCCCGTCGATTTCAATCTCGTGCGCGACGCCGGCACGATCCATTTCACCGGAACGTTTCTCAATGGCGAAGGCGTCGGCCGTTTCACGTTCGCCCCAAATCCTAACTACGCCGCCACGCTTCGCACCCTCGGCATCGCCGCGACCGACCTCGACGACGACCGCCTCTTCTCGCTCGCGCTGCACGACGTTTCCGCTTCCTTCATCCGCGAGATGCAGTCACTCGGCTATCACGAAGATCTCAATCGCTACATCGCCTTCCGCATCCACGGTGCGACCCCACAATTCGTGCGCGAGATCAATGCGCTCGGCTACAAGCCCGACAGTCAGCAGCTCCTCGCCTTCCGCCTTCATGGCGCCACCCCGCAATTCATCCGCGACATCCGCGCGCTCGGCTATCAGCCCGACGGCCAGGAGCTGGTGACGTTCCGCATCCACGGCGTGTCCCCCGAATTCATCCGCGGCATGCGCGCGCTTGGCTATCAAGCTGACGCCCGGCAGCTCGTGAACTTCCGCATCCACGGCGTCTCCCCCGAGTTCGCAACCGGCATGAAGGACCTCGGCGTTCACGATCTCGACGCCAACAATCTCGTCACGCTGCGTATCCACGGCGCCACCGTCGATTACGTCCGCGATCTCCGCGACCTCGGCTACGCCAACCTGACCGCGGAACAGCTCGTATCGATGCGCATTCACGGCGTGTCCGCAAGCTACATCCGCGAGCTCAAAGACGCCGGTTACGCGAACATCCCGGTCGAAAAACTCGTCGACATGCGGATTCACGGGATCGATGCGGAGCTGGTTCGGCGAACGCGATAATTGCGACGGCCCGGCGGCCGTCGCGTTGTCGGTTGTCGGGTTGTCGGTTGGTTGCGCTTCGCGCGCTATTGATTGAACGCGACTCGCGTTTTTGTCACTTTGCAGCGCCCAATCAAACGAACGAAACCGCCAACTGCGATCCCTCTTCGCGATGGATCGTGTCGACGAAGCGGATCGTGTTCGACTTGAGCGACATGAAGAGCGATGACGTGCGGATGCCGCCGCCGAAGAAGCGGACGCCGCGCAGGAGATCGCCGTCGGTGACGCCGGTCGCGCAGAAGATGATGTCGTTGCCCGACGCCAGCTCCGCGGTGTCGTAAACCTTTTCGCCATCCACGTAGCCCATCGAGTGCAGGCGTTCCTCCTGCCACTTTTCGAGAGGCTTGAGGCGGCCTTGCATCCGGCCGTTGAGGCAGCGCATCGCCGACGCCGTCAGCACGCCCTCGGGTGCGCCGCCGATGCCCATGGCCGCGTGGATGCCGGTGCCGCGAACGGCGGCGGCAATGCCTGCGGAAAGATCGCCGTCCGTGATCAGCTTGATGCGCGCTCCTGCCTCGCGAATTTGTGCGATGAGGTCGTGATGCCGTTCGCGGTCGAGAACGACGATCGTCAGCTCATCGACGTCGCGCTGAAACGCTGCCGCGATCTGGTTGAGATTTTCGTGAACGGAAGCGTTGAGGCTCACGTGCTCCGCGGCAGTCGGGCCGACGACGATCTTGTCCATGTAGACGTCGGGCGCGTTGAGGAGGCCGCCTTTTTCGGAGGCCGCAAGGACGGCGATGGAGTTGGCCGAGCCGGTGGCGCAGAGGTTGGTGCCTTCGAGCGGATCGACCGCGATGTCGATCTCGGGATAGATCTCGCCTTCGGTCCAGCCGCGCCCGAGGGGCTCGCCGACGTAGAGCATGGGAGCCTTGTCGCGCTCTCCTTCGCCGATGACGACCGTGCCGCGCATCTTGAGCCGGTTCAGCTCTTCGCGCATCGACTCGACCGCTACCTGGTCGGAGTATTTGCGTTTGCCATAGCCCATCGTGCGGGCCGCGGCGATGGCTGCTTTTTCAGAAACGCGCAAAAAGCCAATCTCGAGAGACGATTCCATGACGCTCCGTTCGTTGCCAGAATTTTCCGGGCGGCAACTCTAGCAGATATGGCCCAGCGGGTAAGTACCGTGGGCGTCGACCGCACGAGCCGGGCACACGCGATCGCGGAACTACATCTTTGCCCGCTCGGCGATCTCCCGAATCTCGCGGTTCTCGATCACGCGCCGGCGCATGTTCTCGATCGTCGCCTGCAACATCGCCCGGCCGAAGTCCTGGCCTGCGATGTAGAGGCCGCGGAAGGGGCGAAGAAGGCGGTAGAACGGTTGGAACATTCGGTACGTGCCCACGGGCTCGCCGTCGATTGCGGCCGGGCGCCAGCAGACGGCGCCAACGAGATCCATCAAATCGTTTTCGGTCTCGCCTTTGACGCGTGACCACATGATTTTGCTGCCGGGACGCGTGCCCTGGCCGCTGATGAAGTGAAACGCCGCTTGCGGACTGCGAGTCTTCAGCAGGTGCGCCGCGGCCATCGCATAGTCGTGGGTGATGACTCGGTACTCGTCGCTCGAAACTTTCGTGGCGGAGACGCCGAGGCAGAAAAGGAGTGCGTCGAGGTCATCGAAGGCTGAGGCGACCGGCGAGAAATCGAGGAAGTCGTCGTGTACGAATGAACGAAGCTTCGGGTGATCGAGCGCCAGCGGCTTTCGCGTGATCGTGCGAACGTCATCGACGATCGGCGAGGCCAGGCAGGCGCGCAGAATACTGCCGCCTGCCGAGCCGGTCGCGCCGAAGATCAGGACCTTCACGGACGCCGCCGGTTCCCTGATGAAGAACCGCTGGGACGATTGCTCGAGGGCGACGCCGGCCGTCGTGCAGGTGCGGATGATGGTCCGCGTCCGGCGGAGTGACTCGGCGCCGCGTTCCGCTGTGGTGTGCGTCCGGCAACCGCCGGACGTCCCGCGTTGCGCTGCGGCGGCCGCGATGATGCAGCAGCGTGGCCCGAGCCTGCACCCTTCCTCTCCAGTTTCGCTTTCGCCCTTGCCCGATCCTCGGCCTTTTTCGCGCGAATGGCAGCGATGCGCTCCTGGATCGGGATCTCCAGTTTCTCCGCCGGTTTCTGTTTGTAATCGAAATCGGGCAGCGTGATGCGCGGCAGGCGCTTGCTGATGGCGCGCTCGATGGCGCGAAGATCGTTCTCTTCGTCCGGCGCAACGAACGTGATGGCGTCGCCGGTCAGTTCGGCGCGTGCGGTGCGGCCGACGCGGTGAATGTAATCCTCAGGCATGTTCGGAACGTCGAAATTCACGACGTGCGAGAGCGCCTCGACGTCGATGCCGCGCGCGGCGATGTCGGTGGCCACGAGGATGCGATAACGACCCGATTTGAAGCCGGCCAGCGCGTCGGTGCGTTGCATCTGGCTGCGGTTGCCGTGGATGCGCGCGACCTTGACCTTGCTCCTCTCGAGCTGTTCGTAGACGCGGTTGGCGCGATGCTTCGTCCGCGTGAAGACGATGGCGTTCTCGACTTCGCCGCGATCGAGCAGCGCTTGCAGCAGCGGCATCTTCAGATCCTGCGAGACCGGGAAAACGGACTGCGTGATGCCGGTGGCCGGCAACGACTTCCGCTCGATGGCGATCGTGACCGGGTTCTTGAGCATCTCGCGCGACAACTCGACGATCGCCGCCGGCATCGTCGCCGAGAAGAACAACGTCTGCCGTTTCGTAGGCAGATGCTTCAGCACGCGGCGGATGTCGGGGAGGAATCCCATGTCGAGCATGCGGTCGGCTTCGTCGAGCACGAGGATCTCGAGCCCTTCGAGCTTCGCATACGAATACTGAAAATGATCGAGCAGCCGGCCGGGCGTTGCGACGATCACGTCGACGCCGTTGCGGAAGGCGTGCTCTTGCGGTCCGGCGCCGACGCCGCCGTAAACAGCGGCTCCGGAAAGGGGCGTGTGGACCGCCAGGTCGCGGAGATGCTCGTCGATCTGCGCCGCCAGCTCGCGCGTCGGGGTGAGGATGAGTGCGCGCGTGGTGCCGCGCTTTTTGCCAATCAGCTTGTTGAGAATCGGCAGCAGGAACGCCGCGCTCTTGCCACTGCCGGTCATGGCGCAGGCGAGAACATCTTTTCCGGCGACCGCCGGCGGGATGGCGTCGTTTTGAATCGGTGTGGGGCGGGTGAATCCGAGCTCCTGAACTCCGCGCAGAAGATCGGCGTGAAGTCCGAATGAGGAAAATGGCACGTTGATGACTCTCTTTCTTTTTTCGTTTGCGGCGCGCCCGTCAGAGTGACGAGCACTTGCGCGATGGAACGTTCGGTGGATTGATCCGTGTGACGTTGACGCTGTCCAGGATCGTACGCAGGGCCGGTGCACGCCAGCCAATCCAACGGACCGGGACGATGCGCCGTTCGGTGGGAACGCGGCCGCGCGCCGCTTTTATTCGGGAGGCGGAAGTGTGGGAGCCACTGATACGCGGCCGGCCGGAATCCACCACTCCCGGCACCCCACGCCCTCACGCGGTGCTACACTCCCGCTTTCAAATCACAGGGGGGTGTTGCATGCGTCACATCATCGGGGCGGTTCTCGTGCTCGTTCTCATCGCTCTTCCAGCAGCCGCGGTCGATGCCGGCCATGCGGAAGGGGCTCTCGTCATCGACGGAGTGAAGTACCCGCTCAACTTTGCGTACGCGATCGCGAAGCAGAAGAATCAGCTCACCGACCGCAACGAAATGACGCGCATCATCCTCACCGACCGCGCGCTTCCCGACGGCACCAAGCTGACGGATCTCGACAACACGCTTCCCGGCGATCTGAACGGCGTGATCATCTGCGTCGACAGACAAGGACGCGTCGGACATGTCGCCGTCCAGCATCCCACCGGCAACTTCGACGGCGGCTACTTCGAAGGGATTCCCGACTACGAGTACAAACCTCACAAAGGCGACTCGGGCACGGTCAGCGGTTCCGTCTCATCGCTGCGAGTGAAGACGAACACGATGGCGTTCTCGTACGACGCGACGTTCGTGGCGGCGTTGAAGTGAGTAGTTGATTAGTGATCAGTAGATTAGTGATTAGAGAAAATCTGAGATCAGGTCGATCAGAGGTCAGCCGGATCGGAGCTCAGGGGATCAGAAGGCTCCGTGATCGATGACAACGCAGAACTGGCCGAGCCGCCGAGTTCCAGAGTTGGCCTTCCTAATCCACTAATCCACTGATCGACTAATCCACTCCCCACCACCCGCGAACCACCGTTGTACACTTCGCCCGTCCATGGCCCTTTTTTCTTCTGCCGTCAGCGAGGCGTTGAAGAGCCTCGCCGCGAAGACCTACGCGACGCAGGAAGACCGCGATGTGCTGCTCGGCCGCGTCGAAGCGGCCGACGGTCTGCGCGCCCGCGACGTCATGTGGATGCTGTTCCGTCCCGACCGCGCGCTTCGCGACACCTCTGTGCGCGTGCTCACGCGCATTCGCGATGCCGAGACTCTCGATGTCTTTCTCGGCGAGTCGAAAGGCAAGCCCGATCAGGCGCTCCGCGCGGCTTCGGCATCGCTTTTCTCGCTCGGACTGACCGGGCTCGATGCCCGCTTCGTGCAGCTCCTCACGCCGCCGGCCAAGGAGACCAAAGAGTGGCGCGAGTTGCAGGAGGCCACGCGGCGTCTGCTTGCCGAGGCGCCGGTAACGCGGCAGATTGAACCGATCCTCTGGCAGCTTGCTACCACCGGCATGGCAGACGAGCGGATGCCGTTTCTCAACAAACTCGCCACGGGTGAATTCGATGACAACGCCATCAAGCGCTGGCGCCGTTTCGCCGTTGAGCCCGAGCACGTCGTGCGCGACAAGGCCATCGAGACTCTCGCTACTCGCGCGCCGCAGCAATCGATCGATCTGCTGATCGAGGCCCTGCCCGTCTCCGGCTACGGTTTGCAGCAGATCATCGTCGAGGCGATCTCGCGCACGGCGGCAGGACAGGGCGCTGCATTCGCGGACAAGCTCCTTCCCGGGCTGGCCTCAGGCGACGCCGCGACGCGCACATCGATCCTCAAAATCCTTCTCAGCATCGGCGATCCCGCGGGCGTCATCAAACGGTACATCCGCTTTTCGAGCAGTCTGGCTGGCTTCGTGCGCGACCGCACTCTGGAGTCACTCCGCGAATTCGGTAGTGCGCTCGTCGAACCGGTCATCGAGCTGCTCCACGATTCCGATCCCGACACGCGCTCCGGCGCGATGGCAGTGGCGGGCGTCTTCGAAGATGTCCGCATCGTGCCCGCGACGATCGAATTGCTGCGGGATGCCGACTGGTGGATCCGCATCTCGGCCGCCGACACGCTCGGCCGGCTGAAAGATCCTCGTGGCGTGGAAGGTCTGGTCGCCGTGCTCGGCGATCCCGACGTGAAGTGGGCGGCAGTCGAAGCACTGGGCCGCATCGCCGATCCACGCGCGCTGCCGGCCCTCGGCAAGATGCTGGCCGACCCGTCGCCGGACGTGCGCATCGAAGTCATGCTGGCGCTCAAGAACTTCAAGCATCCGCAGGTGACCAACGCGCTGACGAGCGTCGCGAAGAGCGATCCCGATCGCGGTGTGCGCACCCACGCGGTCGAGATCCTCGACGAGCTGGCGTCCCTCGATCGCACGTCGCAGGATCAGGTCGATGCCATTCGCAAGACCGCGCTCGCCGTCTCCGGCTCGCAGGGTGAGCCGAAACTCAACACCATGTTGATCGCGACGCGCAATCAGGGCGCGTCCGATTTTCATCTCGCCGTCGGGCAGCCTCCGATCGTCCGGCTTGCCGCCGATCTGTTGCGCGCCCAGGCCGAGCCGTTCACCGCGGCGCAGACCGAATCGATGCTGAAGGAAGTGCTGACGCCGAAGCAGTGGACGACGCTGGAAACGTTGCACCAGGTGGACTTCTGCTATGTCGTTCCGCAAGGTGGACGCTACCGGGCCAACGTCTTCTTCGATCATCGCGGCTACAACGCCGTCTTCCGCGTGATTGCGGATCAGCCGCCGACGATTGTCGATCTCGGCCTGCCGATGCATCTCGCGGAGATCTCCGACTATCACCAGGGCCTCGTGCTGATCTGCGGTCCATCCGGCTCGGGAAAATCAACGACGCTGGCCGCTCTTGTCAATCTCTTCAGCGAGACGCGCAAAGATCACGTCCTGACGATGGAGGACCCGGTCGAGTTCGTGCACCCGTTCAAGAATTGTCTCGTCAATCAGCGCGAGGTGGGCACGCACACCGGATCGTTCGCGCGGGCGTTGCGTGCGGCGCTGCGCGAAGATCCCGACGTGATCGTGATCGGCGAGCTGCGCGACAACGAGTCGATCTCGCTCGCGCTCACGGCCGCCGAGACCGGCCACATCGTCCTCGGCACCCTCAACTCCACGAGCGCGCCGAAAGCAATCGATCGCATCCTCTCCAGTTTTCCCGCCGACGAGCAGCCGCAGATCCGCGCGTCGCTCTCCGAGTCGCTCAAATACTGCATCGCGCAACGCCTGCTGCCGGGAAAGGAAGCGCGAAAACAGGTCGCGGCTTTCGAGATCCTCAAAGGCACCAGCAACATCGGCACGATGATCCGCGACGAAAAGACGTACCAGATTTACTCGGCGATGCAGATCGGACGCTCGCAGGGGATGCAAACATTCGACGAAGCGCTGAAGGATCTTCTCCGCCGCGAGCAGATCACTCCCGAGACTGCGTACATGGCCGCGCTGAAGAAGGAAGACTTCGAGGCGATGGTCAGCGCCGAATTCGTGGCCCGAGGAAAAGCGTAATGGCGGTCCTGAAAATCGATCGTTTCCTCAAGCTGATGAACGACCGCGGCGCGTCGGATTTTCATCTGACCGTGGGCCGTCCGCCGATGCTGCGCGCCTCGGGAACGATGGAATCGATTCGCTATCGCACGCTCACCGAGGCCGATTTCGTGGAGTTGGTGAAGCCGATCGTGCCCGAGCGGATGTGGGAGGAGTACCTGGAATGCGGCGACGCCGACCTCGCGTACGAGATCCCGGGTCAGGCGCGCTATCGCGTGAATCTCTTCCGGCAGCAGCGCGGCGGCGGCGCCGTCTTCCGCGTCATTCCGAGCAAGATCATGACCATCGAGCAACTCGGTCTGCCCGAACAGGTGCGCCGCGTGGCATCGATTCGCAGCGGCCTGGTGCTCGTGACCGGCCCGACCGGCTCGGGCAAGTCGACCACGCTGGCCGCGATCATCGACGAGATCAACGAGAACCGCAGTCTGCACATCATCACCATCGAAGACCCGATCGAGTTCGTGCATCAGAACAAGAAGAGTCTCGTGCATCAGCGCGAGGTCGGCTCGCATGCGAAGTCGTTCGCCGAAGCGCTCAAGGCAGCCGGCCGCGAAGATCCCGACGTGGTTCTGGTCGGCGAAATGCGCGACCTCGAAACAATCGCCATGGCCTTGTCCGCGGCCGAACGAGGAACGCTCGTCTTCGGCACGCTGCACACGAACAATGCAGCAAAGACAATGGACCGCATCATCAGCGTCTTCCCCGCCCCCGAGCAGGAAGGCGTCCGCAACGTCCTCGGCGAAACGATCCGAGGCGTCGTCGCCCAACAACTCATGCCCAAAGTCGGCGGTGGCCGCGTCGCAGCGCTCGAGATCCTCTTCGCGTCGCCAGCAATCGGCAACATGATCCGCGAAGGAAAGACGTCGCAAGTAACATCAGCCATCCAAACCGGCGTGCGCGAAGGAATGGTCGACATGGACACCTCCATCCGCCGCCTCTTCAAGGACGGCAAAGTCACCGCCCGCGCCGCCTACGACAAGGCGATCGATAAGGAGCAGTTCAAAGATCTGCTGGAAAAGGCGACGTAGGGAACGGTCTTCTCGCCGTTCCTCGCGCTCGCGTACTTCCAATCGCGCGCCGTCCTGCAACTGCCCCCCTCATCCGGCTTCGCCACCTTCTCCCCCATCAAAAAGCGATGGGGGAGAAGGCGCTCGATTGGGAGGCGTGGTGCTGATGCTGCTGCCTATGCTGCCTATGCTGCCTGTGCTGCCTGTGGTGCCTATAGATTTCATCCCGCAGCACGCACGTGATTCACTCGCCTTCTGAAATCCTCGCCAGACTCAAACATCGAGCGCCTTCTCCCCTCGTGCTTTTCGAGGGGAGAAGGTGGCGAAGCCGGATGAGGGGAGTCGTGCAGTCGACTGACACGAAGTGGAAGCCGTCGCTGTTTGGCGATTACGCGGACACGCGCAGAACTTAAGAAGTTGTCAGCGTCCGTGCGTGAGCGCTGTCTTTGCTGCTTGCATCAGCGCGCCGAGGAACGTTTTGGGCGCGAGCTCCACGGCGTGGGTGCGTGGAGTCAGGGGGTGCGGCGGGGCATGATCGGGCGATGCTACGCCGCCGGCGTTCGTGATCACACTTGGCGGATGTGCGAGTGCGATCGATTGTGGGATGTTGGCCGTTGCAGTGAAGAGGAACAGTGCGAGGCCCGCGGTTAGCATGACTTGATGATAGAGCCGGGACCTTGATGATGTCACGTCGTGCGCGCGGCACGCGGCCGCGCGCACGAGGCGAGTCTTACTGAGACGGAACGTACGTCGGATCTGTGGTGCGGTTGTCGACGACGGAACCATACGCGGCGATGCGGCCGGTGCCGCTGATGACTCGTGCGGTGATGCGGCCGTTGTAGACGTTATTGAAGCCCATCGACTTGAAGATGCCGCCCTTCTGAATGTATTGGCCCGCGCTGAGAGGCACAACCAGGCGCGCGGCCACTTTCGAGTCGGGAGAGTATGCCAGCAGCTCGACCGTCGCGTCGTTGCCGGTTACTTCGACGAGTCCGAGGTTCGTGCGGAAGGCGGGGGACTCTTCGAGTTGCAGGACTTGCAGTGCGCGATCGCCGTTACCGACCGAATCCGCGGTCGTGACGCCAGGGATGAATTGGCCGAACGTGCCGCCAGTGGTTTTGTCGCGGCTGAATGTGCGGGCGGTGACGACGAGCGAGGAGTCGCCCGCTGTCGTTGCCAGCACCGAACCGTTGCCGGTCGTCAGGTTGAATTGTTTGACCAGCACGTTATCGAGGGATTTCACTTCTCCGGCCGCGATCGAGACCTGCGTGGTCGCAGTGGGAGCGCTGCCTCCTTGCGGGAAGTACTGGAGCGTCACGTTGGTCGTCGACGTGCCGCCGTTGAAGATGCGCATGTCGGTGTGGAAGTTCGAGAAGCCGTTGTCGAATTCGGCGACGCCGGGCATGACGAATCGCGACGCCGCGATCTTCGACGCGTCCGTCGGAAAGACGAGCAGCGGATCGGTCGTGGTGTTGTCGAGCACGGAGGCGTACGAGCTGATGCGGCCGGTGTCGCTGGTGACGCGCACTTCCACGCGGGCATCGGCGATGTTCGGCAGCACGACACCATTGACGTTGAAGAATGTGTCGAGCCTGGTCTGCTGCGATTCGAACGGCTTGAGACTGTAGGCGCGCTCGGCGAGTTTGTTGCCGGCATCGTCGAACAACGTGGCCACGAAATCGACCGGCTGGCCGGCGCCTTCGACGAAGCCGAGGTTGGTGCGGAAGCCGCCGCTGGCATTGCTTTGCGCGACCTGCTGCAACGAGATCTTCGACGTGTCGCTCTTGCTCAGGAAGTTCGCAAGTTGCAGCGCCGGGATGAACTGACCGAAGGTGCCGAGGCTGGTGACGCTGTACGTGCGGCTGGAAGCGACGGTAGCCAGGGTGATGCTGACCGGATCTTTGCCCGCGTAGTTTGTTGGACGGATCTCGAGCGATCCGATTCCGGTTTCGCCGAGCGATCCCGAGCCGTACCAGTCTTTGACGATGTCGTTGAGCGCCTTCGTCTCGCCGCCGGCGACCGAGATCGTGGTCTGCTTACCGCTCTGCGTGCCATCGGTATTCGCCGGCGTGTAGGTGAGTTGATACGTGATCGACTGCGACGCGGTGTTGGTCAGGCGAACATCGCTGACGAAGCGCGTGCCGATGCCGTCGGCATGCGCGATGGCGGGGATGAGCAGCGCGTTGAAGGGCGCATTCGGATCTTTCGGCACCGGCGTGACCGGCGCGACGACGCTGACGGAGATTGGGACGGTGTTCGTTGCGGGCGGATCGCTGAGTGCGCCGGTCTTGCCGGCGGCGGGCGTGCGGACGACAGTGACGCTGGCCTGCGTGGCGCCGAAGTCGAGCTGTGACGTGTCGATCGTAACGGTTACCGTCACTCCCTCGGCCGGCAGCGCGCCGCTCGACGGCGTGACGGTGACGAACGATTCATCGGAGGTGACGCTGTACGTGTCGCCGACAGCCAGCGCGGTCTTGCCCGCCGCCGCGAAGCCAGGAATGAAGAGTGGCTGCCGGACGACGCAGTTTTGTCCGCTGCGCGGTGCCTGCGCGAAGTCGAAACTCGATTGCGTCGCTGCCTGCGGCGCGGTAACGAGCGTGCTGCTGCTCTGCCCATACGAGCCGATGCCGCCGCAGAGCGGAGCGTTGGCAACGCGGTAGTAGTAGCGCGTATCGGTCGTGACCGTGTGCGTGAATGTCCGCGAGCCCACGCCGGTCACTTCGAAATTCACGGCGTCACTGAAGTCGGGCTTGGTCGCTTCCTGCAGATCGTTGCGTACATCGAGCTGCGGGTCGAAGTTCCACGAGACGGTGTAGGCCGATCCCGAAACCGCGGCCGGCGTCGTGCGCACCGTCATCGTGCGCGGTGCGCAGTTGATCGTGACCGTCACCGTATTGCTGTTTGTATTGCCGCAAGAGTTGGTGATCTTCACCCAGTAATCGGTGAAGCCGGTGGCTTGCGGCGTGAACGTGAGTACGGGACCGGTGCCGCCGGAAATGGGGTTGCTCGGATCGCCCGACTGCGCTCGATACCATTGATAGGAGTTCGCGCCGGACGCGAGAACTGAGAGTGAAACCGGCACGCCGAAGTTGCCAGTGACGTTCTTCGGCTGATCGAGAACGACGGGCACTGCGCACTGGGGAACCGTGAGGACGGCGGTGTTGCTGTCGGCCGGGCCGCACGTGTTGCTGGCGCGAACCCAGAATTTCGTCGTCGCGGTGATCGGGTCGATGACGAGGAGCGTGCCGAGGTTGAAGTATTCATCCGCAGCGAGAATCTGCGCGATGACCTGCTCATCACTCACGCCCCCCAGGATCGCCGGGACGAGTGCCCCCGCCTCGGCGGTCGTCGCGCTGCGATGAAGGAATTGCGAGTAGTACTGCTGCACGCGCCGGTTGACCGCTTCGCTCGATTTGAGGATCGAGAGCCCGACGGTTGCGCGCGAGGAGCTGCCGAGGAATCCGGTGAACGTGGCGGTCTCCGCGGCCGATGGCGTGCGGCCGAGGACCTCGTTGAAGATGCGGTTGATCCAGCCGGCGTTCGTGCCGCCGGAAAGCGCGAAGTACTCCGGCGATGCCACGATTTGCGCTTCGATCTGCTCGTCGCTCAGATTCGCGGCGAAGGCAGGAAGCCAGAAGCTGAGCTCCGCGGTAGCCGGCGTGCGATGCAGGAACGTGGCGTAGAAACTCGTCATCAGCCGGTTGCGGTATTCGACCGAGGTGAGGACGCTGAGGGCGACAGTCGTGCGCGGCGTGCCGCTGATGAGCAGCGCGCTGAAAGCAGAAACAGATGCGGCATCGGCAGTCCGTCCGAGGAGGTCAATGTAGATTTGATTGACCCAACGCTCGTTCGATGGTCCCGATCCGCTGACCGGCGTCGATGTGTCGCCCGCGACGCCTTTGAACCATTGGTACGAATTGGCGCCGCTGGCGAACGCGAAGAGGTACGTCGGAACGCTGGGCGCTGGATTGACGCTGGCGGGTTGAATGGCGAACGACGGCTTCGGGCAGTCACCGAGAGTCGTGACCGTGATCGCGGCGACATTGCTATTGGCGAACCCGCAGGAATTGGTGACCTTGACGAAGTACGACCTCGATTGCGTCAGCGCGGGGGTCGTGAACGACGGGCTGTTCGTTCCGACCGGCGTGCTGGTGTCGGCCGTGCTCGTGGCCTGGTACCACTGATAATTGGTCGGCTGCGAGCCGAGGGCGCTGACGGTCAGCGTGGCTGTGCCGCCGGAGCTGATGGTCTGCCCATTCGGCTGGCTGCCGATGCTCGCCGGCGTGCATGTGTTTTCCTGCACGAAGACCTGCGCCGCCGCAGTGACGTTGCCGCAGGTGTTCGAGACTTTGACCCAATAGTTCTTCGTCGACGTGATCGGAGGTGTGGTGAAAGTGGAGTTGGTCCCGACTTGATGCGAGGTATCGGGCTCGAAGCCTTCGAACCATGCGTAGGTGAGGGTGCCATTGCCGCCGACGACGTTGGCGGACAGAGTTGCCATCTGGCCGGACGGATATGCGCCGCCGCCGGAAATGGAAGCGGAGGTTGGTGGCTGGCAAGGCGGGCCATCGCCGTAGACCGTCTCGACGGCGTCGTGGTCCCACTGCTGAAGATTGGAGCCGAGGCCAGCATTGAATGGCGACGCCATGATTGCAGATGAGTCGGACGGTTGTGTTCCATCGTTCGAATGTCGAAATCCGATGGCGTGTCCTAGCTCGTGAGTGATGAAGGCTTCGAAGTCCGAAGCACCGACGGACGAGCGAATGATGATGTCAGCGTCGATGATGGAAAAAAAGTGTTCGCCGTTGAAGTCATGCTCTCCGGAACCGCCAGAATCGATTGTGCAAGCGTTCGATCCGTCACAGATTCCTCTAGTTGGATCTGGACCGGTGTAGCCGAGGTAGATGACGCTGTGGCCCTCAGGCGATGGTTGAGTAGATGTGTCGGTCCCCGAAGCGTCCGTAAGCACAACGAAGCTGTTGGGATCGTTCGACCATGCGGCCATTCCGTGCGCAATGCCGGTGGCAGTGTTGACGCCAGCAAGAGTGCCGTGCTGGTAAAACTGTACCGGTGGGTTTCCAGTCGAGGCGATGTCCCATCGGATGTGGCCGAGATGGTTATTCTCGTCGAGCGCGACGCTGCAGTACGACGCGGCGGTTGCCTCGGGTTTCGGACGGAGCGTGCTGGCGATCGGCGACAGCTTCGTCGAGTACGACTCGCTAGTCGCATTTCCTTGTGGTGCGGCACGAATGAACCGCTTGAACCCGTCTGCAAGCCGCGCCGGATCGTCGCGAAGCTCCGACACGTCTCGCGTCACCACCGCCTCGCCGGTCGCGTTGCGTGTGAACGAGAACTTGCCCATCGCCATCGACGTCGTAAAGTACGTTCCGTCGCCGCGCTTTTTCAGGAAGACCAGAACGTGTTCGCCGGGCGTGTAGGCGGCGGAGTCGCTGATGAAGGTGAAGCGATCGCCGCTTCGTCCGCCGATCTCGCTGACGGTGATCGTGCCGGCCGCGGCGCCTTTGAGCGTCTCCTCGACGTTGAAGCGATAGTCGGTGACGACGTATCCATCCGCGCGCACGTGAGACGCGGCGTCGCGCACGGTGGCGACGACGACGGAGTCGGAACGGTCGGTCAGTTGGCGGTCGCTGGTGGGTTGGAACACCGTTGCCGAGGCGGCCGAGGCGAGAAGAAAAACGAGGGATGCAGCGAGCCGGAGCGATTTCACGAACGAACCTCTCTTTGGTTGATTGCAGAGACCGGAACCGGCCCCAGTGGATTTGTTTCCGTTACTTATTTGAATAACCCAAACATTGTAATCGCAGCAATCTCATTCCGAAAGCGGTGAGAGGCTGTGACCACAGATACAAAACTCCGCCGCCAACTGGCGAGAATCGTTTTCATGTCCCGTTGCGCGAGGTTTTTCTTGTCGATCGTCCTTCTGGGCGCATCGGCGCAGGCGCAAGCGCCGCAACGTGGCGGCGATCTGCCGCAGCCGCTTCCGCTCTTCCCGCCAGGCAACTGGTGGAACGCCGACATCAGCGCGGCGCCGGTGGACGCGAAGAGCGCGGCGTTCATCGCCGACGTCGGATCGACTCGCGGCATGCATCCCGATTTCGGCGGCGACAGCGGCGATTCCTCAGCGCCCATCTACGGCATGCCCTACATCGTCGTCGCCGGCTCGCAACCGCTTCTTCCTGTGTCGTTCGATTACGACGACGAAAGCGACACCGGCGCTCCCGGCCGTCCGCCTGGCTATCCGATTCCCGAAGAGGCGAAGACGCAGCAGAAGTGGATCGAGGGCGGCCTCTCCGGCAGCGATCCGAATGCCGATGGCGACCGCCACATGCTGCTGGTCGATCGCGACAATCGGATGCTCTACGAGTTGTACGCGCTGCACTGGAACGGTTCGCGCTGGGAAGCAGGTTCGGGCGCCACGTTTTCGCTCGATTCAAATGCGCGCCGTCCCGAGGGTTGGACGAGCGCCGACGCCGCCGGTCTTGCGATTCTGCCGGGCCTCATCCGCTACGACGAGGTCTACGGAACTGCGCCGATCCGCCACGCGTTTCGCGTGACCGTACGCCACACGAACGGCTACGTTTTTCCCGCGTCGCACCGCGCGGGATCAACATCCGGCGCCTTGCCGATGGGGGCGCGTTTGCGGCTCAAAGCAACGAAAGACATCTCGTCGTTCCCCGAGCCGCTGCGCCGCATTTTCCAGGCAATGAAAACCTACGGCCTGATCGTCGCCGACAACGGCAGCGATCTCTACGTCTCCGGAACCTACGACACGCGCTGGGACAACGACATCCTCAACCCCGCGTTCGCCGCGATCAAAGGCAGCGACTTCGAGGTGGTGCAGTTGGGATGGGAACCCGCGGCAAAAGGGAGATCGCGCGCCGTACGACATTAGTACTTCGCCGCGTTGGTTGCACTTCGCGCGTTATCGAGCGCCAGGTGGTTTGATCGCGGTGCGCGCGCTTCTGACATCCGGAGCCGCCGCAAGATTGCGCAGTTTGCACTTGGCCGGAATCGGCGGCGCAGGATGACAGTGAGCTCTACGGAAATAGCGCGCGGAATTCTTTCGGTAGCGCGGCGGTGAACACGAGGTGCTTTCCGGTCGTGGGGTGATCGAAGCCGAGGAGTTTGGCGTGGAGGCCGAGGCGGCCGAGAGGGTTCGTGGTGGCGCCGTACATCGTGTCGCCCACGACTGGATGGCGCGACTCCGAGAGATGGGCGCGGATCTGATTCTTGCGGCCGGTCTCCAACGTCACTTCCAGCATCGAGTACGCGCGCTTTGCGCCGATCGTTCGGTAGTGCGTAATGGCGTGTTTGGCGTCGGGATGGGCTTCGACGCTGACCATCCTCAGGTCCTTCTGCTCGAACAAATTCGATTCGATCGTTCCCTCGGGCGGCTCGATCGTCCCTTCGATGATGGCGACGTAGATGCGCTCGACGCTGTGAATCATGAACTGCGCTTTGAGCTGCTCACGTGCGAAGAAGTTCTTGGCGAAGACGAGGACGCCGGACGTCTCGCGATCGAGACGGTGAACGACGTGAACGCGATCTTCGCCGCGGGAGCCGAGGTAGGTGTTGAGGTAGGCCTGGACGGTGGCTTCGCGCTCGCGCTCTGTGGCAACCGTGAGGAGTCCGTGCGACTTGAGGATCACGATCACGTCGCGGTCCTCGTGCAGAATCGCGATGCCCGGCGGAAGCACGCGCAGATCCGACTTCGCGACGACGGCGAGCATCTCGTCCGGCTCGATGACGCGTTTGGCGTCCTTCTCCGTCTCGCCACCAACGCGCACTCGTCCCGTCTGCAGCATCTGCCGCAGCGTCGTCCGCGACGAGTCGGGATAGAGCTGCGCGAGGGCGTCGAGGAGCGGGAGCGAATCGGTTCGTTGCACTGGGCGGGATTATGAAGGGTGAAGAGTGAAGGGTGAAGAGTGAAAAGCTGCTGCATGCGATGTGCTTTTTTCACTCTTCACTCTTCACACTTCACTCTTCCAAACCCCCATCACCTAGAATTCGCGCGGAGGCAAACCCATGGACTACCAGATCGTCGGCGACGTCATGCAGGCGTTGCAGATCACGTTGCAACGGAACGAAGAGATTTATGCCGAGGCGGGGGCGATGCTGTATATGAGCGCGGGGATCGACCTGCAATCGAAAATGCAGGGCGGGCTGATGAAAGGCCTGATGCGCAAGTTCCTCGCCGGCGAGTCGCTGTTCATGAGCGTCTTCCGTTGCGATGTTGGCTCCGCCCACATGGCGCTCGCGAATCCGATTGCTGGCAAGATCTTTCCGATCCAGCTCAACAACACCACGATTCTTGCGGAGCGGAATGCCTATCTCTGCGCGATCGGCAACATCGATCTTTCGGTCGCGTTCACGAAACGATTCGGCGCGGGACTCTTCGGCGGCGAAGGCTTCCTGCTGCAGAAGATCAGCGGACAGGGATTGGTCTTCCTGCACGCCGGCGGCAACATGCTGGAGTTCAATCTGGCCGCGGGTGAACAACTGCGCGTCGATACGGGATGCATCGTGTCGATGGCCGAGACGGTCAACTATGACATCCAATTCGTCGGCGGTTTCACGAACGCGCTGTTCGGCGGCGAAGGACTTTTCTACGCGACGCTGACTGGCCCAGGCCACGTCGTCCTGCAGACATTGCCCTTCAGCCGTCTGGCCAACCGGCTGATGGCGGCAGCAGGTCCGTCCGGACATCGCGATGAATCGAAGGGCCTGGGCGGATTTGCGGGGGATGTTTTGGGGAACATTATTTCTGGTGATTAGGGAGTGGGGAGTTGGGGGTGGAGTGTGGGAGAGTCAAAAGCGAAACGTTAAATGTTCAGTGTTGGGTGTTGGATGTTGAATGAAGCACCGGGAGTCAACGTCCGCCTCATTCAACACTCAACACCCAAAATAAAACATTCAACATTCCGCCTTTGACTCTCCCCACGCCCCACACCCCACTCCCCGATTCACTTCATCGCAAACACCACCGACACGGTGAAGGAAAGCTCCGTCGACCCGCTCTCCACCGGCACCTCGGCGCTCACGGCCTGCGCGGCCATGACGTTGCGCGCCATCATCGGACGCGGTTGCGGTTGCGTTGCGCCGATCTCGCTGATGGCGATTGCGGGTCCGAGCGTGCGGCCTGCGGCGGTGGCGAAGAGGGAGGCTTTGGCGTGCGCTTCTGCGAACGCGGCGCGGAGACCATCGTCGCGTCCGCGCGAAGGATCGGAAACGGAGAAGGTGAGGCCGGAAGTTTGATTCACGCCGGCGGAGATCGCGGCCTGGAGAAGGCGGCCGGCGTCGCTGACTTGCTTGCGCGTGACGGTGACGCTGTTCGAGACCTGATAGCCGATGACGCGCGGCGGTTTGCCTTGCTGTTGCTGGCTGTAATCCTGCTGCGGATAGATCGAGAAGTTCGAGGTCTGAATCTCTTCCGCTTTCGCGCCGGCCGCTTTGAGCGCGGCGATGGCGGCTGCGACGTTCTGATTGTTTTCGTTGACGGCTTCCTCGACCGTGGGTGACATCGTCTGCACCGTCGCGGTGAACGAGTAGCGATCGGGAGTCAGCGACACGTGGCCGGTGCCGGTAACGCTGATCGTATCGACGGGAGCGGCATCGCGCGGCGTCATCGCCGGCTGCGCGAACGCGCTCGCGGCGGCGATGACTGCGACGAATGAGACGAGAAATCTTTTCATGCGACCTCCTGGTTTGACCGCTTGATCGCGCGCGCTACAATGCGCGCCTCCACATCTGCGGCGCGCTCGCGGCTCGCGGCGTCTTCACGGAGAAAAAAATACGAATGGCTGATCCGAACGACAGGGTGCCTGGGCAGGCATCGGGGCGGTACTACGTCGATACGCAATGTATCGATTGCGATCTCTGCCGCGAGACCGCGCCCGCGAATTTCCAGCGCAACGACGAGGAGGGTTTCTCCTACGTCTACAAGCAGCCCGAAACGGCGGATGAAGAGACATTGTCAAAGGACGCGCTGGACAACTGCCCGGTCGAAGCGATCGGGAACGATGGGTGATGTGGGTCAGTCGGTTAGTGGATTAGTCGATCAGTGGATTAGTGGATTAGATCGCCGGATTGAGGTCGCACTTCTAATCTACGAATCAACTAATCAGCTAATCCACTGCACTCAATGCGTCTTCGTATCCTGGCTCACCTGATCGTGCCAGTCGTCGGCAAGCAACACCTCGATCAACTCCTGCAGCTCCTCCATGTGGAATGGCTTCGTCAGCGCGGCGGTGCGGTTGTTTCCTTTCGTAATCGTCAGGATGTCGCCTTTGCCTGATGCGACCACCACCGGCGTCTTTTTTCCCTGCGCCAGAAACCAGGCGATCCACTCCTCGCCGCTCATCCCGCCGGGCAGATTCAGATCGAGGAGGATGAGGCGCGTGTCGGGATTGCGCTGCAGAAGTGAGATCCCTTCGTTGGCGCCGGTCGCCGAGAGAACCTCGTAACCGCGCCGCTGCAGGTACGATTTGTAGAGCGCCAGGACCTCAGGGTCGTCTTCGATTGCGAGGATCTTGTGGTTCGGATTCGCTTGCGTCTCTTCAGTCATCATCGCCCCGCTCCTGCGCCTGGGCCGGGCTGATGCGAAAGGCGTGCTAACCTCAAGCGCATCATGGGAATCGCGCTCTGGACGGCCTGCGCGCTGCTGCCTTTCGCTGCGGCGCGCTTCGTTCCCGCGGGCCGTCCCGTTGGCTGGCTCGGCGAGCTGATTGCGGCGTTCGTGAGCGCGATGATCTTCGGCCTGCTGGCCACGTTCCTCGATTTCGGCGGCTGGAATGAGCTCGATTGGCGCGCCGGAGTCTTCGTGTTTTTTGGTGCAGCGACGACGGTCGGGATCGTGAGGATTGCGGGTGTCGGTTTTCGGGAGTCGGGAGTCGGAGCCACTTCGCCTGCGACATCGGCCGTTCTCAAGTCCCGCGCTGCGTCTACTCCGACCCCCGACTCCCGACACCCGACCCCCGCCAAATGATCCGCGGCGTCATCACCATCCTCCTCCTCACCCTGAACGCTATGTTCTGGGGCTCCTGCATCGTCCTTCTCGGCATCCTCAAGTTCGCCATCCAGATGACCGCACCGCGCAGCAGATTTCGCACACGTGTGATTCTCATGCTGGCGTGGCTGGGAACGCGATGGGTGCGCGGCTGCGACGACATCTTCGACTTGATGCTGCCGACGACATGGGAGATTCGCGGCATCGGCGACGACATCCGTCCCGACGGTCACTACCTCATCATCAGCAATCACGTTTCGTGGGTCGACATCTTCGCGCTCTTCCGCGCCTTTCATGGCCACGCGGCGTTCATTCGTTTCTTTCTCAAGCGCGAGCTTTTCTGGGCGCCGATCGTCGGGCAGGCATGCTGGGCGCTGGAGTTTCCGTTCATGCGGCGCCACACGCCCGAGTACCTGGCGAAGCATCCCGAAGAGCGCGGCGCGGATCTGGCCACCACGCGCAAAGCTTGCCAGCGATACCGCAACTTTCCGGTGGCCATGCTGAACTTCGTCGAAGGCACGCGCTTTTCGAAGGCGAAGCACGATGAGCAGAAGTCGCCCTATCGTCATTTGCTCCTGCCGCGCACCGGCGGGATCTCTTTCGTCCTGGCCGCGCTCGGCGATCAGCTCGACGCCATGTACGACGTTACCCTCGCCTACCCGCCCGACGGCGAAGTGACGATGTGGCAATTCGTCAGCGGCCGCGTCCCGAGGATCATCATCGATGCACACCGCGTCGAGCCGCCCGCGCAGTTCTTCGACGCATCGGTGACGAGCGCCGGCCTCGTCCGCGATGAACTACGGGCGTGGATGAATGGGTTATGGGCCAAGAAGGATGAGACCCTCGATGAATTGCTGGGATAAAGGCGTTTCGCGCTGAGGCGCGGAGGATACGGAGAAACCCCGCGCCTCCGCGTGAAACCGTAAACCCCCATCGAATGACACTCGTGCCACAATTCCGCCGTCAACAAGGACCCCAAATGACCCGCCCGACTTCCAGAATCATTTTCGCCATCGTACTCATCACCACTTGCCTCACCTTGACCGCCGGAACGCGTCGGGCAGTAACGCCACCAACGAACATTACCGACGACGCCCTCGGCATCGGCTTCATGTCCGGCGCCTCGATACGCGGCGTCGTCGCCGCCGTTCAGGGAACGCTGATCACGCTCAACAGCGGCAGCGCACCCGCAATCACGATCGAGACCGCAGCCGCAAAATTCATGAGCGATCACAACGGAAATGCGTCGCTCGCTGACATCAAGCCGGGCGCGCGCATCACCGCGTTCCTCAACACCGCGCCGACGACGCAGCCGTCATCGGCACTGCGCGCGCAGCTCGTCACGATCGAGTCGCAGCCCGATCTCCAACTGACCGGCACCATCGACTCGATCGATGTCCCCCACTCCCGTTTCGTCGTCCTCGGCATCACCATCACCGCCGACGCGAACACGAGTTTCGGGAGCACGTTCCCCACATTCGTCGCGATCAAGGACGTCAGCGGCCTCGCCGTCGGCCAGGTCGTCAACGTCACCGCACGCTTCGCGTCAGGCGCGATCATCGCCACGAGTGTGCAGGTCACCTCGCCCACGATTCAGGCCACGACGATTCTCAGCGGCACGGTCAAATCGATCGGTACGTCATCGTGGGTCATCACCGGCAAAGACGGCAAAGACACGACCGTGGCGATCGACGCGCAGACGAAGATCATTGGCGATCCGAAGGTTGGCGACTCCGTGCAGGTGATGGCCACGATCGATTCCGCACACAACTACAACGCCATCGCCATCGTGAAGCTCGATCTGCACGACATCACCACGGCCGAGATCCACGGCACCGTGAAATCGATCAGCGCGTCGCAGTGGGTGATCGGCGGCCCTCTTGGCTCGGCCGCTCCTGACTTCCTCGTGAAGATCGCATCGACGACAGTCATCTATCCCGATCCAAAAATTGGCGATCGCGTCGTCGCAACCGGTACGCGCGATTCCACCGGCACGTTCACCGCAACAAAGATCGCCAAAGAAAACTGAGATCAGAAAAGAGAGGACTTCGAAATGGCCCAACTCAATAGCTACCTGCTCTTCAACGGTAATTGTGCGGAAGCGATGAACTTTTACGCGAAGGCACTCGGCGGCAAAGTCGACCTCATGAAAGTCGGATCGTCGCCAGCCGCGGAGCAAATGCCGCCCGGCTCCGCGGATCTCATCGTCCACGCCCGCCTCGAGCTTCCCGGCGGCGCCGTCCTCATGGCCTCGGACTGGCTGGACAAAGCGCCTTATCCATCGATGAAAGGCTTCGCGGTGTCCATCGGCTATCCGACCGGCGACGAAGCACGCCGCACGTTCGATCTCCTCGTCGAAGGCGGCAACGCCCCGATGCCCTTCGGCAAAACCTTCTTCGCCGAGGGTTTTGGAATGCTGACGGACCGCTTCGGAACGCCGTGGATGGTCGCCGGCGGAATGATGGGCTGAGGTTAGCCTGGGGAGTGGCTTGTCACTCCCCACCGCGAAACGGGATCAAGTGATCTTGTCGTAATGGGCGTGCGTACCAATCCAGAACCAAAGCACGCCGTCCGCCACGTCAGCGCCGAGCGCGCGATATCCCATTCCGATACGAACGGACCATTGACCACCAACCTTCTTGAAGTGAAGTGATGGATGCCTCGGGTTGAGCTTCAGAATCTCGTAGTTGCTGCGCGCGAGCGCTTGGATTTCGAGTGGAAGGCGCTCGAACGCATCCCAGAACTCCGGTGCAGTGTGATGGTTCAAAGGAGGCGAGACTTACCGGCGGCGTGGTCTGCCAACGCCTGCTTCATGATGCGATCGAGTTTGCCCGAGGCTGCGTCGCGCTCGATCTGGCGATCCCACTCGGCCCAGTCTTGTTCCATCAACCACTCGCGGAGTTGTGCAAACTCGTCTGGATCGAGTTGGACGATCTGTTCTTCTAATTGTTCGACTCGGGTCATGGCTTAACGGAACGATTATACGACTGCCCGTGTGCCTCGCTGGCCTACCGGAGTTCCTGAATCTTCCCCTGCCGGCTCTTCACAATGAGCGCCATGCCAATCATCAGAATGATTGCGCTGATCAACTGCGCGATCGTAAATGGGCCGAGGAAGCGGTCATCTTTGGCGCGAACGATCTCGACGAGAAATCGCTCGATGCCCATGAGGATCAGGAAGAGGCCAAAGATGCGGCCTTTGGCGTTTGTGCGGCGGGAGACGGCCATCAGGATCGCGAACATCACGAATGCAGCGGCGGACTCGTAGAGCTGCGTGGGGTGAACGCGCAGGATCTGATCGGGTGAGATAGACGGGTCGACGCGAACGCCGAACTGTCTTAGCGCCTCGGCGGTCGTGGGCGGAGATCCTTTCGGGAAGGCGATGCCGATCCATGAGTCCGTCGGGCGGCCGTAGTCGTCGCCGACCAGGAAGCAGCCGATGCGGCCGAGGGCGTAGCCGATGGCCAGGCCGGGGGCAGCGGCATCGGCGGCGGTTAGGAAGTCGATCTTCTTGACGAGCAGGTATCCGGCGCATCCGAGGAAGCCGCCAATCAGGCCGCCGTACCAGACCAGGCCGGCGCGATCGAGCAGAAGGTGCCAGTCGTGAAAAAGGATCGCGTAGTAAATCTTGGCTCCGGCGATTCCGCCGAGGGCGGCGGCCATGACCATGGAGGATGCTGCATCGTCGGTCAGTCCGTAGCGGCGAAACTGGCGTGTCAGCACCCAACCGCCGACGATGAACGCGGCGAACATCATCAGACCAAAGGTCGTGATCTCGAAGGAGCCGATTTTGATGAGAGTGGGATACATGTGAGTGGAGTCTATCGCGGAGATCGCGAGGGCTGAAAACCGGAATGTTGAATGTTGGATGTTGAGTGTGGAGTTTTGAATGAACACAGCACGGCTCTCATTCAACATTCACATTCAACACTCACCATTGAACATTCTGCCGTTGCTGTTTACGCCCGGTTTTTCGAGCAGTTGCCGTCAGGACAGGCTCCTCGCCGTGAACGCTGATTCCAGCGACGCCTTTTGATCGCTGATGAAGCGGAAGACGTCGACTTTGCCGGCGGAGTCGAGGTGTTGCGAGACTTCGAAGAGCTGGACGGAGAGGAGCGTGTTCAGGCCTTCGTCGAGCACGGCCTTGCGTCGCTCGAAGGGAAGCTCGGAGATGTTGGCGATCAACATGTTCTCGTCGAAGCGGCCGTATTGATCGAAGAAGACGCCGCTCCAGAGCTCGTCGCTCTCGGCGTTCTGCATCGCCGTCATCACGATGTCGCGCGCCGTCTCCTCGCCTACTGCGCCGAGGAGCGCTTCGTAGAGACGGCCGAACATGTCGTTGTAGGTGGAGATCACTTTCAGCAACTCGGGCGAGTCTTCGACATCGAGGAACACCGGGCGGAACGACTTCTCCTCGGAAGACACTTCGATCAGACGCGCCGACAGAAGCTGGAAGAGGATGCGCGTGACTTCGAACTCGGTCATCTCCGAGCGGCTGATCAGGGCGCGGATGGTCTGCTTGCCGTCGATGGCGTTGTAAAGCTCGACTTCGTGATCGCTCAGCTCCAGCGACGCGAAATCAGGGACCGCGCCCGGCTCTTTGGCGAAGATCATGTCCAGGCTGGTGATCTTCTCGCGGATCATCGCGGTCTCGTCGAGGCGGCGAATGCCTTCCATGATCACGGTCGACGTATTGATCGAGAGCACGATCCGTTCGTTCAGCAACTCGTCCTGCGTGTCGCCGAAAACGAAGACGCCCTCTTTCCAACTGAAGAGCGAGTAGATGATCTCGAGGGCCTGATTCTTGACGCCCCACCAGAGGTCTTTCGGCGAGATCGCGCCCATCTGGACGAGCAGCTTGCCGTGACGCATCTGCGCTGTCACGCGCCGCTTCGACTCGTCGTACTGCGTTTGGGTGATCTTGCCGTTGCGCAGCAGGAACATGCCGAGGGAGTGCTCGGGAGAGTTGGAGGAGGCGAAGACGATCTCGCCGTCTTTCCAGTGGATCGAACGCTCCATCGGAGGTTGGCGCAGCAGCAGCTTTCCCGATCCGCGGATCATGGAGAGAAAGCTGAGCACGTCCGGCAACTGAATGCGCGAGAGATCGCCCGTAAGAATTTGGTTTTCCGGCATCAGGACCGAGGTAACTGTCTCAGACAAACCGGGTGTGGGCAAGGGTTATTCGTTGCTGGGGAGTGGGTTTTGGGGAGTGGAGTGTGGGAGCGGGGTGCTGATTCCACGAAGCCGGGAGTGGAAGAACTCAAACGCTGCCGGCGACTCTCGACTGCCTGCTCTTCCGGGACCGGGGGCGATTGGACGCGGCCGGCACCTTGATGTGATCGGAGCCGGCCGTCAACTTCGAAAAGGAGGGCATGGACACCCGGCAATCGAGTGCGCTGGCCACCGAGACAAGCGTCTTCAGAGTCATGTTCGGCATGCCATTCAACATCCGCGTGACGTAGGACTTGTCGACGCCGAGACGGCGAGCGAGCTCAGTCCGAGTAATACCCTTGGCTTCCATTTGCGCGACGATCTCTTCGTTGATGCCAATCAGAAGACGCTCGATCTCATACCCAACGTGTCCCGCAGACTTCCGAAGTTTGCTCTGCAGCCAGGTATCAGTCGCCATACTGAATCGCTCCCTTTCTGATTGAGTCTTGTGCCTCGGCGCAGACGCGCTTTGCTACCTGCAAGTGATTCTTCGGCCAATCGTCTGACTTCTTTGTAAATCCATGAATCATCAGAATCGTACGGCGGCGTTCGCCGTACACGTAAGCCAAACGGATCTGGTATGCCTTCAGTTCGTAAATGTCACCGACCAGCTTCTTGCTCTTCTCACGGTTCTTTGGAATGCCGTATTCAGCAACATGAGCGAGCAACGCCGCCGCTTTCTGGAAGACATCGTCATCTAAGTCTTCCAGGAACAACACAACGTCTGCCGTCGCGTAGACGGCAAACCCTTCTTCTCCACGCGACGTCTCGATAAGCGTGAATTTCAAGCAGCTTCTGACCTTTGCGTTTGCGACAAGATCAGCCCAGTTGACCAAAAAGTCAACACCAATAACGGCTCCGCCGGCAAAACCATTTCAGGATTTCCAAGTTCCTATCTAGGATGGACCTCGGCCATACACCTCGGCACCACCTCCCGAAGAATCGCCACGGTCTGCGCAATCTCCTCGCGCGTCGTGAACCTGCTCAGCGAAAAGCGGACGGTGCTTCTTGCTTCGTCGGGCGTCAGGCCCATCGCGAGGAGGACGTGGCTTGGCTCGACGCGGCCGGAGGAGCAGGCGGAGCCGGTTGAGGTGGCGATGCCGTTGAGATCGAGGCCGATGACGATGCCTTCGCCATCCGCGCCGATGAAGGTCACGCTGCTGGTGTTTGGGATGCGGGGCGCGTCCGCGCCGTTGATGACGATCGAGAAGCCGGACTCGCGCAACGCGTTCTCCAACGCATCGCGCAACGCACCAACTTCTGATGGCGAGCGCGCGAGATCCGCAGCGACGCCGAATGCGACGGCCAGCGGAACGTTCTCCGTTCCCGCGCGCCGCCGACGCTCCTGCGCGCCGCCGAGGATGTGGCGATCGAGTGAAAGACCGCGGCGGACGTAGAGCGCGCCGATGCCTTTCGGCGCGTGCAGTTTGTGCGCGGAAAGCGCGAGCGTGTCGACTGCGAGCTCGCTCACATCGACCGCGATCTTGCCTGCGCCCTGCACGGCGTCGCAATGAAAATGAATCGATCGTTCGCGGCAAACGCGCGCGACCTCGGCGACTGGTTGGATGACGCCGGTCTCGTTGTTCGCAAGCATCATCGTTACGAGGCGCGTCTCCGAACGCAGCGCCTCGATGACCGCATTCGCATCGACGACGCCGCTGCGCGACGGCGGCACGATCGTCACGCTGTGGCCGCGCCGTTCCAATTCCGAAACAGGCTCGAGCACAGATGGGTGCTCGATCGCGGTTGTGACAATGTGATGACGACCGTCATGACCCGCGGCGCCAAAGATCGCGGCGTTGTTAGACTCGGTGCCGCCGCTGGTAAAGATGACGTCTCGCGCTTCGGCCGCAATCAAGCGCGCCACCGACTCGCGAGCATCCTCAATGCCGCGGCGCGCTGTCTGGCCTTCTTTGTGAATGCTCGATGCGTTACCAAAGACGTCACGCAACGAAGTTTCAACAGCTTCCAGTACGGCTGGATCGAGCCGTGTGGTTGCGTTGTTGTCGAAGTAGATGCGCATGAGAGTCGTCCTATTGTCGTTGGTATCCCGAGGTCCCGTCATGAAGAAGATGTCCCGGTGTGCAGTTTTGCTCGTCCTGGTCAACCTGACTCTCGTACTCAACGCGCAACAGACGAACGATCCACCCGCCCCCGCAACGCAGCCGGCGCCCGCCGCGCAGACCCCACCACCGCAGGCTTCATCCGCCGCCCCCGCGAAACAAGTCCCTGACCTCGGCGTCCGCAAGCTCTCCCGCCGCGAGCGCAAGGACCGCATCAAGAATCTCTCGGAGAAGTTCCGCCAGTTCCTCACCGACGTCGAGCCGATCATGAATCCGACCGAGCTCGATACGTTCCTCATCCTCGAGACCGACCCGCAGCGCGAGATCTACGTCACCGAATTCTGGCGCCGGCGCGACAAAGCCAACGGCACGACCAATCACAGCTTCCGCGACGAGTACTACGAACGGCTGGAGACCGCGAAGGAGGAGTTCAAGAACGTCTCCTCCGACCGCAGCCGCATCTATCTGATCCACGGCGCGCCGGAGGATCGCATCAAGATCGATTGCCGCTTGCTGCAACCGGCCGAGATCTGGAAGTACGTGTACATCCCGGGGATGGGCCACGACATCCGTTTTCTCTTCTTCCAGGCACGCAACGGCATCGACTTGAAACTCTTCAATCCGATCGATCCCGAATTGATCAAACAGCTCATTTCCCAGGATGAGGTTGGAATGGACGTAACCGGAGACACCGCCGTCAGCCGTGTCTTTGGACCGGCCGGTTTGGGTGCCAACGTCAGTAACCTCGAGCTTCAATGCCGCGATGGCGACGAGTACTTGCGCGCGGTTACCCAAGCGCAGTTGAACAAGTGGGACATGCAGCGCATCTTCGAGCCTCCGCAAGTCAACGAAGAGGATGTACACAAGATCCTGCGGTCGGTGGTGCTCGCGAATCCGAATGCGCCGAAACTCACGCACGACGTCGCGATCCAGTTTCCGGCCAAGCAAGGCAGCCGCACCGACACTGAGATCACGATCACGCTTCCGCTTGCACAACTGACGCGAAAGGATGTCAACAACACGAAGCTCTACAGTCTCGACGTCACCGGCGAGATCCTCAAGGACGATCAGCTTTTCGAGAACTATCGCTATCGCTTCGACTATCCGGGCGACATGTCCAACCCCAACGTCGCCGTCGTCATCGATCGTTTTCTCCGCCCCGCCGATTACGTTGCCCGGGTGCGCGTGCAGGACATCAACTCCGGCGCCGAGGCCATCGTCGAGAAGCACATCACCGTGCCGGAGATCTTCGACACACCCGAGCAGCAGAAGGCGAAAGAAAGCGCGTCGACGGCCATCTCGCAGCTCAAAGACGACATCGAATCGAACGAATCGCGTCTTCGCATCGTGCCGCTCACGGACGACCTTCTCAGCGGCATCCAGCACATCGACACGATCGCGTTCGGCGAGGACATCAAAGGCGTCGAGTTTTACCTCGACGGCAAGAAGGTGATGACGAAGCGGCAGCCGCCGTACACGCTCGATCTCGACTTCGGCAACGTACCGCAGACGCGCCGCGTGCGCGCCGTGGCCATCAACGAAAAAGGCGAGCCGATCACCGGCGATGAGCTGGTGCTCAACACCGGCAACGATCCGTTCCGCGTGCGCATCATCTCGCCGCGCATCGCCTTCAAACTGCACGGCCGGACGCGCGTGGAAATGGGAGTGAATGTGCCCGAGGGGAAGAAGCTCGATCATGTCGACCTCTTTCTCAACGAGACGAAGATGGCCTCGCTCTACGGCCCGCCGTACGTGCAGACGATCGACATTCCGGCGCAGGAAGGCGTTGGTTACATCCGCGCCGTCGCGGAACTGAAAGACGATCCGCAGCCGCCCGTCGAAGATCTCGTGATGATCAACACGCCGCAGTTCATGGAGGAGGTGAACGTTCACCTCGTCGAGCTGCCGACCACCGTGCTGCGCAACGGCCATCCGATCAACAACCTCGCTGAGAACGCGTTCAAGGTCATGGACGAAGGCAAGGCGGTGAAAGTGGCGAAGTTCGAGCACGTGAACAATCTCGCGCTTTCCGTAGGCCTGGCCATCGACACCTCGGCGTCGATGCAACCGCGGATGTCGGAGGCGCAGAAGGCGGCGTCGCAGTTCTTCACGAACGTGATGCGAAAGGGCGACCGGGCTTTCCTAGTCTCGTTCGATACGCAACCGCAGCTCATTCAGCGCTGGTCGCCGCGCCTTGCCGACGTCAATGCCGGTTTGGCGAAACTGCGCGCCGAGGAGTCGACAGCGTTGTACGACGCCGTGGTCTATTCGCTTTACAACTTCGTGGGCGTGCGCGGACAGAAAGCACTCGTGCTCGTGACCGACGGCAAAGACACATCGTCGAAATTCACGTTCGATCAGGCACTCGAGTACGCCCGGCGCGCGGCCGTTCCGATCTACGCGATCGGCATCGGCATCGGATCAGCCGAGTTCGACACCCGCTACAAGTTGAGCCGCTTCACGACGGAGACCGGCGGCAACACCTACTACATCGACATGGCCTCAGAGCTCGGCCGCATCTACGACGACATTCAGAACGAGTTGCGCTCGCAATACATCCTCGGCTTCTATCCGCCCGAGGGCGTCAAGGCAGGATCGAAGTGGCGCACGGTGGATGTTCAGGTAAGCGAAGGGAAAGCGAAAACGATCCGCGGCTACTACCCATGAAGGCCGCGGGCGCAGCAATTCTTCTCCTTCTGGCAGGCGTGACCGCGGCGGCGCAAACGCTGCCGCCGGCGGCGAGTCAAGGCGTCGTCAAACTCTCGCGCCGCGAACGCAAGGATCGCATCGCCAAACTTGCGGATGTGTACCGCCAGTTTCTCGATGACGTCGAGCCGATCATGCTGGATCAGGAGCGCGACACGTTCCTGATCATGGAGAGCGACGCGCAACGCGATCTCTACATCGCCGATTTCTGGCGCCGCCATGATTTGAGCGAAGGAACACCGAGCGGCTCGTTCCAAAAAATCTATTACGACCGCATCGCCACGGCGAGGGAGTTGTTTGGCACGCTCCACGAGGACCGCTCGCGCGCGCTACTGGTTCACGGCGAGCCTGCCGAACGCATCGAACTGGATCGCTGCCCACTTCTGCAGCCGATGGAGCTCTGGACGTACCGCAACGTGAAAGAACTGGGCTCCACGACTCACTTTCTTTTCTACCAGCCGCGCGGGGGGGTCGAGTACCGGTTGTGGATGCCGTACAACGGAATGCTCAGCCCCTCCGACACGGTGAACGACTCGCAAGACACGCGCTACGACCTCATCTCCAACGAGGTGGTCTCCAGAACGAGAAGCAGGCAAGAGGCCATCGACAAGGTATTCGGATTCATCATCTACACACGCACGACCTACCTCGAACGAGATTGCCGGGAAGCGGCCAACGTGTTTTGGACGATCACCGCGGCGCAACTTCAGAGGCTCGACACTGGAAAACTCTTTCAGCCGGCACCTGTCGATCCGGAGCAGGTGAAAAAGATCCTTCACTCGATCGTCATGCCGACCGCCGGCGCGAAGACGATGCCCGCGGAGCTCACCGTTTCCTATCCGGCGAAGCAGGGCAACCGCACGACCGCGGAGTTGACGATTCTCGTGGCGCGCGCGCCGCTCGTCGTGAAGGAAGTGGGAGGCACGAAGCTTTATAGCCTCGACGTCGTCGGCGAGGTGCTGAAGGACGACAAGCTCTTCGAAACCTATCGCTATCGTTTCGACTATCCCGCGGACACCAAAACCGACCAGCTCGCGGTCGTCGTCGACCGGCTCCTCCAGCCTGCGGACTACCAGGCGCGAATCAAGATCGCCGATTTGAATGGAACGAGCGAAGCCATTGTCGAGCGGCGAATCACAGTGCCCCAGGAAGCGGGTACGCCCGAGAAACGGCAAAAGGAGAAGGAGTCGACGGCGACGCTGACGGCGATCCAGCAGAACATCGAATCGCACGCGCCGTCGCTGCGCATCCTTCCGCTCCCGGACGAGTTGCTCAGCGGAACGCAGCACATCGAAACGGACGTCGAAGGGAACGGCATCAGCGTCGTCGAGTTCTACCTCGACGGCCGTAAGGTGATGAGCAAGCGTCAGCCGCCATACGCGCTCGATCTCGACCTTGGCAGCGTGCCGCAGGTCCATCGCGTACGCGTGCTCGCTCTGAACGACAAGGGAGAAATGATCGCCGGCGACGACGCAGTCGTGAACAGCGGCAACGATCCGTTCCGCGTGCGCATCGTTTCGCCCCGCATCGCCCGCAAACTGCACGGCCCGACGCGCGTGGAGATGGCGGTCAGCGTTCCGGAAGGGAAGCAACTCGACAAGCTGGAGCTGTTTCTCAACGACACGCGCGTGGCCACGCTCTACGGCCCGCCGTACACGCAGGTCGTCGACGTGCCCGAAAGCGAAGGCATCGTCTACTTCCGCGCCGTCGCGTCGCTCAAAGACGCCGTCGAGCAGCCGCCGATCGAAGATGTGGTGATGTTCAACACGCCGCAGTTCAGCGAAGAGGTCAACGTCCACCTCGTCGAGTTGCCGACGACGGTGCTCCGCGATGGTCACCCGGTGAACGATTTGCAGCAGACCGCATTCACGGTGCTCGACGACGGGAAGCCAGTGAAGGTGGCGAAATTCGAGCACGTGACGAACCTTCCCCTCTCCATCGGCCTGGCCATCGACACCTCGGGATCGATGCAGCCGCGCATGGCCGAAGCGCAGAAAGCGGCATCGCAATTCTTCAGCAACACGCTGCGCAAAGGCGACCGCGCGTTCCTCGTCTCATTCGATTCGCAGCCGCGCCTCGAACAACGCTGGTCGCCGAATTTAGCCGAGGTCAATGCCGGACTGGCGAAATTGCGCGCCGATGAATCGACCGCGCTCTTCGACGCCGTCGTCTATTCGCTCTACAACTTCGCCGGAGTGCACGGACAGAAAGCGCTGGTTGTGATCACCGACGGCAAGGACACAGCGTCGAAATTCTCATTCGACCAAGCGATCGAATACGCGCGCCGCGCCGCGGTCCCGATCTACGGAATCGGCATCGGCATCAAGCCCACCGAGGTCGACGTCCGCTACAAGTTCAGCCGCTTCAGCAGCGAAACCGGCGGCAACGTCTATTACATCGACCGCGCCGAGGACCTCCAACGCATCTACGCCGACATCCAAAACGAGCTCCGCTCCCAATACATCCTCGGCATCTACCCGCCCGAAGGCGTAAAGGCGGGATCGAAATGGCACGAGATTAATGTGTTGGTGAGCGAGGGCAAGACGAAAACGTTGCGGGGGTATTACCCCTAGGTGGCTCTCAGCTTGTTAGCTCTCGGGAGGCGTCGGCTAACCGGCTGACGTTGCAACCGCCCTTGACTCGCCGTGACCGTCAGAAAGAAATAGTCCGAACCAGATGCCGCATTCACAAGTAGGTTGCCCGCTTTTTACGCCCTCAGCCCATAACGATATGTACTTGCCCAGTTGTGGCGGGCCATCCGGGATAGTGCGTGGAGTGGTTCCAGTGGTCGACATGGGCGTACTGGTACCGCAACTGAAAGAGAGAAGTACGAGAAGGGGAACTGCAATAGAAATTGAACGCTTGGTCATACGCCGATCTCCCAGTCTGGTATTAGATACGGTAGCACGTTCGTTTGCGAAGGGCCCGATCCTCCACTGTGGAATGAATCGCTTGCCGCGAAGTCAGGCCGTCACCTGGATTCGTTCGCACAACCTTTTCGGCGCCATATCCGCGCCGTTTGGCCAAACGATCGTTCCCAAATCAGGGTTTACGCGAACCTGCTTGAAGTACTCGCGGTCGCGCAGCGGCTCGAATACAGGTCCTTCGAACGAACGTGAAATACCGGCATCGCCCTGTGTACCGTCATCGAACTTGATCCAGACGGTTCACTCGCGCACGTAACGAACTTCGGATGACGTCAGGCATAGCCATTCCAGAGGATACATTCTCTCAGCTTCCCGACGTCAAACACGAGATCCAGTCATCCAACGCGATGTCTGCCTAACAAAAAGTTAGGCGCCTCGCGCAGTAGTTATGGGATGTTCTTGATCGAAACGGCCGCATCGTTCGTGTAGCGATAGAACCAGATGTCGCGGTACGAAGTTGGTATGTCTTTGTGCGGTTGGTGCTGAGCCGCCCAGATTCGCGCGCCGAGGCGCCAGTCTGGATTTCGCGCGAGAACGAGATCGACATGATCCGGGTGAATGTTCGCGTACAGGAGTCCGCGAATGCGAAGTGCTGACGGTAGCTCTTGCGGCGCCACGTTCTCGCGGTACTTCTCGTGCTTCGCGTGCAACTGAGCGACGAGTCCTTCAGCGCTCCCTACGGCGCCGGCAGGGTCGTCAAACTGCACGTCACGTTCATTTGTGAATGCGGGGCGCATCCACGTGTAGAACGTGAATAAGAGTGCGCCCGCAACGATCGCGAGGAGGACCACGAAGGTACGAGCGAGGACGCGATCAAAAGTAGTCGATACGGTCGGCATGGGGCGCGTAACTAAGAACTAACCGACTCCTTCCTCTCCTGCGCGGCCTTCTCCCTCTCCGCCGCACGTTCTGCGCGGCGCTCGTTCGCTTCGTTCTTGAGCCGGTCGCCGATCGTGCAGCCGGTCAGCGTCGTGGCCAGGCCGCCCTCGGCGGTTTCGCGCAGGCCGCGCGGGAGGGCACGGCCGATGCGCACCATCGCTTCGACGATCTCGTCCATCGGGATGACGGATTCGACGCCGGCAAGCGCTAGTTGCGCGGCCGTCATTCCGTGAACGGCGAAGAGCGCGTTGCGTTTGACGCATGGAACTTCGACGAGGCCGCCAACGGGATCGCAGACGAGGCCGAGTGTGTTCTTGAGCGCGATCGCTGCGGAGTGGATCGACTGCCGCGTGCTGCCGCCCATCATGTACGCGACGGCTGCTGCTCCCATGGCCGAGGCGACGCCAACTTCGTTTTGGCACCCGCCGGCAGCTCCGGAGATGTTCGCGGAGAGTGCGATGATCGAGCCGACGCCACCAGCGACGACGAGGGCACGCACGGTTCGCTCCGGATCGATGTGGCGCTCTTCCTCCAACGCCAGCAGCATGCCCGGGACGACGCCACCCGCGCCTGCCGTCGGCGCAGCGACGATCACGCCCATGCGCGAGTTCTCGCCCATCACTGACAGCGCGTAGATCTCCGCCTTGACCGTGAGCGGATCCATGAAGGTCTTGCCGGCGAGGAAGGCGTCGTTGAGCAGCTTCCCTTCGTTGCCGACGAGCTTCCCCATCGACGTGCCGCCGCCCTTGCCGCGCTCGACGCAATCGCGCATGACGGCGCGCCGCCGCCGCAACGCTTCGAGGATCTGATCGCCGGGAACGGCGTGCTCCTGTTCGTCACTCTCAAGGAAGACATCCGCAAGGTCGCGGGCGCCAGCGATTTTTTCGAGGTGGGCAAAGCTTTCGATCATGAAAGATGCTAACGAACAGGGCGTGACGAATACTCCGAGCGAAAGGGGTCAGACCGGAAGTGGAAGTGCCGACGCCGGATCGAGCCTACAAGTGACCGTCATTCCCCGGCACTTCCACTTCCGGTCTGACCCCTTTCGCGTTCACTTCCACATATCCCAATCGATCTGATCCTGCGCCGCGATCGCTTCATCGAAGTCCTTGTCTTCTATCCAGGTTCCGGCGATGCCATCAATGTTTCTCCGCTTCCGTGACAGGCTGACGCCAGCACCTTGAGCGAGCGCTTCGATCGCAACCTGGTTCAGACTCTTGCCCGAAACACGCGCACGCTCGCGCAACACGGCGTCAACGGCGGGAGGGACACCTCGAATCGTGTATTGCATTCGGGAATGATAGGCACAACACACCCCCATGCAACGACGTTTACGGAATCCGATCGAGGTACTTCGCCTCTTCCACATCCTCCACGGAACGTATCCGCGTCAGCGCTGCCTCCGACATCGGCGAGTCGACGTCGATCTGCATGAAGGCGTCTTTGCCGCGCTGTTTTCTCGAGCACGACAACGATGCGATGTTGATCCCCTCCTCGGCGATGATTTTCGTCACCTCCGAGATCATGCCGGGGCGATCGCGGTAGAAGAGGAGGAGCGTCGGCGAATCGCCTTTGAATCGCGTCTGGAAGCCGTTGATCTTGAAGACTTCGATCACGCCGCCGCCGATCGACGACCCGCTGATCTCGGCTTCGCGCGTTTTGCCGCGGATCTCGATGCGCACCGTGTTCGGATGCACGTCGCCGAGGTCTTCCTCGGAGAAGGTGATGTCAACGTCCATCTGCTCGGCGATCCGAATCGCCTCGGGGATTCGCGGATCATCGACGCTCAATCCAATCGAGCCGCCGACAAGCGCGAAGTCGGAGCCGTGGCCGCGATACGTCGCGCCGAGCGGCGGGTGCAGATAGAAATGCACGGCCACCGGATCTTCGTCGAGGATCTCGCGCGCGACGCGCCCGAGACGTGCGGTGCCGGCAGTGTGCGAGCTGGACGGACCGACCATCACCGGACCCATGACGTCGAGGATCGAGACTTTGCGGTCGTGACGAATGGCCATGAAGTTTCTGTTGGGCGGCGTTGTTGCGCGGGATGAGTTCCCGTACACTCCGCCGTCCGCATGTCTGAAAAGCCTATCATCCTCGTCGTCGATGACGACCAGCCGATCCTTGGTCTGATGCGCAGTCTCCTGCGCGAATTCGGATTCGAAGCGGTCACGGCAGAGAACGGAAATCAGGCTCTGGCCGCGGCCCGGACACATCGCCCAGCGTTGATCCTGGTCGACAAAAACATGCCCGGGATGAGTGGCGCCGAAACCATCCAGAGCTTGCGCGAGGACCCTGACTTCGAACGTCTGCCGATCCTCATTCTCAGCGGCGAGCCGGTGTCGCGCACCGAGCTGGCGAGCCTTGGCGCAAACGGCGCCGTGCTCAAGCCGTTCGATGTGACGGCGCTCGTCGAGCAGATTCGGACGTTCCTTGCGAGCGGAGACGGGGCTGGTTCTCAAACGATGGGGGCTTGAGCTGCGGCCGGAGTACAAATCAGAATGTTGAATGTTTTATGTTGAATGTTGCGTGTTGAATGAAACGCACTCTCCGATCATTCGACACTCAACATCCAACACTTAACATTGAACATTCGGACGTTCCGCCGTGCGCTCGCGCTCGCGACATTTTCGGAGGTAGTCGTTCGTACTTTTGCTAAAGTCCGCGCCGGAGGCGACCCCCGATGACTGATATCAACGCCGGCCAGCTCGTTCACACCGCTGTCTTCGGCGACGGCGATGCGAAGGCTGCTGCTCGCAGAACGATCCACATGGAAGCGCGCCGCCGCGGCGCCGTCTCCTCATCGATTTATCCGCTCTACATGGCTTTCGGCCGCAATGAGATCGCGCGCCGCTTCACCGTTCCCGCATTCAACATTCGGGCGCTGACCTATGACGCCGCCCGCGCGCTTTTCCGCGTCGCCATGCGCCATGACGTGGGCGCGTTCATCTTCGAGATTGCGCGCTCCGAGATCGGCTACACCGAACAGCGTCCTGGCGAATACGCCGCTTGTGTGCTTGCCGCCGCGATGGCCGAGGGGTTCGAAGGGCCGGTGTTCATTCAGGGGGATCACTTCCAGGCCAGTGCGAAAAAATGGGCGACGCCGGAAGGGCAAGCCGCCGAGATGAAGGCGCTGGAGTCGCTCATCGACGAAGCGCTGGCCGCGGAGTTCTACAACATCGACATCGACACATCGACACTCGTCAATCTCGACTTCCCCACGCGCGACGAACAGCAGCGCGCGAATTACGAAGGCACCGCGCATCTGACGAAGTACATCCGCGAGCGGGAACCGAAAAACGTGACGGTTTCCGTGGGCGGCGAGATCGGCGAGGTCGGCAAGTACAACACGCATCCCGAAGAAGTCCGCGCCTACGCCGACGGCCTCAAGCGCCTCCTCGGCAATACCACCGGCATCAGCAAAATCTCCGTCCAGACCGGCACCTCGCACGGCGGCGTTCCGCTGCCCGACGGCACGATCGCGCAGGCGAAGATCGACTTCGAAGTCCTCCGTGAAACGACGCGCATCTGCCGCGAGGAGTACGGAATGGCCGGCTCCGTCCAACACGGCGCATCGACGTTGCCGGAGTCGGTCTTCAATCACTTCCCCGAATCCGAAGCGGTCGAGATCCATCTGGCGACGGGATTTCAAAACATGATTCTCGACGCGCCGTCGATGCCGCAGGAGATCAAGGACGGCATCCGCGATTTCTGTTTCGCGAACTGTCTCGACGAGCGCAAGCCCGATCAGACCGACGAGCAGTTCGTCTACACGACACGCAAAAAAGCGCTGGGCCCGTTCAAGCGCCGCATGTGGGAGATGGACGCCAGCGCCAAAGATCCGATCATCCGCGAGCTCGAAGACAAGTTCGAGTTCCTGATGGAGAAGCTCGGCGTCTTCGGCACGAAAGACATCGTCGCAAAGTACGTCAAAGCAACGCCAGGCGACCTGCCCGAGTACACAGCGGCATCAGCGGAGTTGACGGCTGCGGCGGTTGTGGACCCGAACGAGGGGGAATGAGCGGGCGGATGTCGAGCGGCGCGATGATTCCTGGTTTTGGGCGAGGATGCTGAAACCCCGAATGTTGGATGTTGAATGTTGGGTGTTGAGTGTCGAATGAATCGGGTTGCGCGGCTTCATCATTCAACATGCAACACTCAACATTGGCCTCTTCACCAGAATGTGTGGGTGAAATCCGGATGAGGCAGATCTGCAAGTGAATGGTACAGAGCAAGTTCCGCGATTCGGAAGCTCCGAAAACCGTACGATTTTCTCATAGTCACTTTCGCCTTGTTGTTGAGACCCTCCACGGCGCCCGCTGAGATGTGCTTGACCTTGAACCAGTTCAGGAGCAAAGGTCGATGTTTTCGGAGCGATGCTGCGACCTTCTTCATCTGATCGATTCGGGACCGCATCGCTCGTGTGCACCAGGAATCGAGAAAGCGTCCCGCGTGCGGCGGTGACACGTAATCCCAGAACCGCTGAAAGCCTTCCTTGAGTAGGTAGGCGCGGACGATCCTGAGATTTTTCCTCAGCAGGTCCGCCAGCTTTTCATGCTGCACCTCGCTGAGGTTTTCCTCTCGTTTCAGGAACAGCCACCGCGAGTTGGTCAATACCGGTTTGCCGTTCTTCTTCTTGAGCTCACGAACCTCTTCGGCTCGGATACGATCGATCGCTTTATTCATCATCGATGCGATGTGAAACCGGTCCAGGATCTGGATGGCCTTTGCTGCCCGCAGCCGGATGACCTTCAAATACGCAGGCCACATGTCGCTGCACGCTACCTCCAACTTCTCGGACAGCTCCCGGCCGAACCAGTTGAAGAATGCGTGCAAAGTCCCTTCTCGCCGGTCCTTCCCCATCCACAGCAGCCGTTTTCTCTCTTCGTCGATCTGGTAAACCAAGGTCAGATACTTCGGTCCTCCGTGTGCTTTGGACCCTCGCCGGTGCATGATCTCGTCAACTCCGATTGACTTGATCCCATCCAGCGACACGTGCTTACGTCCCCACTCCACGGCGTGCTCCACCGCACGGCTCACTACTCCCCATGTCGTCGTAAACGTCTTCGCCACTTCCGACCAGCTCATCCGGCGTGCCCAGTTCGCCAGAAACCACTGATACGTCGTACTCACCCGGCTCTTCCCCTCCGCCCACGGAACACTCTCCACACGCACTCCACAGCGATGACAGTTCACTCGCCGCATCTGGTAAATCAGCGTCGCCGGGATCTGCCAAAGGGGCACGAATGCGAACCGTCTCGTTTCCTTGCGGTCGTACAAAACCGCAATCGATCCACACCCCGAACATAACGGCCAGCTGTTCTTCCGCGGCCGGATGCGCACCTCGATCTCCGTTTTATCCTTGTTCCATCCGACCTCTTCGTAGACGAACCCTGGAATCTCTTCCACCTGATTCAGAATAGACTTCACCAGCATCCCGTGCTCCCCGTGACTTTTGGTTTTTCGACAACTCCATTGTCACGGCTCCGAGCCGGGATGCTTTGACTTTTTCACCCACTGATTCTGAAGAAGACCCCAACATTGAACATTCAACATTTTGGAAAGTTGCAGGCTCATCGGGTGCGCTTTCCCGATCACCTGCGCAAGATCCTCGCAAATACAAAAAGGGCAGCCCGTTCAGGCTGCCCTTTCGTTGTAATGCGGTTTTGTCGTTTTAGACGACGAAAACGTTCTGAGCCTGCAGACCCTTGGGGCCCTGCGTGACTTCGAACTCGACCTGCGCGCCCTCGGCGAGCGAACGGAAGCCGTTGCCCTGAATTGCGGAGAAATGAACGAAGACGTCTTCGCCCTTCTCCGAGGTGATGAATCCAAAGCCCTTCGCGTCGTTGAACCACTTCACTGTTCCGGTCTGTTTCAAAATGAATCTCCTTTTTTCGATGCTGCCTGATCGGAGATTCGAAACATACGCTTCTACTCTCCCCTGTTAGGCAAACCAAGTGGACGGCAAAACGGCAGGACAGCGGAACGAAATTCCAGAGCCTGATGCGAGAGGTTCCATTCGATTCGGTGAGGGATAATCGTTCGATGACACGATCGAGCGCAGTCTCGGGGTTTCGCGGTGGCGCGGTCGCGCAGGCCCGCAGCCGTGCGGGACGCGCGGCCCCGCCCTATCATTCCGAGCGGGCAGGCGAGGAATTCCCCGCCGGCGAAGCGCGGCTCGATCCTTCGCGCAACTCGTCTTGCGCGGGAAGCGCAATCGCATGCTCTAGCGCTAAGCCCTATTTCTCGTTCCCATCGAGCGCCTTCTCCCCCACGCTTTTTGTGGGGGAGAAGGTGGCGAAGCCGGATGAGGGGGCGTTTGACCCTCGGGCAGAAGGCGCTCGGTACAAGGGAGTCGCTGATCCCTCGCTCTTCGCATCGCGCGTGTCGCCGGCAGCCGCGCACTTTCACTCCAAATGGACGGCCTTGCGATGACCGCGAACGACTCCCTTCTTCGCTTCGCTGCGTACCGCACCATCGCGGAAGCGGTCGCCGAGCGGTTGACCGCCAATCCGAAGATCGAAGTTCTGGCCGCATCCGGCGGCATCAAGGACGCCATCGCAAACGAGCTCCTGCGGGACAATCCGAGCGGCATCGCCGGCCTCCGCATCGAGACGATCGAGACGTTTGCGAGAAGAATCGTCAATGCATCCGGAGAGTTGCCACGCGTCGCCAGCGAAGAAGAGCGGCGTCTGGCCATGCGCACGGCGGTCCAGCGCATCGACGATCCGATGATGGAGAGCCGAGGCATCGCGGCGATGATCGAGCGGTCGTGGCGCGACGTTCGCGACAGCGGCATCACGCTGGCGGAATTCGAGCGGCGGTTGCGCGCGACGCGGGCCGTGCGCAACCCGGCGCGATCACGCCTTCTCGTCCGCGCCTGGCGCGAATACGAGCGGCTCATCGCGCAGCTTGGCGCCATCGATCCCGCGGACTTGCTCGCTCGCGCATCAGCCCTCATCGAAAAAAGCGGCACAGCGATCGAAACGCAAATCGTGGCCGGCTTCTACGACATGACCGGCGCGCAGCGAAACGTGATCGAAGCGTTGCGCAATGCGGGCAAGCTCGAAGCGATCTACATCCCTGCCGCGGGCGGCGATGCTTACCGTTTCGCGGATTCATTCATCGACCGTTTCGAAGCCACGCAACCGCGCGACCACGAGACCGCGCTTCCGCAATGGTCCGTCGAACAATTCGACACCCGCACGATCGAGCTTCGCGAAACCTGCCGGGCCGCGGGCAAACTACTGCGCGACGGCGTGGCTCCGTCCGCAATCGGCATCGTCGCACGCACGCTCGATCCCTACGACATCGCGCTGCTGAACCGTTTCGCGAGCGAGGAAGGTTTCTCCCCGAGCGCTCCCGACAAAACGCCACTGGCCGCCCATCGCCTCGGGCGCGGCCTGACCACTCTGCTGCGTCTTCGCGAGAGCAACTTCGCGCGCGGCGAGGTCATCGAGTTGCTGCGCGATGGCTTCGAGCCGAAGGTCGCGGTCGATGTCGACGCTCTCGATCTGGCCACGCGCAAAGCCCGCATCGCTGGGGGTTCGAGCGACGAATTGAAGCCGCTGGCACGCAATGCGGCCATCGACATGTACGTCGCTGTCGTCAAAGAGATCGAGTCGATCACGCCCAGCCCAGCGATGAGCGGAAGCGACGTGGCCGATTTCATGACGACGGCGACGGCACGGTTTCGCATCGAGACCGAGCTCGACCTGGCCGCTGCGGAAGCGATCGACAAGATCGCCGCGACGTTCCGGCGGACAACGAAATGGAACGTCCAGTTCGACGCCACCGCGATCCTCGACGCCTTCGCGCAGGAATCTCTCGAACCGGCCACACCCCACTCCCCACTCCCCACAATCTTCACTTCGGACGTCATGCGGTTTCGCGGACGCTCGTTCGAGCACCTGTTCGCCATTCGGATGCAGGACGATCTCTTCCCGCAACGGCGAGTCGATGATCCGCTCCTTCCCGATCACGATCGCCGCGCCACCGGCGTGCGTGCCATCGGCGATGGACGCGATGAAGAGCGGATGTTGTTTCAGCTTCTGCTCGACGGTACAAAGGCGATCCATTTTTCGTTTGCGGGAGGCGATGGATTTGCGAAGGTGTTGCGGCCGTCGCCGCTGCTGAAGAGTTTTGTCATTGGGCAGTGGCCGGAACGGCGGGGTGAGTTACTCAAGAATTTCGGTTCGGCATTTGTGCGGCGGCGGGACGCCGCCGGGCCAGCCGGCGGGACGCCAGCGTTCCGCGCAAGCGTGCGGCAACTGCAATTGCTGGCGAAGTCGGGGACGCGCTCGACGTTCGATGGGTATCTTTTTGCCGAGGGCGACGATTCGGCGCTGCGCGCCCGGCTGGCAAGTGCGATCACGTCGGTTTCGCCGACCCACCTCGAAGATTTCGGTGAGTGCCCTCAAAAGTTCTTCTTCAAACACATCCTCGGCGTTCGCGACATCGACGATCCCGAGCACGAGCTGCAGATGAATGCTCGCGATAAAGGAATGCTCGATCACGGCATCCTCGAGCAGTTTTACCGCGGTTTGAGCGAGGACGATTTCGCGCGTCTGGCCGCGGCGTTGCCGCAACTCGAGAGCGGTGTCGCGGAGCGGATCGACACGCTAGTCGACGACGCCTTCGCCGCATTGGCCCGCGACATGCCGCCATTCAACCCCACGATGCGCGCCATCGAACAGACCGCGACGAAGCGCATCATTCGCGAATTCGTCGCCCACGATCTCGCCGACCTCGAAGCCACCGGCTTCCGCCCCAAATTCTTCGAGTACCGCTTCGGAAAAGCGAGACGCGGGAAGGTCTCGGATCATCCAGAGCCGTTTGTGATTGGACTGGGGAGTGGGGAGTTGGGCGTGGGGATTGGGAGCGAACCCGATTCCTCCCACACCCCACCCCCCACAACCCACTCCCTCGTCGTCGAGGGCACCATCGACCGCATCGATGCCCGCCCCGACGGATTCCGCATCATCGATTACAAGGGCGGCAAAGCGCTTCGCCACAAAGAGCTGGGCAAGAAAATCGATCGCGGTGTGCGGCTCCAGCTCGCGCTCTATGCGATGGCCGTGTCGCAATTCTTCGGCGCGGAATCGCGCTCGGTCAGCGGCGCCATCAAGCCGCTCGTCATCGGAGAGATCAACGCCACCAAATACGCGTTCGAGTTGGCCGAGAAGGAACCCGGTCTGCGCGAGACGCTGGATCTGTTCGTGGCTTCGATCCTCAACGGCGTTTTTCCCGCCTTCCCCGCCGACGACGACGCCGACTTCAACGCCTGCAAGTACTGCCCGGTGAATCACTCCTGCCGCACCAAACACGACTTCGTCGAGAAGTACACAGTCACGCGTTTCGGCGAGCCGCGCACTCTTCTTCAGGAGCATGAGTGAGCGACGTTCCGATCCAGTCGTCGTTCTCGTTTGGCAAACCGCAACGGCGCAACATCGTCATCGAAGCAGGCGCCGGCACCGGCAAGACCACCGCCATCGTCGCCGAAGTTCTTCGCCTCCTCCTCGGCGACGAGTCATTGCTACCCGAGCGCATCGTCCTCGTCACCTTCACGGAGAAAGCCGCGGGCGAGATCGCCGACCGCATTCACGAAGCGCTCACCGAGCTCGAATTGCGATTCGACAGCGGTGACGAAATCGCGTGGCCGGTCGGTTCTGCGACGCCTCTCTTCACGGTTGCGGCCTCGGATCGCGAAGCCGCGCGCCGCGCGTGCGCCGCACAACTCGCACGCATCGACTCGCTCCGATCGCAGACCATCCACGCGTTCTGCCAGAGCCTCCTCCGCCAATTCCCGATCGAAGCGGGACTCGATCCGCAGTTCACGATCATCGAAGGCTTCGAGCGCTCGCTGCTTTACGGCGAGGCGTACGACGCATGGATCGACGACGAAACGCGCGTGCATCCGACTGCCGAGGCGCGGTACGACTGGGAAGTGCTGCTGGAGCACGTCGGATATCTCTTCCTGATCCGCAACATTATTCTTTCGCTGATCGATCGCCGCGATCTACTGCTCGACGACACGTACGATCCCGGCGCGCTCGATCTCGTCGAGCACGAACTACTGATCGCCATCGAGCGCCTGCGCGCGTGCGAGGCCGATTCGGTTTCGGGAATCTGCGAGTACCTGCGCACGAATCCGTCACCGCCGCGCGGCAGCAACATCGACACGTGGCTCGCCTACCTCAAACCGATCGCGAACGACATCCGCACAAATCACCTGCCAAAAGGAAAAAACGGCACGGCGTTCAATGCCTCGCTTCGCGTGCTGCGCGCGGCCGAGAGCACGGGCAACTCCGTCTACGATCGCCTGGCCGGCCATCGCGCGGCGTTGTCGCTACTGAACATGACCCGCCGCTTTCTGAAGTTTCTCGATGAGGAAAAGCGCAAGCGCGGCGTGGTCGATTTCGACGACCTTCTGCTGCGAACGCGCGACGTCCTCGCTGACGAAGAGGTCGTCGAGCGCGTGCGCGGGCAATTCGATTTCATCTTCGTCGACGAGTTCCAGGACACCGACCGCATCCAGGCCGCGATCATTGACCGCCTCGCGCGCGACCGCAACGGCGCCTTCGTCGAAGGAAAAACGGTTGTCGTCGGCGACCCGAAGCAATCGATCTACGGCTTCCGCCGCGCCGATCCCGAAACCTACGACGCCTTCACGCGCGAGCTGCTCGCCGCCGGCGCCGAGCCGCGCATCATCACCGACCAATACCGCAGCGATCCCCCGCTTCTCGCCGCCGTGAACGCGATCTTCACCGAGCTTTTCAGCGACGCCGGATACGACGTGAATGTCTTTCGTCCCGCGTACCATCGGCTGCGTGCCGCAAAGGGGGGTGGGGTGTTGGGCGTGGGGGGTGGGAGTGAGGACCCGTTGCCTGATGAACGCGTTGCTGAAGTTGATGATCGAGTTGCGGAGTTGTCGGAAAGCCTTCTCGCCGCGTTGTCAGGTAAGCAACAACCCAGTGACGAAATCTCCCACACCCCACTCCCCACTCCCCGCCCCCCGACCCTCACCATCCTCGACTCCACATTCGACGATCGCGCCGATCGTTTTGCAGCCGAGGCGGAGTCGATCGCGGCGTGGATCAGCGGAAGAGGTGAGGATCTGCGGCGGTACGCATTGCTCTTTCGACGGACCACGAAACTCGACGACTACCTCGACGTCTTCGATCGCCGCGGACTCGCCTATGCGCTGCCGCCGACGCGACTTTTTCTCGACCGCCCCGCGCCTGTGGATCTCCTCGCCGTCCTGCGCGCCATCGCCTTCCCATTCGACCGCGGCGCCGAAATCTCCGCCGCAAGAACGCCGTACTTCGCGCTCACCGACAACGAAATTGCGCGCGGCGTTTTGGAAATCGCATTGAATGAGAGCAACTCCAACGCGAACAACAATGCATCGTCAAATCACGAAACCCAATCATCGAGCGCCTTCTCCCCTCGTGCTTTTCGAGGGGAGAAGGTGGCGAAGCCGGATGAGGGGTCGAACGTCGTCGCAGCAACCGAAAACGAGAGCGATTCCACCGCAAACAACGATGCATCGGCAAATCACGAAACTCAACCATCGAGCGCCTTCTCCCCTCGTGCTTTTCGAGGGGAGAAGGTGGCGAAGCCGGATGAGGGGTCGAACGTCGTCGCAACAACCGAAAACATCCCCTACAAATCCTTCCTCCAAACCATCACCTCACTCCGTGCAGCATCAGCACATCTCACCGTCTCCCAGCTCATCGACCTCGTCATCCGCACGTGCGCCATCGAAGATGTCTACGCTGCCGCGGCCGACGGAACGAGATCGCTGCGACATCTCGAGCATCTGAGAACCATCGCCTTCGGCTACGACCAGCGCACCGGCGGCTCCATCCGCGAATTCGTCGATGAGATCTCGCATCGCCGCGGAGGTGAGCCGGACGAGATGGAGCCGTCGCTTGTCGATGAGGCCAGCAACGCCGTGCGCATCCTCACCGTGCACACCGCGAAGGGTCTCGAGTTCGATACCGTCATCCTCCCCGACCTCGAGTTTCCGGTGAAAACGCCCGAGCTTTTCCTCGTCGAGAATCCGCGCAGCCTCGTGTTGCGCGGCCAGGTCGAGACGCTCTCGTCGCACTACGGCCGCGCCGGAACGATGCCGCTCAAAGAGATCGGAACGCTTCGCGAAGAAGCCGAAACGCGACGACTTTTCTACGTCGCCGTGACCCGCGCGAAGTCCGAAGTCGTCTTCGTGACCAATGCGAAGCCGCGCAAAGAAGGCTTCGTCAAATACGTCGATCAGCTCTTCGACCTCGGCGCCGCTCCCTGGCCGGCCGAAGCGGGACGCGTCGTCAAAACGCTGACAATCGGCGGCGACGCAGTGCCGATTGCGTACGAGCGCGTGGCCACGGAAGGCGGCGGCGTGCGGACGCGGCGCCGGCTGGCCGATGCGCAGCGCGAGGCCGAACTGGCCGCGCTTCCGGCAGTCGCGCCATCACTACCGGAACCGGCGGCGCTACCCGAAATCCTGAGCCGAGGGGATGTCAAGACGCGACGATCGTCGGCGCAGAAGCGCGCGGCAGGCATTCTCCTGCATCGCATCCTCGAGCTTTGGGATGGAACCACACCTGTCGAGCCGCTGCTGCAATCCACTGCCGCGGAGCAGGGCGTCGATGCCGCGACGGTCACGCTCGTCCGCAAACGTCTGGCGACGGTCGCGAAATCGAAGACCTTCCTCCGCATCGCCAACGCCGAGACCATCGGCCGCGAGCTTCCGATTCTCATCCACCAGAACGGCGCCGCCGTTGAGCGCCGCATCGATCGCTTTTTGCGCGAAGGCGAAAACGACCTCGTCGTCGACTACAAAAGCGGCCAGCCCTCGGAACGCCGCCTCGCCGCCGACCGCGATCAGGTCTCCCGCTACTGCGCCGCGATGAGCGCGATCACGGGGCGCCCGTGTCAGGGATTGCTCTGGTACATCGACATCGATGGCGATCGTGTAGTCGAAGTGTTGTGATTGTTCACGCGAAGACGCGAAGAGAGATCCCAAACGCATTCGCGTCTCCGCGGCTTCGCGTGAGCAATAATCACGCGCAATGCCGTTGTACAAAGTCGCCCTCCTCTCCTTTGTCGCGCTGATCACGATGGTGAATCCGCTTGCGGTCGCGCCCTCGTTCATCGCGCTGACTGATGGGGCATCGCGGAAGACGCGCGCGAGCGTGGCGATGGTGGCGGGCATTTCGTGCGTGGCCGTGCTCACCGTTTTCTTTCTCGCGGGGAACTACGTCTTCAACTTCTTCGGCATCACCGTGCCCGCGTTTCAGATCATGGGAGGCGTGCTCTTTCTGACCAACGCGCTACGCAGTCTGATCAGCGACGACCGGCGGGCGTTGAATGTGGGTGGCGAGAAGCGGATCGAAGACAGCGACATCGAGAAGGCCGACCTCGATCCGTCGTCGATCGCCATCGTGCCCATCGCCGTCCCCATGCTCTCCGGACCCGGCGCGATCACCTCGGTGATGGTGCTTGTAAACCTCTATCCCGGCATCGAGCAGCGCGTGGCCGTGATCGTATCTATCGTAGCCGTTGGCGCGATTTCCTGGATCGTCCTGCTGTCCGCAGTCCCGCTCTCGCACATCATCGGCGACCGCGGCCGCGCCGTCTTCACCAAGATCATGTCCCTGCTGCTCGGCGCCATCGGCATCCAATTCATCATCAACGGCATCAAGCCGGTGATCCTCGAGATCATGAAAAGCAATGGACAATTGACAATTAACAACGAACAGCGGATATCAGCGATCAACACGTCATCCGTTGTCAATAGTCCATTATCAATTGTCAATTAAAAACCATGTTCATCGGTCATAACGCCATCGGTTTTGCGTCGAAGAAGTTTGCGCCGCGGACGTCGCTCGTTGTTTTAATGGCCGCGCCGATGCTGCTCGATCTTCTCTGGCCGGTCTTTCTCCTCCTCGGCGTCGAGCACGTGCGCATCCAGCGCGGGGCGACGCGTCTCACCCCGCTCGATTTCAATGACTATCCGTGGTCGCACAGTCTGCTGATGGCAGCGGTTTGGTCGATCGTTGCCGGCCTTCTCTACTTTGCCTTCACGCGCTACGGACGCGGCGCATTCGTCATCGGCGTTGGCGTGATGAGCCACTGGGTGCTCGATTTCGTCACGCATCGTCCTGACCTGCCGCTCTGGCCGGGCGGACCGAAAGTCGGACTGGGGCTCTGGAACATGCCGCGCGTCGAGATCGTGACCGAGGCGCTGCTGTTCGCGATTGGGATCATGGTGTATCGAAACGTGACCAAGCCGCGCGACGCCATCGGCAGCATCGCCTTCTGGCTTTTCGTGATTTTGCTCGCCGCCATCTTCGTCGCCAACACGGCCGGAACGCCGCCGCCGGACGTGCGGACGCTGGCGTGGATGGCGTTGTCGATGTGGATCCTGCCGCTGTGGGCCGGCTGGTTCGACCGGCATCGCGACGTCGTTACCACGTGAAGACGCTCTTCCTCGTGAACGCACGCTCGGGCGCGAACCGGCGGCGCGATCTGACCGCGCTGATCCGCGAAACGTGGCAGCACGAGCACGAGATTTTCGCGTGCGGATCGAAAGAAGAGCTGGATGATGTGATCGACGCCGCCGCCGCTCGCGAGGTGCGAATCATTTACGCGGTCGGTGGCGACGGAACGGTTCACGAGATCGCGAAGCGGCTCATCAACCGCGATCTCGCCCTCGGCATCCTCCCCACCGGCTCCGGCAACGGTTTTGCCCGGCACCTCGGTATCCCGATGAAGCCGCAGGCCTCGCTGCGCGCGTGCGGCGATCATCGAATCGAGACCATCGACACCGCCACCGTGAACGGCACGCCATTCGTCAACGCGATGGGTGCCGGCTTCGATGCGTGGATTGCAGACGCCTTCGCGAACGCGGGAACGCGCGGCATGCAGACGTACCTGCGCGTCGGTCTGCGCGGGCTCGCGAGCTATCAAGCCGAGGAGTATGAGGTGACGATCGATGGAGAGAGGGTGCGGCGGAGCGCCTTCGTCATCGCCGTTGCCAACGGCAGCCAGTACGGCAACAACGCCCGCATTGCACCGCTGGCATCGCTGCAGGATGGGTTGCTCGACGTCACGCTGATCGAGCGCTCGTCATTCCTCCGCATGCCGATGCTGCTCGCGCAACTCTTTTCTGGAAGCCTGCATCGCGGACGCGGCGTGACGACGTTTCGCGGCCGCGCGATCACGATCAAGCGCGCGTCGGCCGGCCCCGCGCACCTCGATGGAGAGCCGGTAACGATGCCGGAATCGCTGACGATCGCGATCGTGCCGCGCTCGCTGAAGGTGATCGTACCGAGGGCTGCGCGGGCTATCTGATCACGCGAAGGCGCGAAGACGCGAAGACGCGAAGCCATAAACCTTCGCGACTTCGCGGCTTCGCGTGACTACCGCACTGTCGCCAGGAACTCGTCGAGGATGCGATTGAATTCGTCTGGCCTGTCCATCATCAGCCAGTGGCTGACGCCTTCCATTTCGCGCGACGGGACCTCGGGGAACTGCGAGTGGAACGATGACGGGTTCTTCGCGAGCGATGCGTTGATGATCGCCAGCCGCGGGGCCTTGATCGCGCGGACATCGGCGCCAACGTCGTGCGCGGCAAGACCCAAGAGAGCGCCGGCCAAGGCGTCGACGGGCGTGTCGTGGACTGAGGCGAGGACGGCGTCGCGAACGGGATCGGTGGCGCTGACGAGGATCGGCGCGAACCACGCTTCCACGACGGCGTCCTTGTTCTTGCGCAGCGCGGCGATGAATTTCTCGCCGGCTTCCTTCGGCATCGACACGTTGGCGGCCGAGTCGGCGTAGACGACGGCGGCGATGCGATCAGGATGCGTTGCGGCGTACGCGGCCACGACTCCACCGCCGTAGCTGTGGCCAACGATGATGAAGCGTTTGAGGTGAAGCGCGTCGGCGACGGCGGCGACGTCCGAGGCCATCGCTTCGACGGAGTAGTCGGCTTTTGTGGAGATCGCCGACTGCCCCATTCCACGCAGATCGAGCGCGACGGCGCGGCGGGAGGCGCGAAGATGATCGAGCTGGGCCTGCCACTGCATGAGATTCGCGCCGTTCCCGTGCACGAAGAGGACCGGCAAGGCAGCGCCGCGGCCGCCGTCGCTGACGTGAATCGCTCCGGCCGAGCCCAGGACGAACAGCTCGCTCGGGCGCACGTGCGCGCACGAGGCGGCGAGAAGAACGAGGGCGGCGAACAGCTTGGGCATTCGTTTCGGCATGGGGCGCCGAGAATAGCAGTCGCTGCGGCATACAATCGGTGACATGACGGCGAAGAAACGAATTCTTTTTCTCTGCACGGGAAACGCGGCGCGGAGTCAGATGGCCGAGGGACTGGCGAGGGCGTTTCATGGGGATGTCGTGGAAGTGGTTTCCGCCGGATCGCGGCCCGCGGGATGGGTGCATCCGCTGGCCATCGGCGCGCTCGCGGAGATCGGCATCGATATCCGTGACGCGACATCGAAATCGGCGGAAGAGTTTCTCGATCAGGACTTTGACGTCGTCGTCACCGTCTGCGACTCCGCCGCGCAGGACTGCCCGTTATGGCCAGGCGCAAAACGAATCGAGCACTGGCCGATCGAAGACCCAACGTGGGGCGAAGGCAGCGGCGCCGCAAGGTTTGCCGCGACGCGGGACGATTTGAAGATGAGGATCGAGGAGCTGGTGGCTGGGTTGGGGTGAGGGGTGACGGTTGCCGGGTTGCCGGGTTGCCGAGTTGTCGGGTTGCCATGTTGCCTGGGTCTCGCGGTGGCGAGGTCTCGCAGCGGGGAGCTAGTCCGAAACCTGCCAAACTGCGAGACATCGAGACGCGAAACCAGAACTCCGTACCCGGCAACTTGGAAACCTGGAAACCTGGCAACCCGGCAACCGAACTACTGCAGCTTCACCCTCGCCCCGAACCCTTCCTCGTACCCATGAAAATATTGGAGTGACGGCTCCGGATGCTGCCAGCAGTAGTAGCCGCTGCCGCAATCGAAATCGATCAGCCAGAGGCCTTTCACTTCGATGCCGAGCTCGATGATGGCGCCGGCCCAGTCGGTGATGATCTGTTCGGATTCCATTGCCGCCGATTCGGTTTCCGGAAGCGACTCGACGGCCAGCACGGCTTCCGAGGTGATGCGCCGCGCCTGAGGAAGCAGCGCTGCGGCCTCCTCATACGTGAAAGTCTTCCGGTCGTTCAGCGCTGCACTTCGTCGAGCCATTTTTCGAATTTCTCCTTGATCTTCTTCGCTTCGTCCGCGTGGTTCGAACGGCGCAGATCGTCCTCGATCTTTCCGGCCTGCTTGCGAACGCGGTCGATGTGATGATCGAGCGCATCGGCACCTTCTGCTTTCCACTCCGGAACCTTCGACTTCAAATCCGCGAGCTCAGCGTCGAAATGCTTTTGATCGAGCTTGTCGATCTGATCGTCGGCGGCCTTCTTGATCTTGGCGATGAGCGGCTGCACGGCAGCGCCATGTTTGGCCAGCCAGGCGCTCACGCCATCGGTTCGGGCGCGGAGCACGGCGCCGTTGGCGATCGGCGAGCCGGCCGCGAACGTGTTCGTGACGACCAGCTCATGTCCGCGGATTGCGAAAAGCGAATCGCTGACGACGTCGCGGCGGTGATCGCGATCGACAGTGATTGACACGGCATCCGTGTCATCGAGATGGGTGATCTTCCGCACGACGCCGATCGTCTTTCCGTCCGCGACGACCGGATCGCCTTTTCGAAGCGCGCCGGCGCGATCGAAAACGACGGTGGCCCTGACCTCGCCGCGATGGACCAGCGCCCGGGCGCCGAACCACACCACGGCCACGATGACCACCAATACCAACAGTTTTCGCATCATCGTTGCCATGTGAACTCGCGATTGACGATTCGCATTCTGCATTCGAAGTTTTTTGTGCTAAAAAACGCCCTGCATTCCCCGGCTCCAGTGCGGGGAACCCAGGAGGAGATACCGATGTCGGTAGAGGATCGCGTCAAATCAATCATCGTCGAGCAGCTCGGCGTCGATGCCGAAGAAGTGACCCCGGAAGCTTCGTTCGTCGAGGACCTTGGAGCAGACTCGCTCGATACCGTCGAGCTGATCATGGCGTTCGAGGAGGAGTTCGGCGTCGAGATCTCCGACGACGAGGCCGAGAAGATCAAGAAGGTCAGGGACGCCGTCGAATACATCGACAAGCGCGCCAAAACTGCCTAGTTCCGTCCGGCACGGGCCCGGCCGGCCCGTGCCATTCCGGGAATGATCCACGGATCTCCCGTGTCCAATCCTTGCAGTTCGCGAATACGCATGAGCAAACGCCGCGTCGTCGTCACCGGAATCGGAATGATCTCGCCCCTCGGCGTCGGCAACGAGCCGACGTGGAGCGGGCTCGTTGAAGGCCGCTCCGGCATCGGACCGATCACAAAGTTTGATGCGAGCGCCTTCACCTGCCAGATCGCCGGCGAGGTCAAAGGCTTCGAGCCCGAGCAGTGGATGGAAAAGAAGGAGGTCAAGAAATCTGACACCTTCATCCATTACGCGATGGCTGCCGCGGAAATGGCCGTGAGAGACGCCAATCTCGATTGCGCCAACTGCAACGGCGAGCGCTTCGGCGTCATCGTCGGTTCCGGCATCGGCGGCCTGCCTCTGATCGAGGAAATGCACAGCAAAATGCTGGAGCGCGGGCCAAGCCGCATCTCACCCTTCTTCATCCCCGGTCTCATCGTCAATCTTGCCGCGGGCCAGATCTCGATCCGTTACGGATGCCAGGGACCGAGCTCGGCGCCGGCGACCGCATGCGCGACCGGCGCCCACGCCATCGGCGATGCCTTCAAAGTGATTCAGCGCGATGACGCCGACATCATGTTCGCCGGCGGCAGCGAGGCCGTGATCTGCAAGCTCGCGGTGGGCGGCTTCGGCGCGATGCGCGCGCTGTCGTTGCGCAACGATGAACCGGAGCGCGCGTCGCGGCCGTGGGATCTCAATCGCGACGGCTTCGTCATCGGCGAGGGCGCGGGCATCCTCGTGCTCGAAGAGTTGGAGCACGCCAAGAGCCGCGGAGCCACCATTTACTGCGAGATCGCCGGCTACGGCATGTCGAGCGACGCGCATCACATCACGTCCCCTGCCGAAGATGGCGGCGGAATGATTCGCGTGATGAAGAGCGCGCTGCGGGATGCGCAGTTGAATCCTTCCGACATCGATTACATCAACGCGCATGGAACGTCGACGTCGGTCGGCGACATGACGGAGACGATTGCGATTAAAGGCGTGTTCGGCGCCGATGCGTACAAAGTCGCCGTCAGCTCGACCAAATCAATGACCGGCCACCTCCTCGGTGCCGCCGGCGGGCTGGAAGCTGCCGTCGCCGCGATGACGATCAAAACCAACGTCATCCCGCCGACGATCAATTACGAAACACCCGATCCCGCCTGCGATCTCGATTACGTCCCCAACACGGCGCGCGAGATGAACGTGACGCACGTGATGTCGAACTCCTTCGGCTTCGGCGGCACGAACGCGACGCTGATCTTCAGCCGGCTGTCCTGAGTTGTTCGTTCAAAACCGCTCACGATGCGTGTGGCACAAAGACGTTCCTTCGCGTCTTCGTGTCTTCGCGTGAGAAACTGACTTGATCGACGACACCTTCACACCCGCCTGGTTCCTTCGCGGACCGCACGCGCAGACGATCTGGGGCCGCATGACCCGGAGGCGCCGGCTCGTGAAGTTGCGGCGCGAAACGCTGACGACGCCCGACGGCGATGAGCTCATCCTTGATCACCTCGACGCGCCGGTTCGCGATGACCGCTTTCGCTTCGTCCTTCTGCACGGTCTTGAGGGAAGCGCGAACTCGGTCTACATGCAGGGAATGCTTTCAGTCATCGCCCGCCTCGGCTTCGCCGCAACAGCCGTGAATTTCCGTTCCTGCGCGCAGGATCCGAAACGCTTCCGCGACACGTTGCCGAATCGCCGTCCGCGTCTTTACCACTCCGGCGAAACGACCGACTTCGATTTCGTCGTCCGCACCCTGCGCGCGCGCGAGCCGCACGTTGCCCTCCTCGCCGCCGGCGCATCCCTCGGCGGCAACGTTCTGCTCAAATGGCTTGGCGAGCATCCAGGCCAGACTGATGTCATCGCCGCGGCAACGATGTCGGTTCCCTATGACCTCGGCGCCGGCTCGCGTCATCTCGAAATCGGCTTCCTGCCTCGGTTTTACGTCACACGCTTTCTGGCGACGTTGCGAAAAAAAGCACAGCAGATGGCGGCGAACTTCCCCGAGATCGGCAGCCGTCTCGATCTCGACGCCGTCGCGCGCGCGAAAACGTTTCGCGAGTTCGACGATGCCGCGAACGGCCCGATTCACGGCTTCACCGGTGCGGACGATTACTACAACCGCTCCAGCTCGATCCACTTTCTCAGCGCCATCACGACGCCGACGCTCTGCGTGAGCGCTACCGACGATCCGTTTCTGCCTGCTGAGGTGTTGGAGCGGGCGAAAGCGATCGCCTCGAGTACGGTCGATTTTCGCGTCACCACGAACGGCGGACACACAGGCTTCATCGCCGGATCGTGGCCATGGCGCTGCGAATACTGGGCGGAAGAAGTGCTCATCAACTGGCTGGCGGAACACGCGAAATGACCGCGAATTCAAACATGCGCCGCGATCTGCTCCTCCGCCTTGCCGCCGCCGTCTGGGGCTTTGCCATCGCCATTTCGCTGCTGCCGCTCTGGCTCGGGCCGCCGTATCCCGGCCAGTTGCCCGGCTTCGCGAAGATGATCGGCTTCGATGCACGCGCGCCGATGCGCTTCGCGCTCGGACTGATGCTCATCCCGCTGCTCTGGACGCTGGCACTGCGTCCGATTCTCACGTTGCTCGCGAGCGACGACACGCGCGCGTGGGCGCGCAACGCCTTCGCATCGGCCAGCGCCGGAATCCTCTGGTTCGTGATCATTGACCGCAATCTGGCTTGGGTGCTGATTGCGCCGGCGATCGTTCTCGCGGTGTCGCTGGCGATGCGAAAGACCGGCGCGCATTTCTCGCGTCACGACCTGATCCTGCTGCCGGTTCTGGCGACGGTCTATCTGGCGCTGCTCGATTTCGTTCCGCGCTCGGTCGAGCAGCTCTTCGTCATCGCGCTGATGGTCGTCTTCCTCGTGCGCATCGCCATCGTCCCGATCCGCCGCACGTCGGGCCTGCCGCCCGCCTTATGCTTCGCGCTCGCGCCGCTCGGCCTCGCGCTGCAATCGAGCTTCAACGCGTACGACGTGCGGCATTCGCCGTGGGGACCGCTGATTCTGGCGATCGTCACGCCATTTCTTCTGCGCGCATTCGTGAAAGACACGCCGGCGACGCGGTCGCGATTTCGCGCGGCGCTTCGCTACGCCATCTTTCCGCTCGCGGCGTACGCGTATCTGAGCGCAACCAGTTCGCTCGCAGCCGAGGGGATGCCAAGGGCCGATCTGTTCGAGGATCAACAACACTTGATGCCCGCGGCGGAAATGTTGCGCGGTGAAAAACCATACCGCGACATCATCCCCGCGCACGGCTTCGGACAGGACGCGCTGCTCGATTACGTCGCGCTGCGAACCGGACCGGTCACGCTCGGCCACGTGCTGAAGTTTCGCGGCATCGTCTCCGGAACGATCGTCATCGCGCACTACGCGCTCGTCGCCGCGGTCACTGGCTCGCCGGAAGTAGGTCTGGCCTCGACGTTTCTGGCCATGCTGTTCGGTACCGCCGGCGGCTCCTTTCGCGTCCTTCCCGCAATCGCCACGCTGGCGTTTGTCGCGTACGCCATTCGCCGCCGCGATCCACGCTGGCTGGCCGTGGCCGGCGCCGGCGCCGTGGTCTGCATCTTTAACAGCCTCGAACAAGGTGCGTACTTGCTGCTCGTCCTGGCCATCACCTCGCTGCGTTTTCGCGGCGATCGGATTCGCGCACTCAAGTTCACAGCCATCGGCGGTGGCGGCGCCGCGATCATCGCCTTCATCGCGATGGCGATTTACGGCATCGCCGTCGATTTCGTGCGCGTCACGATTTTCGAGATCGCCACGCTCGGGCCCGTCTACACGCTGACTCCTTACGACGCGCCGCCCGCGTTGCAGCGCATCAACAACATCCCCGAAGTGCTCGGCGCGCTGCTCGATAAATCATCGTGGGGGTACGTGATGTGGCCCGTGATGATGCTGCTCGTCGTGCTGGCGCTGACAACAAGAACATCCGCCACGCCGCGGCGCCGCGCGTATCGTGAAGCCTTCCTGATCGTCGCCATCTACGGCGTCCTCACCGCGATCTCGTACGCCGAACGTCATCATCTTCTCTGGCAGTTCGTCGCCGCGCCGCTCATGACGACTGCGATCTTTCGTCTCTTCCGAAGCCGCGTTCCGACGATGCGCATCTTCGCGCCGGCGCTGCTCGTGTTGGTTCTGATGATCGCGCAGCCGACGGCACACATCGCCATCGCCGGAGCGCTGCGCCACGCCCGCGGCCCGTTCGATAGCGGCTGGCAGGAGCTCGCCCTCCCCCGCGCACGCGGAGCGTTTTCGAAAGCAACCGACGCCGCGATCATCGACATCGTCCAGCGCTATTCGGCTTCGCACCTCAAACCGGGTGAGACATGGTTCGACTTCACGAACCGGGGCAACCTCTACTTCCTGCTCGACCGCGATTGCCCCGTGCGCCAGCTCGAAGTTGCGTTCTACGAAACCGAGGCGTTGCAACGCGACGTGATTCGCCGCATCGAACAAAACCCGCGCATCCGCTTCGCGATCCTCCCGCCCTATCCCGACGACAACACCGCCGTCGACAACGTCGCCAACCGCGATCGCGCCCCGCTGGTCTACGGCTACCTGCAACAACACTTCACCCCGGATTACGAAGAAGGCGGCGTGATCTTCTGGCGAAGGAAGTAGCGCAATGACGCCGCCCGCTTCGTTGGAGTCCCAAAAAGAAAAACCCCGGCGTGTGGATTACCAGACACCGGGGGGGTTAATGGCTCAATCCCCGTGAGGACGGCCTTGAGTATTCTTACGACTGGACCTTCACAATGTCAATTCCGCAAGACACCCGACGGCTCCAGACTGCGTTAGCATCGCGCCATGACTGCCACAGTTGAAACCGCAGCCCGAACACCATTGCTTGCGCGGTTTGCATCGTTCGTCGCGGAGCGCCATCCGCTCGCGCTGCGGCCGGCAGTGACCGCGTTCGACATGATCGCGGGTGGCCCGATCGACGAGCGCAACCCAGCCGCGATCGATGCCTTGCGCGATCCGCTTCGCCGCATCCTCGGCCAGACTCTTTCCGATTTCCTCTCGCCCGACGCCAGCGCCGCGCAGAAGCTTGCGGGAGCCGTTCCCGAATGCACGCCCGGCGTCAGCGTCGGCGAGAGATTGCACTACGCCGTCGCGGAAGTCGTCGATGCCTGCGACGGATTCCTGCGGCGCGAGGCCATCGCGGCATCGCTCACCGCCGATGAGAAGCGCGAAATTCTGCGCGGCATGATCCTCACGCGCGCCACCGACAATCGTCTCAAACAGTTCTTCACCGGCGGCGAGGTTCGCTACGGCTCCGGCACGTTCCAGGGCAAGGGTTTTCGTTCCCTCGGGCAGGAAGCAATCTACGCGGCGGCGATTCGATTACGCCGCAGCGACGATTTCGTCTCCGCCGATGGCTGGAAGGGCGATGTCGTTTCCCCGATGATCCGCGATCTCGGCGTCGTTCTGGCCATGCACAACGACCGCGCCACCGTGCGCATGGTCCTCAGCGCGCAGATGGCCAAAGCGGGCCCGCCGATGAACGGCAAAGATCTGCACGTTGGCGATTGGTCGCGCGGCATTTTTCCGGCGATGGCGCCCCTCGGATCGCCAGCACTCACGATCGCCGGAATCGCATTTGCGATGGGATGGGAGTCGGAGAAAACGTCGTTAACGAACCACGACTGCCGCGTCGCCATCTCCTTCGTCGGCGAAGGAACCACATCGCTCGGCGAATGGCACGAAGCGATCAACGCCTGCGCCGCGCGGAAACTGCCGGCGATTTTCTGCGTGCAGAACAATCAGACCGCGATCTCGACATCGCCAAGCGAGCAATCCGCCGTCCGCGTCTTCGCCGACAAAGCCCTCGGATACGGCATCCCCGCCATCACCATCGACGGAACTGATCCTGATGCGATCGCGGCCGCGTTCACCTGGGCCGTCGAGCGCGCCCGCGCCGGCAACGGCCCGGCGTTGATCGAGCTCGTGGCCATGCGCATGTGCGGCCACGCCCATCACGACGACATGCTCTACCTCGGCAAAGACCCGCAGCAATCGTGGAGCTATCCGCCGCTCACCGAGAGTGGCTACGCCGATCACGAACGCTACGAATATTGGCGCCCCAAGGATCCGATTCCGATGTACGCGGCGAGACTTCAGGCCGAGGGAATCATCGAAGCGGGAGACCTCGACCGTTTTCAGAACGAAGCGGAACAACTCGTCGAAACCGAGGCGCGCGCCGTCATCGACGCGCAGTGGCCAGATGCTCAGCTGACCGGCATCGGCGTACTCGCGAACGAACCGCGTCGCGTCCACATCGAAGTGCTCGATGAAAACTGGCGGCAGGCCGTGTCGAAGAACACCAGCCTGCCTCCGGTCGAGACCGCGCCGCCCTTTGATCCGAAAGGAAAAACGTTCCTCGAAGCCGTCATGCTCGGCGTTGGCGATGCGCTGCGCAGCGATCCGCGCACCTTCGTTTACGGCGAAGACGTCGGTGGCAAGTACGGCAATGCCTTCCTGCTCCTCAAGCCACTCGTCAAAGACTTTGGCGATCGGATCGTGAATTCGATTTTGTCCGAGGGGGCGACGCTGGGCGTTTGCATCGGCGCGGCGCTGGCGGGGATGCGGCCGATCGGCGAGATTCAGTTCAACGACTTCGTCGCGTCGGGCTTCAATCAACTCGTCAACAACGCCGCGAAGATCCGCTATCGCTGGGGCGGTTCCGTTCCGATGGTCGTGCGCATGCCGTGGGGCGGTTTGCGTCATGCCGGCCCGTACCATTCGCAAAACACGGAAGCGTGGTTCTATCGCACGCCAGGATTGAAGATCGTCGCGCCATCAACGCCGCATGATGCACGTGCGCTCATGGCCAGTGCCGTCGCCGATCCTGATCCGGTTTTGTACTACGAGCACATTGCGCTGTATCGCGACCCGAGGGTGAAGCAGGCGCTCGCGGATGAACCGCCGTCACCGCTGCCAATCGGCAAAGCCGCGCTGCGCCGCGCCGGCAACGATCTGGCGATCATCTCGTACGGCGCGTACGTTCACATCGGAATGCGCGTCGCGGAAACGCTGGCGAAGGATGGGATCGAGTCATCCGTCCTCGACCTCCGCTCGCTCGCACCGCTCGATCGCGATGCAGTGCTCGCCGTCGCGCGTCATTGCAGCCGCGTCCTGATCATCCTCGAAGACACGCGCACCGGCTCGATCGGCGAGTCGCTCGCGGCGATCATTCAGGAAGAGGCATTCGAATACCTCGACGCCCCCATCCGCATTCTCGGCGCCCTCGACACGCCCGTGCCGTATTCGCCGCCGCTGGAGGATGAGTTCCTCGCGAGCGAGAAGGAGATCGAGAAGGCGGCGCGGTTGCTGGTGGATTACTGAGGAAGGCGCTCGAGCTCTTCGATGTCGCGGAAATCATTCGGCCGTCCAGCGGCGCGCTTGGAAGCAATCAGATCGTCCCTGCCGATAAAGAAGAACTCCCTGTCTTTGACGAGCACTTTCATCCGTCGCTTCCAGGACTCCTCGAACTCCACACCTGCGGGCGAGGTCAAGAGATCGATGCGCGCGGGATCAACGCCGATCTGACAAATTGTTCCGGGCGTGTAAAGGTCGTCCAAGGTGAGTTGCTCTAATGGCGCTCCGAATTCGACCAACGCACGCCATACACGCTCGGCGTTCTGTGGCGTCGGCCTCACCCATATGTCGAGATCCTTCGTGCCGCGCGTGTAACCGTGTGCGGCAAGGGCATGAGCACCGATGACGAGATAATCAGCGCCCGCGTCGGATAACGCGGACAACATCTCGACGAAATGCCGGTTCATCGTCAGAGCCACTCTGCCACATCCACAGCGCTTTTGTAATTTCCCATTGCAAGGCCATGCGCTCGCCGGGCGTCATCCGAAGCACTTCTTCATCGACGAGCGGTTCCTCGCCCATCTTGTACTTCCGAAGAGTAATTCCGGGTCGCGCCACACCTCGAATTATACCGCGCGAAATAGCATGAACGCCGGCGGTGTGCCCGCCCACAATGCGAAATTCAGCGCCGGCTGCGGATAACTCGTGCAACATCTCGACGAAATTCGGGTTCAGCGAAAGTTCCACTATGGAAGCCCCAAGCCTGGCGCGTTACATACCACGTAAGGGCTAGCCGTTCGCCCGGCGTCATCGCGAGGATCTCTTCATCGAACTCAGGCTCCTCGCCCAGCTTGTACTTCCGAACCGTCACGTTGCGTCGCGCCACACCTCGAATTATATCCCGCGATAGACCCTTCGCACCCACGCCGCGTCCGAGTCGCTGAGCGTGTTTCCGACTGCTGCCGCGGCGCCGGCCTGCTTCGGATTGCGCTGGCCGAGGAGGACGATGGCGGTGGGATTGCCGGCGAGTAGCGCGCCGGTCAGCGCGTGAATTACCGGCTCGCGCCGACCGAAAAAACGGCGGGTCATCTCATCGCGGGCGTAACGCATCCGGACCAGAAATTCGGGATCGCGAAACTCGGGGATCCCGCTACGGAAGTCGCCTTCGGGAAAGTGCTGCGGCCCGTCGTACTTGCCGAGGAGCAGGCCGTGCTTCAACGGGGAGAAGAAGGCGACGCCGAGGTCGTGGGCGTCGATGTAGGCCTTGAGACCGCTCGATTCGTAATCGTCATTGATCACGTTGCGATACGGCTGCACGGCGTCGGGATCGACGCGATCGATGAACTTCATGATCTTCCGGCCATCCCAATCCGACAGGCCAATGAAGCGGATCTTTCCCTCGTCGCGGAACTGCCGCATCGTGGCCAGCGCGTCATCGAAATACTCATCGTTCGGACCGAAATCGCAGTGATGAAAGTAGTAGAGATCGATGACGTCCGTCTGCAGATTGCGCAGCGACGCCTCGCACTGTTCGCGCATGTACGACGGTTCGTACCAATGGCCGCCGTCGCGTTTTCGATAGCCAAACTTCGAAGCGAGGAAGATCTCCTTCCGCGGCACTCCCTCCGCGAACGCCTCCCCAATCAACTCCTCAGCGTGCCCGGCGCCGTACGCGTCGGCGGTATCCCAATGCGTGATGCCTTGCCGGTGCGCTTCGACGAGTGCAGCCTTCGCCAACCGGTCGTCGTGACCGCTCCAACCGACCGGTATTCCGCCTTCGACGGTGTTCGGACCACCATGTCCCCACGTGCCGAGGCTGATGGCGGGAACTTGGACGTTGGTGCGGCCAAATCGGAGGGTGCGCATCTTGAGATTGTTTCACGCGAAGGCGCGAAGACGCGAAGTGGTTCTCGGTTTTTCATTCGCGTCTTCGCGTCTTCGCGTGCGATAGAGTCGTCGCGATGCCCTGCGTTTTCTGCCACGACCCGCGCGATGCCGGTGAGCTGATCTTCGAAGACGACAAGGTGTTCGTGATCCTGCACAACGATTGGGCGGTGCGCGGACACGCGATGATCGTCTGGAAGAAGCATGTCGAGAACGTGTCCGATCTCGCGGCGGACGAGTATGCGCACTTTGCGGCCGTCCATCATCGCGTCGAGAAAGCGCTGCTCGATGTCACGCGCGCCGATCGCGCCGTCCTCCTCAAACTCGGCATCGTCACGCCGCATCTTCATTTGCACATCTATCCGGTCAGCGCGTCGCTCGACCGCGAACAGGTGATGCAAATCATCGACGCACGCGTTCACGACCTGTTCGATCAGACATTGATCGATGAGCTTCGCAAGCGACTGGCTTGACAAACGCAGCTCGACTGAATGAGCATTCATTCAGCAATGGCCCGGCAAGCTTCCACCATTTCCGCTACTCCCGAAACCGCGCGCGGCACGACCAAACGCGAGCGCATTCTCCGCGCCGCCATCGAAGTCTTCGCCCAGAACGGCTACTTCAACGCCAAGGTCTCAGAGATCGCGAAATCAGCCGGCGTCGCCGACGGCACGATCTACCTCTACTTCGATGGCAAAGAGGATCTGCTCGTCACCGTTTTCCGCGAGCACACGCGCAACTACCTGCAGTCGCTGGAGAAGGCGCTCGCGCACGTGAGGCGCCCCGAAGAGCGGATCCGCATCGCCATCCGCCACCACCTAGAGACCCTCGGGCGCGACCGGCAGCTCGCCATCGTCGCGCAGGTCGAGCTGCGCCACAGCCTCAAGTTCATGAGCCTTCTGTCGCAGCAGGAAGTGGCCGACTACCTCAACATGCTTCGCAAAATGATCGAGCACGGCCAGTCCGACGGCAGCTTCCGCCGCACGATCCATCCCCAACTCGGCGCCAAAGCCGTCTTCGGCATCCTCGACGAGATGGTGACGTCGTGGATTCTTTCCGAGAAGGATTACGACCTCGCCGCCAGCGCCGACGCAATCGCGGATCTGGTGTTGACGGGTTTGTTGTAGGGATTCATCAGCTCGATCGTTTTCCTCGCTCCCACAACAAACCGATCGATACGATCACCACCCACCAGACGAACACCGTTGCCACTACGCCGACCGCGTTGGGAGCCTTGAGCCACGACTTAAGCGCGAAACCTGCGAAGAAAACGACGTGGGCAGGGACTCCGAAGAGGAGCAAAACACCAACTATGACCGCCGCCGCGACGGGCGCAAGCACGAACACAAAAATTGCACGGTAGACAGGACGCTCCCGAGAGGGCATTCAATGCAAGGCTACCACCGGCGAAGACTCAGCGCTGTCGGAAATTGAGGGCTCAGCTTATCCTGGACGGCGGCCGGCGCTCCTTCAATTTCTACTCGTAGCACCTCGGCCACAAGATGGCCCGACGCTCATGGCGTTACTTACCGCGGCTTTACCACCTCTCTGGAACGTTCGACGGCCGAGACTCGACTCTGAAGTTTTTCCATTCCGTTTTCTATGCCGGATAGGCGGCGGCTGAGATCATCTAGCTGTTTACGAATGGACTGCGGATCGCCGGGCGACTGCGTGACCCTGTCAATCCTCAAGGCCAGGTTTTGGCTCAAGTCCTGGGTCTTGACAACGTTCTGACGGAGAGTCGTTTGCTCGTTATTGATGTTCCGCAGCGCACTATCATGCTGGGCGACCGCACTTTGAACCGCGGAAAGGCGTTCGTTTAGGCCGGATACGGCCGCCAATTGCGGTGTGGCGCTGGCGACAAGGTCCGACACTTTCTGCGTCGTCTGTTGCAAGTTCGTAATGTCCTTCCGCAGAGTGTCGACGGTGGCAAGCCGCGGCTCCACCGTTGCCGAAATCTCCCGGGCCACGCTCTTCTGAATAATCGGCTGCGTCTGCGCGATGACTTTGTCTGTGATGCCGGTGCTGATATCGGCTCCGACGCGCTGCGCGACGATCGGCGCGACGTCGGCTGCAACTTTCTGCGTCTCTGTGGGCGCTTTGCTTAGCGCATAGGCGCCAATTGCGATCGGAATCAGCAACAATGAAATGAACGCTGAAAATACGCGCTTGCGGCGTTTGGTCTCGCGTGTCACTGCATCCTGGACAGACTCGTTAAAAGGTGCAGTCGTCATTGATGACCTCCTTCAAAACACATCGGATTTCAGGAAAAGCCATAACCCGCCGAACATCGTCACGCCACAAGCGAATATGAGCGCGAGTTTCTCCATCGGAACATCTTTAAGCGCGCCAATGACAACGCCGGCCACCGTTGCTAGCGCGACCACGGCACCACTGACGAGGACAAATCGGTCCTTCCACTGAACCCGCTCGCTCTGACCACTTCGCCATGCCATTCCTGCCTGAGTGATCCAGCTTCTCAAATCGCTGATTGCGGCTTGAATCATCTGTGGCGCGTCATGGAACCTGCGGACCCAACTGCCATCTTGAAAGGCAACTGCACGCGCCACAAACGCTGCTTGGCGCGGATCAGCACTTGGACTCAAGGGATCTTTGACATAACCCTTCAGCTCTTTCCGCGACGATTTCGCGTAGTCGTACTCCCACTCCACGATCGATGTCGGACGCCCTGGATACTCGGAGCCGAACTTGTCGCCGAGGATGAGCAGAAAAATCTCCGAGTCGTTGAGAACTTTTCGGAGCCTCTGCTCCGGTGCTTCACTTCCCGCCGCCTCGGCTTCGTAGATATACGCCTCGAGGCGGAGGTCTGGCAGGGCTTCAATCGCTTTTTTGAGCTGATCGCGCTCCGCAGCGAATTCGCTGGTCGAGCTGATAAACACCCGCGGCACCGTGATCGACATTCATTACTCCCCACATAGGAGTGTTCGGGCGTGCGCTTTCCCTACCCGGTGCTACTCCGCAACCGCAGCCCGCACACCCGTCGCCGCCTCATCCCAATTTGCGTGAGGCTTGCGATTCAGTACCAGCCATCCCCATAAGAGCGCGCCGTAACTGTGTGCGGTCATGCCGCGTTTTTCGTAGAACGGGCCAAGGAGCTTTTGCAGGCGCGGCAGGTTGTAGAACGGGACGCCGGGGAAGTAGTGATGCTCGAGGTGGTAGTTCGAGAAGAGGTAGATGACGTCCCAGAACCAGGAGCCTTTGACGAGGGTCGACCACTTCGCGGGATCGGACGGGTCAATGGCGTAGTGCTGCCCGAGGCGGTTGAGGGCGAAGGCGATGGGGAAGATGAAGAAGACGGGGACGATGTAGAGCTTGAACGCGATGGACCACCCGCCGATGAAGGCAATCGCGGCGAGGACGCTGAGCTGGAAGGCGATCGTAAAAAGGCGCTCGCGGGCGATGCGGCGGCGCAAATCGGGCTCGTACGCCGCGGTCTCTTTCGCGGCGGCACGAAAGTAAATCGGAAAGAGTGCCGGAGTGAAGTAGAGCGCTTTGAGCCAGCGCGCGTTTTTCTTCGGCGAGAGGTAGTGACGCTTGGGATCGTCGAGCGAGGAGCCGAGGCCGGCGTGATGATCGAGATGCCATTTCGTGAACTGTGAGGCGGAAATGCCGCTGGGGACGGCGTAAAGAAGGCCGAGGATGCGATAGCCGCGCTCGCTCGACTCGGCGAGCACGGCGCGATGCACGACCTCGTGCAGCAAGACGGTAAAGTCGAAGACGGCAAAGCCGGCGATGACCGCAAACGGCAGCCAGAGATACCAGCGATCGAAGTGGACGATGGCAACGCCCGCAGCGACGAGCGCAGCCACGTTCAAAAAGGCGATAGCCGCGTGCAGCAGCGGCCGCTTCGCATGCAACACACGAAGCTCATCCGTTGGCACCTCGGCGGCGAGGTCGCGCTTGAGCTGCTGGGCATGCTCGCTGTAGTAAGCCATGGACGGGGAACAGAACCACCTCGTACGGCGCATTATTCGTCAGACGGTTACGATGCAAATCTTCACCATCGGTCACTCCACGCGCTCGCAGGACGAATTCCTGGCGTTGCTACGCGAGCATGAAATCGGATTGCTGGCCGATATCCGCCGCTATCCCGGATCGAAGCGCTATCCGCATTTCGGCAGTGACGCCATGGCGGCCTGGCTGCCCGCGAACGGGATCCGCTATGTTCACATGCCGGAGCTGGGTGGCCGGCGCAAGCCGCTTCCGGACTCGCCGAACATGGCTTGGCGGAACGAGCAGTTTCGCGCCTACGCCGACTACATGGCCACGGACGAGTTCCGCGCCGCGACCGACGCGCTGGTTGCGCTGAGCGCCGGCGTGCGGACGACGATCATGTGCGCCGAGGCGGTGCCGTGGCGCTGTCATCGAAACTTGGTTTCGGATGAGCTGGTGCGGCGCGGCATCGACGTGATTCACATCATCAACGGCGGATCGTCGCGGCCGCACGCGATGAACAGTCACGCCGTCATCGAAGGGGAACATCTCGTGTATCCCGCGGAGCAACAGACGCTGCGGCTATAATCGCGGCCTCGAATGGCCATCCCAGTAGTGGCTGATCCAATCATCACCGATTCCAAGCGCGACCTCGTCCTCGCCGTCGACGACAACGAACAGAACCTCCAGTTGCTCGAGGAATACCTCTCCACCTGGGGCTACGACGTCGTGATGGCGCGTGACGGACGCGAGGCGCTGCAACTCTTTCCACAGATCAACCCCTCGGTCATCGTGCTCGACGTGATGATGCCGGTGATGGACGGTTACGAGGCGTGCGGCTCGATCAAGAATCAGCCCGGCGGACGGACGATTCCGATCCTGATGCTGACGGCGCTGACAGGCACGGAAGACAAGATCAAGGCGCTGGAGTGCGGCGCCGACGATTTCCTGAACAAGCCGATCAACAAGGACGAGTTGCGCACGCGCATCCGCTCGCTGATTCGGATCCGCGCGCTGCGCCAGGAGCTCGATTCGAGCGAGAACATCATTCTCACGCTGACCAACGCGCTGGCGAACAAAGACCCGCGCAGCGGCGGGCATGTCGAGCGCGTGGCGGCATACGCGGCGCGGCTCAGCGACAAACTCGGCATGTCGCGCGACGAGCGGGAGACGATCGTCAAAGGCGCGCTGCTGCACGACATCGGGATGATCGGCGTTCCCGACGCGCTGCTGGCGAAGCGCGATCTAACGGCCGAAGAGCAAGCGCTGGTGGCGATGCACACGCAGGTCGGTGCATCGATCCTCGATCCGATGACGAGCTTCCGCCCGTTCGTGCCGATGGTGCGCTGGCATCACGAGCGGAAGGATGGCCGCGGCTATCCCGACGGGCTGGCGGGCGACGCCATTCCGCTCGAAGCGCAGGTCGTCGCGCTCGCCAATCGATACGACGAGATCCGCAGCGAGGATGATTCGTCGCAGGACGCCGCGCTGGCGACGCTACACGATGAAGCGGCCGGCGGCGCGTTCGACCTCGAGCTCACGTCGTTGTTCACGGCGGCCGTCGCCGAAGAATCGCCGGTCCCGGCGACGACGCGCCACATGCGCCCGAAGCTGGCGCCGCCGGCGCGCGTGCTCTGCGTGGACGACAACCAGATCAATCGCGATCTCGTCGCCGCAAGTCTTCAGGACGCCGGCTTTCGCGTCTCGTTCGCCGAAAACGGCGCGCAGGCGGTCGAGATCATCGACAACGACGGCATCGACGTCGTGCTGCTCGATCTGCTGATGCCGGTGCAGGACGGCTCGGAGACGCTGCGATTGCTGCGCTCCGATCCGAGCCACGAGTTCCTGCCGGTCATCGTCCTCACCGCGCAGCGCGGCGGCACGATGCGGCGCGACGCGATCATGGCCGGCGCTGACGACTTCATCGCCTACCCGCTCAACCGGCTGGAGCTGATCACGCGCATCCGCTCGCTGCTGCGGATCAAGGACTATCACTCCGATCTCGAACAGACGCACAGCGTGATCTGCGCGCTGGCGTTGGCTCTCGAGGCGAAGGATCAGTACACGCGCGGCCATTCGCAGCGCGTCGGCGATCTGGCCCGCGCGTTTGCGCTCTATCTCGATCGCGGCGAGGAGGCCGCCGATCGCGTGCGCATCGCCGGTCTGCTGCACGACATCGGAAAGATCGCCGTTCCGGAATCGCTCTTGAACAAACAGGGTCCGCTGACGCGCGACGAGTTCCTGCGCGTCATCGGCCATCCCGTCATCGGCGAGGAAATGGTGCGCCCGCTCAACACGCTCTCGTCCGTGCTGGGGATGATCCGCCATCACCACGAGCGCTACGACGGCCGCGGCTATCCGGACGGTCTGCGCGGCGAGAGCATTCCGTACGAGGTTCGCCTGCTCTCGATCGTCGATGCGTACGATGCGCTGACGTCGCACCGTTCGTATCGTCCCGCGCCGCTCTCGCACGCCGCAGCGATGGAGACGCTTTCGCGCGAGGCGGCGGGCGGCAAATGGGATCCGGCGATGGTCGCCCAGTTCCTGACGATGCTGGGCACCAGCCCGCCCGATTGGGCGGCGATCACGCAATCGATTCCCTCACTTCCTCTGCCGTGAGCCGGCTCGATCGGAATATCGCCTTTGGCTTGTTTCTGCTGGGAGCCGTGACGTTCGGCTGGTTTCACGGCGGCACGGGCTGGAATCAGGACGCCCACTTCGACATGACTCGCGCGCTCGTCGAACGCGGAACGCTGTTCATCGACGGCTACGAATCGAATACCGCCGACACCTCGCCCGGCTCCGACGGTCACATCTACATCAATAAGCCTCCCGGGATCTCTTTCATCGCGGCACTTCCTTACGCCGTCGTCTTCGCGGTGGAGAAACTTTGGCAGTTGCCGGCCGGTGATCTCACGCGCTTCAATGCGTGGCTCGTCACGGCGATGAGCTGCGGTCTGTGCGGCGCGCTCATCGCTCCGCTGCTCTATCTTCACGGACGCCGGCGGATGGGAGCCTCTCCGCGGGCGGCCTTGTGGGTCGCGACCGGCATCGCATTCGGGACGATCGTTTTCCCCTATTCGACCGTACTGTTTGCCCACGTCGCTGCCGCCCTCTTTCTGTTGATCGCCGTCATCCTGTTCGAGGAGCGGCCGATGCTGGCAGGAGCGGCAGCCGGGATGGCCACGGCCTGCTTTTATGTTTGTGGCGCGGCCGCGCTCATCCTCGCTTTCGCGGCGATGAAACGCTCACGCCGTGATGCGTTGCGGCTCGTCATCGGTGGTGTTCCATTCGCTGTGCTTCTGGGGATCTATCAACTGCACTGCTTCGGCTCGCCGTTTCGAACTGCGCTCCAGGCCAGTCCAGGTTTCACGCAGAAAGGTCTGCTTCTTGGCTTTTTGACCATCCCCGACCTGGGAGCGCTGTACGGCATCTCATTCTCTTCATACCGCGGATTGTTTTTCGTTTCACCGGTGCTGCTATTCGCCGCGATTGGCGCGGCGTACCTGACTCGCGGCCGCGACCTGATGCTGCGCAGAACGATCCTCGCCATCACGGGGTTGTTCTTTCTCGTGAACGTCAGTTTCAATGGCTGGGCCGGCGGCTGCGCGTTCGGCCCTCGCTACCTGCTGCCAATCATCCCGCTGCTCGGTATCCTGATGATGGCCGGATACGATCGCGTTCCACGGCCGGTCCGAGCGTTTTGGATCGCCGCGCTTCTGCTGTCGGCGGGCATCAATTTCATCGCCACCGCAGTCGATCCGATCCCGTGCAACACCGTTGGCGAGCCCGTACAGCGCTATCTCGTGCCGGCTTTCTTCACAGGCCGGATTCCTGAAGAGACGCGCCGCGCTTACCCCTGGTATCCGACTCGAGACGTCGGAACCATCGCACTCCGAGGAGGCTCCGGAAACCTCGGCGAGCTGTGGTTCGGCCACCAGAATCGCGCTTCGCTCCTGCCCATCGTCATCTGGATGATCGGAGGTTCGGCCCTGCTGTTCGCGGCATCGAGACGAATCCCCGCCGCGCCACTGTAAACTGCATCGCCGCTTCGAGACTCGCGCCCGCATGATCCTCATCAACGACCCACTTCGCCAGACCGATCTGCCGCGCGGCTGCGTGGCCACCATCGGCAATTTCGATGGGATGCACATCGGGCATCAGGCCATCATCCGCGGCGTCGTGGCGCGGGCGCGAGAGACCGGACGGCCGTCCGCGGTGATCACGTTTCATCCGCATCCGCTCTCGATCGTTGCGCCTGACCGCGTGCCGCCGCAGATTCTGACGCTGCCGCAGAAACATGAGCTGTTGCGCGACATGGGTGTCAATGCGCTTCTCGTCGTCCCGTTCACGCACGAGTTCTCGCGCTGGACGGCCGATCGCTTCATCGACGAGTTTCTCGTCGCGGCGCTGCAGATCGCCGACGTCCGCATCGGACGCGACTTCTGTTTCGGCGCCGGGCGTGAAGGGAATCTCGCCAAGCTGATGGCGGCCGGCGAGCGTTACGGCTTCGCGGTTCAGGGCGTCGATGAGGTGAAGATCCGCGGCATCCGCGTTTCCAGCTCGCTCGTGCGCGACGCCATCCGCAAAGGAACGATGCGCACGGTGGCGGCGGCGCTGGGCCGCACCTACTTTCTCGATGGCCGGGTCGCCACCGGACGGCGGCTCGGGCGCAAGATCGGATTCCCGACCGTCAACGTCGATCCCTCGAACGAGCTGCATCCCGGCGGCGGCGTCTACATCACGACGTCGCGATTCGAGAGTTTCAGCCGCTCGTTCGAAAGCGTCACCAACGTCGGCGTGCGGCCCACACTTTACGAAAACTACGCTACGACGATCGAGAGTCACATCCTCGATTTCGACTCCAACGTTTACGGCGACACCGTTCGCGTCTACTTCCACGAGCTGCTCCGCCGCGAGCAGCAGTTCCAGTCCGCGGTCGAGCTGACAAATCAGATTCGGATGGACATCGAACGCTCCCGCCGCTATTTCCTTCACCATCCCACGCGCTATGACGAGGCTGGATACTCGTTTCCGTAAACCTTGCCTGTGTAAACCTTGCCTGTGTAAACCATGTCCGATCCCGTTCTCTGCATCGTCGTCTACGCCGTTTTTCTGGCCGCCATGGTGGCCATGCACTTCTTCAAAACGCTCGACAGCGGCCTCGGGCCTGCCTGGCGCACCGCGCTCATCATGGGCGTCGTCGTTGCCGTCGTCCTCTTCGTCGTGCGCGATCTCTACCCGATCGTTGGTGGCGTGGCACTCACGGTGGCAGCGCTCTACGTCCGGCACACAGGCCAGGAAACGGAAGCGATCGACGGGATGATCGTCGGCAGTGCCATGGGCGCCTCGGCAGCCATTCCGCTGGTGATGACCGATGCTCCCGTATTGCGGATGATGGCTGCGATGATCATGGCCGGTGCCGTGGCCGGCTACGGCATCACGTTCGCCGTTTTTCACGTCGCCGACAAGCGAAAGCAGATCGCATTCGATGCCGCAACTGCCGCCGCCGCGATCGTCGTAGCGTGGCTGCCCACGATCACCGTGCGCTACGGGATTCCCGATCGCTACACGCTCTTCGCCGTCGCCAGTGTTCTGCCGGTCATCGCGATCATCGCGGTCTTTCAGCAATATCCCGACGTTCGCGCTGAGCTGCGTCACGAAGCCTCGCTCGGATTCATGAGCGACCGCGACGTGCGCGCCACCGCGCATCCGCTGCTTCGTTTCGGCCGGGGAGGATGGGCGGACCGGCGCGCGCATCGCGAATTCGTGCGGCTCGCCAATCGCATCGCGCTGCGCAAACGGCAGCAACGCGGACGCAGCGACGAGGAAGCGCGCCTCTATCAGCTCGAGATCATCAAATTGCGCATGCAGATCCAGGAAATGAGCCGCATCGATCACGATGTGCTCTCGGCGAACGTCAGAGATGAAGAGTCGTCGGCTACAATGACGAAGACGAATGAGGGTTGAGACCACCTCGCAACGCCAGGCCGCCTCACGCAGCACAACGCCACAACTGACGGCGCGCATCTTCGTCGCCGCATTCGCCCTCGCCGCCGCGCCCACCTTGCTCTTCGCGCAGGTCAAGGACATGGGACCGGCCGGTCAGTACTACAACCAGCCGAAGCCGAAGTTCCGCGTCACGCCCGGTCTGAAGAAAAAAGGCGGCGACGTGAAGTTCGACGCGAAAGTGCAGGAGCAATTCGTTCGCGACGAGTACGCGATCCTCGACGGCGACGTCGTCATCGAATACCAGGACGTCGTCATCCATGCCGACAAAGTGACCCTCAACTTCAAGACCAAGGATGTCGTGGCCGAAGGGCACGTCATCATGGATCAGGGGCCGACGCGAATCAGCGGCGATCACATCGTCTTCAACCTCGACTCGAAAACGGGCACCTTCTTCAACGCCACCGGCGCAATGCAGCCCGACATGTACTTCGCCGGCGACAAGATCGAGCGCCTTGCCGAGGATCATTACCTGCTGACGAATGGGATGTTCACCTCGTGCGATCCCGATCATCCCTCATGGTCGTTCCACATCGCCAGCGCCGACATCACGCTCGACGACTACGCGCACATGCGCAACGTCACCCTCCGCGCGCATGACATTCCGCTGATCTACGCGCCGCGGCTCCTCTGGCCGACGAAGAGCGAGCGGTCGCAGGGACTGCTCATCCCGCGCGTCCTCCTCTCGAAAACATACGGCGACCGGCTGGAGATGGGCTACTTCGTTCCGTTCGGCGACGCCGCCGACGCCACGATCTACGCCGATCTCAACGACAAAGGCTACAACGGCATCGGCGTCAGCACGCGCTACCGGCCATCGAACGACGTGAAGCTCGGCGATCTCAGCGCCTACGTCGTGCATGATGTGGCTGCCGGCCGCAATCAGTGGAAGTACAAGTACCAGCACTCGCAGGACAACCTGCCGGGCGGCTTCCGCGGCGTCGTCGACATCGAAGACTTCTCGAACCTGGAGTTCTTCCGCCGCTACGACCGCGATCCGCGACTGCACACACTCTCGCAGATCTACTCGTCGGCCTACCTGACGAAGAACCGCGGCAGCTATTCGTTCAACATCCTCACTGACCGCCGCGACATCCTGCTCAGCAACGTCGATCCCAACGATCCGAATGCCGCGCCGCCGCGCCAGCGCTTCGAGCAACTTCCTTCGCTGCAGTTCCGCATCTACCCCAACCGCATCGGCGAGTCGCCTTTTTACTACTCGCTCGAATCGTCGATGTCCCATCTGGCCACGAGCGGATTCGTCAACGGCCCGACTGCGAATTACTACCGCGCCGATGTCTTCCCGACGCTCTCGATGCAGCTCCGCACGCCGACGTGGTTGTCGATCCGCCCGCAGGTCTCGGTGCGCGAGACCTACTACTCCGACTCGCTCGACGACGCCTCGGTCGCCAATCCCGGCGGCAAACTGAACGCGGTCAGCAATCCGGTCGAGCGTTTCTACGCGCAGGGTCAGGTCGAAGTCGTCGGGCCGTCGTTTTCGAAGATCTTCCTCAAGTCGATGGGCGGCTTCAGCAAGTTCAAGCACGTCATCGAGCCGCGTTTCCGCTATCTCTACACGACCGCCGTGAACGACCAGGAACGCGTGATCCGCTTCGACACGGTCGACTCGCCGTTCCTGCCGATCGTGCGCAATTCGGTTGAGTACTCCCTGACGCAGCGGCTCATCGGACGCGAGACCGGCCCGAACGGCAACTCGCGCGAAGTGGCTTCGTTCTCGTTGACGCAGTCCGTCTCCCTCGGCAACGCCTTCACCAGCGCAACGGCCGGTGGACTGAACGGTTCGAGCGTCCCGCAGACGGGAAAATTCACGCCGCTCATCGCCGGCCTGCACGTCAATCCATATTCCAATGTGACGCTCGACGCAGCCGCGACCTTCGGCAACGTCTCGCACCAGCTCGATCAAACCAGCCTCTCCGCAAACCTCGTGGGCACCGGAACGCGCGCCGACAAGTACCTGAGCTTCACCTGGTTCTCGTCGTATCGGCAACCGCCGGTGAACGGCCAACCCTCATTCGATTCCAGCTCGAGCCAGATCCGCCTCAACAGCGGCTCATCGTTGTTCAGCAATCACATCCGCGCCGACGCCCAGCTCAACTTCGATGCAAAAAAAGGCACCTTCCTGGAGCAGCGCTACCTCCTCGGCGGCACCGCTTCCTGCTATGGCGTGGCCCTGGAGTTCCGCCGCTACCTCGTCTTCGTCCCCGAAGAAAAAGCGGAATGGAGCGCCGGCCTCTCGATCTCACTGAAAAACGTCGGCACGATCGGCACGCATTGACGCGCATCGCCGCGTGCGTGCTTTTGCTCGCGACGATTTCATGCAGCCGCGTCGAACACGATCAATCTCGCGATGAAGCGTTGCTCCGTACGCAACTCTCGTCGATGCGACACGCAATCGCCACGTACACAAAATCCCACGGCCACGGTCCATCGACGCTCCACGAAGCGATGGCCCACATCCCAATCGATCCACTCACGCACTCCGCAACAACATGGCGCCTGACAACCGAGGAGACCGTGCAAGTGGACGACTTCACGCCCGGCACTGGTGCCAAACGGATCGAGATCCTCGAAGTTCACAGCGGTGCGGGCGGAAGGGATGGGCGGGGGCGGCGGTATTCGGAGTATTGAGTCAAGGGCTCAAAATGATCGAACCGACCCTTGATATGGCGTTGAAATCGTTGTCGTAGCTCAAGAGCAGCGCGCCCTCACGGGCCGCGATTGCGGCGATCCAGATGTCGTTGGTCTGAATTGGCCTACCTGCCCGGCGTAGATCGACAACGATCTCCGAGTAGTGTCTGGCGACCTCTTGGTCCACACCAACAACCTCGACAATCGACATCGATAGAAACTCGCGAAGCTCGGCCTCGTTCGCCATCCTGTAACGGCCAAGAAGGAAACCGACTCGCAACTCGCCCAGCACAATCGTCGGCATGCCGATCCAATCAGCTCGATCGAGAAGATCCACGACTTGACGTTCACCTCTTGAGAAGTGACTGTAGGCGGAAGTGTCGATGCAATACCGGCTCATCGCCAGAGTTCAGCATCGATTCCATCGAGCACGGCTATGTTCTCTTCAAACTCCTGGAGTTGCTCAGCGCTCCATGTGCCTGCGAGACGCCGGATACCGTTCGAACGTGGCGACGAACCAACACCGAGCCCCTGACGTAACAAATCAATCACGGTTCCATTCAGCGATGTGTGTCGGCGGCTCTTTTCGCTCTCCAAAGCGTCCGCAAGCTCATCTGGGATGTTCCGAATCGTTAGGTTTCGCATCTTGGACCTCCGCATTCATCCGCTGCATTCTGCGCATGCATTCATATGCCGTCAACACCACACTAACATTTGGAAATGCCCGCCCAATGGACTTAATGTTGCCTTCCCCAACCCCATCCACTACCCTCCCGCGATCGTGCCGAACGTCTACACATTCAAGGATTTCGAGGGGAGCAGTCATCGTATCCTCATCGATCTGATTCGCCGCTTCGCTCCTCCGGGCGGAACTCTCCTCGACCTCGGCGCGGCGGGCGGCGAGCTCGGATCGGCGGTGCGCGAGCAGTTCGATCAGACCATCGGGTTCGAGTACGACGCCGATCGGATCGGACAGCTTCGCAGCCGTTTCGATCAGATCGTCATTGCCGATCTGGAGACGATTCGGACCCTGCCATCGAACGTCAGCGCCGTCGTTCTGGCTGACGTCATCGAGCACCTGCGTAACTCCACGAACCTGCTGCGCATGGTCAAACAGTCATTGACCAGCGACGGCGTCCTCTTCCTCTCCGTGCCGAACATCGCCAACATCACCGTCCGCCTCGGGTTGCTCCTCGGTGTGTTCGAATATCGCGACCGCGGAATTCTCGACTTCACCCATCTCCGGTTCTTCACGATGCGCACGATCCGCCGCGAGATCGAAAATGCCGGGTTTCGCATCGTCGCGATCCGCGGCTCGTCAGTTCCCATCCGCCTGATCATCGGATGGATGCCGGACGTCTTGCTCCGCCTCGGCGAGCGCGTCCTGACCTGGATCACGCGCCTTTGGCGAGGACTCTTCGCCTATCAGATCATTCTGGTCGCGAAGGTGCGCTGACGAGAGAATGCAACCCGCCGCGCCGCTGTTCTTACTCGCGCCTCACCGCTTTTCTGAGTATCATTCCGCTGCTGTGCCGAGGTAGCTCAGTTGGTTAGAGCACCAGATTGTGGATCTGGGGGTCGCCGGTTCGATCCCGGCCCTCGGTACCAATTTCCTTCTCACTTTCGCCCGTACAACTTCGCGTCGCCGCCGTCCGCGACCAGGTTGTAATGAGCCGCGAGACGTGACGTCAGCAGCGCACCAGCCGGCGTGCCGGCAGTCAATTCGCGCAGGACACTCGCGTGTAAACATGCGACGCGCCATCGACCGTCGGCAAGCATTCGACGCGCCACACCGGCAACAAATGCAGCAACGCGATAACGACAAACAGCGCGCCCAGCCACCACCGGCTCTTCGTCTCGTCCACATCGCGCATCATAGGGCGCTTGTTGCTGCCCCCGCCGCTCGCTATCATGCGCGCCCGGCGCACCCGACCTCATGCCAAACGAAATCCAAACTGTTGAACCACGCGTTTCCCGCGGCCTCCGCGATCTTCTGCCCGATCAGATGCTGGCGCGCCAGTCGATGATCGACACGATCCGTCACGTCTACGAGCTTTACGGATTCGTTCCGCTCAGCACACCGGCAATCGAATTTCTCGACGTCCTTTCCGGCAGCGCGGGGCAGGAAGCGCAGCAATCGATCTTCCGCGTCTCGAATCCCGAGGAGGAAGCGCTCGGGCTGCGCTTCGATCTCACCGTTCCGCTGGCGCGCGTCATCGCCCAATATCGCGATCTTCCGCGCCCCTTCCGCCGCTACCAGGTCTCGCCAGTCTGGCGAGCCGACAAACCCGACAAAGGCCGCTTCCGCGAGTTCACGCAATTCGATCTCGATTCCGTCGGCACGGATTCCGAGGTCGCGGACACAGAGATCATGGCCGGGATGTGCGACACGCTGTCGGCGCTCGATGTTGGCCGCTACCTCGTCCGCTTTTCCAGCCGCGCCATGCTCAACCTGCTGCTCGATTTTTCCGGCATCAGTGCGGAACAGGGTGTCGATGTCTTTCGCGTGCTCGACAAACTCGACAAAGTTGGACTCGACAAAGTCTCGCGCGAGCTGATGAACGGCTACAAAGATGAATCGGGCGACACGATTCGCGGCGTCGGACTCGTCGCCGATCAGGTCGGTCGCATCAAGCGCTTTCTCGAAATCAAGAACGACAACCGGCGCGAAGTCGTAACGCAACTTCGCGCGCTCTTCTCCAACCTCGACCACGCCGCCGCGCAGATCGACGTCGTCGAGCGCATCTCCAATCATCTTTACGCCCTCGGCTACAACGATGACCGCGTCTCGCTCGATCTCTCCATCGCCCGCGGCCTCGCGTACTACACCGGCCCGGTGTTTGAAGCGATCCTGCTCGACGCGCCGCAATTCGGCTCCGTCTTCGGCGGTGGCCGTTACGACGATCTCGTCATGCGTTTCCTCGGCGAAAAAATCCCCGCCGTCGGGGCATCGATGGGCGTCGATCGTCTCCTCGCCGCCGTCGCCCACCTCGGGCGCATCGATTCGCGCAAAGCAACCGCGCGCGTCCTCGTCACAAACATGGACAAGTCACTCACCGATGATTACCTGCAGATGACGTGGGAGCTGCGCCGCGCCGGCATCCCCACCGAGTTCTACATCGGCATGGCCAAACGCCTCGGCAAACAGCTCGAGTACGCCGATCAATACGAGATCCCGCTGGCCATCCTCTGCGGCTCAAACGAAAAAGCAAAAGGCGAAGTGACCGTGAAAAACATGGCCGCCGGCCGCGCCAAGGCTGGTGCGCTGAATGACCGCAGCGCATGGCTTGCAGAACGACCGGGCCAGACGACGATCTCGCGCGACAAGCTGGTTGAGGGGATTCGCGAGCTGCTCGCCGAGATTGAATCAGCACCGAGCGCGTGAGCGGAAGGGGTCAGGTCGAAACCGAAACTGACGACGCCTCAGAGCGTACATGCCGCTCGATGCAACCTGTCGTCAGTTTCGGTTTCGACCTGACCCCTTCCGCGGCTCCCCTGCGGCAACAAACAAGGTTGTGTCATCCTGAGCCGGTGAAGACACGAATGTTCAATGTTCAGTGTTGGATGTTGAGTGTTGAATGGACGGAAGGTTGCGGCATTCAACATCCAACACTCAACACCTAACATTGAACATTCCGAGAAATTACTGGCAGACGTAGCTCGCGCTAAGAGCCTTCGCGAATGCCGGGAAGACACTGACACCCATGACCGAAACCATCACCCTCGACGGCCACTCCCTCACGATCGAGCAGCTCGTGCGCATCGCGCGCGACGCCAGCGTACGCGTGGCCATCGATCCGTCGTGCGAAGAGCGCGTCGCCGCCAGCGAACAACTCATCGCCCGCGTCGTCGCAAACTATCGCCGCGCCTGGGAAGCCGGCGAACCGGCGGCGACCGAGTACGGCGTCACCACCGGCTTCGGCGAATTTAAAGACAAACCGATCGCTCCGGCCGATCTCGAACAACTCCAGCGCAACCTGCTGCTCTCGCACTCCGTTGGCGTCGGCGAGAACTGCGATCCCGACGATCTCTCCAACTACTTCCCCGCCGACGTCATCCGCGCCGTGCTGGCCACGCGCCTCAACTCATTCCTGCAAGGCCACTCCGGCGTCCGCCGCAAACTCGTCGACATCCTGCAAGCGATGCTCGAGCACGGCGTCATCCCGCTCGTGCCGTTGCGCGGATCCGTTGGCGCCAGCGGCGATCTCTGCCCGCTCTCGCACACCTTCGCCACGCTCCTCGGCAGCGGCCGCTTCTACATCGCCGGCGACAAAACCCTGCGCGACGCCTCGGAGCTCCCTGACCTTCTCGGATTCACTGCCGACGATCTCAAACCAACATTCAAAGAAGGCCTTGCTCTCGTCAACGGCGTCAACTTCTCCGCATCGATGCTCGCCTTCGGAGTCGCCGATGCCGAACGCCTCGCCGATCTCGCCGACGCCTCCGCCGCGCTGACACTCGAAGCGATGGGCGGCTGTACGCGCGCGCTCGATCCGAAAGTCCACGCCGCGCGCGGACACGCCGGCCAGATCGCCAGCGCGGCACGCATGCGCGAGCTCATCGCCGGCAGCAAACTCGTCGAGCGCGCCGGCGCCGTGCAGGATCCGTATTCGCTCCGATGCGCGCCGCAGGTTCATGGCGCCTCGCGCGCGGCGATCCGTTACGCGCGCGACGTCGCCGAGCGGGAGATCAACGCCGCTACCGACAATCCGCTTTTCTTTCCCGGCGAATCCGAGCCCTTCGACGTTCAGTTCCGCGACAACTGGCCGCCGGACTATCGCGGCGACGAGCGTCTCGCCTACTCCGCCGGCAACTTCCACGGCCAGCCGATCGCGCTCGCAGCCGACTTCCTCAGCATCGCCCTCGCCGAATTGGCCAACATCTCCGAGCGCCGCACCCAGATGCTGCTCGACAGCGATCACAATCGCGGCCTGCCGTCGAATCTGACCACGCGTCCCGGCGTGAACTCCGGCCTGATGATCATGCAGTACACCGCCGCGTCGCTGGTCTCCGAAAACAAAGTCCTCGCCCATCCCGCCTCGGTCGATTCGATTCCGACCGGCGCGAACGCCGAGGATCATGTGTCGATGTCGACGCACGCGGCGAGGAAGATGCGAACGATCCTAAGCAATGCGCAGAGCGTCCTCGCCATCGAACTGATCGTCGCCGCGCAAGCGATCGACTGGCGCGTCGCGATGATGCAAGGCCTCCCCGAAGCGCACAACATCGCCGATGCTGAAACGCAGGCCACTGCATTCGAAGCCGCCGTCTCCGGCCGCGCCGCAGACACCGCGCGCTTCCTCGGCCACGGCAGCGCCGAACACTATCTCGGCATCCGCGCCCTCGTCGATCCGCTCTTCGCGGACAGACCGCTCAATGAAGCGATTCGTCGAGTGCGCTTAAGCATGACTACTTAGTCGTGTCGGTCCCTCCAAAGAACTTAAGAAAGTCGCTTCCGCCAATGTCGTACGAGATATAAAAGCGGATCGAATCATTCTCGTCCGGCCGGCAGCTCGGCGCCGACTCGGCGCAATTGCCATGACGCCTCTTATTAATACCAAAATTACCCACGCCGCCCAAAGTGAGCCGCGCGTTGTTCTTGAACGTGTAAGGCAGCGCATATTGCCCCCGAAGTTCGATGCGATGCGAGAAAAGACCACCCGTTCTGCCGTAAAGGACATCGTAGAAGGTGTCCGGGCTGCGCGCATTTCTTAGTCCTACATAAACGCGGTCGTGCGCGAATGTATCAGAATCGAGCTTACGCGCTCCGAGAACGACAAGCGGTCCGACCGTCGTCCGCAGTCGCGGATTTACGACCTGAAAATCATTGCGCCACCACGGCCAGAAGATCTGATATTCGAATTCGACGGCGCGTGTAAGAGTGGGCGGCTTCGGCGTACTGTCGGTTGCTCCCGTATCGGGGTCACCACCAGTCGCATCCAGAGCACGCGACGTTCCGGGACGCTGCGCTGCGGCAAGGAACGTCTTCGCAAGCGGCGTGGGCGTGGCCTCGCCGGAGTTTGTCAACCAGATCGTGAACATGTTGTAGACACCATAGCCGCCGAGATGGAAGCTCGAGGCGGCGTCAGGTACCAATTGCCGCGGATAATGAAAGCCGATCATCGCTCCGATACGCGGAAAACCCTTTGAGAAAGCATCTGTCGCGCCGGCATATTCATAGCCCATCGAAAGCTTGTTGAACCACTGTTCATAATCGGCAAACTCCGCAATCGGATCGGCTCCCTGCGTAATGACATCCTTGTTGAGCGCCGTGATCTCAGCCTTGACGGCTTTTTCACCCTCGTCGATTTTCCTGCGGGCATCGTCGTCTTGTGTAGCATCGTGCTGCGCGCGCATCTCATTTAGCTGCGACGACTTCAACTTCAGCACGCGGCGTCCCGCCTCCTGGAAACGAGCCAGTTGCAGCGAGAGCTGCGACAGTTTCTGATTACGCTCCTGCTCGTCCATCGGGGGCTGATCGCGATTGAATTGCATGTTCTCGATGGCAACCGAAAGCGCCTCGATGCAACGCGCGATCATGACGCCCCCTTCGATCTTCAAATGCCGGTTTGGATCACCGACGCAGGCGCGCCTTTCGATCGGCTCGGTCGCAAGTGCCGTAAGAGCGGCGAGATCCGCGGAAGACTGCGCCGCCGCATTATCAGTTGCCGGATCGGCTTTGGACGCAGCGGAGGCAGTCTTCGCATCCGCCTTTGGCGTTGGAGCATCCGCGGTTCCGGCGCCCATCAGAGCGATCTGCCGTCCCGCCAGCTCAACGCGGTCTAACTGTGAATACAGACGCTCAAGCGTACGATCGGTGGCTCGGTCTCGCGGCTCCGGATTGGCCGTCTTTATCTGATCGATGCGGTTCGAAACTGCAACGATGCATTGAGCCGCTCTTGCCGGTTTCTTCCATTCGAGTAATCGTTGAGGGATTTCGGGGTCGTCTGCGCAACGGCGCCGCAGACTGGGTGTTACAGCGATTCTGTCGAGCAAGTCGCTGTCGTCCTGAGCCGCCTTCTGCAGCGCGGTCAAACGTGCCTTCTCTGCATCGTCCTTTGTGCTGTCGATTTTCGCCTTTAGCGCGGCAAGTTCGACGTTGCGCTGATCCGCGATCGTACTGCCGATATCTTCAAAGGCTTCGATACGGGATCGCAGCGGTTCGAGGTGCGCGTCGAGCGCAACGTCCACGGCGTCATCGTGAGCCTCGGCCTGCGCGATGGCGTCATCGAGGCTCGCCAGACATCGACGCACGTGATCGGTTTCGCTCATCTTCAATGGGCAACGTGGTCCTGCTCCACATTCCGGGACGTTGTGGACCGTTACGATCACGTCATCAGGCAGTTGAAGGTCGAGGCGGCTGATTTCATCCTCGAGGCGACGACGTCTTGCTTCCCGAAATGCAGAACGCCGTTCAGCGTCCAGTCGCTCTCTGACGCCCGTGAGGTGGTCATATCGGATCTTCTCGTCTTCCAGTCGCGCGCGAGCAAGCCGCAGTTCAGCCAGACGAACCTCGGAACGATCGTTCAGAGGGGGCAGATGCCGGAGCCGCACTTCATCAATCATCTGTTTTACCGCGACGATGCAGCGCTCAACGGACAGCGCGTCGTCAGGTCGCGGCGGGCTGGATTGCAGACACGTGCGGCGCGACGCCGGTGCCATCGCGATTTGATCCAAAGTTTTCAGGTCTTGTTCGAGCGCTTTCAGTTGCTTGTCGATGACATCTTTGTTGGCGGGTTTTGCAGCCTCGCGCTTTTCGCGTAAATCTCTAATTTGGTCAGCGACCGGCCTGGCGAGTCTGCTGCCAAAATCCTCGACCAGTTCCTGCCGCTTAGTAAGACGAAAAGCCTCGTTGCCATCTGCTCCTGCGATCGCAGCCGCAAGCGCGTCCAGACACAATCCGACATCGGAAACATCTTTGATTGGCAAGGGCTTTCCGGATGCGACGCAGTTGGCTTTCTTGGTCTCCGCGTCCGCCTCCTCGCGCCATTTCAGAAATTCAACAGACTTGAGCTCAGCCTTCCCGTCTTTGGCGATCACGACCGGGTCGAGATTCTTAACCGCCTGTCGCATTTCGGCCAGCGCCTTGTCGACATCAGCCCGGGCATTCCTTCCTTTCTCCAACGAAGGGATGGTGACATCCGTCAGTTGCTGAAGGTCCTCCTTCGCCATTCCTTCGAGTGTCCGGATCTCGCGATCGACGCTCTGCGAACTGCCGGATGCAAGCTCCTGATCTCGAAGGCAATTCAAACGGTCGACAAGTTGCTTTCGCGCCGATGACGGCACGTGATCGCCGCCGTAAATGCTTTGAATCTCCAAAAGTGAAGAGCGACAGGGCTTCGGCGGTGCATCGGGCGTAGTCGCCGCCGAGGTCAGAGAAGCATGTTGCTTCGAAACGATGGCGTACGAGGAAATGGGCAGGACGGTGCAGACAAACATCCACGCAAGCACGACACGTGTCGACATATCTCCCCCAGTCGCAGGACCAATGCTATGGACGGCCAAAAGTAATGATTTCAGATAGGGTAGCATACCGATCGAATGCGGACGGTCGCTCCGGCGTTACTGCTGCTGTTGGCTGCTGGATGTGCCGGACTACGTCCATTTCCGGCACCTTCCGCGTGCGCCAAGCCAGACGATGACCTGGTCGGGCTCTGGCAATGTATGGAGTCCCCCGGCCTGGCGCCAAAAGAGAGCGGCCTCGCCAGCACCCTTCGCATTGCGACGGGCGATCTCACCCGCCGCGTGGTACTCAACCAAACGCCGTCGCTCTCCTGCAACACAACTCCGTGGAGCGGCTTTGAGCATGTTTCGCAGGCGGTCACAGGCGCCGATCGGCTCGAGGCATTCGTTCACGCCGGCGATGCGACGAAACCAGTGATCTTCGTCGTTCACGGCCTGTATGACAGCAACTCGAATCGCTACATCCGCTATGTCGCCTCGGCGCTGGCCGCGCATGGATTCGGTGTCGTCGTTCCGGACATGCGCTGGCACGGTTGCATGATTGGTCTCACAAACACTCTCGGCATTCTCGAATCGGCTGATCTGATGGCGTGGGCAAAAATGGTCCGGGACGGACAGATCCGGGCACTGGCTGGAAGGCCCGCGGGCATGATCGGCTTCAGCCTCGGAGCGCTCGACGTCATCGACACGGCGACATTGTCAGAGGCGGCGTCACGCTTCGACGCGGGCGCAATCGCTGTCTCGCCGCCGGCATCCGTCGCCGCCGTTCGAGGGCGTCTCGATCGCTTACGGACGCCGATGGCTCTCTACTTCCGCCTCACGCTGCGTATTCGGAACCGGCGGCTTGGGATTCCTTTCTGGTCGCGGCGGCCTTTCCAGGCGTACCTCGACTCCGTGGCCGCAAGTCACGTCACTTCATTCGAGACGATGGACGATCTGATCGCCGCAGCCGAACCCGCGCAACGTCTTGCAAACGTTCGCCGGCCGCTGCTGATCCTTGCGGCTAAGAACGATCCGGTTCTTGGCCAGGTCGCTGCCGACGCGATTGCGACAGCAGCAGAACCTCTGCCGTATGTCCACGTGATCGAAACCGGCGAGGGCGGTCATATCGGCATCATCGGCCGTGATCCGCAGTGGTTTGTGAATGCGATGACGCGCTTCTTCGATATCGCGCCCCACGTACCTCCGCGGCCGTAGCCCGCACCGCGCATATCATTCTGTTCCATGCGCGACCTCGACCTCGGCGACGCCATCGTGATTCCCGGCAGCCTCCTACGCGCCGCGACGTCGCGTGCCGGCGGGCCGGGCGGCCAGAACGTGAACAAAGTCGAGACGCGCGTCACGATCGAAGTCGATGTCGATTCGTTGCCATTGCCCGACGATCGTAAACAAAGAATCCGCGAACGCCTCGCCGGCCGCATCAACAAAGCCGGCGTCCTTCGCGTCACTTCCCAAGCCGAACGAAGCCAGCTCGCCAACCGCGACCGTGCGCTGGCCCGAATGGAAGAGCTGCTCGCCGACGCCATCGCCGAACAGGAAATGCGCAAGCCAACGCGCATCTCCCGCGCGCAGAAGACACGGCGTCTGGAAGAGAAGAAGCGCCGCGCTCAGACGAAGAAACTAAGGAAGATAGAAGACTGATCCGCAGATGTCGCAGATGAACACAGATGAAAAAACTGCGGACTCTCATCTGTGTGCATCTGCGACATCTGCGGATCAGGTTTTTCTACTTCCGAGGAACCGGTGGCGCCTCCCCCTTCACACCCGACCATGCCGTGAGCGCGGTGTCGGTCGCTGGTTTCAGTTTTGCCCAGCTTGCGCGGGCGTCGGCGGTGGGCGCGGCGTCGGCGCTATCGACGGCTCCGGCGAGTTTGGCTAGTTGTTGATTGAGGAAACGGAGCGATGACTCGGCGGGTGGAGGGGCGGTGAAATCGTCGCCTTCGATTACGCCGGAGACTTCGGTTGCTTTCTTGCGCAACGCGTCGGGGATGTCCTTGCGCTTCACGAGCGCGCCTGCTTCGCTGAGCGCAGCGGCGAGCGTCGCGCGTGTCTGCTCGACCTCGCGCGCGAAGGCGAACTGCTCGGCGTACGCGTTCGCAGAAAGGTTGACGCGCGGATCAGGCACGACCGTCAGCGGCTGCATGAACTTCTGGTCGCTCACCGTCAGTACCACTTTGTACTTGCCTGGCGGTGCCCAGATGCCGTCCGCGAACGCGCCGCTACCACCGCCGCCGCGGCGTCCGATGAGACCGGCCGGAGCGGGATAGTGCAGCGGCCAGACGAAGCGGTGCATGCCTGGCGCAGCGGAAACCGTCGACGGCGTCGTGAACCATTCCGGCGCGGTGCCGAGCCGTTTCACATCCATCGCCGGTGGCACATCGGCGCTGCTGTAGCGGCGTACGAGTCCATCGGCGGCGTCGAGGATCTCGATCGTCACCGGCTGCCAGGATGATGCTGTGCGGATCTGGTAATCGATGTACGCGCCGAACGGCGGATTCGGCGCCATCGGCTCATCTTTCGGCATCGGCGAGCCGGTGAAACCTGCCGGTCGCTCGCGCACCGTGACCGCGGGAGCAAAAAGAAAATCGCCGGCGGGAACGTCCTGGCGCAGCGGCGTCACGTTGTCGAGCGCCCAGAACGCGCGGCCGTGCGTGGCGATGACGACATCGTCGCCGTGGATGTCGATGTCGCGCACCGAGGTGATGGGGAGGTTGAATTGGAGCGGGAGCCAGTGATCGCCATCGTCGCGCGACACGTACATTCCACGCTCAGTGCCGGCGTAAAGCATTCCGCGGCGCACCGGATCTTCGCGCACCACATTCACCGCCGCGAAATCCGCGATTCCGTTGGCGATGAGCTGCCACGACTTGCCGCCGTCGTGCGTGCGGTAGATGTAGGGGTGAAAATCGTCGAGACGGTGACGGTCGATCGCGGCGTAGGCAGTCTCGCCGTCGAAGTGCGAGGCGTCGATGATGCCGACCTTCGACCACGACGTCAGCGCGGCCGGCGTCACGTTCGTCCAGTGCGCGCCTTCGTCATGCGTGCGCCAGATCTGGCCGTCGTCGGTGCCGGCCCAGATGTCGTGATCGATCATGCGTGACGGCGCGATCGCGTAGATCACGCCCTGGCGCGGGCCGGGCAACGCCTTGTCGGCCGCAGTGATCGGATCGAGAGTTGTAGGGACTTCCGGATTCTCGCGCGTCAGATCGGGGCTGATCACCGTCCAGTGTTTGCCGCCGTCATCGGTGCGGAACATGCGCTGGTTGGCGAAGTAGAGAACGTGCGGATCGCGCGGCGAAAAAATCAGCGGCAGCGTCCAGGTGCGACGATCGGTGCCGGGATACGCAAGCGTCGGATCGATCGACTGCGTCTGATGCGTGCGCGTGTCGAGCTTCTCCACGCGGCTGCCGTACAGAATCTCCGGGTCCTTCGGATCGGGCGCGATGTTGTCGCTCTCGCCGCCCGCGGTGGTCTCGCGAAACTCCATCATCGAGATGCCGTCGATCGTGCTGGTGCGGCTGGGAACGCCCGCGGCGCCCGAATCCTGCTGCGCGCCGTAGACCCAGTACGGAAAACGGTTGTCGGTGATGACGTGGTAGAACTGGCCGGTGGGCTGATTGAACCAACTCGACCACGTTTTGCCGCCGTTGACCGAGATGACCGTGCCCTGATCGACGCCGAGGATGCGGCGCTCGGGATGATCGGGATCGATCCAGAGCTGGTGATAGTCATCGCCGCCGGGCGCGCCTTTGCTCGGCACGAAGTTCTTGCCGCCGTCGGTCGACGTGTAGACGTTGACGTTGATCGAATGAACCGTGTCGGCGTCCTTCGGCTCAACGGTCACGCCGCCAAAGTACCAGCCACGCGACCAGACCCGCGTGTCGGCACTGGCGCGCGTCCAGTTCGCACCGCCGTCATCGCTGCGATACATGCCGCCTTCCTTCGCATCGACGACTGCGTAAACACGTTGCGGCTGCGACGGCGCGACGGCGATGCCGATGCGGCCGGGCTTCGCGGGGAATCCATGTCCAACGACCTCGGTCCAGTGATCGCCGCCGTCAGTCGATTTGAAAAGACCGCTGCCGGGTCCGTTCGATGGCGGATAAACGCTCCACGGCGTGCGGCGCGTCTGCCAGAGCGAGGCGTAGATCACATTCGGATTGCCCGGCTCGAAGGTGATGTCGATCGCGCCGGTGTCGTTGTCGTTGTTGCGCGAAAGGATGCGTTGCCACGTGGCGCCGCCATCCTTCGAGCGGAAGACGCCGCGTTCCGCGTTCGCGGCGTAGGGATGTCCCAGCGCGGCGACAAACACGACGTCAGGATTGGATGGATGAACGATGATGCGTCCGATCTGCTGCGAGTCGGTCAATCCGATGTGCGACCACGTCTTGCCGCCGTCGGCCGATTTGTACATGCCGTTGCCTTGCGCGATGTCGGAGCGCATGTCAGCCTCGCCGCTGCCGACGTAGATCACATTCGCATTCGACGGCGCGACGGCAATCGCTCCGATCGAACCGACCGGCTGCGAATCGAAGACCGGCTGCCACGTCCGGCCGGCATCCTTCGTTTCCCACACACCGCCATTCACGCTGCCGAAGTAGAAATGCTCGCCCTCGCCCGGCACACCGGTGACGGCGCAAACGCGTCCCGCGCGAAACGGCCCGAGGAGACGCCAGTGAAGATCGGTGAAGAGGGATGGATCGGCCGCGGCGAAAGCACTGGTCGAAAGGAGCGTGAGGACGAGCGCGCGCAAGATCATTCGCATGGGCGCCAATGATAGCTGCGGTTTGGTTCACGCGAAGTCGCGAAGACGCGAAGTTGCTCTCTTCGCGGCTTCGCGGCTTCGCGTGAACCAAAACACCGTCACAGCGCGGTAACAACTGAATGTGTATAACCCTCCCCATGAAATTGCACCTCGCGCTCATCGCCATCGCCATCCTCCTTCCGCTCGCCTCCCTCGCTGATGATCCGCCGGTTGCGAATCCGTTTTTCGAAAAGAGCACGCTCCCCTTCCAGGCGCCGCCGTTCGACAAAATCAAGGACAGCGATTACCAGCCGGCCATTGAGGAAGGAATGAAGCGCGAGCTGGCCGAGATCCAGGCCATCGCCAACAATCCCGATGCGCCGGCCTTCGCCAACACGATCGAGGCGATGGAGAAAACCGGCGATGTGCTTCGCCGCGTGCAGCGCGTCTTCGGCGGCCTGACGCAGTCGAACACGAACCCAGCGTTGCAGAAGATTCAGCAGGCCATGGCGCCGAAGCTGGCCGCGCACCGCGACGCCATTTCGCTCGATCCGAAACTCTTCGCGCGCATCAAAGCGGTCTACGACGCCCGCAACAAATCGGGGCTCGACGCCGAGCAGAAGTACCTGGCGGAGCGCTACTACAAGAACTTCATCCGCTCCGGCGCGCAGCTCAATGAAGCCGACAAGACCGCGCTCCGCGCCATCAATCAGGAGCAGTCGAAGCTGACCACGCAGTTCCGCGACCGCGTCCTCGCCGACACGAACGCCGGCGCGATCGTCATCGATGACAAAGCCATGCTCGACGGCCTGCCGGAATCCGACATTTCCGCCGCCGCCGACCGCGCCAAAGCAAAAGGGCTCGAAGGCAAATGGCTGCTCACGCTGCAGAACACCACGCAGCAGCCGCCGCAGACGTATCTCAAGAATCGCGATCTTCGCAAGCGTCTCTTCGAAGCGTCGATCGCGCGCGGCAATCACGGCGGCGACAACGACACGAAAGCGATCATCACCCGGCTCGCCCAGCTCCGCGCCCAACGCGCCAAGCTCCTCGGATCCTCAAGCTACGCCGCCTACAACCTCGAAGACGAGATGTCGAAAACGCCGGAGAACGCCATCAAGCTGATGACCGATATGGTCCCGGCGGCGACGGCGAAAGCGCGCGGCGAGGCGGCGCGGATGCAGAAGCTCATCGACGCGCAGAAGGGCGGTTTCACGCTCGAGCCGTATGACTGGCAGTACTACGCCGAGCAGGTTCGCAAGGCGGAATTCGATCTCGATGAAGGGCAGGTCCGACCCTACTTCGAGCTCGACAACGTGCTGCAGAACGGCGTCTTCTTCGCGGCCACGAAGCTTTACGGCATCACATTCAAAGAGCGTCACGACATCCCCGTCTATCAGTCCGACGTGCGCGTGTTCGACGTCTTCGACAGCGACGGCAAGCCGCTGGCGCTCTTCTACGCCGACTTTTTTTCGCGTCCAAACAAGGCGGGCGGCGCCTGGACCAGCGGCTTCGTCGGCCAGAGCAAACTCCTCGGCACCAAGCCGGTCGTCACCAACACGGAGAACATCACCAAGCCGTCCGCGGGCCAGCCGGCGCTGCTGACGTTCACCGAAGTAACAACGATGTTTCATGAGTTCGGCCACGCACTGCACGGCATGTTCTCGAACGTAAAATACCCATCGTTCGGCGGCTCGGCCGTCCCGCGCGATTTTGTCGAGTTCCCATCGCAATTCAATGAGCATTGGGCAATGGAGCCAACGGTCTTCGCCAATTACGCGAAGCACTACAAGACCGGCGCGCCAATGCCAAAAGAATTGATCGAAAAACTCAAGAACGCCCGCACCTTCAATCAGGGTTTCGCCACCACCGAATACCTCGGCGCCGCCCTTCTCGACATGGCCTGGCACACGATCCCCGCCGACGCGCCGCTACAAGATGTAAATGCCTTCGAGCCGGAGTCGCTCAAGCAGTACAACATCTACATGACGCAGGTCCCGCCGCGTTATCGGTCAACCTATTTCTCCCACATCTGGGGCGGCGGCTACGCAGCCGGCTATTACGCGTACCTGTGGAGCGAAGTGCTCGACGACGACGCGTACTACTGGTTCAAAGAACACGGCGGCATGACAAGAGCCAATGGCGATAAGTTCCGCAAAATGATCCTGTCGCGAGGCGGCACCGAAGATCCGGCAGCGATGTATCGAGCATTCCGCGGACGCGATCCGAAAGTTGAGCCGCTGCTGGAAGAGCGGGGATTGACCGGGAAGTAGGGGCGAACGGCTCTACGGTTCACCCGCACGAACCGCGACGCGAAGACCTATGGGTTCGCGATGCGGCAACGCAGCGGTTCGTGCCGGGTGCAACGGCTTGTTGGGCGGCGCCGAGCCTCGAAAGCTAAGGCACAGAGTTGCGCGAGATGTGCGGTCGGGCAGACACTATTTGCTTGATGCAGTTGGCACCGCGCTTAAGCCAGTCGTCTGACTCGCATGTGTAGTGTCCTTTGGGCGTTTCAGCTTCCCAGTTCTCGGCCACCGGCGATACGGCCATCGCGAATCCAGACGGCCTGGTCTTCATCCAGGTATGAAGGTTGCTGATTTTGACCTGCTCTGAGGTGACGCCGCCAATGGCTCGAGCCGTTTTAAGACGAACGTTCTCGTCCGAGCGAGTGGTGGTGCACGAAGCAACGCTGAGCATGGCAGTTACGAGTATCGCGAACACAACGATCGACGGGGACTTGCGAGCAAGCATGGGTTTCTCCTCATGACACAACAAAATTTCGATGTACCGGAGTTGTGACGGCGCGACCCAGTTTGAGATGGGGACACGCTACATGAATGACTGCAGATGGCGCAACCACCGATTTTGGAGAGGCAGAACGTCTTCGGCGCGCGATTGATCGAACCCCGCGCCGCCCAACGATCATCCAACCTGTCATCCTGAGCCTGCCGGAGGCGCCCGCGCGGCTCATCGCCCTCATCGTAGACTTTGACGGGCGCCGCAGGACGGCGAAGGATCTCAGAATGCGAGTCTTTCCGGCATTTACGTCGTAGTTTGAGATCCTTCAGCGTCCTCCGCCGCCATGTTTGCCTGCGCGACGGCGCGAGTACGAATAGCGGCTGCGGCTGCCTCAGGATGACGCCCGTTTCTCAGCTCAGGATGAAAAGCAGGATTCAGGACCTGAAGAGATGAAAATCATCGCCATCTGCGGCAGCCTTCGCGCGCAATCCTCGAACCTCGCTCTGCTACGGGCGGCGCAGAAACTCGCGCCGCCAGGAATTGAGATCACGATCCACGAAGGCCTCGGAAAACTCCCCCACTTCAATCCCGACGATGATGAAGAAGGCACCACCCCACCACCCACCGTCGCCAAACTCCGAGCGCAACTCGCAGAAGCGGACGGCATCCTCATCTCATCCCCCGAATACGCCCACGGCGTCCCCGGCTCCCTGAAAAACGCCCTCGACTGGCTCGTTTCCGACGGCGCCCTCGTCGACAAACCAGTCGCGCTGATCAGCGCGTCACCAATTGGCGGCCAGTTCGCGCAGGCATCACTCGTCGAGACATTGACGACGATGAACTGGCGAGTGCTTGGAACGTGGACCGCACCGAAGAAGGTTCGCGATGAGAATGTTGAAGACGGGGTAGCGGAGATCATTCGCGCTGCGTTGGCGGCGCTAAGTGGAGCGGTTACCTTGCGCTTGGGCTGAGCGCAGCGATCAACAACTCCGGCTGAACGTGCGATCATCGTCAACAGTGTTGATGCGCTGGGTACTATCTGAGCAACCATCAGACTGGATCACTGGGACCTCTCTCGTGGTCTCGATCGTCAGTTTGATAGTGACAACACTCTATGTGACATTTACCTATCGACTGCTTCGCACGGCAATCCTGCAAGCCAATGCGGCTTCCGACGCAGCACGCGCGGCATTACAGCAGGCACGTTACGAGCGTTATTTACGAGTTGCTCCTGTTTTGGCCGCAGGAACGGATGCGCTCCGCTTGTCACGAGAGCTGCAAGCCTATTTAGCCGATATCGGAGCGCAAAAGACAACACTTGTAGAAGAAAAGGCCGCCGACTTGGTTCGTATCGTTCGACGCGGTCTCGAATTCGCAATCACCGTATCGCTCGACGCGCACGAGAAGTTCACTTCTGCGCTCCAAGTTGCGCTTGAGTATCAGAAGTACGCCAACTTAGCAGCGCAAGCGCAGCGACGCAGACTCGAGGGTTTTTTCAAGCCCGCGGATATGAACGAGAGCATACAAAAACAAGGAGCGGCTCTTGGGGCCGACTTCAGCCTGATCCTTCAGCCGCTCATCGGTGATTTGCTCATCGGTGTCGGATCAGAATCGCCAACCATCTGAGCCTCAGTGAGCAAGCCCGCGGCAATGGCCCGGGCCGGAGCCGCGGAAAACTCGATACAACCCTCGCGCCCCGGGATGACATCTCCCTCTTCCCTTGTTCCCCACCGTCATGAAAACAAGCATTCCGACGATCCTTGCCTTAGTCATCGTGCTTACTCCACTTGCCATGCAGGCGCAGACCGGCGACGCGGCGCGGCAGAATCCGCTCTCCAAGCCCAGCACCCTGCTCTATCAGGCGCCGCCGTTCGATCAGATCAAGGACACGGACTACCAGCCCGCCATCGAGGAGGGGATGAAGGTTCAGCTCCGGGAGATCGACGCCATCGCCAACGATCCGGCGCCACCGACCTTCGCCAACACGATCGAGGCGATGGAGCGGTCGGGAGCGTTGCTGACGCGCGCGTCCAAGATCTTCTTCAACCTGACGCAGTCGAATACCAACGACGCGTTCCAGAAAGTGGAGGCCGAGGAGTCGCCGAAGCTGGCGGCGCATGGGGATGCGATTTACATGAACCCGAAGCTTTACGCGCGGGTCAAGACTTTGTACGACGGGCGCGCCAAGAGCGGCCTCGATGCCGAGTCGCAATACCTCATCGAGCGTTACTACAAACAGTTCGTCCGCGCCGGTGCGCAGCTCAATGATGCCGATCAGGCCACGTTGCGCGCGCTCAATCAGGAAGAGTCGACGCTGACGACGAAGTTCCGCGAGCACGTTCTCGCCGACACCGACGCCTCGGCCATCGTCGTCGATACGAAGGCCGAGCTGGCTGGCCTGCCCGATTCCGACATCGCCGCCGCCGCCGACCGCGCCAAAGAGCGCAAGCTCGAAGGGAAGTACGTGCTGACGCTGCAGAACACGACGCAGCAGCCGGCGCTGACCTACCTCACCAATCGCGCCGTCCGCGAGCGGCTCTTCAACGCATCGATTCAGCGCGGCAATCACGGCGGCCCGAACGACACGAAAGCGATCGTCACCCGCCTGGCCCAGCTCCGCGCCACGAAAGCCAAGCTCCTCGGATACCCGACCTGGGCCGCCTACACGCTCGACGATCAGATGGCCAAGACGCCGGAGAATGCCATCAAGCTGCTGAGCGATCTCGTTCCGGCATCGACGGCGAAAGCGCGCTCCGAAGCGGCGAAGATGCAGAAAGTCATCGACGCGGAAAAGGGCGGCTTCCAGCTCGGCCCGCAGGATTGGGAGCTTTACTCCGAGAAGGTTCGCAAGGCCGAATACGACCTCGATGAGTCGCAAGTGCGGCCGTACTTCGAGCTGAACAACGTCCTGCAGAACGGCGTCTTTTACGCCGCGAATCAGCTTTACGGGCTCACGTTCAAAGAGCGGCACGACATCCCGGTCTATCAGCCGGACGTCCGCGTGTTCGAAGTGTTCGATGCTGACGGCAAATCGATGGCGCTCTACTACGGCGATTACTTCGCGCGCTCGAACAAGAGCGGCGGCGCGTGGATGGACAGCTTCGTCGATCAGTCGGGACTTATCGGCACGAAGCCGGTCGTCTTCAACGTCACGAACTTCACCAAGCCCGCGCCCGGCCAGCCCGCGCTGCTGACCTTCGACAACGTCACCACGATCTTCCACGAGTTCGGGCACGCGCTGCATGGCATGCTCTCGAACGTCAAGTACCCGACGCTTGCGGGCACCAACGTTCCGCGCGACTTCGTCGAGTTTCCGTCGCAGTTCAACGAGCATTGGTCGCTCGAGCCGAAGGTCTTCGCGAATTACGCGAAGCATTACCAGACCGGCAAGCCGATGCCGCAGGCGCTCGTCGACCGCATCAAGAAATCGCGCACGTTCAACCAAGGCTACGCGACGGTCGAGTATCTCGCCGCCGCGCTGCTCGACATGGCCTGGCACACGCAGGCGCCCGGAGCGCCGCTCGCGGACGTGAACACGTTCGAGCCCGCGGCGCTCGAGCGTTTCAAGATCGCCATGACCACGGTCCCGCCGCGCTACCACACGACGTATTTCTCGCACATCTGGGGCGGCGGCTACTCGGCCGGCTACTACGCGTATCTGTGGAGCGAGTTGATCGACGACGACGCGTACTACTGGTTCAAGGAGCACGGCGGGATGACGCGCGCCAACGGCCAGCGCTTCCGCGACATGATCCTCTCGCGCGGCGGCACGATGGATGAAGCCGCGCTCTACCGCGCCTTCCGCGGCCGCGATCCGATCGTGGAGCCGTTGCTGATCGAGCGCGGTTTGAAAGAACCGAAGTAACCGTTTCGCGCGAAGACGCGAAGACGCGAAGGAGTTTTCTTCGCGATCTTCGCGGCTTCGCGTGATCCATTAGAATCCTGCGCATGCGCAGAATCGCCACAACACTCCTCGCCCTTGCCTTCACCGCCGTCCTAAGTGCCCAGGATCTCCCCGCCGATATGCGGGCGAGCATCGACAAATCGGCAAACGACATCCTCGCGAAAACCGGCGCGCCCAGCGCTTCGATCGCGGTCGTGCGCGACGGCAAGATCGTCTACACGAACGCGTACGGCACGGCCAATCTCGAGACGAAGCTGGCGGCGTCGCCGAAGATGCGTTACTCGATCGGTTCGATCAGTAAGCAGTTCACGGCCACCGCGCTGCTCCTCCTCGCCGAAGAAGGCAGGCTTTCGCTCGACGACAAAGTCATCCGCTGGCTGCCCGATCTCACGCGCGCCGGCGACGTCACCATCCGCCAGATCCTCTCGATGACTTCCGGCTACCAGGATTTCTGGCCGCAGGATTACGTCATGCCGATGATGATGAAGCCGGTTACGGCGCCGGAGATCGCCGCCGGTTGGGCGAAGAAGCCGCTCGATTTCGAGCCGGGCGCGAAGTGGCAGTACAGCAACACGAACTACGTCGTCGCCGGCATGATCGCGGAGAAGGTTGCGGGCGAGCCGCTGCTCGACTTTCTGCAGAAGCGTGTCTTCATCCCTATCCACATGACCACCGTCTCCAACACCGACGCCGCGCCCCTCGGGCCCGAAGATCCGATGCGTTACCTCCGCTACGCGCTCGGACCGCTGCGCCCTGCGCCGAAAGAAGGTCGCGGATGGATGTTCGCGGCGGGCGAGCTGGCCATGACCGCGCAGGATCTGGCTCGGTGGGACATTTCGATGATCGATCAGACGATCCTGAAGCCGGAGTCGTATCGCGTGCTGGAAGCCGAGGTGCCGATGACGAATGGTGTCGGTTCGAGGTATGGACTCGGCGTCAGCGTCGGCATCGTCAACGGACGGCGCATCATTTCGCACGGCGGCGAGGTCTCCGGATTCACGGCCCGCAACGAGGTCTATCCCGATGACCGCGTAGCCATCGTCGTCCTCACCAATATGGACGCCACCAGCGCCTCGGAACAGATCGCCGGCGGCATCTCCCGCGCCCTTTTCGCATCAACCGATCCGGCAACACCCAAAACGACAGACCAGATGCGCAAGATCTTCGACGAACTGCAAAAGGGGCGCATCGACCGGTCGCAATTCACGTCGAACGCAAACGCCTACTTCGACGATCAGGCGATCAAAGACTTTGCCTCGAGCCTCGCTCCCCTCGGCACGCCGCAGGATTTCTCGCAAGCCGGCCAGTCGCTCCGCGGCGGCATGACCCTGCGCCGCTACACGATCAAGTTCCCGAACAAGACGCTGCGCCTGACGACGTTCATCATGCCGGACGGGAAGATCGAGCAGTACCAGATCGCTGCTGCAGAGTGAGCGGTCGGGAAAACCGTTTCACGCGGAGGCGCGAACAACACGGAGTTAGAGCCCTCCGCGTGAAACAAAGCAGTTCAAAAAGCTAAATCATCCTTTCGTTGACCCCGAATCACCCGAAGTGATGACGACAAAAGACCAGCCGCTCGCTACCTTGGGCCGGAGGAGAAAAGAACCATGAAACGAATCGTATTGATCTTCGGACTGATCTCGGGCGCGATCTCATCGGCGTTGATGTTCCTCACCCTTCCTCTGATGCACAACGGCACCGTCGATAGCAAAAACGGCTATGTCATCGGCTATACCGCGATCGTCCTCTCGTTCCTGCTGGTCTTCTTCGGCATCCGTTCGTACCGCGAGAACGCCGGCGGCGGCTCGATCACGTTTGGGCGCGGCTTCAAAGTCGGGATACTGATCACACTCATCTCGTGTGTTTTCTATGTCGGGTCGTGGGAGATCATCTACTACAAGATCATGCCCGACTTCGCGGACAAGTATGCGGCGCAGGAGATCGCGGAAATGAAGCAGAAAGGCGCCAGCGACGCGGCGATCGCCGAGACGCAGAAGAAGATGGCGGACATGAAAGCGATGCTTGCCAACCCGTTAATGAATGCCGCAATGACCTTCATCGAACCATTCCCGGTCGGATTGCTCATGACTCTCGCCTCCGCAGCGATTCTGCGAAAACGAACGGTCGCGCCGCCAATCGCTGTGGCGACGGCGGCGTAGCGAGCAAGAAGCGTCCGGCGCGATTCAAAGCAAATGTTGAATGTTGAATGTTGGATGTGGAATGAGTGAAGCAGCGCAGACGCTTCGTCATGCTCGCATCACCGAGGCTCTTGTCCGTCGGTCGGGTTCCCCGCTTTCAATTCAACACTCAACATTCAACAACCAACATTTAACATTTGCCTTTGACACGCCGGGCGCTCAGAAAAACTCTAAGTCGGTCTCGCCTCCTCCGCTTCCGCCCAGATCTCTGTGCGATGTCGTTCATCGAGTCCGAATGAGCCGACGATGAACGTCATCACGGCGATGCCGATGACCCAATAGAGTCCGGCGAAGATGTTGCCGGTTTTCGCGACGAGAAGGCCGGCGATGAGCGGCAGCGTACCGCCGAACCAGCCGTTGCCGAGGTGGTAGGGAAGTGAGAAGGAGGTGTAGCGGATCTTCGCCGGGAACGACTCGATCAGGAACGCGGCGATCGGGCCGTACACCATCGTCACGTAGATCACCTGAATGAAGATGAGGCCGATGAGGATGGCCATGTTCGGATTCTTCGGATCGCCAACGTGATCGTGCATGGCGTGATAGATCGGCAAGTAGGTCAGCGCGGCGAGTAGGTTGCCGGCCATCATGATCTTGAGCCGTCCGATCTTGTCGGAGAGCGCGCCGAAGACGACGAAGAACGGCATCGCCAGAAGCAGCGCAACAGCCACGATGATGCTGGCTTTGGCGAGATCGACTTTCAGCACCGTCTGCAGAAACGAGAGCGCGTAGAACTGGCCGGTGTACCAGACGATCCCCTGCCCCGCTGTCGCGCCGAAGAGCACGAGCAGCACGATGCGCAGGTTCTTCCAGTTGCCGAAACTCTCGCGCAGCGGCGCGATCGATGACTTGCCTTGCGCCTTGATCGACGCGAAGAGCGGCGACTCTTTCAGCGTCATCCGGATCCAGAGCGAGATCATCACGAGGACGATCGACAGAAGAAACGGCACGCGCCAGCCCCACGCTTTGAAGTCGGCATCGCTCATCAACTTCTTCACGGCCAGAATCACGCCGAGGGAGACGAAGAGTCCGAGGGTGGCCGTGACCTGGATGAAGCTCGTGTAGTAGCCGCGCTTGTTGTCGGGAACATGCTCGGCGACATAGACCGCCGCGCCGCCGTACTCGCCGCCGAGAGCGAGACCTTGCAGCAGGCGAAGCAGAAGAAGGATCGACGGCGCGAGGAGACCGACGGATGCGTACGTCGGCAGCAGACCGATCACGAATGTCGATAGACCCATGATCGTCAGCGTCACGAGAAACGCGTACTTGCGGCCGATGAGATCGCCGACGCGGCCAAAAACGATTGCTCCGAACGGGCGAACGACGAAGCCTGTCGCGAAGAGCGCCCACGTTTGAATCAGCGCCCAGGCGGGATTGCCTTTCGGAAACATGAGCTGCGACATCACGACGGCGAGGCTGCCGAAGATGTAGAAGTCGTACCACTCGATCATGGTGCCGAGTCCCGAGGCAAAGATGATCTTCCCGATCGGATAGCCCGATCCATCTCTCGTGCTCATTGCTGGATGTCTCCTCTGTGCGAAGTGTAATGGGTGTCGGGGGTCGGCTGTCGGGTGTCGGGGATCGGGGATCGGGGATCGGGGATCGAAAGCAATAGTGTGCTGGTACTCAGCACAACATCCAATACCCCGACACCCGGCACCCGGTCCGCATCGTGCACGCACCCGACGCATGTCCAACGATCCCTGCCTCGATCTCATCTTCCGCAACGCGCGCACGCACACCGCATGGCTCGACAGGCCGGTCAGCGATGAATTGCTGCACGAGTTGTACGACACGATGAAGTGGGGGCCGACGAGCGCGAATACGAATCCGGCGCGCTTCCTCTTCATCCGATCGAAGGCGGCAAAAGAGCGTCTGAAGGCGAGCCTCGCACCGGGCAATGTCGAAAAGACGATGTTGGCGCCGGTCACCGTCGTCGTTGCGTACGACCTGAAGTTCTACGACAAGCTGCCGAAGCTCTTTCCGCACGCGCCGAACATGCGCGATAACTTCGCCGACAATCCGCAATTGATCGAGACGACGGCGCGCCGCAATTCGTCACTGCAGGGCGCGTATCTCATCATAGCCGCGCGCGCCCTCGGGCTCGACTGCGGGCCGATGTCAGGCTTCGATAATGCCCGCCTCGATCACGATTTCTTCGAAGCCGGCCGCGAGTGCGCGGGATGCGATCAGGAGTTCTTCCCCGAGGGTCATGTCAAGTCGAACTTCCTCATCAACCTCGGCTACGGCGACGCGTCGAAGGTGCATCCGCGCAATCCGCGGCTGGCGTTTGAAGAGGCGTGCACGCTGCTGTGACTTGCGCGGGCGTAATTCCGGACCTAAACTACTGCCATCGTGACCAATTTGCCGGACCTGCCGAACGCGGAATCTCCGCGCCCGGAAGCGGTGCCCGACGGCCCACCGCCCGGGAAGTGCAGGAAGTGCAGAAGCGAAATCGTGAAGGGTGCGAAGAAATGCGACGTCTGCCTCGCATTGCAGGAGAACGTCGAGCCCTGCCGCATCTGCAAAGAGCTCATCCCCTTCAAGGCCAAGTACTGCAATGGCTGCAAGTCGTATCAGGGAGTCTTCCGTTACGTCTCCTTCTCCCAAACCACGGTCGCACTCATGGCCGCGGTGCTTGCGCTCCTCGTAGCGCTCGCTCCGCACGTGGACGCCTTCTTCCATCGCCAGTCGGATACATCCTTCACCGTCACCGGTGCCGACGGCGACGCAATCTATGTCCACCTCATGAACTCCGGCCGGAAGCCGTCGATCATCCGCGCGTGCTCACTGGCCATCGCCGGAGTCACGCAGCCGGTGACGCTCGACTTTCTCAACAAAGACACGCATGACGCAAAGAACGTCATTCGCCCAGCATCGGAAGGAACGGTCGGCCTCACCGCCAGCGGTGTATCCGTCGCTCCCGGGGACACGACGCCGGTGACATTACAGATGATGATCGAAGAATCGTCGGACCCCAAGCCGAAACCGAAAACGGAGACGTTTCCGGCAAGACGTATCCATGAGTTCTTCGCCGGCAAGGTCCCGGCGGGAAAGCTATAGACGATGAGAATACCGATCATCCACGCGCTCCTCCTCCTTGTCGCTACCTCCTGCCTCGCACAGACGTTCACCACAACCACGGTCGATGTGTTTCTGGATGGCTGTGGCGCAGTGGAGCCGCAGACGGTCACGCTCGTACCCAATGGCAACGAACAAGGTTCTTTCAACCTGGAGCGAATCGGAGTAGGCCATTGGCGGCGTACCGAGCGGCCGCCTTTCGATGCGCGCGTCCAGAGCGCCAGCCTGCGCCTCGGCGGTGCACGCACCGGGTGCGAGACATCGCACGAGATGCGCGACCCACGCGATGCCAACCGCTGGATCGCCGTCTTCAGGTTTCATTGCACGCAGGAGCGACGCTACTGGCGAGAACTGACCATCGAGACCCAGCCGTCCTCGGTTCCGATGAAATACTCGCGGGTGATGGGGGACGGACGCTGCGTTGACAGTCGCGGCGAAATCTGGGGCAAGGCCACCCTCGCCGACGTAGCCGCGGATCGCGAGTCGATCTTCCTCAACCTCGGCGACGACGATCCTAAGCGCCTTTACACCGAATACGCGGTGGCCATTCTGCACGGCGCCTTCGGGAAGCATGCGCTGGAGAACGCACCGATCGTCGTCAAGCGTACGGAGGTGCTCGACGATCTGATCATGCGGTTCGCCAACAGTGGCCGCATATCGCCGGCGAACTCGTTGAGTATGCGTAAGGTCTTCGGCTTCCAAATCGGGAACTTTGACCAGATGACACTGACACCAAAGTGATGCGACGCCTCTTCTTCATCGCAGTCTGTCTCGCCGCCGTGAATGCATTCGCGCAGACCGAAATCTTCGATGCCGATGATTCCGTCGATCCTCGCCTGCTCGCCGGCCGTGCGCTGTTCATCTCGCGCGTGTCGATCGGTGCGGCAGCCGGATACGGCGATCAATACCGTCCGCTGCACCAGACCATGGGCTTTCTACACTTCTCAAACACTCTCTACTGGCACGGTCTGCAGGCCTCGTACAAACATACGGAGATCAGAGGAAGCGACGATTGGTCACAGCGCAATCAGCCGCAATCGGCATCTTTTCCGTCAACGGACCAGATAGCGAACCTTTCCGGCCGCCGGCCCGTCGCGCAAATCCACCTCAACCTGGATCAGTCGCTGGACGCGCCCCCACCTGGTCCTAAAGATTCGATCCAGTTTGCCTGCTACCACGCCTTCGGCCCATCGGCCCCGATGCTCCGCTACCGCTTCACGTGGGGCCGGCAACACGTCGAGCCGGTGCGAGGACTGAAGAACGCCGAGGATGAGGACCTCTACTACCGGGTTGAGGTGCAGACCGTGATCCGACTCGGAGGCAAAAGCATCTTCGGCGATGTCAACGTCAGCACGATCACGCAGCGCGGCACTCCTCAACAATCGCAACAGCGGGCGATCACGTACACCGCCCGCCTGCCGCTGCTACGGGTCGGGCACGCGCTCGTCGCTCCTTCGATCGCCGTCGGGCACGTTTCAGGCGGCGCCGCCGTCAGCGTCGCCAATCCGAGCGTCGACTTCGTTTGGTCGCGCGGCTCCGACCTGAACTTCCACGTCTCTTACAGTCCGTACTTCCGCAATGCCGGTAACGGCTGGACCGCTCGAAGTCAGATCTCTCTCTTTGCAGACCGCGCCATTTACGCGAAGTTGTTCGGCACCCATGACTAGGCATTCACCACATTGCGGTCCGACCCCACGTTCGCCTCCGCGTGCTCGACGACCGGCAGCGTCACTGTGAATCGCGCGCCTTTGCCCAGTCCTTCCGACTCCGCGCGGATGTCGCCGTGATGCAGGTCGATGATGTGGCGGGCGATGGCGAGGCCGAGTCCGAGTCCGCTGCGTTTTGCGGACGCGTCGGCCTGGCGCAGGCGCTCGAAGACGTGCGGCAGGAACGAGGGCTCGATCCCTTCTCCCTCGTCGGCGACGCTGATCTGCAGCTTGTGATCGACGCGGTCGAGGCGCAGATCGACCTGCTTGCCTGACGGCGTGAACTTGATGGCGTTCGAGAGGATGTTGCCGATGACCTGCTGCAATCGAACGGCGTCGGCATCGACGACATCGTCCGGCGGGCGCACGAGATCGAGAGTCAGGCGCACGCCGCGCTCCGCTGCATCGGGACGCGCGTTGGTCACGGCCGCTTCGACGATCTCCGACAAGTGCGTGGGCCGAAGATCGACCTGGAACTTGCCGAGGATGATGCGGGAGACATCGAGCATGTCGTCGATGAGGCGTTTCTGCAGACGGGCGCTGTTCTCGATCATGTGAAGCGCCTCGCGCAACTCATCGTTCGAGAACTCGCCGGTGCGGAGGAATTGGACCCACCCGAGGATCGAGGTCATCGGCGTGCGGAGCTCGTGCGAGAGCGTCGCCAGGAAGTTGTCCTTGGCGCGATTCTGTGACTCCGCCTCGCGGTAGCGGCGCTCGTTTTCGGCCGCAAGCGCCGCGGCGCGTTTCTCGCTGACATCGCGGAACGTGATGACCGAGCCGACGGCCTGATCGTCTTCGTCGTACATCACCGAGACACAGAACTCGACGGGAAAACTCGTCCCGTCGTCGCGAAAAAATGTGTCGCCTCTTTCGTCGCGCATACGGTCGCCGTGCAGGGCCGCGTTCAGCGAGCAGCGATCAATGTTGCAGGTGGAAACGCCCGGAAAAGCCGGATGAAGCAGCGAGTGAACCTGGCGTCCTGTGACCTCATCGGCGCGGCGTCCCATCATTCTCGCGGCGGCCGGATTGACGAGCGTGGCCACGCCTTCGAGATCGACACCAAGCACTCCCTCGGCGGCAGCATTGAGGATCAGCTCATTCTGCTTGCTCAGCCGCGCCAGCTCGTGCGCCTGCCGCCGCAGCGCCTGCGTTTTCCGGAACAGCTCGACGAAGACATTGACTTTCGACCGCAAAATCTCCGGCTCGAACGGTTTGAAGATGTAGTCGACGGCGCCGAGCTCGTAGCCGCGAAAAACATGCGTCTCGCTGCGGCTCAGCGCCGTGAGAAAAATGATGGGTGTGTCGCGCGATTTGTCGCGCTCGCGGATGAGACTGGCCGTCTCAAAGCCGTCGAGATCGGGCATCTGAACGTCGAGCAGGATGACGGCGAACTCGTGATCGAGCAGCGCGCGCAACGCCGCGCGGCCTGACTCGGCGCGCACGAGATTCTGCTCGTTGCCGAGGATCGACTCGAGGGCGAGAAGGTTATTCGGCTGGTCATCGACCAACAGGATGTTCACCTTCTCATCCGGGAAAGGGGTCATGAATGGCTCACGCTGGCTTGACAGACTTCAATCAGGAAGGGCGCGATCTCTTCCAAACGCAAGATTTGATCCACGTGCGCCGCCGCAATTGCCGCCCGCGGCATCGCCGGCGCCTCGGCAGTGGCAGGGTCCTGCGCGATGACGATGCCGCCGCGCGCTTTGATCCTGGCCGCACCCTGCGCGCCGTCGTCGTTCGAGCCGGTGAGAACGATGCCGATGAGCCGGTCGCGGTAGGCGTCGGCCGCCGACTCGAAGAGGACATCGATCGATGGCCGCGAATAATGAACGCGCTCATCGACCGAAAGGCTCAGCTCTCCGCGCGCTCCGTTGCGCTCGATGAGGAGGTGATAGTCGGCCGGCGCGAGATAAACGTGACCTGGCTCGATCCACTGTTTATCCTCGGCATCGACAACTTTGAGATCGGTCTCGCGGCGGAAATACGCGGGCAACGATTCATTCGACTTCTTGTGCCGGTGCTGCGCGACGACGATCGGAACGCAGAAGCCCTTCGCCAGTCTGCTGAGGATGGCTTGCAACGCGTGCATGCCGCCGAGGGAGCAACCGATGACGATGAGCTCGGGTCCGCGGTTCCGAGGGAGCTTGCTTGCGCGATTCGGCGGCCGTTCGTTGACAGGGCTCCATCCTGTATCGCCAAAACGCCGCGACACAAACTGCGAGACCGCGCTGCCGCGAGACTCCGCAACAGCGCTCACCGGATCCTCCTGTATAGCCGCTCCTCGGCATCGAGCTCCTCGTAGTTGCTGGAAACGTCGGTGTAGCGGATCGTTTCTTTCTTGCCGAGTCCGAGGATGCCGAACATCTCCAGGCTGTTGAGAAAAAGTTGCTGCACGCGCTCCTGCAACTGATTGTTGAAGTAGATGAGGACGTTGCGGCAGAAGATGACGTTGAAGTGATTGAACGATGCGTCGGTGACGAGGTTGTGCTGCGCGAAGACCACGTTCTCGCGCAGCGACGGCCGGAAAAGCGCGTAGTCGTAGCGCGCCGTGTAGTACTTCGAAAACGTTCCCGTGCCGCCGGCGGCGATGTAGTTGGCCGTGTTCTCCTGCATCGTATTCAGCGGAAAGATGCCGTCCTTGGCACGCTGCAGCACAGCTTCGTTGATGTCGGTGGCGTAGATGCGGCTGCGCTCGAGCAGCCCTTCTTCCTGCAGCAGGATGGCCATCGAGTAAACCTCTTCGCCGGTGGAACACCCCGCGTGCCAGATGCGCACGAACGGATACGTGCGCAACAGCGGCACGATCTTCTGGCGAAAGGCGAGATAGAACGACGGATCGCGGAACATGGCCGTGGTGTTGATCGAAAGATCGAGCAGCAGCCGCTCCATGCACGACGAATCGTGGAGCACCTTCTCCTGTAACCCCGAGATCGTGACGAGCCCTTCCGCATAGATCCGCTTCCAAAGCCTGCGCCGCAGCGACGGAAGCGAGTAGTCGCGAAAATCGAATCCGTAGTGCCGGTAGATCCCCTCGGTAAGCAGATCCACCTCCACCGCCTCGAGGTCGAGCTTCTCCTGTTCGTCGTCTGCGGGAAGTGGACGGGTGCTCATCAGTTACGGTTCAGGTTGCAGTTTCCATGCGCATCGTGGAAACGTGACCATCCCTCTGGGTCTGCTCGGAGAGTCTTTGCGACGGCAACTTTGCCGATACGTCCGATTGACTCATCGGGTTAGACTTTTTTCATGACGCGTGACGCCACCACTCTGCTGAAGAATGCGCTCCGGCTGCCGGACGACGACCGGCTCGAACTTACTTCACGCTTGTTCGCACGTGAGAGTTCCGCCATCTCGTCACAACCAAGCGTGATGAGCGGCGCAGCCGTTTTTAACGGTACGCGAGTCCTTGCGCGAACACTGATTCAGTGCCTCGAGGCGGGCGATTCGATCGACAACTTTCTCGAAGGTTATCCCTCGGTCAGCCGGCCGCAGGTCATCGCATTCTTGCGCGAGATCAAAGCCAGAGTGCTGGGCGTCGTCGAAGAGTCTGCCGACGAATGGTCGCCGGAGTTTCTTGAGGTTCTTGGTTCGATGACTGAGGAGATCGAGCGGCCACCGCAACGAAAAATCACTGAGATGAAGGCTCCGTTCGAGCGAGTGGCAGACGGTTCGCGAAGGAAGGGGTCAGGTCGAAACCGAAACTGACGACACCTCGTTTCGAACATTCCGCTCTCTATAAGCCGTCGTCAGTTTCGGTTTCGACCTGACCCCTTCCGCCGGGCTGCAGGAAAATCGACACGTTCGTTCCGTCGTTCGCATCGATTCTTAGTTCCATTTCTGATCAAGTATCCGAAGAATCGCATCCATTTCTTGCTCTGCGGTTAGGATTTCATTCTCGCAGCGATCGACTTCCTTCGCGATGTCACTCACTTCTGGGTGATAGCTTCCAGCGTCCTCATCGTTCGCCCAACGTTCATTCTCAGCCCAAAGTTCTGAGTGTTCGCGACTTAGTCGGCTCAACTTCGTTTGAAGCGACTGAATGCTTCGCTGGCGCTTTTCGAATTCGAAGCGAAGGCGGTCAGGCGAGCTAGAACTAAGATTATTGACCAGTCGCGCCACAGCCTTCTCTCTGTGCATTTCGGTGTCGCGCCGGGCCCGCGCCTCGTTTGCGGCTGCCGCCCTGCTTGACTCCTCCACACGTCTTTCTGACTCTCTTCCGCGCTCATCCTCTTCAGCACGCGTTCTCTCCGCACTAGACCGCTTTTTGGCTTCTTGGATTTCGGTACCGATACCGATAATGAGGCCAATCGCTGCTCCAAGCTGTGGTACGTAATTAGCCGCTTTCTCGCCGCTTTCCGTTCCTTTTACCACTCCAACAACAATGCATGCCGGAATCATGAGAATGCAACCAATGAACAAACCCATAAGACCCGCACCGATGCATCGAATAATGGGCATGGATTACCTCAGACGTTGAAAAGAGACCGGCTACACTGAACGGTGTTCTTGCTCGGAATTTATCACTATTGCAAGCTTGCCGTCTGATGTCTCCGTCCGGCGTCGAGCTGGTCTTTACCTCGTGCAAAACAATGGGCGCCGCGACGGCGCCCATCCAAATGGCGAACCGCCGACGCTCAACTCTACAAATACAGCCACACCCTCAATAACGAGATCAACTGCTGTGCGTCAATTGGTTTCGTGATGTAGTCGCTGGCTCCGGCCTCCATGCATTTTTCGCGGTCGCCTTTCATCGCTTTTGCGGTCAGGGCGATCATGGGGAGATTGCGGTATTCGTCCATTGAGCGGATGCGGCGCATCGCTTCGTAGCCGTCCATTTCGGGCATCATCACGTCCATCAGGACGACGTCGATGTCGGGATTGGTTTTGAGTTGCTCGATGCCGTTGGCGCCGCTTTCGGCGTAGAGGACGTTCATCTTGTGGCGTTCGAGGAGGCTGGTCAGCGCGTAGATGTTGCGCATGTCGTCGTCGACGATCAGCGCTTTCTTGCCCGCAAGAACGGGATCGGACTCGTGCAGTTGTTCCAGGATCTGCCGCTTCTCCTCGGGGAGATTCGCTTCGACCCGATGCAGGAAGAGTGCGGTCTCGTCGAGTAGCCGCTCCGGCGATCGCGCATCTTTCACGATGATCGCCTCGGCCATCCGTTTGAGCTCCGTCTCCTCCTTCTTCGTCAGCTCGCGGCCGGTGTAGACGACGATGGGGATGTCGTCGATCGCGAGATCCTTCTTCATCCGGTTGATGAACTCGAAGCCGTTCATGTCGGGGAGCCCGAGGTCGAGGACCATGCAATCGAAACGTCGCTCGCGAAGGATCTGGAGCGCTTCCTCGCCGCTCGATGCCGAGGTGATGTCGACGTCGCCGTCGCCGCCGATCAGTTCGGCGATCGCGCTTCGTTGCTGCTCGTTGTCTTCGACGATCAGCAGCGACTTGTTGGCGCGCTCCACGAAGCCGCGAATCTTGGCGAAGGCCTCATCGAGCGCTTCCTTCGTCACCGGCTTCTGAACTTGGGCAAAAGCTCCAAGCTTCAGCCCGCGCGCCGTTTCCTCGTCGCCGGAAATGATGTGAACCGGAATGTGGCGTGTGGCTTTGTCGTGCTTGAGGCGGTCGAGCACGCTCCAACCTTCCATGTCCGGCAGCGCGATGTCGAGCGTGATCGCGTCGGGGTGATAGCGATGCGCGAGACTGAGTCCGCTCTCGCCGCGTGTGGCGATGACGCTCTTGAATCCCTTGTCGTTCGCCATCTCGCGGAGGATGCCGGCGAAGGTGACGTCGTCTTCGATGATGAGAACCACGCGGTCGCCCTGCGTGATCGTCTCGCGGTCGTCGGACACCTGCTCTTCGACGACGAGTTGCAAATCATCGAGCGGCGACGACTCCTCGCCGCGACGGGTACGACGCGTGTCGAGCGATGGCATCGCGAACGTCTCGCGCGCCGATTCGCCGGTACTGCGCTGCTCGACCTGCGGTTCCAGCGCAGTCTCAAGCGTGTGGCCGCTGCGCTCTTCCTCGCGGCGCCGCGGGGCGATGTAGCTTTGCGGCAGATACAGAACGAACGTCGAGCCGGCGTTTTCTTCGCTCGTGACTTGAATTTCGCCGCCGAGGAGGCGGGCGATTTCGCGGCTGATCGAGAGGCCGAGGCCGGTGCCGCCGAACTTCCGCGTCGTCGAGGCATCGGCCTGTTGGAACGCCTCGAAGATGATGCGCTGCTTCTCGTCGGGGATACCGATGCCGGTGTCGCGAACGCTGAAGGCGATGACCGATGACGCGCGGTCGAGCGTCTCGTGGCCCGAAGACCATCCGCTCGTGACGGCCGCGGCGCGCAGCGTCACGCCGCCTCTCTCCGTGAACTTGAACGCGTTGCCGAGCAGATTCTTGAGCACCTGCTGCAACCGCGTCGAATCGGTGTGAATCGTCTTCGGCAGGCTGGGATCGAGATCGATGTCGAAGTCGAGCCGCTTGTCGTTGGCCACCTGCCGGAACGTCTTGTCCATCGACTCGGCCAGCTCGGTGAATGGCAGGTCGCCGAGGGAGATCGTCATCATGCCGGACTCGATCTTCGACAAGTCGAGGATGTCGTTGATCAGCGTCAGCAGATCCTGACCCGACGAATGAATCGTCCGCGCGAAATCGACCTGCTTGCCGGTGAGATTGCTCTCCGGATTGTCGGCCAGCAGCTTGGCCAGGATGAGCAGCGAGTTGAGCGGGGTGCGCAACTCGTGCGACATGTTCGCCAGGAACTCGCTCTTGTATTTCGACGTGAGCGAGAGTTGCCGCGCCTTTTCTTCGAGCTGACGCTTGGCGTTTTCGACCTCGCGATTCTTCCGCTCGACCTCTTCGTTTTGCGTTTGCAGCAACCGCGCTTTCTCTTCCAGCTCTTCGTTCGTCTGCTGCAACTCTTCCTGCTGTGTCTTCAGCAACTCCTCGGAAGCCTGCAGCGACTTCGCCTGCTGTTCAAGCCGCTTGTTCGTTTCCGTCAGCTCTTCCTGCTGCGCCTGCAGCTCTTCGGCGAGCGACTGCGACTGCACCAGCAGCTCCTCGGTTCTCATGTTCGCCTGGATCGTGTTGAGCACGACGCCGATCGACTCGGTGAGCTGATCGAGCAGCGAAAGGTACGTATCGCTGAACGCCGTGAACGTGGCCAGCTCCATCACCGCAAGCACCTGACCTTCGAACACGATCGGCAGCACGACGATCTGCATCGGCTTCGCTTCGCCGAGGCCGGAGTTGATGGTGATGTAGTCGTCGGGCGCGTTCTGCAGCAGGATGCGCTGCTTCTCGAACGCCGCCTGTCCGACAACTCCTTCGCCGATGTGGAACTGTTTGCTGAGGTTCTTGCGCTCCTTGTACGCGTACGTTGCGGCCAGCTTGAGGATCGGCTCAGAGCCGTTGTTCGAGGAATCCATCACGTAGAACACGCCATGTTTCGCGCCGACCACCGGCGCCAGTTCGGAGAGGATGAGCTGCGAGACATTCGTCAGATTCTTCTGCCCCTGCATCATCCGCGTGAACTTGGCGAGGTTGGTCTTCAGCCAATCCTGCTCGGTGTTCCGCGACGTCGTCTCGCGGAGGTTGCGGATCATCTCGTTGATGTTGCCCTTGAGCGCGGCCAGCTCGCCCTCAGCCTGGACCGTGATGTTCCGACTGAGATCGCCCTTGGCAACGGCCGTGGCGACATCGGCGATCGCGCGCACCTGCGTGGTGAGATTTGCGGCGAGCTGGTTGACGTTGTCCGTCAGATCGCGCCACGTTCCTGACGCGCCCGGCACGTTGGCCTGACCGCCGAGTTTTCCTTCGACGCCGACCTCGCGGGCAACGGTCGTGACCTGATCGGCGAACGTGGCCAGTGTGTCGATCATGTCGTTAATCGTGCCGGCCAGTTCCGCGATCTCACCGCGCGACTCGACCGTGAGTTTTTGTTTGAGGACGCCGCGCGCGACCGCGGTCACGACCTTGGCGATACCGCGAACCTGATTGGTGAGGTTCGAGGCCATCATGTTCACGTTGTCGGTCAGATCCTTCCATGTGCCGGCTACGCCTTTGACCTGCGCCTGGCCGCCAAGCTTCCCTTCCGTTCCGACTTCGCGCGCAACTCGCGTGACCTCGGCCGCGAACGAGTTGAGCTGGTCGACCATCGTGTTGACGGTGTCCTTCAGCTCGAGCATCTCGCCCTTGACATCGACGGTGATCTTCTTCGACAGATCGCCGTTCGCGACCGCCGTCGTCACCTGCGCGATGTTGCGCACCTGATTCGTCAGGTTCGAGGCCATGTAGTTGACCGAGTCGGTCAAATCCTTCCACGTGCCCGAAACGCCCTTCACCTGCGCCTGACCGCCCAGCCGTCCCTCGGTGCCGACCTCGCGCGCCACGCGCGTGACCTCGCCGGCGAACGTGTTGAGCTGATCGACCATCGTGTTGATCGTGTTCTTCAATTGCAGGATTTCGCCGCGCGCATCGGCCGTGATCTTCTTCGACAGGTCGCCGTTCGCGACCGCGGTCGTGACCTCGGCGATGTTGCGCACCTGGCCCGTCAGATTGCCGGCCATCGAGTTCACCGAGTCGGTCAGATCCTTCCAGGTACCGGCGACGCCTTTGACCTGCGCCTGGCCGCCGAGTTTTCCTTCCGTGCCGACTTCCGTCGCCACGCGCGTGACCTCGGCTGCGAAGGAGTTGAGCTGATCGACCATCGAATTGATCGTGTCCTTCAGCTCGAGCACCTCGCCCAACGCTTCGACCGTGATCTTTTTCGACAGATCGCCGTTGGCGACGGCGGTCGTCACCTGCGCGATGTTGCGCACCTGATTCGTGAGGTTCGACGCCATCGAGTTGACGTTGTCGGTGAGATCCTTCCACGTACCGGCGACGCCTTTGACCTGCGCCTGTCCGCCGAGTTTTCCTTCCGTGCCGACCTCACGCGCCACGCGCGTGACCTCGGCTGCGAACGAGTTGAGCTGATCGACCATCGAGTTGATCGTGTTCTTCAGTTCGAGGATCTCGCCCTGCGCTTCGGCTGTGATTTTTTTCGAGAGATCGCCGAGGGCGACCGCGGTCGTGACTTCGGCGATGTTGCGAACCTGGCCGGTCAAATTGCCGGCCATCGAGTTCACGGAGTCGGTCAGATCCTTCCACGTACCGCCGATGCCTTGGACTTCTGCCTGTCCGCCGAGTTTTCCTTCCGTGCCGACTTCGCGCGCCACGCGCGTGACCTCGGCCGCGAACGAGCGGAGCTGATCGACCATCGTGTTGATCGTGTTCTTCAGCTCGAGGATCTCGCCGCGCGCCTCGGCGCTGATTTTCTTCGAGAGATCGCCCATCGCGACCGCGGTCGTGACCTCGGCGATGTTGCGGACCTGTCCGGTGAGATTCGACGCCATCGAGTTCACCGAGTCGGTCAAATCCTTCCACGTGCCGGCGACGCCCTTCACCTGCGCTTGGCCGCCAAGCTGACCCTCGGTGCCGACCTCGCGCGCCACGCGCGTGACCTCAGACGCAAACGCGCCGAGCTGATCGACCATCGTGTTGATCGTGTTCTTCAGCTCGAGAATCTCGCCCTTCGCCTCGGCCGTGATCTTCTTCGACAGGTCGCCAAGCGCGACTGCGGTCGTGACCTCGGCGATGTTGCGAACCTGTCCGGTGAGATTGCCGGCCATCGCGTTGACGGAATCGGTCAAGTCCTTCCACGTTCCGGCCACGCCCTTCACTTCCGCCTGAACGCCGAGCTTCCCTTCCGTGCCGACCTCGCGTGCCACGCGCGTGACCTCGGAGGCAAACGCGCTGAGCTGATCGACCATCGTGTTGATCGTGTTCTTCAGCTCGAGCAGCTCGCCGCGAACATCGACGGTGATCTTCTTCGACAGATCGCCAAGCGCGACGGCAGTGGTGACCTCGGCGATGTTGCGCACCTGGCCGGTCAGATTGCCAGCCATCGCGTTCACCGAGTCGGTTAAATCCTTCCACGTTCCAGCGACGCCCTTCACTTCGGCCTGACCGCCCAGCCGCCCTTCCGTTCCGACCTCGCGCGCCACGCGCGTGACCTCGGCCGCGAACGAGTTGAGCTGATCGACCATCGTGTTGATCGTGTTCTTCAGCTCGAGGATTTCGCCCTGCGCCTCGGCCGTGATCTTCTTCGACAGATCACCGAGGGCGACGGCAGTGGTGACCTCGGCGATGTTGCGTACCTGACCGGTGAGATTGCCGGCCATCGAGTTGACCGAGTCGGTCAGATCCTTCCACGTGCCGGCAACGCCGGGCACCTCGGCCTGACCGCCCAGCCGCCCTTCCGTTCCGACTTCGCGCGCCACGCGCGTGACCTCGGACGCGAACGAGCGGAGCTGATCGACCATCGTGTTGATCGTTTCCTTCAGCTCCAGCACTTCGCCGAGCGCCTCGGCCGTGATCTTCTTCGACAGGTCGCCGTTCGCGACCGCGGTTGTGACGTCAGCGATGTTTCGCACCTGGCCGGTGAGATTCGAGGCCATCGCGTTGACCGAGTCGGTCAAATCCTTCCACGTGCCGGCAACGCCCGGCACCTCGGCTTGGCCCCCCAACCGCCCTTCCGTTCCGACCTCGCGCGCCACGCGCGTGACTTCCGACGCGAACGAGCGGAGCTGATCGACCATCGTGTTGATGGTCTCCTTCAACTCGAGCACTTCGCCCAACGCCTCGGCCGTGATCTTCTTCGACAGGTCGCCATTCGCGACAGCCGTCGTGACCTCAGCGATGTTGCGAACCTGCCCCGTCAAATTCGACGCCATCGAATTCACCGAGTCGGTCAAATCCTTCCACGTGCCGGCGACGCCTTTGACTTCCGCCTGACCGCCGAGCTTCCCTTCCGTGCCGACCTCGCGCGCCACGCGCGTGACCTCGGATGCAAACGAGCGAAGCTGATCGACCATTGTGTTGATCGTTTCTTTCAGCTCCAGAATCTCGCCGCGCGCATCGACCGTGATTTGTTTCGAGAGATCGCCGTTCGCAACCGCGGTCGTGACTGCGGCGATGTTGCGCACCTGATTCGTCAGGTTCGCGGCCATGTAGTTGACCGAGTCGGTGAGATCGCGCCACGTACCGGAAACGTCCTGAACGTCTGCCTGACCGCCCAGTTTGCCTTCGCTGCCGACTTCGCGCGCCACGCGCGTCACTTCCGATGCGAACGACCGCAGCTGGTCGACCATCGTGTTGATCGTGTTCTTCAGTTCGAGGATTTCGCCACGCGCTTCGGCGGAGATTTTCCTGGAGAGATCGCCGCGGGCAACCGCGGTCGTGACTTCAGCGATGTTGCGAACCTGTCCCGTCAGATTCGAGGCCATCGAGTTCACGGAGTCCGTGAGATCCTTCCACGTTCCGGCGACACCCTTCACATCCGCCTGACCGCCCAGCTTCCCTTCGGTGCCGACTTCGCGCGCCACCCGCGTGACTTCCGACGCGAACGACGCGAGCTGATCGACCATCGTATTCACCGTCTTGGCCGTGCGGAGGAACTCGCCCTTCAACGGACGCCCATCGAATTCGATCGCCATCGTCCGCGACAGATCGCCGCGCGCAACGGCGCCGATGACGCGCGAGATCTCATTCGTCGGCTGGACCAGATCGCCGATCAGCGAGTTCACCGACTCCGTGATCACCGCCCACTGCCCGCCGGCGTTCGGCACCTGCGCGCGCTGATTCAGCTTTCCCTCCTTGCCGACCACCGTCGAGATCTTCTCGACCTCTTCCGCAGTGCGCTGGCTCAGATCGAGGATGTCGTTCAGCGTGTCGGCGATTTTCCCGTGGCTCCCGGTGAACTCCACCGGCATGCGCACCTTGAAGTCGCCCTTCTTCAACGATGTGAGCGTTCGCAACAGCATCCGCTCAAAATCTCGCGGCGAAAGCTCCGTCGCTTTATCGATACCGATTCCCGTGGTCATGACGCGCTGGTCCTCCGAAGGCAGGAAAGTCAATTGTTCTGAACTGGTCAGGCCGAAGCAGCGCTCCTGGCCGGAGTGCTGAGCCCAGCAAAATGCAGATTTCAGACCAATGGCTGAGGGCGGTTTTGACGAGCGGGGTCGCGAGTCGGGAGTCGGGTGTCGGAGAAAGAATTCGCTCTGACTGACGAGGTCTGCGCGGGCCGTTGGCTCTCGGCGACCTCTCGTTCTCAACCATCGAGGCGGGACGCCCCGATGGCCGCGGGCGAAGACGCCCGCACTCCAAGGAAGGAGTGCGGCCGTCTCGGCCGCAGGCACTCGGGCGTCTCGCCCGAGTGCGTACACTTTCGCGTCGGGTGTCGGAGAAAGAATTCGTGCTGACTGACGAGGTTTGCGCGGGCCGTTGGCTCCGGGTGACCGTTCGTTCTCTACCATCGAGGCGGGACGCCCCGATGGCCGCGGGCGAAGACGCCCGCACTCCAAGGAAGGAGTGCGGCCGTCTCGGCCGCGGGCACTCGGGCGTCTCGCCCGAGTGCGTGCACTTGCCACGTCGTTTCTTTCTACGCTGCGATTTTCGCGGCTTTCGCCACAAGCTCATCGCGAAGAACGCGGAAGGCTTTCGCGTCGGTCTCGGCCGTCTCCGGGTCGAGGAAGTAGGCGACGTCGTTGCGGAAACTCTCGCCCTCGGGATTCTCGCCGTTCCACTCCAGCACGGCCCACTGCACCAGCGGGTTGAAGATGTTGTGATCCCAGCCAAAGGCAGCGTGCTTCTTGCTGTAGGCCGCGGATTTCCCGAGCTCGCGATCGGAGGTATTTGCGCCGTCGTCCATCCGGGTCTTGTACGCGGCGAACGCTTTCGCGTCCTGCTCGGCGGTTTCTTCATCGACGAAATACGCCACATCGCGGCGCGGCGGCAGCGCCTGCGGGCCGCCGAACTTCTCTCCGACACTCTTGCACTTCACAACCAGCCACTGAATGACCGGCCGTCCGATCTTGTGGTCCCACTCCAAAGCGACATAAGGCATGTTCGAGCTCCTGTTCTTTCCCGTCTTTGATGCCGGCGTCCAATCGCCGGACGAGCTGAATAAGTGATCGCCTCAGATAGTTATTTCCATCTTGTCGAATAATTATTGTCATCTTCGGCTGAGGCCGCTGTGGGATGGAATAGAGCCGAGGACATTCTTATTATTTGCTGTCACTACACAATTCATGGAGATAAGAATGGGCCCTTCGATCGAGTGTCAGAATCAGCGCCGGTCGCGTCTGCTTGATGCCATGCCGGCAATTGCATGGTCGGCAGACGCGCAAACGTTCCGCTTCACCTATGTCAATCCGGCCGCCGAAACGCTCCTCGGCTATCCCGTCGAGCGCTGGCTCGATGAGCCCAGTTTCTGGATGGATCATCTGCATCCCGAAGACCGGCACGTGGCCATGATCTGCCACAACGAGACGCTCGCTGCCCGCGATCACGAGCTCGTCTACCGCATCATCGCCGCCGATGGCCGGACGGTCTGGCTTCGCGACTACGTCAACGTTCACTGCGAGGATGGGATGCCGGTCGAGCTGTTCGGCGTCATGGTCGACATCACCCGCGAGCGCGAGGCCGAAGCTGCGTCGCGCGAAAACCGCGAGAACTTTCGCCGCATGGTCGAGCTGTCGCCCGATTGCATCGGCGTTCACGTCGACGAGACCTACGTCTACGTCAACCATGCCTTCGTCCAACTACTCGGCGCCGGAAGCGAGGCAGATGTCGTCGGCCGGAATGTCTTCACGTTCGTCGCTCCCGCTTCCTACGAAGGTGTTCACGAACGCCTCGGACGCCTTCGCGCCGGCGAGAACGTGCCCTACGTTCGCGAGAAGTTCCTTCGTGCCGACGGCTCGCCCCTCGACGTCGAAGTCGCGGCGCTGCCGCTTCGTTACGGGAGCCGTGACGCCGTGCAGGTCATCGCGCGCGACATCTCCGAAAAAGTGCTTGCCCAGCAGGCCGTCGAAGCATCCGAGCAGCGGTATCGCGAGCTGGTCGAAGACGTCAACGACATTCTCTACACCGTCGATCGCGAAGGGCGTTTTGTATCGCTGAATCGCAGTTTCGAACAGAGCACCGGCTATCGCGTCGAAGAGTGGATCGGCCGGCCGTTTGCCGAGTTGTTCATGCCGCATTCCGTGCCGGCCGCCACCGAGCACTTCGAACAGGCACTCGGCGGCAACGAGCGAATCATCCACGAATACGACCTCCCGTCCCGCTCCGGAGCTGTCGTCACCGTCGAAGTGTCGTGGCAACCGCGCTACGTCGATGGCGTCATCGCAGGCACGATCTGCATGGCGCGCGACGTCACCGAGCATCGAAACATCGCTCGCAAGCTGGAAGAAGCAAAGCGAATGAGCAGCCTCGGCCAGGTCGCGGCATCGCTGGCGCACGAGTTCAACAACGTGTTGATGGGAATCCAGCCGTTCGTCGAAGTCATCGGACGCAGCGAGCCGGTCACTCCCGCCGTCCGCGAGGCCCTCGGCCACATCAATCGCGCCGTCGGCCGCGGCAAGCGCGCTTCGCAGGAGATTCTCCGTTTCGCCAATCCGAAAGAGCCACAACTCTTTGCCATCGACGCCTCGAACTGGTTGCCGAACCTCCTCGGCCAATTGGTCGCCGCGCTTCCCTCATCGATCGCGTTGAGCAGTTCGATCGATCCCGCCGTGCAACACATCCGCGGCGACCGCGAACATCTCGATCAGGTGATCACCAACCTCGTCTTCAATGCTCGCGAGGCCATCGCCGGCAGCGGCACGATTCACATCGCCGTCTCGCTCATCGCAACTTCGGCGAATGAAAACACCGATGGAGACTTCGTTCGCATTTCAGTTTGCGACGACGGTCCCGGGATTCCGCCGCATGCGATCGACCGTATCTTCGAGCCGCTCTTCACCACGAAGCGGAACGGCACCGGACTCGGTCTCGCAATCGCGCGCCGCCTCATGGAAGGACAGGGCGGCACGCTCAGCGCGGAGAATCGCACCGAGGGCGGCTCGGCGTTTCATCTGATCGTGCCGGTCGCGGCCGAGCCGGCTCGATCGATGCCGCTCCTCGCCCTCGGCACGCCAGGCGTGACACGCATCCTGCTCGTCGAAGATGACCTCTCGGTGGGTGCGGGATTGGAACAGCTTCTCAACTCGAACGGCTACGAAGCGACCTGGGTGCAGATGGCGGCAGATGCCTGCGCGGCCGCGCGAAGAACGCGCCCACACGTCGCCATCATCGACGTGAACCTTCCCGACGGCAACGGAGTCGATCTCGTTCCGCTGCTGCGCGCCGATCACGAAAACCTGCCGATCGTCTTGTCGACTGGCCACGTCGAGCTGAACTTCTCCAGCGAAAAGAACCGCACCCTCTCGCTGATGAAGCCCTATCAGCTCAACGAGCTTCTTCGCGCGATCGGAACGGTGACCGCAGCGGCGGCGTAACGCTGCATTACGGCGCTGCGGAATCGGCAGGCGCGGTTGTCTGCTCGCTCTTCATCGGCAGTTTGAATCCGATGTACGTTCCCGAGCTGATTCCCATCAACGCCAGCATCGTGGCGCTGAACTCGGGCATCGTCAGATCCCAGAGTACGGACATGAGGAAGATGCCGCCGAGGATGAGCGTCCAGACGACGACCTGAAGGCGGTCGAAGGCGACGACGCCAGCGTCGCCGGTAACGAGATCGCGCCAGAAGCCTTTCGTCGTGAACGTCCGCCGGCCTGCGGGCGTCACCGCGACGGCGGCAAGCGCCGTGGCCGCGCTGATGCCGACGAGCCCGAGGAGCGAGGGAGCGATCGAGTCGCGCTCGCCGGTCACGATCCAGATGAGGACGTAGCCGACGACCAGCAGGAAGAACCACCACGCCATCTGCACGCGCGCCAGGCTGTACGGCTGCCGTACGCCATCGATCGGCGGACCCTCGCGCAACATGTCGCTACGGCGGGCAAGAACCACCAGCGCGATGCCCACCAGAGCGAGGAGAGCCAGGAATGCATAGATCGTGGAGTCGAGGTAAAGCTTCTTGAGCTTCAACGTCATGTTCGCGCCGTCCGCGCGCCGCAGCGGACGGTCGCCGTGAATGCCGACGCTCACGCGCATCGACGCATACGGATCGAAAAGCGGGTCGTACAGAAACTGCTGCCAGATCCCTTTGTTCTTCTCCGTCCGATCGAGAATGAACGTCAGCCTTCCGCCCTCAAGATCCACCCCGGAAGGCTCGACGCCGCTATCCAGCCCTTCGATAAAAAGCGTAATCGGCTGCTGCTGCGCCTCGGCGTCATGAACGAGCGCATCGAGATTACAAACCGAGACGACGATCCAGTCGCCAAGGTAAACCTGATGCGGATCGTCGTAGATGCTCGCTACGCCAGCCACCACCGTCCCCGAGCCACAAGGCGCACGCTTGAGATGCCGCCGCGCTTTCCCAAGCTGATCCACTTCCTGGCGATCCGTGCAGGAGGCAAGAGCCACGAGCACGAGGATCAGACCGAAAATGCGGAGACGCGCTGGCATGGAGTGGCGTAAGTATAAGGAATGAAGCGCGCGAAATGGCGGGCTCCGTTTTCTGCGATCCATCAATCCTGCGGTAAACTTCCAGTGTGATGAATGCCTCAGTCGACTTCATGATCGAGTCGCCGAACACGGATGATCTACTCCTCGTCGAGGCGAAAGGCATCAACTCGCCTTCCGAACAATGGGCCGCGCGATTCGCCCGCAACATACTTGGGCAAACCAGACCACGAGCGAATCATTTTCTCCTTCTCGTTCTTCGCAACCATCTGTACCTCTGGAAACACGATCCGCGCGAGGGCTCAGACGCGCCGGACTTTTCCGGACCGACCGAAGAGGCCTTGAAGCCCTACTTGAAGGGTATGCAGACGCCGCTGCATGAAATGACCGGCCTCAGTTTCGAGCTGCTCGTGAAGTTCTGGCTTACCGACATCAGCGAGGGGATCGCGCCACCATCCGTTGCCGAATGGATGCGTGCCGCAGGTCTGGAGCAATTCGCAAACGGTCTCCTTCGAGAGGCACAACAGAATTGATCGTCTACGTCGAGACCAATTTTGTTCTCGAGCTCGCGTACCTGAGACCCACATCGGATAGCTGTCAACGTCTGCTGACGCTCGCGAGAGATGGAAAGATACGGATCGTCGTTCCAACCTTCGCTCTCATTGAGGCGCGAATCGCGTGGCAGCGCAATGTCAAGCGCCGCAATCGGCTTCTCTCAGAGATACGTGTCGAGATAGGCGAGCTTTCCCGATCCATCCCTCTCAACGACATTGCTTCCCAAAGCCAGGCCTTTGTCTCTGCGCTAGTCAATACCGGGGAACTTGATCGGAATCGACTTGCATCGGCGGTGGAGACGATCCGTCAGGAAACTACTGTTATTCCGACCGAGTCGGTGATCGTTCCAAAAGCATACGCAGCAGAGCTCCTGCTCGGTCTTTCGCCCCAGGACGCAGTCATCTACGTGACTGTTCTCGATCACGCCGCGCGCAACGAAGGACCGAAACTGTTCGTCACGCAAAATGCGAACGATTTCCGCGTTCCCGAGATCGAAGGGGAGTTGGCAAAGCACGGATGCAAGCTTCTGGTCACCTTCGATGCAGCCGAGGCGTACGTTCGCAAGCAGATAGGCGAATAGATTGCCAGCATTCGGTTCTGCGTTTCACGCCATCTGGGCGAGCAGCGCGTTGCTTGCCTCTTCGAGAAACGCGATCGCCTGTTCCTTCGTCACGGTCGGAAAGTTGTCGAGAAACTCATCGAGCGATTCGCCACTTTCGAGATAAACGAGAAGCGATTTCACAGGCACGCGCGCGCCCTCGAAGACAGGCTCGCCGCCCATGATCTCGGGATCTGAATGGACAATGTTCGTGCGGTCCAGGAGGCGGAGGATACGCCAAGGTCGCCCACTCACACCTCGATCCCCACCGCACGCATCAGCTCCAGGGCGTTGCTCTTCGTCACGACGCCGGGGCGTTTTTTGTAATCGAAGATCACGCGGCCGTCTTCGATTCGGTCCTCGAAGTGGACGTTTGCCGCGCGCGGTGCGAGCTCGTCAGCGATCTGAGCGAGGGCGAGATCGTGCGTCGTAGCCAGACCGATCGCGCCTCGGGCGACCAGGCTACGGACGATCGCGGCGGCGCCGATGCGGCGGTCGTGGGAGTTGGTGCCGCCGAGGACTTCGTCGAGAAGAAAGAGGAGCGGAGGCGGCGTGCGGAGGATGTCGCGAATGCGCAGGATCTCGGCGTAGAAACGCGACGCTCCTTCCTGCAGCGAGTCGTTCAGGCTGATCGACGCGCCGACCGCCATCGCGCTCACGCGGAGGCGCGTCGCGCACACCGGCGCGCCCGCGAGCGAGAGGAGCGTGTTCACGCCGATCGCGCGTAGCAGGGTGCTCTTGCCGGACATGTTCGAGCCGCTGACGATGAGGAGGCGCACTTCGCCGCCGATGATCACATCGTTGGCGACGCGGCGGTCATCGGGAATGAGCGGATGGCCGACGGCGTCACCGTCGAAGAGCGCGTCGCCTTCGACGATCTCCGGCATCACGAAGGCCGGATGCTCGAACGCGAAGGATGCAAGCGAGAGCAGCGCTTCCATCTCACCGATCGATTCAATCCACGCGACGATCTCGGCACCAGATTCTACGCGCCAGCGCTCGATGGCGAAGGCGATGTGCGTCGACCAGAGCAGCAGCAAGGCGAGCGGAGCGAAGAACTGATTGCGCCGGGCGTCGAGCAGCGCGACAAGCTTGCGCAGCCGCTCGATCTGATGCGAGGCAGTGACACTGTCTCGTTCGAGTCGTCCGCCCAATGCGACGAGCCGCGGCGACGTGAACGTCGGCCGTTCGAGCACCGCCAGCAAACCAGCCAGCAGCGCCAGCGCCGGCTCGCGACGCTCCACCGCGCCGACAACCTGGGCGACGCGCGCGGAAACATTGCGCGTGAAGAGAGCAACGACCACGCTCATCACGAGCAGCGGCAGCGACCAAAGCAGCGAGATCTGCGGCATCGCGCCGGGGTTGGTGATATTGACGAAACGCGTTACGAGCGACGGAACACCGAGGATGAGGGCGATCCCAGTGAACACGGTGATGATGATCGCGGCGATCCGTTCGCCGCTTTTACGTAGGTCGAACACACTCTCAGCGCGCGACCATTCGTCGAGCTTTGCCTCTTCCACATCGTGCGCGACTTCGGCGGCGGCGATGGCGACCTCTTCGCGAAGCTGAAAGAGTCCCCGCAACTCCCCCACCGCCTCCTGCCGTTCCTCAACCTCGGCAGCCGTCGTCTCGCCGGGATGCATCAGCCATTTGGCCAGCGTGGCCCTTCCCGCGCTCGTCGCGGCGATGCAGAGCCATTCGTAGAGCGACCCTTTTCCGAAGAGATCGAGATCGGCGGCGAAGAGATGGTGCTCATCGGCGTAACCGCTGCCGCTGATTCCCCTCCCCTGCCACTGGCCTGTCAGCCTTTCGATCCCGCGCTCGCAGAATCGCGCGGCCGCATCCGCGCGGCGGCGTCGCGTGATCGTGCGGTCATGCGCCACCATCAACGCGATGAAGCCGACGATTGGGATGGCGATCCAGCCGCTGAAGTGAACAATGGCGATAATCACCGCGACGGCGAAGAGAACGATGCGAGCGATGGAGATCGTACGCTCGCGGGCACGGAGTGAAACGGCTTCCGCGCGATGGGTTGCCAAGCGAGTTTCGTAGATGGAACGAGGGTCCGTCACCTTCCGAGTATATGAAAGCGGCGGATGGTTTTCGCGCGAAGCGCTTTGGAGTGCGCGTGGCGCAGCCACCGCTTTCGAGAGTCAGTACCGCGAGCAGCGTGTCCAGCGAGGATGGCTCACGGGCCTTCGTAGAGAACGAGGGTCCGTCACCTGCGAGTGCATGAAAGCGGTGGCTGCGCCACCGCAGTCCAAAGCGCTTCGCGCGAAACTAGAACAACGCGAGCTGCGTGTTCAGCGCCGGAAGCCGTGGCCGCGCCGGGCGGCGGCGCGAAATTTCGTACACGCCTGTTGCTTCGAACTGTTTGGCGATCGAGAGCTCGAGTTGCGACGTGACGCCGAGCTTCGTCAGCAGGCGCGAGGCCATATCGCGCACGATCGACTCGTGGTTGTTGCGCTGCGAGAGGTGGATGAGGCAGAGATTCTTCAAATCCGCGCCGATCATTCGCTGCACGGCGGTCATCGAATCGTCATTCGAGAGATGGCCGAAGCGCGACATGATCCGGCGCTTGAGCGACCAGGGATAGCTCCCCATCCGCAGCATGTCGAGGTCGTGATTGGCTTCGAAGAAAAGCCCGTCGCAATCGGAGAGGTGGCGGATCACCGGCGCGTCGGCGTGCCCGAGGTCACTGGCGACACCGACGCGGGTACCGTCGCGGGCTTCGATCACGAAGCAGGCTGGATCGGCGGCATCGTGCAGCGTGCGTTGCGCATGAATATTCAGCTCGCCGATCGTGAAGACCGAATCGTTCGGAAAGATGATCGTCTTCGTCTTCTCGCGGTCGATGCGGCTTGCGTCGAGTGTGCCCTGGGTCAGGTAGATCGGGATGCCGTACTTGCGCGCGATCGAGCCGGCGCCGCGAATGTGGTCGTAGTGCTCGTGCGTGATGATGATCGCGCGAAGCTGCTCGATTTCCTTGCCCACCTGCTCCATCCGTTTGCGCGTTTCGCGGGGACCGAGTCCGGCATCGACCAGGATGGAGGTGCCGTCACTTTCGACGTAGTAGGAATTGCCCGCGCTGCCGGAGGAGAGGGGTGCGACGATCACGATGGATCATGGTAGCAGGGTTGGTTTTGTGGGTGCGTTCAGAGCCGGCGTCGCTGAAAAACCGAATGTTGAATGTTGGGTGTTGAATGTGAATGTTGAATGCGGCAACGCCGCGATCATTCAACACTGAACATCCAACACTCAACATTCAACATTTCAAAGACTCTCGCCGCCAGCTTGCCCTACGACTGCGAAACCACGAACCCCTTCCACCGCATACAATCCCCTCAACATGATGGAACGCTTCATCGTTGAAGGTGGCCGCCGCCTGGAGGGACGCATCCGTCCCGGGGGAAACAAGAACGCGGCGCTGCCGATCCTGGCGGCGTGTCTGCTGACCGATGAGGTCATCATCCTGCGCAACCTGCCCGACATTCAGGACGTCCGCGTCATGCTTCAGATCATGGAAGGCATCGGCGCTACGGTCGAGCGCATGGAAGCGAACGTCGTCCGCATCCAGACGAAGGGCGATTGTTCGCCAAGCCCGGACCCCAATCTCTCGCGAAAAATCCGCGCGTCGATTCTGCTGGCCGGACCGCTGCTGGCCCGTTGCGGCGCCGCCAACATCGCCAAGCCGGGCGGCGACGCTATCGGACGCCGTCGCGTCGATACCCACCTCCTCGCCCTCGAATCCCTCGGCGCGCAAATCGAAGTCTCCGCGCAGGAGTACCGCATGTCCGTTCGGGCGCTCAAAGGCTCGAACATGTTTCTCGACGAAGCGTCGGTGACCGCGACCGAGAACGCCATCATGGCCGCGGTGCTGGCCGAGGGCGAGACCCTGATTTACAACGCAGCCGCCGAGCCGCACGTTCAGGACCTCTGCCGCTTCCTAAACCTCCTCGGCGCGCAGATCGAAGGTATCGCCACAAACTCGCTGCGCATCCGCGGCGTCGATTCGCTGCACGGCGGCGACTTCCACATCCCCAGCGATCACATCGAAGTCGGCTCGTACATCGGACTCGCCGCCGTGACGCGCAGCGAGCTCGTGATCGAAGACGCAGTGCCCGAACACATGTACGCAGTCCGCTACATGCTCGAGAAAGTCGGCATCGACATCAAGATCGAAGGGAAGGACATTCGCGTGCCGAGGGATCAGGCGCTGCGCGTGCGCTACGACATCGGTGCGGCCGTACCGAAGATCGACGACGGACCGTGGCCGCTTTTCCCCGCCGACCTGCTCTCGATCATGATTGTCATCGCCACGCAGGCCGAAGGCACGGTGATGATCTTCGAGAAGATGTTCGAGTCGCGCCTCTTCTTCACCGACAAGCTGATCCAGATGGGCGCGCGCATCATCCTCTGCGATCCGCACCGCGCCATCATCGTCGGCGGCAACCGCCTCAGCGGCGCGGAGATCTCCAGCCCCGACATCCGCGCCGGAATGGCCCTACTGCTGGCCGCGCTTTGCGCCAAAGGCGAGAGCGTGATCCACAACATCCACCAGATCGATCGCGGCTACGAGCGAATCGAGGAGCGGCTGAATCCACTCGGCGCGCGGATCCGGCGGGAGAGAGATTCGTAGCGTGTTCAAAACCGAATGTTGAATGTTCAGTGTTGAGTGTTGGATGTTGAATGAAAGAGCCAGCGTTGATCAATTCCGATCGATTTGATTGTTGAGTGAAGACGGACCGAGCCATGTCCATTCAACATTCCCATTCAACATTCAACATTCAACATTCGTCTCACCCGCTCGTGATGGGCATCCTCAACGTCACGCCCGATTCGTTTTCCGACGGCGGCGTTCATCTCGATCACACCAAGGCGCTGCACGCGGCCTTGCAGATGGAGGCGGACGGCGCGGCGATCATCGACATCGGCGGCGAATCGACGCGTCCGGGCGCGGAGCCGCTGGCGGCGCAGATCGAGATCGATCGCGTCGTTCCGGTCATCGAGCAGATCCGCAAACGCAGCCAGATTCCGATCTCGATCGACACGCGCAAAGCTGCCGTGGCCGAAGAAGCTATTCGCGCGGGAGCGAACATCGTCAACGATATCAGCGGCATGCGCTACTCGGCCGGCATGCCCGCGGTCGTCGCCGGCAGCGGCGTGCCGGTGATCCTGATGCACATGCGCGGCGAGCCGGCGACGATGCAGGATCTGGCGGTGTACGACGACGTGGTGGCGGACGTCGCCCGCGAATTGATCACGATCATTGACGATGCCGTCGCCGCCGGCGTCGATCGCAACAAGATCCTGATCGATCCCGGCATCGGCTTCGCCAAAACGTTCGACCAGAATCTCGAGCTCCTGGCCCGCGCGGACGAGCTGACCTCCCTCGGCCCGGTCGTGATCGGCGCGTCGCGAAAGGCGTTCATTGGCCATCTCACCGGCCGCACGTCTGGCCCCGAGCGCGCCATCGGCTCGCTCGCAGCCGTCGCAGCAGCGCAACAAGCCGGCGCCGCGATCGTGCGCGTGCACGACGTACGCGAAACGGTCGACTTCCTCAAGGTGTGGATGGCGATCGAGGAAAGGCGATGATTGCTTTTGCTGCGTGCTCGGCTGCGCCTCGCACGCGTTGTCGGTTGTCGGTTGATTGCGCCTTCGGCGCGTTGACAAAACCCCAGCACTCCCATCGAGCGCCTTCTCCCCCACGCTTTTCAGTGGGGGAGAAGGTGGCCGAAGGCCGGATGAGGGGATCTGCCGTTGATACGTCACCGGTGCGTGTAATCCGCACGACCCGCTTTTCGCGACGCACGGATGTGAGCCTGCCGCAACTAACCCAATCCCCCCTCATCCGGCTTCGCCACCTTCTCCCCCCGCAAAAAGCGCGGGGGGAGAAGGCGCTCGATGGACGTGCGGCGCTAGTGAGAACACGCGGTATCGATTTTGACAACGCGCCGCAGGCGCAATCAACCGACAACCGACAACGCGCCGGAGGCGCAAAGCAGTGAGTTGGTACGACCGCATCCTCGCCCTCCAGTTCTCGTGGCGCGATGGCATCGACATCGTCATCGTGGCGTTTGTCATTTACAACATCCTCGCGCTCATTCGCGGGACGCGGGCGATGCAGGTTTCGATCGGGATGGTGTTGCTGGGCAGCACGTTCTTCGTTGCCCGCGCGTTCAATCTGCCGGCGCTCGAAGCGATCTCGCGGCAGATCCTCTTTTATCTTCCCTTCGCGGTTATCGTTTTGTTTCAGGCGGAGATCCGGCGGGCGCTGGCCCGGATGGCGTCCAATCCCCTGCTGTCGCTTTTTCCGAGTGGGACTTCGCCTGTTCCGTTCGAAGTCATCCTCGATGCGGCGAAAGTGCTCGCCGCAAACCGCATCGGCGCGCTGATCGCCATCGAGCGCACGCAGAGTTTGCGGATGTATTCGGAGGCGGCAAAGCCGGTCGACGCCATCGCCACGGCCGAGTTGCTCATCAGCATTTTCACGCCGGGCGGACCGCTGCACGATGGTGCCGTCATCGTCCGCGGCAACCGCATCGTCGCCGCCGGCGCGTTCCTTCCGCTGACGACGTCCGCCGATCCGAAGCTCGCGCACGGAACGCGACATCGGGCGGCGCTGGGTTTATCCGAAGATAGCGATGCGTTGGTGATTGTGATCTCGGAAGAGAACGGATCGATGGCCGCAACGAGCGAAGGCGTCCTGCACGAGCACCTCGACAGCGATCAACTCCTGCAACTGATGCAGGAACGGCTGAGGGCGCGATGAACAACAATCTCGCCCTCCGCGTCCTATCGTTGTTCCTCGCGTTCACGGTCTGGTTCTTCGTTTCCTCGCCGCGACGCGAGCCGGTGTCGGAGCGCGCCTTTGCGGCGCCTGTGTCGATCGTGCGGATGCCGCGCGATCTCGTCATCACTACGCCGGTCCCGGACACCGTCAGCGTTCGTCTTCGCGGACGCGTCTCGGACCTTCGATCGCTCTCCTCGCAGAACCTCGAAGTCACGCTCGATGTGAGTTGGGTGACGCCGGGCGATGCCGTCATCACGCTCAGCCCCCAGGCGATGAGCGTTCCGCCGCAGATCGACGTCGTCTCGATCGAGCCGATGAAACTTCGTTTTCACGTTGAGGCGCTGCGGCAGACTGTCGTTCCCATTCGACCGTTTCTGATCGGGCAGCCGCCGCCCGGATATCTCGCCGGCGACGCCACGCTCGTTCCCGATCACGCGCTCGTTTCCGGGCCAGCATCGCAGATCCGCAACGTCACGGAAGTGGCCACCGAACGGATTATCATGAGCGGCCGCTCGGAAACATTCGTGCAGAATGTTGGCGTCGTCAGCGACTCATCGCTTGTGCGCATCATCGAACCGCTGATCACGCAAGTCACCGTGCCTGTGAGTCCCGAGATCGGTCCGGTCGCGCCGGCATCAGCAACCACGGACACGAGCGGCGACGAAACGTCCACCGAGACGCCAGCAACCGCGACGACGCCGCCAGAAAAACCGCAGGAAAAGAATCCGCCGAATCAAAAGCGCAGACACAAAAGGGAGCAATGAGGACCTTATTCGGCACCGACGGCATCCGCGGCAAAGCCCATCAATATCCATTCGACGGCTCGACGATGTTCGCCCTCGGCGAAGCGCTGGCGCACCGGGTGTCGGGTGTCGGAGAACCCGCCGCCGATTCTCAACGACAACCGACAACCGACAACCGACAACAGGCGAGCAGTTTCGAAGAACCGGGCACTGACTCTCTCCGACACCCGACACCCGACACCCGACACCCGGAAATCCTCCTCGGCATGGACACGCGCGAATCAGGTCCCGAGATCGCCCGCGCGCTGACTGCCGGCATCGAGCACGGCGGCGGCAAAGCCGTCTTCATCGGCGTCGTCCCCACTCCTGCGATCGCGTACCTCTGTCGCACCTCGGACGCCGCAGCCGGCATCTCCATCTCCGCATCGCACAATCCGTTCGAAGACAACGGCGTCAAGATCTTCGGTCACGATGGGATGAAAATCCCGGACAGTGTCGAGGAACAGATCGAGGACGAACTGCGTGCGCTTCGACGCGATGATGTGGTCATCCCTGATCTGAAGCTGCGCGAGAACCTGGAGCTGATCGAGCGCTACGAGCAGTTCCTCGACGACGGCATCGCGCCAAAAGCGTTGCTTGGACGCAAGGTCGTGCTCGACACGGGAAACGGCGCCACGTTCCGGATCGCACCTGAAGTTTTCCGTCGCGCCGGCGCGGACGTTGTCGTCATCAACGACCAGCCCGATGGCCGCAACATCAACGATCACTGCGGCGCCATGCATCCCGAGGGGTTGGCGAAGAGGGTGGTTGAGGAGAAGGCGGACTTCGGTGTCGCCTTCGACGGCGATGCCGACCGCGCCATCTTCGTCGACGACGCCGGAAAGGTCCGCGACGGCGACGAGATCATCTATCTCTGGGCGCAGCGGCTGAACAAAAACGGCGCGCTCAAGAATGGCTGCGTCGTCACGACCGTGATGTCGAACTACGGTTTCGAACAGCAGCTTCGCGACGATGGCATCGAGCTTTGCCGCGCCAACGTCGGCGATAAATACGTCCTCGAAATGATGATCGAGCGCGGCGCCATCCTCGGCGGCGAGCAGTCCGGCCACATCATCGATCTGGCCGTCCACACGACCGGCGACGGAACGCACACCGCACTCGTCTTCGGCGAATTGCTCACGCAAGGCGGCAGACCGTTTTCCGAGCTCAAGACGTTCACGCCGATGCCGCAGTTGCTTGTGAACCAACAGGTCGCGTCAAAGCCGCCGCTGGAATCGCTACCGAAATATCAGGCTGCGCTGGCCACCGCGCAGGCACAGTTGAACGGCCAGGGCCGCATCCTCGTCCGCTACTCCGGCACCGAGAACAAAGTGCGGGTCATGGTCGAAGGACCCGATCGAGCGTTGATCGAACAGATCGCGGAGTCGCTGCGAAGCGTACTGAACGCAGAGATCAGGGGATAGCAGAGATCAGCGATCAGGAATCGAATTTCTGCTTTTCGCCAAGCTCGTTTTCAGACTGCGCTGATTCAACAACTATCATTCCCGATGCAACCATCGAGGCGGGACGCCTCGATGGCCGCGGTCGAGACGACCGCACTCCTCGATGCACAACATCATCATCGTCATCGCTGCCTTTGCGGCAGGCGCGATCAACTCGATTGCGGGCGGCGGGACGCTGCTCTCGTTTCCCGCGCTCGTGTGGATCGGCGTCAATCCAGTCATGGCGAACGCGACGAACACCTTCGCGCTCTGGCCGGGATCGTTTGCGGCGATGGTTGGATTCCGCCGCGAGCTCGGCAACGTTCGCCGCTGGCTCTTGCTCCTGACGATTCCCGCCCTCGTCGGCGGCGCGACCGGCGGCGTGTTGCTGCTGCACACATCGATGGCGACGTTCACCCGCCTCGTGCCGTTTCTGATTCTCGGCGCCACGTTGCTGCTCGCCGGACAAGAGCTGATCACCCGCCGCCTCGGCCTCGTCGCGCACGCGCACGAAAATCCGAGCGCTGGCTGGATTACGATCGTCGTCATCTTCCAGTTCCTGGTCGGCATCTACGGCGGCTATTTCGGCGCAGGCATTGGCATCCTGATCCTCGCTGCGCTGGGTCTCATCGGTCTCACCGACATGCATGAGATGAACGGCCTCAAGAACCTTCTGGCGATCTGCATCAACGGCGTCGCGGCGATCTACTTCGCGTGGTCGGGCGCGGTGCTGTGGAAGGACGGATTCATCATGGCCGCCGCCGCGATCATCGGCGGCTACCTCGGCGCGCGTGTCGCCCGGCGGCTCGGCCGCACGTTCGTCCGGCGCTCGGTCGTCGTGATCGGACTGGCGATGGGCATCGCTCTCTTCTTCAAGCGCTGAGCACGCTTCCTTCGCCACCGGGCGCAAAGAGTTTGGCAAAATGTCTTTGCAAATGTCGTTGATGCCACGTATCCGGCACGAATCCGAGCGTACGATAGCGAGACAACGAAGGGGTTCCCCATGCGGAAGGTCTGGCAGTGCGCAGCAATCGTAGTTTTCGTCGCGGCGGCAGCTTCAGCGCAACTGAAGGAAAGCATCACAGTCAATCATGTCGACGTGCCGGTCGCCGTCGTTGACCGCAGCGGCAATCCGATCCGCGGACTTCAGGCCAAAGATTTCCAGGTCTTCGACGAGGGCAAAGAATGCGAAGTCCGCTCCTTCGATATCGTGGATTTCGCCTCGCCCGCGTCGGTCAAGGCCACCTCGCCGCTCAATCCCGTTGCCCGCCGCAACTTCCTGCTTCTTTTCGACCTCACATTTTCCTCGCCACAGACCATGGTTCGGGCGCAAGCCGCCGCCTCCGACTTCCTCAAGAAGATGGTAGGCCCGCGCGATCGCGTCGGCGTGGCGACGCTCGACAATGAGCACGGCTTCCAGCTTCTCAGCGCGTTCACGACCGACCGGCGGCTCATCGTGGCTGCAATCAAGAATCCGAGATCCTTTCATGGCTTCGATCCTCTGCAGGTCGCAGGCACCAACCCAATGGAGGACGTCGCTGGGGACCTGACTCCTGCCCCAGGCGGTGATGCCCTGGGGATCTCCGCCGATTTCAAGGACATCCTCCGCGGATCGGCCCGCCTCGAAGACGACTACGCGCGCGCGAAGATCGATCGCCAGGTAAGCTCATTGACGGGACTCGCAACCACGCTCCGAGCGGTCGCCGGACAGAAACACATCGTCTTTCTGTCCGAGGGATTCGAGTCGCGGCTCATTCAAGGGCGCGATGCGCGCGGTGGGCAAACGGAAAAAACGGAAGAGAATACGGCGGTCGAGGCGGGGCAGACGTGGAAGATCAATAACGACGATCGCTACGGGAACTCCAGTAGCTTGAACTTGATCACGAGACTCGCGGAGGCAGCCAGGCGGTCCGACGTGATCCTCGACGCTGTCGACATTCACGGTCTTCGCTCCGATATCGACGCGCGAAAGGGGACGGTCCAGAAATCGAACGAAGGGCTCCATCTCCTGGCAGGCTCCACTGGCGGTACGGTCTTTCAGAATTCGAACGATCTTGCATCCGATTTCGGGCGCGTGCTCAAGTCGCAGGAATTCGTCTACATCCTCGGATTCCAGACCACGGCAGACAAACCCGGAAAGTTCCATGCGTTGAAAGTTCACGTGAACGTCCCCGGAGCTCGCGTCACCGCGCGTACCGGTTACTACGAAGGCGCCGGCGCGAACGTGCTCGAGCGCGCGCTGTCGAGCGCTGAGGTGATGATCAATGACATTCCGCAGGACGCGATTCGCGTTGAATCGCTGGCGGCACCGTTCCCCACCACCGCTGTGAGCTCACAGGTTCCAGTGATTCTCGAGGTCAACGGGCAGGATCTGGCCGGCGCCGTTGGGACAGCGCATCGCGGGACCGCGGAGATTTACGTCTACGCGTTCGACGAGGACGGATTGGTGCGCGACTCGACCTATCAGCGGCTGACGTTCGATCTCGCCAAGCTCGGCGACAGCCTCAAGAACGGAATCAAGTATTACGCGACGCTCAGCCTTCCTCCCGGCCGCTATGCAATCAAGAGCCTCGTCAACGTCGCGGAGACGGCGAAGAAGGGATTCGTGCGCAAGGACATCGTCGTGCCGGCAAACGGCGATGTAGCAATCTCGCAACCGCTTTTCCTGGAAGAGCCGGGCAAGTGGCTCATGGTCCGCGGCAGTTCGCACGACAAGACCAACGCCGGCTATCCCTTCGTCGTCGATGGCCAAGCTTTCATTCCCTCGGCGGGAGTTAGCGTCCGGCGCGGCGAGCCGCGCACATTCGCTGTGTTCGTGGAAAACGCCTCGCCCGACGAGCTGTCGGTGGAGTCGAGTCCTAAAACGACGGTCGTCTCGCAGACAGGAAGCGGCCTACGATCGCTGCTCCTCCTCCGGCTCGATTCGCCCGACCCTTCGACGGCAGCACTCGATGTCACTGTCCGAAAGCGCGGGAGCGACGATCTGCGCAAGTCGAGCATTCCGCTGACGATTCAATAACCATCGCGGCGATTGCGATCCAGATCACAATCGCGCCGCTGCTGAACGTCTGCTGACTTGACCTGACCGTTGACGCCTGAGACCTTGTGATCGAGGTCACAAACGAGGTGGCAGTTATCGGCGGGGGCGCGCCGCCGGACGCTTCGCCGGAGGATTCACGGCACGGATGACACGTGGTCGGGAGATCGGCGTCACCTCGAACGGTTCCTCCCACGCGTCGTCGTCATGGGCTTGCGCGATCGCGAGCTCGTCCATTTCCTCTTCCGTGAGCGGCTTTTCCTTTGTCGGTTTTTTCATAGATGCCACATTACTTTTCGCTCCGCGCAGACTGCAACAACCGCTTCGTTGCCGCGTGCTTAGGATTCGTGAGCACCTCGCGCGGATTTCCTTCTTCGACCACTTCTCCCTCGGCCAGGATGATCACGCGCGTGGCGAAGTCGCGGGCGAAATCGTCGTCGTGCGTTGTGACCACGAGCGTGCGGCCGGTCGTCGTCAGTTGCACGAGCGTCTCTCCAAGTTCGCCGCGCCGGGCCGGATCGAGCGACGCTGTCGGCTCGTCCATCAGCAGGAGCGGCGGCTCCATCGCCATCGCCCGCGCGATTGCCACGCGTTGCGCTTCACCGCCCGAGAGCTCGCGCGGCAACGCGTTGCGCCGGTGCGCGACGCCGAGGGCTTCGAGCAGTTCCAGGGCCCGGCGCTCGGCATCGAGCCGAGGAAGGTGCGCGACCTGCGTTGGCGCCAGTGTGACGTTGCCCATCACCGACAAATGCTCGAAGAGATAGTGGAGCTGGAATACCATCCCGACGCGCGTGCGCAGCTCGCGGATCGTATTTTTCGACGGCGCCGGTCCGGGCCGGAGCACCACGCCGCCAACGTCGATCAGGCCATCTTCAAACGTTTCGAGTGCCGCAACGCAACGCAACACGGTCGTCTTGCCGCCGCCTGACAAACCCATAAGCGCGACGAGCTCGCCGGCGCGAACGTCCGCGTTCACGCCGCGCAGAATCTCGCGCTCGCCGCGACGCAACCGGAGATTCGCAATCGAAAGAACGCCGCTCATTCCGTCGCCGCCTTCCAGCGATTCTCCAGACGTCCCGCCAGCCGCGACAACGGCAGCGACAGCACGAGATAGAGCGCCGCGCAAAGAATGCCCGGGATGACCCAGCTTCCGATATTCGCCGCGAAAATCGACGTCTGCTTCGTCAGCTCGATCACCGTAATGACCGACACAAGCGATGAATCCTTGAGCAGCGCCACGAAGTCATTCGTCATCGGCGCCAGCGCGATGCGAAAGGCCTGCGGTCCGCGAACGAGCCGCAGCACCTGCGATTCCGTCAGACCGAGCGTGCGCGCCGCCTCGAGCTGCCCTCGTGGCACAGCCTCCAGCGCCCCGCGATAAATCTCACTCTCATACGCAGCGTAGTTCAATCCAAGCCCAAGAAGCGCGGCGATAAACGCCGGCAATCGGATCACCGACGAGAGCCCGTAATAAAGAACGAAAAGCTGCAGCAGCACCGGAGTTCCGCGCACGACCTCGACATACATCGTAAGAACCGCCCGCACAAGAGCGCTGCCATAAACGCGGCCGCTGGCGATGAACACGCCCACAAGAACCGCCAACGCCATCGCCGCGCACGACAACACAATCGTAATCAGCGAGGCGCGCAACAATGCCGGAATGTATCGAAACACAATCCCCAGATCCTGAGTCGCGGCACCCTCAGCCGTCTTCTTATCGAGTTTCTTGAGGACAGTCCGCTCGTTCAGCACACTCGCGAAAAATGCCGGCTGATAATCGTCCCAGATTCCCCACTTGCGATAAATCCGTTCCAGCGTTCCGTCGCGCATGCGCGCGCGAAGCACCTCATCGACGCGGTCGCGCAACGCCGTGTTGTTCGTGGCCAACACGCCGATGTAATGACTCGTCGCCACTGGCTTCGGCTCGGTGTAAAGGCCCGGCACGCGCCGCATTGACCGCGCGGCGATGATGTTGTCGAGCAGCACCGCGTCGAGACGTCCCGCGCGAAGGTCCGCGTACGGATGAACGTCGTCATCGTACGAGACGCAGATCACGCCGTCCGTCAACTGCGCCGCCAGCAGTTTCTCGTACGCGATCGTGCCGCCGAGGGTGCCGACGCGATGTCCGCGAAGCGATTGGAGCGTGGCGAACTTCCCCCGATCCTCGGCGCGCACGGTCAGCACTTCATGAAACTCGAAGTACGGAATCGTCGCCGCCAGCATCTTCCGGCGCGCTGGCGTGTCTTCGACGCCGCTCATCCCGATGTCGAAGTCGCCACGCTGCACCGATTGATCGATGTCGCTGAACGACACCTGCACGAACTCCGGCCGCCGCCCCAATCCCTTCGCAATCTCCCCCGCCACTTCGACGTCGAACCCGCGCAGATTCGAAGGATCATTCGGATCCGCCTCCACAAACGGCGCCCCCCCCTCGGCATCCCCACCCCAATGCAGGATAGGTATCTGCGCATGCGCAGCACCCGCGAGGAGAAGTGCGAGAACGATGGATGCCGATCGGCGAGCGAGTCTCATTTTGTGGCGACGTTCATCGTTCAAAGCGCGGGCTTTGTCAACGACTTTCGTGCGAGAACACCTCGGTGCCAACGCTACAATCCGCCCCCGTGAACGACGATCTCCGCCTCGCACTCTCTCTCGCCGATGCCGCGGACGAGATCACGATGCATCACTTCCAATCGGTGACGCTCTCGGTGCGGACGAAGAACGATCGGACGCCGGTGTCCGAGGCGGATGAGGCGGTCGAGAAGATGATTCGTGAACGCCTTGAGCACGAGCGGCCGGACGATGGCATTCTCGGCGAAGAATTCGGCGCGCGCGGCGAGGCCGAGCGGCGATGGATCATCGATCCGATCGACGCCACGAAAAACTACATCCGCGGCATTCCGGTGTTCGCAACTCTGATCGCGCTCGACGAGCAGATCGGCGTCGTTTCCGCGCCCGCAATTGGCCGGCGATGGTGGGCATCGCGCGGCGACGGCGCGTTCTGCAATGGACGTTCGATGCATGTATCCGCGATCGCTGAAATCGCTGGCGCGCAGCTTTGCTACGACGACGTTCCCGGCTTCGATAAGCGTGATCTCGGCGACAAGTTTCTCGCGCTCGTGCGGCGCTGCACCCGGAGCCGAGGGTTCGGCGACTTCTGGTCGCACATGCTCGTGGCCGAAGGGGCTGCGGAGATCGCGGTCGAGCCGGAGGTCGCGCATTGGGACATGGCCGCCGTGAAGGTGATCGTCGAAGAAGCGGGTGGGCGATTTACGAATCTTCGCGGCGAGGCACGTGCGGACGGCAGCAGCGGGGTTTCGACCAACGGCCTTTTGCACAAGGCGGTGCTCGCCGCGTTTGCCGACTGATCGTCAACACCTCCAGATCACCCTTCGTGACTGAACATTTCGAGACGCAATCCCGCCCCCACCGGCTTCCCGAGCAAGACCAGAGAAGACTCCTCGAAAGGACCTGCCCACGGCATCGAGGTCCCCAGATCTACCGCGGCACAAGTGCACACTACCCGCACTATCTAAATAACTGAGCGTAGCGGTATCATATGTTCGATCATGCTTAGGCATACGTTCAGACACCTCCCTGGCATCGGCCCAAAGAAGGAGGCCGCGCTCTGGCGGTCTGGAGTAACGACCTTGGAGGCGTTACATAACCAACGAAGAACTGCTGAGCAACAACTTGTCTTGTTTAATTCCGGATCCGCCCCCCTCGCGGACCCCCTCCTCGACTCATTGCACGCACTAGTTCGCGGCGACGCGGCATATTTTGCGGAGTTACTGGAGCAAAGCGAGCAATATCGAATTGCTCTGACCTTTCCCCGCGAAACGCTTTTCTTGGACATTGAGACGACTGGGTTAAGTCATTTCTATGATCGCATAACACTAGTCGGCTGGATGCTGGACAACGAATACGGCTGCTGGATTCGCGGAACCAGCCCAACGTCACTCTATGACATTATGGCCCGTGCGAAAGCGGTTGTCACTTTCAACGGCATCCTCTTTGATCTTCCTTTCTTACGCACAGAGTTTCCCAATATCGCTTTGCCCACTGCACACATCGATTTGCGTTTCTTTGCGCGACGCGCTGGACTTGCGGGTCCGCAAAAGGAGATCGAAGAGCAGCTTAAGTTTCGGCGACCGCGTGCAATTGCAAAACTGCGTGGCGAAACAGCACCTCTTTTGTGGCACGACTATGTTCGCGGCGACAAGTCTGCTTGCGAGCAGTTAATACTGTACAACAAGGCCGATATCGATGGCATGCGCCGGATTCTCGACTTTGCAATCACGACATACGCCACTACGTCAGGCGTGCCGGCCAGCCTGCGGCGCACCAGCAAATTCACATTTTACAAGTCCTCTCGCGACCGCCTTCCCCGCGTGACGATCCCTAGCCCCAAGAAAGCACGTACTGCTTCTTATCCCGATGCCACTAACTTGCCGATTTTACTAGGGGAGCGCACGAATAGCTTTCGCGTCGTCGGCATCGATCTTACCGGCTCTGAACGCCGGCCGACAGGATGGGCGCTCATCGCCGATGAACACGCGGTCACGCAACGACTGGCGACAGACTCCGAACTTATCGAAGCCACCCTTGGCGCAAGACCTACCATTGTCTCCATCGACTCGCCCTTGTCGCTGCCGCGCGGCCGCGTGGTGGTCACGGACGACGATCCAGGACGCAATACGTACGGGATAATGCGCGAATGTGAGCGTGTCCTCAAGAAGCGCGGCGTAAATGTCTATCCTTCGCTGATCCAAAGTATGCAGGCCCTCACGGCGCGCGGCATCCGACTGGCCGCCGAGTTTCGCAGTCGCGGCATCCCTGTAATAGAAAGTTTCCCGGGCGCAGCACAGGACATCATGGGAATACCGCGAAAGCGGCAAGATTTGCGTCTCTTGGCAAAAGGCCTTCACGATTTCGGCGTCAAGGGGAGATTCACGCATGCGAACGTCTCGCATGATGAGCTCGATGCAATTACGTCAGCTATCGTCGGCGTCTTCTTTTGGTCTGGCCACTTCGAGGCTCTCGGCAATCCGGACGAAGAATACCTGATCATTCCGTCACGAGATCAGACGTCGCGATGGCGCAATCAATCTGTAATCGGCCTTAGCGGGCCAATCTATGCCGGAAAGACCACCGCTGGTGAATATCTTGCGACGAGAGGCTATTACTACACACGCTTTAGTCTGGTCTTAGCCAAGCTTCTTGAGGCTGCCGGCGAAACACCGACGAGAGATAGCTTGCAACGGTTCGGATTCGAGGTGCGCGCCACAAAGGGCCAACGTTGGCTCGATGCTCAACTGGTTTCGAACATTCCTGCAAGTGAGCACGTCGTAATCGATGGCCTGCGCTGGCCCGAGGATTACGCGTACATGATTGAGTCGTTTGGGCCGACTTTTCGACACGTATATCTTGATGCAAGCGAGGACGTTCGGCGGGCTCGCCATGTGGCCACCGGCGGAGACAATGCGTCGTTCGATAGCGCTCGCGAGCATCCCGTCGAGGCTCAGTCGGTGAGCCTCATGGCGTTAGCGACTCTGGTTGTTAATAATAACTCAACCGTTGCGAAACTACAAAACACGCTGGCCGATCTCACGCTATGATCGACACAGGTATGACAGCACCCATATCAAAGTGTTGCATTGAGATTGCGGGCATTATTGCATCCGGCAAGACCACTTTTGCAGGCCTTTTTGAGAGCTTCGACGCCGCGGAACTCGTCCTTGAATCATTCGCCGCCAATCCGTTTTATGCCGCCTTTTATCGCGACCCAGCCGACGTAGCGTTCGAAGCCGAGACTTCGTTTCTTCTTCTACACGCTTATGCATTGCGCCGGTCGAAGGGGCCAGTAACCGTGTGCGACTTTGCCTCAGTTCTTGATCGGGCCTATAGCCGGGTGACACTCGATCCTGCACAAAGGGTGGTGTTTGATGCCGTCTGGCAGTATCTGACGAATAGACGCAACCAGCCCTCGCTTCTTGTTCACCTCCGTTGCCCGCCCGAAGTGGCGTTGAAAAGGATTCGCGAACGAGGACGCGAGGCAGAGCAATCCATAACCTACCAATATCTAGTATCGCTGGACACGGCGCTAAGAACAGAGATCAAGGAGTCAGGACGACCGCACTTGGATATCGATAGCCATGCGATCGATTTTAGGGTGGACGAGCAAGTCAGGCGCGACTTGCTGGAAGAGGTGCTTTTACTGACGGCGTGACACGTTCAAATCCTCTTGATACCTTGTGAGTTCGTTGTCGCGCGCTTTCGTAAAGACACGGCGCGGCTGCGGTCGCAGCGCGATGTATTCCGTGTGCCATTTTCTCACTTTAGCCGAAAAGCGAGCTTCACCGACTACCTTTAGCGCCACATAAAGGTCGTCTTTCTCGCTCGCCTCGTTGAGGAGGCTTCCAAAGAACGCGCTCAGCTCGCCGAAAGTAAAATCATCCAGTTGTCGTGCCAGTGCCGTGCCGTCGGGTGCCCATTCCCTCAGCAGCTTTTGGATTGCAGCGAGCTTGACCGCGTCCTTCGTCTTCCAAAAACTTCCAATGCCGATGATTTTACGAGACCACGAGGGGGGTCCGACGAGCAAGAGTAGATCAAAACGCCCCGGCCGCTTGATCGCGGCATCGAAGCGGCTCTGGAAATTGGTCGCCATAAAAAACACAATGTCGGCCTGGTCATGCAAGCGCGCGAGATTAGGCAGCATGCTGGTTGTCAAAAACTGCTGCGTCACATCCAATGGATGGACACCCCCTTCATCTTCACGTGTTCGGGCCAACGCATCCATCTCGTCGAAAAGGATGACCACCTTCTTGAGGTCGGCAAGATCATCAAAGATCTCGCCGGACCTACTGTAGATATTTGGCAGACCATCTCGGAGGAAATCATTCGGGCTTAGCTCGATGTATGACCATCCGATCCTTTGGGCGAGCGCCTTTACTAGTGTGGTTTTGGACGTTCCGGGTGGACCAAAGAGCAGTGCCGACTTGGCAAGCTGGCGTCGAGCGCCAAGGATAGGTTGCGCGATTTGGGTGTCGATCTCTCCTTTAACTGAGCTTCTAGTTGTTTCTCCTAGTAGCGACAAATCAAAATCCAGGATGGAGTCCCACTTGCTATCAGTTTTCGTCACGAAGGGCTGTGCGTTATATTTGTGTTCCAATTCCCTTTGGATCAAACGCGACACAAGGTTTTCCACTCGATGAGAAAACATATGAACCACGCCGGTGGGCCAGAGTTCGGGAAGTCCGGCTCTCAGGGAGAGGATGTTGCCACCGGAATTCCAACCGGTGCGTTTGGTACTTCCCTCTGGATCGTAAGTGAGTCGATTCTGAATACACCAAGCGACGCCCTTTCCTAAAGCTGTCAGCAAGACCTCTATATCTGCAGTTTCGCAACGGGGAAACCCGCGGTCCATCTCGAGAAGCAGCGCTTCCAGGACTTCGAAAGACCAACAGTAATTGGCGCCACCAGCGGGAAAGTGAAACAACGGAAAATACTTCGGCCACAGCCCACTCGGCAGCTGTTTCCCAATAAACGCCGATACCGCGTGAGTTATCTCGATCGAACTAGGCAGCGTAGCTCGAACAGTCGCAGCATGCAGAGGCTTTTGGGGACCGGTTAGTCGCCACGCCAGCGCCGCTGACATCGCGAGCTCAATAGGATCCATCAGCGCGTCGTGGTTGGAAGATAGAAGCGACACTTCACGGACCAAAGTGTCGCGCGCCCAATCAGCGATCGCAGCCAGCTGGTCAGGTTTGAGGTCTATACCGAGGTTCGTAATCCCGTCCACAAACCAATACGCCAAAGCTGCGGTTGGCGGATAAGAAGGCGCCGCCGTCGCCGAAAAGGCCTCGATAGCAAGTTTTGACGGAAACTCAGTAAGGAGAAGATCGGCGATTTCGCCGAGCGTCTTGTCTTTCCACTCCGGACCCGTCGTCCGACGCAATCCGAGAAGCCTATCCGAATCCGCCACTCTTGCCGAGGCGAGAATGCCGGCCGTTCGAATTGCAATAATCGTTGTGAATGCGTTGTCATGTGGCAGTCCCGCGCTATTCCAGTCAGCGGCCATTACTGCCTCGAACGCCGCAAAAGCAGATTCATTCTGCTTATCCTCGCCGTAAAATACAGACAGGGAGTTGGTAGACGTTAGGGCCATGAGCCCAGTGCACGTTGTCGCGGCACTCACGCGCGCAGGCAGGTGGTCCGGGTCCGAGACAAATGTGCGTTCGTCGGGCGCGCGAAAGCCGTCGAAATCCTCTCTCAACGTACTGGAGAGGTCTCGCGTATGAGACCTAAGCGCGCGCAGCCGCTCGAGGTGTGTCGAGCGCGAATCCTTCGCTTCTGAGGTTAATTGCATCGAAAGTTCCGAACCCTGTGCCCACCCAATCAACCGCCACAGCTACCGACTCTTGAATGGAGGTGATGAAATTCATCGCCGCAAGAGTCAACTCGTCGCGAGACAGCGCCCCAGTGTTTCTATGATCCAGCCGATCCAAGCCCATCACAGCGAGGGCGGTTGGACGGTTGTACCGCACAGCGGAGACGAAGAGGTCTTGGTCAAACGCGGCGACCCTGCGCAGTCTTTTCGTTACCGATGTGTATTCAGGCACCACGCTTGGGGCACCCGAACGCATCTGAACATCCTCCCAAGTCAACTCAGCGGGAAGAGGGCCGCTGTTGCCACCCACGCGAATTGGATAAGTTCGGAGGACGAGAACAACATCCGTGATCATCCGCGGCGAAAGGCCAACTTCAGAGCAGAAGCCGGCAGAGGTTGTGTCGCGGGCAGTTGCGAACGGGTAGAAAGGACCGTGGAGCAGAGATAGACCGAAGCCCTGCGTTCCTTCGATGACGAGATGGCCTCCGAGGTCAAAGTGGCGATGTAACATCGGAGCAACGGATTCAACCCGCGTGCGTTGACGCAACATCTCGGAATCGCTCGCTAGCCTCACGTTCTCTCGACGCTGCATTCTACGCACAAGCGCCATTCCCGTCCCGGAGCCAGTACTGCCTATCCGAAAAACGCCCTCGAGTTCCGCGAGGCGGTCTGCGTCCTCAAGTAGCACAGCACGAGGGTCTACAATCAGACGGTCACGCGAAACATTGAGCTGATCTGCCTCGCGTACCAAAAGCTGTTCATCCACCACACATCCAGCAGCAACTAGCAGCGTTGCGTTTGGATTTGCGACTCCGGATGGAATCTGACGGACGATCACCTCGCGACCATTGACGTGCGTCGTGTGCCCCGAGTTAGGTCCTCCGCACCTCACGACCCACGGATCGCCGGTATGCGTCAACAGCGCTACGGCCTTCCCCTTGCCTTCGGAGCCGTACTGCGCGCCTACGACGATAGTACATTTTCCGTGTGTCATTTCGTTAAGTTTAAACGTTCGTCGTATCGTTGAACAAATTTCGCACGAAAGGCGTCGGAGTGCAAGAGTGTAGTCGTGTTTTGGATTCCGCGATAGGACGCCCTTTCAGCGGCATGGGGGACTCCTTTCGGGGAGAGAACGACTTCAGGCTCGGCTCCGACTTCCGGATCCCGAATCCGGATTCCCACTTTGTCGTTCTATCTCCGCTCGTAGCGCGGGGCCGGGATCAACCCACGTGGGCGGCTTGATGGTCTTGCCATCCTCACGCTTGCGATGTTCACCGTCATGCCAGAGCTTGGCCATGTTCGCGCCGTGCACGATGTCGAACAGCGGGCCGGGACGGACACCAATCTCGACCAGCGTGCCGAGGGCGAAGTAGATCAAATCGATCATGGCGTCGGCCTGATCGACGACGTCCGTCGACGCCACGAACTCGTCGATCTCCTCGCGCATCCACGCAACGCGAACATCCGCGCGCGGAGGCTTCAGAAGCTGTGGGCGCTCGGCAACTGGGTGTCCGAAACAACGTTGGAACTTCGCGACGTCGTCAAAGGCATCATCGAGACTCATTCGAGGTGCATCATAGTTCCATGCACGAAATCACGGCACATCTCTTCACACCGGAAATCTCGCTGCTCGAGAAAATCATCAGACCGATCCTGGTCTATTTCTTCCTTGTAGTGCTGCTGCGGGTGTTCGGCAAGCGCGAGTTGGCGCAGCTCAATCCCTTCGATCTCGTCGTGCTTCTGTCGCTGTCGAACACGGTGCAGAACGCGATCATCGGCAACGACAACTCCGTCAGCGGCGGGATGATCGGCGCCATCACGCTGCTGGTGACGAACTATCTCGTCGTTCGCTATCTCTTCCGCCATCGAAGACTCGATCAGGTGATGGAAGGGAAACCGTCCACGCTCATCAAGGACGGCCACCTCTGCAAGAAAGAGATGGCCAGGGAACTGCTTTCGATGGCCGAGCTGCAGAGCGTCATTCGCCGCCAGGGCTTCGACGGAATCCACGACGTCGAAACCTGCATTCTCGAGCCCGGCGGCGCCTTCAGCATCAAAGGGAAGTCGCCGTCCGCGGATGTGCAGCGCCATGATGAACTGATGCAACGGCTCGACGCGCTGACCGCGCAGATTGCGGCGATGGAAAGGAAGTCGTCTCAGAGCGGTTGATGCAAAACCATTTCACGCGGAGACGCGGAGATCGCGAAGAAAAGCTCCGCGTCTCCGCGTGAGAACTCTTTCTGTAACTACTTCTCCGAATCGTTGTCGGAGCCGACCGCGTCGCGTTCTTCTTTGTGCATGCCGCCGCCGTAGCTCCCGCCGCCACTCGTACCGAACACGCCGCCTTCTCCCTCTTTCACGCCGTACGCGCCGCCTTTATGTGCGGCTTCGTCGTAACCGGCGTCGGTGGCGTTGCTCTTCTCGTGCGGAGGTGTTGCGCCTTCGGGCGTGTAGTCAATGTCGTCGTCGTTTCGTTTGATCGCCATAATGCAGTTTGTGGTGCAAACGCCGCTCCCGATTGATGACGACGTGGCCGCGATCGTCGCGCATGTCCGCGCGCATCACAGCGCCATCGTCGTTGCGCCGCCCGGATCCGGCAAAACGACGCGCGTTCCTCCGGCGCTGACCGCGATCGGACGAACGATCCTGCTGCAGCCGCGGCGCGTGGCCGCGCGAGCGCTGGCGCGGCGGATCGCGTCGGAGCGCGGCTGGACAATCGGCAACGAGATCGGCTGGCAGATCCGCTTCGAGCGGCGCTTCTCCGACCGCACGCGGCTGCTCGTGGCCACCGAGGGGATTTTGACGGCGCGGATGCAAAGCGATCCGCTGTTGAGCGATTTTGACGTCATCGTGCTCGACGAATTTCACGAGCGAAGCCTTCATGCCGACGTTGCGTTGGCGATGGCGAAGCAGGCGATGGACGCGCGTCCCGATCTCGCCATCGTCGTGATGTCGGCCACGATTGCGGCGTCCGAGGTTGCAAGGTTTCTCGGCGGCGCGCGGGTGTTCGAAGTGGGTGCGCGGAGCTTTCCAATTGATGTTCTCTATCGTCCCGGCGTCACGATTGCCGATGCGGTTCGCGAGCAACTCCGCAATGCCACAGGCGATATTCTTTGCTTTCTTCCGGGCATGCGCGAGATCGAGCGAGCGTCCGCGGAGCTTGCGAATGCCGACGCGCTCGTGCTGCCGCTGCACGGCTCGCTCGACGTCGACGCACAAGAGCGCGCGCTCGCGCCGGCGCCGCGGCGCAAGGTCATTCTGGCGACGAACATCGCGGAGACTTCGCTGACTGTCGAAGGCGTCACGCACGTGATCGACTCCGGTTTGCATAAAGTGCTGCGCTTCGATCCCGACACAGCGGTCGATCATCTCGTCGCCGAGCGCATCGCCGCCGATTCCGCCGAGCAGCGCGCCGGACGTGCCGGCCGCACGCAAGCGGGCCGCGCGATTCGGCTCTGGGATTCACGCGACATCCTCCGCGCGCATCGCGAGCCCGACATCGCCCGCGTCGATCTCGCTCCGTCGCTGCTCGACATCGTGGCCTGGGGCGGCGATCCGCGCACGTTCGATTGGTTCGAACGGCCGGACGAGTCGCGCATCGACGCCGGTATGGAGTTGCTCACATCCCTCGGCGCCATCGACAGCGGCCGGTTGACGTCCGAGGGCCTCACGCTTCGCTCGCTGCCGCTGCATCCAAGACTGGGCCGGATTCTCATCGACGCGCACGGCGCGGACGAAGCAGTGACGCTGGTCGCGAAACTTGGCGGCGGCGGGCCTGCCGAGGAGCGCGAGTTGATCTCGATCGCCCGCAAGCTCCTCGGCGACGACTATCGCCAGCACATCGATGACGCGACGTTGCGGCGCGCGCTTCTGGCCGGCTATCCCGATCGCGTGGCCCAACGCCGTGAGCCGAAATCGCCACGCGTGCGTTTGTCGTCCGGTACCGGCGCGACGCTGGCTCGCGAGATCGACGACGGCAGCGGCGAGTTTCTCGTCACCCTCGGCATCACCGGCGACCTCGTACGCATGGCCCGCGTCATCGAGCGCGAATGGCTTGTACCTACTCGACACGAAGTCGTTCACGAGCTCGAAGGGAACCGCGTCCGCGCCATCGAGCGAAGCTGGTACGGCGCGATTCTCCTGCACGAGCAACGCGTGGCGCCGGAGCAGCCCGAGGCGGAACGAATTCTGGCTTCGCACACCGCGCCCGACGAGATGCTCGTGCGGCGTGTCGCCTTCGCGGAACTCGACGTCGACTGGCCAGCGTTGATCGCCATCGCAGTCAACGGAAAACAAAGTCTCGATCAGGTCCAAATCGATCTCCCCTTCCCGCTCCGTCGAAAGCTGGACGAGCTTGCACCGTCGACGATTCCGCTTCCCAGCGGCCGCAGCGCACGCCTCGAGTATCGCGACGACGGCTCCGTAGTCGCCTCCGCCAAACTGCAAGAGCTCTTCGGCCTCGCCGAATCCCCCCGCCTCGGCCCCCACCGCACCCCAATCACCTTCGCGCTCCTGTCGCCGAGCGGCCGCCCGGTCCAGATCACGCAAGACCTCCGCGGCTTCTGGAATGGCGCGTATCAGGAAGTCCGCAAGGAGTTGCGTGGCCGCTATCCGAAACATCCGTGGCCCGGGGACCCGTGGACCGCACCGGCAACGCATCGTACGAAGCGGCGGTAGGGGCGAGAGGGGTCAGGTCGAAACCGAAACTGACGACGGCTTGCATCGAGCGGATCTCGTACGAGGTGTCGTCAGTTTCGGTTTCGACCTGACCCCTCGGCCCAGATTCCTTCGCGTCTTCGCGTGAGAACGTCTTGCAGGTGTTCAACGAATTAACGCTCGGCGCAGGACAGCCGCGGCTTCCCGAGGTATGACGCGCCCAACCCGGACGCGCGGGGTGCCGTGCCATTCCGCGCAGCCGTGAATCGCACCCGCGACTTTCTCTGCGAACGAGTCGTCGAGGGTGATTGTTTTTTCAATGTGGATCGATATCAACTCGAAGACACCCTCGCCGCGATGGGCCTTCGCATCGAGGCGCCCAGCGAGTTGATCGCCGACGAGAATCGGGAGCGTGAAGTAGCCGTAGCGGCGCTTCGCCGCCGGCGTGTAGCACTCGATGCGGTAGTCGAATCCGAAGAGCGCCAGGGCGCGCTTGCGGTCCCACACGATTGGGTCGAAGGGCGAGAGGATCGTCGCATGCGAGGGACGGCGGCCGCGGCGGATAGCGTCCAGCGCCGGGCGATTGTCCCGATGGAGAAACGCATCGCCGGCCACGCTCTCGATGCGCGCGGGAAGGAGCTCGCCGTCGCGGACAAGCGACGCGATCGCGGCCGAGGTCGCAGCGAGGCCCATGCGGTAGTAGTCCGCGGCCCATCGCGCGGTGGCGACGCCGAGCGCGCGCACGGCGTTCGCGACGAGCGCGCGATGCGTCACCGCGGCGGAGGGAAGGCGGGCGGCGTTCCATCCGGGAAGAACACGCTCGCGCAAGTCGTACACGCGCTGGAACCGCTCCCGCCGCGCGATCATCAGCTCACCGGCGCTGAACAGATATTCGAGGGCGCGCTTCTCCGGCTTCCATCCCCACCAACCGCCGCCCTCTCCATCCGCGCGCGTGAAGTTGGCGGCGCGCACCGGACCGTGCGCGCGAAGATGAGCGCGGATCTTCCGCACCGTCGCGCGGTTCTTCGTCATCCAATCGTGCGAGTATTTCCACCCCAGCGACCCAGTCTCGCGCATGCGGCGGCGGAAGAGCGGATAGTCCTCAATCGGAAGAAACGACGCCTCGTGCGCCCAATACTCGAAGATCCTCCCCTCGGCCAGCAGCTCGTCGAGCCAGCCCGGATCGTAGTCGCCGAGACGGCTCCAAAGAACGAGATACGGGCTTCGCGCAATGACATGGATGGTGTCGATCTGCAGGACGCCCATGCGGCGGATCGCCGCGAGGACGCTCTCCTTCGTGGCGCGCTTCGTCGCCGCGCGATCGAGTCCCTGCGCCGCGAGAACAAGCGCGCGCGCCTCGCCGAGGGAGAGGTCATGCATTCGGACAATCTAACGTACTCGTGCTACGGGCGACGCGGCGTTGTCTCACTCAAACGGATTGATCACGCGCACGGTCCCGAAGGTCTCCATTCCCGGCACATCTTCCGAGTAGAAAGTGTCCACGCCAGCTTCGACGCACGCAGCCAGAATGAGGGCGTCCCATAGCGAAACGCCGTGCAAGACGTGCAACTCCCGCGCGTGCGTCAAGTTGGCAGCGGTTGGCAACACGAGCGGAAACAGAGCCCGAAACTCGGCGAGTCGGTTCCAAGCGTGAGTCGGGGTGAAGCCCTGCTTGGCCAGCTTGCGCGACGCCGACAGGAATTCGCAGGCAACCTGCCAGAGGAGAACGCTATCCGTCGGGCCAGTGATGATGTCGAGAGCAATCGATTGCCGGCGAGGGTCCGATTGATCGCAGGCGTAGATAAGAACGTTCGTATCAATGGCGATCATGCAATTCCTCGCGGGAGGGAAGCGGTCCCTCCGAGAAGAAGCGCATGCTCGCGATGCCTGCTCTCAGACGCGCGACGGCGGCCTCGCGATCCGTGCTTGTTTCGTCTGCCGTCTCGCCTATCGTCTCGATGCTCAGGCGAACGCGCTGATTGTCGCGAAGGGGCAAGTCAGCGGTGGGTTTCAGAACGCCGTCGGTGTAGATGGCCTCAATTGTCTGCGTCATCGAACGCTCCAGAGATTCAAGACTACGGCCGATTGAGTGATGAAGCAACCGATCAGTCCACGCTACGAAATGCTCGCCACGATCCTCTCCACTTCCGCGACATCCCCTGCCTCCATCGCCTCCTCAATCAACAGTGATTCGCGATCGAGGCCGATCGCGGCGACGGCGATGATTCTTGCTCCGGCGCGGTAGACGGCGAGCGCGCGGCGGTCATTCAGCGATCCGTGGATCTCGACCTTGTCGAAGCCGGCGCCGTTGCCTACGTAGGCAATGATCACGTCGTAGTGCGCGCTCCAGAAAAAGGGCGGCGCGGTGTGCGGGGTGTGTTTGCCGAGGATGTTGCGGGCGGCGGTTTGGCCCTGGCGGCCGGCGGCGACCCAGTGCTCGACGCGGATCTTGTTGCCGGTGAAACGGTCGGGATAGTGGGCGACGTCGCCGGCGGCGAAGATGCCGCCGGCGCTGGTCTGGAGAAACTCGTCGACGACGATGCCGTTGTCGATCGTTAATCCCGCAGATTGCGCGAGCTGCGTGTTTGGACGGACGCCGACGCCGGCAACGATGAAGTTGGCGGCGATCGGTTCGCCGGTGGCGAGAATGACGCGGTCGCCTTCGAACGTGGCTACTGTGGTGCCGAGGCGGAAGCGGACGCCGTGCTCTTCGTGGAGACGGCGGATGAAGGCGCCGACTTCGACGCCCATCGTTTTTCCGAGCGGGACCTGGTCGGGCGCGACGACGGTGACTTCGACTTCGCGTGCGCGCAGCGAGGCCGCGACTTCGAGACCGATGAAGCTGGCGCCGAGGACGACGGCGCGCTTCCCTTTCACGGCTTCGGCGATGATGGCGCGGCTGTCGCGCAGCGTGCGCAGGAGGTGAACGCGATTGGCGCCCGGAACCGAAAGTCGTACAGGTTCGGAGCCGGTGGCGATGAGGATTGCGTCGAAGGCGCGCTTCGATCCGTCGTCGAGCGTGAGCGTTTTCGTCTTCGCGTCGAGCTGCATGGCGCGGCGGCCGGTGAGAAGCTCGATGTTTTGATCGCGATAGAAATTGCTATCACGTAGCGGCATCCATTCCTCGGGTGCGCTGCCGGCGAGATACTCCTTCGAGAGATTCGGCCGGTCGATCGGAACTGTCTCCTCCGCGCCGATCATCGTGATTGATCCTGCGAATCCTTCGCGGCGCAGCATCTCCGCGGCCGCGTTGCCGGCGCATCCGGCGCCGACGATGCCGACCGAGTTGACGGTTGTCTGCGCCCTAGGATTTGGCGGAATGTCGCGCTTCGTCGTGACGAAAACGCGGCCGTCGCGCTGCTCGACATTCCACACCGCGATCGGATTCAGCGCCGGCGCGCTCGGGGCGCCGGTCCGCAGATCGAAACAGGCGTGATGCCACGGACAGCGGATCGACTCACCACTCACGATCCCCTCGGCCAGCGGGCCGTGATAGTGCGTGCACTCCGCACCGACCGCGAAGACTTCCTGCCCGCGCCGGACGAGCACCACCGCTTCGCCGTCAACGTCGCCCGCAAGCATGCCGCCGTTGGCGATGTCCTCGATCGCAACTCCCGATTTCAGATCCATGGTTACTCCGTGAGCCGCAGGAATTCGGCGCGCGCCATCGGGTCGCTACGCAACGTGCCCAGCATCGACGACGTCACCATCTCCGTGTTCTGTTGCCGCACTCCTCGGCATCCCATGCACAGGTGATGCGCGCGCACGATGACACCGACTCCGCGGGCGTCGAGATGTTCTTCGATCGAGTCTGCGATCTGCCGCGTGAGCCGCTCCTGGATCTGCAGGCGCCGCGCGAAGCAGTCGACCAACCGCGCCAGCTTGCTGATGCCGACGACTTTGCCTGGCAGGTATCCAACACTCACCTCGCCATAAAAAGGCAGCAGATGATGCTCGCAGGTGGAGTGAAAACTGATGTTGCGCAGCACGACCATCTCGTCGCTCGTTTCGTCGAACGTGCGCGCCAGGATCTCGGCCGGATCGTCGCCGTATCCCGAGGTCATCTCGCGCCAGGCGCGCAGGACGCGTTCGGGTGTGTCCGCGAGGCCGTCGCGCGATGGATCTTCGCCGATGAAACGGAGGATGGTTGTGACTGCTTCAGACGCAGCCGAATCGGTAGGGAACTCCAGCACTTCGTGACGGTTAAGCTCCTGCATGAAAAGACCTCCGCATGAATGGCAGCCCAACGATGGCATGGTTTGGTATGTTTAGCAAGTATTTGCTTGTGAAATATGAACACATGCGAACTCACTGAAAACGCGGCACATGCATGAATATCGGGTTCCGGTCCACCCCCTCATCCGGCCTTCGGCCACCTTCTCCCCCACAAAAACCGTGGGGGAGAAGGCGCTCGATGTTTGAGCGAAGCGATGGATCGGAGACGGCTTTTGCGCGAACTTCCTTGCGCTGTCCCCCATCGAGCGCCTTCTCCCCACGCGCTTCTTGCGGGGGGAGAAGGTGGCGAAGCCGGATGAGGGGGGCGAACGGGCGTCAGTTGGACAGAAAACGTCGCACTCCTACTTCGCCTTCTGCGCCTCGAGGTTGACGTTGATCGTTACGTCGTCGCTGAGGAGGAAGCCGCCGTTGTCGAGGGCTTTGTTCCAGTTGATGCCGTAGTCCTTGCGGTTGACGGTCGTCGTCAGCGAGAAGCCGGCGCGCTCGTTGCCCCATGGGTCTTTGCCGAAGCCGCCGAATTCGACGGGGATCGTGACGTGCTTCGTCACGCAACGCATCGTCAGATCGCCGGTGACGGCGTACACGTCTTTCTTCTTTGTTGGCGCGATGCTCGTGCTCTTGAACGTGAGGTCGGGGCACCGAGCAACGTCGAAGAAGTTGGCGGTCTGCAGATGCTTGTCGCGGTTGGCGGTGCCGGTGTCGACGGACGCGGCCTTGATCGTGAACTCGACCGATGACGCGGCCGGTTTGGCGCGATCGATGTTGACCTTGCCGCTGAAGTCGTTGAACTTGCCACTGACCTTACTCATCATGTGGCGCACCTGGAACGTGGCCTCGGAATGCGGTTTGTCAACGACGAACGTTTCGGCAAAGAGCGAGGACGCGGTAATGAGAAATGCTGCTGCAACTACGAGAGTACGAAACTTCATTGGGAACGTCTCCTTTCGATGAACTGCCGGTTGCTATGCTCGCGGGTCCTGTCGAGTAGGTCGATGAGGCTCGCGAGCTCGTGTTTTTTCAAATGGCCGAGGGCGGAGTTGGAGGCTTCGATCATCGGTGTGTCGAGTTGGTCGAGAAGAGTGAGACCGGGCTTCGTGATGCGGCAGAAGACCTGTTGGCGATCGGTCGGGCAGCGCTCGCGTGAAACGAGCTTCTTCGTTTCGAGCCGGTCGATGAGGCGCGTGATGCCGGGCGTCGACTCGATCATCCGCTCGGCGATGTCGAGTGTCGGCAGGCCCTTCTCGCCGGCGCCGCGCAGAATTCGGAGCACGTTGTATTGCTGGACCGTGATGCCCATCGGCTCGACAACGGCACCGACGAGCCGGCGCAGCACGTCCGCCGTGCGCATGAGACCGACCGCGACTTCCTGCGCCTTCGAAGGAAAGGGCCTGGTCTGCTTCAGTTCCTGAACGATGTTCTTTGCCACGATCGATACTTTAGCTGTCATTAGTTGATTAGTCAAGTATTTGCCACGGCTTTTTATTTCGTCTCCGATGCGACTGCACGGATATCGCTGAATTTCGCGAGCGCGGCATCCCGGTCCTTCGTCTCCGCGAATGCGCCAACGATCGTCGATCCGGAGCCGGACATTGCTGCCCAGACTGCTCCCTCCTCGAGCAGTCTCGTTTTCAGCTCGCGCAGACGCGGCAGCAGCACGAAGATCGGCTCTTCGAAATCGTTTGTCAGTTCGTTGGCGTGGTGGAGCAAGCCCTCGTCGATGATTGACCGGTAGCGGTCGATGCCGATCGGCCGCGAGAAACGGCGCAGTGCTGCGAATGCGTTCGCGGTGCTGACGCGCTCTTTCGGAATCAGCAGCAGAAGCGGGATGCCGGCGACGGACGGCATCGGCGTCAGCACTTCACCGCGGCCGGTGGCGTAGGCGATGCCACCCTGGAGAAAAAACGGAACGTCGGAGCCGAGGTCGAGGGCGAGTTTGGCGAGCGGCTTGTCGATGCCGAAATGTTTGGACAGAGCGACGAGCACGGCCGCGGCGTCGGAGGAACCGCCGCCGAGGCCTCCGCCGGCAGGAATCGATTTCTTCAAGTCGATCGCAACAGGCGGCGTTTCCAGGGCACGTGCGGCGCGGAGAACGAGGTTGGTGTCATCGACGGGAATCGACCGATCGTTGCAGGTCAGCGAAAAGCAGTCCGACTCGCGAATGATCAGCGTGTCGTGCAGCGAGATGGTTTGAAAGAGGGTTTCGAGATCATGAAACCCGTCCGGCCGCTTGCCGGTGATGCGCAGCGACCAGTTGATCTTCGCGTACGCCGGGACTTCGATGATCGTGTTTTGCTGTGTCATCCGCCAGCTCAGGATGACACAAGAGAGAGAACCGTTTCACATCTTCGGCACGAAGCAACACCGGTAATCCGATGGAATCGCGGGAGGCACGATCGCGGCGGTCGTCGTTGCTGACTCCTGCGCCTGGATGTCGAGGCTTTGTGCGCCGTGGGTCACGAGAATGTGTTGTGGCGGATACGACGGCGGATCGTAGACGACTACGACGTCGCCGGCGTTAGCGCGTTTGAGTCCGGTTGCTGCGTATTCGTACTTGAAGTTGTTGCCAGCCGGGAGTCCCATCAGAAGTAAACCGATCGACGAGGGCGATGCGGAGCCGAAGAATCCGAAGCTGCGTCCGAATTCGGCCACGCCTCCGTGCCACCACGTTCCTTCGAGGTCGTTGACGAACGTGACCTCGCTGCCTTCGGCGTAGAGGCGGATCGCATTCGTCCCGAACGGCGTGTACGCGGTCAGCAGCATGCGTCCGCCGTTGTCGATCTGGAGTTGCGCGCGTAACGACAGCGAGCGCCCTTCGTTCGTGGCGCGAATCATGAGCAGAGCGCGCTCGCTCGTCATTTGCGCGCGGCGCGCGGCGAGCTGGCGCGCGGCATCATCGGCCGATGTCGAAGTCAGCGGCGCGAGCGGCGTCTCCTCCCCTGCCGGACGCGCAGTCTGGCAACCGGCGGCGATGGCGCAAAGAATCAGAGCAGCAAGCGCGCGGCGCATTTCAGCGAGGAGTCTGCTGCGCCTGCTGCTGCTTTTCCAGCTCGACGATCTTCGAGCGCAGCTTGGCCTCGTCCTTCGATTCGGGATCGAGAGTCAGCGCGACGCGGTAGAGCGACAGCGCGCGATTGGCGTCTCCGCGCTTAGCGAGAACGTCGCCGAGGTGCTCGTGAACCGTGGCGTCGCGCGGAAGGATTTGCGCGGCATCGTTCAGATATTTTTCTGCGAGCTCCAGCTTGCCCTGACGAAAATAGGTCCAGCCGAGCGAGTCGAGATACGCGCCATTGTGCGGCTCCAGCTCCACCGCTTTCGTCAGCATCGTCGCCGCGCGGTCGAGGTGAACGCCCTGCTCGGCGTACATGTAGCCGAGGTAGTTGAGGGCGCTGCCGTTGTCGGGATTCTTTTCGAGGATCTCCGAAAACGTCTTTTCCGCGCCCGCTTTGTCGCCGGAGCGTTCGATCACCGCGCCGAGCTCGAACTGAAGATCGAGATCGTCGGGCTTCGTGCGCAGCGCATCTTTGATCACGGCGATGGCCGGTTCGTATTGCTCCGCCTGCACGTACGCTTCCGCGGCGGAAATCGTGTTGTGAGCGCCGAATTTCGACTGCGTGGAAGCGGCGACGCGGGCGCGGTCCTTGTCGCCGGCGCGCGCCAGCATCTCGATGTAGCGCGCGTTGACGAATGGATCGGACGCGTACTTATCCACGAGCGGCTGCAGCATGGCCGCGGCTTCGGCGTAGTGTTTCTGTTTCTTCAACGCCTCGACGGCGATGTTGATCGGTTGCGGATTTGGTTTGTCGTGAAAGATGAACAACGGTTTGACGGCGTCGATGGCAGCCTGGAAGTTGCCCTTCTGCAGATCGACGAGCGCGAGCTGCGTCTTCGCAATCGTCACCGCGCCCTCGGGAACATCAGGAACGGCCAGCAACGTGCGGAACGTCTTCGCAGCGTCGTCGAACTTCTTCCGGCCCATCTGCGAGAGTCCGAAGCTGACGAGAATGTCCGGATCGTCGGGCGTCTTTTCGAGAAGCTGCCGGTAAATCTTCTCGGCATCTTCGTAGCGCTCCAGATCGCTGAGCGATTCGGCGAGATAGAACTGCGTGTGCGTGTCTTTCGGATCGGCGGCCAGCAGCGCGGCGAAACGGCTTCGCGCTTTTTCCGAAGCACCGGCACGAAGATAGAAGTAGGCCTGCTGACGCTGAAAATCGAGATTGGTGGGATCGTCGTTGATCAGCGGCTGCAGGACGTCCGCCGCTTTCTCCCACTGATTCGTGCTCTGGTAGATCTCGACGAGCTGTTGGATGGCCTGGCCGAACGTCGGATCGACCTCGACGGCACGCTCCAGATACTTGACCGACTCCGCGCCTCGTCCGAGCTTCGTCAGAACGAGCGCATAGCTGTAGTTGAGTCCGCGCTGATCCGGCGCGCGCTCCAGCATCGCCGCGATGACTTTCTCCGCTTCGGCAGGCCGCCCGCTGGTCGAATAAATCTGCGAGATGGCCATGCCCGTGGGGAGGTCGTCGGGATTGATGCGGAAGGCGTTCTGAAGATGGACGAGCGCCTCATCGAGCTTGGTGCGGTCGCTACCGGCGCGCTCGAGCAGAACGCGGCCGAGAACGCGCTCCGCATCGAAGAAGTTCGGCTGCAAGGCAACGACTTTGCGCAGCTCGGTTTCCGCGGCATCGATCTTCGAGGCGTCGACGAGGATCATGGCGCGCTCGAAAAGGACGACGGTGTTCTGCGGATCCCTGGCGATGATTTTGTCGATCCGTGACAGCGCCTCGTCGAGCTTGCCTTCATCGGCGGCAAGTTTGGCAAGGATGAATTCGTACGCGTCGTCGGAAGGTACCTGGGCCCACGCCGCCGCGCTGAACGCCATGAGCATCAGCAGCAGAACGGCTATCTTTTTTACTGGTTTCATCATCACCTCGGAGCACACTCGGCAGAACGGAACAACGTCAATGGACGGGGCATTCTGGCCGCACTGCCCGTCTTGCAACAGCAATGAGACGAAGCCGGACGGAGCCCGTTTCATGCCACATTGTGCTAAAAGCAGAGCCTTATTCGAATTGAGGGATGCGGCGTGAGTCTGGAGCGAATCGAGATCACACCCTTCGCTGTGATGGCGGGTGAAATCCTGCAACAGCGCCGGAGCGGGTCGCTGACCATCGTTCAGGGCCGGCTGCGCAAAACCCTTTTCTGGGCGCAGGGCGAGCTGATTCTGATCACGTCGGCAGCGCCCGAAGACTCGCTGGCCGACTTCCTTGTCCGCCGCGGCGTCATCTCCCCTGCGCAAGCATTGCAACTCGCGACGCAGGATCCTTCCCGAGCCGTGGAGGTGTTTCACGAATCCGGCTTGTTCGATATGTCCAAACGGCAGACGTTCCTGCGGGAGTGGCTGACGTTGCAATTCGTACAACTCTTTTCGCTCGAAGAAGGGACGGCGGCATTCAGCGATGAACAAGCCATCGAGCCGGAGAAGCGCGTCTTCCTGCAATCGACGGCCGCGATCGTTCTCGATGGCATACGCGCGATCACCAACGGCCTCATGTTGCGCCGCTCCCTCGGCGACCTCAGTCGCACAATCGAGCCCGATCCGGCGGAACGATCGTTACTCGACACCATCCCGCTGACCGATGCGGAGCGCCGCCTGGCCGAGGCGCTTTCCAAACCGCAGACGATCGAATCGTTCCTGAAACAGTTTCTGAGCGACTCGCTGCTGGCGGCGCGCGTCGTCATCGCCATGATGACCTTGGGCGTCTTCACGGTCATCGACGACTCGCGCGCGCAAGCGACTGCCGCCGTCGAGGAGAGCGACACGCAACGCGATCTCGAGTTGTTGGCGGCGCTCGGACCGGACGATCAACGCTCTCTGCGTGCGGTGGCGTTATCGCGGCGATTGGCCTCGCTCGATCACTACCAGTTGCTCGACGTGCCGCGCGCCGCGTCGCGCGCACAAATCATCGCCTCCGCGGAGGAACAGAAAGGGCGATATTCACCGGCAAGCTATCCGGCCGTGGTGAAGGACGCGGTCTCCGCGATCACGAAACGCATCGACGAGGCCGTCAGAGCTCTCGAAAATCCGGCGCGACGCCAGGCTTACGACAAACTACTGAATCAGGAGCCGGGCCAGGGCGCCGGGAGCGAAGACCTGCAGCGGCGCGCGGTGCGGCACTCGATCGCGCGTCAGAACGTGCAGCATGCAAAGGAGCTGAGCGCGTCGGGCGACTATTACGGCGCCATCATCCTGCTCAAGCAAGCCGTCGCGTACAAACCGGATGATGCCGAGGCCTGGCATCTTCTGGGGGCCTGTCAGGAACGAAATCCGAAGTGGCGCCGCGATTCCGCGGAAAGCTTTCAACGCTCTCTTTCCCTCGACCCAAACTCCATCGACACCCTCATCTCCCTCGGCGATCTTTACCGCGCCGAAGGCCTAACCGCCCGCGCGCAGAGCTGTTACGAAGACGCGCTGAAAATCGATCCGGAACATGCGGAGGCAAAAGGACGATTGGCGGCAATTACGAAGAGGTGATGATGAAAGCGCTGACCTGCGGTCTTGCGTTGCTGTTCTGCGCATCTCTCGCTGCATCTGCCGTCACCGCGGACGACTGGCGACGTGATCAGGCGGCAATCGAGACGCAATTGCAACAGAAGCAATATGCCGCGGCGCGAAAGGCTTCAATCAAGCTCGCCAATCAAATGGTCGATCGGCTCGGCGCCGACGCCGAAGCAATCCGCCTGATGTCCGATACCGTTTCATTGCGCGCGTCCGCGGAAGAAGGCCTCGGCAATACCGACGACGCGACCTGGTATCGGCAAGTCGCCGCCGCGATCGATCCGCCAAGAAAGGCGCTAGCGAATAAGGATCCCGATTCGCCTGTCAGCCGCGCAGCCGTTTCATCGCCCGCAGACAAAGCGCCCGAAGTGATCCTTCGCCGTGAGCCAGTACGTCCCGGGGTCATCGATGCGATCGGCGCCACGCAAGTGGTCATAAAAGCCGTCATCGACATCGACGGCATACTCCGCCAACCAACGATTGTGGAGTCTCCCGGTCCGTCCGTTTCCTATGCAGCGTTGGAGGCGGTACACCAATGGCGCTTCAGGCCGGGGACGTCGGAAGGAAAGCCGGTGCCGGTGGTTTTTAGTTTGACGATTAGGTTTCATTGAGGGCATTACAAAAGAGGTGTGTTGAGCGGGTAGGGAACTGATCGTCACCGGCACTCCTTATTGAAGGAGGATGACACGCGCGTTTGATCACCGCCCAGGATCGGTGCTCCCACACACGCGCGTGCCCCATCAACATGACCACGAAGCACGTGTTTCTTTCCTATGCTCGCGAAGACAAGGACTTTGCCCACGAACTTAGACGAAGGTTGCAAGACTCCCAGATCTCCGCATGGCAGGACTCGTCCGATATCAGAGTTGGTTACGACTATCAGGATGAAATTGACAACGCACTACGAAGCGCTTCTGCCTTGATCGTAATCATGACGCCCAATGCCACGAAGTCCGAATTTGTGACATACGAGTGGGCGTTTGCAATCGGAGCCGGTGTGCGGGTCATTCCCGTCGTTCGTGGCGTCACAAACCTGCACCCCAGACTGGCAGCGATCCAATTCATCGATTTCACCGAGCCGAAACCCTGGGTAAGACTTCGCGAGGCGCTTCCGTTTGCCACTCGCAAGCGTCGCGCATCGCCAGGCATCACAGCGCGATTTGAAATCAACGATCAAGAGCCGCAAACGGCAGCAAAGGGCTATGCCGTTGGCGTCTCGGTCTCTGCAGCTCCGAGGAACACGAAAAAAATCATCTACGAAATCTATGACGAGACGTCGAAGCTGCTCAAGTTGTCCAGCTCGAACCCGAAGACAGACTTCAAGGCAATTTTCACAACAGACGGCGATGTCCTGGTGAAAGCCACAATCATTAGGACCGGCGCGAAGCCGCTCAGTGTGGACGCGCCCCTATTTGAAGCTTTGCGCCGCACTCACGGCAGAAGCAAAGCAAAATCGGTTCGCGCAGCGTTGGAGCACATCAAGGAAAATTAGAAGCGGCAATAGGTAGTGCAACCACGGCCCCGGGAGTAGAATTTGACGATGAACGCAACAGGGAGTCCCATTCACAGCGACCCCGAGATCATGGGTGGCGAGATGGTATTCGTCGGGACTCGCGTGCCTGTATACAACCTTTTTGACTATCTCGAAGCGGGGGATTCTCTGGACGAGTTTCTCGCGCAGTTCCCATCGGTGAGCTGAAAGCAGACGGTGGCTGTGCTGGAGCTCGCGAAAGAGACAGGTGCCGGCGTTGCGCATCCTGATTGACGAGTCGGATTTCTCCACCACCGGGCGGGACGCCCGGCGGCCGCGGGCGAGACGCCCGCACTCCTAAATATCTTCGGGCTTGTTGTCCGCCAGCTCGTCTTGCGCATTGTTTGCGCGCTTGGGGGAGTTTTCGCCGCTGTGCTCTTCGCGGCCGGCGCCTTCGTAGCCGAGGGATTCGGATCCGCGGATGACGTCGATTTTCTGCATGTCGGCCTCGGTGGCGCCTTTTTCGTCTTCGCTCATGACGTATTGCTGAGCAAGAGACGGGCCGGGTTCGGGTACTGCGGCCAGACCGCCGTTTTTTGTCGTGTCCGGGCAGAAAACAGCGGCAACATGGCCGCCGCCATCCAGATCTAGATCAAGTCGCGGATGATCTGATCGAGCGCTTCTCTTGATGGCCGCGCCGGCGTCCGTTCTGATCCCACAGGCCGGTTGCCTGCAAGTCGCAGCACCACCTCGCGCGGCTTGGTATCGTGGTCTGGTTGTTCAAAGCGGACTCTACTCCGATGTTCCAAGTCAAGGCTCGGATGTTTCCCCGAAGGCGTAGAATCCAGCCGTGGTCAACTGGACACGTTTCGATCCAGCTGAGTTCGACTTTGAATTCAACGAAGACAAGCTTGCGGCGCACGGAATCACCTCGGACGAAGCGGCGGAGATGCTCTGGAACGGATTTCACCCGCTCCGAGATAAGGATCATGACGATCGGTACCTCCTCCTCGGGCGAACTGACGGAGGCCGCCCGCTGAAGCTCGTCGTTCTCGCGCTTGGGAAGAGAAGATTGCGTATCATCACTGGCTGGCCGCTATGAAACCACGGAAAGCAAGAGCTTCTGACGAACAGATCGAAGCCGAGGTACTGGCAAAGCGAGACGATCCCACCGCGTGGGAGGCTCTGCCTTTCGTGCCCGCATCGAGCTCACCGCGGCCCGCTTGGATGTTGAGGAAAAAGCATCTCCAGCTTGCCGCTGAATTTCACGTCCTGTCCGTCCTGCACCAGTTGGGAGTTGAGGCGAACCTGGCCCTGGCACAGCCAGAAAGCGTCGACATCACAATCCTGGGTAAAGAGGGTCAGGCAGTCACGCTGGACGTGAAAACGGTGGAGGGGACACGGGAATGGTTAGTGGATCCGTTCAGCGCTCGCAAGCATCATTATGTCGTGGTCGTTGAATTTCAGTCCTCGAATGAGAACGCCGTCACGCGGCCGCGCGCGTACGTGGTCGCTTCGGAGGCATTACGCAAACTTGTCTCTCGGCGAAAGCTCACGTCCGTATCGCTCGATCTGTTGGGCAACGAATTCGCTGCCCTGGAAGCGTGGCAACTAATCATGTCGGAGCAGGCGGCCTGACCACTCCTCTTGCAATTCGGGAAGGGGATTTCTATTCGTGCTCCACCGCTCCCGCCTGCCTTTCGCCCGGTTCCGCCGATTCGAAATGACAGCGCACAGCTCGTGAAACGTCGCGGGAAGCCTTACATCAACTCGCGCATGATTTGATCGAGCGCTTCTTTGGGCGGACGCGTCTCGGCCTCATTCAGCGAGCAGAGCGGCTTTTCGCTCATGTTGAGCAGGCTGATGAAGCTCTTTTTTTCCGGGCGCAGGTAGATGAGGCCGGTGAGCATGGCTCCGTCTTCGATTGCTTTGTGCGAGCGCTGGAGCGCTTGCACGGCGTTGGATGGGTCGTAGTCCTCTTCCAGTTTTTTCAAGAGCAGGCGCGAGCCGTCGTGCAGCGTCACTTCGCGCATCGTGCCGGGCTCGTACTCGATCTCGATCTGTTCGTAGGACTGCACGAAGCCGATCTGATGGAGCAGTTCGTCGTGTTCCTTCGAATACGTGTAGCCCTTCGTCGAGCCGTCGTGATTGTTGAAGGTGACGCATGGCGAGATGACGTCGATCACCGCGAGGCCGTCGTGGGCGATGGCTGCTTTGAGGATGTTCACCATCTGCTTCGGATCCCCCGCGTAGCCGCGCGCGACGAAACCGCATCCGAGCTCGACGGCCAGCGCGCAGAGATCCATGGGCGGAAGGTCGTTGACGACGCCGGTCTTGAGCTTCGAACCTTCGTCGGCCGTGGCCGAGAACTGCCCTTTCGTCAGGCCGTACACGCCGTTGTTTTCGATGATGTAGATCATCGGGATGTTGCGGCGGACCATGTGCATGAACTGGCCGAGTCCGATCGAGGCGGTGTCGCCGTCGCCGGAAACGCCGATCGAGATGAGATGGTGATTGGCCAGCATCGCGCCGGTGGCAACGGCCGGCATGCGTCCGTGAACGCTGTTGAATCCGTGCGCGCGGCCGAGAAAATATGCGGGAGTTTTCGACGAACAGCCGATGCCGGAAAACTTCGCCACCATCTCCGACTTGACGTTCATCTCATAGAACGCGCGGACGATCTGATTGCTGACGGCATCGTGGCCGCAGCCGGCGCAGAGCGTCGATTTGCCGCCCTGGTAATCGGCCGCTTTCAGTCCGAGCTTGTTCTCTTTCGGTACGGCCGCCTCGTTGGGCAGTTTGAGAGTGCTTTCCGCCATGAGCTAGTCCTCCGATGCTGTCTGCGTCGTCGTGCGGCCTTCGAGACCGACGCGAATGACGCGGGTGCCGTCGTTTTCCATCTGCAACAGTGAATTCGTGATCGATCGCGCGTCGCAGGGCAGGCCTGTGTAGTGAAGAATCTTCCGGATGCGATCTTGAATGTCGCCCACTTCCAGCCGGATCAGATCGCCCATCTGTCCGTCGCGATTTTGCTCGACAACGTAGACCCGCTCGTGCGATTCGACGAACGCTTTCACATCGTCGGTGAACGGCAGCGCGCGCAGACGAAGGTAACTCGTCTCGACGCCGTGCTCGCGCCGAAGCTGATCGCGCGATTCTTCGAGCGCCGGATCGGTCGTTCCGAACGCGATGAAGCCGATCGTGGCGTCCGGCCTGCGATCGATCACCGGCTGCGGCACGAACTTCTTCGCGGTCCGATGCTTTTTCGCGAGCCGGTCGACGGTGGCTTTGTAATCGGAAGGCTTTTCCGAGTAACGCGCCTGGGCGTCGTGTCCCGAGCCGCGCGTGAAGTACGACGCCATCAGATGATCGGTGCCCGGAATCGTGCGGTAGGGAATGCCGTCGTCATCAACGTCTGCGTAACGTCCCCACTTTCCGCCGAGCTCGTCGAGCTGTTTCGCATCGAGCACCTTCCCGCGGCGATACGGTTTCGTCGGATAGACGAAGGGATCCGACATCCAGTTGTTCATGCCGAGGTCGAGGTCGGAGAGGACGAAGATCGGCGTTTGGAACATCTCGGCCAGATCGAGCGCTTCGCCCGCGAAATCGAAACACTCCGACACCGATGAAGGGATCAACGCGATGTGCTGCGTGTCGCCATGCGAGAGGAAGTAGACCTCGAAAATGTCGCCTTGCGCGGTGCGCGTGGGCAAGCCGGTGGACGGACCGACGCGCTGGATGTCCCAGATCACGCCGGGCAATTCGGCGAAGTATCCGAGTCCGGCGAATTCCGCCATCAGCGAGATGCCGGGCCCCGAGGTCGAGGTCAGTGAGCGAGCGCCGGCCCATCCCGCGCCCAGCACCATCCCCATCGCCGCCAGCTCATCCTCGGCCTGCACAATCGCAAACGTCGCTTTGCCATCCGGCCCGATGCGGTGCTCTTTCATGTAATCGATGAGCGATTCGCAGAGCGACGACGATGGCGTGATCGGATACCAGGTGACGACGGTGCAGCCGCCGAACATCGCGCCGATTGCGGCGGCGGCGTTGCCGTCGATGATGATCTTCCCATCGGTGGCGTGCATCCGCTCGATGCGCCAGCGGTGCTGCGCCGGCAGGTTCTCGCGCGCGTAGTCGAGCCCTTTGTCGATGGCGGCGACGTTCGGATCGATCAGTTTTTTTCTGCCTTTGAACTGCTTGTCGAGCGCCTTCATGATCTCGTCGCGCTCGATCCCGAGACGCTCGGCGACGATGCCGACGTAGATCATGTTCGTCAGCAGCTTGCGGAGCCGCGAGTCCTGCGAGAGCTCGGCAGCCAGCTTCGCGAACGGAACTTCGAAGAAGGTGATGTCGGGCCGTATGTTTTTACAGGCCAGCGGCGCGTCGTAGATGCAAACGGAGCCTGGCTGCAGCGCCTCGACATCTTCACGCGCGGTCGCGGCATTCATGCAAATCATGATGTCGACTTCGCGTTTGCGCGCGATCCAACCGTCTTTGTTCGCGCGGATCGTGAACCAGGTGGGAAGGCCGGCAATGTTCGAGGGGAACATGTTCTTCCCGCTCACCGGCACACCCATCTGAAAAATCGAGCGCATCAGGACATTGTTCGATGACTGCGATCCGGAGCCGTTGACAGTGGCAACGTGGATGGTGCAGTCGTTGACGATGGAAGCGACGCCGGCCAGAGGCTCATCGAGCACCGCCGTCGCGGTCATGCTATCGGACACGTCTTTCTCCTTTGACTGGTGGACTGGAAAGAAACGAGGCGGGAACCGCGGGCTGTCATTTGGAAGGCGGCGATTGTAGCGTTAGAAGAGATCAGAGACAAAGAGATTAGAGATCAGGTCGGGGGCCGGACGTTCTGGGCTGTTTCCTGATCTCTGTCTCTGCTGTCTGCTCTCTGATCGTGTTTGTTCGCGAAACCGTTTTCTGTCGCCCGCTGAAGCGGGCTCGGGGTTTTGGAAACGTTCGCGAAGGCCCCACGGCTGAAGCCGTGGGCTACGGACCTCGTTATTGGATGCTTGATGAACCTTCGTGCGAATTGCCGGCGGCAAGGACCAGGCAGAACCTTCTTCCCTGTTCCCTGATCTCTTGTCTCTGTTCCCTGATCTCTGCTCTCTGAATCACTTCAGCTTCTGCTGGAGCATCCAATGAACCAGATCCGCATTGGCGTACGCGGCGTCCCACACGTTGTGCTCGCCTTGGGGATATTCGGTGTAGCGGGCGTTGTTGCCGGCCTTGCGTAACGCGGCGATCATCGAGCGTGACTCGGAGACTGAAACCACCGGATCCTTCGCGCCGTGAAACGCCCACACTGGGGTAGTGCCGATGGCGGCGGCGAGAGTTGCGTAAGGATCGGGCGCGCCGACGATGCGGGCGATGTCGGGCGGAGGATCGCTGGGGAACGGATCGTCGGGAGTGCGCACCACTTCGCCGGCGACCGGGACGATCGCCGCAAATGTCCGGTTGTGCCGCGCCATGTACCAGGTCCCGGCGCCCCCCAGCGAAACGCCGGTGAGAATGATGCGGCTGGAGTCGCCATGGAACTCGCGGATGGCGGCGTTCAGTTCCGCCATCGCCATCAGCTCCGTCTCTCCGTACCACTCGTGCGATGGATCGCACTGCGGAAAAACGACGATCGCTTTGTAACGCTCGCCGAATTTTTCCAGGGCCGGACCCAGCCCTTCGCTGATTTGCATCTGATTGTCGATGCCCTGTTCGCCGCTTCCGTGCAGATACAGGATGACCGGCCAGCGGCGCAGCTTGCTGTAATGGTGCGGAAGCCAGACTCGGTATTTGTAGGTGTGGCCGCCGAGGAGGACGGCGCGCTCGAGGAACTGCGCGCGGCCGGTGCAGGCCGTCAGGGCCAGCGCGATGAGGAGGGCGAGAGCGCGGCGGGTGATGGTCACTTACTCGAACAGATCGTATTCGGCGACAGGCACCGGGTCATATTCGACATCGGACCGCCACGTTTCCAGACCGTAAAGGTCGAAATGAAGGAGAACTACCTCGCGGCACATTTCCCAACGCGCGGTGAGGCCGGGGAGGAGTCCGCGCTTGTTCTCTTTGATGAGGTGCCCGAGGTCGTAGATCACGGTCTGGCGCTGCCGGTAGCCGGCGCGCGAGCAGAAGAAATTGAGAGCAGCTTCGATCTTGAATCGCTCCTGATAGCGGAGCGGAACGGTGTCCCACACATTGCGCCGCATCACGCGAATGCCGGAGAGCACCGGGCCGACTTTCATCTGCAGGTGGAAAAAGTTGCGAATCGGGCCGCGGTTGCGAACGCCGATGTTCATGTCGCACTCGTTCCGGATCACTGGCCGCAGCAACGACTCGATGTGCTCGTCGGTGACATTGAACATGTCGCCATCGACGAAGAAGAGGATGTCGTGCCGCGCGTAGTCGACGCCGACGCGCATCGCGTAGCCCTTGCCGCGGTTCTCGCGCAGAGCGATCGTGGTGACATCGAAGGAGCGCGCGATCTCGACGGTGCGGTCTGAGGAGCCGTCGCTGACGACGATGATCTCGTCGATGAGACTGCTCTTCGTCAGAACGCCCAGAACCTCAGCGATCGTCTTCTCTTCGTTGTACGCCGCGATGATGGCCGAGATACCCAAGTAGCTCTCCTACGCTCCGCTCGCCAGATTGGTTGCAACCGGCAGACCATACCACACGGTTTTTGGGTCCCGGGTGCACGGAATCGGGGCAATCAGAGATCAGAGACCAGGAGATCAGAGATCAGTAAGCGCCCTATCTCTTGTCTCTGGTCGCTAGTCTCTGATCTCTGAATCCTTGATCTCTGATTCTCCGGCCAGTCCATTGCATAGGTTGCCATTTGCGATGAAACGAACGCTGATTCCTGCGACGCTCCTGACTGCCGGTTGCATCGTCCTGGCAGCCATCACGTTCTCGCTCTCCGGATGCCGTTCGCTATTGCCGGACCTCGTCAATCCGAGCTACAGACTTCGCTCCATCAAGCCGCACGTGGCCATTGCCCTGCCGCTCACCCGATCGGCGATGGACTTCGACTTCACGATCGTCGTCGACAATCCCAATCCGATCGGTGTGCACCTCGAGTATCTCGAATTCGATCTGGCCATCAACGACACGCCGATCCTTCACAGCGTGCGCGCCGATCAGGGCGTCAACATCCCCGCGCATGGCGTGGGCGACATTCATCTGCGAACCCGCGTCGAGTACGCGAATCTGAAAGCACTGTTCCACGAGATCGCCGAGATGGTGCAGGGCAACCGCGCCAGCTACCGGATCGAGGGGAACGCGTATTACCGCACGCCATTCGGCCTGAAGCGATATCCGGTGACGCTGTATTCGCGGTAGTTTTTTTCACGCGAAGCCGCGAAGGCGCGAAAAAAAGCATCGCCACGTCAACCCCCGCCGTGTCTTCGCGTCTTCGCGGCTTCGCGTGAGAAATCAGCATTCATAATGACCGCGCTTGGCCACCGACCGTAATCCCTCGCGACTAATCGCCGCCTCGGTCGCCGGGCTCCTTTACTTTTCGGAAGGGCTTCCCTTCGGCATCGTCAACGATTTGCTTCCGGTCTATCTGCGCGTCCATCACGTCGAACTGACCACGATCGGATTCCTCAGCACCGTCGCCTCGGCCTGGACACTCAAAGTCTTTTGGTCGCCCCTGATCGATTCCTTCGGAACGTATCGCCGCTGGATCGCCACCGCAGTTCTGGCGATGGCGATTTGCATGGCGGCGATGGCAACGCTGCCTGCCGCGATCGGCGTGCCGTTCTGGACCATCATCACGATCTTCGCCATCGCCTCGGCCACCCAGGATCTCGCCGTTGATGCCTTCACCATTCGCGCGACGCCTCCGGATCTCATCGGTCCCGTCAACTCCATCCGTGTCGCTGCATATCGCGCAGCACTCATCGTCGGCGGAGGGGGACTGGTCGCGCTTTCCGGCGTCATCGGCTGGAGCGGCAGTTTCGCTGCGGCCGCCGTCATCGCAGGAATCGTTTTCGTCGTCGCGCTCCGCTTGCCCGATGACCGCGGGTCGCGCGATCAGGGCAAATCGATCATCGAGCTCTTTCGCGGCCTCGGTCACTGGCTGGCCCGTCCGCGCGCGGGCATTCTCCTCGCCATCGTGCTTCTCTACCGCCTCGGCGAGCTGGCCATCTACGCGATGATCAAACCGTACTGGGTCGATCGCGGCTATTCGCCCGCGGAGATCGGGACAATCACGGCGGTCATCGGTGTCATCGTCAGTATTCTCGGCGCGATTGCAGGCGGCGCGATCGTGGCGCGCATCGGTCTCTATCGGGCCATGCTCTGGCTTGGCGCCGCGCAGATTCTCTCCAACCTCGGCTACGCGATCGTGGCCACGACGCACGCGGGCCGCTGGGCAATCTACGCCGCCGCCATCGTCGAGAACATCGGCTACGGCCTCGGCACCGGCGCCTTCTTGGCGTTCCTCATGGCCATCTGCGACCGCGAGCGCGCCGCAACGGAGTACGCGATGCTCACCGCCGCATTCGGCCTTACCCGCGTGGTCATCGGCACCCCGAGCGGATGGATCGCCCAAAACGCCGGCTACCCGGCATACTTCTGGCTGACCGTGTTTCTCGGGATTCCGGGACTGCTGCTGGTGCCGTTCGTGAGGGAGCAGATTCGGGAGGCAGCGGATTAGGATCAGTGGACAAGTGATTAGTGGATTAGTCGATAGAGATCAGAGACAAAGAGATCAGAATCACGGGCACATTAGCTGGAACTGAGACCTGCTCTCGATCTCTGATGTCCTGATCTCTTGTCTCTGATCCCTTGTCTCTGATCTCTAATCGACTAATCCACTGCTCTACTAATCCACCGCCCCATGAAACACCGCTTCTTCGTCGATTCCGATCTCATCGCCGGTTCCGCGGTTCCGCTGAGCCGCGATGAACGGCATCACGCGCATGTCGTGCGGGTGCGCGAGGGGGAAGAGGTCGAAGTCTTCAATGGGCGCGGGGCGTCGTTCATCGCCAAGTACTCGACCGAGCTTCTGCAACTGACTGCTCCCGCGCCGGACCGCGAGGCGCGTGCTGCTCTCCATCTGGCGATGGCCATCATCAATCTGGACAAGTTCGATCTCGTGCTGCAGAAGGCGACGGAGCTCGGCGTCCGCTCGATCGTTCCGCTCGTCACCGAGCGCGTCGAGATTCGCGCCGAGCGCTATCGCGGCAAGGCCGAGCGGTGGCGCAAGATCGTCTTTGAAGCCGTCAAGCAATCGGGCAGGTCGGTCATCCCGATCGTTGAAGAGCCGGCTCCGTTCATCGACATCGTCAGGCGCGAGGGACACAAAATCCTCTTCGACGCCGAGGCGGAACCGGCAACCCAGCAACTCGGCAACCCAGCAACCATCTTCATCGGCCCCGAGGGGGGATGGAGCGAGCGGGAGATTGGCGAGGCGCGAGAAAACGGCTGTGATTTCGAGCGGCTCGGAATTCGCAGGCTTCGCGCAGAGACCGCTGCCATCGTCGCCACCGCGTTGGTGGCTGCGCGATATGGCGACATTTGATAGATTTGCGCGCTCGATTGTCACCGGAGGAGTCTTTTGCCAACCAACAGCCTCACGATCACCGATAACCGTACGGGCAAATCGTACGAAGTTCCGATCAACGAAGAGACCATTCGCGCCACCGACCTGCGCAAGATCAAAGTCAGCGACGACGACTTCGGGATGATGACGTACGACCCGGCGTTCATGAACACCGCCGCGTGCCGCAGCGCCATCACCTTCATCGACGGCGACAAAGGCATCCTCGAGTATCGCGGCTATCCGATCGAGCAGCTCGCGGAGAAGAGCACCTACCTCGAGACGTCGTGGCTCCTGCTCAAAGGCGAGCTTCCCACGAAGGACGAACTGGCGGCCTGGAACCACACGATCACGTACCACACCTTCATCAACGAGAACCTCAAAGGTGTTCTCGATTCCTTCCGCTACAACGCCCATCCGATGGGCATGTTGATCGCGATGATCAGCGCGCTCGGAACGTTCTATCCCGAGGCGAAGGAAATCTTTGATGAAGACGCGAGAAACCGGCAGATCGAGCGCCTTCTCGCCAAGATGATCACCATCGCCGGATTCGGTTACCGGCACATGATGGGCATGCCCTACGTCTACCCCGACAACAACCTCTCCTATCCCGGCAACTTCCTCAACATGATGTTCAAGACGACGGAGCTGAAGTACGAGCCGCATCCGGCCCTCGAGCGCGCGCTGGACGTTCTCTTCATCCTGCACGCCGATCACGAACAGAATTGTTCAACGAGCACGATGCGCGTCGTCGGAAGCTCGCACGTTGATCCGTACTCCGCGGTCGCCGCTGCATGTGCCGCGCTCTACGGACCGCTGCACGGCGGCGCCAACGAGCAGGTCATCCGCATGCTGACGGAGATCGGATCGAAGGACCGCATCCCCGCATTCATCGAGAAAGTGAAAGCCGGCGAAGGCGTGAAGTTGATGGGATTCGGGCACCGCGTCTACAAGAATTACGACCCGCGCGCCACGATCATCAAGAAGGTGGCGTACGAGGTTTTCGAAGTGACGGGCACCAGTCCACTGCTCGACATCGCTCTGGAGCTGGAGCGCATCGCCCTCGAGGATGAGTACTTCGTGAAGCGCAAGCTCTACCCGAACGTCGATTTCTACTCGGGACTGATTTACCAGGCGCTGAAGTTTCCGATGGATATGTTCCCGGTCCTCTTCGCCATCCCGCGCGTTTCCGGCTGGCTGGCGCAGTGGTGCGAGATGCTGAACGATGCCGATCAGAAAATTGCCAGACCGCGGCAGATATTTACGGGATCTGCGCGGCGAGATTACAAAGGAATGGACCAGAGATGAATGAAGAGTGAAGTTTGAAGAGTGAAGAGTGAAAGCTGTTTTTCATCCTTCGCCCTCATCATTCACACTTCACTCTTCTAACTTCACTCTTCACACTTCACTCTTCAAATATGTCTGCCTTACTCGAAACCAGCCTCCCCCTCCCGCTCGCCCGCCGCGGCAAAGTGCGCGATGTCTACGACCTCGGTGATTCCTTTCTCTTCGTGGCCACCGACCGCATCTCTGCGTTTGATGTGGTTCTTTCGCCGGGCATCCCCGACAAGGGAAAAATCCTCACGCAGATGTCGACATTCTGGTTCCGCCATTTCGGCGACATCGAGAATCACCTCGTCGAGACGGAGTGGGACGCGTTTCCGTCCGAAGTCCGGGCGCACGGCGAGCTTCGCGGACGGAGCGTGATCGTCCGCAAGTGCAAAGTCGTTCCCGTCGAATGTGTGGCGCGCGGCTACCTCGTCGGCTCAGGGCTCAAGGAATACAAAGAGACCGGCAAAGTCTGCGGGATCGAGCTGGAGCGCGGACTGACGACGGCGAGCCGCTTGCGCGAGCCGATCTTCACGCCGGCGACAAAAGAAGAAACCGGTCACGACGAAAACATCTCGTTCGAACGGATGTGCACAATCGTTGGCGATGATCTGGCCACACAACTTCGCGACCTGACGCTGCGCATTTACCAGCGCGCCGCTTCGTACGCGGAGACGAAAGGCATCATCATCGCCGACACGAAGTTCGAGTTCGGGATCGACGAGCACGCGACGCGCGGCAACATCATCGTCTGGATCGACGAAGCACTCACCCCCGATTCGTCCCGCTTCTGGCCGGCAGACAAATACGCTGTCGGATCGAATCCGCCATCGTTCGACAAACAGTTCGTCCGCGACTGGCTGGAAACGACCGGCTGGGACAAGGCGTCGACCCCGCCCGAGCTTCCGGACGACGTGGTCATGAAGACGCGCGAAAAGTACATCGAAGCGTTTCGGGAGCTGACGGGCGGGGAACCGGAACTGTGAGTACGTAGGTCGGACTCTCCAGTCCGACTTGCATGTGTAGTCGGACTGGAGAGTCCGACCTACGTGAACCAGGTTGTCGAGATGAGGTCAGCTCTTCCGATGTTCTACTTTCACAACCGTCTTGATCCCACCGCGAACGTAGAAGTCGCCTTCGACGTGTAGGTAGCGCGGGTCGAGCGCCGCGATCAAATCGTTGGCGATCTTGTTCGTCACCGCTTCGTGGAACGTTCCCTCGTCGCGATACGACCATAGATACAGCTTGAGCGATTTCAGCTCGACGCATTTCGCGTCTGGCACGTAACGGATGCGGATCGTGGCAAAGTCGGGCTGCCCAGTCATCGGACAGAGACAAGTGAATTCGGGGGCCTCGAACGCGATCTCATAATCGCGCTCGGGATTTGGGTTGGGGAAGGTGGTGAGGTCTCGAGTAGGGGCGGTCATTTTGGGGGTTGCTGGGTTTCAAGGTTGCTGGGTTGCCGAGTTGCCAGGTTGCCGTGTCACTCAAAAACTCTGCAACTCGGCAACCGGGCAACCTGACAACCTCACTTTTTCACTCCCGCTCCCGCCGCCATCAACTTCTGATTCAGCTCCTTGATCCGTTCCTGGAGCTGCGTGATCTTGGCCTGGGCGTCGGCGCGGAGGCGTTCGTTGTCGCCGCGCATCCGGGCAATCTCTTCGTCGTGTTGCGTGCGCGAGGCCGAGCCTTGTTGCATCTGCTGGCGCAGGACTTCGATGTCGTGGCGCAGATCCTCGACCTCTTCTTCCTTCGTGGCCACGCGCTGGCGCCAGTTCACTTCCTGCTCTTCGTAGAGCCGTTTGATGTCCATCAGCTCGGTGATCTGCGAGAAATCGGAATAGCTCGGAGCCATCTCTCCCCCCTGGCGGACGCGCTCTTCGATCTGCGGGAAGAGCTTGCGCACTTTGAGCGAGAGGTCGTCCGAATCGCTCGAAAGGGCCATGGCGTCCTGATAAGAAATCTTCTGATGCACGAGCAGTGCGATGAGCGACTGGTTCATCGACTGCATCTTGTAGAGCCCGACCGAGGACTCCATCTCGTCGAGGATGTCTTTGGTGTGACCGTCTTCGATCAACCTTGCGATGCGCGGCGAGCTCTTGAGAATCTCTACGGCCGCGGTGAGCGTGCCCGATGTGGTCTTGATCAGTTTCAGCGAAATGATCCCGCGCAGAACGAGGGCGAGCTGCGAGCGGATCTGTTTGTGCTGATCGGCCGGGAACGTATCGATGATGCGATCGATCGTTTGCGCGGCGTTGTTCGTGTGCAGCGTGGAGAAGACGAGGTGGCCGGTCTCCGCCGCGGTCAAGACTGTCTCGACTGTCTCCACGTCGCGCATCTCGCCAACCATGATCACGTCAGGGTCCTGGCGCATGGCGTTGCGCAAGGCTTCGCGGAAATTCGGCGTGTCGCTGCCCACCTCGCGCTGCGAGATCGCGGCAATCTTATCGATGAACAAAAACTCGATCGGGTCTTCGATCGTGACGATGTGCAGCGGTTCCGTCTCGGTGATGTGCGAGATCATCGCCGCCAGCGTGGTCGACTTGCCGGAGCCTGTCGGACCGGTCACGAGCACGAGGCCGTCGGGAATCTGGGTCAGGTCGCGAATGGCGTCCGGCAGCTCGAGCGCGTCGATGCCCTGCACGTTGATCGGGATTCGCCGGAAGACCGCGCCGACCGTGCCGCGCTGCATATAGACGTTCGCGCGGAAACGCGCCACGCCCGGTACGCCGTGACCAAAATCCACCGACTGCGTGGCCTCGAACTTTTCCTTCTGCACGCGATTCAGAAGAGGCAAAAGCATCTTCTCGAGATCGGCCGGCTTGAGCGGATCGCTCTTGACCGGCACGAGCTTCCCTCGGATTCGCAGCAGCGGCGGCCGCATCGGCTTGAGATGAAGGTCCGAGGCCTGCTGCTTGGCCATGTAGACCAGCAGATCGTTCAGCGAGTAGGCGGGAGCGGATTCCGCGGAGGGAACCGCCGGTGTTTGGACCGTCACGAACGCATTATACGAAGATGAAGGAAGAGCGGGATGAAGAGTGAAAGGTGAAGAGTGAAGGGTGAAGAGTGAAGGTTGAAAAAAGAACAACCCGTCACTCAGGACGATGAGCTGTTCTTTCACCCTTCACTCTTCACCCTTCACTCTTCATTCACTCTTCCGTCTCATCACCGAATCCAGAATCATCAGAAACGCCTCCTGCTGTTTCGACTCAGTCTTATTGATGACGGCGATGGTCTCGCCGATGCGGAAGCGCCGGTGCAGCTCGTCGGCGGAGTGTGAAGAGGTGACGACGATCCTTCGCGCCGGAACGCCTTTGGAGCGCGCGTAGTCAACGAACTTCTTGCCGTCCATTCCTGGCATCTCCAGGTCGACGATGAGGAGGTCGATCGTGTCGTCGATCTTCGGAAGGGCGTCGTAAGGATGCCCGTAGGTCTCGACGTGCGCGGTCTCGGCGTAGCGCTCGATCATGAAGTTCGACCAGAGATCGCGGTACGCGGGCGAATCATCGACGATGACGATCCGCTTCGGGTGGAGCGCGCTCATTTCTTCGCTTTCGCTTTCGGTTTCGCCGGTTTTGTTGCGCGTCCGTCGTACCGAACGGCGCCTCCAACAATCGTGGCCACCGGCCGGGCGTGAAAGGTCTTCCCGACGAACGGCGAGTTCGATGCCTTCGATCGGAACGCGTTGGGAACCGTGAATTTCGCATCGAGATCGAGCAGCGTCACGTCGCCGAGCGCGCCGTCGCGCAACGTGCCGCCGGGCAGATTGAAGATGCGCGCCGGACTGCATGACATCAGATCGATGAGGTGATCGAGAGCGATGACGCCTGAGCGAACGAGCGTGTCGTAGCAAACCGCGAAGGCTGTCTCGAGTCCGATGATGCCGAACGGCGCGAGATCGAACTCGACGTTCTTTTCGTCGAAGTGATGCGGCGCGTGATCGGTGGCGATGACGTCGATCGTCCGGTTGGCGATGCCGGCGATGAGCGCGTCGCGATGTTCTTTCGAGCGCAGCGGCGGATTCATCTTCAGGTTCGTCGAGAACGATTGCACGCTCTCGTCGCCGAGGGCGATGTGGTGCGGGGTTACCTCGCAGGTGACGCGCACGCCGGCCGCGCGCGCGTGGCGCACGGAATCGACGCCGCCCGCGGTCGAGAGATGCGCGATGTGCACATGCGCGCCGGTGGCGCGGGCGAGGATCACATCGCGCGCGACGAGCGTTTCTTCCGAGGCCGCGGGGATGCCGCCGAGGCCGAGGAGGGTGGAGAAATAGCCCTCGTGCATCACGCCGTGGTCGGAGAGATTGGCGTCCTCCTCGTGCGCGATCACCGGAATGCCGAGCATCGTGCAGTACTCGAGCGCGCGCCGCATCAACTGCGCGTTCCAAACGGGTTTGCCGTCGTCGCTGACGCCGACGCAGCCCGCCGCACGAAGGTCGGCCAGCTCCGCCAGCGCTTCGCCCATCAGTCCTTTGCTGACCGCGCCGATCGGATAGACGCGGCACGCGCCATTGCGCCGCGACTCGGCGATGATCATCTCGGTCACGGCGCGCTCGTCGTTGGGAGGGAGCGTGTTCGCCATCGCGCAGATCGCGGTGTACCCGCCGGCGACAGCCGCACGCGTGCCGGTAGCGATCGTCTCTTTGTGCTCCTGTCCGGGCTCGCGAAGATGAGTGTGGAGGTCGATCAATCCCGGAGCGACAACGAGCCCCTCGGCATCAATGGTCTCGACGTTCGATTTGATTCGTTTGTCGACGCGCGCGATGACGCCGTCTTCGATCAACACATCGAGCGTTGCATCGAGCTCCTGGCTCGGATCGATAACGCGGCCGTTGGTAATGAGGAGGTTCACGCAGACACCTCCAATGTTGAATGTTCAATGTTGAATGTTGAGTGTTGAATGAATTGCGCGAGACTCCCGCGATCACATTCAACATTCAACATCCAACACTCAACATTCAACATTCGCTTTTCCTCACTCACTGCTGTGCGCTCCACCCAACAAGTAAAGCACCGCCATCCGCACCGCAACGCCATTCGTCACCTGCTCCAGAATCACCGACCGCTTGGGATCATCCGCGACATCGCTGGCGATCTCCACGCCGCGGTTCATCGGGCCCGGATGCATGATGATTGCCTCGCTGCTGGCGCGTTTCAGCCGCTCCGGTGTCAGGCCAAACGTGTTGTAGTACTCGCGCAGCGACGGGAACGACAGCTTCCCCTGCCGCTCGAGCTGGATGCGCAACATCATGATCACGTCGGCGCCGGCGATGGCTTCATCGAGCGAGTGAACCACGCGAACACCCATTTTCCCGATCTCCGCCGGCAGCAGTGTTGGCGGTGCGGCCACGGTCACCTTCGCCTTCATCTTCGTGAGCAGGTGGATGTTCGAGCGCACCACGCGCGAGTGCGCGATGTCGCCGATGATCGAGACGTTGACGCCGGCGAGTTGGCCGAGCCGCTCGCGGATCGTGAAAGCATCGAGCAGAGCCTGGGTCGGGTGCTCGTGCGAACCGTCGCCGGCATTGATGATCGACACATTCGGCAAACGGTCGGCCAGCATCTTCGGCGCGCCGGGATACTTGTGCCGGATGACGATCATCTCCGGATGCATGGCCACGAGATTCTCGGCCGTGTCGATGAGCGTCTCGCCTTTTTCCACCGAGGAGCCGGAGGCGGCGAAGTTGAGCGTGTCGGCGGAGAGGCGTTTCTCGGCGATCTCGAACGAGACCCGCGTCCGCGTCGACGCTTCCATGAAGAGATTGATGATGAGCTGTCCGCGCAACGCCGGCACTTTCTTCACCGGCCGCTCGCTCACTTCCTTGAATCCCTCCGCCGTATCCAGAATCAGCTCGATCTCCTCGGGCAACAGATGTTCGATACCGAGCAGGTCCTTGGATTTCAGGGAGGAGGTTGATGTGCGCATGTCGGGGTTGCCGGTTGCTGATTGGGTTTCCGAGTTGGCGGGTTGGCCGGGTTGCCCAGTCATCGAAAGCCGGCTCCTGGGTTGCTTGGTTGCTGCGTTGCTCGGTGCTCGGTGCTCGGTAGCAACGCAGCAACCTGGCAACCTTTGTAACCCGCGAAACCCGGTCAACTCGGCAACCGGGCAACTCGTCAACCCGCCAAATCACTTCTCCATAATCAAAACCTCATCCTCGCCATCCGTCTCCACCAACTTCACCTTAATTACTTCGTGCGCGTCTGTGGGGACCGTCTTGCCGATCACGTCGGCGTGGATGGGGAGCTCGCGGTGACCGCGATCGATGAGGACGGCGAGCATGACTGCCTTGGGACGGCCGAAGTCGATCAGCGCGTCGAGCGCTGCGCGAACGGTGCGGCCGGTGTAGAGAACGTCGTCGACCAGGACGACGATCTTGTCGTCGATCGGCTCGGGGAGTTTGGTCGGCTTCACGACCGGCTGCGGCGCGATCGTGGTGAGATCGTCGCGATAGAGGGTGATGTCGAGAATGCCGGAGCTGACCGGATGCCCTTCCATCTCCTCGATCTCTTTGGCCATCCGCTCGGCGATCGGCACTCCCCGGCTTCGTATCCCGACGATGATCAGATCCTCGGTGCCCCGATTTTTTTCGAGGATTTCAATGGCCATGCGCCGGATGGCGCGATTCATTCGAGGACCGTCGAGAAGGCGTTTTTTGACGTTCATACCGGCCTTGTTCAATCGAGATTTGTCGTCGTTCGGGAAGGGCGGCGGGAGGATAACACGGTGTTCGGGGAGTGGGGTGTTGGGAGTGGGATGTGGTTTTGCGCAATCAAACAGGCGAAGCGAAACGCCGGATTATTGGATATCGGAAGAAAAACACGGGCACTCCGAATGGCTCCGGAACCGATTCGCTCCCACTCCCAACACCCTACTCCCCGCACCCCGCCCCAATACTTATTTGCGTTATGGAACGGAAACACTAACCGATGCGTACCGAATATGGTGATACGCCATAAAACGCGCCCGGAAGTGCTTGTGTTCACATGAGTTAACTTCGGTTTTTGCGTTGACACTCGACTCTCTTTCCATAGAATACGCCCCCTACACCGTCGTCCAGTCGGTATCCCGAGTTAAGGAGTACGCATGGATCAACGCTATTCAACAATCATTTTTGTCCCGCATGCGCGGGCCAAGTTCCGGAAGTTGAAGGTGTCCCACCGCCTGCTCTTCTCCGTCGTCTCCATCCTGACGTCGTCCCTCTGTCTTTCGACCTTTTTCTCGGTCCAATACTTCACCGCACTCTCGCAGACGCACGAGCTCAGCAAACTCCGCCACGAGAACAAAGACCTCCAGACCGCCAACGAACAGTTCAGCAAGTCCGTCGAATCGCTCCGCGGCCAGCTTCGCACCGTTGAAGACCGTACGCGCAAACTGGCGATCTACGCCGGCATCAGCAGCCTTGACGACACCGCACAAGGTGGCGTCGGCGGCCTTCGCCCGACCGAGCTCGGCGACAATCCGTATCGCGATGACGTCGACAAAATGGCGTTCCGCTCACGCCGGCTGGAAGGCGACCTCTCGGTTCTCGAACAGAAGCTCGTTGCGCAGTCCCAGCTCCTCGCCTCAACGCCATCCATCGCGCCGGTTCGCGGCATCCTGACCGACGGCTTCGGCGGTCGCTCCGATCCTTTCACCGGAGAAAGCGGCAATCACAACGCGATCGACATTTCGTCCGCGGTCGGCCAGCCCGTCCGCGCTCCCGCCGATGGCATCGTCGTCAAGGCCGAATGGGCCAACGGCTACGGCAACGTCATCTACATCTCGCACGGCTACGGCTACTCGACGCGCTACGGACACCTCTCGGCCTACGCGGCCAAGCCCGGCCAGCACGTCAAGCGCGGCGACATCATCGCCTACGTCGGATCGACCGGCCGCTCCACCGGCCCGCACCTTCACTACGAAGTGCGCCTGAACAACAACCCGGTCAATCCGCTCGAGTACATCCTCAACGCGTTTTAGTATTGCGCTTCGCGCGTTAACGGTTGTCGGTTGGTTGCGCTTCGCGCGTTGTCGATGAGGGCTTAGGCGTTCATAACGAGGCTCCACTTCACGACCTCAAACGGCTCGCCGCGCGCCTATTCAACCGACAACTGACAACGCGTGCCGCGCCAGCGGCATGCAAAACATCACTCCCGCTCTTCCTCCCCTACCGGAAGGTCCCATCGCTCCGTGATCCGTTCGTGCGTGAGCCACTTCTCGCAATCGAGGGCGGCCATGCACCCGGTGCCGGCCGCGGTTACGGCCTGGCGGTAGACGTGATCCACGGCATCACCGCAGGCGAAGACGCCATCGATGTTCGTGGCCGTCGAATGCGGATGTTTCAGGCAGATGTAGCCGCGCGCATCGAGCTCGAGCTGGCCGGCGTACACCTGTGTGTTCGGCGTGTGGCCGATGGCGACGAAGAGACCCTGGGTGGCGAAATCGGTCACCGCGTCGGTCTTCAGATTGCGGATTTTGAGCGACGTGATGCCACCCTCTTTCGTGCCGATGACCTCATCGACCGTCGTATCGAGAATGAACTCGATCTTCGGATTGCCGCGGGCGCGGTCCTGCATGATCTTCGATGCGCGCAGCTCGTCGCGGCGATGGATGACCGTCACCTTCGAGGCGAACTTCGTCAGGAACGTCGCCTCCTCCATCGCTGAATCGCCGCCACCGACGACGACGATCTCCTTGTTCTTGAAAAAGAATCCGTCGCACGTGGCGCAGTACGAAACGCCGAAACCCTGCAGCGCTTTTTCGCTCGGCAGTCCGATCTGCATCGCTGACGCGCCCGCCGCGATGATTAGCGCCTGGCACTCGTATTCGTGCGAATCGGTCTTAATCACGAGCGGATGTCCGGTGAGCGTCACGCTCTCGACCTGTTCCATCTTGAACGCCGCGCCGAAACGTTCGGCCTGCTGGCGCATCAGATCCATCAGCTTCGGCCCGAGGATCCCTTCCGGAAAGCCCGGATAGTTTTCGACGTCGGTGGTGATCGTGAGCTGTCCGCCCGGCTGCAAACCCTCGAGGACGAGCGGAGCAAGATTGGCGCGGGAGAGATAAATCGCCGCGGTGCATCCGGCGGGACCGGAGCCGATGACGATGACTTTGTAATCCTTGATTCGTTCCATGGGGCGCGCATTCTATCGCGCGGCGGGGGCGTGTCACGCCGTACGGATTCGCCTTGGATTTCACTGCAACGGCGGCGCGTTGCGCGCAACAAAGAAACCAATGATTACGAGATTGTCCGAAGTCTGGCCCGATGTCGAGCGCATCGCCCGCGCCAATGGCGTCGTACGCCTCGGCGCCAGCGACATCACCGACGAACACAGCGCGTTGTTTGACGAGTGGCTCGACCGCGGCCATCACGCCACGATGCACTATCTGGCTCGCACGCGCGACGTGCGGCGCGATCCTCACGCGCGCTTCCCGTGGGCAAAGTCGGCGATCATGATTCTTGTGCCGTACACACCGGCACGCCCCGACGCACCGTCAAACGCACTCTCAAACTTCATCGCCCGCTACGCCCTCGGCGACGACTATCACGACGTGCTCGATCAGATCCTTCGCCAGATCGAGCCGGTCGTCGCGCCGTATGGAAAAACGTGGCGCTACGTCGATACCGGCCCGCTCTCCGACCGCGCCCTGGCCACGCAAGCAGGCCTCGGCTGGATTGCCAAGAACGCCATGCTGATCAACGAAATGATCGGCTCGTACACGTTCATCGGCACGCTGCTCACATCGCTCGAAAACGATCTCGTCCCGAACGCGGTCGCCGATCGCTGCGGCACCTGCACACGCTGCATCGACGCCTGCCCCACAAATGCGATCCTCCCCAATCGGACCGTCGCGTCGGAGCACTGCATCAGCTACGCGACGATCGAGCACCGCGGCGAGCTCCCCGATCTTCCCCTCGCCGGCAACGCCTTCGGCTGCGACATCTGCCAGGAAGTCTGCCCGTGGAATCACGAGCCCGCCGCCACCCATCCCGCCTTCGAGCCTCGCTCCGAATACCGCGCAACCCCCGTCACCGACTTGCTTCGCTACGAGCAAGCCGATTTCTCGACGCTGTTTCGCAAGAGCGCCATCAAACGCGCCAAACTGGCAGGCATGCAACGGAACGTCGCCGCGTTGACAGAGCAGGAAAGCCGAGGGATGCTGAAGCCATGACGAAGGACGTGACGGTTGCGGAGTTGGGAGAACACCTTGCCGAGCACCTCGGAGAGGTACAAAGCGGTACGACGCTGCAGGTCATTGACGCAGGTAAAACGATCGCGCGAATCCAACCTGTTGCAGCAGCCTCCGATGAGCCCTTCCGCCGGCCGCAGTTGAAGTTCGATGTTGACGAATTCCTAGCCATCGATCGCGGCCGAATCCGCGAACCTCTTACGTTTCCCGATCCTTCGCTCGGCCGGCTCGGCGATTGGACTCCGCCTTCCCTTCATCTCGACTGGGATCCAGTGGAAGATCTCATCGCGGAGCGGAACCGGCGTCGGTGATCGTTTATCTCGATAGTTCCGTGATCCTTCGCATCGTGCTGAAGGAGCCGAACGAACTTGGTAGCTGGTACGAGATCTCCCACGGAGTCACGAGTGAGCTCACCATCGTTGAATGTCATCGCACCCTGTATCGCGCGCACGCTTCTGGCCGCCTGAGCGACAGCGGTTTTCAACTTGCTCGTAACTACGCAGATCAGATTCTGCTACGGCTCACGATCGTGAACATCACTGCTGAGCTCATCGAGAAAGCCGGAGGACCGCTTCCCGGTGCCTTAGCAACGCTCGACGCAATTCATCTCGTGTCGGCGATGGATTACAGACGGCGGCTGGATGACGATGAGCCGCCACTTTCGTTTGGCACTCACGACCACGCACTCGCGGTCGCCGCCGCTCTGTCGAACTTCCCCGTCCTTGGAGTCACCATCGGCGCCTAAGCCAGCTCGAACGTCCGCCCAATGATTGACGGATCGATCGAGCGGTCGAGATACTCCCACACCGCCAGCGCGTCGGGGTGATCGGCGATGGCGGGGGCGGCGGCGCGGGTGGCGGGATCGCTGATCGTCAGGCGCGCGCGGCGGTACCAATGCATCGCCTCGTCGGGATTGAGGCGGAGCTCTTCGCGCACGCATTGGATCAATACGTACTGCTCCGTCGGAACGCCCGCAGTCTCGAGCGACTTGTACGACGGGGCCAGTTGGCGCGCGCGTGCGCGGATGACTTTCAGTTTCAGGCCGAGGGAGATGGTGTCGAGGGAGGCGCGTCCGTCCTGGCAGAGCTGGCCGATGGCGAGGCGCAACAGCTCGGGCTTCTCGTCGATGAAGAGGCCATTGCGGAATGTCGAGGGATCGACGGACTTCATCGCGGACCATGCCACCTTCGCGCTCACGGAAACGCTCAGATTCCCGCCAGGCACTTCAAAGGAGAGCACTCCGGCACCGTCAACGTCGAGCCGTCGCATGGTCTCGATTCGCGCGCCACGGGCTGACAGATTCTCGATCAGCACCGGCTCCGATTTCCATGTCCCCTCGATTGGCGCCATCACGTCGAATCGGTCGGTCGATCGCATCTCCTCGATGCGCGTGGTCCGCTTCGAGGTCCGCAAATGCGCGAGCACGCCATCGATCAGCGCGGCGTTGGCGTACGTTCGCACGCCCGAGACGAAATGGCCCTTCCCTGATGCATCGGGTTTCGTCCAGACGACCACCGCCTCGATGTTCAGCGTCTGCGGCTGCCCTTCGACCAGCAACTGCAACACGGATTTCTGGCCCATCTCCACCGGCTGGGTATGCCGGAAGCGCGCACCTTTTACGGAGATGTCCGTGACGGAAACGGCGCCTCCGTTGAATTGCGCGGCGAGCGGCGGATCGAGCAGAAAACGCTCGGCAGTTCGCAAATTTCGAGTCGCGGCTTCGTACATGGTCGGGGTTGAACGAGCGGTGACGGTATAGCACGGCAAGAGGCTCCCTTGTGAGCCTCATCACGTCATAATGGCCCGCGATGCGCCGCTACGACATCATCACCTTCGACTGCTACGGCACGCTGATCGACTGGGAATCGGGGATCGCCAATGCCTTCCTTGAAACCGCCGCAGCGCAAGACGTCACGCTCCGTCGTGAAGACATTCTTCGCGAGTATGCGAACACTGAGCGGCATGTTCAATCGGAGGGCTACCGCAGTTATCGCGAGATCTTGCGCGACACCGCCTCGCGCGTTGTTGCCGCCCTCGGATGGCCGCTGACCAGCGACGACGCCGGTTTTCTCGCGGACAGCCTGCCGTCATGGAAACCGTTCCCCGATACCAATCCGGCGCTCGAGCGTCTCGTTGCAGCAGGATGCCGGCTCGGAATTCTTTCGAACATCGACGACGACTTGATCGCAGCGACGCGCAAACATTTGACGGTCGATTTCGAGCTCGTCATCACCGCGCAGCAGTTGCGCTCCTACAAACCGGGCCACGCGCACTTTCTGGCTGCGAAGGAGCGCATCGGCGGCGCGCGCTGGCTGCACGCCGCCGAGAGCAACTTTCACGACATTGTGCCGGCCAACGCCTTGGGGATCGACACCGCGTGGATCAATCGCCTGCAACAACAGCCGCTCGCCGGCGGGGCACCGAAGTTCGCCCTCAACAACTTGACGGAGCTCGCGGACGCGGTTACCTGATCGTTAGAAGCGAACGCTCAGCCCAAGTGAGGCTTCGAAGGAGGGAGCGAAAATCCCTGCGTCGAAGTTCTTGAAGACCGGTTTGGTAATGTACGTCTTCGCGCTCCTGAACACCTCCCTTCCATCGAGACGGATACCCAGGTCAGGACGAAACTGAAAGGTGAGACCACCGGAAACGACTGGTGCTACGGCGCGCGCCGTAAAAACACTCGGCCCAGGGCCGCCGAGATCTTGTGAAACCTGCTCGTACCGCGCGCCAACGCCAGCGTACGGTTTCCAACGGTTGCTGGATGCGAAGTGATACGAAACGTTCGCATCGACCGGATAAAGCGCGAATTCGGGAGAGGATGAAACCGGGAACACACCAATGAACGTTGTGACGTGCCTCTGGAACGTTTCCCTGCTCACAGACAGCTCGCCAGAGACACGATCCGTGAACATGTGATCAAGAGCCACGCCGAAACCTGCATCAGAGGTCCTCCAGTTGACCGCAAATCGCTGAGAGCCAGATCCGAAACGAAAATCGTGGCAGCGTTCGGTGTACTTCGTTGCTGCGCGGAAGCTGTGCGGCGACGAATAACATACAAGACGCTGCAATGAAAATGGGACCGCGCATGATTGCCTCCAGTAAATGTCTACACCCTATGACGCTGGAGGCAACCTCGCGTTACCGGCCATCACCTTCATACGTGATGTCTCGAGTTTTCGCTGACCTGATCAGAAGCGCCAGCCGAGACCCGCGGAAAGGCGGCGCGAGCTTCCTTCGTCGAAGTCGCCGTCATGCGCGCGGATCGAACCGAGCGGTTGCACAATTTCCGATTGCCGCCGATTGAAGAGAGCGCGTGCTTCCAGGTCGATGCCCAGATGGCGAGTGACGGCGAAGGTCAATCCTCCGGCAAGCTCTGGGCGCCAGTTGTCGTGGCCGTCAACGCGAATGTAGCGCGCACCAGCACCGACGAACGGCTTCAGCGAGGATTCACCGAAATGAAAACGCGCCGTTCCATCGACAGGGTGAATGCGTTCGAACTTCGCAAAGGGCAGACCAGAAGCAGTGAAGGTCGTGGCGACTGTAGGCTCGGACGAAACGGCCAGTTGCCAGGACAGGTTCGGCCTTGAAAAATACTCAATCGCACCGCCATAAGCGCGATCGTGACCAGGATAATTAAACTGGGCCTCAGGTGTGTCTGACGGATTGACGACGAACGCGGAAAGACGAACTGCACCAATATTCTGTGCGAATGCGGTTGTTGCTGAAAGGAGCAGGACAACGGAACCGGCTACGAGAAGTTGTCGCATCGAAAAGAACCTCCGCACAATGGGACGCGGCCAGTGACGCGAGGTTCTGTTGTCATCTGCAAATGCACATTCGCTGGCTGCGAGGGTCTACACGCCTGGATCAACGGCTTCCAGCAACAGTCTTACCCGGCGGCAAACCGAAGTTCGCGCTCAATGACCTGAACGACCTCGCCGGCACTACCGCGTGACGGTTAGAAACGCAGGCTCAATCCGACCGACGCCTTGAAATAGGGGTCGGCGACATACGGACGGCGGTCAGCGATGATCTGCTTCACGTCGAAGCGTAGCCCCAGTGCCGGATTGAACTGCAACGTGATGCCGCCCGAGATCTCCGGATCGATCGAAGTCTCGGTGAAACGGTGGCTGGCAGACGGGCCACTGAAGTGGAGTGAGTCGCTGACATAGCGCGCTCCGACGCCCAGATACGGCTTCCACCGGCCATTGGTAAGGAAGTGATACGAAACGTTGGCGTCGATCGGATAGAGGCGATCCGAGTACGTGTTCACCGAGGGCCCGCCCGTGGGACCGACATATGTGATCACGCGCTCTGCGTGCTGACTCGTCACCGCCAGCTCCGCCGAGAACCGGTCGTTGAACATGTGGTCGAGCGCCAGGCCGAAGTCGGCATCGAAACTGGATCCGCTCGAGTTCGAAATAAAGGTTGCGTCCGACACGAACAGCGTCACAGCATTCGAACGATTGGGCCGCTGCGCATACAGCGGCGCGACGACGAACAACAACGAAACCATAGCAACGATGCTCTTGCGCATGAATCCTCCTTTTTGTTGTGTATCCAAACCTTCGACGACGGATGTGCCCGCAAGTTTCATGCAGTGCCACTACCGATCATCGAATCGATCGGAAGGTCATATCCGTTCCACGATCATCGCTGCCGCCTCGCCGCCACCAATGCAAATGGCGACCATGCCCCGCTTCACGTTCCGGCTCTCCATCGCATGGAGCAGCGTGACGAGGATGCGCGAGCCGCTGGAGCCGATCGGATGGCCGAGAGCGACCGCGCCGCCGAAGACGTTCATCTTCTCGTGCGGAATGTTGGCGTCTTTCATCGCCGCCATCGCTACGACTGCAAACGCTTCGTTCACTTCAAAGAGATCGATGTCGCCAACCGTCATGCCGGCGCGTTTGAGGGCGATCTCGATCGCTTTCGCCGGCGCGGTCGTGAACCATTCCGGCTCATGCGCTGCCGTGGCCTGGGCGATGATGCGCGCCATCGGCTTGCGGCCGTGTTTCTGCGCCCAATCGGCGGATGAAATGATGAGTGCCGAGGCTCCGTCGTTGATCTTGGAGGCATTCGCGGCGGTCACCGTGCCGCCCTCTTTCTGGAATGCGGGCTTGAGCGATCCCATCTTGTCCAGCGGCGCCGCGAACGGCTCCTCGTCGTCGGAAACAGTCGTCGTTCCCTTCTTCGATTGCAGCTCGACGACGGCGATCTCTTTCTTGAACTGGCCGCCGCGCACGGCCTCCTGCGCGCGCCGGTACGACTCCCGCGAAAAGTCGTCCTGCGCTTCGCGCGAGAACGCGTACTTCGCCGCGCAGAGCTCCGCGCAGTTGCCCATGTGCTTGTCGCCGTACGGATCCCAGAGTCCGTCGTGGATCATGAGGTCGACGAGCTTGCCGTTGCCCATGCGGTAACCGCTGCGCGCTTGAGGCAGCGCGTACGGCGCGTTCGACATCGACTCCATGCCGCCCGCGACCGCGACTTCGTATTCATCGCAGCGAATGTCGTTCGCCGCATACATCACGGCCTTGAGTCCTGAGCCGCAGACTTTGTTGACGGTGACCGCGCCGGCGCTGACCGGAATGCCCGCGCCGATCCCCGCCTGCCGCGCCGGCGCCTGACCGATTGCCGCCTGCAGGACGTTGCCCATGATGACTTGTTCAATCTGATCGGCAGTTACGCCCGAGCTCTCGAGCGCGCCTTTGATGGCGATCGATCCGAGCTTTGGCGCGGCGAGCGACGAGAGTGTTCCCTGAAACGATCCGATCGGCGTGCGTGCGCCGCCGAGGATGACGATGTCTTTCAATTGAGGCTCCTTGCGCGGGTGAATGAGTCGATTAGTAGGTTAGTCGATTAGTAGATCAGTGATTCGGAATCAGGCAAGTGCAACACAGTGATCGGTGACGCGTGCACCAGTGGTTCGTGATCGTTAATGATTAATGATCAGCAGTCTTCTTCCAGTGCGGCTCCGCGTCGATCTGAAACCTCATCCACGAATCCACTAATCCACTCCCCACTCCCGACACCCACTGATATGATCCACCGCCCGATAGGAGTTATTTTATGTCGATCTCCGCAATCACGGACCGGCGCGTCCACATCCAGGCCGGCGACGTCCACAACGTGCTCTCGCGGCACATGCTCGCCGACGGCTACGAAGTCGTCATGGATCTGCCGCGCTCGAAAGGCTCGTGGCTTTTCGATGCGCGCCGCGGCCGCTCCGTTCTCGATTTCTTCACCAACTTTGCGTCCTGCCCGATCGGCTACAACCATCCGCGGCTAGACAATCCCGAGTTTCGCGACCGCATCGCCACCGCCGCGATCAACAAGCCGGCGAATTCCGACATCTACACGACCTACATGGCGGAGTTCGTCGAGACCTTCGCGCGCCTTGCCGTCCCTCCCTCCCTGAACAAGCACATGTTCTTCATCGAAGGCGGTGCCCTCGGCGTCGAGAACGCTTTGAAGTCGGCGATGGATTGGAAGATCCGCAAAAACCTTCGCAAAGGCATCGAAGGCCGCGGCACCCAGATCATGCATTTGCGCGAAGCATTTCACGGCCGCACCGGCTACACGCTGTCGCTGACGAATACTGATCCGCGCAAGACGCAGTACTTCCCCAAATTCGACTGGCCTCGCATCGAAAATCCGAAGCTGCGTTTTCCGCTTACCGAAAATGTTGCTGATGATGTGGAGCAGCGCGAACAGGCGTCGCTGGCGCAGGCGAAACAGTTTCTCGCCGATCGCAAGGACGAGATCGCCGCGTTCATCATGGAGCCGGTGCAGGGCGAGGGTGGCGACAACCATTTTCGTCCCGAGTACTTCCGCGCCATCCGCCAGCTCTGCGACGAGAACGACATGCTCCTCATCTTCGACGAGGTGCAATCGGGCGTTGGCCTGACCGGCAAGATGTGGGCGTTCCAGCACTACGGCATCGAGCCCGACATGATCTGTTTCGGCAAGAAGACGCAGGTCTGCGGGTTCGCAGCGGGCGATCGTATCCTCGACATCGACGACAACGTCTTCGCCGTCAGCTCGCGCATCAACTCGACCTGGGGCGGCAATCTCACCGACATGGTCCGCTCGCAGCGCTACTTCGAGGTCATTGACGAGGAAGGTCTCGTCGAGAATGCGGCAGTCGTCGGCGCGTACTTCAAGAGCGAGCTGCAGCGCTTCGCCGATGAGTTCCCGAACCTGGTTTCGAACGTCCGCGGACGCGGGCTGATGGTTGCCTTCGACCTTCCCAGCGGCGAGATTCGCGACGCCGCACTGAAGTCATTCCTCGCCAACGACGTGATGGCGCTCGCCTCCGGCAATCGCTCCGCGCGATTCCGTCCGCCTCTGAATCTTTCCAAAGACGAAGCGGCGGAGGGCATCAAGCGGATGGAGAAGGCGCTGCAAGCGCTGGCCTGATGTTCGGCTCACTCGGTTTGCCGGAACTGTTAGTCATCATCGTCGTGGTGGTGTTGTTCGGCGGTATCGGGCCAGCAGCGCTTTTCGGGCTTGGCTACTACTTCGGCCGGCGCTCTACGCGACGGGACACAACCGTCACACCGTCTGACACTACATCCGGCCCGCCGCACGTATAGTCAGCAAATGAATCACGAGCGACTCAACCGGCGCGACTGGCTTCTCGTCGCCGCCTGCCTCGCCATTGCCGCCGTCTCGATCTTCGTCGTCCTCAACTGGTTCAGCGCTGCATTCCCCGAGGCGTCGATCGAGTTTCGGTATGACCGCGACTCATCGCAGCCACTCGCGGCGCGCGTCGTCGCCGCACAACAGATCGACACGCGCGGCATGAAGCACAGCGCCACGTTCGATTCCGACGACGAAGCGCGCATCTTTCTGGAACGCTCCGCCGGTCTGAAGAAAGCGAACCAGATTTTCAAGCGCGATGTCCGGCTGTGGTCGTGGTCGCATCGCTGGTTCCGTCCGTTGCAGGAGGAAGAGATCCGCGTCGCCATCGCGCCAACCGGCGAAGTGACCGGCTTCAGCGATCGGATCCCCGAGGATCGCGCAATTGCGTCTCCCGACGTGGCGGGCGCGCGCCGCATCGCCGAAACGTTTCTCTCCAGCGTCCACACAAACCTCGGCAATCTCCAACTCGTTTCGCAAAGCGAGCGGCGGTTGCCGCATCGGCTGCAGCGCATTTTCACATGGGAATCGCGCACCGTGCATCCCGCCGGCGCGCCGTATCGAACGGTGGTCACCGTCGATGGCGACCGCATTCGCAGTTTCTCCACTCGAGTGAAAGTGCCCGAGGAGTGGCAGCGGTCGTATCGCGAGTTGCGATCGAAGAATCTGCTGGCCGGCAATGTCGACACGGTTTTCTTCATCATCACCGGCATCTGCATCGTGGCGGTATTCGTCACGCGCCTCATTCGCGGCGATCTCCGCCTCCGTCTCCTCCTCGGCATCGGAATCGCCGCCATCGTTCTCGTCACCGGAACGACGCTGAATTCGTGGCCGAGCGCGCTGGCCGGCTACGACACGACCAGTTCCTATCCCGCGTTCCTCGCGCAATTCGCGTTCGGCGCGATTCTGCAGGGCGTCGGCGTGGCGATGCTGCTCGTCGTCATCGTTGGCGCGGGCGAGGTGATGTTCCGCGGCCGCTTCCCGAAACAACTTTCCTTTGCGCGAATCTGGAGTCCGCGCGCGCTCACGTCGAAGCGCGTCTTCCTGTCGTTCATCATCGGCTACACGCTGGTGGCGTTCTTCATGTGCTACCAGACGGCGTTCTATTTGATCGCTGACAAGTTCGGCGCGTGGGCACCGGCCGAGGTGCCATACGACGACATGTTGAACACGGCGTTTCCCTGGATCGCGGTGCTCTTCGCCGGATTCTTCCCCGCGCTCAGCGAAGAATTCATGTCGCGTGCGTTCTCGATTCCGTTCTTTGAAAAGATTTTGCGTTCGCGCGTGGCCGCGATCGTCGCCGCCGGATTCATCTGGGGCTTCGGCCACGCAACGTATCCGAATCAGCCCTTCTACATCCGCGGCGTCGAAGTCGGTCTCGCGGGCGTGCTGATCGGATTCCTGATGATGCGTTTCGGGATCCTGCCGCTGCTGATCTGGCATTACACCGTCGACGCGCTTTACACGGCGATGCTGTTGCTGCGCTCCGGCAATCGTTACTACGTCATCTCCGGCGGACTGGCCAGCCTGGTCTTCGCGATCCCGATGCTGATCTCGATCGCGCTTTACATTCGCAACAAAGGCTTCGTTCCGGACGACGATCTCTCGAACGAAACGCTGGCGCTGAGGCCTGTTCCTGAGCGCGCCGAGGTGACGGCGGGACCGGCGTTCACGTTCCCAAACTTGCCGGTGACTCGCGGCAAACTGCTCGCGTGCATCGTCATCGTATTGCTGGCCGCGGGCGCAATCGCGCTGCACCTGCCGTCGATCGATGACGCGGTCGATTACCGCATCACGAAAGAGGATGCCAAACGGATCGCTTCGCGCTTCGGTCCGCCACCCGCCGCGGCCATGCGCACGATTGCGACGCCGGTGGAAGGCTTCCGATCGTGGGAGCGCGACTCGCCGCGCGAGGATGGCGGTACGCCCGGCGGCTACGACGGACTGGCCGTCGATTACATCCTGCGCAACGGCATGAGCGTGCCGTCGCTTGTAAGCGTGATGAAAACGAAGATTCCGACGGCGACGTGGATGGTGCGCTCGTTCGCGCCGCAGGTGAAGGACGAGTACTTCATCGAAGTCGATCCGCGCACGTCGCGTGTGGCCGGCTATCACAAGTATCAGGATGAGCGCCGCGCCGGGCCGCGCCTCGAGCAGCCGCAGGCGCTGGCAATCGCGCAAGGTTCGTTCGCGCAGTACAACGAAGACGTCCGCACGTTCGACCTGAAGGAAGCGCTCAATTATCAGCAGCAAAACCGCCGCGACTGGCTCTTCCACTTTCAGGAAAAACAGCCGCTGACCGCCGACGCCTGGCGTCGCATCAGCGTGCGGGTTGCCGGCGCGGACGTCACGGAATTCACGGCCACGGTGAAAGTGCCGGACAGCGTCTACCGCGAGCCGACGACGTTGCTCAATATCGTTTTCACAATTGTGCGCATCGTTGGCGGATTGGCGATTCTGTCGCTGATCGTGGCCGGCTTCGTGATCGCATTGCGCCGTCAGCGTTTCCCGTGGCAGCGCGCCTTGCGATGGACGCTGGCGCTGGCGATCATCCCGCTCATCTCCGTTTTCGCGCGCTGGGAGTCGACGTTGTTCGGATACAACACGTCGATTCGGTGGGAGACGTTCATCAGCGGTCAGATCATCGACGTCGTGCGTAATGTTGGCCTGCAGATGGGACTGGTCTTCCTCGCTGTCGCCGCACTCGCCGCCGCGTATCCGCAAGCATTCCATCTCGCGCGCCGTGATGCCCGTGCCGCGCTTGGCCGCTCCGCAGTCGTCGCCGCGCTGACCGCGATCGGCATCGCCGTCCTTTTCCGAATCGGCCAGCAGGCGCTCGCCCTGCGCTTCCCGTCGCTGGCAGCGATGCCATCGTTCAACGTCCCCGACGCCGCCGCCCTGCCGCTTCCCGTCCTCCTCGGCATCCTCTCCACGATTCTCCGAACGCTCATTTTCTCGTCGATCTTCGGCCTGTTTCTGCTGGCGCTGCGCGGCTTCCGGTCGAAGGCCTGGATTCCGCCAACGATCGGAATCGTGGCGCTCTTTTTCGCCACGCTCGATTCATCCGCGAATCTGAAACAGACGCCGCTGATGCTCGTGACCGCGGCAGCGACAGCGATCCTCGCCTTCATCGTGATCCGCTACGTGTTCGGCGCGAACCTGCTCGCGTATCCGTTGACGATCGCGGTGGCGCTGCTCGTCGGCAATGGGGCCGATCTGCTGCAAAACCATCGGCCGGATCTTCGCGTCAATGGTGTTATCGAGATCGTCGTTGCGGTGGGATTGCTGATCTGGGCTGCATTACCGAATCCCTCGATGACAAGCGAATCCGCGCCCGAACCTCCGTCGTAGAAGAGGCATGCTCAACGACTATCACTTCGTCACGCAATGGCGCGTACGCGGAACCGTCAAAGAAGTCATCGACATCCTCGGCGACGCCGAAGATCTCCCGCGCTGGTGGCCGTCGGTCTACATCGAAGTGAAGAGGCGCGGCGACGTCGTCGAGTTCTTCACCAAAGGCTGGCTTCCCTACACAATTCGCTGGAGTTTCCGCGTCACCGAAACACGTCCGGACGGATTCGCGATCGAAGCCTTCGGTGATTTCGTTGGCCGCGGCGAATGGCTGCTGACCCAGGACGGCGACGACGTCAGCATCATCTACGACTGGCGCATCACCGCCGAAAAACCGTTGCTGAAACTCTTCTCCCCAATCCTCAAACCAATCTTCGGCGCCAACCACCGCTGGGCGATGGCCCGCGGCGAAGAGAGTCTTAAGATCGAGCTGGCGCGCCTGCATAGCCAGCCACACGGAGAACCGCCAAAGGCCACGTTCCGATAAAGGGAGAGCGCATGACCTACGCCGAAAAACTGGCCCTGTACGAAAAGCTGGTCGCCACGAACCCGGACGTCCCGCGCAAAGGCGACACGATGCCCTACACCTCGCTGAACGGCAACATGTTCACCCTCCTAACCAAAGAAGGAACGCTCATCCTCCGCCTCGATCCCGACAATCAGGCCGCGTTCCTCAAAAAGTACAAGAGCAAACTTCACAAAATGACTATAACTCGCCACTGGGCCGTGGACAACGTTCGCCGGACGAAAGACCAACTGCGAGAGATGCCCAAGGCTCACAGGCATCTGTACACTTGGTGAAACGCCGTCTTCGGCTACCAATAACTCCGAGCTTTGAATCCTAAAACCGGGAGATAAACCAACCAACGCCGCCTCCACGAAGGCTATAATTACAGGTACCTCGTCCGCCATGAGTGAAATGTCTCCTTTCGATCGAGCACACGACAGAGTTGCCGCGTTCGTGAAGCGACTTCACACGAACGATGCCTATCCGTTCACACTTTGGGTCGGCGGTACGCGATCTGACGCGCCCCGCATACACCACGTAGCGTGGAGTGACGTACCAGCGTCCGTTCCACTATCGTTTCAGTTCAGTCGCATTGTTGTTGTCCCTGAAGCAAAAACAGATGAACTGCAACTGAAGCTCATTGAAAAACTGAAGGCCGAGATCATCCTCACAACACAATCACGGCCTCGTGTAGTCTGGATCCTCAACGAACATGTCGCTGCGGGAGTCCCCAACGCAGTGAATGCGGGAAGTCTCACACCATTTCAGCCGGTTGTGAGCGGATCAGTCGAGATGCTCATTGGTGCGCGCCGCCGTGTCGCGGCCAACGTCGCTCAGACAATTTCAGTAGGACCGGCGGCGCTGATCGTTGCGTGCTGGCGTAGCGACGACTCGCGAATCCAGGTTCCCGTGGGCGTTCTGTCGCGCGATCTTCAGTGGTGCTTCGTGCCGCCACATCCCGAAGCCGAGAGGATCGTTAACCGGCTCGGCTTCTTGCGGCAATACGCCGTCATATTGACCTGCGTTCTATTGGCTGCTGGAGCGCTATACAAGGTGCAACACCGGACGGCACACGACCGCCTTGAGTATCACCGATCGATTGGTGAACTCGGCCGCGTTCATCTGAGATCTTCAATTTCTTCGGATCGAGATCCTAGCGATGAAGGACAGGCATCGTCCACCGAGTTGTGGAAAGTGCCAGAGCGCAATCTCGCAGAGGCTCTCTTTTTTTCGTCGAAGCCACATCTGATGAAAATCAGCGCAGATCTTTCGAGTGAACAGAATCCTTATGAACTCTGGTCTTCGAAAAAAACCGATTCAATTGCATACTTTGACCTCGCGGTCATGTCGGGTGATCTAGTCTCCGCCTATCGAATCGCCAAAGAGTCACATGCACTGGATATTGATCGCGATGAGTGGTCGCGGCACCTGACGTCAATGTTCTGGCAAACGGCATTGCAAGCAGCGCACGAGCTCGATTTCGCTAACGCTAAGCGCTTCACGGACTTCTATTTGGCGTGCATAGACGCAGTGATGGTGGGCGCCACGAGCCCAGATGATTTGGCGCCAGAGCGCAATAGAACACTCGCGCGCATTCTTCAGCGTGAGCTAACCAACGGCAGAATCTCGGCACTTTGCACACAACCAGGTGTCGAAAAGTCGTTTGGCCACCTTCTCGGCGGCGATTGGGGCAAATCATTGCCGGAAAAGGACGCTTTCGAATTGGATCGACGACGCCAGACAAATGCGTCGGTCAACTGTTCGAATATGGATGACACCAAGACCATCGACTATACGGTTCTGGCGGAGCTCGCACGATATCCCACCATGAAAACGGCGGGCAAAGACCCTTGTGTAATCGCTCCTCTCGAGTGTGAGTTCATGACTATCAGAGAGCATTTAGGCAACCGCATGCCGGGCTCATCACGCGACGCCCTCGAGTTCGCATCAAAGTGCAGTTATTTGTCCGACGACCTGATCTACATGGCCGTCGTAGAATCCGGTTTTGATGAGAAGGGGATCGGCAAGATACCGGTCGGATCCCTGCAACGTGCGATGAGCTGTTTGGAGCGCGCTCCGAGTGATTACGCCTCAATTATTACCGAGGACCTGGGCAATACGGATTGCCAGAATCTGGACTGGAGCGATTTCACAACCGCCGCGCCTCTCCATACGGGTGCAATCCGGCAACTCATCGCACGTTGCAGGAGAACGGCAAAGTGACTCTTCGAAAGCGGATCACCAAGGTCGCTGGGTGGGTGGTCGCGACGGTCGTTCCGTTAATCGCTGCGGTTGTTACGCAGCGGCGCGCAATCGCGGTGATCGCCTCATTTGCAGAATGGTTCTTGACAAGACACTCACATGCGTTTCTTACCGCGGCGATCATCATCGCTATCCTCGCGGTCCTGCGGCAAGTCATGGCGCGGTCTGTGGTTGATTTTTTGCCACTTTCATTTCTGCTGCAACGTCTCCCACTTCTTGCGCGAGTCGTCCTGGGAGCGGCGCTAGTTGGAGCCTGCATCATTGTGCTGCAGTACACAATGATTCAATACCGTCTTTTCGCCGAGGTCACCTACCCGGAGGCGGCGAGGAAGGCGTGGGAAAGGAAGGACGTGGTAGCGGCGCGCGAGACGTGTGAACAATACCTCACGCTCTACCCGCAGCGCGCAGCGTGGGCTGGAGTGCCGGACACGGTGTGCACCCCAATTCTCGAGTCTACCGTCATGCTGTTCAATTTGCGAATGTATGTCGCGCGTCAGCGCAAACTCGATTCTCGACATGTCGAAGGAATCACCCTCGGCTCGGCGCCTGAATTGCGACAGGAGATTCTCACCGTCCTCGACAGCGAAATCAATGGACTCAACAAGCAGTTCCAATCGCCAATCCCGCGCCCACTCGTCAAGCCGCCGCGCAGCCTGCTCCCGCTCGTCAAGCTGCCGCGTAGCCCGCTCCCACCGCAGTACAAGCGAGCGCCGAGACCCTAGGCAGGCCGCGGTAGCCGTGTCCGAACCGATTAGAATTGAGTGGCCGCTCACTCCTCAAAACGAGCCCGTGCGCGCCGTCACATCACTTTGTGACCCCTCTCCTCCGAGGCGCGCCCTTCCGGCTGCTATCGTCCGCGCTGGTTTCAGGGACGGCCTCCTTCGACCGTCCTTCGGCACTTCGTATCCTTTGGCGGCGCAGGATGACAGAGGAGATTTTCCGTGTTGCAGCGAAACGTGAAACTAGGAATTGAACACTTTGAGTACTCGCATCTGTATGACAACACTCGCCTGCAGGATCTGGGGCTGGCGTTTGACCGGTTTCTGGAGCGGAGCGACGCTGGGCTGTTGCAGCGGTTCGAGTCGTATCGCGTTGGCGTGCAGAGCGGGATCGCGTCCGGGGGGCTGACCAAGCCGGAAGAGTTGGCGTTGCTCATCGCGGTCAGCCGGCCGCTGGGGACGTTTCTGGAGCAGCTTTTTCAGACCGACTCGGCCTCGGTCGTGGCGCGCACCCAGCGGGATGCCGAGGTGGCGCGGTTCAAGAAGGAGTTCGTGGCCAAGCGGGTGGCCAAGGTTCAGGAGATCGCGTTCGGCGACCGGCGGACCGCGGTTGAGGTGCTGGTGCGGACGATCGCGCCTGGTCAGGAGCACGGGCAGGAGCGCGACCTCGAGTACGCGATTGCCGTCACCGCCAACCGGCTGCTCGACTTCGAGCGCGAGTATCCGCGCGGCACGAAGACGCCTGCGCCGTCGCCGCAGACGCGCGCCGCGCTGGGGCAGTTGCGCGATGAGCTGCGTGGGTCGGGCGCGTTCGCGGAAGCCATTGTTTACAAGCAGTCGGTCGAGTCTCCCGAGGCGATTGCGAGGGAAGCGGCGGCAGTGCATGCGCTGGGCGATCTCCTCGTCGACTGGCTGGCCGCGGAGTGGAAGTCTGGACATCTCGACGACTGGACCTCGTTCCGATTGCCGAAGCCGATGAATTTCGATCACCTCGTCGAGACCGAGCGTGTCGATGAGAACACCGTCGTTGGCCCGAGCGACGAGTACCGCCGCCGCGACGGATTCAAGCTCACCGATGCGCGCATGACCTCGCGCGAGATCACGGACGAAGCCAACTACTGCATCTACTGCCACGAGCGGAAGAAGGATTCCTGTTCCACCGGCCTCGCCGAAAAGGACGATCGCATCAAGATCAATCCCCTCGGCGTTCCGCTGGCGGGCTGTCCGCTCGACGAGCGCATCGGTGAGATGAACGCGCTGCGCAAAGACGGCGACTCCATCGCCGCGCTGGCCATCGTCATGATCGACAACCCGATGTGCCCGGGTACCGGCCACCGCATCTGCAACGACTGCATGAAGTCGTGCATTTTTCAGAAGCAGGACCCGGTGAACATCCCGCAGATCGAGACGGGCGCGCTGACCGATGTGCTCTGGCTGCCGTGGGGCTTCGAGATTTATTCGCTGCTGACGCGCTGGAATCCGCTGAACGTGCGGCGGCCGATGGCGCTTCCGTACAACGGCAAGAACGTTCTCATTGTTGGTCTGGGACCAGCGGGCTACACGCTGGCGCACTACCTCGCCAACGAAGGCTTTGGCGTGGTGGCGATCGATGCGCTGAAGATCGAGCCAATTGATTCCAAGTGGCTTCGCGAACCGATCCGCGATGCGCGCAAGACATTGTGGGAAGAGTTAGACGAGCGCATCCTGGCCGGCTTCGGCGGCGTGTCGGAGTACGGCATCACCGTCCGCTGGGACAAGAACTTTCTCAAAGTCATCCGCATCGCCCTCGAGCGCAAGAACAACATCCGCGTTTATGGCGGCGTGCGTTTCGGCGGGACGCTGACGATCGAAGACGCCTTCGACAAGCTCGGCTTCGATCACATCGCCATCGCCGCCGGTGCCGGAACGCCGACGATCGTGCGGATGAAAAACAACCTCATTCGCGGCATTCGCAAAGCGAGCGATTTCCTGATGGCGCTGCAGCTCACCGGCGCAGGCAAGCAATCGGCGATGGCCAACCTGCAGGTGCGCCTGCCCGCGCTCGTGATCGGCGGCGGCCTGACCGCGATCGACACGGCCACCGAGCTTTTCGCCTACTACCCGCTGCAGGTGGAGAAGATCCTGACTCGCTACGAGACGCTCGCCGCCGAGATCGGCGAGACGACTGTCCGCGGCGGCTACGACAAGGAAGAGCTGATCATCCTCGATGAGTTTCTCGAGCACGGCCGGGCCATTCGCGCCGAGCGTGAGCGGGCTGCGTCGATTGGCGAGAAGCCGAACTTCATCCCGCTCGTTCGCTCGTGGGGCGGCGTGACGATCGCCTATCGAAAATCGATCGCCGACGCGCCTGCATATCGGCTCAATCACGAAGAGGTGATCAAAGCGTTCGAGGAAGGGATCGCGTACGCCGAGAGCCTCTCGCCGGTCGAAGCGATCGCCGATGAGTACGGACATGTGAAATCGCTCCTCTTCGAAAAACAGGTCGTCGAAGACGGACGATGGAAAGATACGGGCAACGTGATCGAGCTTGCTGCGCGCAGCGTGATGGTGGCCGCGGGAACGAGCCCGAACGTGATCTACGAGAAGGAACATCCGGGCACGTTCAAGCTCGACAAGTACGGACAATTTTTCCAGAGCTTCGCGGTGTCGGCGGCCGACGCAGGCCCCGAGCTCATCGAAGTCGACGGCAACCGCGACCTCGGATTCTTCACGTCGTATCAGCATCCGGCGTCGCGCGAAAAAGTGATCTCGTTCTACGGCGACAACCATCCGCGCTACGCCGGCAACGTCGTCAAAGCGATGGCCTCGGCGAAGGATGGCTATCAACACGTGGCGCGCCTTTTCACGCGCGAGCTGATGCAGCTCGATCGGTCGACTGAAGCGCAGACCGCGCGCGATGGTCAGTGGAACAAGCTGCTGCACACGCTCGACGACGGTCTCCTCGCGGTCGTGGCGCAGATCAATCGTCTGACGCCGACGATCATCGAAGTGGTCATCCGCGCACCATTTGCCGCGCAGCATTTCGAGCCAGGTCAGTTCTTCCGCCTCCAGAATTTCGAAGCGAACGCGCCGATGATCGACGGCACCCGCCTCACGATGGAAGGCATCGCACTGACCGGCGCGTGGACCGATCCCGAGCGCGGTCTCCTCTCACTGATCGTCCTCGAGCTCGGCGGCTCTTCGCGGCTCGTGGCCGAGCTGAAACCAGGCGAGCCGGTCGTGGTCATGGGACCGACGGGCGCACCAACCGAAATCCCCCACAACGAGACCGTCCTCCTCGCCGGCGGCGGCCTCGGCAACGCCGTCCTTTTCTCGATTGCCCGTGCGTTCAAGCTGAACGGCTGCAAGGTCGTCTACTTCGCCGGCTACAAGAAAAAGGACGACGTCTTCAAACGCGATGAGATCGAAGCGGGCACCGATCAAGTGATCTGGTCGGTCGACGCCGGCGATCCGATCGAGCCGCGCCGCCCACAAGATCGCGGATTCACAGGCAACATCGTGCAATCGATGCTCACGTATGCGCAGACGTCGCCGGAATTCGACCTCCGCAACGTCCAGCGCCTCATCGCCATCGGCTCCGACGGCATGATGCGCGCGGTAAAAGACGCGCGGCACGGCGTGCTCGCACCGTTCCTCAACGACCATCACACCGGCATTGGCTCGATCAACTCACCGATGCAATGCATGATGAAACAGGTCTGCGCACAATGCCTCCAACGCCACGTCGACCCAATCACCGGCAAAGAGTCATTCGTCTTCAGTTGCTTCAACCAGGACCAGCCGCTCGACTCGGTCGATTTCACGAACCTGCGCGCGCGGCTGCGTCAGAACACGGTGGTCGAGAAGATGACGAATCTGTGGCTGACGCGGCTTTTGGCGAAGCAACATGCCAGGCCGGCCGAGGTATCATTAGGGGCGTCATGAGACAGCGCCCGGGAGAGGTTGTAGAGGTCGTCGATCTACCGCCGGAAAAGATCGCCGAACTGAATGCTGCGATGGAAGAAGCCGAACATGGCGAGGGAATGGATGCATTCGAGTTCATGCGTCAGCTGCGCGCTGGAACATGGCGAAATCCCGAGGTACGATAGCGATCATGCGAGGAACATTTTCGAAGGGCCGCATCGAGATCGATGACGAGCCGTTCCCGGACGGAACGACGGTAAATTTCGTGGTCGTTCCAAATGATGACGAGGAATATGAGCTCTCTCCCGAGGAGGAGGATGCTCTTGAGCAGAGCATCGCGGAGATCGAACGTGGCGAGTGTGTGACGGCGGAACAGCTCTTCGCAGAGTTGCGCGCAATACGCCTACGTAACGATGGATGACGACCTGTGGCCCCTCCTCATCTCGGCCCGGGCTCGCCGCGAAATCGCGGAGGCGCAGGAGTGGTGGAAGGTTCACCGCGATAAAGCGCCGCAAGCCCTCGAAGATGAACTGAGCGACACATTTAAATTGCTGCTGCAGACTCCGCAGATCGGCATTCTTGTCCCCACGCGAAAGCAGAAGTTCATGCGACGCACCTACCTCAAGCGAACGCGGTACTATGTCTACTATCGCAACACGGCGCCCGGAATTGAGATCCTCGCGCTGTGGCACTCTTCACGCCGTCCGCCACGTGGACTTTGACGCGCACCACGATGGACTACCCCAATTTCTCCATCATCGCGCGCGCATAGAATCACTCGATTTCGGAGTGCCGTCACGGAACTTTTGACGGCCATTCCCTCGGCGTCACGACTGCGGAACTGACGAAATCGCAAGCTTGAATCCGTCGGGATCCTGAATGCGGAACACACGCGGGCCCCACGGCATATCGACCGGCTCCGACAAAAGATTGCCGCCCCGGGCTTTGATCCCGTTCGCGAGCTCGTCGATGTTCTGATCCGTGGTGATGTGCAGCGAGAATCCCTCGCCCTTGGCCCGATCCCAGCCTCTGGCTCCGTCGTCCTGACCGATCAGGAGGCGCACCTCGCCAGCCTTCAGCGAGACAGCCACCAGCTTTCCCTCACGCTCGTGTCGCCGGTCGACAGTGAATCCAATCACATCCTGATACCAGTCAAGGCTCTTCTGCAGATCCTTCACGGTCAGCGATGTGGAAATGGTGCGGGCAATGAAGGGTCGTGATTCTGCGGTCATGAAATCTCCTCGATTCTCACATTCTGGCGTTCAGGATCGACAGCAGCGATGCGTGCGAATGGTACGTGATGTCGTGAATGCGCCAGCCGTCTTTGGTCTTCGTCATGCGATACGAAAGCTCCATCAGCTCATTGCTTTCGGGATAGCGAAAGGTCACGTTCACGATGCCAGGATCTTTCGTCGCAGACACTTTCAATCCCTTCGCGGCGGGATCCTGCGAATCCCAGATTGGCGAGAAATCGAGCCGGCAAATCTCATGCGTCTGCTCGACGCAGGCGCGCTCCCCGAGGATGAGATTCGTGAGGCCGTCGTCGAAATAGAGGCGAAGAACGGCGCGCGGCTGGTCGATCAGGCCGGGCTTGTCTGCATGATCGGGCACCGCCTCCCACGCGAAGTCTTTGTAGAGTTGCGAGACGACGGCATCGGCGCCGGGTGGGGGCGCGGCGGCGGCAAGAGAAGAAATCGAAATCGCGAGAATCGCGAACAGGAAGACTCTGGATGAAGGCATCAGTTTTTGCGCCTTTGGTATGTGGTTGATGCTGGCCGCTCCGAATGCCGCGGACTTGCGCATGGTAATGCACGGTCGAAGCGGCCTTGTGACGCCTCCTGTGAAACAATTCGGCCGTGCTCCTCCCCTTTGACCAGGTGATCGAAATCTCGATCCGCCTTCTTGCGGCGGTGCTGATCGGTGGCTGCATCGGGATCGATCGGGAGATTCGGCGGAAGCCGGCGGGGATAAGGACGCATGCGCTCGTCTCGCTCGGTGCGGCGCTGGTCATGCTGATCGTCGTGCGGACCGGACCAGGCATCATCGAGCATGTCGACGCCGTCAGCCGGGCCATTCAGGGCATCATCGCCGGTGTCGGGTTCCTCGGCGGCGGCGCCATTCTCAAGAGCAGCGAGCACGACATCGTTCATGGCCTGACGACGGCGGCCTCGATCTGGCTGGTGGCGTCGCTCGGCATCGCGTGCGGCGTCGGGCAGTGGGTGGCGGCGCTCATCGCTCTGGCGCTCGCACTTCTCGTGCTCATCGCCGGCGAGCCGGTCGAAAGGCTCGTGCATCGGATCGGATACCGAAAGCCGCCTCCGGATGAGGACGTGCAAGACTTCACGCGCGGGTAAAAGAACTCGGCGGCTGTTTTGAGCTCCCGCGCTACAAGTCAGTTGCGATTTCAAGCCGGCACTTCTCCGCCGTCTCCTCGGGATTCGAATAGTGACAAGCGTGAGCGCCAGGGACCAGCGTGAGGTTCGCGATGGCATTGCGGTCGACGAGCGGATCGCGCTTGCCGGCGAGCATCGTGTAGTCGGGAGGCGCGCTGCGCAGATCGTTCGCGTAGCGGCGGAATGTTGCGATCCAGCGCCCGAGGCCGCAGCGGAGGTAGGCGCGGAGGATGTAGGCGAAGAGCGGTAGCGGCTCGCGGAATGCGTCGATGACCAGCGAAAACAGGAGCCGGGACGGATTGCGCGGCGACCAGAGCGGACTGACGCAGATGGCGCGGCGCGCGAGATCGGGCCGCAGGCGTTGAAGATGCGCGACCGCGTTGCAGCCGGCGGAATGACCGATCCAGACCGCGTCGCGAATCGATAGGGCGTCCGCCCATGCAGCCAGAATGCGCGCATGCTCCTCGGGACCAGCAGCCGGTCCGTCGATGCTCTCGCCGAAGCCGGGCAGATCGGGAGCGATCGGATTTGCTCCGCGCGCGTGAAGCGCCCTGGCGAAGCGGATGAAGTACGCGCTCGACACCCCCAGTCCGTGAACGAGCACGACGTCGCGCCTGCGGCCGGCGGCGCGATGGGCGATGCCGTTCGTCCATCCCGACAGGCCCCACGAAAACGCCGGCTCGGATGCGTTCGCGCCGCGTTCGACCTCGTCCAGAAACGACAGCAGCGCTTCGTTGAATTCGCGCGGGTTCTCCCACATCGGCACGTGACCGGCGCGGGAGATCACGCGCAACTTTGCCTGCGGCACGATCTCGAGAATCTGTCTCGCGTACGTCAGCGGCACGAGCGGATCGGTCTCGCCCCAGACCAGGAGCACCGGAAGCGTCAGCGTCTTCAGCAGCGGCCGCGCGTCGTCGCGCAGCAGGCGTGCGAACGCGACCGCGATCGCAGTCGGGCCGGCGCGAAAAAGATCCCGGGCCAGGATCAGCAGAAACGTACGCCAGCCGTGTGGCATGGCCAGACTCTCGATGTGCGCGCCCGGCGCGATCTCGAATGGGATGCCGGTGGCGTCGACGAGCACCAACGAGCGGACGAGATCAGGACGGCTCGCGGCGAGATAGATCGCGATGTGACCGCCCATCGAGTTGCCCACGAGGTGGACCGGTTCATCGAATGACGATTCGATCCATCGCGCCAGAAGCGCAGCGATGTCATCGAATCGCAGCGGGAGGTTGCTCTTCCGTGCGAACAGGCGATTGCGTCCGAAGCCAACGAGATCGACGGCCGACACCAGGTAACTCCCGCCAAGGACATCGATGTTGTACCGCCACCAATCGGACGATCCGCCGAGGCCATGGAGAAGAACGACCGGCGTCCCATGACCGGCGCGCGTTTCCCAGAACGTGAACGGCGGAAGATCGACGCGGCGTTGCGTGGGCACAAGCCATTGTCGCTCGTAACGATCACGCGAGACGGATCACAGATCTATCTTCGATGCCGGCCCTCTTCCACCATCAGACAGCGGTCCTGCACCACCTTGATTCCGGCCTCGGCAAGCGTCTGCGCGGCTTCATCATTGCGGATGCCGAGCTGGAACCAGACGCTCTTCGGCTTGGCCGCGAGGATGTCATCGACGTGCGCGGGAATGTCGGACGGCTTGCGAAAAACGTTGACCATGTCGATCGGACGGCCGATGGCGGCGAGCGTTCGAACGACCGGTTTGCCGAGGATCTCGGTGACCTCGGGGTAGTAAACGGGGACGGGGATGATCTCGTAGCCGGCCTGGGCCATGTGCGCCGGAACGTAGTAGCCTGCCTGCGCTGCGTGCGACTCCGGTTTGATGCCGAGAACGGCGATCGTTTTCGTATCGCGGAGCACCGCGCCGATGCCTTCGTTGTCGTTAATCAGATTCGTTTTCCAATCGGTCATGGTGGCGGAGGGTAGCAAAAAGCGCGCAACGATGGCGCGGTGATACGATCGAGCTACACGGAATAACCTCTGGCGGCGTCTCCTTTTTACGCGACAAGTCCAAATAACAAGTGAGGTCCATAGTCGGATGAAACGTGCAGCACTGAGCGTCTTTCTCTTCGTTCTTCCGTTCACCGCATTCGCCTCGACGCCGCCCACGCAGGCCGTCATCGTGATGATGAAGCAAACCGGCCGGCTGACCGTGAAATCGCTGGCAGTCAATCTCGATCCGAGCATTTCGGACGACGCGCGCGACGTTCGCGATCTGCCGGGCATCCACGGATTCGCAGCCAACCTCACCGACGACGAGATCGCATCGCTGAAGGCATCGGGCAAAGTCATCTCGATCGAGCCCGACCTCGAGCGCCACGCCTTCTCCGACTCCGTGACCGCAGGCGCTCAGACGACGCCGTACGGAGTGACGGACGTCGATGCACCGCCGGTGTGGCCGGTCACGCGCGGCAAGTCATTGTCGAATGGTCCGGCCATTCACGTGGCCATCATCGACACCGGCATCGACTACAACTTTTCGGAGCTTTCGGCGGCCTTCAAGGGCGGCCACAACTTTGTCGCGCGCACCGAAGATCCGCTCGATGACAACGGTCATGGCACGCACGTCGCCGGCATCATCGCGGCGGCGAACAACGCCGGCGGTGTGGTTGGCGTAGCGTCGGACGTCGATCTCTATTCGCTGAAAGTCCTCGACACCTGCGGCAGCGGCAGAACGAGCGACATCATCGCGGCGGTCGATTGGGTCGTTCAGAAGAAGAAAGAGATCGGCGGCAACTGGATCGTCAATCTCTCGCTCGGCTCGGACTCCGCTTCGGCCAGCGAGGAGACTGAGTTCAACACCGCCAAAACCGCAGGGATCCTCGTTTTCGCGGCATCAGGAAACAGTTACGAAGGCACCGACGGGCTCTCCTATCCGGCGGGATACTCCTCGGTAGTCTCCGTCGGCGCGGTCGATTCCAACAATGTCATCGCCAACTTTTCGCAGAGAGGTGCCGATCTCAAGCTGGTCGCGCCCGGCGTGAACGTCATCTCCACGTTCCTCAACGGCCGCGTCGGGGCCGACGATGGCCGCAAGATTCCGGCGACGTTTGCCGACGGCACGTTGAGCAACGGCGACTCCGCATGTCTCTCCAAAGGCCCGGTCACCGCCAAATTTGTTTCCTGCGGCACTGGCAACGCAACGGAGATCCCGGCCAGCGTCAGCGGAAAGATCGCGCTGATCGAGCGTGGTGGTACCGATCCTGCCGGCACAAGTCTCACGTTCCTGGCAAAAACGCGGAACGCTCTGGCCAAGGGCGCCATCGGCGTCGTGGTTTACAGCAACGCGAACCCGGTCGTCACACCCGGCTTCAGCGGCTTGACGAAGACCGACGTCACGACCCTTCCGCCCATGGCTCTGATCGAGCGCGCGGACGGTCTGGCGCTGCTGGCCACGCCAAATGCAACGCTGACCATGAGCTTCGACAGCCACGGCTTGACTGAGCTCTTCGCGCTCCTGAGCGGCACATCGATGGCCACGCCTCACGCGGCCGGAACCGCCGCGCTGGTCTGGGCGGTTTCGCCGAACTCCACGAACAACAACGTCGCAACCGCGCTCGAGCAGACCGCCAAGGACCTCGGCGCCTCTGGACAAGATACGACCTACGGCTACGGTCTCGTCGATGCTCTCGCCGCGGCGAAGCAGCTCAACCCTTCGGCGTTCACGGTGAATGCGCGCATGCCGGGCAGGCGCGGTCATTAACGTTTTGCTCTTCGATTCGATCGCGGCGCCTTCGGGCGCCGCGTCTGTTTTACGCACTTGCGAAGCCATAAGAACAATCGGTTTCCGGCCGAACGTCACAGTCCTGACTCCGAGCCGTGTATTTTTACCTTGCTAGAATTCGTTCTCGCCCTCCAGCCATCATCTTCTTACGGGAGCCATTCATGAAACGAATCATCTTCGCTGCACTCATCCTCACCTTCGTTACCGGCGCCGCGTTCTCCGCACCGAAGTCGAAAAAGGCGACGGCGCTGAAACAGCCGGCAGCAAAACAAGCAGCCGTAAGCACTGTGCCATTGAGCGCACTGTTCCCGGCAGCAACCGGCGAGAGCATCACCGACGCGAAGGGAATGGTCTCGATCGCTGCGCCAGCCCACGAAGTCGTTCTGGTCCGCATCAACGCGGACGGCACCCGATCGCACGCCTGCGTCGACAACGAGACCGCCGCCCGGAACTTCATGGCCGGTCAGAAAACCGCTGCGCCGGCGACAGAAAAACAGGCTCACTAATCATGAAAAAACTGATCGCACTCTTTGGCGCTTCACTTCTTCTTGCATCAGTGCAGGCATTCGCGGGCGCTCGTATCGTCATCCGCAACACGAACACAGCGGGTGTCGGATTCAACGACAACACTCCGGTTGCGCCGCTGCCGGGCAATCCCGGAACGACGATCGGCCAGCAGCGCCTGATCGTTTTTCAGCGCGCCGCCGCCATCTGGGGCTCGCTGCTCGAATCCAAAACCGACATTCTCGTCGACGCCAGTTTCGCCAACCTCGACTGCAGCGCGAACTCCGCCGTCCTCGGTCAGGCCAGCGCCGCGACCTTCATCAGCAACTTCAGTGGCGCGCCGCAACAGAACGTCTGGTATCCAGCCGCTCTCGCCGATGCCATCGCAGGCAAAGATCTCGTCAACCCAACGAAGCCGATTACCGACCCGACGAGCAAAGCCCATATCGTGGCGGAATTCAGTAGCGCGCTCGACTTGCCCACTTGTCTCGGCGGCAGTCTGGCCTGGTATTACGGCCTCGACGGCAATCACGGCGCAAAGGAAGACCTCCTCACCGTGCTCCTTCATGAGCTCGGGCACGGACTCGGCTTCATCGGCGTCACCGACGGCACTACCGGCGCCTTGCTCGGCAAGCCCGCGCTCCCCAGCGTTTTCGAACAACACATGTTCGATTCGACGGCGGGACTTCATTGGAATCAGATGACCAACGCGCAACGGCTCGCATCGTCGATCAACGATCAAAAGCTCGTTTGGGACGGCGCTTCGACCACCGCGGCCGCGCTCACCTTCCTCGGCGGCACGCCGACGCTTCGCATCAGTTCACCGGCCTCTCTCAACAAGCCGTATCAAATCAACACCGCCGGCTTTGGACCGAAACTGACCGTAGCTGGCGTCAACGGAAATGTCGCTGCGACGCAGCCGCTCGATGGCTGCACGGCAATCACGAACGGCGGCTCGATCAGCGGACGCATCGCACTGATCGACCGCGGCACCTGCAACTTCACCGTAAAAGCGAAGAATGCGCAGCTCGCCGGTGCCACCGCCGTCATCATCGCCGACAACGTCCCCGCCAGCATTCCGCCGTTGGGAGGCACCGACGACACGATCTCGATTCCGACCATCGGCGTCAGTCAGGCGGACGGTGCTGCCATCCGCGCGGCGCTCGGCTCGAATGTGACCGTGCTCATCTTCGCCGACTCCTCACTTCTCGCGGGTGCCGATACTTCCGGTCATCCCAAGCTCTACGTTCCCACGACATTTGCTCAGGGCTCGTCGATGTACCACTTCGACGTTTCGGCCTCGCCAAATCTGCTGATGGAGCCGAATATCAGCTCAGACCTTCCATCCAACGCAGTCGATCTCACGCTCAACGAGATGATCGACATCGGCTGGACGAAGGCGGCACAAACACCTGCCGGCCGGATGGCGGGACGGAGAGGCCACTAGCGCGGTCGCGGCCTTACGCGATTACGTGCGGTCTCGAGGGTGAATCCCCGCGAGACTGCACGACCGCGAAACCGTTAGCTGGCATTTCTCACACTTTTATCCCAGCTCTCCCATCGAGCGCCTTCTCCCCCACGCTTTTTCAGTGGGGGAGAAGGTGCCGAAGGCGGATGAGGGGGCCGTTTGGCTGTCGCGTCAACGTCGCCCAAACTCTGGCTTTTCAATTGGTCACGCTCGCACGAACGTGTGTCCCATCTTGCAATGCCCCCCTCATCCGGCTTCGCCACCTTCTCCCCCCGCAAAAAGCGCGGGGGGAGAAGGCGCTCGATTCATGGGAGCCGCTGATAGTGTGAGAAATGCGGGCTAGAATACGCCCCCTGCTGCGTGGAGACTCCTCCGCGCGCAATCACCTTCTAACGGAGAACGACGCTCATGCGCATCGGTGTACCGACTGAGATCAAGAACAACGAGTATCGCGTAGGGATGACGCCCTCGGGCGCGCAGGACCTGACCTCGGACGGTCACAACGTGTACGTGCAATCCGGTGCCGGAAACGGCAGCGGTTTCGGCGACGATGAATACGCCGCGGCTGGCGCCACCATCCTCGCCTCGGCCGATGAAGTTTACGAACGGGCCGAGATGATCGTGAAAGTGAAGGAACCGATCGAGGCCGATCTGGCGCGGCTCAAAGACGGACAATTGCTCTTCACCTATCTTCATCTCGCGCCGGTTCCCGATCTCACCGCCGCATTGTTGAAAAAGAAAATCACCGGCATCGCCTACGAGACGATCACCGACGAGCGCAAACGCACGCTGCCGCTGCTGACCCCGATGTCCGAGGTGGCAGGGAGGATGTCGGTGCATGTGGGGGCGTACTACCTGCACAAACCCAACAACGGACGTGGCGTCCTGCTCGGCGGTGTGCCGGGAACGCTGCCCAGCGACGTCGTCATCATCGGCGGCGGCGTCGTCGGTACCAACGCAGCGAAGATGGCGGTCGGACTCGGCGCACGCGTCACGATTCTGGACACGAATCTCGATCGCCTTCGCCAGCTCGACGACATCTTCATGGGCAAGGTTCAGACGCTGGCGTCGAACAAAGCGCATCTCACCGATGCCTGCCGCCACGCCGATCTCCTCATCGGCGGCGTGCTCATTCCCGGCGCCTCGGCACCGAAGCTCGTCACGCGGGCCATGGTCAGCGAGATGAAGAAAGGCTCCGTCATCGTCGACGTGGCCATCGACCAGGGCGGCTGCGTCGAAACCGCGCACGCGACGACGCACTCCGATCCTGTTTATGAAGTCGACGGAGTCATCCATTATTGCGTCGCAAATATGCCGGGTGCCGTGCCGCGCACATCGACGATTGCTTTAACGAACGCCACGCTGCCCTATACGCGCAAGATTGCGTCGCTCGGCTTCAAGAAGGCCATAAGTGATGCCGGACTCGCGGAAGGTGTCAATGTTTATAACGGAAAAATCACTTATGAAGCCGTCGCCAAGTCGCAAGGCAGGGACTACACAGTCCTCGATCAGTTACTGTAATCTTGCACCGTGAAACTTCGCACAACCTTCCTTTCTCTCGCCACTGCCTGCATCGCTTTTCTGGGACTCGCCTCACCGGCACTCGCGCAAGCCGACCTGTCAGTCACAAAAAGCAGCCCGTCGAGCGCGGCTGCCGGCAGCGACGTGTCGTTCGATGTAACGATCTTCAACGGCGGCGACGCCGATGCCACGACTGTCCAGCTCACCGATCCTCTACCGCCGGGGATGAACTTCGTTTCCTTGAGTCAGAACAACGGCCCGGCGTTCGACTGCAGCAGCCAGCCTTCCCCAGGAACGAACGGAACGATCACCTGCACCATCGCCACACTCACAGCTGGATCGAGCGCGGATTTCACGTTCGTCGCGAATATCCCTCCAGCCACAGCGCAGGGCACGACGTTCACGAACATCGCTACCGGCACGTCGCCCGACGACCCAAATAACGAAAACGACTCCGGCACGGCTTCCGTGACGGTTCCCATCCCTCAAGCTGATATCGGCGTTCAAAAGGTTGGCCCATCAACTGCGGCACCTGATACCGGCGTCCCCTATTCGATCTCCGTCGAGAACTCCGGCCCGGACCCGGCCCTCAGCTTCTCTCTCACTGACACGCTGCCGGGCACGATGACATTTGACTCGATTGTCCAAAACAGCGGACCGGCGTTCGATTGCACCAGTCAGCCTTCACAGGGCTCCGGAGGAACCGTCACTTGCACGATCGCCAGCCTCGCTGCCGGCGCGACCGCGACGTTTACACTCACCGGCCACATTCCGCCAGGAACCCAGAGCGGCACGACATTCGAGAACACCGCCAGCGTATTGTCGTCAACCACCGACCCGGATCCCGATAACAACAGCAGTCTGACGTTCCTCACCGTCGTGACGAGCGATCTCGCCATTACGAAGACCGGACCTCCGGCCGCTACCGCGGGAGGCACGATCTCCTGGACGATCACAGCTTCGAACAACGGCCCTGATACGTCATCGCCCGCCGAGTTCAACGATCCCCTGCCGGCCGGTACGACCTTCGCGTCGATCATTCAGAACACCGGCCCGGCGTTTGTCTGCACGAACCCAGGTGCAGGCAACAACGGCAATGTGAACTGCTCGATCGGCACATTTGGCTCCGGTGCAAGCGCGCAGTTCACGCTGACGGCAAACATTGATCCGAGCTTCACCGGAACCCTGAGCAACACCGCAAGCATCTTCGGTCCGAATGCCGATACGAACCCGGGTAACGACAGCGCCACCGCGGTCACGACGGTTACGGCGTCTGCCGATCTGGCGGTCAACAAGATCGGACCGGCGGCGGCGAATGCCGGTACGGACATCACCTACACGATCACCGTGACGAACAACGGCCCGTCAAACGCATCCAGCGCCGCACTGAGCGATGCCGTGCCTGCGAATACGACGTTCGTCTCCGAGTCGCAGACTACTGGCTCAACGTTCTCCTGTACGAAGCCTTCCGTGGGCGGCACCGGCACGGTCAACTGCACGATCGCCTCGCTTGCCCCCGGCTCGGCAACGTTCTCGATCACCGTCCACATCAGCCCGGGCGCAGCCGGCGCGATGATCTCCAATACTGCCAACGTCACAACCACGACCACCGACTCGAATCCGGGCAACAACACGTCCACGGCGTTAACGACCGTCACGGCCAGCGCGGACGTCTCGATCGTCAAGACGGCGCCCGCGGCTACGTCCAACGGATCGAACCTCACCTACAGCATCAATGTCACAAACAACGGCCCGTCGGACGCGGCGAGCGTCACGATGGCTGACACGCTGCCGCCGAACACCACGTTCGTCTCCGAGTCGCAGTTGACCGGACCGGCCTTCATCTGCACGAACCCGCCGGCGGGTGGAACCGGCACCGTCTCCTGCTCCATCGCGACGCTCACGGCCGGCACATCAGCCACCTTCTCCATCGTCGTGCAGATCGCCGTGGCCGCACCGCTCGGACCAAGTAGCAACACGGCAACGGTGACCGCATCATCGGCTGATCCAAATCCGGCCAACAACAGTTCCACGGCCGTCACCACGATCGCGCTGGCAACAGCGGATCTTTCGATCACCAAGACTCCCGCTCCCGGTCCTTACGGCACAGGACTGCCCCTGACGTACACGATCGTGGCCACGAACGGCGGTCCGAGTACCGCTACGGCCGTCACCGTCACCGACATCCTTCCACCGGGTACGACGTTTCAGTCGGCCACGCCGGCGGGCGCGTGCAGCGGTACGACGACCATCACCTGCAACGCCGGTACGCTCGCCAATGGCGCCTCTGCTACCTTCACATTGACGGTGATCCTGCCTTCGTCGCCGGGCCCGATTACGAACACGGCCTCCGTGACCGCGGCGGTCACAAGTGCTGATCCGAATCCGGCCAACAACACTGCTACATCGACCATCACGGTGATCCCGGCAGCGAACATTCCGGCAATCTCACCGCTCGCGCTTCTCATGCTCTGCATCGCCCTCGCCGCGGCGGGCGCGATCGTGCAGCGACGCTAACGTCGCGACATCCGCTTCGAAAACGGCGCCTTCCGCAAGGGGGCGCCGTTTTCAATGGACAATGGACAACGAAATCAGAGATCAGAGATCAGAGATCAGAGGATCATTCCGGCGGGTCCTGATCCACTAATCTCTGATCAACCGATCTCCGATCTAATCCACGAATCGACGAATCCACTAACCTCCACTCTCTGTTTCCCTGGTCTCTGATCTCTGCTTCCCCTGATCTCTGATTCACTCCCCCTTCAACGCTACAGCTTTGTAACCGTAGCAACTCCTGCATCTGTTGGAATCGACTTCGGTAATGCTCAGACAAACACTCATCCCGATTACGGTCCTTTTTCTCGCCTCGTGCGCCAGCCTGCGTGACATCGAGACGGTCACCAATCCTTCCACTCATGGCGTCGGATCGCCTGTCGCTCCGTCCGCGCAATGGACGCCGCCCGCGAAAGCGATTCCTCCGCCCGTGCCGGCGCCGGGCGATCTCGCTCTTCCGCCTGCCGGCGCTCCGCTGGAGCTGGCGCAGATCGCCGGGCTGGCGTTGTCGAACAATCCGCTGACGAGGACGACCTGGCTCAACACGCGCGTCTCCGAAGCGAACCTCGGCAGCGCGCGCGCGGCCTATCTTCCGACCGTCGACCTCGACGCTTCGCTGACGCGTGCACACACGACCCCCGGCGCCGGAGCCAGCACCACGCTCATTGCGCCGAATCTGTCGATCGACTATCTCCTCTTCGACTTCGGAGGCCGCAATGCGGAAGCCGAGGCGGCGCGGCAGACGCTCATCGCGGCGGACTACACGCACAACCAGGCCATCCAGGACGTCATCCTTCGCGTCGAGCAGGCCTATTACGAATACCTCGATGCCAAAGCGTTGCTCACGGCGCAGGCCGCGACGATCAAGGAACGCCAGACCAGCCTCGATTCGGCGGAGGCGCGGCATCGAGCCGGCGTCGCCACGATCGCGGACGAGCTGCAGGCGCGGACGGCTCTCTCGCAGGCGCAACTGACGTACGAAACGATCGATGGAAACCTTCACAAACTACGCGGCACGATCGCCACGACGATGGGTTTGCCTGCGACGACGCCGTTCGAAGTCGGCGAGCTTCCTGTCGATGTTCCCACGCAGCAAGTCAGCGATGCCGTCGACGCGCTGATCGCGCACGCGGTCACCGATCGTCCCGACCTCGCGGCCGCGCGCGCCGCGGTCGAGCAGGCGCGTGCGCGTGTGAGAGTCGTGCGATCGCAGGGGTTGCCGTCGCTCGGCCTCGGCGCCAACGTCGCACCCGTTTTCGGGAATGGGCTGCAACGGCGGTTGACCTCCTACTCCGCCGGCCTCTCGTTTCGCTTCCCGCTCTTCACCGGCTTTCGCAACACGTACGACATTCGCGCCGCCGAGCTCGAGACGCAGCTCGCCTCCGAGAACGCCCGCGGCCTCGAGCAGCAGGCCGGTCTTCAGGTTTGGACGAGTTACTACGATCTGCAGACCGCGGTGAAGAGACTGGCCACCAGCCGCGCACTTCTCCACGACGCGCAGGAGTCCGCCGACGTCGCCCAGGGCCGCTATCGCGCCGGGATCGGAAGCATCCTCGACCTCCTCACCGCCGAGTCCGCACTGGAAAATGCACGGGCTGAGGAAGTTCAGGCGCGCGCGGATTGGTTCCTCACAGTTGCACAGCTCGCACACGACACGGGCACGCTCACACCGACGGGCGCGCCGCAAGGAAAATGAACACGATGATCTCAATGAAGTTGACCGGCCTTCGCGCCATCACCGCGGCCGCGATCGGGGCCACGCTCCTCGCCATGCTCATCGGATGCGCCGAGAAAAAAGAAAAACAGGCAGAGGAGCGGGTTCCCGTCACCGTTGCTTCCGCCGAACAGCGAGACGTCCCGGTGGAAGTGCGCGTCATCGGCAGCGTGCAACCGATTTCCAGCGTGGCCGTCCGCGCGCTCGTGGCCGGGCAGCTTCAGCGCGTCTGGTTTCGCGAGGGCGACGACGTCCGCAAAGGCCAGCGCCTTTTCACCATCGATGAGCGGCCGTACCAGTCCGCGCTGGCGCAGGCGGAAGCGAACTTGAATCGCGATCAAGCGCAGGCGAAGAATGCCGACGCCGAAGCGAAGCGGTATGCGGAGCTCGTGAAAAAGGATTACGTCACGCGCGAGGAGTACGACAAATTCGTATCGGGTGCCGAGGCTGCGCGCGCGATCGTGGCGGCAGACCGCGCTGCGGCGGACAACGCTCGTCTTCAACTCGCCTACTGCGACATCCGCTCGCCGATTGATGGCCGGACCGGCAGCCTGCAGGTGCAAGCCGGCAATCTCGTCAAAGCGAACGACACGACGCCGCTCGTCGCGATCAACCAGATCACGCCGGTGTACGTCACCTTCTCCGTTCCCGAATCGCAGCTTGGCGATGTGCGCGCCCGAGGTCTGGGCAACGTGCCGGTAACTGCTTCGCCGCAACAAGGCGGCGGCGCCGTTCAAAATGGCAAGCTCACGTTCATCGACAACGCCGTCGACCCGCAGACCGGCACGATCACGCTCAAAGCGACGTTCACGAACGAGGGCCGCGTCCTCTGGCCGGGCGAGTTCGTCAACGTTGCGATGACGCTGTCCAATCGCCGCAACGCCACCGTCGTGCCGATGCAGGCTTTGCAGAACGGCCAGAAGGGGCAGTACGTCTATGTCGTCACCGAGGGGAACGGAATCCAGATGCGGCCGGTGACGGTCGTGCAGCAGATTGATAACCAGGCCGTCATCGGCAAGGGCGTCAATCCCGGCGACACCGTCGTCACCGATGGCCAGATCCGGCTGACACCGAAGAGCAAAGTGGAAGTGAAGAAGTCGTTGTGAATTGGGTTGCTTGGTTGCAAGGTTGCTGGGTTGCCAAGTCGAAACGTAGCTCGTATCGCCAGGCAACGCAGCAACCGAGCACCTCGATAACGGCAACCTGACAACCCGGCAACCCAGAAACCAAGCAACCAAGCAACCCGATCACCGAGCCACCCACACCATGAACATCGCCGCCATCTTCATCCGCCGTCCCGTCATGACGACGTTGGTCATGCTCGCCATCGTGCTGTTCGGAATCATGGCCTACCGGCAGTTGCCGGTCAGCGATCTGCCGAACGTCGACTTCCCGACGATCAACGTCAACGCATCGCTGCCGGGTGCGAGCCCGGAAACGATGGCCGCTTCGGTGGCCACGCCGCTGGAGCGTCAGTTCTCGACGATCGCCGGCCTCGACTCGATGGTCTCCTCGTCGTCGCTCGGATCGACCTCGATCACGCTGCAATTCGCACTGAATCGCAACCTCGACGCGGCAGCCCAGGACGTGCAGGCCGCCATCGCCGCCGCAGGACGCCAGTTGCCTCCGAATATGCCGGCGCCCCCGTCATACAACAAAGTCAACCCCGCCGACACGCCCGTTCTGTATCTCGCCATCACCTCCGAAAACATGCCGCTGTATCAGCTCGACGAGTACGCCGAGACGATGATGGCGCTTCGCATTTCGGCGATCGAAGGCGTAGCGCAGGTGCAGGTTTACGGCGCGCAAAAGTACGCCGTGCGCACGCAGCTCGATCCGCGACAACTTGCCACGCGCGGTGTCGGCATCGACGAGGTGGCGGCCGCCATCCGCGCCAACAACGTGAACCTTCCCGGCGGCGTACTTACCGGTCCCTTCACGAACTACACGGTGCAGGCGAACGGGCAGCTATTCAAAGCCGCCGACTACGCCAAGATCATCGTCGCTTACCGCAACGGCCGGCCAGTCCGCCTCGGCGAGCTTGGCAACGTCCTCGACGACGTTGAAAACAACCAGACCATGGCCTGGTTCCGCGGAAAGCCCGGCTTCATCCTGGCGGTGCAGAAGCAGCCGGGAACGAATGCCGTCGAGGTCTCCGATCGCGTTCGTGCGCTGCTGCCGCAATTCCGCAGCCAGCTCCCCGCGTCGGTCGATCTGCAGGTGCATCGCGACCGCGCCGACTCCATCCGCGCCTCGGTCGATGACGTCAAGTTCACGCTGCTGCTCACGCTCTTCCTCGTCATCCTGGTCATCTTCCTCTTCCTGCGAAACGTCTCGGCCACGATCATTCCCAGCCTGGCGCTTCCGCTTTCGATTGTCGGCACGTTCGCCGTGATGTACCTGTTCGACTATTCGCTCGACAACCTCTCGCTGATGGCGCTCACGCTCTCCGTCGGCTTCGTCGTCGACGATGCCATCGTCATGCTGGAAAACATCGTCCGGCACATGGAGATGGGCGAGAAGCCGATGGAAGCGGCGTTCAATGGATCGAGGGAGATCGGCTTCACGATCATCTCCATGACGATCTCGCTGACCGCCGTCTTCATCCCCATCCTCTTCATGGGCGGCATCCTCGGGCGTCTCTTCCACGAGTTCGCCGTGACGATCGGATCGGCAATCCTCGTTTCCGGTTTCGTCTCGCTCACGCTCACGCCGCTGCTGAGCGCGAAGTTCCTCCGCGCGCACAAAAACGAGAAGCACGGCAAGTTGTATCAGGCGACGGAGAGGATGTTCGATGGCATGCTCTCGCTTTATGAAAGCGGCCTCCGCTTCGCGCTGCGGCAGCGAGCGATGACTTTGATGTTGTCGCTGGCCATCCTCGCCGCGACGGTCTGGCTCTTCATCATCATTCCGAAGGGCTTCATCCCGAACGAAGACCAGAACGAGGTGCGCATCAGCCTCGAAGCCGCGCAGGGAACGTCGTTCCCGGAACTGGTACGTCATCAGAAAATGGCCATGGACATCGTTGCTAAAGATCCGCGCGTGGCCGCGTTTTTCTCGTTTGTCCGTGGGGGCAATAGCAGCGTCATCTCCCTGCGCCTCGTTCCGAAATCCCAGCGCAAAGCCTCGATCGACGATGTGATGAACGATTTGCGTCCCAAGCTGAACGCCATTCCGGGTTTCCGCGTTTCGCTGCAGAACCCTCCGCCGATTCGTCTCGGCGGACGTCAGGCCAACTCCCAGTACCAGTACACACTGCAATCCGCCGACACGGCCACGCTTTACGACGCCTCGCAGAAGATGATGGACAAAATGCGCACGCTACCGGGATTCGTCGACGTGAATACCGATCTCTTCCTGCGCAATCCAACCGTCTCCGTCGAGATCAACCGCGACCGCGCCGCAACGCTCGGCCTCACGCCGAACCAGGTCGAAGACGCGCTCTTCTCATCGTATGCAACGAGACAGGTGTCGCAGATCTACGCGCCGAACAACACGTATCAGGTCATCATGGAGCTCGATCCCGAGTTCATGAAAAATCCGCAAGCGTTGTCGATGCTGTACGTCCGCTCCTCCTCGGGGCAGCTCGTTCCGCTCGACGCCGTGGCGAAACTCGTTCCCACCGTTGGTCCGCTGGCGGTCAATCACTCCGGTCAGGCGCCGTCGGTCACGCTGTCATTCAATCTCAAACCGGGCACGTCCCTCGGCGCCGCCGTCACCGAGATCAATGACGCCGCGAAAGTTACCCTGCCGGCGAACGTCACCACGTCCTTCCAGGGTACGGCACAAGCATTCCAGTCGTCGCTGCAGGGACTCGGCCTGCTGCTCCTCATCGCCGTCGCTGTCATCTACATGGTGCTTGGCATCCTCTACGAAAGCTTCATCCATCCGCTGACGATTCTCTCGGCCCTCCCCTTTGCCGGCTTCGGCGCGCTCCTGACGCTGCTCGTGTTCAAGGTCGATCTGTCGATCTACGCCTTCGTCGGCATCATCATGCTCGTCGGCCTCGTCAAGAAAAACGGCATCATGATGGTCGACTTCGCGCTCGAAGCGCAGAAGCAGGGAAAGAGCTCCGTCGATGCCATCTACGAAGCATGCGTCGTTCGTTTCCGGCCGATCATGATGACTACGATGGCCGCGCTGATGGGCACGATCCCGATCGCGCTCGGCTTCGGCGCGGGCGCCGAATCACGCCGTCCGCTCGGACTGGCCGTCGTCGGCGGACTTCTCTTCTCGCAGACGCTGACACTCTTCGTGACGCCCGTCTTCTACGTCTACATGGACAAGCTGCGCAAGAAACCGAGCGGCGAGATTCCCAGCGATGGCACGACGATCGAAGACGAATTTGCCGCACTCGCACCCGAAGAACAGCCGGTGGGCGTGATGTTCAGCACAGTCAAACCGGAACCTGCGCTATAAATGTTCGTACTTCATGCGCAATCAGCTCGCAGTCCTGGTCTTCTGTACCGCCGTCTTCACAGCAGCAACTGTGGAGGCCCAGAGCGCAGACCTCGTCATCTCCAAGAGCGGCGCCGAGTCCGCATCGGCCGGCGACACGATCGCGTACTCGATCTTCGTCTTCAACAACGGACCTGACAACGCGTCGAACGCGGCGATGTCCGATCCCCTGCCGGCCGGCACCACCTTCGTCTCTCTCGATTCCTCGGACCCCACATTCACCTGCAGCACGCCCGCTGTCGGATCGGGCGGAACGGTTACTTGCACCGCAGCGACGATGCCGGTGGAAGGGACAGTCCGATTCATACTTTCCGTGAAGACATCGTCTGCCGCACCGAGCGGCTCGATCACCAACACGGCCACAATCACCTCGCCCACACCCGACCCGGACACCTCGGACAACAGCAGCAGCGCCTCGACGGGCATCGCCGGCTCATCGACCGCGTCCGCCGACCTCGCAATCGACTCGATGGAACGGGCTGTATCCGCCAGCGCTGGGGCGACGGCGAGTTTTCAAGTCGTCATTTCCAACAAAGGCCCGTCCACCGCGAACCACCCGACACTCACAAATGCCGTTCCCGCGAATACGACCTTCCTCTCTGCCAGCGTTGCCGACCCGATCGGCGATTTCCACTGCACCACTCCCGCCGTTGGCGCGACCGGCAACATCGTCTGCACGGCGCCGAAGTTCGATGTGCGCGGCGGCGACCAGCCCGTGTTCACGTTCACCTTCCGCGTCAACAACGGCGTTTCGCAGGAGACGACGCTGAGCAACAGCGCCAGCATCACCGCGGACGAAACCGATCCGAACACGGCGAACAACACCGCCACGCGGACGACGGTGATCACGACGGCGCCTCCATCGGCCGATGTCTCCGTTGCCGTATCCGGCGGCGGCACCACCTTCGCCATCGTCGTGCGCAATGCCGGCCCGAATGACGCCGCAAGCGTGACCCTCACCGACGCCGTTCCCTCGGGCAGCACCTTCGTCAGTTGGTCGCAGAACAGCGGACCGGCCTTCAACTGCAGCACGCCCGCGCCTGGCGCAACCGGAACCATCAACTGCTCGATCGGCATCCTGCCCGGATTCGAGGGAAAGACGACCACCGCCGAGTTCGTACTCACCGTCGATACGGCCGCGCAAGTTACGAACACAGCCTCCGTGTCCAGCAGTACGTCCGACCCGCGGCCGGACAACAACACATCTTCGTTCCCCGTCCTCACCACGATCAGCATTAACGACGTGAGCGTCACGGAAGGCAACAGCGGCACGACGCCGGCCATCTTCAACGTGACGCTGCAGCCCGCCAGTCCAACGCTGACCGTCACCGTGGATTATCAGACTGTGAGCGGGACAGCCACTTCCGGCGTCGATTTCCTCGCCACGTCAGGGACGCTGACATTCCTCGCCGGAGAGACAACGAAAACCATCAGCGTGCCCGTCATCGGCGACGCGATCGTCGAAGGGAACGAGACCTTCAGCGTGCAACTTTCGAATGCAATCAACGCCACCTTCCAGGACACGTCTGGCGCCGGAACCATCATCGACGACGACTTAGGCGGACCGCCCGCGCCGTCGGTGCAGATCGGCAATCTCACGTTCGCCGAGGGGAACAGCGGGACGTTCAACGTAACGTTTACGGCGACGTTGTCCGCACCGTCGGCGAGCGTCAGCCGCGTGCGCTGGCAGACGCAGGATGGAAGCGCGACCGCCGGATCGGACTACATCGCAGGCAGCGGCGAGCTCGTTTTCCAGCCGGGCGACGTGACCAAAACCTTCACCGTCGCTGTCAACGGCGACACGACTTTCGAGCCGGATGAGACCTTCAACATCGTCATCACCGGCACGGACAACACCGCGACGCCGCCCGGACAGGCTGCGGTGGGAACCATCGTCAACGACGACGTGCGGCCTCCTGCCCGCCATCGCGCCGCGGGTCATTGATGTGTCATTCCGTCATATCCCTTGACAGAATAAAGCCTCGAACATATTGTTAGCACTCCCGAGGCTTGAGTGCTAATCACTCACCTTCGAATGAGCAAACAATTTCGTGGCGTTCTGCCGCGAATCCATCCAAGTATCAAAGCGAAAGGAGAAGCACAGATGTCTATGAAACTTCGTCCGTTGTATGACCGGATCGTCGTCACCCGCAAGGAAACAGGAGAGCAGGTGCGCGGCGGAATCATCATTCCGGACACGGCCAAAGAGAAGCCCCAGCAGGCGGAAGTCATCGCGGTTGGCGACGGCAAGTTTTCCGAGGACGGAAAGCGCATGAAGCTCGACGTCAAGAAGGGCGACACGGTCCTCATCGGCAAATACTCCGGCACCGATATCAAGATCGATGACGTCGAGTACACCATCCTCCGCGAAGACGAAGTCCTCGCCGTAGTCGAGTAAGCAACCCAAGAAAGAAGGAGAAAACCAATGGCAAAGCGCATTACGTACAGTGAAGACGCCCGTCAGGCGATTCTTCGCGGCGTCAACAAGCTCGCCGACGCGGTCAAAGTGACCCTGGGCCCCCGTGGCCGCAACGTCGTCATCGAGAAGAAGTTCGGTTCCCCCACGATCACCAAGGACGGCGTCACCGTCGCCAAGGAGATCGAGCTCAAAGATGAAATGGAAAACGCCGGAGCCCAGATGGTCCGCGAGGTCGCTTCCAAGACCTCCGACATGGCTGGCGACGGCACCACCACCGCCACGGTTCTGGCCCAGGCCATCTACCGCGAAGGCATCAAGAACGTCACCGCCGGTGCCAACCCGATGGACGTCAAGCGCGGCATCGAGATCGCCGTCAAGGCTGCCGTCGAATCGATCGACAAGCTGGCCAAGCCGGTTGAGGGCAAGGACATCGCCCACATCGGAACGATCTCCGCGAACAGCGACGACGAGATCGGCAGCATCATCGCCCAGGCAATGGAGAAGGTCAGCAAAGACGGCGTCATCACCGTCGAAGAAGCGCGCGGCCTCGACACCGTCCTCGAAGTCGTCGAAGGCATGCAGTTCGACCGCGGCTACCTCTCGCCGTACTTCGTCACCGATCCGGAGCGCATGGAGTCGGTCCTCGAGAACGCCAAGATCCTGATCTACGAGAAGAAGGTCTCCTCGATGAAGGACCTGCTCCCGATCCTCGAGCAGACCGCTCGTCAGGGCAAGCCGCTCCTCATCATCGCCGAAGACGTCGAAGGCGAGGCCCTGGCCACGCTCGTCGTCAACAAGCTTCGTGGCACGCTGAACGTCGCCGCCGTCAAGGCGCCGGGCTTCGGCGACCGCCGCAAGGCCATGCTCGAAGACATTGCCATCCTCACCGGCGGCAAGCTGATCTCCGAAGACATCGGCGTGAAGCTCGAGAACGTCAAGTGGGAAGACCTCGGCGACGCCAAGCGCGTCACGATCGATAAGGACAACACCACGCTCGTCACCGACACCGACGACAAGTCCCGCAAGGACGTCATCGCCGGCCGCGTGAAGCAGATTCGTGGCCTCATCGAAGACACGACCTCGGATTACGACCGCGAGAAGCTCCAGGAGCGTCTGGCCAAACTCGTGGGCGGTGTTGCCGTCATCAAAGTCGGCGCCGCAACCGAAACCGAGATGAAAGAAAAGAAAGCCCGCGTCGAAGACGCAATGCATGCGACCAAGGCCGCTGTAGAGGAAGGCATCGTTCCAGGTGGGGGCGTCGCACTCCTTCGAGCGATCGCTGCCGTCGAAGCGGTCAAGGCCGAGGGCGACGTGAAGGTTGGCGTCAACGTCATCCGCCGCGCGCTCGAAGAGCCGTTCCGCCAGATCGTGTTCAACGCAGGAAAGGAAGCCGCAGTCCTGCTGAACGAGATCAAGCTCAAAGGCGGCAACTGGGGCTATGACGCCCGCGAGGACAAAGTGGTCGACATGATCGCAGCCGGCATCATCGACCCCGCCAAGGTCACGAAGCAGGCGCTCCAGAACGCCTCCTCCATCGCCGGCCTGATGCTCACCACCGAAGCCATCATCTCCGAGATCAAAGAAGAGGAGAAGGGTGGCGGCGGCGGCAACCCAGGCGCCGGAATGGGCGGCGGTATGGGCGGCATGTACTAAGTTTCAATCAACGCAATTCACAAACGGGCGGGCCGCAAGGTCCGCCCGTTTTGTTTCATTGGAGCGATAGGACTTCAGTCGTTCGCATGAAGGTCGGACGTATCGCGCGATTCCATTGTCTAATCTCCGCATGTTCGAGGAGGACAAACATTGAGAGTTCGCGAACGCTTCGTCATCGCCCTGATTGCACTCGCTCCCCTTTTCGCCTTCGCCGCTTTGCCGCCTAAGAATTGTGCTGAGCCGGGGTTGTGTCCGGGCTCGACCTGTCAGACCACGATTGGTAAAGGAAGTGCCACGGTCCCCGACAAACCATGTCCTCGCTTCGGTGGCAACCAGGATGACGTCGATATCTTTTCCTGGAACGAGTTCATCGCGTACAACTGGCCGGCGTCGAAGACGTGCTCCGCCGATCTGACGCGATCGATCGTGCAGGTGAAGAGCGGCGCCAATGGTCCGCTTGTGTGGCAGTCCCAGATGTCCACCGACGACCTCTTCGTCGCCTCGGGCCGCCCGAAAGGATGGTGCGCCGCGCCGGCCCTCTTCACAGCGGCGCCGCGTTCCTTCCGCCACATCGCGAAAGCCGATCCCGCGGCACGACTTCTCGGCGCCGACTTCGCCAAAGTCGCGGAGCCTGAAGGTCCCGTGCAAGCGGGTGGCGGCATCCTCACCGATGCCTCCGGACGCTGGGTGCGCTACGAGAAACTCGTCGACCTCACCGAGTACAAGTACATCCTCACCAACAATCTCTGGAACAAGGCCGGCCTCGCCGGGAAGACAGTGCTGTTCCCCGAGGGATCGACAGAATTCAAAGCGTCGTGGAAAGTGCTCACACCTGCCGAGATCGCGGGGGGCCGCTACTACACGACGTCGGCGACCGTCTACAACACGCCGGATGGCAGTCAACCGAGTCCACTCCCGAACCCGGTCACCCTTGGCCTCGTTGGCCTGCACATCGTTCACAAAGGCGCTTCGGGATTCTTCTGGTCGACGTTCGAGCAGGTCGACAACGACAAGGTGTTCGTCGATCCCAAAAACCCGGCAGGACCGAACGTGCAGACTGCCAAGATGCCGTATCGCGAGATCGATCCCGTTACGAAGAAGCCGGTCGACCTCGGCGTCAACGTGAAGCGGCTCACGCCGATCCCCGCCAGCTCCGCGGTGAACGACTACTACCGCGGCCTGCTCGCAGGCTCGGTCTTCGCCAACTATCACCTCATCAGCACGCAATGGCAGTTCAATCTCAACACCGGCGGCGCTCCCCAGCACGTCGCGAACATCACGATGGAAACCTTCGTGCAGCTCAAGACCAAACCGGATCCAAAGAAGCCGAAGGGGCAGGCCTTCACCGGTTGTCTTGCCTGCCACGCGTTCTCGCAGTGGGACCAGAGCTTCGTGTTCATCGAAGCAAAGTAAAACTCCGATATCGATCGAAAGGGCGGCTCATTCGAATCCGGATGAGCCGCTTTTCTTTTGATCTACTTCTCCACGAACCGATAACTCCCATGGCTGTCGTAGTCGATGCCGTGCTTTGTCTTTAGTTTCTCGATGTATTTGAGGGTGCTTTCGCGTGCCACAAGATCAGTTGCTACACGCAGCCTGCCGGACAAGGCATCTTTGAACCCAATTCCACTAGAAACGGGCCGAAGACGCGAGAGCCGGTATGCACCACGAGCATCAGTTTCGAGCCTTGGACGATCCCTGAATAATGCGCCGGATCGCTGATCGGTAGCGGCGGGAGCGGACCCACCGAGGATCCAAACCATTTACCGTCCACCTCAAAGTGGCCGTCGGCTTCGAGTACCGGCCGCGCGAAGCTTCCGAATGCACAGGTGGCCTCGAGAAATACATCCTGCTCGGACACCTCCAAACATCCAATCCCGCCCCAGTGGCCCGTCGCAAGAAGAGGAGCGTCGGAGGATGCGGTGCCCGCGACACCAACTCGCGGCGTGGCGAGAGTCACCTGCTGTGTGATGTTGTTTGTGACGCTCACAAAGGCCCAGATGGGCGGATCGGATCGGCCCGCCGTCGTGACCTCCACCGTCCGCGGCGCTGTTGCGGATGTGCTGAGCGGAATCTGCGCGTATGACGGCGACGATCCGGTCAACTCGGTTGTCATCTGGTCAAGCAAGGTACCCGTATTGGCGTCCCGAACGCGAACGACGGCCGATGCGGGGCCACCATAACCGTAAATCCGGAGGAGCATTCGGTAGCGAGAATCGGAAGGCAAACTGGTTAGGACCACCGACTTTCGAAACTGCGAGGGTGGAACGACCGGAACGTCGACGCCGAGGTTGTCAGCATCATGCGTCGTGTCGTGTACGCGGAGCGAGATCGTCACGCCGTCGGAGAGCTCCCGCGGGATGTCGAGGAACGCCGTCGTGCCTGACAAGAGAAACGTTTTCGTCGTGAGCGGCTGAACGGTCGTACCGGCGATCGTTACGGGGACCGCGTTCTCGTTCGTCACAGAAACATCGGTACGCCAGGTCGTATTGAGTACGCCCGTTGTCGCGCCAGCGATTGGAAGCAGAAAATGGACGCTCTCGCCTTCGGCAGGTGTTTGGAATGCGAAGCCGCAGGGCAGAACAAGGGGCAAAGCGCCGCCGATCGAAATCACCACGTCGACCGGACCGGCAGCATGTGCCGGTGCGACGACGATGATCTCGCCATCCGCGTTGAACACGATCGGCGCGGAATTGCCTCCGAATACCACAAGGGTCATGCAGGCCGGACCAGGACACCCAGGGGCCAGTAGGTTGGTTCCGCGTATGTCGACGAGGTCGCCTCCGCGCGTGAGTCCGGAAGCGGGGGTGATTGTCGAAATGGTGCCTTGGGCTACAAGCGCCGTCGCTAGAATGCACCCAACGAGGCTCAAAAAACTAATTCGACGCATGATATGAGCTCCAAAGGGCTAAATGCCCCCACCTCCACCTACTTAAGTCCAGTCAGCCAAGCGTCTTCCGCCGGGTTCGCATAGGAACCGACGTTCGTCGTCCACGATGTGTTCCACACAGAGCCAAGCGCTGTCGGATACGTGAAATAGAAGGCTTCGTGATAGTCGCCAATGAATGAATTACCGTAACCGGAGAATCCATCCGAACCGCCGTTAACGAGTGTCGGGCCGGTGATCGCGCCTGTTGGTGAAATGGTCAGGCGGCGCTGGCTTAGCGATGTGTCACCCTTGCGCGTCGTACTTGCGAATCATTATATGTATGCCATGACGTCCATGTGGTCGCGCTTGCTTGCGGCGTTGCGGCGACTTCGAATGAAGGTTCTTTCTCTCGCCTCCGGCAGAGAGGCCACCGACCAACCAGAACAATGAATCGCGAAGGCGCGAGCCAAAAGGCTCACCCGTTCTTGTTTCAACTTCCGCGCGCCACCCACCAATCGAGCGCCGGCGGCTCTGCGGCATCGCCAAGAACCTACCGCTCCACGAACCGATAACTCCCATGGCTGTCGTAGTCGATGCCGTGCTTTGTCTTTAGTTTCTCGATGTAGCGCAACGTGCTCTTCGTGTGCGGACCGACGCCGTCTAGCGTGTGCAGGAACGTCTCTTCGAACAGGCTCGTAAGGCTCATGTGGTTGTGCTCTGCGAGATCGTGAAGCAGCGCGGCCAGCCGCTTTTCCAAACGTACGGAAACATCGACACGCTCAATCTCGATCGCGGGACCGGCGTTGTGCAGATGATGTCCGAACGAGAGCTCGTAACCGTGCAGATCGCGAACCCGATAGTCGCGCAGCCCGTAAAACCTATCCTCGGGTGGCACGACGATCTCGACGCCGCTGGCGCGCTGGAATTCGTAAAGTTCGTCGGCATTGCCAACGACGAAGTAAACCGAACAGCCTTTCGGATTGGGCTCCCCTCGCTGCAGGAACATCTGCACGTTGCCGAGGTTCATGCCGGCAATGTTGGGCGGATCGCCGAACATGAAGCCGATCTTGAATCCGAGTTTCGTCTTATAGAACTCCGCCGCAGCAGCAACATCGCTGACCATCAGCTCCGCATGCTCCTGCTCGCACTCGACCTCGGGAGGAACTGGAGTCGTCACTTGCTCTCCTTCCGTTACGACGGCACGAACTGCGCGAACGTGATCACGTTACCGGCGCCGTCGCGAATCGCGATCTCTGTCGATCCGTAGAACGTCTTTCTTCGCGCGACGATCACATCGGTGCCGGAAGGAATCAGCGCCGCAAGCGCCTCGATGTCTTCGACTTCGATGAAGACTGCCGCGGCGCCGATCGCGCGCGGTCCATCGAGCATTTTCGCTTCATCGCCGCGCACGCTGTCGAAGGTCTGGTACATCACTTCGATACCGTCGCGCGTCAGGATTACGAATCCCAGCGCATCGCCATGCGGCACCTCGGCGGCGCGAGAAAAGCCGAGCGCATCCCAAAGCGGAAGGAGTGGCTCGATGCGGTCGACGATCAGTACAGGCGTCGCTTTCTTGATCATCGGACAACGATAGCGTCACGAGCGTTGCCATACAATTCGCCGCATGAAAAAAGCGCTTTGCCTCGCGGCCCTAACTCTGTCCGCACTCCCGCTCTTCGCTCAGTCGCCGGAAGCCGCGCCGAGCCGGCAGCCTGCACCGCCGAGCGCCCGGCGCGACACTACCCCCGCGCCGGATGGAGAAGAACGAGGCGACCGCCCGGAGATAACTCGATCGGGCGACGACGCTAAAAGCGGCAGACCATCCGCGGACGCGAAGGACAAAGTCTCGACGACGCAACACACCGTCACCATCGGCGGCCAGACCATCAGCTACACAGCGCACGCCGGCACAATGATCATGAAAGATGAAGAAGGGAAACCGCGCGCCAGTTTCTTCTTCACCTCGTACACGAAAAACGGCGCCGATCCTGCGCGCCGGCCGGTCACATACACGTTCAACGGCGGCCCCGGATCGTCATCGGTGTGGCTGCACATGGGCGCGTTCGGTCCGAAGCGAGTCGTCTATGCGGACGACATGGGCAACGCCGCCCGGCCGCCCTATCGCACCGTCGACAACGAGGGAAGCATTCTCGACGTCACCGATCTTGTCTTCATCGATCCTGTCACCACCGGCTACAGCCGCGCCATTCCGTTTGCCGACGCGAACAAGTTTCACGGCGTCGATTCCGACATCCAGTCCGTCGGCGAATTCATCCGCCTCTGGACGACGCGCTACGGCCGCTGGTCATCGCCGAAGTTTCTCGCCGGCGAAAGCTACGGCACGACGCGCGCCGCGGGCCTTTCGGGCTGGCTCGCGCAGCAGGGTTTCTATCTCAACGGCATCGTCCTGATCTCGTCGATCCTCAACTTCGAGACCGCTTCGTTCGACAGCGGAAACGACCTCGCCTACGAGTTGTTTCTCCCGACGTACACGGCAATCGCCTGGTATCACAAGCGCCTGCCGGCCGATCTGCAAAGCGGGACGCTGGAGCACGCCGTCGCGGAGTCCGAGGAGTTCGCGCTCGGCGAATACACGCACGCGCTGATGCAGAGCGACCGCATCAGCGATCAGGAGCGCCGCGACGTCGCCGCGAAACTGGCGCGACTGACCGGTCTCTCGCCGGAGTACATCGACCGCGCAAACCTCCGCGTCCGCATCGATCGCTTCGACAAAGAGCTCCTGCGCAACCAGCGCCGCATCGCCGGCCGCCTCGATGGCCGCTTCACCGGCATCGACAGAGACGCCGCCGGCGAATCGACCGAGCAGGATCCGTCGTATTCCGCAATCTTCGGCGAGTACACCGCCGTCGTGAATGATTACGTCCGCCGCGAGCTGAAATTCGACACCGACCTCCCCTACGAAATCCTGACCGGCAAAGTGCGTCCCTGGAGCTACGACCGCGCCTCGAACCGCTACGTGGACGTCGCCGAAACGCTCCGCGGCGCCATCGCCCAGAACCCCTACATGAAAGTCTTCGTCGCCAACGGCTACTACGACCTTGCCACCCCCTTCGCCGCCACCCGCTACACCTTCGCCCGCATGCAACTCGATCCCGACCTGCGCAAAAACATCTCCATGGACTACTTCGAGACCGGCCACATGGTCTACATCGACCGCAAAGCGCAGGCGAGATTGAAGAAGGATGTGGACGAGTTCATTCGCGCGAACGCGAACGTGCAATAGAACGATGCCTGACGATCTCGAAATCATCGGAGAGATCACGAACATCGAGGAGGTCGAAGACAGCGAGACCGAGATCCCCGACACGCACCGATTTGCGATCTGCATCAAGCCGTCATTCGACCTCGAACTGCTGAAGGTCTATCCGGTCCTCGATGATCCCGATGCAGAGGAAGACGGCATGCTCCGAATCATCGACGAATCGCGTGAAGACTACCTCCGTGGAATCGAGAGGTTCATTGTGCTGACACTTCCGCCGGCAGAGGCGCGCCGATTGGTGCTGGCGATGAAACGCCAGCGTCTCGACGAGACTGAGCCATGACCCGCAACCTTCTCACGCGAAGACGCGAAGGTAAGTCTTGAGATTGCGACGTTCTCCTTCGCGTCTTCGCGTCTTCGCGTGAGACTTCTGCGCAGTCGCGGTTGAAGACTTTTCCACGAAGGCAATGCGCTACCATGCGCGCGCCATGGCTCGCATCCTGGTCACCAACGACGACGGCATTTACAGCGAAGGACTTCGCACGCTTGCCGATGCCTGCCGGCGCATCGATGGCGTCGAAGTTCTCGTCGTTGCGCCGGATCGCGAGCAGAGCGCGGCGTCGCATGCGCTCACGTTGAACCGGCCGTTGCGGATGCTGAAGCTCCGCGAGAACGAGTACATCATCGACGGCACGCCCGCCGACTGTGTGAATCTGGCCATTCTCAAACTGATGAAGGACGACCGTCCCGACCTCGTCGTCTCCGGCATCAACTTCGGCCCCAACCTCGGCGACGACGTCACCTACTCCGGCACGATCTCCGCCGCCTTCGAAGGCGCGCTGCTCGGCATTCCTTCGATCGCGTTTTCCACGCTCGTCGGCGAAGGATTCTCGTTCGAGCGCTGTGCCGAGGTTGCGGAAAAGCTCATCCGATGGGCGCTCGTTTCGCATCGCGATCCGCGCATCATCCTCAACGTCAACTTCCCTGTCGCCTTCACCGGCGTGCGCGTGGCCCGGCTCGGCACGCGCATCTACTCCGAGGGCATCGTCGAGCGGAAGGATCCTCGGGGCCGGACGTACTACTGGATTGGCGGCGGCGAACCGACTTGGCATCCCGAAGAGGGGACGGACTTTGAAGCGGTGGAGAGTGGATGCATCGCTATTACGCCGCTGCACCTCGACCTCACCCATCACGAATCGATCCCACGCCTCAAATCGCTCGAGGAGCTCCTTGGCAACGCGAACTGACGCGGCGCCGAAGCCCGACTTCGCCCACTTGCGCGAAGGCATGGTCCAGCGCTACGTCGCCGGCCGCGGCATCAAAGACGAGCGAATCCTGCGGGCCATGCGCGAAGTGCCGCGCCATCTTTTCGTTCCCACGCTCGTCGCCTCGCAGGCCTATGGCGAGACGGCGTTGCCGATCGGCGCGAAGCAGACCATCTCGCAACCGTACATCGTCGCGCGGATGATCGAGCTCCTCGACCTGACGGGCAAAGAGAAAGTGCTCGAGATCGGCACCGGCACCGGCTACCAGGCCGTCGTGCTTTCGAAGCTATGTGCGAAAGTCTTTTCGATCGAGCGCATCAACGAGTTGGCGTTGCGCGCCGTCGAGTTGATCCGCACGCTCAAGATCCACAACGCCTCGGTGAAAGTATTCGACGGGACCTACGGCTGGTCCGATCAAGCGCCCTTCGATCGGATCATTGTCGCCGCCGCGGCGCCGGAAGTGCCCGAGCCGTTGTTGCAACAACTCTCGCGCACCGGCAAGCTGGTGATCCCGATCGGCCCCGAGGGAAAGCAGCGGCTGGCAAGGGTGATGCGAGTGGGGACGAGCCTCAAGGTCGAAGATTGCGGCTCCGCTGAATTCGTGCCGCTGGTCGGAAAGTTCGGCTGGAAAGAGTAGCGATCGGAACGCTCGCAAGGCGAGCCAAAAAGCCGCGGAGCGGCGTCAGAATAAAGCCCACGGCGCCAGCCGTGGGGAAGCGGTGCCCAGACATTCGAGCCGCGGAGCGGCGAAAGAGCGACGTTTGACCTTGAGCCGCCCGGCCCGGTCGCGACGATTCGAATCAATTACGCGGGCGTCGCGTGGGCGTTCTTTCGCCGCTCCGCGGCTTGCCTCCGCGTGCGCATCCCTTTCCCACGGCTGGCGCCGTGGGCTGCATTCCTTCGCCGCTCCGCGGCTTTTCTTCCCGTGTCGAATTTCGCCGCTGCGCGGCTTTCTCCGCTCCGTTCCGCGGCTTTCTCCGCACGACACGCCGAACTGGCGTCGCTCTTGAAGCACCCGAGCTCATGCGCATGCGCCGATTCCTTCTGATTACTACAGCGATCGTCTCCGCACTCCTCGGCGCGGTCGTCGCGTGGCTCGTGCTCACCGTGCCGAACGATCTGCAAGCCGGCGTTCTGCTCCGCGCTGCGCGAAACGATGTCGAAGCCGGACGCAACGACAGAGCGCGGCAGGAGTACTCGCGCGTCATCCAGCAATATCCACGTACCGATGCCGCCGCGGCCGCGACCGTCGCGCTCGCCTCGATCGCCGACAACGAGCGGCACATCCTCTCCGCGGCGCTCGACCAGCAGCGGCGAACTCTCGCGGCGCAGCAGAAGCAAATCAGCGATCTCGCCGCGCAGATCAACGCCATCCGAAACACGCCGCCTCCGGCACCTGTCGTGATTCAGGCACCTCCGCCGCCAGCAAAGAAAACACCGCCGCAACACTCGCGCCGCAAACGGCACCCGTAATTGCGTACAATCTCCGCGCACATGGCCAGGGAACAGAGAATCATCCGCATTCACGGCAAGGTCCAGGGCGTTGGTTACCGCTTTTTCGCCACGCGTGTCGCGCGCCGGCTCGGGCTCAAAGGCTCGATCGAAAACAGCCGCGACGGTTTTGTCGAGGCGATCGTCGAAGGCGAAAAGAGCACGATCGACGAATGGATCGAAGAGCTCAAAGAAGGCCCGCGCTACGCCGAAGTCACCAGCATCGATCAGGAGTCGAAGGATTTCACCGGCCGCCTCGGTGACTTCGATGTGAAATTCTAATGGACCTACGACCATACATTCGCGATGTCCCCGACTTTCCGAAGCCCGGTATCGTCTTCAAAGACATCACGCCGCTTCTCCGATCGCACGCGGCTCTCGATTACGTCTCGCACTCGCTCGCCGAGCCGTTCAAGGACTCCGGCATCACCAGCGTCGTGGCCATCGAATCGCGCGGCTTCATCTTCGGCAGCGGCGTCGCGCGCGTGCTCGGCGCCGGCTTCGTTCCGATCCGCAAGCCGGGCAAGCTACCCGCGAAAACGCGCCGCAGCGAATACACGCTCGAATACGGCAGCGGCATCCTCGAGATTCACGACGATGCACTCACCGCCGACGATCGCGTCCTGATCATCGACGACGTGCTCGCCACCGGTGGAACCGCCGCCTGCTCCGTAACGCTCGTGCGCGAATGCGGCGCCACCGTCGTCGCCGCCGGATTCGTGATCGAGTTGACGTTCCTCGATGGACGCACCAAACTCGATGGCACGCCCGTTCATTCGTTGCTTGCTTATTGAGGGGTGTGGGTTTTGGGGAGTGGGGTGTGGGAGATCGAATCTCGATCTATCTCCAGATGCAGGAAAAGGCATTTCACGCGGAGACGCGGAATACGCTGAGAAAACCCCCGTGGTCTCCGCGCCTCCGCGTGAAATGGTTCTGAAGACATAGCGAGAAGGAAAGCAGATCGCGAAGTTCCATCTCCCCCACACCCCATTCCCTACTCCCCACAACCCAAAAACCATGTACGACCTGATCGTCATCGGCTCCGGACCGGCCGGCGAAAAAGGGGCTGCGCAGGCGGCCTACTTCGGCAAGAGCGTCGCCCTCATCGAGCGTGAGCCGGTCCTCGGCGGCGCCTGCGTCAACACCGGCACCATTCCCTCCAAGACGCTCCGCGAGTTGGCGCTTCATCTCTCCGGCTTTCGCCAGCGCGGATTTCGCGAGGGATCGATCGAAGTCACCATCAACTGCATCACCGTCGCCGATTTCATGTATCGCAAAGACCGCGTCGTCGCGCACGAATGGAAGCGGATCGACGACAACCTGCGACGGCACAAGATCGATCGCTACGAAGGGAACGCCCGCTTCGTTTCGCCGACGCGCATCGCCATCAAGAACGCGGTCGGCGAGGAAGTCATCGATGGCAATATCGTGCTCATCGCCACCGGCTCATCGCCGCACCGGCCCGATCACGTTGCATTCGATGGCGACGTCATCTGCGACAGCGACACAATCCTAGGCATCGATCGCATTCCCGAGCGCATGGCCGTCGTTGGCGCCGGCATCATCGGCGTCGAGTACGCGTCGATCTTCGCCGCGCTCGGCGTCGAGGTTCATCTGATCGACGGCCGCACCTCGCTCCTGCCGAACATCGACCGCGAGATCGTGCGCATCCTCCTCGGCGAGTTCCAGAACCGTCTCGGCATCACCATGCACCTCGGCATGGACGTCGATTCAATCCAGCGCTGCGACAACCAGGCTTCCCTAACCCTCAAAGGCGGCGAGTGCATGGTCGTCGACAACGTGCTCTACGCCGCCGGCCGTGCGAGCAACGTCGAAGGGCTCAATCTCGAGGGTGCCGGCGTCAAGACCGGCGCGCGCGGCCTCATCGCCGTCAACGAGAATTACCAAACCTCGGTGCCAAACATCTACGCGGCCGGCGACGTGATTGGCTTCCCGGCTCTCGCTTCGACGTCGATGGAACAGGCGCGCGTGGCCATGGTTCACGCATTCAACCTCAAATACAAAACGCGCGTGGCATCGATCCTCCCGTACGCCATTTACACGATCCCCGAGGTGGCGACGGTTGGGCTCAACGAAGAGGATTGCCGCAAGGCTGGAACCGCGTGCGCAGTGGGACGCGCGTACTACCGCGACAACGCGCGCGGCGAGATCATCGGCGACCTCAAAGGTCTCATCAAACTCGTCTTCGATCCCGAATCGCTCAAACTCCTCGGCGTTCACATCGTCGGCGAGAACGCCTCCGAGCATCTGCACATCGGCATGATGGTCATGCAGTTCAACGGCACCATCAACGCATTCATCGACTGCGTGTTCAACTTCCCAACCTTGAGCGAGGCTTACAAGTACGCCGCGTACGACGGTCTCGGCAGCATCAACCGCAAGAGGACTCTCGAACAGGAGATCGTATGAAACTGATCGGCGAGATCATCCAGGGGCATCCTCTCTTTCATGTCTCATCGTCGGCGACCGTCCGCGAAGCAGCGCGCACGATGAGCGAGCGAAACATCGGCGCCATCGCCGTGGTCGATGCCGGAAAGCTCGTCGGCATCTTTTCAGAGCGAGACATCGTCACGCGCATCGTCGTCGAGGGCCGCAATCCTGAGGAGACGCGCGTCGACAGCGTGATGACGAAGGACTTGTTCGTCGCCGGCCCGGACGACGACATCAACGCCGCGCTGCAGAAGATGCACGAATGCAACTGCCGTCACCTGCCGGTCGTGCATCGCGGTAACCTCGTCGGCATGATCTCGATCCGCGATCTGCTGAAGGTCGACGACGACGCGAATCGCGCCCGAGCAAGCTTCCTGAACGAGCTCGTGACGTACTCGCCGGATTACGAGACGTAAAATAGGCACCGTCCACGGAATGGCGGCATAACGGAAGCCTGCTCTGCAAAGCCGTATAGTGACTGCTGCCATGTCCCACTACGATCTCATTATCCGCGACGCAACCATCGTCGACGGGACCCGCGCGCCTCGCTTTCAGGCCGATGTCGCTATTCAAAGCGGCCGGATTCAAAAAATCGGACCGGTTGAAAAGGCGGACACGAACCGCGTCATCGACGCTTCGGGAAAGATTCTGGCCCCCGGTTTCATCGACGCGCACACCCACGACGACCGGCTGATGCTTTCGGCACCGGAAATGGCGCCCAAAGTGAGCCAGGGCGTGACCACGGTGGTGGCTGGCAACTGCGGCATCTCGCTCGCGCCCGCGCCGCACGGGATGGCGAAGGGCGTCACTCCCCCGCTCGATCTGATCGCGGACGACGGTAGCTGGTTTCGATTTCCTACATTCAGGCATTACGTAGAGGAACTGCGAAACAAACCGGCCGCGACGAACTGCGCGCTCCTCCTCGGCCACACCATGTTGCGCGTCCAGACGATGGACAATCTCGAGAAGCCTGCCTCGAAAAACGAGATCGCAAAGATGCAAGAGCTGGTGGACGAGGCGCTCGAAGCGGGTGCGATTGGCGTGTCGACCGGCCTTTTCTATGAGCCCGCGCGAGCAGCGACTACGGAAGAGGTGATCGAGGTATGCCGGCCACTCAGCGCGCGCAACGCGCTCTACTGCACGCACATGCGCAGCGAAGCCGATGGCGTGGTCGAATCGCTCGAGGAGACGTTTCGCATCGGCCGCGAGCTCGCCATTCCAGTCGTCGTGTCCCATCACAAGGTGCTCGGAACGCCGAACTACGGCCGCTCCGCCGAAACGTTGCCGATCATCGAGAAGGCGATGCGCTCGCAGGAGATCGGCCTCGACTGCTATCCCTACAACGCCTCGTCAACCATACTTTCCTGGAGCCGCGTTGGCATCGCCTCGAAGGTGCTCGTCACGTGGTCCAAACCATACCCCGAGTTTTCCGGGATGGATCTGAAAGACATCGCGCGAACGATGAATTTTCCAGAAGAAGAAACAGTCCAGCGCCTGCTCCCGGCAGGCGCGATTTATTTTTCGATGGACGAGACAGACGTGCAGCGCATCCTCAGTTTCGAGCACACCATGATCGGCTCCGACGGGCTGCCGCACGATGCGTTTCCGCATCCGCGGCTGTGGGGAACATTCGCGAAAGTATTGGGCCACTACCGGCGCCTCGGTCTCTTTTCTCTTGAAGAAGCAGTTCACAAGATGACCGGTTTGACTGCCAGGACCTTCGGCCTCGCCGGCCGCGGCGCGGTGAAGGAGGGCTTCGCCGCGGACCTGGTGCTCTTCGATGATGCGTCGATCGACGATGCGGCGACCTTTGAAAAGCCGGTCGCACCGGCGAAGGGAATCGACACGGTGATCGTCAACGGTGAACCGGTATGGCACGACGGCCAGCCCACCGGCGCACGGCCCGGTCAGGTGCTCACGCGGGCACGCACGTAGGCCGGACTCTCTAGTCCGACATCGCGAGAGCCAAAGAAAGTCGGACTGGAGAGTCCGACCTACGTTTCCAGCTTCAACATCACCTTCGGCGAATCCGCCGTCACGTGCACATTCGGCTGCAACTCGAACGAATCATCGGCGTCGCTGGCGCCGCCGAGGAGGAGGCAGAGGCGGGCTAGCTCGCGGAAGGCGGCGGGCTCGCCGGTGAACGTCACGCTGGTGCCGTCCGCGACTACCGTCAGCGGCGTTCGCATCAGGCCGTCGAGCGCCATCATGGCCAAGTCGTAGTTCATTCTTCGTCCTCTCCGCGATAGACGACGGAGTTCTTCTCCGTCTCCTGCAGCACCACCTCGTGCAACGTTCCCTCGGTGATCGCGGGCGCGAGCTGGCCCCAGAACGAGCGCGCCAGATTCTCGGCGGTCGGGATCACGCCGCGAAGAAACTCGACGTCTTCATTCAGATTCGTGTGGTCGACGCGATCGATGATTCGCGAGCGCACGATGTCCTTCAGCTTTTTCAGATCGATGACCATGCCGGTCTCGGGATCGATCTTCCCTTTCACGCTGACGATGATCACGTAGTTATGGCCGTGACCTTTCGGGTTGTCGCACTTGTCGTAAATGCGCCGGTTCCAATCGGCGTCGTAGCCCGGATTGTGCAGGCGGTGCGCGGCGGAGAACGTAAGTCTGGCGGTGACGATCATGAGCGTGGAATCTATATCGTCACGCCTGCGAGCGCGGAACGAATCTCATTCTGCTGAGCCTTCAGCGTTTCGCGCAGCTTCGCAAAACGCGCGTCACTCTGCATGAATCCGAAGAGAGGATTGCTCAGCACGTAACTTGCCGCCGGCTCCTTGCGCGCGGCTGCGCGTTCGAGCGCATCATCGACGCCCTTCACATCGCCAGCCATCGCTGCGATCTCGGCAACGGTCGTCCAGTAATCGTCGCCGGGCTTCGACGCCGCAAGCGCTGCCTTCATCTCGGCGTTGGCGAGCGCCTTGTTCGACGACTGCGCCGCGATGTATGCCTTGAGGATGCGCGCTCCGTAATTGGGATCGCTCTGCTCCACCTTCTTCAACTCGACCTCGGCCACTTCCGTCGAATGCCGCAGCACGGCGATGCGGCCGATCTTCAGCGCGAGCGCAGGGTTGTGCTGCTGGTGCGTCTCGATGTCGTAGTACTTGTCGACGGCGGCATCGATGCGGCCCGAAGCCACGAGCACGTCCGGCGCGTGTAGCGCTGCAGCGTCGGAACCGCCGAGGCGTTTGAGGGCGGCGTTGAAGAGCGTAGTGTCGCCGGAAGCGAGTGCGTAACGTCCGATGATGTTGAGCGCCTCGGCGTCCGAATGATCGTGACGCAACACTGCGCCGAAGCCGTTGAACGCGGCGGCAAGATCGCCCGAGCCGAGGCTGGCGCGTGCGACATGACGCGCCGCATCGACGTTTGACGGATCCAACGCCAGGACCTGCTTCGCGGCCGCCAGCGTGTCCGGACCGTTCCCGCGCGCATCGAAAAAGTGAAACGCAAACAACTCGGCGGGAAGGAAGTTCGGATCTGCTTTGAGCGCGACACGCAGGGCGACCTCGGCGCGCGTATCGTCGCCGACTGCGTGCGATGCCACTGCGTCCGCAAACGCGTTCGCTGCCTCGGCACTGGCCGGAGCGCGCGGCGGAATCTTGAGGTCACCGGCGATCCAGCCAACCAGTTCCTGAATGCCGCCTGATGCGTCGAGCAACGGCGTGGGTGTTCCTTTCTTCGCGACTTTTCCGTCGGTCACGGCGACGATCTGCGGCGACGCTCCGTCGCCCGTGAGCGCCGCTGTGTACGCGCTGACATCGGCGCCTTTAGCATCGACGATGCGCACCTCGGGAAACGCGCGAAGTACTTCAATCACGGCGAGCCGGATCGCATCCGCTCGCTGTTGCAATGCGGGATCAGCGGGCGTCACCGAGAAAGGCTCGACGAACACCTTGCGCGGCGTGGCCGCGGACGCCGGCGGAAGGCCAGCATGACGAGTGATTGCCACAGGCGCTGGCTCGTTGTTCCGATTGCGCATCCAGAAAAACGCCGCACCGGCAAGAATCACGAGAGTCGCGATCGCAATCGCCGCCAGCAGCGAACGTTTCTTCTTCTTCGCTGCGCGCGCCGCGATCGCATTCGCCTCGGCCTCCGCTTCCGCAGCGATGCGCGCCGAGTCGTCGTCCACAAGTGCCGCGCGGGCCGCATCCTCCGCCGCTTCGACCTCGGGCGCGATCGCGAAAAGCTTCACGCCGGCGCGCGCGCCTGCATCGCGCAGCCGCACGCTCACGCGTCCTTTCTTCGTCACCGCCTCGGTGATGTAGAGCTTCTGCGGCTCGAGCTGATCGAGAATCTCGAATGCTTTGTCGACCGTGGCGCCGGCCGGCGAGCCATCGCGCGTCTCCACTTCGCCGGCGTGCAGCAGCAAGCGAACAGGAATCGGCGTTCCATCCTGCTGCTCAAGCGAGAAATCGAATTCGCCTTTGCGTCCCGCCTCGATCGCGCTCTCCAGCGACGGCAACTCGCCAACGAAACGCGGTCCGAATGGATCGACGACCTGGCCATCGAAAAGATAAATCGCCTCGCCGAGAATCTGCTGCATCCGCGCGGCCGCCTTCGTTGCCGCGGCAGGATCAACCGCGTTGGCCTCGTTGTAGTTGGCGATGTCAGCAGCGAGGATGATCGACTGGCGCGTCTGCGCGGCATGACGCGCGGTAGCAACGGCGTGGAGCGCCGCCCTCCCCATCTCGTTCGCCCACGCCACGACCTCGGCATCGACCTTCACGATGTCGTCGATGATCGCCTTCATGTCTTTGTGGCGGCGATAGGAATCCTTGTAGAAGCACTTGCCAATCACGTTGAGCACTGCGCCGTCGATTGCGGGATTCAGTGCCTTGGGCGACGGCGGCTGTTCATCGACGATCTTCCGCGCGATCTCCGGTGCACTTGGCGCAAGGTAGGGCCGCCGTCCCGTTGCGATCTCGTACAACACGATGCCGAGGGAGAAGACGTCGGTCTGCACCGTGACCGGCTGGTTGACGATCTGCTCGGGCGCCATGTAGCTGACGGCGTCGGGATCAGTCCCCTTCTGCGAGAACGTGCCATGGCCCTCGCGTCGCGGCAGGAATGTATTGGCATTGAGACCAGCGAGCTTGACCTGCCCGTTGTCAGCCACGAGCACCGAATCGCCTGCGATGTTCAGATGCAACACATTCTTCGCGTGCATCAGCTTCAGCGCATCGGCGAGCTGATAGGCGATGTGGAAGAACTCCGAACGATCAGCCGCGTGCCCGCGAAAGACCGACGCAACGGGCCGTCCTTCAAACCACTCCATCACGAGGATGAGCGCATCGTCCGCAGGCAGCACGTCGATGTTCGTCACGAGCGACGCGTGATAAATCGCCGCACCCTGACGCATGTCGCGAATGACCATCTCGCGCCGCGAGGGATCGCGCGGCAACTGCTTCGTCAGAACCTTGACGGCGACCTGCTTGCCGCTGCGCGTATCTTCCGCGCGCCAGACGGTGGCGCTAACGCGCTCGATCAGCCGGTACGAAAGAACGTTCCCACCGGCAACAAACGGATCGGTAGCAGACATGAGTGAATTATAGAGTGCGGGGGTGGGGAGTCGGGGGTGGGGAGTGGGAGAAGGGCAACCGCGAGGATCTTCGGATTCGAAAGTATCGGCACTCGCAAGAAATGAGCAGACCGGAAGATCCATCGCTGCGTTGCTTCCACGCCCCACACCCAACTCCCCACTCCCCGAACTACGCAGGCGCCAAATGCAAAAGATCCGCACCGCTTTCGACGGTATCGCCGGCCGTGACGAAGATCTCGTCGACGATGCCGTCCGCGGGCGCGGGAATCTCGTTCTCCATCTTCATCGCTTCGAGGACGAGGAGGCCGGCGCCGCGCTGCACGGTCGCGCCCTTCTCGACCATCACTCGGGCAATGCGGCCGGGCATCGGCGCTTTGATGATGCCGCTGGCGCCGAGGTGGTCGTCGCCACCTTTGCGGCGGAGGGCGAGCGGATCGACGATCTCGATGTCGAGCCTCGATGCTCCGATCGTGATCTGGCGCGTCGACCCGTCGCGATGATGCTGGAGCGAGTACTGTTTTCCGTCTTCGAGACGAAGCGAGTGCAGACCGCCGGCGGCGACGAGATCGGCAAGGATCCATCGATCGCCGATTTTCACGCGGTAGCTGCTGCCGTGACGCTCGACTTCGAGCGTCGTTTCTTCATCGCGATAACGGGCGATGAAAATCAACCGCGCCCCCGGAGTGCGTCGAGCCGGCCGCTCTGCTTCCATTGCGAGACTTTCTCTTCCGGCGGCGAGACTTTCTGCGCATCTTCGAACGCCAGAATCGCTGCGGCGATGAGCGCGACATCGCGGCGGTCATCGCCCGGCGCGCGATGTTCGAGATCGAGCTCAGGGAGAATCGTGTCGATGAATCCCGTATCGAAATTCGCGGTGCGAAAATCGGGATGGCTGATCAGGAATCGGAAGAACGGAATCGTCGTCCGGATACCATCGACGCGATACTCCTCAAGGGCGCGCAACATCCGATCGATCGCTTCGCCGCGCGTGGCCGCGTGGCAAATCAGTTTCGAGAGCATCGGATCGTAGTAGACCGGCACGGTGTAGCCCGCATAGACGCCGTTGTCGTTGCGAACGCCCGGACCCTGCGGCAAGGTCAGATTCCGAATCAGCCCCGGCGATGGCGCGAAGTTGCGGGCGGGATCCTCGGCATACACACGGCACTCGATGGCGTGACCGTTCGGTGCGAGATCTTCCTGCGCGAAACCCAAAGGCTCGCCCTGCGCGATCCGCAGTTGGGCCTTGACGAGATCGATGCCCCACACCATCTCGGTAACGGGATGCTCGACCTGGAGGCGCGTATTCATCTCGAGGAAGTAGAACTGCTTGTCGGGCCCCATCAGACATTCGATCGTCCCCGCGGAGTAGTAATTGACGGCCGCCGCCGCCTTCACTGCCATCGCGCCGAGGCGCTCGCGCAAAGCCTGATCGACGACCGGCGACGGACATTCTTCCACGACTTTCTGATGCCGGCGTTGCAGCGTGCACTCGCGCTCGCCGATGTAGACGACGTTACCGTGCTGGTCGCCGAGGATCTGGACTTCGATGTGGCGGGGCGAGGCGATGAACTTCTCCGCGTAGACGGCGCTGTCACCGAAGAACGATTGCGCCTCGCTCGTGACACGTTCGAAGGACGCGCGCAGATCCGCTTCGCGCTCGACGAGGCGCATCCCTTTTCCGCCACCGCCCGCCGAGGCTTTGATCATGATCGGAAAGCCAGCGTCACGCGCGAAGACTTCGATCTCATCGAACGACTTCACCGCCTCGGTGAGTCCGGGAACGACGGGCACGCCCGCCGCTTTCATCCGCTGCCGGCTCTCGGTCTTCGATCCCATCGCCTCGATCGACTCCGGCGACGGTCCGATGAAGAGGATCCCGGCCTCGCGGCACGCGCGCGCGAAGGCCGCGTTCTCCGCGAGAAATCCGTAGCCCGGATGAATGGCCTCGGCGCCCGTTTTCTTTGCCGCATCGAGGATGCGGTCGATGCGCAGATAGCTCTCGCGCGATGGCGCGGGACCGATCGGCATCGCTTCGTCCGCGTAGATCACGTGCAGCGCCGCGCGGTCAGGCTCGGAGTAGACCGCGACCGTCGGGTATCCCATCTCCCGGCACGCCCGCATCACCCGCACCGCGATCTCTCCTCGGTTCGCCACAAGGACTTTCATCGCCGCGCATTGTATTCGCTGCTAACATCCCCGCTCTATGACGGAAGAGCCTCTCAAAGACCAGCGTACCCAGATCCTTTCCGGCGTCGTGGCCACGCTGCTCGACGACCTCAAAAGCGGAGCCGGCGACAAAGACCGCCGCCGCCAGGTCGAGGAGTGGATGCGCACGCTGGCCGAGAAGTACCCCGAGTTCCACATCGAGACCGGCCTGCGCGACTACTACCTAGCCGAAGCCGAACGCCTCCGCGCCGATTTCGAGAAAGCATCCGAGCTCACCGAAAAGCTGGCGCTGGGAAGGTCGATCGAAGGGTTTCTTGATCGCGCAGCGGATTACGCGAAGAGGATCGCGGAGAAGTAGTTCCTCGCGTTCTCGCGGGTCAGGTGCTCCGAAGTTCTCTGCGCGTATCGACGATCCGCAGTAAATGGCTTGCGAGGATGATCATTTCCGCTGCCTCGGCCGGCTCAAGTGACACTCGACGGTGACTCGTCGCATTCTTGTACGACCCGATCGCGCCGCCGAACAAATCCGCAAGGGCCTTGCGTTCAGGCTCCGGCTGAGCCGGATCTCTAAGAGGGCCCGTTTCAGAATTGAAGGCTTTTCGCATCATCACTACGCCAAAATCAGTGAACGTCATCGAGGCTGCCGAGCGAACTTCGACCTCGACCTCTTTGAAAGCAACAAGCACCGCGTTTTCGTAGTCGCCTCGAAGAAACAGCGCGAACACTTTTTCAGCGATAACCGGGTGCAGGAACTCACGAGGCAGTAGCCTAGCCTTTTGAAAAGCTGAAACCGGAACTCCCGACTCCAATGCACGCTTTCCTCGCCGGGAGATGTAGTACCAGCCCGCTTGGCGCGCCCACTCGGTTATGAACCCTTCGCGATTGAGCCAGTGCCATGCCTCTGTAAGCGTTGCCTCAACTTCAGCCGGCACTTGGAAGGGCGTGCCTAGAGAGTTGATGAAGTTCCCAAGATGTTGAGTCGAACCGCCACTCGGCTCAGTGTTCCGAAAAAGTTCAAGGAGATGCTCGGCAACCTCCTCGGGTTCAAGTCGAAGAAGTGTTCCGTGGTCTCGCAAGAGTTCATTGAGACTCAACTATCGACTCCACCCGTACTTTCGCATCACCTCATCGTGAGGGATGCCCTTTCCCTCTTCGATCTCGCGGAAGCCTTCTGCGGCGGCGGCGCGTTCCTCCTCGGTCTCGGGCTCATCGTCGAACGGTATGTCGCGCAACGCCAGAGGCATGGGATCGGAACTGGAGCTCAGCGCTTCGAGAACTCGCAGCGCGATGGGAACATCTTCGTCGGGAAGCGATTCGACGAGGTCGTGCAGCTTCGTGCGCGCTTCAGCAGTTGTCATGATCGTGCCACTGCCGGTGCCTGACTCTTTTCCGTTGGTGCCCAAGGCCGGACTCGAACCGGCACGGATTTCTCCACACGCCCCTCAAACGTGCGCGTCTACCAATTCCGCCACTTGGGCTGAAAAAGAACGGCTTACTTCTTTGCTGGAGTTGCGGGCGCCGAGGGAGCGCTGCCACTCATTACGGAAGAGCGCGGGCGAGCTTGAAGGATCGCCAGCGACAACGAGGTGAGAACGAAGAGAACAAAAAAACCGGTGGTCAGCTTGTGCAGAAGCGTGGTCGCGCCGCGCGCGCCGAACGCGGTCTGGGAGCCGCCGCCGCCGAATGCGCCTGCCAGATCCGCACCCTTCCCCTGCTGCAGAAGGACGACGAGGATCAGGAACAGACTGATGATGACGTGTAGTACGACAAGAAATACGGTCATGGATTCTCCGAAGCGATGGCCCTAACGGCGCAAGGGGGCGAATTCTTCCCGGAAAGGGAGCGGGTGTCAAGGCTGCTCCAGCCTTTCAAATCATCACGTCGTCCTGCGAGGCCGAACGCAGATTCATGGCCGCTGCCAGCGCGAGGAACTTCTTCGAATCGAGGCTGGCGCCGCCGACGAGGAAGCCGTCGATGCCGCCGTGCGTGACGAGGTCGCCGGCGTTGTCCGGGGTCACGCTTCCGCCGTAAAGAACGGGGGCGTTTTGCGCCAGATTCGCAGGCCAGTAGCGCATCAACGCATCGCGGACAGCGCGGACCATCTCCGCAACCATCGCGCTCGTGGCATTGCGTCCGGTGCCGATCGCCCAGACCGGCTCGTACGCAACAATCACTTCTTTGGCATTCGTGAGCTGCGGCATCGCAAGCGCCGCGATCTGACCGGAGCAGATGGTCATGGCATTGCCGCGCTCGCGCTCGTCGAGGTTTTCGCCAATGCAGACGACCGGCGTCAGACCGTTCTCGATCGCCAGCGCGGTCTTCTTCGCCACGACCGCATCGCTCTCGCCGTAAATGTTGCGCCGCTCCGAGTGACCGAGGATCACGAACCGCGCGCCGCTGTCGCGAACCATGCGCGCCGAGACTTCGCCGGTGAACGCGCCCGAAGGCTGATCCGCACAGTTCTGCGCGGAAACTCCGACGTTCTTCGACGCGCCGGCGGCAACCTCGCGGAGATACGGAAACGGCGGCGCGACGACGATCCCTTCCGCAGTCACGACGCCTAGAAAGGCGCCGATCCCCTCGGGAGGCAGATTCATTTTCCAGTTGGCGATGAGATAGCGGTTCGGCATGGTCGGGAGTCTATCGATTGATTCTGGAACAGCGAATGTTGAATGTTAAGTGTTGGATGTTGAGTGTTGAATGAACTCCGGGGATGACTCATTCAACATTCACCATCCAACATTGAACATTCCAACATTCCGACAAGTTGCTCAGATCACTTCGGTGTGTGCACAGCTCACAATGACACAACTCTGACGTGAGCCAATCGTCATGATGACGGCGACGTCGCGTACCGGTTCTTCCCTTCCCGCTTCGCTTCGTACAACTGCTCGTCGGCGCGGCGAATCACGTCACCGGCGGCTTTGTCCGTCGGACGATAGCTGGCGATGCCGATCGAGATCGAGCACTGGATCATGCTCTCGTCGTCGGTCGGAATCGTCAGCTCGCGCACGCGATTGAGGATGCGATTGGCGACGGAGCAGGCGCCCTCGAGGTCCGTGTGCGGAAGGATGATCGCGAACTCGTCGCCGCCGAAGCGGGCGAAGAGGTCGGGCGGACGCAGCGTCTCGCGCACCGCTCCGCAAAGCTCCGAGAGCACGACGTCGCCGATCGTGTGGCCGAAGCCGTCGTTGATCTCTTTGAAATCGTCGACGTCGAACATCAGCAGCGCCAGCGGCAGCGAGTAGACGCGAGCGCGCTCGATCTCCTGCGGCAGTTGCCGGCGGAAGTAACGTTTGTTGGCGATGCCGGTGAGATCGTCGGTGTCGGCAAGGCCCTGGATCTGTTCGCGCGCGCTGAGCTGGCCGATGAGAAGCGAGACCTGCGCGGCGAAGATCTCCACGATCTGCTGCTCCTCTTCATCGAACGGCTCGCGGCGATAGACGAGCAGGATTCCGCTGCTGTGATTGTCGACGGTGATGACCGCATGCGTGGAGTGCTCCAGACTGTCGCCGCCGCCGGCGCGCGGCAGATCGCTGCGCTCCGCTTTCACGATGACGTCCGAGGCAGCGAAGGAGACGGGGATCATGGTCTCGAGCGTGCGGCGGATGCTGTCGATGAGCGGTGGTCCGATGAGCGATGCCGCCCCTTCCCGCGTGACGACGTAGAGCTCGAGGTGCTGCTCCACCATCACCGCCGCGGCGAGATCGAAATCGATGGCGTGATCGAGCGCACGAAACGAAGAGACGAAGAGATCCGTAATGTTGTCTGCGCGCGTGGCGGAGCCGGTCAGCTCGCGGATCAGCGACAGAACTCCGGCAATGGGCTGCTGTTTGTCGCGTCTCACGGTCGGGTGTCGGCTGTCGGGTGTCGGGCGTCGGAGTGTGTGCCGTAGGCTCTCGACATTGTTGGCTCCTGGGAATTGATGATTATACGGATGACGCAGTCCTCAATGGGCAATTGACAATGGACAATTGACAGTTGACAGTTAAAAGAACATCGGCCCCTGCGACACCCCACACCCGACACCCCACTCCCCAATTCCGTACCAACCTATAATCCGGTGCGATGACGATTCGGGAAGCAGAGGCGATTCCATTCGAGCCGCAGGACTTACGCGGTGAGCGCCTGCTGGTGCTGGCACCGCATCCTGATGATGAGGTCATCGGGTGCGGCGGCCTCGTGGCGCTCCATCTTCGCGAGGGACGACCGGTGCATGTCGTCGTTTGCACGGACGGCGCGCAGGCCGGCGACGGTGTGCAACGCGAGTCGGAATCGCGCGTAGCGCTGGCGATCCTGGGCGATGCGACGATCGAGTTTCTTCGCTTCCCCGATCGCGAATTGGAGAATGCCGGCGAGCTCGCCGCGCGCCTCGACGCAATTCTCCGGCAGCAGAAGGCCGATCTCATCGCCGTTCCCAGTCCGCTCGAAATCCATCCCGATCACATCGCCCTTTCGCGCGCCTTTTGCGATCTCATCGCACGCGATCCGTCGCTTTTCGCCGATCTCGCCGTCGCCCGCGTTGCGTTCTACGAAGTCAGCGCGCCGTTGCGACCGAATGCGCTGATCGACATCACGTCCGTTGCTGACACGAAGTACGCCGCGATCGACGCGCATGCCTCGCAGGCTGCGATCCGCAACTACACGTCGTACGCGCGCGGGCTCAACGCCTGGCGCGCAATGACGCTACCGCCAGACGTCGCGTTTGCCGAGGCGTATTGGACGACGCCGCTACCGTCGCTGCGGACGATGCCGTTCAGCGCGTTGCGCGACGCCATGGGACCACAGCGAATCGACGTAGTTTACGAACCGCTGCCGGTCAGCGTGATCGTGCGAACGAAAGATCGTCCCGCGTTGCTGGCGCAGGCGACCGCATCGATCCGCGCTACTGCCTACCCGGCGGAGATCGTCGTCGTCAACGACGGCGGTGCGCGGCCGGAGATCGAGAACGTCACGCTCGTCCAGCACGACACATCGCGCGGCCGTTCCGAAGCCGCCAACGCCGGTGTTCGTGCCGCGAAGAGCGACTTCGTGGCCTTTCTCGATGACGACGATCTCTTCTACCCCGAGCACCTCTTCACGATGTCGAATGCAGCGCGCGGATCAAACGCCGCAGCGTGGTACAGCGACGCGGTCTCTGCCTTCATCGATGGCGAAAACCGGCAGTTAATGCGCATCTTCGCTCGCGATTTCGATCGCGAGCTGCTGCTCGTCGACAACTACATCCCGCTTCCGACGATCCTGTTTCGCCGCGCCGATTTTCTCGACCTCGGCGGATTCGATCCGGCCTTCGATCTCTTCGAAGATTGGGACTTTCTCATCCGGCTTGCGCAGCGCGGCGATTTCATTCGCGTGCCCCGCATCACCTGCGAAGTGCGGCACATTGCGAACAGCGGATCGATCGTGGCGGCCAATCCGGAAGGTTCGCCGGCATTCCGCGAGGCCAAACTTCAGGTCTGGCGCCGGCATGCCAATCTCCTTGGAGAGAACGTGTTCGCGAACGTATTCGAGAGCGAGAAGCGACGCACGGTCGCTACCGAAGGCGATCTCGTCGAAGCACGCGGCGCACGCGGACGCTGCGAGCTCGAGATCGCGCGGCTGGAGCGCGACAAGCAATCGCTCATCGCCGAGATCGGCGCGCTGAGCGAACGGATCAACGAGACGATGATGCGCATCAGCCACCTCGAAGGGGCGAACGCTGAGATTCGCGGCATGTTGGAAGGGGCGAATCGCGATCGTTACGCTGCGATCGGCGAGCTCGAAAAAAACGGAATGGCTGCAGCCGAGATCGAGCGCACGAACCGCGCGTTGTATGCCGAGGTGGCGAGGCTGCAGAATCTGCTCGACACGATCTTCAAATCGCGCACGTGGAAACTGCATACCATCGTCGAGCGGGTGAAAGGACGATGACGCGCGCGTTGCTCGTCTGCCCCGAGCCGCTTGGACACCGGCAGCCGGCAGGAATCGGCATCCGTTTCATCGAGATGGCGAAAGTGCTTCTCGCCGATGGACACGAAGTCACGCTCCTCTCGCGTGACGCCGGCGCTGTCGCAGAATGCCGCGTCGACGCGATCACGCCCGAGAATCTGGAGCGCTACTCCCGCGAGTCCGGCGTCGTCATCGTGCAGGGCCATGCCGCGAACGAAGTTTTCGCACACGCTGCACCGATCCCGACGGTCGTCGATCTGTACGATCCGTTCATCGTCGAGAACCTTCACTACTACGCGTCGCGCGGCGCCGAGGTGTTCGCGCACGATCACGCGACACTGATCCAGTCGCTGCTGCGCGGCGATCTCTTTCTCTGCGCCTCCGAAGCGCAGCGCCTCTTCTACCTCGGCGCCCTCCTCGCCGCCGGACGTGTGAACCCGATCGCATTCGAAAGCGATCCCAACCTCCATGCGCTCCTACGCATCGCACCGTTTGGCGTCGGTTCTCCTGGGACCGCGGGCGTCTCGCCCGCCTTTGATTCTGATTTCCGCGACACAGCGGGCGAGACGCCCGCGGTCCCAGGGGTGCTCTTCGGAGCGATCTACGACTGGTACGACCCGATCCTGGCCATCGAAGCCGTCGCGATTGCGCGCGCGTCGCTGCCGGACGTCACGCTCACCTTCACCACGCATCCGAATCCGTCGCTGACGCCGCAGGGAAAACTGGCCGAGGCGATGAACGTCGTGAAGCAGAAGGGATATGACTTCGTTCGCTTCGAGCCGTGGGTTGCGTACGAAGCGCGCGCCGCGTTCTTCGCGCGCTTCGGCGCAGCGCTCATGACGTTTCCCCGATCGATCGAGACCGACCTCTCGATGCGGACGCGCGTCTATGATTTCATCTGGGGCGGTCTGCCGATCGTCACGAGCCCGGCGCCGGGCACCGACGAGTTGCTGACGCGGTACGGTGCGGGATCGATCGCGTCATCCAACTCCCCCGACGATCTCGCGGACGCGCTCGTGCGCGTGTTGCGCGGCGAGCACGCGCGCATGCGCGAGGGTGCTCGACGCTTCGTCGACGAGCACCAGTGGGATCGCACGCTACAGCCGCTCGTCGAGTTCGTGCGCGCGCCACGCGTCGATCCATCCAAAGAGGCATTCGCGGCGACGTTGCGTCTGCCCGAGCACGCTCCTTCGTTTCTCGACCGCATCAAACGCCGCATGGGAGGCTCGCACTGAGCGCACCGATTGTTGACGTCATCGTCGTGAACTGGAACAGCCGCGCGGACACGATGGCCTGCCTCGAAGCGGTCGCGCCGCAACTTGCCGATGTCGATGGCGCGGTGATTACCGTCGTCGACAACGGCTCGACCGATGGCAGCATTGGCGCGATCGCCGCGCTGCGTCCGGCCGTGCGTCTGCTGCCACTCGGCGCAAATCATGGATTCACCGGCGGCGTCGCCGCGGGTCTGGCGCGGTCGGAGGCACGCAACGTCGTATTTCTCAACAACGATGCGGTGCCGGAGCCGGGATGGCTGAAAGCGCTCGTCGATGCGATGGACGGAGCGCCCGACGACGTGATCTCGATCGGTGGCAAGATCGTCGATCCGACCGGACAATTCATCGACTTCATCGGCGGCGCTCTGACATTCGACGGTCACGCCTTCCAGAACGGATTCCGCTATCCCCTCGCCTCGGTCGACGAGCCGCAGTCCGGCGCGGAGATTCTCTTCGCCTGCGGCGGCAACATGATCTCGCGTCGCGAGCCGCTCCTCGCACTCGGCGGATTCGACGACGATTATTTCGCGTATCTCGAAGACGTCGATTTCGGGTGGCGCTCCTGGCTGGCCGGTTATCGCGTTCTGTTCGAGCCGCGCGCGGTGGCGCGGCACAAATCGAGCGCGACGAGTCAGCGCCTCGGCGATTTCGAGCGCGGCGTTCTCTTCGAGCGCAACGCCTTGCAGACCGCGCTAAAAAACTACGAGAACCTCAACGATGCCGCGGGCTCGCTCTTCTTCACGTTCCTCTCGCGGCTCCATCACTACGCATCGACGCGCAACGACAACGCGGACGAATTGATCCGCGAGCCGTTCTCGAAGACGTCAAAGACCTCGCGCGGATTTCTGGGCCGCGTGCGCCGGAAGTTGTTCGGCGCGAAGCCGCTGGCGACGATCGACGATCCGCTCACCACGATGCAGTTCCGCGCCTTCGCGTGGACCGTCGCGCACGGAGAGCGGATCGCAGAAAAGCGCGCGACTGTTCAAAGAATGCGCAAGCGCAGCGACGGCGAGATCTTCGAGCGCTTTCCGCTGCTGGTCGTTCCAACCTACCCCGGCGACGAGAGCCTCATGAGCAGCGCGCTCTTCCGCATGCTGCGTCCGTCGTTGCCCTCAATCGAGCGGACGCTGTCCGCTATCATGCGCCCGTGACGCAGCCGTCCTGGTGGCAACGTTTTGACGTGCGCGGTGTGTTCTGGCGGCACCTACTTCGCTTTGGGATTTTGAACGTGCCGCCCTGGATCGAGCCGGTCGTCATGGCCTCGTGGTCGCTATTTTTTATGTTTTGGGGACCGGCCCGCCGCGCCGTGATCCGCAACCTCGACGTGATCAAGCCGGGCTCGTTTGCCATCGTCAATTTCTTCCGCTGCTACCGCCTCTTCTGGAATTACGCGTGGACGATCGCCGACAACGTTCGCTTCAAGGAGCGCCGTATCATTCCTGATTGGGAGTTCACCGGCTGGGACTATTTTCAGGAGATGCAGCAACGCGACGGCGCGATTCTCCTCACTGCGCACATGGGCAGTTACGACCTCGGCGCCCATCTTTTCTCCGAGACGTCGAGCCGCCGCATCGTGATGGTGCGCGCTCCTGAAACCGATCCGGAGACGCACGCCTTCGAACAAAACCGCGCCGCGGACGGGCTGCGCATCGAGTTCAACACGCGGTCGTCCGATCTGGCCATCGATCTCCTCAGCATTATCCGCGACGGCAACATCGTGGCCATTCAGGGTGATCGCGTCACCGGCGACATCGGCTTCCTGCCTGCCACGGTGTTCGGGCGCGCGACGCGCGTTCCGGCGGGTCCGTTTGCGCTGGCACTCGCGGCACGCGTGCCGATCTATCCCGTCTTCGTCGTGCGGCTCGGCAGACGCCGTTACCGGCTCATGACCGCGCGCCCGATCGAGTTGGTTCGCAGCCGCGATCGCGATGACGACTTCCGCCGCGCGGTCGAACAATGGGTCGGAGAGCTCGAGCTCGTGATCCGCGACCGCTGGTCGCAGTGGTTCACGTTCGAGCCGTATTGGCCGGAGCTTGCCGCGTGACGATGAACGTCGTCGTCAACCGTCCCGAGGCGCGATGGCTGCCGTCAAGGCATCGTTTTGCGCTGGCGCAGCTCGTCGCGTTTGCACGACTCCGGCGAAGCGAGCATCCAATCGCAAATGCTCCTGACCACCTCATCCTTCCCATCGATCGCGATCAAAGCGCCGCGGAGGTGTACGCGGTTGCGATCTGGGTATTCGTGACCGTGGCCACCTATTTCGCAGCGATTCTGCCGATACCGCTGCCTCTGGCGATCATCGCAGCGATTCCTCTGGCCTCGATCATCCTTCATCTCCCGATCGTCCTCGGAGGACCGATTCTCCGCCTCATTCTCGGCGATAACGATCACATCAAGATCGTCTCTGTCGCAACGATGTCCTTGCTGATCGTCTGGTCGTTCTACATCGCGCGCGGCGATTCATGGGCGCGATTCATCGCCTGGTTTTTCTTTGCCGTGTTGGCCTGCAATGCGATTGCTGCGGTGATTCTCTGGTTGATGCGCGGCGCGGTGCAGGCTGAGGAGAGCCGATGCGCGCGCTGATTCTGACGTTTGCGACCGGCGCTTCGATCATCGTCCCGATTGTTCTTCTCCTGGGATTTCCGCCGTCGTGGCCGATCGCGCTTGGCATTCTCGCGCTTTCGCATGCGCTCGTGCTCTGGCCGACGCTCAGTCCAAACTCGCAGTGGCTCGGGCCCGTGATGACGAGTTTCGAAACCGACACCAACGAAGTCTGGCTCACGATCGACGACGGACCGACGGAGGACACGCCCGCGCTTCTCGATGCACTCGACGCCCTCGGCGTGAAGGCAACATTCTTCGTGAAAGGTGTCCTCGTCGAACAGCGGCGCGATCTCGTGACCGCGATTCTTGCTCACGGTCACGGCGTCGAGAACCACTCGCAAACGCATCCTTCGGGCGCGTTCTGGTGCCTTCCTCGCAGCAGAGTGGCGTGGCAGATCGATCAATGCAGCAACGCGTTGGAGAACGTTGGCGTGAGTCCGCGCCTTTTCCGCGCACCAGTCGGGATGAAGAACCCGTCCGTTCATCCGATTCTGAAAGGCCGAGGATTGATGATCGTTGGCTGGAGCGTGCGGGGATTCGATTCGTTCGGCGACGACGTGCAGCGCGTCGTCGATCGAATCGTGCCGCGCGTCACGGCCGGCTCGATCGTGGTCATGCATCAGGGACGCGGCTTTTCCGTTGCGTGCGTCACTGCCGTCGTGCGCGCGTTGCAGGCGAAGGGCTACGTCTTCGTCGTTCCGGCGCCCGAGCGTTTGAAGACGAAGAGGTAGTTGTTGAACGGCGTCCGTCCATACAGCGGCACGACCTCGGCATCGAAGCCCGCGAACGGACGAAGGACATCGTCGCGCGTTGCGAAGTGCAGCCGTTCCGCGCGAAGCCAGCGCACCACTCGCGAGAACATTTCCTGCGCGTACGTCATGCGGTAGCGCCAGCTCCCGTCGCGAACAGCGTCGCGGATGATCACCGTCGTAGCATGCGCGGCAGCGGCTTCGAGGATTCGTCCCTGCTCTTCCGACGTGAAGTAGTGCAGCAGATCGAGCAGGACCACCGTGCCGCCCCGATTCATCGCCACGCGCGCATCGCCCGCTTCGAACGTTGCATCGGGCACGACATGCCGCGCGATCTCGATCTTGCGCTCATCGTGATCGAGGCCGCAAACCGGCGCCGTGAATCCGCGCTCCCGGAGATACCTCGGAAGGATGCCGATGCCGCAGCCGACGTCGAGAAGCGGCTCGTTGCTGCCGGCGAGACGCTGGAACACCGCGTCGTAAACAGGGTCCATGCGGATCTTCGTGCGAACGTAAATCCGAAGAAAGCGCGTCGGATAGCGAGCGGCGACGCGATCCGCAAGGCCAGCGCGGCTCATTCGATTCGACACCAGGACCGTCAAGGCGAAAGATGCTCGATGAGCTCGATCAACTCAGGAAGATTGAACGGCTTCGGCAGAATTGCCGAGACGCCGAGTTGCAGGATTGCCTTCGGCTCGACATACAAGTGCGCAGAGAGAACGATGATCTTGACTGTGCCGAGGTAGCCGGTTTCTTTGAGACGTTGCAGAAAATCCCAGCCGTTGGCGCCGGGCATGGCCAGATCGAGAAGGATCACGTCGGGGCTGCGAAGCGTCAGCGCGCGATGTCCCTCATTTCCGTCGCACGCGAGCACGACGTCGAACCCTGCCTGCCGCAGCGCCGCCGCCAGCATGCCGCGCAACGGAAGATCGTCGTCGATGACGAGAACGCGTTTGCGGTCGACATCGGCGACGCGCTTTTCGTCGCCGGGATCGTGATGTTGAACTTCGCTCATACCGTTTTCCGCTGCCATGCGCATTCTAGCGACTGCTGACGCTGCCATGCAGAAGGCTGGCCATGCGCGGGGGTCGGGTGTCGGGTGTCGGGTGTCGGAGTAGAGGCGGCTATTGATTCTGCTCAGAACCACGACTCCCGTCTGCGACTCCTGCGTCAAAATAAATCGCTGTCGCCGTACGTGTAGTAGAGCCGATCGGCAATCCGCGCGCTGGCGCCGGGCTCATCGAACGGCACGCACATCAGCGAGAGATCCTGCGGGTCGGGCCGCGACTCGAAGCCCAACGCGCGAAGCACGTCATCAAACCATTGCGGCCGCGCGGGAAACCAGCCGTCGATGCGATCGACTGGATAGGACGGCACGACGTGGCGAAGGAGAACTTCGACGGCGTCTGGAAACCTAGGATCGAACAACGCGTCGCCCCAGGCCAATCGCCGATCGCGCACACCGAACACGCTCCAGCCAACAAGCCGGCGCCACTTGCGGATGGCCACGACGAAGTACGGCACGTCGGGACATTCGAGGTAACGCCAGCGCAGATAACGCACATCACGCCGAACTAGAAAGCGATACGCCCGCGCAACCCGCGCGAAAAGATCGTCGTACTCCGAGCCGAAATCGCGGACCAGCTCGAGTTGCCATCCGCGCGGCCAGCGCTCGCGGCGGCCGATGCGCGGAAACGGATTCGCTGTCAGATCGCGAACGCGGTACGGCGCCGGCTCCACGGCATCGCTGCCTAGAAATCGCACCGAAATCTCGCGGTGCGCGGCGGTCGTAAAGCCGTAGTTGAACGCCACCTTGCCGCGGCAGAAGGTGTCGTAGAAATGATTTGCCGTCCTCGCCAGAATGCTTGTCGGTCCGCGGCCGATGTGACGCACGGAGCGGTCGGTCATGATGTCGCCGATCTGGTTGGCGGCGAGCTCCGTTCCATCATCGATCAGCGGCACCGGATAGCCGGCGTACTGCGCGACGAGCTGCTGCGCCTCATCGAACGTCAGCGAAATGCGCTCGTTGCCGAACGGACTGCGCTGATACTCCCATTGAAAGTGTTCGCGTCCGCGATTCGCATGCGGAAAGGCGCGGGCGAAAAGCGCGAGAATCTGCGCTTCATCGCCTTCGCGAAACGCGCGAATGGTGAAGCGCGTGTCAACGGGCATGAGTCGGCTCGACCGATGGGATCGCGCGGAAGTTGACCGGCGATCCGACGCGCCGCTTGGCCACGATGCGGATCGATCCCGACGGCACCAGCAGCGGATCCGGCAGAATCGTGAACAAAGTTCGCACCACCGGCAACAGCGCTGGCCAGCGTGTCGCCACCGAATGCCGCAAAAATCGCTGGTCGCGGTACTCGAGCTCCGCGCCGATGCTGACGATCTCGAAGCCGGAGTGCTCGAGCAATTCGATGAGCGCGGATCGCGAATAGAGAATGAGATGCGTGCGGAAGTTCTGCGTCATCCAGCGCCGCTCGGTGATGAGGTACAGCAACCCTTCGGTGTCGAACGTCGAAAGCAGCAGAACGCCGCCCGGCTTCAGCAGGTCTTTCATCCGCGACAGCGCGTCGTGCGGGTCGGCCATGTTCTCGAAGACATGAAAGAGCGCGATTGCGTCGAAGGCCGGACCGGTGTTGACGAAGTTCGGAACGGTGGAGCAGTACACCTCGAGCCCTCGTGCGCGAACGGCACGGGCGACGCTCGGCGCGCGATCGATGCCGACATACTCAAACTCTGTTGCCGCCGCGGCACCAAAGCTGCCATCGCGAACTCCAACTTCGAGGATCCGGGCACGCGACGTGAGATGCCGGCGCAACGCGGCCAGACGACGCAGACTGGTCTTCTCGCGGGCCACGCCGCGATGCAGTGTCTCGTCGCCAACATCGACGGGCGGCATCGGTCCGCGCAGAACGCGGCGCACCGGACCGGCATCGTCGACAACTTCGAAATGTCCAAGATAGCGGCACTTGCAACGGCTGCACGACCGCACGACGTTGCCAGGAATCTGATCGATGCTCCACACTTCGTTCGAGAAACAGACCACGCACCGCCGCGGCGGCCGATACCCATTTCGCCGATCGGTCATTCGGATCGCGATCGCGGCAGCGAGGCCGGAGCCGAGATCGAACGTCGCAGTCGACGACGATTTCCCGCCGCGAGTGGTCAGGCATTCGACGCGGAATCCATATTTGTTGGCGAGGTACGCCGCCTCGAGATCGAATCCACCTTTTCGCAGTCTCGTCTCACCGACGATCAGCCTCGCCGCATCCGCGGAAAACGCTTTCAGGTGCAGCGCGGGATCCGGAAGAATCGGAACGAGAAGTGTTCGCAGTATCCGATCACCCGGCCGCGTTTCGCGTCGTCCGAAAACCACCTCGGCGACTGCCGACTGGATTAGCGCAATGGCATCGCCAATCGCGCTCATCGCATAAGGCAAATCATGATCGGCAATCACGATGATGCTGCCACTCGCTTCGGCCACGCCGCGCCGCAACATCGTTCCGTATCCGGCACCGTCGCGCCGATCGAGAACGCGAATGTCGAATTCGAATCCCGTCGCCTGGAGGTACGACTCGATCGCTTCGACGGTCGACGGAAGCTCGGCGGACGGCCCAACAAGCGGAACAAGGACCGAGACTCGGGGCGAGCTCATGCCGGTATTCTAGCTTTTGCCCACGATTCCAGCACGCGCCCGCTGTGCCGGTCGACGGCGCGCAGATAGAGAACGCCGCCACGATAGGCGCGCCAGACGTCATCCGGAACATCAGCGATCTCGCCGGTTGCAAAGTGTCCCGCCGCAGTTTCGAACGTCGGGAGCGGCGACGCTTCGATCACGATGTCGCCGTCGAAAACTCGTTGGCTTCGCTCATGAAGTTCCATCGCCATCGACGGGACTTTGCGCTCAAAGCGCTTCGCGAATGCGCCACCCCACTTGCGCAGATACTGCTGTTCGGATTGCGCAAAGAGCGCGGCAGACTCGGGGGAAGCGCCCGCGCTCTGGTTGTAGAGATGATGGCAGCGGGCAGCCGGCACGTAGACGATGTCGCCGACGACGCGGCGGAGAAAGTCGTTCTCCTCAAAGTAAAGCTGGAAGCGCTCATCGAATCCCTGCGTGTCATCGAATGCCTTCGCTTTGATCGCCAAAACCGCGCCGGAAAGCGTCCGAACGTGCGTTGTTTCCACGAGCGACCAGAAAGCAACACGCGCAAAAAACCGCCGCCGGTCTCGCGCATGCGCCCACACGCGCGAGCGGCTGGCAAACACACGACTCGCGACCTCACGCGCCGTGTGCAACTCGGCGGGCGGAAGGTGCCATGTGTACTCCTCGTCCCAGAACAGGGCCGGACCGGCGACCGCAGCATCGGCGTCAACGAGGGCGTCGATCGCACCGGCTTCAAAGCGAACGTCGGGATTCGTCACGATAATGACGTCACCGTCGCAGGCGCTACGTCCTGCGTTGATACCGCCGGCATACCCGAGGTTTCGAGGTGCGGCGATCACGACATCGGCAACGGGCCGAAGCGCGCTCGCCTCGTCCGCGTCGGCGCTGTTGTCGACAGCAACCACCTGCAGCGGCTGCGATGACGCAGCGCGAGCGGTTCGGATGGCATCGATCGCAAGCGGCGCCGACCGATAGTTGATGAGCAGGAGCGAGCGCTTCATCTGCTGGCAGCCGCGATGATTTCCGGTTCCGACGGCTGCAACGACCAGGTGTGATCGAGCGAGATCAGTCCGACCTCGAAGCGTTCGGCAGTGATCGAGAACGCGCGGCGCAGATCGCGCCGGTCAAACACGGTGATGGCTGCCTCGTCGCCGGCGAACGCGATGATCGAATATTCGCCGCGGTTCAGCGGAACGTTCCTGAGCTGCGCCACGAGCTCGTACTCATTGCGGCCCGACGGCGGCGTCTCTCCGTCCGCATGCGTTCCGACCGCGAAGCATTGCAGGTCATCGGCGGAACGATGCACGCCCACGATCACATGCACCGGCTGCGATGCGACCTCGGAATGAATACGCAGCTTCACGTGAATGTCCTCGCCGCGCTCGAAGACGTCCCGAGGACGCCCGGTGCGATCGCAGATGACCAAATCGCGGATTCGCACCGGAGACGGCGGGCGCTCGTGCTCAGGCTCTCCTTCACTCGCCGGACGATCGCGGTCGCGCTGCAGAAGAAAGGTCTCGTACTCGTGCACCACGTCGAGCGACGGACCGAAGCGCATCACACGGCCATGATCGAGCCAGAGCGTGCGGCGGCAGATCGTGCTGACGTGATAGAGGCCATGCGAACAGAAGAGGATGGTCTTCCCCTCTTCCTGAAACTCCCGGATCTTGTCGACGCACTTTTTCTGAAAGTGGCCGTCGCCGACGGCGAGCGCTTCATCGATGACGAGGATGTCAGGCGCGACGTTGACGGCGACCGAAAACGCGAGCCGCATGTACATCCCCGAGGAGTATGTCTTGACGGGCCGGTCGAGAAACGTGCCGAGCTCGGAGAACTCGAGAATCGCAGGCAGTCTCGCCTTCATCTCAGCTGGTCCCAAGCCGAGGATGGCCGCATTCAGGGAGGCGTTTTCCCGTCCGGTGAATTCTGGATGAAAGCCCGTGCCCAACTCGAGAATCGAGGCAATGCTTCCCCTCGTCTCGAGAACGCCGCTGGTGGGACGCGTGACGCTACACAGAAGCTTGAGAAGCGTGCTCTTTCCCGCGCCGTTCTGGCCGATGATCCCAATCGTCTCTCCTTGTTCGACCTCGAAGCTGACGTCCTGAAGTGCGGGAAACACGGTATGGCGCGGACGGCGGGTGAAGACTTCGATCAGCCGGTCGATCGGACGGCGATAGATATCGTACTGCTTGGTCAGCTCAACGGCGCGAACAGCGGTGGTCATCTCCGACATTGTACGGACGCTGGTGCCAAAGCATCACGAGCAAAAAAAGTGGCGGGCCGGAGCCCGCCACGTTCGTCGATGAATGATGGTTAGTGTCCGCTGGCGCGGCGCCGCGCCGGAACGGCCGGTTCGCCGCCGGTGACCGTCACTGTCGCCGGCAAGTCGACCCCGACCGATCCAACCGCGACATGCACCTTCACGTTATAGGTACCGTCGATAGCGTATCTGTGCAATGGAGCTTTTTCCGTAGAGTGGCTCCCATCACCGAAGTCCCACGAATAGGTGTGCAGCGCACAACCGAAGTCGTAGGAGCCCGAGGAGCTCACGGCGAATGCCACGTCGGCTTTCGCCGAGCAGTTGCCGGAGATCGCATTGCAGCCGTCGCCATAGAAGGAGACGTAGACGTTCTCGTTGGGAATCATCAAGCCACATCCGATTATAGGACTACCACTCGATGTGGTGATGCTACGCGTGATCGTCACTGGCGAGCCGCCGTTCGACACAGTCAGCTTGACGCTGAACGTGCCGGGTCCGGAGTACGAATGCGATGGCTGCGCGAGCGTCGAGTGGGCTGAATTGTCGCCGAAGTCCCAATCGTAGGTATGGGTAGCGTTGCACGTAAAGTCGTAACCGTTTCCAACCGGCCGGAACGCGATGGAGTCCGCCGACTTGCACGTTCCGCTGCTTTCCGTGCAGCCCGAGCCTGTCCAGGCGAGCGTGACGTTTTGCTGCGTCAACGTGCCGCATGGCTTCGTCTGCACACTTCCGACTTGCACGTCCTGGCTGTACGTGAACGAGCCGCCGCTGTTGGAGGCGATGGCTTGGGCGTGGTAGGTGCCGGACGTAGCGTAAACATGCAACGGCGTAAAACCGTTGCCGCCCGTGCCGTCACCGAAGAACCACGTGACCGTCGTCCCATTGCCGCAACTGAAGTTGTAGCCCGAGTCCGCCTGCAGTACGAGCTGCACCGATTCACCAGGGGTACATGCGCCGGAAATCGCGGTGCAATTGGATGAGGCACCGACGTACCCCACGTATGCGCTGTTGGCGGCGGGCGCATTGCAGCCGCCTGACGAAGTGGGCGGGGGGGGCGGCGGGGGCGGCGGGGTAATGGTGCCAATGGTGACCTTGGTCGTGTAGTTGCCAGTGGAAAGCCCGCCGGTCAGCTTTAGCGTAACGGTGTATGTGTTGGCGGTTGTGAACACATGGCTCGGTTCAATCTCGGTTGACGTGCCGCCATCGCCGAACGACCAGGCGAACTTGTCGCATTCGACGGAGGGCGCCCAACCGGTCGCAAAAATGTGGAAGGGGACTGAGTCGCCCGGCGAGGGAGTCGAGTTAGTGAAGGGTCCGATGGCCGTGTTGAAATCGTCGGGTGCGCTCGAGCACAACGGTTTGTCAATGTGGCCAGAGAGCGTAGCCAGCTTGCTGCCGATGCCGTTGGTAACGGTGACGCCGACGGTGTAGTCCGTCGTGGTCGTGAATTGCGGCGTGAAGGTGGAGGCGGTGGTGCCGGAATTGGTCACGGACGGGTTGACGGTCCAGGCGAACGACCACCCGGCCAACGTCGGGTTTTGTGCCGAGGTGACAGTGAAGGAGCATGGGCTCCCGACTGTTGCGCAGCCAGTCTTCACAATCACCGGATCAGGCCCATTCAATACGCTGCTCTGGGCAACGGCGGTGGCCAGGTTGCTGCAGCCGGCGCCAGGAACTGCCGCCGCGGCGACAGTGGTCGTAAGACGTACGCGCAGTCCGAGCGCACTGAACGTGCTGCGCGGCACGCTGAACGACGGGATCGTACCGAGCGTAGCGGAACCGTTCGCGCTGAGGACCGTCGCCTGGCTGGCATCGATCACTTCCCACGTATAGCTCACGGGTGTACCACTGCCACCCGGCAAATTACTGGCATCGCCAACGCGTAGAACGGTGGTGAAGACTGCGTTTGGATCGCTGATGGATGCCGGTGCCGGTTCCTGAACCGTGACGACGTAAGGGCGGACGGCATAATTAAACGGAGAGATGCTCAGGGGAAGATCGCTGGGCGCCGTGATCGCATTCCCAGTGCCGCTGTACGGGCCGTAATGTGTGTTGAAGGCGAGCGAATGGGCGCCGCAGGTGCCGGCGCTAAAGGCCTCGTTCGGCAGCTTCTTGTTCGAGGTGCCATCGAGCACCCAATCGGTATAGTGGCCTTCGACCGCTCCATCGGACGCATCCAGGAATGAGTCGCCGGCAACGATCGGCGCGCTTGAGCTGGCATTCGACTGGGCGAACAGGAACGACGTACTCGCTAGCTTGAAACGGGGCTGCGGCGATGCGAGAGTGACCGTCAGTTTGTCGGTCATCGTCAGATCGGCCGCATTGGTGGCCGTCACATGGCGGACCAGCGGAAGCGAGGCTGCCGACGTGACACCGCCGTATTGATGCTTGATGATTTCACCGGTGACCGAGCTGCCAGTGGTGTTGTCGCCGAAGTCCCAATTGACGTTCGCCGTTTTTCCGGAGGCCAGCGAGCTCGTGAACGCCTGACGATCGCCGTAGAACGGACCGGTTCCGGGAGCCGCGGCAGAATTCGGATTGGGCACTTCAGAGGAGGCGATCTGCCGCGCAGAGAGAGAGTCGGTAGCGTCCTCCGACTTGAGCTCCCATACGTCGCCCAGGCCCAAGGCGGAGAGGATGAGGTAGACCTTGGAGCCATTCTTGACGGGCGTGACGTCCATGAAACTGTTGATACCCGGACGGGTATAACCTTGGGGCGCATTACCCGCGTAGTACATCGACCAGAAAGGCAGTTGGCTGTTCCCCCTCCCTGGCACCGCCATCTCAAACGGGATCTCGGTCAATACTCCGGTTCCTACTTTGTAGACGCGGATGTTCCATGAACCGACTGGTGGAGTCTCCACTCCATAGACCGCCAGGTAGCCATCGCCGTAATGCATTCCCGATGGGAGGCCATAACCGACTGAAGGATAGCGCCTCTCCACGTAGGTGTTTCCGGAAGGCGAGATCACGTCGATGAATGGACCGCTGCCTGAGGCACCATAGGCGTAGAAGTTAGTCCCGTCGGTGGTGATCATTCTGAATGTGCCACCGCCGCCCGCCTCGAAGTGGATCAGTGGCGTGCCCGTACGGACGAACGCGTCCGCCGAGAAGATCGATAGTCCGCCGCTGTACTCGACGATCCCTAACCGCGAGCCGGTCGAATCCTTCGCCGAGAGATAGAAAGAGCGGCCGGGGATATCGGGCTGCTTGACCGGCACGGCTGGATCCTGAACATCCCAGATCTGCATGAGCGAGGGCATGTTCTTGTCGCTGACAGCCGCGTAATACCTGCCATCGCTCGTCTTCAGGGAAATGATGCGATCGGGAGTAAGACTATTCACCTTGACCGATTGGGAGACGCTGTGGAGCCAGCCGCCGCCCATATCGCCGCTGTCTTTGACGATGCCCCAGCCGAAATTGGTGTAGGGCAGATAGATGTTGCCGCGATCATCCCAGTCGAGATCCCAGAGCCGCTCCTGGCCATCTTCGACGGTGGTGATCCAGCCACTTCCGTTCTCCGCGTAGAAGAACGCATCCCACCAGAGGAAGACCTCCGACGGACCGTTATAGCCAGGCCGTGCGTTGCCTCCGGACACCGGGACTTGTGTCGCCGGCAGCATTTGCTCCTGCGGCCTCGCGCTAAGGCGGGAGAAGAACCGGTTGGCGTCGTATACGGCCAGCGCGCTGCCAAGGATCGCGTAGATGCGGTTCCGTCCGGGGACGAAACGGGCCAGTTTCGGCTGTGCGGTCCGGAAGTTCTGCTGATATATGTGCGCGCTTTCGGCGTCAGCCCAGCGCCCCACGAACTTGAGCACCGGCGGATATCCGATCGTCAGCAGGTTCTCGCGGCCCGGGCACGCCGAGCATGGTACGTCGGTGTTCGAGGTCGCTGCGGGAAACGGGTATGTCTGAGCGACGCTCGAACCCGCAACGAGCAGCAGAACGAGGCAAAGCAGGAACGACCTGTGGCGAATCGAGTTCACTTTATTTCCCCCAAAGGAGTTTGTAATGACGCATACCGCGCCAAGGAGCCGACTCCGGCAGCGACGATGAAACGCTCCCGCGAGTGAATTGTTATTTTACTCAGTTCTGACGCCGTGTCACGAAGAATCTTCGCAAAAAAAAGCGGGCCGGAAGATCCGGCCCGCTTCACAGCAACTGCAAGTTGATACTGATTACGGAAGGGGCGTCGTGTTCGTACCGGTGTACGGAGCAACACCAGGCGTGCAAGCCGGGTCGTTACCCGGGCACACTGGAACGCCGCCAGCCGGGCCGATTGCCGGGGCTCCCGGCGGAAGACCAGTGACACCAACGGCCGCGGAGCAGCCGTTGCCGAGCCACGCTGCGTCGAAGTCGACGGTGAGACGGTTGCCGGTAGTACCAGCAGTACCGAACATCTCGACGATGACCCAGTTCTGGCTGGGACGCGGACCGACGGTGCCGGAATTAGCACTGAGATTGCTCGTGCTGCCGGGGCCGGTGATGATGGTCGGAATGCCACCGACGTTACGCGTAACCGAGTAACCGGTGCTGCCACCATTGTTGAGGTTGAGGTACATCCAGCCACCGACGTCTCCGCTGGCGTTGATGAGCGGGAAGTTGGCGCTGGAGGTGTTCTGCAGGGAAGTCTCCGGCATCGTTGGCGTGCTCGTTGGCGGGCAGGGCGATACCGTGCAAGGAGCTGTCGTGTTCGGGTTCTCGTGCTCGTCGAAGCGAACGACGTCCGTCACATTCAGGGCTCCATTGGCAGCAAGCGATGGACCGCAGATGCCGGATCCGAAGCCTTCACGCCAAATCTTGTAGTTTGTTGCGAAAGCACCCGTGCCACCCTGGATGAAGCGCGCTGCCCACAGAGCCGGAAGCGGCTGGCGGCGGTCGATCGTGCGGTTGGTCGTCGGGGTGTAGCGATCATAGAAGGTGTACGGCAGGTTCGTCTGCGCGCCGGCAAGCGGCGAGTTCGCCGGTCCGCCTTCGGGTACGGCTCGGATGTGGACCATGGCGTTGCCACCGGCGTCAAACGACGGGGCTGCGCCTGTGGCGGTCGGTCCGAGCTGCTGGTAATCGCCGATCAGAACGTTGTCGAAGAGCATTTGGGTCTGGTAGTAAAGCGGATCGATCGGCAGGAACGTGTTGCAAGCAGCGTTGACGTCGATCGTGACATAGCCGATCGCATTCGCGTGCGTACCGCCGACAAAAGAAGACCCGCAATTGAGAGTGGGGCTGACGAACCTACCGGTGGTCAGAACGGCTCTCAGGTCAGCAACGATCGTTGCGTTAAGCGGTCCGGGTTGGGTCGCGCAGCCGGGTCCACCAGCGGCGAAGTTCGGGTTGTTGGTGAAACCAGAAGACAAAGCACCGAGGGGCGATACCGCCTGGGTCGGGCCTGTACCGGTTGCCGCACCGATCGTGCCGTTCAGAATCGAGTTCATCGAGATACCCTGGACGTCATAGCCCGTCAGGTAAATGTTGAAGTCGAGGACCGGATATGACCAGTCCGTCCAAACGGTCGCGTGGGCGACCTGCGGAAAGCGGCTGGTGTTCGTGATCGTGAAAAGCGTGTCCTGCGTACGGTTGGTGAAATCCACCTCGAAGTACGGCAGAAGCAGAGTGGCGGCCGGGGCGACGCCGATGTCGCACGAGTCGTCGTTGTTTGTCGTCGTCGGCCCAGAGGCGACGCCGGGCGCTCCGAACGAGAAGGTGGCATTCGGGACCGGAGTTAGATTCCGGTTAACCGCGAATGCGGAACCCGCCATCAGGAGGGTGGCCATCATGGCCAGAACCAAGAGTTTTTTCATGCTGTTCTCCTACACATTAGATGTTGTTTAGATCGTAGTTGCGGACTGCGGTCACCCTCTCTCGACGATACGATCACCTCCCGCGTCGAATTTGAAAATTGTCGTTCTATTCCAATTGCGCGTAACAGTATGGCGGAAAAGATTCGAAGTCAAGCCCTTTGCGTGATTTTTATGCCGCTACAACATAGATCGTACCGGAAGCGGCCGGAAAGCAGGGTTCGAAGCCAGTCGAACTTCTCCTCGTATTCAGTCAATGCACTGATGCGAATGCGCGATTGATGCCGGGCGTCACAGTCAGACGCCGGACAAGCGTGCGGCCTGTCCGGCTCGAACATTTCGTCCGCATTCTATTTCGTTGACTTCGCACCCTGCGCCACGCCCTTCGCAAATCCACGATTGAGAAAGGCGTGAACCGAGCCGTTCCGCGTGGCGGACCCTAACCTCGAGGCCTCCGCCGCATTCGTGCTGGCGCCCGATTCGTACATGATGATGACATCCGGCCGCTTGTCGCCGTTAACATCGGCCACCTTGAGGTCATACACCGGAAGATCCTGGATCTGCATCCCCTCGGTGTTCGCGCGCGTGAACCCCCCCTTCCCATCGCCGAGAAGAATCACCAACTGGCTGGGCTCCGACTGCACATAGAGGATGTCGAGATTGCCGTCGCCGTCAACATCAGCGAGCGCGAGTCCCGTTGGCGCCCGGTGTCCGCCCCACCGCATCACCGGGTAACGCTTCGCGCTCCCATCCTTCGCGAAAGAAAGCCGGTCGATCTCGGTGACCTCCGCCAGCGGCGGACGCGCCATGAGCGCCGGGTCGAGATCGCCCGGCCAGTAGCGGACGAAGGTGATGACCGCGTCATCGTGCGTCTTCGATGCGATCCTTCCGGTCGCGTTGGCGTAGAAGTAGGCGCCCCAGGGGATGAGGTCCACTTTCCTGTCATTTTCGAGCCCCGCCCACTGGTTAGGGGCCTTGCTGAGATAGAAGATGTCCGGGCTGCCGAGATAGATGCTGCCGAGAACGAAGTCCGTTCGCCCGTCGTCGTTGAACTGACCGGAGGAAAGCCAGTCCGCGCCAGTCTTCACGCCGGGTGGCACGATGTTTTCCGTCTGCCACGACTTTCCCTTGTTCTTGTTGATCATTGCGATGAGCGGACCGCGCTGCGCTCCCGGGATCTCTCCCGCCGTGGGCCCTTCAGTGATCGCCACAAGGTCCGGGCTCCCATCCTGATTGACGTCCGCAACGACGAGGCGGCGCGTCGGAAAGTCGTGAGGCAACCCTTCGGAAACCTCGGTGAAGTGCCCCTTGCCGTCCCCCATGAACACAAAGACGCCCGTGAGGTGGACGCTGAAGGCCATGTCCATATGGCCATCCTTGTTGAAGTCTGCAACGACTACACTTCCATAAGCGAGCGCGTGAGGAACGGTTGCCGCCCAACCTTTCCAGTGACCCTTACCGTCGCCCAGGTAGATGGCCGGCAGGTCATCGGCGCTGCCGCGCTGCGGCGGAAGGACGATATCGGGAAATCCATCCTCGTTCATGTCGGCAATGGCCATTGCGTTCCGGAAAGAACCTGCTTGCGGGAGACCATCGGACGACTCTTCAAAGCGAATGATCCGGTCATTCTTCGCCGGCTCGAGCGGAAAGAACTGCGGCCTGAGAAGGTCGAAGAACTTGAGGTCTGACTTGCTGTAGCGCGAAGCTGGCGGGGCGGGCGTAGTTGCATCCGCAGAATCCTGCGGCACGGGATCGCCGGCCCATATCCAGACGTACTTCTCGTTCTGCTGGTAAATCTCGTACGCAATATTCACATTCGCCATCGGACGGACCGTGCCTTCTTCGCGGTCGTAGGCCGCCCACTTCCGATCGTATTTTTCAATGTGGTAAGGCTTGCCGAAGCGCCAATAATGCGTCGCCGGATCGGGATTGATCCCAGGGTCGGTGTGCGTGCCGAGGCGGTCGTTGCGATGCTGCGGCGTCTCCGGTCTGATCCATACCGGCATGCCGCCGTCGGGAACACTTTCGTTGGATGACGTGGTGGTTGCCGGCTGCGGCACCGCAACCGGCTTGGCCGGCGTTTGTGCGAACACCGCCGGCATCAGGGCCGCGGCCACACACGTTGCAAGGATAAACTTCCTATCGAACATTCGTCTCTCCTGGTTGAAATTCGCGAAATGAGTCAGATCAGGTCGGCCAGCGTTCCCTGCGCGCGGCGGAAGAACAGCAGCCCGCCCGTGAACGCCGCGGTGGCGACGGCTAGAAGAAATACGATCGAACTGGCCGCAGGTAACGCCGCAGACAGCATGGCGCTTCGGAACAAACCGACGAGTGGCGTCATCGGATTCCACAAAAAGAAGCGCTCGAAACGCCCGGCGGCGGGATACAGGATCGGACTGAGATAGAAGACGATGGACATGACGAATCCGAGGATGGGCATCAAGTCCCGGAAAAAAACGTAGCTTGCCGCGAGGATCCAGCCCACTCCAACCTGAAGCGCGAACTGGACGATGAGCGCGAACGGCAGCAACCACACAAGCCGCATCGGCATCCCTCGAAGAAGAAGAAACCCGCCGAAGAGCGCCAGGGCGATCGATTCGAAGATCATGGCCGAGGCATTCGGCACAAGGACGAGCAGTTCGCTGCGAAACGCCAGACGCCGCACCATCGGCGCGTTTTCAACGATGCTCGTGGTCGAGCGGATGATGCCCTCGTTCAGACCGAGCCACGGCAGAAGACCCGCGATCAGGAAGTTGATGTAGTTCTTGTTGTCCGCTGCCGGTCCCCGGCTGAACATGTAGGTGAAAACAAACCAATAGAGGATAACGAGGCTGAGCGGCTGCAGCACGGCCCAAAGCACGCCGAGCGCCGAACCGGTGAAACGCGCATGGAAGTCTCTTTTGACGAGTTCCCGGAGGAGGTGGAGGTTTTTGTGCGTGTGCTGGACCCTCTGAACTTGACAGCCGGGCAGCAAGTCCGTAGATTGGCGCGAGTTTATGGTTCCCGCAGCATAAAAGTCAACGTAACCTCCTATGAATAAGCCAGCACAGCTCGAGCTCGTAGGCCGCAAAATCCGCCAGCTTCGCCGCCAGCGCAAGCTGACTCAGGTGGAGCTTGCCGACCGCATCGGCGTTCATCAATCCGACCTCTCACGCATGGAGCAAGGCGAGTACAAAGTCGGTCTCGACACGCTGCTGAAGATCCTGGGGACGTTCGATCTCAGCATCGGCGACTTCTTCGATGAAGGCGCGCGAACTGAGACAGTCGTGCAGAAGTACCGCAGCCTCAGCCCGACGGCGCAGAAGGAAGTCGAGAGCTTCATCGAGTTCAAGCGCGCCCAGGAAGAAGACAACTCCTGGGATTCAGACAGTGGGGAGAGCGAGGGTGAGGATGTCTGAACTGAATCCACGTATCGAGGAGCTGCGCCAGGAAGCACTGGCGAAAGTCCGTTCGGAAAAACTAGACGAAGCGATCGCGCTCTACGACGAGGCGCTCGGTCTGGCGAGTGACGAAGAAGTTCGTGAGCTCATCACGATCAACAAGGCAGAAACGTTGATCGCTGTGCAGCGCGGCGGACCGGAAGTGCAGGCGTTGCCGATGATCCTGATGCGCCGGCGCAACGCGCGTCACACGTTCCTGACCGCCTACGCCCTGATGTACAAACACAGTCTTCTGAACGAGACCAAACGAGCTATTTTCTATGGTCAGATCGCCCTTGATGCTGCGAACGACGCCAACCAGTCCATCTGGAAACTCCGAGCGCTAAACGAGTTCGGCCTCGTCTATCAGACCGACTCCCAGTTTTCGAAGGCAATGGAGTGCTTCGAGCAAGCGCTGGCTTGCGTGGAACAGGTCAGCGATGGCACGGATACTTCGTTCAGCCGTGTGGCCATCATCGGCAACCTCGGATACACCAAGTTGATCAGCGGCGATACGAAGGAGGGGCTTCGTCTTCTCCACAGCGTCATCGATGAAATCCCGTCACCGCAACTGAAATCTGACACGTATGTTGATCTCTGCTACGGCTATCTTGACCTCGAACAGTATGAAAAGGCTCGTCTCTACGGGGAAATATCCCTCGATTTAGCCTGCGAGCCTCGTCAAGTTCGCAACGCTCATTACCTCCTCGGCGAAGCCGCCTACAAAACAGGCGACCTCGAAGCGGCTGAATATCACTTCGAAGAACTAGCGCGCTTTTATCCACAGTTCCGCAATATGAAGAGTCTTTTGTTTGCGATCGACCTCCGGTCGATGATCAACCTAAAACTATGAAACGCTTCCTGGTATCGTTTGCTCTCATCTTGTTCGCCGCGACCGCTTTCGCTCAGGCCGTCGACCGTGATGTGCTGGTCACGCTCGACGGGACGGTCTATACCGTCGACCAGGGGATTCCGTCATCGTCGTCGGGCGTAGCGGCTGCGAATATCCTCGAGCTGTCGATTCAGAATGGCTCGGAAGCGCCGCAGTACATGCTGGTCCCCGAATCGGTGCGAGCCGGCTACCACTTCGGCAGCACTCTCGCGTATGACGCGGATTCGAAGACACTTTTCGTTCTTTGGACCCACACGTCGAGCGGGACGTCGAGCGAACTGCTTCTCGCTTCCTATCGCGACGGCAAGTGGCATCCCGCCATCTCGATCGACAATCAAGCAAATCACATTCACACGAACCTGCGCCTCGGCATCATCCGTCGCGTGTCGCAGCTTCAGAAGGATGGCACCTACGCTGACGTGCCGGCGCTGTTGCTCAACGCTGTATGGTGGGATGAGACCAGTAGCGGCGGAGAAGCACGCTACGCGATGCTCCCGATCGAGAACGGAACCCTCTCGCAGTCGTCGGTCGAGATTCATTCGCTCGAAGACTTCGTTCCCGCCGGCAGTGACTTCTTCAATGCTGTTGATCCGCAGTTCAATGCGGAGATCCTCCGCCATCCCGCAATCGTCAGCTCGCCCATGCAGAGCACCGTCGATATCGTCTTCGGCGACACGAAGAACAATTTGCTGCACGCCGTGACACTTCACCCGATCGCCGATGTTCGCATCCACATTCCTGGCGGCATCAACGGTGGCGGACCTGGCGGTGGCAAGCCGCCTATGAGCCTGGCGGTGCCTCCCAGCTTCAGCTCCAACTGGAAGGGCCCGATCAGCGTAATCGAGCGCGGCGACCGTCTCGCGTTCGCCAACGCCGGCGAGACCTCGCTCAACTACATCACCTACGTCAACGGGACGTGGAGCGACGTGAAGTCGATCGGCATCGACAACAAGCTCTCGGCCGAGGTAGCCCTCACGGCGCTCGACAAGATGGTGAGCACGCAGTAGTAGCAATCCTCTTTCACCACACAATACGCAAAGAGCCGGCGACGTACGCCGGCTCTTTTGTTTTCGGTGCCCCGCTGCAGATCAGAGTCCAGTCGAGGCTTCTCAGCCCCAACCCGCATTTCCGGCACCTCCATTGCTGAGTCCACCCGTGGAGGTACTCCGTGAACTGGTTCAATCTCTCCGTTCTGGGCTGGGTGATTCTGATTGCGGCGATGGCGATCGCTGCGTACATGATGCATGTGCCGACGCTCTGGATCGCCATCGGCACTCTCGCGCTTCTCGGCATCGGCATCATCGCCTCGGTAGCCAAATCCAAGCCTCGGATCTGACATCAGAAAACACAAAGGCCCGGCAAGTGATCCCTGCCGGGCCTTTGCTCGTACTTCTGTCTGCGGATTAAAGCTTGTAGGCGAGGAACGCGATGACGAGGGCGTAGATGACCAGCGACTCGATGAGGGCGAGACCGATGATCATCGACAAGCGGATCGCGCCGGCTGCGCCTGGGTTGCGGGCGATGCCCTCGACCGAAGCGGCAATGGCGCGGCCCTGACCGATGGCGCCTGCTGCTGCTGCGATGCCGAGAACGAAGGCCGCGGCCAGAACACCCCAACGCACTCCGGTCGGGCCAGTCGTCGCGGCCGTATCCTGCGCGAACACTGCGCCGGCGATCAGCACTGTGGACAGCGCCATCATGACGGGTTTGAACTTGCTCATTCCATTTTCTCCTTTCCTGAAATCTCGTTACGTTCTGTGAATTCGTTGCAGTCGATTTTGCGGATCAGTGCTCTTCCACCACGGTGGCTCCGCCGATGTAGACCATTGTCAGCATGATGAAGACGAAGGTCTGCAGGAAGGCGCCGAAGATGCCGAGGCCCATCATCGGCCAGGGCAGTACGAAGGGCAGCATCCCCATGAAGATGCCGGTGGCGGCATGCTCGCCGAAGATGTTGCCGAAGAGGCGCATGCCGAGCGACAGGATGCGCGCCAGGTGCCCGATGATCTCGATGGGAATCATCAGCGGTGCCAGAATCAGCATCGGTCCCATGAAGTGCTTCAGGTAGTGAACGATGCCTTGCGTCTTGATGCCCTGGTAGTTGTAGTAGACGAAGGCGCAGAGCGCGAGTCCGAACGTGGTGTTCGGATTGCTCGTCGGCGGCTGCAGGAAGAAGAATAGCGCGAAGATATTCGACAGGAAGATGAAAACCGCAAATCCGCCGATGATGTCGAGGTGGCGGTCGCCTTCGTGGCCGATGATGTCTCGCAACAGGTCGCGGAGACCGCCCACGACGAGCTCCAGCAACTGCTGGAAGTGGCTGGGATTCTCGCGGCTGATCTTCCGCGACATCAGCGGAAAAAGGATCGAGCAGATGACCAGGACGAGCAGCGCCATGATCACGTGATCCGGCACATCCCAGGCGTAGCGGTGCTGCACGCTGTGCCACAGCGTATTGAACGGCGCGTAAAGAATCGAGCTTTCGTGTTCCATCAACCTCTATCGGGCGACGCTTCGGAATGTCGAGTACAGAGCTTCACCCATGATTCCCACCACCACAATCGAGAACCCCAGCAACACACTTGCAGCATTGACGCGAGCTACGAAGATTGTGACCAAAAGCGCCGTACCGACGAGAGCGAAGCGAGACAACGTACGGATTGTCACTCTCCCGAGATGCCGGTGCTGCGCTGGCTGGAGCAGAGTCTCGACGATCTCCTCCAACCAAAGGAAATTGATCATAGTTACGAGACCACTGCAAGTCAATCCGATCAATCCACGCCAGCCCGAAAGCACCAGAACGGGGATGGCGAAGACGCCGCACGCGGCGAGCGCAATCCGGCGGATGCGCCCCAGCACGACCGCCGGTGAATCATCCTGAAGAGCCGTCGTCATTCCGCAAGCCGATCCGGAAAAGGTTGATGAACGCAGCGATGACGCCGAAGCCGGTGAATATCCACGTCAGCCACGGGCTGGTGTGAAAGAACTTGTCCATCCCCCACCCCCAGCCAAACCCGAGTCCGATGGCGATGGGGAACATAAGTCCGATCGACGACGCCTCGAGCAGAGTTTCGTTCTGGCGGATCTTCTTTCCGCTGTCGCTGTCTTTATCGTCCGGCATGAGGCGTGAGCACCGCGTGCGCGGCAACGTGGCTCGAGGAGAGCACGGCCTGATCGATCAGCGAGGATGGCACGATGCCGAGGGCCAGCGTCACGACGAGGCAGATTCCGGCCACGATCCGGAGCGGCGTCGTGATCGCGAACTCCGCTTCCACTCCCTCGCGCAGATACATCGCAACGACGAGGCGCAGGTAGTAGAACATCGACACGGCGGACATGAGCACGGCGATCACTGCCAGCCAGCCGAAGCCGGCCTGCACCGCGGCCGCAAACAAGAAGTACTTGCCGATGAAGCCTGCGGTCGGCGGAATGCCGCCGAGCGAGAGGAGGAAGATGACCATCGCGAACGCCCAGAGAGGCGAACGACGGCTGAGCCCCTCGAAATCATCGACGCGCTCGCCGGCGTATTGGTGACGCCGCAGCATGAGCACGGTCGCCCAGATGCCGAGGTTGGCGAAGACGTAGACGACCGAGTAGACGAGGATGCCTCGCAATCCGAGCGCGTTGAGCGAGATGATGCCGAGGAGCACGTAGCCGGCATGCGCGATCGACGAGTAGCCGAGCATCCGTTTGACGTTGTCCTGCGTGATCGCGGCAAGGTTGCCGATGATCATCGAAAGCGCGGAGATTGTGGCCAGGACGTAGTTCCACTCGATGTGAAAGTCGTGCAGACCGGTGTAGAAGATGCGCGCGAAAATCGCGAACGCCGCGGCCTTGGATCCGGTGGAGAGAAATGCGGCAATTGGCGTCGGTGCGCCTTCGTAAACGTCCGGAGTCCACACATGGAACGGGACGGCGGCGATCTTGAAACAGAGTCCCGCGCCGAGCAGCATGATGCCGAACATCAGCGCATCGTTGGTGACGATCGTCGACATGGCCGCAGCGATGTCGAGCAGGTTGAGCGATCCGCAGACTCCGTAAATCAGCGAGATTCCGTAAAGCAGAATCGCCGAGCTGACGGCGCCGAGGATGAAGTACTTCATCGCCGCTTCGGTCGATTTCAGCTCGCTCTTGTAGAAGCCGGCCAGGATGTAGCTCGACAGCGAGAGCAACTCGAGGCCGATGTAGATCGTGATGAGATGGACGCCCGAGGCCATGAACATCATGCCGCAGAGCGCAAACCCCAACAACGAGTAGTACTCCCACGGCGAGTACTTCCCCTCGGCAAGAAAGTCTTCGGAGAGCATCACCAGCATGGCGATCGCGCCGATGAAGAGGAGCTTGAAGAAGATCGAGAATCCGTCGAGCGCGAACATCGCCTGGAGCTGACGGGATTGATCGATGTTCTCGACCGCGTGGGAGCAGTAGATGAGCGTTCCAGCGGTGATCGCGAGAAGGATGAGCATCATCCACTTCGCCGAGAGCCTCGCGCCGCGCCCGCCCGTGACAGGCACGAGCAGCATGACCGAGGCGCCGATGGTCAGGACGACCTCCGGCAGAATGTAGATCATGTCGTTCCAGTTCATCGGCTCGTCTCGACCGCAGTCACCGCAACGGGCGCAGCCGGCGGATACGTCAGCGGCTTTTGATCAAAGTACGTTGGATCGACTTTGCGTACGACGTAGTTGACCGGTTCTTCGATGATGTCGAAGAAGACGCCGGGCTTGATTCCGATCCAGACCATGAGCACGACGAGCGAAAGGAGCAATCCGAGCTCGCGCTTGTTGACGTCGAGAAGATTCTTGTTCGCCGGGTTGTCGAGCGGACCCCAGAAGACACGCTGGTAGAGCCACAGCAGGTACGCGGCGCCGAGCACGATGCCAACCGATGCGAACGACGCCCAGACGATGGAGCGATTGGCGGCGCCGAGGAGGATCGTGAACTCGCCGACGAAGCCGTTGAGCGCCGGCAGTCCCATCGACGAAAGCGCGGCGATGAGGAAGAGCGTCGCATAAACCGGCATCACCTTCGCCAGCCCGCCGTACTCCGCAATCATCCTCGTGTGGCGCCGTTCGTAAATGATGCCGACGAGCAGGAAGAGCGCGCCGGTGGAGATGCCGTGATTGATCATCTGAATCACGGAGCCTTTGAGTCCCATCGGGTTGAGCGCGAACATGCCCAGCATGACGAAGCCGAGGTGCGAGACGGATGAATAGGCGACGAGTTTCTTCATGTCCTTCTGCACGAGCGACACGAGCGCGCCGTAGATGATGCCGATGATCGATAAGCCCACGACCCATGGGAGCCATTGCTTCGTGCCGTCAGGAAGAATCGGAAGTGCGAAACGTACGAAGCCGTAGGTTCCCATCTTCAGAAGAACAGCGGCGAGGATGATCGAGCCGGCCGTGGGCGCTTCAACGTGCGCGTCGGGAAGCCATGTGTGGAAGGGGAACATCGGGACCTTGATCGCGAAGCCGAGGAAGAAGCCGAGGAAAATCCAGAACTGCAGCGTCGGCGGAATCAGATGTCCGATCTGGTGATATTGCAGAACGGAGAACGTCGCCGCGTTGCCAAGTCCTTTGATGTTCAGGAAGGGGATTCCGGTGGAGTTGAAGAAGTAGAGCGCCAGGATCGACAGCAGCATGACGACCGATCCCGACAGCGTGTAGAGGAAGAACTTGATCGCGGCGTAGAGCTTTCGCGGGCCGCCCCAGATGCCGATGATGAAGTACATCGGCACGAGCATGATTTCCCAGAAGACGTAGAAGAGGAAGAAGTCGAGCGCGCAGAAGGTGCCGATCATTCCGGTCTGCAGAAGAAGCAGCAGGATGTAGTACTCCTTCTGCCGGTGATCAATCGCGGCGAACGAGGAGACGACGGCGATGATGCCCATGAACGTTGTCAGCAGGATGAGCAGGAGCGAAATGCCGTCGATGCCGAAGTCGTACTTGACGTTCAGCGAAGGAATCCATGAATGGATGAAGCGGAACTGCCACATCGCGTTGCCGGTAGCCTTCGGGTCGAAGTTGAACCAGAGGTAGAGCGAGGCGATGAAGTCCACGACGGCAACGAACGTGGCCGTGTAGCGGATAGCCTTGCCATTCTCTTTCGGGAGAAACAAGAGAATGAGGACCGCGCCGAGCAGCGGGATGTACGTGACGATGTTGAGAATGCCCATCTTCTGTGGAGAGATCAGTGACTAGAGATCAGAGATCAGGAAACCCCGAGTAGCGTCCTGATCTCTGATCTCTCATCTCCGATCTCTTCTCCCCCCTCATGGTTTCGTAAACAAATAGACCGCGGCGATGAGGACGATGCCGCCGCCCATCACCAGCGCGTAGTTCTGGACGAATCCGCTCTGCATTTTGCGGAAAAGACGCGAGCCGCCGCGCGCGCTGAAGCCGACTCCGTTGACCGCGCCATCGACGATGTAGCGGTCGAAGAGCCACGAGCCGTGCCCGAGCGCGACGACGGTGAAATTCCGGACGCCGTTGACGATGCCGTCGATGATGTTCGCATCGAACCACGACAGTGCACGGCTGAATACGAGCGTGCCGCCGACGAAGACGAAGTTGTAGAACTCGTCGACGTAATACTTGTTCTCGAGCAGGCGATGGATGAATGCGAACCGCGTCGCCATTCGCGTGGCCCGCGCGAACGCGACGTCCTTCTTGTAGAGGATGTATGCGATGAACCATCCAAGAAATGCAACGGCGATCGACGATGCCACCAGCAGCACTTCCTGCATCCGGCTCGCCTCGGCGAACTCGAAATGCTCGCCGCCGAGCGGCAACAACACCGGCAGCAACCAGCGCTGGAAGATTGTCGGATGCGTGCCACCAAGCATCTGCGGCACGCCGACGATGCCGCCGATGACCGCGAGGATCGCCAGAATCCAAAGCACACCCGTCATGCTCCACGGTGACTCGTGCGGAGCATGCGCCTCGGCGTGATGACCGTGTGCTTTGTCGGAGTGCGCGTCGCCATCGTCGAGATGCAGCGAGCCCGGAATGATGTCGTGGCCGGCATGCTCTGGCTCTGATTCAGGATGACCGACGACGTCTGCTGCGCGGTAATCGCCGGAGAACGTCATGAAGTAGAGGCGGAACATGTAGAAGGCCGTGCAGGTCGCGGCGACCATGCCGAGGAAGTAGAGAAAGCCGTGATGCTCGTAGGTCGTGGTCAGGATCTCGTCTTTCGAGAAGAAGCCGGCGAGCGGCGGGAATCCCGAGATGGCGATGCACGCGATCAACATCGTCATGCGTGTCTTCGGCATGTACTTGCGCAGTCCGCCCATCTTGCGCATGTCCTGCTCGCCGCCGCAGCCGTGAATGACGGAACCGGCGCCGAGGAAGAGACAGGCTTTGAAGAACGCGTGCGTCATCACGTGGAAGATCGCCGCCGTGAACGCGCCCACGCCGGCCGCGAGAAACATGAAGCCGAGCTGCGAGACGGTCGAGTACGCGAGGACTTTCTTGATGTCGTTCTGCGCGATGCCGATCGTCGCCGCGAAGATGGCCGTGACCGCGCCGACCGTCGCAACGACGAGCATCGCGTCGGGTGACAATCGGAAAAGGACGTTCGAGCGGACAACCATGTAGACGCCGGCGGTGACCATCGTCGCGGCGTGGATGAGCGCGGAGACCGGCGTCGGTCCGGCCATGGCGTCGGGAAGCCACACGTACAACGGGATCTGCGCCGACTTGCCGCATGCGCCGACGAAGAGGAGCAGGCAGATCGTGGTCGCGATCCCCGCATACGCCTCGGGATGCGCACTAGCCAGCGCGAAGACTTTTGCGAAGTCTGCGGTGCCGAAGGTGTTGAAGATGAGGAAGACACCGAGGATGAAACCGAAGTCGCCGATGCGGTTGGCGACGAATGCTTTCTTGCCCGCGTCGGCGGCGAAGTTCTTGTCGTAGTAGAACCCGATCAGCAGGTACGAGCAGAGACCGACGCCCTCCCATCCGACGAACATGACCATGTAGTTCGCCCCGAGCACGAGGAGCAACATCATGAACATGAAGAGATTGAGATAGGTGAAGAAGCGCGTGTACCCCTCTTCGTGCGCCATGTAGCCGGTGGCGTAAACGTGGATCAGGAAGCCGATCCAGGTGACGATGAGGAGCATCGTGCAGGAGAGCGTGTCGATGCGGAAGGCAAAGTCGACGGCGAAGTTGGCGAGCGTGTTGGCGGCAGCGTGGCCGAGTCCCGCGGGAATCCATGTGTAGTACGCGTGCTGGAACGCCGCAGAGGTGTTGCCGCTGACGTAGGCGATCACCGTCCATGCGGCGAGGATCGCGGAGAGTCCCGTCGAGCCGAGTGCGATCACGTTCGTGACCGCGCGATTTTTCGGTGCATGCGGCGACGCGGCCGCACGCAGTCCGTTGATCAAAGCGCCGAGCGCGGGAAGGAGCGGGATGAGCAGGAGGATGGTCGGGTTAACCATTTGCCCGGCTCCTATTGGTCAGCCACGGACCTTCTGACGATTTTCGGTATTGCGTAAATTCGCCACCGGCGAAAGAACCGTAGCCCCCGGCTTTCGCTGGCGCCTTGGTTGGCGAGTTACCGGCGTGGGGAATTGCCGGCAACCCGGTCACCTGGGAACTTGGCAACCTACCCATTCAACTCCCTCGCTTCGTCGACGTTGATCGTGCTCTTGAGGCGGTACAACTGAATGATGATGGCCAGGCCGACCGCGGCTTCGCCCGCTGCGACGGTGATGATGAAGATCGTGAAGATCTGTCCCTCCAGCGATGCGAAGCGGTGCGAGAAGGCGACGAGATTGATGTTGACCGCGTTCATCATCAGCTCGACGGCCATGAGAACGGTGATCATGTTGCGGCGGATGATCACGCCGACGAGACCGATGGCGAAGAGCGTCCCCGAGAGCATCAGATAGGCTTCGGTGGTCGGCACGGCTTCAAGCACTCATGGCCTCCTTCACCTCATGCTCCGTCTCGCTGCGCTCGAGCATGTAGGCGGGGATGTTCTCTTCTTCGATCGCCGAAAGCTCGCGCTTTCCGATGACGATCGCTCCGATCATGGCCACGAGCAGAAAGAGCGAGGCCACCTCGAACGGCACGAGATAGTCGGTGTAGAGCGCCATGCCTACGGCTTCGGAATTGCCAACGACTTTGCCGCGGCGAATGAGCTTGCGAACGACCGTGCCGTCGGGCTGATGCACTTTACGATGACGGTAGGTGTACGTCGTCCGCAGCGCCTGATCGCTCGCAGCAGGATCGTGAAAAACGCCCGGCCGCACCATCGTGAAGAAAAGGAGGAACACGGCAAGACCGACGAGCAAACCGCCCTTCCAGAAGTTCGAGAGCACGCGCTCGTCAGGCAAATGCCGGACATTGATCAGCATGACGACAAAAAGGAAGAGCACCATGATGCCGCCGGCGTAGACGAGCACCTGCACGGCGCCGACGAACTCCGCTCCCTTCATCACGAAGAGAACCGCCACGCAGAGAAACGTCAGCAGCAGAAAGAGCGCCGAGTGAACCGGGTTCCGCATCGCCACGACGAGAATCGACGACGCGACGGCAATCGTGCCGATGACGAGAAACACGACCAGGGCAGGACTCAAGGCATCCCTCCCTCGATCTGTTTCGGTTGCTCCGATTCATCGGCGGGAAGACCGGCGTACTCGGGCCGTCCTTCCCAATACTCGAGCTGCTGCATGTTGAAGTAGAGATCCTTGCGGTCGTAGCTGGCCAGCTCGTACGTCTTCGTCGTCAGCCAGATCGACTTCGGTTTGGTCGGGCAGGCCTCTTCGCAGAGCGCGCAGAACATGCAGCGCTTGACGTCGATGTCGTAGCGGTCGAGGACCTTCAACTTCTTCATCTTGCCGTCGATCTCACGCTGTTCATCGTGAACGTCGATGTAGATGATGTCGATGGGACAAGCCAGCGCGCAGAGTTTGCAGGCGATGCAGCGGTCGAACGAGAACTTGAACATGCCGCGAAAACGATTGGCCGGCTCGAGCCGTTCTTCGGGATAACGAATCGTCACCTTCGGCTTGAACAACTCGCGAAGAGTCGTCTTCAGCCCCTCGAGCATGTCGAGAAGCAGAAACTTATCGGACCATCTAGGCTTCTGATACTCGACGTGCATGGATCACCTTTGCGCGCGGCCGGAGCAGCAGGAACAACGTGAACGCAATGATCGCCGCTCCGGCGATCGAGAGGACGACCTCTCCCTGGAAATTGAACTGCAGGCCGAGAAGCACGACGACCGCGGTCACGGCGATGTTGGCCAGCGCCAGCGGGATCATCCACTTCCACCCGAGGTCCATGAGCTGGTCGAAGCGGAATCGGGGAAACGTGGCCCGGAACCAGATGTACATCAGCATGAACATCATCACTTTGCTGATGAAAATGACGGCGCCGAGAATGCCGCCGGCCAGACCCATGCTGCGAAGCGTGCCGGTGGTCAGGCCGTAGCCGTTGATCGCCAGCGTCCAGCCGCCCATGAAGAGGCTGACCATGAGGCAGCAGTTGACGATCATCGATGAGTATTCGGCGAGCATGAAGAAGGCGAACTTCATCGCCGAGTATTCGGTGTGATAGCCGGCCACGAGCTCGGACTCCGCTTCCGGCAAATCGAACGGCGTGCGGTTGTTTTCCGCGTTCATCGCCACGAGGAAGATGAACGCGGCGATGAGCTGGGGAAAGAGATTCCAGACGTGGTCGGCCTGGTAGTTGATGATGTGGACGAGGTCGAAGCTGCCGCAGAGCATCAGCACGCCGACGATGGAGAGGCCGAAGGGCACTTCGTACGACACCATCTGCGCGGCCGATCGAAGCCCACCCATCAGCGAGTACTTGTTGTTCGATGCCCAGCCGCCGAGGATGATGCCGTACACGCCGGTCGAGGTGAGAGCGAGGATCAGCAGCAGCCCGACGTTGACATGCGTCACGACGAAGGTCGGCGGCGGACCGTACGGAATCAGGCAGAAAACGAGAAACGCCGGGATCAGCGGAAGCATCGGCCCGAGGAAGTAGGCGACTGTCTCGGCACTCGACGGAACGATGTCTTCTTTGAGAATGAACTTGATCGGGTCGGCGATGATCTGGAGAAGTCCGCCGGGGATGAAACGGTGCAGGGCGCGCGGTGTGATCTTCTCGAAGACTTCGTTGCCGACGCGATTCGGCCCGAGGCGCGCCTGCATTAACCCGAGAAGGCGGCGCTCGATGTAGTTCATCGCCGCGACGATCACCTGCACGATGATGAAGGCGACGAGGAACTTGACGAGGGGCCAGATGAGATAGCGCATCAGGAGGTCTTGCGTCATCGGGTGGCCTCCTCGAGAGTCAACGGCGAATGTTGAATGTTGAATGTTGAATGTTGGGTGTTGAATGAAACCGCCACCCGGAAGTTCGCGCGGTTCCATTCAACATTCAACATCCAACATTCAACATTGAACATTTCGCTTCTCACCGGTCCACCTCACCCAACACGATATCAATCGTCCCGATCAGCGCCACCAGATCCGAGACCAGGTGTCCCTTCGCCATCGCCGGAAGCGCTTGCAGATTCACGAATGACGGCGGGCGCACGTGGCAGCGATACGCCTTCTGCGTTTTGCCGTCCGCGACGATGTAGTAGCCCAACTCCCCCTTCGGCGATTCGATCGAGTGGTACACCTCGCCTTCAGGCGGCCGGACGACCTTCGAGATTTTCGCTTTGATGTCGCCCGCGGGCGTCGCTTTCACGAGCGGGATGCACTGTTTGAGAATCCAGTTCGACTGCCGCATCTCTTCCATCCGGACGAGGTAGCGATCGTACGTGTCGCCGTTTTTGCCGATGGGAATCTCGAACTGGAGCTCGGGATAGCACTCGTAAGGCTGCGCGCGGCGGAGATCCCATTCGACGCCCGAGCCGCGCAGCGGCGGGCCGGTGATGCCCCAGTCGATGGCGTCTTCGGGTGAGATCACGCCAATGCCGACCGTGCGTTTTTTCCAGATGCGATTGTTGGTCAGCAGCGATTCGTATTCGTCGATCGCGGCATCGAACTTGTCGACGAATGCTTCCATGTCATCGAGCCAGCCGGGCGGCAGATCGTCCGGCATCCCGCCGATGCGCATGCAATTCAGCGTCAGGCGCGCGCCGCAATATTCTTCGAACAGGTCGAGAATCTGTTCGCGCTCGCGGAAGCAATAGAAAAACGGAGTCATCGCGCCAATGTCGATGGCGTGCGTGGCCAACCAGAGCAGATGCGACGAAAGGCGCTGCAACTCGCTGAGCATGACGCGCATGAGCTGGGCGCGTTTCGGGATCTGCTTCGTGATCCCCATCAGCTTCTCGACCGTCTCGACGAAGCCGAGGTTGTTGGTGGCGGAAGCGACGTAATCCATGCGGTCCGTGTGCGGGATGCACATCGGATACGACATGTTCTCGAAGAGCTTTTCGGTACCGCGATGGAGATAGCCGATGATCGGCTTGGCATCGACGATGCGCTCACCGTCGATCTTCAGTATCACGCGCAACACACCGTGTGTCGACGGGTGCTGGGGCCCGAAGTTGACTTCCATTTCGTGCACGTCAAACATGGCGCCCCCTCGGGTGTGGGGTGTGGGGGGTGGGGTGTGGAAACGGCTGTCGGGTGTCGGGTGTCGGGGGTCGGAGAACCAAAGAGATAGAACGTCGGTTGGCTCCGACACCCGACTCCCGACAACCGACTCCCGCGATCATCATGCCTTCCCCGCCATCAACTGCTTCAGCATCGATTCCGTCTCGTCCTCGCCCGGCACGCACAACGTGATGTCGGTCGTTTCGCCCGACGCCAGCGCGGCCGCGTAGCCTTCGCAATCCCAGCCGCACGCCGTGCAATCGGTTTGCGCCATCGCGGCGAAGAGCTTGTCTTTCAGGCTGCCGGCTTTCGCCAGCTCCATCCGCTCCGGTAACGCTTTTTCGGGATCGTGCCACGGTGCATCCTCGGTCGGCTGCGCCGTGTCGGCGACGACGCCCGCAAGCTCCGGCGCGGGCGGCATTCCGCCTTCCGCGGCACGGGCGGCGATCTCCGCGACCGGCCACGTTCCGTAATGCGGCCACTCGCCTTTGTAGATGTTGACGTCCTTGACATCCTTGCCGGTCGATCCCGCCTTGGGTCCGCCACCTTCCGGAAACACCTCGGGATAAATCCGCGCGCCCGTGTCGATGCCGCGAATCGGAAAGTCTTTGCGCAGCGGATGGCCGTTGAATCCATCCCACATCAGGATGCGCTCGAGGTTCGGGTGGCCCTCGAAGATGATGCCGTACATATCGAACGTTTCGCGCTCGTGCCAGTTCGCCGTCTTCCAGACCGAAGTCACGGAAGGAATGGGCGTGTTCTCGTCAGTCGTGACTTTGAGCCGGACACGATTGTTCTTCGAGAACGAGTAGAGCGTGTACGAAACGCCGAAGCGGTCGCCGGTCCAGTTCGGATACTCCGAGTAGTCAACGCCGGCGAGATCGACGAGGTAGTTGAATCCATCGTCGCGAAATGTCTTCGCCACTTCGACGATGCGCTCGCGATCGACCGTCAGCGAAATCTCACCGACGAATTCTTTCGCGGAAATAATGGCGTCGCCCGCACGCTCGCAGGCGCGCGCGACGAGCGGATCGCGCTTGATCTCGTCGATGCTGCGCGCCACCGGTTTCGCGGGAGCGGCCGGAGCAGGCGCAGTCGTCGATGGCTGTTCAGGAACGTCAGTCATGTCTGGGAATCAGTTCTCGATCTCGTCAGCTTCGGAGGTCTCAGTCAGCGTTGGCGCAGCCTCGGCCGCTTCGGAAACGGCTGGAGTGGCCGCAGGCGCCGCGGCGGCTTTCGGTTTCTTCTCTTCGATCGGCGTCCGTTTGATACCGGAGATCGGCGCCTGCTTCAGTTGCGCCTTCGCCTGTTCCGCGCGCAGTGCCGGACCTTCGTGCACCGGACGGAGCGAGTCGCGCACCGCCGCGCGCGCGAAGTCGTACGACTCGCCGCCTTTGCGGATGACGTGCATCTTCTCGATCTTTTTCTGCAGTTCCATCAGTCCCCAGATCAACGCTTCGGGACGCGGCGGACAGCCGGGAATGTAGACATCGACAGGGATCAATCGATCGACACCCTGCGTGACTGCGTACGTGTCGTACGGACCGCCGCACGTCGCGCACGAGCCCATAGCGATGACCCATTTCGGATCGGGCATCTGATCCCAGAGACGGCGAACGATCGGCGCCATCTTCTCGGTGACGGTCCCGGAGACGATCATCAAATCCGCCTGCCGCGGCGTGGCGCGAAAGACTTCGGCGCCGAAGCGGGCCATGTCGTGGCGCGGATCGAGAACGGCCATCATTTCGATCGCGCAGCAGGCCAGTCCGAACTGCATCGGCCAGAGGGACGACTTGCGCGCCCAGTTGAAAAACTTATCGACAGAGGTGGTGAGGACGTTTGGATCGAAGCGGTTTTCGATCAGACCCATGAAAGAACCTTCCTCTTCCATGCGTAAACATATCCGACGATCAGAATCGCCAGGAAAACTGCCATCTCGATCGCGCCAAACCAGCCGAGCTGTTTGAACCGGATCGCCCAGGGGAAGAGGAAAACGGTCTCGACGTCGAAGACGATGAAGAGAACGGCGATCAGGAAATAGCGGACCGAGAAGCGGTGATCGATGGCCTCGGAGGTCGCCGGAATGCCGCATTCGTACGGCTCCAGCTTGACCTTGCCGCCGCGGGAGGCGCGCACCAGCGGAGTGATGATGAACAACGTCAATACCGGGAGCGAGATAACGATGAGAGCAGCCACCAGCAGTACTGAGTAGTTCGCCATTTTTTCCTGTCGAAAGTCCGCGGTATTGTAAACGGCGACTGACAGGAGTCAATGATTCCGTTGAGCCTTGGGGAGTGGGGTGTGGGATGTGGGGCGTGGAAGCGAAGAAAACCCGCACGATTGCTGGATCGCAGCACGCCGTGTTCTTTTCTTCTACACCCCACCGCCCACTCCCCACCCCCCATGACTCAGAACAATTTCGTCTGAAAACGCCAGCGATCCTGACCCATCCCGCGCTCCTGTACGAGGACGCGAATCTCGGCGCCGATCCCGTCAGGAAGAACGAGCCGCTTGGCGTCCTCGCGTGCATCGAGCAACGCGATCCCCTCCTCGGCACTCCCGATATTCGCGTTCTCGACCGGCGCAAGCAGCGGATGATCTGCTACACCTTGCGCGAGGAGAAACTTCGCTTGCATGTCGAAGAACAAAGTCGAAAAACCAAGCGCCTCGCCAGTGCGGATCAGATCGTCGAAGTTGATATGCGCCGTCAGATCCTGCTCGCCCGGATTCGCGAGCAAGTCGCGGCTAACGCGCTGACCAGAGTATGCCGCCGCCGTCCCGAAGCGCCGCATCCGCCCACGAAAGAGCTTCGATTGCGGCAGACCATAATCAAAGGTGACGATGAGCCCGCGCGGAACGAAGCGGCAAAGCTCGTCGTAGAGCGCAGACCATTCCAGCGACACATCCGCGAACTGGCCGGGCTCCAGAACGATGCCGCGTTCCGCAAAGTAGTCCTCGTAGCGGCCCTCGGCCTCATGCTCGCTCCAATCGAGTGCGCCGTTCCGTTCGGTAACCCAAAGCTCGTGCAGATGTTCGTTGCGCTGCACGAGCCGCGCGAAGGGCAGCGCATCGAACAGCTCATTACTAATGATGAGACGAGCATCCGCGGGCGGGATTTCGGCGAGCGAAGAAACGTACGTGACGCGCGGATCGGGCACAGCGCGGCCGAGGTTGCGATCGAAGCCGAAGAAGCGGGGGGTGGGGCGTGGGGGGTGGGATGTTGGAGAGGCGTTTCGGATCCCGCTTACTAACTGACCGATGCCCGAAGAGAACGAGAGTGGACTCTCTGATCTCTGATCTCTCGCATCGCTGATCGCCGAATCCCCCACCCCCCACCCCCCACTCCCCACTCCCCGCGCGAGAGCGCGGATCAGCCCGCCATCGCCGCATCCAATGTCCACCACCTGCGACACGCCGTCGCCAGCGCGGCTCATGAATTCGCGGATGAGGTTGCCAAGAACATCCGAAAACAGCGGGCTGAGCAGCGGCGAGGTGATGAAATCGCCCTCTCTGCCGATCGGCGACTTGGGCCGCGCGTAGTATCCGAACACCAGATGGTAAAGCGCCAGCTCGACGAAATCTCGGAATGCCAAGTCACTATTCATCAGTGAGTTGCGCAACACATCCATGAGTGATTGCTCCGTCGGCATCGGCGATATCGTACACCGGCCGACGTGCTGTTATTTGGAGCGTGGCACCTCCGTTGCGATATCAGGAGGCAACAAGGAAGTATCCAGGGAGGAACCATGAAAAGGCTCATATCCGCAACGCTCACAGTACTTTTGCTCGCGATCCCCGCGTTCGCGCAGACCGTGGACGATCACGCCAAAGCGAAGAAAGGCGCGATCATCGGTGCGATTGCCGGCGCGCTCGCAGGCGGCGTCATCAGCAACAATCGAAACGGCCACAGCGGCAAGCGCGGCGCCATCGTCGGCACGCTCGCCGGAACCGCAGCCGGTGCCATCGTCGGCGCGATGATGGACAAACAGGAACGCCAGCTTCGTGCGATCAACGGCGTCGATGTAACCCGCACAGCAGACAACGAGCTGAAAGTCACCGTCAGGAATGATGTTCTCTTCGACTACAACTCGGCGGGTCTTCGTCCAGCCTCACGCGAGTCGCTGCGCGAGATGGCCAACGTCTTCGAGCAATACCCGCACACGACCATCGCTGTGCTGGGATTCACCGACTCGACCGGCTCCGCGTCCTACAACGAGCGCCTTTCCGAACGCCGCGCCGGATCCGTCGCCAGCTACATCGAAAACCTCGGCGTTCGCGGCTCGCGCATCGACACGATCGGCTACGGCGAGTCGTACCCGAAGGCATCGAACAACACGCCTACCGGCCGCCAACTCAATCGAAGGGTGGAAATTCGGATTCGCGCGAATCAAGCGTAGAGCAACGCGATCGAACGAACGAAAAGGCGCCCGTAAGTGGGCGCCTTTTTTCGTTTGAGCGGAAGGGGTCAGGTCGAAACCGAAACTGACGACAGCTTGAATTCGGCGGAATGTTTGTAAGCGAGGTGTCGTCAGTTTCGGTTTCGACCTGACCCCTTCCGCAATCTTCGTCGGTGATGCGCTCGCCTGCTTTAGGTTCCGAAGCACGCATCCGCGATGATGTCTTCGGGCCTTCCGCTCATCGGTTAATTCTATCAATCGTCGCGATTCGTACGCCGAGGCGGGACGCCTCGACGCCGCGGGCGAGACGCCCGCACTCCTTCCTGCTACAATCCGCGCGCTCTGGGCGACCGCTCAGGTGCAAACCACTAGCAAACACCTTTGGAGGAGCTATGAAGTCATGGATCATGCGCACGCTGGTCCTGGCGATGCTGATTCTCTGCGTCGCCGGAGTTGCCAATGCGCAGACACCGAATACATCACATCCCGCGGCCAATCCGCAGGTGGCAGCGCAGGAATCATCTCTGGCTGGTCAGCCGGCCGAAGCGCAGACTGAGGCCAATCTCATCCTGCCCGACCTCGGAAGTGTCACGTTTCTCGGCGGCATCAACGGCCGGAACCTTCTGATGTTCGGCCTCATCGTCTGTGCGCTCGGACTGCTCTTTGGCTTCGTGATGTACGTGAAGCTGAAGAACCTCGAGGTTCACAGCTCGATGCGGGAGATCTCGGAGCTGATCTACGAGACTTGCAAGACCTATCTGCAGACGCAGGGCAAGTTCATCCTGCTGCTCGAGGTCTTCATCGGCATCATCATGATTTTCTACTTCGGCGTGCTGCGGCATTACGGCCTCACGCGGACGGCGATCATCATCATCTTCAGCCTCGTCGGCATCGCGGGCAGCTACGGTGTGGCCTGGTTCGGGATTCGCGTCAACACCTTCGCCAACTCGCGCTCCGCGTTTGCGTCGCTGCGCGGCAAGCCCTTCCCGACCTACGACATCCCGCTCAAAGCCGGTATGTCGATCGGCATGCTCCTCATCTCCACTGAGCTCGTGCTGATGCTCTTCATCCTGCTCTTCGTACCGCGTGACTACGCCGGACCTTGCTTCATCGGCTTCGCAATCGGTGAGTCGCTAGGCGCGGCTGCGCTCCGCATCGCCGGTGGCATCTTCACCAAGATCGCCGACATCGGCTCGGATCTGATGAAGATCGTCTTCAACATCAAGGAAGACGATGCCCGCAACCCCGGCGTCATCGCCGACTGCACTGGCGACAACGCGGGCGACTCGGTCGGCCCGACTGCCGACGGCTTCGAAACCTACGGCGTCACCGGCGTCGCGCTGATCACATTCATTCTGCTCGCGGTCAGCAATCCGATCGTGCAGACGCAGCTCCTCGTCTGGATCTTCGTCATGCGCGTCCTGATGGTCATCACCTCGGCCGTCTCGTACTGGGTCAACGGCGCCGTTGCTGCGGCCAAGTACAGCAAAGCCGACGTCATGAACTTCGAGGCGCCGCTTACCTCGCTCGTATGGATCACGTCGATCCTCTCCGTTGGCGTGACCTACGCCGTTTCGTATCTCCTCATCCCAACCCTCGGCGGCGACGCATCGATGTGGTGGAAGCTCTCGACGATCATCACCTGCGGCACGCTTGCCGGCGCGATCATCCCGGAGCTGGTCAAAGTCTTCACCTCCACCGAATCGCGTCACGTGCGCGAAGTCGTCACCGCCTCGCGTGAAGGTGGCGCGTCGCTGAACATTCTGGCCGGACTCATCGCCGGAAACTTCAGCGCGTACTGGATGGGCATCACCATCGCCGCACTCATGGGAGTCGGCGCGTGGATCAGCAGCATGTTCCCGGTCGGTGCCGGCGCGCTCATGATTGCTCCCGCGATTTTCGCGTTCGGTCTCATCGCCTTCGGCTTCCTCGGCATGGGCCCGGTGACGATCGCCGTCGATTCGTACGGTCCCGTGACCGACAACGCGCAGTCCGTCTTCGAGCTCTCGACGATCGAGACGATGCCCGGCATCGAAGCCGAGATCAAGCGCGACTTCGGTTTCGAGCCATCATTCGCAAAGGGGAAAGACTTCCTCGAGGCGAATGACGGCGCAGGCAACACGTTCAAGGCGACGGCGAAACCGGTGCTCATCGGCACCGCGGTCGTCGGCGCGACGACGATGATCTTCTCCATCATCGTGATGCTCACGAACAAGCTCACGACGGACATGGACAAGCTCTCGCTCATGCATCCGCAGTTCCTGCTCGGGCTCGTTGTCGGCGGCGCGGTGATCTACTGGTTCACCGGCGCGTCGACGCAGGCTGTTTCGACCGGTGCGTATCGCGCGGTCGAATTCATCAAACAGAACATGCACCTCGATGCCGGCGCCACGAAGGCGTCCGTCGAGGATTCGAAGAAAGTCGTGGCCATCTGCACGCAGTACGCGCAGAAGGGCATGTTCAACATCTTCCTCACGGTCTTCTTCTCGACCCTTGCTTTCGCTTGTTTCGAACCGTTCTTCTTCATCGGCTATCTGATCTCGATCGCGCTCTTCGGGCTATACCAGGCCATCTTCATGGCCAATGCCGGCGGCGCGTGGGACAACGCCAAGAAGATCGTCGAAGTCGAGCTGAAGGAAAAGGGGACGCCGCTTCACTCTGCCTGCGTCATCGGCGACACGGTCGGCGATCCGTTCAAAGACACGTCGTCAGTGGCCATGAATCCGGTCATCAAATTCACGACGCTCTTCGGTCTTCTGGCCGTCGAGCTGGCCGTGGAAATGACGAAGAATGGCCAGCAGGGACTGACGCGAATCCTGTCAGTCGCCTTCTTCATCATCTCGATGATCTTCGTCTACCGCTCGTTCTACGGAATGCGCATCCAGTCGCAGAGCGCAACCCACTAGCCTGATCTCAAGGAGCGCCGGACACCCAGTCCGGCGCTCCTGCCTTCACAAGCTATTTGCTTTCTGGATTTCATCCCGGTCATGCGGAGAAAGGCACTGCCGGATCATCTCTTGCAGTGTCCGATGATCGACAGGCTTGGGCAGCACGCCGCAGACGCTGTATTGAGCGACGCGTTCCCGATACTTCTCAGGAAGCCCGCTGGAGATGATCGTATGAGACAGCAGCTCCGGACGGCAGCGCTTGAGATACTCGAGGACGCCGAAGCCGTCGATGCCGGGCATGAGCAGATCGAGCACGATCGTGTCGAAGGTCTTGCCGGCGATCTTCTCGATCGCACGGCCGCCGTTCTCGGCGATCGCGACTTCCATGCCGAGGCGGCGGCCGAACATGGCTACGAGCTCGGCGGACATCGTGTCGTCGTCGACCACGAGAAGACTGCGCTCCGCCGCATTCGCTTGCGACGCCGCCGGACGCACCGCGGTGACGACAGCGGCCACGAGCGCACGGTAGCTGAACGGCTTTCGGAAAAGGCGGGAGAGCAGTTGCGGCGCGGTGTTCATCACCGTCTGCTCGGACATCCCAGTCATCAGAAAAACGCGGTCGAGCAGTTTCGGCTGCTCCATCTCGATGAAGTTCAGCACACCGAATCCATTCAGTCCGCGATGGATGATCAGATCGAGAATGACGGCGGAGTATTCGTACGCCTGCAGCTTCTCAATCCCGGCGTAGCCTTCCTCGACAAAGTCGACGAGGAAGCCTTCACGCTCGAGTGGAAGTCGAAGGATGATTTCCGCGGCACGGTCGTCTTCGACGATAAGGATGCGTTCTGGGCCCACTACGTCTATAATTATATGCCGCATCGTGCGTTAAGGGACAGCCCACAAGGCACTCTTGATGTTTGAGCCTAAAACCCTACTGAATTCTGCACGGCAATCGGCCGTCGCCGGCGACGCCGGGGAAGAACTGCGGAACGAGCGGATGCAGATCCGCGAGATCATGAAGATCGCCCGCATCGCCGAGTGGCGATGGCAGGTCGAAAGCGATGCCATCGAAGGGATGCCGGAGCTGTGGGAGATCCTGAAGCTTCATGCGCCGGTCCCGATCACGCTCATCGAATTGCTGACGCGCTTCATCCATCCCGACGATAGCGATCGCGTCAGCGAGGCGTTCTACCGCACGCGTAGCGAGAACCTGCCGCTCGACGTCGAGTTCCGCCTGCGGACGAACGGCGACAGCGATCTCGTGCTGAACATGCGCGGCTACAGCGTGTTCGATGCGGCCGGAAAAACCACAGGACTTGCCGGCGTGTTGCAGGACGTGACCGAGCGCCGTCAGTTGGAAACCCGCCTGCTGCAAGCCGAGCGCGTATCGAGCCTCGGGCGCCTGGCAGCGTCCGTCGCGCACGAGTTCAACAACGTCCTGATGGGAATCCAGCCCTTCGTCGATCTCCTCAACCGCCGCGCCGGCGCGGATCCCACCGTTGCCCTGGCCGCTCCGCGAATCGCCGACGCCGTCGCGCGCGGCAAGCGGATCACGCAGGAGATGCTGCGCTTCACGCGGATCGGCGAGCCAACGCGAACGACGATCGATGTCTCCACCTGGTTGCAGGAGTTCGAGCCCGAGCTCGCGCAACTTGCCGGCCCGCAGATCAAGGTCACTGTCGATGACGCACTCGAACTGACGATGATCGCCGACGGCCACCAGCTCCGCCAGGTCTTCGCCAATCTGATCGTGAACGCGCAACACGCAATGCCGGAAGGTGGAGAGGTTGCGATCCGCGCGATGCCCGACGTGCTTCGCGACCGCAACGAACGGCTCAACGAAGCCGTTCACTTCACGATCTCGGACAACGGCATCGGGATGCCGGAAGAGACGCTTCGCTACATTTTCGAGCCGCTCTTCACCACGCGGCGATTTGGCGGCACCGGCCTCGGACTGGCAGTCGCCGCGCAAGTTGTCCAGCAGCACAAAGGGCATATCTACGCCGAAAGCACGGAAGGCAAAGGATCGACGTTCCACATCCTCATTCCCGCGGCGCAAGCGCCAAAGACGATCGCCGAGCCGCAAGTTGCAACTGCGCCTTCGAAGCAGGAGCCCGCGCGCGAGGGCACACGCGTGACGCTGGTCGAAGATGACGAGTCGGTCGGCGCCGGCCTGGCCACGATTCTCGACCTCGAAGGAATCAGCGTCGATTGGGTGCGCCTCGGACTCGATGCCGTCGGCAGCATCGCCGCCAATCGCCCCGACGCCGTGATCCTCGACCTCGGCCTCCCTGACATCGACGGCCTCGAGGTCTACCGCGAGATCGCCAAACGCTGGCCCGCCATGCCAGTCCTCTTCTCAACCGGCCACGGCGACGAAACAATGCTCCAACCCGTTCTCAGCGGGCACGTCGCATACATCCAAAAGCCGTACGAGATGCAGGCACTGATGGAAGCGCTGGATAAAGTGATTCAAAAGTAGAGGCGCGTCAGCGCTGTGTCTGCGCCGCGAGCCCTCGGCCGATTCACAATTTCCAAACTCCCCCCTCGCCACGCCCTCTCAATCGAGCGCCTTCTCCCCCATCGCTTTTTGATGGGGGAGAAGGTGGCGAAGCCGGATGAGGGGGTGTTGCAAGATGGAGTCACTTTCACTTTCGGTCTGACCCCTTCCATTTTTGCCATTTTTGCCACTTCCACTTCGGGTCTGACCCCTTCCATTCTTACCACTTTCACTTTCGGTCTGATACGCATGTAGCAGGCATAACCCAGTCCCCGCTGCGTGGTCATAGCATCGTGGACCGAGGAGGCTTGCGATGCAAACGTATGCGGCAATCGATCTTCATTCGAACAACGGCGTGCTGACAGTCATCGACGAAACCGACCGGGTACTGAAGCAGAAGAAGCTGGCGAACAAGTTGGAACTGTTCGCCGGCGAGCTCGAACCATTTCGCGCCACGCTTCAGGGTGTGGCCGTGGAGTCGACGTTCAACTGGTACTGGCTCATCGACGGGCTGCTCAAACACGGGTTTCCGATGAAGCTCGTCAACACAGCAGCGATTCAGCAATACGAAGGACTCAAGCATACGGACGACCCCTACGACGCGTGGTGGCTCTCTCACATGATGCGACTCGGTATCCTGCCCACCGGATATATCTATCCGCGAGAGGAGCGCGCAGTTCGCGATCTGCTGCGAAAGCGCTCCAGCCTGGTCCAGCAGCGGACGGCCAATATTCTGAGCGTTCAGAACCTCGAGCAACGAAACCGGGGAATCAAAATCTCATCGGGAGAAGTCAAAAAACTCACCGAAGAGCGGATCGGTGAGCTCTACGACAATGAGGATCTGGGGCTGGCACTCACCACGACGGTCAACGTGATCGGGGCACTGACCGAACAGATTCGCTGTCTCGAAAAGGCCGTGCTCAAGAAGGCTCGTTTGCGGGATGAGTTCAAGCTGCTGCTGACGGTTTGGGGCGTCGGCGACATTCTCGGTTTGACCATCATGTACGAGGCCGGCGACATGAGTCGCTTCGCCGGCCCGGACCGTTCGCTTCGTACTGCCGCTGCGTCGAAGCAAAACGTCTGTCCAACGGAAAGAAGAAGGGCGAGAACAATGCAAAGAACGGCAACAGGTATCTGGCCTGGGCCTTCGTCGAAGCAGCTCACTACGCCATTCGTTACTACCCGGAAGCGAAGCGCTTTTACGACCGCAAAGCAGCACGGACCCTGCCGGTCGTGGCCATCAAGGCCATCGCACACAAGCTCGCTCGCGCCTCGTACCACGTGCTGCGAGACCAGAAACCGTTCGACCCGAAGAAAGTGTTCAGTTGAAGCTTGGCCGGTGCGGTCAGCCACCACTTAGGGGTTGGTTCACAACCATCGGTCTGATTGGAAGCCGCACCGGCCAGGATGAGTTGACGTTATGATTTCGCAACGAGCGCGTGAGCCACAAGGGGTTGGACGCCGGCCGGTCAACGGCCGGTGAGCCACGAATTCTGTGCACTTTCCAATTGGACACGCGCTCGTATGACCGATCCGTTTCTGGGACGCCTTGTGCGTCAGGGGCCGGAGCCGCCGCTCTTCGGACGACTCCCCAGCCTTGATCCTGATGGGTGACTGGTGCGGATTCATCCGACACCACTCGACTGAGACAACGGGACTGCCAAATCATCGCGCCAACAACAAAAGCCATCAATCACAGCGGCTAAGCGCCGCAGAGGGATTCGCCCGCCCATATTGACAACGCCTGCTAATGGGTGACCCCTTCCATTTTTGCCACTTTCACTTTCGGTCTGACCCCTTCCATTTTTGCCGAGACCACGTGGCAGGCGTCGCAACCTTCGCGTCTTCGCGTCTTCGCGTGAGACGCTACTGACCCTTCACCTGTTCGAAGAAGGCGATGAGTTTCGGCGACCACATCCCGCGATCCAGCCGCAGCGAAGGTTTGATGCGGAGCGCGGCTTGGATGTCCGCGGCGGCGCTGGCCAGAAGCGCGTTGCCGTCGCGCGCGAGCATCGCTTGCGTGTAGCGCGAGCATCCGCGCAACAGGTACGCTTCCGCGCTCGGCTTCGCGGAAAGAAGGTTCGTGAGCATGCGATCGGACGACGCGAAGTCGCCGGCCGCGTACGCTCGATACGCAGACTCCAACTCGCCGGCCGTCGGATCCACGGGAGCGATCTCGATCGGTTTTGGCGCAATCGCTGCCGCTTTCTTGTCGAGATCGCGTTCTCGCGCGGCAATCTCGTCCACGACGCGCCGGATGGTTTTCGGATCGCTTTGCCGCGTCAGTTGGCGCTCCAACCGTTGCGCTTCGATCGCCGGCAGGTTCATCGACACCAATCGCCGCCGGTACTGCTGCACGGCGATGCGCGCGGCAACGAGCGCTTCGCTTTCCGGTTCCGGCGGAGGCTCCACAACCTTCGGCTTCACCTCTGCTTTCGGTGGTGCCGGCGCGGATGTCTGCGTCGCCGGCGTTGGCTGTGGCGGCGGTTGAACGACCGGCTTCGTCCGCGGCCCTTCATCGAACGGAATTACGACCTCGAGCGGCTTGTGCTCCTGCACCGGATTGCTCTTCGGTGGCCGCGCCGCGCGCTGCTTCTTTGCGTCATCGGCGGCGCTCGCGAACAGACTTCGCGCCTCTTCCGCGACATCGCTCGCGTGTTTGAACGCGCGAACGTCGAGTCCGCCCTTCGCGCTCAGGGCTTTCGCTTCGTTCAGCTTGCGTTGCGCTGCATGATACGGATCGCTTCGATCGCCGCCAGCGGTGACCGCGTCCATCTGCGCCGAAAGGGCGCGGCTGATCGCGGCGTTCGCATCCTGCTTAGCCGGATTCGCCGCCAATTGCGCGCGGCGTTGTTTCTCCGAATTCGCGCGCCCGATCAGTTCCTGAAGTTGCGAGAAATACGGCGTGCTCCTGATTGCCCCCTGCTCCTCGGACGTCTTCCACTCGCGTAGCGCGCCGTCGGGATCGCCGAGGTTCAGTTTGGCGATGCCGAGCCAGAAATGCGGGACGTAGGTGAAGATCGAATCGCGCACACGCTGCGCCGCATTCTCCTGCGGCATCTCCTCGATCGCTTTCTGCAACAAAGGCGCGCCCGCTTGAAAATTGTTGGCGCGCACGGCGCTGACGCCGCGGTTGTAGGCCTCGAGCCACTTCTCGTCCGCGAGCACGGGCCAAGCGACTAGACAAAGAAGAACGAGGATCAAGCGCTTCATTGAGCGACATCCTCGAATCGCGGCAGCGTCGCCGTGGCAGGATCGGCGAACTGGATGTTGACCGGCTGCTCGGCGCCCGACTTCACCTCGATCGTACGCGTGACCGGCGTCGCGAACGATGGATTCGACATCGTGATCTCGTACGTGCCCGGCGCGAGATCGAGTGACAACGGCGTCACCGGCTCTTTCACCGCAACCGTGGAGCCTGTGGCAACGTTGCGGATGCTCGTCACCTCTCCCCACGGAAACGCGTTCAGCGCGACGCGGCCCGGCGCGACCGGAACAGGATTGGATGCGGTCACGGGCGGCGTTTCTTTGATCGGCACGGGCGAAGGCAACGGCTTCGTGCGAAGAACGACCGCAACGATGATGACCGCCAACAGCAACGCCACCGCCGCGAACCAGGCAATCCGCGAGCGCGGCCGCGGCGGAAGCGGCACGACGTTCGTCGTCGAGACTTTTCGCAACTCGCGGTGCGCGATCGGCTTGCCATGATCGGTTAATTCAGTCGGCGCTTTGGAGTCGATCGACGGCTTCGCGCCGCCGCTAAGCTGCGTCGGCGTTGCTACCTTCGTCGGCTCTTCCGTCACCTCGACGGCGCGCGGCAACGGGCGCGACGCGCCGACCTGATCGTCGAGCGATGGCTCGATCGCCTCGAGCGCGCGCGCGAACTCGCGTGCCGAGGCGAAGCGCTTCTTGCGATCTTTTTCGAGCGCTTTGAAAATCAGCGCTTCGAGCTCCGGTGACGCTGGCATCGACGGATTGACCTCCGCCAGTGCGCGCGGCTTCTCCGACGAATGCAGCATCAAATACGCGTGCGGCGTGTCGGCTTGAAACGGAGGAACGCCAGTCAGCATCTCGTACAGCACGATGCCGAACGAATAAAGATCGGCGCGTCCGTCGATGCGCTCGCCGGCGTCGAGCATGCCGAGGTGCTCGGGCGAGCAGTACTTCCACTTGCCGACGAACATCCCGGTCGCGGTCTTGCTCGCGTCGGTGGCGTCGCCCTGCTTGGCGATGCCGAGGTCGATCAGCTTCACATGCTGCGTGCCCTCTTCGTCGGGGCAGATCATGATGTTCTCGGGGCTGATGTCGCGATGAACGATGCCCGCGCGATGAATCGCTTCGAGACCGTGCAGCGCCTCGATGGCCAGCTTCGCGGCATAGCGCGGCGTGAGCGGACCATTCGTTTCGATCAGCTCGTGAAGATTTGTTCCTTCGATGTACTCCCACACCATGTACCGCGAGCCATCTTCGAGCGTGGAGAAGTCGTAGAGCGCGGCGACGTTCGGATGATTGATGCGCGTGGCCAGCCGCGCCTCGCGGATGAAGCGATCGTCCGCTCCCGGCTCGCTGGCGATGCTGGCGCGCATCAGCTTGATGACGCGGATCGCGTTCAGATGGAGGTGAAGGACTTTGTAAACCTCGCCCATCCCGCCGACGCCGAGCCGCGCCAGGATCTGATACTTGCCGTCGATCGGATGTTCGAGATACCGGCGGAGGAAGTCGGTGATGGGCTCCCCGCAATACGGGCACGCCTTGAACTTCGAATCGACTTCCGACCTGCAGTGGATGCAGAAAAATGGCATGGGGATAGGTGAGTAGCTGGATTATAGCGGGAGTGGGGTGTGGGGAGTGGGGTGTAGGTTGGAGCGGAGAATCGGAATGTTCAATGTTTCGTGTTGAATGTGAATGTTGAATGCAGCTCGCGCCAGTGCCCGCGCCATTCAACCTTCAACATCCAACACTAAACATTCAACATTCCGCTTCTCGAACCAGAAAAAGTCCACTCCCCACACCCCAAAACCCACCCCCTGATACCATTCAACTCATGCTCCGCGAGCAATCCTTCACCGTTCGCACCACCGCACGCGAGCAGATTCTTCTCATCACGCCCGACGTGCAGCGCGCGCTCAGCACGCTTACGCTCAACGACGGCATCGCCACGATCATCGTGCCGCACACCACCTGCGCGATCTCCGTCAATGAGAACGCCGATCCCGACGTTCCCGCCGATCTGACCAAGGCGTTGCGCGCTCTCGTCCCGAAAGTCCGCTTCGCGCACGGCGAGGGAAACTCCGATGCGCACTTCCTTTCGATGCTCATCGGCACGTCGCTTTCCTGGCCCTATCGCAACGGCCAACTCATCCTCGGCACGTGGCAAGGCATCTATTTCATTGAGCTCGACGGTCCGCGGCCATCGAGAAAGGTGACCGTGTATGTCAACGGCTAAGCAGGCAGTGAAAGTGGTCGCGCATCGCGGCATGGGCCAGGGCTTCGTGCAGAAAGATGCGCCGCCAGAGAACACGATTCCCGCGTTCCGGGAGGGATGGAAAATCGCCGGCGCCTGCGAGCTCGACGTCCATCTCACGAAAGATGGCCAGGTCATCGTGATTCACGACGACACGACCAACCGCACCACGAACGCGAGCTGGACGGTGCGCGACCGTTTCGCCAACGAGCTTCGCTCACTCGATGCCGGCCGCTGGAAAGCGCAGAAGTGGGCGGGAACGCGCTTGCCGCTGCTCGAAGATGTGCTCGACGCGATGCCGGATAGCTGCGAGCTTTTCATCGAGCTGAAAGATGGGCCGCAAGTCGTGCCGCCCACCGCGGAGATCGTGCGGCAATCGGGCAAGTCATCGAACGTCGTCCTCATCAGCTTCGACATCGACACGATCATCGCCGCCAAGCACGAGCTGCCCGACAACGACTGCCTCCTCATCGTCGTCTTCGAAGCTGACTACGACAATGGCCGCTGGAACGTGCTCTACGACGAAGGCCCCGGTTTCCGCACGGTGACGAAGAGGCACGTCGAAGATGACTTGATTGCGCTGATCAAGCAGTACGACCTGAATGGCATCGACACCAGCTTCGCAACGCCGCCATCGCTGATCGCGCGGCTTCGCGATGAGAAGCTCCGCTCCGTCGTCTGGACCGTCGACGAGCCATCCATCGCCCTCGACATGGTCCGCCTCGGTATCCACACCATCACTACCGACAGACCCGGCCCGATCCGCGAAGGGCTGATCGCGGCGGGATACGACGTGCGGTAGAAGAGCCCATATCAAACACGCGGCGCTGGCCGGTTCGCCCATCCGAGTGATCTGCGCGAATTGCTGGCGTATCTCTCACGATGACGCGGGCCTCCTGAATCGGGCCTCTGCGTCTCGCCGCTCCATTCAACATTCGATTCTCCGAGAAGACACGCCCAACGGGCCTCCCTCTGTATTTTTTCCGCTTCCCCAGCGCACTTCAATTTGTCCCTCGCCCAAGGTCTCAGACAAAGGAAGTGCTTGTGCCCAACGCTCGAAAAATACTTGCCGCAGGATTCATCACCTTGTCGCTGGCCGCTGGAGCGCTTCAGGCGCAGGAAAGCCGCGATCTTTCCGCGCTCAGCGTCGATGACCTGATGAACGTCGAAGTGACCTCGGTGTCGCGAAAAGCGCAGAAGTTGTCGGATACGGCTGCTGCGGTCTTCGTGATCACGCAGGACGACATCCGCCGCTCGGGGGCGACGAGCATTCCTGAAGTCCTGCGCATCGTCCCGGGGCTGGACGTGGCACGGATCAATGGGAACACCTGGGCTATTTCGGCCCGTGGCTCCAACGGACAATTCGCCAACAAACTGCTAGTCATGATCGACGGCCGGACCGTCTACACGCCGCTCTTTGCGGGCGTTTATTGGGATGTTCAGGACACGCTGCTCGAAGATATCGATCGCATCGAGGTGATCCGTGGTCCGGGGGGCACGCTGTGGGGAGCGAACGCGGTCAACGGCATCATCAATATCATCACCAAACACTCCATCGAAACGAAGGGAACTCTCGTGTCGGCAGGCGGCGGAGCGGCAGAAGGCTCTTCCGCCTCGGTACGCTATGGTGGATCCTTCGGGCGCAATGGCAACTACCGCATCTTCGGAAAGACATTCGATCGCCCCATCTCTTTCGGCGGCACGGAACCGACCCACGACGCATCGAGGGTGGGCCGCGGAGGCTTCCGCGCCGATTGGACCTCTCGGGATGGAGATAACTTCACGACTCAGGGTGACATTTATCGAGGAGCCGAGACCACCCTGGGCGGCTACAACCCAACCAGTCCTTTTGCGGATCGTGCCGCCCTGAACCATGTAGAGGGGGAGAACCTTCTTTTCCGCTGGACCTCCATTCAATCGAGCCGGTCGGACACGACCTTGCAGGTGTTTTATGACTACAGCGCCCGATTGCAGTCCAGCTTCGCGGACCGCCGCCACACATTCGACATCGACTTCCAGAATCATCTGAAGCTTGGCAGAAGGAATGACGTTGTTTGGGGGGCGGGGTACCGCCTGTCCGCAGATCGCGCCGGCGGCGCCGCTTTGAATCTCGTCCGCGATTCGGACCTCGCGACCATCGCAAGCACATTTGTTCAGGACGAGATTCTTGTGGGAAAGCGCCTGCACGTGACCCTGGGTACGAAACTTCAGTACGAGCCGGCTTCGGGTCTGCAACTGCAACCGACGTTGCGCCTCTTATCCAGGGTGAGCCCATCGCAGACAGTCTGGGCGGCTTTCACCAGCGCCGTCCGAATGCCGTCCGAAATAGAGCGGTACGGCCGGCTGAACGTGGGCGCGTTCCCCGATGCGAACGGCACTACGGGACTGGTCGTTCTGACCGGCACGCCGGCGATGCATCCGGAGCGCGTCAATTCCTACGAGGTTGGCTATCGCTGGCAGGCCGCCACCAGCATGACCTTCGACGCCACCGCCTTTCACACCCGCATGTCCGATCTTGTCGGGACGAAAACGGGGGCGCCCTTCGTCGATTCCACTCGTCGAACGATCATCCCGATCATGCTCGTCAACAGCGTTGACGGGAAGGCAGATGGGGGCGCATTTCTCTTCACGGACACCCTCACCTCCGGCTGGAACATCGCCCTCGGCTACACCGTGCTTCGGACTTCATCGATGGCGATCGACGGGCTGCAATCCAACACGGACATCGGCAACCTCAGTCCACGGAACCAACTGCAACTGCGGTCTTCTATCCGGCTATCACGACTGCTCGATCTCGACGCATCTGCCTATTACGTCAGCCGGCTCGGCTCTGATGTTCCGAGCTATCTACGGCTCGACACGCAACTGGTATGGAAACCGGCCCCGCGATGGGAGCTGAGCCTCTCTGGCCAGAACCTGCTCCAGGCGCGCCATCGTGAGTTCGCCGGAATCAATGGCGAGGCTGACCTCGAAACGGATGTCCAGCGAACGGTGAATGGCAAGATCACATGGCGCTTTTGAGACCATCGCAGAACACCGGAAGAAGCGACAAGCTGAGGCTTGTTCGTTTTCCGCTCGTAGTCGTCGTGATCGCGCTGGCCGGATTGCGGACTCGAAGTATCCAGGCACAGACGAGTGATGAATACCACGTGAAAGCGGCGTACATACTGAACCTGGCTCGTTTCGTTGAATGGCCCGCGGACATCCTGCCGGCCGGATCGCCGATGACGATCGGCATCGTTGGCGACGATCCGTTCGGCGCGGCGCTCGAACAAGTTCTGCGCGGAAAGTCAGCCAACGGTCACCCCATTCAGCTCCGTCACCTGCATTGGGACGATGTTTTGACGCAGTGCCAGATCATCTTCATCAGCACGTCCGAGGAGGGACATCTCCCGCAGATCCTCCGCTTCCTGGGGCTGAACAGCGTCCTCACCGTCAGCGACATCGACCGCTTCTCGCTGCGAGGCGGCGTCATCGAGTTTCGGATGGTCGGTAACCGCGTTCGATTCGACATCAACCGCGAGCCGGCCTTCGCCGCGCGGCTGAGCATCAGCTCCAAACTTCTGAGCGTTGCCCGGGCCGTTCATGACAGGAGTGAATCGAAATGACCGCGAAGTGGCGGCAATCGATTCGCGGAAAACTGATTCAGATCACGATGCTGGTTTGTCTGGTCGCGGTGCTCCTGGCGTGCGCGCTCTCCGTGGCCCAGGACGTTGTCGATGAGCGCGAGGAGCTCCACGCGCACCTCATGACCTTTGGCCGGTTGCTCGGTGCCGGCAGCGAGGCAGCGCTCGCGTTCAACGATCGAAAGGCGGCCGAGGAGACGCTGTCCGTCCTTCGCTTGAACGACGCATTCATCGGCGGCGGCATTTACACGGCACGTGGGGAACTGTTCGCAAAATACTCCGCCGGCACAGTCTCGCCGCCACTGCACCTTCCAGGCGCGGCACTCGATAACGAAAAGCGGGAAGGCCACGTCGAGCTTCGTCTTCCCATCACGCGCGACGGCGACCGCATCGGCACCGTCTATCTCGTCGCTGATCAACGAGAGGGACGGGCCCGTTTGGTGGAAGACGCGCAGGCGACGGCGATCATTCTTCTCGTCTGCCTGACAATCGCCTTCATCCTCACCTCAAAGCTCCAGAAGAAAGTCACTGCCCCGATCGTCGAGCTCGCGCGCATCGCCGGCCACGTCTCGGAGCACAAGGACTACAGCGTCCGCGCAACTCCTCGCCGCGCAAACGGCAGCGATGAGATCGCGAATCTGGTCGCCGGATTCAACGGCATGCTCACCGAGATCGAACATCGCGACGACAGGCTCCTTCTCATTCAAACGCATCTCGAGAAGACGGTCGCCAGCCGCACCGGCGAGCTGACCAGGGCCAACCAGGAACTGCTCGCCGCAAAAAATGCCGCCGAGAAAATCGCCGAAGTCAACGTGCAACTGGCCAGAGAAAGCGCGTTGATTCTGAACAACGCCACCGACGGAATCCTCGGCATCAGCCTCGACAACCGGGCCACCTTCATCAATCCTGCCGGCAGCCGGATGCTCGGCATGACCTTGAGCAAGCTGCAGGAGACGTCGATTCACGCGGCCATCCACCATTCGTACCCCGATGGCACGCCCTGGCCGGAAGCGGATTGTTCGATCACGCTGGAGGTCCGCAAGGGCAAGAATTTCGGATCTCTGGACGACACATTCTGGCGGCCGGACGGCACCAGCTTTCCAGTCGAGTACTCATCACAACCGATGCTCGATGAGGGGGGAACGCCGGTCGGCGTCGTGGTGATCTTCCGCGATGTGACCGAACGGCGCGCCGTCGAGCGGCTGAAAAGCGAATTCGTTTCGACGGTCAGTCATGAGCTGCGCACGCCACTGACCTCGATTCGCGGCGCGCTCGGCCTCCTCGGCAGCGGCCTTCTCGGCACGATCGGCGACAAAGGCAAACGCATGCTCGAGATCGCGGTCAGCAACACCGACCGTCTCGTCCGGCTCATCAACGACATCCTCGACATCGAACGGATCGGTTCGGGCAAGAGCGAATTGACGCGGCGCCACGTCGATGCAAACGCCGTGATGGTGCAGGCGTTCGAAGGAGTTCTCTCGATGGCGGATCAGGCAGGCGTGCGGCTGGCCATCGAGCGTGCGGCCGGCGACCTTTGGGGCGACCCCGACCGGATCGTGCAGACGCTGACCAACCTGCTCGGCAACGCCATCAAGTTCTCGCCGCGCGACACGACCGTGACCGTGAGCGGCACTGCGAACGGCTCCGAATTCGTGTTCTGCGTCAGCGATCAGGGACGCGGCATCCCGGAAGAAAAGCTCGAGAAGATTTTCGAGCGCTTCAGCCAGGTCGACGCTTCCGATTCACGCGACAAAGGCGGTTCCGGCCTCGGCCTCGCCATCTGCCAGAGCATCGTCCGCGCGCACGGCGGCCGCATCTGGGCCGAAAAGAATGACCCGGTTGGCAGCCGCTTTCAGTTCACGATTCCGCTGGCCGTGACTCCCGTGGCAATTCCAGAACGCGATGATCCTGCACAAGGCATCAACCTCGATCGCGAAGAGCCCACGGTTCTCGTAGTGGAAGACGATCTCGATCTCGCCCGCGTCATGACCACGTCTCTGCAGAATCACGGCATCCGGACGCTTCATGCGGCCAATGGTTGCGACGCGATCGAGCTATGCACACGACACGTTCCCAGTCTGATCGTGCTCGATCCCGGGCTGCCTGACATGAGCGGCTTCGAAGTCGTCGAAGCGCTGCGCCAGAACGGGCTTCTCCCGGACATCCCGATCCTCGTCTACTCAGCCCAGGAAGTCGGCAGCGCCGATCGCCTTCGCCTCGGGGCCACGGAGTTCCTGACGAAGAGCAGGTGTACTCCAGCCGAGTTCGAGCGGCACGTCATCCGGCTGATCGCTGCTGTCAGCCAGCACGCTGCTTAAAAACATTTCACGCGGAGGCGCGGAGAAAAGCACTCCGCGACTCATTCTTGAGACGTTCGTATTTTTCCGAACATCCCAATGCACTTCTCTCACGTCAAGAATCACAAACCACCAAGGACGATAGCGAACCAATGCCGCTGGCCTCGAAACCTTCCATCCGCCGGAAACTGACGCGAGTCATCATGCTGACCAGCACGACCGCTGTGCTGCTGGCGTGCATCGCATTCGTCATCTCGGATTTCGTCACTCTGCGCAAGGGGCTCGCGGATGACCTCACTACGCTGGCGCAGGTCACTGGCGCCAACAGCGCCGCGGAATTGATGTTCGCGGACACGCAGGCCGCCAGTGATTCTCTGTACGCACTACGCGCAAAGCCGTCGATTGTCGCTGCCGGTATCTACACGGACCGTGGCAAGCCATTCGCGCGCTACGAGCCGGACGCATCGATCTCGATACCTTCCGTTCTCCGGCCCGACGGTTTTTACAATCACGCCGATCGCCTCGAACTGTTTTACGGCATTCAACACCGCGGTAAACGTGTGGGCACGATTTACATCGTCTCGGACGCACGCGAGCGCGACATCCGCTTGAAACAGTACGCAGAGATCGGAGCAGCCGTCGTTCTCGGAGCGCTGCTCTTTGCCTTCGTTCTGTCGTCGATCCTGCAACGGGATATTTGCCGGCCCATTGTCGAGCTCGTGCGGGTGACGAGGCTCGTCTCCGACCATAAGAACTACACCGTCCGCGCCCGGCCCCACCACCTGAGCAACGGCGACGAGATCGACGATCTGATCATCGGATTCAACGGCATGCTCACCGAGATCGAGCAGCGCGATAAACGCCTGCTCGTGGCAAAGGACGTTGCCGAGCGGGCAGCCGAGGTGAATGCGCAACTGGCGCGGGAGAGCGCTCTGATCCTCAACAGCACGAGCGACGGCATCATTGGCGTAGACCTGAACAGTGATCCCACATTCATCAACCAATCTGCGGAAAAGATGCTCGGCCGCACGCTTGACGAGCTGCGCGGAGTTTCGATTCACCACCTCATTCATCACAAACAGGCTAATGGAACCCCGTGGCCGGATGGCGATTGTCCGCTGGGCGCTGCCATTCTTCGAGGCGAGCTGTTTCACTCCACGGCGGACACGTTCTGGTGTGCCGGCGGCTCGAGTTTTCCGGTCGAATACTCCGTCACACCGATGTTCGACGATGAGGGCGGCCGGCGCGGAGCCGTTTTCACGTTCCGCGACGTCACCGAACGGCAGGCAGTCGACCGGATGAAGAGTGAGTTCGTGTCCACAGTGAGTCACGAGTTGCGAACGCCGCTGACCTCCATCCGCGGCGCACTCGGACTACTGACCAGCGGGCTGCTCGGCCCCATCGCCGAGAAGGGGCAGCGCATGCTGGAGATCGCCGTCAGCAACACCGATCGCCTCGTCCGTCTCATCAACGACATCCTCGATCTGGAACGGATCGGCTCAGGAAAGACCGAGCTGTCGCGCGGCAATGTCGATGCCCGAGCCGTGATGATGCAGGCTCTCGACGGCGTGTTGTCCGTGGCTGACCAGGCCGGGGTGCAACTGGCGATCGAGCCGGCGTCCGCGGACCTTCTCGGCGATACCGATCGGATCGTGCAGACGCTGACGAACCTTCTCGGCAATGCCATCAAATTCTCGCCTGCTGGGACGACTGTGACGCTGAGCGGCGCGGCAAGCGGCGTCGAATTCGTCTTCTGCGTCAGCGATCAGGGCCGCGGCATCCCCGAGGAAAAACTCGGCGCGATCTTCGAGCGTTTCAGCCAGGTGGACGCGTCCGACTCACGCGACAAAGGCGGCTCCGGCCTCGGGCTGGCCATCTGCCAGAGCATCGTGGAAGCGCACGGCGGACGGATCTGGGTCGAGCCGAACCATCCCGCCGGCAGCCGGTTCCAATTCACGATTCCGCTCGCATCCACGCCCATCAGCGAAAGCAGCACGGAAGAAAAGGAGAGCCAGCATGCCGCATAAACACATGCTCCTGGTCGTCGACGATGAGGACGACATCCGCGAAGTGGCCGGACTAAGCCTCGATCTGACCGAGGGCTGGACGATCCTGACGGCCAACGGCGGGGCCGCGGGAATGGCGCTCGCCGCCTCCTCACATCCCGACGCAATCCTCCTCGATGTGATGATGCCGGATTGGGACGGTCCGACGACGCTTCGTGCGCTGCAGGGACAGGACGCGACCAATTCGATCCCCGTCATTTTCCTCACAGCGAAAGTTCAGGAATCCGACCGGCAGAAATTCATGCAGATGGGCGTCCGCGGCATCATCGCCAAGCCGTTCGATCCACTAACGCTCGGCCAGCAGATCAAGAATCTCTTATCGTGGAACTGACTCCTCATCGGAACATGAAGAACACGGCACCAGTAAGACAGAGCCCGGCCCATAAGAAATTCAAATTGATCGTCTGCTTCATGTAAATGACCGCAAAAGGAACGAAGACACAAAGCGTGACCACTTCCTGAATGACCTTCAATTGCGCCAGCGAAAGCCGCTGAAAACCAATACGGTTCGCCGGCACCTGCACCATGTACTCAAAAAACGCGATGCCCCAACTGATCGCCGCCGCGACGTACCAAGGCTTCAGCGACAAGTTCCTGAGATGCGCATACCAGGCGAACGTCATAAACAAATTCGAGATGGCAAGCAAGGTGACAGTCAACGCAATAGTTCGCAAGGAATCCTCCTGACCAAACGATACCCCGTTTGCAAAACGTGCTCACGCGAAGACGCGAAGGCGCGAAGAACTGAAGGACTTTCTTCGCGTCTTCGCGTCTTCGCGTGAGAAGTCGTCGCCAGAATCAGCTTCCGAACGACGCCACCACGTCAATCGCGCGATGAATATCCTCGCGATTGTTGGCCAGTCCAATTGAGGCGCGGACGGCGCCGACGGCGGTGCCGGTGCAGGCGGCGAAGCGTTCCGGCGTGAATATGGCGCCGAGGCCGGTGAGGCAGTCGCCGATGCGAGCGGAATCGAGGCCGAACGCGGATTCCGAGGCGCCGGGGTTGCAGAAACAGCCGCCGCGCAGCGAGACGCCAGCCTGGCGTGCGCGCGTTTCGACCAGCGCGTACGGCATCGGCACTCCATCGCGGTCGCAGACATTAAACGCGACCGTTCCTCCGCGATCGATCGAGCTCGACGGGCCGTAAATCCGCACGAGCGGCGCGCCGTTGCGATGACGCAACGATCGGAGTTGATCGATCAACATCGCAGTGAGCCCGGACACGTGATCGGACACGCGATCCATGCCCGCTTCGGCCAAAAGATCGAATCCGGCGTCGAGTCCGGCGATGCCGAGGAAGTCGGGAGTACCGTCTTCGAAGCCTTCGTGGCGAGGGCGGAGATAGTGAGTATTCGCGGCGACCGACGCGAACAGGACCGTGCCGCCTGCGAACCACGGGCGCTGCAGCTTGGTCAGCGCCTCGCGACGCGCCACGAGCGCGCCGATGCCGGTCGGATATCCGAACAGCTTGTAGAACGACATCGCCACGAAATCGGCCGGACATCGCCGGAGACTGAAGGCGCGGCTCGGCACGTACGCCGCGAGATCGAGCAGAACGTCGAAGCCGCGCGACTTCGCCCTGGCGACGAGGCCGAGCGGATGCCGCACGCCGGAAAAATTCGACTGCGCCGGAAACGCCAGTAATCCTCCCCCACCTCGCGACTCGCTCTCGATCAACTCCTCGGCACCGCGCAGCCGCATCTCATCATCGAGCGGGATGTAGCGAACGCGCGCTCCGGCACGCCGCGCGTACTCGCGGATTCCGTTCACCGAATTGTGGTTGTCGGCCGAAAGGAGAAACGCCGATCGCTGCTGAAAGGGATAACTCTCCGCGACCAGTTTGATGCCCGCGCTGGTGTTGGCGGTGAAGCAGACGTCGTGGCTCGATTCATCAACGTCGAGAAACTCCAGGACGCGACGCCGCGCGTTGTCGATGATCGCGGTGCTGGCGCGCGACGTCGCCGAGTCCGAGTGCGGATTCCCGAACAGCCCCTCGGACAGCAACTGATGATGCGCGCGCAGTTGCGACTCGCCGTAAAGCGCGCTGCCCGCGTAGTCGAGATAGGCGTGATTCTGCGCGTCGAGCCGGCTGAACTCACGATCGCGCAACGCCTCGAACGAGATCCGCGTTTCGGCGCGTGCAAGGCTCAGCATCCGCGCCTCCGAATGGCGGCTGCAGCATCGGACGTTGATGAAGGCCGCTCGCCTTCGGCATTTGCGGGCCGCGGTTCTATTTTGTCGACGATGCGCGGAACGCCGCCGAAGTAGCGGCTGATCTCGCCCACGCGTTTGAATTCCGCCATCGCACTCGGCGGCGCGGTGGCGAGGATCGTCGGATTCATCACATCGTCGATCCACTCCTGCAATCCGCCGCGCAGAAAGTACACCTGCTTAAATCCGAGCGCTTGCAGCAGCACCCACGCTTGCGCCGCGTGCGCGCCGCCGCCAGAGATCAGCACGATGGTGTCGTTGACGCGAAGCGGCGCGGTGGCCAGCGATTCGAGCGCGATGCGCTCCGCGCGCGGCACGTGATACGTCTCGAATTCCGCGGCCGTGCGCAGATCAACGATGCGCAGTCCCGCTTTGCGGCCGCGAATCCACTCAGCGAGCGCGATGGCCGTGACGTGATCCTCCTCATGCGCAACGGCCCTGGCCAGTCGTTGGACGTCGACCGTTGCACGCGATGCGCGATACGGACTGCCCGCGAACGCAGCGAGCGCGCCGAGGAGCACCGCCGCCCAGGCGAATCGCGCGGTGAGATTTTCGCCAAACCCTCCCATCGAGCGCCTTCTCCCCCCGCGCTTTTTGCGGGGGGAGAAGGTGGCGAAGCCGGATGAGGGGGGACGTGCGGATGACGATGCGGATGCTGGAACACCATGCTCGTCGTCGAGAGAAACCTGTTCTCGAGCCGTTCCTTCAAATGCCCCCTCATCCGCCTTCGGCACCTTCTCCCCCGCTGAAAAGCGCGGGGGAGAAGGCTCTCGATCGGAGGTCTGCGTTGTTTGGGAAGAAGGCGCTCGATCGGAGGTCTGCGCTGCATGCGAAGAAGGCGCTCGATCAGAATTGCGCGTTGTATCCAATGAAGCTTCGAATCGCCGGATCAACCAGAACGCGATCAGCGCCATCGCCACAACACCGCAGACCACCGCGCCGTACGGAACGTGCAGCAACTGCGGCAACGTGAGCGCGCCGCGCGCTGTGCTCGCGTAGAAATTGCTGATCGAGCCAAACGCGAAACCCGTTCCGAGAACGCCCGCGAACATGCCGAGCATCACCAGCAGGCCATCGCCGCGTCCCGTCGCCGCCGCGACGCACGAAGTTCCCGGACAGAGCCCGGCGATCACGAAGCCGGTGCCGAAGAGCAAGCCGCCGGCGAGTTGCGGCAGCAGGTATGTCTCCGGCACGTACACGCGGCCGAGGTCGAGAATGCCGAGGCGGCCGAGCCAGAACGCGCCGAGCATCGCGGTGACGATGGCACTGAACATCACTTTGAAAACGGTGAGATCGGCGAAGTAGAACTGGCCTGCAAGTTTCGGCGCGCTTCCCAAACCGGCGCGCTCCAACGTCCAGCCGAATGCGATGCCGATGACGACCGCGGCGATCAGCGCGGCTCCCGGCCCGAGGTCGCCGAGCTCGAAGAATGGAGCGATGGCATTCATCGCCACGCCTTCTTCATCAACGGTGCGAACAGATATCCGCCCGCGAACGCGGCGATCATGAACAGCCAGCTTCCCGCGCTCAACAACGCGCCGCCTGTGAGCGCGAGCCCGCTCGTGCATCCGCGCGCCAGCACCGCGCCGATGCCCATCACCGCGCCGCCGGCGAACGCGTAACCGAGGCGCGAGCCCCGTCCGATGCGCGGTCCGCGCTCGATCGCGAATCGCAAACGCTTCGCCGCAAGCGCGGAAAGGAAGCCGCCGAGGATCACGCCGGCAATCTCGAACAACAGCCACTCGCGCCACGGCCCATCGCCCGACAGGTAGCGGGCGAAGAACGGATTCGCGGCCGCGCGTGCTGGCGCCACCGCCGCAGTCACGCCCGCCGCACCGCTCGCGAACGCGCCCGATGCGCCAAGGCCGCGGCCCATGATCACGAACGCGGCGAGCAGCACGAGGCCGAGTCCGACGCCGGCCACGTATGGATTCGCGTACGGCCGCGGTGCGCGCGATTCGATCACTTGCCTGCCTTCTCCGAGGGATTGTCGACAGGGAAATCGGCGTGGCGGGACCAATCCTGGAACGATCCGTCGTACAGCAGCACCGGATGGCCGAGCGTGCGCGCCGCGAACAGCATCGCCGTCGTCTGCTGGCCGATGTGGCAATAGCCGATGACGGTGTCGTTCGGCTTCACGCCCGCCTTCGCAAAAAGCGCCGCCAGTTCTTCGTTCGATTTCAGCAAAAGACGGTCGTCGGTGATCGAGGTGTACGGAATGCTGAACGCAGCATGAATGTGTCCGGTGCGTTGCTTCTCACCGTTGTGACCCGGGGTTTCGACGCCGTCGTAGAACACGGCATCGCGGCCATCGACGATCGCGTAGCCGGGGGCGCCGATCCGCGACCTGACCGTCTCGGCATCGACGACGATCGGACGAATCTTCAGCGGTGCCAGCGTTCCCGTCTTCGCCGCCGGAACGTCTTTCGTCACCGTGCCGCCGGCGCGCGTCCACGCGTCCTGCCCACCGTCGAGTAGCGACGCGCGCGCGCCGAGGCCCGCGTAGTCCAGCGTGAAGATGATGCGCGTCGATGGCGAGACCCAGTCCTTGCCGTAATAGACGATGACGCGCGATTTGTCCGAAATCCCCAGCGACTCCAGCTTGTGCCGCAGCTCCTCGGCGGGCGGCATCTCCAGCATCAGGCCTTTGTCGCCATGATCGGACACCGAAACATCGGACATCGATGCGAGCCGCGCTCCCGGCAGGTGACCCGCTTCGTAACCAGCCTTGTCGCCAACGTGAAGCAGAACGAGATCGGGATCACTGATGTGCTGCTTCAGCCAATCGGCGCTGACGACGAGCGACTGACGCGGCGAGGCGAAGAGAATGCTGGTCGCCATCAAAAGAAAACAGACGAACGTGATGCGGATGAATGTGCGCAATTGCATGGATGTCTCCTTCGCCGAGCAGGATCAGGCGAGACAAGGCGAACGTCATCCCATTTGCAGCGAGTTGGACTGAGGGATAGGCGAAGCGGCGGTTGGTGGGCAGTGAAACCCAATTGGCGTGAGCAACCGAAGAGAATGTTGAATGTTGGATGTTGAATGTAAATGTTGAATGTGCCCGTGCATCCTCGGTTCATTCAACACCCAACATTCAACATCCAACACTGAACATTCCGTGTTCCGGAATCCAGCCGAAAGGACCATCTCTGTCTTGCCTTTGCTTCGGCGACGACACGAATTGATATGATCCGTCGCTGATTTCACGATAGGAGTACACCGTGCCCAGCTTTCCCGGCGTTGACTACATGGATATCGACTCGCTCTTCTCCGAAGACGAGCTGATGGTTCGCCAGACCGTTCGCGATTTCGTCGATGACGAGATCATCCCCATCATCGAAGAGGCCAACCGCGAAGAGAAGTTCCCGATGCACCTCATCCCCAAGATCGCGGAGATGGGACTCTTCGGCGCGACGATCAAGGAGTACGACCTCCCCGGCCTCAACAACGTCGCTTACGGCCTGATCATGCAGGAGCTGGAGCGCGGCGATTCCGGCCTGCGGTCGTTCGCCTCGGTGCAGTCGGGATTGGTGATGTACCCGATCTACACGTACGGATCGAAAGAGCAGCGCGACTACTGGATCCCGAAACTCGCAGCCGGCGAAAAGATCGGTTGCTTCGGCCTGACCGAGCCCGATTTCGGCTCGAATCCCGGAGGCATGCGCACGTACGCGCGCAAGGACGGCGACTCGTGGGTCCTCAACGGCGCGAAAGCATGGATTACGAACGGATCGATCGCCGACGTGGCCGTGGTCTGGGCCAAGCACGACGGCGTGATCCGCGGATTCCTCGTCGAGAAGGACACGCCCGGATTTTCGACCGCGTATCACATGGGCAAATTCTCGCTTCGTGCATCCGTGACCTCGCAGCTTTTCTTCGAAGATTGCCGCATCCCCGCCGAGAATCTTCTGCCCGAAACGAACGGCATCAAGTACCCGCTCGGTTGTCTGTCGCAGGCGCGCTACGGCATCGCCTGGGGCGCGCTCGGCGCGGCCATGTCGGTCTACGAAACGGCGCGCAGCTATGCGAAATCACGCATCCAGTTCGGCGGCCAGCCGATCGCGTCGCATCAGCTCGTGCAGAACAAACTGGCCTGGATGATCACCGAGATCACCAAGGGCCAGCTCCTGGCAGTGCAGATGGGACGCCTCAAGGATCAGGGAAAACTGAAGCCGCATCACATTTCGATGGGCAAGATGAACAACGTGAACATCGCCCTCGAGTGCGCCCGCAGCGCCCGCGACATCCTCGGCGCGAACGGCATCAGCGACGAATACCCGATCATCCGCCACATGCTCAATCTCGAGTCGGTGAAGACGTACGAAGGCACGCACGACATCCACAACCTCATCATCGGCGAAGCCGTGACGGGAATCCCCGCGTACAACCCGCCGATGTCGGCGAAGGACGAGCGCGAGGCGACCGCGCGGCGCGAGATGGAAGCGGCGAAGTAGGAGCATCACCACGAAGGACAACAGGCGAACTGAATCGGCGATGCGCGCTCTCGTCCTCGCAGCCTTAGGGAGAGCACGACGCTCGCAGGCTCAGAAGGACGACCCCACACCGGTATGTGACATCAAGACGAACAGCGCCAGCGAGATAGTAGTGAGATAGATTGTGATGGAACCGCGAAGCGACAGATGGGTGCGTTTCGCTGCGTAAGGAGCCGTCGTTGAAGTCGTCATCGTTGTCTCCTTTCCTGCCGAGGCGCTGAATGTCAAAGAGGTCGCAGGTAGAGTCGAACTACCAAGACAAGTCGTCTTTCTGAGCCGACGAACGACACGGAGTATCCGCCGTTCACCCCGTTAGTCAAGTAACGTCCATGCCCAATGCGCGGCCGACTACCGCCCTTTACCCTCCGTACGCGCGCCGCAGCATCTCCAGGTCGTCCCGCGAAACGTCGCCGACCGCGACGTACGTCAGCCCATTCGCGCGCCATTCGTCGATCGTCATCTGCGGAGTGTTGCCGAGACTTGGCAACGACTCGAAGATGAAGAGGGAGATTTTGTGCGCGCCTTTGCTGACGAGCAGGTAGGCGCCGGGACGGCCGTGCCAGAAAATGACGCGGCCGCCGATGAGGCGAAAGGGCGTCGCCGAAAGGTCGGGAACGTTGACTGCGAACGGAACGCGTCCCTCGAACCACGGCTTCACCGTGTGGCGGTCGGTGGAGACGACGTCGATCGGATTCGCGCTGGCCAGGATGGTCGAGTGGAGGTCGGCCAGCTCGCGCGCCGAGGAGTTGCGGGAGCCGACTAGCATCTCGCCGCCGATCGTGATGACGATGAGGGCCGCCGCAGCAGAAAGCCACACGAGTGAGCGCGAGGCGCGTTTGGGCAGCACGACAGGACGCTTCGGCGTGAAGCGAGGCATGGCCGCGCGGACGGCGCGCTTCATCTGCATCACGCCCAGCACCGCGTTCGCGCAACGGCTGCAATCGCGGAGATGCGCCTCGATCTCCGGCAGCGCCTCGGGCGCAATCTCGCCGTCCGCGTAACGCTCCACTTCCTCCGCAGTCAGGTCTCGCATCATTTCGATCCTCGCAACGCCTCGCGCACTTTGCCTCGCGCGCGCAGGAGACGCGACGTCACCGTACCGATCGGTATCGAGAGCGTCTCCGCGATTTCCTTGTAGCTGAAGTTTTCGATGTCCGACAAAAGGATGACTTCGCGAAACGGCAGCGGCAGCGCCTCGATGGCCGTCCGCAGCGCCTCGGCATTGGCGCGGCTGAAGAAAATCGTCTCCGGCGTTGCCTCCTCGGCCAATGCTTCGAACCGATCGGGATCGTCGTCGATCGAAACCTGCGGCGTCCCTCGCAACCCACTCCGCGATGTCAGAAACGTGTTGCGCAGGATGCGATAGATCCAGGCGCGAAAGTTCGTCCCGGCCGTGAATGAGCCGAATCCGCGAAACGCTTTCAGATACGTCTCCTGCACCAGATCCTCCGCCTCCTCCGCATCGCGAGCCAGCCAGCGGGCGTAGTTGTAGAGCGGCTCGAAGAGCGGCAAGGCCAGCGCCTCAAACGAAGATCCCTCGGTCATTCGGAGCAGTTCTACTCCTTTCTAACTGACCAGGGCTGAGTTTCATCCCGGGTGTCGGGTGTTGGGTGTCGGCTGTCGGAGAAAAAAACCGGCTCCAAACCCCAACTCCGGACACCCGACACCCGACACGGGATGAAACCCGCCCTTCGCCAGTTACACAGCCAGAAAGGACTCAACTCATGGCACAACCATTTGATCGCCGCTCGTTCATGCGCCTCTCGGCCGCTTCGCTCGGCGCGGGAGCGCTTCTGCGATTCATGCCCTTCGGCACTACTGCCAGCGGTTCAACGCTCGGAAACCTACTCGGCGCGCGCAACGGCGAAGCTCCCGGACCGTTTTCGATCGTGCAGCTCAGCGACACGCACGTCGGATTTCAAGGACCTCCCGATCCGCTCGGCACGAAGGCATTCGAGCGCGCCGTCGACGCCATCAACGCGCTCGACCCGCAGCCCGATCTCATTCTCTTTACGGGCGACCTCACACACGACAGCGAAGACCCCGCCGAGCATGCCAAACGCTTCGCGGCGTTCAAAGCGATCTCCGGACGTCTTCGCGTCAAGAAGCGGATGCACGTGCCCGGCGAGCACGATGCGGCGCTCGATGGCGGGACGCTCTTCCGCGAAAACTTCGGCGAGACGCACTACTCGTTCGATCATCGCGGCGTTCATTTCGTCGCCCTCGATAACGTCTCCGCCGGCAAACCGATCGTAGGCGCCGAACAGATCGCGTGGCTCAAAAAAGATCTGGCGCGCTATCCGAAAACGGCGCCGATCGTCGTCTTCACGCACCGTCCGCTCTTCGATCTAAAACCGGAATGGGAATGGTTCACGAGCGATGGCGACGAAGTGATGAACGTCCTCGCGCCGTACGATGCCGTGACCGTCCTCTATGGCCACATTCACCGGATCAATCACGCAACGATTGGCAAATCGCAGCACTACGCCGCACGCTCGCTGATCTTCGCTTTCCCCGAACCGGCGCCGGCATCGACGGCGGAAAAGAAGCCGCTTCCCTTCGACAAGACCCAGCCCTTCCGCAACCTCGGCATTCGCGAGATCACCGGCAACGGCGCGCGGCACACGCTTTCGGTCAACGACGTGGAGCTGACTTCGCGCGAGCTCTCCGGTACCGAAGGCGTGCAACAAATCCTCAAGACAGGAGACTTTCTATGAACACCTTCAACAAGTTCCTCATCGCGTCGTTGCTCACGCTCGTGCTGGCCGCGGCTACAGTCGCCGTAGCGCAGCCCGAGACTCCGGCGCGCGTCGTCGAGATCAGCGCCAAGAAATTCGAGTTCACGCCAAACGTCGTGACGCTCAAGAAAGACGAGCCGGTCACGATCCACTTCACCAGCACCGACCGCGCCCACGGCCTCTTCATCAAAGCGCTCAAGATCGACCTCGACGCCGACATCGGCAAGCCAGCCGGCGTGACTGTCACGCCGCACGAAGCCGGCACCTTCGCCGCCATCTGCGATCACTACTGCGGCTCCGGCCACGGCAACATGAAGATGACGTTCGTCGTGGAGTGACAAGGAGTGTGGGCGTCTCGCCCGCGGCCGATGGGCGTCTCGCCCAGCGGTGACTCGCGGCGATGCGAAAACCATCCAACGTTGGCGAATGTGCTGAACGCGGTGCAGTCGAAACACGACTATGCAAAGTACTCCGGCGTCGCGCAACACACGGCGAGGCGAGACGCCTCGCCGCCGCAGGCGAGACGCCTGCACTCCTTCGGCGGTCAAAATATGAGCTTACATTTTCCCAACGCAATCCACCTTCACCTCATCCTCAATCACGCTCCTGTTTTCGGCGAGCTCTTTGCGGCGGTGCTGCTGCTTGCGGCCGCGGTGCTACGCAGCACGACCCTGCTGCGCACCGCGCTCGCCGTCGTGATCCTCACCGCACTCGGCGCGATTCCAGTCTTCTTTACCGGACGCGCGGCTGCTGATGCGATCGGAAAGGTCGAAGGCATCGATCAGGAGGCCATCGGTCCGCACGAGGAGGCGGCGGAGCGCTTCCTGATCGCCGCGAGCGCGGCGGGCGTCGCGGCAGTCGTGGCGCTGGTCTGGCCGCGACGGCTCACGATCGCCCTCGTCTCCGTCCTAACGATCCTCTCCTTCGGCCTTGCCGGGTGGACGGCGAATCGGGGAGCGTTGATCCATCACCAGGAGTTGCGACCGCCCGTCACTGTGCAAGGTGCTTCGTAACGAATAGCGCCTCGCGACCGCGAGACCACGAGCCAGCGCAACCGCGACTACTGCTGCTTGAAGATCCCGCCGGAAAGTACGGGATGCGCGGCGGTGCTCGATGCCGGCTTCGCGACAACGATGCCGTTGCTGTCGCCGGTGATCGTCGTTTCGTGCGTTTTCGCATTCGCGGGAACAACGACGATTGGTGCTGCGGAGGTGATGGGCGCGGGCGCCGGATCGACGTTGCTCTTCGCCATCAGCAACTGCTCGCGCGCGGCAGGAGCGACGAGCATCGGATCGGGTGCGGACTGATCGGCAACCGAACCTTCGTGGACGATTTCGACGTTGCGGGAAACGTCACGGGCCGGAGCGCCGACCTGCGAGCCGAAGAGCCGGCCGTAGTCGCTCGCTTTTCCTCGCCGCGCTTCCGAGTAGATCGAGATCGTGGCGAACACGACCGCAAGGCTCAGCATCGTCACCGCGCAATTCCTGATCGTGAGTATCCGGCGGCGTTGCCGGCGATCGCGAATCGGTACGATGAGCAAGGGATTTCGGGACATTTGTGATGAATCAATGCGAGGGGGCTGCCATGTGGCGTGGGGGTGGGTTGTGGGGAGTGGGGGGTGGGAGCGACGACAAGCGAGCGCAGGTGAGTCGCGCAAGCAAAACTACTCCCACACCCCACACCCTACCCCCCACACCCCGAACACGCTACCCTACGCACCATGTCCGGCCTGAGCTTTCACAACGTCGCCAAGCGGTTCGGGAACGTCTCGGTCATCGAGAATCTGAATCTCGACATTCACGATCATGAGCTGATGGTTCTCGTCGGTCCGTCCGGTTGCGGGAAGTCGACGGCGTTGCGGATGATCGCGGGACTCGAAGACGTCAGCGACGGGACGATCTCGATCGGCGGGCGGGTCGTCAACGACCTCGCGCCGAAAGACCGCGACATCGCCATGGTGTTTCAGAGCTACGCGCTCTATCCACACATGACCGTGCGCGAGAACCTGGAGTTCGGTCTGCGCATGCGCAAGGTTCCGGCGGACGAGCGCGCAAAACGCGTTGCCAGCGCCGCCGAGATCCTCGGCATGTCGCAGCTTCTCGAGCGCAAGCCGAAGGATCTTTCCGGCGGGCAGCGGCAGCGCGTCGCGGTCGGCCGCGCCATCGTGCGGCAGCCGGCTGTTTTCCTCTTCGACGAGCCGCTCTCGAATCTCGATGCCAAGCTTCGCGTGCAGACGCGCGCCGAGATCACGAAGTTGCAGGCGACGCTCGGAACGACGTCGGTTTACGTCACGCACGATCAGGTCGAGGCGATGACGATGGGCCACCGCATCACCGTGATGCGCGACGGAAAAATCCAGCAGGTCGGCACGCCGCGCGAGGTGTACGAGAAGCCGGCGAACGCGTTCGTGGCACAGTTCATCGGAACACCGCCGATGAATCTGATCCCGGCAACGATCACTGGTGACTCGCTGCGTACATCGTCTTTTGCGTTACCGCTGCCGGCCAAAGTGCGCGGCCGGGGAGTGGAAGGCCAGCGCGTGATCGCCGGCATCCGTCCGGAACATCTGCATCAGGATTCATCGGATCGCGCGCCGATCCATGCCGCCGTCGATGTCGTCGAACCGATCGGGCACGAGACGATCGTCTACGCCAGCACCGGCGCGGAACGTCTCGTAGCGATCTTCGATCCGGGAGCAACGCCGCGCGCCGGCGAGACCATCAGCATGTCCGTTGATGCCGAGGCGCTGCATTTGTTCGATGCGGAAACGCAGGAAAGTCTGCGCTGAGCGGCGAAGAAGACCGAGCCTTCTACCAACTTTCGATGCGATCAATACAACAACCTCTCCACCCAACGGGACCGAGCCCGGCAGATGGAACGAGCGTGGCGCCGCATCGCGACTGACGGTAGAATGCCTCAGCCGATGCCTGTGTTCGCAGACGGAAACGTTCCCGCAAGCATCTCGATGGCTAGCGGCACCCTCACCTTTCATGCCGCTGGTGCAGGCGAACGTGAGGTTCGTTCTCTCCGAGACGCCCTTGGCGGATGGACGTCGCTGGTTAAGAATGAACAGAGTCCCATCCCCCGCGACGCGGCCGAACTGGCCCAACTCGCCTATCAGAGATGGGCGTACTACCGACGAGGCCTGTCAGTCGCGTCCACGCTAAAAGACTTACGAACCAAGATCAACGACAACCCACATGCCGAGGTGGCCGTTCTGCTGTTGGCCAAGTCAGATACACGGTTCCGCTCAGTTCAAATGAACGTCGTGGCACTCTGTCTCCTCCGGCGCACTTGGTACAATAATCTGTACATCGACTTTTTGGCCAAGCATCCTCGCGCTCCATTTGCGTCGGCTGGTGGCGCGGTCCTTTGGCACATCTCTAAAGTAGCCAAATCGATCGGGGCGCACGCGATCTGGGGCGAGACCACGCAGAACTCAGTGGGGTACTATAAGCGCGTTCTGGGAAAGAAGAGAATGACCGACCTCCTATTCTTGAAACGCAAGGAATACGAGGCTTTTGCGAACGATTTTGAGGCGGAAGAGAAGGTTGGGTGAATCGATGGCACGCGCAAAACGGAAGGTAAACTACGCGGCGCTTGAAGAAAAGTACGGCGCCACTCTTGGCGGGCCCGGTGGTATTCGGACATCCCGACAGCAGCATGGGGCACCCCGCCAACTCGAGGGTCGCTATCTTGGCCTCGTCAGGCAAAAAGTGGCGCGTGAGCGCGGTCCGCAAGCCGCCATCGAACCTATGCAGGCTGGGCTGCGCAAGTAGACGCACACCGATGGCGGCGCACTCTTCGCCGCAGCCGGCCGCACGCCGTTCGCCCACTCGGCGGCTGAACACTGAGTTGCTCGGTTGCTGAGTTGCTGAGCGAGAGACCCAGCAACTCTGCAACGTTGCAACCGAGCAACCCATTTACTGCGCCGGTACGAACGTTGGATCCTGCGTTTTCTGATCAATCACTGAACCGTACGCGGTGACCTTGCCCTGGCCGTCGATCACTTTGACGCTGATGCGGGCGTTGTAGGTGTTGCCGAGGCCGAGGCTGCTGATGATCGGGAACTGGCGGTATTCGAAGGCGGCCAGCGGGATCTGGACCTTCGGCGCGACTTTCGAGTCGGGAAGAATTACGGTCACTTCCGCGGTCACGGCTTTGCCGGTGACTTCGGCGAGTCCGAGGTTGGTGCGGTAGCGGGGTGAGTCTTCCATCTGCAGAAGTTGCAGCGCGCGGTCGCTGACACCGACGGCGTCCGCGGGCGTGACTGCCTGGACGAACTGACCCAACGTGCCGGCCGATGTTTGATCGTAGGTTCGCGCCGTGACGATGAGCGGTACGGAAACCGCCGTGGTCACGTGCAGCGCGCCGCCGGCGTTGGTGAGGTTGAACGTGGCGTGGACGATGTCATCGAGCGCTTTTACTTCGCCGGGCTGAATCAGGACGTCGCGCACGACGCTGGCGGACGGATTGCCGGTCGGGAAGAGCGTCAGCGTCGCGGTCTGCGGTGTGTTGCCTCCGTTGAAGATCTGCACGTCGCTGCGCCACGTGGCAGCGGTATCGAGGCTGGCCACGCCGGGGATGACGTAACGAGTAGCGCCGGCGCCGCCGATGGGAACGCCGGATACGAGCAGCGGATCGGTGGTGCGGTTATCGATGACCGAGGCGTAGGCGGTCAGTTTTCCGTCGCCGCCGGTGGCCTGAACCTCGATATGACCATTCGTGAGCGTGATGCCTTTGTCAGCGAGGAACGAGTTGAGCTGGCGCTGTTCGCCGGCAGCGATGGTGAGCGGAAGATCGAGCAAGCGAGAGCCCGCGCCGTTGAAGACGCTGACGAGCGCGGAGGCCGGCTTGCCCGTGGCTTCGACGATGCCGAGGTTCGTGCGGAACGTGTCGGATTGCGCGATCTGCTGGAGCGCGAGGATCGTGTTGGAACCAACCGCGGTACTGATGAAACTCGGAATCGGCACCGCAGGAATGAACTGGCCGAGCGTGCCGAGTGCGGAGGCGTTGAACGTGCGGCTCGAGGCAACGGTCGCCTTGACGATGCTCGTGTCGGGCTTGCCCGCGGCATCGAGCGGCTGCACGGTCAGAACGCCGTTCGACGAGTCGCCGAGCGCGCCGACGCCGAACCAGTTGCGGACGACGTCGTCGAGCGCGGTCGTGGCGCCGGGATCGATGCTGAGCGTCGTCTGTTTGACCGCTGACGAAGTGGCGTCGCCCTGCCTGAACGTCAATTGAACCTTCTTCGACAACGCCGTGATGTTGGCGATGCGAATGTCGCTCTGCCATTGCGATCCGAGGCCGGCGAGATGACCGACCGAGGGAATCACGACGGCTGATGAGGCGGGACTGGTTTGCGTTCCCGGACTGACCGGCGTGGTGAGACTGATCGAGACCGGAATCGATGTCTTGGCGGTGTCCTCGGCGTGCGTGCGCGCATTCACACTCGCCGATCCGAAGATGATGATGACGGTGCCGGTCCAAGTACCGTTCACCAGGCTGCTCGGGTCGGCCGAGATCGTGAACGTCAATCCCTCGGGCGGCATGATTCCGCTGGTCGGTGTGACGGCGAGCCACGGTTTGTCCACCGTGGCGATGAATGAGGTTGAGCCTCCGGGCAGACCGGGAATCTGAAGCGGGAAGGTGACCGGCTGCGTGCTGCCGGCCGGCACGACGATGTTCGGGCCGGTCGATCCGAGCGACGACAAGGGCACGATGACGATGGGAGCGGTGGCGGAGAACGGACCGGCTACTGAATTACAGCCGGCCAAGGCACGTACGCGGTAGAAGAAGCCAGTGGCAATCTGCACGTTCCTGGTAAACGAAACCGAGGTGGACGCGGTCAGCGTTGAGGTCGGAGCGCTGAATGCGGCATCGAGCGATTCCTGCAATTCGTACTGCGCCGTTCCCTCGGCCGGAGTCCATGACACGGCGTAGGTCTGGCCGGTCATCGAAAGAGCGACGACGCTGGGAACGAGGATGCCTGGCGTGTTGCAGACGCTGAATGAGAACGTTGCGGAGGTCGCACTCGGGCAGCCGGAGTTGCCGGTGGCTTGCACGTTCCATGTGTACGAGCCGTTGGGGAGCGACTGCGTCAGCGTCGCTGCCGTGGTTGTGAATGTTTGCGTGCCGCCGCCGGCCGCGGAGATCGAGACGACGTAGCTGGCCGCGCCCGCCGAGCCATTCCACGAGAAGATCACAGGAGACCCCACGGTGGCGCCGTTTGCCGGTACGGTAAGAATGGGCAGGGTCGGGCATGTGAGGGTGGGAGAAACCACGACAGTCGCCGCGCTGCCGTTGTTGGCTGACACCGGGTCGGTCTGCGTGGCGGTAGCCGAGACCGTGTTTGTAACGCTTCCCGAAGTCGCTGTGACGATGTAGCGGCTGTTGATCGCGACTGTAGCGCCCGATGGGATCGAAGGAATCGTGCACGGGTAGGAAGTCGAACAGGCGCCGCTGTTGGAGATGAACGAGAGACCGGACGGCGTCGGATCGCTGACGAAGACGTTGGTCGCCGCCACTGGCCCGTTGTTTTTGATGGAGACGGTGAAGTCTACGGCATCGTTCGTGCTGGCGGAAGCCGGACCGCTCTTCGTCACGGCAAGATCGGCGGCACCGGTTGCGGAGATGGAAGTCGTGGCCGTGGAGGAGTTGTTCGCCGTGTTCGATTCCGGCGACGAGGTGCTGACCACCGCCGTGTTCGTGATGGAGGTGCCTGCGTAGTTCGCGGGCACGCTGTAGGTGCTGGTGATGACGACCGGCCCGCCGCTGTTCACCGTCCCGAGCGAGCAGGGGAACGGACCGCTGCAACCGCCGCTGTTGGAGACGAAGGTGAGGCCGGCAGGCGTGGCGTCGTTGACGAAGGTGTTTGCCGCGGGCAGTGTGCCGCTGTTGCTCACCGTGATCGTGTAGGAGATCGTCGAACCAACGGCCACGGACGGCGGGCCGCTCTTGGTGACCGACAGATCGGATTGCGCCGAGATCGCCGCCGTCGAACTGGAGGTGTTGTTTGCGGCGTTGGGATCGCTGGCCGAGGAGACGCTGGCGGTATTCGTGATCGACGCGCCGCCATAGTTGGCGGGAATGCTGTACGTCGCGGTGATCGTCACTGGCGGACCGGAGGCCAGCGCGCCGATGGTGCATGGGAACGAAGTGCAGCCGCCGCCGCTCGCCGAAACGAAGGTGAGACCGGCGGGCGTTGGATCGGAGACGACGACGCCGGTCGCGCCGGCAGGTCCGAAGTTCGAGACGCTGATCGTGTAGGTGATGTTGGTGCCAAGTGTGGCTGTGGCCGGACCGCTCTTGGTGATGGCGACATCGGCCGACGCGCCAACGGTGGTCGTGACGGTCGAGCTGTCGTTGGTGTTGTTCGGATCGTTGACGGCCGATGTTGCGCTGGCGGTGTTGACGATCGCGCCACCGGAGTACGTGGGCGGCACGCTGTACGTCGAGGTGATCGTCGCGTTCTGGCCCGAGGCAAGGCTGGCGATGTTGCATGGATACGGTGTCGTACAGCCGCCGGTGTTCGAGACGAACGCGATGCCGACCGGCGTCGGATCATTCACGACGACCGACGTCGCGGGCGACGGGCCGCCGTTCGTGACGACGACGGTGTAGGTGATGATCTGGCCGGGATTCGTCGACGAAGGACCGCTCTTGAGAACGGAGAGGTCCGCCTGCGCGCCGACGTTGGTGGTGGCGGTGGCGGTGTTGTCGAGCAGGTTGGGATCATTGGTCGTCGCCGACACAGTTGCGGTGTTGCTGACGTTGCCGCTGAATGACGGCGAGGTGCTGTACGTCGATGTGATGGTGACGGTTTGACCCGGAGTGAGGGTGCCGAGGTTGCAGGGATACGGCGACGTGCAACCGTTGCTGTTGGATACGAAGGCCAGATTGGCGGGCGTCGGATCAGACACCACGACACCAGCGGACGGCTGCGGTCCGTTGTTCGTGACGACGACGGTGTAGACGACGTTCTGGCCAGCGGTCACGCCGGCCGGTCCGGTCTTGGTAATGCCGAGGTTCGCGTTTTCGACGACGGTGGTGTTGACGCTCTTGCTGTTGTTGGACGGACTGGGATCGTTGGTCGCCGAGGAGACGGTGGCGCTATCCGTGATGACACCGCCAGTCGTGGGCGCGGTCATCGAGAAAGTCAGGACGGGGAGTTGGCCAACAGGAACCGGACCCGGCGTGGTGCAGGTAATTGTGCCGCCAGTCACGGCGCCGCAAGCCCAGGTCGCGCCGCCCGACCCCATCGCGCTGGTCACGCCTGCGGGAAGCGTGTCGATGACGGTAACGGTTCCGCTGATCGAGTCAGGTCCGTTGTTACCCACTTTGATCGTGTAGCTCAACGCGGTGCCGGCATCGACGTTCGCCGGTCCGCTGAGCGTGTCGGCATCGAGATCCGCTGACGACGGCGTGACCGTGGCGACGAGGTTGTACGCAGTAGGCGTCATCGTATTGGTGGCAAGAGTTCCGTGTCCCGAGGCCCAGGGCGGCGGGAGGTTCTTGGTGGTGAAGTCGCCGGTCAGCGACGCGTAGGTCATCGCCGGGAAGACATCACCGTTGGCCGACTCGTAACCGCCGAGGAACGAGACATCGAGCGTGCCGTCGATCGTCGCCGCGCCGCCGATGTTCAATTGATCGAACTGACCGGCTGCGGTGCCAGCGAGCTTGATCGTCAGTGTTCCGCCTGCGCCGGCTGCTCCGCCGAGGTAGTCGCCGGTGAGAGTGATGACGCCGGTGGTCGAAGACGTTCCCGGATTCACGCTGCCGTAGTTATCGAGATCGCCGGTGATCGTTCCGGTGCCTTCGAGGATGCCTTCGTTCAGTTCGAAACCGTTGGCAACGCCGATGTTTCCGCCCCCGAGTGTGGTCGTGCTGGACGAACCATCCTGCTCGAAGGCGCCAAGGAAGTTGATTGTGCCGCTGAGTGCTTTGAGGTAACCGGGACGGCTGCTGCTGCCGTTGACAAAATCAGGACCGAAGTCGGTGGTTCCCGAGCCACCCGACTTCTGCATGGTTCCGGAGTTGTCAAATTCGTTCGAAACCGGGCAACCGCATCCGCTCAGGACGTGCGGTCTCCCGCGCTTTGCGGCGTTGGCGCTGGCGTTGGCCAGCCTGCGGGCCCGCGCTTCCGAGGCAGCATCGTTGGTCCCAGGCTTCGCAGCCCGGCCTCGGCGCGCCAAAGCCGAAGCACTGACGGTCCTGCTGTCTCCGATGATGATCGGAGTTCCGGAAATGATTGGCGCATCCGTCTGGATGTCGAACAGGCCGGTGTTGTTGGCGAGCGCATCGTTGGTGAACGTCAAGTAGTTGCCCGCCGTCGCGTCCGCGGTGTAGTTGACCGTACCGTCGTTGGCGAAGATCAGGAAGTCGTCGATCGGTGTGCCGGTGGCACCATCGATGGTGAGCGTTGCGCCAAAGGCCACGTCGAAGAAAGCATCGGGATTCGACGCGTTCATCGTGCCGCCTGACCAGGTGCCCAGGCCGCCCATCGTGAAGTCTCCATTGACGGTGAGCGTGCCGCTGGTGAACTTGAGATCATTCGTAAAGCCGGACGACTCGATGTCGACCGCGCCGCCACAGATGTCGGTCAGACCACGACCCCCACCTACAAAAAATGTTTCGACATCGTAGTCGCCGTGAATCTCCGAAGTTCCCGCGGAGAACTTGATGGTGCCGTCGCCGCCAATGCCGGAGGATCCGTCGAACACCGAGCTGGGTGCGCTGAACTTGATTGTGGCCGGGGAGAAAACGAAGAAGAGGCCGCTGTTCGTGCTATTGCCGGCAAATTCGAGAGTGCCGGTGGAAGCCCAGACGTTGGCGTTGTTCGTCACCTGCGGATAGATCGTCGTCGTCCCGCCGCTACCGCCCACTTTCGAGAGCAGTCCATTGGGGTAGACGTTGAACGATGCCGGCGCCGCGCCGTTGATCGGACCGTCGTCATCGATTTCGAAGGTGAAGTAGTTGTTAAAGGCCGCGCCGTTGCTGAGCTGCAACGGGTTCGTTGCGCCGTAGTAGTTGATGGAGCCGTAGTTGTTGAAGGTGCGTCCGTCGAGGATCATCGGACCGTTCCCGCCGGAGAAAACACCTTGTCCGCCGCCGGCCAGCTCCGTTCCGCCGCTGCCCGTCAGCGTGCCGCCATCCCAATCAAATGTCTGGCCGATGGAGAGGAAGCCAGGGCCATCGAGAACACCTGCTGACATCGCAAAAACCGCGGGCGATGTAACGGCTCCAATCTTCAGCGTGCCACCGGTAATCGCGAGCGCGCCGTTTCCTCCCATCACACCGCCGGTCGTCACGCCATTGCTGCCGGTTTGGAAGCTGACGGTGCCGCTGGACTGGATGTCCACTGTGCCCGCGCTGAAGACGAAGTTGGAGCCACTCTGAAAAGTCAGATCGCCGGAGATCGTCAGCGTGCCGCCGTTCACCTTCAGAGCCGCGCCGCTGCCGATTGTGCCGGGACCGGCCAGGGTCAGGGAGCCGCCCGAAACGATGTCGATCTCGCATCCATTGCACGCCAGGTTGAGACCTACGATGGGATTGGGGATGGCGCTGTTGACAGTGATCACCGTTGGCGAGGCGTTCGTATCGCTGGCGGTATCACCGGAAGCACACCCGGGATAACCGCCGGACGGTGTCCAGAGACCGGTAGTCTGGTTCCAGGTGCCGGTTGCCGGCGCGCTACCGGTAACCGCATAGTCCGTCGTTACGCAGGACTGGGCAACGACCGAGCTCCCGGCGAGTACGACGATTGCGATCGTCAGCACAGCGGTGATGACGGCAATCCGCCGCCACTGAAGAGCGGGGACAGCGGTAATGGAGGGATCGGAGGAAACGGCGGATTCGTTGGGCATCGCTGGCTCCTGCGGCGAGATAGTCCTCCACAGCGCGGAAGCCGTGACTGAAACTGCGTCCGGGAGCGCCGTTGGGCCGTCTGTCGCTTTCTTCTCTGAATCTCTGGATTATGCCGAATAACGATGATCCTTGTCACCAATTTCGGTGATGAAACGATCGTCCGCTATCCCTTTACGCTGCCTGCCATCAGTCCAGCGATGTAGTACCGCTGCAGGACGAGGAAGATCACGAGCACCGGCAGGACGGTGACGACCGATCCGGCCATCATCAGCTCGACGTCGAGCACGTGCTCGCCGAGAAGGTTAGCCAGTGCGACGGGGAGAGTGTGATGCGACTGGTTGGAGAGAATGATCAGCGGCCACATGAAGTCGTTCCATGTCGACATGAACATGAAGGTAGCCAGCGTCGCCAGAATCGGCCGCGCCAGCGGCATGACCACCGACCAGTAGATCCGCCATTCGCTGGCGCCGTCGATACGGGCCGCTTCCAACAGTTCCTGCGGCACGTCGAGCATGAACTGGCGGATGAGGAAAATGCCGAAGACGGTGACCATCGACGGGATGATCACGCCCCAATACGTGTTGACGAGGTGCAGCGTTTTCATCAACAGAAACAGCGGCAGCATCCCCACCTGCGGCGGCACGATGATGGCGGTGAGAAGAAGTCCGAACATGCGGTCGCGGCCTCCAAAACGGAGTTTCGCAAACGCATAGCCGGCCATCGATCCGAATAGAACGGAGGAGATGGTCACAGTCACTGCCACAATGGCGCTGCTGAGGAATGCCCGGCCGATGTTGAGGCGCAGAAAGAGCTGGCGGTATTGAGCGAGCGTCGCCGCGTGCGGGATGAGATGCGGCGGAAACGTGGTCGATTCTCCATTCGACATGAACGACGCGGAGAGCATCCACAACAACGGAAACAGCGTCAGGAGCCCGCCCGCGATCAGCACGGAGTGCAGAAGCAGCGATTCGCCCTTGCGGCTCATTGCTTTTCCCGCAAACGCATCTGCAACAGTGCGGCCGCCCCGATAATGAGAAAGAGGACGAACGCCACCGCTGCGGCGTATCCCATCCGCCAGAATTTGAAGCCCTGCTCATACATCATCATGACGATCGTCAGCGTCTTGTTGAGCGGACCGCCCTTGGTCATGACATACGGCTCGGCGAAGATCTGCAATTGACCGATGGCCACGACGACGCCGACGAAAAGGAATGTCGGTCCGAGCATCGGCAGCGTGACGTGCCGGAATTGCCGCCACATCCCTGCCCCATCCAGCCGCGCCGCTTCGTATAACTCCTCAGGAACGTTCTGCAGGCCGGCGATGAAGATGATCATCGTGTAGCCGAAGCCTTTCCAAACGCCGAGGAGAATGATGGCCGGCATGGCCCAATGAGGATCGCCGAGCCAGTCCGGCTGCGGCAGATGCATCGCGCCGAGCGCGAGGTTGATGATGCCGAACCGCGGATGATAGAGGTATTTGAAGACCACGGAAACGGCGACAAGCGTCGTAACAACCGGCGCGAAGTAAATCGTACGAAAGAGCGCCTTCCAACGAGTCAGCTTCGCATTCACCAGCAGCGCGGCCACAAGCGACACCACCACCGTCAGCGGCCCCCCGATAAGCGCGAAATAAAGCGTGTTCGCAAAGGCCGTCCAGAAGATGGGATTGCCGAGCAGATCGCGATAATTGCGCAGAGCAATGAAACGAAGGTTGTGAATGTCGCCAATCGAGTAAAGATCAAAGTCGGTAATGCTGAGCGCAAACCCCGCAATGACCGGTGCAAAGAAAAACACCGAAAGCACCACAATGGCCGGCGAGAGAAACAAAAGTGCGGCACGGGCCTCGGTGGATTTCATTGTTTGGGAGTTGCCTGGTTGCTGGGTTGCCTGGTTGCCTGGTTCCCTGGTTGCCTGGTTGCCGGGTTGCTCGGTTGCTGCGTTGCTGGTCGCGCGGTGCTGGGTTGCGTGGTTTCGCGGTCGCGCAGTCGCGGAAGTGCCCCCCCCCGACACTCCGTAGTCCGCGCTGCCCTCTCCCACGCGCCCCTTCTCCCCACGCTTTTTGTGGGGAGAAGGTGGCCGAAGGCCGGATGAGGGGCCTCATTGGACGTCATCGCGAATCTCCCCCGCGCGACTGCGCAACCTCGGCACCCCGCGACCGTGCCAGCATCCACCTACGCTTCTCCAGCAACTCGTCCGCTCGCGCATCCAACTGGCGAAGCGCCACCGCCGGCGCCACCGCCCCCCGCGCCGCCGCCTCTCCTCGGTCATAAATCGCGGTCGCGATCTGCTCCCACTCCGGTACCTTCGGGATGGGTACGACGCGCTCGAGCTGCGCCCGAAAGGCGGGGAAATGCTTGTCGTTGGCGAGCAGCGGCGATTGCCAGGCCGTGCGCCGCGCCGGCAAATCGCCGACCAGCTCATAGAAGCGCACCTGTTGCGCCGGCTCGGAGAGAAAGTCGATCAGTTTCCGCGCCGCCTCTTTGTGCTTCGATGCGCGGAACACAACAAGGCTGCCGCCGCCTGCCATGGAGATGCCCATCGGCTCGCTCGGATCGCTCGCCGGAAGCGGCGCGGTGGCCCATTTATCCTGCATTTCCGGCGGCAACCGTTTACGAAACTCGCCGACGTTCCAGGGACCGGTGATGTACATAGCGAAATCGCCCTGCGCGAATTGCTGATAAAGGTTGGCGATCTCGCTGTTGCTCACCGCGGGCGCCCATCCGTTGTGAAAAATCTCGGTATAGAACGCAAAGGCGCCCGCGAACGGCGGCTGTGAAAACGCGCCGCGAGTGCCGTCGGCAGTCAGCAGCGAGGAATGATTGGAGAGCGCCAGCATCGTGATGGGCTCATACTCGTTCGTCGGCAGAAGAATCGCGAAGCGGCACTTTTTCTGATCGTGAATCCGCTGCATCGCCTCCCGCCACTCTGCCCAGGTGCGCGGACCATGCGGAAATCCGACCGCGGCCAGAACGTCGCTGCGATAGAAGAGAACACGGGTATCAACATACCAGGGGATTCCATACAGCGTCGGTCCGACGACATTGGTGGCCCAGATTCCCGGGAAATAGTCCGTTTCCTTGACGACACGCGACGACGCCACAAACGGCCCGAGGTCGTCGAGGGCCTTGAGAGCGACGAATTCGGGCATCCAGGTATTGCCCATCTGCGCCATATCGGGCATCGCGTCGCCGACAAATGCCGTGACGAGCTTTTCATGCGCCGCGGACCACGGCATCTGCTGCACGATGACGTGAATATCAGGATTGCGCCGCTCGAACTCCGGAATGAAACTGGCGACGGCCTCCCCTTCGCTGCCGAGGCCCCAGAATTCGAGGCGCTCGCGGTGGTCGGAGGCGCGTTCTGCGCAACCAGCGAGCAACAGCAGGACGACAAAAGACAATGTTAAGTGTTGAATGTTGAATGTTGAACGTTGAATGGAACCGCGCCCGCTGCCGGACGCCGCTTTTCCATTCAACATCCAACATTCACCATTGAACATTCAACACTGCCTCATTTGCTTCACTCTTCACTCTTCAGACTTCACTCTTCTCACTTCCCAAGCCATCCACCCGTAAACCCCGCTCGCTGCAGTCCCCGAATCACATGCGCGTTCTTGCGCATCGTCTTCCATACCAGCTCGCTGCGGTAGTTCTCGATCATCGCCACGATCGGACCTTCGTCGATGCCGAGGTAGTCGACGTCGAACCAGCCCTGTGCGGGATCGACGCGGCCATGTTTCAGCTTCTCGCTCGTGCGCAAGGTGGGATTGAAAGCGTCGAGAAAGCCGTATTGGGCGTAGAGATTCGATCCATAACGCGTTGACATTTCTCGGATCGCCGGAATGGAAAACTCGGGCGTGAAAACAATCGACGATGCCGCCGCCGTGGGCGCGATCGAGCCATCGTCGCGAATATCGTTTTCGGCGACACCGCGCGCTGTGTACGAGTGAAACGTTCGCACTTTGCCGTCGATTGTGACTGTCGCATCCATTGGACCGTCGCATGCGGAAAGGCCCCAGATACGGTCGCCGTAATCGCGCCAGCCGCCCGGATTCGCCACGGCGTAGGCATGCTGTGCTAATGACGCACGCCGCGAGTTCTCGAACCAGTCGATTCCTTTGGCCGCAATGACGGGCTCGCTGATTCCTCGAAAATCGATCCAAACCTCGGTGTACTGATGTCCAAACAAAGGCGCAAACTGAATGAAATCCTGGCCGTTCGGCGCGCCCCACACATCCGTGGAGTGATACGTCGTCCACGCCGAAGGCTCGACTGGATGCGTTGGCGAGCCCAGCGCGAGTATCACAAGAATCATCGCTTCGTTGTAGCCGCGCCAGTCGTACGTGTGAAATCCGCTCTCCGGGGTCCAGCCCATGCTCACTGCATGCGGCCGGACTTCTTCCCACGTCCACTCCACGCGCTCATACAGCGTTTCCGCCGCGCTGCGTATCTCCGACTCGGTCGGATTATCGCGATCGAAATACGATTGCGCGAAGAGCGCGCCGGCGACGAGGAGCGTCGTATCAATGGTCGACAACTCGATGTGACCGCCGTCGTTTGGCAGAAACCGCTCGCCGGTCTTCATGTCCAGGAAGTGATAGTAGAAGCCGTGAAATCCGGACACGCCTTGCGCCTCCGGACCTTGTTTCATCGCTAACAACGATCGCAACGTCGCCAGCGTCCGGAGCGCGGCTGCATCGCGCGTGACATAACCGCGCTCGGCGCCAATGCCATAAGCTGTAAGACCGAATCCGACGGCGGCAATACTCGAGAACGACGGCGTCGGCCAGCGATCCGGAATCAACTGTGTCGTCGGATCGGCCAGATCCCAGAAAAAATGAAAGCTGCGTTTTTCGACGTCATCGAGGAGGGCTGTATCCGAGGGCGCCGGCACGACCGCTCGGTGCCGCACAGGAGCGTTCGCGCAGGAGGCGAGCAGCAGACAAAGGAGCGCCGTAACCTTTCGCATGGAAATTCGGGGCGGACTCGGTCCGCCCCGAGGAGAACGTTAGAACTTGACGCGCAGACCGAGCTGTTCGCGCCGGCCGAGAGAAACGGTGCAATTCGGAGCGCCGAGCGTCGTGCGGTCGTTGTTGTCGCCGACGAAATCGTTCAGGCAACCATAATTCGTGAAGTTGAGCGCATTGAAGACTTCCGCGATCACTCCGATCGTCGTTCCACGAACGGCATTGAAGTCCTTCGTCAGACGGAAATCGACGTCACGGAATCCGTTCTTGGGATAAACCGCTCCACGCTTGACGCCAGTCTGCAGGCGGCCCGGGAGGCTGAACCCTTTCGAGAAATCGGTGATCGGCTTAGCTCCGCCGGAGCCGAGCGTCACGCTGGTGCTGAAGCGCATATCCCAGGGCATGCCGAAGATGCCCGTGGCATTGAAATGGTTCGGCTCAGAACCCTCGACAGGATGCCGCGCATAGTCAGCCGCGGACGGCAAATCGAGGCTGAACAGATCGTTTCCGTTCTGCAAGGTCTTTGCGTGCGTGTATGTAAAACGTGCGCCCCAATGCGTCTGGCTCGTAAACGGACGATCCAGCGTGATGGTCTCAGCGTCGTACCAGAAACTCTTACCGACCGGATCATTGATGATGACGGCGTTGTATCCGGGTGCGAATGAACCGCAGCACGTGCCGGACGCGGCCACATACGTGATGCCGCGTTTCCCGCGGACAGCGTTGTAGCCCACCGACCCGAGCCAGTCTCCGAGGGCCTGGCGGAAGGCAATGTTGTATTGCGTCGAATAGGGCGGCTTGGTGTTATTGCTCAGCAGGTAAATCTCCGGGTGTGCCGCACCTTGCGCGATAAGGCCCTGAAGTCCGGCCGGCGTCAGATAGGAGTCGTTCCACTTGACCGTTCCCGGCGCTCCGTCAGGCGAAAACTCGAATCGGTAGACGGGGAACTGCAGACGGAAGCGCTCGTCCAGAGTCGAGTTGAGGAAAAGGCGGTCGTAAAACTTGCCCCATCCGCCCGATACCACCGACTTGCCGTCTCCCTGAAGGTCATACGAGAAGCCAAGCCGCGGCTGGTATTCGCTCTTGTACGGCTTGCGCTCGCTGCCCGTCGAGAAATACTCGTCCGGAATGCTGATCGTACGTCCGTCGAACGCGAACGACTTTCCTTTGAGCGCTGTCACGATGTTGGCCGGCGTGACGTAGTTCTCGTCCAGCATGTGCGATTCATAGTCCCAGCGAAGTCCCAGGTTGAGGGTGAGCTTTGGATTGACGTTCCAGGTGTCCTGTCCGTAAATGCCATACTCGTTGTTGCTGGTCTGGAAACGGGGATTCCCGATCCCGTAATCGACTTCAAACGGTTGCGCAAAGGTTCTGTTGGCACCCGGATCGTCGATGTACTTGTACAAGGGGATGCCGTTGAGGCTCTTGTTGATCTTGTAATGCATCAAATCGAGGTTGCCGCCGATTTGGAGACTATGCGTGCCGTGCATTTCCATCGGCGCAAAATTGTAGTTGTCGCGGAATTCGAGGCGGCGCTGGTTGAACTCCTGAAGCGTGCTGTTGCCGCCCGTGCGGATGATCGTGTTGAAACCCGGCGCGAAGTACAGTTTGCCCACCAGGTCGGGATGCAGCGGTTCCGGATTCCAGCCGAACGTCTGCAGGCTTGCGCTGGCCTCGTTCAGTGCGTTCCCGAAAATCATCTGATCGCGCAGCGTCGCTCCATAGACCCAATTCTTGTAATCGGTCGCTGACTCGAAGCTGGTCGTGCCGCCGAAGTCGCGCGTTTCGTGCTCGCGCCGGTAATTGCCGCTGAAATCGAGCGTCTGATTCGCGGCGGCCTGCCAGCTCAGTTTGCCGAAGGCCAGCGATGACTTGAACGGCTTGTTGAAGCTGCCGGTGAAGCTGCTGAATTGCGAAACGTATTTGGGAATCGTGACGGAGACGGCATTCGAGGCTTGTTCGTCGTCGCCTTCATACGTGCCGAAGAACTGCAGATGGTCCTTGATGAGCGGTCCGCCGAAGCTGATTCCGGGCTGGAGACGGCGATACGAAGTATTTCCCGTCAACGTCGAGAACTGAAAATTCTTCTTCGCCGCCGTCACCCACGCCTTCGGCTGGTAGTAGGCGAAGGCCTCGCCCTTGAAATCATTCGTACCTGACTTCGTCACGGCGGTGATGATGGCGCTCGAAGCGTGGTCATATTGCGCGCTGTAGTTCTGGGTAATGACGCGGAATTCCTGCACCGCGCTTTGCGGGAACGGATTGCCGTGGCTGGAGTCCTGACCCACGGAGCCGCCCAGCAACACGTCGTTCTTTGTGCTCACGCCGTCGATGAAAATATTCGTCTGCTCCGCATCCTGCGCATCGCCCGCGAACGTCTTCCGATACGGATCATTCGAAAGCCGGATTCCTGGCGCCAGCGCCGCGAAGGTGAGGAAGTTGCGGTCGTCCTGCGGCAGGTTTTCGATCTGCTGCGTGGTCACGTTCGTGGCCACCTCGCTCGTGCGCGTCTCCACGGCCTGATTGCCGACGACGGTGATCGATTCCTTCAGAACCGCCGTCGTCGAGACGCGAAGATCGAGCTGCAGCGACTGACCGACCAGAACCGTGATGTCCTGGCTCTTCGGCTCGAAGCCGGTCGCGGCTACGACGATGTTATACCGGCCGGGCGTCATGCCTGGCAGCGTGTACGCGCCATCGCTCCCCGATCGCACCGTCTTCACGAAACCGGAGCCGGCATTCACGGCATTAATCTCCGCGTTCGCGACGGCGCTGCCCGCGTCGTTCGTGATCGTTCCGCGAATTGTTGCTGTCGTCGACGTCTGCGCGAAGACAGTCGTAGCGGCGAGCAGCAATGCCACTGCAAAAAATGAAAACGTTCGTCTCATGACACCTCTCCTTTTTCGGGAACCCTTTTTCGGCCGCGCGCCGCACGATGCGGTTGCGCGTATTGTTTCGGTTGCGGTTTGGGAGCGCCGCACGATCCGCGTACCACGAGCGTCGTGGCTACGCGCTCGCGCCGCGCCGTGTGTGCGGCGGGATTGATGATGATGCCGAGCAAAAGCGCGAAGGCGCGCCGGCCCAGCTCCGCGATGTCGACGCGCATGGTCGTCAGCGGCGGCGCGACGTAGCGCGCGATCGGAATGTCGTCGAATCCGACGACGCTCATCGACTCCGGCACGCGGATGCCCGCGGCGGCAAAGGCAGCCAGCGCGCCGACCGCCATCGAGTCATTGGCCGCGAAGACGGCGGTCGGACGCGGCAATGCCGCCGCAATCCTTTCCCCCGCCGCAAACCCCGACTCCTCGGTGAACGCGCCCTGAAACTCCAGCGCGCGCAACGCTGCCGGCTCCAGACCGCGCATGGCGTGCCGGTAACCGCGCAGTCGCTCGCGCGCGTCGGCGTTATGCAGCGGTCCGCAGACGAATGCGATGTGAGTGTGCCCGAGGTCGTGCAGGTGACGCATGACGGCGCGCGCGCCGCCGAAGTTGTCGATGGTGATTGCGTCGCCGGTTCCTGCCGCGGCGTTGAGAAGGACGACCGGCAACTCGCGCGCCCGCAACTCTTCGATCGGAGCGAGCGTCACATCGGGCGCCATGATCATCAATCCGTCGACGCGGCCGCGCATCGTCTCCACGACTTCGAGCATCTCGCCCGGATCGCTGTGCGAGCCGGAAACGAGGATGTGATACCCCTCGCGCCGCGCGGCCAGGTCGATGCCGCGAATCACTTCCGAAAAGAACTCGCCGTGAACGTCGGGCAGGACGATGCCGATGGTCTGGCTGCGGCGAATGCTCAGCGACCGCGCGGCAACATTGGGAACGTAGCGCAGGAACTTGGCCGCGGCGCGGACGTCGCGCGACGTCTCTTCGCGAACGACGGCGATGCCGTTCAGAACGCGTGAGACTGTGGCGACCGAAACGCCGGCGCGCGCCGCGACATCATGAATCGTCGCCGCCGCCGCGTTGCTGCGGCGTCTGGTCGTTCGCGCGTCCCGTGGAATCGGCATGAGTGGTGGATTGCGATTCGTCGATGAATGGGTGCTTGTCGATCCGTTGTCTGGCAGTCCCGGAATCACGTTTGCTTCCCGTTTTTTCGGATATCCGTCAACGGAAAAGCGCGATTCGTGTAAACGTTTACATTTTTGCGGTACGCTACTCACAATTCGCGTGGCTGTCAATGAGGAGAATGATTCGATGAGCGATGTCCGCTTCCCTCCCGGATTCATCTGGGGCTCCGCAACGGCGGCGTATCAGATCGAAGGCGCATCGCAGGAAGATGGTGCCGGACCCAGCATTTGGGACCGCTTCAGCCACACGCCCGGCCTGATGACGAATGGCGACACGGGCGACATCGCGTGCGATCACTACCACCGCTACCCCGAAGACATCGCCATCATGCGCGACCTCGGCATGCAGGCTTACCGCTTCAGCATTTCCTGGAGCCGCGTGCTCCCGGAAGGCACCGGCCGCGTAAATCAGAAAGGTCTGGATTTCTACCGCCGCCTCGTCGATGCACTGCGCGAAGCCGGCATCCGGCCGATGGCCACGCTCTATCACTGGGACCTGCCGGCCGCGCTCGACGATCGCGGTGGCTGGCTCAATCGCGACGTCGCCGAGTGGTTCGCCGAGTACGCGTCCGTTGCGTACAAAGCACTCGACGATACGGTGGAGTGGTGGGCCACGCTGAACGAGCCGTGGGTCGTCACCGATGGCGGCTATCTGCACGGCGCGCTGGCGCCGGGACATCGCAATCTTTTCGAAGCGCCGATCGCGACGCACAACCTGTTGCGTGCGCATGGCCGCGCCGTGCAGGTGTATCGCGCGGAAGGAAAACATCAGGTTGGGCTGGTGGTGAACCTCGAGCCGAAATATCCGTTCTCGCAAAACGAAGAGGACCTGGCCGCCAATCGCCGCGCCGATGCGTACATGAACCGCCAATATCTCGATCCGGTATTCAAAGGCGCGTACCCGGCGGAGATGAACGAGATGTTCGGCGCGGCTTGGCCGGATTTCCCTGCCGCCGATTTCGACCTCATCAAACAGCCGCTCGATTTCGCCGGGATCAACTATTACTTACGGGCGGTGACAAAGGCCGACCCAACGAATCCGATCGAGCGCGCCACGCGCGTCCGGCAGCAAGGCGCGATCTACACCGAGACCGGCTGGGAGGTCTACCCACCCGCCCTCACCGCCGTTCTGCTCTGGTTCAAAGAGCATTACGGACCGACACCAATTTACATCACCGAAAACGGCGCCGCCTTCTATGACCCGCCAACCGCGATCGATGGCACCATCAACGACCCGCTACGCATCCACTACCTGCGCGAGCACATCCTCGCCATCCACCGCGCCATCGAACAGGGCGCCGATGTCCGCGGCTATTTCGTCTGGTCGCTCCTCGACAATCTTGAATGGAGCCACGGCTACACAAAACGCTTCGGCATCGTCCACGTCGATTTCGCTACGCTCAAACGGACGCTGAAAGAGAGCGCGAAGTTTTATCGGGAAGTGGTGAGGACGAACGGTGGAGCGGTGGCACGGCCTCTGGGAGCACCGGCAAGCCTAAAGTGAGATCCCTCTCCCGAAAGCCTCGTTCAATGCGAAGGCAATCTCGCACCCGGAATGCTCATCGAGAGAATCGGCAAGATCCATCCAGGGCTGAACCCCGGGTGTTGAAGAGAACTTGATCTCGACAGTCAGCTTGGCGTGATCCCGTACGCCGATGAGAGGCTCGTCAAGCTTCAACACATTCTCTGCGGCGAGGTACTCAGCTTCAATTGTCTTTGTCATGCATCACGCACTCGTGAACTAATTTCGGCCACCGCCCGACAGCACTCAGGCGAGGACGCCTGAGTGCCCGCGGTCGAGACGACCGCACTCCTTTCGACGGAGGAGTGTGGGCGTCTCGCCCGCGGCCATTGGGGCGTCCCGCCCCGATGGTTGAACCGGCGTGATAGCTCTACAAGAGTTTGAAAGGAACCCGAGTTGAAACCATTCTTAATAAGCCATAATCTCACTGCACATGAAAATCAGGATTTCGTCGAAGGGTCAGATCGTCCTGCCGGCCGCCTGGCGCAACCTGGACAACATCGAGCCCGGCGAGGTGTTCCTTGTCGATCGAATTTCCCGCGGTGAATATCGTCTTATGCGCCTCGCGCCAAAACCAAACGACGGTGTGATCGATTGGCTGCTCGCCTGTCCCGAGAAAGGATTCTTCCTTCCGATGGAATCCGAACTAACCGACACGCTGTGACTGCAGGCATTCTCGGAGAGATACTTCCAGACTCAGACAACGAAGGAGGAAACCCCCATGGCCGCAAAGAAATCGAGCAAAGCAAAGAAGCCCGCTGCGAAGGCGAAGAGCGCGAAGAGCGTCGTCAAACCGGTCGCGAAAAAGGCTGCGAAGAAGCCGGCGGCAAAGACTGCCAAGGTAAAGCGAGGCTCACTCAGTCTCAAGTCCGCGAGTCCCAGCTTCACGGTCAGCGATATCAACAAGAGCCTGGCCTGGTATCGCGACGTCCTCGGATTTACGGTTGGCGATCGCTGGGAGATGGATGGAGTGCTGCGCGGCGTCGAGCTCTCCGCGGGCGACGTGCTCTTCATGATCGGGCAGGACGACTGGCAGAAAGGACGCGACCGCGTCAAAGGTGTCGGATTCCGTCTCTATTGCGAGACCGGTCAGGACATCGACAAGATCGCTGCGCGAATCAAGGCCGCGGGCGGAACGCTGACGTCGGAGCCGAAGGATCAATCGTGGGGCTACCGCGAGTTTTCGATCGACGATCCCGATGGGTTCCAGCTCACGATCGGGAAAGCGTTGAAAAAGAAACGGTAACGAGGATTGCCTCAAACGGCTTCGCGCTCGGTGACCTGCGCCAGCGTCGTTGCATCATCCGAGATCCCGGCGGACGGAGTTTGTTCGCCGGGTCTGTGATCCCACCATTCTTTCGCCTGATCCTCATCCCAAGCCGGCACGCCGATCGCGCCGAGTCTTCTGCGCAATTCTTCAGCACTCGCCGGACGATCCTCGGGGTTGCGGGCGAGGCAGGCGACGATCACGGCGTCGAGGTCCGGATCGATCGGCAAACTGGTTCGCTGCGATGGCGGGACCGGATCATCGCGTAGACGTTTCGCCATCATCTGAAAAAGCGTATCGGCTTCGAAGACGAGGCACCCGGTCAGCAGAAAATATCCGACGCATCCAAGCGCGTAAATGTCGGTTCGACCGTCGAGCGTTTCGCCAGCCGCCATCTCCGGCGACATGTACGCCGGCGTTCCCGGCGTCAGTCCAACGTCCGTCGCCAGCCACTGTTCGCCTAACGATTCGCCGGTCGATTTCACGAGTCCGAAATCGAGCACCTTGACGAAATCGTGTTGCAATCCCAGGCGGCCGACGTGAATGTTTGCCGGCTTGATGTCGCGATGCACGAGGCCGCGCGAATGCGCCTCCTCCAGCGATTCGCAGACCTGCTGCAGAATGAAGATCACGCGCTCCTGCGGCAGCGGACCGTAACCGCGCACCATCGACTGCAGATCGAGTCCGTCCAGCAACTCCATGACGAAGTACATCGTCTGGTCGTCGGTGACTCCAAAGTCATACAACTCGACCGTGTGCGGCGACCGGAGGCTTGCCGCCGCCTCGGCCTCGCGGCGAAATCGTTTCACGGCGACGCGGCCCGACTCCCCCTTCTCTTCGCGGATCATCTCCGGCCGGATCAATTTGATCGCCGCGGGACGCGCAAGCATTCGATGCGTCGCTCGGTAGACCTGACCCATTCCGCCGCTGCCGATCAGCTCTCCCAGACGGTAGCTGCCCATCTCGCGCGCGGACGCGATCTCGCGCCCGAGGTTCGTGAGCACGTGCGAGATCACGACCGCGACGCCGACGAGCAGATAGTCGGGATAGTGCATGAGCAACACGTTGCCGGTCGCGCCGAACTGCCACGCGCCGCGGGCCCGCGCGATCAGCATGCCGATCGGATTCATCGAGACAGCGATCAAGCCGGCGATGAGAGTCTTCGCGCGGGTGCTCGGCACGATCGCCGCGAACATCAACACCACCGCTCCGATCCAACTGATCCCCGGCAACACCGGCCAGTTCGACGGCACGTGCTCCCAATGCATGACCATGCCGAGGGCGATTGAAGTGAGGATCATGTAGACGAGACCGAGGTCGAGAATCGAACGAGGATCGCGCTCGCTGCGGCGGGTGTAGAAGAAAACCGAGAGCGAGATGAGAACGCTGACTCCGGCGATGACGTCGGTGGCCATCGCCTGGTGCAACCGCGTCGCGCCATGACTCATGAGGTGAACGGCGACGTGATCGAGCAGCGTGCCGAGAATCCAGAGCATCGCGCCGGTGAGCGCCACGATCCCGAGCCGGCGCGACGCCTCGCGCAGAAGGTCGTCGGGCAGCACGCGATGCGCGCTGGTCTTGCGGCTGACGGACGGCGTGCTCGCCGGCGCCTGCCTGATGACTTTCGGACTGGTCATGCGTGCGTGAGTCTCCATCATGCGCGTGACAGGTTTGAGCGGCAACAAACTTCCCCACAAATGCTTTGCGCATGATCGGCCTAAGCCGAAGGAGAAGGGACAGCGAACGCCGGCTGGCATGCGCGGGTGCGGTGGTAGCATGTACACACCGCGCCGCGCGAGAGCACCGGCTCACCCCAACAGCGCGATCCCCCCACGCAACCGAAGGCCTCTGCGGAACCAGCGCAACCTACACGTGGCATAGCAGTCCGGCCGGCGTCTTCGAGCTTCCACCGAACCCGCCCATCACTTGCCTCGCGAAAGGAAATCCAATGAGGTTCCCATCACAGCTCCGGCCGCTCGTCGTTTGCTCCTGCCTCTTCAGTCTCATCGCGTGCGGCAAAGTTTCCTCACACGAACAGGCGACGCAGCCAACGGTGGCAGCTTTTCCCGCAGCCACCACTCCATCAATCAAATCGCCGGCCGCGAAAGCGCCGTTGGAAGATCTGAGCCCGATGGGACTTCCGCTCTATCCAACCGTTTTCGAAAGCGCCTGGACTGGAAACCTCGGCACCGAAAAGGAAGCGGCGCACATCGGACAGATGAGCAGCCACGATTCTTTCGACAAGGTCTATGCGTGGTACCACGAGCACATGCCTGCGGGAACGGAGCCGGCTGCTGCCGCCGCGTCGAATCACACCACTGAGGAAGGCGACCGCATGGCCGTGTTTCAGACCGGCGAGACTTCCGATGCGACGATGTCGCGCGTCATGGTGCTTCGCGGCAAGGCCGACGATTACACGATCATCAATCTCGCCACGCACGTAACCCGGTAATCAGCAACGAAAGCAGTCCAAAGGAAAACAGATGAAACCAGCCGCGATCGCCGCAGCAACGTTGTTTCTCGTCAGCTCAATCGTCTCCGCAGGTGATCTCACGATCACTTCGAAGAGCAGTGGCCGGGTCGCGGGCAACAGCACCACCTACATGACCGCGAACGCTATGCGCAGCAACGACCAACTCAGGCAGTTCGACCTCGTGACCGACTTCAAGAACGGCGTTACCTACCACATCAGCCATAAGGACAAGACCATCGTCTTCACCAGGATTGCGGATGCCGCCAGCCTCGTCGAGGCAATGAACGCGAACCAGCCGAAGGGAAAAGGTATGGCGGAATTCAATGCCGGCATGAACGACCTGTACGGCGATCCGTCGATATTCAAGGTGGAGAATACCGGCAGGGACACCGTCATCGGACGCGCTTGCAACAAGACGCGGATCACCAGCGGGAAACTCGTATGGGAGTACTGCGTCGATCCCACGCTCCGCTCGCCCATCGACCCTGCGTCGATGCTGAAGATGACCAATGCCAGCTACGCGGGATTGGCCACGCATCCGAAAATGGCGAAGGTGATGAGCAATCTCATGGAGGCCACAGCAAAGCTCAACGGTGTCCCTCTGAGAACGCGCATGTCTGGCTATGCCGGTGACGTCGTCACCGAGGTGACTTCGATCAGCCAGAGCCCGATCCCCGCATCTGCATTCACGCTTCCCGCTGGCTACACGATGAAGGATCAGATCGCCGAGACGAAGAAGCAACTGGCAGCGCACCATCACTGATCCGATCGGGATCATCGATTCGTAACCGTTCCTTCGCAGGTCGCGCGCTGTGCGAAATCAGGAGTAGGCGCGATTCATGTACGATCGACGCCCTTATGGCACCTGACAGAAACGACAAGATCCCGACGTCATCGATCGTGATGAAAGCCATCGACGCGAAGACCTTCACCGAGTTGGAAGCGTTCGTCAAAGATCTCGAAGCGCGTCCGACCGACCGCCTCCTGCGCGATCTCCCCGATCTGGTATCGCTGTCGGAATCGAAGGCGTCGATCATCGCGTACGTGCTCGCTACCAAGTTCCGGCATGCGGATGACGATGGCCGCCACACGATTCGTGAAAGCGTCGCGGGAACACTGAAGAGTCTTCCGCCGGGTGAAGAGCGTGAGCGCGTCTCGCACGTACTCGATCGTCTTCACGGTCTCCAGAATGCGCCGCGAGTCAGCGAGATCGAATGATTCGAAGCAGCAGTCGCCGCCGATAACCTTTCGCCTTTCCGAAACGTTCAAGCACGCATGATGCTGAACGTGATCGCCGCTCTCGTTCTCACGTTTAACGCGGTCGATCTTCACGATCCGGCAGTCCGCGGCGTGCTCACCGAATTGCTGCGCAATGCTCGTTATGGTTGCGTGAACACGGAAGAAGCAGCGTTCCTGATCCGCGATGCGCACGGAAGAACGTTCTTTCTTCGCTGGCGCGCGAACGGAGAGCTGAACAGTGCTACGTGGAACGGTGCGCTCCCGGCCGGAACCGTGGCCATCGTTCACACGCATCCGAACTGGCTACCGCTGCCATCGCACATCGATGCACGCGTGGCGCGCGAGACGTCGTTGCCGGTCTACGTCGTGACGCTCACGCGCATCTCCCGAACCGATGGCGGTACGCCGTCGCTGATCGCGAGCGGCGATTGGAGCGGACGCTAACGGGCATTTCTCACGCTCATATCCCAGCTCTCCCATCGAGCGTCTTCTCCCCCACGCTTTTCAGTGGGGGAGAAGGCGCTCGATTCATGGGAGTCGCTGATCGTGTGAGAAATGCGCGCTAACTTCGCTTCCGGTCGCCGCGGTCGCCTTGTCCGTGCTTCGCGACCGTTGCCGCCTTCGTGCGGCGATCCTGAGTCAGCGAACGGCCAACGTCGTCTGACTCGTTGATCCGTCCTTGCGCATCGCGGCGGATGTATCGCTTATCGCCCTGGTGCGGCTCGATCAGCTCACGTTTTCTCGCAGGCATGTACGTTTCCTCCTGCCTGCGAAAGAGCAAAGGCGATGCCTCGAATTGGCCGGAATCGGATCGCGATGAATGCCACGCGCGCTAGGTAGTGTCCGAAAAGTTCTGCAAAAGGAAAAGGGCCAACGAGGTCTTCTGTAAAGTTCAAGTTGCTAAACAGAACGAACAGGAGAGAACTCGATGGCCCAGAAGAATCGTAACGCGGAAACGACAGATGTGAAGAACCTGCTGCTGGAGACGCCGGATCTGATCCGGGAGATCGTGACCCAGACGGTCCAGCAGATTCTCGAGAGCGAGATGGACGAGGCGCTGGGAGCGCGGCGCAGCGAACGGACCGAAGAACGAGCAGGACATCGAAGCGGGTACTACGACCGGTCGTTCATCACACGAGTTGGAAAGCTGGAGCTGCGGATTCCCCAGGATCGGAAGGGCCTGTTTCGGACAGAGCTATTCGAGCGCTACCAGCGGAGTGAGAAAGCGCTGTTCGCAGCTCTGACGGAGATGTACATCCAGGGGGTGTCGACACGGAAAGTGAAGGCCATCACTGAGGAGTTGTGCGGACATTCGTTCAGCGCAAGCTCGATCAGCGAGATCACCAAGAAGCTGGACGGGCAACTGGAGGCATTCGCCAAGCGGAAGCTGGATGAAGCGTATCCGTACGTGATTCTCGATGCACGCTACGAGCGGATTCGTGATCAGGGAACGATCCGCAGCCATGCGGTGATGATCGCGATCGGGATCAACCACGAAGGGCGGCGATGCATCCTGAGCGTGGAGTTGGCTGAGAGAGAAAGCCGCAACAGCTGGACCGAGTTTCTGCGCGGACTTCGCGAGCGTGGGCTGCAGGGAGTGGAGTTCGTGGTCAGCGACGATCACGCCGGGCTCAAGGCTGCGATTCGCGAGGTTCTGACGGATGCCTCGTGGCAGCGCTGCTACGTTCACTTTCTCCGCAATGCTCTGGACTACCTGCCGCGTCGCGGCGATCACGATTGCCTGCACGAGCTGCGTTGGATCTACGGCCGCCGCGATCTGGGCGAAGCCCGACGCGATCTAGCCACATGGCTGGCCAAGTGGCAAGCCAAGTACTCGAAGCTGTGCAACTGGGTCGAAGAGAACATTGAGGAGACGCTGACGTTTTATCGATTACCGGCCGAACATCACAAACATCTGAAGTCGACGAACATGCTCGAGCGGTTCAACGAAGAGATCAAACGGCGCACGCTCGTGGTGCGAATCTTCCCGAACGACGCGAGCTGTCTTCGTCTGGTGCGCGCCCTGGCCGTCGAGATGCACGAGAACTGGATCGAGGCAACGCGCTACCTGAACATGGAACTGCTGACCGAGCACAAGAAGCAGCTTCTTCGCGAGGTGGCTGCGTGAGCAAAAACAAGAACCGGGCTATGGAAGCTGACGTCCTATGGAAAGCCGCGATGAAGCCGCGCCTTCCCACAGGACTTGGAAAACGCCGGCAAGAAGCCGCCGCCGTTTCCCACAGCTCCCACAGCCCCTGCTGCTAAATAGAGAGAGAAACGGGAGAACCAAACCAGAAGACCAAATAACCCGCTTTTGCAGAACTTGACGCACACAACTCGCGCGCTACTTCGCCGTTGCATCGAAGGCCACCGCCGCGCTGCCAGGTGCAAGCCGCTGCGTCTCCACCGGAGCGAAGTTGCGGAGCGATGGGTCCATCGCGGGCGGCTGCGGGAAGCGCTGTCCACCTTGCTGCGGTAGTCGCTGCACACTTGCCGGCCCTCGCAGAATATCGATCGGACCAGTCTCGGCAAGTCCCGGAATCAGCAACGGTCCGCCACCCTTGACGAGCACGCTGGTTCCTCGGAGCGCAAGATGCTGCACCAGCGCCGGCTGCGGAACGCGCCATCCGCCGATCGTTACCCCGATCGGGATCACCATCTGCGCCCTCATGTTGTAAATCGTGACCTCGGCATCGCGTTGCGGCGCGGTATCGGGGAACTTCACCTGCAGCGGTGTCGCTTTCTCGACCGGCGGAGCGCGCAGAATCCACAGCGGATGCGAAGCCGAAACGACGGTCATCGTCTCGTCGCGATAATGCGTCTGCTCGAAATGGAACGTCCCGTCAGGCGCCAGCTCGGCGCGCTCCATCTCCGCGCCCGCGGAGTTGAACCAGAAGATCATTCCGTTCACGAAGGGACGGGAGGAGATCACTTTCGCTTCCGAGCCGCCGAGCGGGACGAGATCGACATCGATCTCCTTCTTCTCGCTCTTCGTCATCGAGAACGGATCGATCTCCTTTTTCTTGTAGCCGGGGCAGGTCACGGTCAGTAACAGCTTCCGCTCCGGCAATCCCTTGATCACGAACTGTCCCGCGACGTGCTTGCCCGGTTCATCGCCTTCGTCGCTCTGGCTGACCTCACGCGTGAGCAGAGGGAACCGTCCCCGCAGCGACATGACCACGTACTTGAGCGTCGCGTCGGGCAGCGGCCGTTGGGTGAACGTATCGACGACCGTCACGGTCAGCGTGTTGTCGGGGATGTCGATGTCGAACCGCGACTTCGGCGCCATTTCGCGGTCGGTGATCACGTACGCCCGCTTGCCGCTGCAGGTCACGATGTCGATCTTCGCGTCTTCCAGGAATCCTTCCTTGACTACGCCGTGATACTCCCCCGAATCGCGCTGCGCGAATCCGACGCCGTCGTGCGGAAACTCGATGCGGGCGTCTTCGCGGAGCGGCTCTCCGCCGCGGGTGAGACTGCCGTACGCCTCGAAATACCTGGCTTGTAACGGCGCCATCGGCCGCTGCTGCAGCGGCGGGATATCTTCGATGACATCGAATGGAGGTAGCCGGCCGAAACGCAGCTCCGCGCGGTACGTCCCCGGCGGGACCTCATCGACCCGGACCGATCCGTAGGTCAATTCGTTGCGGAGCGTTTCTTTGTGAATGACGGAACACGTTGCCGGGTCAAGCGACTTGCCGGGCTTCGGCTCCGGGCACGCGGCGACGGTGAGCTCGAGCCGTGGCGGTTCCTTCGGCGTCTCGCACGATCCAAGCGAGCGATCGAGCGCGAGGAGATCGCCGTAGGTGCTCCAGTTGACGATAATGGTCGTCGATGCCCGCGCCGCGATCGGCTCGCGCAGCATCGTCAGTGGATGCCCAGTGATGCGCAGAGAGCGCCGGAACGGCAACCAGCCCCGCCCATCGAGCCGCAGATCGGCGCTTCCTGCGGATAGACCGCGAAAAAGAACGAAGGCGCCGTTCAAGGCATCATGAACGGGCAGCGACGCGGCAACAACTTCTTTGCCGGCAGCAGTGAGCGCGATGCGCGGCAGTTGAACACCGCGCGCCGTCTTGATCGCAGCCCGGTCAGCCTCGGAGACTTTGATCCAGCCGAGAACGGAGGGTGCATCGTTGACAGCACGCGCATCGACGACACGCTCGATTCCCGCCTCGAGCGCTGCGATCGGAACGACCGCGACGGGAGCGGATTTCACGATGACGATGAGCCAGAGCTCTTCGGCTGCCGGAACCGTTACTCGCTCCGTCGCTGGAAACGCGACGGCATGTTTCGGCGAATACAACACGCCCCTCGCCTCGGGCGGAAGTTGCAGCACGACCGTCGCCGCGGGAACGAGAAAGAGCGCCAGATTCGCCGGCGCGCTATTGCCGTCGACGAGTATCGGGTCGATCGACACCATCCCCTTCGACCGCGCAAAGACATTCCAAAGTCCGGACGGAAACGTCAGCGCCGCATCCGCCGCCACGCAAGTAACCGACTGCCCACTCAACCAGCGCTCGATCGGTTTCTCACGATCACGCGCCTGAAATCGACAGACCTCGGCGCCGCCGCTCGCTCCCGTCAGCGTGACGTGCGTGTTGGCGGCAGCCGTCGCGGTCGAGAGCACGAGAAAGGCGAAAGTGGCCCAGTGCATGTGCTGTTGACGAAGGTGGGGCGGTTATCGTTTCGCGTTTGCGGCGTACCGCACCGCCGGACTTCCCGCCGGGTAGAACACGCCGAGGAGCCGCATCTCGCTGTCGCCGCGATTTTCGACGCAATGGACTTGGCCGTGAGGCAGGAAGATGCACGAGCCGGTCTCGATCGTCGTGTTCGACGTGCCGGCCCACATCACGCCGGATCCGTCGAGGATGACAATCACCTCTTCGTACAGGTGGAAATGATCCGGCGCGCGCCCCGGCGGAATGCCGCCGACGAATTGCGTGACCTGCGTGCTGCCGTCGTTCGCGTTGATGATCTCGCGATACCAGCGATCGCCGGTGCGCTCGACGGGACGATCGCGCATCGCGACGACGAGCGGCGCGCCGCTTCCTAGCTCGTAACCTTTGAGCACAGCGCCGCCGTCAGGACACTGCGAGCTGATGAGTGTCAGCGTCTCGGAGGCCGCAAAATCTAATGAGGCCGACGGCGGCAGATAGATAGCGCTGTCGACGGAGATCGCCGAATCGCCCGCGGCGCCCGAGCCGGCGATGACGTAGAGCACCTCATCGGACGACTCGTTCCGCAACGTCGCCCGCTCCCCTGTCGGCAGCTCGAGCACGCGCAGCGAGATCGCTTTCGCTCCCGCCTGGCGGCCGAAGTGCTTCCAGATCCGCAGCGATCCGTCGCGAGCCGGCTCCCCTTCTTTCAACGCCACGACCAGACAACCACCATCGAGTTTCGCAACCATTTCGTGGGATTATGCTCCGCGCATGGCCACCAAGGAAGAAGGAGTCCGCGCCACCAACCAGGACTTCATCCGCTACGACCAAGTTGAGAAGCATCAGACGTATCAGCTCGCCGAGGGTCTCGATGACGACCAGTTCGACGACGAGTTTGTGGTTCGGACTGTCGACATCGGCCGCTTTCTTCACGGCAACGCGGACGACAGGCGCGCATTCGCCTCGGAGCTCGGCGACGCGCTCCACGAGATCGGATTCGCCATCATCGAAGGTCACGATGTCGATCCGAATCTTTATGCCGAGGCGGAGCGGAGGATCGAAGAAATCTTCAGTTCGTTGACGCTCGAAGAAAAAATGCGTTTCCGCGCCGGGCGATTCGGCTCCGTCAATCAGGGCTACTTTCCGATCAAAGAGACGAGCAACATGCATCCCGATCTCGTCGAGGGCTGGGTTTTCTGCCGCCGCGCGTTCGAAGATCCGGCGTCGTTCTGGCCGGCAATGGGGTCAGGTCTAAAGTCTAAAGTGCCGGCGCGCGTGTTTTCAGGGGAGGGAAGGTCCCGCGCCGGCACTTTAGACTTTAGACCTGACCCCAACGCCGCGTTCTTCGAGCAAATCGTGCACGCCCACGAACGCCTGATCCTCCCGATCATGCAAAGCCTCCTCACCTACCTCGGATGCGACGCGCACCTTTTCGATGCAAAGCTGACCGGCACGAACTTCGGCCTTCGCCTCAATTACTACCCGCCGGTCTCCGTTTCCGACGACGCTTCCGGCGCCGCGCGTCTCCTCGGGCACGAGGACATCGACATGTTCACGTTCCTCCCCGCGCCGCGCGTGGAAGGCCTGCAGATTCTCAATCGCCGCAATATGAAATGGGTGCGCATCGCCGCGCCGCCGGGCAGCATCATCCTCAACACCGGCGACTACATACAGCGCATCAGCAACGACATCTTCCCGTCGACGACGCATCGAGTGAGCAAACCGCGCGATGCGCAGCAGCGACGTCAAACGCGCGTCTCCTTTCCGATGGCGGTCTATTTGTGGGAAGACGAGATGCTCGAAGTGCTGCCGTGCATCGCCAATCCGAAATACCCGCCCGTGAAAGCGATCAACTTTCACACGAGCATCACCAGCAAATTCTATGGAGACGATTACGCGGTGAAATGACCGACTCTCTTTTGCAGTATCGCGATCGCTTTCCCATCCTCCGCAAAACGAAGTACCTCGTCTCGCACTCGCTCGGCGCGATGCCGGAAGCGACGCGCGAAGCGCTGGCCGAGTACGCCGACCTCTGGGCCTCGCGCGGCGTGCGCGCGTGGGGCGACAAGTGGTGGATGATGTCGATCGAAGTTGGCGACATCATCGCGCCGCTGATCGGCGCACCGCCCGGCTCGGTGGTGATGCTGCCGAACGTCACCACGGCCGAGGCAGTAGTGTTGTCGTCGTACGAATACACGGCGCCGCGCAACCGTGTCGTCATCGTCGACGGCGAGTTTCCCTCGGTCCGCTACATCTACGACCGTCTCGCCCAGCGGCTCGGCGCGGAGATCGTCAACATTCCGCACGATGCGTCCGGACTCGGCTTCGATCTCGATCGCCTCCTCGCCGCGATCGACGAACGGACGCAGCTCGTTCCGATCGGCCACATCCTCTTCGAATCGTCGTACATGATCGACGTCGAAGCGATCGCTCGCCGCTGCCGCGAAGTTGGCGCAACGCTGGTCCTCGATGTCTTCCAATCCGCCGGCATCGTGCCAGTCGACGTAACCGGATGGGATGTTCCGATCGCCGTTGGCGGCGTGCTGAAATGGCTCTGCGGCGGACCCGGCGGCTCGTTCCTCTACGTCGATCCCGCGCTGCGACCGAAGCTCGAGCCGAGCTTTACCGGCTGGATGGCGCACGCAAGTCCATTCGCGTTCGAAGCACCGCCAATGCGTTTTCGCGACGACGCCCTCCGCTTCGCGCTCGGCACTCCGCCAATCCCCGCGCTCTACGCCGCCCGCGAAGGTCCGAAGGTCATCGCCGAAGCCTCAGGCGGCGACATGAATGTGATCCGCGAAAAGTCGCTACGTCAAACCCAGCGAATCATGAATCTCGCCGATGCCCGCGGCTTCGAACTGCGTACACCGCGTGAACCCGACCGCCGCGGCGGATCCGTCTCCGTGCTCATGCCACACGCAAAAGAAGTGGCCTACGAACTGAACGCCGAAGACATCGTCTGCGACTTCCGCCCCGGCGCCGGTGTCCGCTTCTCCCCGCACTTTTACACGACGGATGAAGAGCTGGAGATCGCGTTTGCGACAGTCGACGAGATCCTGCGAACGGATAGGTGGAAACGGCAGGCGGCGAAGCAGACGATCGTTACGTGAGGGAGTAATATTCACACTATGAGTCGTGTACCGATCGACCACATTCTCGAACTTCCGACAGATGAACGCGTTGCGATCGTCCAGGAAATCTGGGAGAGCATGCTCGAACAGCCGGACAACGTCGAGATCACCGCGGCGCAACGCGATGAGCTAGAGCGCTGTTGGGTTGAGCTCCAACAGAATCCCGACGATGGCGAGTCGTGGGAGGATGTGAAGAAGTCGCTCCAGAACGAATGATCACGCGCGTCATCGTTCAGCCTCGCGCGAATCGACACATTCGCGAGGGACGGTTGTGGTATCGAGGCATTTCATCCGAGCTCGGCGACGATTTTCTTAAATCGATCGATGAGGCAATCTCGTTGGCCCAAAGGCATCCCCTGGCGTTTCGCCTCGTGCATCGCACATTTCGCCGCGTTCTTCTTCGCCGTTTTCCCTATGCACTCTTCTACCAATTCACTGACGATCGCATCGTTGTCGTCGCGGTCCTGCATCAGAAGCGCGATCCTCGTGTGCTGAGACGTCTGCGCAGCTAGCCCTGCCTCCTCCGCCTGCTCGCCGCAATCCAATACAGCACCGCTCCGATCGCACCCCAGAAAACGACCAGCTCGATCGTCGTCAATGACGCGTTCGCGATGCGCTCGCGGAACGAGAGGCGCGTCAGCGTTTCCACGTCGCCGCGGAGTTGCACGACGATCAATGTGCCCATGAACAGCAGTGAGATCGCGGCGCTGAGTTGCTGCACCCAGCGCGGCAGAGCAATCGTCACGCTGGCGTAGAGCGATGGATTTGCGCGCGGGAGCGCCAGCAGCGCGAGGCTGTGCAGAAAGTAGAGGCAGACCAGCGCGAAGACGGCGATGTTCAGCGCGAGCGAGACTTGTCCGCTGACCAGGAGCAGCAGCGTGACGATCAGCGTCAACGTCAGTCCAATGATCGGCGTGCCAGTGCGCTTCGAGATCACTCCGATGAACCCCGGCGCCAATCCATCCTCAGCCAGCATGATTCCGACGCGCGACGGTACGAGCATCGTCGCGTTCACCGATGTCGTCAGCGCCATGACGGCGCCGAGCGTCACGAACCATGCCGCGCCCATCGGCAGATAGCGCGAAGCCACCGCGGCCATCGGTGCGGCGGCTTGTTGCAACTCGGCGCCGGGAAGGACGCCGAACGCGACGGCCGACATCAGGAAGTAGATGACCGTCGTCGCGAGAATGCCGCGAAGAAAAATGCGCGGCAGGCGGCGTGTGGAGTCGCGCACTTCGCCTGCCGTCTGCGCTAGCGATTCGAAGCCGGCGTAACCGAAGAAGACGAGCGGAAGTGCCGCGGCGAACCCGCCGAGGCCGTGCGTGAAGAACGGCTGGTAGTTGTGCGCATGGATGGCAAAGATGCCCGGCCCGACGAGGACGATGATCGACAGGCCGAGGAGCACGCACATCCAGACTTGAATACGGCCGAACCAGCGCACACCGGCAACGTGGATGACATAAAAGAAAAGGAGGCTGCCGATCGCCACCGGCATCGCGGCGCTCTTCGGAAGCGCGCCGGCGAAGAGCTCGACCACGTAGTCGCCGAGCGCGCGCGACAGGTAGGCCAGCGCGCCGATGTACGAGATCACTTTCAGCCACACGCCGACGAAGGCGAGACCGTAGCCGCCGAACGTCCGCGACAGATGCGTGTACTCGCCGCCGGGCTCGCGGCCGAGCGGCGTGGAGAGAAACACCGAATACGCAACCGAGGTCGCCAGAATCGCCGGCGCGAGCACGAGGTAGCCGAGAATCACGCTTGGTCCGGTCAGCGCCCAGGCGTCGCTCGTGACTTTGAAAATGCCGGCGCCGATGAGCATGCCGAGCAAGGTCGCGTAGGACTCGATGGTGCCGAGGTCGCGGCGGAGTGAGGCGGAGAGCGGTGCGGCCATGATTCAGTTCCTTTCGGCCGCGCGCAAAGCACGCCAGCGGTCCGCGGCGACGGCGAGCACGATCACGGCGCCGATGATGATCTCCTGCACGTAATTCGGCCAGCCCATTTGCTGGCTGCCGTTGCGGAGAAATGCCATGACCAGCGCGCCGATCATCGCGCCGGCGATGCTTCCCTCTCCGCCGCTGAGACTCGCGCCGCCGATGACGACCGCAGCGATGACGTCGAGCTCGACGCCGACGGCGACCGTCGGATCGCCCTGCCGCAAGCGCGACATCTGCATCACGCCGGCGAGCCCGAAGAACAATCCTGCCAGCGCGTAGATGCGTATTTTCAGCGCGCCGGTATTGATGCCGCAGGCGCGCGCCGCCGCTTCGTTCGAACCGAGTGCGAAGACGTGGCGTCCGAAGACGGTGTTGCGCAGCACGAGAGCCATCATCGCCGCCAGGATGATCGCGATCCAGACGCCGGGCGCGAAGAGCATCCAGTCGCGCGACGGGAACGTCACGGCCAGTTCATTGAGCCACGTCGCCGGCGGGTTGACGGTCTGCTCGCCAGCGACGTACTTGGCGACGCCGCGCGCGATGCCGAGCATGCCGAGCGTGGCGATGAACGGGACGACGCGCAGAGCGGTGATGGCCAAGCCGTTGATGATGCCAACGATGCCGCCAGCGATCACGCCCGCGCTCAACGCAGCAATCGGCGTCCATCCGTCGTGTAACGTCAACGCGGTAACGACGCTCGTCAGCGCGATGACAGCCCCGACGGAAAGATCGATGCCGCCGCTGACGATGATCATCGTCATCCCGATCGCGCCGATGGCGACGATGACCGTTTGCGCGAGCACGACGCGCAGGTTCGCACCCGAGAGGTAACGCGCCGGCGATCCGGTGAGAATCGCGAAGAGAAGGATGACCGCAACGAGGCCGGCGAGCGGAGCGAGGACGCGAAGCCAGCGTTTCATGCGAGGTGCGGATTGTATGCGGGAGCGGCCGCTCCGCTGATCGCAACATCCCGAACCGAGAGTGCGGGCCGGACGTCAAACGTCTGTGCAGATCATCACGAGCCCGCGACTCCTGCTTCTCAAGTTTGTCCTTTTCCTGATGATTGGAATCTTCGCAGGCGCGCTCCTCCTGCTGCGTACGCCAGAACTGTCGAGCGCACTTCTTCTCGTTGCAACTGTCTGGGCGTTCGCACGGGCCTACTACTTCTGCTTCTACGTGATCGAGCAGTACGTGGACAGTCGCGTTCGTTTTTCCGGCGTATTCGCGGCAATCCATTTCGCGTGGTCGTTGGCGCGCGGCAATCGCGAGGGGTCAGACCGAAAGTGAAGGTGACGAAAATTGAGCGTGGCACGAGCCGATGACAATATTCGTCACTTTCACTTTCGGTCTGACCCCTCAAGCTACGTTGGACTGGAGAGTCCGACCTACGTTTCGCCGCCGATCGCGGCTTGGAGAATGCTGTTGGCGGTCCATTCGTCCGCCGGTTTCGCGGGCGAAAGACGGCCGCGCGTCATGACGGCGATGGTGTCGCACACGGCGAGCAGTTCCGGCAGGTACGAGCTGACCATTACGATGCCCTTTCCTTCGCCGGCCAGCCTTCGAATCTCGCGATAGATATCGGCCTTGCTACCGATGTCGATGCCGCGCGCGGGCTCGTCGAGAAGGAGGATGTCGGGATCCTGATGGAGAAGACGCGCCAAGGCGACCTTCTGCTGATTGCCGCCGGATAATTTTCCGACGATGCCGCGCGGGCCCGGCGCCTTGATGCGCAGGCGCGTCGCGACATCTTGCGTCTGCGCGTTTTGCCGGCCTTGATCGATCCATCCGGCCCGCGAGCAGGTTGCGAAGCGGCTCATCGTCACGTTGTTGGCGATCGGCAATTGCAGGGCGAGTCCTTCGCCTTTGCGGTCTTCGCTGAGGTAGCCGAAGCCGTTGCGGATTTGTCGCGCGCTGCGTAAATTGCCAAGCGCACGCCCGCGGACGCGCACGACGCCGGCCGAGGGTTGCAGGCCGAAGAGAGCGCGAACGAGATCGCTGCGGCCGGAGCCGACGAGACCGGCGACGCCGAGGATTTGGCCGCGATGGAGCTTGAAACTGGCCACGCGGAGACGCTGAGGGGCGGAGAGGTTTTCGACTTCGAGGAGGATTTCGGAAAGCCCGTTTACTTGTGGCTCATGCGCACCTTGATGTGGCACAGGCAGTCTTGTCTGTGCTCCCACCATCATCGAGATCAACTCCTCATCGCGCACCTCGGACAGTTCACCGCTGCTGACACTACGACCATCGCGCAGAACGGTGAACCGGCGGGCGATCTCGCGAACCTCTTCCAGAAAATGGCTGATGTAGATGATTGCCATTCCGCGATCGCGAAGGCGGCGTACGGTCTCGAAGAGGCGCTCGACGTCTGCTCGCTGCAGGCTGCTCGTCGGTTCATCCATCAAGAGAATCCGGGCATCGCGCGCCAGTGCGCGGCAGATTTCGACGACCTGGCGGTCGGCGAGCGAGAGACTCGCGACGCGCTTTTCAGGATCGATCTCGCTTCGTCCGAACTCGGCCAGCAGGGCTGCAGCGCGCTCGTTCATCGCATCGCGACGCAGCCATCCGCCGCGCGACGGCTCGATTCCCATGACGATGTTTTCGGCGACGGAGAGATGCGCGCACAACGCCAGCTCCTGATGAATATGCGCGATGCCCACCGCGCGCGCATCGGCCGGTCCGCGCGGCGCGTACTGCGTTCCATCGACGATCATCGTTCCGCTGTCGGGAGCGATTGCGCCCGACAAGACATTCATCAACGTGCTCTTCCCAGCGCCGTTCTCGCCGATGAGCGCGTGCACCTCGCCAGGCGCGACTTCGAGATCGACGCCGTCGAGCGCGATCGTGGCGCCGAAGCGTTTTCGAATCGCAGCGCTGCGGAACGCTGCCGTCCCCGGCGGCTGGCCCGGAGGCGTCCCGCCGCCGAACGACGGAGATGCGATGCCACTCGTCATCGCGCAATCCTGGGCACGAGGCGCCGTCCAATTGCGGCGGTTTGAAAAGAGTGCTTGCGTCTCAACGCCGACAACCGAGCAACCTCGCTTGAGAGTTGAGTACCAACGTCCTCGGAGCGCTCGGGCGGGACGCCCGAACGCCCGCGGGCGAGACGCCCACACTCCTTGCTCACTTCAAATACGTCTCCAGCGGCGGATGCAGCAGCGTCTGCGATTCCGGCGCGCCGAGGTTCGCGGGATTGATCAGCGTGACGCCGGTGTCGACGCGTTTTTCCACCGGCTTACCGAGAAGGTGATCGACGACGGTTTTGACTCCGAGCTCGCCCATGCGAAAGGGATTCTGCACCACGATGCCGTGCAGCTTGCCGTCGCGCATCGCTTTGACGAAGACATCGCTCGTGTCGAAGCCGATGAAATGGATCTTGCCTGCTTTGCCGGCATCCTCCAGCGCCAGGAGCGCTCCGGCGGTGGACGACTCATTCGGCGTAAAAAGGCCATCGAGGTCGTTGCCGAATCGGTTCAGCAGATTCTCGGCCGCGGTCTTGGCCGTGTCGCGCGTCGCGCCGGCGAATTGGCTCGAAGAGATGAGCTGGATGTTCGGATAACCAGCCTTGATCCGCTCGATGAATCCCTTTTCGCGTTGCTCGGTGCTGAAGACGCCTTCCTGATAGCGCAGCGCCAGAACTTTTCCTTTGCCGCCGAGGAGGCGGCCCATCTCGTCGGCGGCGAGCTCGCCACCGTGGTAGTTGTTGCTGGCCACGAAGCTGATTGGATCGGTGGATTCGAGGCCGGAATCGACGACGACCGTCGGGATGCCAGCGCGCTTGGCTTCTTCGACGGGACGGACGAGCGCGTTCTTGTCGAACGGCGCGAGCACGATGCCATCGACGTGCTGCGTGACGAAGCCCTCGACGACCTGCACTTGCTGTTCGCGGTCGTCCTCGCGCATCGGACCTTTCCAGATGATGGTGACGTTGACGCCGGCCTTCGCCTCGTCCTGCGCCGTCTTCATCGCGCCGGCGTGAATGCTCTTCCAGAACTCATGCGTGGAGCCTTGCGGGATGACGGCGATGGTGAAGGACTTGCCGGATTTCTGTGCACTCGTCTGTTCGTGCTTTGCGCAGGCGAGGAAGAAGATGGCGATTGCAACGGTGGCCAAAGTTCGTTTCATTCAGTCTCCGGTTTTTTCTTCACCAGTGGATCAGGGTGTCATACAGCGGTTGCGCTTCCTGAATCGAAAAGGTCTCGTCCGAAACGGTCGCCGCCAGGATGCGGATCTTGTCGTTGTCGGGCAGCGTGATCGTGCGGGCGCCGGGCGGAAGATCGATGGCGTAGGCGAACAGGTACGAATACGCGTACGGCTCGTTCGCACCATCGGCCGTGTGCCGATGCGACGCGAACCATGCGATTGGCGCGCGTTTGATGAAACCGGGTGTGAGGCCGTTGAAGACCGTGGCCATGCGCGTGCGCGCCGGCGCGTTGGGTGGAGCGTCGTCCCGCGGCGGCAGCGTTTCCTGCTTCGTCGTCCAGAGCCGGTTGTCCCATTGGCCGACGTAGCCGGTCCAATTCTGAATCGTGATGTCGATTGCCTTGCCGTCGATGGTGAACGTGGCTTGTTGATCGCCGTTGGCGGCGGCGAGGAAGTAGAGACGTTTGTGTTCGCCCCCGGGAAGCGCGATGGACTGGCCATGCGCGACGACCGCATTCGCTGCGTCTCCAGCGCCGAGGTGGAAATGGATGCCCGCATAGTCGATCTCGCGCGGCAGCATCTCGGCGGGGATCGCGCGGCCAGCGGCATCGAAGCCGGCTGTTGATTTCTCGCCGTCGTGACTGGTCACGTTGCGATCGAACAGAAGTGCGACTGACTTTGAGCGCGGCGCGCGAACCTTCGTCGCGGACGACGCCAGACGAACTGCGAATGTCCGCAATTGATACGGCGCGAACGACGCCGCGACGCGTCCGTCAACGATGCGCGCTTTCCCGACCGGCATCTCCTGGCCGTTCACTTCGCGAGCGGCGATGACATTCGCGGCGAAGCCGATGCGGACATCGTTCTGCCGCTTGCCGTCGAGCTCGACTATCCGCACGATGAGGTCATCGCCGCTCTCCGCTTTCTTCAGCGCCAGAACGCGAACGCGCGGATTACTGACGCGCAACAGCGAAAATTTGCGACCAAGACTGCCGGCATGTTTCGGCGATACGAACGCGATCAGCGGCTGGCTCAGACGCTGCGCCTGCCAGTCCGTCCCTTCCGATCGCCAGTCACCGGCGTGCGACGCCAGTCCATAAACAAACTCGTGATGTCCCCAGTCCTGCGAAGCCTGATCGCTGTAGGCGCGGCCGTTCGCGCTGAGGCCTGGCGTGTAGAGCAACGTGAGCCGCAGCGTGTGATCGTCGGGTTTGTCCGAGCCGTATTTGCAATCGCTCAGAACCGTGACGCCGCCATGGGCATCGCTCAGATCGAACCACTGATGCGACGCCACCTCGAACTTCTTCTCATCGTTCGTTGGCCGTTCGATCGTGCCCACTTCCCAGTTGTAGGTTGCGAGCCGGTTGTGCACAGCCAGCGGAAACGTTGCTTTCAACGCCGCCGCTTCGGTCTTCCAGTCGATGGCGTTGTCGATCTCGATGCGGTTGCCGCCGTCGCCCGCGGCCAGGCGGATCGTCTGCACGAATCGCGAGCCCTCGGTCTCGCGCGTCACTTCGACGGCAACGCGAGCCGGCCCATTCTCGACGACGCGGAACGTGGCTGGTCCCGAAACGGAGCCACGCGGCTTCTTCTGCTGATCAGCCCAGTCCATGTTCCATGCGGGCCAATCGTGCGGAGCCTCGGTCTGAAGATCGAGACGCGCGGGTGCATCGAGCAACTCTCGCGTCGTCTTCTTATCAACGATGGAGGCGATGTCACCGTTGGGGTAGATCGTTATGCGATAGCGGGCATTCTCGAGCGTGGCGGCGTCCAACGACACGACGTCGAGAATTCGTGGTCGGAGCTCGACATGTGGCATCGAGTCTACGGCTCGCGGTGTCCGATTCCTGGCTCCCGCATCGCGCACGTCGTATACGGCCCAACCGGCCGCTGGAACCTTCGCCACGAAGGTCACCATGCCGCGTTCGTGCTGCGAGGGAACCGCTGTGCCGTCCGGCCCAACGACACGAACATCGTGATCGTAGGGCACATCGGTGCTTGTCTCGACCACATCCTCCCGCGCGATGCTCAGCGGGTTGTAGACGACGATCGCCGTTCCCTTCACGCGCGTGTCGAGATTCGACGCCACCGCTTCCGTCGCGCTCGTCAGCACGCCTGCGAACTGATTCATGGCGATCACGTCGTCGTTCCACGAATACTCGTACGCCTTTGGAGTCGCGGTGCCGGCGGCGATGTCGTGAAACTGGCCGCCCATCACCAGCGTCCAGGCATCATTCAATCGCTTCCTCGGGTACGCGCGTCCGCCGAGCCATTCCGCGGCGACCGAGGCGCGCTCGGCGGCGTCCGCAAGCAGCTCGTTCTTGTGATTCCACCTCTTTTGATACGCCTCGGACGTCAGCGATCCGGCGGAGTGATTCGTCAGTTCGAGCTCGCCCTTGTAGCGTGGAAGTCCGGCTCGTTGTTTCAGATTGATGTCGAGAAACATCTGTTCGGCCGTCGACGAGATCACGTGCAGCGGACCGTCGTTCTTCGACACGATCGACTCGACCAGTTGCACCGAGGGCTCGCGCGGCGCGCCGCCGACATCGCCGGTGCCGTAGTAGTGATAGTCGGTGAAAACGCCGCTGGCCGCGCCGTTGCGTTGCACGCGCTTCGGCCAGTCCACGTTCTTCGGCGGCGTCGTATCGCTGCGCGAAAGGTCGTAGCGAATGTCCGCGCTGTAGCTGCCGGGATTGAACGCGGCCAGGACGCTGCTGCCGTCCGGACCTTCCCAAACGCCCACATTGAACGGCGTTCCCACCGGCGTTTTCTCCAGCGAGTCCGGGCCACCAACCGGAGCCGACGATCCCCACGTCAGCTTCTGCGTCGAGAATCCAACGATGCCCATGTGATGCAGGATGCTCGGAAGCGACGCGGGAAATCCGAAGCAGTCGGGCAGCATGTACTCCGCGCTGGTGCGTCCAAGCTCACGGCGAAAATACGCATTGCCGTAGAGAACCTGGCGGATGATCGATTCGGCCGACGGCGAGTTCACGTCGCTCTCTTCCATCGACGATCCGGCCGGAAACCAGCGGCCTTTGCGCACCCACTCCTGCAACTTCGCGTAGTCGGCCGGGTAGTACTCGCGCATCATCCGATAACGATTGGCGCCGCTGAAGTTGAAGATGTAGTGCGGATATTTTTCGAAGAGCGCGAAGTTGTCGTGCATCGTGCGCGGCAGAAATTCGCTGATCGTCTGCGGATACTCCCATCGCCACTCCGTGTCGAGATGCGCGTAGCCGACGACGTAAAGCGTGGGCTGCTTCGTGAGGTCGGGCGGATCGGCGGCGTGCGCAACCGCGGCACAGGCGAAGAGCAACGCGATGATCATTCGCCGGATCATTTCTTCACCACATCGATCTCGCTGTAAAACGTCTGGCCCCACGGATCGTCGCTCTCAGTCTCGAAGACGTCGAAGAGAAGGTAGCGATAGCGGCCGAGAGAGCCGCTCGTGTCCGCGATGCTCACGCCGTACTGTCCGCCGTCATCGCCATCCTTCGGCCGCGTATCGACGAAGGCAATCTCGCGCCAGCCGCACGTGGAGAGATCGACCTTCACCCCGGGAGTGGGATTGAAATTCGGATCGGTGCCGTCGCTCGCATACAGCCGGTAAACCTGCGGCGCACGCGTGTTGGGATGCCACGAGTAGGTGTTCACGGCCGCTATGTCGACGATGAAACCGAGGTCGAAGCGAATGCGCCCACCCCACGAATCGCCGCGAAAAAAGAGATTCGCTTCTGGCTCGTCTTCGTTGCCAGGAAGTCGCCCATCGGTCAGCGCCGCGATCGATGAACTGTTGCGATCGACCGTCCCGGCCATGACTTCGACCTTCGCCGAGGACGCCGCATCGTCGCGCGCCGGCGAGGCCACCCGCGCGAACTTGAACGCCGTGGTCGCCGCCGCCCCCCGGTTGTGATCCACCGTCACCCTCACCTCGGCACGCGCAGCAACGGCGAAAAGTGCGACGGCCAGAGCGATTTTCATCGAGCGGAATGGTAATTCGATTCGCGCGACGGATGTGGCCGAGTCAGCACTCACGCTACACCCTTGGCTCGTCTCATTACGCGATGCACGAACATCGAGCGCCTTCTCCCCTCGGGCTTCTTCGAGGGGAGAAGGTGCCGAAGGCGGATGAGGGGTGTCGCGCAATCGACTGTCCTGAAGTTCGGGCTTGCGTGAAGTACTCCTGTTCGGCAACGTTCTGGCGAGGTTTGAAGCCCCCTCATCCGGCTTCGCCACCTTCTCCCCCCGAAAAGCACGGGGGGAGAAGGCGCTCGATGGGAGGGAGTCGCTGAAGAAACGTGGAGAAATACCGGATGGGTTAGCGGCGCGAAATGACCCCGCGACCGCGGGGTTATTGGCTCATTCACGGGGATGGCGGGGAGCTCGTAAGAACCCGAAGATCGGAAAGCACTTTCGGTCCGTCGGGCGTCTTCTGCGCTTTCGCCAGTCCATCCACACTCGTCGCCCGTCCCGGCGTTCGTTCCAGCGCCGATCGATACGCACTCGCGGCCTCGGAGGCGCGTCCGGCGGCGAGCAGCTCGTCGCCGAGGAGCTCGTAGGTTGGCTTTTCGACGACGGGAGGGCCGAACTCGAATGGCATCGATGTCTCCGCCGCCGCGGCTTTTTGCAGAATCTCGATTGCCTCGGAGCGTTTCCCCTCCGCGGCGAGTTGCAGCGCGTCCGCCTGTTGCACCATCACCTCGGCGCGGATGCGGAACGTCGGATTCATGGCGTTCATCGAGTGCTGATGCTCGACGCTTTGCAATGCTGCTTGCTGCAATGCGTGCAATCGCGCAACTGCGGCTTTCAGCGCGGCAGAATCACTGTGCGACGCTGACGCCACCACATCGCCATAAGCAACAAGGAAGCGGGCGTTCGCGAATTCGGGACCATCGGGAATTGCCACGTTATCGGCCGCTGTCAGCAAGCCCCGGCTGGCGATCTGGTGCGCGCGCATGTCGGCAAACGATTCGATCCGTCCGGCGGCGGAATCCATCGGACCGGCTGTTTCGAACTTCGGATCGAACGCCGATTCGCGGCAGGCATCGAGAGCCGTGCGCGCCTCGTCGAAATCCCGTTTCTGCAAATAGGCATAGTGAAGCCAGAGCGGATAGTGACCGCAGGCGACAGGTGGTTTCGAGCGCGCGGCGCGTTGCTTGTTGACGACGTCGATGGCGCGGCGATTGGCGTCGATGACGTCGTCCCACATGCCCATGGCGATGAAAATGTGCGACGTCATGTGCAGCGCGTGGCCGGCGTCCGGGCGCGACGAGTCCGTAGCGGCGCGCGGCGCGCAACCCGAGGGGCGCGTGGATCGGATCGTCGTAGCAGTGGATGAGGTAGTGCAGCACGCCGGGATGCTGCGGATGCGCCGGCAGAACTTCTTCGAGCAACGCCGCCGCGCGCATGTAGGTGGGGAAATCGCGGCCCTGATGGGAAGTGCCGAGGAGGGCGAGAGCGTAGAAGGCGGTAGCGTCGACGTCGTCGGGATAGCGTTCGTGCACGACGCGCATCGCATCCGCGTACTTGAAATCGCGCTCGTCTTTCGTGCCGTCGCCGTAAAGAACTTCGACCGCGCGAAGGTAGTCGCGCTCGCGCTCCGTCTTCGCTTTTGCCAAACGATCGGCCGGCGTTGCGCCGAGTTTCTTCAGCACCGCGCGAGCGGCATCGGCGTCCTGCTGAAACCAGACCGGATGCGTGTACGTCATCGCCTCGCCCCAATAGGCCATCGCGAAAGAGGGCTCGATCGTTTGCGCTTTCCGGAATGCCTGCGCCGCCGATTCGTACTCGAAGTCGTGGAGCAGCGCCAGACCGCGCAGAAACGGCGCTTGCGCCTCGGCCGCGCCCGAGTTTGCGAAGGCGACCTCGCCGGCGTCGTTCTGGGCATACGCGTTGGCGGCGAAGAGGAAGGCGAGGAGAATGATGCGCATGATTGGAATGATAGGACTTGTTGATCCGCAGATGTCGCAGAGGGACACAGATAAGACGAATCAGCCGAACGCCTCGTTCCCCTTCTGCGTTTATCTGCGACATCTGCGGATCAAGGTGTTGCTTCTAATCCTCCTCACCGCCTGCGCCACCGCGCCTCCGCCCGCGACAGCGCCATTCGCCATGGTCCTCGGCATCGCGCAGGATGGCGGGTATCCGCAAGCGGGATGCAATCGCCCCGACTGCATCGCGGCGTGGCGTAATCCGAAGTTGCGGCAGCGCGTGGCGTCTCTGGCGATCGTCGATCCGCAGTCGCATCAGCGCTGGATCATCGACGCGACGCCTGATTTCGGATCGCAACTGCGGACGCTCGATGAAGCCGCGCCGCGTGCGGAGAGTTCGCCGCTTCTCGACGGCATCCTCCTTACCCACGCTCACATCGGTCACTACCTCGGCCTCACCCAACTCGGCCGCGAAGTTCTCGGCGCGCATTCGGTGCGCGTTTATGCGATGCCGAGGATGCGCGAGTTCCTCACGCACAACGGTCCGTGGGATCAGCTCGTAACACTGCACAACATCGAGATCACGCCGATCGAGGATGGCGTGGAAGTGGCGCTGAATGAACGGATCCACGTGACACCGATCCGTGTACCGCATCGCGATGAGTACTCCGAGACAGTCGGTTTCATTGTGCGCGGCCCATCGCGCTCGATCTTATGGCTGCCGGACATCGACAAGTGGGAGCGCTGGACGACGACACTCGAATCGATCCTCGCGCGCGTCGATGTCGCGTACATCGACGGCACGTTCTATGACGCCAGCGAATTACCCGGACGCGATCTGCGCGAGATCCCGCATCCGCTCATGACGGAGACACTGTCACGTCTCGCAGGGTCGCCATTGCTTGCAAAAGTGCGGTTCATTCATCTGAACCAATCGAATCCGCTGCTTCGCGGGAGCAAGTCGGGAGTCGTTGTCGCTCGAGACGGAGAGCGAATCACAATTGATAATTGACAATTGACAAAGAGAACCAATGTCACTCCGCTCGTTGGATTTAGCCTCCGCTGTTTATAATTGTCAATTCTTCATTGGCAATCGATCTCGTGGTTCTTCACGCACCCCACCAGGGTGCTGCTTTGCCACGACTGTTCCCGGTGGCAGCACCTCCGGCGCGGCCACCGGCTACCCTCATTCACCCTTCCAGGGTGACCTGTTTTGGATAGATCTGACCGGCGATTGATCTTTCGTCGCCTTGGTTTTCAATTGTCATTGGCAATTGTCAATTGGCCTTCGCTTTCGTTATCAATTGTCCATTGTCAATTGGAGCCGTCCATCGTCAATTGTGAATTGCCTTCAACGCTGCAAGGCCGAGGATTGCGGCCAACAGCATCAACGCCCATGTTGAGAGTGCCGGTACATCAGTCGGCAGGGCAACAACCGGTGGTGCAGTTACGCTGCTGTTGCCTGGGTTTGGATCGGACGTGGCGCTTGTTACGCTGCCGCCGTTGTTGATTGTGCCGGTCGTGCCGGGGGCGACGGTCGTCAGGATCGTGATCGTTCCGGTGCCGCCGGTGCCGAGCGATGCGGCGGTGCAGGTGATTGTGCCTGTCGTTCCGGCGGGCGGCGTCGTGCAGTTCCAGCCGGGAGCGGTAATCGATCCGAAGAGGAGCGACGACGGGAGCGTATCGGTGAAGACCACGTTCGACGCGCCGTCAGGGCCGCTGTTGGTCACGGTGAAGACGTAGGAGACCGTTCCGCCGTTGCGGGCGGACGTGCCGCCGAGCCCGAGGTTGGCGGATCCGGAGATGTAGGTGGCGGTTGCGCCATTGTTGGCAGACGACGGATCGGTTGGCGTGCCGGAGACTGAGGCCGTGTTCCCGATCGATCCGCTGGCGTTCGAGGCCGAAGTCACGCCGAGTGTGAAGGTAGCCGAGGCGCCGTTGGCGAGCAAGGCAGAAGTGCAGGTGATCGTTCCCGTCGCGCCGATCGCGGGCGTCGTGCAATTGAAACCGGCAGGCGTGGTGATCGACGCGAATTTCAGTGTCGCCGGCAGCGTGTCGGTCATCGTCACCGAGGTGGCAGCATCGGGGCCGTGATTCGTGACGACGATCGTGTACGTCACGGCCGCGCCGGGTGCCGCAGTCGTCGTCGGTGTCGACTTCGTGATGCCAAGGTCGGCGCTGGGCGGCGGCGTGATGGTCGTCGTCGCAACAGCGGCGTTGTTGGCAAGCGCGTTGTCGAACGCGTCGCTGCTGCCCGAGACCGTATTCGTGATGACACCGGAGACCGCGGCGACGTTCACGACGACCGTGAACGAGGCGTTGCCGCCGTTGGCCAGCGACGCGATCGTGCAGGTGATGGTGCCGGTGCCGCCGATTGCGGGCGTCGTGCAACTGAAACCGGCCGGTGCGACGACAGACTGGAACGTCGCGCCTGATCCGATGCTCTCGACGATCTTCGCGTTGGCGGCGGCGTCCGGGCCGTTGTTTGTCAGCGTCTGCGTGTAAGTGATCGTCGCGCCGGAGTTGACGGGGTCGGGCGCGTCGCTGTTGGTGACGGCGAGGTTCGCGGTCGGGACAACGTAGGAGGTCGAAACGATCACGGTGTTGTTGGCGTTGTTCGGATCGGCCGCGGGCGTGCTCACGACGAAGGTCTGATTGATCGTCTGGTTGGAATTGCCGAACTGCGATAGTGCCGCTTTCAGCACGAGCGTGAAGTTGGCGGTGCTCGATGCGGCCATCGTCGCCGCGGTGCAGGTGAACGAGGTCCCGCCATTGACCGGAGGCGTCGCGCAGTTCCATCCGGCAGGTGTTGTGATCGACTGGAACAGCAGTGTGTTGTTCAGCGGAACGTTGAGATTGACCGAGGTTCCGGTGTCAGGTCCCCCGTTCGTCACGGCGATTGTGTAGGTGATGTTGCCATCGGGACTGACCGGATCGGGCGAATCGCTGGCGGTCACGCTGACATCGACGCTCGGCGTCTGGTAGAGCGTCGAGACGGTCACGGTGTTGTTGGCGTTGTTCGTATCAAACCAGTCGTTGCCGGTGCTGAACACCTCATTGATCGTCTGGGAAAGGGCGCCGAATTGGGCCGACCCGGCATTGAGCACGACCGTGAAGACCGACGATACGGACGCGGCAAACGTCGCCGCGGTGCAGGTGAACGAGGCACCATGGCCGGCCGCCAGCGATGGACACGACCATCCTGCCGGCACGGTGATCGACTGGTAGCGCAACGTGTTGTTCAGAACGACGTTCATCGTCGCGTTCTGCGCGGCATCCACTCCAGCATTGGTGACGGTAACGGTGTAGGTGATGTTGCCGTCTGGCGCGACCGGATCAGGCGAGTCGCTCGCCGTGATCTGCATGTCGGTGTGCGGCGCAACGTACGAAGTCGACACGGTCACGTTGTCGTTCGCATGATTCGGATCGAACCAGGGGCTGTTGGAGCCGAAGAGTTGGTTGATCGTCTGATTGGTGACGCCGAACTGCGCCACGCCAGCATTGAGCACGACCGTGAACGTCGACGTCGATACAGCGAGGTTCGTCGCGGTACAGGTGAACGATGCGCCGTAGCCCACTGCAAGCGCCGGACATGACCATCCCGCCGGAACGGTGATCGATTGGTAACGCAGCGTGTTGTTGAGGACCACGTTGAAATTCGCGCTCGACGCGACATCGGGCCCGTTGTTGGTGACATTGACCGTGTAGGTAATGTTGCCGTCGGGAAAGACCGGATCGGGCGCGTCAGACCCCGTCGTAGCCATGTCGACGTGCGGCGCCACATACGAGGTAGCGACGGTGACGTTGTTGTTGCCGCTGTTCGGATCCGATTCCGTTGCGTTGACACCGAAGAGCTGGTTGATGGTGTGATCGAGGACGCCCTGCGTCGCGATCGGCGCATTCATCACGATCGTGAAGACATCGTCCGATCCCGACGCCAGCGTCGCCGCCGTACAAGTGAACGACCCGCCATACCCCACCGGAATCGAGCCACAGTTCCAACCTGCCGGAACGACGATCGACTGAAACAACATCGAGCCGTTGTTGACGAGATTCATGTGCGCGGTCGTCGCCGTGCTCGGGCCCGCGTTCGTCACGTGGACGGTGTACGTAATGTTGCCGTCGGGCGCGACCGGGTCAGGCGAGTCGGTCGCGGTGATACCGACGTCGGCACCAACAACGGCAAAGGCGGAGAGCGGGAGAAATCCGAGACACAACACGAGCAGAGCGCGGCGGACGATCATTGGGATGGAAGCTCCTCTGTTGATAGGTCGCGCAAACGGAGGGGAAACTCCCTCAAATGATTGCGGCGGCCTGGCGGCCGCCGCGTTGTCGGTTGTCGGTTGGTTGCGCCTTCGGCGCGTTGTCACCACCTCGCGCGGAGCGAGTGACGCGCGAAGCGCAACCAACCGACAACGCGCCGGCCGCCAGGCCGGCGCACGCGGTTACAATTCACGAGTCCCCATGTCCGAAGTCACCCAGCTCTTGCAGGAATGGAATGCCGGCGAGCCGGAGGCGCGCGACCGGCTCATGCGGCTGGTCTACGATCCGCTCCACGCCATCGCCGAGCGTCACTTCGGGCGCGAACGCGAGGGGCACACGCTGCAGCCGACGGCGCTCGTGCACGAGTTGTATGTTCGATTTGCGGATCAGCGGCAGGTGGCGTTTCGCGACCGCATCCACTTCTTCGCTGTCGCGGCCACCGTCATGCGGCGCATCCTCGTCGATCATGCCCGGCGGCGCGGGAGCGACAAGCGCGGCGGCGGAAAGGCGCCGCTGGCGATCGACTTCGCGGTCGATGTCTGCAACGAGCAGGACTTCGACATCGTTGCGCTCGACGTCGCACTCGATCGTCTCGCGGCGATCTTTCCCGATCAGGCGCGCATCGTCGAGCTCCGTTTCTACGGCGGACTGACGCTCGACGAAACCGCGTTGGCGATGGGCATTTCGGCGGCCACCGTGAGCCGCGAGTGGACGATGGCGCGCGCCTGGTTGCGAGGCGCGATGAGCGCTTCATGACTGCCGATCCGAGCGCCGTTCCGACCGACACAAGTTTTTGGGAGCGCGTCCGAACGCTCTTCCATGCGCTGATCGAATTGCCGGCAGACGAACGTCGTGCCCTGCTCGACAACGAAGCCGATCCGGTTTTGCGCGCCGAGGTGGAGAGGCTGCTCGGGCAACATGAGGAGGCGGGCGAGTTCCTCGAACACTCCGTTTGGGAGCTCGTCGATACCGCCGACGACAAGTGGGATCGCGTGCGCATCGGCCCTTACCGCGTCGTCCGCCAACTCGGTTTCGGCGGCATGGGCACCGTGCTTCTGGCCGCGCGCGAGGACGACGAATTCGAGCAGCGCGTGGCGATCAAGCTCGTGCGCCGGGGAACGGGGAGCGATGCGATGTTGCAGCGGTTCCGGCAGGAGCGCCAGATCCTTGCCGCACTCGAGCATCCCAACATCGCGCGGCTGCTCGACGGCGGCACGACATCCGGCGGCGTGCCCTACCTCGTCATGGAGTATGTCGAAGGAACACCGATCGACGCCTACTGCCGCGAGCACGCGCTGTCGATCGAATCGCGGCTGCGGCTCTTTCTGCAGTTGTGCGATGCGGTTCAGTATGCGCACCGCAGCCTCGTCATTCATCGCGACATCAAGCCGGCGAATGTGCTCGTCACCGCGGATGGCATCCCCAAGCTCCTCGACTTCGGCATCGCCAAGCTCACCTCGGCGCAGAGCACGCAAACGCGAACTGGACCGATGACGCCCGAGTACGCCAGTCCCGAGCAGCTCAGCGGAAAGCTCGTCACGACGGCGACCGACGTCTACTCCCTCGGCCTGCTTCTTTTCGAGCTGCTCACCGGAGTTCGCGCGTTCGCGGGCAAGCAACGGACGTCCGAAACCGAGCCGCCGCGCGCGAGCAGCGTTTCCGATCTGCGGGCGCTGCGCGGCGATCTCGATCGCATCCTTCTCGTCGCTCTCGATCCCGATCCCGATCGCCGCTACGCCTCGGTCGATAAATTGTCCGACGATGTGCGCCGCCATCTCGACGGTCATCCTGTGGCCGCGCGCGGCGCGTCGGTCAGTTACCGCACCGCCAAGTTTGTGCGGCGCAACAAGCTCTTCGTCGCCGCGGCGGCGATCGCGGTCGTCGTGGCCATCGTCGCGTTTCTCGCCGTCGTGCAGCAGAAGCGCATCGCCGAGCGGAGGTTCGAGCAGGTGCGCTCGCTGGCGCATGCCGTCGTTTTCGATCTTCACGACGCCATCGCCAAGCTCCCCGGCTCAACCGCGGCGCGCCATCTTCTCGTTCGCCACGCGCTCGGCTATCTCGACGCGCTCGCGTCCGAATCGGCGCGCAACATCCCGCTGGAGATGGAGCTCGCGGGTGCGTACGAGCGCGTCGGCGACGTTCAAGGCATGCCGTACAGCGCCAACCTCGGCGACACCGCCGGCGCGCTGGTCAGTTATCGCAAGGCGCTGACGATCGTCGAAGATGTGCGCGCGCGGCAGCCGCGCGACACCGCGGCACTCACGCTGATCGCCGACCTGCACGACCGCACGGGCTGGATCGAGCAGCGCGCGTTGCATTGGCGCAGTGCTCTGGCGCACCACGAAACGGCGCGCAGGATTCGCGAATCGATTCCCAATCGCGGCGCCGCCGGCGACCTCGCGCTGGCACGCACGTGGGTGGCCATCGCCGACTCGCGCTATCAAGGCGTCATCGATCAGAAGAAGGTACGCCCAGCTTACGAAAACGCGGCGCGCATCCTCGGCGACGTACGATCCAGCGCCGCGAATCGCAAAGATCTTCTGACCGAAACCGGCCGCGTTCACCAACGCCTCGGCGCCTACTTCACCGGTGCTTTCGAGCACGATCCGACGCGCGCGCTGCAACATCACCGCGCCGCGGAAGAAGCATTGATCGAACGGGCCGCGCTCGATCCGCATGACGCCGTCGCCAAGCGCAATCTCGCCGACCAGCTCGTGATGACCGCGACGTTGCAGAATTCGATCGGCGACGGCGCCGGAGCGCTGGCCGGAACGACGCGCGCGGTCAGCGTCCTTCGCGAGCTGGCCGCCGCGGACGCCGACAACATCGAAGCGCAACACGATCTCGCCTTCGCCTACACGCAACTCGCCCGCGCCAACGCCCACCTCCAGCGCTGGCCCGAGACCGCGGCCGCGATCGATGCGGCCAACGCCATCCACACGCAACTCATCCAACGCGATCCCACCAACCGCGAAGAGCATCGCGACATCGGCTCGTTCTACGGAATCGTCAGCAAGCTGTACGCGCAGCAAGGCGACGCCGCGAAGGCGGAAAAGTTTTCGGCGATGGGCAAGCGCGAACTGGCGCTGCTGAAGCGGTGAGATCCTGGCATCGTCGAAGCACTGACAAGAGTGTCTGTGCTTTTCCAACGAGCAGCACTACGGAATCAAGAGCACCTTTCCCGTCGTCTCCCGCGCTTCGAGCGCACGATGCGCATCCGCCGCATCACGTAACGGCACTTCCCGATCGATGCGCAGCTTCAGCCGTCCCGAGCCGATCCATTCAAACAACTCGCGCGCACGGTCGAGCAACTCCTCGCGCGTGTGGATGTAGTGCCCGAGGGTGGGCCGCGTCAGGAAGACACCGTTTTTCGCCAGACGGCTCGGATCGAACGGCGAAACAACGCCGCTCGATTGCCCGAACAGCCCGAGCGTCGCCCGCAGACCGCAGCAATTCAGACTCTTGTCGAACGTCGTCTTGCCGACGGAATCGTAGACAGCGTTGCATCCCTTGCCGTCCGTTTCCGACATCACGATCGCTTCAAAATCGTCCTTCGTGTAGTCGATGACGACATCGCATCCGGCATCGCGCGCAATGTCGAGATGCTTCGCCGACGCGGTGCCGAAAACCCGCGCTCCCAGCATCTTCGCGATCTGCACCAGCAGCGCGCCAACTCCGCCAGCCGCCGCCTGGATCAACACCGACTCCCCCGCCGCAATCGGATGAACGCTCATCGCCAGGTAGTGCGCCGTCATCCCCTGCAGCATCGCCGCAGCAGCCGTCTTTGAATCGATGGAGTCCGGCAGGTGCACGAGCAAGTTCGCCGGCGCAATCGCGAACTCCGCATACGAACCGCGCACCATCGCATACGCCACACGATCGCCCTTCTTCAAATCATCGACGCCGTCACCGACGCGCTCCACGACCCCCGCCGCCTCCGACCCGGGCGTGAACGGCAACGGCATCTTGTAGAGGCCAGTCCGGTGATAGACATCGATGAAATTGACGCCGATCGCCTCGATGCGAACCAGCACCTCGCCTGCCCCCGGCTCCGGCACATCGGCATCTACGTATTGAAGAACTTCAGGCCCGCCAGTCTCAGCAACGCGTATCGCTTTCATGCGTACAACCTACACCACCCTGAGGGCCGTAGCGCCGGCGGCCCGCCGGCTGTTCCGCCGCCGGCCCGGCGGCCGGATTTCGCGATAATCTTTCCCCTCCCCCATGTCCCTCGATCGATTCCATCCCGTCCTTCAACGCTGGTTCACGCAAACACTCGGCAATCCCACAACGGTCCAGACGCGCGGCTGGGACGCCATTCGCGAAGGACAACACACGCTCATCGCCGCGCCGACCGGGTCGGGCAAGACCCTGGCGGCGTTTTTCAACGCGCTCGACGATCTCTTCGTCGAAGGATTGAGCCAGCCACTGCCCGATGAAGTCCGCGTCGTTTACATCTCGCCGCTGAAGGCGTTGAGCGCGGACATCCACAAAAACCTGGCCGAGCCGCGGCGCGGAATCCGCCAGATCGCGGAAGAGATGGGATTGGACGCGCCGCGCATCACCGCCGCGGTGCGCACCGGCGACACGACATCGTCCGAGCGCGCGGCGATGCTGCGGAAGCCGCCGCACATTCTCGTCACGACCCCCGAATCGCTTTACCTGTTGCTCACGGCTGAGCGAAGCCGGGAAATGCTTCGCACCGCGCGAACCGTCATCGTCGATGAGATTCACGCCGTGATCGGCACGCGCCGCGGCGCGCACCTGGCGATCACGCTGGAACGATTGCAGAAGGTGGCCGTTGCGCCGCTGCTGCGATTGGGACTGTCGGCGACGCAGAAGCCGATCGAGTTGGTGGCGGAGTATTTGGCGGGAGTGGGGCGTGGGGAGTGGGGGGTCGTAGATTGCGAACAACGTCTCGTTTCGGCGAGTGACGAAACGCCGACGCCGACAACCGATACGCGCGGCTCTGATGTGAGAATTTCGATTGCTAAGTTCCGCACGGTCGCAGGCGAGGACGCCTGCGGGCCAGCCGGCGGGGACGCCAGCGTTCCGCCGGAAGGCTCCGACACACGACCCCCGACACCCGACACCCGCGTAACCATCATCGACGAAGGCCATCGCCGCACGATCGATCTCGCCCTCGAGATCCCGCGCTCCAACGTCGAGACGGTGATGTCGAACGAAGTTTGGGGCGAGTACTACGACCGGCTCACGCAGCTCATCGGCGAGCACAAGACCACGCTCGTCTTCGTCAACACACGGCGCATGGCCGAGCGGGTGGCGCGGCATCTCAGCGAGCGGCTCGGCGACGATGCGGTGACGGCGCATCACGGCAGTTTGTCGAAAGAGAAGCGGCTCGATGCCGAATCGCGGCTGAAGAACGGTCGGCTCAAAGCGCTTGTGGCGACGGCGTCGCTGGAGTTGGGCATCGACATCGGACACGTCGATCTCGTCTGCCAGATCGCGTCGCCGCATCGGATCGCCACCTTGCTGCAGCGCGTCGGCCGGTCGGGTCACACGATTTCCGGCTTGCCGAAGGGCCGCCTCTTTCCCACCTCGCTCGATGACCTCATCGAATGCGCGGCCCTGATGCGCGAAGTGCGCCGCGGCGAGCTCGATCGCATCGTCACGCACGACGCGCCGCTCGATGTGCTGGCGCAGCAGATCGTGGCCGAAACGTCGTGCGAGGACTACACCGAGGATGAATTGTTCGCGCTCGTGCGGAAGGCGTGGCCGTATCGCGATCTCTCGCGAAAGAACTTCGACGAAGTGCTGGCCATGGTCGCGGAAGGCTTTGCCACCAAACGCGGGCGGCGTGGTGCGCTCGTTCATCGCGACGAGGTCAATCATCGCGTTCGCGGACGCCGTGGATCGCGGATGCTGGCCATCACGTCCGGCGGCGCGATCCCCGAGGTGGCGGATTACAAAGTGGTGCTGGAGCCGGACGATACCGTCGTCGGCACGCTCAACGAAGACTTCGCCATCGAGAGCAACGCCGGCGACATCTTCCAACTCGGCAACGCCTCGTGGCAGATCACGCAGGTTCTGAGCGGAACCGTGCGCGTCTCCGACGCCAAAGGCGCACCGCCGACGATTCCGTTCTGGCTCGGCGAAGCGCCCGCGCGCAGCGATGAATTGTCGCGCGCGGTGAGCGAGATGAGGTCCGAGCTGTCCGTGATTCTTGCGGGGAGTGGGGAGTTGGGTGTGGGGAGTGGGAGTGGAGTCGAGACCTCCGATGAGAAAGTTGCCGTCGACGGCGGCCACAAACGACTCACTGCCACCGGCTCCAACGTCGATGAATCGCGAGTGCATGGAGAAGCGTTGATCGCGTTTGGCGCGAACCCCTCGGTTCAACTCCCACACCCCACCCCCCACACCCCACTCCCCGCCGAAACCTGGCTCATCGAACAAACCGGCATGCCTCTCGACGCCGCACGCGAGATCGTCGCCTACCTCGACGACTCCCGCCGCGCCCTCGGCGCACTGCCGACGCAGGACACGATCATCCTCGAACGTTTCTTCGACGAATCGGGCGGAATGCAGCTCGTTCTGCACGCGCCGTTCGGGAGCCGCATCAACAAAGCGTGGGGCCTGGCGCTGCGCAAACGCTTCTGCCGGCAGTTCAACTTCGAGCTGCAGGCCGCGGCAACTGAAGATGCGATTCTGTTGTCGCTGGGACCGCAGCACTCATTTCCGCTCGCCGATGTTTTTCGCTATCTGCATCCAGCGACCGCGCGCGACGTGCTGATCCAGGCCATGCTGGCCGCGCCCGTTTTTCCGACACGCTGGCGCTGGAACACCACCATCTCGCTGGCCATCCCGCGCAATCGCGGAGGCCGCAAAACGCCGCCACCGTTGCAGCGCGCGATGGCTGACGACCTCATGGCCGCCGTTTTCCCCGACGCCGCGGCCTGCCCCGAAAACCTCGGCGGCGACCGCGAGCTGCCCGATCATCCACTCGTCAACCAGGTCGTCCGCGATTGCCTCGAGGAAGCGATGGACTTCGACGGCCTCGCGCGCGTGCTCACGCGCATCCACGCGGGCGAGATCGAATGCATCGCCCGCGACACGACCGAGCCGTCGCCGCTCGCGCACGAGATCCTCAACGCAAAACCGTACGCGTTCCTCGACGATGCGCCGCTCGAGGAGCGCCGCACGCAAGCCGTCATGACCCGCCGCACCACCGCCAACGACCTCGGCGCCCTCGATCCCTCCGCGATCGCACGCGTCCGCGAGGAAGCGAGTCCCGATCCGCGCGATGCGGATGAGTTGCATGATGCGCTGCTGACATTCGGATTCCTGCTCGAAGGCGAAGTCGATGCGCCGGAGTTGTTCATGGAGCTGGCGGCGGCGCGAAGGGCGACTGTGTTGTTTGCCCCGGCAGGCATGTGGGTCGCCGCCGAACGCATCCCCGAAATCCTGGCCATCCACCCATCAATCAGCACCGACATCGACCCGCCCGCATCGCGAAAGAAAAAGGAGTGGTCCCGCGAAGAAGCGATCGTCGAGATCATCCGCGGCCGCGTCTCCCTCCTCGGACCGACAACAGCAACCGAACTGGCGTCATCGATGAACATCTCCGAATCCGACGCCGACGCTGCGCTCCTCAAACTCGAACAGGAAGGCCTGGTTCTCCGCGGAACTTTCACTCTTCACTCTTCACCGTTCACTCTTCAATGGTGCGATCGCAGACTCCTGGCCCGCATCCATCGCTACACGCTCAACCGCCTGCGCGCCGAGATTGAGCCGGTCACTGCCACCGACTTCACGCGCTTCCTCTTCGCGTGGCAGCACGTCACGGCATCGACGCGGCTGACTGGAATCGACGGGCTTCACGAGGTCATCAAACAACTCGATGGTTTCGAGATCGCCATGAACGCGTGGGAGCGGCACATCCTGCCGCTGCGCATCGATCGCTATGAGCCGTCGCTGCTCGACTCGCTCTGCTTCAGTGGCGAAGTGGGATGGGCGCGGCTGACCACGGGCGTGGCGCTCGCTCCGCGATCGCACGTCGCCGCCTGGCTCACGCCTGAATTCCTCGCGCCTGCGTTGAGCGAAGACGCGCAACGAGTTCTCGACACACTCCAAACGCGCGGCGCGTCGTTCAGCCGCGATTTGAGTTCTGATCAAGAAGTGATCGACGAGGTATCGAACGCAGGCCTCATCACCTCCGACGGCTTCATCGGACGCCGTCCCGAACGCGCCGGACGATGGTCGTTGCTCGCCGCGAGCAGCGATCGTGATGAGGCTGTCGAAACACAAGCACGCGCGCTCCTGCGACGATACGGCGTCATCTTCCGCCGCCTGCTCACGCGCGAACCGAACGCCGCTCCCTGGCGCGAGCTCGCCCGCGTCTACCGTCGCCTCGAAGCCCGCGGCGAAATCCGCGGCGGCCGTTTCGTAGCAGGCATGTCCGGAGAACAATTCGCGCTCCCCGAGGCGGTGGAAAAACTTCGCGAGATCCGGCGAAGCGCGCCGGACGGACGCCTCATCGTCATCAGCGCCGCCGACCCCCTCAACCTGATCGGCATCCTCACCACCGGCGAACGAATCCGCGCCATCGCCGGAACGCGCATCGCCTACCGCGACGGCATCGCCATGTCCGTAATGGAAGGCGACTTCCTACGGCCGCTGGCCGAATCGGATATGGATGTGGCGATGGCGCTGGCAGGACGGCGCGTGCCGGTCGCGGCGGGGTTCGTCGGCCGCGCGTAATTTGCGGTTCGGCGGCGGGGACGCCGCCGGGCCAGCCGCCGGGACGGCAGCGTTCCGTCGCAAGTGGCAAGTGATCCTTTGGCGGAACGCTGGCGTCCCCGCCGGCTGGCTCGGCGGCGTCCTCGCCGCCGCGAATCACGCCGCCACCGGCTGACAATGCCGGCACGGCCGGTATCCATTTTCCAGAGCGTCATCCGCATCGCGAAACGGCATCCGGTTCTTCTCCTGAATCCGTTTCGCATCGCGGCAGGTTGGGAAGCAGAAGATGTGGGTCGTGCGCGATCCGATGTAGCGGACGTGCTCCCGCGCCAACGCGTCGAGCGCGTCGACATTCACTCCCTCGCGCTCCAGCAACGCGCGCTTCGTGGCGCTGCCGAAAATGTAGTTGCCGACGCCGCCTGACGACGGCACGACGCGATGGCACGGCACCACGTACGGAACCACGTTGCGGGCGATGATGCTGGCCACGGCGCGGACGGCCCGAGGACGGCCGGCCTGGCGGGCGACCCAGGCGTAGGTGCGGACCTCGCCGCGCGGAATGCGCACGAGCGTCTGCATCACGTCGTGCTCGAGGTCGTTCGCAGCATCGAGATCGACTTTCGGCGCGGTCACGCCCTGGCCATTCACTGCCGCTATCACCTGCTTCCGCAATGGATCGGGAATCGTTCCCGGTTCCAGCACACGTCCATACTTTTTCGCATAGGCCGCGCGAACGTCATCGATCGATTCCGCTTTGGCAATCATCCGGATGCGGCCGTTGGAAAACGCAACCCACGAATCGCCGACGCGGTCGTAGGAATCGGCGATCTCCTTCTTCACTGCCTCGCGGCACGACCGCTGCGGCACGACGGCCAGCGACTTGATCGCCTTCGCGAGATCGACGACGTCAGCCTGCGAATCGTTGCAAGTGCGGCATGTTTTGAAATGCTGCTCCACCGCCGTTTTCTCGATCGGCGCAAGCTCGCGTGTCCGCAACGCGTCGATCCTCGTCAACACAGTTCTACATTGCATACGCCACCCCCTTCTGGGTTGCCGGTTTTCCCAGCGCATCGCGCAACAGCTTGAGCGACCGGAAAACCTTGCCGCGAAGTGCCGCCTCGGACTGGCCTACGGTCGAGGCGATCTCCGCGTACGACATCTCTTCCATGAACCGCAGCACGATCAGCTCGCGCGCGTCGGCCGGCAGTAACGCCATGGCCCGCCGCAGCAGCTCAATCTCTTCCTTCCGCTCGAGATCCGATCCTTCGAGACTGACAAACGGCCCGATCCGGCCGTCGTCGAAGTCCTCCAGCGGTTGCTCGAACGAACTGCGTTTCGAGCGCCGCTTGTTGAGACAAAGATTGCGCACGGTCTTGAACAACCACGGACGCAACGCCAGCGCCGCGCAGCGAGCCTCGTCATACTGCCGCGTGAGCGCCTTGTGCGCGCGCATCATCGCGTCCTGCACGACCTCCTGCGCATCGAACGCGTTCTGCAGGATGCCATGCGCGTAACCGAAGAGCGGTTTCTCGAATCGATCGATGAGCCTCTCGAACGCCCCCGGCTCGCAGCGATGAACAGCCACCGCCAGCGCGCCCCCCTCGTTCCGATCAGGCTCGCCCGCCAATTCGCCGCCTGTCCAACTGTTCTTCATGTTGGTAAGAACACGGGGAGGGGGCGTTTCGTTCGGAAGATCTCTATCACCGGAATCTCGCCTTGGTTACAATCCCTCAGCAGGATACGCATGAACTATCAGGACCACATTTCGCGCGACCCGCAAATCTGCGGAGGAGAGCCCGTGATCCGCGGGACGAGGGTGACGCTGCGAACCGTACTGGCAAGTCTCGCCGAAGGCGCCGGTGAGGGAGAGATTATCCGCAGTTTTCCGGCGCTGAGCAGCGAAGATATTCGCGCAGCCATCGCCTTTGCCGCCACTGCCGCCGAAGAGGATCTGCCGATCCCGGAGATTCCGGCGATCTGATGCGGATCAAGCTCGGCAAACAACTCTCGGGACACCCTGATCCGGAGGTGTGGCGGGCCGCGCAGATCGAGAAGCGCCTCCTCATCACCCAGGACATCGGATTTGGAGACGCCCGAATGTTCACTCCAGGCCAGCACGCCGGCTTCGTGCTGCTTCGGTTGAAGAGGCCCGGACGCGGCGCGCTGATGGCGAAAGTACGCAGTGTATTTGCTTCTGAAGATGTCGAGTCGTGGGCAGGCTGTTTCGTCGTGCTCAGCGATTCAAAGGTACGCGTGCGGCGGCCGGATTAACTGCGCGTTTCTGGCCTCAATCCTCCATCTTTAACGCGCGCCGCAGGATGTTGACGTCGTATCGTGTCGCGGCGGGCTCGCGCGCTTCGTGGTTCTCGATTGTCTTCAACAGTGCGTCGAGCGCCTCACGGCCTTTGATGCTGCGGAGGGCCTGCTTCGGGGTCTTGCTGCCGAGGGCGGGGATTGGGATGTTGATCCAGTTTTCGTAGAAGCTTAGTTTCTGGTCACGGATCACTGATTCAAATTCTGGATCCATCGGTTCGGGGCGACGAGGCGTTTTGTTCTCACGAGCTTCCGCGAACAAGTCCGCGGCATCGGTCTGCGTGCGCTCGTGGCCGGTGATCAACCCGCGGCAGGCCTTCTCGATCTGTTTTCGCAAGGCGTTGCCGCGCCGGGTGGAGTTCGTCTCGATTCGAAGCTCATTCTTCGATGTCACCACGACGCCGACCGTCGTGTTGTCCCACTCTTCATGCATGCGGTTGCCGGCTTTAAAGAACGTGATGGAGCGCGTGCCGTCCTCGGTGTCCTCGATCATGGAGGTGTTCTTCAGGGCTTCGAGCGCGGCTTCGATCGTGTTGCGATCGGCGGGAGCGAATTGATAGCGGTCCACCGTCAGAACGAACGGATCGCCGTCAGTGTTCTGAAGCCGGGGTGGCGTGCTGCGGCGTTTTGTGTAGTCCTCAACGGCCGCTCTCCACGTGTCAACAATCAGTAGCGCGGTGGAGTACTCACGAAGACGCTCGATCGCAATCGGCAGCTTCGACTTCAACAGATCCTGGACGACTCCGACCACGTGCGACGCCTCGTCGGGCGGAAGCGGAAAGGGGTACATCCCATCGATCACCGACACATCCCCGAAGTTGGCGACGCGGCCCATGATCACATCGCGTGCAACTGCCGTTCGCGATGCCGTCGCCTCCTGCACAAGGCGCTTCTCACCGGAAAGGAGATCGGCGAGGATCATCGACTTGCCGGGAACGGACTCGCGCACCTCCCAGATGCCGATCCATGACTGACGTTGCGCGTCGATCAATTCGCGCTCGCGCCAGGAAATGTTGTCCGCTTCTTCCAGCGCAAACCACTCGACGGCGGGCTTTCCCTGCACCTCGTGATGGAAGATGGCCCAGGGCACGATGAACTGCATGCCAGCCTCGGCGTCGTCGAGACCGACGCCGGTTCCGGCCGCCTCGAATTCACTGCCGAACCGGTCAAACGCCCACTGTGCGATGCGCTTGATGAGTTTCAGACCCGCGTCGTGCACAGGCGCGCGATGCGGTTCCGCGGCCCGAGGCTCGGCCTCTTCCATCGCGAGATGGCACTTCTTGTATTTGAGGCCGCTGCCGCAGGGGCAGGGATCGTTTCGTCCGACTGACATGGACGCGGAGGATGTCGGATTCAGACCTCAACACGCAAGCAATTCGTACCGCAACCCTTTCAAACTCTACCCACAGTAGCCAAACATCGCACTTTCTTGACACCGAGGTAGCATCGGGTGAAGCGAGGTTGCGATGCTGATCAAAGATGCTACGGCGACTCCGATTGACTACCTGCGAACGGCTGTTGGGCGCGACGATGCGGCGTTTCGCGACGAACAGCTCGAGTGCATTGAGGCGGCAGTTCGCGGCGAGCGGTTGCTCGTCGTGCAGCGCACCGGATGGGGAAAGAGCATCGTCTACTTCATTGCCACGCGGTTGTTGCGCGATCGCGGCGCCGGCGCGACGCTGATCGTTTCGCCGCTGCTGTCGCTGATGCGGAACCAGTTGGCGGCGGCGGCGCGCATAGGATTGCGATCGGCGACGATCAACTCGGCGAACACCGAGGATTGGGATGCCGTGATTCGGGCGATGCGGCGGAATGAAATCGACGTCTTGTTGATCTCGCCCGAGCGGCTGGCCAATGACGCCTTCCGGCAGAACGTGCTCGTGCCGATCGGCGGCAACATCGGGCTCTTCGTCATCGATGAAGCGCACTGCATCTCCGATTGGGGCCACGACTTCCGGCCCGATTACCGGCGCATCTCGCAACTCTTCAAACTTCTGCCGCCGTCGCTGCCGGTTCTGGCGACGACGGCGACCGCGAACAACCGCGTCGTCGATGACGTGGTCGCGCAACTCGGCAACGTCTCGATCTCGCGCGGTCCGCTGGTTCGAAAATCTCTGCGGCTACAGAACATCCTTCTGCCCGATCAAGCCTCGCGGCTGGCCTGGCTGGCGCAATATCTTCCAACGCTTCCCGGCAGCGGCATCGTCTACACGCTGACCGTGCGCGATGCCGAGCGCGTCGCCGCGTTTCTGCGATTGCGCGGCATCGACGCCGCTGCCTATCACGCCGATTCCGCCGATCGCGAGATGCTCGAAGCGAGACTGCTCCGCAACGACCTCAAAGTCCTCGTTGCCACCGTCGCCCTCGGCATGGGCTTCGACAAGCCCGACCTCGGCTTCGTCGTTCACTTCCAGCGTCCGGGCTCCGTCGTTCATTACTACCAGCAGGTCGGGCGCGCGGGACGCGCGGTCGATGAGGCCTTCGGAATTCTCCTCGGCGGCGCCGAAGATGACGAGATCATCGACTTCTTCATACGCCAGGCGTTTCCGCCCGAGGGCGACGTACTCGATGTCCTCGAAGCGCTCAATTGCGCGGACGACGGGCTCTCCGTCGCGCAGATCGAATCGTTCGTCAATCTGCCGTTCAGCCGCATCGAGCGCACGCTCAAGTTGCTGGCCACCGAAACGCCGGCGCCGATTCGGAAGGAAGGCTCGAAGTGGTATCGATCGCCGGTGCCGTACGTCTTCAATGTTGGGAAGGTGCAGCAGCTCACCACGATCCGCCGCCGCGAGCAGCACCGCATGCAGGAGTACATGCGCTCGACCGATTGCCTGATGCAGTTCCTGGCGTCGGAGCTCGATGATCCTTTCGCCGCGCCGTGCGGCAAGTGCGCGAATTGCGCGGGCCGCGTCGTGCCGGTCGAGGTGCCGATCGAGGGCGTCATTGCGGCGAACGAGTTCCTGCAGCGCACGCGCGTAACGATCGAGCCGCGCAAACTCTGGCCGGTGGCGGCAATGGTCAAAGACGGCTTCAAAGGAAAGATCGCGCCGTTTCAAAACGAGCCCGGACGCGCGCTGGCGCTGTGGGAAGACGGCGGATGGGCGGAGCTGCTGCGGCACGGAAAGTATGAGGGCGATCGTTTCGATGACTCGCTCGTCGATGCCTGCGCGGCGCTCGTCGCTGATTGGAAACCCGATCCGCGTCCGGAGTGGCTGACCTGCGTGCCGTCGAAGCGGCATCCCCAACTCGTTCCCGATTTCGCGCAACGTCTCGCCGCCCGCCTCGGCATCCCTTACCGCGCCGCCATCGTCAAGACCGGCGACAATCTGCCGCAGAAGCAGCGCGAGAACTCGGTGCAGCAGGCGCGCAACCTCGACGGCGTTTTTTCGGTGGACCGCGCAGCGATGCTGCCCGGGCCAGTCCTGCTGATTGATGACATGACCGACTCCGGCTGGACGCTGACGGTGACCGGCGCGTTGTTGCGAAGAGCGCGATGCCCGGCCGTTTTTCCACTGGTCCTCGCGGATGCATCGCGCTCATGATGGATGACGTGACGCAGGTATCGCGCGATACGCAGGCCGTTCTTCTTCTCTGCAGCCGTTTCGCGCCGCGCGAGCAGATCGAGCCGCTCGACACCCGCGAATTCAGCCGCGTCGAGGAATTGCTGCAACAGCGTTCGCTGCATCCGGGCGATCTGCTCGATCGCGTCGATCTCGATTGGACAACGACCGGCATCGACGCCACGCGCATCGCACAACTCCTCGACCGCGCGATGGGCCTCGGCCTAGCCAGCGAGCGATGGGCAAACGGCGGCCTCTGGGTGATCTCGCGCAGCGACAACGATTACCCCACGCGTCTCCTTCAACACCTCGGCCGTAGCGCGCCGCCACTGCTCTGGGGCGTTGGCGAGCGGAGCCTTCCCGCAGACGGCGGCATCGCCATCGTCGGATCGCGCGAGATCGATGATGCCGCCGCGAAATGGGCTGAAGATGTCGCGGCAGCGTGCGCGCGCGAAGCAATCACGGTCATCTCCGGCGGCGCGCGCGGAACCGACATGATCGCAACCGCCGCCGCGTTGAACGAAGGCGGCCGCGTCATCGCCATCCTGCCGGAAGGACTCGGCCGCCCGTCCGTCGTCAGCCGCTATCGCGATGCAATCGTCGACGGCCGGCTGCTGCTTCTCTCATCTGTCTATCCCGACGCCGGATTCACAATCGGAAACGCAATGGGCCGCAACAAAGTCATTTACGGAATCGCAGAGGCCGCGGTGATCGTGCGCGCGGACGCGAACACGGGCGGAACATGGGCCGGGGCGGAAGGGGAACTGAAGCGCGAAGACGCCATCCCCGTTTTCGTTCGTGCCGAAGGCGACCTCGCCGATGGCAACCGCGCCCTCATCGCCCTCGGCGCACACGAGTTTCCGCCGCAACCGTGGAGCGATATGCGCGCGTTGCTGACGACATCACGCACGAGCGCAGACGTGGGCGAAAAGCCCACGCCCGGGCAGCGCAGTTTGTTTGAAACATAGAACGGACAGAGCAACGACGCGGATGTGAATGATGGTAGAACGGCTCGATGGACCAACCCGTTTCTCTTGACGACTTCGAAGCGCTCGCGCGCGAACGGTTGCCGCACATGGCGCGCGAATTCCTCGTTGGCGGAGCAGCCGATGAGATCTCGTTACGCTGGAATCGGGAATCGTTCAATCGCATAAGGCTGCGACCGCGCATTCTCGAGGATGTCGCGAAGATCGACACGAGCGTGACGCTGTTCGGGCGAACGATGCCGCATCCGATCCTGCTGGCGCCGGTCGCGTATCAGCGTCTCTTTCACGCCGATGGCGAAGTCGAGACCGCGCGAGGAGCCGGCACGGCGAAAGCGATCTATGTCGTAAGCACGGCCACAACGACGGCGATCGAAGAGATCGCAAAAGCGGCTACGTCGCCGCTCTGGCTGCAGCTCTATCTGCAGAACGACCGCGGGGCAACACGCGAGTTGATCGAGCGCGCCGAGGCCGCGGGCGTGCAGGCGCTTTGCTTCACGATCGACACGCCGGTCGTCGGCACGCGCAACCGGCAACAGCGCGCGCACTTCAAGTTGCCCGCCGAACTGGCCACGCCGCATCTCGATCAAACGAATCGCGAACGGCTCACCGTCACCAGCAACGAGCGTGAACCGATCACGTGGAGCGATGTCGCTATGGTGCAATCGATTGCGCACGTTCCGGTGCTGCTCAAAGGAATCATGACCGGCGACGATGCCGCGCGCGCAATTGATCACGGTGTGGCCGGAATCCTGGTTTCGAATCACGGCGCGCGCAATCTCGACACGATTCCCGCGACGATCGATGCGCTACCCGAGGTTGCCGCGCGCGTCGATGGCCGCGTCCCGATCCTGCTCGATGGCGGTATCCGACGCGGCACCGACATCGTAAAAGCCATCGCCCTCGGCGCCAGCGCGGTGCTGATCGGCAGACCGTATGTCTTCGGCCTGGCAATCGACGGAGCCAACGGCGTATCCGAGGTCGTTTCGATTCTTCGCCAGGAGCTCGAGACCGCGATGGCGTTGCTCGGGCGGCGCACGCTTGCCGCGGTCGATACGAACGTACTTTGGGATCGTTCATAAAACCGTTTCACGCGGAGCCGCCAGCCGTTTTCCGCGAACAAAGTCGAACGTAGGTCGGACTCTCTAGTCCGACTCCGTCCGTTTATTCAGCGACCGGAGTCGGACTGGAGAGTCCGACCTACGTTTGCCTATGAGAATCCGAACGGCGCCCCGCGCCCTCCGCGTCTCAGCGTGAAAAGCCTTTCGTTCTTACCTGCCCAACAATTTCCCACTTGCAAGTAATACCCAGCCACCCGTCATTCGCGAACGAAGTCGAACGTAGGTCGGACTCTCTAGTCCGACTCCGTCAGTTTATTCAGCGACCGGAGTCGGACTGGAGAGTCCGACCTACGTTTGCCTATGAGAATCCGAACGGCGCCCCACGCCCTCCGCGTCTCCGCGTGAAACGCCTTTGGTGCCGGCCTACAGAACCACGCCACCGCTGCGCGCCAACCACCTCGACGGCTGAAACGGAGGAATCGCAAGAGGTTCGATCAACGCCATCTCTTCACGCCAGAACGAGCGGAACGGCAGCTTCTTGCCGGTGCGATAGAAGTGCATCAGGTACGCGGAATCGCAGGCGGCAAAGTCGGAGGCCCATTGGTCGAGGTCGCGAATACCGGCATCGTGAAAGAGTTGCAGGCTGTAACGGCAGGCCTGCTTCTCGTACGCGGCCAGCTCTCCAAGAAACTCCTCGGTCGCCGCGGCGATGGGTGTCGTGCCGATCTCGCGCGCTCGAGGGCTGGTATTCCATTGCACGGTGTGCCCGAGGAGATGGGCGATGATGAACAGCGCATCCTCGCTCGACTGGTCGTAATCGACGGCGATCGATTCACCATCAAGATCGCCCGTGAATGGATCGGTGACGTCGCTGATCACGACCTGAACGGAGTAGCGCCGCTCGATGTACTCCTCGATCGTGTTGAACACCTCGCGAAAACGCGCTTCGCCGGGGTAACTCACGTCATCATGGTAACGCGGGGCTGCGATCCGCAGATGACGCAGATCAACGCAGATCAAAAACAATCCATCTGCGCTCATCTGCGAAATCTGCGGATAAAACTCTTATCGCCCCAACAACTTCCCCACCTGCACGTAATACCGCGCCGCCTTCGCCCGATCGCCTTTGAGTTGCGCCGCGCGCGCAGCACCAGTCAAACCATTGAGCCGGTTCGGCGAATCGGCCAATGATCGCTCATAAGCCTCGAGCGCCTTATCCGGCTGCCCAATTTCGAGCAACAGATCGCCCAGCATCTCCCGCGCCGGGATAATCGATCCGGGAGTGACCGGACTCTTATCCATCGAGTCTTCGAGATCGGCAGCGGAGCGCACCAATTCCAGCGCATCGTCGTCGCGCTTTTCCGCGCGCGCAATCCACGCATCGCCAACGCGGCGCTCCACTTCAATCTGATCGGCCCAATAGACATTCTTCTGTTCGATGAGTTTCTGCCGGAGCTGTTGCAGCCGCGCCACTGCTTCGTGCGCGTGCGCGACGTCGCCGCTGCGCGCGGCCCCCACTGCCCTCGCGAAATGCGTCAGCGCCTCGGCGTACGCATACCGCTCCCACGCAAGGCCCGCCGGTTTCACAGTCAGCGCCGCCGCCGCGGCCCAATCCCTCCGCTCCAACGCATAACGCGCAGGCACGGCCGCCATCGCGTAGTAGCCGGCGAAGTTCTCGACGTCGAGCGCCTTGATTGCCGCAACGCCATCGACGATTTGTTCTACTTTTTCGTCCTCTCCGATTTGGAGCCAGGCATACGCGAGATAGTCGGACGCGTGCAGGCCGTCGAACGACGCGGTTCCGGGATGGGTCATTGCCGCGTGGAAGTGCGCCGCACGCGCCGAGGCCAGGTTCGAGTCGATGGTCTCCTTCCACATGCCGAGGCGGACGTAAATGTGCGAAGGCATATGCAACGCATGCGGCGACGACGGCGCGATCTTCGCGTACGTGTTCGCCGCCTTGAGCGCCAGCGGAGCCAGCGCCGGATAGTCGAAGCTGTGAATCAGATAGTGCGTAATGCCGGGATGATCGGGATGCTTGTCGAGCAACCGGTTGAAGATTGCCGCGGCACGCTTCTGATACGCGTAAGTCTTGTCGGTGGGAACCGACATGCCATGCGCGACGAGCGCGAGACCGTAGAAGATCGCCGCCTCATCGTCATCAGGAAAGCGCGCAGTCAGCCGCTCCATCTCGGCCTCGTACGCGCGAGCGCGCGTGACCGTGTCGAGTTTGTCCGCGTCGCGATAAAAGGTAACGATGGCGTCGATGTAAGCCTGCTCGCGCGGCGTCTGCGCGCCCGCAACCCTCGCCTTCTCCGCTGCCGCAACACCCCGCGCCAACTCCTCGGGTGTATACGGCGACGGCCACACCGGATGATAGTTGCTCATCGCCACGCCCCACCACGCGATGCCGCATCGCGGATCGCTGACTGCAATGGCGCGAAACGCCTTCTCCGCCTCTTCGTACCAGAACGAGTGCAGCAGCGCGACCGCCCGCGTGAATGCCGCCTGCGATTCCGCGCACGAGATCGGAAAATCGACGGTGCCGAGGCGCTCATCAGCAGCGCCATCGTGATGATGCTCCATCTCCTGCGCGAGCAACGGCGTGGCAGCGATCCAGAACGCCGCAACAACAACTGCTCGCCATTTCCTCGGGAAGAACATGCCGGCCTCCTTCACTCGATGAATCGCAATTCGATCATAGCTGTGCTTGCGATTGACCGCATCCGTTGTGTACCGTTGCGTGCGGAAGGAGCCCGATCGATGCGAACACGCATTCTTCTCGCCGCCGCAATCCTGGCCTCACTCCTCCTCGCATCGAGCGCGTCCGCCTTCTGCTTCGGCACGATCCACGTCCACGTTTTCAACGACACGAATCGCAACGGAGTCCTCGATTCCGGCGAAGGCCCTATTGCGGGCGTCATCGTCCAGGAGGACCAACTCGGCGATGGCACAGTCGAAGAAACTCTAACAACCAACGCAAACGGCGACGTCGATTTCTTCGCGCCCGCCGTCGTCAATTATCAGATTCGCATCGTCGCGCCGGCAGGCATGGTCCAGACATCGGTCACGCCACCGGCCTTCCCCATCGTCTGCAATGGCGTCACGAATGTCTCCTTCGGCCTGATCCAGACGATTCCGGCAGTGTCGCGAACGTTGCTGGCGTTAATGGCGATCGCGCTGCTGACCATCGCCGTTACAGCAATGCGCCGCTGAAACATCGAGCATCGCGTGACAGCGCTGCACGTCCCGGATATCGTGATCGACCGAGGTGTACCAATGAAGAAGCTGCTGTGGGTGATTCTGCTGATGGCTCCATCTGCGTTTGGGCAGTTGCGGCCGGTGAACACGTTTTCGATCGTGGCGCGGGATCCTCAGACGGGGCAGATTGGGGTGGCGGTGCAGTCGCACTGGTTTGCGGTGGGGCAGATCGTGCCGTGGGCGGAGGCGGGCGTGGGGGCGGTGGCCACGCAGAGTTTTGTCGATCCGTCGTATGGGAAGCTCGGGCTCGATCTTCTTCGCACGGGGAAGAGTGCTCCTGATGTTCTGCGCGGGCTTCTCGGCGCTGATTCATCGTGTCAGGTCCGGCAGGTCGCCGTCATCGATGCGAACGGGAACGTGGCCACGTTCACTGGCAGCCGCGACATTCAGGCGGCGGGCGGCATCGCCGGGCAGTCGTCGGGGATCGCGACGCAGATCGGCTGCGGAACCGGCGGCGGGACGTTGAACGTGGGACACGATTTCGCCGTGCAGGCCAACCTCATGTCGAACGCCAACATCTGGCCGTCGATGGCGAAGGCGTATGCGGCATCGACCGGCGATCTGGCCGAGCGCATGCTCGCGGCGCTCGATGCCGCGCAGGGTGCGGGTGGCGACATCCGCGGCAAACAGTTGGCGGCGCTGATCGTGGTCAGCGCGAAATCGACGGGCAAACCGTGGGAGGACCAGATCTTCAATCTTCGCGTGGACGATCATCCCGAGCCGCTGAAGGAGCTTCGCCGTCTCGTGGCGTTGCAGCGCGCGTACAACCACATGAACGCCGGCGATCTGGCCACCGAGCACAATGACAATGAAGGCGCGTTGCGCGAGTACGCCGCCGCCGAACAGATCGCCGCGACGACGGCCGGAATCCCGATCAGCCGCCACGCCGAAATGATCTACTGGCACGCCGTCGCCCTCGTGAACATGAAGCGCGTCGACGAGTCGCTGCCGCTCTTCGCCAAAGCATTCGAGATGGAAAGCGGCTGGCGCGAGCTGACGCCGCGGCTCACAAAAGCGGGATTGCTTCCGGATGACGACGCGCTGATCGCGCGGATTGTCGGTGTGGGAGTAGCGAAGCGCTGATCGAGAGACAGTCACGCGAAGGCGCGAAGACGCGAAGTTGGATCTTCACCTCGCGTCTTCACGTCTTCGCGTGACCGATACCCAGGAATGCCAGCGTTACGTTTTCTTTGGGACGAAGAACAACAAGCCGCCGGCGACAATCGCCGCGATTCCGGCCCATAGCGGGACGTTGACCGTTTTCTTTTCTTTCACCGCCAATTCGATTGGGCCGAGGTTTACGTCGTGCGTCGATTTCGTGTAGGTGAATTTGCCGTATATGAGGCCGGCAATGCCGGCCACAATCAAAAGGATCGCGACAATCTTGATTGCGCTCAAGACCACGATCTCCGGCTGCGTCCTGTGAAGAGTCGCACGATGAAGAGCAGGAGCACCGCGCCGATGAACGCCACGATCAGTGTGCCAATCAATCCGCCGCCAAGGCTCACACCGAGGGAGCTGAAGAGATAGCCGCCGATGAATGCGCCCACAATGCCGACCACGATGTCACCGAGAAGTCCGAAGCCATGGCCTTTCATGAAACGGCCAGCGAGCCAGCCGGCAATTGCGCCAATGATGATGAACCAGAGTAATCCCATAAATGTCCTGCCTTTTTCCGCTCACATAGCGTCAGATCGTGATTGATCTTCCGATTATTTTGTTCTCGATTCTTATGACGGGCCGTTTGCTGCCGGCGCAGTCACATCCTTAGTCAGCATGACAATCTCTTCGATGATCGCCGTGACACGAGGAAGCACCTCGGGGCGAACCGTCGTCAATCGATCGATGAGCGGCTTCAGGTGCGCAATGTCGCCGAGGTCGTTTGGCAGAAGGTTGCCGGGCTTTTCGCCCAGAACCGCGGCGATGTTGACGAAGTCCTCAACATAGAGTCCCCGCTGATTCGCTTCGAGACGCGCCAGTTGCGCCGGAGAAATCCCCGCGCTTCGGGCGACGTCGGCCTGACTGCGTCCTTTCGCTTCGCGGAGTTGTCTGAGGATGTGGCCATGCATGATGGGAGCGACTGCACGCGCCCTGCCATGATTGGCAATCGACGGCCGGTTCGTTGCCAAATTGGAAATAAGCAGACTCGGCTATATGCTCGCGGAAAACTTGACAAAGGAAAAGAGGCGTATGCTCCCATACGTTCATTCAGTCAGCGCCTGATCAGCCTGCCGCGACAGACGAGCCCGAGACCTCGGCAGCGTTGCTCGGGTCTCGCGCACGGCCGCCATTGCCTCCATCCTCAGACGACCGAAAAGATGCGCCGTCAATGCGACTCGATCCGCAAAGTACTTCCCTGACCGGCATGCGGACTGCAAGCGGGTTCTTGCTCCGCTTGAAGAAACCCATGCCTGCCTGCCCGCGGCACCATTTCCTTCACGCCCCCACTACGTTCCTATCGAAAGAGGCTGACATGAAACGAAACAACCTTCTCGCGGGCACCGGGCTGGCGACGCTTCTCCTTTTCAGCGCATCCGCCGCATTCGCCCAGATCTCCCTCGGCACCGCGCAGAATTTCGGCGTGCTGGCCGGATCTGCCGTCACCAACACCGGCGCAACAACGGTCAATGGAAACGTCGGTGTCAGCCCGGGCAGCTCCGTGACCGGCTTCCCTCCCGGCGTCGTCGTCGGAGGCGCGATTCACAGCAACGACGCAGTTGCGATGCAGGCGCAGAACGACCTCACCACCGCGTACAACAACATCGCCTCCACTCCCTGCACCGTTGATCTGACCGGACAGGATCTGGGCGGTTTGACGCTGACGCCGGGCGTCTACTGTTATGCGTCCACCGCACAGCTCACCGGCACGCTGACGCTCAATGCACTCGGCAATGCGAATGCGTTGTTTCTGTTCAAAATCGGCAGCGCCTTGACGACGGCGTCCGGCTCGTCCGTCACCGTCATCAACAACGGCGGAAGCAGTTGCAACAAGGCCTACTGGCAGGTCGGTAGTTCCGCGACGATCGGCACGGGATCGTCGTTCGCGGGCGACATTCTGGCCCTCTCGAGCATCACATTCACGACCGGCTCGAACAGCTCGGGACGCGCGCTGGCGCGCAACGGTGCGGTGACGCTCGATGCCAACAACATGAACACCTGCGGCGTGCTGGCCTGCCCGATCATCACGGTGAATCCGGCAACGCTGCCGAATGGCACGATCGGCATTCCTTACAATCAGAGCGTATCTGCGTCGGGCGGTACGGCACCCTACGCGTTTTCGGTGTCAAGCGGCGCGCTGCCTACGAATCTGATTCTGAACAGCGCCACCGGCGCGATCACCGGGACCCCAACCGTGTCCGGCACGTTCACGTTTACAATCACAGCGACCGACGCAAGCGGCTGCTCGGGTAGCCGTCAATACACGATTACGATTGCAAACGCCGGTTGCCCCGCGATCATCGTCAACCCCACCACCCTTCCGCCCGGAGCGACGCTGCAACCCTACGCACAAACGATTACAGCGTCGGGAGGAACGGCGCCGTATACCTTCGCAATCATCGCGGGCTCGTTACCACCCGGACTCTTGCTGAACTCCACAACGGGACTGATCGCCGGTGCGCCGCAGCAGCCGGGCATCTTCAACGTCACGATTGGCGCCACCGACTCGGCTGGCTGTCAGGGCAGCCGCGCGTACACGATCGCGATCCTCGCGGCACAACCCGCTGGAGGCCCAACGCTCAACATCGCCGGTCTGATGATTCTCATGGTGCTGCTTGTCGCCGCCGGGTTGTTCGTCATGAACCGGCTTTCGATCTGAGATCACTGACTCCAGGCGTGAAAGGCTCGCGCGCGCGAGCCTTTCACGTTGGTCGGATCTGGTAACCTCCAACCACGAATGGCAGCGAGCCCCGTCAAACCCAGGATTATCTTTGTCGCGAAGTTCGGCGCGGTGCTTCTCGTTTTGTATGGCGTGATCGCGCTCAATCAGGTGAACGATGCCGTCATTGTTCCGTTCACCGAGGTCGTGGCGAGGGCGTTGGCGGGTTTGCTGCGCGCGGCCGAGGGTGGCGTCGATGCGCAGGGAACCATCATGCATTCTGCGCGATTTGCACTCGACGTTCGCAATGGCTGCAATGGTGTTGAAGCGACGCTGCTGCTGGCCGCGGCAATCCTGGCATTTCCGGCAACGCTGCGATCGCGTCTGGCCGGTCTTGTGATTTGCAGCATTGCCATCGAGCTGCTGAACATCGTCCGTCTCAGTTCATTGTTCTGGCTGGGCGAACACTACCGGCAGGTATTCGACCTTTTCCATGTTGCCGTCTGGCAGTCGCTCATCATTCTCGCCGCCATTTCGATGTTCGTACTATGGAGCTGGAAGTTTGCTGAAAGACCTGTGGCCAAATCTCGCTAAAGGCGCAGCCGGTTTTCTGCTCGGACTGGCGTTGTGGTGGGGATTGTCCGCGCCCTATGCGCGCCTGTTGGCCACAATGACGGAGCCATTGATCCGTATGGTAGAGCGGCCGGCCGTCACGCGGCTGATTGCAGGCGGAACGGAATTGACGATCGATCGGGACGACTTCCCCCGTTCATCGCCGCGTCCCGGTCTTACGCTCATGGACCTCACGGCGAACATCATCCTGCTCACGACGCTGTTCGCAGTGAATAAGCGTCCTATCAGCGATCGAAATATCCGCGGCTTCGTGCTGGCAAGCCTTGCGCTCGCCGCGGTACACATTGCCGCGATCATTGTGAACGTGGAGTCGATTTATGCATTGCGGCTGGGACCGTGGAGCGAACGGAATTACAGTGCGTTCGCGCGAAACTTCTGGGGAGCCAGTGCGCATTTCTACAGCATCATTGGCGTATTCGGAGCCGGCTTCGCGCTGTGGTGGCTATTCCGCCCTTCCAATGAAGTGCCACAGGATTCGGGAAAGAATAGCCGGCGCAAGACATTCAAAAGCAGACAGGCATCCTCGCGGTGAAGGTTCACGTTCAGGAATTCAAGATCACTGAATTTACCGTCTGAGCTCCCGCGACTTTGCCGGCTCGGTGCCGGGTTGCCTTGACTTTTTCGCGCACTAATTCTAGAAGACCCAAAACTCAAGGAGCTCGCTCATGGTTCCCATCCGCTTTACCGGAAACTACGAAGACCTATCGACCGATCGCGGTTACCAGTTCAAGTTCTACTGCGAGAAGTGCAAAAACGGCTACATGTCGACGTTCAAAACGTCGACGATGGGAACGCTCAGCTCCGCCGCGCGCGTGGCGGGGAACCTTTTCGGTGGCATCTTCGGCGGCGTGGCGGACAGCTCCTACGAGATCCAACGCGCCGTTGGCGGGCCCGCGCACGACAGCGCGCTGAAGGAAGCGGTCGACGAGATCTCGCCGATCTTCAAACAGTGCACGCGTTGCGGCAATTGGGTCTGCGAGCCGGTGTGCTGGAACAAGAAGGCCGGACTCTGCGAGAGTTGCGCGCCGGATATGGACGAAGAGCTGGCGGCCGCACAAGCGGAGGCAGCAAGGGAACAGGTGCAGGCCAAGGCGCGCGAAGTGGATTGGACGAAATCGCGCAAGGTCGATCAAGTCTCGGGCGCCGTCTGCGCATCGTGCGGCGCGAAATCGCAGGGCGGCAAGTTCTGTCCGGAGTGCGGCACCGCGTATTCGGCGAAAAAGAAATGCGCGTCATGCGGGCATGAGGCGGAGGGGACGCCGAAGTTCTGTCCGGAATGCGGGGGAAAGTATTAGTTCGTTTTGAAAAACCGTTTCACGCGGAGACGCGGAGGACGCCGAGAAAAGCCTCCGTGTTCTCCGCGTCTCCGCGTGAAACGCCTTTAACGAGCAAACGCGATCTGCTGCTCCAGAAAATCGCGAAACGAGATCCCCCCTTCCTTCAATTGCTGTGGCACCAGCGAAGTGCTGGTCAGTCCCGGCAGCGTGTTCAGTTCGAGGAAGTACAGCCCGTCGTCGGCGAAGATCAGATCGCTGCGCGAGTAGCCTTCGCATCCGAGGGCGGTGTGTGCGGCGATTGCCATCTGCTGCGCTTCGTCGCGGATCGCGTCCGGGATTTTGGCGGGACAGATCTCGCGGGTTCCTTTGCCGAGGTATTTGCCTTCGTAGTCGAAGGAGAAGCCGGGATCGGTTTCGATCTCGATCACCGGTAGCGCGCGCGGTCCGTTCTCGCCGTCGACCACTCCGACGGTCAGCTCGCGGCCGGCGATGAACTGCTCGAGGATGTAGGGAACCTTCATCGCGAGAATCGCATCAACGATCGGTCCGGTATCCGTGTTTCGATCGACGAAGAAGAGACCGCGCGACGATCCGCCGGCGACCGGCTTGAGCACGATTTTGTCGTGCCGCTTGAGCATCGCGGCGATGCTGCCATCGATGGCGCGAACATCATCGACGACGAGCGATTCGGCGACACGCAGTCGGTTTTCCACGATCTCCTTCGCCCGCCCTTTGTCGAACGCGACGGCGCTCGCTGCCGAACCGGAGCCTGTGAACGGAATCCGACGCGCTTCCAGCAAACGCTGCACGCTGCCGTCCTCCCCTTCGCCGCCGTGCAGCGCGAGCAGGAAAACGGGATCCTCGACCGGGAGCGTGTCGAGTGCTTGCTCGAGATCAGGCCAGATGGCCGGACGCGTGGGCTCGAAATCATCGGTGAACGAGTTTTTGTGAGTCAGCAGATCGTCGCGATGAACATCGTGCACCGCGCCGTTCGGAGCCCAGAACCAGGCCAGCGGCGCGTCGAGTGAGCGAACGATGTTTTGCGCGGATGCGACTGAGACGTGCCGCTCATCGCTGCGGCCGCCGAAGAGAACGATGACTGTCATTGGGTTTCTATCTGCAAACGGTGTGCGTGCGCTCTCGGCTGTCGGGTGTCGGGTGTCGGAGAAGCGCAGCGTATCGCGCGAGCATCGTGCAGCCTGCTCCGACTCCCGACCCCCGAATCTCGAGCATCTGGCCGTGAATATCACGACGCGTCTGGCAGTTTCCTCGCCAGCATGCGACGTTCGATTCTTGCGATCCTCTTTCTCGCGACCACCGCCTCGGCCGCCGATCTGCATGACGTCACCGCTCCCTCAAAGATCAACGCTTTCTTTCCCCGCCACGCCAAAATCCGCGTCGTGAACATCTGGGCCACGTGGTGCGTCCCCTGCGTCGCCGAGATGCCGGATCTGCGCATGATCAACGCGGCGTTCGGGCCGGAGGTGACGATGGTCGGCGTGTCGATGGACGACATGATCCCGGGCGCCAAACGCGAGAACGTAGCCCACTTCCTCGACCAGCACTGGATCGGCTACCTCAATGTTTACTACAAAGGCAACGCCGACGATCTCTCCAGCTACTACCATTTCGAAGGGGAAATCCCGGTCACGATCGCCTTCGATGCGTCGGGCCGCGAGATCTGGCGCCATCAGGGGCCGATCAAGAAAGACACTACGATCGCCGAGTTGCGCAAACTGCTCAGGAGGATGCAATGAAAACCACCATGAGGTCGCTGCTCTCGTTCCTGCTTCTCGTTTCCGCCGTCGCCTGCGTGAATGCCGATGAGCTTTCGATCGGCGCGAAGGCACCGCAGTTCTCGCTCGTGAATGCCGTCGATGGCAAGACCGTGGCCTTTCATCCAGGCGATGGCAAGGTCTCCGTCGTCGTCTTCACCTGCAACCAGTGTCCGTACGCGAAAGCCTTCGAATCGCGCATCATCGAGCTGGCGAAGCAGTATCAGGCCAAGGGCATCACCTTCTACGCCATCGACTCGAACGACGAGTCGCAGTATTCAGAAGAGTCGCTGGCGGAGATGAAGTCGCGCGCGGCGGAGAAGGGCTATCCCTATCCATACCTCAAGGACGGCAACAGCGCGATCGCCCGCGCGTACGGCGCCCGCGTGACGCCGCACGTCTACGTGATCGACGGCAGCGGCACGCTCCGCTACCGCGGCTACGTCGACGACAGTGCCAAACCCGAAGAGCGCCGCACGACCGGCCTCGCCAACGCCCTCGACGAGCTGCTGGCCGGCAAGACGGTGTCGAATCAAGCCACGCGCGCGTTTGGGTGCACGATCAAGTTCAAGGCGTGAGGCGGTTGAGTTAGCCCGCATTTCTCACACGATTAGCGACTCCCATCAATCGAGCGCCTTCTCCCCCCGCGCCTTTTGCGGGGGGAGAAGGTGGCGAAGCCGGATGAGGGGGGCATTGCAAGATCGGACACACGTTCGTTTGCGGCCAATAAAGCCCAGCGTTTGTGCAACGTCGACGCGACAGCCAAACGCCCCCTCATCCGCCTTCGGCACCTTCTCCCCCACTGAAAAACGTGGAGGAGAAGGCGCTCGACGGGAGAGCTGGGATAAGAGTGTGAGAAATGCCGATTAGCTCGCCACGACTTGTTTTTCGGGTACGCCCCCGGTTTCACCGCGATTCTGGTGCTCACCCGTTTGGCACCGGTCAGTTGGCCAGCGTCACAAAGCCAGTGCCGTCCAGCAGCCGCTCGTCTGCGGTGACGAGACGTAGCTGGTAGTAGCGCGCTGTGGCAGCGAGCAGACGATCGGCGGGATCGGCGTGGGCGATCCGAACGTCGCGCGCCGCCAGAACGACTTCGTGAGTCAGGGGCGCTTCATGAAGCGCCAGTTTGCTGCGTACGTCCGCGAGCCACTGCTCGAAAGGCATGTCCAGCGTGATTCGCCCACCTTCGATCAGAAGAAGCAGCTCCCAGGCGGTTACCGGCGAGATCCAGATCTCCGTCGTGACACTGTCGAGAAGACGCCGCACTCGCGGAGTGAGTCGCCGCGGTTCGAGCACGGCCCAAAGGAGGATGTGTGTATCGAGCAGGAGCTTCACTTAAACGATGTCGCTTCTTCCGAATCGAGCCAGGGAGTGGCGTGAACGATGTCGCCGCGAACTTCCATACGACCGGCCATGAATCCGAGTACACGCTTGCCCGGCGTCTCCGGGGAAGGAGGGACGACTTCGGCGACCGGTTTGCCGTATCGCGTGATGCGCACGGGGCGTCTGGTCTTTCGCACCTGCTCGAGAACGGCCAGGCACGTGGCCTTGAACTTCGAGATCGGCATCTCTTTCACGGTTCGACGCTAACATGGTCAACAAATATGGTCAACTCGGATTGCGGATTACGCCGTCACACTTGATTGGTTCACTTTGCCTCGGCGTCCACGTTCGTAACTCTCACTCCTCGCACCACCACCGCCGCGATCAGGATCCCGATTGCGGCGGAGGCGATGACGTCGCTGGTCCAGTGGCGGAAGGCGAGGACGCGCGAAACGGCGACGGAGAGCGCCAAAAGGAATGCGGCGATACGCATCGTGCGGGATGGTGAAGTGAGCATCAGCACGCCACCCAGAGCGAAGGCTCCGACGGTGTGGCCACTGGGGAAGGAGGTGGCGGCGGCGCGGGCGTGCTGGAACGGGCCGAGCCAGAGCTCGGGGCGCGTGCGGCCGGCGGCGTATTTGATGATCTGGACAACGATGCCGGCGGCCGCGCCGCTGAACGCCATCGCCACGGCGTAGGCAATCCAGCGGTGATAACGATAGGCGACGCCGGCGATGAGAAAGAAGAGCACGACCATCGGCGGGTTCATCCCGCCGCCGAAACGGTTGGCGAAACGGATCGCGTCCTGAATCCCCGATGACTGAATGCGCTCGGCCCAGTCGGTAACGGGCGCATCGGCGAACCGCCAGATAAGCGCAATGATCATCGCCCCGCAGACGGCGGCGATCGCATCGGCCTTGCGTACGCGCAGGCGCGTCGCGCGCACGAGCTTCCAGGCCTCGGCGAAATCGTGGGCCTGGTAGCCGGTCGATGGATGAAGAACTACGAGCGCGAAGAGGCCGGCGATGAACCAGAAGGCGACATCCCACGATGGCGCCTCGCGTCCGAGGAAGGAGAGGTCGTCGACGCCGAGCTGCGCGTGACAGCAAACGTTGTTGACCGCGATCGCCGGCGACGGCCAGAAGACCGACAGCGCGAGCAGCGCGATAAACGCGGCGGCGGCGAGGCGGCGCTTATTGTCGATAGACATCGAACCATTTCCCGATCATGCGCAGCGATGTGACGACGTGATAGCCGTTCAGCGCCGATGCGATCTCGTTTGCGTGGGCGCGAGCGGTGACGATCACAGCCGGTTTCGTTTTCGCCAGGATCGCCGGATCAGCGTAGACGACGCGCTCGTATTCGCGGGGAAGATCGCGCGTCCAGAGGTACGGCGCGGCGTAGAGCGCGATTTGTTCGGGTGGCACTTGCTGTTGCTGCAATGCCGTGACGAGCGGACGCGTGGACACTAGGTCGTTCACGACCGGCATCAAGGCGATGGCGATGAAGGCCATCGCGATGATGGGCACGAGTCCGGTGGCGATGGTCGATGTTGTGAGTGATGCGCGGGTTGCGATGACGAAGGCGATGAGGGCGGCGGTGGCTGTGACGATGAGAAGCGTTCGTACGGCGGGGAGTTGGATGAGTGCGGACTCGGGGCCTTTGATGCGGGTTGGGTTCATGAAGAGGGCGGCGATGGCGATTAACGCGATCAGGCCGTTGGCGATGAGGTTCGCCGCCGGGCCGGCGGCGGTCCAGCCGGCGGGCCGCCGGCGCTCCACTAAGTCTTGGCGCTCCACTAAATCATCGCGCTCCGTCCCGTTCACGTAGCGCGCGATCAGCAATGCAATCGGCGGGATCATGGCCATCATGTAGACGTCGAGTTTGCTGCTCATCATCGAGTACGGGACGAGCACGGCGATGATCCAGCGAATCAGAAAGCCTTGCGTGCGCCAGAGCGCGAACACGGCCACGCACGCCAGAAAGAACCACGGAAAGAGCGATGCGGGAAGGTGCGCAACGTAGAACCAAGGCGGGGCGTTGTGAACCCATGAAGCGATGGCGCGGCCGGCGGTCTGTTTAACGATGACGTCGTGCGTGTAGGCGCTGCCGCCGAGAATCATGGCGGGGATGAACCAGAGGAGCGGGATCACGATCATCGCCAGAAGCGCCGGCGCGTAATTGCCGCGCGGCAAGCGGCGGCGGCGCCACCATTCCAGTCGGAACAACACGATCGCGATCACGGGGGCCATCGGGCCCTTGATCAGGATGGCGATGCCGATAGCGATGCCGCACCAAAGCAGCGCGCGAAAATCTTCGCGCTCGAAGAATTGCTCGAGCTGCCAGAACGCGAGCACGAGGAACGCTGTGAACGTCACATCCATCCGCGCGCTTTGCGCCGAGGTCCAGACCATCATCGAGGAGCCGCAGATGAACGCAGCGAGCGGACCGCCGATGCGCCACATGAGCCAAAGCAGAAACACGAGTCCTATCAGCGATGGCAGCACGAACGCCCAGGTGGAATAGACGCCAAGGGGGATGGTCAGAAGGTCGATGAACCAGAAGTGGAGCGGAGGTTTGTGCGTGAACGGCGTGCCGTTCAGCGTCGGCAGAAAGAACGCGCCCGTGGCGCGCATCTCGCGAACGACTTGGCCATATTTCGTTTCGTCGCCGACAAAGAGATCGCGCTGCATCGGCGTGATGAGCGCGGCGAGAACGAGCAGAACGACAGCGGCAGTGGTGAGGGAACGCGGCACGGGTGTGAATAGTAGATTAGTAGATTAGTGAGCAGTGGATTAGTGGAAACAGTGACCAGAGATCAGAGGTCAGCGATCGGAGACTTCCCGCAGATCAGAGAGACGCGGTCGACGTTCTGCCTCGACCACTGTCTCTGATCTCCGATCTCTGACCGCTGACCTCTCGCCACTGACTTCTGAGATCTCTTTCTTCCTAATCACTAATCGACTCATCTACTAATCCACTAAAAACTCCCGCAAAAAGAAAGAGCCGCCTCGCCGGCGGCTCTGTTGATCAGGTGTGTCGTCGATCCGCTACGCCATCGCGTTTGAATTCTCGTAGGTGCGGATCCGGGCGGCCATCTGGTCCTTCAACTGGAGTTTTCGCTTCTTCAACGTTTTCTCTTCGAGCTCTTCATCGGTGGAGACCTCGTCCTTCGCTGTGAGCTCGCCAAGCCGCGACTCGCATGCATGATGCTCGTCGAGCCATTGACGAAACTCGTTGTCTTCGGTGCTGAGAATCCGTTGAATGTCAGCGATTTGATTCGACATCCTCTATCCTCCTTCGAAGTACCTTCGCTGGAAATTGTAGCACTCTGCAGGCGATCTTTCGATCACGCTAAGTAGCTTCCATTTCATGCAGTTGAGACTGCAATGTGCTCGCCATCCGATTTCCTGACGGCAGCGCCCCCGCCTTCCCAACGGCTCCGCCTTTGCACTACCATCCGCCAAATGTCGAAAGTGCCGTGGGCGCCTGAGGGTTGGCTGTTCCTGATTCCAGTCCTCATCCTGACAGCGGCGGCGCTGCTGATTCAGTGGACGATCGCCGCCATCGTCCTCGGCCTGCTGGCCATCTTCCTCATCAATTTTTTCCGCGATCCGCGCCGCAGCGGCTCCGAACATCACGTCGACGTCCTCTCCCCCGCCGACGGGACCGTGGTCCAGATCAAAGACATCCCCGACGGCGAAATCTGGCCGGGCCTCACGCGGCAGGTCAGCATCTTCATGTCGGTCTTCGACGTGCACGTGAACCGCGCACCGATCAGCGGAAAGATCATTCACTACCGCTACAACCCGGGAAAGAAGATCGCCGCATTCGCCGAGAAGTCATCGACGGAGAACGAGCAGAATCTCATCGTCGTCGAAGACAAGCATGGCGCAACGCTGGCCTTCAAACAGATTGCCGGACTGCTGGCGCGCCGCATCGTCTTCGACAAAAAAGAAGGCGATGAGGTCGTGCGCGGCGAGCGCGTCGGCATGATCAAGTTCGGCTCGCGCGTCGATATGTTCTTCCCGGCCGGCGCGGTCATCAAAGTCGGCATGCGCGACAAAGTGAAAGTCGGACTGACGGTCGTCGCCGAGCTCGGAGCGAAATGATGCAGCGGCAGGACGTCCGGAAGAACCTTCGCCGCGGCGTCTACATCGTGCCCACGTCGTTCACGATGCTGAACATTTTCTTCGGCTTCCGGTCGATCGTGAACAGCATGCGTGGCGCGGAAGCGATTGCGCTCGGCCGGACGGACCTGGCGGTGCATGCGTTCGAGATCGCCTGCATCTCGCTGCTGATCGCCGCCGTGTTCGACACGTTCGACGGACTCGTGGCCCGCCAGCTCGGCGCAACGAGCGAGTTCGGCAAGGAGTACGACTCGCTCGCGGACGTGGTGACGTTCGGCTGCGCTCCCGCCGTTCTCGTCTACGCCTGGGGCCTTCAATCCCTCGGCAAGCTCGGCGTCGGCATTGCCTTCCTTTTTCTGGTCAGCGTTTCGCTGCGACTGGCGCGATTCAATGTCCAGACTGGAAAGACCGATTACCGCTACTTCGTCGGCTTGCCCAGCCCTGCCGGAGCGCTGACGCTGGCCGCGGTCATCTACTACGCACCTGCGCCGGTGCTCGATCATCGCTTCGCTATCGTGATCGTGATCCTCACCGGTCTCACCGCGTTCGCGATGGTGTCGCCGATCCGCTGGCGCGCGCAGAAGGGCATCAATTTCCAAAAGGGCCGGTCGCTGATGTACATCGTGGTCATCGCCGCGATCCTGGCCGTTGCCTGGGCCTGGCCGCGCCCATTCCTCCTTTTCTTCGCCCTCGCCTACCTCGCCTCGGGGCCGCTGATCCGCCTTTGGACGATCGTGTTTCCGCCAGCGATTCCGGCCGTTACGTTGCCGACTCCGCCCACGGCGTAGTTGAAAGCCATTTCACGCGGAGAACACGGAGGTTTCTCCGCTCCTCCGCGCCTCCGCGTGAAAAAGCCTTTGACGTGTGTGCTACAAATCACGCCCGCAAATGACCGAGCCCAAGAAACCGTCCGGCTACCGCCTCGCCATCGTCAATCCGCAGACTTTGGTCGGAACGGAGATTCAGACGATCCTTCGCGAGCGCGCCTTTCCGTTCGACAAAGTCGTTCTGCTCGACAGCAGCGGAACGGCCACCGGATTGCTGACCGAGATCGGCGACGAGCCGGCGGTCGTGCTCCCTGTTTCTGATGACGAGATGGAAGATTGCGAAGTCGTTTTCTTCTGCGGACCGGGCGAAAAGAATCGCGAATGGATCGAGCGCTACGACGATGACAACTTTGTGGCGATCGATCTCTCACAGCCGTCCGGCGCAGCCGATGGCAAGCTGGCCATCGCGGGCGTGAATCTCGACGAGATCGACGCGCGGGACCGGCTACTCATCTCGCCGCATCCGGCAGCGATTCCGATCGCGCTGATTCTTCACCAGATCGAGCGCATCAGCCGCGTGGAGAGTTGCATCGCGACGGTCGTGCAGCCGGCGTCCGAGTCGGGCCCGCTCGGCGTGGAGGAGCTGGCGCGGCAGACGATCAGCGTCCTCAATATTCAAACCGTGCCGCAGGAAGTGTTCGGCCGGCAACTGGCCTTCAATCTTTACCCGGCGCCGGAGCGGAACGACGAGTCCATCGTCTCGCAGGTCCGCGCGCTCACCGATCCCACGACGGAACTGGCGCTAATGATGACGCAGGGGACGATCTTTCACAGCCACACGTTCTCGCTTTTCATCCGAACGGAAGACGATCTCAGCGTCGAACAGATCACGGCGTCGTTGCGCGAGAACGCTGCGATCGCGTTCGCGGAGGGCGATCAAGCCTTCGGCACGATCGACGCGGCGGGCAAGGACGAAGTTCTGATCGCCGAGGTCAGGCAAGATGCATCGATTCGCGGCGGATTCTGGGTGTGGGCCGTCTGCGATAATCTCCGCCGGAGCTCCGCACTGAACGCCGTGCTGATTGCCGAGAAGGTATTGTTCGGAAGCGGAGTGAATTAGAGCAGTGGATTAGTAGATTAGTGATTCGTCGATTGGTGGATCGGCAGGGTTGCAGTACGAGGCCACTAATCGACTAATCGACTAATCGACTAATCACTGATCTCACAAGGAGAACCCATGCAAGACTTCTACGAACCGAAAGTCGGCGACGTCGCTCCCGATTTTCGTCTGCCGTCGACGCGCGGCAAAGAGATGACGTTGAAAGAGCACAAGGGGAAGGACGTCATCCTCTACTTTTATCCGAAGGACGATACGCCGGGATGTACGGCCGAGGCGTGCTCGTTCCGCGATCATGAATCCGATCTCAGCAAAGCCCACGCGGTCGTACTCGGCGTTTCCACCGACTCGCTCGAGAGCCACGATAAGTTCCGTGGCAAGTACGAGCTCAACTTCCCGCTCCTCTCCGACTCGACGGGCGACATCGTGAAAATGTACGGCGTCTGGAAAGAGAAGAACATGTACGGCAAGCGTTACTGGGGCATCGCCCGCACGACGTTCTGGATCGGCCCCGACGGCAAGATCAAGAAGATCTGGAAAAAGGTCGACACGAAGCGCCACGCGGAAGAGGTGCTGGCCGCACTCGACGAAGCGCACGCCAAGAAGTAGGGGCTTTTCATCTGTATCCATCTGCGACATCTGCGGATAAAGCCTTTCCGCAGATGTCGCAGATGAGACCTCTCCTCTTCGTTCTCGTCCAATAAACGATCTCCTCCTCACCCGAGTAGAGGTTGTTTGAGAACGCACGAACGATGACTGCCGAGGCGCTGTTGACGATGGATGTAAGCGCAGCGCCGAGGAGATCGGAGACGGCGCCGGCGCTCCTCGCGGCAATCCGCCTGGCTCGCGACGGGAACGAGCGTGCATTCGAGGAGATCATGCTCGCATCGCAACATCGTGTGGCACTGCTTTCGTGGCGGATTCTCGGCGATGCCGAAGAGGTCAAGGAAGCGACGCAGGAGACGTTCCTGCGCGTCTTCCGCCACCTGCACGGCTACGACGAGCAGCAGAACTTTTTCGGATGGCTCTTCCGCGTCACGGTGAATGTCTGCCGCGATCTGGAGAAGAAACGGAGACGCCGCTGGATCTTCGCGCCGTTCGATTCCGCCATGAGCATCGCCAGCAGCGCCCGCGCCGCGGATGACGATCTCGCAGCGAAGGATGACGTCGCAATGCTGACGCGCGCCATCGACGCGCTGCCGGCGAAAGAGCGGCTGGCGATCATCCTGCGCGACGTCGAAGAGTTGTCCACCGACGAAGTAGCCGCAATCCTCGGCAGTTCGCCCGCGACGGTGCGGGTGCAAATCAGCAAAGCACGCGCGAAGCTGCGTGCATGGATCGAAGCGCGAGGAGGTTCGCGATGAAGATGACCGAGTTCCGTTCGACGCATCCGCTGACCGATGACGATCTGGCCGCGATCCGCGGCAACGTAATGGCAAAGGTCAGCGCCCAAAACAATCGGCGCGGAATCCCGCTGTTCGCGCGGCTTGCCATTGCCGCGCTGCTGGTCATTGCCGTCGGCATCAGCTTCGTAGTCAGACGGCCGGTACCGCCTTCGATCGTTGCCAGGACGCCGGCGGCTCTGCAGGTGAACAAACCCATCGAGACTGCCCGCGCGGCACAGCAGTCAATCACCGTTCAATCAGCGAAATCGTCGATCCCGAAAGCGCCCGCAAAACAGCCGGTCGCACGCGCCATCTACCGGCCGAAGCATCGCCCGCCGCAGAACCCCGAGTACCAAACCATCCGAATGGAAATCCGGACCTCGGATCCCGACGTCCGCATCATCTGGATCGCGAACCAGACCCCGACAACAACAGGAGGCAACTCATGAAACGACTCATCGTCATCCTCGCGTCACTACTCATCTCCACTGCCGCGATCGCACAGGAAAAGAGCACTGACAAAACGTCAGACGAGTACAACACCACGCGCGAGCTGCAGAGCAAAGTCTTCGAAGTTCACAACCGCGACGCGCGCGAGATCGCCTCGTCGATCAAACTCCTCGGCAGCGGCTTCAAAGGCACCGCGCTCAGCGTCAACGAAGACCTGCACACGATCACCGCGCGCGATTTCAAAGAGAACATCGCCGCCATCGAGAGCGCCATCGCACGGCTCGATCATCCTGTAGCCGACACGCCAGACATCGAGATGAAAATCTCCGTACTGATCGGATCGAAGACGCCGCTCGCCGGCGCCGAGACCATCCCCGAAGAATTGGCGCCCGTCGTCAAGCAACTCCAGTCGACGCTCCGTTACGCGCACTACGGCCTGATGACAGCGGTGGTGCAGCGCACGAAACCCGGCAACGGCATCACCGGGTCCGGCGTCGCCGAGCCCACCCTCCTCGGCATGGCCGTCCGCGAAGGCCAGCCGATCCTCTACACCTACCACTTGATGCGAATCACCACCACCGGCTCCGAGCATCCTTCGATCGACATCCAGAACTTCGAATTCTCGATGCGCGTCCCCATCACCGTCGGCGGCGCTCAACCGATCCAATACCAATCGGTCGGATTCGAAACGCCGGTGTCCGTTCGCCAAAACGAAAAAGTAGTCATCGGCACAACAACGATGGGCGACAAAGCGCTGATCGTAGTGGTCACAGCGACGGTGAGGGGGAAGGAGTAACACTAACTGTTCGCGACGCTCACTCATCGAGCGCCTTCTCCCCACGCCTTTTGTGGGGAGAAGGTGGCCGAAGGCCGGATGAGGGGCAAGAACTCCCTCATCCAACCTTCCAGCCGTTATATGTTCCAAATCATGACTAAGCTGACCACCGCCATCACAACCGCCCTCCTGCTTCTCGCCGTCTCCATCTCCGCCTCGCCCGAGCAGGACGTTCGAAGCGCCGTGCTCCATTATCGTCAGGCGCTGGTCAAGAAGGACCTATCCGCGCTCGAACAGATCTGGACCGATGACTACATCTCCATCAACGCCCACGGGGTGATCCGAACCAAAGCGGAGCGCCTCGCCGATCTCAAGTCCGGCGTCACCGCCGTCGAATCGATCAAGCACGAGGGTGAGATCGCAGTGAAAATCCATGGCGACGTCGCCATCGTCACCTCGCAAATCACGCTGGCAGGCCGCTACAACGGCAAAGAAGTGTCGGGGGAATTTCGCAGCACCCACATCTGGAAAAACGACAAGGGCCACTGGCGGTTGCTGATGAACCAGCTCACGGCCATTGCGAAGGATTAGGTGAACGACTCCAAAACTCCAACCTCCTAGACCTTTAGCAGCCCTCGGAACCCTCTCGCAGCATAGTAGGACTCCGCGCCGTTGTGATACACGAAGACATGTCCGTAGCGGTAATCGGCGAAGATGGCGCCGCCGCGCTTTCTGATATCGGAAGGTGTTGTGATCCAGCTCGATGTCTTGGTGTCGAACGTTCCCAGTTTCTGCAGCTCCCGATATTGATCTTCCGTCAGCATCTCAATGCCTATGGCGCCGGCCATGTCCATCGCGCTGCTCTTCGGCTTATTCTCTTTTCTCGAATCGAGCGCTTGCCGGTCGTAACAAAGACTCCTGCGGCCGCTGGGACTCTCCGCGGAACAATCATAGAAAATGTACTCGCCCGTCTTTTGATCACGGCCAACGACATCCGGCTCGCCGCCCGTATTTTCCATTTCATTGAGTGACCGCAGCTTTTCCGGGTTCGCTTCCAGGTTTGCCTGCACCTTGGTCCATTCAAGACCTTCATGCCGTTGCATGTTCTTAGCGAAACGCGCTCTCAACGTTTCGAGTAGTACTTCACGTTCGTTTGCTTTCAACTGTCTCAGTTGTCGCACGGATTTGCCTTTCCAGTCAGCCTCATTGGCCTTTTGCCAGCTCGGACGTTTCGCGATTTCTCGGATATCCCACGTCACCGCTCCCATCGGTGCGATTTATTCAGAACGCACCGCCGCCACTCTCCGGCGCAATGAAGTGGAAATCGACCAGGTACACGTTCTCGCCCCTCCCATGCTTTGCGACCTTGAGAAGATCGCTAACACCGGCGAACCCGCATTCGCGAGCAAGACGAGGCGTGATCTGTTCAATCGTGATCGAAACGATGGAATCGACTTCGATCTCCCCTTCCTCGAATCGGTATCGCACGCCCGCACGAACGCGCGGACTCATCCAGACCCGAACGCTCCGCGTGATCGCCCCACTCCGCACCCCATCGCGCAGGTATTTCGTGAATAGCACGGGACGAGTTTAGCGCGTTCGCGGCGACTGAATCGCGTTTGGGATGCAGCGCGTTCCCGAAATTCTCGCGAGAGCGGAAGGGGTCAGGTCGAAACCGAAACTGACGACTGCGAGCACCAAGCGGAAATTCCGTATCGAGGTGTCGTCAGTTTCGGTTTCGACCTGACCCCTTCCGCGGCGAGTAAAACGATTCCCGCTACTGATTCTCGCTGCCGACGCGTTCGATCTGTTTTTCCAGCGCCGGGATTCGCTCCGTAACGATCTCCCACACAACATCAAGATCGATTCGCGTGTATTCATGAACAACGACGTTTCGAAACGCAGCAATATCGCGCCAAGGCACTTCCGGGTAGTGTGATTTCAATTCATCAGAAAGCCTCCGAACTGATTCCCCGAGCAGTTGAAGGTTGTGGAGGATCGCGTCCTGCTTCTCCGTCGATGAAAAGAATGCATCACGTCCTGAAGCGGCAGATTCGCGAACGCGGCGCATTCGCTCCACGATGTCAGCGAGATAGAGCTCATTCGATTTCACAGCGACACGGCCTCGGCAAGAACGTCGTCCCTGATGATCTCGTGCAGCCACGATGGCGCGACGACATCAACGTGACGTCCCAGTAGCTCTTCCAGATCGGCAATCAAGCCGCCGGGAAACCACGGTGGCGTCTCCCCGCCGATCTCGATGAGAAAATCGACATCGCTATCGGGTCCGGCTTCACCGCGCGCAACTGAGCCAAAGACGCGGATGCGGCTGACTCCGTGCTTCGAAGCGATACGCAGGATCTCGTCGCGCTTGCCGGCGAGGATCTCGTCGATTCCCATCTGCTTCATTGTACTTGGACGCTTTCGTCACGCCAAAAAGGAAGAGGAGTTCGCGCACGATGCCCCGCCGGAATTGATCGAGGCGGTGAAGCACGTGAAGAGGTGAGTCCGCCGAGCCGGTGAATCAGCCGGTTGACAGAGACCCGTCGAAAGCGTCGAATCTATGTGATACCCATACCGACCTCACACTCGAACGGCATGCAACGGCTCACGGCCGATCCTCATTGCGCAAATACTTTCCTACAAACAGCATCGTGGCAACCCTGCGCAGCATCGGTTCTCCGTGATGCACCCCATCCGCGAAATCACCGCCACTGGCCCAATCCTCGACCGACCGGAGAAAGTTCTTCGTCGATCTCGTCTGCCAGTGCTCCTGTGGCAGGCAGTCGTCATAGCGGCGTTCGCAATCGTGCGTACTCCCTTCGCAGTCCTCCCGAAGAGCCGACAGAAAACGAATAAAGGTCGTCTCGTCATTGACCTCGGACAATAGCTCGCTGAGTGGCCTTGGCATTCGCGATCCTCCACAATCATTGTAACCGGGCGACTTTCGCTGATCGTGTTTACGTGGCGCGAGCGATCCTGATCAATGACGTTCGCTCGCGCTGCTCAACGAGATCTTCGAGTTGGCGATCCTTTCGACACTAGAAACGAGCATGGCGTCCGATGCAGAGCCCGTGTTAGACGGACCCTTGAGGCAGCCCGCTATCGGGCGAACCGAAAGGTGGCCAGCACTCTTTCAAACACCTGACCGGTCTGCGGGCCGCCCTCCATTACCCACATGTCCTCGTCTAAATTCTGCACGACCACTCGCTCGAATTCGCAAAGACCTGCGTAGCCTCCATGTTCATGATGACACCCGACATCGGCCTTTCCGCGAACACCTGACCACTGCGTCGTTACGAAGATCGACGCTGAGCCCCGATGGCCCAGACGACCGCGCGTGACCCACTTACCTCCGTAGAAATCAAAGCCCGACCGATTCGCAGCATCGAGGAACGTTCCGCCTCCTGGTACAGACACCGTCAGGGTGTAAATATCGACGTCGTTCTCCGCCATCCTCTTTTTGAAATCGAGGGGCCGGACCTGCGCCGCGCATCGGGTGTACTTGTCTGCTGGCAAGGCTTCCGCGCTCCAGCCTGCGGGATAATCAAATTCATAGCCGCATTCTGCGGTGCTCTTGAAGTGTCGCGAGGCGTCCTGGGCGAACACGTAGGCGCTGATAAAGATCGCCACCAGAAGAATTGATACGACTCGTCGTGTCATAGCTGATCGTAAGCCGCCAAACGGATCCCGGGGTCAACGGCGCGTTCCAGTGCTGAAGTCAGCGCAATGGTACCTCGGAACGACGCGCCGTTATCGCCGCCAGAGCTCGCCTTCAGGTCGGGACCGCCGGCGTTCGGTCGACATGGTCATCAGTTCAAGATCGCGCGGTCCGTCATCTAGCGATCGCCACTCTTCGGCGCAATGTAATGGAACTCGACGAGGTACACGTTCTCGCCTCGCCCATGCCTGGCGACCTTGAGAAGATCGTCTACGCTGGCGAAACCGCATTCGCGGGCAAGGCGAGGCGTGATCTGTTCGAGCGTGATCGGGACGATGGAATCGACTTCGATCTCCCCTTCTTCCATCCGGTATCGCCCGCCGGTCCGAACGCGCGGACTCATCCAGACCCGAACGCTCCGCGTAATCGCTCCGCTCCGCACGCCATCGCGCAGGTATTTCGTGAATAGCACGGTGGGAGCTTAGCGCTCTCTTGGCAACTTAACCGCCTCTGGACGCGCAGCGCTTTTGGAAATCCTCGGACGATCAGCCGGCGAACCAACGGCAAGAGAGAAAAGTCCTTGCTTGAGCGGAAGGGGTCAGGTCGAAACCGAAAGTGACGACAGGCTGCACCAAGCGGATGTCCGAAGGAGGCGTCGTCACTTTCGGTTTCGACCTGACCCCTTCCGCGGCGACCAGCCGCTGGGCCAGCCAACGGGCCGATTGTTGCCTTGAGCGATGAGTTACGCAGCGGCGCCCTACAACCTCGCTCCGGTACCAAGCGATACTGAGACCCGTCGAACACCCGGAAGCGCGTGTAGCGCTTTCACGTAAGGGGCAACGAGCGTGGCATCGCGAAGCGAGTGCTCGACCATAAGATCGTGTTCACCGAACATCACATATACCTTTGCGTCGGGTGCCAGAGTCATTATCGTCTGTGCAAGATCTACGGTACCAGCGCCAAGGTCCAGCGAGAGCATCGCGAAGGTTGATATCTGAGGTGGTTCCGGGGGGACTGTGGCATTCGGTCCGCGGGATGTTGTGATTACGTTAATGATGCGTCGCATGCCGTCGGCCCAATCAAGGAACAGATCGACTCGCTGGAAATCGCTAAGCCCCGTGTGCGAGGAATTGCAATCATCAAGCCGGGCAGGAATCAAGAACGGACGGTCATCCGGCATCTCGGATACTACGTCGAGCGCCTCGCGGATCTCACGATTGATGAAACCGTGACGACCTGCAGAGGCGCGCGACAGCAAGATCACGACAAACTCGCTCGACCTGATAGCGTTAATAATTGCTGGCTTCCACCGATCGCCCGGTCGCAGTATGTCTACGTCCAGCCACGGGTTCAGGCCGGCGTGTCGAAGATCAGCGCATACGCGCCTCGCACTCGCTGAGTCTTCTCTTCCGTAGCTGATGAACACATGATCGGACACCACCTCATTCTATGGCGATTCGCTGATCTCCGTGCCAATCTAATCCCCGATTGAAGTGGCCGCTCACCGCATCCTCAGCTGTGGGCCACGTCCGACGGGACCGAGAAGCTACATCTGCGTAACTAACGAGGCTGGAGCCGAGGAGCCGAGCGATGGACGCGCCCTACGTCTTACTGCCGACGCCGCGTGGTTTCGTCTGCCCAACGTTCCAAGCTCAAACCTCCATCGTTCCCTCCCCGTGTAACAGGAAGGCGAACGGCCACGCGGCGCCCGTGCCGAAGAGTTTGGCAGCGCCACTATCGCCAAACAGCGTGCAATTTGGATTGCGTTACATCTACGTCGAGATAGCCGTGCTGAGCCAGAAAGTATTCGGCTGACGCCACCGATACCTCACTTTCGAGCTTTGGACCACAGATCAGAGAAACTAAAGGCAAGCACGACATCGTGTCTGGCTTGCCAAACCTTAGTTCCAAATAGGGCTTTACTAAGCCTCCTCGTGGAGCGAAGATTGGACGCTGGCTTGGTCTTTGGTCGCTCTTGCTGTTGCGAACCTCACGAATAAGCCTCCATTCCTTCTCATCGCGAAAATCAGGTGTTTTGAGTTGGAGCGACAATTCTTCTAGGTCGACGGCAATCGCGGTAGCCCATACATCCAGCTTGGTCGGAGTAAGAGCTGCGGTGTTCTCAGCAGTCAACTCCAACTCGCGAGTCAACTCATCTAGCTTCGCTCGGAATGCTTGGCGCTGGTCTTTACGAGAATAAACCAGTTGGCGAAGCTCTACATCCGTTTTCGCAAGGAAACTCTCAAGACGCTTTCGGTCGAAACCCAAGCAATAACCAAATCCGCGCGCCGCGTACCTCTCCCATTGGCTCATCGTGCCATTCCGCTCAGAAAATGAACACACAAATAGGTTTGCCGCTGGAGGTTCTTTGAGCTCCCGCAGGATGTGATTGATAACCTCGGCGGACACCTTGGGTTTCGCCGCTGACAGCTCACCGTCGAGGAACTCACAGATGGCTCGGACCCCGTAACTGCGTTCGGTTCGGTCGTTTAGGAAACGAGCGTCCGCGAGCCGAAGCACGTTCGTATCAACGATGCCGTGAAATCCTGTGACATCCGTGTAATGCCAAAGCGTTCGTGCGTCTCCGATCACTTACGGCGATGATACTCGACGACGGCGCTGCCGTCCCGCCGCGGTTGCGCGAATCTTATCAACGCACAACGGTCCCGCTCAGCCAACCGCGAGCCTGCCGGCAAGACCAACACCTGAACCATGAAGCACGAGGCCGCCCCGGCTGCGGCACAATCGAGGACCAAGTGAACCAAATTTGTAAATGGGCCATGTTCGACGGCAGCAATCTCCGATAGTGTCCGATTTCTCCAGCTCCACGAGGCTGACGGTTGACGACGCTGCCTATCGCGAAGGCGGCGGAACGACGTCCTACAAAAACCGCGGATACTTCCGCGGCATCGCCTCGTGAATTAGCTCATACACGCACTCGAAAATCGTTTCGCGATTTGGCTTCGACCAGTAATCGCCGTCGGAGCCATATGCGGGGCGGTGTTCTTTGGCGGGGAGGGTGCGCGGTTCGGAGTCGAGGTAATCGTAGCCGCGGTCGCGTTCGAGGACGTTTTGCATCATGAAGGCGGTGGCGCCGCCGGGGACGTCTTCGTCGATGAAGACGACGCGGCTGGTTTTCTTGAGTGATTCGACGATTACGCCGCGCACGTCGAACGGGAGCAGCGTCTGGACATCGATGACTTCGGCGTCGATGCCGGTTTGGGCCAGCAGTTCCGCGGCTTCCATCACGATGCGCAGTGTCGCGCCGTAGCTGACCAGCGTTACGTCTTTGCCTTCGCGCAGGATCTCGGGGACGCCGAGGGGGAGGGTGAAATCGGCGATGTTGGAGGGGAGCTTTTCTTTCAGGCGGTAGCCGTTCAGCACCTCGACCACCAGGCCCGGGTCGTCGGAGCGCAGCAGCGTGTTGTAGAAGCCGGCGGCCTGGGTCATGTTGCGCGGGACGCAGACGCGCATGCCGCGCACGAGGTTGATGATGGCGGACATCGGCGAGCCGGAGTGCCAGACACCCTCGAGACGGTGGCCGCGCGTGCGGATGATCACGGGACATTTCTGACCGCCGCGCGTGCGCCAGCGGGTCGTGGCCAGATCGTCCGACAGGATTTGAATCGCGTAGAGGATGTAATCGAGATACTGAATCTCGGCGATCGGACGCAGCCCGCGCAAGGCCATGCCGATGGCCTGACCGACGATCGTGCATTCGCGGATGCCGGTGTCGGAAACGCGATGGATGCCGTACTTTTCCTGGAGGCCGAGGCAGCCTTGATTGACGTCGCCGAGCTTGCCGACGTCCTCGCCCATCGCGATGAGATTCGGATAGCGCTGCATGGCCGCGTCGAGGCAGGCGTTGATGATCTCCGACCCGTTCTTTTCCTGCGCGTCGTCGCCATACTCAGGTTTCACCTCGGCGATGTTGAGCGCGGCATCAACGCCGCTGCTGTACAACTCGTCGTCGTACAACGCGGAGATGGCGAACTCGCGGTCGCGTCGCCAGTCAGCGATGCGGTTCACGACGTCTTCGTGGCCGGCGATTCCGGCGCGCGCAGCGATGAGGGCGCTGGTCAGCGCACGCATCGCATCGCGGCGAAACGGCGCCTGATTGCGCTGCAGTTCGCTCTTGATGCCATCGAGCTCGCTGCGGTTCGGTGCGATTGACGCCAACTGGTCGATGAATCCGAGCACCGTCCCGACCTCCGCATCGATCGGCGCGCGATAAACGTCCCAGGCGCGCCGTTGGGCCTCGCGCACGACTCGCACGTCGTCCTTCTCCAGCGCATCCAACTCCTCGGCCGTCGCGATCCCCTGCCCGATCATCCACTCGCGCATCTTGGCGATGCAGTCGAACTCGTTTTCCCAATCGAGCCGCTCTTTCGATTTGTAGCGCTCGTGCGAGCCGGACGTCGAATGGCCCTGCGGCTGCGTCATCTGATCGACGTGGATGATCGCGGGCACATGCTCCATCCGCACGATCGACGCGGCGGCGATGTACGTCTCGCAAAGAGCCGGGTAATCCCAGCCGTGAACCATGTAGATGTCGTAGCCGGTTTTCTGTTTGGGATCGCGCTGAAAGCCTTTGAGCAGCTCCGAGATGTGGCCTTTCGTGATCTGAAATTCGTTCGGCACGGAGATGCCGTAGCCGTCGTCCCAGATCGAAAGGAGCATCGGCACCTGCAGCACGCCCGCCGCGTTCACCGACTCCCAGAACATCCCCTCGGCGCAACTGGCGTTGCCGATCGTGCCCCAGGCAATCTCGTCGCCGTTGCGCGAAAACTGCGTCATGGCCTTCAACTCTTCGAGCTCGCGATAGAGCTTCGAGGCGTAGGCGAGACCGACGAGACGCGGCATCTGCGAGCCGGTCGGCGATACGTCTGCCGAGGTGTTGTAGGCGTCGGTCTGACTGCGGAAGGAACCGTCGTCATTGAGTATCCGCGACGCGAAGTGGCAATTCATCGACCGGCCGGCGGACCAGGCATCGTGGCCGGTGTCGGCATGCGCATACAACTGCGCGAAAAACTCGTCGAGGGTTCCGATGCCCGAGGCGAAGATGAAAGTCTGATCGCGATAGTAGCCGCTGCGCCAATCGCCTTTGCGAAACGCGCGCGCCATGGCCAGTTGCGCGACCTCTTTGCCGTCGCCGAAGATGCCGAACTTCGCCTTACCGGTCAGCACTTCCCGACGCCCGATGAGGCTGGCTTGACGCGAGCGGAACGCGATGCGGTAGTCGTCGACGATGCTTTCGCGCGTGAATTGCGTCCGGACGGTTTCGGTCTGATCTGGCGTTGTCACGGGCGAAGTTTAACTGAGAGAGGGTTTGGAAGCAGAGACAGGAGAAAAGAGATCGGAGATCAGGTGGGCAGTGAGCTGATCGCGTCCTCACGCCACTGACGACCTTCTTGCGCCGCGCTCAATAGGAAGATTGCTGTCTGACAACCTCGCAAGTCACGTAGCCGAACGTTCCAAGCTCAACGGCTTGGTGTCGCACTTGGAATGCAGCAACGCGCGGCTCCGAGTCCTCGGCTCCAAGTGGGGTGCAACGCAGAGTAGCGACCGCGCTGCGCCGAATCAGTTCTGAAGAAGGGATATGGCGATCTCGCCGGTGACAAAAAGATCAGATTTGGAGCGGCCAGTAGTGGTGGCAAAGGAGAGACGTACAGAAAAGGCGTCGATGACAATCTCATGTTGTTCCCAGTGCCGATATCGCAGCTTCGACAGCCAGATGTGCTCGAGCACTGCCGCCACCCCGTCTGGCTTCGCGTTCCGAACCTCGGCGGTTGCGACGATCGCTTTCCGGATGTTTCCGGTTCGCTCAGCGCGGACATTCTCAAAGTGAACGGGTTCACCTTCCAGGTACGCCACGATGTCCATTTCGAAGCCCAGCAGGTTGTCCCCGGAACTCGGCTTGGCGGACGAAAGCAACTTCTCGATTGCGTTGCTGAGCATTGTTTGGTTGGTCCGCCGCACTACCGTTTCACTAGCAACCCATTCACCGGGTCGATCCGCATGTGTGCGTCGGGGAAGTCGCCGATCTCGATTCCGCGAGTTGGGTCGTGCAGGGGTTTCATCGCGTAGTCGATGCGTACCGGCTTCGGCGCAGTTTGCGCGTATCGATAGAGATTGCGGTAGCTGCGCTGAAAACGTTCGTAGCGCGTGTACGTGCCGATCGCGCCGGCGAGGAGCGGGATCGCCAGAATCGCGACGGCCCACCAGCGGCGATCGGCAGCGAAGACGAAGAGCGACAATGCGATGGGGATGAAATAGAGGCGCGGGATGAACATCAGGTGGTGAATGAGCGCGTCGCCCTGGTAGGTCGTGAACATCTCCATGTAGATGAGCGCTGCGAAGGCGGTGAATGCGGCGAAGGCAACTCGGGCGCGCCAGCCGCGCATGGCGATGAGTGAGAAAGCGAAAGCGACGTAGCCGAGGATCGTGGCGTGGCCCCAGAGGTTTTCGCGCCAGTAGCTTTCGATCAATCCCAACACGGTCGGAACGATCGTCGACGCGTGGAATTGGTGCGTGTCGGCCGCAGATCCGAATGGAACCACGAGGCTGCGAAGAGCGAAGTAGAGGATGCCGAGGGCGATGGTGGGGACGGCGACTTTGACGGCGTCGCGAATCTTGATGCGATCGATGGCGATGAGTAGCACGAGCAGCGGCAACGTCATCGCGGCGGTCTCCTTGAAGAAGAAGGCCACACCGAAAAGGAGTCCCGCGCTTACGAATTTGTTGCGCGTCACGAGCAACAATCCCCACGCTACGAACAGCATCACGCACGCATCGAAGATGTTCGCGAACCAGGTGGCGACGATGATCGCGCCGCCGGAAAAGAGGTAGGCGATCGCGAAAATCGTGTTGCGGCGCTCCGAGCGGCCATCCCAGGCGTCGAGCGTTTTCAGGAGCAGCCAGAGCGCGCCGAGGATGATCGCGATATTCACGACCCGCAGCAGCCTCCACGTCACCTCGGGGTCCGGAATCCAATGGATGACGAGCGCCACAAGGATGGTCGGAATCGGACGCCAGAACGGCAGCGGCGTTTTCAGAATCACGCGAATGAGCTGCATCGCGCTCTGGCCGCTGTTGTGTCCGAAGACGACGAGGGCGTTGGTCTCATCCCACACATCGGCGATGAAAAGGCGCGCCATTGCGAGGATCCAAATCGCAACGACGGCGTACCGGCCGAGGCGCCACGCCTTCGCATTTTCGTTGGGAAACATCGAGCTCGAAGTCTATCGCGCGAATTGAACTGGACGCCCGAAAGGCACTCACATAAGGTGTCCGCGTGAGGCTTCGAGTCCTGCTTCGCGTCCTGCGCGTCCATCACTGGACGAAGAATCTGCTCGTGTTCGTGCCGCTGCTGATGGCGCACGATGTCAACGACACAAGGCGCGTGATGAATGCGCTGCTCATCTTCGTCAGCTTTTGTTTTGCGTCGTCCGCCACCTACATCATCAACGACGTGATCGACGCGAAACACGACCGGCTGCATCGCAGCAAGCGCAATCGTCCGATCAGCGCGAATGAGATTTCGGCGCGCGCGGCGCTCTGGATCGTGCCGTTTGCCGTGGCTGCCAGCCTGGCCATCGCAGCATCGATCAATCGCGAGACGGCGTTCGGCATCATTCTCTATCTCCTCCTCTCGACGCTTTACACGCTCGTAGTGAAGCGAGTGATGCTCGCGGACGTGATTCTGCTCGCGGCGTTTTACTCGCTGCGCGTTCTCATCGGCGGAGCGGCAACGGGCATCGTCGTCTCGCGCTGGCTGCTGGCGTTTTCGAGTTTCCTTTTCATCAGCCTTGCGCTGGCGAAGCGTTACGCCGATCTGACGCGCGCGGTCTCGAACGACGAAGGCGCGCCCGGCGGCCGCAGTTACCGCACCGGCGATCGCGAAGTCCTCCTCTCCCTCGGCACCTCGAGCGGCCTGATCTCCGTGCTCGTCTTCGCGCTCTATCTCAACAGCGCGCAAGTGACGCAGCTCTATTCGAAGACCGATCCGCTCTGGCTGATCTGCGCGCTGCTGATGTACTGGATCGGCCGCATGTGGCTGCTCGCGCATCGCGGCGAGATCGACGACGATCCGATCGTCACCGCGGCGAAGGATCCGGCGAGTTACATCGTCGCTGTCCTCGCGGCGTTGACGGTGCTGGTTTCGATTTAACGATCCAATTCTGCGACCGCCACGTCAAGCATCGCCGTGACCTGTTCCGCATCAGGGCTCTCGCAGTAGATGCGGATGATCGGCTCGGTGCCTGACTTGCGGAAGAGGATCCACGAGCCGTCGGCGAAATTGAGTTTGACGCCGTCTTTTTCTTCCAGCGATGCGAAGGTACTCTTGAACGCGGCATTGAGCTCGCCCGCGCGAACGCGATCGATCAGCCGCGCGCAGACCTCCATCGGACGATTGAGATCGCGGCGTTCGTAATGCAACGCGCCGAACTCCTGATCCATCGCGCCGATGATTTGCGAGAGCGGCTTGCCGTAATGGGCGATGCATTCGGCAACCAGCAGTCCGGAGAGGATGCCGTCGCGCTCCGGAAGAAAGTGACCGAAGCCGATGCCGCCGCTCTCTTCGCCGCCGATGAGGATGTTGCGCGTGAGCATCAGGTCGGCGACGTATTTGAAGCCGATGGCGGTCTCGTGAAACGGAACGCCGAGTTTGCGCGCGACGGTCTCGATGAGGCGCGATGTCGAGAACGTCTTGACGATCTCGCCTGTCATTTTCTTTTCGCGCACGAGGTAGAGCGCAAGCAGCGCGATGATCTTCTGCGGCGAGACGAAGACGCCGCGCTCGTCGAGGATGCCGAGTCGGTCGGCATCGCCGTCGTTGCAGATGGCGAGGTCGTAGGACGCGAGTGTCGGAGGTCGGGGGTCGGGGGTCGGAGATAAATCGTTCGACTCCCGACTCGCGACTCCCGACTCCCCCGCGCCTCGCATCGCCGCCGACGACGCGGCCAGGTTATCCGGAATCGGCTCGGGGTTGACGCCGCCGAATGATGGATTGATCTCGCCGCGCATCGTCGCTACCTCGATGCCGAGGATGCGGGATGGGAGGCCGGCGGCGACACCGTGAATCGGATCGTGAAGAATGCGCAGCGAGGACATCTTTTGCACGTCGAGTTGCGCGCGCAGTGCCGCGACGTAGTCATCGAGCAGATCCGATTCTTCGATCGAGCCGCCTTCGCGTTTCGACGACTGGCCGAGCGCGCCGGCGATCGCGGCATACATCTCCGGCAGCGCCGAGCCGCCGTACCAGGCTTTGAACTTCAGCCCGTTGTACTTCGCCGGATTGTGGCTGGCTGTGACGACGACGCCGCCGAGGAGCTTGCGGCGCCAGGCGGTGAAGGAGATCGTTTGCGAAGGAGTCGGCGCGTTCGACAACACGACGCGAAAACCGCCGTCGCGCAACGTCTCCGCGACGAGCGTGGCGAATTCGCGCGAGAGGAAGCGGCGATCGAATCCGACGACGAGCGCATTGCGGTCGATCCCCTCCGGCGGCTCGAACGTGCGCGCGGCAACAGCGATGGCATCACTGACGCGGCGCACGTTGTCGAACGTGTAGCCGTCCGCGATGACCGCGCGCCAGCCGTCGGTGCCGAAGGTGATTGGTTGCGACATGACGCGCATTTTGTCATGCGGCGGTTGCTGGGTTGCTGAGTTGCTGCGTTGCTGCGTTTCGAGCATGAGACTTCTACCCTGTCAACCAAAACCGGTCTGAACCGTAGTACAACATCACATGCGCTGCGCTCATCGAGCCGGCGACTCCCGGTTCAGGAGCCAATAATGATCATTCGCCGGCTTGCGATGCTTGTGGTTTGCACGGTCATTCTCTGCACGAGCGCGATGGCGCAGGAACCCGCCAATCCGTCGGCGGCGAACGCGATGCCGTCCGTTGTCGTCGTTCCTCCGGCGGCGCAGCCTTCAGCGAACTTCGATCCGCAGGCAGCGACCGAGGCGTATCTGGCGGAGATTCCGCCGGCGGCGAAGGCGCGATCGGACGCTTATTTCGAAGGCGGCTACTGGCTCATCCTCTGGGATTTTCTTTACGGGATCGTCGTCGTCTGGATTCTTCTCAGGTTCCGCTGGTCCGCGGATATGCGCGATCAGGCGGAGAAGATGACGCGCTTCAAACCGCTGCAGACCATCATTTACTGGCTGCAATATCTGATCGTCACCACCATCCTCGGATTTCCGCTTGCGCTCTACGAAGGTTACTTCCGCGAGCACCAGTACGGGCTTGCCACGCAGACGTTCGTTCCGTGGATGGGCGATCAGCTCAAAGGTCTCGCGGTGGGCGCCGTGCTGGGCGCCATCATCGCCGTGATTCTTTTCGGCGTCGTGCGCAAGCTCGAAAAGAGCTGGCACATCTGGGCCTCCATCGTGACGATGCTCTTCCTGATCTTCGTCGTGATGATCGCACCGGTCTTCATCGTTCCGCTCTTCAACAACCTCAAGCGGCTCGACAACCCGAAGGTCACTGTGCCGATCATCAGCATGGCCCGCGCGAACAGCATCCCCGTGAATGACGTCTACGAAATGGACGCGTCGCGACAGACCACGCGTATGAGTGCCAATGTGAGCGGCTTCGGGAAAACGATGCGCATCACGCTGAACGACAACCTGCTGCGCCGCGGATCGCTGGAAGAGATCCAGGCCGTGATGGGCCACGAGATGGGGCACTACGTTCTCAATCACATCCCGAAGGACATCATTTTCTTTCTGGTCGTGATCGTGGCTGGTTTCGCATACCTGCGCTGGGCTCTGGAATGGTCGCTCGGAAAATGGGGAGAGAAATGGGGGATTCGCGGAATCGGCGATACGGCCGTGCTTCCGCTCGTCGTCCTGATCATGTCGATCTTCTTCTTCGTCCTGACGCCAATTCTCAACACACACACACGCACGACGGAGCGCGAGGCGGACATGTACGGCCTGAACGCCAGCCGCCAGCCCGATGGTTTCGCCCAAGCCGCCATCCACCTCGGCGAATACCGCAAGATGTCGCCTGGCCCGGCAGAGGAATGGATTTTCTTCGATCATCCGAGCGGACGAAATCGCATCCTCGCGGCGATGAAATGGAAGGCGGAGAATTTGAAGCTGTTCGAGGGCGCGGCGAAGGCAACACAGCCCTGATCGCGAACACTGCGACCTTCCGCTCTTCATCTGGTAAGAACTCGGATCACAACCTCGCCGAGTCTTCACGCTGAGGCTTGCATATGCGCAAAGGCACGTTTTCTGGATATTTCAAGCCACTTTGTGACAGAATCATGCGCGATCTGACCTAAAAAGAACTTCACTTGCTCTGCTGAGGTGTCGATGCTGTTCCGTTTTCGTACCCGAAACTTTCGATCGATCCGTGACGAGGTCGAGCTAACGCTCGTGGCCTCCAATCTTTCCGATCTTCCAGAGTCGGTCATCGAGACTCCGTTTGCCGAGCGCGGTGCACTCCGAGCCGCGGCGATCTACGGACCAAACGCATCGGGCAAATCGAATCTCCTTCTCGCAATGAAGTTCTTGAGCACGGCCATCGAAACCTCGCAGCGCAGTTGGCCTACAGAGGGAGTACCGCGCGAGAGGTTTCTGCTCGACGAGGAGAGTGCTCTGAAGGCATCCCTTTTCGAGGCCGACATTGCAATCAACGATGTGCGCTATGTCTACGGTTTCGAGGTCGATTCAGAGCGTGTCATCAGTGAGTGGCTCCATGCGTACCCGACGGCGCGGCGCCGAATGTTGTTCGAGCGCGAGGGCGAAGTCTTTTCGTTCGGAAAGCATCTTGGCGGCGAGAACAACACCATAAAGTCGCTCACTCGCGCGAACAGCCTCTTTCTTTCGGCGGCGGCGCAGAATAACCACGAACAATTGCTTCCGATTTACCAGTGGTTTTCTTCAGCCTGGTCGTTTGTAATTGGTAATCGTCAAGACCTTACCGCCACGACCGCGCAGACCGCCTCAGAAGATCGATTTAGAAAATCGATGAGTCGCCTTGTGACGGCTGCAGATTTGGGAATCGAGAGTTTCGAAACTCCGGATGAGTCGAAACGAGACCGTGCCAAGCGCATTGCCTTCTCATGGTTAGAAGGGAAAACCCCAGAGATTCCTGTAGGCAAGACGGTGTCCTTTGTTCATCGCGGCGCGAACAAGGCGCCTTCCATTTCCTTGCCGCTAACTGCGGAGTCGGATGGAACGCTCGCCTATTTCGGCTTGCTCGGCCCCGTGCTGACGACACTCTCTACGGGTGGCTTGCTCTTCATCGATGAGATCACGTCGAGTCTTCACCCAATGTTGGCGATGGAGATCGTGCGGCTGTTCAACTCGCCGGCGGAGAATCCAAAGGGCGCGCAGCTACTCTTCACGACCCACGACACGAGCCTGCTCGACGGGCAGATCCTCAGGCGCGATCAGGTCTGGCTCACAGAGAAAGATGAGAGTGGAGGAACCCATCTCTATCCGCTGACGGAATTCAAACCGCGGCGCGGCGAGAACATACGAAGCGGCTATCTCCAGGGACGCTATGGCGCGGTGCCGCTCGTGGAGCTCTCCGCCGTCAGCGACCAGATTCATGAAACGTCCCAGCGGAAGTGATGTACTCCGGCGGCGCAAACCGCGCGTGGAGCGTCGCGACCGCGTCCTGATCGTCTGCGAAGGACGTGCGACCGAGCCTGATTACTTTCGAAGCCTTCGTCACGAGCTCCGCGCTGCTCCGGTCGTCATCAGGATCAATGACGAGAGTGGCGTTCCGAAAACTCTCGTGGAGCGCGCGGTCCAGCTAAAAAAAGACGCGGAGAGGGACGCAAAGAGAAAACGGGACTCCAACCTTCGTTTCGACGAAGTGTGGTGCGTCTTCGATGTCGACACGCATCCGAACCTCTTCGCCGCGTTGCAGCAGGCTTCCGCAAACGGCATCAACGTCGCTCTCTCCAATCCTTGTTTCGAGCTCTGGATACTGCTTCACTTCGAGGATCATTGGGCACACATTGACGCCAAGGCAGCCGGAAGTGCATGTCGCAAACATCTTCCGAAATACCAGAAGCACATTACCTACGCGGAGTTGAAGCCCGGTTATCCGCGTGCAGTCGATCGCGCGCTTTCACTCGAGGCTTGGCAGAAGTCCCGCGACAATTCCGGAGGGAATCCTTCAACCAGCGTCCATACGCTCACGGAGCGTCTTCGAGGTCTGGGCAAAAGCGCGTTGCTTGATGCACTGGATCGACATCAGCGTGGCTAACGCCGTCGCCACGAATCTCACGCCGCCATTTGCATCCTCATTTTCGACTTTGCGCGCAGGTACATCGGGCCGATTGAGCCGAGGGGGAGGCTGAGGCGTTTGCTGACTTCGTCGTAGGCGAGGCCTTCGACGGCGATCAGGATGCAGAGAGTGCGCGACTGATCGTCGAGGGCGGACAGGGCCTGGCGAAGGGCGATGGACGTGTCGGGAGAGACGGCGCGCGTGTCGGGAAGGGACGCGAGGGTTTCGTCGCCGTCGAACGTTTCGCGGCGGCGGACGGTCGAGCCGATCTGGCGCTTGCAGAGATTCGCGACGGTTCCGATGAGCCACGGTTTGGCCAATCGAATCAGATTTCGTTTTTCGAGAAAGAGCAGCCAGGCTTGCTGGACGACTTCTTCCGCTTCTTCCGCGCTCAGGCCGTAACGTTTGCGCGGGATCGAGTGAAGCAGTCTTCGCAGGCCGAGGTGCAGTTGCTCGAGGTCGAGGGTTTCCTGGGCGGCGGCGAGCTTCTCGACTTCGGCCAGGAGGTCGGCGACGGCGGCAAGGATCTCCTCACCGGTTGCCGGTTTCTGGATCACCATCGTCGAGCCGCGCCGCAAGACCTCGGACACCATTTCCGGCGTGCTGTATCCGGTCAGGGTGACGACGCGGGAGCGCGGGCTGATTCGCTGGATTCCGTTGAGCAATTCCAGCCCTTCCGCTTCCGTGTGCAGCCGGAGGTCGGCAATGACCACCGCGTAGAAGTTCGTCTCCATCAACGACTCCGCGGAACGGCGGTCGAAGGCGCCGGAGCTCTTGATCGCTTCCTCTTCCAGCAGGCACATCAGGCCGGACACAATCGCTTCTTCATCGTCGACAACCAAGACCTGTCTGCTCATGTTCGCTACCTCTGCGGGACAGAAGAGCAGGCGGTGTACCGCACGCAGGATTTCAATAAGCGCCGTGGAATCAGACGCTTATGCGAAACAGTCATTAAGAACATGCGTACAAAAAACAGACAGCCGAACCGAAACCGGCCACTTCACGACGACAACGATTGGCGCACGCAGTCGTCGACGGTCGCCAGCAACTTGAGATAGTCGAACGGTTTCGCGACGTTGGCAAACGTGCCGAAATCGCGGTCCGAGGCCAGGCGCGTGTAGCCGCTGAGAAGGATGACGCGGCGCAGAATCGCGGGATCGGTCATCCTCCAATAATCGGTGAGCCGGCCGGCATCGAAGATCGGCATTTTCATGTCGAGCAGAATGACGTCGTAATCCTTCTTCAACTCGACGGCATCGATTCCATCGCGCAACGTTTCCACTTCGAATCCCGCCGTTTCGAGAAGCGTCTGCAGCAGCTCGCGAATGTGATCGTCGTCGTCGATGACCAGGGCACGTTTCAATGATGGGTCCGGGCTCACGATGTGCCTTCTGACTCGACATCCACCATCATCTCCAGCAGATCGGTGATCTCGAACGGCTTCTGCAGAAATCTCGTGTGCGGGTCGTTGAGAAACTCGTGAAGAGCCTGAGGGTCGCCGTGGCCGGTTGCGAAGATGACCGGGAGCTCCTTGTCCACTTCGCGGATGAGCGCATAGACCTCGCTGCCGTCCATGCCCGGGAGCCCGAGGTCGAGCACGACGAGATCGGGATGAAAGCGGGCGATCGTCTCCGCTGCCTCGAAACCGCTGCCAATGGATTCGACTTCGATGCCGTCCTGCTCCAAAAGCGCTGTAATGCCTTCGACGATCATCTGCTCATCGTCGATCAGCAGCACCTTGCGCGAGGCCGGCGTTCGATTGCCGCCCGTGTCACGGATTTCCTTTGCTGCAGGCGCCGCCGTTTTCGGCAGAAAAAGATGGAACGTGCTGCCGTGTCCAAGCTCGCTCTCGACGAAGATGTAGCCTTCGTGCTGCGTCACTACTTGATGCGCAACGGCCAGCCCCAATCCGGTGCCGCCGCTCAGCTTCGTGGTGAAGAGCGGTTCGAAGACGCGCTCCATGACCTCGCGCGGCATCCCCATTCCCGTGTCGCCGATCGAGATTTGCACGTAGCGCTCGGGATGCGGCACCACGCCGAACGGAAACGTTGCACCGGCTTCGAGCTCATTCGCTTCCACCGTGAGCATTCCGCCATCGGGCATGGCATCGCGCGCGTTGGACACGAGGTTCGCCAGAACCTGCGAGATCTGCGTGCGGTCCGCCTTGGCGTAAAGGCCGTGCGGAATGGCCGGCACGATCGATGTCGTGTTGCCGAGTACGTTTTCCGCTTCGGGAGCAAACGTCTCCCACAACTCGCGAACGTCGACTGCTGCCATGACCGGTTGGTACGGCTGCGCGAAGCGAAGAATATCGAGAACGATTCGACGTCCGCGCTGGATGGAGTTGGCGATGTGGCCGGCGCCTTTGGCGATCAGATCGGGTTTCGCTTCCGGCCTTTGCATCAACTCGGCGAAGGGCTGCATGCCCATGAGGACATTATTGAACTCGTGCGCGACGGTGGCAGCCAGGCGTCCGAGCGCACCGAGCCGGTTGGCTTGTGTCAGTTGCGCCTCGAGCAGCTTGCGCCCGGTGATGTCGCGGGCGTTCAGCACGACGGCCGAGGTCCGTCCCTTCTTGACCAGGTTCGTGGCCATGATCTCGAATGACCGCCACGCACCACTGGCATGGCGCACCTGCAATTCGATCGTCTGGGCCGCGGCCGGATCGGCGATCTGGACGGCCAGGTAGCCGGCGGCTTTGGGGACATCCTCGGGATGGATCAAGTCGAGGCCGCGCATGCCGCGAAGGGCTCTCCGCGAGTATCCGAGCACTCTGCAAACGGAAGGACTACCGTACCGCAGGCTGCCGTCGAGCTCCATGATGGCGATGATGTCGGACACGTTCTCGATGATCGAGCGGAAGTACTCCTCGCTTCGCAGGACCGCCTGGAATGCTTCCTGGCCCTCGGTCACATCGCGTGCGACTCCACGGATGACGGGAACGGAGTGTTCATCCATCTCGAGTGCGTTGCGATACTTCCAGGTCCGCCGTCTGCCCTCGCGCGTGACGATATTCATGATGCCGTCAGCGAAGCCGTCGCGCTTCAATCGCTGCATGTACGTGGTAAAGCCCCAGGTGCTGTCCTTCGACAACAAATCCTGAATCGTCATCCTGCAAAGAATCGCGGCAGGCATACCGAGTGCGTCGCAGACGGATTGACTGACGTAGAGGAGGCGTCCGTCGAGATCGTGCTTGCAGATCAGATCGGCGCTGGCCGCAACCGGCTCGTTTCTGCCCGTTGCATCGAATGCTCCCTGACGTCTCGGCATTGCTCCCTCGGCGTGACTAACTGCGTTCAATAGGTGTTGGAACATTGGTTGGTGCCGGCGTGATGGCCGGGTCCTTTGATCGGGATGGCGGACGAACCGCGCTAAAGGTGAGTGCCGGAGGACGCCGGAAAAATACAAAACGGCGGGTTGGACCGCATTTCTCACACCCTTCATCGACGCCCTCAATTCGAGCGCCTTCTCCCCCACGCTTTTGTGGGGGAGAAGGTGGCGAAGCCGGATGAGGGGGTTGACTATCGCGGACAACATATTTGCCCAATCTTGCGACGCCCCCCTCATCCGCCTTCGGCACCTTCTCCCCCCGCAAAAACACGGGGGGAGAAGGCGCTCGATTGAAAGGAGTCGCTGAAGAGTTTGAGAAATGCGGGTTGGCGGGAACGCGACTCACTGATCTCGTGTGTGATAAACGGTTTGCATATGCTCGAGCTCTTCGACGTGGTAATCATCGGCGGCGGCACAGCCGGACTCGTGACCGCTTCCGGCTGTGCGCGCCTCGGGCGCAAGGTCGCACTGATCGAACGCGAAAAACTCGGCGGCGATTGCCTCTGGACCGGCTGTGTTCCGACGAAAGCGCTCGTCGCCTCGGCGCGCCTCGCCCACCAAATGCGCCACGCCGATGCCTACGGACTCGAGGCGCAGTCCGTGCGCGTGACGCCGAAGTCGGTCATGGATTCGATGCGCGCCCAACGTCACGCCATCGAGCATCACGACGATCCCGCCAAGTTCCGCGCCCTCGGCATCGATGTGATTTTCGGTAACGCCAAACTGATCTCACGCAAAGAGATCGATGTCGATGGCCGCCGCCTCATCGCCAAAGACATCGTCATCGCCGCCGGCACGCGCACGGCGATTCCACCTGTCGATGGGCTGGTCGAAAACGGCTTCCTCGATCACGTCTCCTTCCTCAATCAGGATGCGTTTCCTTCGTCGATCCTGATCCTCGGTGGCGGCTACATCGGCATCGAGTTCGCCCAGATCTTTCGCCGCTTCGGCAGCGAAGTCGTCGTCGTCGAGATGCTCGACGAGATCATCAACAAAGAAGACGCGGACGTGATCGCGCGCCTCCGCCGCATTCTCGGCGACGAAGGGATCGACATCCGCAGCGGCTGGGGCGCCAAGTCGGTGCGCCGCGACGCAGACAAGAAAGTCGTTCGCATCGAAAACAAATTCGGCGAAACGAAGGAGCTGCGCGCCGATGAGATCTTCGTCGCCAGCGGCCGCCGCGCCAACACCGAAAACCTCGGCCTCGAAGTCGCCGGCATCAAAACCAACCGCGGCTTCGTCATCGTCGACAAATACCTGCAGACGTCAGTCCCGCGCATCTGGGCCTGCGGCGACGTTCACGGCGGCATGCAGTTCACGCACGTTGCCGCGTACGAGGCGGTGAAGCTCGTGCGCAACATGCTCTTCCCCGGCCGCTCGCCGGTCAGCTACGACAACATTCCGTGGGGCCTCTACACAGACCCCGAAGTTGGCCACATCGGGATGACGGAATCGGAGGCAACTTCTGCCCTCGGCGCCGAGAACGTTCGTTGCTACAGCGTCGAGATGTCCGAGGTCGATCGAGCGGTCGTCGATCGCACGACGGGCGGATTCGTGAAACTCGTCTGCGACAAACGCGGCCACATCCTCGGCGCCCACGCCCTCTGCGCCAATGCCTCGACGCTGATCGAAACGCTGGTCCTGGCCCGGCAGAAAAAGATGACCGTCGCGCAACTGGCGGGACTCGTCTCGCCGTATCCATCGCTCGCCGACGCCCTCGGAAAAGCAGCGTCGATGTACTACCAGGATGTGGCGAAGGGATGGCTGGGGAACCTCGGCAAGAAGATCGCGAAGTGGTCGCAGTAGCGGCACTCACCGCCCTTTCAAAGCGCACAAACACCCCATTCGCACTAGAATCGCCCAGATTTTGCAAGACGGAGGCTGTATGAAAAAACTTCTGGTAGTTCCGATCGCGCTTCTCTTCCTCGTTGCCTGCGGCCACAGCAGAGGCCCGATGGCAAACGCCACCATCGACTCGACCAGCGGGTCCACCGCAAAAGGAACCGTTCATTTCCAGGATGCCGGCGAGAACGGCGTGGAAGTGGTCGTCGATCTCACCGGCGTTCCTCCGGGCGTTCACGGCTTCCACGTTCATGAAAAAGGCGACTGCGGCAACAACGCGCAGAACGCCGGCGGCCACTTCAATCCCAACGGAATGGTTCACGGCGCGCCCGATGCCGTCTCGCATCACGCCGGCGATTTCGGCAACGTCACCGCCGACGACAAAGGTGAGGTCCACACGCGCTTCACGACGCACTCGATCTCGATCAACACCGGCACGAACGCCGTCGTCGGTCACGCCGTCGTGCTTCACGGCAATCCCGACGATCTCGTCTCGCAACCTGCAGGCAACGCCGGTCCGCGCATCGGATGCGGCGTCGTAGGACTCGCGAACGCGATGGCATCCGTGAACGCGCCCGTTGCCTTCGCCAGAAGGACTACCAAATGAAACGGCTCGCCTTCGTCCTCCTGCTCGTCGTTCCGATCGCCTGCGCCACGCATCAGCCAGGCACGGCGAAAGCCAAGACCACACGCGGACGTGGCGAGATCGAGCTGACCGTTACGCCGAATCCCGTGCTCGCCAACAACACCGGCGGCGCATCGTACGAGTTCCCGTTCGACGTCGTCGTGAAAGAGAAAGGCGGCCATCCGGTGACCATCGACCGCGTCACCGCCAACGTCTACGCCGGCGGCGGCATCTCCGTAGCGAGCGAGTCCTACGACGCCCCCAAAATCCAATCCCTCGGCTTCGCCACCTCGATCCCAGCCAAAGGCGAGCTGCATTACCACTTCAATCCCAAAAAAGAAGTCGCCGACCCCAGCCTCTTTTCATCCATCTACGGCGACGTCCGCGTCGAAGCCATCGACGACAACGGCACCCGAGCCAGCGCGACGACGACGATCACGGTGAAGAAAAAGTAGCGCTTCGCGCGTTATCGGTTGTCGGTTGATTGCGCTTCGCGCGTTGTCGGTGGCCGCATCTCTCAAACTCCTATCCACGCTCTCCCATCGAGCGCCTTCTCCCCCACGCTTTTTGTGGGGGAGAAGGTGGCGAAGCCGGATGAGGGGGCGTTGCAAGATGGGACAACCGGGCTAGATTCGCCGATCGAAGAAGCGTCCCCACCCAGGTGTTTTGTGCGACTTCGACGCGACCAACAAACGCCCCCTCATCCGCCTTCGGCACCTTCTCCCCCACTGAAAAGCGTGGGGGAGAAGGCGCTCGATGGGAGAGCGGGAATAAGAGTGTGAGAAAAGCAAACTAACCGAGAGCCAACCGACAACGCGCGAAGCGCAATCAACCGACAACCGACAACGCGCCGCCGCCAAGGCGGCGCAATCATTCCGCCCACTTCGCGATAAACAAATTCATCTCGTGACTCTCCGGCTTTGCCCGGCCGGACGCCCAGATCAGGTATTGGCCGTCGGGGCTGAAGACGCAGAAACCGTCGAAGCCGGGGGCGGTTGTGATGCGCTCCAGTCCCTGCCCGTCCTTTCCGATCGTCCAGAGGTCGAAGTTGAATCCGGTGTTGTTCACGTTCGACGCGAAGATCAGGCGCTTCCCGTCGTTCATAAAGTACGGGCAGAAATTCGCGGCGCCGTTGTGCGTGACCTGGCGCTCGTTCGTGCCGTCGGCGTTCATCAGGAAAAGCTCCATGTGCAGCGGCTTGACCAGACCTTGCGCCAGCAGCGCGCGGTCTTCCACGAGCGCCGGACCGACCGGACGATTGGCGCGCCAGACGATCTCCGTGCAATCGGCGTTGTAGAACGCACCGCCGTCGTAGCCGGGCGCGTTCGTCAACCGCTTGACCTTGCCGCTCGCCTCGTCCATCTCGTATAACTCCAGATCGCCGTCGCGCATCGACGTGAAAATCATCTTCCCGCCGCGATGGCACCACGTCATCTCCGCGTCGTAACCTTCGGTGGTCGTGATCTTCTTCGGGTTCGATCCATCGACGTTTGCTTCGACGATGTCGAACGACTTGTACACCGGCCAGACATAACCCTTCGACATATCAGGCCGCGGCGGACAGGCAGCGTCGCCACTTTCCGTGGTCGCATACTCGATGCGGTCGCCTTGCGGATAACGGTAGTAGCCACACGTCGTGCGACCTTTGCCGCTCGAGACCAGCTTCGTCTCGCCGGTGACGAGATCCATCGTGTACTCCTGATCGCATCCCGCGCCGGGCAATGTGGCCTGATAAATGATCTTTGTCCCGTCCGGGCTGAAATACGCTTCGGCGTTCTCGCCGCCAAACGTGAGCTGGCGGATGTCTTTCAAGTGCTTCTCGCCATCGAACGTCTTGTCGTACGGCTTGCCTGCGCCGATCACCAGCGGCTTCGCAGGCGCCGCGGCGGGCGGATTGGCTGGCGGAGCGGCGGGCACACTTCCGCGCGTGCTCAGCGTCGCGCGCAACGTCGTCCGCACTCCCGCACGTATCACGACGATGTCCACCGTGTCGCCCGGCTTGTGATCCTGCAGCGCGTAGCTCATGTCGTACAGGTTCTCGATGCGCGTGCCGCCGATGTCGACGATGCGGTCGCCGCCTTTGATCCCCGCCTTGTCCGCGGGCGAGCCTCCGCGCACGTCCGACAGCAGCACGCCGCCGGTCGTCGCATCCATCGCCGAGTAGTCGGGGACGGTGCCGAGGTAGGCGCCGTAGCCGCGGCTGTCGCCTTGCATCATCGGCGCGGTCGAAGCGCGCGCGTATTGCGGCGTCACCTCGCCGCGCGCGAGCGGCGCCATCACCGCAGCGATGACCTTCACGATCCTCGCTTCACCCGCGAAGTTGATCGGATCGGCCACATCCTCAGGTGTGTGATAGCGCTCATGCGCGCCGGTGAAGAAGTGCAGCACGGGCACATGCGCGGCGTAGAAACTCGTCTGATCCGACGGCCCGTAGCCGTCGCCGGTCTCGGTGATTTTGAGATTTGATCCCGCGCCAGCGGCGTCGACGAGCGCTTTCCATTCGGCGGCGGAGTCGGTGCCGAACGCAGTGATCTTGTCTTCGCGCAGAGCGCCGATCATGTCGAGATTGACCATCGCCACGATGTGATCCATCGGCACCGGCGGGTGATTGGCAAAGTACCCGGAGCCGGCCAGGCCACGCTCTTCGCCGGAGAAAAGCGCGAGGTAAATGGTCCGCCGGTTCTTCGCATCGGCCAGCGAGTCGCGCAGCAACTCCGCCGCGTTCAGCACGCCGGCATCGCCGGACGCGTTGTCGTCAGCACCGGGATGAATCGCGCGAACGTTCGGCTTCATCGAGCCCTCGCCGCCGTAGCCGAGGTGATCGTAGTGAGCGCCGAGAACGACGATCTGTTCTTTGAGTGCGCCGCGCCCGGGAAGGACGCCGACGAGGTTCTCGCCGTTGTCGAACTGCGGCTTCACGTCGACGACGCCGCTAACACGCGCATCGAGTCTGCGCGACTGAGGATTCAGATCGCCGTCCAGTACGCGCGATCGAGGCTTCAGATCGGCGTCAACATCTTTTTGAAACTGCGCCAGATCGATGCCGGCGTCTTTCAGCCAGCGCTGCGCGACCGAAGTCTTGACCTGAATGACCGGAATCCCGGCCGGACTCTCCGGACCATCGTTGACGAGCGGCGGAACCTTGTCCTTCCCTTCGTCCTGCATCGGACCGGTCGTGAAGATCACCGCGACGGCGCCGCGCTCGCGCGCCTTCAGAACCTTGTAGCGCATCGCCGACCAGCGGCTCGGCTTGCGGCCGTCGAATTTTGAGTTGTCGTCCTTCTCCTGCGGCTCGTAGCGCAGCATCAGCGCGACTTTGCCTTTGAGGTCGATGCCGTCGAAGTCGTTGTAGCCGATCGGCGTGGCGTCGATGCCGTAACCAACGAACGCGACAGGCCCGGCGAACGCGCCTGCGCTCGAAAATCCGAGCGGCGTCCAGTCGCCAGCAGCGACGCCTTCGAGCTTGTTGCCGCTGCCGAGCGAAACACCAACCTTCACCGGAAACGGCTGCCGGTACGACTTGCCAAACGCCGGCTGCAATCCGAGCGCCTTCAACCGTCCTTCGATGTAATTCGCGGCGAGGCCAATGCCCTTCGTGCCGAGGCCGCGGCCTTCCATGTTCGGAGCCGCGAGCGTCCGGATGTCGGTCTCGATCGATTTGGTCAGCTTGGCGTCATCGGCGAACGCGGTCGCGCACACGAGCAACAGCAGAGTGATGGTTCGTTTCATTTGGGTATCGTATCTCTCCAGTGCGCGCCTTCCATAAAGTTGATCACAAGGCGATGTGACGGCGGGCACCACCGTTCATCAGGAGAAAGACCGGTCACGCGGAGACGCGGAGTGCGCAGAGAAAAATGCGCCGCGTCTCCGCCTCTCCGCGTGAAACGGTTTTCACCCCACCACGAAGCGAATATCATCCGCCGCATGCCGAGTCCGATTCGCGATTTCATCCAGCACCACTACCGCCACTTCAACGCCGCCGCCCTCCGCGCTGCCGCCGACGACTACATCAAGCACATCGACGGAGGCAACAAGATGCTCCTGACGATGGCCGGCGCGATGTCGACCGCCGAGCTTGGGATCTCGCTGGCCGAGATGATCCGGCAGGGCAAGATCCACGCGATCTGCTGCACCGGCGCGAACCTCGAGGAAGACATCTTCAACCTCGTCGCGCACGATCACTACGAGCGCGTTCCGGGTTATCGCTACCTGACCGCGAACGATGAGAAGGCGCTGCTCGACCGCCACATGAACCGCGTCACTGACACCTGCATCCCCGAGGGTGAAGCGATGCGCCGGATCGAATCGGCGGTGTTGAAACATTGGATGGCCAAGGACAAAGAAGGCCGCCGCCTTTTCCCGCACGAGTTTATGTACGAGATCCTCCGCGACGGCTCGATCAAAGAGTTCTACCAGATCGATCCGAAGAACTCCTGGATGATCGCCGCGGCCGAAAAGAATCTCCCCATGTTCGTCCCCGGCTGGGAAGACTCCACCCTCGGCAACATGTACACCGGCCACTGCATCACCGGCGACGTCGGAAACGTACATACCGTCCGCACCGGCATCGAATACATGATCGAGCTGGCCGACTACTACACAAAAACGAGCGCCGACTCTTCAATCGGATTCTTCCAAATCGGCGGCGGCATCGCCGGCGATTTCCCCATCTGCGTAGTCCCCATGCTCCACCAGGACCTGCAACGACCGACCATCCCACTATGGGGCTATTTCTGCCAAATCAGCGACAGCACGACGAGCTTCGGTTCGTACTCCGGCGCAGTACCGAACGAGAAAATTACGTGGGGCAAACTCGGCGTCGATACGCCAAGCCATGTAATCGAATCGGATGCATCGATTGTCGCGCCGTTGATATTTGGGTATGTGCTGGGGTGGTGAAGATCGACGGCGAGCCGCCGGCGGTCCAGCCGCCGGGCCGGCGGCGCTACGGTGCGCAACGGACGCGACACCGGTTGCCGCGTCACACTGCCATTCCCGGTTGTCGCAGCCGCTTCCAGGAAATCGCGATCGCCAGGAGATAGATCGCTCCGGCCACTGCGGCCATCGCTCGGAGGCCAACGATCATCGATCCGTACTCGAGGACTCCGCCCAGGACGGCGCCGACAAGATTCGAGCCGAGGGAGGCGACCGGGTCGGGGGACCGGGCCAGCAGCGCGGAGAAGAGCACACCGGCAAAACCGATCGGCAGGACGTTGATGAGGATTCCGGTCGCTCGCGCGATCCCCAGAGGCAGCATGGAGAGCGCGGAATTCGTCACGAGAAGTGCGCCCGCCATCGAGAGAATCAGCAATGCCGCCGCCGGAACCACTAGGTGATCGGACCCCTTGCGAACGGCGGCGTTGGCGACGTTCGCGATCAGCAGCACGCCTCCAAAGACCGCGGCGTTGACCACCCAGGTCGACCCGAACAGAAGCGACAGATTGGTGATGCTGCGCGTTTCGATCAGCAGGAATGCGGCGCCGAAAAGAAACAGCGGTCCGTCGAAGCGTCTCCGGCTGTAGAAGCCCTTTCCAAACGCGAGCCGCGACGATGCCAACGCCAAGATGAGCACAATCGACAGCACCGCGACATAGCCAGCCGGAAACGTGCCCGGTCGAATGTAGAGAAACGGCCAGTCGTCGGTGGAGACGCGAATGTCACGTCCAAGGTCTTCGACCGGCGTGACACCGAGCCTCCGGGCCAGCTCGGCGCGGGAGACACCTCGAGCACGGATGAATGCGAAGGTGTCATGGCCTTCGCTGGCAACGACGAGCGGCGCTTCCCCGGTGGCGAGCTCGATACTCTGCGCAATCCGCTCGGCGATGAACCGCTGGCGGAAGACCATGAAGGAAATGCTGAGCACACCACCCGGGGCAACCCTCTCCCACGCCAAACGCAGTGCGTCCGTCGTGTAGACGTAGTTGTCCAGACGCAGCGTCGACATCGACGAGAACATCGAGTGAGAGTCGAGCAGTCCGAAGCAGACGGCGTCGTAGCGCGCTGACGAGTCATTGATGTAGTGACGGGCGTCCGCGATCGTCAATTGAACGCGCGGATCGCTGTACGGCTTTTCGGGATGCCGCTCGCGGCCCACTTGCCCGATGACCGGGTCGATCTCAATAGCATCGACATGACCGAATCCCATCCGCAAAGCCGCTGCCACGTCGTTTCCAGTTCCGGCGCCGACGATCAGAGCGGTACGGCGGCTCGTGACCACGCGGAATGGCAACTCGTAGAATGCGGCGTGTGTTGCCAGCTCGTGCGAGTCAGCCTCCGTCGCCGCAGCCCGGCGCGCTACGGACAAATCCAGAAGGCTCTGGTGATGATCGCGGTTCGCCGAGAGCACCAGAGTTCCTCGGCCGTCCGGCTTCACGTCGATGCGGTTGTAGGGCGAGAATTGCGCACCTTCTACTGACAGGCCGGCAAACACCACAGCGCCCGCGAAAGCGATCAGCGAAATCACAGTTCGCGAGTGCCACAGCAAAACCGGCAGCACCGACAGCAGGATCCACCAGGCCGGCGAGGTTGACAGCGCTGCCAGCGCCACCGCGGCCGCCACGCCCGCCAGCGACCCGGTGAGATCGACCGCATAGGCGCGAAGCGGCGGCGCCACCGCGAAGAGCTCACCCAGCCGCGCGCCGAGACACAGGAACAACCATGCCGTGGCGCTGAACAGGAGCGTGATCAGAATGAGGCTGGTGGCAAAGGTCTCGTCTGCTTTCAGGCCATCCGCTCCCCACATGCTGATGGCTCGATCCGGGAAGGAAAGGAACATCAGCCCCAGCCCGTCGGAATAGCGAAGGATGACCGCAAGCCCCAGCAGCGATGGCAGAAACAGCCGGATGAGCCGGCTGCCATAGCGCGAAAACGCGATGCCGATCCCGATGCCGAGAAACGCCGCGATCAGGAGAACGTTCGTGAAGTACGCGAAGACGCGGATCTGCTGCGACATCCAGCGGATCAGTGTCAATTCGAGTGCGAGGATGGTGTATGCGACGGTGGCGAGCTGCCACATCGCGCCACGAGGGCTCGGAAGCACGTGGCTGGAAGATAGCATGCCCTCGGGGGACGGGATCATTGGCCCCGATCGGCGAACGTGCGCACGAGCTCCACGAACACCTCGCCTCTCTCCCAGGGAACGCGATGCCCAGCACCCTCGACGATGGCAACGTGTGCATCAGACGTAAGCGACGCGGCACGCTTTGCTTCGGCGATGTACTTTGCGTCGCGCGAGCCCGCGACCCATGTCGTAGGAATCGTCAGTTCGTGCAGCCGCGAGGCAATCGGCGGGAGCACTGCGGACGACCATTCGCGTAACGCCCGCGAGTCGTAGTCCGAACCGGACCGTGGGAGCGAAGGCCCGGCCAACACCGGCTGCGCGTTCCAGGAACTCAAGACGGACGGAAAGTCTTCCGACTCGAACCTTCGCGCCCAGGCTTCGTCGCTGGCTCGACGCGCAGCGCGTGCCGCTTCACCCTCGACTCCGAGTCCCGTCGAGACGAAGATCGCGCACCGATACTGCGCGCCAGCGAGCAATGCGTGCAACGCCAGGCGCCCACCGAGCGAGTATCCAAGCAGGACGTCGCCGTAAGAAGGGATGGCATCCAGGGACGGCGTGTCGATGGCAAAGCCGGCCTGGCGCAGGAAGTCCCAGTCGTGCGGACTACCAAGGAAACCGTGAAGGCAAGTGATCACCACAGCGCGTCGTACCGTTCCCACGTGCGGCGGCTGGCATCCGCGTCCGGAAGCAGCTCCGTCACGCGATCCTCAATCCCCCACATCGCGGCCCAATGCTCGAAACGGAGGTCGTGAGTGTTCTCGATGATGCGCTCGCGCGTGGCTTCGTCGAGTTTCTTCAGCGAGGCCACGCGGCTGAAGATGCGGCCGCCGCCGTTGTTGATGATGACGATTTGAAAGTCGATGCCGGGATCGAGTTGCGGGACGATCCAGGGGGCGTTGCTGTCGTAGATTGCGGTGAGGTCGCCGATGACGCAGACGTTCATGCGCGACGGATCGCACTGACCGAAGAAGGTGGAGAGCTGGCCGTCGATGCCGTTGGCGCCGCGATTGGCTTCGACGGTGAAGCGGCGCGGCTCGCGCGTGGCGGCGAGGTCCCATTCGCGGATGGGAAGGGAGTTGCCGAGGTAGACGCGGGAGTCTTCGGGGATGGTGCGTGAGAGCTCGCGAAGTAGCGCCAGCTCCGATTGCGCCTCGTTGTCGAGGATTTGCGCGATCGCGGCGGCTTGCTCGCGATCGGCGGCGAAGAGTTCTTCATCGCGTTTGCGTGGCGCCACATCGACGGGCAGCGCTTCGATCGGGTGCACCACTCCGCGACTGCATCCGGTGAATGGCAACGCGCTGAAACTGATGAGCGGAAGATCGCGTCGTGATTCGTCGAGATCGCGCCAGAAACGTGCGGTGGGAACGTTGCCGATGCGGATGACGCCGTCGAAATCGCCGCGTCCGATCATCCGCTCGCCAGCGGTGATGATGAGGTGCGCGAGGGCGGGATCTTCGCGCAATCCGGAGAGTGGCTCGGCGTAGACGGGCGCGTTGAGTTTGATGGCAAAGTCGCGAACGTGATCGCGGTCCAGCGCGGAAAGACCGCCGAGGAGAACGAGCGGCTTGTGCGCCACAAGGGCGACCGGAACGCTGGCGTCCCCGCCGGCTGGCTCGGCGGCGTCCTCGCCGCCGCGGCGTAACCGGGAAGGCGGCGAGGACGCCGCCTGGCCAGCCGCCGGGACGGCAGCGTTCCATCTACTAACCGTGTCATCGATCAGCAGCTCGTCGAATTCAATGTTGATGTGTTGCACGGAGCCTTGCGCGTACACGCCGAAGATCTCTTCCTGCTCGATTGCTTGCGGGGCGCCGGTGCCGCGATATCTAGCCGGTCGGTCGGCGGTGATCAAGATCAGCGGGATGGCGGAATAGTGCGCTTCGATCGCGGCGGGAAGGAGCTCGGCGACTGCGGTCCCCGAGGTGGTGACGACGACGGCGGGGCGGCCGGTGAGCTTGGCGCGGCCGAGGGCGAAGAAGGCGGCGGAGCGCTCGTCGACGAAGGAGAAAATGCGCAGATCGGACGCGCCCAGCACCGCCAGCAGTGGCGCATTGCGCGAGCCCGCGCAGACGCAGAAATCAGTCGCGCCGCGGGCTACCGCTTCTTCGATCACGCGCCGCGCTTCGGCGATGTTGGTCATGCGAATGCTTCGGCGTGCGCGGTGACGCCGAAGAGCGCTTTCACCTGCTCGCGTTTTTCGCGGAGCTCTTCCAGCTCACGCTCGACGCGGCTTTCGGCGATGAGACCGGCGCCCGATCCGACGCGCACGCGTTCGCCGTCCCACTGCAGATTGCGGATGGCCACAAGAGCGAGCGCGGAGTGATCTTCGCGCTCCAGGCCGAACGGCGCGCCGAATGTTCTCCGCTTCACGCCGTGATCGGCTTCGCGCAGCCATCGCTCCCCTGCTTCGTTGCGCGGGGAAACGCCGAGGGCAGCGGTCGGGTGCAGGCGGCGAATCATTTCGGCGAAGGACATCCGCTCGGAGCCGCCGCTCTCGCTAAAGAAAATCGGCGTGATGAGATGCGCGATCTTCGGCATCCGCAGCGTGCCGAGCGGACCGACTTCGATGTTTCCGAACGGAGAGAGGCGGCGCACGATGTCGTCGACGACGAAGCGATGCTCGCGCAGTTCTTTCGGATCGTTGAGAAGCTCCGCGGCTTGCGCGAGCGGACGCGTGCCGGCCAGCGCCATCGTTCGATAGCCGCGCGCGAACCCTTCGAAGAGCAGCTCGGGCGTCGCGCCGGCGAGTCCGTGCGTGCCGTACGAGTAGCCGTATGCGCGCAGTCCCGCCGGCAACTCGCCGAGACGCGTGAAGAACCAGCGCCAGTAATCGCCGCGTTCCGTGAATCGGCCGTTTTCGAAAATCACGGGAACGATTTTCTGAAAATCGCCGCGGGCCATGGCTGCGCGCGCGGATTCGAAGAGAGCGCGGAAGTCATCGAGCGGCGCAGGCTCCCACGCCACGCGCGGCGCATCACGTTCCTCCAATCGCGATGCGAGTTCGTCGAACGTCGTCTCTTCCCACGTTGCCGGATGGCGCCACGGATGCGGATCGTCGAGGAAGAAATCAGCGATGAAAAACGCGGGACGCCCCGGGCGGCGGAAGGGCAACTGTTCGAATGGTCCCCATCCGATGAAGACGCGTCCGGGCGCAGTCTGGATGAAGGCGAAGTCGCGCTGCGTCATGCGCGTGGAATTGTAGTGTGATCCGCAGATGACGCAGATGGGACGCAGATAAAACCTTCGCGTCTTCGCGGCTTCGCGGCTTCGCGTGACACGTTGCTCACGCGAAGCCGCGAAGGCGCGAAGGTAAGAAAGCTTCTATCTGCGTCCCATCTGCGTCATCTGCGGATAAAACCTCACTCGCGCGCCTTCACCAGCCCGACCGACATCACGAGCAGCAGCGTCACGCCGTTGGCGACGATGACGACGATGTCGTGACGGAGCACGCCGTACATCGTCCAGAGGAAGACGCCCATCATGAACAGTGCGAGGTAGCCCCACGAAAAATCGCGCGCGCTGCGCGTCGTCCACGTTCGCCCGACCTGCGGGAGCCAGGCGATGGTCGTTCCGAATGCGGCTCCAAATCCGACAGCGAGAATGAGTAGGTTGTTCATACAGCGACACGCTGACGCAGGCGCGCCGCCAGCCGCATGATGGACGTCACATTCTTGTGTGACGGGGAGTGGGGAGTCGGGTGTGGGGTGTGGGAGCAAAAGCGCGGGAGCCGGGAGAAAACTACGACTCCCGACCCCCGACACCACTACGAATCGCGCGTCACCCGTTCGCAACCTTCAGGACCGCGCTCTTGATGTCGTCGACTTTGTCGATCACCTTGTCGGTGACGCCGGCGACCTTTTTCTGGAACTTCCGGCCCGTCATCGGTGCATAGAGCAGTGCTGCGGCGGCACCGGCGACGGCTCCAACCGCGAAGACCCAGGTGAGACTTACGAATGATGTTTTGCGTGTGAACATTGGTCGCTCCTTTCGTTGCACACAATAGGTTTCGCGCGGCGCGGCGGCGATGACCGCGGTCACCCACCCTCGTGCGCGGGGGTCGTAGTGGTGTCGGGGGTCGGGGGTGGGAGCAAAAGCGCGGGAGACGACAAGCGACAACCGACAACCGACAACTCCAAAACGCGTCGTGGGATCGGGAGAAAAACTACGACACCCGACCCCCGACGTCATCCGACTCCCGCGCAATGTGTCACGCGTCACAAGGCGGCGTAGATGCCGTCACGTTCTCCTGTTTACGCCGGGCCGATGATTCTTTCGACAAACGGAGACGACATGATCAGCGTGACGAAACTACTCGGTGGCTCCTCTTACTTTGGTGACCGGCTTCGCTATCACGATCAATCAGCGCATCAGACGACTGGCGCGCGGCCCGGCAGTGGACCGGTCGTGGTGTGGAACGCCACGAAGACCTGCAACCTCGAATGCGTTCACTGTTATGCGGACGCGGAGACGATCAAGTTCGCGAACGAGCTGACGACCGCCGAGGCGAAGGCGATGATCGAAGATCTGGCGGCGCTGCATGTGCCGGCGCTTCTGATCTCCGGCGGCGAACCGTTGGTCCGCCCCGACATCTTCGAGCTCGCCGCATACGCCATGTCCCTCGGCGTTCGCGTGACCTTCTCGACCAACGGAACGCTGATCACGAAAGAGAAAGCGCAGAAGATCGCTGACATCGGCGTGACCTACGTCGGCATCAGCGTCGACGGCGACGAAGAGCGCCACGACCGCATGCGCTGCCGCGAAGGCGCGTACCGCGATGCGTTGCGCGGCATCCGCAACTGCCGCGACGCCGGCATCCGCGTCGGCGTCCGCTTCACGGTGACGCAGGACAACGTCGATGAAGTCGACAGCGTTTTCCGCCTCGTGGAGAACGAAGGCATCGGCCGGCTTTGCATCTATCACCTCGTCTATTCAGGCCGCGGCTCGTATCTCGAAGGCATCGACCTCGAGGCCGAGCAGAAGCGCGTGCTGATGAACAAACTTCTCGAACAGGTCGAACGCTGGACCGCCGAGGGCCGCGAGATCGAAGTGATGACGGTCGACAATCACGCCGACGCGCCCTTCATCTATTACTGGCTGCTGGACCGCGATCCCGCGCGCGCGGACGAGGCGCTTTCGCTGATGCGCAACAACGGCGGCAACCGCTCCGGCATCGCCATCGCGGCAATCGACAGCTTCGGCATCGTGCATCCCGATCAGTTCACATCGACGCATGCAGTTGGATCGATTCGCGAACGGCCATTCTCGGAGATCTGGAACGACTCGCGTAGCCAGCTTCTGAACAATCTACGCGACCGTAAGCCGCTGCTGCGCGGACGCTGCGCGACGTGCCAATGGCTGCCGTGCTGCAACGGCAACTTCCGCGCGCGCGCCGAGGCGGCGACGGGCGACTACTGGCAGTCCGATCCCGGCTGCTACCTGCTCGATTCGGAAGTCATCTCGGGGGCGCCGGAATGATCGGGCTCGAAGCCGAGGTGGCGACGCCGGACGTTGCATCGTTCGTTGACGCCACGACCGCCGGCCCGTCGATCCGTACCAGCGATCCGATCAATCGCCGCATTCTGGAAGTGTCCGAGGATCGCGTTCGCGGATTCGTGAGCGATCCTTTCCGCACGATCGCCGAGCTGTCCGGCGTGCCGCTCCCGGTCGTCACACAACGCATTCGGGCGATGCTCGAAGCGGGAACGATTCGCCGCGTGCGCCAGACGCTGCTGGCGACGAACCTCGCGCAGGGTGCGCTCGTAGCCTGGAAGATCGACGAAGAGCTGCTCGACGCCGCCTTCGCATTCATCGCCAAACGCGATCCTTTCTCCGGCCACGTCGTCATCCGCAACGGTGAGAATGGGCCGACCGATTGGCGTCTCTGGACGACGATCAAAGTTCCTTCGGAGTTTTCGCTGGAAGGACATTGCGAGTATCTCCGCCGCCGCATTGGCGCTCACAAGTTTCGCATCATGCCCACGCTTCGTGCCTTCGTCCTCGGCGTCGGTCACATGCGCCGCAAAGGGATGGCGATCGGTGCGATGTCGCCGCAGCGCGCGGCAGCAACGCAGCCCGCGGTCGTCGAGCTCTGCGAGCCCGAATGGCATGTTCTATCGGCGCTCAAAGCCGATCTCGCACCGGCGGAGATCGGGCCGGAATTGTGGTCGCGGCGCGCACTGGCCGCGGGAATCCATCCCGCCACCTTCATCGAAATCGCCAGCGATCTCGATCGCCGCGGCGTGATCGGACGCTTCTCCACATTCCTCGAGCACACCAAACCGGTGGCCGGAGCCGAGCGCGTCTCCAGCTTCAATGGTCTCTTTCACTGGGCTGTGCCGGGGGGTCGCGAGATCGAAGCGGGGTGCGAGATCGGACGTTTCGAGATCCTGACGCACTGCTACTGGCGCGATGCCGGACCGGAATTGAACAACGTCAACATCATGGCCGTTGCTCATGGCGAAACGAAAGAAAGCGTGATGGCGCACAAGAGCGCGATCGACGCGCACCTCAACGCCATCGGCATCGGCTTCACACACACGAACGTCTATTGGGGAGGCCGCGCCGAGATCAAGCCGTCGGAGATTCTCCCCGAGGCGTATCGCGATTGGGCACGGAGCACGGGACTTCTATGAACGACACAGTCGATTTCAACGTCAGTCCGTTTGTGGTCATCTGGGAAAACACGCGCGCCTGCGATCTCGCATGCGTCCATTGCCGCGCCGCCGCGCAACCGAAGCGGAGCCAGTTCGAGCTCACCACCGAGGAAGGCTTCGCCCTGATCGATGAAGTGGCGGCGATGAAGCCGCGCGTCTTCGTCATCACCGGCGGCGATCCGCTCAAACGCGAAGACACGTACGACATGATCCGCTACGCAAAGGACCGCGGCCTCGAGCGGCGCTGACGCCGAGCGCAACGCCTCTGCTCACCGAGGGCGCGGTGGCGCGTATGAAGAACCACGGGCTCTCGCGGCTCGCGGTCAGTCTCGATGCTTCGCGGGCCGATCTTCACGACGCTTTTCGCCGCGTCGACGGCTCGTTCGACATCACGATCCGCGCGATCGAAGCCGCAAGAAAAGAAGGGATTCCGGTCCAGATCAACACGACAGTGACGCGCCGCACGATCGACGATCTTCCCAACATGGTCGCGCTCCTCACCGACCTCGGCATCGCCATGTGGAGCGTGTTCTTTCTCGTTCCGACCGGCCGCGGAAAGCGAGGCGACTTGGTCACTGCGGAGACGGTCGAGCATCTCTTCAGCTACCTCTACGAGACGTCGAAACGGGCGCCATTCGCGATCCGCACGACGGAAGCGATGCACTACCGCCGCTACACGCTGCAGCGAATGGCGCTGGAAAACGGCCGCCGCATCGACGATCTTCGCGACCGCGAGACGGGCCTGATCGACGCCTCCACCCTCTTCCTCGGACACGGCGCTCGCCCCATGCCCCTCGGCGTCAAAGCACAACACGCCGCCACGTCCCGCGCCCCCCGCGGCGTAAACGAAGGCAAAGGCTTCGTCTTCATCTCCCACATCGGCGACGTCTTCCCCAGCGGCTTCCTCCCCCTGAAAGCCGGCAACGTGAAAAACGAGTCGCTGAGCCAGATCTACCGCACCAGCGACCTCTTCGTCTCCCTTAGAAACACCAGCAACCTAAAAGGCAAATGCGGCCGCTGCGAGTTCCGCGATTTGTGCGGCGGCTCGCGAGCACGAGCCTGGTCAATGACGGGAGACGTGTTCGAAGAAGATCCGTTGTGCGGGTATCAGCCGAAGGTGGCGTGAGGGACGTGCGCAAGGCTAATCATAACGACGAACGCGAACGCTGCTTGCTAGCGTCGAACTGATCGTCACATTGCCTCAGCAGACGGCTTCTAGCAAGACTAACCGTTGTCCAAGTGGATAACCTCTCGCGGTGCGGTTGGCGCAGGTGAGCGGCGAATCGTAAGGCGCATATGACTTTTGGGGAGACTCTTGCCGTCAACATTCTGTCTCTCGCAGCCGGCGGCCTGCTCGGCTACGGCTTTGCGGAACTTCAGCAATTCTACGGGAAGCGAAAAGAAAAACGGGAGGCAGCCGCGTTGATCCGCTTGGAGTCAGAGATGAACATACTCTGGCTTGATGATGTCCTGAAAAGCAAGCTGTGGTTTCGGGACGAGGCCTTCGTGGAGATGAAGAAGAGGGGCTTCATATCCTACCTTCCCAGACCTTTGCCTTATCTGATAGCTCAGGCGTACGACACGCTTTACCGCGTCAACTACCTTACGGAGCGCGCGCGTTGCGGGGAGCCAGTACCGGACCTGGAGAGAGAAGTGGAAGTGCTCCGGAAACGCCTAGAGATGATTAACACTGTACTCGACCAACATTTTAAGTCGATCAGCAGGAACTTCGGCCCTCCGAGTTCCGGCTCACCTAGCACCTAAAGCGGCTAACCCCTGGGTTGCCGGACATGGTCTATTGCGTTTCTGTCGTTTAGCTTGCAGCAACATGGCGTTGCCGACCGGGCAGCCGAACCATGGTCCAATAGACGAATCCAGAGGTAGGGAAACATCCCGGAGACAACTCTCCATGTCGAGATCATCTTCAGCAGAGGGACGCTAATGTCAGATCAAGATACGGCTCAAGCCTCGCCAGCGCGCTCGCTCAAACGGCTCTGGAGTCTTGCGGGGCCTCTCGGAGTTGGAATCGCCACAACTATCGCAGCAGCGGTGCTGTTCTCGCAGCTAGCCATCGAACGGAAGACACTACTACTGGGGGGCGATCTCGAAAAGGACATGCTTACTCAGCGCTTCGTCACCGAGGCCCGGCGTGCACACTTGGAGGCGTCACTCGCGAATGCAGCACGCGAACGGGCGGTGGCCAAACGTCTCGCACAGCTAGAGGAAGGCCTTCAGGAACTTCAAGTTCTGGCCAGATCGAATGTTCCAGACGAAAATGCACAAGTGATCACCAAAGAACTGAGCTTTGCGCGGGACAACCTCACGCGCATTCAGTCGCAGGTTGCAGTAGCTGATTCCCGCCTCGCCATCCTTGAAAAGAGGTCGAGCTCTCTTGAATCAATTATCATCGCGGACCCGGAGAAAGCGGTTTCTCTTCCCCTCCTTAGACGGGATTTCGACTCTTTAAAGCAACAGGCCGCGCGAGATGTCGAAGCCCTTCGCGCGGAAAACACGCGTGTCTATGACCTCATGAAATGGATCGTAGGTCTAATGGGGTTGGTGTCGCTCAGCTTGATCGGTACCGCCGCTGGCAACATTTTCAAAAGAGAACCTCCGAAGCCTTAACGCTTAGGTCGAATCTCGGGCGAAGAAACCACCCATGTGAAAAAGCCGCCCGCGTGTCCATGGATTTCATTCTGCGACCTTCGCATCACTCCTCACCTTATCCATGAAACGGGGAGGCTTTCGGCGAGGCGTCTTAGCCTACGTTGCATGTCTCACGGCTGTGGCGCTCCACGGGCGAGCCGCCTGCTATTCTGGCAAGTGCTGATGTTGGATGTGATCTACATGCTTTCGATCGTCGCTGCCGCTGTGGCGCTGTATTTCAAGTTCATTTACAGGCGCGGGGTGAGGCGTCTTGTTGCTCAGATCGAGCAACAGTTGGCGGCTGAAAAAGAAAAGGCGGACGCTGAGTCGAAAGCCGCCGGCGACGATGCGGGTTGACTGCGGCCTGCCCTACCAGAACTTCCACCACGGTTTCGCCCCGGGCGTCTGCGCATCTGCTGGGAACAGCGCGGCGATGGCGGTGAAGAACGGGAGCACGGAATCGTCACCGCCTTCCTGAAGTTGTTTGCGCACTTTGTTGAAGGGATAGGCATTGTTGCCGGGCGAGAATTGGATGCACCAGGCGCCTGACTGAGGGTCCAGCGTCCACTTGCCGCCGTATGTGTGGCGGATGCACTCGCCGAGGAAGGAGCCGAGCGTGTTTACGAGTTTGTCTTTCAACTCGTCCGAGGCGGATTCGTGCTGGCGGTTGATGTAGCCATCGAGCCAGCGAACTCCCGCTTCGTCGTAATCGACCTCGACACCGAGTTGTTCTTTGGCGACAGTCCGTACTAACTCCGCGTTGGCCTGGATCTTTGACTCCATCTCGATATGGTAAGGCATCAACCACAGAGACGCAGAGACAATTGGGTTCTCTGTACTCTGTGGTTGAGGGCTTGGTGGTGAGAGCCAGCGGCGCTACGATGCAGCGCGATGATTCACACAAAACTTCTTGCCGCACTCCTCTTACTGACTGGCCTCGCCGTCGACGCCGCGGCCCAATCCGACCGGCTCGTGATCACCGAGCGGCCTGACGCGTATGTCTTGACTGTGCCCGTCAGCCGGCTGGTCATGACGATCCCGAAGGAAGGCTTCACCGCGGGAACCTCACCGCGGTCCGACGCGACGGCCAGCAGGCGCTACTTCTATTTCGAGGACACCGCGAAGCGCCTTTTCATCTCTGGCTGGTTCGAGGCTCAGAGCGAATTTCCCGGCATGGCCAAATTCTGGGAGGAAAATACCGCGGCATGGTCAAAGAAAAAGATGCCGGCGCTGGCGGATGTGACGTTCAAGAAGATCGGCGGTTGGGACGCGGTCCTCTTCCAGTCCCCGCAGCCGGCCGGGATCATCTCCAACATCCGGGCCGAGTGGGTTTCCGGAGGCACGTGGATCGACCTTCACATTTCCGCGGCTTCCGACTCCACGGCCGAAAACCAAAGCAATTTGGAATCTCTGCTCGCGCGAATCCATGTCCGCGAGAAAGCAGCGAATGAAGCATCCGGGGAGACGGTCAAATCGCCGTCGGAGTCATTGAAGCTTCTTGAAGAAGGCAGCCGCTCGTATTTGAAGCACGATTATCGCGCGGCGATCGCTCCGTATGCGAAGGCGTTGGAGCTCGAGAAGAAGCAGATGACCCTCGATAAGACGCTTTGGCACGTGTTGATCGACAATCTGGGAATGGCCTATGGAATCTCAGGCGATCTCAAACGTGCCAAAGAGACATTCGAATACGGTTTGAGCCAGGACAAGACCTACCCGATGTTCTACTACAACCTCGCCTGCACCTACGCCGAAATGAGCGATGTGGACCGTGCCATCGCCAACCTGCGGCTGGCCTTTCAATACAAAGCCAACACACTTCCCGGCGAGCAGGTCCCCGATCCGCGTCTGGACGATTCCTTCCAGCGATTCGCAGAGAGCGAGCGTTTCAATAATGCGCTTCGTGAAATGGGCGTGGGCGGAAAGTAAGCGGCGACCGTATCAGATCGGATGTCCGAGTGGAGGACTCATGGTTCGCTCAGCGATCATTTCTCTGGTGCTCGCGGCCCTCTTGTTAAGCGTATGCGCAACGGCCATGCGCGGTTCGGCGCCAACTGACATTCAGTTACTCACGATCGAGCTCCGCGATCATCCCGATCCGCACACCGGCGCGCTTCGCGTCATCGAAGGCGCAAAGGCGTGGCCGCTGGATCTCGACTCTCTGCTCGACAACTTGTCGCACGATTGGGCGGAGGCCTCGGTCTACGACATGCGCCGCGCCGCGCTCGCAGCCGGCGTCATCGAGCAGACCGAGGAGACGACGGTTCGCGTTCTCGAAGCGAAGCGGGATACCGCGCGCCTATCCGTCAAGCTCGATGGAGCAGCGCAGCCGATCGAAGTCACCGTTCCAAAAAACAGCACCGTCGTCGTCGGCAGCGAGGCCGATGGTCAGCGCCACGCGTTCGTCGCTATTTCCACGCTCGACCGGTCGACGCGAATGCGCATCCCCGAGGTCTTCAGCACTCGCGAGCCGGGAATCGCCCCGCCGATGCGGCTGGATCACGCACCGCTCGCTGCACCTGAATCGGCGCTCGCGAACCGACAAAAGGGCGTCGCGCTCGATGTTGAAGTGGACGAACGCGGGAACGTCATCCGAGCCCACGTTCTCGGGCGCCGGTTTCTGTCAGATACCGAAGTCGCCGTAATCGAGAAGACGGTAAGCGAGTGGAAGTTCAAGCCCGGCACGGCCAACGGAAAAGCGGTTCGGGTGGTGACGACGGTTCTCGCGTCGTTCGGATAGTCAACAATCGCTCAGCTATCGCGAAGACTTCAGTCGTTTCGGTTGCGCCGCGATTCGTAGAGGTACCGATCGAGATTCTCCGACCAGTCCGCAGGGCCCTCAAGCTTGATGCTCATCGCGGTATCGAGGAAGCTCTCGCTCGGCGCGGAGGTGTCGTCCCGCATGATGACAACTAGAGTGACGCGGGTGTTTGGCTCCAAGTTCAAAGTCTGGTCGGGTCGAAACACCTCGCCGTCAAACACTGCCTCAATCGTGGTCGTCATGCGTCAACTGCAAGAAGTATCTCGCGGGTGGATGGCCTTACCGATGCTGGTAATATGACAGGAGGTTCGCGACCTTCGGATTCAAGATGGTAAGAATTTTCCTGAGCTACGCGCGTGAAGATATCGTCGCCGCCGAAAGACTCTATCGTGACCTTAACTCCTTTCCTCGCGTTCAGGTTTGGTTCGACAAACGATCGATCGGCGGTGGTCAACGATGGGCGCACGCCATCCAGGAGAACCTTCGGAAGAGTGACTACTGCCTCGTCTTGCTTTCACAAAAGGCCGCCAAGAAGCGTGGCTTTTATCAAAAGGAAATTCGATTTGCACTCGACTTGCTGGGAGAATTCCCCGACGATCAGACATTTCTAATACCTTTACGGCTGGACGATTGTGTGCTGCACTTCGAGAATATGCGTGTCCTCCAATACATAGACATGTTTCCGGACTGGAGCGAAGGATTCGACAAACTGGCAACCGCGCTCAGACTACATTTAAGTGAACCTACGACTCAGAGCGATGTAATTGTGCGCTTGACATCACATCAAGCTCGGTTCAGGCGCTTTCCTCGAATGTATTACTTCGTCAACCTGGCCAATCGAAGCAACGTTCCAATCGAAATTACGCATGTCTGGTATGAGGACTCTAGCCATCACATTCAGGTATCGCCGCTCTCCCGAAGGCTTCCTGTTCGGCTTGCCGTAAACGAGGCTTGGTGCACCTGGCTACCGACTGAGGAGTTGCCTTTCCAGCGCCAAGACGATGCATACGACCGTTTCCGGATTCGACTCTCCACTGGCGAGGTGATGGGGAGCAGAAAAGAAGACACTGTACCTCCGGTAGGGCCTGTACCTGGCGGACCTATTGACCCTCGGGATCTCTGACCAAGTCTGACCGTGACTCAAAGTGGAAGCTGATAGAAAAGTGCTTCCTCGGCTTCCGCGTTCAGCTCGGCCGCATTTGCGTTGATGATCGCAAGATCGGCGGCGTCTTCGTCGGGCCGGGGCCATGCCAAGTAGGCGCGTACCGCTGCTGCGACGAGTTTGTCTCTGTCGGAGCGGTTTGGAGCGCGTTGATCAAGGGACTCGCTGACGTCGTCAGGCAGTTCCAGTAGCATTTCGATCATCGCTCAATGCTACGACTCTCCCCTACTTCGCGTCCATCCCCTCTGTCGACCGCATCACCTTCTGCAATTCTTCTTTCGTCAGCGCGTGGCCGCCTTTGGGTGCGCGGTATTCGTTGTTGTGGGAGACCATCAGGCGGTTGCTTTGGAAGTTGCCGTTGCGGGTCAGCGTGCCTTCGACGACGACGCCGATGTTTTCGCGGAACATTTGTGGGGGGACGCCGTTCGAGGTTACGTGGACGACTTTCGTGGCGTCTTTGACGTCGAACTCGACGCCGGACGTGCCGGGGCGGCGGTGGATGGAGCCGGGGGCGACCATGCCGCCGAGGCGGATGGTGGCGCCGTAGGCTTTATCGCCGTTGGCGTAGAGGTCGGTGGGTGTCCAGTAGTAGACGAGGTTCTTGTTGATGCCGCCCATGGCGATGGCGATGAAGGCGCCGGCGGCGACGATCAGGGCGATCACCGTGTAGAGGCGGCCGCTGCGGCGCATGCTGGTCGTGGCGGGCGGGAAAGTGCGGTCAGGCGTACTCATGATGGTCATGATTGCCCCTCGTCATCGCGCGGCATTGCGGCGGAGGTCACGGCGTACTGTGATGCGAGGCACAGGTTTTGGATTTCGGCCTCGTCTCCGGCTCGCCACACCTTGCTTCCAATTCCTGCTCCGCGGTGCGGTCCAGGCGGCGCCATCGAATTCCCGGCCGTTCGCCAAGTTGGTACCAGAACGAGATGTCCTCATTACCTGCGAGGCCGTGCAGGTCCCATAGAACATCAGGGGTCGTGAGTCCTGACTCGAATTCGTGTAAGACATGGCGGCCGAATACCCGGATCTCGGTCCGCAGTGTGGGCATCCCGGCCGGCAACACCGCGGGCATGCGGATCGTGTGTGCGGGAAAGCATCCGTTGCTGTCGCTTCGGACTGACGCCGTTCTTGTGGTTAGAGTCATGACACGCCCTGCCACTGCCGGCAGGGATTCTCCGATGGAGAGATCGACGCGGACTTCCTGGGGAAGAAAGAAGCCGCCTCGAGTTAGCTGCGGTGCAAGGCGCCGGAGGATGGCGACCTGAGGTTCGCAGGACAGGGCTCGCTGCATCGTTTCGGTCAGGACGATGTGAAGGGGTGTGCCGTGCGGATGCTGGTAGTCCGTTGCATCCATGACCAGGAAGTCGCGGACGAAGCCGGTGAACCCGAGGTAATCCAACAGCGAGCGAAGCTTCGCCATCGAATGCTCGTGAATGTCGATCAACGTGAATTGCAGATCGCTGGGCGAGAGAACGGACATCAGTGGAATCGCCAGAGGCGCGAACGGACCGGTTCCGGCATAGACGACTTCGAGACGCTCGCCAGGAAAGCGGCGCCGGGCGGCCCGGATGGCTGCATGGAGGCCGCGAAGGAAAACTGCGGTGCGGCGCGCGTCGTTCGTACAGTTTGCAGCGAGTGCCGGCGACAAGGCCAGACCTGAGGGTAGAGAACGGCCGCCTGTTTCCAATTCACCGTGGATGCCAGTAATCGCACAGAACAGGAGGAAGAGCTCCGAGGCAGCGTTTTCAAGAGCGGCCGGGGAGGAATGCTCGTCGAGCAAGGCGCGCGTGAGGCGGCGCAACGAGGCGCGAGCCTCAATCATGGAGTGTCATTTCGAATTTCGATAGCCGGCTGCGATGGATACGAAACAAGGTCGCGAAGGATAGCTGATCTGAATCCGGAGAGGCGCGGCGGCGAGGACGCCGCCGGGCCAGCCGCCGGGACGGCGGCGTTCCGCTTCGCATTGGGCGGGTTTGCAACTAGCGAGGCCGGTCTATGCGACCGGCCTCACGCGACCTGACTCAATTCCGAATCCGAACCCGACTACGGGCGCCAACGGAAGTAGAGGCCGTATCTTGTGGCGTCGAAGTCGCTGAAGATGTTGGAGGTTTCGTCGTACTTGTCGCGGTCCCATTCGGCGGCGAGGCCGGTTTTGTTTTTGAAATCCCAGGTGGCGCGGACTTTGTGGCGGTCGATGTTGAACGGGAGCGTGCCGCGGTTGTGGAATCGCGAGAGGCTGGCGTCGATGGAGAACGGGCCTTTCAGGTAGCTCACGCCGCCTTCACGGGCGTTGCCATCTTCGGTCTGCACTGATTGTCCGATCGTGAAGTTCTGCGGAAAGCGGATGCTGATGTTGCTGTCGGCGCGGAATTGCGACAGCGATCCGCGGAAGTGCAGCGCTTCGATCGGCGACACTTCGATCTCGCCGCTGTATTGGCGAAGTTTGCTGTCGTAGCCGATGCCGGGATCGTCGTTCGATTGCGTCGAGCGCTCGGCGGTGACGCCTGCGCGAAAGAGTTTCTTGGGCGTCATCCAGCCGGCGCGAACGCGATAGCGATTGCGGTCGCGGTAGTCGGTGCGGAAGATCGGGGCATCGGCAGTGTCGTGCTTCACGGCCGCGCCGAGCATGAATCCGGAGTGCGTGTAGGCGCCGTTCAGGTCGACGGTGTGAATGCGGCGGTCGAACGTTCCGCCTTGGCTTCCGGGAACGACGATCTCTGCCAGATCGGGAGCAACCGTCACTTGCTGCGACGACTCGCGAACTTCGCCGCGGAAGGAGAAGGGGCCGATCGCGTGGGCGGAAATGCCGGCGCTCACGACTTCATCGGTGCGATCGATCGCGCTTGTCGCCTGCAGGACCGTGGCGATGTCTTTGCGATCGAATCCGGCGAACGTGATGGCCTGCAGAAAGACGTCATTGATCAATGCCGCGCCGTCGAGCTCGCGTTTTTCGCGCTGATAGCCGGCCAGGAGATCGATGTGCGGCGTCAGAGTGACTTCGGCCCGCGCGCCGCCGCGCGAGGTCTTGTTCTTCGCGGACGACGTCGCGCTTTCCGTCAGTCCGGTGTAGAAGCGGCTGATGGCGAATGATGCGAACGATCCCGCCAACGATTCGCTCTCGCTGCCGTTCGAGTCGGCCGAGAAACGGACGTAGTTTCCGATCAGGCGGACCCGGTCCGACAACTGCCCGGTGATGAAGAAGTTCGTGAACGGCGTGCTGACGTGCGTCTGATCGGTACGCGAGACCGATGTCGCGGTCACCGGCTGGCCGAGGACATTGCCCGGCTCATTGCCGTTGCCTGCTCCCGCTGCGAGCGATAGCGACTCCGTTCCGCGGAAGCTGCGCCAGCCCTGCGTGAGCTGACCGGCGATCGATGCGAAGTGGAAGCTGGCGCCGGCCCGGATCTCGCGGTCGCGCTCGTGCAGATTCTGCGCGAGAACGAATTCGTCCTGGCCGAGGTGATAGGTCGTCTGGCCGGGACCGCGGTTGTCGTTGCTCGTGAAGCCGACGAACGGAGCGATGGCGCGGTCAGGCATCAGCTCGAGATCGACGTCGAACATGCGACGCCGGCGATCTTCGGTGTGCTGGCCCGGAACGATGCCCTGATCGAAGAGAGGATTGGCGAACGCGGGAAGCGCGCTGAACGCATCGGTGGAGCGGTAGCCGAGGCGGAGTTTGTACGCGTTGGTGCGCGACGCCTCCATGCGAACCGATTGCGCGGGGCCGGAGCCGAGGTCGCTGACGTCGATGCGAAAGCGATCGGTCAGCGAGTTGTGTCCCTCGAAGTCGGACGTTGCCAATGTGAAGTTGTGGATCAGAAGGCCGTCACGCTCGTTGATCTGCGTGCGGTACATGCCGTTGTCGCCCTTGAGATCGAGCCAGCGATAGCCGATCTCGAGATCAAACGGGACGACCTGGGCGTTGGCTGCGAAGGCAATCGCGAGGATCGGCAGTGAGAGCCAGTTCGCGACGAATCGTTTCATGTTCATCGCTTCCCCTACTTGAGCAGTTGCGGATCGCGGTTGGAGCCGTGGATCGCAACATGGCAGGTGGTGCAGTTTTGATAGCGAGCGAGACTGAGGTTGTGGAACGAGGGCGGCTGCGAGCCGAGCGTCGTACCGCTGATCGGCGAATGACATTCGAGGCACAGCTGCGACACGGTTGCGCGTTTCAGTCGCCGCGGATTCGACGAGCCGTGCGGCTCGTGACAGGTCATGCAATCACCGACGGCGATCGCGCCGTGCTGGAAGACGAACGGTCCGCGTTTGTCGGCGTGGCAACTGAGACATGGCAACTCGCCGGCGGAAGTCGTCCGCAAACTCGCCGCGCCCGGACGTCCGTGCGGCTCGTGGCAGGACGAGCATTCCATCCCTCCCCTGCCAATGCGATGCGCGTACGGTTTGTTGCGGAAGGAGGCGGCCTGGGTCATGTGGCATGAGTCGCAGAGCGCGAGCTGCTTCTTCGCCAGCAGATGCGGCGCATGCGCCTCGGACGAGTGAATCGAGTGACAGGTAAGGCAGTTGACGGCATCCGAGTTGGCGTGCATGCCGGCGTGACGCGAGATGCGGTCGGTGCTGATGTCGTGGCAGCTCATGCAGGTCTTGTTCGACCCGAGGAGCCCGGCCGGTTTGAAGATCTTTTCTTTGTCGCCGCCGCCTTCGATGTGCGCTTTGCCGTCGCCGTGGCACGACTCGCAGAGCGTGTTGGGCACTTCACCCTTCTTGATTTGGCCGCGCGCGTGCGCGTTGGCGGCGAAGGCCTTGGCCTGATCGGCGTGGCAGTCGCTGCATGCGGGAAGTGCGGCAGGTTCGGCGGGCGCGGCGGGCGCCGCCTCGGGAGCAGTGGATGTTGCCGGTGGAGCAGTTTGCGTAACGGGTGCAGCCGGTTCGGGCGGTTTTTCGGGCGGCGTCTGAGCGCTCGCCGGGAGGCCGAGAAGCACTACAAGCGCAAGTGCTCCAAACAGGTGAGATCTCATCGCTATTTTCCTCAGGAGCCGGGGGAGACGATGCCGTCTCCCCCGAGCCCAGGCGCTGACTTACCGCGCGTGTACTTTCTCGACTGCCCAGTCCTTGCCGGTGCCATGGCATGTCGCGCACGCCTCGGCGCCGATGGTCGAACCGGGGAATGCAGCGGTATTCAGGTACGCGTGCGCGGCTGCGTCCTTGTTGTCGTGGCATCCGAGGCAGGCTGCGGTGGCCGGGCCCTGCGGAGTGAAGTAATCACGCAATGTGGTGACGGAAGCGATGTCGGTCTGTTGCAGCGGCAGTGTGTATGCCGCGGTTGAGGCGTGGCACTTCGCGCAGTTGCGCAAATCGCCGGGGAAGCGCACTTCGTTGAAGTTGTTCCTGGAGCCGCCAAATCCGAAGATGGTGAAGTCCTGCGTCAGCTCCTCACCTTTGTGAATGCGGTGAATCATGCGCTGGAAGGAGATCGACTCCGGCTGACCCTCGGCGGCCGGGCGCAGCGCCTGGTCACTCGCGGTCGGGTTGTGGCAGATCACGCACTCTTCGATGTTGCGGCGCTGTCCGCCGTGCAGTTCGAGCGTGTCGTGGCACTGATTGCACTGCGCGAGCGCGACCACCGTGCGGCGGGGTGTGAGCGCGCCCGTGACGGCAACGTATTTGATCGGATTGAGCGTCGACTCCTGGATGGCGATGTCGGCCTTGCCGTCGCCGCGCTTGAGCGAGACGTTGCGGCGAAGGTCGGCGCTGATCGTCCAGGTGCCGGTTGCGTTGGCGGGAAGCGCGGCCGTGAACGTGTAGGTCGTCGTTCCCGCGGCTGCGCTGAAGACGCCTTTGGTGATTGCGTTCTCGCGGAAGTTCAAGCCGTAGTTGGACGTCGGCCCGGCCAGAATCGGCGAGAAGGTGGCCAGCTTGGTGCCATCGACCGCGGTGCCGTCGCCGTTGGTGATCTTGAAGACGGCGGTCGGCGCCTTGCCGGCGGTCATGTTCGTGACGCTGACCACGGTGGCGTTGAGGCCCTTGAGCTGTTTCGATTTCTCAGGAACCGTGTGCGCGCCCTTGATCGAGGCATCGAATTCGATTCCGTCCGGCTGGTGGCAGGAGGCGCAGGCATTGTCGTCGGCTTGCGGGCCGGCAGGATGGTTCGCGCCGGTGAGCCAATTGATGTTGTCGTGGCAGGAGCCGCACGCTTCGCGGCTGGGGTTCGTGTACCAGACTGCCGAGCCCGCGCCTTTGTTCGTGGCGACCGTGCCTTCGTGGCAGTTCGCGCAATTGCGAATGTCCTGCGGATAAGCGACGGTGGAAAAGTCGTTTAGCGATTGCGCGTTGCCGATGATCTGGTACGGCGTTCCCGCGATCACGCTGGGCAGGTTCTCGCCGCGATGGATCTTGTGCGCCATCACCTTCATATCGACGGTGTTGCCGGTGTCGGGATCAACCGTCTGCTGCTGGTGGCAGAGAACGCAGAGCTTGAGGTCCTGGCGCGATCCGCCGTGCGCCGCGAGCTTCGACACCGTATCGTGGCAGTTGAGGCACGTCGATGAGTCGCGCATCTTGTCCCACGTGTTCGCGACAACTACCGCGGCGCCGTCGGGACGAAAGTCGTACTCGAGATTGAAGAAGTAGTTCTTCTGAAGGGCCGGATCGATTCCGACGACGGCCGTCAGATTGCGGGACGCATAAATGCCGAGGGTGTGCGTCTTGGTCTGATCGAAACCGGCAGGCAGCACCGTTGTCGACGTGAACTTCGCGTGGCCCGTCTCCAGATCCGTGAACGTTCCGGCGATGGTCCCGGCCTGCGTCGCCGATACGCCCGGATGTGGGCTGCTGGCCGGCGTGGTCTGAACGCGCGTTCCGTACGAGGTGTAGTGACGTGTGACCGGGTCGTACCAGGCCAGCACGAAGCTGGGCGAGATCGGACCGGGGGTCGTCTTGCCGAGGCGGTCGAGAGGCTGGTCGAGCGAGTCGGTCATGCTGAAGTCGATGACCGGCTTCCGATCGGCGCCGATGGTGATCGAGTTGACGATGATCTTCAGACCGGGGCGAATGAAGGCGACATCGCTCGCTGTCGCGTAGGCCTCGACCTGGCTCGGGGAGAAGCGGGGTTTCGCGGTTGGGGGCGCGGGCGCGGCGGCCCTCGTCCTCGTGTCGGTTGCCAATAGCGGAAGCGCGAGCAACGCGACCGTAGAAAGCATCAATGTGGCGCGCCTGATCTGGTTCTTCATTCGGTCCTCCAAACGACCGTTACGTTCATGTGAGACATCACGCGCATACAGTAGGGTCAAGAGAAACGAGCAGGTATGCGCCCCCACACCACTGTCGTGTGATGCCGGTCACCACGTTTCGTGACCGCAGCCGCTGAGCGCCGGACACCGGACCCGTATCGTGCGTCGTCATGAGACGAACAACGATTGGCGCCTCCATCATCTTCTTTTTTGCTTCAGCCGTCTGTTTATTTGCTGGAATTCTGGATGGCCTTCTATTTGCTCCAGCGGAGCAACACATGGGCCAAGTCCAGCGAATCATGTACATCCACGTCCCCACAGCCTGGACAGCGATGCTCGTCCTGACCTGGGCCTTCCTCTGCGCGGTGATGTTTCTCTTCCGCGCAAGCTGGCGCTGGGACAGCCGGCTCGAGGCCGCGCTCGAGGTTTCCGTCCTCCTCTGCTTCCTTCTTTGTATTCAGGGATCGATCTGGGCCAAACCAACGTGGGGCGTGTGGTGGGATTGGGATCCGCGGCTGACGACGACCGCAGTTCTGCTGATGGCCTTCGTCGGAATCGTCGCGCTGCGTCACTTCCTCGCCAACGCGGCACAACGCGCGACGTGGTCCGCGGTGGCGACGATCATCGCGTACGTCGATGTGCCGATCGTCTACTTCTCGGTGAAGTGGTGGAACTCGCTCCATCAGCAGCCGTCGAGCGCGTCGACGATCTCGCGCGACTTCCTCATCCCGCTGATGCTCAATTTCGCGGGCATGCTCTTTCTCGTCATCGGCCTGATGACTCTCCGCGGCCGCACGGCGCTGCTTCGTCTCGAAGACGAGATGCTGCCGCCGCCGCTCCCCGCACCGATTCCAACGGAGGTGATGGCATGAACGGCATCGTTACCGGAGGCTGGAACTTCGTTCTGGCCGCATACATCGTGACCGGGTCTGTCCTGGTCGCCTATTCGATTCACACAATCCGCGACCTGCGGCAGAAACTCGCGATCCGCGCAACACTCGACCAAGTCACGAAAGGAACGTCATCATGAGCAACGAACCGAAACCTTCCCGCTTCTCCGCCCGCGCCGGCTTCTTCCTCGGCGTCGCAACCGCCGCCATCATCGGCGCCCTCGCCTTCGCCGCCGTCCGCTACGACGGCAATTCGAAGGCAGCGGTGGCCGCACCGTCAGCGCCCGTCACTGCCGCCGCCGCAAACACGGAAACGTTCCCGCTCGCCGAGCACGTCGCAGCAATGACCGCAACGCAGGAAGGCGTAGTCGCACCAACCACACCCGCGTTGGTTTCGCCAAAAGCGCCCGCAACGACACTGCTCTCCGGCACAATCGCGCTAGACCCATCCGCGACCGCCATCTCCGGACCGGTGACAGTGTTCGTGATCGCCCGCGATAAAAAAGGCAAAGGCCACCCGATCTTCGCCAAACGCATCGACGTCGCCTCCTTCCCCACCACCTTCACCCTCGGCCCCCAGGACTCCATGATGGGCGGCGCCCCACCCGACACCGTCTCTGTCGAAGCCCGCATCGACCTCGACCACGACGCCATGACAAAAGAGCCCGGCGCGCCGCAAGCGAAGATCGAGTCAGTGTCGATGGGCAGCAAGGATTTGACGCTGACGCTGAAGCCGTAAGGTGTTTTGTTGTCACGCGGAGGCGCGGAGTTTTCTACTTCGCGTCTTCGCGTCTTCGCGTGAGAACCGGCAGACAATTGTCACGCGAAGGCGCGAACCCGCGAAGGTTCTGCTCCGCATCTCTATTCGCTGCTGCCTTCGAATGCGTCACGCAGATCGTCGGGGAGAGGATCATCAAAATCATCGGGCACGACGAACGAGCCCGCAGCAAGCCCAAAGGGTCTGGGCAGGCGCACGGCTTCGATTGGCCGAATCTCCACGACGGGCTGGCCATGCTGCGTAACGACAAGTGATTCGCCTTTGATCACGCGATGGAGAAACCCTTCAGGATCTCTCGTCACTTCTTCGACGCTGACGCAGACAACGTCCGCAGCCGAGAGGGCATCGGTATTCGCGCGCGCGCTCGACTTCTCCCGCTTGCCACCGAACTCGCTCTCCGGCAGTGACCACTCCGGGACAACGACCCGAAGCGATCTCGCCACACCCGGCTGACGCGCAAGCAGACCTCGGGCGCACAACGTCTTGATCATGTTGTTGACGCTGGGCGGCGTCGTACCGAAGTGGCGGCCGATATCCTCAAAAGAAGGCGCCACGCCGAACTTCTGCGTGTAGCGATGAATGAACGCCAAGTACTCGCCCTGACGTGCTGTAAATGAAGCCATGGGACGATCAGGCGTACAGAAGGCGGCCACGAGGCTCGGGAACTGTTCTCCCGAGCTGCTGCGCCGTTTCGATCCATTCGTCAATGACAACGCGGACGTTGGCGAGTGCAGTCTCGTACGTCAGACCATCCGCGGCGCAACCCGGAAGCTCGGGGACCTCGGCGACAAACGCTTCGTCTTCGGCGCTCCAGTAGATGATGACTTCGTAACGCGGTTCAGATTGCATGGTTTGTCAGCTAAGTTACCCAGAGACGTTGCTCCTCGAATTCTCTCGCCACACCCCAAAGCCCAGGGAAGAGGGTGCCCGCGGTGACACCGGCACCAGCGAGTCGCCTCAAAACATGATTGGCTTCCGCGGACGGCGCGGAAATGCGGTGTACCACCGAAGCGCCGGTTGGCGCGGGAAACGTCTCGACGAATAACTCGTCGTAGGGTCGCACGACGAACTTCTCATCATATGCAGCGACGATCTGCGAATGCAGCGTGAAGAGTCCTTGCTGCGCACGGAGGTTTTCGTTGTCAGCGCCAGATGCTGTAAATAGAACAATTGGGCCCGACGGCATCGGTGCGCCTGACAACATGGCATGAAACTCGCGAACTTGACTATTAATCACCCATACGCAAATGCGATCTCTTACCATCAAATTTGCTGACCTCGCTGCAAAATACCCCGCTGTCAGGGCACTCCACGACCAATCGAGCGCGCGGGTCGCGATTCCATAGTGCTGGGCCAATGCAATGATCGAATAGAACTCCACAGGGGGCCAGGTGAATGGCTCGAAGTCAGAGTCGCTGCGGTAGCGAAGCCGCCACTCCCAGTCGTCAAGTCGATGTCTCAGACTCTGCGAATCTTCCGGCAGGCGAACGCCGTGGCGCGAAGCAATGTCAAAGAAACGCCTTAACGTATGAAGTTCGGCCACACATTGGTCAATCGCGTGTCGCAGCGGAGGATTGGTGTACGCTCCTGCGAAAAGAACCGATGACGTAGGTCGAAATGCTGACGGAATTGGAAGATACGTGGACGAAGACACACCACGGAACACGAAAAACCCGGAAGTCGGTTGTTGCTGAAACAAGCCGCTGATCGGATTGAGTACCGCTAGAAACTCTTCCGCCGTGTCACAGTCAAGGTCGGTACGCCATCCACGCTTTGTCGTTGTACTCATGTGCGCTGTAGCTCCAACCGTCAGGACACCTTGCCCAACTCCGAAATCACCACAGAGAAGATCCCACGGCCTCGGGTAACTTGCAGAACCGCCGAATTGCCGAATCTCTCTCTGATGGAGCGTACTGTCGAAGGCGACAAGGAAGTGCGTCTTTGCCTAACTTCTACGAGTGTGTATGCGAGCACGCCGTCGCTGACCCCGTCGTTTCGCGTCAGGGCGTCAGCTATGATGTCGCGAAGAAACTCGTCGCTAGCGTGTCCGAAGAAGTCTTTTGTTGTAGACGCAATCAAGCGACCATGCTCACGCCTAGTTGACGTTGCATTTGTCCGCGCGAAATGATCATTCACGGCTGGAGCGAGTTCTTTCGTTGAGAACAGTGCGCCATTAAATAAGGCCTCCGAGAAGGCTGATATGTCATCTACAGCTTTCAGGGCCGCTACTAGACTAGACGTAGCGTCCGGTAGAAGTGACGCCGCGTACGCCGCCCTGGCGTTCCAATCCTGAACCGAGTGTGGGTTGAACGCGCCCGTTTCTACCCAATATCTGGCCGCCAAAAAATCGTGTATCGTCCGGTGCACGAGTGCCCATTCTCGCTCGCTGACAGGAACCAGCATGCCGTACCACTGAGCAATCTCCCGTAGCAAAGCGAGTGAGCCACTCTGTGGACGCTGAAGAAGCTCGAGATGCTCGCGCACCGCCCTGTCAACGGTCGAAGTAGGCGCGACGAGGTTGTTCATGCGAAACGCAACACGCATCATGCAGCGAACACGATCCTCGCCATCGATCGAGAAGCGGCTTTCGCGTGCTATGCCTCGTGACTCGTCCCATCGAAATGTAAGCGTGTCGATCGCTCGCCGTATGAGCCCGATTGCATGTCGGGGCAATTGTGGCATGGGGCCGCTCTTTAGGATACAGATCATGGCAAGCATTAGCGGATGCGCTGCAAAGTCTGCGAATCCATGCTGCTCAAGCTCTTCAATGAGTTCATTGGCATCAACCGGTGCGCCATAGGCCTTACCGAAAGCGACCACAAAACTGCGAGCATCGGAGTTCGAGAATGATGCGAGCTGGACGTTACGTGCCTTCACATTATTCACTTGATGGAAATTGCGACAGGTAAGATAGTAGTTACCGATCTTCAGCTTCTGGAAGGTCGCCAGCGCTTCGGAAAGTTGGTCTTGTTCGGCGCTCGGCACCTCGTCAAATCCATCGAGCAACAAAAGCAACCGCACGGGTTCCTGACCCTTGCTTCGAGGCGCCAGTACTTTGACGAGTTCGCTCACATACCTTACTGTCCCCGGCCAGCGGAGATAAAAAAGCACCGGTAGATACACAGGCGACATCGCGAGTGTGGCGAATGCGTACTGCATCAGCACGGTCTTACCGCTACCGGGACCCGCATATATCACTGCGTCTTCATGATGCTCCACTAAATGCATGAACGGCACTTCGTCGGCTGAGGTCCAGTCCACCACGCGACTGGGCTGGTAGATATCAAAAATGGAAACCGGCCGATCCATGCCTATTATTTGAACGGTCTCCGCGCTTTCAGCGGCCTGTCGTAAATGCTTGGTCAGTAGGACTCTAACGGCGGCGCGCCAACTTCCACGGGAAAATGACGAAGCGATACGAGTGACTAGAGCCTCGGTGGCAGCCAGCAATGAAAGAGTGGCCATCTTCGACGTATTGTAGACGCTCCGCGCGCCAACCCAATACCTAGCTCCGAAGCGCGAACTCATGGTCTGGCCGCCAGGTATTGCACGGCACGCATTTCGTTAGTCCGGAGCCGGATGCTCAGAACTCCCGTAGCGATGGATTGAAGCAGCGTCGCAGTCCTGATCGGGAGGTGAGGAGCAGATTGAACCTGCGCTCCCCTCTGCATCGTCGATCCATCCCGCACGCTCCGCCCACCCTCGAATATCATGTCCCCCGCATGACTGACCACGAAGAAGAGCAGCAGACGGAAGTGCCGGAATCGGAGTTGATTCGGGTTCGGCGGGAGAAGCTTGGGCGCATCGTTGGGTTGGGGTTTGATGCGTATCCGACGAAGGCCGATGTCGATACCAACATCGCCGCGGTGGTGAAGGCGCACGGCGAGAGAACGCGCGAGGATCTCGAAGCGGCGCCGGTGACCGTCAGGATCGCGGGGCGCATCATGGCCATTCGCGAGTTTGGGAAGACGGCCTTTCTCGTTCTTTCCGAGAAGACCTCGCGCATTCAGGTGTATTGCCGCAAGGACATGCTGCCGGAGCGGGAGTGGGCGCTTTATCAAAACCTCGATACCGGCGACTGGGTGGAGGCGTCGGGCACGCTTTTTCGCACGAAGACCAACGAGCTTTCCGTCAAGGCCGCGCACCTCGGATTTCTCGTCAAGGCGCTGCGGCCGCTGCCAAGCAAGTGGCATGGACTGACCGACGTCGAGCAGCGCTACCGGCAGCGCTATGTCGATTTGATCGTCAACGACGGCGTGAAGGCCACGTTCGAGACCCGCGCAAAGATCGTGCGGAGCATCCGCAACTACTTCGACACGCATGGCTACATCGAAGTGGAGACGCCGATGATGCAGCCGATCGCCAGCGGTGCGGCAGCGCGGCCGTTCCAAACGCATCACAACGCGCTGAATATCGATCTGTTTTTGCGCATCGCGCCGGAGCTGTACCTCAAGCGGCTCATCGTCGGCGGGCTTTCGCGCGTGTACGAGATCAACCGCAACTTCCGCAACGAAGGGGTCTCGACGCAGCACAACCCCGAGTTCACGATGCTGGAGTTCTACGAGGCCTACGCCGATTACAACGACCTGATCGCGCTGACCGAGGAGTTGCTGAGCGATCTGGCGGCCGAGGCGTGTAATAGCGAGACGGTTGCGTTTCGCGGCAACGAGATTCGCTTCACCAAGCCGTTCGCGCGCTACACGATGAAGGAAGCGATCGCGCATTTTGGCTCGATCGATCCGGGGGATATCGAAGACCGCGGCAAGCTCGAAGCGTTGGTCGCCGAGCGCGCGCATCGTGATGCAGACGACGTCGCGAAGATGAATACGGGCAAGCTGATTGCGGAGCTCTTCGAAGCGGTCTCCGAGGAGCATCTCATCCAGCCGACGTTCATCACGGATTTTCCGACCGAAGTTTCGCCGCTGTCGAAACAGAGGCGGGATGATCCCGAGATCGTCGAGCGCTTCGAGCTCTACATCGGCGGGATGGAAGTGGCGAACGGATTCTCGGAGCTGAACGACGCCGACGAACAGGACCGGCGCTTCCGCCAGCAACTCGGCGAGCGTGAAGCCGGCGACGACGAGGCGATGCAGATGGACGAGGATTACGTCAACGCCCTCGAGTACGGCATGCCGCCGACGGCCGGCGAAGGCATCGGCATCGATCGCCTGGCGATGATTTTGACGGACTCGCCGTCGATCCGGGATGTGATTTTGTTTCCGTTGATGCGACCATTGAAGAGTGAAGGGTGAAGAGTGAAGAGTGAAAGCGTGGAGATACGAGGAAACGCTAGTTGTGCACTCCGTCCTTTCACTCTTCACTCTTCACACTTCACTCTTCATAAATGATCGAGACTCGCATCGCCCGCCGTTACCTCTGGGCCGCTCGGAAGCGGGCGCACACGGCGTTTCTTTCGTCGATCTCGATGCTTGGTCTCGCAGTCGGCGTGGCCACGCTGCTCATCTCGCTGGCGTTGATGGCGGGATTGCAGGGACAGATCAAGCGGCGGTTGATCGCGTCGAGTCCGCAACTGCTGATCGAGCCAGCGGGGTCGCCAACCATCGACAATGCGGCATCGATCGAGACGGCGGCGCGGCGCATGGGCGTTACCGACGTACGGCCGCTCGTCACTGGCATCGGCTGGGGAGCGAATGATCGCGAGCGACGCGGGCGGCCGATGCGCATCCGATCAGGAGCGGCGCACGAGCTGACGTCCGACGACGAGATCATGGTCACGCGCGACTTCGCCGCCGCGATTGCCCTCGACAAGGGCGAGACCATCACTGTGGTTTCGCCGCGCACGCGGCTGACGCCATTCGGTCCGATGCCGGTCTGGCGAAAGTATCGAATCGCACGTCTCTCTTCCTCCGAACCGGTCACCGAGGATTCGCCCGACGCCGTCCTCAACCTCGGCGAAACGGAGAGCCTCTTCGGCACCGGCGGCAAGCCGACATCGATCGAAATGTACGGCCCCGAGGAACGCGCCGAGGAGATGCAGGCGAAGCTGGCGGCGCAGTTTCCGGGCGTGCAGGTCAAGACGTGGAAGGAGATCAACCGGCCGCTTTTTCTGGCGCTGCGTCTCGAGAAGATCGTCATGTTCGTAACGATCTCGATGATCATCTTCGTGGCCGCGCTGAACCTGATCTCGTCCCTCTCGATGCTCATCCTCGAAAAGCGTCCCTCGGTTGGCGTGCTCCGAACACTCGGCGCAACGGAGCGGACGATCCTCGTGATTTTTCTCGAAGTCGGCCTCCTCATCGGCATCTCCGGCACGATCCTCGGCAACCTCTTCGGCCTGAGCGCGTCGTGGCTCATCGATCACTACCACCTGGTGCCGTTGCCGGCGGGCATCTATCCGATTGCCTGGCTGCCGTTCACGATCGATCCGTCGGATGTGATCGGCGTCAACGCCGTTGCCATCGTGCTGTCGATCGTCGCCACGTGGTATCCCGCGCGGATGGCCTCGCGGCTCGATCCGATCGCAGCGATCCGGGAGGAAGCATGAAACGCATATTGGTGGCGGCGTCCGTATTTTTCTTCGCCGCGTCGTGCACGCATTTCGTGCATCACGATCTGACCCTCTCCTTCGACGATCAGGGCGAGCGCGTCACCATCGCGTCTGTGACATCGCTTCCAACGGCGAAAGAGTCGCATGACAAAGCACGCGACGAGCACCTGCGTGAAGACATTCTGGCCGGACGCGACGAGTGGAGTCAGCGCTTCGCCAACGCCAGTCCGGAAGCCGAGCGCGTCACATACGAGCGCGCACGAGGAGAGCTGATCCGTGCCGAGCATGTCGCACGCATCGACGTGGCCGATCTGCAGAAAGTCTTCTTCGACGTGGCCGTTTCCGCCAACGTGACGCGCGGCGACGGCTGGGCGGAGCTGGCCATCTATCCCGGAACGTCGACGCGCGCGACGCGGCAGCAACGCGACGACTCCGAAAAAAAGTTGCGGGCCTACGCACGCCGCGCCGTCCGCTACTTCGAAGCGGTTCGCGCGATGTACGACTACATGAACGACAACCCGCCGCGTGCGCGAGAGATCTTCGCCACGCTCTTTCGCGACGAAGACGACCCGCGGCCGGCAGTCATCGACGACAAAGAGCTCGACCTCGTCAACGGCGTCCGCAAGGCAATCGACGGTCTGACGAAAGATGAGGACACAGACGCGCTCGAAGCGGAAGCCGACCTCGTCTTCAATCCGCTGCCGGCGCGCATCGTCGTGCGCGTCCCCAGCGAGCCGTTACTCGTCGAAGGATTCACGCGCAGCAAAGAGGGTGAGCTGATCGCCGAGCCGCTGTCGCTGCTCGAAGCGATCGCGTCGCTGGAAGGGCGATGGGTGACTCCCGATCCGCTGGCGTTCTCGATCCGCCCCGACGGCGGCGGCGATCCGGAAAAAGAAGCCGCGCTCATCGCCGCGATGCCGCGCAAAACCTCGGCTGTCATCGGCGAGATCGAAGTGGCGGATGCGCTGGTGGCAAAGCTGAAGCCGGCGGCGAGGTATCGGGTGCGGTGGATTACGAAGGGGTTGAAAGAGTGAAGGGTGAAGTATGAGAATGAAGAGGGAAAAGCCTTCGCACTTTGCTAAACTTGCATCGATTCATGACCACTTCCGGAACCATCGAATTGCAGACCGAGCTCGAAGTTTTCGACCGGCTCAGGTTAAGCCTGCTCGATCGGGCTGCGGGGAAATACGCCCTCGTGAAGGGTGATGATCTCGTCGATGTCTTTGGCAATGAAACGGAAGCGATTCGCGAAGGTTACCGGCGGTTTGGGAATGAGGCATTCCTCGTGAAGCACATCGTCGAGGCGGACGTGCCTTTGAACTTCACCTCGTTCAATCTGGGGATGTGATTGCCAACATTCACCAGTACCGTTGCCGATCTGCTTGCCGCCGGTCCGGGTCTTCAGATTTCTGTTGGGCCATCACGTGAGCTGATCAACGCGCTCACACCTCTGGGCGTTCGTGTCGCGCCGCCGCAGCTTATCGCCGCAGTGATTGACACTGGCGCGCATAGCACCGTTTTGAACCCTGATGTCGTATCGCGCCTCGGCATCAAGCCAGTCGGTGTCGCCGCGATTGTCACGCCATCAACGACCGCTGCGCTGATCTGCAATCGTTACCATATCAACGTCTACTTCCCCGAAGACTTCGTGGTCGAGAACGTATTCGCGATTGAGGCGCCAATGGGCGGCGTGCCGTATCAGTGCCTCATCGGCCGTGACATCTTGCGAAGCGCGACGTTGATCTACGCTGGGCGTCAGAACCGATTTACACTCGAGTTTTGATTCTGCGTCCGCAAAACTACACACCTTCACAATTCCCTCGTCATCACCACCGCCGCCTCCCCATCCGGGTAGTAGCCCTTCCGGATGTACTCCGGCTCGAAGTGGAGCACGTGGTAGAACTGCTGCGCTTCCTCATTTGACTGACGGACCTCGAGCCAGATCGACGTCACTCCATTCTCGACGGCGAAGGTCAGGCAGCGCTCCATCAACGCCAACGCGATCCCTTGGCGGCGCGCTCCGGCATCGACGGCGATCTTGTTGATGTGCATCTCGTCGACGATCCAGGCCGCGAAGAGGTAGGCGATGATCACGCCGTCGCGGCGGGCCACGAGATTGAAGCGGCCGGGCGTGACGACCTCACTCTCGAAGAACTCGCGCCGCCACGGAGCGGGGAAGCAACGCTGCTCCAGCGCATGCACGGCTGCAATGTCGCCCATCGCGGCGCGCTCGAAGATGATCCCCTCGCTGCTCATCGCTTCTGCTGCAGTTTCACTTCCGCCTCGGCAAGCCGGACGTAGATCGGCGTGACGTCGCGATAACGCTCGCCATCGCCACGCAATGCGATCGCTCGCGCGCGGCGCGCGCACCCGAGGGCGACGTTGCTGTGCTGCACGAAGTCCGAAATGCGGGTGACGGCGTCGAGCGATTCGACTTCATCGCGTCCCGCCAGATGCGGAGCGACAATCTCGCGTCCGTCTTCGAATCCAGAAACGTAAAACTCGCCTCGGCCCGCATCGTCGACGATCGACGCACGTCCCAACTCCGAAGCGATCGCCTCATGCGTCGACATCGCGCAGACGGGTTTGCCGAGTGCGAGCGCGAGACCTTGCATGGTTGCCAGTCCAATGCGGACGCCGGTGAACGAGCCGGGACCGCGCGTGACCGCGAACAGATCGATCGCTGATCGCTCGATCGCCGCCTCAGTCAGAAGCCAATCGATGGCAGGAAGCAGCTTCTCATTCCGCGAGTGCTTTCCTTCGAGAGCAACCGCGCCGATCAGCGCGTCGTCGAGCAGCAGCGCAGCGGAGAGAATGGGAAGCGACGTATCTGCGGCCAGGATCAGCATTGGTGCGGGAGTCGCGTGTCGGTGGTCGGTTGTCGGAGAGACATCTGGCGAGTGCCGGCTTCTGAATTGGAAAACGTTGATTCGGAAGCAATCGGAGTCATGGTGCTCCGACTCCCGACTCCCGACTCCCCAACTCCGCGCCCAGATCGACCAACTCGATCCCCGTTTCTTTCGCCACTTCTCGCGACCGCTCGTCGCGGTAAAACTCACCGAAGTAAATCTTGCGGATGCCCGCGTTGGCGATGAGCTTGAAGCAGTTCCAGCAGGGAGAGGCAGTGGTGTACAGCTCGGCACCGTCGATGGCGATGCCATTCTTTGCCGCCTGCAGAATCGCATTCGCCTCGGCATGCACCGTCGTGACGCAATGCCCATCCTCCATCACGCAGCCGGCGTCGTCACAGTGCGGCAAACCTCGCAGGGAGCCGTTGTAACCGGTCGAAAGCACGGTGCGGTCACGCACGATGACCGCGCCCACCCGTTTGCGCGGACAAGTCGAGCGCGTGGCCGCCTGGTGCGCGATTCCCATGAAGTACTCGTTCCATCCTGCACGCATGATCCGGATTCTACATGCGCATGAAACCTGCACAAGGTGCGGCCATGCCCTCAAAAGCCAAGGTGCTCATCGTAGAGGACAACTCCGACGTGCGAAGACTTTACGCAATCGGCCTCAACCAGCGAGGTTTCGAGGTAAAGCTTGCCGCGAACGGCGCCGAAGCGGTCGAACGGATCAGGGCGGAAAAACCCGACATCCTGCTCCTCGACTGGCTCATGCCGCTCATGGACGGCGACGAAGTGTTGCGCAGGATCGGCGTGCACAACGGTCACCGCATGCCCGTGATCGTCATCAGCGGACAGCCCGAGCCTGACCAACGCGACCCGCGCATCCGAAGCTGGCTCACGAAACCGGTCTCGATCGACGAGCTCGTCGCCGAGATCGAGCGGCCTCATTTGGCGATGTAGGGCCATTCCGGCAATCGGCTACAATTCGTTCCATCCATGGCCAAGCTCTTTTTCGTCGGGCTCGACGGCACTGAGAAGAGTTATCGCTTGCAGACGCACCGGCCGTTCACGGTCGGACGCGATCCCGGCAACGACATCATTCTCCGCGACCCAAAAGTCTCACGGCATCACGCCGAGATCATCTTCGAGCGCGGATTCTTCGTCGTTCACGATCTCTCCAGCGCCAACGGCACGTACATCAACAGCAGGCGCGTCCGCGTCGCGCCTCTGACGCACGCCGCAAAAGTGCGCATGGGAAACACGTACGGCCGTTTCTCGGAGGAGCTGCCCACCGAGAGCGACGGGATGCCGGCCGCGGAGCCGTTCGAGCAGCCGCTGCCCATTCCGACCGGCAGCCAGGGTCCGTTCGCGGCCATCGAGTCGATGGAATCAATGCAGACCTCGCAAATCGATCGCTACACGCTCTCGACGCAACCGCACGAACAAATCTCCGAGGACGATCTAAAAAAAAAGCGGAGTAGAGGATGACGCGACGCTGACGGTGGCCGATCCGCCAACCGAGCCGATTGCCGGCATCCCGCCGCTCCCACCCAGGCCCGCGCCCCCCGACCCGCCCGCTCCGCCGCCGCCCGCGACTGTGTTCACGCGCTCGCGCTACCAGTTCATGACCGGCATTCCGGCGGGCGAGACTGCGTACATCCGCGGCGACGACGGCGACGCGCTGCTCTCGTACCGCAGCTTTGCCAGCGTCGTCGGCATCATCGCCGCGCTGATGTCGGCGGTCGTGCTCGTCGCCGGAGCGGCCGGCGTGTTGTTTCTTCTCCTCGAAGGACGGCCACTCCCGGCCATCGCCGCCATGATCCTCAGCGCCGCTTTCGCCGCGATGATCGTCATCCTCATTCCGGCGACGAACGTGACGATTTTCGAAGGAGCGTCGCCGGTGATCGCGATCGCGCAACAACCAGGCGTCAGCTTCCCGACGACGACGTGGATCGTGTCGTCGCCGGACGGTCCGCCGATCGTGCGCATTCGCAAATCGTTCTTCTCCAGCTTCGGCCGCAACCGCTGGACGATGGTCAGCGAAACGTCGCGCGGCGAAGCGGTCGAGGAGTCACTCACACGCGCGATCATCCGCAAACTCTTCGGCAAGTTCGCACGCGCCTACCAGTCGAACCTGCGCCTGATCTGGGACGGCGACGAGGCGGGTTGGATCATCCGCCGGACCGACGCGCTCGGCCGCGCCGACGTACTTGATCTGCATCCCGCGCTGACACTCGACCGAAGAGCGGCGGTAGCACTAGCGGTGCTGGTGTTGGGCAGCGAACCTTAAGAAGTGTGAAGGGTGAAGAGTGAAAGAGGCCAAGCCTCTGCCTTTTTTTCACTCTTCACTCTTCACCCTTCACTCTTCATTTCATCGGCGCAATCTCGATCCCCGTGTAGTAGTGCGTCAGGATCTGTTGCGCCGTCCAACCTTTCATGGCCATGCCGTACGCGCCGACCTGGCAGAAGCCGACGCCGTGGCCCCAGCCTTTGCCGTAGAACGTGTAGCGGTCCATGCCGTCGGGGTCCTGCGTCTTCTCGTAGACGAAAAGATTGTCGGGCACGTTCAGCGACCAGCGCACCGGCAGGCCGCGCAAGACGAACGTGCGGCCGTTTTCGGCGGTCACTTCGAGCTCGGCGATGCGTTGCGAGGCGTCGACCGTCAGCGGGCGGATGCCCTGCAGTTTCGTGATCGGATTGCGTTTGTTGATCGAGACGACGAGATCGTCCGCGCGGAAACTGCGCGTCCAACTGGCGAAGCTCGAGCTGCGATCGAATGATGCGCCGTCGAGATACGCGTTGATGATCAGTGCCACCGGCGTCTTGCGCACGTCGGATTCGATCGTGGCGCGATCGCCGATCGTCACCGGCGCGTTGCGGTACTCCTGATAGCGATCGCCGAATTTGCGAAACACGATCACGTTGGCGGGCAGCAGAAAGTGCGTCTGCTTGCCGTCGATCTTCATCGTCAGATTGCGCGCCGACTCGCTGACGATCTTCCCGGTCGCTTCGCTGATCGCGGCATGTTTGCGAAGCCATGTGCCGAGAAGACCGAACAGCTCATCGCGCGGCATCGCGGCGTTCATGTCCGCACGATCGATCGCCTGCGCGGGCAGAAAGCCAAACTTGATCAGAAACGCAGCGGCGCGATACGGCGGCGTCTCTTTGGCCGCGGTCTGCGGGAAGTAGTAGCTGCGGTCTTCCGGCATCGTGACGACACCGGCGTAACGATCGATACCGAGTGCGGCCGCGAGATACGCGAGCACATCGCCGCGCCGCGATGACGCCGGCGGCGCCGCACTCCGCGGATCGAAATGAAGCGCCTGCATCGCCGCGGTCACCGCCTGTTCGACGTCGCGCGCGCTCCACGAAGTTCCGGCATCGCTCAAGCCGGCCAGCGCGCTGAAGAGACGCGCATTCATCTGCTGCTCGGTGAGGAGGCCACTATCGCTGCGGCCAGCGATCGTGATGACGTCATCCTCCACGCAGCGGACACGTTTCAGATAGGGCTCGTTGCGACCGGGAAACATCGTTCCAACATCCGAGGTCTCTCCACCGCAAGTGGCGGTGTAGAGCGCATCGATCGGCTGGCCGTTATATGTGGCGATGAGTCCCGCGGTCTCGCGCACGGCGCGATCGGTGAGTGCTTCCTCACCCGAGAATCCGTTGTAGGCCTGACAGGCGGGACCGGCGCAGATGTCGTATCCCTCGCGCTTGAACTGGCCGAGGTTGCGGACGGCGTAGGTGCGTGCAGCGATGGCCTGCGCTTTGAGCGCCTCCACCTCATCGTAAATTTTCGATCCCATCTCGGCGGGCACGACACCGCGCAGGTAGTCCTCCAGACTCAGTTCATTGATGATGTTGTAGGTTCCTCGGGCGTTGATGAACACCCGCGCGGCCGTGCGGTACGGCTTGTCGGTGATCGTGAGCGTGTCGGCGCCAACCGGCATCACCAGCACGGACTCTCCGTTCAATGTGAATGTCTCCCCTTCGTCGTCGACCGTTTGATGCCGCTTCTCGAACGGCTGATCCGCGGGCCGTTTGACGATGAGGAGATTCGTCCCGAAGCCGTGTTGCGTGAATTGATCGCGCAGCGGCTGGGCGTCGTTCGATGTGGCGAAATCGCCGGCGATGATTCGATAGGCGGTGCCGCCGCTATCGATCAGTACATCGACCTTTTGCTGACTCTCCGCACGCAACTTCTCAGCGAGCGCGTTGGCGCTGGGAAGATCGGAGACCGCGCTGACCTGCACCGCGTAGTGCGGCGGCGCATCGCTGAGAGGCGCCGTCATCGTGAACCCGCGCCGGATCGTGGCGGAGCTCGTATCGGTGATGAGGTAGTAGCCGCCGGCGATACGCGGAAAGGTGACGGTGGCCTGATCGTTGATCAATCCGACTTTAATGCGCGGCGCCGCGATCGACTTCGCGGGGGTCGTCACCGATGTGAGGGCATTGGGCGAGCGGGCGGGCGGCGCGACGGAAATCGCCGGCGGAGGTGGGAAGGCCGGGCGGGCGGGTTGGGCGGCTGGCGGAGCAGAAGCGCACGCGGCAAGAACCAGAAGCGACAGAGCGATGGCAATCCGTTTCATCGTTGGGCGTCCTTGCAAAAAGAGAGACAGCACCGGAGTAGCTTCTGGTTCACCCGCTGTTCTCCGAGGTACACTTTTCAAACTATGACACCCAAACTCAGAACGATCCGCACGAGAAGACGCGTCCTCACCGTGCCCCGCAGGAAAATCGCGGCAGCCGTGAAAGCCGTCGCTGCCGCTCGAACTCCCGAAATGGAACGACTCGTTCGCGGCGAGCCCATCTCGAAAAAGGTCGCACGAACCGCCGGCAAATAGCCAATGCCGTCGGCAGAATACGAGCGCAGCGTCTTCGTCAATTGTCCGCTTGACGAGGAGTATCGGTATCTCTTTGAGGCTGTCGTGTTCGCGATCCAGGACTGCGGTTACATGGTTCGGTGCGCACTCGAAGTCGCCGACGCCAGCGAAGTCCGGATCGACAAGATCACTCGGATCATCGGCGACTGCCGATTCGGGCTTCACGATATTTCCAGAACTGACTCGGACGCCGGCACAAACCTGCCGCGGTTCAATATGCCTCTGGAATTGGGCCTCTTTCTTGGCGCAAAACGTTTCGGTCGCGCGGATCAGAAATCGAAGAGCTGTCTCATCCTCGATGTCGAACGATATCGCTATCAGAAGTTCATCTCCGATATTGCCGGCCAAGACATTGCCGCTCACGGCGGCGACATCCGAAGAGCGATCTCTGTCGTGCGCGACTGGCTGAGTAGCGCAACGCCCAAGTCCATTCGAATTCCAGGGGGCGCCGCCATCGAAACGCGCTACCAAGCCTTTCGACAGGAGCTTCCGTCTCTCTGCAGGAAGATTCACCTGCGCGTCGATGAGTTGACGTTTAACGACTATCTCGGTCAGATCGAGGAATGGCTCAAGAATGCGCAGGCGCCGAAGTAAGAGTTAGAGCGATGACGCGCCCACGGAGTTCCCCACTACCCCCGCCAACCGCCGGATCCCTTCCCTAATCCGCCCGTCGTTTTCCTTCGCGAACGTCAATCGCATCGTATTTCGCCCGCTGCCGTCGACGAAGAATGGCGCACCGGGAACGAACGCCACGCCGCTGGCGACTGCCTCGGGGACCAGCGCGGCGGTGTCGATGTCCTCGCGTAGCGTCACGAATGTGAAGAGACCGCCGTCGGCTGGGGTCCACGTTGCGCGGGCGCCGAAGTGCTCCTGAAGCGCTTCCAGCATCGTGCCGCGTTTTTCGCGATAGAAATCGCGAACGCGGGCGATCTGCGCAGGCAACTCGCCTGACGCCGTGAATTCATCGACGATCGATTGGTCGAGCATGCCCGAGCATAGATCGGCGGCCTGTTTGGCAATCTCCAGCTTCGCCAGCAGCTCCGCACCGGCCACGATCCAGCCGCAACGCAGGCCGGGAGCGAGAACCTTGCTGAAGGAGCCGAGGTAGATCACGCGGTCTTCGTGGTCGCGCGATTTCATTGCCAGCGTGTCGGCTTCGCGCACGTACACCAGCTCGCCGTACGGATCGTCTTCGATCACCAGAAAATCGTGCTCCGCCGCGATCCGCAGCACCTCGGCGCGGCGCTGCTGCGTCATCAGCCGGCCCGAGGGATTCTGAAAGTTCGGGATCGTGTACAGCAGTTTCGGTTTCGTCCGCGCCGCGACCTCGGCAAGCGACTCCGGGACGATGCCGTCGTCATCCTGCTCGACGCCTGCGAGCGTAGCGCTGCGTGCGTAAAACGACGACGTGCCGCCGATGTACGTCGGCAATTCGACGAGCACGACGTCGCCGGGATCGAGGAGCGTGTGCGCGATGAGATCGAGTGCCTGCTGCGAGCCGGTCGTGAGCAGGACGTCGTCCACGTCGCAATCGATCCCGCGCGAACGGCAGATGCCGGCAACGAAGTCGCAGAGGCGCGGCAGTCCGCGCGTGGGACCGTATTGCAACGCCACCGAGCGCTTCTCGCGGATCACCTGTCCGGCGATCTCCGCGATCCGTTCAGCCGGAAACGTCTCCGGACTCGGCACGCCGCCGGCGAATGAAATGATGTTCGGATCGTTGATCAGTTTGGCGAAGGCGCGGATCGCGGAGGGACGGAAATTCCTCGCATCCCGCGAGAGAAACCTCTCCATCAACGCTCCTCGGTCATCGAGACGAAGCAGGCCAGAAAGAACGAGCTGATGGCGGCGCCGATCATCCCCTGAATGACTCCGATGATGACTCTGACCGGCGCAAACAGGATCGCCATCGTCGGGAAGGCGTGCTGGTGCTGGCTGATGTTCTGGCTGATGTTCATCGGGATGCTGAATGCGGACACCACCGAATTCAAAGCCATTGAGATCACGAAGACGATCACGGCAACGGCGAGATGGCGCCCGAGGTCAGCGCGGAACTCGCGCCAGCCCTGACGTAGCGCGTCTCTTGCGCTGACGGCGCGGGCGACACAAATCGTGATCGCCTTCTTGCACCAGATCGACGTGACGATGCCGGTTGGAATCAGGATCAGGACCGCCAGCGCCACGCCGGAACATCCCACGACCACGCGGCCGACGGTATCGGAGATTGCCAGCATGACGATGATCGTGATGATCAGCGGCACAAGCACGAGCATGAGCGTCACCGACCAGGCCAGGTTGTAAATCCAGAAGATCTGCCACCACGATGCCGCGCCGCCGGCCAGCCAGCGATCGAACGTGAAAACGCGCAGGCTGTCGCGAGGCGCCTCGGGGCGCTTCGCCGCGGCGCGCTCGCCGTCAACGTAAATCCGCGTCGACCCGCCTTCGACGAAGGAATGGACCGCGATCATGACGCCGAGGACGATGAAGGCGAGCGCGAAGATCCAGACGAAAAGCATCATGTGACCGGCCAGCCACTCGACGACCGCGCCGCCGGGATCGGACGAATTCCTGATGTCGTCCGCCGAGAGGCCGGCCGCGACGATGGCGGGGACGATCGCTACCACAACGCCGCCGATGGCGATCGCGGCGAACACGAGGCTCTCCGCGATGCGCAATACGATAACCGGCCAGTTGGCGATGGTCGTGTCGAACCCGCGGCGGAGTACGTCGGTAATGTTGCGTTTCACAGGATGTTGCCGCTCTGTTTGTTGGCGCTGCGGTGATCGGGGACGCCTTTGATCACGATCTGCTCGGTCATTTCGTACAGCCGGCTGCGTAACCTCTCGCCGATCTTATCCACCAGCCGCTGACCGTCGCCGCCGGGCTCGTCGGTCGCATTGGTCGTGAAAATCGTGGGACGCACGGTGTTGTAGCGGCTATTGATCACATAGTAAAGAAGATCCTGAACAAACTGCGTCGGTTTCACCGATCCGAGCTCGTCGAGCACGAGAAGATCCGCCTCCAGCAACGGGCGGAGGATTTCTGACTTTCCAACCGCGGCGTCGGCATCGAAGCTGGCCTGAATGTCCTGAATCAGCTCCTGAAAGTTGCAGAAGAGCACGCGCCCCGGCTTGCCGCTGTGAATGATCTCGACGAGCGCGGCGACGGCGAGGTGCGTCTTCCCCGCGCCGCAGCCGCCCATGAGCAGAAGTCCGCGTCCTTCGTTCGTCATCGGCCAGGAATCGACGAATTCGCGCACGCGATTCCGCGCGGATTTCAGGACGGCGTTGTTCTTGTCGTAGAACGTATCGAGCGTGCAGTGCGGATAGTAGCGTCGCGGAATGTTCGACGCGGAGATGCGCTGCCGCCGCCGCAGATCGCCCTGACATCCGCACGGCTCGACGCGCAACGAGTCGCCCGACAGCGGCACCCAACCGGATCCGTTGCAGCGTGCGCAGGTGGCGGGAAGGAGGGCGGAGGACATGGTGGAAGTTTAGTCGAGAGAGGCGGGATGGTGAAGTTTACGGGGGCATCGGTTCCTTGTTGCATGAAACCCGAATGTTGGATGTTGAATGTTGGATGTTGAATGAAACGAACCGCCGAGGCTTCATTCAACATCCAACATCCAACACTCAACATTCAACATCCAACATTCCGCCTTTGCTTTATCCCAGCGTCCTCTTCGACCATAATCCGATCCTCGGCCAATGGCTTCTCCCCTCGAGACGTACCTCGCCTCGCGGTCCGATACCGCCACCTTCCTCCTCGGCTCCGAGTTGGGGCGGACGGTGGAGGAGATTTTTCCGCGCGCGGACACGCTCCTGCCGAAGCCGTACAAAATTTTTCCGGCGGACGAGACGCAAGAGCCAGGGCTCGGCTTTCCCGTCGCCAACGTTCCCGTGTTGCGCGAGCTGGACGCGAAACTCGATCGCTGGCTCTCCGATGAGATTGCCTGGCAAGCCGGCCGGCAACCCGCGGCCAAGGAGAAGGCGCAGATCGCGAACGGCGTGTACATGACGCAGCTCTTGCGCATGGCCGAGAACGCGCTGATGTCGAACCTGCTCAGCGATTACCACGCTGTGTTCTGGCTCGCGCATTCCTTCGATCTGGCGCGGCAACTGTCGTCGATCCCGAGGCGCGTCAGTCTCTACGACACGGCAACGGGCAAGACGCAGGGCGACGCCTTCAAGTACCGGATCTACGCCAAGTGGGCGAACGACACACGCGAGGGGATGGCCCAACTGGCCACGAAAGCGTCGTCGATTCTCGACGGCGAAGAGCAGCGCAGTTTGCAGTTCTTCAAACTCCTCACCGACGACGTGCTGATTCTCACCGAGGAGTTCATCGGGCCTGATTTGCGCGAGCTGCGCTCGTTCGTGAACGGCTATTTGCGCCGCGATTTCCAGGCGTTCCGCGATTCGGTCGAGCGGATGCGCGAGATCGCGCTCGATCTGCTGCAGCGCGACCGCACCTTCCGCGCAGCGCTGCCGCTTTTCGGCGCGGCATCGGATCAGGGGATCCCGATCGCGCTTCTGCTCGACACGCGCTTTCAGAATTTCCTGTTCGAACAGAACGCGGTTCAGTCAGCGGTGACGCGCGAAGATCGCGAGCAGTTCCAGCTCATCGCCCGCCGTCTGCGCGAGTTCGCCATCCTCAACCAATTGCGCCGCGGCATCACGATGATGACGGTGCGGTCGGACAACCAGGTCGTTTCGGCCGATAAGCGCGCCACGCTCTACTCGCGCTCGACACGGCCGATGGATTTCGGACGCCCCGGCGTCGTCGATCCAATGGTGCATCGCTTCGGACTGATCTACGACATTTCCAACTTCACCGAGACCCTCGGCAACATCCGCCGCGGCGGCCGCAAGGAGGAGATCAGCTCGTACCGGCAGATGCTGCTGTTCCAGCGCAAACTCGAATCGATCGCCAACCGGCACCTCCTTCAATTCGAGAAGTTCCTCGGCGACGGCGCCTTCTACACGACGCGCCGCGCGCTGCGGCTGGTGCGCGCGGCCGTCGAGATTCAGCGCTGCTACGCCAACGTCCGCCGCAAAGGTTTCGCGTTCAACAAGGGGCTGCGCATCGCGCTCAACTACGGCTATTACCGCCTGCTGCCGATGAAGGGAAGCGGCAACGAGCGGATCACGGAGTTTTACGGACCGGGCATCGTCGAGTTGTCGCGCCTGACCACGGGGAAGGCAAACAAGGAGCTCGAGGAGTTCGCGTCGTTTCTTCTCACGCACGGCTACGAGTCGTCGAAGGTGCAGGCGTTCTTCGCGCCGCTCGCGCGCGGCGTCGACGTGATCGACCACACGCAACACGCCCGTGAGTTTTATGCGTACGTGAACGCCAGCGGCCACCTCGTCAACGAAGGAATCGTCGCGTCGTTCTCGCTGCTGCAGGAGCTGTCGAACGATCTGGCGTCCGAGGGGCAGCAGTTGTTCCGATTGCGCTCGGCGTGGGCGACGTACATCGGCTTCGCGCCGTCGCTGACAGGACTGGAGTACATCGGCCTCCGCCTCGTCGGCATGGTGTCGCTGAAGGGACTCGACGAGATCGACGTCGGCGAGATCGTCCCGTTCGCGCCGGGCGACGTCGAAGCAACCCCGATCGATGGCGCGGACCCGCTCATTCTATTGATCCGCCAGGAGTTCCATCAGGACCGCGGTCCCGAAAGTCCGCTGACGGAAGCGATTGAATTCGACGACACGACCACGAGCGAGCAAGCCATCGAATCGGAGCTGGTGATCTGCCTGCGCAACGAGCCGGACGGCACCGAGGACGACGTCGTCATTGGCCAATGGAACCCTCGCACGGACGAGCTTCGCTGCCCGCTCCGATTTCCTCACGGCGATTTCGTCCGCCTCTTCACGCTCAAAGGCGACGTCACCGCAGACCTCCTCAGCGAACGCCGCGAAACGGTCCGCGATCTTTACAACCGGCTTTCCGACCGCGCTCCCACGCCCGCGGTGCCGCTAGCCGAATTCCGCGATTTGTATGCGACGTATGTGCTTGGGGAAGTGGTCGAAAAGCTGTAGTTGCCGATGATTCACGGATTAATTGCTCTTGCGCTTTGGCTTGCCCCACTCTCGCGAGCGAGCCATTCTGCCTGCAACATTAGGTTTGAGCTGCCACCGAAGTGGGAAGTTGTGAGTGCGCACGCCGGCACCAGCACGTGTCAAGTGAGCCTGAGTCCTCGAAACTGGCAGACTCTCCTCAAGAGATCGCGCTGGTCGGATGACAAGACCGCGATCACGATTACCGTATTCAATATCTCTTTCGGAAAAGCGCTCGCTCGCATGGGTTTCGAAAAGAATGAAGCAGGCGAATTGGGCATGTATGGCCGGGATTTTTCGCGTGCGGAGAAGTGGGGTGTTGGAAGTTTTTCCGGCCTGCGTGCCGAGCCGTGGTTTCGCGGTTTTGCTCACGATGGCGCCAACCTTGGCGATCAATCGAGAATCTACAGTGGCTCGCACATCCATATCCTTCTCCGCGGCAAAGGCATGGTAATCGGTGTCATATTCAACGAATGGAGTCCGGATATCAAAGTCGATCGAAACGCCGCGGCACAGGAGATTCTTCAGTCGCTCCAGCCCGACAGCGGGTCGTCCACGACGCCATTGCAGCCGGACCGTTAGATGCTCACAATTCTGCTCACATTCCTGCTTGCCCAGGCGAAAGACGCCGCGTCGATCGCCCCCGAAATTCAGGCGTACGGCGAGGTCCTGTCGGCTCTGGAATCGAGGAAACCGGGCGCCACGGCCGGCAAGCTATTCGATGCTGCACTCGCTGTCCGATCGAGCCTGTTGCGAGAAGCGCGGTGTCAGAGCGGGCGAGGCCGTCATGGCAGGCCGGAATGGCTCGATCGAGAGCTCCAAAATACGCGAGGGCTGTAATCTCAACAGTTTACGGAACTCATTACCTGTCTCCTGATAACTCGCTGACCGAAACTTGATCACGCCATGAGGACTCGACTCCGGCGCGGACCGATGTTGGCCCTGCGCTTCGACGGTCTCGCATCGCGCGAACCGGGCCGGCGCGACATCAGACTCGGAATGGGAGGAATTGCTATGAAACCGATCATGCTCACTGCCGCTCTCGTTTGCTCAACCCTGTTTTACGACAAGGCTCCTACGATCGACACCAAAGGAACACAGGTGAAAGCGGTCAATACGGCTCCAAGACGAATCGATCCGGAGACGATCACGGCGGTTGTCCATTCGCCAATCCTCGACTGCGACGACACTTCCGCGTTGAGCTGCAACGTACACGGGATGCTGTTTCTCAACCAGTCGGATCCGAACATCGACGGGGACGCCATGGCGGACGAAGAGGGCGGCTGCCTGGACACCTCAATCACGACCACTGTCCTCGCTGCCATGGTTAATCGTTCCCCGAAACTAAAGCCCTCGGGGCGCACCAAAACGCTGATGGATCTGACAGCTCCGGCCACGGCCGCCAATCCCAACGCCACGGCCATCAAGCAGCTTTCGCAGATCTACCGATGGAGCCTCGCATACCAGAAAGAAAAAGCGACGCTAGGTGACAAAGCCACCCAGGCTTACTTTTTTCCAGAGCTGCTAGCGGACCTGGCACCTGTAAAAAACACAGGCTGCGACCCACACATCTTTCTCTCGTGCAAGCGGATCACGAACGCTGCCGGTGACACATGGTTTGCAAACTACCCTTCGCCTGAAATCAATGCGACAGCGATCAGGAAGCTCATGCGCGACGGGTACATCGTGCTTCTGGCTTACAAATGGTACGTCGCAAACAACAGCACGGTGGACGGAGTTCCCACAGTAACGTTCACTCCCCACGCGGACCATAAAGTCGTGTTCTCCGGTTTCAGCCAGGACCCGGCCTATCCGTTCTTCATTGCGAATCCTGGAAAAGGGACGAAACAGCATGCCGCGCTCCGCTACGGCATCCAACGTTTCACCAACTCCGCCGGCACTGCCGTGATCTTCCCGCAGGGCCACCAGCTTTATATCGATATCAAAGAAAATCCCAACGTCGGCTTCATTGAATCCATCACGGTTCTCAAAATCAACACCACGATCTGATGGGGTACCGCCCGGGCTGCCCTTTTTTGCAGTCCCGGGCGGTAGTAGAGAAGTTGCAGCGAAGACAAAACCCCAGCCTCAATGACTCGGCTGCAGCGTCGCGATGAAGTCGCCAGCGAGGCGCTGGCGGTACAGCCGTCGAGCCGGCGGCGCTACGCTCGCCCACTCCTCAAACCCCGACGACGCGGCGCAGCCGCACTCAACCGACAACAGACAACGCGCGGCCGCCAGGCCGCGCAATTCGGTTACCATCAATAACCCAATGCGCGTCGACCATGAGAAGCGGGAGATCCTCTGTTCGGTTGGGGATCTCGTTTACGAATCGACCTACCGGCGCATTGGCGTCGAGCGGGGGGACGGGTTCCGGCGGATGTGGATCGGGCAGGACATCCACACGAAGCGGGCGGAGCAGCGGACCGGCGAGGATGCGAATTATCGCGCCGAGGTGCATGTCGTTCATCGGACGCAACTCGGGGCATGGTCGGTCACGATCACCGGCCGCATCGACGGACTCTCGGTCGACAAGGCCGCCAAGCGCGTCACGATCGAAGAGGTGAAGTCGATCCACTTCGACCTCGAGCTCGAAGCGCTTTACCGATCCGACAAACTGCAGCGGCATCTGCTGCAACTGCTGCTGTATTCGTATTTCCTCTCCGGCCAGCCCGACTTCGAAGGTTTCGTCTTCGCGCCGCAGCTCGTTCTCATTGACCTCATCTCCGGCGACGCCAAAACGATCGATGCCGAGTTCGATCGGGAAGTCGTCCTCGGTGCGCTGAACGAGCGGCTGGAACGGATGATCACGGAGATCGAGACGGCGTCGGCGCTACGCGTGGCCAAGCGCGCTTTTGCCGACACGCTGACGTTTCCGTTCGCGGAGATGCGTCACGGCCAGCAGGAGATCGGCTCGTCCGTCGCCCGGACGTTGTACCAGCGCGAGGCGTTGCTGATCTCCGCGCCGACCGGCATCGGCAAGACGATGGCCGTTCTTTATCCGGCCGTGAAGCAGGCGCTGAAGCTCGGCAAGAAGTTGTTTTTCCTCACGTCGAAAACGATGCAGCAGGATGCCGCGGTCGAAGCGCTGCAACTCCTCAATGACGGCTCGTTTCGCGTGCTGCGCATCCGCGCCAAGCAGAAGATGTGCGCGCATTCGGAGATGATCTGTCACGAGGATTTCTGCCCGTACGCGGCGCGCTATTCCGAGAAGATGCAGCGCACCGATCTGCTCAATCATCTCGTCACGTCGATGAGCTACTTCGATCCGGCCATCACGTTCGAGATGGCGAAATCGAACGAGGTCTGCCCGTTTGAAGTGTCGTTGGAGCTGATCGAACAGGCCGACGTGATCGTCTGCGATTACAACTACATTTTCGATCCGTACGTCGGCCTGAAGTCGTACCAGCAGGAGAACGATTACGGCGATTGCGTGCTCGTCGTCGACGAAGCGCACAACCTCGTGGACCGCGGCCGCGGCTACTACTCGCCCGAGCTGCACGAGGAATTGTTCGGCCGCATCCGCAACCATCTGGCCGGCCGCAATTGCTGGCTCGACGGCGCGGATGAATTGCTCGAACAACTGCGCGATCACTTTCACATGCTCGCTGAAAGCATCGACGAAGAAGCTGGCGTGAAGCAGGCCTTGTGCGAGCCCGATCGCGAGCTTTTCATCGAGCAGCGCACCGAGTGGGAGCGGCTGATCATTCATTACATCGGCTGGAAGATCGAGAACCGCATCGTCGAAGAAGACGATCCGGTGATCGATTTCTACTTCCGCCTGATGAAGGTCGCGAACCTGATGACGGAGAAAGGCGACGAGTTCGCGCATCTGATCGAGCGCACTCCTGACGGGCTCAAATTCAAGATCTTCTGCAAAGATCCTTCGCGCTTCCTCGGCAGGATTTTCGACTCCGCGCACGCCACGGTGGCGCTCTCCGCCACGCTCGAGCCCTTCGATTTCTACCGCAAGCTCCTCGGATTTCCCACCGATCGCACGACGGAGCTGGCGTTGCCCTCGCCGTTCCCGCGCGGCAATCGCAAGATCGTCGTCATCTCCGAGGTCGATACGTCGTACAAGAAACGGGCGGATTCGTATGACCGCATCGCCGACAACGTAGCCTCGATCGCCGAAGCGGGAGACGGCAATTTTCTGGCGCTCTTTCCGAGCTACGCGTTTCTGCGCGAGATCTCCGACCGCATGCCGCCCATCCGCAAACATGTGATGGTGCAGCGAACGGACATGACCGATTACGAGCGCAACGCCATGCTCGACATCCTTCGCGAGCGCTCGCGCAAGGGCAATCTCATCATGGCTGTCAGCGGCGGCATGTACGCGGAAGGGATCGACTATCGCGGCGACATGCTCTCCGGCGTCATGGTCATCGGTCCGGCCCTGCCGCAAGTCACCTTCGAGCAGGAGCTCCTAAAACAGTATTACGACGAGCAGTACGGCTCCGGCTTCGAGTTCGCGTACCTGATTCCGGGCATGACGCGCGTGGTGCAGTCGGCCGGACGCGTGATCCGCAGCGAGACCGACATCGGCGTGATCGCGTTACTCTGCCGCCGCTTCACGCAGCAGCCGTACACGCAATTCTTCCCAACCGACTGGTACGAAGAATCGCCGCGCGAATTGATCTCGAAAAAAGCAGCAAGCGAAATTCGCGAGTTCTTCGAAGCGCGTTTGACGCCACAATTGAGGCTGGTATGAGAAAGGATGAAGGCAGAAGGATGAAGGATGAACGTGCTGACAATCGGACTCTGAAGTTCATCCTTCATCCTTCATCCTTCATCCTTTTCTTTCTCCTCTCCTGCGCGACCGCAACCGCGCCTCCCCCACCCCGCCTGCCGCAATGGAACGCGATGCCAGCCGCGGTGCTCGATGCGTTCTGCGCGAACTTCCGCGACGAAGGAATCTCGACGTCATCAACCGTCAACGTCGTCAAGACCGCGCAGCGTTTGCTGATCACGACGGAGTCGATGCAGACGCTGGCCGAGTCGCAGTTCTACCACGGCAAGATCGATCCGTCGCGCGCCGCAACCGAAGCCGCATCCGAGGCAGTGGAGATCCCGCTCACGATCACGCATGGCTGCGCGTGGCGCCCCATCGAACCGCAAACCGGCGCCCGCTACCCCGACACGATGACGCTCGAGCTCTCGCCGCCGATCACAAACCCATTCGCCCGCAACTCCGCCGGCCTCTTCGCCCGCATGGCCCTCGGCGGCGAAGCCCCCACTTGGTACTGGATGCCGCTAATCCCGCACGGCGATACCTGGATCGCAGGAAGGGTGACGATGCTGGCGTATAGGCAGTGAGCCGCTGAAACACCGAAAAACCTCGATCTCGATTCCAAAATCAGAGAATTTCCAAAGTTCGTCCGTCCCATCCTGACACCGGAGGAAAATGGAATGAAGAGTCTGCCGATCATCATGGTCGTCCTCGTGCTGTCTCCCGTACTCGCCCTCGGTCAAGTGACGGCGGACGCCGTTCCCGCTTCCTTGGCGACTTCCACTCCCTACATCCGCAATATCGCCGCGTTTCTCGAGCAGTGCCCGGATCGCGATCCGGCCTACGCCGAGATCAGCAGAGACTTCGAGGTCCGCAGAAATGACCTGAAGACAGCGGAGCCAGTTTGCACCGAGCCGGTATCGGCCATCCCGATCGCGCAGTACAGCGACGAGATCATCGTGCGCCAGGGACTTCGCGTCATCTACTACATGGACAAGGGGCAGTCGGGCCATCTCCCCTGGACGTCCGGCGCCTTGTACCCGTGGATGAAATCGAAAATTCAGGGCGTCGACATCATCGACGGCCTTGTCGGAGGGTACTGTTGTGCCACGCTCGACGGAAAGCGTTTCATCGCCATCGGGGCGCAGAACGACTCGAATCGAGACTTCGATCGGACGTGGTCCGGAATCTCCGGGAACATCGACTTCTACACGCACGAAGCGCGTCACGTCGATGGGTTTCCACACACTTCCTGCTGCGGCATCGCCAATGGCTGCGATGACAACTTCGACCCAAAGAACCTATCGTCGTACGGAGTGCAATGGTGGCTCAACAGCCTCTGGCTCGACGGCACAATCAATGTAGGTGATGCCTGTGTGGGTCCCGCGAAGAACCACTCCCAGGGAATCCTAAGTTCGTTGAACTCGCAGTACCGAGGGCGGTTCTGCAACATCAAACCCGACATCGTGACGGCACCAGCAGTCGTCGAGGGTGGTTGCCCGGTTCAGGACCGGCGCAGGTCCGCGAAGAAATAGACAAGAGCAGCGCTGCGCCCTCCTCGGTATGATCTGACGCGACGATTCGTGTCCGAGGAGGGCTCATGCTTCCAGTCATCGTTCGTTCTGCCGATTCGCTTCGCAACGACATCGAGGCTGGGCCGCATCGGATGATTGCGGATGAACCGGTGAGCGCGGGCGGGACGGAGTTGGGCCCGACGCCGTACGATTTCCTCGCCGCCGCCCTCGGCACATGCACCTCGATGACGATGCGCGTCGTTGCGAAGCGCGAGAACATTCCGCTCGAAGGCGTCGAGATCACGATCGAGAACGACCGCATGCACGCGAAGGATTGCGCCGATTGCCTCAGCACCAGCGGCTACATTCACCGATTCAACGTCGCCATCAAACTGATCGGAAACCTGAATGCGGCGCAGCGAGAGCGGATGCTGGAAGTCGCGGGGCGCTGTCCGGTCAACAAAACGCTCCGCTCAGAGATCCGCATCGACGAGCGTCTTGTCGATTGATAGAAGTCAGAACCTAGAAGGAAGTTAGAAACTTCACACTTCACACTTCACACTTCACTCTTCAAACTTCGCTCTTCAAGCTCCCCAATTCTCGATCCAGTACTGAAGAATGATCAGCGCCCAAAGCGGCTTTGCGTTGTTCGCGCGGCCCGAGCGATGCGCGGCCAGCAGCTCGCCGACGATGCGTTCGTCGAGCAAGCCTTGTGATCGCAACCGCTCCGGTGCGAGCAGACGATCGACTTCCGATCGCAATCCGTCGTTGAGCCAGCTCGCAATCGGCACGCTCAGACCGCGCTTGCGCCGGTAGATCACATCCTTCGGCAGCCAGCGCTCTGCCGCTTTCTTCAGCACCCACTTCGTCTCGAAGCGTCGCAAACGCAGGTCGGTAGGAAGCGACAACGCGAAGCGCGTCACGTCGCGATCGAGGAACGGCGCACGCGCTTCGACAGATGACAGCATCGTGGCGCGATCGACTTTCACGAGCAGGTTGTCGCGGAGGTAGCTGCGGTAATCGAGCAGCATCGCACCAGCCAACGGATCGATGTTCGACGGAGCGACCGGAAGATCCGGCAGCTCCGCGCGCAGTTTGAAAACATTCGCGGGCAGTCCCGTCCCGAACCACGCCAGATGGCGCTCGATCCACGGCTTCTCGGCATCCGACACGAATCGCTTGAGCAGAAACTCGAGCGTCACTTTCTTCGTCGATGACGGCACGCGCTGGACCATGCGCCGCAGGGTTGCGCGGACGAACGACGGCATCACGTCGTACACCGGGGCCAGCTTGTGGCCGATGTAGGTCGGATATCCGCCGAAAAGCTCATCGGCACCCTCGCCGCTGAGAACCACTTTCACATGCTGCCGCGCCGCGCGGGCCAGCAGAAACGTCGGAAGAATCGCGGGATCGGCGAGCGGCTCGGCCACGCCTTTCACGACGCTCTGCAGCGCCTCGAGCAGCGTTCGCGCGTCGGTGGGCACGGGCACATAGCGCGTCTGAATCCGCTTCGCCAACTCCTCGGCCACCGGACTCTCGTCGTACGACTGCTCCGCGAACGCGGCGGAGTACGTGTGCACCTTGTCGACGCCGATGAACTTCGCGGCCAGCGTGGCCAGGATCGAAGAATCGAGACCGCCGCTCGTGAAAACGCCGACCGGCACATCGGCCATCACCTGCTTTTCGACCGCGCGCTCGACGAGACGCCGCGTCTCCGCGACCGCATCGCGCGGCGAAATCTGCTGGATGCGGAACGACTCCGCGTCCCAGTAGCGGACCGCTTCCTCGCCACCATTCGTGAATCGAACGAACGTCCCCGCTTCGACGCGGCGCACATCGCGAAACGGCGTGCGCGGCTCGGGAATGTAGCCGAGGCGGAGATACTCGCCGATGGCTGCAGGATCGAGCTCGCGGCTGACCTCGGGATGCCGCAACAGGCATTGCAGCTCCGACGCAAAAATCACCTCGGCGCCCGGTTTCCCGCCAACCTTCGCATAAAACAACGGCTTCTCGCCCGCACGATCGCGCGCAAGGATCAGCGTGTGCGTCCGCGCGTCCCAGATCGCCAGACCGAACATCCCATCGAGCTCCGGAATCGCCGCCACACCGCGCTCGAGATACAACGGCAGAATCGTTTCGACATCCGACTGCGAACGATACGGATAATCGGGATAGCGTTTCCGAATCTCCGGCGCGTTGTAAATCTCGCCGTTGCACTCGAGCCAGACCTGCGAGCCGGGCGCCGCGAACGGTTGATCGGCCCGTTCATGCAGATCGATGATGCGAAGCCGCTCGGTGCCAATGACCGCATCAGGCCGCGTGAATTCCGCATGCCCATCCGGCCCGCGATGCCGCAGCGCTTCCCCCATGAACCCCAACACCTCGGGATACCGCAGCGCCGCGCCATCGGCGACCATTCCATAGATTCCGCACATCGAGCGCGCATTCTATCGGTCGCAGCCAAAAACGTAGGTCGGACTCTCCAGTCCGACTTCTCGTTTGTCGCGCCATCACGTTTTGTCGGACTGGAGAGTCCGACCTACGTCAAGCAGTGCGCGTATGCCGAGTTACCGCGCGTATGCCGCGTACCGCGTGTCGCTGCCCACGACGCGCAATCCTCGCGCGGCGAGTTGCGCGCGATGCGGCGCGTCGTTGTTGCGAACGATGTAGATGCGCGGCGTCGCCGAGTCGGAGAGTGCGCCGGCGAGCCATGATTCTGGCTTGATCGATGCGCCGCCGGCGAACGTTGCGTAGTGGCGGATGAGGTAATTGCTCGTCAGCTCTTCCGCGTCCGGCGTCACGACGATCATCGTGTGCTGCAGGTAAAACGTCATCGAACCGCTGAATGAGTCGATGCCGGCGATCTCGGTTTTCGCCGTCACCAGCGGCCGCAGTTGTGCGACCAGGCCCGCCTCAGAGCGGCGCGCGCCGATCGCCTGCATGATCGGATTCGCGGTCAGTGGGATCGCGATCATCGGAATCGTCAGCGCGACGAGCGCAACGTCGCGGCGCGGCATGAGCGCGAGCGCACCGCCGATGATCCATGTTGCTCCGATTGCGATCGCGGAAACCTTCGCAGCGTCACCGTACTCCGCAGGCAGGTGAACGACGAACGGCGCGACGATCAGGGCAGCACCAGCAATCAACAAAACGATTGCGGCCACGCGCGAGCCTGTGCGCGCGTCGCGCCAGATGCGCGCCACCAGCAGTGCGACGGGCGCCATCAGCGGCAGGATGTACTGCGGCCGCTTCGATTGCGAGATCGAGAAGAAGAGAAACGGGATGGCGATCCAGAGCAGAAGGAAAATCGTGAAGCGGTCGCGGCGATCGATCGCTTTCGGCGAGCCGAGGAGAACGATCGACCACGGCAGCGCGCCGCCGATGATGTACGGGATGAAGTACCACGGCGGGCCGGTCCGCTTGAGCGCCTTCGTCGCCAGCCGTTGCGCGGTCTCGGTGACGAGCACGTAGTGCAGAAAATCAGGGATGGCCAGCGAGATCGCCCACACCCACGGCGCCACCGCCAGAATGAAAAGTCCCAGCCCGCGCCACGACCAGAGCGCGCGAAAACGTTTGCGCCAGATCGCGTACGGAATGGCCACGAGCAGCGGCAGTGCGAGTGCCACCGGGCCTTTCGTGATCACGCCGAGTCCGATGCAGAGCCAGGCCAGGCCGGACCATTTGCGCGACTCTTCTTCGCAAGCGAGATAGAAAAACGCCGTCGCCATCGTGATGAAGAGCGCCAGCGCGCTGTCGAAAATGACCGTGCGCGAAAAGGAAATGGCCAGCGGGGTCGCAAGAAAAACGATCGGCGCAATCAACGCCACTTCCTGCCCTTCCGTTTCGGACGCGAGACAACGCCGCATGAACCACCACAAGAATGCCGCGTTGATCAGCGTGAAGAGGAGCGCCGGCAACCGCGCTGCCGTTTCCGTTGGGCCGAGCACTTCCATCGCCGCGGCCTCGGCGGCGAAATAGACGATGGGCTTGTCGAGGTACGGCAGGCCGTCGAGGCGCGGCATGACGTAGTCGTTCGTCGCCGCCATCTCGCGGCCTACCTCGGCGTTGCGTCCCTCGTCGGGATCGAGCAGCGGAAAACCGCCGAGGTGGCTGGAGAGGGCGACGACGACAGCGAGAAGCCACCAGCGGAGCAGGGAGGAAGGGACGGACAAAGCGGGCGAAGGATACCGCTAAACTTGCGGACCATGTTTCGACGAACGATCGCGTTTCTCTTCGCCGCCGTTGCGATATCGGTCTTCGGGAATCGGGTGTCGGGAGTCGGAAAAGTTATAGCCCGCTCCGACACCCGAAACCCGATCCACGACTCCCGCGCCATCGACCCCCGCGCCATCGCTTCCCACATCCGCTTTCTCGCCAGCGACACGCTCGAAGGACGCGAGACCGGCATGCGCGGATTCGAGGTCGCTGCCGAATATGTTCGTGCGCAGTTCGCAGCGATCGGGCTGCAGCCGTTGCATGACGAGTGGTTTCAGCACTTCGCACTTCGCGCCGCGGCGCTTGACGAAAAGGCGTCGTCGCTGAGCATCAACGGGACTCCGCTCGTCATTCGCAAAGACTTTCTGCTGCGTCCTGATTCTGCGCGAGAGAGCGTCAACGTTGATGCATCGCTGGTCCTGGCTGGATTCGGTGTCACTGCGCCGGAACTGCATCACGACGACTACGCAGGCATTGACGCACGCGGCAAGATCGTCGTCGTGCTGAGCGGCGCTCCGAAACCGTTTCCGTCCGATCAGCGCGCTTACTACTCATCGTCGGATGTGAAGCGGAAGAACGCGGCAGCGCACGGCGCGGTGGGGATGCTGACGATCTCGACGACGACCGACGAAGCCCGCAGTCCGTTCGAGAAGCGTGCGAAGCAGAGCGGCATTCTGCCGATGACGTATCTCGATTCCAGCGGCAAACCGGTCGATGTCATCGACGCGATTGCAGGCTCTGCGTCGTTGAGTAAACAAACGGCGGAATCGCTCTTCGCGAATGCAAGCATGCCGCTCGACCGCGTTCTCGCTGACGCCGAGAACGGCATTGCGCACTCGTTCGCGTTGCCCGGCACCGCGGCGATCAAGACGGTTACGCGCTTCTCGGAAGTGCGGAGCGAGAACATCATCGGCGTGTTGCGCGGCAGCGATCCGGCTCTTCGCGACGAGTATGTCGTCGTCTCCGCGCATCTCGATCACCTCGGCAATCATCCGCAAGCCGATGGCAGCGACGGGCTTTATAACGGTGCTTACGACAACGCCTCAGGTATCGCATCGCTTATCGAGATCGCCCGCGCGCTGGCATCCGGGCCGCGTCCGAAGCGATCGGTTCTCTTCCTCGCGCTGACCGGCGAAGAGAAGGGCGAGCAAGGCTCCGAATACTTCGTCCACTTCCCGCCGGTGCCGGCGCGGCAGCTCGTCGCCGACGTGAACATGGACATGTTTCTGATGATCTATCCGGTCGCCGATCTCGTGCCGCTCGGCGGCGAGCACACGTCGATGGGCGCGATGGCCGCTGCGGCCGCGCACGCCAGCGGCTTCGAAGTCAGTCCCGATCCGTATCCGGAAGAGGTGCGCTTCATTCGCAGCGATCAGTATTCGTTCGTGAAGGCGGGCATCCCAGCGATTCATCTCAAGCCGGGGAACAAGAGCAGGGAACCGGGCGTCGATGGCGCGAAGATGACGCGCGATTGGTTGCGCAACGTTTATCACTCGCCGCGCGATGACATGTCGCAACGGTTCGACTTCGCGTCGGGTGCGCGTTACGCGGAGACGAATTTGCGGCTGGTGCGAGCGATTGCGAACGCAGCGGCACGGCCAACGTGGACTGCGGGCGATTTTTTTGGCGCGACGTTTGGGCGCGGCGGGCGGAAGGCGACGATCACGTTGCGGACGCCATGAGCGAGCGTGTTGAACGGACGCAGGCGGGACGCCTACGGGCCAGCCGGCGGGACGCCAGCGTTCCGCTTCGCGACATTCTTGGGCACAGCTTCGAATTTCCGGCCGCGCCGCGGCGCGTAGTGTCGCTTGTTCCGTCGCTCACAGAGACTCTCTTCGACCTCGGCGCTGGTGACGACGTCGCCGGCATCACGGACTTTTGCATCTTTCCCGCGGATCTCGACAGGCCGCGCGTTGGCGGCACGAAGAATCCGCGGATCGAGGAGATTCGTGCGCTGGCGCCGGATCTGGTTTACGTCAACCTCGAAGAGAACCTGGAGCGTCATGCGAAGGCGATCGAGGAGTTCGCACCGGTGTTCGTGACCGAGCCGAAAACGGTCGATGATGTCGCGGAGCTCATCACCACGCTTGGCGCAATTCATCATCGTGTCATGCGCGCGAACGAGCTGACCGATGCGCTGGTGAAGGAGCGGTGGCAGGTCGCACCGTTCACGTTCGCCGTTCCGATCTGGAAGAAACCGTGGATGTGGTGCGGCGGCGATACGTACGTATCAAACCTCGTCGAGTCGATCGGAGGCCGCAACGTGCTGCGCGACGAGAAGCGCTACCCGTCGATCGATCTCGAACAGGTTCTGTCGCTGCGCCCCGACGTCGTCTTCCTTCCCGACGAGCCGTACTTGTTCACGGCCAGCGACGCAGCCGAGATTAAGGGCACGCGCGTCATCGGCCCGTTCCCCGGCCATCTCTTCACCTGGCACGGCACGAGGACGATCCTTGGCCTCCGATTTCTACGGGATTGTTCCGCCTGACGTTCAGCGCCGCGTGACGAAGCCATCGAACCCCGCGCGCCGGAGACGCTCATTTGCGGCGAGCGCATCGTTGCGCGTTTCGAAGGGTCCGAGATAGATAAACGTCAACCCATTTCTGACGACAGTAAATGGCCGCTCCCTGATTCCCTGCAATTGACCGATCAACTGGCGGGCATTGCGATCTTCACGAAATGCGCCGGTCTGAACCAGAAAACCTTCAGCGAACCGCGGTGGATCAGGCGGTGGTGCTGATCTGGCAATGGGGATGGGTGGCCCGCCAAAATTGACATCCCGAACGATGCCCGGCTCCGCGGGCACCGTGACTGTTCGGCTGACGGTGCGGTTACTGATGCCCGCTGTGAGCGTGAACGTACCGAATGGGATGGAACGGAAAAGAAAATTGCCAGCGGGATCGACGCGCGCTGTCAATCCCAGCGACTCGATCCGCACTTCGGAAGCACCCGCTGCCCGCCCGGCGATACTTCGTCGTACGCGCACATCGAACATCACGGACTGCGGCTGGCCGGATGCGGCCGTCACATTTCGCTCGCGTGGGTCGGCAATCGAATAACCAGCGTGCAGCGATTCCTCCGTCAGCGTGACGCGAAAGTTTCCCGGTGGAACGGCGAAGACGAATCCACCCAGAGCGTCGCTCGTGGCCGTGATTGCATGCCCATTCGATGCTGTTGCGATCAGAACAGCTCCTTGTATCGCGGTGCCCGCGTCGGTGATCACGCGGCCATCGATCCGCGCCGCGGCCCATACCAGGCCGAAGTCGATGTGTGCCTGCGCCCTGGTCTCCAAATCCGAAGAGGTCGTGAAAAACGCTCGCGGCGATACAGGGAGTTGCGCTGCAATCCGATGCAAGCCGGGAGGCACTTTGTCGAAAACATAAGCGCCCTTTCCGTCAGTACGTGCCTTTCGTGTGCCGTCGAGTGTGACGGAAATGTCCGGCAACGGCTTGGTGGTCTGGTCCCGCACGCCGCGCATCTCCGGATCGAGAAACGCAAATCCTTCGATCGTTCCGCTTCGCTGCAGAAACGCTGGCGGTCCGGAGAACTGCTGCTGCACTCCAGCCTCGATCGAGTTGCCGGCTTCGCGCGCCGATCCTGCGCGCGTGATCCAGCGGGAGTACGAACCATAGAGGTTGGTCGCTGCCAGGATGCGGCGACTGTACGTGAGCGTGGCGACCAGATTGTCGCGTGTGGTGCCGATCCCCTGGTCGTGACCGAAGATCGCCAGCAGACGAAGATGATCGCTTCGGGGACCGGACCCAAGCCAGCCGAGATTCAAGCCCGCCTGCAGACGCTCCGGTGTGAGAGAAACGTTGACGCCGGTGATGAAACCGAGATCGATCAACGCCGCGTTGTCACGAAGAGCGCGCGCGACGTCTTCGGGTGTACGGACGGAGATGCCGAGGCGGAGCAGCGCCAGCTCGAGTCCGGGCTCCGCGCTGAAGATGAGGTCGAGTGTAGGCGCGTTACGCTGCCGCTCGGCCCACACGTTGGCGGTGAATGGTCCGCTGCCCGCGTGTGCCGAAATGCGAAGCGTGTCGCCGCGTTGGGATGCCTCGGAGTTGTCCAGGAGACGATACGACGCGGCCACTCCAAATGCCGAGGCTTCATAGGCCATGCCCAAAGGGAGACCGATCGTACGGATCGAAGTCGTTCGCGTGCGCACGATCGACGCGTTGGCGCCGCCGAGGAATGTCAGATGCGCGGTCACGGCGTATCCGAGACCGAGATTGGCGGCGCCGATTGTTTGATGCAGGGCAGCAAGATTGAACCGATCGTATGTGCCGTAGGACGTAATCGAGAGACGTTTCGTGGCCCGGCGCGTCCAGTCGAGATCCAGATGGTCGCCGGGAACGTCTGCGAGTCCAAGGTTTGGGAAGCCGCCCGGTTTCATGAAAACGAGCGCACGGAATTGATCGCGCTGCGAAACGTAGCGGATCTCGCCCGATGCAGCGATCGAGCGGCTCACACCGACATCTCCGCGCAGGAACAGCGTGTCGCCGACGCGATGCTCGGCCGAGAACGCGCCGATGATTCCGCGCCGTGCCGCCGTGCCTGCCGGCTGAGAAAAAAAGCCGTAGACCGAAGGCGTCAATCGTGTTGAACCGGCGTCGATGCCGTAGCCTCCGCCACCCACCCATCGCCGTGCGGCGGGAAGAAAGAAGTCGTCGAACATCGCCGCCGACGCGTAGCCGGCGTGCAGCTCGAGCGTGCCCTCTTTCAGATGGAGGCCGCGCACCTGCGTGCTGTTGATCGTCATGCGCGACAGATCGACCGTCTCGTCCAACAACGTCCACTGACGGGTTGGCGTCGTGTTGCGATAAAAGATCGACGCAATGGAATCGGACGGTTGGCCGGACTCTGCACGCAGATTGTGGAAGTGAAGCACATGGAACTCTGAGCGGCCCTCGCCGTCATGCGTAATGAGGTCGAACGTGTTCTGCAGCCGCGCGGAACCACTCGAGTAGCGGCTCTCGTATCGTCCCAGCGGCGCACCAGGTTCTGCCCGCGTCACGGACGGCAGGATCGGAGCGGCGACGGTGATGAGAAACGTCTGCGTGCCGCCCGCGGTGATGACGACCAGTTGCGTCGTCCCGGAGCTGCGCCCAGTTACCGATACGTGGCCTGCAGCGGCGATGCTCGCATCCGCGACGGCAGGGTTCGTCGTGTAGGCGGCCGTCGCACCGGCGATCTCGACGGTCGCTGTCTCCTGCACGCGGACCGTATATCCCTCGCCGTGCGCGGCGTGCGCGAACAACAAGCAGGCCGCGAGGGCGAGGAGAGCTCTCACTTCACGCTGAATTCCGCGCTGGAGGTCAGCGTCTTACCGGTGAGGTCGTATGTGATCATGGCCCGGTAGCGGCCGGGAGCGAGATCGCCGTCATATTCGACACGCATCTCTTTCTTCTCACCGGGCAGAAGACGCCACAACGGAATCTCCTGTTTGCCGGCCAGCGATCCTGCCGCATTGATGATCGCGAGCATTCCCGTGGCGACTACCGGTTCGCTGCCGCTGTTGACGAGTTGCTGCGCGGCGACGAGCGTGGCGCTCTCCTTCGGTGGCTCAACGATCAGCGGAGACGCCGTCGCCGCGAGGACATCGCCTGTGATCGCGAACGTGAGCAGCATTCCCACTGCTGCGCTAACCTTCAACGGTCCAGTGCCGAGCTTCGTCGTGCCTTCGCACATGGCCGCGATTGCGCGTACGGCGGGCCGCGGCGGAATCGTGATGGTCAACGACACCCGGATGCTCTGCCGCGGAAGCGCCGTGAACAACCTCGGCGAGAACACCGCAGTTGCGGCAATGCTCCCCGGAATGCTTCCCGCCTCGACCAACTGCCGGTCACCGTTCCGCACGACGGCGTCATACGCCTTCATCTCAAAGGAGAGGGGCCGGGACGTCCCATTCGTGAACGTCAGCATCTGTGTCGTGCTTTGGCCCACCTGGCCGCGCAGCATCACCACCGCAGGCGAGACCGATACTTCACCGACGCCCGCAAGAAGCGCCGGCGCCGATGCCAGCAATGCGAGAACCATCATCACGATCAATGTGTTCTTCATGGACGCAATCATTTCTTCCTCGAGTCGATGCGTTGTTGCTTCCCGCACGATTGGCCCGGGACACCGAGCGGGAAACTTCAATTCTCAGAATGCGATGGGTTTAGAGCGGTCTGTTTGTTCCTACTCAACCGCTCGTGCCGAAGAAGCTCTCGCCCCTTCGGCACATACCTTGTTTCAGTTGGAATGCTCAGGCGGAGACTGCCGAGAACTGAATGACATTGTCGATCGCAGTGCCGGCGCTCGTCGCGTCCGGAATCACGATGCTCCAGCCGTAGGAGAACGTCGAGCCGTAGGCGACTCCTGACCCGATCGTTTGAATGGTCGTTGCGTTGGCCGTGATCGGACCCACCGTCCAGACCGAGCTACCCGCCGGCACACTGCCGAGCTTCGCGCTAAGCGTGTAGGCCGTGCTGGCCAGGTTCGCTTTCACAACCTTGACTCCGATTCCGTTGATCGAGGTAAGCGTCCAGCTCGTGGCGCCGGGAGTGATCGTGAAGTTCGCCGGAGGCGTACCGAACTTGCTGAGGGTGCCAAGGTCGAGCGATGCGTCCGCCGTTCCACACAAGGTGCAGGTTCCGTCCGTCGATTCGACCGTCAGGCTGATCGAGCTGGCAACTGTTCCTGTGACCGTGAGTGTGCCCGCCGCATTTTCGACGGCCATTGCAAAGGTTGGGACTGCGAGCACTGCGACGACAAAACAACCCATCATGAATTTATGCATTTGTATTCTCCTCTTTCCTTCGTTTCTGGCTGACTCCCTTCTCAAAAGGTGCACCAGGACAGGAATCGAGGCAAACGCCATGTTTCCAGTTATATGCCTTTCGCGCATTGCAATCGCGCCGTTTGGATTCGCCACGTCCGTCCGGTTTATGGACGATGCGGCGACGGGCCAGACTCGATGAGATGGAACCGCATGAACGCCAGCACACTTCGGATGACTTCGCGTGACATCTCGCTATCGTGCGCGATATCAAACGCGTGCGGCGCCTCGGCGTGATTGATCAGCGTGATCGGCAGATTGCGCTCCAGCGCTTTGCTCACGAAGCGGTCGAGTGTTTCGTTCAGGTGAGGAAACTCATCGCGGCCCGCGCGGACAATCATCAGCGGCAACGCCGGCGGCAGATCGCTGACTGACTTTCCCGCCGCCGGATTCGCGTATCCGAATTGCTTTGCGCCATCTTCGACAGCAGTGTGACCCTCGATGTCGAGCATCAATCCGTAGCAGAGAACGGCGCATCGGAATGTTTCAGAAGACATCAACACGAACAACGCGGTCGGAACGCTGCCAGAGCACGACCAGATGGCGATTCGCGTTTCGTCGATGCCGAGCGCTTCCGCGTTCTGGCGGACAAACGCGATCACTGCTTCGGCATCGGCTGCCGGCTCGCGATTCGCGTAGGTGACGGCGATGAGTCCCGAGGCCGCCGCGAGCTCCGCCCAGGAAATGTAGGACGCCATCTCCTTCTGTCTGCATCCGAGAAACTTCTGAAATCCGGGATCGGGATAGCCGGTCACGAAGATCACCGCGGGCGTGGGGACCTCGGGATTCGAGTGCGGCGGATAGTAAACGTCGATCGTCAAGTCGTCGCGATACGGAATGTCTCGCTTCACGATCACGGCTTCCTGACCGGGCAATCGATAGACGACCGGACGTTTCGTGATCGGAACTTCGCTCATGAACAAATCAACCCGCGATGATCTCGGTTGCCCAGAGGCGCATCGTTTCTTCGACGGAATCGAGTTGGCGGGTGAAGAAGTGATCGGCGCCGGTGATGATCATCGTTTCGGCGTTGCGGACCTGCTGGCTGAGCTTCTCGACCTTGTCAACGTCCCCGAACTCGTCCTGCGTGCCGTGCAGGATCAGCATCGGCTTTTCACAAGTGCGCAGGTAGCCGAAGTCGTACTTGTTGACGGGCGTGCCGATGAGAAACATCGCATCGACCGAGGCCATCTCGCACGCGACCCGCGAAGCCACCCAGGCGCCGAACGAAAAACCGCCGACGATGATCTTCGCGTCCGGATGCTTTTTCGTCAGCCAGTCGATCGCGGCGACAACATCGCCCTGCTCGCCTTCGCCATCTTCGTGATGTCCCGCGCTCGCGCCGGTGCCGCGGAAGTTGAAGCGGAGCGTGGCCACGTTCGCCGCTTCCAGACCGCGCGCGGCGCGAAAGACGACTTTGTTGTGCAGCGTGCCGCCGCCGAGCGGATGCGGATGGCAGACTACGCCGACGGCAGCAGGGTCCTGCAGATCGCGGTAAAGCGCTTCGAGCTTCCCGGCGCTCGAAAAGAGATCGATGTGGCGGAGCGGTTTCGGATTCACAGTGCGTCCGATGTTTCGCGCACTGGCGAAAGCTTGACCATGATGCGGCCGCTGTCGACGATCACGTCATGCGTGGCGATCGTGAAATCCCTGTTGCCCGGGCAACGGCCGGTGGTGACGTCGAAACCCCAAAGGTGCCACGGACAGACGATCTCATCGCCGATCAGATCGCCCTCGGCCAATGGCCCGCCGCGGTGCGGACAGGTATTGTCGGTCGCAAAAAATCCGCGTGATGTATGACAGATCGCGACCGTGTGGTCATCGATTTTCACAGCCTTGATGCGTCCGACCGGCAGGTCAGTCTCGCGTAGAACCTCGATAAAGGCTTCGGTCATCGGACGCGCACTCTAACAAACCGTTCGCGGTTCAGTCCTCGCGGGCTCAGTGGTGGTTTCCCCTCATCGTCTGATAGGTCTTCCAATCGGGCTCATTGCCGCCGAGGTGAAGCGTGATCGGGTATGGGTGGCCGGGAAGAAGACTATTGAGCGCGGCGGCGAACGCCTTCGCATCGCCGGTGTACCAGAACCAGGTTCGATCGCCGTTGCCAGTGACGACCATCATCAGGTAAGCGACGTGATCGCCTTGAATCGGATCGATCGCTGCTTCGAGCCGCGCGAAGTTCGCCTCGACGTCCGGCGAAGGCATTCCGGCCGCATCGGGCGTGTACTTCCAATGCATCTCGATTCGATTCGGGAATTGCTCAGGCGAAACGCCGGGTGGAGTCTCGGCCCGCACTTTCCACTTCACGACCTTGTCCGACACCTTCGACTCGAATTTGAGCCAGCCGAGGTTGGGCGGCGTCGTGGCGGCGGCGAGCGTGGATGCGATGAGTGTCGCGGTCAGGATGGCAGCGATCTGTTTCATTCGGACAGTTCCTCTCGCGAAGGATGAACGGGGCGGGGAATGCCGCTGCGACCGACCGCGGGGTCGCCATCCCAAACGCCGGGAATGGCAGTTCCGCAATCGGGACAGTGACCGTCGACGAGATGATACGAGATCACGCGGAATCCGAGACGCCCGATGACGACGCGATCGCACGACGGGCAGTGCGTACTTTCGAGATCACCCACGGCTCCCGGAATGTTGCCGGGATAAATGAACCCCAGTCCGGCACGGCGGCCGATCTCGTATCCGCGCAAAAGCTGTCGCGCCGTCGTATTCGCGTTCCCCGTCATCTTGTAGTCCTGATGAAACGCGGTGATGTGCCACGGGATGTCGACGTCGACGCTGGCGAGGAACTCGGCCATCTTCGTCATCTCGTCATCGGAATCGTTGAAGCCCGGCACGAGAAGAGTGACGACTTCGAGCCAGATGCCGCGCTGTTTGAGACCGCGGATCGTGTCGAGCACGGGCTGCAATGTGCCGCCGAGGTCGCGGTAGTGCGCGTCGGAGAATCCTTTGAGATCGACCTTGTAGAGATCGACCCAAGGCGCGATGTAGTCGAGCACGCGCTCGGTGCCGTTGCCGTTGGAAACGTACGAGCAGACGAGCCCTTCGCGCTTCGCTTCCTTGAAAATCTCGATGGCCCATTCCGAGGTGATGAGCGGCTCGTTGTAGGTCGAGGTGATCACTTTCGCGCCATGTTGTTTGGCGAGCCTAATGAGGTCGGATGGCTCGACGTCGGTTGGCGCCGCGCCGGCAACGGGATCGCGCAGCGCTTGTGACGTCACCCAGTTCTGGCAGTAACCGCAGTGATAGTCGCAGCCGAGCATGCCGAACGAAAGCGCCAGCGCGCCCGGATAAGCGTGGAAAAACGGCTTCTTCTCGATCGGATCGACCTGCAGCGCGGCAGCGTAGCCACGCGGAACGCGCAGGATGCCGCCTTCGTTGTAGCGCACTTTGCAAATACCGTTGAGGCCTTCGAGGATCTTGCATCGGTGGCCGCAGGAGTAGCAGCGCACCGCATTATTCTTGAGCTTGTCGTACAGCTCCGGCGCTCCTTCGACGGTGCGCCGTGCGAGGATCTCGCCGAGTGCACGCTGTCGTTCGCTGACTGCTGGCATGCGTCGGAAAACACGCGAGGTCAGGCGCGTATTGCCGGAACCCGCTGCGCTGCGGCGTAGCACATCCACGCCAGCAGAGCACCCGCAATTCCATCGACGAGGTAGTGCCAGCCGGTGACGATCGAGCCGATGAAAATGAAGACCGCGAAGATGCCGAAGACGACTCCGCCCCATCTCGTCAGCCGCCGCATCCAAAGAAACGCCAGCATCTGAAAGCCGACGTGCAGGCTCGGAAACGCGGCCACACCAAAGAGAATATTGAACGGACGCCGCACTCCTCGGAGCTGCGACACAACCGCGTCGTAGTTCGTCATCAGAAGCCGTTGGAATGTCTGCGTGCGATCAAGCAGCGGCGCGAGCGGCAGCCAGACCTCGGGAAACCGATACGCCGGACCGAGCGACGGGAGCGCGACGTACAGCCACACACCGATGAGCCAGAGCAGGGCATTCGAGTTCATGAACGCGATGCGAAGCCGCCTCTCCGGCGCCGAGGCGAAGAACGCTCCGGTGATGCAGATGTTGGCGAAGAAAACGTTCGCGTAGGTCCAGTCGATCGTGCGAAGTAGCGGCGGCGAAGAAAAGATCGTCACCAGAAATACGTTGGGTGAGTAGCCGAAGAAAATTGTGCGATCGAGATTCCAGAGCTGTTGATCGAACAGGCGCGGATGCAGCAGCGGAATCAAGAGCTTGATCCAGCCGTAGGTGTGCATCCAGAGTCCGGCGAAGACCGCCAAACGCACCGTATCGATCAACCAACCTTTCGATCGATAAACGGCCAGCAACTCGCGCGCAGAGCCTCTGCGTGCGGCAAACGCGAGACGGATGGCCATTCCGACGAATGCCTGCAGCAGAAACGTGCCGGCGATCGATGGAACGAGGACGCCGAGGGTCGAGAGCGGCATCGAGGTCATGCGCCACGCCACGAGCAAAAGCAGCAGGAAGTTCGCGAGCGTGAAGATCTCGAAGAAGTACGGACGCCCGGCTTTCACCGCGCCATCGTACGTTGGAAGAGCGCCAGGCATACGCAGCTCACGGCGTGACGGGCGCGGTACCCGACGGCAGGAAGTACAACGCCACGGCGATGATCGCGTAGACGGCCAGGAGTTGAATTCCTTCGTACCAGTTCGTCTCGCCGTCCATCACGAGATAGGCGAAGATCGCGACGCCGAGGACGACGGCGAGCATCTCGAACGGCGTGAAGATCAGATCGAGCGGGTGGCCGAGCGGATACGAGAAGAAGACGAGCAAGGGCGTGACGAAAAGCGCGATCTGCACGCTCGACTGCATCGAAATGTTGAGCGCCGTGTCCATCTGATTGCGCGCCGCCAGCATCACGGCCGTGGAGTGTTCGGCGGCGTTGCCGACGATGGCCAGAACGACGAAGCCGAGGAAGACTTCGTTCATCCCCCACGCTTTTCCCGCTTCGCCAACCGCTGCTACGAGTCCCTCGGCCACGAAGCTCATGAGCACACTGGCGAAGAGCAGCAATCCCACAGCCTTCTTGATCGTCCAGACATCCTCGTCCGCCATCTCCGGCGGCGCGGTCACGGCACTCAATTGCTCCTTATGCGTTTTGAATGCGAAGACGAGCCCGAGGATGTAGACGACGATGAGGATGATGGCGGTGCCGATCGATACCGAATGAATGAGCTGCGGCTCATGCGCGGAGTGCACCGATCGAAAAAAAAGTGCGGGCACGAGGAACGACGCAACGGCCAGGATGAGTTGCCCGGCCTGCGATTCAGCAGCGAGCGCGTTGAACTTCAGCGTGCGATGTTTCCAACCGCCGGCCAGCATCGAAAGTCCCGCCACGAACAGCAGGTTGCCGACGATCGATCCGGCGAACGAGGCGCGGACGACATTCGGCAGGCCCGCGCGAATCGCGAAGATGGCGATGACCATTTCCGCGAAGTTGCCGAAGGTGGCGTTGAAGAGCGCGCCATACGTCGAGCCCATTCGATGCGCGAGCTGCTCGGTGCTGATGCCGATCCACGCGGCCAGCGGCAGCACCGCGGCACAGGCAAAGACGAACTCCCAGACCAGGCTGCCATGCATGAACTGCAATGCGATGGCGACCGGGATCGTGGCGTAGAGGAGCCAACTGGCGACGCGCTTCATGTGCTTCGTAACTCTATCCCGGGTGTCGGGAGTCGGGAGTCGGGAGCTTGGAGTCCAACTCTCACTCGCACTCCGACACCCGACACCCGATAAACTCGCGCGATGATTCTGAGCGAAACGAGCGACGCCGTCACGACCATCACGCTGAACCGTCCCGAAAAGCTGAACGCATTCAGCGGGACGATGCGCGAGGATTTGCTCGCCGCACTGCGAGCGGCGGACGCTGATCCGGCCTGTCGCGTCGTCGTGATCACAGGCGCGGGGCGGGCGTTCTGCGCGGGTGGCGACGTCGAGTACATGTCCGGATTGCAGAAGGCCGGCGACGTCGAGCGCTTTCGCAAACTGCTCGATGCCGGACGCGATGTCGTGACACAGATCGCGGAGATGGCGAAGCCGGTCATCGCTAGCGTGAACGGAATCGCCGCGGGCGCGGGATGCAATCTGGCGCTGGCCTGCGATTACCGGGTCGCGTCGGACGCCGCAAAGTTCGGCGAGACATTCGTGAAGATCGGCATTCATCCCGATTGGGGCGGAACCTGGTTTCTGCCGCGGATGATCGGGACGGGACGCGCGCTGGAGATGATGATGACCGGGCGGATGATCGATGCATCCGAGGCGGTTGCGATCGGAATGGTTGAGCGCGTCGTAGCGGCGGATGCGCTCGCGGACGAGACCACGAAACTTGCGCGGACCATCGCGCAGGGCCCTCCGCTGGCGATCGCCGGCATCAAGCGAGCGCTGGCGGCGTCGCGTACGAATTCGCTGCGCGCGCAAGTCGAATTGGAGAGTGAGCATCAGATCGAGGCGTTCCGTTCGCGCGATGCGGCCGAGGGGATGGCGGCATTCTTCGAAAAGCGGCCGGCGAAGTTCGAGGGGAAGTAGGCTCTCGATTTGATATCAGAGCTGCCTTTCGGTGTACGTAGGTCGGACTCTCTAGTCCGACGCTGTCAAAGGTGAACGTAGATCGGACTCTCTCGTCCGACCGATCTGTCGGACTGGAGAGTCCGACCTACGTAAACCAAACCGCGATCTGACATCGCGCTTCTTTCTAGCTCGCGCTGCGGGCGATGACCAACGTCTGATCGTCCTTCTGCGGAGCCTCGCCGACGTAGGCATCGACGGCGGCGGCGATTGCGTCGCGCAGGCCGACTGCGGTGTTGCCGGCGGAGCTCACGAGCAACTCCTCGAACGCTTCGTTTCCCCATTCGTCGCCTGCGACGTTCTCGGCTTCGTTGATGCCGTCGCTGTAGAGCACGACCGCGGAACCGGAAGCGAAGGGACGCGTCTGCGTCATGTATTTTGAGGTGCCGAGGATGCCGATGGGGAGTCCGTGGGAGCGCAACTGTTCCATGTGACCGGCGCTCAGCACGTAACAGGGATTGTGCCCGGCGTTGACGAACTGGATCGTCTCCGCTTCCGCGTCGATCGTGACCATGATCATCGTGATGAACTTGTTCTCGGCCGACCAACTGTGGATGTGCCGGTTCAGCTCCGTCGCGATATCCCCAAGCTCCCGCCCCTCGGCGAACAGAAGCTGCACGGCGGCATGAAACGCGGAGACAAGCAAGGCCGCCGGCATCGACTTTCCGGACACATCGGCGACGATCGTGGTCAGCGTTCCCTCGCGCTGAAAGAACGCGTGATAGTCGCCCCCGACCTGTTTGGCCGGACGCGACAGCGCGGCCAACTCGATGCCTTCGACGGTCGGAATCGACTTGGGCAGAATGTCGCGTTGGATCGTCGCGGCGAGATCGAGCTCGCGCTGCATGGCCTGTTTCTCGAGCGCTTCTTTGTGCAGCCTCGCGTTCTCGAGTGCGATGGCAACCTGGTTGGCGAAGAGCGACAAGAGGCGCAGCTCGTTCGCTTCAAACGCGCCGACGTCGCCTTCGCGCGTTTCGCGGTCTCCCGCTGCGAGGACGCCGATCACCGCGTTGTTGCCTTTGATCGGCACGGCGACCGTTGCGATGCAGCCGGGAAAAATGCACTCGGAGGCATCTTCGAACGTCAGCGCTTCACCGGCGGCGACGACACGATCGGTAATCTCGTCGTCGAGAAAATCGGAGCGCGTGTCGCCGAACGAGCGATAGACCTTGAACTTGTCGCCGTCGCGCAGAAAGAGCGCGGCGCGGCGCGCGTTGATGAGCGAGATCATCCGGAAGAGGATCTCGTCCGCCAGCGCGTCGATGTTCAGCGTACCGGCGATCGAGAGGCCGATGTCGTACAGCGACTCGAGCTCCCAGAGGCGATACTTGAGCTGAAAGTCGCCCTCGCGCATCTCCTGCGAGAGCCGGTGGTTGTTCAACACGGAGCCCGCGAAAGCACCCGCGGCGAGCAGCATCTGCAGGTCTTCGTCCGAGGCTGCGTCGCCGTTGAGGGCAACGATCCCGAAGTGATCGCGAATGGTGCGGATTGGGATGAGATGAATGGGCTCGGGGTCGAGCAGCGGACTCGCGGTCTCGGTCTCGCCCTCGAGAACGTCAGGAGCCGTGCATGCGTCCGACTTCGCTGCAAGCCGCAGCGACGGTCCGCGCACATCGCGCAGATAGACGGCGCTGACGTCGTAGGGAGTGTGTTTCGCGAACGCGTCGAAGATCAACGACCCGTGCGACGAAAGGGCAGCCCGCTCGAGTTGTTGCAGATCCTGCAGAAACTCTGCGAACTGATTGGCAAGGGGTGGCATGGGGGTGACGGAAGAATAGCAGTTGCGGGGAATCGAGGTTGCCTGGTTGCCGGGTCATCAGGTTGCCCGCTTCCTTCGGGGCAACCCGGCAACCTGGTAACCCGGCAACCTACAACCCCAGCTCCTTGAGCGCCGTCTCCTCGCTGTCGAAGATCTTCGCGTAATTCGCAAGGCCCATGATCTGGAAGGTCTTGTGAATGACGGGAGTGAGGCAGCAGAAGGCGATGCTGCCGCCTTTGTCGATCATCTTCTCGATGATCTCGATGAGGATGCTGATGCCGATGGAGTTGACGATTTTCGTATCGCGAAGGTTGAGGAGGAGTGTGCGCACGTTGTCGTCCATCAACTCGTAAGCGCGGTTGGCGATCTCTTCGCCGCCCACGTTGTTGATGTAGCCCTTCGTGTAGAGCACTGCCCCGTTCGCCCTGCGGTCGACGGCGACTCTGAGCTCTTCAGTCATGATTCTTTCTTCTCGTATTTGACCATGTGGATTGTGGTTCCCCCACCGGAGGAGGTCGAGATGCTGACCTCGTCCATGTGTGCTTCGATCAGTTGCAATCCTCTTCCGCGTTTGTGAGTCGCGCCAACAGCGGGCCGGCGCGAACGGGCCTCGTCAGGATCGAATCCGCGACCGTGATCGGTGATCCAGACATCGATCCTGCTGCCGTCGCCCTGGGAGGTACCGACGAATCTTAAGTAGATGCGGTTATCTTCGCAACCGGAATGCTCGCGCGCGTTGATGCAGGCCTCGATGATCGCATGAGTCATCTCATCGATTTTCTCGGAGCTCATGCCGAGCTCGCGGGCGAGGTTTCCGGCCGCACGGGCGGCAGCAATCTCGATATCCGCGACCATCGGAAGGGTCAGCTCCATCTGCCGCTCGGCGGTTGAGGTCATTTCACGGGGATCCTGTCGGATGTCTTCAAAAGGAGAGGAAGAGTGCAGCCGCGGACTTGATCCAGTCGGGGATGCCGCCCAACTGATTGATCGCGAGAAGAGCGAAGGTATTGACCGCCAGCAGCATGGGAAGCGCGTACTGAACGGAGATGGCGTTGCTGCGGGTTTCGGCGATGCTTTTCATGGTGTCCCCCCTCAAGTGTCGGGACCACCCCTGAGCAACGCGACTGCCACGCCCGTTTTGCCTGCTCCACTCTCTCTAAGCCTCTGATGCCGCAAAGTTTACACGAGAAATTGAGTGAGATGTGACGAAGTGCGCCAATGGGTCAAATTGCCACATCGCCAAGGTTTCAAAGCGTGACGCAGCGCTAACTATTAGCATCGTAAGCATGTTATCAGTGAATGTCCCAAGATGCCACATGCGCCCTTAATTGGGACAATGCCTCGCGCATCCGGTAAAGCGTCTTCCGATCGACCCCCAGGATTCGCGCCGCTTTCGACATGTTTCCCTTCGTGTGAGTCAGCACGCGGACCACATAACGGCGCTGCAAATCGTCCAATGAGGGAAAGTCGGTCATCAGTTCCACGCCGCCGGAACCGGCCACCGGCTCGGGCAGCGCCAGGTCCCCGGGATCGATCACCGGATCAGTCGTCAGCGCCAGCGAGCCCTCGATCAGGTTCTCAAGCTCCCGCACGTTCCCCGGAAACGGATAGCGCATCAGTTGCTGCAACGCTTCCTGCGTGATCCGCACATCGTGCAGCCCTTCGCGCTTGCCGTACTTGTCGAGAAAGAAGCGCACGAGTTTCGGAATGTCTTCTTTTCGATCGCGCAGCGGTGGAAGAACGATCTCGACGACTTTGAGGCGATAGTAAAGATCCTGCCGGAACTCGGTCTTCTCGATCATCTGCTCGAGATCGCGATGCGTCGCCGAAAGGATTCGGACGTCGATGGGGATGCGGCGCCGTCCGCCGAGCTTCTCCACTTCGCGCTCCTGCAGCACGCGCAGCAGCTTGGCCTGCAGCGCCAGCGGAATGTCGCCGACCTCGTCGAGAAAAATGGTTCCGCCTTTGGCCAGCTCGAACTTGCCCGGTCGCGCGTCGACGCCCGTTGCCACGCCGCGCTCGATTCCGAAGAGCTCCGACTCGAGCAACGTCTCAGGCAGCGCGGCGCAGTTGATGGCCACGAACGGGCCGTCTCTTCGCGACGAGTTGCCGTGAATGAGCCGCGCCACCATCTCTTTGCCGGTGCCTGACTCGCCGCGAATCAACACGCTGGCTTGCGAATCGGCCACGCGCGCGACGAGATCGATGACGCGCTGCATCTTCGGCGAGTCGCCGATCATCAGCCGGTCGTTGTAGTCGCGCAGCATGCGCTGCTTGAGATTGCGGTTCTCGTCTTCGAGCGTCTCCCGCAGGACGGAGAGCTTGTGGAAGTTGCGGGCGTTGTCGATGGCCGCACCGCCGATGGCCGCGAGCGAGGCAAGGAAGCGGAGATCATCCTCGACGAAGCTACCGCTCTTGGCGCCGCGCTCTTCTTTTCCGCCGACGCCGATCATGCCGATGATCGTTTCGCCGGAGATCATCGGAGCCAGCAGCAGATCTTTGCCGGTGCCGCCGAGAAACTTGGAGACGGTGACGGACATCGGCTCGCGCGAGGCCAGGACCTGTTTGACGGGCGGCTCGGCCAGCATCGCATTCGCCGGCGTCGGGATCTCCAGCTCGAACGTGAAGATCTGCTGGACGTTGAGCTTTTCGTCGAGCGAGAAAACGAAGCCGGCCATAGCATCGAGCACGGCCACAGCCCTGTGCATCAGCTCCTCGATCAGCTCCCCCTCGGGACGCAAGGTATTCAGCGCACGCCCAACGTCGTAAAGCGCCTCGAGTTGGAGGAGCTTGCGGCGAAGTTCGAAGTTCGATTGCTGGGCCATTGTGTGGGTGTCGGCTGTCGGGTGTCGGCTGTCGGAAAAGCGAACAATGTTCGTCGTCGTTGGGAGTCGGCTCTCTTCTAAGTTTCGGGTGGTTCGTCTGTCCCGACACCCGACACCCTACAGCCGGCACCCTTCATCAATCCCTTCCCACAGCCTTCCTGCACTCACCCAGCAGGAAATCGCAGTTCCAGCTTGCGTAGAACGCGGGGTCCATTGCGTAGATTCTTACGAACAAGGGTGCCGCTTCGTCGAATCGTCCGCGTTTCATCTCCGTCCGCGCCAGAAAATAGATGGCCCGGATCGTCTGTGGATCGACGTCATTCTTCTCCACGATGCCGCGAAATCCCGCCTCGGCTTCCGCGAACGCGCGGCGCTGGTAGGCGCAGAGAGCTTTCGCGTATTCGTCCGCGCCGCCGCAGGTGGATGGGGGTTTCGCGTTCGCGCTCGTGGCCATCGCGACGATCAGTAAGAGAGCAAAGCGCACGACCGTTAGTTTAGGCGGAATAGGGTCAGGTCTAAAGTCTAAAGTGCCGAGGACGATCGTTGCTGAGGCGATCAGACGAATTCGGCACTTTAGACTTTAGACCTGACCCCACTACACTCCAACAATGAACCTCGGCATCATCGGCAGCGGCCGCGCGGCGTGGGCTTTCGCTTCGACGTGGCGCCGCATCGGCTGGCCGGTCATCGGAGTCGCCACCCGCGGCAACGAGACGCTGATCGGTCCGCGGCGCTCGATCGAACAGTTGGCGGCAACGAGCGACATCCTCCTCGTCGCCGTCAGCGATCGCGCCATCGAAGAAGTCGTGGCCACGATTCCGGAAACGAACGCCATCATCGTCCATCCCAGCGGCGCGCTCCCAGCGCTCCGAGGAGGGTTCTCGCTCCATCCGCTGAAGTCGTTGCCGCCGGTTGGCGAGCCGTCTGATCTGAAAGGGACGCTTCTCGTTTTCGAAGGTTCGCATCGCGATGTCGCCGAGCAGATTGCGAATCAAGCCCGCGCGCGTTTCGCGGAAATCACCGCAGAAGCGAAAACGCGTTACCACGCCGCCGCGGTCTTCGGATCGAACTACGTCGCCGCGCTCCTCGACATCGCCGAGGAACTGATCGGCATCGATGACGTTCGCGAGGATCTGGCCGCACTCGCGCGCTCCGCGATCGACAACTGGCTCGCGCACACGGGCACCCAGCGCTTCACCGGACCCGCCGCGCGCGGAGACGAAGCAATCATGAATCGTCACGCTGCCGCGCTGGCCGGACAGCCGGACCTCGCGGAGCTCTACCGCCTCCTCGCCGCGCGCATTGTTGCGGCTGCAAAGTAGCGGGTGCTACCATCGATCCCCTTTCGATCTGGAGCCTCGCCTCAATGGTCTTCTTCAACTACGCGACGATGCAGATGGCGGCGAAGATCGTTTATTACGGTCCGGGCCTCTGTGGGAAGACGACCAACCTGCACCACATCTACGCCAAGACCTCGCCGCAGAGCCGCGGCGAAATGGTGAGCCTGGAGACGGAAACCGATCGCACGCTCTTTTTCGATCTGCTGCCGATCGACGTCGGCGTCATCGGCGGATTCAAGACGCGCCTGCAGCTCTACACGATCCCCGGCCAGGTCTTCTACAACACCACGCGCAAGCTCGTCCTCAAAGGCGTTGACGGCCTCGTGTTCGTCGCCAACTCGCAGATGGCGATGCTCGATGCGAACCTCGAGAGTTTCAAGAACCTCCGCGAAAACCTCGGCGAGATCGGCCTCTCCATCGACGAGATCCCGCTCGTTCTTCAACTCAACAAGCGCGACCTTCCCAATATCGCACCGGCTGAGCAGGTCGTCGACGTCATCGATCCGGAGCGAAAGTTCGACTTTGTCGAGGCCGTAGCCTCCCGCGGCGACGGCGTTTTCGAGACGCTGAAGGTCATCTCGAAGCTCACGCTGCGAACATTGCGGCGTCGCATGACCGGCGAAGAGCCAGCACGCCCGCCATCGCGCCGCCCGGTCGGCGACGTTTCGACCTTTCGCGTTCGGGAAGAGCCGGTAAGCGGCGAAGAAAGCATCGCGGAAACGGCGCAGGGACCAGTCACGAAGAAGATCGACACGGCGCCCATCCCCGCGTTCGGAGCGATCGCTCCGGCAGTCGAATCGCCAACCGCGCCAATCGAGTCCACTGCAACGCAAACTGTTGACGTCATCGAGCCGATCGAAGAAATCTCCGTCGCTGACGAGATCCTCAACGAGCTCGCGGGCATCGAAGAGACATCCATCCCCGACGTACTCCCCGAACCGCCGCCGCCCGTCATCGCGGCGCCCGTCGTTCGCGAGCCCTTGCCTGTCGCTCCCGAACCCGACATCGATTTTGGCCAGAGCGAACGGCCGGGCAAAGCGGCGCCCGAAGTCAAACACGTCAAGGTCCGCTCCTCGGTCGACATCATGGCCGAGCTCGAATCGCTGCGGAAACGCGCCACGCAATCGGCTCCGAAACAGCCGGCGAAGAAAGAAACATCGCCGCTCGACGCGCTTCGCAATCCGCCGAAACCGAAGCGCGACGTTCACCGCACGATCACGCTGCCAACGCCTCCCGGCACGCTGCCGAAGTCGAAGCGTTTGCGCATTGCGGTATCCTTTGAGAATGATTCAGGCATCGTTCAGTCGCAGGAAGAATCGATCGACCTCGGCGAGACGAACGATGTGCAGTCGCTGTCGGTCAATCTGAAATTCGAAGATCTCTAAACGGGCGGGAGGGTGTTGCGATGACGATGAGCCGGACGGTCGTACAGCTGTTGGCCCTATCCACTTTCGCTTGTGCCATCGCACCCGTTGCGCCGAAGCCGACGCCGAAGTTGTCGAGCAAGCCGGCCGCGCCACCGTCCGCTGCGAGATTGCAGACCGAGGAGTACCGGCGGGCGCTGGAGGCAGCGTATGGCGAGATCGTCGCGCGCGAAGGCAAGCCGGTCAGCGCGCCGAAGGTTGATGTCGAAGCAGTCGTCTCGATGCCGATTCCCGAGCACGAAACGATCCGCGGCGCGCTCCAATACTTCACGACCGATCTGAAGCCGAGCATCCAGGAATCGCTGATCCGCTCGGCGAAGTACAAGAACCTAATCGACAAAGCGCTCGACGAAAACAAGCTGCCGCGCGGACTGGCGTACCTGCCCGTGATCGAAAGCGCGTACGTGCCGACGCTCACCTCGCGCGCCGGCGCGCACGGCATCTGGCAGTTCATGCCCGAGACCGCACGCGAATACGGACTGCGCGTCGATTGGTGGGTGGACGAGCGCGCCGATCCGGAACGCTCCACGCGCGCCGCCGCAACGTACCTTCGCGATCTCTATCGCCAGTTCAACGACTGGCCGCTCGCGCTGGCGGCGTACAACGCCGGACCGGGCCGCATCCGCCGCGCCATGGAATCGACCGGCGCTAGCACGTTCTGGGAGTTGCTCGACGCTGAGGCGGTGCCGAAAGAGACGCGCGGCTACGTCCCCACGTTCTTCGCGACGCTGACGATCGCCAGCGATCCGAAGACGTACGGATTCCGGCTTGGATCGCCTGCCGAGTTTGATCATCAGCAGGTCGAAGTCGAAGGCCCGCTCTCGCTTCGCTACCTAGCCGCGATTGCGAATGTTGATGAGCGGCTGCTGCGCGATCTGAATCCGGCGCTGCGCCAGGGCATCGTGCCTCCCGGAAAAACGTCGCTGCATGTCCCCGCGAAAGTGGCCGCAACCGTCGCCGCGCGTGCAACGACGTTGAAGAATGAAGATGCCAACATCGCAATCTGCTCCTACACCCTAAGCGATGGCCAATCGCTGAGCCGTCTCGCGCGCGCAATCGGCACCGACGTCGACACGCTTCTGGCGATGAACAACCTCCGCTCCGCCAACAACCTCGGCGGCGGCGATTCGATCTACCTCCCCGTTCGCGCGCGCGAGCTCGGATCGCTGCTCGCGCACAACGACGCCTACTACGCTGTGAAGAAAGGCGACACCTACTATTCGATCGCCAAAAGCCATCACCTGACCGTCGAAGAACTTCTCGCGATCAACGAGCTCGACTCGGATCACAAACTTCATCCGGGAGAAAAATTGCGCGTCACAGCACCGCACGCGCTGAGCGCAGCGGGGATGTGAGGTTCGCGGGAGTCGTAGGACGTCGGGAGTCGGGAGTCGGGAGTCGTAGCAGGAGGTTAAGATTTTCTACGACCCCCGACTCCCGATCCGCGACCCCCGCGCACGCAACCTGCACGCCGTTCTTTTGTTATGGCAAGAGGATTCGAAAGCAAAGCAGTTGAGTCCAACCGGCAGGACGCCGAGGATGAGCGCGAGGCGCGCCGGAGCGGCAAACGTGTCGATGTTCACGAGATCGAGCGCCGCCAGAAACGCGACGGGCTGGAGCTCTCGCGCAGGCGCATCGTGAGCGAGATCGAGTCGACCACGAGCGACCGCCGCCGCGAATCGTTGCGCGCTGCGCTTGCCCATCTCGATAGTGAGCTGGCGAAGCTGGAATGAGGTTTGCCGAGTTGCCGGGTTGCCAGGTTGCCAGGTTGCCAATGAAAGAATCAGACAACCTGGCAACTCGGCAACCTGACAACCTCGCGCATGAAATGCCGCGCCTCAGCCGTTCGTTTCGCCCCCCACCATGGCCGAGAGCAGTGACTACAAAAAAACGCTGAACCTTCCGCAAACCTCCTTCTCGATGAAGGGGAACCTGCCGCAGAACGAGCCGAAGCGCCTCGAGCAGTGGCGCCTCATCGATCTCTACAAGCTCATTCGCGAGAAGTCGGAGGGGCGGCCGAAGTCGGTGCTGCACGACGGCCCTCCCTACGCGAACGGCCACATCCACATGGGCCACGCGCTCAACAAGATCCTCAAAGACATCGTCGTGAAATCGAAGACGATGATGGGATTCGACTCGCCGTACGTGCCTGGCTGGGACTGCCACGGCTTGCCGATAGAGCACGCCGTCGATAAAGAGATCGGCAGTGGAAAGCGGAAGGAGATGTCGCCCGCTGACTTCCGCCGCGCCTGCCGCACGTTCGCCGAAAAATTCGTCTCCATCCAGCGCCAGGACTTCATCCGCCTCGGCGTCTTCGGCGACTGGTTCCATCCCTACATGACGATGGCGTTTCAGTACGAGGCGGACATCGCTTACGCCCTCGGCCGCTTCTTCCGCACCGGCATGGTCTACAAAGGACTGAAGCCGGTGCACTGGTGTACGTACGATCAGTTGGCGCTCGCAGAGGCCGAAGTCGAGTACGCCGATCACACTTCACCCTCGGTCTACGTGCGCTTCCGTCTGACCGACGAATCGGTGAAGAGCCTCGACCTTCCGATCGAGAAGCCGTGCTACGCCGTGATCTGGACCACGACTCCCTGGACGCTTCCCGCCAACCTCGGCATCGCCGTCAAGCCCGACTTCGATTACGAAGTCATCGAGCACGCCGATGAGAATTACATCATTGCCGGCGAGCTGGTGCCTGAGGTCATCACGAAGTTCGGCTGGACCGAATACCGCGTCGTCAAAGTCTTCAAAGGTGCCGCCTTCGAGCACCTCCGCTACCGTCACGCCTTCCTCCCGCGCGAAGGCGTCTTCGTCCTCGGCGATTACGTCACGCTCGATCAGGGAACAGGCCTCGTGCACACGGCGCCCGGTCACGGCGTCGACGACTTCAAGACCGGCCAGCGCTACGGCCTCGAGACCTACACGCCGGTCAATCATCGCGGCGAATTCACTCCGGATGTGCCGTTGTGGGCGGGCATGCACGTGTTCAAAGCCAATCCGCTGATCGTCGAGCATCTTCGCGAGCGCGGCGCGCTGCTGCACGCCGAAACGATCACGCACTCGTATCCGCATTGCTGGCGCTGCAAGCACGCCGTCATCTTCCGCGCCACCGAGCAGTGGTTCATCTCGATGGACGACAAAAGTCTTCGCGCGAAGGCTCTCGAACAGGTTCACAGCGTCAAGTGGTTTCCGGCGTGGGGCGAAGAGCGCATGGCCGGCATGGTCGAGAACCGCCCCGACTGGTGCATCTCGCGCCAGCGCACGTGGGGCGTTCCGATCACGGTTCTTTATTGCGAAGGTTGCGGCGAGCCGGTCACGTCGCCGGAGCTGTTCGAGCGCGTGAAAGAGTTGTTCCTCGCCGAGGGGGCCGACGCCTGGTACGACCGTCCGGCGACTGATTTCCTGCCAGCGAACTACGGATGTGCAAAATGCAGCGGCACCGCGTTCCGCAAAGAGCTCGACATCCTCGACGTTTGGTTCGACTCCGGTTGCTCGCATCTCGCCGTGCTCAAAGAACGTCCCGAACTGACGTGGCCGAGCGACGTTTACATCGAAGGTCACGATCAGCATCGCGGCTGGTTCCAGTCGTCGCTGCTCGTTGGCACCGGCCTCGAAGGCGCGGCGCCGTTCCGTCAGGTCATCACCTGCGGCTTCCTCATCAACGAACAGGGCGACAAGATGTCGAAGTCGCGCGGCAACGCGCTGTCACCGCAGGACGTGCTGAAGCAACACGGCGCCGACGTCATCCGCCTCTGGGTCGCGATGATCGACTACCAGACCGACATGACGATCGGGCCGCAGATCATGGGCCGCGCCGCCGAGGCGTACAAGAAAATTCGCAACACGGCGCGCTACCTGCTCTCGAATCTGAACGGCTTCGAGCCGGAGCGCGATGCCGTTCCGCACGATCAGCTTCTGGATGTCGACAAGTGGGTCCTGTCCCGCGCTGCCGAGGTGTTCGAGCGGTGTCTCAAGGCATACGGCGATTACGAATTTCACATCGTCTATCACCGCATGCTCGACCTCTGCACGGTCGTGCTGTCATCGCTCTATCTCGACATCTCGAAAGACACGCTCTACTGCGATGGGCCAGCGTCCGCGAGCCGCCGCTCCGCGCAGACCGCGATGTACGAAATCCTGCGCGGCATGGTGGCCTTCCTCGCGCCGCTACTCACGTTCACAACGGAAGAAATCTACGAAGCGATGCCGGGAACGAAGGAGCAGTCGGTGCATCTCATCGACTTCCCTACGATCGTTGCGCCGAAAACCGACTCCGCCGCGTGGGATCGAATCTTCCGCGTGCGCGAGGCCGTATCGAAAGTGCTCGAAGGAGCGCGCGCCGCCGGAACGATCGGCCAGTCGCTCGAAGCGGATGTGACGCTGCATGGCGTGACGCGCGAGGCGATCGTCGGTACGCTCGATCTCGATCTGGCCAAAGTCTTCATCGTGTCGCATGTCGATTTCGCGGCTAGTGCTTCGGATTCGACGATCGACATCGAAGGCATCGGACCGATCGGCATCACGATGTCGCCCGCGCGCGGCAAAAAGTGCGGCCGTTGCTGGCAGTATCGCGAGGAAGTCATCGAAGACGGCGGCTTGTGCGCGCGATGCGATGAGGTGGTGGCGTCGCTCGAAGTTCCGGAGCAGCCGACGGTGTAATGCCGCGCACGCGAAGACGCGAACAGAAGCAGTTGGTTTCTATCTTCGCGCCTTCGCGTCTTCGCGTGCACACCTGTTACGCTAACCCCGCTTGCGCTTCGCCGACCTTCACACGCACACCTATCACTCCGACGGCACACGTTCGCCGCGCGAGGTGATCGACGTCGCGCTGTCGTACGGCATCGAGATCGTGGCCATCAGCGATCACGACAATCTCGCCGCCTATTTCGAGATCAAGGCCTACGCGGACGAACGCGGCGTCACTCTGATTCCGGCGACGGAGCTGTCGTGCGCGTATGAAGGCGTCGACATCCACATCCTCGCATACGCGTTCGATGCGCATGACGAACGGATCGCGGCGCGGTTGCAGCACTTTCGCGATGGGCGGCAGACGCGCGGCCGGCGCATCGTCGAGAAGTTGCGCGCCCTCGGCTACAACATCAGCTCCGAGCGCGTCGAGCAGCTCGCGGCGGGCGGCGCGATCGGCCGTCCGCACGTGGCGCGCGCGCTCGTCGAAGGCGGTTTCGTCGCGTCCGTTTCGGATGCTTTCGATCTTCTGCTTCGTCCCGGCAAACCTGGCTACGTCGAGAAAGACCGCTTTGCCATCGAGGAGGCCGTAGCGCTGATGCGTGCGACCGGCGGTGTGACCTCGATCGCGCATCCAACGCTCTATCCCGATCACGCCCGCATCGTCCCGCAACTGCTCGACGCCGGCATCGACGGAATCGAAGTTCTGCACCCCGACGTCGACGAAGCATCGCGCGAGATCTACACCAGCGTCGCGCGCTTCCGCAGCAAGATGCTGACCGGCGGTTCGGACGATCACGGCACCGTGAAAAAGACCGAAACGCTCGGGACGATCAAGGTTCCGGAAGAATGGATCGGACCGATTCTCGCCCGGCTGTAGCGCGCTCAGAACAGCTTCGACTGCGGCGGCTTCATACCGCCTCGCAGCGCGTCGATGAGCGCCTGGCCGAGGAGGGCTTTCTGCCAGTTGCGCATGACGGGGACGCGATCGAGATCGGCCGGTTCGTGCGGCTGCGCCTCGGCAACCGAAACGAGGATGTGGCGCGGCGCGAGCACCGAGGCATCGACTTTCAAATCCTTGGCAATCTTGTCGCGGGCCTTCTTCATCCGGTCGATGCGCGCTTCCATCTCGCGATCGCGCAGCCAGGTCTTCGACTCCGACTTCTCCGGCAGCTCCTCGTCCGGAATCGCCATCGCTTCGTTCACGAGGCGGACGATGTCGCGTCCGAAGCGGCCGCGGTGATAGCCGGAGACACCCTTGATGCCATTGAACTCCTGCGTCGACGAAGGCTTGATGCGAGCGATCTCGAAGATCAGATCGTTACCGAAAATCTTGAACGGTGGCCGGTCGGCCTCGCGCGCTAGACCGTCGCGAAAATCGTAGAGCGCACGCACGACGGCCAGCGACCGGCGATCGAGCGCGCCCAGTCCTTTGAGCCGGCGAAACGGCTCCTCGTCGCCGTCCTTTTCGTTGAATCGAATCTGCTCCTGCCTGCCGAACTCCTCCACCGCCCACTCCCAGCGGCCAAGCGCGGTCAGCTCGTCGCGAAGGCGTCCGGCCAGCGCGATCAGGTGGCGCGTATCGGTGGCCGCGTATTCGAGCATGTCCGGCGGCAGCGGCCGCATCGCCCAATCGGCGCGCTGATGTTTCTTGTCGACCTTGAAACCGAAATGACGATCGAGCAGCGCGGCAAGGCCAAATGCTTCGTAGCCGAGGAGCTGCGAGCAGACCATGGTGTCAACGAGATTGGCGATGGTGAAACCGAAGTCACGGTTGAGGATACGTAAGTCGTAATCGGCGCCGTGCAGGATCTTCGTGATCTCACGATTGGCCAGAATCTCGCCGAACTTGGCGATGTCGAACTTGCACAACGGATCGATGATCAGATCCTCTCCGGGAATGGACATCTGAATCAGACAGACCTTGTCAAAGTACGAATGCAGCGAATCGGCCTCGGTATCGAGCGCGACGACCGGCTGTGCGGCCACGCGCGCCATCGCGGCATCGAAGGCTTCCTGCGTATCGATGAAATTCACAGCACACGCTCCCGCAACCCGATCGATACCAGCTTCTCATTGAATGCGCTGCGGTCGAACGAGTCCCCGGCGGCAAGGACGCGTACGTCGTCGAATTCATCCGACATGCTGAGCAACAACGCCAAGTCCTCGGCGGCAGGCACGCGAATCTCCCGGCCGTGGATCAGGATCGTGCGCGCGTTCGCGAACATGCGTGCGTACAAAGCGTTGCTGGCCACGAGCACATGCACACGCACGTCGCCCTCTTCATCCACCCACGTCAGCGGCACGAGATCGAGCTCCTCGGTCTGTTCGATCTCATCGCGGTCGACGCGGAAGCCGCGGTTGTTCGCCATCATCGCAACCTGATTCTGCTGTTGCGGCTGCATCAGCGCGAGCACATCGATCGATCCACCATCGATCATGCCGCCAAGCCAGGCCGCACGCGCGACGCTACCGACGAACATCGACTCGATTCGGAGCTTTGTGAGAAGTTCTGCGGCTGATTCGATTGCCCGGACATAGCGCGGCGCCGCGCGGAGAGGATGCATGAGCGGGCGATTATAGTTGCTCGGGGAGTGGGGTGTTGGGAGTGGGGAGTGGGAGCTGGGCCTACCCCGGTTTTGTGAACAGGTTTCTCCTGCAAATGCTTGCGCACACGAACATGAACCGTGCGGGCAAAGTGTTCAGCGTCTGCGGTACGTCAGTGGGCGCAGGCCGCGATACAACCGATTAGCGGTGGCAGACCGGGCGCGTGCCAAGGGACGTATAACACTGGTGAGAACGGCATCTTCGGCGGGGAGCCGATGCATTTCAACGATACGAGCAACAGCCCCGCCGCCCCGGGCATGCTCAACTCTCCAATGACCTGCCCGTAACCCAACACGTTTCGAAATTTCCAGGAGCTAAACCAATGCGACACAAAGCGCTACTCTTCGTTCTGGCAATTACATCCTTGATCGTGCCGACAGCGCCGGCGTCAGATGCGCGCGACTTGGAGCAGTCGTCGACGCGCGCCTTCATTCCCGTCCTCGTATTCAATCTCAACGGCGTTGGCGGGTCGTTATGGCAGACCGACCTTTGGGCGACAAATACGTCCGACCAACCCGTGCTATATCAAATCGCCCTATGCTCGCAGTCGTGCTGCTGCAACGCGACAAACACCCTCCCACCACAAAGCACGCTAACGATCGGGGGAGATTCTTCCCGTCCAGCGGGACGATGGCTGCCCCTGGACCCAGCAGTGCACCTCGAGCCACGGTTGCGCGACCTCAGCCGCAACGCGTCATCGGCCGGCATGGAGCTTCCGCTCGTTCGTGAAGCTGATTTCCGCGCTGATGAAATCAACCTGAACGCAATCACGCGCGATGCGCGCTTCCGTGTAACGCTGCGAATATACGGACTCGACGCCGGGGGCGACGTCACGGTCGAGCAACTGGATGCAAACGGCAACCTGCTCCGCACAACACTCGTTACGCTCGCGCCGCCGGCTGTTCCGGGCCTGCTCAGTGGCTACGCGCAGGTCGCACTCGATGCCACGCCAGACACAACGCCCATCAGACTCCGTATCCGGCCGCGTACGTCGAATCTTCGCATCTGGGCGCTCGCGTCCATCACGAACAACGTCACGTCCGAAGTCACGTTGGTCCAGCCGTACCGGCAGTAAACTCACATCGCGATCAACCGCTTGGCGCCGGCCCGTTCCAAGCGACGGGCCGGCACTTCCGCCGATTCCCCACATCCCACTCCCCACTCCCCACTCCCCGCCCACGCGGTACCATGCCCCCGGTGCTCGATCGTCTCCGCGACCTCATCTCCCATCATTGGGGATACGACTCATTCCGTCCGCTGCAGCAGGAAGCCATGCTCGCCACGCTCGAGCGGCGCGACTCGCTCGTGGTCATGCCGACCGGCGGCGGCAAGTCGCTTTGCTATCAAGCTCCCGCGCTGCTCAGCGAGCACGTCACCGTCGTCGTCTCACCGCTCATCTCGCTGATGAAAGATCAGGTCGATGGCTTGCGTGAGTGTGGCGTCGCCGCGGCGCAGCTCAACAGCTCGCAGCGCAGCGATCAGCAGCGCGAGACCGAGCGCGCCGTGCTCGACGGCAAGATCAAACTTCTCTTCGCATCGCCGGAGAGATTGGCGATGGGCAGTTTTCGCGATTTTCTCAAACGTGCGAACGTCCGAACATTCGCGATCGATGAAGCGCACTGCATCAGTCACTGGGGCCACGACTTTCGCCCGGAGTACCGCCAGCTTCGTGAGCTGCGCAAAACGTTCCCCGAGGCGAGCGTGCATGCGTACACGGCAACGGCGACGCCGAAGGTTCGGCAGGACATCATCGAGCAACTCTCGTTGCGCGATCCGCTCGAGCTCGTCGGCGACTTCGATCGTCCCAACCTGACGTATCGCGTTCTCCCCCGGACGAAAGAGTGGGAGCAGGTGCTCGAAGTCGTCGGACGGCATCAGGGCGAGGCCGGCATCATCTACTGCATCCGGCGGCGCGACGTCGATTCGCTGTCCGAGAAACTGCGGCGCAAAGGAGTCAACGCCGTCGCGTATCACGCCGGCTTGCAACCGGAAGAGCGCCGCGCCGCGCAGGAACAGTTCGCGACGGAGAAGTGCGATCTCGTCGTTGCCACAGTCGCCTTCGGAATGGGCATCGATCGCTCCAACGTCCGTTTCGTGCTCCACACCGGCATGCCGAAATCGATCGAGCACTACCAGCAGGAAAGCGGGCGCGCCGGCCGCGATGGACTCGAAGCGGAGTGCGTGATGCTCTACTCCGCCGCCGACGCCATCGTCTGGCGGACGATGATCGAGCGCGGCGGCGAAGGCGTCGAGCCCGATCCGGCGTTCGTCGATGCGGCCATGCGCCACGTGCGCGATCTCGATCGCTACTGTTCCGCGGCCGCCTGCCGGCATCGCTCGCTGGTCGAATATTTCGGCCAGCAATACACCGCCGAAAACTGTCACGCCTGCGACATCTGCCTCGGCGAAACGGAGAGCGTCCCCGACTCGCTGATCATCGCGCAGAAGATTCTTTCGTGCGTCTATCGAGTGGGCCAGGCCTTTGGCGTCGGCCACGTTACGAGCGTTCTTCGCGGCGAAGACACGGAAAAAGTTCGCGACCGCGGGCATTCACGGCTATCGACATTTGGGCTGCTCAAGACGTCGACGAAGCACGAGCTGCGCGAATGGATTTACCAGCTCATCGCACAGGATTTTCTTCGCCAGACCGAGGACGAATACCCGGTCCTCCACCTCGGCGCCCGCGCTCGCGACGCGATGAAAGGCGCGGTCGAGGTGAAGCTGCGGCAGCCGGCGGCGCGGAAGAAAGACAAGGCAGCTCGATCGACGACCGCAAACGCTCCGCTCGAGCCGCTCGTCGCGCACGACAAGGAGCTTTTCGAGTCGCTGCGCAAATGGCGGCGCTCCGAAGCCGAGCATCGCGGGGTGCCGCCCTACGTCATCTTCAGCGACAAGACCTTGCGCGAGCTCGCGCGCATGCGCCCGACCACGCTCCACGAGCTGCGCGGCATCTACGGCATCGGCGACGCGAAACTCGAAGCGTTCGGTGACACGCTCGTCACACAGATCCGCGAACACTGCGCGACCGCGCCATCGTAACGAGCAGCCACACCGCGAACGCGCACGATCCCACGCCCGCAATCAATCCCGCAGCACGCAAAAGAAACGCGAAAAAGTGATCGGTGGGCAGCATGTGCAACGCTCCGAGGATGTACGCCCAATCGTGCTCGAGATCCTCGGATGCCGCGAATCCGACCAGCGGCAAGTCCTTCGATCGCGCATCGCCAACGTACGCCGACAACTCGTAAAGGCTGTACGAAAGCCAGCAACCGCCGACCGAGATCCCAAAGTAATCCGGCTGCCGCGCCAGATAGACGATGCAGACAACCGGCACCGCGATCTGAAACACGCTCCCCATGATCGCCGTGACGAAATGCGGCGCCCAAGCCGTGACGAGGTGCCCCATCTCGTGAAAGCCGAGCGTGATGCCGTAGAAAATCGTCCAGCGCGTGGGATCGCGAAACTTGAGGATGAACAGGTAAGCCAGATAGACGAGCAGAATCGCCCGCGGAATCCACATGCGTCCCGCGCACCAGTCGCGCGCGTCTTCGATGAAGAGATCGAGCACGGAAGGCCCGGATGGTTTGGGCGCGGCTTCGATGTGACCCATGGGAGGGAAGTGTAAACGCAGCACTCTGTACTACTAACCAGCGGTTTCTGCGCACGACGCGAAGATTTCTTACAAAACCGATTGGCTCCAAATTCGGTTGGTTTCCTTGTTTGCGGCTATGCCGCGCTGTGAAGCGCCGATCCCTCAGCGGACCTCCAGCGGAGTTCCACTTCTGACGCACTCGGCACACGGACCCGGAAGCATGCGTGAGTAGTGTTCTTCCTAGAACTCCGCGGAGAACTCTCGCTTGTTCGAGGTCCGCAAACCATGCTGCTGTCATACCCGTCTGACTCAACTCGGTCGCCGATAGACACATCATCGCCCGAAGGGAGCGGAGGGATGTCGCGACCCGACTATCCGTTATGCGATACCTCCCCTCGGCGGACAAATCGTGATTGTTGTGCCATCTGGACCGATGATCGTATAGCAACCACCTCGACCTCCACCACCATCACCGGGATCTTTTGCGACTTTGCACAAGGACGGAAAGAACTCGCAAGCTACCTTGATGATATCTCCAACGATGTGAGCCACAGGGCGAGCGCTTACGTTCGTCTCCCCCTCAGGGGCTGTCAGCGAACTTCCGTCTTCGAAGTCGATCTGAACAAAACGCAGGACGCGGCCACTAAAAGCTGAACGGACGTCCTCTTGAGATGACTGATCCCTTTTCTGCTTCTCGTTTGCCATTTTCATCCTCTCCTTAAAGGAGGAGTGACGCCCGCGCCAATTTCCCTACCATCAGATTTGGCAACCACTTGATGGAGGCATCTCTTATAGGTTGATCTCGGTGAGATTCCCCTTTGCTTACAGACTTGTATCGATATCGCGTAGCGGCTCCTATAGATAGATGCGATCCCCAATGAGCGCCCATCAGAACGGACCGATACTTGTTTCAGCCGGTCTGATCCGCTCTTGGCTCCCTGTGAACTGTGGGCTGATCATCCGCCCAGCTGCGTCATAACTGAACGGGCCTCCCCACGAAACAACGCAGAAACGTGCGAACCCTCGTCAAGCGGCCAGTAGACTTCGACGTTCCCAATCAACCGAAAGTCTCTACGTTCGTCGGCGGAGGCATGAAACAGACACGGAACCCACGCGCGAAACGGTCGCGATGCGCCCGTCAGCAAGGCGGACAACCAGTTCGTCAGCGGTGACGTTCACTTTGATCGCTCTGGGATTCCTTTCGACGGCGAAAGCCATCACAAATACTCCAGCACCCGCGCAACATGCTCCCACTCGGTCGCGCCGTTGCCGATGGCGACGCGGATGCCATACTTGTTGCGGAGGCGGGTGTGGGAGACGAAAAGGCGGCCGCTGGCGTTCATTCGTTCGAGGGCTTCGATGCTGGCGCGCTCGGAGGCTGCTTCGTCGATGGCGCCGCTGGCATCATGGATGATTTTGCGGAAGACGACCACGCTCAGGCTTTGCGGCGCGATCAATTCGATGTCGTCGCGTTTCTGCAATTCCGCGGCGAGACGTGATGCATCGGCGATGTGCTGGCGGATCACGGCCTGCATGCGCGTCACGCCGTAATGTTCGAAGAGGAACCAGAGCTTCAGCGCGCGGAAGCGGCGGCCGAGTTGGAGGCCGTAGTCCATGTAATTCACTTCGGCCGTATCGGGCGTCTTCAGATATTCGGGCACCAGCGAAAACGTCTCGCGCAGCACGTCCGGTTGACGCGTGTAGAGCACGCTGCAATCCATCGGCGTGAAGAGCCATTTGTGCGGGTTGACGACGATCGAGTTGGCGGCTTCGACACCGTCCCAGAGCCAGCGAAACTCGGGGCAGATCGTGGCCGGACCGGCGTACGCTGCATCGACGTGAAGCCAGGCGTTCTCGCGTTTCGCGATCGCCGCAATGCTGCGAACAGGATCGATCGCCGCTGAGGATGTAGTACCGACCGTGGCTACGATCGCGCAAGGTACGCCGCCGAGTTTTTTATCGCGGGCAATCGCTTCTTCGAGCGCATCGACGCGCATCGCCAGCGCGTCGTCGCCCGCGATCTTCACCACGCCGTCGATGCCGAATCCGAGGGCGAGCGCGCCCTTTTCGATCGATGAGTGCGCGTGCTCGGAGCAGTAAACGCGAAGTGCCGGCGCCGCGGAAAAGCCGCGTGTACGAATCTCCGGCGCCGATTTTTCGCGCGCCGCGGCAAGCGCCAGGAACGAGTTGATCGACGCCGTGTCGTTGATGATGCCGAAGAGATCGTGAGGAAGTCCGAGCGCGTCGCGAAGCCAGCCAAGGGTGACCATCTCCAGCTCGGTGAGCGAGGGGGAAGTGCGCCAGATCATGCCGTTCGCATTCAGCGCAGCGGTGAGCAGCTCCGCCAGGATGCCGGCCTGCGAAGCGGTGTTGGCGAAGTAGGCGAAAAACGCGGGATGGTTCCAATGCGTGATGCCGGGGATGATTTTCGATTCGACGTTGGCGAGCAGCGCGTCGTACGGCCGGCCGGTTTGGCTCGGCTCCCCAGCGAACTGTTTGGCGATGTCGCCCGGCTGCACGCGCGACAGAACGTCGTAGCGATCGACGCCGTCGAGATAATTGCCGATCCAGTCGATCAGTTTGTGGCCGGCGTCGCGGAACTCATCACTCGTCGGATCGAGCTTGGGCATGCGGCGCATCTTGGCCGCCCCGCATCGAATTCGCAAGCATCAGAAAAACGACAAAGGTGAGCGGCATCGTGACCTGCTCCGTCAACCGTCCCCACGAAGTCTGCACATGCCAGTGCAGATCTTGCGGCGTGGCCAGGTAGGCAACGACATAGAAGGCAAGCTGAACGAACGTGACCAGGAACACGAATCGCTCATCGTGCCGCGCTGCCGCCGGAGCGATCAGAATCGCGGCAAGGATGGCGATCCAGAACCAGGGCGCGTGAAGGTTCGCGAGCAGGTAACCAAGAATCTGATGGACCTGTGGCAGGCGCGCGGTGAGACGCGAGACGGCAGACCCGCCGGCGATGTCGGTCGGCAGCACATGGATGAGGCGCAATAGAAGCCAGGGTGCTGCGAGCACGTACGCCGGCCAGAGTCGTGCCGCGATCATCAGGCGGCGCACGCGCGATGTCTCACCACCGCGAAACCAGGAGATCGCGGCAACTGCAATCGTCACCGCCACCAGCAGTGCCAGGCCTTCGTTCTTGCAGTTCGCGGCGAAGCCGAGCATGAGCGCTCCGTGGCGCCAGGCGGGCGCATCATCCTCGTCGCGAAGGGCGGCGCGAACGAAGAGAACACCGGCGCCTCCAAACGCGATGAGCGCGCCCTCCGCCAGTCCGAAGTACGTGCTCACCGCGCGCGAGGCCAGCGCGAAGCCGAGGAGCGATGCGAAGAACGGCGACGTCTCGCGCGCGGCAAGCCCGCGAACGATCAGCACTGCCGCGACGCCCCAGGCCACACAAAGCAGGCCGAGCCAGCGGTCGCTCCAGCCGCCGTTGATCATGGCGGCGAAGTCGAAATTCAGCGGGACCAACAGAGGATAATCGGTGTGGGCAAACCAGTTCCAGCGGCTGCCGAGGAAGTGCCAGTCGATTCCGGAGGCTTCGAGAAAGACGCGCGCTTTGAGTCCCCAGATCGCCCAGAAATCCCACTCCCAGAGCGGCGCCAGCGTGGCGTAGAGCGCGTAGCCGGTCAACGCGAACAAGGTCACGACGTCGAAGACATGGGCATGAGTCGCGGGTTGCAGCTTGCCGGCTGCTGCCCGCCGCCTCGCGAGGATCGACGCAGCGCAGAAGACGGCGAGCGCGGCGAGGATGACCGCGGGCAGGGTCCACCGCAGCTTGATGACCGAAAGCGCGAGCAGGATGAAAAAGATCGCGCCACTGCCATACAGAAACGACGCGCCAATCAGCAGCGGTCCTCGGACGCGGCGATCGACCGCGAGCGTGACCGGCAGCCCAAGGACCGTCATGCTGAGGATGGCAAGAAGCGGGGCGGTCATCGCTGCGATTCCGGATGGATCGCCGCTGCCTTGCCGCCAGCTCGCGGTGCCGTTCCCCGGATTGGCCGCAGCAGCGTTCCCCGCTCGCCCCGCCAGACGACTTCGGCCGGCATCCGGACGTTCACTCGAAACGCGGCGATGTAGCGCGCGGCGCGAAAATTCTCCGGAACCTTCTCGTTTTCGGGCGTTACGAGCGGCAGAACCTCGCGGCCGGCAAGGAAGTAGCTGGCGCGGTAGTAGGCGTACACGTAGCCGTTGTTCCAAGACATCCGCGGAATGACGATGGCGATCGTGTCACCGGGTTGTGTATGCGCACGAACGCCCTCGAGAAAACGCGGATAGAGAGGCAACGGACTGTCCGGAGCCTCGCTCAACTCGCGCGCGGACGGCTCGCGATCGATGAACAGAATCTGCAGCATGCCCGGCTCGATGGACACCACAAGCAAGGCGAGCAGAGCGAGGGCGAGAAGAACACGGCGCAACATCGGACGCGATTGTACGCAGGTTGCGCGAGCGGCAAGCGCGCGGCTAACTGGCGCCGCGTCCCGAAAGAACCGCGGGGATTGTTCGCAGCAGGATCTTCAGGTCGAGCGAGGGTGACCAGTTGTCGATGTACTGCAGATCGAGTTGCATCCAGCGGTCGAAGTCGACGTTGTTCCTGCCCGACACCTGCCACAAACACGTCAGGCCCGGCTTCATCGACAAACGGCGGCGGTGCCAGCGGTGATAGGCGGCCACTTCCTCCGGGATCGGCGGACGCGGACCGACGAGGCTCATGTCACCTTTGAGCACGTTCCAGAGCTGCGGCAGCTCGTCGAGCGAAAACTTGCGGAGAACGCGGCCGACGGCGGTGATGCGCGGATCGGACTTCGCCTTGAACACCGGCCCGGTCATCTGATTCAGATGCGTGACTTCGCCGCGCCGCTCATGCGCATCCTCGAACATCGTCCGGAACTTGAAGAGCATGAAGAGCCGCCCGTTGAGGCCCATCCGTTCCTGTTTGAAAAGAACCGAGCCGGGCGAGGAGAGCTTGATGGCGAGGGCGGCGATGGCGATGGCCGGCAGCGACAGCGTGAGAAGAATCATCGAGACGGCGATGTCGAGCAGGCGCTTGAGGGCGAGCTGCGACTCATTCGATGGCGTCGTTGTGAAGGTGAGGAACGGAATCCCTTCCAGCTCCTCCAGCTCGATGCGGGCCACGCGGTTGGGGAAGAAGTTCATGGCCACGCGGGCGCGGATGCCGAGCTCTTCGCACATCAGGAAGATCTGCTTCATCTCGTCCAGCTTCTTGCGCGTGACGGCGAACACGATCTCATCGATTGGCTCGGCGAACTGACCGCCTTCGAGCAGCCGGCGAAGATCGGGAACGCTGCCGTAGACGCGGAAGCGCGCCCATCCGTTCGAGAGCCGGTGTCCGTCCGAAACGAAGCCGAGGATTTTGTAGCCCCAGTACTTGTGGCCTTCGATCGTGCGCGCCACGTCGATGGCCCGCCGGCCTGTGCCGACGATGAGGATCGTTCGATAGTTGAGACCCTTCGCTCGAACGTAGCGAGCGATGATCCGTACCACGATCTTCTCGAGAACCAGCAGCAGCGCGGCCAGAACGCCGAACAGAACGAACCAGGCACGCGACAATTGGCGAAGCGGAACCAGATAGGCAATCGTGGCCAGGATGGCGTTGCCGAAGAAGACGACGCGGATCGCAGTCAGCGCTTCGCGCAGGAGCGGGATCGTGCGGTGGCTGTGATAACTGTGGTACGTGAAGAGAAGAACCGACCAGAGAATCAAAACGACGGGATAGATTTTGATGTAGTCGCGAAGGGGAAAAAGACCGGTCGGAAAGTGCTCCGGAGAAAGACGCGGCAGCACGACGTCACGGACGAAGAACGCTGCAAAAAAAGCAACAGTCGTGAGGGCCAGGTCGGCGACATAGACGACCCTCGCGATCATGCGCGCTTTCTCTTTGAGCATCTAGCCTCTTGTCTCGACGACGACTTCTTCTCGAATGTAACGCACTACTGGCTGACCGGTATACGGAAATCGCCTCGCAGCCGTCTACGGCAATTTTCAGCGAACGATTTCCGCAAAAAGGCGCTCGTACGCATCGGTCACAGCCGTCCAGCCATACTTCTCAGCCGCCCGAGCCCGCGCGGCAATCCTCATCCGCGCCTGCAATGCGGGCGATTCGAGACATTCCCGAATTGTGCCTGAGAGCGTCTCGACCGGACGCAGTTTGAAGTAACCGACAGCGTCCCCTCCGACTTCCCGGTTCTCCGGCGTGTCATGCGCCAGCACGCAGCCCCCGGACGCCATGGCCTCGATCATCGCCGGATGCGTCCCCCCCACCTCGGTCGCCTGAATGTAGACGAGTGCATTGCGCTGTAGCGTCCGGTAATCGGCGCCAAACAGCGCACCGGGAAAGAGGATCTGCGGCGATGCGTGGTGGTGAAGCTCAGCTTCGAGGTCGCGCGCGTACGAGGCGGAGCCGAGCATGATGAGTTTGGGGAGTGGGGTGTGGGGGGTGGGGAGTGGGAGCGAAGCCTTATCTCCCACGCCCCACACCCCACTCCCCACTCCCTCGTACGCCCTCACCACCTCCAGCGGATTGTTCTCCGGCTCGAAACGGCTCACGTAGAGGATGTAGTTGCCGGACTGGATGCCGAGACGGTCGAGGACATCGCTGTCCTCTTCGATCGGAAACTCGGCGCCATACGGAATCATGACCGGCTCGATGCCGTAGCGGCCGCGGTAGTAATCCGCGATGACGTTCGCGTTGGCGACGACTGCCGAGGCGAAGAGAGCGGAGAACGATTCACCGATGGCGTAGACCGCTTTCCCGAACACGTTCCACTTGCGGCGGTGACGCTCGATGCCATCAACGTTGATCGCCACCGGAATCCGCGCCGCACGGAGCAGCGGGAGCACGAATGCGTTGGCGGCGTTGCACAAGAGGATCACGTCGAAATCGCGGCGCAACGCGTCGAGCGCCGAAAGAAACGTATGGCTGACGGTCTCGAAGTACTTGTGGCGAAGAGCGGGAAGGACGATGCGGTGGACTTGGGGTGTGGGGTGTGGGGTGTGGGGTGTGGGAGAAGTCTTGCTTTCACTCGCGCCTCGAGCGCCCGACTCAGCGGGTGCCGGAGTTGACCTAAAGCTGCTCCCACTCCCCACCCCCCACTCCCCACTCCCCGACTCACGGCAATACACCGCAACCTCGTGCCCCCGCGCGACCAGCCGCGCCGACAGCTCGTCGGCGAACGTCTCGAAGCCGCCGTAACGGGCAGGAACGCCGCGCGTGCCGGCGATGGCGATCTTCAACGAAACCATCCGGCGATCTGGCGGTCGGACACGCGTCGCCGGCTTTGAATCGCGCGTCGTTTCTCCATGATTCGGCGGCGATTCTTCCACAGCCACGAAAGCGCGGGAAGCGACGTGCGTTCGATCGTGAGCGCGGCGATGATGACGACGAGATCGCGTCCGAGCTCGAACGGCGCGTTGCGCAGCGCGAGATACATCCCTTCGTTTTTCAGCCGCAACAGGAAGCGATTCTTGACGCCGTGCATGTTGATGACCGCGGAAAGTGAGCCGCGCTTCTCCGGCGTCACGGTGCGCACGTGATGCCCGACGGCCTCGGGAACGTAAATCGCGCGCCATCCGAAAAGCTGGCCGCGCCAGGCCACGTCTGCATCTTCGCGAAAGGCAAAGAAATCTTCATCGAGAAACTCGCCGCCGATCGTGACGTCGCGGATGAACGAAACCCGGTAGAGCGCGGCGGCGCCGGAGACGCCGAAGACTTCGTTGCGGGTGTCGGGTGTCGGGTGTCGGGAGTCGGAGCGATTCGACGGAGATCCCTGTTCTAACTCCGACACCCGACAGCCGGCACCCGACAGCCCCTGCCCAATATCGAAATGCCGTCCCGAGCGTGTCATCCGGATGCCCATCGAATCGATCAGGCCAGTCTCAGCTTGAAGCAATTTGCCGGTGGCCATGCCGAATGATTCGCCTGCCCCGCCGAGTGCTGCAACGAGCCGCTCGACATACTCCGGTTCGAGAAAGGCATCGGGATTGAGAAGGAGAACCAATTCGCCGTTGGCGATGCGCACGCCCTGGTTCACCGCCGCGCTGAAACCGCGGTTTGTATCGTTGATGATCTGCCGCGCGGCCGGCGAAGCATTGCGCACGATCGCGATCGAATCGTCGTCCGAGGCGTTGTCGATGTGGATCAGCTCGACGGCGCGGTGCGTTTGTTTTGCGAGAGCAGCCAGGCAGCGCTCCAGAAATCGCGCGCTGTTCCAGCTAACGATGATGACGGAGACCAATCCGTTCGTCAGACCCCGCTCCATCGTGTGAACGCCTTCCGCATCACGCCGGCGTAGGCGCGGGCGGCATGAAGGCGCCCGAGGCGGCGGTTGGCGAGGCCGGTGAGTGCGAGCGGGATGCGCAGGAGCATCCCGAAAACGATCGCCCAACGCAGCACTTCGGCCTCACCGCGCGAATGCCACTTCTTCGCATAGAGCCACATGTTGCGATACCAGAGCGCGATGAACTCGGCGAAGGGAACGTGCTCGAGACTGGCGCCGCCGAAGTGCCGCGCGCGCGCCGCGGGCACGACGAAAATCGTCTTGCCAGCCGCGGCGAGACGGCGGCAGTAATCGACGTCTTCGAACCAGGCCGGCGTGAATCGCTCGTCGAGCGGGCCGACTTCGGTGAACACTTCGCGCCGCACCAGCAACGCGGCGGCGGCCGGCTGCTCGACCGGCTGCGGATGCGTCAGCTCGAGCTCGCGGTAGCGGTAGCGCGCCGTCATCGGATTGTCGGGAAAAAGTTTGTCGATGCCGAAGACTTCGCTGATGAGCGTGGCCAGCGTCGGCAGCCGCCGCAACTGAAACTCGCGCTGCGACTCGCCCGCTTCATCGGAAAGAAGTGGCGCCGCCGCAGCGATGGCAGGGTTCTCGTCGAGGAAGCCGACGAGGATCTCGAGCGAGCGCGGCGAGAGCTCGCAGTCGGGATTGAGCAGGAAAAGATAGCGCCCGCTGGTGCGGCTGGCCACGCGATTGACGCCTGCCGCGAAGCCGTCGTTCGCGGCGCCGCGGATCACTTCGACGTCTTTGCCCATTGCGGCGATTGTTGCGTCGGACGAGGCGTTGTCATAGACGACCACCTCGTACTCCAGCCGGCCGCATGCGGCACGAAGCGACTGCAGGCAGCGCTCGATCCATCGCTCGCTGTTCCACGTCACGATGGCAATCGAGAGGTCGAGCGGACCGGTGGCGATGCCGCGCAACATCGGCGCCGGCTGGCTCGTTTTCAGGTTTCTCGTTGCGTTTGCCATTGCTTGATTGCCTCGATCAGCGGCCTTGTCACCGCGGCCCATCCGAAGCGAGGCTGAATCCGGATCAGGTTTGATACGCACCGCGCATGGAAATCGTCGTCCGTCATTAATTTCGCGATCGCATCGGCCACGGCTGATGCATCCAACGGCGGCACAACGATACCCAATCCCTCCGCCGCCACCAGTTCGGCAGCGTACCCTTCTTCAGTTGTGATGACCGGAACCGCCGCCGCAATCGCATCGAACAACCTCGTGCGAATCGAGTAGGCAGCCTCCGCTGTCGGACGATGCAGCATGATAGCGATTTTGCTGCGGCGCAGCCACGAAAGCCGGCTGTTGTACGGCATCCACGAGTCGTTGGCCTCGACGAACGCACCGCCGGCCAGTATCCATTCATCGAGGCGGTCTTCGCGGCGCCGGTCGACAGTGTGCTGGTTCGGACGCGAGCGCCCCAAGAAAAGAAGACGGCAATCGATGCCTCGTCGATTGACCTCGATAATCGCTTCGACCGCCGTGGCGGGATCGAGCCATTCCCAGGTTCCGCCGCCCCACAAAACGATGTTCTCGCGATCTGCCAGCGCCGCGACCCCAAAGTCTTCGACTCCGAACGGGATTTCGATGATGGGACCTTGCGCGCCGCCGTAAAGCTCGCGCTGTTTCTTCGTGGCGACGATGAGCAGGTCGCCGGTAGCGACCGCACGCCGGACACGCCAGCGTTCGGCTTCGATATGAATCCTCTGCCGCATCGAAGGACGGCGTCCATACATCTCGTGCAATTCGAGCAGAACTGGATCAAAGAGATCGTACACGACGCGCTGCCCGCGGCGCTGCCGCCGGAATCCGCGCGCAGGCTGCCCGATCAGCACATCGGCGTCTCGCAATCGTGCGCTCGCCTCGGCGCTGCCGCGCGCAACGACCTCGAAACTCGCAGGGCCTGGAAGTTCGCCTTCGCGCTTGCAGACCAGCGTGGCCGTGAAGTGTTTGGACAGCTCGCTGGCCAGGTGCCAGGCGCGGATCCCGGGCCCGGCCATCCGTTCGCCGGCGACGTCGGGCGTGTGTACGACGACATTCATGGACGGGCGAGTTTGTCACGCGAAGACGCGAAGACGCGAAGTCTTGTTCATCCTTCAGCCTTCATCATCAAGCCTTCCACGATTCCTCGCAGCGATGAACGGCCGCGCACGATCAGCTTCATGTCTTCCCAAAGCAATGCGCTGATCCGGCCGACGCCGCGATGGCGTCTCGCAACGAAGTAGCGGTTGCGGGTGCGAAGACGGAGCGCGTCGCCGCCGAGGAGCGGGGCGGATTGCGAACCGCGATGGGTTGCTTTGATCACCGGAAGTACATCGGTACGCCAGCCCGCTTCGTGCAATCGCGCGCAGAGGTCGACGTCTTCGTAGTAGGCGAAGAATCGCTCGTCGAAGATCGTGTTGCCGAGGGCATCGCGGCGGTAGAGCGCGGCAGTGGCGGAGACGCCCCAGGGACGGTTGCTGGGTTGCTGGGATGCTGGGTTGTTCGGTGCATTGGTGCTTGGCTGACCGAGCAACGCAGCAACCGAGTAACTTTGCAACTCAGCGATCGACATCCCACTCCCAACCTGGCGAAATGTCCCGTCGCTGATGTCGATGCCGGCGCCGTCGATCGTGGCGTCGTCGCGGCGGATGATCGTCTGCACGGCGGCGAGCTTGGGATCGGCGTCGAGCGCTGCGGCGACGGTGGCGAGCCAATCGCGATCCAGCACGACGTCGTTGTTGATGAGGGCGATGTAGTTGCTGGTGGCGTGACGGTACGCTTCGTTGTTGCCGCCGGCGAATCCGAGGTTGGTTTGGCTGCGGAAGAGGTGAAGGCCGTGGCGGAAGGCGAAACGCTCCGCAACCGGCGTACGCGAGCCGTTGTCGAACACGATCACTTCCTTCGGGGTCAGCGTCTGCGAAGCAATCGAATCGAGGCAGGCGCGGAGCATGTCGCCGCCGTCGATATCGAGCACGATCACGGAAACGTCAGTCATGCTGCATCCAGTCGAGATTGGCGCTTCCGTCGAGGCAGCGCAACTCGGCGCGTCCGGCACTACCGGCGTTGATCGCCGCGTATCCGTAAATCGCGCCGCTCGGTGGCAGAACGAAAGCATGTCCGCCGATCTCGATCGTGGCGCCGGTTCGCGACTGATAGCGGAGCGTGGAAGAGCCAGACTTGGCGAGGAACGAGAGCGTGTCGCCGGCGTGAACGACCCAGCCGCCCTGATAGAGAAAGCGCGAAACGGTCCATTCGGCCGGAAAGATCTCGCCGCCGTTGTGAATCACGTGGGCGTCCTCGAATTCGATGCGATCGGCCGGTCTGCGCCCGTAGATGAACGCCGCGAGCAAGATTGCGGCGAAGACGAGCGGCGCGAATGCGAATAAACGCACTTTCGCAGGAGGTCCTTCGACCGTCCTTCGGCGGCTCAGGATGACAGTCACGATGATTGCGGCGATGAGTAAGACGCTCGCCACCGTTGCTGCGAAGTTCGGGCGGATGAAGCTCGGCATCAGCCGAGAAAAGTCGCTGTGCCATCGCTCGCTCAGCGTTTCGCCGATGAAGTTTTCGCCTGTGGCGAGATGAAACAGACGCCACGGAAACGCGGCGCCGTGCACGACGAGCATCAACGTCCAGCCGGCGATGAGCGCGCGCGTCCCGGCGCCAACCTTCTCCCACAACGCCGCGCCGCCGAGTGCGAGGACGGGCATCAGGACGACGATGTAGCGAAGCGGAGGAGACCATCCGCCATGCCACTCCGAGCGCGGCACGAGATAAAGAATGTAGAGGAGCGACGCGCTGATGCCCAGACGAAATCCTTCCGGCATCGAGCGCCAGCGCGCGAGGGCGATGACCGCCAGCATGTACAGCGGCGCTTGGAAAAGAAGACCGTCTGCGCCGTCGAGCACGAGGCCAAACAGCCCGCGGAAATACGACATCGGTCCGCCCGGCATCAGTTCCTGCCACGAATGCGTGTTCATCGGATTGCCGGTGATCAGCCACGCAATCATGAGCGGAACGGCCACGACAACGCCGGCGATGACGACCTGCCTTCGCGTGCGCAACGCGCGCGCGAGCAGCACGATGGCAATCAATCCGAAGCGGATCTTGAGCAGCACGAGCGCGAAGACCGCCGTGATCCATCGCGCCGGACGCCGTTGCCGCACGCCGCGCAATGCTTCGAGAAAGCAGAACGCCGCCGGCACTTCCGGCCAGATGCGCGTGGCGTAGAAGACGATCGGTGGTCCGAACGCGATCAGCGGAAAGAGCGCGCGCGTGGTTGCATCGCCGATCCCTTCGTCTTCGAGAAAACGAACGGTTGATCGCGCCAGCAGCGCTCCGAACAACGCAATCACAGCCAGCGCGCCCGGCACGCCGCCGAGCGCGTAACCCGGCATCATCAGGATCGGCAGGAACGGTTCATGACGCGAGTACTGCTCGCCATGCGCGCCTCTTGGATCGCCAGGCTGCGGCGTCAGATCGGGACGGCCGGTGTCGGAGTGCGCGATGTCGCGATATTGATTGGTGAGATCGAGATCGTGATCGCGCACCAGCGACTCCGTCATCATCAAGTAGTAAGGCTCATCGCCATCGACCGGCGTCCGCAGTTGCAGCGGGATCATCATCGCGTAACCGATCGCGGCGATGAGAAAGGCGCGGTTCGCGCTCCAGCGAACGTCGTCAGCAAACGAGAGGAAGGCCAGAGGAATGGCGAGGACGATCACGCCGAACGTCACCAGCACGAGATACGGATCGACGTCGATGAGCAACACGCGCGCGTAGGCCGCGAGAACGGCGAAGGCGATCGCCGCACCGAGCTGCGTACCGAGGCAGCGCTTGAGCGCGCGGCCACGCAATGCCACGAGCGGCATTGCCAGAGCAGCGGCGATGAAGAGCGCCAGTTTCATCGCTTTGGGTACTCGACGGAATCAACGACCAACCGCGATTGCGCATGAAGATCCGCCGCGGCAACGATGCGGAGCGAAACGATATCGGACGCGCAGTTCACCGTCGTGCGGCCCGCTCCGAAGACCCAGGCGTTCGCGCCGTAGTCGCGGATCTCGCCCGGCGAGAAGCGCGGCAGCGGATTGCGCGATGCGAAAAACTGCTCGCGGCGCATGAAGCCAAAGTCCGCCGAGTCGCCGATGCGGATCGGCCGCACGGTCATGCGGCCGCGCCGGTCCGTCGCCTCGATCGCGCCAATTACGTGTCCCGACCGAAGGCGCTCGATGTATCCGCCGCACGTCGTCACGGTCGCCTCGGAGACATGCGGTGGCACCGCGACCGGCACCGACTCGCCCGCCGCCAGCGTGCGCGAAACCGTCTGCACTTCGCCCAGCGGCGGCGCGTAATTGCGAGCGATCGGCAACGCCCGCGCAATGACGCCGCTCCACGGCCAGAGGGCGAAGATTGCGATCGCCGCCGCGTACGAAAGCGGCCGGATGCGATCGATGAGCGGAACAAGAAAGACAATCGCCACGGCAACGTAAACCGTCGCCAGCGAATAGCGCGCAACGCATGCGCAGAGAAGCAGGGCGGCGCCCACGGCGAGGCTGGCGATGTTGCGTGCTCGCGCGCTCGCCGAGTCCCCGAGACTCCGCAACCCGACCACGAGCAGCGCGAGTGCAAACGGCAGAAACGTCATCATCCCCGCCCGAACAGGAGTCGCGACTGCGACGGCCAGCACCGCGATGAGGAACGCTGGCGTCCCGCCGGCTGGCCCGGTGGCGTCCCGCCGTCGCGGCATCGCGAAAAGCAAAGTCACGCTGCCCGCAAGCACGACCAGCTCGCGAACGATGCGCACATCATGCAAAGGGATCCAGCGCAATAAAACGATTCCAACCACGGTCAGCGCGATCTCCGGCGGCGAGACGCCGCCGGGCCAGCCGGCGGGACGCCAGCGTTCCATCCCAATCAACGCGGCTCCGTACGCGAGGGCCACGATCACGCCATACGCAAGCAGTCGGGTGCGCTCGTCCGCCAGCGTCATCATGGCCACGATCAGCAGCGGCACCGCGCACTGCACGACCGCCGCCCAGCGCGTTCCGCGCGCGGTCCATGCGCAGAGCAGGATCAGCGCGATCACGAGCGGCAGATGCGCGTCGATGGGTGTCGTCAGCACACCGCGTTCTCTGCTGGATTGCGAACCCACTCCGGATCGAACCCTTCGATCGTCTCCGGCGTCATCGAAGCACGATAAACAACGCGCGCGTCGCCGCGGAGCTGCACCTCGCGGACCTCGCTGCCATCGAGCGCAAAGGAAACTTCCAGCGTGATTCCGCTTCGCGTCAGCACCTTGACCGGCGACTTCGTCTTCCCGAACAACGCGCTCGTCACCGATGAAGCGACCACGCCCGATCCGCAGGAAAGCGTCTCTGCTTCCACGCCGCGCTCATACGTGCGCACCTCGATCGCTCCCGGCTCGCGAACGACGACAAAGTTGATGTTCGCGCCGGACGGCTGCAGGTCCGCGTGTGTGCGAAGGGCGCGTCCGAGGGGAACGATGTCCTGAGACCAGAGGTTGTCGCGGAGGAAGACGACATAGTGCGGCACACCGACGATGATCGAGCTGCCATGGATCAGCGTCTCACCAACACGCAGCGGACGATCCGCCACGAACGAATGCGGCTGCGGCAGCGCCAGCGTGACCAGCCCGCCATCGCTGACCTCGGCGCCCACAACTCCTGCACCCGTCTCGATGGTCATCTTCTTCGGCGCGATCACATTCACCATCGCAAAGCGCGCCGCGCAGCGCGTACCGTTCGCACAAAAATCGGCCTGCGAGCCGTCGGCATTGAGGTACCGCATCCGGAACGTCGCCTTCCCGGTGTTCTCGATGAGAATGACGCCGTCCGCGCCGACCGAGAGATGTGGCGTACAGATGCGCCGGGTGAGCTCCGAGGCATCGCCAATCCGGCCCGACCGGTTGTCGATGACGACAAAGTCGTTCCCGCCTCCGGCCATCTTGAAAAACGTGATCGGATCCTGTCTGGACGCTTGCGTTTGCATGGGTTGCGCGTGAACGGCGGACGCGCGCGTGCCGCCGGAAGTTTTTGTGCCGGCCGTGGGTTCCGACCGGCGGCTCATTCTCGCATGTAACGGCGCGGTCTCCCGATTCGTCTAGAACGTGAGGACGCACCGGCGCCGGGAGCCGCCGTCCATCGGCAATGGCCGATATCTCGTTCAATCGGAGCATATTCGTGAAACGACTTCGCTTCACTCGCGCCACCTCGGCCATCCTCATCGCAGCGCTCACCACAACACCTCTGTTCGCCCAACAGAAGACGCCTCCGCCACCGGACCTGTCAACGCTCACCGAGCGCATCGATGTCCATGTCATCGGCGTCGATGTCGTCGTCACCGACAAGAAGGGCAACCCGGTCACTGGCTTGACGAAGGACGACTTCCGGATCTTCGAGAACGGCGAAGAGAAGCCGATCTCGAACTTCTCCGAGATCGATGGACGAGTGGCCAAGCCTCCGGTCACGGCCGGAACGGCGCCCTCACCCGCCCCAACGGCCAAGGAAGAGATTCCCGATCAGTTGAAGCGCCGCATCATTCTCTATGTCGACAACCTCTCTCTCTCACCCTTCAACCGCAATCGGGTCTTCAAGCAGATGAAGGACTTCGTCAAGGACGTCATGCGTCCGGGCGACGAGGCCATGCTGGCGACGTACAACCGAAGCCTCAAGGTGCGTGTGCCATTCACGCGCGATCCCGTTCAGATCCAGCAGATGCTCGACTCCGTCGCAGGCGAGTCGGGCTTCGGAATCGCGAACAAGAGCGAAGCCAAAGACGTCATGGGGCGCATCCGGGACGCCACGAATTACGACGATGCCGTTGCCGACGCGCGTACCTACGCGTCTTCCGTCGAACACGACCTCCGGCAGAGCGTGGAGTCGATCAACGGATTGTTGACGACTCTCGCCGGCGTGGAAGGGAAGAAGCTTCTCGTCCTCACGACCGAGGGCTTCCAGATTCAGCCGGGCCGCGAAGTCTTCGCCATGATCGATGACGTCGCGCGCGAAAAAGGGTGGCAGTCCAGCTCGATGCTCGAAGCGATGAGCTACAACGGAACGACTTTGATCGAGTCGATCGCCAAGACGGCCAACGCCAACGGCATCACGCTCTACGCAGTTCACGCAGGCGGTCTCGCCGCGGGAAGCGAGGGAACGTCGGCTGACAACCAGCAGGCAATCTCGTACAACGTCACGTTGGCGGCCGTCTCGAATACCACCGAGTCGCTCCAGCTCATGGCCGAGCTCACTGGCGGTCTGGCCACTACGCGCACGAACAATTTCGCCGGCGCATTCAAGAACATCGAGCGTGATCTCGATTCGTACTACTCCCTCGGCTACCGCGCCGGCACGGAGCGTGTCGACCGGCAGCGAACCCTCGAAGTGCGCGTAAAGAACAAAGCGCTGAATGTCCGCAACCGGCAGACCTTCGTCGAGAAATCGACGTTCCAGGACATGAGCGACCGCGTCATCGCAAACCTGCTCTACAAGACCAAATCAAACGACCTTGCCGTTCGCGTCAAAGTCAACGCGCCGATTCCTGCCGACGATCTGTTCAAGATTCCGGTCGAGATTCACATCCCCGTCGACAACCTCACGCTCCTCCAGCAGGGTGAGGCGTACATGGGCGGCTTCTCGATCTACGTCGTTGTCGGGAACAAGGACGGCGACATGTCCGACGTCTCGCGCAAGTCACACCAGATCACGATTCCGCTGGCCGAATTTCCGAAGACCAAGGGGCGGTATTACACGTACACGCTCGATCTGATGTGCGAGCGCGGCCTGAACAAGATCTCCATCGGCGTAGTCGACGACGTCTCGAACGTCAGCGGCTTCGATCGGCAACAGGTGATTGCGCAGGATCTTCGGTAGACGGTTTTTCCACATAAGGTAGAGGTTTGCACGACTTCGCGATTTCCGAGGTAGCCTCGGTGTGTGAGAAAGCCGAGCGAAGCAGTTAAGAACCTCGTCCTCAGTCGTATCGCTGAAGGAGCTACCGAAGGCTCTCTCCTTTGGATCGTCTTCTCAGCGCTCGACGCCCTGGTCACCAACCGCCTGACCTTCGCCTGGGGCTTTGCGAATACCACCGGCGCTCTTGTCGTTTGGACTATCGGCATCTACATTGAGATCCGGGTAAAGGAGTCGCGATGAATCCGATGTACTACGGAACGCTTTCATTCCTGGCATTCATGGCCCCGCTCTTCCTTCTAGCCGCGTGGCTTTTGCACGGCCGCGGGCGCGACCCCGCAAATCCGCCTCACGGATCCGCGCCTGCATCACCGAAGTCTCACTCCCAATCTGCTGAATAGGCCGTTCTTCCCAGCGATCGGCTTGCGAACCTGCGGCGAATCACGATCCGGCCGAAGGAGCACTCATGAGTCCACATGCAATTCCTGCGGTCTCGGTCCTTTCGTTCGTTACTCCGCTCTTCGCCATAGCCCTGTGGCTGATTCACGGACACCGCAAAGAAGTAGAAAAGGGCGCATCGGGCACGACGAAACAAGTCTCTACCGCGGAACCGGAATCTCGCTCACGATCCGCTGAATGAAACGCTGTTCGGGCGAGCCGTCGGCGCGTAGCACGCGGCGGTCCTTCATCACGATGCGGTGCGACAACACCGGACCGGCCAGCCGCTTCACATCTTCGGGGATCACGAAGTCGCGGCCGTTGACCATCGCCAGCGCCTGACAGGCTTTGAAGTACGTCAGCGCGCCGCGGGTGGAGACGCCGAGGGCGGCTTCGGCGTGGGTACGGGTGGTTTCGACGATCGCCATCAGGTAATCGACCAGCGACTCGTTCACGTGAATCGACGCTACGTGCGCCTGCAGATCGCGGACTTCCTGCTCTTCAAGGACCGGCTCGAGATGTTCGAGCGCATCCTGCGCGCCGCCGGAGCGAAGAAGTTTCTTTTCGTCGATTGGATTCGGATAGCCGATCGTCAGCTTCATCAGAAACCGATCGAGCTGCGACTCGGGGAGCGGATAGGTTCCGACGTGCTCGATCGGATTCTGCGTCGCCAGCACGAGAAACGGATCGGGCAGCGGCAGGCGTTTCTTCTCGATCGAGATCATTCCCTCGCTCATCGCTTCGAGCAGCGCGGACTGCGATTTTGGCGTGGCGCGGTTGATCTCATCGGCGAGCAGGATGTTCGTGAAGACCGGCCCGGAGACGAACTCGAACTCCTGCGCGTCCTGGTTGTAAATCGTCACGCCGACGATGTCCGCGGGCAGCAGATCGCTCGTGAACTGGATGCGCTGAAATGACAGCGACAACGATCGCGCCAGCGCGTGCGCGAGCATCGTCTTGCCGACGCCGGGAACGTCTTCGAGGAGGATGTGACCCTTCGAAAGTAACGCGGCGATGCAGAACTGCACCACTTCGCTCTTGCCGCGGATGACACGCTCGACGTTCGCCTGCAGCGCAGCGATTTTCTCGAACGTCGGATGGCGTGAAACCGGCTGCGTCGTCATTTCAAAGCGCCCGATGCAACAGCAGTGACCGGCATGTCATTTCGACGCCGCGCCGCCCACGCACGTCACCTCACAACTTCTTGTAGTGCGGTCCGCCTCCACCTTCCGGCGGCACCCATGTGATCACCTGGTAGGGATCCATGATGTCGCACGTCTTGCAGTGGAAGCAGTTGGTGAAGTTGAGAAACGGCACTTTGCCGCGTCCGTCTGCGGTTGGTTGCGGTTCGTAAACCTGCGCCGGACAGAAGTGAAAGCACGGATTTCCGAACTCCTCAGTGCATCGCGTGATACAGACCTCCGTATCCGCGATCAGCAAATGCGCCGGCTGGTTCTCTTCGTGAATCACGCCGCCGTTGTAGACATCCGTGACTTTGTCGAACGTCAGCACGCCGTCGAATTTGATCTTCTCCGGCGGGTGCGGATGGTCGGCGCCGAAGTAGCGCTGGATCCGTTCCATCCGCTCGTGACCGGCGTGTCCTTCGAGACGGTTCATGACGCCGTAGCCGCGGCCGCCGGTGACAATGCCGAGACCTGCATTCGCCAAGCCCGCGAGCTGCCCGTATTCGAATGACTGATGGAAATTGCGCTGCTGCCACAACTCTTCGCGCGCCCATGACGCTTCGAACATCGCCTCGTACTCGCTCAACTGCGCGGTCGAGTAGTCGTTGTTGAGCAACGCCTCGAACGTGGTCTCGGCGGCCATCGATCCTGATTTGATGCCGAGGTGGATGCCTTTGAGGCGGGCGCCATTGAGGTAGCCGGCCGAGTCGCCGGTGATCAGAAAACCCGGACCGTACATTCGCGGCATCGAGAAGTAGCCACCCTCGGGAATCGCCTTCGCGCCGGCGCTGATCATCTTGCCGCCTTCGAGCAGCGGCCGGATCGAGGGATGCGTTTTGTAGCGCTGAAACTCGTGATGCGGATCGAGCGTGGGGTTCTTGTAATCGAGTCCGACGACGAGACCGATGTCGATGATGTGGTCCTTCATGCCGTACATGAAGCCGCCACCGAACGTATCGCCGTCGAGCGGCCAGCCGAGCGTGTGAACCACATTTCCGAGCGGAAAACGATCGTCAGGCAGTTGCCACAACTCTTTGACGCCTACGGAATAGACCTGCGGATTTTTTCCGGCGTACAGATCGAAGGTGCTGGCAAGCTGTTTCGTCAGCGTGCCGCGCGGACCTTCCGCGAGAATCGTGACTTTGGCGCGAATGTCGACACCCGGCTCGAAGTTCGCTTTCGCCTGGCCGTTCTTGTCGATGCCTTTGTCGCCCGTGCGGACGCCAACGACGCGCCCGTCCTCGATCAGAACGCGCGAAGCAGCGAACTCCGCGAAGAGATCGACGCCCATCTCGCCCACGATCGGCGCCATCCAGCGAACCATCTCGCCGAGGGAGATGACGTAGTTGCCGTAGTTCTGCAGAGGCGGCGGCATGATCGGCGCCGCGATCTTCATCGACTCGAAGAGATACCAGAAGCCATCATCGGTGACCGGCGATTCGATCGGGCATCCGCGTTCCAGCCAGTCCGGCATCAGCTCGGCGATGCCGCGCGGATCCATGACCGCACCGGAGATGCCGTGCGATCCGATCTCCTGCCCTTTCTCGAGCACGGCGATCGAAAGCCCTTCCAGTTTTTTCTCCGCGTTGGATTCGTTGTGCGCCTTGACCAGCTCGGCGAGACGGTAGGCGGCAGCCAGTCCGGCCGGTCCGGCACCGACGATCACCACATCGACCTCGAGGGTCTCCCGCTCGACGCCGGGAAGTTCAGCCATGCGTTTGCTCCTTCGTGAAAAGTCGCATTCTATACGGGGGGTGGGGTGTTGGGCGTGGGGTGTGGGAGTTAGACGTGATCGTCGCTCGCCTCACATGACCTCGCCAACGACACATGCATGCGTGACCCATCACACAGCCGATCTCCGACAGCCGATCTCCCACACCCCACCCCCAACTCCCCACTCCCCGGCCCCAAAACCCACTCCCCACTCCCCACTCCCCACTCCCCGCTGCTATTCTTCTCACCAAGTCCGATGGCTCAATACGCCGCTCCCCTGCTCCTCCTTTTCATCGCCAGCGCGCTGACTTCGTTCATCACTACTGCTGCGGTCAAGCGGATCGCTGAGGAAGCCGGGGCGATCGACCGGCCGAACGAACGGAAACTGCACGCCGTCGAGACGCCGCGGATGGGCGGACTGGCCATCATCTTCGGATTCGGCTTCCCGCTGATGCTCCTCGCGGCCAACGGTCACGCCGCGGAACTGGTGTCGAAGAATCTCACCTACCTTTTCGCCGTGCTGGCCAGTGGCTCGCTCATCGTCGGACTTGGTGTTTACGACGATCTTCTCGGTTCCGATGCGCCGAAGAAATTCATCGTTCAGACCGCCGCCGCGATCATCCTCGTCACCTTTGGATTCCAGTTCTCATCATTCTCGTTTGCAGGATTCACCATCCGGCTCGGTATTTTCGGATCGGTCGTCTCAGTCATCTGGATCGTGGGCGTCATCAACGCCGTCAACTTCATCGATGGGATCGACTCGCTCGCGACATTGGTAGCGATCACGATCGCCGCCGCCTTCGGCGTCATCGCCATCATCCGTCACGACGTCTTCTCGCTCGTGATCATGACCGCGCTGACGGGAAGCCTGATCGGGTTTTACCGTTGGAATCGTCCGCCAGCAAAAATCTTCATGGGCGACACCGGCAGCCTTTTTATCGGGCTGCTGCTTGCGGCATGTTCGATCGCCCGTCCGATCAAATCGCCCACCGCCCTGATCGTCGGCGGACCGATGCTCGCACTTGCGCTCCCGGTGCTCGACACGCTCATCGTCATGAAGCAGCGGTTTGGCGCGGAGTTGGCGATCGGCGCGCGCGTGACGCGGATGTTCAACGCCGACCGCCGCCACTTCCATCACATCCTCGTCGAGAAATACGGAAGCATCACGAAAGCCATTTTCTCCATCTGGTTCATCACGCTGCTCTTTGCCGTCGCCGCGGTTCTCACGGTGATCGAGGAATTGAGGAACGTTGGCTACTCGGTGGGCATCGCTGGTTTCCTCGCCATGCTGTTTCTCCGCTACTGGTTCCGGCGCCACCTCGGGCAAGCGCCGGTCGAGCGGCAGGCCTGAACCTATGTGCGGAATTGCCGCTCTTTTCGCGTACGGAGGCGACGCTCCTCCCGTCGACGCAAACGAGATCGAGGCCATCACCGAGCGGATGCGGCCGCGCGGACCCGACGCTGGCGGCACGTGGATCTCGCCCGACCACCGCGTGGCCATCGGCGCGCGGCGACTCGCCATCATCGACTTGACGGACGAAGGCACCCAGCCGATGACCGACATCGACGGCGAGTTGCACATCGTCTTCAACGGCGAGATCTACAACCATCACGAGCTGCGCGCACGACTGAAGCGGTTGGGAGCACGGTTCCACTCCACGTCGGACACCGAGGTTCTGCTGCAGCTCTACCGGCGCGATGGACCGGGAATGGTCGACCTGCTGCGCGGCATGTTCTCGTTCGCGATTTGGGAACCGCGGCAACACCGGATGTTCGTCGCGCGCGATCCCTACGGCATCAAGCCGCTGTACATCGCCGACGACGGCAATACATTCCGCGCGGCGTCAACCGTCAAAGCGCTGCTCGCGGGTGGCCGCATCGCGCGCGCACACGATCCCGCGGGCGTAGCCGGATTCTGGTTGATGGGAAGCGTTCCGGAGCCGTACACGATCTTCCGGGACATTCGCGCAGTGGGCGCGGGAACCTCGTTCTTCGTCGATGAGCGAGGGATTCATGACCAACGCCACTACTACTCGATCGCAACGACACTCGGCCAGGGCGTTCGCGACGAGCCGGCTGCGCGTCTTGTCGACCCTCACGTTCTCGTGCGCGAGCTCGTCACCGATTCACTTCGCCACCATCTCATCTCCGACGTCCCGGTTGGCGCGTTCCTCTCCGCCGGGATCGACTCCTGCGCGCTGGTGGCTCTGGCGACTGAGGCGTTCTTTCAACCGCCACGCACAGTGACCCTCCGTTTTGAGGAGTTTCAGGGTCAAGACTCCGACGAGGCCCCACTCGCCGCGCGCTTTGCGCAGCGGATCGGTTCCGAGCACGTCACGCGTCTGGTGGCACGGGACGAATTCCTCGCCGACCTTCCCCGTCTCTTCGACGCGATGGATCAACCCACGATCGACGGGACGAACACATGGTTCGTCAGCAAAGCAGCCGCGGAGCTCGGTCTGAAAGTGGCCATTTCCGGACTTGGCGGCGACGAGCTCTTTGGCAGCTATCCCTCATTCCGCACCCTCCCACGCATCGTCATGGGTGCCCGTGTCCCCTTCGCCGCCTCGGCGCTCAGCCGCCTTGCACGCAGCCCGAAAGCGAAAGCGCTGGACCGCTACGGACATTCGTGGGCCGGCGCCTATCTGCTGCAGCGAGGCCTCTTTCTCCCGGATGACCTTCCGGCACTCATGGGCGCGGAGCAAGCGGAGGAAGGACTGGAGCGCCTTTCATTGATCGAGCACATCGCCTCCGTTCTCGATCCGGATCCGAGCTCCGCTTTCGGCCGCGTGGCCACGCTGGAAGCATCGCTCTACATGCGCAATCAACTGCTGCGCGACACCGACTGGGCGAGCATGGCCCACTCGCTGGAAGTGCGCACGCCTCTCGTCGATGCCACTCTTCTTCGCCAGATCGCTCCGCTTCTGCTCGTGGAGCAGCAACGCTGCAAGCATCACTTCGCCAAGAGTCCCCGCACTCCTCTCCCGGACTGGCTCAGCGAGCGCAGAAAGACCGGATTCACCGTCCCACTCGCCGGGTGGATGAATCTCCCTGCCGATGGAACGTCAACGCGCATGCGCAGTTGGGCACGCGTGGTCATGGAGCGCTGGTCATGAGGGTGCTGCACATCGGCACGGATTCGTTTGGAGGGCATGGAGGCATCGCTCTCTACAACCGCGATTTCATCGCCGCCGTCGCCTCGCATCCTGCCGTGACCGAGGTGGTCGTGGTTCCCCGCGTTCTCGCCACCGCACCGGAGCAACTCCCTGCGAAGGTGGCATTCCTCGAGCAGGCCGCCGATGGACGACTGGCGTACCTCAACACGCTTCGCAAGCTGCGCGGACCGTTCGACCTGGTCATCTGCGCTCACGTCAACCTGCTGCCGGTTGCGAGGATGTTCAGCAAACATCCGTTGCTCATGATCTACGGCATCGAGGCATGGAAGCCGCTGCGCGAGATGCTCTCCAATCGTCTGGTACGCCGCTGCAGCGCCGTGGTCTCTATCAGCGACATCACGCTCGATCGCTTTCTGGGCTGGTCCGGCTACGAAGGGAATTCGCACCTGCTTCCCAACGCCATCCGCGCGGCCTGGTACGGAATCCGGCCGCGCAATGAGGAATTGGCCGCTCGCTACCGGCTCAACGGAAAACGAGTGCTCATGACTCTCGGCCGCGTCGTCGCGGCGGAGCGCTACAAAGGCTTCGACGAGGTTCTCGAAGTCATGCCCGAGCTTGACGACGACATCACCTATGTCGTCGCCGGCGGTGGCAACGACATCCCCCGCCTGAAGCGGAAGGCAGCGAAGCTCAGCGTGAAAGATCGAGTCGTCTTCACCGGGCTCGTGCCCGAATACGAAAAGCCGGCTCTCTACAATCTGGCCGATGTCTACGTCATGCCCAGCCGAGGCGAAGGCTTTGGCTTCGTCCTGCTCGAGGCAATGGCGTGCGGCGTCCCGGTCATCGCCAGCCGCCTCGATGGCGGACGCGAAGCCGTTCGTCAGGGAGAGCTGGGGCAGCTCGTCGATCCAACCAGTCCCGCTGAGATTCGCGTCGCCATCACCGACGCTCTGGCAAGCGGAGACAAGAGCATTCCGCTGGGACTCGACTACTTCAGTTTCGAGAACTTCGAACAGCGGACGCACGCGATCATCGATTCGCTGGTTTGATTAGACATCAGAGATCAGCGATTAGAGATCAGAGGGAGCCGGCTCATGTCTCTGATCTCCTGTTTCTGATCTCCTGTCGCTCGCCCCACCCCCCACTCCCCACTCCCGACACCCGACACCCAAGGCATAATGCGCGCCGTGAAGCGCGCATTGATCTTCGGGGTGTCGGGGCAGGATGGCGCCTATCTCTCCCGTTTGTTGCTCGAACGCGGATACGAGGTTCACGGCGTATCGCGCGACGCGGAATCGCAGTCGTTCTCCCGTCTCACCGCCCTCGGCATCCACGATCGCGTCACGACGCACTCCGCCGCGGCGCGCGATTTTCGAGAGCTGCTCCAATTGATCGACAGTATCCGTCCTGACGAGATCTACAACCTCGCCGGCCAGAGCTCCGTGGCCCTCTCATTTTCGCAGCCGGTCGAAACGATGGACAGCATCGCCCAGGCCACGCTCGTCATGCTCGAAGTCATTCGCTACCTGAAGCTGCCGGTGCGCCTTTACAACTCCGCGTCGAGCGAATGCTTTGGCGACACGCCGCCGGGAACTGCCAGCGATGAATCGACGCCATTCTTTCCGCGCAGTCCCTACGCGATGGCCAAAGCAGCCGCGCATTGGACGACCGTCAACTATCGCGAGGCGTACGGCATCTACGCCTGCTCCGGAATCCTTTTCAATCACGAATCGCCGTTGCGCTCCGAGCGATTCGTGACCCGAAAAATCGTCACCGCCGCCGCCGAGATCGCCGCCGGCAGCCGCCGCCGCGTCACGCTCGGCCGCCTCGACGTCTCCCGCGATTGGGGCTACGCCGCCGAGTACGTCGAAGCGATGTGGCGCATGCTGCAACAGGACGAGCCGCAGGATTTCGTCATCGCCACCGGCGAGAGCCACACGCTGGAAGAGCTCACCGCCGCTGTCTTCGCCCAATTCAATCTCGACTGGCACGACCACGCCAACATCGACCCCTCCCTCTTCCGCGCCTCCGAAATCACGCACAGCCGCGGCAACCCCGAAAAAGCGCGCCGCGTTCTCGGCTGGGAAGCGAAGACGAAGTTTGGGGAACTGGTTACGCTGTTGACGAACGCGGTGCGCGTTCCAGCCTGAAGGCACCCGCTATCGGCGATAACGGACGGGAACGGTCACGCGGCCGGACACGCGTTTGTAATCGACGCTCCCGCTTCTTTTTGATCCGAGTGTGAAGTCGCCGCCGATGTCGGACACGGCTACGGCGCCTGAGCCATCGGCGGTGACGGCGAGGTTTCGTTTGACGTTGCGGACTTCGATCGAGCCGGAGCCGTGCTGATCAATCGTCACGGAGCCGCCAACGCGAGCAATCTTGACGACGCCCGACGGATTCGAGGGGACACGAACGTCGCCGCTGACACCGTCGATGTCGATTGCTCCGGACCTAGCGCGCACAGTGACGTCGCCTTTGACATTGCGGATGTTGACATCGTCTGAGGCGACGGCCACTTTGGTGTTGCCGGTATCGCGAATGGTCAGTTCGCCCTCGGTGTCAGCGACGTAGACAGCGATCCCGGCCGGCACTGTAACGGTGAAGTCGAGTCGCGGCGCAGACGCGAAAAATGAGTCCCCCTCTTTCGGCACGCGCGCCTCGATCGTCACCTGCGAGCCCGAGCGGGATGCGGAGAACACGATTCCGACGAGCAAATGCTCGATGGCAGCACACGCTTTGCCTTCGGCGCGAATTTCTGAAGCGCCAGGCGCGGCCCTCGACGTGAAGGAATCCCCTGCGGCCGATGATGACCACGCGCGTCACGCCCTTCGCGGATTGCACGGCCGAGCGATAAGCAAACTCCTGACAGTCGCCGCCGCCGAACGAACCTGCCTGCAAAACCGTCGCAGTCAACGCGACCAGCGTGACGATGAGCGCGCGCATGTTTCTATTATGAAGGGCGCACTCGCATCGTCACTAAAATCAAAATCCCTACCGTGCGCGCTTGAGCGCCCCTTCCAGGTAAACCGGCTCGAGACCAGACGCCCAATAGACCACGTCGTCGCGGGTTGGCTGCGATGTCTCTTCGCCGGTCCTCAGAGTCGCTCCGTCTTGCGCCGAGAAGAACTCGAGCCATCCGATCCAGATGTTTCCTCGTCGTTCGGTGGCAGCTCGGATCCGGTACTCGCCGCCGTCGCTCCGAGGAGCGGTGTGCGTGAACTCATGAACGTAATCGGTCATGCCCATGCTCTGAGTTCAAACTCCGATCCACGTCAGCTGGACGCAGAGCGCTCGCCGATCAGCCCGCCCAACCGATCAGTACGCCAACTTACCCAGCCAAACAACAAAAGCATTTTCACGCGGAGGCGCGGAGAAGCGGAGAAAACCTTCGCGTCTTCGCGTGAGCGACGGGCACGGTAAACTACCGCCCCTTGCACACCGTCATCAAACCTCGCCGCGGCCTTGCGGATCTCGACCTCGCGGAAGTCTGGCAGTACCGGGAGCTCCTCGGGTTCCTCGCGTGGCGCGACATCGTCATCCGTTACAAGCAGACCACCATCGGCGTGATGTGGGCGTTCATCCGGCCGCTGCTGACGATGGTCATCTTCACCGTCGTCTTCGGGCGGATCGCAAAGATGCCGTCCGAGAACGTTCCGTATGCCGTCTTCAGTTTCACCGCGCTCCTGCCGTGGCAGTTCTTTTCGACTGCGTTCGCCGAGGCAGCGAACTCGATCGTCGGGAACGGGCACATGATCTCGAAGATCTACTTCCCGCGGCTGATCCTGCCGATGTCATCGGTGGCTGTGGGCATCATCGACTTCCTCATCTCGTTCGTGATCCTCATCTTCATCATGATCGGCTACCACACGCCAGTCTCGGCGCGGGCAGCGGCGCTGCCACTCTTCTTCCTGCTTTGCGTCGTCTTCACGATGGGTCTGGGCGTTTTCTTCGCGTCGCTGTACGTGAGGTTTCGCGACATGCGCCATCTCATCCCGTTCCTCACCCAGTTCGGCATGTACGTGTCACCGGTGATTTTCAGCAGCACGAAGATTCCGGCGAAGTGGCGCCTTCTCTACTCGCTCAATCCGATGGTCGCCGTGATCGACGGCTTCCGCTGGTCGCTCCTCGGCACGACGGAGTTGTACGTGCCGGGAATCGTAGCGGGCACGATTACATCGATCGTTCTGCTCGTCGCCGGCCTCTTCTACTTCAAGAAAACCGAGCGCGTTTTCGCGGACGTGATGTGATGAAGGAAACCGTCACCGCGGAAGGAATCGGCAAGACCTATCGCCTCGGCGAGCAAGCGACGGCGTACGGACTGTTGCGCGAACAAATCGCACAGGCGCTCAAGAGTCCGTTCAAGAAGCGCGAGGCCAAGCCCGCCACCGAGATGTTCTGGGCGCTGCGCGATGTGTCGTTCTCGGTCGGCGAGGCCGAGGTGGTCGGTCTCATCGGCAAGAACGGCGCGGGAAAATCGACACTGCTCAAACTTCTCAGCCGCATCACCGAGCCGACCGAGGGACGTATCGATTTGTACGGCCGCGTATCCAGTCTCCTCGAAGTCGGAATCGGTTTTCATCCGGAGCTGAGCGGCCGCGACAACATCTACCTCAACGGCGCCATCCTCGGCATGTCGCGACAGGAGATCCGGCAGAAGTTCGACGAGATCGCCGAGTTCGCGGAGATCTCGAAGTTTCTCGACACGCCAGTGAAGCGCTACTCCTCGGGCATGTACGTACGGCTGGCGTTCGCCGTGGCCGCGCATCTCGAGCCGGACATCCTCATCGTCGATGAAGTCCTCGCCGTCGGCGACTCCGCCTTCCAGCAAAAGTGCCTCGGCAAGATGCGCGACATCCGCTCGCAGGGACGAACGGTCATCGTCGTCAGCCACAACATGGGCACGGTCTCGACGCTTTGTCAGCGCGTCATCTGGCTGGCCGATGGCAAGGTCAAGGCTTCCGGAGAAACGCAGGACATCATCCGAAAATATTTGTCCGAGGGAGTGGAGAACGACTTCGTTTGGACGCCGCGCCACGGGATTCTGAGCGCGTTCGAATACCGTTCCGTTTCCGTCGCCAGCGGCGATGGCACCGGACCGGGCGACGGCTTCCCTGCCAACGCGCCGATCGACGTGCTCTTCGACATCACGATCCACGACAAGTTTCCGGCGGGTCGCATCGAGATGCGCCTGATGAACGATGCAGGCGATGTGCTGCTGACTTCGACGAGTGCGGATCCGTCCGGCCAGTTGAATCACGAGTGGGCGCGCGGACCGCAGCAGTTGCGTTGCCGCATCCCGGCGAATCTGCTCATGCCGGGCCGCTACTTCGTCACCATCACCGAGCCATATGGCACCTACGACATTCTCCGCGAGAACGTGCTGACATTCACTGTGACGGAAGAAGGAAGTCTGGCGGCGCACGATCAGCGGCAGGGGAAAATCGCACCGAGCCTAGAATGGACGGTAAGCAGCTCATGAGCTAGACGGTCACGCGAAGACGCGAAGGAACCCCCCTGGTTTTCTTCGCGGCTTCGCGTCTTCGCGTGAGCGCTACGAGTTGGAGCTTCGCCGGGCGCGTAACCAGGTGACCAGCGCGTCCGGGACGAGGTGGCGTAGCGTGCGGCGCGATGTTCGAATGACGCGCTCGCGAATGTGCCACCATCGGGCGGTCATCCGTGGTCCCAGCAGATGTGCGATCAAGGCGGGATTGGTCAGCGATCGATCCTCCGCCCATGCCCGCTCGGTCGCGAGACGCGCGCCGCCCCATGCGTCACGCGATAGCGCGTTACGCGCGAGAAGCCAATAGACCTCGGCGCGCCTTCGAGCGGTCGAGGCATTCGGATCAAAATACGTGACGTCGTAGCGCGCAATCATGCGTGCGAACAAGTCGTCTTTGTCCTGCTGGTAGCGCGACTCGGTCCGGCTTCCTGCTTCTTCGTGAACGCGAAACTGCGTGAGGATCTCCGGCATCAGATAGATCGGATCGCGTTCGACGATGCGGAGCCACATCTCCAGATCCTGCGTGGTGCGATTCGATTCGTTGAAGGGACCGGCAGCATCGAGCACAGACCGTTGGATCATGAGTCCACATCCGTAGATCCACGATGTCAGCACGTCGCTGCCGTTGCGGGCAACGCTAAGATGCTCGTGGTTCTCGCCAACGACGTTGCCGTGCGTGTCGATCTTTTGCAGGTTGCAGCCAACGACTCGAACGTCCGGGTTTTTCGCGAGGAACGCGAGTTGCGTTGCAGTTTTCTCCGGCAGATAGCGGTCATCATGGCTGAGCCAGCAAAACCATTCGCCGCGCATTGCGGCGATTCCGCGATTGAGCGCCGATGACACGCCGCCGTTTTCTTTCTCGATGTAGCGGATGCGATCGCCGTACGATCTCGCGATTGCCGCCGTCACGCCGCCGTCGCGCGAGCCATCGTTCACGACAATCACTTCGATGCCGTCGCTGGTCTGCGCCAGCGCACTATCGATCGCTTCGCGGAGGTAGTTGGCGCCGTTGTAGACCGGAATGACGATGGAGACGCGCGGCATCGGCGACATACTCACATCGAGAAACCCAGCACGATCTTCGCCACGGTCTGCGACACGTTCGGAACGAGGTACTCAGCCGGCGGCGTCCATTGCGATTTTGCGAGCGCGATCGATACGCCACGCTCGATGGCCGCGGCATCGCCGCCGGTCAGGATGTTGCTGCCACACTCGATCGTTTCGGCGCGCTCGGTGACATCGCGCAACGTGACGTTCGGCACACCGAAGATGCAGCATTCTTCCTGGACCGTGCCGCTGTCGCTCAGCACGCATGCGGCCTCGATCTCGAGGCGCACGAAATCGAAGAAGCCGAGCGGCTTCATGACGCGGATGTGCGCGCCGAGGTCGATGCCGAAGTGTCGCAACCGGTCCAGCGTGCGCGGGTGAAGGCTGATCAGCATTGGCAATCCGTGGACGGCGGCAACCCGATCGAGCGCGGACACGAATCCACGCAATCGCTCCTCCCCATCCACATTCTCGGCGCGATGCAGCGTCGCCAGAAAAAAATGTTGGGTGCGACGGAGAGGCGCTCCAAAATGTCCGAGGCGTCGATTTGCGGGCGATAGAACTGCAGCACCTCGAAGATCGGATTGCCGGTCACCGCGATGCGCTGGCGCTCGAAACCCTCGCGCAGCAAATTCTCTTTGCTTCGATGCGTGTACGGCATCAAGGTGTCGCTGCAGTTGTCGATGATGCGCCGGTTGATCTCCTCCGGCACGCGGTCATCGAAGCAGCGATTGCCCGCTTCCATGTGAAAGACCAATATGCCGAGTCGCGCGGCACTGACTGCGGCAAGTCCGCTGTTCGTGTCGCCGAGGATGACGACGCGATCGGGACGCTCACGCGAAAAGAACTCGTACGACTTCTCGATCACCTGGGCGGCCTGTGCGCCGAACGAGCTGGCTTCGATGCCGAGGTGGACGTCGGGCTGGCGAACCTCCATCTCGCGGAAGAAAACGTCGCTGAGGTTCTCGTCGTAGTTCTGACCGGTATGCACGACGAGATGCGTGGCATGCGCGTCGAGCAGCGGAATGACGCGGCTCAGACGGATGATCTCGGGGCGGGTTCCGAGCCAGGTAACGACCTTCATTTTCGTCCCGCCATGAATGGCGCAAGCACAGAACGAAGGCCTGGCCCCTCGAGGTTCACCGCAGACGAGGAGTACTCGCTCGTCAGTGCCGGCGTGAATGGCTCGGAATCGCGAAGCTCCGGCAGCATCGGAAGAATGACGTAGTACTCGCCGCGGGAAATGGTGCGGTGGCACTCCTCTTCCGACACCATGATCTCGTGCGTCTTCTCGCCGGGACGAACTCCGGTGACGTCGACGCGAATCGCACGGCCGTCGATCAGCGTCGATGCGACATCGACGATCCGTGCCGCGGAAACGCGCGGCACGTACGTTTCTCCGGGTCGCGCGCTTTCGATTGCCGCAAACACGGTCTCCACCGCCCGATCCAGCGACAGCAGGAACCTTGTCATCTCCTCCGTCGTGATGGTGACCGGTCCGCCATGGGCGATCTGATCGAGAAAGAGCGGCACGACGGAGCCGCGCGAGGCGATGACGTTGCCGTATCGGACACAGACGAATCGCGTCGAGGGACACTCGATGTTGGCCTGAGCGAAGATCCGCTCCATCAGCGCCTTGGTCATGCCCAATCACGTTGACCAGCTTGCAGGCTTTGTCGGTGGAGATGCCGACGACGGTCTCGATGCGCGCGCCGCTCTCGCGAATGGCGCGCACGATGTTGCCCGCGCCGAGGATGTTGGTCTGCACGGCCTCGATCGGGAAGTACTCGCACGACGGCACCTGCTTCAGCGCCGCCGCGTTGATGACGACATCGGCCTGCTCGATCGCGGCGCGGATGGCGGCGTAGTCCCGAACGTCGCCGATGCGAAACCGCAAGAGTTGTTGTGAGTTGGCGTAGATGACTTCGTCGGTCGCGGCGGGCCGGTTGAGAAACGACAAGCGCATGTCGTTCTGCTTGGCCTCATCGCGCCAAAAGACGGTGATGCCCGCTGGACCGCCAACGTCGCCGCGCAGAAGGGAGCGCACCACCGTCGCGCCGAGAGACCCGGTGCCGCCCGTGACGAGCACCCGGTTACCATCAAGGATCATTCCGTTCTCCAGAGGTCATATTGCGGAACTTCCGCGCCGAGTGCGGCAATCATCTCCTGCCACGAAGGAGGCACGAGCCCGGTTGCCGCGTGAAACCGCGAGGCATCGAGACTGCGATCGATGACCACGCTGTCGTCGGGCACAATCGTGACAGCTGCACCGATGGCCTCATTCAACATGACCAGGAGATCGTACTTGCTGACCGGCTCCGCCGCCACGTGATACAGACCATGGAGGTCCGGATGATGCTCGATGACGTTCGCCAGCGTCTCTGCGAGTACAGCCGTCGTAACACCGGAAAAGACTGCGCGCGTGAAGCCGCGAACGGACCGGATGCGGTTCGAGAGGAACCATTCGACGAGGCCATTCGACGTCCGTAGCTCGCGGCCGATGATCGACGTGCGAATCGTGAGCTGGTTCACGCCATCCGTCACTTCGCCGAGGAGTTTCGAGCGGCCGTACAGATCGGTGGCCTCGGGAAAGTCATCCTCTGTGTAGTGGCCGCGCGTACCGACGAAAACACAGTCGGTGGAGATGTGGATCATCCGCGCGCCCACTTCTGAGCACGCCCGCGCGACGACATGAGGCAGCAACGAGTTAAGCGTGATCGAAGCGATCGGATCGTGCGCCGCGGCGAGCTGCTTGACGACTCCGATGCAGTTGACGACGGCGTCCGGCCGGATCGTTTCGATCAACTTGCTGGCGCTCTCAAAATTCGCGGCGTCGAACCCATCGATGACGCGATCGTCGTCAAACAAGGGCAGCGATGGCCGCACGCGAACCGCGGCACGGCAGTCGAAGCGATCGCGAAAGACCTGCCATACCTTGTGCCCAAGCATCCCGCCCGCGCCCAGGACCAGCACCTTCATCGTGAACAGGATACGTGGTTACGCTTTGCGAACGACAGCGGTATCGCGCCGCTCACGTCCATCCTTGCGTGTAAACTGAAAGCATCCCAATGACCAACACGTCCCGCTCTCTCCCAGCATCATGGGGAAACGGCCAAGCCTCCAGCGGCTCAGGGCCGTGAGACCGATCCGCCGCAAGCCCGCGGCGCTCGTCACCGTTATTTGGGAGAGGAATGAGAGTTCTCTGGATCGGGGCACATCCCGACGATGAGTTGTTCGTCGCTCCGTGGCTCGCGCAACTGCGAATCACTGCCGGCGCGGAATTGGGGTTCCTGATTGCGACACGCGGTGAGCGCGGCGACTGCCGTCTCCCCTCCCGCGGCAACGCAGACCTCGGCGACATTCGCGAGAAAGAAATGCGCGACGCCGCGGCCTCGTTCGGCGGCGAGCTGCAATTCCTCGGCTGGCGTGATGGCACGGCGGCCGAGCCCGCGGCAGTCATTCGTGCCTGGGCCGCTGCGGCTGGCGGGAAAAAAGCGCTGCGCGATCAACTCCGTTCCGCGATTGCCGCTTTCTCGCCGGATTGGATCGTTACCTTTGACCGGCGTCATGGTTGTACGTGGCACGCGGATCACCGGGCCATCGGGGCTCTCGTGCAGTCGCTGGCACTGCCGATTCCTGTGACGCTAGCCGAATCGCGAATCACCTTTTCGGCCCCGATGCACATCGAGCCCGGCAGCGGGCATGCGGAAGCGGTTCCCGTCAGCGGAACGTGGAACGATCTCCTCGCCGACATCGCCTGCCATCCGTCGCAGTTTTCTGCTGAGATGATCGAGCTGTTTCGAAAGGTCCCCGAAGACCAACGCATCGTCTGGCTGTTGCATGCTCGTACATGGCGACGCTGGAGCTACCTTCGTGACAACCTGACCGGCTCGTTTCGCCGCATCAAGTCATTCGTTCGCGATCGCATTCGGCGAGTGGACTAGCTCGTCCTGATCAATCGATGCCGGACCGTCCATACGGCCTTGCTCGATCGAGCGAAGCCTGGCGATCCGCGTCGCCGGATCGACGGTCTCCATCAACCGGTACCGCTGAATTGCGTCAGATGTTTGCGTTGACTTGCCGGGCTGCGGTGGATGCTCGAGATGCAACATCGGCAGGTATCCGAACCGGTAGACGCCTCCTGCGATCTCTGCGCGATCCATGAAGTCGTTGTCCTCGCCGCCCCATCCGACGTAGGACTCGTCAAACCCGCCGATCGCGTCAAATGCGTCGCGCCTTGCGACGACGGTGAGTCCACCGGTGAGGTTCTGAACGACCAGGGCAGGCACCCCACGCGGCGCAGCGCCCGTGACAAATACCCGGGCCGTAGCGTCATCGCGTAGGTAGAAAATAAAACGCTTCAGATCGACGAACGAATAGCCCTCCGACACGCGCTGCACGGCCTCGTACGCGTAGCGTTCCGGGACGAGCACGTCGTTATCGTGAAACACGAAAACGTCACTGCGAGCCTGACGAATCGCGACGTTGAACGCCCATGAGCGGCAATACGGCAGATCGGGGCGGGGTAGCGGCGTGTGGAGGTAACGCACCCACGGAGGAAGAAAGCGCTCGATCTCGGGCACCACGGATTGTTCGACGACGATGCATTCGAATGCGACGCCGCTCTGTCCCGCAATGTTGCGCAACGTGGCAAGGAGATGCGGCAGCCGCCTGGTACCGCGATGGCCAATGAGAAACGACAGCCGAGGAGGCCCGCTCATCGCTGCCGGCGCGTCGCGCATGGCAACCGGCCAGCGCGCCAGCGATCTGCGCATCAAACGGGCCGCGGTCGACGGAAAGACTCTGCTGATGTGCAAATCCGAGGCAAAGCGCCAGTCACATCGCACGCCGCGCTCGTTCACCGAAATGGTCTCCCGGCGGTTGCGGATCTGCAGCCAGGGCTCCGGCCGGCCGCTCTTCAAACCAACGCCGAGCATTCGCATCTCGTACGGGATCCAGTCATAGACCAAAGCTCCGATCCGGTGACGAAGACTGACGCTCACGCTCGCGATTCTAACTGCATGGCGTGTTGCTATCCTTGACCGGTGAACGACTTCGAAAGCCCGCGGGCGAACGCATGACCGGCGAGAGCACACTGCCGTACGACACGCTCCACGCGCTGGCCACGATGGGGCGCTATCCGCGATTGATCCGGGCGTTGATCGAGATTCTTCACCGCTTTACACGAGCCACCGCCCTTCCTGGCGCCGTGCGCGTTTCTCCGCTCGTCACAACGCGACAAGGACCGCGAAGCGCTCTTCCGCACCGCGGGCATCTGTTTCGTGGCGAGGCGTGCGTCGTGACTGCGCGAGAAGCCTGCGATTACCAATCGTTCGGTCAACAGTGCTTGGTAGGATGCCGTCGCGGACTCTCATGTTTGTCACGGCGATCCTGTTTGTCTACCTAAGCTTTGTCTCGCTCGTCTTCGGCGTCGGGGTTCGGCGTGTGTTCGGACTCGACGGCACAGTTCCGGCCGCGGCTCTCCTCGCGACCGGGATGGCGGTGGTGTTGGCGGCCGCCGGATTAGCTTCTCTCGCGATTCCGCTGAACGGATTTGCGCACCTGGCTCTGCTCGCGGCAACTATTGGCGCTGCTGTTTGGCTACGCGTGCGCGTTGTTGCCGAGTTGCGTGGGTTCGCACAGACCTGGCGATCCCTTCCGACATGGCTCGAGGTCGGCGGAGTCGTGGCGACCCTCGTGTTGCTCGAGCACACCGCTGATGTCACTCATTCGTATGACACAGGCCTTTACCATGCTCAGTCGATTCGTTGGATGGAAGAGTGGGGCGCCGTTCCGGGTCTTGGCAATCTCCGCGTCTATTTTGCGCAGTTTCAAGGGTGGTTTGTAACGTCCGCACTATTCTCTCTCCGCGCGCTTGGGCTGGGTCCCCTGCACGGTCTTACCGGTTGGCTCGGCTGGATATTCATGCTCAGTGCGCTTCCCCGTATTGCGCGCTTCGTGAAGGGGGAGCGCACGGCCAGTACGTTTCTCTGGGGATGGCTCGGTACCGGTAGACTATTGAGGTTCATCTCGCTGTCCGCTCCGGCAACCGACATGCCCGCCGCCCTTCTCGTCTGGCTGACATATCTGGTCGCCCTGGAGGCTCTTGAGAGCGAAGCGAAGCCTCCGAGTCAAGCCTGGGACACTCACATAGCGGTGATCGCGATCCTCTCGGGGTTTGCCTTGAGCGTAAAGCTTGCTGCACTGCCTGTGCTCGCGGTCTCCGCGTTGCTCATTGCAATGCGGCGGGCATCCCTCTGGAAAAGCGGGCTGGCGACTTTTGCGCTGGTACTGCCCTTTGTGCTGATTTCGGTAATCCAGTCCGGGTATCCGCTATACCCCTCCACGGCTTTACCGTTGCCCGTCGATTGGAGAGTTCCGGCGGATGAAGTTCGGGAGGGAGTTCGGGAGGTGAAGAACTGGGCGTGGTATCCATGGAAGGACCCAAGCGTCGCACCGCGGATGGAGGTCATTCTGGCCCGAGATGTGCCGGCATGGTTCCCGGTACGAGTGTTGGTGTGGTGGGCTGGATTTCCGACAAGTGAGAAGCGGATTCTAGTCACGTTCCTGATCTGCCTGCCGCTTGCCGGCGTAGTCGCGTTTCGCAGGCGCCGGGCGACGGATTTCCTCCTTATGACGACAGTTCCCGGTGTTGTGTTCTGGTTCGCGGAGGCCCCCAATTATCGGTATTCGTGGGTCTTTCTTCCGCTCGCCGCATCGGCCTGCCTATGGTTGGTCGTGGACAGGCCCGTACAGCACCTCAAGGCATCGATATGCGCAATCGGATGGTGTGGTCTAGTTGCCGTGAACGTCGCCTGGGCAGTGCGCGGGATGTCAAAGCAAGCAGTCGTGCACCATTTCATTCTTCCAGAGCCTTATCCCGTCGTTTCTGCCGAAGCCCATCGTTTCAACAACCTAGAGGTGAACATACCTCGGGGAGCGGAGGAATGCTGGGACACGCCGCTCCCCTGCGCCAACGGACTGACGGTTCGCCTCCGCCGTCGTGGACCGAGTGTCGGAACCGGCTTCACCGTTGCTAAGCGTGTCCCGTGACGGTAGAACCGTGGCGCCTTTGACCAGCATGCGCCGACGTCTCCATGCCACATGCCCTGCGGACGTTCGTCACTGCGGACCATGAGATACTACTCGCGCCGCACAAAGTAGACCCTCGCAATGATCCAAAAACTGATCGGAACAATGGTGCGTATGGCGCGGTCGTCAGTTCGCAAGAATGCGTTTGGCATTCGGCGACTGGCGGTGCCGTATCTGCGATTGCTTCGTCACGCCAAACCCGGGAGCCTCTCACTTCAAGGAAAGACGATTGAGATCGTAGACCCATACTGGGCGGTCAACGACTTCGTCGAGATCTTCTGGGATGAGATTTACCATTTCAAACCGCGAAGAGACAGGCCCATGATCCTTGACTGTGGATCCAACGTGGGCCTTAGTGTCATCTACTTCAAGCTTGCCTACCCTGCCAGCCGGTTAACTGCGTTCGAACCAGACCCTCGCATTTTCGGCATCATGAAGAGAAACCTCCAAAGATTTGCACTGAATGATGTGACGGCGATTAACAAAGCTGTCTGGATTGATGAATCAAGTATGACCTTCTTGCCAGACGGTGGCGTTGCTGGCCGTCTCGTTTCTGACAGCGCAGCCGGCGAAACCGTTCCAGTAGAAACCGTTCGATTGGCAGACTACCTGCAACAGCCAGTCGATCTCCTGAAGCTTGATATTGAGGGCGCTGAATACGATGTGTTACGGGACTGCCGCGAGTATCTAAAGAACGTCGACCATTTATTTGTCGAGTTTCATGGAGACCCTCACCAGAAACAGAATCTCCAGGATGTATTGTCATTACTGACCGACTCAGGGTTTCGTTATTATTTGCTGGAGGCACGCCGCGAACGGCGGCCGCTGGACTTCGATTGGCGATGGCAATTCTACGACGTTCAGATGAATATCTTCGCCGTGCGTGAATGAGCGATCCGCATATGCCATTTACTGAAATGCGGAACGAGGCACTGACGCCGGAGCCACCTGGCCATTCATGGAAAGCGCGGGTCGTCGCTCTCTATCTTCCGCAATACTATCCGACCCCGGAAAATGATGCGTGGTGGGGACCGGGCTTTACCGAATGGACCAACGTCGCCAAGGCGCGACAGCTATTTCGGGGACATACGCAGCCGCGTTTGCCGGGAGAACTGGGGTTCTACGATCTTCGCCTTTTGGAGACTCGAAGAGCGCAGGCAGAGTTGGCGCGACAATATGGTGTCGAAGCGTTTCTTTACTGGCATTACTGGTTTGCCGGGCGCCGTCTGCTCGATCGACCATTTCGGGAGACTCTTGAAGGCGGCGACCCCGATTTTCCTTTCTGTCTAGGATGGGCAAATCACTCCTGGACTGGAATCTGGATCGGCGCGGGTGACCGCATATTAGTGGAGCAGACCTATCCCGGGCGGGCGGATATCGAGGAGCATTTCCGGACGTTGCTGCCAGCGTTTGAGGATCGGCGTTATTTCCGCGTCGATGGTGCCCCGTTGTTCTATGTATATCGGCCACGCGACATTCCTGACCCGCGCGCATACTGGGAAACATGGAGAGAGCTCGCTATTTCGCACGGCGTTGGCAACATTCATCTGGTTGGAGTCGCGTCGCCGGGCGAGGATCCTTCCCTGCTTGGCCTGGACGCCATCGTTCCAAACTGGGTTCCGGAACGCCGGCGCTGGGCCTTATGGCGCGGCATTCTGGCGCGAGCTGTACCACGTCTCCGCGAGAGGCTGCACAAACCAACGATTGTTTCGTATGAATCGTATGTTGAACAGTCGGTATCGGCGACGATCGGAAAGATCGACCAGGGTTGGGAATATGGTTCGCTCCTGCCAAACTGGGATAACACGCCACGCGCCGGGAGACACGGAGTGGTGTTGCAAGGGTCGTCGCCCGAGTTATTCGCCCTCCAGGTCCGGAAGGTGTTGAGTGTGTTCGGACACAATCGCGTTCCATTGGAGCATCGGATTGTCATTCTCAAGTCCTGGAACGAATGGGCCGAGGGAAACTACGTCGAACCTGATCGGGTATTTGGCCGGAGATATCTCGAAGTTTTGCGTGACGAACTCAGAAATAGCGCGATTGCAACCTAGCCGTAACCTCCAGGTCAGTTGAAGGCCGTCAGGTGCGCAGCATGAGCATCCGCGTCTCGCATCCGCGGGCGAACAGCGGACGGCAAAGAAGCGTCAACCCTGGTGGAGTGGAGAACGCTCCATGTTGGGACCTTCCATCCGTCCCCGCTCCAGCGCATGAAGCCGGGCGATGCGCTCTCCGGATGCCGATGGATTCGTTCCGATTGCGAATCTGCAGCCAAGGCTCCGCTTTTTCTGCTGCCGCCCCCCAGCCGCGCATCCGCAGTTCGAAGGGCTGGAGGTCATAGAGGAGCGCACCGACTGGTCGTCGGATATTCACGGACGCGATTCTACCCGCGCTCTCCTGTTGCTATCCTTACCGCAGTGCCTCCTCCCCCGTTAGTGACAACGATCATCCCGGTCTTCAACCGGCCCGCGCTGCTGATCGAAGCAGTCGAGAGCGTGCTCGCGCAGACCCATCGCTCGATCGAGATCATCATCGTTGACGACGGCTCGACGGACGAGACTGCGTCCGTTGCCGATCGTCTGGCCGGGCAGCATGACGGGATCGTGCGCGTCATCCACACCGCAAACGGAGGTCCGGGACAGGCACGCGAGGCGGGACGACTCGCTGCGCGCGGCCAATACATTCAGCATCTCGACAGCGACGATCTCCTCCTGCCGCGCAAGTTCGAAATGCAGATCGAAGCGCTGGAAACCTCGCCTGAATGCGGCGCTACCTATGGCTGGACGCGCTTCCGGCACCATGACGGACGCGTCGAGGCACTCCCGTGGAAGCGCTCGGGCGAGCGAATCGAAACGATGTTCCCCTCGATGCTGACGATGCGCTGGTGGGATACACCCACGCCGCTCTATCGCGCGTCGCTGATCACGGCTTCTGGCCCCTGGACTGATCTGCGCATCGAGGAGGATTGGGAGTACGACTGCCGTCTTGCTGCCGGCGGCGTTCGTCTCGCCTTCTGTGCTGACTGGGTTTGCGAAGTGCGCGAGCATGCGCCCGTGGGAGCAAAGCAGGAGACGATGCGCGATCGCGCCCGCGCGCACGAAATGGTTCTCGGCCACGCGCGCCGCGCGCGTCTCGATCCGGCGTCACCCGAAATGCAGCAATATGCACGTGAGCTTTTCCACATCGCCCGCCAATGCGGCGCAGCCGGGCTGCCTGAGGAATCGAGACGTCTCGTCGGTCTGGCCCGCGCTCTCTCGCCTGCCGCGGATCTGCTTCTCTATCAATTCGTCGCGGGGCTCCTCGGATGGTGCCGGCTGGCACGCATAGCGGAATGGATCGACCGGCGATGACGGCGATCTCCGTGGTGATGGGCGTCTACAACGCCGCCCCAACGCTTGCCGCGACGCTCGACAGCATCCTCGGCCAGACCGAGCGCGATTTCGAATGCATCGTCGTCGACGACGGGTCGACAGACGAAACGTCTTCGATCCTCGCCACCTATGTCTCCCGCGATCCGCGCGTCCGTGTCCTCCGCCAGGAGAATACCGGCCTGACACGCGCACTGATCGCTGGATGCGCCGCGGCGCGCAGCGTCTACATCGCGCGCCACGATGCCGGTGATCTGTCCGATCCGCGGCGGTTCGAAGTGCAGAAGCGCGCGCTGGATGCGGACAGTGGCATCATCTTCGTCTCGTGCGCGACGCAGTTCGCGGGACCCGAGCTCGAGCCGCTGTACGTAGGCCGCCCCACTGGCGCGGCGCTCAAGCCGGCATTCATCCTCGACCTAGGCAATCGCGCCACGCTCATCGATGGTCCGACGCACCATGGCTCGGTCATGTTTCGCCGCGATGCCTACGAGCGCGCCGGCGGTTACCGCGCAGCGTTCTACTACGGCCAGGATTTCGATCTCTGGTACCGCCTCGCGCAGCGCGGCAAATTTCAGGCGATCGACGAGGTCCTCTACACCGCGCGCATCACGCCGGACAGCATCAGCAGTGACGCGCACGGCCCGCAGAAAGAGCTGGGAAGGCTTTCGCGCGCCGTGATTGAAGCGCGTACGCGTGGCGAATCGGAGTTGGCAATTCTCCAGCGTGCCGCCGTCATCCGTCCCGGCTCTCATCGCGCTCCCTCCAATCGTGGCCACGGTCTCTACTTCATCGGGGAAGCGTTGCGGAGAAACGGCGACGCGCGCGCGCGGCGCTATCTCCGCCAGACAATCGCAGCCCAGCCATTCTCGATCCGGGCGTGGGTGCGCTATCTGCAGTCGCTGGTACTCTAGGCCGCGTGGAACTGCTGCGAACGATCCATCGAAAACTCGGGATCAAGTACCGGATCGATCGGTGTATCCGGTACGTTCAGCGCTTCGGCATTCGCGGCGCGATCGCCACGCACCGGCGCATCTGGACGAAGAATCCAGACATTCAGGAAATCGCCATCCCCGGATTTGCCCATCCCGTGGCCGTCCGAACCGGAACGGCTGACGCCAGCACGCTCGAGAAAATCTTCGTCTGGAACGGCTATGACCTCGACTACCCGGAGGGTGTCAAGCTCGTGATCGACGCCGGCGCCAACATCGGCCTCTCCGCGGTGTTCTTCGCCACGCGATTCCCGCAAGCAACGATCATCGCAATCGAGCCCGAGCGTACCAACCATCAGCTGTTACTGCGAAACACAGCGCCCTATCCGCACGTGATTCCGCTGCGCGCCGCGTTGTGGAGCGACGACACCATGATCGGCCTGTCGAATCCCGACGATCATGTCGATTCCTACCGCTACACCCGCGAGGCCTCCCAGGATCAGGTGCAGGCTTTCAGTGTCCCCACGGTCATGGCAAAGTTCGGCATCGAGGGCGCCGATGTCCTGAAGATCGACATAGAAGGCGCTGAGGTTGCGGTTTTCCACGGCCGTCCCGAGTGGGTACGGCGCGTGCGCATGTTCATCGTCGAGCTTCATGGAACGGAGGCACGCGAAAGGTTCACGGAGGCTACCGCGTCTCTGCAGGCCATCCGCTATCGTCACGGCGAAGATGAGGTCGTGCGGGTGCGATGAACGGCAAACCGTCGCTCGTCGTCCTCACGCCGCTCAAGAATGATGCGTGGATCCTGCGCCGATTCCTGGAGGTGACCAGCGTATTCGCGGACCTCATCCTCATCGCCGACCAGGGCTCCACAGATGGTGGCTTGGAGATTTGCCGCGAGTTCGAGAAGGTGACGCTGATCGACAACTCGGCCAGCGACTACAACGAAGCCAGCCGCCAGAAACTGCTTATCGAAACGGCGCGGCGTCTCGTACCGATGCCACGAATTCTCCTGGCGCTCGACACCGACGAGATCCTGACCGCCGACTCCATGGCTTCCGACGACTGGCAGACAATGCTGGCGGCGGCACCAGGTACAGTACTCTTCTTCGAGAAGCCCAACATCTATCTATCGCCAGCCAACGTCGAGCGCCGTCCCCTCGACTTTCGCGGCGCGTTCGTGGACGACGACGTTTCTCCGCACGAGGCGCGAAGGGTTCACAGCCCGCGCGTGCCGATGCCGGAGGGCGCTCCGTCGCTCGTGCTCGACGACGTGAAGTTTCTTCACTACGCGCTGGCCAGAGCCGAAGCCCAGAAAGCCAAGATTCGCATGTACGCGATGCTCGAAAACCTGATGGGAACGAAGACCGCGTATTGGCGGCGGCGCTACTACTGGTCGAAACGCGTCCTTCGCCCCCTCGGACCGGTCGAGCCGACGCCGCCTGAGTGGTACGCGGGGTGGGAAGAGCGCGGCATCGACATGACCACGATCGAGGATGTGCAGCCGTACTGGCAAGATCTGGCCTCGCTCGACCTGCTGCTGCAACACGGCTCCCGCCGATTCTGGTTCGACGACATCTGGGGAAAAGATTGGAAGCGCATGCTCGCCGAGCATCCCAGGCCTGGGCACGTTCACCCGCCGCCATGGTTGCTTCGCATAGCGATCGATACGGCGCATTCACTGCTCGAGCTGGCGGCGTCGCTTCGCCAGCGCTTCCACGCAAACCGAACTTCGTAAGGACTCAGAATGGCCCACACGAACACCGCTATCTCCGCCTCTCCCTACGAAGGTCGTTTCATCGCTCTGATGATTTCATTGTCGACTGTGATCGGAGCAGTCAGCGCATGGCTCACGCGCAGCGACATGAACCCGGATGGCATTTCTTATCTCGACATATCTGACCGCTGGATGGCGGGCGATCCTGGCGGCGTCGTAAACGGTTATTGGAGCCCACTGTATCCAGCGGTGCTGGCCGCGGTGCGTTTCGTCATGCATCCTGCTGCGCAATTCGAGTTTCGTGCGGTTCACGTGGCCAACTTCGTTATTTTTCTCATCGGACTGATCACTTTTTCGGCTTTCATTCGCGAGCTGCTGGCAAGGTCATCCCCGGAACCCTGGAGACGAACCTGGCTGATTCTCTCGGGCTATAGCTTGTTTCTCTGGTCCTCAGTCGCCCAGGTAACCCTTTCGATCGTCACTCCCGACCTTCTCGTCTCTGCTTCTGTCTGGCTGATCGCCTTTCTCGTGCTCAAAGCTTCCGATGACCGCCCGATCTTCTCTGCGGCCCTCGGCGTCGCATGCGCAATCGCATTCCTCGTCAAGAGCGTCATGTTCCCGATTGGTCTGGTATTCCTGATCGCGGGACTTCCACGCCGGCACATGCTGCGGGCCGCGCTCGTGTCTCTATTGGCTTTCGCTTGTGTTGCCGGCCCGTGGATCGGTTCATTGTCAAAGCAGAAGGGCCGGTTCACCTTTGGCGATACCGGCAAGCTGGCCTATGGACTTTTTGTGGACGACATTCCTTATTACGCGCATTGGCACGGCGAGCCGGCAGGAAGCGGGACACCGGTCCATCCCACGCGTAGGGTCTTCGAGCATCCCACCGTCTTTGAATTCAATGGACCAGTTTCGGGTACGTATCCTCCCTGGGCCGATCCTTCGTATTGGAATGAAGGGCTCCGGACACACTTCGATATTCGTGGTCACATAAGGGCCACAATCGAGACCGTGAAGACGTATTACGTTCTCTTCGTCAAAACACAATGGGCGTTTGCAGGTCTCGCAATACTTCTGCTCCTGACCAGATGGCGCCGCGAGTTATTAACAACCAGCGGTGCCGCATTCCGCCTGGGCCTTCCGCCGATCTTCGCGCTCCTCTTATATGCAGTTCTCCATGTGGAAGGGCGCTATGTCGGGTTCTTCATGGTGTTGCTTTTCCTGGCGATGTTGTTGCTGGTCGACGTCGAACAACGAGTGTTTCGGGCGGTCTCCGCCGTGGTCGTGGCGTCGCTGCTCGTCGCTACGCTCGTCGAGGTGATCAAGCAATACCCTGCGCGCGCCTCTCTTCCCGCCGAATGGCCGATCGCGGCGGCGCTCGAGAACGCTGGCGTACACAAAGGCGACGGCGTGGCAAGCATCGGCAACATGATCATGCATAGCTGGCCGCGGCTCGCGAAGACACGAGTAGTTGCGGAGGTTCCTCATACTGCCGTCGGCGATTTCTGGAACGCGGCGCCGCAGACCAAGCGGCGCGTTTTCGACATAATGCGCCGTTCCGGAGCGAGAGTCGTTGTCGGATCAGTGCCAGACGCTTGCTCCGCGTGCGGAAACTGGATCCAAGTCCCGGGGTCCAGCACCTGGTATCTGTTCCTTGATCGTATTTGATTGGGGCACCAGAAGCTCAAGCATAAACTTGCTCTCGCCGATCTCAGTACCGATAGATTATCCTGCGCGCGTTGCGCGCGCTTCCATGCCGGTTGAGAATGTGCGAATATTGAAGGTATCGTGGACTTCACACCTCCCCAGCCGTCAGAAAGGGCGCTCGCAGCGGCGCAAACATCCGTGCTAAGTGCCGGACGGCTTGTTCCCATCATTCTCGCGCTCCTGTTTGCGATCGATGCGTATCATTTCGTGTTTCCTCAGAAGTTTGTCGGCTCTCCGTTTCTTCGCGCTGCGCTTGGGGCTAATGGCAATGCTCCGTTTGCGCAAAACTTTTGCGTCAGGGCCGATCGTGTTGAAGGTGATCTCGTCGGAAGGTTATCACCCTCCGAAACGATTGGACCGGTAGTTCTAACTACAGACCGGCTGGGGTATCGGTTGACACCCGGCGTTAAGCCCCAAGCGGCACGCGCTCTCATAGCCTTGGGCAATTCGTTCCTGTATGGTTCTGCTCTCACGGACCAGGCCGCTCTTCCGGCTCAATACACGCGCTTGACAGCAATACCCACGTATAACTCGGGACGTTATACTGACGACGACGATGGACTTCCGGAACTTGAACACTTGTTGGCTCACCTTCCTCAAGTCCGTCGTGTCTATCTCCTGGTCCTTGAGCGCTCAGATAGCCTTCCGACGAGTGAGATCGCTCACGGAACTCCGTATCGGATCTGGCACCGGCTTGGGCTTTCCGACGTTGCCTGGCGAAGGTGGATCCATCGGCCCTACAGAGAGATCGCGCGGCAGGTTAAGCGAAGATTGGAGACTTCGCTCGTCCGTCAACTGGGACGGTCTCTTCAAAGACGACTGGAAACCTGGTCGATCCTACCAACGGGCGCAGCGAGTGCTTCAGCCCATTATCTTCGGGACGGCACAAGACTTCTCACGCGCCCTGAGGAAGATGCTCGTCTCGTTACCCCTCCAAGCGCGAGTCAGGTAGAGGGGACCGCTTCAAGCATCGCGGAATTTTGTGTTGCGTTAAAACGAGCCGGCTATTCTGTGTCGGTGGTTTTAATACCCGACAAACTCACCGTTTACTCGCCCTATCTTCGGGACGATTTCGCCGGTGCGCGTAACGCGGGTACGCATCTCGATCGACTCCAGAGCGCGCTTCGGCGTCACGATATCGATGTCATCAATCCTCTTGAGAGCCTGCAGCGCTCTGTTGCCAACGAAAGATTTCGGGGCTGTCGAATCTACTACAGGGACGACACGCACTGGACCGCCTGTGGTACAGAGGTAGTGGCGGGTTTGATGGCCCGACGGCAGGCAGGTCTGGATGCTGCATTGGGCAGTCGGTAAACGATGCTTTTCAACAGCGCCGTTTTTCTCTTTGCATTTTTCCCGATTACATATCTGGTTTATTGGAACCTTCGCGACAGGAACAGCCGGTACCTCTGGCTTACGATTACAGGCTACGTGTTCTATGGGTATTGGCGGCCATCATTTTGCCTGCTAATTGCGCTATCGACCGCTGTCAGTTATCTGGCTGGCCTCGGCTTCCTAAAATGGCAATCTCGGTCTGTTAGGCGCTTCCTCCTCATTGCGCCGATCGCGCTGGACCTCTCTCTTCTCGGGTTTTTCAAATACGCCGATTTCGCATTGCGTAGTGTGAACTCCGTTTTCATGGTTGGCCGGCAGCCGCTACCACAGCTGAACATCATTCTTCCCGTGGGTATCTCGTTTTACACATTCCACACAATCAGCTACATCGTCGATTCATACCGGGGAACGATTCGTCCCACGAGGAACCTGCTCGAGTTTGCTACCTATGTGTCGCTCTTTTCACAACTCGTTGCCGGCCCGATCATCCGGTTTCGTGAATTGCAGAGCGATCTCGAATCGCTGGAATCCAAGAGACGGACCCAGTTTGCCGATGCCGGCTGGTCTCTTTTTGCGATCGGGATGGTTCAAAAGGTCTGTCTGGCAGATCCGATCGCCGCATACATTGACCCCGCGTTCGCGCACCCGGCGCTCTTGTCCACGTCCTCGGCATGGATCTGCGCAATCGGGTACTCCTATCAGTTGCTTCTGGACTTCTCCGGCTACAGCAACATGGCGATCGGACTTGGCCTTCTGTTCGGGATGCGAATCCCTTCCAACTTCGACCGGCCTTATCAGGCCCTCAATCCGTCCGACTTCTGGCGGCGTTGGCACATGAGCCTGTCCCGCTTTCTCCGAGACTACGTTTATGTCCCTCTGGGCGGTAGTCGAGGCTCTGCGTGGCATACGCGCGCGAACCTCCTGGTGACGATGCTCCTGGGAGGACTCTGGCATGGAGCAAGCTGGACATTCGTGGCTTGGGGAGGGTTCCATGGAATGCTGCTCATCGGGTACCGCGATGGCCGCTCGTGGTGGGATCGGCTTCCGGTGTTTCTGCAGCGTCTCGCTACGTTCCTGCTCGTCGTCTTTGGTTGGGTCCTGTTTCGTAGCGCGACTTTTGAGGACGCCGCGACGATCTGGCGACACATGGTTGTTCCGGCAGCGGGGATGAACGTCGCAACACCAGCGCTGCTGTTCCTGATTCTTGTGGCTGGAGCATTGACTCATTTTGGACCGACCGCCGAGATGGCTGTCGCCGCCGGTCTGCGTGGATGGCGCGTCGTTCTTCTGGCAGCTATTTTCCTGCTGGCTGTGCTGCGGGTTGTGGGATCGAGCGGCTCCCCGTTTCTGTATTTCCAGTTCTAGGACACTGCATGCAGCTCAAAGTGTTAATGATGTCCGATACGCCGGCCGATCCGGATCGGGGCGCTGCCGGAACTGAAGTGCAGACATTGAGGGCGCTTCAGGCTCTCGGTCACGATGTCGATGCGGTCTGGTCGGACGACCTCGGGCGGCGCATCCGGCACGGCAATCTCCATATTTTGTTGGAGCAGCCGAGGGCGTATGAGCGGGCCGTGGTGGCCGCGTTGCGGCGCAAGGACTATGACGTCATCCACGTCAACCAGCCGCACGGGTTTCGCGCTGCGCGCGCCGTGCACCGGCTTTCGCCGCGCACGGCGTTTATCCATCGCTCGCACGGGTTCGAGCTGAATCTCGAAGCGACGCTGCGGCCGTGGATCGAGAAGCTCGGAAGCGATGAACGCAGCTTCATGCGGCGGGCCGCTACCCGAACGCTCACACCATTCCTCAATCGTCATGCGTACACGATCGCGCGGGAGGCCGACGGACATGTCGTCTCCTCATCTCTCGACGCGGCATTCCTTCACGAACGTCTCAGCGTCCCGCGGGAACGGATCGCATTGATCCCGCAGGCCCCTCCCGATTCCTTCCTCCGCACGGACGCACCGCCGATGGACTCGCAGCGCTTGCGCCGCGTGCTCAACGTGGGGCAGTTCGCGTTCGTCAAAGGACCGATGATCGCCGCAGCCGCGCTGAATCAACTCGCACGTGCCGAACCGGACTTGCGGTTCACCTGGGTCTGTGACCGCGCGAGCGAGGAGAACATTCGTGCGTTGCTCACCGCTGAAGCCAATCAGTTGCTCGATGTGATTCCCTGGACCACGCAGGAAGCGCTGCGCGACGTCTACGACGCCCATGGCATCTTTCTCTTTCCATCGTTTTTCGAAGGCTTCGGAAAAGCGTTTCTCGAGGCCATGAGCCGCGGCCTCTGCGTCGTGGCGAGCGATGTGGGAGGGATGCACGACGTCATCGAGAACGGCGTCGACGGAGCTCTCGTGCCGGCAGGCGACGCCGATGCAGTCGCGGATTCCGCGCTGGCGATCATCCGCGATTCCGGCCGCGCGGCAGCAATGAGTGTCGCGGCGGCCAACACCGCGCGCAGCTATTCCTGGGACCGCGTCGCGCGCGAGCTGACGGACTTTTATCGCGCGCGCCTGGCGGCCCGAGACGCTATGCGAAGATGACGGGAGTGAGACGCCGCCGCATCGTCATCGTCGCTTCGCACGTGATCCAATATCAGGATCCTTTTTTTCGTCTGCTGGCCGCCGATCCCGAGATCGATCTGACGGTGCTCTATTGCTCTACAGCCGGCGTGCGCACCTATCGCGATGCGGACATGGGAACAGCACTGAAGTGGGATGTGGAACTGCTCAGTGGCTATCGCTACCTTTCCCTGCGCAATCTCGTCCACGACAGCAACCGGGGATGGACGCGACACATCAATCCCGGCATCGTCCCGGCACTCCGGCGCGGAAAGTATGAGATGGCGATCTTCATGCTCGGATGGGGGTCGGTCAGCGCGCTGCTCGGCATCCTCACTTGCCGCCTGTCCGGCATCCCGTTTTTTCTTTACGGCGATAGCAGTTTTCCGCCGCAGGAAACGACATTGCGCCGGCGCACGCGGGCGCGGTTGCTGCGCACTCTCTTTCGTAATGCCGCCGGCTTCATGGTCTCGGGGGCACTGAATGCGGACTACTACCGTCACTACGGTGCCGACCCCGACCACTTCTTTCTCCTGCCGTGGGCGGTCGACAACAAACGCTTCACCGATGCCAGCCGCCTCACGACGACGGAACGAGAAGCGATGCGGGAGCGACTCGGCATCGGGCCCGGCCAGACCGTCTTCGTTTTCTCCGCGAAGCTCGTCGAGCGCAAGGATCCGATGACGTTGCTGCACGCCTACGAGCAGATGACGGATCGCGATCGGGCGGCAATCCTTTTTCTCGGCGACGGCGTCCTTCGCCAGCCGCTCGAGGCCTACGCCCGCGAGCACGGTCTGAACCGCGCACACTTCGCCGGCTTCGTGAACCAGAGCGAGTTGCCGAAGTACTACGGAATCTCGGATGTCTTTGTCCTGCCTTCGACGTATGAGCCGCGCGGAGCGGTGATCAACGAGGCGATGGCGTGCGGTCTGCCGGTCATCGTCACCGATCGTTGCGGTTCGATTGGTGACATCGTGCTCGAAGGCGAAAACGCGTTCATCTACCCGGCCGGAGACGCTGCCGCGCTCGCAGTCTCGATGACGCGGCTCGCCGATGATGAGACATTGCGCCGTCGAATGGCCGAGCGCTCACGCCAGATCATCGACACCTGGACGTTTGCTCGCGGCGTCGATGGCGTCAAAGCAGCCGTTCGCGATCTCGACCAAAGGCGGACGAAGTGATCACGGTCGCCATTCCGACGTACAACCGCGGGGAGATCGTCGTCGAGACCGTGGCGCGTCTCTTCGCGCTCGATCCGCCGCCCGACGCGATCATCGTTGTCGATCAGAGTCCGGAGACGAATGAGCCATTGGCGCGATGGCACCGGGAGGGGCGCATGCAACTGATCCGGCTCGATGCGCCATCGATCCCGCATGCCATGAACGTGGCACTGCTCGCGGCCGGCACGCCGGTCGTCCTCTATCTCGACGACGACATCGAGCCGTCATCGGGATTGATCGCCGCGCACGAACGCGCCCACGCGCGCAGCGAAACCTGGGCGGTCGTCGGACAGATCCTCCAGCCGGGAGAAGAGGCCCAGCATTTCGAGCAGCCGGAAGACGATCTCGAGTTTCATTTCAACCACGATTCCGGCCGCTTCGTTGCCAACGTGATGGCCGGCAATCTCTCCGTGAAACGCGAGCACGCCATTGCCATCGGCGGCTTCGACGAGAACTTCGTCGGGGCCGGCTATCGGTTCGAAACGGATTTTGCGCTACGCATGATCGCCGCCGGTGGCAAGGTCTGGTTTGCGCCCGAGGCGATGCTGCGCCATCTCAAGCTGGCCAGTGGCGGCCTTCGATCGTACGGAGATCATCGAAGCAGCCTTTCGCCCGCTCATTCGGCTGGCGATTACTACTTTGCCATTCATCACCGTGCGCCCCTTTGGCGTTACGCCCTCGGACGGATGCGCCGCAACGTGCTCACGCGCTACCACCTCAGCCATCCCTGGACGATCCCGACGAAACTGATCGGAGAGGTCCGCGGGCTCAGTCTGGCCCTGCGGCTCGCGCGGCGGGGACGGAGATTGGCGCCTTCTGCGCAAGAAATGGAGCGCGGACCAACCGCGTTCCCCTGAACGAGCCGCATGTCTCCGATTACCGTCATCTTTTTCGCCGTGGTTTTCCTCTCTGTGGCCATTGCTCTCTCCGACTGGAGGAGGGGTTGGCTGCTGGCCATCCTGGTCGGCGTACTGCAGGACCCGGCCCGCAAGCTCACACCGGGCACTCCTGTAGCGATGTCTCTCACTATCGTCCTCATCTACTTCGTCATCATTTTCACGGCGCAGAAAACATTGCAGTCGCACGCGCGCGAATTCACCAAGCGCTTCTCGAATCTCTACGGTGGTCTGGCGGTCGTCCTATTTTTCCTGTTTCTCGCAGCCGTCAACGGCCTCTTTACCTTCGGGCTCGACGGATGGAAAGCCCCAGCGCTTGGCCTTTTCACCTATCTCGCACCGATCCCCGCCGTCATCCTGGGTTACACCTACCTCCAACGCGAAGAACAGCTCTACGCTCTTTTCCGCTTTTACGCCGTCGTCACTTCGATCGCGATGATCGGCACGCCGCTGGAGTACCTGAATGTCAACTGGCGCGCCCTCGGAACCGTGGCCCTATCGGAAGGGAACTGGCGTTATATGACTGGGCTGGAGATCCGCTTGCTCTCCGGCTTCTACCGCGCGCCGGACATCATGGGATTGCACGCGGCGATTCTGACGATCATCGGCATCATCATGGTTCTGCGTTTGCGCACGCTGCGCCGCACATGGATATGGATGCTAGTCGCTAGTTGGGGCTTCCTCAACTGCCTCCTCAGCGGACGGCGCAAGGCTCTCTACATGATTGCGGTTTTTCTTGTCGCGTTTCTCTGGCGCTATTTTCGCCGTCTCTCTGCAGTCCACGTCACCGCATTTGCCGCGCTGGGCCTGGTGACGTTCTTCGTAATCACCAAGGTCTCTCAGAATGAAAAATCGAGCGTCTACACACAAGGCGCTGCAACGACACAGGGTGAGATTTATGACCGGCTCGAAGGCGGTCTCGGAGGGACCATCGAGCAATCCGGAATCATGGGTGCGGGCCTTGGATCAGCCACGCAAGGCGCCTACCACGTCCTCAACGAGAGTGGGGTAGCCAGGCTGGGCTGGCAGGAAGGCGGTTTGGGGAAACTGGCCATGGAGCTCGGCATCCCCGGCCTCATTGCCGCAGCCGTCCTCGGTTTGGCCATGTTGATGACGATGCTGAAAATATCCAGTCACCCGGATGTTATCGGATCGACGCAGCTCACCCGCGCGGCCCTATTCGGAATCGTCATCGCGAACATCGTCGAGTTCATGGCGTCCGCGCAAGCCTATTCCGATGCCGTGCTGACGCTTCTGGCCGCGTTCTTCACCGGATGCCTGTTTGCAACGGCCGCGCTCGACGAGCGACTGGCCGCTGCCACCGTGAGCGAAACCCACCCAACGCAAATGCCATTGACGGCACCGGTCACCACGTAGCACCGTAGCGCGTGCGGATCCTCCACGTCGTTCCGACCTACCTTCCGGCGACACGCTACGGAGGCCCGATCTACGCCGTCCACGGATTGTGCAAGGCGCTGGCGGTCCGCGGTCATCAGGTCGATGTCTTCACGACCAACGTCGATGGTGATCGTGACTCGGATGTGCCGCTCAATACTCCAGTGAACCTCGACGGCGTTCGCGTTCATTATTTCGGCGCGACTGCCTCGCCGTTCGCCGGACTGCGGCGGCGACTCTTTTTCTCACCGGCCATGCGGCAAGCGCTTGCGGAGCGTTCCTCAACATACGACGTTCTCCACCTTCACTCGGTCTTTCTCTGGCCCACGTATGCTGCCGCGCGCGCAGCGGAACGAGCGCACGTGCCATACGTTGTCTCGCCCCGAGGAATGCTCGTTCCCGAACTGATCCGGCGCAAGAGCTCGTTCGCCAAACGCTCATGGATTCGAATCGTTGAGCAGCGCACCTTCCGTCAGGCCGCGGCAATCCACTTCACGGCACAGCGGGAATGGGATGACGCCCGTCAGATCGCGATCCCGCTGCCCGATCCGTTCGTCCTGCCGAATGGGATCGATCTCCCTGCGGTAACCGCGGCTTCTCGTCGCGAAGACACACTCCTTTTTCTCAGCCGCATCAACTGGAAGAAAGGACTCGATCGTCTTCTCGATGCGCTGCAACGAGTGCCCGGAGTCAAGTTGGTTATCGCCGGAAACGACGAGGAGAAGCTGACGCCGAAACTCCGCGCACAAGCAGAAACCCTCGGCATCGCCGGCCGCGTCGACTTTCGCGGTCCGGTCGGAGGCACGTTGAAGGAAGAGCTGCTGCGAACTTCGACGGCGCTCGTTCTGCCTTCGCTCTCCGAGAACTTCGGTAACGTCGTTCTGGAAGCGATGGCCGCGGAATTGCCGGTGATTGTGACGCCTGAAGTCGGCCTCGCCAGCGACGTTGCGGAGGCCGGCGCGGGTATCGTAAGCAGCAACGCCCCTGAGCCGCTGGCGTCGGCGATCCGGAATCTTCTGGGCGATCGCGAACGCCGCGTGGCAATGGGAAAACGAGGACGTGAGCTCGTGATGGCACGGTTCAATTGGGACCGCGTTGCCGCGCAAATGGAGCAACACTATCTGGCGATCGCTGCGCGCGCTTCGGCAAGATGAGGAAATCGATTGGCAACCGTTGACATCATCATTCCCGTCTACAACCGCGAGGCGTTGGTTCGTGAGGCGATCGAATCTGCGCTTCGTGCGGCACCGAACGTGGCGGTCGAAATTGTGGTCGTCGACGATGCGTCTACTGACGGAACCTGGGACGCGTTGCGCGCTTACGACGATCCTCGAATTCGATGCGTCCGGATGGAAACCAACGGCGGCCAATCAGCGGCGAGGAATCGAGGCCTCGAGCTCTCGCGCGCGACCTATGTGAAGTTTCTCGACTCCGATGACGTCCTCGCTCCCGGCCATTTGCCCGCCGAGGTGCGAGCCATCGAGTCTTCGGGCGCAGACATCGTCGTTTCCGGATGGAGCTCAGAGTCGAATGGCCAGGTCAGAACGTACGACGCGCCACCCTTTCACGACATCATCGACGACATCCTCGCCGGTCAGGCAGTTCCGACATCTGCCGCACTCTACGCACGGCGAACGGATTGGCGCTGGGATCCCACGCTTCGAAAGCTTGATGACTGGGATTACTTCTGCCAGGCCGCGCTCGGCGCAACGCGGATCGTGACCCTGCCCGGTGTCTCGTACATCATGCGCGAGCACATGGGCGCACGCGCAACGAACACGTCGATGCTTGCAAATGCACGCGAGCACCATCGCATTCTGCAGAAAATCGAGGAGCGCCTTTCCGGAGCAGGATTGCTCACGGACGCGCGTCGCAAGCGCCTCGCTCAGTATTTCTACAAGGAGCTTCGCGTGCTCAGCCTCACTGATCGGGCCGCATTCGATGCGGCCGCCGCGCACATCCGCGCGCTCGATCCGTTGTTCCAGCCGCGCGACGAAGAGCAGCAACAACTAATGCGCATTCTGGCGCGTCTCTTCGGATTCCGAAACGCAGTCCTGCTTCACAGCGCTCTCAAACGCGCGGTCAAACGCGAAGCCGGCCTCTGATCCCGCGCTGCTACCATGCGTCGCGATGCTCGATCGCATCACACCCGTGATCCTCACCCGCAACGAGGAAGACAACATCGAACGCACGCTGTCGCGGCTGACGTGGGCGCGCGAAGTGATCGTGGTCGACAGCGAGAGCACCGACGCGACGGCTGCCATCACCCGTCGATTTGCCAACGTGCGTCTGTGGCGGCGTGCCTTCGACACGCACGCAGACCAGTGGAAGTTCGCGGTCTCGAAGGTGACGACCGAATGGATGCTGACGCTCGATGCCGACTACTACGTGCCTGAGAATTTCGTGAACGAGATTGCGAGTCTCGATCCACCGTTGGACGTTGCCGGCTACGAGGCTGCGTTCACGTACGCGATCAACGGACGTCCGCTCCGGGCGACGCTCTACACGCCGCGAGTCGTGCTGCTCCGCCGTGGAGCGTTTGAGATCTGGCAGGATGGCCATACGCAGCGTGTTCGCCTGCATGACCGCGTCCTGCGTTTGCGGGCGCGTTTGATTCACGACGACCGCAAAAACCTCAACCGCTTCATCGACCGGCAAAAGGTCTACATGCGCAGGGAAGCGGAGAAACTGCGCGGAACGCCGTGGCGACAGCTCCCGCTTTCCGGCCGAATGCGAAAACTTCGCGTCGTATCCCCGTTTCTCGTGCTGCCGTACGTTCTGTTTGCGAAGCGCACCATTCTCGACGGCTCCGCCGGGCTGCGGTATGCGTACGAACGATTCCTCGCCGAATGGATCCTCTCGATCGAATTATTCAGGAGGCGCAATTGAGTCTTCGCGACCGTCTGAAAACGATCATCCGCCTGCCGCTCCAGCTCGTGCCGCGTGGTGCAGTCATGCGCATCCTTTCCGGCCCCCTCCGCCGCTATCGATGGATCGCCGGCTCGGCGCCGCACGGCTCATGGCTTGGCACCTACGAGTCGCACGTCCAACGGCTGTTTTGCGAGAGGGTGAAACCCGGCGACGTGGTCTTCGACATCGGAGCCAATGTCGGATTCTTCACGCTGCTCGCCGCGAAACTCGTCGGACAGAACGGTCATGTCTACGCCTTCGAGCCACTCCCTCGGAATCTCCACTATCTCGAACGGCATCTGCAGCTCAACGGCATTACGAACGTCACGATGCAGCCGCTGGCGATTGCCAAAGCAAGCGGCTCAGCGCGGTTCCGAAGTGGCCAGCATGCGTCGATGGGACAACTCACGGATGCGGGCGACCTCGAAGTGACGACCACTTCGCTCGATGACGTGATCGCAAACGGAATCGCCCCGCGGCCGGCATTCATCAAGATGGATATCGAAGGAGCTGAGTCCGACGCTCTCCGCGGCGCGAAGGCTCTCCTCGACTCGACAGGACTGGCCATCGTCCTCTCGACTCACGGCCACATCCAACAAGAACGTTGCTGGTCCGCGCTGGAACAAGCGCGGTTCCGTCTCGAGTTGCTTCGCGATGGAGCCGCCGATGGCGATTACCTGATTCTCGCGACGAAGTAACGCGACGAAGTAATCGGAGATCAGAAGAGGATCAGAGATCAGGAGCACTTCGAGGCGTGATCCGGCTCGCATTCTCTGATCCAGGTCATTCCGATCGTGCACCTTCTCCAGACTGACGAATTTAGACTCCGCCCGGACAGCACCCGGGCGGGGACGCCCGAGTGCCCGCGGTCGAGACGACCGCACTCCCTTACGAATCCATCCAGCGCGGCGTTGAGAAGACGAGACCCGAATCTAGAACAACCCAAAGTCTGCGCATCCTCTCCGCCATAGTTACGAGCTCACCTGTGAACGACGAGAAACGACGGGCGGGACGTGTAGGGGGCAGCTCCTGAGACCACCCGGGTAGTTCCGGCGACTACCGTGGTGGTTCCGGCGACTACCATGGTGGTTCCGGCGACTACCAGGGTAGTCGCAGAGACCACTGCGGTAGTTCCAGAGACTACCTGTGTAGTCCTAAAGACTGCCCAAGCAGCTCCCGAGACTACCTGGGTAGTCGCAGAGACTACCCAGGTAGTTCCACAGACTACCGAGGTAGTCGCAGAGACTACCCAGGTAGTTCCACAGACTACCGAGGTAGTCGCAGAGACTACTCAGGTGGTTCCACAGACTACACAGACTACCGGGGTAGTCCCGGAGACCACCGGGGTAGTCCCGGAGAACACTAGCGAGCTCAATCGGTGAGGCGATCTTGCCCGAGCGCTGCAAAGTTCTGGACGCGTTTCATTGCAGAAAGCTGCCGGTTGTTCAGGACTAGTTCACGGTCACGGCGTCGAGGAACTCGTACAGCCGTTCGAGAGTGCGCGCCGCCGATGCGCGCGCCTGTTCGCATTTCTCCGGCGTGTCGCATAACTGGTCGAGGAGCATTCGTGCCGTGCCGGCGTGCTCGACGTTGGCGGTCATGTGCACGGAGAAGAAGGCCACATCGCGCGGGTCGGTGATGCCGTACCACGCCGCGAGACCGTCGATCTTTGCTTTGGCCACTGACGGAATCTGCGACTCGTACGCGTAGAGCGCGGCCAGACCTTCGTGCAGCGACTCACTCCGCGCGGCGGCACGCATCGAGTCGATCAGCGCGAGCGTGGCAGCGTTCGGCGCCGCCGAGGTGACATCAGAGCGATCGAGCGACAGCGCTTCGCAGAAACGCAGCCAGAGCTCCGGATGGTTCTCCGGACCGCGCTCTTCTTCGATCAGATTCTCGAGAAGATGCTGGCGGATGACCATGTCTTCGGTGTGCGCATGCATCCCGCTCAGGAATGTCGGAAACGCCAGCGCGTAGTGGTAATACTGGCGACCGTACTCTTCGAGCTCGGCGCGCGATAGTTCACCCGCGCTCCAGCGCTGATAAAACTCGTGATTGAGCAGATGGCGTTGCTGCACTTCGGCATCGAGAAGGCTGACGACGTTCTCCATACATCCTCCGCAGACTGTGATTTCCCAAACGGTATCACGCACGCCGGATCATCACGTCGCCCATCACCAGCACGTCCATCTTCGTCCGCAGGAAGCAGTCGAGAGCCTGGGCTGGGGTGTTAACGACCGGCTCGTTCTCGTTGAACGACGTGTTGAGGACGAGCGGGACGCCGGTGACGTCGCGAAAGGCTTCGATGAGATGATAGTAGCGCGCGTTCTGACTCTCGTCGACCGATTGCAGACGCCCCGATCCGTTCACGTGCGTAACTGCGGGAATCTGCGCGCGTTTCTCTTCGCGGATCTGGTAGACCTGCAGCATGAACGGCACGTCGTAGTCGGTCTCGAACCAGGAGCCGACGGCGTCGCGCAGAACGGACGGCGCGAACGGGCGGAACGATTCGCGGCGCTTGATCTTTTTGTTGAGGATGTCCTTCATGTCGGCCCGGCGCGGATCGCAGACGATGGAGCGGTTGCCGAGTGCGCGCGGACCCCATTCCATGCGTCCCTGAAACCAGCCGACGACATCGCCTTCCGCGATTTGCGCGGCCGTGCGACGGCAAAGATCGCGAACGTCGCTGACGCGCTCGATCGTGCAGTTGGCGGCATCGAGATCGGCGCGGCGCGCTTCGATCGATTCGTCGATGGCGATGTCGTCGTACTCCGGGCCCCAATAGGCGTGCGTCATCACGAACGACTTCGTGTTGCCGAGAAGCTCGTTCCAAACCCAGTAGGCGGCGCCGATCGCACCACCGGCGTCGCCGGCAGCGGCCTGGATGTAGAGATCGCGGAACCGTGAGCGATCGAAGACCATCCCGTTGGCGACGCTGTTGTAGCCGCAGCCGCCGGCAAGGCAAAAGCGCGGGTTCTTCGTTTTTTCGTAGAGCGCGTTGGCAAGCGCGAAGAAGGCTTCTTCGAACATTGCCTGCATCGATGCCGCAAGGTCCTTGTGACGCTGTTCGATCGGATCGTCGGGCGCGCGCATTGGGCCGAGGCGGTCGATGAGGCGCTGCGAATAGACCGGGCCGATGACCGGCATTCCGCCCTGCCAGACCATGTCCAGACCGGCGGAGTGATGCGTGAAGTAATCGAGGTTGAGTCGGAACGTGCCGTCGGTTTGGACATGAACGATGTCGCGCATCGCGTCGATTTTCGCCGGCTTGCCGTACGGCGCCAGGCCCATGACTTTGTACTCGTCGCCGTAGTGCGGAAATCCGAGGTATTGGGTCATGGCTGTGTAGAAAATGCCGAGCGAGTGCGGGAATCCGATCTCGCCGAGCACCTCAATCTTGTTGCGCGAAGCGACGCCCCACATCGAGCTGACGAAGTCGCCGAAGCCGTCGACGGAGAGAACTGCCGCGTCGACGAAGGGCGCGACAAAGTACGCCGATGCGAGATGCGCGCGGTGATGCTCTACGTGATGCAGAACCGGTTTCAGCGTCTCGATACTGAAAGCCTGCCGCAGCTCTTCGTCGAGGCTGACGATCTTTGCGCGATTGGCGAGACGCTTGCGAATGGCGCCGATCGAGGGACGTTTGGCCAGGATGAATTTCGCGCGCTGGAAGAGGCGCGCATTCGGATCGCGGTTGACGGCGATGTGATCGACGTCGTTGAGATCGACGCGTGCTTCATCGAGGCAATAGCGAATAGCGACAGACGGGAAGCCGGCCCAGTGCTTGATGCGGCGGAAGCGCTCTTCTTCGGCGGCAGCGACGAGTTTGCCATCGACAATGATCGCGGCGGCGGCGTTGGCGTGATGGGCGTTGATTCCGAGGATGATCATGTTGGGAGTCGCCGCCGGGCCGGCGGCGGTACAGCCGGCGGGCCGCCGGCGCTACGCTCGCAAGTGGGTGCTGACCGCATAATGTCCACAAACGCATGAGCGCGCGGCACGTCGTCTTCGTGAATCGCTTCTTCCATCCCGATCATTCTGCAACAAGTCAGATGCTCTCCGACCTTGCTTTTCATCTGGCCGGACGCGGGTGGCATGTGGAGGTCGTGACCAGCCGGCAGCGATACGACGACGCGGCGGCGCGTCTTCCAGCGCGCGAAACCGTGCGCGGCGTGGCCGTGACGCGCGTGTGGTCGAGCAGTTTCGGACGCGGCTTTCTTCCCGGCCGGGCCGTCGATTACGCGACGTTTTATGCGAGCGCGTTCGTTGCTCTGTTCCGGCGGACGAGTCGGAAAACAACCATCGTCGCGCTTACCGATCCGCCATTGATCTCGGTCGTCGCGGCGATCGCGGCGAGGCTGCGCGGCGCCTCACTCGTCAACTGGACGCAGGATCTTTTCCCGGAAGTAGCCGAGGCCCTCGGCATGCGATCACTGCGCGTGTTGCGCGGGATCCGCAACTGGTCGCTGCGGCGCGCCCGAGTCAACGTGGCCCTTGGCGAGTCGATGGCGTACCGGCTGCCGAACGCCGTTGTCATTCACAACTGGGCCGATGCGTCGCTCCGCCCGATCGAACAAACTCACGACCGGTTCGTCGCCGGCTACTCAGGCAACCTCGGGCGCGCACACGACGCGAGCACGATGCTGGCGGCAATGCGCGAGCTGCGCGACGACAAGACGATCGAGTTTCTCGTCACCGGAGGCGGCGCGCAGCTCGACATCATTCGCAACGAACGCCTGCCCAACGTTCGTTTTGCCGGTTACGCACCGCTGGAAAAGTTGAGCGAGAGCCTCTCCGCGGCGGATGCGCATCTCGTCACGCTGCTGCCATCGCTTGAAGGGTTGATCGTTCCGAGCAAGTTCTACGGAATTCTCGCCGTCGCCCGTCCCGTGCTGTTCGCCGGAAGTGCGAATGGCGAACTGGCGCGTATCATCCGTACATATGACTGCGGAATGGTTGTCGAATCCGGCGACGGCGCTGGACTGGCGCGCTGCATCCGCGTGCTGGCCACAAATCCCGAGCGCGCACGAGCGATGGGCCGTCGCGGTCGTTCGCTGTACGACGAGAAGTTCGCGCCGTCGATCGCGATGGCCTCGTGGGAGAAAGTCCTGACGTGACCGGCCGCGGCTCACGAGCGTTTCTGGTCATCGCGACCGTTGTGATGCTGACGGCGGCCACATGGTTTCTCGTCGATCCACCGGCGTTCGGCAACGTGCCGCCGCCGGGAGACGCGCGCCTGCTGGCGATGAGGATCGCCCGTAACCCGACTGACTGGCCTGCGGCGAGCGCACTGACCGAGGTCGCGCTCGATACGGGACTGAAGACGCGCGTATTGCTTTGGCGCACGGCGTACGAGCACGCATCTCTGCTCGCACCCGAGCGAACGGATCCGCCCACCGCCTTTGCGCGTGCGGCATTCTTCCATTGGTGGGAGTTGTCAAAGGACGACCAGCGAGATGCCCTCAGCGCGTTCGCAAAGCTAATGCGCGATCCCATCGTGTTCGTCCGGATGGAGCAGCCCATTTTCGAGCTCACAGGCGATCTGACGTACCTTCGACAATCAGGTCCGCAAACAGCAAACACGGTTGCATCGTTGATGAATATGGCGTTGGCGAGCGGCAGATTCGCGGATTATCGCGATCTCCGCGCAGGCCTGCAGCAGAAGAGGCTTGACGAACTGAGAGCGCGCCTCGACGCAGACACGCCCGAAGAGCTCGTGAGCAACTTCCAATCTCCTCCGTATCACGAAGCTGACGAGCCGATGATCAAAGCTCTTTTGGAGGAATTGCATCAACGACCGCTCAGCAGCGCTCCTAACCGCGGAGGTTTTTACGACGGGCTCATTGAGTACGCGATCCGGCACGACCTCGGGCCGCTCGACGGACTCGAGGTGATCACGCGCAGCCAGGGAGTGGCGTCCACAGAAACGCAGATCCGGCTGGCGAAGGCCCTGGATCTGAAAGTACGCGCGTATCAACTCGAGACGTCTTCCAATGATCCGCGCCGCGTCGTAACCAATGATCACGACTGGCAGGGGTTGTGCGGCTCCGACATCTGCGGCCGCGCCTGGCGGACGATCGATGCCAGCCACGGAATCGCCTTGAGTCTCCAGACTCTGGAGACGGACGCCGTGCGGCCGTACGTTGAGATCTATGTCGACGACCATTTACGCGCCGAACGCGACCTCGGGCCGAAACAGGACATCGTCGTCCCGGTCGGAAACCCGGGAGAGCATCGCATCGAGGTAGTGCTGGCAAATCCGACCACGAGAAAACTCACGTCCCGGCGGATTCGCGTCGCGAGCCTCAAGACTCTTTAGCGACCACGGCGGCGCCCGCAATGGCTGCGAGCGTGATCGGATTCGCGGGGATGAAGAAATTGAAATCGACGAGCCCGTGGATGATGGCGATGGCGATGCTCGTGAGGGCGGCTGTTTTGAACGCGCGGCGACGCCAGCTCATCGGCTCGCCACCGTCCGAAAACGCGTTCCTTGCCAATGCCGCGTATCCCCCAAGTAGCGAAAGAACGGCGACGGCGAAACCGGCGGCGCCGGTGGTGGCCAGAATCTCCGCGTAGTCGTTGTGCGCATGGTTGGCGAGGACCTGACTCGACGTCGCACGCGTCATCAGCACCACGTCCTGATACGTACCCGCGCCACTTCCAAACACCGGAAATAGTTCCCACATGCGTATCGCGCCGACGAAGGACGCACGCCGGCTGCTCAATTGCGAGGCCTGGCTTTGCTCGATCCGGCTCAGCACCTCGGTGCGGCCCAGGAGAAGGACAACCGCAAGGATGGCCGCGATGATCAGGCCGCCAATCAGCAAACCGCGCATCGCTCCGCTCCGTCCGGGGCTGGCGATGCCGCCGACGATTGCGAAGCCTCCGATGACGGCCAGCATGGCGCCGCGCGACTCCGACACGAGCACCGCAGCGATTGAAGCCATCGCCGCGAGCAGTCCGCAGGAAAAAGGAACGATGCGCCTCTCGATCAGCTTGACCATTCGCCGCCCAAACAGCGCTCCGGCAGGGGCGGCGGTGTGCCACGCATATGCCGAAAGATAGAGCGACATCGGCAGAAGGATGGCCGCATAGTGCGCGAAGTGGTTCGGATTGACGAACGTGCCGGTGGCACGGCCGAAGATGAGCGTGTTCTTCCATCCCCAGACCGCGTAGTTACCGGTGGCGGTCTCATTGACTGCGTAAACGGCTTCGAATACCGCAAGTCCTGCGAACACGGAGGCCATCACCGTTCGCCTCACCATGTCCCGAACGAGAATCATTGCGGCAAGAAACGTTGCCGTGTAGGCGAGCAATCGAGCGAGATGCAGCGCCGTAAGCGAGGGAGCGAGCGAGAGTGGATAGAACCGAGGCGACGGCACGCCGGCAAGCGTAGCCAGACGGCCTGCGCGGCCCCAGATCGCTGCCGTTTGCGGAGATAGCAGACGGAGAAAAGAGAGTGGCATGGGAATGAGTTGGATTCCGATCACGGCCGCGAAAAGGACAGCTCCGGCCGTCCAGATCAAGCCTGGAGTCGTCATGCGGAAGGGCCGTTCTTTCGATGCCTGAAGAAGCGCAGCCAACGCGCAGATGACCAGAGGCGGTACGATGAGAGGCAGTTGGGAGGAATCCGTCGCTGAGCCGAACGGCATCGGCACCCAGACCAGATAGACCAACAGCAAGACGAACAGCCCGAGGTCTGCGCCCTTCCGCATTAAATTCTCCTGTGCGGGGCATTGTAGAGGCCGTGCTACCATCGTGGGGGTCAATTTTCGACTATCCCAGTTTTCGTCAAGTAAGTGGAGGGTTCGTGGGGCAAAGAAAGCGGCTACTTATCGTCGCTCTGGTGGCAGCCTGCTGTGCCCGGGGTCTGCACGCGCAAAACGGTCTGCGAGACCGCGAGCGTGCCTTTTCTGCGAGCCAGGAGATTGCCAACGACCTGCGCAAGGCGCATTTTCATCACGGGGCGTTCTACCTACTCAACACCATTCAGCTCTCGGACATCGGATACGACTCCAGCTTTTACGTGCCGACTGCTGACAAGCAATCAGGCTTCCGTTTCGGCATCCAGGCTCCGACCCGGCTCTACATCGTTCCACGCAAGAAGACGGTTTACTCCCTCGACGTAAGGCCGGAGTGGAGTTTCTTCAGCAAGAACCGCAGTAGCGTCGTTTTCGGATACCGGGTACGCGCCGATGCGCAGTATTTGCTCAATCACCTTTACCTGGATTTTTACGCGGTAAGCGCCGACCAGCTTCGTGCGGACGTCTCGGAGATCGCGAGGTTGCTCACCGAAAAAACGTTCAACGGCGGTGTCTCCGGCGAGTTGAAGTATTCGAGCCGGACCAGCATGACGTTCAACGCATCGACCGGAAATACCAGGCATCCTCTCGATGCGATTCAGCCTTCAGCGCCCGTGCAGTTGCTGGACCGCAGCGAGCACGACTACCGGCTTTCGATCCATCACAAGACATTCCCGCTGACCTCGCTGTTTGTGGCGTCGGAGTACAGCGACTACTCATTCTCGGATGCGGTCTTCAAGAACGGCCGCCGTGAGTATGCCGGCTTGGGATTCGTCCACGACACCGGTCGTACCGTAACGCAAGGCGAGGCGGGTCCCGGCAAACTCGACTTTTTCAGGCCCGGTCAGCACGATTTCCAGGGAGTTCTTGGAAACCTGTCGAGCTCCAAGAAGTTCGGCCATTCCACGACAGGCAGCCTCAACGTGTCGCGCGACGTCGACTTCTCCATCTTCGCGCTCAACAACTACTACATCGCCGACCGATTCAGCGCGAACGTCATGTGGGATGCGACCCGCCGCCTTACACTGACCGCGCAGGCGGCCCTCGGGCGCGATCTTTACGACACCCCCCTCCTGGGTCCCCATGGCTTCCTCAAACGCCGCGATGTGTTCACGTTCCCCAGCGTCGGATTTGTCTACGCATTCGCGCGGCTTCGCGGAGGCGCAGACATCGGCTACGTGCGCCGCACGTCGAATTTTGATGTCAACCTCGACCATGGAATGCGGATCTTGTTTCGCTTGTCTTTCACGCCATAGTGTTTGTGCAAATAACCCACGAAAAAGCCGCAAAAATAAGGTTACTTGACAAAGAATTCACGCCGCCGCAGGTGAGCGGCTGACGGCCACGGAACACAATCCACCCGGTCCACTCACATTGAGGTCTGCTAGTACCACTGCCTTCGCCACGTCGCGGAGGGAGTGAAACATCGTTGGAAGGAAGAAATGAAACGAGCTTTCTTGAGTGCCATAGCGATCGGGATGCTGGCTTTCCCAGCCTTCTCGCAGCGTCCGCCTATTCCGGAGCCGCAGGGTTCGCAGAGCTCGCTGCTCGACGCACCGGCGAGCGCCAGTGACGCTCCGATCGGCCCGCGTGACCAGATCGAAGTGAAGGTATTTCAGGATCCGAGTCTCTACACGAAGATGACCGTTTCCGATGACGGTCGCATCACCATGCCGCTCATCGGCAAGGTTGATGTTTCCGGCTTGACCCCGACGCAGGTGGAGCAGCGCATCAAAGGTCTGCTCGAAGCGAAGTACATCAACAAAGCCGACGTAAGCGTCACCGTGACCGAGGCGGGCAGCAAGCCGATCTCGGTGATTGGAGCCGTGATGCGTCCCGGCCGGATCGGCATCACCGGCAACATCAGCTTGATCCAGGCGATCACACAGGCTGGCGGCCTGGCAACGGGCTACGGCCGTGCGTTGTACGTCCTCCGCACGGCCTCGAATGGGCTCACCGAGCAGATCGCGATCGACATCGACGATCTGATGGTGAATGGAAATCCCGATCTGAATCTGCCGTTGCGCGCCAACGACGTCATCAACGTTCCCGTCGATGCCTCAATCAGTATCTACGTTCTCGGTGAAGTCATGCACCCGGGCAGCGTGCAGTTCCGGCGCTCGCAGACCCCGACTCTGTTGCAGGTGCTTTCATCGGCCGGCGGACCGACGGACCGTGCTTCCAAGAAGGTTGTGCTCAAGCGTGTGGTTGGCGGAGTCGAAAAAACGTTCCACTACGATTTTCGCAAGATCATCGACGGCCGGCAGAGTGACATTGTCCTGATGGACGGCGACCGTTTGATTTTCCAGGAGAGCTTCTTCTGATCGGAGCTCCGGCTTCGGTCCCGCGGACCTGAGAGTCCGCTGGAAGTCTCACCATCGATGATGGGTTACCATCTGCCATGGATCTGAACACCCAGGAAGTCCATCTTTCCCACTACTGGAACATTATCTACAAGCGATGGAAAGTCGCGCTGTCGATTCTGGTCGTGGTGATGGTGGGAACGTACCTGGCCAGCCGCTTTGCCAAGCCGCTTTACCGGTCATCGATTCAGATCCAGATCGAGCGGGAAAACCCGAACCAGCTCACGGTGGATGATCTCTTCGGCATCGCCGCGTCCGATCAGGAGTTCCTGCAGACGCAGTATGTCCTGCTCAAGAGCCGGGGGCTGGCGGAAAAAGTCATCGACGATCAGAAACTTCTCAGCGATCCCACTTTCTATCCTGCCGGGATCAAGGGCAAGACACCCGCGCAGTTGATCGAAGCGCGCGAATCGATGGTCGGTGCTGTGAGCGGATCGATCGAAGTGGTTCCGGTCCGCGCTACATCGCTGGTCGAAATCTCCTGCATCGCCGCATCGCCGGCGCTGGCGCAGAAGATCGCCGAAGGAGTCGGCGAATCGTACATACGGCTCAACAACGAGAACAAATTCGAATCGGTGCAGAAAGCAAGCGAGTTTCTCGATCTTCAAATCGCGAAGCTTCGCGCGGACATCGAGATCGCACGCCGCGAACTGCAGCACTACAACGAGACGAAGGGCATCGTTTCGAAGGAAGACGCCAGCACCATTCCCGTCCAGCGCCTGATGCAGTTGGGAACAGACCTGCAGAGGGCCACGACCCTCCGGATTGATAAACAGAACGCCTATAACGCGCTGTCGTTGGCCAACGCGGAGTCCGTCACGAGCACGGATCCTCTGGTCAGCCAACTCACGGATGAGGAATCGCACAAACAGCGCGATTACAACCAACTGCTCACGACCTTCAAGCCTGACCACCCACAGGTGGTCGCGCTGAAAACCTCGATCGAGAAGACCCACCAGTCACGAACGGCCGCAATCGCCAGCGCTTTCGCCCGCGCTAAAGACGCCGCACGTCGCGAAGTCATCGCGGCCCAACAGAGCGAAGACCAGTTGGCTGCGGCGATGAACGTGCAAAAGCGCGACACGATGTCGCTCAACATCACCGCTGCCGGACTGAGCGACTTGAGCCGCACGATCGAGTCCAAACAGGCGCTGCTCGATCAGCTCGAGAAGCGGCAGAACGAGACTGAAGTCACCGCACGTCTGCGCGGCTCGGCTTCCTCGAACATTCACATCGTCGATCACGCCCTTCTGCCGGCCGGACGCTTCAACGTTACGCTGCAGAAGAATCTGCAGAATGCCTTCCCGCTCGGTGTCGTCCTCGGTCTCGCGGCCATCTTCTTCCTCGAGTACATGGACCGTTCGATCAAGACTCCCGAGGAGCTCGAGCGCGTTACGAAGTTTGCGTCGCTTGGCGTCATCCCCGCCGCCAGTTCCGCGGGGGGTAACGGATATGGCTATGGTGGATACGGCTCTGGCCGCGGAATCGCGAAACTCCGGCCGGTCGTCGATGCCGGCCCGGAACAGAGCGGCATCGACCTGTTGCCTCACAGCGACTCGCGATCCGCGATTGCCGAGGCGTACCGCGCGTTCCGAACGTCGCTTCTGCTCGCGTCGGCCAACTCGCCTAAAGTCATCGTCATCTCATCGACGTTCGCGCGCGAGGGTAAAACCACGACCTCGATCAATCTCGCGACCGTGATGGCACAGATGGGTAAGCCCGTCCTGCTGATCGATGCTGATCTGCGCCGGCCTCGTCTCCAGAAGGTTTTCCGCGGAAACATGAACATCGGTCTCGTGAATTACCTCGCGGCCAACATTCCGCTTGATGATGTCATTCAGGAGACGCAAGTCCCGAATCTCTCGGTCATCCTTTGCGGTCCGACGCCACCGAACCCGTCGGAGCTTCTTGGCTCGGATCGAATGAAGCACTTGATTCATGAGCTCCGCAACCGATTTGCGTTCGTGATTTTCGACTCGCCGCCAGTCATGGCCGTGACCGACTCCATCGTTCTGGCCGCGAATGCCGACGGCGTCGTCCTGTGCGTTCACGGCGGGCAGACGCCTCGCGACATCGTGCAGCGCGCGGCCGAGCGGCTCCGCCAGAGCAACATCCCTGTTCTTGGCGCGCTACTCAATAACCTCGACCTTCAGCAATACGGCTACTCGTTCAAGAAGAGCTACTACGATTACTACCAGGACGACAGCGCTGACAAGAAGGTCGCTCCGGCCAAACGCGTTGGATAAACCCGGCGAGGTTCGCCTCGCATGATCGACCTTCATCACCACTGCCTGCCGGGCGTCGATGACGGACCCGGCTCGCTGGCGGAGGCTGTTGATCTCTGCAAGATGGCTGCGGATGAAGGCATCGAAACGATCGTGGCTACACCGCATGTGTTGCGGGGCCGGTGGCGGAACCGGTCACGGGCGGAGTACGCGACGATTCTCGATGAGCTACGGAGCCAGGCCGGGATGCCCCGAATCCTCCTCGGCTCCGAATACTTCTTCGGACACGACATGGACGAGATGCTGCGCAATGAATCAATTCTCCCGCTTGCCGGCAGCCGCTACGTGCTGGTGGAGTTCGCCAGTCACGCCATTCCTCCCATGGTGCAGGAACCGCTCTATCGCGCGCAGCTCGCCGGCTGGACTCCCTTGATCGCCCACCCGGAGCGAAACCTCGTCTTCCGATCGAGACCGGAGATCCTGGCGTCGCTGCTGCGCATCGGCGTGAAAACGCAGGTCACGACGGGGAGCTTGACGGGCGACTTCGGACCGGAAGCGGAGGCGGCATCGATCGACTGGCTGCAGCGGGGATGGATTCATGTAATCGCCACCGACGCCCACAACACGACAAAGCGCCCGCCACGTTTTCAGGCCGCACGCCGGCGTGTCGTCGAGCTGGCGGGAGAGAAAATCGCGCAGGCCTTATTCATCGAAAACCCAAAATCAATCGTCGAAAATCGCGGACTCGTGTACGATCCTGATATTCCAGATGTGACTGGAACGAAATCGAAACCACTCTTCGCCCGCATAAGAGAGCTTTTTTCAAGATGAGAACATTGCTTCGCCCGTTCGGGGCGCTCATTACATGTCTGGCCGCTGTTTCGGCATTCGCGCAGAATTTTTACGAAGCGCGGTTCGCGAACGGCGTAACGGACTTTAACCGCGGCGCTTATGCGCGGGCGGTCGATGAGCTGCGCGTGGCCGCGTTCGGCCGTGTGGATGATGTGGCCGCATATGAAGCCGCCGAAATCTATCTCGCCCTCGCGAACGATAAGCTCGATCACGCCGAAGAGGCCCGCGTGGCTGCACTCAAAGTGACTCAGGCGGACCGCCTGAACCCTGTTTATCCGAAACTCGAGATCCCCGCCGCGGTACGCAGCGCTTTCGAGCAACTCCTTCCGACGCTGCTCACGCGCGAGCAATTGTCCCATTCGCCCTCGTTCGGGCGATTCGCCGGCCAGGCGCCCGCCGTCCAATCAGGAGCACCGCGCCTCTCGACGCAACCTCGCCAGCCGGTCCCCACGCCGACGAAAGAGCCCAACGTCGCCGTGACGGTTAAGAAGAACAACGACAAGGTTGAGCCTCCTCAGGATCTCGACTACGGACGAATGGCCCTCGAGCACGTGGCCGCGGGCGACGAAACTGGCGGTAAACGCTATGCCGGTCTTGCGCTGGAAGCCGATGCTGCGAATGTGAACGCGCACACAGCGCTGGCGCAGATTGCGTGGGCTCACAAAGCCTGGGCCGACGTCGCCGAGCACTACGCCGTGGTTCGGACGCTTCGGAGACTGACCGATGCGGAGTCCGCCGAGTATCTCATCGCTCTGACGAAGATCTCGCGGAACGCCGACGCGCTCGGCGTCAGCCACGGACTGCCTCCGGCCGTGCTTGCACGAAGCGACGTTCGCGAAGCGCTTCAAACCATTAATCCCACTCCTGTTCCGCAACCACCGCCGCCGCAGCAGCCACGTATCGTCGCCCAGCCACGTGTAGTTCCTCAGCCTGAACCGCGCACCATGCCGCCATCGGCGCTGCAGCCCGTACCTCAGCCACCAGCGCCGCAGCCGCGGGTCGTTCAACCGCCGATGCAGCGACCGGTTCAGGCGTCACCAGTACAACCGTCCGAGGCCGCTCCGCGTGCGCAGAGTCCTGACAGCCCGCCGATCTCGATGCAGATCAGCGCGGCGGAAAAGCTCCTGGCCCAAAACGATGTCGCCAGCGCGCGGAACGAGCTCCGCCGCATCGCCGCGCTGCCGAATGTCGAGCGATCCGAGCGACTCTTGCTGGCCAAGGCGATGAGCCAGACGGCGCTATACGCCGAATCGTCCGCGCAATATCGAAAGACGTATCCGCTAACGCGAGGCGAAGAAGCCCACATGTTCTACGAAGCCGTGAACCGCTACCAGATCGGCGACTATGATCTGGCCCGTCAGCTCATGACGCGGGCCATGCCGGCGCTCCCCCAGACCCCGGCAATCCTCGCCTACCGCGACCGGATTCTGGCCCAGCACTGAAATTTTGACGTATCATCTCCTCTTGACAGGAGTTGCCATGAAGATCCGTCTCCTCATCACGCTCGCTACGGCCTTGATTGCCGGGTCCCTATTCGCCCAACCAGGCAACATCGAGCACACGCCTGTTGGATGCCTGCTGCAAGGCGAGATGGCCATCATGACCGTCGAAACCTCGGACCAGGGCCTCCTCCGCGCCTACTTCCGCCGCCAGGGATCGACCGATTGGTGCTACGTCGACGGCCAGAACCGCGGCAAAGCATCGACGGTAACTCTTCCGAAGTTCGATCCCAACGAACAAATCGAGTACTACTTCGTCGTGATCGACGGAAAGCGCGTCATGGCGAAGAGCCCGAAGATCTACACGGCCCGGAACGAACAGCATTGCGACACCATGTTCGCCCGCCACGCCACCATGGTCACGCTGGAGTGCCTCCCGCCCGGCACCAATCCGATCTCGAATTCACTCAATACCGCGTACGCAGTCAAGACCGTGATCGGCAAGGATCCCGCGCCGGTGCAGTCGCCCGAGCGCCCGGGCCAGCCGCCCCGACCGGATCAGCAGTAAAGCAGAACGAAACGCAACTCGTTTGAAAGGCCGCCGCAGGGCGGCCTTTCTCGTTTCGCCGTATTTCAGGCTTCCGCACCCTTCAGCGCATTTCCATCGAGCGCCTTCTCCCCCATCGCTTTTTGATGGGGGAGAAGGTGGCGAAGCCGGATGAGGGGGCATTGACCGCCGCGGAGAACGCGCCGAGTTAGTGCGCTTTCGCCTTTTTCACTTCCTCGGTCAGCGCCGGAAGGATCGTGAAGAGATCGCCGACGACACCGAAATCAGCGACGCGGAAGATCGGCGCTTCCGGATCTTTGTTGATGGCGACGATGTGCTTCGACGATGACATCCCCGCCAGATGCTGGATCGCACCCGACACGCCCGCGGCGATGTAGAGATTCGGACTGACGACGCGTCCGGTCTGGCCGACCTGGTGTTGATGATCGATCCATCCGGCATCGACAGTCGCGCGCGAGGCACCGACCGCGCCGCCGAGGGCGTGGGCAAGATCGCGAATCAGCGAGAAGTTCGCCCCTTCTTTGAGACCGCGGCCACCGGAGACGATGATGTCCGCTTCGACGATCGAAAGCTCGCCCGATTCTGTGACCTTGGTCTCGATGACCTTCGCTTTCGAATCGGTCGCAGCGCTCACTTCGACGACTTCCGCCGCACCGCCGCCCGATTCTTCGGCCGGAAACGCGTTGATGCGCGTCGTGGCCAGAGCCGGGATGCTGCCGACTTCGACGGAAGCGAACGCCTTCCCCGAATAGACAGGACGGCGCGCTTTCAGTTTGCCGCCGGTCCATTCCAATCGATCGACGTCGGAGGCGACGCCGGCGTCGAGGCGCGCGGCCAGACGCGGGGCGAGATCGCGGCCATTCGACGTGCCGCCGAAAAGCACGATCGACGGCGAGGCCTGCGCGATCGCCGCTTGCATCGCGGCGGTGTACGTCTCCGTGTTGTAGCCGCCGTCGCCAGCGACGAAAAGTTTCTTCGCTCCATAGCGGCCCGCATCATCCGCTGCTGATTTGTCGGAAGCGAATGCAGTGAGATCGCCGCCCGCCGCTTCCGCGAGCTTGCGGCCGATCGACAACGCCTCGCGTGAGGCCTTCTTCAGCTTCCCATCCTGAACTTCGCAAAAAACGAGAACACCGGGCATGGTTTTTCGACGTTGCTGAGTTGCTGAGTTACTCGGTTGCTGGAGCAACCCAGCAACTTGGCAACCTGGCAACCTTCGACTACAACGCCTTCGCCTCCTCTTTCATGTAGCGAACGATTTCTTTTGCCGATGCTGCTGGATCGGCGCCGTCGATCTTCCGGCCTCCGCTTTTTTCTGGCGGCAGCTCGAGCGAGACGACGGTCACGCGCTGGTTGAGGATGTCGGAGTCGGTGAGGCCGAGGTCGGCGATCGACTTGGATTCGATGACGACCTTCTTGGCGGCCATGATCCCTTTCAGCGATGCGTAGCGCGGCTCATTCAAACCCTTCTGCGCGGTGATGACGGCCGGCGTGGACGCCTCGATGACTTCCTCCGCACCTTCGATCTCGCGGTGCGCGGTGACCTTGCCCGCGGCGGCTTCCATGTGCGTCACGACGTTGATCTGCGGATAGCCGAGAAGCTCGGCCACCATCGGACCGACGAGTGAGTTGTCGGTGCCGACGCCCTGCTTGCCGAAGAAAACGAGATCGTGAGGAATCGTTTTGATCGCAGCGGCGAGCACTTTGGCGATGCCGAGCGAATCCGCATCGCCCGATTCGCCTTTCACGTGCAGCGCCTTGGTCGCACCGCGGGCGAGCGATTCGCGCAGCGCCTGCTGCACGCGATCGGGGCCGAAGCCGAGAACCGTGACGTCACCGCCTTCTTTCTCTTTCAGGCGGATCGCCTCTTCCAGCGCGTACTCGTCGTACGGCGAGACGATGTATTTGACTCCTGCTTCGTCGATGCGGCGTCCGTCGCCGCCAATCTTGACACGCGTCTCGGTGTCGGGCACCTGCGCGATACACACTACGGAATTCAAGGTGGGCCTCCGGTAAAGCGGGCCGGATTCTAGGGAAAAGGCACGAGGTTCGCAAACACGGCTCGCGTTTCCAAACGGAGAGAGTCGGTCACCAGCGGGCAACGGCCTCGCCAACGGCAGCCGAACGGAGGATGCAATGCCATTCACGAACCGGAAGTACGAGGCGGATCGGAGTCAGTCCAGTAACCGGGTATTCCGCTCGCCGATGACCGATTTCAACCGGCAGCCGCGCGGAAACGGGAACGGCAATTCCCGTCCGAGCCTGAAAGCGGCGCCCCCCGAAACGACGAACGCGGAAAATTTCTACTACCTCAAGCAGATGAGCTCACGCACGCCGATGGTGATCGTCATGACCGACGGCGAAGAGATCCGCGGCTGGATCGAGTGGTACGACAAACTATCGCTGAAGGTGAACCGGAACGGTGCACCGAACCTGCTGATTCAGAAACAGTGGATCAAGTATTTGTTCAAACAGGACGAGGAGTAGTTGCGGCTGCTGGGTTGCCGAGTTGCTGGGTTGCCGAGTTGGGTTGCCGAGTTGCTTAAGTCTCTAAGACTCTGAGCCAAGCGCCTCGGCGGCGGAAAATCCACTGGCAACTCGGCAACCGGGCAACCTGCCAACTCAGCAACCCAGCAACCGCGAGACCCGCGTCCTCCAGCCGCAACCACTACAATCCCGTTCGTGAAACCGCTCGCGATCACGCTTGGCGATCCGGCAGGAATCGGCGCGGAGATCGTTTTCAAAGCGCTCCGAGACACTGAAGTTCCAGCGATCCTCTTCGGTAGCCGCGCTCTCGCCGGTCCGCCGGACGGCATCGAGTTTGTCGATGCCGGCGGTGAAGGTCCGATTCGTTACGGCGTCATCGACGCTGCGTACGGACGCGTCGCGCTCGATTCGATCGATGCCGCGCTCGAAGCGATCCGCAGCGGCCAATGCTCGGCGCTCGTGACCGCGCCGATTCACAAGCAGTCGATCGCGCTTGCCGGCTCGCCGTTTCCCGGACACACAGAGCTTCTCGCTGCGCGCGCAGGGTTGAAACGCTATGCACACGACTACGCGATGTATTTCGATTCGCCGCGTCTCAAGTCCGTGCTGCTGTCGGTGCACCTGCCGTTGCGCGACGCGATCGCGCAAATCAACTTCGTCGACATCGTTGCCTTGGCCGGCCTTATGGATCGAGAGTACAAGCGCATTTACGGCGAAACGCCACGCATCGCCGTCGCGGGCGTGAACCCGCACGCGGGCGAAGGCGGAAAGTTTGGCGACGAGGAACGCGTCATTAAAGAGGCAGTCGCGCATGCGCGCAAATCGGGGCTGACCATCACTGGCCCGCTTCCGGCCGACACCGTCTTTCTGTCGGCGCACCGCGGGCAGTACGATGTGGTGCTGGCCATGTACCACGATCAAGCGCTCATTCCGATCAAGACGATCGCATTCGACGAGTCGGTAAACGTCACGATTGGTCTTCCCTATCTTCGCGTTTCGGTCGATCACGGAACGGCGTTCGACATCGCCGGACGCGGCATCGCGGATGCGGCGCCGATGCGGTACGCGATCCGCTGGGCGGCGAAGCACGCCGAGGGTTACGCGCGATGAATCGATGGACCGCTCGCATCCTCGGGCTCCTTCTCCTGATCGTCTTTCTATTGATGATGCTCAATCTCGAGAAGCAGCTTCAGATGCTGCAGAAGAGCCAGGGTGGGAACGCTACGACTTCAACGGCGACCACATCGACGTGATGAATCCGCGATCATCGACGTCGCAGGCGTAAGATCGGCGTATGGATACGAACCGCCTGCTGAAATGGATCGTCGTCATCGTGCTGGCGATCGTCGCCTGGAAGTTTGGAGTGCCGTGGGTGAAGCAGCACCTGCCCGGATCCGTCGGGGCGTCTTCTTCCGCCGGGAGCTCATGTACCACCACCGCCCAGCATGCGTCAGAGACGTGGGGTAGCGGCCTTCATCGCTTCGCCAATCCGCCGTACGACATGACCGCGTGGTCGGACTTCCGCGGCGGGGTCGAGTCGGAGATCGCGAAGGCTCAAACAGAGTGCGGTTGCGCGCAGCAATCATGCGAAACAGCGCGCGGCGCGATGAACGATCTTCGCAGTCTCGTCTCCGAGTTCGACACGTCAATCCGCAACGGCTCCCCGCCGCCAGACAACGCGGTGCAACGACAGGAAGCGATCGATACGACCATCGAAACCGCCGCAGCGGTGGCGCGCGGCGGGAAGTAATCTGACGGCCATCTCAGATGCCTTTCTCGCTATAGGCAATGACCAAAGTTCGAGCGCTGCCGGCAATTTTCGATCAGAGGTGAGACTGCGAATCACACGCCCCATCTCACTTGCTTTCTTAGCTTCTCGCAACGACCTAAGTTCGCGCGCCTTCTCCCCCACGCTTTTCAGTGGGGGAGAAGGTGCCGGTATGAACCTGATACATAGGTAACACATCGGCCCGGGGACATAGGTAACAGTCGGGAACCGGTTCAGAGGCGTCGAGGAGACTGACGATGCCTTGGAAGGCGACTGGTGTGACCGATCAAAGAGCGAAGTTCATGCTCGACTACAACCTGCGGGTACGAACCGGACAGATGACGATGCGGGCGCTGTGTAGCGAGCATGGCGTGAGTCGAAAGACCGGATACAAGATCATTGCGCGGCACGAGGAGGGTGGCTGGCCAGGGCTGGCCGATCGCTCGCGCGCGCCGCTGGACGGCAAGCACTGGGCTAGTCCGGAGACGATCTCGATCGTGCTTGATGTCCGTCTTGATTACGGTTGGGGTGCCAGAAAGATCCTGTCCTATCTGCACGACCTCGAGCCCGGCCGGCAATGGCCCGTGGCCAGTGTGGTTCATGAATGGATCAAGCGAACGGGGTTGATCGTGCCGCACATCCGGCCCCGGCGTTTCCAGCATCCGGGACGGCCGCCGGCAGTGCTGATCGAACGCCCCAACCAGCAATGGAGCACCGACTTCAAGGGACACTTCCGAACGAAAGACCGCCGCTATTGTTATCCCCTGACCGTGGCCGACTCGTTCAGCCGCTTCATCATCTGCTGTCAGGCTCTGAGCACGACCTCGTTCGAGCTTGCCTGGCCGGTGTTCGAGAGGCTCTTCCGCGAATACGGGTTACCCGATTTCATGCTGTCCGACAACGGCCCGCCGTTCTCGTCCAACTCGGTCAAGCGGCTTTCGAAGATGTCGGTGCGTTGGATCCGCCTGGGCATTGAGCCGCGGCTGATCCAACCCGGTAAGCCACAGCAGAACGGCCGCCTCGAGCGCATGCATCGCGATCTCAAGAGGGAAGCGTGTGCCCAGCCTGCCGAAAACTGCCGCCGCCAACAGGCTCAGTTCGACAGGTTCGTCGATCGATTCAACTTCATTCGTCCGCACGAGGCTCTTGGCCAGACACCACCCGCGCGAAGCTACGAGCGTTCTTCGCGCGAGTACCCAAAGCGGCTTCCGGAGATCGAGTATCCCAGCAACTGCCAGGTCCGGCGCGTCCGAAGCAGCGGCGACATCATGTGGAAGGGGCAGTGGTTCTTTCTGAGCGAGGCACTGGTCGGTGAGCAGGTCGCCTTCGAGACCATCGACGACAGCTGCTCGATCCTGCGCTTCGGCAAGCTCGAGCTCGGGTACTACTCTGACCGTGATCGCCGGCTCCATCTTGACCGGGTCAGGCCTGCCGCACCCACACCCGGGTCCGAAGAACAGCCCGTCAAAGAAAGCTCTCTGGATCCAACCGGCTGATCTCCTCGTCCTTCCATGCCGCCCGCCCGGGCTATGGAAGCTGACGTCCTATGGAAAGCCGCGATGAGGCCGCGCCTTCCCACAGGACTTGGAAAACGCCCCCCAACCACCACCCGCGTTTCCCACATCTCCCACAGCCCCTGCTAAAAAAAGAAAGATTTAAAGGGAGAACCAAATCAAAACCATTCATCCCGACTGTTACCTATGTCCCCGGGCCAATGTGTTACCTATGTTCCAGGTTGCACAGCCGAAGGCGGATGAGGGGGCCTTTGGTTGTCGCGTCAACGTTGCACAAACGCTGGGCAGGGACGCTTTCACACTTGCAAAAGACTTGTTTGATCCATCCTGCAACGCCCCCCCTCATCCGGCTTCGCCACCTTCTCCCCCCGCAAAAAGCGCGGGGGGAGAAGGCGCTCGATGGGAAAGCACTCCAAGGAGAGTAAGACGGGCAGCAAGCGTGTGAGAAATGCGGGTTAGCCCTTGTGTTAGCCCCTCGCAGCGACACAGGTGCGAACGATGACGGCGCTGCGCATTTCAATCGGAGCATGACGAAGTGATCACACGCCCATCTCCTCCGCCAGCGCGACGACTTCATCACGCAACTCCCGCCTGGTGCGAAGTAGACGCTCGAACGCGCTTCGGCGCGCGATGCGCCATGTGAGCGAGCGCGTGCGGCCGATCACGTCGTCGAGTTGCTCGAAGAAATGGAGTGCGATGTATCCGAGAAATGGGAGCACGAGCGCCGCAAGCACGCCGTAGAGGAATCCGAAACGAAAGCCGGCGACGACTGCGAGAGCGAGATACACCAGCGGATAAAAGACCATGCCTGCGACCGCCTTCACCGTCGCAACCAACTCCTCATCGCGAGTGAACCGCGTCGCCACGAATCGGATCAGTAGATAAATCGGATAGTGAATGATGGCGCCAATCAGAGCCAGCGGCAACGTGATCAGCAGCGTCGACAACGTTCGCACGCTGCCACCAACCGTCGGCGCGGGCAGCGTCTCCGGCTCGAGGTTCGCGTCTCCCAGCTCCGCTTCGAATCGCTCGAAGCGCGATTGCAGATGGGCCAGCCGCGCGGGATCGCGCTCGCGCAGGCGCGCGTAGCCGGCGATGAAGCGCTTGCGCAGATCGAGTTGCTCCGGCAACGCGGCGCGGCCGAGCGACATCACGCGCTCGGCCCGGCCGATGAGATCGAGCGCTTCGCGCGTGTCGGCCTGCAGCGTCAACTCCGCCATCGCCTTCTCGATGCGCGACGTGAGCGCATCGACCGCGTCGCGTGGAGGCTCGCCTGCGTCATCGACAGACACCGGCGCGACTTTGATCGGATCGCCGTAATAAACGAGCGCGTTGCTCCGAAAACTTTGCTTGGCCGTGTAGAAGATCGCAGCCGGCACGATGAAGATATCGGGACATTCGTCAGCTCCGCATCCAAGGGCAATGCGCGCCGCGCCGGTCTTCAATTCCTTCAGCCGCGGCTCGCTGTGCGTCGTCCCCTCGGGGAAAATCGCTATCGCGCCTCCGCGCATCAGCAGCGCGCGCGCCGCCGCGAACATCTCCTTATTCTTCGCCGTCGAATAGTTGTCCTGCGTTCGATAGACCGGAATCGTCTCCAAGCCTCGGGCGATCCAGCCGATGAGCGGCATGCGCAGGATCGGAGCCTTTGCCAGGAACGAGATCGGGCGCGGCGTGAAGCAAAGAAGAAATAGCGGATCGATCAGACCGTTCGGATGATTGACCGCGAAAATCACCGGCGCGTTCGGAACCTTGTTCCAGCCAACACTTTCGATGCGCCGGAAAAAGATGTTCGCGATCAGCCGCAGGAACGGAACGACGAAACGTCTCAACGCTCGCGTCCCCACCACGCCGTGTAGCACCAGATGACGCCGGCGATGACGATGGCAAGCGGCACGAGCATGAACGCCTTCTCCAGCGTCGAATGATCGGAAACGAGCCCGATCAACGGCGGCGATGGGATGTCGCCGACGAGATGCATGACGAGCACAGACAAGCCGAGCGCTGTGGCGCGCTCTCCCGGCTTGACCACATTGATGATCGCGGAGTTCACCGGTCCCGTCGACATGAAGATGAACACCTCGGCAATCGCGATCGCAGGCAGATACACCGCGCGATGCGGATTCGAAACAGCGATGAACGTCGCCGGCGCGGCCAGCAATGTGGCGATGCCCGAGACCCACAAGTAAGACTGTTTCGATCGCGACAGAAACAAATCGCCCAGCCATCCGCCCGCGAAGGTTCCGACGAATCCGGTCACGAGCGCGATCGCGCCGAACGTTACCGTCGCCTCGCTGCGCGGCATCCCGCGAACGCGCTCGAGAAACGCCGGCATCCAGAACCCCAAGCCGCCGAGTGCGAACGTGTACGCACCGTAGCCGAGGGCGGTGAGGATGAAGGGACGATTGCGGAGAAGATCGCGATAGGAATCCGTCCAATGCGCGGGAGCAACATCCTCGGACGCGTTCGCAGGCGAGACCGCCGCTACATGATCGTGCAATCCTCGCGGCGGATCCTTCACCAGCATCACGAGAAGCGCGAGCAGCAAGCCCGGCGCGCCGGCGATCCAGAACGCGGCGCGCCAGCCGAAATGCTGATCGGCCAGACCGCCGAGAACGTAGCCGGCGGCGGAACCGATTGGGATCGCAGCGAAGAACACCGCCAGAACACGTCCACGCTTCTCGATCGGAAACGAATCGGCCAGCAGCGCCGGTGCAATCGTTCCGTACGCGGCCTCGCCGACGCCTACCGCCGATCGCGCGATGAAGAGTGACGTGAAACCGCGCGCGAATCCGGCCAGCCCGGTCGCCAAACTCCACACCGCGACGCCGAGCGCGATGAGGGGCGGGCGGGCGCGGCGATCACCAAATGTTCCGAACAGCGGTGACGTCAACGTGTAGATGACGATGAACCCGGTCGGAAGAAGCCCGATCTGTGTATCGGAGAGTTGCAGCGACTTCTTCAGCGACTCAACGACCGCCGCCACCACCCATCGATCGAGGTAGTTGAAAAGATTGATGAGCGCGAGGATTGCGAGCGCGTATCGCGCAGCGCGCTGCGCGGCAGGCGGATCGATCGCTGCGGGCATTCATGGAAGTGTAACGGCGAAACTCACCGAACGACGGAACGTATTGAAGGAGCGCGGTTATCATGACGCTCACCCACTCATCATGAAACGAGCCCTTCCCTACCTGGCGTGCGTTGCCGGCATCGTCGTGCTAGCGCTGCTCATCCCGCGATTCAACGACGCGCAGCCGCAGGGGATTCGTCTCACGCGCTCCGACGCCATTCCGATCGCCGACGCGCAGGCGCGCCAGCTCGGCATTCCGGTCGACCGCGCGTGGACCGTGCTGTCGTGGTCGGATTCCGGGTTGCTCAACAAAGAGCTCGAGCCGAAGCCGGAGCTTCGCCGGCGCGCCGCTGACGATCCCGTGATCGGCCCACGCCTCGGCGGCTATAAGCGCGTCTACTATCGTCGCGGCCTCGAGAAAAACAGCCCGTACGGATACGTCGTCGTCGATCAGCGCACCGGCGCGATCCTCATGGCGCGCAGGCAACGGCGTGCCGAGGAGCCGGGCCCGCGGCTCACCGAAGCGCAAGTGCGGCAACGAGCCGACGCCTTCGTTCACTCGCGCGAATTTCCCGGAGCACCGTCGCCTCAGTTCGAAGATGCCCGCCCGAACGTCATGCGCACGCGGACCGACTGGGTGCTCCGCTATCGCGTCAAGACGAGCTTCCCCATCGGCAATGTCGTGCCGTATCTGTACGTCTCCTTCGCTGGCGACCAGCTCACGGGATGGGGACTCACCGAGGAGTACGCCGACGGCAGCAGCTTCCGCGGCGACGACACGGGAAGTGGCGTTGCCAGCGTTTTGCTGCGCTTCGCCACGATCTACGCCTTGCTGCTGATTCTTCTGATCATCTTCCTGCGCAAGTATCACGCGGGCGAAGTTGGCGTCGGCACCGGCTCGATCCTTTTCGCGATCACGCTGCTCATCGCCATCGTCATCGACTTCATGATGGGTCCCTCCGGCACGGAAGGGAACACGATGGGGAGCCTCGACGCGGCATCGACCACCGTGGCGCAGATGGCGTTCAAGTTCCTGCTCTACGATCTTCCGCTCGCGGTCGTCGTCTTCTTCGCCTGGTCGGTCGGTGAGAGCTACACGCGCGAGCGCTGGGGCGAGTGGCTGGCTTCGTTCGACGCGATCCTCCGCCGCGATTCGCTCAACGCCACCGTGGGACGCTCGGTCTTCAACGGCGTTCTTTTCGCACCCGCGATCGCCGGATCGGCGTTCCTGATCGGTGCGATTCCGTTCCTGTTCAATCTTGCCCATCCGACGATGGGCATCGGCACCGAGATCTTTGTCCGCTTTGGCGGGCCACTTCTCGTCGTCCTCTTCGCCGCGTTCGACGCGGTGATCTTCCCGCTCACGTCGCTGTTTTTCATGTCGTGGACGAATCGCCACCGCCTGCTGTGGCTCGGAATGATCGCGGCCATTGCCTTCGGCGTAATCGGCGGCGTCTGCGGGGTTCCGATCGAGCCGCTGCTTCCGTCAATGCTCTTCGGCTTCGGCGCCATCGCGTCGATCGTGCTGATGCTGCGCAAATTCGATCTGCTCTCGACATCCGTCGCGCTTTTCGGCGGCACTCTTCTTTCGCTGTTGCTGCCGTTGGTGTCAGTGGCGCGCGGCCACATTCTTCAACAACTGATTCTGGTCCTGGCGCTGCCCCTGGCCGCGCTCCTCATCTTCGGAATCGTGGCGATGATGACGAAGCGCGAAGTGGTCTACACCTACGAAGATCTCGCGCCGCACGTGAAACGGATCGTCGAGCGCGAGCGCGTGAAAGCGGAGATCGATGCCGCGAACCGCATCCAGGCCGCGCTGCTGCCCGTCGATGCGCCGGAAGTGGCCGGGGCGGCGTTCGCATCGCACTACCGCGCGGCCACCGAGATCGGCGGCGATTACTTCGACTTCCTGACGATGCCTTCGGGCGAGATCGGCATCGCATTCGGCGACGTCTCCGGGCACGGACTCACCAGCGGCATCGTGATGGCGATGGCGAAATCGGCACTACTCGTTCAAGTCGGCTACGACCCGTCGCCCCGTGCAGTGATGAACGTGCTGAACGACATCGTCATGAAGACCGCACCGCGGCGCATTCTGATGACGTTCTTCTTCGGCCTGCTCGATCCCGACACGCAAACGCTGCGCTTCTCATCGGCCGGCCATCTCGATCCGTACGTCTACCGCGCGAGCGAGGAACGTCTCGAAGCACTTTCATCCTGGGGCTTCCCGCTCGGCGTCAAACGCCGCGAGCCCTTCACCGAGCACACCGTCGACTTCGACGCGGGCGACCGGCTGATTCTCTACAGCGACGGCTTGATCGAAGCAATCGACGACGACGGCGATCCCTTCGGTTTCGAGCGCTTCGAGAAAACGATCCTCGCCTGCGGCCACATGCACGCCGAGGACATCAAGAAAACGCTGCTCAACTCGATCAAGAAATTCACGCGCAACCGGCCGCCCGAGGATGACCAGACGCTGGTGGTGGTGTCGTTCGAGGACGAGGCGCGGGCGCGGGTGGCGAGTTAGCAGGCTTCAGAACATCTTGAAGCGGCGGCGCTGAATCGTCTGCTGCTGATTCTTGCCCTTCCCCGTCGTCACAATCTCGTGCGTCGCATCCAGAGGGAGGTTGCCGTTCGCGTCCGGAACAGCGGCCTCTCCCCGGATCAGGAGATCGCGATTGAACTTTTCCTCGGCGGTATTCACGTCCGCGGAGGAAGCGGCGGCCGGCTTCGCAGCGGGCCGCCGCCGTTTCGTTTTCTTCGTTGTCGCCATACAACGACTCTAGGCCGTACACAGCCCTGCGTCAAATCCGCATTCGAACTTGATCCGCTCGAGCCGGACGCCATCGTCAACGGCTACGAGCTCGTGCGTTTTCCGAAGGTCCGGTTGCGCGACGCGCGTTTCCGTGTCGCCGTGCTGGCCCATGTCGATGCGGCCGCGGCTGAAGAGGTCTGTAACGAACGCCTGCGCGGCCACTTCACGACTCGGCGGATCGACCTCGCCGCCGGTTGGCGACGCTGCGGCAACCGAAAAATGCGGCGTGTTTCCGGGCGCCATTACGTAGAGCGTCTTCAAGCCGAAACGTTGAGCCGGCACGGCCATGTGCTGCTCGCGGCGCTCCGTACGGGGCGCCGTCGCCAGCAACGACTTCGATGCTGAGGCGATCGTCGCTTCGGTCACGCCGGACGACGCCGCATCCAGCGAGAGGATGCCGCGGCGAACGAACGCCCCCTTGATCACGTCGCGGTACTTCTTGTTGAACTGTCCCGCGTCGACATTGAGCAAGTGCGCGGCGACCTGGCTGTAGTACGCGGGAACCACGGGCGCCTCCGCAATCGCCCCCACCAGCAACTGAGCTGCGATCTTTGTCGACTCCAGCAATTGCTGTTCACTGCCAGGGTTTCCCTGCGCCAGGAAGATGCCTGCCAGCATCTCGAGAAATGCGCCCGTGAAGACTCGCGAGAATGAATGTGGCTCGCTCGAGAGCGCACTCGCCGGCGCGCGAGGCGGCAGAGTCTGCGGATCACGGTAGAAGAAACTGTTCACCGCGTTTCGGAGCGAGTCGGAATCGACGGAGTCAGGATGATTCTGCCGAATCGCAAATCCGAGCTGCTCCGCCAGCCGCGACACGCGCGAGTTCCGGTAGATCTTGCCGGCAGTCGACGTGATGACATCCATCCTCATCGACGGCAACTGAAGCACGGTGAGGATCGCGCTGATGTCGCCAACCGACTCGTGCAGGGCGGCTGCCTCGACAAATGCCACGTCGAACAACTCCGGCCGCAGCGCGTCGAGGACCGCGTGTCCGAGCTCGTGACAGGTCACTTCCGGACTCTCACCAGAGAAATACGTGACGCCGTTCACTGACTCATGGAAGAAGCTGAGCCCGGGTTCTTCGGAGCCGCCTCGGGAGTAGAAGGCGTTGAGGTCAACGCCGGCATCAAGATGGACAGGCAGTTTTGCACCGACCTGCCACGCGAAGGACGCGGGAACGATGCCGGCCCAAAAATCGGCCGCCCGTCGCAGCGCTTCGGCCGCCGCCCAGAAGCGAAACTGCTCCGTGCCTCGCGCATAGATCTTCGGCGGCGGCTGCGGGCCGTCGATCTTGATGCCAAGACGTGCGTTGCCGAGGTTGGGCACCGGCCGTTGGATCGGCGTTGCAGCGACAGTGGATGCGGGATCGTCTTCCCACGCCATCACCACCTTCGCCGGCGGAGGCTTCTTCTTCGACGCCTTTTTTGATGCGACGCCCTTTTTCGATGCGACCGTTTTTTTCGGCGAAACCGAACGGGCTTTTCTCGTAGACATGATTTATCCCCCTTTCGGTTTGAGACGGACAGGCGTTGATAAATCCCGCGCTCTACAAAAAAACCGCCCGAGGATGCTCGGACTGTTTCGGACGCGGCACACCATCGAGGTAGGGATCAGGCGCCGTGCGTCACTCCTCAGGAACGGGAGAAAAACATGACGATTGAACGAGCGAGATCGCCTCGGTCACCGTGAAGGCGGGCGAGCCGGGCGGCGCATTCGCGTGGAGCGTCAGCGGCAATCCGGGCGTGAGCGGCACGCCGAAAAACTTCCTCGACAACGCGATGCAAAAGCCGGCCTGACATTCAAGCAAACGATCGGCATAGTGGAGTGCGCGCCACTCCACTACAATCCGCGCCCCATGGCTACCAATACCGAACCAAACAAGATCATCTACTCGATGATCGGAGTCTCGAAGTTTCACGGCAAGAAGCAGGTTCTCAAGGACATTTACCTTTCGTATTTTTACGGCGCGAAGATCGGCGTCATCGGTCTGAACGGATCGGGCAAATCGTCGCTGCTGCGCATCCTCGCCGGCATCGATCACGACTTTCTCGGCGAGACGGTCATCTCGCCCGGCCACACCGTTGGCTTCCTCGAGCAGGAGCCGCAGCTCGATCCTGACAAGAGCGTTCGCGAGATCGTCGAGCAGGGCGTGCAGCCGGTCATCGATCTGCTCAAAGAGTTCGACGAGATCAACAACGCGTTCGGCGATCCCGACGCGGACATGGACAAGCTGATGGAGCGGCAGGGCAAGGTGCAGGACAAGCTCGATGCAGTCGGCGCCTGGGACCTCGACTCGAAGCTGGAGATGGCGATGGACGCGCTCCGCTGCCCGCCCGGCGACACGCTCTGCGGCATCCTCTCCGGCGGCGAAAAGCGCCGCGTCGCGCTCTGCCGGCTACTGCTTCAGGCGCCGGACATTCTGCTGCTCGACGAGCCGACGAACCATCTCGACGCCGAGTCGGTGGAGTGGCTGGAAAAACATCTCCAGCAATACCCTGGAACTGTCATCGCCGTCACGCACGACCGCTACTTCCTCGACAACGTCGCCGGCTGGATCCTTGAGCTCGACCGCGGCGCAGGCATCCCGTTCAAAGGCAACTACTCGTCGTGGCTCGAACAGAAGCAGGCCCGCCTGCAGCACGAAGAGAAGTCCGAATCGCAGCGGCAGAAGACGCTCGAGCGCGAGCTGGAATGGATCCGCATGTCGCCGAAAGGGCGTCACGCCAAAGGCAAAGCGCGCATCAACTCGTACGAAGAACTACTCAGCCAGCAGACGCAGGAAAAGGTTCAGGACCTCGAGATCTACATTCCGCCCGGCCCGCGTCTCGGCAACATCGTCATCGAAGCGGATCATGTTCGTAAGGCATTCGGCGACACGCTGCTCATCGACGAGATGGAGTTCAAGCTTCCGCCCGGCGGCATCGTCGGCGTGATCGGTCCGAACGGCGCCGGCAAGACCACCCTTTTTCGCATGATTCTCGGGCAGGAGCCGCCCGACGCCGGGACGATCCGCGTCGGCGAAACCGTCAAGCTCGGCTACATCGATCAGAACCGCACGCTCGATCCCGAGAAAACGATCTTCGAAGAGATCACCGGCGGCACCGAGCTCGTACTTCTCGGAGCGCGCGAGATGAGCTCGCGCGCTTATGTGGCGCGCTTCAACTTCTCAGGCTCCGATCAGCAGAAGAAAGTCGGCGTGCTTTCCGGCGGTGAGCGCAACCGCGTTCATCTCGCCAAGATGCTGAAGGAAGGCGCCAACGTGCTGCTGCTCGACGAGCCGACGAACGATCTCGACGTCAACACGATGCGCGCTCTGGAAGAAGCGCTGGAGACGTTCGCAGGCTGCGCGATCGTCATCTCGCACGACCGCTGGTTTCTCGACCGCGTGGCCACGCACATGCTCGCGTTCGAAGGCGACAGCCGCGTGGTCTGGTTCGACGGCAACTACAGCGAGTACGAAGAAGACAAGCACAAACGGCTCGGCACCGAAGCCGATCAGCCGCATCGGATTCGCTACCGGCAGATGACGCGGTGAGGTTGCGCTTCGCGCGTTGCCGGTTGTCGGTTGTCGGTTGTCAGTTGGTTCGAGCGTGTCAGAGATCCGGGGATTGTCGGAGATCCCCGACCGAGGACCGCTTGCCACTGACCGCTGATTTCTGGATCTCTGATCTCTGACACCAACAAAAACCGATCGCTCGAGCCAACCGACAACCGACAACGCGCGAAGCGCAATCTTGGGACCCCAAGTCTTGCAAACTCTCCGGCACACCGCATACGATGCGTCTTCCCGGTAGATGCCGGTAACCGGCGGCTGTCCAACCGCTCCAAAACAGTGCCCCATAATCGCTTTTTCTGAACCAGGAAGTCTTTCGCGGATGCACCGCGTGTAATGGCGGCCAAGTCTCGATGCAGCCAACCGTTGCGCCTGTTCAATCCGTTGAATTACATGGTTCCGATAAACGGCCATTCGATCAGGTAACCCCTTATTTTTCATTCACTTGAGATCCAAGAATCCATTTGCATAAGTGGTTCGGCAAATGCAGCGCCCGTTTGAAGTCCAACGATCAATATTCACTTGAGGGGAAATCTAGGAGGGACGATGAAGCTACAACGATTTACGATCTGTTTCTTCCTGCTGCTCCTGGTTGCAGCCGGCGCCTTCGCGCAGGGCACGACCGGGGCGCTGACCGGCACGGTCACGCAAGCAGGAACCAATCTCCCGGGCGTTACAGTGACGATCTCGTCGCCAGCGCTGCAGGGAACACGCACCAGCGTCACGAATGAGAACGGAGACTACAACTTCTCGGCGCTCCCGCCGGGCAAGTACAAAGTTGTTTTCTCATTGTCCGGTCTCACGGACGTGAACAAAGACGTCACGGTCAATCTCGTCGAGACCACGCGCCTCGACGCCGACATGAAGATGTCGGCCGTGGCCGAAGCCATCACCGTCACGGCAACACAGGCCACGGTCATGGAAACGCCGCAGGTTCAGACCAACTACAAACAGGAGATGGTCAACCGCCTGCCGATCAACCGGAACCCAACGGCGCAAGCCTCTCTCTCGCCGGGCGTCACCAACGGCATCAACGGCATCAGCATCTCGGGCGCCCAGTCCTTCGACAACCTCTTCCTCGTCAACGGCGCGGTGGTGAACGAGAACCTTCGCGGACAGCCGCACACCCTCTTCATCGAAGACGCCATTCAGGAGACGACGGTCCTCACCGGCGGCATCTCGGCCGAATTCGGACGCTTCACCGGCGGCGTGGTCTCCTCGATCACCAAGTCCGGCGGTAACGAATTCAGCGGCTCGGTCCGCGACACGCTCGACAACCCGTATTGGACGGAAAAGAGCCTGGCCTCCCAGACCACGCCGATCGATCACACCAACAACACTTACGAAGAAACGCTCGGCGGCCGCATCATCCGCGATCGTCTGTGGTTCTTCGTGGCCGGCCGTCAGTCCAAGGTCTCGGCCAATCGTACGATCTCCGCGGTGACGGGCGGCGGCGGTCTGCCCAACCCAACGATCGCCGCTTATACGGTCACGACCAACAATCCTCGCGAGGAATACAAAGTCACGGCCAACCTGACGTCGAAGCACTCCATCGTCGGGTCGTATCTCAATAACGACCTCAAGTCGGACAAGAACTGCCAGGGTACGTGCATCGATCTGCGCACGCTCAACACCAACGGCGTCGAGAACCCGAACAACTTCAAGACCCTGCACTACAACGGCATCATCACGAACAACTTCCTCGTGGAAGGCGACTGGGCGAAGAAGTACTTCGCGTTCGTCGGCTTCGGCGGAAGCCAGCCTCCGGGCGCCACCTCCGCTCACGACCTCGCCACCGGCACCACGCTCCGTGACGGATTCACGGGACAGGGTGGAACCGGTAACGCTCCGCTCTTCTGCGGAAGCTGCGGCGACGAGCTCCGCAACAACAAGGAGTGGGAAATCAAGGGCCGTTACTTCCTCGGCACCAAGAGCCTCGGCACCCACAACATGGTCGTCGGTTATGACGACTGGGCGGAACAGCGCCTTTCGAACAACTATCAGTCCGCGACCGATTTCCGTTATGACGTCCGTGGCGCCGCACCGGTGCAGCAGGCTGATGGCACGATCAAAATCGCGCTCACGTCGAACTCCGATCGCTTCAACTACTTCCCCGTCGCGTTCGCGTCGCTGGGATCGAACCTGAAGACGAATTCGATGTTCGCGAACGACAAGTGGGACCTCAATCAGCACTTCACCTTCAACCTCGGCGCCCGCTACGACAAGAATGACGCCGTCGACAGCGCAGGCCACGGCGTCTCCAAAGACAGCCTGGTCAGCCCGCGCGTCGGCGCAATCTTCGACGTGTTCGGCAACGGCCGCCTGCGTGTCGACGCCAACTATGGCGTTTACAGCGGCCGGCTCGCAGAAACCGTCGCTGGTTCGGGTTCCGCTGCTGGTAACCCGGCGCAGTACGTCTTCACCTACGGCGGACCGAGCACCGGTCTGCTCGACTCCCAGGTTGCGCTCGAACAGGCGTTCACCTGGTTCCTTGCCAATGGCGGCATCAACCGCACGGCACTGGCCTCGGCGATCCCGGGACTGAATGCCAAACTCGATTCGAACGGCATCAAATCGCCGAACATCCGCGAAATCACCATCGGTGCGGCCACCCAGATCGGCAAAGGCTTCATCCGTGCCGACTACATCAACCGCGACTGGAAAGACTTCTACGCGAACTTCGAGAACCTTCAGCTCGGCACGGTCGTCGGTAACCCGATCACAGGCGCGCTGGCCGATCTCAACGTCATCGGCAACTCCTCCGTCCCTCAGCGTAAATACTGGGCCGCGCAGTTCCAGGGTCAGTATCAGCTTCCGGCCGGATTTGGCGTCGGCGGCAACTACACCTACTCGAAACTCACCGGCAACGTCGAAGGTGAGACGAGCGGCTCGGGACCGGTTACCTTCGCGAACCTCAGCGTCGACCATCCGGAGTTCCAGAACTTCAGTCAGAACGCGCCGACCGGCTACCTCTCCGCGGACCAGCGCCACAAGGTTCGCGCATGGGGCACGTACGACATCGGCACGTCCATCGGCCACTTCAACTTCGGCGTGATCGAGCGCTATGACGCGGGTACGCCTTACTCCGCGTCCGCCGCGATCTCGATCACCAATCCGATGCTGTGCTCCGGAATCCCAACTGCAACTGGCACGACCGTCACCAGCTTCAACACCTGCGCGTACAAGCTTGCGGACGGCACGACCGGCACCGGAACCACAATCTATCCGAATGGTGACCCGCGTAACTCCGCCACACAGTACGCACCCAATGGCCAGTCAACGACCGGCGTGCCAGGCCCGGCGGGCGCTTCGGTGACAGGGTTGTCCTTCATCGGACCGACGGCCGTAACCTACTTCTTCGGTCCGCGTGGACAGTTCCGTACGAACAGCGTCATTTCGACTGACGTCTCGGTGAACTACGAGCTTCCGATCCGGAACTTCGCGTTATTCGCCAAAGCCGAGGTTCGTAACGCGTTCAACCACCGCTCCACGATCGCCGTCGTCACCACCGTTCGCACGAACCAGACGGCCAATTCGGGCCTGCTGCCCTTCAACCCCTTCACGCAGTCTCCGATCGAGTGCCCGAAAGGCGCTTCGGCCGCGACCTGCACCGCGTTGGGTGCGAACTTCCAGTACGCCACCACGTTCGGGACGTCCGTTGGGACGCCAACAACCTTCACCTCGACGAACGGCAGCTACCAGCTCCCGCGCACATACGTGTACGCGATCGGCGCACGCTTCTGAGTCAGCAACACGCTTCATAACCAGCGCCCCGGCCTCACGGCCGGGGCGTTTTTTTTGGCCCGCATATCCTTGCGCTAACTTGTATTTCTCACACTTGCAGTGGAATTGATGGCACCCGCGCTCGAAGGCCGGATGAGGGGCGTTTGACTGATGCGTCAACGTTGCGACACTGCGCAGCGATGTCATTCTCAAACGGATCAACACGCGCAAAGAACGTCCCATCTTGCAACGCCCCCCTCATCCGGCTTCGCCACCTTCTCCCCCCGCAAAAAGCACGGGGGGAGAAGGCGCTCGATTCATGGGCGTCGCTAATCGTTTGAGAAATGCGGACCAAGTAACTGGCATTTCTCACACTCTTATCCCAGCTCTCACATCGAGCGCCTTCTCCCCCACGCTTTTCAGTGGGGGAGAAGGTGCCGAAGGCGGATGAGGGGGCGTTTGGCTGTCTACTCAACGTTGCACAAACGCTGGGCTCTATTCAATTGGTCACGCTCGTGTGTGTCTAATCTTGCAACGCCCCTCTCATCCGGCTTCGCCACTTTCGATTCATGGCTGTCGCTAATCGTGTGAGAAATGCGGGCTAAGTGCGGAAGACCGAAGCTTCATCAATGGATACAGCACCGCGGGCTCCAGGTCACAGGTTGCAACGTTGCAGGTGAAGACGTCATCGCAATCGTCGCGAAACCGGCCATTCAGAATCGGAGCCGATCGTGACGAAATTCAATCCGCATCCGGGACACGCGGCACGCGAACAGTGTCGGGAATCGTGCGATCGGGATCCGGTACCGGGTTGGTGTTGTACGCCGATTCCGGCAACGGCCGCGTGCGCACGGTATCGCGCAACGGCCTCGTGCGAACGGTGTCCCTGATTCGCGTGATCACGGTGTCCGCGAGCGGCGCCGTGCGGATCGTATCCGGCAGCGGACGCGTTCGAATCGTGTCCGGAAGCGGAATCTCCAGCGTCAGCCGGGCCACGAGCTGCGGCGCGGGCGGCTGAATCTCCATCGGCAGGCCGAGCCTCGCACGTGCGGTGCGCACGCGCTCGACCAGCTCGCCGCGAATGACTTCCGCATCCTCGACCTCAAAGCGGCTGCAGCGCCACGAGTGAAACGCCAGCTCGCTTGCCACCGCGTGAAAACGACGCCGGTCGATGCAGGCGCCAAAGCCCCGGCTGAAGAACGCTTGCGACGATGCTGCGATCCGGCGCCGAACGGACGTCACGACGACCACGTCGTCATGACTGAGCACATGATCCGCGACGACGCTCTCCAGATGCTGGCGAATCATGATCGACTCACGCCGCAGCGAGAAGATGGCCACGATGATGACGCCGAAGAACATCGGCACCATGAAGAACAAGTATGTTGCGAAGAAGGCAAGGCCGAGGTTTGTGCTGAGGTTCCAGAGGCCATGAAGAAACATCGCCCCGGCCAATCCCAACACTGGCGCGATGACCTTCACGAACTTCTTATTCGTCTCCTGCGCCACTCCGAATCCGATGCCGGTCATGCTCGTGAACAGCGGATGGCAGAACGGTCCGAGCACGCCGCGCACGAAAAAGACGCCCATCGCCTGACCGCCGCCGCCCGTCGTCACCGCCTTCGCGTAGTACTGCACGTTTTCCATCATGGCGAAGCCGAGTCCGACCATCGCCGCGTAAATGATTCCGTCGGTGACGTTGTCGAACTCGTCTCGCTTCCAGAGAAACAGCATCAGCAGCGCGAAACCCTTGGCGATCTCCTCGACGAACGGCGCGGCAAACAACGGCGTCATCACAGCGGCCTGCTGCTGGCCCAGCAACGCAGCAAAGATGCCTTCGCCGATTCCGTTGAAGATCATCGCCAGGAGGATCGCGGTCGATGCGCCCCAGAACACAGCCGTCGCCAGCAACCACGGCGGCTCCGGCTCGAAACGATCGACCAGCTTCGCGATCGCCAGGTAGAAAGGCAACGGCACCGCGGCCATCAGAAAGCCAGCGAGAAATCCAGTCCATCCGCTTTCCAGTCCGACCGACAACAACGCCAGCGAGCCGGCGCAAAGCCCAACGACGACGAGCAGCGACAGGACGCATCCCGTGCGGACATTTCTGGATGACATGGACAGTGAAATGGTACGCGATCTTTGAGGATGCAGAAGTTTGCAACCATGCCGGTCGCGGCGGCGTTAAGCTCCGCCTATGCAGAAGTCACTCCTCCTTCTTCTCGCCGCCATCCTCGTTGCCACCACCGCAAACGCCGGTGAGCTGAGCGGCGCGGATCTCGACAAACGCCGCAAAGCGCTCGCCGATCTCCTCAAAGATCAGTGGGAGTACACGCTCCGCACCAGTCCCGAATTCGCCTCCATCCTCGGCGATCGGCGCTACAACGATCAGCTCTCCGATGTGTCCGAGGCGGCGGTACGAAAGGATCTGGCGGCGACGAAGAAGTTTCTGCAGCGTCTCGAGCGAATCGACACCACCGGCTTCTCCGAGCAGGAGTCGGTCAACAAAGCGCTCATGGCGCACAACCTGCGCGACAACATCGAAGGCATCGAGCTCAACGAGTGGGAGATGCCGGTCACGCAGATCAGCGGCATCCATCTCAACGCCGCGCAATTGCCGTCGATCCTGCCGTTCGCCACGACGAAGGACTACGACGATTACGCCAAGCGCCTGCGCGGCTTTCCGAAGCAGATGGATGACACGATCGCCAACATGCGCAAAGGAATGCGCGATCACCTGATGCCGCCGAAGTTCCTCCTCGAAAAAGTGGTCAAGCAGGCCGAGGGAATCGGAGCACAGGAGCCGGACAAAACGCCCTTCGCAGAGCCGCTATCGAGGTTTCCCGACGCGGTGCCGGAAGCGGACCGGGCGCGCTTGCGCAGCGAAATCGTCGACGCCATTCGCACCGCCGTTCTTCCGTCGTATGCGAGGTTCACCGCCTTCGTGCGCAATGACTACGCGCCGCACGGCCGCAAAGACGTTGGCCTTTGGTCGCTCCCCGACGGCGCCAAGCGCTACGCCGTTCGCGTCCGCCAGAGCACGACCACAAAACTTACCGCGGACGAAATCCACAAGATCGGCCTGAACGAAGTGACACGCATCGAAGGCGAGATGCTGGCCATCGCCAAGTCCCTCGGCTTTGCCGATCTCAAGTCGTTCCGCGCCTCGCTCGATAAGAATCCCGATCTCAAAGGAAAAACGCGCGAGCACATCCTCGAGCTCTATCGCGGCTACATCGACCAGATGTACGCCAAGCTGCCGCAGCTTTTCGGACGCCTGCCGAAAGCGAAAGTGATCGTCGTACCTGTCGAAGAGTTCCGCGAAAAAGAAGCGCCCGGCGCGCAGTACGAGCCCGGCGCCCCCGACGGATCGCGCCCCGGACGCGTCGAAGTCAACACCGGCGAAGCACAATCGCGCAAAACTATCAGCATGGAATCGACCGCCTACCACGAAGGCGTGCCCGGCCATCACATGCAGATCGCAATCACGCAGGAGCTGACCGGCCTCCCCGAATTCCGCCGCTTCGGCACGAGCTACACCGCCTACGTCGAAGGCTGGGCGCTCTATTCGGAAAAACTCGGCAAGGAAGTCGGCTTCTATACGAATCCCTACAATGATTACGGCCGCCTGCAGGACGAGATGCTGCGCGCAATCCGCCTCGTGGTCGATACCGGCCTGCATTCAAAACACTGGACCCGCGACCAAGTCGTCCAGTTCTTCCACGACCACACCTCGGAAGACGAAGTCGAAGTCCAGAACGAAACCGACCGCTACATCGTCTGGCCCGGCCAAGCCCTCGGCTACAAGATCGGATCACTCAAGATCACCGAGCTCCGCGAAAAAGCCCGCAAAGAGCTCGGCGATAAATTCGACATCCGCGCCTTCCACGACGAAGTCCTCGGCGCCGGCGCGCTCCCAATGGACGTGTTGGAGCAGAGGATCAATGATTGGATTGGAAGGATGAAGAAGTAGGCGCGCTAACTCGCATTCGAGCGTCCTTCTCCCCCACGCGTCTTGTGAGGGAGAAGGCGCCGTTCCTAATCTCTACCGTCTCCCAAACTCAATTCCCGCCTCAACCTCGGCGATCGCATCCTTCACAAGACCAATCGCCTTGGCACGATGACCACCTTTGTCCGAGGTTGCCGTGTTGAGCTCGCGATGTGCCGCGCGGAGATGGTTCAACGCCGCGTTCATGTGAGGCTGTGCGGCGTGAACGCGACCTGCAACAAAACCTGTAGTCAGCACGAGTGTGAAAAGAAGTGCGGAAAGAATCGATTGACGTTTCATCTGGTAGCTCCTCTGTTCCGGCTGCGTTCGATCAGTGAACATTGGCGAACTCCATCCCGGCTTGCACCTCGCTGATGGCTTCGTCGATCAAGACGATCGCCTTCTCTCGATGACCGCCCTTGTCGGCAACAGCCGCGTCCAGTTCCGAACGCGCCGACCGGAGCTCATCAAGTGCAGCCTGCATGTGCGGTTGCCCGCCGCCGGTTGCACAGCCCACCAGATAGCCTGCGATAAGAGTGAGTACCAACAGCCAGACAAACAAAATCGGACGACGATGCACGCGTTCCTCCTTCATTCCCCTGCATAAGGTTGTCGGGCTCCGCGCATTCTACTCCGCGCGAACGGGTGGTTGAAGGTCGCAAACCGGCTGACTTCGGAATCAACGATGACGCCGCGAGACCGCCGTCTTTCGCTCGTGGTCGGCCGCATAGCTGAGGCTCCCGAGAATGTCCTCATGCGTCAGGTCCGGGTAGTCCGAAATGATCTCTTCCTCGCTCATCCCCGAGGCAAGATACGAGAGAACGTCGTAAACGGTGATGCGCAGACCGCGAATGCACTGCTGCCCTCCGCGCTTCTCTCGCTCAACGGTGATGATGTCCTGATAGTCCATCGCGATCACCTACTGCACCGGAAGTTCCTCCCCGCTCCACCGATCGCGGTTCGCCCAATACGGACACTGCGGACAAACCTCGCCCTCGGGATAATCGACCCCTGACTCATGCGGACATCCGATGATTCCCGGGCTCAGGACAAACGTCTTCCCACCGTGCTCTTCGATGAATGCAATGACCTCTTCACCAATTGCCGCGTCTTGCCGAACATCGCCGGTATCGGAGAACCATCTCTTCATCTCCTGAGCACCGCCACCCTCGGTGCGAACAATCCCAACGGCAACCTTCGAAGCCCGCGAAGCATCCGGCCCATAGAACGCGATCGTAGCCACGGGATACCCGCGCTGGCCGCGCCGCGCCTTCTTCTCCAATCGGGTTGGTTTGCGTTTGATCTTCATGATCGCCCTGCCTGCAAGATTATCGCAGGATAACTTGTGCCGCGTGAGCGGCACACGACGATAGCCAGGGGTGCGAGCGCCAGCGCGAGCAACCCCTGGCATCGAGAGGCTCATTGGTGTGGTGCCGCGTCAGCGGCACTGGAGCGCTATCGCCGCACACTACTTCAAGAATCGAAATGGTCGATTGTGCATCGCAAGGGACGGACAAGCAGCCAACGTCGGCTGGCTAACGCCGCGCGGCAAAGCACAAGCACGCCCGTAGATCATCCGCTTCAAGATCCGGCATTTCTTCGAGAATCTGAACAGCGGAGAGCCCCGCCGCGAAGAGATCGAGCACGTCACTGACGCGAATGCGCATCCCACGAACGCAGGGACCTTACAAGAAACGATTCACCGACCCAGGAAGAACGCGGCGGGATGGGTTCGCCTAAATCCCCGCCGTTTCAGAAGTGACTGAAGTACATTGAACGCACCGGCCACAGCGACACCCGCCATCGCAGGACGTATGTCACCGTGGCCAGCAGCGAGAACAGTCGACGCAGCCGTTTCGGCACCAAACCACTGGACCAAATCAGCATCGATCTTGTTCCACTCGCCCTCTGCATCGTTAATCTTCTCCAAGAGTTCGGCAGCCAGATCCTCGGCAAGAGAATCTCGAAAAGAGTCGTCGCCGGAGACAGAATGCCACACCTTTCTAAAGAACAGTCGCAGATCGGTCAGTCGGCGCTCGTTGCGGAGCCGAACCGCGAGGTCCAAATCAGCGCAGTCAATGTACCGCAGCTTCATGGCGGCGAACGCTTTCGCGAAGGAGGACCAAGGTCCGGCCTCAGCCCCAGCCTCTCGGTCAATCTCGATCTCCTTCCACCGGTACTTCATGTCGGTAACCAGGTGAGAGCCTGTCTCGGCTGCAACCAGCTTGGCCATCTCGTAATTGGTACCTGAACTAAATGAGATGAACGAGTCTGGGTGATCCGGCCCGAGCGCGTTGACATAAAACGGATGACGCTCCCGACGTCGTCGCAGCTCGGCCATTATGCCCTCAATTTCCACGTCCGTGATTCCTGGGTTGTTCTTGCGAGCTATCTCTTGAATCTTGAGATCTGGCTGAATAAGGAAAAAGTAGTCCTTATACTCCTGCATCTGCTCCATGGCAGCATCTGCTTCCTCCTCTCCTATCGCCTTGAGTTCGGGAGTGGTCGCATGACGTTGCTTCGCGCTCTCAAGCGTTGTCGCAAAGAGATCGTCGTCAAAATCTCCAGGAGTTCGGATAACTCGCACAATTCCCGCATCAATCCACGGCCCGAGGAGCGCGAATAACCGGAGTGCCACCAAGGTGTTTGATCTGTGCGCATCGGGATTTAGGACAGGGTTGAATTTGCCTCGCGCTGCGTTTGGATGGAGCAGCGGGTCTACGAGTAGGATGGTGTCCGAATACAAGGAGTGGCGTGCAAGACCGCGCAAGATCGCCTCGGGTTGATATGAACCAACGTACAACGCACTATTCTGACCAGACTCCTCCCTAAGGACTCTCCGTAAGTCGCCCTCACTCGGCCAAACCAGCGCCACGGCCTCGTGGATCTCGCGTACTGCTCTCGCGGTCATCGCCCGTTTGATGTCGTCCCAGGATCGCTTTGACGGCAACTCGTCTAACTGAAGGATCTCGGCAACTCGCGTCGCAAACAAACGGTTCTTGCCTCGCGTAGTCATCTGCGTCGCGGCATCGAGGACCGTTCCGTGCATTAGGATCCGGTCCCAATCGACGCGTCCTCGGCAGCACTTTTTGTACTTTTCTCCCTTGCCACAAGGGCACTCCGCGTTTCTGCCAATTCGCACGGAATCATTGTCGCCGATTTCGTGGGCCTAAGCGGCGGCGAAGGAGTGATCATCGGATCGGATAGCATCGCCCCAACACCACTTTGATCCTCTCTGGGCAGCCCACTCTTCGGAATAACCCCCGCCCCTGCTACGCTTCCCCGGCAGCTACTCATGAAGATCCATCTCGTATCTCTCGAAGACGGCATCACGGCGACCGGGTTCCGGAAGTTTGCGGCGTATGCGGAGAAGATCAATCCGGACACGCGGACCTTCTACGTCGGGACGCAGCGGTATCGGTCGATGTGGAAGTCGTTCGTGCGGAAGGTTGGCGAGGGACGGGCGTTTGGGGCGCCTGAGGTCGAGGAGATTGCGCAGGAGCTGGCGCAGGCTGATGTCGTCGCGTTCTCGTCGATGACCGGCTACTCCGATCTCACCAAAGAGCTGGCCACGCGCGTGCGGGCGATCAACCCGAAGGCGTACACGATGTGGGGCGGAATCCATCCGATTATTTATCCCGAGGATGCGATCACGGCGGATGTGGACGCGATTTGCACCGGTGAGGGAGAGCTGGCCTTCGCCGAGTGGCTGTATCACTTCGAGAACGGCAGCGACTTCCAGAAAGTCAGCAGTTTCTGGTTCAAGGATCGGACGACCGGCGCGATCCAGCGAAATCCGTTCCGGCCACTGATGTCGTTGGCGGAGCTCGCTTCGATGCCGTATCCGAAATACGGCGGCGATGAAGGCATCTACCAGCCCGACAAGGGATTTCGTCCTGTCACGCGCGGCGACTATCTCGCCAACAACGGCCTCGCCTATCCGGCCGTGTGGTCGATCGGTTGTCCGCTGCATTGCACGTACTGCGGTAATACCGTGTTTATCGCCAACGATCCCGAATATCGCAAGATCCGGCACAGCGGCGTCGATTACATCATCGGCGAAGTGCAGGCGGCACTGAAGGTCCATCCGTATCTCAAGACCGTTCTTTTTTATGACGACAGCTTCCTGGCCATTTCGTTGCGCGAATTGACTGAGTTCGCCACACGCTGGCGCGAGGAAGTGGGCATCGAGTTCTGCATTTACGGGATCATCCCGACCTACGTGCAGCGCGACAAGGTCGAGATCCTGACGTGGGCGGGCATGAACCGCATCCGCATGGGCGTGCAGAGCGGAAGCGAACGGATATTGAAGTTCTACAAACGGCCGACGCCGATTGTACGCATTGAACAGGCCGCGGCGGTCCTGGCGGAATTCGCGCCATACCAGATCAATCCGTCGTACGACATCATTGTCGACAATCCAGTAGAAACGCGGCAGGACGTGATCGACACACTGGAGTTGGTTTATCGCTTGGCGCGCCCATTTACGCTCAACATTTTCTCGCTACGCGTCATCCCGAATACGACGCTCGAACAGCAGATGATCGCCGAAGGGTTCGATGTCGAACAGATCAACGAGAACTACACGGCGCTGCGACCGACGTGGGCCAACGTTCTGTTGTACATCCTCATGGTCTGGAAGCCGTCACGCAAAACGTTCGACCGCTGGCTGCAACGCGTTCGCGCTTACAACGAGCCGCAGCCATCGCATCCGATTCTGATTCTCTTTGCGCGCATGCCCTGGTTGATTCAACAGGGCGTGCGCCATCTCAAGCACGGCGAGTTCTCCGTAATTACCGGCTACCCGGGCTATATCCTCTGGCGCACGGGCGTGCTGAAGCTGATCAAACGACTGTTCAGCCGCAAGCTGGAACTGCCGGCGGAGAAGTGGTCGGGACGGATCGCGCCCGACACTGTTTGAAGGGTGAAGAGTGAAGGGTGAAGAGTGAAACAAGGCGTGAGAGCCGTTTTTCTTTCACTCTTCACCCTTCACCCTTCACTCTTCATTTGTACGTTTCCAGCGCTCGCCGCAACAAATCGATCGACGTCCGCAGATCGTTCTCGTTGAGCACGTACGCGATCCGGATCTCGCGCTTGCCGAGACCTGACGACGCGTAAAAGCCGCTGGCAGGCGAGACCATCACCGTGCCGCCTTCGTGAACGAAATCGGTGAGCAGCCACACCGCGAAGTCTTCGGCATCATCGACCGGCAGCCGTGGCACGCAGTAGAACGCGCCCTCCGGCTTCTCCAGCTCGACACCCGAAATTCCATGCAGTCCGTTGTAGAGCACATCGCGGCGGCGCTGATACTCGGCGACGACGTCGCGCGTGTAGTCATCGCCCAAACTTTGCGCACCGACGGCGATGAACTGCGCCAATCCGGGAGGCGACAATCTCCCCTGCGCCATTCTCAAACACGCGTCATAAACCTCGGCGTTCCGCGTGACGAGCGCGCCGAGGCGGATGCCGCAGGCGCTGTAACGTTTGGAGAGTGAGTCGACGACAACGACAAACTCCGAGGCGTCGCGTAATTCGAGTGCGCTGATCGCTTTGCGGCCATCGTAGACAAACTCGCGATAGACCTCGTCGGAGATGAGAAAGAGGCCGTGGTCGCGGCAGAAGCCGGCCAGCATCTCCAACTCGTCGCGCGAGTAGACGGTGCCCGTCGGATTGCTCGGATTGCAAAGCACGACGATGCGCGTTCGCGGCGTCAGCGCGCGCTCGAACATCTCGCGCGCCGGAAGATGAAAACCGTCCCGACCGCGGCTCGTCACCGGAACGATGTTCAGTCCCGCCATCGTCGTGAAGGCGCGATAGTTCGCGTAGAACGGCTCGATCAGCAGCACATCATCGCCTTCGTTCGCGCACGCGAGGAACGCGAAGAGTAGGGCCTCGCTGCCGCCGGTCGTAGCCAGGATCTGGCGCGTCTCGATCGGTATGCCGAGGCGGAGCTGGTAGTAGTGCCGAAGCGAATCGAGGAAGGCGGTCGTGCCGGTGGACGGCGAATACTCGAGGACTTTATCTTCGATCTGCTTGAGCCGGTCCAGCATGCAAGCAGGAGTTTCGATATCAGGCTGACCGATGTTGAGGTGATAAACCTTCGTGCCGCGCGACTTCGCCAACTCGGCCAGCGGCGCAAGCTTCCGGATCGGCGAGGCGGGCATCGCCAGCCCGCGCCGCGAGATCGCGAACGTGCTCAGAGTCTCTTCGGGGACGACCGTCATGGCGCGCTTCAACTGCGAACGATGTGCCGTTTATTGCGGTCGCGCGGTTTGCACGGTCTCGCGGCGGAACATTGTCTAACCGGGCAACCTGCTCGGAGACTCACTAACCGGTCTGCGTTGGTGAGTTGCTGCGTCGCCGCGCTGTAACCCTGCAAGCTATCCACTCTGCAACCCACCCTCCGACCGCGAAACCCCGCGACCTCGCAACCGCGACCGCGCGACCGCGAAACCCCACATGGAATCACCCCACCGTTTCGTCCGTTTCGCGACGCATGAAACGACTTGCCTTCGCGCTTCTCGTGCTGTCTCTGACCTCGGCCACCTTCGCAGCCGACGAGCCTGAAAAGCCGGCGGCCCCCGCCGAGAAACCGGCTCCGAACCTCGGCGCACGCGTCGATAAGCTCATCAAAGACGCCCTTCCGATCTGCGCCGATAAAATGAAAGAGTCGCGTGTCGCGCTCACGCACAAGCTCCCCGACAACATGATCGGCGCCGTGATCCGCGAGGAAAGCGAGCATGCGGCATGTGAAGGCCAATGGGTAGCGGCGATCTCCAATGAAGGTGGTTTCTTCATGGGCACGCCCTGGTTTCTCGATGGAACCGAGGGAACGCTTGAGGAGCGGCTGAAGGCATTTACGCTTCAGTACATGAAACAGGTTTTCGAGCCTTCGATCGATCGGACCAAAACACGCGAAGGGCTCTTTCACGTCACGCTCACGCAAGCGGTCGAAGGCGGGGGCAAATTGCCGCTCGAAGGCGAAATCGATCCGGCCGGCACGGTTTTGTTTATCGGTCATTTCGTTCCGATGAGCACCGATTACCGCGCCTCACGCCTCAAAGCGTTCGATCACTTCCTGAATCTTTCTCCGGCAACTGGCGCAGCGAAGCCTGACGTGACCGTAATCGAGTTCTCCGACTTTGAATGTCCGTCGTGCCAGCATGCCGCCGGATTCCTCAAGCCGATCCTGGCCGCACACAGCGATCGCGTCCGCTACATCCGTTACGACACGCCGCTCGTGACCATTCATCCGTGGGCATTGCCCGCAGCCGTCGCTGGCCGCGCCATCTGGCACCAGAAGCCGGACCTCTTCTGGAAGTACAAGGAGCAGGTTTACGAGAATCAGGACAAACTTTCCGCGTTCACCATCGACGACTTCGCACGCGGTTTCGCCTCGGACCACGAGCTAGACATGAAGAAATACGACGCCGACGTCAATTCGCCAGAGCTCCGCGCCGAGCTCGTCAACGGGGCCGGCAACGCCTTCACAAACGATGTCCGCGCAACACCGACCTACATCATCAACGGCGCGTTTGTGGACCCCGGAGTTGAAGGAAAAGGGCTTACTGATTACGTAAACGGGCTGCTCAAGAAGTAGTTAATTGCCGCCGCATCGGAAGGTCTAATGACCATTCGGCCCGTCCAGAGCACTGACCGCGACGTTTGGCTTCAGATGCGCGTTGCGCTTTGGCCCGAACAAACGGAAACGGAGCTCGGCATAGAAGTCGATCACTTCCTGCGTGGCTCGAAGTCGTCACTGCTCACGGCCGTTTTCGTCCACGCGGACGAACAAGATCATCTGACCGGTTTCATCGAGCTGTTCATTCGCAATGTGGCCGAAGGCTGTGAAGGCCCGACACCGCACGTCGAAGGTTGGTATGTGAGCCCGTATAGCCGCAATCGCGGCGTAGGCCGTGCACTCATGGATGCGGCCGGGACGTGGGCCCGATCGCGCGGATTCAACGAGCTGGCGTCCGACACCACAGCGGACAATGAACTGAGCCAGCGCGTACACCAAAAGCTCGGATTCGAGATCACGGAGCGAAGCGTCCATTTCCGAAAGGCATTAGAGACATCGAAGAACAATCAAGTCGAGGCTGCAAAGACCGGCATCGACCGTTTGACGGATTCATTCTTCGCACTCTTCTGCAATCGCGATGGCGCACCGGAGCTTGATCGAATTTTTGACCTCTTCGTGCCCAATGGCCTGATTGCGAAATGCACAGGCCCCGATCCGGAGATTTCCACTCTCCACGAATTCATCGCGCCTCGGCAGGAACTGCTGACCAACGGCACTCTTACGGAATTCTCGGAGTCTGAGACTTCCGAGCGAACGGAGATCTTCGGCAATATCGCCCAGCGGATCAGTACATACCAGAAGAGCGGTTGCCTCGATGGAGTCCCGTTCACTACGCGCGGGGTCAAGACGTTTCAATTCGTTAAGACTCGCCTCGGCTGGCGGATTTTCTCGGTGACCTGGGACGATGAGCGCGAAGGCTTGGCCATTGAGGATTTGTCGTAGCCTTTGGAGCACCACGCCACCACCCAACGTGTCATCCTGAGGCAGCCGAAGGCGCCCGCAATGCTTGCTGCTCTTGCGCTGAACGGGAGGCGCCGGAGGACGACGAAGGATCTCCATTTACGAGGCATGTGGCTGCGCGCCGCAGTTTAGATCCTTCGCCGTCCTTCGCCGCCACTTCACGCTGCGCGAACGCTCGATAACCACTGGCGGCTCCGGCTACCTCAGGATGACACCGTGGAAACGGCGGCGCGGTAATCGCGCTTTTCTCTACACCGCGCGCCAAACGAAATCGAGAAAGTGCTTGAGTATCCGTCCAGTCAATCCCCAGATTTCGTATTGCTCGTAATGGTAGTAATAGGCTGGGTAGTGTTTGTTGCGGAACGGCACATAACGCACCTCCGGCTGTTTTGGCGTTAAGAGCGCCTCGACTGGCACCTCGAAGACTTCGTCGACTTCCGAAGCCTGCAAGACGTAATCAATGCGCTGATCGATCACGCCGGCGAATGGGGCGACGAGAAATCCGCTGTGCGTGACGAGGTCGTCCAGGCGGCCGATCAATTCCACACGCTCGGTGGCGATTCCGACTTCTTCACGGGCCTCCCGAATTGCGGCGGCGTCGAGCGCTTCGCCCGGTTCTACACCACCTCCCGGAAACGAGATCTGGCCGCTGTGTGCCGCGAGATTGATCGAGCGAAGCGAGAAGAGGATGCTCCAGCCGTTATCGTGCGGCACAAGAGGGATCAGCACAGCGGCGCGTTTCAAGTGGGGTGCTTCGATCTCGATCGCGGGACGCGTGGTCAGAATCGCGCGCAGCCGGTCTAATGCCCCGAGGTCGAAACGCGGGCGTCGGGTTTCGGGAATCGGAGGTCGGAGATCAGGCATTGGATGCCTTTGCGCGACCTCGGCCCGCCCGAAATTCTGAATATTCGATCGTGCGAAGACCATTGGGGCGGGACGCCCCAATGGCGGCGGGCGAGACGCCCGCACTCCTTGGCGCAAAAGGAGTGCGGACGTCTCGTCCGCGGGCACTTGGGCGTCTCGCCCAAGTGCTTGTGCGCGAGTTTTCGGCCGAATTCAGCTTCGCCTCCAGGACTCCAGGCCAAACTCCGCAAACGGTTCCGGAACCACTATCGGAATTCCGTCCATGGCGTGATACAGCCGTAGCGTTCCATTAAGTACAGGCAGAGCAACTTCGGCGACTTCGCCGGGACGAAGATCGCGATCCAATTCGATCCAGCGATCGTCGATTACGGTGTCGCCGTCAAACGTCAGCATCATCAGACGGTATCCGGGCTGGCCATAGCTGCGCGTACGCAGCGTGAAGTCGCCCGTGTTGCGCAGGGCGAGCTTATCGCCCCGCAGGACCGCTTCGATTTTCGGAAACAGCGGCATTGTGCGCGTGATCGCGTTGCGTGTTTCGCGCGTTTGATCGTTCAAAGCGGCGAGATAACCCCGAACCGTCAAATCCATTGATGCGTTGCCGGCAAGCCAGGCGGCCTGCGCCTGCAAAGGACTCGGAATGTCGCGCACAAAGAAATCAGCTAGCGATGCCACCTCGCCATCGCCGAACGGAATCTTCACCACGCAATCGTCAGGAAACTCAGCGAACTGCGCGTAATCGCTGACGGCGACCGGCTTGCCGGCTTCGAACGCACGGATCAGCGTGCCCGAGGTCTCGCCGGCGCTCGGGTAGCGAAGGTTGACCAGGCGGTCGACCGCGGCAAAGTACGCCGCGAATTCATCGTCGGGGAGGTAGCCGGTGAACGTGATGCCATCGCCGCGCAACGCATCGACATCGACGTTCGGCGCCGGCTCGCCGACAACCAGCAACCGCAGCCGCGGTTCGCGCGCGCGCGCCTGCGCGAAGGCGGCGAGCACGACATCGGCGCGTTTTGCCGAGGTGAGGAAACCGAAGAGGCCGATAACGCGGTCGTTTTCTTTAAAACCATGTTGTGCTCGCACCGCCTCACGCCTGCCGCGCGCGGCAGGCTGCGGCTCGAACGGATGCGGCACGACATGGATCGGCGTCATCACGCCAAACGAGCGCAAACGATCCGCCGCGTAGTGGTTGTGCACGATCACCGCGCGCGAGCGGTTCGCCACATCGACCGACGCAGGCATCAGGAAATTGCCCATCTCGCTGTGCAGCCCCGCGGCCCGGCCGCGGGCCCACGCAGCGCCTGCTTCTCCATGATTCGCGGTGAGCGCGGCAACATAACCATCGACGTCGCCGCGCGCCAGCGTCATCTCGACGATGAGGTGGTGCAGCACCAGATCGTGCAACACGATCACTCCGGGCGTGCGCATCGCTTCTTCGTAGATCCAGGCGTGGTGCGGGTTGTTGCCGAGGAAGTAAAGGCGGGTGTCGGGTGCCGGGTGTCGGGTGTCGGGGTTTTCAAAAACCTCCACGTCGATGTGTTGACGCAACGCCGGCAATAGCATCGACGCGTAGTGCGCGACGCCCGTCCTCGTCGGAGGAAGCGGCGAAAACAAAGCGACTCTCATTTCTTCAGCTCCCACACCCCACTCCCCAAAACCCACTCCCCAAAAACTAATCCGCCACCGTCCTGGCCCTCTGCGCGAGATACGCCTCGACGAAGCCATCGAGATCGCCATCCATTACGCGCTGCACGTCGCCGACTTCGTAGCCGGTGCGCAGGTCCTTGATCATCTGGTACGGCTGCATCACATACGAGCGGATCTGCGAGCCGAAAGCGATGTCCTTCTTCTCCCCTTCCAGCTTTTCCTGCGCCTCCTGCCGCTTCTCGACCTCGAGCTGATAGAGCCGCGATCGAAGAAGCTTCATGGCCACGTCGCGGTTCTTATGCTGGCTCCGCTCGTTCTGGCAGGTGACGACGATGTTGGTCGGCAGATGCGTGATGCGCACGGCCGAGTCGGTGACGTTGACGTGCTGGCCGCCAGCGCCGCTCGATCGATAGGTGTCGACGCGCAGATCCTTGTCGTTGATCTCGATCTCGATCTCTTCGTCGATGTCGGGATAGACGTAGACCGATGCGAACGAGGTGTGGCGGCGCTTGGCGGCGTCGAACGGCGAGATGCGCACGAGGCGATGCACGCCATGCTCCGACTTCATGTAGCCGTACGCGTAGTCGCCGCGGATCATTACTGTGGCGCTCTTGAGGCCCGCTTCTTCGCCGGACTGATAATCGACGATGTCCGCCGACCAGCCTTTGCGCTCGGCGTAGCGGAGGTACATGCGCAACAGCATCTCCGCCCAATCCTGCGACTCGGTGCCGCCGGCACCGGGGTGAATGGCCAGGATTACGTCGCGCTCGTCGTGCTCGCCGGACAACTTCATCGTCATCTCGATGACTGTGATCTCAGCGTCGAGCTGGACGATCAACGTTTCGATGTCGGCATCGACGTTTTCGCCTTCGCGCTGCAGTTCGAGCAGCACGTCGAGCTCCTGTTCCTTGCTGGTGATGGACTGATCGGCGGCGATTCGCTTCTCGACGCGAGCGCGCTTGCGGCCTACGTCCTGCGCCGTTTCGGGCTTGTCCCAGAAACCGGGCGCGGACATTTCGCGCTCGATCTCATCGAGCGTTTTTCGTGCGGAATCGGGGTCAAAGATAGCTCCGGACCGATTGCAGACGGTCTTTGAGTTCGGAGATTCTGCTGAGGGTGTCGTCTTTCATGTGGTGCGTAGGTTAATCGATTCGAGTGAGTGGTTGGCAGTGGATTAGTCGATTAGTGGATTAGAGGAGGTTCGGAATCTGGTCGACTGGTCGCATCGAGTGAACTGATCGACTGATCCACTAATCTACTAATCCACTGCTCTTCCTCCGCACCATCCCCACAATCACCAGCACCATCGCGACCCATGCGAACCAGTCGCCGTAGTGAACGTACGGCGTGATCGACGTGCGCGGCTGAAAATCGGCGTAGATGATTCCCTGCCTGCCCATCGCCAGCTCCTGCACGATGCGGCCGGTGGGATCGATGACGGCCGAGATGCCGGTCGTGCCTGCGCGGAGCAGGTAGCGGTCGTTCTCGATCGCGCGCAAACGCGCTTGATTGAGATGCTGGCGCGGCGCCGAAGTTCCGTCGTACCAGGCGTCGTTGGTAATCGTGATGAGAACGTTCGCACCGTGCACGACTTGCGTGCGCGGGATCTGCGGAAAGACCACTTCGTAACAGATGGCCGGGCCGTAACGGAAGAGGCCATCGAGCGGCGTGTCTTTCGTCCCGAACTCGAACTGGCCGACGGCGTGAACGAGTTTATGCGCGAAGAAGAGCATCTTCCGCAGCGGGACATACTCGCCGAACGGCACGAGGCGGATCTTGTCGTAGTGGCCGATGGTGCGCCCGCTACTCACAAGAAACGCGGCGTTCCAGAGTTTGTCCGGTTGCGTCGCATCTTCGGCAACCGACCCGAGGATGATGTTGGCGCCGTGCGCGCGCGAGGTGTCTTCGATCGCCTGGCGATAAAAATCGGTCGTCGCATACGAAAGCGGCACGGTCGACTCCGGCCAGATCACGACCTGCACTCCATGCGATGTGGCCTCGTCTGTCATCGCCATCATCCGCCGGAAGATCAGCACGAGGTTGTCGTTGTCCCACCGCATTTCCTGCGAGATGTTCGGTTGCAGCAGCGCGGCGCGCGCGATGGGACCAGCCGTCGGGCGGGCAATCACTTTCTCCGCGACGTAACCCGTCGTCCACCATACGAACGTGACGATGGCGACTGCGGCGATGGCGAAGAGTGGGGAGTGGGGAGTGGGGAGTGGGGTGTGGGAGAGAGAATCAACGTCATTTTTCTTTTCTCCCACGCCCCACTCCCCACTCCCCACTCCCCGGACAATCAGCCACGCGATCAGCGTCGACGGCAACAGAATCAAAACGCCGAGCGCGTAGGGTCCGGCAACGCGATCGAACTGCACGAGCGGGGTGTAGTCGATGATCGATGCGGCGATGAGACTCCAGGGAAAGCCGCTGAAGAGATAGGTTCGGATGTATTCGACGGCCGCCCACGCCAGCGGCACGAAGAGCCATCGGCGAAATCGCATGCCCGGCGCGATGCCGTGAAAGAGCAGCGCGAACAGGCCGCCGTACATGCCGAGGTAGGCGCACATGGCGATGAAGAGGAGGATGCCGGTGATGTACGGCAGGCCGCCGTAATGCGACATCACGCGGATCACCCACGGCACCATCAACAGCCATGCGACGCCTTGCGAGAGCCAGCCGAGTGCGAACGCGCTCTTGTAACTGTTCGCGCGAGTGAGCGCGACAAAAAGCGGAATCAGCGCGATGAACATCAGCCATCCGGCGGCGACGTTCGGAAAGGACCAGGCGAAGAGAACGCCGGAGACGATAGCGAGGAGTACGTTGATTGACGTGCGCAAGGCGGGCGAAGGATAAACGAGATTGGGAGGGTAGGATTCTTGACTATCTATCCTAGAAGTGCATGAGGAGAAACTGTTCCACAAATCCTATTACGCTGCTCGCGTCTGCTGCGGTCAGCTTCTCCCAGTTCGCATGCATGGCATAGTCGCGGATCTTGGGCATCGTGTCGAGCAAAGTCTTCTGCGCGCCCGCGACGAGTCCCTTCCCTTTAAGCGCGGCGACTACCTGCTGCATGGGCTTGTCTGATACATCGATTCCACTCAGAAGGGCATAACGTTTAAGTGCGTCTTCAAGCGCTGCCGCGGCCAGCACAGCCGCGGCTGGAATGTTCCCGTTCGCCAGTGCTTCCTTCGCTACCGATACGAGATCACCGAATATCTCGCCTGAGACTCTAGCCTCGAGCTTGAAAATGTAGCCACCGTCGTAGTCCGCCTTTGCTGAACGGTAGATCCCTTTACCTGACTCCACCTGGTTGTCGAAGCCTCGATACTTATCGTAGAGCGTTTTGAAATTCTCGTAGTGGACCGAGCTCCTGCCGAAAGCACCCTCGAAAAGATTCAAGACGCTGGTTGTCCAAGCCTGCCAATCCTCACTTGGATAGTAGCCGTCGACCGGCTGCAACTTTGCCATCTGTTCCAGTAGCTCTTCAAACCGCTTCGCGATTAGTTCGCCCGATCGCATTGCTGGCATGGTTGCACCACCCTACTTCTTGAACAGCGCGTCGAACGCTTTCCGCGCGTCGTCGGGCGTTTGCGGCTGGCGGCCTTTGTCGGCAGTGAGGTCGCGGACGACTTTCGGCTGGAAGAACGTGCATTCGTTGCGGACGTGCTTGCCGGAAATGCGTGCGGGGATATTTTCGCGGCACTCCCAGAGCGTGGTCGTGTCGAAGGCGCGGCAGTTGCCGCACGTGTGGAGGTTGGCGCCGCACTTCAGGCATGTCTCTTCCGACATCGGTTGGTCGAGCCCGAGGCGTTGCGTCCCGCACGCGTTGCACTTGAACACCTCGGGGCCGAAGCCACCGGCGGTGCGGCCGCGGGGAGCGCCTTCAATTCGCTGATTCTGCGGCTCGTACGGCGTGCGCGGTGTCCGGGGGGTGGATGAATTGTTGGAGGAGTAGCCGCCGCTGTCCTGATAGCCGCGGTGCCTGTACTTGCGATCTTCGCTCAAAGGGAATCACCTCATGAAAACGTAATAGAGCGCCCCGGCGATGAGAAGAACGGCGATCACGAAGAGGATCAGCCGGATCGCCACTTTCGCCATCTTCAGGACAAACCAGATCACAAGAATCGCGATCAGGAGCCCGATGAGCTCGTTCATGCTGGGCATGGTGGGGTGCCGCGTAGTCTAACAGGTCGCAAGCGAAGTTGATTGCAGAGAAGCAGAGATCAGTGAAAAGCAGAGACTGGAGATCAGGGATAACCTTCCGATCTCTTCGTCTCCGTTCCTGATCTTTGTCAGAAGACAACGCGCGAAGCACATCTCTATCTCACGCCGTCGCGGCAACCGGCTCCGGCTCCAGACCGGCATCGAGGTCTGTGCCTCGAACGATGAAAATCAAAGCCACGATGGCGAGGGCGATACCGTTCACTTCCAGCGCCGTCGTGATCGACCAGCGCTGCGCGACGAAGCCGGCCAGGAGGTTGCCGAGCGGCATGCCGCCGCGAAAGGCCAGCATGAAGATCGACATCACGCGTCCGCGCATGGCATCGCTCGTCGAGAGCTGGACGAGCGAGCTGTAAAGAGAAATGACGCCGACGATCGCCGCGCCAGCAAGAAACGCGATGACCAGACTCGATGTGATGTGGCGCGAGAAGCCGAACGCCACCAGCGTGCAGGCGAAGACGAGTTGGAGCATCAGCGCCAGCCTCCCCTTCTTCGCCGCGTAACTGCTGCCGGCGACGAAGAGCGCGCCGACGACCGAGCCGACGCCATAGTCGGCTTGCAGCATCGAGAGACCTTGCGGCCCCAGGTGGAAGATGCTCTTGGCGACGACGGGCATCATCGTAAAGAGCGGCATCCCCAGAAACGTGCCGGCGAACGACAGAAAGGTAAGCATCAGCAGCGATCGCCGCGACGCCACGAACGCGAATCCCTGTTTCATCTGCGCCATCATCGAGTGCGACGTCGCATTCGCGTGCAGCGGCGGCATTTTGATGCTGAGCAGCGCGATGATCACGGCAACGAACGACAAGCCGTTGATGCCGAAGCAGGCAGTCGCACCCCACACGCCGAAGACGACGCCGCCGATCGCGGGTCCGATGACGCGGGCCAGGTTGAACTGCATCGAGTTCATGGCCACGGCGTTCGACATGTCGTCGCGTTTCACGAGCAGCGGCAGGAGCGACGCGTAGGCCGGGCCGCTGAACGACTGCGCGCTCCCGGTCAGAAACGAGAGGATGAAGATGTGCCAGATCTTGACGGCGTGAAAATAAATCAGACCTGTCAGCACGAACGCGAACGTCATCTGCATGACCTGCGAGAGGAGCATGATCTTGCGCCGTTCGATGCGGTCCGCAATCACGCCGCCGAAAAGCGAGAACAGCAGCATCGGGCCGGTAGCGAGGAAGCCATCGACGCCCAGCAAAAACGCCGAGCCGGTCATCGTGTAGACCAGCCAGCCCTGCGCCAGCGTCTGCATGAAGGTGCCGGTCGTCGATGCGAACGCGCCGAACCAGAGCAGGCGGAAATCGCGGTACCGCAGCGCGCTGAACGTGCGTTGGAACCGGCCGGTTGGAATGCCCGTTCGCGCGTTCGCTTCGACCGTCTCTTCCTGCGGGAGCGACGAGCTCATCGAGCGATCCGCAACCTCTCGGCGGTTCCGGCGGTGTGCGCGTGGCAGATGGCAACGGCAAGTGCATCCGAAGCGTCGGTGGACATGACGAGGTTCGCGCATCCGGGCAGGAGCATCCTCACCATCTTGGCCACCTGCTCTTTTTCCGCCGCGCCGTACCCGACGATCGCGCTCTTGACGCTGCGCGGCGAGTACTCGAACACCTCCAACTTCGCCGCCCTCGCCGCCAGCAAAATCACTCCGCGGGCGTGCGCAAGCTGAATCAAACTCTTGATGTTCTGCCCCCCAAACGGCGCTTCGACCGCAACCGCATCGAGCGCATTGCGCGCGATGACGGCGACAAGCTCCTCGTGAATGCGGCAAAGCCGGTCCGCCAGCTCCGCCCCGCGCGTAGTCCCAATCGTCCCCTGCTCGATGAGCGCGAGCCGCCCCCGAACCTGCTCGATGACACCAAAGCCAGTGGTGACCGAGCCGGGATCAATACCGAGAATGCGCACTGGAAGATTGTAGCGATGATTTTCTGCTCAGCAGGTCATGAATCGAAGGCGAAATGTTGAATGTTTTCTTCGCGTCTTCGCGTCTTCGTGTGAGCAGTCAATCACGCGACGCCGCGAAGACGCGAAGGAGATTCATAAACCGAACCTCGAAAATCTCCCTCCCCTCCTCCCGATACTTCGCTTCGTAATTCGTTCGCGGCGGATCGCCGGCGCCTGGCACGCGGCGCTCGCTGGGGAAGAATTGTTCGATCACTGGCGCGGCGGATTCGTAGTAGTCGCGATGATCGGTGACGAAGATTCCGCTACCTCCCGGCACCAGTACTCGACGCATTTCAATCAACGCCTCGGCGCGAATGATGCGGCGTTTCTGCTCACGCTTTCGCGGCCAGGGATCGGGGAAGTAGATATGGATCTCGTCGATTGACGCCTCGGGGAGCATGTCGCGCAGGACGAGGAATGCGTCGTGGTTGATGAGGCGGACGTTGGTCAGGCCGCGTTTGAGCACCCGGTCGCGGATGACGCGGTGGTAGTGCAGCGACTTCTCGATCCCGATGTAATTGACGTCCGGTTGCTCGGCCGCGCCGGAGATCAGAAAGCGGCCTTTGCCCGAGCCGATCTCGAGCACGACGCGGTTGCGGTTGCGGAAGATTGCGGCGACATCGAGGCGGACGAAACCGGTCTCGCGAGGGTCGATGACGAAGTCAGAAGTGTTCACGGCGGCATCATACGCAAGCAACGTATCCGGTCCTTTCGTCCATCTTTGCGGCGTGCTATCGTTTCGCCATCCCGTCCTGAAAATGATTCCTCCTCCACCTGCTGACACGGTTTTCGAGTCCTTGCCGGCGCTCGCCCGAGCGAATGTAGAGACTCCCGGCATTGACGAATTGGAGTTCGTGCGGATCTACGAAGAGAACTTCGATCTGCTCGTTTCGCTGGCCGTCCGCAAATTTCAGGTGCCGTTTGGCGACGCCGAGGGTCTCGCGCATGAGGTCTTTCTTTCGTATCTGAAACGGCGCAAGGAGATCCGCGCGCTGCATGGTTGGCTGATCGGCGCGATCTGCAATGCCAGCCGTCACTACTGGCGCAAACACGATCGAAGCATCGATCAGCTCGACGACGAGGCTACGTCGGTTCACATCGATCCGGGTACCGAGAACGTGTCGGAGTGGCTGCTGGCGCGCATTGCCGCCGGTGAAGCGCTGGCCGTTCTCTCGCCGCGCTACCAGCACATCCTGCGCCTTCGTTATTACGAGGGCTACACCATTCCGGAGATCGCCGAGGAGTTGGGCGTCACGGCGAAATATGCGCAGAAGCTGGTGATAAAAATCCTTCGCCGCGCGGAGGATTTTTTCAGAGTCTCGGCAGTCCCGAGGGAAAGAAAATGAAGCACGCCGACGATGTGGAACACCTCGCCGGATGCGCGCGGTGCCGGCAGCGGTTCGCGGGCAAAGCGATCCCGATCGACAGCAGCGAGCGCCTCGCCCGCAAGCGCGAGTTCGTCGCAGCCGTCATGCGTCTCGAGCGCGAGCGCAACGATTCAGCGGATGTCGTCGCGCGGCTACTGCGCGAAACGCCCCTCGCGGAATGGCCGCGGCTCGCAGGCTTGCCCGCGTTGCGCAACAACGCGGCGCTGGAGCAGATGAGCGATGAAGTGCGCAAACGACTTCATCGCCGTCCAACGGAAGCGCTGACGATTGCGCAGATCTCGACGTCCGTCGCGGAATCGATTCCCGCGGGCTTGTATCCGCCGCTCGTGCTCGCGCAGATGCGGACAAATGCGTGGAAGGATCGAGCCAGCGCGCTGCGATACCTTGCCCGATACGACGAAGCGCTGGACGCGGCGACGCGCGGGGAGAATTACCTGGCGCCGTTCGCGGCGGTCGAGCACGATCGGGCGATTGTAAGAATGGTGAAGGGAATGGTGCTCGCGCAAATCGGCCGGCTCGAAGAAGCGCTTCCGATCATGGCTGATTGCCGACGCGTCTTTGCGGAGCATGGCGATCATCGGCGTCATGTGCATTCCGGAATTGCCGAGGGAAACGTGCTTTATGAGACCTCGCGTTACGCCGACGCGAGCATTGTTTACGCCGACGTTCTCGACAGTGCCATTGCCACCGGCGACGTCGAGTCGCAAGCGAGCCTTCACAACAACCTCGGCTACTGCATGACTCACCTCGGCGACTACGACCGCGCAAACATCCACTTCTCAGAAGCGATCGCGAAGTTCACCGATCTCGGGTTCACAGCCGAAGTCCCGCGAACCGAGCGTGGTGCCGGTCTCATTCTGATCGGCCGCGGCCAACTCGCCAGCGGACTAACTCATCTTCGTGCAGCACGCCGCGATTTCGCTGCCGCCGGAATGGTCGAAGAGGCAGGACTCTGCGCGCTGAACATCGCCGCGGTTTTGGTCGACCGGGGCGAAGGTTCAGAAGCGCGAGCACTCACGCAGAACGTCGTCGATGAGTTCACTACCGCGGGACTCGACGAGCGCGCCATCGCCGCCGTGGTTCACCTTCGCGACGCCATCGACGTGAACGGTGCTACGGCCGAAACCGTGCGCAACGTCCACGCCTTTGTCGAGAGCCTGCACGATGATGCCTGCTGCCTGGCGAACTAGCCCCGAACTAGCCCACACTTTTCGCGATGCCTTCCCATCGAGCGCCTTCTCACCCCGTGCTTTTCGGGGGGAGAAGGTGGCGAAGCCGGATGAGGGGGGCGCAACACTAGACAAACACGTTCTCAGCGACAGCCAACGCCCCCTCATCCGGCTTCGCCACCTTCTCCCCCACAAAAAGCGTGGGGGAGAAGGCGCTCGAATGAGAGCGCGGTGCCAGGAATTTCACTGGCAAGTGTGAAATGCAGGCTAGTTCCGCCTCACGGATGGGGCCACGACAGGTCGCCCAAATCCAACCCGACCACGTGCCGGATGATCTTGATGATCTTCGCGCCGAATGACGTTCCGGCATCGCCGCTCGACGGAACGGCATAGATATTCGAGGTGGTGAGCGCAACAAGAAGCGAAGCAGTGGCTAGAGCTTTCGATACACGACGCATAATCCCTCCGGTTGTGTGCCCGGCGACGCGCCGGACGTTTTTCAGGAGGGCACCCTCACCGCTGGAGTGATGGAAACGGAACTATTGCTACCGTCCGATGTGAAATATTCTGCACAATGGGTGGCGTCTCCGGCGGTGCTTTTTTTTGGACCACTGCCGCGAATTCTCCTCAATTCAACGTCTGTCCGATTGCTGAATGCAGTAGTCGCGGTCATTTACTCGGTCTTACCGTCCTGCAGACCGCTCGCTCTTACCATCGAGGCGGGACGCCTCGATGGCCGCGGTCGAGACGACCGCACTCCTCTGGCTTAAGGAGTGCGTGCGTCTCGCGCGCGGGCACTCGGGCGTCCCGCCCGCGTGCGTTTCGTATACCCGGCGCTGTTTGGTGTTTGAGTTACCCGAGGAGCCGGCGAAACAGGATGTTGCCGAGGATTGCGGCGGCTTCATCGTCCGCAAAACCGCGCCGGTACGGCTCGATCAGCGCGACGACGATCGCGCGTGTTTCATCGCTCTCCTGCGCTTCGCCGATGAGGGATGCCACGACGCCTCCGAATGGTCCGTTCATCAACTCGTCAAATGCTTCGCTTTCGCCGCCGGGAACCGGCGCCGGCACCTCGGCGCGGATGATCTCGGCGGCGAGTGCTGCCTTCGAAGGCCAGCGCCGGTAGATCGATGACTTGGCGGTCCCTGCGCGGCGGGCAACTTCGTCGAGGCCGAGGGCGCGATAGCCGCCTTCGCGAAGGAGGTTTCGCGCGGCGTTGGTGATCTCGGCGTCAGCCTCGGTGCGTCTTGGCCGGCCGCGGCCTCGGGTGGGTGAGCTCATCGCATGAATGTTAGACGAAGGTCGCCGGCGAGCCGCCGGCGGTACAGCCGCCGGGCCGGCGGCGCTACGCATTACGGCGCTATGCGTAACGCGGCACTACCCAGGATCGGCTTCTGCTCCGACACCCCACCCCCGACACCCGACACCCCACACCGCTAAATCGTCTGCCCGCTCGCCGGCGGATAGTCGTCGGCGCGGACCAGGATCTCGCGCGGTTTCGAGCCTTGCGAGGGGCCAACGACGCCGTTGGCTTCCATGATCTCGATCAGCCTCGCGGCGCGCGAGTAGCCAAGCTTGAGGCGGCGCTGGATGTACGACGCGCTGGCCTGGCCGGTCGTCAGCACCACGCGCACGGCGTCTTCGTATTTCGGATCGTCGAGGTACTCGATGCCGTCGGCGCCGCTCTTCTCCACGTCGACCTTCGTGATCTCCTCGAGGAACTGCGGCTCGCCCTGATTCGCTTTCACGAAGTCGACGATCTTCACGATCTCTTTTTCCGACACATACGCGCCGTGGATGCGGCGGACGCGCGCGGTGCCGGGCGGGAGGAAGAGCATGTCGCCGTTGCCGAGGAGTTTTTCGGCGCCCTGCGCGTCGAGGATCGTGCGCGAATCGATCTTTGATGCCACCTGGTAGCTGATGCGCGACGGGAAGTTCGCTTTGATCACGCCGGTGATCACGTCGACCGATGGACGCTGCGTGGCGATGATCAGATGGATGCCGACCGCGCGTGCTTTCTGCGCCAGCCGCGTCACGGAATCTTCGACGTCCTTGGACGCCACCATCATCAGATCGGCGAACTCGTCGATGATGATCACGATGTAGACGAGCGGCTCGGGGACTTTGATCAACTCCCCTTCCGGCCGCTTCATCGCGCGGCGATACCCATCGACATCCTTCAGCAACGCGTTGTACTGATCGATGTTGCGCACGCCGCATTCTGCGAGGCAGCGATAGCGATTTTCCATCTCGTTCACGGCCCAGATCAGCGCGTTCGAGGCGAGCTTCGGATCGGTGACGATCGGATGAAGAAGATGCGGAATGTCCTCGTACATCTTCAGCTCGACCATCTTCGGATCGATCATCAGCATGCGCAGTTGCTTCGGCAGCGCTTTGTAGAGGAGCGAAACGATCATCGAGTTGAGACCGACCGATTTGCCCGCGCCAGTCGCGCCCGCGACGAGCAGATGCGGCATGCGTGCGAGGTCGGTGACGATGGCCTCGCCGTGAATGTCTTTGCCGAGGGCGAGGGTGAGTAGCGACGATTGCTGCGTAAACGCGTCGGTGTCGATGATGTCGCGCAGCGTGATGAGCTCGCGCTTCTTGTTCGGCACTTCGATGCCGACCGTCGATGAGCCGCTGATGCGCTCGATGCGGATCGATTCGGCTTTGAGGGCCAGCGCGAGATCGTCGCCGAGGTTGACGACTTTGGCGTACTTCACGCCCGCGGACGGCTTGAACTCGAACGTCGTCACGACCGGGCCGGGGTGATAGGCGGTAACCTCGCCTTCGACCGCGAACTCTTTGCAGCGGTCTTCGATGAGCCGTCCGATGTCGAGGAACTTCTTGTGGATATCGTCGTTGATCGTGTCCTGCTTCGGACCTTCGGTGAGCAGATCGACGGGCGGAAGAAGATCGTGCGTGAGTCTGGTATCGCGCTTCGGTGTTGGCGCCTCTTTCAACTTCCGCTGGACGGGCTTGGCCATTTGCGGCTTCGGACGCGGCGCACGAACGGCTGGCGGATCGTCGAGGTAGAGCGGATCTTCGAATTCGCCGTCGTCATCGACCGCGACCGGCCGCGACAACTTCGGCATCTCCTCCTTCTCCTCCACCTCGGCCCACAAGGTCGATGGGTCGTGCGATGGCTGCTTCGACAATTCTTCGGCGGCCTTGCGCAGATCGGCCTTCGTCACTTTGCGGATCTGGAACCGGCCGGCGCCTTTGACTTCGCGCACGATCGGTCCGGTGGCGGAAGACGAGGGCTCGTCGTTCGTGACGAGCCGCAGCGTGGGCCCGTCTTTTTCGAGATGCTTGCGGACGAGCGCCGTCTTCATCTTGTCTTTGCGGCGCCGTTCGGTGAAGCGCGCCCACTGCAGCGAGCAGGCCCGGCCGAGGCCGAGAAGCTTCTGATGGATGGCCATGAAGATGGCGGCGAGACTGATGCGGGTGGCCAATAGCAGGCCGACGAGCATGGCCGTGACGAGGACGATGGACGCGCCGCTACCGTTCAATTTCGCCGAAGCGGCGCGGTTCAGCTCCTGCCCGAGGTAGCCGCCGGAGGGGATTTGCGCGCCGCGGATCCAGACCTTGCCGAACGCGAGATCGCAGAGCGGCGGCATGGCCGCGACGAGGATCACGAAGCCGATCGCCTTCGTCTGCAAGTATTCGATCTCTTTGACCCAGAATCGATTCCAGCCGACGACGAGCAGCGCGCCGGGAAAAAGGAGCGAGGCAAAGCCGAAGAAGCCGACACAGATCCAAGCGACGGTGGCGCCGTAATAACCGATCCAGTTGGCTACGCCGCTGTTGGTGGAAGTGTAAAAGGCGGAGGAGTCATCCGCGTGGTAGGTGAGAAGCGCGAGGGCGAGGCAAATACCGGCCGCCAGGATCACGATCCCGATCAGCTCCCCTCCCCGTCTGCTCCTGGCAAATTGCAGAATTTCCATCACACCCGCCGCCACTTATCTGCAATTGCAGAGAGTAGCAGAAAATACGGCGGTTGCGGGAGTGCGGTGCGTCGCGCGGGGTCTCGGGGTCGCGGAGTGTTTCTCGGTTGCCTGGGTTGCTCGGTTGCCGGGTTGCCGTTTCTCCCAATCGGAGGGGCCACTCGGCAACCTGGCAACTCAGCAACCCTGCGACTCAACTCAGCAACCGAGCAACCGCAACATCAATATCCCGGAGGACCGTTCGAGGCCTTGCCTACGCTGAAGGAGCCCTGCATGCTGAGATGGCCCGGGCTGCACGTCGTGATCGTGCAGTAGTAGACGTAGGTCCCTTCGGTACTGAGGGTAAGCGTTCTTTCGATCGGTGCGCCGTCCTGAGCGACCGTGAGATCGAGGAGCACATTCCCGTCCGGGTCGAGCAGGTGGAAGCCGTGCGTGCTGTCGTGGGCAGAGATCTGGAACGTGACCGTATCTCCGGGCTTGATCGTCGTTGTCGTAATCGTTGGCGTGATGTCGATGCCGGACGCGGTGTTCGTTCCGCCATGCTCCGAGACGACGAATACTTTTCCGGTCGGTGTCGTCGATTGCGCGACGCCGGTATCTTCGGACGCCGGAATGTACGTGGGATCAGTCGTACCGTTGTCGATGACCGATCCATACGCGACGATCGGCAGGTCGGAGGTGTAGCTGAGCCATGCGTCGGTCAGGTCCGCGCCGCCGCCGCCAACTGCGTAGCCGGCCAGACCGGCCGGCCCGATGACCGCGTATGGCGGCATCGTCACCGTGTACTCGGTGCCGACGACGGCGTTGTTCTTATCGTAGAGATGCCACGTGACGTGCGCGGCGCTGGCGTTCGGATTGGCAGCGCCGACGTTCGTCCGGAATGTGCCGCCAGCCGCCAACTGAACGATGACGCCTTTCGTTTTGGCGCTCGACGCATCGACACCGCCGACGAACTGGCCAAGGCTGCCGTTCGCTGCGACGGCGTAAATACGCTGCGTGGCCACAAAGTCGTCATCCGATTTCAAGCGGATCGCGCCCAGACCGCTGCTATGAAAGAGCGAGGTGACGACATCGTTGTAGACAACCATCTGCCGTTTCAACACGGTGATGGGTGTCAAGGGCTGAACGGCGGAGTTATCGACGTTGCCGACCGGCAGGTAGTACGCCTGAATCTGGATGTCCTTCGTCGTTGAGGGATTGAAGATACGCGCGTCGGTCTTGAAGCTTCCGTTGGCGGTCGTCCCACCGATACTCAGCCAGACTTCCTTCGCCGATAGCACGCCGGCGAAAGCGATGAGAAGGGCGCCGATGAACAGAATTCTTGTGCGCATGATCATTCCTCCGAGAGTTGGAATGATTCTACATGGGTAAAGTTGCGAAAGTGAGCTGGGTCACGTGCGTAACCGAAGTGTTTCTTCTGCGGGAGTCGTAGGTTTCGGGGGTTGGGAGTCGGAGGGGAAACGGTTTCACACGGAGGCGTGGAGATCACGGAGAAAACCCTCTGCGTCCTCCGCGTCTCCGCGTGAAACGCTTCTAAACGTACGAATAGAATCCAGTGGTGACCACATATCCGCTCGAGCCCGACAGTAACGAAATGCGCCATCTCGTCGACGATGCCATGCAGCGCATCGTCGAGCACATCGAGTCGCTGCCTTCCCAACCGGCGTCGAATGTGGAGGGCGCGACCGATCGTGCGCGAACGCTCATCGAACCGTTGCCACAGGCCGCGACTTCGTACGATCAACTGCTCGATTTCCTTTTCGATGAAGCCATCCCGCGCTCATTCAACGCGGCCGGTCCCGGCTACCTCGCCTTCATTCCCGGCGGCGGCATTTTCCACGCGGCGGTCGCCGACCTGATTGCCGATGCCGTGAATCGCTACGTTGGCGTCTGCGCCGCGGCGCCGCTGCTGGCGCAACTCGAAGCGAATGTCGTGCGCTGGTTCTGCGAGATCATCGGCTTCGGCGAAGGCAGCGGCGGCGTGCTGACGAGCGGCGGTTCAGTCGCCAATCTCACCGCCATCATCGCCGCCCGCCGGCACCTCCTTGGCGACGATTTCCGGAAGGCGACGCTCTATTGCGGCGATCAAACCCATCACGCATTTCAAAAGGCCGCGATTCTGGCCGGCTTCCCAGCCGCGAACATCCGCGAGATTCCGAGCGATGCGATGTTTCGCGTGCGCACGGATCTGCTCGCGGACGCGATCACGCGCGACCGCGAAGCCGGTCTCACGCCGTTCATGATCTGCGGCAGCGCGGGAACGACCGCGACAGGCGCCGTCGATGACCTGGACGCGCTGGGCAAAATCGCGAAATCGGAATCGCTCTGGTTTCACGTCGACGGCGCGTATGGAGCGTTCTTTCTCCTGACCGAGCGCGGACGGACCGCCATGCGCGGCATCGGTCAGGCCGACTCCGTCATCCTCGATCCGCACAAAACGCTCTTCCTCCCCTTCGGCACCGGAGCGCTCGTTGTGAAAAACGCCGCCACGCTTCGCCGCGCCTTCAGCATGCACGCCGACTATCTCCCGCAATATCAGGAGAGCGCGGAGCTGGTCGATTTCTGCGAGCTCTCGCCGGAGCTCTCACGCGACTTCCGCGGTCTGCGCGTCTGGCTGCCGCTGAAGCTTTTCGGCATCGAGCCGTTCCGCGAACAGCTCGAGGAAAAACTCGATCTGACCGAATGGGCCGCCGCGCAGTTGCACATGATCGAGGGCATCGAAGTGATCGCCGAGCCGCAGCTCAGCATCACCGCGTTCCGCCTGGTCCGACCCGGCCTCGACGACGCCGCGCTCGATGCGCTCAACCACGATTTGATCGCCCGCATCAACGCCCGCCAACGCGTCATGCTCACCGGCGCCACCGTCGCCGGCCGTTTCGTCATCCGCATCTGCGTCGTCTCGCATCGCACGCACCGCGAGCGAATGGAGATGTGTATGGAGGATATTCGTGCGGCGGTTCGGGAGACCAATCCGTAGATTTCGCAGATGAACGCAGATTAGGACGCGTTTATCTGCGTCCCATCTGCGTCATCTGCGGATCAAAAAAAGCTACCAGATCGAACAGCGCTTCGACGCTTCCCGCACCATCTTGTCGCCGTCGTTGCAGTGATAGGCCTTCCAGAACTCGGGCATGTTCTGGACGGTGCCGTTGACGCGAAACGGGCCTTGGGCGTGCGGATCGGTCAGGGCGCGGCGGGTTGCTTCCTGCGCGGCCATGTTCTCGCCCCAGACCTGGGCAAATCCGAGGAAGAATCGCTGCTCGGGTGAGAAACCGTCGATCGTTTTGCGCTCTTTGCCTTGCAGCGATTTCTCGTAGGCGCGCAATGCGATCGTGGCGCCGCCGAGGTCGGCGACGGATTCGCCGTTGACGAGTTTGCCGTTGATGTTGATTCCGGGCGCTACATTGAACTCGCTGTATTCGTTGGCAACGCAATCGGTGCGCGCCTGGAACGCCTTCAGATCTTCGGGCGTGAACCAGTTGCGCAGATTGCCCTGCGGATCGAACTTCGCGCCCTGATCGTCGAAACCGTGCGTCATCTCGTGACCGATGACCGTCCCGATGCCGCCGTAGTTGTAGGCATCGTCGGCGTTCGGATCGAAGAACGGCGGCTGCAGGATTCCGGCAGGGAACGTGATGTTGTTTTGCGGCGGGTTGTAGCTTGCGTTCACCGTCGGCGGCGTGAAACCTCCCCACTCGCTGGGATCGTCGGGATGACCGATGCGCTCGATGTTGTGGTGGTAGGCCCACGCGCGCGACGCCTGCACGTTCGCCGCGTACGACGCGCGGCTGATCGGGAGCGCGGAGTAATCGCGCCACTTGTCGGGATAGCCGATGCGGCGCTGGAACGCGTTGAGTTTCGCCAATGCTGCGGCCTTCGTCTCCGGTCCCATCCACGTCAGCGTCGGGATGTCTTCGCGCAGCGCGCCGACGAGATTGTCGATCAGCGCGTTCATCTTCGCTTTCGCTTCGGGCGTGAAGTTGCGGCGGATGTACTCCTGGCCGAGGAGCTGGCCGATGTTGGCGTCGGCAGAGCGCACGCAGCGCTTCCAACGCTCCTGCTGCTCCTTCGTGCCGGAGAGAACGCGGCCGCTGAAGTTGAAGTCTTCGGTGACGAATGCGCTCGTCAGCGACGGCGCCGCGCCTTCGACGACCTGCCAGCGCAGCAGCGCCTTCCAGTCATCGAGCGGAACTTCGGTGAGCAACTGGCTGACCGACTGGATGTACTTCGGCTGCGAGACGTTGATCGATGTCTCGTTGACGCCGAGCGTGTGCAGGTACGATGGCCAGTCGACGGCGGGCGCCATCGAAACAAGGTCGGCCACCTTGGTGGGGTGATACGTGTTCTCAGGACTGCGCAGCTCGACGCGGGGAAGCTGCGCCGTTGCCAGCTTGGTCTCCAGCACGAGGATTTTCTGCGCGTCCGATTTGGCCTGATCAGGATTCACGCCGGCGAGCGTGAGCATCTTCGTGACGTGATCGATGTACTGCGTACGAATGTTCTTGAAGTTTTCCGTGTCGCGCAGGTAGTAGTCGCGGTCGGGCAGGCCGAGCGAACCGGTGCCGAGACCGGCGATGATCATTTTGCTGTTCTTCAGATCGTTCTGACCGCCGACGCGGAAGAGCGGCGCGTAGCCAGCGGTCTGCATGTGATTGATCTCGGCGAGGAGCGAGGCGCGGTCGCTGACGGCGGCGATGCGATCGAGCTCGGGCTGGATCGGCGAAACGCCTGCGGACTCGATGGCCGTTTCATTCATGCACGACGCGAAAAAGTCGCCGACTTTCTGTTCCGCGCTGCCAGGTGCAGCATTCGCCATCGCCGCATCCTGCTCCACGATCTGATGCAGCACATCGCGATTGCGCTCGGAGAGCTCTTCGAAACGTCCGAAGCGTGAGTACTGCGCCGGAAGCGGATGGGTGTCGCGCCATTTGCCGACAGCGAAGCGATAAAAGTCGTCGCACGCTTTGACGCTCGTATCCATCGCGTTGAGATCGAAGCCGTGCGGGGCGAAGTAAGCAGCAACCGGCGGCGCAGCTACCGCAGCGACGGGCGGGGCGTTGTGTGACGATCCGCATCCGGCCTGGATTGCAGCAAGTCCGGCGAACGCGATCAGAAGAAGAGAACGGCGCATAGTTCCTCCATTGGGTCCAAAGTTTTTCGGCGCGATCGTATGCAAAGTCACCGGAACGTGACGTGAACGAATGGTGCCAGATGGGGGTTGCTGGGTTTCTGGGTTGCCGGGTTTCTTGGTTGCTGGGTTTCTTGGTTGCTGGGTTGCCGGGTTGCCTGTACAAAGTCGATGGAAGCAACCAATGACTGACTGGAAAGAGATGATCACTGCGGATCCGGAAGTGATGTTCGGCAAGCCGGTCATTTCGGGGACACGACCGACGGTCGAGTTCATCGTCGAACGTCTTGCCGATGGCTGGACGGAAGAGGAGTTACTCCAAAACTATCCCGGATTGAAAAGGGAGCAGATTCACGCGTGCCTCGATTACTGCGTTACTCGTTTGCCCCGACCAAGCAACTCGGCAACATAGCAACCCAGCAACCTCTTCTACCGCAGCCGCACGATCGCGTTGATCGCGGCCATCACCTTCAGCGCGCCCTTTGCCGCCGTCCCGCCCGTCGTCACCTCGGACAACCCATCGGTCATGAGCGATTTGCGGTCGTGTTTCTGCCACCAGTGACCGACGTAGAGCAGCTCGCCGGCTTTCGCGATCACCAGCTCACCCGAGGCGGCGCGTCCGGTCGGACGTAACTCGACGATCAGGAGGTCGCCGTCGTCGATTCCGACGGATTGCATGAGATCGCCGCGCGCGCGGAACACTTTCTCGCCTGCCGCTAGCCAGGTCGATGGAAGCGGCGCAGTCTCGCCCGAAAGCTCCACCACTTCTGTGCCCTGCCGGATCTCGCCGGCGATCGGGACCTTCGACTCGCCGGGACGGTCGGCGATCGCGTTCGATCCGCGGCGGCGGCCTTTCCCTTCGATGTGCCGCGGTTGCATTTTCGGGAAGCGCACGGAGAGGGACGAGGGCGCGCTTTCGTCATCGCCGAGAATCGATCCGGCGCGGGCCAGCAGCACCTGCGCGCGCAGAGTTCCGGCGTGCGCCTCGCGGATCGTCTCGGCCAGGATCGGCATGTTGACGGATGTCGACGACGATGGGTCGGTGCGAACAGTCAGCTCGCCGAGTGTGATCTCGGCCAATTGAAGGACGGAGGCGACCTTGCGCAGAACCGCGACGGAGACGTTTGCACCTTTCTCCAGGGCAGCGAGATGCCGCCGGCTGACACCAGCAAGGCGGGCCAGCCGCTCCTGAGTCAGGCCTCGCTCCTGGCGGGCGGCACGTACGGTTTCTCCGAGCATGGGTGCCAAGTAACTTATACGTTACTAGCTTCGCGTAATCTAAGCAACTCATCTCAGGAGTGCTCCACACTTGCCGATTGACACCCATCATGCCGCGGGTTATGATGCAGTATATTGCACATGCCGACGCGACTGGAACAGTTTCTCAAGAGCCACCGGATCAAACCAGCCCATCTGGCGCGGGAATCCGGCTACAGCCGCCAACACCTTCTGCGGATCCGGATGGGGAGGATGGAGCCGACGCGCCGCTGCATCGCCGCCATCGTGGCCGCCTGCCGGCACCTGGCAAAGGAACCGGTGGCGGCGAACGATTTGTTCGAGCTTGGGGAAGAGGAGCGGCCACCGGTTGGGTGATGATTAGACACACATAGGTGCGCTATCATTGGTCGTCAATGGCGAAGGAAAGATCTCAGCGTGCGGTTACCAAGACGCGGTCAGGAAGACCGGTTGCGTCAGACAAGTGGCCGCCCGTATTGAGGCCCAAGGGGAAGAGCACCCTGGGCGTGGCCAGGATCCGACGTGCTGTCCGCGAGGTCATCGCCGAGCGCAAAGCGATGGAATCCCGTTAGGTTTTTTTCTCACCTTCCAACCAGTCCGCGACACCGTGGCAGAAATCGACGAACGTCATCTCTGCAGGTTGGACATCAAGCCTCACGCAGATCCGCGGAAGATCACGTTTGAAGTTCTCGTAGCGAACGTTCAGCGCGGCCGGACCTGGAAGATCGCTTCGCGCCAACTCCGCGCGTAGCCAGTTCCGAACGCTCGCCACAGCAGGAGCTGGATCGTTCCTGTGACTCGCGACATCCTGGCCGCCGATATCGCTGATGTACTTTTGGAACCGATATGGTTGCGCATCGAAAATGAGGAGGCTTTTGTTTTTCCTGGCAGGACTGAAGCGCTTGCATCCCAGGTCGAGGCCCAGCTCGAGCGGCATGTTGAAGCGCGGGAGCGCATTGCCTTCATCGAGCTCTACCCGCGACAGATCGTGAATCGAGTACCGCGACGCAGCGATCAAATCGAGAACCTTGTCCAGTCGAAACTCGCTTGAGTCCAGTCTGCTGCGGGCACATAACGGACGAAAACCGCAGACGATCACAGTGAAAACAATCGCCTCAAAGATCGGAGCATAGGCTTCGTCGAACGGGCAGTTGATGAAGACGTTTCGCCCGTAGTCAGCCGGCAATCTCACCGCGCTATCCCTTCATCCCCGCAATTTCCTCGAAGTACTTCACGAACGCTACCATCCCGCCGCTGGCTTGTTGCCAGTCGTAGTTTTCGTTCGGGGCGTGGTAGCCGTGTTCGGGGAGGGAGAGGCCGAGAAAAAGGACCGGGGCTTTGAGAACCTGCTCCATCGACACGACGGCGCCGATGCTGCCGCCTTCGCGGACGAAGACCGGCTCGGTGCCGAAAGCGAACTTCATCGCGCTGCGGACGGCATCGGCGAGCGGGCCAGTGGTGGGCGCTTTGTACGGCTCCATCGACGCTTCGAAGTTGATCTTCACGTCGGGGTTGTGCTGCTTGACGAAATCACGGACGATCTTTTTGATCTTCTTCGGATCCTGATTCGGCACCAGGCGGCAGGAGATCTTGACCGTGGCGCGCGGCGGAACGACCGTCTTGATGCCGGCGCCGGTGTAGCCGCCCACCAGACCGTGCACTTCCAACGTCGGCAGCGCCCAGACCCGCTTCATCACTTCCATCGGATCTTCCGTGCGGATCGATTTGAAGCCGTGATCCTTCTTGAACTTCTTGATGGTGAATCCGGAGTTCTTGAAATCGTTCAGCTCCTTCTTCGACGGCTGCACCACGTCGTCGTAGAAGCCTTTCATCTTCACTTTGCCGGTGGTGGCGTTGTACATCTTCGTGACGAGCTTCATCAGCTCGCCGATCGGATTCCGCGCCGCGCCGCCGACGACTCCGGAGTGCTGATCGGTCTTCGCCGTCTCCAGCGAAAGCTCGAATCCCTGCAGACCGCGCAGCCCGGCCGGACAGGCAGGCCGTTCGCGCGAAACCCAGATCGTGTCGGAGACGAGCACCGAATTCGTGGCCAGTTGCTCCGCGTACTTTTTCATCGCCCCTTCGAAATTCGGCGAGCCGATCTCCTCCTCCAGCTCCCAGATCGTGTGGATGTTCACGCGCACGCCCGCTTCGTGCGCGGCGCGAATCGCAAACAGCGCGGTCAGGGCCGGACCTTTGTCGTCGGTGGTGCCGCGCCCGAGGTAGCGGTCGCCTTCTTTGACGAAGGTGAAGGGATCGGTCTTCCACGGCTCGGTTTCGCGCGACGCCGGTTGCACATCGAGATGGTTGTAGACCGTGACCGTCGGCAGCGATGGATCGACGTCGAACCGGCCATGCACGATGGGATTGCCTTCCGTTTCGAGGATCGAGGCCACACCGCCGAATCCGCGGATCTTCGCCGCGGCCAGCTCGGCGCAGCGGCGAATGTCAGCAGCGCGCTCGGGCTCGGAGGAAACCGACGGGACCTCGACGAACTGCTGCAGCGTCGATTCGAAATCGGCGCGGTGATCCTGGGCCCAGGCGAGAAGGGATTTTTTATCGAGATTCATAGCGGCGATTCTATGTCAGTAGCCTGCCGCCACGCCGCCGCGGCGGGCATCGGATCCACCCTGGCGCAGTCCCGTTTTCGGATCGATCATCACGGCGTTGGCGTCGGAGATGTGATCGAGCCCTTTGTCGTGAAACTTGTGGCCCATCTTCTCGAGGATCGCGCGCGTGTCGGGATTCGTGCCGCCCGGCTCCCAGAAAATCTCGTCCGGCATCCATTGATGATGAATGCGGCCACCATCGACGGCTTCCTGAATGTTGAGGTGAAAGTCGACGACGGACAGCACGATCTCCAATACGGTACTAATGATGCGAGGCCCGCCGGCGGCGCCGACCGCGAGCCATGGTTTGCCGTTGTCCAGCATGATCAGCGGCACCATCGACGACAGCGGCCGCTTCTTCGGGGCGATGGCGTTCTTCGCGCTCTGGATGAGTTGGTATTCGTTGGCCACGCCGGGCCGCGAGGTGAAGTCGTCCATCTCGTTGTTGAGCAGTACGCCGGTTCCTTTGGCCGTGACGCCGCTGCCGAACCAATCGTTCAGCGTGTAGGTGTTGCTGACCATGCTGCCGTCGCCATCGACGATCGAAAAGTGCGTGGTGTCGGTCTTCTCGAATGGCGCAGGGTCGCCGGCGCGAATGTCTTTCGAGGACGAGGCCTTCTCCAGATCGATCGTCTTCCTTCGCTCTTCGGCATAGTTCGCCGATGTCAGCCCGGCGATCGGCATCGTGTTGAAATCAGGATCGCCGAGAAACTCAGCCCTGTCCGCGAATGCTCGCCGCATCACCTCGGTCAGCAGATGGAGATACCGCGCCGATTGCCAGCCCATCGCGCCGACGTCGTAGTGCTCGAGCATGTGCAGCATTTCGATGATGGCCACGCTGCCCGACGAGGGCGGCGGCATGACGATGAATTCGTGGCCGCGATACGTGCCATGCAGCGGCGTGCGAATCACCGGCTTGTATTCGCGCAGGTCCCGCATCGTGATCAGGCCGCCGTGCGCGCGCATGTCCGCGACGATGCGCCGCGCGGTGACGCCTTCATAAAAGTCGCGCGGATTTTTCTGGATGCGCGCCAGCGTCGCCGCCAGATCCGGCTGTTTGAAACGCTCGCCGATCGTGTAGCTGCGGCCATCGCGCAGAAAAATGCGCTTGCTCTCCGGCCACGAATTCATCTTCTTCACCGTGTCTGCATCGTGCAGAACGCCATCGAAAAACGGCGTGACGATGAAACCATCCGCAGCGAGTTTGCGCGCCGGCTCGACCAACTCACTCCACTTCAATCTGCCGTGACGCTTGTGGACGAGCATCAGCCCCGCGATCGTGCCCGGAACGCCGACAGCTTTGTAGCCATCAGTCGAAGCGCCCTTGATCACGTTCCCTTTCGCATCGAGATACATCTCCCGCGATGCCGCCAGCGGCGCAACCTCGCGATAATCGATCGCCTCGCTCGTCCCATCAGCCATGCGAATCAACATGAACCCGCCGCCTCCAAGGTTGCCAGCAGCCGGCCAGGTAACAGCCATGGTCAACGCAACGGCCACCGCGGCATCGACGGCATTGCCACCTTTCTTCATCACGTCCGCACCAACGCGCGAAGCAATTCCGCTGGTCGAGGCGACCATGCCGTGGCGAGCAACGACGGGATCGCGCAGAACGGCGAAGGCGCTGGTTGTGAAGAAGAGGAGAGCGAGAGTGGTGCGCAATGCCTTCATGCTCAGGAGTCTAATTGATCCCACTAATCGACTCCCTTATGGGAACATTGAGTATCCCGATGAAAACCCGTGTGGAGAGTAAGACAGGCCGTTACCTGCTTGTGAAAGGACGGCGCAGGTTTCGCCAATCTTTCGGAGAGGAATTCCGTGAGGAGGTGCGGGCGCTCCGGGCAGACATCGGCCGGCTCGGAACGCTCTACGTTCGCAAGGCAGGCCTGTGGCTCACGTGCGGAATCCTATGGTGGGTTGCCTACTTGATTCTTCTCGTCACATTGGGTGCTCCATTCGGCAAGGCCATGGAGGCAACTCTCGAAATCACATTCGGGATCACTGCTCCAGGCCAAGCCGTCAGAACGGCACTGCAATCGACCGGAAATTCGATCTCCAACGGCGAGCACTTCGCGGGAATGGTGGGATGGACGGTCATCGTGGCGTTCACGATGCTGATTCCGGCAGTCATTGCTCTGATGCTCGAGCGCCTGCCGAATCTCGTCGTCACAATCCGCGGGCTGATGGACCCGGAAGCCTGGGAGTTTCTTTCGACGTACAGCGCCGTGCTGGAAAAGTATCTGGCTGCTGTCGTACGTGCGTCATCGACCACACTTCCGAGCGCAGCCGCGATTCGCGAAACGAGACGAGACGCGATCGCCACCATTGCCGATCTGGTCACCTTCTGGTATCGCGACGAAGTAGAGCTCCACGCAAACGCGTCGTTCATGCGGTACGTGTCAAGCACGCAATCCTCAATGCCGGACGAGCAGCTACTTTACGGGCCAGCCGGGGAAACACCTCTCCAAACCGCGTGGATACTCGAGCTGACCGATTGGGCCGTGCGCTCCAGCGACCTCCCGGCTCATCTCGCTCTAAACGTCGATCCTGACGATCCACGGCCGGGAGCTCCCTACGCCATCATTCATCGCAAAGTTGATGGAATCTCAAACGCTCTCGACCGCGCAGAATGGCGCCGGCGCGGCATGACAGAGAGCGAAATCGATGAGGCAATGGACTACTTTCGCTCGGTACCGTTTCGCAGCTTCCTGAGCATTCCCGTATTCAATGGTGCGGATCCGACGGGTCTGCCGCTCGGCGCGCTAAACCTGCAGGTCGACCGCCCGAACGTTTTCTCAATTGGGAAGTCCGACACCGATGATCTCGTTGCACTGATCGGGCGGCTCTGTTACTTTCTTGCCTGGCTCGAAGGGATGGAACGAAATGGCAACGCCACTGCGACGCGCTGATGAGAATTCAACTGACCGCGCAACGGAGAAAAAACTGGCTTCCGTAGAGCGAGAGTCGGGCGACGACATCCTTCGCGAAGTTCGTGAGACCAATCAACGGTTTCGCGACGTCCTTAGCCGGATCTCGTCGAGCAGTTTGAAGCGCCGCGCTCGCTGATCACCTCCACCGCTGCGCGATTATCCTCCGCGCACTCGCGCTACTTGCGCGAGACGAAGCAGATGAACGTCGATATGCCGTCCTGATCTGCGTTTATCTGCGCAATCTGCCGATCAATCAGCTTCGGTAATCCGTGTTCAGCGAGATGTAGTCGTGGCCGAAGTCGGAGGCGAGGATGATTGTTCTGGCGTTGCCGCCGCCGAGGTCGAGGATGATCGGGACGCGCTCGCGGGCGAAGATCTTGGCGGCGTCTTTTTCCTGATAGACCGCGGGCGCCCCGTCCTTGACGAGTTGCACGCGGCCGGCCAGAGCGAGACACGTTTGACGTTGAAGCGCGCGCCGCTGCGGCCGAGGGCGGCGAGCATGCGGCCCCAGTTCGGATCGCCGCCGTGTAGTGCGGTCTTGACCAAGGGAGAGGTTCCGATGGCGTGCGCGGCCAGCCGGGCGTCGCGCTCGCTTTTCGCGCCGCGCACTTCGAGCTCCATCACGCGCGTGGCGCCTTCGCCGTCGCGGACGATCAGCCAGGCGAGATCGCGGCAGACGGCGTCGAGCGCGCGCTGAAAATCGGTTGTGTCGGAGCGCGGCGCGTTGCCGAGTTTTCCGGAAGCCATCACGAGAACGGTGTCGTTCGTTGATGTGTCGCCGTCGACGGTGATGGCGTTGAAGCTTTGATCGACGGAAGCTCGCAACGCTTTTTGCAACGTGGCGGAATCGAGCGCGGCGTCGGTCATGACGAAGCCGAGCATCGTGGCCATGTTCGGATGGATCATGCCCGCGCCTTTGGCAACACCGACGATGCGTCCGCGTTTGCCGCCGAGCGTGAACGTGGCCTGCGTAACTTTCGGACCGACGTCGGTGGTGAGAATGGCGTGCGAAAACGCATCAATGCCACTGGACGAAAGACGAGCGAGCGAGTCAGGCAGCGCTTCGCGGACTTTCTGATCGGGGAGCACGACGCCGATCACGCCGGTCGATGCGATAAACACTTCCTCGGCGGGACAGGCCAGCAATTCCGCGGCGCGCGAACGGACGCGCTTCGCGGCATCGTTGCCCGGTTTTCCGGTCACGGCATTCGCACAGCCAGCGTTGACGACGACGGCTTTGAGTCGTCCGCCCGTTTTCTTTAGCGCATTCTTCGAGAGCGTTACGGGCGCGGCCTGAAAACGATTCTTCGTGAAGACAGCAGCCGCGTTCGCGCCGTCAGGCGCGACGATGACGCCGAGGTCGGGCCGCTTCTTGCGGATGCCGGCACGGATGCCGGAGGCGAGAAAACCTTTCGGGAGTTTCATGGTCTGTTGCTGCACTCCAACAGCGCGGCCTGCGCCGCTTCCTTCACTCGTTCCGGCGCCGTGCCGCCGAGGGCGCTCTTCTTTGCAAGCATGCCGTCGAGCGTGACGCCGTGCTCTTTTGCCAGCGTTCCGAGGTTTGCGAGATTGCGGCTGACCTGATCGTGCGCTTCGCGGAACGGCATGCCGGTCGCGGCCAGTGCGTCGGCGACGGCTGTGGCGATGAGCGCGTCGCTGCCGGCAGCAGCGCGCATGCGATCGCGATCGAGCGACAGTCCGGAAATCAACTCGCGCAACGCGGGGACGAGCGTGGCGATCACGCGGCGCGTGCGGAAGAGTGGCTCTTTGTCGAGTTGCAGATCCTTGTCGTACGCGAGCGGAAGGCCTTTGAGTAGCGCAAGAAAGCCGGTCAGCTCGCCGATGCCGCGCGCGGCGTAGCCTCTTGCGAGCTCGAGAACGTCGGGATTCTTTTTCTGCGGCATGCGCGACGAGCCGGTGGCCATGGCGTCGGGAAGCTCGGCATACGACGCCTCGTCGCTCGTGAAGAAGATGAGGTCTTCGGCCATGCGCGACACGTGCGTCAGCGTCAATGACGACGCAAACAAATACTCAGCCGCGAAGTCGCGATCGGAAACGCCGTCGATCGAGTTGGCGTTTGCACGCGCGAAGCCGAGCGAGCGAGCCAACGCATCGCGATCGATCGGCAGCGGCGTGCCGGCGAGTGCGCCTGATCCGAGCGGGCATTCGTCGCCGCGCGCGGTAGCGCTGGCGAAACGTTGGCCATCGCGGCGCAGCATCTCGACGTACGCGAGGCACCAGTGCCCGAACGTGACCGGCTCGGCTTGTTTCGAGTGCGTGTAGCCAGGCATCGGCGTCGCGGCTTCTTCGAGCGCGCGCGTTGCCAGCGCCGTTACCAGCGCGTTCACAATCTCGATCGCTTCGTCGCAGGCACGCTTGAGCCACAACTTCAAATCGGTCGCGACCTGATCGTTGCGTGAACGGCCGGTGTGCAGTTTCCCGGCGACGACGCCGATCAATTCGTAAAGCTTCGCCTCGACGTACGAATGGACATCCTCGTAATCGCCATCGGAAGGCGCTTCGATCCTCACCAGCGCGCCGAGAATCGCATCCAACTCCTCCTCGGACAACACGCCCGCATCCGCGATGGCGCGCGCCCAGGCGATCGAGCCTTCGACGTCCTCATCAAACAACTCGCGGTCGAACGCAAACGAGTCGTTGAGCCGCCGCAGCAACTGCGATGGCTCCGACACGAAGCGCCCGCCCCACAGTTTCTGCGTCAACCAGCCGCCTTCCGCAGCCGCGCGGCAGTGACTTCATCGCCCGGGTTCGTGTCGTCGAGATTCTTGCGTTCTTCGATGCGATAACGGCCGCGCGTCGGCAGTCCGAACACGCGAATGAATCCGGCCGCGTCACGCGCGTCATACCCGGTCATGTTGAAACTCGCCAGCGCCTCGGAATAGAGCGAGTTCGGCGACGTGCGGCCGATGACGACGGCGTTGCCTTTGTACAACTTCAGCGTGACCGTGCCGGTGACCGCTTCCGCAAGCGCGTCGACGAACGCATCGAACGCTTCCTTCAGCGGCGAGAACCACTGGCCGAAGTACACAAGCTCCGCGTAACGCGTGCCGATGCGCTCCTTCTCGTGCGCGCTGTCGCGGTCGAGCGTGATCGACTCGAGCGCTTTGATGGCGTTGACGAGCAGCGTGCCGCCGGGCGTTTCGTACACGCCACGCGACTTGATTCCGACGAGACGGTTCTCGACGATGTCGATGCGTCCGACGCCGTGACGGCCGCCGATCTCATTGAGTTTCATCACGAGCGCAGCCGGCGACATCGCTTCGCCGTTGACGGCGATGGGCACGCCGGCAACGAACGTGATGGCGACCTTTTCCGGCGTGCTCGGCGCGTCGATCGGATCAACGGACAGCTTGAACATCGACGGCTCCGGCTCGAACGACGGATCTTCGAGCGGGCCGCCCTCGTGCGAGAGATGCCACAAATTGCGGTCGCGCGAGTACGGATCTTTTTTCGTCACGGGAATCGGAATGCCGCGCGACGATGCGTAATCGATGGCGTCTTCGCGCGAGATGATCGACCACTCGCGCCACGGCGCGATGACGGCCAGCTCCGGCGCGAGCGCCTGATACGCAAGCTCGAAACGAACCTGGTCGTTGCCCTTGCCCGTGCATCCGTGCGCGAGCGCGTCGCAGCCGGTGGCAAGCGCGATCTCGACCTGCTTGCGGGCGATGAGCGGCCGCGCGGTCGAGGTGCCGAGAAGATAATCCTTCTCGTAAATCGCGCCGGCTTTCAGAACGGGGAAGAGATAATCGCGCGCAAATTCTTCGCGCGCATCGATGAGATGGAAGTCGCAAGCACCGGTTTGATACGCCTTCTCCGCCAGCCCCGACGTCTCCTCGGCCTGGCCGACATCGACGGCGACCGCGACGACTTCGCAGCCGTAGTTTTCCTTCAGCCAGGGAATGATGATCGAGGTATCGAGTCCGCCCGAGTAGGCAAGTGCGACTTTCTTGAAGTGAGTCATTGGTATTCCTTCTTGCGATGTTGGGTGTCGGCTGTCGGGTGTCGGCTGTCGGGCCTTGACCTCACGCCGCTGTTTGTTGCTTCGCGGTCTGCGACTGCGGCCCGACAGCCGGCACCTGACAGCCGACAGCCGCTTCGAGTGCTTCAATGAATTCAGCAAACGCCTTCTTCGGCGTCACGTACGGCGGCAGGAGGCGGATGACGTTCTCGCGCGCGCTGCCGACGACGAAACCTTTCGCGAGCAACTCCGCGACGACCGGCTTGGCCGGGCCATCGAGCTCGATGCCCCACATGAAGCCGTTGCCGCGCACGTCGACGATCGATGGATTGCGTTTCTTGAGTTTGTTGAGCTGCGTTCCGAACCACGCGCCGAGCGTGTTGATGCGCTCGAGAAGTTTCGATTCCTCGATCTCGTCGAGCACGGCAAGGCCGAGCCGGCAGGCGACCGGATTGCCGCCGAATGTTGTGCCGTGATGTCCCGGTTTCACGAGACCTTCGATCGCGGGGCCGGTGATGACGGCGCCGAGGGGCAGCCCGCCGCCGAGCGGTTTGGCGAGCGTGATGATGTCGGGAACGATGCCGCTCTGCTGAAACGCGAAGAGCGTTCCGGTGCGTCCGAGGCCGCACTGGATCTCATCGAAAACGAGGATGGCGCCGGTGCGATCGGCGACGCGGCGCGCGGCAGCGAGGAATTCGTGTGTGAGCGGGATGATGCCGCCCTCGCCCATCACCGGCTCGAGGAAAATCGCGCCGGTCGTTTCGTCGACCGCGGCTTCGAGCGCGGCGACATCGTTCGGCTCGACGAAGGTCACACCCGGCATGAGCGGCTCGAACGGCTTGCGATACGCCTCGTGGCCGGTCATCGACAGCGAGCCCAGCGTCCGTCCGTGAAAGCTTTCGTTCAAAGCTACGACGCCCGGCTTTCCGGGATTGGCGAGGCGCGCGAACTTCAGCGCCGCCTCATTCGCTTCCGTTCCGCTGTTGCAGAAAAACGCGCGGCAGAGTCCCGAGGCGCGCACGAGGCGTTCCGCGAGCAGACCCTGCGACGGGTGGTAATAAAGGTTCGAGAGGTGCAGCAGCGCGTTCGACTCGTCGCGCAATGCTTTCACGAGGCGCGGATGACGATGGCCGAGCGCGTTGACGGCGATGCCGCCGAGGAGGTCCCAGTATTCGCGGCCATCGGCGTCGGTGATGCGCGCACCTTTGCCGCTGCGCGGATGAAACGTCGTGCGTGCGTAGGTGCCGAGAATGAAGGCCTTCTCGCGCTCTTCGACGGCGGCGGGCGATTCGTCATGCAGCAACAAGGTTCGTACCTCCTTCTTCTCCGATCGTGATTCGCTGCACGCCCGATTCGAGCGCGTGCAGCGCGGCTTGCAGTTTGGGACGCATGCCGCCCGTGACGACTGCACTGCCGAGGAGCGCTTCCGCTTCCGGGGCGTGAAGTTCGGAAACGACGTTGCCGGTCTCATCGAGCAGACCGGCGACGTCGGTGATGAACACGAGTTTTTCTGCGCCGACGGCAATTGCGATTGCAGCGGCGGCCGTGTCGGCATTCACGTTCAACAGCGATCCGTTCGGACCTTCAGCGACTGACGAAAGCACGGGCATGATGCCGGCGCCGATCACGGCGTTGATGAGCGCCGGATCGCCGCCGGTGACTTTGCCGACGTGACCGAGGGCGACGCCGTCGATCGGTTCGTGCAGTTCAGCAATCAGCGTCGACGCGTCGCAGCCGCTGATGCCGGCCGCGCGAACGCCGATCGCCGACAGCTCGGCAACGAGCATCTTGTTGACGGATCCGGCAAGCGTCGACACGACGACATCGAGCGTGGCGTCGTCGGTGATGCGCAGTCCGGCGTGCGTGCGCTTGGCGATGCCGAGGCGCTTGAGATTCGCGTCGACATGTTTGCCGCCGCCGTGAACGAGCACGATCTGCTCGCCGCTCTTCCAGCGTTTCGCAATCGCGCCGAGAACTTCAGCGCGCCGCGAGGCATCATCGAGAAGGCTCCCTCCGAGTTTGATGACGTTCATCAGATTAGGGCCTCCGTTTCCGCGAAATCGAACATGCGGTTGAAGTTCTGTACGGCCTGCGAGGCAGCGCCTTTGAGCAGGTTGTCGATGACCGAGACGATGACGGCGCGGCGGCCGCCCTGCAGAAGCTGGAAGCCGATCTCCGCGCGCGGCGTGTTGACGACGTTCTTAAGCTCCGGCAGTTGTCCCGCCGGCAGCACGCGAACGAACGGCGCATTTTCGTAGACCCGCGCATACGCGTCGGTGATCTGCTGCTCGGTCATCGCATGCGTGAAGCCGACGTGCATCGTCGAGAGGATTCCGCGATGAACCGGCAGAAGATGGGCGACGAAGACGAGCGGCGCGCGGTCGCCGAGGTGAAGCTGCTGGCGGATTTCCGGCTCGTGGCGATGATGGCCGACGCCGTACGCTTTGAAGTTGCCGAACAGCTCTGCGAACGAGAAGTTCACGTCCGCTTTTTTGCCCGCGCCGGAAACGCCGCTCTTCGAATCGCAGATCACCGGCTGCTCGCGATCGATCGCGAAATTGAGCGGGCGTAGCGCGAGAAGAATCGAAGTCGGATAGCAGCCGGGATTGGCAACGAGGCGCGCTTTCTTCAACTCGCCGTTGCAGTATTCGGTGAGCCCGTAGACCGCTTCACCGAGAAGCTTCGGGTTCTCGTGCGCGAAGCCGTACCACGTCGGATACATCGAAGGCTCCTCGAGCCGGAACGCGCCGGAGAGGTCGATGACGGTCATGCCGGCGTCGAGGAGTTTCGGCGCAAGCTCCGCGGAAACCTCGTTCGGCGTGCAAAGAAACACAACCTCGGCATTCGCGGCGATCAGCGCATCGAGCGTGAACGGCTCGGCGATGAGTTTCGGAAGCGTTGGCGTGACCGGACCACGCGCGGTGCTGCTCGACGAAAAGAGCGCGACCAGTTCCACGCCGTGATGACGGGCCATGATCGCAGTCAGTTCCGCGCCGGAGTAGCCGGTAGCGCCAACGATGGCGACGCGCTTTTTCGCCGGCGACATGGCCACAACCGGCGCCAAGACGGCATCAACACGATCAGCAATAGAAATAGGTTCGTTCATGGCAATTCTCTGGGAACGCGCTCAGGGGACGTTGCGGCGGCGAACGCCGATGATGCGCCGTAGCCGCTGCGCGAAAGAGGTGGCGGCGTCGGGGGTGCGGAAGGCGACAAAGATCGTGTCGTCGCCGCCGATGGTGCCTAGGACGTCCGCGACCTGCGCGGCGTCGATGGCGCTTGCGACCGGCTGCGCACTCGCGGCCGGAGTCTTGATCACGACGAGGTTGCCGGCGGTGTCGGCGCCGGTGACATATTCAGCGACGGACTGTTCGAGCCGCGTTTCGAGGACATCGCGCGGCGCGAAGGCGACGACGGCGCCGCCCGCGAACGCGTCCTGCGTGACGTAGCCGTTCGGCGACTTGGCTACGCCCAACTCGCGCAGGTCGCGAGAGAGCGTCGGCTGCGTGACGCGGAACCCGCGCTTCTTCAGCAACGCCAGCAATTCGTCCTGCGAATGAACGGACTGCTCCCGGACGATCCGCTGGATCTCATCGCGTCTCCGCAGTCCGTCGCCATGCGCATGATTATTCATCGGCACGAATTTTTATTCATTCCTTGAGCGATGTCAACAGTGTTGGGGGGCAGGTATTCCGAATGTGGGGAGTTGGACGCCGGCGACGCAGCTATCATTAATCGATGCGCACTCTGATCTTCGCGTCGCTCCTCGCGTTCACCGTCAGCCTCGGCGCGCAAACGCCGGAGACTCCGATCGGATTCATCCCCGAGGCGATCGCGTTCAAAGATGCGCCGCCAACGCTGCCGCCGGGATCGAAAGTATCCGTGCTCGAAGGCAGCCCGGGCGCCGAGGGGATGTTCACGATGCGGGTGCGCATTCCGGCCGGCTCGGCGATTCCGCCGCATTGGCATCCGCGCCAGGAACGCGTCACCGTTCTCGCCGGCGCTGTCGACCTCGGCTTCGGCTCCGTTGCCAACAAGAACTCCGTCACGCGTTACCGTGCCGGCAGTTTCTACGTGAATCCGCCGCGGATGATGCACTACCTCTTTTTCGCTGAGAACACCGAGTTGCAGATCACCGGCGTCGGGCCGTGGGAGATGATGACGACCGACCCGAAGGAAAAGCCGATTGCCGAAGGCGCTACCGTCAAAGTCCGCGACATCACGCCGGCGCCGGGCAGCGAGCTGACTCCGGCAACGACGGTCAAAGCGACAATCGATTACAACATCCAGAACTTCCGGCCGGACACCTACTTCCTCGATTTCGTTTTCGAATCGCGGGTGCCAAACCGAACGATCGGCATCGCGCCCACCGTCGTTCCTTATCGAAAAGAAGCCACACAGTCACACTTCGTCGAGAGCGCAACCGGAACCATCACATTGATCCAGGACCTCGGCCGCTTCCTCGATCTTCCCGACCTCAAGCATCCCATCCGCATGCGCGTCTACGTTCACGAGAAACGGTCGGAGACGTCGAACCACGTGGTTGGGATGAGCGATTGGATCGCGTTCCGGTGAACGTTTGATCCGCAGATGACGGATTTATACTTTCCGAATGCAAAGCAAAGCGGCGACCGTTCAGGAGTACCTGGCCTCTCTCCCTGCCGACCGGCGAGACGCAATCGCGCAAGTTCGCGAAGTCATCCTCGCGAATCTCGACAAGGATTACGAAGAGGTGATGGCGTACGGCATGATCGGCTACTCCGTGCCGCATCGCGTTTTTCCGGCGGGATACCACACCGATCCGCGGCAAGGGCTGCCGTTCGCCGCGCTCGCGTCGCAGAAGAATTTCATGTCTGTCTACGTCATGGGTTTGTACACCGGTTGTGACGGCGAGGACGAATCGGCGCTGGTTCGCTGGTTCCGCGAGGCATGGGCGAAAAGCGGCAAGAAGAAGCTCGATATGGGCAAGGCGTGCATCCGATTCAAGAAGGTCGATGACCTGCCCCTCGACGTCCTCGGCGAAGCGATCCGGCGGATTCCCGCGAAGGTCTACATCGAGAATTACACGAAGGCACGCAACGCGATCGCCGAAGCTGGCGGCGCCAAAAAGGCAGCGGCGAAGAGGCGCGCATCAGCATGAGAACTTCCGCACGAATCGCAACACTGGCAGCACTTCTGTTCGCAACCATCGCCTGGGCCGCGCCTCCGGTGGGAACGCCGCACTGCACGACGATCATCGTCGTTCGCCACGCAGAGCAGACGGATCCCAAGGCCACCGATCCTCCGCTGAGTCCCGCCGGAACCGCGCGGGCGAACGCATTGGCTTCGGCGCTCGCGCATTCGGGCGTGCAAGCGATCTACGTCACGCAATTCAAACGAACGAAGCAAACCGCGGCACCCTCGGCTGCGCTGCTTCACATCCCGGTAACCGAAGTCCCCGTCGATCTCGCGCACATCGGAGAGTACCCGCGTCAACTGGCACGCCGCATCTTCACCGAGCATCCCGCCGGCACCGTCCTCGTCGTCAGCCACAGCAACACCGTCCCCGCAATCGTGTCCACGCTGACGAACGTAGCGGTTCATCCGATCGCAAGCACCGAGTACGACCGCTTCACGATCGTCACCGCGGGCGCAAGCGGTTGCCAGCATGTGATCCAGACGCAATACGGACACTGACGAAGTTTGAAGAGTGAAGGGTGAAGAGTGAAAAGAACGCCAGCCCGTTCTCCTTTCACACTTCACTCTTCAACCCCCTTCACCCCAAATTCACAATTAACCCTACGATGGAGGCATGCGCCGCGTCCTCATCGTCGATGACGATCCGAAAGTGTGCGAGACGCTTGATCGTTATCTGGCGCACGCCGGTTACACGACGGCGTCGGCGCTCGATGGGGCGCGGGCGCTGGAGCTGGCGCGGACGTTTGCTCCCGATCTGATCGTGCTCGATCTGATGCTGCCGCGCGTCGACGGGCTGGAAGTCTGCCGCACGTTGCGGGCAACCTCGCACGTTCCGATCATCATGCTCACCGCTCGAACGACCGAGCGGGACAAACTCGCCGGCCTCGCCCTTGGCGCCGACGACTACCTGACCAAGCCCTTCAGTCCGCGCGAGCTCGTGGCGCGCGTCGAAGCTGTGTTGCGCCGCTCGGGATCGTCGGAGAAGAAGGAGTGCGTCGCGGCCGGCGCGCTGATGATCGATCCGGAACGTTGCGAAGTCACCGTCAGCGGCGCGCCAGTCGTACTGACTGCGACTGAGTTGCGCCTGCTCCTCTCGCTGGCGCGTTCCCCCGGCCGCGTGTTCCGGCGCGACGAGCTTGCCCGCCTCGCCCTCGGCGACGACTTCGACGGCATGGACCGCACCATCGACGCGCATATCAAGAATCTGCGACGCAAAGTCGGTGCGGACGTCATCGCCACCGTCTTCGGTATCGGCTACAAACTGGTGGCCTGATGCGTCTCTTTCCCACACTGCGCGGCCGCCTCATCGCCATGGTTGCAGCGCTCGTCGCCGTCATGATAGGCAGCGTGGCCGTGATCTCGACGCGCGTTGCGCACTACGAGATCCGCAAGTTCGACGTCGCCGTGACGACGAGTGGCGGTCCTCACTTGAGCTCGACGCCCTCGTTTCAGATTGACCGGTTGTCGCCGCGCACGCCGGGAACGATCGCCGTGTTCTACCGAGAGCACGGCACGTGGGCAGGTGTACAACCGGCCATCGATCAGATCGCGAAGAGTACAGGAATCGACATTCTTCTTTTCGACCGCGACCGGCGGCTGGTGGCGTCGTCGAGCCCGCAGCTTCGCAACGCGCGGATCGATCTCATGGCCAACGGCGTTCTGGCCATCGAGCGCAACATGCCCTCGGGCAGGACGAGCGAGTTGATCCGCGGACCGCAAATGATCATGCGCGATGCGAACGGCGCCGTCGCCGGCTGGCTCTTCCTGCTGCCGCACCGGAACATCGCCCTCGAGCTGCCGCGGACCGGTTCGCTCGATCGCTCCTTCTTCTGGATCTTTCTCGCGGCGATGCTGTTCGGCATCGTCATGGCCGTCGCCATCGCCCGCGCCGTCAGCAGTCCGGTCGAGCGGCTCACGGCGGCGGCGCGGCGCATGGAGTCAGGCGATCTGGCCGTGCGCGTCGAGCCCGGCGGCGGCGCGGAGCTGGAAGAACTGGCGCACGGATTCAACGCCATGGCCGCGACACTCGGCCGCAACGAAGAGCTGCGGCGTCGCATGGTGAGCGACGTCGCGCACGAGCTGCGCGCGCCACTGACGAACATCCGTTGCGAGCTGGAGTCGATGCAGGACGGACTCACCGCGCCAACGCCCGAGCGCATCGCCTCGCTCCACGACGAGACGATGCACCTCACCAGCCTCGTCGACGATCTTCAGGATCTCGCCCTCGCCGAAGCGGGACGCCTCGACATCGATCCGCAACCGGTCGCTGTCGTTGCGTTGGCCCGGCGCGCGGCGGCGGGGATCGAGCCGCGAGCGCGCGAGCGCGGCGTGACGATTCGCTGCGAAGGCGATGACGATGTGGTCGTCCTTGCCGACACCCGGCGCGCCGTGCAGATCCTGACAAATCTTCTGACCAACGCTGTGGCGCATATGGAAACCGCCGGCGCGATTCGCATCGCATGGTCACGCGACAACGGCGAAGCGATCATCCAAGTCATCGACAGCGGCGTAGGCATTCCGGCGGACGAGCTTCCGCACATCTTCGAGCGTTTCTATCGCGTCGACGTCTCCCGCTCCCGCACCACCGGCGGCGCGGGCCTCGGCCTCTCCATCGTCCGGCAACTCGTCGCCGCGCATGGTGGACGTGTTTGGGCGGAGAGCGTGTTCGGCCAAGGCTCGACGTTCTCGTTCACGCTGCCAACAAAAGAAAATCTTTAACCACAGAGACACAAAGGACACAGAGAAAAACTCTGTGTCCTTTGTGTCTTTGTGGTGATCGGTTTTTGTGACTTCATCATCCGTTCACAACTAACCCGTACCTTGCCATCGGAGGCACTGATGAAAATCAAACTGCTACTCGCCACATTGCTGATCGCTGCATCGGCGCTCGCGCAGAGCACGACGGACGAACAGCGCGTCACTCAGCTCAACGCCGCGATCGACAAAGCGGTCGCCGAGGATCGCTTTTCCGGCGTGGTGATGCTCGCGAAAGACGGCGAGCCGCTGCTCGTACGCGCCGTGGGCCTGGCCGATCCTGCCAAAGGAATCGCCAATCGTCCCGACACAAAATTCAACCTCGGCTCGATCAACAAGTTCTTCACGAAGATTGCGATCGGTCAGCTCGCTGCTCGCGGAAAGCTCGCACTAGGCGACACCATTCGCCAGTGTCTGCCCGACTATCCTTCACCGGTCGCCGACAAGATCACGATCCAGCAACTTCTCGATCATCGCTCCGGCCTCGGCGACATCTTCGGACCGAAGTTCATGGCCTCTCACGCGTCGCTGCGGAAGCTATCGGACTATCTCCCGCTCTTCGCCGATGCACCGCTCGAATTCGAGCCCGGCACATCGCAGCGCTACTCGAATGCCGGCTTCGTCGTTCTCGGGCTCATCGTAGAAAGAATATCGCGCCAGAGCTACTACGACTACGTTCGCGACCACATCACGAAGCCAACCGGCATGAACAACACCGCGTCGTACGCCGTCGATGAAGACGTTCCCAATCGCGCCATCGGTCTGACCAAGCGCGGTCCCGAGGGGCCGCTTCCCGAGCGAAGAAACAACACGGCAACGCTGCCCGCGCGCGGCAGTTCAGCCGGCGGCGGCTACTCGACCGCGCCCGATCTGCTGCGCCTCTCGCAGGCGCTTCTCGAAAACAAGCTCCTGTCGAAGGGCTGGACCGACTGGCTGTTCACGGACAAGCTCGACTCCGGCGGCAAGCGCGCGCTCGGCGTCGCCGGAGGATCGCCCGGCGTCAACGCAGTGCTCGAGATCGCGCCGCCGTACACGCTCATCGTCCTCTCCAACTTCGATCCGCCATCCGCCGAAGAAGTGGCGCGAGAGGGACGCAAAGTCATCGGCATGGGCGGCGAGATGAAGGAACGCCGTCGCGGCGGTCCGGAACCTCCGGGCGAGATCATGATCGGAAAGCCCGTAAAGATTCCGATGGACGTCGCGCATCACGTTCCCGTCATCGAAGCGAAGATCAATGGCAAGGGACCGTTCCGTTTCGACGTCGACAGCGGCTTCGGCGGCATGATGAACGTCAGCCACGCGCTCGCGGAAAAACTGTCGCTGCCGGTGATGGGCGAAGCCATCAGCGGCGATCCGAGCGGCAAGAATCAGAAAACGGTCCGCATCCTCCACGTCGAGTCGATCGACATCGCCGATCTCCACCTCGGCCAGGTCGATGTGACCGAAGCGTCCGCCGATGGCCCGCAACGCGACGTTGACGGCGTCATGGGTTTGCAGCTCTTCACGTCGCTGTTGGTGACTTTCGATTATCCGAACAATCGTTTCGAAGTCGATGGCGGAAAACTCCCCGCGGCGGACGGCACAAATGTCCTCGCCTACTCCGCCGAGCATGGAATTCCGACGATCGAGATCGACGTCGCGGGCACGAAAGTAACCACCGACATCGACAGCGGCAGCCCGGCACTCCTGTCGATGCCGCTCTCGCTCGCGAAGTCGTTGCCGCTCGCAGAAGAGCCGCGCGTAATGGGGCACGGACGAACCGTCGGCAACGAATTCGACATCTACGCCGCTCCCCTCAAAGGCGCGGTTCACATCGGCGGAATCACCGTCACCGATCCGATGGTCGATTTCGTCGACATCTTCCCGCGCGCAAACCTCGGCTTCCGTTTCCTGAAGGATCTCGTCGTAACGTTCGATCCGGCGGGCAAAGGGGTGAGGTTTGTGAAGCCGTAGAATGGCGGCGCTTGGCGCGTTTGGAATTCATCGTGTTTGGGACGCCTGTTACATCGCAGGGCGCTGCCAGACGGTTCTGGCAAGAACGAGTCCGTCAGGCCGGCGAGGAAGCTGCTCACGGTCTGCCGCCATCGGCCTTGGACACATTCGTGCTGCGCGTTGCATACTTTCATGTCAGCGGCGCAGCAGGTGATCTCGACAACATTGTCAAACCGATTCAGGACGCATTGAAAGGAATCGCGTACGCTGACGACTCGCAGGTGGTCGATCTGGTTGCCAGCATGCGCAGAAAAGGATCCACCGACTTGGGGCCGATGACGCTGACGGCCTTACTCGCCAGCGGTTTTAGCGGCGGGAGCGACTTTGTTCACGTTGTTGTCGATCATTCGTCGAGAATCGAGGTGTTTCAGTGACCCCAACAGAAATGGCGCAGCAAAAGATCGATAGTTTGGCTGCCGAGTATCGGGCCCGTGGGTACGAGGTTCGCGTTCGACCCTCAGGCGATGATCTACCTCCATTCCTGAGAGAGTTCAGGCCCGAGATCATCGCCACGTCACCGGAGGCAAACGTGGTGCTCGAAGTGAAACCATATCCTCAGTTCGATGACGAAGAAGCTCGCGAATTGGCAGAAGTCGTCGAGAGGAATCCCGGATGGAGGTTTGATGTCATGCTGGTCAATCCTCCCGTCGGGCCGGACATCCCCGCGCAGGAGCATCTCGCCGACGACGAACAGGTCACGCGAATGCTCGAGAATGCCGAGACGCTTTCGAAAGAAGGACATATCGAAGCGGCGGGCCTGATTGCCTATTCAGCGCTCGAAACAATTCTTCGCCGTCTCGCTCAGAGTAAAGCTCCTCAGATCGAACGTCAGAGCTCTGCCCGCGTTCTCAAAGAGCTCTATTCGCTGGGTAACATTCATCCGGATACGTTTGAAAAACTCCTTCCACTGATGGAGTTCAGAAACGCGGTGGCCCATGGCTTTAAGCCGCGTAACGCCGCCCCGAGCATTCCGGAAGTGATCGACGAGATCCGTCACCTTCAAAACGCGGCGTAGCTTTCGAGCGGCAGGGTTTGAAACTCAGCGCGCCGCGTTTGTGATTGCGCCGGCGACCTGGGTCAGGAATGCCGAGGTGGAGAGCCAGCTCTTGTCGGGATAGTAGGCAAAGACCGGGCTGCCGCCGCGGATCGTATCGATGATCTTTTGCGACACTTCCGGACGCACCGCCGGGCAACCCCAGCTCCGCCCGAGACGGCCAAGCGCCTTGACCGCTTCCTGACTGACGTAGGACGCGCCGTGCAGCACGATCATGCGGTCCCAGGCCATGTCGTTGACGCCCGCTTCGAGGCCGCGCAGGCGGAGCGAGTAGCCGTTGCCGCCGTTGTAGGTGTCGGCGGTGACGAAGAGGCCGAGGCTGGTGGCGAGACTTCCGGGCTCGTTGGAGAAGAACGAGGCGACATCACCGCCGCTCGATTTGCCGTGCGCCACCAGTTCGCGGAAGAGAAGCTTGTGCGCGGCGAGATCGAAGATGAAGAGACGCGGCTGCGAGGATGGCAGCGAGTAGTCGATGACCGTCAGCAGGTTTCGCCGCGGAACGAGTCCACGATCCTCGGCGCGCGTGGCCGCGTCGAGCGCGAGCTTCAGAACGTTCGGACGAAGGCCCGGCGCCTGGCTGATGAGCGAGGCGACCACGGTGTCGGATGAGCCCGCCGCGCACATCGGCACAGCAAACGCGGCAGTCACAGCAATGGTGAGGAGCAGTCGCTTCATTGATTTCCCGGACGATCGGATTTGGACGCGGATGATAACAAATAACCTCGGGGAGTATTGCGTGACCTTGGTTCACCTCATGCAGTAGGACCGCCGCATGAAGCGTCTCCTGCTCCCGGTCATACTGATTCTTTGCCTCTCCACACTCCCGATTCACGCCGATGTTTTTCGACTGCTCGAAAGTCCGCGCGACGGCGCTCAGGCGCGCGTCGACATCATTCAGCAGGCTCGCTCCGACATCAGCGCCGTTTATTTTATTGCCCACAACGACCGCATCACGCTCACCGCGCTCGGACTGCTTCGCGATGCGCGGCGGCGCGGGGTCGGGCGGGTGCGGCTGATCGTCGACGCGAATTTTCAGCACATTCCCAAGCCCGTGCTCGCGCATCTGGCCGATGAAAACGTCGAGGTGCGCGTCTATCACCCGTTCACATTGCAGCATCTGAACTGGCTCTTTCACCGCATGCACGAGAAGGTCGTCGTCGTCGATGGGAAGCGCTACATCACCGGCGGCCGCAATCTCGCCGAGTCCTACTTCGGTTTGAAGAAACGCAACTACATCGATCGCGATGTCTACGTCGAAGGTCACTCGGCCACCGCAGCCCAGCAGCACTTCGAAGATCTCTGGAACAGCAGCGATGTCTTCGCATTGAACGTGAACGTCTCACCCGCGGCAAAGGCGAAGGCCGCCCGCATTCTCGACGACGCCGCGCAGGGAAAGGGACTCGAAAATCTCATCGCGCTGAACAGGGGACGCGATTGGTCTCAGGGATTGCAGGACATCGGATACGTTCGTTTTCTCTCCGACCCGATCGGGGAGGCAAAGGGTCCGCGCCTTGCGGTCCGGCTGGAAGAGGTCATCGAAGGCGCGAAAAAATCGGTGGTGATCGAGTCGCCGTACGTCGTCCCATCGCCCGAGGTTCTCGACTTGCTGCGCAGAAAACGCGCGGAGGGCGTTCGCGTCCAGATCATTACCAACTCGCTGCGCTCCTGCGATGGCGCGCTGCCGTACGTCGCCTACCTCAAGTACCGCCGCAAATTGCTTCGCGCAGGGATTGACATGCGCGAGTATCGCGGACCCGACACACTGCACGCCAAATCGCTCGTGATCGACGGTCACATCGTTCTGGTCGGGTCGTACAACATCGATCAACGTTCGGAAAACCAGGACAGAGAGGTGATGGCCGAGGCGGACGATGACGACGTCGCGCGAGAGTTGATGGGCGCCATCCGGCATCACATCGACAACTCATGGGCCGTCGGGCGCGGCAGTGAGGGGCCGCACGCGCCGTTCTCGTGGCGTTTGCGCGCGTGGCTGTCGCGATTTCTGCTCGTTCCTTTTGTCGAGAACCAGTTGTAGAGCGTGGTCTAATCGCGACGATCCATGTACGAAAACCGGCGCGAAAAACTGCTGACACGTGCGGAATTTGCCTTGCGCGTGCTGTGGCACTTCAGCTTTGGAGTGGGCGCCGCCGCGATCTCCCTCCTTGCCGGAGTCCTTGGATATCGCTATCTGGCCGGCCTATCGTGGGTCGATTCCCTCCTCAACGCATCAATGATCCTCGGCGGCATGGGACCCGTCGATACGCTGACGACAAAGGGTGCCAAGATCTTCGCGTCGTTCTACGCGCTCTTTTCCGGACTCGTTTTTATCGGCCTCCTCGGCGTCCTCCTGGCGCCATTCATCCATCGCCTCATGCACAGACTTCACATGGATGAGAGCAATACGAAGAGCGATGAATGAAGGGCGAAACGCGATAGTCCCTTCTGCCACTTTCACTCTTCACCCTTCACTCTTCACACTTCTAAATCATGGCTCTTACCGCAACGATGTACCGCTTCAACATCCAGCTTTCGGATGTCGATCGCGGCGTTTACGAGACGCTCGAATTACCGATCGCACGACAGCCATCCGAAACCGCGGAGTACATGCTGACGCGCGTGCTGGCGTGGTGCCTCGAGTACACCGAAGGCATCGCCCTAACCGAGGGCGTGGCATCGGGCGATGAGCCGGCGGTGCTCGTGCGCGATCTGACGGGACGCGTCACCGCATGGATCGAAGTCGGTGCGCCCGATGCCGACCGCGTGCATCGCGGCAGCAAACTCGCCGGCTGCGTGGCCATCTACACCCATCGCGATCCCGCCATGGTCCTCGGCCAGCTCGCCGGAAAAAAGATTCATCGCGGCGAAGAGATCCCGATCTACACGTTCGGCCGCGGCTTCATCGAGAGCGTGGCCGCGATCCTCCCGCGCCGCGCGTCGCTATCGATCACGGTCACCGAGCGCCAGCTCTATCTCGATGTCGATGACCAGTCATTCTCGACGACGATTGAGGAGCGAAGGGCGGGATGATCTCGCTGAGGACGATGCACCATTGCGGAACACAGAAATGTTCAATGGTGACTGTTGACTGTTGAGTGTTGAATGAAACCGCGGGCTCCGTCATGAATATTCAACATTCCGAGAGGGTAACGGAGCGATGAGTTTCGAGCGCCGAACGACGCACGCCTGATTCCGGCCAAACCCGCTATCCTTTCGCCGGACGGAGGGCATCGTATGGGCCGGTCACTCTTCGGAAAGTTGCATCGTCGTTTCGGGCGCCGCATTTCGGGGCAGGAACGGCAACGTCGCGCGGCGGACAATTACGAGAGGCTCCGCCAGGCGATGCCGGTTGGACTGGTCGGCGCGCCGCGTCGGATCGCGACGAAAAATCCGCGCGTGGCAGTGCTCGGCGCAGGATTCGCGGGAGTGAGTGCGGCCTGGTTCGCATCGCGGGCGGGATTCGCGGTCACCCTCATCGAGCCGCTCGTTGTCGGCGGGCGCGTCTCGTCAACGGACAAGCTCGTTCCCGGGCGCATTCTCGAAGCGGGAGCGGAGCTGATTGGGACCAACCATCCGCTCTGGCTCGCGCTCGCCGCGCACTTCGGACTGGCGATGAGCGTCGTCTCCTCGGAGGACAACTACGCTGCCGCGGGACTGGAAATGCCGATGATCCTTGACGGCCGAAGTCTTTCCAACGCCGAGCAGGAGAAGCTCCACGCGGAGATGGACACGGTCTTCCGCCAATGGGGAGCCGAATCGTCTGTAGTCAGGAATCCGTGGATGCCGTGGACGACTGCAGGCGCGGCGGATCTTGACGCAATGTCGCTCGCTGCGCAGATTCCCGCCGGCGTCAGCGAGTTGACGAAGAAAGCGATCCTGCTCGAGTTCGAGCTCGACAACTGCACGCCGGCGGAGCAGCAAAGCTGGCTCGGCGCGTTATCGCAACTCGCGGCCGGCGGCGGCTATGCGTTCTTCGATGAGACGGAAGTCTTCCGCTGCGCCGCTGGCAATCAGTCCCTCGCTCGCCGCCTCGGCGCAGGTCTCGATCTCAATCAGGGGCGCGCAACGAACATCCGCACCAGCGGCGAACGGCTCTTCGTCGAGCTTGATGGCGGTGCCGTCGACGGCCCGTACGATTTCGCAGTTGTCGCCGTGCCGTCCGTGGCGATGGAGAAGATCACGATCGATGGCAAGCCGTTCCCGTATCGAGCCATCGCGCACGGTCCGGCGGTCAAGTACCTCTCCGGCGTCGAACACCGCTTCTGGATTCCCGAAGGCGTAGCGCCGAGCGGGTCGTCCGATCAACTCGGAATGATCTGGGAAGGAACCGACAATCAGATGGACACGGCGCGCTTCGACGTGAGCGTCTTCGCCGGCGGACGTCCTGCGCAACACGCCATCGACGCAGGCGGCGGTCCGACGTACTTTGCGCCGCGGCTCAACGCGCTGCTGCCGCACTACGAAGCGTTCACGACCGAGTTCGAGAACTGGCCGAAGCGTATCGGCATGGGTTACTCCACTCCCGCAGTCGGCGAAGTGACAACGAAACAGAAGGCGTACGCGAACCTGATCGCCGATCGCATTGCCGTCGCCGGCGAGCACACGTCGCCAGCATGGTTCGGCTTCATGGAAGGCGCGCTGGAGTCAGGACTCGTCGCGATGGCCCGCATCGCAAACATCGCCGGAATCCCGCTCGCGCCGGAGTACGGCGACTTTCACGCCGTCTGAGGATTGAAGGGTGAAGAGTGAAGGGTGAAGAGTGAAAAAGCCGGCGAGTGCGTGATTTTCTTTCACTCTTCACACTTCACTCTTCACTCTTCACTCTTCAAGAATCATCTCCAGACCGAAAGAATCATTCCCGCCGCGATGAACGACACGAGGTTGTAGGCGGAGTTGATGAACCAGAGCGGCTTCTTCGTCATCGAGAAAATCGCGGTGGCGAAGCTCGTCGGCGCGGCGAATCCGACCCAGCAGATCGTTCCCACCATCGCCCCGCGTACGAGCGAGTACGGAAAGAAATGATTGATGATGATGGCCAGGATGTACGACTGAACCAGCGCGCAGAGAAAGGCCATCAGGAATAGCCCCCCCATGGCGCCAGAGCCTTCCTTCATCTTCTCTTCCGGGATTCCCATCAGCGCGATCCACGTCTTCTTGAAGATCACGGAGTACCAAAGACCGCCGAGGATGAAGATGACGACACCACTGATGAGGATGGCCAGATAGTTCACATGAGGAAAGGGCACGGACGCCTCCTTCTGCGCAGTCGTTGGGATCTGCGGCAAGATACCACTGGTGCGGGGGGTGGGGCGTCGGGGGTGGGGTGTCGGAGAAGCCGAAGACTCGATCTCCCACACCCCACTCCCAACTCCCCACTCCCAGATGAACACACCTCGCGTTAAGATCCCCCTTCGCATGCCCGCGCTTCGATCAGTCATTGCCGCCTCCGGGAGCTACATCCCGCCGGTCCGTGTTCCCAACTCGGAATTTCTGAATCATGACTTCCGAGGAACGGATGGGGCGCCGATGGGAAAGACGAACGCCGAGATCGTCAAACAGTTCGAGGCCATCACCGGCATTCAGGAGCGGCGTTACGTCGAGAGCGGAACCGTCACGTCCGACATCGCCTATGAAGCAGCGAATGACGCTCTGACCTCGTCGCGCATCGATCCGGAATCGCTCGATCTCATCATCGTCGCCCACAATTTCGGCGACGTGCAGAAAGGCGGCGGTCCGCCCGATCTCGTGCCATCGCTGGCTGCGCGCGTGAAGGCGAAGTTGCGCATCGCCAAGCCGCGCGCGGCGGCGTTCGATCTCGTCTTCGGTTGCCCCGGCTGGATTCAGGGAGTCATTACCGCCGACGCCATGATCCGCGCCGGCGACATCCAGCGCGCCATGATCATCGGCGCCAACACGCTGTCGCGCATCTCCGATCCGCACGATCGCGACAGCATGATCTACGCGGACGGCGCCGGAGCGACTGTGTTGGAAGCGCGCCAGACCGACGCCGGAATCCTGGCGCACGCATCGCGCTCCGACACGCTCGACCACTCCGGCATGCTGTCGATGGGGCCTTCGAACAAAGAGGAAGTCTTCATCGAGGCGCTGTTCCTGAAGATGGAAGGCCGCAAGCTCTACAAGTACGCGTTGCAGACCGTGGCCAGCTCGATGAAGGAATGCCTCGACAAGGCCGGCATCGCGCTGACGGACGTCTCGAAGATTCTCATTCATCAGGCCAACGGCAAGATGGACGAAGCGATCGTCGCGGCGTTGTACGACTCCGAGAAGTTGCAGCCGCCCCCGGACGTGATGCCGATGACGATCTCGTGGCTCGGCAACAGCTCGGTGGCCACGGTGCCGACGCTGTTCGATCTGATCGCCAAAGGCCGGCTCGACGGCCAGTCCTTCCACTCCGGCGAGATCGTCCTCTTCGCCTCGGTCGGCGCTGGCATGCACATCAACGCGTTCGCATACCGGATGCCGTAGCGCTTTCAAAATGGGGTCAGGTCTACTTTTGAAAGTGCGCCACCCTCGACTGATAAGGTGTGTCGCGTGGAGAGAACTGTTCGAGTTTTTCCAAACTTCGAAGCGGCCGATGATGCCGACGATCAGTTTTACGCGCAACTCACGCCCGAGGAGCGGCTCGACATCCTTCTCGAGCTGATCGAGCGCGAGCGGAGCTCACTTGGCGAAGCTGCAAACCGATTTGAGAGAGTTCATCGTATTGTTGAACTCTCACGTTCGTAGCAACGTTCGCCGCAAGCGACACTCGTCATTCGTGTCATCGTGAGGCAGCCGGAGCCGCCGTTCGTACTCCCGCATTCACGCTGCAAGACGCGGCGGAGGAGGACGACGAAGGATCTCAAATTACGAAGCACTGGCCACATGCATCGCATTCGGAGATCCTTCGTCGTCCTGCGGCGCCACGAACGTTCAGCGCGAGAGCAGCAAGCAGTGCGGGCGCCTCCGGCTGCCTCAGGGTGACACGATGGATGGCGTTCGGAAGCGCGATGGGACGGCATTGCAACCCCGCCTCCCCCTCCGTCGTATGATTCCCCGACTAACCTTCCTCGCGGTACAAACAATAAGGAGAGCTGCATGCGCCGAGGCTTGTTCGGAATCGGAATTCTGTTGCTGGTGGCGGTGAATGGGTTCGCTCAGACCGCCGATGAAGTCATTGCCAAGTACATTTCTACGGTCGGCGGAAAGGATCGCATCGCCGCCGTCACGTCGCTCCGCCGCACCGGCAAATTCACCGGCGGCGGGGGATTCGAGGCAGGCGTTCTCGAAATGAACGCCCGCCCCAACCACGTCCGGCAGGAGTTCGCAATTCAGGGCATGACCGCCGTGAATGCGTACGACGGCAAGAACGGCTGGAAGATCGATCCCTTCGAAGGAAAGAAGGACGCCGAGTCGCTCAGCGAAGAAGAGCTGAAATCGATCATCGAAGACTCTGACCTCGACGGCCCGCTCGTCAATTACGCGCAGAAGGGCAACAAAGTCGAGCTGATGGGGAAGGAAACCGTCGAAGGATCGGAGGCGTGGAAGATCAAGGTCACGACACCAGCCGGCGACGTGCGCAACTACTTCATCGACACCTCGACGAATGTTCCGATCAAGATCGAGACACGCCGCATGGTTCGCGGCGCCGAGCGTGAGTACGAAACAGTCCTGGGCGATTACAAAGACGTCAACGGCTGGTACCTCCCCTTCTCGATCGAGAACGGCGTGAAGGGAAATCCGAACCGGCAGAAGGTCACGTATTCGAAGATCGAAGCGAACGTGCCGATGGCGGACGGGATCTTCGTGCGCCCGGGGACGCCTGGCGCGGCGAGCGTTGCAGCAACGGCTCCGCCTCCCGCGATTACCATACCAATAACGCAGGCTGTCGCCGCCTCCACCCCCAACACCCCGCCTTCCACTCCCCAAACTCCAGTCAAGGTCGATTCCGAAACGATCTCCGGCCTCGGCGCGCGCAACATCGGCTCGGCAGCAATGAGCGGCCGCATCGCCGCGATCGACGCGGTTCACGAAGGCAACCGCCTGACCGTCTACGTGGGCGCAGCCAGCGGCGGCGTCTGGAAGTCCGTCAACGGCGGCACGACGTTCAAGCCGGTGTTCGACAAGCAGCCGACGCAGTCGATCGGCGCGGTGGCAATCGATCCGAAGAACCCGAAGACGATCTGGGCCGGCAGCGGCGAAGCGTGGACGCGCAACTCGGTGTCGTACGGCGACGGCGTCTACAAATCGACCGACGGCGGCGACAACTGGACGAACGTTGGTCTGCCGAACTCCGAGCGCATCGCCAAGATCGCCATCGATCCGAGCGACACGAACACCGTCTACGTCTGCGTTCCGGGAAAACTGTGGAGTGACAGCGACGACCGCGGCGTCTACAAGACCGCGGACGGCGGCAAGACCTGGACGAAGGTGCTGAAAGGCGCCAATCTCTCCACCGGATGTTCGATGCTTTCGCTCGACCGCGCCAATCCGAAAACGCTCTTCGCCGGCATGTGGGACTTCCGCCGCAAGGGCTGGGACATTCCGTTCCGGCGGCGACGGCCCCGACGCAGCCAGCGGCAGCGGCCTTTTCAAATCGACCGACGGCGGCGCCACCTGGCAGTCGCTCGATGACAAATCAGCGAAGCCGGCCTTCCCTCGAAACCGTGGGGACGCATCGCCGTCACGATCGCGCCATCGAATTCCAACATCGTTTACGCACTCGTCGAAGCAGCGCCGCCGAAAAACGGTCTCTATCGCTCCGACGATGGCGGCAAGACCTGGCAGGCCCGCGACCGCAGCCAGATGATGATCTGGCGTCCGTTCTACTTCGCCAACATCCTCGTCGATCCGAAGGACCCGAACAAACTCTACAAAGCCGGCGGTGGACTCATCGCATCGAACGACGGCGGCAAGAGCTTCAGCGGGATCGGCGGCGGCGGCCATGGCGACTGGCACGACGTCTGGATCGATCCGAACAACACCGACAATCTGATCGCCGGCGACGACGGCGGCCTTTGGTACTCCTACGACGGCGGCAATCGCGTGTGGAAGGCGGACAACCTTCCGGTCTCGCAGTTCTACCACGTGAGCGTGGACATGGACCGGCCGTATCACGTCTACGGCGGCCTGCAGGACAACAGCTCGTGGGTCGGCGATTCGCAGTACCCGGGCGGCATCACGAGCAGCCGCTGGGAAAACTTCTACGGCGGCGACGGCTTCTGGATGTTCGCCGATCCGAGCGATCCAACGTATCTGTATGCCGAGGCACAGGGCGGCGAGATCGGACGAGTCAATCGCAACACGCACGAGACGCGGCCGATCAAACCTCTCCCGCAATACAAGGAAGGAAAGCTCCGCTTCAACTGGAACACGCCGATCCACGTTTCGCCGAAGGGCACGCTCTACATCGGCGCGCAGTTCCTCTTCCGCTCGAACGATCACGGCCAGACGTGGGATCGCATCTCACCCGATCTGACGACGAACGATCCCGCCAAGCAGAAGCAGGAACAGTCGGGCGGCGTGACGGTCGACAACTCGTCCGCCGAAATGCACACGACGATCTTCGCGATCGCCGAGTCGCTGAAGAACAGCAACGTGATCTGGGTAGGCACCGACGACGGCAACGTGCAGGTCACGCGCGACGCCGGCAAGACTTGGTCGAACGTCACCGCGAACATCACCGGCCTTCCGAAAAACGCGTGGGTCACATCCGTTGAGCCGGGCCACTTCGATGAAGGCACTGCCTACGCCACGTTCGACATGCACACGTTCGGCGACATGCAGCCGTACGCGTACAAGACCTCCGACTTCGGCAAGACGTGGACGCCGGCCCTCGCTTCGGACGCGCCGGTTCGCGGCTTCGCCCACGTCATCAAAGAAGATCTCGTCAACCCCAACCTCCTCTTCCTCGGCACCGAGCTCGGTCTCTGGGTCTCGCTCGATGGCGGCAAGCAGTGGGCGCAGTACAAAGGCGGCGATCTGCCGAACGTGGCCGTCGATGATCTGGCCATCCACCCGCGTGACAACGATCTCGTCATCGCCACGCACGGACGCGGCATCTGGATCGTCGACGACATCACGCCGCTTCGCGCGCTGACTCCCGAGGTGCTGGCGAAGGATGTGGCGTTCATGCAGGGGCACCCGGTCGTGCAGTCCATGTCCGCGCAGGGCGGCTGGGCCAACGGCGACGCCGCATTCGTCGGACCGAATCCGGTCGGCGGCGCGATCATCACTTACTACCAGCGCACGCGCCACATCTTTGGCGACCTGTCGATCGACGTGTTCGACGCCAACGGCAAGAAGATGGGCAACATCCCCAGCAGCAAACGCCGCGGCCTGAATCGCGTCACCTGGGCGATGCGGATGCCGGCGCCGAAAGTTCCCACCGCCGCGACCGCCGCGTTCTCCGCATCGTCCGGACCAAGAGTTCTCCCCGGCACGTACACCGTTAAGATGACGAAAGACAAGAACGTCTACACGACGCCGCTCGTCCTCGTTCCCGATCCGCGCGCCACGCACACCGACGCCGACCGCCAGGCGCAGTGGGATCTCGCGAACAAACTCTACGCGCAACTCGGCGAGATGACCTTCGCCGTCGATCGCATCAACAGCGTCCGCACCGCGCTCGATGACCGCGCATCGAAGCTGCCGGCAACCGACGCGCTGGCCAAGAAACTGCGCGCCGCATCCGCGGACGTCGACACGCTTCGCCGCAAGATCGTAGCCACAAAAGAGGGTGGCATGATCACCGGCGAAGAACGCCTCCGCGAAAACCTGACAGACCTCTACGGCAACGTGGCGTTCTACGAAGGCCGCCCCTCGCAATCATCCGTCGAGCGCACCGACGCCCTGGCTCACGAGCTGAAAGACGTGGTGCAGGACTTCGACAACTGGACTGCGAAAGAACTCCCTGGCATCAACGCCTCATTGGCCAAGAAGAAACTCGACACCATCACTCCCCTGTCCCGCGAAAAGTGGGACGCCGCCAACGGCGGAGCCGCCGGCGCCTCGGCAACCACCGAAACCGAGCGAAGAAACCTCTTCGAACGCGACTAACCCAAAAATCATCGCCCTCGAAATTCGAGCCCTTCTCCCCATCGTCTTTTTGATGGGGAGAAGGTGGCCGAAGGCCGGATGAGGGGCCGGAACTCTCAACCCCGCCACTTTTTCCTTCGCGCCTTCGCGCCTTCGCGTGACAATCGCAGGCATGCTCAACCGCCGCGACTTCGCCAAACTCTCCGTCACCGCCGCCGCTGCGATCACAACCACAAGAACCCTCCAGGCGGCCACGCCAACCATCATCAAACCCAAACGACTGAGCCCCGGCGACACCGTCGGCTTAGTCCTCCCCGCCACCGCCGCCTTCGAAGCCGACGAGATACAGTTCGCCAAAGAGCAGATGGAAGCGATCGGATTCAAAGTCATCATCGGCAAACACGCCTTCGACAAATGGGGCTACTTCGCCGGCCACGACCGCGACCGCGCCGATGACATCAATCAGATGTTCGCCAACGACAACGTAGCGGGAGTGGTCTGCTACACCGGCGGCTGGGGCTCCCCAAGAGTCCTGCCATACCTCGACTACGACCTGATCCGGCGCAAACCAAAAGTCCTCATCGGCTACAGCGACATCACCGCGCTCTTGAACGCAGTCCACAGGAAGACAGGCCTCATCACCTTCCACGGCCCCGTCGGCGGCTCAACCTTCGATCCCTTCACGCTCGACAACTTCCGCAAAGTGGTAATGACCGCCGAGCCAGCCGGCCTCCTCCCAACGCCATCAAAGAAACCAACCGAGCTGGTCGACCGCACCAACCGCATCCTCAAAATCGCCCCCGGCAAAGCCACCGGCCCCTTAATCGGCGGCAACCTGACGATGATCGCCACGCTGATGGGCACCCCGTACCAACCCGACACATCAGGCGCGATCGTCTTCCTCGAAGACGTCCACGAAGAGCCCTACCGCATCGACCGCATGCTAACGACCCTCGCCCTCGGCAACATATTCGACAAATGCGCGGGCGTAGTCTTCGGCCGCTGCAGCGACTGCGGCGTAAAAGGCCCAAGCTTCAGTTTGGAGGAGATCCTCCGCGATAGGTTCGGTGGCCTTGCTGTACCGGTCATCTCCGGACTGTCGTTCGGCCACATCGAACAAAAACTCGTCCTCCCAATCGGAGCAAGAGCGACGCTCGACGCGGATGGGGGAACGTTGCGGGTGGAGGAGGGGGCGGTCAGTTAGCGCTGAGAAACTTCTTGACGGCAGCAGCGAGAGGCGCAACGCGGGAGTTGATGATCTGCCATGTTAGATCGAGGTCGACATCGAAGTAGCGGTGAACGAGTACGTCTCGGAATCCCGCAACGCCTCGCCAATCAACCTCCGTGAGCCGGGCGCGCAGATCGCCCGGTATGTTCTTTGCCGCCTCACCAACGATCTGAAAGTTACGAACGACGGCATCGATAGTTCTTTGATCACCCGTGAAGCTCTCGAATGTCAGGCCGTCGGTGTAGCGCTGGATGCTTCGACACGCCTGAAGAATGTCATCGAGGTAGACAAGCGGGTCACGCTGCACGAACAGCCTCGCTCAGAATCCGATCGCGCAATCGTGGCTTGATGTTGCTCTTGATCACGAGATCGACCTTACGACCGAAAAGGCCTTCAAGGAGCTCCTTCGTATCAAGGTAGTTGTCGAACGTCTTGTACTCGAACTCCACGAGGAAGTCGATATCACTGGCGTCGGTCGCGTCGCCGCGGACGAACGATCCGAAGAGGGCAAGTTCTCGTACGCTCAGGGCGCGCAGCCCCTTCTCGTTCTCGCGTATGGTGGCCAGGATGTCGTCGCGGGTCATGCTGCTTCATGGTACCTCGGCGCAATCACAACGTCAGCAATGTGAATGCTTGCCTCGATCGGCCCAGCGCCCGCTCAACCTTCCGTAGCACCTCGTGCGCACATCCCCACGACACGGTGAATCCTGCCCCGCCGTGCCCGTAGTTGTGCACAATCGGAATGCCATCCACGCGTTCGACCTCGAGGCGCACCTCGGAACGAACGGGTCGGATTCCGGCGATTGCGGTGACCATGCCTGGAAGCGTCTTCTCGATCCGCTGGCATCGTTCGTAGATGGCCTGCGCCAACGCGGGAGGCACGACCGCGCTCTCCACGTTGTCGTCGCAGCCGCCGAGGACGCAGTCATTCCGGCGCGGGATCACGTACGTCAATGTTTTCGCATCCTCGGCGTAAACGAGCGCGCGATCGACGCCGGGATTCGGTGTCAGCACGACGATTCCCCGGCCGGGACGGAGGCGGCGGTCGTTGCAAAGTACTTTGGCACCGTAACCCGTGCAATTCACGACCGCTGCGAACTCCGGCGTCAGCTCGCGAAGATCGCCGATCGTCTTTTGCCGAATCCGTCCTCCTGCTCGCCGGAAACGTCGCTGCAGATAGGGAAGATAGACCGGTGTCTGCATGAGGGGAACCGTCACAGCGAAGCCGAATCGATATGCCGCCGGAATCTCGTCCCGAGGCAGGTAGCGGCGCTTCATTCCCGCCGACCAACGCGGAAAGCGATGCCGCGTCTCGATCGAAAAAGCATGCAGTTCGATCAGCCCGACTCCCGATGCACGGTCACGCGAGAGACGTACGAACTCGTCATACGCGCTTCGGCCCCATCTCTCCGCTTTCTCTTTCGGCTTGATGTGATACGGATACCAGATCGCGCCCGCGACCGATGACGTCGTCGCGTTGATCTCCGCTGCGAACAGCGTGACGTCGTATCCGTTCTCGGCGAGAACGAGGCCCGAAGTCAGACCGGAAACACCCGCCCCGATTACCGCGACCCGTGCCGCGCGCCGGTTCATTTGCGCGTAACGATGTTCACCAGCTTCGGCGGCACGACGATGATCTTGACGACGGTCACCCCTTCGAGATGCTTCGCGACGTTGCCTTCGGCCAGCGCCGCCGCACGGAGATCCTCTTCCGTCGCATCCGCTGCGGCTGTGATCCGTGCGCGCAACTTACCGTTGACCTGCACCGCGACGGTGACCTGATCGTCGGCAGCGATTTCTTCGTCCCATTGCGGCCAGGACTGCAGATGAACCGAACCGCTCTTCCCGATGCGCTGCCACAGCTCCTCGGCGATGTGCGGCACGACCGGCGCGATCATGCGCAGGTAGGTCTCGCGCACCTCTTCCCAAACCTCGCGCGTACAACCGTCCTCGCCCGCGCGCGTGATGTCGCGATGCAACTCCATCAACGTGGCGATGATCGTGTTGAACTCGAACGTGTCGAAATCGTGCGTCACCGACCGGATCGATTGATGCAGCCGCCGCCGCACGCTCCTCGTTGCCTCATCGTTTGATCCCAGCGTCGAAGGCGGCTCCAGGAACGAGCTCCAAACGCGCCGCAGCCATCGCGCGGTTCCCTGGATTCCGGTGCTGCTCCACGGTCCGCCCTGATCCCATCGCGCGAAGAACATCAGATGCGCTCTGACGGTGTCGGCGCCGAAGCGTTTCACCAGGTCATCCGGCGCCACCACATTTCCCCGGCTCTTCGACATCTTCTCCGAGTCTTCGCCAAGGATGATGCCCTGATTGCGGAGCTTGAGCATCGGCTCGTTGCCGCGCGTCACACCGCAATCGCGCAGCGCTTTGTGAAAAAAGCGCGTGTAGATGAGATGCATCGTGGCGTGCTCGATGCCGCCGGTGTAAATGTCGACCGGCATCCAATAGTCGTATTCCTTCTGATCGAACGGATACGTATCGCAATGCGGGCTGAGATAACGAAGGTGGTACCACGACGAGCAGAGAAACGTGTCGAGCGTGTCCGTTTCGCGCTCGGCGGGGCCGCCGCATTTGGGACAGGTCGTGAAGCGCCACGTTGGATGCAGTTTGAGCGGGCTCTCGCCGGTCGGACGCCATTCGACGTCATCCGGAAGAAGCACGGGCAGATCCGATTCCGGCACGGGAACGATGCCGCACTTGTCGCAGAAGAGGATCGGAATCGGAGTTCCCCAATAGCGCTGCCGCGAAACGAGCCAGTCGCGGAGCCGGTATTGAACGCCTTCGCGTCCGGCGCCGAGCGACTTGAGATACTCGATCGTCTTCTCGCGGGCCTCGGTGCCCGAGGTGCCGGTCATCGGACCAGAATCGATCATCGTGCCGTAACCGGTGAAGGTTTCAGAATCGTCTGCTGCGCCTTCAGGATCGAGAACTCTTCGAATCTCGAGACCGTATTTCTTCGCGAACGCAGCGTCGCGCTCATCATGCGCGGGGACGCCCATGACCGCGCCGGTGCCGTACGACATGAGGACGTAGTCGGCGATCCAGATCGGAATCCGCTCACCGTTGGCCGGATTGATTGCGTAGCGGCCGCTCGGCACGCCGTTCTTCTCGCGATCCGCCGCCTGCCGGTCGATGTCCGTCTGACGCCCAGCCTGTTCGAGATATTCGCGAACCGTGTCACTCGTTTCGGCCGCTTCGCGCGCCAGCGGATGCTCCGGCGCGACGACCATGAACGTCACTCCCCACAACGTATCGGGGCGCGTGGTGAAGACTTCGATCGCTTCGCCGTTCTCGACTTGAAACGTAATGTAGGCGCCGGTCGAGCGGCCGATCCAGTTCGCCTGCAGCGTCTTGACGCGCGACGGCCAGTCGATCTCCGAGAAGTCGAGCAATTCATCGGCGTACTTGGTGACCTTGAAGAACCATTGATTCAACTCACGCCGCTCGACGGGCGTTCCACACCGTTCGCAGTGACGGTCCTCTCCCCAAACCTGTTCGCGAGCCAGTGTCGTATTGCAGCTCGGGCACCAATCAACCGCCGCGAACTTCCGATAGACCAGACCGGCGTGATAGAGCTGAAGAAACAGCCACTGTGTCCAGCGGTAGTACTCAGGCTCGCACGAGACCATCTCGCGGCGCCAATCGAACATCGCCCCCATCGTCTGCATCTGGGTGCGCATCCGCTTGATGTTCGCGCGCGTCCACTCGCCAGGATGGATCCCCCGCTTGATGGCCGCATTCTCCGCCGGCAGCCCAAACGCATCGAACCCCATCGGAAAGAGGACGTTGAACCCACGCATCCGCATGAACCGCGCCTGCGCATCCGGAGGCGAGACCGCGTACCAATGGCCAATATGCAGATCGCCCGAGGGATAGGGAAGCATCGTCAGCGCGTAATACTTCTCCCGCGACGGATCGATGTCCGAACGATAAAGCCCGGACGCCTCCCACTGCTCCTGCCACTTCTTCTCAATCTCTGCGTGGCGATAGTCGGTGTCGAGTGGTTCGTTCATGGCGGTCAGTCTAATGCGAGTTGTTCGAAGGCTTGGTAGATGGAGGCGGAACTCGTTTTGTCGTCGGTTCGCTCGAAGAGCATACGGATGCTCTTATCGACGATTTGGATCGAATCACGATTGACGTTTTCCGCCTTCCAGTGAGCGGTCAGCTCATGGCTCACCGCGATGACGCCGCCAGGGCTGACGATCGGATCGGGGACATAGACGATTCCAGCGCTCGTCATGCGCGCGAGCGCGGCATCACGCTGCGCGCGATGCTCGCGACTGAGCGCAAGCTGGTCATTTGCGGGACCGAGGATAACGCACTGCCCAGCATCCTCGCGGCTGGCGAGGATCTCGTATCGCGGCCGTCCGTTGATTTGTTCGCTCAGCCATTCGATGCGCGAACCGGCAGGACAAACGAAGTGAACGCCACGTCCACTCTTCGTCATCGTCTCCATCGCTTCGACGTCGGAGCGGAAAATGTTCCGCCGCAGCGACTTCAGAGTCTCCAGGTGCTTCGGTTCGACCGAAGCACCCCCGCTTTCGGCCTTTTCATAAAAGTCATTTAGATCTGCGTCGGTCGTACCGGCGAGCGCCGGTTCCCAGATCGAAACGATCGCCCCATCCTCGTGCGCGATCTGCATGAGCGAGAAGCCGACCTTACCGAGACCACAGATGAGCACCGGTACGTCCTTTAGCTTCTGACTTCCACTTGAGCTCTTGCCGAGGACTTCGAGGGTGGTACGCATCCCGGAGTGAACGCCAAGCGCTGTTCCCTCTCCCGTGTCGCGGAGACAGCCGTTACCAATGGTGAAATTCGTGGCCCGCTCCATCCAGCGCAACTCACTGCCGCCAATACCCGCATCCTTCGACCCGATGTACTCGCCACGCAACTCCTCGATAAGAAGCCCGTGGCACATGAGACGACGAGGAGTCAGGTACCTCCTGTTCTTCTTCGCGTCGCCGCCCTTCTCCCACGGCGTCCAGATCACACCCTTCCCACCCTGCCAACCGAAGAGCAGTTGCTCGCGATGTTCGAGCGCCAGCTCCGCCTTGCGAATGAGGTTGTTCTTCATGAACATCGCCAGCGCCAACGAAGCCGCTTCCTGCCGCGCCATCTCAGGCGTAGGGATCTCATCCCCAACCGCCTGCAACCACCGAGTCCCCCCAACGCCGGCCAATCGTTCCGCCAGTTCTTTCGATACATCGCCACGCACGAGTAGACCTGCCGGTCGTTGGCGGATTCGTCGTCGCGGATGTCGAAGACTTCGATGTTGTCTTCGTCGACAGGATGGCGCGTAAGTTCGAGATGGTTGATGTCGAGATCGGTCACCAAGGCCTCCGAAATCATTTCGTGGCGGAAGGATATCAGGTGTGAGGTCCCGACGCTTCACGACGGGCTTCCGATCGTCGAACAACGTGCTGATCTTCCTTCGCTTGTCAAAAACGGATACACTTCCCGCCTTCAATCACGGTTGAGAGCATCGCCCTGCAACGGCGCGGCGATTAGAGTGACCTGAGGAGGTACCTTTGCTTAAAGGGGAGCAGAACACGACAAAACGGCATCTCGGAAACAAATTCATGGACATCATCCAGCGAATTCCGAGCGCCGTCAGCAACTCGGTGATTATTGTACTCGGAGGACTTCTATTCGCCCTCCTGCTTGCTGTCGCAGCATCCATGCTGTTAGGGAACGGACATCCGCGCCTTTCGCGCGCCTTCGAACATCTTTCCGATGGTGTCATTGTCTCTGCTTTTGCAGTCTTCTTCTGGGAATGGGGCTCTCAAGCGAAACAAATGGTCATCGTTGGCACAAAAATTGACCAACTGGCCAACCTAGCTGGCGTGGCGGCGATCGAAGAAGGAATGAAAACCACGTTCCAGTCAGTGGAAACAAGCCTTCTCGATGTTCATAAGGATCTTGTGTCGCAGATGGTCAAGCTAGCCGACCTCCGGAACTGGGCGCGCAGAGCAGACATCGAATTTCTTGTGGCATTTCTGAATCAGGCTCGCGGCTACGCTAAGACGCTTGCCGAGTTTCGCTACCAGTTGATTCAGAATCCAAAATCTGACCACCTGGCTCCCATCGCCTTCGAAAACTCATTCGACTTAGCCGACCAGATCCTCACAGAGCAAATGAACATACTCAAGACCGGGGACACTTACGTTACCCTATCGAATCCAAGAACCTTCTCGAAGCTGAAGCGTACCTTTCTTGACGCCGGCGAAAAGGCCGTCATGCGGGGCGCCCAAATTCGCCGGGTCTTCATCCTGTCGCCAGCCGGCGACTTATGGACCAACTCCGATATTCGGAATCTCCTTAAACACTATACATTTGCGGCGCAACATGCCAGCGAGAACGGCAACCATGGCTGGTACAAGATCCAGTTCGCGAAGCCAGAGGTGCTTGACTACCTGAAAGTTGGAGTGAATGACCGCCACTATGGGATTTTCACGCACGACGACCATGGAGTAGGCTTCAAAGTCAAGGGCGACGAGGTTTCGGAGTTCTTTCTAACGAACGAGCCTCCCGAAGGTAATTTGGCGAAGGACTTCAATGCCATCTGGAGTCATCTAGCAAGGGGCGGGGCTCGCGTGTCAATGGAAGGTGGCGCTGAGTCTAGCCGCTTCTTAGACGCCGTGTTGGAGCGTGAAGCCCGCTATGTATCTGGAATGAACACCCCACGACTCCAGCTTGTCTCCACTATCCAATCATGGAGTACGCGGCGATCGCTACCTGAATTCTGGAAGCGGCTCAGAGAAACGAGTCCGACCACTGAAGGAATTGTGCAGTTGAGGCACCTTTTCGTCCTGAACCCCGATCAAACCCCAGAAAACGCCAGAGACGCTATCGCCGCTACAAACGTCAATGACAACGCCCGGCCGGGAAATGGACCATGGGAAGTCAGATGGTGCAGAGTCTCGAAAGACACTGAAACCCTTCTAGGAGAGTATCGTTGCCAGTTTCTGAGCGCCGAAGAGCCCGTCCATGCTAACTATGTGTTGTCGCTCAAGTGTGACAATCAACTTTCTGACTGCGTCATACCGCTCGAGCTGCACGAGCCCGACGAATACGCCAAGAAGTTCGCCGAGTGTTGGCGGGACGCTAAACCTATCTAGCCTGACCTTCACGGCGGAAGTTCCCCAAAATCGTGCCCGGCGTTTGGTTGGACTTCGACGATCAATTCAATCTCCACCGCGAAATTCAAGGGGATGGTCATCCCGACGGCGCTGCGAGCATGTTTGCCGACATCCCCGAAGACATCAATTAAGAGTTCACTGCACGCGTCGATAACCGCCGGCGTTTCGTTGAAGTTTGGCCCAACGTTGACCATTCCGAAAACCTTGACGATCCGGACAATCTCGCTCAGGTGCCCAACGAAGTAGGCAACAGCTCGAAGTGCGTTCACCGTACAGAGGCGCGCCGCTTCGCGCGCCTCCTCAATGTCGATGTCGGTGCCGACCTTACCCTTGATCGACTTGTCTCGCCACATTGGAACCTGTCCCGAAGTAAAAATCAGATTGCCGCTTCTGACGGCCTGAAGAAACCGCCCCTTGTCCATATTCACAGGATCAAGCGAGTATCCCAGTTGAGAAAGCTTTTCCTCGTACTTCATGCGTCACATTCCTTCCGAGCCGCAGGAGTCTTGCGGCAACGGCCCTCTCTCGTCTGACAATGTGGCAGCGCTAACCCTTTCGGAACCCTTTGGTCTTCCCACGCGACGGTCGAGGACCACTCGATCTTGATGATTGTTTTGAAGCCAGTTTCTTACCGGTCGTATCATCAGTTCGGATCACAGCAACAGCCTCGATCTCGATAAGCGCCAACGAACGGAGAGCCTTGACGGCGACTGTGGTGCTGGCAGGTGCCACGCTTATCTTCCACTTCGTCAGGCTCTTGCTATAGGCCTGGTTGAACCGCTCGTAGTCGTCCATGGACCGTAAAAAGATACGGAGCGACACGATATCCTGAGGCTGCCCCTTTGCTGCGCGTAGTTTCTTGAAGAGACACTCCAAGGCGCCGGCGGTTTGCTGCTCAATGGATGTCGGTACCGGATCTGGCGGGCCATCAAACCCAATCATACCTGAGAGGAAGACGATCGACCGACTGTCAGAGATCGGCGTGGGCTCCTGAGTTCCGGTTGGAGGCTCTGCGTTCGAAAGCCTTCGTGGACGCAGACCGACGTAGTCCCGAATTCCCTCGGAATTGGTCTTGAGCTCTGGATCGAAATCAGGATTCGCCACTTCATCAGGGAGCAGGACGCCGAGCCGGTCCATCACCAGCTCCACGGACTTCAGCGCGCCCTCGATCCACCCTTGCTCGCTTGAGTAGGCTTCACCACAAACGAAGACACGCCGCTCCTTTCCGAACGGTTGAACCATGTGGGTCATCGCTTTCGCCGACTCTACACCAGGTTCCCACGTGTGCCAGCCGGCCTCCGGAACGGCGTGGTCCCCGAAATCGTCCCAGAAGTTATAAGCGCCTGCAACCGGCTCAGGAACGGCCATACGCTCACCTCGATCGTTGGCTGATGCTGCATGCAGATGTCTCAATATGTGAGTCATCTTCGTCGCGGCACGCTCATAAAGACCGTATTTTGTAAAGTACAGGTGTAAGCCCCGCTCTTTAGCCGTCCAATCTTTGTCAGGCGTCTCATACAGTTTCTGTACATCTTGGGGTTCGATCCATCCCCAAACCCTCTTGCCGAACCACCGACGCTTGTAAGTCTCCAACTGCCTCGCCTTATTCGGGTTTCTTGGGGTGTCATCTTCGTCAGAATCGTGAATCCGCTGCACAGCCGTGATAAAGCTCCAAAAAGACGCGTAGTGTCCGTCCAGATAGGCGATGACCATGCCCTCGATCTCGGGATTGCGCGTTTCGTCGCTCGCGGCAGCTGTATCGCCAGCAAGTTTCGCCTGGGCCTTCACGGCTTCATCCTTCGAGGCGCCCGTCAGCCTACCCTTGCTGTCTACCTCGCGCCCCTTGTTGTCATAGTATTTGTACCGGCCCCGTGCTTCGAGCCATTCCCGATCGAAGTAGTACACTTGCCGCAACGGAAGGTCGGTAAAGGTGCGTCCCCCGGCTCCCTTCGAGAGATCTTTTGTCCGCCACCAAGCATTCCGATATGCGAGGACGATCTTTGCCAGTCGATGCGCGCGAACTTTCGCAAGATGACCCAGCCACTTCCTCTTTTCGTCCTTAGTTTTGCTCGCTGGCTGTTTTTCACCAATGCGGTCTTTCTGTTTTTCGCTGGTGTCGAGGGCATCATCGAGCCATCCTATGTGCAGGTTCCTGAGAGGCTCCTTGGGAAGTGCGAGTATGACCGCTTTGGCTCGGTACCCCTCAGTTGGTTCGCCCTCGGCAGTCCACTTGGCAGGGAACTTCGTCGGGTGTTTGCTGGAGTCTCTATATTCAGGACACGCCTTGGTACCCTTTAGCTCGTAACCGCGATTCTCTCCATCAACCAACTCGGTAAGAGATCTAACGTGAGAGTTGAGCACTATTCTGCACTCGAATGCGCGCTTTGTGTACGGTAGCGACGGGCCAGTAACTGTAGCGTCAACATCGGGTTGAGATTCCAACTGCGCCTTGATGCGCTCAACGACGTGCGAGAAACTCTTGTCGACCGTCTCGTAAACCTGTCCGGGGCTGAAATCACCGATGAACCACGGGATGGCATCCGAAACGTTCCAGTTACCAATAATGGATTCGTAACCGAAGCCGTCTTCCACGAAATGGGCCGCGTCCGGACTCAAATAGTGGTGAAGCAGGTTCCACATTCCGATGTTTTCCAGACGCACCTTTCCGGTCAAGAGGCCATGCTTCTGAAGTTCGGCCCACTCACGATGCGTCAGCCGGTCTCGGGAGGCCTTTCCCCGGAGTTTTTCAAGCACCAGGAGTGTGTCCGGCGTCGCGTGTTCATCAAGAGATAGTTCTTGCAACGTACGTTCGAGAACGTGAGACAGCAACTCAGTGGGCCCCTTCCCTTTCTCTGTTTCATCTACGTGGTATGGAAACGTCGCCGCATCGCCGCGCTCAATGTCGCTTGCCCCGAAATGTTTGCCACGGAGGAAGTACCGTGTGGAGAACCCGTCCCCCTCGAACGGAACAGTTCGAACTCCTAGGTCATGGAGAAGCCGACGCACCAATTGTTGCCGGGTGGTGAACCGCATGGCTCCCACCTCGGCGATCACGCTTCCGCCGCCCTCTGCACCAGGAAACGGAAGTTCGACACTCCGCAAGCGTCCGCCGAGCCCGGTCGCATTCTCTTCCAGAATGACTACCTTGAGCGCCTCGCCTTCGACTATGCCGAATTCCCCGGCCATCCTGTCATGTTCACGCGCAGACTCCCAGGCTTGGCGAAGGCGATAGGCGGCATACAGACCCGCGATTCCGCCGCCCACAATGACAACATCGCAAGCGGTTGGATCTCGCTGTTTCCCAGCTCTTGCGTCTTCCATCGGGCTACCCTCCGAGCTCCCGGCGCTGAGTGTCAACGCGGGAGCTTCACGCGATCAACTACATGGCGATGACAGAGCCGGTGGCGCGCCGTCACAAGTCGCCCTCTAACTAACTGAATGGGGATGTGCAGAAGGATAGCAGGCTTTCTACGCATATCGCCATTGGTGTCTAAGGATTGTCAGTTTCCTCTCATTCCAATGACAGACGAGTCCCAGAAGGGATGAATGCCTCCACACTCAACAGGAGTCAAGGTGGGCTGTTAGATACGAGGTCAGCTCATGAAGTCGCACGTCATTCGCGCGAATCCTGGCCAAGATTGTCGTCTCCAGCTATCCCGGCTTTGGACCAGCGAGGTGCCGTCACTCCCCGCCCCTCTTCCCTTCCAACTCTGCCCACCTTGCGTATAGCCGGTCGACCGCGTCCTGCGCAGCGTCCAAAAAAGACACGCGTTGTTGGAGGATGGTGGCGTCGGTGGCGATGGCTGGGTCTTCGACTGCCACTCGTGCGGCGTCCAATCGTTCCTCGGCGGCGTGGACGGTTGACTCCATCGTGTCCCATTCGCGTTGTTCGGCGTAGGTTAGTTTTTTTGCCTTTGGCTTCGTGGACTTCGCCTCCCGCACTGGAGCTGCGGCGCGGGGGCGGTTGTCTTGCCACTGGGTGTAATCGGCGAAGTACTCGGCTCCGCCGCGGCCGTCGAGGGCGAGGATCTGCGTCGAGACGCGGTCGATTAGGTAGCGGTCGTGGGTGACCAGGACTAGCGCGCCGGGGAAGTCGAGGAGGGAGTCTTCGAGGACTTCGAGCGTTGAGATATCGAGGTCGTTTGTAGGCTCGTCAAGGACCAGGAGGTCGGCGGGTTGGAGCATCAGTCGGGCTAATACAATTCTCGCTTTTTCGCCGCCGGAGAGTTTGGAGACTGAGGTTTCTAGTTGGTCGGGTTGGAAGAGGAATCGTTTGGCCCACGAGGCGACGTGCAGGGTGCGGTCGCGGTAGACGACTTGATCGCCTTCGGGGGCCAGCGCGCGTTTGAGCGTTAGCGTTGGATCGAGGCTTTCGCGGTTCTGTTCGAAGTAGACGATGCGGAGCTTTTCGGCTTTCTCGATTGTGCCGGCATCCGGCTCCAGCTCGCCGGTGATCGTTCGCAACAGCGTCGTTTTGCCGGAACCGTTGGGGCCGAGGATGCCGAGGCGGGAGCCGGGGGTGAGGAGGATGTCGAGATCGGCGACGAGGAGTTTGTCGCCCATCGACTTGCGCAGGCCTTTGACGAGCCAGAGGCGTTTCGTTCTGCGCTCCGAGGCGGTGAAGTCGATTTTGGCGGTGCTGGTGTTGCTGCGCGATCGCGAATCCGCCAACTCCCCAATCAGTCCCTCGGCGTTTTGAATTCGCGATTTCGATTTCGTGGTGCGCGCCTTCGGGCCGCGGCGCAGCCATTCCACTTCGCGGCGCACGAGGTTGGCGAGCGTTTCCTGATACGCGGCTTCGTTGCGCAGTAGCTCGTCACGGCGCTCCAGAAAATCGGAGTAGTGGCCGTTGACCTGGAGCAGGCCGTCGGCGTACTGGCGATTCAGCTCCAGCATTCTCCGCGCTGTGTTCTCGAGGAAGTAGCGGTCGTGGCTGACGACGACGAATGCTTTCGGTTCGGATTTGAGCAGACCTTCGAGCCAGAGGATGGCGTCGACGTCGAGATGATTCGTGGGCTCGTCGAGCAGCATCACGTCGGGTTCGCGCGCGAGCTCGCGGGCAATGGCCAGGCGTTTGCGCCAGCCGCCGCTGAGCGTGGCGGTGTCCTGCGTGCGGTCCATGAAACCGGACTTGCCGAGGGCGATGGCGACGCGCGTTTGCTTGCCGTAGTCGTCGAGGATGTGATCGTTCTCGAGTCCTTCGAGAATGACTTCTTCGATCGTCTTACCGTGCGCGAAGACGGGATCCTGCGGGACGTAGCCGATGCGGACGCCTTTGCGCACGGCGCGGTTGCCGGAGTCAGCTTCCTCGACGCCGGCAACGATCTTCATCAGCGTCGATTTGCCGGAGCCGTTCGGGCCGACGAGGCCAACGTGGTCGCCTTCGAAGAGTGAGAAGGAGAGGTCGTTGAAGAGCGGGCGGGAGGTGTAGGACTTCGTGAGGCGTTCGCAGGTTAGGAGGACTGGTGGCATTCAACGGTATTCAACCACAGGGAGCTTCTGGCTGGTTGATGAGTCAAAGGCGAATGCTGAATGTTGGGTGTTGAATGTTGGATGTTGAATGGGCGCTCGCTCTCGTGCTTCTCATTCGACAGGCAACCTTCAACACTGAACATTCAACATTTGGGTTTTCGAAGTGTCAGGCCCCTCATCCGGCCTTCGGCCACCTTCTCCCCATCAAAAGGCGATGGGGAGAAGGTGGCCGATGTTAGGGTTTTGAGGTTTGGACTGAGACTCAGACTGAGACTTGGACTTGGTTTATTTGTCGTTGTGCAGTTCGACGAACTCGTAGATGAAATTGCCGGTGCCGGCGGCGTCGCTGAATTCGTTGATGACGACGCCTTTGGCGCAGCCGGCGCCGGCGCCGCTGCCAGGGTTGGCGGTCGTGGTTGCGCCGATGTTCCAGTTCGAGGTGATGTTTGCGGCGGTGCAGGGATCGATGCGCTTGAGCGACTCATTCGCGCTCGATGACGTGGAGATCGTCGGTCCGTCGATCGTGGTGCCGCTGGCATTTTTCAGGGTGTAGTTTTCGCTGCCGTTGATTTGCGGGAAGGCGCCGGCGGTGGTGAGGTAGACGACGTTGGATCCGAGCGTGACGCCCCAGAACGTTTGGAAGGCGGTCTTCGTGGCGTCGCGGCCGATGACGACGTAGCCGTTGGCGGGAATCACCGTGCCGGCGGGGATCGTGTAGACGACGGTGGCGTTGGCTTGCGTGACGGTCCAGCCGGAGATGTCGGTGCCGGTGGGATTGTTGACGGTGACGTTGACGGCGGTCGATGTTCCGACGTTCAGCGCGGCGTCATACGCCTTCGCGGTCAGCGCGTGCGAACCGTTGGCGACCGAGGTCGAGTCCCAGCTATAAGAATAAGGAGAGGTCATGTCGGTCGACTTGAGCGCGCCATCGACGTAGAACTCGACCTTCGTCACGCCGACGTTGTCCGAGGCGGTGGCGTTGATCGCGACGGTGCCGACGACGGTGGCACCGTTGAGCGGCGCGGTGATCGAGACAGTGGGCGGCGTGACGTCGCCACCGCCGCCGGTGCCGTTGGCGATCCAGGCGATGCCGTTGGCGACGAGAAGGCCGTTGTCGTAGCTGGGATCGTTGTACCCGAGAAAGGTGCCGTGACCGCAGGAGTTGGTGGCGTCTTCGGTGACCGAGGAGTTGGCGATTGCGGCGATGCGGCCGGAGCCGTAGGTCGATGTCGCGTACGTGACGCCGCTCGACGTGTCGTGCGTCGACGTCGTTTTCCAGATGTGGCCTTGCGCGGCGCCGGACAACGTCATCGAGGAGGAACCGAACAGGCCCAATCCTTTCGTCGACGACGGAACGCCGAAGGCGCCGGTGAAGATGATCGGCGAGCTGGTGACGGTGGTGTAGTTGTGATCCGGATGATCGTCGAACCAGCCGAAGGTGCTGTCGGACGAGTTGTCGTTGTAGGTGATGCCGAAGATGCTCGGGCTGCCCATGAGCGCGTTGAAGACGCCAGCCGCGTCGATGCCGTCGCTGTTGCGATCCGCGCCGGCGTGGTCGGAGATCATGAAAAGGCCGCCGCCGTTAAAGACAAAGTTGCGGATGGCGGTGATCTCGGTGGATGTGAGAGCGATGTTCGGCTCAGGCATGACGAAGACGTTGTAGTGGCTGAGATCCTGCGCGTTGGTGCCGTCGCCGTAGCTGATGCGCGCGCCAACGGGAAGGCTCTCGACGTGAAAGCCTTTCTTGACGAGATCGACGCCCATCGCGGAGTGCGCGCCGTTCCAATACGTCTCGACGGTGCCTGATGTGATGCCTGCCTGGTCGGGTGTGGGAAAGCGTTGCGCGGTGCCGCAAGTGTCTTCGTCGAGGGTCCAATCGGCGTTGCCAGCGGTCTGGGCGTGGGCGGCGTCGAAGAGGATGGTCTTCTGCTGTGCGACGGCGTGAGTTGCGGCGAAAAGGGCAAACGTGACCAGGATGGACATCATGAGAGAGCGTTGTTTCATTCTTCCTCCATTGATCGCAAGTGGCCTGAATGTTGACCACTTCGTCGTTGATTGACCCGGGGAGTGTGCAGTTGTTGACCAGAAGAAGCGTCGTACGTGGGGGAACTTGTGGGGAGATTGTTTGTATGGTGCAGGTAAAGTGCCGTTTGTTGGGGAGTGGGGTGTGGGAGTTTTTCAGAAGCGAATGTTGAATGTTGGTTGTTGAATGTTCAGTGTTGAATGATCGAGGCTTCGAGACCTTGGCTTCCCGGGTCATTCAACATTCAACACGCAACATTCAACATTGAACATTTCGATTCGCGAGAAGCCACCGAGCTCCCACTCCCGACACCCCACACCCCACTCCCGCATAGAATCAGCGCATGCTTGAACGAACTCTCACCGACGGCATCCTCACTCTTCGCCTTGCGCACGGAAAAGCGAGCGCGCTCGATCTGGAGTTGTGTAACGCGCTGACGAGCGCATTCGAAGAGGCGGCGGCCGACGATGATGTTGGCGCGGTCATCCTCACTGGTACTGGATCGATCTTCTGCGCGGGCGTCGATCTGCCGCGCATGATCAACGCCGGCGGCGATTACGTGCAGCTCTTCGTGGAAGCGCTGGACGCCGCGTTCCGCGCGCTGTTCGTTTTCCCGAAGCCGTGCGTGGCCGCGCTCAATGGACACGCGATCGCCGGCGGCGCGATCCTCGCCTTTGCCTGCGATCACCGGCTCATGAGCGCGGGCAAAATCGGAGTTCCGGAGCCGCTGGTCGGCGTTCCCTTCCCTCCTTTGGCGATGGCAATCGTGCGTTTCGCGGTGCCGAAACCTCACCTGCAGCCGATGGTCTATTTCGGCAAGACGATGGACGCGGAATCGGGACGCGGCATCGGCATCGTCGATGAGGTGATCTCCGCCGAGCAGCTTCCCGTCCGCGCGCAGATCATCGCCGAGCAATTGATGTCGATCCCGCGGCACACGTTCCGATTGACGAAGCGCCAGCTTCGCGAGCCTTACCTGCGCGATGCCGCGAACATCGCCACGGCGTCCGCCGACGAGATCGACGCGATCTGGGCCGATCCGGCGACGCACGCGCACATCCGCGAGTATCTGGCGATGACGATCGGAAAGAAGTGAATTTCCTGGGGTGTGGGGAGTTGGGTGTGGGGGGTGGGAGATTGACGCGCGTGCCGGTTGTCGGAGAAATTAATCGGCATCCTCAACGCGCAACGATGATTCACGCTCCTTAAAGACTTCCCCGCTCCCACACCCCACCCCCGACACCCCACTCCCCGTTTCTCCATTCTCAATTGCCACGATTCCTGCATACAAACGCGCAATCGGCTCCCCCCAACCAATCGCTTCAGAGGAGAAAAGATGAGACTTGTGCGTTCACTGCTCCCGGTGTTCCTGTTCCTCCTTGCCCTCCCCCTCGCCGCGCAGAATCTCGAGATCCATTACATCGACGTCGGATGGGGTGGCTCGGTGTTCATCAAAGGTCCGACCGGCATCACGGTCCTGATGGAAGCCGGCAATACCGGCGAAGGGACGGCGCATGTCGTTCCCTACCTGAAGTCGATCGGCGTGCAGCCGGCCAACGGAATCGACTACGTCATCGGCGGCCATCAGCATTGCGATCACATCGGCGGACTCGATGAAGTGATCAACGCCGGCTACAACATTCACATCAAGCAGTACTACAACGGATCGAGCTACTCCTCGTCGTGCGCCGACGGATGGAACGCGGCATCGGCGGGAACGACTGCCGGCCTCCCCATCGCCATGCCTGTCGGCACCGTCATCGCTTTAGGCAACGGCGCCACGCTGACTTGCATCGCCCGCAACGGCTCGATCATCGGTGGCGGCTCGGTTGCCGTGACCGACGAGAACGATCGCTCGATCGCGCTCCTCATCAAGTACGGTGGCTTCGATTACATCTGGGCCAGCGACATGGGCGGCGGACCTGACGCCTGCACCGGCCGCGGCACGACGCAGCTCGATGTCGAGTCCTCGGTCATCAACGCCATCTCGCCCGGCGGTGCGTTTCCGCTCATCAGCGCGGGCGGCATCGATCTGATGCACGTCAATCATCACGGCAGCGAGAGCAGCACCAATCCGACGTACTTCAGCAAAGCGAAACCGGCTGTGGCCATCGTTGGCGTCGGCTCCGGCGAGACGACCGGCTGGGACCTTCCGCGCACGAAAGTCGTCGACAGCGTACTGCTCAACACCAGCGGTTGCGCGACGGCGCCTCCAACGTTCGTCCTGCAGACGGAAGAAGGAAGCCCGTCCGGCACGAACACGAGCCACTCCGGCTTCTGCGTCGGCAACATCAAAGTGACGACCGACGGAATCAGCATCTTCACGGTGTCCGCCGATGGATTGGTTCATCAGGGACCTAACGAAGTGGCCGCGGCCGGGCTGCCCCGCAGCTTCACGATCGATGACATCGGCGGTGGCGGCGGCGACATCACTCCTCCGACGACATCGATCACTACACCACTGAACAATGCGACGGTCAGCGGCACGACGACCGTGAGCGCGACGGCAGCGGACAACGTTGGCGTGACGAAGGTCGAGTTCTATCTCGACGGCGCGCTCAAATCGACCGACATGACGTCGTCCTACTCGTGGAGTTGGGACACGACCACGGCCACGAACGGCGCGCACGCGCTGACGACGAAGGCGTACGACGCAGCGCTGAACGTCGGGACATCGACGACGGTCAACGTCACGGTCAGCAACGGCGTGCCGGTGAACATCAGCGGCTGGACGCTGACGCAGGCCAACGCCACGCTGGTCTACACGATCCCAACCACGACCACGATTCCGTCGAAGGGCTACGTCATCATCGCCCGCAACGCCACGAAGACGGCGTTCCAAACGTACTGGGGCGTGACGCTGGCGGCGAACGTGGTCTACATCAACTCTGCGGACACGATGCCGCAGATCAACGGCAGCGAGACGTACACGCTGAAGAACGCGTCGGGCACAACGATCGAAGGAACGACGGTAGCGATGGACGCCTCGGGCGGCTCCGATTTCCAGCGCGCCACCTGCGGCGCGATCGGCACCCTGAGCAGTTGGACGAAACTGGCCTCGGCGTCCGGCAGCCCGGGCACAGGCGGTCTGAATGGCTGCAACAAGGGCCCCTTCATCAACGAGTTCTCCGACGCCCTCGGCACCGGCAACTACGTCTACGAGTTCATCGAGCTGTACAACGACAAATAAACATCCGCAATGACGGAGCGCCGGTGCCTCTTGCATCGGCGCTCCCCGTTTTGCTATCCTTCCGCCTCCCACACGGGCGCTTCCTCGGCGCTCTCAATCTCGTTTGCACCAATCACACATGATTACAATTCTTCTGCTGCTGGCGCTGCATGCGCCCAAAGCCACTGCTATGACCAACGATGTTCTGCTGAAAGCGCGCTACACCACCGTCGAAGGAACCGATCCCGAATACGGACAATCTGCGATCGAGCGCAACGAACTGCGCCATCACCCGCTGCCCCATCTCGAATGGCTGATCCTCGCCGATGCGCCAGTCACCGCCTCGGAGTTGCAAGCGAAACTGAACGACGCGGTCGATCCGAAGTATGGATCGTTCACGGTCGTTAGTCCGAGTGCGGATGAGGAGGAGCAGGTGAAGGCTGGGAAGATTACGTTTCAGCGATGATGGCGGCGGCGGGGACGCCGCCGGGCCAGCCGCCGAGGACGGCGGCGTTCCGCCGCCTTCTATTGAATTTGAGCAGGATGAAGCCGACAAAAGAACAACTCCTCGCCGCCGCAGGCACGACGCTGCCCGATGTAATCGCGCGCGATCTCGGCGTGCTCTTCTGCGGCATCAATCCGGGGTTGTACACCGCCGCGGTGCAGCAGCATTTCGGGCGGCCGGGCAATCGATTCTGGCCGACATTGCATCGATCCGGTTTCACGCCGCGGCTCTTTCATCCGTCGGAACAACGCGAGCTTCTCCAGCACGGCGCCGGAATCACGAACGTCGTCGCGCGCGCCACGACTGCGGCGGCGGAGTTGAACGCCGCGGAGCTCGTCGAAGGCGCAAAGATTCTGGAGCGCAAAGTGCGGCGCTACCGGCCGCGCGTTCTCGCCATCGTCGGCATCGGCGCGTATCGAACCGGCTTCGCGCGTCCGCACGCGAAGAGCGGGTTGCAGGACGAGTCGATCGGCGATACGCGCATTTGGATCCTGCCGAATCCGAGCGGGCTCAATGCGAACTATCGCCCCGAGGATCTGGCGAACCTGTATCGCGAATTGAGAGACTGGATCCGCAGATGACGCAGATAGACGCAGATAGACGCAGATGAGTTTTCGGATTCATCTGTGTTCATCTGCGTCATCTGCGGATAAAAAAGAACCTCACGGCAGCGCGAACGCCACCACCGCATCTCCCCGCTTCGTGTGCAACTTGCCGTGACCGCCGGCGGCGATGACGACGAACTGTTTTCCGCCGGCGCGATAGGTCATTGGCGACGCTTGCGCGCTTGCTGGAAGCGGCGCGTGCCACAACTCCTTGCCGGTTTCGACGTCGAAGGCGCGGAAGACTTCGTCCATCGCCGCGCCGATGAAGACGACGCCGCCGGAGGTCATCGATCCGCCGAGGTTCGGGGAGCCGGTGTTGGGACCGAGGGCGGCCAGTTGCGGGATGCCGCCGAACGGCGTCTCCCATCGCACGGCGCCGCGATCGACGTCGACCGCGGTCAGCGCGCCCCATGGCGGAGGCGTGCAGGGAACACCTTTGGGCGACGCGATGATGGTTCGGTACATCGCGAACGGCGTGCCCTTCATGCCGTTGTACTCGCCGAAGATCCGCTCGCCTTTGCTTTTCGCGCGATCGGCTTCGTAATCGGCGCGCGGAATCAGGCGCACCATCGCGGCGAGACGATTCGTGCTGGCGACGAGAATGTGGCGCATCGGGTCGTACGACATCCCGCCCCAGTTCATCCCGCCGACATTGCCGGGCATCTGCAGGGTTCCGCGCACGCTGGGCGGCGTGAACATTCCGTCGTTGCGCAGCGACGCCAGAATGTTGCGGCAGGCAGTGCGATCGGCATCATCGACTCCGAACGCGTCGTCTGCTTTGAGTTGCTCCGGAACGATCGGCGGCGGCGCGGTCGGAAACGGTTGCGTCGGCGACGCCTCCTCACCCGCCACATCGCTCGCGGGGACGGCGCGCTCTTCGATCGGGAAGAGCGGCTTGCCGGTCAGCCGGTCGAAGAAATAGAGGTGCCCCATCTTCGTGCCGACGGCGACGGCTTTGACGCCGCGCATCTCGACGAGCACAGGCTGCGTGGCGATGTCGTAATCCCAAAGATCGTGATGGACGACCTGGAAGTGCCAGACCACTTCGCCGCTGCTGGCACGAATCGCGACGATGCTGTTGGCGAATTCGTTGTTGCCGAGGCGCAGGCCGCCGTAGTAATCGGGACTGGGGCTGCTCGTGGGAATGAACACCATCCCCGATTCGGGATCGGCAGTGATCGGAGCCCACGCGTTCGCCGCGCCGCTGTGCTTTTCGTGCGCGATCGGATCGAAGCTCCAGCGCAGCGCTCCGGTGCGCGCGTCGTACGCGCGAACGACGCCGCGCTCGAGCTCCGCGGCGCTGTTGTCGCCGATCGCTGAGCCGATGACGACGAGATCGCCGATGACGGCCGGCGGTGACGTGACCTGGTAGTCGCCGAAGCGTGGATGATCGATGCCTTCCGTCAGATCGACCGTGCCTCGGGTGCCAAACTCTTTAGCCGGTTCGCCGGTAGCGGCATCGAGCGCGATGAGCCGCGCATCGATGGTCCCTTCGAAAATCCTCTTCCCTTTCGCCCAGTACGACACGCCCCGCGACGTGACCTCGGAGAAGTCGCCGCTGCGATCGACGTGCGGATCGTAGGTCCATCGTTCGCGTCCGGTGGCGGCATCGAGTGCGATGACTTTGTTGAAGCCGGTGCTGACGTACAGCGTGCCATCGACGACGATGGGCGTCGCTTCGAATGTCGATTTCTTTTCGGAGTCCTTCACGAACGACGTCTCGCCGGTGTGATACGTCCAGGCAACCTGCAGACGGGACACATTCGTGCGATCGATCGTGGTCAACGGCGAATAACGCGTCCCGCCGGCGTTGGCGTATGCGGGCCAGTCGTCGGTGCTGGTCGTGCTCGTTCGACAGGCGGCGGCGATGAGGAGAAGAGCAAGCAGAGTGCGACGCATCATCGAAGTTTATCGCTCGACGCGCTCGTAGCGCCGTCGGCTCGACGGCTGGATCGCCGCCGGCCCGGCGGCGGTTTTTGAATCGTCTGATGTTTTACGCAAACAAAGTCGCCAGCGAGCCGCTGGCGGTACAGCCGGCGAGCCGTCGGCGCTACGATGGATTGCGGCGCTACGAAGCCCTGACGCCGCTTTGCATCGCGGCGAGCATGCCGCAAGCGGCATGGCGGGCGGCGCCGCCTGAGTAGCGGCGGACGACCGGAGCGCCGAGTTTGCGCAGCGCGTCCCGAAATGTCGCGAGCTCTTGATACGAGGCGCGGCGGAAACCGTCGGGGCGGGCGTCGTTGACGTCGATCAGGTTGAGGCGCAACGGGATGTCGCCGAACAACGCGCATAACGCTTCGACTTCATCGTTGCCGGTGTTGATGCCGCCGAGAACGACCCAGGCGATCGTGACGCGCGAACTGGTCGACGATTGATACGCGCGCACAACTTCGGCGAGCTCGCGAACCGGCCACGCCGCGGCGGATGGGAGCAACATCCTGCGCCGGGCGTCGATGGCCGAGGTGAGGGAGATGATCAGGCGGTAAGGGTGATGCTCGCGCGTGAAGCGGACGATCTGCGGCACGAGGCCGACCGTCGAGATCGTGATGTTCTTCGCGGCGATTCTCCCGCCGCATGGATGCGAAAGGATTTCGGCGGCGCGGATCACGGATGCGTAGTTGTGCAGCGGCTCGCCCTGGCCCTGGAAGAGCGCGCCGGTGACGATGCCCGGCGCCTCGTCGCGCACGGCGATCCATTGCGCGACGATCTCCCACGGTTCGAGGTTGCGAATGAGTCCGAGACGTCCGGTCGCGCAGAAGGTGCATCCCATGGCACATCCGGCCTGACTGGAAATGCAGACCGTAAATCGCCCCGGCACTTCCAACGGAATCCGTACCGCCTCGGCGAGCGCGCCGTCGTGCAATCGGAAGAGGTACTTGACGAAGCCGTCGCTGGCGTCGGTGGCGCGCTCGATGATCTCGAGGCGGCTGCGTGTCGTCATCTGCTCGATTGCTTCTTCGACGGAACGCGGAACCGGCCGGGCTGAGGGAAAGCCTTCGCGTCCATGCGCGATTGCATGCGCGAGCACGCGCCGCGCCTCGGCGTCACGCACGGCCACGCCGCGCGCGCGAAGGTGCGTGGCGAGATCGTCGGGGAGCATGCCGAAGAGATGTTCACGCGCGGGAGTCGCTTGTCGGGGGTCGGGAGTCGGGGCAATTGGGATCGCTTTTATCTCCGACACGCGACCCCCGAAACCCGACTCCCGCACGCTTACTCCCCGTTGAGCAGCAGCACGATCTCGAGCGTGCGCATGTCGGTCACGGCTTCTTCGACGACGTGATACTCGCCTTCGTGCTCGCGAATCAGCTTGAGACGCTCAAGGTCCTGAAGGCTGATGCCACTCGACTTGGCGAAGGCCAGCCACTCCGGCGGCGCGTTGGCGGCGATGGCGTCATCGTCAAGCATCGGTTCGCCGGCGCAGTTGAAATGTTCGCATCCGAACTGCTCGGCACATTGCGGACAGGGCGGCGGATCGTTGAAGTCGGCCAGTTCGCTTTCGGTGAGCACGCGCATCGTTCCGCCGCGTTTTTCGCGGACGTAACTGAGTCCGCTCTCGCTGTTGGAAAGAAGGTCGAAGCGCTGGGCTTTGGGGAAGTCGTCAGACATGGAAGTTGGGATCGTATCGCAGGTGCTCTACGCGAACAGAAATGTTGAATGTTCAGTGTTGACTGTTGGATGTTGAATGGAGTGCAGCGGCAGCGTTGACTCGCACCGAACGGATGGTGTGGCATTCAACACCCAACATCCAACATTTAACAATCAACATTGACAACATTGAACACGTTTTCAGTCGCGAGCCGAGAAGAAAACACCGCCGCCTCGCCGAGCGAATCCAGCATCTACAATACTTGCCCATGCACAAAACGATTCGTGCCGCGCTCGTCGTCCTTTCGCTCGCACTTCCTCTGGCCGCACAGATCGATCCCGGGATGTATGGCGACATACGCTGGCGGATGATCGGGCCGTTCCGCGGGGGACGCACCGTCGCGGCGGTTGGCGTGCCGCAGCAGCCGGGCGTGTTCTACATCGGCGTCAACAACGGCGGCGTGTGGCGGACGAATGACTACGGCCGCATCTGGACGCCGATCTTCGACGAACAACCTTCCGGCTCGATCGGAGCAATTGCTGTCGCGCCCTCCGATCCGAACGTTGTTTACGCAGGCAGCGGCGAAGGATTGCAGCGGCCCGATCTCGCCACCGGCGACGGCATGTACCGTTCTTCCGACGCCGGAAAAACCTGGACGCACCTCGGGCTCCGCGACGGGCAGCAGATTCCCCAAATCGTCGTCGATCCCGCCGATCCAAACCGCCTCTTCGTCGCAGTACTCGGGCATCCATACGGTCCGAATGAGGAGCGCGGCATCTTCCGCTCCACCGACGGCGGCAAGTCGTTTCAGAAAGTGCTTTACCGAAACGAATTCACTGGCGGCATCGACGTCATCCTCGATCCGTCGAACGCGCAGACCGTTTACGCCGCTCTCTGGCAGGCGCAGCAAGGTCCGTGGGAGAACGCGTATCTCGACGGTCCGGCCACGGGCCTGTTCAAATCGACCGACGGCGGAACGACCTGGAATGAGTTGAAGACCGGTCTGCCGGATTCGAAGGTGCTGGGACGCGTCGGCATCGAAGTGTCGAAATCCGATCCCAGGCGGCTCTACGCGATTTGTGGCGTCGATGCGAAGTCAGGCGGTCTCTATCGCTCGAATGACGGCGGCACGACGTGGACGCGCACGAACACCGACGAGCGCATCTGGGGTCGTCCCGGCGATTTCAACGAGGTGCGCGCCGATCCGAAAAACGCGGACATTGTTTACGTCGCCAACGTCGTGACATGGAAGTCGACCGATGGCGGCAAGACGTTCGCGTCATTCCGCGGCGCGCCCGGCGGCGACGATTACCACCGCGTCTGGATCAATCCCAACGATACGAAAACCATCCTCATCGCCTCGGATCAGGGAGCGATCATCACGGTCAACAGCGGCGAGACGTGGAGCTCCTGGTACAACCAGCCAACGGCCCAGTTTTATCACGTCAATGCCGACAACGATTTCCCGTATCACGTTTGCGGCGGGCAGCAGGAAAGCGGCTCGGCGTGCGTGGCCACGCGCGGCGACGACGGCGCGATTACGATCCGCGAGTGGCATCCCGTCGGCGTCGAAGAATACGGTTACGCCGTTCCCGATCCGCTCGATCCGAACATCATCTACGGCGGCAAGATCTCGCGCACGGATCGACGCACCGGCCAGGTGAAAGACATCACGCCGAAGCCGCTTCGCAAGGGCAACTACCGAACGGTGCGCACCGCGCCGGTCGTCTTCTCGCAGGCCGATCCGCACGCGCTTTTCTTCGCATCGAACACGGTCTGGAAAACGACGAACGGCGGCGAGAGCTGGGCGGAGATCAGCCCCGACCTGACGCGCAAAACGTGGGCGCTCCCCGAAAGCGCGCGCGGCTACGCGAACACGCCGCAGACGAAAGTGACGCAGCGCGGCGTGGTCTACGCGCTGGCGCCGTCGCCGCTCGACATCAACACGCTCTGGGCCGGTACCGATGACGGCCTGATTCACGTCACGCGCGACGGCGGAAAAACGTGGACGGACGTGACGCCCGCCGAGCTGAAGCCGTGGGCGAAGGTCTCGATCCTCGAGGCCTCGCACAGCGATGCGAACGAAGCGTACGCCGCGATCAACACGATCCGGATCGACGAGCTTCATCCGCACATTTACCGGACGCGCGACGGCGGCAAGACGTGGCAGCACATCGTCACCGGCATCGCCGACGGCGCGACGATCAACGCCGTTCGCGAAGATCCGAAACATCGCGGATTGCTCTTCGCCGGAAGCGAGACGCAAGTTTGGTTCTCGACTGACGACGGCGATTCATGGTCGTCGCTGCGGCAAAACATGCCGGCGTCATCGATCCGTGATCTCGCCATTCATGACGATGACCTCATCGCCGGCACGCACGGACGCGGCTTCTGGATCCTCGACGACATCGAGCCATTGCGTCAGATGCAGGGCCGATTGTCCGAGGTCACGCTGTTCAAGCCGCAGCGCGCGATCCGCACGCGCTGGGACAAATACACCGACACGCCGATGCCACCCGACGAGCCGATGGGACAGAATCCGCCCGACGGCGCCATCATTGATTACTACCTGCCGTTTGCCGCGTCCGGTCCGGTGACGCTGGAGATTCTCGACAAGTCGGGCGCCGTGATCCGCCGTTATTCGAGCAGTGATCCGGCTCCCGCCCCGAAAGATGAGGGCAATATCCCGTGGTATTGGATTCGTCCGCTGCGATCGCCATCCGCGACGGCCGGCATGCACCGCTTCACGTGGGATTTGCACTATCCGCCCGCGCCCGGCTCGCGCAACGCCTACCCGATCGCTGCCGTTCCGTACAACACCGCACCCGCGCCGACGTCGCCATGGGTGCTTCCAGGCGACGGCTACACGGTGCGATTGACGGTCAATGGCAAGACGCTTTCGCAGCCGCTGACGGTGATGATGGACCCGCGCGTCAAAACATCGCAGGCGGATCTCGAAAAGCAATTCGCGTTGTCGAAGGAGATGTACGACGACATCGCGCAACTGCAAGCGGCGAGCGAACGAATCGGCACGGTGCGCGGTCAACTGCGCACTGCGAAACCGGCCAGCGATGCAATCACGGCGCTGCGCAAACAAGCGCGCGAGTTATCGGGTGTTGCCAGCGAAGACGACGACGAAGGTCCGCCATCCGCCGCGCCGAATCGCGAAACGGTGAGCAGCCTTCTGCAATCGTTGCGCGCCATGGAGCGTCTGCTGCAGCAATCCGACGACGCACCGACGACGCAGGCGGTCGCCGCCGTTGAAGATCGCCGCGCCGCGGTCGCCGAACTCCTCGGGCGCACGAAATCGTTCGAGACGGCAGTGCAGGCTGCGAAACTGCCGCCGCCCGCGAAAGGATCGAGCGCGATTAAGCCGCAACCGTGACGAGCTTTTTCACGCGAAGCCGCGAAGACGCGAACGTTTGATGTTTGCGATGTTCTCCTTCGCGGCTTCGCGGCTTCGCGTGAGCTGGCGCGTTGACGGAGTGTGAGAAATGCGGACTAACGTTCTCGTTCTTTCTGCCCTTCTCGTCGCCTTCCTCCTCGCGGCGTGTGCGCGCCGCGCGGAGCATCCATCGATCATTCTCATCTCGATCGATACGCTCCGCGCCGATCACCTGCACGCGTACGGGTATCGCGGCATTGCCACGCCGAACATCGATGCGTTGTCGCGCGATGGCGTCATCTATCGCAATGCCTGGTCGCATTGTCCGCTGACGCTCCCTTCGCATTTGTCGATGCTTACCGGACTGCTGCCGCCGGAGCACGGCGTGCGCGACAACGCCGGCTATCGTTTCGACGGCAAGATCCATCCGACGCTCGCGTCGCTGTTGCGCGACAACGGCTACGCGACGGGCGCCGCCGTCTCCGCGTACGTGTTGCGCGCAACGACCGGCGCGAATGCCGGCTTCGACGATTACGACGACGCCATCGGCATCGTCGACGGCGCCCCCCTCGGCGCCCTCCAACGCTCCGGCCGCACGACCGAGGCGATCGCGGAGCGCTGGATCGACGCGCATCAAGGCAAGCCGTTCTTCTACTTCCTGCACATCTACGAACCGCACACGCCGTATCAACCGACCTACGATGCTGATATCGCCGCGAGCGATGCCATCGCCGGCTCGCTCATCGCGCATCTCAAACAACGCGGCATTTACGACGATGCGCTGATCATCCTCACGTCCGATCACGGCGAAGGGCTGATGGATCATGGCGAGGCGGAGCACGGCGTCTTTCTTTATCGCGAAGATTTGCACGTGCCGCTGATCGTGAAACTGCCACGTGAGGCGCGACGCGGTGCTGTCGATTCGCTGGCGCAATTGATCGACATCGCGCCGACCGTGCTCGATGCGGCGGGCATCGCAGCGATCCCGGCGATGCATGGGGTGTCGTTGCTGCGGGAGTCGGGGATCGGGAGTCGGGGGTCGGAGCCAGAAGCCGCAAGCTCCGACTCGCGACACCCGACGCCCGACACCCGCACGTCCTACGCGGAATCCTTCTACCCACGCATCCACCTCGGCTGGTCGGAGCTCCGTTCCGTCGTGCGCGGAACCTTGCACGTCATCGATGCGCCACGCCCCGAGGTTTACGACCTTCGCAGCGACAGCGGGGAAAAGAACAATGTTGCGGATCGAGAACGGCGCGCGTTTGCAGAACTTCGCAATGCGGCGCGCGCGACGGCGGGATCGTTTGCGGCGCCGGAACGTGTGGACGCCGAGGAGGCGAAGAAGCTGGCCGCTCTCGGGTATGTCAGCGCGGGCGGCGATGCGGGCAATGGTCCCCTGCCGGATCCGAAAGATGTCATCGGCCAGCTCGCAACGCTGAAGTCGGCGCACAGCATCGACGATCTGCAACGGCTGCTCGCTGCGAATCCGCGCTGGTCGGATGTCCGCGAGCAACTTGGCGCAGAGCTCGGACGCGCCGGCGATCACGCGGCGGCCCGCGTGTACGAGGAAGGCATTCGCACGACTCCGCGGCTGGCGGGGACGTTCGCGCTTTCGGCCGGCTTCGAGTTGTTGACGATGCGCGACATCGCGGGCGCAGCGGCGCACGCGCAACTCGCGCTCTCCGCGGGCGAGCCGGGAGCGCATCTGCTGCTCGGAGAGATCGCGTTGATGCAGCACGACATTGCTGCGACGTCGCGCGAAGAGGCGGCAGCCGAGGAGGTGGCGTCGCAAAAGGCGCACGCGCTTTTTCTGGCGGCGCGGATCGCAGCGATGCAACACGACTATTTGCGCACGCTCCGCATCCTCGACGACGTGCAGCGCACGCGCGCGATCACGGGCGAGTCGCTGCCGGAGCACTTTCACTACGTTGCCAGTGACGCGCTGGCGCGAACGAATCGGCCCGCCGAGGCGGAGAACGAGATGGATCGGGAGATCGCGAGCGACCCGCATGACCTCCGCGCTTACGTCGATTTGTCGCTGCTGCAATTCATCCGCGGCGAGCGCGACACGGCCGAAGCGACGCTGGCGAAACTCGCTGCGTTGCATCCCGATGCCGCTTTATCTGCTGAGGTCGCTCGGGAATTGGCGGCATTCGGCGATTCTTCGCGAAGCCGCGAATGGGAGCATCGTTCACACGATGTTCACGGGTCGTTGACTGATCCGAGCGGTCACTAACTGACCCATAAGTTCCGATCAGATGGGTCAGTCTTTGTGATATTTTCGACGCCCATAAATTGAAATCTCAATAGAATCAGCAACTTAGCTTCTGGCCTCTGCCTTGCGATACGGTGCCCGCCTGCTAGTGGGCAACTAACCGCCTTAAGAAAGGGCTCGGAACGTTCAATTTATGAAGAAGCTGATTTCGTTAGCCGCTCTCCTCATCACCTCGGTTGCTTTCGCGAAAAACCCAGCCGCGAACAGCAAACTCAATATCCAGGATCAGGATTCAAAAGGTGTCCCCACATTCGTGACCGGCGAGTTGGGCTCGCTCGGCGCGGGCGCTTCAGACAAGGACGTGAAAGCCTTTCTGAAATCGCAGAAGGATCTTCTGCAGATGGCCGGCACCGAGGACTTCGACGTCAAGAGCTCGCACCGGGATGCGCTCGGACAGTCGCACGTGAAGTTCCAGGAAAAGCTGAAAGGCCTTCCTGTCGTTGGCGCCGAGTACATCGTTCACTCGGATTCGAACGGCAACGTTTTCGCGATCAACGGCCGTTTCGTGGCCGACCGCGACCTGCCGCGCAACGCCAGCATCGATTCCGTCCTGGCCATCCGGACGGCGGCCACGCAGCTCGGTGCATGGGACGCGGACATCGTCGACCTGCCGTCGCTGACGTACGTCGTCAACGAGAAGAGCACTCCCTTCCTGGCGTGGACGGCGAAGATCTCGTACAAAGATGCAGACGGCCCCGAGCTGACGCAGGTCTATGCCGATGCCTCCGGCAGCGGCGATCTCGTTTACTGGAGCGGCCTGTACCAGCGCGCCAAGAGCCGCAAGGTGTACACCGCGAACAACGGCACGTCGCTTCCGGGCACGCTGCTTTGGAGTGAAGGTGGAACGCAAACGTCGGACACGACAGCGCAGGCTGCGTACAACTACGCCGGCAACGTCTACGACTACTACAAGAACGTCCTGGCCCGCGATTCGTATGACAACGCCGGCGCCACGATCATCTCGTCCGTTCATTACTCGTCGTCCTACAACAATGCCTTCTGGAACGGATCGCAGATGGTGTACGGCGACGGCGACGGCACCACCTTCATCCCGCTCTCGAAAGCACTCGATGTCGATGCGCACGAGCTGACGCACGCCGTCACTGAGCGCACCGCGGCTCTCGCCTACTCGAACGAGTCGGGCGCGCTCAATGAAGCAACCTCCGACATCATGGGCAATTCGTGCGAGGCCTATTCGAAGAACGCCGGCACGCCGAATGCGAATACGTGGAAAGTCGGCGAAGATATCTACACGCCGAACACCGCGGGCGACGCGCTTCGTTACATGAACAACCCGACGCAGGACGGCAGCTCCAAGGATTGGTATCCGTCGCGCTACACCGGTACCGCTGACAACGGCGGCGTCCACTCCAATTCGGGCATCGCCAACCTCGCCTACTACCTGATGGTCATGGGCGGCACGCATCCGCGCAGCATGAGCAGCGTGGTCGTGCCGGCGCTTTCGGCGACGTCGTCCACATCGCTCGATATGGCGCAGCGCATCTGGTATCGCGCGCTGACCGTCTACATGACCTCATCGACGAACTTCCAGGCAGCACGCAACGCCACGGCGCAGGCGGCGGCCGATCTTTATGGCGGCACCACGGGCTCCGCGTACAACAGCGTCCAGAAAGCGTGGGATTGCGTTGGCGCTCCGGGCGGCACGGGCGGCGGCGGTGGTGGCGTGACGACGCTCTCGAACGGCCAGACCGTAACCGGCATCGCCGGCGCAACGGGAAGCTGGACGTACTACAAGATCACTGTTCCGGCCAGCCAGACCCTTCTCAAGATCACGATGTCAGGCGGCACCGGCGACGCGGATCTCTATGTGAAGCGCGGCGCGCAGCCGACAGCGACGGTTTATGACTATCGTCCGTATCTCACCGGAAATGCCGAGAGCGTGTCGGTCACGAATCCGGTCGCGGCCGACTGGTACATCGGCATCAATGGCTACGCGGCGTACAGCGGTGTTTCGCTCAACGCCACGTACAGCGGCGGCGGTGGTGGCGGCGGTTGCACGACATACAGCGGTACGCTCAGCGGCACGGGCGCATCGCAGATCCAGCCGAACGGCACGTACTACCAGACGACAGTAACCGGGGCGCAGGTAGCCACTCTCGATGGTCCTGCCAGCGGCGCCGATTTTGATCTCTATCTCTACAAGTGGAACGGTTCCGCCTGGGCGGTCGTGGCATCCTCGGAAAGCGCAACAGCGCACGAGACGATCAACTACAGCGGCACCGCCGGCTATTACGAGTACAAGGTCCTCTCGTACAGCGGCAGCGGCAGCTACACGCTCTGCATCAGCCATCCGTAGTCAACACGCTGCGTCGAACAAACTGGCCCGCCGCGCACAACGCGCGGCGGGCTTTTGCTTTTACGGGCAGTCTTTCAGAACGCGCTGCTGCACCGACACCAGAGCGTCGCGCAACTTCATGATCTCGCGCGGCACTCCATCTCCCGCTTCGCCGTACCACGAGGTTGAATGCGCGTTGGCTGTGATGGTGTAACGAATCTGGTCGGGTGAACCATGCGGACGCTCGGAACTGGTGTACGACTCCGGCCATGTTCCCGGACGCGCTGCCGCCGCAAGCTCTCGCAGCCGCGACTCCTCCTCGGAACGCAGCGTGCCGCGGCAAGTGCGCCGCATATCGCTTGCGTCGATGCTGGTGCCGTCGATGACGATGCCGCCAACGCCCTTGCCGGTGAATCCGCCGTCGCTCGTCAGTTTCATCGTCATCCTCGCATCCGCCGTCCTGCAACTTGCCAGCAGCAGGACCGCCACAACCATCGCATGTTTCACGTAAGCACCTCGTTGTCTCACGCCTCGACAATCTCACGGACGACGCAGCATCCGTGCCGCAACGATGCCTGAGCGATCTGGAAGCAATCCGCGATGTCGTGGTGTTTGATGCTGCGTATTGAGTGCGCGAGGGTGCTTTATGCGAACAACTCTGACGATTGATGATCAATTAGCTCGTGAGCTCAAAGCGATCGCGCTTCGAACCGGCAGACGCTTCAACGATGTCGTCAACGAAACGCTTCTCGCTGGACTACAGATACAGAGCATACCTGCGCGGAAACCTTACCGCCTCGAAACGGTCTCGCTCGGCGGCGTGATGAAGGGTTTCAACCTCAACAAGGCGCTTCAGGTTGCGGATGCGCTGGAAGACGAAGAGATCGCACGACGGCTTGATTCATCTCGTCGGAGCCGACGTAGCAGCGGCTACCCCAAATGAAACGCCTGCCCCTAATCCTGCTACTTGCCCTCATCGTCCCGCGCGCAAACGCGCAGTGGCCGCAACTCGGTGCGAACCCGAGTCATAGCGGGAAAGTGACGGTGACCGCGCAGCCGCTGCTTCATCTCATGTCCGACATCGTCTATGACCCATTCGTGGCCGATGAGACGGCTATGTTCAACGGTGACCTCTACGTTCACTATCAGGTGCCGCTCATCGACAGCGACGGCGTCTACATGGAATTCAAGTCGGGCTCGTTCGTGACGCACCAACATTGGGAGACGCAGGACTGGAGCATCCACGGTCTGCGCTGGCAGGACGGCGCGCTGATCGATCGCTGGACGGCGCCGAGCGATTGGAAGCCGGTGCCAGCGGACGGTGCCGCATTTTTCGAGCCGGTGTTTCACGCCGTGCTTGCGAATGGTTTTCTCTACATGCCGGCTGCCGGCGGAACGCTGATGCAGATCGATCGCTTCGATGGTCACCTCGTGAAGCGCATCAATCCGTTTCCGTCGTTCGATCCCAACATTTATGTCTCCGGCGTTCCGGCGGCCGACGCGGCAGGAAACATCTACTACGGCGCGTTCGGACTCGACGCCGCAAATCCCTGGGGAAAGGACATTACCGGCGCGTGGCTGGTGAAGGTGCAGCCGGATGGCAACACGCACGCGATCCCCTTCGGCTCGCTCGTTCCGAATGCGCCCAAAGCAACGGATCAGTGTACGTTTGTTTTCAGCCCCAGCGCGCCACACCCGTTCCCGCCGACGCCGTCCGCGGTGGCGCCAACGATTCCGTGCGGATCGGTGAGGCCGGGCATCAACGCCGCGCCCGCGATCGCCGCCGATGGCACGATCTACGTCGCCGGACTCGCGAACTTCAATTCACTTTGGTCTTACCTCGTGGCGGTCAACGCCGACCTCACGCCGAAGTGGAGCGCGTCGCTGCGCAATCGTTTTCACGACGGATGCGGTGTGCTCGTCCCCTATGGAACTACTGGGCGCGCCTGCCGCGCGGGCGCAACGATCGGCGTCGATCCGAACGACAATCAGCCCGGCTCGGGGACTGTGGACGATGACTCCACATCGTCGCCTGTCGCCCTTCCCGACGGCTCGGTCCTGTACGGCGCCCTCACGGGCTACAACGGCGTGCGCGGACATCTGATGCACGACTGACGGAGCGTTCCTGGCCTCCTACGATTTCGGGTGGGACATCACGCCCGCGGTGTGGGAGCACGACGGCACCTGGTCGATCGTGATCAAGGAAAACTTCTACGCCGCCCCTGAGAAGTACTTCATCACGCAGCTCGACGCGAATCTGAAGCCTGAGTGGCAGTTCAAGAGCACGAACACGCAAGCCTGCGGGCGCGGACCGGACGGCAACGTGTTCTGCGTGGACGACCAGCCCAACGGTTTCGAGTGGTGCGTGAACGCGCCGGCGATCGACAGCCGCGGAGTCGTATACGTGAACAGCGAGGACGGCAATCTCTACGCGATCGGACAGGGCGGCATCGTCCAGGAGAAGATCTTCCTCCAACTCGCCCTCGGCGCCGGCTACACGCCTGTCTCAATCGGTCCGGACGGAAAGATCTACGCGCAGAACGCGGGACATCTTTTCGCCGTCGGGGGGACGCGCCCGCGCGCGCGAGCGGCGCGGCACTGATTGATGGCGGGTTGAGAATCGTCAGCGCGCTTCCGGCCGCAGTGCGCTCGCAGGAACCGGTTCGCCGAAAAGGAATCCCTGCACGTCTTCGCATCCTTGCTCGCGCAGGAACGTGAGCTGACGCTCGGTCTCCACGCCCTCGGCCGTGACGCGAAGGCGCAGGCCGCGGGCCATGCCGATGACGGCGGAGACGATGGCGCGGTTGGCGGCGCTTGCTTCGATCTCCTGCACGAACTCCTGATCGATCTTCACGCTGTCGATTGGGAAGCTTCGCAGGTAGTTGAGCGAGGAGTGGCCGGTGCCGAAATCGTCGATGGCGATCTGCACGCCCATCTCGCGCAAACGATGCAGCGTCGCGATCGTGCGCGTCGTGTTTTGCATCGCCAGACTCTCGGTGATCTCGAGCTCGAGACTGCTCGGCGCGAGCCCCGAACGCTCGAGCGCGGCGGCGATCAGTTGCGGCAAATCGGAATGCTGAAATTGGCGGGGCGAGAGATTGACGGCCATGCGAAACGAGGATTGGCGGCCCTGCTCCCACGCTTTCGCCTGACGGCAGGCCTCATTCAATACCCACTCCCCGATCGGCACGATCAGCCTCGTCTCCTCGGCCACCGGAATGAACTCCTTCGGTCCCACCACGCCGAATCCCGGCCGGTTCCAGCGGAGAAGCGCTTCGACGCCGGTGATGCGGCCGGTGGCGATGTTGATCTGCGGCTGGTAGTACAACTCCAGTTCGTTGCGGCCGAGGGCGTGGCGCAGATCGCTTTCCAGCGAGAGCCGCTCCAGCGCGCGGCTGTTCATCGCCGGGGTGAACATCTGATACGAATTCCGGCCCGCATCTTTGGCGCGATACATGGCGTGATCGGCGTTGGCGAGGAGCGTCTCCGCCGTATCGCCGTCGCTCGGAAAAAGCGCGATGCCGATGCTGGTCGTGAGAAAAAGCTCAGTCCCTTCGATCGGCAGCGGTTGCGCGACGGTGTCGAGCACCTTCTGCGCGATCTTCGCAGCGTCATTGCTCGTTTTGAGATCGGCGAGGAGCACGGTGAACTCATCGCCGCCCATGCGTGCCACCGAATCCTCTTCGCGAAGTGCGCCCTGCAACCGCATGGCAACAGCCTTCAGGAATTCATCGCCGACCGAATGTCCGAGCGTGTCGTTGACGACCTTGAAGCGATCGAGATCGAGAAACATCACCGCGAGCGGATGTTTCAGACGACGGGCATGAGCCAGCGCCACGGTAAGCCGGTCGCGAAAAAGCCGCCGGTTGGGCAACCCGGTCAGGGCGTCGTGATACGCCTGATACTCGATGTGCTCCTCGACCGTTTTGCGCTCGGTAACGTCACGGGAAACGCCGACGACTTCGCGGATCTCGCCCGAGATGACGTCGCGGATGATGCGGCTCGTCGTTTCGAACCAGACCAGCGAGCCGTCTTTTTTCTCGACGCGATACGCGAACGTCGTCGGGCCCGACTCGTGGATCAGTGCCGTGAGATGGCGGACTTCTTCGCGGTCGGGCGCGAAAATGAAATCGTAGAACGAGTGTCCGACGAGCTCGGATGGCTCGTATCCGAGGAGGCGGCGCGATGCATCGGATGCGTAGAGAATGATCCCGCGATCCGAGGTCCGCGAGATCATGTCGGTCGAGTTCTCGGCCATCAGCCGGTACCGCGCCTCACTATCCCGCAACGCCTCCTCGGCCAGCCGGCGTTCGGTCACGTCTTTGTACACGCCGATCGATCCGATGACGTTGCTCTCGCTGTCGACGACAGGAGCGCCGCCGATCTCGACCCAGATGACGGTGCCGTCCTTCCGCCGCATGCGCACTTCGCATTGATCGGCGACCTGACGAAGACGCAGCCGCGCTTTCTCCTCCATCAGCGCGACGTCTTCCGGATAGGCGAGCAGGCGCGCGGCGGGATGAGCGATGAGCTCTTCGCGGCTGTATCCGGTCATCTCGCAGAAACGGTCGTTGACGAATTGCAGCAGGCCATCGTTGTCGGCCTGCGCCAGTCCCTCGCGCATCCTCTCGACGAGCAGGCGATAGCGCTTCTCACTTTCACGCAGCGCGTTTTCCGCGAGCTTGCGATCCGTGATGTCGATGACGGTGCCTTCGAGAACCTCGGGATCGCCTTCGAGAAGGTGAACGCTCTCGATGAGCCAGCAGGGACGCCCGTCTTTCCTTTGGAGCAGGATCTCGTGACTGGTCTTCATCTTTTCGCGGCGCAGCGATTCGATGAACCGGTCGCGCTCGGCGGGATGCAGATAGAGATCTCTCGCCGAATGCGCCATCAACTCTTCGCGTGAAGCAAAGCCGAGGATGCCGGCCATGGCATCGTTGCAATCGAGGATGCGGCCGTCGATCGTGTTTCGATACACGCCCGCCAGGTTGCGCTCGAAAAGCAGGCGGTGTTGCTGCTCGCTGCTGCGGAGCGCCGCTTCGGTGCGGTGACGCTGGATGGCGCTGACGAAAATCTCGCCCACGATGCGCAGCAGCGAGAGCACATCCTCGCTCCACCTCCGCCGCTCCGCGGAGGCGACGCCGAGCGCGCCGAGAAATGCGTGGCGGTAAACCATCGGCACGAACGCAGCGGAGCGATTCCCGGCACGCTCGTACGCTTCCCGCTCGGCGATCGCATCGGACGGCAGATCATCGATCGAGATCGTCAACTGCTGCAGATCGTTCATCTGCGCGGAAGTCCAGGGGAAGGCCGCGAAAGGAACTTTCTCGCCGAGGCCGCGAGCGGCGCCGGGATCGGCATTCCACTCGTGCGTGAGAACCGCCCACGCCTTGTCGTCACTGAACATGTAGATGTAGGCGCGGTCGGCACCGGCGAAACGGCCGACGCTCTGCAGCGCGGCGGTGATCTCGCGTGCAACGTTGGCGGCGTTGGCGTTGATGAAGTTCGTGGAGATCCCGGAGATGAGCCGCTCGAACGCGAGGCGGTGCTCGAGCATCTCATGCGCAGACGGCGCACCAACCTGCTTTGCCTGTTTCGCGACAGGAATCACATCCGACAATCCGGTCTCTCCCACTGAGTGAATTCATTACGTTAGCACCGTCCGGCAGGAGTTGTTGCACGTTGGTTTCGGAACGGGCGCCGTGGGATGGGGCGCGGTTCATTTCTTGCTCTAGAATCGGCGAATGAGAAACCTCCTCGCCGCCGCCGTGCTCGTTCTGGCCGCCTGTTCCTCCTCGGCACCCACTGCCCCGCAACAGAAGGCCAGCATCCCTGATCCCGATTTTGAGATCCGGCAGCTCGCCGGCGCCGCGGAGGCGAACTACCCGGACGGACCGCTCGAAGTGAAGTATCGCCTCGATATCGGCAACCGCGCCGACGTGCCGATCACCCTCGCCAGAGTCGAGATCATCACGGTGAATCCTCAGGGTGGCGCCTACAACCTCGATCCCTCACATCGCTCGTATTACTTCAAGAAACCGATCGAGCCGCACCAGAGCGTCTCCATCGAGTTCTGGGCCAAAGCCATCAGCTATGGCCCGGACAATCGCCGGCTGAACGAGCCAGTCACGGTGCGAGGAACTCTCTATTTCGAGTCGCCGAATGGCTACCTGCGCCACGTATTCATCAAAGAGCTCGGCCAGTATCCCGGGCAGAACGATTAGTAGCAGGGCTTTTTCACGCGGCTGATTTTCGATTCTGGCCCGGCAGCACTCGGGCGGGACGCCCGAGTGCCCGCGGTCGAGACGACCGCACTCCCTATAAGATGCGCGCCGAATGTTTCGAACGATATGGGCTGCGATCGTTGCCATCGTTGTCACGATTCCGCTGGCCTTAGCGGTGCTGATTATCGCCATGCTGTCGTTGGCGTCGCCGCTGATCGAGCCCATCATCCGTCTGTGGGCGCGCGCGATCGTGTGGGGCGCGGGGATCGATCTGCGCGGCGACGGCATCGAGCGCATCGACCGCGGTAAGCGCTACATCCTCATCGCCAATCATCACTCGTACTTCGACATCCCCTGCATCTTCGCGGCGATCCCGCAACCCATCCGCTTCATGGCCAAGAAGAGTCTCTTCAGCATTCCGATCTTCGGCTGGGCCATCGGACGCGCCGGCTTCATCCCGATCGATCGCAAGAACCGGCGTACCGCCGTCAAGTCATTCGACCTGGCCGTCGAGCGGATCCGGCGCGGCAACACGATCGTCATCTTCCCGGAAGAAGGACGATCGGCCGAGGTTGCGATGCGGCCGTTTCAGCGCGGCGCGTTCCTGCTGGCGATCCGCTCCGAGCTCCCGATCCTGCCGCTGGCGATCGACGGGACATACGAGGTGTTCCGCGTCGGCGCGAAGAAGATCACGCCCGGCGTCGTCACGGTGCGCGCCGGAACGCCGATCGAAACGGCGGGCGCCGGAGTTCGCGCCAAAGACGCGCTGAGCGAGCAATCGCGATCGCAGATCGAAGCGATGCTGGCGCGCGGCAGCGTCAGCGCGGATTCGAAGAGTGTGGTCGCAACGCCACCCAATTGACGAACAGTTGAGACGTGCGCCGGAGTACAACCGTGCCGCCCACCCCGCGGCCGCGCGACGAAGGTCTGTCGCGCGGCCGGAAAATCCTTTGGCACCGGCCAGCCCGGCCGTCGCTGCCAGGGAGGAGCTTGATCAGGTCATCGATCGGTGACGGCGATCCCGGCAAAACTACACCTTCCGCTTCATTGTAGCAAGGTACATTTATGGAGGGCGTGCGTAAACGCCGGACTGGTCCGTTATGCGCGAATGGCTTCGGCCACAGACTGCCGGTCAGCCTCCGACAACGTCCGCACCTCGATCGTAAAGCGGTCGTCGACGATGCGGCCGGCGATGGGCGTGGAATGCCGGAGAAAGCGCGCGGCGAGGGCGCTGGCGTCGCCACCCACTTCGATCGCAATCGAGCGGATCGTCTCCGATGGCGTAGTGCCGCCGCCCAGCGCACACTGGCTCTCGATCACCCGGCACTCCGTCCCCCGGACCATCTCTTCGGCGCGCGAACGAAGCGCGTCGAGCGGCGTTGCCAGCATCCGGTAGATCGGAACGTCCGTCTCGTATCGGGCCGTCGCGAACACGCGCAAGGTTTCGGCGATGACGGCGTACGATTCCTTCCCCGCACGCAGCGCGCGCATGAGCGGATGTTTGCGGCAGCGGCGGATGATGTCCTCGTGCCCGAGGATGAGGCCACCCTGCGTGGCGCCGATCAGTTTGTCGGTCGAGCAGGTGATGGCGTCGACGCCGCTGGCGAAAAGCTCGCGAATCGTTGGCTGCCGCGAGAAACCGTACGGCGAGAGATCGACGACGCGCCCGCTTCCCTCGTCGTACAGAAGCGGCAGCCGGTGATCGCGCGCCACGGCCACGAGCTGATCGATCGACGGCGTCTCGGTGAACCCAACGATCTCGAAATTCGATCGATGGACGCGCAGGATCGCTGCCGACGCATCCGACGCCGCTTCGTCGTAATCGGCGGCATGCGTGCGATTGGTCGTTCCCACTTCCCGCAGCCGTGCGCCGCCCTGCTGGATGACGTCGGGCACGCGGAACGAGCCGCCGATCTCCACCAGCTCACCGCGGGATACGATCACTTCCTTCCCCGCGCCAACGGCAGCGAGCAGGAGCAGCGTGCCGGCGGCGTTGTTGTTCGCCAGCACCGCCGACTCGCAGCCGAAGAGCGTGCGGCACAACTCCGTCAAGTGCTCGTCGCGGCGTCCGCGCGAGCCTTCATCGAGGTCGAATTCGAGATTCGAGTAGTTGGTCGTGACGGCCGCGGCGCGCGACCAGAGCGCGGGATCGATCGGCGAGCGCCCGAGGTTCGTGTGGATGATGATGCCGGTGCCGTTGATGACCGGCCGCAGCGTCGATTCCGTTGCCACGGCGAGCCGCGCGCGAACATCGCTCGTGGCAGCACTCTCATCGAACAGCACGCGGTCGCGGCGAATGGTTTCCAGATGCAGGCAGACGGCGTCCTTCACCCGCTCACGCCCGAACTGCGCGACCATGTCCCGCAACGATTCGCTGGTGAGAATCCGCTCGACGGACGGAATCCGCCGCAGCGAGGAATCTCCCGAATCTGCGGTCGCTTTGGGCATGGAGCGCGTATTGTAGTTGCGGGTGTCGCTGGTCGGGAGTCGGGGGTCGGAGATACACAGGCAAGGTTCCTGGCTTTTCTCCGACGCCCGACCCCCGATAGCCGGCACCCGACCGCCGAAATGATCAAACAGGACGACGAGCTCGACAAGCTCGAAGAGGACATCCGGAAGCTGAAGAACAAGTACGACCAGTTCTTTTCCGGCATCCAGAAGCTTCCCCCGATGCACGAGCGCCGGCTGCTCGAGGTCTACATCTACGAGCTGGGCAAGCAGAAGATGCGCGACAACACGCGCCGCTTCCGCTACTCGCAACTCCTCACTCGCTACAACCAGTTGCGCGAGTTGTGGGGCCGGAAGATGCGCGAGCGCGAAGAAGGGCCGATCGACTTCCGGCGCCGTGCGGCTGCACTCCGGGAGTCCTCGCCGCCTCCGCCTGCCCCGGCGCCGCGCGTAACGTACGCAAAGCCCGATCCGTATGTAACGGTAACGCCGGGCTCGAATGGCGAGGAGATTCAACGGCTCTTTGGCGATATCGAGAAGGAACAACTCAAGCTCGGACGGCTAACGAACATCACCATCGAGCAACTGAAAACGATGGTGCAGAAGCAAAGCGATCTCGTTCGCGCGAAATATCATGTCGCCGCCGTCGCCTTTCGTGTGGACGTCGTCGATGGCAAAGTGAAACTGAAAGCGAAACCAATTCAGGAATGATGATGAAACGACTCCTACTTCTAGCCGCAGCAGTGGCGGTGGCCGCCTGCTCCACCACGAAGCATCACGACTCGAACCCATACGCGAATCCGTTCTACGCGAAATACCTCAACACCGGCGTCTGGGTCGACGGCGAGATCACGCGCACGGTCAACGACCTCCGCGCCAATCCCAATTCAGCCGCGCTGCACAACACGCTCGGACAACTTCTCATCCAGAAGGGCTTCCCGAAGGATGCCGAGACTGAGTTCGAGCGCGCCGTCAATTCCGACTCCCACTTTTATCCCGGCTGGTACAACCTCGGGCTCGTGCGCATGTCGCGCGGTGACCTCATCGGCGCGCACCACGCATTTTCTCGCACCGTCCACTACAAGCCCGGCCACTCCGCCGCTCTCTTCCAACTCGGCCTGATGGAAGAGAAGCGCAATCATCAGAGCGCCGCGATCGACTACTACGCAAAGGCCTTCACGATCAATCCCGCACTGCTCGATGTCCGCGTGAATCCACGCATCCTCGACAGCAATCTTGTCGACATCGCGCTGCTGAAGGCGTATCCAAACGATCACTCCCGCCAGAGCATGGCCTTCAATCCGGCACCTCCAGGCTATGTGCAGGAAGGTCTGGTCGTGATGCCGAAGCCGAACGCGACCGCGCCGGCAGCAGTCGCGCCGCAGCCGGTCAAGCCGCCGAAATAGGTGAGGCAGAGATCAGAGACAAGAGATCAGGCGCTACCTGCCGCCTCGTCCCGAATCTCTTACTTCTGATCACGTGATCTCTGATTTCCCGGCACGGTAGAGGCATTACTCTTCCCGCATGAAAACGCGGAACAAGATCCTCCTCGGTCTGCTGGCGGTAATCGTCTTCATTCAGCTCATTCCGGTTGCGAAGACAAATCCGCCCGTGACTGGCGAGATCGTCGCGCCGCCGGAAGTGAAAGCGGTGCTGCGCAAGAGCTGCTACGACTGCCACTCCAACGAAACCATCTGGCCCTGGTACAGCCGCATCGCACCCGTTTCGTGGCTGCTCTATCGCGATGTGATGGGAGGCCGGCGCGCGATGAACTTCAGCGCCTGGCAGCAGATGCCGCAGGATCGCCAGAACCGGCGCCGCAAAGGAATCTGGGACGAAGTCGGATCAGGCGATATGCCGCTATGGTTCTACAAACCGCTCCATCCCAGCGGAAAACTCACCGACGCAGACAAAGCCATACTCAAAGCATGGAGCGATGCAGGGCCGGCGGTTCCCAAACGCAACGGACGCGGCTAGCTCGTTCCGTCGTTTGAAGCCCCTAACTCTCACGCCCAAACCTCTCATCGAGCGCCTTCTCCCCCCGCGCTTTTTGCGGGGGGAGAAGGTGGCGAAGCCGGATGAGGGGGGATTTGCTCGCGCGCGATTGCTCGAGTTTGGATCACTTTGAACGCCCCCTCATCCGCCTTCGGCACCTTCTCCCCCACTGAAAAGCGTGGGGGAGAAGGAGCTCGAAATTACAGCCTCGGAGTCTCCGGCGCAGACCTCCGGCTGATGGTCGCCGAAAGTTGACTGGGCCATTTTGATCGCCACACCCTCCGATCCCCGATCTCGTCCATACTCCACGCATGACACTTCCGGGCGGTACGCGGCTCGGACCTTACGAGATCGGCGAGTTGATCGGCCGCGGTGGAATGGGCGAGGTGTACCGCGCCGCCGACACCCGTCTCGGCCGCGATGTCGCCGTCAAAGTTCTCTCCTCGCACCTTGCTGACGATCCGTCGTCGCTCGCACGTTTCCAGCGCGAGGCACGCGCCGTTGCCGCGCTTTCGCATCCGAACATCGTCGCGCTGTTCGACGTCGGCAGCGAAGGGCAAACGCATTACGTCGTCACGGAGTTGCTCGAAGGAGAAACCCTTCGCGCGCGTTTGTCGAAATCGCCGCTTCCGGAAAACGAGATCCTGCGCATCGCCAACGCCATCGCGGACGGACTCGCCGCCGCGCACGCGAAAGGCATCATCCACCGCGACCTCAAACCGGAAAACGTTTTCCTCACGCCCGGCGGCGGCGTGAAGATTCTCGACTTCGGTCTGGCCAGCATGCAGCAGACATTCGCGGGCATCGACACGGCCATCCAAACCGCCGCGCTGACCGAGCCCGGCGTCCTGATGGGAACGATCGGCTACACATCGCCGGAGCAACTCGCGGGCAGGCCGCTCACCACTGCGACCGACGTCTTCTCATTCGGCTGCGTTCTGTACGAGATGCTGCAGGGCCAGCGTCCGTTCAAACGCGACAGCAACATGGAGATCATCGCCTCGGTGCTTCGCGACGCGCCGTTCGATCGCGATGCCGCGAAGAATCTGCCGGCCGGCATGCGCGACATCGTCGAACACTGCCTGGAGAAAGATCCGCGCGAGCGCTTCCCGAACGGTGCCGCCGTCGCGGAAGCGCTTCGCAATCGAAGCCAATCGATCGTCAGCAAAGGTGTTGAAGACGTCAAACCGCGTTCGATGCGCTGGCTGATCGCAGGATCGATCATCGTCGCGATCGCTATCGCCGCAGTCGCCTTCTGGTTGATCGGCCGGCAGTCCGAGGTCATCGACGACGGCTACGACTTGCGAAGCTCCGATGTCACCGGTGACAGCGAAACGCGGCGGCTGGTCGCACTTGCGCTGCACGCGGACAGCACCGGCGATCGCTCCGAGGCGATGCAACTGCTGGCTGAGGCGGCACGGCGCGAGGGGGCACCGCCGCTGCCCGCCGCGTTTCTCGGTTCGTTCGCCTACTACAGCGGCGATCGCAAAGAGGGCAGCCGCTGGTCCGCCGAAACGGCGAAACGCCTCGCCAGCTCGACATCAACTTATGAAGCGCTTCTCTGCCGCTACCTGCTGCCGGGAAATAGCACGGGCACAGAGATGGCGCTATCGTCGTCTCTGCTCGAGCTGCGCCCGAAAGCGTGGCGCCTCCGTCTGGCGCTGGCACATTTGCATCTCTCCCGGCGCGAGCTTCCGGCCGCGCTCGCGCAACTGCAGCGGATCGATGTTGGCGCGCCCGACGACCGGCGTCTCGCGATCGTGCTCGCCGACCGCGCCTCGCTCGGCGACGTCGCCGGAGCCACGCGCGATTTGCAACGCAGCAAACTGGCCAGCAAACCGGCGCTCGTCGCCTACGCGCGCGGCCGCATCGCCTGGAGCAGCGGGCACGCGTCCGAGGCGGGGCGGCTTTTCGATGCCGCCGCGGAGAGCGCCACGATCAGCAACCTCGGGCCGGTCGCGATCGAGTCGCGCATCCTCGCCGGCATCGCCCGCATCGGCGCCAACGACCTCGGCGGCGCCGCATCCGCGCTCGATCTGGCCGCAGTCAAAGCGCACGATGCCGCCATGCCCGAGAACGAGCTCGAAGCGAACGTGTTCGGCGCGTACGTGGCATCGCGGCGCGGCGACATCGACGGCCGCGATCGACGATTACGACTCGCCGCAAAACTCGCCGAGCCGGGAACGATCGACTATCTGGCGTTGCGTCTCTTCGAGGCGCGCGAAAAGGTCAGCGTTGCGTTTGGCCCCGCGCCGGCGCTGGCCGATGCCGAGGAGAATGCGGCGGTGGCGACGTTGATCAAAGCGCGCGATGCCTGGTCGCAGAACGATCCGACAACGGCATCGCGGCTGTTGGATCAAGCGCGTTCCGAGGGAATCGACGCAACGTGGTTCAGCGAAGAAGCCGCGCTCCTGGCCTACGACCTCGGCGCGCCGCCACGCTCGTTCCCGCCCGACCCGCCCTACCCGAATCGCTTGCGGTTCATCGCGGTGTGGGAATTGGGCTCTCCGCGTGCCTCACGTTGATTTGTTTTCACGCGGAGACGCGGAGGCTTTCTCCGCATCCCCGCGACTCCGCGTGAAACGTTTTTGATCTTGTTAACCGCACTTGCCGGCGTCACGCGTTATCCTCCGCAAATCATGAAACGCACAGCAATCGCCGCCGTCATTCTGCTCGCCGCCACAACGACCTTCGCCGCCGAAGTCGTCAAGCGCGGAGCGCCTGTGTCCTCATCCAAGCCGGTCGCGCTCGAAACCGTCCTCGAATCGCCCAAGGACTACATGAAGGACGCCGTCGTCGTCGAAGGCGTGATCCAGAAGTCGTGTACGAACATGGGCTGCTGGATGGAGCTCGCGCCGGCTCCGGGCAAAAAGAGCGTGCGCGTCACATTCAAGGATGAGAAATTCACGATTCCTCTGACCGCCAAAGGAATGCAAGCCCGCGCGGAAGGCGTGACGACGATCAAGACGCTGAGCAAGGCCGAAGCAGATCACCTCACCGAAGAAGGCGCGACGCTGAAGCGCAACGAAGACGGAACCGCGGACGAAGTCGCGTTCCTGGCGACCGGCGTGGAGTTGACGCGGCAGTGAGCTAGCCGAGGGGTCAGGTCGAAACCGAAACTGACGACGGCCTGTATCGAGCGGAATGTCCGTAGCGAGGTGTCGTCAGTTTCGGTTTCGACCTGACCCCTCTTTGCCCACGGATCCTAGAGTTTCAGACCGCGATCAGGTGAATCTCGTACCGTCCCGTCGCGCCTTCGAGTCGAAGCTCGACGCGCCAGTCTCCGTTGCCGGGAAACGTCTGATCGATTGATGTCGCTCCTTTTTCGAACACCTTCTCCCAACGCGTCGATCCCTTGGCATCGATCAGGCGCAGCGTCGCGCCGCCGGCATCCACGCGCATGGCAACCTTCAGCCGCGCTGCGGTCCAAGGGGCCCGAATCGCGTGCGTGAACACTTTGGTCCGCGTGACCGAATGGAAATTCTCGCTCTCGGACATCGCCGAGTAGCCTTTGACCGCATAGGCGGGTGACTGGAAACCGATGGCGGCCATTGCTACGACGATCAGCAATCGTGCGACTCTTGTTTTCATGATTCCTCCGAGGGCTGCGCCGGGTATAACGGCCACGCGTCTATTTGGTGGCGCGATCAGCATCCGCCCTTCCCTCGAACGTCCAACGTATGGTATACGTATGGTATGAGAAAGACGACGATCTATCTTCCTGACGAGCTGAAGAAGCGGCTGGAAAATCTGGCTCGCAGCAGCGGCAGGCCGGAAGCGCAAGTGATCCGCGACGCCATCAGCACGGCCACGTTGGCGTCAACCTCGCCAGCTCCGCGAATTCCATTGATGAAACGCGGCCTCGGAGATCCGACCATCGCCGAGAATGCCGAGGCGCTGCTCGAGAGATTCGGCCGTTGATTCTTGTCGACACAAGCGGGATTCTGGCTGCACTGTTCAGCGATCAAAACTGGCACGAGGAGTGTGCGGAAGCGCTCCTGAGCGCCACTCCCCCGTTGATCATCTCGCCGTTCGTTCTCGCCGAAACCGACTACCTGATCCAGAAGTTCGGCGGGGTCGATGCCGAGACTCTCTTTCTTGCCGAGGTTGGAAGGGGCGCGTATGAGCTGGCAACGTTCGACGAAGAAGAGGTCGAAGCCGCGCGGCACCTCATCACCAAATACCGCCCCCTCGGCATCGGACTGGCCGACGCATCCATCGCCGTCCTCGCCGCGCGCTACGACACGTTCGACGTCCTCACTCTCGATGAGCGTCACTTCCGCGCGATTCGTCCCGCGCCACGAAAGAGCTTTCGCATTCTCCCGGCCGATTCATCGCGATAGCGCTACCTTCTCCATCACATCTCCGAATGATGCCGGTCATACTCGGCGCCTCGGCAGCGACCTACCTTGATCCCAGCGGGCTTCAAAGTCCGCGGCGGCAAGACCGCATTGATTGAGGAGGTGGCGCATGGAATCACTCGTTCCGAGACTAATCGTCGTGCCTACGGATTTCAGCGCTCCGGCGTCTCATGCCGTTCGCTATGCCAGCGCGCTCGGCGAACGATTCGGTGCCCACCTCCTCGTCGTTTATGCCGATACGTTCGTTCCGCCGTTCGATTTCACGAGCAGCGGCGCCGGCGTGCCCACCGCGGAGCCGGAGTCGCTGATCGCTGCGGCGCGTGAGCGACTCGCGTTGCACGCGGAGCGGAACATCAGCGCCAGAGTTCCCTACGACATCATGGTCATGGTTGGACAACCGATGGAGTCCATCACTGCGGCTGCGCGAGTCTCCGGCGCGAACCTGGTGGTCATGGGAACGCACGGACGCAGCGGCATCCGGCGCTTGCTTACGGGCTCCGTCACCGAAGCGGTGATGCGCACCTCCCCCGTCCCTGTCATCGCCGTCAATTCCAGCGCCTCGGAAAACGCATCAGTGGGCAGAATTCTCTGCGCCGTCAATTTCACGCCTGCCTGTTCCGCGGCGCTGCGGCAAGCCGGCGCTCTCGCAGACGACGACAAGGCACCGATCCTTCTCGTTCACGGCCTTGAAGATCAGGAGCTGCAGCCGAGCATTCAGGAGTTGATCCGCCTGCATGAATGGGCGCCGCCGGAACTGGCCGGCCGCTGCCAATTGAAGACTGTTCCACGACGCGGATTGGCGGAAGAGATCCTCGACCTCGCTCTCGCCACCGCCGCGGATCTCATCGTCATCGACGTGAGCGCGGATCGCAGTCCCGCCGACAGCCTTCGCGGCTCCATCGCCGAGCGCGTCGTGCAACAGAGCCGCTGTCCGGTACTGACCGTGAATGCAAACGCGGCACAGTCGTATCAGGCCGTGGGACATGCAAGGGAACAACTGGCTGCGATTTAGGTTGGGCGTGGCAAGCGCGGCGATGGACAGCGAATGTTCAATGTTCAGTGTTGAGTGTCAGATGTTGAATGTCCGCGCTCCGCGATTGCATCCATTCAACATCCAACATTCAACAGTAAACATTGAACATTCTGCTTTTGGACGTTCTTATGAACTTCCAAACAACAACCGCAGGACTCCCCCGATGCGAAAGTTCCGCAGGAGCGCGCCCGGCTTGAACAGCTCCGCTTTATCGTTCAGCGTCCCTTTCGACGCCGCCTGGGTCTCGCCGCCCAATCGTTGCGCTGCGCTCCGGCGCGCTTCGACACGACCCGCGCGCTGGTCGCTGATTCTGCCGTAGCGCCGCTTCAGGTCATTGAGGCGCTCCGCGGCGTTGTATGTCGCTTCGACGATCTCATGACGCGTCATCCACTCCGTCTCGTAGTTGAGCATCGATTCCCAATCGTTCGTCTCCAGCAGCGCGCGATGCTCGGCCAATGTCCGCGCGCGCAAGCGGTAGCCATGAGCTTCCGCATCCGCGAAGCCGTCGCTGCCAGGATCCACGAACGGCGCCATCGGCGTGATGAATGCGGAGAGCCGGTGATCGAAACGGACGAAGAGCTCTTCGATCGCGTCAACAGTCTCCGTCACGTTCGCCGAGGTCTGGCCCGGAAGTCCGATCATGAAAAAGAGGTCGAGGTTTTCGCAGCGCGAAGCCATCACCGACTCGATCGCCGTCATCATTCGCGCATTCGTGAATCGCGCTTTGCCGAGGAGGCTGCGGATGGATTCGTCGTGACTTTCGGGGGAGAGCTCGGCGCCCCACGATGGGATCGATGCGTCGATGCGAGCCACAAGCTCCGCATCAGGCGGATCGAAGAACTCGAACACGATACGATTCGAGACCGGCGTGCGGGCCAGCGCATCGATGACATCGTGCGCGTAGGTCCCGCCGCCGTCGCGAAGATCGCCGACGAGAAAAATCGGCGTTCGCGTGATCGCCGCGAGCTGCCGCACCTGTTTGGCGATCGCCTCCGGACCGCGCAGGAGTGGGTGATGTCCAGGCATGAAGCGACGGAACGCGGCGTTCGACGCGCCGCATGTGATGCAGCGCCGCGCACAGCCCCGAACGGTGAATACGGCGGTGATGGGATGCCGCCACCACGCCTGAAACGGCACGCTGGTCCAGAAGTCGAGGTGACGGGCGACGGAGCGGATCATGGCGCCGAGGTCGAAATCGTATTCGTCGAGCGAAGTGGGGAGCACGGCGTCGGGATTCACGCGAACCTTGCCATCCTCTTTCCATGTGAGACCAGGAACCAGTTCGAAGCGCCGTTCGCCCTCGATCTCGCGCACGAGGGCGAGCAGCGACGGCTCCGTGACGCTGCCCCGCAGGACGAAATCGACAGCAGGATCTTCGATCAGCTCGCGATGAAAACAGGTTGCAGAGATGCCGCCGAAGACGATCGGAATCTCGGGATGAAGTTTCTTGAGCAATGCAGCAACCGCCGGTCCACCGTGTGCGTGCGGGAGCCAATGCAGATCGATGCCGAACAGTTTGGGATGCAGTTTGCGCAGAAACTTTTCGGGACTGAAGCGGCGGCTGCGCATCATCCGCAACGCCAGGTTCACGATGCGCACGCCGTAGCCGTGACGCCGCAGGTACGCAGTCAGCGTCAGGAATCCGACCGGGTACATTTCGAAGACCGGCGTCGATGGAATGACGTCGCTGATCGGTCCGAAAACGATGGCCCGCTCGCGAAAATCGAAGACGCTGGGCGGGTGGATGAGAATGACGTCGGGCGGCACGCGTTCACGATGCTCGATTCTCGCAAGCGCGACCGCACCCGCCGTCACAGGCGCGTGTGACGAGCGACCCGGCGGCCCCATTTGGCGATCGATCAGCGGCGCAGCACGCGCGGCCATTCGAAGGCCGATCCCAGCCGCACCTGCTCGATCAGCGTCCGCAACTCCGCCGCCATCCCGGCCAGGTCGAAACCGCGGTCGTTGGTCACGCGCGCGATGGCGCGAACCGCTTCGTCGAGACGCTGCGCGGCGGCACGCCACTGCCGGCGCTCGAGATGAACGCCGCCGGCCGCAAGCTGCAGAAAAACGCGCGCGAATTCGACTTCGTCACGCACGGCCTCGAAGAAAAGCTCTTCGAATTCATCGCTCGCTTCGAAGTAGTCATGCGCCGCCAGCATCGCGAGTGCTGCATGAAAGCGTGGATCGTCGCCGATGTCGGGGAGAGGGTCGGAAGGCGGATCGAGCACGCCGGAAATGGTAAAGCAACGGAGCGCCGCCACCGCGGCGGCGCTCCTGTTCCTGCTGGCTATTTCAAGGTGCGCATGTACGCGACGACCGCGCTGATGTTGGCGTCGGACAGTTTGCCTTTGTAGGCCGGCATTTTCCCTTTGCCGTCTGCCGTCACCTTCGTCAGCTCTGCATCCGTCAGCTTCTTCACTTCAGGCGAGCGCAGATCGCGCAGTTTCATCGCCTTCCCCATCGGCGTCATGCCACCGCCATCGGCTCCGTGGCAGCTTGCGCACTTCGCTTTGTAAAGGGCACCACCGTCGGGCGCGGCAAACGCGACCGGCGCGGCGATCAGAATGACTGCAACGCTCAGGATGATTGCTACCAATTTTCGATTCATTGTTTACCTCCTGTGATTCATTACATGCCGCCGCCGGTATGGCAGTCGGAACAATTGACGCCGCGCAGATCGCCGATGTCGACAGGATGCGTAAATACGGGGCTCGCATTTGCCGTCGCATCGGGCAGAACCGTGTGGCAAATCTGACAGTCTTTGCTGATTTTCTTCCCATCCTTGCTGACGTGCTGATCGTCGTGACAACGGAAGCAGCCCATCGTCGCAAAATGGCCGAGGTTGTCGGGATGTGTGCGCCAATCGACGCGCATCTCAGGAAAACGAATGGCCCGGAAAATATCCTGGATGGCGGCGGTGGCTCCGGCGACCTGCGGGGCTTTCGCTTTGTAGATGTCCGGGTAAGTTTTTGCGTAATACGCGGGAATCGCCTTCGCAATGGCATTAACGGCTGCATCCGTCGATTCATAGTCCGCGGCCAGGATCGCCACGCTCTGCTGCTTGATGAACGGCAGCGTGCTATCGATCTTCCCGGTGAACATCGCGGTGTCGACGGCGCGGTCTGGCGAGCGATAAATGTGTGTCGGCCGGTTGTGGCAGTCGACGCAGTCCATACGCCGTTTCGTCGCCGTAGCAAGCTGCGCATCCGTCAGCTTGGAGTCGGCCGCCTTGTACTCGGTGATGTTGCCCTGGCGGTCTTTGACGCGCACCCACGGAATGACCTGGCGCTGTTTATCGGTGGCGACATAGGTGATCTCATTGGCGATGTTCATGTGCCAGTGGATGCCGCTCGTCTGCCCTCCGGACGCGCTTCCGCCGCCGGTCTTGATGAGCATGCGCACTTCTTTCGGCGTATTTGTCTCATCGTAGGCGTAATGGTCGAATACTTTCAATTGCGCGCCGAAGAACTTCGCCGGCCAATGGCATTGCTCGCACGTTTCCTGCGCCGGACGGAGATTCTCGACCGGACTCGGAATCGGGCGCGGGTATTTGTGGGCGATGACCGAATACAACTGATAAGAACCGGAGAGTTTGGAGCGCACGAACCAGCCCGCTCCCGGCCCGATGTGGCATCCCGCGCAGCCGACGTGCGCATGCGGCGACGCCTGGTACGCGGTGTACTCCGGCGTCATGACCTTGTGACAGGCCGTGCCGCAAAAAGCGTCGGAGTCGGTATATTTATACGCTTGGTAACTGCCGATGACGGACATCGTCACGAACAGAATGAGGCCGACCGCGGTGGAAACAATGATGACGCGAGTGCGGCGCTCATTGAGATCGATGCGCGGGTATTCCGGAATCTCTCCCGGAGCGAGACGGCGCCGCCGGCGGCGCTCCAGCAGCATTCCTCCGATGTAAACAACGATGCCGAAGATGAAAATAATGGGCGCGATGATCCAGGTCAGAATCCCCATGTAGGGATTCGAATTCGCCCGTGTTGTGTCCAGGTAAATCAGAAATCCGAGGTTGGCGAGAGCTACGACTGCGATCCCCAGACCTGCTTCACTGATCAAATTGCGCGAAAGCCGCAATGGCTTGGGCGATTCCGTCATTAGTCTTTCCCTTCGACACTCGTAGTTGTTTGCGTTTCCGCGGGCTCAATTGCTTTGGGGTGCTCTTCTTTGAACTGCTCTTCAGACATTTTCCCGTCGTACCACGCCCAATTCATCGGATAGATGTCGGGGTCGAAAATCACATGGTAGAAGTGCCAGATGAGGATGGCGAGAGTCGCCAGAATTGCCTCGTAATAATGGATGGTGGTGGCCACGTCGATCCACCAGCGGGGGATCCACGTCGCGACGGCGACAGAGTACCAGATCATCAATCCGGTAAGGGCCATGACGATCGTGCCCCACATCCCGGCCCAATACTCGATCTTTTCGGCGTAGCTGAATCGTCCGAATTGCGGCTTGTTCTTTGAGAGGCCGAGGTAGTAGAGGAAAACGCCGATGGCATCGCGGCCGTCGGAGAAACGGAGCCAGAAATCGCGAAGACCCTTGCGTCCTTCGCGCGTGAACACCATGTAAGCAAGGTGATAGAGCCCGATGGCGATCATGACGACGGCGGCGATGCGGTGGACCATCCGCCGCAATTGTTCGCTGGGGCCAAAGAGAGTCCCGAAGAACGAATTCGGCCAGGCCAGCGCGAATCCGCTGATGACGAGGACGACGAAGCTCGTTCCCATCACCATGTGCTGGATCCGCTGATTGAGATTCATCCGCTCGACGGTGTGGCCCCGTCCTTTCCGCGCCGCAACCGCTTTCTTCCACCACACCAGCGCGTTGTGCAGCGCCATGAAGCCAACCGTGAGGAGGATCAGGATGATGTAGATCCGCTTGATCCAGGTGACGATGCGCGATGGGGTGTCGCTCACATCGCCATCGACGCGATGGATTTTCCCGTGAGTGAAGTTGGCCTGCGCACCCTGATGACATTTCCCGCACGTCTTCTGCAAGTTCCTCGGGTTGATCGCAGAGCGCGGGTCCGATGACGGCAGAACGTCATGCGCCGTATGACAGCTCGCGCAGTTGGCGGCAGTCGTCGATCCCATTTTTCGAGCCAGCCCGTGGTAGCTCGATTCATACGTTGCCACGCGCGTTCCGGCGACGCCGAATTCCTTCGAAAGACGAACCTGGGCGTGGCATCGCTCGCAGCTCGAGCGGGGTCCGTTCACCGCGTCGCCAGCGCGCGAGATCGTGTGAATGCCGTGGCAGTCCGTGCACACCGGCGCGTTCCAGTTGCCGCGCGCCAGCGCCTTTCCATGAACGCTCTCGGCGTAATGCGCGGCAGTCGTGGCGTGACACTTTCCGCAGGTGCGGGCAACGTTGAACTTGAAGATGCCGGAGAGCGGATCGTTCGCAGGCCGGACGGCATGATGATCGTGACAATCGGTGCAGACCGCGGCTTTCGCCGATCCATTGGCGACGGCCCGGCCATGGACGCTGGCCTCGTACGAGATCGCCGACTGGTTGCTGAGCCCCGCCTTCGCCATCACGAATTTCTGCCCGTGGCATGCCGAGCAGGTCGCAGGAATGGCGCCGTGCGAAGTCTTCGATTTCGGATCGGACGAGGGCAGCACTTCATGCGCCTGACCGTGGCAATCGGCGCATTTCGCTCCTCGGGCAACCCCCGATTTCACCGCTTTCGCGTGCAGGCTCGTGTCCCACGCGGCAACGCTGTCGGGATGGCAGGACGCGCAATCGACCGCTTTCGGAGCGGGATCGTGCGGATAGGCTTTGACGTTGGCGTGGCAGTTCGTACAGTCGAGCGGCCCGTGCACCGATGCGGCGAATTTCTTCGGATCGACGCTTACGCTTGCCGTCTTGCCGCCGCCAATGTCCTTTGTGAGTTCCTTGTTGTCGTGACAGGAGAGGCAATCAGTATTGGTAAGTTGCGAACGCACCGGTAACGCGGCTGCAAACAGAAGAACGGTAGCAATGACGAACGTTCGCATATTGACTCCTGGCGGTCACAATAGGCGGTGAGGCCATAGCGGACGATGCGGGGAGTCACCGCTGGCGGGTGATCGCGAACACCGGTACATGTTCGGCGCGCGTTCTTTGAGGACTCGATTGCAGCCGGCGCCCCGCGAGTGATGCGGATCACCCATTCTCATGATGGCCGTCATCAGTCGATGGTTGTCGTCTGACTATGTTCGATTCATGAGTGTCGTTGCTCACAGTCCGGTGTCATCCGCTACCCCGCGAAAAACTGCGCTCAGGCCGCTGGCGCTGCCAGTCGAACATGGCGGATGGTCGATGTTGTTCGAGCCGGTCGTCCTCGCACTCCTCGTCGCTCCCTCGGTTGCCGGATCGATGATCGCCGCCGCGGCGGTTCTGGCCTTCCTTGCACGACACCCGCTGAAACTCTTCGTCCAGGACATGCGGCGAAGGAAACGGTTTCCGCGAACAATGATCTGCGCATGGCTCGCGCTCGCGTACGCGGGAGCATCAGCGATGGCGCTGTTCGCAGCGGTGACAATGAGCGGATCACGCGTCCTTCTGCCGCTCGCGGCCGGCGCGCTCCTCGCGTTGATTCAATTCGCGCTCGACGTTCGTCAGCATGGCCGTTCGTTTGTCGCAGAGATCTGCGGCGCATGCGCGGCCGCGACGACAGCCGCCGCGATCGCCGTCGCTTCAGACCGAAGCGTTGAAGTCGCGCTTGCGTTAGGCATCGTCGCCGCATCGCTGATGCTTCCCGCAATCCTCTTTGTGCGCGCCGTCCTGCGCCACGAGCGCCGAACGACGACGATCGTCCTGCACGTTGCCGCGGTCATCGCAACAGCGATTCTCTGGCAACGCGGCCTGACACCAGCCGTCGCGATCGCGGTTATGGCAATGTTGCTCCTCCGCGCCGCGATCGGATTGCAATCGAAAGCAATCCCCGCCGCAAAAACCATCGGCATGCGCGAAGCCATCGCCGGCGCCGCGGCAGTCCTCATCATCGCAGCGGGCTACATCTCGTAGAGGCTGCGGGACGTTCCCTTCAGGATTCGTGACTGGGACAAGAAACCGCACAGCTATTTACGAATCACTACGCTAGATAACCGGCAGCGAAATGCTTCCGGTCACGCCAACCTGCTCGCCGAGCAGCTCCCTGCAGAATCGCGCCAGTTCTTCGTTGGTGAAATCGTTCCAGGCGCGGCACGTCTCGTAGCACATCGATTGAACGTCGCAACAGAGCAGCGATCCTTCCTGCCGCTGGCGCTCGAGCTGCCAGGCGTTCGCGCGGCGCTCCAGCTCAGGGCGCGCCATTCCAAACGCACCGGGAACCTTGTCCGCATAACGCCAGCGCAACTCGTCGTCAGTGTCGCGATTGAACCCGCGGCAGAGGATGTTGTTTTCCGCCGCGATCTGGCAGACCGACTTCCCTGGCTCGGCCATCGCGATGATCTGCCGCCGAATCCGCCCGATTGCCGCTTCGCGTGTGATCGTCTTCTCGCTCACTGGTTCCTCCCGCCTGCCTCGTGGTCGAGGACCTCGATCGCTCTGGCGAAGAGCGCTTCCGCCTGGTCACGGTCGTTGCCGATCGCGGTCATGCCGAACTTCCCAAACTGCGAGACCGCACCGATCATGTGAAAGACCACACCTGTTCCCGTGCGGTGATTGAAGTCGAGCCGGTTGATCGTCACGATCTCGATCAGATCTTCGGGGAGCAGTCCGCGATAGCGCTCCGATTGCACGTTGTCCGAGGCGCGGTAGTACTTGGCGCGGCCATCGGGTGCGTGCAGAAGTCCGGTCGCGCGGTCAAGCTCACCGCCTGTCAGAAACCGCAGCGCCAGCATCGGATGCGTCGTCCCTCCCATCCGCAGATTGATCTCGATGGCTGTGACGCGCCACCGCTCATGGGAAGCGTTCCTGATGGCCAGGAAGTCGACGGAGAGCCGTCCGATCACTCCCTTCTCGGCGAGCGCCTGTCCGACCTGCATTCCGACTTCCTGCAACTCGTTGCGATAGTCGTCGTTGGCTGGGAAAAGGCAGCCGAGAAAAACCTGACCGCCTGATCCGCCGAGGATCTGCTCGTGGGTGGAAGCGAGGATCACCTCACCGATTGGATTGATGCGCAGCTGCACACTCGGCGATCGCACCTCGGCCCACTCGATCATCTCTTCGACGACGCCACCGCCCGCTGCGAACTTCAACAGGAACGCCGGCACAGACTCGGACTCGACCGTGAACTTTAGATCGCGAAGCGCATCGCGCACCGAGGTACGGTCAACAACCGCCGGATAATCGAACCGCGCGTTCCCTTCTCCAGAAAACCCGTGATTCAGTTTGACCAGCGCCGACTTGATCCCCGGCCGTTGGTCATGGATCGAGATGAGGCTGGTCACGATGTCACCGACACTGCGCAAATCTTCGTGTCCGAACGGATGATCGATACCTGCCTCCCGGAACAGCCACCGGCTTCCCGATTTCGATCCCCAGTCGATCAGCCGCGGATCGGGAGCATTCATCGGGATGCCGAGTTGGACGGCGAGATTTCTTTCCAGCGGCGTGGAGTTGTAGACCGTGAGATAGGCCCGCTCCGGATCAGCGATGCAGGCCCGAATCCGCTCGACGACGCGCGGACGCTCGAGAATCTTCTCGGTCAGTGATCGCGCCGAGCTGTCATAAACACAAAGGAGCGTCAGCCGCGCCCGCGCATGACTGGCCGGGATTCCCATGAGCAATTGCAGGTAGTACTCAACGACCAAGGGATGAATCGGCTGCGACGTTAAATAGACAAGGTGAGCCCGCGGATTGCGAAGCCGCATGAGAAGAAACAGCAGCCGCTCCTCATAGAAATCAATCCCCGCAATCTTCGCCATCTCGCCAGGATCCAACGTCAGCGAAGGCACGATCACCGAGGTGTACGCCTCTTCATCGCCAGGAAAAACGGAGTCCCAAAGCGCCGCCAGACGCGGCTTGAGACGTTCGAACGCAGCAATCTCGATCTCTTCCGCAGTCTCCACAGCCAGCACACTCATTGTGCCGGGATGAAATCAGCGATCGGCGCGCAACGGCAGCGGCGGGCGCACGTGAGGGGGTGATCGTGGTCACGGTGAGGAACACGGAGAGGTCGGTGACACCCCCGGCGACACGCGGAGTAGATCCGGAGGCTCCTCACACAAAAGCGTTGCGATTCCCCGGCGTCTGACCCACTACTCGGTTACTGACCAAACACGGACGCAGCAAGGAAGGTCACTTCCGCCTTCGATCACGTTGGCGGCGACGTTCGCTCGGGTTCTTGACGTGCAACACAGGTGTCGACGGTACGGGCGGCGCAGGCAGGGCTGGGCATAGCCTCTGGTGCTGGTGCCATACGATATGCGCGTTCTCCGCCCAAGACTCTTTTATACACGAAAACCAAGGCTGCCAGAACTCTCGGTATGAGGCGGCCACAATCCGAACATAGCTAGGATCTTCGCGCAACTTCAACCAAGAACCGTAGGAGAAGTTCGATACCACAAAATCGACAGCGAGGATGGCATCCATGGGCGGATAAATGAGCCGCGGCGCATCACAAAGCAAGGTTTCGCCAAGTCGTAGAGAGTGCATTTGGCGTCCGCCATATTGGGCGTGATATAGCGGATGAATCGAGGTTGAGGGTTCGTCAGTTCTGCCAACGTGTCGGTCAAAGTGCCACGCGGCGCTAGCGATCTCCGAATTGGCCAGCGAGCCGACCCTGCCTACAACCACGCAATCAACTGCGAGCCTTGAAAACGGATCGCCGTTCATAACATCGGTTGGCCGACGTCCAATGAGTGAGACATTCAGCCTCGCTGCAATGTGATTCAGGGCTGTCGGACGGCTTCCGTCCAGTGTCGGTAATCGAAAGGTCAAAAGCGTTACGTCGTATCCCCACTCACCACTGCTCGACGCCCCGCCGCTTGCGCACTGATTTGCGGCGCTCTCGAGCGGTCCGATGTCATCACACACTCCGGCGCTAACCAAAGCCTCTCCCAAGATTCGCAAAGCCGATGACCGTCTTCGGCGGTCACTGAGCGCGATACGATCGATGCGTGACATCGCGGCGTCACTCTTGGTTCATCGCCTCGAGGCGAGCGGCCTCAAGAGGATGAATACGAATGCCTCTCGCAGCCGCCCGCCTGCTCAGGGCCGCGTCAATGGACACATACAATGCATCTTGCCAGGGCTTCCTGTCTCCACCTTCAATGGCAACGGCGTCCTGCGGGTCGAGAGGTACCCCAGTAACTTCGCAAACATGCCAGTAGCGGGTGCCCGTGCTTCTAGTCAAGGCCTTGATCGGTTCAATGGAATCCAAGCCCCAGAATCTTCTCAGGATATCGACCCGATCGGATGCGGGAAGAGCTCGAAACGGCATTTCAGGAGCTATCCTGCGGAGACTTCTCTCAACAGCAGGCCACCACCAGCGAAGCCACCCGGCCGAAAAGACCCCAGCATACCGGGCTGAGTCAAGCTTCTCTTTACTCGCGTCCCAATCAGAAGACTCCAAGCTAACACCGAGGCGTGCAGCGAGCAAAGCCTCATCTATCAGAGGCCCTGGCCGCTCCAACAATTCACGAATCACATAGCGCGCGTATTCGTGCGCCGGCGCTTGTGGACGCAGTTCCGCACCAATCCGAGGATCGAGCAGGTCGCGAGCGGTCGTGTCAAGACTCAGAACACGTCCCCAGAACGCCGCAGCCTTCGGTTTGGGGCTGTGCAGCTTCGGGTAATCCGCAGCTAACGCCATCAGTTTGCTCGCTATCGGGCGTCGCTGTTCCGCAACCCGTGTCTTTGAGACGACGAGGTCGAAAAGGTCGTGGGCTGTCGAGTCATTCGAGTAAGACCTGCGAAATTTCCGTTCAACCGACCACAGCACGATCGGCAGCGGGCGCAAATCGCCCTCGGTCATCCGCGTCCTAAGTTCCTGAGCCAGCGAGAGCGCGTGATACCTCACTCGAGCGCCCGTGCGGTCGGGGACATCGTCGAGACGAAGATCGAGGAGCAGGCCATCGGCGTCGCTCGACAAGATCCTAGCCACTTCCTTGTCGAATGGCTCAGGATGGAAAAGGCGTACATCGACGCCGCTACGGCGCAATGGCTCTAGGATTGGCTCCAATCGATCCCCACTTTCATCATCAACGCACAGGTAGTACGGCATTTTACGCACCATCGTCAGCAGCCTCCGGCAGCTCTACACGGAACGTGGTAGTGAATTTCGACTTCGGATCGACAAGCATAATGCTCCCGCCGTTCGATTCCACAATATCCTTCACAATCTTGAGCCCTAGCCCCATGCCTCGCATCTGCTGAGCCTCGGCCGAGTACACGTTATGATCGTTCGTGGTGGTAAAAAAGGCGTCGAAAATGAGGGGCCGGTGCGCCTCCTTGATGCCGCACCCGTTGTCCGAGAACGTCAAAACGACCGATCTATTGCGAACTCCAACGGATATCTCAATTTTGCCCTTTACACCGGCCGTTCTGATTGCCTTCATAGAATTCGTATAGAGGTTGGTCAGAATCGAGGTTAGCTCAGATATGTGCATCGGCTTGACGCGAAGAACATAGTTTTTCACGTCGACTCGTAGGTCGATGTTCAGGCGCGCGTTCCGTGCCGCCACGAGCTCCTCAAACTCGCGCACCAAATCACCGACATCGATCGAATGAACCTCGTCAGCGACATTGTCGCGTACAGTTTCTTCGAAATAGTCGATGTAAGAGTTAAGAGAGGCGACTTGGCGCCCTACTCGAGCGGTCAGCCGCAGCGCCTCCTTGTTTCCGCCGAGCTCCTCACGAAGCGAGGCAACGTCGGCCGACACCGCGATGAAGCCCAGAGCAACTTCGTGCGTAAACTCCGCGAGAGTGAGCCCGAGTGTCGCTAGTATTCGCATCATGCGCAATTCTCGAAGTAGCGTCTCACCTGCTTCGCCAAGCTCCAAGATTCGCGCCGCTGCCGAAGGGTCAGCTCCGGGTGGGAGGTCGTCCAGGATCTCCTCGGCAAGTTCAAGCAGTGAGCGACGCTTCTGCGGACCACCGGCCTGGAGCTTCTTTCCGCGGGCCGAGCCCACCCGAAGCACAAGTTGGATTACACCTCGGTAAACGAACTGCTGGAGGTCGCGATAGGTGGCGTTTTCGACGAGACCCTCTCTACTCGAGGTTTCCTCAAATCGCTCCCCTGTCGGATCTGTGACCTCAACAAACCCGAGAAAATTCAAGTTGGCGTGCGGAGGCAGTATCTTGCGCCGGCGTGACGATGTGTCCAGACCTAACCAGTCTGTGTTCTGCTCGCCATAAGGAAGCAGGCGAAAGCCGTTTCGATAGATCCGAACCCCACCAGACTCGCGAAGGCGATTCATAACGGTCGCCCTGAGCTGCTTCGGGATTTCAGGCGGGATAAAGTAGTACGCGCGAAACCTCACACCGCTGAGTTGCTTGAATGTCTCTTTCGAGCGAATGTACTCGTTTATCCCGTAACGTTCAGAGCGCAGGCGGTAAACGGTCTTGCCACGTTTGTCAACCGAGCCGGTGATCTCGGCAAGCGCGTATTGGAAGTACTCCGACCAAGGGTCCGCCACGACGACAGATTCGAGATCAGTGTCGCGCAGAAACGTCGGATGAAAGCCTGGGTCAGATGGACCCTTTTCTCGCGGGATGCGTCCAAGCGGGAATGGCTGCACAAGTTCAATAATTGACTGATAGGCGGCACGAACCTCGGCTTCGCTCCATGCGTCCCGAAGCGGCGATATCGTCAACGTTGTACCGGCCACTTCTCGAGCTGCTACGGTTTCAATCCGATTTCGGACAGCTTGAAGGTCGAGCCCGCTCTTGAAAGTCGTCCAGTCAATCGATAGGCGGATCGCGGTGGGAGCGCCTTCCTGCTGCGTCACGACAATCAAGCGCTCGCCGAGCCGTTGAGCTGCGAACCGGCCGATACCTTTACGCCCAGCTCTACGTCTGACAAACCGCAACGATAATGGATGAAGCTGTTTGGCCGTCGTCGAGAGTCTCATGAAGCCGTCGATCAATTCATCACGCGACATGCCCAGACCGTTGTCCCATACCTTGAGAGTACCGCCCGGCACGTCCGCTCCTCTGAAAGTTACTCTCGCTTCGGTCGCATCGGCGTCATATGCATTCTTCACAAGTTCCGCAACTGCCGTCTGCTGCTTTGCAACTAGCTCGAGACCGAGGCGACTTATGTGGCCCGCGTCGACAGTGAAACGCGCATAGTCGGCGTCGAGCGCCGACAGGTCGAGCGCGAGAGCGACGACTCGTTCCGTGTCGACCGACGTAGCACTTAATGCCTGTTGCAGCTGTTGGCGAATCTGTAGAGCGCGGCCAATGCTCATGAACTCACCGTGCCGTCCTTCGATCGCGCATGATAGCAAGCGCGCCGACAAGCGACGCTGTCATACGCCTCAGATCGCGTGCTCCGTAGGTGCCAGTGAGGAGAAGTTCATCGGCTGCCGCCGTGGCTCGAGCCTTCTGCCCCTTCCGTAGGTACCGGTCGGCCTCAATGTGTGCGGCGTCAACGTCGGAGTCCATGAGCGATTTTGGTAGGAGCAGGCGAATATTTCGAGCCTCCCCGAGTTCGTGTTTCAGAACTCCTCCACCGTACGTGCGTCCTTCGAGTTCAGCAGATAGCTGAGTGAACGTGCACAGAAATGAAATCGAGATCAGCTTCTTGTGACGTTGAGTAACGTGATCCTTCCACCACACTCGATGAATGTTGTTGGTGCAGACCGCTCTTAAGGTGTTTACGATCAAGGTCGGCGCTTCGTGGTGCATGTATGACAGGAATGCGTCTGGTTCACGGATGTCATCTATAGCGAACCAGAAGGGTCGTTTTTTGAATGTGCTATTCGCTTCGACCGTCTCCGCCGGGATCGACGAGAAATAGCGTCGGATCGAGAGCGGCTGCCGGTTGAGAGACTTGCTGTCGGGTCGAATCAAGTAACAGCGTTTTCCTTCTTTGACAGCACGAACGTGATCGTCATCAGTGTATGCAAGCCCATGAACCGCGGGTATCTTGGCTAGCGCAGGCAGCAGAGCCTCGTCTGGGAGAGCACTTGCCTCAACCGTCTCCCCGTCCACAACGAAAACCAAGTTCGCGCCTGTAACGGTGCCGATCCGGAGATCAACACACTCGCCCAACAAGACCGAGCTTGCCGCTGCCGCGCGAAACGCAACAGCCGCGCCCCCATCTAATGTCATATAGTGCGTCCGGAGAGGCCTTTCCGACACGACTCTTCGCGCTCTTGGCGCGGTGCCCGCTGGAATTCGCGCAGCGCCGCGAAAGCCGCTCGCAAGTAGCAAAACCGATCGCTCGTTAGTACCTTGATCCTGGAACATGCGATTGCGGAGATCCCTTATTTCAACGATCTCGAATGAGGCTTCCAGTGCCTGTCGTACGACGACTGAGTAGTTCGCGAGAAGAAACGATTGTGGTAGCACGAAGGCAAGTCGGCCTCCCTCTTTGCAGAAAGAAAGGCTATGCAGAACGAAGTAAGCCCATAAGCTCGCAGTTCGTTGCAGCTCCCAACCCCAGCCATCAGCCAGCGTCCAAGCGCGCCCTTTCTGTCCTGGTGGAATCGCATGGTGCGAGACGTAAGGTGGGTTGCCCACAACGACGTCGAACTGTTGGATGCAGAACTCGCTCGGCGTAGTGGAAAGAAAATCACTAAGTAAAAACCTATTCTTGACATCAAGCATGCCGAAGGCTCGACCCAAGGAGTCGAGGGCGTGTTTATCAATGTCGGTGCCGCAGATTTGTTGCAATGGATCATCGCATCCGAGACTGAGCAGGCGGTCGTGCGAAGCTACGAGAAAATTGCATCCGCCGAAGCTTGGCTCGAGGATCGTGTCGTCCGCCCGCCGGATCGCCCACTCCACAAGGGTTTGGGCCAGCCGCGCCGGTGTGTAGTAGATTCCAAGGCGCTTCTTCTCCAATTCCGACCGGCCGATCGCGAGCATTTGCTTCAGTTTAGGCGATTGAACCCAAAAGCGATACCGACGGTCCTTGACTTGAATCTCAGCGCGTGGGAATGAAGGAGTAACAGCTGGAGAGCACGTCGGGCCGGTCGCAAAGGTCGCCACCGCCGCATGCCCCGTCAGAGATCCGGTGCACGTCCAAACAGTTGGCAAAGCCTGTAGCCATTGGCCACTTCCACCCCTTCGCAGACCTTGCCGCCGCCCGCCTCCACGCCGCACGAAGCGCCGGCTGCCCCTCCAAGTGACGCACATCACCTCCCCCCATGACGGGCGTCATCAGTCGATGGTCGCGGCAAAACTATCGTTCTTTGCATGACAGTCCTTGCCGAAAAACCGACGTCATTCGTGACTTTGCCGCAACCAGCCAAACCGCTCGTCGCGATGATCGACGGCAACGAAGCCGCTGCGCGCGTGGCCTATGCGATGAGCGAGGTGATCGCCATTTATCCGATCACGCCTGCTTCGAACATGGGGGAGTGGGCGGACGACTGGGCGGCGCAGAAACGGCCGAATCTCTGGGGCACTGTGCCCAGCGTCGTGGAGATGGAAAGCGAAGCGGGAGCGGCGGGCGCGGTTCACGGCGCGCTGCAGACGGGATCGCTGGCAACGACGTTCACTGCCTCGCAGGGCCTCCTGCTCATGATTCCGAACATGTACAAGATCGCGGGCGAATTGACGCCGGCCGTTTTTCATGTCGCGGCGCGGTCGCTGGCTACGCACGCGCTTTCGATCTTCGGCGATCACAGCGACGTCATGGCGGCGCGCGGCACGGGATGGGCGATGCTCTGCTCGGCCAGCGCGCAGGAGGCGCACGACCTCGCGCTCATCGCGCACGCGGCGACGCTGGAGTGCCGCATCCCGTTCCTGCACTTCTTCGACGGCTTCCGCACCTCGCACGAAATGGCGAAGGTGACGTTGCTCGATGACGCCCAGATGCGATCGATGATCGATCTGGAGCTCGTCTTCGATCACCGCTCGCGCGCGCTCACGCCCGACCATCCAGTCATGCGCGGCACGGCGCAAAATCCCGACGTCTTTTTTCAGTCGCGCGAGCGGGCCAACCAGTTCTACACCGAATGTCCCACGATTGTCGCCGAGACGATGGAGCGTTTCGCGAAACGCACCGGCCGCCGTTACGCGCCCTACGAGTACCACGGCTCGCCCGATGCCGAACGCGTCATCGTGGCCATGGGATCGGCGTGCGAAACGATCGGCGAGACGGTCGACGCGTTGAACGCATCCGGCGAAAACGTTGGCGTCGTCAACGTGCGCCTCTTCCGTCCGTTCGACGTCGCGCGCTTCGTGCAATCCCTACCGACGACAGTGCGTGCGATTGCCGTTCTCGATCGCTCGAAGGAGCCGGGAAGCGCCGGCGAGCCCCTCTACCTCGACGTCGTCACCGCGTTGCACGAGGCAGGGCGCCGGATTCCGACCGTCATCGGCGGACGCTTCGGTCTCTCCTCGAAAGAATTCACGCCGGCGATGGCCAAAGGCGTCTTCGATGAATTGAACGCCGCGCATCCGCGCCCGCACTTCACCGTCGGCATCCACGACGATGTGACGGGATTGAGCATCGCCTACGATCCGTCGTTCACCGTCGAGCGTGACGAGATGGTGCGCGCCATGTTCTACGGACTCGGCTCCGATGGCACCGTTGGCGCGAACAAGAACAGTTGCAAGATCATCGGCGACACCGGCCGTTACGCGCAGGGCTACTTCGTGTACGACTCGAAGAAGGCCGGCGCCGTGACGGTTTCGCATCTCCGCTTCGGTCCCGATCCCATCCACGCGCCCTATCTGATCGAGCGCGCGTCACTCGTGGCCTGTCACCAGGCTTCGCTCATGCAGCGGAACGACGTGCTCAAGAACCTCGCGCACGGCGGCACGTTCCTGCTCAATACGCCGATCACTTCCTCGGATGAGCTGCCCGCGCACATCCGCACCGCGCTCGTTGAAAAAGAGGCGCGGCTTTTCGTCATCGATGCCTCGCGCGTGGCGCGTGAGTCGGGCATGGGCAACCGCATCAACACGATCATGCAGGTGGCCTTCTTTGCCTGCGCCAACGTGATGCCGTTCGATGAGGCGCTCGACGCCATCTGCAACGCCGTGCGCAAGACGTACTCGCGCAAAGGCGAAGCGGTCGTGCAGAAGAACCTGAAAGCGATCGACGCCACGCTGGCGAATCTGCACGAGATCACGATCAGCTCCGTCGCCGCCACAAACGCCGGACACGTCGATCACGTTCACGCCCCCGAGTTCGTGCGCGACGTTCTTTTCGAGATCATCGCCGGCCGCGGCGACGACCTTCCCGTCAGCGCCATGCCGTGCGACGGCACCTTCCCCACCGCCACCGCGCAATACGAAAAACGAAATCTTGCGCAGGAGATCCCGGCGTGGGAGGCGGCGGCCTGCATTCAGTGCGGCAAGTGCGCGATGGTCTGTCCGCATGCCGCGATCCGCATCAAAGCCTACGACCCAAGCATCCTCGATACGAAACCGGCGACGTTCAAGTCGCTGACACCGATGCACAAGGATTGGGCAGGCCTGGCGTACACGATTCAGGTCGCGCCCGAGGATTGCACCGGCTGCCAGATCTGCGTCGATGTCTGTCCGGCGCGCAGCAAGACGAATCCCGAACACATGGCTCTGGAGATGCAGCCGCAAGCTCCCCTGCTCGAATCCGAGCGCGCCAACTGGGACTTCTTCCTCGGCATCCCCGAGCGCGACCGCCGCTCGATCACGCCGGGACTCATTCGTCATCAGCAGCTTCAGCAGCCTCTGTTCGAGTTCTCGGGCGCCTGCGCAGGCTGCGGCGAAACGCCGTACCTCAAACTGATGTCGCAACTCTTCGGCGACCGCGCCGTCGTCGCCAACGCGACCGGCTGCTCGTCGATCTTCGGCGGCAATCTGCCGACGACGCCATGGTCGAAAAACGCGGAAGGCCGCGGGCCGGCGTGGGCAAACTCCCTCTTCGAAGACAACGCCGAATTCGGACTCGGTTTCCGCCTTTCGCTCGACAAGCAGCGCGAGTACGCCATCGAGATCCTCAAACGTCTCGCGCCGGTGCTCGGCGACGAACTCTGTGACACGATCATCAACTGCCCGCAGAAGAACGAAGTCGAGATCTACGAGCAGCGCCAGCGCATCGAGCTGCTTAAAGTGCGTCTGCGCCGCATGGAGCTTTCGCTGCGCATGCACAAACTCGACAGCACCGACGAGCAGCAGCTCCTGGCCATCGCCGACGCGCTGGTGAAGAAGAGCGTCTGGATCGTCGGCGGCGACGGCTGGGCGTACGACATCGGATTCGGCGGACTCGATCACGTGCTCGCCAGCGGCCGCAACGTCAACATCCTCGTCCTCGACACCGAGGTTTATTCGAATACCGGCGGTCAGATGTCGAAAGCGACGCCGCGCGGCGCCACTGCACGCTTCGCCGCCGCCGGCAAACCCTCCGCGAAGAAAGACCTCGGCCTGATGGCGATGACGTACGGCAATGCGTACGTGGCCAGCGTAGCCATGGGCGCGCGCGACGAGCACACGCTCAAGACGTTCATCGAAGCCGAGGCGTATGACGGGCCGTCGCTGATCATCGCGTACAGCCACTGCATCTCGCACGGCATCGACATGACGACCGCGCTGCAGCATCAGAAGTCGATCGTCGAATCGGGCCAGTGGCTGTTGTATCGATTCAATCCCGATCGCGCCGCGCGCGGCGAGAACGCGCTGCAACTCGATTCGCGCGCGATCAAGCGCCCGGTCGAGGAGTTCATGAAGACGGAAAACCGTTTCCACGATCTCAGCGCCGCGAATGTCGCGAACGTGCAGCACGACGTCGATGCGCGCTGGAAAATGTACTCGTACCTCAGCTCGATGCAGCCCGTACCGGCGGCGACCACGGAACAGGGAAAAGGATGAGGATCTCGATCTTTGCCGGTGATGTGAGCGATGCGCCAGCCGAGGCGCTTTGCACGTCGACGAATCCCAGGTTGTCGCTGGTGATGGGAACCGGCGCGTCGATTCGCAGCCGCGGCGGATTCGAGATTCTCCGCGCGTGCAAAGCGATCGTCAAAACGGAATTCTCGCGTACAGGAATCCACGGATTGAGCGCCGGCTCGGTTCACACGACGACTGCCGGACAACTTCCTGCGAAGGCCGTCATTCATTGCGTCGCCAGCGATGCCGCGCATCATTCATCGGCGGCAATCATTCGCGCTTGCGTGAAAAACGCTCTCGCCGCCGCGGACGTTGCGGGTTGCGCGAGCATCGCCATGCCGCTCTTCGGCACCGGCCACGCGCACTTCAAGACCGATGGAGCGTTGGCGGCAATGGCGGATGCATTGCGCGATGCCGCCACCGATGTTCGCCACGTACTGCTCGTCGTTCGCGATCCTGACTACGTGAGCGATGCCGTTCAAATCATGGAGCGCCTCATCCCGGGCTGCGATGTCGATGTGCAGCGCGGGCCGTCCGAGACCAGCGAGCGCCCAAGTCTCTGGGCTTCGAGTTGGAGTGGACGCGATGAGATCTGAGCAGCATTGCTCGTCCATTCTCTACCTCGCGCTTGCATCGAGCGCGAAGCCGGATGAGGGGGTGGTGGCAAACAAGGGGACCCTGGTCAACATCGCCGCGTCAGTCCAGCACCCCCTCATCCGGCCTTCGAACACCTTCTCCCCCTCTGAAAAGCGAGGGGGAGAAGGCGCTCGATTCAGAGTCAGTTCAAACAGTACAAGCAACTCAAATCAAGATGCTCCAAGGTCCGCCAAGAACGGCCAAAAGCACGAGATGCCCTCGGAAGGATGCGATGCACGTCACATCAATCGGTGACCCGATTCCTCCTGCCGCGCGCCTCGCTGCCGCTATGGTTCGACGACCTATGAACGCCGATTCCTCCGCGATCCTGGCGGCCGCGGTCACCGAAGAGTTGCGGTGGGATCCGCTCGTCGACGTGGAGCGGATCAATGTTTCTGCCGAGGACTCGAGGATCATTCTTCAAGGCGTCGTGCGGACGTACGCGCAAAAATGCCGCGCCGGGAAGATCGCGGGTGAGATTCGCGGCGTCGTCGAGGTGAGGAACGAGCTCGACGTACGGCTGGCAATCGGAAGCTATCGGACCGACGACGGCCTCGAAAATCTGGCGGCCAGCATCCTGCAGAATCACAGCGCCCTTTGCGATCCACTGCCGCGCGTCACGGCGCACGATGGATGGCTGACGTTGTCGGGCGTCGTGACGGCCGAGGCGCAGAAGCGCGCGGCCGAGGATGCGTTGCGCGATCTCACTGGCATTCGCGGCATCGCCAACGGCATCGAAGTCGCGCCGCGCACCGAGGATGCTGGCGATACCGGCGTGTTCCTCGCCGCGATCCTGCGGCGGGGAAACCTCGGCGTGAAGGAATTGAAAGTCGAAGTCAACGGTGGCGCGATCGCCATCGACGCCAAAGTCACTTCGTGCGCCGAGCGCGACGCGCTGATCGAGCTGGCGTCCTGCAGGCGCGGTATCGTGAGCGTCGAGGATCGCGTCGTCGTGCAACCAACTCCGGCGCAGCCGAACCCGAGGACATCATGAATAAAAGAACGGTAGCGATAGCCGCTGTTTGTTTGATTGCCCTTTTCTTCGCGGCGTACGCAGCGATGCGCAGGAACGTCGTCACCGCGCCCGATGTGCCCGCGGTCGCCGCCAGCACCCCGGCGGCACCGGCACCAGCACCGGCTGCCAACGAGGCGGCGATTCCAACGGGCGCGCTCAAAGCGATCCCGCGCATCGACGCAGCCACGTTGCACGACCGGATGACGCGCGGCGAGGTCGTCGTCATCGACGTGCGCGACATCGATTCCTACACCGCGTCGCACATCGCCGGCGCGATTCACATCCCGCTGTCCCGCATCGAAGGAGAGATTCCGTATCTCAAAGGCTCGAAGCCGATCGTCACGTACTGCACGTGACCCGACGAGGAATCGAGCGCCGGTGCGGCGTTCTACTTGAGAAAAGCTGGAATCGAAACCTCGGCGCTGGCCGGCGGACTCGATTCATGGAAAGCAGCCGGCTTCGCAATGCGCGAAGGCCGCGAACCGTAGCGTCGTCGCAAAAGGAGAAATGAGTTTGAAAAAGACATTGACCTGCTCCCTGTTGTTCGCACTGGCACTGCCGGCAGTCGCTCTCGCCGACGGCGCCGCCATCTACAAGACGAAATGCACGCCTTGCCACGGAGCCGACGGCAGCGGCCAGACGCCGGTCGGCAAGAACCTGAAGGTGCGCGACCTTCGCTCTCCTGAAGTCAAGAAGCTGACCGATGCCGAGATCACGAAAGTCCTCACCGACGGCAAAGGAAAAATGCCGAAGAGCAAGCTCGAGGCGGCCGACATCAAGTCGGTGATCGGCTTCATCCGCACGCTGAAGTAGGGGTGTGGGGAGTCGGGGGTCGGGGGTGGCAGATTCCCCACCCTTGCACTTCTGGATTGGTGACGGCAGGGCGGGAAACTGGATTCTCGCTCTGCCTTGTTCGCCCGCGCGGTTCGCTGTAATAAAACCGTTTCACGCGGAGGCGCGGAGGACGCGGAGTCAAGCGCTCGCGGGCGGCGTTCTTCGCAACTTTGCGATGCCGAGCATTGCGCTGCCGTAGATCGCGAGGGCGACGAACATGATTCCTGCTCTGCCGGTGAGAAGCTCCTGGACGATGACCTGGATGCCGGTCAGAACCAGCGTGACGGCGCCGAGTTGGGATGCTTCGGGGACGCGCCACACGCGGCCGATCGATGCCAGCGCGAGCGCCATCACGACGAGAATCGCCGTTCGCAAGAGAGCATGCGTAATGGCACTGCCATCGAGTATCCGCATCGCCGCATGAATCGTCAGGCCGGCGGCGCCGCACGCGGCGATGGCGAGGAGCGGCAATCGCGCGAAGTTGAGGCGGAAGAAAGCTGCCAGGCAGAGAGCCGCCGTCGCTAACGCCGGCAACGGTGTCGCGACCACGGCGTCGTTCTCGACAAACGCCGACGCCGTGTACGTAAACAGTCCGCTGGCCACTCCTGCGAATACGCCCCACGCGGCGCTCTGCAGTGCGAACACACGCCACGATGTTTGCCGCGCAATCTCCGCGGCGACGACGGCCGCGACGCCGCCGAGGACCGCGGCGGAGGATGCCGGGAGAACGAGCGCGGCCGCGCCGGCCAGTCCGATCAGCGCCGCAACCGCAACCTGCTCGCGAACGCGCGCGGTCACGATCATCCACAAGGCTGCGAACAGCAACAACGAGATGACGATCGGCGAACGGCTCTCCTTCGTTTCATCAATTACCGCCGCGATGATCAGGAAGATGGCTACGAGATCGCTCTCGATCGCCAGCAGCCAGCCAGCGAAGTTCATCGTCAATAGAAACGCCACGACACCAACGACCGTCAGCTCGAGCGCGAACGGGATTACTTCCTTCGTCGCGTAGGCGAGCGGCAACGCATCGAACGTCGCGCTGGCGACAGCGATCCACGCCGCTGTGTGCAGCGAAAAGCGGTGCGCCATCGCCAGCAGCGCGATGCTCATTCCGGCGAGGAGGATTGCCGCAGTCGTCGCCGAAAGAACATGGAAGCGCGTCGTCGCTTCCCACACGATCGGATAGGCAACGATCGACGCAACGACGATCGAGAAAACAGCGTTGAGACGTCGCCCCGCACGCGCTGCATACATCGCGGCGACTCCCCAACCGATCGCGTACAGAAATCCGAGCAGCACGCCGATCTGCACCGGCAGAGCTGCCGACTCGGTCGCCGCGCGCAGCAGAAATGCGCCACCGAGAACGAAGAGCGCTTTGCCGGCGAGGACCAGCAGAACGGTGCCCGAACCGGGATCAGACGCGGGCGCGGCGATCACCGTCGCCGGCGGCTTCACGGAAGCCGAACGCTGCCCACTTTCCAAAACCGAGAGACGTTCTTCGATGAAACGCAGCCGCTGATCGAGTCCGTCCAGCCGTTCGTCGACGCCCATACGTCACCCAAGCATGTTCGGGACTATGCTGTGTGTGTCGCAACGCACAGGCCACGGTGACCTGCAGCACGACGAGCCCCGTGTGAGGAACGGTTTGATACACCCGTTGCATCACATGAGAAGGAGCGAATCGTCGATGGAAAGTATGGTCCCGGTCCCGCGGCGGCGCTTTATCAACTGGCTCCTCGGCGGCACATTCGGCGCGCTCGTCGCGAGCGTCATCTATCCCATCATTCGCTTCGCCAGTCCGCCAAGGATCCCCGAGGCGACGACGAATCAGGTGGAGGCCGGGGATGTCTCCGATCCCGTTTTTTCGGCGAAGGGATTCAAGATCATCCGCTTCGGCGCCGAGCCGGTAATCCTGCTCAAAGCCAGTGAGACCGAGTTCCGCGCGTTCTCCGCCACCTGCACGCATCTCGACTGCATCGTCGGATACCAGAAAGACCGCAGCCAGATCTTCTGCAACTGCCACGGCGGCACGTATGACCTCAACGGCCGGAACGTCGCCGGTCCGCCGCCACGCCCGCTCATCGCCTACAAAGTGAACCTCATCGCCAAAGGCTCCGAGCCGGCGAAGATCGTCGTCTCGCGCGCTTAGGCCGAATCCATGCTCGAACGAACAAAAAGCTGGCTCGACGACCGTCTCGGTCTGTCGACGATCATCGAATTCGGCTCGCACAAAACCGTTCCCGCCCATCGCTACAGCGTCTTCTACTACCTCGGCGGGATGACGCTTTTCTTCTTCCTCGTGCAGGTCTGCACCGGCGTTCTGCTGATGCTCTACTACCGGCCGTCGGCTAACGAAGCCTTCGAGTCGGTCGAGTTCATCATGACCGTCGTACCGTTCGGTTGGCTGATCCGCTCGATTCACTCCTGGTCGGCGAACCTCATGGTCTTCTTCGCCGTGCTGCACATGATCAGCGTCTTCTTCCTGAAGGCCTACCGCGCGCCGCGCGAGCTGACGTGGGTGAGCGGCGCCGTGCTGCTTTTCCTGATCATGGGATTCGGTTTCTCCGGTTACCTGCTTCCTTGGAATCAACTGGCGTTTTTCGCGACGAAGGTCGGCACGGACATCTCCGGCGTCGTGCCGATCGTCGGCCCGTGGATGGTTCGCTTCCTTCGCGGCGGCGATCGCGTTTCCGGCGGCACGCTGTCGCGTTTTTACGGATGGCACGTCGCGCTGCTTCCTGCGATCACGTTCCTCATCCTCGTCGTTCACCTCGCGCTCGTGCAGGTGAAAGGCATGAGCGTTCCGGCGTCGTGCGAAGACGAAGCGAAGCAGCGCAAGCCGATGAAGTTCTTCCCGCACTTCGCCATGCGCGATCTGTCGGGCTGGATCTTCGCCCTCGGGGTTCTGGCCGCGCTGGCAGCGCTCTTCCCGTGGGAGCTCGGCGAGAAGGCTGACCTCTTCGCGCCCGCCTACGAAAACATCCGGCCGGAGTGGTACTTCGTTTTCATGTTCCAGACGCTGAAGCTGATCCCGGGCGGCGAGATCGCCGGCATTGAGTACGAAGCGATTCCGATCCTGTTCTTCAGCGCAGGTGGACTGCTTCTGCTTCTGATCCCATTCCTCGACCGCGGCGCCCAGCGCACTGGCCGTAGCAAGGCGTGGTCGATCGGCGGCGTGGCCGTGCTCCTCTGGGCACTCGGCATGACGTGCTGGGGCTACGCGTCGCTGCTTCCGCTTTACGTCGTTCTGATCAGTGCGTTGCTACTCGGGCTTCTGGCCTTCATCACACGCGGCAGCCGCAAGCCGGAGGATCGATGAGAATCGCTGCTGTGCTCTTCGCCTCGGCGGCGCTGCTCGTCATGAGCAGTGCGGCCGCTGCGCCGCCTGCCGCCTCAACTGCTGCAAACACGACCGCTGCACCCGCGCGCGTTCCTGCGCCCGTGCCTGCAGCAGCACCGAAGCCGGAAACGTCGTGCATTCACTGCCACGGCGGTGAGCTTTTCGATGAAGCCGGCCGCGCGAAGGTCAAACATTTCGGCGTCGACGTTCACTCGCAGGTCGGACTCTCCTGTCACGACTGCCACGGCGGCAATCCCGATCCGAAACTTGGCGACGACATCAGCGGTGCGATGGATCCGAAATTCGCGCCGAACCCGTACGTCGGCGCGCCGAAACGCACCGCCATCCCCGACTTCTGCGGCCGCTGCCATTCGTCCGCCGATTACATGAAGCGCTTCAATCCCGCGGCGCGCGTCGATGAAGTGAGCGAGTACTGGACGAGCAATCACGGGCAGAAACTGAAGAGCGGCGTCACCGACGTCGCCACCTGCATCGACTGCCACTCAGTCCACAACATCCGCCGCAAAGGCAATCCGGAGTCGCCGGTCTATCCGACGCACGTCGCCGAAACGTGTAGCCATTGTCATTCCGACGCCAAACGGATGACCGCCAACGGACGCAATCTCCCGATCGATCAGTACGCGCGCTGGACCCGCAGCGTTCACGCGAAAGCAATGTTCGAGAAGGGCGATCTCACCGCGCCGACCTGCAACGATTGTCACGGCAATCACGGCGCCACGCCGCCGGGAATCGGCAGCATCCGCTTCGTCTGCGGAAGCTGTCACCAGCGCGAGGCCGACCTGTTCCGCGCCAGTCCGAAGGCGGCGGGATGGGATCGTCACAACGACATGCTTCCTGCTGCCGAGGGAAAGTGCGGCGGTTGTCATGACGACGCGAGGGCGAAGGTCGCATTCGCGCAACTCAGCTCCTGCCTCGTCTGTCACGGCAATCACTCGGTTGTCCGTCCGACCGTGGCCATGCTTGGCGAGCTGCCCGACACGCCATGCGCGTTCTGTCACGAAGGCGTCGGACCGCTGGCCACGTTCGTCAAAGAGCCGGAAGCGAAGGCCGAGCACTTCAAGCAGATGCGCGCCACGCTGCTCGCCGCCGCGGACAAACAACATCTCCAGGGCAACGAGCGATTCGACTGGCTCGTCGATCAGGCGCTGCAACTCCCGACGCATCGCCTGCAGACACCGGCCGGCGGCAAAGTTGTCCTCCGTCCCGAGTTCGCGCGTCTCTTCGAAAAGTTCCGCATCGGCAAAACGCACTACACGTATCTCGATCCAGTCACCCACCGCGAGGTCAGCGTCCCGATCCGGCGCTGCGTCGACTGCCACCTCGTGCCCGGCTTCCAGGGACGCGATACAGCACAAGCTCTTCTCAACGACACGCGCGCCGTGACGAGCATGATCGCGCGCTCCGAGCGCATCCTCCTCGCCGCCCAACGCGGCGGCGTGGAAGTGCGCGCCATCCGCCCCGAGCTCGACGCCGCGATCGATAACCAGATCGAGCTCGAAGCTCTCGTCCACACGTTCTCGCCCACTGGTGCATTCGCCGACAAAAAGAAGGAAGCGCTCGGCCACGCCCACGCCGCCCTAGAAGCCGGCCAGCACTCACTCGACGAACTGAACTACCGCCGCCGCGGCCTCTTCATCGCCCTCGGCGTAATTCTCGCGGCGCTCGTGGCGCTGGCTCTCAAGATCCGGCAGACATAACACGCCGAAGTCAAAATTCCGACTCGCATTTCAATCGGATGAGGGGCACTGAACCGTCAGCAGCAACGCTGCCGGCGCTGCAACTACTTCACGCCGGAAGCTGGTCGCAGGTCGCGGCACGCCAGCGGACTCGACCGTTTTGCGACATCCACCCTCTTGGTATACAGTCTGCTCGGTGATCTCTCGGGCGCGGAGCGTAAATGGCGAAGCTGCAACTTTCTGAACGATTCCGAACCGCGATTGACGAACTTCGAAAGTCCAGCGATGAACAGTTCGCGGCGGTGGTTGCCGCGTTATCTGCTGCCACGCGACCCAACCCCGAGGCAGTTGCGGCGACGATGCCATCGGGTTTCACGGACCCCGAAGAGGTTGTCCAAGCGGTATTCGCCCTTCATCACACGCTCGCTCAGTCGGACGTCACGCAGGAACGCTTTTTGACCGATCTCATCGAAACCATGCGGACGAAGTGGCCGTCGGAGACTTCGAGCGATGACATCCGTACTTTTCGAGCACGGATCATGCGTCTGCTCGAAGTGGAGTCAATCGCAACGATCACCAAAGCATCGCGTGTTTTGACGGACTACGAACGCGCCTTCTTTGACGTGAAGATCCTATCGGACCTCCGGCCGGTATTTCCTGCTGATCCGGCGAGTGGGGCGGTTGGTATGGGTATCGTCCATACGCTCGAGATTCAGTTTCACAAGAACGGTCGCGATCACGATAAGTTCTTTGTGGCCATGACGACTGCCGACCTGAAAAAGCTTCGCTCTGCGCTCGATCGGGCTGAGCTAAAAGTCGGTATGTTAAGGGACGGTCTTACGCATGCTGGAGTAAGGTACTTGGAGGGTGACTAATGAGTGTAGTCTACGCCGAAGACGAGACTCTCTATGACTACCACACGATGCGTGAGTCGATTCGCTACGTCAAAGAGCCTTCGGACCTCGCGGTTCCACCGAACCCCTCACGACCTGAACTGTTCATATTCACTCGGCCGTTTCGTCCGCTAGATAACACCCGTGACTTCGAGCAACTTGCCGCCGCGTGGGAGAACGACACGCAATACGTCTCCTCCTCCACGCAGATCGTGTTACACCCGGCCTACCAGCGAATCATCGGAATGGGGCCGAGTGCGTTGCCGTTGATTTTTGCGCGTTTTCAACGTCAGCCTCAGCACTGGTTCTGGGCACTTCGATCAATTAGCGGTGAAGACCCGGTTGCGCCAGAAAATATCGGGAACGTTCGCGGCATGACGGCCGACTGGTTTGCTTGGGGACGTGAGCGCGGTCTTATTCAATGACGGACTTCCCAGCTCTTCATGCAAACTACGTTCAAAACACTAGTCTCGCGACAATTGACTACAATTGTATTGCTTGGGCTGCCGGCGACGTAAACCGTTGGTGGTGGCCAACACCAGGACTGTACTATTGGCCACGTAGCGCCCCAATGGAGGAAACGGTGGAGGCCTTCATTGCGGCGTTCACCCTGCTGGGTTTCGCTGAATCCGAAGGCGGCGACATGGAGTCTGGTATCGAAAAGGTTGCGCTCTATGCCAGCGGCGGCGGTACACCAACGCATATGGCTCGCCAATTGCCAAACGGTCGCTGGACGAGCAAGCTTGGGGCCAATGTTGATATTGAGCATGCGACGGTCGGTCAACTTGAAGGCCCACTTTACGGCACAGTAGTCCGGTATTTGAAGCGTCGCGTTTAGCCCGGCCGGCTAACTTTGCGCTGGAGCCGACTTTCGGCCAGCAGCCGCTGAACATCGTGGCGCGGTGGGCGGAGTTGGGTGACATATGGGTTGATTGGTGGTCAGAAGAGGACGTGGAGTATCTCTTCTTCGTTCCGATTGCATCGTAACGCTGCATCAGCCAGCCCGCCCGCCAAGCGACGAAAGTGATGGCCGCCGTCCAACTCGGCGCCGCAACGGACTTCGCCCCGGTGCCTGCTACTATTCTTTACGTTCGCAGGGCCGGAGCCGCTGAGCTGGGAGCGTGGGCAGTCAGCGCAGGCATGAACCGCTGACGCTGGGCCACATAGGTCGTGCAACGGGTTACCATATGACTCCCAAGGAGCGTCACCCGTGAGGCAGAACGATCTCTTGAGTGCGACTTCTATACTCTCCGTGCTTCTGCTTGCCCTGCATATCTCACAGGACATCGTCTTCGGGTTCGACCGCGCGGGGCTCAACCATCTTGCCGGCGTCGCGATCCTGCTCGTCATTGTCTGCGGCGCCGTGCTGCTGCGAGAACGTCCATCGGGTGAGGTAATCATGCTACTTGGCGGCGTGATTGCCGCCGGGATGATGCCTCTGCACATGCGGAATGGATTGCGCCCGGAGTTTCTCGATAAGAGCGGCGCTCTACTCTTCATCTGGACTCTCTATGTCCTCGGAGTAACCGGTGCATTTTCGGTGGTCCTCGCGGTGCGCGCGTTGCTCGCTCGGCGGAACGCTTCGTAAAGAAAGCGGCCTGGCGTAGCCACTTCCTTTGCTGTGCCCGGGCCGGCGCGTCATCGCCGTGGCTGGCGTCAGGAGCGGGAAGGCAACAACGAGCAGATCCTCAGCACTACTTCTCCTCGTCCGCCTTCGGCGATGAAACGACATCGCGAGATCATCAGGGAAAGCGTGCGCTTAACGGCGCGTCACACTAACAGTGAGTCGTCGAAGCAAAAACGCGCACATCTGCTTAAAAAAATTGTCAGCGCTGCACGTCCATCGAGCGCCTTCTCCCCATCGCTTTTTGATGGGGAGAAGGTGGCCGAAGGCCGGATGAGGGGCTGGAGCTTCGCGACTGCCGAATAAATTCGCGTCAGTCAATTTGCGCCGCACCCCTCATCCGGCTTCGCCACCTTCTCCCCTCGAAAAGCACGAGGGGAGAAGGCGCTCGATGGAAGAGTGCAGATGACTGTTAGTGAGGTCTCTGTCTCTGATCGCTAGTCTCTGATCTCTGCTCTCTTATCTCTGCTCCAACTAATGGTGCGAATACGGCGACTGCCTTGGCGCCACTTCCACGATCGTCATCATGCCGCGGTCTTCGTGGGCGAGGATGTGGCAGTGGATGACGTAGTAGCCGCTGAAGTCGACGAAGCGGCTGCGCATCTTGAAGTAGCCGGGGACGAGGACCTGGTTGGTCGTGCCTGTTTTCAGGATCGGCTTTCCGCCGGCGTCCGTGGCTGCGATGCCGGAAGGGATTGGGAAGACGTCCCACCAGAGCGGATTCATCGCCGGCGGCTGCGGTTCATTCGCGCATGGTTTCCACGATGACGGATTTTGTGGATCGAGGTAGCACTGCGCCGGCAGCACGCGCGCCTTCTCGTCGAAGATGTAGAGCGGCGCGGTCGCTTTCGGATTGGCAGTGGTCGGATTCGGGATCGTCATTCCGGGCGAGAAAATCTCTTTCACCTGGAAGGGATTGATGTGGATGTGGAACGGATGGGAGATCGGCGCGCCGCCCGCCACCGTGACATAGGTGGCATTGAGTACTTTCCACTCTTCCACGGTGTTCAGCAGGACGACTTCGCCGACTTCGCCGTCGAACTGTTTCCCATCGATTTTGTGCGTCGACGATGGCGGTCCATTCGCACTGAAATCTGAGCCAAACTCGATCTCCTTCGTCCCCTTCACTTCGCTGTCCGCGATGTCCTGCAGGAACGGCGGGAAGGGAGCGGCGTGATCGATGAACGGCATCTCCTTGCCTGAACCATCGATCCGGATGTTGAGCATAGTGGTCTTATAAGCCTTGACCAGATCAGAAGGATCGACTTCGTCCTGCACCAGCACCGGATAGAGCGTCGTGCCTGGCTTGAGATTGGCCGGAGCCCTCACGAGCAGGTCGGCGCGATTGCCCGGCATGAGCAGGAACGGCTTGTTCCAAAACCGGCCGGAGGTGTAGTTGGCGTCGCTGAACTGCACGCCGTCCTGCGCCAACTGCCGCCACTCGAAGCCGCCGGATGGCGGGCCCTTGAAGAACACTCCCGAGCGCCCCGACGTGTTGACGATGCGCCAGAGCTGCACCTCGCCCGGATACATTTTCACGACCGGCGAGAGGCGGCCATTCACCGAAAAGTCCGGCCCTTTGTCCTGACCTTTCCATTGCGCCTTCGTCTGCGGCGGATTCGTCGTCGGTGTGCCGCCGCCGCGCTCGAGGTTCGGTGCCCCACCGATCTGATTGATGACCATGACCGGCTGTTTGCGCGTCCAGCCGGCGCCGTATTGCGTGTTGAGGTAGTCGTCGTAACCGCCCTCGATGATGATCGCGCCGGTCATTCCGTTCGCGACGTCGATGGCCGTCGAGCCGTGCTTGTGCGCGTGATACCAATGCGTTCCCGGCGCCTGTCCCATGATCAGCGGACGCGGCATGGCCATCGCGTCGTGCTCGGCCGAGCCTTCGCCGCCGCTGGTCACGGAGCTGGGCGGCGGCGGCCACGTTGACGCGGTGTACTCCGGAAGCCGGAAGCAGTACGGATACGCGCCCATGTAGTACTGCGGCCAATTCTGCTTCGCCAGTTGCGCCGCGTCGATGGGCCAGAGTTTCTTGATGCCCGGCGTCAGGTCGTACAGTTTCAGCAGACGCTTCTGCTCGTTCGTGTACTCATCGGGGAAGTCTTTCCACGTCCGCGGCCATTGCTTCACGACGTTCCCTGTCGACAGCTCCCCTTCGCAGGCCTCGAAGAATTCTTTGAAGGGCTTCTTCACGCTGGCCGCGGTCACGAGCGGCGCGTTGGCCTGATCCTTCGTCCGAAGCGATGGGCGAATCTCGATGAAGACGTTGTCGCCGGTCGTATTCGGATTCGTGTGCGTTCCGTGAAAGTGCATGTTCACGGTGCTCGACCCGTGGAAGCAATCGGGATACTTATCGTTGACGGGACCGGCTTTCGGGTAGAGCGTCGTTTGGTCGCAGCCGCCCGGATCTTTGTCCCCACGATCGACGGAGTAAGGGAACTTGTTCGCGTCGATGAGATTCAACAGCGTCAACTCGACGAGATCGCCGACGCGAATGCGAAGGGTCGGTCCCGGCATCGGAAACGGATACGAGCCCTCGGGTGTCACCGGAGCAGGCGGAATGGCGCCGTCGCCCGTCATGACGCGAACCCACTGCGGATAGCACTCGTACGTGCTGGCAGCCGAAGCGAAAGAAGGCGGAATGCGCGTGGCGATGCTCTCCTGCGCGGCCACTACTCGGATCGTGCCCACCAACTTCCCATCTTTGGAGATGAGCTCCGGGATCTTGATGAGATCGGGATTCGGTTTCGGACACGCAACCGTCTGCGCCATCGTGCTCAGCGCGAACATCGGTGCGAGCAGGATGAAGAGTGCGGACTTGAGACTCGGCATCTGATGCGTTTTCATCGATTGCTCCTCTTCTTGTTGCGCGGCTACCCGGCGGTGACGATGATCTGGCCCTGCTCGTCAGGGTGGAACTTGCAGACGTAATAGACAATCACCGGATTGGTGATGGGATTGCCGTTGGCGTCGGTGGGAATGAAGGTCGTGTACGCAGGCGAGGACGGCTGCCACGGCGGAATCGGATCCGACAAGTAGTTGCCCGGATTCCCATTCGCGTCGACCTTCACGATCTGACTTTCTGGCAACGGCTGATACTGCGCGTTGGCCGCCCACGGCTGATGCTCGTTGGACGTCCGGTTGTTCCACGAGATCAAATCGGCGTTCCCCGCTTTCAACGGATCGCCGGGCTTGGCGCCCATCAGATCGGGTTGAAACGCCGCACCACCACTATCGAGAGAAACAATCGTGATCGACCAGTCCAGACCGCTCATGGCACTCCTCCATTTCGGGCGCGCCAGTGGCGCCACGTTCTAAGCACATCGGATTGAGATGTTCGAAGAGACTACCAAAAAGGGAGAGTCGGCAGCGGGGAGTTTCCCTACCCGAAGTCTCCGCGTCTCCGCGTGACAAGGTTTAGAGGCGTTTCACGCGGAGACGCGGGGGCCGCGGAGGGATCAGATCCCCAGCACGGCCATCGTGATGCCGAGGGAGATGATTACGGCGCCGGCGACGGCGTGGCTGTGACGGTCGATCCAGGGCATGCGCAGCGCGCGAACGCCGGCGTGGGCAATCGTAACGAGGATGACCATCGTCGCGATCGTCGCCAGTTCGTAGGCGGCGATCGACAACCAGATCGAGTTCGAGGCCCTCGTCCACACCTTCTCCCCCACCGGCGCGTTCGTGGAAAAGAAAAAGGAAGCGCTCGGCCACGCCCACGCCCCCCTCGAAGCCGGCCAGCACTCCCTCGACGAACTGAACTACCGCCGCCTCGGCCTCTTCATCGCCTTCGGGGTCATACTCGCGGCGCTAGTGGCACTGGCCCTAAAGATCCGGCAGACGTAGGCTCCCGCTTCCGGAGAGCGAGCACTTCATGCGCATGCCGTCTGATGCGTGCTCGCGAATTGTCAGCACACCTTTCAATCGAGCGCATTCTCCCCACAGCTTCCCCTGCGAAAGCACTAGTCCTGCACTTCTGAACGCCGGTCCGGTCAAAGGGACCCGACGATCGTGTACTTTCGCTGCCGATTCCGGAAAGCGGGCGGGGTCCCCTCGAGAACGTCAACGATGTGTTTGTTAATGATCGGATTCTCGATCGAACCAGGATCGTACTGTATGAGATGAGCTTGAGAAGGCTCCAGTTTTGCAAAAATTACCTGTTCCGCATCGCAAACAACGGCGAGATTGGGATTATGAGTAACGACAATTATCTGCCGCCGCTTTTTCGCGCCAAGAATCAGCGGGACCAGCGTCTCGTTAATCGACTCGTTGTCGAGATTCTCGTCGGGCTGATCCAGTATCAGAGGTTTCGTGTCTCGATCAACGGCAAGATAGAAGAACAAGAGTAGTAGGCCACGCTCACCCGGTGAGAGTTCTTGCAGTGCGCGTCCCTCCATACGCAACTCGTACTTAGGCTCCAAGAACTCGAGGCTAAACAAGAAATCAAGTACCTGTTTAGGCTCAACCCTCCCTTTCAAGGATCGCTCCCATGTTACCGGGGGCGCCGACGAGTAACGGAGATCAAAGGAGAGTGCTAGCATCATCGCACTCGCAAACCCTAGAACGCTCTCCGACGAGTCAAAAGGATGGTCGCGCACGATCTTACTAAGTTGTCTCCGCCCCTCCTCCACTCCGCAAAACGTGCCCGCGACGTTTTGGGATATCATTGCGAAAACTCCCTCGGCGAGAGCATCGGTGGCAATAGCCACGTTGAATTTCAGGCCGACTTTAGCGTGCTCCACACGCTCGTGCAGCGCCTCTTGGACGCGGGCATAGTATCGGCGATATATCTCCGCCTGTTGCATAATCGCTGCAAAGACCGCAAGCATTGCCTCGTCGCGACGAGTTTTCAGGGCGGCTAGTTCGTCGGGAAGAACCTCGTCTATCTCCTTCAGCTGCTGCTGCAAAAACATCAGGGTCCCGAATGTCTCGGCATCTCCAACAATCTCGGCCTTGTGTTTTTCCCACGCCAGAACCTCCGATCGATAGACCTGGTACCGGCGGTTCGGCTCGTCGAGCGAAGCCTGAGCCAGGGCCGCGTCCTTCTCCCGCTCCCTCAACTGCGTGGCGAGACTCTGCTCCTGCTTGACGTCGAGCCTCGCTAGCAGACCAAGCTCCGTCGCTTGCAGTGATCTGATGGTGCTGGTCAGTAATGCGCGGTCGATCTGAATCCGCACAAGGTTGGCCAAATCCAACCCAACGTCGGCAGCCACCATGGAAAAATCGCGCGACAGCGATTTGTGTATGGCATCAATCTCATCGAGCCTCTGATCAAGTTTTGCTAAACCTGACAGCCGCCTTCTAAGGATAGCCAGACCGGAGAGCGTGACGTTAATCTGTCCAGTAAGTATTCGCGCTTCGCTTTGCGCCTTCTGCAACCGTTCGAGGCTTGCCGTGATCGTATCTCTCGTTGCCGCATCTGTGGATGGCTCCGGCACAACGGGCGGCGGAGCGTCGCTCACCGCCTGAAGGTCGTTGGTTTTCGATGCGATGAGTTTTTGAAGGCGTTCGCGGTTCTCAGGTTGTAGGCGCTGCTCGATTTGTAGGATTTGAACATTTAAGCCGCGGACGTCGGCCTTTAGTCGCGACAACCGCCGTTTGACTTCCGAGGTCTCGTCGTCGATGAGACTATCGAGATCTCGAAAGCCGCGCTGGTCCTCGACAGGTATGTTTGAAAAAATCACCCGGTTCAATTCCTTCTCGAATAAATCCGACGAGGATGCCACCTTTGATGCACATACCTTCTCTATGTACCCTTGCGGCAAGTACTTAACTCGCTCGACTTGATCTCCGGCGGCATGCGCATCAAGGCGAACCGGTCCGACTACTTCCCTATTACTCCATGTTGCGGACGCTTCAAAATGGGACGCCCGCGATACCTTACCCGGACCGTCAGGCTTTCTAAACCTAGCATCATTCAGAAAGGAGAAATCATCAGCCGACGCTGTCGAGTGGCCGATGAGTGCAATGATATCCGCCAACGCGCTCTTGCCGCTTCCTTTACGCCCGATTATAGCGATAAGCTCGGGATTCAGTTCCAACTGAGTCCCGTCAAACCAGCGCTCTGGGAATTCCGAATCGCGGCGTCGAATGCTAATACGCTGAATATATTGCCGTCGGCGTTCACGCATTGAACTTACTGTTGGCGGTTCAGGCCCTATGAATACGCGGTCGGCAGGCTCATTGGTAACCTGAAGAAGTCCGGTGAAGGTGCGGTCGGCTTTTATCCAGCAATAGCGTTCGAGATCAACCTCAAAAAGACGATCCAGACTGTGCGCGTCGGATCCCCAAATACAGGGCTTCCGTTCGCCGAACTCCGTGGCAAAGCTCTCGCTGAGTAGGTGCTCACGGGTATCGGGATTCGCAGTGAAAAAGAAATGCGTCTTTTGATAGAGAATCTTCCTAGTAAGATGGCCCTGCCCCATAAAAGAAACACGCTGAATATCCTCATCCGGAAGGACGAGCGCGTATCGACCACTGAAAGTTCCGCGTTGGTTTTCAAGAAGGTCAGTGACCGCCTCGTGGCTCACTGCTACGTGGGTGCAGCCGACTTCGAAGTCGCTTCCTGAAAATCCCTGCTCACCTTTGAGGCGGCGGCCAAGCTTCTCGATGTTCGAGCGCGTGAGGGTCTTAGTGTCGTCTTTCGCGTTCGGCGAACCTTCCGTGACGAATGCGAGCCGCCCAAGGAAATTCTCCTCGATATCCTGGGGATCAACCTCCTCAGAGAAAATGACGTGAAAGTTAACCCGGCGGTGTTTCCCATCGTCCTTCGTAGGTACGAGATTTGTGAGCCGCAATTCGACGTTGGCCAAGATTCCAAGGTGCTTGACCGACTCCAGTAGTTTCGGCTGACTAACTAGCTCTGCTTTCAGCAGTCTCCGAAGTTTGGGCTCATCATCCTGGTAAGCACGAATCTTCTTGTAGCCATCGATCGAAAAGTAGTCGGTAACGCCAATGACCGCGATATTCTTTTCAACCGCGCGCGTAAACAGCGCTTTCGCGTAGGTGTCCCAATCGCATCGAAACTGATTGTTCATCCCCGATTCTGGTGTGTGAACGTGAAGATCCCAGCGCCGCCATAGTGAACCTCGATGGTCATACATTATTGGTGATTTTGCCCGGAAACTGCTTCATACGCAAATGGAGAAGTGTTTACTTCCGCGGTACACATGATGCGCGTGCCATTGCCACTCAACAGCTTGTCGATGGCCGAAGCAATTCGTTGCTTCAAATCCCCAGCACGGCCATCGCGATGCCGAGGGTGATGATTACGGCGCCGGCGACGGCGTGGCTGTGGCGGTCGATCCATGGCATGCGCAGCGCGCGGACTCCGGCGTGTGCGATCGTGACGAGGATGACCATCGTCGCGATCGTCGCCAGTTCGTATGCGGCGACGACGGCTCCCGTTGTCCGCCAGCCCACTCCCGCCGCGGCCATGACCATCGGCACGACGGCGACGCATGGGTCGGCGGAGAAAAGCAAGAACAGCGACCACTCGGTAAGGCCGTGGTCGTGATCGTTGCGGCCATGCACGTGTTTGTGATCGTGCGCGTGCGTTGGCGCGAGCGGATCGCGGCGCAGGCTGCGGCGGATTCCCCAGATCATGTAGACCGTTCCGAACGCGATCAGCAGCGCGTTGCCGATCGATTGAAACTTCCCACCGAGGAGGTGAATCACGCTCAGGCCGGCGAAGGCGGCAGCGATGCCGAGTGCCGCGGACACCGTCACGTGGCCGAGCCCGCAGAGAATCGTCGTGCGGGCGGTGCGCGCCGGACTCCAGCCGCGGGCTCGCGCCAGCGCCGCGAACGGCATCCAGTGATCGGGCGCGGTCGTGTGCAGCGATCCCACCGTAGCCGCGGCCAGGACGAGCGTCCAGGTGATGCCGTTCATGCGAGGACCGCCCCGTGCACGCGCACTGCGCCTTGCACGCGCACTGCCCGGCGCGCGCGAAGCCAGGCGACCCAGCCATCGACGCCGGCGTCTTCCTGCGCCGACATGCGGATGATTTGCGGATCGGGCATCACCTTCGCGATCGCGTTCCGAATCGCGTTGATATCCACCCTCGGCAGATGCGGCAGGAGATCGAGTTTGGTGAGGAGCACGAGATCGGCTTTCGCAAACATCGTCGGGTATTTGAGCGGCTTATCCTCCCCCTCGGTCACCGAAAGAGCAACGACGTTGACGCTTTGCCCGAGGTCGTAGACGGCGGGGCAGACGAGGTTGCCGACGTTCTCGATGAAGAGATACTCGACACCTTCGAGATCGAGATGATGCAGCTCGTGGTGCACCATCTCCGCATCGAGATGACAGGCCTGGCCGGTCTCGATCGCGCACGAGCGGATGCCGGCACGCACGAGCCGCGCGGCGTCGTTGTCGGTGGCCAGATCGCCGGCAATCGCGGCGAGCCGGCGGCCGTCTTTGAACGCGCGGGCAGTCGCTTCGAGCACCGCGGTCTTTCCCGAACCGGGCGAGCCCATGAGATTGACCGTGAAGATGCCGCGCTCACGAAGGTGCTGGCGATTGTGCTCGGCCGTGCTGTCATTGCGCGCCAGGATGCGCGTCTGCAGCTCCAGCGGCACGAGGTTGGTGTCTCCACATCCGCAGTCCTGACACATCAGGCCACCTCCAGTTCAACACGTTGCAAAATGATCTCGTCGCCCGCCGCCATGAACGCCGGCTCGTGGCATTGCGGACATTGCAGGACCGCGTCGCGCGCGATGACGGCGCCGCAAAGCGGACACTCCCATCGCGCCGGAATGCGATCGATCGTCATCACGGCGCTCTCGCAGAGCGTGCCGGCGCGGAAGACTTCGTAGGCGGTCGTGAGAAGGCCGCAATCAACGCCTGCGACCTCGCCGATGCTGACGCGGAGGCTGCGAACGACGGTGTCCTTGCGCGTTCCAACAGCCGCAGCAACGGAATCGACGAGCGATTGGACGATGGAGTATTCGTGCATCACGACACTCCGAATTTCGGCTGCCGTTTGGCGAAGAAGGCATCGATGCCTTCCGCGAAGTTGGCGCCGTCCGCGATGCGCGCGAGCTGATCGATCTCGCGGTCGAGGTGAACGTCGAGGCGGTCCATGCCCGCGGCCTGATTGATCAGCTCTTTGGCGATGCCCATCGCCTCCGTCGGTCCTTCCGCGATCTTCCGCGCGATCGCAGTCACCTCGGCATCAAACGTCGCAGCCGGATAGACGGCGGTGATCAAGCCGATCTCGAGCGCGCGCTCCGGTGTGATGCGCGGATTGAGAAAGAGGAGCTCGAAGGCGCGGCGCAGACCGACGAGCCGCGGCAGCATGAAGGTCGAGCTTTCCGCGCCGGTCAATCCGGTCTTCGCGTAGGCCCACTCGAACATCGCGCGATCGGAGGCGATGACGAGATCGCAGGACATGGCCAGGCCGAATCCGCCTGCGGCAGCGATGCCGTCGACCGCGGCGATGAACGGCTTCGGCGCGCGGCGGATCTCGGAGATGGTGCTGTGGATGTATTCGAGGATCTGTTTGAAGACGTCGCCGTATGTGGGTTGCTGGGTTGCTGCGTTGCCCGGTTGCTGGGTTGGCGGGTTGCCGGGTTTGAGGTAGCTAATGCCGGCAGCGTCGCCGCCGCCGCGGATGTATTTCAGGTCGGCGCCGCTGCAGAAGACGCCGCCGTTGCCGCGAAGAACGACCGCACGGATCGCGTTGTCGCGCGCGAGCTGCAGCCCGGCTTTGCGCAGATCGCGCGCGGTCTCGACGTCGAGCGAGTTGAAGCGCTCGCGGCGATCGATCGTGATCGTGCCGACGGCGCCGTCAACATCGATGCGGATCGATTTCACGCGGCCGCCTTCTGCGGAATCAGGCGCCCGAGGGCTTCGCTGGCGAGCGCGCCCCAAGTGCTGCGCATCATCCATTCGCGTTGCGCATACGCATACGCGCGAACGATGTCCTGTTCGCCGCGCACCGCCGCCACGCTCACGAATGGCGCAACCGGAAACGCATTGCTGCGCGCGAGGATTGGACCGGCGTCGAGGTGCTTCGTGACGAGGTGCACGCTGCTGCGCGTCTCATGCTCGCCCGCGTTGATCGCGTCGCACGTGGCGTGCAGACCGGGATAGCGCGGGCCGCCGTCGTCGTTGCGTAGCGTGAGATCGGAATCGTGGACGTTGAGGATGCGTCCCGGAAACGCTTCCAGCATCGGATCGGTGAGGATGTAGAGATAGCCGAGGAGGATGACGGCGTCGACGTCGTACGGGAGTAGCAGCGAGGCCGTCTCGGCATCGAACGCTTCGCGGCCGGCGCGGCGCGGAAGCTGTCGATCGAGGACGCAGGAGACATGGACGCGCTCGCGCAAGGCTTCGAGGCCGGGCGCGCGCTTTGAGCAGAGGACGGCGACGTTCAACATATGCGTGGGAGCGGCTCGCCTTCTGGTTCCGCGAGCAGCCTCTTTCCGAAGCCGGTGTTGAGAATGACGCCGCCCGGCCGTTCGGCGACACATGTGCCGATGATTGCGGCGTTGCGGCCGAGGGGATGTGCGCGAAGAATGTCGAGGACGCGGTCCGCGGCCTCGGCACGAACGCCGATGAGCGCTTTTCCTTCGTTCGCGACGTGCAGCGGATCGATGCCGAGGAGCTCGCCGACGGCGCGAACCGCGGCAGTGACGGGGATGGCGCGCTCGTCGAGCAGGATTCCGACGCCGCTCTTCGATCCCATCTCGTGCAGTGCGCTGGAAACGCCGCCGCGCGTCGGATCTTTCATCGCCGTGACGGCGTCCGGAGCTCCGGCGAGAACCGAGGCGATCATCGCATTCAGCGGAGCGACATCCGAAATCAGATCGCCTTCGATCCCGATCTCGTGCCGCTTCGCCATCACCGCCAGACCATGCTCGGCGATCGAGCCGGTGACGATGATGCGGTCGCCGAGGGAGAGGCCGTTGTCGCGAATGAGCGTGCGCGTGAGGCCGATGCCGCAGGTGTTGATGACGATGCCGTCGAGCTCGCGCTTGCCCATCACTTTCGTGTCGCCGGTGACGACGGGCGCGTTCGCTTCGCGGCAGGCGGCGATCATCGACCGCTGAATCGCTTCGAGTGAATCGAGCGCGAAACCTTCTTCGAGAATGACGCTACACGTGAGGCCGAGGACGCTGGTCGCGCCCATCATGGCGAGGTCGTTGACGGTGCCGCAGATCGAGAGACGGCCGATGTCGCCGCCGGGAAAGAAGATCGGATGGATGACGTGCGAGTCGGTGGTGATGACGAGCCATTCGTCGCCGATGCGGATTGCCGCGCCATCGTCCATCGCTCCGACACCGACGCTGAAGTCAGGATTGTGCAGCGGCATCGTGGCGAAGTCGCGTACGAAGAGTTTTTCGATGAGCGCGCGCATGGCCCGCCCGCCGCCACCCTGTTTGAGCGTGACGCGGCCGCTGGTTGGCGCCGTGAGGATCGCGGTCATGCTGTCGCCTCCAGATCGGGAACGCCGCCGTAGAGATGCCAGATCTTGCACGTGCCTTCGTTCGACACCATGCAGGCGCCCACCGGGTTCTCGGGAACACACTCGCGGTTGAAGAGGCGGCAGTCGCGCGGGTTGCGGATGCCGGCCATGATGTCGCCGCAGATGCACTGCCCGGCCAGCGCCGGCGGTGCGTAATCCCACAGCGAAGGAAGATCGATCGTGAATCGTTTGCGGGCGTCGACGTGCGCAAACTCGTCGCGCAAACGGAGGTTGCCGTTCGGCACGTGCGCGATGCCACGCCACTTGCCGCCGACCGGTTTGAAGACGCGCCACAGTTGCTTCTGCGCGGGAATGTTGCCCTCGGCAGACACACACCGCGGAAACATGTTCGCGACGCGCGGCGTCTTGTTGCGGATCAGTTCGAGCAGTTCGACGAGTCCGGCCAGAATGTCCATCGGCTCGAACCCAGCCACGACGACCGGCACCTGATGCCGCTCGACGAATGGTTCGAAGACCGCCGAGCCGGTGATCGCCGCGGCGTGACCGGCGGCGAGAAATCCCTCCACGCGCGATCCCGGCATTTCCGCAACGATCTCCATGACCGGCGGGATGTACTTGTGCGCGGAAAGAACGGAGAAATTCTTCGGCGGATTGTCGAGGATCACAGCCGCGGTAGCGACGGCCGTGGTCTCGAATCCGGTCGCGAAGAGAACGACTTCCTCTTCGGTCTCGCGCGCGATCTCGATCGCCTGGCGCGGGCTGTAAATCACTTCGATATTCGCGCCGCTGGCCTGCGCATCCGCGAGCGATTGCACGGTGCCGGGCACGCGCAGCATGTCGCCGAACGTGACGATGCGAACGCCCTGGCGCGCCAGCACGACGCCTTCATCAACCTCGGGTACATCAGTCACGCAGACAGGACAACCGGGTCCCATGATCACGTCGAGCGCCTTCGGAAAAAGCGAGCGCAAACCGAATCGTGCGATGGCCTGCTCGTGACTGCCGCAGACGTGCATGACCGCGACCGGCCGTCCGATCTCGTCGACGAGCCGGGCCAGCGTCGCCGCGAGCGAGCGCGCCAGCGCGGGATCGCGGAACTGCAGCTCGTTCGTCACGAGGCCCCCGCAATTTCGGCGCGAACATCGAGCGCCATCAGGTCGTCTTCGCCGCCGGCATTCTCGCGCAGCAGCATTTCATAGAGCTCCAGCGTCTCCGCCACCGACTCGGGGGCGATGCGGCGGATGGCGAAGCCGACATGGTTGAGGATGTAGTCGCCTGGCACCACCGGCTCGTCGACGATGTCGAGCCGCACGTCTTTGCGCACGCCCCAGAAATCGACGACCGCGGTGTAGTCGTGAATCGAAATGACGCGTCCCGGCACACCTAAGCACATACGAGCTCCTCTTCATCGACGCTCACCGAAGTCTCCGCGCGAAGCCGCGCATCTGCGATGAATGCCTGGCCGAGCGCGATGCCGCCGTCGCCGGCCGGTACGGTGCGATTCATGACGACGCGAACGGACGGACGAAGCGTGTCGATGATCGATTCCGCCAAACGTTTGTTCTGAAAACAGCCGCCGCTCAGCACGACCGGCATGCGCCCGCGGCTGATGAGTGCGGCGCGCGCGATTTCCGCGGTCGCGGCAGCCAGCGTGTTGTGAAAACGCGCGGAGATCGTGGCCGCGGAACGTCCGGCCAGCAGATCGTTGACCGCCGCTCTTACCATCGGTCGCGGATCGATCTGCCACGGCTTGATGCCGTCGTGAATGACGACCGGATAACGTCCGCGCTCGTTTTCGTCGGCGACCATGTTCCAGCGAAAAGCCACTTCGCCTTCGTAGTGCGCGTCCGAGAGTCCGAGCACAATTGCGCCGAAAGCATCGAACCAGCGTCCGACGCCGCGCGCCGGAGTCGTGTTCAGGTTGCGGTCGATCATCAGCCTCACCTGCGTGATCATCTGCAGCGAGATCTCGCGGAAGAGTGGAAGCGATGCCAGCGGCGCGTCTCCGCGGTACGCATCATCGAGCACGGCCAGCGCGATCCGCCACGGCTGGCGAATGGCTTGATCGCCGCCAGCGAGTGGAATCGGACGAAACGTGGCGAAGCGCTCGTAGTCCTCGAAATCAGCGATGAGAATCTCGCCGCCCCACGTGGTGCCATCGGTGCCGAATCCGGTTCCGTCATACGCAATCCCGATCACCGGCCCTTCAATCCCATCCTCGGCCATCGCACTGGCGATGTGCGCGTGATGATGCTGCACGCCGATCGTGCGCACGCCCTGTTGCGCGAGCGCGTAACGCGTGGAGAAGTAGTCAGGATGCAGGTCGTGCACGAGCACGCGCGGCGCGACGCCGATGAACGATTTCATTCGCTCGATGGCCGACTCGTACGCGCGCAACGTCTCGACGCTCTCGAGGTCGCCGATGTGCGGGCCGAGAAACGCGCTCGATCCGGATGCGATGCAGAAGGTGTTCTTGAGATGCGCGCCGCAAGCGAGAATCGGTTCGAAAAAGGTTCGCCGAGTTTCGATCGAGCGCGGGACGTAGCCACGCGCGCGGCGGAGCAGCGCAGGCGCACCGTCGATGACCGCGGCGATGGAGTCGTCGACGCGCGTAACGATCTCGCGGTCGTGCAGGAGGAAGACGTCGGCGACGTTGCGGAGCTGATCGAGCGCTTCCGCATTCGTCGTGATCATCGGCTCGTCGGCGAGGTTCCCCGAGGTCATCACGAGCGGGATGGCGACATCGCGAAGAAGAAGATGATGCAGCGGCGTGTACGGGAGGAAGACGCCGGTGATCACGACGCCTGCACCGCAAACTCCCTGCGCGAGCATTGAGCCCTCGCGGCTGCGCGCGAGCACGATCGGCCGCTCGATCGACGTGAGCAGTTCTCTCTCCGTATCGCTCAGTTCCACCAACTCCTCGGCCATCGCCAGATCGCGCACCATCACCGCCAGCGGTTTGTGCTCGCGCTGTTTGCGGTCGCGCAAACGCTGCACGGCCTGCGACGAGGTGGCGTCGCAGGCGAGCTGGAATCCGCCGAGTCCTTTGAGCGCGACGGTCATGCCGGCGCGGATCGCGCGTGCGGCGAAGCGGATCGTATCGGGCGTCACGATCCGCTCGTGCCGGCTTCCCATGGCCGTCAGCGCTGGCCCGCAATCGGGACAGGCGTTCGGTTGCGCATGGAAGCGCCGGTCAGAGGGAGATTCGTATTCAGCGAGACAACGCGCGCACATCCGGAACGGCGCCATCGACGTCTTCGGCCGGTCGTACGGCGCGTCGCGGACGATGGAGTAGCGCGGCCCGCAGTTCGTGCAGTTGATGAACGGAAAGCGATAACGCCGGTCCGCCGGATCGAGCAGCTCGCGCACGCAGTCGTCGCATGTAGCAAGGTCGGAGGGAATCGAGACACGACGCTCCGCGGTCGCCACACTGTCGGTTATGGCGAACGCGGAGTGCTCGACGAATGGGATCACCGCGGAGCGCAAGGACTGCACGTGCGCGGCGGGAGGAGTTACCCCGCGCAATGCAGCCACGAATTGGTCAAGCGCATCTGCGGTGCCGAACGCGTCAATCGACACCCCAGCCGAGTCGTTCCGAACGACCCCGTGGATCCCAGCGCGCTGCGCCAGTTGAAACACCCACGGCCTATACCCAACCCCCTGCACCGTTCCTCGGATCTCGATATGAAGTCCACCGTTTGTCATGTCCCGATTCCCGTGCGCTCAAAGTAGGCGCAGGACGAACGCGCAGCGATGTTTGAGAACACAGGAGGGGGTGATGGGTGTCACCGTGGGGCACGTTGAAGCAGACCTTGTCCCAGATCGCCAGGGGTCAGGTCGCCGGTAGCTCTTTGAGAGAAGATCCCGCGATAGTATGAGAGACGATCAACCATGCGCCGGCTCGAATCACTAAGCGTCAAGAACTTCAAGTCGATTCGCGACCAAACTCTGGACCTTACGTCGCTGAATATCTTCATCGGAGGAAACGGCTCCGGGAAGTCAAACCTCATCGAGGTCTTTCGGTTCCTGCGCGAGATTGTGCGTCAGAACCTCGCGGGATACACGGCCCGAAAGGGCGGCGCTGACGCGTTGCTGCACTTTGGACGGAAGACATCCCCGACGATGGAAGTAAGCGTGAAGTTCTCTCATAGTCTTCTTCCTCAGAGCTCGAATGCGTATCTCGTTAAGCTCACGGGAACGAATGAAGATCAATTGGTCATCGAGTATGAAACGGCGTTCTTCCACGACAAAGCCTACCAGAGGCCGTACGGCCATGCGGTAGCCCAATACACGACGGAATCCAAGTTGCGCGACGACGCGCATATCACGGCGCGTCAGATCCTCGATGATCTAGAGGGCTATTGGGTTTATCACTTCCACGACACGAGCGATAGCGCGCCGCTGAAAGCTACGAACGACATCGACGACAACCGATTCCTCCGGCCACAAGCGGAAAATCTCGCTGCTTTTCTCTACTGGCTTCAAGAAAAGCATCCTGGCCACATGACGAACATCCGCGACACGATCCGCCAGATTGCACCATTCTTTGATCGCTTCCAACTGGCGCCGCTTCGCTTGAATCCATCGAAGATCAAACTGGAATGGCAAGAGAAGGGCACCGACAGTTACTTCAATGCTTCAGCCATGTCGGACGGGACTCTTCGCTTCATCTGTCTGGCGACATTGCTGCTGCAACCGAACCTGCCGCCTCTCGTCTTGCTGGATGAGCCGGAACTTGGTCTTCATCCGGCCGCGATTACCCTGCTCGCGAGCCTCCTGGCGTCTGCAGCAACTCGCACCCAGGTGATTGTCGCCACGCAGTCTGTGACTCTCGTCAACCAGTTCGAGCCGGCGCAGGTCTGGACGGTTGACCGTGAGGGACACGAGAGCATATTCCGCCACTTAACCGCCTCGAAGATGACCGGGTGGCTCGAAGACTACGCCCTCGGCGAGCTTTGGGAAAAGAACGTGCTTGGTGCCCGGCCTTGAGCAAGCGAATTCTGATCCTCGTCGAAGGCCAGACAGAAGAGCGATTTGTTAAAGATGTTCTTGCCCCTGATTTCTATCAATTTGACACGTTCTTCGATCCTCGGCTTCTCATCACGAAGGTCGTGAAACACGGCGCCAGCTTCAAAGGAGGCGTCACGACCTACGGAAAATACCAGAACGACGTACGCCGGCTTCTAGCCGATGCGAAAGGAACCGCTCTTGTTACGACGTTGATCGATTACTACGGCTTGCCCGCCGATTTCCCGGGCATGGAGACGAGACCAAATAGTTCTCCTCAGGATCGCGTCCTCCATGTCGAAAAGAGTATTTGGGCAGACTGCGACAGCCCGCAGAATTTCAGACCGTTCCTGGCGCTCCACGAGTTCGAGGCCTGGCTTTTTTCTTCACGCGAAGAGTTGTCTCTGACGATGACGCAACCTGACAAGGCGCCCGCGATTGCGGCAATTCGAAACGCTTTCAAAACTCCGGAAGACATCAACGAAGATCCCGCGACAGCGCCCTCGAAGCGTATCCAGGAGGTGTTTCCGGAGTACAAGAAGACACTCCATGGTCCACTCGCCGCTGGACGGATCGGCATAGCGAAAATTCGAGGCGAATGCGCGCACTTTGACGAGTGGGTCAGCGAGCTCGAGGCGTTTGCTGGGGCGTCTCGATAACACGAGACCAGTTATTCCGGCGAAGAGGCTTGCGCGTTCTCCGCGCCTCCGCGTGAAACGGTTTGTCGTTCAGTTCGCAGCCAGCGCTCGCGCCAGCATCGCTGCGCGCGGAATTGCTTTGCCGACTGCGGATGACAGGGTCATCCCGTTTTCCAGCGTGTACGGCACGACGCCGATCAGGACGACGTCGCGCGGCGCGCCGCCGGCGAAATCGAGGACGATCAGGGCGTCGTTGATCGTTGGCTCGTGCGGGCTGATGCGGATTCCGGGAGGGGCGGCGATGATCTCGTCGCGCGAGAAGAGGCGGATCGTTCCGGGGGGAGCATCGACAGCGACGGCGTCAATGAAGATCACGCGATCGAAGCCGGTGAGGTAGTTCGGAAGGTCGAGTGATGGCGTGCCGAGGTCTTCGAGGGTGATGTCGTCGCCGAAGGTGTTGTTGGCGAAGAGGTAGTTGACGACCGCCGGCCCGATGCCGTCGTCGCCGAGAAGAATGTTGCCGATGCCGTAGATGGCGGTTTTCATTGGGTTCCTTTGTTTCTCTCGTTTTGCTGGACACCCCCTCATCCGCCTTCGGCACCTTCTCCCCCACAAAAAGCGTGGGGGAGAAGGACGCTCGATTGAGAGGGTGGGTTAATCAATTGAGTTAAAAAAAGCGAACGTCCATCCACGGGCCGCTCCCGAATCGCGCCCCTTCTCCCCATCGCTTTTCAGATGGGGAGAAGGTGGCCGAAGGCCGGATGAGGGGCGGTGAAAAAGAATTGTCAAAAAGAACCCTTACAACACCTTCACTTTGGCAACGTTGTTTCCCGCGGGATCGAACATGTGAACCGCGCAGGCCATGCAGGGATCGAACGAGTGCACCGTGCGCAGAACTTCGAGCGGATGTTGCGGGTCGGCGATCGGATTGCCGATCAACGACGCTTCATACGGACCGACCGCGCCGCTCTTGTCGCGCGGACTGGCGTTCCATGTCGTCGGAACAACGGCCTGGTAGTTCTTGATCTTGCCGTCGTCGATGACGACCCAGTGCGACAGCGTGCCGCGCGGCGCTTCGTGGAAACCGACGCCGGAGATCTCGCCTTTCGGGAACGTGGGCGGGTTGTAGATGGTCGTGTCGCCTTTGACGATGTTGTCGGTGAGAAGCTGCCAATGCTTGACGGCGAGCTCGGAGAGCACCGCGGTGCGGACCGCGCGTGCGCCGTGACGTCCGAGCGTCGAGTGCAACATCGCCGGCGTGGCCTGGACTTTGGCGATCGATGAGATCTTGGCGAGCGCGGCGTCGGTCCATTTCACCATCAGCGGATTTCCGGCCGCGTATCCGGCCAGCACATTCGCCAGCGGACCAACCTGCGCGGGCTCTCCATTGAAGCGCGGCGCCTTGACCCAGGAGTATTTGGCGTCTTCTTTCCAATCGGTGAGCTCCGGATCGGTCTCCCCTTTCCACGGATGCAGCGCACCTCCACTCTTGTACCAGGCATGCTCGCTATCCTCGGTCACCGCTTTGCGCCAGTACTCATCTTTCTGGCCGGTAATCGCGTGGAATTTCGAGAGGTCGCCGTTCGGAATGAAGCCGCCCGGCAAATCGAACTTCGTGCTCTTCTCGTCAAGCGGCAGATCGGGAACAGAGAGGTAGTTCGTGACGCCTTTTCCGTAGCCGAACCATTCGGGATAGAAGCCCGCCACAGCGCAGACATCAGGCACGTAGACGTTCTGGACGAAGGAGACGACTTTGTCGAGCAGCCCTTTCATCTGATAGAGCCGGTCGAGATTGAGCGCCGCGCTGCTGTCGAGATTGATGGCGTTCTGCACGCCGCCGACGGCAACGTTCTGGATGTGCGGCGTCTTGCCGCCGAGCATGCCGACGATCTGGTTCGCGTAACGCTGATACTCGAGCGCCTGCAGATAATGCGCGACAGCGATGAGGTTCACTTCCGGCGCAAGCTTCATAGCCGGATGTCCCCAATAGCCGTGAGCAAACGGACCGAGCTGACCGCTGTCAACGAGCGCTTTCACTTTCGTCTTCACCGCGGCCATCTCTTTGGTCGAGTTGTTCGGCCAGTCGGAGAGGCTTTCGGCGATCGATGAGGCTTTGGCCGGATCCGCTTTCAAGACCTGTGTGACGTCGACCCAGTCGAGCGCGGAGAGGTGGTAGAAGTGAACGATGTGATCGTGCAGTGCGTGCGCGATGAGCGTTAGGTTGCGGATGTATTGGGCATTGATCGGAATGGGCAGATCGAGCGCGTCTTCGACTGCGCGTACCGAGGCCAGCGCGTGCACGGTCGTGCAGACGCCGCAGAAACGCTGCGTGAACAGCCACGCTTCGCGCGGATCACGCCCGAGGAGAATGCGCTCGATGCCGCGGAACATCGTTGAGGAAGCCCACGCCTTGTTGACTTTCCCCTGATCGACTTCGATGTCGATACGAAGGTGTCCTTCGATGCGTGTGATCGGGTCGATCGTGACTCTGGTCATTGTCTTTCTCCTAATGCGCGGGCGCCATGCCGGCGATTATTGGGAACCGCTTCACCACCGCCACGTAAATGGCCAGTTCGATTGCAACGAAGCCAATGGTGATGAACATCTCCGGAACAGACGGGAAGTAATGCCAGCCCGGTCCGGGCTGGAAAGCGACGAGGTAGGTGTCGAATCGATAGAGCGCGCCGGCGAAGGCCACGACGATCGCTCCGCGAAAGAGGCTTCCCAATGTCGGTCGCGGGAATGCCAACATCATCACCAGCGGCAGAATCCACAGTACCGTCTCGATCCAGAACATCGTGCCGTAGAGATCGAGCTGCGCCGCGTAATGCAGATTGCCGCTGTAGGCCAGGTCTGCCACGCGCACGGCGACGAATACCAGTCCGCCCCATGCGGCGATTTTCTGCAGGTTGATCAGCATCGGTACTTCGGGATTGCGCCCAAAGGCAACCGACGAGAACACTGACTCGAACACGACGATCGCGTAGCCCATGGCCAGACAGGCCATAAGGAACAGGAGCGGCAGCCAGCCAGTGAGCCAGAGCGGATGGAGTTTCGGTCCGGCCAGCATCATCAGCGAGCCGAGCGATGACTGGTGCATCGTCGGAAGCAGCATGCCGAGGGCGATGATCCAGATGAGCGACTTATTGAGGAACGGGAGGATCTTCTTCGAGATTCTTTGCAGACGTGGGGGACCGTCGGCGGCGAACTTCTCCAGGAACGCCGGCGACAACTCGATCCACAGCACAAAGACGTAGGCCATGATGCAAAGGGCCACTTCGAGCAGGGACGAATTGAGATTCCAGTTCCAGAAATAGGTCGGAATCTTCCACATGTTCCAGGGCCGGCCAAGATCTACAGCCACTGAGGCACCGGCAATCGTGTAGCCCAATGCGCTCGTGAGGATGGCCGGCCGGATAAGCGGGTGATAGTTCCCTTTGTTGAAGATGTAAACCACGAGTGCGACGGCATAACCGCCGCAGGCGAGCGCGGTTCCGGTAACGACGTCCAAGGCGATCCAGATGCCCAGCGGATATCCGTCGTTCAGTCCGGTGGAGGCGCCGAGTCCGACTGCAAAGCGCCAGATCATCAGTGCCACGCCGATGCCTGCCAGCGCGAGAAGAACCATGTAGCCGCGCGTGAAGAGCGGACCGCCAATCGGTTGTGGTTGCGTGTGCATCAGCTCTCCTTCTCGTCGGACTTGCCGCGATTACGGAACAGAACTGCGCCCAACAGCCCATAAAGAGCGATCGGTCCGACAAAGCCCTTATAGATGCCGTGGCTGACCGACTGCTGCAGGTGCGGGACGGACTCTTCCTGTTTGAAGCGGAAGCCGAGTTTCTCGAACTCGATGTCGGAGAGGTAGAGCACCTGCGTTCCGCCGAGCTCGTGCTCGCCATAGACCTTGGGGACATACTTCTTTGCGGTGTCGTTTGATAGACGGCGATGCGCTTCATCGAGCATGTCGGCATAGGTGCCGAAGATCACCGCCTTGCGCGGACAGACTTCGGTGCAGGCGGGCTCTTTTCCTTCCGCCCGACGATCTTTGCAGAGCTCGCACTTGACGATTTTCGGCGCGGCTTTGGCCCATTCGAATTTCGGGACGTTGAACGGGCAGACGGTCTCACAATAACGGCAGCCGACGCATTTGCTGACGTCGTAAGAGACAACGCCGAATTTCCCTTTTTCCAACGCGCCGAGCATGCAGGCGCCGACACATGCCGGGTCGATGCAATGCATGCACTGCTTCTTGACGAACGACTGCTCGTCACCCTCTTTGTAGAGTTGGATGACGTTCTTCGTGTACTGATTCAGTGAGTCGGGCGAGTCATAAAGACCACGTCCGAAGCCGGAGGTGTCCGGCGGCATCTTGTTCGCGACTTTGCAGGCCGCGACACAGGCCTTGCAGCCGATGCACTTGGTTGTGTCATAGAGCATCCCGACGGCATCCGATGGCGCGCCTTTCTTAGCGCGCGCCAGGGCGGCGGTCGGCACGGCGGTCAGCGTGACCGCCGCGGCGATACCTTTGAAGAAACTTCGCCGGTCCGTGCCCATCGCTTACTCCTTCGGCTGTTGGCCGCTGGTGCTGTCGAGTTTTCGTGACGCGATGTATCCGGCACCCACCAGGGCACCGCCAACGAGTCCAGCGACGCCGGTGGCCATCGGGCTCATTCCTTTGTGCTCCGGCGAAACTTCCGGATAGAACGCAGGAGGAGCCTGACCCTTCATGTCCGCGGTCTGGAAAATGGGGACGTTGAAGGCGATCTCCTTTTCTGTACAGCCGACACAGGGAGCGCCGATGCCGATCGGCCAGCAGTCCACCACTTCATTGAAATGGCGCGTTGAGCACGGCGCGTGTGTGACCGGACCCTTGCACCCGAGTTTGTAGAGGCAATAGCCCTGAATATGACCGGCATCGCCGAATTGCGCGGCGAAACGGCCATTGTCGAAGTGCGCGCGGCGCGGGCAGTGGTCGTGAATGAGGCGGTCGTATGCGAATTTCGGCCGTCCCTGTGCGTCGAGTTTCGGGATCTTCCCGGCAGTTGCATACTCGAGCACTGTGGCCAGGAAAACGTAGGGATTGGGCGGACAGCCCGGCAGATTGATGACCGGCTTGTCTTTGATGATCGAGTCGACGCCCGTCGCGCCGGTTGGATTCGGTCCGCTCGACGGCACGCCGCCCCACGAAGAGCACGAACCGATAGCGATGACCGCCGCGGAGTGGCTGGCCACATCCTTCAGCATGTCGATGCCATTGCGTCCGGCGATCTTCAGGTAGTTACCGTTCTCTTTGGTGGGAATGGATCCCTCGACCACGAGCACGTACTTGCCGTCGTTCTGGGTCATGGCGTCGTGCAGCGCCGCTTCGGCGTCCTTCCCCGAGGCAGCCATCACGGTCTCGTGATAATCGAGCGAGATGATGTCGAAGAGGAGCGTGTCGAGCGCGGGCTCCGAGGTGCGCAGGAGAGTTTCCGTGCATCCGGTGCAGTCCTGCATGTGCAACCAGATGACCGAGGGACGCCTTGCGCGCCCGATTACAGCCGCGACTGCGTTGGGACTGGTGAAATTCGTCAGGGCTAACCCGAATGGTGCGGCAACCATCAATTTGGCGCAAAACGTCATAAAGTCGCGCCGGCTGGTACCGGACCGCTTCAATTGCTGCGCGATGGTAGGTGGCAAGCTCAATGCGCCCTCCTTCGGGCTCACGGCACTCTGTGAGCACGCGGTGGAATGTAGGCGTCCCGCCCGCTTGCCGATGTGCGCTGAGGTACGAGTCGTTGTGCGACTGCGCACAGGGCGGTGTGTGGGCGACTCCATGGATCACATCCTCGTGTGACGCGCAACACCGAATCGTGTAGCGCCTCCCTGTTGAATGCGGGAGTCGGGCGTCGGGAGTCGTAGACCCTGAACTGCTCAAAGCTTAGGAATGTTCAGTGTTAAGTGTTGAATGTTAGATGTTGAATGACCCCGAAGGTTGCCCGCGCTCCGCATTCAACATTCAACACTCAACATTGAACATTAAACATTCAGTTTCCAACGAATTACCGGACCTTCGGCCTTACCGACCCGAAACCCGACTCCCGCAAAAAGAGGCAAAAACACATGGACGATGACACTCCCTTCTTCCCACGTGGCGCAGTGGCGTTCTTTGCCGCGATGGTCGTGTTCTACGCCGCATTCTGGTTGCTGCTGATGTTCGTCATGGTTTCGAGAGGCTGATCCATGAACACTACGGCGAGCACGACTGTCGGCATCGAGAAGCGAATCCTCATCACTGCCGCGCTATTCGTCCTGACACTTACCGGCGTCATCGCCATGTCCGTCAAGGTGTTCGGCTTTGGACTGCCGACCTGCCTGACCGATGTGCGCCCCTTTCGCGACGGCAAAGTGATCACTCAGGCGCCGAAGCGTTACGAGATTCACTATCTGGCCCGTATGTGGCGGTTCGAGCCGGCTGATATTTCGATTCCGCCGGGATCGACCGCGGATATTTATCTCAGCACCGCCGATGTCACGCACGGAATGCAGATCGTCGGCACGAACATCAATCTGATGGCCGTCCCCAGCGCGGTGAATTACGCGCGTGTGAAGTTCGATCAGCCGGGCGAGTATCTCGTCGTCTGTAATGAATATTGCGGCATCGAGCATCCACCAGATGGCGGCACGGATCCACGTCACTGATCGTGCCGCGGCGCCGCCTTCGCCGCCCGTCGCTACCGCCGCTGCGCCATTGGGCGGACAGGAGCTCCTCGACAAATACGCCTGCACCGCCTGTCACTCGCTCGACGGCAGCGCGATGCCGGGACCGACATTCAAAGGTCTCTACGGCAGCAAGCGCACGCTCGCGGATGGAACGACGGCGGTTGCCGGCGACGCCTATCTGCTCGAGTCGATCGAGAAACCAAACGCGAGGACGGTCAAAGGCTTCGATCCGCTGATGCCTGAGACGACGATTCCTCCGGCAGAGATGCGCGCAATCGTCCAATTCATCAAGACAGTTAAATAGCTGCCAGAGGAACAAAATGAAATCAGCAGTGCAGCCGTATTCGCGAACCGATGTCGAGCCGGGTCTGACGAAGATCATCCTTTTCGAGATCGTCTTCCCGATGGTTCTCCTCATTCTCGGTATCACGACGGGTCTGTTGCAGGTGCTCTTTCGCGCTGGCATCATCAAGTCCCAGAGTTTCCTCGGCATCAACTATTACCAGGGCCTGACGCTGCACGGCGCAATCAATGCGATCGTCTTCACGACGTTCTTCGCAGTCGCGTTCGGCCACGCGGTCATTCGTTTCTATACCGGCAAACCTCTTATGCTCGGCGCCGCGTGGTGGTCGCTGATTCTTATGACTGTGGGCACGGTAATGGCGGCGATTCCGATGCTGACCGGCAGCGCCAGCGTCCTCTACACGTTCTATCCGCCGCTCAAAGCACATCCCGCGTTCTACATCGGACTCGTGCTGCTCGTAATCGGATCATGGGTGGCCTTTTTCAGTTGGATTCCGGTCTTTCAGAAGTGGAAGCGCGAGAATCCGGACACGAAGATGCCGCTGGCCGTGCTGGGCATCTTTGCCACGTTCATCGTCTGGTTCATCGCAACGATCCCGGTCGCAATCGAAATCATCGCCCTCCTTATCCCCTGGTCCCTCGGCTGGACCCAAACCGTCAACGTGCCGCTGGCGCGCATGCTCTTCTGGTTCTTCGGCCATCCGCTCGTTTACTTCTGGCTGCTGCCGGCGTACGTCATGTACTACACGATGCTGCCGAAGCTGACGGGCGGAAAGCTCTACTCCGATTTCGCGGGACGCTTCACGTTCTTGTGGCTGATCGCCTTCTCAGCGCCAATCGGCATTCATCATCAATACACGGAGCCTGGCATCAGCACGACGTGGAAATTCGTGCACGCATTCTTCACGATGCTCGTAGCGATTCCGAGCCTGGTCACGGCATTCACGCTGGCCGCATCGATGGAGCATGGCGCGCGGCAAAGCGGCGGGACGGGACTCTTTGGCTGGTGGAAGAAACTCCCGTGGCTCGATCGCGATCGCTGGATGTTCGGATATCTTTTCTGCGGCCTCTTCATCTTCATCTTCGGCGGCATCACCGGCATCATCAACGCGTCGTACAGCCTCGACAACGTCGTGCACAACACCGCGTGGATGCCGGCGCACTTTCATCAGACCGTTGCCGGGCCGGTGTTTCTCGCGTTCATCGGCGGAAGCCTGCTACTGCTCTCGACGCTGGTCGGAAAAGAGATCGCGCTGAAACGGCTGAACGTCTGGATTCCGTATCTCTGGACGATCGGAATCATGGTCTTCTCGACAGGTTTGTTCATCGGGGGCATCGCGGGCGAGCCGCGCCGGACAAACATGGGCCTCTCGTACACGAATCCGGCATCGCCGCTTTATCAACCGTCGTGGAATGTGGCGCGGGTCGTCGGCACGATCGGCGGCGTGATCATGTTTCTGACGATGCTGCTCTACTTCGTCATCTTCTTTGGCACGCTGCTGCGCAAGAAAACGTCAGAAGGCGCGCTCGAGTTTCCGGTGACGACGGTCTACCACGATGAAGATATCGTAGCCTTGCAGAGTCTCCGGCCCTGGCTCGTGGCGACCGTGATTCTGCTCATCGTCGCGTACACGATGCCGTTCGTCGAGCTCGCGAAAGCGCGCTACGAAGGTGCGCCGAGATACTCCCCTGCCAGTCCTGTCGCGTTGAAAAAATGAGACGCTCGTTTGCAATCGCCATCCTGCTTGCAGGCATCGCCGTGTCGTTGCGCGCCGGCGGACGCGTGAGCGCGGCGCCTGAGTTTCCCGTCGGTGCAACGATTCCGACGATTGATCTGATCGACGACACCGGCCGCACGCGCTCGACCGCGGAGTGGCGGGGAACGCCAACGATCCTCGCGCCGATGTATGCGCGCTGTCCGGTGGCCTGTCCACTCATCGTGCAAGGTTTGAAAACAGGCGTTGGTGAATCATCGGCGGATCCGTCGACGTATCGCGTCGTCATCTTCTCGTTCGATGCGCGCGACACGCCCGCCGATCTGCATCGCTTTCGGGTACGCCACAGCCTGCCGCTGGCGTGGAGGGTCGTCACGGCGAAGCCGGCGGAGACGCGGCGACTGCTCGATGCAATCGGGTATCGCGTTGGCGATGCGAATGGACTCCTCGCGCATCCGAATGTCGTGGTTGCAATCACGCCAGTTCTGAAGACGGCGAAGTACCTGCCCGGCACGACCTACAGCGGACGCGACATCGATGAAGCGCTGAACATCGCCCGCGGAGGCCGCGATTGGATCGCGCAACTGGGCGGATGGGTGCTGGCCATTCTCCTTCTCGTATGCGCGCTCTCCGCGGTCTATCTCTTCACGCTCTTCGGAATTCGTCCCGCTGCCGCGCCGCCGCAACATCACAGTAACGCGTGACGTGCGTCAATTCCGAGCGTAACGCATCGCATCGCTCGGGGAGATTTCGGGACGCAAGATCAGGCCGTAAGGAGATCTGTCATGCGCAAAACTCTCTTCTGGGCCAGTTGGGTATTGTTGATCGCGCTGCCGGTAATCTACGGCATCCAGATTTACATCACGCAGGACCTCCCCGCGGTCCATCCGTGGCAGTGGGCGATTCTGTTCGGCTCCGTAGTGGTCATCTTCTTCTCACGGAATACGGATGATGTCTTGAAGCATCACCTGGCCTGAATCCGGAAGGGGTCAGACCGAAAGTGAAAGTGACGAAATTCGTCTATCGCATTGAGCGGGAGCCTTTTTTTGTCACTTTCACTTTCGGTCTGACCCCTTCCGGAATCACACGGTGCCGAGACATACGAACGTACCGACCGGTGACCGCTGACAATGGCGCAATCCCATCACCGACCTATCTTCTGTTTGCCGCAGTACGCGGCAATGAAAAACAGGAGGTACACCATGAATTTCCTCACCAGGTTTGAGCGATGGGATCCCTTCGAGGAGCTGCAGACGCTTCGCGGCAGGACGGATCGTCTCTGGGCGCAGCTCACCCAGGACAAGACGCCACTCGCGGATTGGGCGCCGAAGACCGACGTCATCGAAACCGCGAATGACATCGTGCTTCGCGCCGAGCTTCCCGGCATGAACGAGAAGGATGTCGACATCCAGATCGAGAACGGTGTTCTCACCATCAAAGGTGAACGGACCGCCGAAAAGGAACTGGACGAGCACGGCTACCGGCGCATCGAGCGCGAATACGGCACGTTCCTCCGCTCCTTCACGCTGCCTGTGAACATCGACGCCGAGAAAGCCGCGGCAACGTTCGCCAACGGACTGCTCGAAGTGCAGCTCCCGAAGAAGGAAGGAGCGAAACCGAAGACCATCAAGGTCGAACCGAAGAAGCTCCTCACCAAAGCCGCATGAGCCGCTGCGGCAGTTCCCGGAGAGACGCGGCGGCGTTTTGCTGCCGCGTCTTTTTGGAAGGGGTCAGACCGAAAGTGAAAGTGACGAAAAAGGCTGCTGGCTAGCGAGACAACCGAACTTCGTCACTTTCACTTTCGGTCTGACCCCTTCCGCGCTAACTCCTGCTCGAGCTGAAGCAGCTGATCCGCGAAGCCCGCGTCGGTTCGTAATCGCGTTTCGCCCGACCGGATCAAGTGCAGTGCTCCAGGCCCCGTCAAGCCGAGGAGGCGTCCGATCTCTGCGCGGGACGATCGAGAGTACCGCGCGGCGAGCAACGCGACGAGCAACCGCGCATCCGAGCCACGAGGTGGTGGCCAGCAACCGGCGATATCAGTCGACTCAACTGCTTGCCGGACCGATTCGATCGCGCATGGGGTTAGATCGGAAGCGGAAGTGTCGAATCCGGAGACGCTTTCCGTCACTTTCACTTTCGATTTGACCGCTTCTACGAATTCGCAACCACCAAGAAACATCCTCGCACGCAGGTTCTCCCAGGGTGAGGCGACCTTTCCGATCGCAGCGGCGACGAAGTCGCGATATCCGTGCATGGCCTTGTTCCAATCGTCCGCATTGAACGCATCGAGAATCGGCGCGGGATCGAGCCAGCGTGGGACTGCCGCAAGGCCGGCTGTTGCGCGGTAGCTGCTCCAACGCCATTCGCCCGGCGTCTCCACCATCCCGGCGCGAACCGGATTGAGAACAATGTAGCGGGACAGCGAGAGGAGATAGGCCTCGCTGTCGACGAGATGACCTTTGAACCGTCCCTGAAACAGATGCCCCACGCGCTGATGCCGCGCGTTGAAGAACGACGCGTAGTTACCGTCCAAATCGTGCATCCCTCGTGACAAATTGGTCTGCGGTGTACGGAAGAACAGATGGTAGTGATTCGACATCAGCACGTACGCCCGCAGTTGCCAGCGGTAGTCGTCGATCACCTTCTCCAGCAGATGGAGAAAATGAAGCCGGTCGCAATCGTCAGCGTAGATCGATCGCTTTTCGACGCCGCGATTGGTCACATGCCAGACGGCATCCGGGAATTCGAGTCGAAGGGGACGAGGCACAGCGCGTCGGAACAGAGCAATTCCGTCTTGACCGAGGAACGGTCGCGCGTGGGAGGCGTGGAGAATAGCGCAACTCGAATCGGATCGAAAGAGCCAAAAATGGAATGGGTCAGACCGAAAGTGAAAGTGACGAAAATTGCGGCTCGCGGCCACGGGAGCCGTTTTATGTCACTTCACTTTCGGTCTGATACGCATGTAGCAGGCATAACCCAGTCCCCGCTGCGTGGTCATAGCATCGTGGACCGAGGAGGCTTGCGATGCAAACGTATGCGGCAATCGATCTTCATTCGAACAACGGGGTGCTGACAGTCATCGACGAAACCGACCGGATACTGAGGCAGAAGAAGCTGGCGAACAAGTTGGAACTGTTCGCCGGCGAGCTCGAACCGTTCCGCGCGACGCTTCAGGGTGTGGCCGTGGAGTCGACGTTCAACTGGTACTGGCTCATCGACGGGCTGCTCAAACACGGGTTTCCGATGAAGCTCGTCAACACAGCAGCGATGCAGCAATACAGTGGACTAAAGAACACAGACGACCCCTACGACGCGTGGTGGCTCGCTCGCATGATGCGCCTCGGCATCCTGGCCACCGGATATATCTATCCGCGAGAGGAGCGCGCGGTTCGCGATCTGCTGCGAAAGCGCTCCAGCCTGGTCCAGCAACGGACGGCCAATATTCTGAGCGTTCAGAACCTCGAGCAAAGAAACCGGGGAATCAAAATCTCATCGGGGGAAGTCAAAAAACTCACCGAGAAGAGTATCGGTGAGCTCTACGACAATGAGGACCTGGGGCTGGCACTCACCACGACGGTCAACGTGATCGGGGCACTGACCGAACAGATTCGCTGTCTCGAAAAGGCCGTGCTCAAGAAGGCTCGTTTGCGGGATGAGTTCAAGCTGCTGCTGACGGTTTGGGGCGTTGGCGACATTCTCGGTTTGACCATCATGTACGAGGCCGGCGACATGAGTCGCTTCGCCGGCCCGGACCGTTCGCTTCGTACTGCCGCTGCGTCGAAGCAAAACGTCTGTCCAACGGAAAGAAGAAGGGCGAGAACAATGCAAAGAACGGCAACAGGTATCTGGCCTGGGCCTTCGTCGAAGCAGCTCACTACGCCATTCGTTACTACCCGGAAGCGAAGCGCTTTTACGACCGCAAAGCAGCACGGACCCTGCCGGTCGTGGCAATCAAGGCCATCGCACACAAGCTCGCTCGCGCCTCGTACCACGTGCTGCGAGACCAGAAACCGTTCGACCCGAAGAAAGTGTTCAGTTGAAGCTTGGCCGGTGCGGTCAGCCACCACTTAGGGGTTGGTTCACAACCATCGGTCTGATTGGAGGCCGCACCGGCCAGGATGAGTTGACGTTATGATTTCGCAACGAGCGCGTGAGCCACAAGGGGTTGGACGCCGGCCGGTCAACGGCCGGTGAGCCACGAATTCTGTGCACTTTCCAATTGGACACGCGCTCGTATGACCGATCCGTTTCTGGGACGCCTTGTGCGTCAGGGGCCGGAGCCGATCTTCGGACGACTCCCCAGCCTTGATCCTGATGGGTGACTGGTGCGGATTCATCCGACACCTCTCGACCGAGACACCGGGACTGCCAAATCATCTCGCCAACGACAAAAGCCCATCAATCACAGCGGCTAAGCGCCGCAGAGGGATTCGCCCGCCCCTATTGACAACGCCTGCTAATGGGTGACAACGCCTGCTAATGGGTGACCCCTTCCACGTGACGTAGACCCCTACACGCCTGTGATGTACGCGATGGGCATTTCCCTCCGCTTCGGGCAGATTCGCGTTTCATGAGCGAACACGTCATCGACACTGTCCTGCGTGTGCGTGTCGAGCACCGTGCCGGTCAGCTCGCACGCCTCGCCAACACCATCGCCGAAGCGGGAGGATTGATCGGCGATGTCTCCACGATCCAGGTCGGCGAGACCGCCACGCTGCGCGACGTCACCATCGAGACCATCGACGAAGCGCAGACGCTGCGCGTGGTCCGTTGCATCGGCGAGATCGACGGCGTCGACGTCGTCGAGTCCACCGACCGCGTCTTCGAAGCGCACCGCGGCGGCAAGCTCCACTCCACCAGCCGCGTGCATCTTGATCAGCTCGCCGACATGCGCAGCATCTACACGCCGGGCGTCGCGCGCGTGTCGCAAGCCATCGTCAAAGATCCGAACCGGGCCTGGGATCTCACGTCGGTCGGCAACTCAGTCGGCATCTTCACCAACGGCTCCCGAGTACTAGGGCTCGGCAACATCGGCCCGCTGGCGAGCATGCCGGTGATGGAAGGGAAGGCGGTGATCTACGACGAGCTCGCCGGCATCAGCGCCACTCCAATCCTGATCGACACGCTCGATCCCTTCGAGTTCGTCGAGACCGTGATGCGCGTTTCGCCGACGTTCGGCGGCATTCACCTCGAGGACATCCGCATCCCCGATTGCTACGTCATCGAAGACGAGTTGCGCCGGCGGCTATGCAAGCCGGTGATGCATGACGATCAGCACGGCACCGCCACGGTCACGCTGGCCGCGGTCATCAACGCGTGCAAGATCACCGGCCGCGATCTGAAGCGCTCGCGCGTCGGAATGATCGGACTCGGCGCGGCAGGCAGCGCCATCGCCATGCTCGCCGTTTCGTACGGCGTCGGCGAAGTGCTCGTCAGCGACATCAATCCTGATGCCGTGCGCCGCGTGGAGCGCGCCGGTGCCATCGCTTCCGATCCCGCCACGATCATGGCCAGCGCCGACATCGTCATCGCCGCCACAGGACGGCCGGGCCTCATCGCCGCCCGCGACATTCGCAAGGGTCAGGTCATCTTCGCGCTGACGAATCCGAAGCCGGAGATTGGACCATCCGAGGCGATGGCGGCGGGTGCGGCGTTCGCGGGGGATGGAAGGTCGATCAACAACGCCCTGGCGTTTCCGGGACTCTTCCGCGGCGCGCTCGAAGCGCGAAGCTGCGCGATTACGACCGAGATGTTGATCGCGGCAGCGGAAACGATCGCCTCGCTGGCCAAGCCGGGCGACGTCGTGCCGTCATGCCTCGATCGGAACGTTCATCAGGCCGTCGCAGCGACGGTCGCAGAAACTGCAAGAAATGCCGGCCTGGCCGGAACGGCGAAGTTGTAAGTCCTCAACAATCGAAAGGAGAGAGGTTCATGAGCACCGCCACGCTGTTGTTGAAGGGAAAAGAATACGAGCTCCCGGTGATGGAAGGATCTGAGGGTGAGACCGCGATCGACATCACCTCGCTGCGCGCGAAGACGGGCGCGGTCACATTCGATCCAGGCTATGGCAATACCGGCTCGTGCGCCAGCGCGATCACGTTCATCGATGGTGAAAAAGGCATCCTTCGTTATCGCGGCTATCCGATCGAAGAGCTTGCCGCCAAAGCCACGTTCGTCGAGGTCTGCTACCTGCTGATTCACGGGAACATGCCCTCGATTCCGGAGCTGGACGCGTTCAATGAAAAGCTGACGCGGCACAGCCTCATTCACGAAGACATGAAGAAGTTCTTCGAAGGCTTCCCGCCGTCCGCGCATCCGATGGCGATTCTCTCGGCGATGATCGCATCGTTGTCGGCGTATTACCCCGAAAACGACAACGAGTTGAACATCATCCGCCTGCTTTCGAAAGCGAAGACGATCGCCGCGTTCTCCTACAAGAAATCGATCGGCCAGCCCTTCATCTATCCGCGCAATGACCTCAGCTACACGCAGAACTTCATGCACATGATGTTCGCCGTGCCGGCCGAGGACTACGCAGTGACCGCCGCCATCGACCGCGCGCTCAACCTGCTCCTGATCCTCCACGCCGATCACGAGCAGAATTGCAGCACGTCCACCGTGCGTATGGTCGGCAGCAGCGGCGCGAATCTCTTCGCGTCGATCTCTGCCGGAATCTGCGCGTTGTGGGGACCGCTGCACGGCGGCGCCAACCAGCAGGTCATCGAGATGCTGCAACAAATCCGCGAGTCGGGCCAGAGCGCGAAGACGTTCGTGGAGCGCGCCAAGCAGAAGGACTCCGGCTTCAAACTGATGGGATTCGGCCACCGCGTTTACAAGAATTTCGATCCGCGCGCCACGATCCTCAAACGCGCCGCCGACGACGTTCTCTCCGCCCTCGGCAAGCGCGATCCTCTCCTGCAGACCGCGACGGAGCTCGAGCAGATCGCGTTGTCGGATCCGTACTTCATCGACCGCAAGCTCTATCCCAATGTCGATTTCTACAGCGGCATCCTCTACCGCGCCATGGGCATCCCCACCAACATGTTCACCGTCATGTTCGCCCTCGGGCGCCTGCCGGGCTGGATCGCGCAGTGGAAAGAAATGGTCGACGACGACAAGACCAGGATCAACCGCCCGCGCCAGTTGTACGTCGGGAGCAAAGTTCGTGAGGTTAGTGAAGTGAACGAAGAGCTGGTTCTGACGACTGCGTAAGTTCTTCGCGCTAGACGAGTCCCCTCATCCGCCTTCGGCAAGAAATGGAAGGGGTCAGACCGAAAGTGAAAGTGACAAAAACTGGCTGCGGCCTTGTGCACGACGTATTTTTGTCACTTTCACTTTCGGTCTGACCCCTTCCACGTGACGTAGACCTCTCCGCGTCTCCGCGTGAATCCCTTCTCACGCGGAGACGCACTCACCTCGGTGTTCCCCCATACAACATCCGCGTGACGCCTCTCCTTGTTCGCAGCGGCGGCGGGATGTATTCACATGACAGGTTCCGAATGGAGGTACCGATCATGTTGGTCAAAGATGTCATGACTCCCACTCCCGTCTGCTGCAATCCAGATTCGAAGATCGATCAGGTAGCCACACTGATGCTCGATCACGACTGCGGCATCGTCCCCATCTGCAAAGATTCGAAGCTCGTCGGTGTGATTACCGATCGCGACATCACATGCCGCGCCGTGGCCAAAGGAATGTATCCCGCCGCCGTTCCGGTGCGCGACGTGATGACGAAGACCGTCTTCACGATCCATCAGGATGAGGAAGTCGAGGCCGCGATCCAGTTGATGGAAGCCAAACAGGTGCGCCGCCTTCCCGTCGTCGATGACGCCTTCCACGTCGTCGGAATCGTCGCCCCGTCGGATCTCGCTCCAACCTTCGCCTCCACAAACGTCGCCGATTTTCTTCTCGCCGTGTCGTACTGGAGCCGGCGGCCGGCGGCGGCGACGGCGGTGTCTTAGTCGGTTGAGGCACAGCTTTTGTTGTTCATTGCTTGTCGATCACAACAATCTGCCCCGACATCGCCGGCTGATGCATCGTGCAGTAAAACGGAAAAACGCCCGCATCGTGAAAGGTCATCACGAACGACGTTTTCGATAACGGCGGAAATTTCGTCTGCACCAGTACCTTGTTCGCGGCGTCGGTGAGCATGAAGTCGTGCTCGTCGTCGGGCTGCAGATTCCAAAACACGATCTCCGTCGGTTGATCTCTCCGCACTGCAAGCACTTCGGGTGAAAACGTGTACACCTCGCCGAACTTCTTCACGGTCTCCGCCGGCCCGGTCTCCTTGATGGCAACGCCGATCGTCAGCACGACGACGCGCGCCGCAGCTTTTCCGCTCCGCGCGATCGTCACACCGTGCTGGTGCGTATCGCGGCAAGCGAACAGGAGCAGCGAAAGCAGCGCGATCCGTTTCATCAAAACAATAGTAACTCCGCGCCTCCGGCGTCTCCGCGTGAACCACTCTCATGTGCAAAAAGAGCCGGGCACGACCGGGTCATGGGAACAATCGCTGCATCGCCGGGGACAGGAGGTATCCCATGACGATGAATCCCGTAATCCACTTCGAAATGCCCGCCGAAGACCGCAACCGAATGGCCAACTTCTACAAGAAAGCGTTCGGCTGGCAGGCCCAGATGCTCGGGCCCGACATGGGCGACTACGTTGTCGTGACCACGACCGAGTCCGACGACAATGGCCCGAAGAAAGCGGGCGCGATCAACGGCGGCTTCTATCCGAAGAGCAGCGACAAGCCCGCGCAGTATCCAGCCGTCGTGATCGCGGTCGACGACATCCAGCAGTCGATGAAGACCGTCTCCGACGCCGGCGGCAAAGTACTCGGCGATCCGATGGACATTCCCGGCATCGGCAAGTACGTAGCCTTCTTCGACACCGAAGGCAACCGCGCCAGCATGCTGCAACCGCTCGAGCGCATGTCCACGCGGCCGAAGTCGAAGTAGAACGATCTGCCCGGATAGGCCGGAACCTATCCGGGTAGTCCCAAAATGCACAGGAAGCCGCTAACGATTCTACTGTGATCCTACGCGCTCGTCCCCCCGTCCACGCACAACACCTGCCCCGTGATCGCACTCGCGTCCTCACTCAGCATGAACGCGATTGCCGCGGCCACCTCGGCAGGCCTCACCGCGCGCCGCATCGGGATGGCGCGGATCATCTCTTTCTTCACCTCGGCATCCAGCGTGGCGATCATGTCGGTGTCGACGAGGCCGGGGGCGATGCAGTTCACGCGGATGTTGCTGCGGGCCACTTCGCGGGCGAGCGAGCGGGTGAGGGCGATGAGAGCGCCTTTTGCGGCGGCGTAGTTTGTCTGTCCAACGACGCCATGCAATCCGCTGAGTGAGGCCACGTTCACGATGGCGCCGCGGCGCTGTTTCATCATCGACGGCAGCACCGCTTTGGTCATCGACATTGCACCGTCGAGATTCGTCTGCAGGACTTCGCGCCATTCGTCGTCGGTCATGTTGTAGAGCAACGCATCGCGCCGAACGCCGGCGTTGTTGACGAGCGCGTCGATCGCTCCGAACTTCGCGATCACCTCGGCCACGACCGCTTCGTTGCGCGCGGAATCGCGCACGTCGCCCTGCAGCGCGAAGCCTTCCGGAAGATCCGTCGAGCTGACGTACGTGAAGGCGACATTCCAGCCGTCGCGCGTGAGGCGTTCGACGAGTGCGCGGCCGATGCCGCGAGCGCCGCCGGTAATGAGAACAGTTGGCATAGTTGCCAGGTCGTCAGGTTGCCAGGTTCCCCGGCGGCAACCGGGCAACTCGGCAACTCGGCAACCTAGCTCTCCTCCTCGTACTTGTCCTTCAGCGACGCCACCACCGTCGGATCGGCGAGCGTCGTCACATCGCCAAGCGTTCGTCCCTCGGCGATGTCGCGCAGGAGACGGCGCATGATCTTGCCGCTGCGCGTCTTTGGCAGGTCGGCGGTGACGAGGATTTTTTCCGGCCGCGCGATCGCGCCGATCTTCGCGGAAACGTGATCCTTCAGTTCTTTTTCGAACTTCGCGGGATCTTTCTTAGCCTCTTCCAGCCGAGATGCTTTCACGATCACGAATGCAGCAATCGCCGTCCCTTTGATTTCGTGATTGATGCCGACCACCGCGGCCTCGGCCACCGACTGGTGATCGACGAGCGCTGACTCGACCTCCATCGTGCCGATGCGATGACCGGCTACGTTGATGACGTCGTCGACGCGGCCGAGGAGCCAGAAATAGCCGTCTTCGTCGCGGCGGGCGCCGTCGCCGGTGAAGTAGATGCCGGGCCACTTCGACCAATACTGCGCGACGTAGCGCTCCGGATCGCGCCAGATCCCGCGCAGCATCGACGGCCACGGACTGGTGATGGCGAGATAGCCGCCGCCAACTTCCACCTCATCGCCCGCTTCATTGAGAATCTTTGCGTCGATGCCGGGAAACGCCTTCGTCGCGGAGCCGGGTTTGGTCGCAACGAGACCAGGCAGCGGCGAGATCATGATTGCGCCGGTCTCTGTCTGCCACCACGTGTCGACGATCGGACAGCGATCGCCGCCGATCCATTTCTGATACCACATCCACGCCTCGGGATTGATCGGCTCTCCGACGGATCCCAGCAATCGAAGCGACGACAAGTCGTGCGATTCGGGAAGTTCGTGTCCCCACTTCATGAACGCGCGGATCGCGGTCGGCGCCGTGTAGAAGATCGTGACTTTATGCTTCTCGATCAGCGACCAGAAGCGATCCTGCTTCGGCCAGTCGGGCGCGCCTTCATAAACGAAAACCGTCGCTCCGGCAGCGAGTGGGCCGTAGACGACGTACGAGTGCCCGGTGACCCATCCGATGTCGGCAGTACACCAATAAACGTCGTCCTCTTTCAAATCGAAAATCCATTTGCACGTGGCGTAGCAGCCGGTGAGATAGCCGCCGGTCGTGTGGATGATGCCTTTCGGCTTGCCGGTCGTTCCGCTCGTGTAAAGCGTGTAGAGCATCTGCTCGGAATCGACCCACGTTGGTGGGCAGTCCGCCGAGGCTTTGCTCATCAGATCGTGATACCAGCAGTCGCGGCCGGAACTCATCGAGACCGTGTCGTCCAACTCTTCTGACGCCGCGCGGCGCATGACGACGATGACATGCTCGATCGACGGACAATCGGCGGTTGCAGCGTCAGCGAGTTTCTTCAGCGGAACAAGATTGCCGCGCCGATAACCAGCCGTGGCCGTAATCAAAACCTTCGCTTCCGCGTCCTGAATGCGATCGCGCAACGCCTCGGATGAGAAGCCTCCGAACACGACGGAGTGCGCTGCGCCGATGCGGGCGCAGGCCAGCATCGCGATGATCGCTTCCGGAACGAGCGGCATGTAAATGGCGACGCGGTCGCCTAGCGTGACGCCGAGCGACTTCAGCGCATTCGCAAATTTCGAAACCTCGGCGTGCAGCTCGCGATACGTGAACGTCCGCACATCGCCCGGCTCACCTTCCCAGATGATCGCCTGCTTATCGCCGCGCTCCGCAAGATGCCGGTCGAGACAGTTGGCCGAGGCGTTGAGCTTCCCGCCGATGAACCACTTCGCGTACGGAGGCTCCCACTCCAGCACTTTGTCCCACTTCGTCTGCCACTCGAGCTGCTCGGCCCAGCCGGCCCAGAACGCCTCGCGATCTTTCACCTCGTAGACTGCGTCGTCGTTCGCACTCGCGTTGCGGCGAAACGAATCCGAAGGCGGAAAGGAGCGATGTTCCTGAAGCAGCGCGTCAATTTCGTTGGCCATGGTGGGCGGATTCTAATCCGGCGCGGCGGCGTCCGCGTTACTCGAGCTTCACCGAACGGACTGTGCCGCAAGCGAAGTGAGTGAGCAGCTTGCAGAATGTTGAATGTCGAATGTGCGCCATCCTCGGGTCATTCTGAACAGTCAACATTCGCTGTTCCAGAATCCAGCCGAAGAATCTGAGTTGCACTGAGCGAGGCCGGGCTACTTCAGGGCGGTTCGCAGTTGCTGGATGTGCAGGGCCTTGACCGGCGTCGATTGCGCCGTGAGAGTCGGATCTGCGAACGAAAGCGTCGAGAGTCCGAGGGTCGTGCGTGCTGCGACGATCGCTGCGCGGAGCTCGTCGATGTGCACCTTGCGAATGCCCGACCCAATGCCGAGCGAAGGATCGGTGAACGTTGCCGGCAAAAGGCCGGCGGTGCTGCGAAGAGCGTTCGCCGCCGTTCGAAGTTGCGTTAGATGAATGGCCTTGACCAGCGTCGTTCCAGCTACGAGCGGATCGTCGCTGAATGTGAAGGTGGAAGCGACGTCCGGCGCGCTGTCGGCCGACGAACCTGAGCCACCGTAGACGGCGCGCACCTCGTACAGGTACTCGCTGTTCGGTGTGAGCGCGCCGTCATTGAATGATGCCGTGGCCGGCGATCCTGCAAGAGCGTATGAACCGCCGTTGACCTTGCGCCGCACTTCATACGAGGTCGCCTCGCCGATGGGCGTCCAGGTGATCGTCGCCGTGGTGTTGCTGGTTCCGGTGGCGACGACGTTCGTGGGCGTCGCGAACATACTGACGGACTGCAGCAAGGACGCCGAGGTGCTCGGCTGGTAGGCGGCATCGCCCTCGTAGGTCGCCGTGATGTTGTGACCTCCAAGAGAAACGAATGGGGTGGTCAGCATCGCCTGTCCGTCTTGCAATGCGCTATAGCCGAGAAATTGCGAACCGTCGTAGAAAGAGGCGAAGCCGGTGATCGTACCGGGAACTGCGGAGCTGACCCAGGCCGTCAACGTGACGGCTTGGCCGATTCCTGATGGGTTCGGTGCGGTTCCGATCGCCGTCGTCGTGGTTGCCCCGCCGATCGTGATACTCGCATTCGTAACATTCAGCTCGTTATTGGACGTCGTTTCGCTCAACGTTCCGCCCTGATTCGACAAGAGCGTATTCTCCGGACTGAACGTCAGCGCGATGGTCGAGCCATTTGTCAGACCGCTGGCCAGCGTCAACGTCAACGTTCCGATGCGATTGCCCGGAAGCGGTGCGTTGGCGGTCAGCGGAATTGGTTGCGTGCTCTCCACGAACTGTCCAAGCCAGCCGATCGTGCCACTGCCGTTCACCGTCTGCTCGAACGACGGCGAGAGTCCGGCCAGCGCGCCGGCACGCGCGAACGTCGCGGATGTCACCGCGACGGCCGGGAAGCTGACCTGTATCGAGAGCGACTGGATACGATTGCCCGAGCCGGCATCAGTCCCGAGTGGTGTGCCGGTCACGTCCCGAAGGTAGACCGGCACCGCGACCGTGGAGCCTGCGCTGGCCGAGGTCGTGCCGATCGTCAGCACATCCTGCGCGGCCACCGGGAGTGTGGCGGTGAGAAGCAGAACGGCGAAAAACCGGCGTGGACTCATCGTCATGAGCCGGCAGTGTTTGATTGACTGCACGAAAGGGTTGGCCAATTCGAAATCACAATAACACAGCGATTCCTCAGCTCAGAATCGCATCTCCATCTGTCCGAAAAACTCCCGTCCCGCCAGCCGGTTCACGCCGCCGACCATCGTCTCCTCGGGACGCTTGTTCAGCAGGTTGTTGCCGAAGATCGTGGCGCGAAGGCGCGTGTTCGGGATGTCGTAGCTGACGCGCGCGTTGACGAGCGCGTACGACGGCAGCGGCTTCGTTGCGAAGCTGGTGAATTCGGATCGGATGAAGAACCAGTCGCGCGGTGCGGTGTAGCTGCCACGCCAGGCGATCTCGAGAGCGCCGCGTACACCGTTGACCGGACCGCCGTATGCGCCGAGGTTGATTTTGTCTTTCGGCGAGTAGACGAACTCGAAGGGGATGCCGCTCGAATCGACGCCGGTTCCCATTTGCGATTCGGACTGATGCGCCCAGTTCACGAAGCCGGTCACGCGCTGCGCAAAATTCGATCGCAGCTCGAGCTCGCCGCCGGTGATGCGCGCGTCAGCCGGCTGGTTCTCCCAACCCAAGGTCGGTGCCGCGGGCGGCGGGTTGAACTGCTGCACGACGACGATGAAATTGTGAAGGCGCGAGCGATAGAGATCGGCTTTCATCGATACGGTCGGTGATATCTGGTACTCGCCACCCACCTCGAACGTACTGATCTCCTCGGGGCTGAGATTCGGATTCGGTTTGAAGATCGAGAGCGGAAACGGCGGGATCCCGATCTGCGTGGTGACCGTGAAGAAATTGCTGTCCTGATAAAGCTCGCTGAACGTCGGAAAACGAAACGCCGTGGAGTAGCCGCCGCGGACCACGAGGCGATCGTTCGGTGTGTAGACGAGCGAAACGCGCGGCGAGGTTTTCGCGTCGAACAGTTTCGTTTTCTCGTCGTACCGGATACCGGCGACGACGCGTAGTAGGTTCCTGGCAAGGTCGAACTGATCCTGCGCGTAGATGGCGACCTTGTTGTATCCGGCCACGACGCTGGCGTCAGGCGAAAGCTCGGCCTTGTGCTCGGCGCGATCGAGACGCCGCGCTTCCGTACCGATGAGTATGTCGTGGCCCGGAATCATGTGCAGTCCCACGCGGAAATCGCCGATGGCCTGGTATCCATGATCGGCAGGCTTCGCGAATTCAGGCTCCTGCGCCGCGGCGTGGCAACCGGCGCAATGCATTCCGAATCGGTGCGCCCACGAGAAGTCGGCCGAATACGTGACCGGCGCATTGGCTGGCGCGTGGTTGTATTTGATGTTCACCGTATCGAGGTTCTGCTTCAACGTGTGCGCGGAGCGGAACGCCGCGGTCGGCGGCAAGCCGGCTTCGGGCGGAAACGTCTCCGTGAATCCGTCGAGGTGGTCGTCGTGACGGTAGCCGGAAAGCTGCCAGTCGCCGATGGTGGCTTTGAGGAAAACATCGGAGGCGACGAACTTCGAGCGATCGTCCATCCAGAACTCCTGGGGGAAGATCGTTCGCAGAAATCGCACGGCGCCGAGGATCGAGCCTTTACTGAAGCGTTGTCCGAATTGCGCGCTCACCTCGCCGGTCGTGCGGCTGCCGCCGTAAAGCTGCACGTCGCCGCCGGCAAGATCATCGCCGGAAAGCGTCACGATGTTGATCACGCCCCAGAACGCGTTCTCGCCGTAAAGCGATGATCCCGGTCCACGCACGACCTCGATGCGCTTGATGTTCTGCACGGGAAAAAAATCGAAGGCAGGGCTGAGCGGGAGGCCGCCGGTGTCGCCGGAGTTGTACGGCGAGCCGTCGATGAGAAGCAGGATGCGATTCGAAAAAGGGTTCTCGCCGAAGCCGCGGATGTCGATCGTCTGCACCATCGGATTCCAGCGCACGTTGACGCCGGCCACGAGGCGCAGCAGATCGGGAACAGTACGCGCGCCCGATTCCTGAATCTGTTTCGCGGTCACGACCGTGACGGCGCTCGGCGCTTTCGAGATGGGGATCTCGGTCTTCGTCGATGCTTCGACCTTGATCTGCTCCTCGCCAAAGAGCGTCACCTCACCGATCGACTTCGGCTGCTGGATCGTAGGCGTTGCCGGCTGCGCAGCGAGCGCGAGAGGAATCCCAAGGGCGAGGACCGTGGCAATGACAACGCGTGAGTCCATGACGTCCACCTCGAAACGCTAAATTGGTCCGAACGCGCGGAGTTTAGCCGATCGGAGTGTGGGCGTCTCGCCCGCGGGCACTCGGGCGTCCCCGCCCGAGTGCGCCGGTAAACGCGAAAACCGAAATCGTAACTACGAAACCGCCACTTCCTTCGCGCAGTACTGATTGAACGCCGCAGCCAGCTCCGACGCGATGTCGTGCGCCGCCCGTCCTTCGATCTGATGGCGCTCCACCATCTTCACCAGCTCGCCGTCGCGGAACAACGCGATCGACGGCGACGACGGCCGGTAACCGGTGAAATACTCACGCGCCCGGTTCGTGGCATCGCGGTCATTGCCCGCGAAGACGGTGATCATCTTGTCGGGCTTCACCTCGTTCTCGAGCGAGAGCGCGATCGCGGGACGAGCCACGCCGGCGGCGCATCCGCACACCGAGTTCACGACCACGAGCACTGTTCCCTTTTTCTCCTGCATCACCGCATCCACTTCCTGCGGCGTGCGTGTTTCCTGAAATCCGAGCTGCGTCAGCTCCTCGCGCATCGGACCAGCAATCCGTTCGTCGTACATTGGTTTTCCTCCGGTCGTTTGAAAGCGAAATCGTATCGTGAAAATTCGGGGGTGGGGAGTGGGGCGTTGGGGGTGGGTTCGGCGGTTGTGGACTTGTTCTCTCGAAGCCCGGCCATTGTCAGTGCGTCGGAAGGCGAATGTTGAATGTTGGATGTTGAGTGTTCAGTGTCGAATGATCGGCCAGCCGCGCTCGCCATTCAACATGAAACATTCAACATCCAACACTCAACATTCCGGTTTTAGACAACGCGCGTTCACCGAAAAACCTCCGCTCCCACACCCCACCCCCAACTCCCCACTCCCCCGCAAAAATCACCTCCGCACCGCCCGTCCTCGCACCATTCCCGCCAGCGCCGCAAGATCGCGCGTATCGATCATCCCGTCGCCGTTGACGTCGCATCCCCAACTCGCATGCGCCGCCGTCGTGGCGTGCGGTCCGCCCGACAACTCCTTGCTCAGCGCGGAGAGATCCGTGGCATTGATGACGCTGTCGCCGTTGCAGTCGCCGGGCGCAGGCACGATCAGTTTGTAGATCACGAAGCCGCTCGCGAAGTACACGCTCCCATCCGGCCCCTCGGCCACGTCGATGATCGGATCGCTTTCGTTCTGAATCAGCACGATCGGATCAGGAACCGGATTGGCGTAAAGGTCCGGCACGTAGAAAAGTGCCTTCGCCACAAAACTGCCCAGCAGATACCCGCGCCGGAGGATGGGATTGCGTCCGCTGAGCGGCGCCAGCCCGGTCGGTGCGACGACGACGGGAAACGTGTAGACCGGCGGACGCATCCCGGCAACCGGCGGCTCGTTTCCCGCCGTGTACGGCCAGCCGCAGTCATCGCCGTCCGCAACGACGTCGATCTCATCGTCGGCGAGGTCGCCGTTGTCGGTCATGATCACGCGCTGCGTTGCCGCATCCCACGCCAGGTCGAACGGATTGCGGAATCCGCGCGCAAACTGCACCGCCGAACCGTCCGGCAGGATGCGCCACAGCTTGCCGCCGTTCCATGCCGGGTCCTGCGCCAGCGTACCGACGCCATAGTCGCCGATGGCCAGAAAAATCGAACCGTCCGGCGCGACCGCGAGATTGCCGCCGTGATGCTCGGTCGAAACACCGCGCTCCGCAACATCCTTGTCACAAACGAAGCGATGGATCTCGCTCTCCGCGCCCGTGGTGAGATCGATCGCCGAGACGATGTCGTACGTAATCGCCGGCGTGGTGTAGTGAACGATGGCCGTGTTGTCATCCCGCAACGCCAACCCGATCAACCCACAATTCCCGTTCGCCTCGGTCGCCACATGCGCGACCACAACCGCCTTCCCGGTCGCCCTCTCCGCATCCCCAATCCGCAAAACATCCCCACTCTTGATCGAGTAGTAAATCGTCCCCCGCGAATCAACTGCCAGCGAGGTCAGGAACCCCGGCGTCCCCTGCAAAAGCTGAACATGAAACCCTGGCAACGACGAAGCGTGCGCCGTCGAAGCCAGCAACAGAATCAGAAGGAGTCGTTTCATTCGGAGGGAGTCTTTGTTTTGCCAGTCTTCAGTCTCTTCGGTGCGGGCTCTGAACCTTTTTTCGAGCCTGGTCGGGTTTCGATGTCCAGTCCTTCAAATCAATCGTCGAGACGACTAACGATATCCGTGCCAGCGTCTTCCCGGAACGCCGGTCGCGCCATTCGACGGGAGTCGCCGGACGACCGAGGGAGAGTGGCAGGTTGGCGCCCGGGAACTGATCGGCAAGATGGCCGGCCGGCAGGTGCTCGCTGGTGATCGGCGGCGATCATCAGGGGAACCCGACGCTCCCGGCGCCGCTGGAATGCTTCCGAGGAACCCTCGGTTACGAAGGCCCTTGACGCATGAGGGCACCGCGCCGATAATCGCGCCCCTCGCCGCAGCCGCTTCCCATCGGCCGCCAAGCGTTTCTCACCAGTGTCGCGGGGTGGAGCAGTCTGGTAGCTCGTTGGGCTCATAACCCAAAGGTCGCGGGTTCAAATCCCGCCCCCGCAACCAATCGAATCCAACCCAACCCTCTGGAAACAGAGGGTTTCTCGTTTTTGGCGAGTTTCGGCTCAACTCGATCCAACCGCGAATAATCCGATCAAGCGGCACTTCGGCGCAGGATTTCCGCAGGATTCTCAGGCGGCGATACCCGCGCGACCGCAGCACCGCGAGTTCAGCGTGTGAGACTTGATCATCGCCTGTGTATCCGCGAATCCCCGATCGATCTTGTCGTCCAGCCGCTCGAAGTCGCGGTCGAGCTTTTCATCGACGTTCGCGATTGCCTCGGCGAGCTGATCGATGCGCTTCTCCATTCGGTCAATCGCCACGCCAAAGTGGCGTCGCGTCTGTTCACTTGCGGTGCCCTCTCCTGTCGCATTGTGACGTTCTCGTTGCCGAGGCGACTCGAACAGCCCCTTCAATTCGTCGTCGGTCATCCCTCAGATCTTGTTCGAAACGGAAGTGCAAGAGACCTCGGACCGTACCCCGCGAAACAGCCGACGTCCGCGATGAGAATTCGTCGTGGCTTGCCGCTCATCACGTGCAGCATGATCCAACTCGACCAAACGCTCAGACGGCGTCAGTCGCTGCAGCGACTCCATCTCACGCACCAGGGTGCATCGATCAAACGCGTCCGCCCCCATTTCAGCTTATAACGAAGCAGCTGCCTATGTATGCTGTATCCGAGATCGAGCCACTCGTAACGGCCGATGCAATATTCAATCATCGCCGCATGGGCAATGTCGCTAGTGCCTGAGCATTGGTTGTCGAAAAAGCCATAGGCGTACGTCGCGACGCGCGCGCCGAACGTACTCAGAATTGCGAAGCCGGTAAGCTGTCCCATCCCATTGTGGACGTTTAACAGGATGGAATCCTTCGCAGTCAGCGCCTTCTCCCAACAGAACACATACTTCTTCTCTTCGATGTCGATCTCGCTGTGTTTGCTCGTGAACTTCGCGAAGACAGCGAGATGATGCGGCGTAACCTCCTTATTCTCGCCGATGCTGACGGTCAGTTCGTTCCGAACGGCACGCCGCACGTCACGCCGCGCACGAACGTCAAATCGGGTAATACCCGACAGAGAAAGCATGACGTCACAATTGGACAACGACGGCGCCTGAACGTAACTGCGTCGGAAGCCAAAGCACTCTATGTGGTCCGGGACGTCCGGTCCCCAGAACTCGACATCTTTCAGTCCTGCAGTGTTCTGCACTGCGTGCGCGACCAGCGATTTCGCACGGCGCGAAACCGAAATCCTCGTGTCGTCAAGGCTGTACCCGATTACGACGAGCTGCTGTGCATTGAGGTAGTACGGCAGTCCCTGATAGATACCGACGGAGCTACTGTACACAGGTGAGAAGAGCGATGCGTTATGAAGCATCTCCCAATACTCGTCGCGCAGCCGTTCCGTCACTGTCAGCTCAGCAGCCGTCAAGTTTGCAATCGAATTCATGTCAGACCTTAGGAAGCTCCTTTCCGAGCTCGCGGATTGCTGTGGTGATTGGTGGATGCGGACGGATCGTCCCGCCGTCGTTGAACGTTCCGCGAACGATCGCCGTCCATTTCTTCATATGAGTCAGCAGCACCTCGAACTTCTTAGCGGCCTCATCATCGTCGCTAAGCAGACTGCTAGCCAGCGCGACGTCACTTTCATCGAGTTGATGGAAAATCCTGTTTTGAAGAGCACGCAGGATCCTCGAAACGCTCGCATTATCGTATCCAACATCCGAGGGATGTTGTGTTGAGAGCCAGATACACCATCCCTTGCGCCAGGCTTTGGTAAGAACGCGCTCAAGATTGTCGACGCGTTTGCGCCGCGCATCGTCTGACCCGAACGCGTCGTTTGCCTCTTCGACGAGCAGCATTCCTTCCAGCACGCGCGGCGTGTTACCGACGTTCCCCGCCGAGGCATCCACCTTCGTTATGCAAGCGTCAAACATGTTCTGAAACATAGATTTGTCCGCTTCGATCACACTGATTCCGTTCCGTGAGAAGGCTTGGTTTACCGCAACTTGGATGCCTGCGCTGCCGCTCCCCGGCTTGACTTTGAAGTATTCGATGAGCTTTCTCGTCGATTCGGAGAATGCATCCTGTTTGTCACGGATGCTGTGACTTTCGATCGAGTTGGCGACGATGACCCGCTTCAGATGTTTCGATGCTTCGGTGATGAGGACACAATCAGTGTTCGTCTTGCCGCTTCCGGAGATTCCGAGCGTCACGCCCTGACCGCCGAGTGCCGCGGCCTGGAGTCCGATCGGCTGTGGGGTCTTCAGCTCACTGTGAGACAGAGTTCCGATCACGAGCTCGCCGCTGTACAGCTTTGAGCGGCTCAACACCTCGGACAAATCGGACAGAACGATTGGCGACTCGTTGAGCGTGCCCTCTAACGGAAATGTAAAGACGTTCAGATCGTCACCCAGCGTTGAATAGACCTTGCTTCTCCAGTCATTGCGCTCCCCAGGGGTTTTGTACTCGTTGATAAAGATGTGCGATACCTCCCTCTCGACCGGATCGGTGGACTGAATCAGCAGGACACTCAACAGCTCGATTGTGGGCTCCAGAAGCGCTACTGGATCAGGAGAGCGCGTTTCAAGCATATTCTTCGAGCGGCTGCCGGCCACGGCACAGCGGTACATACTCACGGTCCACGTAGCGACATCCATCGAGAAGTGGCCGGAAACCAACGATGATGTTCGCAAAGCGCAACTCTTGAACGTACTTGGCCAGGTCACGCTCGCTCTTGAAGAACGCTCTTGCTTCATCACTCGTATAGTCCCGATAGAGCGTCTGGAACTTCGCCGGTTCCGCGATGATCTCCTTCAGCATCTTCGAGTCGGGCTTGCCGATCCGAGACAGTTCTTTACGGCAAAGAACGAGAGGGTCCTCCACCTTCCAGACAGAAACGACCTTCTTCACGGCGCTGAGACGATCGAGACCAGCAGTTTGCAGTGTGTTGGACAACTGGTCATAGAATGCTTTGTAATCATCCTCTGTGGCTGTGATGTCACAGACAAAGTCCGCCGATCCACCGGTGTAGTATGAGCTCACGTTGAACTTCAGGCTCGCGAGGAAATCACGAACGGCGAAGTAGAACTTTGCCCGCACGGTCTCAATCGTGAGGATGTAACGCGAGAGGTCACGGCCAGTGACGCGGAGTGCACCTATAACGTCGGGATGGGGCACGAATGACCAGCCGTCGGTTCGGAAGGACAGCTCGGTGATGGCTTTTTGAAGAAGGGCCTTCTCATCTTTCTCCAGATCGAAGTATGAGCGCTGCGTGAGCGTGGAAAGCAACGCCGGAAGCGAAGGCGGTACGTGAGGCTTCGACGGCATCGGCCTCTTTCTGGGCTTCTTCGAAACGCTTTTCTTCTTGACAGCCATGGCGCTGGACCAGGCGCAAGCGTAACCGAACGCAGCAGTAAGTCAATAAGTGGGGCCGGTTGCCTACAAAATCTCGCTCGCGCTGCGAGATGTTTCCAGGCCGAATCGCGCGAAGTTCTTTCGCGACTGCCTCTCCGGAACGCCGCTGCCAGCACTGTTGAACGGCGTCATTGCGCTCGGCGGCGAACGAACGTCCGAGTAGAAGCTCGCGGTAACTACACATACATCTCCCGCAGCATCTCCGCGGCCGAGAGATCGAGTTGTTCCTCCCTCCGAATCTCTTCGAACTTGCGGACCAAGTCCTCGGCGCGGATGCGGCGTCTTTCGGGGCCGGCGATGTCGGCGAGGATGCGGCCCTGGTTCATCATCACGATTCGGTGGCCGAGGGTGGCGGCTTGTTGCATGGAGTGGGTGACCATCAGGGTCGTGAGATGGTGTTGGGAGATGATGCGCTGGGTTAGGCGGACGATTTGGTCGGCGCTTTTGGGGTCGAGGGCGGCGGTGTGTTCGTCGAGGAGGAGGAGGTCGGGGCGGCGCCAGGTGGCCATTAATAATGTGAGGGCCTGGCGTTGGCCGCCGGAGAGGGTGCCGATGGGATTGTTCATTCTTGTTTCGAGTTGCATGTTGAGGGTGACGACGCGGTCGCGCAGTTCGGCGTGAAGTTTCGCTGGGAGCAAGGATCCGAGTCCCCGAGGTTGGCCACGTTTGGCGGCGAGCGCTAAGTTTTCGGCGACGGTCATGTTGGGGGCGGTGCCGCTGAACGGGTTCTGGAAGACGCGGCCGATCATCGCGGCGCGGCGGTGTTCGGGCCATTTCGTGACGTCGTGTCCGGACAGTGTGATGGTGCCGTGATCGAGCGGGAAGGTGCCGGCGGCGGCGTTGAGGAGCGTCGATTTTCCGGAGCCGTTGGTGCCGATGACGATGACGAAGGAGCCTTCTTCGATGTCGAGAGTTACGCCTTGAAGTGCGCGGACTTCATTGGGCGTATTCGGGAAGAAGGTCTTAGTCAGGTTTTTTAGTTGGAGCATGTTCGTATCCGATTCGGTGGGTCATCGCACTAGACCATCCGGGCGGGACGCCCGGATGGCCGCGGACGAGACGTCCGCACTCCTGGTCGGGAAGAAGGTGAGCATGTTCGTTTCCAATTCGGTTTATCGCGCTGTCAGACTATTCGGGCGTGGACGCCGGCGGAGCATCATTGGCAGTACCAGGGCGCCGAAGACGAAGAGGGCGGTGACTAGTTTCAGGTCGTTGGGGTTGAGGCCCCAGCGCAGGGCGACGGCGATGATGAGGCGGAAGAGGATGGAGCCCATGATCGTTCCGGTGAGGGCGCTGCCGAGACTGTCGGAGCCGACGAGGGCGCGGCCGATGATGACGCTGGCTAATCCCCAGACGACCATGCCGATTCCCATCTGCACGTCGGCAAATCCTTGATATTGCGCGAGCAAGGCGCCGGCGAATGCGATCAGGCCGTTCGAAATTGCGAGGCCGAGGATGATCATGTTCTCGACGCTGACGCCGAGGGCGCGGATCATTTGGGCGTTGTCGCCTGAGGCGCGCATGGCGCTGCCGAGGTTTGTGCGGAAGAAGAAATAAAGGGCGATGGCGGCGAGGAGTACGACCGCGGCAATCAGCAGCAGCGAGCCGAGCTCGCGCGCGCTCACGGGCCAGCCGAGGAGCATCGCGGTGTCGCCGCCGCTGAGACGGCGTCCGAGGCGCTCGGCGTACGTCGTCAGCGTTCGCGCGGAGAGCAGCGGCAGGTTGCTTTGCCCCATCACGTGGAGGTTGATGGAGTAGAGCGCGGTCATGACGAGGATTCCGGAGAGCAATTGATTGATCTTGAATCGCGTGTGCAGGATGCCGGTGCAAGCGCCGGCGAGTGTGCCCGCGACGAACGCGGCGCCGCTGGCGGCGAACGGATTCATGCCGCGCGTGAGCATCGCCGCGGCCACGGCGGCGCCGAACGTGATCGAGCCGTCGGCGGTGATGTCGGGAAAGGCGAAGACGCGGTAGCTGATGTAGACGCCGAGGGCGAGGAGCGAGAGGATGAGACCGATAGTCCAGGCGGAGACGAGCAGCGTCACGATGCATCTCCATTCGCGATCGGAAAGATCCAGCATGCGCCGCGCTGGAACTCGCTTTCGCCTGCGCCTTCAATCGGGCGGTTGTCGCGCAGAAGATGGACGACGGAGAACACGCTCCTCGCCTGAAACGCCTGCGCCAGCACTTCGGCGATCTCGATCTTCCCCCGAGGAAGTGAGCGAAATGCGGTGACGGCGGCGTGGAAGTGTCCGTGGAATGCATCGCTTACCGGACGAAGAAACGCGCGCGCTTCTTCCGATGGCGACGATGACGCGAAGCCGGCGACGATGCTGCTGGTGCGTGCGTACTCGTGCTCGGGCATGAACGAGAGCCATTCGCGCACGTTGGGAAAATCGAATCGCGCGTGATCGGGCCGCGACGGCGAGCGGCGCAACATCGTGCAGATCAGACCTGACACTTCGCCGGCCATCACGACGCCGAAGTTCCGAGTTCCGGCGACCGAGGCGCAGACGCGAACGATCTCGCTGAGCGGAACGGTGCCGCCGGGATTGCTCGCTTCGAAGCGGAGCAGGTGGGCGGGCGCGCCGCGGAACTCGATCGCGTAGAGAGCTTGAATTTCCGGAACGAGGCCGAGCGAGCGCGTCATGTAGTCGGGCGTCGATGTGCCGTCAGTGGGCATGTACGCGGCGCTGCCTGCGGCGGCGATGAATTCGCCGAAGAGAGCGCGGCAGTCGTCGAAACTGTTGCCGAGGGCGCCGATGCCGAGGGCGAAGAGATCTTTCTCGGCGGCGATCGATATTGCCTCGTCGTATCCGCCGTGCGCGAGTTTTGTTGGATCGCCGATGAAGCGAAGTTTCGAATGCGCACCGTCGAGTGGATAGCATTCGAAGAGCGCTTTCTCGGAGTCGATTGCACGCGGACCTTCGATCGCGGGCGCTGGCGCTTCCGTCTCCGTCGACGTTCCGAACAGCAGCGACTCCAGTTCGACGAGTTGCAGAATCATGCGCACGCGCTCGGACGCGGCGGTGATCACGAACGAGCCCTGCAACTCGCGCGTGTCGCGATACGCGGTCATCAACGCGCCGATGCCGGCGGAGCTGACGTAGTTCACGGCGGAGAGATCGACGCGCAGGTGGTGCGCGCCTTCGCGGATCATTTCGGCGATGGCTTCGTCGAACGGCTGCGACCAATGGTTGTCGAGCCGGCCCGACACGCGCACGTGGAGGAAGTCGCCGTCGCGCTGCTTAACGATTTCCAACGGGCGCTCCTATGACTTCTTTCGCCGATCGGACGAGCGCCGGCGGCATGGTGATGTTCAACGCGCGGGCGGCGTCGAGATTGACGATCAGCCGTGTCTTGCCGAAATCCTCGAGCGGAATGCGCGCCGGATTTTCGCCGCGCATGATGCGCGCGGCCATGTGTGCTGCGTGGCGTCCGCTGTCGCGATAGTCGCGGGCGACGACGATCAGCGCGCCGCCGATGGCCTGCGATTTCTGAAACGCGAGGATCGGGATGTGCGCCTGCCGGGCGGCGTCGCTGATGCTGCCAAACGCGGAGGCGGTGAGGTTGCCGGGAAGCTGCAGCACGGCGTCGATGTCGCGCCCCATCAGCGCGGCCGCGGCGTTGGGGACATCAGTGGCGGTGTCGGCGGCGACGTAGACGACTTCGTATCCGCGTTTCTTCGCATCCTTGTCGAGCGCTTCTTTCGACACGACCATGTTCGTTTCCGCCGGGCAGTAGAGCGTGCCGACGCGATGAACGGCCGGAAAGTACGTCTTCAGAATTGCGAACGCTTCGTCGTTTGCGGGAAGCAGATTGACGCCGGTGACGTTCGGCGCGTGATCAACATTGCTTTTCCCGACGCCTGCTTTCAATCCTGACGAGACGTAGTTGTAGACGACGGGAACGTTCTGCGCGCGGCGCAGCGCGGCCTGGAGCGTGGGCGTGGAAAAGGTGATGAGCATGTCGGCGCCGCCCGTGACCGCGGCATCGATCAGCGCGGAGACGGTGGCCATGTCGCCATGCGCGTTCAGCGTCTGGACTTCGAAGTCGCGGCCTTGTTTCAGACCCGATTCGCGCAAACCTTCCATCACGCCGGCAGCAGCATCTTCGACGTCGATGACGTCATTGAGTTGAATGAAGTAGAGCTTCCAACGATGAGACGCAGCGTGGGCGCCGCGTGCGACGGGATGCCGGTGCTGGAGATCGGAAAGCAGCAGAATCGCCGACGCGGCGATCACGACGGCGAGGCCGAGCACGACTCTGCGTAAGGCGATGAGCACGGAAGGGATTCGTATCCTCGCCGCGCTTCCGGAGCGTGTCAAGATTTCGGTCCCACGCGGAAATACGGAGTGATTTCCCCGCGTCCTCCGCGCCTCCGCATGACACGCGTTTCGCGACAGAATACCGGCGGAGGTTTCCCATGCGCGCTCGGATTTCGTCGCTGACCATCATTCTTCTCATCGCGGTTGCGCCGCTCTTCGCCGCACCGAAAAACATCCTCCTCAAACCGCAGCGCGTCTTCGATGCGATGAGCAACGACACGCACGAGGGTTGGTCAGTGCTGATCTCCGGCGAGAAGATCGTTTCAGTCGGACCGAATCTCGAGGTTCCGCCGGGAACGACGACGATCGAGCTGCCGGGAATGACGCTGCTTCCCGGTTTGATCGATGCGCACTCGCACATCCTTCTGCATCCGTACAACGAGACGCTCTGGAACGATCAGGTGCTGAAGGAGCCGCTCGCGTATCGAACGATTGCAGCGACGCTGCACGCCCGCGACACTCTCCTTGCCGGCTTTACCACCCTTCGCGACCTCGGCACTGAAGGCGCGGGCTTCGCCGATGTCTCCGTGAAGCGCGCCATCGATGAGGGCCGCATTCCCGGCCCGCGCCTTTTCGTGGCCACGCGCGCGATCGTGGCCACCGCGAGCTACGGTCCCGGCCCGGGCGGTTTCGCGCCGGAGTTCGAGCCGCTGACGAAAGGCGGACAGGAAGCGAGCGGCACCGCGGAGAGATTCTGCGCGCGGTCCGCGAGCAGATCGGACATGGCGCCGATTGGGTGAAGGTCTACGCCGATTACGGCCGCGCCAGCAGCCCGCCCACGCCGACGTTTTCGCTCGAGGAGTTGAAGACGCTCGTCGACGAAGCGCACAGCGCGAACCGTCCGGTGTCAGCGCACGCAACCACGGCCGAGGGAATGCGCCGCGCGATCATTGCCGGCGTCGACACGATCGAGCATGGCTACAACGGCACGGACGAAGTCTTCAAATTGATGGCCGCGCACAACGTCGCCTATCTGCCGACGCTGGCCGCCGAGGAGGCGTATTCGGAATACTTCGCGGGGTACAAGCGGGGGACGAAGCCGTACACGAAAAGCATGGAGAACGTTCTGCGCGCGTTCAAACTGGCGATGGACAACCACGTGATCATCGGCTGCGGCAGCGACGTTGGCGTCTTCACGCACGGCGACAACTATCGCGAGCTGGAGTGGATGGTCCGCGCCGGCATGACGCCAACGCAGGCGCTCCTCGCGGCCACTTCCGTCGACGCCAAAATCCTCGGGCAACAGGACCGCTTCGGCCGCATCGCCCCCGGCCTCCTCGCCGATCTGATCGCCGTCGCCGGCGATCCAACGAAAGACATCACGTCGATCGAGCATGTGTCGTTCGTGATGAAGGGCGGCCAGGTGGTGGTCGGGACGAAGTAAGGCCCGCCGGAACGGTATCAACGTTGCTATTTGGATCGCATGTCGCGATTGCGAATTCGGATCATCGCCCTTGCCGCTCTCGGCACCGGCAGTGCCGCAGTCTTCACATGGCTCTCGTCAGCAGTTCTGCAGGGGCGGACGAACGGAATCGACCGGCGAATTCACGAGTGGCTGGAAGAATGCGCGAATCCGGCGCTCGACTCGGCGACGGACGTCGTCAGCACTCTCTCTGCTCCCGCCTTTCTGGTGTCGGCCACGCTCTTCGTCGCGTTCGCGGTTCGCCGGCGCGGACGCGGCGTGTCGCTGCCGATCGTCTTCTCGCCGATCATGGCCATGACCACAGGCTCGTTGATGACCGCGCTCATGCCCCCACGTTATCCGCCCGATGCCGCGCGCTGCGGTTATGAGCCCTGCTTTCCAAGCGGCCACACGACGGGAGCGGCGGCCGAACTGCTGGTGAGCTCTTATGTCCTGACGCGGGAGCGGATTCTGCCAACGTCGCTGGCCGCCGTCGTCCTGTCGATTCCCCTACTGGCAGGATGTGCGCGCGTCTATCGAGGCCGTCACTGGCTGACCGACGTCGCCGCGGGATGGCTGATGGGAACCACAATCGCCGCACTCTGCGCCGCAGCATACGAATCAAGTGGCACAAGGCGCTGTGGATCGGGCGTTCCGGGATGAATCTGATCGGCCTTTAATTGTCGCGGCAATGAACTGGAACGGTCTCCGGGGTAAACTTGGGGAGGCATTGACCATGACGCAGATTCGATTTCGCTTCCGTCCTGAAAAACTCGTGCAGGCTCTCGCGTTTTTCGCGCAGCGTGGCGTGCGCGATCTGGACAAGATGAAAGCGGCGAAGCTCCTCTTTCACGCGGACAAGTTCCATCTGCTGAAGTATGGCCGTCCGGTTATCGGCGATCAGTACGCGTGCATGGAGTACGGTCCGGTTCCGTCAGCGTCTCTCAACGTCATGAACGACGTGCTCGCCGACGATGAGCATTTCCCTCCGATGGCGAAGGAGCTATTCGACGATTACCTGGTCGTCGAGAAGGGCATCTTCAGAAAATACGCGGTCTTTCGAGCGAAGCGTGAACCCGATCTCGACGTCTTCTCGGACTCGGATATCGAAGCGCTCGAGTATGCGCAAAAGACCTTCGGCGCCAAGTCGGCATGGGCGTTGAGCGAGGAGTCGCACGCCGAACCGTGCTGGCAGGCCGCGAATGAGAATCGTGCGCCGGGCAGCAGCATCATGATGGACTACCGCCTCTTTTTCGAAGGGCACCCGGAAGCGGCGGACATGCTTCGTTTCGTGGAAGCGCAGCAAGAAGATCGCGACGCATCCGACGAATTGGCGGCTCATCGGGCTCCGTTGCCGGAATGGCCGTACGTGGTCACGAGCCGCTAACCGTAGCCGGCAAGAATCATCTTTTTCAGCTTGCGCACGATGACAGTGGATGCGCGCACAGCGTCGTCGATTGCCTTCATGTGATCGGGGCGAAGTTGTACGACAAACTTGAAGGCTCGCGCGCTGACGATTGCGGAGAGCTGCTCCGTTTCAGGCCGCGTGAGATCGACGATGGTTGGCGCAGTCACAAACGCGTAGTCGCCGGGATTCAAACGAACGATCGTTTCTTCGGGTACGCGCGCCGCAGCGAAATGCGCGACGTTTGTCGTCGTGAATGCGTACACGACCAGTCCATCAGCCGGCGGCCACGTGCGGTTGAGCACGACGAGGTATTTCGTTTTGTTCGCGCGAGTGGAGAAGTGATGGAGCACTGCTCCGCGGGCGTAGCCTCCAGCGCCGGCCAGCTCGTCCTCGAAGGCCACGTTGTCATTCTCGCATCAAGGTTGCAGGCTGTCCGTAGGAGGCCGGCACCTTTCACGCCTTGGAGCGAAGTTTTCAACGATCGTGAACACAATCGGCTGACATCGCTTCGTCATCGAGACTGGGGTCGTCGGGATCGATCTCCATCAGCACGCCATCGCGAACGATCACCAGAGGCGTGCCGGTTCGGCGCGCGATCGCTCGCGCGCGGGCGGCGGCCCGGAGCAGTGCTGGTCCAACCCCTGCCATATCGGCATTGTCTTCAAATGTCTCGCGCTCTTTCATCGGTTGCGTCCACGTTCTACAAGGCGTCGTCTTGTACCGCTATTGTCGTACCAGACCCAGAAGTCGACTCGGGCTCTGTACGTATCCTGGAAGTTTCGCATGCCGGCGGCAAATCGGCGGCGAATTACCCCTTCAGGAACCCCATGTCCGCCCTGCCTCACTCGTGTTGCGACGCGCTGGATTGCGTCTTCGACCGACGTCAGCGACAAAAAGATCAGCTCCACGGTATAACTCGAAGCACGCCACTGCTCGATGCGCCGCAGATAACGTGTGTCCCGCCAGCGTCGTCTCGAATGCGAAACTTCGCCCCGCGGCAGCGTGCGCGTCGATCTCGTCGAGCATCAGCCGTCCCGCTCGAAAGGCGGCGGCATCAGGATCGAAAGGCGATAGTCCCGCAGCGATCAGATCGGCGTTCACGAACAGCGGCACTCCGGCTTCCTTGGGTAGAAACTCGCGGGCGAAGGTCGTCTTTCCAGCGCCATTCGGACCGGCGATGACGATCACTTTCTTTTCATCGCTCATGATGCGATTCACTTTTGTTGGCATCGCCGCCGCGTGTATTCGTCACATCGATGAAGACGTTGGCGACGAGCGGGAATCCGGATCGGATCTTGTGATCGAGGTCGTCCATCGCCCGCGAAAGCTCGTCGATGTTCAGTTGACGTGATGGATGAACCTTGGCGAAGACGATCACTTCCTCAGGACCTGTGTAGACGGCGCGGAGCGTCAGCACTTCCTCGACCGCGGGATTTTCGCTGACGAGCGCGTGAACGTCCTTGACCTGCTCCGGCGGGAGTGATCGCCCGATCAGAAAATCAGCCAGCGGCCGGGCCACGCCGAATGCGGTCACGGCGAGCAGAACTCCGATCAGCAGCGACGCGATGGAGTCGGGCACATTCGTTCCGGCGAGCTTGCTCGCGAGGAGGCCTCCCGCGGCAATCGCGAGCCCAACAAGCGCGGCGCTGTCTTCGACGACGATCGCGCGGACCACTGGATCGCTGGCGCGGACGAGATAGCGCCAAACGCCGAGATCGTATTCGCGGGCCTGACTCCGCGCCTGTCGCATGCTCTGCAGCCACGACACGCCATCAGCAGCGAACGAGATCGCCAGAACGATCCACGCCGCCATCGTTGCCCCGACCGGGTGGCGTGTCTCCAGTTCGCGAATGGCCAGGACGATGGAGAGGCAGCCGCCGATCAGAAACGACGCGATGGCGGCCATGAACGCCCAGAGAAAACGCTCGCCTCCATGTCCGAGGGGATGCTTCTCGTCGGGCGGATCTTTTTCGCGGCGCAGTCCGATGGCCAGAAAGATCTCATTCACCGAATCCGCCGCCGAATGCGCCGCCTCGGCCAGCATGCCGGTCGAGTGCGAGGCAAGACCGGCCATCAACTTCGCCGCCGCGATGACGAGGTTCGCTACCAGCGCGATCACCACCGTGCGAACGCTCTCTCCTTCCGAAGCGCGCCGCAGAGCAGTGGAGGAACGACGATGCGGCTGATTGCTCAGCATGTGTGATCTCGCGTTCCTGCTGCCGAAAGGCTGTGGTTCATGTTCTTCCACCAGCTACAACGCGCTCGCGATCTCCGCCACGATCTCGTACGAGTGCAGCCGCGCCGCGTAATCGTAAATCGCCGACGCGACGATGACCTCATCGACCCCCGTCCTCTCGATGAACTCTGCCAAGCCTCGGCGAACGGTATCGCGGGAACCGGCGAACGAGCACGCCAGCATCGCCGACGCCTGCAATTTTTCCTCGGGCGTCCAGTACGTCTCGATGTCGTCGATCGGCGGCGGCAGACGTCCGCGCGTTCCGCGGAAGATGTTCGCGAACGACTGCTGCGCGGAGGTGAAAAGGCGGCGACCCTCCGCATCGGTAGCGGCGGCGAAAACGTTGACACCGGCCATGGCGTAAGGGCGATCGAGCTGGCTCGACGGCTTGAATCGCGCGCGATAAATCGCCAGCGCTTCGAGCAACGCTCCCGGCATGAAGTGCGACGGGAAGGCGTAGGGGAGTCCGAGCTCCGCCGCCAGCTGTGCGCCGAAGAGGCTCGATCCGAGAATCCACAGCGGTACGTTGAGACCGGTCCCCGGCACGGCTTGAATGACCTGTCCTTCGCGAAGCGGCGCAAAGTACGACTGCAACTCCAGCACATCCTGCGGAAAGGTGTCAGAGCTGAGCGGCGAGACGCGCAGCGCACGCAAGGTCCGCTGATCGGTTCCGGGCGCGCGGCCGAGCCCAAGGTCGATCCGGTCCGGGTAAAGCGAGGCGAGCGTCCCGAACTGCTCCGCGATCACCAGCGGCGCATGGTTCGGCAACATGATCCCGCCCGCCCCGACGCGGATCGTGCGCGTTCCCGCCGCGACATAACCGATGACCACCGCCGTCGCCGCGCTGGCGATGCCGATCATGTTGTGATGCTCCGCCAGCCAGAACCGCCGGAACCCCCACCGCTCCGCATGTCGCGCCAGATCAAGCGTGTTCCGCAACGCGTCCGCCGGCACCGAGCCGGCAGGAACAAACGCAAGATCAAGAACGGAGAACAGCGTCGGCATCGGTCAGGGGGAGTGCAAGAAGATCACCGGTTGGAGCTGGCCAGTTGCGCTCAGTCGAGATTCAACGCGGCAGCGCCATGAACTGTGTTGCGCGGAGCGTACAACTGCTCTCGACTCGACCATCGAGCGAAAACATCAAGGGCCGGGCTGCGAAATCGTAGACGCGGTAGAGCGAGTAGCGATCGTGATTCTCGGTTGAGAAAGAGATCTCACTCTCGGTGATGTAAAACGGAGTCATTGGCCCGAGCTGTGTGGTCTTCACTTCGATGAATCGATCGCGGCCATCGCCAGTAAACGAGTGGACGTCGTAACCCAATCCATCGCCGATCGTCGCCGCCACATGCTGCACTCGTTGCGCTAGTGTGTCGCAGCCAATGGAGCTGAGTCGCGCGCGCTCGTAGCTGACGACCAGTGCTTCACCTCCAAAACCAATAGCGCGATTTCGCGATTCACGCGCGAGGTAGTCGATCGTTCGTGCCTGCCTTCTTCGTTTCTGGGCGGCGAGCGCAAGACGTGCCGACTCGAGAAGGTCTGGAGGTTTGGTCATCATGGCGAGGACGTCGTCAATCTGTGGAGGTTGAACCACCGCCTCCGCGAATTCGACGGCGAGGTGCCGAAGCGCTGCGTCGCCGTCCAGCCGATCGAGGACTACATCGCTGAGTAAGCGTTGATATTGCGTCGCAGGCTTGTAGCCGCGAATGTATGGATGCCCGGCTTCGATCAGAATGGCGCTGATGTTCTGGTGCTTCATCTCGATCGATCCATCGGACCGGTCGTGGAGTAGTGGCTTCAGCGCCCGGCGATGCGCGCTCTTGTTATAAGGCACGCCGCGCAGTTCTTTCTCGAGCATCGAGAAGTAGTCAGCGACGATCACCTCAACTTCGAGCTCGCTCCAGTCCTGACCTGATGCCACGAAGCCAGGATAGCAGCCGCTCCTTCGCGTGACTCGATGACGTTTCTGGACTTGGCGAAACAACGCCTAGCTGCGATTGCAGACCGACTACGTTGCCTGCCAACTTCGCCCGCATGACAGGCAACTGACGCCGCCCGCTTCGGCTATCTCCGAGTCGGTAAGCTCGCGGCCGAGGACTTTTCCGTTTCGTTCCGCGCAGTCGAGACAGCGGATCTCATCTTCTTCGCGGAAGCCGTAATCTGCAGCGTCGATCGTCCACCACGGATAGTCCATTGACTCCTCGCGCAAGTGAGTGAGGCCTCGTCCAATGCCGTAACGGGCACGGGCCATTGTCCCTCGGGTTCAACGAACGCGCTTCTTGGCTATCGTTGGAGCCCCACACAATCTTGGTGGGTCATCCTCTGCCTCACTGCTCAGTTTGTGAACCTCCCCTGACGCCGATAAGGGTCAGGAAAGCTACCAAAACACGGCAATTCGGGTCGATTTGTGACGGCACGGCTCTTGATCAGCTCAGCGGTAATCCGTTACAAAATTTGAACGTTTTACGAAGAGGAATGTTACGTGAAGAAAATCTCTCTCGCCCTGAGCGTCGTCTTTTTGTTCCTGGCTTCGGTCGCCGTTGCCCAGGGTCCTCCTGTTACTCCACCCGGCCTCGCCCACTTTCCTTCGCTCGATGAGCAGCTCAAGAAAGCTCACGTGATTCCTGGCAGTGCGCTCGAAGCGCTGATCCGGCAGAATCAGGACTTCGGGAAACTCAAAGGGAAAGACGCGGACGACCAGATCGTTCCGCCCTGGCTCAAGGTCTATTGGCGGAAGGGGCATCCCGAGGCCAACTATGACAATGATAATGACCCGACGGGAGGCTATCCGCTCGTTCTGAAGGAAGTTCTCGAGTGGATGGAGAGTCACCAGGATCTCAAGCCGGGACAGCCGTCGGCAAGCATGGCGCCGGGACGTAACTTCGGCGATCTCGATGCCGATGATGACGCGCCCGCGCACCCGACGATCGGTCGCTTCGGATCGATCGCGGCGCTCACCGCCACCGCCGGAACGAACGTTCGTGAGTCGGGCGCGCAGACCAGCTCCCGCAGCGAGTCCGACATCCGCATCAACTTCTGGAACCCGAGCAAGATCATCGCCGCCTCGAACAACATCAGCGGCTCCGGTACCCAGGGCGAGTACTACTCCAGCGACGGCGGCGTGACGTGGGGTCAGACCAACCTCCCACTCGCCAGCGGCGACTCCTTCCACTCCGATCCGACGGTCGAGTGGACCTCCGACGGCACCGCATGGTCGAGCACGATGGGCATCAACGGAAGCGTGCTGAAAGTGCAGTCCTACCGCTCGGCCAATGGCGGCGCGACGTGGACGTTCGACGGAACCATCTCCGGAACGCAGACCAACACCGACAAGCAGATGGAATGGGCCGACCACAGCGGCACGTCGGCGTTCGCGAACAACATCTACGTCATCTGGCACAACGGCAACCCGGCGTTCATGAACCGCCGGACGTCTTCGGGATGGGGCGCGCCCATTCAAGTCAGCGATTCGCAGGCAACAGGCACCTGCATCGGCGCGGACGTGAAGACCAACTCCGCCGGCGATGTCTTCGGATTCTTCCCCGACACCGGCTCGCGCGGCATCTACGTCGTCAAGTCGGCGAACGGCGGCACCAGCTACGGCACACCGGTGAAGCTCGTCACCACCTACGACTCGTACGACATCGGCGTCCCGTCATTCTCCAGCCGCCGCATTCTTCTTTACGTTTCCGGCGGCGCGTACAAGAACGGCACGACCAACAACGTTTACGCACTCTGGTCAGATCTATCGGGCGACACCGGCTGCACGACCGCCACGAACGAGCCGGGCACGAACGTGTCGTCGACCTGCAAAACGCGCATTTGGTTCTCGCGCTCGACGGACGGCGGCGCCACGTGGAGTGCGCGCGTCAAGATCAACAACCAGAGCGGTCTGAACGATCAGTTCAACCAGTTCCTTGCCGTCGATGAGACCAACGGCAACCTCGGCGCCATCTACTACGACACGGTTGCCGATGCCGGCCGCAAGAAAGTCGACGTCTACTATCAGATGTCCACCGATGGCGGCGTGACATGGCAGGCGGCCGTGAAGGTCACGACAGCGATGACCGACGAGACGGTTTCGGGCGCCGATTCCGGCAACCAGTTCGGCGACTACAACAGCCTCTCCGGCTACGGCAACGCGTTCTTCCCATCATGGACGGACCGCCGCAACAACGCGAAGGAAGAAGTCTGGACGGCGAAGATCACCACGTCGAGCACGCCCACGTTCTCGATCTCAGGCAACGCCGGAACGACCGGCGCGACGGTCACTGCCGGATCGGGATCGGCGACCAGCGATGGATCGAGCAATTACTCGATCGCCAACCTCGCTGCGGGCACGTACACCGTTACGCCGAGCAAGAGCGGCTGCACGTTCTCGCCCACATCCACCTCCGTCACGATTACTTCGGCCAACGTCACCGGCATCAACTTCACGGCGTCGTGCACCGCACCGACGTTCACGATCAGCGGCAACGTTGGCACATCGGGCGCCACCGTCACCGCGGGCACGTCATCGACGACGAGCGACGGATCGAACAATTACGCGATGGCCGGATTCGTTGCCGGCACCTACACCGTGACGCCGAGCAAGTCCGGCTGCACGTTCTCACCGGCATCGAGCTCCGTGACGATCACGTCCTCCAACGCCGTCGCGAACTTCACGGCGACGTGCGGCACCGGTGACACGCAGCTCACGAGCGGCGTCGCGCTGACAGGCCAGAGCGTGGCCTTGAACGCGTGGAAGTACTACTACATCACCGTTCCGGCCGGCGCCACGAACCTCACGTTCGCAACGACCAGCGCCACCTCCGATGTCGACATCTACACGCAGTTCAACGCCAAGCCGACGCTGACCACCTACGTTTGCCGGCCCTACACCTCGTCCGGTAACGAGACGTGCTCCGCGACCAACCCGTCCGCCGGCACCTGGTGGGTCGGCGTGAATGGCTACACCGCGGGCAACTTCACCATCACCGGCACCGTGACGACGCCTGTCGCGACGTACTCGATCTCAGGCAGCGCGGGAACGCCCGGCGCCACCGTCACGGCTGGATCGCAGGGCGCGACGAGCGACTCCTCGAACAACTACACGATCTCCAATCTCGCCAACGGCACGTACACCGTGACGCCGAGCAAGAGCGGCTGCACGTTCACACCTGCGAGCAGTTCCGTCACGATCGCCGGCGCGAACGTCACGGGAACCAACTTCACCGCCAGCTGCAGCGGTCCGACGACGCTCTTCTCGAACGGCTTCGAAACGGCCGGCACCGGCTGGGCCACCGTGCAGGTCTCCGGCACCGCGGGCGCCTGGACTTTCCTAACCTCGGGGACGCTGCCCACGGTCACGCCGCACGGCGGGAGCTACCTCGCGAAGTTCAATTCGTACGATTCCGCCAGCGGCTCGCAGACGCGCGTCTACCAGACCACCGGCTTCGCGATCCCGAGCAGCGCAACGACGGTCACACTGAAGTTCTGGATGTACCACGACACCGGCTACACAACCTCGGCCGATAGAGTGCAGGTCCAGGCCTCGACCGGCACATGGGCGAACGTCGGAACCGCAATCAACCGCTACGACGGAACGACCGGCTGGAAGCAACACACGATCGACCTGACCGCCTACAAAGGAACCACCGTCCAACTCGGCTTCCTCGGCATCAGCGCATTCGGCAACAACGTCTTCATCGACGACGTGATCGTCACGACGCCGTAGAAAAAAACGTAATCGCAATCCGAAAAGGGGAGGGCTCGACGCCCTCCCCTTTTTTGTGGTGCGCAAGGATGGTTTCCAACGCGAAGCCTCGACGCTCGTCCCGCCTTACGCGAGCGTCGATTGCTCATTCCGGTGAGGCGGCGGCGGCACCAAGCGCGACTCCTCTCTCGGTCCCGACTACGCCGGGGTAGGGAAAAACGCGCTTCTGACACTCCTACTGTAAGCAGCTCATATCTTGAGGGAGGTTTCCATGCGACGCTTCGCGATCGGCACATCCATTGTGTTATTTGCGGTTGTTGCTAAAGCTCAGCAGCCGCCGAACCTGCAGAGTATTTCGATCCGACCCGCGAACGTAGGAGTGCTCGTCGACGCCGAGTACGACTCAAATGCCAGTACATTCGCCAGCACGGCAATGTTGACATATCAATCACTCAGCGCGAAAAACCAAGCAATTGGCGGGCCTCAAACAGTCAATGCAGAGGCGGCATCGCAAGCTAACCACCTCTTATTCACGATTCCAGCCACCTCGGGAGTCACCGATATGACGTTCTCCCTGCAGCTTCAACCCGCAGGGGCAAAATCGGTCACCATTCGCACCAACGTGACCGTCGCAGTTCAGCTCGCGAAACAGAACACAGTGATCGCGACCCTCCAGAGTCAGCTGGCCGATACGCAGCAGGAAATCCAGGAACTCCACACTACCCTCAATAGTTCGATCTGCGCCGTCACTACCGCTGTGAGGTTCGGAGGTATCGCTGCAACATTCCCAGATAGGGTGGTGCTTTACTTCACTACGCCGTCCCCGGGTCGCTTTCACGTCCACGTATCGCGACCTGGACAAGCAGACTTCGAGGGCGACAGTGGCGGCGCCAGTCTGGACAACTACGTTACAGTCGACGGACTCCAGCCAGGAGCAAGTTACAGCGCTGAAGCCTTTGTCCTTGATGCGCAAGGTCATGAACGACCCAACACTCGTATAACCGCGGGGAACCACGACAACCGTCTCAACTTCACCACGGATCCAGCGAGCACTCCACCAACCTTCAACACGTTCACGGCTGTAGCGGCTAACGACGGGATCAACGTCACGTATGACCTTGATCAGGACACGACTTCGGAGGTCATGATCGAGCAAGAGCTGCGAGATTCGAACGGTAACGTTACTTATCGCGCCGCTGGGGCAACAAAGCGCCACATCACGCCGGACCACTTCGGAAAAGTGGTCCCTACAGAGGCTGCTAATACCGCAATGCCCGTGCCCTTCGAGGCGCTTCGGCCGAATACGGTCTACCGCGTTACGGTAAAAGCTGCAAACAAATACGGTCAGACCACATCAAAGGCGCGCGGTAACCTCAAGACTGGCGACGCAATACCTCCGCTTGATTTCATTGGGACAATGATCGTGAATCTGAGCCCACTCGGCTACCTATTGACGTGGTCCAGCACAACCGACCCAGATATTGAACCCACAAATCCGGTTTCCCCACTCGCCGGCCCGAACGCTGGAATCAGAATAAGCGTACCAAACCACCCTGAGATTTCAGCGATCACGACGCCGGCAGCTCGTGATCATCGATCGTTCCACGCAATGTTCGACAAAGCCAGCATCGCTTTGATCGCGGAAAAAGCTGCGGCCGTACACGAGGACCCCGTCATTACCGCGTTCATGCAAAAGGATGGCAAACCCGTGTACCGCGCTTTAGATATCTCTTTCACGACGCCCAGTCCGACGGCAGTGGCCGCGACGGCCCTTAATGATCAACAAAAACAAGACCTTCAGGCCAAAGCAACCCGAGCAATCAGCACACGCCGAATTCCAATCGACTGGAGTAAGGTAGCGAAAGAAGGCGTCAAAGTCCTTCTCGCCGCGATTCCGTAGCATGGTCGTCCGCGTGAACCCATCGCTCGACTTTAGCCACAAGGCTGAACGTTCTCTGACTTTGCCGCCGGTTTCCGGGAAAACGTTCGCCGTATCGTTCTCGATCAAAATCCTATATTTGACCTTTCAATCGTTGCGGTCGGCGCGACATCGAATTGTCAGGGGCGGCCGAACCGCCCCTGATTTGTTTACAGCAGCTTCATGACGCGCTCATTCAGGCCGCTCTCACCGCCCAGAAGCACGGTGAGGTTGGCTTTGTCGGCGACCTTCTCGAGGACCTCGAGCTCCTTCAGCTTCATCAGCGTCGGGTTGGACTCGAGGATCTTCGCCGTGTTCGCCTGCATGCGCATCGATGCAGTCTCTTCACGCCGGCTGATGAGCGACGCCTCGGCGGCCTTGCGAGCCTCCATGACCTTGTTCATCAGATCCTTCATGTCGCCCGGCAGGATGACGTCTCGAATACCGGTGGAAAGAACAGTCAGACCGAGCTCGCCGGCACGCGCCTTCGTCAGTGCCGACAGCTCGGTGGCCAGCGCCTCCTTGCTGACGAGCAGCACATCGAGCTCCCGCGCACCGACGATCTCACGCAGCGCGAGCTGCGCGGCCCGATACAGCGCCTGACCCGCGCCATCGACCTCGGCAACCGAACGCAGTGGATCGGTGACGCGGTAAACGACGAGGGCATTCAGCCGCAGCGTGACCTTGTCGGCCGTCATGATCTCCTGACCGCTGATGTCGAGGGTCTGCTCGCGGAGATCGACATCGATCACCTTGAGTCGTCCCGTGCCCTTCCAGAACACCCACGCACCCGGAGTCAGCGTCGCCTGGTATGCGCCGTCGCGGAACCAGACGCCGTTGTGACCCGCCTCGACGTTGACGATCTCCAGAAGCTCACTCGCGCCGGAGCCCTTCATGATGACCGGGAGGTTGGCGTGGACGAGCTGCATGGAACGGGCATCGACAATCTCGACCCGGACCTCGTGCTCGACGTTCCAGAGAACGTAGAGACCCGGAGCCAGAAGACGAGCGAAACGCTTGTCGATCCATACCAGTCCGCGCTGATGATCGTTGAGATCGATCACAGTGGCCTCGCTGCCGAGCATTCCGGAGCGGGCGATGAGATCGAGCGACGGATGCACCAGCCACGGATTGACCCGAGGGGATACGACGTGCAGACGCAGCTTCATGAGCGGGTCGAGGTACCAGTGAGCACCCGGCCCGAGCACGGTGACGAGATCGCCTTCCTTGAACAGGAGACCTCGCTCGTGCGGATTGATCTTGTAACGATGGAACATTGGTCGATCCTCCTTTCATTTGATGCCGGGTGACAAACATCCGGCTTCTTATGCCCGTTCGTCCGCTGCAGTCGGCTGTCAGAGCAATTTCCGTAATAAGAAAAAAAACCTTGCGACGGCGAGCCTTCGATCGCCACGTTGCCTGCGCGGGACGGTCGTTGCTGCGCGCTTGGCAGCGTTCTGATCATCGTCTTGTGGAAACCGCCAGCTCTTCCACTCGACGATGTCGTCTGCGCTGCTTCGCCGCGTGCCTCACGATCGCCTCAAGGCGCGGGCTTTCCGTTTGCCTCAGGCCGGAGCCGTTGGCTGGCGGTACGAATCCCGCCGTCGCCCGGTTGACCACTTACGGCGGTCGGTCGTCTTGTAGAAAAAGGCTTTCGAGGCCTTGTTGCGTGACGGGATTCGAACCCGTGACAGCAGGATTAGCGATCCTGTGCTCTACCCACTGAGCTACACATTGTTGACATGACGGGATTCGAACCCGCGCCTCAGGATTCTTAGTCCTGCGCTCTACCACTGAGCTACACGTCAGTGCGGCAAACCTCCATCGTCAGAACCCGTTCACGGAACAGGCAATCCGAATGTCGCAAGACACGGACGCCCGCCGCCGGCCCGGACGGCTTATCGCCAATATTGAAAAATCGCACAAGAAAACAAAAAGCCCCTTCGACCAGACGGTTCGAAGGGGCCTCGCAATGAGGTAGATGTGCGGTTCTCTACCCGATTCGAGGCACCTCCGGCGCAAATCTGCAACCACGGCCCGAAGGCCAGGAGCTGCGCCGTGCGCGTTCAATCAATTGATCCATGAGTTTCATAGGGCGGCGGAAAATAGCATTGGTATGTACGAGGAGTCAACAGGTTTCTCTTATGGCACGGCTTTTCGATTGCAAAAGACACCTTAACGGCTCACTCGCCACTTGCGAGGCCGCCTTTTCGTGTACTCGACATGCGCATAGGTTTTTAAGAATCAGTCGGATAGGTCCCAGTCGTGCAGATTGAAACTTGAACTTTCAATTTGCACGGGTTCCGAAATCGCTCTTTGGCTTGATCTAGACCAGATCCACCCACCGAGGCGGGACGCCTGGCGGGACGCCCCGATGGCCGCGGGCGAGACGCCCACACTCCTCAAATGCGTCGTAGGGAGTGCGGTCGTCTCGACCGCGGGGACTCGGGTGTCCCGCCCGAGTGCTGTTGGCGCTGTCGAATCGAGCAGTACCCTCATGTCATGTAATCCCTGAAATCCTCAAGAGGCGCGTCGAAGTCGGGTGCCATGTACAGGACCGATCCCTTGAGCATTCCGGGCTGACGAGGCTTACGTATCGACTCACTTGGTACAGGGACCAGCCGAGCTACTGGCTCATCGTTCTCGGTGATGACGATTTCTTCGCCGAAGTGTAGACGGTGGATCAAATCCGTCAGCTTCGCTTGAGCTTCTTCGATCGAAATTCTCATTGGATCTCTTCGTCCGCATGCGTGGCGTGTTGCGGAAGGAATCGATCGCGATCCCAGGGAGGCTTTTCTTTCGCAGGAATCGGCTCGTTGAAACTGGTCTGCCAATGCTGGCGCATGTCGTCGTCGGCGTAATAGCGAAGATAGATTTCGTTGTCTTCTTCGCTGCAGCCGCCGATCGGACTGTGGTGCCATCCGCTGTCGGATCCTTCGAGAGGAAGAATCGTCTGCCTCGCATAGCGCGTCGGTGACGAGATGGCGATAGAGCTCGCGGTCGCTCAGGTGATCCGTCGACTCGAGATACATTCCGATCGATCCCATGGCGTTGATGACTTCCCAAAGTTTCGCGCGAAGCGACTCGTCGTCGAGAGCGGCTCCGTCGGGAATCGTGATGCCTCTCGCGCGCAGGACGTCGATGGGGCGTTCTCCTTCCTCCTCGCCGTCGAAAAACCGGTCAAGCCGTTCGACCTCCGCGATCGGATCGTGATCATCAGACATTGTTGGCGCCTCCGAACGCCGAGGCTCCCTCGGCGATCATGACGTGTCAAGTTCTTCTACTGACTGTGGAACGGATTCCGCCAGCGCGTCCGCGAAAAGACACACCTTGCCCTCCGCACGCGCCATTCCGCGGATCTCTGCTTTCTCGGGGAGCGGTAAACAAAGAAGACGCGCGCAGTCGAATCGTTTGCCGGGGACGCGAACTGCCATAGCGATAACCATTCGACAATGCACGAGCTTGCGAGCGATGGTTGGCCGGTTTTCAAGAACCAAAACGATCGCGATGACAACTCCGAATAAGTCGAAAGCAAGGAAATTCGCCGCTGGCAGCACCGTTGCGAAGGGACGCTCGTCGCTACCGCCCGCAGCTAAAATTCTGACTGGAGATCGCATCATGACTCGTTGGTTTCCGACCCTGGCCTTCGCTTCACTTCTTTTGTCTGCATGCGTGACCTCAAAGCCTATCCATCAGGTAAGCGCTCCCGATTCGGTGACGGATCCGCACTTCACCAGTGACGCCAGGCCGGTCAGCGATCCGCATGTCAGCGGCGATCTCAATCCGGTCACCGATCCGACGGCCATCGGCGCGATTGATGAAGCCGCGCGCGAGTCGCGTGAGCAGGCCGAGGCCGGCGCGCGCACGGGACGGCGCATCGGCGTTGTGGCCGGAACTCTCGCCGCAATTCTTGGCGGTCCTCGCAATGATTCGGTCGAGGGAATGGTCGGCCGCTATGTCATCACGCGCGACGCAGCCACCATGGCCGGTGCGATCATCGGCGGAGTGAAGGGCGGCAAGCAAGGCGCCAAGCGCGGACTCGAGCTCGACGTGCAATTCGCCGAGTTGAAGAAGATTGACGGACTCGATGTGAGTCGTCCGACGCCTGATCGCATCGATGTCTACGTAAAGACGATGCCGAGTCACGAAACGCTCGCCGCCATCGCCGCCGTCTTCAACGGACGCGAGCAGCGCTCGATCGACATCGAAGCAGCCGATCCGACTCCCCTCGACCTTCGCGACGCCTTCATCGAACTCGGCGTCCCTGAGTCGGGCATCAGCGTGCAGCGCAACGACAATCTCGAGGGCGCCATCATCAGGATTCGATATCTCTACTGATATCGCGGAAGGGGTCAGGTCGAAACCGAAACCGACGACAGGTCGAGCGGAGCGACTGGTTCATGTGAGCTGTCGCCGGTTTCGGTTTCGACCTGACCCCTTCCGCTTGAGGTAGGATGCCGCGCCTTCCTCATGACCAACTTTCACGGCGTCCTTTCTTTTCGACTGTTCGTTGTTTTTCTGTTCTGCGCGGCGATCAGTGTCACGTTCGTAAATGCCGAGGATCGCGCGCTTGTGGTGGGAGTCGAAAAGTATGGCGACAGCCGCGTGCCGGAAACGCCGGGTTGCGTGCTCGACGCCACGCAGACGGCGGCGTTTCTCCAGACGAAATACGGCTTCGCTGCCGGTGCGATCAAAGTTCTGACGAACGAGCAGGCCACGTCGGCCAACATCGAGCAGGAGTTTCGTCATTGGCTGATTGAGGGCACGCAGCCGGGCGACCGCGTATTTTTTCTTTACGCCGGGCACGGCTCGCAACTGAAGGACGACAATGGCGATGAAGCGGACGGGCTCGATGAAACGATCGCGCCGTACGACGTGAATCCCGAGACCGGAACGGGCGAGATCCGCGATGACGTCTTCGACGAGATGATCGCACTTCTGTCCGGCCGGCGGGCGGTGCTCGTTTTCGATTCCTGCCATTCGGGAACGATCTCGCGCGACATCCCGAAGCTGCATGCGTTCCCCCGAGGAGGCGGCGCACGGTATTTGCCGCGTCCGGATCAGTTCAAAGCGCTGGCCGCCAGCAAGGAAACTGGCGGCGGCATGCCGGCGTATTCGATCGAAGGTGCCCCACGCTCCCGCGATCTGAAACGCGTCGGCGGATTTCTCGACTCGTCAAAGGTGAAGACGCTGTCCGGTGTCGTCGTCATTTCGGCAGCCGCAGAAACCCAGCGCGCCTATCCGCTCGAAGTGGGAAGCACGTTGCGCGGCGCGCTTTCGTTCGTGTTCGCCGATGAGCAACAAGGCGACCATCCGACGTTGGCAACGCTGAAGGCGCGCATCGCAAAACGGATCAACGCGCTGCAGGCGAGCGGCAAACTCGATGGCGATCAGCAGCCGCAGTTCGATGTCATCTCAACCGTCTCTCTAAACGATGAACCGCTGTTCGCCACGGCCGAATCAGCGCCTGCGATCGCGCTCACGAATCCGATCTCGCCGATGAAATTGACTCTTGACACAGGCGAGCACAAAACGCTCTACCACGCCGGTGAAAAAGTGACTTACGAGATCACCTCGGACACTCCCGGCTACCTCTACCTGCTCGTCTTCAGCGCCGGTCAGGTCGCCACCTGCATCTTCCCGAACGACAACGATCGCGACAACCAGATTGCCGCCGGAACGCACACAATCCCGCGCGCGAACACGTACGAATTTCCTGTCGGCGAGCCGTATGGCCGCGATGTTTTCGTCGCGCTCGTGACGAAAGAGCGCGTCAACATCGGCGACAAAGTCGACTACACATGGAGCGAGGTGTTCCAACGTCTCAACCTGCACGGCCTGCAGGAGGCCATCGGCAACGCGGCATCTTCGCGCGGCGTCGGCGTCAAGGCCTCGGGATCCGGACTCGATCCGCGCAACTGGCAAGGCGCGACGGTCGTGGTGGAATCGAAGCCCTGAATAGCGGGCCGTCAACCGCGACGAAAATCCCCTTACAATCCGCCGCCGCTCATCCACCCAAAACCGGAGATCGAATGAACCGACGACGTAAGGCTTCGCCGCTGCTCTTCCTCTGTCTCACGCTTTTCGTGGCTTCGCTGACAACTTCTGCGCACGCCGCGCCGGCCAAGTACGCGATGCTGGTCGGCATCAACAAGTATCCCGGCAACGCGTTGAACGGCTGCGTCAACGACGTAACGAATCTGCGCGAGATGCTCGTCAGCAACTTCGGCTTTCCCGCCGAGAACATCGTCATGCTCACGGACGAAGAGGCAACGCGCGAGAACATCCTGGCGAAGCTCGACGGCTTCGGCGCGCGGCTTCATCGCGATGATCTCTTCGTGTTTGCTTACTCCGGTCACGGCACCCTTTTTCCGGACGCGTATTCGGAAGAGCTGGACGAGACGGACACGCTCCACTTTCCGAACGATCCGCGCAACGAAAACAAACCGTTCTTCGAAGACGGCAAGTACGACGCCGCCATCTGTCCGGTGGACAGCCGCGGAACGTCGAGCGGGAAACCGTGGCACAACTTGATTCTTGATGATGAGCTGTACGCGCGCTTCTCGAAATACGCGGCCGCGGGAACCTTCATCGATTACTTCACCGACAGTTGCTTCTCCGGCACGCAGGGGCGCGATCTCTACAAAACACGGTCGCTGAAACTGGCCGATGCGCTTGGCGTTCCCGTGAGCCAGATCCAGAAGCCGGTCTCGCAACATCGCGCCGGCTCGCGCGACATCGGCGGCCGTTATCTGGTCATTTCATCGTCCAACAGCCTGCAGCCATCATCCGAATGGCGGGATGACAAAGGCCAGCCGTGCGGCCTCTTCTCGTACGTTTTTCAGAAGCTGGTCAAGTTGCAGAACGGCAAGATCACGTACAAGGAGCTCTACGAAGGTTCGGAGTACGTGATCAAACAGTTGTCGAAAGACAACCAGGATCCGCAGATAGATACGCGCTACTTCAGCGGAAGCCTGGACGAGCAGGTGTTCTCGTTGCCCGGATCGACGCCAGCCGTGGATGCGACGCCCGAAGTCGCGGCGGCACCCGCGGTTACGGCACCGGTGCCTGCGACGCCCGCGCCTGCAACGCCAGTACCTTCGACTCCGGCTGCTCCCGCGCCCACTCCTGCTCCGGCGCCCGAGCCCGCACCTTCTGTTCCCGCGACGCCGCTCAAAGTCATGCTGCTCGTTACTGACGCGTCAGGAAAACTGCTCGACAAATGTTCCTTCGCCATCTTCAAACCGGGCGTCACGCCGGTGAAAGGGGAGATTCGCCGCGAAGACATCCTGATGCTCGGACGCACCAACGAGAACGGCATGTTTGACTCCGATGCGAAAGGCGTCTCCATTCCGCCGGGCACTTATCCGATCAAAGTCGTGCGCGAAGGCTACAAGACGTTTCTCAGCACGCTCGAAGTGCGGCAGGGAGCGAAAGCGGGTTACGCCATTCTCGCCTTTCGTCTGGCCGCCGAATAACGATCGAACGGACAAAGGATGATCACCGCCATGAAGAAAACCTCGATCACAATCGCTGCCTGCGTGCTCCTCTCCGTTGCCGGTGAAGCCTTTGCGCAGAACGCCGGGCCGCGCGACCTCTTCAACACGTACAAAAGCGACAACGCCTCCGCGCCGGCGACTTCGAGCGCCGCGAAGCCAACCGCCGGCCGGCCCGGCGCGCGCGTTCGTGTCGAGCTCGATCGCGATGGGCGGGCGCGCTTCGTCTCCACCCGCACCGTCTTCCGCGCCGGCGACAAAGTGCGCTTTCACTTCGCCATGAATTTCCCCGGCTACGTCGTCGTCATCAATCAAGGCTCCTCGGGAACGCGCAGCCTCCTCTTTCCCTACAAAGGTGTGAGCAATCACATCGGCCGAACCGCCGACTACACCGTGCCGCAAGGCGAGGGATGGTTCGAGTTCGACGACACGCCGGGCACCGAGCAGCTCACCTTCATCATGTCGAAGCGCGAGATCGAGGAAGTCACGCAGATCACGACGGGCTCGAATGGCAGCAGTCCGTCGCCAGCCGCGCCGAGTCATCCGGCATCTGCGCCTGCACCCGCGACTCCGGCCGCCGCTCCAACTCCCGCACCAGCACCAGCGCCCGCCGCCACTCCGGCACAAACCGAAGAGCAGGAGATCCTGGCCGCGCTCAACTCGCGATCGCTCACTCGAGGACGCGATTTGAAGATGGTCGAGCAGGAGACCGACGCCTACGTCCTCACCTCGGACGAAGCACTAGCGAAACCGGTCGGCTTCAAGTTGACATTGACGCATCGCTAAAACTCCGCCAAAGGGATCAATCAACTCATGAAGCTCGCCACCGCGCTGCTTTCCGCTCTCCTGATTTCAAACATCGCCGCCGCGCAGACGCCGAAGGTCGCGCCGAAAATTGTCGTTCAGACCGGCCACGCGGAGTTCGTTCGGTCCGTCGCCTTCAGTCCCGATGGAACGCTCTTCGCCAGCGGCAGCAACGATAACTCCATCAAGTTGTGGGACGTGGCTTCGCGCCGCGAACTGCGGACGCTGGCCGGTCACACCGATCACGTTCTCGATGTTCGTTTCAGCGCTGACGGTCTCCTCCTGGCCAGCCTCGGATACGACAGGACCTTGCGCATCTGGGACGTTGCGTCGGGTGAGCCGCTGGTGACGATCAACGCCACGAACGGCGCGTTCGCAGCGTTTTGTCTGACTCCCGACAGCAAAACGGTCATCACGTCAAACCACACCTTCGACAGCGGCGGCGGCGACAACCTGATCCGCTTCTGGAACGTGGCTTCGGGAAAGGAAGAGCGGACGCTCGATGCGGGGGAAGGAATCACTGCGCTCGCCATCAGCCGCGACGCCCACATGCTGGCGATGGGCAGCAACAGCGGCCCGATCAAACTTTGGGATCTTGCCGCGAACAAAGAGCGGGCAACGTTGAGTGGACATACCGACGAGGTGACCTCGATCGACATCAGTCCCGATGGAAGCATGGCAGCCAGCGGCAGCAAGGACGGCACGGCCAGACTTTGGGACCTCGCCGGCGCGAAGGCGCTTCGATCGATCAAACACCGCGACATCGTGGACGCCGTCGCCTTCAGTCCGGACGGCAAGTCTCTCGCTACCGGCGGCTGGGATCACACCGTTCATTTCTGGGACGTGAGCCGCGGCACCGAGATCCGCTTCGTGAAGGGTCACACGGACATCGTGTGGGGCATCGCCTTCACGCCCGACGGCAAGACGCTGGCCAGCAGCAGCGCGGACAAATCGATCAAACTCTGGGACGTCGCCTCGGGGAACGAGCTTGGTACGTTCGCCGGTCACGTCAACTTCGTCGAAGGCCTCGCGCTGTCGAACAAAGGCCGGACTCTCATCAGCCACGATGCGCTCGACTCCATCCGCGTGTGGGATCTCGGCTCCGGAAAAGACATGCGCCGGATTGCGCCGCACGGCACGGAGCACGTCTTCGAGCGAATGACGGGTAGCGACGCGGCGCTCATCGGCGGCGCGCAAGGTGGCTTGATCACGTTGTACGACGCGAACGGAATCGTGGTGAAGGATCTCCGAGACTTCAGCATGGATCTCGAGGTGCTGACCGTGAGTCCCGATCAGAAGCTGTTGGCAGGTGCCGACGGCGCGGCGATCAAGATCTGGAATCTGGCCACTGGCGCGTTGGTGACGACGCTCGGCGCCCATCCGCGAAGCCTTGCGTTCAGCAACGACTCACGATTCCTGGCCTGCGGGACGATCAACACAGAAGTCAAAGTCTTCGAGATCGCCTCCGGGCGCGAAGTGTTCAGCAAGGTCGATCCCGATGAAACAGGATGGATCAGGACTGTAGCCTTCAGTCCCGACGGTGCCACGATCGCCGCCGTCGGCGGCACCGGCAAGGTGCGCATCCTCGATGCAGCGACCGGCGCGCCGCTCCGCGCGTTCGGCGCAAACACGTCGCCCGCCATCGTCTTCAGCGCAGACGGAAAACAAATATGGTCCGGCGCTGAAGACGGGACCATCACACAGTGGAACGTCGCCGACGGCGCGCAGATCCGCACGCTGGATGGACATTCGGGAACCATCACATCGCTGGTGCTTCGCGGCAGCAAGAATCGCACGCTGATCAGCAGCAGCCGCGATAGCAGCGTGAAAATCTGGGACGCGCAAACCGGCGCGCCTTTGGCCACGCTCGTCGCGTTCGATCAAAGCGACTGGCTCGTCATCACGCCCGACGGACTCTTCGACGGTACGGCCGCCGCGTATGCGCAAATCCTCTGGCGATTCTCGCCGCGGCTCCGCGATGTGTCGCCGGTCGAAGCATTCTTCGGCGATTTCTTCTATCCGAACCTGCTCTCCGATCTCATGAGCGGCAAGCGCCCCAAAGCGTCGCAGAGCATCGTCGAAAAGGACCGCCGCTCACCCGTCGTGCATCTCCAACTGGCGGGACCAGCCACCGGTCGCGATGTCGACGTCGCCGTGCGCATCTCCGATTCGCCGGCCGGAGCGCAGGACGTCCGCCTCTTCCGCAACGGCTCGCTCGTCAAGGTATGGCACGGCGATGTGCTGGCCGGAAAGGGCGATGCGTTTCTCAAGACGACGCTGCCGGTCGTGGCCGGCGAGAACCGCTTGACCGCCTACGCCTTCAATCACGACAACGTCAAGAGCGCCGACAGCAGTCTGCTCGTGCAGGGAGCCGCGTCGCTGCAGCGCAAGGGAACCGCGTACGTTCTCGCGGTCGGCGTGAACAGCTACGCGAACAAAGACTTCGATCTCAAGTACGCCGTCGCCGACGCCGGAAGTTTCGGCGCCGAATGGAAAACGCAGCAGGACAAGCTGGGATCGTTCGCGAAGACCGAAGTGACAACGCTCGCCGACGATCAGGCCACCAAGCCGAACATCCTCAAAGCGCTCGGCGAGCTCGCCGCGAAAGTCGCTCCGGAAGATGCGGTGGTGATCTATTTCGCCGGCCACGGCACCGCCCAATCCAGCCGTTTCTACCTCATCCCTCACGACCTCGGGTACGCCGGCGGCCGCGATGCCATCGACGATGCCGGCCTCAAGACCATCCTCGATCACAGCGTTTCCGACATCGAGCTGCAAGCCGCGATCGAGAAGATCGACGCCGGACAAATGCTGATGGTCATCGATGCCTGCAATTCCGGTCAGGCGCTCGAGTCTGAAGAAAAACGCCGCGGCCCGATGAATTCGAAGGGCCTCGCGCAGCTCGCCTACGAAAAAGGGATGTACATCCTCACTGCCGCGCAGAGTTATCAGGCCGCGCAGGAAGCATCGAAGTTCGGTCACGGCTTCCTGACCTACGCGCTGATCGAAGAAGGCATCGTCCAGAGCAAAGCGGACGACGAGCCGAAAGACGGCAGCGTGACGGTCCGCGAATGGTTCGATTTCGCCACGCAACGCGTCCCGCAAATGCAGGTCGAGCTGATGAAGGAAGCCCAGGCCGGCCGCGGTGTGACCGTCGCCTTCGTCAAAGGCGACGAGCAAATCGCCGACCCCGCCGAGCGCAACGTGCAACGTCCAAGAGTTTTCTATCGCAGAGAGTTCGAAGCGCAGCCTCTCGTCGTCGCCAAGCCGAAGTGATGCGGAAGGGGTCAGGTCGAAACCGAAACTGACGACGGCTTGCATCGAGCGGAATGTTCGTCGTGAGGCGTCGTCAGTTTCGGTTTCGACCTGACCCCTTCCGCGGTGGCATGATGACTGCGCATGGCTACCGATATGCAATCCGACGCCACCGCCGTTCTTTCGTCATCCGAGTTGAACCTCATGCACGCGTGGTGGCGTGCGGCGAACTACCTCTCCGTCGGCCAGATTTACCTTCTCGCCAATCCGTTGCTTCGCGAACCGCTTCTGCTCGCCCACACGAAGCCGCGGCTCCTCGGGCATTGGGGAACCACGCCCGGACTCAACTTCATCTACGTGCATCTCAATCGCGTCATCAAAGCGCGTGATTTGAGCGTGATCTACATCGCCGGGCCGGGACATGGCGGGCCGGGACTCGTGGCGAATACGTATCTCGAAGGAACGTACAGCGAGGTCTATTCGAACATCAGTCAGGACGCTGACGGACTGCGCCGGCTCTTCAAACAATTCTCATTTCCTGGCGGGATTCCGAGTCATGTCGCGCCGGAAACGCCGGGTTCGATTCACGAAGGGGGCGAGCTTGGCTACGCGCTCGTCCACGCGTACGGCGCGGTCTTCGACAATCCCGATCTCATCGCCGCATGCGTCGTTGGCGATGGCGAAGCGGAGACAGGACCGCTGGCGGCGAGCTGGCACTCGAACAAGTTTCTCAATCCTGCGCGCGACGGCGCCGTGCTGCCGATCCTGCATCTCAACGGATACAAGATTGCCAATCCCACCGTTCTGGCGCGCATCAGCAACGACGAATTGCGCGATCTTTTCCGCGGCTACGGCTACGAGCCACACCTCGTCGAAGGCGACGATCCGGCCACGATGCATCAGTTGATGGCCTCGGCGATGGACGCGGTTCTCGACGAGATCCGCGCCATCCAGACCGCCGCGCGAACGAACGGATTCTCGGAGCGCCCCATCTGGCCGATGATCATCCTGCGCAGTCCGAAAGGTTGGACGGGGCCGAAAGAAGTCGATGGCAAGCCAACCGAAAACTCCTGGCGATCGCACCAGGTCCCCTTCTCGGAGCTGGCCACCAATCCCGCGCACCTCAAGCTGCTCGAACAGTGGATGAAGAGCTACAAAGCCGAGGAGCTGTTCACGGATGAAGGGAAGCTGCGGCCGGAGATTGCCGCGCTCGCGCCAAGCGGCGACCGGCGCATGAGCGCAAATCCGCACGCCAACGGGGGCGAGCTGCTGCGCGATCTGCGTATGCCCGATTTCCGCGACTACGCAACGAGCGTCGATACGCCCGGCTCAACGTTCGCTGAAGCCACGCGCATCGCCGGCGGATTTCTGCGCGACATCATCCGCAAGAACCCCGACAACTTCCGTCTCGTCGGTCCCGACGAAACCGCGTCCAATCGACTGAACGCCGTCTTCGAAGCGACCGACCGCGTCTTCACCGGCACGATTCTTCCGACCGACGAGCACATCACGCACGACGGCCGCGTCATGGAAGTGCTGAGCGAGCATCTCTGCCAGGGATGGCTGGAAGGCTATCTGCTCACCGGGCGGCACGGCCTCTTCTCCTGCTACGAAGCGTTCATCCACATCATCGATTCGATGTTCAATCAGCACGCGAAGTGGCTGAAGACCACGCGGCACATTCCGTGGCGGCGGCCCATCGCCTCGCTCAATTACCTCCTGACGTCGCACGTGTGGCGCCAGGATCACAACGGCTTCAGCCATCAGGATCCCGGCTTCATCGATCACGTCACGAACAAGAAGGCCGAGGTGGTGCGGGTGTATCTGCCGCCGGACGCGAACACGCTGCTTTCGGTCATGGACCACTGCCTGCGCAGCCGCAACTACGTCAACGTGATCATCGCCGGAAAACAGCCGGCGTTGCAGTATCTCGACATGGACGCGGCCATCAAACATTGCAGCGCCGGCGTGGGAATCTGGGAGTGGGCGAGCAACGACGAGAACGCCGAGCCCGACGTGGTGATGGCGTGCGCCGGCGACGTTCCTACCCTCGAGATTCTCGCCGCGGTCGACATCGTGCGGCAGCGCATCCCCGACCTGAAAGTCCGCGTCGTGAACATCGTCGATCTCATGGCCCTGCAGCCGCCGTCCGAACATCCGCACGGCCTCTCCGACGCCGATTTCGATTCGATCTTCACCACCACCCGCCCCGTCATCTTTGCCTTCCACGGCTACCCCTGGCTCATTCATCGCCTGACCTATCGCCGCCGGAATCACGAAAACCTCCACGTCCGCGGCTACAAAGAGGAAGGGACGACCACCACGCCGTTCGACATGACTGTGCTGAACAATCTCGATCGCTTTCACCTCGTGATCGACGTCATCGACCGAGTGCCGGGACTCAACGACCGCTTCGCCCACGTGAAGCAGGACATGCGCGACATGCTCGTCGAGCATCACGAATACGTCTGCGAGCACGGCGACGATCTGCCGGCTGTGCGGGATTGGAAATGGCCGCACAAACGCCCGTGAACATCCTCGCCATCAACCCCGGCAGCTCGTCGCTGAAATTCGGGCTGTACCGATTTCCCGAGCCGCCCGAGGTCATTGCGGCGGACGATGTGAAGGAGATCGCAGCGGAGAAGATGGGGCAAGCCGTGCGCGACGCGCTAGCACGGATGAGCGGCGCAGAGATCCACGCAGCCGGATGCCGCGTCGTCCACGGCGGCGATACGTTCGTCGCTCCAACGCTGGTCACCGATGAAGTGCTGGCAAAGATCCAACAGCTCGCCGATCTCGCTCCGCTCCACAATCCGATCGCCATCACCGCCATCAACGCGTTGCGTGAAGCGCTTCCGAACGTGCCGATCATCGCCGTATTCGACACGGCCTTTCATCAATTGCTGCCAGCCGTCGCCCGGCATTACGCGGTCCCCGACGATCTCAACATCCGCAGGTTCGGCTTCCACGGAATCTCCTACGCCTGGGTCTCGCACCGCCTCACCGGCCACATCCCACCGCCCAAACGCACCATCATCTGCCACCTCGGCAACGGCGCCAGCGTCTGTGCGCTCAAGGACGGCGTGAGCATCGACACGAGCATGGGTCTCACACCGATGGAAGGCCTGGTCATGGGTACCCGCAGCGGCGACATCGATCCCGGCGCCATCCTCTATCTATTGCGCAACGGAAAAAGCGCCGCCGAGGTCGATGAAATCCTCAACCACAAATCAGGCCTCGCCGCACTCTCCGGCGGAACGAGCGACATGAAGAAAATCATCGAGGCCGCGACAAACGGCGACGCCCGCGCCCAGCTCGCTCTCGATCTCTTCTGCTACCGCGTCACCAAATACATCGGCTCCTACGCCGCCGCCCTCGGCGGCCTCGATTGCCTAGCCTTCACCGCCGGCATCGGCGAGCACGCGCCAATCGTCCGCGGCCGCATCTGCGCCAACCTCGCCTTCCTCGGCGTCAAGCTCGACGAGCCCTTGAATCGCGAGAAGCGATCGGATGAGCGTCAAATCAGCCGCGGCCCAGTCCCCGTATTCGTCATCCCCACAAACGAAGAGCTCCAGATCGCAGAGGAGACGTTCCGCCGCCTCGGCGACACCTAAACCCGCCGTACGTCCCGATCTCCGTCCGCGAGTGATCGCGAATTCACGTACCGTCACCAAAAACAACCGTTTTTGCGGAGGGTGTGCGTGCTCATTGTCGATGCCTGCGAAGCCTTCATTCAAAACTGCGGCGGCGTCCGGAAGCTGTCGGAGCACACCACGCGGGCCTACCGGCTCGACCTGAACCGATTCGCCGGTTTCGCGGGCGCGGGCGCCGAGGTCACGTCCTGCGAGCGGGCCACGCTGCAGCAATACATCGAGCATCTCTTCACCCAGCACAACCTCAAAGAGACCTCGGCCAAGCGCCACGTAGCCTCGCTCCGCTCACTCTTCCGATGGCTCGAGGATGAGGGCCACGTCGCCGAGGATCCGTTCCGCGGCGCGCGCATCCGCATCCGCCTGCCGAAGCGTCTTCCGAGAGTGCTCTCCCGCGGCGAAGTGGCCGCGCTGCTCGATCAATCGCCGATGAACGGCGACTTCATCCAACTCTCCACCCGCGTCGCCGCCGAGCTCCTCTTCGCGACAGGAATCCGCGTCGCCGAACTGGCCGCCCTCCGCGACGAAGACATCGACCTCACCGCCGGCGTCATCACCATCACCGGCAAAGGCGACCGCCAGCGCCGCGTCTACATCCCCGACTCCGAGATCCGCGACCTGCTCGTGGCGTACAACAAAGCCCGCACCGACCACGGCCACGCCGGCCCCTCGTTCCTGGTCAACTCCCGCGGCGGCCCCGCCTCCCCCCAATTCATCCGCCGCCTGATCCGCAAACTCGGCGAGCACGTCGCCCTGACTCGAAGAGTAACCCCCCACATGTTCCGCCACTCCATCGCCACCTACCTCTTGGAAGAAGGCGTAGACATCCGCTACGTCCAACGCCTCCTCGGCCACAGGAGCATCGTAACGACAGAGATTTACACGCACGTGGCGGACGCGGCGTTGAAATCAAGGGTGGTGGAGAGGCATCCGAGGAAGACGATCGTTAGGAGGGGCTGACTGATAACTGGAGATTATCCGGTAGCCAAGGCGCGTGCGCAGGGGGCGTGCTCTGAATTGGCGAAGGTACGCCGTGTCGGCGATGTCCGGATCGCGGGCGGTCACGGCACTCGCCTTTCTCCAACTCATCCTTCAGGAAGGCTCGACCGCGCAGTATCTCAGTCTGGGGATGCTTGTGTTGATCGAGCTTTCCGATTTCTTTGACGGAAAGTTGGCGCGGCGTTGGAAAGTCACATCGGATTACGGCTACATCCTCGACGCTTTCGGCGACCGGGCTGCCTATGTTGCCTACGCATTGGCAGCTATGACACGAGCTGAGATGTCGCCACTGATCGCGTACGGTATTATTGTTCGTGACTTCGGATTGTTCGCCTCTCGCGCGTACTTTACTCACTGGTCAACATTTGTGGAGCGCGATCGCTTCTGGACGAAACTAAACGGCATCCTCGCGCGGGTACTGCTGTGGTGCTTTCTCGCAACGTGGTACGACACCGCTTTACGCTGGGGAATGCTTGGAAGCGCTCACGTCACGGTCGTGCGCTACCTGCACTTGACCACCTGCGTCTACTTGGCATTCAGCTATTACGCATTGCTTCTCCTGATCCAAAGGTATTGGAAGCGAGGCCGCTAGGAAGCCAGGCGAACGATCGCCGTCACTACCGGCAGGAATGACAGAGCGACGCGAATGGAGTCGCCGGCCACATATGGCCACGTGCTAATCCGAGAAGTGCGTTCATAGAGCGCGTTTGTGGCAAGGACTGCCAATTCATTGTTCCGACCGTGTGCAGGTCGCTGCTCCCAGAGCCTTTCGATCGCGCTCTGAAGTTCGACAAGTTTAGTCTGCTTCGCCTTTGCCAAGATCTTGTGCAGCTCGACAAACGGGAGAAACATCTCTATCACTACGCCCACGACAAGGATGGTGGCGCCCAGCTCGAGCGTCCAATAGAACGATTGATGGGTATAACGCAGTGCAAGAAGAACGAAGAAGAACGGAATATCCAGATAAACGACGCTGAGCATTAACTCTCCGAGGCTGCGGAACCCACCGCAGCCATCAGGTTCATAGGCCGGCAACATCACGGAGGACGAATCTTTCGTGACGCGATTAACTATCGAGCATATCACGTAGATCGAGGACAACGCGACCGTAATTACAACCGGGTACAAGTACATCCACTCGTATGCGAGAAACACCTTCGCCGCGTAGAATCCGTACACGTGTGCCAATCCGTCCCATACATCCGTACCGTAAACGATGTGCGGATTCGATGTGGTATGTGCATTGAGCAGCAAGAAGGCAGCGCCGATAAACGACACCGCCACAAGCGTCTGTTTCGAGGATCTGTGGCGGAAGTTCATTCTCGATATCAGACGCCGCTGAAACGAGTTTAGTCGCACAGAAGTTCTAGCTTCGCCCGTAAACCTAGGATTTGCGATGACTCTTGCGGAACGGTTTAAGAGCATGAAGCAGATCAAGATAACGATGGGGCAGCTCGCAAAAAGCACAAAAAAACCCGCGTGTTGAAAGAGTCCGTGACCACGGCCATCCTTCATAAAAACTGTCTGATCGAGTTGCGCCGCGACCGCTGCGATCATTGGAAAAACGAGCGTCAGAATGATCAAACGGAGCACGCGCACACCGGGACCGTCGCTCTCCGCCAGGAAAGCAAAGATCGTCAACGACGATCGAAGTCGCTTCGCGATGCAGTCGGCATCAGAAATGCTAGCCAAGGGATAATCTCCAGTTATCATCGAAACCGCACACTCCCACCATACGTTAAGGAGTGACGCAACGGGAGGTTTCCCTACCCCACGCCGGAAAATCACGGTCGATCGCGATCGGTTCCTCGTGGAGGGTGTGGCGGCCGGTTGCGGAATGACCTAACCTCTCTGCAGCAAGGATGGTGGGGCATCACACCGAATCAGGTCAATCTGCTCGCGAGCCCGCACAAGCCCAAGGGATCTGGTCCACGCGAAGAGGAAAGCCCTTCGGCCCGGACGCCCAAACGCGGTCGTTGGTTATGCCATGGTCCCGGAACGCCACCTAGAAAGTTTCAAGCAGGAGGGGTGTCGCTATTTCTGGATTACGAGCGCGAAGTAGTAGAGAATCGGAGCATACGTTTCGTGAACAAGAATTGTGAAGCCCAGTTCGCTCAAATAGTTGACGAACTCGTGTTCGCTGAACATCTCGTCGTATGGATGTAGGGTGTATGTTCGAACAATCCGTCCCAGAAAGGTTCGGAACGATTCTATTGGGCAATCGATGAAGAATATCTTGCCTCCAGGTTTCACAACGCGGCGTAGCTCGCGGAGACAGCCGCGCCAATCCGGAATGTGGTGTATCGCGCCAAACTCGAAGATCGCGTCGTACGCGTCATTCGGATAATCCAAGCGGCACGCATCAGCCACTTCAAACACGATAGTAGGGTCATTCACTTTGTCTCTTGCCTCGGCAATCAGCCTCGGGTCCAAGTCGGTCGCGGTGAGTTCGGCTCGTCTAAAGTGCTTCTTGATAATCGTCGTTCCACAGCCGCTTCCGCAGCCGATCTCGAGGACTCGTTTCCCCACCAGTTCATCAACGAAGGTTCCGTAAAACCGCACGACCGCTTTCTCGGCCCACCACTTTCGGTATCGCGCAAATAGGAAGTTCTTCTGCATGAACACATCAAACTGATTCATGAGCATGGTTTCATGATACCCTTCCTTCAGTTCGAACTGAGGTTCTGGCGCAGAAACGGCTCAGAATAGGTAGCGATCGAGCCCGCTTGAACGGTACGAATCAACCGCTGAGATAGCACATCATGTCTTCGGCCAATATCTCCGACGATGCCGCTATGGGCCTTCGAACCCTTAGCGATACGTTCGGTTTTTTTGCGCGACAGGACAGCCCGCGTATCACTGCGCTGGCGTGCGCTAGCTTCTTGATCGCACGGGCTACTGTAGGCCAGTGGCGCCTCGCCGACGTTTTTGTAGGAATCGCCGTAGCCTGCTCTTGGCATATCCAGGAACGTCTGCTTCACGAATATGTGTCTCACATGAGAGCGCGCCGCTTTCTAAGCTCGACTTTGATGAAGCGTCTTTCGGAACGCCACCACCTGCATCATCGCGATCCATGGCGAACTCGCACGCTTTTCATCAACACTGCTGCATACTGGTATACGGTACCCTCTGTATTCGGTGTGCTATTTGTTATTACACGCGATATCCGCCTGACACTTAGTGGATCCTGTGCGTATTTCCTTACGCTGCTTTGTTATGAGTGGGTCCACTGCCTCATCCATACCTCCTATGTCCCGCGATCAGGCTGGTACCGCCGACGCTGGTGGAATCACCGTCTCCATCACTTTCAGAATAGACGATATTGGTTCGGAATAACTTCGCCGATGTGGGACTCGGTACTTGATTCGAGACCAAATCCTTCAGATATCGAGACTCGGAAAGACTGGCGGAGCCTCGTCGCGATGGATGGGGTAGTTCTCCTCTGCCTCGATCCCCCAGTGAGTAACGTCAGAGAAATCAACACACGATGAAGCACCTTACTACGTGGGGCGGTTTTGAGTCTTTGAAGCCCTCATCGGTTTCCACCCGACCTCTTTGATGTTCACGTACCAGCGAGGCGCATTGCCGGGTCGGCGTAGGTCCTAGACCTCCGTGCACGGACGGGCAATGAACGCCTCGCTGGTAACGCCCACCATCACGCGAACGGATTCTCGTCCGCGGTTGGTCCGTAGATCGACGGGATCGCGACGTCGAGCTCGCGGAGGTAGGTGCTCAGTTGGCCGCGGTGGTGGTAGGTGTGGTTGAGGAGGATGGCGCGGACGACGGCGATCTTTGGGGCGGCGAAGACGGTGTGGCCGGCGACCTGGCCTTCCCAGTTGGAGAGGAGGTCTTCGTCGGACATTGCTCCGAGCAGGCGCTTCGCTTCCGTCACATTCGCATCGAACGCCGCGACGATGTCTGCTGTGTTCTCGGGGATCTTGCTGTCGCCGCCTTTCGCCAGATCGAACGTCGATGTCTGGATGGCGACAGGGATTCGGACCTGCACGCTGGCGATGTGGTTGGCGAGCTCGCCGAGGGTGCGGGCTTTGGCGTGGGGCTTCCAGGACAGTTTGTCTGCCGGAATGCGCTCGAGCAGCCGCCGCGTCGTGGCGGATTCCTGTTCGAATTCCATCAACATCGGATCAATCGCTTTCATGATGTTTCTCCTTCGCTTCGTTCATTGGATGGTTGCGGCAAGTTTCGCAAGAATGGCATTCCAGCCTTGCGTATGAGGCTCCCGTTTCTCCACGGGTAACAGCTCGTGTGTCAAAACGACTTCGGTGCTTTCTCCGCGGTCGAGGAGATCGATGGTGACGACCGTGTCGCGAACGTTTTCGGACGGGTCTTCCCACGTCCAGGTGAAAACGAGGCGCGACGGCGGCTCCACGACGCGGTATTCGCCGGTTGCGTAAAACGGATTGCCATCGGGCAGTTTCCGCATCGCGATTCGGAACCTTCCACCCGGTCGAGCGTCGGCCTCCACCGAGGGATTTTCGAATCCATCGGGCGAGAACCACTCCATCAGTTCCTGTGGATCGCTCCAGGCGCGAAAGAGGCGTTCTTTCGGCGCGCGAAATGTTCTTCGAACAACTACGGCAGCATCATTCACGTGACTTCTCCTTCCGTTTAGCGTTTCGCTCGAGGTGACGTTCGAGCGAGTCGAATCGCGATTCCCAGAACCGGCGCGTCTTCTCGATCCACTGGATTGCTTCGTCGAGTGGTGTGGAACTGAGACGAAGGCGATGGACGCGTCCGTCGATTTTGCGCTCGATGAGACCGGCCTCCTCGAGGACGCGAAGATGTTTCGAGATCGCGGGCGACGACATGTCGTGCGGCTCGGCCAGATCGCCGACCGATGACTGCCCGTCACGAGCAAGCTGCGCCAGGATGCCGCGCCGGGTGCTGTTGGCGAGGGCTCTGAAGACGCGATCGAGCTCTTGAGTACGGTTAACCATTCGGTTAACTATATCGAAGGACGGGTGACCGAGTCAATGCCGCGCTTAGCTCGTTGCGATGTTCTGGAAAGCGGAATGTTGGATGTGGGATGTTGAATGTTGGGGTCTTCTTCAGAATCAGTGGGTGAAAAAGTCAAAGCATCCCGGCTCGGAGCCGTGACAATGGAGTTGTCGAAAAACCAAAAGTCACGGGGAGCACGGGATGCTGGTGAAGTCTATTCTGAATCAGGTGGAAGAGATTCCAGGGTTCGTCTACGAAGAGGTTGGATGGAACAAGGATAAAACGGAGATCGAGGTGCGCATCCGGCCGCGGAAGAACAGCTGGCCGTTATGTTCGGGGTGTGGATCGATTGCGGTTTTGTACGACCGCAAGGAAACGAGACGGTTCGCATTCGTGCCCCTTTGGCAGATCCCGGCGACGCTGATTTACCAGATGCGGCGAGTGAACTGTCATCGCTGTGGAGTGCGTGTGGAGAGTGTTCCGTGGGCGGAGGGGAAGAGCCGGGTGAGTACGACGTATCAGTGGTTTCTGGCGAACTGGGCACGCCGGATGAGCTGGTCGGAAGTGGCGAAGACGTTTACGACGACATGGGGAGTAGTGAGCCGTGCGGTGGAGCACGCCGTGGAGTGGGGACGTAAGCACGTGTCGCTGGATGGGATCAAGTCAATCGGAGTTGACGAGATCATGCACCGGCGAGGGTCCAAAGCACACGGAGGACCGAAGTATCTGACCTTGGTTTACCAGATCGACGAAGAGAGAAAACGGCTGCTGTGGATGGGGAAGGACCGGCGAGAAGAGACTTTGCACGCATTCTTCAACTGGTTCGGCCGGGAGCTGTCCGAGAAGTTGGAGGTAGCGTGCAGCGACATGTGGCCTGCGTATTTGAAGGTCATCCGGCTGCGGGCAGCAAAGGCCATCCAGATCCTGGACCGGTTTCACATCGCATCGATGATGAATAGAGCGATCGATCGTATCCGAGCCGAAGAGGTTCGTGAGCTTAAGAAGAAGAACGGCAAACCGGTATTGACCAACTCGCGGTGGCTGTTCCTGAAACGAGAGGAAAACCTCAGCGAGGTGCAGCATGAAAAGCTGGCGGACCTGCTGAGGAAAAATCTCAGGATCGTCCGCGCCTACCTACTCAAGGAAGGCTTTCAGCGGTTCTGGGATTACGTGTCACCGCCGCACGCGGGACGCTTTCTCGATTCCTGGTGCACACGAGCGATGCGGTCCCGAATCGATCAGATGAAGAAGGTCGCAGCATCGCTCCGAAAACATCGACCTTTGCTCCTGAACTGGTTCAAGGTCAAGCACATCTCAGCGGGCGCCGTGGAGGGTCTCAACAATAAGGCGAAAGTGACTATGAGAAAATCGTACGGTTTTCGGAGCTTCCGAATCGCGGAACTTGCTCTGTACCATTCACTTGCAAATCTGCCTCATCCGGATTTCACCCACACATTCTGGTGAAGAGGCGAATGTTGGATGTTGAATGGCAAGTGAACGCTTCGTTCATTTAACATCCAACACGCAACACTTAACATCCAACATTCAGCCTTTCGAAGAGCGGAGGAAAAACCTCAACGGTCCGCCGCGATACCCGTGGCATCCTTACTCCATGGATCGCCGCGAATGGCTGGAGACCAACGGCATTGGCGGATACGCCAGCTCCACCGTTTGCGGGATCAACACGCGTCGCTACCACGGGCTGCTCGTCGCGGCGACGAAGCCGCCGGTCGGACGGGTCGTGTTGCTTTCGAAACTCGATGAGCGCCTTACCATCGGCCGCTCAACTATCGACCTCGGCGCCAACCAGTTTCCATCCTCGCGGATTCAAGCATCTTCTCTCGTTCGAGCGGCGGCTCTTTCCGGCGTTCGAGTATGCCGCCGAGGGAGTGAGGATGCGGAAGACGGTGGCGGCAATTCAGGGCGAGAACACGACGGTCATCGTTTACGAATTGCTGGAGTCGCCGGCTGAGGTGACGCTGGAACTGCGGCCGTTCATCGCAGGGCGCGACTATCACTCGCTCGTTCACGCGAACGATGCGGTTCATCGCGATGCGGCGTTCGATGACGGCATCTTCGCGCTGCAGCCATACGACGGGATGCCAACGCTTTTTTTGAGCGTGCCCGAGGGGGCGTTTCATCGGGCGCCGGACTGGTATTTCAACTTCGAATACGCGATCGAACAGGAGCGTGGGCTGGAAGCACATGAGGATCTCTTCACGCCCGGGACGTTGACGCGCACGCTGGCGAAGGGAACGCCGCTCGTCGTCATCGCGTCGACATCCGATCCGCGCGGCCGCGACGGATGGGCATTATTCGAGGAAGAGCGACGCCGCCGTGAAGCGATCGCGAACGCCGCGCCGATGCCGGGCCGCTTCGGACGTGCGCTCGCACTCGCGGCCGATCAATTCATCGTCCGGCGCGGAATCGATCGGAAGACGATCATCGCCGGCTATCACTGGTTCACCGATTGGGGGCGCGACACGATGATCGCGCTGCCCGGGCTTTGTCTGACCACGCGCCGCTTCGAAGACGCGCGCAGCATCCTGCTCGCGTTCGCCGAATGCGTGAGCGAGGGAATGCTGCCGAACCGATTTCCCGACGGTGGCGAAGCTCCCGAATACAACACGGTCGATGGCACGCTCTGGTTTTTCATCGCCGCGCAGCGCTATCTCGAAACGAGCGGCGACGAGCCTTTCGTGCGCGATAGGCTCCTGCCGGTGCTGCGCGACATCGTTGCCTGGCACCAGCGCGGGACGCGGCACAACATTCATGTCGATGACGACGGGCTGCTCGTCGCCGGCAACATCGGCGATCAGCTCACGTGGATGGATGTGAAGATCGGCGACTGGGTGGTCACGCCGCGTCAGGGCAAAGCGGTCGAGGTGAACGCGCTCTGGTTCAACGCGCTGATGATTCTCGCGGACTTCGAGCAGCGATGGGGATCTTCGGATGCCTCGATCGCGCATGCTGCTGCCGCCGATCGCGTTCGCGCGCGCTTCCGCGAGGTTTTCTGGAACGAGGATCGCCGTTGTCTTTACGATGTGATTCGCGGCGAAGAGCGCGATGCCAGCATTCGCCCGAATCAGATCTTCGCCATCAGCCTTCCGCATCCTCTTCTCGACGGCGCCGACGCGGAGAGTGTCCTTCGCATCGTCGAACAGCACTTGCTGACGCCGCGCGGATTGCGGTCGCTGTCGCCGGAAGATCCTCACTTCACCGGCACCTACATCGGCGGCCCACGCGAGCGCGACGCCGCCTACCACCAGGGAACCGTCTGGTCCTGGCTCCTCGGCCCCTACATCACCGCGCTCGTCCGCGTCCGCGGCGAAACCGGCATCGCCGAAGGCCAGCGCATCCTCAAAGCCTTCCAGCCCCACCTCGAAGAGTCGTGCATCGGCACCATCTCCGAAATCTTCGACGGCGCACCTCCGCACGCCCCGCGCGGCTGCGCCGCACAAGCGTGGAGCGTGGGTGAGATTTTGCGCGCAGCGGTGGAGGACTTGGGGATGGAGCGTAACGCCGCTATTTGAGGATGCGCGCTGATGGCCTGCACACCTTCACGAGCGTAGGCCGGAAAGTTCCTCGACGCCTGGGGTCGCAAAGTCATGCGCACCAGAATCGAGCCGATGAAGAAATTCGCCCAGACCTTGCGAAACCACAAGGAATGGATCCTCAACTGGTTCGACGCAAAGGCCGGATCGGAGAACTCTGTCTTCGCCGAGGTTCAGCATGCCGGCTGGTTGATACGCAGCGTGGTGCCTGGGATCATTCAAGACTCACGGTCGTACGCCTGAACATCACGTGACCAAAGCCAAAGGCACTCCCCTCCCAGAGAATCACGCCCTCAACGTCACCCGAACGTCTGCTCGAATGCTCCGTTTCCGGTGTCATGAGTGATATAGACCGCTCTTCCGTGATTGCTCCCGGCACGCGCATCGGGCCGTACGAGGTCGTCTCCCTGCTTGGCGAGGGAGGGATGGGTGAGGTTTATCGCGGGCGTGATCCGCGACTTGGGCGCGATGTGGCCATCAAAGTCCTCACGCATGATTCCGCACGCGACAGCGACGCAACGGCCCGATTTGAGCGGGAGGCGCGCGCGGTTGCCTCGCTCTCGCATCCGAACATCCTGGCCATCTTCGACCTCGGGCACCACGAGGGGACGCGTTACGTCGTGACCGAGTTGCTGGAAGGGGAAACGTTGCGCGAGCGCATTCACGACACGCCGATGAACTGGCGGAAGTCGGTCGAGATCGGAGCGGAGATCGCCGAGGGGCTTGCGGCGGCGCACTCGCGATCGGTGGTCCATCGCGATCTCAAACCGGAGAACATCTTTCTCACACACGACGGGCGCGTCAAGATCCTCGACTTCGGTCTCGCGCAGGTCGATCCGTTTCTCGTCTCGGGCGATCAGGCCAATCTGCCGACCACGCGCTTCAAAACCGGCCCCGGCACCGTGATCGGAACCCTCGGCTACATGGCTCCCGAACAACTTCGCGGAGAGGCCGTCGAGCCGAGCGCGGACATCTTCTCGCTCGGCTGCCTTCTCTTCGAGATGGTCACTGCCCGAAAACCCTTTCTGCGCTCCTCGGGTGCGGCGACCATCGCCGCGATTCTCAAGGAAGACATCCCGCGCGATTCGTTGAGCGACGTCGTTCCGCTCGAGCTTCAGCGGATCATCGAAGGCTGCGTCGAAAAAGTTCCCGTGGATCGCTTCCAATCCGCGCGTGATCTCGCGCTGACCTTGCGCGCGATCGGCAGCAGTTCATCGGTGATCAGCGGGTTGCTCAATGATGTGGAGCGGCGGCCAGCCAAAAAATCGAAATCGATCGACTCCATCGCCGTGCTGCCCTTTCAGAACGTCGGCAACGATCCCGAGACCGAATACCTCAGCGAGGGCATCACCGAGGGGATCATCAATCGCCTGTCGCAACTGCCGAAGCTGAAGGTCATGGCCCGCAGCACCGTGTTTCGCTACAAGAATCGCGAGGGCGATGCGCAGGCCGTGGGGCGCGAGTTGCGAGTGCGCGCCGTGGTCACGGGCCGGCTGCAACATGTCGGTAGCCGGCTGGTCATCAATGTCGAGCTGGTCGACGCCATCGACGGAGCCCAGCTCTGGGGCGAACGCTACAACCGCGAGCTCGCCGACCTGATGCAACTACAGGACGAGATGTCGCGCGAGGTCGCCGAGAAACTCAGACTCAAACTGACCGGCGCGGAGAAAAAGCGCCTGCGGAAACGGAGTACCGAAAACACAGCCGCGTATCAGCTCTATCTGCGCGGCCGTCACCAGTGGAACAAGCGCAACGAAGAGGCCTTGCACAAGAGCATCGCGTTTTTCCGCGAGGCCATCGATGCCGATCCGTCATTCGCCAGCGCCTACGCCGGCATGGCCGACAGCTACATCACCCTCGGCACCAACATTCCGCTGCCGCCTCGTGAGGCGATGCCGCGCGCGAAGGCCGCGGCCCGGCGCGCGGTGGAGCTCGATCCCACTCTCGCCGAAGCGTGGGCGTCGCTGGCCGCTGTGAAATGGTGGTACGACTGGGACTGGGATGGCGCCGAAGCCGACTATCACCGCGCCATCACGCTCAATCCGAATTACGCCGCCGTTCACGACAGCTTCGGCATGCTGCTCTGCGCGCGCGGACGTTACGACGCGGCGAGCGATCAGTTCGCGAAAGCAGCCAGCCTCGATCCGCTCTCGTTGATCGTCGCCGTTCACGCCGGCTGGCCTCATTACTTCGCGCGCAAGTACGATGCCGCGATCGCGCAATTCGAGAAGGCGCTCGAGCTCGACGATCATTTCGTCCCTGCTCACGGCTGGCGCGGCATGGCCCTCAGCCAGCAGGGCCGCCACAACGAAGCGCTCAAGGCCTTCGAGCGCGGCCTCGCCGTCGACCGCGTACCAATTTTGATGGCGATGCTCGGTCACGCCCACGCCGTCGCCGGCCACCGCAAAGAGGCGGAGGAAGCTCTGGCCGCGCTAACCGCAGAATCGAAATCGCGCTACATCTCGCCGTACGATCTCGCAGTCATCCACGCCGCCCTCGGCGACACGCAGGCAGCCATCGAAGCGTTGAACGAAGCGCTCGAAGATCACTCCGCCTGGATGGTCTTCCTGAACATCGATCCGCGGCTCGACTCGATGCGAGGGGTTCCGGAGTTTGAGGAGTTGGCGAAGAAGCTAAGGTAGGGCTCGTCAATCACCCCCCCAAACTACTCGTAGAACTTGTCGTGGTCCTGGTCTATATCCATGAAAACCATTCTGTCTCCGTCAATCAACACCTTGGCTCTTGGGCCTTTGTCCAAGCGGATGGAGTGGTAAGCAGGACTTGATTTGATCCGCTCCAGGTGAATGCCTCGCGTCTCGCGGAGCTGTTGTTCGGTCCGGGTCTGAACCTTTTCCACAAGGCGCCGGAAGGCGTTGATGAGGCTGGCTTCTTGCTTGAGCAACTTGAGCACGAAGGTATCCGGAAATGAGGGGGTCACTTTCGGGCTTTCTTGCGGCCTCGTGCCGCGATCCGGGCATTCAGCGCCTTCACGCCGATCACGCGGCCGGCTTTGTAGTCCGCCAGCGAGGCTTCCGTCTGTGCCTTACTCTCAGGAGTCACGGCCCATGCTTCGTGGACGGGGATCACTCGCACCGGAGAAATCATCACGCGGCCATCAGGAAGCACTTCCACGTCGGCCGGCTCGTTCGGACCAATCGCAGCCTCTTTGGGCATGACAAACCGCCGCCTGCTATCAGCCATCTGCAGCATAAAGATCACCTCGCGTGGACCGTTGGTCCGATGGTACAATGTTACGGCGTACCTTGGGTTGTGTCAAGAGGAGTACGTTGGGGCGGGAGCTACCCGCGCTGCTCAGACTTAAACGCGATGAATCCTGTCGGCGGAGGCGTCGCGCCTGTTTGCCGCAACTTGGAGGCGACTTGGCCGCGATGGTAGCTGGAGTGGTCGACGACGTGGATCAACAAGTCGCTTAATGGATGATGGTCAGCCGCTCCGCTCAGAAATTGAAAGGCTACTTCGGACGAGAGCGCGTCGTCGGAGAGCGATTCAAGAAATAGGCGACGTCGAGCTTGTACATCCGACAAGTAACCTGCGAGAACGCTGAGATCTTGTGCGACCCATTCGGGGATCGATTGCGGGCTGATGCCGTTCCAGCGTTCGAGCCAAGCCCATTCCGCGGAGGTGATGTGGGCGATGACATCGCGGACGCTCTTGTAGCTGCCGCCGAGGTCCCGGTTGACCTCCTCGGGCGAAAGGCTCGTGGCCGCGTGCAGGAGCAGGTTGTTGGCCCAGTCGTTATAGCGATAAAGGTCGATGATTTCGGCGGCCTGCATCAGAGTGCTCACGTATCAGATTCTTGAGGAACTGTCAGTCAGGAAACGCAGCAGAAAACGATGCGCCTCGGGCTGCGGGCTCGAACGAGGCTGTGCGTCCGCGCCTCGCAAGAAATGCATAGACCCGATCGCCGTCCTGTAGCATCTGGATCGATCGTGGCCCGTCCCAGCCTGAACATCTGCTGATGGACGAATACTCGATCTCGATGATGTCGCCTGCACGGACGCGGCTTCCCGATCGGACCACTCGAAGAACGCGAGCGTCAGCCTTGACCTCGCGGATCACCTCGAAATCGAAGAATGCGCAGCCCGACGGCTTGGCGAATGTTCGATGCACGCGAACGGAGGAAACCTGAATGCACAGAACTTCCGGCGCCTTCCTTTGCATGTCCTTGTAAACATCGGGCGGGAGCTCGGCCAGGATAGCCGTTGCCATCGTCAGAATGATGGCGATTGTCAGCCAGCGTTTACTCGGGGCAACTCGTCCCGGTAGACTCGAGCTCGCTCCGGGCCGCCATGTTCGTTCGCCAGCTTCATGGACACTCGATAGGCGGCGATTTTCAAACCCGATTGCCCGAGGTACCTTCTTTGCTCGTTCCTCAGACATCGCGCTGCTCTCGCCTAGTTCGCTCCCTGCGACGCACTCGTGGCCGCCTTCGGGATTTTGGCGATCTCCTTCTGCTTCCAGACATCGAGTTGAGCGATGTACTGCGCCTTAGCCGTTTCGAGGTCGTAGCGTTCATATTTTAGTTGCTTGAGAGATTCTGCTTTGTTGTACACGTCGAACCGTTGCCTCGTGAAACTGCCAAGAGAGAGGCCTACTAGACTGGCCACCGCGAGGATAGTTATGCAATGAGGCATTATCGATCGGTACTGAGATAATCCCTCCTTAGTAACAGCATATGTGAACGCTGCCGACATCAGTGTAACAAGCGCCGGTAGAACCGTACCTACGGCAGGTTCGCGGCTGTGGGACGTAGAGTAGCCGACCGTTAACCCCAGAACAGTGAGAGCAATCAGCAAAGGTGTCGTACCGGAGACGACCCGAGCGCCCCAGCGACGGCTAAGCGATAGTATTAGATAAGCCGGACCGACGATCATTAGCGCCGCCACTATCAGCGGCCACAAGTCGTACAGAAACAGGTCGCTCGCTTGTCGAGCCGTCATTTCAATACCTCCGGTTTGACGAGTTTTGTAGTCTGCTTATAAAGAGAAATCTCACGGCGATACTCAGCGATAGCGTCTATGTACTGGTCGAGATGCAGATCGCCGGTCTCGCGCTGACCCTCCGCTTTGTGACGGAATGCCTCCACGGCAATTCTGTATCGCTCAAGAGTAAGTCCGGGCGGACGAGGCATAGTGGGAGGTGTGCCGGGAGGCAACGGGGCAGGATCCGGGGGCTTCGGTCCAATAGGGGCCGGTGGAGGGGAGCTAGGAACAGGCGACGGATTCGGCGTAGGAGTTGCCTCGAATGGAACGGAGCTGAACTGATTGATCGGTGAAGCTTTCCGCGTGGGCAGGGCGGCTTGGAAATTGATGTCAGCACCGATGATCCCAACATCGTAGCGAGTTGCTGGTGTCGACACACCGCTTTGCCGGAGGTAGGCCTCAAGGATGCGGGTAGTCTCCGTTAGATTGGTCTTTCGCGTGGCAATGACGTAGACGTCCTTTTCGGCGCCACTGGTCAACTTCGGCGAACCCTCTGGCGCCTGTCCAAATATTGAGAGAGAAACAATGCCGATCATTAGAGCACGCAGAATGTTTGCGGAGCGCATCTCCAAGCCTCCTTCATACCTAGGAGTGATTGAGGAGCCGCCTTCCCTACCCTCAGGCGGCAAGATATCCTCGTACAGGAGCGAAATCGCATCACTTCTTGTGGACGGACAGGCACGCTGACTTCCCATCAGCCGTTTTCTTGGCTCAGGCTAGACGTGGCGTTTCCTGCTGGGAATCGTAATCAGCCACGCAGCTTTCCGGCGCGAACGAGACGCTTTCTTACGGCGGTGTACGGCTCCCGTTTGTCGCCGGCGCGTTCTTCTGCGAGAAGCTGGTCATGAACGTCCTCCCGCAGTTCACCGTGACGGTCAAGGTCGAGTTGTACCGCGACCTTCTTGCTGCAAGCCAACCTACACCCCCACCCTTTCCGCCGCCGCGTATCCCTCGACCGCTTCATCCTCATAACCGCCGTGGTATTCGCGGGTGTCGGGGCGTTTGATCTGGCTGTGGGGGACGATTCGGTCGCGGCGGGTGCTGCGGAAGTCGTCGAGGGACTTGAAGCCGCGGGCGTCCATGAATGCGGCCATTCCTTCGGTCAGCGTTTTGATTACGTTCGGGCCGATGGCGTGGTCCAGCATCGCGGCAGTACAAACCTGGGTCGTGCCGCAGCCGAGTAAGAAGTAATTGAGGGCGTGATCGAAATTGGCGATGCCGCCGATGCCGGAGAACTCCTTATCGGGGAACTCTCTGGTCAATTGCGACATTTTGGCGAGTGACAGCGGGAGGATTGCGGGCCCGCCGAGGCCACCGGAGGAGACGTAGCCGTCGACGTTCATTTCGAACTCGAGGGTCGCGGGATCGATTACTGGAAGCGACGGGAACGTGTTCGATGACACGACGGCGTCGGCGCCACCGCGGAAGCAGGCTTCGGCCTCTTCGATGATGTTCGCTGTGGCTGGCGTCAGCTTCACCCATACCGGAATCTTCGAGACCTGTTTCACGGCCTGGGTGACGACGGAGCAGAGAACTTTGTCTTTGCCGACGTTCGAGCCCATATCGACGCGGTCCATGTGCGGGCAGGAGAAATTCAGCTCCAGCGCGTCGGCGCCTTCGTCCTGCAGCGCCTTGGCGAGCGTCTGCCAGTTGCCGAGCTCTTTGTCGTTGCCGGAGCCCGCCATGATCGAGCCGACGATGATGTGTTTCGGATAAGCCTTCTTGATCGCGGCAAGTTTGCCGAGCCACCAGTCCAGCGGCTTGTCGGAGATCAGCTCCCAGTTCCACGACGCCATCACGGTCGTGCCGGGCCTTTTGTTCATCGACAGGCGTGTCCCCTGATCCTCGGAGCGGAGAAACTTTGTCTTGGGCCCTTTGACGTTAACGACGGGATGCAGGCCGATCGTTTTGGTGACGATGCCGCCCCAGCCCGCTTCGAAGGCGCGGATGATGTTCGCATCGGACTCCGTCGGTGGCGCGGATGCCAGCAAAAAAGGATTCTCGAATCGGATTCCGGTAAACGTCGTCGACAGATCGGCCATGGGTTCCTCCTGATTTGGGAAAGCGCGAATTGTATACAAGGTTGTGCAGATCGAGTCGTGCGAGCTCGCGCTGAAGTTGATGTGTCACTTTCTGCGCGCAGTCATAACGGCTAGACTTCGCCTCCATGAAGATCGCCGCCGCTGTACTCCTTCTCGCAGCCACGAGTTTGTTCGCGCAGCAGAATCCGGATGCCGTGAAGAATGCGCGTCCGGCTGATACGCCGAAGCCGGCGGTTGCGAAGCCGTCGGATGCCGCGCCGCCGCCGAAGGAATCGCCGGTGCCTGCTGCGCCGGCGCCGAAGGAGCATCCGCTTTCGGCGTTGCCGTACACGCCGAGTCTCGACATTCCGTCGATGGACCGGACGGCGAATCCGTGCGTCGATTTTTATCAATACACGTGCGGCGGGTGGATGAAGAACAATCCCATCCCCGGCGATCAGGCGTCGTGGAGTGTCTATGGCAAGGTGACCGAGGAGAACGAAGAGTACCTTTGGGGAATCCTGCTAGACGCCGCGAAGCCGCGTGCGGATCGAACGGTGGTGCAGCAGAAGATCGGCGATTTTTTCGATGCGTGTACCGATGAAGCGCACGTCGAGGAGCTTGGCGCGAAGCCGTTACAGCCGCTGCTCGACGAGATCGCTGGGCTGAAGGCGAAGAGCGGGTTGGCGGCATTTATCGCACATCAGCATCTGCGCTCGAACGGCAACGGCTGGATCTTCGGCTTCGGATCGACGCAGGATTACAGCGACGCGTCGAGTGTGATTGCCGAGGCCGGCGCGGGCGGGCTGGGATTGCCGGATCGCGATTACTACACCAAGCCCGACGCGAAATCGAAAGACATTCGCGAGAAATACGTCGCGCACATCGCTGCGATGCTGGAGTTGATCGGCGAGTCGAAAGCCGAGGCGAAGAAGGATGCGGCGACGGCGATGCGCATCGAGACAGCGCTCGCCACGGCATCACTCACGCGTGTTGAAAAGCGCAATCCGTACAACCTCGCGCACAAGATGACGGTCGCGGAGTTGAGCAAAATTGCGCCGGCGTTTGAATGGAAGGGCTATCTCGCCGAGAGCGGCGTGATCGGCAAAGTGAGCACGCTCAACGTCACCGAGCCGAAGTTTTTCGCCGCTGTCGAGAAAGAGATCAAGTCGGTTCCGCTCGCGGATTGGAAGGCGTATCTGCGCTGGCACGCCGTTCATGCCCGCGCTCCGTATCTCGCGAAGAAGTTCGTGGCGGAGGATTTCAACTTCTACCGCAAGACGCTGCGCGGCGTGAAGTCGATGCCTCCTCGCTGGAAGCGTTGCGTCCAGCTCGTCGATCGCGACCTCGGCGAAGCGCTCGGCCAGGAGTTCGTGGCCCGCACGTTCACGGCGGAGACGAAGGCCAAGACCGTCGACATGACTAAGCGCATCGAAACGGCCATGGAAGATGAGATCAAGAACCTCGACTGGATGACGCCGGCGACGAAGGAGCGCGCGCTGGAGAAGCTGCACGCCGTCGCGAACAAGGTCGGCTATCCCGATCGCTGGCGCGACTACAGCTCGCTCAAAATCGAACGCGGCGATTTCTACGGCAACACCACGCGAGCCACGTTGTTCGAGTCGCAGCGCGATCTGGCAAAGATCGGCAAACCGGTCGATCGCGACGAGTGGGGCATGACGCCGCCGACGGTCAACGCGTACTACAACCCGCAGATGAACGACATCAACTTCCCCGCGGGCGTGCTGCAGCCGCCGCTGTACGACGCGAAGCTCGACGACGCGCCGAACTACGGCAACACTGGCTCGACGATCGGCCACGAGCTGACGCACGCGTTCGACGACGAGGGCCGCCAGTTCGACGCGAAGGGAAACCTGAAGGATTGGTGGACGCCCGACGACGCGAAGAAGTTCGAAGACCGCGTGAATTGCGTTCGCGATCAATACGCAACGTACACGATCGTCGATGACATCAAGATCAACTCAAAGCTCACCTCAGGCGAAGACGTTGCAGACCTCGGCGGCACTTTGCTGGCCTACATCGCGTGGAAAGCAGCCGATCCGAATGACACGCAGGCGATCGACGGGTTCACGCCCGATCAGCGTTTCTTCATCGGCTTCGCGCAGTGGGCGTGCGAAAACCAGCGTCCGGAGAATCTGCGCGCGAACGCGATCACGAATCCGCATTCGCCGGGCAAGTACCGGATCAACGGCATCGTCTCGGATCTGCCGCAGTTCCAGAAGGCGTTCAACTGTCCGGCGAGCGCGCCGATGGTGAACAAGAAGGCGTGTCAGGTGTGGTGATTGTTGCGGGGGTCGCGGTTCGGGGGTCGGGGGTCGGAGCCGACCCCGGCGCATCACGTCGATCGTAACGGCGCCGTCGATCGGGTGTTGGTTGTTCGAGGAGGTTTGATTGCTTCGTCAATTCCTCGTTTACGACCCCCGACCCCCGACACCCGCGACTTACGCGTCGAGGTATTTGCCGACAGTCGCTGACACCTTTTCCATGTCCAGCGGCTTGCGGAAGATGCCTTGAACGCCGTTTGGACAGCGCTGGTGGATGACGTCATCGGGAAGCGCGGCGGTGGCGAATGACGTGATGACGAAAACCGCGGGCAGGTGATCGAGTGCTTTGACCGAGGGATCGGAGATGAGCGCTTCGAGCGAGTCGAGCAGATCGACGCCGCTCATCTTCGGCATCATCAGGTCGAGGAGCATCACCGAGTAGCGGTTGGTAACGATCTGGTGCAGCGCCTCGACTCCGTCGCGCGCGCCGTCGACATCGATGGCGTAGTTCAGGTGCAGATAGTCGATGAGCAACCGTCGAACAGCTTCGTCATCCTCGACGACTAGAACGTTCGCGTTGGCCATTGGCACCATCCGATGATGGCTCTAGCATAAAGTCCGCCATGTGATCGGAGCGGTGACGGCTCGCTCATTGCTAAGTGAGCGGTCTCGGATCAAAGCAAAAGGATGGTTGATGGAAGGACGAAGTGACGAATCAAAGCAGGATGCAGAAGCCGATGCTCCTGTCGAGCGAACTGAGCTGATCGACGAGGTGACGCCACCGAAGAAGAAAGCGTCACCGCGCAAGCGAGCCGCAAAAGCCAAGGTGTCCGCCGCGGACGCTCCGAAGAAGAAAACGAAGGCCGCACCCCGCAAGCGCGCGCCGAAAGTCGATCGCGTGGCCGAGGTCGCGCAGGCAGTTGGCGCGGACGTCGTGCCGCACATGACGATCGAGGTCGACTCTCCGCGGAAGGAAGTGCCGGCAACGGACAGCGCCAAGAATGGCGACAGCCTTCTCAGTGATTGGGACTATCACCTATTCAATGAAGGCAGCCATCTTCGGCTGTGGGAAAAGCTCGGCGCGCACGGGCACACGCGCGACGGCGTGGCAGGAACGATGTTCGCGGTCTGGGCTCCGAACGCGGCCGCGGTCAGCGTGATCGGCGACTGGAACGGCTGGACGCCCGATCAAAACCCTCTCGAAAATCGCGGACCTTCCGGCATCTGGGAAGGTTTCGTGCCGGACGTCACCAAAGGCGCGCACTACAAGTTCCACATCCGCTCGATCTACAACGGCTATCACGTCGACAAGGCCGATCCGTTTGCCGTCATGCACGAGACGCCGCCGGCAACGGCCTCGGTCGTCTGGGATCTCGACTACGAATGGAACGACGACGCCTGGATGGGTGAGCGCGCGAAACGCAATGCCTTCTCCGCGCCGATGTCGATTTACGAAATGCACATCGGCTCCTGGCGGCGCACGCCGGGCGATGACGGCGTCGAACGGCCGCTCACGTATCGCGAGCTCGCGCAGCCGCTGGCCGATTACCTGCGCAAGATGAACTTCACGCACGTCGAGTTGCTGCCGGTGATGGAGCATCCCTTTTATGGTTCGTGGGGCTACCAATGCACGGGTTACTTCGCGCCGACCAGCCGCTACGGAACGCCGCAGGATCTGATGTATCTCATCGACGTCCTGCACCAGCACGACATCGGCGTCATTCTCGATTGGGTGCCGTCGCACTTCCCCACCGACGAGCATGGCCTGTCGTATTTCGACGGCACGCATTTGTACGAGCACGCCGATCCGCGCAAAGGGTTCCAGCCTGATTGGGGCTCGCTCGTCTTCAATCTCGGGCGGCGCGAAGTGCAATCGTTCCTTCTGTCGAGCGCGATCTACTGGCTTGGCGTTTACCACACGGATGGATTGCGCGTCGATGCCGTCGCCTCGATGCTCTATCTCGACTACTCGCGCAAGCACGGCGAATGGATTCCGAACGAGCATGGCGGACGCGAGAATCTCGAAGCGATCGCGTTCCTTCGCCGCCTCAACGAGGACGTTTACGAGGCTTATCCCGACGTGCAGGTGATCGCCGAGGAGTCGACGTCGTGGCCGATGGTGTCGCGACCCACCTACATCGGTGGACTCGGATTCGGCATGAAGTGGGACATGGGCTGGATGCACGACACGCTGCGCTATTTCGCGCTCGACTCGGTGCACCGCAAGTTCCATCACAACGATCTGACCTTCCGGATGATGTATGCCTTCGCCGAGAACTTCCTGCTGCCGCTGTCGCATGACGAAGTCGTTCACGGCAAGGGCTCGCTGATCCGCAAGATGCCGGGCGATGAATGGCGCCGCTTCGCCAACCTGCGGCTGCTCTTCGCGCACATGTACTCGCAGCCGGCCAAGAAGCTGATTTTCATGGGCGGCGAGATCGGGCAGTCGCGCGAATGGAACCACGACGCGGCGCTCGACTGGAACGAGCTCGACTCGCTTCCGAACGAGACGTTGCAGCGCTGGGTCGAAGATCTCAACAAGGCATATCGCGACATTCCCGCGTTGCACGAGCTCGATCTCTCGCCCGACGGATTCGAATGGATCGATTGCTGCGACACGGAGAACAGCATTCTCGTGCTGTTGCGCAAGTCGTCGTCGCAGCCGGAACGGCCGGTGGCGGTTGCGCTCAACTTCACTCCCCTGCCGCGCTACAACTACATGATCGGCGTTCCGATCGGCGGCCATTGGTCCGAGGTGCTGAATAGTGACGCGAAGATTTATGGCGGAAGCGGGCAGGGAAACATGGGCGGCGTCGATGCCGCGCCGATCCCGCTGCATGGGCGGCGCTGGTCGTTAAACCTCACGCTTCCGCCGCTCGGCGCCGTTTTTATGATGCCGGACGGGGCGAGCGATCTCGAAGAAGCGGCCGCCGAAGTCGCCCTTGCCTTCGCGAGCTGAGGGTCATTGATATTGCACTTTGATGAGACCGCGTCGTTGACGGAGAGTACGCCGCCGCTCGGCGCGATCGTGCGCGACGACGGCCGCTGCGAGTTTCGCGTCTGGGCGCCGCAGGTCGAGAAAGTCGAGCTGCACATCGTCGCGCCGGATGACCGGCGCATCACGCTAATTAGAAATGTGCGCGGCTATCACGAAGCGGTTGTCGATGCAGGCGCCGGCGCGCGCTACTTTTTCGTCATTAATGGTCGCGAACGTCCTGATCCTGCGTCGCGCTCGCAACCGGAAGGCGTGCATGAAGCGTCCGAGGTCGTGGCGAGCACGTTCGAATGGCACGATGAGGGATGGTGCGGCGTCCCGCTCGAGGACTACGTCATCTACGAGCTGCACGTTGGCACATTCACCGATGCCGGCACCTTCGAGGCCGTCATCGAACATCTCGACGACCTGCGAGACCTCGGCGTCACCGCAATCGAGTTGGTGCCGATTGGTCAGTTTCCCGGCACGCGCAACTGGGGCTACGACGGCGTCTACATCGGTGCCGCGCAGAATTCTTATGGCGGACCGCCCGGCTTGAAACGGCTCGTCGATGCCTGCCACGCCCGCGGTCTCGCCATCCTTCTCGACGTCGTCTACAACCACCTCGGGCCGGAAGGAAACTACCTCTCCGAGTACGGCCCGTACTTTACTGATCGCTACAAAACGCCGTGGGGGCAAGCGCTCAACTTCGACGGCCCGCACAGCGACGACGTGCGCTGGTTCTTCATCCACAACGCGCTGCAATGGATCGATGAGTTTCACATGGACGGACTGCGCGTCGATGCCGTTCACGCCATCGTCGATCGGACCGCCGAGCCGTTCCTGCAGGATCTGACGACCGCCGTACGCGAACGCGGCAACGCGCTCGGCCGGCATGTCTACACGTTTGCAGAATCCAACCTCAACGATCCCCGCGTGATCACGCCGAAGGACGCGCTCGGCCTCGGATTTGATTCGCAGTGGAGCGACGATTTTCATCACTCGCTTCGCACTCTGCTAACCGGCGAGACTTCGGGTTACTACGCCGGCTACGGACGAACGAGCGACCTTGCCCGCACGCTAACGAGCGGCTATCTCTACACCGGCCAGCACTCCGTCTACCGTGGCCGCAAACACGGTGTTGAGCCGAAGACACGCGACGGCAGGCAGTTCGTCGTCTTCGCGCAAAACCACGATCAAGTCGGCAACCGTATGACCGGCGACCGGCTGGCGGTGACGGTTTCGATCGGCAAAGTTCGCATCGCTGCCGCCGCGGTGATCCTTGCGCCGTTCATCCCGATGCTCTTCATGGGCGAGGAATACGGCGAGACAGCGCCGTTTCAGTACTTCACCTCGCATGCTGACCGCGACCTGATCGAAGCCGTCCGCCGCGGACGGCACAAGGAATTCGCGCGCTTTCAGTGGAGCGAAGAACCGCCTGATCCGCACGATGACGAGACGTTCCTCCGATCGAAACTCCGCCGCGAACCGCTCGACGAGATTCGCGCGCTGTACAAAGAACTGCTGCGACTTCGCGCATCGACGCCCGCGTTGCGAGAGCTCGATCTCGATGCGGTCGAGACGCACGCGGACGATGAGCAGCGCACGCTCCTGATCAAGCGTCGCAACACGCTGCTCGCGTTCAACTTCAGCGATGCATCGCGATCGATCGAGCTGCCGTTCGGAGATACGATCTGGACGACGATGGTCGAGACGGGTGCCGGCGTGGATGGAAACGTTCTGACGATGCCGCCCGAGTCCTTCGCGCTGTTGCAGACTGAAGTGTGACCCAACACTTCTCACGCGAAGCCGCGAAGACGCGAAGGTCTTAGGTTGCGACGTTCCCTTCGCGTCTTCGCGTCTTCGCGTGAGACACGCTTCTGCCATAATCGCGATTCCAGTGTCCTTCGCAAACAAATATGTCGCTTGGCTGCTCGTGCCGCCGGCGGTCGTCATGGGGCCGCTGTCGTTTCTTTTTCTGACGCAGATCGTGCGGATGTCGCTGGCGACGTCGGGATCGATCTTTGGCCTATTCGCCCTCTTCTTCCTCGCCGGAAGCGCGACACTGATACGCGGTTTGACTCCGCTTGCAAACGCCGTCGACGACGACGTGCGGCGCGGAAAAGACGCATCCGAAGCGGCGTCGCGATGCCTCGAGCGGACCGAGACGCTCACGCTGATCGTCTGGGGCGCTGGCAGCATCCTCTACGCCATTCTCGCGACGTTGCTGGTGATGCCGACCATCCTCGGGCTCGGCTACTTTTTCGTCTCGGCGCTCATCGCTGCGTTCCCGTCCGCGATCTGGGCGTACGCGGCGGGCAAGCGGCTGCTCGTCGAGCATGCCTCGCACGGCGGCGCGTTGCGGTACAGCGGACGCCGCATTCCGCTCGGGCGCAAGATCGCCATCGTCTTCATCGGATCGTTCCTGATCTCGTTTGCAGCACTCGTGGCGATGATCTCGTCGAAGGTGTTGGCGACGCTCGAGAATCTGGCCATCTCTTCCGCGTCCGACCGCTTTCAGCATGCGTACGACAGCGCTAATCTTGCCGCGAAGGTCGATCCTTCGATCGTCGACACGCTCCGTTTGTACGTGCCTTCCGACTACGCCATCGTGCTCATTCCGAGGCAAGGAAAGATCACCTCCAGTCTTCCGGATGCGCTTACGCCAGCCGAGGTCGAGGCCATTCGCCAGATCGGGAACGGCGACAGCTCCTCCTTCGTCTCGCCGCACGTCTGCCGTTTCGCGCGCCTGAAAGACGGTTCGATTCTCGTGCTCACGGTGCCGTGGGAGGCGTACAAGAACATTCCGCAGCAGATCACTTTCTACCTGGTGGTGATCGCGCTGGTCACGCTGGCCGCGTTCATCGCCGCGGCGCTTTTCCTCTCGCGCGACGTTGCGCGTCCGGTGCGCGCGATCCGCGGTCTCGCTTCCGACATGGCGCAGGGCGACTTCAACACGACGGCGCGTGTTTTCTCTGATGATGAAGTGGGCGAGCTTGCCGACAGTTTCGGCGAGACGCGCGCGAACCTGCGCCGCCTCCTCGGGCGCGTTGGCGGGAGCGGAGCAACCATCACCTCCGGCGTTCGCGTGATCACCGGCGGCACCGAGTCGCTGCTGCTTCGCTCCGCCGATCAGGCCGCGTTGACGGAAAACTCGTCGCACGCCGTCGAGATCGTCCGCGGCGGCATCGGCGGCGTTCTCAGTGCCGCCGACACGGTCACCGATCTGACGCAGGATGCATCCAGCCGCGCGCTGGAATTGCGCGCTTCCTCGGAGGAAGTGGCGCGGAGCATGGACTATCTCTTCCAGTCGGTGGAGAAGACTTCTTCGTCGACGACGCAGATGAATGCGGCGATGTCGGAGATGTCGAAGCGCACCGACGTTCTGGCCGGCATCGGCGAGGAGGCGCTCTCCTTCGTTTCGGAGATGGAATCGACCATCGTCGAGCTGCGTGCCAGCGCGCAATCGACCGCCGACATTTCGCGGCAGGTGCGCGAGGATGCGGAAGCGGGCGGCGATGCCGTCGGCAAGACCGTCGAAGGTATCAACATCTCGCGCGACGTCACCAACAGCACGGCCGAGACGCTCGACGAGTTGCAACGCAGCGTCGGCCAGATCAGCCAGATCCTCAACGTCATCGAGGAGATCACGAATCGTACGAACCTTCTCGCGCTCAACGCCGCGATCATCGCCGCGCAGGCGGGCGAGCACGGGCTCGGCTTCACAGTCGTCGCCGACGAGATCCGTCAACTCGCCGAACGCACCCGCGGATCGACGAAGGAGATTAGCGCGATCGTAAAGGCGGTGCAGGGTGGATCGAAGCAGGCCGCGGCGAAGATGAAGGAGGGCGTGAAGCGCGTCGAAGCCACCGTTCAACTGGCCGACGATGCCTCAGCGTCGCTCGTCAAGATCGTCGGCAGCGCATCGCAGTCGTACGAGATGGCCACGAAGATCTCGCGCGCGCTCGACGATCAGGCCAAGGCCAGCCGCCATCTGCACGAGGTCACGTCGCGCATGTCCGATCACATCGCCGAGATCAACCGCGGCTCGCGCGAACAGGCCCGCGGCACGCAACTGTTGGCGCAGGAGGCGGAGCGCGTCCGCGAGATCGCCGGGCAGGTGAAGACGGCGACCGACGAGCAGTCGCAAGCCGGCCGCGGCATCTCGTCGGCACTCGAAAAGATCGCCGAGGATGCGCGAGCGATGCGCGATTCACTCGATCGTCAGCTTAAAGAGACCGACCGCATCGCCAACGCATCAAGGACGATGCTCGACATCGCGCAGGCGAACGACGCCATCGCCCGCGAGTTCAACGCCACGGTGCAGAGCCTCGTCACCAGCGGCCGCGATTTCGAATCCGAGGTGGCAAGGTTCCGGTATAGCGACTAGGTGGGGTCAGGTCTAAAGTCTAAAGTGCCGAGGACGATCGTCGCCAGGGCGATCAGTCCAATGCGGCACTTTAGACTTTAGACCTGACCTCCTACTTTTTCTTTTTCGGAGTCGTCGGGGCGATGTACTCCATCACTTTCGCGCGAAAATCCTTTGCCGCTGCAAGCATCTCCGGCTCTGTGAGCTTCGGCGTTAGCGCATCGATCATTGCCAGTGCTTCCTGGAACTTGCCAGTGCGAGCCGTCTCCACGGCATGCTGAAAATCAGCGATCTGGCTGTTGACTACATCGACGTGATCCAGCGATGTGAGTTGTTCCGCGATCTGCGCTTTCAACTGTTCGTTGGTCGTTTGCGCGGCGACACTCTTCATGATCTCCGCTGCCTCGGCGTGCTTGCCGGCATGGCCCAGTTCGTTGGCGTGATTGAGGTCGGCGATGTAGACGTTCTCGCGCGCCTGCCGCACCGTCTCGGCGTCCGCCACACGTGCAAGCGCGTTGAGCCGCTTCGCCGCTTCTTCGCGCTGTCCGGCCCGCGACTCAATCAGGATGAGGTTGTAGATCGTCTCGATCTCTGAGGGTGCGAGCGTGATGCTCCGCTCCAGAGCAGCAATGCCGGGAGCCGGATCATCGGTGGTCATCGTGTAGGTCGCACCGAGGCCGGAGAACGCCGTCGCGGACTGCGGATCGAGCTCGGTGGCCTTGCGGAAAAGATCGCGGGCTTTCGTGATCTCCGCCGGCGCCGCGCCGGCGCTGTGACGAATGCTCGCGTCCAGCCGGCGAAGGATCGAGTCGCCGTAGAGAACGTATGGCAACGCGTCGCGGCTGCCGAGCTGCACGGCCTTCTCGAAATTCACCTCCGCCTCCGCGTTCTGCCTTTGCCTTGACTTTGCCACGCCCATTTCCGCGTACGCGCCGGCGCTGGAAGGATTCGCTTTGATCGCCTCGGCCAGGAATGACTCCGCCTCGCCGAAGTGCGGCGTATGCGTGTGCATGAGTAGATCGGCCAGGGCCACCAGCAGCGCGTCGCGTGCCAGGGGTTGCGGCGCCAGCACCACCTCACTGGCCTTCAGGTCGGCCAGGTTGTAGCGGACGAACTTCATTGAGAAAGCGAGGACGTACCTGCGCAGCTCGCGCTCGAGGTCGTCGTATGTTCCGTGGAACGCGGTGCGGAAGGCATCGTCGATCGTCCGGCCACTGGCAATGAGACCGACATAAATACCAAGTTGCTCACGCCGCTCCGGGCTGCCGATCATCATGTAATGAACGAGGGCCCATGATTCAGCGTAAAAGACTCCTTGCCGGTTGCCCTCGTGGTAGTCCTTCGAATCGCGGCTGATCGCGAAGAGATCTTTGAGCGGAATCAAAGGCTGCGTCCGCAGCCAGCCGATGTGATCCTCGACCGGAAGACCGACATCAATCGAGTCACCATGCTCCTTGAACGTCGAGTAGAACTCGGCCAGCCCCTCGTTGAACCAGAGCGGCACATCTTCCGGGATTGTGTTGCGGAGGAAGTAGTGAGTCAGCTCGTGGTAGACGACGCGGTCGACGCTACGCGCGCTACCGTCGATCAGGATCTGATTGCCATCGCGATGTGAAAGAAAGACGCCGGAGAGCCGATCGGATCGGCCGATGGCGGCTTCGCAATACGGCATGAAGCTGCGTTGATCACCGAAGATGTAGACCCTCGTCGGCAGCGGCGATCGCACTTTGAGCTTCGTTACGACGGATAGCGCGTCGCGGAGGCGCACGAGACCCGTTGCGACGCTGCGCGTGGTCGAGTCATTCGCGCTGCTATAGATCGCCAGCTCGTCGATCGTCAGCGTCGTCCACCGCTCCTTCTCCCGAGGGGGCTCGATAGCAAACGCAGATGTGGCCAGCAGCAAAAGCGCGAGTGACGCCAACAAGCGATGCATAGGGGCTCCAGAGTGACCGATTTTGCTCAGGAGCCTAACACGCGATGATCAGGACTGGAGTCCCGACAGCGGCCGCGATTTCGATTACGAGGTGGCGAGGTTCCGATACAGCAACTAGTGGAGTGTAAACGTGCAATTGGGACCAGTAGACTGCTGTTCTCAACTGCATGGAGAAGCTGGTACTCAAGCGGTCGGATCAGGAAGAACTGGAGAGCCGAGCCCGGAGCAGGATGGTGCGGGCCGAGGATGCACGCCGAGCGCGGTTGATTCTGCTGTTGGCCGAGGGTGAGCCGTACACCTCGATTCAGTCGAAGCTGGGATGCAACCGGAGCTACGTGAGCCGGTGGAAGGGCCGATTCCTGGAGGGAGGCATTGCCGGGTTGTACGCCCGACAGCAGGGCCGGAAACGATCGGTTCTGACTCCGGCCATGGAAGCTCGCATTCTGAAGTGGACCTCGCGCAAGCCGAGCGATGGATCGACGCACTGGACGACCCGAAAGCTGGGAAAGAAGCTCGGGATCAGTCACACGCTGGTAGCGACGGTATGGAAGCGAGCGAACCTCAAGATTCATCGGATCGAACGCTACGTGGCTTCGAACGATCCGGACTTTGAGACAAAGGCGGCCGACGTGATCGGCTTGTACGTCAACCCGCCGCAGCACGCCGCTGTTTTCTGCGTGGACGAGAAGACCGCCATTCAAGCTCTCGACCGCCTCGACCCGGTTCTGCCGTTCTCACCGGGACGACTCGAGCGCCACGGATTCGAGTACTACCGGCATGGAACGCTTTCTCTCTACGCAGCGCTCGACACCAAGTCCGGAGAGGTCATCGGCAAAACAGCGGCCCGGCACACGAGCGAAGAGTTCGTCGCCTTTCTGCTGTCGATCGTGGCCTCGCAGCCAAAAGGCAAAGAGATCCACGTCATCCTGGACAATCTCTCAGCTCACAAAACCGAGCGGGTCAGGCAGTTCCTGGCCGACTACCCGAACGTCACGCTGCACTTCACGCCCACCTACTCCTCCTGGCTCAATCAGGTGGAGATCTGGTTCAGCAAAATCGAGCGCGACGTGATCAGCCGCGGCGTCTTCACATCGATTCCTGACCTACGCCGCAAGCTGATGACCTACATCACTCGCTACAACGACAAGCCACGCCCGATTCGCTGGAGTTACGTCGACGTGCAGCACCGCATTACTGGTCCCAAACGATCCTTTACACGCCACTAGCGGATGTTGAGTCTGTCCGTCATTGCGGCACGTTCGAGCCCAATGTCGTCCATGCATCGCCGGTGACGTTGTCGACCGACGAGGTGTAGGCAACCCACGCGGTCGATCGATTCGTTGTGCTGATGTTGGATACCTGAACCTGCAATGGGACCGAACTGTCGGCGCCGTTCACGCGGAACAAAACCATCGACATCGCTTGCACAACTACCTGCTGCGAGTCCGTCCCACCCGATCCGGCGGTGAAGACCTGGAAGCTCTGCGCGCTGCTGCTCAGGTTCACGATTCCGACGTTCACGTGAAAACGGGAGTCGCGGCGCGATCCCAGCACGGCCGAGGTCGTGCTGTTGATGTCGGCGGTGGAAACGGCCGGCAACGACTGTGATGTCGTTCCGCTGCTTCCCGGCTGGAATGTCCAGATGCGGGACGTGGCCACGAGCAGTGCGGACGGATCGGGGTCGCCGCCAGCGGTAATGGCCGTGACGAGGATCGCTCCCAGGCCGGATCGGTGCAGGATGTCCGTGACGAAATCTTCGGTGGCGATTCCAGACGCTGCGTTGATCTGGATGTCGACCGGCGCCACACCGATGCCGGTCACGCCCTGCGGCAACCATTGCAGGCGAACGTTTTGCGTGGTGCTGCGGTAATTGACCAGCGTGATGTCGCTGCGAAAGAACGTTCCGTTGCCGCCATCGACGGCACCGGCGGCGGGAATGAGAAATTGGGCCGAGGCAGAACGGGTGGCGACGATCTGCGCCGAGGCGGTGGTGGCGATGAAAACGATGATGAAGGTGATGACTGCTCTTCGCATGAAATCCTCCCGCGCGTTCGTGTGCGAAGATCGAGCCGCTCACGTCGCCGAGCCCGGCAGCCAGGAGGATTGACATGAACCAAGACGACCGCAGACTTCAGGTCATCTACCTCGCAATCCTGATGAGCACGCTCATCTACGGCGCGATTGCGTGGACCTCGACAAACCCCGCAATCCCTCCGAAAACACTCTCCGATGAATTGCGCATGCCGATGACGATCGGACTCTACGCCGGTGCGGTGGTGGCGTTATTGATCGCGATGACCATCCGCGCCCGGCGCCTTCTCACCGTGCGATGGGCGATGCTGGAAGCAGCATGCATCTGCGGTCTCATCGCCGCATTCGTTTTCGGTGACTGGCGCCTGTACGCCATCGTGTGGGTGCCTGCGATCGTTGCCTTCATCGCGATTTATCCGCGGGTGCGAATGGGAGAGAGGTAGTACCAACAACGGAATGTTGAATGTTTAGTGTTGAATGTTCAGTGTTGAATGGAATTGCGGCCATCAAACACTCAACGAGGTGACGGGACTGTTAAGTCGCCGTCCACTCAACATTCAACACTCAACATCCAACATTCAACATTCCGCCTCTGCTCGTCATCTATCCATCCAAATTCGCACTCGCGATAAACTGAAAGCATGAAAAACATGAAAGTCGGGATCCTCGGTTCCGGTGACGTCGGCAAGTCGTTCGCGCATGCGTTTGGTGCGCTCGGGCATGAAGTGAAAATCGGATCGCGCTCGCCCGAGAAGCTGCGCGAGTTCGTTGACGGCGAAGGCGATCGCGTTTCCAGCGGCACGTTCGAAGATGCGGCGAGCTTCGGCGATCTGATCGTCCTGGCCACTCATGGCGTTGCCACCCATGAGGCCATCAACCTCGCAGGCAAAAAGAACTTCGCGCAGAAAGTCGTCATCGATGCCACGAATCCGCTCGACTTCAGCGGCGGTGCTCCCCGGCTTTCGGTCGGGCACACCGATTCGCTCGGCGAGCAGATTCAGCGCGCGCTGCCCGATGCGCGCGTCGTCAAGGCGTTCAACACCGTCGGTAACGGACTCTTTTTCAAGCCCGATCTGCCCGGCGGTCCTCCCGACATGTTCATCGCCGGCAACGACGCGGAAGCGAAGAAGCTGGTCACGCAGGTCTGCGATGCCTTCGGCTGGTCCGTGATCGACCTCGGCGGCATCGAGTCCTCACGTCATCTCGAGCCGATGTGCATGGTCTGGGTCCTTCACGGCGTGCTGTCGGGATCGTGGACCCACGCCTTCAAGATGCTACACAAGTGACCTCGGACGTGGCCATAACCCGCGCCCGTTCACATATTTGCAACAGCTTGGTACCTGTGCAGGAGTAGCATTACTTCGCCGCGAAGGGGCAATGGATTTGCACAGCCCGGCGCCCAGCGGATTCAACGTTCAACGGAGAGGTCCATTCGATGCGCAAACTCGCAGTCGCCTTCCTCTTTCTTCTTTTTGCCGCAACCACCCTGAACGCTCAATACTTTGGCCGCAACAAGGTCCAGTGGGAGCAATTCGACTTCAAAGTACTGAAGACGGAGCACTTCGACATCTACTACTACGACCGTGAGGCCGACGTCGTGAACGATGTCGGGCGCCAGGCGGAGCGGTGGTACACGCGGCTCTCCCGCACGTTCAACCACACGTTCAACCGCAAGCCGATCGTCCTCTACGCAAACTCCGCCGACTTCCAGCAGACCACGACGACGCCGGAGATGATCGGCGAAGGGACGGGCGGATTTACCGATCCCTTCATGAACCGCGTCGTCCTGCCGCTGACCGGTGACTACGCGGAGAACGATCACGTTCTCGGCCACGAAATGGTCCACGTGTTCCAGTTCGACATTGCCGCCAGCATCAGCAACAGCCGCCGGCGTTTCAACCTGGAGACGATGCCGCTCTGGATCGTGGAAGGTATGGCCGAGTACTTCTCGAAAGGCCGGTTCGATCCGCTGACATCGATGTGGATTCGCGACGCCGAGCAGCACAACCGGATGCCTAATCTCCGCCAGCTTCAAGGCGATCCGTACTACTTCCCCTATCGCTATGGCCAGGCTCTTCTCGCCTACATCGGCGGCCGTTTTGGCGACGATGCCGTCGTCCGTTACTTCCTCTCCGCAGGCATGGTCAATCCCGAAGCGGCGTTCGATCGCGCGCTCGGCGTGCCGGCTAAACAAGTGTTCACCGACTGGCAGGAATCGGCGCACGATATCTACGCCCCGATCGTGGCCGATCGTCCGGCCGAGCCTGGGACGCCGCTGATCGGCAGCAAGAAAGGATCGCGCGGCAATCTCAACGTCGGTCCCGCGTACAGCCCGGACGGCAAGTACATCGCATTCCTCTCCACTCGCGCGATTTTCGACATCGATCTCTTCCTCGCCGATGCGCAAACGGGCAAGGTGCTTCGCCGTCTCGCCTCGACTGACCGCAACGGTCACTTCGAGGCGCTGCGCTTCGTCGATTCGGCCGGCAGTTGGTCCGCGGACTCGCGCAAGCTGGCCTTCATCACCTTCCAGCACGGCGACAACTACCTCGGCATCGTCGACGTCGAGTCAGGCAAAGTCGACACGCTCAAAGTACCCGGCATCGATGCCATCACCAGCGTGGCCTGGTCGCCCGACGGCAAGACGATGGTCATCGCCGGACAGGCCACCGGAGTCTCCGACCTCTTCCTCTTTGACACCGAATCGAAAGAGGTGCATCGCCTGACCAACGACAAGTACGCCGACCTGCAGCCGGCATTCTCGCCGGACGGACGCACCATCGCCTTCGTTTCGGACCGCGGCACCGGCCCGGAAGCGAATCTCGAACAGCTCTACTTCCAGGGAATGCGCATCTCGACGATCGAGATCTCGAGCAGCACGATCAAGACGCTTCCGCTCTTCACGAATGCGAAGAACATCAATCCGCAGTACGGACCTGACGGCAGCATCTACTTCATCGCCAATCCGGAAGGCATCGCCGACATCTACCGCTACTCGCCCGATGGACATGTAAATCGTGTTACGCGCGTGCAGACCGGCGTGTCAGGAATCACGGACATGTCGCCGGCGCTCTCGGTCGCCCAGCGCACAGGCGACATCACCTTCTCGCTCTACGAAAACGACAACTACAACATCTACCGGCTGAATGCGAACCCGCCGACCATCGCCGTGGAGACGACTGCTACGGCTGCAGCTTCATCGGTCGCGCGAGCCGGTCAGCTTCCGCCGCTGCGCGGAACCGGCTCGACGATCACGGCGTACATGCAAACTCCCGCCGAGGGGCTGCTGCCGGCGAGCACGGTGTTTCAGCAGACGTCGTACAAGCCATCGCTTCACATCGCCTACCTCGGGCCGCCGACCGTCGGCGTCGGTGTCAGCTCGTTCGGAACGGGCGTCGGCGGCAGCGTGAGCGCTTACTACAGCGACGTTCTCGGCTACCACAACATTGGCGTGACCTTCCAGGGCGGCGGAACCTCGGGCGTCGGTACGATCGCCGACCAGCTCGCAGGCGAAGTCTTCTACCTCAATCAGCGGCATCGACTGAACTGGGGCATCGACACCACGCATTTGCCGTACGTCACGGCGTTCACCTCGTCCGGGCAGGCGCCCGTGAACATCAACGGACAGACCTTCATCGCCGACGTCATCCAGCAGGAGCGCGACATTCAGCGCTACGACGACGTGTCGGGCATCGTTCAGTATCCTTTCAGCCAGACGCGTCGTCTCGAATTCAGCGGCGGGTTCGAGCATCAGGCGTTGAAGTCCGAGGTCGAGACCGTCTTCATCGTCAACAACCAGATCGTCTCCGACACCACCGACCAGTCGCCATTCAATTTCTCGCTGAATCTCGCCCACGCCTCTCTGGCGTTCGTCGGCGATAGTTCGTCGTTCGGATTCCTCTCGCCCGTGCGTGGAACGCGCTATCGCTACGAAGCAGCGTCGTACTCGGGCGACCTGAAGTTCCAAACCGCGCTGGCCGATTGGCGCAAGTACTACTTCATGAATCCAGTCACCTTCGCGGTCCGCGGGATTTACTACGGGCGCTACGGCACCGACGCCGAGAGCGGAAGGATTACGCCGCTGTACATCGGTCAGGACACGCTGATCCACGGCTACGACATCAACTCGATCGGCCTCGATGAATGCGTCAGTGCGCCGGGCTCGACATCGTGTCCCGTGTTCGACCGCCTGGTCGGTTCGCGTGTCGCGGTCGGCAACGTCGAGGTTCGCGTGCCCGTGGTCGGCAACAGGCAGTTCGGTCTGATGAGCGGCTTCGTTCCAACCGAGTTCTTCGCGTTCGCCGATGCTGGCGCGGCGTGGAGCAAGAACGACTCCGTGAAGTTTCGTTTCGAGAAGAACAACGCCACCGATCACATTCCGGTGACGAGCGTGGGAGCCGGTTTGCGTCTCCTGCTCGCGTACATTCCTCTCGAGTTCTACACCGCCAAACCGTTCCAGCGTCCGCAGAAGGGCTGGGTGACCGGTTTCAACATCGTGGCCGGCTGGTAGCTGGTGAGTATCGATTCCGCCGAGTTCGAGCGCCTCGTCGCAGAGGCGCTCGACTCGCTTCCGGAGCGGTTCGCGGACCTGCTCGAAAACATCGTGGTCGTCGTCGAGGAGGAGCCGGACGCCTCCGACCTCGACGTCATGGACGATCCCAACGGCGAGCTCCTCGGCATCTATCGCGGCACGCCGCTGACCCGCCGCAGCTTCAGCGCGATGACGATGCCCGAGCAGGTGGCCATCTTCCGCGGCCCAATCTTGCGCGTGACGCGCGGCGCAAACGAGGCAAAGCGCCAGATCCGCGAAACCGTCATCCACGAGATCGGCCACCACTTCGGGCTGAGCGATGACGATATGTCGTATTGAGGATCGGAAAGGCTTTCACCACTGAGACACAAAGGACACAGAGAAAACCTCCGTGTCCTCTGCTTCTCTGGGTTCACGAATCTAATCTCGCGGGACGCGAGATCGGAACCTCAAACTCGTCAGAGCGCCACGCGGCATAGGCGAGCGCTTCGCCGATGTCGTCCTCTTCGAGGTAGGGATAGAGCTTCAGAATTTCTTCCCGACTGTGTCCGGAAGCGACCAACCCGACGACCGTACCGACCGTGACGCGGATGCCGCGAATGCACGGCCGGCCGCCCATGACCTGCGGATCTGCGGTGATTCGGGACAGGGTCCTCATACTCCGAGTATACGGCGGCTGATCGTTGAATCAATCCCGCGGGATATGAAACGGCACTTCATCACGCTGCGCGGCGTCGTAATCGCGCTCTTCCTCGGTGACGTCGTTCTCTTCTTCGAATCGGTAGTCGCGAATGTCTTCCATGATCTCTCCTCAATGTCTGCCGAACTGCGCGGCCTCGGTCGATCCGGCCAGCGCTGTCGTCGATGACTGGCCGTTCGAGATCACGTTCATGACCTCGTCGAAGTAGCCGGTGCCGACTTCGTGCTGATGTTTCGTCGCCGTGTAGCCGTGTGCTTCCGCGGCGAACTCGGATTGCTGCATGCGCGAGTAGGCGGTCATCCCTTCCTCGCGGTATTGACGCGCCAGCTCGAACATCGAGAAATTCAGCGCGTGGAATCCGGCCAGCGTGACGAACTGGAACTTGTAGCCAAGCTCGCCCAGCTCGTGCTGGAAACTCGCGATCTCGTCTGCCGAGAGTTTCTGCGCCCAGTTGAACGATGGCGAGCAGTTGTAGGCGAGCATCTTCCCCGGATACTTCGCGTGGACCGCATCGGCGAAACGGCGCGCCTCGCCAATGTCCGGCGTCGATGTCTCCATCCACAGCAGGTCGGCGTACGGCGCGTAGGCAATGGCCCGCGCGATCGCCGCGTCGACGCCGCTCTTGATCATGAAGAAGCCCTCGGCCGTTCGTTCGCCGGTGAGGAACGGATGATCGCGCTCGTCGATGTCGCTGGTCAGGAGCGTGGCGCTGTTCGCGTCGGTGCGCGCGACGACGAGCGTCGGAACGCCCATGACGTCGGCGGCGAGCCGCGCCGCGGAAAGCGTTCGAATGAATTGCGACGTCGGCAGAAGAACTTTCCCGCCGAGGTGTCCACACTTTTTCTCGGAGGCGAGTTGGTCTTCGAAGTGGACAGCTGCAGCGCCGCATTCGATCATCTGTTTCATCAGCTCAAACGCGTTGAGGCAGCCGCCGAAACCGGCTTCCGCGTCGGCGACGATCGGCGCAAACCAGTACGTGTCGTGCTTCCCTTCGCTGTGATCGATCTGATCTGCGCGTTGTAATGCCTGATTGATCCGCTTGACGACCTGCGGAACGGAGTTGGACGGATAGAGACTCTGATCGGGATACATCTGGCCGGCCAGGTTCGCGTCCGCCGCGACCTGCCAGCCGCTGAGGTAGATTGCTTTCAGTCCGGCGCGTACTTGCTGGATGGCCTGATTGCCGGTGAGCGCGCCGAGGGCGCTGACGTACGGCTCATCGCGGAGCATTTCCCAGAGACGATTGGCGCCGAGCTCCGCGAGCGTCTGCTCGATGTCGATCGAGCCGCGCAGGCGCAGAACGTCTTCCGCCGTGTAGTCGCGCGTGATCCCGTCCCAGCGAGGATTGTTTTCCCAATCGCGCTCGATCTGCTTCGCATCGCGCACTGCTTTGAGCTTCGCCATCAGTTCTCCTTTTCGAGCCTCAGGAGCTCCTCGTACGCCGGGAGCGTCAGAAAATCGGCAAGTTCATCGTTCAGGATCAGGTCGTCGAAAATCGCTGCCGCGGTATCGAGATGCGGACGCGATCCGATTGCTTTCAGTTCTTCATCGCGGATTTGGCGGTAAAGCTCCGCCGTCACCGCGCGTCCGTCGTCGAGGTGAGCGTGGTGATGAATCCACTGCCAGAGTTGGGTGCGCGAGATCTCGGCGGTGGCGGCGTCTTCCATCAGGTTGTAAAGCGGCACGCATCCCAATCCGCCGAGCCACGCTTCGAGGTAGAGGATGCCGACGTTGACGTTCTGCCGGAATCCCTTTTCGGTGATGACGCCTTCGGGCACCGCCAGCAGATCGGCGGGCGTGACTTGCACGTCGTCGCGTCTACGATCGATCTGATTCGCGCCGGGCATGCCTTCATCGAAAATCTTCTTCGCGATTGGAACCAGCCCGGGATGCGCGACCCATGTGCCGTCGTGGCCGGCGCGCACTTCGCGCAGTTTGTCGGCGCCGACTTTCTGCATGGCTGCGTCGTTGGCGTCGTCGTCGTTCTTGATCGGAATCTGCGCCGCCATGCCGCCCATCGCATGAACGCCGCGCCGGTGGCAGGTCTTGATCAGCAACGCCACGTAGGAAGCCAGGAAATGCTTTTCCATCGTCACGCTGCCGCGGTCCGGCAAGACGAAATCGTTCTTCGCGCGGAGCTTCTTGATGAAGGAAAAGATGTAGTCCCAGCGTCCGCAATTGAGTCCGGATGAGTGATCGCGAAGCTCGTAGAGAATCTCGTCCATCTCGAACGCGGCCAGGATCGTCTCGATCAAAACAGTGGCCCGGATCGTCCCGTTCGGAACGCCGAGCTGCTGCTGCGCGCGGACGAAGACATCGTTCCAGAGCCGCGCCTCGAGGTGCGACTCCATCTTGGGCAGATAAAAGTACGAGCCGGTCCCGCGCGCGATCGCTTCTTTCGCGTTGTGAAAAAAGTAGAGACCGAAATCGAACAGGCTGGCTGACACCGGCTCGCCATCGACGACGAGATGCTTCTCCGGAAGGTGCCAGCCGCGCGGCCGCACCACGAGCGTGGCCGTCTTCTCGTGCAAGGCGTATTGCTTCGCGCCCGCCGTGAACGAGATCGTGCGCCGCACGGCGTCGCGAAGGTTGAGCTGACCGTCGATATTGTTGAACCACGTTGGCGCGTTGGCGTCTTCGAAGTCGGCCATGAAAACGCTGGCGCCGCAGTTGAGCGCGTTGATGATCATCTTCCGGTCGACCGGTCCGGTGATCTCGACGCGGCGATCCATCAAGTCCGGCGGAATCGGAGCGACAGTCCATTCGGAATCACGAATCTCTTTCGTCTCGGCCAGGAAGTCGGGAAGCTCGCCCGCATCGATACGCTGCTTCCGCGCTTCGCGCCGCGCCAGCAATTCGAGACGCCGCGGATTGAATTCGCGATGCAGCCCGGCTACGAATGCGAGCGCTTCCGGCGTCAGGATCTCGGACCATTCGGGACGCATCTCGCCGCGAACATCGATCCCCGCTCCAACATCGATCACTGCCGTCGTCATGGTGTAAAGTAGTGGAGCACGGATTGGGCCAAGTTGATACCCATCTGTATGTTACGAAGTAAAGGGTTGTGAAGCCGCAGCCGTAAAGTTGTCAATGGCTGTAAAGAAATGCGATGGTCGTCAAGCGGCTCTCATGACGGGCAGAGATCAGCGACTAGAGACCAGAGATCAGATCAAAAAGGATCCTGATCTCTGATCGCTTGTCTCTGATCTCTGCTTCCCACACCCCGAAATGCTCAACACACTCTGACAGTCCAACCACCGTGCCAGCTCGGAGGTCCTCATGAACACCCTCGGCACCAAAGTTCGATCTATCCGCCGCCGCGAGCGGATCACGCAGGCTGACCTTGCGGCAAAACTCGAGATCTCGGCGAGCTATCTCAATCTCATCGAGCACAATCAGCGTCCGCTTCCCGCGCACTTGCTCGTGAAGGTCGCGCAGGTGCTGAAGGTCGAGCTCAACTCATTTGCTGACGATGATCACTCACGTCTCGCCGGCGATCTTCAGGAAGCGTTCGGAGATCCACTGTTCGAAGAGCACGCCGTCACCACCGTGGACATGCGCGATCTCGCCGAGCATCCCGCCACCGCCCGCGCCGTTCTGGCGCTGTATCACGCTTATCGCTCCACGGTGGAGTCGACGCGCGCGCTGGCCAGCAAGGTCTACGACGGCCAGGATTTTCACGGCATCGATCCGGCGCATTTGCCGTCCGAGGAGGTGTCGGATGTGCTGCAGCACAATGTGAATTACTTTCCTGAGCTCGAAGCGGCTGCAGTCGAAGTTGGCGGCCGTGCGCTGCCGAATCGTTCCGATATCAATCGTTCGCTGACGCAATACCTGCGCGAGAAACATCGCATCGAAGTCGCAGTCGTTCCGGTCGGCCGCGACCGCACGGCCACGCGCCGCTACGATCCGGAACGGCGCGTGCTCTCGCTCTCGGCGGTGCTCCCGCCGTGGAGCCGGCAGTTCCAACTCGCGCACCAACTCGCACTGATCGAAGCGGCCCCGCTGCTCGATTCGATCGTCGAGCGCTCCAGAGAATTTCTGACGACGCCGGAGTCGGCGAAGCTCTGCCGCATCGCGCTGGCCAGCTACTTCGCCGCCGCGCTGCTGATGCCGTACGACGAGTTCCTGTCGATCAGCGAGCAGGTGCGCTACGACATCGAGCTGTTGCAGCATCACTACACGGCCAGCTGGGAGCAGGTCTGCCACCGCCTCACCACGCTTCGGAATCCTGGGCGGCCGGGCGTCCCGTTCCACTTCGTTCGCGTCGACATCGCAGGCAATATTTCCAAACGTTTCAGCGGCACCGGCATCCGCTTCGCGCGTTTCTCCGGATCATGTCCGCGCTGGGATGTGCATGCGGCGTTTCTGACGCCGGGAAGGATTCGAACGCAGCTCTCGAAGATGCCCGACGGCACCGCGTACTTTTGCGTGGCGCGGACGATCCGCAAGAGTTTCGGATACGCAACCGGCGATGCGCTGATGGCGGTCGGCATCGGCTGCCCGGTCACCGACGCGCGAAAACTCGTCTACGCCGACGGCTACGATCTCGACAACCTCGATGCCGCGGTGCCGATCGGAACGACTTGCCGACTCTGTGAGCGCCTCGACTGCGAGCAACGAGCCTTCCCCCCGCTGCAGCACGGCTTCACGATCGACGAAAACGTCCGCGGCGCCTCGTTCTATGCTCCCGAGGGAGTGCGTGCGTCTCGCGCGCAGGCACTCGGGCGTCCCCGCCCGAGTGCGAAGGCAATCGCGAAAACCAAAATCGTAACTACGACGCCGCCACGTTCTTCGCGCACTGCTGATTGAACGCCGCACGAGCTTCGATTTGATGTCGTGCGCAGGGCCGGGCGAAAAACATCCGGGGCGAGGACGCCCCGGATGCCGCGGGCGAGACGCCCGCACTCCTCATCTCCCTCCGAAAAAGACGGGGTCTCCGGATGCGTTGTCGACGATCGAGCCGTAGGCGAAGAGTGTTGGTGAGCCGTCCGCGTGGGCGAGGAGCGTGAGCGTGCCGGCGCGCGGCGTGTTTGCGGCGGGGAAGAGGGAGCCGATCGCGTATTGCACCTGCGAGCGCGGCGCGAGACCGACCTGCGTCGTGCCGATGACTGCGCCTGAGTCGGAAAGCAGAGTCGCCGTGACTGTCATCGGTGAGTCGCCGCCGTTGACGAAGCCAACATTGGAGCGGAAGGACGCGTTGGCGCGGAGGCCGGGCACGAATGAGTCGTTCGCGAACGACGCCACCGGATCGATCGATTGGCCGTAGGTGCCGCCGCCATCCGCAGTCGTGTAGGTGCGGCTCGTCACGATCGGACCCGACGAGCCATTCCACGAAACGCGCAACGCGCCGCTGCCGGAAGAGACGCCCATTACCTGCGCGACGTCAGCGATCACCACGGTGCGCGATGCTGGAACGGTCACCGTCTGCGACGCCGCGTTGCGGTTGTCCTGACCCGCGGCCAGGTACCGAAGCGAGACCGCAATCGTTGTCAGCCCGGGATTGAAAAGCGTGACGTCGCTCCGCCAAAACGTGCCGCCGATTCCGGGCGCGCGGCCGACGGCGGGGATCACCAGCTCCGATCCGGCCGTAGAAGGAATGGCCTGAATGTAGACGGGATCCTGCGTGCGGTTGTCGATGACGGAGCCGTACGCGCTGACGGCGTTCGCCGATGCCGCATCGATGCGCATCGAAAGTGCTGCGAACGACCGCGCGGCCACAGCCGGAAAATACGACGTCAGCGGCGCCTGCTGAAAGTTGTTCTCCGGAACGGTCACGACCGCCGTGGCGACTACGTTGCCGTTCCCGTCGTACAGCGTCATGCCCGCAGCGACCGGCGCGCCGCTGCGATTGACGAGGCCGATATTCGTGCGGAAGTTTGCATCTGATTCGAGACCGGTCAGCAGCAACGTCGTTGTCATGTCGTCGCTGCTGACATTCGGAACGGCCTGACCGTACGTGCCCGACGATCCCGTCGTGAAGGTCCGGCTGGTCACGCGAATGGCCGGCATCGATGTTGGGCTTGACGCTTCGATGGTGATCGCGCCGGCGCTGGCGGAGAGGCCGAAGAGGTCACTCAGCGCGTTGGCGAAGGTGATCGATTGATTGACGCCGATAAAAAGGCTGCGCGTGAGGAGCGTTCCGCCGCCGCTCGGAATGAACGTGAACTGCCCGGCCGCCGCTTCATTTCCGCCGTTGAAGAGCGTCAGCTCCGTGCGCCACACCGAGCCGCCCAATCCGTTCGTTTGCGCCGCAACCGGAACGAGCGTGCGATATGCGGCCGGCGCGGCGATCGTGATCGTGTGCGAGATCGTCGACGACGAGACCGCGTTCGCGACCGTCAGAGAAACGTTGTACGAGCCCTGCACTGAATACGCATGCGCCGGATTCTGCGAGGAGGAGGTCGCGCCGTCACCGAAGCTCCACTGCCACGAGGTTGGTGAGCCGGTGGAGCGATCGGTGAACGTGACGTTGTCGCGAACTGCCGGCGACGACGGCGTTGAACCGAATGCAGCCGAAACCGGCGGCATGGCTGGCGTCGCCGTGACGACGGTAACGAGGTGCGAGCTGGTTGACGTCAAGCCACCCGCTGTCGATACCCTGAGCGACACCGAATACGTCCCTGCGAATGAGTAACGCTTGGACGGATTCTGCGCCGTCGACGACGAGCCATCGCCGAAGCTCCACTGCCACGACGCGGCGCCCCCCGACGACCGGTCGGCGAATGCAACGTTATCCAGCGTCGTCGGATTCGACGGCGAAAACGTAAAGTCTGCGGCGATTCCCGACGACACCGAGACGGCGTGCGACGCAAACGACTGGCCGCCGTTTCCGTTGGCCGTGAGCTGGATCGTGTACGTCCCCGGCGCCGCATAGACGTGCGTTGGATTCTGCAACGACGACTGCGCGCCATCGCCGAAGTTCCACAGCCACGACGTTGCGCCGGATGACGTGTTGGTGAAGACGAACGTCGTCACGCCCGCGACGCCTGCTGACGGAGAGACGTTGAACGCCGCCGTGGTCGATGTCGCGATCGTGAGATTTGCGGTGTTCGATTGCGCAGACTCGCCGGCCGAATTGAATGCGACGACGTAAACACGGTAGCTGCCGGCCGCGAGACTCGAGATGGTCGCGCCGCGGCTACCCGAGACGAGATCGGGCGAGAGTTTGCTGAAGGCGCCGCTGCCCAGCGCGAGATAAACGCGGTAGCCGCTCTCGTTGGTAGCGTTGTCGTTCCATTGCAGCGTGGCCGACGAGCCGGATGGCGTTGCCACCAGCGAAGTTGGCGCGCTCGGAATCGTAGCGGGCGGCTGCGGTGGCGCGCTGCCATTCGGATAGAGCCATCGAGCGGCGAGCTGGTCGTCGGCACGGAGACTGGCACCGAGTCCGGTGACGCTTGGGTACATCAGCGCAGAGCCGTCGGTACTGTGACCGAGGCCGAGTGTGTGACCGAATTCGTGGGCGACGATTTCCGCGAGCATCGCGCTCGGGAGTCCCGCTTGCGGCGTGACGCCATCCTGAATCGTCAGGTTGCCTTCGCTGATGACGTAGGCGCGATACGTCTGCGCTGTGTGTGTGCCGTTGGCGTCGAACGGACCGGTCCAGGTCATCGTGCCGGAGACGCCGTTGAATCCACCTTCGCCGACGACGCCGCCGGTGGATGGATTGAACGATCCGCTGATCTCCTGCTTCGGATCGTTGAAGAGAATCTCGTTGACGCCGTTCGGGCCGGAGAGACCGCCGGGCGTTCCGCTGCCGGTGCCGGTGTACGCGTAATTGATCTTCGCGGCGCTGTAGCTGTTCCAGGCGTTCATGGCAGACTGGATCTCGTTCACGCCGCCGCCGGTGTAGCCCGTCTGCGTCCCGAAGCTGTACCACTTCGCGCTGCCGCCGTTGTCGAAGGCGCTCCAGCGGTAGACGCTCGGTTCGGAGATGAGGGTGAAGTCAGGCTTGATTCGTCCTGTGCTGTTCGCCGACGGAGCGAGATCGCGTTCCAGAACCGGATCGGCAACGCCATAACTGTTCGTGCTTGAACGTCCTGCGACACGATCGGCGACATACGATTCGAACGCGGTGGCATCGCGCTGGATGTTCTTCGACTGGATCGGATGGAACGACGCGTCGAGTAACGCGACGTCGCCCGCGGCATCGTCGCGCACGAGCAGGCGGCGGCCATTCACGGCTCGCTGCTCGCTGAACTTTCCGACAAAGAGATCAATCGTTTGGTAGTCGCCGCGCGGCGTCGGCGATAGAAATGCCATGACCCGCTCGCCGGGCGTGTAGACCGGCGTGCCGAAGATTTTCGTGATCCGGCCATCGATCTCGCCGCCAACTTCGCGGATCGTCAGCTCCCCCGCGGCGCCGCCTTTCAACGTCCGGTCGACAGCCAGCCGCGTCTCCGTCCAGATCCCCTCTCCGCGCAGCACCGGGACTGAGCTGATGACCGTGCCTTCCACGATGACCGGCGACTTGCGGACGAGCTGCTCATCGCTCGGCAACACGATTGTGGTAGCCGAGGCGGCGGCAGCGAAAAGGAAGAAGACACACGTCTGCCAGTACACCCTGAAGTGCTTCGACATGGGGACAATCTCCTAATGGGGATAGACCACTCCCGACGTACGCCGGAGCGAAGCCGGAAAGGGAGCGGTCAGGATCATGGACGAAAAGTTATTCGGGGTTAACTTCGGAGAGGGCGCTGGCAATTCCTGGGTGGGGAGTGGGATTTGGGGAGTGGGGTGTGGGAAAAGCAGAGATCGGAGACTTCAGAGACAAGAGATCAGAGATTTCTCGGAGATCTGATCGCTGATCTCCGATTCCTCTGATCTCTGATTCCCCTGATCTCTGCTTCTCCCACACCCCACGCCCCACCCCCCACACCCCGCCTGCTACCATGCGCTCGTCCCATGCTCCAGCCTGACGCGATGCTCGGTCCTTATCGGATCGTCAGCCTTCTCGGCGAAGGCGGCATGGGAGCTGTCTACCGCGCTCGCGACACCCGCCTCGGGCGCGACGTCGCCGTCAAGATCCTCACCGCGCTTACGCTCAGCGATCAGGAGCGCGTGCAGCGTTTCGAGCAGGAAGCGCGCGCCACTGGGATGCTCAATCATCCCAACCTGCTGACGATTTACGACGTCGGCAACGAGAACGGCACGGCCTACATCGTCAGCGAGCTGCTCGAAGGCGAGACTCTTCGCGAGCGATTAGAGCGTGGCCCGCTGGCAACGCGGCGTGCCGTCGATGCCGCGCTGCAGGTCGCGAACGGTCTTGCCGCCGCGCACGAGAAAGGCATCATCCATCGCGATCTGAAGCCGGACAACATCTTCCTCACGCGCGACGGCCGCGCCAAGATCCTCGACTTCGGCATCGCCAAACTGAGCGCGACCTCGGACGACGGCGGTCTGTTCCCGCAAGCGGCCACGGAGCCAGGCATGGTCCTCGGCACCGTCGGTTACATGTCGCCGGAGCAGGTGCGCGGCGAGAAGGTGGACACGCGATCGGACATCTTCGCGTTCGGAGCCATTCTTTATGAGATGTTGACCGGCGTGCGCGCGTTCAAGCGCGACTCGTCGATCGAGACGCTCAGCGCGATCCTGAAAGAAGATCCGCCCGACCTCGCCGAGTCGTTGCCGAATGTTCCGCCGGCACTCGACCGACTGACGCGCCGCTGTCTCGAAAAGGATCGCGATCATCGTTTCCAATCGGCTCGCGATCTCGCTTTCAACCTCGAGACGATGGCAGCGGCCTCGTCGGCCGGCACGTATTCGAGCGCCTCCAATCCGGCCATGGCGCCGATGTCGGGATCGTCGACTGCCCAGACGCCGACGATGCGTATCGCCGACACGGCGGAATCGCGCCGCACGGGCGCAACCGCGGCTCGTCCTGCAACCGCGGCGATCCCTGCAACCGCACGCATGCCGGTGCGTCATGCGACAACTGCGCAGCCTTTGCCGCGGCGCGTCTCGCCAATTCTGCTGACGCTTCTCTTTCTCGCTGCGATTGCAGGCGCCGCATTTGCCGGCTGGTACTTCGCGACGAACAAGGCGAAAGAGGAAGCGCCGCCGGAAGTCGTCTTCCATCGGATGACGTTTCGACGCGGCGAAGTGCGCGCGGCGCGGTTCGGTCCGGACGGCGATTCGATCATCTACAGCGCGGCCTGGGACGGCAATCCATCCGAAGTCTTCGTCGCCAACCGGCAAAGTCCCGAGCCGCGCCCGCTCGGCGTGAAAGACGCGGACGTGCTGGCGGTCTCGAAGTCGACGGAGCTGGCCGTCCTTCTCCGCCGCGACCGTCTCACCAACCTCGGCACTCTGGCGCGCGTTCCGGTCGCGGGCGGAACGCCACGCGAGATCGCCGAGCAGGTTCTGCAGGCCGATTGGTCGCCCGACGGCACGAACCTCGCCGCCATTCGAGGCAGCACCGGCACCTTCCGCATCGAATCGCCGATCGGCAAAGTCGTCTACGAGACGGCGCACGCGCTGCGCGACATCCGCATCGCATCCGACGGGCGCATCGCGTTCGTCGAGTCGTTCGCGGGGAAGAACGATGTCTCGATCCTCGACGCAAAATCGGGCAAGCCGGTCTCGATCGCGCGCGGCTGGAGTCACGGCGTCACCGGTCTGGCCTGGGCTCCGGGCAACAAGGAGATCTGGATCACAGCCACCGACAGCGGCGCACCGCCGGCGCTCTACGCGGTGAACATCGAGAGCGGCGAGTCGCGTCTCGTGAACCGCCTGACCGGATCGATGCGGCTCTACGACATCGCGCCGGCCGGACACGTGCTGCTGTCGAACGGGATGTGGCGCGCCGCACTGGAGGTGCAGGCGCCCGGCGAATCAGCGGAACGCGATCTCTCGTGGCTGGACTGGTCGATGCTGGCCGATCTCTCGCGCGACGGAAAAACGATTCTCTTCAACGAGCCGCGCGAAGGCGGCGGCGCGGCCAGCTCGATGTATCTCCGCCGCCTCGGCGAGCCGGCCCCGGTCCGGATCGCCGACGGATACGGCGACGCCATCTCGCCCGATGGCAAGTACGTGCTCGGCCACAGCGGGCCGAAACTCGTCGTCGTCCCGACCGGAAGCGGCGAGGCGCGCGAGCTCAAAATCGAGGGCGCCTTCGACTTCGGCGCGGCCTGGCTCCCCGACGGACGCCGCATCGTCATCGCCGGCGCATTGCCGAAGAAAGGCTATCAACTGCACGTGATCGACACGCTCGACGAAACCGAGAAAGCGATCTCGCCCGAGAACATCTGGGGCGATGCGTACCGCCCGTTTGCCGTATCGCCGGACGGCCGCTACGTCGCCGGCATGACGCAGCAACAAACGATCGCGCTATATCCGGTCGACGCCAGCGCCGAGCCGTCGATCGTCCCCGCGATTCAGCCGGGTGAAGTGCCGATCGTCTGGTCGGCCGACGGGGCATCGCTCTTCGTCTATCGCCCGAGCGCACTCCCCGCCCAAGTCACGCGCGTAACGCTGGCCACCGGCGCGCGCGAAACGTGGAAGCAGTTCTCCCCCACCGACCCGGCCGGCGTCTATCGAATCGCGCCGATCTGCATCACGCCCGACGCCACCGCCTACGCCTACGACGCCCTGCGCATGCTCGGCGATCTGTACGTCGCCGACGGATTGCGCTGATCGCGCGGGTTAGAGCGATCAACGTTTACGGCGTCCGCTCAGCCGCCGATCAGCGCGTTTTTCGCGGTGCGGTTCAGTTTCAAGAGCCACTTGGCGAACTTGGTTTTGGCATCCGGGCAAGCTATGCTCGCTGGGATTTCTCTCCGTGCGAGATACAAGATGACCATCAAAGAGATCGTGCATTCGGATCCGGAGATTATGGGCGGAACCCCGGTATTCGTCGGCACGCGAGTTCCCGTCCGCATTCTCCTCGACTACCTCGAGGGCGGCGACCCGCTTGAGGAGTTCCTCGAGAACTATCCAAGCGTGTCGCGAGAGCAGTCCGTTGCATTTATCGAAGAAGCAGGCAGGGCCGCATTGGCGCAAATCGCGTGAGGAGAGTTCTTTTTGACGAGAACGTGCCCCGCAAGCTGCGGCGCGACTTGCAAGACTTCTCCATCCGGACAGCGCAAGAGCAAGGTTGGTCTGCGTTCACGAACGGTCAATTGCTCGCACTTGCTGTCCACGCGTTCGAAGTTCTCGTGACCATCGACCAGCGGATGAAATATCAGCAGAATCTCCCGAAGCTGCCGATCGGCATCGTTGTCATCGACACCCGAGACACGCGTTTCGAAAGCATCCGTGCTCACGTCGAAGAGCTACGAGAGGCGATCACTCGCGTCAGACCCGGCGAGATGATTTCGGTGCCCCGCACGGACTAACTTTTCGTAGCAGGCCGCCCGCGGCTGTTGGTTGGCCCCCGAGGCGCGAGGCTCTGCTGTCGGCCGGCCAAAACCTTCGGTCGTTGATTGGGGAGCCCAAGATCGAAGGCCTGGCCCTCAAGGCGGAGCGCAATTTCCGAGGCCGCAGAGTGGCCGAAAACAAGCGTTTTATCTCACCTATGCAAACCGAGGGGTCGCCGCTATACTGCGCCATCCATTTTTCAGGGGATGCGGGAGAGCAGGCTCGAATGGCGAAGGTCCAGGGGAAAAAAGCGTCTACAACTCCGAAAAAAGGTACGGGCGCGAAGCCTGTAAACCGAACAAAAACCGCGAAACCGGCATCGAAGAAGCCAGCCGCCCGCGCCGCCGCGAAAGCGAAGCCGGTGGCTAAGAAGCCCGCTCCGAAAAAAACGGCCGCCAAGCCAGCTCCCAAAAAAGCTACGGCGAAAAAGGCCGCGGCGAAAAAAGTCGCCGTGAAGAAGCCGGCGGCCGCGAAGTCCGCGAAAAAAGCCGCTGCGAAACCACCTTCCGGTAAAGCAGCGAAGGCTGCCCCGAAGAAAGTCGCGAAGCCGGCCGCGAAAGCGTCCGCCAAGTCTGTTGCCAAAACATCGGCCAAGACAGCGCCTAAGACGACGCCGAAAGCCGCCAAGCCCGCGAAGGCGGAGAAAGCCGCTGACGCTAAGCAGAAGCCGAGTGCCAAGACCGTTGTCAAAGCCGGAGCCGCTCCCGCCGTCGCTCGCCCCGCCGCGCCCGCCGACGACAAAAAACGCCGCCGCTCGCGCACGCGCGTGACCTCGAATGGTCCCGCCACCGCCGCCTGGTTCTCGCAGGGCGACCGTCCGCGCTCATCGTCCTTCATTCCCGCGCCGCCGCGCGCCGAGGCACCATCGCTCGTCGCGGCGCCACCGGCGTCGTCGGATCGTCTCGTCGGCGCACACGAGCTGACCGAATTCGCGGTCCGCACCACGCCCGTGCGCATCGACATCGAATCGAGCGGCGGCCGTATCTACCTTTCGATCAATCCGAACGAAACGAATCTCCGCGCCGGCGAAGGCATCGAGTGGGATTTCCGCTACCTCGGCGGCGCCAACGTCGTCATCGAGGAGCTCATCATCGAGTTCGCCAAGCCCTCCCCATTCGTCACGACCGTCTTCCGCTCCCGCCGCCCCGGCGCCGCCCGCCCCCATCGCCAGCTCTCCGGCCCCGCGCAGGAATCGGCGGCAGGCAAGCACCTGCAATACACCGTCCGCGCGTTCAACGCGTTCAAGACGGAGATGGCGTCGCTGCCTTCGGCGTTGTCGGTCTCGTAATTGCGCGGCCCTGGCGGGCCGCGCGTTGTCGGTTGTCGGTTGGTTGCGCTTCGCGCGTTGCGTAATTGCGCTTCGCGCGTTGGATTGCGCTTCACGTGTTGGATTGCGCTTCACGCGTTGGATTGCGCTACGCGCGTTCGCTGCGTTGTTCATCGGCGCACGCCGCGTAGCGGCAAGAGAGGGTAGCGAGGGGTGCGAGCGCTTTTTGCGAGCACCCCTCGTAGTTGGTGAGATTTGAGATTCGTGCCGCGTCAGCGGCACTGGACGATCAAACGACGCGAAGTCTTCAGTACCGCTGAGGCGCGTTCATTGCGGGTTGTGTTCCGCGATCGCTGTCGGTTTGATTGCGCTTCGCGCGTTCGTTGCGTTGTTCCCTCGGCACATGGCGCGGCTGTGACCAGGAGTGCGAGGGCTTTTGCGAGCATCCCCTCGTAATGAGCACTTGTTTTTTTCCGTGTCAGCCGAATGCTGTCGTCGTCTCATCATCCAGTGCCGCTGACGCGGCACGAATCCAATCTCACAATTACGAGGGGTGCTCGCAAAAAGCGCTCGCACCCCTCGCTACCCTCTTCCAGCCGCTGACGCGGCGCCCGCGCAAACCAAACAACAACGCCCGCCGCGCAACCAACAACCAACGCGGGCGAAGCGCGACTAACCGACAACCGGCAACGCGCGAAGCGCACTACCTCGCGTGCTGCTCTTGAATCGTCGTGATCGTCTTCATGCCCATCCGCAAGGAACGGATCCCATGTACCGCGGCTGTGGCCGCGGTCAGCGTCGTCAGGCAACTGATTCCGTATTGCAGGGCGGCGCGGCGGATGTAGGTGTCGTCGTAGAAGGACTTCTTGCCGAGGGGGGTGTTGATGATGAGAGTGACCTCGCCGTTGATCATGCGGTCGACGATGTTCGGGCGCTCCGACTCGTGGACCTTGAACGCAAGACCGGCATCGACACCGTTGTGCTGGAGGAAATCGCGCGTGCCTGATGTGGCAAGGACGCGGAATCCGATGTCGGCCAGATCCTTCGCCAACTGCACGACCACCGGACGTTTGTCGTTGTCGTTGACGGAGATGAATGCGGTGCCGCCGAGGGGGAGGTCGATGCCTGCGGCGAGGAGGGCTTTTGCGTAGGCCTCGCCGAACGTCGGCGCGGAGCCCATCACTTCGCCGGTCGATTTCATCTCCGGACCGAGCACCGTGTCTTCTTTTGGAAAACGTCCGAAGGGAAACACCGGCGCTTTCACGAAATAGTCTTTGACCTTCGGCTCCGCGGTCAGTCCCTGCTCGCGCAGTGACATCCCGGCCATCACCTTCGCTGCGATCTTCGCAAACGGCACGCCGGTCGCCTTCGAGACGTACGGCACCGTTCGCGACGCGCGCGGATTGACTTCGAGCACGTACAGATCGCCGTGGTAAATCGCGTACTGCACGTTCATCAGACCGATCACGTTCAGCGCCTTCGCCAACTGAACCGTCAGACGGCGCACGCGATCCTGTTCGCGCAGTCCGATGATGTACGGCGGAATCACCGTCGTCGAATCGCCGGAGTGAATGCCCGCCTCTTCGATGTGCTCCATCACGCCGGCGATGACGACATCGGTTCCGTCGGCCACCGCATCGACATCGAGCTCGATGGCGTCTTCGAGAAAACGGTCGATGAGAATCGGATGCCCGGGCGCGGCTTCCATCGCGTAGCCGATGTATTCGCGCAGATTCGACTCGTCGTAAACGATGGCCATGGCGCGTCCGCCCAGAACGTACGAAGGCCGGACGACCACTGGAAATCCGATGCGGCGCGCAACTTCCATCGCCTCGACTTCGTTCATTCCGGTTCCATGTTCAGGCACGAGAATGTCGTGCTGCTGCGCCAGCGCGCCGAAACGTTCGCGGTCTTCGGCGATGTCGATCGACTCCACCGACGTTCCCCACATCGGCACGCCCGCCGCGGCCAGTGACTTCGCCAGCTTCAGCGGCGTCTGCCCGCCGAACTGCACGATCACGCCTTCCGGTTTTTCCAGATCGACGATCTCGAGCACGTCTTCGAGCGTGAGCGGCTCGAAATAGAGACGGTCGGACGTGTCGTAATCCGTCGACACCGTTTCGGGATTGCAGTTGACCATGATCGTCTCGAAGCCGGCTTCGCGCAGCGCAAACGACGCGTGTACACAGCAGGTATCGAACTCGATTCCCTGCCCGATACGATTGGGACCCGATCCGAGAATCATCACCTTGCGGCGCGAGGTCGGATTGGCTTCGTTCTCCTGCTCGTACGTCGAGTAGAGATACGGCGTCGACGCTTCGAACTCGGCCGCGCAGGTATCGACGCGCTTGTAAACCGGACGGACGCCGAGCGCGTACCGTTCGCCGCGCACTTCTCCCTCGGTCAAACTCGTCAGCGACGCGATCTGCTTGTCCGAAAAGCCTTCGCGCTTCCAGGCCAGCAGCGATTTCGCCGTTGGATTCGCGGTAATCGTCTTCTCCATCTCCACGATCTTGTAGATCTCGCGCAGAAACCAGCAGTCGATCGACGAGATCGCATTCACTTCATCGACGGTCATCCCCGCGCGGAACGCATCGCCGATCGCGAAGATCCGCTCCGGTTGCGGCGTGCGGAGCAGAGTTGTCGCCTTGTCGCGGTCGTAGCCGCGCGACTCCAGTCCCGACACGCCGATCTCCAGCGATCGAAGCCCTTTCTGCAGCGCCTCATTGAACGTCCGGCCGATGGCCATCGACTCGCCGACTGATTGCATCGACAGTCCGAGGTGCGGTTTGGTCTTGCGAAACTTCTCGAAGGCGAAGCGCGGAATCTTCACCACCACGTAGTCGATGGCCGGCTCGAACGACGCCGGCGTCTTCTTCGTGATGTCGTTCGGAATCTCATCGAGCGTGTAGCCCGCCGCGAGCTTCGCCGCAAACTTCGCGATCGGAAAGCCGGTCGCCTTCGACGCCAGCGCCGACGAGCGCGACACGCGCGGATTGATCTCGATGGCCAGGCGGCGGCCGGTCGTCGGATGCACGGCAAACTGGATGTTCGATCCGCCCGTCTCCACGCCGATGGCGCGAATGATCCGTTTGGCCTCATCGCGCATGGCCTGGTACTCGGTATTCGTCAGCGTCTGCTGCGGCGCCACCGTGATCGAGTCGCCGGTGTGCACGCCCATCGGATCGAGGTTCTCGATGCTGCAGACGATGATGACGTTGTCCGCCTTGTCGCGCATCACCTCAAGCTCGAACTCTTTCCAGCCGGTCACCGACTCTTCGACGAGCACGCGATGAATCGGCGAAAGCTCGAGGCCGTGGCTGACGACGGCGCGCAATTCTTCGACGTTGTAGGCGATGCCGCCGCCCGATCCGCCGAGGGTGAACGACGGCCGGATGACCAGCGGATAGCCGATCGTTGCCGCAAACTCCTCGGCATCCGCTTCCGTCGCCGCGTGCACCGAGCGCGGCACTTCCACGCCGATCTCCACCATCTTGTCTTTGAAGAGCTGCCGATCCTCGGCGGTCCGAATGGCCAGACTGTTCGCGCCGATCAACTCGACGCCGTGGCGCTCCAGCGCACCGTTTTCGTGAAGAGCCATGGCCAGATTGATGCCGGTCTGACCGCCCACCGTCGGCAGAATCGCGTCCGGTTTTTCGCGCTCGATGATGCGCTCCAGCGTCTCCGGCGTGAGCGGCTCGATGTAGGTCCGGTCGGCGAATTCCGGGTCCGTCATGATCGTGGCCGGATTCGAATTCACGAGGATGATGCGGTAGCCCTCGTCCTTCAGCGCTTTGCACGCCTGCGTTCCGGAATAGTCGAATTCGCAGGCCTGACCGATGACGATCGGGCCCGATCCGATGATGAGAATGGAGTGAATGTCAGTGCGTTTCGGCATGAGGCGGGCGCATGATACAAGCAGTGGATTAGTAGATTAGTGGATTAGTAGATCAGGACCGATTCCAGTAGATGAGTAGACCGGTACGTGATCAAACAACTGTCCCCTGATCTACTAATCTACTAATCCACTGATCTACTGCCACTTCACATGCAACGCTTCATCACCTGGGACCAACTCGAAGTCCGCGTCGATGGCGAAAAAATCAACGCCATGGCCGCCGGCTTTCGTGTCGATCCCATCGAGCGGATGGAGCTGCAATTCTTCAACGGCCTGCTTCGCGTCTCCGGCACGATCCGCAAGTTCATCAGCGTGCCGTTCACCGTCGACATCCGCGAGATCAAGGCCAGCGGCCGCACCGTTCGCGTTCCCATCGCCTCGGCATCCGCATTCGGCGCGCTGCCGATCCCGCAGTTTCTCTTCGGGCTCGCGAGAAACAAGCTGCCGGCTGATCTCGTTCACTACGAGGAGCCGGCCACGTTCGTCGTTTCACTGGACCGGTTTTTGCCATCGTTCGTCGATGCGGACATCGAGAACATCTGGATCATCGACGGCGGTCTGGCGGTCACCCTCGGGCGAGGTGGTGCCGACCTTCCGCCATCTTCGGAGAAATCAAATGGATGAAACACCTTTCGGCGGCGCGGCAGCAGACGAAGATCTGGCTCGTGAGATCGCCGACAACGCGGAGACCGATGCGATGCCGCGCGACCGCGCATCGCGTTTCTACGACCGCATCCGCAAAACCACGCGCAGCTACCTCGATCGAAAAAGTCCCGTGGCCGGCAAAGCGAGCGAGTTCCTCATGCTCGTTCCCGACGTGTTCATCCTGCTGTGGCGTCTGACCACGGACTCGCGCGTCACCAGCAAAGACAAAGTCCTTCTCGGCAGCGCCGTGGCCTACTACATCATGCCGTTCGATCTGATCCCCGAAGCGATCGTGGGACCGATTGGGTATCTGGACGACCTCGTTTTCGGCGTCACCGTCCTCACCAAAGTCCTCGGCAACGTCGACGCGTCAATCGTTCAGGAACACTGGAGCGGCAGCGAAGACGTCCTCGTCGCCATCAAGCGCGTGCTCAACGCCGCGGACAGCCTGATCGGAACGGACCTCGTGAACAAGATCAAGAAGATGATCATGAAGTGAGGGGGTGCGAGAAAAAGGCGTCGTCGAGCGCTACTCGATAACCTCGCCCGACAAATCGATCACCGGGTACTCCATCTTCAACGATTCCAGCGCGTCCTTGATGATGCCGGCCACGACCAGGTTGCGGTACCACTTTGCGTTCGCGGGGATCACGTGCCACGGCGCCCATTTCGTCGACGTCTTTTCGAGGACATCTTCGTACGCGTCCATGTAGTCGTCCCACAGCTTGCGCTCCTCGAGATCGCCGTGCTGGAACTTCCAGTGCTTCTTCGGATCGTCGATGCGCTCCTGCAGGCGTTTGCGCTGTTCGTTCTTGCTGATGTGGAGGAAGAACTTCAGGATCGTCGTGCCGGTGGCTGCCAGCATCTTCTCGAATTCGTTGATCTGTTTGTAGCGCTTGCGCCAGATCTTTTCATCTACGAGGTTGTGTACGCGGACGACGAGCACGTCCTCGTAATGGCTGCGATTGAAGACCGCGATCTCGCCCTCGCCCGGCATCTGCGCGTGGACGCGCCAGAGAAAATCGTGGTCGAGCTCTTCCTCAGTCGGCTTCTTGAACGAGACGACGCGCACGCCCGACAGGCTCACGCCGTTGAGAACGTGACGCACCGTTCCATCCTTGCCTGACGTGTCCATTCCCTGCAGGATGACGAGGACTTTTTGTTTGTGCTCGGCATAGAGCAACTCCTGAAGCTCGCCGAGGCGCGTTTCGAGATCGAGGCACCGTTCTTTTCCCTCCGCCTTGTCGTCGCAAAGCGGCGTGGCCTCGGGATCGAGATCCTTCATGCGAACCTTGCTGCCGGGATCGATGCGATGGACTTTGGTGTGCATTGTGCGATTCTCCTCCCGCGCTGCTCCGGCCGCTGAATTCTTTCATCGCCGGAGAGTCCGCACGCGAGGATACTGCGACTCTGCATGGCTGAAAAACCGAAACGGATTGCCGCCATCGACGTCGGCACCAACTCCATCCACATGATCGTGGCGGAGACGCGTGACCGCGGCTATCGCGTCGTCGACCGCGAGAAGGAGATGGTGCAGCTCGGACTGGCCAGTCTCGATGGCGAACCGCTGACCGAGGATGCGATCGTTCGCGGCGTGGCCTCGATCGGACACATGGCGGAGATCGCGGCCAAGTGGAACGTTGACGAGGTCTTTGCGGTGGCGACGAGCGCCGTTCGCGAGGCGCCGAATCGCCGCGATTTTCTCAAACGGGTGAAGGATGCGACGGGCGTGAAAGTGCGCGTCATCTCTGGCGAAGAAGAGGCCGACTACATCTTTCGCGCCGTTCGTTCGGCGGTCGACGTCGACGGGCAGACCGCGCTTTGCATCGACATCGGCGGCGGCAGCGTGGAGATGATCGTTGGCACCGCCGACGAGACCTACTTCACGCGCAGCGAGCCCCTCGGCGCGCTTCGTCTGGCGCAACGGTTCGAGCTGACCGAGCGTCCGTCGCCGCGCGCGCTCGACGAGTGCCGCAATCACATTCACGATCGCATCGCCAAGCTCCGCCGCCGCATCCGCCGCCTCGGCGTCGATCTCTGCGCCGGCACGTCAGGAACGATTCAGACGCTGGCCACGATGGCGTCACCGGCCGAGACGCAATCATCGACTCACGGATTGCGCCGGCTGGAACGCGCCGCGGTGCAGAATCTGATTCCCGTGCTCGCCTCGATGACCTCGGGCGAACGCGCGCAACGCTTCGGACTCGACGCTCCTCGGGCCACCAGCATCCTCGCCGGAGCCGTCGTTCTGGCAACGTTGCTGGAGACGTTCGACATCGAGGAGATGCTCGTCTGTCCGCTGGCGATGCGCGAAGGGATGCTCGAAAGCCGCGTGGCTGCGCTCGAAAAACCCGACGACATCGGCGGCTCGCTCCGTTACGCATCGGTGCTCGCGCTCGCGCAACGCACCGACGTCGATCTGAAGCACGGCACGCACGTCGCCAAGCTGGCCGCGCGCATCTTCGATCAGACCAAAGCGCTGCACGCGCTGGAAGCGAAGATGACCGATCTGCTCGAATCGGCCGCGGTGCTACACGAAGCGGGACTGCACGTCAGCGACCGCGCGCATCACAAACACAGCTACTACCTCATCCGCCACGCCGATCTGCGCGGTTACACGGATGAAGAGATTCTCATCATCGCCAACACCGCGCGGTACTACCGGAAAGCGCCGCCCGCCGCGTCGCACGACAACTTCACCGAGCTGACGCACACGCAGCAGCAGGACGTGGAGAAACTCGCCGCTATTCTCCGGATCGCCGAGGCGCTGGATCGCGGTCACCGGCGCTCGGTGCGAGACGTCGCCGTGCGCGTGACGCGCGAGCAGGCGACGTTCACCGTCCGCACGCGATCCGATTCAGCGGTCGAGATTGCCAGCGCACGAAAACGGGCGAAATACTTTGCCGATCTTTTCGAAGTTGAGGTCCGCTTCGAAGCGATGTGAGGAGACACACCGTGGAGCCGCAGGAAAAATTCATCGTCCTTCTTCGTCACGGAATCGCCGAACCGCATGGTGCGCGCGAGGATGACGACGCCCGCATCCTCACCGACACTGGCAACCGGCGGATGAAGCAGATCGGCCGCGGACTCGCAAAATACTTTCCGAAGGCCGAGGCGATCTATTCAAGTCCGTTGATCCGCTGCATCGAGACGGCGGAGTGGGTGGAGAAAGCGTACGGATCCGCCGTGCACATGAAGACGACGGACGCACTGAAACCTGGCGCTGACGTCGACGCGTTCCGTGCGTTGCTGAAGAAAATCAAAGCGCGCCACATCATCTTCGTCGGCCACGAGCCGAATCTCAGCACAACGATGCTGGCGATGACAGGTTTGCAATCCGACGGGACGATCGAGCTGAAAAAGGGCGGCTGCTACGGCTTGCGGTTAGGTGCTGACGGCAGCGCGCATCTGGAGTGGATGCTGGCCCCGCGCGTTTTGCGGCGACGGTAAGACGTCCCGGGTCAAGACAGGTGATTCAGGGCACGACCTCGTAGACCCTCAGATTCGGCACAAGTCCAAAAGGTCCCTCAATCCAGGTACGCGATCGCGCGATCTCGCGATACCCGGCCGGTGGCCTCGCGAAATACGTGAGCCGCGCTGCGATGGTGTGCAGATAGAAATTGGGATTGTCGTACCGCCGCGCATCAATGCCTGCCACCGCTGCTCTCGTCGCGATCGAATGAACTTCCGGCGTGACGAAGACGTAGCGCACATGCCACCGGTCAAGTGCGCGCTTCGCCACAGCCTCGTCCTCGATGAAAAACCAACGCATGCCTTCGGAAAACTCGGACTGTCCCACCGACAACATCGGGCTGAGTACGACTGGCTTTTCGGCGCGCCACAAAATGAAATGACCGAAAAACCACGGCGCGAGAACGGCGCCCGGAGGCCGCGCGCGCAATTCGCCGGCGATGCGATCGAGGTCGTAGTCGCGGATGACGTCAGGCCGTGTGTAGAAGTTGTAGCCGGCCAGACCAGGCAGCGGGACATAGGCTGCGATTCCAGGGAGCATCGCGAGCACGAGCCCGCATGCGGCGAGGACCAGCTTGCGCTCCGCGAGTACCAGCCCGGCGAGCGCTGCGAGCGCGATCGCAGCATCGAACGAGAATCGTGAGTGCAGGAGCGCGAGTGTCAGCGTGATCGCTGCCCATGCCGCGGTCGGAAGGTGCCGTCGCCTGACCAAGAGCAGCGCGAGAGGAAGGAAGCCGAGGCGGAAGAGCAGCGGACGCAGATCGAAGACTCCGAAGAGCCGGAGGAGCGGCTGAGCCTCCCCAACCATCGCGAGGATTGGTGCGTCGCCGCTCGCGTAACGCAAGCCGCCCATGAACGGCCCAACCGACGGGACAAAGAGAATGGCGAACGCGATGCCGCTGACGATCGCAGGGATCTTGAAACGTGCGCGCAGAGACGCCGCGAAGGCCGCTCCAAACAACACCGCGACATGGAGCCATGAAAGGCCCTCGAACGTGGCCACGCTCCAAGTACTCGTCGCTGCAAACGGCGTCACGATCGCGGCGGCAATCAGCGCGGCAATCGCCAGCACGCGTGAAGCCTCCTCGCTCTGGAGCAACGCGAATACGGTCACGATCCCGACGCCCACGATCGCGCCTGTCCAGCCGAGGATCTGCGCCGAAAGCGCGATCGCAAGGACGATGACGCGCCGCCTGCGCGGCCACGACTCTGCCGCCGCCGCGAGCAGCGCCACGACGTTCCCCAACTCGAACCAGGGATCGTGATCGAGGGCGCCTACAAGCGTGTAGCGCACGATCCCAGGAAGCACCGTCCCAATCGCCAGCGCAAAGAAACCAGCCATCCGGCCACCCAACTGCGTGACGAGAGCGTAAAGCGCGGCGAGGATCGCCAGACCGAGGACCACTGGAAGGAGAGCGCCGATGATCTCGATCGCAGCACGCGAGCGAAATGGCAGCGCGAGCAGAGCCAGAAGACCGTCAAAAAGCGGCGGCCAACTGATGCGGCCGCCCGCCGGAAAGTTAAGCCAGGGGTCGATCTGCGGCACGCGCGGCCACGACTGCATCGCCAGCCATCCGCGCCGCAGGTGATAGTAGCCGTCAGGTCCGTCAATCGTGACGCGGCCGCCGCCGAAGGTACGACTCCATGTGGAGAGGCGTAGCGCGAGAGCCGCCAGAAGCAGGGCGCCAACCGCCAGGAGGGATCGCGCGCGCGACATCCGCGCAATCGTACGCGATTCGACGGGAACGGCGAGGCCGCGCTCCGTCATTTCTTCTTCTGTTTTTTTTCGCCGGCGTTTTTTTTTCGCGGCTTCGCGAGCGGCAGCGTCGCGGAAGGAACGCTGGCGTCCTCGCCGGCTGGCTCGGCGGCGTCCCGCTGCCGTGCTGTCGCCTAATGCTTTTTCTTCTTCTTCGCTTTGCGGCGGATCGAGGCCGGATGACGGATGCTCTCCTCGTACGGGCCGACGCTCACCGAATCGGCGCGGGCAATCGAGATGAATGTTTCCTGGCTTCGTACGGGACGCTGCTCGCCGGGCGTGCGGCGGCGATAGGTTCCGTCGCTGCCGAGGGTCCAGCCTTTGACGTTGTCGGCCAGTGAGATCGAGAGGATCTGTTCGCTGACACGTTTGGCGACGGCGGCATCGCGGATCGGAAACGTCGTCTCGATGCGGCGGAGAAAATTGCGCGGCATCCAATCGCCGCTCGACACCCACACTTCCGGCGTGCCGCCATTGGCGAAACGGAAGATGCGCGAGTGCTCGAGAAAACGGTCGATGATCGACGTGACGCGGATGTTCTCGCTGAAGCCGGGCATCGCCGGCACGAGGCAGCAGATGCCGCGCACGAGCAACTCGATTTGCACGCCGGCGCGGCTGGCGCGATACAACGCTTCGATGACGCTCGGATCGACGAGCGCATTCATTTTGGCGACGATGAAGGCCGGTTTCCCTTCCTTCGCATTCTCCGTCTCGCGCTCGATCATCCGGATCGTCCAGCGCAGATAGTCCATCGGCGAGACGACGAACTCGCGCCAGCGCAGCGTGCCGCCCTTCGCCTCGACCAGTTCCTGCACGCCGGCCACGCTGAAACCGGTGAGGAGGTTCATGAGTTGTGCGGCGTCGGCGCCGAACGCGGGATCGCAGGTGAAGAGATCGACGTCGGTGTAAAGCCGGCCGGTCACGGCGTTGTAATTGCCGGTCGAGAGATGAACGTAGCGGCGAAGCTCGCCTCCTTCGCGCCGGACGATGAGACAGACTTTGCAGTGCGTTTTGTAGCCGACGATGCCGTAGACCACCTGCACGCCCGCTTCTTCGAGCGTCTTGGCCCAGGTGATGTTCTTGCGCTCGTCGAAACGCGCCTGCAGCTCGACGATCGCGGTGACCTGCTTCCCTGCCCGAGCGGCAGCGGAGAGTGCAGCGATGATCGGTGAGCCGGGATCGGTGCGATAGAGCGTCTGCTTGATGGCCACGACATCGGGATCTTCGGTCGCGGTCTGCACGAACTCGATCACGGCCGTGAACGAGTCGTACGGCCGGTGCAGAAAGAGATCGCCGCGCCGGATGATCGAGAAGATGTCGTCGGTCGTCGCCAGCTCCGCCGGCATGCGCGGATTGAACGGCGCTTCTTTCAACGCCGCATTCGGAATCTGCGTGTGAAGCTGTTGCAGATCGCCGAGCTTCAGCGGACCAGGCGCGAAGAAGATGTCGTCGGGCGAGGAATCGGTGGCGCCTGCGAGCAGCGCCATGAGCGGATCATCGACTCCCTCTTCGATCTCGAGCCACACCACTTCGCGGCGCTCGCGCCGCCGCAGCTCGATCTCGATGCTCTTGAGGAGATCCTGCATATCCTCCTCTTTGATGTCGATATCCGAGTTGCGGATGACGCGAAAAGCGGCCGTGCGAAGCACTTTCAGGCCCGGGAAGAAGCGGTGTACGTGCGACGCGATCACGTCCTCGAGCAGCACGAAACGCGTCTTCTCCGGCATCGGCACGAGGCGCGGCACCGACTCCGGGATCTTGATGATGGCCACGTGCCGTTCGCCGCGCTCCGACTCGAGCTGTAACGCGAGGTTGAGCGAAAGGTTGGCGATGAACGGAAAGGGATGCGCCGGATCGATGGCCAGCGGCGTGAGGATCGGCTCGAGATCGCGGCAGAAGTACTCCTCGACGAAATTGCGCTCTTTCTTGCCGAGGTCGGAGACGCGCTCGATGCGGATGCCTTCTTTGCGCAACGCGGGGATCAGCTCCTCGCCGAGGCAGCGGTAGATATCGCGCAGCAGCGAGCGGGCGCCGTTGCGCACTGCCTGGAGGCGTTTCAGGCCATTGCCCGCCGGCTCGGCCGGCACGTTCGCAGCGATGAGGTCGCGGATCTCGCCGACCCGGATCATGAAGAACTCGTCGAGGTTGTGCGCGCAGATGCTGAGGAACTTCACCCGATCCAGCAGCGGAACGGCGGGATTTCTCGCCTCTGCAAGCACACGTTCGTTGAAGGCCAGGGCGCTCAGCTCACGATCGAACAACGGGATCAGCGGAGGGCTCGGAACAACGCTGCTCTCGGCGCTCTCCACTACATCAGCCGAAATCCCCAGATCCGCGAGCGTAGTCATGGAAGGAATGGTATTCGCGGAACCGGCACGAAATCAGGGGAGGGCGTGTAAATTTTGGTTGGGGGGTGGGGTGTGGGGAGTTGGGGGTGGGAGAGATGAGATCGAGATCAGGGACGGCAGAGACAAGAGATCAGCGATCAGATCTCGCGCTACTTCCTGATCTCTGATCTCTTGATCTCTGATCTCTGACTATCCCTTATCTCTGATTCTTCTGATCTCTGATCTCTCCCACGCCCCACTCCCCACTCCCCACATCCCCCCACTTGGCATCATCCCTGAAGAGCACAGCCGTATCCTCAAGAGGTAGCCGAAATGTTTGATGACGTCCTGATCGAATCCGCAGGCAGGGACAAGAAGAAAGGCACCTGGAAGACGGTAGTCATCTCCGGCTTCCTGCACCTCGTGGTCATCGGAGCGGTCGTCGCCGCCGGCTACTACGTCAAGAAGAATCCCGAGATCATCACCAAGCCGATTCAAGCCTTCGTCGTCTCGGCACCGCCACCACCACCTCCCCCGCCGCCCGCGGCATCAAGCGCTTCGTCGACGCCGCACGTGGCGCATGTGGAGACTCCGAAGACGCAGCCAACGTTTCATCAGCCGACGCACACGCCGCGCGAAGTGCCGGAGGTCGACACTCCGACCGATACCGCCGGCGCACAGACGGGCGGCGTAGTCGGAGGTCAGACCGGCGGCGTCGTGGGTGGTGTGGTGGGAGGAGTCATTGGCGGCACGCTGGGCGGAACGTTGGGCGGTCAGCTCGGCGGGCAACTCGGCGGCCAGGGCGACAAACCGATGCGCGTCGGCGGCGACGTCAATCCGCCGATCGCGACCAGCCGAATCGACCCGGTCTACAACGAGGTGGCGCGCAAAGCCAAAATCGAAGGACTGGTCATCGTTGAGACGATCATCGACAGGAACGGCAACGTGACCGATGTTCGCGTGCTCAAGGGCTTGCCGATGGGCCTTGATCAGTTGGCGATCGACGCCGTCAAGCGCTGGAAGTTCAAACCCGGAACTCTGAATGGACAACCGGTCCCCGTCATCTTTACTCTCACGGTGAATTTCAAGATTCAATGAGATACGTGACCAGCAAGCTGCGGCACGCGTCAGAGAACAGGTTCTGACCGCCTGCCCAGGTCCGCGGGCCACCGGAAAAAGGAGAAGTCAATGGATAACAGTTTCAGCCTCCTCGGGATGTTGACGACGATGAACTGGGTGGCACGCGGCGTCGTGGTCGTGCTGGCGCTGATGTCGATCTGGTCGCTCACGATCGCCATCGAGCGGATCGTCCGCTTCCAGCGTGCCAAGCGCGAGTCGCTAAACATCGCCCTCGGCGTCACGCCGCTGCTCAAGCAACACAAGCTCGAAGAGGCCATCACGATGACGTCGGACAAGAAGTACCGGCACTCGCATCTCGCACGCGTGTTGCGCGCGGGACTGACCGAGTTTCAGTACGAGTCGACGCAGTCGCTGCCCGATGATTTCGACATCGTGGCCTCGGGTCAGCGCGCCATCGAGCGCGAGACGCTGATGACCACCGCGGAGATGAAGAAAGGTCTCGGCAACCTGGCCACGATCTCGACGACGGCACCATTCGTCGGCCTCTTCGGCACCGTCGCCGGCATCATCCACGCCTTCCAGGGCATGGCCATCAGCGGTTCCGGCGGACTCGGCGCAGTGTCGGCCGGTATCGCCGAAGCGCTCGTGACCACGGCGTTCGGTCTGTTCGTGGCCATCCCCGCCGTCTGGCTCTACAACTACTTCCTCAACAAGGTGGAGCGCTTCCAGGTGGAGATGTCGAACTCGTCGTCGCAGCTCATCGACTACTTCATCAAGAACGAAGCACGCGTTCGCGCCAATGCGGCCGTGGGCCGTTAGGAGTTACCGATGGCATTCGGCGCTGGGGGCGGAAGCCCCGACGAACTCAAGGGAGACATCAACGTCACGCCGCTCGTCGACGTCTGTCTCGTGCTGCTCATCATCTTCATGGTGGTGACGCCGATGCTGCAGTCCGGCGTCGACGTCCAGCTCCCGACGGGGCCGCACTCGGAGAAGAAGCCGGGAAAAGAGTCCGATCTGATCGTCTCGATCAAGCAGGACGGAACGGTCTTCATCGGTCAGGACTGGATTCCTGACCGTGATTTACCCCGCTACATGAAGGCCGAGCACGATAAAGAAGCGGGACGCAATGTGATGATCAAAGCCGACCGGCGCATCAACTTCGGCAAAGTCCGGATGGTGATGAAAGCGGCCAACGACGCCGACTTCACCGCCGTTTCGTTCCTGACCGAGAATCAGATGGCCGGCGAGAAGATGGCCCACGGTAACGGAATGTGATTTTGGGGAGTGGGGAGTAGGGAGTGGGGTGTGGGAGAGATTCGCGAAGGCTGATCGGGTTGAGCTTTTGATGTTTCTCCCACACCCCACCCCCGACTCCCCACTCCCCGGGAGAGAAAAATGTCAATGTCCGCTGGCTCAAGCCACGGGGTCCGATCGGAAATCAACATCACGCCGCTGGTCGACGTGGTGCTCGTCCTGCTCATCATCTTCATGGTGGCCACCCCGATCCTGCAGATGGGGCTCGACGTCGAAGTCCCGCCGAAGGTCGAAGTGACCGGCGCGCCGCCGCCATCGGAACAGAATCAGCTCGTCGTCACCGTGCGCGCGGACGGCATCTATCTCAACTCGCTGAAGCTCGCCGACGCCAAAGCGCTGCGCGACGCTCTCGCGCCGCAAATGCTCTCGCGTCCGGCCGCCGACCGCGTGGTGTTCGTGAATGCCGAAGATGCGGTGCTGTTCGACAGGGCCATTCAGGCGATGGATGCCGCGCACGAAGCAGGCGCGAAGAAGGTGGGCTTCCTGACCGACGTGCCGGGAAAGTAAAGACGAGAGCAAGCATCACATGATCGCTCCCAGCATCACTCTTTTGATATGATGCGTTGATGGCACGCACCACACTTGAAATCGAAGATGATGCGTTGAAAGTGGCTCGATCGCACGCTGCTCGTCATCACACTACGTTGGGCAAAGCCGTCAGCGAACTGCTACGGCAATCAGCGGACCGCCCGCTCGTGACCGATGTGCGAAATGGATTGCATATCGTGCGTCTCAACAAGCGCTCCCCAAAAGTGACGACCGCTCTCGTCAAGAAGTTGTGCGACGAGTTTCCGTGAAAACTGCTCTCCTCGATCTCAACATTCTTCTGGCCCTTTTTTGGCCAGCCCATGAACACCACGGGGCTGCGCTGCATTGGTTCGAAAACCGGCGCAAGGCTCGCTGGGCCACCTGCGCTCTCACGCAACTGGGATTCATCCGGCTTGTCACAAATCCCCGTTTTTCGCGCGATGCACTCTTGATCGCGGATGCCAGTCTTCTTCTCGCGGCCAACACTTCACTGCCAAATCACGAGCTCTGGATAGAAGACATAACGGTCGCCGACGCGCTTGAGGCGTGCCCGCGAGCACTTCAAGGCCACCAACAGGTAACCGACGCCTATCTGCTGGCCTTGGCAGTCCGTCATGACGGAGTTCTTGCCACCTTTGATCGCGGGATCGCAGCATTGGCTGCCGGCGGGCGCGAAGCAGCGGTTGAAATGGTCAGTACTCGCACTAACTAGATCCGGCGCCCGGCGAGTTACTCGATCCGCTTCGCGAATTGCACGCTCGGATACTGCGTGGCGTTGTCTGTCGTCGAGCCGTAGACAAAGGCGCTACAGGAGGTGATCCGGATGGTGATCGTCCCGTAAAGCGTTTTTACTTCACGCCGTTGCGAATCTCAACCAGATCGATCGCTCGAACGATTGTCCCCGCAGTCGCCGCGTTGCTGTAGCTCATCGCGGGAAGTCCCATCAACGACCGCGCGGGATCGAGCGCGGCACGCAGCTCCTGAATGTACAACGCCTTCGGGCTCTGGCCTGCGGGAGCGGCATCGGTGAAGGTTGCCGCCGTGAGACCCGCGGCGGCACGAACGGCGTTCACCGCGGTCCGCAACTCAGTCAGATGAACACCCTTCAGCAGGGTCGATCCGATCACGATGGGATCGTCCGTAAAGACGACCGTCGTCGCGATGTCCGGCGCGCTCAGCGTCCCCGGAAAATTCGGGCCAGCCGCACGCACTTTGTAAACGTACGTTGTGCCGGCGGCGAGACCCTGTGTGTCGGCGTAGCTGTTCGAGGAGGGCGTCGCGATGAGGATCAGCGAAGCGTTCGATGTTCCTCGGAGTACTTGATAGCCGGTCGCCGTTGCCACCGCCGTCCATGTAATCGTCACCTGCGATGCACTGTTGGCTGTCGCCCGCAAATTTTCAGGGGCCGAGCCCGCCGCGCTTGCGATCGTAAAGGTGTAGTTGCGCGAGCCGCTGCAACCGTTCGCGTCGGTGGCCGTGACGGTGATCGTGAACGTTCCCCCTCCCGCCGCGGACGGCGTTCCGCTCAACGTGCCATTCGAGAACTGCAAGCCAGCCGGAAGTGATCCACTTTCGCTGAACGTCACGCTGGCCACTCCACCGGCGGAGCTGAACGTCTGGTTGTACGCAGCGCCGATGATGCCGTCGCTGATCGACGAGGGATTGACCGTGATCATCGTCAGTTGCTTCGGCGCGGACAACGCGGTACAGACACCGGATGTCACCTGAACCGTGTAACTGCCGGACATCGCAGCCAGATACGCAGGACCGGTGGCGCCCGGAATCGTCACCGAGTTGCGAAACCACTGGTTCCCAGCCCCACTGCTCGACGTAAGCGTGACGCTGCCAGTACTGCAGCCATTCGCCGGACCGCCGCTGATGGTAGGCGTGGGGCAAGTGCCGTTGCTGTAGCAGAGCGTGACGTCGTTCAGGACGGGCGTCGTCCCGCTCACGGTCGTAGAAAGAAATGCCTTGTATTCGAGGTAGCGCAGACCGGAGAACTGAGCGATCGATGCGCCGCTGCTCGTGAAGAATGTCGCGCTCGTGCCATCGGGGCCCACGAAGTTGAATGGGCCGGAATCCGAGATGCTGCCAGCAATCTGGAACTTGAGGGTTGTGTTCGCCGGCGTTGACCCAGTCCACGAAAGAGTCGTCCATACGGGCGCCGCTCCAGCCGCGGGATTGCTGTCCTTCAATCCCGAGACGAGGTTGCCGGTCGAAGCAGCCGCGAGAATGACGTTGCCGGGACTTGTGAGGAGATCGACCGTCGCCGGCACGCCTGTTTGGAAATCCGATTGTGTCGTGTCGATGAGGCATGCGCTCGACGGCGCGGCGGCGAGCGCGAAGTCTTTGATCGTCGAGCCGCTGTCTGTGATCGCGATGGGTGCCGCGGTCTGCGAGACATAGCCCGGCTTGCTAACGATGACCGCCGGATAGACTCCCGCCGGGATGCTGGCGAAGGAGTAGACGCCGGCTGCATCGGTTGTCGCTGATCGTGCGCCGAATGCGATCACCACACCGCTCAGCGGCGCGCCGCCGGGAGCCGCAGTGACCGTTCCCTGCAACGTTCCTCCGCTTCCGACGGGCGTACACGTTGGAAATGCGAATGCTCCGATTTGAGTCCGAAAACTGGTGCCCGTGGTGACGTAATACTCGTTCGTGAGCCAGAAGCGGCAGCCGTCGGGATCGAGCGACATCGCGCTGTAGTCGCCCCACCGGTTCGACCCGCTCTGCGATCCCGTTCCATTAATCAGCGACAACTCGGACTGCGGGAGCGTGTTGACGGGGTCCGTTGCCAGCCTGCCTGCGTACTTGATCGCGGGATAGGTACTTGAGTTGGTTGTGGTGTATCCGAGGGCCATGTCGCCGGCGCGGTCGACTGCGAGACTGCCCATGAAACGGTTCATCGTGCTGTCAGGAGTGTAGGTAAAGGCCTGCGCCGTATTCGCGGCAACCGTCCCGCCGGTCACACCCACCTGGTAGTAGCGTGGAGCGGCGATGGATGGTGCGGCGCCGAGAACGGTGTGGTTCATCCATAGGGATTCGATGCCGCTCTGGTTTGTGTATTGGTTCTGCGCCATCAGCCAGCGAGGCACCGTGTCCAGACTCGAGCCGTTCAACTGCGGCACGTAATAGGGCGGATCGGTCCAGGCGGCGGGTGCGAATGACTTGTATGGACCAGTGAGCGACGACAGCGAGATCCTGTTCCAGTCGACATGGAACTTGTAGATGGAGACTGCATCCGTGTAGTCCCAAACTGCCGCGTAATAGTTTGGCGAACCTGCCGGCGGCGTACCGGTCTGCAGCCGGGCGTTCGCCGGAAGAACCGTAAACTCATACGTCGGGACATTGAACGAGACGATCTGAATCAAGGACTTGCCGGCGTACATCTGGGCTTTGTTGAACGCGTACGTCCTCGGATTCAAGTAAGGACCGGAATAGAGGTAATCCCACATGTTGGCCGTCATGTAGAGGCCATCGGGCCAGATGCCGAATTTCGGATAGTCGCCCATCCCGCCGGCGGTGTTGATCGAGTAGAAGTTCCATCCGCCGCTCACCGGATCACCGCTCATCGAGACGGCAAAACATTGGAATGAACCGGGAGGATTGATGACGTTATCGCCGCTGAGACGGAATGCGAAGTCGGTGATGATCCAGCGGTCCTCGAAGGTGTCGTACAGCACGACCGGATCGCCGTAGTTGTCGGTATCGCAGAGATTTCCGAAGTGCCCCTGGCTCATGAGCGAGTTGAAGGAGAACGCGGCGACGCGAACGCCGTCGGATTTCCGGTAGACACCGACGGAGGTATTGATCGTCTGAATGTAATAGACCGGCCCGACATCGCCATTTGTGTCGGGCGGATGACCGTCGCCCCAATTGGCGTAGTCGAGTCCAGCGAAACTTGCAGATGGCGAAGGCGCTGGAGCATTCACAGCCGCATCCGGAACCGCCGGCAGAGTGGGAATCAAATTCCCCTGAATCTGCGTGGGCGTGACGAACGGCGGCTCACGCTCGGGGCGTTCGGGATGCTGCGCCGTCACCGTCACCTGCGGAAGCAATCGGAGATCGAGCTGCGCACTGCTGGCCTTCGTCATGGCCTGCTCGATCGGAGGACCGAAAGGAATCGGTGTCGTGGTCTCGTCCTGCGACCGTGGCCGCTGGACCATGCGGCTCCTCTGCGGGATCCGGCGTGGCGAACGAGCCGGGGCGGAAACTGCCGCCTCCAGCGGCTCCTGAACAACCGTTTTCTGCGCTGCGGAAAGGCTGAGGGACGGCGCGATCGTCAGCGCGAGCACAATGAACCGAAGAAGTCGTTTCATCGCAGGCGTGCGCTCACTGGTGATTGGGGACATGGATTTGTGGACCGACGCAGCCGCAGGACAAGGCCGCGCTGACGATTCGTCGTCAGACTCTACCATCAGCGTTTGAGAGGCATTGTGACGCGTGCTACTCGATGCGCTTCGCGAACTGCACGCTGGGATCCTGAGTCGTATTGTCGGTCGTCGAGCCGTAGATGAAGGCGCTGCCACTGGTGATTGCGATCGAGATCGTTTCTTCGCCGATGAGCGCGTAACCCTCGAGCATCGCGGCGGAGCCGGGCTGGACGAAGAAGTTCGGATCGTAGTGCCTGGGCGCGGTCGTCTTCACGATGACGCCGTTCTTGTCGCGAACGGTCAGGGTGAAGGTCACTCCCTGATCGAGCGTGCGGACGCCGATGTTCAGACGGAAGCGCTGCAAGTCGGGAGGTGCAAGAAGCGCCGCCGTATCTCCACTTTGCAGCGCATCCGACGCCGCCATTTGCTCCTCGGCGAGTCCAGTCGTGCCGAGGGTGCCCGCATCATTGAACACACGCACGAGCGTGACCGGAAACGGTGAGCCGGCATCGGCGACGAGATCGGCGCTGCCGATTCCGGAGGCGACACCCATGGCCGGCAGCAGATCGGGATAGAGCATCGTCTTTCCCGCGGCGATCGAATAAACGAGCGATGGATCGCCGGCCGTTCCCGAGGCGTTTTGTGCGTGAAAGACGATCTTGCCCGAGATGGTCGCGATCTTCGGATTGAAGAGCTGCACCGCAGTCTTGAAGTACGCGCCGTTACTCCCCGGCGTCGAGCCGACGACCGGAAGGTAGTGCGTCTGCGGCACTAGCGTCACCGAGACGAGCACCGACACGGTCTGCGAAAAACCGGAGGTCGTACTGCAGCCTGAATTCAGGTTGCGAGCGCGAAGCCGGTAGTAGTAGCGATTGGCCGATGTGTGCGTGAACGACGCGCTGGTTGTCGTCACTGTCTGCGACGAGGCAATCGTCGCAAAATTCGGATCGGTCGATTCGTCGATGACGTAGTCGGTGGCAGCACTCACGACCGCCCACGACATCGCGTACGCCTTCCCCGCCTCGGCTGTCGAAGGTCCGCTGAGCTGCGGCGCCACCGGCGTCGTACACACTGTTTGTTCCGTCACCGAAACGGTCCCGGTACCGGTTGCGCCGCCGACGGCTTGCGGCAATGCCGCCGTAAGCGTCGCCGATCCGACCGCGACGCCGCTGACATTGAATTCGACGCTCCGCGAGCCGGCGGGAATTACGGCCGAAGGTGGAACAGTGGCGACGCTGGGGTTCGATGAACTGAGCGTCACGGTCGTATCGCTGGCCACCTTCAAGCTCGTCTGCGCGAGGAGCGTCGTCGTGTTGCCAACGGCAACCGAACTGTCGGACGGAAGAATGGCCACAGACAGCGGCGCGATGTTGATGGCGCCATGGACGAAGGTGAGGCTGGCCGAGGTCTCGGCCAGCGTACCGCCTTGATTAACGAGCTCCGTCGCCGGGTCGATCGTGAGCGAAATCGACGAGCCGGGCGTCGCGGACGATGAGAGCGTGAAAACCAGATGCGCGACCTGATCACCGGGAAGAGGCGCGTTGAGATTGAAGGGAATGAGGTTTGACGACTCGTCGAATTGTTCGATCAACGCGATCGAGCCCGCCGGATTCGGCGAAGACTCGAAGGCAGGCGAAAGCCCCGCCGTGATACCGGCGCGGGCGAAGGTGACCGACTGCACCGCCGACGCCGGCGCGTAGACAACTTTGATCGTAAAGGCCTGGATCTTCGAGCCTGCCGGTTGGTCGCGTCCGAGCGCCGTGCCGGAGACGTCGCGGATGTAGACCGGGACGTCAACCGTGTTGCTGGTGGCGTTGACAGTTTGGATGGTCACCGAATCCTGCTCCGCGGCAGATGCGATCGCGGCGAGACCGGTTATGACGAGAAAGAGAACAGAGACGAAACGTGCGGTGCGGGTTTGCTTCGGGATCATGACCGTATCCTGGGATTAGAGATGTGCACGGCACGTGCGGCTGGGCATCATATCCGAGCCGCACGAGCGCGAAGCGAGCTAGTGGAAGCGAATGAATCGCACTCCGATGAGAGCGAGGGGTGCGTGCAGCAGTCCGGCAGCAATGACGGTCAGCAGGACAGCGCGAATGAGGCTCGAATGATTTGCGTGCTGTTTCATATCGTTCTCTCGCGCACTAGTTCTCGCCACGCGGCGCGCGCGGCCGCGGCGACGCGTCACCCCTGATCGTCGTGCCGCTCACTTTGAGTTTTCCGTTGGCAACGGTCGCCGTCATCGTTCCTGAGAGATCGCTGAGCATCGTCACGGCTGGATCAAGGCTGATGGCGATGTTTGCATTGTTCGCTGCGAATTCGATCTCGGCTACGACCGCGGCGTGCGATGCGCCGAGCTTGAGACCGCCGTTGCGCGGATCGTACGAAACGAGGTACGAAAGATCGTTCTCCATGCGCGGGCTGATCTCGAACAACGGGACGCCGGCGCCGTTCGCGGCACCTGCGCTACGCACCGTGACATTACCCATCGCGCCGTCGCTCTCGAAGTGAGCCCGGAACGACATCGACTGCGGCGTCATCGAACCTGCGTTGGCCGTCATGATGACCGGCACGACGTAACGTCCGTCGCGCAGAACAGCTTTGCCGAGTGTGATCGAGCCGGCGAGCTGCGGACCTTCCGCTCCAACTGAGGTGCCGTGCGGATTGCCCGGAAGCGCGGACGGAATGTTCGGCTTCTGGCCGCCGAGGAAGAGATAGTTGACGAGATAGAAGATGTCGGCCGAGGTGACGACGCCGTCGCCGTTGGCATCACCCGACAACATTCCGCCGGGTCCGATAGGTGCCGGTCCGTTCAAGAAGAGGTAGTTGACGAGATAGAAGACGTCAGCCGAAGTGATCGTGCCGTCACCGTTTGGATCGAATACCTGCGGGTTGTATTGGTAGCCGTTGGTAAGCGTACCGGCGGACGTGTCGGGGTTCGTCACGGTCACGTTGACCGCGCCGGTGGGGTGAGCCGGCGTCTTCGCGGTGATTTTGATCGCACTGACAACGACCACATTCGTTGCCGCGGTGCCGCCGAAGGTGACGCTGGCGCCGCTGGCGAAGTTGGTGCCGTTGATCGTCACCAGGGTGCCGCCAGTGACGGTGCCGAACGCCGGAGACACCGAGGTCACGGTCACTGATGAGACGCCGGCGACGACATTCACGTTGGCTGACTTGGTGTCGCTGCAGCCGGTGCTCGTAGTCACAGTGACGTTGAGAGTGAGCGTGCCAACTGCACCGGCGGTGAAGGTGATGCTGTTGGTGCCGGTGCCCGCGGTGATCGTGCCGCCGGTGATGCTCCACGCGTAGGTCGCACCCACGCCCGCGTTGGCAACGGAGGCGGTGTTACCGGTCGAGCTTGTGACGACGCTGCCCGGCGCGGTGATCGTGGCGTTTGGATTGGGATTGACGGTAACGACGGTCGCCGCCGATGCGTTGCTCGTGCAACCGCTCGTCGTGACGGTGACGGTGTAGCTGCCGGCCGCTGTGGCGTTGTACGTTTGGTTGGTCTGGCCGCCGATCGCGTTGCCGTTGAGGAACCACTGATTACCGGACGCGCTGCTCGAAGTGAGCGTGACACTGCCGCCCGCGCAGAAGGTGGTCGGTCCGCCGGGCGTGATCGCCGGCGTCGCAGGGATTGGGTTGACGGTCACCACCGTCGAGGCAGAGGCTACGCTCGGGCAACCGCTCGTTGTCACGACCACGTTGTAGTTGCCGCTTGCGGTTGCGACGTAGGTCTGGTTCGTTTGGCCCGCGAGGAGGGTCACTCCGTTGTACCACTGGTTACCAGTCGCGCTGCTCGAAGTGAGTGTGACGCTGCCGCCCTGGCAGAACGTCGTCGGGCCGCCAGGAGTCACGGTCGGTGTCGCCGGGATCGGATTGACGGTGACCGTCGTCGCAGCCGATGCCGCGCTACTGCAGCCGCTCGTCGTCACGGTGACGGTGTAGTTGCCGCTCGCGGTTGCGCTGTACGTGTTGTTGGCCGCACCGCCGATGGGGTTGCCATTGAGGAACCACTGATTGCCGGATGCACTACTTGAGGTGAGCGTCACGTTGCCGCCGGTGCAGAACGGCGTCGGCCCGCCGGGGGTGATCGTCGGCGTGGCCGGGATCGGATTCACGGTGACAGACATTGCAGCCGAGGCGGCGCTGATGCAGCCGCTTGTCGTCACGGTAACGGTGTAGTTGCCGCTCGCCGTTGCGCTGTAGGTGTTGTTGGTCTCGCCGCCGATCGGGTTTCCATTGAGGTACCACTGATTGCCCGACGCGCTGCTGGATGTCAGCAACACGCTGCCGCCCGCACAGAAGGTGGTCGATCCGCCGGGAGTGATGGCCGGCGTGGCCGGAATCGGATTGACAGTCACTGATGTCGCCGCCGACGCAGCGCTGCTGCAGCCCGATGCCGTCACGGTGACGGTGTAGTCGCCGCCCGCCGTTGCGCTGTAGGTGTTGTTGGTCTCGCCGCCGATCGGGTTGCCGTTGAGGTACCACTGATTGCCGCTCGCGCTGCTCGACGTCAGCAGCACGCTGCCACCGGCGCAGAAGGTCGTCGGTCCGCCGGAGTTAATCGTTGGAGTCGATGGGACCGGAAGGACGGTCACGACGATCGCATTCGATGGCTCGCTTGGGCACGATGAGTAGAAGGTGTCGACGAAGGTGTAGCTGCCGCTGGCCGTAGCGGTGTATTCCACTGAGGTTGCATCGGGGATCGGTGAGCCGTCGAGATACCACTGTCCGGCGCCTGCACTGAGGGTCACGGCCCGAGCCGATGTTGGCCTGTTGTAGGCCGATGAGCTCAGCGTTACAGAGCCAGGTGCACAGAATGTTGTCGGTCCGTCAGCCGTGATGGTCGGGGCCGGCGTCCCGAGAACTTCGACCAGCTTCGGATCGGATGTCGCGCTGCACCCGTTCGCCGTGACGACCACGGTGAAGTGTGCAAAAAAGTCCGCCGAGTTTGCCGCGATCATCTCTTTGGTGACGACGAGAGTCTGGCCAGTGGCACCCGCGAGGAGGTTGTTCTCGGCGTACCACTGATTGCCTGTGCCGCTGCTGGAGGTGAGCGTGGCGCTGGCGTTACTGCAGAACGTGACGGAACCACTGGGCGTGATCGCCGGCGTCGCCGGGAGCGGATTGACCGTGACCGTCGTCGCGGACGACGCGGCGCTGCTGCAGCCGGAAACGGTGACGACGACGGTGTAGCTGCCGTTCGCGGTTGCCGGGTACGTCTGGCCGGTGGCGCCGCCGATCGGGTTGCCGTCGAGATACCACTGATTGCCAGCCGCACTGCTCGAGGTAAGCGTGACGCTTCCGCCGCTGCAGAACGTGGTGGGACCACCGGGGGTAATCGTTGGTGTGGCCGGGATCAGGTTCACCGCGACATTCGTCGTTCCCGCGGCCGAGGCGCAGCCGGACACGGTGATGGTCAGCGAGTACGCGCCGGCATCAGCGATCGTGGCATTGGTGCGCGTCGGGTTTTGAAGCGCGGAGGTGAAGCCGCTCGGACCGGTCCATGCGTAGGTGGCACCGGCGACCGCCGGCGTGGAGAGTTGGATCGTCGCGCCTTCGCAATACGGGCCGCCGTTGGACGCGGTGGGCGTCGTTGGCGCCGGATTCACGACAACAGAAGTCGCGCCGGCAGCGGAGGTGCAGCCGGATACCGTGATGGTCACGAAGTACGTGCCCGCATCAGCGTTTGTCGCGTTGGAACGCGTGGGGTTCTGAAGTGCGGATGTGAATCCGTTCGGACCGCTCCAAGCATACGTGGCACCGGCGACGGTCGGAGTGGAGAGTTGGATCGTTGCGCCTGCACAGTACGGACCGCCATTGGAGGCGGTGGGCGTCGCCGGCGTCGGATTCACGACTACCGTCGTCGTTCCGGCAGCCGAGGTGCACCCGCTGACGGTGATCGTTACTGAATAGAGTCCCGCATCAGTGATCGTGGCGTTGGTGCGCGTGGGATTTTGAATCGCTGAGGTGAAGCCGCTCGGGCCCGTCCATGCGTAGGTCGCACCTGCGACCGTCGGAGTAGAGAGCGCGATCGTTGCGCCTTCGCAGTACGGGCCGCCGTTCGAGGCAGTTGGCGTGGCCGGGATCGGATTGACCACGACGGAAGTGGTGCCTGCGGCGGAGGTGCAGCCAGATACCGTGATGGTCACGGAGTACGTGCCCGCATCCGCAGTCGTGACGCTGGCGCGCGAGGGGTTCTGAAGCGCGGAGGTGAAGCCGTTCGGGCCTGTCCACGCGTACGTCGCTCCGGCGACGGTCGGGGTCGAGAGCGCAATGGTCGCGCCTTCGCAGTACGGGCCGCCGTTGGACGCGGTGGGAGTTGCGGGCGCGGGATTGACGACGACGGAAGTGGTGCCCGCGGCGGAGGTGCAGCCGGACACGGTGAGGGTCACGGAGTAGGTGCCCGCATCAGCGGTCGTGGCGTTACTGCGCGTGGGGTTTTGCAGCGCGGAGGTGAAGCCGCTCGGACCTGTCCAGGAGTACGTCGCTCCGGCGACCGTTGGCGTGGAGAGCGCGATCGTTGCGCCTTCGCAGTACGGGCCGCCGTTCGAGGCGGTTGGCGTGGCCGGGATCGGATTGACGACCACAGTGGTCGTTCCGGCAGCCGACGGGCAGCCGGATACCGTGATGGTCACGGAGTATGTGCCGGCATCAGCGATCGTGGCGTTACTGCGCGAGGGGTTTTGCAGTGCGGAGGTGAAGCCGCTCGGGCCCGTCCATGCGTAGGTGGCACCGGCAACGGTCGGAGTAGAGAGCGCGATCGTCGCGCCTTCGCAGTACGGTCCGCCGTTCGATGCAGTTGGCGTGGCCGGGATCGGATTGACGACGACCGAGGTCGTGCCAGCGGCCGAGGTGCAGCCGGATACCGTGATGGTCACGGAGTACGTGCCCGCATCCGCAGTCGTGACGCTGCCACGCGAGGGGTTCTGAAGCGCGGAGGTGAAGCCGTTCGGGCCTGTCCAGGCGTAGGTCGCACCGGCGAAGGTCGGAGTGGAGAGTTGGATCGTCGCGCCTTCGCAGTACGGTCCGCCGTTGGACGCGCTGGGCGTCGCTGGCGTCGGATTGACGACGACGGAAGTGGATCCGGCGGCCGAGGTACAGCCGGATACGGTGATGGTCACGGAGTACGTGCCCGCATCAGCGATCGCGGCGTTGGAGCGCGTTGGGTTCTGAAGCGCGGAGGTGAAGCCGTTCGGACCTGTCCAGGCGTACGTCGCTCCGGCGACCGTGGGCGTGGAAAGCGAGATCGTTCCGCCTTCGCAATACGGACCGCCGTTGGAGGCAGTTGGCGTGGCCGGGATCGGATTAACGACGACAGTGGTCGTTCCGGCAGCTGAAGTGCAGCCGGATACGGTGATGGTCACGGAGTACGTGCCTGCATCCGCAGTCGTGACGCTGGCGCGCGTCGGGTTCTGAAGTGCGGACGTGAAGCCGCTCGGGCCCGTCCATGCGTAGGTGACACCGGCGACGGTCGGAGTGGAGAGTTGGATCGTCGCGCCTTCGCAGTATGGTCCACCGTTTGAGGCGGTTGGAGTTGCGGGAGTCGCGTTCACGACGGCCGACGTCGATCCCGCGGCCGAGGTGCAGCCCGATACGGTGATGGTCACGGAGTACGTGCCCGCATCCGCGGTCGTGACGCTGCCACGCGACGGGTTCTGAAGCGCGGAGGTGAAGCCGTTCGGGCCTGTCCACGCGTACGTCGCTCCGGCGACGGTCGGGGTCGAGAGCGCAATGGTCGCGCCTTCGCAGTACGGGCCGCCGTTCGATGCGGTTGGCGTTGCAGGAGTCGGATTGACAACGACGGAAGTGGAGCCCGCGGCGGAGGTACAGCCAGATACGGTAATCGTCACGGAGTACGTGCCGGCATCAGCGATCGTGGCATTGGTGCGTGTGGGATTTTGAATCGCTGAAGTGAAGCCGTTCGGGCCTGTCCATGCGTAGGTCGCACTGGCGACGGTGGGCGTGGAAAGCGAGATCGTTCCGCCTTCGCAGTACGGTCCGCCGTTCGAGGCGGTCGGAGTTGCGGGAGTGGCATTGACGACGACCGATGTCGTTCCGGCGGCAGAGGTGCAGGTGCCGACAGTCACCGTCACCGAATAGGTGCCGGCATCAGCGACAGCGGCGCTGGCGCGCGTCGGGTTCTGCAGGGACGAGGTGAATCCGTTCGGGCCCGTCCACGCATACGTCGCGCTCGCGACCGTTGGTGTGGAGAGCGAGATCGTCGCTCCGGCGCAGTACGGACCACCATTCGATGCGGTGGGCGTTGCGGGAGTTGCGTTGACCACTACCGAAGTCGTGCCCGCGGCGGACGTGCAGCCGGTGACGGTAACGGTGACCGAATACGTTCCGGCATCAGCCACCGCGGCGCTGGTGCGCGTGGGGTTTTGGAGCGCGGAGGTGAAGCCGTTCGGGCCGGTCCAGGCGTAGGTGGCACCGGCGACTGTCGGGGTGGAGAGCGAGATCGTTCCGCCCGAGCAATACGGGCCGGTGTTCGACGCTGTTGGCGTCGCGGGGATTGGGTTCACGACCACGCTGGTCGTGCCGGCCGCGGAGGTGCAGCCGGAGACGGTCACGGTGACGGAGTACGTTCCGGCATCGGCAGCCGCGGCGTTAGCGCGCGTCGGATTTTGTAGCGCTGACGTGAAGCCGTTCGGGCCGGTCCATGAATACGTCGCTCCGGCTACGGTGGGAGTGGACAGGGAGATCGTCGAACCCGCGCAGTACGGACCGGTGTTCGATGCGGCCGGCGTGGCAGGTGTCGGATTGACGACGACGTTGGTTGTACCGGCGGCGGAGGTGCAGCCGGCCACCGTTACAGTGACGGAGTACGTTCCGGCATCGGCAGTCGTGGCGCTCGCGCGTGTTGGGTTTTGGAGCGCTGACGTGAATCCGCCCGGGCCGGTCCATGCGTACGTGCCTCCCGCAACCGTTGGCGTGGAGAGTGCGATGGTGGCGCCGGCGCAATACGGTCCGCCATTGCTGGCGGTCGGAGTCGCCGGAGGCGTGCAGGCGGGACAGGGACCCGGTCCGGCGGTGGTGTCGACGAAGCCGGAGACCGTGCCACTGAAGACGGAGGACGTCGTTGTTCCGGTGGTGTTGACGACGATGACGAACGTGGCCAGCGCGGGAACGGTAAATGAGTACTGCGCGCTGCCGACGGTGGTGCCGAGGCCGCTGATACCGGTATCGCCAAGGAAGTTCGTGGTGATCGCCGCCGGGTTATACGAGGGCGAATACGCTGCGCTCTCGATGTCGCCCGCGCCGCCGAGTGCGGCGGTGAGATTGACGGTGTAGCAGGCAGCCACGCCGCTGGTATTCGTGAACGTGAACGTCTTGTAGAACTTCGTGCCGGCAAACCCGCCGGCGGCGTTCGTCTTGTTGGCGCAGGTGCTGGGCACGCCATCGCGGCCGAGGCGGTCGGACTGCGTCAGATCAGCCGCGGTCAGCGAGCTGCTCGGAATGGTCTGGTTCGGGCCGCCGGCACATGTGGGAAGGCTGATTCCGAGCGCCTTGCTCCCACTCGCGTAGTTCGCGGTGAGGGTGAAGTTGATCACCGTGCCGCAAACAAAGGAGGCCGACGTCTGGAACTGGAACGGTGTGGCGTTGTTGCCGCTGGCGTCGATGACGAGATCGGGATACGCCGAACTATTCTGGGTAATCGTCACGCCGGGTGTCGACGTCGTCAGCGTGGCCGAAATGGCGGACTCGTTCCCGCATCCGTTGTCCTTCAGCGGGACGGTCAGCTTCACGCATTCATTGCGATTGATGATGCCGTTGTTGTTGCCGTTCGACGCATCGTCAAACGTGACGCCGTTCGTCTGCAGGTTCGATGCGCCGGACATGCAGAAGTTCTGGGTCGTCGTTGCGCCGGAGGTGGCGATGACAGAGACGGTGGCGGGCGAGCCGGAGGTGCAGTTGCGATCCGAATCGGCGGCGCTGGCCGTGTACGTTCCGGCCGGGACCTGAATGGTGTAGTTGCCGGAGGCGTCGCTGGCACTGGCGAACCCATTGCTCAGCGTGACCACGACGCCGGAAAGTGGGACGCCGGTCGCGCACGCGGTGATCGTTCCGGAAACGGTTCCCCATGCGGCGGCCGCGGTGCACGAGGGGAACTTGTATGTCGCCACGCGCGTGGACCAGTTGAAGGCACCGTTGGTTTTCAAATACTCGTTCGTGTACCAGAAGGTGCACTGGTCGATCGGATCGAGTGTCATGGCGCTGTAATCGCCCCATCGGTTCCCGGCGCCAGCGGTCTGCGAGCCGATACCGGCGGTAACCGTCGTTTCCGCGCCCATCGTGTTGATGGTGTCGGTGCCCAGGCGGCCGGTCATGAAAATGCCAGGCTTCACGGTGGTGCTCGATTTGCTGTATCCGAGCGCGATGTTGTGGTCCTTATCCATCGCGATCGAAGGAAGCCATCGGTAGGACGTATCAGGATCGAAGGTGCCTGACTGAAAGACCGTGGGTGTGGCGGTGGAGTTGCCAGCGTTGCGGAATTCGATCCATTTGACGGCGCCGTGGCCGGTCGGACTGCCCATCGTCGGTGCGCTGACGACGAGGGACTCCTGCACGGGACTGCCACCGAAGTTCCTGTACGGGAGCCGGTACATGAAGTGAAAGGAGATGTTGTCGAGATCGTCGGCCCCGACGGCGGGCGAAGGCTGCGGGACGCAGTCGCGGTTTTGCTGCGCGACGGTGTTGTTCACACACGTTGGCGTTACGATTCCCACCGTCGAAATGACCGTCTCGGTCAGCGCAATCGTCGGTGTCACACCCCACGTGACTGCCACGCGCGTCGAATCGGTCCGATTGGTGAACTGCCCGTTCGGACCCATGACAAAGGAGGCCTCGCCGGCCGGCGGGGGGGTAAGGCTGTCAAGATCTGCCGGGAGAAATCCGTACTGGAACGCAGTGCCGTTCTTGCCCAGATCCTTCTGCTGCATGCGGGCACCTTGGCCGAGGATCATCTTGTCGCGCTCGAAGACGTAGACACGCGCTGCGACCTGCGCCGTGCCGGCCGCGTTGAAGACGTGAGCCGTCATGTAGTAGCCATCGGGCCACACGCCGATATGCGGATAGTCGACGAAGTTCGTAGTGTCGGTCACGAAGTCGTAGAGGTAGTAAGAGCCTAGCGCGTCATCCGTTACCGAAACGGCGACGCACTGATGCGACGCGCTTCCCGCAGGTCCGCTGACCGCAAACTGTGACAGGACCCAGCGGCCGGCAAGAATGTCGTAATTGACAACCGGGTCCCCGTCGTTATGTGTTGCGCAGACGCCGCCGAGCGACTGAAATAAGGTGTTGCCTGCGGCCGGTCCGTAGAGCAGCGCGCCGGCCTTGCTGAAGACGGCGAAGCTGGTGTTGTTCCATTGCACGTACTGCGTGGCGCCGACATGGCCGTTGACGTCCGGCGGGTTGCTGCTCGGTGCGAATCCGCCCAGTCCGACGCCGACTCCGTCGAAGCCAACGCCGGCAGCGGTCGGTGCGGAAATCACAGGACCCGCGACAGTCTGCACTGGACCATCGGGACCGCCTGATTCCGTCGGCGGTGTGGGGCGGATCGGCTCCGGATGACCGTGATCATCGTTGTCATCGCCGCGCTTCGGAGGTGGGATCGGATGAACTTTGCGCAGCGGCGGAGCGTGAACTGGATTCACTGGCCGCAGGTCGGGCTGCGGAGCCTGATACGCCTGCACCGGCGAATCTTCCGGGCCTACCGGCTTCCAGCCGCTGCCCAGGGGACCGGAAAGTGCTCTCTGTCCGTCCGGCGAAAGACGGCTGGACCGCTTCGTAGCTACCTTGGGATTTCCGTGAAGCGCCTTCCAAAGTTTGCTTTCACAGACGACGGAAGCAGGCATCGCGGTCGCGCGGTGTTTTTTCGCGAAAGTTACGGCCGGATCGACCTTCGCGGTTTTCGCGATTTCGATCCGTGCTGGTGAAGAGACTCCCCTGCAATCGGGCAGATCAGTCTTCGCAGTGCGTTGTGAATGCTTCGAATCCGCGTTTGCGGTCCCGATCAGACCGATGACGATGACTGCTCCAAGGATGATGCGTTTCATAGGGACCTCTCACTCGAATCATGCTGGGGAATGTTGTGAATCAGATCGCCGAGACAGGTGACTGACTGCGGCTTGGACAGGACTGCGGCGGCGCCATGGACGCTGGCCACAAGTTGAAGAGCGGGAGAGCTGTAACCGGTGAGAACGATCAGCGTGGCCAGGGGCTGCAGCCTGCGCACGGTCTCGATGAGTGCAGCGGTGGCGTGCATCACTTCACCGGTGAGATACGGGTCGACCACGATGACGCCGTAGCTGGATGACGACATCAGCCTAGCCGCGGATACCGGCTCGAGCGCGACATCAACCGTGAAACCACGCGTCAGCAGATAGCGATGCAACGAGCCGGCGATCAGCTCGTCGTCATCGATCAGCAGAACGCGCGTCTGCGTACGGGGAGTACTCGTCGTCATCAGGGGGGAGAACCGCGGGCATGATCCCCTCCGTCGTGCGCGATGAACATCAGCAAACGGACGGTTTGCGTGTAGGTAAATTACCTACGGCTGTCGGGCAGCAAGTGGTGCTCAATGGCGTACTGCACCAGTTCGGCGTTGTTTCGCAGCCCCATTTTCTGAAGGAGACGGGCACGATGCGTAGCCACGGTCTTGACGCTGACGTTCAGATCCGCGGCGATGTCGCGCGGCGGTTTGCCTGCGGCGATGAGGCAGAGAACCTGGAACTCGCGGCCGGAGAGATTCTCGTGCGATCGCTCTTGAGACGGCCACATGGCATCGAACGCGAGGAGCTGCGCGAGCGCGGGCGTGAGAAAGCGTTCTCCGCGAGCCACGTTCCGGATTGCGGGCACGAGGTCTTCGCGCGCGCTGCTCTTGCTGACGTAGCCGAGGGCGCCGCTCCGGAGCGCGCGCGATGCGTACGACGCCTCGGCATGCATACTCAGAATCAGCACAGGGGCGATTCCACGCAACTGCGTCAGGATGTCGAGGCCAGGACGATCGGGAAGGTTGAGGTCGAGAATGATGACGTCCCAACCGCCGCCGCGGGCGAGGTCGAGCGCCTCGGCTCCGCTGCGCGCTTCCCCACCGACGACGATGTCGCTCGTCTCGGAGACGATCTGTTTCACGCCTTCGCGGACGATGTCGTGGTCATCGGCGATGAGAACTTTGATCATGCGGGGCTCGTGGCCGGCGGAATGCGTACCGAGACGATCGTACCGCGGCCGGTGACTCCCTCGAAATGAACCGTGCCGCCGGCGAGCGCGGCACGCTCGCGCATTCCGATCAATCCGAGCGAGAACGGGTCGCGCACCTCCTCGGCGGTGATCCCCCGCCCGTCGTCACGGATCTCCAGCAGCAATTCGTCGCTTCGCTGACGCAGCCGCAGCTCGACCCGCGTGGCGTTGGCGTGGCGGGAAACGTTCGTCAGCGCTTCCTGCACGATGCGATAGATGACGGTGACCGCGGCGCCTTTCATGCGCAACTCGGTGTCGCCGGGCAGCGAGAGCTCGCATTCGATTCCGGTGCGCTGCTCGAACCGCGAGGCCTCGGCTTCGATGGCGGCCAGCAGCCCGAGGTCGTCGAGAACGCTGGGACGCAGCTCGGAAGAGATGCGCTGCACCGACGTGACCATCTCGTCGAGCGTGCGCGCAATCCGATTGCGCAGAGGCTCGCTCGCGGCTGAGGGCGGCGTCATCAACAGCAGGCCGCCGACATCCATCTTCAGTGCGGTGAGGGACTGCCCGAGGTCGTCGTGCAGCTCGCGTGCGATCCGCGTCCGCTCTTCCTCCTGGACAAGAAGAAGACGATCCGAGAGTGCTTTCCGATCCCGCTCGCCTTCGATCAGGCGTTGCTCCGCTTCGAGGCGGCGCGCGAGCATCGTGTTGAATGTCTCGCCCAGTTGCGCGATCTCGCTCGGGCCGGCGATGCCGGCCTTTCCAAATGCGCCGGCAGCCGCCTGCTCCGCGGCACGCGAGAGCGCCGCCACTGGCCGTTCCACGGCGCGCGCCAACAGCACGGCAAGGCCGGCTACGAGAATGATGATGGCCGCGCCGCCGGCCGCGCCGCGCACAAACATCTGCCGTACCGGCTGCATGACGGTGGCCGTCGGAATACCGACGTAGATATGCCAGCCGAGCTCCGGGACGGCGCTGAATCCGTACTGCCGCGAGACACCGTCGACGCCGATCGCTTCGGCCGTTCCATCACCACGATGCAGTGCGAGATCGGCCACGCTCATTCCGCGCACATTGCGTCCGGTCCATCGATGGGGATCGGTGGAGCGCGCCACGATGGTGCCGCGGCGATCGAGAATCGTCATCACGGCATCCGGAGGCAGCGGAGTGGCCAGCGCCTCCGGCAACTGGACGAGCACGAGCGTGCCATTCACGCCGCCTTCGGCCCCGCGGACGGGCACCGACAACACCGACACCCAACGATTGCCCAGCGGGCGGATGACCGGAGTACCAGGGGGCAGCCCTCCATCGCGAAGAGTCGCTGCGATCCACTGCCGCGCCAAGTCCGATACCGCTCGATCCTCGGGCGCCGGCTGCGCGCCGCAGACCAGAGACCCGGCCCGATCGAAGAGCAATAAATCGGCATATTGCGGAAAGAAATCGACGATGACGAAAAGCGGGTCACACGGCGCGCGGTCGAGATCGCGGATACGGGGCCGCGCGGCCATATCTCTCATCAGCGCAAGGGAATCGGTGTGTAACAAACGCATCCTCGAGGCTGTCGTGCGCGCAATCTGCAGCGCCGTCTCGCGCGCGTCCTGTTCTTCGCGCCTGACTTGCGTCCCGTAGATCCAGATGAGAAGAAGCAACAGCGGCAGGACTGCTCCCGCCACCAGCGCACCCAACCACCAGCGAATGGACAATCGGCGCCGCGGCATGGAGGGAGTGTAGCGGGGTTACGCGGTCTCGGTCTCACGTGTTGTTTGCACGCGCCACTCGTTCCAACAGAACGTCTCGGGTCCCGTTTCACCGGCACGTGCGGCCGGACATAAAAGTCCGAGCCGCACGCGCGAAGCGAACTAGTGGAAGCGAATGAATCGCACTCCGATGAGAGCGAGGGCAAGGCCGAGCATCATGATGACGATATGCGACATCGCCGGAATCGACGGCAGGACCGTGATGGCACCGTTGACAAGTACGAGCCCGCCGTTGCCGGTGCTCTCGATCGTGCCCGGGTCGCCCGCTTCATCGGTGAGCTGCGTGAGAACCGGATCGACCGTCAGTGTCACCACCGATCCCACCGGCGCGGACGACGACAACGTGACGCTGAGATGTGCGACCTGATTCCCCGGCAACACACCATCGAGAGTGAACGGAATCAGGTTGGTCGATTCCTGGAACGTGTCGAGGAGCGAGATCGCTCCTGCGCTTGCGGGGCTGATTTCAAACGTCGGAGTCAGCGAGGACGTGATGCCCGCGCGCGTAAACGTGATCGACGAGACCGACGACGCCGGCGAATACGTCACTTTGATGGCGTACGACTGGATGCGCGATCCGGGCGGTTGATCGAGACCGAGCGGAGTACCGGACGCATCGCGGATGTAGACCGGCACGTCGATGACGCTGCCAACGTTTCCGTTCACGGTTGCCACCGTGACGGTGTCAGGGATGGCGACCAGTGCTTCGGCGATTGGCACCTGCAGTAGTCCGGCAACGACACCGATCATCAGGACGGCGCGAATGAGCTTCGAATGACTTGTGTACCGTTTCATATCGTTCCTTCCACCCACTAGTTCATCTCACTGCGCGGTGCGCGCGGTTGCTTCGGCATGTCATTTCGGATTGTCGCGCCGTTCAATTTGAGTTTTCCATTGGCGACGGTTGCGGTCATCGTTCCTGACTGATCGCTGAGCATCGTCACGGCTGGATCGAGGCTGATGGAGATGTTTGCATCGTTCGCTGCCACTTCGATCTCGGCTACCACCGCGGAGTGCGATGCGCCGAGGTTGAGGCCACCGTTGCGCGGATCGTAGGAGACGATGTACGACAGGTCGCTCCCCTTGCGCGGGCTCATCTCGAACAACGGAACGCCAGCACTCTTCGCAGCACCTGCACTGCGCACGGTGACATCACCGATCGTGCCGTCGGTCTCGAAATGAGCGCGGAACGACATCGACTGCGGCGTCATCGAGCCGGCGTTGGCGGTCATGATGACCGGCACGAAGTAATGTCCGCCGCGGAGAACGGCGCTGCCGAGTGTGATCGACCCGGCGAGTTGCGGGCCTTCCGCTCCGACTGCCGTGCCGCGCGGATTGCCTGGCAGCGCGGACGGAATGTTCGGCTTCTGGCCGCCGAGGAAGAGATAGTTGACGAGATAGAAGATGTTGGCGGAGCTGACGACACCGTCGCCGTTGGCGTCACCGGACAACACACCGCCCGGACCGCTCGGCGCCGGTCCGTTCATGAAGAGATAGTTCACGAGGTAGAAGATATCGGCCGAGGTAATCGTGCCGTCACCGTTTGGATCGAACACCTGCGGGTTGTATTGATAGCCCCCGACGAGCGTGCCGGTCGACGTATCGGGGTTGGTGACGGTCACGTTGACCGCGCCGGTGGGGTGAGCCGGCGTCTTCGCGGTGATCTTGATGCCGCTGACCACGACGACGCTGGTTGCTGCGACTCCGCCGAAGGTGACGCTCGCGCCGCTCGCGAAGTTCGTGCCGTTGATCGTCACCGAGGTGCCGCCGGTCCCCGTGCCGAATGCCGGCGAGACGGACGTCACGGTGACTGTCGGGAGGACGACGGTTACGTTGGCCGACTTCGTGTCGCTGCAGCCAGCGCTTGTCGTCACCGTGACGTTGAGCGTCAGCGTGCCGGGTGACGCGCCCGCGGTGAAGGTGATGCTGTTGGTGCCGGTGCCCGCGGTGATGGTGCCGCCGGTGATGCTCCACGCGTACGTTGCGCCAGCGCCTGCATTGGCCACGGAGGCAACGTTGCCGGTCGAGTTTTTCACGACGCTCGCAGGTGCAGTGATCGTGGCGTTTGGATTGGGATTATTGGTAACCACGGTCGCCGCCGATGGGCTGCTCGTGCAGCCGCTCGTCGTGACCGTGACTGTGTAGCTGCCCGACGCAGCGGCCGGGTAGCTCTGACTGGTGGCGCCACCGATCGGGTTGCCATTAAGGAACCACTGGTTGCCGGAGGCGCTGCTCGAAGTCAGCGTGACGCTGCCGCCCGTGCAGAAGGTGGTCGGGCCGCCAGGGGTGATCGTTGGCGTGGCAGGAATCGGATTCACAGTCACGACGACTGCGGCTGACGCGGCGCTGGTGCAGGCGTTGCCGTCGGTGGTCGTCACGGTGTAGCTGCCGCTGGCGGTTGCGCTGTATGTCTGATTCGTCTGGCCACCGATCGGGTTGCCGTTGAGGAACCACTGGTTGCCAGACGCGCTGCTGGACGTGAGCAGGACGCTGCCACCGGTGCAGAACGTGGTCGGGCCGCCGGGCGTCGCGGTCGGAGTGGCCGGGATCGGGTTGACGGTGACGGTTGTCGCAGCCGAGGCGGCGCTGGTGCAGCTGTTGCCGTCAGTGGTAATGACCGTGTAGCTGCCCGAGGCGGTGGCGACGTACGTGGTGTTCGTCGCGCCGCCGATTGGGTTGCCGTTCAGAGACCATTGATTGCCGCTCGCGGCGCTGGATGTCAGCGTGACGCTGCCGCCGGTACAGAATGTTGTCGGGCCTCCCGGAGTGATCGTCGGTGCGGCTGGAAGCGGATTGACCGTGACAACGACGGCGGATGACGGCGCGCTGGTGCAGGAGTTGCCGTCGGTGGTCGTTACCGTGTAGCTGCCCGAGAGGGTGGCAGCGTACGTGGTGTTCGTGGCGCCGCCGATGGGGTTGCCGTTGAGTAACCACTGATTGCCACTCGCGGCGCTGGATGTCAGCGTGACGCTGCCGCCGGCGCAGAAGGTGGTCGGACCGCCGGGGGTCGCCGTTGGCGCGGCCGGAAGCGGGTTCACGGTGACGACGATGGAATTGCTGACATTGCTGATGCAGCCCTGATTGTTCAACGTCACCGTGTAGGTGCCGCCCACCGACACGGTGCGGTTCTGATTGTTCGGATTGGGGAGCGGATTCCCGTCGAGGTACCACTGGATGCCGGTGGCGCTGTTGGACTGCAGCGTGACGCTGCCGCCGGCGCAGAAGGTGGTCGGTCCGGCTGCGTTGAGGAATGCTGGACCCGGCCGCACATGAGCGTCGACACTGGTCGCCGCCGATGCCGCGCTCGGGCAGCCGCTGACCGTGACGACGACGGTGTAGTCTCCGTCATTGTCGACGTTGAGCGTCTGGTTGGTCTCACCGGGGAGCAGATTGCCCTGGTAGTACCACTGGTTGCCTGTGGCGCTGCTCGAGGTAAGCGTGCCGCTGTCGCAGGCGATGACCGAGCCGTTGGGAGTGATGGTTGGCGTTGGCGGAGTCGGGGTGACGGTGACGACAGCCGGAGCGGACATGGCGCTGACGCAGCCGTTGCCGTCGGTCACCTGCACGGTGTAGCTGCCCGCTGCGGTAGCGACGTAATTCTGGTTGGTGGCGCCGCCGATCGGGTTGCCGCCGAGGAACCACTGGTTGCCGGCGGCGCTGCTCGAGGTCAGCGTGGTGTTGCCGCCGGTGCAGAAGGTGAGCGTGCCGCTGATCGAGGGAGTGGCAGGCAGCGGATTGACTGTGACGGCAACTGGCGCCGAAGGAACGCTCGTGCAGGGGCCGGAGGTCGTGGTGACAGTGTAGTTGCCCGTGGCCGTGGCAATGTAGGTCTGATTGGTTTCCCCGCCGATCGGGTTGCCGTTGAGGTACCACTGGTTGCCGGTGACGGCGCTCGAGCTCAGCGTGACGCTGCCGCCGGTGCAGAACGTGGTCGGTCCGCCGGGCGTGATGGCTGGTGGACCAGGCGCGATCGGAACGCTCGCCGTGCTCACGACGACGCACCCGGTGGCATCGGTCTCGGTCAATTGCAGCCCGACTGTGCCGAACGGTCCAGCCGTATAGGTCACGGTTGGCGACGATACGCCGCTCGTGATCGTGCCGTTGGTGACGGCCCATGAGTAATTGATGGCGCCGGCGGGAACGGAAGCGGTGTTGCCGGTCGACAACGGACAGAGGGACGCCGGAGTTGGCGTGATCGTTGGCGCGGACGCGCCGCAGGCGACGTTGGCGAAGCAAACCGTGACGTCATTCAGCGTGGGCGTGACGGTGTTGTTCGTCGATGTGAGGAAGGCCTTGTACTCGAGATAACGGGAGCCGTTGAATTGCGCGATCGAGGCACCCGAGGTCGTGAAGAACGTGCCGGGGGTTCCGTCCGGACCGACGAAGTTGAACGGTCCATTCGGGCTGCTGGCTCCCGCGGCCTGGAACTGGATTGTCGTATTGGCCGGAGTTACGGCGTTCCACGACAGCGTCGTCCACGTTGGCGAGTTGCCGACCGACGGGTTCCCGTCCTTGACCGACGAGACGAGGTTGCCAGACGGCGAAAAGCCATTGTTCACGTAGGTGTGGAAAATTGCCGAGCGCGTCGCCGTAGCGGTCCAGGTCCCGCCGCTATTGGTGGAAGAGACGCGGCTGCCGAAGGCGTAGGGATTCGGTGTGAAACTGACGCTGAAGTCGTAGCCGCCGGTCGATGGGTTGGCGACGGGACGGATGACGAACGCGTAGGTGGTGCCTGCGGTAAGGGTGAATGGGGTGGCGCTGAAATCGGCGGTGTGTGTACTGCCGGCTCCACCGTCATTGAAACCGGGTATCGTCGTCGATACCAGATCTGCTCCGGTCGGAAGGCCTGCGCTCGTGGCCCGGATGGATGCAGTGAAGTTCGGCGTGGTGCCGGTGCAACTCAGACAGAAGAGATTGACGTCGACGGCCACAAGCGTGCCACTGACGCCAGCTTTGAACGTCTGGCCGTTCCAGGTCGTGGACGTGAGGCCGAAGCCACCTGCGATCGACGTGACGCTCTGCTGGTCGATGATGTTCGGGTTCGTTAGCTTGACGTCGCCCGGACTGGAGGTCACCTCCACGTTCGTGGCGACGCCGCCCTGGAAGTCGGCCTGGGTCGTGTCGAGGAGGCAAGTGCCGGTGTTTGCGGACGTGAGCGAGAAGTTTTGCGTGGTGGTGCCGCCATCGGTGACCACGATCGCGTTGGCGGTCGAGGGGTTATAGCCGGGATAGCTGGCGGTGATCGTGGGATACGTTCCCGCCGGAATGCCGGTGAAGACATAGCCGCCGGACGCGTTGGCCGTTGTCGTCCGCGCGCCGAGACTCACCGTCGCGCCGCTGATGGGCGCGCCGCCCACGGCTGCAGTGACCGTCCCCTGCACGCTGCCGCCCGCTCCCACGGGAGTACACGACGGATAAACGAACGAGCCGATACGGGTCTGATGATTGAGGCCGGTGGTGGCGTAATACTCGTTCGTGTACCAGAACTTGCAACCGTCCGGATCGAGCGTCATGGCGCTGTAGTCGCCCCAGCGGGTGCAGGTGGTGCCGCACGTGCCGCTCTGTGAGCCGGTTCCCTGGAAAAGAAGTTGTTCGGTGAGGGTGATGGTGTTCGGCGCATCACCGGCGAGACGGCCAGCGTAACTCAGGGTCGGATTGGTGGTGGCGTTCGACGTGCTGTAGCCGATTGCCAGGTCGCCAGCGCGGTTCACCGCGACGCTCGGCATGTAGCGATAGACCGTTGCGTCAGGGCTGTACGTGAAGCTCTGCGGCATCGAGGCGGCGACGGTGCCCCCGGTGACGTCGACCTGGTAGTAGCGGACGGCCGACTGGGACGACGTGGCGTTCACCGCTCCGGGATTTCCGGCACCGACCGTATGGCTCAACCACAGCGATTCGGCAGGCCCGAACTTCGAGTATTGGTTCTGCACCATGAGGCGCGGATAAAGCGTGTCATTGAAGTTGGCCGTTGTCGGCGCGGTCGAGGTCCCGCTCCGGCTGAACTGCTCCCACCAGAGGTTCGTGCTGGCATTGCTGGCGCCGGTGACGGTAGAGAGCGCGAAGTTGTTCCAATCGACATGAAACTTCCAGATCTGGACTGAATCCAGGAAGTTCCACACCGAGGCGAAGTAGTTCGGACTTCCTGTTGGCGGCGTGCCCGTCTGCAATCGCGCGTTCGCCGGAATGACCGTGAACTGATCCGACGGCAGGTCGAATGAGACGACCTTCACCGTCGGGCTGCCCGCGTACATCTGCGCCTTGTTCAGCGCATAAAGCCTCGTGTTCTGGAACGGGGCTCCGGAAGGGTAGCCGAACATGTTCACTGACATGTAGAGACCGTCGGGCCAGATGCCGAGCTTCGGGTAGTCGCCGAGACCGCCGGTGGTGTTGATCGAGTAGAAGTTCCATCCGCCGGTGACCGGATCACCGTTCATGGAGACGGCGAAGCACTGGAAGTTGCCCGGCGGATTGACGACGTTGCCGCTGACAAGCTGGAACGCAAAGTCGGTGATGATCCAACGGTCTTCGAAGCTGTCGTACAGGACGACAGGATCGCCGAAGTTGTTCGTGTCGCAGAGATTCCCGAAGTTGCCCTGACTCATGAACGTGTTGAAGGTGAACGCGGCCACGCGCACGCCGTCGGACTTCCGGAAGACACCGATCGAGGTGTTGATGGTCTGGATGTAATAGTTCGGTCCGACGTCGCCATTCGTGTCGGGAGGATGGCCGGGCGCCCCAGTTGGCAAAATCGAGGCCGTCGAACGTCGCGAGCGGCGCCGGTGCGGGCGTGCTCCTCTGCGGCGGCTGCGGCAAGGACGTCGGTGGCGGCGCTCCAACGAGATGAGCACCGAGAGTAGTCGGATTCGAGGGCGGCGCTTCGTGCTCGGGACGCTCGAACTTCTCCGGCGCGATGAACGGGAGCGAGCGGAGGTCGAGTTTGTGCGACGACGCTTTGTTCATCCGCGTCTCGACTGCTGGCCCGACTACTACCGGGCCGGAGCTCCTGATGGGATCCAGATCGTCGTCAGCGTTCAGGAGTTTCCGGCTCTTGGGCTGCGGGACCGGTTTGCGGTTCTCCGTCGCCGTGGGGACGAGTACTTCCTGATTGCCGGCCGGCTTGATCTTTTTCTTTTTGGCGGTGGCGGCGAAACTGGATAGCACGACCAAAGCGACAAGTAGAGCGACGAGGACTCGTTTCATGGGTCTTTCCTTTAGTTAGCAGTGGCGGGGCCTGGGCGAAGTTGGGCAAGGAGATGATGCCAGATTGCCGCGGCAGTTGCATCAACAAGTAACTGAGCTTGTCTACATCCATCCAGGGAGCCAACAGACCCATTCGAGTCGTCGGACAGCAGCAGGACGAAGGAGGTATGCCGGTTACCGGACCGGGACGCCGTCACGACCTCGGCGTTCGATCGGGATCTGATTCCCCCATCCTGCTGATCTCGAGCCGCCGGATGTCACGCTCGTTACGAGCGGAGATGGGTCGCGGAAAAAGAGCGATCGCCCGGCCGCGGCTCTGCCTTGTACACGTGCTCCACACATCCAGCTTCTTTCCGGATGTGAGCGGAGGCGAAATGGAAAGGGAAAATGCCCACCCGCACGTGCGGCCGGACATTACGTCCGAGCCGCACGGGCGCGAAGCGAACTAGTGGAAGCGAATGAATCGCACTCCGATGAGAGCGAGGGCAAGGCCGAGCATCATGATGACGATATGCGACATCGCCGGAATCGACGGCAGGACCGTGATGGCACCGTTGACAAGTACGAGCCGGCCGTTGCCCGTGCTCTCGATCGTGCCCGGGTCACCCGCTTCATCGGTGAGCTGCGTGAGAACCGGATCGACCGTCAGTGTCACCACCGATCCCACCGGCGCGGACGACGACAACGTGACGCTGAGATGTGCGACCTGATTCCCCGGCAGCGCACCATCGAGAGTGAACGGAATCAGGTTGGTCGATTCCTGGAACGTGTCGAGGAGCGAGATCGCTCCGGCGCTTGCGGGGCTGATTTCGAACGTCGGAGTCAGCGAGGAGGTGATACCCGCGCGGGTGAAGGTGATCGATGACACCGACGACGCCGGCGAATACGTCACTTTGATTGCGTACGACTGGATGCGCGATCCAGGCGGTTGATCGAGACCGAGCGGAGTACCGGACGCATCGCGGATGCAGACCGGTACGTCGATGACGCTGCCAACGTTTCCGTTCACGGTTGCCACCGTGACGGTATCAGGGATGGCGACCACTGCTTCGGCGATTGGCGCCTGCAGTAGTCCGGCAACGACACCGATCATCAGAACGGCGCGAATGAGCTTCGAATGACTTGTGTACCGTTTCATATCGTTCCTTCCACCCACTAGTTCATCTCACTGCGCGGTGCGCGCGGTTGCTTCGGCACGTCATTTCGGATCGTCGCGCCGTTCAATTTGAGTTTTCCATTGGCGACGGTTGCGGTCATCGTTCCTGACTGATCGCTGAGCATCGTCACGGCTGGATCGAGACTGATGGCGATGTTTGCGTCGTTCGCCGCCACTTCGATCTCGGCTACCACCGCGGAGTGCGATGCGCCGAGGTTGAGGCCACCGTTGCGAGGATCGTAGGAGACGATGTAGGACAGGTCGCTCCCCTTGCGCGGGCTCATCTCGAACAACGGAACGCCAGCGCTCTTCGCAGCACCTGCACTGCGCACGGTGACATCACCGATCGTGCCGTCGGTCTCGAAGTGAGCGCGGAACGACATCGACTGCGGCGTCATCGAACCGGCGTTGGCGGTCATGATGACCGGCACGAAGTAATGTCCGCCGCGAAGAACTGCGCTGCCGAGTGTGATCGACCCGGCGAGTTGCGGACCTTCCGCTCCGATTGCCGTGCCGCGCGGATTGCCCGGGAGCGCGGACGGAACGTTCGGCTTCTGGCCGCCGAGGAAGAGATAGTTGACGAGATAGAAGATGTTGGCGGAGCTGACGACACCGTCGCCGTTGGCGTCACCGGACAACACACCGCCCGGACCGCTCGGCGCCGGTCCGTTCATGAAGAGATAGTTCACGAGGTAGAAGATATCGGCCGAGGTAATCGTGCCGTCACCGTTTGGATCGAACACCTGCGGGTTGTATTGATAGCCCCCGACGAGCGTGCCGGTGGACGTATCGGGGTTGGTGACGGTCACGTTGACCGCGCCGGTGGGATGAGCCGGCGTCTTCGCGGTGATCTTGATGCCGCTGACCACGACGACGCTGGTTGCTGCGACTCCGCCGAAGGTGACGCTCGCGCCGCTCGCGAAGTTCGTGCCGTTGATCGTCACCGACGTGCCGCCGGTGCCCGTGCCGAATGCCGGCGAGACGGACGTTACGGTGACTGTCGGTAGGACGACATTCACGTTGGCTGACTTGGTGTCGCTGCAGCCGGCGCTCGTCGTTACAGTAACGTTGAGCGTCAGCGTGCCGGGCGAACCGGCAGTGAATGTGATGCTATTGGTTCCGGTGCCCGCGGTGATCGTGCCGTTGGTGATGCTCCACGCGTACGTTGCGCCAGCGCCTGCATTGGCCACGGAGGCAACGTTGCCGGTCGAGTTTTTCACCACGCTCGCAGGTGCAGTGATCGTGGCGTTTGGATTGGGATTATTGGTAACCACGGTCGCCGCCGATGGGCTGCTCGTGCAGCCGCTCGTCGTGACCGTGACTGTGTAGCTGCCCGACGCAGCGGCCGGGTAGCTCTGACTGGTGGCGCCACCGATCGGGTTGCCATTGAGGAACCACTGATTGCCGGAGGCGCTGCTCGAAGTCAGCGTGACGCTGCCGCCCGTGCAGAAGGTGGTCGGGCCGCCAGGCGTGATCGTCGGTGTGGCCGGGATCGGATTCACGGTCACGACAACCGCGGCCGAAGCTGCGCTGGTGCAGGCGTTGCCGTCGGTGGTCGTCACGGTGTAGCTGCCGCTGGCGGTTGCGCTGTACGTCTGATTCGTCTGGCCACCGATCGGGTTGCCGTTGAGGAACCACTGGTTGCCAGACGCGCTGCTGGACGTGAGCAGGACGCTGCCACCGGTGCAGAACGTGGTCGGGCCGCCGGGCGTGGCGGTCGGAGTGGCCGGGATCGGGTTGACGGTGACGGTTGTCGCAGCCGAGGCGGTGCTGGTGCAGCTGTTGCCGTCGGTCGTGGTGACCGTGTAGTTGCCCGACGCGGTGGCGACGTAGGTGGTGTTCGTCGCGCCGCCGATGGGGTTGCCGTTGAGTAACCACTGATTGCCGGTCGCGGCGCTGGATGTCAGCGTGACGCTGCCGCCGGTACAGAACGTTGTCGGGCCTCCCGGAGTGATCGTCGGTGCTGCTGGAAGCGGATTGACCGTGACAACGACGGCGGATGACGGCGCGCTGGTGCAGGAGTTGCCGTCGGTGGTCGTTACCGTGTAACTGCCCGAGGCGGTGGCAACGTACGTCGTATTCGTCGCACCGCCGATCGGGTTGCCGTTGAGGAGCCACTGGTTACCCGAAGCTGCGTTCGAGGTCAGCGTGACGCTGCCGCCGGCGCAGAAGGTGGTCGGGCCGCCCGGGGTCGCGGTTGGCGTGGCCGGAAGCGGATTCACGGTGACGACGATCGAGTTCGATATCTGGCTGTGGCATCCGAGCGCATTCAGGATGACCGTATAAGTGCCGCCCACGGAAACGGTTCGATTCTGGTTGTTCGGATTGGGGAGCGGATTGCCATCGAGATACCACTGAATGCCAGTGGCGCTGTTGGACTGCAAGGTGACACTGCCGCCGGCGCAGAAGGTGGTGGGTCCGGCCGCGTTGAGGAAGGCGCTGTGCGGCGTTGGGTCCTGGACGACGTAGCCAGCCGACTGCGCCGAGGTGCAACCGTTTATTGTCGCGGTGACGTAGTACGTGCCGACGCCCGTCGCCTGATAGGTCGATGCCGTCTCGCCGTTGAGAGTGTTGTTGTCCTGATACCACTGGAACGAAGTCGCGCCTGCCGAGGTGGCCGTGAGCGTCAACGGCTGTTCGGGGCAGGCCTGATCCTGCGTGCCGGTTCCGTTCGTCGTGCCGGCGATCGTCGGAACCGGCGGCGGGTTGTTCTGGACGACGACAGCCGGAGCGGACATTGCGCTGACGCAGCCATTGCCGTCGGTGACCTGAACGGTGTAGCTGCCCGCGGCGGTGGCGAGGTATGTCTGGTTGGTTTCGCCGGCGAGCGGGGTATTGCCGCCAACGAACCACTGGTTGCCGGATGCGCTGTCCGAGGTCAGGGTCGTATTGCCGCCGGCGCAGAAGACCAGCGTCCCGCTGATCGAGGGCGTGGCAGGCAGCGGATTGACCGTGACCGTCGTCGATGCGGAATGGGCGCTCGGACAGAGAGCGGTGACGACGACGTTGTAGTTGCCTGAGGTTGTGGCGACGTAAGTCTGGTTGGTCTGACCTGGCAGGAGGGTCACTCCGTCGTACCACTGGTTGCCGGTAGCGCTGCTCGACGTAAGCGTGACGCTGCCGCCGGCGCAGAATGTCGTGGCGCCGCCGGGCGTAGCGGTCGGTGTTGGCGGGACCGGTACGCAGTTGCTTCCCGGCAGACCAATCTGCCAGGCGCCTCGGCCATGCGTTGCCGCGCGGAGAATTCGGAAGGACGGCTGCATGACGAGATCGAAGATCGCAACGCGCGGCAGCAGCGGATTCCCAAACGGATTCCACGACGCACCGCCATTGGTCGATACAAAGACGCCGATGTCGGTGCCCGCATAGAGGACGGATGCGCCAGGGAAACCCGGGTCTCCGGTATCGACTACGAAGCCGTTGACGGGGACGTTCGGAAGTCCGGTGGCGGTGTTTCCGATCGAAGTCCAGGTCGGAGTGGCGGCATTGAGATTGGTCGTCCGCCAGATCTGTCCGGCGGTCGAGGGATTCGTGTAGTACGCGAGCGTGACGTACGCGGTGTTGTTGTTGAGGGGATCGATTACGGCCCGTGCGACGTGCTTGTTCGTCGCGCTAGCGGTGGCATTGGCCGGAGCCACGAAGCCCGTGTCGAGGAGCGGGTTCGCGCCGGTCGTGGTGGCAAAGACCTTTCCGTTCCGAAGACCAACGATGCGGACGTTATCGTTCGCCGGAGCAATGCCGATCGCGGAGACGGCGACGGAGGCCACAAACACCTGGCTGACGGCGGGCATCGTGTCGCCGCGATCGGTTGAGCGATAGAGCTTGTCGGTGCCGAAGTAGAGCGTGTTCGGCGTGCCCGGTCCGAGGGCCATCGGCGCATAGAAGAGGACCGTATCCGCTTTGTTGATTCCGTTCGAGACGGTAAACGCCGTTCCGTCGCACGAGAGAGTCGGGTCGTTCGTGAAGCCACCGCCGCGGAACTCCCAGGAGTCTTTGCTGGCATCGGGAGGCGGAAGGCACGTGCCGAGATTGGTCCGGTCGAAGCCGATGAAGTTGTTCGTCTGGTTGAAGAACGTGTGGTACATCGTGACGTTCGTCGTGTCCGTGGAGCTCTGGTCGATGAGGGCGAAGCCGCCGTCGCCGCTCTCGGCCGAGACCCAGTTGCCATAGGACGCCGTCATCGCTTCAGTGCCGTTGTCCTGCGTACCGCCGAGCGTCAGGAACTGATCGGTGGGATGGACCGCCAGGCTGACGAACTGGATGGTATTGAGACCGTTCGTATTCTGGTTGAGCCAGGCTGTTCCGGCGACTGCATCCTGGCGCTTCCACACGCCGCCGTCGTTTACGAACCAGACGGTCGACGGTACGGTAAGAGGATCGATGAAGAGGCCGTGAGAGTCGGCATGGAGCCCCGTGTCGTCACGGGTGAAAGTCGTGCCGCCGTTCGCGGAGCGCTTCAGGACGTCGGAACACGTGCCGCGTGCATTGCCGCCGATGTAGACGATGTTCGCGTCGTTTGGATCGACAGCGACCGGATTGTCGTACGAGCACTGACCGCCGCAGTATCCTTCCGCGGCGACGAGCGGAGCGCTCCAGGTCACGCCGCCGTCAACGGATTTGCGAACCCGGCCGGCCTGTCCGATGCTCGAGCATGCGGTGACTGTGGACGGCTCATTCGACGCCAAGTACACGGTAACGACCGCGCCGACTTTATTGATGGCCAGATGCATGACCAGACCGTTGAAGCCTGGAAAAAGGACTTGTGTGAATGTCGGCGTTGCGGCGAGCGCGTTCGTGGAACGCATGATGACGCCGCCCGTCGCCGCGCCCGACGTCGAGACGAGCAGATTGTTCGCATTGCCGGGCTCGAAGACCATGTCGAAGATCGACGTGTTTCCGGTGCCCGGAGAGTCAAGGCTGCCGTCGGTATTGACGACGAGCTTCTGGAACGTCACCGAGCCCGCAGCCGCGGTCGCGTTCGTCGAGCGGAACACACCGCGAAGCGCGAGTGGAGGAATCGTATTGGATAGGGCGTTTCCAGCCGCGCCCGCGACGCCCGCGGCGGTCGAGACGAAGATGTTCGCCGGGTTGGCGGGATTGACGAGGATCCTCGAGATCGCGCGTCCGTTGAAGCAGTTGTACGTGAGTGCCGTCGTCGTGCCCGTCGTAATCTGAGGGTTGATCGGGCCGGCAAGATCGGCCGTGGTGTCGGCATTATCGATTCGATAAACACCGACGCCGAAATACGAGTCCGCTGAGTTGTTCGGCTCGCCCGTTCCGACGTAAAGGATCGTGGGATTGGAGGGAGCCAGAGCCAGCGCGCCAATCGCCAGCGACTGTGCCGCGTCGAAGATCGGCGTCCACGTCGCTCCGCCATCGAGCGTCCGCCATACGCCGCCCTGCGCGGTACCGAGATAGACCTTGTTTGAATTCGTCGGGTCGACGACGACGCAGGTCGCCCGGCCGCTCACGGGCGCTACGCTCGGAAACTGCTGCGTCTGACCGTTCGGAACCGGTGACGGGCCGATGGGCATCCAGCCGGGGAAAGGCACATTGCCGGGCCGAGTGGGAACCTGGTGCTCCATCGACTGGATGGCTACGTTGCGCTTTGCAATGTCGAAGACCAGCGTCGGATCCGGATCGATGCCGCGCAGAAGACCGATGTATTCGTCGCGCAGGCGAAGGTACTCCGCCTTGTCGATCTGTCCCTGCAGGTGCTGCGGGAGATCGGGATCGGTCTCGTCGCCCGCCAGATTCTGAGGTGTTGGTACGAACGGGATATGCGGGATGCTGGTGCTCGTCGCTGCTGGCGTCTTCTTGCTCTCCGCCTTCTGATCGGTATCGGTGGAGGCTGCGGGAACGAGCTTCTTGTTCGTCTCGCCTTTCGCCTTCTTCGTCGCGGCGCCGCTGGCTGCCGATACAAACATCAACGCTACGAGTAGTATCTGGAGGGTGCGTTTCATGGGTTCGTCCTTGAGTTTGAAGACGTGAATGGGTCAAAAGGCATTATTGAGGCTCCGACACGTTTCATTTTGAGGCGGAGTCTTCGTAGAAAAAAATTATTGCGATTGGGCGACGAGTGCCCGGAAGATTACCATCAATCTCGCGAACCGCGATGCTTTCGCGGCTGCGCTCGCCATGATCAGGTGGTATAAAACGGAGCTCAGTTCACTGCATGTCCGGGGCATGGGACCGCGGCGTATTACCGCTCCGGATCGTCGTGCCGCTGACCTGGAGTTTTCCGTTCGCGACGGTCGCAGTCAGGGTTCCCGACTGATCGCTCAGCATCGTCAGCAACGGGTCGACACTGAGCGAAACATCGGTATCGACAGACTCGACATCGATCTCTGCCACGACTACGGAACGCGACACGCCCAGGGCAAGACCACGCGGATCGTACGAGACGAGGTAGGCCAGATCGTTGCCGGACTGGCGGCTCAGCTCAAACACAGTTGGGACGTCCTTCGCCACACCCGCTTTTCGCACCGCGGCTTCGCCCAATGCTTCACCATCGAAGTGAATGCGGAGCGACATTGCCTGAGGCACGATCGATCCGGCGTTGACCGTCATGATGACCGGCACGATGAAATGGCCGTCGCGCGAAACCGGCTTGCCGAGGACGATAGAGCCAGCGATTTGCTGCCCTTCCGCTCCAATAGCCGTTCCTCGGGGCGCCATCGGAGACGCACTCGGCTTCGGGCCGCCAAGGAAAAGTGAGTTGACGAGATAGAAGATGTCGGACGAATCAATGTTGCCATCACCGTTCGCATCACCGGACGGCAAACTGCCACTCGGTCCATGCGGTGCCGGTCCACCCATGAAAAGGAAGTTGACGAGATAGAAGATGTCGGACGCGTCGAGAAGGCTGTCGCTGTTCGGATCGAACAGCCGCGTCAGATAAAGATAGCCGGAAGTAAGCGTGCCCGTCGATGTGTCAGTATTCGTAACGGCAACGTTCACGGAGACGGCTGAGTGGACCGGCGTATTCGCGGTGATCTGGCTGGAGCTGACTACGACGACATTCGTGGCCGCAATTCCGCCAAAGGCAACGCCGGCGCCGCTGGCGAAGCCGCTACCGTTGATGGTCACCGGCGTACCGCCCGCCGCTACGCCGTTGGCCGGACTGACGGAGGTAACAGTCACGGTGGGAAGGATGACGTTTACGTTGGCGGACTTCGCATCGCTGCAGCCGGCAGCGTTAGTCACCGTGACGTTGAGCGTGAGCGGGCCCGGACCGGTGGCGGTGAAGGCGATGCTGCTGGTGCCGCCGCCCGCGGTAATCGAGCCGCCGGTAATACCCCAGGTGTAGGCCGCGCCGGCGCCGGCGTTGGCGACGTTGGCGGCGTTACCTGGTACGCCGCTCATGACGCTCGCCGGTGCGGTGATCGCCGCGTTGGGGTTGGGATTTACGGCGACGGTCCTGGCCGCGGATGGCGCGCTGGTACAGCCGGCAGTCGTTACCGTCACGGAGTAGTTGCCGCTGGCCGACGCGGCGAACGTCTGGTTGGTGGCACTGCCGATTGGGTTGCCGTTCAGCAGCCACTGGTTGCCCGCGGCGCTGCTCGACGTCAGCGTCACGCTGCCGCCGGCGCAGAATGTCAACGGTCCGCCGGGCGTGATGGTTGGCGTCGCGGGGATCGGATTGACGGTGACGGAGATCGGATCGGACGGAACGCTGACGCAGCCGCTCGTCGTCGCGGTGACCGTGTAATTGCCGCTGGCGGTAGCGCTGTAGTTTTGATTCGTCGCACCGACGATCGCGTTGCCGTCGAGGTACCACTGATTGCCGGATGGGTTGCTGGATGTGAGCGTCACGCTGCCGCCGCTGCAAAAGGTCAGCGGGCCGCCAGGCGTGATCGCCGGCGCTGGCGGAATCGGATTGACGGTCACCGTTGTGGCGGTTGAGGATGTGCTGCAGCCGTTGCCTCCCGTGACAAGCACGGTGTAGTTGCCGCTCGTGCTTGCGAGGAAGGTCTGATCCGTTGCGCCGCCAATCGCATTGCCGTTGAGGTACCACTGATTTCCGGATCCACTGCTGGAGGTCAGGGTCACGCTGCCACCGGTGCAGAATGTCGCCGGTCCGCCGGGCACGATCGTGGGCGTGGCCGGGCCGGGATTGACCGTAACGCTCACCGCCGCGGACGGCCCACTGGCGCAGCCACTGGTCGTGACGACGACCGTGTAGTTGCCACTCGCGATCGCGCTGTAATTCTGATTCGTCGCGCCGCCGATCGCGTTGCCGTTGAGGTACCACTGATTTCCGGACGCACTGCTGGAGGTCAGCATCACACTGCCACCGCTGCAGAACGTCGTGGGACCTCCGGGCGTGATCACCGGCGCAGGCGGAATCGGGTTGACCGTGACGACGGTGACCGCGGAAGTTGCGCTGCAGGAGCCAGCCGTGACGATGACGGTGTAGTTGCCTGAAGCGGTGGCGGGGTACGTTTGTGCCGTCGCGCCGCCGATCGCATTGCCGTTGAGGCACCACTGGTTTCCGGACGCGCTGCTGGAGGTCAGCGTCACGCTGCCGCCGGTACAGAACGTTGCCGGACCGCCGGGAGTGATCACCGGGGTGGATGGAAGCGGGATGATGGTGATATTGGCCGATGCCTGCTTGTGACATCCGCCGGCTTCGACGATGTTGAGCGTCAGACCAGTGCTGCCGGATGCGCCCGCGGTGTACGTCACCGATTGCGAAGCCGCGCTGCCAACGATCGTGCCGTTCGTAATGGACCAGGAGTAGCTGGCCGCGTCGGCCGGACCGCTGGCGGTGTTCCCGGTCGAGCTCGCACAGACTTGCGCCGGGGTGGGCGTGATCGTGATCGGTGTGCTGCAATCGGCCACCGTGTAGCAGATGGTGACGTCGCTCAGCGCCGGCGTCTTCGTCGCGTCCGTGGTGGCCAGGTAGGCCTTGTATTGCAGGTAACGGAAGCCGAAGAACTGACTCAGCGATGCGCCGGTCGTTGTGAAGAACGTCGCCGCGGTTCCGTCCGGGCCAACGAAGTTGAATGGACCAACCGAAGAGTTGCTCGCCGCGATCTGGAACTTCAACGACGTGTTTGCCGGAACCGTCGCGGTCCAGGAGAGCGTCGACCAGATGGGACTCATTCCCGGCGCCGGGTTGGCGTCCTTGAGTGCCGAGACGAAGTTCCCTGACGTCAGAAAGCCGGTCTTGACGAACGTCTTGAAACCGAGATCAATCGCCGCGCCGGTCCACGTTCCGCCGCTGTCGGTGGAAGAAACCTGCCGGCCATTCGCGTACGCGTTGAGGGAGCTCGAGGTCACGGCGTAGGTGCCCGCGGACGGATCGGCGACGGGACGGACGACCAGCGCATAAACCGTCCCTGCCGTCACCGTCGCGGGCGTGGCGAACGTTCCCGTGATGTAGCTGGAGGAAGCGCTGTTGGTTCCGGTGAGCGTTGCCGTGGCCAGGTCCGGACCGGCCGGCAGATTGCCGCTCGTGGCCCGGAGTGAGAGCGTGAGATTCGGAAACGTTCCGGTGCAGGTGAAGCAGAACACGCTGACATCCGCGCGCGCCAATTGGCCGGTGAGTCCTGCCGTAAATGTCTGGCCGCCCCAATTCACGCTGTCGATTCCGGCGCCGGAGCTGCCCAGATTCGTATTCTGCTGATCGAGCGTCGGAGGGTTGAGAAGAATGACATCGCCCGGATTGGTAGTGAGATCGGTGTTGGTCGCGATGCCTGTCTGGAAATCTGCCTGGGCCGTGTCCAGCAGGCAGGCGCTCGTGGGCGCAGCGCTCAGCGAGAAGTTTTGTGTCGTCGTATTGCCATCGGTCACGACGATGCCGGCCGCACTGTTCGCGTTGTAGCCCGGCGCGGTGACCGTGATGACGGGATACGTTCCGGAGGCGACGAGTGTGAACGAGTAGACACCGCTGCCGTTGGTGGTCGTCGTTCTGCTCCCGAGCGAGACCGTCGCGCTCGCGATGGGTGCGCCGCCTGCCGCCGCCGTTACTGTACCGGACACGGTGCCGGTCGCCACCGGCGTACAAAACGATCCACTTGGAGGACCATAGCTGAACGACCCAACACGAGTCTGCCAGTTGCCGCCGGTCGTGGCGTAGTACTCGTTGGTGAACCAAAACGTGCAGCCATCCGGATCGAGCGACATGGCAGAGTAATCGCCCCACCGGTTGGTGCTGGTCTGGGAACCGGTGCCCTCGATGAGCGATGTTTCGGTCTGGGGGAGTGAATCCAGGGGGTCGGTAGAGAGACGTCCCGCGTAACGAATGGCCGGGAAAAGGGTGGACGCCGAGGCGCTGTATCCGAGAGCCATGTTTCCAGCCCGGTCGACGGCAACGCTGGGCATGTAGCGATTCGTCGTGTCCGGAGCGTGCGTAAAGGCCTGCGTCGTATTGGCGGCGACCGAACCGCCCGTCACGCTGGTCTGGTAGTAACGAACGGCCGAAACTCCCGAGGTAGACGGATTGCGTACCGTATGCGTCTGCCACAACGATTCGACACCGCCGAGGTTCGTGTACTGGTTCTGCATCATCAGCCGCGTGTCGAGCGTGTCGTTGTCGTTACCACCTTTCGCGGGCACGGTGGACGGCGCGGTAATCCAACTGGCTGGAGCGACGGTGAGGAACGGACCGTTGAACGTGGAGAGCGAGATGCTGTTCCAGTCCACGTGGAACTTGTACGTGGAGACGGCATTGGTAAAGTTCCAGACAGTGGAGAAGTAGTTTGGCGCGCCGGCCGGCGGCGTGCCTGCCGCGAGCCGTGCGTTGCTGGGGAGTATCGTGAATTCGGACGACGGTGGGCTGAACTGGACGACCTGAATGTTCGAAACGCCGGCGTACATCTGCGCTTTGTTGAGCGCCCACACGCGCGTGCCTTGAAACGAACCGGTAGCGGGAAAGCCAAACATATTCGCGGACATGTAGATGCCGTCGGGCCAGATGCCCAGCTTCGGGTAATCGTTGAGAGCGTCGGTGATCTGCAGTGAGTAGAAGTTCCATCCGCCCGCGATCGGGTCGCCCGATTTCGAAACGGCGAAGCATTGGAACGAACCGGGCGGGTTGACGATGTTGCCTCCGCCGTCGATCGCAAAAGCGAAGTCGGTGAGCACCCAGCGATCCTCGAACGAGTCGTAGAGAACGACCGGATCGCCAAAGTTGTTCGTATCGCACAGGTTGCCGAAGTGCCCCTGGGCCATGAGCGTGCCGAACGTAAAGGCTGCCAGCGGCGCGCCGCCCGATTTGCTGTAGATGCCAATGGAAGTGTTGACCGCCTGAATGTAGTGGTTCGGCCCCACGTCGCCCACGGTGTCAGGTGGATGGCCGGCACCCCAGGTATTGAAGTCGAGACCGGAGAAATTGGCTTGCGGCGATGGGGCAGGCGCGCTTTGCGCCTGGAAAGCCGGAAGGCTGGGCGGCCGCGGAACGACGGTTGCCCCGATCGTGACCGGCGTAACATCCGGCGGCTCGCGCTCGGGACGCTCCTGGCGCAACGGGGGGATTTGCGGAAGTAGGCGCAGATCGAATAGCGCACTATCCGCCCGCGTCATCGAGATCGCCGTAGGAGGTCCGCCCGTTACCGGACCCGGCGACGTCACCACCTCGGCGCTCGACAGCGATCTGATTCCCATCCTGTTCATCCCGGGAACGGGTCGTGGGAAGAGAGCGATCGCAGGCCCCGGCTCTGCTTTGTAAATCCTGGTCACACCCGCCGGCTTCTTTTTCGGATGCCTGCTCTTTTTTTTCGTGGCCGCAGACGCTTCGGTCGCCGAGAGCAACGTCAGCAGCAACAGCACGAAATGGAGCGCGCGTTTCAAGTGGATGTCCTCGTTATTTGCAGCCAGGAGTTGATGGGCATAGTACGCGAATCACCAATGGCCCTATTCCTCGCGCTCTGTGCCGGCCGGTTCTGGCTCCGCGAAAGAAACTCTGGCCTGGCAGTTGGCGGAGGCGGGTCGGAATCGAACCGACCCTTCGACGCTTCCGCGCCGAAACAACGGTTTTGAAGACCGCGGGAGCCACCAGACCCCATTCGCCTCCGAGGCGGTGTGTGCGCCCGGACGATAACAGAACGCGGCCGGGTTGGCTTTCTGGCGGCTGTGGCGAGTGCCTTTTGCGGAATTCGCATAAGGCCTACATTCCGTCTTTGCCGCTAGCCAACCCTCTTTAAAAGCATTAAGTTACTCTCACAAACCAAGGAGGATGTATGTCCCAGAGACTACTCGGGTGTGCAGCGGCGTTGCTGATCGTATCGGCCTGCGGCGACCATAACGCCACATCGACCACGGCCACGGCCACTGCTCCCGACCACGCACAGTACGCCGAACAGACGAACACGCAGATGCGGCAGAGCATCAGCGAAGTCACCGACGTCATGTTCAAGCAGGCCGCAGCGGCCAACGAGGTCTGGAAGGACGCTAAGGTTACCGACGCCATCCGGCAGTATGAGGCACTCTCCCCCACCGACCGCGCCCGTTTCATCGTCGACAACAAGGCCGCACTGAACAGCGTCCGGCAACGATTCGACGACGACGATAACAAGTTGCAGCGGGCGCTGAGTCGTCTCCCGTCGTTCCCGGACCTCTTTGACAAGGGCCGTACCGCCGACTTCAACCTCGCCATGGCAAAGACCGATGTCTACGCGCGCCAGATAAAGCTCACGAACGAGCTGTTCGGCGACGCCGACTCCGAGGTCGTGAGCGCGGTCGAGGGATACGAAAAGCTGACTCCACAGCAGAAGCAAGCCTTCTTCGTCACTCCGGATCCAAAGGCGTACATCCTCTATTGGCAGTATGTCTATCTGTGGCGCCGGGTCTGGTTACTCCAGAGCTACCGACAGTTCGCCTCCCAGACCGAGTGGGGATACAAAGTACCAATTTCGGCCGAGAAGCGCGCAGAGCTCGATGACCGGCAATTCGATTTGAAGAATAAGACATTCGCGCGATAGAGCGCATGATCCGAAAATATGCGGTTGCTGCCGCAGTCGCCGCGGTGTTCACGATTCACGTCGTCTGCACCGCGGCGTACCTGCTGGCGCAGAACCCGATGACGCGCTACTACATCGGGCCTGTGACGCAGTATATGGAGCCCCTGTTCGCACAGCGCTGGCTCCTTTTTGCGCCGGAACCGGCGACGAACAGCCTCCAATTGTGGAGCCGCTACGAGTGCGACGGCCACTGGACTGGCTGGCGCGACCCCGCCGGGCCGGTGCTTGAAACCCACCGGCGGAACAGGTTCTCGCCAGCAGGAAAACTCCTGTACATTTCGAACAACCTCGCGCGTGACCTGAGCCGCGAAAGCGCAGAGACGGCGTTGCGGCTCCACTGCGGCGCCGATCCGCGCTGCGAAGCACGCCGGAACGCTGAGGTGCTGCGCAGCGCGTCGTTCCGCCGCGCGCTCGCATATGGCGTGCGGAACTCACCGTGCGCCGCGCCATCCTTTGTCCGGCTCATGGTCATTCAGGTCTATCCGACGCAGTTTTCCGAGCGCATGCATCCAAAGCCGTTCAGTTTTGCGAACATCTTCGAGTTCGATCCGGTGCCCGTTGGCGCCAGCTCGGCAAAGGCGGCGCCATGATCAGCCTGCAAACGCTGCGCGAGCGGCTGGCCGCCGCGGTCGAGGCGTTGGGAACGAGGACGCATCCACATACCGTCCGGCTGTTCCGGCGCGTCATCTATGGCTGGTACCTGCTGTCGGCTCTTACGCTTCTCCCGGCAGCGCGCCAGTTCTGGGGACCTGACTCGCTGATTCCGCTTCAGCCCGTTCGAACCATCCCACTTCTTCAGCTACTCGACCTGGACTCGGTCCGCCGGTACTACTTGCTCTTTGTGTTCGCGCAGATCGCGCTTCTGATCGTCGGACTGACATGCCGGTGGCCGAGGACGGTTGCGCTGCTGATCTACATCGTGACGATGAATCTCAACAATCGCGCCTGGGTGATTCTGGACGGCGGCGACAACCTGATGCAGATCATGCTCATCTATCTGATCATCATGGATCCCTCGCTGCCCGGCGCACCGGTGAAGCGGCCGGCACTCGACTACGCAAACAACGCGTTGACGAACGCGGCGTTCCTGATGGCGCGTCTCCAGGTCGTCGCTGTATACGTCGTCGCGGGCCTCGCAAAGGTTTCGGGAGAGCTGTGGCAGAACGGCACGGCGATCTACTACACGCTAAGCGTCGACGACTTCACACTACCCGCGGTGCGCTCGTTCGTAGCGCACTATCCCTTCTTCGCGGTCGTCGCAACCTATGTCACGCTCCTTTATCAGTTGGCGTTTCCCTGGATGATCTGGAATCGCCACGTTCGCCCGTGGCTCATGCTCCTCGGCTCGTTTATCCATCTCCAGATCGCACTGGTGATGGGACTGTTCACATTCGGATTTGCGGTCATGGCCTCCTATGTCGTGTTCTTTCCCGATGAAAAGAGCGCGGCGATTCTCTCAAAGACGGCGGCATTACTGCCTGCGAGACCAGGAGCGCGCTCTCATCAATTTCCAGCGGCTGAGAATGCAAGGGGATCGCCGGTTCCTGCGGCAGGTGACTCCTCGTTGTCGACGAAGACTGAATAAGTCGTCGCGCGAGTTGGCCGGGTTCTTGTGGACGTCCTGAATACCGCTATGCGGCAGGGCGGCGTCGCAGCAAACGGCGAATCAATACATCCAGCGAGAAAAAGCCCGGACCGAAGGCGAGGATGATCAGCGATACGAGCAGATAAAGAAACGGCGCCGCGCTCGTGAAGGCATCCTGATCCTTGAAGAATCCGACCAGCGCTTCGTGATCGGCGGTGATGTACGCAACGATGAAGTTGATCGTCAGCGGAATCGAGATCAGGCGCGCGAACAGCCCGAGGAGCAGCAGCAAACCGCCAACGCACTCGAGCGATGCGACAAAGTGCGCGTTCGCACTCGGCATCGGGATGTGCAGGTGCGCGAGGAACTCAGTGAAGCGGTCGATGTTCTGCAGCTTTCCCTTACCTGTTTCGAAGAGCGTCCAGCCGAACATCAGACGAATCACGAACAGGAGCGGACTGCGGAGTTTGTCGAAGCCGCGCGACATGACCACGTCGTACCACCGCACCAGCTTGTCGATCATCATGTCTCCTGTTCGGTGATGGCGATTGCTGCGAACAGTCCCGCTTCACTCCAATCGCGGAACCAGTCGAAGAGCTCCTGCTGCTCGGGCATGCGCCGGAAGCGGCGCGCGAACGTCATGATGGCACCGCCGATGGTCTCGCCGGAAATGAGTGCTTCGAGAAACGTGAACGCCGGGTGCGAGAGCGGCATGCGATAGACGCCGTAGTCGCGCCGGTGAATGGCCAGCCACGACTTCCCGCGGCGCGGTTCAATCGCGCGCTCTTCACGCCACGCCTGGAAGACATCATTCGCGTTCGACGCCAGCGTGAGAAGACGAAGCGCCGGAACGGCTGTGAAGCGCAGCGACTCGATCCGCTCCGGAGGCACCGAGGAGATGGCGTCGGAAGGCATGGGCGCGAGCTCGGCCTCTTCGAAAACGTGCGTCATCGCCAGCTCGATGCGAGCAAGATCGGTAAGGAACGTTTTTCTCTTCAACTTCGAGCCGGCGATGAATTCCGGCAGATGGTCGCCGAGCCGGTTCAGCGTGTAGCTTCGCGAAGGAAACTGCTGCACGTAATCGCGCACCAGATGACTGAATGCGTGCTCGCCCATCGCGTAGGCAAGCGCTTCGTAGTCGGCCTGCAGCGCCTCGATCATCCGCAGCATGTACATCGAGTGATAAATCCCGACGCGCTGAATCGACTGCAACGTTTTCGACGGCAGCACGATCGAGTCGACGCCGATCGTCGCAGCGTCGGTGGCTTCGTACACGTCGCCGGGATGCGTGACGACGGATTGCATCCACTCCTGCAATGGCGCGAGGGCGAGGGGAGACTGGGTGTGGGGTGTGGGGTGTGGGGTGTGGGAGAGCGTTCGTTTCGCTACGACCCCCGACTCCCGACTCCCGTTCCGGAGCGCCTCAGGCATTCACGGCCTCCGCGTCTTGCGGGAGTCGCGAGTCGGGTGCCGGCTGTCGGAAAGATTTGTCTTTGCTTCCACTCCCCACCCCCAACTCCCCACTCCCCGAATCCCGGTACTCCTCCGCCTTCCTTGCCTCGGCATGCACAGTCCCGAAGTCCGGGATATCCGCGTCCCACTCCATCAACGTCGAGACGTTGCCGGTGCGCGCGCACGAACGTCCGTAAAGCTGCCACACCTCATCGATGACGAAGTTGTCGTGCGTATCGATGATGTGCGTGCCGTGATTTGCGTGTCCCGCGAGATGAACCTGCACGACGCGATCGGCAGGAATGGCATCGACGTACGTCTTCGGATCGAAGCCGTGGTTGAACGAGCTGACGTAGATGTTGTTCACGTCGAGCAGCAGCCCGCAGTCGCTTTCGGCGGCCAGCGCTGCGATGAAATCCCACTCCGTCATCGTCGACGATGCGAACTCGACGTACGACGACGGATTCTCGACGACCAGCGGCGTTTCCAGAAAATCGGAGATCGTTCGCACGCGCGCGGCCGTGTGGCGAAGCGACTCCTCGTTGTACGGCATCGGCAGAAGATCGTGGACGTTGCGTCCGCTCACGCCGGTCCAGCAAAGGTGATCCGAGATCCATCGCGCGTTGACGCCGCGCGCCAGTTCCTTCAGCTTGCGCAGGTAATCGAAATCGATCGGATCGGTGCCGCCGATCGACATCGAGACGCCGTGCAAAACGATCGGATACCGCTCGGCGATTTTCTCGAGCACGTAGCGCGGACGGCCGCCGGTGTCGAGATAGTTTTCTGAGAGCGCCTCGAACCAGTCAACATCGGGCTGCGCATCGAGGATGTGCGCGTAATGCACGGTCCGCAATCCGATGCCGATTCCGAGGTCAGGGAAGTTGAATCGATTCATGGGGTTCTTTGTGGGGGTGGGGTGTTGGGAGTGGGGTGTGGGGAAATCAGAGATCAGGGAAATCAGAGATCAGAGACAAGAGATCAGATCACGTGGTCGAGCACGATCGGCGACCTAATCTCTGATCTCTGATCTCCTGTCTCTGATCTCCTGTCTCTGATCTCTGCTCCCCCCACACCCCACCCCCAACTCCCCACTCCCCGACAAGGACGGGCATCATCAAACGCCCGTCCTCGAGGGAACGGAAACCTTACGAAGCCTTCGGAGGAACGGCGCAGGAGCCTTTGCCCTTGCACTCGTTCTTGCCGCCGGCGCCCTGGCCCTTGCAGGCATTCTGACCGGAGCAACTGTGCTTGTATTCCTTCGACGCGCAGGAGCCCTTGCCCTTGCAGGAATTCTTGCCATCGGCGCCCTGGCCCGAGCAGCCATTGAGGCCTTTACAAGCATGCTTGTCGGCTGCCTTCGCCGTGTCGGCCATCTTCACGGCCTGCGACGACTGGTTGAACGAAAGCGTGTTCGACTTTGCCTGGTCAGCACGCAGACTGGTTCCGGCGCTGAGGCCGGCGATGACACCACCGAGAACGAGGTAACGAGCCAGATCACGACTATTCATACAAATCTCCTCCTAAAATTGTTTGAGTACCGACAGACTTACGGCCGACAGTGGATGATTGGATGTCATGGTGCCAGATTCGAGGAAAAATAGCCCGCCCTGGTATCGCCGGTGCACTTCGTTTTCTGTGATGAAACGGTGTCAGACGATTCTCCTGCTGGTGCTGGCGGCGCTGCTTGCCGGCAACGCAGCGGCAGATTTGCGAACGGACAAAGGCATCATCGATGACATCGAACGCAACCCGATCGTGCGCGTTCGCGGAAACGTCGAGCTCCGCAGCGCTGCGGCATGCCTCAGTGATTCTGACCTCGACGAATTCGCCGGGCTGGCCGCGAAAGGCGTCCGCGACATCGCCCGATTCACCGGCGTCCCCGCCCCGCGCCGCGTCATCATCGAAGTCTCGCCGCGCGTCGAGATCTCCCACACGTATCCGCAATTCCCCGCGTCCGCGGACCACGCGCCGCGCTCGTGCATCGACAGCGCGCGCATCGCCAATCATTCCGCTCCCTATCTTCACGAGCTCGTTCACGCGGTCGCCGGCAACGGAGGCGCGATGTGGCTGGAAGAAGGTTTCGCCGAGTGGGTAGCCTCATCGGTCGCATCGCAGAACGGCGGTTACTACGCACCAGTGCTGAGCAAGCCAAACGATGAGATCGATGCGCAAGCGCGCGCAGTCCTCGATCATTCACGCGCCGGAAACGAAACGAACGCCTGGTTCACATCCGCCGGCGCACCGGACTTCGCCACGCAACGCGAGCGCCGCGGTTTCTACATCGCCGCCCACTCGTTCACGAAGTTCCTCGCGCAAACCCTCGGCACGCGCAAACTGGTTCGCATCCACCGCCAGAACGACATCCGCTCCCTCGCCCGCATCTCCGGCATCCCGATCGAAGAGTGGGAACAACGCTGGCGCCGCAGCCTCGGCGAAGGCGGCGCGGGCGTGGCTACTGGGCGCGAATGATCCGCAGAGTTCCGGGCGGCAAGTCGTCAAGAGCAGCGACCGCCTGCTCCCGCCGTACCGAAGGAAAATCGTCGAGAAACTCCTCCAACGAATCGCCGGCCTCGAGGTAGTCGATGAGGTTCTTGAGCGGCACTCGAGTCCCCGCAAAAACGACCGCGCCGCCCTGCACCTCGGGATCGGACGAGATGACTTGCTCGATCGTCATTCGCGAATTCTACGCTCCGTGTTGTGATCAACTGGCCGCAATCCACTCGCCTCAAACCAGGGGCAACGCAACGCTCATTCGAAGGGATTTCTTATTTTCGCAATGCTCCGGGACCTTGACCGCTCGATCGGCTCCTTCCACGCGCCGAGCGCCGCGAGGAAATCGTCCGTCCATTCATCCGGCATTTCGAGGATCACGCGGCGGCCAACGCGCGTGACCAGAACCTCGCGCTGACCGCTGGGAAATCGGCACGACTTCGGCAGCCGGATGCACTGGCTTCCGCCCTTTTGAAAAATCTTCGCCCGTTCCATCTGCTAAACGTAGACACTCATTGCCACCGAGTCAAATCATCCGCCTCGATCTTTAGCCCTCCTTTACGTTCAACAGGTTCCTCCTGTGTTTCACTGATATCAGCATGGATCGCCGAACCAATCCCATCATCATCTGGATCGCCGCGCTCGGGTCGATTGCCGTCGTCACCGCGGGCGGCTCCGCGCTCAGGCTCAATCCGAACACCGTCGGCTTCGCGTATCTCATCGTCGTTCTTCTGATCTCGGTCTGGGGCGGATTGCTTGCCGGAACCGTCTCGTCGGTCATCGCCACGCTTTGCTACAACTACTTTTTCTTTCCGCCGCTCTATACATTCACGATCGAAAACCCCGCCAACTGGTTTGCGCTCGTCGCATTTCTCGTCGCCTCGGTCACCGTGAACCGGCTCGTCGTCGCCGCGCACGTGCAGACGGAAAAAGCGAAACAGCGGCGGACCGAGTTGGAGACGCTGTACGGATTGAGCATCGATCTCTTCGCGGCCACGAACCGCGTTGGCGCCCTCGGCGAGGCAGCCGGCCGCGCGCTGCAGCTCCTCGGCGCGCGCGCCGGCGGACTCGTTCTCTTCGACGGCAGTCCGTTCCGGCAGAACGTCGTCTCGTGGACCGGCGACAAGCCTGACGAGATCGAAGACCTCATCGCCGGCGTCGGACGCCACAAAGAAGCGCTGGAGTTTCCCTCGCCGCTCGGACGCGACGTCTACCTCCCGCTCGTCGTCGGCGGAAAGACCACCGGCGCACTCGTCGCTCGCGGCACCGAGGCTTCGAAACAGACGCTCGAATCAGCGGCGCGGCTCGTGGCACTGGCAGTGGAGCGGGAGCGGTTCATCGAAGAAAACGCTCACGTCCGCGCGCTGCGTGAAAGCGAAGCGCTCAAGACCTCGCTGCTCCGCGCCATCTCGCACGACCTCACCACGCCGATTACCGCAGTCTCGATTCGGACCGAGTCGATCCGCCGCCGCGCGGGAGCCGACCCGGAGTTGCTCGAAGACATCGGTGCCATCGCCGAGGAGACGGCACGGCTGCGGAGGCGCATCGACAACCTGCTGGCCATGGCGCGGCTCGAAGCCGGCAAATCGAAACCGCACCGCGAGCCGACACCGCCCGCCGATCTCTTTCGCGCCACGCGGGAGAACCTGCCGATCGTTTTCAACGCGCGCCCGATCACCGTTCACGTCGAGCCGGATTGTCCTGACGCCAACGTCGATCCGTCGCTGGCGCTGGAGATTCTCGTCAATCTCGTGGAGAACGCGCATCGCGTCTCGCCGCCGAATGCCACAATCGAGCTCGTGGCGCGCAAACATCCCATCGACGCCGGCAAGATGCGCATCGAGATCCTCGATCGCGGTCCCGGCCTTCCTCCCGGCGTGGTCGATGCGGACGGAAACGTTGCCACCGAGACGACCGATCTCGCGCAGCGCGGCCTCGGACTCGAGATCGCCCGCGGCCTCGCCGCCGCGAATGGCGGCAGTATCGGTCTCGCGCCGCGCGCCGGTGGTGGGACGATCGCGCGCGTCGATTTGCCCGCCGCGTCGTTGCCTGCCGAGGAGCGCGAATGACGATCTCGAACGTCATTCTCATCGTCGATGACGATCCGGCGATCCGCGATTCGCTCTCGAAGGAGCTGCGCGCCAACGGCTATTCGACGACCACTGCCGCCGACGGTGCCGAAGGGCTGGGCGCGTTTCAATCGCAGGTGCCGGACCTCGTGCTCACCGATCTTGCGATGCCTCGCTCGGATGGATTCGAGCTCATCGCCGGAATCCGCGCGTCGTCGCGAGTTCCCGTCATCGTCCTCTCGGTCCGCGGCGCCGATCCCGACAAAGTCCGCGCCCTCGACCTCGGCGCCAACGATTTCGTCACCAAGCCCTTCTCGATGGCCGAACTGCTGGCGCGCGTCCGCGCCCAACTGCGCCGCACGGCACCGCCGTCGACGACGCTCAATTTCCCCGGCCTGACGATCGAGCTCGATCGCCGCCGCGTCGTACAAGGCGGACGCGAACTGCGCCTCACGCCGACCGAGTACTCCCTCCTCGAACTGCTCGCCACCAACGCCGGCAAGCCGATGTTCATCGAACAGATCATCGCCCGCGTCTGGCGCTCCGCTCCCAGCACAAGCGCCGACACCCTCCGCGTTCACATGAGCTCCCTCCGCAAGAAGCTGGAGCCAAACCCGTCCGAGCCGCTCTACATCGTGACGGAGCCGTGGGTTGGGTATCGGTTCATCGCCGAACCGATTTGAGGGCTTTTATCTGCGTCGATCTGCGTCATCTGGGGATAAGGCCTTTCGAATTTCTTAAGCCACTCTTAAGCCCTTTCACAGCCCAGCATTTCGTTGTTCTTAACGACACGCCAGGTCGCGCGGTGTTGAATCAGTCTGGAGGTCGCCATGGTCACCATGACACACTCGCTGACTCCTCACGCCGCACGACGGAAATACAACGCCGCAACGCGAATCGCATTGATCGTTGCTTTCTGGATTGTTGCGGCGCTGTTGGTGGCCATCGCGCACCAGACGATGGCGGCGGCATCGCCAGTAATCTCCGTCACGGTCGAGACGACCGCCATCGTGGCCGTGGCAGGCGCGTACATCCGGCTCGTAATGCCGGACGCCACGCTCGACCACGCGCTCTTCGCCGGCACAACCTGGGTGCTACTCGGAATCGCGGCGGAAATCGTTATGACCGCCAACTCCGGCCGGCAGTGGTTCGCTCTGCTCGGCTCACCAGCAAACGGCGGACTCCGCTGTGTGCTACTGATCGCCTGGGTCATCGCGCCCGCACTCTTCATCAGGAGCCGCGACTGAGCTCGCGCCCTCAATTGAGCTCTAATAATCGGCGGCAAGTCTCTCTGGTGAACGACCAGGAACCGGAGCGATCGACGATTCAGCGCGTGCAGCGGATGATCGTCGGCCCGGCGCGCGACGTCAGCGATCCAAAGATCTTTCATCATGTTTCGCTGGTCGCATTTCTGGCGTGGGTCGGACTCGGCGCGGACGGATTGTCGTCGTCAGCCTACGGTCCGGAAGAAGCGTACAAAGCGCTTGGACCGCACTCCCACTTATCGATCCTGCTCGTTGCGATGACAGCCGTGACGATCGCGGTCATCTCGATCGCGTACTCGAACCTGATTCAGCACTTTCCGGGAGGTGGCGGCGGCTACCTCGTGGCCACAAAGCTGCTCGGCAGCCGCGTCGTGTCTGGCTGTGCGCTGCTTGTCGATTATGTCCTGACAATCACTGTGTCGATTGCGAGCGGCTGCGATCAGCTCTGGTCGTTCCTTCCCATGTCCGCGGCGCCCTACAAACTGATCACCGAATTCCTGATCCTTTTTATTCTGATCGTTTTGAACCTCCGTGGCGTCAAAGAGTCGGTCAACATTCTTGCGCCGATCTTCGTGTTGTTCATTGTCACGCACGCCTTCGCAATTGTGTATGCGATCGGCTCTCACGTCACAGGCTTACCGCAGGTGTTTCACGACGCGCACACGGACTACACGCATTCCGTCAGCACAATCGGGTTTCTGCCGCTGATGCTCATTCTCTTGCGCGCCTACTCGCTAGGCGGCGGTACGTACACGGGAATCGAAGCCGTCTCCAATGGCGTGTCCATGCTTCGCGAGCCGCGCGTTCGCACCGGCAAACGGACCATGGCGCTGATGGCTATCTCGTTGGCGTTTACGGCGGGCGGAATCATGTTTGCCTATCTCCTCACAAACTCGACGCCGGCAGAGGGCAAGACGATGAACGCCGTACTGCTGACGAACCTGTTCGGCCGCTGGCACCTCGGCGCGTTCTCGGCAGGCACAGCGTTCGTCATCGTCTGTCTTGTGGCCGAGGCCGCGCTCCTCTTTGTGGCAGCGCAAGCCGGCTTTCTCGACGGTCCCCGCGTCCTCGGCAATATGGCACTCGATTCGTGGATGCCGCATCGTTTCAGTCAGCTTTCCGACAGACTCGTCACGAAGAACGGCGTTTACATGATGGGCGTCGCTGCCGCCGCCGCACTGCTGTACACGCATGGCGACATCCTCACGTTGGTGGTCATGTACTCAATCAACGTGTTCATTACCTTCTCCCTGACCGAGTTGGGAATGGCGCGCCATTGGATCAAAGACCGCGCCAAAGAGCCTAAATGGAAGAGTCAGCTCGCAATTCACGGAACCGGACTGGTGATGTGCCTCAGCATCCTGGTCATCACGGTATTTGAGAAATTCACGCATGGCGGCTGGGTCACGGTAGTCATCACAGGGCTCATTATTGTGCTCTGTTTCGCAATCCGCCGTCACTATGACGACGTCCGCGCGGGCCTGCGGCGTCTCGATGACATCTTGACGACAGTTCCTCTTCCGCAAACGAAAGCAGAGCCACCGGCCTCAGACCTCGAAACAAACTTGCCCACCGCCGTGATCAGCATCTCGTCGTTCTCCGGATTCGGACTCCATCAGATCCTGTCGATTCACAAGGCCTTCCCGAACTACTTCAAACAGTTCCTGTTCGTCTCCGCCGCCGTGGTCGATTCCGGCAATTTCAAGGGCGCCGAGGAGCTCGATCGTCTGCAAACAAACACCGAAGAGAATCTGTTGAAGTATGTCGCCTGGGCGCGCGCTCACGGACTCCGCGCCGACTACCGCATGGCCCTCGGCACCGAAGCGGTGGAGACCGTCGAAGCGATCTGCCTTGATGTGGCAAAGGAGTTCCCACGCGCCATCTTCTTTACGGGGCGCCTCATCTTCAAGGAAGAGAAGTGGTATCACCGGCTGCTTCACAACGAGACGCCCCATGCGATTCAGCGGCGGCTGCAATTTGCAGGCATCCAAGCCATGGTTCTGCCGATTCGCGTACTCGACTGACCCGATTCTGGCGCTTTCGATACTCTTAATCCACTCTTAAGCGTTTAATCCTGCGCCCCTTCTCATTTCTTAACGAGGTGTCCGCGGCCCGCATGTTGACACATGCAGGAGGCGGGCATGACCGTGTTAACGAGTCAACGATTCCAACCCAACGTTGCGCAACGAAAGCATGGCGTCATCACGAGGGCCGCGCTGGTCATCATTTTCTGGGGCGTCGCGGCCGCACTCGTGACCGTCGTGCATCAGAGGGTGGATGCGACGTCGCCAGTCGCCAGCGTCGCCGGGAAGGTGGGCGTAATCGTGTTGATCGCGGCCGCGTACGTCAGGACCGTGTCGCCCCAGAGCACACTCGACCACGCACTGCTCGTTGGCACGATGTGGGTGCTGTTCAACATCGCCGCGGAGATCACGGTCACAGCGACCTCCGGCCGGCAGTGGTTCGCGCTGATCGGATCGCCCGCAAATGGCGGCCTTCGCTGCGTGCTGCTGATTGCCTGGATCATCGCACCGGCGTTGTTCGTCAGGAGCCACACATGAGCGCCCGATCGATCTGTTTTTCGGTGATCGCTCTCTTTTTCGTCGCGATTACCGCAAGTGCCGAGGAACCGTCAAAGCCGGTCACCATTCACGGCTTCGTCGACGGGTATTACGCCTGGAACAGCAACGACCCCGCGTCACACGACTCCTTCTTTCCCGGCGCCGGCAGCACCGCAAAGCGAGCCAATGAATTCAATCTCAATCTTGCGGCTCTTGAGATCGTACGCGACGCCGCGCCGCTTGGCTTCCACCTGTCGTTGGTCGCTGGGAACGGCGCCGACGTGATCCACGCCGCCGAGAGCGAAGGCTTTCGTCACATCTATCAAGCCTCTGTCATCTACAAGGTGAGCGAGAAGCTCACCATCGAAGGAGGGATCTTTCCATCGCACATCGGATTCGAATCCTTCTACTCGAAAGCCGACTGGAACTACATGCGCTCGTGGCCCGGCGAACTTTCGCCCTTCTATCAGACCGGTGTTCATGCGGCTTACCAGTTCGATGGCCATTGGTCCGGTGAGCTTCACATCCTCAACGGCTGGCAGATCATCAACGATAACAATGACGCGAAAGCGATCGGCGGGAAGATCGCCTACACGAACGATCGGCTCACCACGTCATTCAATACGTTCGACGGGCCGGAACTGCCGCACGACAATTCGCACTGGCGTCATTTCGGCGACCTGATCGCTTCCTACAAAGCGACACCGAAGCTGAGTCTGGCCGGCTCGGTCGATCGCGGGCACCAGGAGCTACCGGGCGACGCAGCGGCAAACTGGCTGGGCATTGCCGCCTTCGGCCGCTACGCGTTCGACGACCGTCACGCCCTGGCGGTGCGCGGCTCTCTCTTCCACGATCCGGACAACGCCATCAGCGGCGCGGCGCAGAAACTCACCGAGGAGACTCTGACATACGAGTTTCGCCCGGTGACGAACTTGATCGTGAAGCTCGAGGGACGACACGACCATTCCACTGCGGCGGTCTTCGCTCGCAAAACAAATGAATTGACCAACAACCAGACCATCGTCGTCATCGGCGCGGTCGTGACTTTCTAGGAGGACACCTCGTGTGGGATCTAGTTTTCGTCGTTCTGACCGTCGTCCTGTTTGCAGGATCGATCTGGTACACGCGCGCCTGCGACAAGGTGTGAGGCTGCTATGACATTCGAAGCCGTCGTCGGACTCGTTCTCGCTGTCTTCGCTTTGATTTATCTGCTGTATGCGCTCATCCGCGCGGAAGACCTGTAATGACTACGCTCGAGTTATTGAAAATCGTCATCTATTTTCTTCTAATCCTCGCCGTCACGAAGCCGCTCGGACTCTTCATGCGGCGCGTATTTTGCGGCGAGAGGACGTTCCTCGAGCCGCTGGTCCGGCCGTTTGAACGGCTGGTTTATCGCATCGGCGGCGTCGACGAAAAGAAAGAGCACAACTGGATGCAGTACACGATCGCCATGCTGCTCTTCAACGCGGTCGGGCTGCTGTTCACCTACGCGATTCTGCGCTTCCAGCACCTGCTCCCGCTGAATCCCGACAAATTACCCGCCGTTGCGCCTGACCTGGCCTGGAACACCGCCGTTTCCTTTACGACGAATACCAACTGGCAGGCTTACTCCGGCGAGTCGGCGATGTCGCATCTCTCGCAGATGGTGGCGCTGACGTTTCACAATTTCGCTTCCGCAGCTACCGGCATCGCACTAGCCATCGGCGTCATCCGCGGTATTGCCCGGCAAAGCGCGAAAACGATCGGCAATTTCTGGGTTGACCTCACCCGCACGACCCTCTGGCTGCTTCTGCCCATTTGTCTGATCTCGGCCGTCGTGCTCATGTCGCAGGGAGTGATTCAGAACTTCCATCCGGCGGCGGCCATCACAACAATCGAAGGCAAGATTCAGAAGATCCCGCAGGGTCCTGTGGCGTCACAAGAGGCGATCAAAGAGCTCGGCACCAATGGCGGCGGATTCTTCAACGCCAACTCCGCGCATCCGTACGAAAACCCCACACCCTTCACGAACCTGCTGGAGATGTTCCTTATTTTCGCGATCGGCGCCGGGCTGACGTACACGCTCGGTTCGATGATCGGCAAGCAGCGTCACGGCTGGGCAGTTTTCTGGGCGATGGCGATCGTCTTTCTGGCCGGGACGTTCGTCGTCACGATCGCCGAGCAGCACGGCAACCCGCTCCATCAACGCCTCGGCGTCGCCACCGCCGGCGGCAACATGGAAGGCAAAGAAGTTCGCTTCGGAATCGGCGATTCATCGCTGTTCGCCGCGATCACCACCGACGCATCGTGCGGCGCGATCAACTCGTGGCACGACTCGTTTACGCCGATCGGCGGCTCCATCCCGCTGCTCAACATCATGCTCGGCGAAGTGATCTTCGGCGGCGTCGGCGCAGGCCTTTACGGCATGTTCCTCTTCATCGTGCTGACGGTGTTCATCGCCGGACTGATGGTCGGGCGGACACCGGAGTACATGGGCAAGAAGATCGAAGCGCACGACGTCAAACTGGCCATGCTGGCCGTGCTCGTCCTGGCGTTTTCGATTCTCGTCGGCACTGCCGCGGCTGCGGTCACGACAGCCGGCACATCGAGTCTCGCCAACGCCGGCCCGCACGGTCTCAGCGAGATGACCTACGCGTTCACGAGCGCCACCGGAAACAACGGCAGCGCTTTCGGCGGCCTCAACGCCAACACGAAGTTCTACAACATCGCACTGAGCTTCGCGATGTTCATCGGCCGTTTCCTGATGATCATCCCGATCATGGGCATCGCCGGCTCGCTCGCAGCGAAAAAGAAGCTTGCCGAGACCGTCGGCACGTTCCCGGTTGACGGACCACTGTTCACGTTCCTACTCATCGGCGTGATCATCATCGTCGGCGCGCTCACCTACTTCCCGGTCCTCGCCCTCGGCCCGTACGTCGAGCACTTCCTGATGAACGCTGGAAAGGTGTTCTAAGCCATGGCCACGCAAACGAAGCTATCTCTGTTCGACGGAGCAATCCTCCGCCGCGCGCTCACGGACGCTCTCGTCAAGCTGAGCCCGCGCCGCATGATGAAGAACCCGGTCATGTTCCTCGTCGAAGTGGGCGCCGTGCTCACCACGATCCTGCTCATCCCCGGCCTCTCGAAGCACGTCGACTATCTTTTCCAAATCCAGATCACGCTCTGGCTCTGGGCCACGGTGCTCTTCGCCAATCTCGCGGAAGCGGTGGCCGAGGGACGCGGGAAGGCGCAGGCGGACGCGCTGCGGAAAGCGAAGACCGATGCTGTCGCTCGCAAGCTGGTGGGGAGCGGACCCGCATCGTCGCGCCGCGAAGAGCAAGTCGCGGCCTCGGCGCTGCGCAAAGGCGATCTGGTCGTCGTCGAAATGAACCAGACCATCCCCGGCGATGGCACCGTCATCGAAGGCATCGCCTCGGTCAACGAATCGGCGATCACCGGCGAGTCCGCGCCCGTCATCCGCGAAGCCGGCGGCGACCGATCGGCCGTCACCGGCGGCACCACCGTTCTCTCCGACCGCATCGTCGTCGAGATCACCTCGGACCCCGGTCAAACATTCCTCGACCGCATGATCAAACTCGTCGAAGGAGCTGAACGGCAGAAGACGCCGAACGAAGTCGCGCTCGACATTCTCCTGGCCGGTCTGACGATCATCTTCCTCTTCGCCACCGTCACGCTCAAACCGTTTGCGCTTTATTCGTCGAGCGACGTCTCCGTGACCGTGCTCATCGCGCTGCTCGTCTGTCTGATTCCTACGACGATCGGCGCGTTGCTCTCGGCGATCGGCATCGCCGGCATGGACCGCGTGCTGCAGCACAACATCCTGGCGATGTCGGGCCGCGCGGTCGAAGCGTCGGGCGACGTCAACGTGTTGCTGCTCGACAAAACCGGCACGATCACGCTCGGCAATCGACAGGCTACGAGTCTCGTCCCCGCGCCGGGCGTCGATGCCGCGACGCTCGCGGAGATCGCCCAGTTGTCGTCGCTCGCTGATGAGACTCCCGAGGGACGCTCGATCGTCATTCTGGCGAAGGAACAGTTCGGATTGCGCGGCCGCGAACTTCGCGAGCTCGGCGCGCACTTCGTTCCGTTCACCGCGAAGACGCGCATGTCCGGACTCGATTTCGACGACGGCCGCGCGATCCGCAAAGGAGCCGCTGACTCCGTGGCCGGATTCGTCAAGACGTTCGACGGCGTGTTTCCCGAGCAGGTGGAGAAGGACGTCGCGAAGATCGCGGGCGAAGGCGGCACCCCGCTCGTCGTCGCCGAGAACGGCCACGTGCTGGGAACGATCTACCTCAAAGACATCGTCAAAGGCGGGATGAAGGAGCGCTTCGACCGCCTGCGCATGATGGGCATTCGCACGGTCATGATCACCGGCGACAATCCACTCACGGCGCAGACCATCGCACGCGAGGCCGGCGTTGACGACTTTCTCGCGCAGGCGACTCCCGAGGACAAGCTGGCGCTGATTCGGAAGGAGCAGGCGAAGGGGAACCTCGTGGCGATGACCGGCGACGGGACGAACGACGCGCCGGCGCTAGCGCAGGCCGACGTCGGCATGGCCATGAACACCGGCACGCAGGCGGCGAAAGAGGCCGGCAACATGGTCGATCTCGACTCGAATCCGACGAAGCTGATCGAGGTCGTCGAGATCGGCAAACAACTTCTGATGACGCGCGGCGCGCTGACGACGTTCTCGATTGCGAACGACGTCGCCAAGTACTTCGCGATCATCCCGGCGTTGTTTCTGGTCACGTTCCCCGAACTGCAGGCGCTCAACATCATGCGGCTGGCAACGCCGCAAAGCGCGATTCTTTCGGCGGTCATCTTCAACGCGCTGATCATCGTCGCGCTGATCCCGCTGGCGCTTCGCGGCGTCAAATACCGTCCGCTCGGCGCGGGCCGCATCCTTCGCCGCAACCTGCTGCTTTACGGCGTCGGCGGCATCCTCATTCCATTCATCGGCATCAAGGCGATCGATCTTCTGCTGCACGCGATGCACCTCGCCTGAGGAATCATGACCATGCTCGAGCACATCAAAATCTCACTCCGGATCACCATCGTGCTGCTCGTCATCACGTGCGGCTTGTATCCCGCGATCGTCTGGGGCATCGGGCAGATTGCGTTCCGGCACCAGGCGAACGGCTCGCTAATCGAGCGCAATGGAACGGTGATCGGCTCGGAGATCATTGGCCAGAACTTCGTGGGCGAGCGCTACTTCCATCCGCGCCCGTCAGCGGCCGGCAACGATGGCTACGACGGCACCGCATCAGGCGGCTCCAACCTCGGGCCGACCTCGAAGAAGCTGCTCGACACGATCAACGACCGCGTGACGAAGTACGCGGACACGAAGCCGGCCGGTGGAATCCCGGCTGACGCAGTGACGGCCTCGGCTTCGGGACTCGATCCGCACATCTCGCCCGAAAACGCGCTCTCGCAGGCGGCGCGCGTCGCGCACGCGCGAGGCGTTTCGAGTGCGCAGATCGAATCGATGATCCACGCGCGCACCGAGGGGCGGTTCCTCGGCATCTACGGCGAGACGCGCGTGAACGTGTTGCTGCTGAACCTCGATCTCGATGCTGTTCCGAAAAAATAAGCGCACCACACTACTCAAACACTTCTCACGCGAAGACGCGAAGACGCGAAGGAGAGCATCGCAAGCCTTCAATCAACTTTCGCGTCTTCGCGGCTTCGCGTGAGTGTCTGTGATTTTTTCGTTGCGGCGTTAGCGATCTCCGGCTCGAATGATCGCGAGCGCATCGGCTGCATGGTGCGCCGACAGGAGAGCGGCGACCACACTTTCCTGGCGCAGAACCCGCGCCGCTTCCGACAGGAATCGCAGATGAAGCGAGGACGCGTCCAACGGTGACACGAACGCGAGGATGATCTTCATCTCAGGACGTTCGCTGACGACACCTTGTGCGTTGATGCCGAGGCCGGCGACTACATGCGTCACCTCGCGCGTTCGTCCATGCGGCAACGCGACCGGCGGGATGCAGGTCGTACCATCGGCCTCGCGCTTCATCACTGTCTCGATCGTCGCAGCAACAGATTCCGGCGAGAGTCCCGCGCGTGCCAGCGGAGCGCTCAGCAGGCGCGAGACGGCATCGCGCAACGTCTCCGTGCGAAGCCCGACGAGGATGTCTTCGCTCCTTAGAATTTCAGAGAGAGACGTTGGCAAGGCGTCGTTCATCGCTGTCGAATCGTATCAGCTCCAATCGAATCGAGCCGATCAGGTATTCTCAGAGCACGCTTGAGGATCAAGTGTGCGAACAGGTTTCCGATTGAGACTCGCGAGTTGGAGAATTAAATGTTCAGTCCCCATAGCGAAGGACACAAGACCCATAGAGCGGGTTGGCTGCGTGCGGCAGTGCTGGGCGCCAACGATGGAATCCTCTCCACGGCCAGTCTCATACTCGGCGTTGCAGCCGCTACCCCGAACCGAAACGGCATCATGATCGCCGGAATCGCGGGCGTCGTTGCCGGGTCGATGTCGATGGCTGCCGGTGAATACGTGTCCGTCAGCTCGCAGGCCGACAGTGAAGAGGCTGATCTGGAACTGGAAAAAGAGCACTTGGAGGCCGACCAGGAGTATGAGCGCGAGGAGCTCGCTGCAATCTACGTCGGAAGAGGGTTGCAGCCGGCGCTCGCTGCCGAGGTTGCGGAGCAATTGATGGCACACGACGCGCTTGGCGCCCACGCCCGCGACGAGCTCGGAATTCACGAGGCCTTCGCCCCCAAACCGGTTCAGGCAGCCTTCGCGTCCGCGGTTTCTTTTGCCCTCGGCGGCGTGCTGCCGTTAGTGGCGCTGCTCGCCGCGCGGACCATGTTGATGCCGATCGTTGGCGGAAGCTCGCTTCTGTTTCTGGCACTCCTCGGCGCCATCGGCGCGAAGATCGGAGGGGGCTCCCTTCTCCGGGCCGCGGCCCGCGTAACGCTTTGGGGGGCATTGGCGATGGCACTGACGTCAGCAGTAGGTGCAATCTTCGGCACTCACGTGGGCTGACTCCTGCGTTCCTGAGGACTACCCCTCCTGCAGCGACAGCCAGTTGGCGACTTCCTCGTACGCGAAGAGGTTCCCGAACCGCGCCCACTGCACGAGCGTGTCGAACATGTCCTCGTAGTTCTCGCGCGGCAACGCCATGATGATCATCTCGCGGACAAGATCGCCGTTCGCGCCGTGGTCTGGCCGCTGTTTGAGCATGGCGTAGACGTCTTGAAAGAGCCGGAGCTTGAGTAGTTGCTCGCGCCAGATTGCCTTTCTCTCGCCCGCCTCGGCACGGACAAAACGACGGCCCTGAGCGGTCAGCACGATGTCCTGTTTCGGCGTGTCGACCAGGTCGAGAATCTCTGCAGCCTTGGTCGTGGCCATGATGTGTCCGAACTCGCGTCCGGTCGCGGCTGCGACTTCGAAAATGTCATCGACGCCGTTCTTCGCGTCGAGATACTCGAGCAGACCGATGACGTCCGAGGTGTCGGTGCGCGGAAGGACTTCGATGCGGCTGGCGCGCGCGGCCGAAGAGACGGGGATGTCGGGCATCTCGGCGCCGGTGATGATCTCGTGCAGATAATCGACGAGCGCTTCTGACTCGCGCGAGCGCTGATCGCGCGGACGCGGGAGTTTGTTCTCGACGATCGTCCGCACGCGTCCCGGATTGCTGCCCAGAACGATGATGCGATCGGCCATGTAGACGACTTCTTTGATGTCGTGACTGACCATCAGGATTGACGAGGGATTCGAATCGCGCGGCTCCCACAGATCGATCACTTCCGCCCGCAACCCCTCGGCAGTCAACGCATCGACATGACTGAACGGCTCGTCCATGAACAGGCACTCGGGATTGATGGAGAGCGCCCGCGCGATGCCGAGCCGCTGTTTCATGCCGCCTGACAGCTCGCGCGGATAGGCCTCTTCGAATCCGGCCAGACCGACGGTACGAATCGCGCGCTCGGCGACGGATCTTCTTTCTTCGAGCGGCAAACCCGCGGCCTGCAAGACCGCCTCGACATTCTGCGTGACGGTCATCCACGGATAGAGCGCGAAGCTCTGGAACACGATGGCGATGCCGGGCGTGAGGCCGCGAACCTTCTGGCCGTGATACAGAACCTCGCCCTGCGTTGGACGGATGAGCCCAGCGAGAATGCGCAGGATGGTCGATTTGCCGCAGCCCGACGGACCGAGAAGCGCGACCACTTCCGACGGCTTGATCGCGACGTTGATGTCTTCGAGCACGCCAAGGCGCGAGCCATTCGGCATGGCGAAGTCGTGCGACACATTGCGGATCTCGCAGAGCGTCTCCGTCTTTTCGGAAGTGGCGGGAACATCGATCGTCGCTGTCATCAGTCACCTCACTTACTCAAAGAGAATCGGGACTCGGCCAGTCCGTACAACCGCTTCCAGACCGTTCGATTGAACGTTACGACTACTGCCGCCATGACGATGACGCACGCGCCGAGGCGCGGGAAGTTGGCGTGCTCCGCGGCGAGACTGATCTGCGCGCCGAGCCCGTTCGCGGTCATCACCCGGCCCTTGAACGTGACGTACTCGGCGACGATGCTGGCGTTCCACGCGCCGCCGGCCGCCGTCACCCAACCGGTAACGAGATACGGGAACACGGCCGGCAGATAGAGAAATCGGAAGCGCAGCCAGCGGCTCAGCCGGTAACTGCGCGCCGCTTCGCCGAGATCCGAGGGGACGGACGAAGCGCCTGCGATGACGTTGAAGAGGATGTACCACTGCGTGCCGAGGAGCATGAGAACGACGCTGCCCCATCCGAGCGAAACGCCCGCCGCCTTCAACACCGCGATCGCGAGCGGGAACAGCATCGGCGCCGGAAACGACGCGGCGATCTGCACGATCGGCTGAAAGACTCGCGACAAACGCGGCGAGAGTCCGATCGCAAGACCGGCGGGAAGCGTCCAGATTGTTCCGAGCGCAGTCGAAAGGAGCACGCGCCCCAACGTCCAACCACACGCGCCGAGGATCGGCAGGTAGCCTCGGGCAGGCAATCGTCCAAGAAGCAGAAACAGGCGATAGCTGCCAAAGAGAAGAATGATGACGAGAAGTGCAATGAGGCTGAACGACAGGGCGCGCGAAGTATCCGATTTCTCTCGATTCGTTTCTTGCGCGTGTGCCTTCTGCTGATCGCCATTTCCGACGCGGCGGCGCAGCGCAGCGAACGTGTTGCCGAGCCAGTCGATGACGCTCGATCGTCGCAGCCAGTCGTAAAACCACGACGACGATGTCTGCTCATCGGAGCCGCCTTCTTCGACACGAAACTTCTGCGCCCAGACGACGACCGGCCGCCACAAGAGTTGATCGAGCACGACGATCATCGTGATCATGGCGACGATCGCCCACACCATCGCGCGCACGTCACCCTTCGCGACGGCGACGCTCATGTACGAGCCGATGCCGGGAAGGCGGAAGTCGCGCGCGCCAAGCACGAACGACTCGGTGATCATCAGGAAAAACCAGCCGCCGGCCATGCTCATCATGCTGTTCCAGACCAGGCCGATCGTGGAGAAGGGCAGCTCGAGCCACTTCAATCGCTGCCACCAGTCGAAGCGATAGATCGTCGAGGCTTCGATCTGATCTTTCGGAATCGACCGCAGTGAGTGGTAGAAACTGAAGGTCATGTTCCACGCCTGGCCGGTGAAGATCATGAGCACGGAGGCGAGCTCGAGGCCCACGTTGCTGTCCGGAAAAAGCGAGACGAGCGCGAGAACGACACCCGGCATGAAGCCGAGAACCGGAATGCTCTGCAGAATGTCGAGGAGCGGCACGAGCACGCGCTCCGCGATCGGATCCTTCGCCGCCCAGTAGCCGTACGTCAGCGTGAAGAGCAGCGAAAGAACGTACGCGATCAGGCCGCGCGTGAGCGAGTAGAAGGTGTAGAGCGGAAGCGCGGAGAGCGAGAGATCGATGTGGACGGCAGGCCGGAGCGTGCGCCACTCGCCGGCTAGCGAAGAGAGTCCGAAGACGATGCCGGTGATGCCGATGAGCAGGACGGCGTCGATCCAGACACCGCGCCGGAAGCGCTCGAAGAACGCGGTAGCCTCGCCCCATGCTCCTTCCCGCGGCCGCATCGTATTGATCCTGAATCCATCGTTGTCACACACTCTCTCAGACGACCGCGGCATCGTAGCACCGCGAACGCGACTGCATCTGAAGAACACCTTAATGTTCATTCAATGTTGGCTAATTGAACATTCAACATTTCGCCGGTCGGGTATTCTGATGAGCAAATGCCACGCGCGACGGACGATGCTCGTCCCGATCCCGACGAGCTGCTGCGCCTCACGAAAACCGACGACAAGGGACGCGGCCGCCTCAAGGTCTACCTCGGCATGGCCGCCGGCGTCGGCAAGACGATGCGCATGCTCGATGACGCGCACCGCATGCGCCGGGCCGGCGTTGACATCGCCATCGGCTTCGTCGAAACGCACGGCCGGGAAGAAACGGCGGCGCGCATCGCCGATCTCGAAGTAGTCCCACGGCAGAAGGTGTCCTACCGCGACGTTGTCATCGAAGAGATGGATCTTCGCGCCGTCATCGCGCGCCATCCGGACGTCGCCGTGGTCGATGAACTGCCGCACACGAATGCACCGGGCTCGAAAAACGAGAAGCGCTGGCAGGATGTGGAGGATCTTCTCGCCGCCGGCATCTCGGTGATGACCGCGCTCAACGTGCAGCATCTCGAAGGCGTGCAGGACGTCGTTCACTCGGCGACGGGAATCGAGATTCGCGAGCGCATCCCGGACCGCATCGTGCGCGAGGCTGACTCGGTCATCCTCGTCGATCTTCCCGTCGCCGAACTGCAGGAGCGTCTTCGTCAGGGAAAGATTTATCCGCCGGACCAGGCCACGCGCGCGCTCGACAACTTTTTTCGCACGGAACTTCTCGTTCGACTGCGCGAGCTGGCGCTGCTGCAGACAGCGACGTTCTCCGGAGCGCCGGTCGTCGTGCAGGGAGCAGCCGAGGTGCGCCTCGCGGTCGCGCTTCCGTTCGAACCGGTGATCGCAAAGTCGCTCGTCCTGCGCGCATCACGCCTGGCCGGCCGCATGAACACGCGCTGGTACGCCGTCTACGTCCGCCAGCGCCGCGCGCACCCGGAAAACATCAGCGCCGAGCAACACCGCAAACTCAGCGACAACGTCCAACTTGCCATCTCCCTCGGCGCCACGGTCGTGACACGCGAATCCGAGGATGTCGCCGGAGCGCTTCTCGACTTCGCGAAATCCGAAGGAATCACGATGCTCGTCGTCGGTCGCCCAACGCGATCAGGGCTCGTCAGCCGCGTCGTCCCGAGCACCGTTCATCGCCTGCTGGAACGAGGGCGGGGGTTCGATATTGTGATCGTGGATGTGTAGCACGCGAAGACGCGAAGGCGCGAAGCCGAAAATCCTTTGCTTCGCGTCTTCGCGCCTTCGCGTGAAAACAGGCCCCAAATCCCCGGAAATGCGAAGGCCCGCTCGAGGCGGGCCTTCTGATTACTTGCCGCTCTTTTTCTTGGCGGCGGTTTTCTTGGCTGGGGCCTTTTCTTTGGCCTTCGGCTTTTCGGCCTTGGGTTTGGCTGCCGCTTTCGCGGGCTTCTTCGGCTTCGCCTTTGGCTTCGGCTCGTCCTCTTCCTCGGGCTCCGCCTTTGCCTTCGACTCCTTCTTCGGAGCGGCTTTCTTCGCGCCCTTAGTTGGAGTCTCTTCGGCCGGTGCCTCGGTCTCGAGCTTGTAGTCGACGAACTCGAGGATGCACATCTCGGCGGCGTCGCCGCGGCGAGGTCCGAGCTTGATGATGCGGGTGTAGCCGCCCGGACGATCGGCGAAACGCTGCGCCAGCGCGCCGAACAACTTCTGCAGGTTGACGTCGTTGGCGATGACGCGTGCGATCTGGCGGCGGTTGTGAACGCTGTCGGTACGCGCCAGCGTCACGAGGCGCTCGATCTGCGGCTTCAGCTCTTTCGCTTTCGGAAGCGTGGTGATGATGCGCTCGCGGTCGATGAGCGAGGCGAGCTGGTTGCGGAAGAGCGCGTTGCGATGCGCGCTCGTGCGTCCCAGCTTGCGATTGACCATTCCGTGTCTCATTGCGTTCCCCTCACTTTCCTCAACGCGAAAAAACTAGTCGCGCATCTCGGCGCCACGCGGCGCACGAGTCATGCCGAACGACAGACCGAGCGATGCGAGAACGTCTTTGATTTCGTCGAGCGACTTGCGGCCGAAGTTCTTCGTCGACAGCATCTCGCGCTCCGTGCGCTGCACGAGATCGCCAAGCGTGCGGATGTTGGCGTTCTTGAGGCAGTTGGCGGAACGAACGGAGAGGTCGAGCTCTTCGATCGGCTTGGTGAGCATTTCCGCCATGCGCGGATCGACTTCCGGTGCTGCCACATCCTCGGCCTCTTCACCGCGCGCTTCGAACTGGCTGAAGATGCGGAGGTGATCGCCGAGGAGGTTGGCGGCGAGGCCGACGGCTTCCTGCGGCGAGACGGCGCCGTTCGTCCACACTTCGATGACGAGCTTGTCGTAGTCGGTCATCTGGCCGACGCGCGCGCCTTCGACGTGATAGTTCACGCGGCGGACCGGCGAATGGATCGAGTCGATGGGGATGTACGCAACCCCCATATCGGCATCGGCATTACGGTCGGCCACCTGGTAGCCACGACCGCGTTTGAGACGCGCTTCGAGCTTGAGCGAACCTTCCTTAGACAACGTGGCGATGTGCGCCGTGGGGTCGAGGATCTCGATGTCGGAGTCCTCTTCGAAGTCGGCGGCGGTGACGACGCCCGGTCCCTTCTTGTCGAGATAGAGAGTCTTCGGACCCTCGCCGTGCATACGGAACGGCACCTGCTTGAGATTGAGAACGACGTCGGTCATGTCTTCGACCACGCCGGTGAGCGATGAGAACTCGTGGAGCACGCCCTCGACGCGGACGGCTGTGATCGCGGCGCCTTCAATCGATGAGAGAAGCACGCGACGGAGTGCATTACCGATCGTCGTACCGAAGCCGCGCTCGAACGGCTGAGCGGTAAAACGGCCATAGTTCGGCGTAAGAGTTTCGGCATCGTAATCGAGCTTTTTGGGTTTCTGGAAATCTGACCACAACATATGAGCGGCCTCCTCGCTGTATCGGCTGCCGGCTCTCGGGTGTCGGGTGTCGGGATTGGATTTCCCGACAGCAGACACCTGAGAGCCGACAGCCAGACTTGGTTACTTCGAGTAGAGTTCGACGATGAGCTGTTCCTGGATCGGCAGGCGGATGTCTTCCCGTTTCGGAAGATCGTTCACACGGCCGAGGAACTGCTCGGGATTGAGCTCGAGCCACGACGGAATGCCGCGTCCGCTCGCCGTCTCGACGGCTTGGCGGATCTGATCATTCTTACGGCTCTTTTCGCGAACCTGGATGACATCCCCTTTGCGACCCTGGTAGGAAGGGATGTTGATTTTCTTGCCGTTCACTTCGATATGGCCGTGGCGCACGAGCTGACGGGCCTGAGCGCGGGAAGCGGCAAATCCGAGGGAGTAGACGACGTTGTCGAGCCGGAGCTCGAGCTGACGAAGAAGATTATCGCCAGTAATGCCGGTCTTGCCTTCGGCGCGTTTGAAGTAAAGCCGGAACTGCTTTTCCAACAGGCCGTAAATGCGCTTGACCTTCTGTTTTTCGCGAAGCTGAATTCCGTAGCCGAGGACTTTGGAACGGCGGCGGCCGTGCTGACCAGGCGCGTAATTGCGGCGCTCGATCGAGCACTTATCCTTGAAACAACGGTCGCCTTTGAGAAACAGCTTCATACCCTCTCGCCGGCAGAGCCGGCAAACGGGATCCGAGTAACGTGCCACTAGACCTCCTGAAGTTTCGCGCCCGTGCCACCATGGAACGTCGCGTGTACGGCGGCTGCTGCGCGTCGTACGGAACTGCGGACCGGAACTACGCGTACCGGAAAAAGTAGATCAGTTGATCAGTGGATTAGTTGATTAGTAGTTTTCGTGGATAGCTTTCTAATCCACTAATCGACTAATCACTAATCCACTTCATTACACCCGACGGCGCTTTGGCGGACGGCAGCCGTTGTGCGGGATCGGCGTGACGTCTTTGATCGACTTGATGTCGAGTCCGGACGCGGCCAGGGCGCGGATGGCGGACTCGCGTCCGGCTCCCGGGCCTTTGACCCTCACATCGACCGAGCGAACACCGTGCTCTTGTGCGAGCTGCGCGGCATTCTGGGCTGCGACCTGGGCCGCGAACGGCGTCCCTTTGCGCGAGCCTTTGAAGCCGATGCGGCCGGCGCTCGACCAGGAGAGCGTGTTCCCCATCGGATCGGAGATCGCCACGATCGTGTTGTTAAACGAGGCGTTGATTGCGGCCACGCCGTGCGGAATGCTCTTCCGCTCTTTCTTCTTCGTTCCCGCGCGGCGGGCTCCAGCTTTCGGTGCTCGTGCAGTTGCCATTGTTTTTCCTCGGGGAGTGGGGAGTAGGGCGTGGGGTGTGGGAGAACGTTGCTTAATCTCCCACACCCCACGCCCCACTCCCCACTCCCAATTTCCTTATTTCTTAGTCGCCTTCTTCTTACCGGCGATGGCGCCCTTGCGGGGACCCTTACGCGTGCGGGCATTCGTATGCGTCCGCTGGCCGCGCACCGGCAGACCGCGGCGGTGGCGCATACCGCGGTAGCAGTTGATCTCCATCAGACGTTTGATGTCGAGTCCGATGTCTTTGCGCAGATCGCCTTCGACCTTCCCCTCATCGGTAATGACCTGGCGGATCTTGCGCACGTCGTCCTCGGAGAGATCCTTGACGCGCGTGTCTTTACTGACCGTCGCCTTGCCGAGAATGTCGAGCGAGCGCGAACGGCCGATGCCGTAGATGTATGTGAGGCCGACTTCGACCCGCTTGTTCAGTGGAAGGTCCACACCTGCGATACGTGCCATTGGTTAAAAGCTCCTAGCCCTGCCGCTGCTTATGTTTCGGAATCTCGCAAATGATGCGAATCACGCCCTGACGACGGACGATTTTGCACTTCACGCAAATCTTCTTGACCGATGATCGAACTTTCATGATGGGCTCACTTATATCGATACGTGATGCGACCTCTTGTCAGGTCGTACGGTGACAGTTCCACGAGGACTTTGTCTCCGGGAAGGATACGGATGAAGTGTTTCCGCATTTTGCCGGAGATGTGCGCGAGCACCCTATGCTTGTTCTCCAGCTCGACCTGAAACATTGCATTCGGCAATGTCTCAAGGACGGTTCCGGTCACTTCAATCGCTTCTTCCTTCGACATGTTCCTCCGTTGAGTTCTTAGCTCTTAGCTGTCAGCTCTTAGCGGGATTTCCTAAGAGCTAACAGCTAACAGCTCAGAGCTGCTTACTTTCCCAACACCACCGGCCCATCCGCCGTAATCGCAATCGAGTGCTCGAAGTGCGCGGCCAGCGTGCCGTCGATCGTTCTCGCCGTCCATCGATCCGCGTCGGTGCGCACGTCGTCGATGACTCCATCCCTGCCGGCACGCTCGATCCGCGAGCGCAGTTTCGATCCGATCTCGCAAAGCATCGGCTCGACCGCCAGCACCATCCCCGCCCGCAATTCCAAACCACGTCCGCGGCGGCCGTAGTTGTAAACCTGCGGGTCTTCGTGCATCCGGCGTCCGATTCCATGTCCGACGAAGTTCCGGATCACGTGGAAGCCGTGATGTTCCGCATGCTCCTGAACCGCCGCGCCGATGTCGCCGATGTGCCGGCCGGGACGCATCTCGTCGATGGCCAGGTCGAGACATTCGCGCGTCGTGTCGAGCAGTTCCTGCGCGCGCGGCGTGACCTTGCCCACCGGAACCGTGATCGCGCCGTCGCCGACGAACCCTTCGAAGATCGAGCCGAAGTCGAGGCCGACGATGTCGCCTTCTTCGAGCTTGGCGCGGTTCGGTATGCCGTGAACGATCACGTCATTGACCGACGAGCAGACGACCGCCGGGTAAGGCGGAAGTCCCATCGGGGAGTAGCCTTTGAACGGCGATTTTGCGCCGCGCTTAGCCAGCTCTTCCTCGGCGGCCGCATTCAACTGCGCCGTCGTCGCACCGGGCTTGATCATCGACCGCATGATCTCGAGGATGTCGAGAACGATGCGGTTGGCGCGATCCATCACCGCAATCTCTTCGCGGTTTTTGAGGATCGGACCTTTCATTCGATCGAGCATGGTCAGGAGAGGGATCTCTCTATACGTTCAAAGACCTCATCGACGGGACCGATCCCGTCGACTTCGCGCAAGACTTGTTTCGTCTTGTAAAACGTGGCCACCGGAAGCGTCTGACGATGAAACGCTTCCAGCCGTTTCCGAACGGCAGTCTCGTTGTCGTCCGGACGAGCGATCAGCTCCGCGCCTTCCCGGTCACAGACCGAGTCCACGGCGGGAGGAGCGGATTCGAGATGATAGATGGCCCCGCAGACCGGACATGACCGGCGCAGCGAGATCCGTTTGACGATGGCCTCATCCGGGACCAGCAGTTGCAGAACCCGGAGGCCATCGGCCTCATTCCCTGAGCCATTTCCACTGCTGTTTCCGACGATCGTGTCGAGCTTTTCGGCCTGCACGACCGTGCGCGGGAAGCCATCCAGAATGAATCCTCGGGCCGCGTCCGGTTTGGCCAGACGATCGTTGATGATGCCGATCATCAGGTCATCCGAGACCAGCGCGCCGGAGGCCATGATCGGTGCAGCCTGCTGCCCGAGGCCGGTGCCGTCGGCGATGGCCTCGCGAAGCATGTCGCCCGTCGAGATGTGAGGGACGCCATGCTGCGCGGCAAGCCGCTTCGCCTGCGTTCCCTTTCCGCTTCCCGGCGGACCGATGAAAATCAGCTTCACGAGTCTTCGCCTTTACCCGCGCCGTCCGCGGACACGGCCGCGCTTCATGAACCCGTCGTAATGACGCATGACGAGCTGCGATTCGATCTGCTGAATGGTGTCCATGGCCACACCAACGACGATCAGCAGCGAAGTGCCGCCGAAGTAGAAGTTGAAGCCCATGCCTTCCGTGAACCACAGCGGCAATGCACGATCGAGCGCGGCACCAACACCGAATGGCAATTGGTTGACGTGCACGCCGGCGATTAGGAACTCGGGGAGGATGCAGACGGCAGCCAGATAGAGCGAGCCGACGAACGTGATGCGCGTCAGCACGCGGTCGATGTAGTCCGAGGTCTTCTTGCCGGGACGGATGCCCGGGATGAAGCCGCCGTACTTGCGCATGTTGTCCGCGGTATCGACCGGATTGAAGACGATCGACGTGTAGAAATAGCAGAAGAAGATGATGCCGACGACCTGCAGCAGGTAGTAAAGCGGCTCGCCGACGCGCATCTGGCCGCCGATGGCCTGCGCCCACGGCGTCTTGATCATCGAGGCCAGCGTCTGCGGAATCACCAGGATCGACGACGCGAAGATAACCGGGATAACGCCGGCAGTGTTGACGCGCAGCGGCAGGTACGTGTTCGAGCCTCCGTAGACCTTGCGGCCGACGACGCGCTTGGCGTACTGCACCGGTATTCGACGTTGCGCTCGTTCCATGAAGACGACGAATGCGACGACGGCAGCCATGAAGACGATCAGGCCGAGCATGGCGAAGAGGTTGCGCTGACCGTTGCGGACATCGTCGATGACGCCGAGCACTGCGGACGGCAGACTGACGACGATACCGGCAAAGATGATCAGCGAGATGCCGTTGCCAACGCCGCGCTCGGAGATCTGCTCACCGAGCCACATGATGAACGACGTGCCGGTCGTGAGCGTGAGGACAGTCATGATCGGGAAGCCGATTCCCCACAGCGAATCCTGTACGGACACCGGCACGAGCGGCGCGCCGCCGGGAGCGGCCTGCGACTTGAGCCAGAAGGCGACGCCGAGCGACTGGACGATCGACAGTGCGACGGTGCCGTAGCGCGTGTACTGGTTGATCTTGCGGCGCCCCATCTCGCCTTCTTTCGAAAGCTTTTCGAGGTACGGCCAGACGACCGTGAGGAGCTGCAGGATGATCGACGCCGAGATGTACGGCATGATGCCGAGGGCGAAGACGGAGAGACGGCGCAGTGCGCCGCCGGAGAAGAGATCGAGGAAGCCAAAGACCCCGCCCGACATCGCCTTGAAAAACTCCGCGAGCGCGACCGGGTCGACGCCGGGCGTTGGGATGTGCGATCCGAGGCGGTAGACAGCAAGAAGCGCAAACGTGAAAAGCACACGCTTGCGCAGGTCTTCGATTGCCCAGATGTTGCGGAGTGTCTCGAGGAAGTTCAAGTTACTGAATCTCCTGGCAGGTGCCGCCTGCCGCTTCAATCTGTTTGCGAGCGGTCTCGGAGAACTTGGTTGCATGTACGGTCAGCTTCTTGGAGAGCTTGCCGTGTCCGAGTACTTTGACGCCGTCGTTGCGGCCCTTGACGAGACCAGCCTGGCGAAGGGCTCCCTCGTCAATCGTGGCGCCGTTATCGAAACGCTCGAGGTCGGAGAGGTTCACGACCGCATGAATTTTCTTGAAGATGTTGGTGAAGCCGCGCTTCGGCAGACGGCGATGCAACGGCATCTGTCCGCCTTCGAAGCCGCGCATGCGCGAGAAGCCGGCACGCGATTTCTGCCCCTTCTCGCCGCGTCCGGCGGTCTTGCCGTTGCCCGATCCCGGGCCGCGGCCGACGCGCTTCTGCGAGTGGCGCGAGGATTTTTTCGGTTTGAGGTTACTGAGTTCCATGTTTCCCCCAGGTTGCCGCGTTGCCGGGTTGCCAGGTTGCCGTTTCGGGCAACGCGGCAACCGGGCAACCCGGCAACCGATTCAGATGACTACGACTCCACTACCTGCACGAGATGCGGGATGCGGGCGATCATGCCGCGCGTTTCCGGCGAATCGACTCGCGATGTCACACGGTGCATCTTGCCGAGTCCGAGCGCGCGGAGCGTCTCGCGCATGTAGCTCGGACAGCCGATGCCGCTGCGGACCTGTTTGATCTGGATCATTTTCTTTTTGGTGCTGCTCTTGGCGGCGGGACTCATGCTTCGGTGCCCTCCTCCACGCCGCGCAGCGTTTTGTACTGCGCTTCGCTGCGAAGCTGCGCGAGTGCGTCGAACGTCGCTTTGACGACGTTGTGCGGGTTGGCGGTGCCGAGCGACTTCGTCAGGATGTTCTGGATTCCTGCCGATTCGAGAATGGCGCGGACCGGACCACCGGCGATGACGCCCGTACCATCCGAAGCCGGCTTGAGCATGACCTGACCGGCGCCGTAGTGACCGAGAACGGCGTGCGGAATCGTGGTACCTGCCATGGAGATCGAGATCATGTTCTTCTTGGCGATCTCGATTCCTTTCTTGATTGCGGCCGGCACTTCCTTCGCTTTACCCGAGCCGAAGCCGACGCGGCCCTTGCCGTCGCCGACGACGACGAGCGCGGAGAAGCTGAAGTTCTTGCCGCCCTTGACGACCTTGGTGACGCGATTGATGTGGACGACCTTGTCGATCATCCCGCTTTCGCTGCGCTCATCGCGGCGGTCGCCGCGCGGAGAGCCCTGACCTCGTTGCATCGGACGCTGCACGTTGCCTCCCTAGAATTCCAGACCGTTTTCGCGCGCGGCATCCGCGAGCGCTTTGATGTTGCCGTGGTACAGATAGCCGCCGCGGTCAAACACCACGCGCGTGATTCCTTTGTCTTTTGCCTTCTTCGCGATGAGCGCACCGACGGCTTTGCATGATGCTGCGTTGGCGCCCTTCGCATTGGCGTCCTTCTCGCGAGTCGAGGCGGAGATGATGGTGTTGCCGCTGGCGTCGTCGATCACCTGAGCGTAGATGTGCTTCAGGCTCTTAAAGACGGCCAGGCGCGGACGCTGTTCCGTCCCGCTGACTTTGTTCCGGATCCGCTGACGGATACGGCCTCGTGATGCCACTCTGAGTTTTGCGCGATCCATGATTTTTCCCTTTTCGCCGAGGCTTGGTACCCGGCTGTGTGGGAGTGGGGGGTGGGGAGTAGGGGGTGGGAGCTAACGATTCACGCCGTTTTTGCTCCCACACCCCACTCCCCACACCCGACTCCCCGCTAAGCTATTTCCCTGCTGCCTTACCCGCCTTGCGGCGAATCACTTCGTCTGAATACTTGATGCCTTTGCCCTTGTAGGGATCGGGCTCGCGAAGAGCGCGGATCTCCGACGCGGTCTGGCCGACTCTCTGTTTGTCGATGCCGGTGATGGTGATGTGGCCGCTCTTCGGCTCGACGGCGATCTCGATGCCTTCCGGAATGGCGAAGCGGACGGGATGCGAGTAGCCGAGCTGGAAGACGACTTCCTTCCCCTTGACTTCGGCACGATAGCCAACGCCGACGATGTCGAGCTCGCGCTTGAATCCATCGGTCACCCCTCGGACGTTGTTCGCCACGAGCGCGCGCATGAGTCCGTGAAAGCCGCGCATCCGGCCGTCATCGGTGGTGCGCGTGAACTGCACGACGTTGTTCTCGATCGTCACGCCGATGCCCTGTACGACGGGCGTGGAAAGAGTGCCTTTCGGTCCCTTCACCGTCACGACGTTGTTGTCGTGCTTGATTTCGACGCCTTTCGGCACCGGGATTTCTTTTCGTCCAATTCGCGACATGGGAATCTCCTTAGTTGCTCTCTACCAAACCTGGCAGAGAACTTCGCCGCCGACGCCGCTCTTGACGGCTTCCTGTCCGGAGAGCACGCCCTTCGAAGTCGAGACGATGGCCAGGCCGAGGCCGCCGAGCACGCTCGGGATCTCCTGCTTGTTGCGGTAGACGCGGCGGCCCGGGCGCGAGATGCGCTCGATGCCGTGAATGACCGGCTCGCCGTTCGGAGCGTACTTCAGCTCGATCCGGAGCGTTCCCTGCGGCTCTTCTTTCTGAGCGAGGTTGTAGTTGCGGATAAAGCCCTCAGTCTTGAGGATGCGGGCGATCTCCACTTTCAGCTTCGACGCGGGAAGCTCGACGCGTTCGTGATGCGATTGGATTCCGTTGCGAATCCGCGTGAGCATGTCCGCGATTGGGTCTGTCATCGACATTCGTGACTCCTGTGATTCCTATTCAGTCTTGAGAGCCGGACTACCAGCTCGCCTTCGTGATGCCCGGGATGTAGCCGCCGAGCGAAAGCAGCCGGAAGCAGATGCGGCAGAGCTGAAACTTCCGGAGAAAACCGCGCGGACGTCCGCACTGTTTGCAGCGATTGACTTTGCGGGACTTGAACTTCGGCTTCCGTTCCGCTTTGACGATCATCGAGATTTTTGCCATGTGTTCCTCTTATTTGGTGAAGGGCAAACCGAGCTCGCGGAGGAGGAAACGAGCCTGATCGTCGTCCTTCGCGTTCGTGACGATGGTGATGTTCATCCCCTTGGATTTGTCGACCTTGGTGATGTCGATCTCGGGGAAAATCAGATGGTCGCGGATGCCGAGTGTGTAGTTGCCGCGCCCGTCGAACGACTTCGACGGAACTCCGCGGAAGTCACGAACGCGTGGCAGCGCCGTCGAGATCAGACGGTCGAGGAACTCGTACATCTTTTCCCCGCGCAGCGTCACCATCGCGCCGATGGCTTGTCCTTCGCGCAGCTTGAAGCTGGCGATCGACTTCTTGGCCTTGGTGATGATCGGCTTCTGGCCCGTGATCTGGCCCAGTTCGTCGACCGCGCTGTCCAGGATCTTGGCGTTCGAGATCGCTTCGCCCATCCCCATGTTGAGGACGACCTTCTCGACCTTCGGAACCGCCATCGGGTTCTTGATCCCGAACTGGTCCTGAATCTTCTTTCGGACTTCGGTCATGTACTTTTCTTTGAGTCGTGCTGCCATTGGCTTTCCTGGTTCCTTCCGGGCCGGCGTTGTACGGCCTGTCTTTGGGTGTGGGGAGTTGGGAGTAGGGGGTGGGAGCTAGCGACTCACGCTATTTGTTTGCTCCCACACCCCACTCCCAACACCCCACTCCCCGCTACATCTCTGTATTGCACTTCCGGCAGTACCGCGCAGCGCCTTCGGCGGTGCGATGGGTGCCGGTGCGGGCTGGTTTGCCACAACTCGGGCAGACCACCTGCAGGTTCGAAAGCTTGATCGGTGCTTCGCGCTCGAGGATGCCGCCCGAAACGTTCTTCTGCGGATTGGGCTTGGTGTGCTTCTTCATCATGTTGACGCGCTCGACGATGGCAGTTCCCTTCGTCGCGTTCACGCGCAGCACTTTGCCCTGTTTCCCGCGGTCCTTACCCGAGAGGATGAGGACGAGATCGTTCTTCTTCACGTGCGGCTTGACGCGAATGATTTCTTTTTGCTTCGTCGGATTTCCGTACATTGACTGACTCCGTTAAATGACTTCGGGGGCGAGTGAAATGATCTTCATGAACTTTCGCTCGCGCAGCTCGCGGGCAACCGGACCGAAGACGCGCGTGCCGACCGGCTCGCGTGCGTCGTTGATGAGAACGGCCGCGTTGTCATCGAATTTGATGTAGGAGCCGTCGCGGCGGCGGCTTTCTTTGACCGTGCGGACGACGACCGCCTTCACGACGGCGCCCTTCTTGACGGTGCCGTCGGGCGAAGCTTCCTTGACCGACGCCGTAATCACGTCGCCGAGGCGCGCGTACTGGCCGGCAGTCGATCCGCCCAGCATCTTGATGCAGGCGATCTTCTTTGCGCCGGTGTTGTCGGCCACCTGTAGGACAGTTCCCATCTGAATCATTGCCGTTTCTCCATGAGGTTGCCGGGTTGCCCGGTTGCCGGGTTGCCTTTCTTATCGGGCAACTTGGCAACCTGGCAACCTGGCAACGAATTACTACGCCTTCGCCACAACCTCGCGCACGGTCCAACGCTTGCGCTTGGACAACGGACGCGATTCCTCGATCACTACACGATCGCCGACGTTGATCTCGGCGCTCTCGTTGTGCGCGAGGAACTTGCTCGTGTGCCTGACATACTTCTGATACATCCCGTGCTTGACGAGGTCTTCGACAGCGACGACGACGGTCTTCTGCATCTTGTTCGACACGACGACGCCAGTCTTGGTGCGCTCGTTCTTGCTTGCTTTGGTTGTTTCTTCGGTTGCTGACATGTCTTAGCCCCTCGCCTTTTCACCCTGGAGGGTTTTGATGCGGGCAATCTCGCGGCGCACCTGTTTGACCTTCGACGGCGCTTCCATCCGGCCCGTGGCCCGCTGAAAGCGAAGCTTGTAAAGCTGCTCGCTCAGATCGCGCTCCCGGGTTTGAAGCTCGTCGTGACTCTTATCGCGAAGCTCTTTCGTTTTCATTCACCCACCTCCGTCTGCAGGCGCGTGACGAAGCGTGTCTTGATCGGAAGCTTGTGCGCGGCCAGGCGAAGTGCTTCTTCGGCGACCTCGCGCGTCACGCCTTCCATCTCGTAAAGGATGCGGGCCGGCTTGATGACACACACCCATTCTTCCGGTGCACCTTTTCCCTTACCCATACGAGTCTCGAGCGGCTTCTTCGTGATCGGCTTGTCCGGGAAAATGCGGATCCAGATCTTTCCGCCGCGCTTGACGTGACGGGTCATCGCGATACGGGCTGCTTCGATCTGGCGCGCTGTAACCCAGCCCGCTTCCATCGCCTGCAATCCGAAATCGCCGAACGACACCTTCGCACCACGAGTCGCAATACCACGACGGCGACCGCGCTGCTGTTTTCTGAACTTGACCTTCTTCGGCATCATCATGATGCGGTTTCTCCTGAGGGGGTCGGGTGTGGGGGGTGGGGTGTGGGAGATTCAGCTCCCACTCCCTACTCCCCACTCCCCACTCCCGATTGACTACTGCGGGCGCTTCCGCGACTTGGCCTTCGCCATTTCGCCTTTGAAAATCCACACCTTGACGCCGATGATGCCGTACGTCGTTCTGGCCAGCGCCAGGCCGTAATCGATGTCGGCCTTCAGCGTGTGCAGCGGAAGCCGGCCATCCTGGTACCACTCCGTGCGGGCGATCTCGGCGCCGTTCAGGCGCCCGCCCACGCGGACCTTGATCCCCTTCGCGCCGAAGCGGAAGGCCGACTCCATGGCCTTCTTCATGGCGCGCCGGAAGGCGATGCGGCGCTCGAGCTGCGTAGCGATGTTCTCCGCTACCAGTTGGGCGTCGAGCTCCGGACGCTGGATCTCCTGGATGTTGATGTACACCTCGCCGTTGACCATCTTCTGCAGCTCGTCGCGCAGTTTGTCGACCTCGGCGCCCTTGCGTCCGATGATGATGCCCGGCCGCGAGGTGTAGATGTTGATGCGCATCTTGTTCGCCGTGCGCTCAATGTCGATCTCCGACACTCCGGCATGGGACAGGCGCTTCTTCAGATCGTCGCGAAGCTTCAGATCACGATGAAGCGTCTCGGCGTAGGCCTTCCCCGCAAACCAGCGGGAGTGCCACGTCTTGTTGAAACCAAGCCGAAATCCGTACGGGTTGACCTTCTGACCCAAGATAGCCTCCGTTACTTTGCGCGGGCGCGGCCTTTGCCGCCGCTCCGCTCGTTGACCGCTTTGACATCGTCCGACACATGCACCGTCACGTGTGCCTGCCGCTTCTGAATCCGGTAGGCACGTCCCATCGGCGCCGGCTGGATGCGCTTCTCGCGCGGCCCCTCGTTGACGTAAATCTTCGAGACCACCAGCTCGTCGGTGTCGAGATTCGCCTCCTTGACCTCGGCGTTCGCAACCGCCGAGCGGACCAGCTTCTCCAGATCCTTCGAGCACGTCTTCTTCGTGAAGCGAAGGATCGAAAGTGCTTCCTCGACCTTCTTGCCCCGCACCAGGTCAGCCACGAGGCGGACCTTCTGCGGCGACATCTTCAGATACTTCAGAGTTGCAGTTGCTTCCATGATTGGTCCTCGTGTCACTTAGCCGCGGGCTTGGCAGTCTTTTCGACTTTCTTGCCGCTGTGGCCTTTGAACGTGCGTGTCTGTGCGAACTCGCCAAGCTTGTGGCCGACCATGTTCTCGGAGATGTACACCGGCACAAACTTGCGTCCGTTGTGCACGGCGATGGTGTGGCCGACCATGTCCGGAATGACGGTGGAGCGGCGCGACCACGTCTTGATGACTTTCTTGTCGCGCTCGCGGTTCATCGTGTCGACCTTCTTCTGCAGGTGGCCGTCGATGAACGGGCCCTTCTTGAGTGAACGTGCCATTACTTGGTTCTCCGCTTGACGATGAACTTGTTCGTCCGCTTGTTCTTGCGTGTCTTGTGACCCTTGGTCGGCTTGCCCCACGGCGTGACCGGATGACGGCCGCCCGAGGTCTTGCCTTCACCGCCGCCGAGCGGGTGATCGACAGGGTTCATCGAGACGCCGCGGTTGTGCGGTTTCTTTCCTGCGTGGCGCGTGCGTCCCGCTTTACCGATCGAGACGTTCTCGTGCTCGAGATTGCCGACCTGACCGATCGTCGCGTAGCAACGCACGTGAACCTTGCGCATCTCGCTCGACGGAAGACGAAGCGTCGCCCAGTCGCCTTCGCGCGCCATCAACTGCGCGAACGTTCCGGCCGAACGGGCCATCTGTCCGCCCTTTCCTTCCTTCAGCTCGATGTTGTGAATGGTCGTGCCGAGGGGGATCTTGGAGAGCGGGAGCGAGTTGCCGACGAGGATGTCGGCGTCTGGGCCGGACATGATCGTCGTGCCGACTTCCAATCCGCTCGGCGCGAGGATGTAGCGCTTCTCGCCGTCGGCGTAATTCAGCAGGGCGATACGCGCCGTGCGGTTCGGGTCATATTCGATCGCCGCAACCTTCGCCGGGATGCCGTGCTTCTCGCGGCGGAAGTCGATCTCGCGATACTTCTGCTTGTGGCCGCCGCCGATAAAGCGCGAAGTGATCCGGCCGATCGAGTTACGGCCGCCGGTCTTCGGCTTTCCTTTCGTCAGCGACTTCTCCGGCTTCGTCTTCGTGATCTCATCGAACGTGTGATGAGTCTGGAAGCGGATGCCGGCAGACGTCGGTTTGTAATTCTTGACAGGCATAGTGTCCTCTGTTTATCGCCTTCGGGAGCTAGACGCCCTCGATGAAGTCCGGAGCCTTCTCTCCCGCTTTGAGCCGCACGTAGGCTTTGCGCCAGTCGCGGCGCTTGCCTTGATAACGGCCCATCCGCTTGATCTTGCCGCGGACGTTGAAGAGCCGCACTTCCTCGACCTTCACTTTGAAGAGCTCTTCGATCGCGCTCTTGACCTGAATCTTGTTCGCCTTCGTATCAACTTCGAACGCGAGAATGTTGTCGCCGGCTTCGCGCATCATCGTCGATTTCTCGGTGACGAGCGGGCGCCGGATGATCTGGTTCGAATTCATGATTCCAGTGCCTCCGTCAGCCGCTGCAATGCATCCTGGCTGAGAACCACGAAGCGTGAGTTGACGACGTCGTACACGGTGACGTGCAGCGCATCGACGAGCGTGAGTTTCGGGTTGTTGCGGGCTGCCAGCGCCAGGTTCGCGTTCTCGAACGAATCGACGAGAAGAGCTTTCCCTTCGACGCCGATGCCGGTGAACTTCGCGGCCAGCGCCTGCGTCTTTGCTTCATCGACAGCGAGGTCATTGAGAAGGACGAGCTTCCCTTCCTTGACTCGCTGCGAGAGCGCCGACTTCAGCGCGTTCTTCTTTTCCTTCGCGTTCATCTTGTACGAGTAATCGCGAGGAGTAGGACCGAAGACCGTGCCGCCATGACGATGCGTTGGCGGACGGCTGCCGCCCTGACGTGCGCGGCCAGTGCCTTTCTGCCGGAACGGCTTCTTGCCAGAGCCGCTGACTTCCGAGCGGTTCTTGATCTTGTGCGTTCCCTGGCGAAGCGAGGCGAGGTAGTTCCGCACCGCTTCGTGGATGAGATGCTCTTTGTACGGATAGGCGAAGATCGCTTCCGGAAGATCGACCGAGCCGACCTTCTTGTTGTTCCAGTCTTTGATGTCGATGGTCGGCATGTTATTCACCCCGCTTCCCGTTCACGGAGAAGCGAACGACGACGAGGCCGTTCTTTCCGCCCGGAACTGCGCCGCGGATGTAGAGCAGGTTGTTCTCTGCATCGACTTTGGCGACGCGGAGATTCTTGACCGTGACCTGATCGCCACCCATACGGCCGCCCATGCGCATGCCTTTCATGACACGCGATGGGAACGCCGAGGCGCCGATCGAGCCGGGAGCGCGATGGAACATCGAGCCGTGTGTGGCCCGGCCGCCGGCGAAGTGATGACGCTTCATCACGCCCTGGAAGCCTTTGCCCTTCGACTGGCCGACGACGTCGATCGAGTCGCCCGCCTTGAAGATGTCGACCTGCACGCGGTCTCCGACGTTGGCGTCGCCCTGATACGGGAACTCGACGAGCGTCCGAACCGGCGGAACGCCCGCCTTTTCGAAATGCCCGCGCGCCGCGCTGGTGATCCGGCGGTTGGAGATCTTCTCGACGAGACCGACCTGGACGGCGTCATAGCCATCCTTCTCGCTCGTCTTCTTCTGCACCACGAGGCAAGGGCCGGCCTGAATGACCGTCACCGGGACGAGTGCTCCGTCCTCGGCAAACACCTGGGTCATTCCGACCTTCTTGCCAATGATTCCTTCGATTGCCATTTCGTTCACCTTGGAACCTTTCGGTTCGTGTGTGTTTGCTACTTCCCGAATGCCTTGATCTCGACGTCAACACCGGCGGGCAGCTCGAGCTTCATGAGCGCGTCGACCGTCTGGGTCGTCGGCTCGAGGATGTCGAGCAGCCGCTTGTGCGTCCGCATTTCGAACTGCTCCCGCGACTTCTTGTCCACGTGCGGGCTGCGCAGAACCGTGTAACGCGCAATCTGCGTCGGCAGAGGAATCGGTCCTGCCACGCGGGCGCCCGTTCGCTTGGCCGTGTCGACGATCTCGGAAGTCGACTGGTCGAGAACGCGGTAGTCATACGCTTTGAGCCGGATGCGGATCTTTTCGTTCATCATGATTTCGGTACCTTAAAGATCAAGTGGGGCGCCCTTTTCGGAGCGCCCCACGCAGAATGACTACTCGATGACTTCCGTGACCGTGCCGGCGCCGACCGTACGGCCGCCTTCACGAATTGCGAAGCGGAGACCCTTCTCCATCGCGATCGGGTGAATGAGCTCGATCGTGAGCGACGTGTTGTCGCCCGGCATGACCATCTCCGCGCCCTCGGACAGCGTCGCGATGCCCGTGATGTCGGTCGTGCGGAAGTAGAACTGCGGACGATAGCCGTTGAAGAACGGGGTATGACGGCCGCCCTCTTCCTTCGTCAGGATGTAGACCTCGCCCTTGAACTTCGTGTGCGGCGTGATCGAGCCCGGCTTGGAGCAAACCTGACCGCGCTCGACGTCCTTGCGCTCCACACCGCGGAGCAGAAGACCGACGTTGTCGCCTGCCTGACCCTGGTCGAGCAGCTTGCGGAACATCTCGACGCCGGTGACGACCTTCTTGATGGTCGGACGAATACCGACGATCTCGATTTCCTCACCGACCTTGACGATGCCACGCTCGATACGGCCAGTGACGACCGTGCCGCGGCCCGAGATCGAGAAGATGTCTTCGACCGGCATCAGGAAGGGCTTGTCGATGACGCGCTCCGGCAGCGGAATGTAGCTGTCGACCGCATCCATGAGCTCCATGATCTTCTTGCCCCATTCGCTGTTCGCGTCGCCGCTCTCGAGAGCCTTGAGCGCCGAAACGCGGACGATGGGGATCTCGTCGCCAGGGAAGTCGTACGAGCTGAGGAGCTCGCGCACTTCGAGCTCGACGAGATCGAGCAGCTCCGGATCGTCAACCATGTCGACCTTGTTGAGGGCGACGACGATGTACGGAACGCCGACCTGGCGGGCCAGCAGGATGTGCTCGCGCGTCTGCGGCATCGGGCCGTCAGCAGCGGACACCACGAGGATCGCGCCGTCCATCTGCGCGGCTCCCGTGATCATGTTCTTGACGTAGTCAGCGTGACCCGGGCAATCGACGTGCGCATAGTGGCGCTTCTCGGTCGAGTACTCGACGTGCGCGGTGGCGATGGTGATACCACGCTCACGCTCTTCCGGAGCCTTGTCGATCATGTCGAAGGACGTAAACGTAGCCGTACCCTTCGATGCCAGGATCTTGGTGATTGCCGCCGTCAGGGTCGTTTTGCCGTGGTCGACGTGACCAATCGTGCCGACGTTGACGTGAGGCTTGCTGCGATCGAATTTCTCTTTAGCCATCCTGAGACCTCCTGCTGTTCGTTTCGAGTTTCTTGCGTTGCCCGGACCGCTAAGTCCGGCCTACGCGGTTCAAATTCTTTGGGTCGTTCCCGCCGACTTGGCGATCACTTCGTCAGCCACGCTCTTGGGAGCCGCTCGTAAGCGAGGAACTGCATCGTGTAACTGGCGCGGCCCTGCGACATCGACCGCACTTGGGTTGCGTAACCAAACATCTCCGACAGCGGCACGTGCGCCTTGATGACCTTAGCGCCTGCACGCTCTTCCATCGCCTGAATACGGCCGCGGCGGCGGGAGAGATCGCCCATGACGTCGCCGGCGTAGTCTTCCGGCGTGACGACTTCGACGTCCATGATCGGTTCTTTGAGAATCGGAGCAGCCTTGCGTGCGCCTTCCTGGAACGCCATCGAGCCGGCGATCTTGAACGCCATTTCGCTCGAATCGACGTCGTGGTACGAGCCGTCGTACAGGATCGCGCGAACACCCGTCACCGGATAGCCGGCCACGATGCCGCGCTCGAGTGCTTCCTTGATTCCCTGCTCCGTCGGCTTGATGAATTCGCGCGGAACCGAGCCACCAACAATCTCGTTGACGAACTCGAAGCCACCCTCGGGGATCGGCTCGAAGCGCATCTTGACGTGACCGTACTGGCCCTTACCGCCCGACTGCCGCACGAACTTGCCCTCGGCTTCCGACTTGCGCGTGATCGCCTCGCGATACGCAACCTGCGGTTTGCCGACATTCGCGGCGACACCGAACTCGCGCACCATGCGATCGACGATGATCTCGAGGTGCAGCTCGCCCATCCCGCGAATGATGGTCTGGTTCGTTTCCGGGTCCGTGTGGACCTTGAACGTTGGATCTTCCTGCATGAGCTTCGCGAGTGCGACGCCCATCTTTTCCTGATCGACTTTGGTTTTCGGCTCGATGGCGACGGCGATGACCGGCTCCGGGAACGTCATCGTCTCGAGGACGATTGGCTTGTCCCGGTCGCAGATCGTGTCGCCGGTCGTGACGCTGCGCAGACCGACGGCGGCGCCGATGTCACCCGCCCACACTTCCTTGATCTCTTCGCGTTTGTTCGCGTGCATCTGCAGCAGGCGCCCGATGCGCTCGGAGTTGCCCTTCGTCGTATTGAGCACCGAGGTGCCCGACTCGACGTGGCCGGAGTAAACGCGGAAGAACGCGAGCTGACCGACAAACGGGTCAGTCATGATCTTGAAGACAAGCGCGGCAAACGGCTCGGAGTCGGCAGCCTTGCGCTCGATGAGCGACTCGTCGTCCGGATCGATGCCCTTGACCGGCGGGATGTCCAACGGAGAAGGGAGGTAATCGACGACGGAGTCGAGCAGCGGTTGAACGCCTTTGTTCTTGAATGCGGAGCCGCACATCACGGGCGTGATCTTCTGAGCGATCGTCGCTTCGCGAATCGCGGCCTTCAACTCGGCCAGCTCAATCGGCTCGCCGGCAAGGTACTTCTCGAGCAGCTCATCGTGCGTTTCCGCGATCGACTCGACGAGCTTCTCGCGGAGATGCTCTGCGTCTGCGCGGAGCTCGGCCGGAATCTCTTCCGTCTCGTACTTCGCGCCGAGTGATTCATCGTTAAAGATCAGGGCTTTCATCAACACGAGGTCGATGACGCCGCGGAACTTGTCCTCGGCTCCAATGGGGAGCTGAAGAGCAACCGCGTTCTTGCCAAGCTTGGTGCGGATCTGGGCCACAACGGCTTCGAAGTTCGCGCCGATGCGGTCCATCTTGTTGATGAAGGCGATACGGGGAACGCCGTATTTGTCCGCCTGGCGCCACACGGTTTCCGACTGCGGCTCCACGCCGCCGACGGCGCAGAAAACACCGACAGCGCCGTCGAGAACGCGCAGCGAGCGCTCCACTTCGACCGTGAAGTCGACGTGGCCCGGGGTATCGATGATGTTGACGCGGACGTCGCCCCACATCGCGGTCGTGGCAGCCGAGGTGATGGTGATGCCGCGCTCCTGCTCCTGAACCATCCAGTCCATCGTCGCAGTGCCATCGTGCACTTCGCCGATCTTGTGGGTTCGGCCCGTGTAATAGAGGATGCGCTCCGTCGTCGTGGTTTTACCCGCGTCGATGTGAGCCATGATCCCAATGTTTCGCGTTTTTTCGAGAGGTACCGGACGTGGCATGACTTGAGTTACCTTTTTTTACCGGAGACGGCCAAACGGCGGCAAAGCTGACGCCGATTGCAGACGTACGCCTCGCGCATAAAGACGCGAAGCGCACCTCGTGATCATTCTTTGTTTTCCCGTTGCTCGGTCCGGAACCGCAGAACCTGTTCTGTGTTATCCGGTCGAGACGGAGCTACGGAAAGTTAAAAATCGGGGTTTGAAACTGCCCAACTTCGGGCTTGAGAAATCCGGTAACGGCGACCCGTCACCAATAATTCTCACGAAACAAAACTAGCCAAAACTGCTCACAAAACTACCAGCGGTAGTGAGCGAACGCCTTGTTCGCTTCCGCCATTTTGTGCGTATCTTCTTTCTTCTTGATGGCGTTGCCGCGGTTGTTTGCGGCATCCATGATCTCCCCGGCCAGCTTGTCCATCATCGTCTTCTCGCCACGACTGTTGGCGTACGAGATCAGCCAGCGAATGGCCAGAGCGGTACGGCGCGACGGCCGGACTTCGATGGGAACCTGGTAGTTCGATCCGCCAACACGACGGCTCTTGACCTCGAGCGCCGGCTTGACGTTGTCGACTGCCTTCTTGAAGAGCTTGATCGGATCGTCCTTGGCCCGGTCTTCGACCTTCTTCAGCGCGCTGTAGAACACGCGCTCAGCGACCGACTTCCTCCCCTGCGACATCAGGGAGTTGATGAACTTGGTCACGAGCTGGCTGTTGTAGACCGGATCCGGCAGGATCTCGCGTTTCGGAACTTCTCGGCGTCTCGGCATCTGGTTAGCCCTTCTTCGGGCGCTTGGCCCCGTACTTCGAGCGGCTCTGCATCCGCTTGGCAACTCCGACGGTGTCGAGAGTGCCGCGGATGACGTGGTAACGAACTCCCGGCAGATCCTTCACACGGCCGCCGCGAATGAGCACGATCGAGTGCTCCTGCAGGTTGTGGCCGACGCCGGGGATGTAGGTGGTCACTTCGATCCCGTTCGTCAGACGGACACGCGCGACCTTGCGGAGCGCCGAGTTCGGCTTCTTCGGGGTCGAGGTGTAGACGCGCGTGCAAACACCACGCTTCTGCGGGCTCGACTGCAGCGCCGGCGACTTGGTCTTGTACGCGACCTTGTCGCGCCCTGCACTGACGAGTTGGTTGATCGTTGGCATTCTACCTATCCTTCTGAAGACACGTGGAGCGAGAGAGAACTCCCGCTGGGGGAAAAACCCGCGCACTCTAAGCGAGGGTCGCAGACTTTGTCAAGCCTGCCGGCGCCCTAACGGCACTCCGGAACAGTGTATTCCGTGGGGGCAGGACGCGATGCCGGATTGCCTGAGGATGACGTGCGAGACTACCGCCGCCGTGGCTTCCGTGCCCGACCGATCGGGAAAGGGTCGGTCTCAGCATCGCGTTGTTTCATCATCTCCTCGAAGAGCCTTTCGTCCCAAAAGTACTCATGCGGAATGCCCAACCGATCTGCGAAGCGGACGATGACTGAAGGGATCACGTCCAACTGAAAATACGTCTGCTCAAGGATAACGTTGGGCTTGAATATTCTGATCCAGTAGTTGCTCAGCCGCTCGACATCCGCGAATGCTGCAAGAACGCGGATCACATGCTCGCGTGGAACGGCAGGCAACGGGGTAGAAGAACTCAAACGAAGGCCACCTCTGTCAAGCGGCTTTCGGAAGTTCGTAGAATTCGATGTTCGCAGCCGTCTCGCTCTTCTTTGCCGGATGAACGTGCAGGCTGACGCTGAGGCAGTCGATCGGCTTCAGATCGCCCTTCCGTGCATTGAAATCCATCATGACCTCGGCCGGCACGGGCTTGAGGAACTGGGCGATATTGCCAAACTCACGGATATGAGCGTCGATCGATCGCGAAAAACCCTCACCGAAGATCTTCATGACTTCTTCCAGTGACGATCCCTGCGCGGCGTAATCAACCTCCAACCCCTGAGCGAAGAACTGACCTTGCTCTTCCGTGACCCAGACGCGAAGGTTCCAGACGGCCAGGAGGTGGGTATCAACAAGCGTATTGGACTTAGTGACCTGCCTGCTTTTTGCTCGCATCAAGACCTCCTTCCCAATCCGCCCTAACAGCGAGCGGCTCTTTTTTCGGGAGCTGATCCTACTCCCGCCGTCAACGATATTGCCAACCGGAAACGCGAGCCGTAACCAACGTCACAGGCGGGCTCCAGCGCGTGCCAAACATGTTGAGTTGTTCAAGCTACGGGGGCCAGTCAATTCCGGCATTCATGCTACGTCACGCTCTCCCACAACCAAAGTTTCTAAAGCCACAATCCTAGAAATCGACCCAGCTTCCCGCCTTTTCGCGCGAGGCCTTTTCGAAAAGGAATTGCGCCGATGCGAGGTCTTCGACGGCGAGGCCGAGCGACTTGAAGAGGGTGATCTCATCGCCGGACGAGCGGCCCTTCGCTTTGCCGATCAGGATGTCGCCGATCTCCGCTCGAATGTGATCCTCTCCGATCGCTCCCTCGCGCAATGCGAAGAGGTAGTCGCCGGATTCATTGATGGTTGACTCGCGCCGGTCGGCGAAGAGTGATGCCGCCGCCATGGTCGCGCCGTCGAGCTCGCGCGCGACGGCGATGCTGGAACCGACGGCATTAATGTGGACACCGCCCGCAAGCCACTCGCGCTTCAGGATCGGCTCGCGAGAGCTTGTCGCGGTGACGATGATGTCCGCTCCGCGAACGGCCTCTTCGACCGAATCGACGACGCGGACGCGATTGCCGGCGAGCGCAGCAGCTTTCGCAGGCGTCCGGCTGACGATGCGCACATCATTAATACTGCGAACCAGCGGAATCGCCTCCAAGTGCGTTTTCGCCTGAACGCCGGCGCCGATGATGGCCAGCGTCCGGGCGTCTTCGCGGGCCAGCAACTTCGTGGCCACGGCTGACGCGGCCGCAGTTCGAATCGCCGTGATCGCCGAGGCGTTCATGACCGCCAGCAGTTGGCCGGTATCGCCGCTGTGGAGCAGCACACCGCCGAGGTGAGTATCGAGTCCGATGGCCGGGTTGCCGGGGAAGACGCAGACTTCCTTCAGGCCGTAGTGCGGTTGCGATCCGCCGCGATACGCGGGCATCAGGCCGAGGATGCCTTTCGCCCCGTCGCCGCGGATCATGCTTCGCAGCGGGTTGTGGACCTCTCCTCGGGCCAGCGCGCTCAGCGCTTCCTCCATCACCGCGATGCACTCGCGCATCGTCAGAAGGCGCTCGACGTCGTGTTCGCTCAGGATGAGTAGCTTTGTCATCGATTGGGAGCGTACAGCCAATAGCGCTCGTCTGTCTTCTCGAACGGCTCCGCGGTCGCGTGCAGAAGGCGGAAGCCGTGCGACGCCGGATCCGGCATCTCAACGTTGAACAGCAGCAGCCAGGGCCGGCCGCGAAAATGCTCCTGCGAGCGCTTTTCAGCCGCCGGATACGAAACATCGAGCGCACGCTCGAAGGCCGCATCCCACTTCATGTAGGTTCCTTCTTCGCCAAGACCGGCGTACCAGAACCTCGTGCCCGGCAGCCAGGGAAGGAGCGCTTCGCACTGCGTGAGGTTGTGCGCCGCGATCGGGATGCGGTCGAGCTTCTGGTCGCGGATGAAGGAAGCCATTTCCTGCGCGCCCGAGAAGGGCTCGCGAGTGTCCGCAATCCAGTAGCGCATCGCCACGAGCGCCGAAACGAGCAGGCTGAGGTTCAGCGCGATCGCGGCCGCGCCGGCCCAACGGCGGTCGATCAACTCCGCGTCCCGATCGCCGGCGATCCAGATGGCCACGATCGTCAGCAGCAGAAAGAACCCGGCGTGGCGCATACCGCCCAGCCAGACGTAGGAGTAGATGATCGCGAGCATGGCCAACGGCAGCCAGAGAAAAAGAACCGCCTCGCGGGACCGGCGTATCGCAGCAGTGACGAGCAGCAATACCACCACTCCGAACAAGAACCCGATGCCGGTCGGAACCGTCGGCAGAAACGCGTTACTGACCGTCCACGCAAACGCGTCCCGATTGAATACGCGCATCAACGCCTGCCGCGCCGGATCGGGCGGCGTGCGGACCTGCAGCCAGGCCAGGAACGCGCTCGCGGCCATGAGCCCGGCGGCGAGCGCGTCGCGGACGCCGATCCTCTTCCTCTCAATGCGCTCGATCACAAAAAGCGCTGCGAACGTCCCGGCGATGAAGAAGCCCTGCGCGTTGCAATTGAAGAGGAGCAGCAGCACGAGCGCGAACGCGATCGGCCGTTCGCGGCTGCGCCGGTAAAGCGTTGCGGCGGCAAACGTGAGCAACATCGTCAGTGCGTAGCTGCGAACGATGACGGAATACTCGTATGCCATGTAATACGAGAAGGTCAGCAGCGTGGCCGTGAGCCGCGAGAACGGAGATCGTGTTGCCAGAAGCCACACCGCTGCCGCGGCGATCGCGAGGTTCACCACTTTCTGGCTTGCGTAGGCGAGTCCGAGCTTCGCCAGCGGGGCAAGCAGGGCATACCAGAGAGCAGGTGTCCCTGCATGGCGGGTCCATTCGAAAAAGTGGGTGAGATCGATGTCCCGAACGACGAGCCACGCGTCCGCCTCATCGCGCCAAGGCTCGTGATGAAACGCCACAAACGAAACGATCGCGACGAAAGCGGCCAGCAGCAATAGCGGAAAAAGCCGTGACGCCGGGCGCGCCGTGACCCGTGTCGTGATCAACATCCGCGGATCCCAGTGACCGTTCATCGCTCCGGCTTCCGCGCGTAAACCTCGATCGTTCCCCCGCGCCGCAGCAGCGTTTCCAGCATCATCAACGCGAACGCCAGGGGCAGGAGAAAGATGGCCGCAATCGTCGTGGCGATGGTCTGCAACGGAAACTCGCGAATCCGATGCGACCGCGCCGCCGGCTCCTTCAAAATCGAGTAGAGCAGATCGTGCTCGAAGACACGGTTCAGGAGACTCTGAATCCAGCCGTACGGATTCTGCTCGAGGCTGAAATGGGCGACGGTCGCAATCCGGAAGCCACGCCGCCGTAGCGCCCCGGTCAAACCGCGCGCCGAGAAATGAACGTAGTGCCGCGGCACGTCGAGATGAAACCACTGCCGCCCCGTCGATGCCGCCTGGATGCTGGCGAAGTTCGGCACGGCGACGACGAGCAGTCCGCCCGGCTCGAGAATCTCCGACGCCCGATCCAACGCTTTCATCGGATCGATCATGTGCTCGAGCGAGTGCCAGAAGATTACTGCTTTGAATTCTCCGGCGGCGAACGGCTGGCTGAGAAAGTCGCCGGTTCGCACGTCGAGCCCGAGGATGTCGCGGGCGTGCGAGGCGGCAATGGGCGAGAGCTCGACGCCCACAGGCCGGTAACCAGCCTCCCGCAAAAAGTGCAGCGTAAATCCGCGGCCGCATCCGACATCGAGCACCGATCCGGGCAGCGTCAGCCTGCGGATGACGCCGACTCGCCGCCGGCGGAACCAGCGCGTCAGTCTCTCGAACAGCGGATTGAAACGAACGTTCCGCTCACCGTAATAAGCCTTCGGGTACCACGATCCGATTGCCGTCTCATCGAGCGCAGGCCAGGTGCGCGCCGACCCGCAGGAATCGCAAGAGCGCACCGCAAATCCTGCGGCGACGGCATCGAAGCGATGACGCGTCGCCGACCCGCAGACGAGGCAGGATGGAGCTTTTTCCGCGTCCGCCACAACGTCACGCGTCGCGATGCACGGTGTCCATCGAAAACGCCGGCAGACAGACCGCGATGTACTCCGCCCCATCGGCGCCCGGCGTCGAGTACTGCACCCACTCCCCGCTTCGCGTGATGATGGCCTCGCCCGCGCCGACGTCGATCACGCCATCGCGCGTCGTGACTCGCAACGAGCCGCGCAGAACGACCGTGTACTCCTCGAACTCCGGCGTCTGTCCCGGCTCGACCCAACCGCCCGGGCTCTGCATGCGGGCCACACTCACTCCGGCGCTCTTCGAGTTGACGCGTCCGATGTACTCCTCGATCCGCTTCGGCTTGTTACCGGCCGCTTCGATGACGGAAGGCTGCTTGATGTGCGTTGGCATCCGCGAAGTTTAAACGCTTCGCGGAGCAAGAGGGACTCACGAAGGTCTAGGCGTTTCCTGAGCGCCGCTCTTCAGCGGACGATTCAATCGACCTGTCCGTCCGCGTTTTGCGTTCGCTGGCTTGATGTACGGGATATTCGGCTGCACTTTGTCTTTCTCTGTCTTGACTTTGTGGCCGGTGCGCGTATTGCGTCCGCGGAAGGAGAAATCGCGGCGCTCGATCTGCTGGCCGGAGCGGAGAGCGCTGACGATGGAATCGAAGACGATATCGACGATGGTTTCCGCTTGCTTCTTCGTTAGCTCGACGACTCGCGCCACCTCGTCCACGAGGTCCGCCTTTGTCATCACGCCCGCTTTGCTCCCACTCTTTTTCCCGGCTTGCAGGCGAGGCAAAGAACCTTTTTTTCTTTCCCAGTGCAAGCGAGCCTGCAAAGCGGCACGCTTAGCCAAATCCGCTCGCAGACCAATCGATCCTTGCCGTTTCACCTCAACGGGCGCTTCCCATGCCGAATCGTCGTTAGCCTCTGCAATGGCGCGCTCATCGAGCCGGTCCTGACGCGAGCGCAAGTTCTTCGACGTACGCGCAGTAGCGGTTCGCGCGGATGGCGCTGCACCTGAATGCTTTGGTTTGTTCATAGCGGCCAGCCGGTGACGATCCTGACTATCTTACCCGGCTTGAGCTCGAAAATGATTTTCAGAGGACGTCCAGCAATCGTGCGTCCATAGAGTTGAAAACGGATTTGATCCTTCTTATTGCGGCGGATTCTGAAATTGGAATAGAACGCCTCCACCGCTTCCTCGAACGTCACGCGATGCGCGGCGAGCTTGTCGTTCTCGAAATCGTACTCGAAGCCTTCCGGTTCAAAGGTACTCCATCTGACCACGAGACAATTCTATGTTTGTCGTGGCCAAGTATCGCTATCTGGTTTCGAGAACGTCCTACTTCCTCAAAATATCTTCGATCGCCGCCAGTGCACGCGAGTCGTGCTTCTGACCCAGCCAGAACGCCGCCTTCTTTCGCACGCTCGGATCGCGATGCGACTTCATAAGCTCGATAAGCATCGGAACCGATTCGTCGTTCGGAAGCTGCGAAATGGCGAAGACCGCTTTCTCGCGAACGCTGGAGTCGGGATCGTTGTCCAGCGATGCGCGGATGGCGCCGGCGGCTTTGTTTCCCGCTTTCTGCGAGAGCCAGAAGATGGCCTGGCTGCGCACGTGCGCGGTGGGATCGTGTTTCGCCAGATTGATCAGCGCATCGATCGCGCCCGGCTCCTTCGATTGCGAGAGCGCGAAGACCGCCTTCTCGCGCAAGCGCGGTGAGGCCGATGACTGCGCAACCGCCAGAACGTCCTCGTATCCGCGCCGTTCGCGCGTCTGTCCGAGCCAGAACGCCGCCTTACCGCGCGTTTCATCGGGCGTCGTGCTCGAATTCAGAATCCGTTCGAGCTCCGTCGTCGCCGATGGATCCGCGTGCATCGCGATCGCCGACATCACCGATTCGGAACGACGCTCCGTATTTCCTACCATCGACACCAGCAACGCCACGCTCTTCTTTGGATCGACGCCATCGATCCACGTGATGGCCGCGCCGTTCGCGTCGAGAGCACAATCCATCGAATAGCTGCGGACGCGCGCGATCTCGCCGTTCTCGACGCGGTAGACGATTGCAAAGACGTCGGATGACGCGACATGCAAATCGCCCCGATCGCTGCTATTGAACGAGCTCCCATCGCGGTCGAGACTGCACGTTCCGCCCGTGTGGTAGTCGCCGTAGGTGTTGAAGCAGCACATGACGTGCTCGCCCTCGATCTCCGGCACGGAGTAGCCGATGAAGGCTGTTTTCGATGCGCGGATCTGTGCGCCGAGGTTTGGCGAGGCCGGGATGGAGGTGACGGTGCCGTGGAGGATGCGCGGTTGCTGCGCCCCACCTGCGACTGCGAAAAGAAGGATTGCAAAAGCGATCGAGGCGGTTCTCATGCGCACTTAGACTGGCGCGCATCCGGCCGGTTAGCTATACTCCGCGGACTTTTTATGAAACGGGCGACCACACGGCGCAACACGCGAACGACGGGCTGCTTCACCCTGCCCTGCCGATGATCGTCTGTTTCTAAGCAACACGACAATCCGACAGGGCCGAGCAATCGGCCCTTTTGATTTTATGGAGTGGTTGGAAACGTAGGTCGGACTCTCTAGTCCGACGATCACAAAGTCGGACTGGAGAGTCCGACCTACGTTCTCTCATCCCGGAGAAAAACATGCACGTACAACTACCCGACGGATCCCAACGAGAAGTTCAGGACGGCGCGACTGTCGCCGACATCGCGCTATCGATCGGCAAGGGCCTGGCGAAAGCCGCGCTCGCGGGCAAGGTGAATGGAAAGGTCGTCGACGTCTACACGCCCGTTCCTGACAACGCCAAGATCGAGATCGTCACGCCGAAGAGCGAGGCCGGCCTCGACACCATCCGCCACTCCACTGCACATTTGATGGCTATGGCCGTGCAGGAGCTCTTTCCCGGAACGCAGGTCACCATCGGACCGGTCATCGAAAACGGCTTCTTCTACGACTTCGGCACTGATCGTCCCTTCACCGACGACGATCTTCGCCTCATCGAGGAGAAGATGTCCGAGATCGTGAAACGCGATCTGCCGGTGCGCCGCGAAGAACTGAGCCGCGACGAAGCGATTGCTACGTTCGAGAAGCTCGGCGAAAAGTACAAGGTCGAGATCATCAAAGGCATCCCCGGCGATGAGCCTCTGTCGATCTACCGTCAGGGCGAATGGTTCGATCTCTGCCGCGGCCCTCACGTCCCCTCCACCGGCCGCCTCGGCGCGTTCAAGCTCACCTCCGTCGCCGGTGCTTACTGGCGCGGCGACGAACACAACGCCATGCTGCAACGGATCTACGGCACCGCGTGGGCGGACAAGGACGAACTGTTGGCGTACCTGAAGCGGATCGAAGAGGCGCATGCGCGCGATCACCGCAAGTTGGGCAAGCAGCTCGACCTCTTCACCTTCTCGCACTTCGCGCCGTCGATGCCGATCTTCCTTCCGAAAGGGGCGGCCATCTACAACGAGTTGATCGATTTCGTGCGAAAGTTTTACGCCCGCGACGGATACAGCGAAGTGGTCACGCCGCTGATCTGGGACACGGAGATCTTCAAGATCTCCGGCCACTACGAGAACTACAAAGAGAACATGTTCTTCTCCGAGGTCGATGAGCGCGAGTACGGCGTGAAGCCGATGAACTGTCCCGGCCACACACAGATCTTCGCGATGGAGCGGCGTTCGTATCGCGATCTGCCGATCCGCTACGCCGACTTTGCGCGACTGCATCGCTACGAGCGCTCGGGCGTGACGCATGGCCTCGTGCGCGTCCGCTCGTTCGCGCAGGACGACGCCCATCTCTTCGTCACTCCCGAACAGATCGAGCCGGAGATCGACCGCGAGCTGCGTCTCATCAAAGAGATCTACGACATCTTCGACTTCAAGGAAGTGCGCATCGCGCTTTCAACTCGTCCCGAGAAACGCCTCGGCACCGACGAGATCTGGGACAACGCCGAGCGCGGACTCGAAAACGCGCTGAAAAAGAATGGCGTCGATTACCACATCAATCCCGGCGAAGGCGCCTTCTACGGCCCGAAGCTGGAGTTCCAGGTCACCGATGCCATCGGCCGTCCCTGGCAGCTCGGCACGATCCAGCTCGACTACGCGCTGCCGGAGCGCTTCAAGCTCAGCTACATCGGTGCCGACAACGGCGAGCATCAGCCGGTCATGATCCACCGCGCAATACTCGGCTCGCTGGAGCGGTTCATCGGCATCATCATCGAACACTTTGCCGGTGCCTTCCCCGTTTGGCTCGCTCCGGTCCAGGCCTCGGTGCTGCCGTTGTCGGAGAAGTTTCTCGACTACGGGCGGGAGACGGCGGGGAAACTTCGGGCGGCCGGTCTGCGCGTGGAGACCGATGAATCGAACGAGAAGCTCGGCGCGAAGATCCGCGACGCGCAACTCCGGAAAATCCCGTACATGCTGGTGGTGGGCGAGAAGGAAGTTGCGGCAGGAACGGTGTCGGTCCGGAAACGTACCGGCGGCGATCAGGTCTCGCTTTCGATCGATGAATTCGTGGCTCAAACCAGAGCGGTCATCGCTGCCCGCTCGTTGACTTTGTAGTGTTTTATTCGTAGATTTCGCGCTTCCGCGCTAACGGCTAACAGGAGGATTTCGCATTTTTCCACCACGACGAGGATCGCGATTCGACCGGAAACCCACAGAGCCTGAGTCCAGAATCAATGACATGATCCGCGGCATCGCTGAGGTTCGCCTCATCGGAGCCGATGGATCGCAGATCGGTGTCGTTCCCCTGCAGCAGGCGCAGGAAATGGCCCGAGAGAAGGACCTCGACCTCGTCGAGATCTCGCCGACGGCCAATCCTCCCGTCTGCAAGGTCATGGATTACGGCAAGTACGTCTTCCATCAGAAGAAGAAACAGACCGAGGCCAAGAAGAAACAGAAGGTGATCGTCGTCAAGGAGGTGCAGTTCCGCCCCCGCATCGACGAGCACGATTTCGATTTCAAGAAGAACAACATCATCCGTTTCCTGCAGCACGGCGACAAGGTCAAAGCATCGATCCGTTTCCGCGGACGCGAGATGACGCACATGGAGCTCGGCCGCGCAGTTCTCGACCGCCTCCTGACCGAGATCAAAGAGTACGGCGCCGGCGAAAATGCGCATCCCGACATCCAGGGAAACCGCATGACGATGGTGATATCGCCGGTTAAGTAGGGTGTGGGGTGCCGGGGGTGGGGAGTGGGAGAAAAAGCCCGGCTCCACGATTTCCCGATATCCGGCGCGTGAATCGCCGGTGTAAAGCAGGAACAAAAGTTGTCGTTCGGGATCGGGTTGTCCACACCCCACGTCCAACACCCCACCCCCGGAATTCAAATACCGCATACCAAGTTAGGGACCAAGCTATGCCGAAGATGAAAACGCACCGTGGCGCCGCCAAACGTTTCAAGAAGACCGGAACGGGCAAGCTTCAACGGAATCACGCCTTCCACTCGCACATCCTCACCAAGAAGTCCGCTGGCCGCAAAGCGGAGCTGGGCAAGGAAACGAGCGTGTCGAAGGCGAACGAGAAGACCGTGAACCGCATGATCCCGTACCTTTGAGCCCTGAGCTCCAGCCGTTGACTCTTCCTGAGAGCTGATAGCTACGAGCTAAGAGCTTCAACCCGAGCGAGGCGTGGTAAATCACCACTCCTGACCCGCCCGCTCTTAACGAACCAAACGAGGAGAAACAATGCCGAGAGTCAAACGCGGTACAAAACGTAAAGACCGCCGCTCCAAGATCCTGAAGCTCGCCAAGGGCTACTGGGGAATGAAGTCGCGCGGTCACCGGATCGCGAAGCAGCAGGTTGAGAAAGCGCTCAACTCCGCCTTCGCAGGCCGCAAAGATCGCAAAGGTGATTTCCGGAAACTCTGGATTGCCCGCATCAACGCCGCCGCCCGCCTCAACGGGATTTCCTATTCGAAGCTCATGGCCGGACTGAAAGCCTCCGGCTCGCTCGTCGATCGGAAAATCCTGGCCGACATCGCCGTCCGCGATGCCGCCGCCTTCACCAGCTTCGTCGATGCCGCAAAAGCCGCGCTGAACAAGCAGCAGCTCCGCACCGCCCTCGACAAAGAGACCGCAGCGAAGCGCCCGGCCGCCAAGCAGGCCTCCGCATAAAACGTCATCACTGACTCCCACTGAAAACGCGGGCCTCGGCCCGCGTTTTTTTGTCACCACCCGCTCGATCAGCTCGACCCATCCGTTGGTTATTCGTTCAAACTTTCGCATACAATTGGAATCTCTGATCGATTGCTGATCCATCAATCCTGGCGATCCTGCACAGGTTGACCGCCCACTGACGCAACAAGGTGAGGTGCGAGGATGTCGAGCCATTCGCGCGTGGTTTCTCCGGCCATCGTTTTCTTCATTACCGCGGCCGCCTTCGCAGGTTCCCAGCCCGGCCTGCCCGCCTCACAATCGCGAACCGCAGCGTTGCATCCTGTCGATCGGCAGATGCGCGAGCAGTTCCCGGCAATCGCTCTCGATTCGCAGGCGACGCTCGAACCGGCGCAGCAGGTCGTAGCCGGACAGACGGTTTCCGGAATGCGGGTTCATCCGCTTCGAGATGCCGTTGCAGCACATTCGTCATTGCAGCAACTTGCGCCTTCATCGATCGGTGGTAGCGATGGAGATTCAGTCGGTCTGCGCGTCTTCTACCCATCCTCGTACAGCGATGCATTCGTCGTCGAGTTGGGAGGTCAGCGCGTGGCTTTGCGTGCGGTCGGTGCGCACTACGCGCAAGGCTCGACCGAGAGTGGAAAACTCTTTTACAACAGCGCTCACAACTCCGTCGACGTGATCGAAGTGCCTTCCTCCGGGCGCAGCGAGGAGTTGCTGCTGCTCCGCGATGAGCGAGCGCCGAAAAACTTCGAGTACGAGATCGTCGAAATGCGAGGTGTGTTGGCGCTGCTTCTTCAGGACGGCGCGATCCGTTTCGCACCCGAGCACATGCCGGCCGCAGCGGAGGTTCTGAACAACCAATTCGTCGCGCCGCTGCAATCGATCCAGATCGATCGCCCCTGGGTCATCGACGCGGATGGCCGCCGGTCGGAGAGCGCGGCGCGATGGACGATCCTCGACAAAAATGATGGTGAACCGCAGAGGATCCGTCTGACGCTCGACGCCGAAGGCCTGGTCTATCCGATGGTCATCGATCCAACCGTCAGCGTCACGGGAAACATGACCTCGAGACGAGGACACCATACGGCGACGATGCTGTCGAACGGAAAGGTGCTCATGGCGGGGGGCCACAACAACGGTGTCTACCTGAATACGGCAGAGTTGTACGACCCGGCCACCGGTACGTTTACAGCAACGGGAACCATGACCGCGGCTCGTTACGATCACACGGCGACCTTGTTGCCGAACGGGAAGGTGCTCATCACCGGCGGCTTCGACAGCGTCAACTTCCTGAACACGGCCGAACTATTCGATCCGGCCAGTGGAACGAATGGAACGTTCACGGCCGTTGCCGTGAACATGACGGCGGCCCGTCAGCTTCACGCCGCAACGCTGCTGCCGAATGGAAAGGTGCTCATCACCGGCGGACAGACCACCGGCTCGGCATACCTCAACACCGCGGAGTTGTACGACCCGAGCGGCGGCACGAACGGCACCTTCGCCGCCGTCGCCGTGAACATGACTGCGCCTCGATCCAGCCAGATCGCGACGTTGCTGCCCAACGGAAAGGTACTGATCACCGGGGGAGAGACGACCGGCGTCACCTACCTGAGCTCCGCGGAGTTGTTCGACCCGGCCCTTGGCACAAACGGAACGTTCACCGCCGTTGCCGTGAGCATGACCTCGATGCGCGGCTATCACAAGGCGATCCTGCTTCCCAACGGACTGGTGCTCATCACCGGAGGTCTCAGCAACAGCAGTACGGTCGTGAACACTGCGGAACTGTACAACCCGGCAGCTGGAACCAACGGCACGTTCACCGCCACCGGCGTCATGACAACCGCAAGGGCAGTACACACGGCCACCCTGCTACCGAACGGCAAGGTTCTTGTCGCGGGAGGGCTCAACTTCGGCGGATATCTGAATACGATGGACTTGTTTGACCCGGCGGCCGGGACGAACGGCACGTTCTCGCCGGCCACCTCGAACCTGATCGGCCCTTTCGCCTTCCACACCGCGACGCTCCTCCCCAGCGGGAAAGTGCTCATCGCCGGCGGTAACGACAGTGGCGGGGATAAGAACGCGGCGCAGTTGTACGACCAGGCGAGTGGGGCGCAGCAGTTTTCGTCGACGAGCGGACCGATGACCGCAGCCCGGCAGGACCACGCATCGACGCTGCTCTCCAATGGCAAGGTACTTCTGACCGGAGGGTATGCCACGGCCACGAATGTCACCGCCACCGCAGAGCTGTATGACCCGTCCGCGAACACCTTCACCGCGACGAGCGCTCCGATGACCTCCGTTCGGGAGGACCACACTTCAACGCTGCTGCTCAACGGATTAGTACTCATTACAGGCGGCTTGGACGGGTTTCATGCCCAGAACACGGCGGAGTTGTACAACCCGAGCAGCGGGACTCCGTTTACCGCAACGAGCTCGCCGATGACTTCGGCCCGCCAGTACCACACGGCGACCCTGCTTCCCGACGGAAAAGTGCTCATCGTTGGAGGCAATGATCAAAACGGCTTAGCGCAGAACACAGCGGAGTTGTACGACCCGACCGGAGCCACGTCGTTCACTCCGATCAGCGCGCTATTGAACAACGATCGGGTGTTCCACACAGCGACGTTGCTACCCAACGGAAAGGTGCTCATTGCCGGAGGCATCAATGGCTTGACCGCGGAGCTGTACGACCCGGCCAGCGGCACTTTCACGGCGACAGGCAGCATGTCGGTAACCCGACAATTTCATCGGGCCACGCTGCTGCCCAACGGAAAGGTGCTCATCACCGGAGGGAATTCGACTAGCACGACCGCTGAGCTCTTCGACCCGGCCGCCGGAGCCAACGGGACCTTCACGGCCGTCACGTCGCCCATGACCTCGCCTCGGTTCCTCTATCACACGGCAACGCTGCTGCCTGGTGGGCAGGTGCTCATCACGGGTGGACAAGACTCATCGACGTCTCTCAACACAGCGGAGCTCTACGAGCCGGATCGAGGAACCAACGGCACGTTTTCGGCCGTCACCGCAACCATGACTACGGCACGATACATACACACGGCAACATTGTTGACAAACGGGAAGGCGCTCATCGCGGGAGGCTCCAGCGGAACCTCGGCGGAGCTGTTCAACGCCGGCCTCGGCTACCTCGACTCGCGGCGTCCGGTCGTATCCCCGATCGGCAGTGTCCTCTGCCAGCCGGCGCACCTGTCGCTGAGCGGATCTTTTTTTACCAGCGATTCCGAGGGATCGAGCGGATCGAACACCTCCGCGGCCAACGCACCGCTATTGCGTCTGCAGCGCGTCGACAACGATCAATTTCAATTCGCTCTGTCACAGAGCTTCTCGGCGTCAAGTTTCTTCTCCACGATACTCAGTAGTCTTGCATCGGGCCGGTATCGCGCTGCAATCGTAAGCAACGCCATCCCAAGCCTCGAGCAGATCATCGACGTGGAGACCGCTCCCCTGCTCGGGTCTTATGCCACCACCTCGGTGAATGTCTCCACATCGACGACCGTCACCCCAACCTCCCTTCCATCCGGCTACAACGGCGCGTTCTATGAGGTCCATGTGAGCACCTCCGGCGGTTTCACCGGGACCCTCGCGATCAACGCGACGACAGGCGTGGTCACCGTGACCAATGCCGGACCGATCGGGACCTATACGATCACCGTTTCCGCTTCGACCAATTGCAGCTCACCTACGACCACATTCACGCTCAACGTTCTCGGACCCCCAGCCGCAATCACGGCAACGGGAGGCACGCCGCAGAGCACCCAGACCGGCAACGCATTTGCGACGCAGCTTCAGGCGAAAGTCACCGACAGCGCCGGCCATCCTCTCAACAATGCCGGCGTCGTCTTCACCGCTCCTTCGCAAAGCGGCGCCAGCGCAACGCTCCCCAACAGCGGCAGCGCCCTGACGAACAGTTCAGGCGTTGCCAGCATCACCGCGACCGCCAACGCAAATCTCGGCAGCTACAACGTGACTGCTTCGATCGGCGCGTTCAGCGCAACCTTCGCCCTGACGAACACCGTGGCGACACCGGCGAACGTCGTGGCAACGGCCACCAGTCCGACATCGGTCCTGATCACCTGGAACGGATCCGCCGGTGCCACCTACCAGGTGACCCGCGTTCAAGCCGGCAATGTCCAAGTAACGGCCGGATCCTCCACGTCTGGCTCGGTGGTCGATTCGCCAGTCAGCGCAAACACGTCGTATCTCTACAAGGTGCGCGCGATCAGTCCAAGCGTTTCGCCCTTCGGCACTCCCGACCTCGCCACCACCGTCATCTTCACCGATCCCTCGCTGGTCACCGGCATCGCAATCAAGGCGGCACACATCACCGAGCTGCGAACGGCGGTCGACGCCGTGCGTTCACTGGCGAGCTTGGGCGGCGGTTCCTACACCACGAACCCATCACCGGCTTCTGGCGTCGCGATCAAAGCCGCGCATCTCACCGAGCTCCGCACCGCCCTCGACCAGGCGCGCGCCACGGTCTTCCTGTCGTTGCCAGCGATCGTCTACACCACGCCGAACATTGTGGCCGGAACGACAAAAATCTCCGCGGCAGACATCAACGACCTTCGGAGCGGCGTGCGATGATGACGAGCCTTTCGAGCCTTTCCCGCACAGATAAGAGCGTCTGCGCCACATTGAGTACAATCGCCCGCTCGCCATGCTCGACGACATCGCACGCATCAGCTCCGAATTCGATTCCGCCCTCGGCACCGCCAACACCGCCGCCGCGCTCGACGATCTTCGCGTCCACTACTTCGGCCGCAAGGGCGGCGCAATCCCCGCCCTTTTCTCGCGGCTCAAAGAAGTCCCGAAGGATCAGAAAAAAGACGCCGGCGATGCGCTCAACAAACTACGCGACCGCCTCGAGTCGGAGCTGAAGGAAAAGTCCGAGCGTGTCACCGCTGAGGAGTCGGCGCGCAAACAGGCGCGCGACATCATCGACGTCACCCTTCCCGCCCGCATCCCTCACCTCGGACACCTCCACCCCGTCACGATCATCCGCCGCGAGATGGAAACGATCTTCAGCGAGATGGGCTACTCGCTCGATCCCGGCCCCGAGGTTGAGAGCGATTGGTACAACTTCGAAGCGCTCAACTTCACACCCGACCATCCCGCCCGCGACACCCAGGACACGTTTTTTCTTGACGCCCTAAGCGATGTTGCCAGCCTTCCTTACCTGTTGCGCACGCACACATCCAACGTGCAAATCCGCTCGATGGAAAATCACACCCCTCCGGTGAAAGTCCTCTCCTGCGGCCGCGTCTACCGCCGCGACGAGATCACCATGCGCCGCTCGCCGATGTTCCACCAGGCCGAAGGCTTCCTCGTCGACAAAGGCATCCACATCGGCCACCTGCGCGCCACGCTCGAGCATTTCATCAAACGCCTCTTCGGCGCCAACTCCAAGATGCGCATGCGCCCCAGCTTCTTCCCCTTCACCGAGCCCTCGGCCGAAGTGGACATGTCGTGCGTCTTCTGCAAAGGCAAGGGCTGCGGCACCTGTTCCCAAACCGGCTGGATGGAAATCCTCGGCTGCGGCATGATCCACCCCCAAGTCCTCCGCAACGTCGGCATCGACCCCGAAGAATGGAGCGGCTTCGCCTTCGGCCTCGGCCTCGACCGCTGCGCCATGATCAAGTTCGACATCCCAAATATCAGGACGCTGTTCGAGAACGATCTGCGCGTGCTGCAACAGTTCTAGCCCGCAACCCATAGCTCACGCGAAGCCGCGAAGATCGCGAAGACTCGGACCAAGAACTTCGCGTCTTCGCGCCTTCGCGTGAAAAGTTACTCTGCGATCTTTGCCCCATCCCGGTCGAACCACCACATCGCCGCCAACAGCAGCATCAGCGCCGAGAAGACCCCGATCGCGCCGACTGTCTTAGTTGCCAGATGCCCAGCCACTGCGTACGCGATTGCTGGCGGGAGCGAGCCGGCGATCGACGAGATCGTGATCTGCCACCAACTCATCGCCGGCGTCGTCCCCGCGATGATCGACATCACTTCAGCCAGAATCGGTACCGGCCGCGTCGCCACGATCGCCACCATCCCCCAGCGATCGAGCAGCCGCGAAGCCCGCGCATACTCCGCCTCCGTGACGAACCGGCGCACCTTCTCCCTCCCCGCCCGCCCCATCGCAAATCCCACCAGCGAACAACCAGTGGATCCGATGAGCGACAGAATCGAGCCGATCCAGATTCCGAACAGCGCGCCGTGCGAAAAGGCGATCCATCCAGATTGCCAACGAATTTCAACCTCTGATAGGTTTGAAAAACGTGTCCGGATCGGAAACAAGCCTAGCCGCCGCGAGCCCGCTCGGACCCAGCCTCGGAATGAGAGCCTGCCGGTTGCGGTTTCACGCCCCGGTTCGGTAGGATTGCCGGCCCGATTCACGAAGGAGCATCACACGACATGTTGAAGATTCGTCTGCGCCGCCAGGGCGCAACCCATTCTCCGTTCTACCGCGTGGTGGTTTCGGATTCGCTGAAGACTCCGAGCAATGCCACCGTCGAGCAGATCGGACATTACGATCCGAAGAAGAATCCTGCCGACGTCAAGATCGACCGTGCCCGCGTCGATTACTGGGTCAGCAAGGGCGCTCAGCTCTCGCCGACCGTCAAGTCTCTCCTGAAAAAGAACAAAACCGCGTAAGCTCGCTGCCTGACAGAACTGATGGAAGAGCTGATCGAGTTCATCGCCAAGTCGCTCGTCGATGATGCCGGCGCGGTGAATACGCACGTCTACGACCGCGGCGATCAGACCGTCGTCGAGCTCGAGGTCGCGCAAGAAGACCTCGGCAAGGTGATCGGACGTCAGGGCCGGACGGCGCGCGCCATGCGGACGCTGCTGGCCGCGGCAGGCTCGAAGACGCGCCGCCGTTACACGCTCGACATCGTCGACTGAGGCGCCTCATGTCCGGCGACCGCATCGCCCTCGGCATCATTCGCAAGGCGCACGGCGTGCGCGGCGAAGCGAGCGTCGAGGCCTGGAGCGATTCTCCGGAACGCTTCACCGGTCTTTCCGCGGTTACGCTCGTTTCACCGGACGAGTCGCAGACGCGCGATGCCGCGATCGAGAGTGTTCGCATTCACGCCGGACGCGCACTCGTGAAGTTTGCGGGCATCGATGCGCCCGAGGATGTGAGGCCGCTGCAGAACTGGACGGTGGAAGTTCCGCTGACCGATGCGCGCCCGCTCGATGCCGACGAGTATTTTCTACACGATCTCGTCGGGTTGACGCTGGTCGATGAGAACGGGACATCGCGAGGAAACGTGATCGAAATCGAGGAAACGGGAGGGGGCGTGCTGCTGGTCGTCGAAGGACCGCGAGGCAGGTTCGACGTGCCGTTCGCAGCGGAAATTTGCACGCGGGTCGACCTCGATGCCAGGACGATCGCGGTGAACCTTCCCAACGGTATCGAGGATTTGTAGACGCCCTTTGGCGTGCGAGAAAGCGTTCTGTCGCGCGCTGAAGCGCGCTCCCAATTATCGCGGCGTCCGGCTTTCCCACGGCTGAAGCCGGGCTGAAGCCGAGGCTGAAGCCGCAATGGCCTTAACTTAAGGTGTTATTTGCATCGACCAGCGAGCGAGCTATCTCAGGGAACTGATCTTCATCATGGCAAATAACCCGTTAAGTTAAGGCCATTGGGCTGAAGCCGTGGGCTACGGTTCTCGCCTTCGGTCGGTGACGAACTTCCTGATAATAAAACTCGCCGCCCCCGCGCAGAACGATGATGTTCGAACTTGCTGGCGTTCGTACCGATTCCGAGTGCGAGATCACCGACGCGAGACCCGTAGCCCACGGCTTCAGCCGGCTTCAGCCACGGCTTCAGCCGTGGGTCCATGAGGCGAACCAGATTCTTGAGCCCGCTTCAGCGGGCGACAGGACCGGTCTTTCATACATCGCGCTTACGAACGAATGTCGCTGATATCGTTCGGGCATCGTGCGCATCGACTTTGTCACCATCTTCCCCAAAATGTTCGAGCCGCTGTTGGCCGAGGGGATCATTGCGCGCGGTGTCAAACAGGGGCTGCTCGACGTTCACGTATGGGACCTGCGCGACTTCGCGACGGACAAGCATCGCTCGACCGACGACGAAGCGTATGGCGGTGGGCCGGGGATGGTGATGCTGGCCGAACCGGTGCTGCGCTGCGTCGAGAAGATTCGTGCGGAGGCAGGCGAAAGCGGTGATCCCGCGATTCTCATGACGTCGCCGCAGGGGCGCGTGTTCACGCAGGCGGTTGCGCGCGAGCTGGCGTCGCGCACGTGGCTGATTTTTCTTTGCGGGCGATATGAGGGATTCGATGAACGGATCCGTGAGGCGCTGCAGCCGGACGAGATCTCGATCGGCGATTTCGTCGTTTCCGGCGGCGAGCTGCCGGCGATGGTCATCGCCGATGCCGTCGGGCGGATGATCGAAGGCGTCGTCGGCAACAGCATGTCGGTCGAGGAGGACTCGTTCTTTCGCGGTCTGCTCGACTATCCGCACTACACCCGCCCCGAGGAGTTGCGCGGGATGCGGGTGCCGGAGGTGCTGATGTCGGGACACCACGAGAAGATTCGCAAGTGGCGCAAGGAGCAGGCGTTGCGTGCGACGTTGAAGAAACGGCCGGATCTGCTTGAAGGCGCGGAGCTCGACGACGAAGCGCAGGTGATGTTGCGCCGCATTCGTGAGGAATGAGTCCAGCGGAGGGCGGGTTCTACGGCGGGCGGAGCCTCCCGGAGACGAATTTCAGCCGGCGAGGTTGCCCAAACCGCCAAAATCGGCGATGCTTGCGGGCTCGCTCAGAAACACAGGAAGGTTGTCATCATGGCTCAGGATTTAATGAAGCTCGTCGAATCGCGTGAAGCACGCACCGACCTCCCCAATTTCGCGCCGGGAGATACGGTCAAGGTCCACGTGAAAGTCAAAGAAGGCGACAAAGAACGCATTCAGATCTTCCAGGGTCTGGTCATCTCGCGCAAAGGCGGCGGAGCACGGCAGATGTTCACCGTCCGCAAGATCTCTGGTGGAATCGGCGTAGAGCGGCAGTTCCCTCTAAACTCTCCCAGCATTGATCGTATCGAGGTCGAACGCCATGGCCGGGTCCGTCGCGCGAAGCTCTACTACCTCCGGGATCTCCGCGGTAAAGCAGCGCGCATCGAAGAAAAGCGCAAAGGCTAAACCGAAGCCGGGCGAGAAGCTCGTCCGGAACCTCTTCGCGGAGTTGGCGCGTGTCGCTGAGATGTCGGCGATCGAACGCCGGCTCCGCGATTTTGGTTTTCGGGCCATCGCCGGCACGGACGAAGTCGGACGCGGCTGCCTGGCCGGTCCGGTCGTCGCCGCGTGCGTGATCCTGGACTCCGAGCCGCTGCTCTTCGGCGTGAACGATTCCAAGCTCGTCGACCGCGAAGACCGTGTCGACATCTGCCGGTTGATTCTCCGCCGTGCCCGCGCCGTCGCCGTCGGCGTGATCGAGCCGCGGATGATCGACGCGATCAACATCCTGCGGGCCAGCAAACTGGCGATGGTCGAAGCAGTCGAGAACCTCGCCGTCCGTCCCGACGTACTCCTGCTCGACGCCGTGACGATCGATGTGGAGATGCCGCAGGTTCCCCTGATCGGCGGCGACAGGCGCAGCGTCTCCATCGCCGCGGCATCGATCGTCGCGAAGGTCTATCGCGATCTATTGATGGAGTCGTATCATGACCTCTACCCTGTTTACGATTTTCGACACAATCGGGGATACGCGACGGAGGGGCATCAAGCGGCTCTGAGGCTCTACGGCCCATCGCCGATTCACAGGAGATCGTTCGAGGGGGTTGACGAGCCGATGTTGCTGTTCGTGCGGAACGGAGCCGATGGCGATCCAACGCGATAAAATTATCGCCAGCGCTGAGAAGCTGGTGGCGAAGGGGAAGATCGAGCCGGCGATCAAGGAGTACGAGCGCCTTCTCGACGACAACCCCAATGATGTCAACACCCTGAATCGCATCGGCGATTTGTGGGTGCGCATCAATCGCAATGATGAGGCGGTCAAAGTTTTCGCCAAAATCGCCGACCACTATTCGAAGGACGGCTTCTTCCTCAAAGCGATCGCGATCTACAAAAAGATCAACAAGCTCGATCCTTCCAAGCTCGATATCTACGCCAAGCTCGCCGACCTCTACGCCAAACAAGGGCTGGCGATGGAGGCCAAGAGTCAGTACCAGGTTCTCGCTGACTACTACCTGAAGCACGGCGATCCGGGCAACGCGCTGGTCATCTACCGCAAGATTTCCGAGCTCGATCCGAATTCGATCAACGTTCACGTCAAGCTCGCCGACCTCTATTCGCAGAACAATCAGAAGCCGGAAGCGCTCAAAGAATACGACCGCGTCGGCCGCATGCTGCTGAAGCGGAGCATGCTCGATGAGGCCGTTCAGGTTTTCAAGAAGGCGCTCAAGATCGACTCCAGCAACGTCGAGCTGGTCGAGTCGCTGGTCACCGCGCTGCTCGAGGCGAAGGATTACGACAACGCAGTCCAGATCGTGCAGACGTCGCTCGAGACGTCCGGTGATGACGCACGATTGCTGGCGATCAACGGACGCATCCTGCTGGCGAAGGGCGATGTGGCCGGCGCGCGGGCCGCGCTCGAGCGTGCGCTGGCGCGTGACGCCAATGCCGCCGGCGTGCGCGAGGCGCTCTCCGATCTTTACGTCCGCGTCGGCAATGCCGATGGTGCGTTGGAAATGCTGGCGCCACTCGTCGAAAAAGCGGTCGGTCGCGGGGAGCGCGGCGCCGCCGTCGAGATGCTGAATCGAATCCTTCGGGTCGATTCCTCCCACACGCCAACGCTGGAGCGCCTCGTCGCTCTTTACTCGCGCCTTAACGAAGAGACCAACATCCTCTCGTCGATGAGCAGCCTGGCCGAGGCGCACGTGGCGAAGGGGCAGTACGAAAAAGCGGCCGAGGTGCTCGAGAAATTGATCCAGCGCGAGCCGCAAAACGCGCAGCACCGCACCAAGCTCCAATTCGTTCGCTCACAGATGGGCGGTGTCGACACGATGCCGGCGCGGCCGCAGGCAACTGTTCCCGTCGCTCCGCTGTCGATGGAGATCGACGAGCCGGTTCCGACGTTTGATTCGTTCGACGAGGAGCCTTCGCTTTCGCTCGATCTCGATACGTCCGAGCCGATCGAGATCAACCTCGATCACGACTTCGCAACGCCGGCACCGGATCGCGCGCCGCCGCCTCCGCCGCCACTTCCGCGCCTGCATTCCGCGATCGAACAGTTCGCGGACAGACTCGAACAGGACGACGAAGAGGAAAACCTCGACTTCATCACCGAGCACCTCACCGAGGCGGATGTTTTTGCGAAGTACGGCCTCGCCGAAAAGGCCACCGAGCATCTCCGAGCCATCATCGAGCGCGCGCCGAAGCATCTCGTGGCGCACCAGAAGCTGGTTCGCGTGCTGCTCGATGAAGGCAATGCCGATGAGGCGCGCGCGGCTGCGAATCAATACGTTCAGGTGCTTCTCGACAAGGGCGACACCGCCGCGGCAGACGACCTTCGTGACGATTTCGCGGCGCGCGGCTATACGCTGGATGTGTCACCAGCCAAACCCGCGGTCCGAGCTCCCGCGACTGCGCCACCCGCGCCGGTAGTTGCGCCACCTCCGCCCGCGCCACCTGCCCCCGTCGCGGCGCCCGCAGCCGAGGAGGAGTTTGCCGACGAGATGAGCTTCGACATCGAGAGCGCCGTGGCGGATTTCGAGCTGACCTCGAGCACTCCGGAGGTCCCGGAGCCTGGGTTTTCGTTTGATTCGCCGGACACGTCGTTCAGCTTCGAAGCTCCGCCGCCCTTGCTCGAGCCAGAGCCGGAGCCGGAACCATCGCTCTCGTTCGAGTCTCCGATGGAAGAAGGCTTTTCATTCGATTCTCCGGTTGAGGAGCCTGTATACGAGCAACCTGTTTACGAGCAACCTGTTTACGAGCAACCTGTTTACGAGGAGCCTGTTTTCGAGCAGCCCGTTTCCGAGCAACCGGTCTTCGATGAAGAGATTCCGTCGTTCAGCAGCGCTCCGTCCGCCGAGGAATTGCGCGAGGTCGACTTCTACATCGAGCAGGAATTGTTCGATGAAGCACGCGAAAAGATGGACGCGCTTTCCTCGCGCTTTCCGGATGACAGCAGCATCATCGAGCGGCGCGCGCGGCTGGCCGCCGCCGTCAGGCCCGCCCAACCGGACGTTCGCGATCGCGGGGTCGTCGCGGCGCCGCCTGTCCTTTCGCGCGACGAGATCGAAAGCGAGCTTCTTTCAGCGCTCCCCGACGATGATGACGACTTCTTCGCGCCGCCGCCTCAGCCCGAGGCGCGTGTCGCGGTCCCGCCGCCACCGCCGCCCGTTGCCGCTGCCGCCGAGGAGAATCTGTTCGCCGACGAAGACGACTTCTTCGATCTCGCGGCCGAGCTGGAATCGGAATTGGAAGAGGAAGAGAACGTCTCGCTCAGCGAAGAGGAGCAGTCGCTGGAGGAGATTTTCAAGGAGTTCAAGAAGGGTGTCGAACAACAGCTCGATTCCGAGGATTACGACACTCACTACAACCTCGGCATCGCCTACAAAGAGATGGGACTCATCGACGAAGCGATTGGCGAGTTTCAACTGGCGTCGAAGGATCCCAAGCGCTCGGTCGAGTGCGCGTCGATGCTCGGCCTCTGTTTTCTCGAAAAAGGAATGCCGCAACTGGCGATCAAGTGGTACCGAAAAGGTCTGGAGATGACCGACATCACTGCCGACGAGCATGTCGGTCTGCTTTACGATCTCGGCTCCGCATACGTGGAAGTCGGCGATACTGATAGCGCGCAGAAGGCGTTTCTGGAAGTCCACGGTTTGAATCCGAGCTACCGCGACGTCGTGACACGCATCAAACAACTCGAAGACGCCAGCAAATGAACCACAGACTTGAATCGTTGCTCCGCTTCGTGAATCTCACGACCTCCGGCTTGCTGGCTGGCTCGCTCGGCTTCGGCGAGCAGGCGCTCGTTCCAGGATGGCAGCACGAGTTACCGAATCATGAGGACCGCCGTGCGCGCGCGATCGCAGCGCTGAAAGATGCGACGAGCTACTTCAATGCGATCGGACCGGTGGCGCTTGGAACCGCGGTGACGCTTGCCGTCGCGTCGCGCGGAGTGAAGCCGATGAAACGAGCGCTCGATGCGGCGTCAGCGATCAGCCTGGCCGGCGTTCTGGCGGCGACGATCATGGTGACGGTGCCGATCAACAAAGAACTGGATCAGCAGGCGCCGACCGATTATCCGAGCGACCGTTCGCAGTCGCTCGCGAAGAACTGGTCGCGCGCCCACGCGGTGCGCACGACCCTTGGAGTGAGCGCGTTCCTCTGCGCGGTGGCCTCGAATCTGGCGCGACCACGTCAGGCGAAGTGATCGAAGCCGCCCGGCGGAAGCGGCTCGCCATCGAGGCGAACGCCACGCTCTTCGACGACACGGCCGATCGCGTAGACCGGACGTCCGACGCGCGAGCTCAGTTCCGATTCGCGCATCGATGATGTGAAGAGAAGCGCGTACTCCTCGCCGCCGTGAAGCACCGCATCGCGAACGTTGATGCCGAGCTGCGGACCGGAGCGCTGCAGATCGGGAAAGACCGGAATGCGCTCGCGCTCGATCGCAGCGCCAACGCGCGAGACGTCGCAGAGATGATGAAGGTCGGTCGACAGTCCGTCGGAAACATCGATGCAACTCGTAGCGATGCCCACCAGTTTCAGTCCGAGCGCGACTTCTGCTTCCGGCTCGAGATGGCGCCGGATCGCCGACTCGATGAATTCTCGGTCCGCGTAGCTCGTGCTCACGGTCTTGCGCTGCAGAAGCGTGAGACCCGCGGCCGAGCCGCCGATCGGACGGCTCAGATAGATGCGATCGCCGCGCTTTGCGCCGCTCCGCAGAATCGGCTGTGCCGCTTCGCCGATGATCGTGATCGAGATGAAAATGTCCGTCGCACGCGAGAGGTCCCCGCCGATGATCTCGACGTCCTGCTCGCGGGCCGCAACCGCCAACTCTTCGATCAGCGTCGACGCAAGCGCTTCATCGGGCGAGCCAATGGCCACGATTGCGTACTGCGGGCGTCCGCCCATGGCCGCGATGTCGGAGAGGTTGATCGTCAGACTCTTGCGCGCAATCAGCCGGAGCGGCGTATCACGCGTGAAGTCGACATTCTCGACGAGCACATCGTTCGTGATGACCTGCGTGCCGACGACTGCCGCATCGTCGCCCGTTCGCGGAAAGAGCTCGCGAATGCGCCGGATGACCTCGCGCTCGCTCAACGCCGGACCACCGGCACGATCGGCTCGAGAGGCCGGTCGAACGTCTCGCCGCGATAGAGGACCGCTTCGAGAAAGAGTCCCGACGGTGGCGCGGTCGGTTCAACGTTCGCAGCGTTTTTCTTGAGATGCGCGGCGAGATCCTCCGGTTGCGCGTTTCCGCGTCCGATTTCGACCAGGAACGCCACCAGCTTCCGCACCATCTTCCAGAGAAAGTGCGAGGCCTCGATGCGGAAGAGAATGAGGTCGCCGGCGGCAGCGACATCGCAGCGCGTGACGACGACGATGCGCGAGTCTTCTTCCTTCATCCGCTTGTCGCTGAACGCGCTGAAATCGTGGCGGCCTTCGAGCAGCTTCGCCGCGCGCGTCATCGCATCGACGTCGAGCCGGTCCTTGATCCACCAAACGAACGGTTTGGCAAACGCGGTGCGCCGCGTGGCGATCTGATAGAGGTAGACACGCGAGACGGCATCGTGACGCGCGTGAAAGCGGTCGCTCGCGCGCGACGCCGCAACGATGCTGATGTCGTGCGGCAGCAGGTCGTTGATCTTGCGCGAAAGCAGCAGCGGATCGACGCCTTTGTGCGCGCGCAGATGCGCAACCTGCGCCGCGGCGTGAACGCCCGAATCGGTGCGCCCGGCGCCTCCGATGTCGGCGTCGCCCAGCACCTGTTCCGCCGCGCGCTGAAGGTGGCCCTGCACCGTTTTCGGCGTGTTACCCTGCGCCTGCCAGCCCGAGTACCGCGTCCCTTCGTACTCGATCGTGAGCTTATAAGTCGGCATGCGTCCCGCGTCGTATCAAGTGATCGGAGATCTGCTCGCAGTCCTCTGGGACGACGGGCACGAATCATACTATCCGCTCGAAGCGCTTCGCCGCGCCTGCCCCTGCGCCGCCTGCTCCGGCGAACCCGACCTCTTCGGCCGCATGTCTTCCGGCCCGCCCGCGCGCTACACCCCGGCGTCGTTCCAGCTCGACAGCATCATCCCGGTCGGAAACTACGCGCTCCAGCCGAACTGGGCCGACGGTCACACCTACGGGATGTGGACTCACGAGAGTCTGCGCGCCTTCTGCCCCTGCGGATCCTGCGGAAAGAAGTAACACCGAGGTATCCTCGGGCGCAGTGATCAGCGAGCGATTCGAGTGGGACGATGCGAAGGCGGAGTGGAATGAGGCAAAGCACGGAATCACGTTCCCGATCGCGGAACAGGTTTTCGATGATCCTCTGCACGCCACGATGCGCGACGCACGCCACGCGGAGATCGAGGATCGCTACATAACGATCGGCGAAACGTTCTGGCGCGAAGTACTGGTTGTTGCGCATGCCGAGCGCGGCGACCGCATACGCATCATTAGTGCGCGACGCGCGACGCGGAGCGAGAAAAGACGCTATATGAAAAAAGAATTCGACACCATCAACGACGCAATCGACGACCAAGACGACCTTCTACCCGAATACGACTTCACCGGTGCTGTGCGCGGCAAGTACTACCGGCCGGGCAAGTCAACCATCCGCATGACGGTCGATGAGGACGTGGCGAGATACTTCTATTCGTCGGAGCTCTTGAATGAGGGCCTTCGCAAATTGATCGCTGAAGGACGCGCGCCTGAACCTCGCAATGAGTAGCTGAAGTCACGCCACGACTGACGGCCCGCCGGCTCTCTGCGACGCGTCGCGCAGGTGCCCGACGCCCGTGATCAGCACCTGTTTCCGCCGCGGGTGACGAATAGGATCGCCGCTTCGATCTTCGGGCCATCGAGCCGGCCGGAAACTGGGCCGATGCCAGATATCGCGTTCCCTCGGCCACCGCAATTCGATCGAGCGCTTTCTGGGACGGCTTCTCAAAATCGATCGACACTTTTGCGACGATGTCGTCAATCTTGCTGGCGATCCCGAGGCCGGCCATTTTCTACGTTCGCTCTCTTCTCCCCTTCATGATCTTCACGAACGAGCGGCTGCGCAGTTCGTCGAGCGTGAGGCCCGTGGCCAGCGCTTCATCCTCCGTGATCGCGCCGCAGTTCAGTGCGCGCAGGAAATAGTTGAGCAGGCCCTGACCGGTGGCGGCATCGTCGAACACATCGCCGACGAGTGTGGCTTGTCCTGCCTTCTCGATGAAGTTGTGGAGACGATCGGTGGCCGCTTTCAATCCTTCGAGGAAGAACGAATAGACCGCGGCGTAACGCGTCGGAAGCTGCGCCGGATTGAGGTCCCATCCCTGGTAGTAAGCGTTGATGAGCGAATGGCGGATGTGATCGACGTGAAGCCGCCAGGCGCGATGAACGACGGTGCGATTCTCTTCGATTTGATGCGGCGACAGATCTCCGCGATGCGGCGCGATCGGCATGATGTTCGTGGCGCCGTCGGAGAGCCAGAGGCCCGTGCCGGCGTAGGCGACCTGCATCATGTGCCGCGCGAAATCGCACGCGGGATGGTCCATTCGCTGATGCTCCGCGGTGATGTTGCAACTCGCGGTGTAGTCGTATGTTCCGAAATGCGCCGCGACAGCGCGGCCGCGCGCGGCGTCAAGAAACAGCGGCAGGTTCGAGACGCCGTTCTCGCTGAGGATGGCCTGCGTCGTTTCGATCATGAACTCGAAGCGCAACGCGTGTTTCGCCAGTCCGAGCTTCGGTTCCATGGCGTCGAATAAATCGGCAAGCGCAGTGACCTGCTGCGGAAGTTGGATCTTCGGCAGCGTGACGACGAAGTTCGGCGGAAGAGAACCCGCGGCATCGAGCAGCGTCGTGATGAAGATGTCCATCGTGCGCATCGAGCGCGGCATCAGCTCCTGCGAGAACTGTTTGATGCGGATACCGATGAACGGCGGCAGCGTGCCGTTCTTCATTCCTGCCGCCACTTCCCTTGCCGCCGCCTCGGCATGACCATCTTCTTCGGCATCGGCGCGGTTGCCGTATCCATCCTCGAAATCGATGCGGAAATCTTCCACCGCCTCGCGGCGAAGTTTCTCCGTCACGCGCTCGTAGACAACTTCCCAAAAGCGCTGATCGGCGCCGATGGCGCTCCCGAATGTCTCCGCGTTCGGCCCGTATTCATCGAGCGCGCGAAGCGCCAGCACGCCGAGTTTCTGCGTCGTGTCGCTCTTGAACAGATGCGCGCCGCCGTAGACGGTGTGAACCGGTTGCCGCGCTCCCGATTCGCAGGGGAAGCGAGCCATGAACTTCGTAAGCGCGGGATCAAGCTTCGCCGCGGCGGTGCGGAGGTCGTTGTCGGTGAAGGTGCGTTTCAATTGGGCTCCTGTGGTTTGGGTTGCTGGGTTGCTGGGTTCCTTGGTTGCCGGGTTGCCGGGTTACCAACGACACCGATAACTAATCGAGCGTCGGTAACCTGGCAACTTGGCAACCTGACAACCAGATCCTCACCTCGTTCGGATGATCCTCGCCACGCCCCATCCGACCAGGACGAGCACCGCGAGCACGAGCCAGTTGTATTGGTTGCCGTACGTGGCGACCGGGAAATGATTGCTGATCATGATGAAGACGACGGGCAGAACGATGAATGTGTTTTGTTTGGAGCGCTGCTTGGCCAGATCGGCCAGACGCATGTCCGGCTCCGTTCCTTCTTTGACCGCCTTGATGAGCTGCCGTTGCGCGGGGAGGATGCGCACCCAGACGTTGAGCGCCATGAACGAGCCCATCATCGCGCCCATCTGCATGTACGCGGCGCGCGACGCGAAGAGATGCGTGACGCCGAGGATTGCGCCGACGAGCAGGAGATACGAAATGATCGCGCCGGCAACTTCGTGATTGCGCATCGGTGAGATCCAGAGAAAGTCGTAGATGAACCAGCCGAGCGCGATGAGCCCGAGGGAGAGACCGGCAGCTTGCCAGGCAGTCATCTTCAGGATGCTCTCGTCGACCATGATCGCGCCGTCGTAGTAGACCAGCACGAGCAGCACGAAGCCCGACACGAGCGTGAAGAACGCCTCCCACTTGAACCAGTGCAGCGTCTGGTTCAGCAACTCCGGCCGCTTCTGTTTGTCGACGATGTAGAAGCCGCCGCTGTGGACCATCCACACCTGCTTCTCGCCATGAAATGCGTGATCGAGCCAGGTAAAGAAATAGGTCTGCCCGACCCACATGATCGCGGCGAAGACGTGGGTCCAGCGGACTGCGAGATTCAGCCACTCACGAACGACGTAACTCATCGGATTCCTTTGTTTGGTTTGCGGCGCGAATGTAGCAGAATCGCGGCCCATGCGAGAGATCGAACGCATTCTCGACCAGTTGAACCGTTCCTGGGGCGGCCCATCGTGGACCGGCGTCGACATCCAGCCTCTCCTCGACGGCATCACCGACGATCAAGCCCGCGCGCATCCAATTCCGAACGCGCACTCGATCCTCGAGCTACTGGCCCACATGACCACCTGGATGACCGCCGTCGCCTCCCGCCTCGGCGGCGATACCCGCGAACTGACTCCCGAAGAAGACTGGCGCGACGTGACGCAACTCACCTGGCCCGCCGCAATTACGAAGATGGAAAACGCCCAAAGTCATCTGTCCGACGTCATCGCCCGCCTGACCCCCGACGATCTCGACAAAAAAGTCGCCGGCCGCAAATACACGATCTACGTGATGCTCCACGGCGTGATCCAGCACAACCTCTATCACGCGGGACAGATCGGGTTGTTGAAGAAGTTGAGGTGAGCGAGCTGACTACCCGCGATGTCGCCAATAGCCAGGCCGCCGACTTTGATGAGCAACAGCGACTATGAAGACATGATCTTCGTGAACGCGGTAGAAGAGCGTGAACGGATAGCGCGAAAACACATACCTACGTTCGCCCCGTCGTGCGACCGGCCACCGTTCCGGCGCCTCGGCAACGGCGGCAATCGCTTTGTTCAGCTCAAGGCGAAATCCGTGCGATGCCACTTCGCTGTGCTGGCGGTACCACGCTTCGTACTCAGCCAGCTCTTGCTCAGCTTAGAGATGAAACCGAACAAACATCATTTCCGGCGTTCGAGTTTCGCCTTGACCTCTTCCCACGGGACGGTCTGCACGCTGCCGGATTCGATCTCGCGCCAGCGACGCTCAGCGACAGCCGACCAGGCTTCATCCACGTCTGGATCTGGAGGTGGCTCGAGGCTTTCGATGAGCAGACCCGCAAGCGTCGCACGGTCGCTCTCGGGCAAGTCGAACACTTCGCTGAACTGATGCTTGAGATCGCGAGCCATGGCGAGATTCTACTCGTTTCCTACCGGCGGCGCTGAAGGAAGCACTCAGTCCGGGCTATACCGAAATCGACCAACTCACAAAGACAGTCGCTGCCTATGACCGCCAAGTCACGCGAATGGTCAACGAGCGGTATCCGGAAGTGGAACGGATCACCCAGATCAAGGGAGTAGGAGCGCTGACGGGGCTGGCGTTCGTACTGGTCATCGAAGACGCATCGCGGTTCCGGCGCAGCCGAAGTGTAGGAGCGTACCTGGGCCTGACGAGTAAACGAGATCAGCCAGGAGACGACGATCCGCCGCGAGGGATTACCTAGGCTGGCGACCGGCTGATGCGTCGGCTATTGATCCAGAGCGCGCACTACATCCAAGGACCATTCGGAGAGGACTGCGCAGGGCCGTCCCTATTTTTCTCTGGGATGTCGACATGGACCTCGACGAGCTCAAGCGCCGTTGGCGGAGTCCGATCTCCCGGTTCGCGCCTACCTGATGGGAAAAGTGATGCGCCAAGTCGAAACCCGAAGACGCCTTGCAATTCACCTCCGCACAACAGGTCGCCGGCCTCTGGCCTCCCCTCGAAAAGTATCTGGGCAAGTCGCGTGATTTCTGGAACTGGCTGATCGAGGAGTGGAAGCGCCGTGGAATGGTCAGGGGGTAGTCTCGACGGTTTGCAGAAACGCGTTCTCGCGATTCTTGCGGGATTCGAGCCGCCTTTCAGGATTGTGCGCTGTTATTGGTCGTGACGTGATTCTGCACGCGCGCTAGCTTTCCAGCGGCCCGGCAACTCAGGATTTAGAGAGTAGTTCGCGTCATCCGTGTGGCAGTGGCTGAGAACACCTCGCCAGAATTCTCGTAATTGCATGTTCGTTGGTTGAGCAGTCTTTGTCGGCGTCGGACCTGTCGTTGGCAATACAGCAGTCACGCGGGCTCCTGCCAAGTCGACTAGCACTCTTGACTTACTGATTCTACGCATGCGATCAAGCTCGGAACGAATATCGTTCTTCTCCAGCAAGAGCCTGTCGCCGATAATCGAGACCTGACAGTCCTCCAACATGTCACTAAAAAAAACGATCTCGGCGGGGGGCTGTTCGGCCGACGCCGGGGAGATGATTTGGGCAGCGAACTGTAGCGCCTCGGAGACACATGTGTGACGAAGGAATTCTCTGTCCGTAATCTTTTGCCGAAATTCCTTTACGCGCTGCGCAATCTGCTGTGGCAACTCTCGTCGCATCTTCTTGAGCTGATTCCGTCCTGTCGCAAACGTGTCGTCGGGTAGATCGGCCTTGAGCAGAAAGCCAGCCCGCTCCACATATCCGCCCAGCGGAAAGACACTGAGGTGCGTCCCGGGTGGCAAGATCTGACACAATCGTTGAATTGCGGAGTCGATCGATTGCTGCTGGGTCTCACTGAGACTGCCTGTCATATCGATGAAGACTACGAAAACCGGTTCGGATCGCGAAGGCGACGTCTGCTGCGACGGCAACCTTGCCTCTGCGCTGCACGAGAACATCGGGAGAAGAACGGCTATGAATGCTGTCCAAATCATCTTCACGAAGCCTCCGCACCCTTCCGGGCATGGGCGGAACTGACATCCGGTGCGTCAGCAAAATTATGGGCTACAGTCTCAGTACGGATAGTGTTCTCGTGCTGACGCGCGGCAACGAGCCATCGTTGGAAGAACCCTAGAACCTCCTGTGCGATGCCGGCTGAAGTTGTTCCTGGCGAACAAAGACCCCGCTCGTAACCGTGGAGGTACTCATGAAAGCGGCTGTTGGCAGACGTGGGGCGGGTCATTAGTCCCGTGAGCTCGTCCTGCATCCATGTGATTGTGGCAGTCTTCTCGTGCCACTGACGTAGAGCCGCATCAAATGTAGAGCGACGATCTGGATAGTTCTTCTCCAAACGGCGGACTTGGGCGTAGTTGTGCAGTCGGGAAGAACCGGTCGAGAGAAAGATTCCACTTAGAATCGGGAGCACCAGCCCGAGCGCAAGGAACGCAACTTTTGAAACGAAGTCAATATCAAGAGCATCGAAGATGCGTCGCAACTTCGAAACTGCTGAACCGTCAGTCGTCGGGCCGGCGACTGGCGAGGGAACTGTAGGGGATGTTGCATTCTGAGCTGATATGTCTTCATTGCTGCTGACCACTGTCTCCGCACGAAAAATTGCGAGAGTACTGAACGCGATCGCGATGACCAGCGCCAAGATCAAAGCGAGAACTGCCGTCATCGTCCCCGAAATGGGCCGCAAGTAGCGAGGCAATAGGTAGCGGGGCCGCGTAAACGGATCGGCGAGAATCTTGAAGAAGAGGCCCATTGCCACGATGCCGTATGCGACAAGACTCGTATTCGACATCCACGCAACGGCGGAGGTGTCCTGAAGAATCTCTCGCGAGATCGCCCGCGATAGCGGAAAATCCGCAGCCATGATGGCGAGGGCACTGACAATGAACAACGAGCCAATCACTCGCGAGTATTGTGACGGGTAACGGTCCCGGTCCTGAGTGGCCTCGCGAAGAGCCTCGGCGAGTTTGTCATAGGTGCCTCGCTCACGCTCCAGCTCATCCTCTGCTATCTCAAGCTCCGCCTTCGAAATGGCGAGTTTCTTCTGAAGCTCGGCCTGTTGTTGTGTCTTCTGCTGTTCCGCTTCAGCCTGAAGAATGCGCCGGTGTTCAATCCACGTCTGTCCTACGCGGCCGTCGTCATAGCCCGCACGCCAGTACGCGTCGCGTGTCACATCCGACTCCTCGCTACCGCTTGGCGCCGGCATGTCTGTAATTTCCGTCATTGCGCTTCCTTCCCGCCGGACGTTTCCGCATCGAAGCTACGCACTTGGTCGAACAGCGGCTTGACGGCGCTTGCGGACTGCTGCATCGCCATGATCTTGAGAGCCAGCAACTCCTTGTCGATTCGCGCGTGCTGTCGCCGCTCTTCCTGGTGCGAGTTGAGCGCAGGCTTAATCGCATGAAGCATGGCGTGTCGTCTACGGAGGCCTTCCATCGCTTGAACGGAGAGTATCTCTTCAAGTTCGCTGATGGACGCCGAGAGCTCCTGCAACTCGATGTCAATTCGCAGCCGCACGTCGCGGCATTCCTCGATGCACCGAACCAAGTCGGGTGCGATTACCATGTCAATCTCGCGGTATTCAGTTAGGAGGCCGCCGGTACGATCCGTCGGAATGTCAGGTGTCGATGCCCCTTCCGGTGCACCAGCTACTCCGGCCCCTGCTAGTGAATCGGTCTTTGGCTCGGCGACCGCCACTTTCGGGCGGCCACGCTTCAACCGATCGAGAGCTCTTTCGAGCCAGCTTCGGCGCTCGGAGGCTGCCTGAAGCAGGGCTCCGGAGAGGTCGTCGCCTTCGTCATCTTCTGAAGGGACTCCCGCCAAACGGTCCAGCTTTCGATTCAGTCCAACGATTCGCTCGCGGGCCTTCAATGCGTCTTTAAAAATGCCATGAAACACGAGACCACACGCTAGAGCTAGTGAGCTGAAGAGCATGAATGCAGCCCAAGGAATCCACATCTGCGACACACCCGTTTGCATTGGGAGTGTGGCCAACGCAGCAACAAGCAGCAGTGGCAGAACGGCGAACTCCCATCCTCGACGCAACACCCCGGCCCGGCCCTCCGTGCGCGGCTGAATGAGTTGAATGAAATACATCACAAAAACAGCCGTCGATAGAAATGCGATCGCAATGCCGATGAACGAGTATCCGACGCTCGGAAAGATTGACCTGACGAAGGCCGCATCGTTGGGGCGGGAGCCGGAGATGGCGCCTCCGGACTCGGGTGCCAGGCTAAGGATGACGAGAACGATTGCGGCAGCAAAGACGAAGGGAAGGAGGGCTACGAATCGCGAATAAGTCGTCGGCGAGAGAGCTTGCGGCGCCATCTGTGACGTTGCATCCGGTCGTGACTTCTTCTCTCCCCACTGAAAGCGATCTCGCAGCTTCCGGTCCCAAACTGCAAAGACCTGCATGACAATCCAGAGCAGGGCAAGAACAAGGGCCAGGGTTATGAAGAGCCGTACCCATGGCGGCAATGTTGGAAATACCGACGACACTAGAATGCGCACGCCCGATACTAGCGGTCTGAACTCGAAAGCATCGGCTCTGCTCATCACAAGAGCGAGAACGGATCCCGTCGCTACGACGCTAGCATAGCCGAGCCACAAGAGAAATCCGGCGACAGTTCGCGTTATGAACCGCGCGCGCAACTGCTCTTCGCGTGCAAACGTGTTCGCTGAGGCGGTGATGATCTCATCGCGGCGGGCGGTCAGTGCGACAATCTGTTGCTGTCGCGCTGAAGGCGCCGCATCCGCTCCCGACGACGTAGCCCCATCGGTCTTTGTGGTTGCCTCAATTTCGGCTTGCCGAACTCGGTCCAACTCGTTCTGTAGCCGCACTTCCTCAGCGTGTTGGCGACGCGCAAGCAACTCGACTTGACATCGCACAATCTCACTGCTTTTCTCCGTGCGGTCGTCTCGAAGCTTTCGCCTCGCGTCATAGTTCTGTTTCAAGCGCGGCGTGAGTTTTTGTCGCTCCTCGGACTCGTGCTCAGCGAAAGCCAGTTCGCCTTCAAGAAGGGCAGCCCTGGTAGCCAAGTTTTGATCCAATTCGACATCGTGCAGCTTACCAATCTCGCCGAGCAACTGACCGAAAAGGGAGTAGTCGCTCCCATCCGTGAGACGGACGATCGCAGCGAGGTCCAAGATCGTCTGCTCGTGAACCTGAAAAAGCGAGCTTTCACCTGAAAGTGATACTGGCAGCTTTTGGAAACCATCGTAAGAGTCAAGCGGCATAGTTCTTCACTCATCGGGGCCCACTCACCCCTGGGCCACCCCAGAATTGTCTCGAAGAAAGGACCCGTCGCTTTATGGAGTGACAGCGCGCGAACTTTCCCTACCCTAGAACAAAAGAAAGATTGCAAGCTCGTGCCGAGATCATCCACGACACACAGCATTGACCGCTCGGTTCTGAAGAGCGATATGCACTTTAGACTTGGCGCGTATCCTCAATCCAGCTGACAACTTCTCCCACCTCGCGCTGTTTATCACCCTCCGCGATACGATCCCGCCATGCGCCAGATCGTCTTTCTTCTCGCACTCCTCGCCTCCGCCAGCACCGCCACCGCCCAGATCAATGACTCCGAGGTTTGGGTTGGATCGTTGGATATGTCCGGCGGGCGGCTGACGATTTCGAACCTCGTCAACATCTCGAACCATCCGGGGTACGACAACCAGCCGGCATTTTTTGCGGATGGATCGCGGCTCGTGTTTACGTCGCAGATTGCGGAGTTGGATGAGACCGGGCACGCGGTCCAGGCGGTGGTCTATGACATCGCCAATGGATCGTCGGCGCCAATGAAAGGCGCGCTCGGATTCAGTCCCACGCCGGCGGCGGATGGCAAGTCGCTGATGATGTTGCGCGAGGGGCATGTCGTGCTTCGCGATTCCTTGGGGCACGAGACTGCGCTGACGGAAACGAAGGATGCCGGTTACTACGCGCGCTTCGATGACCGCACCTGGGTTCTCTTCATGAACGACAAGCAGCGTCGCATCGTCATTTACGACGCCACGACGAAGACGCTCGACACGATGGCCATCGGCGCGAACACGGCGCCCATTCGCGTTCCCGGCAAGCGCGCGGTGACGTTCGTCGCGTCGGAGCCGTTTCCGGCACCCGAGGGGGAGGCGGCGAAGAGCGTGACGCGCAAGATCGTGCTGCGGCAACTCGATCTCAATGATCGTCACGTCACCACGCTCGCCACGATTCCTTTCGCCACCTCGGGGAGCCACGTTTGGACGTCACGCGGAACGCTGCTCATCGCGTCCGGTCACACGATTTATGAATGGAATCCGGCGCATCCTGACGATTGGCCGAAGGTTGCCGAATTCGAAAACCCGGAGTTGCAAGGCCTCACGCGCATCGCGTTGAGTCCGCGCGGCGATCGCATCGCCCTCGTCTCGACGCCGCGCGATGAAACGATCATCCGCGACTCGCGCGCCGCGTCCAATCAGGCGCTCGCGGCGCACCACGCAGCCGGCTTCGCGGACGTTTTGAAGGATGACGTCATTGTCACCACAGCGAGCGGCAAGCTGATTCAGGGGCGCGCAACGGTGAAGGACGAGATCGAAGCGCGATGGAAGAAGGAACCCGATCTCGTTTTCGTTCGAACGCCGGCAACGATCGCGATCAGCAGCAGCGATCCCGCCGCCTCCGAGCGCGGCACCTGGACCGGTCACGCCACGACGCCGGCTGGTCCCGCCGATTGGCGCGGTGAGTATCAGGCGGTCTGGCGCAAAACGATCGGCGGCTCCGGCACGCCATCCTGGACGATCGCCTCGGAGTTGTTCGTCGCGCTCGATTGCAGCGGCGCGGGATGCGGGCAACGGTGAGAGTCACCGCCCCTTCGCCGCCTCCCCACTCAGCGTCATGATCGTGCTCGTGGCGTGGGCGACGAGCTTGCCGTTGGCGCGGACGATGTCGCAGGCGTAATACGTGAGCGTGCGGCCGCTGTGGATTGCTTTCGCGGTTGCGCGCAGTGAATCGCGCCAGACCGGGCGAAAGAAGTTGATTCGGAAGTCGACGCTCGTGAACGACTCTCCCTCGGCCAGTCCGCTCCAGTGCGCCACTCCCATCGCGGCGTCGGCGATCGTGCAGAGTACACCGCCGTGGATCGTGCCCATCGGATTCGCTTGCGTGCCGGGATCGGTGGTCATCTCCACCGTACACGTGCCCGGCTCAGCGTGGCTGACGCGGAACGGAAGCGTGATGGCGATGGGCGGCGGAAGGAGGATGGGCGACGCCGCATCGCGCGAGGCAGTGCCGTTGATCCATTCCTGCACGAGCTCCGCGTTCGTTTTCGCCGTCATCATTTGCTCCTTCGTGCTCGCTGCGAGCGGCGCGTATCGGGTAAGACTATGGTGAAAATGCTGACGACCGCGTGCATCCCGGGACAATTTTTCCTGATGGGATCTGACGATGGTCAGCTCGATGAACGGCCGGTGCATCGCGTGTGGATCGATGCTTTCGAGATCGGCATCACGCAGGTGACCAATGCCGAGTACGCAGCGTTTGCAAATGCAACGAATCGCTCGCTGCCGCCAACGCAATTCATCGAGCCGGAGCAGCCAGTCGTCGCTGTGTCGTGGTTCGATGCGGTGGCGTATTGCGATTGGGTCAGCGAAGTCTCCGGACGTCGTGTTCGTCTGCCGAGCGAAGCGGAGTGGGAGTGCGCCGCGCGCGGCGGAGCGGAGGGGATGCGCTATCCGTGGGGGAACGAGTTGCCGCCGCAGGATAATGATCGTTTCGCGAACGGACCTGAGGTTGTGGGACGGCGCGCGCCGAATGCGTACGGCATCCACAACCTCTGCGAAAACGTTCATGAATGGTGCAGCGATTGGTATGCGCCGGACTACTACGCGATTTCGCCGGAGCGGAATCCGTGCGGTCCGGAGGGCGGCAAGCGCCGTGTTTCGCGCGGAGGCTCGTGGCGGCATCGGATCAAGTTCAGCCGCTGCGCTGCGCGATCGAGCATCCCGCCGGAGTTTCAGTACGCTGACTACGGATTCCGGATTGCGTGCGAAATCCAGCCGTGAGAAGACATTGAGCGAAACCTGAGACGCTCCTGAAGACTTTGCGAGGCTTTCGAGCCGATCGTGGACGCCAAGGAGATCCCATGCGTACGATAATTTTTGCTCTCATCCTCGCCTCGCTGACCGCTTCCCTTTCTGCCCAGAACGTCGTCGTCGGAACGCAAAAATCGCTCGGTGGGAGAATCGCCCAGAGCGCAACTCCGCCGTTCACGATGATCGATCTGTCGCACCCGGCCACGGCAAATGGAACGGTGGCCAACGCTTCCGTTTTGTGGTCTGCGGGAAGCTGCACCGCCGCATTCAAATTGAAGTTTCTGCGGCCGGCCAACGCGAGCACCCTGACCACGTTCACTCTCGTTGCCGAGCGGGGCCCGTTCAACGCTGTACTGGGAAGGAATCAGCTTGTGTTGATCCCTCCGGTGGACATCCATGCGGGCGATCTGATCGCCGTGACGTCGCTAGGGACCTTCGCAACCTGTGGCTCTCCCACGGTCGTAGTCGATTCCGGCGCCGCCGTGATGCGCCTGTCGGGCGACGTCACGACCGGCAGCTTCAATGGGTTTTACGCCCGCGATGAGTCGCTCTGCGCGCGTGCCACCGACACCACCGAAGTCCTCGAGGGTGTCATCCCAGCCGCGGGATCGCTGGCCGGCAACTTCGGCTCGTTCTTCCGCACCTCGCTTCAAGTCGCCAGCCCGGGCGGCGGGACATCCACCGGGAAGCTCGTCTTTCATCCAGCCGGAGTTGCTGCCTCGCCGAACGATCAGGCCATTCCCTACACTGCAACAAGCGGAAACGCGATCTCGTTTACCGACATCGTGCAGCAGATGGGAAAGTCGGGCCTGGGCACGATCGACGTAATCTCGAACAACGGTTTTCCGCCCATCGTGACGGCGCGGATCTACAACGACACGCTGAATGGGACGTCCGGATTCAGCGAGGAGATGATCACGCCGAGGGACGCGCTGCATTTCACCGACACTGGGGTGCTGCTCACGCCGCCGGATCTGACGAAGTTCCGCGTCAACATCGGAGTCCGTACCTTCGCCTCGCCGGCGACCATCAACGTGCAGTACGGCTTTCGGTCGCAGAGCAATATGGACTTTCCGGCGAACACCTTCCGGCAGTACTCACTGGCCGAATTCGGCGACGCTACGCCGCTCGCGAACGAGCAGATCATCCTCAGCGTCATCAGTGGCGATGCGATCGTGTATTTGTCAACGACCGACAATCAGACGAACGACAGCAGCGTGCAATTCGCGCGGCGGAACTAGCTTGGCGAGAGAAGGTTTACGTAGGTCGGACTCTCCAGTCCGACTAACGGATGGTGTCGGACTGGAGAGTCCGACCTACGTAACCTTCTCCCGGTAATGTCGGACTGGAGAGTCCGACCTACGTCAGCCGGCTAGTTTTGTTCGAGTCCGATCCTAGCCAAGAACGGAGCGAAGCGTAGATCCTTGTGGAGCGGATCGAGTCTCGGATCGATGGGCACTTCGAAAATGAACGGATAGTGCGAGGCCAGAGAATCGTCGAGCGCGGCGAAGGCTGCGGTGTTGTCGCCGAGTGCGGCGCAGACGGTGGCGATCTCGTAATCGGTGCGCCAATCCCCGCGGCTTCGGAGCTGTTTCAGGATCTCGATCTGCTTCAGCGCGGTGGCGCGATCGCCCGTGCGTGCTGCGATCACGCCGAGGTTGCTGATGGCTCTGGCGTCGTTCGCGGCGATCGCCAGGGCAGCCTGTGCCAGCGGCGCGGCCTCGGCCGGCTGACCTCGCGCGATCAGAGCGAATGCGGTGGTATTCAGTGCGAAACGGTTTCGCGGCTCCAGCGAAATGGCGCGCCTTCCTTCCGCGATGGCTTCGTCGAATCGACGTGCAAAGAAGAGTGCTTTGATCGTGTCGTTTCTCGGAACGATCCACGTCGGGTCGATCTCATGTGCGCGACGGACCTCGGCGATGGACTCCTCCGGACGCGCGAACGCCTGGAGCAAATAGGACCTCAAACTGTGAGCATCGACATCGTTCGGATCGGAAGCGATCGCACGGTGCAGCTCCTCATCGGCCTCGCTCCAGTTGTGGGTGTAGAAAATATCGCTGCCAGCGATGGCGGCATGCGCATTGGCGAGATCAGGATCGAGCGCCAGCGCGCGAAGGGCCGACTCGCGTGCCTTGATGAACGATTCTTCGCGCGGCAACGGACCGTAGATTCCGATGACGGAGTAACTGTTCGCCAGTCCCGCCCACGCGTCTGCATAGCGCGGATCGATCTTCAGCGCTGCCTCGTAATAGCGCATGCTCGAGACAAAGCCAGCCTGATTAAACGTGTTCCATTGAAAGCGGCCTTGCGCGTAGAGCCGGTATGCCTCCGCGTTTTTCGTGGAGCGCCTGGCGAGATCGCGGCGATTGCGGCCGCTGAGCTGGAGGTCGAGTGCGTCAGCAACGCGTTGCGCGATCCGGTCTTCGAGCACGAACAGTTCGCCTGCATCCTCATCGTATTCATCGGCCAGGATTGCGCGCCCGTCGCTGACTCGCAGGAGCCGCACGTTGCAGCGGATGCGCTGCCCGGCGCGCTGGATGCTGCCTTCGACGACGCCGTCGACATCGAGCGTGCGCCCGGCCGTGAGCGAATCGGCGGGATGATCGACGAAGCCGGCAACGGCGCGTGTCGGCGCGATGATGAGATCTGGCAGAACGCTGAGTTTCGTGATCAGCGTGTCGGCGATGCCAAGCTCCAGCGGGCGGTCGCCGCGCCGTTCGTCGAGCGGACGGAAGGGAAGAACGGCGATGGAGTGGATCGTGCCGGCGTCGTGCCTCGTCCGGAGTTTGATGACAGCGATCGTCGCCGCCGCGATCAGAGCAGCTGCGATCACGACGATGACCAGCATCGACGGATGCCGCCGTTTTTGCGGCTCGGACACCGGCACCGCAGTTGGAGCCGGCGTCGCTGCGAAATCGTCTGCGATCACTTCGCCCGAAAAGCGATAGCCGCGGCGAGGCACTGTGACGATCCATTCGTCGTCGCCGAGGGCTTTGCGCAGGACGAAGATGGTTTGGGAAAGATTGGATTCGTCGACGACAACATCAGGCCACACCCTCGTCAGCAACTCCTCTTTCGTCCGCAGCGCGCCTGGCTCGTCAGTCAGCGCAATCAGCAGATCGATCGCTTTCGGCGGAAGCGACACCGGCTGTGCGTCGCGCGCGAGCAGGCGTTCGCGGCGGTCGAGCCGGAACGGTCCGAAGCGGAGATAGCGCGGTTCGCTCATGCAGTCAGGCGCATGCGCCGAGGTGCGCGATCTCGTGAGTCTTGTCGTGTTGATCGTGCACTAGGAGCTCGTTGATCGAGACTTGAGCCTTTCCTGAAGACTTTTCTCTCGTCGAAACCGACCGTATGCGGGCCGCCGATGGTAACGCAACTGGCTGGCCAGGAGGTTTCGATGAGAGCCGATCGATATCAAAAGAATGCGCGGGTGAGAGCTTCGATCCAGGGCGCGCCGTTTGTCTTCATTGCATTCATCGCACTCGTTTCCTGCAACCGCGCCGCGCCAGCGCCTGACTCGGCGCGCACGATTGCTTCCGCGTCCGTCGCCGAAAACAAGGACGCGGCAGTCGAAGACAAGATCCCCGACATCGAAGCGTGCGCGCTTCTCGACCGCGCTGATGTCATCCGGATCTTCGGTCCTCTTCGCGATGAGCCGAAGTCCGATCGCGGTCTGCGCGGCGAGAGAGACTGCCGCTGGCGCAACGAAGAAGGGCAGTGGCTGAAAGCGAGTCTCTACGGCGCCAGCCGCTGGGAGTTGGAGAAGGGAATCGTCAGCGAGATGCATCCGCGGCCTCTTGCCGGCGCCGGAGACGAAGCCTTTTCCGTCAAGCAGGGAACCGACAGCGTCGTTCACGTTCGCAAGGGAGGAGCGGTCATCGAAGTGAGCTGCTCTTGCGGCCTCGAAAAATCCGAATCGCTGGCGCGGATGGCCGCGGCGAGGCTCTGACGTTCGTTCGTTTGTGAATGCTCTGCCGTTAATAGCGCATCAGTTGCGTGAGTTGGATGAGATTGCCGCAAGTGTCGTTGAGCACAGCGATCTTCGAGCCGACCGTATCGGCCGGCGGTTTCGTGAACTCGGCACCACGCGCCTTTGCCCTTTCGTAATCCGCCTGCAGATCGTCGGTAAAGAACATCGCCGCCGGTTGCCCCTGCTCGAAAATCGCCTGTTGGTAGGCCTTCGCGGCCGGATTGTCGTTGAGCGCGAGCTGCAACTGCGTCCCATCAGGCTCCTCGGCGGAAGCAACCGTGAGCCAGCGATACGATCCATTGCTAAAGTCCGCCGCCTTCACAAAACCCAGCACCTCGGTATAGAAGCGCAAGGCCTTTTCCTGGTCGTTGATGTACAGGCTCACAAGCTTGATCTTCATTGGCCACTCCTAATCTCATAACGAGCTACGACAGAACACCGAAACGGGCGAATACGTGCACTAACCGTGCGCGCCTGGGTCCATTCAATCGCGTCCCCACCGCCAGCGCGGCGGCTCGCCCTTGAGCCAGCAGACGACGACAAGGAGCACACACAATCCGGCTGCATAGGCGATGAAGGGAAGAGGATTGGCTCCCGCGTTGAAGAGAAAAATACCGCCGATCACAAGTCCGATAAAAACTACCAGGACCGCCCAGCCTTGCCACGAATTCGGTAGTCCCCAGCCCCAACCGAAGCGCTTGGCAGGAAACCAGTACTTGGATTCTTCTTGCATCTGGTCTCGCTCATTCATCGCCGCTCAAACGTTATCAGAATGCGTCAGAATCGTGTCTTCATGCCGGTTCGAATGTTCTTCGCTCTCGTCCTTCTCTTTCTTTCGCGGGCCGCTGTTGCAGAGGACATTCCCGATTCGGTGCTGAAAGCCGGCGACGCATCGATCACGATTCAATACTCCGCGAAGGTCTCGGATGACTTTCGCAAACTCGTCGAACAATGGGTTCGCGATGCGGCTGATGCGGTTATCACCATTTATAAAAAGTATCCCGTCGAGCACATGACGATCGAACTGCGCGTAGGAAATGGTAGCCGTGTCGGTGGCGGGATGACCTTCGACGGCCGTTTGATCAAAGTGCGCGTGGGTGCGGAGACGACCCGCGAAGTCTTCCGCGCCGACTGGGTGATGACCCACGAGATGTTTCACCTCGGCTTCCCCGACACCGACCGGACCGCGAACTGGATCGGCGAAGGCTTGTCGACCTACATGGAGCCGCTGGCCCGCGCCCGCGCCGGACAACTCAGAGCAGAAGAAGTTTGGGGCAGCATGATCGACGGATTTCCCAAAGGCCTCCCCGCTGCCGGCGATCAAGGTCTCGACAAGACTCCAACCTGGGGCCGCACGTACTGGGGCGGCGCGCTCTTCTGGCTGCTCGCCGACATCGAGATCCGCCGGCAAACTAACGGCCGGAAGTCGCTCGACGACGCCTTGCGCGCCATCGTGGCCGAAGGAGGAATCGGATCGAGCGACTGGCCGGAAGCGAAAATCTTCCGCCGCGCCGATGCCGCCATCGGCAAGCCAATTCTCGAAAAGCTCCACGAACGGCTTGGCGCTCATCCGGAAAAAACCGACCTCGACGCGCTCTGGCAGCAACTCGGTGTCAGCCGAAAAGAACGAGCTGTCGTGTTCGACGACAAGGCGCCATTGGCTGGGATTCGACGAGCGCTTACACAGAAAGAGTGAAGCGTGAAGAGTGAAGTTTGAACTGAGTTGCTTACTCCTTCACACTTCACTCTTCGCACTTCACTCTTCTGTACAATCTCCCCACCTCCGTGGCATTCATCGTTCTCTCGAAACTCGAGCGCTTCGTTCCTTCCGAAATTCGCAAGCGTGGCGCGGAGTACGCGCGCGGCGGCGCGGTCAGGATCCGAGCGCGGCGGTCCCCCGAGAATCCGTTGCGGGCCGATGTTTATGGGAGCGACCTCTACGATGTCGCTCTTGCGTACGGCGAGCGCGCTCTTTGGGCCACGTGTACCTGTCCGTACTTCGAGCGCGATCTCGACATCTGCAAGCACATCTGGGCCACCGTCATCCGATGCGAACAGACGGCAGTCTCGTTTCCGGGACCGGTCGACGATCTTCTCAGCGAGGGCGAGCCGGACTTCGATGACGATGAGGACGATCCTGGCGTTGACGAGGAGTATGTGCCGCGGTCCGCGCCGCCGCGACCGCCGCACCTTCGCCCGGTCCCGAGCCGATGGCGCTCGCAGCTCGGTACCGTCGATTCGTATGCACGTGACGCCATCGAGGGTGCCTCGGTGCCCGACGAGATCATCTGGGTTCTTGATCCCGAGGAGAGCGGGACATCGATCCAGATCCAGATCACGTCGCGCGGTTTCAAGAAGAACGGCGAGCGCACCAAACCGAAAGCGGTGCGAATCGATCCCGCCGCCGTGAGCCGTATCCCCGACGCCCGCGACCGCGAGATCCTGGCTACGCTCACGACGTCGAGTTACGGATGGGACTCGCTCGAGACTTCGCGGTCAATCGGTTGGCCGCTCGCCGAGTACCTCGTGCCGAAGCTCATCGAGACCGGCCGTCTGTGGATTCGCATCGCGAAAAGCGAGTACGCGCCGGGTGTCACGCTCGATGCCGGCGAGCCGTGGCGGCTGAAGATTCAGGCCGTCGATGGCGGTGGCAAGTACGGCCTCGCGGCTTCGTTTTATCGCGGCGACGAAACCATCGCGGTCCATGAGCCGCTCGCCGTCACGCGCGGCGGCTTTCTGATCTTCCGCGACACGATCGCTCGTTTTGCGGACGAAGGCACGCACGCGTGGGCGTCACTTCTGCGCCGCGACCGGATCGAGATTCCTGCAAAAGAGATCGACGACTTCATCAAGGAAGCGGCCACGTCGCGATCGCCGGTGCGCATCGATTTTCCCGCCGCCGTGGCCTGGAAAGAGACCCTCGGCGTGCCGCATGCGGTCATCGAAGTCCGAAATCCGACGTGGCAGGACTACACCACGAACGCCTCCGTCACCTTCGAATACGCCGGTTCTCCGGTCAAAGCGCTCGTCAGGACGCGAGCGATCTATGACGAAAAGGCGAAGACCGTCATCGTCCGGGATCTCGCCGAGGAATCGCGCAAACTCGATGTGCTCTGGGGATTGAGCTTCAAACGCGTCGGTGATTACGTGTCGATCCCTTATGACCGCTTCGCCGAGTCCATCCCCCGAATGATCGCGGGCGGTTGGGAAGTTCGCGGCGCCGAGGGGACGTACGTTGGTTTCGGCGAGCTCGACCTCTCGTTGCGCAGCAGCATCGATTGGTTCGATCTCGACGCTAATGTCACATTCGGCGAGCAGCGCATTCGCACGCCGCGCTTGCTCGCCGCGCTACGCAAAGGCGACTCCTACGTCAAGCTCGACGACGGCCGCCTCGGCATGATCCGTCCCGAGTGGCGCCAGCAGCTCGAGCCGTTTCTGGCCACGGCCTCCGAGGAGAATGCCGAAGGTCTGCGCTTCCGGCGCAATCAGGTGTTGCTGCTCGATGCGCTCCTGGCAACGCGCAAGAACGTCGCCTTCGACGAAGTGTTCGAAGAGGCGCGGCGCAAGATCCTCGACGTCGTCGTGCAGCCGGAGCAACCGCCCGATTCCTTCACCGGCGAGTTGCGTCCGTATCAAAGCGAAGGCCTGGGCTGGTTCACATTCCTCCGCAGTCTCAGTTTCGGTGGCTGCCTCGCCGACGACATGGGCCTCGGCAAAACGATTCAAGTCCTCGCGCTGCTCGACCAGCGCCGCGGCCTGCCGAAGAAGGAGCGGCGTCCGTCGCTCGTCGTCGTCCCTCGATCTGTCGTCTTCAACTGGAAGAAGGAAGCCGCGCGCTTCACGCCGAAACTTCGCGTGCTCGATCACGCCACGCCGGACCGCATTCGCGCCACCGATCACTTCCTCGACTACGACGTCGTCATCACGACCTACGCGCTTCTGCGCAACGAGGTCGAGCTCTTCGCCGATTTCGAATTCGACTATGCGATTCTCGACGAGGCGCAGGCGATCAAGAACGCGTCGAGTCAGGCAGCGAAAGCGGCCACGCTGCTTCGCGCCCGCCACCGTCTCGCCCTCAGCGGCACGCCCGTCGAAAACCACCTCGGCGAGCTCGCCAGTCTCTTCGAGTTCCTCAATCCCGGCATGCTCCGCGCGAAAACGACGCGCGTGACGAAGATGCTCCGCGACGCCGGCGGCAAGACCGCGCAGGCAGCCGAAGCGCGCGTGATGCTGGCGCGAACGGTGAGGCCGTTCATTCTCCGCCGCACGAAAGCGCAGGTGGCCACCGAGCTCCCCGACCGCGTCGAGCAAACCGTCTATTGCGATCTCGAGCCGACGCAGCGAAAGCTCTACGACGAATTGCGCGATTACTACCGCGCCTCACTCCTCGGCCGCGTCGCCGAGAAAGGCATCGCCAAATCGAAGATCCACATCCTCGAAGCGCTCCTGCGCATGCGCCAGGCCGCCTGTCATCCCGGCCTGGTCGATGTCCGGAAAACCGGCGAGACCTCCGCCAAACTCGACAAGCTCTTCGAAGAGCTACCGATCCTGATCGACGAACGGCACAAGGTCCTCGTCTTCTCGCAATTCACGTCGCTGCTCGCCATCGTGCAACGCGAGATGCGCCAGCGCGGCATCGACTACGCCTACATCGACGGCAAAACGCGCGATCGCGAGGCCGAAGTGAAACGATTCCAGGAAGACGCAGACATCCCAGTCTTCCTCATCAGCCTGAAAGCCGGCGGCCTCGGCCTCAACCTCACCGCCGCCGACTACGTCTACCTCCTCGACCCCTGGTGGAACCCGGCGGTGGAAGCCCAAGCCATCGACCGCGCCCACCGCATCGGCCAATCCAGAAACGTAATGGCCTACCGCCTCGTGGCCCGCGACACGATCGAAGAAAAGATCCTCCAGCTCCAACAAAGCAAACGCGCGCTGGCGGAGGCGATCATTGGGGAAGAAAACAGCATCCTGCGCCAACTCACGACGGAGGATTTGGATTTGTTGCTGTCGTGATCACGCGAAGCCGCTCACGCGAAGGCGCGAAGACGCGAAGAGGGAACCAACTTCGAGCCTTCCTTCGCGTCTTCGCGTCTTCGCGTGAACGGTTTCCTGATCACACCTCCAGCCGGTCGTGCGGTCTGGCAACGATTGCGTAGAGAGCCGGCATGAGGAAGACGCTGATCAATAGTCGGGAAAACAGGCCGCCCACAATGACAAGTGCGAATGGTTTTTGGGTGTCGGAGCCGATTCCGGTTGATAGTGCGGCGGGAAGGAGCCCGAGGGCGGCGACGAGGGCGGTCATCATGATGGGACGGAGGCGGAGGATGGCGGCTTCGCGGGTGGCTTCGGCGATGCCGAAGCCGCGTTGGCGGAGCTCGTTTGCATAAGAAATGAAGATCACGGCGGTTTGGACGGAGACGCCGAATAAGGCGATGAACCCGATTCCGGATGAGACTGAAAATGGGGTGTGCGTGAGATAAAGAGCGAGAAGGCCACCGATCGGGCCGGAGATAAGAACTGCGGCTACTGTAATCATCGGGAACTTGAAGTTCGAATAGAGCATGAACAGAAGCATGAAAATCACCAGCAGCGTCACGGGCACAATGATTTGGAGTTGTTTCTTTGACGCCGTGTAATTCTCATACTCGCCGCCCCAAACGACGCGATAGCCGGTTGGGACCTGCACAGCTTTTGCGACCTGGCGTTGTGCGTCTTCAACGGCGCCCGCAAGATCGCGGCCTTTGATCGAGTATTGCACGCCGATGTAACGCGAATTGTCCTCGCGGTAAATGAACGACGCGCCACTGACCTCGCGAACGTCAGCCAGCTCTTTGAGCGGTACTTGCTGGCCGCCCGGCGTGGCCACGAGAATGTTGCGGATCGCCTCCGGAGTCTGGCGAAACTCCGGTTTGAGACGAACTACGAGATCGAAGCTGCGCTCGCCTTGAACGACCTGGGTCGCGGCGGTGCCGCCGACCGCTGCTTCGATGAGGCCGTTGATGTCGGCGACGTTGATGCCGTAGCGCGCGATCTTTGCGCGGTCGGCCGTGACCGTGAGGCTTGGTTGTCCGAGCTGGCGAATGACTGAGATTTCGGCGATTCCCTTCACCTTCTGCAGGACCGCTTTGATCGCATTTCCGCGATCTTCCAGCACTGCGAGATCGGGTCCGAAAATCTTGACTGCCAGCGCGCTCTTGAGCCCTGTCTCCGCTTCGTCGACCGCGTCCTCAGCCGGCTGTGTGAAATTGAAGACGATGCCCGGAAATACCTTGAGCTTTTCGTCAATGGCCTCAATCAATTGGGCTTTGGTGTGGTAACGCCCGTTCCACTGGCTATACGGTTTCAAGCCGACGAAGAATTCATCATTGAAGAAGCCGATCGGATTGGTTCCATCGTCCGGGCGCCCTAACTCCGAGCTGACCACCGTCACTTCGGGGAACGACCGAAGAATCGCCCGAACTTGCGGCGAGATCTTGGACGCCTCCTCGAACGAGATCGTGGACGGCATGTTGGCCCGCACCCACAATGAGCCTTCGTCGAGGTGCGGCATGAATTCCGCGCCAATTCCCGGGATCAGCAATAACGACAGCGCAAAGAGGACCACGCTGACGGTCGTCGTAAGCCACGGATGCGCCAGGCAGCCATCGAGGCCGCGCACATACACGCTGCGAATGGCTTCGAAGACGACGTTCCGTCGCTCGCGCACATTGCGGAGCGCCCAGAGACAAAGCACGGGCACCAGCGTCAGCGACAGCAGCAATGCGCCAATGAGCGCGAAAATCGTCGTATCGGCCATTGGCCGGAACAGCGCTCCGGAAGGTCCGGTCAGGGCGTAAATCGGAAGAAACGCGGCAATGATGACGGCGACCGCATAGAAAATCGGCCGGTCCACTTCGGCCGCTGCCTGCACGATCACTTCGCTCGTCGTGAGCCGGTTCCCTTCCTCGTGATTGATTGCCAATCGCCGGAAAATGTTTTCGACCATCACGACAGCGGCATCGACAAGGATCCCGAAGTCGATCGCTCCGATCGATAAGAGATTCGCGGGAACGTGTTTCAGGTCGAGGCAGATAAAGGCGAACAACAATGACAGCGGGATCGTTGCGGCGACGATTAACCCGGAGCGGAAGTCGTAAAGGAAGAAGATGAGGATGACCAGCACGAGCAGCATCCCGCGCAACAGGTTGTCCTCAACCGTTCGCGTCGTAAGAGCGATCAAATCGCGGCGGTCATAGAACGGTCGGATCTTGACGTCTTTTGGCAGGACCGAGTCGTTCAGCTCTTTTGTTTTCTTTTCGACGCGATCGAGTACGACCTGCGCCTGTTCGCCGGTGCGCATCAGAATCACGCCTTCGACGGCCTCGTCGCGATTATTGAAACCGAACTGGCCGAGGCGGGGGGCTTCGCCGATTGCGACCTGGGCGACGTCTTTGACCAGTACCGGCGTCCCATTGTGAACCGCCACCACGACGTTGCCGATATCTTCAGGCGTGGTAAGACGGCCAAGACCGCGCACGTAAAAGAATTGGCCGCCTTGTGAATAAAAGCCGCCGCCCGCGTTACTGTTATTCGCGCTCAGCGAATCGACGATCAGTGGAACGGACAGACCGACCGCGGCGACTTTGGCCGGATCGAGCAGAACCTGATACTGCATTGTGGGTCCGCCGAGGCCGGAGTCGTCGGCGACGCCGGGAACGGACTTGTATTGGCGCTGGATGACCCAATCCTCGAGCGTCTTCAGCTCCATCGGCGAACGATCGGGACTGTCGAGCACATACCGGTAAATCAGCCCGGACGGTGAAAAGAGCGGCGCGATGTCGCCCGCGACGCCGTCAGGAAGCGACACGCCCGCGAGACGCTCGAACACCTGCTGGCGCGCGAAGTAATTATCGGTACCCGGTTGAAACGTAATGCGCACGTCGGACAAACCGTAGAGCGAGATCGAGCGCACGACCTCCACGTTCGGGATGCCGTTCATCTCCACTTCGATCGGAACGGTGATCAGCCGCTCCACCTCTTCCGGTGCGCGGCCCTGCCATTGCGCGCTGATCTCGACCTGCGGCGGCGAGAGATCGGGATACGCATCGACAGGCAGCCGCTTGAAGGAGTAGATCCCGGCGGCGAGGAGCAACGCGGCAACGAACAGCAGCAGAAAGCGCTGCCGCAACGAGCGGCGACGATGCGGTTGATGATCGACGTCGCAGTCCGCTCGTTCGGCGCTTCTGGTGGCCGGATTTCGTCGATGTCGTCGATGTCTTCCGGCTCGCTCATGAGTGTTCCACCGTCGACAGAAAGAGCCCGCCCTCGATCACGATCGTCTGGCCCGCGGTGATGCCGCCGGTGATCTCCTGCTGATCGCCGATGCGCGATCCGATTTGCACGTTCTGGCGGCCGAACGTGCCGTCGGGTTTGGCGACGAAGACGAACGGAAGGTTTTCTTCATCACGCAGCACCGCCGAGACGGGAATGAGCAAGCCCTGAGTCTCTTGCTGCGACTGAATGACCGCGCGGACGTAGAGATCGCGTTTGAGCACTTCGCCAGGATTCGGAACGTCGATGCGAACGGAAACGGCGCGCGTATTCGGATCGACGAGCGCGGCGATGTAGCTGACGCGTCCTTTCATCGGAGCAGCGCCGGCGCCCGTCACCACCTCGGCGGTATCACCGATTTTCACGAGAGGAAGATCGGACTCGAACACATTTGCGAGCACCCAGACGTTCGACAGATCGGCGACGGTGAAGCATGGCGTCGTTCCGGCTTGCAGCAACTGCCCGGGCGAGATCAGCTTCTCGACGACCGTGCCGGCGAGCGGCGAGCGAATCGTTCCTCCCGGATTCGTGACCGGACGGTTCTGCAGGATGTCGTCGATCGTCTGCTGCGTGACGCCGAGGGACCGAAGCTGTTGCAAGGCGGAATCGCGATCCGCCTCGGCGCCCACGGCGTCAGTCTCGGCTTGCTCCATGTCGCGGCGCGCGATCGCGTCGTTCTTGAAGAGCTGGCGATCGAGCTCGGCGACTCGTTTGGCGTTGCGCGCAGTCGCTTCGGCGCGGCGCAGCGCGCTCATCGCAGCGGCGAAATCCGGCGATGCCACAACGGCCATCGCTTCCCCTCGGCTCACGTGACTTCCATAGCCAACGAGGATGCGCGCGACCGGTCCGGAGATCGGCGAGAGCACCTGCGTGGATCGGTTTTGATCGAAGGCCACGCTGCCGGTCGCTTCGATGCTGCGATGGAATCGCGACACCGCCACAACCTCGGTGCGCACATTGCGAACGGCGGCACTCGCGGGCTTGGTTTCGGTTTCGGTCTTGGTATTGGTTTCCTGCGAGCAGGACGCGATGGTCAGCACCAAAACGCCGATGAGCGCGAAGCGATTCGATTGCAACTTACTCATGTGTTTCTCCCGTGTTCGCTTTGGGAAGCGACGTGCCGATGGCCAGTTCCAGCGCCGCCTCGGCGTCATTGGCCGCACCCAGCGCGTCGGCGTATTGTCGCTCGGCGTCGAGCAGTGTTCGTTTGGCGTCGAGCAGATCGAGCGCCGACGAGCCGCCCAATCCATAGCTCGCCAACGCGACGCGATAAACCTCTTTCGCTTCCGGCAGAAGCTGATCGCGAATGAAAATCGCCTGACGAAGCGCGATCGACGCGTTGGCGAATGCAGTCTGCACGTCGAGGCTGATCTGCGTGCGGATGTCGCTGATGTTCGCGGTGAGCTCGGCCTCGCGATGCTGCGCCGCGGCGATCTCACCGCGCTGGTGTTGCCAGAAAAGAATCGGGATGCCGAACGAGACGCCGCTGGTGAATGACGTTGGCGTTCCCTCCGCGGCATTGCGCGTGAAGGAGACGCTGAGGTCGGGCGCCCAGAATTTCCGGCCAGTCGCGTGGCAGCTCTCGCGCCCTCGAGTTGCGTTTGAAGGCTTTGCAACTCGGGACGCGACGACTCCGCCAGTTTCTCGAGCGCATCGACATCCGCGAGCGAGCTTGGAATCGTCAAGTCATCGGTCAGCTCCAGCGGCGCACCGCCGGACCGGCCCAACAAACGATTGAGCGTCGCGCGCGCCGTGGCGGCGGTGCGCTCGTTGGCGATGAGATCGTTCCCGGCCTGCGAGACATCGACCTGCGCCTTGACCACATCGACTTTCGGAACCGTGCCGGCCATGAATCGCGCCTGCGTCTTCTGGAGAAAATCCTGCGCGAACTGCTTGCTCGTGATCAGGTCTTCCGCGTGCCGCTTCGCCACGAGGATCGCGTCGTACGCCTGCACGGCCTGCGATGCCACCTGCTGGCGCAATTGCGTCAGGTTGAATTCGGCGACGCGAAGGTCGGCGGTGGCGACGGCGCGACGCAGACTCGTTTTTCCGGGAAAGGGAATCGTCACGGCCACGCCCTGATCGCTGCCGGTCGACGAGCGCGGGCTTAGCGGATGCGGCAAGCCGCTCACGTCCGCCGCGAAGCTTGGATCGGGAAACGCCGCCGCAACGACGACTGCCGCGCGCGTCTGCTCGACCTGTTCACGCGCCGCGATCAGCCCGTAATTGCGCGCAAGCGCCTGATCGACCGCCTGCTGCCGCGAGAGCCGGAGAAGCTCGGGGCCGGCAGGAGGAACAATCGTCAGATCCTGCGCGAATGCGAATGGTGAAATACCGCCGACGACAAAAAGAAAACAGAAGCCCGCGCTCTTGAGCACAGAGCCCTCCTTGCACCTGGAAGGTCAAATGGAGGGAGATGGGGAACTAGCAGGCGGGAGGAGCGCGGCCGCGGGCGTCGTCACGAAATCCGGCTGCCGCAAATTCGGTCAGTGTTGGCAGTACGAGAGTCTGATTCACGCCAGGCGGCGTGATACCGGTCCACGAGATCAGCGCCGTCGCAAGACTGAAGGTGCGGCAGGCCAGGCAATCGTTCGGCGTCGCAGTCCGGCTGGACGATCGCGTCGTAAGCGATTGACCTTGCTGCTGCGTCGCCGCCTGCACTCCGGCCTGGAGATGAACGTGGAGCTGCGGCGCGGCGGCGTACATCTCCACCGCTGCGAACACCACCACCATCAATCCGGCCAACCAGCGCCGAGCACGCGACATGGGCGGTGACACTAACACAGGCCGCGGAACGGGCGGAAGCGCGCGTCCATTGCGGAATGCGAACAGTTTGTTGTTCGGCGACACATTGCACAGCGCGGACAGGTAATCCGAACAGAACGAATGACCGAAACACCGCAGGCTCCGTCTACTGAACCACTCACCGACTGAAACCGACCATTCACTGGCATCACCTTGCGGGCACCGGCCTTCTCGTCATAATCAATTCGAATGCCGCCCCACAACGTCGCAGCGCTCGTCCACCTGGTCGGCTTTCTGACAGGCGCGGCGCTCTACGCGATGCTCTTCGCGCTGGTGTTGCGGCGGCGGATGGGCGGCGATCGGCTGCCGCTCGGCACAGCGATCCTCGGCCTGATCTGGAACCTGAGCGGGCTGGCGGTCTTCGGAATCCGCGATTTCGCCGGCGTCGATCCTCCCGCCTTCCTGATTGCCACTGCGTACAGCGCTCTCGGCTTTCTGCCTGCGGTCGTCGTGCACTCGGTCCTTCGGTCGCAGTCGGAAGCGCGGCACAAACGGATTGCTGCGATCATCATCGCCTCTGCGTACACGGTAAGCACGATCGCAGAAACGCTGATGTTCTGGACGGCGTTTCATGGCGGGCAAGTGCCCTCGGCGTTCGCGCTGCAAGTCCTGACCTGGTTCTACCTCGGCCTGACCATTCCGCTTTTTCTTCTGACTCGACGCCGGACCGGCTCCGCTCGCGGCTGGTCGATCGTCGCTCTGGCGGTCTTCGCGGTCTCCGCGCTGCATCTCAGCCATCGCGAAGGAGCGACGGAGTCGTGGTACGTCGAACTGGCGGGACACCACGCCTCCATTCCTTTGATCTTCGCAATCCTTTATCAGGACTTCCGCTTCGCGCTGGCCGATCTCTTTCTGAAGCGCGCCCTCGCACTCTTCGCGCTCGTGGCCATCGCCTCGGGTCTTTACATCGGCATCGAAGTGCCCCTGCTGGCACAACACGACTTTCGCAGCGACCCGATTGCGGTCGGCGGCTCCGTCATTCTCTGGGTCGGGCTGGCGCTTCTTTACCCGCCGCTCTGCCGCGCCGCGACATGGGTCATCGATCGCGTCGTTCTGCACCGCGCCGACTACAAACAGCTTCGCGAGGCATTCGATCAACGTCTTTCCGCGATCGAAGAGCCGCAAGCGGTGATGGACGCGCTCGTCGATGTATTGCGGGCACCGTTGGCAGCGAATGAAATGCGCTGGATCGAGAGCGACGAGGGCGGCGGCGACGATTCCGCGACAGTCATCCCGACCACCGAACTGCCGCGTTATGCGCTCGTCGCCGGCCCGCTCGCTGGTGGCAAGCGCCTGCTCTCGGACGATCTCGAGATGCTCAACAACATCGCGCTTCTCGCGGCGCGCCGCATCGACGCCATCCGCCTGTCACGCGAGCGCTATCAACAGAACAAGCTGACGACGGAAGCGGAGTTGCGGGCGCTGCGTGCGCAAGTGAATCCTCACTTTCTCTTCAACGCCCTGAACACGATCGGCTATCTCATCCAGACCTCGCCCGTGCGCGCGCACGCGACGCTCATGAAACTGACGACGCTGCTGCGCGGCGTGCTGCGCTCGGCCGACAGCGCCGCGACGCTCGGCGACGAGATCGATCTCGTCAGCGCTTATCTCGAGATCGAGCGTGCCCGCTTCGAAGAACGGCTCCGCGTCGACATCGACGTTCCGGGCGAGCTGCGCGGCATCCGCGTGCCGGCGCTGATGATCCAGCCGCTGGTCGAAAACGCGATCAAGCACGGGATCGCCAACAGCAGAAGCGGCGGTCACGTGGCCATCGAGAGCAGATCGGACGGCCACAAACTGGCCATCACGGTGCGCAACAGCGGAGCGCGCGCGACCGATGCGGAGATCACCCGCGGCCGGAAGAATGGCGTCGGCCTCGCGAACCTCGACGCGCGCCTTCGCCATCAGTACGGCGACGCAGCCACTCTGACGCTCGTGGCCTCGGCCGGCGAGACCTGCGCGGAGATCGTTCTCCCGCTCGGAAGGCGCGCGTGAGAGACCGGTTGCGCATCGTCGTCGCCGATGACGAAAGGTCCGCGCGCTCCGTGCTCGTATCGATGCTGCGCGGCTTCGACGACGTCGAGATCGTCGGCGAAGCAACCGATGGAGCCGCGGCCGTAGAGTTGATCGAGCGCGAGAAACCCGACCTTGCATTGCTCGATCTGCAGATGCCCGAAGTGGACGGCATCGGCGTCGTGCGGCTTCTCACACGCGCATCAATGCCGATGATCGCCTTCGTCACAGCCTACGACGAGTATGCAGTCCGCGCCTTCGAGCTGAATGCCGTCGACTACCTCCTCAAGCCGGTCGACGCCACGCGCCTCCGCGAGACCCTGAGCCGCGCCATCGACCGGCTCGATCGCGATGACGCCCGCGAAGTCTCGGTGAGAAACGTCCGTTCCGCGGTAAGGGCATTCGAAGCTTCGACCGCGGCGCCGCTACGCCGCATTCCGGTTCGCCGCAAGAACGAGATCCTCCTCGTCAATGTGAATGAAGTTGCGTCGATCATCGCCGACGGGGAGTTGCTTCACTTGACGACGATTCGCGGCATCAAGCACACCATCTCGTATCGCCTCAAAGATCTCGAAGCCCGCCTCGACCGCGAAGAATTCATCCGCCTCAGCCGCGGCACACTCGCAAACATCAGCGCGATCACAAAAGCCACGCCGATGCCTGGAGGGACGTTCGTGCTGTCGCTTTCGAATGGTCAGGAGTTGCAAACGAGCCGGTTTCACTCGCGGCTGTTGCGGGAACGGCTGCTGCGGTTGTGAAACGTCTGCGAGCATCTGCGGACAAGCCCTGATCCGCAGATGTCGCAGATGAACGCAGATTGGAGACTCAGAACGTGTAGCGCTCGAAAGTCCCCATTTTCTTGATTACGCAGCAAGCTCAACGCGTACAGTACGACCAAGCCTCGTCTCGAGCGTGATGAGCATCTCGAGGCTGAACCGTTCCCATTTGCCGCGAACAAGGTCAGAAACGCGGGACTGAGCGATACCGAGGCGCTTTGCCGCGTCAGCCTGCGTGAGTCCGTTCTTGTCGATGTAAATACGGAGATCAACCATAAGATTAGCGCGCATCTGCAGAACCGCCGCTTCGGCCGGCTCAAAGCCAAGCTTGAGGAAAACGTTATCGTCGGACTTGATTTTTTTCTTTTTCATTCCTCGCCTCCGATCTCACGATACCGCCTGCGGGCTAGCTCAATGTCTGCTTGCCGTGTCTTTCGGGTCTTCTTCTGGAACGCGTGCAGAACGTAGACATTGTCTGCAAACCTGGCCACCAGGATCACCCGCCACTCACCCAGCACATGAATGCGAATCTCCATCGCCCCTGGGCCTACTTCTTTCATCGGCTTCCAATTCGATGGCATCAATCCTTGTTGTACAAAGCTCATCTCGAAGCCGGCCGCCCGACGTGCCTCGTCAGAAAAGTTTCTCAGGTCTTCGAGGCTGGAACCCAAGAACGTGAGTGGCTTCACTCCGACAATTATATAAGTTTATTGATGCAGTTGCATCGACCAACGCGGAGTCGCATGGGCTGTGCGGGGACCCGACACTTGTCATCAGCGCAGCTACGTCAGAACGTGTACCGCGCCCTGACCGCCAGCATCCGCGGCGGGATCACGTGCGTTCCTCCGAACGTGGAGAGGATGTTGTAGACGCCTTTCTTGTTTGTTGCGTTCAGGAGGTCGGCTTGGATGCTGAGGGGCATGTGGTACGACGCGAGGTCGGCGCCGAGGGAGAAGTCGATGACTGTGCGTGGCTTGACGCGGTTCGGGTCGAGATCGGTTCCTGAGTTCTCTTTGATATAGGGCGCCGCAAACGCGTTGTCCGGATCGGTGAGGAGCGAGGTGATATCAGCGCCTGTCACCAGTCCGGAGTCGTAACGGACGTTCGTGGCCACCCAGACTCCTGACTCGCCAAAGTCGAAGCTCAGCGCTCCCTGCGCCTGCAACTTCTGATCGTGATCGATCAGGAATGGTCCGGCAGTGAGTGAGTCGATGGCCTCGGTGTCGAGAAAGAGTCCGCCGGTGAGAGGCGGAACGTACTCGGCGTGCGTATGTCCGAGGGAGAGAAATCCGCGGAAGCCGGCTGTCTTCGCCAGATCGAGGCGCATATCCCATCCGTCGAGATGGCCAGCTTTGAACGCCAGCGGAAAGACGATGCCCGTGTTCTGAAACTGCGATTGGTCGCCGGCGAAGCGCGACCGGCGCTTCCAGTAATCGACATCAAAGCGCACCCGGCTGCCGATCGCCTGCTGCACGCCGACTGTGATGGCGGTTTGGCGCTCGGAATGGACGAGCAGATCGCCGCCGCCGAGGGCCTGCGATTCCTGAACCCCGGGCGGTGCCAGCGCCGCGGCCGCGGCCGAGGAGCCGAAAAGAATGTTCTCGAACTCGGGCGTGTAGAGCACTTTGTTGTACGACGCGCGGAGAACTGTCTTTGTCGACGGGATGAAGTACGCGGCGCCGAGGCGAGGCTGAACCTCGGACTCACTGAGCGGGATCGAGTTCTTGTCGTAGCGAACGCCGAGGTTCGCGGTCAGATCGCCGAACTTGACGTTGTCCTGAATGTAGACAGCGTCGTAAGAACCGGTGCGGTGATCGTCGAAGACGAAGGCGTGGCCGCCTCGGGTGAGATCGTATGGCGCAAGATTGGGATTGTAGGCATCGGCATTGGCAGGATCGTTCAAACCGGGATCCGTAATGCCGAACGAAAACGTCTCTTTGATCGGATAGCGCTTGAGGTTAAGGCCGATCTTGACCTCGTTGTTGGAGTTCGTCCAACTCCAGGCCGGCGCGATGCCGTAGTTGTTGAGCGTGCGTTCCGAGGCCACGATCACCGGCGTATCGCTCGGCGTTCCATCGAGCTTGAATTTCGAGAAGCGGCCGAAAGCGACGAGCTCGAGAACGGACGTCTGCGAGAGGATGCTCTGCCATCCGAGGTTGAAATTTTGATCGGCGCTGCGCACGCGCTCGTTCTGGCCGGCTTCCTCCTGGGTGAAAGTGTTCGGAACGTCGCGATGCGTTTCGCCGACGAGTGCGGTGAATCGGAAGGAGCTCTTCGAGTCCGGCGACTGCGTGTCGAGTCGCAGGAAGCCGCGATACGTGTTGCCGTGGTTGTGAAGGTTGTCGAAGTTGACGGGGTCGAGAAAGCGATCCGACTTCGAGCCGTTGATGGAGCCGAAGTAGCCGAAGGTCTGCGAACCGCCGGCCACCGATGCTCCCGCCTCCGTCGTCGCGAACTTGGATCCGCCAATGAAAACTTCGGTCTTCGGATCGCCGGCGCCGAGGCCGGACTTGGTGGTGAGGTTGATGACGGCTCCGACCTTCTCGCCGAATTCGGCTGGAACGTTCCCGTAGATGATTTCGATGCCTTGCGCGATGCCGGGATCGATCGAATTCGAGAAGGTCACGCCGGTCTGATCGGAGATGGTCTGACCGTCGATGACGTACTCGCTCTGGCTGTGCGCGCCCTGGAAGTGGAAGCGTCCGTTTTCGTCTTTTGCGAAACCGGGCGTGGAGGTGACGATCTGCTCCATAGCGCGCGAAGCCACCGCGGCCGGTGCCTTGGCGATGTACGACTTATCGATGTCGATGTGACTCTGCGAGTTGTCGGTCTCGAGCTGCGCGGCAGGAGGTTCAGCGGTCACGCTGATCGACTCGGAGACGCCTGAAACTTTGAGAGTGATCGTCTCGTCGAGCGGAACCGGCGAGTGAACGTCGATCGAGACATGCGACGGCTGGAAGCCTTGCACGTCGACATGAATCTCGTATGGGTTGTACGGAACATTGTTGAAATTGAAGACGCCGCCGGCGGCCGTCGCGGCGTCCTGTTTGAATCCGGTGATGTCGTTGCGAAGCTGCACGACGACGCCGGCCAGTGGCGCGTTGTCAGGTCCGAGAACTTTACCGCGCACAGATCCGGCGCTGGCGGCGAAAAGCGATGTGGGCAAGAGGATCGCCGCGGCAAGCAGCAGAGTTGAGGCAATGGATTTCACAGTGGTTCTCCTGTAGGCGCACGTAGCGCGTCGGGCAGTAGATGCGCCGCTGCAGGAGGGCCGAATCGCTTTTCAATGAACGGAATGAATGTGCCGGTGAGTGGTTGCAAAGCCTGAGGGAGCGCCGTGGTGGAAGCAAGCGTTCAATCGGTGGCGAGGGCTGCAGTCGAGTATTTGTTAGAATGACAGCCGATGAAAGCCACGCTCGAAGAGGTTGAGAACGAGGCGTCCGAGTATCTTCATCGTGTGATCGATGGAGAGACGATCGTTGTCTATCAGGGCGACCGGCCAGTGGCGGAGCTGCGACCCACATCAGAGACGGAGACTCTTCGACCGATCGGACTTGGCGCAGGCGAATTCGTGGTATCAGACGACTTCGACGATCCGCTTCCGGATGACTTGCTCGACGCGTTCGAAGGCCGATGAAGCTGCTTCTCGATACGCACGCTTTCCTTTGGTACATCAGCAGCAATCCTCGCCTTTCGCGATACGCATCCGACGCAATCCGCGATAAATCCAATCAGGTGTACCTGAGCGTCGTCTCCGTTTGGGAGGCGTTGGTCAAGTATCAGATCGGCAAGCTCGATTTGCCGGCTGCTGCCGATGAATACATAGAGACGAGTCGGGTCGCTCATCGAATTACCGATCTCGCGTTGGACCGGCAGGCAGTCTCGCAGCTTCTCTCGCTGCCGCCTCATCATCGCGATCCATTCGATCGGATGCTGATTTGCCAAGCATTGGCGCATCAATTGACCATCGTCACCAACGACGACTTGTTCCGGCTCTATCCGGTCGCCGTGCTGACGCAAACCTGATCAGAATTCACCCGTTCGCGACCGATCCCGCGATGATCTGCCAGCGATCGTTTTTCTTCATCCAGACGCGCATGAATTTCAGGGTGCCGGTGAATTGAGGGCCTTCGTAATGAGCGTTGCAAGTCACGACGGCGACAGTGTCGTGATCGATGACCTTCAAGTCGCTCACTTCGACGCGTGTGAATTTCGGTCCTGCGCCGGGTTGGTGCGCGGCGACGACTTTCTTCTTCGCAAGCGCAGGCTGGCCGTCCTGTGCGACGAGGATCACATCGTCGGCTAACAGCTCTTCGAACACAGATGGATCGGGACCGAGCTCGGCCTGGCGGAGGCGTTCTTCCAACGTTGCGATCTCTGTTTGTACGTTGCTCATGAGGACGTTTTTCCTGCTAAACGCGAGCCGAATTTGGCTAGTCCTGTGCACTGATTTTCAGGCGGAGGACACGCAAATGCCAGAGAAGCAAACTCTACGACGCGCAAGGAAAGATAAGGCGGAAGGGAAAGCGCCGTCGACGCAGGCGGGCGAGTTCGTTCGTGAAGAGATCGATCATATTCGCGAAGGGAAGCATGGTGCGCGATCGGCGAAGCAGGCCATCGCCATCGGGTTGTCGAAGGCTCGCCGCGCGGGCGTGAAGCTGCCGCCGCCGGCGAAAGGAACGACCAGCGAGGAGACGCGGAAGTCTGCAGCGCGTGCTCTGAAAAACGGACGTGCGGGAGGTAATCACAAGACGTCGGCGACACGATCGAAAGCGACGCTGAAGGCGCTGAAGCGCGAGCCACGCGCTGCGGGATCGCATCTCGCGTTGGAGCGCCAGGCGCTGAGCAGCTCGCGCAAACGCGGTCCCGCCGCAAGGCACCGGGCCGCGGAAAAAGCGGTGGCGACGAAGGGGCCGGCCGGTCTGCATCGCGCCGCGGTGAAAGCAGCGGCGACGCGGAGCCGTGCGCATCACTAGTCGAAGCCACGATCAAAGGAGGTCCATGATGAAAAAAGTTCGATTGAGTTTTCCGCAAATGATATTCGTAATCGCCACACGCGCGGCACTGGCGGGGGGCGTCGCTCTGCTCAATTCAGACCGGTTGAAGAGGCAGTCGCGGCGAAGGGTCGGTTGGATTCTCGCTGGCGTTGGTGCACTCACCACCGTGCCGGCCGCGATGATGGCAGGCCGCAATCTCGTTGCTTGATGTGACACTCAGCGGAGGTACGTCTGGAACCAGTCGCGGGCCAGTTCGGCGACTCGTTCCAGCGTTCCCCGCTCTTCGAACAGGTGCGTCGCTCCCGGAACGATCTCCAGCCGTTTGACCGCTCTCATTTGATCGAATGCGCGGCGATTCATGCCGATGACCGGCTCGTCGTTGCCGCCTACAATCAGAAGCGCCGGCGCTTTCACCAGCGGGAGCGCGTCGCCCGCAAGATCAGGCCGGCCGCCGCGCGAGACGACGGCTGATACTCGGTCCGGCCTCCGTGCCGCAGCCACAAGCGCTGCTCCTCCGCCGGTGCTCGCGCCAAAGAGTCCGACCGGCAGCGATTTCGTTTCCTCGTTCTGACTGAGCCACTCCACCGCTCCCGCCAGCCGCCCGGCCAGCATGTTGATGTCGAACCTCAAATGCCCTGTCCTCTCATCAACCCGTTCCTCCTCGGCGGTCAGCAAGTCGATCAACAAGGTGCCCAACCCACCTTCGCGCAGAAACTCGGCGACGTGCCGGTTGCGCGTGCTGAAACGGCTGCTTCCGCTGCCGTGCGCAAAGAGCACGAGGCCTGTGGCCGCCTGCGGGATGAGCAGATTGCCGTCGAGTGAAACGGGACCGGCCGGCACATGAACGAGGCCTTCGTCGCGAGCCGTCATCGTGGTCACGGGTTGCTCCTCAATCTACGCTGCTCCGATCGTCTTCGAGGCGCGATCGAGTAGCTCGTGAACTTCTTCGTCGGTGGTCTGGGCGAAGTCGTCGTACCACAGGCCAACCGCCTGAAACGGCGACGGCGTGCGCAGGCAGATGATGTCGTTGGCGATGGCGCGAAACTCGGCGCACGTTTCTTTCGCCGCAACGGGAACGGCCACGATCACTTCGCGTGCGCTCATGTTGCGCAGCGCCAGAACGGCGGCGCGCATCGTCGAGCCGGTGGCTAAGCCGTCATCGACGACGAAGATGGTTTTGCCGGCGGCCTCGATCGGCGGTTTGATTCCGCGATAGCTTTTCTCGCGACGCTCCAGTTCCTGCTGCTCGGATTTGGCCACGGTGTCGATGACGTGGTCGGGAATCGACGCGTAACGGATGACGTCGCGATTGAGCACGCGCACACCGCCGCTGGCGATCGCTCCCATGGCCAGTTCTTCCTGGCCGGGAACGCCGAGTTTGCGGACGATGAAGACATCGAGCGGCGCGCCGAGCGCTTCCGCGACTTCGAAGCCGACCGGCACGCCGCCGCGCGGAAGCGCCAGCACGAGAGCATCGGCGCGATGTCCGAACCGGCGGTTCAGTTCGGCGCCGAGGAGACGTCCGGCTTCGATGCGATCGCGGAATGGCTGATCGAACATCAAATCGCCCTCGCGCTATTTGCTGCAGGCGGGATGTCCGCAGCCGCAACTTCCGCCCGTCGTCGTTCCACTTTTGCAGGCGTCAGAACAGTAGCCGTCGCTGCGGATTTCGTTGCCGGAACAGTTGCACGACGGGTGATTGCATTTCGCGTTTTGCATTGAAGCCTCCTTTTATTTCGGATGCTTTATTGCTGCAAAACGCGCGCACGACGGCGAGGACGCGCGAATGGCATTCTTGCCGGCGGAATGCTGGCGTCCCGCCGGCTGTCGAGGCGGCGTCTCGCCGCCTTACTGTGCCAGCGATCAGTTCGCACCCAACAGCACGATGTCGCTCGTCTTGATGAAATGCGTCAGCACGATCCGGCTGCCGTTGGCGGTCCAGTCGTAGTTTGCGATCGAGCCTTCCGTGAAGTTTGTCAGCGCGGTTGGTGGACCGCCGGCGAGCGGCTGCACGAACAGGTTCTCCTGTTTGCCGTCGTGCTTGATGTAGACGATGCCCTTGCCGTCGGGCGTCCAGTGATAGAGGCGGCCTGAGAGATCGAAGATGCGCATCGGCGCGCCGCCGTCGATGGAGATGATGGCCATCTTGGGATTGAATGGCGACTTCCACGCGCAGGCGATCAGTTTTCCGTCCGGCGAGATTGCGCCGAAGTTCGAGGCTTCCGACGTCAGCTTGGTGGCGGGCCCGCCGTTCATAGCCACTTTGAACAACCGGATTGCCTGGCCATCGAGTGACGTGAAGATGATCGTGCGTCCGTCGGGCGTGATCTGCAGCGGCCGGAGGAATGCGCCCGTCGTTGTAATCGCGGTGGACTTACCGCCGTCGACGGGGACACTCGCCAGCGACGAGATACTGGTCGCGTCGTTGCCCGATGCGTAGACGATCTGCTTTCCATCCGGTGTGAGGATGTAGTCGTAGATCACCGGCGCGCTGACGATCTCGCGCTGCTGGCCGCCGTCAATGTTCATCCGCCAGAGCGATGACCGTTCCTGATTGCGCTTCAAGTAGACGATCGTCGAGCCGTTGCCGGTGATTGCGGGATGCTTCTCCAGCCGCTCATCATTCGTCAGTTGGCGGGGATCGGATCCATCGGCGTTGGCGATCCAGAGATCCGCGGTTCCGCTGGCGGCAGACGAATAGATGATGCGGCGGTCGGGCGCGCTCGTCAGGCCGGAAAGGCCGTCGGAACTGCCGAGGCCGCGGGTCAATTGCGCGGGTGCGACGCCGGGTGTCACCGACCAGATCGCCGATTGAAACTTCGACTGAATCGCTGCCACTGACTTGCCGGCGGCGTGAGGCTCGGCGTAATCGTCCGCGTCGTCGGTCACGTTGGTTACGGCGCCGGTAGTGAGATTGATCCGCAGCAGTTGGCAGTGTCCGGCCCAACGGTCGTCGTACGCGGTCACGAGCAACGCGTCGCCGGCATTGGTCCAGGCGACGTCGCGAATCGAGCCGCCGGATGTATTCATCGGGATGTTCGTCTTGGCGCCGCTGCTGACGTCGATGGTGAAGAGACTATGGCCGTGCGAAATGGCGATCCGCGTTCCGTCCGGCGACCACGATGGCGACGGCGTCATCATGCCTTCCGTAAGCGGCAGCGTTGCCAGAACGCGCTCGTGCGATCCATCAGGCGCCGTGAGCAGAAGACGGCTCTCGCCCTTTTCGAGAACGTTGCGGGTCACGGCGAGAAGCTTGCCGTCCGGCGACGCTGTGACGGCCGTGTCTGCGTCGCCGATGAGGCGCACCGGACTGCCGCCGAGGAGAGGCACCCTCACGACAACGCCGAAGATCGTTCCTTCGTATCGCGTGGCCAGCAGATGATTTCCGTCCGCGGAAAACGCGAGGCCGGTGTAGTCGGTCTTCGGCAGAGCCGTGAGAATCGGAACGCGGCTTCCGGTGGCAATCTGCTGGAGAAACACAGTCGGGCCGGCGGTCTCGTCGTCCAATGCGTACGCGGCGAATCGCCCGTCGGGCGAAACGGCGAAATGTTTGACGTGGCCGTTGGTCGTGATGCGTTGCAGAGACGTGTGTGCTAGTGCGTCCGCGGGGGCCGAAGCGCTCATCCGAAGATGGATCTGCCAGCCGATGATTCCGATGACCACGGCTGCGGCAAGCGCGGCCAGCCAGCGCAGACCATGAGCGGCTTTGGGTTGCTCGAACTTCGGAAGCGTGATGGGGCCGGTAGGATTGCCGGCGTTCGCAGCGGCGGCGCGCAGGTCGAGCGCAACATCGCGAATCGACTGATAGCGAACCTCGCGATCCTTTTCGATGCACTTGCCGACGATGCGCCGGAGCTCCTGCTGCATCAACGGGTCGTAGTGCTCGATCGGAGCAGGCGTTCCGTGCAGCACGTCGTGCAGCGTGTCGACGAATGAATCGCCGGTGAATGGCTTCGCGCCGGCGATCGTCTCGTACACGATGCAACCGAAGGAGAAGATGTCGGATCGCTGATCGATGACCTTTCCGAGAATCTGCTCGGGCGACATGTAGCCGGCCGTTCCGATCAGTTCCCCTTGCTGTGTGAGCGCTTTCATCGTCGGCGAGTCGGCACCGATCGGATCCCATCCCGCGGTGGGCTCAACAAGTTTCGCCAACCCGAAGTCGACAACCTTCGCGTACCCCTCGGACGACACCATGATGTTGTCCGGCTTGAGATCGCGATGAACGATGCCCGCCGCGTGCGCCTTGCCGAGGCCCTCAGCACTTTGCGCGAGGATTTCGAGGCGGCGCGTGAGTGAGCGTCCGCCGGCGATGAACTCGCGCAACGTCTCGCCTTCGATCAACTCCATGGCGATGTAGTGGATCTCTTCCGGACGCTGACGCTGATCGGTTCCCGGGATCGGCTGCACGATGCAGGAGGGACGAGCCTGGCCGATCTCGTAAATCGTGACGATGTGCGGATGATTGAGCGCCGAGGCTGATTTCGCTTCCTGCGCGAAACGCTCCAGGCGCTCGCGGTCGTCAGTCAAACCGGTCGGCAGAACTTTGAGCGCGACGCTGCGTCCGAGGCGTTCATCGCGGGCGCGGTAGACATCGCCCATGCCGCCGGACGCGAGGAGAGAGAGGATGCGATACGGTCCGACATTGGTTCCGTCGGGAAGCACCTGGCGCGGAGTTTCCTCGGGAAATCCGAGTCCGTGAACCAGAACGCCGGCATTGGCCGATTGCATCACTCACCTCCTGTAAGCAGACCCGTGTTGATTTATACGCGGACATTCCCAAAGGTTCGTAGCCGAGCGGTTACGGTTCAGAGCCGGAACGGGAAGGAATGCAGTCATCAATCGATGCGAAGCAACCGGCGTGTTAGAGTCGTTTGCGTGGGACACCATCGCGGTGCCCATCGACGGTGCGTTGGTTCCCTGCTGGCACCGTTGCCGCAAGGTTGTTGCGAGTCCCCCAAGCCACGTCTCGCGAGGCCATCCTCGTGCTCCTGGCCGCGGTCGAAATCCGCTGAAAGGCACCAGATGTCCTCATGTTCACTTGAGCCCGCGGCGGAGCTGCCGCAAGTCCGCAATCCGCGTCTCGTCGACGCACCAATCGTATCGAGCCTCGGTCCCGAACCTTGGAAGAGTCCGTGGTGGAAGACGGCGAAAGGCGACCGCGCGACGTTCTATTACATCGTCGCCATTCACATCCTCGCGGCGATCGGCTTAGTCTTTTTCCCGGCGCCGGGCTGGAAAGTGATCGTCGCGTCGGTCGCGCTTGGTTGGCTTGGCGGGCTGGGAGTGACAGTCTGTTATCACCGCGCGCTTGCTCACACCGCGCTCCGTTTGCATCCCGTCGTGAAGCACGCGCTCATCTTCTTCGCGATGTTCAATGGCTCCGGATCGCCCGATTCGTGGACCGCGAATCACAGACAACATCACTCCAAGGTCGAGACGGTCGATGACATCTCCAGTCCTGCCATCGGCGGCTTCTGGTGGGCGCATCTTCGCTGGCTGTGGCAGGCGGGGAACGTTCCGCTCAATCGCTGGTGCCCCGATCTCAACAAGCCGGAGTACCGCTTCTGGAACCGGATTCAGATTCCGATGCTGGCAGTCTCGCTCTTCGGCGGTCTTGCTTTCGGGCTTCCCGCATTTTTCTGGCTCGGCTCGATGCGTCTCGTGATGTCACTTCATGCACAGTGCTTCGTCAACAGCATCGCGCACATGCGCGAGCATCGCGAGCATGGCGAGGATTCATCGCAGAACATCGGATGGCTCGCGCCGATCCAGTTTTTTCAAGGCGAGAACTGGCACCAGAATCATCACGCGTCGCCATCGTCGGCACGATTGGGATGGAAGTTCTGGCAGATCGACGTCGGCTGGTACAGCATCTTCATGCTCGAGTTGGTTGGCCTGGCGACATCGGTGAAACGTCCGTCCCGTCGTGAAAACGCGGCCGTCACCGTGGTTGCTCCTGAGATGGTTGCGCCACAGGTTGTTGCGTTCGACACGCCTGCATGAAGGCGACGAAGTCGTTTGCTTGAGTGCGCCGCAGGCGGGACGCCTACGGGCCAGCCGGCGAGGACGCCAGCGTTCCTCACGCACTCTCTCGCGTGATTCGCGTTCCTTGCTGGGAAACGCCGCCCGGGATTCGGAGTACGATCCGATGAGCAGCCGAGGAGGACGCATTGAACTGTCCGCGTGATGCCGCAGAGCTGGAAATGAAGTCGTTTGGTTCGACATCCGTCCGGACTTGTCCGGTCTGTGGCGGGATGTTCCTGGCGCACGGACAGTTGAACGAAGTGGCCGGCGAGATTCGAGGCGACCTCGAATTCTGCACCGTCGATCTCGACTCGTTTCAGCACGAAGATGCGTACGGCCCGATAACCTGCCCGAACGACGGCGCGGCAATGGGCAAGGTCGACTTCAACATCGACACGACCATCATCCTCGACTACTGCAAGAAGTGCCTCGGATTCTGGATGGACGGCAAAGAGCTCGCCCGCATCAACGAAGAAGTGAAGCGCCTGAATGAAGCGGACGCCGAGGTCGCGGATCCGCTGCTCGTGCGCATCTCACAATTCTTCTGGAACCTGCCGCTCCCGCACTAACTCATCTGCGTTTATCTTCGTTTATCTGAGGTGTCGAAGAATGTGACCTGCATTCTCGATGGCGGCGCGGTGGTGATGCTGCGCACTGAGCATCACTTGATTGCTGGTTCTACGACGCAGCCGCCCCACGCTCCTGTCGACGGCTCCTCCGCGATCACCGCCATCTTCGCTCCGTCGCGATGCCGTACGGTGATCGTGGTCGCGAATCCCTGCTTCGAAGAGAAGTCGAGATGTTCGAGACGGTTTGTCGATGTGAACGGCTTCTCGTGCGGCGCCACGACCGCGAGCGTGAAACGGAGCGTGCCCGATTCGAGCGACGCGAGCTCGCTCGCGGCCGGCGAAACGTTCACGCGTACTTCAATCTCGCTCGTTCTCACTCCCTTCGTCAGCGATCCGAGTTTGATCGAGCAGGTCACCGGCAGCTCGCCGCGATCGTTGCTCTCGTCGCTCCTTGTCGATGTGGCAAGAGCCGTCGCCAGAAGCTCCGCCATGACGGGTGTCGTCGCCAGAGTCGATCCAGTTCCAACCCATTTCTGTGCGTTGACGGTCAGTCCGGTGCGCAACGACCGGACCTCGACGTGCCGCAATTTGTCGTCCGAGGGCCGGTCCACTTGGTAGGTGATGACGACACGTTGATCGAGGTCATCGAGCACGCCGCCGATCTTCGACGGATCGGTGAGAACGCTTCCACCCGTGGCATCCGCAAGCAGTTGCAGCGGTTCGAGTGGCGCTTTGTTGATGGTCGAGTGACCAACATTCTCGCGGACGTTGAACGAGTGGGGCACGGCCTGTTCATGCGTTGCTGCCGCGAAGTGAGTTACGCGGTTTTCGACCGGCGATGTGGCGTAGGAGAGGACCGTCCATCCTTGCGCGGCCAGAGCCTGCGCGATGTCGTTTTGGTGCGCCGAGGCGTTGAGGTCGCGCAACTCCGCCGGCAAGTCTGTACGCTGGTCCGCTCGCAAACCTCGGCTCTTGTCCTGGTGATCGATCGAATAAAAGCCGGCCGGGGCGAGATCGAATCCATCGGTGACGAAAAGCAGCGTACGCGTGTCGCCGGATGCATGACGCGGGTACCGGCTCAGCCATGCAAACAGCGCGTCCTGTTGTGCCCGAAGAATGGCCGACTCCTGCCGCGCCGCTTTTCGTATCAGTGACCGGCGCGTCAATCGATCCTCGATGCCGCTCGTGTTTTGATCGCCGGTCATGAACTCCTGCCGGATCTTGATCAGCTCCTCTCTTCCGCGAGCCTCGTTTCCGAGCGTCTCCAAAAGCGAGCGCAAAGCCGCAGCGTCCTGCGTTGGACCGAGCAGCGAATGTGTCGAAGGATCGTCCGTCACGACCTCGACGTCACCCATCGCAACGAGCTTGCCGGCTTGCGGAAGCAGCGACTTGATTGCCAGACGAAGTCCGTCCGTCGTCGACAGCGACTGCTGCAGATAGATGACCACCTGACGCGGCCGTTCCGGTTTCGATGGCGGCGTTCCGATCGATTCCTTCGCCGGCGGCGTCAACTTGGACGGAGTGCCGTGGCTGTACGCCACGCCGATGATCCGCTGGCGCTTGCCGTCCTCGATCAACTCGAAGTCAGCCGGCTTCAGGTCCTTTGGCAGATTTCCATTCGCGTCGCGAACACTTGCCGAGACTTCGATGGCCGTCACGTTGATCCGGGTTCCGAAGTTCTGACCGGAGCTGGACATCGGGAAGACGATGAGCGCAGCGCAAACCATCGGGACGACACGACGGAGAGACATGCCGGGGGACAGATGACAGCATCGCAATGACATTGTCAAACGTGCCCGGTACACGTGTCTTTTTGCCGGATCTATCCTGGGTGTCCAGTTCAATGCAACAAATCTCGTCAGCCGGGATTCAGCGTGACGTTGCCCTTGATGTTGATCCGGAGATAAGTGACAACAGCAGGCCAGACTAGAATCCCGCGATGCAGGAAGGACAAGCCAGCCGTACGGCAGATCGCGTGGCGGAGCGGCGAGCGGCGCATCAGGTGCGCGACCGGCCCCTGGTATTCGAGGATCCGCTGGCGTTGCGCATCATCCGTCCCGACGTTGCGCGGGAGCTGCGGGAGCATCCCCCAACCCATGAGTCATCGCCGCTCGCGCCCTATCTTCGCGCCTTTTTCGCCATGCGCAGCCGGTTCGCCGAGGATGCGCTGGCCGAGGCGGTCGCAAGCGGCGTGCGGCAGTACGTCGTTCTCGGCGCAGGCTTCGATACTTTCGCGTATCGGAATCCATTTCCGGACTTGCGCGTCTTCGAGGTCGATCATCCGGCCACGCAGGCGGCGAAGCGGGAGCGGCTTGCGAGCGGCGAGATCGCGATTCCTCCATCGCTCACGTTCGTGGCGATCGATTTTGCGACGACGGCGCTCGATGATGCGTTGCGAGCCGCAGGCTTCGATGCCGCGGCGCCGGCGTTCTTCGCCTGGCTCGGCGTCGTTCCGTATCTCGAACGGCCAGCGATCGATCAGACGCTTTCGTTCATCGCGTCGTTGCCGGCTGGGACCGCGGTCGTCTTCGACTACAGCGTCCCGCCGGAATCGCTCCCCTGGATGAGCCGCCTGGTCGTTCACCGAATGGCAAAGCGTGTTGCTGCTGCTGGCGAGCCGTGGAAGACGTATCTCGATCCGACGGAGTTGTTGCGCGATTTGCACGCGCTCGGATTCAGCAAAGCCGAGGACTGGGATGGCGACGCGCTGAACCGGCGCTTTTTTGCAGGACGTGCCGATGGATTGAAGGTCGGCAAGGGCGGGCATATGGCGATGGCGCGAGTGTGAATCGCTTAACGACGAGAGTTCACGCTTCTGTCGGACCCCAGATCGAAGCGAGATCGATCTCGGCCGCGGGGAAGGGATCCGCACGAACGACGTCATCGCCGCCGAACACATGAACCGTCGAATACAAATCGCCTGCTAGGTGCAACACCTCGAGAGTCCGCTGTCCGGGATCGACGATCCAGAGCCACGGCACGTCGTTCTTGGCGTAAATGAACATCTTCTTGCCGCGATCCACGAGCGCGGTCGACGGCGAGATCACCTCGCAAACCCAATCGGGCTCGATGATGAAACGATGGTCGTGTGGAATCTCCGGCATGCGATCCCGCCGCCATCCGGCAAGATCGGGGACGAGCACATCATCACTGAGGTGCAACTCCGGCTCGAAGAGGATCCACCAGCCGCCGGGACCGCCGCGCCCGCGATCGTACGGCGTGCCGATATCCATTCCGAGGGCCGATGAGAATCGCGCGTGCGGCCCGGCAGGCCGCGGCCACGTGTACAACTCCCCGTCGATCAGCTCGGCCACGAGGTTCTCCGGGACCTTCATCAGATCCTCGTACGTTGCCCTGGCCAAGCTTCCCGCTTTCATGACGTCAATTGTACGCTCGCGTTCTTTGCGCGAATATCAACGCGAAACTCTTCCGGCGTCGGACCCCAGATCGACGCGAGATCAATTTCTGCTTCCGGAAAAGGATCGGAGCGAAAGACGTCATCGCCGGTGAATGCACAGCGCGTTGTCCAGAATCCGTCTACGAGCTTGTACGGTTCGAGAACGTGGTAATCCGGATCGACAAGCCACAACCAGGACACTCCCCATTTCGCGTAGACAAGCCTCTTCTTTCCACGAACGACGCGCGCCGACGCAGTGGAGATCATTTCGCAAACCCAATCCGGCTCGATGACGAAACGGTGATCGCGCGGAAGATCCGGCATCCGCTCGCGGCGCCAGCCGGCGAGTGCGGGGACGAGCACGTTATCGCCAAGATGTAACTCGGGCTTGTCGAGAATCCACCAACCTCCCGGTCCGCCATCTCCGATCCGATATGGGAGACCGATGATCATCCCGAGCACAGAAGAGGTATCGAGGTGCGTACCAGCAGGCCGCTGCCACGCATACAACTCTCCATCGATCAACTCGGCCACGAGGTTCTCCGGAACCTTCATCAGATCCTCGTACGTCGCCTTGGCCGCGCTCCTCGCTTTCATGACGTCAATTGTACGCTCGCGCTCTTTGCGTTAACGTCCGCGGACATGCTGCGACGCCTATCGTTTGCTTTCCTCATTCTTCTGACCGCGATCAGCGCTACCGCCGCGGTGCGCAAGGTCGACATCGTCGTCACCGGCGGCACCGTCATCACGATGGCCGGGCCGAATATCGACGACGGCGCGGTGGCCATCGACAAGGGCGACATCGTCGCGGTCGGCAGGTCTGCTGACATCGCCAAGCGCTTCGTTGGGACCGACACGATTCACGCGCGCGGCTCGGCCATCCTGCCCGGCTTCGTCAACGCGCACACGCATGTGCCGATGACGCTCTTTCGCGGGATTGCCGACGATCGCGACCTCATGGACTGGCTCCAGCACTTCATCTTTCCGGCCGAGGCGAAGAATGTGGATCGCGACTTCGTGAGGTGGGGAACACGGCTTGCGGCGGCGGAGATGATCGCGTCGGGGACCACTACGTTCACCGACATGTACTACTTCGAGAGCGACATTGCGGCCGAGGCAAAGAAGGCGGGACTGCGGGCTGTCGTTGGCGAGACGATGATCGATTTTCCGGTCGCCGACAACAAAACGTGGGACGCCGCCGTCGCGTACGTGCGCGCGTTCGTCACGCATTGGCGCGGCGACCGGCTCATCACCGCCGCGCTCGCGCCGCACGCACCGTACACCGTTTCGCGCGCCCACCTCGAGCAGATTCGCGCGCTGGCGACGGAGCTCCACGCGCCGATTCTCATTCACGTCGCCGAGACAAAAGGTGAAGCCGCACAGATCAAGGACAACACGAACGGCCTCTCCCCCGCCGCCTATCTCGACTCCATCGGCTTCCTCGGCCACGACGTCATCGCCGCGCACGGCATCTGGTTGACGCCCCAGGACATTCAAACGTTCGCGAAGAAACGCGTCGGCGTCGCGCATTGTCCGGAGAGCAACATGATGCTGGCTTCCGGCGTCGCGCACGTGGTCGACATGCGCAAAGCCGGCGTTTCCGTCGGCCTCGGCACCGACGGTCCCGCCGGATCGAACAACAATCTCGACATGGTCGAAGAGGCCGCCAGCGCCGCGCGATTGCAGAAGATCACGCTCGGCGATCCGAAAGCGCTCAGCGCCCGCGACGTCCTGGAAATAGCCACCATCGGCGGCGCCAAAGTCCTCGGCATGGAAGACCGCATCGGCACGCTCGAAGCCGGCAAACGCGCCGACGTCATCGTCATCGATCTGCAGCAACCGAAGACCCAGCCGGTCTACGCCGTCGAGTCCGCAATTGTGTATGCCGCGTCAGGAAACTCCGTCGTCACGACGATTTGCGATGGCAAAGTCCTGATGCGCAATCGCAAAGTGCTGACGGTCGATGTGCCCGCGGCCGTGGCGAAAGCGAAATGGTATCGGGATCGGGTTCTTCGCAGTTTGAAGGCTAATTGACAATGGACAATTGACAACGAAAACCCACGCATTCCGTCCGCGCGCATCAGGTCGTCCTCAGTCTGAGGGCTAATTGACAATTGATAATGGACAATTGAAGACGAACAGCAGGCAGGCTCCGATCCCGATCGCGCGGACAGGCAGATGTTGGTTTTCGTTGTCAATTATCAATTGTCAATTTCCCCCAATCGTCAATTCGCCGATCGAGATAAACTACCCCCATGAAGAAACTTCTCATCGCATCCCTCCTCCTCATCGCCTCGGCGGCGCAGGCCAAGGAAGTGCTGCCGTGGATCGAGAACGATTACAAAGTTGCCATCGCCCGCGCGAAGGCGGCAGACCGGCCGGTCTTCGTCGAGGCGTGGGCACCGTGGTGACACACGTGCCGCTCGATGAGGGCCTATGTCTTCACTGACAAGTCCCTCGAGCGGTATGCCGGACGGTTCGTCTGGCTCTCGATCGATACCGAAAACGCAACGAACGCCGCGTTTCTGAAAGCGCATCCGATCAGCGTCTGGCCGACGCTGCTCATCCTCGACCCGAACGATAAGGTCGTCTTCCGTTACGCCGGCGGCGGCACGGTGCCGCAGATCCGCAAGCTGCTCGACGACGGCGAGCGCGCCGCGCAAGGGTCGCATGGCAAGGCGGACACATTGTTGATCCGCGCCGATGCACTGGCCGGGCAGGGCAAACAGGCCGAAGCAGCGAAAGTCTTCGAGGAAGCAATCGCTGCCGCGCCGAAGAACTGGCCGCGCCTTGGACGCGCCTCGGAGTCGCTGGTCTTCGCGCTGCTGCAATCGCAGAATTCGCAGGCCTGCGCCGAACGCGCCCTCGCGCTTTATCCGCGGGTGCTCGGAACCGGATCAGCCGTCAACGTGGCTGGCACCGGACTCTCCTGCGCCACCGACCTCGATCCGAAGAAATCGTGGAACCGTTCCGAGCTCGTCGCCGGCCTCGAAAAAGCGACGCGCGAAACGCTCGCCGCCGCGGACAAGATCAAGATGTCAGCCGACGACCGCTCCGGCCTCTACGAATCGCTAGCCGATGCACGCGATGAAGCGAAGGACGCTACATCCGCGCACGCATTGCGCGAACAGTGGGCGGCATTTCTGGAGAAGGAGGCGGCGAAAGCAAAGACTCCCGATCAACGCGCCGTCTACGATTCCCACCGCCTCACCGCCTACCTCGGCCTCAAGCAGCCGGAAAAGGCAATCGCCATGCTCGAACGGGACGAGCGCGACCTGCCGAACGACTACAACCCGCCGGCGCGCCTCATCTCCGCCTACAAAGCAGCAGGCCGTTTCGACGATGCCCTCGCCGCGTCCGACCGCGCGCTGAAACTAGCGTATGGCCCCCGCAAAATCGGCATCTATCGCAACCGCGCCTCGGTGTACATGGCGAAGGGCGACAAAGAATCAGCGAAGAAAACGATCGAAGAAGCAATCCGTTTCGCCGAGTCGCTGCCAACCGAGCAGCAAAGCGCGAACATGATTGCGTCGATGAAGAAGCAGTTGATTACGATGTGAGTGGGAGTGGGGTGTTGGGCGTGGGGAGTGGGAGTCTGGTTTCCCGACACCCCACACCCCGCCCTCACCGCCTCACCGCCCGGCCGCGCGCTACCGGAGTGACTATCGCAGCGTTGCTGTCGATCGAGCTGACGCACTCGGCGCTCACGCGCACCCAATAGCTCGCGGTCGCGGTGACAGGGTCGGTGATGAAGGTATCGGAATCGATACCGACCTTCTTTGAAATGTCGCCCTTCACGCCCTTGTACCACTGGTAGTGCAGCGGGCTTCCGGGGCCGGTGCCGGTCGCGGTAGGCCTGGCCGCAATCTTCACGGTGGCGGGAGTGCCGAAGGAGGCGGAGACAGACGATGGCTGCGTGTCGATCGCCGGCGATGGGCACGTTGCGGAGAGCGTGACGACGCCTGTGACGCTGTTGACGCCGACTGTATTGCAACTGTTCGCCACATGCACCCAATACGCCGTGATCGTCGTGACTGGCGTGACGGTGACCGAGGAGGTCGTCGCGTTGGGGATCGGTTGCGATGTGTTGCCGGACGTGCCGGTGTACCACTGGTAGGTGATGGGGGCCGTGCCCGCGGTAATCACCGAGAGCGTCGTCGAGGTTCCTGGAAGGATCGTCACAAAGGACGGATGCGTGACGATCGAGACCTGGGTGCAAGGTGTGTCCGCGTAGACGGATGATGTTGCGACGGCGAGTGCGAAGGCGGTTAACAGTCTTACGACTCGGAACATTAGGTTTTACCTTTCGGATCACGATTCTAGCGCGTGCATCACGCGCGGACTTGAACCACCGGGGCGGGGACGCCCCGGTGGCCGCGAGCGAGACGCTCGCACTCCCTTAGTGGCGGGCGGCGCGGCCGCGGGGGAGAGCGGTTGCGGTTACTGTTGCGGCGTTGCTGTCGGCGGTGCCGCACTGGCCGGTGACGCGGACCCAATAGGTTGCATCGGCGGTGACCGCGCCGGTGACGAAGGTCGCGGAGTCGATGCCGGCAGTCTTCGTCGTGTTGCCTTTCGCACCCTCGTACCACTGGTAATGCAGCGGTCCGCTTCCGGCAGCGACGACCTTCAGCGTTGCCGCGGTGGTGATCGCGGCGGAAACGTTGGCCGGCTGCGTCGTGATCGAGGGAGATGTACACGACGATACTGTGATCGTGGCGGTGTTGCTGTCGGCCGTCGAGTTGTTGCATCCGTTCACGCGTACCCAGTACTTCGTGGTGACGGTCGGACTGCGGATCAATGAGGCCGAGGTCGCGCCGGAGATGAGGTTGGAGGTATCGCCCTTCTCGCCGGTGTACCACTGAAACGTCAGCGGCGCGGTGCCGCTGGCGATGACGGTTAGTGTGACAGGCGTCCCACTCGCGATCGTCGAGCTGGCTGGCTGCGTCGCGATCGCTGCGGGCACGCAGACCGAGCCGTTGACGAAGACGGTGACACTTCCGTCCTGCGTGCCGCATCCTCCGCTCACACGCACCCAATATGCCTGCGTCGATATGGGCGAGACGACGGTGCTCGTTCCGTTCGCGCCGTTGATCGGATTGGAGAGATCGCCCTGGTTCCCCGTGTACCACTGGATTGTGAACGGGCCGTTTCCCGACGTGTTGAACGACAGCGCCGACGACTGGCCGGCGTTGATGGTGGACGGCGATGCGATCACACCGCCCGACTGAATCGGCGAACAGGTCACCGTGACGATCGCGGCCTGGCTATCCGAGGGCGGCGCGCACTGCCCGGTAACACGCACCCAATACGAAGTGCTGGCCGTGGGATTGACGGTGATGAAATTGTTGCTTGTCGGTCCGCCGATCGGACTGGTCGTCTCGCCGGAGTTGCCGCTGTACCACTGATAGGTGAGCGGAGACGTTCCTGAAACACTCACCGAGATGGTGCTCGTTTGCCCCGTCGGAATCGAAGACGGCGATGCGATCGGTGTCGAAGCAGCCGGCGGAACGCAGGGAGCAACCGTGACCGACACCGCCGGGCTGTCCGCCACCGGCGCGCACTGGCCTGTGACGCGGACCCAGTACTTAGTATCCGTCGAAGGGCTGACGGTAATGGCGTTATTGCTCGTGGATCCGCCGATTGGACTAGTGGTCACACCCGAATTGCCGCTGTACCACTGATACGTGAAGGGGCCGGAGCCAACCGGCGTTTCGGTGATCGTGCTCGATTGTCCCGAAGTGATCGTGGATGGAGCAGCGACCGGAACGGGAGCGGACGGCGGCGTGCAGGCCGTCACAGTGACGGTCGCTGCGTTGCTATCCTGCGGCCCACAAACCGTGAGGCGCACGTAATAGGTTGTAGTCGCTGCTGGCATTACCGTCAGCGATGACGTCGTCCCATTCGGCGCTGGGTGAGTGTCATCGGGAGGGTTGCCGATGTACCACTGATAAGTAGGGCTCACGGTCCCGCCACTTGTAGTGACCGTAAGAGTCGCCTGCGCTCCCGCCGTAATCGATGTACTGGCGGGCTGCGCAGTAATGACCGGGGCGAAGCAGTAATCGAAGTTAACCGAAGGCGCGCTCGGCCAGCGCGTATTACTCAAGTAATCTGACGTGCTGCCCGTACCTGTCTGGCCCGCATAAATGGTCCGGATCGCGTCAACGTCCCACTGCTGCAAGCTCTGAACATTGACAGTAGAATTCATGATCGCATTAGTGGTGCAGATCAATGGAGGATTACACGAAGAACCATTCGAGGTGCCTTCATTCGAGTGGCGGAGACCCAGCGTGTGGCCCATCTCGTGAGTCATGAGGGCATTGAACGTTGCCTGACTGGTAACGAAATTCTTTCCTACAACTACGTCGACCTCTGTGGTGAACCCCCCCGCGCTTACGTCAGAAACCCCGCCGGCAGCGGCGACGCCTGGCGGGATGATGCCCGCCGGATCATTAAAAAGAACGGCGTTGATGTGATCTGATTTGCTCAGCCCTCCGCTGGCGTTGGTATTAGAAGAACCAAGTCCGTAGTGCACACCAGCACCTGCGCTGTTCCAGTTGGTCGTGCCAGCGGTAATTGCACCTGTACCGTCCAGACCTCCTGGCACCGAGACATCTGACCGCGGAACAAGTGGGGTGGACAGAGGTTCTGTATCTTCAGCGTGAACAAAGTAGCCGGAGCGCGCGGGCGCCCCCGGCGCACTGGCCGTTGTCCTGACGAACGTTTCAAAAGCGCTCGCCAGTCGCAGTCTTTCCTTGTGGGGACCACCACTAACTTCATCCCAGCCAAAGATGGTTTCGGCGACTCCTCCACGAACGAGTATCGGCTGATCAAACGATTGGTTCACGTATTCAAACTTGCCTAGACCGAAACCGTAAGTAGCCCAACCGTCAGCGGTACGTCGAAGGAAAACGAGATAATGTTTACCCGCTTCGTAACGCGGTGAGCCGGTAATGAGAGTCGCTCGATCTCCGGCGATACCGCCCGGTTCGATGAGATCGATCGTTGCGCGGCCGCCTAGCTCACCCTTGAGCACCTCTTCGAGAGCCATCGTCGCAATCGTCACGACACGCCCGCCGGCGGTGATCTCAGAATGCGATCCGATGCCTGTGGCGATGACGATCGCTTCCGATCGTTTCACCAGATCCCGATCCGTCGGGACGATGTAGGTGACGGCAAGAGCTGAGGACGTAGTGATCACAAGCGCGACGGCCGTCAGCAGCCTGGACATGATTTTCATGGGTGTTCTCCGAGGAAAGGTGTGACCGCCGATTCTAGGACTTATCGCTCGCCAAAGTGTGCCGCGGATCACACCGGCGTCACGGAGCGCCGCCGGCGCATCCGCAAGAACACACCGCCGCCGAGGATCAGCGCCAGCGCGGAGAACGAGATCGCGCGGCCGTGCACGAAACTCTCCGGCAGGTACGTCAGGCGAATCGTGTGGCCGCCGGGCGGAACGAAGACGCCGAGGAAGGCGACGTTGGCGTAGAAATGCTGCACGCGGCGGCCGTCGATGTAGACGCGCCAGCCGTCCCATGCGGGTTCCGTGATCACGACCCAGCCGCCGGCGGAGGTGGCCGCTTCGACGATCAAGTCGCCTCCGTCGCGGCGCACACCAGCCACTGTGCATCCGGCATTTCCGCGCTCGCCGGCGGCAACGGCGCCTCGATCCAGGCGCGCTCGTGAAAATCGGTTGCGATCTTCATCGCGTCGAGTGTGCCGTCGAACGACGTGCCAAACATGACGCGATCGGGGACGAACGCACGAGGAAAAACGTGCGTGTTCTCCAGCAGTTCCGCGCCGGGCTGCACGGCCACGCGGCGCCAGCCATCGGGCGGGGGAAGTTTGTCCGAGGCGATGGCGTAGCGGACGTTCAACATCGAGAGGAACGGTTTCGTCAGATCGTCGACGCGGTTGAACCAGACCGGCTGATGCTTGCACCAGGCGTCGTACGTGGCCACGTAGCGCGAGAACGTCAGCGCTTCATAACCGCGCGCGTCTTCGAGCTCGTAAAGCGCGCTCGTTCCGGGGACGAGTGCGTGCGCGCGACCGACGATGCGGAAAGGCTCGCCGGTCTCGCGCGGCAACGAGCGAAAAATCGGAACTGGCGGATATGCCGCAAACGCGGGCAGCGTCGGGTAGATGTCGTGCCCGGCCAGCCAGCGCTGGATGAGGATGAGGAGAAGGATGGCAGTTGCTGTTGCTGTCGCGAGGTGGCCGGTTGCCGCGTTGCCCGGTTGCCGGGTTGCCACTGCGGCTGCCTGTTCGCGAGGTTGCCCGGCCTCGAGGCCGGCTTGCTCCTCGGTTGCCAGGTTGCCGGGTAACTCGGCAACCTGGAAACCCGGCAACCCGAGACCCGCGACTGACAGCCCCGCAAACTCGCGACCGCGAAACCCCGCTACCGCAAGCGACACGATCGCCGCAACTCCCAAACACGTCAGCTCTCCGAACAGCGTGTAGACGCCCCACTCGGGAAGGGTGTGAGCCATGAGGTTGAGCTGGTTGATGGCAAAGGCGCCGGCGGCGAGGACGATCATCACAAACGACAGCGTGTAGAAAAGTGCGTGGTCTCGCTTACGCAATGCGTGCTCGAGTCCGAGCGCGCCGAGGATCACCAGCGAGAATGCGGCGGCGAAACAGAATCGTTCGTTGAGCGTGATGTCGAACAGCGGGAGCTTCTGCAGCAGCGCGGCAAGCGGCGCCCAGGCGGCGCGCGCGAGGATTCCGAAAATCGCCAGCGCTGCAAAAAACGCCACCTCGCGCCGCCGCACGCAAATGATCGCGTACGCGGCAAGCGCCAGGAGAATGCTGCCCACCGCCAACGTTTCCAACGGTACCCAATGCGGATCTTTCCAGTTCCAATACCGTCCGTGCAGATGCGGGAAAAAGTCGGTGAGGATGCGCGCCTCACTCTCGACGGCAACGACACCGCGAGGAATGTCGAGATAGCCCCCGGTACGGAACTGATGCTCCATCGTTTGCGGCGCCGCTTCGAAAATCGGAAGGATGTAGATCGCACACAAGAGTAGCGCGATCACGCCGGCGGCGAGCGCACTGGCGAGCGGACGGACGACGTTGCGCCGTAACGCCGCCATCTCCACGAGCGCGTACAACGATCCGCAGAAGACGATGTGAAACGCAGTCTCAGGATGCCCGGCCAGCAGCAGGAGCGTGAGCGTCGTCGCCAGAATTGCTGTCGATCGAATTCCGGGCAAATGCACGGAGCGACGCGTGGCGAAGAGCACGAGCGGAAAGAGCGTCCAGGAGTTGCCGAGCGACCAGAGGACGAAAAAGGCCATCGGTCCTGAGTACATCCATCCCGCGGCGGCGGAGAGCGCGACCGATTCGCGGCATCCGAGCTCGCGCGCGAAAAGAAACGCGCCCAGTCCGCCGAGGAAGAATGTGATCGCCGCCGTAAATGTGATGCTTTGCGCGACCGGCAGCAGACAGGCGATCAGCGTGAACGGCGAATACGCCGCCGGCTGCGCCGATGCCGCGAGCTGCGTCCCCGAGAGAATGAACGGATTCCAGAGCGGCCACTGTCCATGTGCTAATGCAAACTGCACCGCCTTCCGCCACGGAATCATCTGCGCGTACAAATCGGAAAGCATCCCGTTGTGCGGTTGCGGAACGCCGAGGAGAACGCGCATGGCCCGGAGCGGCTCGGTGAAATAAGGGAGATCGACTGGCCCGAACACGCCGCCGGTCAGCAGCGCCTTGCCGGTAATGCAGAGCGGAAGGAGCAAAAGCGCGATCACCGCCAAGCGCGACAGCGGAACGAGCGCGCGGTGCGAGATCCAGAGCAGCAGCGACGCCGCGATGAGGTACAACGCAAAGGTCATGAATGCCTGAGTGTATCGGAGGTCATCGCTACGAGCTGGAATCGAAACAGAGACGGTTTACGCTGTGGAGAAAAGCCCCGTACCGCCCTGAATTTTGGAACACCGAATGTTGACTGTTCAATGTTGGATGTTGAGTGTTGAATGAACCGAGCAGGCGCCCATTCAACATTCACACTCAACATTCAACAGTCAACATTCTCGAGATTGCTCTGATCACGTGGTTGCTCCGCGTCTCCGCGAAAACTCACTCCTTCGGCGCCTCTCCCACGTACTTCGCCCGCGGGCGGATGATCTCGTCGTTGGCGTACTGCTCGATGGCGTGGCCGATCCAGCCGATGCTGCGCCCGAGGGTGAAGAGCGTTAGCGCGGCGCCGCGCGGAAGTTTGAGCGTGCGCTCTACGGCGACGAGCCCGAAATCGATGTTTGCTTTGTCTCCGGTCAGCTCTTCGGCCGCGTTCAACACGCCGCGCACAAACGTCAGCTCGGGCGACTTCGCGAAATGGCGTCCCAACATTTCCAGCAATAGCGTGGAGCGAGGATCGCCTTTCGGATAAAGCCGGTGTCCAAACCCATGAATCACCTCTCCTCGGCGCAACCGATCCGACAGCGCTTTGCGAACGTCGCGCGAACGGCGAAGCTCGTCGAGCATCGTCTCCACTTTCTCGCTCATGCCGCCGTGCCGCGCTCCCTCCATCGCCGCCAGCCCCGCCACCACCACCGCGTACGGATTGGATTGCGCCGAGGCTACGCAGCGAGCGGTGAAGGAAGAGACGTTCAGCTCGTGATCGGCGCAAAGAATCAGCGCGGCGCGCAGAATCTCCAGCGCGTGCGCCGTGCGCGGAATCCATCGTTTCTGCAGCGTCTCTTCAATCGAGTCTTCGAGGTCGGATGACTCCACCGCGACGCTGGCGAGCAGATTCAGGATCCGCCAGCCGGTCTGGGCGACGGCGCGCGGACGAAGGTCGAAGGCAAGCGAGTCATGCACGGCAACGAGCGGCAGCATCGACTCCGCCCGGCTCACGAACGGCAGCGGCGCGGCGCTTTCGCCGCCTGCGACGACGTGCAACGGAGTGGCGGCGAAGACGTCGGTGTCGAAAGCGCCGGTCCAGATCAGCGCCGCGATCTCTTCGACACTTCGACTCTCCGCGAGCTCGCATGCATCGTGACCGCGGTAGTAGAGCCGGTCGGATTCGATGAGGGTGATCGACGACTCCATGATCGGGACGCCCCAGTGAAGCGCGCGTTCGGCGGTCTTGGCGGGATCGCGCCGAAGCTCACGGCGTCCGCGCAATCGCTCCAGATCCTCTGCTGCGTAGCGGCGGAGATGGGACTTGCCGGGCGATGCGGAAGAACGAACCAAGCCGCGGCTGACGTAGGCGTAGAGCGTCGTCCGGCTCACTCCGAGAAAACTCGATGCGTCTTTGGACGAAAGCCATGTGACCATAGGGAAAGCGTACCACCTCAATATTGATCGCGCAATCAATATTGACAACGTTGATGGCGGCATCTACGTTGTCGTCATGAACGATCCTGTCATCCACACCGGCCTCGAAGGAATCATCGCATCGGAAACGGCGCTGAGCATGGTCGACGGAACCGCCGGCGAGTTGGTCATCGCCGGCTTTCCTGTCGCCGAGCTGGCCATGAATGCCACGTTCGAGGAGACGGCGTTTCTCCTTTGGTATGGACGGCTGCCCGATGAAACGGAGCTGGCTGCGTTTCGCGACGATCTTGCGTCGCGGCGAACATTGCCTCAGGCCGCGCACCATCTTCTTCGCGCGGCGGCAGAGAAGCAGATCGACACCATGGATGCCTTGCGCATGGCCACGGGGACGATCAGTTTGCGGGGATCTGCGAAGAATGACGACGAAGCCGCCCGCGACCTTCTGGCAGCATTCCCCACGATCGTCGCCTCGTACTGGCGGCTCCTCCATGCTCACGATCCCATCGCTCCCAACCCCGACCTCGGACACGCTGCAAACTTTCTCTACATGCTCACAGGCCACGTTCCGGCCGAGGAACGCGTGCGCGGACTGGAGACGTACCTGAACACAGTCGTCGATCACGGCCTCAACGCTTCGACGTTCACCGCACGCGTCATCGCATCGACCGGTTCCGATCTCGTCTCCGCCATCGCCGGCGCGATCGGCGCGTTGAAAGGTCCGCTTCACGGCGGCGCACCCGGACCGGCCCTCGACATGGTGTTCGAGATCGGCGAGGCAAAGCGCGCCGAGGAGGTGCTGCGAAGGAAAATCGAATCGGGAGAGAGGCTGATGGGCTTCGGTCATCGTGTCTACAAAGTGCGCGATCCGCGCGCCGATGTTCTCGCCGCGGCCGCGCAACGCATGTTCACGCGCGGCGGCGATCTGGCGCTCTACACGCTCGCTCTCGATGTCGAGCGAACTGCGCTGCGGCTGCTCGAGGAGTACAAGCCGGGGCGCAATCTGCAAACAAACGTTGAGTTTTACACCGCGCTGCTGCTGCACGGTCTCGATCTCGAAGTCCCGCTTTTCACGCCAACGTTCGCCATCAGCCGCGTGGCCGGCTGGATCGCGCACTGCTTCGAACAGCGCCGCGCCAATCGCCTCATTCGTCCGCAATCGGTCTACCGCGGCCCACGCGGACGGACGTGGCTTGCCGCCGCGAATCGCACCGCGCAACCCGCCGCGCTTCCTCTCGTATCATCGTGACGGAGGCATTCTCATGTTCGCGCTGATGACATTGTTCGGTCTGGCGATGTTCGCGGTGATGGCGTTTGTTGGCGTGGCATTGATCGGCGTCGTGGCCAAAGTCGTGTTGCTCCCATTCCGCCTGATGTTGTTGCCGCTCAAGCTCCTGGCGCTGCCCTTCATCGCCATCGCACTGCTCGTGAAATTCGCTTTTCTGGTGGCCTTCGGCTCGATCATCTTCGCCCTGCTGATCCCATTGGCGATCTTCGCGCTTCTCGTGGCCGCACCCGTCGCAATCATCAGCTCGCTCTCGTGAGCGGACTGCGGCGGGGTTCTTGCTGTGCCAGAGCCAGGAGCACGAGACATGGAGCAGCCACGAGCACTGATCATCGATGATGACGACCCGATCCGGTCGATGTTGTCGACGATCGTCCGCCACCAGGGAATCAGCGTTGACACCGCCCGCGACGGAACGGAAGCAATCGAGAATCTCGACCGTGATGGTTACAACGTCGTTCTTCTCGACCTCATGATGCCTCGCGTCGACGGATACGCGGTGCTCGACCACATGCGCCAGCATCAGCCGGACCTGCTGAACTGCACGATTCTGGCGACCGCGGTCCCGCGCCAGACTCTCGATCTCGATCTGCAGGAAGAAGTTTTCATGGTGCACACGAAGCCCTTCGACATGCAGCAATTGATCGCCGACGTCCGCCGTTGCGCGCACGTCGATGCCGCGTAAAGCAGAGACAAGGGACAGAAATCGGAGATCAGAGACATCTGATTTCTGATTTCTGATCTCCTGTCTCTGATCTCTGATTCATCCCTCCTCGCGCATAATGCGCATGCATGCCGCGAACGCTTCACACCGAGCGCCATTTCACCGCCAGCGACACCGTGCGTGACGTCGTCATCGGCATGTCCGACGGCCTCACCGTTCCCTTCGCGCTCGCGGCAGGATTGAGCGGCGCGGTTGCGGGCAGCGGCATCGTGGTGACCGCGGGTCTCGCCGAGATCGCGGCCGGCTCGATCGCCATGGGACTAGGCGGCTACCTCGCCGCGAAGTCCGACGCCGAACATTACGCCGCCGAAAAACGAAAAGAAGAGCAGGAGATCATCGACATTCCACGCGAAGAGATGCGCGAAGTTGCCGACATCTTCCGCCACTACGGCATCCCCGACGAGCACATTCGCCCAGTCGTTCAGGCCATGAGCGAGCGGCCGCGCGAGTGGGTCGATTTCATGATGCGTTTCGAGCTCGGCCTCGAAAAACCGGAACCGAAGCGCGCCCGCAACAGCGCCACCGTGATCGCAATGTCCTATCTCGCCGGCGGCTTGATCCCGCTCGCGCCGTACATGTTTCTTCACGCCGCCCACGATGCCCTGATCGTCTCGATCATCGTCACGATCATCGCCCTCTTCGTTTTTGGCTACGTCAAAGGCCGCTACACCGGCGCCGGACGCTGGAAGAGTGCGATGCAAACGACGATCGTGGGCGGGCTGGCCGCGGGGGCAGCGTTTGTGATCGCGAAAGCGATTACGTAGCTCCCGCGGCGTGCTTGTGTGGGACTAAAAAGAACCGTAGCCCACGGCTTCAGCGCAATGGCCTTAACTTAAGGTGATCTTGGGCGCCTCGGTGAAAGAGTTCCGGCGGCGGCGGAGTTTTGTGAGGATTGGATAGCGGCTCGGGGATCGGGCTCGAACTCCGCGCGGAACGTGTCGATTGGGCCGCTGTCGAATGAGGAGACCACTGATTTCGATGACTGCGAATCTATGGCAGCGCCGCTTCGATCGAGGGGGGAAAAGAAACCATTTCCGGGAGCCGCCGGATCACGACCGTCAAGGCGTGAGTAAACGAGATGCAACCTGGTTCGACATCCGCTTCCTGGGCCGCTTCGACCATCAATGAACGAACCCCGAAGTGCGCAAGCAGCAGGCCGTAGAAGTCCTGCCGCACAAGATCCGGCCGCTTGCTACGAAGTGCGACGGCGGTACCTCCTCCACGCCGATGGTCTTTCATCTCATCGAAGATGGTTTCGATTTTCCAGCGTTTTGCATAGAGCTGGGCAAGCTCCATCGCTGAGGCCTGCCGGGGATCGAGCAGAGTGGTGATCAATCGGTAGTGTTCCCGGCGTCCGCCAACCGTTACATCGAATTCCACGACTCGGACTGGAATCGACCGCTCGCGGACCTTTTTCCTTTCCGTGCTTCGCGGCCGCACCTCGCTTAGGTACGAACGATCTTTGAGTGTACGCAGACGTGGCAGGGGGATGTTTTTCTGGACACGCCAGAGAAGATCCGCCCCTGTTCCTACTGCTTTGCTCCACATCTCGAATCCATAAAACAGACGGTCTGCCAGGCAAAGCATCCCTGGTTTGAGATAGCTCACCAGATGGAGACTCATTGCATACTCGCTGACTCTCCAGCCAGCCATTCGCGCGGCGAACAGCACGTGCGTTCCGATCTCGGCGAGCGCGACCCAGCGTATCTGCGCGAAGACCGTTTGCCCCTTCGAAGATGGCGGTTTGCCGAACGCTCGAACGTTGGCCCGGCTATCGACGACGTTCAGTGTGCTTCCGTCCAGCGCCACCAGCCGGCGGCCTTTGAACCAGGCCCACGACATCGTTCGCGTCGCAATCGGCCGAACGTACTGCTCAAACAGCGCCTTCAGTGGAGTCCAGCCCAACCGTTGCCGCGCCTTGCTGATGGCCGCATCCGTCGCCACCGTGAACGTAAATTCTTGTTCTTCCCGGTGGAGAACGCGCCGCAATACCTCACGTGCTCCGACACTCGCCAGCAGACCAAGCGCGATGACGTAGTACACCATCACATGCGCCGGCAACTTCCTCCTGCGCTGGCTGCCTCGTCCAGTTGCCTCCAGGATCCGCTCGATCTCTTCCAGAGGAAACGCCATCAACGCGTCAAGATCGATCCTCACGCCTCGCCCAGTCCCCATCACACCCCCCCCAACAGCGATTCCTATCAATAATCGCTTAAGTTAAGGCCATTGCGGCTTCAGCCCGGCTTCAGCCGTGGGTCCGCGATCGACGTCCCCGATCCCCGAGCGCGCTTCAGCGCGCGACAGACTGCACCAAGACTCGCTGCTCTCGCAACCGGCAGACATCGGCAGCGGGCGGACGAAGGACCTCTTGATTCGCGGCCCTACTGGGAGGGCGAGACAACGCCCGCACTACCGCGCCGCGTACTGCTTCTCGTAGTACGCCTTGAACTCCGCGCTGCGCTCTTTGATAGCGCGCCACCAGATCTCGTTCTCGACGTACCACTGGATCGTGCGGCGAAGCGCTTCGTCGAAATCGGTCTGGCAGCGGAAGCCCATCGACTCGACCTTGCTCATGTCGATCGAGTAGCGGCGATCGTGGCCCTGGCGGTCGGCGACGCGTTTGATGAGCGAGTCCGGCCTGTTCGTCAGCGACAAAATCGTCTGCGTGATCTCGCGGTTCTCGCGCTCGTTGCCGCCGCCGATGTTGTACGTCTCGCCATTGACACCGTGCTCGATCAGAAAATCGATCGCCGCGCAGTGGTCCTCGACGTACAACCAATCGCGCACGTTGCGGCCGTCGCCGTACAGCGGTAGCGGGAGATCGTCGATGGCGTTCGTGACGAAGAGCGGAATCAGCTTTTCCGGATACTGCCACGGTCCGAAATTGTTCGAGGCGCGCGTGACGATGACCGGCAATCCGTACGTCTGCGAATACGCGTACGCCATCCGGTCGCCACCAGCTTTCGATGCCGAATACGGATTGCGCGGATTCAACGGAGACGTCTCCGTGAACGAGCCGCTGTCGATCGATCCGTAAACCTCGTCGGTTGAGATCTGAATGAATCGTTTCAGGCCCGCTTGCTTGCGCGCTTCTTCGAGCAGCACCAGCACGCCATGAACGTCCGTCTCGATGAAGGTTCCCGCTTCCATGAGCGAGCGGTCGACGTGCGTCTCCGCCGCGAAGTTCACGACGATATCCACGCCGCTTCCATCCACGCCCTTGTACGCCTCGGCTACATCCGCAGCGTTGGCGATGTCGCCGTGAATGAACTTGTAGTTCGCTTTCCCCTCGTACTCCGCAAGGTTCTCGCGGATGCCCGCGTAGGTGAGCTTGTCGAGGTTCACGACCTGCGCCGCGTCACCGTACTTTTGAAAAAGGTGACGGACGAAATTCGATCCGATGAATCCGGCACCGCCGGTGACGAGATAACGCATGGGGGTGAGTCTCCTGAAGGCGGGCGGTTTTAACACGATTGGGCGAAGGGCACAAATCGTTTCGGAAGCCGAATGTTTCAATGTTGCATGTTGAGTGTTGGATGTTGAATGGAGGCCGGCCGCCACTCACTTCCTGATCGACGTTTTTCTGCGCGCCGCGGTGATCGCAACGCAACACGGCCTCGTGGCGGCTCAGACATTCAATTCAACATTCACATTCCACATCGAACATTCAACATTCCGATTTACCGCCGCAACAAACACCCGCATACAATCCCCGCCCCATGCAATCGAGCGCCTTCCGACCCGAGCTGCGTCAGCTCCTGAAACTTGCCGGCCCGCTTGCCGCGGCGCAGGCGGGGACGCAGATCATGAGCCTCGTCGACCTCGCGGTCGTCGGGCGCCTCGGCGCGCGCGAGCTCGGCGCGGCGGGACTCGGCAACGTCATCTTCTTCACGATCTCCATCATCGGCATGGGACTCGTCTTCGGTATCGATCCGATGATCTCGCACGCGCTCGGCGGCGAGAATCCTGTGCGTGCGCGGCACGTCCTTTGGCAGGGCGTCTGGCTGGCCCTCGGCGTCACAGTCGTTCTGACGATCCCGCTGCTTGCGGCGCCGGCTCTCTTCCCGCTCTTCGGCGTCGAGCGCGATGTGTCACCGATGGCCGCACAATTCCTGCTCGTCCGCACCGCAGGCCTGGCACCGATGCTCTTGTTTCTGGTCATGCGCGCGTACCTGCAAGCGCAACACGTCACGCGCCCGATGGTAACGGCGATGCTCGTTGGCAATGTCTTCAACCTCGTGGCCGACTTCATCCTCGTATTCGGCTGGGGACCATTTCCGCGTATGGGTGTCCCCGGCGCCGCGCTTTCAACCGACCTCGGCTCGATCATCGCCCTCGGCATCCTCGTTTGGGCGGTCAGGAAGATCGAGCTGCCGCCGCACGACGCTGGTTACATTCACCATTTCAAATGGCCGGAGGTACGCCAGGCCATTCGCATCGGCTTGCCGGTCGGCCTGCAGATGGCAGCGGAGCTCGGCGTTTTCGCATTCGTCGGTCTGCTCGCCGGGCACATGGGCGCGGTCGATCTGGCCGCGCATCAACTCGTGCTCGCATTCGCATCGCTAACGTTCACCGTCGCCGTCGGCGTGGCCTCGGCAGGGTCGGTCCGCGTCGGCCTCGCCGTCGGCGCGCGCGATCAGCCGCGCACGCGCACAGCCGGATTCGCCGCGCTCCTCGGCGGGATCTGCTGGATGTCCATCGGTGCGTTGGTCTTCGCTCTTGCGCCGCGTGCCGTCGCGCATTTGCTCACCGATGAGCCGAACGTCATCGCTGCGTCGGTTCCGATCCTGCTGATCGCCGCCGTCTTCCAGCTCTCCGACGGATTGCAAGCCATCGGCGCGGGCATTCTCCGCGGCACGGGCGACACCACCTACCCTCTCGTCGCCAACCTCGTCAGCCACTGGCTCATCGGCCTCCCCATCGCCCTCTACCTCGGCTTCCACCGCAACATGGGAATCGTCGGATTGTGGTGGGGACTGTGTGTTGGATTGACGGTGGTGGCAATCCTGCTGCTCCTGCGATTCCACAAGCTGTCGAAATCGGTGCTCGTCCCAATTACGCGGGCGGCGTAAAGGCGTCTGTCGCGCGCTGAAACGCGCTCGGGGTTTGGAACGTCGATCGCGGCCCCACGGCTGAAGCCGCAATGGCCTTAACTTAAGGTGTTATTTGCATCGACCAGCGAGCGAGCTATCTCAGGGAACTGATCTTCATCATGGCAAATAACCCGTTAAGTTAAGGCCATTGGGCTGAAGCCGTGGGCTACGGATCTTTTTCTTGCCGCGGGCACTCCGAAGGAGTGCGTGACGGTAGCCGGTGGCTGCGCCGGAGGCGCCGCCACCGGAATCGAAAGTGCCCAAACACCGCACCCCGGATGGGGTGCGCGAATTACCAAAGATACCGATCATCGAATGCGACGCCGTTTGCCTCCAGAAATCGAAGGTACTCCTCCTTGAACGACCTCGTTCGATGGTGTTCTTCTTGATCTCGGATGTACTTGACCACTGCGGCGTGGCCGGACCGGCTGACCGTGAACGCGCCGTAGCCTTCCTGCCAGTAGAAGCGGCGTTCACCGATTACATCGTGAACCCATGCCGACGAGCCCTTCTTGAGATCTCGCAGCACATCGGCGACGCAGTGGGTCGCTTTCAATCCAGCCAGGAGATGCACATGGTCGGCAACGCCTCCGACTTCAAGAGCGACGCCGCCGAGGTTGCGTAGGGAACCGCCGAGAATCGCGTGGAGCCGCGAGCGCCAGTCGAGATCGATGATCGGCAGTCGATCTTTGGTCGAAAAGACAATGTGGTAATGAAGACTCACGTGAGTCGATGGCATTGAATTTCTCCTTCGATTTGATGCTCCCTCGGTTGGCGCAGTTTTGATCAAAATGTCTACGCGATGTAGAAGATTTGCATTGATTTGGCGATAGGGAGCGTCTTTGTCTCTCGGGTGTAGACCGCGAATCGGCTTCGCGCACCCCTACCGGGGTGCATTTTCACTCGTGGTTCCGTGTCCATCGCGCACTCCTTCGGAGTGTTGCGTTCTGGTTGCGTTTGACTGTGGCGATAACAAACGTGATCAGCGCGTTCCAGATGCCGAGGTCGAAGCGAGAGTCAGCGGTAGTTCTATGCGTTGCGTTCTTGACGCACCTGTGGCATTGTGTCGCCAGTTCAACACAATAAATCGGTTGCACAGCGGTCGTCTCAATTAGGCGCTGGCGAAGGACCCATCTATGTTCGGTAAGAAAAACGAAGTGTCAGAACCGGCGTCCCGATATGCAACCCCGCCAGACGACTATGTCAGGGCAGCGCCCAAGACGATTGGCAAAGATTGGAGCGACATCGACACTCAACTCGCAGGTCGAGCGTCATTATTCGATGGGGCCTACACACACTTGCGGTCGTATGTTGCCGATGCCACCGTTCGGTTCCGCCTGGCAGCGACCGACGCGTTCGTCGAGAAGGCACAGTATCGCCTTGGTACTCGTGCACGCATTCTTGCGCGTTGGGGAATCGTAACGGCTGTCGGTGCTCTTGGGTTACTCTTGACAATGGCCGTTATCGTCCATGCAGTCGATATTACGTCTGCGCTCGGAGCGAAACCGGATTCTTATGTTTTAACTCTTTACATCTTGCGTTCGGTGACAGTTGGCGGCTTCGTAGGCGGCGCCGCTTATCTGTTAGCGGGCCTGAGCAAGGCACTATTTCACGAAGCCACGGTGTTGGTGACCCGACGACATTCATTGCGTTTCGGCCGTTTGTGTCTATACCTGCACGATGGGCAACTTGACGCCGAAGCACTGATGAAAGCCTTCAGGTGGAGTGACGAGTTCACATCCGCCTTCCAGCAGCTCAAAGAAGAAGGAATCAAGGGCGGACCAATTCGAATCGTCGAGCAAGTCCCTCCGACACTGGAAGGTGTGGCTAAAGTGGTGCAAGCGGCACGCGGGTCAGGAAAAACAGACGGATCCCACGACAAAACAGACTGAGTAGGCAACCCAACTATTCCTTACGCAGCTCGGCGAGAATCTCTTCCAGTAACTCGACCACCCTCTGATTCTGAGCTTCCGTCCTTGCCTGCGAGGCGCGCGTTGATTCCATCCAGGCGTAGCAAAGCCAGCCGATGACGAAGACGGCGACGAGGATCAGTACGAAGATGATCGTCATCGGAGGCGCGCGCTCAATAGATGTTCCACGCTCGCGTGAGGTAGTCCGCGAACGTCAGGACGAAGAGCACGCCTAGCCAGAGGAAGGAGGCGATGACGACGACCCAGGTCAGGCGCGTGGAGTGGATGACGTGCATGAAGAAGAGGATGACCAGGAGGGCTTTGATCGTGGCGATGAGCAGCGCGATTGGGGTGTTCATCACGCCGAGGTCGATTGTGGAGACCCACCATGTCAGTAGCGTGCCTGCGGCGAGCGACAGGAAGACGGCGATGTAGATCCACATCGGGGTCACGTGGAAGTGCGGCGCGTGCGCGGGTGCGTATTCGTTTTCGTCAGCCATTGTGCGGGCCCGGAATCAGGTAGAGGAACGGGAAGAGAAAAATCCAGACGATGTCGACGAAGTGCCAGTAGAGGCCCATGATCTCGACCGGGCCGTAGTATTCAGGGCCGAAGTCGCCGCGCCGCGCGCGCATCATCATCCAGATCAGGAGGCCGGCGCCGATGACCATGTGCAGCGCGTGCAGGCCGGTCATGCTCCAGTAAAACGTCATGAAGAGCTGTACTTTCGGCGCCAGCGCCGGCACTTCGTTCCAGGTGAAATTCGCGCCGGGAAAGAGTCCCTCGTGAAAGTGCTGCCAGTACTCGACCATCTTGATCGAGAGGAAGGTTCCGCCAAAGATCAGCGTCGCGAACAGCATTCCCACGGTTGCTTTGCGGCGTCCGAGTTGCGCGTTGCGCACGGCCAGCGCCATCGTCAGCGAGCTGACGATGAGCACGAGCGTGTTGATGCCGCCATACAGTTTGTTCTGCTGCTCGGCCGCGACTGACCACGCTTCCGGATACGTGACGCGATAGATCCAATACGCCGCGAGCACGCCGCCGAAGAAGAGGATCTCGGTGGCGAGGAACATCCACATACCGAGCGTGGATGCTTCGTGCTGTTGCCCGAGATCCTCGAAGTGATGCTGGAGGAACGGATGATGGGGATGATGCTCTTCAACATGCGCGGGCGGGGGACCGCCGAGGGTGATGTCAGACATTCTGCGTCTCCCCCATCGCCTTCATCATCGCCGGATAGTCGTAGGCATCCCACGTCACGACCGGCGTCTCGTGGAAGTTTTCCATCGGCGGAGGCGACGATGTTGCCCATTCCAATCCGACAGCGCCCCACGGATTCGGTCCGGCGGGACGGCCGTACCAGAGCGACCAGATCAGATAAACGAGCGGTAACGCGTAGCCGACGGCGAGCACCGAGGCGCCCGCGGTGGACATGACGTTGAGCACCTGGAACTCCGGCGCGTAGGCGTGGTAGCGACGCGGCATGCCGAGGTAGCCGAGAACGAACTGCGGGAAGAAAGTCAGGTTGAAACCGGCGAAGACCAACAGCGCGGCGAGACGCGCCCACCACTCGGGATACATCCGTCCTGTGATCTTCGGCCACCAGTAGTGCAGACCGGCCATGTAGGCCATGACCGCGCCGCCGACCATGACGTAGTGGAAGTGGGCGACGACGAAGTAGGTGTCGGTGACGTGGATGTCGAGTCCGATGGCAGCGAGGAAAAGGCCCGTCACACCGCCGATGGTGAAGAGTCCGATGAAGCCGAGGATGTAGAGCATCGGCGTCATCAGCGCGACGGACGCGCGATACAACGTGGCCGTCCAGTTGAAGACTTTGATGGCCGAGGGGACGGCGACGAAGTAGCTGAGGAAGGAAAAGATCATCGCCGAGTAGACCGAGATGCCGGCGACGAACATGTGGTGCGCCCAGACCAGGAACCCGAGGAACGCGATGGCGAGTGACGAGTAGGCGACGAACGTGTAGCCGAAGATCTTCTTGCGCGTGAACGCGGCCACGACCTCCGAGGCCACGCCCATCGCCGGCAGAATCATGATGTAGACGGCCGGGTGCGAGTAGAACCAGAACATGTGCTGGAAGAGGAGCGGATCGCCGCCCAACGCGGGATCGAAGATGCCGACGTGGACGATGCGCTCGAACATCAGCATGACGAGCGTGATGGCGAGAACGGGCGTGGCAAGGAGCTGCACGATGCTGGTGGCGTACATCGCCCAGACGAACAGCGGCAGGCGGAACCAGGTCAGTCCGGGCGCGCGCATGCGATGAATCGTCACGAGGAAATTTAAACCAGTGAGAATGGACGAGAAGCCGACGATGAACGCGGCGAATGTGACGCCGAAGACGTGTGTGTTGGAGTACTGCGTCGAGAACGGCGTATAGAACGTCCAGCCCGTGTCGACGCCGCCGGTGATGATGATGTAGAGGCCCATCACGGCGGCGATGATGTAGAGGTACCAGCTCAGCAGGTTGATCTTCGGGAAGGCCAGATCTTTCGCGCCTAGCATCAGCGGCAAGAGGAAGTTGCCGAGCACCGCGGGAATGGCGGGAATCAGGAAGAAGAAGATCATCACGATGCCGTGCAGCGTGAAGAATTTGTTGTACGTGTCGCTCGTGAGCAGGTCGCCTTCGGGCGTGAGGAGCTCGATGCGCATGACCACGGCGAAGAAGCCGCCGAGCATGAAGAGCGCGGTGACCGAGAAGAGATAGAGGATGGCGATGCGCTTGTGGTCCTTCGTCAGGAGCCAGGAGAGCGCGCCGTAATCGTGCGTGATGTAGTTGCGCGTCGCTTCCGGCTCGACGAAGCGGACGTCGTGCAGTGTCAATGAGCTCATGGCGTGGCACCTTTGTCTTTTTGCGGCGGAATGCCTGCGCCCGGTTTGAGCGGCGAGCCGGCGCTGGTCTCCTTCGATGACGGAGTCTCGACGGGAACGACGGCCGTCTTCTGCGTGCCGAGGGAGTGGACGTACGAGACGAGCTTGAGGAGATCGTCTTCGCTGACCTGGCCCTGGAACGTCGGCATCACCGGCGCGAAGCCTTTGACGACTTTCGCCTGCGGGTTGAGGATCGACTCGCGGATGTAATCTTCGTTAGCCGTGACCGTGGCGTCGTTCGCGAGCGTGACTGTGGTGCCGTAGAGACCCAGCAGCACCGGACCGCGTCCTGTGGCGTCGTTCGTGTGGCAGGTGTTGCAGGCGTATTTCTGGAACAGCTTTTCGCCCTGCGACGCCAGCGATCCCTCGGCGCCGCCGGCAAGCCATTTCTGATAGTCGACCGGCTCCATCACTTCGACCCAGCCGATCATTCCGGAGTGCAGCGTGCCGCAATACTCGGCGCAGAAGATGTGGAACCGGCCGGTCTTCGTGGCCTGAAACCACATCGTCTTGTAGCGGTTCGGCAGGACGTCGGCTTTCACGCGAAACACCGGAAAGAACAAGCTGTGAATCACATCTTCGGAAGCCATCGTGATGCGGATCGGCCTGGCCGACCGGAACGTGCAGCGTGTTGATCTCGCGCTGTCCGCTGGCGTGCTGAAACTTCCACATCCACTGTTTGCCGGTGGCGTAAATGTCGATTGCGTTTTCGGGAACGCGCTGGATCCGGAAGAAGAGCCACGATCCCCACACGAACATGAACATGAAGATGAGGAAGGGCGTGATGATCCAAGCTGCCTCAAGCGCTTTCGGCGGCTCGTAGTCCTGAGCCAGTTGGTTCTCGGGCGTGCGGCGGTACTTGATGGCCAGATAGAAAATCACGAAGAACGTGATCACCGAGACGCCGCCGCAGACGATGCACATGAACGTCATCAGCGCGTCGACGCCTGGCGCGACGGTCGAGGCCTGCTCGGGCCACAACGGAAAATCAGAAAGCATCATCGAGAGTGCTCTTTACGGATCATGATGAAGATGAAGCCGGCGAGGCTGAGGATCGTGGCCACGCCGCCAGCGCGGACGAAGTTCATGGCCGAGCGGCTGTATTTACCGGTGGCCGGATCGTAGTGATAGCAGAGGAGAAGGATGGCGTCGCTGGCATTGCCGATCTTCCCTGCCGAGGCTTCGACGAGGGCGAGACGAAGATCGCGCGCTTTGTACTCGAAGCCGTAGAGGTAACGTGAAACGCGGCCCTGCGGCGTGACGGCAAGGAGCACGGCGCCGTGCGCGAATTGGTCCATCTTGATGTCGTACGCGTACTGAAATCCGACTGTGCCCGTGAGCTTCTTGATCGCGCTTTCGGGGCCGGTTAAGAAGTGCCAGCCGTCGGCGGCGCCGAAGCGGCCGTAGCGTTTGACGTACGTTTCCTTCTTCGCCGTGGCCTGTTCCGGCGTGTCGCGCGGATCGACGCTGACGGTGATGACGTCGAACTCTTTGCCGATGTCGAATCGCAGCTCGGTCAGGCCGTTGGCGATGCCGTCCATGACCATCGGGCAGAGCATGGGGCAGCGGTAGTACATGAAGTTGAGGAGCACCGGACGGCCGTGATTGAAGTACTGGCCGAGACGAACGACACGGCCGGATTCATCGCGAAGCATCAGGTCCATCGGGAGCTGGGCGTTGAGTTTTTGATCGATGGCGACTTTGCCGGGGAGTTGGGGGGGCGTGGCGGAGTTGGTCTGCGCGAAGATCGGCGTCGTCGCGAGAAGGAAAATCAGACACCATTTCACGCGGAGACGCGGAGATGCGGAGGGAGACGCCGGATAAAACGTCATGGCGTCACCACCGGAAGGCCGCGCTGCACCACGAGCTGCTTCGCCGTCTCGATCGGCAAGCGAACGACGCCCTTCTTCTGATCGACCCATCCCGGCTCACTCAGTTGCTTGTCCTGCGCGGCGCGCATCTCGGCCATGTCGGTCACTGGCGTCACCGAGTACGGCGGCATCAATCCCGTTTGATTCTTCGTCGGGAACGGCTGCAGACGCGGCGCGGCCGGGACTGAGGCATCCGAGGGGCGCGACATCATCGTCAGCGGCGGCGCCGCTTCGTGACGGAAGTGACGGGCGTAGGCGTGGAATTGGAGATAGAGCACCGCATGCGTCAGAGCCGCGAAGATGACGAAGATGACGACGGACCAAAGCAGCGCGCGCGTGTTGACGTCGCTCTCTTCATGGCGCGTTTCGGGATTGACGATGTCGTCTTCGCCGTAGTGAGCGTGATCAGCCATTGACCTTCAGCGCTCCTTCCCGAATGGCTTCTTCGACCCACGTCTCGTGAATCGGAATGATGGTCTGTCCGCGGAGCTGGCCGATGAAGGCCCAGATCCAGATGCCGCCGATGCCGAGCAGCGATGTGAGGTTCATCCACGACCAGGTGAAATGCTCGCCGTACCACGACGGCGCAACGAGCCAGTAGAGGGCCACGTAACGCATGATGATGATGATCACGGCGACAATGGCGATCGTCTTCGGCCGGTCTTTGATCGGACGCATCAAGAGCAATCCGAACGGCAGGAAGAAGTGGAACATGGCCACGGAAAATGCAACGGCGCCCCAAAGTCCGCTGGTACGAATCAGGTAGTGCGGGATCTCTTCATGAAGGTTCGCGTACCAGATCAGCAGGAATTCTGAGAACGTGGTGTACGCGTAAAACATGACGAACGCCAGCATGAGGTTGCCGAGGTCGCGCAGGTGCGTTGGCTTGAGCAGGGAGCCCATCGCCGCGGTGTTCACGAGCCGCGTGAGGAAGAACGTGACGAAGGCGAGCGCCGAAAGCGCGCATCCGACGACGAACGTGATGCCATAAATCGTCGAGCTCCACTTCGGCTCGGTCGACATCATCCAGTCGATCGATGCGAAGGTGAGCGTCAGGACGATCATCAGCAGTCCCGAGGCGGCCCACTTGCGGCGCTTGAGCTCCGTGTACGGCGAGCGGTCTTTGTAGAAGCTGAGCGACAGCGCGCGGATGCGCCACGCCCAGAGGTTCCAGAGTGCGAAGTAGAGCGCAGCAAAGGCGAGGAAGCGCTTCCAGTTCAGCCAGTCGAGTTTCTTGCTGACGTTCTCGTCGGCCATCGCCCACTGCGTGTTCGACCATGGGTAGAGATACTTCATGCCGATGATGATGGGGATGAAGAAAAGGACCATCCAGAGCATCGTGCGGGCCGCGGCGCCGAGCGGACGGCGGATCATGAGGCCCCATTCGCCGCCGGTGACGTATTGCAACATCAGCACGGCCAGCGAGCCTGCGACGATCGAGAACCAGAAGAGGAAGCTCGGCAAGTAGGCGCGGAAAAATGTCTCCTGATTGATGAAGTAGCCAATCGCGCTGAGAGCCAGACCGATGATGCCGATGACGAGCGACGGCATGCGCCAGCGGCTGATGCCGGTCTCCGAGGTGTTGGTTTCGTTCACGCCCGCCGTCATTGCGACGCTCCCAACTTCGCCCGTTGATCCGCCGGCAAATCATTCGTGGTCGCGTTCTGGCTCAATTGCAGCGCGCGGATGTAGGCGATGATCGCCCAGCGATCTTCGACCGGAACCTGCACGGCGTACGAAGGCATAGCTCCGAATCCGTTCGTCATCACGTCGAAGAAGTGTCCCGTCTTTGCGTTGCGCAATGCGTCGGTGTGATACGACGGCGGACGCCGCAGACCACGCGACGGAATCATGCCGTTGCCGTCGCCGGTACGGCCGTGACAGACGGAGCAATAGATATTGAAGCGTTCCTGTCCACGATCCATGACCTGCGCGGTGATCGGGAACGGGTAGCCGTCCCCGTCGGCGCCATTGATCTTGCCGGTGGCGAGGAAGGTGTCATTGGCGAGCTCGCCGCGAGCGACGGTGCCAGGGATTCTTGGCCGGGCGGACATGCCGTCGGCGAAGAATTCGCTCGGCTCGAGCGGGTCGTATTTGGGTTGATTGGACATCTTCTGGCGGCAGGCGGTGAGCGCGATGAGCAACACGAATAGCGCGATGCCGCGGCGGCGGGACGCCGCCGGGCCAGCCGGCGAGACGCCGGCGTTCCGCTGCGTGATCACGCTACCAGGGAACATCGATGACCTCGCGGGGATGGAGTGCCTCGAGAAACTTCCAGACGGCGTCGAGATCGAACTTCGGATCGCGGGCCTGAATGACGAGGAAAAACTTGTCACGCGACGCCTGATCGAAGCGCTTCACGTTGAACACGGGGTGATACGGCATCGGCAGGCCGTTAAGCGCGAGCATGCCGAAGACGGCGGCGAACGCGGCCATCAGGATCGTGCACTCGAAGGTGATCGGGATCCACGCCGGCCATGAGTTGAATGGCTTGCCGCCGATGTTGAGCGGATAGCTGATCACGTTGGCGTACCAGCACATGAAGAATCCGGCGATGCCGCCGATGATCCCGCCGATCAGCACGATGGCGGACATGCTGGACAATCCTGTCGATTTCATCCCCACGGCTTCGTGAAGGTTGTGAATCGGGAACGGCGAGAAGGCGTCCATCTCCGTATACCCGGCGTCGCGCGCGGCTTCGGCGGCGGCGGTGAGATCGGCAGGCGAAGAGAACTCCGCGATGATGCCGTACGTGCCGGTTCTGACTTTGCCGATCGCCATCGCCTACGCCTCGTGTCCTTCCGGATGTGCCTGCGCCTCGGGCAGCATCGTCCGCATCTCGAAGATCGAGATCATGGGAAGGAATCGAACGAAGAGGAACAAGAGGAAGAGGAAGAGTCCGATCGATCCGACGAACATGCTCCAGTCCCAGCGCGTGCCGTGGTACATGCCCCACGAAGACGGCAGAAAGTCGCGGTGCAGCGACGTCGGAATGATGACGAAGCGCTCCAGCCACATGCCGACGTTGACGAACATGGCGGTGAAGAAGAGCCCAAACGCCGAGGTGCGCATCCTGCGGAACCACATCATCTGCGGCGCCACGCCGTTGCAGATGATCAGCATCGCGTACATCTTCCAGTACGGGCCGGACACGCGGTTGATCCACATGTAGCGCTCGAAGTTGTTGCCGCTGTAGTACGCGAAGAACGCTTCCATGCAGTACGAGTAGAAGACGATGAGGCCCGTGGCCAGCATGACCTTGCCCATGTTCTCGAGGTGCTTCATGGTGATGAAGTCCTCGAGGTGGAACATCTTGCGCGCCGGAATGGCCAGCGTGAGAACCATGGCGAAACCGGCGTAGACGGCGCCGGCGACGAAGTAGGGCGGGAAGAACGTGGCGTGCCATCCCGGCAACTGCGCGACGGCGAAGTCGAACGAGACGATGGTGTGAACCGAGAGCACGAGCGGCGTGGAGAGGCCGGCCAGAAGCAGGTACGTCGATTCGTAGCGGAACCAGTGCTTGGCGGAACCGCGCCATCCGAGGGAGAGCATGCCGTAGATGACCTGAGCGACTTTGCCGCGGGCGCGGTCGCGCAGCGTTGCCAGATCGGGAATCAGCCCGACGTACCAGAAGAGCGCCGAAACGGTCGCATAGGTCGAAACCGCGAAGACGTCCCACATCAAAGGACTGCGGAACTGCGGCCACAACGTCATCGTGTTCGGGTAGGGGAAGAGCCAGAAGTCGTACCACGGCCGCCCTGTGTGCAGCGCCGGATACAAACCGGCGGCGGAGACGGCGAAGAGCGTCATCGCTTCGGCGAATCGGTTGATCGATGTACGCCACTCCTGACGCAGCAGCAGCAGAATCGCGGAGATCAGTGTGCCGGCGTGCCCGATGCCGATCCACCAGACGAAGTTGAGGATGTCGAAGCCCCAGCCGATGGGATGGTTGATGCCCCAGATGCCGACGCCGACGAGAACGAGCTTGCCGATGGTCGCGGTGAGCACCATCACGCCGATGATGCCGGCGGCCAGACCGAGCCACCAGAGCTTCGGCATCCGCTTCCGCAGAACGATGGCGCTGATCTGATCCGTGACCGACGCGAAGGTATGCCCCGGCTCGACCGTGGGAACGGGGATGAAGCGCTCCGGGATCTCCTGCGTGACCGGGCGGATTTCGTGTAGTGGTGATTCGTTGCGGGTAGCCATTAGATTGAAAAGCGAATGTTGAATGTTGGATGTTGAATGTTGAGTGTTGAATGGAAAGGCCGCGCGAAGGTCGCTTCGCCGATCGACAGAGAGCCGCCCCTCCATTCAACATTCAACATCCAACATTGAACATTCAACATTTGCTTATCCCTTGATTTCCGGGTTGGGATTGCGTATCGCGCCGAGGTAGGTCGTCCTCGGGCGCGTGTTCAGTTCTGCCAGCAGTGCGTAATTCGTTGGCTCGGACTTGAGCGCAGCGACTGCGCTCGTTGGATCGTTCATGTCGCCGAAGACGATGGCGTTCGTCGGGCAGGCTTGCTGGCAGGCGGTGACGACCTCGCCGTCGCGGACGCGGCGGCCACTCTTGCCATCCTTTTCGGCGTTGATCTTCGCGGCGTTGATGCGTTGCACGCAGTAGGTGCACTTCTCCATGACGCCGCGCGTGCGGACGGTGACGTCGGGATTGCGCTGCGCTTTGAGCGCGGGCGTTTCGTAATCGGAGTAGTGGAAGAAGTTGAAGCGCCGCACTTTGTAAGGGCAGTTGTTCGAGCAGTAGCGCGTGCCGACGCAGCGGTTGTAGGTCATGTCGTTCAGACCTTCGTTGCTGTGCGACGTGGCGCCGACAGGACAGACCGGCTCGCATGGCGCGCTTTCGCACTGCATGCACGGGACCGGCTGATGGAAGACTTCCGGATTCGCGGGATCGCCTTTGTAGTAACGATCGATGCGCAGCCAGTGCATCTCGCGCTCGGCCACGACCTGCTCCTTGCCGACGATGGGGATGTTGTTCTCGGATTGGCAAGCCACGACGCAACCATTGCAGCCCGTGCAGACCGAGGTGTCGATGACCATCGCCCAGGCGTGCGACTTGTAGTCGACGCCGGGATACATCGACTCCTTGCTCAGCTCTTCTTCCGGTTTGTGCTCGCGAACGAAGTCAGGCTTGGCAAGATATTCGGCGAACGTGGCGGAGCGGATGATGCCGCGGTCCTCGCCGACGTCGCTGATGTTGAGGCTTTGATGTTCCTGTGTGCAGCCAATCTCGTACGGTCCGTCGGAAGTCAGTTCGATCTCCGCGCCCGGACCGCCGTTCAGCGCGTCGGCGAAGCGGAAGGGCGTGACATCGACTCCCGCAGTGCCGCCCGAAAGATGGAAGGCCGCCAGTTCCGGAGCGAGCATGCTGGTGGCTTCCGCGGGCGTGGCCAGCTTGCCGCCAGCGGTGCGGCCGTAGCCGAGGAACATCGTGATCGTGTTGTCGGCGTGGCCGGGCACGACCCAGACCGGTGTGCGCAGCGTCTTGCCGCGATAACGGACGTTGGCGATGAGCGTCTGCTTCTCGTTGACCAGTTCGTCGCGGCGCTTGTCGTCGTAACCGATGGCCTGCGCCGTCTTGGGGCTGATCAGCGCGACGTTCTCCCAGGTGATCTTCGTCTGCGGCTTCGGCAACTCCTGGAGCCATCCGTTGTTGGCAAACCGGCCGTCGTAGATGTTGGGATCGGGAAGGATGCGTAGTTCGTAGGCCGACGGGGTTCGGGTGTCGGGTGTCGGAGCCCCTGGGACCGCGGGCGTCCCGCCCGCCGTTCGTGCAGGCAGCGCAGAGCCAGCGATGACCCCATCGTTCAGCCACTTGCGCCACGTGTTGTTGAAGTTGAGCGTACCGGCCTTCGTCTGCCAGTAATTGCGCACGACGTCATACGGCGACTGATCCATCCCGCCCAGAAGCGCGCCGAGGATCTCGTGCGGCGAGCGGCCGTTGTAGAGCGGTGCGATGAGCGGCTGGACGATCGAGATCGTGCCGTCGTGCGCGCGGGCATCGGACCACGACTCGAGGTAATGCGTCTCGGGAATGTGCCAGTGCACGTGCATCGACGTCTCGTCGTAGTAGTGCGAGAGATGCGCGCGGAACGGCACGTTGTCCATCGCCTTGACGAAGGGCACGTCGCCCGGCGCGTCGTAGGCAGGATTGCCGCCGATGATGATGAGCGTCTTCACGGCGCCGGCGCTCATGTCGGCAACGAGTTGTTTCAGCGAATCGAGTTGATTGACCGGAGCGACTTCGACGGGATCGGTGATCGTGATCGTCGCGCCGATGTTGCCAAGAGCCTGGTTGATGGCCATGGCGACCGCGTGAACGGCCGGCGGTTGTTCCTCACCGGCGATGACGATGCTCGTGCCGCGGCTGTTCTGGAGATCGCGAACGAGCGAGGCGATCCAGTTAGCGTGATCCGGCGCCGTGACCGCGCCGCCGCCGACGCCGGTGGCAATCGCACGCGCGAACGCCTCGACCTGCGACGGCTTCACTGCCAGACGGTGATCGGCAATCGATCCGGTGCCTGTCGGACCCGACTCGATCGCATAAAGACGGTTGATCGATTTCGTTCCCTTGCGCACTCTGCGGCGGTTCGAGAAATCGCGGGCGTAGCGAAGATGACCGGGACCGCGATCGAGGAAGTCGGAGTCGAGCGCGACGACGACATTTGCTTTGTCGAAATGGTAGACGGCATTCGCGTAGCCGCCGAACGCGAGGCGCAAACCTTCGCGCACGTTATGACCGCCGGCGGCTTCCCACTGGTGCCATTTCGCGCCGGGGAACTGCGCGAGCACCTGCTGGATCTGCGCGCCGAGCGACGGCGAGGTGACGCTCTGGGTGAGGATGCGAACTCCGGCGCCGTTGGCCGCGCCTGCTTTCAGCTCGGGTTGGAGCGCGGCCAGAAAATCGCTGTAGGTTGAAATCTCGCCGAGGTGGCGGACCACTTGGGAGCGGTCAGGATCGTAGAGGCCGAGGATCGAGGCCTGCATGAACGAATTCGTGGCGCCGAGGCTCGAAGGATGATCGGGATTGCCCTCGATCTTCGTCGGGCGTCCCATGTGACTCTCCACGAGCACGCCGTGCGCGTAGCCGCTGATCGTCATGGCCGAGGCGAAGAAAATCGGCTTGCCGGGGATGAGTCCTTCCGGCTGGCGGACGTACGGGACGATCTTCTCTGCCGGACGGTTGCAGGCGGCCAGACCGCCGAGCGCCATCGACGCGCCCATCAACTTCACGAAATCGCGGCGATCCACCCCGCGGTCCAGCGCCAGCGCACCCTGCGGAAACTCCGTCTCGACGACCTGCTCGAAGTCGTCGCGCGAAAGCTCATTCAGACTGCGCCAGTATTCGCTGCCGATGCGCTTGCGGAAGTCCGCGAGGTTCAGTGTTTTGGGGTCGTTCATTGTTTTGTTGGGGAGTGGGGAGTTGGGTGTGGGGTGTGGGAGATAAACCGGCGCCTTCCGCAGACTTTCGTTCGTTCGCACGAGATCGATTCGCCTGTGAAGGACATCGTTGTCTTTCTCCTACTCCCCACTCCCGACACCCCACCCCCTAGTAATGACATGTCGAACACGTCGTCAACTTCTGAATGTTGTACTCGTGAACCAGTTTCGGGCCGATCGTTTCCTGCTCCGTGGTGATGTAAGCCATGTTGAAGACTTCGTTGCGCGGACGGACGAATTTCTCCGGGGCGCGGTGGCACTCCAGGCACCACTCCATCGTCAGCGGCGAGGCCTGAAACGTCAGGGCCATCTTGTCGATGCGGCCGTGGCAGCTCGCGCAGCCGATGCCTTTGTTGACGTGGATGGAGTGATTGAAATGGACGAAATCCGGAAGCCGGTGCACGCGTGACCAGACGATCGGTTTATTGGTGGCAAAGCTGGCGCGCACCGGCTCGAGCATCGCGGCATTCGTCCAGATCTGTGAGTGGCAGTTCATGCAGGTTTGGGTCGGCGGAAGGCCGGCGAAGTTCGATGTCTCGACCGAGGTGTGGCAGTAGCGGCAATCGATGCCGAGTCCGGCGACATGGTGCTGATGGCTGAACGGCACCGGCTGCTCGCGCTCGATTCCCTGATCGGTCGCATACGGCGACCGCACCACGCCGCCGATCACCCACAGCACGAAAGCCACGGCAAAAACAGCGCCGAAGATCGTGACGCGGGCGAGAGTATTGGTGCTGCGGTGGAAAATCTGAGCCATTTACAGGCTGCTACCGTCCAGGATTTCGGAGTCGTGAAACAAGGGCATGGAACAGACGCCACGGCGGATGGCGCGCTTCCCCGCGAAACGGCGGCGATCATATCCAAAACTGGCGGTGACGCAAGACACGGTATTCAGTGAGGTCCGCGCGTCCTGCCGCGCGCCGCGGAAGCGCGGTGCAGAAAGCGTGCGCGCGTTCGGTTTTCTTAATCCCGGTCAGGCTTGTGCGGCTGCCGCGCGATCTTCAGCGCCGTCACTTTCTGATGAAGGTAGGTTCGCTGGATGTCGAGAATCTTCGCCGCTGCCGGAAAGCTCCAGTTCACGCGCCGGAGAACGCGCTCGATGTACTCCCGCTCGCACAGCTCCCGGAAGTCGCGGAGCGAGAGATCGACCGCGGTTTCTGTCAGGCGAAGGACGCCGCTTTCCCCCACCGGCTCGGCCTGCAGGATCGACGTCGGCAATTGATCGATGGTGATGGGATCGGATCCGAAGATCGAGAGCTGCTCGCACACGTTGCGCAGCTCCCGCACGTTTCCCGGCCAGCGGTAACGCTCGATCGCCGGAATCACTTCGGGATCGATGGTCAGCCGGCGCCGTTGCGCTTCGGCACAGAACACCTCGAGGAAGTGCGTAAAGAGGAGCGGGATGTCGGCCACGCGCTGGCGCAACGGCGGAACGTCGATCGGGACGGTGGCGATGCGGAAGTAGAGGTCTTCGCGGAACAAGCGTTGTCCGATCAGTTGCTGCAGATCGCGATTGCTGGCTGCGATCACGCGCACGTTGACCTGCCGTTCCTGCGTTTCCCCGATGCGCCGGACTTTGCCATCTTCGAGAACGCGCAAAAGCCGCGACTGGAGCGCGATGTCCATATCGCCGATCTCGTCGAGCAGAAGCGTGCCGCCGTCGGCCTCTTCAAACAGTCCGGCCTTGGCGTGCTTTGCATCCGTGAACGCACCTCGGGCATGGCCGAAAAGCTCGTCCTCGATGAGGTGCGCCGGAATGGCAGCGCAGTTGGTCTTGACGAACGGCTTCTGTTTCCGGCCGCTGTGGCGGTGGAGCATGTTGGCAACCAACTCCTTGCCAGTCCCGCTCTCGCCACGAATGAGAACGCGCGCATCGGTCGCCGCGACCTTCTCGATGCGCTCCCGCAGTTGCACGATCTCCGGCGAGCGCCCGAGGATGGTCTTGGCCACGTTGGCGCGGGAGCGAAGCTCGGTGAGCTCGCGCCGCAGCGAGGCATGATCGAGACAATTGCGAACCGATTGCAGCAGCCGCTCGCGCGTGAAGGGCTTCTCGATGAAGTCGTAAACGCCGAGCCGCAGCGCTTCCACGGTCTCGGTGATGGAGGCCTCGCCGGAGATGATGATCGTGGGAGGGAAACGCTTCTGCTCGACGAGGCGCTGAATCAGATCGATGCCGCTGGCAGTGCCGAGGCGGACGTCGAGAATGAGGAGGTCGGGCTGTTGGATAACCAGAAAATCCTGCGCGGCCGCGGCGTTGTCGACCGCGTGTACGGCGAACCCTTCTTCGCGCAACTGCAGCATCGTGTTCACCAGAATCTTCTGGTGATCCTCGACGAGAAGAATGAAGGGAGACTTAGCCACGCAGGTCATCTCCTGCCGGGAACGTGAGCCGGAAGGTTGCTCCCCGATCGCTGGGAACGAGATCGAGGTCGCCGCCATGATCGAGCATGATCTTCTTGCAGATGGAGAGGCCCAGTCCCATCCCCTCTCCGATCTGCCGGGTAGTCGTGTAAGGCTCGAATAGACGATCGCGAATGGATGCGGGAATCCCGGGGCCGTCATCGGCGACATCCGCGAAAACCTGTTTCCCTTCCCGCCAGACGCGAAGACGCAGAAGTCCGTGCTGGCCATCGCAGGCCTGCGCGCTGTTGTTGGCCAGATTCACGAGCAACTGCCGGATCAGGTTCGCGTCCATCATCACCTTGGATCGCTCTCCTGCATGCTCGGACTCCAGCCGGAGAGCGGGCCACGCGCTGGCGAAGGTAACAGCGAAATCGTCCAGGAAGCGCGCCAGATCGAGCAACACCAACCGCGGAGGACTGAGCATGGCGAACGACGTAAAGGCGGTCGTGAAGGCGCGCAGCCGCTCCAGCTCTTCGAAGATGCTGGCTTGCGCACTGGCTAGCGCTGCCTGCTCGCCGGGGAGCTGCTGTCCGGCCCACGAAAGCAGACGTGCAACCTCCATCCTTGCGGCCGTCAGCGGCGTGCGGATCTCGTGGGCATGACGGCGCGCCGCTTCCTGCCACGACGAGAGGTGCTCGAGGGATCGCATCCGCCGGCGGTCACGATCGATGGCGTTCGACGTCGACTCGATCATGAGGCTGATTCGTCCGATCAGATCCCGCCGGTTGCCGCGCGGCGACGATACAGGCTCACCACGCGATAAGGCCAGAAGCGATTCCCGAAGTTGCACGAGTCTCAGCTCGCGGCGCCGATGCTCGATCAGGTAGATGATGCTTCCCGACGCGACGACGAGTGCGACAAGCCCAAGAAGGGTGCCTTCCAGCGCGCTGGCCAGCTTGCGGCCGGTCAGCGAAAGGATCTCCATTCGCGTCAGCAGCAGCCGGACTTCCTCGAAGCGCTGGCGGTACACAACAGCATGACTGGGATCGGAGCGCGACAGACGTTTCTGATCGCTCAGACTCTGACGCAATGCGCGCTGCACTTCCGTATTCGCCGCAAGTCCCAGCGAAACGAATGAGAGCTGCCGGAAGAACCAGGCGAATCCCGCCAGGGTAACGACGACTGCCAGGACGAGAGAGACCGCGCGCGCTTTCATTTTGGCGGCGATGCTTCGATGCGGACATCCCAATGAAACGAGAGGATGGCCTGACGATGAATCGCTGTGCCGATGATGATATCCAGCAAGCCCTCCGACGGCTGGGCATTTGCGGCTGTTTGCCCGCTTGCGCGGCTGTTCGCGGTGTTCAGCGAATGCGCGAGCCAACGTTGGGTGTCCGCTTCCTCCTCGGGCGAGAAGGGCACCATCTCCAGGCTGACCGCGACCGGGCCTGATTGCCTCAAGGACGACGGTGGACCCAGAAGTACCGGCGTGTGCGACCACCAGTCAACGAGGTGCGCGTAGTTGTCGATCGTCCGGCTTTCGCGCCGTCCCGTGCCGTCGATGACGGCCACGATGTAGTTCTCATCCCACAGCTCGTATCGAATCTCGACGCGCGCGCCCAGCTTTCGCTCGTGACCGTTGGTGTCCCGCCCTTTGACCAGCAGCACAAAGGCTGTCGTAAGGCCACTACGCAACTGCGTCATCACGCGATCGCCGGCGATCGGGCTCGCAGGAAGCCGGATCATGATCGCGCCATCCGGACGGGAAAAGACGTGCGGTACATCGCTCCGAGACGCAGCGGCTCCCAGCACTGCAAGCAAACAAGCGATTGCCGCGCTTCTGCACGTCACTTGGGTTGGCGCCATCCTGTGTATTCGAAATCGAACCGGAGCAATCCCCAGGAATTACGAAATGCGACCCCTGCATCGGCAATCCCGCGCGAGGTCGTGGTCTGATGCGGAAATGCAAGGTAATCGCGGGAAATATGCGCTTCGAAACGAAGTTCGCTGCCGTTGAACTGTTTCCATCGTGGCAGCAGACTGGCCGAATAGCCGCCGCGGATGACGTATTCGCGGTATGTGCTGCCATCGTGAGACAACACATCGCCGCCAGCCTGTACCGACTGGCCCGGCACAAACTCGTAATACCGGTCAGCCTTGATCTCGAAATCCGTCTGATGGGCGACACGATAATCATTGAATTGCGATGAATTCCCGCTCTTGATGCTGACAGGTGCCGATACGATATCAGCGCCGGCGTCAACATACGTTCCATTGGTTGGGAAAATCGGATCCGTCGTCGAGTCATAGACCCAGAGCAATTGCAAACGATCATTCCCTACGATGGTCGACCGCAATGGCACTCCCGGTGATCCGCCAAAGTGGAAAACCACCGGCGAGTGATCGATCCCGCCCCGCAGAGCGTTGTTGCCAAATAGCGGAACCGCCACGATCAACTGCGCGTCCACCTGATCGATCGTCGTGACATGCGGCGATGGTCCGAACTGTGCCGGTATCGAGTAGTCCCGCGGAACATAGTCGGCGAGCACCGCAACGGACGCGTTCGTGCCGAAGAGGTTGTATTGCGTATAACCCAGCGAAAAGTGATCGACTCCCTGTCGCGTCACTGACGCGGTCAGCAAGCCTTTGCCACCAACGAAGATCCTGCCGCCCACCGTCCCTCGGTTGGCGGTTGTGCGAATGAGCTCATTTCGAAACGCTACCGGTACACCGTTTAGACCAAGCACCGGGGTGTTGGCGGAAAGGAGACGGCGGATTTCGCCGAGGCTGACGAATAGCGGCTTGGTTTCTTCGACCGTAATGACCAGAACATACGCGCCGCGCGCCGATCCTTTCTCAAGACGCACGTCCGTATGAAGCACAAACGGCAAACGGTTGATCCTGAGAACGCCATCGTGAAGCTCCGTTTCGGTGTAACTGCGGCCGGCAACGAGATGCGACTCGGCCAGCATCACGGGAATCGAAGCAAAATGTGTCCCCTGAATAGAAATGGATTCAATGGGGAATCGCGTCACCTCGGCCGCAAGCGGTGCCGTTACAGCGGCGAGCAATAGCAAACCGCTACACAGTCGCATAGTCCAGGCCGGGATGAACACCGGCCTCTCAAATTCGATCCATTGACTCGTCAATGTGCCACACCTCGGGACCGGCCCGCCGGCTCGACCGTAAACGCGGGCGAAAGCGTATAAGTGAGCGCGTTACCAGGCACGTCCGCGACATGGATCCGAAGATCGGCCAGGCCTGATGTATCGGTGATTCCCGACACACTACACATAAACGAAGTACCGTCAGGAATGTGGCCGAGCGCATCGATGTCCGTCCGCCCATTGGCGATGTCGGTCGTGCCCACCAGGCAGGTCAGTGGCCGCCAGGCGTCACTCCCGTGAGGCTTCCACTGCAGAGTTGTCGCCTCTGCTCGCACCAAAGCGTAACGCACCCCACCGTCACCAATAGGAATTTTGTCGAGGGCGGCAAAGTAAAGCGCGCCCGCCGTGTGCGGTGGGAGCCGTGAAACGGACCGGCCATTGGCATCCAGCAAACGTAACGCCGTAAACGCGGGAGGCGCATCATCCCCCAGGCGCGTATCGAACTGCGCCTCGAGTGTCGCGGTCCCGGAGATGCCATCGCTGACGACCGGCGTCGTTTCCTCGAGCCGGTAGATTCCCGGAGGGCCGGGAGGGTATGGAGGAAGAAATGTTTGCGCTGCATGAATGACGTTCCCCGACGCGTCGAAGACACGCAATTGTGCATTGGCGCCCTCGAGGTCTCGTTGTTCGCCAAACGCACCGAACCAAAAGGTCGTTGTCAACTGGCCGCTTGTGTCCAGCCAGATGCTGGTTTCGGGATGAAGAAGGCCGTCGCCGAACGTAACGGTCTCCGCCGGGTCGGTGACGTACTCCGAAGGCCTTTTCGTCACGTACTTCCGGAAAACAAGACCATCGCCGGAACGCCGCGCCGCCGGACTTTGAACGGCGGCGATGTTGTTGCCTAATGGGTTCCGGTTAATAATGACGGCGCCGGCTGGTGGGTCCACCGCGAGCGCGAACAAGCCTGTCCCATTCATTGAAGGATGCTGGATAGGCGTCAGATGCAGTGTGGCATCGAAGGCTTTTGCATATAGCGGGAATGGAGCGCCAAACAAGTCTTCATACGTGAAGTTTGCACCGCTCCAGATGATCCCTGGAATGATCGTCTTGATCGGGTTCACGGCGCCGGCCGGAGCGAGGACCCGGACGTTCTGCTTGCTCCAGGCGGAGGCGTCCATAGTCGCGGTCACACTGCCATTAAGTCCTTGTATCTCGGGAAAGTCCGCAACATAAATTCCCTGATGATCGAAGTCCACACACCGCTCGAATGGCAGGTTTTTGAATCGCGGTGTAAGCGACGAATAGAATATGTGGTCATTCGGGTTCGTTGAAATCTCTGACCAGGCCAGAGCCGATCCGGCCGGAAACCAGAGAAAGACCGATTGCACACACTGACCATTGCCTGTGGCGATTCTGGTGAGCGGCAGGCCACGGTCGTCCGAGGCATTGAGAACCAATTCATTCGATGCCGTGGCTGGTGTGAGATTGAGAGCAAGACTGTTATTGAGCGGCTGATCCTCCACGACGAAAATGCGATGGTTTGTGTCCTGGTGCAGCGCAATCTCGACCATCTTGATGTCATAACGGCCGGCGGGTAGCGTCATGGCGGCACTCTGCTTGCCCACGTCGCTGATCACGTGCCCCAACGTCGCCGACGACGTCGATGCCGCGAAGGCCTCGAAAATATTGTCGGAAGCGTACGTAATCGTGAGCGTCGCGGCCTTCACCATCGCCCACGGCACATGCACCGGCACGGAGCCGCCGCTCATCGTGAGCACGCCTGAGAGCGCGAGCGATCCTTCCGTCGGTGAAATGATCTGGTCATTCGACGCCACAATCGTTACGGATACGTTCTTCGTTTCGCCGGCGCCGAGTGAGAGTGAGGCCGGATCGACAACGGCGCTCAGACCAAAACGGCTGCCGGTCACATTCAAGGTCACCGTCACCGGATGATTGGAGCGATTCGAGATCGTGACTTGTTTGGAAGCGCTAAATGTCGTTGACGTACCGGCGTCGAGTCCCATGTTCAGTGTGCTGGGCTGTGCGATCAGATCATCCGTCGCCGCCGCAAGTGCGTCGACACGTCCGGCTCCTTCGGTCATGACGTCGTTGCCGAGGATTTTGGCCGTTTCTACAATGGCAGCCTTGATGTCTTCGACACTCCAGTCATGATGAATCGCGCGCAGCAACGCCGCAACCCCGGCGATGTGCGGCGTGGCCATCGACGTGCCGCTGGCTGTTAGCGTCCCACCACCAGCCCTGGCCGAGACGATGTCCACCCCCGGCGCCACCACTTCTGGCTTGATTGCGAATGTCCCATCCACCGGTCCCTCGGAACTGAAAGGCGCGATGTTGTCATTGAGATCGGTCGCGCCGACCGCAATCGCCGACGGCGCATTAGCGGGCGAGCTGACGGCATAAAAGGCGCCCGCGTTGCCCGCGGCAATCGCGAAAACGACACCCGCTGCTGACGCGGTCTCGACGGCCTTCGACATTGGATCGTCCTGCGAGCCGGGCCCGCCGAGACTCATGTTGGCTACATCGGCATGATCGCTCGAATTGCCATCGCCGTTCGGATCGGCGGCCCGCTCGATTCCCGCCATGATCGTTGAATTGAGCCCACCGCCCGTGGAATCAAGAACTTTGTAGGCGAGAAAACTCACCTGCGGAGCGACGCCAATCACACCGCCGCCGTTACCGCCGATGATTCCGGCGACGTGCGTGCCGTGGCCGTAGTCGTCCATCGGATCGTCGTCGTTATTGACGAAGTCATGACCACCAATGACTCGAAATGAAGGACCGAACCCACCGCCGAGTGCGACGTGGTTGTAGTCAATTCCCGTGTCGATGACGGCCACCACAATGCCCTTGCCTTGTGTTCCTAATTGGGCCCAAACCTGATCGGCACCGATCTTCGCGTCGCTCTCCGTCGAGAACACATGCACCTCACGATCGAGATGAACGCCAGCGACGTAATCCAACTGTCTGACCTGCTCCAATGCGTCGGGCGAAATGATGACGCTCGCTCCAGCATAGACGCCCGCAAATGTATGCGTAATCTGCGGCATGACGACGCTTGAAGCTCCGCTCTTGACTGAGGCTGCGTTTACTCTGCGCGCGATATCGGCATGGATCGTTTTCAGATCATTGGCGAATTGCGCGAATCTGGCCTGAAGCGACTTGAGAGCCTGCGTGTTCGTAGACAAGGCTGAGCGCCGGTCCCGCGCGAAAAGCGGCGTATCGCGAAACTCGACGATGAGCCGGAGCTCACCAGTCGCGCTCGACGAGATCCCATCAATGATTCGCCCGTCAGGAGTAGCGCTTCGGACCACACTTTCGTTTGCAGTCGTTGTGACCCGCTGCGTTCCCGGTTTGTCCGGAAATGTGCCGCCCAAAAGAGGAAGCGCACTGACGATTAGGAGAACGACGGATGTGCGAAGTCTCATAAGAATCTCTATTCGTCCGGATCTTTCGATGATCGGAGTCAATGGCGCACCGCCCGCCGCGCGGGCGAAACATTGTCGCCGTTCTTGTAGATCGCTTTGATCGCGTCACTGCTCAGGTGAGCAAAATACTGCGCTTCCAGCGTCGTCGGATCATTCGTCCCGTTGTCGAGCAACGAGCCATAAGCAAAGAATCCCGGACAACCGTCCTCGCATCCCGGTTGGGTCGCGGCATCGGTAGTCGGAGTTACGGACGTCTGCTCGACGGTCAGCCAGCCGCCGGTGGAATCAGGCGATCGTATGAATGCCGGAAACAGCACGCTGACCTCCTGTTGGAGTTGCCCGAGTGGACCGAGCGTAATCTGGCGATCGCCGAGGGCTGCACCATTACGGTCGAAAAGATGGAGGGTCAGGGTCGTGCTGGAGAACTGCGAAGAATTTGTCACGCCGATATTCGTCCGGAACGTCCCGACTTCTCCCGCTGCACCAGTGTTGCGGAGTCCCGTGATGAAGACTCGGTCAAGTCCGCTCGGCGCTGCAAGCATCGAAACATAGCTGTACCAGGGATAGCCGTTGAAGAGCTGACCATTAGTCCTGCCATCGCCATCGACTGCATAGATCCGCGATTCCACGGAGATGTCGCGATAGTTTACGTTCTCGCCATTGGCATCCGCGGCCGAGCAATCTGCAGGCGTCCGGCACGCGCTGAAAACGACCTGTCCCACACCGTTCGAGATGCCAAGCACGCTCTGGAAAAAGTCCTTCATTTCACGTCGTTCAAATGGCTTGAGCGAGATCTTCGGTAGATTCGGCGTCAAAGTCCCATCCTGGCCCGAGGCAAGAACCATCTTCACGGTGACGGGATCGGACGACAGATTGGAAATGAAGACGTCGGTGCGGAACACGGAGACCCTACCGGCAATCGGCAGGTACACCTGATCCGCAACCCGGAAGTTGCTTGCATCAGCGGGAAAAACGGCGAAAAGGGACGAGATTCTGAGCATCACAACTGCGAATTTGCGCAATGGTTTCTCCTTGTGAATGTCTCCACATTCGCAACCGGTGGACCAAATGGGTGAAGAGCCGGTGCAAAGTCCGGAAACTGCTGGCCTGCTTACGGTTGCGCGTTTTCCCAAGCAATCAACGCCAACCACATCTCTCGCGCCGGTATGATTATTCGAACGGCTTGGGTGCGGATAAGTAGACGCACCTGATCTCCGCTAGTCAGCCGCGGTTCGCGAATCTCCGGCAACAGGTCCGCCGTTCATCTTCACCGCCCGCGACACGCCTCCCGACACGACCAACGCCATGATGCTCGCGCTGTCGATGGCAACACGCTCCACGCGATCACGATGTACGAGCAGCAGCGTCCCGGCCATGCTGTACGAAAATGGGAGATAGACCGCGACCTGGCCCGGAAGCCCGAGGAATTCGAGATCATCCTGCGTGATGAATCCCAGCGTCCGCACCCCCTCGGTGATCATCACAGTGACCGGCTGATCGAATCGCTTCTTGTCGCCAACGAACGCTTCCAGCAGATCCTTGATCGACGCATAGATCAGCCGAACCAGCGGCGCACGCGTGAAGACTGTTTCCGTAAGATTGAGAAACTTGCGCACGAAGAAGTTCGACGCCAGCGCGCCGATGGCGATGATGGCCACAATCGTGATCGCGAATCCCGCGCCCGGCGTCGGCAGATTCAGCAGCCGGTCGATGCGCATGAACGCCTCGTAGATCAGATAAAGCGTCAGCGCGATCGGTACGACGATGATGAGGCCACGAAGAAAGTTCTTGATGAGCCAGTTCATGAGGACATGGTAGTTCGGGGTGTGGGGAGTGGGATGTGGGGAGTGGGAGTAAAACCGGGCGCGCAACTCTCGAACCGACTACCGACACCCGAGAGCGTCCAACAGAAAGGGCCTGCAAAAAAACCGACTCCCACTCCCCACTCCCCACTCCCCACCCCCCGATCAGCTAAACTCACCGCATCCCATGTTTGATCGCCAGGCCATCGCCGACCTGTACGACCGTCAAGCCTCGCGCTTGTATGCGCTTGCGCTGCGCATCACCGGCGATCGCGACGCGGCCGCCGACGCGCTGGCGGACGCGTTCGATGCGCTGAGCCGGAATGACGCGATCCGCGATCCGGAAACCTGGCTCTTCCGGGCCACCCGGGACCATGCTTTGGCCCGACAAACCCAAAAGCGGCCGGCGACCGTAGTACCAAAAGCGGCTACTCCTCGCCAACTGGTCGAGGATGCCTGGTACGGGATGACAGTGGACGATCTTGTAAACGCTTACAGCCTTTCGGAAGCTGACGTACGCGGTATGTTGTGTGCTGGAATGAGAGAGTTACGAGGCCAGTTAGCGGCAGGGACACAATGACGGAAACCCTTTCAATCGAAGATCTCGACCTGCTCGACATCGTTGTCGCCTCCACGATCACGCCGGTCGATCCGCCTGCCGGACTCCGCGCCCGCATCCTTGCTGCCGCCCGCGACACGCCGCAGAACACGCGCACCGTTCGCGAGAAGGAAGGCCGATGGCTTCGCCTCGTGCCGGGCGTGACGATGAAAGAGCTGTCCATCGATGAGGGTCGCGGCACCGCCACCATCCTCATGACCTTCGCACCCGGCGCGCACCTCGCCGGCCACGATCACCACGGCCCCGAGGATTCGTTCGTGATCAGCGGAAGCTGCCGCATCGGCTCGACCTACCTCAACAAAGGCGACTTCCATCACGCCGATGGCGGCACGCATCACGGCGAGATCGTGAGCGACGACGGCTGCGTACTGCTCCTGGTAATCGACCGCACCGATTACATGGCGGCGTAAGCCTTCTCACGCGAAGCCGCGAAGACGCGAAGAAGAAAGCGGCTAACTCCCTTCGCGCCTCCGCGTCTCCGCGTGACCAATCTCTTCAACCGCCGCCGCAAAGCGATCCTCGACCGAACCGCTAATCTCCACCACACGCGCATCGAGCGCATCCAACGCCGACGCAAATGCGCGATGCAAAATCGATCGCGTCTCGGCGGAATCGCGAACGTCATCGCCCGACCACGGCACATCAATCCCCGTCAGCAAATAGAGATCCGCTTGCCGCATCACCGCCTCGGCCACGATCCACTCCGGACATGCTCCGTAGTAATGCCGGCTGTAAACAACTGTGCTGACAAGATCCGTATCGAGGATCAACAGCGCATCGGCAGGGGCTGCCGCATCGAGCAGCGCAATTTCCCCCTGGGCAATCGGCTCGACATCATCAACTGTGAGCGGTCGCCGCGCGCGCGACGCGTACTCGCGCACGAACTCAGGAACCCACGGCGCGCCGAAATGCGCCGCAAGTTGCTGGGCAAGCGTCGTCTTGCCCGTGCACTCCGGACCGATCAGACAAACGGTCAGGCCGAGGCGTGCGCGGTGCGGCGCCAATCGAGAAGCCCTTTCACGCAAAGTACGACGAAGAACGCGTAGAGGCCGGCGGTGAGATACAACTTCTGATCGATGAACATGAAGACGTAGATCACGTCCACGATCGCCCAGATCAACCAGTTCTCCACGATCTTGGTGTTCAGCATGAACTGCCCGACGATGCTGAACGCCGTCGTCACCGCATCCCAAATTGGCAGCGACGCATCATGCGACGTTGCACGCAACAGCCACAAAAATCCGACCGTGAGAACGACGCCGATCGACATCAGAATCGTCCACATCTTCGACGACGCACGCGTGATCTTCAGCTCGGTCTTGTTCTCGCCGCCGTGCAGCCACTCGTACCAGCCGTGAATCGAGAGCGCGAAGTAGATGATTTGCAGACCCGCATTCAGGTAGAGGTGCGAGCGCCAGAAAACGACGAGGTAGAGCAGCACGCTGGCGATGCCGGTAGGCCACGTCCAGATGTTCTCCTTGATCGCCAGCCACACGTTCGTCAGCGTGAAAATGACCGCGGCGATCTCGAGCGGCGTGAAGGTCAACGCCGGAAATCTACCATCACCACGGCGTTTCGCGTGGCCTGCGGGTAGTAGTACGCGATGCCGTTGATGGTTTTTTCGGGAGTGAGAAAGAGATAGCTGTAGCCGCTCGGGAAGACGCGCTTGTCGTTCAGCACGTTGTTGATCTGCACGCGCAACGTCGTGTCGTGCGAAAGCCGGATCGCCGCGCTCGCATCAATCGTTGAGAATGCGGGCGCGACGAAGGAGCTGTTGTTCGTGTTGTCGAGATACGAACGCCCGACGTGGCGTCCAGTCGCGCCTAACGTGAGCGAGGACGTAGCCGCATAGTCGATCGATTGATTGACGATCATCGTTGGCGTCAGCACGGGATTGACGTCGTGATACGTGACCGGCTCGCTGCCGGTGACGTCTCCCGCGGCGTCGTAGACATCGTAAAACTGCGTCCAGGTGTGGATGCGATTGCGGCTGATGCTGGCGTTTCCACGCAGATGCAGCTTCGGCATCGCTTGCCACCCATACTCCAACTCAATGCCGCGCCGGTAGCTGCGATCGACATTGCGGCGCAACAGCAGGCCGATGTCCGAGAGCTCGCCGGTGGACGCGATCTCGTGGCGAAACTCCATCGCGTAGACGTTCGCGCTGACCGTGAGCGGTCCGCGATGGGCGTCCCATCCTGCTTCGAGATCGACGACGCGCTCCGGCCGCACGGCGTGCAGATCGTGCGCGAACGAGGCGTTGTCCTCGCCTTGAAAAAGATCGTTGCGTGTCGGTTCGCGCGTCGAGATCCCTGCCGAGCCGTAGATGCCGCTGTTCGAAGAAAGGTCGTAACGCGCACCGAGCTTGGGATTGAAAAACGTCCAGCGGATCGGCGCGATGGCGACGTCGCCGTGATAGTGAAAGTTGGTTGTGCGCAACTGCGCGTCCGAATAGAGATGCCAGCGTCCTTCGTCGTAACGCAGCTTGGCGAACGCGTTGGCCTCCCCTTTCGTGCCGTAGTTCGAATAGAGACGTTCGCCGCCAGAATCGAGCGTGTGCGTGCGCTCGAATTCATTCACGTGCAGACCGTAGTTGGCAGTCCACGGGCCGTGCGTCGTGCTCAGCGTCACCATCGAGCCGATGAGCAGACCATCGAGACCGTATTGATCGCCGGACAATCGGTACCAGCCGTAGCCGCGCTGATAGAACGCCGAGGCGGTCATGTTCGTTTGCGGAGAAATGGCGCGCAGGTACTGGAGTTGCGCGAGGTCGTAACCGAAACTGTCGCGATCCTGCGGGCCGAGCGGATTGGCGCGAAGGTCCGTCTTCAGCGTGTCGGAATCGGCGGCATCGAACGATTGCTGGGTCCACTCGTGCGCGGTGAAACCGGTCAATCGCAACTGCGAGTTGTCATCCTGCTTCGCCGCGCTGACAAAAAGGTTGTGGCCTCGGAATCCCGACGACTCCCGGAATCCATCCGATTGATCGGCCGACAGCCGCGCGTAAAACGCATAACCGCCTGGCAGCGCGCCCGATTGGTATCCGACGGTGGCGTTCCTGGTTCCAAACGATCCAACGCCAACTTCCGCGCTCGTCGATGAAACCGGAGCCAGCGCGATCGATTCGAAATTGATCGAGCCGCCGAACGCGGGCGAGCCGACCGTCGAGGTCCCGACGCCGCGCTGCACCTGAATCGATTGCAGCGATCTCGCGAGGTCCGGAAAGTCCGCAAAGTACGTTCCCATGTCTTCCGAATCGGCCAGCGGCACGCCATCCAGCGTGAAGTTGATCCGCGTCGGACTGATCCCCCGCAACGTGATGTACGAGTACCCCGATCCGCCCACGCCCGACTCGGTATACGTATCGATCGACGGCGTATCGCGCAACAAGAGCGGGATGTCCTGCCCGTAGTAATCGCGCTCGATGGTCGCGCGATCGACGTCACTCTTCGTCACCGGCGTCTGCGCCTCGGCACGAATACCACTAACGACGATGTTCTCCGCAAGCCCCGGCCGCAGCGTGATCTCCATGTCCGCCTCAGTGCCCGCCTTCATCGCCACCGATTGAAAGCCACTGCGCGTGACGACGAGCGTGTACTTCCCGGGCGGCACATCGAGCGAAAAACGCCCATCCGCATCAGTCGTGGCCATGCGATATCCCTCGACCGCGACAGTCGCCGCATCAACCGGCTTTCCATCAACACCGCGAACGACACCTTTCAGCGCGGCGGCAGAAGCAAGAACAGGAAAAAAGAGGAGAAAGGAAACAACGCGAACAACCTTCATCATGACCCCAATGCCTTTCCCTACGCCGGTCCAAACCGGATCAGGTTCAAGGGTGTGATCTCAGGCCGACGTTGCGGCCACCCCTAGGCTTCGGTGAAATAGTACTACTTGATGAAGAACCTCTGCTCTGCTTGTTGGCCGGCACGACGAGAGGTAAGATCGACGGCATGTCGATGACTGAGCAAGCCGTGTTCGCTGAGGCACTCCGCCTGGAGCCGGATACGCGCGCCAACCTCGCTGCGGAGCTGCTCGCGAGCCTGGATGGGCCAGCAGATCCCGGCGCCGAGGCAGCGTGGGATATCGAAATCGAGCGCCGGATCGCTGCGATTGAGGCGGGAACGATCCAACTTGAATCGTGGTCGGTAGTGAAGCGGCGCATCGAGCGCGAGATTCTCGGGCGGTGAAGCCGTTTCTCGTCAGCGTCCCAGCATCTGCTGAACTGACCGAAGCGGTCCGATGGTACGAGGCGCGCCGGCCTGGCTGGGGCGGCAAGCTCTTCGACGCCGTGACTCGCGCAATCGAGCAGATTCTCGAATACCCCGAGATCGGCACACCGCGAAAAGGCAGATTACCTAGCCGCGAATGGCGAGTAACAGGCTTCCCATACAAAGTCGCCTATCGAGTTCGCGAGCACGACATCTACATCGTCGCCATCGCACACACGAGTCGCAAACCTGGCTATTGGAAGAATCGCGTCTAGACGGGCCGCGCGGATGTCACGCAGATCGGCGTGAGTTTCAACTCCGCGGCTCTGCGTCTCCGCGTGAAACGGTTTTCGTTCGCGTTGGGCGGAAGTTTGGTAACGACATCTTCTGCGCTTTGGACCAGTCGAAATACTCCGTCGAGTCTGCCTTCGCCCAGAACGCGCGCTCGGCGTCTTCATCCTTGAACGTCGGTAACGTTTTTCGAGGCTTCATCAGATCACTGTTTTTGTTGGAACTCCGCGAGCGCTTCATCCCCAAACTTGTCGAGACGCCCCGCGGCCACATCGCGTTCGAGCTCCTGATCCCAAGCCTGCCAATCCCGCTCGACGAACCACGCCCGGAACGCAGCCAGCTCTTCGGGGCTCAACTGCTCGACTTCCTGCTCGATCGACTCGACCCTGGTCATAGCGCTGTAATGATACCGCTGCGCCGCAACTCCCCTACTTCAACACCAACCCCACCTTCCCCCCGTTCGTCGCCACGCCGTCCTGGGACGCGTGAGGGTCGGAGGGATTCTTTGTCATGGCGTCGCCGTCGGAATCGAGGCGGGCTTCGATGTGCACCGACGGCGGCAGCGGCTGGCCCATCATCGAGTCGGCGGTGGTGAGGTCGATTTCGAGCGGGAAGCTCGGCGCCATGATGCGTTTTACCGCAGCTGGAGGACCGGCGGTCTGGCCGGCGGCGCGGGCGATGACATAGAGCACCGCGTTGGGCGACGATTTCGCGGAACGATCGAGCGTCAGGGTCACGTGGACCGAGGGGCCACCGGCGGCTGCGGGAGCCGATTGCGCGGCGGTCATCGGCGACGATGCCGATTGCGAGCCGTCGGGATTCGGGAGCGCGGGATGATTCGCTGGCATCGCTGCGGGCGGCGCGTTCTTCATCTGCTCTTTCATCCGCACCAGGACTTCATCGAGCTTTTCTTTCTGATCAGGATGGCGGCGGCCGGCTTCGGCGATCAGCCGTTCTGACTCGCTGGTCTTGCCGCCCTGCATGTTGGCCCAGGCCAGCGCGACGTACGCGTCGGTGAGGTCGGGGTCGGACTTGATGGCGCGTTGCAGCATCTCCACCGCGCCATCGCTCTGGCCCATCGAGACGCGGACGAGCGCCTGGTAGGTCAGCGCGCGGGCATCGTTCGGAGCGCGCTTGAGAACGTAGGCCGTGTGCTCGAAGACCTTCATCAGGTTTTCGCGCTCGAGATAGGCCTTGGCCAGCTCGTCGCGCATCGACAGGTCGTCGGGCGTTTTGGCCATGGCCTCTTCGGCCTGCTGCATCGCGGGATCGGGCGGTTGCGCCGGGGCCTGCTGCGCGGAGCTCGTCATCGGCGCGCCGCCGCCGGTCATGCTCTCCGTTCGCGGCGTCGCCTTCTCCGTGACGAACCAGGCGATGCCGCCGAGGACGGCGATGGATGCGAAGCCCCAGAGGAAGCCGCGGATCGTGGCGGCGCGGGTAGCCGCAGCGATGTCGACGACAGAAGCCGAACGTAGGTCGGACTCTCCAGTCCGACCATCTTCGGCCGAGGGTCGGACTGGAGAGTCCGACCTACGTTTCGCCGGCGTCAGTTTGACCGAGTGCGCATCCAGTTTGCGCAGCACATCGGCAGTCTCGCGCTCCAAACGCCGTTTCTCTTCCTCGCTGCCGCCCATCTCCTTCAGCTCGCGAAGTTGTTGGAGCAGCGCGTCGCGTTTTGCTTCGAGGTCGCGGCGCTCCAGATCGGGCTTCGTCGCGCGGCCTTTCATTCCGTACCAGAACATGAAGCCGACGATGAGGCCGGACAGGATCATCCCGCCGGCGCTGACCCAATCCGTCATGATTTCTCCACCATCTCGCGGACCTGCGCCAGGTACGGATCCTCGTCAACCGCTGCTGGCGTCGTCGCCTCCACAGCGTGCACAGGAGCCTTCTCCAGTCTCTTTGCTTTCGTCACGACGATCACCAATCCGATCGCCAGAACGAGAACCGGCAGCAGCCACACCAGCGCGTTCACGCCCTGGAACTTTGGTTTGAGCAGCACGAACTGGCCGTACGACTTTTCGAAGTAGCTCAGAATCTGCGCTTCGGTGTAGCCGCGCGAAAGCAGCTCGCGCACCTGGTCGCGCATGTTCGACGCCATTTGCGACGGCGAGTCGCCGATGGCCAGCCCCTGACAGACGGGGCATCGCAACTCGGCGGAAATCTCCATCGTGCGCCGTTCGAGCGCGGCTCCCGCGAGCGGCGAGCCCTGCGGCGGACCGACGAACTGCGCGGCATCGGGAACTTTGATCTGGAGAAACGCAAGGAGAAAAAAGGTCGCAATCATCGCATCGCCTTTGCCAGCTCGGCCTGCAGCGCCTCGGTCGTCAGCGGTCCTTCAAACTTGGCCACGATCGTCCCCTTCGGATTGACGAAGAACGTTTCCGGAACACCGCCGACGCCGTACGCGATCGCGGTCTTGCCGTTCGTATCGAGCAGCGTCGGGTAGGCCGAGCCGCGCTCGGCAAGGAAGCGCATGATCTTGTCGTCGGTGTCGTTGAACACCACGCCAATGAACTGCACCTCGGGTTGCAGATTGCGCGCGTTGGCGACGAGCGTCGGATGCTCTTCGTAACACGGCCCGCACCACGTCGCCCAGAAGTTGATGACGACAGGCTTGCCGCGCAGCGAGTCGAGGTCGATCGTTTCACCCGTGCCGACCGCCTTCAGCGCGAACGTCGGGGCCGGACGTCCGACCAGCGGTGAATCGATGTGCGCCGGGTCTTTACCGAGGCCGGCGAAGAGGATGAAGACGATGGCGGCAACGATGACGATGCCGACGATCAGGACCGTGCGGTTCATGCCGGAACCTCATCGCCCGCGGCTTCTGCCGGCACCGGCGATACGACATATGTGCGCCGCCGCGACGGAATCAGCGCGATCAAGCCGCCGACGCCCATCATGATCACGGAGCCCCAGATCCAGCCGACCATCGGCATGTTGATGATCAGCACGCCGGCCTGATCGCCCTGCAGATTCATGATCGAGATGTAGTAATCGCGCGTGATCGTCGAGTAAACGGCGGGTGTTCCGATCGGCTCGCGCATCGCCGCGTACTGGTTCATGCGCGGCTCCATCGTCGTCACAGGTGAGCCGTTCTTCGAGAGATTGAAACGGGCGATCGTCGATTGGCGATGCGGTTCGGCGCGCTCTTCGCTGCCGGTGTACGTGACCGTGTAGCCGGCGAACGTCGTGCTTTGTCCGCGCGTCAGCGTCACTTCTTCCTGCGTGCGCATCGTGCTGCTGACGGCGATGGCGACGAAGACGATGACCGCGCCGGCGTGCACGATGTATCCGCCGAAACGGCGTCGTCCGCGGCGAAGCTGCGCATCGACGAGCGCGGGGCCGATGGCATCACCGCGCTTCACTCGTTGCCGGAACGGCAACCACATCTGCGCCATCGTCACGTGCGCTGCGTAACCGCCGAACAGCAGCGTGAGCACGGTCCACACGTTGCGGACGCCGAGGGCGAGGCCGATGGCCATCACGATCGCGCCGGTGATCAACGGCGGCAGAAGCGAGCGCAGAATTTCTTTCTTTGAAGATTTCCCCCACGGCAACGCGGGACCGACGCCGATCAGAAAGAGCAGCGCAGTTCCCACCGGCACGACCATGGCGTCGAAATACGGACGGCCGACGCTCATCTGCTTCCCTTTGACCGCTTCGACGATGAGCGGGAAGCACGTGCCGACGAGAACCGTAAACGTCAGCACGACAAAGAAGAGATTGTTGACGAGGAACATCCCCTCGCGGCTCACCGCGCTATCGAGTTTTCCATCTGCTTCGAGCGAGTCGATACGGAACGAGAGCAGGATGACCGAGAAGAGCAGAACGGCGGCGAGGAAGATCAGAATCGTCGGACCGATCGAGCTCTGGGTGAATGAGTGAACGGAGTTGAAGACGCCTGAGCGCGTCATGAACGTACCGAGAATCGTGAGAAGGAAGCTGGCCTGGACGAGGGTGACCGTCCAACCTTTCAGCACGCCGCGGCGCTCCATCACGATGGCCGAGTGCAGCGCCGCCGTCGCAGTCAGCCATGGCAGCAGCGACGCGTTTTCGACCGGATCCCAGGCCCAATAGCCGCCCCATCCGAGAACTTCGTACGCCCACCAGCCGCCGAGCATGATCGCGATTGTCAGGAAAACCCAAGGCAACAGCAGCGATGCGCGCAACGGCCGCAGGAACGACTGTCCGAGGCGTCCTCGCAGCAGCGCGGCAATCGCGAAGCCGAACGGAATCGTCATCCCGACGTAGCCGAGGTAGAGCATCGGCGGGTGAATGATCATTAATAGATGGTTTTGCAGCAGCGGATTCGGGCCGGGTCCGTCGAGCGGCGGATTGGCCACGGTCAAAAACGGATTGGCCGGACCGGCGATCAGAAAGCTGAAGAACGCGCCGACCGCAAGCCAGGTGCCGATCGCGTACGGCATGTACTCCTGATGATCGTTGCGATTGATCCACGTCGTCGCGGCGATGTAGATGCCGAGGATGAAACCCCAGAAGAGGATGGAGCCTTCGAGCGAGGACCAGAGACTGACGATCGTCACCCAGAGCGGCACCTGCGTCGAGCCGACGTGCGAGACGTACTCGACGCTGAAGTTGTGCGTGATGAGCGCGTACTCCATCACGCCGGTCGCCGCCAGCATCAGCGCTGCGAACAGATACGCGAAGCGTTGCGACCAGCGCAGCCCTTCCGGAGAACGCTTGCTGCCCGCGGCGTAGGCGATGAATGCGCCGGTCGTGGCCACGAGCACCGAGGCCAGAATGAGGAATCGTCCGAGTGTTGGAATCATGTCGTCAGTTGGCCTTAGCGGGTGACCATTGGTCGGTGTCAGTCATCACACAAGTTGTGTGAGGTGTGGTCGGTAGATTAGTGGATTCGTGATTAGTCGATTAGTCGATTAGTGATTCGCGTGCGCCGTCATCACCAGTTCCTTCGCTTGCCGGACCACTAATCTACCAATCACTAATCCACTGACTCCCTAATCCTTCAGACCTTCCGTACTCCGCATCAACTTCTGCAATTCTTTCTTGTCGATCGCGTGTCCGGCTTTCGGCGCGCGGTATTCGTTGTTGTGCGAGACCATCAGCCGGTTGCACTGAAAGTAGCCGGCGCGCGTCATCGTCCCTTCGACGACGACGCCGATGTTCTCGCGAAACATCTGCGGCGGAACGCCGGACGACTTCACGTGAACGATTCCGGTTGCGTCCTTGACGTCGAACTCGAGTCCCGAGGCGCCGTTGCGGCCCTGAACGGAATGCGGAGCGACCATGCCGCCGAGGCGGATCGTCGCGCCGTAGGCTTTGTCGCCAGCTGCGTGCAGATCGGTTGGCGTCCAGTAGTAGACGAGGTTCTTGCTGATGCCGCCGAGCGTGATCACGAGAAACGCGGCAGCGGCAATGACGAGCGCTCCGGCCATGAACCAGCGCGATTTGCGGCGCAGCGCAGCGCTTGCCGTCGGCATCGCGTCGTCGATCGTTTCCTTCATCGATCCTCCGATTTCTTCGCAAGCTCGGCGCGCAATCGCAGGATCACGGACACGCCGTAAATCGCCAGCACGATCGCCGTCAGTGAATAGGCGGCGACGACGAAGTTCCATCCGCCCGGAATCATCCCGCCGTTCATGCCGTCACCTCGGCTGCACCCGGCGGCGGCGCGAGCTCATGCTTCAGCCGCAGCGATCCGACGCGCGCCCGCAACATGATGAATGCCGTCATCAGAAAAAGAATCCCGAATGCGTTCATCCGCAACGGCAACCAGAACTGACGCGATACCGTGGCCGGGCTCGACTGCAATTGATGCAGCGAGTTCCACCAGCGCACCGAGTAATAAACGATGGGAACGTCGGCGTAGGCGATGATCGTCGCTACCGCCGACCACATCGCGCGCCGCGCCGGATCTTCGACGAACTTGCGAAGCGCGAGAATGCCGAGAAACGCGAAGAGCAGAACGGCAGTCGTCGTCAATCGCGGATCCCAGTCCCACCAAACTCCCCACGTCGGCTTGGCCCAGATCGAGCCCTGACAACAGAGAAGAAAGGCCAGCACGACGCCGACTTCGATGGCCGCTTCCATTCGCGCGTCCCATTTCCAATCCGAGCTGAAAAGGAAGATGAGCGCGCTGACGAACGCGAAGGTCATCGCCAGCAGCGCGTTCCAGGCAGTCGGCACATGCACGTACATGATCCGCTGCACCTGCCCCATCAATGCCTCGGGCGGCGCAACGAAAAGGCCGATATAGGAGCCGATGGCCAGGAAGACGATTCCGAGCCCGAGCAGAATCCAGGGCAACGCGGGAAACCGGTTGTTACTCGCAGCAACGCTCATAGACCTCACTCTTCGACGACCTTGTGGAAAAGAAGTCCACAAAGAGACCAATAAATTGCATCAAACGCGAAGAGAAGCACAAGCCACGATTTTCCCTGATTCATGGGGTCGCCAAGAATAATCAGCGAAGTGGCCTTGACCGACGCCAGAAGCGCGGGAACGATCAGCGGAAACAGCAGCAGCGGCAGCAGCGTCTGCTTCGACCGAACCTGCGCCGTCATCGCCGCGTAAAGCGTCCCCGGAGCCGACAGTCCTGCAGCTCCGAGGGCGATGACGAGGATGAGCTCGAGGATGCGCGTGGTGCCGGCATCGTAGAGAACGACCATCACCGGAACGAGGGCGACGCCAAGAAACAGCAGTTGCAACCAGTTCGCGATCGCCTTGCCGTAGTAAAGCGCCCGCGGGCTGGCCGGGAGCAGGAGCAGCCCTTCCATCGCCCTGTTCTCCATCTCCGCATGAAAGCTCTCGGCGAGAGTGAGCGTCGATGAGAGCAAAAGCCCCAGCCAAAGAAACCCCGCCGAGAATTTCCTCAACGCCTCGGCATCCGGCCCGACTGCGAAACTGAACAGCAGCAGCGCGGCCGCGCCAAAGACAAAGATGGCCATGAGCTGCGCCTTGCTTCGCCATTGCAGGAGAAGTTCCTTGCGAAGGGCGGCGATCAAGCGAGCACCTTTGGGTCTTTGCTTTCGATTGGGCCCCTCATCCGGCCTTCGGCCACCTTCTCCCCATCTGAAAAGCGATGGGGAGAAGGGGCTCGATTGGAGATCTTGGCGATGTGGTTGAGATTTGTCGCGAAATCAAGATCCATGAAATCAAACCCATCGCCAAACTCTCCCATCGAGCGCCTTCTCCCCCCGCGCTCTTTGCGGGGGGAGAAGGTGGCGAAGCCGGATGAGGGGGGCGTGAAAAGTGAAATCATCGTCCCCCCACCTCGCTCGCCTTCCCCCGCCACACCACCCGACCGCTGTCGAGTAGAAGCGCTTCGTCGGCGATGCCGGACGCGCGGGGAAGTTGGTGCGTGGCAATCACGACCGTCGCGCCGCCAGCCTTCAGTTCATGCACCACATCGTCGACCAACGCGAACCCCTCGGGATCGAGCTGGCCATACGGCTCGTCGAGAAAGACGACGCGCGGTTCCTGCAGCAACACGCGGGCGAACGACAGACGCTTGCGCATGCCCGCCGAAAACGTGGCCACGGGATCGTCGGCGCGGCGCCCGAGGGCCACGCGTTCGAGCAGAGCGGGGATGGTGGAGCGCGGACGGCCGAGGTGATCGGCGGCGATGGCGAGGTTCTCGTGGGCGGTGAGTGAATCGTAGAGATAGGACGAATGGCTCAGCAGCGCGACGAGCCGGCGAACATCTTCGCGCTCGCGAACGAGATCGAAGCCGCCAATCGTCGCTGAGCCCGCATCGGGACGGATCGCCGTCGAAAGCGTGCGCAGCAACGTCGATTTTCCCGAGCCGTTTGGGCCCGCCACCATCATCACGCTTCCCGCGGCCAGGGAAAACGACACGTCCGCGAGGGCCCACCGCCTCCCGTAGCGGCGGGCGAGATTGTGTGCGTCGATTCCGGGAGGCGCTTCCATGCAGCGCGCAGTCTGTGTCAGGTTCGGGCGCGTGGCAAGCATGCTCGCGAAGAGGAGCGGCGGCGCTATCATCCTCGCGATGCGCACACCCGCACTCGCCCTCCTGCTCCTCGGCGTTGCCTGCACGACCGTCACGCCGCCGCCTGCTCCCCAACCGGTCCCGCCGCCCGCGCCTCCAGCCGCGCACGGCTTCACGATCGACGAAGAAGTGCGCATGCTGCAGTTGGAAGACCGCCGCGAGTACGACGAGGCCGTCACCAACGCCTGGCTCGCGAACCCGAACGCGCTGCATCGCGCGCGCATGGCGCTGGCGCTGGGACGGATCGGACCGCACACGTTTGTCGATGCAAACGGAAACGGCGTTCGCGATGCCGGCGAGCGCCAGGCCGGCGTTGCGCAGCTCGTGACGCTCGTCAGCGATCCCGATGCGAACGTTCGCGCCACCGCCGCGTTCGCGCTCGGACAGATCGCCGACGTCACCTCGGTCGATGCGCTCCTCCAATTCGCCGCCGATCATGATGGCGACGTCGCCGGCGAAGCGGTCGAGGCGCTCTCCAAACTCGCGGCGCACGTACCTCTGTCGCGCTACGCCGCGTTCACAGGCGCGCAGATTCCGGAAGGCATCCGCGCACGCGCCGTCCGTTTTCTTTTCCGATTCAAGTCCGACGAAGCATCGGCCATCGCTGCCGATTTGCTGGCGTCGCCATCGCCTCGAATTCGCGAGGAAGCCACCTACGCCCTGGCGCGTCGCGCGTATGCCGGTGCGCGATCGCGTCTCGAGCTTCTCATCAACGAGCCGAGTCACCAGACGCGCGCCAACGTGATGTCCGCACTCGGCCGGATCGCATCGCCGGAATCGCTTCCGCTGCTGATCGATGCGCTGCGCGATCAGCATCCGTGGGTACGCACGAACGCGGTCGTCGCCATCAGCCGTCTCGCGGCGAAGGATCGAAAATCGATCGAGCGTCCGCAACTCGCAAGCGATGCCAAGCGTGTCATGGAACTGCTCGACGATCCCGATCCCGGCACGCGCGCCTCGTCCATCGATACATTGGGTTACTACGCAGCGAAGGATGACACCGCTCGCAAGCGCCTGCTCGATGTCGCCGCCAACGGCTCGCGCTGGGACCGCGAGATTGCCGCCGGCGCAATCGCCAAAAACCTCGGCGACGAAACCCTGCTGCCGGCTGATCTCACCGCCTGGGCGAAAGTGCGCGTCCTCGAAGCGGCCACGCCGGTCTCCGACGCCGTTCGCGCGAACTACGCGCGCGACTCGGAGACGCTCGTTCGCGCGCAGGCAATCGGAACGATCGCTGATGACAAGATCGACGCCAATCTGCCGCTGATTCGCAAAGCGCTCGACAATTTCGATGTCATCGTCCGCGGCTACGCGATCGGCGCCTTCGCGAAATCGCACGATCCGAACAAACTCGACACATTGCAAGCCGCCGAACGGCGCGCACGACGCGACGAGCAGAACGATGCCCGGCTCGCCGCGATCACCGCGCTTTCGGAGATCGACTACCCGGACCGCGCCACTCTTCTTCACGCCTGGCTAGCGGATGCCGACCCGGTCGTTCGCCGCATCGCCGCCGACGCAATCGAACAAAAACTGAAGATGCCGCGGCCGCAATTCACGCCGCTGCCGGTCACGCGCAACGATTATGCGCAGATCGTGGAGTGGTCGCGGCAGCCGCACACCGCGTCGATTCACATGACGCGCGGCATCATTCAAATCGCGCTTCTCACGCACGACGCGCCAATCACAACGTGGAACTTTGCGAAGCTGGCGCGCGCAAAGTATTTCGACAACAGCTCGTTCATGCGCGTCGTCCCCAACTTCGTCATCCAGGGCGGCGATCCGCGTAACGACATGGAAGGCGGCCCGGGCTACGCCATCCGCGATGAGATCAACCTTCAAAAGTACACGCGCGCCGCCGTCGGCATGGCCCTCTCCGGCCCCGACACCGGCGGCTCGCAGTTCTTCATCACGCACTCGCCGCAGCCGCACCTCGACGGCGGCTACACGATCTTCGGCCGCGTCATCGGCGGCATGACCGCCGTCGTCGACCCCACCGAGCGCGGCGACAAAGTGGAGACGATCGCGATCGACGAATGATTGCGCTTCGCGCGTTGGGTTATTGCGCTGCGCGCGTTGTCGGTTGTCGGTTGGTTGCGCTTCGCGCGTTAACCGCCGGAAGCCATCGATTCAGGTTTGCGCCTTTGGCACGCGTCGAAATCGATCTCGGGTTCCTCTGACAACGCGCGAAGCGCAACTCTACGGCCGTTTCGCGATCAGCCAGCCGATCAGGAAGAATGCGCCGCCAATGAAGAGCAGGCGCACTTCCAGCGTTACGTTGTCCTTCAGCAGACCGGTGAGCAGACCGATCGGAAGAATGATCATGCCGATGAGCATGAAGAGGCGGCCGAGGAGCGCGGACATCAGGCAAGTGTAACCGCCGGGCGCGCTGCTACAGTTCGCGGCGTGAAGCCTGTCGTCGTCCTCACCGCGCAGTATCCGGCCATCGTTCGCGAGATCCTGGCCGGGCTCTGCGACTTCGTCGAGCATCCCAGCGAGAACGAGCGCTCGGAAGACGACATGATCACGATTCTGAGCGAGGCCGATGCCGCCATCACGCTGCTCAGCGATCCGCTCACGCGCAACGTGCTCGAAGCGAATCCGGGCCTGCACATGATTGCGAACTACGCGGTTGGCTACAACAACGTGGACATCGATGCTGCGCGCGAGCTAGGCGTCATCGTCACGAATACTCCGGGCGTTCTCACCGAGGCGACGGCAGATTTGACGATGGGACTCATTCTCGCGGTGATGCGCCGCATCGTCGAAGGCGACCGGGAAGTGCGCACCACCGGCCGCTGCGTCTGGGAACCACTTCACCTCCTCGGCAACGGACTGACCGGCAAGCGGCTGGGGATCATCGGCATGGGACGCATCGGCAGCGCCGTGGCGACGCGCGCGCAGGCGTTCGGCATGGAGACCATCGGCGTCCGCCGCGGCGAATCTCTCGATGAGCTCCTTGCCATGAGCGACGTCGTTTCGATCCACGCACCGCTGACGAACGCGACGCATCACCTGATGAATGCATCGACGATCCGTGCGATGAAGCGCGGCGCATTTCTGATCAATACCGCACGTGGGAAGCTGGTCGACGAAGCCGCTCTTTGCGACGCGCTCGACGATGGCCACCTTGCCGGCGCCGGCCTCGATGTATATGAAGACGAGCCTGCAGTCAGTCCGCGATTGATCGCCATGCCGAACGTCGTCCTCGCGCCGCACATCGGCTCAGCGACCGAAGAAACGCGAACGGCAATGGCTCGCATCGCTGCTACCGACGTGGCTCTTTTCTTGCGCGGACTGAAGCCGCAGAACATCATCACGTGACACGGAATTGATAATGGACAATTGACAATGGACAACGAGGGCAGTTGACAATTGACAATGGACAATTGACAACGAAAGGCAGTTCGTGGATCTGCGGCCCGCCTTGCAGTAAATGAGCGAACGATCATGACCATCCTCAACCGTGCCGAAGCCTTTCTCGTCATCGTCGATGTGCAGGAAAAACTGATGCCGGTCATCGACGACCACGAAAACATCGCGCGCAATCTCGACCGTCTCATTCGCGGAAGCCACGCGCTCGACATCCGCGCCGTTGTCACCGAGCAATACAGCAAAGGACTCGGCTACACAGTTCCGCTGCTCCGCACCGCGCTCGAAGCGACGTTCGGCTACGAGCCGGTCGAGAAGATGACCTTTTCAGGTTTCGGATGCGCCGAATTCGTCACCGCCATCCGCAATCTGCACCGGAAGCACGCGATCGTCGCGGGCATCGAGACGCACGTCTGCGTCTACCAGACCGTCCGCGACCTTCTCGCGAACGGATTCGACGTCACCGTCATCGCCGACGCCGTCTCCTCGCGGACGCCAGCCAATCGCGAGATCGCGCTCCGGAGAATGGTCAGCGAAGGCGCCAAACTCAGCTCGACGGAGATGGTGCTGTTCGAATTGACGGGAGTGTCCGGGACCGACGAGTTTCGCGAGATCGCGCGCCTAGTGCGGTGAGCTTCCAATCGACAACGGACAATTGACAACGGAGCCGGGCCATCCCTACCGCAGAAATCCTACCAGTCGTGGAAGGGGTCAGACCGAAAGTGAAAGTGACGAAAATTGTCCAGCCTCCCAGCCAATGCCCTTTTTCGTCACTTTCACTTTCGGTCTGACCCCTTCGACCTTCTGATCTCTAATCCCTGATCTCTGCTCCACCCGTTGTCAATTGTCCATTATCAATTGTCAATTATCATCAGAGCGATGCCCGATCTCGTCACCCTCTTCCAGGCGCTCAGCGATCCGACCCGGCTCCGGCTTTTGAGTCTCATGTCTGCGGGCGAGGTGTGCGTCTGTTACTTCGTCGAGATCCTCGATGAGACGCAGCCGAAGATCTCGCGGCATCTGGCATATCTGCGGCGGGCCGGACTGGTATCGGCGCGGCGCGACGGCAAGTGGGTGCATTACCGATTGACGAAGCCGTCCGATCCTGAGGCGGCGGCGGTCTTCGACACCGTTCTCGAGGTCATCACCAGCGATCGGAGGATGCAGCGCGACCGCGCCGCACTCGAGAGAGTCTGTTGCGCCGTCCGGCCGCCGGCAGCATTGCAGAACGCGCCCAAGCCTGATCTTGTGAGGGCGCGGACGAACTGATGCTGGCAGCGGTCCTCATCGCCATCGCGGCGTTCTTCGCCGGCGCGGTGTCGGCTGTGGCCGGCTTCGGCATCGGCAGCATCCTCACGCCGCTCCTCGGCCTGACGATCGGCGTCAAGCTCGCGGTGGCTGCCGCCGCGATTCCGCACTTCATCGGCAACGCCCTTCGCCTCTGGACGTTGCGCGACAAAGTCGACAAACAGGTACTGAAAACGTTCGGCCTGATGAGCGGAGCCGGCGCGCTGGCTGGTGCGCTGCTGCACGCGGCGGCGGCAACGAGCGCCCTGAAGATCGTCTTCGCCATCGTGCTCATCATCGTCGGCGCATTTGGAATTACGGGTTGGAGCGATCACCTCCGCTTCGGCCGGCGCGGCGCGTGGCTAGCGGGCGGCGTTTCCGGATTGCTGGGTGGACTGGTCGGCAACCAAGGCGGCATCCGCGCCGCGGCGATGCTGGCGCTCGACGTGCGCAAAGAAGTCTTCGTCGCCACCGCCGTCGCCATTGCCCTCGTCGTCGACGGCGCGCGCCTGCCGGTTTACGCGTTCAGCACCGGCCGCCAATTGCTGACCATCTGGCCGATGCTTGCCGGCGCCAGCGCCGCCGTCATCCTGGGCACCTTCTTCGGCAAGTCGCTCCTCGGCCGCGTGCCCGAGAGCATTTTCCGCCGCCTCGTCGCGGGGCTCCTCATCTCCCTCGGCATCGCCATGCTCGTTATGCGATGAAATTCGCAGCACCGTGACCGCTGTCATCACGGATTGCTCCCGGTCGCCGTTACGATCCTCAACGATGCGCGCTGCCATTTCGATTGCTCTCCTTCTTGCGGCAAGTACCGCCAGCGCCGCGACATTCCTTGTCCCGCCGGATCACACTCTTGTCACTGCGTCGAAAGCGATCGTCGTCGCCACTGCCGGTGAATCGCACGGACGATGGGCTCCGGGCGGTTGGATCGAGACCGTCACGGAGCTTCGCGTTGACGAAGCCATCAAAGGTCCGATCAACAACGGCGAGACGATTCACGTCACCGAGCTCGGTGGCTCCGTTGGCAAGATCAACTACATCGTCGCCGGCAGTCCTAGGTACGCGCCGGGCGAGCGCGTGCTGCTCTTCCTCGAAACGAACGATCGCGGCGAATGGGTGGCGAAGAACATGGTCGTCGGAAAGTTCGCGCCGGCGCAGGACACGAGCGGACGGCGATTGCTCCTGCGCGAAGCGGGCGAGATCATCGGATGGAACGTCGACGGCTCGCCGCATCACGAGCCGGTGCGATTGGAAGCCGAATTCCTCCGCTTCGTGCGCGCGACCGCGCAAGGGCGTGAGGCATCCGAGGATTACATCGTCAGCGATCCGAAACCGTTGCGGAAGAGCATCGTCAGCGAGGCGACGGCATCGGCATTCACGCCCAGCTCGTATCTGATTCAATCGGGTGGGCTGGGCATCCGCTGGCCGGTCTTCCCCAACTCCGTCGTTTTTCTCAGCCACGGATCGCAGCCGGGCGCGTTGAACGGCGGCATCACGTCGATGCAGCGCGCCTTCGCGGCGTGGACGAACGACCCCGGATCCAACATCGTCTACACGTACGGCGGCACGACGACGATCGCCAGCACGGGATTCAAAGCCAACGTCAACGATGGCGTGAACACTGTTCAGTTCAACGATCCCGCGAACGAGATTCCCGGCTCGTTCCAGCCAAACAATGGCGCCACGCTCGCTATCGGCGGCGCGTGGACCGGAGACGCCACGCATCAGGCAAACGGCGAGCAGTACTTCACGATCGTCGAAGCCGACCTCGTCGTGCAGGACGGCATCACCGGCGCGGGACTGACCGGCAATGGATTCGATCACGTCCTCACACACGAGCTCGGGCACACGCTTGGGCTGCGGCATTCCGACAAGAACGCTGCCGATACCTCCAATTGCGCGCCGCCGCTCGATTGCTCGACGACGGCGATCATGAACTCCAGCGTCTTCTTCAACTCCGACTCGATTGGTTCGGCGCTGCAGGCCTGGGACATCGCCGCGATTGATGCCGTCTACGGCTCCGGCGGCGTGGTCACGCCGCCCGTGTGCAATCCGCCGCGGATCAACACGCAACCGAGTCCCACTATCGACGTCGGTGCAACCGCAGTGACATTCACCGTGACGGCCTCGGGTGATGCGCCGCTGCAATACCAGTGGTACACGGGCACCCGAGGAAATACGAATGCGCCGGTGATCAACGCGACGTCTTCGAGCCTCACTGTCAAGCCGGCCGTGACCACCGGCTACTGGGTTCGCATCACCAATGGATGCGATCCGCCGGCGGACAGCATCACCGCCTACGCGATCGTCAACAGTTGTCCGCCGGTCACGATCGGATCGCAGCCGGGCGACATCACGATTTTCGAAGGGAAGTCGACACCGCTCACGATTGCGGCCAGCGGCGGGACGGTCTCGTATCAGTGGTACGCCGGCACGAGCGGCACGACGACATCGCCGATTCCGAACGCAACCAGCGCGGCGCTGACCGTTTCGCCGGCGCAGACGACAAGCTACTGGGTGCGCGCATCGAACACGTGCGGATCGAGCACCGACAGCAACACGATCACGGTCACCATCGTCCCCTGCACGGCGCCGAAGGTCGTCGTCCAACCTGCCAGCGGCGACATCGTCACCGGCAATGGAGCAACATTGTTTGCCGGAGTGACCGGCACACTGCCGATCGCGTTTCAGTGGTACCAGGGTACGGTCCCCGACACATCACATCCCGCCAACGCCGGCACCTCGGCCACCCTCGCTGTACCATCGCTCATCGCCTCGGCTTCGTACTGGCTGCACGTATCGAGCGAATGCGGCGCGGCCGACAGCACCACCGCGCGGCTCACGATCGTCTCAACCTGCACGCCGCCGTCGATCGCCGTGCAACCGCAAAATCAGAGCGTGCCCGCGGGATCGACAGCAATTGTCTCCGTCATCGCAACCGGCTCATCGCTCTCGTATCAGTGGTACCAGGGTGGATTCCTCGATTTCACGCACCCGACCGGCGGCAACGCGCCGTCGGTGCTGGCCTCAGCGATCACCGCGCCGGCACCGTTCTGGGTACGCATCACCAGCCCCTGCGGCACCGTCGACAGCGGCGTCGCAACGGTGTCGGTCGCTGTGGTGCAACGGCGAAGAGCAGCGAGATAGAATACTTCCACCCATGCCGGCGCCTTTCCCTCTGATCCCGCAAGTTACGACGATCGATGAAGTCGTCTCCGCGATTGAGGGCATCATCGCCTGGTCCATCGCGAACGAGAGCCGCATCGGATACTTCGCGGCGCTCTACAAACGCATCACCATCGCCATTCGCACGGCCATCGCGCAGAACCTTTTTCAGAACGGGCCGCGCATGGAGCTCTTCGACGTCACCTTCGCCAGCCGTTACTTCGCGGCGCTGAACGGCTACTTCCATCCCGGCGCATTCCCGCAGCCGTCGCATTGCTGGCGCGTGGCCTTCGATGGCGCCACGCACCCCGAGCCGGTCATCGTTCAGCACATGCTCGCCGGCGTGAACGCGCACATCGATCTCGACCTCGGCATCGCCGTCGAGCAAGTCGCGCCCGGAGCGAAGCTGCCGTCGATCCAAACAGACTTCAACACGGTCAACAAAGTGCTCGCGGCGCAGGTCAACGGCGTCGTCGACGAGATCGACGAGCTTTCACCGGTCCTCTCCGACATCTATGACGTGTTGATGAAAAATGAGATCGATCTGATCGGCGACGCGCTGCTGATCTTCCGCGATGGCGCCTGGCGATTCGCGGAACTGCTCGCGGCCGAGCCGTCGTTCGCGCATCCGCCGACGATCATGATCAAGGATCTGGAAGTGGCAAAGTTCGCGACGTTGATCCTCTACCCGCCGCCGCTCATCGCCTCGATCGAAGCCGTCATCGCGTCAAAAGAAAGCCGCGACATCGCGCACAACATTCAAGTGCTCGACGCGATCGCGGCAACGCCCGCGGCGATGTAGGCGGCCTTGCAAAGCGTAGCGCCGACGGCTCGCCGGCTGTACCGCCGCCGGCCCGGCGGCGACCCGACAACCTACGTATGCACTCCCGGCGCCTCATGCCCGCTGTCGCTGACGTACTCGACGTACGAGCCGCCGAACACGCGCGGCGCCGCGCCGCGTTCCTCGGGCAACTCGAGCACGCGATTGGAGAGACCGCGCAGGAACATGCGGTCGTGCGAGACGAAGAGCATCGTGCCTTCGAAATCGTGAAGGGCTTCGACGAGCATCTCTTTCGTAGCCAGATCGAGATGGTTCGTCGGCTCATCGAGCACGAGGAAGTTGGGCGGATCGAGGAGCATGCGCGCGAGCACGAGGCGTGAGCGCTCGCCGCCGGAGAGCGAGCGGATTTTCTTCTCGACTTCGTCGCCGGAGAACTGGAAGGCGCCGAGGAGACTGCGGAGTGTGCCGATCGATTCGAGCGGAAAGTCTTTCTGGATCTGCTCCCACACCGTGAGATTCGGATCGAGAACGTCGAAGGCTTGCTGCGAGAAGTAACCCATCTTCAGCGACGCGCCGAGGCGGACGTTGCCGCCGTCGGGCTCGATCGCGCCCGAGATCATCTTCAGCAGCGTCGACTTGCCGGCGCCGTTCTTTCCCATCACACACCAGCGCTCGCCGCGGCGGATTAGGAAATCGAAGTCCTCGTAAATCGAACGCTTGCCGTACGCCTTCGAGACGTCCTTCAGCGTGACGACGTCGTCGCCGGAGCGCGACGGTTTCCGGAAATCGAACTTCATCGTCTTCCGCTTTTTCGGCGGCTCGAGCTTCTCGATTTTGTCGAGCGCTTTCACGCGGCTTTGCACCTGCGCCGCTTTGGCCGCGTGCGCAGCGAAGCGGTCGATGAAGCGCTGTTCCTTCGCCAGCATCGACTGCTGCCGCGCGTAGGCGGCCTCGCGATTGGTCTCGCGGATGGCGCGCTCGCGCTCGTAGAACTCGTAGTTGCCGGAGTAGGTGACGAGGTCGCCCTCGTCGATCTCGACGATTTTCGTGACCACGCGGTTCATGAACTCACGATCGTGCGACGTCATCAGCAGCGAGCCTTCGTAGCGCTTGAGAAAGTCTTCGAGCCAGATGATCGATTCGATGTCGAGATGGTTGGTGGGCTCGTCCATGAGCAGGACGTCGGGACGGCCGAGCAGAACCTTCGCCATCGCCACGCGCATCTTCCAGCCGCCGCTGAGCGCGCCGACGTCGCCGTCGATGCGGTCGTCCTCGAATCCGAGTCCGTGGAGAACTTCGCGGGCGCGCGCTTCGAGCTCGTAGCCGCCGAGGTGGGAGTAATCCTCCTGAACGTGGCCGAAGCGGTCGAGGATCTTGTCCATCTCGTCGAGCCGGTCCGGATCGGACATCGCGTTCTGCAGCGCTTCCAGCTCGTGGTGAAGATCGCCGAGGCGGCCGCTGCCGGCGATGGCTTCATCGAGCACGGAACGGCCCGACATTTCCTCAATGTCCTGGCGGAAGTAGCCGATGGTGATTTTCTTTGGAACGGAGACGTCGCCGTCGTCGGCCGATTCTTCACCGACGATCATTCGAAAGAGAGTCGTTTTGCCCGAGCCGTTCGGCCCGACGAGACCGGCGCGCTCGCCGGGATTGAGCTGAAACGAGGCGTCGACAAAGACGAGCTGCCGTCCGTACTGCTTGGAGATTTTGCTGAGACTGATCATGAGCGTGGAGACAACGCGGGCGGGGTGGATGGCATTTCGCGCGTAGGATGCGGAGATGAGGATCGCGGTGATGCTTCTGCTGTCCATCGCGACACCGCTCGCCGCGGCTGGCGTTCGGCTGGGACCGCGGCACGACCTATGCGGGATCAGCGTTCGCGCACCTCGGGGATACATCGTCGAGAAATATGACGATCACGGCCATTGCGGGATCGGGATGAAACCGAAGGGCTGGAATGAAGACCCGTCCGATGACGCGCAGGAGGATGGCGACTACGCGATCACGCTGGACCTCGCCGCAGAGAATTTCGAAGAGGCCGCGGATCATGCGGGCTTCTTGCGAGTGAAATCGATACGAGCGACCCTTGACGATGGCAGCACCGAGCCATCGCCGGCCTATGGCGATGACGAGTGGGTGACGATGGGCAATTCGCCGGTTTTCGGCAGGGCGCAGCCAATCGAACAGAAGTCATGGACGGGACTGATCGGCGAGTTAACGACGACGTTTTATCACCGGCACGGAGGGCATTCCGGTATGGGTCCGATTGCAATCGCGTCGATCGTCTCTCGCGGCCGGCCACCGGTCGCCGTCATCGTGCGCGGCGGTGCGCTCCAGAGTGACGCCGTGCGTGCCGTCGTCCGGACGATTCGGATACGCAGGCGGTGACTCGGCTGCACTCTCGCGCACCGATTGGATCTCGGAGGATCGTTACATTCCCTTCGATGTCGATCCGATATCGATAGATCGCCGCGTCGAGGTCGAGCCGCTCCCCGATCCGCGGCACGAAGCGCCGGATCGGGGCCACGCGCAGTGCGAGCGTATCGGCCGGACCGGGCTCGAGCATGAGCGTCGCGCTCAGGACGGCGGCGCGAAGAGGGGCGTTCGGATCGGAAGGCATCGCGCGTGTAAAAACCACGCAGTCGCAGGCGCATTCCGAGCGGCCCGCGGCTGAGCCTGTCTCAAGGCAACATTTCGGTTGCGCCCGACTTACGAACGGGCGTAGGCTTCGCCGATCGTCAAAGAAGGATGTATTGCCGTCGTGCCACGCAACACGCAAGTCATTCCGCCCCTATGCCTGCGCCGAGCGTCTCGGACAGGTCCCCCCAACCGGTGCTCTCTCTCACCACAACCAGCAAAGGAGGATATGTGAAGCGCTTAATTCTGTTCGCCGCTCTTCTCGTAACGGTGCCCCTCTTTTCCCAGGAATGGCCGCAGTGGGCTTTGAACGCGAAGCACACGGGCCAGGTCACGGTAGTCGGTCAGGCTCTGAACCAAAACCTCGTCAACCTCGTGTATGACCCACTCGTTCCGCAGGAGATGGCCGGGTCGGGTGGGGACCTGCTGGCCCACTACCAGTCGCCGCTCGTCGACGGCAACAACGTCTACATGATGTACAAAGATGGCGTGTACCAGAACGGCAACTACTCTACGCAGAAGTGGGGCGAGACGAAGTACACATGGTCGGGCGGAACGCTCGTCACGCAGTGGCAGTTCCTCTCCGATTGGGACGCGCCGGGCAGCGCCCAGGACTTCTGGGAGCCGGTCTTCCATCCCGCGCTGGCGAACGGGTTCCTCTACGTTCCTGGCACCGGCGGCTCGATCTTCAAGATCAACAAGAGCACCGGCGCGTCGGTGACACGAATCAATCCGTTCCCGACCAGCACCGGTGGAACGACGAATACGATCTATGTGGCCAGCCCGATTACGGTCGATGGCTCAGGCAACCTCTTTTACAACGCCGTCCAGTTCCATAACTCGACGGAAATCTTCCACAACGACGTCATCGATTCGTGGCTCGTCAAGATCACGCCGGGGGATGCCATCTCCAAGGTCAGCTACTCAGTGCTGACGGCCGGCGCGCCGGCAGGCACCGACCTGTGCGTGAATGCGTTCCCGACGAATGCGGACGGCACGCTCATCAACGGTCCGTGGCCGCCCAGCCCGACGGCAGTGCCGGGCAGCGTGGTCTGCGGCACGCAGCGGCCAGGCATCAACATCGCTCCCGCGGTCGCGACCGACGGCACGATCTACACGGTCAGCCGCGCCCACCTCATCAGCCGCGAGGCCTTCCTCATCGCCGTGAATCCGAACTTCACCCAGAAGTGGATGCAGTCGCTCCGCAATCGCTTTACCGATGGATGCAACGTTCCGGTCAGCGCCGGCGGCACGCTCCCGCCGAACGGCTCGCCGGGCGGCTGCCGCGCCGGTGCGAATACCGGCGTCGATCCCGCCACGAATTCGCTGGGAGGCGGACGCGTGCTCGATGACTCGTCGTCCAGCCCCGTCATCGCGTCCGATGGGAGCATTCTGTACGGCGCCTACACGCGCTACAACTACGCGCAGGGCCACCTGATGCACTTCGCCGCGAACGGCACCTACCTCGGCGCCTACAAGTTCGGCTGGGACGTCACCCCCGGCATCCGCGGCTCCTCGATCGTCACGAAAGACAATCACTACGGCATGACCGGCTCGTATTGCAACGATCCCGCTTTCTGTCCGGACGACAACAGCGATCGCGGAACACGGTACCCCGAGGCGTACTTCGTGACGCAGCTCGACAACAATCTGAACGTGCAGTGGAGTTACCAGAACACGAACACGCAGAGCTGCACGCGTCAGCCCGACGGTTCGGTGACCTGCGTCAGCGATCATCCGAATGGTTTCGAGTGGTGCGTCAACGCATTCGTCGTCGACGCCAACGGAAACGTGTATGCCAACAGCGAAGACGGCAACCTCTTCAAGATTCCGCAGGGCGCAGTCGGCGTGACGAGGATCTTCCAGCAACTGGCGCTGGGCGCTGCCTACACACCGACGTCGATGGACTCGAGCGGCAGGATCTATTCGCAGAACGCCGGACACCTCTTCGTCGCCGGCAACTGATTTTTCGCATCATCAAATCGCTGGCCGCCCCGCGTGTGGGCGGCCAGCGTGTTTTGTGTTCCTCCGCATCTCCGCGCCTCCGCGTGAAACCCACGGAAGTTCACAGCCGCGCCACCCGATCAGCTCGCAAGCCGCCGCCGATTGCGGATAATCACGGCGGAAACATTCTGATCCGGAAGGCGTCCAACACTCATGACCTTTGCCCCAGGCTCCAAAACCACCGCCGTTTTGCGCACGTTTCTCTGCATTTTCGTCGTGCTCCTCGCCGCCACAAACGTCCATGCGCAATCGGAACGGCAGGTGCGTCCGAACGGTCCGGGCACCGGTATCCCTGACGATGATCTCGTGCCTTGGAGGTTCGTCGAGAAAGGCGCAGCGATCGAAAAAGCATCCCTGACGCTCTACTGGATTCCGGCATCGCAGAAGGAGATGGAGCACTCGGCATTACTCGGCTCACGCCCGCTCATCCAGGACGGTCTTCGCTGCGTCGGCTTTCGAATCGTCGACGCCGGCGACGCGGCCACGATCAAACTCCTCGACGCCACCGGGAAGCTCCCGACTGCGCTCCTCGTCAACAATCAGGGTGCCGTCGTCCGCCGTCTCGAAAACATTCACGGCGCGCTCCCTCCCATCGCCGTCGAGCGCATGGTTCACGACGAGCTGGCTGCCCGCGACGAGTCGATGTACCGCGCCATGAGCGACGCCCGCAAACACACCACCGCGGGCGAGAAAGAGGCCGCGATTAGCCTGTACAAATCCGTGTGGGACGACCGCTGCTTCTTCCCGCTTGCCGGACTCGAAGCGCAACGCGCGCTCAAAACCCTCGGCGTCGAAGTGCACGACGTCGCCTCAACACTCGCCGTCGATCCGCAGCTCAAGCCGCCGTCATTGAACGCGAAGCCGGGCACTCCCGAGCGCAAACACTAAGCACAACCCTATTCCGGCGTGATGTACGCCGCCGAAATCCCGCCGTCGACGAGGAAGGACGTTCCTGTAACGAATGACGACTCGTCGCTTGCCAGGAACAGCGCGGCATTGGCCATCTCCTCGGCACGTGCAAAGCGTCCCATCGGTATGTGCACGAGGCGGCGGTTGCGGCGGGCCGGATCGGAGAGAAGTTTGGCGAGGAGCGGCGTCTCGACAGGTCCGGGGCAGAGCGAATTGGCGCGGATGTTCTTGCGCGCAAACTCCACTGCGATCTCGCGCGTCATCGCCAGCACACCGCCTTTGCTGGCCGTGTACGCAATCTGCGGTGCGGCGGCGCCCATAATCGCGACGAATGACGCTGTATTGATGATCGAGCCGCCGCCAGCGCGGAGTAACGCGGGAACAGCGAATTGGCATCCGAGGAAAACGCCTTTGAGATTGACGTTGATGACCATGTCCCAGATCGCCTCGGACGTATTCGTCACCGAATCGTCGTCGGGATGAAACACTCCCGCGTTGTTGAAAACCACGTTCAGCTTGCCGTAGCTTTCTTCCGCAAAGCGAACCATCGCCTCGGCATCGTTCGCTTTGGAGACATCGGCCGCAAATGCCTTCGCATCCCCGCCCGCTTTCCGAATCTCGTCCGCGGTGGCCTCGGCTGTATCTAGTTTCAAATCGACGACGACGACTTTCGCACCTTCCTTTGCGAACAGAAGGCAGGAGGCTTTGCCGATTCCGGAACCGCCGCCGGTGATTAGAGCTACTTTGTCTGCGAGACGCATCGTTTCTCCATAAGAGTGAAGTTAGAAGTGTGAAGAGTGAAAGGGAACCATGCCGTCGCCGCTTTCACTCTTCACTCTTCCAACTTCACTCTTCAAACTCATGCCATTTCAAAATACCGGCGCCTTTCCCAATCGGTGACGACAGCGTCGAATTTCCTTTGCTCTGTTCGGAAAAAGTGTAAGTAATGATCGATTACGCTTTCGCCGAATACCTCGCGCGCCCAGGCGCTCTCTGCCAGAGCCGCAATCGACTCGTTCAATGAATGAGGCATGTGCGGGAGATCGGACGCCGCCTTGTAGACGTCGCCTTCAAATGCTGGCGGCGGCTCGATGTGATTGGCGACGCCGTCGAGTCCGGCGGCGATGGCGGCGGCGAAGGCGAGATAGACATTCGCGTCGGCGCCGGGAGCGCGGCATTCGATTCGTAATGACGGACCGTGACCGACAATGCGAAATCCCGCTGTGCGATTATCGAAGCTCCAGGCGATGCCGGTCGGCGCGAACGAGCCGGCCACATAACGTTTATACGACGACGGATACGGTGCAAAGAACGCGAACAGCTCGCGGATATGCTTCATCCATCCGCCAAGGAACCAACGGAAAGTGTTGGAGCAGTGAATGTCGCCGAGCGATTCGTGGCCGGCGAATTGCGGCTTCTTGCCGGTCTCGTCCCAGAGCGACATGTGAATGTGGCACGACGATCCCGCATAACGCTCATCCCATTTCGCCATGAACGTAATTGCATGCCCTTGCTGCCAGGCGATCTCTTTCGCTGCGTGCTTATAAATTGAGTGCCGATCCGCCATCTCCAGCGCATCGGCGTAACGCAACCCAATCTCCTGCTGTCCCGGCCCCCACTCCCCTTTCGACGATTCGACCGGCACACCAGAGCGCTCGAGATGCGAGCGGATCGCGCCAATGACGTGTTCTTCCTTCGTCCCTTGCAGGATGTGGTAATCCTCGATCACGCGGCCGATCGGCGTGGCATTGATGAATCCTTTTTCGGCGACCGTCTCATAAGAATCCTTGAAGACGTAAAGCTCCAGCTCCGAGGCGGCCATTGTGGAGAAACCCATGTCCGAGGCACGTTTGAGCTGATGACGTAACATGCTGCGCGGCGCGACCGGAACCAGCTCATGGGCCTTCTCTTGATAAACGTCGCAAAGCACCAGCGCCGTCTTCGGAAGCCACGAAGCCACTCGCAAGGTGTTGAAATCGGGAAGCGGCCGGAAATCGCCGTAACCCTTTGCCCACGACGTGAAGGCGTAGCCGGGAACCGGGTCCATGTCCATGTCGCAGGCGAGGAGGTAATCGCAGGCGTGCATGCCGTGCGGCAGGACTTCATCAATGAAGAAGCGTCCCGTGATGCGCTTGCCAACGAGACGTCCGTACATGTCGGGAAACGCGGCGATGACGGTATCGATCTCGTCGTCGGCGACGAGTCGTTTGAGTGTGTCGGTGTCGATGCGGCCTTGCATGGTTCCTCGCGGGGGTCGCGGATCGGGAGTCGGGGGTCGGAGAAGGCTGAGCATATCGCTCCGACCCCCGACTCCCGACAAGCGACTCCCTCAACTCACATCAATGTAAACCGTCTTCCACTCCGTGTACGCATCGAGCGCGGCCAGACCCAGCTCGCGTCCGATGCCGCTTTGTTTCACGCCTCCGAACGGTGCTTCGAGATGCACGCTGCTGCCGGAGTTGATGGAGATGTTGCCCGTCTCGAAGGCGCGGGCCACGCGCAACGCGCGCGAGCCGTCGCGAGTCCAGATCGAGCCGGACAATCCGTAGATCGAATCGTTTGCGATGCGAATAGCGTCCTCCTCGGAATCGAACGGCATCACGGCGACGACGGGACCGAAAATCTCCTCGCGCGCGATTTTCATCTCCGGCTTCACATCGACGAAGACCGTCGGATCGAGGTACGTCCCCGCGCCATCGCGGGCCTTGCCGCCGGTCGCAAGCGTCGCGCCTTCTGATCGTCCTGCGTCGATGTACGACATCACGCGCTGCCGATGCGACCGCGTCACGAGCGGTCCCATCTCGGTGGCATCGGCCAGCGGATCGCCGATGTTCACTTTCTCGAATGCGTCGGTGAGCGCCTTTACGAAACGATCGTGAATCGAGCGTTGCACGAGGATGCGACTGCGCGCGCAGCAATCCTGTCCGGCATTGCCGAGCGACGACGAGACCGCGGACGCGATGGCGCGATCGAAATCGCAATCGTCGAAGATGATGTTGGCCGACTTGCCGCCGAGCTCGAGGCTGACGCGCTTGATGTCGCGCGAGCCTAGCTCCATCACGCGCCGTCCGACTTCGGTCGAGCCGGTGAAGGCGAGTTTGCGGACGAGCGGATGCGTGAGGATGGCCTCACCGACCACCGATCCCGGTCCGGTGAGCACCGTGAAAACGCCCTCGGGCATCCCCGCTTCCAGCGCCAGCTCGGCGAGCCGCAGCGCCGTCATCGGCGTCTGCTCGGCCGGCTTGAGCACGACCGTGTTTCCCATCGCCAGCGCGGGCGACGATTTCCACGCCGTGATGGCGATTGGAAAGTTCCAGGGAACGATGATGCCGCAAACGCCGACCGGCTCGCGGAACGTCATCAGCACGCCGGGCGCCGCGCCGGGGATCGTTTGACCGCCGGTCTTGTTCGTCGTTCCGGCGTAATACTCGAAGCAGTTCGCGGCTAGTGCAACCTCATCGCGCGAATCGCGGATCGGCTTTCCGACGTTGCGCGATTCCAGTTTCGCCAGCTCGTCCGCGTTGTCGCGAATGAGCTGCGAGAAGCGCATCAGGATCCGGCCGCGGCTGCGCGTGTTGACCGCGCGCCATTTCGGAAAGGCTGCGGCGGCGCGGCGGATCGCGGCATCGGCATCATCAGCCGTCGCCTGCGGAATCGTGGCGAACGGTTGCCCGGTCGCCGGCTCGATCAATTCGAATGCGGACACGCGGTCGCCATTCTGCAAGAAGCAGGCGCAAGATGAAATGTGCGCGTGGTCACAAGGCAAAGTCCTGACATGCAGATGATGGCTCAAGGAGGCGTTCGCATGCGCAAGGGCTCTCTTTTTCTGTCGTTTATTCTTCTTCTGCTGGCAACACCACTCTTTTCTCAGGTATTGACGATCGGTCCCAATTTCTCCGGCAGCCCGAACGCGAGCGATCTGGCCATCGCGGCTACGCGCACGGACATCGATCTCGTTTCGCCTGCGAATGCGACCGGCAGCGTGACTTCGGTGCATCTCTATTGGTCGTCGTCAGGCTGCACGAATGCAGTGAAGATCAAGTTCTTCCGGCGCAGCGGCAACACGCTGACGATGACAGCCGAGCGCGGTCCGTTCACGCCGTCCGGCGGCGAGTCGAATCTGGCGATGTCGCCCGCGGTCTCCGTCCAGCAGGGCGATCTCATCGGCGTTGCGCGCGTTGCAAATTGCGGTAATGCCGGGAGCTTCTTCGGCTTTCCGACAGCCGGCTTCGTTGTCTTCGGCTCTGATGTGACCGGGAGCGCCGACATCACCGCCGGTTCGTTTTCGGGATCGCCTCTCGCGATCGGCGGCACCGGCACCGCCACCGAACTGGTGCGCGGCTACATCCCAGTCGTCGGCTCCACCGCCGGCGGCCTCGGCTCGAACTTCAAGACCTCGCTGCAACTCCTCTTCGGCGCGCCGGGGTCGAGCGGCTCGATCACGGGCAAACTCGTTTTCCATCCCTCGAGCACGAGCGGTACGTCGTCCGATCCGACGATCACCTACAACGTTGGCGCGAACCAGGTCGTGACGTACAACGACATCGTGGCAACCTTCGGTCGCTCCGGACTCGGCAGCGTCGATCTCATCACCACGCCGGGAGCGACGAAGCCCGTAGTCATCACCCGAGTCTTCAACGATGCCGGCACCCTCGGCACGTCGGGTCTCACCGAGGAAGTGATCGATCCGACGGATGCTCGGGTGATCAACGCAGGATTCACCGCGTTCCTCGTGGCGCCGGTCGATCCGTCGAAAACGCGTTTCAACATCGGCGTGCGCACGTTCTTCTCCGGCGCGACACTGACTGCCGTGTTGCGCGACACGAACGGAACGGCGCTCAAGACGGTGACAAAGGCCTACCTGCCGAACTGGTTCGAGCAAGTCGACTCGACATCGTTCTTCGGCGGCACGGTCATCGGCCCGAATCAGTCGATCTCGATCACAGTCGGCTCCGGAAGCGCCATCGTCTACGGAGCAACAACCGACAACACAACGAACGATCCGAATATCCAGTACGCGATCGCGCTGTTCGGGATTGCGTAGGCGGCACTTCTCGCGTTCTTATCCCCACTCCTCCAATCGAGCGCCTTCTCCCCATTGCTTTTTGATGGGGGGAAGGTGGCCGAAGGCCGGATGAGGGGCCGTTCGATGTGCATTGGCCGACGTTCGCGCAAGCTGCAAATCCCCCCTCATCCGGCTTCGCCACCTCGATTGTTGCGCGGCGCTTGATTGGTGTGCGCACTTCGAATGGATCTAGTCGCCACTGTCTGCTTATTAGGTCGACGCGCTAATATCGCGATATGGGCGTGTGGTACCTCATTGAACCGCGTACGCGAAAACGCGAACATGACTGGCGGTTCGCGTACTACGTCGAAACACCGGAAGAACGCGGCGACGGTCAATGGCTGGAAGCGCTTTACTTCAGAAATGCGAACCGCACACAATTCGGGAAGGTGGAGATTCTCACGCCGAATCTGTATGGACTAGACTATCGCGCAATCGCGACGAAGATCGTCAAAGACAAAAGCTATCGCGAGCAATACCTTACTGACGATCCCGATCTGCCCAGAATGTGGAAGAAGCGGTAGCTCAGATAAAGCGAGCCGCACATAATGCGCGACCGGCATCAATCCGGAGCTGGCAGATCCATCGCTGGCTCCCCTGCCAGCGTGTGGCCGGCGATCGCGGCGAGGACGACCAGTGCGCCGGCGATCGCGAAGGCGGATGGTTTTTCGCCGAGGAAGAGGAAGACCCAGATTGGATTCGAGACCGGCTCGAGCATTCCGGTCAGCGAGGCTTGCGTGGCCGTGACGAAGGCCAGGCCGCGCACGAAGAGCACGTAGGCGATGGCGATCTGGAAGATACCGAGGAAGGCGAGGACGGCGAAGGAGCGCGGCGTGAGTGCGAGATCGTGCGCGACGAATGGCAGCACGGCCAGCGCGCAGACGACGTTGCCCCACGTCACGGCGGCCTGCGCGGCGCGTTGCTCGCGGCGCAGCACCAGAATCAACGATGCGAAGAAGACCGACGAGAGGAGGGCCATGGCGTTTCCGGCCATGCCGTGCGCTTCGAAGCGGCCGACGAAGAAGAGGGCCATGCCTGCGAAAGCGACGCTGATGGCGACGGCATCGCGCGTGCGCATCGGCTCGCGCACGACCAGCGGCGAAAAGAGCAGGACCCATACGACGCCGGCGTACTGCAGGAAAATGGCGTTGGCCGCCGTCGTCCATTTCGTGGCGATGACGAATGACGTCAGACATCCGCCGTAGCTGATGATGGCGATGATGAATGCGGTGGTCGATTTCCATTGCCGCCGCGCCCAGACGCCGCGCCCGAGGAAAAGCATCAGGGCGATGGCCGCGAAGAGCGAGCGGTAGAACGTGACTTTGAGCGCCGAGTTGGCGATCGCTTTGATGCCGATGCCGCCCGTCGACCAGAGCAGCGCCGCGGCGACGATCAGCAGAATCCCTTTGCGGCGCGGTTCCATGAAGGGCGCGATTCTATGCGGTCGCGCGCGGCGCACCGCTCACGATCGCGCGCGCCGCTTTTGCCGGACCGTGATCGCCCATCCAAGCACGCCGCTCAGGAGCATGACCCCGTTGGTCACGGAGAAGACCCAGTTGCGAAGCAGCAGGCTATAGATCGTGAAGCCGGTGGAAGCGGCGAGCTGACCGATGAAGAGCCACGTCGAGACGCCTTCGCTCGTTCCTGATTTCCACTGTTTGTGAATCTGGGCGGCGATCATCAGCACGAGGATGACCGAGCTCGCCCAGCCGATGGCATCGATCACATTGCGCTCAATTGAAGAACGCGCCGCTGTCGTCGAAGTGCGATCGGAAGTCGCTCTCCGCCGGAGGGCAGTTCAAGGGCTCGTCAGGCAGCGGAACCACCAGCGCACATTCACGGACCGCATGCGCCAGCGTGTCGATCTCGATCGGTTTGTTGACGATGGCGCTGACGTGCGTGGACTCGATCGCCACCTCCAGGTTCGGATCGCGCACGGCCAGGATGAACGATGTTCCCTCGGGCCGTTCTTCGCGGAAGCGCTTCAGAAAGCTGACGGCTTCGTCGTCGGGAAGACTCATGTCGATGAGAATCAGCGCGTAATCGCACTGCCGTGTTTTCTCCAGCGCGTCTTCGGCACCGATCGCGGTATCGACGCCGAGGGGCTGATGGCGGAGGACGGTGAAAAGCATGGCGCGCAACGCGTCGTTGTCTTCGATGATGAGAACTCTCGCTTCCGTGGCTGACATCGGCTTTGCCCCCCTTTGCCGGCTGTTCATTCTCAAAAGATGTGCCAGCTCAACTCGGTTTCGCGCGTGGCACGACACTCTCCGCCGGCGGACAGTCCGGTAGTTGCGGGCGTGGCGTGAGCGCCATCACGCAAGCCGTGACGATGTCCATCAGCACCTCTAAATCGAACGGTTTCCTGATCGTTCCCACCACGACCTCGGGATCGAGATCGCGGATGGAGGTGCCCGCCGTTAGCACGAAGACAATCGGTCTTCGTTCCTTTTCCGTCGCTTTCAGTTCATCGAGAACGTCGTATCCGCTTTTCAACGGCATCATCAGATCAAGAAGCATCGCCGCGTACGTGCATGCGCGCAGACGCGCAAGCGCTTCGAGGCCGTTGCGGGCCGTGTCCACCGCGAAGCCGCGGCGGCTCAGAACCGTGCAAAGCAATCCGCGGATGGCTTCGTCGTCATCGACGATGAGAATCCGCTTTTCGTCCGAGGGCATGGGTCTCCATGAGCTACGGCAATCCCATTGAGCAAGTTTGTTGCCGGTAGCTTCGGAGGCAATTGAGAATTGATAATTGACAACGAAGCCTCCGCTGACCGCTGCTCTGATCGCTAATCCCTGATCTCTGATCGCTGTCAATTGTCCATTATCAATTGTCCATTGCACTGCTGAGTGTCTCCTTCTTGCACGCACAACCTGCCGGAGGTAAAACCATGACCGACCTTAACGGCAAGCGTGTGGCAATCCTCGTCACCGACGGCTTCGAACAGATCGAGCTGACCAGTCCGTGCGAAGCATTGGATCGGGCGGGCGCGAAAACTGTTCTCGTGTCGCCAAAAGACGGCGACGTTCAGGGCTGGAAGCATCACGATAAAGGCGGACGATTCAAAGTGGACCTCACCCTTAACCAAGCCAAGGCGTCCGACTTCGATGCCGTCGTTCTTCCCGGCGGAGTCATCAACGGTGACGCGCTCCGCATCGAGAAACGCGCACAACAATTCGTTCAGGACATGGACCGGGCCGGCAAACCGATCGCCGTCATTTGTCACGGCGGATGGCTGCTCATCTCATCGGGGCTCGTCAAGGGCCGCCGCATCACCACATGGCCCACGCTGCAGGACGACATGCGCAACGCCGGTGCGGAGTGGCAGGACCGCGAAGTCATCCGCGACCGCAATCTCATCAGCAGCCGTAAGCCCGACGACCTTCCTGCGTTCAACAGGGAAATGCTCCAGGCCATCACTGAGGCGAAGCCGGCGAATGCGCGGCGCGCCGAAAACCGCGAAGAGCTCGGCGCACGTCAGTGATGAATTGACGACGTCCTCTTCGTGTAAATGCGCCAGGCGTTTGTCTGGCGCATTTGTTTCTGTTGTCAATTGTCAATTATTAATTATCAATTGCCCCGCGTTTTACAAGACGCCTCGCGAAGTAGACGGCGCCTCCCGCTCCGACCAGCGCGACGACTACGACCAGAACCGTCGCCGTCGCCGAAAATAGGAAGGGATAGCGGACGCGATTGAGCACGAGGATGCCGGCGACGATCACGAAGAGCGCGACGCGGACGGCGTAGAGGACGGCGGGCGAGCGGCTGGCGCGGATCGTGTCGCTCCAGATGAGCCAGAGCATCACGGTCAGCGCGGCGATGGCCATGCCGGTGGGCGGAATCATCGGCAGTGCGCGGCTGCCTGCGACGACTGGAATCATGTTTTGCGGATCCACCAGGCGTCGGGCGCTGCGGCAGGTTTCGGAGGAGGCTGCGACAACTTCGACTGCGGCGCGTGTTCGTCGAGCATCTCCTGCACGTCAGGCGTGCAGCTTCCGCCGCAGTGACCGGTCGTGGCGGTGGTGCATGCGGCGATCTGCGTCAGCGTGCACGCTCCTCGACGGATGGCGCGCTCGATCGTCCTGTATTTAATGTTGTTGCAACGGCAGACGGTTCTCAGGCCGCGGATTACGGGATGCGGCTCCAGCTCATCATTTCCGTCCATTGCGAGGTGGGTTAACAGGATCGCGCAGCGGCGGCTTCCCGGCTGGGACTCCGCTGAAAAGCGACCGTCCCGGTTTGCCGATCGACGGACGCGGGCGCGGTTGCGTGGCAGCAGCGGCCGACAACGGCAGCGACAACCGCGGCAGTTTCCGCGAGAGCGAGAACGAGCCGGGCGATGCCGGTCGCGGCTTGCCGATTCGTGCCGAGCGCATGCATACATTTTACGGTGTTTCTTCGCGTCTTCGCGGCTTCGCGTGATCCTATTTCCACGCGGAGACGCGAAGGCGCGAAGAAACCGTAGAATTGTTTGAGGAGCGCAACCCTGACCGGCACCGCATCACGAGACGACGACGAATCCAGGCCGCTGAAGCTGCGCATCCTTCGCGTCGTCCCGATCGTCGTGATCCTCGGCCTTCTCGTTCATCTGCTCCTGCCGCGCCTCGACACCATCGCTGATTCGCTGAAGACGCTTCGCTCACTGGCGCCGTGGGCCATCGCGATGGCCACGCTGATGGAGTTTCTCAGCTACGTCGCCAACGGCGCGCTGCTCCAATCGATCGTGAACCTGAGCGGTGACCGCATGACGCTTCGCCGGGCCGCGGCAATCGAGATCGGCGCGGGAACCGTGGCGCTCGTGGCCGCCGGAGCGCTGGGATTCGGCGCTGCGATTTACAAATGGACGCGCGACAGCGGCGTATCGGCCAACACCGCGCTGCTGACCGGTTGGATGCCATCGATGTTCGACGCGGCCAGCCTGGTGCTCTTCGCGCTCATCGGAGGCATCGAGTTGCTCTTCTTCCACCGGCTCTCGCGCGTGACGAGCACCGCGCTCATCATCGTCGTGTCGCTGCTGACCATCGTCATCGGCGGCTCGATCGTGTTGCTGGCGCGGCACGATTGGATGATGTCGGTGGCCGCGCGCACTTCGCACCTCGTCAAGCGTTTCCGGCCGCATTGGGACGATTCAGCATTGATGAAGGGGGCAAAGAACGCGGCCAAAACATGGAGGCAACTGCAGCACGGTGGTTGGATCAGACCCTTCCTTTGTTCGCTGATGAATTTGATCTTCGACCTGCTCTGTCTTCGCTACGCATTCCTCGCCGCCGGACAGCCGCTGCGTCTCTCGCTTCTTCTTGCGGGTTACGGCGTGCCGCTTTTGTTGGGTCGCGCGAGCTTCATTCCCGGAGGTGTGGCTGTCGTCGAAGTGGCGATGGCCGCGCTCTTCGGCGGGCTCGGCGTCCCCGCGAATGCAGCGGTCGTGGCCGTTCTCACCTATCGACTGATTTCGTTCTGGCTGCCGGCGCTGATCGGAATCCCGATCGCGGTGACGTTGCAGGCACATCGACACGAAGAGACTGTTTGAATACGAAAAAAGCCGGCCTCGATGGCCCGCCTTTTCTCGATCAATTGCACTTCCGTTAGCCGACGCTATCCACGCGATACGCTGCGAAGACATTGCCCTGAATCCACTGACCGGAGAGCGTTACGTACTGACCGCGGCCGAGTCGGACACCGCCGGCTTCGCGCATGTCCACTTCGAACAGACGGCCGGTTGACGCGTCGCGGAGGGTCAGCATTCCGCTCCGGTAATCGACCTGCTGCACGACACCACGAACGTAACCTTGGTCATATCCGTAGCCACTGCCCGCGCCCCAGCTCACGGCGTCGATACCGAAGACGCCGCCGCTGAAAATGCCGCCTAGGCTGAGCGAAACACCGACGCGGAGGTCACGGGCACGGTTCCCAAAACGCGACTCCGGAATCCAGTAGCTGCCGCTGTCGAGGTGGACGCGATAGCCGTTCCGTTCGCGGCTGAACGACTGGACACGGCCACTGATGTTGGCGCGCTGACCCTCGCGATAGGCGTTCGACTGATCGCCGCGGCTGCGCGACTGGTACGCGTTGTTCCGCGACTGATCGCCGTTGCGGTAACGGTTCTGATCGTTGCGCTGCGCCGTGTAGGTTGGCTGCGCAACCGGCGCGACATTCACCTGCTGTTGTCCGTTCCGGCGCTGGTAGCCGGTCCGGTCCGCGCCGCGCTGACCGGTCTGGGTCTGCGGCTGTACCTGCGTCGTTGTCGCTTGCCCGTTGGCGTTCTGGCGGTCGCGGTTTTGTCCATCGCGGTTCCACTGCCCCGCCGCAAACGCCGGCGTCGATGCAAGCAAAATCGACAATGCGCCTGCTCCTGCCCACTTCACTGCTGCTTTTCCTGCGTTCATTTTGTTCCTCCTCATTACGCACAAGGAGACAAGATGACGAGGATGGAACTTTCGCCAAAAACGCGAACGGCGCGCCGGTGTCACGAGCTGCACCGGCACGTCATGAAGTGTCGCCGGACGGACTCGTTCCGGCGGTCAGAAACGCCGTCATGGCGCGCTCGATCGTTTGAAAATCACTCTCTTCGATCGCGAACAATCCTCGGCGAAACACAAAGCCCCAGCTCTTCTTGTTGCGGATGAAGTCGAGCGAATCGATGAGCGGGCGGATCGGCGCCTCCTCGCTCGTAGCGAACGCAACCTTGCGCCGCCACGGATGAAAGTCGGGCGTCATCTCGACCTGGAATGGCTCGGCGTCGGTAACGGTCCCGATCGCGGTGAACGCCTGCAACGGCTCCCCGCCGTCGAGGCTGGTGCGCGGCGAATAAAAGACGATGCGGTCGCCCTTCGTCATCCTTTTCAGCCCGGTGGCTTTGCCATGGCCGGCCTGCGTGAAGCCGCCGTCCACGCCGCGCTGCACGTGATCGCGCGAAACGGTATTGACCCAATAGCGCATGGCGGCCTCAGTGCTCGTGCCGCGCACGATGTTGCTGCCGCGATGCCGCAAGCATGGCCGCCGCGCAATCGGGACAATCGGCAATCGTGCGCGAGAGAATCTCCGCAAGCTCGTCGGGAACGTCCCCCGAGATCATGATCTGCCCGCCTGCCTTTTCGATCTGCGCTTTCAACTTTTTCATCTTCGCGTTCATAACGCCTCCTGCCACCGAGGTTCCCTCGGAATCCGGCGAAGCGCAAATCTTCTACATGGGGTGGATTTTGTTGGAGTTTTGCGAAGAACCATGCACCACAGAGACACAAAGGACACAAAGGTTTTCTCTGTGCCCTTTGTGCCTCTGTGGTGATGCTTTTATCCGAAGAAACGCTACTCGTACCGCAGCGCCTGAATCGGGTTCAGCGCCGCGGCTTTCCTCGCTGGGTAGAATCCGAAGAAGACGCCGACGGCGCCGGAAAAGCCGATCGAGATGATCATGATGATTGGCGAGATCACGGTCTCCCAGCCGGTGAAATGGCCGAGGACTTTCGCGCCGATGAAGCCGACGAGGAGGCCGATGGCGCCCCCGATGACGCCCATCACGATGCTCTCGACGAGAAACTGCGTGAGGACGTCGGAGCCGCGTGCGCCAATGGCCAGGCGAATGCCGATCTCGCGCGTCCGCTCGGTGACCGACACGAGCATGATGTTCATGATGCCGATGCCGCCGACGAGTAGGGAGATCGAGGCGATGGCGGCCATCAGCATCGTCATGACGTCGGTGCTGCTCGCTGCGGCGTCGGCCAGTTCGTTCTGATTCTTGACCGTGAAATCGTCATCGTCGCCCTGGGTGAGTTTGTGCGATTCGCGCACGAGCGCTCGCACTTCGTCCTGAGCTGCAGGTATGTCCTGTTGCGAGGCGGCGCTGGCGATGATCTGCGGAATGCGCGCTCTTCCCGACAATCGCGACGACGCGGTCGTGTAGGGCACGAGGATCACGTCATCGGAATCGGTCCCGGACGCGGTCTGGCCTTTCGGCGCGAGAACTCCGACGACCGTGAATGGCACCTTGCCGATCTGCACTTCGCCGCCCACCGGCTCGCTATTGGCGAAGAGACGTTGCGCGACGGTGCGCCCGAGAACGGCGACGGTGTGCGCGCTGCGAACGTCGTCGGGGCCGAAGAACGCGCCGTCCGAGGTCGTCCAGTTGCGAATGGTCTGGTAGTCGATGTCGACACCATTGATCGACGTGCGCCAGTTTCCCGACGGCGCCACGACCTGCATCCTCGTGGCGACGACCGGCGAGATGGCCGTCACGTACTGCGCTTCGTTGCGGATCTTCGTGGCATCGTCGACGGTGAGCGTCGCGAAAGCCTGTGCTCCCTGACTGACGCCGCCAGTTGCCGAAGCGCCGGGCGTGATGACGATCATGTTGGTGCCGAGGTTGTTGATCTGTTCTTTGATGCGGGAGCGGGCGCCGTAGCCGACGGCCACCATGACGATGACGGCGGCCACACCGATGATGATGCCGAGCATCGTCAGCGTCGCGCGCATCTTGTTCTTGCGGATGGCTTGCAGAGCGAGCTTCACGAGCGTCATGAGTTTCATGCGGCACCTCCGGCAACGACTGCCTCGGCAGCCGGCGCGATCACGGGCGCGAGAATGTCGTCGTCATCGAGAACCTCCGCATTGGCCAGATCCTCGACAGCGTTGCGGCGATTCTTCACGGGCTCGTCGCGTCGGATGCGCCCGTCGCGAACTTCCACGATGCGCTTGGCGTAGACGGCGACATCCGGTTCGTGCGTGACGAGAACGATCGTGATGCCCTGTTCGTTCAGCGCCTGAAAAAGCGCCATCACTTCGATCGAAGTGCGGCTGTCGAGGTTGCCGGTTGGCTCGTCGGCAAGCACGAGGGCGGGCTCGGTGACGAGTGCTCGCGCGATGGCCACGCGCTGCTGCTGTCCGCCGGAGAGCTCGCTGGGCTGGTGATTGACGCGGCCGGCGAGACCGACGCGCTCCAGTGCCGCGGCGGCCATCGCTTTCGTATCGCGTTTGCGTCCGCTGCGGTCGTAGAGCAGCGGCAGCTCGACGTTCTCGAGCGCGCTCGTACGCGCGAGGAGATTGAATCCCTGAAAAACGAATCCGATCTTTTCGTTGCGGATCGCCGCGAGCTGATTCTTGTTCAGCGTCTCGACGTGCACGTCGTCGAGCAGATAGTTGCCCGAGGTGGGGGTGTCGAGACAGCCGAGAACGTTCATCAGTGTCGATTTGCCGGAGCCCGACTGGCCCATCACGGCGATGAACTCGCCGCGATGAACCGTCAGGTCGATCCCGCGAAGTGCGTGAACGGAGTTCGAGCCGCTCTCGTACGTCTTGGTGATGGCGTTGGTCTGGATGACGACGTCGTTCATCAGAAGCCTCCCGGACGTCCGCCGCCTCGCTGCTGCCCACCACCACTGAACGGACTGGTGGTGGTTGGCGCGGTCGAGGTCTTCGCGGTGTCAGCGCCGGTGCTGATTCCGGCGATCACCTTCATGCCGGGCTGAATGTCTTTGCCCATGATCTGCGTGTTGGTGCCGTCGGTGATTCCGGTTCGGACCATCGTCGTGGCGACCTTGCCGTCTTTGTCGAGGTAGTAAAGCGTGGCGATTGCCGGACGCGAGCCGCCGTTTGCGGCGCGTGCTGCACGGCGCGCGGCACGATCGGCCGCGGACACCGTTGACGTCGCGGCATTCGTTCCGGTCGCGCCATTCGTTCCCGTCGCGTTCGTTCCGGTTGCGGTCCTGACGCGCGGGGCCGGCTTCTGCACACCCATCTGCGCCAACTGCTCGTCGGTTGGCTGGAAACGGAGCGCTGCGTTGGAGACCTTAAGAACGTTGGTGGCCGACTGCGTCAGGAAGTCGACGCGCGCGGTCATGCCGGGCAACAGCTTGTTCTGCGCGTTGTCGACATTGATGACGACGGTGTAATCGACAACGTTGTCGGCAGTCGTCGACTGCAGGCGCACCTGCTCCACAGTCCCGTTGAAGGTCTGGTTCGGCAACGCCTGAACGGTGAATTTGACCGTCTGGCCAGCTTTGATCTGGGCGATGTCGCCTTCACCGACCTGCGCGAGGATCTGCATGTGGGCGAGATCGTTGGCGATCAGGAAAAGCTGCGGCGCCGAAAGGGAGGCCGCGACGGTCTGCCCCTGCTGCACGTTGCGCTCGACGACCACGCCATCGATCGGCGCGTAGATCGATGTGTAGGCCAGGTTCTGTTTGGCGCGGTCCATCGCCACCTGTGCCGACCGCACCTCAGCCTGCGCCACTAGCATCGATGACTGGCTTTGCTCGAACGCGCTCTTCGCGATCAGGCCCTGTTTGCTGAGATCACGATTGCGGTTGTAGTCGCGCTGCATCTGGAGCAGCTCGGCCTGCGCCTTGTCGACGTTGGCTTGGGCGTCGATTACAGCCGATCGCGCCAGCGTCGGATCGATCGTGGCCAGCAACTGACCCTTCTTCACGACGTCGTTGTAGTCGACGAGAAGCGAAGCCACCTGTCCGGAGACCTGCGTGCCGACGCTGACGGTGGTGACAGCGCCGAGGGTGCCGGTGGCGGAGACTTTCGACTGCATGTTGCCCTTCTCGATCGTGACGAAGCGAAAGGTGGGAGCGCCGCTGGCCGCTCGGGCGCGATAAAAGAAAAAGGCGGCCACGGCGAGGACGGCGACCACGATCGCGATGATGATCAGCTTCTTGTTCAGAAGAATCTCCTTCACGCGGCTGCCGGCGGCGGGGGCATGAACATCTTCGTTCTCGATTGCGATTGTCTGGTTCATGATGATGATGTCAACGGGCCTGACCGGCCGGATGTTGCTCCTTTTCAGCGAGATGCACCGGGGAGTTACGAAGCGCACTCAGGGGGCATGAACCGCCGGCGAAGGACATTGCCGCAACGGAAGGACTCGCAACGGATGAGAGTGCCGAAAGCGTGCCGGTGCAGGGATGAGGCTGGCTGGATCCGCAGATTACGCAGATGAACACAGATGAGATTCCGTGTCGATCTGCATCGATCGGCGTCATCGGCGGATCAAACCGAGGGGCGCCATAAAAAACGGGAGGCGTTTCCGTCTCCCGTTCCTGACGACCACTACGAAAGAACTACTTCTCCTGATGACGTGCGCCGCGGTCGGCTTTCATCGCCTGAAACTGCGCCTGCTGATCGGCGTTGAGAATCGCCATCAGCTTCGGTTCCATCGCGGCGCGGAGCTGCTTCATCTGTGCGTGCTGCGCCTTTGCCGTCGCTTTCAACGACTCGAGCTGCGCGGTGTCACCGGACTTCTTCGCGGCGTGGATCGCTTCCCGCGTCTGCTTCGACTGCTCGAAGAACTCGGCGTTCTCCTGGCGGAAATTCTGCTCGACCGCCTTCCACTGCTCCTTCTGCGCGTCGGTCAGGTTGAGCTTCTTGCTCAAGCCCATACCGCGATGATGATGACCTCGGCCTTCATGTTTCCATCCGCCGTCTCCGGTTGTCGTTCCGGCGATGGCGAGGGACGCGCTGAGTGCAATCGCGGTCGCTGCTGCTGCAAACCACTTTTTGTTCTTCATCGGTCTTTCTCCTTGGGTTGTATCGGGCGATCTGCCAGACGCCGATGAGGACACTTGCGGACCGGCGTTCCTTTCCGCTGCGAACGAAGTGCACGCCGCTGTCATGAAGTGCATCACCGCGGCACGAAGCGCGAGGCGGAGTCGCTAAGATGGCTACGCGTCTGCAACAGACGGATCGATCGATGAGCGCCACGACACAGCAACCCGATCACACACGCTGGAGCCTCAAGCCGCGCGAGATCTTTCTGATCTTCCTCTTCTGGACGTCGCTGGCGGCGTTGTCGTCGGTCAATCGCCTGCTCGATCGCCCGGATCAGGGATTTCGCGTTTTCTCGCCGGCAGGACCGATCGCAGTGAGTTTCATCGAGTCGACAATCTGGGCGGCGATGACGATCGTCATCTTCTGGCTGAGCAACCGCTTCAGCCGGCAGTGGCGGTGGATCGCGCGCATTCCGCTGCTGTTCGTGATCGGCGTGGTGATCGCCGTCGGCGTCTATCTCGCAGTCGATTTCGCCCGCGACATGCTCGTCACCACGCCTCATCCGCGCCGCGGCGTTACGCTCTCGCCGTGGCGTGAAGTGGCGCGCTTTCGCTTTCTCAATCAGTTCCTCATCTACCTCGCCGTGCTCGCCGCCGGTTTCGCGCGCGAGTACTTCGTTCGCGACCAGCAGCGCGCCCGCGAAGCCATCGAGCTGGCTCGCCAAACGGCGGCCCTGCAGGCGCAACTCGCCGATGCCCGGCTCGACGCGCTGCGCATGCAGCTCAATCCGCACTTTCTTTTCAACACGCTGCATGCTGTTTCGGCACTCGTCGAGCGCGATCCCGGCGGCGTGCGGCGCATGATCGCGCGGCTGAGCGAGCTGCTTCGTCACACGATGGACAGCGACGCGCCGAACGAAGTCCCCTTGCGCGACGAGCTGTCGATTTTGCGACGCTACATCGAGATCATGGAGATCCGTTTTCAGGGACGGCTGACGGTGACGACGCGGATCGATGATGCCGCGCTCGACGCGCTCGTGCCCAATCTCGTGCTGCAACCGATCGTCGAGAACGCGCTCGAACACGGCGCAGCGCGCGCCTCCGCCGATGGCCGCATCGAGATCACGGCGCGTCTCGACGACGGCGAACGACTCGTGCTGACCGTGCGCGACAACGGACCGGGCGTGGAGCGCAACGCCGGCGCCGGCGTCGGCCTCGCCAACACGCGCGCCCGCCTGTCGCAGCTTTACGGCGACGATGCGTCGCTCTCGCTGACGACCGCTGCCGGCGGCGGTGCCATCTCCGAGATCGCGCTCCCCTTCCACACGGCATCCGACCTGCGAACCGAGTTTCGATATGACGACTGAGACCGAAAAAACGCTGCGCGTCCTCATCGCCGACGACGAGCTGCTGGCGCGGCAGCGCATCGAGGATCTGCTGGCGAAGGAACACGGAATCGAGATCGCCGGGACTGCATCGACTGGAACGGAGACTGTGGAGAAGATCAGATCGCTCAAGCCCGATCTGCTTTTCCTCGACGTCCAGATGCCAGGTATGACCGGTCTACAAGTCGTAGAAACGATCGGCGCGGAGTCGATGCCCGCCACGATCTTCGTCACGGCCTTCGATCAATTCGCGCTGAAAGCATTCGAGGTCGCCGCAATCGACTACCTCGTCAAACCGTTCGACGACGAACGCTTCATTCACGCGCTGAAACGAGCGCGCAAAATGATCGAGCTCGAAGAAGTGCAGAAGATGACGAAGCGGCTGCTGTCGCTGCTGCACGTCCCCGAAGGCGCGATGCCTGCCGCTTCCGAACCGCCGCCCAAATCCAAGTACCTCGAGCGCATCACCGTCGAAATGCGCGGCCAGCTCCGCGTCGTCCCTGTCTCGAAAGTGGATTACGTCAGCGCCAGCGGCCCGTACGCGGAGCTGCACGTTGGCGACCGAACCTTTGCCGTCCGCGAGCGCATGCAAACCCTCGAAGAGCAGCTCGACCCGGAGGTCTTCTTCCGCATCCACCGATCGGCCATCGTTCGCCTCGACCGCATCGACACGCTCCTGCGCGCCAGCGGCGGCGACTACGCGGTCCGCCTCAAAGACGGCACGGAACTGAGCCTCAGCCGCAACCGGCGGGAGGAATTGGAGCGGAGGTTGGGGGTGGGATGAGGTTTCGACTCGGCGATGCCACGGCTATCATTTCTCCTTGCGATCCATGCTGCGGAAGTTAGAGATTGGGTGATTGCCGCCCTCCGTCGTCAACATAGATCATGACCTTCGAACCTCGGGGGACTTTCGTTCCCGCACGCGGTTCCTGACTTCTTACTGCATGGCCGCGCGCCCCGTCGCCGATTGCCCACACCAGTCCGACCTGTTTGATCTCCTGTATCGCTCGATCAAGAGAGAGCCCGATGACGTTCGGCACGACAATGCTCCCGCCGTCATTGCCACCGCTTCTTGAAGTTACATAGACCATGACGCTCGAACCTCGGGGGACTCGCGTTCCCGCAGGCGGATCCTGATTTCCAACGGTATCGCCCTTTGTCTGCGGGCTGACGTTGCCCACAAGTCCAGCCTGTTTGATCTCCTGCATCGCTCGATCAAGAGATAGTCCAGTGACGTTCGGCACGACAACGCTCCCGCCGTCATTGCCACCGCTTCTCGAAGTTCCATAGACCATCACGCTCGAACCTCGGGAAACCTTCGTTCCCGCAGGCGGTTCTTGATTCCCAACGGTATTGCCCTTTGCCTGCGGGCTGACGTTGCCCACAAGTCCGGCCCGTCTGATCTCCTGCATCGCGAGATCAACAGAGAGTCCAGTGACCTTCGGCACAACCGCGCTCCCACCGTCATTGCCACCACCGTTTCCGGAGGACACGTATACGGTTACGCCTGTCCCCTGCGGTACGCGGGCACCAGCCGGCGGATCCTGACGAAAAATGTTGCCTCTCGGCTGAGCGGAAGGGACTTCCTGCTCTTCCATTCGCAGTTTGGAAAGGCCGATCGCGAGGCCAGCCTGCCAGGTCTTCATGCCAACGACGGGAGGAACGATTGACTCGGGCAGTCTGCCGGTCGAGATCCAGAGATCTACGGACTGGCCTGGATTCGCTTCCATTCCGGCAGGAGGCTCCTGACGGAAGACCAGGTTCTTTTCGACGACGTCGTTGCGTTCCGAGCGCACGAGGCCTCTACTGAATCCCGATGCCTGCAGTTGCTGAACGGCTTCGTTCATCGTGATGCCGGTAACTGACGGAATCACAGGCCGGGGAGGAGGTGGCGGAGCGCCAGCCGAGAGCCAGAGATCTACGGACTGGCCCGGGTTCGCATCTGTCCTGGCAGGAGGGTCCTGACGGATAACCAGGCCCCTTTCAACGACTTCACTAGGCTCCGAACGCACACTGCCTCTTCGGAATCCCGATGCATGCAGTTGCTGCTCGGCTTCATTCACGGGAATGCCGGTGACCGACGGAATCACGGACCGTACAGGAGGTGGCGGAGCGCCTGCCGAGAGCCAGAGGTCCACGGACTTACCCGCATTCGCTTTCGTCCCAGCAGTCGGTTCCTGACGGATGACCAGGCCCTTTTCAACGACTTCACTAGGCTCCGAACTCATACTGCCTCTTCGGAATCCCGATGCGCGCAGTTGCTGTTCCGCTTCATCCACGGTAATGCCGGCGACCGATGGAATCGCCGAAAGCGTTGGACCATCCGGCCCAGGCCCGTCTGAAGCGATCGCCTCGAGCGCTCTTTTCGTGCGTCCGCCGTCCTTATACAGCGGTGACTCGATCTGGAGATAGACGCCGAAATAATTACGAGCCACTGGATCGCCCAGTTTCTGTAAGGCCAGGCCCGTCTTGTAGTAGGCCAATGGATAGTCCGGATCGGACTGTGTGGCCTGTCGGAAATAGCGCAAGGCAGTTTTCCAATCGCCTTCCTGCTCATACGACTCGCCCATCGCCAGGCTGGCCAGTGCGAACGCGGGATGGTTCCTGAGAACGAGCTCGTATTCCGCACGCGCCTCCTTGATCGAACGAACGGACGCGGCCCGTCCCAGACCAACATGTGCGAACGCGTAGTCGGGGCTCAACTCGAGCGCTTCTTTGAAGTGCTGTTGCGCGAGATCGAGCTCGTGCTGCACGTCATCCGGCGCTCCGGGATTCCACTGCGCGCGGGAAAGAGCGATCTCTCCAAGATGATAATTCGGTACGGAACGGTATTGCCTCTCTCCTTGTGCACGCAATGATGCGTCGAGCGACTTGAGATAAAACTCCTGTGCGTCGTTCAGAAGCAGAGTCGCTTTTTCCACATTTCCGCTGTCATACGCCGCCTGCGCCTGATCGAAGAGCACATCGCCCGATCCGGTGTACGCCGGACCGAATTTCGGATCGAGCTCTCGCGCCCTCGCAAAGAGCTTCTCCGCGGCTGCGGCAATGCCGCCGGACATTCGGTATGCGTCCCCTGTGTTCGCAAAATAAACAGCAAGATCGTGATCGGCCAGTTCCGGTTTCCCCATGCTGCGATAGGAGCGCAGCGCCCTATCCGGGTCGGCCCAATCGACATAAACATTGCCGAGAATCTGAAAATATCCTCGATCCTCGGGCGACCAGATCGTCTGAAAGCGCGCCGAGCGGTAGACGCGGTCGCGCTCATCGTTCGATGAGAAATTCGGAATCAAGCTTTGTGACGGAATCGATGGCCGCGATGACAGAATCACGTTCGCATTCACGTCGATGACTTTCGCAACCCGTGATTCCTCCGCGCCCGAGATCCTTGGAGCAGAACCGTCACCTTTCAGTTCCAGATGTTGTAATCGGGCCAATGTCAGGGCATCAGTGCCTGCTGCCACTGCGACCGCCGGTTGCTGCATCGAGGCCAGGAAGACATCAGGTGGAGTGTTCGGTATGGCGAGCGCGTGTGGTTCAACAGGCCGCACCACCACTTCACCGTCCAATTGCAGCACGTCAATCTGCGGGCCGTCGATTTCCACCTGGAACTCTGTCCCTTTGGCGGCCAGAGTGGCGACGCTCGTCCTGGCTTCGAAGATCCCACGCAGCGTCGCAAACAGTTTGCCGATGTTGAGAAAAACCGATGCCTGGCCCTTCCAGATCGACTGTCGCCAGTCCATACAACGCCAGGTCCACCGACCGGTTGAGCGAGATCAGCAACGTATCGTTCTGCTCGACTGTAATATTGTCGCCGACACACAGTGGCATGCCATTCTGTACCGACTGGGAAATACCGCTTCGTTTCACACTGATCTGGTCCGGCGCAACCGTCCGGACGTTCACGGAACCCACCTGGATTCCTCGTATACGGCCGGCAGCGACGGTCGGGCATGGAGTCTCGGTCGCGGCAAGCGCCGTCGCGCACAGACCCGGCAGAAAGGTTGTCATCACAAGAGCAGCGATTCGCAGGGACAAACGTTTCTGGCCGGTCATGAACCCTCCTTGACGATTGTTGGGGGTGGCGCGAAGACGTTCCCACACAGGAAATAGGCGCCCACGACCGCCAGTGCTCCATATCCGACATCGAAAAGAATGAACGCACTTCGATAGAAGACCCACACGACCGCGATGTAGACACCAAGCAGAATCAGGAGGCCGAGAGGCACTTTTCGCTTCCCGGCAATCTTCGTGTCCACTTCGAATTCGGTACTCGGAAGTTTCGCTCGTCCCAGCGCGGATACGGCGGCGAGAACAAGAAGAACGACAACCTGCAGCATCCACGGCAGGCGGCGCGGATACGTGCCCGCCGAGAGATCGCTGAACACGCTGGCGTGAACCTGATACCCGTATGCGAAACGGTTGTCCGGGTCGGGCGCCAGTCTGATTTTTTCTCCATCTTCACTGATGTCTTTATCGATCTGCGCGCCGACCAGAACGATCTTGTTCTTGTAATCCGCCGCCACATCGGGCAGGCGGCGAAGCACATCGGTGTAGTGATCGCCCCGAGGAAACCCCTCGCGGCGATAGTGGAACGGAATCGTCGCCAGCCAGCGCGGAGATTGAGCCACCAGCTCCTTCTCGATGTCGCAGGAAATGCGTTCCAGTTCCTTGCCGCTGCTGAGAAGAATGAGCTGTCCCTTTGACTGATCCAGTTGCACGGAGGTGCGGGCGGTTCGGGAAGGAGCCAACTCCGCGAGACGCATCATTAGAGCCAGCGACGGGATCGCCGGTTGCCTGCCATTAAACAGGCCCGCTGCAGCCTGCGACTCCGCAAGAACATAGCGCCGCACGAGTTTCGATCGCGCGCCCTGTTCAAGACGAAGACCGCCGACACTGGTCAGCGCTGAGTCCGCGGATTTCAGTGCCGCGATCAGCCCCGGAACGCCGTCGTCATTCAGCTCGGCGCCGACTAAAACGCGCACCTTTGCGTCGCGGATGGCATTGCCGAAGTTGGCGGTAGCCTCCTGCGAATCTGCGTCGCTGTCCGGCTTTGGGAAGATGAAATCGAACGCCACAAGGCGAGGTGCGTTCGCAAACGCTCGAAGCAGCCGGGCATGCTCCCGCCGCCACGGTTGCTGCCGGCTCTGAAAGTCGTCTTTCGCCTTATCGAGCAGGTCGTCTCCCTTGATGTAGATGAGACGGAGCGCAGACGGCACGGCCACGTTGACGCTGTAGTCCATCTGATCGAGTTGCACGCGCTCCAGCCAGTCATCGATTCCAACGACGTTGAGCAACCGTGCGAACGAAAAAAGAGAGACGGCGAGCGTGATTGCGGCCAGACGAAGAGCAAACGTTCTCCGCGGACTGCGGTTCAGCCACAGCCAGAACTTCCGGAGCTTTGAAGACTTCGGGACGTTGGGCGTCATAGATTGCCTGACCGATGGATTGGGTTGGAGTGAATCCGTGCATGGCACACCGCTCCTTCAAACCATAATAAAGGCGCTGAAGAGCAAGGACCGAAGGATTCACATCGCGGAAGCTCCTGGTTACGAGACGGACATAAGGAGCCTTTTCTACTGACTCTCTGAGTGCGGTGAGCAGGCTGATCCTCCGCCAACTCCGGCATACGTCACACAACGCACCGGCGAAGACCGAGATCCTGAATATCTGTTTTTGCGCATCGGTAGTTATCGAGTCCTACCAGCATCGATCCAGCTCGGCGATGCCGCCGCTATAATTCCTCGTTGTGGTCCGTGATGGATCTACTCGCCCCCGCAACACCTTCTCTGGCCGCGACCAGGAACCTTGCATGCCCGACAACGAGCCGCAATCAAGCCTCATCCTCTACCAGACCGAAGATGGCCGGACGCGCATTCAGTGCCGGTTCGAGAACGAGACGATCTGGCTCACGCAGGCTCAGATCGCGGAGCTTTTCGAGACCACACCGCAGAATGTGACGCTGCACCTGAGAACGATCTTCGCCGAACGAGAGCTCGTCGAAGAGGCAACTTGTAAGGATTACTTACAAGTTCGCCGGGAGGGTGATCGGTCGGTTTCGCGCAGCCTTCGCCACTACCGCCTGGAAGCCATCCTCGCCGTCGGCTACCGCGTCCGCAGTCACCGCGGCACGCAATTTCGCCAGTGGGCGACCGCACGCCTGACCGAGTACCTGGTGAAGGGCTTCACCATGGACGACGAGCGTCTCACGAACCCGCCGGGCAAAGGTCAGACCGACTACTTCGACGAGCTCCTCGAGCGCATCCGCGACATCCGCTCCTCGGAACGGCGTTTCTACCAGAAGGTGCTGGACATCTACGCAACCAGCGTCGACTACTCGCCCGACACGAAGATGACGCAGCAGTTTTTCGCCACCGTGCAAAAAAAACTGCATTGGGCGGCGCACGAAAAAACCGAGGGCGGCCAGCTAGCATGTGACGCAGCTCACGAATTCGCCGCCTACTCCGGCATAATTTTGCCGCCGCACAGAGAGCAAGCAGATGAACGTATTGCGGATCGGTCGTTACCGGGTCCTGCAGCGCCTTGGGAGTGGCGCATCGTCGGACGTGTATCTATCCGAAGACTCCATGCTGAAGCGGAAGGTCGCGCTGAAGGTGCTGCGGCGCCGCGATGCCGACGACCGCCAGATTCGCTGCTTCGAGCGCGAGACGCAGTGCGCATCGTTGCTCAACCATCCCAACATCATCACGGTCTTCGACATCGGCCGCGACAACGATCTGCAGTACATCGCCATGGAACATATCGATGGCGAGACGCTGCGCGAGCGAATCGGCCAGGGCCCGATGACGTCCGCAGAATCGGTCGATGTTGCCATCGCCGTCGCCAGCGCGCTCGTGGCCGCGCACGAAGCGTGGGTCATCCATCGCGACATCAAACCGGAGAACATCATGATTCGCCGCGATGACGTCGTGAAGGTGGTCGATTTCGGCGTGGCCGCTCTCTTCGGCGATGGCGACCGCACCGATCCGCTCCGCCGCAGCGGTCCGTTGGCCGGCACGCTGGCGTATCTCTCGCCGGAGCAGGTCCGCGGCGATGCCATCATCGACACCCGCTCCGACATCTACTCCCTCGGCGTCGTTCTGTACGAGATGCTCTCCGGCCACCAGCCCTTCACCGGTCCGTCTGTCATGGACATCCTGGCCGCGATCGTCGAGAAGGAGCCCGCGCCGCTGCCGGCCATCGTTCCGCAGGCGCTGCGGTCGATCGTCGAACGTGCGCTGCGAAAGAATCTCTACGAACGGCAGCAGACCGCCTCGGAGATCCTGGTGGAACTGGGCGAGGTACGCCTCGATCTCCTGATGCGTCAGCGCAGCGCGCGCAACGCCGGATGAACGCCCGGCGGGCAGGAGTGCTGCTATTGGCGTTCGCGCTCTCCCTCCCCGCACCTGCCTACGACGCGCAACGCCGAGGCAGCGTCGCGTTTCATTACGGAGGCGCGATGACGCCGGCGCAACTCGCGTGGTGCGGCCGATTCGATTTCGTCGTCACGCACGATCCGCTGCCGCCCGCGCAAGTGAAGGCGCTTCATCAGCAAGGCGCGCGGCTGGTAGTGTACGAGTGGGCAGTCGCTTTCTACGCGGCGTTAGCGAAGCCCGGGTCATTGGAAGCGTCGCTGCTGACGAGGAGACGCGGCCTGCTCAACGATCGCCCACTTCGCGGCGGTTCCGGCGCCGCCGATGCGGACGCGTTCTACTACGATCCCGCCACGCGCGAGCACGCAGTCGAGCGGCCCGCCGCAATCGCCGCGCGGCTGCGCACCATCGGTTACGACGGCGTCTTCCTCGACACCACGACTGCCGAAAGCGTGCATCCGGTTGCACTGGCGACCTTCCAGCAACGGCACGCCGAACGCTATGACGCCGCGTTCGCAGAGTTTCTGCGCAACCTGCGCCGCGAGCTCGACAAAGACAAACGTGGCGTGATCATCACCAATCAGGGCTACCGCGCCGCCGAGGATGTTCTGCCGTTCGTTGACGCCGACGTTTCCGAGAGTCTCATCACGCTGCACGGCAACTTCCGGCCGTGGAATGACAGGAACGACCGTTGGAATAGCATCGACTACCTGATGCGGCATCTGATCGCGCCGGTGCAGAAGCGCTATCCGCGCGTTCGCTTCGTGCATCTCAATTACGTCGCGACTATTGAAGATGCGGAGCGCGTGCTCGCCATCGCGCGCCTCTACGACATGGATGCCTTCGCCGCGTTGCCATCGATCACGCCAATCCTCATCGACGATTACTTCCGCGATTTCGGAAAGCCGCTGACGCCGATTCACCGCGAAAAAGAAATCGCCTGGCGTCGATTCGAGCACGGCACAGTGAAAATTCGGACAAACTAGGACATGGTTTTCGCTAGTTGATTGAACCTATTCTCACAACCTAATAATCGAGAGTGCAGGCCGAGAACACTGTGAGACACGCGGGTTAGGAAAATGTCCGGCGATCAACACGACCTTCGCGAAGCGACATCCGCCGACCGCGATGCGATTCTCGCGCTTCGTGCACGTTGTTTTGGCGATACCGATCGCGAGAAGCTCGATCCCGCGTTTTGGGATTGGGAGTTTGGGCGTGGGCGTAGTTTCATCGATGCCGCGCAGACGACGCACATCGCCATCGTCCCGACGCCGTATCGCGTTGACGGAAACATCATTCGCGGCGGCCTCGCTGTCGATGCTATGACCGCGCCGGAAGCGCGCGGACGCGGCCTCTTCACCGCAGCGGTGAGGCATGCACTTGCGGCGACGAGCGATGATTTCGCGCTCTCCACTGCCTATCAAATCCGCTCCTCCGTTCTCGGCGCGATGCTTCGCAGCGGTTGGACTGTGGCCGCGAAAGTGCCCGTGCTGGTGCGTCCGGTATTTCTTGCGCCGAGGCGAGTGGCGGGAGACCGCGAGCTCACGCGTGATGATTGCGCGCTCATGGCGGCGATCGCGGAGGCCATGCCGCAAAAAGGAGCATCCGTGGCTCGAACCGCGGAGTGGCTGGCGTGGCGCTTCTTCGACAATCCGCATTGGAAGTATCGCGTCACCGCGTTCGGCGATGATGCCTATCTCGTGGCGCGGCGCACGACTCTGAAGGGGTACGACACGTTTGCGATTGCCGACATCGCCTGGCGCGATGCGCGGGCGGCTCGCATTCTGCTGCGCGACGCGATTGCGGAAGCGAAGAGCCGAGGGTGCCGGCTCGCGGCGGCGCTTGTTTCGATCGCTCATCCGGCATTTTCGATGTTCCTCGCGCGCGGGTTTCTGCCTGGACCGCATTGGTTCCGGTTGCTCGTTCATCCGGCTGCGTTTGCGCGCAAGCGATGGCGCGTGACGTGGGCTGACACGGATCATCTCTGATGCGGCTCCTTTTCGTTTTCGCGCATCAGGACGACGAGATCGCGGCGGCTCCGCGCATCCGCCGCGCTGTTGCCGCGGGCGACGACATCGCCTGCGCGTTTCTCACCGGCGAACGCGACTCCGTTCGCGACGATGAATCGCGGCGCGCGCTTGCGTTTCTCGGCGTCACAGACATCGCGTTCATCGGTTCCGAGGCCGGGATTGGCGACGGCACACTCGTCGAGAATCTCGAACTCGCTCTGACATTGCTGGCGGCGCGCTTCGAAGGCGCCGATGAGGTGTGGACGCTGGCGTGGGAGGGAGGACATCAGGATCACGACGCGGCGCAGCTCGTTGCGCTGGCGCTCACGCGGCGGTTACAAACGCGCTGCTTCGAGGTTCCGCTCTACACGGGACTCGGCCGCGTTGGACCATTCTTTCGCGTCTGCCATCCGATCGGCGATGGCTGGACGTCGCGCAAACTGGCCTTCCGCGACGGGTGGAGGAACGCGGCGCTGACTCGCTTCTATCGCTCGCAGCGACGAACCTGGCTGGCGTTGCTTCCCGGACTCCTGACCACGCGTCGCGAATATGTTCGCGAGGCGGATGCAGCGCGCGTGGTCTCGCGTCCGCATGAAGGTTCGCTGTACTACGAGCGGCGCTTCCGCTATCCGTACACGCGATTCGAAGCGCTGGCCCGGCCGTTCATCGAGGCGCGGCTAGGCTAAAGATCATGCGGCAAGCTCTACCCGAACAGTACGGCCCAGTCTCGTCTCGAGAGTGATGAGCATTTCCAGGCTGAACTTTTCCCACTTGCCACGAACGAGATCAGAAACACGGGACTGAGCGATTCCAAGACACTTTGCCGCCTCAGCTTGTGTGACGCTGTTCTTCTCGATGTAAATTCGGAGATCTCCCATCAGATTGGCGCGCATCTGCAGAACCGCGGCCTCAGCCGGCTCAAAGCCAAGCTGGAGAAAAATGTTACCGCTGGACCTCGTGCTTTTCCTTTTCATTTCTGGCCTCCGATCTCGCGATACCTTTTGCGGGCTAAATCAAGATCCGCTTGCCGCGTCTTTCGTGTTCTCTTTTGAAATGCGTGAAGGATGTAGACCATGTCTGCGAACCTGGCGACAAGGATTACACGCCATTCACCCAGGACGTGGATACGAATCTCCATGGTCCCCGGGCCCACTTCCTTCAAAGGCTTCCAATCCGATGGCATCAATCCCTGCTGAACGAAGCTCATCTCGAAGCCAGCCGACCGACGTGCCTTGTCAGGGAAGTTTCTCAGGTCTTCCTGACTGGAACCCAAAAACGTGAGCGGTTTCACGCCAAGAGATTATATAAGTTTATTGATCAGAGGATAGGGTGCACGTGGGGTACGCCCGGCCGTTCATCGAGGCGCAGCTACTTCCGCATTCTCGCGTATCCGATTTTCGATCGCACCACGATTGATCGGATCGCGCGGCACGGACTCCAGGTCGAGATGCGCCGCGGCCAGAAGTAGCTGCATGCCAAGCATCACCGACAGCGCGGCCAGCATGATCGTGCCGGTCGGCGCGGCGAGATGATGTGACGAATACCAGATCCATTTCATCGCGCCGAAGATGAGACCGAACAGCAGGAGCGGAACGCCCGCGACGAGATCGAGCGACTCGAGATTGAAATCGTACACGTAGTTCTTGAGCGTGATGCGCCGGATCAGCGACCAGAGAAGTTTTCCCGGAAACTGACGCATGACGCGGCCGATGGAGAGGCTGGACGTCTCGCCGGCATAGCGCGCCGGCATCGGAACCTCCTTCACAACGGCGCCGATGAGATAGAGGTGGCTGAGCATCGAGATCTCGAAGAAATAGGTCGGATCGATTTTCTGCAACGGCAGTTGCGAGAGCACGTTGGCGCGAATGGCCAGGAATCCGTTGGTGGGATCGAAACAACGCCAGTAGCCGGTGGCGGCTTTGGCCAGGAAGCTGAGGACGACGTTGCCGGCGCGCCGCGTCATCGGCATGGCGCGAATGGCGGCGAAGTCGCGAAAACGGTTTCCCTTCGTGTAGTCCGCGTCGCCGCGCACGAGCGGATCGAGCAGATGCGGCACGAGCCAGAGCGGCATCTGGCCGTCGCCGTCGACTTTCACGATGACGTTGGCGCCGGCGTCGACCGCGGCGCGAAATCCGCTGACCATCGCGCCACCGACGCCGCGATTCGTTTCGTGATGGACGACGTGTACGCGCGGATCGAGTTGCGCATAACGATCCGCCAGCTCTCCTGTCGCGTCGCTCGACGCGTCGTTCACGACGACGATGGTCGTGAAAATCGGCGGCATGCTCCGCAGCACCGACCCCAGCTCCTCGGCCACGTTGTACGCGGGAACCACCGCCGCTGCGTGGACGCCGGCGCGGCGATTCAGCGGAAGACGCGGCATCACGCTCACGGCGTCCTCCCGTCGGCCATGCGAGCCATCACCTGCGCGGTTCTCCGAATCGCGTAGACGCGGACGTTACCATCTTCCTGCCAGACACCCATGTCGCTATGCGTCATCCTATAAAGAGTGCACCAAGTCTGCAACCGCTCCTCGATCGCTCCCCGGTCGAATCGCGCCGACCACGTGTTGATCTGAAAACGATGCGGCTTCTTTTCGACGGCGATGAAAACGAGGGGCGTCGGAATCGGCAGCGGCGATTCCGCCGGATCGAAGCGGTCCAGAAAATCGGCGGCGGCGACGTGAAATCCTGTGCCGAGTACCATCGGATACTCCTGGCCGTAGGTGACTAGCGTCCAGGTGAACGGCTGGAAATCGTGCTCGAGCCGGACCACCGCCAGCGCCGTCCCGCCGTAACCGGAGTAGTCGAGCAGTTGCGTGCGAATGGCCGCGCCGAAGAGATTCGGCACCGTGAACAACCACGCGGCCAGCGCGACTGCAGGAACTGCGCGCGCCCATCGCGGCTGCTTTGCCAGCTCAATAATCATCGTCACAATGATGGACACTGTGACGCCGAGGAGCGCGGCGATGGCCATGGCCAGCCAGGTGACGTTGCGCCGGACTTCGACGATCTCCGGGATTCCGAGCGACGACGCGCCGTGCGTCAGCGTGAAGATGACCACAGTCAATGTGAGCCAAACCATCGAACCGTCACGCTGGCGCGCGGCGCGAATTCCGAGAACGACGGCGATCAACACCATGACGATCAGGAAAGGCGTCAGCGTCGCGTACGCAACCTGAGTTGGAGCCTCCCCGCCATTGCCACCGGCGAAGGGCCGCAGAAACGGGAAGTAGTAGAGCGCTGTCGATCCGACGTGGCTGTTGGCGCTGATGGTTTCCGTTCCGCCGGCGTGGTGGTAGCGAATGAATCCGAGTATCCATGTTGATCCGAGGGCCACGGCGGCGGCGCCGGCAAGCGCGATGCGCGCGATCTCGCGTACATTCGTCACTCGCTCGATCAGCGCGGCCACTGCCGCCGCCGCGCAAAGGAGCACGAGCGGTACGACGACGCCGGAGTGAATCGCGGCGATGGCGGCGGTGCAGCCGGCAAAACCGGTCAGCCGCCAGCGATCGCGTTCCCGAAACCAGTCGAGCAGAAAAAGCGCCGCGGGAAAAAGCAGCACAATCGCCAGCTCCTGCGGCAATGTCGACATCTGTCGTTGGAAGGCAGTGAAAAGAACGTCGAACTCGCCCATGTTCACCGGGTCCATCTCCGCATACGAGCGCATCAGGATGCTGCGCGCGTAAGTGCGATCGACCGTGGAGATGCTGCCGCCCATCATCAGGTATTGGCTGGCGCCGCCGATCATCGTGGCGAAGGCGAGGCCGGCGACGAGCGCGGCAACGTTGCTGCGGGTGACGCGGCGCGCGGCGTAGGCAACCGAGATCGTGATCAGAACGCCGCTGAACGCGCCGAAGAAATTCATGAGCAGAATCGGATCCGCGTTGGTCAGCCGCTCGATCGCCAGCAGCAGCATGTGCATCCCGCGCGGATAGGGACCCCACGCCGGATCAACCTGGCGCCCCTCATCGAGAAGGCGCATCAGATAAAGGTGAACGTAGGTGTCGGAGAAGCCGAGGTTGGCGGTGGCGAACGGGCGGTAGAAACGGGTGATCGCAGCGACTGCGACGATCGCAGCCCATACAGCCAGCGATCGGTTGCGAAATTGTGCGGAGATGCGCCGGGCGATGTCGCGCGCCGAGGTCTCGATCCGCGCGCGAAGATCGATGCGTCCGTTGGCGACGTTCAGCGCGAAGAGAATCACTCCGCGATAACCGCCGGCGATCAGTTGCACCGGACCCATGCCGCGGCGATACGCGCGGCAGAAAAGAATGATCGCAGCGAGCAGGATCGCGTAGGTCAGGAAGCTGGCGATGTTCAGCAACGTGAAAAGCTGTCCGGCCAGCGTCAGCAGAGTCAGACCAACGCCGAGGTTCCACCAGAACCATTCCATGCGGCCGAGGTGCGCCGGACGCTTCCACGCCAGCGCGGGCACGATCACGAACAACAGCGCCATCGCAGCCGCGATGCGCAAGACCGTGTCGATGCCGAGTAGCCAGTACATGTCAGAAGGCCGCGAAGTAGTGGTAATCGAGATCGTCGAGCGTCCGCCGCACCGCACGGCCAGCCACCAGCATCATCACGATGGAGCCCGCCACCATGCCGGCCACCGCGGCGGCGTAATGAAACGCGCGGCTGCAGACGAAGCCGGCAATGACGTTGACGACGAGGGCGATGGCGACGCTGCGCACGGCGTCCTGCACGCGCGAGATCGTCAGCAGGAGCAGAAGATTGCGCACCGCGAACATGAAAAATACGTATCCAACGACCGCGGCGGCGAAGACGGCCATCGTCGGACGGGCCATCAACGCTTCGTGGAGAACGGGATTGGCGACGCGCTGCAGTGCCGCGAAGACGGCCACCGCCGCGGCGACCGCAACGACGGCAGCTACGACGAGCCAGTACGTGTCTCGCCGGCCGATGGCGCGATGGTCGTTGATGAAATCGCGAACGGCGTCGCTGCGCGTCCGCTTCTCCATCGGGATCAGCTCTTCGGAAAAGCGCTCGATCGTCACTGCCACCACGCCGCTCATCACGATCGCAACGACCAGCGCGAGATCCATCGCCAGTTCGTAGCGGACGCTCAGCCAGAACGGATAGGGCGGAAAATCCTGGCGGCCCACCGGCGTGGTCCAGGCGATCACGCGGTCAGCGAACAGGAAGGCGTTGAACAGCAGACCGTAGACGAAATAGCGCGACGTGCTGTAGACGAGAACGACCAGCCGCGGAGGATTCACCGGCTCCGCACGGCCGCGCGCGATGCGGCGGAGTTGCCACCACGCCGCGACGAAGCTGAGAACGTCCGCGGTGACGACGCCGACCGTGTTGGCGACGATCGGCGCGAAGTGCAGCACCTTTCCCGCGAACAAGACCGCGCCGAGCGCCAACGCAGTCACGATTACGAACCAGTGCGACTTGCGCACGAGATAGATCAACGACCAGTTCAGCCAGAGGACGCCGAGTCCAACATAGAACGCAGCGGCGACGATCACCATCGACCACGGCAGAATGCGAAAGAGCGCGTTCGCCAGGAGCGCGGGAACGAGCAGCGCCAGCATCGTCCGCACCGCGATCCACCAGCCGCGCATCGCCGCCCACCGCGCCAGCACTTCTTCCTTCTGGTAAATGTAGAAGAGTCCGCGGCGCACGATCGATTGCGAGAATCCGCCGGCAACGATGTAGCTGGCGATGAAGCCGAGCGCGATGGCGCTGCCCTGCGTGAGCTCGAGATCGACGGCGCCCCAGATGCCGTAGCCCCACAACAACATCGTCGCGGCTTGCAGCGCCATCGGCATCGCGAAGACGATCCCGGCGAGATATCGCCGCAGGAATCGCAGCACGCGATTGCGATGTGGGACCGGATCTTCGCCCTCGACGACGAATGGATACACGCCGCTGCGGAAACGGCGATCGATGACGCGCGCCAGCTCGAAGAGATCAAGCGCAGCGTAGCGATTGCGCGCATCCTCATCGCGCAGTCCCATCACTTCGAGCTGGGCGGCGATCTCCCAGGCATCCTTCGGCATGCCGATTCGGTCGATGACCTCCTGGCCGAGAACGTCCGCGGTCATGCCGCCGCCTTTTGTGCCGCCAGCGTTTGGTAAAGATCGAGATACGACGCGACGCTCTGGTCGAGACGCAGCTCTTCCAGAACGCGCTGCCGTCCGCGGCGTCCGAGGCGGGCGCGGAGAACGCGGTCGTCGAGCAGTTGGGTCACCGCGGCCGCGAACGCGTCGATGTCGCGCGGCTTCACGAGAATGCCGCAATCCTCGAGCGCCTCACGAACGCCGCCGACGTCGCTGGCAACGACCGGCCGCTCGCACGACATCGCTTCGATGACGGAGTACGGAAACGCCTCGGAAATGCTGGTCAGCAGCACGATGTTGGCGCCGGCATACGCGCCGGCAACGTCGCTGACTGCGGTTCCCATCGTCACGAAATCGACGAGGTTCAGTTCGCGGCGTAGTTGCAGACAGCGTTCGTAGTAATCCTTATCGGCGACGGAGCCATAAACGGTGAAGCGCACCTCGGGATGCGTCTCGCGCACACGCGCCGCGACGCGCAGGAACGTCTCGATGTCTTTGAGCGGATCGATGCGTGCGGTTGCCACGACATGAAGCGCACCATCAGGCTTCGCTGCCGGCGCGAAAACATCGGGATCGACACCGTTGTAGATCACGCGAATCTTGTGCGGCGGCGTTCCGTGCGCCAGCTCCCACCGCGTGTTGTAGTGACAGACGGGAGCGACGACGTCCGCGTGAAAATAGTTCGCCCGCACCACTGCGGTGATGAGGTTGAGCAGGAACTGCTTGCAGAAGAACAGACGCCGGAAACGCGAAAGAAACAGGTTCTGCTCACGCAGATAGACGCCGTGCTCCGTAACGATCATCGGCGTTCCGTAGCGAACCTTGGCGGTGATGCACGGAATGCCGCAAAAGGCCGCAGCGGTCGTGTGCGTGACGTCGGTCTGCGGCGGTGCGACGGTGAGAATGATGAGAAATCGGTAGAGCCAGCGAAGACTCTCCGTGAGATCGAAGAGCGACGGTTGCTGATGTGCTCTCGCTGCCTCCGGCAACGCTTCGGCCACGCGGCGGCTGAACGCCTGCATGACGTCGCAGAAGATGCGCCAGACCGGCCGCGACTTCATCGTCTCGTTGTAATCGCAGACGGTAAAGAAGTCCTCCATCTCGACGAGCACTTCTCCGAAGCCCCCTGGGTCCGCACCGCCGTTCACGAAATCGAGAAAGCGTTTGAAGATGGGGACGAACTCGCGCTGGATTTGGGAGTCCGAGGTGCGGCGCTTGCGCTCGTACAGCTCGGCGAACGGCGCCTCGGCAGTGAACTCCGCAGGCTCTTCGATGCCCCACAACGGCACGTTGATCACGGCTTGCACGTTCGCCGGCGGATGAAACTTCGACTCGATGTGCGGGTTCATCATGATCGGCAGCAGCGTGTAGCGAACCTCGGGTGTCATGCGCAGCAACGCGTCGCACCACGTGCTGACGCCGCCCGCGCCGTACGGATACGTTCCCTCGGTCGTCATGAGCACGGAGATGTCGCTCATCGCTTCACCGCGCCGCCGTGAGCTGCGGCTCCGTCACTCCTTCGCGATGCATGAGCTGCGCGACTTTCCAGAGATCGACGCGCGCCGCGAGAAGGTCGCTCTCGCGCCGGGTCCGATCCGCTGCCGCTCGCGCCTCTTCCGCGGCCGAACGCACACCGGCGGAGACGAGGCGCGTGGTCGACTCTTCGCGCTGCCGCGAGACATCGACGGCCTGCGTCAGCAATGCGATTCGCTTGCGCAGCGCGGCGGCGTTCATCGCAAGCGTGTCGCGCTCCCGGCGCACGCGTTCCTTGGCGACATCGCGATCGATGCGCGATTCCTCCGCTTCCAATCGCGCCTCGGCAGCGTGACGCCGCGTCGTGGCGTCGAACATCGGCAGCCCGACGCTCATCCGAACACCGTAAAGACCGTACTGCCGGCCGCCGCCGACCGAGGCAACGCCGCCGAAGCCGGAGAGCAGCACCTGCGTGCGGCGCGCCGCCTCGGCTTCCTCAGCAGCAAGCTCGCGGCGTTGGAAGAGGAGGCTGGCGCGGTTCTCGGTCGCTCGTTGCGGCTGCGCGTCCGAGGCGGGAACGTTGTCGATATCGATCGTGACTTCGATCGGATCGGAGGTCGTATCCGCGATCAGTTGCTTGACGTGCGTTTCCGCTTCGAGCCTCTGCAATTCGAGATCGAGTCGTTGTCCCTCGGCGGCGATCGACTCGTCCTCCCATTGCGCGGCGGTGACGTTGGAAATCTCACGCACGTCGAGCATGTGGCGTGCGCGGCCGCCGAGGTCGAGGGCGCGCTGCATGCCGGTAGCGAGAAGGCGAAGACGTTCCTGCGCGGTGTAGAGATGCGCCACCGCTTCGACCGTTTCGCGAAAAAGATCGTCCGACATCTCACGCATCCGTTCGCGAAATGTGAGCGCATCAATGCGCGCGGATTGACGTTGCAACGTGCGAACGCCGCCATCGCGCAACGGGTAGTCGACGCTGATCAGCGCGGTGAAGGCGTTGAAGCGCAGAACGTTTTGCGTGAAGAGATCGAGATTGTTGGCGCTGCTGACCGAGGTCTCGGCGCGGACCGTCGGGAAATCGCGCTCGCTGTCGCGCTCCAGCAAGTCAGCGGCATTCGCCGCCGCGGCCGGCAACGCTCGCGCATGCGCGGCGCGGGAGAGCACTTGATCGAACGTCAGCACGGTCGCCGCGCGCGACACCGGCGCAAACAGCAGGACGATGACGGCGAGCGTGCGTTTCATTGCAGCGTGACGACGGCCGGCGTTCCCGGCTGCATCATCCGGTCGGGATTCGGGACGTTGACGACGATGGCCGGACCGCCCTCGGAACCGGCTGCGATCACGCGCGCGATCGGCTCGCGAAAACGATGCGGAGGGATCGTGAGCACACGCACCTCCGCGACGGCGCCGGCGTGTACGAAGCGAAGCAGCTCCGGCGCAATCTGCGCCTGCACGCGCACGGTGGATGGATCGGCGACATCGGCGAGCGGATCGCGAATGTAGACGTCGTCACCGGCGCGAACACGCAGACGGGCGACGGCGCCGGAGGCCGGCGAGGTGATGGTCAGCAGCGACTGGCGGTGCTCGGCGAAGACGAGATCGGCGTGCGCGCGGTCGAGCTCCGCCTGCGCCAGCGCGGGATCGGCGGCCGGCGCGGATGCGGCCCGTTGGTCGCGCTCCGCCAGCCATTCACGGCGCGCCATCGCATACTCGGTTTCGGCGTCAGCAACTTCCTGGCGAGAAACGTCGCCGGTGGCAAGAAGGCCGCGGTATCGCGCAGCCTTCTCCTCTTTTGCCTTCATGATCGCGGCGGCACTTTTCTCTCTTTCCGGCGAGATCGAAGAAGGCATTGCCGCAGTGCCGCGGATTTTCAACGACGCCGCGGCCACCTGAGCCCGGGCGTAGGCGAGATCGCGATCGACAGCCGGATTCGTGAGGACGAGCAGCACCTGGCCGGGCTTCACGATGGTCCCTTCTTCGGCGTTGACCTGCGCGACGCGGCCTTCGATCGGCGCGGCGACGGTGACGGCTTCGATCGGAGCGACGGCGCCTTTGATCTCGATGCGCGGCGGCGCGGCGGCAGACGCGCTTCCGGCATCCTGGCAGGAAGCCGTCATCAGCGCGCCACACGCGCAAAGGATCACGCACCAAGCCGCACGTTTCATCGCTGCACTCAGTTGACTTAACCGCTGGGATAGTTCTTGCACAGCTCGCTTTGCAAAGTACGGGCCGCCATGCAAGCACAGCAATCGATCGAGCGGCGGGCGACGGTGGCGGTAGTGGCAGCCGGCCTGATTGCAGCACTGGCCGCGGCCGGCGTGATCGCCGTTTTGACTCGCGGCGCAGCGGTGACCGAGGCGTCGGTTGCAGGCAACGCGGCCGACGCGATTGCCGCATCGATCGGAAAAGGAAACGCGCCGCAACCGCTGCTCGACGCCTTCATCGCAGCGGGCCAGATTCGCTCGGCCACTGTTTACGGAAAGGATGGCCGCGCGCTCGCCGTTTCCGGCTCACCAAGCGGCGGCGAATTGGTTTGCCGTTCGATGCCGGGAGGCAACACCGTCTGCGCCGAGCCTGCGGCAATCGCGGCGTCGACGCCAGCCAGCGCATTTTTGCGCAGCACAGCCGCCGCTGCCGGAATCGCGATCATCATCGCCGGCGCGCTGGCGTGGCTGTTGACCGGCAGCATTCGCCGATTGCTGCGCTCCCTGCGCGACGATGTCCGCGTCGCAACGCGCGACGACACGCTATCGACGCGGCTTGCCATTCCTCGCGGCGAGATCGGCCCGCTTTCGCAATCGATCAACGATTTGCTCGAGGAGATGCAGAAACGCGAGGTGACGCTTCGCCGGCGCACGGCGGAACTTGAGACGGTCAACAAGGACCTCGAATCGTTCGCGCACATGGTCTCGCACGATCTGCGCAGTCCGCTCGGCGCCGTCAGCGGTTTCGCGCAGGCGCTCGGCGAAGATTTTGCGGGAACGTTGACCGAAGAAGCCGCCGAGTGTGTGCATTGGATCCGCGACGGCTGCGAGCAGATGCAGAAACTGATCGATGGTCTGCTGCAGATGGCGCGGTTGTCGCGCGCGGAGATGCAGCGCGAAGAAGTCGACCTCAGCGACATGGCCCGCAACATTGCGTCGTCGCTCCAGCGATCGAGTCCCGATCGCGATGTCGATTTCACGATCTACGACGACGTTGTTGCGAACGGAGACGAGCACCTTTTGCGCGCCGTGCTCGAGAACCTGATGACGAATGCCTGGAAGTTCACGAGCAAGAAGCCGCACGCGCGCATCGAGATCGGCATGCGCAACGACAACGGCTGGCCGGAGTACTTCGTGCGCGACAACGGCGCCGGCTTCGATCCGTCGCATGCCGCGAAGATGTTCCGCCCGTTCCAGCGCCTGCACTCGACCCGCGAGTTCGAAGGCACCGGCATCGGCCTGGCCACGGTGCAGAAAATCATTCAAAAGCATGGCGGGCGGGCCTGGGCAGAAGGTGCGCCCGATCAAGGCGCCACGATCTGGTTCACGACGCGCGGCACTGCGCGCGAGGCGATGTGATGGCCCGCCCACTTCGTCTCATCCTGATCGAAGACTCGGACCGCGATGCGGCGCACATCGCGCTGGAGTTGAAACGCGGCGGATGGGCACCGGCGATGACGCGCGTCGAGACCGCCGAGGAGCTGGCTGCTGCCCTCGGCGAAGGCGGTTGTGACGTCATCATCAGCGACTATCACCTTCCCCGCTTCAGCGCGCCGGAAGCGCTGACGATGGTGCGCGAGCGCAAACTCGACATCCCCTTCATCGTCGTTTCCGGCGCCATCGGCGAAGACGTGGCCGTCGGCATGATGCGCGACGGCGCGGACGACTATCTTTTGAAGGACCGCTTGACGCGGCTGGGCGCGGCGATTGACCGCGAGCTGGAACATGCCACGCAACGCCGCGAGAAGCGCCGCGCGGAATCGCTTTTTCAAGCAGTGTTGCGGGCGTCGCCGCATCCGGGCGCGATCGTCGACCGCACGTCCGGCCACGTCATCGACGGCAGCCTGTCGTTCGCGCGCTCATTCCTCGGCGGCGCCTCGTTTCCGACGACGCAGGCTCTCACCGATGTGATCGAGTTCTCGCAGCCCGCCCGCGTGGAGCAGCTTCTTGCGCGCGGTTCCGGCACCGCCTGGTACACGGTCTATTACGCCAGCGGCGTCGGTCGCGTCGCGAACATTCGCTGCTACACGGTCGAGCACGAGGGCACGTCCTACGCCTTCGTCGTCATCGAAGACGTGACCGAGCAGCACTATCTCAAGGCGGCCTTCGACGCCATTCCCGACGCAGTGTTGATCATCGGCGCCGATCAGCGATTGCTCTATGCGAACCGGCGTTCCGAGGAGCTGTTTGGAACGCTTTACTTCGGGATGGACGCCGAGCTCGTTCTCAGCCGCGACGCGCTCGCACCGCGCTGGTGGTTGCGAACGACGTCGCGCTACGTCGCCGAGCGAATCGTGATCGAGAACCAGCCGCACGAGGCTACGAGCGTCGTCTTCCGTTTCGCCGGCGAGACAAGCTCGTCGACGATTCTGACGCTGCGCAACATCTCGGAAGAGGTCGAACTGCAGCGGCTGGCCACGCACGACGCGCTGACCGGCGCGTACAACCTCCGCTACCTTTCCGAGGTGTTGCCGCAGCACATCGAGAGCGCGCGTGATGAGGGCGGCGCCATGGCGATGATCGATCTCGATTACTTCAAACCGATCAACGACGAGCTGGGACATGCCGCGGGCGACGCGGCCTTGATCACATTCGCGAACACGATTCGCAGCGAGCTGCGCTCCTGCGACGTCCTCGCGCGCGTCGGCGGGGACGAGTTCGCGATTCTCTTCCCGCGCCTGACGATCGATAAAGCGCAAGCCGAATTGCAGTGCATCTTCGACCGCCTGGCCGCGACGCCGTTGCGCTACGACGGCTCGACACGGCCGCTAAGCGCATCGTGCGGCATCGTCTCGATCGCCGCCGGCGAGTCATCGGAGGCGCTGAAAGAACGCGCCGATCGCGCGCTGTACGAAGCGAAGCGGCAAGGGCGCGCGCGCTTCGTGGTGGCGTGATCGCGCTCCCATTCGAGCACTTTCAAAATGGGGTCAGGTCTACTTTTGAAAGTGCCAAAATCGATGGTGAGCCAGAAGAACACTGGTGGAGGCACTTTCAAAAGTAGACCTGACCCCATTTTGAAAGTGGAAACGCGCGCGCTAAAGCATGGCGTCGCGGGACGGCATCGCGCGGAGCAGCGCTGGCGCTAAATCGCTGTTCAGCATGTACACCGCTGCGTCCTCGGCGGTCATCGGCCTCGCAAACAGGTAACCCTGCATGAGCGATACGCCCATCCCCAACAATCTCTCCATCACCTCGGAAGTCGAGACTCCCTCCGCAACTACTTGCGCTCCGAATCGTGACGCGAGCGAGAGAAGTGACTCGATGACGGCGCAGCGGTTCGGATCCGTGTCGCAGGACTCCACAAAGTAGCGGTCGATCTTCAGGAAATCGGGGCGGACGTCGATCATCATCTTGAAGTTCGACTGGCCGAGTCCGACGTCGTCCAGCGCGATCTTCACGCCGTTCTCGCGCAGAGTCGCAAGCGCGGTGAGAAAGCTGACGTTGTCCCACGGCGGCGCGTGCTCCACGATTTCGATGGTCAGTCTGTTGAGCGAAATCCCATTGCTCTCGGCCGCACCGAAAAGAAAAGAAACGAAATCGCGGTCGCGGCCGAGTGTGGAGGCGTGAACGTTCACGGAAAAGCGAAGGTCCGCGCGGCGCGGCGCTTTCATCAGCGCAGCCGAGACGCAGGCGCGGTCGACGAGCGACTCCTCACGCTTCAAACGGACATAGTCGAAGAGCACGTTCGCCGATTCGAAGTTCGTCCCCATCGGACCGCGGGAGAGGCATTCGAAACCAGACAGAATGGGAGGCGTGGAGCCGCCGATCATGCAGATCGGCTGATACATCGGCGTGATTCCGCCCGGTCCGAGGATCGAGTTCAGCGCCAAGTGCTCTTGCATGGCCGCAGGCTACTGCTCCAGAAGAGTCTTGGCCACCTGCGCGATCTCCATCATAGCCTTCGGCTTGTGCAGAAAGGCGTCGGCGCCGCGGTTGTACGACTCGCGCTCGATCTCAGGCGTACCAAACGCGCTCAGCAGAATCACGCGGGTGCGGGCGAATTTCTGGTGAACGTCGGCCACGATCTGCAGACCTTCCACGCCTCCGATGCCGGTGAGGCGCAGATCGGCGATGACGAGATCGTACTGATAGTTCCCGAGCAGCGCCTGCGCTTCTTCGAGCTCGTACGCCGAATCGACCGTGTAGCCGAGACCCTGAAAATAGCGACGCATCGCGCCGACGATGAGGTCTTCATCATCGACGATCAGGATCCGTTCTGCCGTTTGCGTCTCTTGCTGACTCATCACGATGAAGTCTCCGCAGCCCCATAAAGAGGGATTTTCACATGTACTACCGCCCCGCCCGCGGGATGGCTCTCTGCAGTCACGATGCCACCATGCTCATCCGTGATCCTCTGGACGATCGCCAGTCCAAGGCCGGTGCCTCCCCTCCTTCGCGTAAAGAAAGGCTGAAAAACGCGCGGGAGGTCTTCCGCTCGGAACCCGGGACCGTGGTCGCGGACGGAGTACTCGACTTCATTCGCATCGGAGGACGACGCGATTGTCACACGATTTCCGCGCGGCGAATGCTGGATTGCGTTCATCAAAAGGTTCTCGAATACCTGGACCAGACGCGCCCCGTCCATGAGCACCGTCCGCTCGACTCCATTTCCAATCACCTCGATACTCACCTCGGCATCCGCGGCCCGCGCGGCGCAGGAATCAACGGCCTGCTGCACTACGTCGTGCAACCGGCCCGGTTTCAGATCGATCGTCCAGGTTTTCCCATACTCCAATAGTTTTTCCATCAAGGCGTTCAGGCGAACGAGCCATTTCCGCAGGTCCGACGTGAGCTCCTCGGATGTCTTGTCGCCGCGAAGATGCTCCTGCAAAAGGTCGACGGTCAGTCCGATTCCGAACAGAGGATTGCGAACCTCGTGTGCGACGCCGGCAACCAGTTCGCCTAGGGCGGCGAGCTGTTCGCCTCGGCGGACAGACTCCTGAAGCCCCACGATCTCCGTGATCTCACGCAGAACCACGATCACGCGATGCTCCTCGCGCTCGGTGCCGGCCAGCAGACTGGCGGCGACATCCCACATGCGGTCATCGCGCGAGATCTGCGCGGTGCATGAGACGCCGCTGTCGCTGACCGCCGCCACGATGTCGTTGATGGTCGTCCAGGGCTCGAAGTCGCCGAGGCTCAGGATTGAGCTTCCCAGCAGATCGTCGTAGCCGCCGCCGGCAAGACCGCACGCGGCACGATTCAAGCGGGCGATCGAACTGCCGACCGTCACAAGAAAGATCGGCAGCTCGATCGAGTCGAAGGTCATCATCCATTCGTGACCCTTCCTCTCGATCAGCGTCAGGAGATGTTTGCGCTCGTCCTCGGCGCGGCGGCGCTCGAGCAGCCGGGCAAGCGCCTGTCCCGTTCGAAGCAGAACGCGTTTGCGCCGCTCGCTGATCGGTCGCACCGCCTGCGCGAAAAGCTCGAGGACGCCGACGACGCGCTCGCCGTCGAGCAGCGGAATGGCGACGACGCAGTGCAGCCCCGCGGCCGCGGCCAGTTCCCCGCGATGCAGCGTGCTTTCATCGAGGATGTCGGCGATCCAGACGACGTCGCTCTGCGCCCACGCCCGTCCCGGGACTCCCCGTCCGAGCGGAATGGCCAGTCCGGCAATGCGCGGCCGCAACCGCTCCGCCGTTTCCGGAGCCGAGAACCACGACCCTGCGGCGCGAAGGACGCCTTCGTTCTCGTACGCCAGCCAGAGGATCCCGGCTTCCCACTGCTCGGCGACACAAAGAAATTCGAGCGCGCCCGCCAGCAACTCGCCCAGCGATTCCTCGGAAGCGAAAAGACGGTTCAGCGCAAGCTCGATCGAGAGGTCGGCCGACTGCCTGCCGCCTGCGGCAATCTCCCGCACCATCATCACCGCACCGTTCCCGTCCTTCACCGGATGCGCGTGCACAGCGAAATTGCGCTCGACTCCGGAGACCACCAAGTGCGCATCCATCACCACCGCGCGGCCATTGAGTGCGCGTTGTTGCGCGTCTTTCCACGACGTGACGGCGCCCTCTTCCTGCACGAACGCCGTCCACCGCGCATACGCCTGATTGAAGGCGACGACCGCGCCATCGCGCCCGACAACCCAGACCGGATCGGGGCTCGCTTCGAGGAGGGCTTCGACGAGATCGTCAGTCACGGAGCGCGTCTAATGCGAGGTTCACGCCTGAGTTCGGTTAGGTGATCGAGAATTTGGCTGGCATAAGCATCAACTATGGCCCAGCAAGCGCACTTGAGCGATATCCCGCGTGCGCTCGGCCAATCGCCGGTCAGCGGTCATCAGCGGACAATCGAACATCTCGGCGAGAGCGACATACGTGGCGTCGTAATACGAGAGTCTATGAAGCGAAGCAAGCCGCAGCGTGATGTTGGCGTTGGCCAGCTCAGGCGGTACAACCTCCAAGGGCAGAGCAAAGAGTTCGGCGATTGCTTCGACGGCCAATTCGATTGGTGGGCGAGAACGCCCAAAGAGGAGGATGTTCCCGACCTCGTAGTAAAGAAGAGATGGGATGATGATCTTCGCTCTTCCTTCGATAAGGTCGGCGAGCAACGACTTGGCCTCAGTCACATCGTCTTCGGCTGCGACCGGTATGAACCACTTGAATGCGACGGAGGCGTCAACGACCAGATCGATCAGCGGCGTCCCCGATCTCGCGCTTCGAGCGCCTCGGCAGTCGTGATCGGACTACGTTGCTCCGCATGACGAAGCAATCTTGAATAAGCCCTGCGAGTCGCAGGATCGTCAATGGGGCGGCGCACACGCTGTGCCTCAACGAGAGCAGCCCGGCAGACAAACGAGCTGCGTGTCACGCCCGCTTTGCGTGCTGCGTCGTCAATGACCTGGAGATCGGTTTCGGGCACTGAAACGAGAACTTTACGCATGACGATAGTATATCCCTCGGATATCCGAAATGATTCCACAAACTTAATCGGGCGAAAATCCCGTCTACTCGCCGGGTAGGGAAACCATCGCAGGGATACACTCCTGATATGGAGGAGAGAGAATGTCCGAAACCTACGATGGGCTGACACGGCGTCATTTTCTGCAAACGACGATGGTCGCGGCGGGTGCTGCTGCCTTTCCTTTCCACAGTGTGTTCGCGCAAAGCACGGCGGCCAAATACAGGCGCTACAACGTGACGAGCGCGCAGGGGCAGAAGGCGCTGGCGAGTTACGCCAAAGGCGTCGAAGCGATGCTGAATCTGCCGGCATCTGATCCGCGCAACTGGTTCCGCAACGCCTTCGTCCACCTCATGGACTGCCCGCACGGCAACTGGTGGTTCTACGTGTGGCACCGCGGCTACGTCGGCTTCTTCGAGGAGACCATTCGCAATCTGAGCGGCGATCCCACGTTCGCCATGCCGTATTGGGACTGGACGGCGCTGCCGCAGATTCCCGACGGAATGTTCGACGGCGTGCTGAATCCGCAGCATCATGCCTTCGAGCTCTACACGCGCAATCTCGACGACTTCACCGCGTTCATTCAACCGGCGCTGAAGTCGTACTGGAGAACGCTGAGCGCGGATCAACGCGCGCAGCTCAATCTCCGGGGATACACGAGTCTCGATCTCCTCTGGAATGAGGTAACGGGGCTCGATCCGTCAACGGGCAACGGCAACTCCGGCAACATGGCGTTCGCCAACACATGCGGCTCGCGTTATCTCACGCGCGACAATCCGAAGCTCGACAAGAGGACGGCATTCGACGTCTCGATTCAGACCATTCTGGCGGGCCTCGAGCCGCAAAATTTTACGATCCGGACATCACCCAAAGCTTCACAAGCTCGAAGACGACGTCTCACAACGCCCAGCCAGGCGGCCCCGGAACTTCCTCTATCCTGGAGGGCTACCCGCACAACAAGACGCACAACTACATCGGCGGTGTCGGCCCTCTCGATCCTGGGCCGTACGGCAACATGACCAACAACCTCTCACCGGTCGATCCGATCTTCTTCCTGCATCACTCGAACATGGATCGTCTGTGGGACGTCTGGACGCGCAAGCAGAAGCGCCTCAATCTCCCGATTCTCCCTCCGGAGCCGGACCTCGGCACGCTCTCGAAAGAGCCATTCCTTTTCTTTGTCAAAGCCGACGGCAAGTTCGGAGGTCCCAGTCGTGCCGGTGACTATCTCAGCACTGAGCGCTTTCAGTACGACTACGAGCCGGGCAGCGGCGACGAACCGCAATCCTCCGCGAGTCTCCTGTTGACAAAGCACGCAAAAGTCTCGGTGAAGGGAGAGATGAAAGGACGCACGGCGCTGATGTCCGTGCCGCGCGCTGCCGTGAACGAGCATCTCGCCGCCGCCGCACCGATGTTGATCGCCGCGGTCACAGTGCAGCGTCCCAGCGAGAAGTCGTCCGCGCGCGAGTTCGACGTGATCGTCGGCGCGCCGCCGGACGCCAAAGAGCTAGGTCCCGACAGTCCGTATTACGCCGGAACGATCGCCTTCTTCGGCCACATGACGCATCCGATGGCGATGTCGGAAGACGTGACGTTCGCCGTTCCACTGCCGAAACGGCGCGAGATGTTCCATAACCTCGCGGCGGCGCAGGTCTCGGTGAACATCCGGCTCGTTCCCGTACAAGCACACGGAAAGGCGGCGGCGCTCAAGTCGGTCTCGGTGCGCAGCGTGCAATGACGTGAGTGATGCGCGCCTTCCTCGCCATCCTGGCACTCTTCTCGGTTGGCGCGCATCACTCCGACTGCCGCACGATGAACCTCATCCTGCCGCACGCGCTACGGCCAGGCGAGACCGCAACATTGCTGGTAACCGTCGGCGTAATCCCGCGCAGCGGCGAGATCGAGATCACGACAACGTCGGGCCGGGAACTGGGCACGATCTCGCCGTACGGCATTCGCGCAGGTCATGAGTCCGGAACGTACGCCGTTCCATTGCCCGCCGAGGCGATCTCGGGACGGCGCGTGTCCCTGCTCCTGTCGCTCCGTGCGAACGGAAAAGTACGCGCCCCGACGATGCAGCAAGTAAAGCGAGTGCGGGTGAAAATCAGGAGCGCCGGCTAGGGAAAACGGCGGGATCAGAAACCTGGTGGAGCCGAACGGGATCGAACCGTCGACCTCCTGAATGCCATTCAGGCGCTCTCCCAATTGAGCTACGGCCCCACGATGTTTCTGGCTGGCTGCCCGGCTGCGGCAGGGTACGGGAACTAACGCGGCGGGCGCGTCGAAATTTCCGTGGCGCGCGATTCTAGCCGAGGGGGGCGGGAACATCAATTGCGAGGAGTGGGTCGCTTGAATCGGATTACACGCGCACTCCGGCATCGCAACTACCGGCTCTTCTTCGGCGGGCAGAGCATCTCGCTCATCGGCACGTGGATCACGCGCATCGCCACGAGCTGGCTCGTCTATCGCCTGACCGGCTCCGAGCTCCTCCTGGGCATCGTCGGATTCTGCAGTCAGATTCCGCTGCTGATTCTCGCGCCGATCGCTGGCGTGCTCGTCGATCGATGGGACCGGCACCGCATTCTCGTCATCACGCAGATCTTCTCCGCGCTGCAATCGGCCGCACTTGCCGTTCTGGCGCTTACGCATGTGATCACGGTGACCGAGATCATCGTGCTGCAGCTCGTGCAAGGGGTGATCAACTCGTTCGACACGCCGGCGCGGCAGGCGTTCGTCGTGGAGATGGTCGCCGGCCGCGAAGACCTGCCGAACGCCATCGCGCTCAACTCGTCGATGATCAACGCCTCGCGCATCATCGGGCCGTCGATCGGAGGACTCCTCATCGCCACGGTCGGCGAAGGATGGTGCTTCGGCGCGGACGCCATCTCCTACATCGCCGTGATCCTCTCCCTGCTGATGATGCAGCGCACGCCGGCCAAGCGCGCGAAGGTCGACACGCACATGCTCGACGAGCTGCGGACAGGATGGAGGTACGTGGCCGGCTTCGCGCCGGTGCGCGCACTGCTCCTGAACGTTGCACTCGTCGCGATGATGGGGATGCCGTACGCGACGCTGATGCCGGTCATCGCTTCGAAAGTCCTCCACGGCGGCCCGCACACCCTCGGCATTCTGATGACGGCATCCGGCATCGGCGCGTTGGCGGGAACGCTGTACCTCGCGTCGCGGCACACCGTCGTCGGACTCGGCAAAGTCATCGTCGCCGGCACCATCGCCCTCAGTCTCGGACTGATCGCCTTCTCGTTTTCGCGCTCGCTTTGGCTGTCGGCGATCCTGCTGCCGGTTGTCGGCGCCGGGATGATGGTGCAGGCGGCGTCGGTGAACACGATCCTGCAGACGGTCGTCGACGAGAATCTGCGCGGGCGGGTGATGGCGTTCTATTCGGTGGCGATCATGGGGATGCAGCCGATCGGAAGTCTGCTGTCCGGGTTCGTCGCTGAATACATCGGCGCGGAGATGACGATCTTCTACTGCGCGCTCGTCTGCCTGATCGGCGGCATCTGGTTTGGAATGCGGCGCGCGATGCTGGCGGAGCACGTCCGTCCGATCTACATCAAGCGCGGGATTTTGCCCTGGGACGATGGGAATCTTGCGCCGTCGCCAGCGACGAACGTGGAGATACGGGAGGAGTGACTTCGGGTGTCGGGTGTCGGGTGTCGGGTGTCGGGTGTCGAAGCGCGAACGAATTCTCCTCATTCCCCACTTCTAGCCGCCTCCCTGCAAAACTTCAAGACTCCTCAATCGAGCGCCTTCTCCCCCGCGCTTTTTTGCGGGGGAGAAGGTGCCGAAGGCGGATGAGGGGGGCGCAACTAACGAGCGCCACACCAAAGTCCAAAACTAAAACATTGCCGCTAATGCGTTCAACCGATCACTCCAAAACGCGCGAATGCGATCAGCATCCACTTTCGTCGCGATCTTGCGGTGCTCGAGTGCAACCTGGCTTTTCGATTCACCTTTTGCATAGAACCCAACGTCGATGGGTGAGCCGTCTTCCCATCGCAGGCGGATGGTTTTGTTCGGCGTAGCACGGCGGACTGTCAGCTTCACGCCGGGCAGCCACTTCGCACGCGTGCGCGCGTTGCTGAACGCGGCGTAGAGCTTCGACAGCGGAACGGCGATCGTCTTACTCTTCGTCACCGACCAATCGCCGCTGCGCATCTGGCCTTGCGCGCGCAGGCCGCGGATGCGCTCGTAGCCGACGGCCACCATCTGCGTCCACCAGCCCGGCGTGTTGTACGTCTCGCGGATGTGCGCGACCAGTTCGGGATGCGACATCTCTTTTCCGCCGGCTTTGTCGAGGGCGACGACCCATTTCGACCAATCGAATCCAGTCGCTTTCTTCACCGACTCATCGCTGAGCTTTGCCAGCGCGGCGTAATCTTCGGGAGGAGCGGCAGGCTCCGCGGGCGCTTGTTTTTTGACGAGATGAAGACGTGCGGTGGTGTAGGACTCGCCGGTCTTCTGCATGCGCGTACGAACGACGCGCTTGAAATCTTTCTGCTGTGGCATCGCGAAATTCTCCTTCGTTCACGTTCGCGAGCACCGCTCCCAGCAGCGAAGCCCTCGAACGAAGGTTCGCAATTACCCGACCCGGGAGTATGCCCCCCTTTGCCTCCGCATCGGACCTTCGCTGGGGAAGGTCTCAGGAGGTTTGGCGTGAGTCAGCCGCCGGCAGAATTTTAGCGGATTCGATTGCGGCGTAGAAGCGAAATGTTGAATGTTTAGTGTTGGATGTTGCATGTTGAATGAGTCCCGATCTATGCGCGAAGCAACAACTCGGACTGCTGTTCCATTCAACACTCAACATTCAACATCCAACATTGAACATTCGGCGTTGCCGCCGAAAACCCGCGACTCCGAACACAACAACTACCTCGGCAACGTCACCACGAGCGTCGCTCCGGTTCCTGGCTCGCTTTCCACTTCGATGTTTCCGCGATGCTGGAGGATGAGGTGTTTGGTGATGGCGAGGCCGAGGCCGGTCCCGGCGATTTCCTGGGAGCGGCTTTTGTCGATGCGGTAGAAGCGGTGAAAGATGCGGTCACGTTCTTCGGGCGGGATTCCTTCGCCGTGATCGGTGATGCGGACGATTCCGGAGTCAGGTCCGGCAGTGACTTCGATATCGATTGACGTTCCTTCGCCACCGTACTTGATGGCGTTGTCGAGCAGGTTTGAGATGGCCTGCTGGATGCGCATGGCATCGCCGTGAACACGCGCGCCTCCGCCGCTGACGATGAATCGCAATTGCTTCTGCGCCGCGCGGTCGCGAAAGTCTTCGCACAGATCTTCGACGAGGCGGCGCAGATCGATCTCGGCACGCTCGAGACTGAGATCACCGGCCTCGATGTGGCTCAGTTCCGACAGGTCCTGCGCCAGCCGTTCGAGGCGCGCTAACTGACGCGTCATGATGCGGCGGAGCTGGCCGTCCTGTTCTTCCGTGAGATGACCGCGGTCGTACTCGAACGTTTCGACGGCCGACTTGAGAGCGGCGAGCGGTGTTCGTACTTCGTGCGAAAAGTTGGCGATGAATTCGCGGCGCAGTTCTTCGAGCCGTTCGACACGCGTGACGTCGATGAAAAGCGCAACCGCTGCGAGATCGTGTGACGGCAACGGAAAGGCGCGCATCTCGATCGTCCGTTCCTCGATGCCGCTGCGGATCGAGAACCGGCTGGCCGAATCGGAGGAATCGCTCGTGCGATCGAGCGCGCGGTCGAAACCCGAGAGGATGGCTTCGTTGCGAAGAACGGCCGATAACGCTTGCCCAACGAATCCCGGATCGAGGTTGAACATGCCCGCGAACCGGCGATTGGCAAGGACGACGCGGCGCTGCCGGTCGATGGCCAGCACGCCCTCGCCCATGCCGTTCATGATCTGCTGGAGCAGCGCGTTCTGAAACTCCGCTGCGGCGACCCGGCGGGCAAGCTCCGCGCGAGATCGGTAGATGCGCGACGCGATCTCATCGAGCGCACCAAAGGAGTCGACGTCGAGTGACGCGGATGCCTCGGCATCCGGCCGGCCGAGGCGATCGGCGAGGCGGCGGATGTCGTTGTTTGTTCGCGACCACAACGTGCCGAATGTGATTGCACAAGCGATGGCGGCGAGGGCGAGAATGACGGCGGCAAGAAACATCGTTCGTAGTTATCGTCCGCAGATTGCGCAGATGTCCGCAGATCTTCCTTCATCTGCGCTCATCTGCGTAATCTGCGGATCAAACAGGCGGATCGTACCGATACCCGAATCCCACCACCGTCGTGATCCGCTCCGTACCGATTTTCTTGCGCAGATTGCGGATGTGCGCATCGACCGTTCTCGTCTCCACGTCGTCGCTCATCTGCCAAACCTCGGACAAAATCCGATCGCGGGAGATGACCGAGCCGCGGTTGCGAATGAGCAGGAGCAGCAGTTCCATCTCTTTCTTTGCCAGCTTCACTTCCTGACCTTTGTGATAAACGCGAAAGGCCTTTTCGTCGATGCGCAGCTCGCCGTCGTCGTAACCGGAAGCACTCGTAGGCGCGGTCTGCGTGCGGCGAAGGATTGCGGCCACGCGCGCCACGAGCTCGCGATTGCTGAACGGTTTGACGAGGTAGTCGTCGGCGCCGAGCTCGAGGCCGGTGATGCGGTCGCGCTCCGAGCCGCGCGCGGTCAGCATGAGGATAGGCACTAACTTCGTGGCCGGCTCGCGTCGCAGCTCGCGGCAGATGGTCAGGCCGTCGACATCTGGAAGATTGAGATCAAGAATCACGAAGTCGAAGCTGCCGCCCTGCACGCCGACGAGCCCTTCATGTCCGTCATTGAAATGCGTGACGCGGTAGCTCTCGCGCTCGAGATTCAGACGGATCGTGAAGGCAATGTCGGCGTCGTCTTCGATCAGCGCGATCTTCGTCATTTCGCCGCCGCAATGGTCGCCGTGTGCTTGATCATTTTTCCTTCGACGAGGTAGACCACCATCTCGCAGATGTTCGTGGCGCCGTCGGCCATGCGCTCGAAGTACTTGCCGATAAAAGTGAGACGAATCGCCGACGAGATGTTGCGGGCGTCTTCGAGCATGTAGGTCAGCAGGCTGCGGAACGAGCTCTCAGTGAGCGCGTCGACATTGTCGTCCTGCATGATGACGCGGCGGGCCAGATCGGCATCGCCGCGCACGAAGGCGTTGAGTGCGTCACGCACCATGGCTTGGGCATCGTAGGCCAGTTGCGGCAGCGAAACGAGCGGGCGAAGGAGCGGCTCGCGATTGAGCTCGATGGCGCGCTCGCAAACGTCCTGCGCAAGATCGGCGATGCGCTCGAGCTCCGGCGTAATCTTCATGATCGTGGCGACGAAGCGGAGGTCGCTCGCAGCGGGCTGCATCTTGGCGATCAGCTCGATGGTCTTCTGATCGATGAGCACTTCCATGCGGTCGATCTCATCATCATTGGCAATAACCTCCTCGGCCAACGCGGAGTCGCGCTCGAGCAACGCCTTGATCGAGCGCGCCATGGCATCCTCGACCATCGCTCCCATGCGAAGGAGAAGGTGCTTCAGTTCGTCGATGTCTTTGTCGAAGTGCCTTGAAATGGTCACCCGAATCTCCCTGTCACGTAGTCTTCGGTCATCTTTTCCTGCGGGTTCATGAAGATCTCGTTCGTTTCGGCGTACTCGATCACGCGCCCGAGCATGAAAAACGCGGTGCGGTCGCTGACGCGCGCGGCCTGCTGCATGTTGTGCGTGACGATGACGATCGTGTAGTTGTCTTTGAGCTCGTAAATCAGCTCTTCGATCTTCGATGTGGCGATCGGATCGAGCGCCGATGCCGGCTCGTCCATCAGCACGACCTCGGGATCGACGGCGAGAGCGCGCGCGATACAGAGCCGTTGCTGCTGGCCGCCCGACAATGCCAGCGCGCTGGCGTGTAGCCGGTCTTTGACCTCATGCCAGAGCGCGGCGCGTGTCAGTGAGCGCTCGATGATCTCGTCGAGCTGGCGCTTGTTGCGCATGCCGCCGATGCGCAGGCCGTACGCGACGTTGTCGTAAATCGATTTCGGGAACGGATTTGATTTCTGGAAGACCATGCCCACGCGGCGGCGAAGCTCGACCACGTCCGCGCTGCCGCCGTAAACATCCTGTCCGTCGATCAGAATCGTTCCACTGGCGCGCGCTTCCGGGATGATGTCGTTCATGCGATTGATGGATCGGATGAACGTCGACTTGCCGCAGCCGGACGGTCCGATCAGCGCCGTGACTTTGCGGTCCGGAATGTCGAGATTGATGCCGTGCAGGACCTTGGCGGTTCCGTAGTAGAAGTCGAAGTTGCTGACGGAGATTTTGGCGTCGGTCATGGTTGCCTTCTGCGCCTGATTGGCGTTTGACGGCGGCAAGGACGCCGCCGGGCCAGCCGCCGGGACGGCAGCGTTCCACCCGGCATCGTCACGTTCACGGCTTGTGGCGGCGGGCCACTGGAAAACTTCGCGTCGGGCGGAAGGGCGAGGCGGAACGCTGGCGTCCCCGCCGGCTGGCTCGGCGGCGTCTCGCCGCCGCATCTCAGTCGTCATCATATTCGGTTCATCCTTTCGAGGCGGCGGACGGCAAAGCGGGCGGCAATCGACAGCGTCAGAATGATCATCACCAGCAGAAACGCTCCTGCCCATGCCTGTCGGTGCCAGTCGTCGTAGGGCGAGATCGCGTACGTGAAAACCTGAACGGTCAGCGACGCGATCGGCTGCGTGAGGCTCGTCGACCAGAATCGATTGTTGAACGCGGTGAAGAGAAGCGGCGCGGTCTCGCCGGCCACGCGCGCGAGGGCGACGAGAATTCCGGTGAGGATTCCCGGGAGCGCGGCGGGAAGGATGACGCCGAAGACCGCGCGGCGTCGTGTCGCGCCGAGGGCGAGGGCGCCTTCGCGCAAGCCGCCGGGAACGAGCCGGATCAACTCCTCGGTCGTCCGCACGACGATCGGAACCATCAACAGACCGAGCGCGACTCCGCCGGCGACGGCGCTGAATCGCTTCACCGGCAGCACGAGGATTCCGTACGCGAAGATGCCAACGACGATCGACGGAACACCGTTCAGAACATCGGCCGCAAAGCGGACAACTGAGGAGAATTTCGTGCCCGGATATTCGGCGAGATGGATGCCGCAGATCCCGCCGACCGGCACGGCGAAGAGTGCCGCGATCCCGATCAGGATCAGCGTCCCGGCGATGGCGTTGGCCATCCCGCCGCCGCTCTCGCCGACCGGCTTCGGCATCTTCGTGAAGAAATCCCAGTTCAGCGCGCCGGCGCCTTCTTTGATCACGTAGAAGAGGATCATCGCCAGCGGAATGAGCGCGATGACAACCGCGAGTCCGCAGAGAATCTCGAAGAATCGCGAGAACAACTTCCGCCTCCGCAGGTTCGCCGTCATGCCGCCACCTCTTCGGCAACAATCGGTGGCGCCACGATCGGTGCGACGGCACGCCGTTTCGTAGACCAGATCAGCATCCGCGACAGGAGGTTGACGCCGACGGTGATGATGAAGAGCAGCAGTCCGATTTCAATCAGCGCGTGCAGGTAAAGCTCATCGGCGGCCTCCGTGAATTCATTCGCGATCACGGCGGCCATCGTGTATTGCGGTTTGAAGAGCGACGCCGAAACCTGCGGTGAGTTGCCGATGACCATCGTCACGGCCATCGTCTCGCCGAGCGCACGGCCGAAGCCGAGCATGACCGCGCCGATGATGCCGCTCTTGCCGAAGCCAATGGCGACTTTGATCGCTTCCCAACGCGTGGCGCCGAGGGCGTAGGCAGCCTCGCGCTGCGTGGAGGGGACGTTTTTCAGGATCTCCCGCGCGACCGAGGAGGTGAACGGAATCACCATCACGGCGAGAATCAATGCGGCCGCGAGCATGCCGACGCCGAGCGGTGGACCGTTGAACAGCGGGAACTTTTTCAACGCGGCGGGCGTCGCCAACTCGAGTTTTCGGACGAGCGGAACGAGGACAAACACGCCCCACAATCCGTACACGATCGAAGGAATCGCAGCCAGAAGTTCGGTGAGATACGCGAGCGGCTGCCGCAGAAGGCGCGGCGAGAGCTCGGTGATGAAGATGGCGATGCCGAGGGCGATCGGCGTGGCAAGGAGGAGCGCCAGGATCGACGAATAGAGCGTCCCCCAGATGAAAGGCAGCGCGCCGAAATCGCCGGAGACCGGATCCCACGTCGACGTCGTCCAGAATTTCAGCCCGAACTTCGTGATCGACAGCGCCGATTGCCGCGTCAGCTCGAATGCGATGCCGAGAACGATCAGCAACACGAGCGCAGCAAACGCGCCCGTGCCGATTCGGAAGCTGCGGTCGTCGGAGGAGCGCTTCATTGTGCGTTCATTGAACCGTCGCGAGCGCCTGCAGTTCTTTGGCGACGACCGGCTGCGGCAGTGGTGCGTAGCCGAGTCCGGGCGCGAATTTCTGACCGTCGCCGATAGCCCACTTCATGAAGTCGACCATTGCTTTACAGCGCGCTTTGTCGGCCGGATGTTGATAGAGGAGCATCCAGGTGAATGAGGCGATCGGATAAGCATCGGCTCCGTCGGGATCGGTGATCGAGACGCGGAAGTCGTCGGGCATCGTCACGCCGGCCGCTGCTGCGGTCACCGATTCCAGCGACGCAGTGACGTACTGACCGGACTTGTTCTGTACAGGACCGTACGGAATCTTGTTCTGAACCGCGTAGATCAGCTCGACGTAGCCGATGGCGCCGGGAGTCTGGCGCACGAGGCCGGAGACGCCTTCGTTCCCTTTCGCGCCGACACCCGCGGGCCAGTTGACCGAGGTGGCAACGCCGACCCTCTCTTTGTAGTCGGGCGATACCTTCGAGAGAAAGTCGCAGAAGATGTAGGTCGTGCCCGAGCCGTCGGAGCGATGGACGACGGCGATGTCGGTATCCGGAAGCGCGACTCCCGGGTTGAGTTGCGCGATCGCAGGATGGTTCCACTTGGTGATCCTGCCGAGGTAGATGGTAGCGAGAACAGGACCGCTGAAACGCAGCGGTTGCGTCACGCCGGGAACGTTGTAGATCGGTACGACGCCGCCGAGAACAGTCGGGAAGTGCAGGATCGGAGCGGGCGCGTTCTTGAGTTGTTCGTCGGTCATCGGGCCGTCGCTGGCGCCGAAGAAAACCGTTTGTGCGGTCAACTGTTTGATACCGCCGCCGGAGCCGATGGGCTGATAGTTGATGCGAACATCAGGATGCGATTTCTGATACTCGTCGAACCACTTGGAGTAGATGGGATTGGGGAAGGTGGCGCCGGCGCCATTGATGGTCAGCGGTCCGGATTCGCTCGCCCCCGGCTGCGTCTTCGACTCGTTCGTCTGACACGCCGCGAAGGCAACAGAGAGAAGGACTACGAGCAACGTTCGTTTCATGGCGCGCAGGGTACGGGCTCACGTAGGCGAGGCGATGCAGGGCGTGTAAATTCGGTGTGAAGTGGGACCACAGAGACGCAGCGAGCTCTTCGCCTCTGTGGTCTTAGGGGTTCGTCTTCGACTACTGCTTTACTTGCTTCAGCGTTTCCATCTCCATCGCCACCACTTCCTTCGGCAGCGGCGCGTAGCCGAGCGGCGCGGCGAACTGCTGGCCATCGGTCAGAGCCCAGCGCGCGAACTCCACCATCATCCGCGAGCGGACGACATCGCGCGGCGACTGCTGAAGCAAGAGCCAGGTGAACGATGAGATCGGGTAGACGTTGCGGCCCGGCGCGTTGGTGATCGAGACGCGGAAATCCTTCGGCATGTTCTTCACCGCTTCCGCGGCTGCGTTCGTGACCGTCTCGGTCGATGCCCGGACAAACTCACCGGCGAGGCTTTGCACGGTGCCGTAGGACATCTTGTTCTGCAGCGCGAAGATCAACTCGACATAGCCGATCGATGACGGCGTCTGCTTGACCAGACCGGCCACGCCTTCGTTGCCCTTCGCGCCGACGCCTGCGGGCCAGTTGACCGAAGTGGCCACGCCCACCGTTTTGCGATACTCGGGCGACACTTTGGAAAGATAGTCGCACCAGATATAGCTCGTGCCCGAGCCGTCGGAGCGGTGGACGACCGTGATCTCGCTGTTCGGGAGACTGACGCCCGGATTTGCGGCCGCGATGGCAGGATCGTTCCAGCGGGTGATCTTGCCGAGGTAAATGTCGGCGAGGACTTTGCCAGGGAAGCGAAGCTCGGCTTTGACTTCGGGGACGTTGTAGATCGGAACGACACCACCGAGCACTGTCGGCAAATGGATGATCCGAAAACCGGCGGCGAGGATCTGATCGTTCGTCATCGGACCGTCGGACGCGCCGAAGAAGACAGTGCCCGCTGAGAGCTGGCGGATGCCGCCGCCGGAGCCGATCGGCTGGTAGTTGATCTCCGCGTTCGGATGGGCCTTGTGATACTGGTCGAACCATTTCGTGTAGATCGGGCTGGGAAACGTCGCGCCGGCACCATTGATCTGAACGGTCTGCGCGGACGCAACGGTGGCGAGCAGCAGGGCGGCTGCGAGGAAGAGTTTCTTCATTGTCATCTCCTAGAAATTGACGAGCATTTTCAGCTCGTAGTTCGTGGCGTTCGGGACTGCGGGCGTGAGACCGGAACGTTTGAGGGAATCGCGGTCGAACAGGAATGCGACTGCCTTCCCGCTCAGATTCGGCACCCAGTAGGCGATGCCGTCGATGTCGCGCTTCTGTTTCTGTGAATGAAGGGCATCGTTGGGCAGGAAGTCATCGTGACGGATCAGCGCTTCCCAGCCGGTCGTGCCGAGCTTCGGCGTGACCCAAAGCGACCACCCTTTGGAACTGATTTGTGGCTTCGAGGCGGACGTCCGATCCTTCGCGCGCAGCACTTCGAAGCCGGCATTGCCGAGTGCGTGCTCGTACGTGATCTGTCCGATCGTGCGCTCTCGCTTGGCGGTGCCGACGTAGTGGTCATCGATGACGAACGCCGTGAGCCGCAGGCCCTTCAGGTCCGGACCGCCGAGCGGAAACGGCCGAACCGTTCCTCGCACCTCGAAACCCTTCTCGTTATTAACCTCGGCTTTGTTGTAGTTCTCGCCGTTGTAGAAGCCGGCATGCACGTCGCCATAGTTGCCGTTGAAGGCGTAGTGACCGGAGAGCCCGGAATCCGCCGACGAGATCAGGCCAGCACGCTCCGCGAACATCGTTCCCTGAAATCGATAGCGATAAATGCCCTCGGTGTAGTCGAGGTACGGCGTCTGCTGCTGGCCGAATCGAACCCACGAGCCTTTCGACGTCCAGTCGTCGAGGTTCAACTGCGCGTAGCCGTACTTGAGACGAAACACCTGGCTGCCGCTGAGCGACGGCCCGGTGCTCGTCTCACGCGAGACGTCCGGCGTGACTCGGAAAAAGATCCAATGATTCAGGTTGCCCGTGACGTTGATGTAGGCGCGGGTGATGTTGAACGCGCTGGCATGAATGACGTTGCCGTCCGCGTCTTTCGTGGTCGGGGAATCGGCGTAGGTGTAGTCGCCGTAGATCGTCGTTCCGATATTGAACTTCGGCGTATCGTCCGGCGGCGTAACACCTTCCGCCGGCGTGACCTGCGCGAACGCGCCGGTGGCGCTGACAACGATCGCCGCCGCAGCGAGGAAACGGGCTGCCCAATTGCGAATCTTCATTACCTGCAAGCCTCCATTTGATTGGGCGGATGGTAGGTTTGGAGCCTGCACTCGGCATGCGGCGCGCGTAAACTCAGCGTGAACGGCGCGAAAAAACGGCGCATGATGAACAAGCCAGAGGAGAGTTGAATGTTCCGACGAATCGCCAATCTGTTCCGCGGATTTCTGAGTCTCTTCATCGGCAGCGTCGAGCGCCAGAATCCGGAAGCGCTTCTCGAAGTAGAGAAGGAGAACATCCGCCGGCAGATCGCGAACTACAACCAGGGTCTGGCCGCGCACGCCGGTCTCTGTGAGCGGTTGATGACGCAGGTCAAACGGCTGGAGCAGGAAGAGCGTGAGCTGCGCGCGAAAACGGCGGCGAACCTCCGCGCTGGCAATCGCGATCTGGCCAGTCAGCAGGCGTTGCGTCTTCAGACCGTGCAGCGCGAGCTCGTCGAGAATCGGACGCAGCTCGAATCGGCCGAAGGGACGTACAAAGAGCTGCTTCGTGCGCGCGACGTGTCGGTGAAGGCCGCGCAGGCGAAGATCGAATCGCTCAAGACGAGTCTCAACGATCTGAAGATCAAGCGCGCAACGGCCGAGTTGAACGAGATGGCGTCAGGAATGATCTCGCAGATCGGCGGCTCCGGCGACACGCTCAACCGCCTGCACGAGATGCTGGAAGAAGAGCGCGAAAAAGCCGCCGGCCGCGCCCGCGTCGCCCGCGACACGCTGCACACCACCGATTTCGAGATGCAGGAACACGAGCAGAAAGCGCTCGCCGATCAGGCGCTGGCGGATTTCGCGGCGAACGAGGGGCTGGCGCTGGAGTCACCGAAGGCCGTCAAGGCGATCGCCGCTGCGGAGCAGAAGAGTCTGGGGCCGAAGTCGGATTAGCGCAGAGGAAAGAAAACCGTTTCACGCGGAGCCGCGGAGATGCGGAGTACGTTGTCCCGCGTTCTCCGCGTCCCCGCGTGAAACGGTTTTCTCCCACACCCCACGCCCCGCTATATCCCCTGAATATGAATCGATCCATTCGTCGTACGCAGCCGGAGATCCGGGCCGCCGCCGTTGATCGTGCCGCGGAGCGTGTGCTTTTCCTGTTTGCCGCGCGTGGCTACGGCGAGGTTGGATTCGATGCCGCCGTTCGTCGTTGACGCGTCGATGCTCGCGGCCAGTTTCCGAGGCAGGCGCGCGTTGATGCCGCCATTCGTCGTCTCCAGGCGGACGACGTGTCCGGCCGTGACGGAGGTCAGCTCCGCTTCGATCCCGCCGTTCGTCGTTTCTGCATCGAGATCGCCGGCGCACCGCGCCAGCCGGATGTGACCGTTCGTCGTCTCCACGCGATGCGAGCCGGTGACGTCGCTCGCTTCGACTGTGCCGTTCGTGTTCTCGATCTGCAGATTCATCGAGCGCGGCACCATCACCTCGTACGTGACCGAGAGGTTCACGCTCGTGCCGGCGATCCACTCGAGAATGCCGTCGCTCGACTTCGGATACTTCGTGTCGATGCGCAGGCCGCCGTTCGGCTGCGACACGGCCAGAGTCAGCGCCTTCATCGCACTGCGCGCGGCATCGCCGTCGCGGCTCTCGACATGCTTCACGGCGTGAACATGAATCTTCGGCTGATCCCACGCACGAATGTTGATGTGCCCGTTCGTATTCGACAGCGAGAAGACCGCGCCCGGCCGGACATCGAACGTGCGGTCGAAAGGCTCATCCAAAGTCGATGCACTCGCAGCCGCGGCAGCAATCGTGAGGAGGGCGGTGAACAGGAATCGTTTGAGCATGTCGTCGTGTCCTTTTGTGCTGGTGAGTTGATTAGTAGATTAGTAATCAGTGGATTAGAGATCAGAGCTCAGAATTGAGGAACGGTCCACTGCCTTCCTAATCCACTAATCTACTAATCACTAATCCACTGACCACCGCTCATTACGTCCCGCATCACCGCAGGTTGCAGCTACAATCCCCGATCGTGAAACGTGGCGTCGCGGTATCACTCCTCTTCGCGACGCTCGCGGTCATCCTCGGCGTGCTGCTTCTGCGGATGCGCGGCCCGTCGCCGCTGCCCGAAACCGCGCCTGCGTCCTCGTTTTCAGCGGCCCGCGCCATCGCCTTCGAGCGCGAGATCATCGGCACTGTTTCGCACCCGGTTGGAACCGCCGCGCACGACGCCGTCCGCGATCGTCTGGCCGCCCGCTTTCGCGCCCTCGGATACGACGTCACCATCCAACGCACGTTCGCCTGCAGCCCATACGTGACCTGCGCGCCGGTCGCGAACGTCATCGCGCGCGCTCCCGGCGACGCGCGACCGGACGCGCTCATCCTGGCCGCGCACTACGACTCCGTCCCCGCAGGACCCGGTGCTTGCGACGATGGACAGGGCGTGGCCGCGCTCGTCGAGATCGCCCGCGCGCTGCGCAACGAGCACTTCCGCAATCCGATCGTCTACCTCATCACCGACGCCGAAGAGGTGGCGCTGCTGGGAGCGGAAGGCTATGTCGCCGATCCGAAGCTGCTTCGCAACGCAGCAGGCGTCATCAACATCGAGGCGCGCGGTACCGACGGCCCAAGCTTCCTTTTCGAGACCAGCCGGCAGAACGAATGGATCGCGCGCACGATCGCAAGCGCGCTGCCGCGGCCGGCCACGAGCTCGCTCTACTACGACATCTACGAGCTGCTGCCGAACGACACCGACCTCACCGTCTTCAAACGCGTCGGACTCGCGGGAATCGGATTTGCCAACATCGGCCAGCCTGTTCACTACCACTCGCCGCTCGACAATCTCGACAACGTCACGCTTTCCACGCTGCAACATCACGGCGATCACATCCTGGCGATGGCCCGCGCGATGGCCGCGATCGATCTGCGGCAGACGAGCCACGGGAACGCCGTCTGGTTCGATGTGCTCTCGTTCTTCGTGGTTTGGTGGCCGCAGAGCTATTCACTCGCCATCGCCATTCTCTCGATGATCGCTCTGATCGCCGCATCGTTCCTGATGACGCGCGACGGACGAACGAAGCCGCGCGCGACCACCCTCGGCGTCCTGTCGTTCTTTCTGACGATCATCGCCTCGCTGGTAGTGGGCTTTGCCGGCAACTGGCTGGCCGGCCTTCGCGCAGGCGGAACCGTGTGGGTCGCCTATCCCGGCACGGCGATCGCCACCGCGTGGCTGATCGGAATCGGCGCGGCAATCGTCGTCGCGCAGCGCTTCATCAAGTACGCAGACATCGACGGTCTCTTCCTCGGACACGCGATTTGTTGGTCCACGATCGCCATCGCCCTCGCCATCGTTCTCCCCGGCGGCAGCTATCTCACGATCGTGCCCGCGTTGGTCTTCGCGATTTGCGCGCTCCTTCGCGCGACCGTGAAGTTGAACGAAGGAACCTCAGCGATCGTTTGCGCAGCCGTCGCAGCGATCCTGATCTTCCCGCTCGGTCTGGCGTTGTACGTCGCTCTCGGCAAACCGATTCTTCCCTTTATCGCGATGCTGATCGCGCTCGTCGCCACGACCTTCACGCCGCTCCTCGCCGGCATTCCGTCACTGAAGCGCCCGATTCTCGGAGCGCTCGTCATCGCGTTGATCGCATGCATCGTTATCGCGAACCTCGTTCCCGCCCACACGACCGATTCTCCGCGTCACATCAACATCGAATATGTCGACGACGGCACCGCACCGCGCTGGCAGGCGGACGAGTTGACACCGGCAATCGCGCAAGCAGCGCATTTCGATGCCACGCCAAAACAGATCGCCGATTGGACCACGCCACCCGCAAAGGCACTCGTCGCTCCAGCCCCAAACCTCGGACTCGCACCCGCCGAGCTGCAGGTCATTGCCGACGAACATCAGAACGGCCGGCACCTGACCTTGCAGCTTCATTCCGTCCGCAACGCCCCGCGCATCGCGCTCATCTTTCACGCCCCGTCCTTCGCGTCGATGCGCGTCAACGGCATCGTTCCGCCGCCGGTCACGCGGCGCCGCGGCGGACTCGCGGAAGGATGGCATCGCGTCAGCATCCGCGCCACGGAAGCAACGATCGATCTCTACCTGACCCGCAACGAACCGATCGACGCCGTCGTCATCGACGGCTCGTACGGCCTCCCACCGGAAGGCGCCGCCCTCGCCCACGCCCGCGACGCATCGCTCGCCATTCCCGTGCAGGAAGGCGACCTCACGACCACGCTGCGGCGCATGAAGTTGTGAGCGCGGGGTTCGCGTTGTAAGGTGAGCCAGGCAAAGAGCTCATGCGCGCGCAAGTCAAACAATTCGGAGTTGCGATCGTGCTCGTGCTGCTGTCCGTCTCCGCACTTGCGGACACGCGGTGGCTTCCGTCCCCGGCAATCCTTCGAGAACACATGCGCAACTCGCGGTTAGTCGTTGTTGGGCGCCTCACCGACGTTTCCGTGCAGCAGGATGCACACTCCAGGTCTGGCTCCGGCCGAATCGCGGTGGACCATCTCATCACCGGTGCTGGCCGCAATCTCCCCGCAATCACGTGGTCCGATAGAAACGATCGCGTTTGCCCACGCCTGGATCTGGATCAGTTCAAAGGCCGTCCCGGCGTTTGGTTTATTCGCGTCGATGCTTCCGGAGCTTTCGATAGCGCTCGTTCAGAATTCTGGGACCTCAATGCAGCGATGCGAGTTCTCGTCGAGATCGAGCGGTCGGAGCCGCTAACTCCCGAGCTGCGAACTCTCAAGCAGGCGATCGAATAGCTGGCTGGCGGCTAACCAAGCATTACTCGATTCCCTAAAACTCGATTTGCGCGCCCAGCTCCACCACGCGATTTGGCGGCAAGCGGAAAAAGCGGGCCGCGCTTTCGGCGTTGCGGGTCATCGAGGCGAAGAGTTTCTCGCGCCACATGGCCATGCCGCTTGGGCGGGCGGTGACGATCAGGGTTTCGCGGCCGAGGAAGTAGGTCGTGTCCATTGGCGGAATGGACATGTGGCGCTCCTTGGCGACGCGCTCGAGAAGTGCCGGGATGTCCGCCTCTTCCATGTATCCGTAGCGGCAGGTGACGCGGAAAATCCCTTCGCCCAGCTCTTCGAATTGGAGGCGCTCATCATCGCGAAGATGCGAGACTTCCTCGGTGATCACGGTGAGAAGGATGACTTGTTTGTGCAGCGCCTTGTAGTGCTTGAGGCTGTGCAGCAGCGCCGACGGAATCACCTCGCGCGTGCGATGCATGAAGACCGCGGTGCCGGGCACGCGCACGGGCGAGTGGCCGCGCAACGACGTCACGAACATCTCCGGCGAGAGCGAACCTTCGCGAAGACGCGCGTTGAGAATCGTACGGCCGCGCCGCCACGTCGTCATGATCGTGAAGACGACGGTGGCGATGAGCAGCGGGAACCAGCCGCCGTCGGCGATCTTGAAGAGGTTCGCGCCGAGGAATGCCAGGTCGCCGAACAGGAATCCCGCAGTGATCGCGCCCGCCAGCGCCACGCTCCAATGCAGCTTGTCGCGCGCCACCACGTACGCCAGGATCGTCGTGATGATCATCGTCGTGCTGACGGCGACGCCGTACGCACCTGCCAGATTCGTCGAGCTGCGGAAGCCGATGACCAGCGTAATCGTCGCCAGCATCAGCGTCCAGTTCACGTTCGGCATGTAGACCTGACCGATCTCCGCGCGCGACGTGTGGATGATCTCCATCCGCGGCAAATAACCGAGTTGAATGGCCTGCCGCGTCAGGGAAAAAACGCCCGAGATGATGGCCTGCGATGCGATGACCGTAGCTACCGTCGCCAATCCCACCAACGGATAGAGCGCCCACTTCGGCGCAAGCAGATAGAACGGATTGTGCGCCGCCGACGGCTGCCGGATCAGCAGCGCGCCTTGTCCAAAGTAATGAAGCACGAGTGATGGACCGACGATGTTGAACCAATCGATCTGGATCGGCTTCTCGCCGAAGTGCCCGAGGTTGGCGTAGAGCGCTTCGCCGCCGGTGGTAACGAGAAAGACCGCGCCGAGCACGAGAAAACCGTGCATTCCGTTCGCCATGAAGAAGCGAACCGCGTGCATCGGGTTGATCGCGAAGAGCACCGACGGCTGCCAGAGAATGCCGCGAATCCCCATCAATGCCAGCGTCGAAAACCACACCAGCATGATCGGCCCGAAGACTGCGCCCACTCCGGCCGTTCCGCGGCGCTGGAAAAAGAAAAGAACGATCAGCACCAGGATCGTCAGCGGAATCACGTACGGCTTGAAGAATGGCGTCGCGATCTCCAAACCTTCCACCGCGCTGAGCACCGAGATCGCCGGCGTGATCATGCCGTCGCCGTAGAGCAGCGCCGCGCCAAAGACGCCGAGGACGATCAGCACCCGGCGCACGTTGGCGCTGCGGTTCTTGTCCATCCCCACAAGCCCCATCAGCGCGAGGATTCCTCCCTCTCCGCGGTTATCGAACCGCAGCACGTAAATGTGGTACTTGACCATCACCACGAGAACGAGCGACCAGAAGATGAGCGAGAGGATGCCGAGGACGTTCGCGGGCGTGAGCGCCACCGGATGCGAGCCGTAGAAGCACTCCCGCATCGCGTAAAGAGGACTCGTGCCGATGTCGCCGTAGACGATGCCGAGGGCCAGCAGCGAGAGCGAAAGCAGGCGGCGACCTTTCGGCTCTTCGCGTTCGTGGTGTGCGGGCGCCGGAACCTCAGTCAACCGTGATCTCCCCTGCGCGCCTTTCGGCGCGAACGGCGGAGTGTACGGTGCACCGATGATGCCGGCGCATTAAGAATACCTAAAGCGTTTCAGCGGCACGGAAGGGAAGGAAACGCCGAAGCGCCTGATGAAACCTCGAGCATCAATTCGCCGGTTCGGCGTTGTGGCGGAGCAGAAGGAACAGCGGCAACGCCAGCGAGACGCCCACGCCGAGGTTGGCGATGATGCACAGCCACCAGAGCCGCACCGGCCGTTTGCGCCGCTCGTACGCGATGAACGCCCAGAGCGCGATCGACGACACGACGACGTCCGCGCCGAAAAATAGCGACACAGGCGTAGCCGTGAGCTGGCGCAGGAACAGCGGCATGTTCAAACCATGCGCGAGTACGAACGGCAGAAAGAAATAGTACGGAATGACTGTACCGGCGACGCAGAGTGCGATGTAGACGTACTTCATAACGTCATGGTAGCGCTGAGGACATCGGAGGCCGCAGGTACAATCCTTCGCGGATGACGCTCCTCCTCGGCTTCTACGCCTTCGCCGCCGGTGCGATCGTCGGCAGCTTTCTCAACGTCGTCATTCATCGCTATCCGCGCGAGGAGTCGATCGTCTTTCCGGGAAGCCACTGTCCGCATTGCGACGCGGCCATTCGCTGGTACGACAACATCCCCATCATCAGTTTTCTCATTCTTCTTGGGCGCTGCCGCGCGTGCGGTGCGGGCATCGCCTGGCGTTATCCGCTCGTGGAACTGGCCAACGCGCTTTTCTATCTCGCGGTCTTTCTGCGCACCGGACCGACTGTCGCCTTTATCGTCGTCGCGGCGATCATCTCGATGACGATCGCGCTCATCTACATCGATGCCGACATCCAACTGCTTCCCGACGTCATCGACGTTCCCGGCATCGCCATCGGACTCGGCTGCGGAGCGCTCGGACTGGGCGTTCTTCACCCTGACCTGATCCTCGCCGATTCCCTCTTCGACTCGCTCTTCGGCGCGCTCCTCGGCGCCGCGATTCCGCTCGTCATCATTGGCACCTACTGGCTCGTTCGCCGGGTCGAAGGGATGGGGATGGGCGACGTGAAAATGCTGGCGATGATCGGTGCCGTCACCGGCTGGCGCGCCGTGCCCGGAGTCCTGCTTGGCGCGTCCGTGACCGGCGCGCTGATCGTGCTGCCGGCGGCGCTTCGCAGCCGCGACGGCATGCGCCTCGCCATTCCGTTCGGCGTCTTCCTCGGCATCGCGTTCTTGGGCGTTCTCTTCTTCGGCCCTACACTCTCGGAATGGTACGTTTCGTTCGCGCTCCGCTGACCCGGGTCGGGTTTCGCAGAGACGTGCGGCTTTTCCTCACCGGGCTGACCGGCTTTCTGGTCGTCCTGATCTTCATCCTTCTTCTATTGCTGCGGGCCAACCTCGCGCACACGGAAGAAGCGATCGACAGGTCGCATCAGATGATCGCGGATGTGTCAGCCGAAGCAGTGAACAGGAGTGCGCCGGCTGGGTTGGATACGGAGCTGCTCGTGCTTCGCGGACGTTTCAACATTGCCGGCATCGGCCTGACAGCGCGTAATGGACGAACGCTCGAATCGGGACTGCGCGACGGCGACTTCGACGTCGTGACCAGACTGGCCGGACCCGGCACGCTCACGCTCCGCTTCGATGCCTCGGCGCGACGCACCGCGCATCGCGATTTCCTCCTAACCGCCGCGATCTGCATCCTTGCTGCAAGTCTCGGCATTGCGTTGCTGCTCTTTTATCTTCCGAGGGTCACCGGCCCGATCGAACAGATGCTCGATGATGCGCGTCAACTCGGCGCGCCCGGCGACCAGGAAGAGACGGCCTACCTCATCGACACCTTCCGCCAATCGATCGCCACGCTGAAGAGTCAGGAGGAAGAGCTCAAACGGCTTCACGACCGCGAGAAGACGCGTGCCGATGAGCTCGAGCGCGTGACCGGCGCGCTCACGCGAAGCCTCACTTCCGGACTGATCGTGCTCGACGCAACGGGCGCCGTCGCCGACATCAACGCTGCCGGCCGCGAGATCCTCGGCATCGACGCAACAACGTCCGTCGCAGGACGCGCGTTGCCCGATGCCATTCCGCTGCCCAGGCTTGCGGACAAGTTGCACGAAGCGTTCGATCAACGAGCGGCGATGAACCGGATCGAGATCAGCGACGTCCAACCGACTACGAACGAGCCGGTCACGATCGGACTCACCACCGTCCCGCTGCGCAACGAAGCGGACGCGCTGCTCGGATTTCTCGCCCTCTTCACCGACCTCACGCCGATCCGCAGCCTCGAGGCGCGCGTGCAGGAGATGACGACGCTCGCGCAGCTCGGCGAGATCTCTGCCGGAATCGCGCACGAGTTCCGCAGCTCGCTCTCCACCATCCTCGGCTACATGAAACTGGCGCGAAAAGGCGGCGTGGACGACGTCGCCGAAACGCGGCTTCTCAACGCCGAGAAGGAAGCCTCACTGCTGCTCAAGGCCATCGAGCGCCTGCTCGCGTTCGCCGGACCGGTGCAGCTCAACGCCGAAACGATCGATCTTCGCGAGCTCCTCGGCGAACAGATCGCGCACATCACCGACATCGATCCATCGATCTCCGTGACGCTGGATGGACCGCCGGTCGTCATTCAGGGTGACCGAATCCTCCTCAGCCGCGCGATCGAGAACCTTCTGAACAATGCCGCGGATGCGGTACGCCAGAACGGCGGCGGATCGATCGCCGTGACGCTGCGCGAAAAACCGCAGTCGTTGACGATCGCAGACAACGGCGCTGGCTTCGATCCCGCGGACGGCCCGCGGTTCTTTCTTCCTTTCCAATCGAACAAGCCAACCGGCTTCGGGATGGGACTTCCGCTGGCGAAAAAGATCGTCCTGTTGCACGGCGGAACCTTGCGTCTCACCGGCGAGCCGGGAAAGGGCGCTGTGGCCACGATCGAGCTCGGGACCGCGGTATAGTCTGTTACTTTATGTATCAACCACGACGCTATCGGCCACGACCGGCACCATCGATCACAGAAACAACTAACTTGTTTTCATGAGCTTAAACGCAACATCCCACCGTGGCACCCAGCTCGCAGAAAGGCGGCCCGAATGAATCCGCAGAAATCCCGTCAGTCAGGCTTCTCGCTCGTCGAGTTGCTTACGGTCGTCGCCGTCATCGGCATCCTCGCGCTGGTGACGGTGCCGAACTTCATCAGCTTCTACCAGATGAACAAAGTGAAGGCAGCGATGCGCAACTTCACCAGCGACCTGCGCACGATGCGTCAAACGGCCATCACCAGCGGCCTGCAGACGAAGATCACATTCACGCCTGACACCTCGGCCAAACCGAGCTCGCGCGCCTACAGCTTCTGGACCGGAGACAGCGCGTTCAGTGCCACTCCCACCTGGACCCAGAAGGGCCGAACCAAATATCTCGAAGACGTCGTCTATTTTCCCAAGACCGGCCAGACCTTCGACTCCTCGGGCGGCGTTTACAGCATCATCTTCTTCCCCGACGGACGGGTCGGCATGCCCAGCGGTTCCCCGACAACGGCCTCCGTCATTCTGAAGACCGATCAAAAGGTGTCCAAACCACAATTCACCATCGACATCTCCCCGAGTGGGCGCGTCTATGCGCATTGAGGAACGAATTGCGATGAAAGCACGCCAGCAAGGTTACAGCCTGATCGAAGTCCTCGTGGCCATTGCCATTACGAGTGTCGTCCTGCTTACGGTCCTCACTCTTTTCTACATGGGCCGGCGGAACGTCTACAGCGGTAAGCAGACGACATACGCAAACTCCATCGGCACACGCGTTCTCGAGGATCTCTCGGCGATGTCGGCCGACGATCTCCTTACCAACTTCGTGATCGATGACAACACGGCCTTGTCCACAGTGACGCTCAGTAAAGTATCGGGCGCTGCCAACGGCGTGATCAATTTCAATAACAGCATCCTCCGCAATACTGACACCATCAGCAACAGCACAGAAGCCTGGACCGTGCCGGGCGGACCGGCAGATGGCTATTTGACGGCCTGGAAAAAGTACCTCGACCCGGCCAAGCTCACAGGAGCCACCGTCGGCATCGTCATTACCCCGCGCGCACCGACCAACCTTGTCAACGGGCAACCCTGTCAATGTCCCATCACCACCGCGCAGTTCACCAAGGTGCGCGTTTACGTCGCGTGGGACGAGACGGCAAACCGCCGCCGCTACGCCTTCTTCGACACCACAAAAGTCAGGAGCTATTGACCATGAAACACCGCCGGAGCATTCCGCGCACGCAACGCGGCTTTACGCTCGTCGAGATCCTCGTGACGACGGCGATCTTCGCAATCATCATGATCGCCGCGCTTTCGGTCTATGACCAGAGCAACAAGGTCTTCAAGACGTCGACGGAGCAGGCCGACATGCAGCAGAGCACGCGCATCGGCTTCGACAAACTGGTCAGCGACGTTCGCATGGCCGGCTTTGATTACAGCCGCGGCGGTACTCCGATTACGGCCGGAACGTTTGCACAGCCAGACGAACAGATCGAATATGCCGGCCCGGCCGCGATCGTCTTCCGCGCCAACTTCAATTACACCTCCGCATCCGCACAGGGGAACGGCCTCGAGCCCACGTATACGCCTTACGATCCCGCGACGAAGGGTGCGATTTTTCCCTATGTCACGACCAGCAATGACGAGATCGTCGTCTACGCGCTGAAATCGGCTGACACCACGAAGAACAACAGCACGATCAAGTTCTACGCAGACACCGACATACCTCGAAGTGGGTATCCGGGCTCTCCGAGCGCTGGCAAGGAGAAACTGGTGACGGTCAGTGGCATCGACACCACAAACGCCAACCCTCCGTACACGCTTTACCGGATCACAGTCTCCGACCTTCTGGCGACTCCACCGCGCGCCGGCACTCCCGTGGCCGAGAATATCCGCGCACTCCATTTCTTCTATTACACCGACCCCAAAGGAACGACTGTTCTCAAAGATCCAACGAGTCAGTCCACTCCGCAAGCTGATATCACGACTGGCCGCGATGCCGGCGGGACGACATTCTCAACAACGTACTCAGTTACGTTGCCGGATGGATCGACGGCGACGTACAACACCGGTGCAATCGGCGGAGACGGTCAGTACGACGCGAACAACAGCGCCACAGCAAACGTCGACGACCGCAACATGCGCGCCACCATCCAGGCGATCAAGGTCGATCTGACCGGAATGAATGCCAACCCCGATTCAAAGTACACGAATACGACCGAGACGATTGCGGCGATCAAGTCCTATCGCCAATACCAGCTTTCCGCACTCATCGTTCCGAGAAACCTCGGCTTGACCGGGTTCCCTGAGCCTAGCTATACGCCGCCAGGCCCGCCCACAATCACCGGCGTCTGCGTCAGCGCCTGCGCGGTCCCGGTCGTCTGCTGGTCAGCACCGACCACCGGAGGTCCGGTGCTGCAATACCGGCTCGAGTGGGACACTTCCACCAGCGGTTCGTTCTCCAACGGCGTAAACATTACGGACATGAACATCAGCTCCTATGTCGTTGGCGATGACGGCGTCATGGATCCGTCCCTGACCTGGTATTACAGGATGACGGCGCAGAACGACAACGGGTCGAGCGTTCCAAGCGATCTTGTCGCCATTACGCCCAAGAACATGACCAGGCCCCTCCCCCCATCGGGTCTCAAGGCGACGACGGCCACGGCACCGGCCGCCACCACGCCCGGCAACGTCGATTACGCGATCGGTCTCACATGGAATTCGCCGACGAAAAACGACCCGGCTAAGTCGGGAAGCAACTGCAGCGGCGGTGGCTGCGCGACCGATGGATCGACAATCCCGCCCCAGGAGGTCATCCGCTACAAGGTCATCCGAGGATTGACACCGACGTTCGATCCCACCAAAGGCGAAGGGGTAACCATTCTCGACATCTCCACGAAGTCGCAGCCCGCTGTGGTCGCACCGGGCTCGCCCGTTTTGTGGCGAGACACAGCGGCGGGATCGAACTCGATCTTCCCTCCCGGCACCTGCGTTCCGTATTACTACAGAGTTCTGGCACAGGACCGCTGCGCGGCCAATCCGAATTACAACGCCAGCGGGCAGACCAATGACTCGGTCAGCGATTGGGCTCCCGTTGTCGGGAACCTCGGTCAGGTCAGCGGCCAGGCCTACGACGCCGGACCTGGCGTACAGGCTTCCGCTCCTGCCACCGTCAGCTTTGGAGCGAGCTCGGCCTGCCCGGCGATCGGGACCTGCACGATTTATCTGAACTGGTCACAGGTCGGTACGGACAACGCAGGAAATGCCATTGGAGTCGACAAGTACCGCATTCAGCGCTTCAAGAAGATCATCACTGACCCCGATTACACTGCCGACACGTTGTTCGGCACAGGCGGCTATGTCGATTATAGCGGCCAATCACAAATCAACACCGGTGTCCTCGCGTATACCGATTCCGCGGCGGCCGCTGACTCCAATGGTCAGCCGCTCTATTACAAATACATCGTGACCGCTAACGATTGCCGGCTCGGCATCGATTCAGCGCCCGCGTACTACCCGCCACTCTGCAGCGTGAACCCGGTCATCGTCGATGTTGGTGCCCAGAATCATGGGTCGGTCACCGGTGACTCGCCGTCGCAGGCGTATGTCTTCAACTCCGGCGACACCATCACAGTTACGCCTCCCGTCAGCGGCGGCATCACGATCTCGAACGTGAAGTTCACTGTTTACAACTATCCGGCCCTGACCTTGATCGATACCTCTAACGTCGCCGTGGCCCCGTTTAGATATGCGTGGTCCGACCGCAGCGACCTCTCCATGTACTACGTAAAGATCGAGGTCACCAGCAGCAGCGGCTGCACGGAGACGCATGTCAAGTATGTCCAGGACCAGCAGGCCGCGAGCTGCTCGTTCCTGAACCAGACCGCGCCGGTGCCAACGGAGAGCACGTCAGGCGCCACCGTCACTGCCACGACAGCAAGCCCGCAGTTCACGATCACAAACGGCGCTTCCGACACCATGACCATGAACGGGCAGAGCTACTCGCTCACCTTCGGCGATCCTGATGGGAATCACACCGATATCAAGTTGATCTCGGTCCAGTTCTCGACCGTCGTCTCAGGCGTCACGAATACGTGGACCGATACGCTGACCACGCCGGCGACACCAAGTACGGTTACGCGCTTCTTCCCGAACGCCTCGCCGGTGCTCACCACGGCCTCGGCTGGCACGTTGAAGGTGACGATTAAGTGGCAGTACGCGAAGAAGGACAGCAGCGGCAAAGACAGGTCGCCCATCTCGATTTCGCCGCTGACTAAGTTCTGCATCGGTTACACGATTCCGAGCGAAGCGGGCGTAGTGAAGAAATGCAATGCGGTCGGGCGGGGGGGATCGTCGGCGAATCCGACGTCCTGCGATTGAGGATCATGGCCATGAAGAATATGAGACGTAACAAGCGACATTCGAAACGCGATCGCGGCTCTGCGCTGCTCGTCAGCCTGATGGTCATTGTCGGCCTCTCGCTGCTCGGCCTCGGCTTCGTCGCCATCTCTGAGACCGAGAGCACGATCGCGCGCAATCAGCAGAACGCCTTACAGACTCAGGCCGTAGCCGAGGCCGGTGCGAAGCTCGTCGTTGAATGGTTTCAGGATCCGGTGTGGGGAATTAGTACAGGCGGCATGCCCCAGAACACCAGCGCCAATGTCAACCTTGCCGCAATCAAAGTGAACCGCGTCTCCGGTGAGTACTCCGGCGTTTACAAATCGTCGTCCCTGACGTTGCTCTTCGACAAACCATACCGCCCTGATCCCACGAACCGTTTTTACGCCGACGAAAACACCGGCGACATCGTCATTAACCGCACAACGGACCTGGCCACGATCACGAAGGTCAATCAAGTGCTGTTCGGCTCCTCCACCGAAGACACACGCAGCGGCGAAATCACAGAGATCAGGATTTATGCTCCGCCCAGCATTGGCGGCATCCTGCTGCAGAATGGAACGGCCAAAAATCCGGACGGAACGCCGCAGATGTTCTGGACCGGACCCGTACAACGCTTCGGCCTGGCCACAATCAAAGTGACGGCCATGCAGTTTCGCGATCCAAGCGGCGATAAGAGCGCCGCCAGCAACATCATTTCCCGGCACTCGATCCGCCTGGTCGTCGGCGAGTTGCCCCTGCCGATTCCTGCGGGCCCGATTCAGGGCAACGCGAACGTCTCCTTCGGCGGCAACTTCCAGGTCCACTGGGGTCTGGAGACGTCCACGGGAGATCTGAACACGTCCATTGCCCGAGTAGCACTCCCCTGGGCCAACGCCTTCGAACGTCCTCACTTCGAGCACGGGTATGAGTCCGGAACAGGCGTCGACTCAATTTCCGTAATGAGCGGCGGCAGCGGCTACACATCCCCGCCGACGATTACGATCGCCCCTCCGCCGGTAGGTGGCACGCAGGCAACCGCCACGGCAAACGTGACGAACGGCATCGTCACATCGGTCACGATGACGCCTGTGACCGGATACGGCAAGGGCTATGACGTGCAGAACCCGCCCGCGGTGACCCTTAGCGGCGGTGGAGGCGGAAACGGTGCCTCGCTGCAGGCCAACATCGGCTCGGAAGTCTGGCCGCAGACAGCCGGACAATTCGACAACGCCGACTGGTTCCACGAATTGCTTGGCAAGGATTTCGAGGATCCCTGGTATGGAGCCCGATCGATCGGTGACAACAGCACCGATGGCACGACGCAGAGCCCGAGCAATCCGATGTGTAACAACTACAACCTCCTATCCGACGATCAGTCCACGAGCACTCCTTACTGGGCGTTCCAATGGCAGTCGGTAAACAACTATCCTTGGCAGAAGCGAATTGTTTTCCCCGTAATCAAATACGACTACTGGAAGAGAATTTCGAAACAGGGACGTGGCTACAAGGGCATTTATTACTTCACATATGACTCGGCGACGGGTGGGTTCAAGCGGTTCGGTTCCGGTGCGGCAAAGCCTATGTCTTATTGGGCTAACTCATTAGCTACCACCGGCTCCGGGCTCGGCGCAGGCCTCTACTTCTTCGATTCGGTCGATGGCTCGAACCCGCAGTCATTGACCGGTGCGGCGAAGACCGCGAAGCTGACACCTGCAGAGTCCTGGGACTCAAAAGACTTCAACAAAGGCTTTCTCATGGAGGGCTTTGTTTATATGAACGCCGTTTCGTTCGGCACGTCAGGGACGGGCAGGGCGCCGGCATACGATGGGAACTTCCCCGGCGAGCCATTCCGCGACATCGGCGCCCCTGTTTGGGACGTCGCCGCCAAAGCGTGGAAGCAATGTCCTCCGCTTTCGGGGATTCCATGCCGTACCGGCGCCGGCGACGGGATATTCACTTGCCCCGATCTCAACAACAACGGTAAATGCGACATCGTCGTGATGCTGGCACCTACCTGGTCCTCGAACGATCCGGGCAACGTGTCCCATGTCTCACCCTACCAGATGTCGAACGGCAACAAGACCTTCGTCGAGAAGACATGGAAGTCCGACACCGTAGCCATCGCGGAGTATGGCGCGGCCTGCACGGCGCCGGACAAAACGCTCTACGACGGTACGAACCCAAGCCTGACCGATTGCTCCGAGCCGCACGAGCCATACCTGAATTTGATTTACCCCGATGTAGCCATGGACAGCAACAACAAGCCGGCCATCGTGACCGTAGGATGGGAAGACCCGAAAAGGCAGACATACCGGGCGAAGCTTCCGGGCGTCACCTGTTCGGCCAGCTCGACCGTGTACGACTGCACTTCGAACGGCTACGACGTTGACGGCGCGCGCGTCGACCTCAACGTCATCCTCTACGGTGTTCTTTACAACGAGGGACAGTACAAGGCCGAAGGCAATGCCGCCTATTACGGCTCAGTCCTGATTCAGGACAACATTGTCAGTGGAAGCGGTACCGCCGACGTCTGGTTCGATGAAAAGCTGATCAAGGGCTCGTGGGCGCCGCCCAATATGCCGCGCGTCATTGTCTTCAACGAACAGACCGACGAAGAACAACAATAGGGAGTGCGTGCGTCTCGCGCGCGGCCGATGGGCGTCTCGCCCGTCGGTCAGTCCGATGTTGATCCGGATGATCAGTCCGCGGCGATGCTAAGAGTTTTGGAGTCATAGTTCTTTACGCCGAGGCGAGACGCCTCGCCGCCGCAGGCGAGACGCCTGCACTCCTTCAGCGGCGCGGTCGATGCGGTTCCGGCTCGCGGTGGGGACGCTTTCGGTCCAGCGAGGTGGTCGTGGCGGCCGCGGGATCGGCCCTGATCTCCGACACCAACGACCGGTCTGCCGGGGACGGATACTGATAGACCTCGGGAGACGTGTTCGAGGGATGCTTTTTCAGCCACTTCCTCGCGTACAACTCATGATCGGCGACGTCGAGCAGGCGCTCGACCGTTGGCTCATCGATCAGCGCGGAGCAGCCGATTCCCATCGTCACGCTGATGCGCACGATCGTGTCGCCCACGTTCCATTGCAGTTCCGACAACTCCGCGGTCAGGCGTTCGGCAACGCGGCGGATCTCGTCGACGCCGAGGTTGAGGACGAGTAGCACGAACTCATCGCCGCCGTAGCGGGCGATGACATCGTCGGTTCGCGTCCGCCGGAGGAAGAGCGCACCGGCATCCTTCAGCACGCGGTCGCCGGTCAGATGGCCATGCGTGTCATTGATTGCTTTGAAGTCGTCGATGTCGATGAGGACGATGCCGGCGTTGTTGGGACCGGCCATGTGACGCTCTGCCTGCTCGAAGAAGAAGCGGCGCGTGGCCACTCTGGTCAGTTCATCCTGGTTGGCGATGTCGCGCCACTCGCGCGCGTCGGCATCATGAGCGCGCTGCCGCGCCAGCATCCGCCGCGCCGCCGCCACTTTGGCGACCACTTCGACCTCGGTGCATCCCTTGGCCAGGAAGTCGTCGTAGCCGAGGGTCAGCGCGTTGATCTTCACGGCAGGGCGGTCGTGCGCCGTCAGCATCACCGCGTACAACCCGCCGGTCGAAGGCTCGGCGCGAACCGCCGCGATCAGCTCCAGTCCATCCTTCTTCGGCATCTCGAAATCGGAGATGAGCATGTCGAAGTCGCCGTTCCGCAGAAGGTCGAATGCCTGCGCGCCATCGAGAGCGGTGGCAACGTCGAGCCCCAAACGCCGGGCCACCGCGGAAAGCCAGATCCCGAAGTTTTCATCGTCTTCTGCGATGAGCAGACGAATCGGCTCCGATGCAGACTCCGGAGGAAGATCACTACGGCGGCGTAGGGCGGCGCTCAATTGGGAAACCGGGCATTCAATATCGCCGCCATCTCGATCGCCGGGCGTGATCCCCGTCACCAACCGGGTGCAGGGCAACATCAGCCCTGTCAGCCAAATCGCGGAATCGGACTCCCTCTCACCCCGTTGTAAGCACACCCTGCCGCTTTCGGAACGTTTCATGACGTGGACCGTCGTAGAGGCAGACTGCGGAATCGATCAAATGCCCGAGTTCATCGTCAGAGTCGGCACGCCCGACGGAGTCATCACCGAGCGCACTGTGCAGGCGATGAGCATCCGCGCCGCCGAAGCTGACCTGCGCCAGCAGGGCATGCACGTCTTCGATGCCCGGCGCGGCCGGATGTCGCTCCGCGATCTGCTCCCGCGTGGCGGCAAGATCATCTCCACCGAGCGATTCCTTCTCTTCAACCAGGAGCTTCTGGCGCTCGTCAAGGCCGGCCTGCCGATCCTGCAATCGTTCGACATCATGCTGGAGCGGCAGAAGAATCTCCGCTTCAAGGAAGTGCTCACCGACGTCCGCGAGAAGCTGAAATCGGGAATCGCGCTCTCTGATGCCTTCGCATCCTACGGCGACGCCTTCCCGCCTATCTATTCGACTTCATTGCGCGCGGGCGAGCGTTCGGGCGACCTCGAGGGCGTGCTGCGGCGCTTTCTCCGCTATCAGAAGATCATCGTCAACCTGCGCAAGCGAGTCGTCGGTGCGCTGATCTATCCATCGGTCCTCGTCGCGCTCTCGATCGGCATGGTGCTGGTCATGCTGACGAAGGTCATCCCCAAGTTCGCCGAGTTCTACGCAGGCTTCGGCGCCGATCTCCCCTGGTTCACGCAGTTCATGATCAACATTGCCCACGGCTTGAACACGAACCTGCCCATTTTCCTCGTCGTATGCGTCGCTGGATTCTTTCTCGTGAGGCGATGGATTCGAGGCAGCGGACGGGTGACCTGGGACAGACTCAAGCTGAAGATCCCGCTGGCAGGCGGAATCCTGCACCGCTTTGCCATCATGCAGTTCACGCAGTCGCTGGGCACCCTCCTGGCCGGCGGGACGCCGATGGTTCCGGCCATCGAGATCGCCTCGCAGTCGGTAACCAACCAGCTCGTGGCCTCGAAGATCTTCGGGATGGTGCAGAACGTGCGTGAGGGCGAGCCACTGTGGCGGTCGCTTGAAAACACCAACGCCATGAGCGATCTGGCCATCGAAATGATCAAGGTTGGGGAGTCGACCGGCGCCCTGACGGAAATGCTCGGAAATGTCAGCGAGTTCTACGACGAGGAAATCGAATCTCATCTCACACGAATCGTGGCGGCGATCGAGCCGATGATCCTCGTTTTCATGGGTGCCGTCGTCGCCGTTCTGCTATACGCCTTCTATCTCCCGCTGTTCCAGCTCAGCAACGTAGCCCAATAAGAGACCATTCATGGCCGCAGATCCTCGCACGCTCCTCTACAAGAATGCCGACCCGGCCGGTGAGGCCGCGCGTGCCGAGCGTCTGGCCGGACAGTACGGTTTCGACTTCGTGAACCTCGAGCACTTCGTGGTCGATCACGAGCTTTTCCGCAACATCCCGCTGGAGCTGATGATCCGCTATCAGTTCCTGCCGGAGAAGCGCGAGAACGGCCACATCGCGGTCGTCGTCGGCGATCCCACCGACGTTCTCAAGCTCGACGAGCTCGAGCTCCTCCTCGGCGCTCCGCTCAAAGTCCGCGTGGCCTCGCCCGCGGCCATTCGCGACAAGCTGCAAAAGTCCGAATCGACCCAGCGCGTCCTCGACGAAGCCACCGAAGGCTTCCGCATGACGCTGGTCGGTGAAGATGAGGAAGGCGAAGAGACGCTGACGATCGATTCGATCACGGCGCAGGAATCGTCGCCGATCATCAAGCTGGTCGACTCCATCGTTTTCAACGCCATCCAGCGCCGCGCCTCGGACATTCACATCGAGACTCGCGACAACGAGGTCGTCGTCAAGTACCGCATCGACGGCGTCCTTTACGAAGCGCTCGAGCCGATCGACAAGCGCCACCACACCACCATCATCTCGCGCATCAAGGTCATGTCCGAGCTCGACATCGCCGAGAAGCGCGTGCCGCAGGACGGACGTTTCAAGCTGCGCATCACCGGCCGCACCATCGACTTCCGCGTCTCCATCGTCCCTACCACACACGGCGAAGACTCGGTCATCCGTATCCTCGACAAAGAGTCGATGAACTCCGATTTCAAGAGCCTTCGTCTCGACGTTCTCGGATTCGATGAAGAGATGCTGCTGAAGTTCCGCAAGTTCATCAAAGAGCCGTACGGCATGGTGCTCGTCACCGGACCGACCGGCTCGGGCAAGACGACCACGCTCTATGCCGCGCTCTCCGAGATTCAGACCTCGGAAGACAAGATCATCACCATCGAGGATCCGGTCGAGTATCAACTCCGCGGCATCACGCAGATCCCGGTCAACGAGAAAAAGGGACTGACGTTCGCGCGCGGACTGCGGGCCATCCTCCGTCACGATCCCGACAAGGTCATGGTCGGCGAGATCCGCGACGAAGAGACGGCCGCCATCGCCGTACAGTCCGCGCTGACCGGTCACCTCGTCTTCACCACCGTTCACGCCAATAACGTCGTCGACGTTCTCGGCCGCTTCCTCAACATGAAGGTCGATCTCTACAACTTCGTGTCGGCGCTCAACTGCGTTCTTGCGCAGCGTCTCGTTCGCAAGATCTGCGACTCCTGCCGGCACGAGGTGAGCTATCCCGACTCCTTCATCATCGAATCGGGTCTCGATGCAAAGGACTTCAAGGGGAGGATGTTCTGGGAAGGCGCCGGATGCATCGATTGCAACGGCACCGGGTTCCACGGACGGGCCGCGATCTCGGAACTTCTCGATCTCTCCGACCGTATCCGAACCATGATTCTCGACCGCCGCCCCGCTTCGGAGATCAAGAAAGCAGCGAAGGAAGAGGGAATGCTGTTCCTCCGCGAATCGGCGCTCCGAAAAGTAATGACAGGACAGACCACGTTGCGTGAGATCAACAAGGTCACCTTCGTGGAGTGATATGGCGCGTTCCTTCCCACCAGACGTCGTCGTTCTCGACAGAGATTCCCTCATCCACGTCCGGGTAGGACGCGGCCGGAAAGACGCGAAGATCCTGCAGGCGAAAAGCTATTCGCTGCGGGACGACATCTTCGTGCCGGGCGTCGTCACGCCAGCGTTACAGAACGAAGCGGCGTTTGCCGATGTTTTGCGACGGCTCAAGCTCGAAACGGGACGCTGGGACAAAGTCTCCCTCCTCGTCCCCGACTCCTGGCTGCGCATGAACATCATCGAGCTCCAGTCAGTGCCCGAGCGCGCCAGCGAAACCGAAGAAGTCATTCGCTGGAGCCTGCGCCGGACGATGCCCGTCGATCCGTCGCTGCTGCGCCTGTCGTACGAAGTGCTGACCCGCACGCCGCCGCGCGTGCTCGCCATCAGCGCGGTCGAAGCAACACTCGCCGCGATCGAGCGCCTCTTCACGGCTGCCGGCGTCGAGGTCATCCTGCTCGAGCCTGCAGGCCTGAACATCTGGAATGCCATCACCAGCCGCGAAGCATTGACGGCGCGGGACCGGATCTTTTTCTACATCCGCGAGCACGACTTCACGACCGCCGTATTCCGCGGCCCGGAACCGTTGTTCATCCGTTCGCGCAATCTCGATGGCGAGCGCTCGCTCGAGCAGGAGATCAAACTCTCGGCAACCTACCTTCGCGATTCTCTGCAGACGACGTCGATCGAAAACTGCTATGTCGCCGGCAATGACGTGAGCGGAACCGTCGTCGATGCGATCGGCATCGAGTTCTCGGCGCCGGTGAAGAAGTTCAGGCTCCGCGACGTGGCCGAGCAGGTGCCCGGTGACAGCAGCCAGTACGAAGCCGAGCTGACCGCGGCGACGGGAGTGTTCACCGGGTGAAACCGATTCATCTCAATCTCGCCTCGCGGCCGTTCCGCGACTACCGCCCGGTCTATGCCGCGGTTGTGGTCATGGCGTTGCTGACTGCCTTTCTCGCACTCAACAACGTCGACACGCTGCTCAAGTATCGTTCCGAGACCAAGACGACGCGCGGCGATATCGCCTTGCTCGAACAGCAGACTGCCGGCGAACAGCAAAAAGCGGATGCGCTTGCGCAGCGGCTTCGCGGCGTCGATCTCAAGCTCTTGTCTTCGCAAACGGAATTCGCGAACGCACAACTCGCCGAGCGCGCGTTCTCGTGGAGCGAACTGCTCGACCGGCTCGAGCGCGTCCTCCCCGACGACGTTCGCCTTCAGTCGGTAAACCCCACATTCGATAAGAACGGGCTCGTTCACCTCAGCATCCTGTGCGTTGCCAAAACAGGCACCGGCCTCTCCGCAACGATCAATCACTTCAATGGCGATCCACACTTTGCAAACGCGTTTCCCTCCAGCGAGGCGGTGGACCCGCTCGGCGAGCGGCGAATCGCCCTCACCGTCGATTACCGCCCCACGGTCTCCAGGAGCATCGAATGATCTGGCGTGAAAAGCGGATTCTCCTGATCGTTCTGGGCGTGCTTCTTCTCGCCAACGCGCTTTTTTTCTTCACGTACCGCGTGCAGTACGAGAGCCGCCTTCGGGATCTCGACGTCAGAAAAGAACAGGCGCAAGCCCAACTGCAGCAGGCACGGCGCGCGAGCCTCACGGCCGGGCAGCAGCTCGCCGCGTACAAGAAAGTGCAGGACGATCTGCAGGTTCTCTACAATGAACGGTGGGCGACGCCGATGCAGCGGTTGACGGCACTGATCGACGAGGTCAAGAAGCTCTCCGCGGCCAGCCATCTCGAACCCCCCAGCTACGTCTTCTCGAATTCGGAAACGAAGATACCAACCACGGGTACCGGCACCAGTATCAAGGGATCGGTGGGGACGACCACGGTCGGCATCACCTACACGGTTCAGGGAACGTACGAGCAGATCCGGCGTTTGATCAACCTGCTGGAGCTTTCCGATCAGTTCGTAATCATCGATGGGATCAATCTGGTCAGCAGTGGCGTGGCAGCCGATAAGACTCTGACCCTCAACATTCGACTCAAGACCCTGTTCCGCGATACACGCGGCGTCGCGCCGGCCGCGAACAAGCAGATGTGATGGACTGGATGAACTGGAAAACCTGGGCAGTGATCGGTGCGATTCTCATCGCGATCTTCGCGATTTATGGCTACGCTTCGAATTCGGGCGGCGATGCAGCTCCGCCAATCTCCGGCGCCAGCCAACCCAGAACGCCTGCGCCTTCCAGTGCAACAGCGCGTACATCCACGGCCGCAAGCACGCCCGGCGTGCCAACGCTGCACATCGAATTGCTCGATCCACAAAGCGGCAGCTATAAGAGCGTGCGCAACCTCTTCGCGTTCAAGGAACCACCTCCCCCGCCTCCGCCGCCTCCGCCGCCACCCGTTAAACTGCCGCCTGATCAGGATCACGACGGCATCCCCGATTTCCGCGACAACTGTCCGGCGGCCTACAACCCCGATCAGGCGGACGGTGATCACAATGGAAAAGGCGACACCTGCGATGAAGAATGGAAGGCTTACAAACTGACTCATCCCGATCCGCCGCCGGCGCCTGTTCCTCCTCAATTCACATTGAAGTACATCGGCACATTCGGCCCCGCGAATAATCCGATCGCGACGTTCAATGGCAACGGCCAGATCGTCAACGTTCGCACCGGCGAGACGTTCGACGGGAAGTTCATCCTGCGCAGCATCGGGATCGAATCCGTCGAGATCGGCTACGTCGGATTCCCCGCGGACGTCAAGACACGCGTGCCGCTCGGGCAGTGACTTTTGAATAGCGTTACCGTCAGAACATTAGAATAAGGAGGGAGTGGGAAGCCGGGAATCGGGAGAAAAAGAGACAAGAAACCAGAGATCAGCGATAAGAGATCAGACCGATTTTTCCTGATCTCTAATCACTGATCTCCGATCTCGAAACAACAACGTCTCCCACTCCCCACACCCAACTCCCCACTCCCGAAAAAAACAATGAACCAGACCAGACTTGGAATCACAGCACTGGCGTTATCGCTCACAATGCTTTCCTGCACGAGCTACAACGCGTTCCAGAAGGCGAAGCACGCCGAGACGACCAAGGATTGGGACGCGGCCGTCACCGATTACCAGAAGGCGCTCGACGTCGATCCCTCCAATGCGCTCTATCGGATCAATCTGTCGCGCGCCAAGCTCGAAGCATCGCGCGTGCATTTCGAAAAAGGGAAAGACCTTCGCACCGCCGCCGCGAATTCTCACGGAGCGGATCTCGTCCGGTTGCTGCAGCTCGCCGCCACCGAGCTGGAGATCGTCATCCGGCTCGATCCCACCAACCAGTTTGCCGCCAGCGAATACAGCAAGACCATCGTGACGCTTCAGGACATCGCGAACGCGGGCCGTCCCGCTTCGATCGATGAGCTCAAACGCCGCGCGAAAGCCAACATCACCAAATCGGCGCCGCCGCAGCTCAGCCCCACATCCGATCAGCCGATCTCGCTCTCCTTTCCGCAGGAGCGTCCGATCAAAGAAATCTACCGCGCCCTCGGAAACGCCTTCGGAATCAACATCCTTTTCGATCAGGCAGTCAAAGACGACCGCATCGCCATCGAGCTGAAAGACGTTACCGCGCAGCAGGCGCTCGAGCGCGTCATGCAGGCCGCCAACCATTTCTACAAAGCGCTCGATGAGCACACCATCATCGTCGTTCCCGACAATCCTCAGGCCCGCCGCGATTACGAAGATCTCGTCATCCGCACGTTCTATCTTTCGAACGGCGACGCCGAGCAGGTGACGAACGTCGTCCGGACGATGATCGAAGCGCGCAACGTCTTCCCGCTCAAAGCGCTCAACGCCATCACCATCCGCGACACCGCCGACAAAGTGCGCATCGCCGAAAAGATCATCGAAGCGAACGACAAAGCGCGGGCCGAAGTCGTCGTCGACGTCGAGCTATTGCAGATCGACCTCGACAAACAGCGTGACATCGGCGCGGTCGTGCAAGGCCTCGGTTCCAGCGCCGCTCCCGGAACGCTCGGCGTGGACCTGCCGAAGGATGACAAGGGCAACACGCTTCCCTCGAACCTCGATGCGCTCCGCGGCCTGAAGAGCGCCAATTTTCTCTTCACGATCCCATCGATCTCCTACAACTTCATCAAGAGCGTCGGCAACACAGAGACGCTTGCGAACCCCGAGCTTCGCATTTCCGAGGGTGAGAAGGCCACGCTGCACATCGGCCAGCGCGTTCCTGTTCCGGTCACCACGTTCACCACCGGCGTGCAGGGAAGCGGAACGGTGGGAAGCCTTCCGGCGACGTCGTTCCAGTACCAGGACGTCGGCATCAAAGTCTCGATCGAGCCGCGCGTACATCACAACAACGAAGTCACACTCAAGCTCACCGTCGAGGTTTCCGACATCGCCGCCGCGGCCACGGCGGACGCGCCGCCGGCATTCAACACACGCACGATCGAAGCGACAATCCGCCTCAAAGACGGCGAGACGAACTTCCTGGCAGGCCTGATTCAGGACACGAACCTGACGTCCAGCAACAAGACGCCGTTCCTCGGCGACATCCCCATCCTGGGCCGGCTCTTTACGAAGGATCACACCTCGCGGCATCGCACCGACCTGATGCTGACGATGACGCCGCACATCGTCCGCAAACCCGACATCACCGAGGACGACCTCGCGCCGATGTGGGTGGGAACGCAGAGCAACCTGAGCTTCCGCGGACTCTCGCCGCGCCTCGAAGGGCAGTCCACCGCCGATCCGTTCTCGCCGCCGCCGAGCGCGCAGCAGTTCCGCACCGGCACGGTCGATTCGGATGGCAATCCCGTCCCGCAGGGAGTCCCGACCCCGAACATCGTCATTCCGCAGGGCTCCGCGCCGGCGAATCCCTTCAGCCCACCGACACCGAATGCGCCGCCTGTGAATCCGCAGCCGCAGCCGGAGCCGCAGAGCCGGCTCCTGCCTCCGTCGGCCGGCGCTGTCGTCGCGGAGTCAGTCGCTAACGGTGCCAGCAATCAAACCGACAACAGCGGACTCGCGCCGCGCATCCAGCCGCAACCGATGCGCATGGCGTTCAAGCCCGGCGAAGAGAAGATGTGGAATGTCGTCGGAATGGATCTCGAAGGCCTGTCGGCGACGCAACTTCTGCTTCACTACAACCCGCAGACGCTCGACGTCAGCGAGGTCGTTTTCGGCTCGGCACTGACGATAGACATCAAGACGCCGCCCATCGCTACGATCGATCGCGAGCATGGAACGGTGCGCATCTCGTCATCGAACGGCAAGCCGCTGCAGTTCAACAGCGGTGGCGGTGAGATCGTCACGCTCCGCGTTCGCGGCGGCGCTCCCGGCGAAACGTATCTCGTGCTCGAGAATCCGAACCTGACGAATGGCGGCGGCACAGTCGTAGCCGCATCCGTCTCGGGAGGCCACGCCAAGGTCGACTGATGAATGGCCGCCGCAACAAGAAGTCGGATGGATTCACGGTCGCGGAACTGATTACCGTCGTCGCGATCGTGGCCATCCTTGCGTCCGTGGCCATGCCGCTGGCGAACTTCGGCATCCGCCGGCAGAAAGAGATCGAGCTGCACGAACGCCTGCGCCGGATCACCGAAGCCATCGATCGCTTCCACGAGCTGGCGTTGCAGACCGCAGGCAGCACCGCTGCGATGAAAGAGCCGGTGAGCATCGAACAGGGTCCCTGGCCAAAAGATCTCGAATCGCTGACCAAACCGATCTCGCTCAACAGCGGCCAGTCGGTACGGCTTCTGCGCGAGCGCGACCTGATCGATCCGATGACCGGACGTGCGGAATGGAACACGCTCTCAGCCGACGATGACGCCGATACGCAATCGAGCAATGGAAAGAACGTTTACGAGATTCACTCGAAGTCAACAGCGCTCGCCCTCGATGGGAAAACGCATTACAACGAATGGTGAGAAAGTGGATTAGTGATTAGTAGATTAGAGGATTAGGTGATCCGTGATTAGAGATCAGAGACGGACCGGAAACTGCTAGTGCCTCGTCTCCTAATCCACTAATCGACTAATCCACTGACGCACCACTCGGACAAACACATGAAACGACCCAAATCGCAATCCCAGTCCGGCTTCACCCTCATCGAGCTGATCGTCGTCGTCACGATCATCGGCATCCTTGCGGCCGTGGCCATCTCGAACGTCAAGTGGGCGCAGACGAAGGCTCGCGAAGCGGCGCTGCATCACGACCTCTTCGAATTTCGTAAAGCGATCGACGACTATTACGCTGACAAACAAAAGTATCCGGAAAGCCTGCATGCCCTGATGGCGGAGCATTACCTCCGCAACATTCCAAACGACCCGATCACCGGCAAGCCGGGCTGGGAAGAAGTGCAGAACACGCCCGATCCCTCCGATCCCAATGCCATGCCCACCGATCCTTCCGCGGACCAAACCGTGGCTCCCGGCATCTACGACGTTCACAGCCAGGCGCCGGGCAATGGGCTGGACGGCAAACCGTATAAGACGTGGTGAAATGAAGCCGCAAGCGTCCCATCGCGATCGCTGCACGCGCCGCCCGGAAACCAGGCGGCGGCGCAAGAGCCCCTCCGAGTCCGGCTTCACCCTCGCCGGCGTCATCGTGCTCGTGACGATCCTCATGGTCGTCGCCGCATATACGATCCCGCGACAATGGTCGACCATCATGAAGCGCGAGCGCGAGCGCGAGACGATCTACGCGATGCACCAGTACGTACTGGCGATCGAAGAATTCAAAATCAAGAACAACAACACCTTTCCCACATCGCCACAACAACTCAAGGATGCCAGGCAGCCGCGCCTGATCCGCGGTTTGAAGGGTGAGCTCGTCGATGCACTCACGGGCGAAGTCGATTGGCTGGTCATCCCGTCTTCGGCCGCGGCTGCGCTTCCGCAGCGCAATATCGGCGGCAATCCAAACGGTCCTAACAATGTTCCGCCGCCTCCGCCCCCACCACCCATCCCATCCACATCGGGGACCGACACCAGCGGCACCAATCCGCAAGCCCCGCCCGGCCTCCCCGGCATTCCCATCAAAGACTACGCAGGCGGCCCGTTCATCGGCCTCCGGCCCAACGCGCACGGCAAATCGCTCACGTCGTTCTACAGCGCCGATACGTACGAGACCTGGTTTTACACGACGATCGACTACGAAGCGGAGAAGGCGTTGCGCGTCGCCCAGGCGAGTACGGTCTTCCACTGATCGGTTCGCGTGAACGCTTACCGCTGGGCGGGACGCTGCACTCCACTACAATCCCGCTCGCATGTCATCTGACCTCCTCAACATTACCCGCGTCGTCCTCCCCTCGGGGCTGACGATCCTGATCGAAACGCTTCCCTACGTCCGCTCCGTGGCCCTCGGCTACTACCTCCGCAGCGGCTCGGCCGTCGAGTCGGAGGAGCACAGCGGCGCGTCGCACTTTCTCGAGCACCTGGTTTTCAAGGGAACGGCCACGCGGTCGACGGCCGACATCGCCAAAGTCATCGACATCCTCGGCGGCGATGTCGATGCCTTCACAGGCAAGGAGTACACCTCGTTCTACTGCCACGTCCTCGACGAGCAGATGATGACCGGCCTCTCGCTGCTGACCGACATCGTTATCTCGCCCCGCTTCACCGATGACGATCTCGAAGTCGAGCGAGGCGTCATCCTCGAAGAGATCAAGATGGTCGAAGACACGCCCGACGACCTCGTGCACGAAATCTTCGTCACCGCCTTCTGGCCCGATCATCCGCTCGGCCGGCCGATTCTGGGAACCGAGGAGACGGTGAACCGGCTGGGACGGAAGCAGATCCTCGCGCACTACGACGAGACCTTCCACCCATCGAACATGATCTTTTGCGCATCGGGCAACGTGCGTCCCGAGGAGATCATCCCGTTCCTGGAGAGAACGTTTTCCAGCGACACCAAAGCGCCGGTCGCGCGCACGTGGGGCGCGCCCACGCCCGGACAGCACGTGATCCTGCGCGAGAAACGGGAGCTCGAGCAGGTTCACCTCTGTCTCGGCATGCGCGGATTCGCGCAACAACTTGATGAGCGCTACGCCGCCGCCCTCTTCAACGCCATCCTTGGCGGCGGGATGTCCTCGCGCCTCTTCCAGAAAATCCGCGAGAAAGCAGGCCTCGTCTACACCGTCATGTCGTACCACAACGGCTACGTCAACGGCGGCTACGAAGCCGTCTACGCCGCCTGCGCGCCGAAGAACCTGAAACGCGTGCTCGACATGACCCTCGCCGAAATGAAGCTGATCAAGAGCGGCGGCGCGACCGCGGACGAGCTCAATTCCGCCAAGCTCCACCTCAAAGGCTCGATACTGCTCTCGCTCGAATCAACGGTGAGCCGCATGTCCGGCCTGGCCCGCCAGGAGTACTACTTCGGCAAACAACTCTCGCTCGACGAGATCATCGCCTCAATCGACAAGGTGTCCCTCGACGACATCGCCAACGTCGCCAACACGATCGTCGACCCCGACTCCATCTCCCTGACCCTGATCGGCAACATGAAATCCCCCGGAGTGACCACCGACATGCTGCGGAGTGCGCTGGTGTAACGGGAGGGTCAGGTCGAAACCGAAACTGACGACTCTTCACCTGAACCATTCACGTCGCGCGACATGTCGTCAGTTTCGGTTTCGACCTGACCCCTTCTATTTCTTCGTCACCTCGGGCATGTTCTTCGAGGTCGTGTCGACGAATGCGACGGAGACTCCTTTCTTGATGCGGTGCGAGACCTCCTGCGCGTCCCAGTTGGTCAGGCGCACGCAGCCGTGCGATGACGCGTAGCCGATCGAGTCGGGGTCGGGGGTGCCGTGCATTCCGTAGTGGGCTTTGCTCAGGGCCATCCAGACCACGCCGACGGGCGAGTTGGGGCCGGGATTCATGTGCGCGTCGGGCTCGCTGTCGGGGACCTCGTGATAGAGCGTCGGGTCGTAGTGAAAGTGCGGCATCGGCGTGATCTCGACGACGTGCACGGTTTCATCTGGCGACGGGTCGTAGCCCGATCCGAGCGTCGTCGGCGCGTGGAAGATCACGTTGCCGCTGGCGTCGAAGCCGTTGTACGAATTGCCGGCGATGGAGATGGCGATGTTGGCAATGTCCGGCTGATCCTGCGTCACCGCCGGACGCACGTTCGGAACATTGATCGTTGCTCCCGGCTGGAGATCGTTGATCTTCACGTTCGGATTCAACTGTTCGAGGAAATCCTCTGAGGAGTGAAAACGCTCCGCCAGCTCTTCGCGAACCGTCTCGTAGCACATGCAAGTGAGCTTCGCTTTCTCGTATGGATCATCGGGGATACTGACGAACGGGCCCTTGGTGTCATCGGCGGTGATCGTGTACGGAACCAGCACCGGACCGCCGCCCGCCGCGTGTGCGATCGACGCGAAGGTGGCATCGTCGACATCGCCCGTCGGCGGCAGTCCATGCGCTTTCTGCCACCACCAGACGGTGATCGCCGAGTTGCGGCCCCAACGGCCATCGATGGAGCCGACGGAGAAGTGATTGCGGTCGAGATAGACCTGCGTCTTCAGCACGGACGGCCCGCGCAGGTCGCCGCTGATCGGCAGGTTAACGGGAGCGCCGTTGATGGCGTTGGCGTCGAGACCCTTGAACGACTCCTTCTGCCCGTGAACGATGGTGACGTTCGGTGGCAACTGCGTTGACGTTTGCGCGGCCTGTTGCAACGCTGCTTGTTGCGCTGCCGCCTGCTGTTGTTGCACGGCTGCGGCCTGTGCGGCCTGCTGCGCGCGGAACGATTGCAGTTGCCGCCACTGCTGATCGAACCGCGCTTTCTCGCGCTCCTGCGGCGTCATCGGCGGCTCTTTCGCGCCGAGGGGCGTGGAGACATCGAGCGTATCGGATACCTTCTGCTCAACCTTCTGCGCCGCGTCCTGCGCGCGCGAGCTCGTCTGTTGAACCTGTTCCTGATTGCACGCCATCAATGTCAGCGCCGCAATCGCAAGAATGCCAATTATCTTCATGGTCACCTCATTCGCAGGTTACAAATAGCAAAGTCACTGCCCACTGCGAGTGCGCCACTCCCGGTGAACGCGGTAGACTTTCCACACGTCCGGTGATCACCTATCTCAAAGTCCGTAACCTCGCCATCGTGGAGGAATTCGCTGTCGAGCCGGGGCCAGGACTGAACGTTCTGACCGGCGAGACGGGCGCGGGAAAGTCGCTGCTCATCGACTCGATCGAGTTTCTGCGCGGGGCGCGGAGCTCGACGGAGATGATCCGCGCCGGTGCCGAGAAGATGACTGCCGAGGCCGTGTTCCATTTGCCGGGAAGCGCGGGTGAGGCTCTTGAAGCGTTGGGCATCGACGTCGAACGGGCCGATGGCGGCGTCATCGAGCTGATCGTCAAGCGCGAGATCGCCGCGACCGGACGTGGACGCGTCCTCATCAACGGCTCGCCTCTTTCCGTTCGCGAGCTGGGCGAATCGATGGACGCAATCGTCGAGATCCATGGGCAACATGAGTCGCACAATCGCGTGGCCGGGCAGGGTTACCGCGAGTTGCTCGATGAATATGGCGATCACGCCTCGCTCCTCGCCAGCGTCAGCGAGGCCCATCGCGAATGGCGCAGCGCCGCGGATGAGTTTCGCGCGCTCGCGGACGCGCAGCGTGATCGGACGCTGCGGCTCGATCTCCTTCGCTACCAGATCGACGAGATCGGCGCCGCGAAACTTGCGCCAGCCGAGGAGGAGGGATTGCGCGCCGAGCGGAGCATGCTCGCGAACGCGCGCCAGCTTGCCGAGGCGACGAGCGGAGCGTTTGCGGCGGTGGATGATGATGAGAATTCCGCGCTGGCGCAGCTCGCGCGGGCTCTACATCTTGTGGAACCGCTGGCCAGCGAGATCGCAGACATCGGTGTGATTGCCGCGGAGCTCAAAGATGCTGTTTATCGATTGCAGGAGACTTCGCGCGGACTCTCGCGCCTCTCCGATTCGGTGCGCCACGATCCGGAGCGGCTTGAAGAGATCGAAGACCGGCTGGTGACGATCGAACGCCTCAAGAAAAAGTATGGCGGCGCCGTCGACGCCGTGCTCGCGCATCTCGAAGCGATTCAGCAGGAGTTCGAGCGGCTCAGCGACTACGAAGCGAACATCGACAAGCTGCAGCGAATAGAAGAGCAACGCTTCGGCGCGTGGCGCAAGACGGCGGAGTCGCTGTCGGCGGCGCGCAAGAAGGCGGCGAAGAAGTTCGAGACCGCCATTCAGTCGGAATTGAACGATCTGGCCATGGAACGGACGACCGTCAAAGTCGTCGTCGATGCCTCGGATCCCACACGGGAGCACGCCGCCGCACACGGCCTCGACCGCATCGAGATCCTCATCGCGCCGAACCGTGGCGAAGAGCCGAAGGCAATGCAGCGGATCGCGTCGGGCGGCGAGTTGTCGCGCATCCAGCTCGCCATTGCTGCCGCGCTGTTCAAGGCATCGCGTCATGCGGCCGCGGCCACGCTGGTCTTCGACGAGATCGATGCCGGCATCGGCGGACGCGTGGCGGAGGTCGTCGGCAGGAAGCTGCAGGAGCTGGCGGCCGGCAACCAGGTCATCTGCGTGACGCATCTGCCGCAAATCGCCAGCTTCGGCAGCACGCACTTTTTCGTCTGGAAGGAAGATGCCGCCGGCCACACGCGAGCGCGCATCCGCCGCCTCGACTCCGACGAGGAGCGCGTCAACGAGATCGCCCGCATGCTCGGCGGCGAGTCGATTCCCGCGTCGGCGCTCCTGCACGCGCGCGAGCTTCTCGAAGGCGCGCGGAGCCCCGCGGCCAGGTCGCGCCGATGAAGCAGTGGCGCGTCGATGGCGTTCCCGGCGCCGGCGTTCTTGACGAGTTGGCGTCCATCCTCATCGCCGGTGGCGTGGCTCTGCTGCCGACCGACACGATCTACGGTCTCCATGCCATCGCGGCGAATCAACCGGCCGTGGATCGAATCGCCACGATAAAGGAACGCCCCAGCGAGAAGGCCTTCGTCGTGATCGCCGCGTCAGTCGAACAACTGGAAACAATAGGAGTCAAAGCTCCGGACGTGTTGCGCAAGATCTGGCCGGCGCCGCTGACCGCGATTCTTCAGTCCGGCGAGACAACCGTCGCTGCCCGCGTTCCTGATCTCGACTGGTTGCGTAGCCTTCTCGACCGCACCGGACCGCTCGTTTCGACCAGCGCCAATCGCAGCGGCGAAGCCCCGATCACGTCACCGGAGATGCTCGATCCGGCGATGAAAAACCGGCTCGATGCACTCCTCGACCAGGGCATTCATGACGGCAAACCCTCAACGATCGTGGACTTTACCGGGAACGAGCCGCGGATGGTTCGGGAGGGTGATTCGGGGTTTACACAGATTCTGCGGAAAAGTCTGTGGAAAGACCTGTGAAAAACTGCGAATGGCGGGCAAAACACGGGCTTCTCAGCAATCTGCACAAACCCGTGGGCGAAATCGCGTAAGTACCTGACTTTACGATTGTTAACCCATTTCAGACACATCCGTAGCAGCGCAATTTGTGCATCTGCCCAAGACGGTTTGCAGTTTCCACATGCTCCTGATGACAAAAATGACTGTCGGGCTCCCGCTTAATCGCGGCTTAACCGAACCGTGACAAAGGATTTAGGGCTCGTTTGTGGAGGCCGACGCCGAGTATGGCGCCATCGAGTGGGTATTCCTGACCGTTCCGCATGTACCTCGGCTCGGGGCAAGCCGATGAAGTGCGCCGCAACACCTCGCACGGGCTAGAATTGCGATCATGACCACGACCACCGAGCCACAAGCCAAGCCTGCAGCAACCGACACCGCCGCGGCGCCGCGTCAGTTCGTCAACTTCATGTTCTTCAAAGTCGATCGCGCGTTTCGCCGCGAGACCGCGGCCGTGCGTGCCGAGGCGAAGGCGGAGTTCGCGGAAGTGGTCGGCAAACACACCGGCCCGATGATGGTGCTCCCCTACTCGACCGTCGGCATCAAGCCGAACACCGACTTCATGTTCTGGCGCATCGGCTACGACATCGACCCGTTCCAGCAAATGGCCGCCGGCATCAACAAGTCCATCCTCGGGCGCTACCTCGACATCCCCGTTTCCTACTTCTCGATGACGAAGCACTCGCAATACGTCGACGAGCATTTCCACGAAGGGCAGGAAGGCCGCCGCCTGCGCATCGTCCCCGGCAAGAAGCCGTTCCTCTTCGTCTACCCGTTCGTGAAAACGCGCGACTGGTACCTGCTCCCCGCCAGCGAACGCCAGCGCATCATGAACGAGCACATCGCCATCGGCCACAAATACCCGCGCGTCAAGATCAACACAACGTATTCATTCGGCCTCGACGATCAGGATTTCGTAGTCGCCTTCGAAGCCGACTCCGCCGCCGAGTTCCTCGACCTGGTGCAAGAACTACGGGAGACGGAGTCGTCCAAGTACACGCAGCGCGATACGCCGATGTATACGTGCAGACGCTCGACGGTGGAGGAGATTTTGGATTCGTTGGCGTAGGGGGACGGTTAATCCTTTACGTTATCCCGCCGAAGACGCCGCAAGCAGCAGCGCTCAAGGCTCAGATGACAGTAGAACCTTCACAGCCGGGCGATCCACGCCTCAATGGAATTGAGGGCTGGCTCATTCTGGTCGCGATCAGCGTCATTCTTGCTCCCATCGGCCCCGCGATCAGGATCGTTATCGAAGTCAAGCGAGAGGGCGGGCCAATCCTTCCGGTTGCACTCCTCGTTGCGTTCGGCTTGTATCAAATTGTCCTCATCGGTTTCTTCTTTGCCAAGAAACGCGCTTTCCCGGGCCTCAAAATCGCCAGTCTCGTGGTTTCCTTCGTGATCGTCGCCTTCACTTACTACCTTCGATCGGAGCGAGGCGACTCCCCGAGTCTTCTATTTCTCATTGGCGCGGCTGCGTCCACGATAATCTGGTCGTCATATCTGGTCGTTTCGAAAAGAGTCGAGGCGACCTTTTGCCGCTGACGGCAGGCTACCTCAAGGCTAACTCTGCGCTGCACACGCGCGGGGAGGATCGACGGTTGCAGAGACTCTGAACTCGTTAGCGCAGCCTCACCGGCCAGTAGCGATGCTCCCGCGGCGCAAATTCTCATCCAAGAACCCCAGCATTTGCCGCCACGAATCCTCCCTCGCGTGCGCGGTGCCCTCGGGTGTTCCTCCGAATTGCATGATTCGGCCCGTCAGCGGGTGGCGCGTGTCGTTGAGGTCCATCGCTGAGGTGTACGGCCGCCCGATGGCGTGTCCGGCGTCGTCGTAGGAGAGATGCTTGTAGACATAGGGGAACCGGTTGCGCTGGAGCCGGGCCATCACCTTCTCCGACATTCCCGATGAATTCCAGACGTGGTCGTCGCGGCCGGAGATGAGGAGCACGGGGCCTTTGATCCGCTCGACCTTGATCGTTGCCCGTTCCATCGACGCGACGTCACGAGCGCCGAACGCACTGACGAACGCCAGCGGCCGGCCTTCCACGGTCCACGAGGGTTCATTCCTGGAGTCACAACATCCGCCCCACACAACGTTGGCCGGCACGTATGCCACGACGCTCCTGAGCTGCGGGAAGACGGATCCGAGCAGGAGGGCAAGCTCTCCGCCACGCGACGTGCCGAGCACGCCGATGCGCGTTGGATCGACCGCGGGCTGCGCGGCCAGCCAGTCGAGCGCCTTGCCGAAGTATTCGAGCGGAATGCGCGAGAGCGAGCGAGGCAACCCCTCGGCGCCAAAGTATGCGAGGGCCAGCACCGCGTAACCGCGTGACGCCAGTCCGCCCGCGTGTCCGCTCGCCGGCGGCACGCCACCTCCCGATCCCGAAAGCACGATCACCGCGGGATGCCGTTCCGAGCCGGGCGGCTGGTAGAACACGCCAACCAGCCCATTCGCGCGAACCATCGTCACATTGACATCCGCCGCGACCGCGCGCCGCCAGACTGCGGTCTTCGCGACGACCGCACCGCCCACTTCTGCGACGAGCTGCCACTTGCGAGGTTGAAGGTTCAGGGCCGCCGCTTCGGGGACGCGATCGGTGAGAGAATCGCGGCGCGCTGACCAGAACTGCGACCAGAACAGTCCCATCGCATCCACTCCTCGGTAGCTGCCACTCGCGGGTGCCATTCGGGTGAGGTCGGCCACGCCGTCCTGTCCCGCGATGAAACTTGCGTCGGATGACCACGCCGGCTGATCGTCACTTCGCAACGTCACGGTCACCAATTGCCCGGGCGGCAATCCCGCGATCACGATCGGGATCGGCTCGTCGATCAGGAACGTGTCGCGCGGAATCTCGAAGTGGGGATGTCCGATCGTTGTCTCAGGCGCAGCGCCAAGCGCCATCATCGTGAGGAGAAGAAGAGCGATCACGGCACTCCATTGTAAGAAAAAATATGTCACGCGAAGACGCGAAGGCGCGAAGGCGCGAAAAAAACCGGCACCACCTTCGCGTCTTCGCGCCTTCGCGTGAGTTGTCAGGACGCGCGAACCATCATCGCACCCACCGCCGCGGCGATGATTCCGCCGCCCAGCATCATCATCGTCATCGGAAGTCCGCGGTGCTCGGCGACGGCGCCGGCGAGGAGGTTTCCGAATGGCAGGAAGCCGAAGAAGCCGAAGGTGTACATGCTGAGGACGCGGCCGCGCATGGCGTCGGGGATGCGGTTTTGGATTGCGGTGTTGCAGAGCGCGACGCAGACCACCATCGCGCAGCCGCAGATGGCCAGCAGCGGCACGGTGATGAGGCGTGCGTGCGTGAAACCGACGCTGCCGAGTGCGATGCCAAAGACGGTGAGTGAGGCGATGATCGTGCGCATGATCTTCGCCGGCGTGCGCACCGACAGCGACAGCGCACCGAACAGCGCGCCGATGCCGACGGCGCCCATCAGGATGCCGAGGCCGCGGGCATCGTCGTGAATGTAGAGGCGGCGCGCGGCCATCGGCATCAACGTCATGTAGGGATAGCCGAGCAGGCTGACGACGGCCACGATGCTGAGGAGCAGCAGCACGACGCGGTCGCCGCGCACGTAGCGGAACCCTTCGATGAGGCGCGTCGACATCGACCCCACGGGCGACTCGCGCATCTGCCGTTTCTTTAGCCGTTCGAGCACGACGACGAGCGGCACGAACGAAAGCGCGTTCAGGAGAAAGCACCAGAAGCTGCCCCACGCCGCGAGCGTGAGTCCCGCCAGCAGCGGCCCGAGCACGCGTGAAAAATTGAACTGCAGCGAGTTCATCGCCACCGCGTTCGACAGGCGGGAACGGTCGTCGAGCAGGTCGACGATCATCGCTTGATAGGCCGGCGCGGAGAAGGAAATTGCCACGCCGCTGACCAGCGACGCCGCCACGATGTGCCAGACCGTGATGTGCCCCGTGCGCACCGCGACGGCCACAAACAACGCGGAGAGCGCCTGCGCGACTTGCGAGATACCGACGACGCGGCGGCGGTCGAGGTGATCGGCGAGCACGCCGGCCGGCAGCATCAGAATCAGCGACGGCGCAGAGTTCGAGAAGGCCACGAAGCCGAGGAGGAAGGGAGACTCCGTCAGTTTGTAGACGAGCCATCCTTGCGCCAGCCCCTGCATCCAGGTGCCGATGTTGGAGATGAACTGCGCCACCCAGAAGCGGCGATAGTCGGATTCCTGGAATGCCTCGAACATTGCACTTCGTGCGTTGTCGGTTGTCGGTTGATTGCGCTTCGCGCGTTCGTAAAGCCGGACGCGCGAGGCGAAGATAACCGACAACCGACAACGCGCGAAGCGCAACCAACCCAGCTCGCGAAGCGAATACAATTCGCAAAATGCTCGATGACGACCGCCGTGGTGCCGAGCGATTACTCCTTCCTGCTCCGATTCCCGCCCGCCTCGCCGAAAGCGTCGTCCGCATCGTCGACATCGGCATCCTCGGCACGCGCATCGAGCACGAAGAGCCACTCGTGGCCGGCCCGCACACGTTGCAATTCGATTGGGACGGTGAACAGATCGAAGTCGATTGCACGATCGTGCGCAGCGAGCGCTCGGAGACCGTGTTTCAGAGCGGCCTGCAGTTCAGCGACCGCGACCGCATCCTCGTCGGCCGGATCGTCACCACGCTCGCCGACCGCGACGAGATGGAACGCCTGCGCACGCTCGTCGAGGCATCGAAGCTGATCAACTCCTCGATCGAGCCCAACGCACTCTTCGCGTCGATCCTCACCGTGGCTCGCAACGAGCTGCACGTCGAGCGAGGCACGCTCTACTTCGTCGACGATCAGAAGAAGGAGATCTGGACCAAGATCGCGGGCGAGCTGGCCACCGAGATCCGCCTGCCGATCGGCAAAGGTCTGGCCGGCAAGGTCGCGGAGACCGGCGAGCCGGTGATTCTCCACGACGCGTATCAAGATCCGCGATTCGACCGATCGCTCGATCAGAAGACCGGCTATCGCACCCGCTCGATGCTCTGCGTTCCGATCAAGAATCGCGGCGAGCGCGTGGTCGGCGTGCTGCAGCTTTTGAACAAAATCAACGGCTCGTTCGGGCCGCGCGATCTGGAGTTCCTCAACGACATTTCCGACCACATGGCCATCGCCATGGAGAACGCCACGCTGCACATGGAGCTGCTCGAGAAGCAGCGCATGGAGCAGGAGCTCGCCCTCGGGCGCGAGATTCAGAGCCGTCTTCTGCCGTCGGCGCCAGTCGACGTCAAAGGCATCGAGCTCGGTGCGCTCAGTCATCCATGCTACGAAGTGGGCGGCGACTATTTCGATTTCCTCGAGCTCCCCGGCGGCGACCTCGGCCTCGCCATCGGCGACGTTTCCGGCAAAGGCGTGGCTGCGGCGCTGATCATGTCGAGCGTGCAGGCCGCGTTGCGAGTAGCTGCGCCGATCGAGGACGATCTCGCCCGCCTCGTCGCTCGCCTCAACGCGCTGATCTTCCGCAGCGCCCGCGGCCGCAAATACGCAACGTTCTTCTTCGCCCGCTACTCACCCGCGACCGGCGTGCTGCGCTACGTCAACGCCGGTCACAACCCTCCCTACATCGCCACGGCCGACGGACTGACCGAGATCGCATCGACCGGCAGACCGATCGGAATCCTCCCCGAGTCGTCGTACACCGAGGGGACGATCGAGTTGCCGCACGGATCTGTACTCTTTCTGTACACCGACGGTCTCAACGAAGCCGCCAACCCCGACGACGCCGAATTCGGCAACGACAACTTGCGGGATCTCTTCCTCGCCCAACGCGACGCGGCGACAAACGACATCCCCTCCCGCATCCTCGATGCCGTCATCAAGTTCGAGCGCGGCGCAAAAGCAACAGACGACAAGACGATCGTCGTGATGCGAAGGGTGTAAGTTGGGTTGCGAAGTTGCGATTTGCCGGTCTCGCTGGTTGCGGGGGCCCGGGGTTGCACGGTCTCGCCGGTTGGGGGATCGCGGGAGCCCGCAATTGCCGGTTTCGCGAGTTGCGTGGTTGCACATTCCAAGTCCCGAGGAAGCAGCCGGCGAAGCCGGCGTGAGATCCGTAGCCCCCGCCTTCAGGCCAATGGCCTTAACTTAAGCGATTATTGATAGGAATCGCTGTTGGGGGGGTGTGATGGGGACTGGGCGAGGCGTGAGGATCGATCTTGACGCGTTGATGGCGTTTCCTCTGGAAGAGATCGAGCGGATCCTGGAGGCAACTGGACGAGGCAGCCAGCGCAGGAGGAAGTTGCCGGCGCATGTGATGGTGTACTACGTCATCGCGCTTGGTCTGCTGGCGAGTGTCGGAGCACGTGAGGTATTGCGGCGCGTTCTCCACCGGGAAGAACAAGAATTTACGTTCACGGTGGCGACGGATGCGGCCATCAGCAAGGCGCGGCAACGGTTGGGCTGGACTCCACTGAAGGCGCTGTTTGAGCAGTACGTTCGGCCGATTGCGACGCGAACGATGTCGTGGGCCTGGTTCAAAGGCCGCCGGCTGGTGGCGCTGGACGGAAGCACACTGAACGTCGTCGATAGCCGGGCCAACGTTCGAGCGTTCGGCAAACCGCCATCTTCGAAGGGGCAAACGGTCTTCGCGCAGATACGCTGGGTCGCGCTCGCCGAGATCGGAACGCACGTGCTGTTCGCCGCGCGAATGGCTGGCTGGAGAGTCAGCGAGTATGCAATGAGTCTCCATTTGGTGAGCTATCTCAAACCAGGGATGCTTTGCCTGGCAGACCGTCTGTTTTATGGATTCGAGATGTGGAGCAAAGCAGTAGGAACAGGGGCGGATCTTCTCTGGCGTGTCCAGAAAAACATCCCCCTGCCACGTCTGCGTACACTCAAAGATCGTTCGTACCTAAGCGAGGTGCGGCCGCGAAGCACGGAAAGGAAAAAGGTCCGCGAGCGGTCGATTCCAGTCCGAGTCGTGGAATTCGATGTAACGGTTGGCGGACGCCGGGAACACTACCGATTGATCACCACTCTGCTCGATCCCCGGCAGGCCTCAGCGATGGAGCTTGCCCAGCTCTATGCAAAACGCTGGAAAATCGAAACCATCTTCGATGAGATGAAAGACCATCGGCGTGGAGGAGGTACCGCCGTCGCACTTCGTAGCAAGCGGCCGGATCTTGTGCGGCAGGACTTCTACGGCCTGCTGCTTGCGCACTTCGGGGTTCGTTCATTGATGGTCGAAGCGGCCCAGGAAGCGGATGTCGAACCAGGTTGCATCTCGTTTACTCACGCCTTGACGGTCGTGATCCGGCGGCTCCCGGAAATGGTTTCTTTTCCCCCCTCAATCCAAGCGGCGCTGCCATAGATCTGCAGTCATCGAAATCAGTGGTCTCCTCATTCGACAGCGGCCCAATCGACACGTTCCGCGCGGAGTTCGAGCCCGATCCCCGAGCCGCTATCCAATCCTCACAAAACTCCGCCGCCGCCGGAACTCTTTCACCGAGGAGCCCAAGATCACCTTAAGTTAAGGCCATTGCGCCTTCAGGCGGGGGAAAACGGGTCGCCGTCAAATTGGCAGCGCGCTTCAGCGCGCGACAGAACGAGACGATTTCGAACCTCGCCCGCTCCCCATTCGTCGTCTCCCCGTACCGCGACCCACCCGCCACGAGACCTCGCGGCCCGTCAAAACCGCCAACACGGCACCCCTTTCGCAGCGTCCTCAACCGCACATGTACCGCGTACCTCGGGCCACTTACCGCCTTCAATTCAACGCCGGCTTCACCTTCGCTGACGCGCGCAACATCGCGCCTTATCTCGCGGAGCTCGGCATCAGCGACGTCTACGCGTCGCCCATCCTGCGCGCAAGAAAGGGTAGTACCCACGGCTACGACGTCGTTGACGCCAACTCGCTGAATCCGGAGCTCGGATCCGACGACGATTTCGACTCTCTGCACCAGGAGCTAAATCGTCTCGGCCTCGGCCTCCTGCTCGACATCGTTCCCAACCACATGGCCGCCAGCGCCGAAAACGCATGGTGGATGAGCGTCCTCGAAAACGGCGAGCACTCGCGCTTCCTGCACTACTTTGATATTGACCTTACTCCGGTCACGACGCGCGGACAGACCGCCGCGAAAGTCCTCCTCCCCATCCTCGGCAAACCGTACGGTGAAGTCCTCGAGGCTCAGGAGATCCAGCTTCATTTCGACGCCGACGGATTTTTCTTCACGTATTACGACAAGCGCCTTCCGCTCTCGCCGGGCTCTTATGGTCTGGTACTGCAAGAATGTCTGAAATTCCTTCCCGAGAATAACGTCTCAATCGAACTGCGAGAGCTGAGCGAAAACCACGATTCCGTGCCGAACAGCCGTTTCCTGAAGGATGCACTGTGGCGCATTCACGAACAGGATGAAGCCTTTCGGAATGCGCTCCAATCGGCCATCGAACGCATCAACGGCACACAAGGAAGGCCCGAAAGCTTCAATACGCTCGACGCATTGCTCGACGCGCAGTCATACCGGCTCGCCTATTGGCGTATCGCCAGCGAGAAAATCAATTACCGGCGCTTTTTCGACGTCACGGATCTCATCGGTGTGCGCGTCGAAAACCCAGAAGTATTTGAAGCGCGCAATCGAAGAACGCTGGAGCTGATTGCGGAAGGAAAAGTGACCGGACTGCGCATCGATCACATCGACGGCCTCTACGACCCGATCGGACATATGCGCAAGCTGCAAGCGCGGCTCGCTGAACCTGAAGGCCGCTTTTACATACTGCTCGAGAAGATCCTCGAGGACGGTGAGGAGCTGCGTTCCGAGTTTCCCGTCAGTGGAACTACCGGCTACGACTTTCTAGCTTCGCTAAATTCGCTCTTCGTCGATGCTGATGGACTGCGGCAGCTTGACCGGTTCTATCGAACATTCACTGGTCTCAATGAGAGCTTTGCCGATGTCTGCTATCAGCGTAAGCGACAGGTGATTCACGAACTCTTCTCCGGAGAAATGCGCGCACTCGGCAAACAATTGGGCGCGCTTGCCTTGGCTGACCGCAACGCTCGCGACTTCGCGCCGGTGGATCTCACCGCCGCGCTGACGGAAGTGACGGCCTGTATGCGCGTTTACCGCACATACCTCCGCCCTGGAGAGGCTGCTGGCGAGGTCGATCCCGCCGATCAGCGCTCGATTCGCGAGGCTATTGCCGAAGCACGCAGGCGATCGGGCACTGCAATCGATGAGCGGCTCTTTACCTTTCTGGAGAGCGTTCTCCTTGTCGATCCGCCGTCTTATGTTGCCTCCGAGCGCGAACATTGGCTGTCCTTCGTCATGCGCTGGCAACAATTCACCGGCCGCGTCATGGCAAAGGGCGTCGAAGACACGGCCTTCTACAATTACAACCGCTTGATCTCACTTAATGAAGTGGGCGCCGATCCCGGCCGCAGCGCGGACGCCGACGGTCTCGCTGAATTTCACGCACGAAACGCAAATATGCAACGCAATTGGCCACACACAATGAACGCCACAGCCACGCATGACACGAAGCGGGGCGAAGACGTTCGGGCGCGGATCAATGTGCTCTCCGAAATGGCGCCGCAATGGGAGCATCAGGTCCGCCGCTGGTCAAAGATGAATGCGGCGCGAAAGAAAAACGGAATCCCTCATCTCAACGAAGAACTGCTTCTCTATCAGACGCTAACTGGCATCTGGCCGCTCGATGAGCGTGAATTGCCTTCACTGCCCGATCGTCTGCAGCAATATCTCGAAAAGGCCGCGCGTGAAGCAAAGAACCATACGAGCTGGATCGCTCCCAACCGGCAACACGAAGAAGCCCTCCTGGGATTTGCCGCAGCCATACTCGGCGATCACGAGTTCCGCGCCGATTTCCTCCGTTTCCATAAACGAATCGCCTTCTACGGATTTCTTAACAGCGTCTCGCAAGTCGTGCTCAAAGCGACCGCGCCGGGCGCGCCCGATTTCTACCAAGGCACAGAACTCTGGGACTTCAGCGTCGTCGACCCCGACAACCGCCGCCCTGTCGATTATGCGAAACGACGCGCGTTGCTACAAGAGGTCAAGACCGCCTCGCCGGATACGCTCCTTCATCGCTGGGAGGATGGCCGGATCAAGATGTTCGTCACCTGGAAACTACTGGAACTACGCGCCCGCCACCCCGATCTCTTCCGCGACGGCATTTATGAGCCAATCGACGCCGGCCCGAACGTCGTCGCATTCATCCGCCGCCACAACAACGACGCGGTTCTCGTCGTCTTGCCACGCCTGATTGCGAACTTCGCAAAACCGGGGAGGCTTCCCGTCGGCGACGCGTGGGGGAGCACAACTCTAAGCGCCCCAGGCAAATGGAAAAATGTCTTCACCGATGCGGAGGTCGAAGGCGACGATCTCGCCTTGAGCCGCTTGTTCGCGATCTTCCCTGCCGCGGTCTTGGAGGATGCGTAGGCTGCGTGTTGGTGAAGTTCGTGTTTTCTACGACATCGTAGAAATTGAAGTTCACGTGCCTGCGATTGTGGAGAAAGCAAAGACGTATCAATGGCTGGATGAACAAGGAACTCTCGAATGAAGAAAATGTCGCTATCCGAAGTCAAAGACGATCTGTCGCGCTATTTGCATCTGGCTGAAGGCGAAGAGATTGTGATCACGAGGCACGGCAAGGCCGCGGGTGTTCTCATCGGTTTCAAGACAGAAGACGACTGGTTCGAATACCGGCTGGAGCACGATACGCAGTTCTTGAAGCGCATCGACAAGGCGCGTTCCGACATTCGCGCTGGCAAAGGGACCCGGCTCGAAGGATCTCGCTGAATAATCCTCAAACCCGTCCCGAGACCTCCGACAATTTCCGCAATTCGTCCGCAAGTTCGTCCGTAAGCGCACCCTCCTCCAGCCGCCACGACCAATTGTCCTTCTCTTCGCCGGGGAGGTTCATGCGCGCTTCGTTGCCCAGGGCGAGGATGTCTTGTGCGGGGACGATGGAAGTGTTGGCGACCGAGGTGTAGGCGGTGCGGATCAGCGCCCATGGGAGCTCTTCGGCGTTTTGTACGCCGAGGTAGAGCGTGGCGGTTTGGCGCTCTTCGTTGGAGGCTTGATCGTACCAGCCGCGGGCGGTGTCGTTGTCGTGTGTGCCGGTATAAACGACGGTCTGTGGCTCATAGTGATGTGGCAGATGTGGACTGTCGGGTTGCGCAAATGCGAACTGCAGGATCTTCATCCCCGGTACTCCGATCGCCTTTCTTAGCTCGTGCACTTCGGGTGTTATGTGGCCGAGGTCTTCGGCGACGATGGGAAGCGAGCCGATGGCGTCGCGAATGGCGTCGAACAATTCGCGGCCCGGGCCGGGCATCCAGCGGCCATTCATTGCAGTCGGCTCGCTCGCTGGAATTTCCCAATATGCGGCAAACCCGCGGAAATGGTCGACGCGCACGACGTCAGCAAACTGTAGGGCTGCGCGGAATCGCGCCACCCACCAGGCATAATTCGTCTCGCGAAGGATGTCCCAGCGATAGAGCGGGTTTCCCCATCGCTGGCCTGTGGCGCTGAAGTAATCGGGCGGAACGCCGGCGACGACGTCGGGCTCGCCATGCTCGTTCAATTGAAAAATCTCGCGGTTCGCCCAGACATCGGCGCTGTCGGCTGCGACATAGATGGGGACGTCGCCCATGATTCGAATGCCGCGCTCGTGCGCCGCACTGCGCACGGAAGCCCATTGACTAAAGAAGAGCCATTGGACGTATTCATGAAAGTGGATCTCGTCTGCTAACTCTTTCTGCGCGGCAGCCAACGCTTCCGGCTCTCGCGTGACGAGCGCGGCCGGCCATGAAGTCCACGGGGCACCTCCGTGGCGCTGTTTCAATGATGCATACAGTGCCCAGTCGGGCAGCCATGCATTATTGCTTACGAATGACGCTAGTGCCTCGCGTTGCTCGCTCGACGCGTGTTCAGCGAAATGTTTGAACGAGCGGTGCAGGAGATTGCTCTTTGAGGCTGCAACCCTGTCGAAATCGACTTTGCTGGACCCTGAGATTTCTTCAATCGCATCGGACGGCAGCAGCCCGCCCTCAAGCAGTCGCTGCGGTGAGATCAGCAACGGATTGCCAGCGTAAGACGAGAGGCATCCATACGGTGAGTTGCCATAGCCTGGCACGTTCAATGGCAACACTTGCCAGATGTGTATCCCTGCCTTCTTTGCCCAATCGAGAAATGCGAGCAACTCGTCGCCGAGGTCGCCAATGCCGTAAGGGCCGGGGAGCGACGTCGGATGCAGCAGGACGCCGGCGGCACGGTTATTGTCTTTAGTTGCGATCGGGGAAGTGTGGGTCATTATGCTAGGAGGCAATTAACCACAGAGACGCAGAGAGCACAGAGATCTCTTCGCGTCCTCTGTGTCTCTGAGGTAATGGTTTTCATTGAAATCAAGACAGAGCCTCGGGGCTGATCGACAATTTCTCACCCAATGCATCAAAATGCCGCAACCAACGATTCGCACTGGAAGAGCCGTTCGACGCCTTTAACGGCCGCACGGTTTTCATCAGCCGGTAGTAATCGTTTTGCGCGCGTCGAAGATCGACGTCGACGCCGGACTCGCGAACCACTGCCACGAGCGTCTCCCAACGTTCGAGCAGCTCCAGGTCATCAGGGTTTTGCGACACGCTTTCCGCCGCTCGCTGAACTGCCCGCGTGAGCGACATCAGCGTCGTCTCATCGAGAACGACCCGCTCGTCGCGCGCTTCGCGCAGGCGCGACTCCATCTCGCCCAGCGGCAATTCGCTCGCGGTGGCCATGCGCCGCAGTTGCATGTTGACGTCGAACTCCGCCGCGGTGCGCAACACTTTCGGCAGCGGCACGCCGAGGTCGGCGTGAAACCGTGTGAGCGGGTCATACCGTTCGTGCAATTGCCGGAACGCTCCTTCGGCTTCGCTGAGTGTTGCGTCGCAGAGCACATTCAGAATGCGCCGCTGTTCGTCGCGAAAGAGCGAGCGGATCGATAGGAGCGACTCCTCCTCGAAATGTTCGTCGAGCACGCGGATAACGGCGGAGACGCCGTTCACGCGCATGTCTTCGCTCAACGCGCTTTTCATCGCCTGGTAATCGCTCGCGGTCGTCGACGCGCGCACGCCGCCGGTCAGCTCCGTCTCGCCGAGGTGAATGACGGTGAAGTCGAACGAGGCCTCTTCGTGCGTGATCAGCGACGTCACGGTGACTGATCCGATGGCCATTCGCGAACGGCCTGCGCGGAACGACTCGAAGTCGGTCTGGCGCACGCGATAGCAGTAGACGAGATCGTCGTGCGCGAAGTTGTCGAAGAGAGACGCCACCGCGTAGTGCGCAGCCACGCGGCGAAGATCGACGCGTGTCGGTTTCACTTCGCGCTCATAGATCTGCCGCGCGTCGCCGCGATGCGGCAGATTGCTTCGCGCGGCGGCGATGCGCGCGAGGAACTCCGGTTCCAGGCTGCTGTCGGACACTTTCTCCGCCAGTTGAATGACGCGCGCCGCGTAGTGCAGCACCTGCACCGTCTCGATGCCGGAGAGGTCGTTGAAGAACCAGCCGCAGCTCGTGTACATGAGCATGGCGTTGCGCTGCATTTCCAGCAGTTCGAGAACTTCGATCTTCGCAGTGACGCTCCGATCGGCGTCCGTCATCTGCCGCTCCAGGAAGCGCTCGACGTTGTCTTCCGACCGGTCGAGCACGACCTCGACGTAGTCGTCGCGCGCGCCCCACGGATCGCGCAGCAGAGCGCCGCCCCGCATTTCGAAGATCGCGATGCATTCATCACGCAGCCAGTCGAGCGCGGCTCGCAGCGGCGCGCGCCATTGCTGATTCCATCCCGCATCGCCGCCCGTGCTGCAGCCGCAATCGCGCTCCCATCGCCCGAGGCTATGGTCGCAGCTCCACGCGGTCCGTTCGGCAATCTGCACCTCATACGTCGGAGGCGTGGCTGCAAGAAACTGACCGTAGTTCGCGATGCGCGACAGCTTCTGCTCATCGATGTAATCGAGCGCATACGCCAGCGCCATGTCGCCGTTGCGATGATGATGGCCATAGGTTTCGCCATCGGTGGCGATGTTGACGAGTTGCGGATGATTGCGCCCTTCGCCGAAAGCGCCGAGGAGGCGATGCGCGAAGTTCTCGCCGCGGGCGAGCAGGCGCTCGAACGCCACGGCGCGCGAGATCGCGCCGTCGTAGAAGAAGATGTCGATCGATCGCCCCGAGGGCAGATTGCAGCGATACGGCATCGTCGGATCGATCGCGCCGGAGTGCTCGGTCCAACGCTCGTCGCCGATTTTCCGCCAGCGCAACGCCTGATGCGGCTCGAGAATCGTGAACGCGATTCCCATCGCGGCCAGCGCCTCGAGCGATGCGATATCGACGGCCGTCTCCGGCAGCCACATCGCCTCCGGTTTGCGGCCGAAGCGATATTCGAAATCGCGGATGCCCCACCAGGTCTGCGTCTGCTGATCGCGAAGGTTCGCAAGCGGCATGATCATGTGGTTGTACGCCTGCGCGATCGCGGAGCCGTGGCCGTCGAAGCGCGCCCGGCTGAGGCGGTCGGCGTCGATGATCGCGGCGTAGGTCTCCGGATCGCTTTGCTCGAGCCAGGAGAGCAGCGTCGGCCCGAAGTTGAAACTGATCGCCGAGTAGTTGTTGACGATCTTGACGATGCGGTCCTTCGCGTCGAGGATGCGCGACGAGGCATTCGGGCCGTAGCATTCAGCCGTGATGCGCTCGTTCCAGTCGTGGTACGGCGTGGCGGTGTCCTGCGTCTCCACCGCTTCGAGCCATGGGTTCTCGCGCGGCGGTTGATAGAAGTGGCCATGAATGCAGATGAAGCGGATGCGCATCGGGAGCGGGAGAATATCAGCGCCCGAGAAGCTCCAACACCCCGCGCAGAGGGATGTGGACCCAGTCGGGACGGTTGTTCAACTCGTAGGCGATCTCGTACAGCGCTTTCTCGATCAAACGGACGTCGAGCAGGATCTGCAATTCCTCGACTGTGCGAGGCAAGTGCGCGGCATCGCCGCTCTCGGCGAGATAGCTGCGGAGGAACGCGGCGCTGACCCAGCGATACCAGAAGCCTGCGCCCGTTTCGGCCGCAGCCGAATCCTCGGCACGGATGAACGAGTGCTGCAATTGTCCGTGCAGCAGTGCGTGCGACGCGTAATGGAACGATCGCAGCATGCCCGCGACGTCGCGCAATGCGCTGCGTTTGATCCTCCGCTCGCTCAATGGCCGCGCCGGCTCGCCTTCGAAATCGATGATGACGAAGTCGTTGCCGCTCTTGAGGACCTGGCCGAGGTGATAGTCGCCGTGAATGCGGATGCGCAAACCGCCCATCCGGCCTTCGAGAATTCGTCGCACGCGTTGCTGCAATTCCTCTTCGCGATTCAGTAATTCTTCGGCGGCGGGATTTCCTTTTGCGCGCTTGCGAAGGAGCTGCATCGTTTGCACAATCTGCGTGCGGATGTGCTGGTAAATCGAGCGTTGATAGTGCGGCGTGATCGGCTCGGGAGCGAATGCCGGGATGTCGTTGCGCGATGCCAGCGCAAGATGCATTTGGGCCGTGCGTTTGCCGAGGAGCGCGGCATCAGCCAAATAGACGCCGATCAGCGCATGCGCGGCTTCAGGAGACGGTCTGGAAGCGAACGCGAGGAGCGATTCGTTCGACGCCGTCTTTGCTATTTGTGATGCCGCGGTCGAGTCGCTGAGGATCGTTTCGAAATAGCGGCCAATGGAATCAAGCGTGTACGTCCAGGCGTCGCCGGCGTTTGGTGCGTAGGCTTGGAGAATTGCAATCGTGGACGGCTCGCCGCGCGTTGACGGCTCATATTGAATGGAGCCGGCAAGCTGCGGCGTCGCTGTAAATGACGTCTCTTCATTGAGGAATCGCGTCATCTCGAGATCGGGATTGATTCCGGCTTCGAGGCGCCGGAAGAGTTTCATGAAGAAACAGTCGCCGAAAAGAAGCGCGGTATTGCTTTGTTCCGATTTCAGAACCTGAATCGGCACGTCTCCGTCGCCGCGCAACGTGCGATACATACGCGTTGGCGTGCCGGAGACGACGGCGTGATCCGTCTTGAGTGCGCGGCGGCGGGCGATGGTGTCGAGCAGCGCCGATCCGAATTTCGCATCTGCAAGCGGCTCATACAACAACTTGCCTTCGCCGAGGCGGGCGATTACCGCGGGAGCGTTTGCGCCATCCTGCTCACTGGCGCGCCGCGCTTGCATGATGCCGAGGGGAACGACATACGTTTCGGGCTCGCCGTCCGCGTAGTCGATGTGAACAAATGCAAGAACGCCCGCTTCACCGGGCAACGCAACAGTCCCATGCAATTGCAACGACGTGATTGTCCGCGCTTTGCCGCTGAACCAACGGCGCGTCCGCACATACGCTTGGAGTGCTCGCCGGAGGACGCTGCGATTGGCGTCGGACAGAACGTCGTCGAGCGTCGTCACCGGAATCAGCGGAGCTTCCTCACTCGGCGCCGCAACCTCGGCATGCTGGCGTTCGAGTACAAACCAGTAGAAGGCGAACGGACTGAGGTTGAGGAAATAGGGCCTGTCGCCGATTTCCGGGAATCGCGTGCCTCCGGAAAGTTCGACAGGGACCATACCGCGGAAACTCGAGAGGTCGACTTCGAAGCATTGCACGAGCCGCGATAGGTTGGCGACGACGAGAATGATCTCGTCGCCATACCGCCGCACGAAAGCGAGGATCTTGCGATTCTCCGGGTGCAGAAACTCCATCGTGCCCCGGCCAAAGGCCTGATAGCGATTACGTTGCGCGATCAGCCGCTTCATCCACCATAGCAGCGAATACGGACTCGATTGCTGCTGCTCGACGTTGACCTGCTCGTAGTGGTATTGCGGGTCGATGATGGCCGGCATGTAGAGCTGCTGCGGATTTGCTTTCGAAAAGCCGGCATTGCGGTCGGGACTCCACTGCATTGGCGTGCGGACGCCGTTGCGGTCGCCGAGGTAAATGTTGTCGCCCATGCCGATCTCGTCGCCGTAATAAATGATCGGCGTGCCTGGCAGCGAGAAGAGCAATCCATTCAACAGATGAATGCGCAGGCGGTGATTCTGGAGCAGCGGCGCAAGACGGCGGCGGATGCCGAGGTTGATGCGGGCCTGACGATCGGAGGCGTAGGTGCGCCACATGTAATCGCGGTCTTCTTCCGTCACCATCTCGAGAGTTAATTCATCGTGATTACGCAAAAACATCGCCCATTGGCAATTCTCAGGAATGGACGGCGTCTGAGCCATGATGTCGATGATCGGAAAGCGGTCTTCCTGCGCGAGCGCCATGTACATGCGCGGCATGACAGGGAAGTTGAAGGCCATGTGGCATTCATCGCCCTCCCCAAAATACGGCAATGAATCCTCGGGCCACTGATTCGCCTCGGCCAGCAGCATCTTGCCCGGGTATTTCGCATCGACGTGAGCGCGCAGCGATTTCAGGTAGACGTGCGTCTCGGGCAGGTTCTCGCACGTCGTGCCTTCGCGCTCGTAAAGATACGGGATTGCGTCGAGCCGGAAGGCATCGACGCCCATGTCCATCCAGAAGTCGAAGGCCTTGAGAAGCGCGGCGTGAACGGCCGGATTGTCGAAGTTGAGGTCGGGCTGATGCGAAAAGAAGCGGTGCCAGTAATAGGCGTTGGCGACCGGGTCCCAAGTCCAGTTCGACGTTTCGTAGTCTTTGAAGATGATACGAGCATCTTTGTACTTCGCAGGCGTGTCGCTCCAGACGTAAAAGTCGCGCCAGGGAGTTCCTGGCTTCGCGTGGCGGGATCTCTGAAACCATTCGTGCTGATCGCTCGTGTGATTGATGACGAGCTCTGTAATGACCTTCAGGCCGCGACGGTGCGCCTCTTTCAGGAACCCCTTGAAATCGCTGAGCGTGCCATAGCTGGGATGGACGGCGGTGTAATTGGCGATGTCGTATCCGTCATCGCGCAGCGGCGAGGGATAAAACGGAAGGAGCCAGATGATACTGATGCCGAGGTCCTGCAGGTAGTCGAGTTTGCGCGTCAGCCCCTGAAAATCGCCGATGCCGTCGTTGTTGGAATCAAAGAACGCACGGACGTGCGTTTGGTAGATGATCCCGTCTTTGTACCAGAGATCGCTCATTGTTCAGCGTGCGCTCTCATACCGTTTTCTCATAAGAAGTACTCGAAATCTTGCTCCGATCTTACCTTGCGGCGAATTCGGAAAATGTGCGCGGGGACTACGTTCGGATCGAGCTTGACGTAGTTTCGCGGTCCATGCCAGGTGTAGCGCGCGCCGGAAAGAAGCTCGTGAACCTGGAAGGGGCGATTGGCGTCGAGGTTGAGCTCGGCGAGGTCAAGCTCGACGTAGCCGGCTTGCGTGTTGTGCGGATCGACGTTCACGATCATCAGCACCGATTCGTCGTCGGCAGATTTGCTGTAACAGATGATGTCGTCGTTTGTCGTTTCGTGGAACTTCAGGGTGGTGTTCTGCTGAAGCGATGGATTCTGGCGTCGGATGCGATTGACGACGGCGATCAGCTCCGTCAGGTCGTCATCCGCGGGCGGCCAGTGCTTGATCTCGTATTTTTCGGAGTCGCGATATTCCTCGCCGCTGGGATCGCGAGCGTCGCCGATGGAACGCTCGAAGGCGGGGCCGTAAATGCCGTAATTCGAGGAGAGCGTGGCGGCGAGCATCAGACGGATCACGAACGCCGGGCGGCCGCCGTATTGAAGATATTCCGGAAGAATATCGGGAGTGTTGGGCCATGCGTTCGGACGGAAGAAGTCGCTGACCGGCGGCTTCATGATCTGTTCGAAGTATTCGGTTAATTCGTATTTCGTATTGCGCCACGCAAAATACGTATACGACTGCGAGAAGCCGGCCTTCGCCAGCCAGTACATGATCTTCGGCCTTGTGAATGCTTCGGCGAGGAAGATCACATCGGGATGGTGTTTCTTGACCGTGCGGATAACCCAGTGCCAGAACGGCAGCGGTTTTGTGTGCGGATTGTCGACGCGGAAGACGCGCACGCCGTTGTCGATCCAGTAGCGGAAGATGCTGCACAGCTCCTTCCAGAGATCGGTCCAGGCGTCGCTCTCGAAGTGAAAGGGGTAAATGTCCTGATATTTCTTAGGCGGATTCTCGGCGTATTGGACCGTTCCGTCGGGGCGTTTCTGAAACCACTCGTCGTGCTCAGCCACATAAGGATGATCGGGTGAAGCCTGAAAGGCGATGTCCATCGCCAGCTCGATGCCGCGTGCGCGCGCCGCTTCCATCAGCCGCCGGAAATCGTCAAGCGTGCCGAGGTCGGGATGGATGGCGGTGTGACCGCCTTCCTTTGCGCCGATCGCCCACGGACTTCCGGGATCGCTCGCTTCTGTGCTGACGGTGTTGTTCGGACCCTTGCGATACGTGGTTCCGATCGGATGAATGGGCGGCAGGTAGAGAACGTCGAAACCCATGTGGGCAATGCGCGGCAATTGTGCCTCCACGTCGCGAAACGTTCCGTGCCTCCCCGCCTCCGATGCAGCAGAACGCGGAAAGAGCTCGTACCAGGTGCTGAAACCGGCACGACGGGGATCGACTTCGATGGCGTGCTCGGTGGCATCGCGTGTGGCGAATTTCCGTTCCGCGTTGCGACGCATGAGGTCCGGCAGCTCGCCGCTCCAGAGATCGAGAACTTTCTCGTCCGCTGCATCGTTACCTTCGAGTCTCTTGATCGTTTCGTCGAGGCGCTTGCGGTCACGATCCGTGGCGCGCGTTGCAGCGGCCTGAATCATGCCGAGGCCGATTTGGAGCTGGACATCGAGATCGTTGCCCGTGACGCCGGCCTCGACGCGTTTCCGCAGGTCGCGATGCCACGTTGCGAAGTGATCGATCCATCCTTCGAACGCGAAGAAGTAGAATCCAAGCCGGTCGACGGTCAACTCCGCGCGCCATCGGTCATTGACGAGCGGCACCATCGGCGTCTCGGTCATCTCCGATTCCGACTCGTGACGATGAAGCAGCACGGCCGCGAGGAGGTCATGCCCGTCGGCGAAGATGTCGGCTTCGATTTGCACGACGTCGCCGATCACTCGCTTCGCGGGAAAACGTCCATCATCGACGAGCGGCGAAACGCCCTCGATCACGACACGGCGACGCCCATCGAATTGCGGTTCGGGCACGGGGGTGGAAGTGCTAGTTGCGTGCCGTGGATGGGGTTGCTGGGTGGCTCGGTTGCCGGGTTGCCATGTTGTCGGGTTGCCGGGTTGCCGGGTTTGCGAAAGTTACCGTCCTAACCACGAACGTGGGCAGTCAGCGATGGGCAACTCGCCAACCTGGCAACCGAGAAACCAGCTACCCAGCAACCAATCACTGTTCCGCCAACGCTCGCTTCGCGGTCATCGCATCGTGCAACGCGAACAGGAGTCGCAGAGCTTCGCGATCGCCGAGGCGTGCCCGCATCGCCAGCACATGCTCATTTCCTGGCGCATCGGAGGTTGCGCGATCGAGCAGTGCGCGCGGATCGTGGCCGAGGTGGACGGCGGCGCGGGCGCGGTAGAAAGCGGTCGAGGGAACCGCGCGGTTTTCGCGGATCGGGTGGTAGTCCTCGGATTCGAGTTGCGCGAGAAGGCGGTCGGCATCGGCCCATCGGCCCTGCTGTTCGAGCGTGAGTGCGTTGTCGAACGCGTTTCGAACGCCGAGCCAGCCGTTCGTGTCTTCGATCTGTTGCGGACCGTTGATGCCGAGGAGGATGGCGACGATGAGGACGGCGACGGCGGCGATCAGATGGCGCCGCGTGACGATCTCGGAGACGCCGATTGCCGCCAGCACTGCGAGCGCGGGGAGGATCGCGTTTCGCTGCCGCGCGGTCACGTAGAAAACGATGAGGATTGCGAAGCCGGCGAGCGCGAAGACGATGAACGGGAGCAGTTCGCGGCGGCGTTCGCGGCCGAGAAGCACGCCCGCACCGGCGAGAGCGAGCACGGCTCCGAACGGGATGAACGGGTAGTGCCCGAGGAGCGCGTCTTTGCGCGCCATCGTAGCCAGGTCGTAGGCGTCGTGGCTGTGAATCGCGAAGTGCGCTTTGCGCAGCGTGAGCATCAGCGCGGCCCGCGGATAGGCGCGAATGAACGCGAGCGCTTTTCCCGTCCAGAAGCGGTTCGACTCCGCGCGCGTGAGCGGCCGGGCGGAGCGCGAGGCCACGATGCGATAGGCGACGTGAAGGTAATCGGGCTCGATCGACGTCCGCTCGATGTCGTTGACGATGCGCGGCTGGACGCCCTCGTAGCCGGTCGCGCTCGGGTTCATCCCTTCGTAAAAGACGGTGCCGGGATCCATCAGCACGACTTCGCCGGTCAGCGCGATGTTGACGATCAGCAGAAGAACGAGCGGCACGAGGGCGGCGACAATCAACTTCCACGAACGCTCCACGATGGCGATTGCGGCGGTGCCGAGCATGATCACCGGACGGCAGGCGGCAGCCAGTCCGAAGAGCGCGCCCGAGGTTGACTGCGAATACGAAAGAACAGCGAGTCCGGCGCTTACGAGCAACAGGATCAACGTCTCCGGCTCTGCCTCCGTCGCGCAAACCAACGCGGCCCGGCTGGCGAGAAGGAGCAGCGGCGCGGCGATCATTGCGATCGTTCCGAAGCGGCGCGCGGCAATTCCGCAGCAGACCGCGGCGAGACTGACCATGACGATCTGCAGAGTTCGGATGGTCATGAAGCTGGCGCCGAGGAAGCGAAGCAGGACGACGAACCAGAGGTAGCCGGGACTGAGATCGGCGAGGCGATCGCGTGGAATCCGGCCGGCCAGAATGCGGTCCGCGAACGTCAGGTACTTCGCGAAATATCCTTGATCGTCCAACGTATCGATGAGGTGCACGCGCAGCCACGTGATCAACGCCAGCGCGATGAGGGCGGCGAGCAGCAACGCATGACGGCGGCGCATCGGCGCGAATCTACAGCAGCTTGCGCACAAACGGCCGCGCCAGAATGCCCAGGACGCTTCCGGCGGGGCGCCGCCCGAGGATCGCCAGACGGTAAAGCTGCTCGCCGGCGAGGACCGTCGCGATGATGAGGGAAACGACCGCGCCGCTGTGGATCGATGTTGCGATGCCGAACGACGCGAAGACGAGGATCATCGCAGCGGTAAAACGCGACTGGCGTTTGTAGTCGTAGCCGAAACGCTCCGCGACGCGCGCCTGATCCGCAGGACTGAGGAGCGTCACGAGCGATTCGCGCATGAGCAGCGCATCGCTGGCGACGCGTTCCTCCGGCGTCGCGCTGATGGCGATCGACATTCCTTTCTCTTCCGCGAACGGCGAGACGGCGCGCGTGCGATCGGCGATGGTGAAGTAGTAAATGATGTAGGCGACGAGTCCGATCGCGGACCCCATCGGCCGTCCGAGGAGCCACGCAACAAGAAGCCGTAGCGAAGTCTCGACGAATAGATAACCGGTCAAAATGTAGATCGAGAGCGGCCTCGGATTTTGTTCGATCATGCCGCCGGCAATCCACGTCGCCAGCGCGACGACGATTGCGTAAACGCCCGCGGCCGAGATCAGCGTCAATCGTCTTGGCGATACGCCGAGCTCGCGTCCCAACTCTTCCTGAACGGCGGCGGGAAGATGTCCCGTCAACAGCGCCAGCGCGTTCGTCGATTTGCGTTTGCGCTCGCGCGAAAATCCGGCGCGCCATTCGAGCAATCGTTCCGCTTCGCGCCCGGCGTCGTAGCGATCGGTGGTGCGCATGATGTGCATTTCGCGCCACGGCTCCAGCACGTATTTCACTCCACCCTGCGCCAGCCCCTCGACATCCACGACCTCGAAATAGCGCTCCTCCCACAAGACCGCGGTCCCCGGAAACTCGGCAGTGGTCAGCGTCTTCGCGGCGCGCGGTGTCCACTGCTTCGGAAAGCGCGACATCAGAATCCACTGCTCCCCATCGCCCGAACGGACGCGGTCGGAGCCGTATGCCTGCATCTCGTTATTGTAGTGCTCGCGGAAATGCGGGAGCGCTTCTTGCTGCGACTGAGACCGAAACCACGGTGAGCGACAAACCAGCGAAGGACTGTGCGGTTCTCATCGTCGAAGACGATCTGGCGATTCAGCGCCTCGTCAAAATGGTGCTCAGGCGCGAGGGCTATCAGGTTGAGACAGCCAGCGACGGCATCGAAGCAGTGCTCAAGCTCGGCGTCGTCGATTACGACGTCATCATCCTCGATCTGATGATGCCTAACCTCGACGGATTCGTCTTCGTCAGCACGATGGCAGAGCACGATCCGGAGCGGCTCAAGCGCGTCATCGTCACCAGCGCCGCCACGCCCGCGGTCATCAAGGAGCGGATGAAAGGGAAGCCGTTCGTGGTGCTGCCGAAACCGTTCGACATCCAGGAGCTGATCGCGCATGTTCGGGCGTGCGTGAAGGCGGAGATCAGGGATTAGAGATCGACAGCCTGATCTCACATCTCTGATTTTCCTGATCCCTGATTTAGGTTATTTGCATTATCGGCAAGCCCTTCGCACTACCTCCTGCCGGGAGGTATTCAATGGCTGAACGAATCGTCGTGTACGGCGCAGACTGGTGTGGCGATACGGTGCGAACGCTCCGGCATCTCGACCGCACCGGCGCAAGTTACGACTACATCGACATTGACAACGATCAGGCTGGCGAGGACAAAGTCATCGCTCACAACAATGGCAAGCGGCGCATCCCTTTGGTGGAGATCGCCAGCGACACCGGCGAACCGCAGCGGCTCTCCGTTCCTCGGGATTCCGAGCTCGACGCGGCGCTGAAGCGGAAGTAGCTGCGAGGTACACAGATCAGGAAACAGTGATCAGAGACAAGAGAGCAGAGATCGATCTCTGATCTCTGTTCCCCTGATCTCTGCTTCATCTCACCACCGGGATCACGTCGTTCAAGATCCACAGCGGACCGATCAGAAGATGCACGGCGTTATGCAGAAACGCCGGTTTCCGGTTTTCGTAGACCGCGTGTCCGATGTATTGAAAAACGATTCCTACGACGAGGACCGCAACATTGACCCAGACCGGCAGCCACACTCCAGCGAAATACATCCCAACGGAAACGACCAGCATGGCGATGGCCAGCCGCCACTCCAGCGCCAGGTAATAAATCGTCGATGCCGCGATGAGCACGATTGCCAGATCGATGCGGACGTGCCCGACGGTCGCGCCCACGCGCGCAAGCAGCCCGATCAAACCAAGCATGATCATCGGAATCCCGAACCGGTGGAACCACTTGTTCCCCTTCGTCCGGTGATAGTCAGCGTAGTCGGCGAAGGAGGCGTTGATGTCTGGCATTGGGAAAGTTTAACGCGGACGGACGGTCGTGGCGTGACCGCTTGAGTGAAAACCGAAATGTTGAATGTTGATTGTTGGGGTCTTCTTCAGAATCAGTGGGTGAAAAAGTCAAAGCATCCCGGCTCGGAGCCGTGACAATGGAGTTGTCGAAAAACCAAAAGTCACGGGGAGCACGGGATGCTGGTGAAGTCTATTCTGAATCAGGTGGAAGAGATTCCAGGGTTCGTCTACGAAGAGGTTGGATGGAACAAGGATAAAACGGAGATCGAGGTGCGCATCCGGCCGCGGAAGAACAGCTGGCCGTTATGTTCGGGGTGTGGATCGATTGCGGTTTTGTACGACCGCAAGGAAACGAGACGGTTCGCATTCGTGCCCCTTTGGCAGATCCCGGCGACGCTGATTTACCAGATGCGGCGAGTGAACTGTCATCGCTGTGGAGTGCGTGTGGAGAGTGTTCCGTGGGCGGAGGGGAAGAGCCGGGTGAGTACGACGTATCAGTGGTTTCTGGCGAACTGGGCACGCCGGATGAGCTGGTCGGAAGTGGCGAAGACGTTTACGACGACATGGGGAGTAGTGAGCCGTGCGGTGGAGCACGCCGTGGAGTGGGGACGTAAGCACGTGTCGCTGGATGGGATCAAGTCAATCGGAGTTGACGAGATCATGCACCGGCGAGGGTCCAAAGCACACGGAGGACCGAAGTATCTGACCTTGGTTTACCAGATCGACGAAGAGAGAAAACGGCTGCTGTGGATGGGGAAGGACCGGCGAGAAGAGACTTTGCACGCATTCTTCAACTGGTTCGGCCGGGAGCTGTCCGAGAAGTTGGAGGTAGCGTGCAGCGACATGTGGCCTGCGTATTTGAAGGTCATCCGGCTGCGGGCAGCAAAGGCCATCCAGATCCTGGACCGGTTTCACATCGCATCGATGATGAATAGAGCGATCGATCGTATCCGAGCCGAAGAGGTTCGTGAGCTTAAGAAGAAGAACGGCAAACCGGTATTGACCAACTCGCGGTGGCTGTTCCTGAAACGAGAGGAAAACCTCAGCGAGGTGCAGCATGAAAAGCTGGCGGACCTGCTGAGGAAAAATCTCAGGATCGTCCGCGCCTACCTACTCAAGGAAGGCTTTCAGCGGTTCTGGGATTACGTGTCACCGCCGCACGCGGGACGCTTTCTCGATTCCTGGTGCACACGAGCGATGCGGTCCCGAATCGATCAGATGAAGAAGGTCGCAGCATCGCTCCGAAAACATCGACCTTTGCTCCTGAACTGGTTCAAGGTCAAGCACATCTCAGCGGGCGCCGTGGAGGGTCTCAACAACAAGGCGAAAGTGACTATGAGAAAATCGTACGGTTTTCGGAGCTTCCGAATCGCGGAACTTGCTCTGTACCATTCACTTGCAGATCTGCCTCATCCGGATTTCACCCACATATTCTGGTGAAGAGGCGATTGTTGAATGTTCAGTGTTGAATGTTCAGTGTTGAATGAAAAAGGACCGGCGAGCTGTGGTTCATTCAACATCCAACACTCAACAGTCAACATTCAACATTCTGCTTCGCGTCTTCGGCTTCGCGTGATCAAACACGCGATCGCAAACGCATGCGCATCCCGCCCCTCGGCCGCAACGTGATCGACGCCTGCGCCTGCACATCGCGGGACACGAGCTCGAACCGCCATTTCTGCGCGAGCGTAGCCACAATCAGCACCGCTTCCATCCACGCGAATCCCTCGCCGATGCAGATACGCGGACCGGCGCCGAATGGGAAATACGCCATCTTCGGCCGCGCCGCTTTCGCCTCTGGTTCAAAGCGTAATGGCTCGAATCGACCAGGCTCCGGCCACCAGCGCGGATCGCGATGCGTCACCGCCTGCGCCGCGATGGCCACGGCGCCGCGCGGCACGAGCCAGTCTCCGATCGTCACATCCTCGATGGCCAGCCGGCTGACCGCCCACGCCGGCGGAAACATGCGCATCGACTCGGCCACGACCATCTCCGTGTAGAGCAACCGCGCGTAGTCCGCGGGCTCGGGAAGACGATCGCCGAGGACGGCATCAAGCTCGCGATGCATCGTCGCAGCCGCCTCGGGATTCTGCGACAGCAGATACCACGTCCACGCCAGCGCATTCGCCGTCGTCTCGTGGCCTGCCAGAAAAAGCGTCATCGCTTCATCGCGAAGCTGCAGGTTCGTCATCCCGCCGCCGTCGCCTTCTTCATCGACCGCGAGCAACAACATCGACAGCAGATCACCGCGGTCGCCGCCCGATCGCCGACGCTCCTCGATGATCGCGTAGACCGTCCGGTCGAGCATCTCGATCGAGCGCCGGAACCGCATCGTCTGCGGCAACGGCAGCTTCCGCAGCAGGTTCGCCAGAGGATTCATCAGCGCCGGAAAAAGATCGACAAGTTCCGTCAGCGCCTTCCCGATCGCGTCCGCATCCTCGTCGACGTTGGCGTCGAACAGCGTCTTCGCCACCACCGAAAGCGTGAGTCCCATCATCTCGCGATGGATGTCGCGCTCCTCGCCGTTTCGCCACGTCTCCCGCAGCCGCGCCGCGCGCGCGACCATCACCTCGCCGTAATGCCCGATCCGCTCCCGATGAAACGCCGGCTGCGCCAACCTCCTCTGCCGCCGATGAACCTCCTCCTCGGACGTCAGCAACCCCTCCCCAAAAATGATCTTCGACCGCTGCAACACCCTGCTCTTGTGAAACGCCCGATGCTGCGTGACGAGCAACTCGCGAATGAGATCAGGATGATTGAAAAGAAAAATCTGCTGCGGCCCCACAAAGAACTGCGCCGCATCGCCAAACTTCCTCGCGACGCCGGCAAGAAACGGAATCGGATCACGCTGCAACACGCGCAGATACCGAAACGGGATGACGCTGCGCGGGCCGGGCGGAAGGGTGGGCATGATTGGAATCAACCTAAGTGAACGCTTAGGACAATGCTCCTCGAGCTTGAGGTGTCCACGAAACTGTTGTTCCAATGACCGCCCGCCACACAGGCCCTCGGCAGTCAAGGAACTGGCTGGCGCCGGATGAATATAAGTTGGGACGTCGATATTCGGCGGCCAGACTAAGGTAAGGAAATTCTCCTCGATTCGGTACTTCCAACCTTGAAGCGGCCAGTAAGCCACCACAAGGAGCAGGCTCCCAAATAGCATACTGAGGCGATATGAATTCTCCTGAATCAATTTTGAGGCCCTAATAGTCAGCCGAGGATGACCCGGCCACTCTCGCCAACAGTCAATCGCAAAAGGTTTGTCAGTCGGCGTCTGACAACGCGCAAACACGACAACACCCGAGGGCAGCGACGTCTGCGCCGACTTCAACGACGTAAGATGACTCTTAGGGATGATAGGTTCCAGGCCTGCGGCGCTGAAGCAGCATGCCGTTTTCATAGTCCATCGTGCAAGTGATAGAATTTGCCCATCATCTAGCTCGTCAAGAAACAGCTGCGCTTTCGTGAGTGGGCGCAGGAAGGACATTGTGGTGTTTTCCAAGTCTCTCATCCATCCACCGTTGCACCTCTTGCACACCGAGCCGAGAATGAGATTCGACAGAGGATGCAGACGCCTCTGCCCGACTATCTTTAGCGTCTCCATCGAGGTCAAGGTGAGTTGGACCGGCTCCCCCTCGATCTTTAGAAACGCCTGCAGCCACCGCGGTACCACGTGCTCAACTGTGTCATTCTTTCTCTCGCCGGACTTGAAAATGGCTTTTTCGCAAAATCGGCACGGCTCAGCGTCGATTCTCATAACGCACGTACTATCCGCGGAAAACATCGAGCGGTCCATTGAGTAGAGTTATGGACGCAGGTCGATGCCAGGCGAGCCACGGCTACGTTTGTACCGTCGGAACGAGTATCCGAGTTGTTTGGTGGATCTGTCCTTCGGCACCTTCGCAGCGGTGCTTCATCTTGGATTGAGAAGGCACCATTTCGTTGAATTCGAAGATCCATTCCTGCTCGTTGAGCTCCCCTTCCAACCCTCGAAAGGAAACACCAACAGAGCATGCCTGAAAACACTTCTGACATTCGAAACGCAGAACATTGTCTGGCATGAGCCTCGCCTTTTACTGATGAATTGTAACGCTTACGAAGAACCCCGGAAACATACTGTTGCGAGCACTTCGCGTGTCCCGTCGTGGGTCTTCCTCAGAATGCTCGATTGGCGGAGTATTTATCGTTCATGCAACTCGCCGCGTGACGAAGGCGGCTCCCAGCGCAAGTCGAGCCCTTTTCGCAGGCGCGCGAGAGCACGCTGACGAGCGCGCTCGAATGCCTTTCGCTCGCGGACGAGCGATTCCAGCCGGTCCGAGACCAGCGCGCTCACCGAGCGGCCCTCTTCGGCGGCGATCATCCGCGTCTCGCGGAGGAGATCGGCATCAATGCTGAGCGTAATGTTCGTTTTCATCGTGGATCGTTACAACCGCCCCGAGCGGCCGTTCCATTCAACATTCACATTCAACACCCAACATTCAACATTCGCCTCTAAAATCACCCCAACCCCATGAACGCGCTCCCGCTCATCCTCTTCTTCCTCGCGGTCACCGCCATCGGCTACCGCTACTACTCGGCGTTTCTCGCCGCGAAGGTCATGGCGCTCGATGACTCGCGGGTGACGCCGGCGCATCGGTTCAATGATGGGCAGAACTATGTGCCGACCAACAAGTGGGTGCTCTTCGGGCATCACTTTGCGGCCATCTCCGGTGCGGGGCCGTTGATCGGGCCGGTGCTGGCGGCGCAGTTCGGGTATCTGCCGGGGTTGTTGTGGCTTGCCTTCGGCGTCGTCCTCGGCGGGGCCACGCACGACTTCGTTACCCTGGCGGCCTCGGTGCGGCGGAACGGCAAGTCGCTCGCGGAGATCGCGCGGAACGAGATCTCGCCGGTGGCCGGCATCACGGCGATGATCGCGATCCTCTTCATCATCGTCATCGCCCTGGCCGGACTCGGCATCGCAGTCGTCAACGCGCTGGCGGACTCGCCGTGGGGGACGTTCACGATCTTCCTGACGATTCCGATTGCGCTCGTGATCGGCCAGTACCTGCACCGCTCGAAGGCGCCCTACGCGATCCGCAACGGTTCCATCGCCGGCGCGCTCATGGTCCTTGGCGCCGTCGTGGCCGGACGCTTCATTCCGGGCACGGCGCTCGGGACGATGTTCACGCTCACCAAACCGGAGATCACGATCGCCATCGCCATCTACGGATTCATCGCGTCGGTTCTGCCGGTGTGGATGCTGCTCTGCCCGCGCGACTACCTCTCGTCGTACATGAAGCTCGGCACGATCGCGCTGCTCGTCATCGGCACGATCGTCGTCGCGCCGCACATTTACGCGCCGGCCGTGTCGCAGTTCGCGAGCGGAGGCGGCCCGATCATCCCCGGCAAACTCTTCCCCTTCGTCTTCATCACGATTGCCTGCGGCGCGATCTCCGGATTCCACGCGCTGATCGGCTCCGGGACGACGCCGAAGATGATCGACAAAGAATCCGACTCGCGGATGATCGGCTATGGCGCGATGCTGTGCGAAGGTCTCGTCGGCTGCGTCGCGCTCATCGCCGTCTGCGCGCTGCATCCCGGCGACTACTACGCCATCAACGTTCCGCCCGCGGTGTTCGCGAAACTCGGACTGGCCACCGTCAACCTGCAGCATTTCTCGCAGGTGGTCGGCGAAACGCTCGTCGGACGCACGGGCGGCGCGGTCTCGCTTGCCGTCGGCTTCGCCCAGATTTTCTCCGGCATCCCACTCCTCGGCGGGCTGATGTCGTACTGGTATCACTTCGCCATCATGTTCGAGGCGCTCTTCATCCTCACCACCATCGACACCGGCACGCGCGTGGCGCGCTTCATGGCGCAGGAGTTTCTCGGCCGCGCCTGGAAGCCGTTCGAGAACACGGCGTGGATCCCGGGCACAATCATCACGACCGGCCTTGTGGTCTTCGCCTGGACGTGGTTCATCCTCAACGGATCGATTTCGCAGATCTGGCCAATGTTCGGCATCGCCAACCAACTGCTCGCGGCCGTGGCGCTCTGCGTCGGCACGACCGTCATCCTCAACGAAGGGAAAGTGAAGTACGCGTGGACGACGATGTTCCCGCTGGCGTTCGTGACGACGACCACGCTCTACGCCGGCTGGCGCTCGATCTTCGACAACTTTCTCGGGCCGAAGATGATGGCCAAAGATCCATTCACCGGCTACCTCGACACGACGCTCACCGCGATCCTTATGATCTGCGTCCTCGTCATCCTCACCGCCTCGGTGCGCGCGTGGATGCGCGCGATCCGCGGGGAGAATGTGACGTTCGTCGCCGCGACGGCGGGACCCGATCACGTGCATATGCCCGGCAGCGGCTGCTGCTAGAACGGAGGGAACATGCTCGGCAATCAGGAAATCATGGCCTTCATCCCCACCCTCGATTACGACAAATCGCGCGCGTTTTACGAAGGAATCCTCGGGCTGCAATTCGTAAGCAACGACGGCTTTGCCATGGTCCTCGACGCGAACGGCACGACGATCCGCGTGGCCAAGGTGCAAAAGGATTGGACGCCGGAGCAGTTCACGATCCTGGGCTGGAAAGTGAACGAGATCGAGACGATGGCCGCCGCGCTTACCGAGCGAGGCGTGGTCTTCGAGCGCTTCGGTTTCTTCGAACAAGACCCTCTCGGCATCTGGACCGCCCCCTCGGGCGACAAGGTGGCGTGGTTCAAAGACCCCGATGGGAACACGCTGTCGATCTCGCAGCACGTGTGAAAAGCGTTTCACCACAAAGACACAAAGAGCACAGAGATTAGAAGTTCTCAGTGACCTCTGTGCCTTTGTGGTTAGAGCCTTTCGGACGCACCGTCATCAACATCCCGAGGACGAATACGCAGCATCCGAGGATTGCGGGGCCGAGGTGGGTCATGCTGACGTAGCCGATGACGGGGTGGATGGCGATCGCGGTGCAGAAGCCGGCGAGGCCGGCAATCGCGAGCGCTTGCCAGAGGCTGCGCGATGGGCGGCCGTAGAGCACGGCGAGGAACATCGCCAGGCCGCATGAGATGAGCGCACCGCCGAAGCCAGCGCGGTCGTGGGCGATGAGTGGCACGAGATGCGGATTGACGACGCGTAACTCCGCCGGCGTGATACCCATGAACTCGATGTCCTGCGGGACGAAGACCGTCGTCATGCCGACCGTCATGATCGTGCAGCCGGCGGCGATGATGCCGAATGTCGCGGCGAGCATGAGGATGCGCCCAAGGCCGTTGCGCGAATGGAAATCGAGCGCCGGACATGGCTGCCGGTCGACGCGCAATGATCGCGTGAGAACGAGTCCGCCGATGAAGAGCGGCAGCAATCCGAGTGTGGCCGCGCCGTGCCATGAGTCGAGATAGCCGTATCCGAGGTAGGCGAGAAAACTGAGGAATCCGGCGCCGCCGCTGATCGCCAGCGCCCACCACGCCCACGACTCCCCTCGGCGCAACGGAAACTCGGCCAGCCAGAGATACATCACGCCGATTGCCAGCAGAACGCCGCCGAACGATACGCGGTCGTGAACCATGAAGTGAACGATCCTGCATCCGTGCAACGTGCAGAGTTGCGCTGCAGTCATGCCCAGGTACTCGGTGTCCTGCGGTAGGAAATGGCCGGTGCCTGCCTGGAAGAGCGCAAACGCGCCGGCGCCCATCATCAGCAGCGCCGTCAGCTTGATCAGCGACCGGCCGTCGCCGATGAGCGTTTCGAAGAATCCGCGATCGTCGTCCATGTCAGAAAAACAGCTTCACCGGCTCGATGCCGAGGCGGGCGAAATGCGGATCGAGCCGTCGCGCCAGCCGCGGCCAGAAGTGATGCGGTACCTGCGGATAGAGGTGATGCTCGAGATGATACAGATGATCGGCGGCGATCACGGAGAGCACTTTGCCGCGAAAGAGCTTTGTCCGCGTCAGCTCGCTCTCGCCGAGCGGAAGGTGCGGAATGAAGACGGTGATGAGCGGGAAGATCCAACTGCCGGCGATCATCAGCGCCGCGTAGATCGCAGGGATCGGTGTCCTTGGAATTGCGGCCGCGGCGCCGGCGAGAAGCGCGATGACGGCGATGCCTTCGCCCGCGATCCAGCCACGTTCGTGTTTGGCGCCGCGCATGGCGAAGATCCAAAGCCGCGGTTGCAGCGTGATGCCGTCGAGCAACGCGCCCACGAGCGACATGTGCGCCGACCGCGCTTCGATGTCGTCGTCCGCCGGAAAGCGCGCGTGGTGGTGAAAGTGCGTGAAGCGATAGGCGTGACCGCTGCGAAATCCGAGTAGCTCGATGGCGCTGAGCAGCGGCTCATTCAGCCATCGTGGGAGTCTTAATGTGCGGTGCACCAGATCGTGCGACACCGATCCGTAGGTGATGAAACTGAGGATCACCGGACAGGCCAGTGCGGCGATCCAGAAGCCGCGCGATGCGAGGATGAAGAAGGCGGCGGTCAGCGCGAACGGCATCGCCAGCGAGATTGCGCGGCGCCAGGCCGGCAGTTGGAGGAGGTCGCTGCCGAGGCTGTCGAGTGAAGGGAGACCGGTGGTGGCGCGCATCGCTTCCGTCTTTCAACCCGAAAGTATGATCTTAGCGGAATGTCTAAGGGCTGTGGATGTCGTCGTTCGCGACAGGGTCGTAGATATGGAAGGGGTCAGACCGAAAGTGAAAGTGACGAAAACTGTCTGTGTTTCCTGTAGGTGCCATTTTTCGTCACTTTCACTTTCGGTCTGACCCCTTCCACGCCGCGTAGAGATTACGATCTGCCTCGTGATCGTTGGCCGCTTCGCTCCTTCCCCCACGGGACCGCTTCACCTTGGCAGCCTCGTGGCGGCCGTTGGCTCGTGGCTGTTCGCGCGGCGCGAGGGGGGGCGGTGGCTGGTGCGGATGGAGGATCTCGACACGCCGCGCGTGATCGCCGGTTCGGCGGATAAGATTCTGCGCGCGCTCGAACGCTACGGGCTGAACTGGGATGGCGAGGTCGTTTATCAGTCGCAGCGAACGGCGTTGTATGACGACGCGTTGCGACTGTTGCGCGAAAAGCATCTCGTATACGACTGCGGATGTTCGCGTGCGGACCTGCAGCGCGCGGCGTCGGCGCCGCTCGGACGCGAGCCGGTGTATCCGGGAACGTGCCGCAACGGATTGCCGCCCGGGCGCGTCGCGCGCGCGATCCGTTTTCGCGCGCCGGATCTCGTCATCGCATTCGACGACGCAGTCGCTGGGCACGTCGAAGAAAACGTCGCCATCGACACCGGCGACTTCGTCATCCGACGCGCAGACGACGTCTACGCGTATCAACTCGCAGTGGTCGTCGATGACGCCGCGCAAGGCGTGACGCAGGTCGTTCGCGGCGCGGATCTGCTCTCATCGACGGCGCGGCAGATCGCGTTGCAGCGTGCGCTTGGCTTGCCCACTCCGAGCTACGCGCACTTGCCGCTGGTCACGAATCCCGACGGCTCGAAACTCGGCAAGCGCGACGGCGCGTTGCCGTTGCCATCGCTCGATGAGCGGCGCACCGCCGAGACATTGTCGTATGCGCTACGGGTGCTTGGTGTTGATGACGGCTCGCACGACACGCCGCAGCGGATGCTGGCCGCGGCGCTGGCGCGATTCGATCCTGCCACGATTTCGCGCGAAGCGCTTTGGACTGCGGTGGCGCAGCCACCGCTTTGAATCACGTGTTCGAAGCAACGCCCCGCGCTCACAACTTCAGCAGCAGCTTCGTCATGTCGTGCTGATTGCCGTCGGGGTCCGTGCCGTAGCCGGGCATGACGTAGGGGATGAAGCCGAGGTGCTCGAGGGTGGTGATGGCGTCGGCTTCGAGGTCGGAGATCAGCATGGCGTTGAGGTGGCGCAGGCCTTTTTCGCGGGCGATGCCGATGAACTGGTTGATGAGGAGCGTGCCGAGGCCGACGCCGCGGTACGTGGGATCGATCATCCACTTGATGCGGCCGGTGAGGCGGAGCGGACCGCCCTGGCGGCGGTGCAGCGAGGCGTCGGCGACGATGCGATTGTTGCCATCCAGCGCCAGGAGCGGGAGGACTTTCGCGTAGTCGATGTCGCGGCCCCAGCTCTCGATCAGACTTCGATTCTCGATCGGGTCCCAGGCGAAGCGGCGGTAGGCGGACGGCAGATGCTGGAAGAATTCGTACAACGCATCGACGTCCTTCTCGGCGAAGGGGCGGATGAGAACTTTGCGGCCGTCGCGCAGGACGGCCTCCTGCGGATAGCTATGCGGCATGGGCGAACGATATCAGATCAGGTGAGCTCTGCCGCATCGCCGATTCGAAGCGGCCCGCCTTCGACGATTTCGCCGAAAACGCCGGCGCGCCAGGCGGGCCGGAGCGCGTTACGCAGGCCGGGTTGCGCTTCCTCCATCCGCTCGCAGGGAGTGGTTTCGCCGAGGATGCGAATGAGGCATGCGCCGATTCGGAGATCTTTGCCGCGCGATTGCTGGAGGTCGATGCCGCGCAGCATGATGTTGGCGCGGCGCTTCGACGGATCGACGTCGTGGCCTGTCTCGGCGGCTGCGGCGTTCCATGCGGTTTCGTCGATGATCGTGACCTGGCGCCGGCGGCTCCGATCGGCGTTTCCGGCGAGGCCGCTACCGGCGATTGCGTTCGCTTCATCGACGGAATCCATGACACCGCGATGGGCGCGTTTGATCCAGATGGCGACGACTTCTCCCGTCATGATTTCTTTTCCGCGCGGCGTTTGATCGCTTCGAGCCAGCTCACTCGAATGATGCCGCTGCCGGGGCGGATGAGACGCCAGTAGATTGCGAACGCGCGGCGCGCCTTGTCGGTTTGCGCAAACACGCGCGTTTCGGTGGTGAGGCGCGTGCCATCGATACGGAAGTTCATCACCGCCAGCGCTTGCGGCGCGACGTGCGTGCCGATGACGAGCTCGCGCGGAGGGTCGTCGGCGAGCATACGAAATTCGCTTCGTGTAGCCACCTCGAGGATCGGCTTCGCGTCCGGCGCGTTGAGGATGTTTTCGCCGTCGTCGCACCCGAGGCGGCGGATCGAAGTGAGCGTTTTGTAGAGGCGGATCTCGCCCGGCGTGACGTCGCGGATCGCCGCCCAGATCCGTTCCGGCGGGGCGTTGATTTGAATCTCGTGATGCTCTTCGAACTGCCAGCGCGGCATGATCTCGTCGATGTGCGATTCGACGCGAGCTGCGTGCTCTTCGCGGGCAGGCCAGAATAGGGCGATGAAGGCGGAGGCAAGGCCGGTGGCGAAAAGCCCTGCGCCTTTGCGTCGCGTGCGGCGTGGGAGCGTGGCAATCGCGCCAGTGAAGATCGCAGCGAAGCCGCAATAGAGAATCCAGGAGAGGAGCATCAAAAACCTCTACCACAGAGACACAAAGGTCACGGAGAAAACCTTCACGCGAAGACGCGAAGGCGCGAAGAAAGAAGTGCTTAAGGGTTGCGAGGCCATGTGGTCTTCGCGTCTTCGCGTGAGAACTACACCGTCGCTGGCTCTAGTTCAGCCTCCGGCTCCGTCTCGACCGCATCGATCCGCTTGTGCGTCTTCGCGACCAGCACGTAGATCGACGGGACCACGAAGAGAGTGAAGCCGGTGCCGATGATCATGCCCGTGACGAGCATGATGCCGATGGAGTTGCGGGCGCCGGCGCCGGGGCCGCGGGCGAAGACGAGCGGGAGGTGGCCCATGACCGTGGCCGCGGTCGTCATCAGGATCGGGCGGAGGCGGGTGCCGGCGGCTTCGATCACGGCGTGCAGTTTGTCGCGTCCTTCTTCCTGCAGATGATTGGCGAACTGGGTGATGAGAATGCCGTTGCGCGACACGAGTCCGACCAGCGTGATCAGACCGACCTGGCTGAAGATGTTGATCGACGTGAGTCCGAGGAATGAGAAGAGCAGCGAGCCGGAGAGCGCCAGCGGAACCGAGCCGGCGAGGATGATGAAGGGATCGCGGAAGCTTTCGAACTGCGCGGCCAGCACAAGATAGATCAGGATCGCGGAGAGGAAGAAGACGCCGAGGAAGCGGCTGCCTTCGATGCGCAACTGGCGTGATTCACCGGCGTAGTCGAGCGTGTAGCCGCGCGGCAGAATCTTGTGCGCTTCGTCCTCGAGGTACGTCAGGGCGGTGTCGAGCGAGACGCCGGGCGGGATGGCGCCCTGCACGTGAACGGCGTTGAGTTGCTGGAATCGCTTGAGTTCGCGCGGCTCCGTCGTCGACTGCAGCGTGGCAAAGGTCGAGAGCGGAACGAGCTTGCCACCAGCGCCGCTGATGTACATCTGCGAGAGTTGATCGGGCGTCAGCCGTCCGCTGCGTTTGACCTGCGGAATCACTTTGTAGCTGCGTCCCTGGATGCTGAACCGGTTGACGAAGTTGCCGCCGAGGAGGACGGAGAGGTCGCGGCCGGCCTGGGAGAGATCGACACCCTGCGAGCGAAGTTTGTCGCGATTGAAGACGACGCGCGTTTGCGGTTGATCGAACTTCAGATCGGTGTCGGCGTACATGAATTTGCCGCTCGTGAACGCCTTCGCCATCAGTTGATTCGCGAAATCGGCGATGCGCGCCGGCTCTTCCGACGACACGATCACGAGGTCGACCGGGAAGCCGCCGCCGTTTCCCGGCAGCGACGGCGGCACGAGCTGAATGACGCGGATGCCCGGAATGTTCGCCGATTTTGCGGCGGCCTCCTGCTGAATTTCCGGGATGCCGCGGTGTCGTTCTTTATACGGCTTGACGACCAGACCGCCGAATCCGCCGGTGGGAAAGATGACCTGGAACGTGGCCACTTTCTCCGGAATCGAGCGGTACACTTTCTCGACTTCGCCGGCGAACAACCGTGTCTGCTCGATCGTGTTATTGGCCGAGGCCTGAAGGATCGCGAAGAGGAAGCTCTGGTCTTCCGCCGGCGCCAGTTCTTTCTGCGAGAACATGTAGAACGGAAAGATCAGCAGGACGACGATGATCCAGAGCGTGATCACGACGGGGCGGAAGTTGAGCGTGCCGGTGAGGAGGCGCGTGTAGAAGCCGCGGAGTCTGTCGAAGTGCCGGTTGATCATTCCGGCGAAGCCTTTTTCGGTGTCGCCCGCGCGCAGCAGCTTCGATCCCATCATCGGCGACAAGGTCAGCGCCACGATGCCAGAGATGAGCACCGCGCCGGCCAGCGTGAACGCGAACTCGCGGAAGAGCGATCCCGTCAATCCGCCCTGCAGCGCCACGGGCGTGTAGACCGAGGCGAGGGTGATGGTCATGGCGATGATCGGCGCGACCAACTCGCGCGCGGCATCGAGCGCCGCCTGCACCGGCGTCTTGCCCATGTGCAAATGCCGCTCGATGTTCTCGACCATGACGATGGCGTCGTCGACGACGAGACCGACCGACAAGACCACAGCGAGCAGCGTCAGCAGGTTGATGGTGAAGCCGAATGCGAGCATCAGCGCGACGGCGCCGACGAGCGAGATCGGAATGGCGATGACCGGGATGATCAGGCCGCGGGCGGATCCGAGGAAAAGGAAGATCACGAAGATGACGATGAGCAGCGTCTCCGTTAGGGTCTTCAGCACCTCGTCGATCGCTTCCTGAATGTAGGCCGAGGAGTCGTACGGAACGCCGGCTTTCATTCCGGCGGGGAGTTGCGCCTGAATCTCGGGAAGCGTTTCGCGCACCTGCTTCATCACGTCGAGCGTGTTGGCGGTGGGGAGAACGTAGATGCCGATGAACACCGCGGTCTGGCCGTTGAAGCGGACCTCGGAGTCGTAATTTTCGGCGCCGAGGACGACGTCGGCGATGTCGCCGAGACGGACAATCGTGCCCTTGTCTTCCTTGACGACGAGCTTCTTGAAATCGTCGGCGGTCTGCAGGTTCGTGTTGGCGACGAGGTTGACCGAGGTCATTGAGCCCTTGGTCTGACCGAGCGCGGAAAGGTAGTTGTTCGCCGCCAGCGCGCTGTTCACTTGCGACGGCGAGATGCCGAGCGAGGCCATCTTGGCGGGATCGAGCCACACGCGCATCGCGAAGGTGCGATCGCCGAAGATCTGCGCTTTCTGCACGCCGCTGATCGCGGAAAGCTTGGGCTGCACGACGCGGACGAGGTAGTCGGTGATTTGATTCTGATCGAGGTCGGGCGATGAGAAGCCGAGGTAGGCGGCGGCAAACTGCGAGTCGACCGTCTGCAAATCAATGATCGGTGCCTCGGCTTCCGGAGGCAACTGATTGCGCACCTGCGCGACCTTCGCTTGAATCTGCGTCAGCGCAGCGTTGGTGTCGAAGTTGAGTTTGAGGTGAACGGTGATCGTGCTGACGCCCTGTGCGCTGGACGATTCGAGGTAGTCGATGCCGTCCGCGCCGGCGATGGATCGCTCGAGCGGCCCGGTGATGAATCCGCGCACGAGGTCGGCATTGGCGCCGACATACGCGGTCGTGACGACGACGTTGGCCATGTCGCTGCGCGGAAACTGCCGCACCGACAGCGATCGGATGGCCTGCAACCCAGCGATGAGAATCACGAGGTTGACGACGATCGCCAGAACGGGGCGCTTGATGAAGAGGTCGGTGAGTTTCATGTGTGGTGGTCTATTGGCTCAGTCAGCATCTCAAAGGCGAAATGTTGAATGTTGGATGTTGAATGTGAATGTTGAATGACGCGAACTTCGCGGGCGCTTCATTCAACACTGAACACTCGACATTCAACATTCCGCCTCTGCTCTTCCAGTTTTCGATCTTTGGTCGCGCTTCCCGGAATCTTGAAAGTGAATGTTGAATGGATCCGGGGAGCCGACGATTGCGTAACTTTGAGTTCACGAGGTCATTCAACACTGAACATTCAACATCCAACATTCAACATTCCGCCTTTGACTCTCGAGAAACTAACTATTACCCGGCTTCGGATTCTCGCTCGCTCCCGGTTGGATCTTGTTATTAACGATCACGGCCGCGCCGGGCCGCAGTTTGAATACTCCTGAGGTGACGACTTCTTCTCCCGGTTTGACGCCGGTGAGGACGGCCACCAAGTCGCCACGTGCCGGACCGAGCTTCACGAATTGCTGGCGCACGCCGCGGAAGGTCTTGCCGTCCGGACCTTTCACGTCGTCGACGATGAAGACGGAATCGCCGAACGGCGCGTAACTGACCGCCGAAGTCGGAAGCGCGATCACCGGCGTGCGCGCGCCCTGCGCCAGTTGCGCTTCGACGTACATGCCCGGCCGCAGTCTGCGCGAGGCGTTATCGAAAACGGCCTGCACCTGAATGTTGCGCGTGTCTTCGTTGACGACGGCGTCGAACGCGTTGATCCTGCCCGTCTCGGTGCCCGGGAACGAGTCGGACGTGACGCTGATGGAACCGCCGGTGTGCAACAAGCCGATCTGGCCCTGCGGAACGCTGAAGTTGACATAGACCGGCTGCAACGCCTGCAGCGAAACGATCGGCGTGCCGCTGCCGAGCGACTGTCCGTCGTTGACTTGGCGGATGCCGAGGACGCCGGCGAAGGGCGCGCGAATGGTCTTGCGCTCGATCGTCGCCCGAATCTCATTGATCGCCGCCTCGGCTTGCGTGAACGCCGCCGCGGCCTGATCGAGGGTTTCTTTCGGCACGATTCCGGCGGCCTGCAGACTGCGGCTGCGCGCAAGCTGCACGCGCGCCAGGTCACGCTGCGATTCCGCCGACGCGAGCTGCGCACGTTCCTGCTTCGTATCCTGCCGCAGCAGAACGTCGCCCTTCCCCACCGTCCGACCGGAGTCGAAGGAAATCTGATCGACGACGCCGGGAAGATCGGCGGCGAGCGTGACGCCGTTGACCGCGGCGACGGTCCCGATGGCCGAGATGGTCGTGTCCCACGTTTCCTGTTTCGCCACAGTCGTCGTCACCGACTCGGGCGGCGGCGTGTACGACTGCGACATCGCCTTTTTGATCTGGAGGTATTTATAGCCGCCGATGGCTGCCACGAAGGCAATCACCACGACCAGCATCACGATCATCCGTTTCGCCATACGACTGATTTCCTCAACTCATAACCGGCGAGCGGGCCGGTCCGTTACGGCGGGAAAGAATACAACGGGGGTCACCGTCAATTGAAAAAGAACGGTGCCGAGGAGTGCGGAGGTCTCGTCCGCGGCCGTTGGGCGTCCCGCCCGGCGGTGGTTTTCCGGAGGTTCGACAATCGAGTTTCCTCTCAGGGATTGGGCTTACAACGCCGAGGCGAGACGCCTCGCCGCCGCGAGCGAGACGCTCGCACTCCTTCGTGCGACCGATGGGTCAGTCTCTACCAGCGGTAGTGTCCGATGATCGTGTAGGCGAATAGCACGTCTTCCTTCTGCGCGCCGTTGCCAATGTTGTGAATCATCAGCGGATGATTCGTCTGCGACGCGACCTCGGCGCTGACGACGCCGATGTGAAACAGGCCACCCGGAAGGCGCCATGCGACTACGTCTCCCGGCAGGAAGACGCCGCTGGCGGTCTTTCCGTGGCGCTCGAAAAACTTCATGAGATTCGGCACGCGGCGGTGATCGATGTTCGCGTCGGGATGCGACAGACCCCAGAGCGCCGGATAGCGTTTGAACGCACCCATCATGTCTTCGTGTACCGCGCGCTGGAGGTCGATCCCGGCCACGCGAAAGGCGCGGACGACAACATCGGCGCAGACTCCGCGATTGAGAGGAACGTCGCCGCCCGGATAGCGAAGCGAGACGTAGGAAGGGTCGTAGGTCAGCGTCACGCCGATTTGCTGCTGCGCTCCTTCCGCGATGCGAACACCGACCGGCAGCGGCAAGGTCGCGATCGAAAGAATGGTGAGCAGAAGGATGAGTTGTCTTCGCATGATCATCATCGCGACGACATCGACTCCATACCGCCGAACGAATTCTCGAATGAGACGACTTTCCAGGCGCCGTTCTTCTTGCGAAGCCCGACAGTCTGTTTCATCAGGGCCATCATGGCCGGTCGCATGACCGATTCCACGCCAGGCGGATTGAACAAGACTTGCTGCGTCGCTTTCACAGTAATCGTCCCGTGGCTGCCGCGCTCTTGTGACTCGATTGTGAACCGCGACGGAAACAGCGTCTGAAACATCGTCGGCCCGGCGCCGATCTTTTCCTGCGTTCCTGACCGCGCCAACTCCGCCGCAGTGAGGCCATCGGTCATCGCCGCCGCCGCGTCATACCGCCGATGAAGAATCTCTTCCGCAAAGGCCTTGTACGCATTCACTGGAGCGTGCGAGGTCTGATAGTACCAATAGCCGGCTACCACCCCGACTGCGACGATCGCGGCAATTCGTTTCATGATTCGTTTCTCAAGGCCGCTTACGTGTTGCGATCACGTAATCGAGCGAAAAGCGGTCGCTTTCGAGCGGCATGACAAGCAGGAACAGAAGCAACGCAAGGCGCGGAATGACGTGCTCGTGAAAGGGATAAAGCGGTTCGTGCAGCAAGTGTCCGAACGTGACGATCACAAGCACGACACCCAGCGCCAATAGTGCCTCATAAACGCGCCAGCCGGTCAGCAACAACGCTCCGCCGATCAGCTCAATGAAAGGGATCGCCAACCCAACCACCCACAATGACCACGTTGGGAGAAACGTGTCGCGGAATGGCAGAAACCATTTCTGAACGTGTCCCACTGGCGTCAGCGTAAATACTTTGTATACGCCGGCCATGAAGAAGATCAAACCCAGTACAAGACGGGCAAAAAGGCAGGCAAAAGCGCGCCGCCGCGCGGTCAACACCGCATCCGATGTCACGATTCGCAATCGAATGTTACCGGCGCGTCGCGGTTTCCGAGGCCATCATCGACCCGCCACCGACCGCCCAGCGTCCATAGAGCGTGCCGCCTTCGCGCGTGTACGAGGCAACGCCGATGAAACTGTGATTGGCGTCGCTGTAGGCCACAGAAAGCGTGTCGTTTACGACGATTCCGATGCCGCTATACCGCAGGCCGGCAATGCTCCAATGCACGTCGTAAACCTCGCCGCGGGGCGTGATGGTCAACTGGCCCTTGTAGACGCCGACGCCGGGATTGGTTCCATTGATCGAATACGAGCCGCCGAAGCCAGACTTGGCCTCAATGGACGCCGACACAAACAGAATGGAGATAGCAAGGAGAACGAGAGTGGTCCGTCGCATGGTCATTTCCTCCTCCGATTTCCGGAAATGGTAGCGCATTCACTGATTGCTACGCTTCGGAAGGCCGCCCGAAGCGGGCCGCTGACCTCGCGCGCGCCTTGATTGCCTCCGTCTCACGGTCGTGCGGCTCCGCAGTCGTCACGAGTGAAGCGAACAACTTCTGCGCGACCGCCGCCGTCTCCTCGACAGCAAGATCAAACGCCGCTTGATTTCCTTTCGACGGCTTCGTGAATCCGCACAACTTACGCACGAACTGCAGCGAGGCGTCGCGAATCTCCTCCTCCGTAGCCGGAGGCTCAAAGTTGAAAAGAGTCTTGATGTTTCTGCACATGGGAGCTCCTGTTTTCGATTTTTCACGCGAAGACGCGAAGGCGCGAAGTGGGTGGCGTTCACTTCTTCGCGACTTCGCGTCTTCGCGTGATTCCCCTCACATCCTGAAACTGCTTTTCATCGATGAACGGCCACACCTGCGCGTTGCCGCTGCGTTTGAACCACCATCGATAGGGCGCCCAGAAGAGCCCGAATGTCAGCACGCTCGGGAGAAATCCAAGCACGCGCGCCCATTTCGGAAGGACCGGCCATTCGTATTCGCGCTCGCTCTCCAAAAAGAGCGTCCAGCGCGCGATCTCGCCGCGCGCCTCGCGAAGTTGTTTCTTGCGGCCCGCCGATCCCGGTTCGGGAAGATCGCGGCAAAGAAGCCATGCCTGCTCGGCGACTTCGCGAACGGCGAGATCTTTCGATCGCGTGAACGGCGCGCGAAACTGGTTGCGGTTTGCTTCCGACAAATCGCGAAGGAGGACGATCAATTCACTGCGAAGCGGGCGGTCGATCACGAAGCGTCTTCCCCAAGCCGTTCGTGGAGATAGTCGCGCCATCCTTCGGGAATCGCCGGCACCAGCGTGGCCCGGCGCAGCAGCTCTCTGTCCCTTCCGTTGGTGGCGTAGATGCTGACGAATTCGGCAACCGTGATCGCCGGGGCCTGCGATGGAGTCAGCGCGATGTGATCGCCCGCGCTCAGCTCACCTTCACGCGAAACCGAAAGATAGAAGCCACTTCGACCGCTCTTGAGAAAGCGCTTCACCATGTCCATCCGGCCGAAACGGATTGCGAGCTTGAAGCACGGCATGCGCGGCTGCGTCACGATAAAGACCGCCGAGCCGATCGCGAGCTCGTCGCCGATGCTCACACCATCCTCGGCCAGACCTTCGACGGTCAGATTTTCGCCAAACGAGCCCCACGGCAGATCGACGCCGGGCAGTTCCTCGCGCCAGAACGCATAGTGCTCGGACGGATAAACGTAGACCGCTTTTTCCGGGCCGCCGTGCACCGTCAGATCCGACTGCTGGTCGCCCGCGAGATTCAGCGTCTCGACGCGCACCCGGCCGGCGACAGGCTCTTTGAAGATCGACGTCAGGACGGAATCGCCGTTCCACATGACCTCGCGCGGCAGTCCCACATTCACGGACTTAACCTTCATCGGTGCGCTCATTTCCACCGAATCGTAGCGCAGGAGCGAGAGCGGTTGACGCTCGCCGAAAGGTTGAGCTAGCCTTCGATACTTAATCCCGGATCAAAGGAGTGGCCATCCATGCGAAATACCGGACGTTTTCTCGTCGCGATCGTTTTCTTCGCCTCGCTCACGACACTGCAGGCGCAGCCATATCAACGCAAGACGGAGGCGACGCCGAGCCAGCCGATCTCCGGTCTGACACAATCGCTCTGGAACGCTTACGAGCGCGCCATTTACGATTCGTCGGTCTATCAGCGATGGAACCTTCGTCTTCTGCGCCCGCTCACTCCCGACGCGAGCGGACAAGTGATCGTGGCAACGGCCACCTCGCGCGAGGGCAACGTTGGCGAGACGATTGTGGTTCCGGCACAAGGAATCTGGGTCACTGGCGTACCCGAAGTACAAACGATCTGCCGGAACTTTCACGGCGACGTGACGATGCAAGTGCGCCAGTTGCTGGGATTGCCGCCGGATGCGGACGCGCCGCGAGTGCTCACGTTCAAAGTCAACTTGAGCGATCTCTTCCGGCCGTCTCCGGACGACAGCGTTACGACGACGTATCCATGCCAATATCCCGCAGGCAATCCGCCGCCGCTGGACTGCGGCAATGTTTTCCCTTCGACGACGACGCCTGCGCACTATCAGTGGATCGCCACACAGTCTTTCCTGCTGCACGCCGTCCCAAATGGTTACCCCTGGACGCACCTCGGGTACACCTACAATTGGGCTCCGGGCGCTGACCGTTATGGCGCGTCGGAATACGTGATACGAGGCGGCACCAACGCGTTGATTGTGCAGGTTGCGACGACCGTTCAGTATTGTGCGCCGCCAACACAGTAGCGAACTGACTATGCGGCCGGCGCGCTGTTCCGAATCGCCTTTGCGATCCGCAGATAACGGACTGCCTGGATAAAGTACAACACGGCGAGCGTTAGTACCGCGTAAAAACCGATGATCGCGACATTGCGGCCGAGGAGAGCGCCCAGAAAGACAACCAGGCCAATCGCCCACCAGTTCATAAGACCCAATACGGCGACCGACGCTTCCTCCGGCTTCTTTCGAATCAGACCGTGCATGAGCGGCGCGTAATGCATCAACCCGCCGAGCGAACGCTCGCGAAATGCGATCGTATCTGGATCCAGCCGCCGGAACTGAAATGGTGCCCCCGCCACAGTTGCCGACGCCTTTTCCAACGTCTCAAGCGGAAGCGAATCCAGCTTCGCCGCGCTCTCAGCCCGCCGGACAAAGATGGGAAGGCCTTGCGTGCAGTAGAAACGGTTCCACTTCATCGCCAGAACGATTTCCGCGATGATCACCAGCGCGAAGAGAGTGAGGCCCACGGTCAGGATATTCATTCGTTTGTCCTCAGCCAAAGTATGCAGCGGGAATGGGTTTGCGGGCAACACCTCAGCAGCGGAACTGTCATGAGGTTCGAAATCGCGCCCTCAGTGCTTGCACGAACACCTCGTCGGCTCGGCGCGAGAAGATTCCGACTGGCGAATATCCGCGACGCCAAGCCAGAACAAACGTCATGGCGAGTAACACACCCGTAATCACGAAGTTTTGCCGGGCATTCAACGCCCACTGACCTTCCCACGAAAATGCCGGCGTGCGCGAGAATGGCAGAAAATATGGGATCGGCCATTGGTAGCCGTCCGGGCCGCGTGCTCCGATGATGTCGCCGAGGATGTGGGTGTGGAAACTGAGGATCGTCAGAAAGCCCGTTCGCCAGCGATGCGTCGCCAACGCAAAGGCCACAATCGTCACTACAGCCGCGAATCCGGCATTGTGGGCGAGTACGTGGTGATATTCCGTCCACCAAAAGAGGGGATGCGCGGTATTGCGCGTCGGAATCTCGATAAGAGCTCCGAGTCCGTCGATATCAGGGATTACCGCGGCGGCGGTGATGATGACCCGTTCGCGGTTCGTCAAATCTGATGAGATGTTGGCAACACACCAGCCGATCAAGAAGTGCTCGACGACGTTCATAGCCGATCGTTTGACGTGGGATCGATGGGAAAGGTCAATACCTCAGCGGCGTAGTGCCGAGGAGCTCGGGATGGCCGTGCTTCCAGGCGAAGTAGTTCGTGCTGTCGAACGTCTGGTGGTTCGACGGCGACCGGCACTCGTGCTGAATCAACAGGCTGCTGTTGATTCGGAATGCGAACCAGTCGGGGACTTTCGCGTCCGGCGCGCCATCGGGAAACCAGCAGGAAGTGAGCGGATCGGATGCCATCCAGACATCGCCGCCGGCCAGATCGATCACCGCCCACTCGATACAGTTCGTACCGCACCCCCACGACACGACGCGATAGTGCCCGTTGAAATTCGGGCCCTCTTTCGCAGCCTCGCGAAGTACCGAGCGGAAACGCCGCGCTTGCGGAGTGGAAAGCCGCGGCGCTGCCGGAGCCCGATGAAGCCGCGGCTCCGGCCGGAATTGCGCGAACGCGAACCGATGCGAGGCGGCATCGGGCGAGCCGGCTAACAACAAAAAAATGAGCCAGAGCATCGGTTTCACCGGCGGCGATTATCCTACGCCTGCGTTACCATGCCGCCGGTTATGAGCCTCATTCAGGTCGACGAAGCCGGTCTTCTTTACATTTCGCCCGTTATCGACGATTGGTCCTCCGTCGAAGCCCTGGGCATCGACGTCGTGATCGACATGGAGGGCGGACTCGATGAATGCATCCCCACGACGCCGAACTCCTGCCTCTACGTCTACTTCCCGATCTTCGACGAAGAGCTTCCCGACCTCGCCCGCCTGGAGGCCGTGGCCATCATGGGCGCGCACCTAGTGAGCAGTGGCCATCGCGTGCTTTCTCACTGTGGGATGGGATTCAACCGCTCCGCGCTGATTGCCGCGCGGATCCTGCACAAGCTTGGGATGGAAGGGCCGGCGATCGTCGAACAGCTTCGCGCGCGACGACCGGGCGCGCTGTTCAATGAGGTATTTGCGCAGCATGTGGCGTCATTAACATGATCGGACGTCTGATCATCGTCGCGTCTGTGTTCCTTCTTTCTCTAAGCGCATTTGCCTCGGCGAAGACGGTGAGCGCCGCGGAGGCGATCAAGAGAATCGAAGGTGTCTACAAGCACCGCTTCGCCAACTCCACGGTTCAAGATGAACATTTTACGAGTGAAGACATACTGGAGATTGTTCCCTACGACGGTGACAAGATCTATTTTCGCGTGCATCTCGAGTTTTACAATGGTCACACGTGCGACCTCGTTGGAATTGCGGTTTATGAGCATGGAAAGTTCGTGTTCCGTATTCAGAACGACTTAGCGGCGAATTCCTGTGAGCTCATAATCGGACAGTCGGGTAAAAACATTGTGTTCGATGATGTAGATGGCAACTGCCGAAGCTATTCGTGCGGTGCCCGCGGCGGTTACCATGGAGCCGGGTTTCCGATGAAAGCGCGCCGCGAGATCAAGTACATGAAGCGCCTCAAGGCGTCGCGCGAGTACGCGAATGCTGTCGCTGATTTCGCAAAATCGGCGAATCATTAGAAAAGCTATGGACTGGACGACAAAAGAGAAGCGCATTCTGAGCGGATTGCGCACGCCCGCTCACATTCAGCACTACCTCGATGAGCTCGACTATGACGATGAAGGCGGCGCTGACTCGCCGCGCGTCGTCATGCGGCAGGAAAAAGCGCAGTGTTTCAGCGGCGTTCTCTTTGCCTGCGCTGCACTGCGCGAGCTCGGCCATCCTCCCCGGCTGATGTACATCGACGCCGCTACTGACGACGGCCACTGTCTCGCGATTTATGAAAACGGCGGATTGTGGGGCGCAATCGGGAAATCGAACTTCACCACGCTCCGTTCGCGCGAGGCCATTTATCCCTATCTCGCCCTCGGCCTCAGCTATTTCGAAGGCTTCTTCAATGTCTACGGCAAACGAACGATGCGCAATTTCACCGTCCCCGTCGAATTGGAGCGTTTCGAGCCACGCGGCTGGCGATTCAGCGAAAAAGAGCTTCTCTACATCGATCGCGCCATCGACTTCGCTCCAAAAGCGTGGGTCCTTCCGCGGCGCAGCATTTCCAGCGTCAGCAAAGTGAGCGAGCAGCTTCGCACTGCCGGTCTCCTCGGGTCGAAGGCCTCGGGCTTGTGGCGCCGCAACGGCTGAGCCACAAAGCCCCCTGTGACGCGCGGCACATTCTCCTGTGTCAAGTGCCGCAGCATGCTTGCCCCCTGGGAGACATTGTGAGCGTGAGGTGAAGACGATGACCAGCGTGCTGCAGCCGCCGAGGATCAAGCCGAAGTCATTTACGTACAAGACCGCGGTAGCCGAGGTCGAAGGGCGATCGGCATCGCTAAGCTCGGAAGGCAAGCCGGCGCTGCGGGTGGCCAGCCCGCCGGAATTCAAAGGCACCGCAGGCGTCTGGACTCCTGAAGATTTCTTCGTCGCCGCCATCGAAATGTGCCTGATGCTCACGTTCGTTGGCGTCGCAGAAAAGAACGGCCTCAAGTTCGCCAATTACGAAAGCAAAGCCGAAGGACTGCTCGAATGGGATCAGCAATCGTACCGATTCACGCGTGTAGTCGTTCGGCCCGCGATCACATTGTTTGATGAGCACTCGATCGTGGCCGCGCATGAGACGCTCGAGCGCGCGCACGCCACGTGCCTCGTCGCGAAGTCGGTCTCGTGCGAGGTTGTGGTGGAGCCGGTCTTTGCCGTGAAGCGATGAGCGTTCAAGCCGCCGCGAGCGCGCGGCCCGCGATCGTCGAGGCTGACGGCAATGGAGCCGCGTACAAAGCGCTCTCCAAAGAAACCTGGATCGCCTTCGCCTCGCTCCTCGGCATCGGCGCTTCTCTCATCCTGCGCTTCGTCGTTCACGCGCCGGCGCGAACCAGTGATTGGGTACTCATCGCAGTGCTCCTTGCCGGTCTGCCGCTCCTCTTCGATCTGCTGAAAAAACTCGCCGCGTTCGAAGTTGGCTCCGACGCGCTCGCAGGCATCTCCATCCTCACCGCCGCTATTCTCGGCGAATACCTCGCCGGCGCCATCATCGTTCTGATGCTCTCCGGCGGCACCGCGCTTGAGTTGTACGCGACGCGCCGGGCGTCGACGGTTCTTTCCGCGCTGGCGAAGCGCGTGCCGAGCAGCGCGCACCGGCTGGCCGAATCGGGAATCGTCGAAGTCAGCATGACGGATGTGCGGATCGATGATCGCCTCGTCGTGCTGCCGCACGAGATCTGTCCCGCCGACGGCGTCGTCGCAGAAGGACATGGCGCGATGGACGAGTCGTACCTCACGGGCGAGCCATTTCAGATCGCGAAGGCGCCCGGATCGGAAGTTCTCTCCGGCGCAATCAACGGCGCGGACGCGATGACGATCCGCGTGACCACGCTGCCGGTTGACTCCCGTTACGCGAAGATCGTGCAGGTGATGGAGCAGGCCGAGGCGCAGCGGCCGCGGTTGCGAAGGATCGCGGACCGGCTGGGCGGCTGGTACACGCTCTTCGCGCTCGTGATTGCGTTCGCCGGATGGATCATCGGCCACGATCCGCGGCGCTTCCTGGCAGTGCTCGTGATCGCCACGCCGTGCCCGCTGCTCCTTGCGATTCCCGTCGCGATCATCGGCGCGATCTCGCTGGCGGCATCGCGCGGCATCATCATCAAGAACCCCTCGATGCTCGAACGCATCGATCGCTGCCGGACGATCATCTTCGACAAGACCGGCACACTGACGTACGGCAAACCGTCGCTGACCGATGTGATCTGCGCGCCGGGCGTGACGCGCGAGCAGGTGCTGCGACTGGCCACGAGCCTGGAGCAATACTCGCGGCATCCTCTCGCCATCAGCATTCTCGAAGCTGCGCGTGCCGAGGGGATCGTTGCAGTTCATGTTTCCGAGATCAGCGAACGGCCGGGCGAAGGATTACGCGGACGCGTCGACGGCGATGTCGTCGAGATCAGCGGCCGCGCGAAGATCACATCGAGTCGCGTCATCGCGCAATTGCCGCCGCACGCCGCCGGCATGGAATGCGTCCTTCTTCGCAACGGCGAGTACGCGGCCACGCTGCGCTTTCAGGATGTGCCGCGCGAAGAGAGCCGTTCGTTCGTCGATCACCTCATGCCGCATCATCAGGTCACGCGCGTGATGCTCGTTTCCGGCGATCGGGACGCCGAGGTGAAGCATCTGGCCACGCTGGTCGGCATCGAGAACGTGCACTCGGGCACGAGCCCCGAGGAGAAGCTGGCCATCGTTCGCGACGAGGTCGCCAAAGGTCCGACCCTCTTCCTCGGCGACGGCATCAACGACGCGCCGGCGATGGAGGCAGCCACCGTCAGCGTCGCCTTCGGCCACAACAGCGACATCACCGCCGAAGCCGCGGATGCCGTGGTGCTCGAGCCGTCGCTGGCCGCGGTCGACGAGCTCATTCACATCGGCCGCCGCATGCGCCGCATCGCTCTCCAAAGCGCCGTCGGCGGAATGGCCCTGAGCATGATCGGCATGCTCGCCGCCGCCGCCGGCTGGCTCGCGCCGGTGCCGGGAGCAATCGCGCAGGAAGTGATCGATGTGCTGGCGGTGCTGAACGCGCTACGTGTGGCGGCGCCGCGGATGCGATTGAACGACTTCGGTCACGATTAGCCCGGACTTCTCACGCGAAGACGCGAAGGCGCGAAGAAACCAAGAGTTTGCGTGATGCGACACTCTGCTTCGCGTCTTCGCGGCTTCGCGTGAGAAATGGCCGCGGGCGAATCGGCGATGACGACAGCGTCTCGGTTATTGACTCTGGTTTTTCCGCGATGCGATCCGTTCGCCCGGCTGCAAGTTTTCGCGTTCGTAATAGAAGACCTTGCCGATGCGCACTGCGATCTCGGAGGCGCGGATCTCGTGCTCTTTGCGACCGTCCTCCGACCAGGACTCTGCTGTCACCCAAACAGTCGCCTGTTCGTCGCTGTTGCCCAGCCGGCATTTTGCGTGGGAAAAATGCGCAGGGAGATCACAGAAGGTAACGTGACCGAATTCGATCTCCAGATAGTGATAGTAAACAAAATCGTTGCTGCCGAGGATCAATAGTGTGCCGTCGCCGGCAGCGGAGATCTCATAATCCCAGAGCGCGAGCTCGTTGATTCTGCGCAGCTCGCGCTCAAATGTCTCTCGGTCAAACGATTTCACCGTAAGACAATTCTGCCACGAACACAACAAATGAAAACGGACGGCATGGCGCCGTCCGTTTTTTGTCACGCAGTGTCCTCGTTACCGCGACCAGTGTCCGTCGACGAAGTAATAGCCACGGCGCGTATGGACCCAGCGGCCCGGGACCCAGACCGCGCTACGATACGGCGGACGCGCCCATGAGCCGGCGCTCCACACATAACGGTTACCGTCCCAGCGGTGATAGCCGGGCTGCCAGACGTAACCGTGTCGCACTGTCACCGGGCGGTGCTCGACCACGATCGGCGGCGGTCCAATTCGCAGATAAATATGCGTTCTCGCTTCCGAGACCGGCACGATCAGCATCCCGGTTAGAACCGCCAGTGAAAGGAATCGGGAAAGGATTTTCATAGTGATTAGCCTCCGCTGCTTTATTTGCGAAGCGGATGCCTGACTGACTGCATTTAACGGTTGGGTTCGTCTTCTTATCGCCGCTGCTCAGTACGCCGCAACGCCTCAGCTCCGACCCATTCGTCGTCGGCAACCTCATAACCGAAGTAGTGAACACGAAACTGGCGATTCTTCGCGTCGATGATCCGCGCCTTGTACCAATCGCCGTCCGACTTCACTTCGACCCTTCGACCGATGGCTGCATCGCTGCTGGCGCGCGCCGTTGCGATCAGCGTGTTGGCGTTGAAGGCGCCCGTGAAGATCGACGCGGACGTCTGATCCTCGGCGAAGCGCATGTCGTCGTGAACGCCGCGCGCGATCTCGCCGAGGGTGACGCGGCGGTCGCCGTTGAGATCGGCGAACGAGCGTCCCTGCAAACCGGCCAGCAGCATCTCCGTGAACGTCCAGTTCCCCGTCGAGCTGTCCTTGCTCGTTGACGATGCGAAGCACGCAAAGGACAGCCGGCCGCGGAGCCGCTTCACGCGATCGACGAGCGCGCCGGAGTAGCAGCAGTCCGCGGCCAGGATGACGCGGTCTCCGCGAAACTTCGCGGCGATGGTCCGCAGGATCGCATCGACATTCCAGCCAGCGCGGGCATCGCTCGCGTCGTACGTCGCGAAGAACGTCTTCTTTCCATCGTCGGATTGGTAACCGTGCCCGGTGAAATAGAAGAAGAGGAGATCGCCGGGCGCGGTCTGCGCGAGCATCCTGTCGAGCGCCGCCTGCGCGCGCGAAGTGGTGGCCTGTTTGTCCGCCAGATAGACGATGTGATTCGCGGCGATTCCCTTCTGACGAAAGAACCGCACAAGCTGGGCATCGCGCCGATTCGCTTTCGGAAATGATGCAAATGCTTCGGAATCCTTCCACTCCAGCGTGCCGGCGACGAAGACCCACGTTCGTTGCGGCTGCCATCGGATGTCCGCCGCAAACGCGCTCGTCGTCGTGAAGATCGCGATCAGAAGGAGGAGAGCGCGAATACGATTGGACATGGCCCGCATTGTGGGGCATCCGCGCGGCTTCGCTCAGCGCTCCATCAACTCTTTCTGCCGCAGCGCTTCGCCGCGCGGGTACTTCACCGGAATGACTTCTTTGCCGTGATGATCGATGTAGCCCCAAAGGCCGCCGGTCACGGTGTGGTGATGTTCGGGATCGTCCGCAACGATTTTTTCCTTGCATCCGGAGCAGACCAGAGCCCGACCGTTCTCGAACGCCCACGCAAAATCGTAGGCGGGTAGCAACACCATTCGAAACGAGCGATCGAAGAAGGCCACCTTGCCGTGACTTCGTCCGCGCACCAGACCCTCACTGAATTCGTCGGCGCCGTTGTCTATTGACAGCACTTCGAGAACGCGTCCATTGCGCCGGACATAGAACCAGCCGCGACCCTTAACGTTGACCGTTGCCAATCCATCAGCATTGAAATCGAGTGCCCGGAGATGCGGTATTCGGATTCGAACGGAGCCATCGCCGTTGACGACCGCGCACTTCGGGTGAAGACCCATCGCCGGCTTGCGGTTCGCCGCTGTTGGACGGGCCGCGTAATAACAATCGAGCGGCTGCGCGGCGAACGCACCGGCCGCGAAAACAAGGGTCATCGAGAACGCAATCAGCATCGGCATACGCCTCATCGTACGACGCAAGTGGCAACTCCGGGTGTTAATCTCAAACCCGTGCGAACCGTCCAACGCGCTCTGGCGATTGTTCTGCTGTGCAGCAGTCCACTAGCCGCGGATGACTCCCCCGCGAACCTGCGCAATGCGTATCAAGCAATTCACAGCGAGCTTGAAACGGAAGACGCCGATTGGAGCGTCGCCGAAAAGGATCCAGCGTTTCCCGCGAGGCTGAATCGGGCATGGACGCTCGTAGCGCAATCGATCGCTCGCTATCTCGACACTCATCCCTCAGCCTCGCCACGCGACGTTGAGCGCACCCTCGCGGCACTGAACCATGCTGCGTCAGGTGCCTATCGTCTAAACGGAAACGCGGTGCAGCTCATCGCGGGAGAACGCGCGGTATGGGTCGTCTCCGCGTCATTCGAACGCGCAGGAACATTCTTCGTTCTCGCGCGAGACACAGGCGGACCGATCACGCTGCGCTGGAACGTCAAAGAACTCGCCGCCCAGCACGAGGCCATGCACGATGAGATCGGCTACTGGGCTTCGAACTCGTTTTCATGGGGAGACGGTCCACTCGTAGGCCGCGTACATCCGATCGTCTCCAGCCGTACAGGCCACCCGCGATTTTCCGTCGACGCTCACGCCGCAGCCATTGCCGGCGGCACGTTCAACAATCAAATCAGCGTCTGGGAGTGGGACGGCCACAATGCAATTCCGCTCTTCATCAAATCCTACGCCGCCTCATTCGACACGCCGCCGAATCAATTCACCGCCGACCGAATCGCCGTACACGCCAAAGGCGACTACAAGTCTTTCTCCACCTGCGGCGCCTGTCCCGATCCCGAGGTGTCGTGGCAGATCCGGATTACGCCGGACGATGTGACGACTACCGCACCCGCATGGACGAACAAGGAGCTGTCCACCTGCGATGAATTGTTCGACGCAATCATCAATCGCAAACCGGCGAACAACCTCGCCGCTCCGCAAGTCGTCACCCAACTTCGCAACCTGGTCGCCCCGCTCCTCACCTCCGATCCCGATCACGCCCACCTCCTCGGCATGCTCATGCAACATCGAACTATCACCCGCAACGGCCACCGAATCCTGGAGATGACCGCCGACAACCTCCCCTGCGGCCCGATCCGATTCACGATCGCAAATCGGAACGGAGCAGTCTATTTTGCGAAAGTTCATGTGCCGCGCTGCGAGTGAAACGCAGGGACAGGATCAAACGGCAAGCACCGGCTACCACCGCGTTCTTACATCGATTGTCATGCTTAGCAAAGAATCGAAGGTCTAACCCCATTTGGAAAGTTCCCCCAATCCCGCTACTCTCCGCGCCGCGCGACTTGCGCTGGGAGAGTTCATGGGCATCCTCGTTGTTGGCAGTGTTGCGTTTGATGCGATTCAGACTCCGTTTGGGAAGGTGGACCGATGCCTCGGCGGATCGGCAACTTACTTCTCAGTCGCGGCATCCTTTTTTTCGGAAGTCGATCTCGTGGCCGTCGTCGGCGACGATTTCAGTGACGACGATCTTTCAATCTTTCGCGGACGGCGTGTCAATCTCGACGGTCTGCAGCGCGTTGCCGGTGCGAAGACTTTTTTCTGGAGCGGCGAGTATGGCTTCGATCTGAACGTCGCCAAGACCCGCGACACGCAGCTCAACGTCTTCGCCGATTTCAAGCCGGAGCTCAGCGAAAAGCACCGCAATACCGACGTGCTGTTTCTCGCCAACATTCAGCCGGACCTGCAGCTCGAGGTGCTCCGTCAGTGCAAACGCCCGCGCGTCGTCGCGCTCGACACGATGAACCTTTGGATCAACATCGCCAAAGAATCGCTCACCAACATCCTGCGCGAAGTCGACCTCGTCGTGATCAATGAAGCCGAGGTGAGGCAGTACACGCAGGAGGCAAACCTGATCAAAGGCGCGCGCCAGATTCTCGCGCTCGGGCCGCGCACGCTGGTGATCAAACGCGGCGAATACGGCGTCATGATGATCACGAAGGATGCGGTGTTCGCCGCGCCGGCGTATCCGCTCGAAGCCGTTTTCGATCCGACCGGCGCGGGCGACACCTTCGCCGGCGGCTTCCTCGGATACCTTGCCTCGCGCGCCGAGGCGTCGGACCACGAGCTGCGCCGCGCCATCGTCTTCGGCAGCGTGCTGGCGTCGTTCACCGTCGAGAAGTTTTCACTCGACCGTCTGCGCGAGATCACACTCGACGATGTCTACGAACGCTACCAGGAGTTCCGCAAACTGACGCACTTCGAGGATCACGAAAAGTAGGGGTTCGATTTCGCGCGAAGCGTCCAGAACCGCATACACATTCTCACCGTCGAATGCTCCCGCCCCACCGATTCCGCTACACTCCGCGGCCATGAAAAAACTGCTTGCGCTGATCGCTCTTCTTGCGACCTCTTTATTCGCCGCCGACACGCCCGACCTGACGATGCAGAACCGCATCCGGCAGGAAGGGTTCCGCAATTCGAAAGTCATGGATACCGCCGAGGGATTGACGGACTTTGTGGGACCGCGGCTGACCGGATCGCCGAACATGAAGCACGCCAACGAATGGACGCGTGACAAGCTCACCGAATTCGGCCTCTCCAACGCTCACCTCGAGAGTTGGGGTCCGTTCGGACGCGGCTGGTCGTACGAGGAGTGCACGGTGCGCATGACATCGCCCGACGTCGCGCAGCTCTGGGCGCTGCCGCGTGCCTGGACGCCGGGAACAAACGGCGTCATCAGCGGCAAGCCGGTCAAAGTAAAAATCGAGACCGTGGAAGACATCGAAAAATACCGCGGCAAACTCGCGGGCAAGATCGTGCTCAACGGCGATGTGCGTGAGGTCAAACCGCACGACCAACTTCAGTACTCGCGATACAACGAAAAAGAGCTCGGCGATCTTGAACACTACGAGTTGCCGCCCGCCAAGCCGCGTTTCACGCGCGAGGAAGTGATCAAGCGCAACGCCTTCCGCAAGGCCTTGACGAAGTTCCTCACCGACGAAAAGCCGCTGATCATGATCGATTCGGACAGCGCCGACTTCGGAACGTTTCACGTGCAGGCCGCCGGAAGCCAGCGCGATAACGAGCAGTATCCCGTCCCGTCGATCGTCATGTCCACCGAGCATTTCAACCGCCTGGCGCGGCTCACCGATCAAGGGAAGGACGTCACGATCGAGGTCAACGTCAGGACGAAGTATTACGACGAGGACAAGAACGCCTACAACACCATCGCGGAGATTCCGGGCACCGACAAAAAGGGCGAGATCGTGATGCTCGGCGGCCATCTCGATTCCTGGCATGGCGGGACGGGCGCAACCGACAACGGCGCGGGAACGGTCGTGGCGATGGAGGCCGTGCGCATCCTGAAGGCGATCGGCATCGCGCCGAAACGCACCATCCGCATCGCGCTCTGGAGCGGCGAGGAAGAGGGTCTCCTCGGCTCGCACGCGTACGTATCGGAGCATTTCGCGTCGCGGCCCGAGCCCACCGCGGCCGAGCGCGACCTCCCATCGACGATGCGCCGCACACCGGGTCCGCTGACGATCAAGCCGGAGCACGCCAAGCTCTCCGCCTACTTCAATCTCGACAACGGAACCGGCAAGATCCGCGGCATCTACGCGCAGGACAATTTCGCCGCGGCGCCAATCTTCGCCTCCTGGATCGAGCCGCTCAAAGACCTCGGCGTCACGACGGTCACCGAGCGAAACACAGGAAGCACCGATCACATCTCCTTCGATGGCGCCGGACTTCCCGGCTTCCAGTTCATCCAGGACTCAGTCGAGTACGAATCGCGCACACACCATACGAACTACGACGTCTACGAGCGCCTGCAACGCGACGACCTGATGCAGGCCGCAGTCGTCATGGCCACGTTCGTCTGGGAAGCCGCGAACCGTCCGGAAATGATGCCCCGCAAGCCGCTGGCGAAGAGCGATCTGCCGCCGGCACCGACCGCGCCGGCGGCAGCGGCGCCGAAGCACTGATTGCTTCTTGGAGTTGCGAAGGTCTCGCGGTGCTCAGCGTTGAGGAGCACCGCGAGACCGCGCGACATCGAAACCTCGCAACCGCGATCACGACCGCCACAGATAGCGCGCCCGCATCACCGTCCAGGCGATGCGCAACGTGTCGGCGAGCGGCTTGTAGTGACTGGTCGACAGACCGTCTACGAAACTGAGCTCGATCGGAATCGTGACGACCCGAAATCCTCGGCGACCCGCGCAGACGATCACTTCGCTCTCGAGATCGAAGCCGTCCGTTCGAAGGCGCACGCTGCGCAGCAGATGAGCCGAATAGAGACGGAAGCCGCTCTGGGAGTCGGTAACGTTGGTTTTCGACGCGAATGCGATCGAGCGCGCCGAGAATCGGTTCGCCATGCGCCGCCGCGGAAGCATCTGGCCGAACAGGTGCGCGCGGCCGCCGATGATCAGATCCGCGCTGGTCTCTTCGTACGCGGCCATGAATTTCGGGATCTCGTGCGGAAGATGCTGGCCATCCGCATCGAGCGTGACGACAACCTCGAATCCGTTTTCCAGCGCGTACGCGAAGCCGCTCTTCAGCGCTGCGCCCTTCCCTTTGTTGACGTCGTGCCGAATGACGCGCGCTCCGGCATCGCGCGCCATTTCGCCGGTGCGATCGGATGAGCCATCATCGATGACGAGCACTTTCTCGTTCACGAGTTTTGCTTCGCGCACGACAGCTCCGATGCTCCGCTCAGCATTCAGTGCTGGAATCACGACGAGCACCTTCACGCCGCCTCCCGCGAAACCACTGCGCAAACGACACCGCCGCCCGCCGACAGCGAGTTGACGAGAATGTGCCGCAACGTCGCCCCGCGAGTCTCGGATACCGGCGTGAAATGCATCTCCGGATCGGCCTCCTCAAATCCCAGCGACGCATGAAGTTTCTGTTCGCGCATCGCCAGTAGCGCCGCAGCAAGCTGGAAGCCGCCGCCGGCCGCGTATTCGCCGAAATAGCCTTTCGTCGCGACGACCGGCGGACACGCATCGCCAAACGCATTCTCGATCGCGCGCATCTCGAGAACGTCGCCGCGCTTCGTTCCGTTCGCCGATGCGTAGATCGCGTCGATGTCGGAGAGTTGCAACTCCGCGTCATCGATCGCCGAGCGCATCGCAGCCGCCACCTGCTCGTGACCCGTTCCCCAATCGGAGATCGTTGCCGTCGTGTCGCGCGCAATTCCGAACCCGGAAAGCCAGCCGTACGGTTTGCGCGACGGCCTCCCCTCGGCCACGAACATCGCGCTTCCCTCGCCGATGGCCATTCCGTTGCGCCGCCGGTCGAACGGGCGCATCCGCTCGGTTAGCCCACCGTCCGCGTGACAGAGCGTTCCCAGGCGGTCCAGCACCGAGAACACCATCTCGTTCACTTCTTCCACGCCGCCAATGATTGCAGACGGAACGGTCCCTTTCACGATCTGCCCGCAACCGTACATCGCCGCGGCCAGCACCGACGACTCGCGCTGCGTCATCGTGATGTTGAAGCCCCGCAGATCGAACTCGATGGCGATGTGCGATCCCGGCGCGTTGGCAACTGACTCCGCGAAGAGTTGCGGCGGCGCCAGCGCAGGCCCGCGCGACACGTACTCCTGCATGTAATCGACCGACGTCTGCACTGGCCCGAATGCGGTGCCGATGGCGACACCTGAATCGACCGCGGGCTGCGTCGCCGCGTCGTTGATGGCCATGCGCGCCGCAGCGACGGCATAACGAGACAGCGTATTCATCCGCCGCATCTTCATTGCCGGGATGAAGTCGCGCGCTTTGAAATCGCGCACGAGCGCCGCCGTGTGCGCAGCCAGGCCTTCCGTGTCGAATCGGTCGATCGGTTGGATGGCAGTCGTTCCCGCATCGAGCATCGCGCGAAAGGGCTCGGTCCCAACCGCCCCCGGCGCAACGATTCCGATGCCGGTGATGGCAACGCGATTCATGCGGCGAGGCGTTATAGCACTACGCCCTGCGAAAAAGCAGTGAGACGTTCGAGCCGCCGAAGCCGAATGTGTTGGACAGCACATTTGTCATTGCCATCGGCCGCGGCGTGTGTGGAATGTAGTCGAGCGTGCAGTTGGCGGCAGGCACGTCGAGACGCAGCGTCGGCGGCGCGAGCTGGTGCTGCAACGCGAGAACCGTGATCACCGCTTCGATGCCGCCGGCAGCTCCCAGCGTGTGGCCGAAGTACGACTTGCTCGACGACACCGGCACCGCGTCGCCGGCCGCGGCGATGATCGCTTTCGTCTCCGCGGAGTCGTTGAGCAACGTGCCGGTGCCGTGCGCGTTGACGTAATCGATGCGCGGCTCGTCGCCCGCCTCCGCCATCGCGCCACGCATCGCCGCCTGGGCGCCGCGGCCGTCTTCATGCGGCGCCGTGGGATGATGCGCATCGCACGTCGCCCCATAACCGCAAAGCTCCGCCAGAATCGAAGCACCGCGAGCCATCGCATCGTCCCATCGCTCGATCACGAGATACGCCGCACCTTCGCCGAGCGTGATCCCTTTGCGCTCCGCGGCGAACGGCCTGCACGGCTTCTCATCGACAGCCTGCAGGACATTGAAGCCGCTATACGTGAGCCGGCATAGCGCATCGCTTCCGCCGGCGATGGCAACATCGACATGACGCGAGCGCAGGAGATCCGCGGCCATCCCGATCGCGGCACCGGCAGAAGCGCAGGCTGTGGCATTCGACAACACGCCGCCGCCCAATCGCAGCACACGGGCAACAGCGTCCGATGGTCCGGAAGTCGGCTGCTGCAGTACGCGCGACGCCGCCACACGGCGCCGTCCTCGTACGAGCCGGTCGAAGTAAAAGTCCTCCCCTTCGAGCAGACCGCCGGTCGAGGTTCCGGTCGAAACGATCGCGCGATCACGCGGCAATGGCGCGTTCGATCGCTCTGCTTGCGTCACCGCTTCGCTCGCAGCAATAACCGCCAGCAGATCACTGCGCGACATCCGCTTCGCTTCGCGCCCATCGATCGCCGGCGTGTCATCGAGATCACCCGCAACCTCGGCAGCGATATCCGTCGGAAACGTATCGCCCGGAAACTTCGTCAACGCACCGATCCCCGATCGCGATTCGGTGATCGATCGCCACACCTCGTCCTGATTGCGTCCGATCGAGCAAATGATGCCGATGCCGGTCACTGCAAGGCGGGTTGACGTGTCAGCTCTGCGCATCCTGGCTCGCAAGATAAAACTTGCTGCGAATCACTTCCACCCCATCCACCAGCCCGCGTCCCGAAAACTTGAACGTGCTGCCGAAATGCGCATCGAGCGTGACGACGAATCGGATCACGTCGCCAGTCTCGATAAAACGATCGATCTCACATCCGTCGATGCCGGTGAGAAACGCATGCGCGCTGGACTCAGCAAACGCCAGGCCGCCGCCCAACTGCGCCATCGCCTCGACCGCCATCACACCCGCCGGCATCGTGTCGTTGACCGTGCAAACGTAAACGCCTTCGATCGTCTGATCGCCGGTGCGCGTCGCAGCCGAAGCAGCGCGAAACGGAATCTGATGAGGAAGGCTGGCCAGCCAGCTCACGCCTGCGCCTGCTGCTCCGCCAGCCGTTGCTCGACGAATTGCGCCAGCGCGGCGACCGACTGAAAGTGGTCCCGGGCAGCAGACTCGTTCTTCACCTTGATGCCGAACTCGCTTTCGAGCATCACCACGATCTCGAGCGCGTCGATCGAATCGAGCCCGAGGCCGCCGGCGAAGAGCGGCTCATCGTCTTTGATGTCGTCGGGGGTCATATCTTCGAATTTGAGCCGCTCGATCAGCAGCTCTTTGATTTTACGTTTTAGGTCGTTCATGGGCTGACGCCATTCTCACACATTGCCGGGCGCGGTTTCTCGCAATGGCCTCAATTCACGCGTCTCGAACCGCCATTTTTGCGGGCAGTTCAAAATTGGTGGTAGGGAACTCAGCGATTCCAGCACTCCTTAGATATACGTCCAAATTACAGGAGGAATCGGAATGAGGTCCGAGGACCGGCGTGTCCTTGCCTTTGCAGGATTCGCCGCGCTTTGTTGCTTGCCGCTGCGAGCGCTGGGCCCACCAGCGCCGCCGCTCGGCAACGCCGCCAGCTTCGCCGTCCTCGGCGGACCGACCGTGACCAACTCCGGCACCACCATCGTCACCGGCAACCTCGGCGTCAGCCCGGGCAACACGATCACCGGCTTCCCGCCCGGCAAAGTGAAACTCGGCGACACGTTCAAGAATGACGCGCTCGCGAAGGCCGCGCACAACGATGCGGGGGTCGCGTATGCCCAACTCGGCACGACGGGGCCGTGCATTTTCTTGTCGCCCATCGCCTCGGCGAGCGCACCAGTCCCACCGGACACTTACTGCGTCTCACCGCCCGCGCGGTTGACAGGCACGCTCACCCTCGACGCCAAGAACGTCCCTGGTGCTGTCTGGATTTTCCGGATCACTGGCGCGCTCGCGACCGATCCCAATTCGTTCGTTATCGCGATCAACGGCGCCCAACCCGGCAATGTGTTTTGGCAAGTAACCGGCTCAGCCAACCTCGGCGAGAATAGCGCGTTCGTAGGAAACCTCATCGCGCATGACAACATCACCCTCAGTTCCGGGGCAAACGTTTTCGGCCGGCTCCTGGCGCTTACAGGCAGCGTGACGCTGAATTCGAACAACGCGACGCTTTGCAGCACCTGCAATGCAATCAGCCTCACTCCGCCGACTCTCCCCGACGGAACGGTGGGCACGCCGTATCCCACGACGAACATCAGAGCCAGCGGAGGCACCGACCCGTACACCTACAAGGTCATCTCCGGGACTCTCCCGCTGGGAATTGATCCTCTCATTCCCGACGGCGTGCTATCCGGGACGCCGACGGAGTCTGGTCTGTTCCCAATTACGGTCGCCGCTACCGATTCTCAAGGTTGTTCCGGTGAGCAGAAGTACACGATCGCAATATCCTGTCCACTCGCTCTTCCTCCAACGACCCTTCCGGAAGCAAAAGCCTGTGTCCTATATGACCAGCCCATAACAGCCATCTGCGGGTCAGGGTCCTACAAATACACATCGCCCGACCTGCCCCCTGGACTGATGCTGACGCCGGAGACAGCAACTTCTTCGGCCACTCTCTCCGGCTCTGTGACAGACCCGGGCCCTTACACGTTCACAGTAACAGCCGAGGACTCAGCTACCCATTCCGTCGTCAGCCAAACGTACACGCTGAAGGTGAATTGCAACGTCATCATTTCGCCGAAGACGCTACCCGCGGTGACCGCGTGCGCCTTGTCGTCCTGCACAACTCTTACTGCCAGTTGCGGAACGGCGCCGTACACGTTCAGCGCGGCTCCCGGCACGCTGCCTGCTGGGTTTACTCTATCGCCGGACGGAAAGCTCTGCGAAACGCCAACAACGCCGGGCGGATACACCTTCACAATAACCGCCACCGACAACCTAGGCTGTACCGGGAGCCAGACGTACACGGTCCCAGTGGGTCCTGGAACTATCGCAATCTCGCCGCCCGCACTCCCCGATGGGATCGTGGGCACGAAATATCCCGACCAAACGATCACAGCCAATTGTGGGACTCCGGGATATAGATGCCGGGTCACGGCAGGGATGCTACCTCCCGGATTGACCCTCGCTAACTGCAAAATTTCCGGCACACCGACGACGGTCGGCTGTTTTACATTCTCAGTGACGGTAACCGACGCCAACGGCGCCAGCAACAGCATCCGCTACACAATCTGTGTAACGACCTGCCCGATCGCCATCTTGCCAACGACTCTTTCGGATGGAAGCGCGTGCGTGTTTTACAGCCAGACGCTAATCCCCAGTTGCGCGATTGAGCCCTACATATGCAGCCTGAGCGGCGGAATGCTCCCTACCGGACTAACGCTGAGCAACTGCACGATCTCCGGGGTACCAGTGGCCGCTGGCTCCTCCGTCTTCACAATCAGCCTAACGGACTCAGTCCCGAATACCGCTAACCGCACGTACACACTCCAGGTGACCGGTGGCGTCGCAATATCACCACCGACCCTCCCCGCCGCGGAGCTGGGCAGTCCCTACGACAGGATCATTATCGCCAGCGGCGGAACGCCGCCATACACGTTCAGCTTCTCCGGAACGCTTCCTCCTGGACTGTCACTCAACACGGCGACCGGAGAAATCTCCGGGACGCCCACAGCGCTCGGCACCTTCATTTTCTGCATCACGGTCAGTGACGCAAACATGATCCCCCAGTGCACCGCAACACGGTGCTACACGATCGATGTAATCCCTCCCCTCGTTGGCGGCCCCACGCTTTCGGGATGGGGGATACTTGTGCTCTTGATTCTGCTGGCGGGAGCGGGGTTGGTCGTGATTCCGAGGGGAAGCTTAGAATGACACCAATCGTTCCAGAGGAAACGCCAGCGAAGGGAACGGCTGAGACGAAGACTTGCGTCGTCTGTGACAGCAAAATACCGAGAGATGAGAAAAAGGAGTGTCCAGTCTGCCAATCCGCCCCGGATGGGACGAGGTGCAAGAACTGCCAGAAGCGAATACCGATTGACGCGAAATTCTGCAATACCTGCAAGGAGTATCAGAACTGGCGAAAGAACTTCGCCATTTGGGCCACCGTCATCTCGGTGACAGGTGCTTTCATCGGCGTCTCGAGGAGCCTCTACTTGGCAGCCGCCTATCTCAGTGACCGCCAATCGCATACTAATTTTAAGTTCGTAAGCGCAAACAGCGACGTGATCTTCGTGACCGTCTGGAACACAGGCCAGAGGCCCTCCGCGATCCTTGGCGGCCGCTTGAACTTTGGCGATATGCCGATTGATGACGTTGAGCTGGACTTGCCTGAAGTCGATACTTCAGAAGCGAAGAACGTCATACCGAAGGAGGCAGACCGCGTGATGGTCGCTTTGACGATCCCGCCATTTCAGGGGCTGCGCAACCACGGAAGCTCCTATACAAAAGAGAGTATCCAGCAGTTGCTGAATCGACAACGAGTTACGCTCTATCTGAATGTCGAAGAGTCGGATGGTGACGCCGCCTCACCTCACGGAACGTTTACTGTAGACCGCATTAAGACGTTCATCATAAAGAGGATGTACAAATGACGCGCACTCAAACCAAGCGTTACCTAACTAAGTCAATCATATGGTGGGCCGGCGTTCTCACCGCTATCGTCTATGCAACCGCCGCTCAGGCCCAGCGGGCAACCAAAGTTGAAATCGACCTTCAGCCATGTACTAAAAGGCCGACGAGAGTCTGGTTTGTTTTGAATGGCACCGAGAGGATTGAACTGGACCCCACATTGCGCCATTGGGTCTTCTCCCTTCCAAAGGAACAGGAATTCGTCATTCAAGACGCGTGCGCAAGCATGCGCCTCGGGGGTGCTCGCACCGACTGCCGTCGCGCGACCAGCGCAGATGATCCAGACCGTCGGTACGCATCAATTGCACAATTCACGTTCCCTTGTGATGAGAATGATGCCTGGCCAGTTGAGGTTCGCACCGAACCGGACGTTTACGTTCGTTATGTACGCAGAATTCCGAATCTCGACACTCTCAAAGACCCTCCAGAATGCGCGTGCATTGAGGATTCGTCCTTCACCGGGAAGCGAACGTTGCAAGACGTCCGGTTCCCGACTGAGAAACTTTCACTACACCTTGGCGTGCCACCACTAAGCAACAAGACCCTCGGCCTGAAAATCAACGACTTGAAGCTCACAAAAAAGTCGGATTTTCGTGAAGCTGTTTCGGGGACTGTGCGGACACGCCAAAACGGGCGCGTGGCGCCGAGAGAGGAGTATAGCTTTAGCGGCGCAAAGGTCGCGGGATTGCTGGCGCTCCAGCGAGCCCGCGCGGACGGCAGCGGGCCGACTCTTTCATCGACTGCGATCGATATTGACACGGTGAAGCTGAATGAAATTCCTCTTACAAGACTGGTCCTGACGGTGAACTGATGCGCGCGTCTATTCTACTACCTTCGGCGCTTCTTGCTTTCTCTCTGAGCGTTGCCGCGTTGGCGCAGCAGCGTCCGATCTTTGATCCCGACGATTTCGTCGATACACGCCAGCATGACGGAAATGTGTTTGTCTCCCGCCTCGTCCTCGGCGGCGCGACGAATTTCGTCGACGACTACCGCCCAGTCGATCACAACGCCACCTTCGCCCTCTTCACGAACAGCCTTTATTGGTCGCGCTTCGAGTTTGACTACAAGCGCAGCCAAGTTAACACTGGTGGCTCGCCTCCCGTGTTCTTATGCCGGTGTCCTAACCCGATCTACTTCCCGACGCCTCCGCCAACCGGCTCTACGCCTGCGCCTCCGACTCCAGGAGCCAAGGACACGGTGCAATTTGCGTTTTATGGCCCTGGCCCCTTCCCGGGGCGGGCGGCGGAGCCGCCGGTCTTGCTGCGTTATCGATTGACCCTCAGCAGACAGACGATCGATACCGTCATCAGATCCTTTCCGACCGGAGAGGTCCTCTCACGAATGTCCGGGCGCGAGCAGTCGGTTGGACTTGAGGCCGACACGTACGTCCCGATCGGCAGGTATGACATCTACGGCTCGCTTCTTTACGCCAGGACCGTGCGCTCGGGGACGACCGACAATCGCTCCCAGAGCGAGTTTGCCTACATGAGCCGGTTTCCCGGGGTAGCGTTCCACGACGTCCTTCTCCGCGCAACGCTGACGGTCGGGGGCGTGTCGAACCGTGGCGGCACGGCGCTCAACGTCGTCAATCCGGCCTTCGAGGCGTTCCTTCACGAATCGAGGACGCGCGCGAATTTCCATCTTGTCTGGAGCCCGCAATCGACGAACAGCCGAAACGGCGGATGGGAAACTCATCATCAGATCGCGATCTTTGTCGACCGCGCCTTGTTCGTGCATTTGTTTCGCGCGAGGGCGGACGACGCGAAGAAGTCAGAGTGATGCCGCTTTTCACGCGACCTGTCGAAGTCGAGGGCGTGCGGGAGCCCGCGCGAGAACGGCCAGGCGGCGAAGCCGATTGAGCAGACGGGGCGCAGAGTTCCGCGCGCCGCCGGTTGACGTTCACCGAGGGCGACTCTATCCTCCCTCACCCACCCATGCCCGAACGGCCCATGCTCGAACGTTTCCACGCTCTCGCGATTGCCGCGCCTGAAACTGTCGCCCTGATTGACGGCGCGACCGGCGGGATCACGACGCGCGCGCAACTCGCGGAACGCATCGACGACCTTGCGAAGCGATTCGCGAGCGCTGGATTCCGCGAGCGTGACGTCGTCGCGATTCAGTTGCCGAACTCGGTGGACCTCGTCGCTGGTTTTGGCGCGATCCTGAAGCAGAACCTCGTGGCGATCCTGATCGACCGCGATGCTACAGAAACCGAGGTGGCCAGAATTCTCGGGCACTTCTCCGCGCGAGGTCTCGTCTATCGCAACGGCGATGAGGTCTTGATCTCCACGCGGTCCGCGCAACGCATTGCCATTCCGGAAAGCGCGCGACTCATCAAGCTGACTTCGGGATCGACCGGACAGCCGAAGGGCATCGTCGCCTCGGATGCAAACCTGCTGGCCGACTGCCTGAACATCTGCGCGACGATGGACATCCGCTCGGGCGACGTCAACCTCGGCGCGATTCCGATGTCGCACTCGTACGGGTTCTCGAACCTCGTCACGCCGCTGCTGGTGCAGGGCACGCCAATCGTGATTTCGAACGACTACCTGCCGCAGTCGGTCATGAATCTTTGCAACGAATTCGCGTGCACGGTGGCGCCGCTGATCCCGATGGTTTTCGATCATCTCGTCACCGCGGCGGCGGGCGAGTTCTCCTCAGTACGCACATTCCTTTCTGCCGGCGCGCCGCTGCCCGCGGTCGTATCGCGCAAGTTTCGCGGCCGCTTCGGGACGCCGATCCATACGTTTTACGGCTGCAGCGAATGCGGCGGCATCACCTACGACCGCGACGGCGCGTCGGTCGAGCGCGGCACGGTCGGCCATGCGATGGAGAATGTGCAGCTCTCGTCCGCGCGCGGCCGGCTCACCGTGCGTGGATCGAACGTCTCGCTCGGCTACCTGCACGATGCCGAGACCTTCGAGCGTTTCGAGCACGGACGCTTCCTGGCGGACGATCTGATTGAGCTTCGCGATGGCGGCGAGATTGCGATCACCGGCCGCGCCAGTGACCTCATCAACACAGCGAGCAAGAAAGTGAACCCGCGCGAGGTCGAGCAGGTGTTGCTGCAGATCGACGGCGTGCGCCAGGCGAAGGTCTACGGCGAGCCCGCAGGCGCGCGCGGCGAGGTTGTCGCCGCAGCAGTAGTCGCAAGTCCCGACGTGACGCGCGAACAAATCCGCGCGTGGTGCCGCGATCATCTGTCGCCGCACAAAGTCCCCCGCATCATCAAACTGATCGAATCGATTCCGGTCGATGAGCGCGGAAAGGTCAAGCGCGCGGCGCTGGCGGAGTTGTAGTCGTTTCACTTCGCGCGGAACCCGTCGCTCGTTTCCACGATCGTTGCAAAACCGGCCTCAGTCAGAATCTCGCGCACTTCGTCTTTGAGCCGCATTCCGATCACATCGACTCGTTGCGGCTGGCCGATCTGCGTCAGTAGCAGGCGCAGATCGCCGGGTGGACGAAACACTGTGACGCTGATGTGAGGCCATTCGCTGGCGCGATTCCATGCGGCAGCGACCGCGGGGCGATTCGTGTTGCTCTCGACGATCCAGACCGGCATGCGCATGGCCAGATCGCCGAGGCGGTCGCCGAACTCACGGTCGAACACGATCGCGACGCGGCGGCTCATCCCTCTGCTGCCGCGCCCTCGGCCGGGGATGTCGTCGTCGCCGCGCGCCGGCCAAAGAGCCGCCGCAACTGCAAACGCACGTTGTCCGCTTCGGCGAAGGCCCACAACTTCACGCCGCGCAGGACCATATGCGCCGGCGCGAGGTTGAGATTGAAGTACACGCGGATGCGGCGGCCGTTGTTGCGCACGCCCGCTTCACCGGCTGCGCGACGCGCCAGAGCGATCGCTTTGAATCGGCGGTGGTACAGCTTGATGAAGTGATAGCTGAAAAACGCTGGCTTCGGCCCGAGCACCGGCATCCACTGGAACTTCTTAGCGATGCGGTAGGCCGGCATGACGACGAAAATGTAGTAGTGGGCGGTATCGAGAATCATCGCCGCCGCGAGCAGATCGTGTTCGCCCATGTAGTAGTACTTGTCTTTGAAGATCGAGCGGAAGAAGCGCGTGTACGAGCGGGTGAACGCCTCGTTATGCTCGACGATGCGCGCCGCGATGTCGTCGCCTTTGGCATCGAGGCCTACAACCTCCGCTGTGGCCTCGGCCGTGAACGACGCATGGTCCAATCCCGGCGAGTAGTACGGATCGAGAAACGACGCCGCGTCGCCGAGCAGCGCCCATCCGTTGCCCATGTACTGTTTGGCAAAAAACGGGAGATGTGAATAGAAACGGAAATCGTCGAGGCGCGGCGTAGCGCCGTCGATCAGCTCCGCGAGCGCGGGGATAGCCTTCAGAAATGCGATGAAGTCATTCACGCGGTCTTTGCTGTGGTGAAGATCGATTAGACGTTTGTCGAAGACGACGCCAATCGATGTCTCGCCGTTGCCGAGCGGGATGACCCAGATCCAATATCCGAAGCCGGTGTAATGATTCGTAGCGAGACGCCGCGAGCTGATATTGCCTGCGCCGAGGTTGCCGTTGCGCGCGGCGATGTCGTCGATGTGGCGAACGCCGTTCCAGCGGCACCACATCGAAGCCACGGGATGCTCTTCGTTGCGCTCGATGAGACCGAGGCGGCGTCCGAGGAAATTGACACGGCCGGTGGCGTCTAGAAGCCAGCGGCAGGTCATCGTACGGCGCACTGGTTCCGAATCAGCAGCGGAAGCTGTGGGACCCATCGTCGGCTCCCACGGTGCGACTGAGGCTGGAGGTCTCGCGGGATCTTCGCTCAGAATGACGGTGACGGTGTTGTTGAAATCCTTGAGATCGGCGTCGACGACTTTCGCCGGTCGCAGGAGCTCCGCACCTTCGCGCACTGCGGTCGCCAGCAGGTACTCGTCGAGCGCGTCGCGCCGAAGCTGAAATGACGGCACCGAGCTGCGCAGATATCCGCCTGCTTCGGAAGCGTTGGCGTGGCCAGTCACTTTGTCGTTCGTGAACCAGTAGCGCAGCCCCTCCTTCGGCAGTTGCTCCGCCTCGAGGTGATGCCACATCGCCAGGCGGCGCGTGAGAAACATGGCCGACATTTCAGTCGTCGCCTCGCCGACCTTCGCATCAAACTCCTCGGCTTTCTCGACGATGAGCACGCGCAGTTGCGGATGGTCGCGGCGCAGCAAAATCGCGGTCGAGGCGCCGCTGTAGGCCCCGCCGAGGATGATCACGTCGTAGTCATACGCCTGCATGAAGCGATCGTAACACCGCCCTTTCGGTTAGCATTCGCGGCCATGCAATGGTTCCATCACTTCTTCTCGATCTGGATGCAGTTCGTTCTCGATTGGGGTTACCTCGGCATCTTCCTCATGATGGCGTTCGAGTCGACCGCGCTGCCGATTCCGGCCGAGGTCGTCATCCCACCCGCGGCGTATTGGGCATCGCAGGGCCGCTTCAACATCGCGCTGGTCATCATCGCTGCCACCGCCGGATCATGGGCTGGATCAGCGGCGAGCTACTGGATCGCGTACAAGCTGGGACGACCTCTCGTTACTCGCTACGGACGCTTCGTGTTCATGTCACCGTCAAGGATCGAAGCCGCCGATCGATGGTTCGAGGCGTACGGATCCGGCGGCATCTTCGTAGCCCGTCTATTGCCTGGAATCCGTCATTTGATCTCGATCCCCGCCGGTCTTTTCCGAATGCCGTTCGGCCGCTTCTCACTGATGACGATTCTCGGCGCGGGACTTTTCAACGGCGCCCTTGCCTGGTTCGGCATGCGCGTACTCGGCGATCAACCGTCGCTGATGAAAGACCCCGACGCGCTTCGCAACGCGCTGTCATCAAAGTCGATGTGGATCATCGGCTTCGCAGTCGTCGTGGCCGTGCTCTACGGCGTGATGGTGTGGATGCAGAAGCGCGCGGAAGCTACGCGAGCTTGAGACCGGCATTGATGAAATGGCGGAAATCAGCGTCGTGAGTGATGAGGGCCGCATTGTTGTCGATGCAGATTTGCGCGATCAAAGCGTCCGCAATATTTGCTTTGAGTCCGGCCTCCAAAACGCTTCTTCGAAGTTCGCCGGCACGCTTCCAGTAGCCATCGTCGATCGGGAGAAGGGGCAGACTCAGGACAAACGCCACAAATCCAGCCTCCACAGCGGGACTACTGAGCGCCTCGGAAAGAACGATCGGAGGAAGAGCGGCCTCGCCGCTGAGAATCGCTTCTCGCGCACGCTGAACGTCCACCCCTGGCTCACGTCGCGACCACCGTCTCAGTGAGCTCGTATCGATCGCGATCAATCTCGATCCTCACGCGAAGCGTCGATGTCGATTTCCCAATGAACTTTCCCCTCCCACTTCATGAGTCCTTCGTAGACGCCGTCCGCCCGAGCTTTATCGATCCGCCGTTGCAACTCGGCGCGAAGCTCAGCGACGCGCTCGGGCGGAAGCTTCATCCGTTCGTATCGCGCCCACGGATCTTCTTTTTCGACACGCGTAGGTGGTTCCTCTGTTTTCGTTACCGTCATGCGCTAATTCCTCCCTTCCAGGCATCCGTTTACGCCCGAATCCGCAAGCAAGTCCGGTCAATCAAATTCGCGATCCTCGCGCAGCGCGTCAATGTCGATATCCCAATGAACCTTACCCTTCCATTTCATTAGTCCCTCGTAGACGCCTGCTGCGCGAGCGCGATCAATCTCCTTCTGCAGCTTCGCGCGCCCTTCCGCTACCTGCTCAGGCGTGAGCTTCATCCGCTCGTATCGCGCCCAAGGCTCCTCTTTCGGCGGTTCTTCTCTAGGCGTCTCCGCGGTATTCGCAAATCGCCGCGCCTTCCATTCGATCAGTTTTTCGTAAACGCCTGCTGCGCGAGCGCGATCGATTTCCTTCTGCAGCTTGGCTCGACCTTCCGCCACCTGATCGGGCGTAAGCGCCATGCGCCGGTATCTTTCCCAACGTTCTTCGGAAGCAAGTTCCTCAGTCGTCTCGGTACCCTTGGGTGGCATGACTCCCAATTCTCCTACTTCCCCGCCTTCCGCACAAAATCGACGATGTTCATGAGCAGGTCGGGCGCGAGCATCAGCGTTGGATCGCTGTAGGACGCGGCCTGCTTTGTCTTGTCGGACGAAACGCTCTTGAGGACGTGGTTCATCCCTTCGAGGATGAGGAGTTTTGCGCGCGGGTTTGCGGCGGCGAGGCGCTTGGCGTCGTCCACGCCGACTTGAATGTCGGTTGTTCCCTGAATGATCAGAACGGGCACCGTCAGCGCTGCGATTGACTTCGCCGGATCGTAGCGAAACCAGGAAATCATGTACGGCTGCACGCTCGGCCTGTAGATCGCGAAGAGCTCCGCCGGCGGCTTCTCCGTGGTCTTTCCCGCTTCGAGGTCTTTGAGAATCGCGTCGCTTTGCGTGGCCAGCGCGGGAGGGAGTTTTCCGGCGAGCTGAATACGAAGGATGTCACCCGCGGGCCTGCCGGCTCCGGCGATGGAGATGAATCCTGAGGCGTTGCATTTCTTTGCCGCGACCATACCGAGGAGCGAGCCTTCGCTGTGGCCGGCGATGACGACCGACGAAAAGCGCTTGTCTGCGCGCAACTGTTCGCAGAAAGCCGCCGCGTCATCGATATAGGTCTCAAAGCGGAGGTCAGCCTCCGACGTTATGGCTTTCGCGCTTTCGCCGACGCCACGCTTGTCGTATCGCAGCGAGGCGATGCCATTCATCGCCAGTCCTTCCGCCATCATCTTCAGCGAATTGTTCTTGCCGGGCAGCATCGGCGAGTTGCCGTCGCGGTCGGTCGGACCTGAGCCGGAGATCAGCAACACCACCGGCATCATGTGCGTCGTGTCTTTCGGAAGCAGCAGCGTGCTGTGAATCGACGTGTCGGGGACGATTGCGTCGATCGCCGGCGGGGGCGCGGACGGCTGCTGCGCGACGGCGGACGAAGCGAGAAGAGCGATTGCGATTGCGGTGCGCATGTGCCGATTATCCTTACATTTGTCATGCGGGACTCATGACTTTCGACAGGGGCCAATCCGGAGGTCCGCGATTAGATTGCCCGCATGCATCCACTACAAATCGAGAGCGTCGTGAAGACGTTCGCATCCCGCCGGGCGCTCGACGGCGTTTCGCTCGACCTTCGCGACGCCGAAGTCCTCGGCCTCCTCGGCCCGAACGGCGCGGGCAAATCGACGTTGGTCCGCACGATCATGGGCCGCGTTCGTCCCGACAGCGGCACGGTGTCGATCTTCGGCAAGCTTGCTGCGGCTGGCGACACCGATGCGCGCGCCGAGGCCGGCGTCGTACCGCAGGAGATCGCGCTCTATCCGAATCTCACTTCGCGCGAGAATCTCTCCGTCTTCGGCCGCTACCTCGGGCTTAGCGGAAGCGCGCTTGCCGAGGCGATGGAGCGGTCGATGGATTGGGCGGCGCTGACCGATCGCGCCAACGAACCGGTCAAGACCCTCTCCGGCGGCATGAAGCGGCGCCTCAACATGGCTGCCGGCGTGCTGCACCGGCCGCGCATTCTGCTTCTCGACGAGCCGACGGTTGGCGTCGATCCCCAATCGCGCGAACGCATTTATCAAATGATCGAAGCTCTGCGTGCCGAGGGGGTGTCGTTGATTTACACGACGCACTACATGGAAGAGGCGGAGCGGCTTTGTGATCGTATCGCCGTCATGGACGCCGGACGCGTCATCGCCACCGGCACGAAGGATGAGCTGGTGCGCGACACGATCGGCACCAAGCGCGAAGTCGTCGTTGAATTCGCTGACGGAACGCACGTCACGCATCTCATCGACGACGCCGCGGAAATGCCCCGCGTCATGCGCGAGGCGGAGTCGCACGGAAGCGCGATTCGCGACCTGACCATGAAGTCGCCGTCGCTCGAAAAAGTCTTTCTTCACCTTACCGGAAGGGGTTTACGCGAATGATCGCCTCTGTGATCCGAGCCGGATGGCTCAATCTCCGCCGGGACCGCTCGGCGCTCATGCTCAGCTTCATCGTGCCGATCGTTTTCTTCTCGATCTTCGCCGGAATCTTCGGCGCGCAGAAATCGAAAACGCCGAAGACGACGGTGTTGATCGCCGATCTCGATCGCAGCGATACCTCGCACCGGCTCATCGAAGCGTTGCGCCGCGAGTCAGCGCTCGATGTCGTGCTGACGCCGAAAAAGAGCACGACACCGTTCGATGAAAAGTCCGCCAAGGCGACTGTGCGAGCGGGCGACGCGCCGGTGGCGTTGATCATCCCGAAAGGCTTCGGCACAACGCAGATTCGTTTCGACGCACCCAACAACGGCCCGGCATTCCGGCTGCTGTCCGATTCGGCGGATCCGATCGCGGACCAGGTAGTGGGAGGGCTGCTGCAGAAGACGATGATGATGTCGATGCCGGAGATGATGATGGACGCCGGCGTCAGCGAAGTCGATCGCTGGAGCGGCGGTCTGACGGCGCAGCAGAAAGCAACCATCGATCAAAACATGAAGGGTTATCGCGCGTTCAACGCGCGGCCGGCGTCTACAACGCCACGCCCGGATTCGATCATCCGCATCGACAAGACCGACATCATCGGCCAGAACAAAGCGAATGTGATCGCCGCGCTCTACGCCTCCGGCATCGGCGTGATGTTCATGCTCTTCACCGCATCGAACGCAGGCGGCGCGCTGCTCGAAGAAAACGAGAGCGGCACGCTCGACCGCATCCTCACCACGCGCCTCACCCTCACCCAGCTCCTCCTCGGCAAGCTGGCCTATCTCTGGACGCTCGGTTTCACGCAGATGTGCGTGATGTTTCTCTGGGGCGCGCTGGTCTTCCGTCTGCAACTTTTCCAGCACCTCGGCGGCTTCGTCATCATGGCGCTCACGACGGCGCTGGCGACGTCCGCGTTCGGCCTGCTGCTCGCGTCGATCTGCCGCACGCGAGCCCAACTCGGCGCGATGTCGACGCTGGTCGTGCTGTCGCTGTCGGCAATCGGCGGCTCGATGTTCCCGCGCTTCCTGATGCCGGCCGGTTTGCAGAAGGCGGGACTGGTGCTCTTCAACTCCTGGGCAATCGACGGCTTCACGAACGTCTTCTGGCGCGAGTTGCCATTGACGTCGATCGCGCTACCGGCCGCTGTTCTTGTGGGATGGGGAATCGTGTTCTTCGTCGCGGCAAGGCAACTGACGAAACGGTGGGAGATCGCGTGATGCAGTGGATTAGTTGATTAGTGATGAGTAGACCAGAGATCTGATCAAGCGATCCTGATCCCCTAATCTACTAATCTACTAATCCACTCAACAAAGCCAGATCGAGAACTACGCGATTCGCTCCGCATACAATGCACCGCGTGCCTGCGCTCAAGAACCGCGATCACTATCCTGTCCTCGTCGTCGGGACGGGGATCGCCGGACTGACGGCCTCGTTTTGTCTGGCGAAGGCCGGAATCCGCGTCCTGCTCGTCACAAAGGCTGCTGATCCGAAGGACTGCAACACGTTCTGGGCGCAGGGCGGAATCATTTACGAAGGCGAAGGCGACTCTCCGGCCAAGCTGATCGAGGACGTCATCGCCGCCGGTGCGGGACTCTCGAACGAAGAGGCCGTCCGCTTCCTTGCCGAGGAAGGGCCGCGCGTCGTCAAGGAATTGCTTCTCGACGAAATGCACGTCCCGTTCTCCGTCAGCGAAGAGGGCGAGCTCGATCTGACGCAGGAGGGAGCGCACTCATTGCCGCGCATCATTCACGCCGGCGACGCCACTGGCCGCGCCATCGAGACGTCGCTCCTCAATCGCGTTCGCAGCGAGCCGAACATCACGCTGGTCACGGAGATGACGGCCATCGATCTGCTGACGACGCAGCATCACCCGACCGACATTCAGGTCCGTTACGGCCTGACGAACGAATGCGCCGGCGCGTACCTGCTCGACAACCGGACGAACGAGGTCTTCACGATCTTCAGCGATTTCACGATCCTGGCAACCGGCGGCATCGGCCAGATCTACCTGCACACGACCAACACGCGCAGCGCCATCGGCGACGGCGTCGTCATGGCCCAGCGCGCAGGCGCCCGAATCATGAACGCCGAGTACGTGCAGTTTCACCCGACCGCGCTTGCCGACAAGAAGGCCAATCACTACCTCATCTCCGAAGCGCTGCGCGGCGAGGGAGCGAGGTTGCGCAATCAAAAGGGTGAGTACTTCATGGAAAAGTACTCGCCGGTGCTGAAAGATCTCGCTCCCCGCGACGTCGTGGCGCGCGCCATCGTCGAAGAGCTGACGACGAACAAGGACGAATTCGTCTATCTCGATCTGGCCAACTTCTACCACGGCCACGAACCGATCGCCGAGCGCTTCCCGAACATCCGCAAAGCCTGCGCGGACATCGGCGTCGACATCGAGCGCGATCCGATTCCGGTCGTTCCCGCCGCGCACTATTTCTGCGGCGGCATCCTCGCCAACAACGTCGGCGAGTCGACTCTGGAACGGCTCTATGCGATCGGCGAGACGTCATGCACCGGCCTCCACGGCGGCAATCGTCTGGCATCGACGTCACTTCTCGAAGGGCTGACCTGGGGCTACTTCGCCGCCGCTTCGATCCGCAACAAATACGAGGCGTCGACGACGCCGGTGGAAGCCGCCACCGGACCAATCCCCCGCCGCTCCCGCCTCGGCGACGCGCCCGCCGTGCGTTTGTCGTACTCGTCGCGCACGCCCGGCATCGGCGCGATTCCCGATGCGCTTCTGACCTCGATCCCCGACTGGCGTCCGCCCGGAAGCCAAAACATGGAAGACCCCGCGCTGATCCTGCAGGACTGGACCACGATCCAGCACACGATGTGGAACTACGTCGGGATCGTGCGCACGTACGAGCGTCTGAAACGCAGCGTGGCTGACATGCGCGAGCTCGGCAGCCGCCTGACCAAGTACTACCACGAGTCGACGATGAGCACCGCCATCGTCGAGCTTTTCCACGGCCAGCAGATGGCGATGATCGTGTCGAGCGCGGCGCTGCGGAATCCGGTATCGCGCGGCGCGCATTTCCGGCGAGACTGACAAACGTAGGTCGGACTCTCTAGTCCGACTTGTTTGGCCCAGGGAGTCGGACTGGAGAGTCCGACCTACGTAGGACCTACGTAGAACCTACGTTGGGAACGAATCCGCCACTCCCTCCGGTTTCGTATTCTGCACAAGGAGCATCCCATGAGCACGATATGGAAAAAGTGGCTGCCGATCGCCGTTGCCACCGTCATTGCCACACTGTTCGTCAACGGCATGATGCAGCATCCCGTCACCGCCGCCCCCGCCACTCCCCAGGTCCACACAAGAGGAGACAAAATGGAGAACTACCACAAGCCTTCCGATGCGGAGCTGAAGAAGCGCCTCACGCCCGAGCAGTACGAAGTCACGCAACACGAAGGAACCGAGCCGCCGTTCCGCAACCAGTACGCGGACAATCACGCCGCCGGCATCTACGTCGACATCGTCAGCGGCGAGCCGCTTTTCAGCTCGCTCGATAAGTTCGAGTCCGGCACCGGCTGGCCGAGCTTCACGCGCCCGCTCGAGCCGAGGAACGTCGTGACGAAGACCGACCGCAAGTTCTTCATGGCCCGCACCGAAGTCCGCTCCAAGCACGCCGACTCGCACCTCGGACACGTTTTCGACGACGGTCCGGCGCCGACCGGCCAGCGCTACTGCATGAACTCCGCGTCGCTCCGCTTCATCCCGGTCGACAAACTCGAAGCCGAAGGTTACGGCGATTACCTCCCGCTGTTCGGAAAGGCGGCGGCGAAGAAATGACCGAGACCGCAACGCTCGCCGGTGGCTGCTTCTGGGGAGTCGAGGAGCTCGTTCGCAAACTGCCTGGCGTAATCGACACGACTGTCGGTTACGCCGGCGGTACGCTCGACAACCCGCGCTACGAGGACGTGAAGAAAGGCAAGAGCGGCCACGCGGAGTCGCTGCAGATTGTCTTCGATCCGTCGAAAATCACCTTTGGCGAGATCCTAGACTTCTTCTTCCGCCTGCACGATCCAACCACGTCCAACCGCCAGGGCAACGACGTCGGCACACAATACCGTTCCGCGATTTTCTACCACGACGACAAACAGCGTCTCGCCGCAGAATCAGCGAAGCAACGCGCGCAAGCAAAGTGGCCGCGCCCGATCGTGACTGAGGTTGTTCCATTTACGAATTTCTACGAGGCCGAGGATTTCCACCAGGACTATTTGCAGCGCAATCCGCATGGGTATACGTGCCATTACGTGAGGTGACGTTAGGTTGAGCGGTCTTCAAGGAAGACGGCGACGGCCGCCTTGCTGATCTTCCCTTCAGCTACGCTAATGACGAGATCGACGAGTTCATTCTGGCCGGCGTGAACTTCGATCTGATTTGTGTCGAGGAATGTAAGCGCGGCTGAGAGTGCGGTGCGTTTGTTGCCGTCAACGAAGGGATGGTTACGGCAGATGCCATAAAGGTACGCGGCTGCCATCTCGAAGATCGTTTCGTGAAGGAAGATGCCTCCGAACGTCGCCTCGACATTTCCCATCGCCGACAAGAGAAGGCTTGGGTCACGAATGCCAGAAGCGCCTCCGAACAGACGGATTTGTTCTTCGTGAGCGATGAGCACTTCATCGAGAGTGAGGAAAAGAAAACTCACTACTCACTCAGACGACGGAACACACCGGCGTATTTTTGATTAATCTTATCGAGAGACTTTCGAAATGTTCGTTCACGCGCAGGGTCGCGTCTGGGTGTCACGACGAGAACCTGACCGTTCGTCGACAACTCGACCTCGGCGTTTTCATCGAGTCCGAGTTGCTCGAGGAGCGGCTTGTCCAGAACCAGAGCAACGCTGTTGCCCGTGCGAGTAAGCTTCTTGATCATAGTTCGTACATCATACCTCTTTCGTACGTACGACGCCAGCAGTCCGAACCATCAATAGAATTGGTAGCGCTTCATCGCTACCGCACCTGTGCGGCCGCTACGGCTTCGACTGCGAGCGTGGTTCGATCCTGCATGAACGCGTTGGCGCTGATGTTGCGCCACGCTGGCTCAATCGGAACCGTTACCGTCATCTGACCAGCCTGCACTCGGATCAGCTTTCGCACGATGGCGTCATTCGTAATCGTTCGTCCCGCGTTTTCGCCGTGCTCGATCTTGGTGGTGACGCCGTCTTCGACGATGACGAGCATGAGGTCATCGTTCGCGGGCACAGTCGCTTGGATCGTGGCGATGAGTGAGTTGGCCTCGCGATGGGTTGTCAGCGTCACCTCGGTGCGCGGTTTTTCGTTTGATGCTTTTTCCAACGCTGCGCTGAGCGCCGAACGGTTCGAGCCGACGAATTCGCGGGTGCCGTTGACGACTGCTTGCGGCGTGTAGCCCGAGGAGAGATGCATCGTGCGCACGTAGCGGGCCTGACGCTGCGACCATTCCGCGGACGAGAAGGGATCGCGCCAGCCGAGGCGGTCCCAGTAATCGACATGAAAAGCCAACGGAATGACGCGGCCGCGCAACGCCGGATCGTGCGCGATCTCGTGAATCAATGCGTTGGCGGGCGGACAGCTCGAGCATCCCTGCGACGTGAACAGCTCGACGACGACTGGATGCGGTCCGAGCTTTGGCGGCGCGCCATGCATCGTCAGCGTGAGTGCCGCAACGATTGCTGCGAGGGCCAGAACGACGAGGAATCGAGGACGTAGCACGACACGAGTTTACGCTGCCTTCTTCGGCAGCGGAACGTTCATCAGTGTCGCGCGCTTCGGTCCGCCGCGCGAGCTTTGAACCAGGGCCACGCCGGTGAGGATGATCGCCATCGCGGTAATGGAGACCCAAGTCAATTGCTCGCGCAGGAAGAACCAGCCGAGGAGCACGGCGACGAGCGGGTTGACGTAGGCGTAAAGCGAGAGTGTCGTTGTGCGCAAGTGGCGCGCGGCATACACATACGAGGTGTAGGCAAGCACCGATCCGAAAATCGCGAGATAGGCGAGTGCGCCCAACGTTTTCGGCGTGGCGTGAAAGTGCGGAAGCTCGCCGAGGAGAAGACCGGCGATCGAGACGACAACGCCGCCGCAGAGCATTTGCAACGCCGACGACATTAGCGGCGGAATGCTCGCCAGCGCGTACTTGCCGCGCACGGTGCCGTATTGCCAGGCGATGCAGCCCGCCTGAATCACTAGCGCGCCGATCACGAAGTGCGCGTCGAATGCCTTGCCTGCGCCATTTGGGGTGACGAGCAGCGCGACGCCGATGAAGCCGATCAGCATGCCGATGCCGCGGCGCAATTCCAATCGCTCGCCGCTTCGCCGCGTCAGCTCGATCAGCGCCACCCAGAACGGAGCGGTGCCGACGAAGAGCGCGGCGAATCCGCTCGGCACCCATTGTTCGGCCCAGACCACGGTCAGGTTTCCAATCGCCACCATCAACGTGCCGCAGAACGCCACCTCGGCGAGCACGCGCCGGCTTCGCGGAATGGCGTCGCCGTGAATCTTCGCCACGATGAAGAGCACCACGCCGCCGAACAGATAGCGCGCGCCGGTCAGCAGAAACGGCGGCATCGTCGTCACCGCCACGCGGATCGCCAGATACGTCGTCCCCCAGACGATGCAGACGATCGCAAACGCGACGAAGGCGAGCGTGCGGCTCTGCTTCATCGCTCTCCCAACGTGATGCCACCCACCTTCTCGCAATGCGTCTGCATGACGATCGTGGTGCGCGTCGCGAGCGACAACGGCGGCGCGGTCAATCTTTCCACGAGCGTGTTGAGCGATTGAATCGAATCGGTGCGAACCTTGATGAAAAAGCAATCGTCGCCGGCGACGGTATGCGCTTCGACGATCTCGTCGCTCTTGAGAATGGCGTCGAACGCCTTCTTTCGCTTTGCATCGAGCCTCTGGCCGCGCGCGGCGATGAACGCCGTTACAAAGTGCCCAAGCGCGGCCGGCTCTACGACGACCGTGTGTCCGCGAATGACGCCGTCGCGCTCGAGGCGGGCAATTCGATCGGCGACAGCAGGGCGCGATAGTCCGATGCTGTCTGCCACCTGCTGCGCCGGAGCGCGGCCATCACGAAGAAGGTGCGTCAGGATCTTGACGTCGAGAGCATCCAGATCAGCGGTCATGCCGCCATGTTACGCCCGCTTCGTCAGTAAATCCAGCGATCGGCAGTCGTTCCGTCAGCGAGCGTGCGCAAGCGGAGAGGGGAACGACAGGGGCAGATCGCGACGCACGACGGCCTTCCGCGGATAGGTGTACTCGATGCGATGTCCCGCGGAACGGCGCAATTCGCGCTGGAGATATTCGACCTTCACCGCGCCAGCCGGATCGTTCAGCAGGCGGCGCAGGGCCCAGCGGCGAAGAACGATCGAGCGCAGCTTCATCCCGGCCGAGCGAATGGCAAAGCGGATCGAATCGCGGTCGTCCGAGCAAACGCGCACAGCGTCCGCATCGAGAACCCCCACGATCTTCTCCGCCAGTCTCGTCTCGTCCGTGATCTTCGTCGCCGTGCTCATTCGTTCCTCCGTTGGTACTGAAGCTATAGACGCTGACAACCGCCGAAAGTTTCTACGGCCAGCGCGAATTCTTTGTGAACGACTAGTGCGAAAATCGTCCAATGCGCGTGAGTTTCAAGCCCCTCGGCACTGCCGCTGATGCGAAGCCGGACGAGACCATTCTCGATGCCGCCCGGCGCGCCGATGCACCCCTCGGCAACTCATGCGGCAGCGTTGGCGTCTGCGCGCGCTGCCGCGTTCGCGTCGTGTCAGGCGCTGAAAATCTCAGCGCTCCGACGACGATCGAAATACGCGTGGCATCGCAGCGCGGATTTGCGAACGATGAGCGATTGGCGTGTCAGGCGGTGGTGCGTGGCGACGTCGAAGTGACGACGGGCTACTGGTGAATTGCGGGCGCCGGGGGCGCCCGCGTTGTCGGTTGTCGGTTTCTTGCGGCTTCGCCGCGTTGTCAAAGGCAACCACTAATCCTCGTCATCGCTCGCCGCGGTCGTCGCGGCGCCCCACGCTTCGCTGCCTGGCAACTCGAAGTAGAACGGCTGGCGCACGCGCGGATGGTTGCCGGACTCGTTCATCGTCATCGCGTCGAAGATTCGGCCATTTGCGATCGTGTAGCGGATCGACTCGGAGTTGCGGATGTTTTCGAGCGGATTGGCGTCGAGCACGAGGAGATCGGCGAGCTTGCCGGTCTCGAGCGAACCGATCTCTTTGTCCATGCCGATGTAGTGCGCGCCGCTCAGCGTTGCCGCGCGGATCGCTTGCAGCGGCGTCATCCCGCCTTGCACGAACATCCAGAGCTCCCAGTGCGCGCCTAGGCCTTCGCGTTGGCCGTGGGCGCCGAGTTGGACGGAGACGCCGGCGTCGTTGAGTTTCTTCGCGAGAGCGGAATTGCTGAAGTGGTTCCACTCGTCGTCGGGCGCGAGCGTGCGGCGGCGTGATCGCGAGTCGATGATCCGGCGCGGCACGAACGCCAGCAGCCGCTTGTCTTCCCACACATTCGTCTTCGCGTACCAGTAGTTCTCGCCCCACAGCCCGCCGTAGCCGACGATCAGCGTTGGCGTGTAGCCGCTGTGCGACTTCGACCAGAGCTGCGTGACGTCGTCGTACGCCTTCGCCACGGGGATGGAGTGCTCGACGCCGGTGTGTCCATCGACCACCATCGTCATGTTGTGCTCGAACAGCGACCCGCCCTCGGGTACCACCATCATGCCGGTCTGCCGCGCCGCCTCGATGATCTGCTGCCGTTGATCGCGCCGCGGCTGGTTGTAGCTTTTCACGCTGATCGCGCCGATCGCTTTCATCCGGCGCAGATGGAAAAGCGCGTCGTCGAGGTTCGCGATGTCCGCTTTGAACGAGCCCTTGGCGCCGTAGAGGATCGTGCCGGTCGAGAAGATGCGCGGCCCGACGATCTCGCCCGCGCGCTGCATTTCCGCCGCGGTAAAAATCTCCGACGAGTTGTTCGAAGGATCGTGCAGCGTCGTCACGCCAAACGCGAGCGCCGCGTAGTTGATCCAACTCTGCTGCGGAATGATCTCGTCGGCGCCCATCGAGCCGTGCCAGTGGACGTCGACGATTCCGGGCATGATCGTCTTGCCGGCGGCGTCGATCACCTTCGCATCGGATGGAATCGTCACGCTCGCGCGCGGACCGATCGCGGCGATGCGATTGCCGTCGATGACGATCGTGCCGTTGGCGATGACGTCATCGCCATGCATCGTGATGATGCGCGCGCCGGTGAGCGCGAGACGGCCGGTCGGAACGTTGGAAGGTTGGGCGAAACTGATGTTCGTGCCGGTCGCCGGTGCGTCGGGTAATTTTTCGGGAGCGCCAGCGATGAACGCGAATGAATCTTTCAAATCGCGCGAGAAAAGCTCGGCGCCGAGCGACCAGTAGAGCCGCGATCCGTCGCCGGACCAGTGCAGATACTCGCCCGCTTCTTTCGTCACTTTCGCGACCGGAATCGACTTCGTGTCGGGGCCGATGTCGACCGACTTGCCGGTGCGTACGAATGGCACGATGAAGGCGTTGAACTTCTCGCGGAAGGCCACCCACTTCTCGTCGGGCGAGAGTGCGTACTCCGTTGCCGAGGCGGACATCAGATGCGCGCGCTCGTCGGTGCGGTCGATGCCGATCGAGTGCAGTCCGCGTTTGTCTTCATCTTCGAACGTCATGAAGAAGACGCGGTCGTTCGACGCGCCAAACTGCGGCGACGCGCCTTTCTTCGTGACGAGTGATGACTTGCCACCCGCCGACGGCACGACGTAGATGCCCGGCTCACGCGACCAGAGCGGCGAGCGCAGATAGCCATCGCTCGTCGTGCGATAAACGACTTTCGATCCGTCGGGCGAAAAGGCCGGCTCGATGTAATGGCCACGCTGGTCGGTGATCACGCGTCCTTCGCCACCGAGCGCCGAGGCGATGCGGATCGTGCCGAGTGTTTGATCGTTCCAGGTCGTATAGACGATCGATTTTCCGTCGCGCGACCAGGCGGGATAGAACTCGAAATGCTCGCTCTGCTTCGTCAGACGATGCGGCGTTCCGTTCGGAAGATCGCGGACGTAGATGTAGCCGAGCGCGCCGTAGACGACCTGTCTGCCGTTCGGCGAAACGGTCGACCAGCGAAGCATCTTGATCGGATACGTCGCGCCGGCGACGTCGACAGGAAAGCGGAGCGCTTCTTCGATGCGGCGGCTGCCGTGAACATGAAACGGAATGTTCGTTACCTGCTTCGTCGCAACGTCGATGCGGTTGATGTGACCACCAGCCCAGAAAACGATTGACTTGTTGTCGGGCGTCCAGGCCATCGCCGGATAGAGGCCGTGAATCGACCACGTCTCCTGCATGTCGCGATCGAGGCCGTCGTACAACGGCGTCTCTTTGCCCGACTCGAGATCGAGAATGAAGATCGCAGACTTGAATCGAACGCGGCGGATGAACGCGAGCGATTTCCCATCAGGAGATGGCGTCGGCCGCACGGAGCCGCCGGGACCAGTGACGTACGGCTCGATCTCGCCGCTCTGCCGGTCGAGTCGCTGAATCACGTAGATCTGCGTGTTCGGATCTTTGTTGTATTGGAAGATGCCGCCCGGCGTCGTGTCGTCGCTGTAATAAACGTAGCGGCCGTCTGGCGAAAAAACGGGCTCGCCGCTGTCCTTCTGTTCGGTGCGCTTTTTCGTGAGCTGCAGACCTTCGCCGCCGCTGCGGTGATAGATCCACATCTCGCCGGCGCCGAGGGAGCGGTCGGAGGTGAAGTGCTTGCGGGCGACGAGGAATTCGGAGTCGGGCGACCACGATGGCTCGTTCAGTAGACGAAACGTTTCCTTCGTCACCTGCTGTGGTTTCGAGCCGTCGCGATTCATGATCCAGATGTTGTCGCCGCCGGCGCGGTCGCTCGTGTACGCGATCCACTTTCCGTTTGGCGAGTAGCGCGGCTGCATGTCCCACGCGATGCCGGTCGTGAGCGATTTCGCTTCACCTCCGCTCATCGGAATCGTGTAGATGTCGCCGAGGAGATCGAAGGCGATCTCGTTGCCGTCAGGACTCACGTCGAGCGACAGCCACGTTCCCTCGGTCACATCAATCGGCACGTCGTACTGCGGCCCGGGCGGGTTGTTGACGTCCCATTTCTTGTCTTCTTTTTTCTCGGCAGCGCTTTCGGCGGCGATCGGATTCGGCGATGGTTGCGTTGCAGCGGACGGCGCAGGCGCATCCTTCTTCTGCGAATCCTGTTTCTGCTGCTCCTGCGCGACCGGCCTTGGTTCCTGCTCGGCCTTTTCCGGCTTTTTCGGCTCGGCCTTTTTGTCAGTGACCGGAGCGGGCGGCGGCGTTTGCGCGGTGAACGACGGGATTGCGACGAAGAGGACGGTCAGCAACGCGGCCAGAATTCGCTTCATGATTCTCCTTACCAACTGCCGCGGCCGTTCAGCAACATGCAGTCGCCGTAGCTGTAGAAAAAGTACCGATTCCCGATCGCCTCGGCATACGCGCGGCGGATGGTCTCGATGCCGGCGAACGCGGAGACTAGCATCAGCAACGTCGACTCCGGCAGATGAAAGTTGGTCAACAATTTGTCAACGGCGCGGAACTCGAAACCAGGTGTGATGAAGATCGACGTCGCAGCGCGGCCGGCAACAAAGCGGCCATCGCCGGCGCGAATTGCGCTTTCGAGTGTGCGCACCGAGGTGGTGCCGACGGCGACGATGGTGCGATGGTCGTCGAGCGCTGCGTTCAGCCGGGATGCGGCATCCTTGCTGATCTCGTAGCGTTCTTCATCCATCACGTGCTCCGCGATGTCATCGACCTTCACCGGCTTGAACGTACCGATGCCGACGTGAAGTGTGATGCGGACGATCTCGACGCCGCGCGCGGCAATGCGTTCGAGAATCTCCGGTGTGAAGTGAAGCCCGGCAGTTGGCGCAGCGATAGCGCCGCGCTCGGCGGCATAGACGGTCTGGTACGCGCTGCGATCTTCGTCACGCGGCGTTTCGCGTGCGATGTAGGGAGGAAGCGGCGGGATGCCGATGCGCTCGATCTCAGCGTCGATGTCATTGTCACTTTCGAATTCGATCGTGACGGTGCCTTCATTTTTCGCGAGGACGCGGGCGCGCAAAGTGTCGCTGAAGATCAGTTCATCACCGACCTTTACACGCTTGGCAGGTTTGCACCACGCCTCCCAGACATTCTGTTCAAGCCGCCGCGTCAGCAGGATCTCGATTGCCCGCGACATGCCCTCCTTCGGCTTCGCAAACAGCCGGGCCGGAATCACGCGGGTGTCGTTGATGACGAGGACATCGCCGGCGGAGAGCCGGTCCGGAAAATTCGCAAACGAATCGTGCTCGATGTGCGGCTCGGCCTCTTCGCGCGGCGACACCACCATCATCCGCGAACGGCCACGCTCACGCGGTTCCTGGGCGATAAGGTTGGAAGGAAGGTCGTAGGCGAAGTCAGTGCGGAGCATGGAAGTCGTTCAACGCGGACCCGTCAGAATGTCATCATGCCCGCCACGAAGCGCCCGCAATTTATTTCGAGGCCTCCGAAGATCAGGACGCGGATCTCGCCGGCCTCGAACGTGCCGATTTACTGGGCTTCGCGGACGGCCCAGGCGACCGCAACTAATGCGCCGCCTGGTGCTCCGCTTGCGCCTTCTTATGCTCGTTGATGATCTTTTCCTGGAGGTTGCGCGGGACTTCTTCGTAGTGCGATGACTCCATGTGAAAGCTGCCGCGGCCTTGCGTGATCGAGCGCAGCGTCGAGCCGTAGGTCAGCATTTCGGCCAGCGGGACGCGCGCTTTCACCGTCTGCGTGTCGCCGTCGGCATCGACGCCTTCGACGCGGCCGCGGCGCGAGTTGAGGTCGCCCATGATGTCGCCGATGTACTCGGCTGGTGCGCTGATGTCGACGTGCATGATCGGCTCGAGCAGCGTGGCGCGCGCCGCCTCCATCGCCTGCTGATAGGCCAGCGAACCGGCGATCTTGAACGCCATTTCCGACGAATCGACGTCGTGGTACTGGCCGTCCTTCAGCCGCACGCGAAAATCGACCATTGGGAAGCCGGCCAGGAAGCCCTTCTTTCGCGCGTCCTGAATTCCTTTTTCGACTGCCGGGATGTACTGGCGCGGAATGGAGCCGCCGAAGATCTCGTCGACGAACTCGAAGTCCGCGCCGCGCGGCATCGGCTCGACCGTGATCTTGCAATCGGCGAACTGTCCGTGGCCGCCCGACTGCTTTTTGTGGCGGCCGTGCGCGTCGGCGTGCTTGGTGATCGTTTCGCGGTACGGAACTTTCGGCGGATGGAGGATCACATCGACGCCGTACTTTTTCTTCAGTTTCGAGACGACGATCTCCACATGAAGCTGTCCCTGTCCCGAGATCAAGAACTCTTTGGTCTGTTCGTCGCGGCCGAACTTGATCGAAGGATCTTCTTCGATGATGCGGCCGATGGCCACGCCGAGCTTGTCTTCATCGCCGCGCGCCTTCGCTTCCACCGCAAACGAGATCGCGGCCTCGGGATAATGAATGTGCTCGAGCACGATGGGATGCTGGCTCGTGGCCAGCGTGTCACCAGTGTGTACGTCCTTGAGTTTCGCCACCGCGCCGATATCGCCGGCCTTGAGCTCGGAGACCGGCACCTGCTGTTTGCCTTGGATGAGTTGCAGCTTGCCGATGCGCTCTTCGTGATCTTTGGTCGTGTTCCAGTAGGGGTGATCGGACTGCAGCGTGCCGGAGAAAACGCGGAAGAGCGAGACGCGGCCGGAGAATGGATCGGAAAACGTCTTGAACACGAGCGCGCTCGGGAAGGCCTCGGCGCGGCGATCGAACGTGATCGGCTCGCCTTTCTTGTCTTTGCCGTCGATGGTCTTGAATTCGTCCGCCGGCGGAAGCAGCGCCACGATGGCATCGAGGATGGCGTGGCCGCCGATGTTGTGCGCGGCCGAGTCGAGGACGACGGGGAAAATCTGATGATGGGACACTTCGCGTTTCAGGCCGTCAAGCAGTTCTTCCTGCGACAGGCCACCCTGATCGAAGAAGCGTTCCATCAGCGTGTCGTCGCCCTCAGCCACCTTCTCGATCAACTGCGCGCGCCAGTCGTCGGCCTCTTTTTTCATCTCCGCGGGAATGTCGATCGTCTCGTACTTGCCTGAGCCGTCGAGCGCGTACTTCCAAGCCTTCATCGAAACGAGATCGATGACGCCGGTGAAGTCTTTTTCCTCGCCGATGGGAAGCTGAATCGGGACGACGTTCTTGCCGAACTTGTTCTGCAGCGCGTCGAGCGTCCGCGTGAACGACGCGCGCTCGCGATCCATTTTGTTGATCACGACAAGGCGCGGGAGCTCGAACTCCTCCGCGAATTTCCAGACGCGCTCCGTCGAGACTTCCACGCCGGTCACGCCGCTGACGACGATGGCCGCGGAGTCGACGACGCGCAGCGCCGAGCGCGCTTCCATCACGAAGATGCCGAAGCCGGGCGTGTCGATGAAGTTGATTTTCGAGCCTTGCCACTCCGCGAATGCCACCGCGGTGGAGATCGAGTGCTTGCGGTCGATCTCATCCTGATCGAAGTCGGTGACGGTCGTTCCGTCGTCGATTCTTCCGAGCCGCGTGATGGCGCCGGCGTTGAACAGGAGCTGCGTGACGAGCGACGTTTTTCCGGTGTCGTTGTGTCCTACGACCGCTACGTTACGAATCTCAGAGCCCGCATAAACCTTCATGTTGGTCGTCCTTCGTTTCGGGATTTCGTCAAAAGGGGGTAGATCATAAATTAAAATGCGCCACCACACTCGGAATCCACCCTGACGCAGGCACGCCGGGCGATCCACGGTATCGTACGGATGCAGGGAGTTATCATTGACGGCTCACGAACCTCCCGCGCAATCGGGAGCTGACGCGGGAGATAAGCGAAACCAGGTGAAGCTCGGCCGGTATGAGATCGTTCGCGAGCTCGGCAAGGGGGCGATGGGAATCGTCTACCTTGCCAAAGATCCGCTCATCGGACGCCTCGTCGCGCTCAAGACCATCCGCCCTTCCGCGCATGCCGACGACGAGGACACGAAAGAGTTCCAGGCGCGATTCGTCCGTGAAGCGCAAGCCGCCGGAATCCTCAACCATCCGTCGATCGTCACCGTTCACGACATCGGCGTCGACGAGCCCACCGGCGTGTCGTTCATCGCCATGGAGTATGTCGAGGGACAGAACCTCAAAGAAGTGCTGTCCGCGGGACGCCCGCTGTCGTTCGAGCAGGCAGCCGACATCATCGCGCAGGTCGCCGAAGGTCTCGACTTCGCGCATGCAAAAGGAATCGTCCATCGCGATGTGAAGCCGGCGAACATCATCCTTCTCGAAGGCAACCGCGCGAAGATCACCGACTTCGGCATCGCCAAAATCACCTCGGGCGCCGCGAACCTCACCACGACCGGCCAGTTTCTCGGCACGCCGAATTACATGGCGCCCGAGCAGATCAAAGGAACGCCGGTCGATGGCCGCAGCGATATTTTTTCGCTCGGCATCTGCCTCTACGAATGCCTCACGCATCGCAAGCCTTTCGGCGGCGATTCGCTGACGTCGATTTCCTACAAGATCGTTCACGAGCCGTTTCCGCCGTTGCAGGAAGCGAATCCCACGATTCCTGACGGCTTCGCCGACGTCGTCGGCCATTGCCTGGCGAAGGATCCCGTCAAGCGCTACCAGCGCGGCAAAGACATGGCGAACGCGCTGCGCGCCGTGATCCGCGGCGAGCGTCCCACACGCTCGAACGAACCGCTTTTCGCCGACGCCACCGTCGTCACGCGCGCCGACCGCGAAAAGCAGCAGATGACGATCGAGATCCCGTTCCCGGAAGCACAGAACGCCGAGGCGCCGGGCGCGGCGGGGCCGCAGTTGGATACGAATCCTGCGGCGGCAAAGCCGGCAACGGCGCCTGCTGCAAAGCCGGTCACGAAGACAAAGTCCGCTCCCGTCGATTGGAAAAAGACCTGGAACGGACTCGTTGCGAGCGCTCCTGGCTTGCGGAAGCTGAGCTGGAAGTCGCGCATCAATCCGATCGTCTTCGTCGCGATCGCCGCGGTGCCGCTCATCGCTCTGGCCGTCGTGCTGCTCGTGATGCGGTCGAAGCAGGTGGCGGTGCCGGTGGTCGACAAGGCCGCCGAAGCGAAGGTCGCCAAGGAGCGGAGGCTTCGCATTGAAGCAAACCGCGTCCTGCACGAAGGGCGCGTCACCGATGCGTTCGAGCGATATCAGGAGTTGCTGAAACTCGATCCGCGCTCGCCGGCGATCGGCGCGATGGTCCAGCGGCTATCGCAGCTCCGGCAACAGGATGAGGTCGGGAAGCAGCAGCTTCTGTTAGCGCAGCAGCAATTCGATCAGGGGATGGCGCTCTACAACCAGAAAAAGTTCGCCGAGGCCATTCCGCTGTTCGAGGAATCGTTCCATCTCAATCCGAGCTCCGACGCGACCGCGCAGTATTTGAAATTGGCGCAACAGGAAGATGCGCGTGTGAAGGCCGAGCGCGCATCGGCGCGGCAGGCGAAGACGACTTCGAAGACTGCTTCGCAGACGGCGACGACGACGGTCGTGACGACGACGCGTTCCGGCGTCACCACCACGCGCGCGCCTCAGCCCACTTCGCAGACGTCAAGCGCGCCGGCGTCGTTGACGACGATCGTCAACAGCACGGTTGCGGACGGCTACATCATCGTCAAAGCGGGCTCCGACGAGGTGGCGCGTGAGAATCTCTGGTCCGAGCGCCGTTTCTTCCACACGCATGTGCCGAAGCAGGTGAACGTGACGAAGGAGTTCCCCGCCAAGAATGCCAACCTCGAGTTCTGGGTCGTCATTCAGTCCCTCGGCGTGAGCGAGCACAAGGTCCTGCCCGCGCAGAACTTTGAGCCGGGCAGCAACCACAAGCTGGTGGTGAGCTTCGATCCAAAGACGAAACGGGTCGACTTCCAATTCAATTGATGACGCGGGAATCGGGAGCCGGGAGTCGGGCGTCGGAGATCCGGCGTGTGATTTCCGAGCTGCCGTTGCCGGTGTCCTTCGCGATCGTCTCTCGCGACGAGTCGTGGCAGGGCGGCGCGATGATCGAGTCGCGCCTGATGCACGGCGAAGCACGGCAGATTGGAGACTCGATCGACGCAATCGACACTTGCGACGATCGCCTCGCGCGCGCGTGCCAGGCTGCGTCCGACGCGGCGCGCGCGATTGTGAGTGCGCTGCCCGAGGCGCAGGCCCGCATGCGCGTTCGCGCGACGCGCGAGGACGACGCGGAGAGTGTTGAGACGACGATCACGATCCGCATGCAGGGCGTGTCGATCGTGACGACGCCCGACGATGTGCATCGCGACTACGCGTTGCTTCGAGAACTTGCCGGATCGAAGCCGGCGGCGAAGCCTGCGCCATTGCCAATCGTTTGGCAAAACGGATCGGCTGCCGTGCTGCTTCACGAAGCGATCGGGCACGCTCGCGAACATGACGCCGCGGAGATTTGCTGGCCGTCCTGGCTGTCGGTTGAAGCGCCGCTGGCGATGCGGCGCGAGACGTTTCGCGATGTGCCGTTAGCGCGGATGACACGCCTCGTCGCCCGGCAATCGGGAGCGCCGTTCGCGCCGCCGAACGAGCGGATCGAAGTGCAGCTCGTCTCGGGAGGTGGCTTCGATCCGGTCACCGGCATCGTGACGATCGACATCGCTGTTTCCACTGCTGGCGCGTTCACGATGCAGCGCACGAGGTCGGAGATCGCAGCCTCGCTCACCGGCGCAATGGGCGAGCCCATTCGCTATCCCGGCGTGATCTGCTCGCGCGAAGGGCAACAGCTCTACGTCGCATCGCATGCGCCGGTGATGCTCACGGATGCGCTGCGATGACGAGCCTTTATCGCAAATGGGGACACGTCATCCGTTACGAGAACGGAACGACGATTCGTGTCGAGGAAGCCGGCGAGGCGACGGAAGTCGATGGCGTGTTCGAAGCCCGGCCGATGCTTTGGGAAGAAGGAGCACAGACAAGGGTATCTGTGCCACATCCCTCTTCGCGACGAACAGAAGCGCCGCTGCCCGAGGAGAGCGACGTCCTGCAGCAAGTGGAGTCTTTTGTGGCACAGACACTCTTGTCTGTGCACTCGTGTCTCGCGGAACGGCTGATCGTCTCGTCCGGTGTTTCCACTCACGAAATCAACTCAGTGACCTGGAGAGAGGAATCGCAGCGCGTGCATGTCTCGCTCGTCAAAGAAAAACTACGAGTGCTGATCGATCTCGCTTCGTTCGATCTCGATGCGATCCGTTTGGCCGCCAGCGCGCTCGCGCGTGCGGGCGACGCGCGCGAAGCGCCGCCTCGCATACGACTCGCGCCGAACGTCGCCGCGGCGCTAATGCCGTCGCTCATCGGCGAGATCGCGATTGAGCAGCGAGGCGGCGGTCTCGATGGACGAGGGCAGGCGATCGAAACGCGTGCGGTCACGGCTGATGAACCGCCAAACTGGTTCCGGCCCAGCTACGCAATCCGTCCGCGGCGCGCATGGCTCAATCTTTGTGCGCTGCCGTTCGGAGCGATCGACGAGAGCGCTCCGATCGCGGTCGCGTTGCTCGCGCCTGTCACTGACACGAACCTTCGCGTTCTTTGCATCGACGAGGACGATGTTTTTCCGATCGGGCTCAACGCAGAGCGCGTTGCAGCCGTGTCTGCAAACGAGCCGGTTTGGTATCCCTATGCAGCCGGTTCGTTCGGCGTCGCGATGATGCTTTAGAATCGCGGGCACCGCATGGCTACCAGCATCCGTCAAATCGAGTTTCTGGCACGTTCGATCGTGAACCGTCTCGAAGACCGCGGCCTCGTCGAGTTCGGCGATGCCGAGATCGGAATCGACGTCGTCACCCGAACGCTCGAAGAAAACTTCGCGGCGTACGACGCCATCGAAGCGGAAGCACGCATCCGTCTGGTGAAGACGATCGGAACACGCGAGCCGTCTGAGAACGAAGTCCTCGAGGCGATGCGGAAAGTGGCCGTGGAACGGAACGTGACGCTATGAGTGGGGCGTGGGATTTGGGGAGTGGGGTGTGGAAGAAGCGTCATTGCCGAGCAATCGAGAGAGAATGGTTTCACGCGGAGACGCGGGGAACGCAGAGAAAGGCGCTCTGCATCTCCGCATCTCCGCGTGAAACGGTTTTCGTCCTCTGCCCCACGCTCCACACCCCACCCCCAACTCCCCACCCCCCAACCACCCATGTCCTTTGACGAAAAACTAGAAGAGCTCGACCGCCGCAAGCGCGAGAGCGAGGCGGGCGGCGGCGAGAAGCGTATCGGGCGTCAGCATGGCGAGGGGAAGAAGACGGCGCGCGAACGGATCGCGTTGCTGTTCGATGCCGGATCGTTCCAAGAGCTCGATCAACTCGTCGTTCATCGATCGACCGACTTCGGGATGGAGGAGCAGCGCATCGCCGGCGATGGCGTCGTTACCGGATACGGCACGATCGGCGGACGGCTCGTCTACGCGTTCGCGCAGGACTTTACGGTCTTCGGCGGATCGCTCTCCGAAACGCATGCGGCCAAGATCATCAAGATCATGGACCTGGCCATGAAAAACGGCGCGCCGATCGTCGGTCTCAACGACTCGGGCGGCGCGCGCATCCAGGAAGGCGTGGTCTCGCTGGGAGGCTACGCCGACATTTTTCTGCGCAACACGCTGGCCTCGGGTGTGGTGCCGCAGATATCCGCGATCATGGGACCGTGCGCGGGCGGTGCGGTCTATTCGCCCGCGATCACCGACTTCATCCTGATGGTGAAGAAGACCAGTTACATGTTCGTGACCGGCCCGGATGTGATCCGAACGGTGACGCACGAAGAAGTCACCAAAGAAAAGCTGGGCGGTGCGGAAACGCACAATCAGATTTCAGGCGTGGCGCATTTTGCAGCCGAGTCGGACGAGGATTGTCTGGCTACGATCCGCGAGCTTCTCTCGTTCGTGCCGTCGAACAACATGGAGGATCCGCCGCATGTGGCGACGACGGACGATCCCAACCGCGACGACGAAAGCCTGAACGACTTCATCCCTGATTCGCCGAACCAGCCGTACGAGATGCGCGATCTGATTCGCAACATCGCGGACGAGGGACATTTTCTAGAGGTGCATCAGCACTTCGCGCGGAACCTCGTCGTCGGGTTCATGCGGCTGAACGGGCATTCGGTCGGGGTCGTGGCGAATCAGCCGGCGTTCCTCGCGGGAGTGCTCGACATCAACGCCTCGCGCAAAGGAGCGCGCTTCGTCCGCTTCTGCGACGCGTTCAACGTGCCGCTGCTCGTTCTCGAGGACGTACCCGGATTTCTGCCCGGCACCGATCAGGAGTACGGCGGCATCATCATTCATGGTGCGAAATTGCTCTTCGCGCTCGCCGAGGCGACCGTTCCGAAGATCACAGTGATCACGCGCAAAGCGTACGGCGGCGCGTACTGCGTGATGAACTCGAAGCACATCCGCGCGGACATGAACTTCGCCTACCCGACGGCCGAGATCGCCGTGATGGGGGCCGAGGGTGCGGTCAATATTCTGTACAAAGGCGCCAAAGACCGCGAGTCGAAGATCGCCGAGTACAAAGATAAGTTCGCCAATCCCTTCATCGCCGCGGAGCGCGGATACGTGGACGAGATCATCGAGCCGCGCTTCACCCGCCGGAAGCTGATCACCGCGTTCGCCATGCTGCGCAACAAGCGCGACAAGAACCCGCCGAAGAAGCACGGCAACATTCCGCTGTAGAGATTCCTCCGAATCGAAGCGTCCCCATCCCCTCTCTTGTTGCTCACGATTCGGCGAGTCGAGTGCTCGTTCGTCTTATTGGTTCCCATTGAGATATTCCCGTTTTTGTGTTTCGTAACGGTTAATTTGGGACTAGTATCCACGGCATCCCGGCAACATTTCTAACCGTTCAGGAAAACAAACAGGGGGAGATATGAAACGATCGTCATGGGGGACGCTCGTCGCATTGCTGTTAGCGATGAGCTTGCCGCTGTTCGCGCAAGAGCAGACGGCGTCAATTCAGGGCCTCATCACCGACTCATCGGGCGCAGCCCTGCCCGGCGTCACGGTGGAGGCATCATCGGCCGACCGAGGCCAGCGGTTATCGGTGCAGAGTGACTCTACTGGTCACTACCACTTTCCTTCCGTTCCTCCGGGCGTCTACACAGTCACGGCGACGCTTTCAGGAATGCAGCAGGCGAGTGCCAACAATGTCCAGGCGAAACTCGGTACGTCTCCGAAGGTCGACCTCACTATGAAGTTGGCGACGGTCACCACGAGCATCACGGTCACGGCCGAGCCGCAGTTGGTCGACGTGACCTCGAGCTCCGCCACGACCAGCATCCGGACCGAGACGTTCGAGAAGTTACCGCGCGGGCGGGACTTCAGCACAGTCGTGGTTCAGGCTCCATCGGCGAACCAGAACAACAAGACCGGCGGCATTTCGATCGACGGCGCTTCCGGAGCCGAGAACCGCTACATCATGGACGGCGTCGACACCACGAATCCTCAGACCGGCGTGCAGGGCAAAGCGCTCACGACCGAGTTCGTCGACGAAGTCCAGGTCAAGTCTGCAGGGTATCCGGCAGAATTCGGCGGCTCGACGGGTGGCGTGATCAACGTCGTCACCAAGACAGGCACGAACGAGTTCAAGGGAACGCTCGGCGGCGAGTACACGAATACATCGTGGAACGGCGAGAACGCGCTGATCGACTCGAACACGCGAACCCTTACGCGCGGCCCGATCCTCCAGCTCAACCTGACGAACACCGGCTTCGAGCAGTACGTGCCGGCGGACGACAGCACGAATCAGGTGGAGCCATCCTTCACTCTCGGCGGTCCTCTGATGAAGGACAACCTCTGGTTCTATGGCGGATACAAGACGGATCGGCAGACCATCAGCCGCACAGTCACGTTCGTTCCCGCCCAGGGCGGTGCGACGCTGGATTTCCCGCAGAAGTTCAAACGCGATAACTGGGTCGGCACTCTGTCGGGCCAGGCTGGATCGAAGCTGCTCTTCAAAGCCTCGGGCAACAACAGCGGATACACGACCGACAACCTGCTCCCCGGCTCAACCGGACGCGGCTCGGCCAACCCGCTGTTGTATTCGCCGAACGACAAACTCGAGAACTGGACGGCGTCCGGCTATGCGGATTTCGTCGCCACGCCCCAGTGGTTCCTTTCTGCCAAGGGTGGCCGTTTCTACCGCAACTACACGCAAAGCGGCATCTCGAAGGACCCGCTGCTTACGTTCGCCAGCGGAATCAATACGGCGGTCTTTCCGGAAATCCCGACCAACCTGGTCCAGGCGTCCGGTTACTCGAACATCCCCACAAACACCGCTTCGCAGAAGGACGCCTACACACGCGACAACATCAACCTCGATGCTTCCTGGTTCGGCGATCTCGGCGGTTCGCACCGTGTCAAAGGCGGCATCCAGCTCGACAACATCAAGAATGACGTGCTGCGCGGTCAGCAGAACTTCCTGGTGACGGCAACCTGGAACGGCGTCTGCCCGCAGTGCACTGGACGCGGAAAGTATGGCTCGGCAGGCGTCTACACCTTCCAGACCACCGGCAACGTCCAGGACAAAATCGAGGGTCTCTTCCTCCAGGATGCCTGGACGACGATGCACGACCGCCTGACGGTCAACGTCGGCGTCCGTACCGAATCGGAGAAGATTCCTTCCTATTCAACTCTCGGTACAACTGGTGACACCGCCATCAGCTTCGATTTCAAAGACAAGGTCGCGCCCCGGCTCGGATTCTCGTATGACCTCTTCGGGAACGGCCGGTCGAAGGCCTTCGGAAGCTACGGCACGTTCTACGACATCATGAAGATGGAGTTGCCGCGCGGCTCGTTCGGCGGCGACAAGTGGATCTACTGGGGATTCGACATCGACTCGTTCGACTGGACGAAATGGACCGGTTGCCAGAACGTGACAAACGACCCCGCGGTGAAGCCTACCTGCCCCGGCATGACGCTGCGGAGCAGCATCGACCTGCGCCATCCGGCCAATTCTGCCGATAAGCCGCTGGTCGATCCGAACCTCAAGCCGATGGAGAGCCGGGAAGTGTCGCTCGGCTTCCAGCAGGATGTCGGCAACTCTTCTGCAGTCGGCTTCCGCTGGGTGAACAAGAAACTCGTCCGGGCCATCGAGGACGTCGGCGTCCATAACGTTCATGCCGATGGTTCGGAGTCGGAGGACTTCTTCATCGCCAACCCCGGCTTCGGCGTCGCGCAGAAGATTCTCGCGGCATTTGGTTGCACCACCTGCCCGGCGATGCCGAAAGCGGTGCGCGACTACAACGGCTTCGAGGTCGAATACACCAAGCGCTACTCGAATCACTGGCTGCTGCATGCCAGCTACCTTTACAGCAAGCTAAAAGGCAACTACTCCGGTCTGGCCAACTCCGATGAAGTAACCGCCAGCGCCGGCTTCGCGCGCACGTCGCCGAACGTCAGCCGTGTCTTCGACAGTCTGTTCATGCTGTTCGATCAGAAGGGCAAAGAAGTGACCGGCCCGCTCGGTGGCGATCGTCCGCACCAGGCCAAGGCGCAGCTTGCCTATACGTTCACTGCCGGCACCACCATCGGCGCCAATGAGTATTTCTACAGCGGCACACCGACGACGACCGAGATGCGTTTCCAGGGTGCGCCCATTTTCCCGAACGGCCGTAACGACATGGGACGCACTCCGAACATCACGGAGACCGATCTCAACATCCAACATGAATTGCGTATCGGACGCTACGGCGTGACCCTCGGCGCGATCGTTCTCAACGTGTTCGACCAGAAGAAGGTCACGAACTACTATCCGATCGCGAGCACGACGAGCATCATCATTCGTGACCTGACGGCGTGCGGTAGCGGTCCGGTCACCGTCGCAGCGTGCGGTCCGTCGTCAGCAACGCCTCGTGTTGGCACGCAGACCGGCTCGGCGAACAATCCCTCGCAGGCAGCGGCATTCTTCGCCGGCAATGTCGACTTCCAGAGGCAGTTCGATCGTCAGGTCGCGCTGGGCCTGGTTCCCGACTGGCGGTATGGTCAGCCGAACACCTATCAGGATCCTCGCGAAGTCCGCGTATTCGTGAGGCTGAATTTCTAAGTCGTATTCGAATCAAACTCCGGGAACGGCGGCTTCGGCCGCCGTTCCTTTTGATCGCGGGCCGTGTGGTGCAACGATGAGCGATAGTCGTTTCGTCAAGAAGGCATCCGTTCTTTTCCTCCTCCTGGCTGCGATCGGCTGCGCTTCCGGAGGGCCGGCGCGAACGCCCGTCGTCACGATTTCGCAACTATCGAAAGTGGCGCCCGTGCGCCTGGCGGTGCGGACGCTCGACCCCTCCGTTCCCAACGGTGTCCCGGTCGATTACAACCTTCACGTGACGAATCCCTTCGACTACCCAATATCGCTGACGTCGGTCGAGCTCGAGACGGTCGGACCTGCCGGTGCCTATTCAATGGCGCGCGTGCGGCATGCTTTCTCGCTCACCATCCAGCCGCAATCAGCGGTGGTACTGCCTGTTCGCGCGTGGGCGCAGCCGCTGCAGGACACCGACACGGGCGACGTGAACGGGCCGGTTACGATCCGCGGAGTGGCGAGTTTCGACTCCGGCGGGGGCGTGATCAAGACGACCTTTGCCGCTCGCGTGCAGTAGTCTGAACTCAAAGCACATCCCGGGCGGACATGAACTTCGCTTACCCGACGGCCGAGATCGCGGTAATGGGCGCCGAGGGAGCGGTCAACATTCTGTACAAAGGCGCCAAAGACCGCGATTCGAAGATCGCAGAGTACAAGAAAGTTCGCCAATCCATTTATCGCCGCGGAGCGCGGATACGTGACGCGTCACGTCACGCTTCGCTATGTCGATGGCAGATCGCAGGATTTGCAAGTCGCGGCGCCGCATCCGGCCATGGTGTGGCAGGTTGCCGCAATCTTTCCGCCTGCCGCGACGCGCAGCACCTGAGGGAACCCATTCATCCGATGCCTCAAATGCGCGGCGGTCGCCGGAGTGACGAAGTAGAGAGTCAGGTCTCCTGACGCATCTTCCAGATCCTTCGCGGCAGCTTCGCGGCCGGCGAGCGATACGAGTACCACGTTCCGCAACTTCCCATCCCTCGCGGCCGTAATCTGATCGTGACACGGCGGGCAATTCGGAAGGACGAAAGCGACGAACGACGCGTCCTTCCAGTCTGGTGGCGTGATCCTTACCGGACGTCCGGAGCGATCGACCAGGTCGAGCAGCGGCATGACGTCACCGGCGCGAAAGGGAACGATCGCTCGCTCGGAAAGTGCAGCCAACTGAGCTTGCGTCGCGTCATACTCACGACGCAAGCGCCAGTTGGAATAGATGAGCGCAACGAAAGCGATCGCTGCCGCTGCATACAGCAACTGCAACGTGATCTTTTGCCAACGCATCAGGGGAAGCCTGCACTCATCCCGCTCTACTACCGCTACCAGTTGTTACAACTGGTCGTCTGGCACGTGTACGTGTCTAACGAGTTAGGATCGCCACCCACATAACCTTGGCATATGGTCTCTGTACAGTTATAAGCTAGGGGTTCCCCGCAACTCCAGCTTTCATTTCTGTAGTAACCCGTGCGAATCCCCCACGACCACCACTGCCCCGAGCCGCACTCCAAGTCCCGCTCTCCGACGACTTCAGTGAAAGTATCGTTGGCGAAGTAGGCTATGTAGCGCCCGCCTGATGGCAGCGAGTAAACCGTTGACGTGACCGCCATGATGATACATGCGAGTAGCAAAAAGATTTTCAGCCTGTTGCTCATGTCTTTCTCCTTGGTTGTCGCGAAACTTACGTCCAAGTGTCGATGTTGCGATCACATCAGTATACCTTGCCTGTAGTGCGCTGGCGGTGTCCAATCATTACAGACGCAGAGTGACGTGAAACGACCAGGCACCTTCGCGTCTTCGCGACCAGTAACTCCACGAAGACGGTTTTGCCGCTCGTTGTGCGATGGGCTGAGGCTGGTTGCCTGTTACGCCTGAGGAACAGCTCGCAGATCCCCACCCATAAATCCCGCCCGGACGTACAATCGGCGCTTCAGGGGAGGATCTATGCGCCGGTTGTCACTCGCGGTCGTGTCGTTTGCGTTGCTGTTTGTCCCATCCATCTTTGGGCAGAACGTTGGCCCTTTGCCGCCGCTGACGGCGCACATCGATGTGAAGATCATCAATGTCGACGTGACGGTTACGGACCACGCGGGACGTCCGCTCACCGGCCTCACGAAAAATGACTTCGAGATCTTCGAAGACGGGAAGCTGCAGACCGTCAAGAATTTCGACGTGATCGAGAACGCCGTTCTGAAGGGAACGACGCCATCGGCGCAGGCTTCGGTTGCCTCCACACCATTTTCGGATCAGTCGCGGCGCAAGTTCGTCCTTCTCGTCGACAACAATTACATCGACAAGATCGAGCGCGACCGCGCTCTGGCGGAGATCGATGCCTATGTCGACAAGACCTTTGGCGGCGAGCATGAATGGGCCATCGCCGCGATCGGCCAGCGGCTGGAAATGCTGCATCCGTTCACGTCAGACAAAAAAGAGATTCACGCCGCGATCGACAAGATCCGGAACAGCGGTACGTTCCCTGAGCAGCATGCCATCGACCGCTCGATACTCTCGGATAGCCTGCGGCGCATCGAGCTATCGGATTCCGCTTCGAGCGAGGACGCCGGTCTCGTTCCGACCGTTGACTACGGCAAAGTGGTTCGATTCCAGGCCCGAGAGCAGACCTGGCGTGCGTTGCGGGCGATCCGCAACACTTCGAACGCGATCCGTGAGATGACGCATGCCTACGCGGCATCGGAAGGGAAGAAAGTCCTGATTCTCATCACGGGTGGGATGGAAACGAACACGAGCTTCACGGCGTACACGCGTGGACAGCCCGACCGCGAGATCAACGAGGCACAGCACCAGATCGGAATCGCTCTCAATGATGTCGTGCTCGAAGCGAACGCCTCGAATTTCGCCATCCACATCATCAACGCCAAGAGGCGAGGGATGATCGCTCCGCAGCACGAATCGGAAAACGCCCGGTCGGGAGTCGATCCATCGTCTGACTTGTCGACGAAGCTCTCCTCGCCCATCGATACGACCGACGTCGATTCGTCATCGGTCACGATTGCCGAGGGCACCGGCGGTTCGTACTCGAGAAATGCGGTCGATCGCTCGATGGCAGCCGTCGAGGCGCTCAGCTCAAACTACTACTCCCTCGGCTACACGCCTCCGCACGAGGACGACCGCCAGTATCACTCGATCAAAGTTCGTGTGAAGCGAAGCGGCGTGAACGTCGCAAACCGGCAGGGATATATCGATCTTTCTCCTGAGGACCGCCTCGAGCAGTTTCTCCAGGCGCGCTTTTCTGTGGACGAAAAACCGGGATCGCTACCGATCGCAATTCAGATCGGCGGGGCTGTTCCGTCGGATGGAGAGGTCAGCGTTCCAGTGACTACTTCCCTTCCGATGGGCCGCCTGACGGTCATTCCTGTCGACGGCCAATACGTCGGCCGGCTGCACGTCTATGTCTCCGTCTTTGATTCCGAGGGGAAGAATATCGGCTTCAATCATCAGATGCAGGAAGTGACCATTCCTTCGGCACAGTATGGACAGATCGGCGACTCTTCGTTCCGCTACAAGTTGAACGTTCACCTGAAGAAGGGGGCGTTCACCATCGTGATGACGGTCCGTGATGACCTATCGAACGAGATGGGAAGCGTATCGAAAGGTGTGAGCATCTAGGTCCACTCGACGATGATCCCCCGAGGAGCTCTTTTTTGTAGCGCGGTTTTCCTCATGGCTTCGACTGCGGCGCCCCAGACGCAGTCGAAGCCGGTGCCGCTGGCCAGCAGCATTGATGTGAGAGTCGTCAATGTCGATGTCACAGTGACCGATGGCAACGGTAAGCCGGTCACGAATCTGGCGAAGGAGGATTTCGAAGTCCTCGAGGATGGCCAGCCGCAGCGGATCACGAATTTCTCTCTGAATCAGAAGAAGGTAGCGGCTTCGAGCGCTTCCGCGGAAGCACCGCCGGCTCCTCGCCGGAAAGTAATCGTTGTCATCGACAACAATTACATCGACGCACGTCAGCGATCTCTGACTCTCGACACGCTCGACCGTTTTGTCGAGGAACGTTTCGACGACAACGCGGATTGGTCGATTGCGACGATCGGACAGTCGCTCGACATCATCCAGCCGCTCACCAGCAGCCGCGCGAAAATCCGTGAGGCGGTGGCGAAAGCGCGCAAGAGCGGAACGGTTTCGCTTCGGACCGAAGAGCTCGATCGTGAAATTCTGTCCGATCCGTTTCGCCGCTCCGCGAAGGGCAACGGCTACGATTACGAGGAGACGGTCCGCTTTCAGGCGCGGGAGAGGACGTCGCGCAATGAACGATCTCTCGCCAACACAGCAAAGGGTTTGACCGAGGCCGCGCGATCGTATTCGGGTGTCGATGGGAAAAAGATCTTCGTGTTGCTCACCGGCGGCATGGAGATGAATACGAGTTTCGCCGCGTACGACAACGGCCGCGATCACGAGATGAACGATCGCAAGAAAGGTATTGCCAACCTCATCGATCGGATCGTGCTCGAGGCGAACTCCGGCAATCTGGCGATCTACGTCATCAATGTCCGTCCGAGCGACATGGCCGCGCCGCAGCATGACGTGGAGAACCAGGCGTGGGGCGGGCGTGTCGGAGCCAGCTCGACGGGAGAAACGGACATCAGCGACGTCGATTCGGCGGCGTTTACGCTGGCTGCCGCGACGGGTGGACAGACTTTCACAGCGAACGCCGTGCGGAAGTCGCTCGATGCCGTCGATGCGATATCGGCGAACTACTATTCACTCGGCTACGGACCGCAGCGCGCGGAGGATGGGAAGTATCACGCCATCACGGTCCGCCTGAAGAAGCCCGGCCTTCACGCTCTTCATCGCCGCGGCTACCTCGATGTCTCTCCCGATGTGCAGCTCGAGCAATATCTGCGGCTTCGCATTTCGATCCTGCAGCCATCGAGCTCGATTGCAGTCAATGTCGATACGCAATCATCGCCCGGCCCTGACGGAAAACCGGTCGTCCAGCTCACCGGCGGGATGCCGTGGCAACAACTCACGCTGCTCCGCACCGGCGAGCAATACAAAGGGCGCGTTCACGTCTACCTGTCCATCTTCGACAAGAACGGAACGAACGTCGGATTTCATCACCAGGTTCAGGACGTGGTGCTGACGCCGGAGCAGTATGCGCAGGCTGTGAAGGGCGCGTTCCGGTATCGCATGTCGGTCCGGCTGGAGAAGGGCGAATATACGGTGGCAATGACGATGCGCGACGATCTTTCGCGCGACGTCGGGACGGGCGTGCAGAGATTGCGGCTGTAGTTTTTCTCGCGAAAAACACGTCGTTCCTACTGTTGGAGAAACTGCCGGAGTTTCGGCTGATTCGGGTCGAGCTCCAGGGAGTGACGGATGTTGGCCATTGCTTCGGCACGGTTGCCGAGACAGATCTGAGCGAGACCGGCGGACGCCCATGCCACAGGGTCATCGGGCCGGATCCGTTGCACGGTGACGAAGTCGTCGAGCGCGCCGGCACATTCGTTTTGCGCCACGCGGTAGCGGCCGCGGAACATGCGGAGCTCGGGGTTGTCGGGCTGGGCGGCGACGGCATCTTCGAGAAGCTTGCGGCTCCAGTCGAGGTGACCGGCTCGCTGATAGCCGATGGCGCGGCCGATGGCGAAGCCGGGTGCTTCCGGATGTCCGTTCGCGATCGCGCGGATGAGGAGCTCGTCGGAGCGCCGGAGATCACGGTTCTTATCGAAGAGGAGATCGCTTAGGTTCCATGCGGCCGACGAGAGCTTCGGATCGACCTGCATCGCCTTTTCGAACGCAGCGATCGCTTCCGGGATGCGCCCTTCGTGTTTCAGAATCAGGCCTTCGTTGTTATACGAGCCACCCGTTCGGGTCGAGGCGCCGGCACCGGCAGGACGCGGTGCGGTCGATTCGCCGGTTCCGATGTAACCGAGGGATTTGAGTTTTGCGACTGCTTCGTCTGCACCGGCGCTGCTGTTGGCGACCGTCGCTGCCGGTGGCGCAAATGGCTGAAAATGGCTCGCGTAGTTGATGGCCGCAGTGTTCGTATTCGCGAGCGGAGGCAGAGGCGGTCCCGCGACATGTTCGGCGTGAGGTAACCCGGTCGCGGCCAGGAGTGTCGCGCAGATCTGCCGGATTCCGCCGCGGCCTGTGTGTCCTTTTGAGGGAGCGATGCCGGGACCGCGCAGAAGGTAGATCCCCTGGTTGCGATGCCATTTGGCGGCGGTGGCGACGGCGAAACTGGCCAGTTGTTGCGGGCGCCCTTCCTTCCATTGAAAGCCGTGGTCGGACGCGATGACGATCGTGGCGTGCGTTTGATCGGCGACGCGCGTCACATCGCCGAGGAACTGATCGAGAAAAGCGAAGTACTTCGCAGGAATCTCATGAAAGCGGTCGTAGTCAGCCTGACTGACCTGCGGCTGTTTTGGCGGAGCAAAGGGGGCGAAGATGTGGCCGACGGTGTCCGTCCCTTCGAAGTAGATGATCGAAAGATCGGGGATGTTGCCGGCCGCGAAGAGATCGACGGAGAGGTGACGATAAATCTCGGTCTCGACGAGCATGCGCCGCAACGCGCTGGGTGGCTTCGAGAATGGATCGGGATCGTGGAGCAAAGAATCGAAATCAGTCTGTGTGAGATCCGGCAGGTACCGCCGCATCGCCGCTAAATCCACCGCACCCTCGGCCGCGGTGACTCCCGCCCGCGCCCATGCTTCGCGCGATGCTGGATAGACGGCGCCGGGCGGCGGCGATGATTCGGCGGTGAAAAAAAAGGGGAAGAGCCGATCCGAAACCATCAGTCCGCGCACCGGTTCGGCGGGATAAGTTGCCCACAATCCAAAGACCGCCGCACGGCGGCCCGCCATCGTTTCCATGTTCCAGATCGCCGGCGCTTTTCGCTCCGTGCTGGTGATCGGTTCTTTGATGCCTGTGACCGGATTGAACTGTGTGAAATCGAGCACCTGATGCTCGATCGGACTGACTCCCGTCATCATCGTGCTCCAGACGATCGGCGAGAGCGGCGGCTGCTCCGTTTCGAGCTCGCCGCTGGATCCCTCGCGCACGAGGCGGGCGAGATTCGGCATCGTGCCGTTGGCGGCGTAATCGTCGAGGAGCTGCCAGTCGGCGCCATCGAGCCCGATGAAGATGACGGGAGGCCTGGACTGGACGGCGCGCGCAATTTCGGGGACCGGCAGTGTTTGCTGCCAGCCCGCCGGCAGTACGATCCGCGCCGCAACGCTGGTGCCTGAGAGGTGCACGCGTTGGAGATCGTCTTCCAGCGATTTCGAGATCCGGTCAGCGGCTTCGCGATTGTGTTCGACGAGCGCATCTGCCGGCAGCTCCTGCAACGCTTTGGCGAGCCGTTGCTGCACGAACACATTGAGAGAGCTGCACCAATCGCCATCCGGCCATTCCGCGGGAAGCGTGGATGGCGGCTCGTAGAGAAAGCTGACCGGAACGCTGACGACGTCGCCGGTTTTCGATCCAGCGGCGAGCGTCTGCTTGAAATAGAGATTGCTTCCCTCGATGGGAACGAAACACGGCTTCCCACCGAATGCCGTGCGCAGAGCGATGCGTCCTCGTTGGACCGTGACGCTGTTGCCGTTCCGCGTGATGCGGGCCTGACCGGCCGGCTGAATGGTGATCAGCGCCGCTGCGAATGCGATGGCGATCAGGGCTGGGACGAGAATGATGAGGACGTTGCGGCGCATGAAGGTGGGCGCTTTAGAAGGCGGCGCGTATCGTACGCGAAAAAAAAGGCCCCGCGAGCGCGGGACCTTTTCACTATTGGTTGAACGAAAGAACTAGAACGTGAAGCGCGCTCCCAGCCGGAACGTGCGGGGCTGGGTGAACTGGGTCCCTGCCTTCAGGAAGTCAGGGTTCGTTGCATTGGCGACATTCACGGTTCCTACCGGCTTGACGGTTCCCGGAATGGCCGCGATACCACCAGCACCGTTGCAGACAGCATCGAAACCGGGGCACGGATGATTCGGATCCTTCGTCGCATCGTCGGCCGTGTCGAATCGCAAGTCAACAGCTGTCTTGGCCTGGCGATCCATGATGTTAAACACATCGGCGATGAGGCTCAAGCGTCCGGTGCCGAACTTGATCGGATAGTCGAGATGAAGATCCGCTTCATAGTCGGCAGGACCGCGTCCGAGTGCTCCGCGAGTGGTCAGGTAATACTCCCAGTTCGCATAGCCCGCGGAGTAGCCAACGGCCGTAAGCGGTGTTCCGGAAGCGTAATGCGCGGCAACGCCTACATCCAAACCGTTGAGCATGCTGCCGCTGGAGAACTGATAGGAACCATAGAACTTGAGCTGATGCGTGCGGTCGTTGCTGAGCAGTCCATGGTTGTTGACCAGGAAGTTGGCGTAGTCGTACGCGGAGTTGATGTTCGGATCGAGCTGACCGGTCGACGCCTGGAATGTGCCGTCGTAGTTGCCCTCGAGGCGAGACCATACATAGCTGGCGAAGAACTGATAGTTGTCACTAAACCGCTTGTTGGCCGTCAGTTCCACGCCTTTGTAAGTACGCTTGGCCTTCGGGGCCGGAGCGGTGCTCACGCCATCGTAGAAGCCGGATTCGGCACCGATACCGGAGCCTGGATTGGTGATGATGTACGAGCCGTCGATGGGTGCTTTGAGCATGTCTTCGATGACGCGTCCGAGCTTGCGGTACGTGCCCTTGATGCCGATGGCCAGATTCGGACGGATTTCATATTCGTAGCCGCCCAGGAGCTCGTCGATGTACTGCCCCTTCAGGTTGGGATCGACGGGAGTGGCGCCACCCAGCAGGGAGCTTTTCTTCGGTGCTTTCAGATCCGGAGCGAGAGCGGCCGGATCGGAGCTGAAGTTGTAGCAGAAGCAAACGAGCTCACCACCGAAGGAACGGATGTTGATGTCCATCGGGATGTTTTCGTAGAAGCGGCCAGCGTTCCCGTAAAGCTTGCTGCGGCCGTTATTGGCCACATCCCAGATCACGCCGAGCCGCGGCGCCCAGTTGTCGTTGATCTCCGTTGCCACGACGCCGCCGCGGCCGAGAAGTTTCTGCGATTCCCAGCGAAGACCGGCGTTGACCGTGAAGTTCGGTGCCACGCGCCAGCTATCCTGCGCGTACAACGAGTTGTTCTTGGTCTCCGGCTGCGCAACCTGCGGAAGAGCGATCTTCCAGGTCGTCGGATCGGCCAAGTTGAATCCCGATGCCAGATCGTCGACATAGTAGCGGTGACGGTAATAGAAGGTGCTGCCGCTCTTGAACCGGTAAATGCGCTGGCCAGCGCCGCCTTGGAAGTTCTGAACGTCGGCCTGCATCTTTTCGTAATCGCCGCCGGCTTTGAATTCGTGGTTCGAAAGGAAGGCCGTGGCGCTGAGCTTGGCGGTGTCGCGATCGTATGTGTTTCTATCGAAGAAGCCGAACCCACCGGTGAGGACGTTGGGTTTGACAGTCGCGTCAATCGCACCGGGAATCGTGGTCCCGACGCCGGTAGTGGTGCCGTCTTCGTGGTGGTGTCCAGCCTCGGCATTCAGCAGGTACTTCGTGGTGAAGATTCCGCTGTAGCGGCCGATGTAGTCGCTGCCGCCGGTCTTCAGTTCGCCCTGCGTTGTAGTGGGGGGACCGTTGACGCCGAACAGCGCGCCACTGGTTTTGGTCGGGTCGCCGAAGAGCGAGACGGTGAGGTTCTGGCTCTCGGTGGCGCGCAGAGTCAGCTTACCAGCGAACAACTGGCTCTTGACCTTGGTGTCGATCACAGAGCCGATGGGAAGCGTATATCCGGCTGGCAGATCAGGCTCCGACGGAATGACCAGTGTGCTGTTGATGCGATAGTTCGCGCGAGTCGTATCCGTCTTGTCGAACGCGCCGAAGAACCAGAGGCGATCTTTGATGAAATAGCCACCGGCATCGAGGCCGTAATCGAGCTGGGAGTGATCCGTAGTCGTCGAACCGGCCGTGAGCGGCCGCTGGTCGAGCGTGGCGTTGCTGGAGCGCAGGCCGCCCGCCTGATCGAAACCGAAAACGTCGCCCGTGAACTCGTTGCCGCCGGACTTGGTGATGGCGTTGATCATGCCACCGGTCATGCGTCCGTATTCGGCAGGCATGCCGCCGGTCTTGACTTCCACTTCCTGAACGAAGTCGAAGTTCAGTTGCTTCACGTCCTGGCCCGCACGAATACCGGTCGTGTTGAGGCCGTCAATCACATACTGATTCTCGGCTCCCGTGGAGCCGTAGACCGTCGTACCAGCCGCATCTTGCTTCGTGCCTGGCGCGATCTGGGTGACGCCCGTAAAGTTGCGGGCGATCGGCAGCGAGGCCATCGTCTCGCTGGTGACGTTGGTGCCGGTCGACGACGAAGTTACGTCGATGACTGGCGCAGCGCCGGTAACCGTGATCCGCTCCGAAGCGGCAGGACTGATCCCCACTTCGAGCGTCACGGTGGCCCCGAGGCCGACGTGGACGTTCTTCTGGGTCACAGTGTTGAACCCCGAAAGGCTCGCCACAACGGTGTAATCGCCCGGAGGCAGAGCGCTCAACCGGAAGTGCCCCCCGGCATCAGTCGTTTCCACGCGCGTGCCCTGAAGATTCGGCGAGCGCGCCTCGACGGTCACGCCGGGAAGCGGCGTTCCTGCCTGAGCGACCGTGCCCACGATCGAACCGGTCGTCTGCGCGAACGCGCCGGTCGCGACCAGGAGCACTAACCCTAGCAGTAGTGCAACTCGAACTGTTTTTAAGACCATTGTTTTCATTCTCCTAACCTGACGTATACAGCGGTTTGACTGCGATGCTTTACCCTGACCTGACGTAATCACACTCTGAGGTTTGGCGTACCTCCGTAGCTTGATTGGATGCGTTGCCGCGTGGGCTGCTTTTTTCGGGCTGCTGACCTGACAATGCGTGCATGCACGCTGCCGCCGGACCTGACGGAGCCCGAGGCGGCGCGAGCGTAGTATTTTTAGCTGCTTAGCGCAAGCACCGGCCCGGCGTCCAAAGTGACAGCCTTCAATAAATCGGATTTTCGATTCGAATCATTGGTGTCTCACCCAATTAACCACCTGCGATCGTGCAGAATGGCTCCGTGATCCTTCGCCGCGCTGGGTGCATCCTCGGGCTGCTTTTTCTGACAACGTGCCGCGAATCGCAGCGTCCCAACGTTCTCTTCATCACGCTCGACACATTTCGCGCCGATCGCATCGGGGCCGCCACTCCAGCGCTGGCCCGCCTCGCTCGCGAAGGTGTTCGATTCGATGCCGCGGATTCGCCTGTTCCACTAACCCTTCCGGCGCACGCATCGCTGCTGTCAGGCCTCTTGCCGCTGCATCACGGTCTTCGCAATAACGGCATCGGAACGTTCCCGGCGAACCGGGACACGCTTGCGACGATGTTCAGCCGCGCGGGCTACCGCACCGGTGCGTTCGTTGGCTCCTTCATTCTCGATCATCGCTTCGGCCTCGATCGCGGATTCGAGCGTTACGACGACGACATCGCGCGCGATGCGAGCGATGGCAGCGGCACGTTCGAAGCCGAACGCCACGCCGTCGAGGTTATCGACCGCGCACTGAGCTGGTTGCGTCAAAACGATGCACGCCCGTTTTTCGCCTGGGTCCACCTCTATGATGCGCACGCTCCGTACGCGCCGCCGCCGCCATATCCACAAACGTACGAGGGCGAGATCGCGTACGTCGATGCGCAAGTCGCGCGATTGCTGGCGGCGGTCGATCCCAACAACACGATTATCGTCGTCGCCGGCGACCACGGCGAATCCCTCGGCGCCCACGGAGAGCTCACGCACGGTCTTCTGCTTTACGAGCCGGCGCTTCACGTGCCGATGATCGTTGCCGCACCATCGCTCACGGCGCATGTGGTGCGGACGCCTGTGAGCACGACCGATATCGCGCCGACCATCGCTTCGCTGGCCGGGACGCCATTCGCAAATCCGGTCGACGGGCGCGACCTCGCGGCCGATCTGCGCGCCGGACGCGAGCCGCGCGCCGAATCGGTCTACGCGGAGACGAAGTACCCGGCCACGTTTGGATGGAGCGAGCTGGCCTCGCTGCGTACGGGCGCGACGAAGTTGATCAGCGCGCCGTCGCCTGAGCTTTACGATCTCGACCGCGATCCCGGCGAGACCGCCAGCGTCGTGACTTCGCAGCGGCGCGCGTATCGCGATCTCACCGCGCAGATCGAACAACTTCGCGCCACCAGCGTCGCTGCTACATCCAGCGCAGTCGACGCGGAAACGCGAGCGAAGCTGGCCAGCCTCGGCTACGTGGCGCCGTCAGGTTCGCAGAGCGTCACGCCGCGCGATCCGAAGACTGTCGTGCAACTCTTTCGCACATTCGAAGAAGCGACTGCGCTGCTCAACGCGGGGCGCTCCGCCGCCGCCGTCGCGTCTCTGAGCAACTCGTCCGCGACGATCCTGCCAACCACGTGTTTCGCGAGACCCTGGCGCGCGCACTGCGCCAGACCGGTGATCACGTTCGCGCCATCGCGCTGTATCGCGAAGCGGTCGCGCTGGCGCCCAGCGACGCGGATGCCTGGTACAACCTTGCTGCGGCGCTTCAGGAAAACGGCAACGATCGCGAGGCCGAGGTCGCGCTTTCCGAGGCGGCGAAGCGGGATCCGGCAAGACCGGAAGTTCATAACATCCGCGGCGCCGCCCTTGCGGAGCGCGGCGATCTGCCGGCCGCTGAAAACGAGTTTCGCTCCGTGATCGCAGCGGACCCGCGGAACGGGCGCGCCTACAACAACCTCGGCAACGTCCTTCGGGCCATGAACCGCAACGACGAGGCGGCGGAGGCGTACCGGAAGTCGATCGCGCTGGCGCCTCGCTACGCAGATCCTCTCAACGGACTCGGTGCGCTGCTGGTCGCAGGCGGGCATGCGCGCGAGTCGCTCCCCTACTTCGATGCTGCGCTCCGTCTTTCGCCCGATTTCTTTGAAGCAGATTTGAATCGAGGCATCGCCCTGCAGGTAGCGGGCAATAAGGAACAAGCGGTGGCCGCGCTAAGACATCTTCTCGCGAGGATGCCCAAGTCGGCCGCCTACGATCGGCAACGAACTGCCTGCAAAACGCTCCTCGCGCGGCTGCTGTCTTAGCCGCGCCGGAAGCTCATCTTTGCGGTAATATTTCCAGTCGACGCTGAAAATCTTGCGTTTTACATAGGAGGTAGCCCTTGCGCTCTCGTCCCCTTCTCCTCATTGCTTTCCTGTTGCTCGTTCCTACCCTTCTCTTTGCCCAGACGAACGCCGGATCGTTATCCGGACGCGTCACCGATGCGAATGGCGGCGCACTGCCAGGCGTGACCGTCACGGCGACAAACGGCGCCACCGGATTCACCCGAAGTGTGGTCACGGAATCGGATGGCTCCTATCGCTTCCAGTCCCTTCCGGTCGGAACGTACGAAGTCACTGCCGACCTGGCCGGCTTCGGCGCGGTGACCACGCGAAACGTCGAGGTCAATGTCTCCACCGATCGCGGGTTGAACGTGACGTTGAAGCAGGCGAGTGTGAAGGAACAAATCACAGTCACAGCCTCCTCGCCCTTGATCGAGACCACGCCGGCAATCGGTACAGTTGTCAGCCAGCGCGAAATCTCCAACCTGCCGCTCAACGGCCGCCAATTCGCGAACCTCGGCTCCCTCGCTCCGGGCACGACGCTCTCGGTCAATAGCGATCCGACCAAGCCGGGACAGTTGACGATCGCTCTCAACGGCGGGAGCGGACGTAACGTCAACTTCCTCGTCGATGGCGGCGACAATACCGACGACACGATCGGCGGCGCCCTGCAGAACTACAATATCGAAGCGGTTCAGGAGTTCAACATCCAGACGCAGCAGTACAAAGCTGAATACGGACGCACCACAGGCGGCGTTTTGACCGTGGTCACGAAATCGGGAACGAACGATTTCGAAGGAAGCGCCTATGAGTTTTATCGCGACAAGAGCCTCAATGAGAAAACGGAAACCGAGAAACTAGGCGGTAGCGCCAAATCGCCGTACAAACGGAATCAGTACGGTGCGTCTATTGGCGGTCCGATCATCAAAGACAAAGTGCACTTCTTTGCCACCGCCGAGCGGCTCGAGCGCCCGACCAGTTACGTCATCGCTACCGGCGGGATCTACCCCAGCTTCGATGGACAGGCTGTTCCGACGCCATTCAAGGACAACCTGCTGACCGCGAAAGTGAGCGCCGATCCGAACGCCACCCAGTTCCTGCAGGTTCGTTACGGTTACCAGCGCAATTCCGATATTTACGGCGCCAGCCCGATCATTCTGCCGAGCGCGCTGGGAACGCTCACCAATGACTATCACTCCATCCTGCTTGGCCACACATGGCAGATTGGATCAAACAAAGTCAACGACTTCGTTTTCCAGGACACTCACTTCAAGAACGCCATTCTCGCCACGTCAAGCGACCCTGCCCTCATTTACCCCAGCGGCGTCAGTGTCGGACAAAGCATCAATACACCGCAAACGACCACGCAGATCAAACGGCAGTACAAAGACGACTTTGCATGGTCGACGACAATGGGGCAGATGCGCAATGACTTCAAAGTCGGGGCGAACTACATCGATGAGCCACTCCTTGGCGGCGACTTCTCCACAGGAACGTCCGGCCAGTACACACTGAAAAACAACGTTCAGGGCTCGCCAGTCGTCGACATCGCTATCTTCAGCGGATTTGCCGGCTACAACACGCCCATCAAGCAATTTAACTATTACGGCCAGGACGACATATCAGTCAACCAAAAACTGACGCTCAACGTCGGTCTGCGTTATGACCTCTGGAAAGGCTTCGATCTCGATCAGACCGGGAACCCGATTTGGAAGGCTCTCTCGACGCAAACGAAATACAACGATCCTTACCTCAAGGCGTTTCAGGGCGGTAAAGGCGGCAAGCTCCAGAATGACACAAACAACTGGGCGCCTCGCCTCGGCTTCACATACGACCTGAATGGCGACTCGAAAAACATCATCCGCGGCGGCGCCGGCCGTTATTACGATTTCCCCTACACGAATGCCACGATCCTCTTTCCGGCTGTGGCCGTGCAGTCGACATACGGTCAGAGCTACTCGAACCACGACGGCAATGGCATCAAGAACGCCAATGGCAGCTTCTTCCAGCCCGGCCAGCCGCTGCCGCCGAATCAGCAGAGTGGTGGAACCGCCGTCCCCAATCCCAACGAGATTGCCTCGCCCACGCTGGCAACTCCCTACTCAGACCAGGTCTCGCTCGGATATTCGTGGCAGGTGAATCCGTGGCTCGGGCTGAACGTCGATGCCTCGCACATTAATTACAAGGACATTCCCTTCCGTTTCCGCGGCAATCCGATTGATCCTGCAACCGGGCAGCGCCGCTTTCCGGCCTTTGCCAGCTTCCGCATCTGGGATGGCGAAGGTTTCGCGAAATACAACGGCGTCAATATCGGCGGCCACGCGCGGCTCGGAACGCAGTTCGAGCTACAGGGCTTCTATACCTACTCGCACACCACCGGCAATATTCTGGCCGGTGCGGATGAGTTCCGCATCACCGATGCCGGCCACCAGGGCGATTTGCGCGGCGTTCGCGATCAGACCATCGACCCGTACGATCCTCTCTGCGATGCCTGCACCGGACCTCTCAATACCGATCAAAAGCACCGCGTAACGCTCAGCGGGCTTTACAAAGCGCCATACGCAATCAACGTCGCCGGCATCTTCCGTTATCATTCCGGCACGCCCTATACCGAGTGGGCTGGAGCGGATATCAGTTGCGGGCCAACAGGCACGGTGCTGAAGTGCGCAGACGGATATAACTTCGATCTCGCGCCTGGCGTCACTCACGTCAATAGCCTTCGCGGCAGCTCCTTCTCGCAGTTCGACGTCCGCCTCTCGAAGGACTTCAAGTTCTTCAACAACTACGGCGTGGAAGTGATCGGCGAGATCTTCAATCTTCTGAACGCGAAGAATGCTGCGAACTTCAACGGCAATTGCAGCGTCGATGCTACAGGCAAGTGCACATTTACCGGAGGCTTTGGTCAGGCGAGCACGTTCGCCGGCGATCCGGGACAAGGCGAGCAGCGCCTGGCGCAGCTCGGCGTTCGCATCACGTTCTGATTCGGGCTTTCATCTTCGAGTGACTACGGGGCGCCGCGAGGCGTCCCGTAGTGTTTGAGGGATAGCGTGTCCCCGCCGGAGGAGTACCAGCGGTTGAGTTTCTTATCTAAATCCCTCGACGCAAAGGCGGGACTATGCTTTCGGCCGTGGCACGGTATCGGCTCGAAAACCGTGCGTTTCTGATTCTCAAGGAGTCCGAATTGAAGCCGCTCATCGCATTGGCAGTAGTCCTCTGTTCGGCCACGCTGACCGCACAGGTTTCCGAAACGATCGACGTCCACGTCATTAACGTCGATGTCACCGTCACTTCGAAGAGCGGGCCCGTTCGCGGTCTGACACGAGACGACTTCGAGATCTTCGAAGACGGAAAACTGCAGCCAGTCACGAACTTCTACGCGTCCGATGAGACACGCGTAGTTCCCCCCGCAGGCGAAACTGGTGTTCCCTCAGGCGTGCCGGCGACTGAGCAGCAGGATCCGCGCTTCCGGCGCAAGGTTCTGGTTCTAGTCGACAGCAGCCACACCGTCCGGCAGTACCGCGATACAGCCTTGCGCGAGCTCGAGGCAATGATCACGGATCGCTTTCACGGAGACTACGAATGGTCGATCGGCGTCATTGGCCGCGGCATCTCGCTGGTGCTGCCGCTTTCGTCCGACAAACAGGCCATTCATGAAGCGCTGGAGACCATCCGGCTCAGCGGAGCACGCCGGGAGGATGCGGCATCGTTCGCGGACGCCGTTTCGACTCGGGAAGGTGGCTCGCTGACCTCGAACGTAGGCCAGCAGCACGCCGGGCCGTTTGACAAGGAGTCCACGGAGAAGATGGAGCAGGATCGCGTGGAGCGGGCCGAAACGATGGACGATGCCGAACGAGTGATCTCCGCGAAGCTGACCGTGCCGGCGTATCTCGACGCCGTTCGTGGTTTTGCCAGCACCTCGGGGCGCAAGATCGTGCTGCTCCTGACCGGCGATCCCGGACTCAACGACATCGACGTTGCCCCTCATGATCCCGGGAAGGGCGAATTTTCAAACGATCGCGTCACCGGATCGGGAGCCACCAAAGTCTGGCAAAACCAGCAGACGATCGAAGACTTGCGCCGCTCGATCGTGCACGAAGCGAACGCATCCGACACCAGCCTTTACATCTGGAATGTTGACCGGCTGACTCCGAAGGGCGACTCGCGGCCTGTCACCAACACGTCAGCTCTGTACTGGCTAGCCAGAGAGACCGGCGGAAGACTCGTAACAGGCAACAATGCTGCGCGCGCCGTGCAGGAGTTCGATACGGCCTCCTCGAGCTTCTACTCGCTTGGATATTCGCCGAGGCATGCGGACGATGGCAAGTATCACGCGATCACCGTGCGCTTGAAGCGGCAGGGCGATTACTTCCTGGAGTACCGCACCGGCTACAGCGACACCTCGACGGCGGTACAACTCGAGCGAGCCATGAAGTCTCCAACCGCCGCGGCGATGCAAGTGAGCGCGTTGCCGGTAACCCTGGGGTTCGGTGCCCCGCAAACCATCAGCAAGGAAGTCACGGTACCGATCGAAGTGAGCGTGCCATTTCGCACATTGCAGTTCCTGCCGGGCAAGCGCGGTGTGGCAGCGAACCTCGTTGTCTATGTTTCGGTTTTCGACGACTTTGGCAAAAATCTCGTCGCGTCCTCCTTCGCGCTCACTCCGGGGTTCAAGTCGGGGACTCCTGATCCGAAAGGTACGCTCGTTTATCGCAACGCCATCAAGCTGCGACAAGGCGAGCGTCATCGCGTGGTCGTCGCGGTGCGCGACGTCGTGACCGACAGCATCGGAATGGCCACTCAGGTTGTGAGGTTCTGAGCGCTGCCGGCGAGGAATAAGGCCTCGCTCCTTCGCCGTTCATCCCAGTCCACGCCGCCGGACCGTCAAAATTGACCGTCTGACGGCTGTGTGCTAGAAAGCGTGGTCTTTTTCCTGGAGGTCATTCGTGTACGCCATCATTCGTTCCGGTGGAAAGCAGTATCGGGTCGCGCAGGGCGAGACCCTCTACGTCGAGCGCGACGTGCTCAGCAATGCTGATCAGGAAAAGGTCACGTTCAGCGAAGTGCTGATGGTCGGCGGCGACCAGCCGAAAGTCGGCGTTCCGATGGTCAGCGGCGCCTCGGTCATGGCCACCGTCGTCCGCGAGATGCGCGGCGACAAGATCATCGTCTTCAAGAAAAAGCGCCGCAAGAACCACACGAAGCGCAAGCACGGACACCGTCAGGATCTCGTCCAGCTTCGCATTGACAGCATCAATCTTTAAGGAGACCAGCCATGGCTCACAAAAAAGGACAAGGCTCCTCACGCAACGGCCGCGACTCGCAGCCGAAAATGCTCGGCGTGAAGCGCTTCGCCGGACAGTTCGTCACCGGCGGCTCGATTCTCGTCCGCCAGCGCGGAACGCGGTTTTATCCCGGCGTGAATGTCGGCATCGGCCGCGATCACACGCTCTTTGCCAAAATCGACGGCATCGTCCAGTTCCACGACAAGGGCCAGCGCGGGCGCTACATCAGCGTTACCCCTCCTGTCGCCGCCGCTGAGTAATTTTCCCTCTTTGCCGTTGTGATGACGCCGCTCTTCGGAGCGGCGTTTTGTTTTTTGGCGCACCATTAGCAACGGGAGTCGCGGATCGGGTGTCGGGAGTCGGAGCATGAGTGTTTGCCCCAATCGCCGACTCCCGATCTCCGATCCTGAAAAACAGAGACAAATCGGTTGTCGGCGTCGGGAGTCGTAGGCATCGCAGGTTTGCTACGACCCCCGACTCCCGATTCCCGACCCCCGCAGACAAACATGTTCATCGATCAGGCAACCATCAAAGTCAAAGCCGGCGACGGCGGCAAAGGCTGTATCGCTTTCCGCCGCGAGAAGTTCGTCCCGAAAGGCGGTCCATCCGGCGGCGACGGCGGCAAAGGCGGCTCGGTCTGGATCGTCGCCTCGCAGCGGCTCAACACGCTCTACCACCTGCAGTTCCGCCGCGAATGGGAAGCCGGCCGCGGCCAGCACGGCATGGGCTCGAACTGCTCCGGCGTTGACGGAGAGGACAACACGATCGAGCTCCCGATCGGTTCCGTCGTTCGCGACAAAGCCACCGGCGACCTCGTCGCCGACCTCACGCACGACGGCGAGCGCGTTCTCGTCGCCAAGGGTGGGCGCGGCGGGTGGGGCAATCAGCACTTCGCCACAGCCACGCGTCAGGCGCCGCGATTCGCGCAGGATGGAAATGCAGGCGAGGAGCGCGAGCTCACGATCGAATTGAAACTGATTGCCGACGTCGGTCTCGTCGGACTTCCGAACGCGGGCAAATCGACGCTGATCTCCGTCATCAGCGCGGCCAAGCCGAAGATCGCCGACTATCCCTTCACGACCCTGATCCCGAACCTCGGCGTCGTCCGCGCGGATGACAATGAAACCTTCGTCGTCGCCGACATCCCGGGACTCATCGAAGGCGCGCACGAAGGCCACGGCCTCGGCGACCGTTTCCTGCGCCATGTCGAACGCTGCACGGTTCTCGTGCATCTCGTCGACTTGGCGGCGAATGAGACGCCCGAGTTGGATGCTGAGGTGATTGCGAAAGAGTTGGAGCGCTACTCGGAGACGCTGGCGATCAAGCCGCGCTTCATTTGCGGGTCGAAACTCGACTCCGCGGTTCCGGGCAACTCCGAAAAACTGCGCGCGTACGCCGCGAAAAACGGCTACGACTACTACGAAATCTCGGCCGTCGCCGGCGAAGGCGTGCGCGACCTCGTGCGCGTGCTTGCCCGCTTCGTGCGCGAGAACCGCGCAGAGCCCGAGCGTCATGAAGCGGAGGAAGCTCGAATCCTCCAGCGTCCCGCGATATGAGAATCGGCATCTGCGGCGGCACGTTCGACCCCTTTCATCACGGACATCTCGAGCCTGTCCTTGCCGTCCGCGAGGAAATGCAGTGGGACCGCGTGCTCTACATTCCGGCCTGGCGGCAGCCGTTCAAGAAGGAGCGCAGGATCACAGAAGGCTCGCATCGATTCGCGATGGCGGCGCTGGCAATCCGCGATCACGACTCGCTCTTTCTCTCGCCGATCGAGTTGGAGCGCGGCGGCATCTCCTACTCCGTCGACACGCTCGAGGCATTGCACCAGCAGTACGAAGGCGCGTCATTCGACTTGATCATCGGAGCCGATAATCTGGCCGATCTGCATCGTTGGAAGAATCCGGAGCGGCTATTTGAGTTGGCGAGGTTTGTGGTGTTGAAACGGGGAATGGGGCGTGGGGTGTGGGGTGTGGGAGAGAAAAACAAGCTCTCGAAAGCCTCGCCCGTTCTACCTACGACGCCCGACACCCGACAGCCGGGGCCCGACACATCGTCTTCCACACCCCACACCCCACAACCCACACCCCGCATCATCTTCGCTCCCAACGCCACCGTCCCCGTTTCTTCCACCGAAATTCGCGAGCGCGTCCGTGCGGGACAATCGATCGACGCGTTTGTCGATCCCCTCGTCTCGCGTTACATTCACCATTACGGCTTGTACAAAGAGGGTCAACCTTGAACGATCCCATCCAAAACCGCGTGCGTACCGCGGTCGCCGCAGCACTCGATAAGAAAGCTCTCGATCTCCAGGTTCTCGCAGTCGGCAAGGTCACATCGATCGCCGATTACTTCATCCTCTGTTCCGCAACGTCGGAGCGCCAGGCGCAGGCGATCGCTGACGGCGTCGTCGACACGCTGCGCGACGAAGGCGTCAAGCCGTTGCTCGTCGAAGGCGCCAATCCCGGACGCTGGGTGCTCGTCGATTACGGCGACTTCATCTTCCACATCTTCACCGAAGACTGCCGCCGCTTTTATGGGCTGGAGCGGCTCTGGGGCGATGCCCCGAACGTCACCGCGGAGCTGAGCGAGGAAGCAGCGCCGGCGAATGTCCGCCGCAAGAAAACATCGTAGCCCGGTCATCAGGGACTTCGTTCGCACGAAGAGTCCTTCGATGCGCGCGCTTCTCCAAACGGTGGAGAAGGTCCTCGATCACGACGTCAATCTCCTCATCCTCGGCGAGTCCGGCTCCGGCAAGGACTTCCTGGCCGAGGCGATTCATGCTTGTGGCGGACGGCGGCAGAATCCGTTCATCCGCATCGACTGCGCAAGCGTCCCCGTCGAGCTTTTCGAGTCGGAGTTGTTCGGATTCGAAAAGGGAACGTTCACGGACGCGCACGCGCGCAAGCTCGGCAAGCTCGAACTGGTGCAGGGCGGCACGATCTACTTCGACGACATCGCCTCGCTCGCGCCCGCGCTGCAGGCGAAGCTTCTTCGCGCGATTCAAGAAAAACGATTCACGCGCCTCGGCAGCAACCAGACCGTGGCGCTGGATGGCCGCGTCATCTCGTCGTCGAGTGTGCCCGCCGAGGAGTTGGTGAATGAGCTAAGGCGCGACCTTTTTTATCGCATCAATGTCGTCACGCTGACGATTCCGCCGCTGCGCGAACGGCGCGACGACATCCCGAAACTTGCGCAGTCGTTTCTGGCTCGAAGGAAAAGCGGCATCGACCCCGAGGCGATGCGCATGCTCGTCGAGCACGAGTGGCCTGGCAACGTCCGCGAGCTCCGCAACGTCATCGACCGCGCGGTGCTGGTCGAAGAAAGCGAGGTGTTGACATCTTCGTCGCTGCCAACGCTGACCAGCGATTTTGTCGCCGCCGCGGCCAGCCACCGCTGGACTCTCGACGAGCTGGAAGCGCGCTACATCCGCGACGTTCTGCGCCAGACAAAATCGAACTACTCCCGCGCCGCGCAGATCCTTGGCATCAATCGGAAGACGCTGCTGGAAAAGCGAAAGAAGTACGGTCTTGATTGAGGGGGTGGGGTGTGGGGAGTAGGGTGTGGGAGAGCCGAATCATGCGACATAGATTGACAAACCTGCTGACCGTCTGCCGCCCCTCCGCGAACCGCGTCTCGGTGTTGTCCGCTCCCACTCCCCACCCCCAACTCCCCACCCCCCGCACATGAAATTTCACCTCATCTGGCCTCGTTCGAATGCCGACGCCGAGTTTGCCGCGGTCGTCGAGCGGTACTTCAACCGGATCAAGCATTTCTTCCCGATCGAGATCGTTGAAGTGGCGCCGAAACGCGGTAGACAGAGCGAGAATGATCTGGCTATCATGCGCGCCGATTCGGCCCGCCTGCTGGCCGCGATTCCTGAACAAGGGTATGTGGTCGTCCTCGATGAGCGAGGGCGGTCAATCGATTCTTTGAAGTTCGCATCGTGGCTGGAACGTCTCACGATCGACCAGCCACATGGCGTCACATTTGTAATGGGAGGGGACGTCGGGCTCGATGAATCTGTCCGGCGTCGTGCCGATTATGTTCTCAGCCTCTCCGCCATGACGCTGCCGCACCAGATGGCCCGCGCCGTCCTACTGGAACAGATTTACAGGGCCTGTACGTTGATGCGCAACATTCCGTACCACAAGTAAGGAGAGCCGGTTTCAAACATGGCAAAAGCGATGGCAAAAGCAAAAGTCAAAGATCACCCATACCAGGAACACATCGATGCGTTGCGCGCCAAGCAGACGCAAATCCATGAATCTTTTCAACGCGACAAGGTCGACGGCAAAGCGCAGGCTGACGATGGCATTCAGGACCTCGCCAACAAGGCCGCCAGCGCATACTCAAAAGAGCTGAACTTCTCGCTCTCCGACGGCGAGCGCAACCTTCTCATGCAGATCGATGAAGCATTCACGCGCCTCAAAAACGAGACTTACGGGATCTGCACGAACTGCGGTGCCACGATAGGCGAGAAGCGCCTGGCCGCGGTCCCCTGGACGCCGTACTGCATCGACTGTCAGGAGCTTCAGGAAAAGGGCCTGCTCACGTAGCTTTCGATTTTCGCAGTCATTAGAAAGGGGCGCTGTGAGGCGCTCCTTTTTCTTGATCAGCACCTCACCCCTCGAAGTGCTTGAACTCCAGCTCCGCCTGCGCCGCCGCGAGCCGCGCCACCGGCACGCGATAGGGCGAGCACGAAACGTAGTTCAGGCCGCACGAACGGAAGAAGCGGATCGAGTCGGGATCGCCGCCATGCTCGCCGCAGACGCCAACTTTCAAATCAGGATTCGTGCTTCGTCCTCGCTCCGTGCCGAGCCGCACTAACTGGCCGACCCCTTCCTGATCGATCGACTCGAACGGATCCTTCGGCAGAATCTTCTTGTCGACATACTCAGGGAGGAACGAGCCGGCGTCGTCACGTGAGTAGCCGAACGTCATCTGGGTCAGATCGTTCGTGCCGAACGAGAAGAACTCCGCGACTTCGCCGAGCTTGTCGGCGATCAGCGCGGCTCGCGGAATCTCGATCATCGTGCCGACGATCACAGGAAGCTCGACGCCGCGTTCTTTGATCACTTCGCCGGCAACGCGCTGCACCATTTCCTTGAGGATCGACAGCTCGCGGATCGTTCCGACGAGCGGGATCATGACCTCGGGACGCGCATCGATGCCGTCCTTCTTCACGTCACAGGCCGCCTGAAAAATCGCGCGGACCTGCATCTCATAGATCTCGGGATACGTGACCGCGAGGCGGCAGCCGCGGTGGCCCAGCATCGGATTCGATTCGTGAAGCTGGTTCACTTTCGCGCGAAGCTCGACGAACCCCCAACCCATGTCGCGCGCCACCGCCGAGATCTGCTGTTCGCTTTGCGGCAGGAACTCGTGCAACGGAGGATCGAGGAGGCGGATCGTGACCGGCAGTCCGTCGAGCTCGCGGAAGATCCCTTCGAAGTCGGCTTTCTGAAACGGGAGCAGCGTCTCGAGAGACTTGCGGCGGCCTTCTTCGTTGCGCGCGAGGATCATTTCTCTCACGCGCAGAATCCGATCCTCGGAGAAGAACATGTGCTCGGTGCGGCACAAGCCGATTCCCGAGGCTCCGAAAAGTCGCGCCACACGCGCATCGTTCGGCGTATCGGCGTTGGTGCGGACGCCGAGCGTGCGCAGCTCATCGGCCCACTTCAACAGCCGGTCGAAATTGCGGAACGTTTCTGATTTCTCCGCGGGCAACGATTCTTCGAGCAGCACCTGAATGACCTCGGACGGCCGCGTGTCCAGCTTGCCGCCGAGAATCTCGCCGGTCGAGCCGTCGATCGATACCCAGTCGCCTTCTTCGAGCGGCTCATGACCTTCGCTGCGAAGCTCGCCTTTGCCGTAGTCGACGCGAATCGTGCCGGCGCCGACAACGCAGGGCCGCCCCATGCCGCGCGCGACCACAGCCGCGTGCGAGGTGAGTCCTCCGCGCGTCGTCAGGATTCCCGCAGCGCTGTGCATTCCGGCGATGTCTTCCGGCGACGTTTCGACGCGCACGAGGATGACGGGATCGTCTTTCGCCATCTCGACCGCCTTCTCGGCGTTGAACGCGATCCGCCCCGCCGCCGCGCCCGGTCCGGCCGGCAATCCGCGGCCGAGCAAGCGTCCACCGGACAGCGCCTTCGCCTTTTCCTTCGCATCGAACACCGGCGCGAGGAGCTGAATGATCTGGCCTGCTTCGACACGCGCCACCGCTTCGGTGTGATCGATCAAACCTTCATCGACCATGTCGCATGCAATCTTCACGGCGGCGAAACCGGTCCGCTTGCCGGTCCGCGTTTGCAGCAGATAGAGCTTGCCCGACTGGATCGTGAACTCGATGTCCTGCATGTCGCGGTAATGCGCTTCGAGCTTCTTGTAGACATCCTCGAGCTGCGCGTAGACCGAGGGCATGGTCTCTTCAAGCGATTTTTCATCGCCGATCGCTTGCGCCTTCGAGATCGGTAGTGGCGTGCGGATGCCGGCGACGACGTCTTCGCCCTGCGCGTTGGGAAGGTACTCGCCGAAGAAGCGGTGCTCACCGTTCGCGGGATTGCGCGTGAACGCGACGCCGGTCGCGCAGTCGTCGCCCATGTTGCCGAAGACCATCGACTGCACGTTGACCGCGGTTCCCCAGTCATCGGGGATCTGATTGAGCTTTCGATAAGTGATGGCGCGCTGGTTGTTCCAGGAATTGAACACCGCCCCGATCGCGCCCCAGAGTTGCTCGTGAACGTCCTGCGGAAAGTCATGCCCGCTCTTCGTGCGCACGATTCCTTTGTACGTTTCGACGAGGCCGCGAAGACCGTCGGCAGGAATCTCGGCGTCGGTCTTCACGCCTGATTTGTCGCGCAGCGAAAAGAGCTCGTGCTCGAAATGATCCTTGTCGATCTCGAGAACGACGCCGGAATACATCTGAATGAAGCGGCGATAGGAATCGAGTGCGAAACGTTCATCCTTCGACGAAATCGCCAGACCCTTCACGGTTTCGTCGTTGAGCCCGAGGTTGAGGATCGTGTCCATCATCCCCGGCATGGAGGCGCGGGCGCCGGAGCGGACGGAAACGAGCAGCGGTTGCTCGGAGTCGCCGAATTTGCGGCCAACGGATTGCTCAACCTTGCCGAGGTTTTCGGCGACGGCGTTCTTCAGCTCGGACGGATAGGTTTTGTCGTGCGCGTAAAAGTACGTGCAGACGGCCGTCGAGATGGTGAAACCGGGAGGGACCGGCACGCCGATGTTGGTCATCTCGGCGAGGCCCGCGCCTTTGCCGCCGAGGACGTCTTTCATCTGCGCGTTGCCCGCGGCGTGACCGTCACCGAAAAAGTAGACGTAAGTTGGCTGCTCCATTGCGGCGCGATTATCTCCGAACTTCCACCTCGACGCTGCTGTAGATGGCGGCGGCGATTTCACTCTCGATCTTCTGGCGCGGATCGTCGCTGCCCGCGGCGCGGAAACGCAAGCGTGACATGTCGGCGCCGAGGCCGGCGAGTGCGCCTTTGACGGAATCGATTTCACGCTCCGCGATCTCTTTGTTGCGCCGCGCATCGGGCTGACGAAACTCGTGCGCGACGACGTCGATCGGCGGCGCGGCGCGAATGATCTTCAGCAGCGATTGCAGTTCTTCGCGGCTTGGACCGGTAAGAAGGTTGCCCGATGCATCGAACTGCAACCCAAACAGGGCGACGTGGTTGGCGCGATGAAGCAACGCCAGCTCGACGTCCTTCCGGATGACGGCCGGAGCGCACGTCGTCCGCTCGCCGAACCACGGCAACGCGCGAAAGAGCGGGATGGCCTCCTCGTGCCAGTCGATGCCGCTGAAATGCTTATCGCCGGGCGCCAGCGCGAGCGCGGTTAGACCGAAGTCGTTCCCGTGAATCCAGTTGAATCGCCAGATGCGTCCCGTCGTAGCGCCTTCGAGAAAGACCGGCTGTGCTCCTCGCATCAGAACGCCTGTCGCCCGAATGCCGCGTTGAACGAACAATGCTGCGCTGCCATTGATCGACCAACAACCATCGATGCCCGGATCGACGCGCGGCGCGATCTCAACGCCGTGAGCGTAGATCGAGTGGAGGCGGACATCGTGGCCGGCAATGGCGGGAGCCGGAATGTTGACGCGCAAATACGAGGCTGTCGTTGGCGCTACGTCGAACCATTGCGCCAGCTCGATCGTCTTCGGCGCGATCGTAGCGAGCGGCTGCCAGGTCACACCGTCGATGGAGCTTTCGAATGGCACGCTCTTCGGCTCGAAACCAACGTCCAGCGAGCGGATCCCGATTCGGTCAATGCGGCTGGGTGCGCCGAGGGCGATGACGATCGACTGCGGAAAATCGTGTGGTGGTGTCTGCCAGAACGTGCCGATATCACCGTCGATCGTGTTGATGGCCGACACGGGCAGCATCATCTCTCCAGTCCTCGAAACGATCGTTGCTCCTCGGGAGAGATCGAGAAGGCTCGACTGCTCATTGATGATGTCGATGGGCAGCGCGCCCGGCTCGTTCGGCTTCACGCGATGTTCCGGCGCCCGGCGCGAGCAGCTCGCGAGGAGAAGAAACGCGAGGAGCAGGCGTGACTTCACGTCCGATACTCGCGCCGGTCGACGACGATTTTCGTGACGTCAGCGATGCCAGCCACGGCACTGCCAATCTTGTGAAGCAGCGCCATCCGGTTTCGCCGCAGCGTTTCATCCTCGACCATGACCATGACTTCGTCGAAGAACGTCTCCAGCTCCGGCGCCATAGCTGCGAAGGTCTCGAGCGCGCGTTTGTAGTCTCGCTCCCCAATCATCTCCTCGATTTGCGTGACGACGATCCCAGCCAGATCCGCGAGACGTCGTTCGACATCATTCTCCAGCTTCGACGAATCGACACGCGCAGCGATCTCCTGGCCAGCGGTGATGTTGGCGATGCGTTTTGCGGAATCGAGGATGGAGAGGAAGTTCGGCTCGTTGCGCATTGCCTTGACCGCGGCGATGCGATCGACGAGATCGGTCAGCGACGCCGCCCATTCCGCTTCCATCGCCGCAGCGATCTCGTCGTATTTGAAACCGTACGCGGATGCTTCGAGCAACGTGCGGACGCGCTCCGCGAAGAAGGCGAGCAGGTCGGTCTTGAGTTGCTGCGTTGCCGGGTTGCTCGGTTGCTCATGTGCCTGAAGTGCAACGTCGATCAGCTTGTCGATGCCGGTCTTCACACTGCGCTTGTCGCGATTGAGCAGAATCTGCACGACGCCTTGCGCGGCGCGGCGCAGAGCGAATGGGTCCTTCGAGCCGGTCGGCTTCGCTCCGATCAGGAAGAATCCGGCAAGCGTGTCGATCTTGTCGGCGAGCGAGACTACCGCGCCGCTGCGCGTGCGAGGCAGCGCATCGTCGATGTTGATGGGAAGGTAGTGATCGTAGATGGCCTGCCAGGTGTTCTCCGGCAGGCCTTCTTCGCGAGCGTAGATGCCGCCGATGTTCCCCTGCAGCTCGGTGAACTCCTTCACCATTTCGGTGACGAGATCGGTCTTGCAAAGGCGCGCGGCAGCGAGTGTTTCAGGATCGTCGGTGATTGCTGCTGCGATCTGTTCGATGCGATCGGTCTTCTGCAGGTAGTTGCCGAGTTTCTCCTGAAACTGCAGATGGGTTAACTGCTCGCGTCGCGATTCGAGTGTGCGTTTGCGATCGGTCTCGTAGAAAAACTTCGCGTCCGCGAACCGGGCGTTTGTGACGAACGAGTTGCCATACGCCGCGTTGCCGTCGGGATCGCCGTCGTTGTCGAGAACGGCGAGGAAGGAGCTGGTGAGCGTTCCGGCCGATGTGCGAATCGGCAGTTGTTTCTGGTGCACGCGCATCACCGTGACGAGCACTTCTTCGGGCAGCGCCAGGTAGTCGCCGCCGAACTCGGCGCGCACGACGCCGGGATATTCGGTCAGGTATTGCCACTGCGACCAGATCGAAGCATCGATCGCAGGCGTTCCTCCGGCTTCATTGGCGAGAATGCGCGCCCGCTCGGCCATGACGTGACGGCGCCGCTCGGCATCGATGACGACGCGGTTCAGCTCGAGCTTCGTGACGTAATCGTTATATGAAGTGACCTCGATCTTCTGCGGCGCGAGCGTGCGATGACCAACCGTGGTCGTTGCCGACGGGACGCCAAAAATCGTGACCGGGAGATGCACGCCGTCGAGCACGGAGACGATCGAATGAATCGGCCGGATGTAGGAGTGCTCGCCGCTTCCCCATCGCATCATCTTCGGCCAGCGAAGCGATTCCACGATCTGGGGGATGCGTTGCTGCAGGATCTCGCCTGCCGCGCGGCCTTTGATCTGGCGCCGGATGCGGATGTAGTCGCCGCCGGCGATGACGTCCTCGATCGCTGCGTTGTTCTTTTTCAGGAAGCCGTTCAGCGCCTGCGTTGGCTTCCCTTCTCCGTCGTACGCCGCTTTGACCGGCGGACCTTTGACTTCTTCCTCGCGGTCACTTTCGCGCAACGGAATGCGCGAGAGAAAGAAGATGATGCGGCGCGGCGTGCTGTTGACGATGACGGGATTGCGGTCGTTGGCGGGCTCGCCGAGGTCGTGGGTCAGTTTCGTCAGTTGCTGGAGCAGGGCTGCCTGCGCCGCCTCGTGCATCCACGCAGGAATCTCTTCGGTGAGCAGCTCGAAAAAGTATTCCGCCATTAGGCTCGCTCCTTCATCGGAGCACTGACCGGGGGATTGAGTAGCGGAAATCCGAGCGCCTCGCGCGAGGCCAGGAATTGCTGCGCGCAGCGGACGGCGAGATCACGAACGCGCTTGATCACGCCGACGCGCTCGGTCACGGAGACGGCGCCGCGCGCGTCAAGCGTGTTGAAAATATGCGAGCACTTCAACGTCCAGTCGTATGCGGGGAGGACGAGTTTCTCTTCGAGACAATGCTTCACCTCACCTTCGTACATCTCAAAGAGCTTCCAGTGCATCTCGATGTCCGCAGTCTCGAAGTAGTACTTGGAAAACTCGTATTCATCCTGCTTGCGCACCGGTCCGTAGCCAAATCCGGCGCCCCATTCGATGTCGTAGACGCTGGCCTGGCGCGAGAGAAACATCGTCAGACGCTCGAGTCCATACGTGATCTCGGCGGAGACCGGCGACAGATCGATTCCGCCGGCCTGTTGGAAATAGGTGAACTGCGTGATCTCCATCCCGTCGAGCAGGATCTGCCAGCCGACGCCCCATGCGCCGAGCGTGGGCGACTCCCAGTTGTCTTCCTCGAAGCGGATGTCGTGACGGGTGAGGTCAAGGCCGAGTGCGCGCAGCGAATCGAGATACAACTCCTGAACGTTCAGCGGCGAGGGCTTGAGCACGACCTGAAATTGGTAGTGCTTGCCGAGGCGGAAAGGGTTGTCGCCGTAGCGTCCGTCGGCGGGACGGCGCGACGGTTGGACGTAGCCAACGTTCCACGGCTCCGGCCCCAGAACGCGGAGGAAGGTTGCGGGATGCATCGTGCCGGCGCCGACTTCAACGTCGAGCGGCGTCTCGAGCATGCAGCCGTGTTCCGCCCAGAAGGTCTGGAGGCGGAGGATCAGATCTTGAAAAGAAAGGCGCGGCATCGGGCGCGCATTCTAGCGTGGGACTGGGGAAGTCCGAGAACGAGAACTAGCCTTGGGTGCCGGTCGTGTCCGTCGCCGGTGGAGGCGGAGGCGGCTGCTGATCATCGGGCTTTTTGCTGCGATCCGTTTTTTTCTTCGGCGCGGGCGCGGTTGATGTCGTTTCCGGGTCGGTCGAAGTGTTGGTGCTCGTGTCCGTCGCCGCGGTGTCGGCCGAGGTCGTCGTTGTATCGGCGGTGGTTGTGTTGGTGTCGGAGTCCGGGCGCGGCTTCGTTCGTGTTTCCTTCGGCATCGGCGGCGTCGTGCTTCCGATCGTGTCGGTCACGATTGGGGCGCTGGAACTGGCCATTCCGCGCGTGTCCGTGCGCGGTTGGACGCGCCGGACGGGAACAGCGGTCGCGCCGGCAGGGTAACTCGGCAGCGTTCCGGCGATGCTCGTGCTGGCAGTTTCGTTGCCGAGCGGATTGGGATTGTTCGGCAGGGTGAAGTTTGTGGTCGTGTTGGCGTTGGTATCCGTAATCGGGGCAGGTTTCTCTCCCGGCCCGTTGATCGTCGAAGTCACTCCGTTCGCCGAACCTTCGGCGACAACCTGGTAGTTGGGCGTCGATCGTTTGGCTTGGTCCTGACCGCGGCAGGCCACCAAGGCGAACGCGACGATAAGCGCGATGGATCGGTTGGTCATTGCCATGATCTGTCGCATCGAACATGCCAATAAAAAGCCCCTTGCGTCACGCGACGCAAGGGGCTGGTGATGGGGAACGGAAGCGAACTTATTGAGGTAAGACGCTCGTGATCGTGTTATTGCCAGCGTTCCCTTCGATGAGGTTGCTGGTGAAGCCTCGGACCGTGCCGCCATTCAGGAAGACGCCGTTAGTCGTGTTGCCGGTAATCATGCAGTGCGTGAGGCGGATCATGGGCGAGCCCCCGGCTCCGGCGAAGATGCCATGGGGGTTGAAGTTCAGGTCGCAACGGTCGAGGTCGGCTTCGACACTCCCCACAGAACAGATCAAGCCAGATTGGCCGTTGTGGTTAATGCTCGTACCGACGAACGATGCCTTGGTGTTGCTCACAAGGTTCACGCCATGAGCGGAGTTCTGGTCGATCTTGCAATTCTCAACGTGAAGGCCGACGGTTCCGGCGGTCGGAGTAACGTCGATGCCGTCTTGGCAGGACCGCAACGTACTATTGTGAATGAAGACGTTTGCCGTAGCACTCGTCTCGACGCTTACGGCCGCGACGCTGAAATTGAAGATGACGCAGTCTTCAATGTGCACGTTGACGGTTGCACCGCCGTTTGTCAGAACGCGCACGCCTTTGGTTCCCAGAGTCGTTCCGGCCCCATTGATCGAAAGGCCGCGAAGAGTAACTGTGGTGTTGGCGACGGACGAATTGATCTGGAAGCCGATCGTCAATGAGGCCAGGGACGAGGCAAACGTGCCAGTGCCGTCGAACGTCATCGGTTTCGTGACCGTGACCGTGCCGAACCCACCCGGATCGAGAACGTCGATCTCGCCGCCGGATGCCGTCTTCGAGATTGCGCCCGCGAACGTCTTGCACGGAGCGGTGCGGCTGCACGGGTTGACGTCGTCGCCCACGCCGGAGACCCACGTACGCGTCGCCTGAGCGGAAGCGGACATGGTGACCAGCAAGAACATGAGTACGAAAAGAGAGAGCCGGGTAACCATTTTGTTCATAGCGATTCCTCCTCCTGAAAACCTGTTTGTAAGGTGTAAATCACGCGGTGACGCCACGCCACCGCAACCGGGCTGGTGTTTGGTTTCGGGAATATATGTGTCTTGTACGCATGCGCCTGTGACTTAAGTCACGATCCCCCAAAAAGGATCATTTGGTCATCGTTGATAGAAGTTCAGCCAATTTATCACAAAAGAGTCTCGCATGAGAGCCACTTTTTTTCGACGGGGAAGGTGTGGGCTTCCTCGGCGGTTGTGCATACCGTACCGGAGTGGTACTGTTTCGCTCCCTTCGGAAATCGCGATGCTGAAAATCTCCAAACTTACTGATTACGGACTCCTCGCCGCCGTCTATCTCGCCCGGCACAACGGCGAAGTGGCCTCCGCGCGCGAGATCGCAGGTTTTTACCACCTGCCGGTTCCGATGGTTACGAAGGTACTGAAGACGTTGCACCAGAGTGAGGTCATCGAATCGCAGCGCGGCGTTGGCGGCGGCTATTCGTTTCGCGGTGATGCCGAGTCGGTCACGCTCGGATACCTGATCGAGTCGCTCGAAGGACCCTGGGATCTCGTGGAATGCGAGACGACCGACGATCAGGGCCATGCCGCCTGCGCGATTCGTGTCGCATGCCCGTCGCGCCGTTTCATGTTCGGCATCAACCGCGCGGTGAAAGGGGCGTTCGAGCAGGTCACGCTCGGCGATCTCACGCGCGGCGTCATGCCGGTTGCGCAGATCGACAAGCCACTGTTGTCCATGAGAGCAGAGAGTCAACTATGAGTAGCACCATCGAACAAATCGCCAGTCAGGAGTACAAGTACGGCTTCGTTACCGACATCGAAGCCGATCAGGCGCCGCCCGGCTTGAATGAAGACATCATCCGGCTCATCTCGGCGAAGAAGAACGAGCCGGAGTGGATGCTCGAGTTCCGGCTCAAAGCCCTTCGTCACTGGTTCACGATGAAAGAGCCAACGTGGGCCAATGTGACGTACGGACCGATCGACTACCAGGCCATCGTTTACTACTCGGCGCCGAAGCAGAAAAAGAAACTCAACTCGCTCGATGAAGTCGATCCGGAGATGCGCGCGACATTCGCGAAGCTCGGCATCTCGCTCGATGAGCAGAAGCGCCTGTCCGGTGTCGCCGTCGATGCCGTCTTCGACTCGGTCTCGGTCGCGACGACGTTCCGCGCCGAGTTGGCAAAGGTAGGCATCATCTTCTGTTCGTTCTCCGACGCCGTTCAAAACCACCCCGACCTCGTCCGCAAGTACCTTGGCTCCGTCGTTCCCTACACGGACAATTTCTTCGCCACGCTCAACGCCGCCGTCTTCACCGACGGATCGTTCTGCTACATCCCCAAAGGCGTTCGCTGTCCGATGGAGCTGTCGACCTACTTCCGCATCAACAGCGCCGGCACCGGCCAGTTCGAGCGGACGCTGATCGTTGCCGATGAAGGCGCCACGGTCAGCTATCTCGAAGGCTGCACGGCGCCCATGCGCGATGAGAATCAGTTGCACGCTGCCGTCGTCGAACTGGTCGCGCTCGACAACGCGTCGATCAAATACTCGACGGTGCAGAACTGGTATCCCGGCGACAAAGAAGGCAAAGGCGGCATCTACAACTTCGTCACCAAACGCGGCAAGGCTTTCAAGAACGCGAAGCTTTCGTGGACGCAGGTGGAGACCGGTTCCGCGATCACGTGGAAGTATCCGAGCTGCATTCTGCAAGGCGACAACGCGGTGGGCGAGTTCTACTCCGTCGCGCTGACCAACCACCGCCAGCAGGCTGACACCGGCACGAAGATGATTCACCTCGGCAAGAACACCCGTTCCACGATCGTGTCGAAGGGAATCTCCGCCGGTCACGGCCAGCAGACGTATCGCGGCGAAGTGAAGATCATGAAGTCGGCCGAAGGTGCTCGCAATTACTCGCAGTGCGACTCGCTCCTCCTCGGCGACAAGTGCGGCGCGCACACGTTCCCGTACATCGAAGTGCGCAACTCGACCGCGAAGATGGAGCACGAAGCGTCGACGTCGAAGATCGGCGAAGACCAGCTCTTTTACTGCCAGCAGCGCGGTATCTCGGCGGAAGACGCCGTCTCGATGATCGTCAACGGCTTCTGCCGCGAAGTGTTCAAAGAATTGCCGATGGAGTTCGCAGTGGAAGCACAGAAACTCCTCGGCGTAAGTTTGGAAGGAAGCGTTGGATAGGTGGTTGCCGGGTTGACCGGTTGCCGGGTTGTCAATAGAGACGAAGGCAACCTGGCAACGTGGCAACCCGACAACCAATCACACACATGCTCGACATCAAGAATCTACACGCCGGAATCGACGGCAAAGAAATCCTCAAAGGCCTCACGCTGCATGTTGGCGTTGGCGAGGTACACGCAATCATGGGGCCGAACGGCTCCGGAAAATCGACGCTGGCCAATGTTCTGGCCGGTCGTCCGAAGTACGAAGTGCGCTCGGGAAGCGTGCTGTTTCAGGGAAAGGACTTGCTTGCATTGCCGACCGAAGAGCGGTCGCGCGAAGGCGTCTTTCTGGCCATGCAGTATCCGGTCGAGATCCCCGGCGTGAACAACATCTACTTCCTCAAGGCCGCGCTCAACGCCGTGCGCAAACATCGCGGCGAGGAAGAGCTGGACGCGATGGAGTTCCTGCAGCTTGCGCGAGAGAAGATGAAACTCGTCGAGCTCGATGAGGCGTTCATGAGCCGCGGCGTCAACGAAGGATTCTCCGGCGGCGAGAAAAAGCGCAACGAGATCTTCCAGATGGCCGTGCTCGATCCGAAACTGGCCATCCTCGACGAGACCGATTCCGGCTTGGACATCGATGCTCTTCGCATCGTCGCCCAGGGCGTGAACGCGCTTCGCAGCGAGAAGCATTCGGTCCTCGTCATCACGCACTATCAGCGTCTTCTTCGTTACCTCGTCCCCGATTTCGTTCACGTTCTCGCCGACGGCAGGATCGTGAAATCGGGCGGCAAGGAGCTGGCCGAGGAGCTCGAGCAAAAAGGCTATGAGTGGATCGAAGAAGAGGTAGCGGCGGCGCGATGAGCAGCGTTCTTGATCGCGAAATCCCGCTCTCCGCCATCGAGCCCGAACACATCGATGGCGAGCCGGAGCGCGTCCGCCGCATCCGCGCGCAGGCAGCGGAACGCTTCAACACCCTCGGCTGGCCGACCACCCGGCTCGAGGAGTGGAAGTACACCTCCCTTGCAACGCTCGCCAGCAACGACTGGAAATTCGACCGGAAGCTGCCGAACGATCGCACAGGCACTTCGCCGTTTAGTGAGCAAGCGGCCGCCGAGCTGATGTTCGTCAACGGAATGCTCTACGCGAACCGCGCCTCGCTCGCCAACGAACATCCCGGAATCCGCGTGCTTCCGATGCGCGAGGCGATGGAAAGCGAATCATTCGCGCAGCACTTCGCGCGCTACGCCGCCTACGAGAAGCACGCCATGACCGCGCTGAACACCGCGCTCTGGCAGGACGGCGCCTACATCGAGATCGCGCCCGGAACCGTCGTCGAAGGCTTCATTCACGTCTTCTCGCTTTCCAGTCCGATCAAAGAACATCCAGTGATGACGCAGCAACGCAACCTGATCGTCGCCGGCCGCGGAAGCCAGATCACGGTCGTCGAGTCGTTCTACGGCGTCGGGCCGTACTTCACGAACACGGTCACCGAGATCGTTGCCGGAGAAGGCGCGGTCGTCGATCACTACAAATACGAGAACGAAGCACTCGATGCGTTTCATATCGGCACCGTGCAGATCCATCAGGAGCGCTCGTCGAACGTCACGTCGCGCACCTTCGCCATCGGCGGCGGCCTTGTGCGCAACGAGATCAACGCCGCGCTGGCCGGCGAAGGCGCCAGTCTTTCGATGGAAGGGCTCTTCGTCCTCTCCGGCCGGCAGCATGTCGACAATCACACCGTCATCGATCATGTCGCGCCGCATTGCGACAGCGTCGAGTTGTTCAAAGGCATCCTCGACGAAAATGCCCGCGGCATCTTCGACGGCCGCATCATCGTCGAGCCCGACGCGGTGAAAACGAACTCGCGGCAGACGAACAAGAACCTGCTGCTGTCGGAAACCGCCGTCATCGATTCGAAGCCGTCGCTGGAGATCCACAACGACGACGTGAAGTGCAACCACGGCTCGACGATCGGCCAGCTCGACGAGGAAGCGCTGTTCTATCTCCGCTCGCGCGGCATCGGCGCCGACGATGCACGCAACCTGCTCGTGTACGCATTCGCCAGCGAGATCGTGGAGCGGATGAAGGTCGCCACCGTGCGCGATATCTGCGCGGGGACGCTGTTCGCGCGGATGCCGTCCCGCATGAAGAAAGAGGGACGGTTCAAGGACGAGGTGGTCAACTGATGAGCGCCGCCGCCGAAACGCAAGCGCGTCCATCGCCGCTCGCCGCCGATTCACTCGACGCCGATCGCATCCGCCGCGATTTCCCGATCCTGCACCGCACCGTGCGCACGAATCGCAAGCTGGTCTATCTCGACAACGCCGCGACGACGCAGAAACCGCAGCAGGTCATCGACCGCATCGTTCGCTACTACAGCGACGAAAACTCGAACGTGCATCGCGGCGTTCACTACCTCAGCGAGGTCGCTACGGCCGCGTACGAGAACGCGCGCACGACCGTGAAGCGCTTCATCGGCGCGCGCGACGAAAAAGAGATCGTCTTCACGCGTGGGACGACCGAGGGGATCAACCTCGTCGCGCAAACGTGGGGGCGGAAGAATGTGGGCGCCGGTGATGAAGTCCTGATCACGGCGATCGAGCATCACTCCAACATCGTGCCGTGGCAGATGCTCTGCGACGAAAAAGGCGCGCATCTCCGCATCGCGCCGGTCAACGATTCCGGCGAAGTCGTCATCGACGAGTTCCACAAGTTGCTGACGTCGCGCACCAAACTCGCCGCCTTCGGCCACGCTTCCAACGCCCTCGGCACCATCAATCCGATCCGGAAAATGATCGCGATGGCGCACGCCGCCGGCGCGGTCGTCCTCGTCGATGGCGCGCAAGGCGTTCCGCATCTTCGCGTCGACGTGCGCGAGCTCGACTGCGACTTCTACGCGTTCTCCAGCCACAAGATCTACGGACCGACTGGCACCGGCGTGCTGTACGGCAAGGAAGCGATCCTCGATGCCATGCCTCCGTGGCAGGGCGGCGGCGACATGATCCTCTCCGTCAGTTTCGAGAAGACCACGTACAACGCGCTCCCCTACAAATTCGAAGCAGGAACGCCGAACATCGCCGGCGTCATCGGCATGGCGTTGGCGATCGACTACATGAATGCCATCGGGATCGAGCGAATCGCCGCGCACGAGCAGGATCTGCTTCACTACGCGACGAAGCGCCTGCTCGAGATCGATGGACTCCGCATCATCGGGACCGCCGCGGAGAAAGCCAGCGTCATCTCCTTCGTGCTCGAAGGCGTTCACCCGCACGACATCGGAACAATTCTCGATGAGCAGGGCATCGCCATCCGCACCGGCCATCACTGCGCGCAACCGCTGATGATGCGCTTCAACGTACCCGCAACCGGCCGCGCGTCATTTGGGATGTACAACACACGAGACGAGGCCGACGCGCTCGTTGCCGGTCTCGAAAAAGTCATCGAGGTATTTCGCTAGAACATGTCCGATCTTCGTGAGCTTTACCAGCAGGTCATCCTCGACCACAACAAGAACCCGCGCAATTTTCACGAGCTGGCGCATGCGACACGCGCCGTCGATGGCTACAACCCACTCTGCGGCGACCACTACAAAATCTTCGTGGAGATGGACGGCGAGACGATCAAAGACATCGGCTTCACCGGCAACGGATGCGCAATCTCAAAAGCATCAGCATCCGTGATGAGCTCGACGCTGAAAGGAAAAACGACGCAGGAAGCGCATCAGCTCTTCGACGTCTTCCACAAACTCGTCACCGGGGAGCCCGGCAGCCTCAGCACGGCAGAACTTGGCCGCCTCGCCGCGTTCTCAGGCGTGTCGGAGTTCCCGGCGCGAGTCAAATGCGCCTCGCTACCGTGGCACACGCTGAACAGCGCGATCGAAGGCGACAAGGAAGTGGTATCAACGGAGTAGGACGTCGCGGGTCGGGTGTCGGGTGTCGTAGTAGTTTCTCCGACCCCCGACACCCGATCAGCGACACCCGGAAAACACTATGAACATCCGCGAAGAAGTCACCCTATCCCGCAGCGCCGAAGCCGTCATGATTCCGAGCGGCGAGAAAGTTCTCGTCCCCGAGGGGGCGCGGGCGACGATTACGCAATCGCTGGGCGGTTCGTACACCCTCATCACCGAACGTGGCCTCATGGTCCGCATCTCCGGCAAGGAAGTCGAAGCGATCGGCAAGCCGCCGCAGGTCGTGCCCGGCGCCGATACTCCCGGCGAAGAAGTGGCGCCCGCGAAGCTCGAAGAGATGGTCTGGGACCAGCTCAAGACCTGCTACGACCCCGAGATCCCCGTCAACATCGTCGACCTCGGCCTCGTCTATCTCTGCGAGCTCGAAGACGCGGACGGCGCCAAAAACGTCAAGATCAAAATGACCCTCACCGCTCCCGGCTGCGGCATGGGCCCGGTCCTCGCCTCGGACGTGAAATCGAAAGTCGAAGCGCTCCCCGGCGTAAAACAAGCCGACGTCGAAGTCGTCTTCGACCCCATGTGGGACCGCAGCATGATGTCCGAGGCGGCGAAGCTTCAGCTCGGGATGTACTGAATTGCGCTGCCTTTCTGGCAGCGCGTTGTCAGTTGTCGGTTGATTGCTTCGCGTTGCCAAGGAGTGAAGGCGTCTCGCCTGCGGCCGGCGGGCGTCCCGCCTGGCGGTAAACCCGTGACGATACGAAGAAAGGCCGGCGTCACCTGGCTCACGCGGAGTTACTCGCTAAACTCACTCGAATCGACATACTTCGCGAACGAGCCAAGGTTCACGATTCTCCCCGCAGCGGCATCGGCCAGTCCTTTCCGAACGCCTGCGAGCGCCGTTGGGTTGTCGTAGAGCCACTTGTCCGATTCTGGGATTGACGCTGGCACCGGACGCGCGACCCGCTTTGAAGTTGCCCGCTTCTTCATCCAACGAGGTTACACCGAAGGCACGTCTGCGGCGACTACGGCGCGGTAAACTAACCTCTCATGCCCGACGACCGCATCCTCTCCGCCGTTCCTGTCGAAGACGACGCGACGGTCGAGTTGTCGCTTCGTCCGCGGCGGCTGCGCGAGTACATCGGTCAGCAGAAGGTCAAAGCGAACCTAGACATCTCGATTGCTGCCGCACGCAAACGCCACGAGCCGCTCGATCACGTTCTCCTCTTCGGCCCGCCCGGCCTCGGCAAGACGACGCTCGCGAACATCATCGCCAACGAGATGGACGCGGCGGTCCGATCAACTTCTGGTCCGGCGCTGGAAAAAGCAGGCGACCTCGTCGCGACACTGACGAACCTCGAGAAGGGCGACACGCTCTTCATCGACGAGATTCATCGCCTGCCCGCACCAGTCGAAGAAGTTCTCTACTCGGCGATGGAGGATTTCTACATCGACGTGGTCATCGGCCAGGGCCCGGCCGCGCGCACGCTCAAGATGGAACTGCCGCACTTCACCCTCATCGGCGCCACCACGCGTGCCGGCCTCCTCAGCGCCCCGCTTCGCGCCCGATTCGGCATCGTCCACCGCCTCGATTTCTACGATGTCGAATCGCTCGAGATCATCGTCCGCCGCTCCTCCGACATCCTCGGCATCGAAGTGACGACTGACGGCTCGCACGAGATCGCCCGTCGCTCGCGCGGCACGCCAAGAATTGCCAACCGCCTCCTCCGCCGCGTTCGCGACTTTGCCGAGGTCAAGCGGGAAGGGAAGATCGACGTAGGCATCGCGCGCGAAGCACTGGAGATGCTCGAAGTCGACGAATTCGGCCTCGACGAGATCGACCGCAAACTCCTCACGACGATCATCGAACGTTTCAGCGGCGGCCCGGTCGGCGTCGGCGCACTGTCATCATCGATCGCCGAAGACCGCGGCACGATCGAAGACCTCTACGAGCCCTACCTCATCCAGATCGGCTTCCTGCAACGCACCCCCCGCGGCCGCGTCGCCAGCAAACTAGCCTACGACCACCTCGGCTACGCGATGGGCGCGACACGAAAACAGGCAGATTTGTTTTAATTAGTCTATATGCTGATCCACCCTATCCGCACATGCGAGCCAGAATCTTCTTCCTAATGCTTGGGGTCGCCGTTCCTGCGATCGCTTTTCGCGTCCGGCCTGTTTCCGACCTTCGGTTCGAAAATCGGCTTTCCATCCTTCGCCCGGCTGCGGCCGCCAGTGATGGCTCCGACTACCTGGTGTTGTTTAATACACCGTCGCAGACCTACATCCAGATCGTCTCGCAAGGTGCTAACTACGGTCCGCCCGTTTACATTGGCGAGGGAACCGGTGTGGCAGCCGTCTGGACCGGCTCGCAGTATGTTGTCGCCTGGACGACGAACGATCCGAGCGACTACAACGGCGGCGTCTTTCTGACCTCGGTTTCGCGGCGTGGAGTCGTGATTTCCCAACCGAAACTGATTATTGCCAGGTCCAATTTCGCAGAGGTGCATGCTGTCTGGAATGGACAGCGGATACTGGTCACAACGGTAAGAAGCAAAGGGCTGATCGCCGGTGCGGATCTCGTTGGTGCGCTGGCAAACTCCTCTGGCTCGCCCATCGGTGAGGAGCACCCCATTGTGGATAGCACCGGAGCCTGCGCGATCGTCGGAACAAACGACGGTTTCGCCGTGGCGACGTTCGGCAATTCCGAAACGCGCGTCTATCGGCTGGATGACGACGCCAGGCCTCTGCTCGCCGGCGGAACGCTTACCGATGTTCGGACCGCGCCGGGCCACTTTGCATCTGAAGGATCGTTAGCGAGCGATGGAATCAACGTCGCAGTGATCTACACCAGCCTTGACGACGGATCGACGAAGTCCGTCATCATCGGACCACGTGGAGAGATCGTGCAGCCTCGATCGAACGCCGGTCCCCGAGGACATGTCCGCGGTGCGCTCTGGAACGGCACTGAGTACGTCGTCGAAGTGTCCTTTCTTTCGAGTGATTTGACGCAGCGTCAGGCGGTGTTGCAGCGCATCAGCCGGGCCGGCGAACCGCTGGATGCCCCGATCGCTCTTATGAAAGAGTCGGTCTATTCAGACATCGACCAGTACATCATTACGTCCAGCGGCCGGGAATACCTGGCAACATCGGGGGACTCCTTCATCCGCCTGGCAATCGGTTCAACGACCCCTACCGCCGCAGTCGAACTAACCAACCGGTTGATGGATGAGCAGGGAGCGCTCTCCTTCGCGCGCGGGGGTAAAGGTTTTCTAGCTGTGTGGAGTGAGTGGGATCGAAACTTCATTACAGTCCGGGCCTCGCGTCTCGATGATGAGGGAAGGTATCTCGACGGCGCTGGCATCGTCCTCGACACGCTACCGAGAACCGCCATCACGGCCTACTTGCCATCAACTTCGGTCGATAGCAATGGAGGAACCTGGCTGGCGGTCTGGGCGCACGACGGCTACATCTACGGACGCCGCATCTCTCCGGACGGCGTCTTGCTCGATCCCAAACCGATTACGATTTCTCCCGGTGATTCCCCAGTGGTCCGCTGGGGCATTAACTCGTGGCTGGTCGTTACCGTTCATTCCAACTTCACCATCGAGACAGTGTCCTCTGCGACCGTGACTTCCGACGGGGTCGCCGGCCCGCTGATCATTGCCGACGAGGTAGGGTCACAGTTGTCCGCATCGAGCTCGTCTCTCTCTTCCGGCGCGAACCCGGCCCTGGCGTTCGATGGACAGAGGTTCGTGCTGGCATGGCCACTCAGTGAAACCAGCGGCGGCTATCCGTTTTATGACGGGTACACATCCATCGTGATCGAGCGGCTCGGATTAAGCGGCGAGCTCGTTCCCGGTTCCCGGTTCATTCTGCCGCCAGAGAAGTATCGGTCCGATGTCCTATCGTTAGCCACCAATGGAACGCAGGATCTGGTCGTCTTTGGAAACGGTGCATACAGGTTGCAGGGTTTACTGCTGAACCAAGGATACTTTCTTACAACGATGCTGCTCGGTCCGTGGTACGAGCTCCAGGGCGAAACGGCTGCGACGTGGAACGGAAACGAATTCGTTGTGGGGCACAGCACGGACTATGGAGTCCGGCTCATTCACACGTCAAAGTTTGGCGTCGAAGGTGCGGCAGACTTCCTTCCGAACGATTCCGGTGAGTTGAAGCATGGCCTCGTCTTTCCCCCTTCATCTCCGGCCCGGCAGCCATATCCGCCCGAGACTGATCCTCCTCTTGGATTGCTGAGCCAGCACGCTGCCTACGACGGCGTGCCTCGGGCCGAGTTTTTGTCCGCCAGCGACGTAGCCGCGTTGCATTCGACGTACCCCGCTGCAACTCCCGTGATTCTCAACGCAGCCGGCGACGACGGAGGAGCCACCGTGACATGGAAACCGCAGGATCACGTTCTCGGTTTCATGATCGAGCTGCGGCAGTCCGACGGGACCGACCGTCTGGTCGGCGTCGCCGCTGGTAGCGCGTCCTCAGTCCACGTCTCCTATTCCGGCTTGACGGGAACGACACTCCACCTGCGCGCATGGAATGCCTATTACATTTCGTCGCCGTCCTTGCAAGTGAAGCCAACGAGCATCCTACGCGGCCGCGCGGTTAGATAATTCTCCTGCGCGGAACAAACGCAGACGGCGACCCTGGTAACGAGACGTACAGTCCTGAAACTGACGCGCTCTTCGTATGGCATCTGGAAGAGCAGAGAAGCCAAAGAAGATCGAATGAAGCGCAACGCAACGAGCTGTTCTCGATGATGGATCCGCCGGCACAGAAACGAGTGAAGGCTCGCGCCAGCAAGTTGTTGCAAGAAATCGATCTCGCAGCTCGGTTCGAAAAGACTGAAGGCGCAACTGAGTCCGAGGACGCGCTACCTCCCTCAACGAATGCAACGTCGTCAGATAAGGCCAGCACCGAGCGAGAACGCCCGAATCGGAAAGTGGCCTTGCAAGGGTCGAAGTAGCGGCAGGCTCGAACTTACAGCGACTACTGAATCGTGCTCCAATTGTTCGCGTGCCGCCCGCAAAGCAGTTCGTAAAGATCATCATCGCGATCCTCATCCTCGCCGCGTTGATCGTCGCGTTCCGCGTTCTCCCCGTCGCGGATTGGATGCGCCACTTCCAAACCTACGTCCGCGGACTTGGCGCGATTGGCTACGTCGTTTACATCGTCGTTTACGCAGTCTGCGTCGTTGCATTCATCCCGGCTTCGATTCTCACGCTTGGGGCGGGAGCTATCTTTGGCTTCGCTGGCGGGACGATCGTCGTCGTCATCGGGGCGACGCTTGGGGCTGCGCTCTCGTTTCTGCTCGCGCGGACGGTCATGCGCGAGCGGGTGGAGTCGATGACGGCGAAGAATGCGAAGTTTCGGGCACTCGATCGCGCTATCGCGCGCGATGGGACGAAGATCGTTGTGCTCACTCGGCTCGCGGTCGTCTTTCCGTTCACCTGGCTCAACTACGCGTTCGGGCTGACGGCGATTCCGTTTTGGCCTTACGTCGCGGCCACGTTCATCGGGATCATTCCAGCGACTGCGGCGTTCGTCTTCGTCGGCAGCGCCGCCACGACGGCGGCGACGACGCAAGCAAGTTTGATCACGAAGACCGTCTACATTGCTGGCGGAATCATCGCCATCGCAGTCAGCGTGTTCATCGGTCGCATCGCAACGCGCGCGATCAAACGCGCGGGTGTCGACGAGTAGCCGGAAGCGAACCGAACACAAGCGTCTCTCCCACTCCCCACCCCCGACGCCCCACTCCCCTCGCACGCGATATGCTTTCGAAAGCGGAGGTTGTGATGAGTAATCCATTGAGAGATCTGGCGAAAACCGGCCAGAGCGTTTGGTTTGATCAGATGGAGCGGCGCCTCGTTTCGAGCGGCGACCTGCAGCGGATGATCGATGAAGACGATCTGCGCGGGCTGACTTCCAATCCGACCATTTTCGAAAAAGCGATCGGCGGCAGCGACGACTACGAGGCGCAGTTGCGCACGCTGGCGTCGCAGAACAAATCGCGCGACGAGATCTACGATGCCATCACCATCGAAGACATCGGCAATGCCGCGGATGTTTTCCGTCCCGTCTACGATCGCTGCAAAGGTGGCGATGGATTCTGCAGCCTGGAGGTCTCGCCGATTCTTGCCCGCGACACCGCCGGCACCGCCGCCGAGGCCAAGCGCCTCTTCGCCACGCTCGGCCGTCCGAACGTGATGATCAAGATTCCTGCGACGCCGGAAGGAATCCCGGCCATCGAGGAATCGATCGCCGCCGGCATCAACATCAACATCACGCTGATCTTTTCGAACGACGTTTACGCGAAGGTCATGGAGGCGTACCTCCGCGGCCTCGAGCGCCGCGTCGCGCAGAACCTTCCGATCAACGAAATCTCCTCAGTCGCCAGTTTCTTCGTCAGCCGCATCGACGCGCTTGCCGAGAAGCAGATCGAAGCGGCGATGAAAACGAAGGATGACCCCGAGGCTCGGGCGCTGATGGGGAAGATCGCGATCGCCAACGCCAAGCTCGCCTATCAACTCTTCAAAGAAACGTTCAGCGGCGCGCGTTGGGAAGCGCTGCGGCACCACGGCGCCAACGTGCAGCGGCCGTTGTGGGCGTCCACCGGCACCAAGAATCCGGCATACAGCGACGTGCTCTACATCGAGTCGCTCATTGGTCCTGACACCGTCAACACGGTTCCGCCGGCGACGTACAAAGCGTTCAAAGATCACGGCCGCGTGGCCTTGACGCTGGAAGCAGATCTCGACGAAGCGCGCGACGTGCTGAGCAAGTTCGCCGAAAAAGGATTCAGTCTCGAGGCGATCACCGACAAGCTCACCGACGATGGCGTCAAGTCGTTCGACGAATCGTTCGCGTCACTCCTGGCAACGATCGAAGCGCGCCGCGATGAAGCCATTCGTGGATTGGCAGCGCGCCAATCGCTGCACCTCGGCGCCGCTCAGGCCACCGTCGATCAGGCCGCGCAGCGCATCGAGAAAGAGAAGTTCGTCGATCGCATCTGGGCTAAGGACGCCACGCTCTGGAAGAACGACGACGCGCACAAGAAGATCATCGCCAACGCTCTCGGGTGGCTGGTTGTGGCCGAGGAGATGTCGAAAGCCGCGCCGGAGCTGATGCAGTTTGCTGATTCCATGAAAGCCGATTTCGATGACGTCGTCGTCCTCGGCATGGGCGGTTCGAGTCTGTGTTCCGAGGTGACGAGAAGGCTGTTCGGGAAACGGAGCGGATACCCGCGATTGAACGTGCTCGACTCGACCGTGCCGCAGGCCGTGCATGCGCTGGAATCGAATCTCAACCTGGCGCGCACGCTGTTCGTCGTCGCCTCGAAGTCGGGCACGACGACTGAGCCTGCGATGTTTCACCGCTACTTCTACGATCGCGTGAAGTCGGTCAAGGGCGACAAGGCCGGCGAAAACTTCGTTGCCGTCACCGATCCCGATACCCAACTCGGACGCGACGCGAAAGCGGACAACTTCCGCAAGATCTTCATCAACCGCGCGGACATCGGCGGCCGCTACTCCGCACTTTCGTACTTCGGCATGGCGCCCGCCGCGATTGCCGGTGTCGATGTGGCCACGCTTCTCGACCGCGCGGTCCACGCGGGTCACATCGCGCGCTCGGCCAGTGCGAAGAAGAATCCTGCTGCGATGCTCGGCGCGGTCATCGGATCGCTCGCGCTGCAAGGCCGCAACAAGTTGACGCTGATCACGCCTGCGCCGCTCGACACGCTCGGACTCTGGATCGAGCAACTCATCGCCGAGTCGACGGGCAAAGAGGGCAAAGGCATCCTGCCCGTCGCCGGCGAGCCGCTTCTCGATCCCGCGGACTACGGCAACGATCGCCTCTTCGTTTGCGTGCGCGTGCGCGGCTCCGATATGACCTCCACGCTCAAAGCGCTCGCGGATGCGGGCCATCCTGTCGTCGATCAGGTGCTCGACGATCCGCTCGACCTCGGCGAAACCTTCTTCACCTGGGAGTTCGCCACCGCCGTCGCCGGCGCGCTCCTCGGCATCGACGCTTTCGATCAGCCGAACGTTCAGGAGTCGAAGGACAACACGAAGCGCCTGCTGGAGGAGTTCAAGACCAGCGGCACGATGCACACCGACGATCACCAGGTGAAGCCCGACGATGCCGACGCGATCGGCTCGCTGCTGCGAAGCGTTAAGCCGGGCGACTACGTGGCGATGACCGAGTACATCGCCGAATCGCCGGAGCGCGACAAGGCGATCGCCATACTTCGCGAAACGATCAGCCGCGCGCTTCACGTGGCAACGACGACCGGCTACGGTCCGCGTTTTCTGCACTCGACAGGCCAGTTGCACAAAGGCGGGCCCGACACCGGCGTTTTCATGCAGCTCACCGGAGGTGGCCACGAGGATGTGCCGATTCCGAATGAGAAATTCGGCTTCGGCGTGCTCGTGCGCGCGCAGGCGATCGGCGATTTGCAATCGCTCACCAGCCGCAAGCGCCGCGCGATCAGCATCGACCTCGGCGAGAACATCGATGCCGGACTGGCAACGCTGACAACCACCGTAACCAACGCCCTGTCGAAGGTCAAAGCATAAAAGGAGAGGTAAATGGCTGACGCGCAATTCGGCGTAATCGGACTGGCGGTGATGGGCGAGAACCTTGCGCTCAACATCGAAGACCACGGCTTTTCCGTCGCGGTCTGGAACCGTGAACCGACGGTGACGGACCGTTTCATCGCCAAAACGGCAGGCAAGAAATTCACCGGCACGAAGTCGCTGGCGGAGCTGGTGAAAGCGATCGAGCGACCGCGCCGGATCGTGATGATGATCAAAGCCGGTGCGCCGGTCGACATGACGATCGACGCGCTGATGCCGCTGCTCGACAAAGGCGACGTCGTCATCGACGGCGGCAACTCATGGTTCAAAGACACACAGGAGCGGACGAAGAAACTCGAAGCCAAGAACTTGCACTTCGTCGGGTCGGGAGTTTCCGGCGGCGAAGAAGGCGCGCGTTTCGGCCCGTCGCTGATGCCCGGCGGCTCGAACGAATCGTGGGAAGTGATCAAGCCCGTCTTCGAAGCGATTGCGGCGAAGAGCGATTCCGGTCCGTGCGTCACGCATGTCGGTCCTGACGGCGCCGGCCATTACGTGAAGATGGTGCACAACGGCATCGAGTACGGCGACATGCAACTGATCGCCGAGGCGTACGAGATGCTGCGCAAGGGACTGGGGGCGGATGCGGAGGAGCTTGCGGCCATCTTCGACGAATGGAATCGCGGCCCGCTCGAGTCGTTCCTCATCGAGATCACCGCGCACATTTTCCGCGTCAAGGATCCCGAGACCGGCGCGCCACTCGTCGACAAGGTGCTCGACAAGGCCGGCCAAAAAGGTACCGGCAAGTGGACGGCACAGATCGCGCTCGACCTGGCCGTTCCGATTCCGACGATCGCCGCCGCGATCGATGCGCGCGTGTTGTCGTCGATGAAGGACGAGCGCGTCAGCGCGTCGCAGGTTCTGCGCGGGCCTTCCGACACCGCGCCAGTCAGCGACCGCAAACAGTTCATCAGCGACGTTCACGACGCGCTGTACGTTTCGAAGATCTGCTCCTACGCGCAAGGCATGGCGCTGATCCAGGCTGGATCGAAAGAGTGGAACTGGTCGATCGACATGCGCGAGATGGCCCGCATCTGGAAAGCCGGCTGCATCATCCGCGCACGCTTCCTCGACTCGATCATGCGCGCTTACGAGCGCAAGCCGGATCTGCTCAACCTTCTGCTCGACGACGAGTTTTCCGCCAACGCGCAGAAGTCGCAGGCGGCGTGGCGCCGTGCAGTGGCGTTCGCGCAGGCGAACGGAATCGCGGTGCCGGCGATGTCCGCATCACTCAGCTACTTCGATGCGTATCGAAGCGCCGAGCTGCCGCAGAACCTGACGCAAGCGCAGCGCGACTACTTCGGCTCACACACGTACCAACGCAACGATAAAGGAGCGGACACGCCGTTCGTGCATACGGACTGGATTCACAAATAGCACGCGCCTGTGGCGCGTGCGTTGTCGGTTGTCGGTTGGTTGCGCTTCGCGCGTTGCCGGCTTGTCGCTCGTGTGCCGCGTCAGCGGCTGCAAGAGGGTAGCGAGGGGTGCGAGCGCTTTTTGCGAGCACCCCTCGTAACGAGCGCCTCTTCTTTGTGCCGCGTCAGCGGCACTGGAAATCGCCGCACGTCGTGGTTTGAATATCTAAAGGCGAGGACATGACACGATTCTCAACTGCACCTACGAGTGATTCTCTGCATTGCGAACAGCTCGTCGCAAGGATTCATCCTGTTTCATCGTCCAGTGCCGCTGACGCGGCACGATTCTCAATCTCCCCCGTTACGAGGGGTGCTCGCAAAAAACGCTCGCACCCCTCGCTACCCTCTTCTCGCCGCTCACGCGGCGAACCGAAAGTTCAACCGACAACGCGCGAAGCGCAACCAACCGACAACCGACAACGCGTCGCCCCTCGGGCGACGCAATCAAAGCTGTGGCCGAAACACCTCCGCCACCTTCTCCTTCAACTTGTCCAGCCATCCGCGCTTGAACCACTTGCGCAGCGTCACTTCCTCGCAGTGGACCAGGTCGGCGTGGAACATCGCCTCCATCTGCGCGGCGATGTCGTCGTCGTAGACATTCACGTTCACCTCATCGTTGAGGCGGAAGCTGCGGTCGTCGAAGTTTGAGGAGCCGATCGTTGTCCAGGCTCCGTCGACCACCATCGTCTTGGCGTGCATCATCGTTGGCTGGTATTCGAAAATGCGGATGCCGCGGCGCAACAGCAACTCGTAGTGCCAGCGGCTGGCCTGGCGCGCGATGGGGACATCGTTCTCTTCGCCGGGCACGATCACGCGCACGTCGACGCCGCGGCGCACCGCTCCTTCCAGCGCGCGCAACGTGTCTTTGTCGGGCACGAAGTAGGCGTTGCTGATGTAGATCGATTTCGCGGCGCTCACGATCGAGATGATGTAGAGCAGCTTCACCATCGAGCTTCCCTCGGTGGGCGAAGACTTGAGCACTTGCGTGAGGTGCGAGCCGCAGCGAGGGAGCTCGGGGAAGTAATCGAGACCGGTGAGGAGCTCGCCGCGGCTCTTGATCCAGTTGTCCATGAACGCGAACTGCATCTGCGCGACGGCAGGCCCTTCGACGCGAGCCACCGTATCGCGCCAGTGCTCTTTTGAATCGGCGTCGCCGAGCCAGTTGTCCGCGATGCCGACACCGCCGGAGAAACCGATCCGGCCGTCGACGATGAGCAGCTTGCGGTGCGTGCGGTGGTTGAAGCTGGCGATCGTGTACCAGCGCAGCGGGTGATACCACTCCAGATCGATGCCGTTGCGCGTCAGGAAATCGGTCAGCGATTGCGACATCTGCGCGGAGCCGACGGCATCGAGAATGATTTTGACTGCCACTCCGGCACGCGCGCGCTCGGCCAGCGCCTCGGCGAACTTGCGACCGATCTCGCCATCCCAGTAAATGTAGAACTCGAGGTTGATCGTTCGTTTCGCGCTTCGAATCGCGGCCAGCATTGACGGGAAGATCTCGACTCCGTTCTTCAGAATCGTGATGACGTTTCCCTGCGACATCGGCGCCCCGGTCAGAGCGTGCATCGTCTGCAGGAACGCCACGTCGCGCACGCCGAACTGATGCTTCATGTGATAGCGCACGGGCAGCCGCCGCCGGATGATCGGCAACTGCGGGCGCCGCGGATAGCGGTGGGCTTTTTGCTTGCGGAAAAGCATCAGCGTTTCGATGTGATCCAGAGGATGGCCGCGAATACGCCGGCAAGCATGAGCATGGAAAATCCGAGGATTACGATCAAAATGATGACGGCCGCTCCGGCGATCGCTTTGAACGAGCGCGGCGGACGCGTGCGGTCGCGATGAAGCAGCAGCGCGTTTAGGTTGATGACGTTCTCTTCGAACAGCCAGTCGAAGACGGTGCCAATGACCGGAATCGATCCGATGGACATATCGAGAAGAATATAGAGGACCATCCTGCCGATGCGCATCAACGGCACGCGATGCCGCAGCGCGCCGGCGATGATCCAAGTGGAAAGCACCGCGCCGATGACTTCGCCGACGCCGGGAATGAGGCTGAGCCCCGCATCGAGCCCAATGCGTTTCTTCATCCCCGGAATCGGAACGGCTTCGTCCATGAGCCGCGCGAAGTGACGAAGGGCAACCAAATCCGCCGGAAGTTTTTCGTCCGGCTCGATCACCTCGGGGATGAAGATGTCAGGCATGGTGAGCGGTCAATGCAACCTATGGCCCATGCAGCACAGACAAGAGCGTCTGTGCCACACAAAGGCCGGTTCAATGCAGCACAGACACTCTTGTCTGTGCTGCGGCTACATTAGTCTCGCGGAAAACTCGGCGAATACAGCACCGCGTTCATGAACAGCGGCAGAGTGCCGCGCCAGAAGAGCCGGAAGTGCGGCTCGTCGGCGAACGTGATCACCTGCCCTCGTCCGTACGGCTCGCTCACGAGATAGATCGAGCCTTTCAATCGGTCGAGCGATTCGTTCCAGGCAACGCCGGCGACGAGCGGCTTCTCTTTTTCGATCGTGACCACGTTATCGACCGTGTGGCTGACCGGCAGGAACGCGTGCGAGCCTTCGATCAGCACGAACGGGCTGCGCGGCACGCTGAACGTGAGGTAGGAATGGCCGTTCATCGCCGTACGGAACGTCGCGCCAGGCACGCGGTAGTCGTTGTACATCTCGGGCGTTGCCGCGGACTTGTCCTTGTCGTCGTCCTTTTTCTTCGGCGCTTCCCACGGCTTGAGCTTCGAGATGTCGACCTCTTTCTCACGCAGGAAACTGCTGGCGCCTTTGATGACGACGAGCGTGCCGCCGCCGTTGAGCCAGCTCTTCAGCTTCTCCGCGTTCTTGCCGAAGCGGTCTCCGTAATCGCCGTCGGGCAGGACGATCACGCCAAACTTGGAGAGATCAATGTTGCGCAGCGACTCGGCGGAAAGGTTCGTGTGCGGCAACGGCGTGTCGACGTCGAGCGTGTGCCACAGCATGCCGTACGACGTGGCGCTGACCTTCTGGCCGCCGACGAGCGCGATACGAGGATCTTTGACGAAGTGAATCTTCGACGAGCCGAAACTCGTCGCGCCAGTCCAGCCGGAATCGACCGGCGTCACTTCGATGCCGGTGGCGTGCGCGAGCCGCTCGAGTGCGGCATCGACATCCGGCTTGTTGTTGCCTTTGAGGATAACCAGCGAGCCGCGCGCGAAGGTGCGGTCGTTCACGGTGAGCACGTCATCGCTGACGTTGAAACGAACGCTGTCGCGCAGCATGCGGCCGGCGGCGCGGTAGACGTTCGGATCGTTGCCATCGATGAGATAGCCGTACGGCGCGGCGCGGAATAGGGGGGTTACGCTCGCGGCGTACGGATGCGTCTCGCCAGCCACCGGCGCAGAAGTCACCCACGCTTCGACGTTCATCGCCAGCGGAAGCGACCACGATGTGAGGTCGTAGAACTCATCGGGCTCGTCGGAGTGCGTCCGCTTCTGCTGCTCTTCGACGTAGCCCTTCGTGAAGACCGGCGATTTTTCGAGCAGCGTTTGCGCGAGTCCGCCGAGGGGTTGTCGGGTGCTGATGAGGACCGTGTTGGCGGGGAAGACATGCGATTCGGCGGCGTCGCCGTCGATCCGCGTCGCTTTCAACGTCGCTGCCGCGTTGAGCTGCGACATCGCGATCTTCTGGCGGTGCAGCATTTCGACGAGCGGCTGGAAGTTCGGTGCGCTTGGAACGATCAGGTACGTGTTCTGTCCCGATGCGATCTGCTTGCGCATCATCTCGTAGGTGTATTGGAGCAGGCCTTCGCGGTTTTCCGATGCCGTGCGTAGCGTCGCCATCGAGGTCGTGTAATGCCTGGCGATGCGGTCCGCGAGCGTGTAGACATTGCCGTCGTCGCGCAGCACGGCCGAGCCGCCCCGTCCGCCGCCGCCGACTTCGTAGGTCATTCCGATTGCGCCGTGCAGCGCGGGCCACGAATCGCCGTAGCCGGGATAGAAGAGATCGAACTCCTCGCCGACGAAGAACGGCCATCCTTTTTTGGTGAAGGCGCCGGCATTGGCGCGGCCGAATTTCTCGAGCCACGTGTCGACATCCGCGGGCAGGTTGGCGTTGACCGGCCGCGCGTCAGGCGGAAAAAAGTACGACGACTGGTAGCCCATCTCGTGAAAATCGACGAAGACCTGCGGGTTCCAGGTTCTGTACAGCGCCACGCGCGCGAGCGTTTCGCGCTGCGAGGTCCAAGTCCAGTCGCGGTTCATGTCGACGAGGTAGTGATTGAATCGTCCGCCCGGCCACGGTTCGGCGTGCTCGAAGGAATCGGCATTCGGATCAGCATCGGCGCCGCGCGTGCGGATGAACCATTGCACGTAACGCTCGCGCCCGTCGGGGTTCTGCAGCGGATCGATGAGGATGACGAGGTTATCGAGCAGCGGCGCCGACTGCGGATCGCTCACCAGCGTGCTCGCCACCTGCATCGCCGCCTCGGCGGACGAGGACTCGTTCCCATGAACGCCGTACGCGAGCCAGGCGATGGCCGGCGAGGTATGCGCGATCTCATTCGCCCGCGCCTGCGTCGTGGCGTTCGGATCAGTGAGCGCGGCCACGTTGGCGCGAATGGTGTCGAGCGCCGCGCGGTTCTTCGGCGACGTGATCACCGCCAGCATCAACGGCCGGTGCTCGTACGTCTCCCCGAACTGCTGCATCGTGATCAGATTCGATCGCGTCGTCAGCAGTTGGAAATAGTCGAGAATGCGCGCGTACGGCGTGAAGCGCTCGCCGAGCGGGTAGCCGAGGAACTGGTCAGGCGTCGGGATCGCGGTTTGAGCCTGGCTGGCGATTGCGAAGAACAGAACAAAAACGCTAAGAGAGAGTCGTCTCATCATGATCTTTCAAGTTGTCTCAATTGTCGGAGCAATTCTGATTCTGGCGCCCTTCGCCGCACAACAGTTCCATCGGCTCGAGGCGGAGACTAAAACCTACCAGATCCTGAACCTGATCGGCGGATTCTGTTTGTGTGTGACTGCCATTCACGCACGCCAGTACGGATTCATCATGCTGGAGGGGAGTTGGGTGGGCGTGAGCGCCTGGGGAGTGTTTCGGGTGATGCGTCGGCGAATCATGTCGCGAAGCAGACGCGATTTGACGCCCTCCCTGATCAGGCCTTGAATAGAGGCTGCTGCTGAATGAGGCCTCGTTCCCTCGGTAGAAGCTCACCCGGAGTCCTTCATGCATCCCCGTCTGCACATGTGTCAGTCCTTAGTACGCATACAGTCTGCTCTCTCTGGTCATCTTGAGATATACTTCCGCTCGTTTTCCCCGAGGGAATTTGAACGCGATGGGTGACCGCAATAGCGAGATTGCCGCAGGCCCGGGTCGGGGCTCCGGCGATAGGCTCGCGTCTGCGGTTGCGCTTTTTTCTCCGGTAATATTGTTATTAGTGGTGCGTTCGCTGGTAGTAGTTCCGGCGAGCCCTGCGATGAGTGCTCCAAGACGCCCAGTCAGCGTTCCGCTAGCCTATCCCCTTGGAACGTTTGGTCCTGACTCGTCCGACAATACTCTAGCAATCTCACGTTGGGTTTTAGCCCAAGATCCTCAGGATACGGCCGGAGCTGTAGTCGTTCTCACCACAAACGACGATCCCAGAATCGTCGCCAACTACGAAGGGATCTGCACGCGGTACGGAGTGCGCCTTCTTCACACAACCCCTGCGCATCTCAATGATTTGCCTAGTCCGTCAGCCGTGACCCTACCGGCCACACCAGCACTCACTGACTGCGTACTCGTCTATCGCAACGATGGAGCGTTGATTTGGCGGTCGACTGAAGCTTGGCACGAGTCAACATTGCGGGAGGCTGCTTCGGTCGTCGCTACCTTGCAGGCAACAACGATACAACCGGCGGTTCGGCAACCTCCTGCATCAAGTCAACTCATCCCAAATCCTTCGGTGTCCGTAAAGTCAGACGACGGACAGTCAGCGCGCGCAAGAACGCCCATCGCGCGAGATGTTGGCCTAAACCTCGCGCATCTTCCGGGACGGGTCCGCAGCCTGTTCGAACCGACTGTGCGCGGGCCGCTGCGGGCGGCGTCGTTCGTGGAAGACGTCCGTCGCCGGCGCGCCGCAGTACTTTTGGTCTTCTGGGCGACCTGGTGTGAGGCATGTCTGCAAGAGGCATCCGACCTACATGCGCTTCACGCTGAGTTTCCGAACGTAGTATTCGTCGGACTACTCGATCAGGAGTGGAGTTCAGCCTACGAAAAACGGGCTCGTGAGATCACAACTCCGTCCGAGAGGAGCCATCAGTATTTCCTCGACGATTCGGCGATTCAGAAAGCCCTGTGGCCTAAACTCGACCCTCTCTCACTCCCCGCATTCGCAATTTTTGACTCCAGCCAGCACCTCCGCCTCACGATGACAGGGACAATCAAGGTCCCGGAGAATCGTGACAGGCTACGGCGAACTCTTCAGGATATGGTGGTTCCCGACCACTCGGAGGCGAGGTGAGCCCAACGAGAACCGCCCGCAATGGGTTCAACCGGCAAGTACTTGGCTTCGTCGCCATCTTTCTTTTGCATGCATTTCCCTTCTCGGCGGAGCAATACCCTGTTTCAAAGTCCACGTCCCTATCCTTGGCCCTACCTTCGGACTTGGCTCATTTCTATGCTAGCGTTCTCGCGGCCGTTGGTTTGACGATGGACGACACTCTATCTCCCATTTACACGGTTTTTCGTGAAAATGGGTACCCAGACTCCGATATCACGAAATCTCTTGAGAGCCTCAGGACGACCATCGCAGATGTTTCGCGCTTGAAACCTGCCAACCTCGTAGAACCCAACGCGCCACTGCTTCTTTATGTCAACGTCACCTGTGAGATGTGTCGCGCTACTTATGAACGGCTTTGGGCGGCACATCAGCTCTGGCCCGAAGTAGTGCCGGCGATCGACTTGCAGCCCGTCGCAGAACCGTCGGACGTCGTTGCGTATCGTGCTGCTTGCGTGCTTGAGTTAGCTCGGACACGTCACCCCGAGACATACGCAGCGGTGGCGGATCGATTTATGCTGACGTTACCCGACATGCCGGCGAAGCTAGATCCACTGATCGCCGAGCTGCACCTTGCCGACACAACAAGCACAACGCGCTCACACGCTGCAGTGGTTATCAAAAAGCGACGTGATCTCCTCGGTCGGCTGCGAGCGAGTACTCCGTCTCTCATGTATCGCGGCAGGCTCCTCAGTCCGCCGCGACAACCCTCGTTCGACGAAGTTCCGTATGATCCGGCGGCAGAAGCTCACCTTCTTCGACTAGCTGTAGCAGCAATTCGCGGCTTCGACCGCATTAACGGAGGTAGAAACAATGCATCGGACCGTAAGTCGCCGTAGCTTCATTGCCCAACTATTCTGTACCGCCGCGATCGCGGGCGCTGCTTCGGCCGTGCACGGGCAACCGTCGCCAGTGTGCGAGAACGAGGAACTTCTCAAGGCGCTTAGAATACTTCATCGCGCGTGTGGGCCGCTCGGCTGTGATCTCACCACACTCAACACACTTGACGACCCCAGATATCGCGACGCTCTGTTCGCCGCCTTCAGCAATAAGGACCTAAACCCGGTACATATCTTTTATCCGGACAACGTCAGTGACTTGACGTGTTGTTTCGACTGGGCGACAAAAAAGAAATCGCAGCTTGGAACGTTCACGTATTGGAACCTGAAAGCCTCAACTGTGTATGTAATGGGTAACGCGAGCACTACTGGCTCCGACCGCCAGAATACTGCCCTGTCCGAACAGCGCATGGATGGCGTACGGAAGTATCTGCGCGACGATCTCGCGATCGCCTGTCATGACTTTCGGGGTGCGTTCATGAGCAATCGTGTGATGCAATTGGACGATCGCGATGCTAAGTTTCTACAAATCGCAGAGCTGGACTATCGAAACAGCCCGCTTGTATTGAACCAGGCCGTTCACGTTTTTGCCGTTCCCTGCGAGAAAGCTGGACTGTAGCAGGAGCACGACGCTTAGGGAGGTATTGTTGATGGGCGAACTCGATCGGGTATCCATGGCTACCATCGATAAAGACAAGGAGAGCCGCTGGAATCTACAGGCTGTATGGGCCAAGGAAAAGGACGACATTAATAAGTTCATCGAACGGCAGGCGAATCTCAATATGGGCCGCCTCCGCGACAAGGCCAAAGCTAAGGAATTTGCCGGGGATGTGTGGACGAAGATTCAGCAAGCGTTTCCTTTCGACGACGCTATCGATCCGGAATTGCTTCAGCTGGCCAAGGATGGGAGGCTTCGTGCGGCGGCTGGCTCGTCCACGATGATCACGCTGTTTGGAATCTTTCGGTTCTTCGCCATGGGGCTGGAAGTGGCTGTATTTGCCTTCATGTGGATCTTTGGCGAGTCCAGTCCTGTCGTAATCGTTCAGGGTGTCCTTTTGGCATTGAGCGCGTATTCACTTGGCTGGGGGCTGGGAGAGTTCTTTATTTCTCTAGGCCGCAAGGATCCACACGACGTCCATCCGGCCTGGCGGACGGCCGCGGCTCTCATCTTTGGAGTCGTAGGTGTTGGAGTCATTATTGCGGTGCGTGTAAGGTACCAGGAGGAGGAGGGCGCGTTCGCGGTCGTCGCTATCAGTCTGATTCTGGCGCTGGTCATCGCCTTGTTCGAAGCGTTGTATCGGTCCATGAGTCACAACTATGACCGTTGGCGTCACGATGAGTTTCGCGCCCAGGTGATGTTTTCCAATGAACAGCACAATAGTAATGAACATACAGGCGGTGCAACATGGAAGAAAGTGTACGAGGATCGCGTCGAGCTCATCGCAACCAGACTCCCGCCGCTCTTAGAGCCGCCGGCCGAAGCGCCATAGCGGCCCTGAGTCTTTGTGCGACTCTGTCGCTGGCATGCGCAGCGAGAGCGGACTGTCCAAAGGGCTATGTTCTCGGGGGCGGCCGTTGCCAGCCACACAACTTGAATTCGGATGGCGCGTTGTCGCTTGACGGTGGGTGCGGCGAGGCGCGGGCTGCACCCAAGCCCGTCGGCACACCCGTCGCGCGCAATCCTTCGGAGCCAAGCCAGGGCAGTGCCGTTGTCGTCGCGTCCCCGCAGCCGCGCGTACGCGGTACTTCGGAGGTAATGCCAAAGGCGCCTGCGATCCCTCCGCCACCCCCCCGGGTATGCGAGTCAGCCACGGTTTTCGCAACCCGAGATGGAGCGGGCCGATCGGGTGACGCCGACAAACGCGCCCTCTTCCTAGTGTCAGGAAAAGGAGCTGAACTCTTTAGTAGGTATTTGAACGACCTTAGTGCCCATCCGCATGCCTTGGAGTGGTCGCTTCTGGATGTTTACTACGTGAAGCCGGGCGGTGACGTTGGCGTTATTCATGGGCGGAAACTCTCGTTCGACGAGATTCTGGGTGGGATATCTCAGATCCAACATTGGCGTAAGGAATTGCGCGTTATCACGTCGGCTGATGCGCCCGCTGCTGAAGCACTCGCGCGTGATCGCGGCGCCGACCTTATCTGCGGTGAACGACCGGCGCACGCCACTCCGCGGCCGTAGCCGGCGGACCTCAGGCAAGACAGCAGAAAGCTTGTGTAGATCGTGGCTGTGGCACACCCTGTCTAGTTGTAATAAAACAAGTGACCAACATCAGCGGTCATCTTATCCGGGAGAATAATTAGTGCGCTTCTTGATGGTGCTCGTCGCTGTCCTCGCAACTGCTTCGAGTTCGGCGAAGGCCGACGATCCAGACTTAGCTCACCTCGATGCCGAGTTCGTTGGCAAGAAGTTCACGACGAGAATTCCGGTAGGAATCGACTATGTCTACCGTTACGAAAGCCAATATCAATATCAGCAGTTTAACGGGCAGTTCATGCGGCGGGAAGTGGAGACCCGCTTTAGCCCCGAGGGGATCCAATACGTCGCTGTCGGTATGCACTTCCCCGTGATAAACGGAGGGCTGCAGCTGTTAAACACCGAAGAGGAGGTCATAAAACCTGACGCAATGATCCCACCTCTTGCCTGCATTTTGCTTGGTAATGGTTCATGGTCTCCGTTCCCCTGCATCAATAAAAGTTTGGCGATGCCGCCAGGTGCGGAGGTGGAGATTCACAAATGGCATTGGACGAGAGACGGCATCCGACTTGAAGTTCGCGGCGGGTACGGCTCGCCGACAATCACGTTCGTCTTCGGCAAGGGCTTTCGGGGTTCCATGACGAGGGAGTCGGTTTTGTCTGTTATTTCTTCGGCCCTTGTCCTCGAAGACTTTGAGCGTCTCCAACGCGCTAGCCTGGAATATCGTGTCCTGAAGGATAGATTAGACGTGGTTCGAACCGCGTATTCGTCGGCGGGTGACAGCGAGCGCCTGAGAGCTGCCGAGGAGCTTCTGCAGCAATTGGCGGCAGTCACGCAAAAGCGACTAGAAGTCGAGCGACTCTCGCCCGTTCACGCCAATCCCGAGTCGGCCCAGTTCAAGAAAGAGGCTGAGGCTCTGGAACCTATACTGAGCCAGCTTCGATTGAATCGTGAGCCGCGCCTGAAGGCGCCTATGCCGATGCCCGGAAGCACGACGGGCTCCTCGGATAATCTTGGACAAGCCGGAGTAGGGCGGCGAGATGACCCGACACCGCCATACGTTCGGCTGGTCACCGACGTCGGCGAGATCACGATCCGGCTCGATCTCAGAGAGGCGCCGGCGCATAGTCGATATTTCTTGCGGCTTGCTTCGTCAGGCTACTACGATGGCACGACGTTCTTTCGAGTGAACAAGGGCCAGAGGATCATAGGGGGCGACCCAAACGTCACTCCCGGCGCAGGGTCGGGACTGAAGGATGGCGAGTCCGCGATCATGGGAGATGAAGTGAACGAGTTGCACCACCAACGAGGAACTGTGTCACTTGCTCGGGGTCCCGATCGCAACAGCACAACGTCGCAGTTCTTTATTTGCCTCGATCAGGCGAGCGTCTTAGACGGGAAATACACCGTCTTTGGAGAGGTTACCGATGGTTGGGATGCCGTTACAGCCATCGCTCGCGGTCTGGAAGAAGCTCCAGACGGATCTCCCAACGCTGTTACGATCCGCCGCGCGTTTTCGGTCTCGCGCGCCTCCAGCAACGTGGCAGCGCCGCCGTCTAGTTCTTTACCGAAAGCAACGCCCGATTCACCGGAGCATCGAGGGCTGGAGCCCCCGCCTTTTCTTGCTTCAGGAACCTGGCGAGGTAGTGTGCGCCAGTTTCTCGCAAAGCCGTACTCGGTCGTGATCACGCTCCGCAACGGCGAGGTCGGGACGGTCGTTGGTACAATTGACTACCCGGAACTAAAGTGTGGCGGCAGCCTTCGGCTAATCGAAACGGCATCGGAGCGGGTGCAACTCGGTGAAGAATTGCTCTACGGTTCCAACGTTTGCGTAGGTAGCGGAACGATTGTCCTTGCAGACTTCCGAGGTCGTGCTGCGGAGTGGAGTTGGTACGAGAAGGGTTTTGTACGACGAGCCACGGCGCACGTCATGAGAGCCGGAGCCGATGCTGAGGTCCAAAACACGAAAATTGTGACCGCACAGCATGATTCCGTGGCACCCTCCCAATTTTCAGCAGTTGCGGTGACGGAAGGTGAAAAGCAGGACGCTTGGATCAAGCCCTACGACAGCTTGTGCTCTATCGAATTCGCGCCTGTCACCTCTACGTCCAGCGGAAGGTACCGAACGGAGGTTACTGGTCCAGGATCGGCCTCCTTCGAGGAACGAATCACAGTCACGGCTCTGCGCCACGAAGCTTTTGAGTACCTGACGGAAATTATATCGAGCAGCATACCGGCGCTGAAGGGTAAGAAAACCAGCCATAAACAACGTTGTGACGAGAAAGGCATTCTGCCACCGGATGGTCCGGCAGGCCAATTAGCATCTGGATACGAGTTGCTCGCACGTTTGGATGCTCCCACGCAATGGACGGGATCGGGTTTTAGCGAGGGACGCCCTGCTCAGCAGAGTTGCTACAGTGCCGCCAAGCGAGAGACCGTAGTCGTATCAGGCGGTACGTTCGACACATTGAGAGTGTCTTGCACGGTCTCTATTGAAGCATCGGCGGACGGAAAGAACGGGGCCATGCGAGGTTCAATGACCTTGTTTGTCGCCTCGGGGGTCGGCCTCGTGAAACGCGAGTTCTTACTGACGTCGCCGATGAAGATGGGCGGTAGTGAGCGAGACGTTGAAATGAGGGTCACTACTGAACTTGTTAGTCGGAAGCCGTAGTGGTGGATGGCTATCGGTGCGTCCTATGTCCGAGCACAGGGTTGGCACAAGTCGGCAGGTGTGTGGCCCGCTTCATTCGACGCTTACTTCTTCCTCAACCTGCGCATTCGACTTCGTGTGAATTCCGAGCCGTTTCATCATCTCGTTCAGCGTTGAGGGCTTGAGCTGCAGCAATTCCGCGGCGCGTTTTTGGACGCCGTTGGCCATCTCCAGCGATTGCAGGATCATGCCGCGCTCGTAGCGGGAGACGGAGTCTTTGAGGGAGATGCCATCGGAGGGGACGATCATCGCGGGCTGGTCGGTCTGGACCGGGAAGCGGAGATAGTCGGGGAGCAGCTCGGGGCCGATGTGGTCGGTGGTGCAGAGGACGACGGCGCGCTCGATGGTGTTTTCGAGCTCGCGCACGTTGCCGGGCCAGGTGTGGTCGAGGAGGATGCGCATTGCGTCGGGCGTTACTTCGCGCACTTTTCGCTTGTTCTCTTCCGCGTATTTATCGAGGAAGTGCGCGACGAGGAGCGGGATGTCCTCGCGGCGGCGGCGCAAGGGCGGCAGCGGGAAGGTGATGACGTTGAGCCGGTAGTATAGATCTTCGCGGAAGCGATTCTCGGCCATCAGCTTGTTCAGGTCTGCGTTCGTGGCGGCGATGATGCGGACGTCGACTTTGATCGTGTCGACGGAGCCGAGGCGCATGAACTCTTTTTCCTGGATCACGCGGAGGAGCTTGGCCTGCGTCTCCAGATTGATGTTGCCGATCTCGTCGAGGAAGATCGAGCCGCCATCGGCCACTTCGAACAGTCCGCGCTTCGTGGCGATGGCTCCCGTGAAGGAGCCCTTCATGTGGCCGAAGAGCGACGACTCGAGAAGCTCGGGCGGCAGCGAGCCGGAGTTGACGGTGACGAAGGCGTTGCGCGCGCGCGGGCTGGCGTGATGGATCGCTTTGGCGACGAGCTCTTTGCCGGTTCCGGACTCGCCGGCGACGAGGATGTTCGATCGCGACGGCGCCGCCAGCCGGATCAACTCGTACACCTTCTTCATCGGCTCGGATTTGCCGATGATGTTGGCGTAAGCGTATTTCTCGGACAGCTCCGCTTTGAGCCGCTCGTTCTCGCGCGACAGGCGCCGCTGCTCCAGCGCTTTGTTGACGGTGAGGATGACCTCTTCGTTCTTGAACGGCTTCGGGACGTAGTGAAACGCGCCGTGCTTCATCGCTTCGATGGCGCCATCGATCGAGGAGAAGGCGGTGATGATGATGACGGGCAGCGTGGGATTGGAGATGCGGATGGCGCGCAGCGTGTCGATGCCGCTGATGCCGGGCAGCATGATGTCGAGGATGACGAGGTCGATGTTGTCGTCGACGTCGAGCACCGACAAGGCTTCTTCGCCGCTCGAAGCCATGGTCACTTCGAACCCTTCGCGGCGCAGAACGGCATCGAGCACGTCTCGCAGGACTTCTTCGTCGTCGACGATGAGGATTCGCATGAGGGTCAGTGGATTAGTCGATTAGTGGATTAGTGATTCATGTAACTCGGTACTTAGTAACCTGGAAACCGGGGAAGCAGTAATCAGTGGACCAGCGGATCAGAGCCAACTGCGGCTTCTTCTAATCCACTAATCGACTGTTCCACTGATCCACTGCCGTTGCCATTGCGCGGCAGTGTAATCGTGAATGTGGCGCCATTTCCGGGGGTGGACTCGACTGTCACGACTCCGTTTGCGGCGTCGAGGATGCGCTTGGTGATGGCGAGGCCGAGTCCTGTGCCGCCCTGACCGCGGCGTGTCGTCACCAGCGGCTCGAAGATCCGGCCGATGATGTCCGCCGGAATGCCTTTGCCGTCGTCCCTGATGCGGATCGCGATCTTCGTTTCGCATTCTTCGGCGGTGATCCAGATGTTCCCGTCGTCCGAAACGGCGTCGCGGGCGTTGAGGAGGATGTTGGTCAGCACCTGCTGCAGGTCGTGGAAGTTGCCCTGGACTCGCGTCTCGTTCATCGGTGCAACGTGGACGTGGATGTTCTTCGGTTTGAAGAGATCTTCGTGCAAGGCCACCGTTGCCGTGATCAGCTCACGAACGTTGACGATCTCGCGCGTGCGCGGGCGGTTGGCGATGAGGTCGAGAAGATTGTTGACGAGATGCGACGCCCGGAACGACTGCGCTTCCATCTTCTTGAGCAACCGGTAGCGCGGATCGTCTGGCTTCGTGTCGGCCAGCAGCAGTTGCGCGTACGAGGAGATACCGGTCAGCGGCGTGTTGACCTCGTGCGCGACGCCGGCGGCGAGAAGTCCCAGCGATGCCAGGCGCTCCTTGTCCTGTAGCTCGCGCTCGAGGCGGACGCGGTCGGTGATGTCGCCGATGACGAGCACGCGTGCGCCGTCGGGCTCGTCGGCGTTCAGCGGGCTGGCCGTGATCGTGACTTCCTTCTCCTCGCCGTTGCGGTTCTCGAAGTTCGTGGTGATCGAGCGCGCTTTGGTGCGGCGCATTTCGTCGTACGGCGGGAAGAGCACGCTCATCGGCTCCTCCGTCGCTTCGAGTGGAATCGCGGCCGGACCAACACCGCCGATGAGCTCCCAAAACGCGTGATTCGCGGTCAGGACTGTGCCGTCCGAGGCGACGACGGCAATGGCCGACGATGAGGACTCGATGATGTTCTCGTTGTACTCCTTGAGCGCGCGAATCTCTTCCAGTTGCCGGCGCAGGCGGCCGTACAAGCGCGAGTTTTCGATTGCCAGCGCCACCGGCGCGCAGAGCGATTCGACGAGATGGAGATCGTCGCGCGACAACGGCTCTTCATTGCGCTTGGTGCCGAGAAGGAGCAGCCCCTGAAGCTCGCCGCGGTTTCGCAGCGGAAAGAGGTAGCGATATCCGGTTCGCAGCAATTGCCACGGCAGCTCGCTTCCTTCAGGCAGGCGCGGGTCGGTGAGCACGAGCGGTCCATCTGACGGCATGGCCCCGAACTCCACGATCGTCGCTCGTTTCGGAATCCCCGCCTCGGCATCATAGATAACGAGCGATGCGCCTTCGCGTGTGAAAAGGTTCATTCGCTGCAGCCCGAGCGCGTCGCGCAAACGTTCGCGCATCATCGAGATCAGCTCGTGGACATCGTGAAACGTGGCCAGCTCCTGCGCGAACTCGGCGATGGCGCGGCGATGCTTGTAGCTGTCGCGATAGACCAACATCTCGATGACCGACTCGATGCGCCCTTTGACCGGGATCAGCACGCCGGCGATCAGGAGTCCCGAGGTGAAGGCGAGGAAGTTGCGCTCGAGCGCGGACCGCTCCTCGATCACGTGCGACAGGATCAGGTTGATCGTGGAGAAGGCGATCATGCCGAAGATGAATGTCACCGAGTACGCCAGGATCTCCTTGATGACGACTTCGACGTCCCACAGTTTGTACTTGAGGATTGAGACCGCGAACGCTAGCGGAATCAGCGCCAGCGGAAGAATCGAGATCGTCGAGTAGATCGGTTTGACCGAACCGATCACGAGATACGGCACGAGGTAGACGAGCAGGAAGGGCACGAAGCCGAGCGACATGCCGAGGTAGATCCACTTGATCTGTTTCCTGCCGACGGCTGCTGCCGTGCGATAGGTGTACGCCAATGCCACCACCGCAAGCGTGAAGTAGATGGCGAAGTGGATGAGCTCCCAGCGCTGAATCATGAGAAGCGAGCGATACGGCGCGGCGATGGAGAGACGGTTGCCGAGCACGAGGAGGTCGAAGTCCCACGCCGCGAGCAGCGCGGGCGGCACGTACATCGCCGCGATCAGCCGCCGGTAGCGAACGATCGGGCGCGGGAAGACGAGAAAGAAGTTCAGCGTCAGCGGCGGGAGAAGGATCGTAGCCAGCTCTTCGACGAGCTGCAGAACTTTGTAGCTGAAGTCGATGTCGCCCGCCGGCGTGTAGACATAGACGATGAACGACAGCAGCGTGACGAAGAAGAAGAGGGTCGATTCGGTCCGACCGCCGCGGAAGAGCGTGAAGAGTCCGATGGCGAGATAGAGAAAGCCGATGAAGCTGAGGATGAGGTAGGCGTAGTCAATCTTCAGCTCGGGAACGAGATACGTAAGCCGGAAGGTCTGCCCGCCGCGTGCGACGACCATTGGCACTTTCTGACCGATGCGCCGCAGCGTTTTCTGCAGGCCTTCGATCTCGTTGGAGGGCGTGTCGCCGATGAGCCAGATCTGATCGCCGGCCCGCAGTCCGCTCGTTTCGGCGCCGCTGCCGGGGTCGACGCCTTTGACGACGACGACGCCCTTGTCGCGGGTGAAGGTGAAGTCGATCCGCTCAAACGAGGAGCGTTTGCGCTGGAATGATGCGAACGCACCGGCAACGATCGCCACCGTCACGGCGAGGATCACCAGGTTCGTGAAGAAAGAGCGGCGCATGGGAGTCTGGACTGACGCGGAGCAAGTGCATTCAACGTGAGTGCCGCCGCGGAATTCAATCTAAATCACTGAACACAAACGTCCGGCGCGTTGAATCGCCGCTGGCATCATGCCCCGATTCTCCAACGGAGCGAATTTGGAGCGCGGATATTTGGAGGATGTGCGACTTCGGGCCGTGAAACCGTTTGCGTAATTCGGAGTTCGGTTGTGCCCGGCGGTGGCGCGCTGCTTCCACGCTAGACTCCGCGCCCATGTGCGGACTCACGGGATTCGTAGCTGCGTCGTCGAAGACATCGGACGAATTGACCGACATTCTGCGGCCGATGTGCGAGGCGATTGCGCATCGGGGGCCGGATGACTCGGGCGAATGGGTTGATGCCGAGACCGGCGTCGCGCTGGGGTTCCGGCGGCTGGCGATCATTGATGTTTCGCCGGCGGGGCATCAGCCGATGGTGTTGGCGTCGGGACGGTTTGTCGTCACCTTCAATGGCGAGATTTACAACTTCGAGGCACTGCGGAAGGAGTTGCGCGAGGCTGGGCTGGCGCCGGCGTTTCGCGGGCATTCGGATACCGAGGTGATGCTAGCGGCGTTTGAGGCTTGGGGTGTGGAGGCGTCGCTCCGGCGTTTCAATGGCATGTTCGCGATCGCGTTGTGGGATCGCAAGTTGAGGCGGCTTTTTCTGATGCGCGATCGCATGGGCGTGAAGCCGCTTTATTACGGTTTTGCGGGGCGGACGTTTCTTTACGGATCAGAGCTGAAAGCGTTGCGGCGGCATCCGGATTTCGATGCGACGATCGACCGCGGCGCGCTCGGACTCTATTTTCGTTTTCTCTACGTGCCGGCGCCGTACAGCATTTACGAAGGCATTCGAAAGCTGATGCCGGGCACGATCCTTACGTTCGATCCGGCGACGAGGAACGTCGAGACGACGACGTACTGGTCGGCGTCAGACGCGGCGGCGCGCGGAATGGACAATCGTTTTCAGGGCCCTGAGGAAGAGGCATCGCGCGAAGTTGAGGCGTTGATTCGCGACGCAGTGCGCATCCGGATGATTGCCGACGTTCCATTGGGTGCGTTTTTGTCCGGCGGCATCGACTCCTCGCTCATTACGGCGCTGATGCAGGCGGAGAGCTCCACGCCGGTTCGCACATTCACCATCGGCTTCAGTGAGGCCGATTACAACGAAGCCCCGTTCGCCTCCGCCATTGCACGTCACCTCGGCACCGATCACACCGAGCTTTACATGACGCCGGACGATGTTGTGAGCGTCATCCCGAAATTGCCTGCGATGTACGACGAGCCGTTTGCGGATTCTTCGCAGATTCCGACGCATCTAGTGGCGATGCTGGCGCGACGGCACGTTACGGTCAGTCTTTCCGGCGATGGTGGCGACGAATTGTTTGGCGGCTACACGCGCTATTTCATTGGCCAGAAGCTATTTCGCCGGTTGGCGGCGTTGCCAGTATGGATCCGTCCGGCGATCGGGCGCGCACTTGCTTCGCTATCTCCGCAAGCGTGGGATCGGCTTCTTGGACTTGGGCGTCCTTTATTGCCGTCGTCCCTTCGCCAGGCCAATCCCGGGTCACGGATTCATAAGGTGGCGCGCGTCATTGCAGCGAACGATCTCGATGCGATGTATTTCGAGCTCGTTTCGCACTGGTCAAATCTCGTTCTGCAGCAAGGCAATGCCGAGGCGCCGGTCACTTCGGCGCGTCCACAAATCACCGATCCTGTGGAGCGCATGATGTATTTCGATCAGATCTCGTATCTGCCGGACGACATCCTCACGAAGGTCGATCGCGCCAGCATGGCGGTCTCCCTGGAGTCGCGCGAACCGCTACTCGATTACCGGCTCGTCGAGTTTGCCTGGACGCTTCCCTTATCGATGAAGGTGCAAAACGGAGTGGGGAAGCGCGTTCTGCGCCGTGTTCTCGATCGTTACGTTCCGAACAACCTGATCGAGCGGCCCAAGATGGGATTCGGCATTCCCCTCGAATCGCTGCTTCGAGGACATCTGCGCGATTGGGCAGAATCGCTGCTCGATCCAGCGACGATGCGCGCCCAAGGTTTCCTCAACACGGCGATGGTCCAGGCGCGTTGGAAAGATCATCTCGACGGAAAGGATCAGTGGAAGTTTTATTTGTGGGGTGTGCTGATGTTTCAGGCGTGGATGCAGAACGAAATTGACAATTGATAATTGACAATGGACAACGGCCCCAGCAAGCGCGCCTGTGTTCGTCGTCAATTGTCCATTATCAATTGTCAATTGGCTGGTCACCGCGCAAACGCGCGTGACACGATTCGAATCGGATACGCAGCGAAATAGCCGAAGTTGCTCAGGTCGTAGCGAAGGCTTTTGATCATGTGCTTGAGAAATTGCCGCGGTTGGTGCGATTGAAAATAGCATCCAGCGAGAACGCGGTGGATTCGACCATAAGTGTGTTTGCGCAGCTCTTGGACGGCTGGATCGGGCGACAGGAAGGCCTTTCCCAGTGCCTGGAGCATGGCGTTCTCCATTTTCGGAATATTGAGATGAATCCCTGAGCCGTGCATCCGGTACCTCACAAGAACCTCGGGGACGAAACCGATGCGGTAGCGGACCGCAACGCGGTAGCAGAAATCCCAATCTTCTGACGGCTGCAGCCGGGGATCGAAACCGCCAATTTCCTCTGCAACGCGTTTGGGAACGGCGATTCCACTGCCTTGGGCGGCGATCACTTCCTGGTCGAGACCGAGCAGCGCGGGAGCGACCCAGCCCTCAAGTCCGGTCAGGCGGACGGAAAGAGTCCTTTCCGCGTTGTCGAACGTTTCGACCCCGCAATGGACCAGCCCAAGCTCAGGATCGCTTGCGAAGCGCGCAATGTCGCACTCGAGCTTCCGCGGTTTCATGATGTCGTCCGAGTCGAGGAACGCGATGTAGTCGCCGCGCGAGGCGGCGATTCCGGCATTCCTGGCGGCGCCAACGCCTTGGTTTTGCTGACTGATGACACGAACTCGATCACCATATCCGGCCAGGATCTCGGGCGTGTTGTCGGTCGAGCCGTCGTCGACGACGATGATCTCGAGGGCCGGATGTGTCTGTGCCAGCACACTATCGACCGCATCGCGCAGAAAGCGGCCGTAGTTGTAGGTCGGGATCACGACAGAGATTGTTTTCACCGTTTCGTCCTCTGTGAATGAAGGCAGATGTTCGTCAAGCGCGTGCGAAACGCGACTTGATTTGCCTCCTGGTCACGCCTCATGGAGTGGCACGAGCAGATCTCGGTGCCGCAATGACTGGCGAGACCGGCCTCGAAGCATGCGATCTCCAGGTCGAGTTTCCATGGCCCCCATATGTCCTCCGAATCGAGAACCGCAAGATATTCGCCACGAACGGCGGCAATACCGGTCTGTTGTTCTGTCGGATCGATACCGGACTCCTCGCTCAAAGCGATCTCCGGGCTCTGCCAGGAAGCGGCAACAACCGCAGCAGGGCGGTCCGTTCATCGCGGGCGAGCACGCGCAGCAGAATCAATGCTCCGTAGGTCACTACTGCTGCTACGGCTACTCCAACGTGTAGAGGCGCCGATCTTGTCAGGGTTCCGACGAGAATGGACGGCAGGATAAGGATTAGGACCGCTACGAAATAATCAGGTTTGTTGTCCGGCCATGGAGAATACGCGAAACCGATTGTGCGCCGGGCAAAGTATGCAAGCGCGACCGCGCCGGTCAGCGTACGCAGACTCCACGCGATCGCTGCTCCGACCGCGCCGAACTGATGGATCAGTACGGCGGAAAGGATTACATAGGGGATCACGAGCGACAAATTGAGGCGAGCGATGAAGTCGGTGCGTCCAAGCGCGACCAGCAGCGCGTAGGGAACGTACGTCATGATCTCGGCGACGATGCCGCCCATGAGCAGGTACAGCGGCAGCGTGCTCTCGCGCCCGAACTCGCCGCCGGCCCAGACGGTGAAGAACGGCCTTGCTACCGCGCAGGTGAACATCGCCGCCGGCACGGCCCAGAACAGCATGCCGTGGAGGGCGCGGCGGTAGAGCAACTGCATCGCGTCGCGGTCGGTCCGGGCGTTGAGCTGCGAGAAGGCTGGCACGAGCGATTGAACGATGCCCGACGGCAACCCCGTGGGCAAGTAAGCCAGCGTGAATGCGATCGAGTAGAACGCCAGCGCCTGCACCGACGCGAAGCGCGGAAGGAGCACTTTCTCCGAGCTCGCCAGCAGCGTGGCGGTTATCGACGAAACGACAAGCGCGCCGCCGAATCGCGCCAGCGGCTTCAGAAGTGCGCGGTCGATGTGAGGCTGTCGCAGGGCTGGCAGCAGTTTCACGCCCACGATCGCGTACAAGATCGCGGTTGCGACCGCGGCGCCTGCGACGATCATCACGGCAGAGGTCAGGCCGCCGCCCAACGCAAGGACGACCGGAATGAGAAGGATCTGACCGGCCGCGGTCCCGGCGGTGATGAACGCCACGAGATCCATTCGCAAGCGCACGAAGGCCGGTGTGTTGAAGACGCCGGCCACAGCGCGCGCCAGAAATCCTACGGCGGCCAGACGCATGGCAACGATCGCCACGCCGCGAATCGACGCCGGAAGATGCAGGCCATGATCGACGAGCAACGGCGCGCCAAACATCAGCAGGATTGCCAGCGTCGTTGCCGGAATCGCGGCGAGTGCGAGCGCTGACCAGATTGCGGCTGCTTCGCCGCGAGCATCGCCGGCGGCGTACGCGTGCGAACCGAATCGCGTCGATGCCGTTCCCATCCCGAGGTCGCCAAAGGAGAGATAACCGATCAGGACATGAACGAGCGCGAGAACCCCGTAGCTTTGCGGGCCGAGGAGCCGGATGGTGAACGGCGTGGCCACGAGCGTCGCCAGCATCGTCACGCCCTGGCCGCCGAGGTTCCAGAAGCTGCCTTGCACGACGCGTGAGGTCAGGCCTGGACCATAGCGTGGCGTTGGATACGGAGCGCCGTCCGGAGGAGCCTCGGCGAGCAGATCGCCGTCGCCGGACGCGAGCGGCTTCAACGGTTGAGGATCACTCATTGGAAGCAAGCTCGGGACATCGAGCATGTTCGTTGCGCGGCACTGCCAGCACGTTCTGGTTTTGTTGTTTCAGCTCGGCGGAACTGACTTGCCGCAGCGTACCACCCGCTTGCACTTCGAAGAGCTGATAGCCGGGCCGCGGCAAACCGACGAGGAAGTCAGCCGCATCGGTCATCCCAAAACCGAAACCATGCGCGCTCTCCGGCCCGGCTTCGAAGAGAACGACCGGCGCCTCGACGCGATCCAGAGTCTCCTTCCCGCCGCGAAAGACCTTCAACTCCGCCCCTTCCACATCGCACTTGATGAAGTCCGGCACGGGGAGATCGCCCTTGCTCACGAGGTCGTCGATGCGCTGTTGCTGCACGGTGATCGTACTGGTCTTGCCCAGGGCCGCCTGCTGACGCTGCGCGGGCATCCTCTCCAGGCTCGTCCAGTCCGCAAGGCTGCTCATCGTGCGGTCGGGCGGAATGAAGAAGACCGCCTTCGTATCTTCATCCGACAACGCGTAACGGCTGAGTGTGGCGTTCCCCAACCTCTCAACGATGAGAGCCAGACCCGGGAGCAGTTCCGTGTTCGGCTCGAAGGCAAAGACATGACCGCGGGAACCTGCCAGTTCTGCGAGGAGCGCGGTATGCACCCCGTAGTTTGCGCCGACGTCGAAGACGATATCGCCTGGACGCACGAACCGGCGCATGACCGCCTGCTCGTCCAGCTCGATCGGAGAATGGTCGAAGGGCGTTCCGATGAGCCAGAAGTGCGAGCTCAACATCCGAAGGTCGACGTAGATCGCCGGCCCATCGGCGATCTGTATCGGCACGGTTTGCAGCGATTTCGCATACTGCGCGAGCAGGAGTGTGGCCCGCGTGGCGCCTCGGAGGTTTGTGCGATAGTAGCTTCTCAGTATTCTGGCGAGCAGGGGCAGTTGTTCCTTGGAATCGATCATGGCCGCCTGAATTCTGAGATTAGAGTTCGCCACAGTGCGCAGACCGGCAGCTCATTCTGTTCCCGGCGACCGCGGCATTCTACTCTTCGAGTGAACGATGATGACCGGCCCTCGCGCTCTCTACCTCTGCTACTTCGGTCTGCGCGAACCGCTCGTCCAGACGCAGGTTCTCCCTTATCTGCGCGAGCTGGTTGCCGGAGGCGTGAGCATGTCTCTACTCACGTTTGAGCCCGAACCGAAGAAGCGCTGGACGAAAGAGGCGATCGAGGATTGGCGGGAGCGTCTGCGGCGTGACGGGATCGAATGGTACATGTTGAAGTACCACAAACGCCCATCGTTGCTGGCAACGCTCTTCGATGTGATCCGAGGCGTGTTCCTGGCCGTTTCCATTTCGCGCAGAGAGCGCATCGATCTGTTCCATGGCCGTAGTCATGTCGGTGCGGCGATTGGAGCGCTGGCGAAGTGGATAACCGGCGCGCGCCTTCTGTTCGACATCCGCGGCTTTCTCGCCGATGAGTATGTCGATTCAGGCAACTGGCGTGCGGGCGGGTTTCTCTTCTCGTTGACGAAGAAAGCCGAGCGATGGCTTTACCGAGCCAGCGATGGTTTCGTTGTCCTCACTGAAAGCGCGAAGGAAGCGCTGTTTCCGAATGGCACCGGCGCGAAGCCTTTGGAGATCATCCCGTGCTGCGCCGGCGCGGAACGGTTCGCAAGCGCGCTTCGCAACGATCGTGAAACGGCGCGCGCGGAGCTTGGTCTTGCCGGCCGGACCGTGTTCGTTTATGTCGGCGCACTGGGCGGCTATTACCTGACGCGCGAGACCGCTGACCTGCTCGCCGCCGCGCGGCGGAGGGATCCGAGCACGTATGCGCTCGTGCTGACGGCCACGGCAAACGCGATGGCCGAAGAGCTCGAGCAGCGCGGCTTCACGAAAGATGACTTTCGCGTAACACAGATCGATCCGGGAGAGATCCCGAGGTATCTGCGGGCAGCCGATGTGGCGTTGTCGCTCATACGCACCTCGTTTGCGCGGAGATCAGCGTCGCCGACGAAATTGGCGGAGTATTTCGCAGCGGGGTTGCCGGTCATCGTCAACGCAGGAATCGGCGACGTCGACGCGCACGTCGCCGAGTGCCGGGGAGGTGTTCTGCTCCGCAGCTTTGATGACGCTGCGTACAACGAAGCGCTCGACGCGATCGAAGAGCTCCGCCATGATCCGGGCCTTGCGGTGCGCTGCCAGACGGAGGCACGTCTTCGCTACGACCTCAGCGACGTCGGCGGCAAACGGTACCGGCGGCTCTACGAGGCAATTCTCCGTTCATGACTGACGCGACTCCGGAACGACGCCTCCGTGTTCTCGCTCTGGCTTCGTATCCCGAGGAGGCCGCGTCGTCGCGATACCGCATCGTGCAATACATCGAGCCGCTTGCAGCGCGCGGCATCGACGTCACGTTCTCGCCGTTTCTCGATGCGCGCCTTTTCGCGGTGCTGTACAAGCCGGGCAAGCTCATCGGCCGGTTGCCCGCTCTGGCGTTGCGGACGCTCGCGCGAATCGGCGCGTTGATTCTCGCCCGGCGCGCCGGCGTCGTCTTCGTGCAACGCGAGGCGATGTTGTTCGGTCCGCCGCTGATCGAGTGGATCGCAGTGCGCGTCTTCCGGCGTCCGCTCATCCTCGATCTCGATGACGCGACATGGGTTCGATATGAGAGTCCGGTCTACGGCCGCGCGGCCACGTTTCTGAAGTGGCCTTCGAAGACGGACCGGCTCATTCGATGGGCGAGCGTTGTCGCCTGCGGCAGTCCGAATGTCGCCAGCTACGCACGCTCCCTCGGTGCCTCGGCCACGCTCGTCCCGGCGACTGTCGATACGCGCATTTTCAAGCCCATTCGCCGCTCCGGCACGCGCGCACCGGTTGTCGGTTGGATCGGATCGCATGGCACGTACGCGTATCTGGAGCGGCTCTTTCCTGTGCTCGCGCGGCTGCGGCGCGAGATTGAATTCACGTTGCTGATCGCCGGCGCCGGGCGTGATGACATCACCGTTCCGGGAGTCGAGACGATCATGCGATCGTGGAGTCTGGAGACCGAGGTTGCCGATTTTCAGTCGCTCGACATCGGGCTCTATCCGATCGCCGAAGACGAATGGAGCGCCGGAAAATCGGGACTCAAAGCCGTGCAGTACATGGCCTGCGGCGTACCGTTCGTCATGAGCCCGGCCGGCGTCTGCGCGACGATGGGCATCGCTGGCGAGACCCACTTCGCGGCTGTCTCTGATGATGACTGGTTCGAGCATCTGCGTACGCTGTTGACGAACGAGAACCTTCGCGAACGGATGGGCGCGAGCGGACGCGCATTCGCGGAGGCGCACTACGGCCTCGAAGCGAATGCCGATCTGCTGGCTCACATGATTCGCGGCGTCGCGAGAACGTGAGACACTGCGCCGCCTTTCATGATTCTCGACCTGCTGCATATCCCTCTCGCTGCCGCCGCCTGCTTTGCCCTGTGGAAACTCTGGACTTCGCTTGCAGGGCGAGGACGTGCATCGCTCATCATCGCCCTCGGCTTTCTGATTCGCGCGTTCGGCGGCGAGGTACTCTTCTGGACCTCGTATCTGAATTTGCCGGTCGCGAGGTCGTTGCAGCTCGGCGAGGGCTTCTGGTTTTTCGCGGTCGACGGACCGGGGATGCTTGCCTATACGGGTGAATTGGTCCTCGGTGGCCCGACGGCTCTCCTGTTGATCGGTAGAGAGCTTCCGTCGCATGCATTCATCCAGGTGTTCACCGCATTTGCGTGGATGTTGGGGACGTTTGCGTCGGTGGCCATCCTGCTCAACTGTGCCGCCTTTCTCGCCACGTGCGCGGTCATCCTGCGGCTCGGTGAGCCTGATGCCATCGGTGAGCGGACGCGTCTCGTTGCGCTGGCTGCGATGGCCTTCGGTCCCGGGACCATTCTCTGGTCGTTGCAACTTCTCAAAGACACGTTTTTCATTTTCCTGATCGCGGCGATGATCGCCTGCTGCTTCTCCTGGCAGGAGCTGTGGCGCGGCGAGCTCACGAACTGGAAAAGGAAAGCCGTCATCGCAGGCGCGATGGTGGCCATTCTGTACGCGATGGCCGGCATTCGCTGGTACTTCGCTCTCTTCTTTTGGGGCGCGTGGAGCGTGTTTGGATTGCTGATAACTCTTGCGGCGCGAAGGAAGGTCGTAGCAATCGCCGCCAACGTGATCCTCTTCGTTTTGCTCGCACAAGTCGTCCGCCTCGGCGGCGCTTCGGACGTGCCGCAATCGGTCCGCCGCGTCCTTGATCCACGCCCTTCGGTTGCCGCAACCTTTCGTCCAACGTTCCTGACGAAAGACATTGCGGGCCGGCGCTACGGTTTCGAACAGACGCCGGGAGCGACGACGATCATTGCCGGTCGCGCGCTCGAGACGGATAACCGCCGTGGCGGCGAGACTACGAAACAGAAGCCCGCGAAGATCGCCTTGCCGGTGCCGCCGTCCGCGCAGCCCGTGCCGTCTGCGCAGCTCGCGCCGTCCACGCAGCCCACGCCGTCCGGGCAGCTCGTGCCGTCCGCGCAGCCGGTGTCGTCTGTGCAGCCGGTGTCGTCTGTGCAGCCCGCGCCGTCTGCGCAGCTTGCGCCGCGCGTGCAGGTTGCACAGCGCGAAGACAAGACACTGGAACAGCATCCCGTTGCGAAGACGGTGGCTGGACTAACGGCCGAGTTTCTTCCCCGCAGCATCGCTCAGGCCCTCGGTCTGGTCCGCATCGGCGGCGGACGAGGCTTCTGGCTTTTTGCGGAGCTCGATACGCTCGTTCTCGATGCGTTGTTGATCTTCGCGATCATCGTCTGCGCGCGCAGCATTCGCACGCACAGGCGCGTAACGCCGCTCTTCCTGTTGCTGTTGATCGTCTTCCTGGCGACAGCCGGACCGCTCGCCTACACGGTCAACAATTTCGGCACGCTCTTTCGCCTGCGCGAGATGCTCTACGCGATCCTCGTGTTTCTGCCGCTGACGTTGGGAGCGCGCCCGGACGCGACTTCCGCGTAACGCCTATTCGACATCGCCTGCAGCCAACTCGCGGATGTCGATGTTCATGCGGCCGACCACGATGCCGGCGCGCGAACATGCCTCGATGATCTCCTGCAGCGTTGCGGCAGTCATCCCCGGCGTCGCGATCAGAAGCTCTGCGGCATCGTGCTCGCGGCAGAACGCGGCGATCGATTCCGTGTCCGTTGCGTTGCCGATGGGTAAGCCGTGTACGAAGCGTCCCGCTTTGCGTGGGTTGGCGTCGAGAAACGCGACAGGAATTCGCTGCAATGCCGTGTTGAGATGCAACTGGCGCAGCAGAAGTTCGCCCGCATCTGTGGCGCCGTAGATCACGACGCGCCGCGCGGTTGGGTTACGCGTCGCGGGAAACAAACGGCGCAACGCACGAAACGCGAGCCGGCTCGAGGTCACCGCGAGGAGCAGCAGCATGGCGTCGATGATGAAGACCGACAACGTCACGCCGCCGTCGTGCCGCGCGATCAGCGCAACGTAAACGATCGTCGCCGCCGATCCGAGGGCGACGCCACGCGCGTAGGTGAACACATCGGCCAGGCCGGCATAGCGCCACAATCCGCGGTAGATGCCGCTGATCAGCAGCGCGGCCAGTTTCAGTGCGATCGCGATCGGCAGCGTGGCCAGGAAAATGTGCCATCCCGCGGAATTCGACGCCGGTCCGAACACGAGCACGTGAGCGAAGTAGTACGACAACACGATCAGCAGCACGTCAAGGGCGACTTCGAAAATACGGCGCTTGTAGGTGAAGTCGATCAGGAACGCGAAGAGCGCTCGTGGCCGCGGCGCGCTCGCGTCTTCTTCGTCGTACACGCGAACGTGCGCGAGCGAGACGCCGAGAAACGTGAGGATCAGCGTGAACGATGCGATCGCACTGACGCTGACGTCGAGCGCCGCGTGACGCACGAGCATCGCCAGCGAGCCCGCGGCAACAGCGAAGATGTAAAGCATCCAGACCGCGTGTCTCTCCGAGAGTCCGAGCGCGACGAGACGATGCGACGTGTGATCGCGGCCGCCCTGCGATGCCGCGCGGCCGGCAAGCTTGCGCATCAGCGTCACAAACGTCGTGTCGAAAATCGGAACGACGAATACGAGCACCGGCACGGCCAGAACAGCGACGACGCTCCTCGACCGGCCGCCACCCGGCCCGCTGACCAGCGCGCTCGACGCCAGCAGAAAGCCAACGAACATCGATCCGCAGTCGCCCATGAAAATCGATGCCGGCTGATGGTTGTAGATCAGGAAGCCGAGGAGGGCACCCGCGAATGCGGCGAGCATCAGCGCTTCCGGCCACTGCTGATTGGCGATGAAGTTCAGGCCGAGAAACGACGCCGCGATCGCGGAAACGCCCGCGGCCAGGCCGTCCATGTTGTCGAGCATATTCACGGCGTTCGTGATCCCGACGAGCCAGAACATCGTGATCAAGACATTCAGCGGGAACGACGCCGTCCACGGCAGCACCAGCCCGAACGAGACGACGCCGGCAGCGCCGAGGAGCTGGCCGATCAGTTTTTGGTAAGGCTTGATGTGCAGAAGATCGTCGGCAAGTCCGACCAGGAAAAGCGCGGCGCTGGCTGCCATCACGATGCGGCTTTCACGCGTCAGCGGGAGTAGCAGCAGTTGCGTGCCGATGACGGCGATCACGATGGCGATGCCACCGAACATCGCCGTCGGCCTCGTGTGCCATCGATCGGCCTTCGGCCTCGCCACCGCGCCTCGGCGCCGTGCAATCGCGCCAACGATCGGTGTCAACGCGGCGGACGAAAGGAAGGCGCCAGCGGCGGCGAGGATGGCCGTCGTCAAAAACTGTTGCGTCATGACGCGCGGTTTGGCGCTTGACCCGATGCAGCCAAAACCGGCTCGGCGCTTTCGCGCGAGGAACGGAACGCAATCACCGCGCGCAGGATGTCATCGAGCGTCGTGCGCGGATTGAACCCGATCACGCGCGCTGCTTTCGATGTATCGGGGACGCGTCGCGGCATGTCTTCGAAACCTTCTTCGTACGCCTCGCTGTACGGCACATAGACGATGCGCGAACTGGATCCGGTCAGCGCGAGAATCCGTTCCGCGAGTTGCGTGATCGAGACTTCTTCCGTCGATCCGATGTTGAAGACCTGGCCGGGCGTGTCGGGATGATCGATCAGCCGGAGCAGCGCCTCGACGACGTCGGCGACATAGCCAAAGCATCGCGTCTGCCGTCCATTGCCGTAAACCGTGAGGGGCTCGCCGGCCAGCGCCTGGCTGACGAGCGTCGGCACGACCATTCCATAGCGTCCGATCTGGCGCGGGCCCACCGTGTTGAACAGCCGTACGATGATCGCGGGCAAACCCTTTTCGTGATGGTAGGCCAGCGCCAGAAACTCGTCGATGGCCTTGGAGCAGGCGTAGCTCCAGCGCCCTTTCGTCGTCGCGCCCATCACGAGGTTGCCGTCTTCGCGGAACGGAACCTGCTCGCTCAATCCGTAAACCTCGGAAGTCGATGCGATCAACACACGCTTCCGCTTTCGTTCAGCGGCAGCGAGCACGACTTCCGTACCGCGAACGTTCGTCTCGATCGTGCGCACCGGGCTCTCGACGATCAGCTTCACGCCGACGGCGGCGGCAAGGTGAAAGATGACGTCGCAGGCATCGACGAGCGCTTCGAGCACCGGCTCGTTGCGAACCGAATCGATCACGAAATGGAAGCGCGGCTGACCGGCGAGCTGCTCGACGTTTTTCAGACTGCCGGTCGATAGGTCGTCGATGACGAAAACGTCGTCGCCGCGCGCGATGCAGGCATCGGCGAGATGCGAGCCGATGAAGCCCGCTCCGCCCGTAATGAGAACTTTCAATTCTGTCTTTCCGGTCTACGCGTGGTCTGCCGCTGCGAGGCCACGATATAGCCGGATCATATCGGCAACCAGCCGTTCTTTGGAGTGGGCCTTCCGGACGTACGCCTTGCCGCTCTCAGCCAAGGCGTTGCGCAGTGCTTCATCGCGCAGCAACCGCGAAAGTCCAGCCGCGAATCCGGCATCGTCGTCCGATGCCGCAGTGATGCCTCGCTCGCGAATATCGAACGTCGCGCCGTTGCCGGTTACGTGCTCCTCGACTTCGCCGAGCAGATCGACGACACCGCCGGCCGCCGTGCTGATGACCGGCCTGCCGCAGGCCATCGCTTCGATCAGTGCCAGTGGCGTTCCCTCGTTGCGTGATGTCAGCGCGGCGATGTCGAGCGAGTCGTAGATCTGCGGGGCCGGCCGCGTGCCTGCGAAGACGACGTTGCTGCCCGCGCGCTGCTCGAGCGCCGCGCGATCACTGCCGTCGCCGTAGATGACGAATCGCGCCGCGTTGCCCAACCGCGCCGCAACGCGCAGGAACATGTCGTGGTTTTTGATCGCAGTCAGTCGCCCGGCGATCCCGACAACGGTCTCCGATGCTTTGATGCCGAGCTGCGCGCGCAAGACGTCGCCGGAGCCAGGCTCCGACTCGAGCGCGCCGAAGTCGATGCCGAGCGGCAGGACGACGAATTGATTTGCGCGGCCAACCCGAAACGTGTCGCGAATCTCGTGGAGCTGCTGCTCACCAAGAACGATGATGCGATCGGTGTTCATCCGCGCCAGCGTCCGCTCGATCGTCAGAAAAAAACGTGTCTTCCATTTCCCGTAATAGCTGTGAAAAACGTGACCGTGATAGGTGTGGACGAAGCGGCATCGCTGCGATGGCCTGCTGACAAAACGATAAAGGAGCCCGGCGATGCGTCCCACCGCGCCGGCCTTCGCCGTGTGCGTGTGAACGATGTCCGGACGGAAGCGGACCATCAGCCGCCAGAGTTGCCAGATCGTCGAGAAGTCGCGCGGCGAAAGCTCGCGGCTCATTGATGACATCACGAGCGGCGTCACACCGTGCGCGGCCGCGAACGCGCTCATGTCTTCTTCCCCGGCCGGAACGGTCCCGGTGACGAGCATCGTTTCGAAATCGTGTTTCGGAAGCGCTTCGCTCAGCCAGACGACATGACGCGCCGGTCCGCCCACATTGAGCCGGGCGATGAGACGAAGGACGCGGATCTTCCGCGGCGGATCACTCTTCATCGTGCCCCGACTGCGGCGGCCACGCGCGCGCGAAGCTCGCCATCGAGCTGGTAGATCACGCTCGGATCGAAACGTGCGGCGGTGGCGAGATCGGAAACGGCGAGATCGGGTTGGCCGAGGTGGAGGCGAACGAGGCCGCGGTTCACGTAGATCTCAGGACGGTCATCGATCCGCAACGCGTCTGTGTACGTTGCGGCGGCTTCGTCCCAACGTCCCAGAGTTTCGCAATTCGCGCCGTAGAGCAGATACCAGGCCGGATCGAGGCGGCGTCCGCTGGCCGCTTCTTTGAGATCGTGCAGATTCGTGTGTGCGATGTCGAGAGCGTGTCGCTCGTCGAGCGATTGCGCCTGCACTGATCGTGCGGCAATCTCGCGCAGGATGAGATTTCCGCGGTACGGCGCGATGCAAAGCTGGTTGAGTGCGAATCCAGCAGCAACGATCGCCGCGATCCGAAGAAGCCAGGTTGCGGCGAGGTTTTGCGCCGGCCGTTCGTCCTTTGATTGCAGCGGCCGGTCATCATGGCTCCATGTTACGCAGAGCGCTGCCAGCGTGAGAATCATCAGTCGCGGCGCCGCCAGTTCGAGCGGAAATTGCGCGAGACAGATCACGAACACAGCCGTCGCCAGCGGCCATCGAAAGCCCCGAGCGAACGCTTCTTCCGGCGATGACGCGCCGGCTTGCGCGCGTCGACGGCTTCGCACGATTCCGCTGCCGATTCCGATCGCCAGAAGAAAGAGTGCGTATCCCGGCAATCCGGTCTCGGCCGCCACCTGCAGATGATCGTTATGAACCTCGCCCCAGTTCATGGCGAAGCCGCGCAACCACTGCTCGGGATAATGGCTGGGCAGCGCGATGCGGTACCCCATGTAGTGATACTTGAAATTGCCAGGTCCGACGCCGAGGAGCGGATGATCGCGCGCCATGTCGAGCGCGGAAAGAAACGGCGGCAACCGCTCCGAAAAGAGATGCTGATAGTCGCGCTGCCTCACCGCCTCCGCCAGCTCCCGCACTCCCTGGCCCATCGAAGTCGACGGCGAAAGAATCACGAGCGCGAGCAGGATGATGATCGCGCCAACAGCCAGCGCGGCGCGCCGTGAGTGACCGATCGCAAAAACGATCAGCGCCGCCAGTAGCGCTCCAAGCGCGGTACGCGTCCCGCTTGCTGCGATGCCGCCCACGAGCACGATTCCCACTCCCGCATAGATCCATCGCCGCAGCCCGCTCGCGGTGACGGCAAGCACGATGGCGGCAACCGCCGGAACGACGAGATAGGTGCCGACGTCGTTCGCATTGCCGAGCAGTGCAACGCTCCCGTAATGCGTCGCCGTTTCCGCCAACGAAGGAAACGGCGTCCAGATCTTCAGCTCCTGCAAAATGACGAGTACCGCATTCGCGCAACACGCGATCATCAGCACATCGATCGCGATCAACGTCACCGTCTGGGCCGCCATGCATGTCGCGGTGAAGATGACCGTCCCCGCCAGAATCGTGATCAGGCTATCAACGCTGAGCGGACGATTCGTCGAAGTGACCGTCGTGACCACGCACCAACCAACGACCGCCGCCGCGATCAAAAACTCCGGGCGCCGCGCAAACGTCCACGTCCGCCGCCGCGACGTCACCCAGAACACGCCCAGCATCGCCAGAACGATCGCCTCGCCGCGAAAGATCAGCTCCTTCGGCAGCCGGAAGGTATCCAACCCGCCGCCGAAAATCACCGGCACGAAGAGGAGGCCCGCCGCGAGAACGGCGAAGATCGTCCGTTCGGCAAAAGCGAGCCGCGGTTTCGCCAGCCGGCCTTCGTGCTCTACGGTCACGGCAAAACCTCTTCTTTGCCGCTGGGATCACGCGTCACGTCGAACCCATTGTCGGCGGGGGCCGCCGGCGCGCTGCTCGTGATGCTCATGTGTGATGGGTTCGCCTGAAATCTGGACGCGCCGATTCTGCCACATCGGGAGCACTCGATTATCCTCAAACGCGACAACCGTTCTGGATGGGGTTACGTCGGGCGATGCGCTTCGCTCAGCATCTTCACCATGGCCGGGTCGTGGTGATCGAAGAAGCTGCTCGTTCCCGTCTCGAGTGTTGCGATGGCGCTCATCTCGTCACGGCCGTGTCGAGCAGCCGGTATCCGACTTCGAGTGCGTCCGAAACGCAGCGCTCACACTCGCTGGCGTCCGCGATCTGAAAGACGCCGAACCCGAGGAGCGGCATCTGGACGCCGTTGTTCAGGGTGATTGTGGGGATGACTGGATGACTGACATGAGCACTCCTTCCTTACTCCGGCCTGTCTGCCGATGCTGCGACGCACCCCGAGGCCGGATGTCGTCGCGAGCTTAACGATGAGTGACGCAACACGCGTGCGCGAAACGACGCTCCGAAGCAAAGATCCCTCGCCTCACCGAACGACGTTCGCCATGAGTGACTTAACGCGGTCCATAACGTCGGTGACATGAAACGGCTTGCTGAGGAAATCGTTGGCTCCCGCTTCGAGTGCGGCGAGTCTCAGAGCTGGATCGGCGGAGATGACGAGGATTGCAACCCGATGCGTGTCCTTTTGCGTCTCCTCGGCCCCACGCAGCAGCTTCATGACCTGAAAGCCCGTCATTTCAGGCATCTGAAGATCCAGCAGGATCAGGTCGTAGTGCTTATCGAAGTGAAGCGCCTCGACTTGCCTCGGGTCCGTCGTCGACGCAACCTCGACATAACCCCCGCGCCGAAGCGCAAGCTCGAGCAGACGGACGTTCGACACCTGATCGTCTACGATGAGGATCTTGACACCATGAACGTCAATTGACAGGGGCGCGATCCTTGTCCGCGAATTCGAGCGCAACGTTCAGCGCCTCCATGAATTCGCTCACCTTGATGGGTTTCGTGAGATAGCGAAGGAAGCCGGCATCCAGTCCTTTTTGGATGTCGCGAGCCATGGCGCTGGCGCTGAGTGCGAGAACCGGAATGTGCGCCGTAGCGTTGTCGTCGCGGAGAATTCTCAAGGCCTCGATCCCGCTGATCCCGGGCAGGTTGATGTCCATCAGAATTACGTTGGGGAGAGACGTGCGCGCGAGCTCCACACCGTGCTGTCCGTCGGCGGCGCTCAACATGCGCAGGTCCGTCCGGTGGCTGATGAGTCGTTGCACGAGCGTCAAGTTTGCCTGGTTGTTTTCCACGTAGAGGAGGGTACGAATGCTCGGCGTGGTGGAACTGGCCGACTCCGCCGGTGCGATCGTTTCCAGCGCAGCCGGGACCGTGAGTGGCGCCGTCGATCGCAGCTCGACCCAGAAAATGCTCCCCACTCCAACGGTGCTCTCCACCCCGATTGCGCCGTCCATCAGTTCGATCAACCGTTTGCTGACCACCAATCCGATGCCGGTTCCTTCTTCGCCAGTGCCTTCCTGTCCCAGGCGGTTGAATGGTTGGAAGAGCTGCGTCAACTTCTCGGGCGCAAGTCCAGGCCCCGTGTCCGTCACGGTGATCCGAACGTGACCTGTGGCCGGCTTTTCGCTGCAGTCAACGAGGACGGATCCACCGACCGAGTTGTACTTGATGGCGTTCGAGAGAAGGTTGATCAAGACCTGTTTGATGCGGGTGCGGTCGGCGTGCACATGAAAGTCGCCGCAGCTTGCAGGGAACTGCATGTGCACGCTCCGTCTGAGCGCCAGCGGCTCGATCATCGACTGACATTCGTGCAGCAACTCTCTGAGTGAGACCGGCTCGAGCGAGATCGACAGCTTCCCCGACTCGATCGCAGCAAGATCGAGGATCTCGTTGATCAACTCCAACAGATACCAGCCGGCGTTCAGGATCTGGCTGATACTTTCGGTCTGCGCTGGCGTCGGGGCTGGGGAATCCATTTCCATCAGCTGGGCGAACCCGAGGATGGCGTTCAGCGGGGAGCGAAGCTCGTGACTCATGCTGGAAAGAAACTCGGACTTTGCCAGATTCGCTTTCTCTGCGACCGCCTTCGCGTTCGTCAGAACTGCCTCAACCTTATTGCGCGCTGTCAAATCGCGAGTCAGTTTGGCGAAGCCTCGAAGACTGCCGGCCTGATCGCGGATGGCCGTGACGACGATATTTGCCCAGAACACGGATCCGTTTTTGCGAACGCGCCAGCCTTCGTCTTCGAATCGGCCACCGATCGCTGCGTCGTCGAGGTCTCGCTTTGGCTTCCCGCCGGCGATATCGGCGTGAGGATAAAAGACCTCGAAGTGCCGGCCGACGATCTCGCCGGCATGGAACCCTTTGATCCGCTCCGCTCCTGTGTTCCAACTCACCACCCGTCCCTCGGGATCGAGCATCACAATGGCGTAGTCAGAAACGCTCTCCACCATCAGACGAAAGCTTTCTTCGGTCCATCGCAGCGTCTCTTCTACACGTTTCCTGGCGCTGTTGTCCGTGCCGATCAGGAGATACCCGATGATTGAAGATCGGTCGTCTCGCAGCGCCGTCACGGATACGATGGCCGGAAAACGGCTTCCGTCCTTCCGAATGTAAGTCAGCTCGTAGATGTCCTCAATGCCGCGCGAAGCCTTGAATGCGAGCGCTTCGAAACCCGGCGTGATGGTCGTCCCGAGCTCGCGGCTCAACACTTCGGCGCGCGCGATGACTTCCTGCGGATCCGAGATGTCTGCGGGAGTGATCCGGTCGATCACCTCGATTGCGGAATAGCCGAGCATTCGCTCGGCGCCCACATTGAACAGTTGGATGACGCCTTTGTCATCGGTAGCGATGCTGGAGAAGTTGGCGCTGTTGAGGATCGCGTTCTGGAGTGCGCCGGTCTTCAAAAGGGATTCCTCGCGCCGTACGTCGCTCGCCTGCTGTGCGGAGGCGGAATTGATCGAGCGTGTGCGGAACCGTCGTGATGGTGTCATTGGGCCTTCTCGCGCCCTCACCATTCACGCGGCGAGAATTCGCCATCGTCGCATGAGCCGCTCTGCTACCAGAGCAAGGAACGCGCCCTGGTAGCCAGGCGCAAACCGGTCGCGACCACATCGGAGTGAATCTGGCGAGGATACCGGGTCGGCTTCATCGTGGCAGTGAAGCCGCATTACTAAATGGTCAGGTCTTCACCGAACAGTCACCGCGAGCGCCGGCACCGCACCGAGTGAGCAGTCCTACGGGCGATTACCCCCACCTTCGTTGGACGGAATGAGTTCGGATCTGCCAGGGACAGTAGACGAAACGTATCCCGCAAGTCCAAGGAGAGAACATGAAAACCGCGCCGCTGAGTCTCGTGCCCGCCACTCAAGCAAAAGCTCCGACCGGCATCGCCGGTCTGGACGAAATGACCGGTGGCGGTTTGCCTCGGGGACGCACAACTCTGCTGGTTGGCGGCTCGGGCTCTGGCAAGACCATCCTGGCGTTGCAATTCCTGGTAAACGGCATCCTGCGCTGCGACGAACCGGGCATCTTTGTGGCGTTTGAAGAAGCTCCCACGCGAATCGTCGCCAACGCGGAAACGTTTGGCTGGGAACTCTCCGGCTTGCAGCAGAGCAAGCTCTTTCTCATGGACGCCCAGCCGCCGCATGACCTCGTTCAGTCAGGCACGTTCGACCTGAGTGGCATGCTGGTCGCGCTTGGGGCCAAGGCTGCTTCCATGAAGGCCGAACGCATCGTCTTCGATGCGTTGGACATCGTTCTTGCGCTGCTGCCCGATCCCGCTGCGCAACGGCGGGAGATTTACCGGCTGCACTCCTGGTTGTTGGAGCACGAGATGACCGGCATCATCACTCTCAAAGCGGACGGTTTCGAGAGCGGTGCCGTCAGCCAGCCATTTGGCTTCATGCAGTTCATGGTCGACTGCGCAATCATCCTCAATCACAGTGTCGTTCTCGGCGTGTCACAACGGAACTTGCGCATTCAGAAATACCGCGGCTCGAGCTTCGATGAGAACGAATCGCCATTTCTAATCGGCAAAAGCGGGTTCGAAGTCGCCGTGAGCCGGACCCTCGGGCGTGGGCAGGCCGAGGTGACGAATGAACGCGTGTCGAGCGGTGTGGAACGCGTCGACACCATGCTCGGCGGCGGTTACTACCGCGGCGCAAGCGTGTTGATCACCGGGTTCCCGGGAACAGCAAAAACGACATTGAGCGGCGCATTCGCCGAAGCGGCCTGCGAGCGCGGTGAGCGAACGATGTTCGTCAGTTTCGATTCCGATTCGAACGAAGTAATCCGCAACCTCGGCTCTGTCGGCATCCAGTTGAATCGATTTGTGGAGGATGGATCGCTGAACATGGTCTCCGCGCGCACGATCACAGGAAGTGCCGAGACGTACCTCGTGCGCATCAAGACGCTCGCCAGAGAGCATCGGGCTCGCTGCCTTGTCGTTGATCCGGTATCGACTCTGTCCAAGTCCGGCAACGAATTGACCGCACACAGCGTGGCGGAACGGTTGATCGACTGGTGCAAGGCCGAAGGCATTACTCTCGTGTGCACGAGTCTGCTCGACGAGATGTCCAGCCAGTCCGAAGGCGGTTCGCCGTTGCAGATCTCTACACTTGCGGACACTTGGATTCATCTCAACTACCTGGTTCAGGCCGGAGAGCGCAATCGCGGCATGTCGATCATCAAGTCGCGAGGGACAGCGCATTCCAACCAGGTGCGCGAACTGATCCTGAGTGACGCCGGTATCACGGTGACGGATACCTACGCTGCTGGTGGCGAAGTCCTGATGGGCACCATGCGCTGGGAGAAGGAGAGCGCCGAACGTCACGCCAACGAAGTCGCGGCAGTCGCCGCAACACTCAGAAGCGCGAAGCTGGCGGCCGAGGAGGCCGAGCTCGAGGCGCGCCTCAAAGCGCTACAGATCGAGCTCTCGGCCAAGCAGACGGAGAGAGATCTCCTCACTCGTAGTGCCGCGATCCAGGAACGAGAGTCGTCGTTGGGACGCGACCGAATGCGCGAACTACGCGGGACCGACCAGGTGTCCGACCCATCGAGCGTGACGCGATGACGCCTGAAATCTTCGTGTTCCGGCTGTTCGTCTCCGGGGACGCGCCCAACTCGCTGCAGGCAATCGACAACCTGACGAAGCTTTGCGAAACCCACCTGCCTGACAGCCACGAGATCGAGATCGTCGATATCTGCGTGGATCCTCAGCGCGCTCTGGACGAAGCGATCTACCTCACGCCGACTCTGATCAGCGTATCGCCCTACCCTGGCCACCGAATCGTCGGCACGCTCAGCAACCCCGAGCCAATCCTGCAGATCCTGGGCTTGGGGCCAGCGAACCGGCGAAATTTCGGTGGCCTCAAAGATCGACACGCCGCACCCCAGGTCCGGCGGTCCAGCTAAGTTTTGGTTGCTGCCGCGCGCATTGGCTGTGGCGGGAGGACTCGAACCTCCGACCACCGGATTAACAACCAGGTCCGGCGGCCAACGCGGGGAATCCGCTTTTGTCACGAGAGACTCGAGGACCATGGGCTAGTGGTCGACAGCTCGTGCCACGCTCCGTCTCCCGGTTTGATTCGTACTCAGCGCTAACGGTGCCCCGCGCGGCGGCGAAGTTCGTCGGCCAAGGTGGCATGACGCGTCAGGCGCGTGCGGATACTGGTGCATACGACGTCGCAGAGGGCGAAGACAGTGGGATCTGTGATCGAGTAGTAGACGCTGTTTCCATCCTGTCTGCGACTTACAAGTCCGGCGTCCTGAAGGATGCGGAGGTGCTTGGAAGTGTTGGGTTGAGTCGATCCGACGGCGCCAACTAGATCGCTCACGTTCCGCTCGCCGGGTTGGAGCGCCTGCAGCAGCTGGATTCGAATCGGCTCGCCGAGGATGCGGAAACGGGCCGCGACCAAGGCCACTACCTCGGCAGACAGGGGCGCGTGACGGCGTTTCTTTCCCGGCATTTTTTGCATTTTAAGTCCCTCGGCCGCACGAAGTCATGTGCGCTTCGTCACATACCTACATGAGCATATGTTCATATTGTCATCGGCAAGGAGCATCGCATGACTGTCGAACGTTCTCTTCGCCTCATCGCCGGCGCATTCATCCTCATTTCTCTCGCACTAGGTTACTGGGTGAGCCCGTGGTTCTACCTGTTCACCGCCTTCGTCGGGCTCAACCTCTTTCAGTCCGGTTTCACGAACTGGTGTCCGATGATGTCGATCCTGCGCGCGGCGCGCATCGGGCGGCCGCCTTGTTGCGCCACTCGGGAGATGCCGAGGGCAGCGTGAACGGCACAATCCTTCTTCTAGCAAGCGTGCTCACGCTTTCGCACGCGGTCAACGAAGCGCTCTCGCATAACCCGGCCATTGCCGCGGCAGACGCGCGCCAGCGGATCGCGGCCGCGCGCGAGGCGGAAGCACGTGCGGCGCGTCTTCCACAGGTCGAAGTGAGCGAGAGCACAACGCGCGGCAACAATCCGGTGTTCGTCTTCGGGTCGCTCTTGGAACAGGGGCGGTTTAGCGCACAAAACTTCGACCCGGCGTTCCTGAATGCTCCCGATGCTCTGACGAACTACCGCGCAGCAGCGACCGCGAGGGTTGCTGTTTTCGACCGGCTTCGCACGGCAACGGCGATTCGCCAAAGCCGGAACGGCGTCGAGCGCGCCGAGATCGAGCTCGAAGAGACGCGGCAGCGATTGCGGTCGGAGACGATCGTGCGGTTCTACGGCGTGCTCGTCGCGGAGGAAAAAGTCAGCGTCGCCCAAAACGCGGCCCGGACCGCCGAAGCGGATGCGAAAGCGACACGCGACCGGTTCCAGCAGGGTCTGCTCGTCGAGTCCGACGCGCTTTCCGCGGAGGTTCAAGTGGCCGCATTCCGGCAGCGCGTCATCGCCGCGGAAAGCGAGCTGGCCATCGCGCGCGTGGCACTTGCCACACTCCTGCAACGCCCACTCGCTGAAGCGATCACACTAGGCGGCTCGGTTCCACCCGCGTGGCTCGATGAACCGAACCTCGCCGAAGCGATTGCGCGCGCAACCGCACAACGAGCGCCCGTGAGAATTGCGGCGAGCGCAACGTCCGACGCACAACTCCGGCTTGCCGCGGAGCGGGGAACCGCCCTCCCGCGCGTCGATGCCTTCGGCACGTTCGGCGCGAGCGGCGGTACGTTCGGCCGGCGGAACTCCGACTACACCGCTGGCATCTCCGTCACGATGGAGGTCTTCGATCGCGCCAGACCGGCACGCATCGCGGCCGCTCGCGGCGAGATCGACACGGCCCGCGCCGGCGAGGCCATCGAGCGCGACGCCGTGACGATGGAAGTCGTCACGTCCTGGCATCGTCTGCGCGCCGCGCGAGAGATGGCGGCCGTCGCAGACACTGCTGCCAGGCAGGCCGATGCAGCCGCGCGCATCGTTCGCGACCGCTATGCGGAAGGGCTGACCACCATCACCGAACATTTGCGGGCGCAGGCGGCGCTCGTCTCTTCCCGCTTCGACCAGCTTGCCGCACGCTACGAAAGCCTCGCCGCGCATGCCGAACTTCTGCGCGCGATCGGAGATCTCAATGACGTTCAGCCGTTCCAATAGCGCTCTTCTCGTCGCGCTCCTTCTCGCAGCGTGTACACATCCGGAGCAGCCGCCCGCCCGCACCACCGTCGATGCACCGGTCGTCGTCGTGCACCGCGTGTCGATGCCGCTGTTCCACTCCGTCGCCGGAACGGTTCGCGCCGAGACGACGAGCACCCTGGCCGCGAACGCCGTCGGCACCGTCGTCCGCGTGCTGGTCGCCGAGGGGGATCGCGTGCGCAAAGGCGACGTGGTCGTGGAGATCGACGCGCGCGAACAGCGCGCACAGATGAATCGCGCCAGCGCCGGACGCGTCCAGAGCGAGCGTGCCATCGACGCCGCTTCCGCAAACGCGCAACTCGCCGAAACGACGTACCGGCGCTACCTCTCCCTGCGCGAGCGCGGATCGGCAAGCCAGCAGGAGTACGACGAGGCAAAGGCTAAGAACGCAGCGGCGCAGGCGGAGCTGGCCAGACTTGTTGCAACGCGCGACGAGGCGCGGGCCGCGGCGACGCAGGCGCAGGCCGTGCTCGATTACAGCAGCATCCGTGCGCCGATCGACGGCATCGTCAGTGCGCGGTTCGTCGATCCGGGCGCGCAGGCCGCGCCGGGCGTGCCGCTCGTCGCGATCGAGAACGAGGCCGCAACGCGCGTCGACGCCAACGTGCCGGAGCAGGTCGTCGTCCGTGCCGGTGACACGGCGCTTGTGGAGTCTAGCGAGCAGCGCGTCAGCGCGCGCGTCATCCGCGTGCAACCTTCGATCGATCCCGCTGCGCGGTCCGCGCTCGTAAAGCTTGAGATCAACGCACCTCTGCGCGCCGGAACGTACGTCAAGGTCTCCTTCCCGATGGGCGAGCGCGAGGCCGTGACGGTACCGCTGCCCGCGCTCGTGCGGCGCGGCCAGCTCACGAGTGTGTTTGTGGTCGGCGCCGACAACATCGCGCGCATGCGCCTCATCACCGTCGGCGCGCGCGATGGGACGCAGGCGGAAGTCCTCTCCGGCCTCGCCGCCGGCGAGTCGGTCGTCTCCGCGCCCGCGGGCGTTCGCGACGGCGTGATCGTGAGGAAACGCGCATGAAGCGCGGCATCGCCGGAAGTCTTGCCGCATCGTTCATCGAGTCGAAGCTGACGCCGCTGGTCATCGCTGCTTCGCTTCTGATCGGGGTGGGCGCCGTGTTGCTCCTGCCCCGCGAAGAAGAACCGCAGATCGTCGTCCCGATGGTCGACGTTTTCGTGGAGATGCCGGGCGCGTCGCCGAAAGAGGTCGAACAGCGCGTCACGGCGCCGATGGAGAAGCTGCTGTGGGAGATCCCGGGCGTCGAGTACATCTACTCCACGTCGTCCGCCGGAACGTCGATGGCCGTGGTGCGCTTCAAAGTCGGCGAGAACGAGGAAAACGCGCTCGCGCGCCTCAACGAGAAGCTGCACGCGAACGCCGACCGCATTCCGCCAGGCGCTATCGGACCGCTCGTAAAGCCGCGCTCGATCGATGACGTTCCCGTGCTCGCGCTCACGCTGGCCAGCGATCGTTACGACCACTTCATGCTTCGGCGCATCGCCGCGGAGCTGCAGACCGCGATCAAACAGATTGCGAACGTCTCCGAAGTGACGATCATCGGCGGCACGCGGCGGCAGCTGCGCGTTCAGATCGATCCCGCGCGATTGGCGGCACATGGACTCTCGCCCGCTCGCGTCGCCTCCGTGCTGCAACAAGCGAACAGCGAAAGCGACGGCGGAGCGTTCGCATCGAATGACCGCGACGTGCTGGTGAAGACGGGCGGGTTCATTCGCAACGCCGATGACGCGCGACACATCGTCGTCGCCGCTGTGAATGGACGCCCTGTCTACCTCGGCGACGTCACGACGATCATCGACGGCCCTGAGGAACCGGCGGACTACGTGTTCTCCGGCACGCGCGACTCGATTCGCCCGGCTGTGACGATCGCGGTCGCCAAGCGCAAAGGAGCGAATGCAACGGCACTGACGCGGCTGGTCGAAGGGAAGATCGAGTCCCTTCGCGGCATCGTCATTCCGAACGACGTCGAAGTGGCCGTGACGCGCAACTACGGCGAGACCGCGGCCGACAAATCGAACGAGCTGCTCTTTCACATGCTTCTGGCCGTGTTTTCCGTGACGCTCCTGATCGGCTTCACACTCGGCTGGCGGGAATCCGGAATCGTTGCCATCGCTATTCCGGTCACGCTCGCGCTGACGCTGGCCGTGTTTCAACTGTTCGGCTACACGCTCAACCGCGTCACACTGTTTGCGCTCATCTTCTCGATCGGCATCCTGGTGGATGACGCCATCGTCGTGGTCGAGAACATCGTGCGCCACTACCGCCTGCCGGAGAATCGCAATCGCTCGCTGCGGGAAGTCGCGATCGATGCCGTGGCGGAAGTCGGCAATCCAACCATTCTGGCCACGTTCACGGTCATCGCGGCGATTCTCCCGATGGGATTTGTCCGCGGCCTCATGGGTCCGTACATGCGCCCGATTCCGGTCGGCGCGTCGGCGGCAATGCTCTTCTCACTGCTGATCGCGTTCATGGTCACGCCATGGGCCGCACGGCGGCTGCTGGCGCGCGGCGGCTCGTCTCACGCGGTGGCGGAAGGGTGGTCGACGCGGATGTACCGAAAGCTCATGGGGCGCATCATTCGTGAGCCGCGGTGGCGGTACTCGTTCCTCGGCGGTGTGGCGCTGCTGCTCATCGCGTCGCTGTCACTCTTCGCGCTGAAGGTCGTGCGCGTGAAGATGCTGCCGTTCGACAACAAGAGCGAGCTGCAGATCATCGTCGACATGCCCGAGGGAACGACGCTCGAACGGACGGCGGCGGTAGCGCGCGAGATCGGCGCGGTCGTCAGCGACGTCCCGGACGTCGCCAACTGGCAGATGTACGCCGGCACCGCATCGCCGTACAACTTCAACGGTTTGGTGCGGCACTACTTTCTTCGCCGCGGATCGAACGTTGCCGACCTGCAGGTCAACCTGCTGCCGAAAGACAAGCGAAGCGCGCAGAGCCACGATATTGCCAAGCGCATTCGAACGAAAGTGCTTGCTGTCGCCGTGCGCAACGGCGCACGGGTAAAGATCGCCGAGGTCCCGCCGGGACCCCCAGTGCTGCAGACAATCGTCGCGGAAATCTATGGGCCCGACTACACGAGGCAGATGACCATCGCGAATCAGGTGCGGACGATCTTCGACGGCACGCCGGGCGTGGTCGACGCCGACACGTATGTCGAAGACGATCAACTGCAGTACCGCTTCACCATCGACCGCGACAAAGCAGCGTTGAGCGGCGTGGCGCAGAGCGAGATCGACGCGACCTTGCGGATCGCGCTCTCAGGCATGAACGCCGGTCTGCTGCATGACGAGCGCGAGGCGGAGGATGTGGTGATGCGCGTCGAAGTGCCGCGCGCGCTCCGTTCGTCGATCGAGGCGCTGCGCGGCCTTCAGGTAAGCGGCGCCGGCGGGAAGCTCGTGCCCCTCGGCTCCCTCGTGACAATCGAAGAGACGACCGCGGCGAAAAGCATCTTCCACAAGAATCTGATGCCGGTCGTTTATGTGACCGCCGATGTCGCCGGCAGCGAGGAAAGCCCCGTCTACGCGATTCTCCAACTCAATCGCGCACTCGAGAAGCTGCGCCTTCCGGAAGGCTATTCGATGGAACGGCTCGTCGCGCGGCAGCCGTCTTCGACGGAACGCTTCGCCATGAAGTGGGACGGCGAATGGCACATCACATACGAGGTTTTCCGTGACCTCGGCCTGGCCTTCGCGGTGGTGCTGATCCTGATCTACATCCTCGTCGTCGGCTGGTTCCAGTCGTTCAAGACGCCGATCGCGATCATGGCGGCCATTCCGTTCTCGCTCGTGGGCATCATTCCGGCGCACGCGCTCATGGGGGCGTTCTTCACCGCGACGTCGATGATCGGCTTCATCGCCGGAGCCGGCATCGTCGTGCGCAACTCCATCATCCTCGTCGATTTCATCGAGCTGCGGCTGAAGCAGGGAATGGCGCTCGAAGAGGCCGTGATCGATGCCGGCGCGGTCCGGTTCCGGCCGATGATGCTGACCGCGGCAGCCGTGATCGTGGGCGCAGGCGTGATCCTCTTCGATCCGATCTTTCAAGGCTTGGCGATTTCGCTGATGGCCGGCGAAGTCGCGTCGTTGCTCCTGTCGCGGCTGACGGTGCCGGTCCTCTACTTCCTGTCGGCGCGGCGGACTCCAGAGATCGTGGAATCGCTGGCGGTGCCATCGGGCGCCGTATTGGTGCAGCCATGAAGAAGATACTCGTCCCTGTCGACTTCAACCCGCTCGCCACCGCGGCGTTGCGGCACGCGGCAACGCTGGCTCAGCGCGAAGACGCCGCCCTGATCGTGATGTACGCGGACACGTTCGAACCACCGGCAGAGTTCACCGCCGGACAGACCGCCGAGCTCGCAGCATCGATCGAAGACTCACGCCGGAAAACGGCCGAGGAGCTTGAGCGGTACGCGCACGAGCACGTTGCGGAGACTCTCACCATGCAGACCGAGGTTCGTGAAGCGCTGCCGGTGGAAGGCATCCTCGCGGCGATCGAAGAGCATCAACCGGATCTCGTGGTGATGGGCACACACGGACGCGGAGCATTGTCGCGTCTGATGTTTGGCTCCGTCGCTCAGGCCGTGCTGCGTGCGTCGAAGGTCCCGGTCGTGACCATCGACAAACCATGAGCATGCTCGTCACAGCGTCACCACCAAACAGGTTTCCGTGGTTCGTGACGACCGCGACGGGGATCGGCACCATTCTCTACATCGAGCTACCCACGCTCGCGTCTTTCGTCACGCACCGAACACTCGGTCTGCCGCGAGGGAGTCGCCTGACGGCGGCCGTGGAGTTCTTCCTTTACGAGACTCCGAAGGTCCTTTTGCTGCTGACCGCCATCGTGTTCGCGGTCGGTATCCTGCGCTCGTTCGTTACGCCGGATCGCGCGCGCAGGATGCTTTCCGGGAAACGAGAAGGTCTCGCCAACGTGCTCGCGGCCCTGCTTGGCGTGGCCACTCCGTTCTGCTCCTGCTCCGCGGTTCCGCTATTCATCGGCTTCGTGACCGCCGGCGTGCCGCTCGGCGTCACGTTCTCATTTCTCATCGCTGCACCGATGGTGAACGAGGTGGCGGTCGTGCTCCTTTTCGGCTTGATGGGATGGAAGGTGACGGCGCTCTACCTTTCGACCGGCCTTGCAATTGCGGTCACGGCCGGCTGGATGTTGGGCCGGATGAAACTCGAGCGTTTCGTCGAACCGTGGGTCTGGCAACTGACAGCCGGCGAGACGCAGGAACTGCAAACAAGAACGTGGGTTGAGCGATTTGACGACGGAAGAGCCGCCGTCCGCGACACGGTGGTGAGAGTGTGGCCCTTCATCGTCGCTGGAATCGCGATCGGTGCCGCAATCCACGGCTATGTGCCGACAGGTGCTCTCGCCTCGATCATGGGACGCGACCGGTGGTGGGCTGTGCCGGCGGCCGTGCTTCTCGGAATCCCCATGTATTCGAATGCAGCCGGAATCGTCCCGATCGTGCAGGCGCTGCTCGGAAAAGGTGCAGCCCTCGGAACGGTGCTGGCCTTCATGATGTCCGTGATCGCTCTTTCGCTCCCGGAGCTGATCATTCTGCGAAAGGTCCTGCGCCTGCCTCTGCTCGCGGCATTCGTCGCAGTCGTTGCAGCCGGCATTCTCATTGTCGGCTTTCTCTTCAACATCGTCCTATGACAGGAGACGCCATGCAGAAGATCGAGATCCTCGGACCAGGCTGTGGGCGTTGCAAGCAAACGCACCAGGTCATCCAGCACGTCATCGAAGAGGAAGGCTTGCGGGTCGTCGTGGTGAAGGAGGAATCGCTCGCACGCATGGCCGCGCTGAATGTCCTATCGACACCCGCGGTTGCGGTCGATGGCAAGGTGGTTCTGTCCGGCCGTGTTCCTTCCGCGGAAGAAATCCGAACGCTTCTACGAACGCGGTAGCGTTTCCAAGCAGATCGATTTTCCCGCAAAGCGAAGGCAGGTTCGCCGGCTCTTCATCGTATTGCCTTGGCCGATCCGGCCTCGTGCCAACCGGAATGACGAGGGGCCAACGATTTCATCGAGTAGGGATCGGTGCGCGGCCGGAACCTAGGAGACCGGCGCAACTGCGGATGGGGAAGTAATCCTGAAGGAGTCGAACACCTCCGTTACGGAGGGACGAGCGAGCTGCTCCTTCGATCGCGCCACATACAGGACGCTGTAGAGCCGAAAGCAAACTGGCTGTGGCGGGAGGACTCGAACCTCCGACCACCGGATTAACAATCCGGCGCTCTACCAACTGAGCTACACCACACCAATCCTTGCTGCGAAGGGGCGGCATGGTCGCCGAGCGAAGATCAGTTGTCAACCTACGAATATTGACGCTCCACCTCCGGTTCACTACACTCGCGAACTTTCCTCCGATGGGCGACGTAGCCAAGTGGTAAGGCAGAGGTCTGCAAAACCTCCATTCGCCGGTTCGATCCCGGCCGTCGCCTCCAATTCTTCGTCCGCGTCCCTTTCCACGCCTTCCCCTTCCAACCTCACGTCCCTTCCCACTCCTGCCAACTTTCACTTTGCATCGACCGTTGTCTCGCACGGTTGGTATCTGCTGGCGCCGTATCGCTGGGTGCGTGCGGAGCAGACGCTGCACCGGCCGCTGGTACTGGGCGGCAAGCCGGTCGATTTGGCGATCTCGTTCGCCGCGGGCGAGTTGCGGATCGAAGGGGCGACGGACGCGAAGCACATCGACAAGAACAGTGGTGAGTTGCGGCGCAAACTCGCTCGCATGTTTCAGCTAGGGATCGATACCACCGAATTCGTCGCGCTCTCGCGCGGCTCGCAATCGCACGCGTGGGTTTCGTCGTCGGGATTTGGGCGGCTGCTTTGCGGCGCGACGTTGTTCGAAGACATCGTGAAGATCATCGCGACGACGAACACGATGTGGACGCAGACGGTGCGGATGACGGAGTTGCTCGTCGAAAAATGCGGGCGCCGTACGAAGTCGGGGCGCGTCGCGTTTCCGGAGCCGGCGGATGTTGCACGTTTTTCTGCCGAGGAGTTGCAGGAGGAGTGCAGGCTCGGGTATCGCGCGAAGTCGATTCATGCGCTCGCCAGCGGCATTCTCAGCGGCGCGATCGATCTCGATGCGATGAGCGATCCGAAGCAATCCACCGAAGAATTGTTCGCCAGGTATCGAGAATTGCCGGGCATCGGTCCGTACGGTGCGGCCCATCTTCTGGCGATGGACGGCCGCCACGATTTCATTGCTGTCGATACCGAGTTTCGAAGGTTCGTCCGCGAGCGCTATCACGGCGGCCGCGCGGTTTCGGACCGTACGATGCTGCGGCGCTACGCGAAGTGGGGACGCTGGAAGTACCTGGCGTACTGGTCGGAATTGTGGGAGTCGATCGCGGCAGGGTTGGAGGCGCCGGACGCAGATGGCCGTTAGCATACGCTCACGGCCGCCGCTTCGGAATATTGACCTTCATACGTGGCGTACTACACTTCTTTGCAGCCGGAACGAACCTTGGACGACAAGATCAAACAGCTTTTGCGCGAGCTCGGGAACGCGATCAACGAGTCGATTTCCAGCTCCGAAGATGTGAACGAGCATATCCAACGCATTCGCGACGAGGGCTACAACCTTTACGTCGTTCTCGATGCCACGATCGGTCTCAACCGCATCGGCGAGGAAGAAGAAACACCGCGGCCGGCATCGCCGGTGATGCAGGTCAAGAGCGATCGCGAAGTGCAATTTCGCATCGACGTCAACGATCTGGCCCTCCTCCGCGCCCTCGGCATCGATCCCACCCGCAAAGTACGAGGCGCACGGCGCGTAGAACCGCTCGCGGTCAGCAGTGACGAAGAGTGAGCGCGTGAACCTCTACGATCTGCCGGCGAAGCAGCTCGAAGAAGCGCTCGCCGCCATCGTCTCTCCTCCGTTTCGCATCAAGCAGATCGTGGAGTGGATGCACGTTCACGGCGTCGATTCGTTCGATGCCATGACCAATCTGCCGAAGGACTTGCGCGCCGCGCTGGCTGCGCGTTTCACGATCGCGTTTCCGCAGGTGATCGAGCGGACCACGCCGGCCGCGGACGGCAGTCAGAAGTATCTCTTCCAGCTCGCCAACGGCAATCGCATCGAAGCGGTCTACATGCCGATGGGCGAACGGACCAGCGTCTGTCTTTCATCGCAGGCCGGCTGCGCGGTCGGATGCACGTTCTGCGTCACCGGCTTTTTCGGCGCAGGCCGCAACCTGACGCCGTCCGAAATGATCGGCCAGTTCTTCACGATTCAGCACGAGCACGCCGTGCCGATGGAGATGATGAACGTCGTCTTCATGGGGATGGGCGAGCCGCTGCTGAACTTCGAGCATCTCGTGACGACGCTCGACATGCTTTACCGCAGCATCGCTCCGAAGCGGATCACGGTCTCGACCGCGGGGATCATTCCGGGCATCGACGATCTGGCCAACCTGCCGCGCCGGCCGAATCTTGCGGTCTCGATCAATGCGCCCGACCGGCGCCGCCGCGAAGAGATCATGCCGATCACGAAGAAGTATCCGCTCGACGAATTGATCGCGTCGCTGAAACGATATCCGAGCGAGAAGGGGCGCGAGATCACCATCGAGTACGTGCTACTGGCTGGCTACAACGACTCGCATCTCGACGCGGTCGCGCTGGCGAAGCTTCTTCACGGATTGCGTGTGAAGGTGAACGCGATCCCGTTCAACGAAGACCCGAATCTTCCCGACTGGATGAAGCGGCCGAAGGAAGGCTCGATCGATCGCTTCGCTGATACGCTGGTTCGCAATGGTGTGGCCGTGACCGTGCGACGGTCGAAAGGCCGCGAGATCGCCGCAGCGTGCGGCCAGTTGCGCGGAAAGAGCGTCGCCAGGAGCCGCGCCGCACGCTGAGGAATGCGGCCGTCGCGGCAAGTGCGTGAGAAATGCACTCGCGCGTGTCAGGGCGGAGGAAGAAAACCCGCCGGCGTTCCCGCTCCGCGCAAATTCCTAAATGTGCCTTCCGCGTCGCAAGCGCCCCAGCCTCTCGGCCAGGACAGTCGGGAAAAGCCACATCAAATGCATCGGCGTCGCGAGCGGATGTTCGCGCAAGCACGCGCGCAGAAGCGGCAGACCTCCGCGTTTGAACCGAATCAATTTCGCCGCCGCTCGCCGCAGACGAGCTTCAAACTCTGACCGTTCGAAGCCTTCGCGATCGAGGTCTTCGATGAGAGGCCAGTAACGCCGGCTCACAGCCGCGGTCTCGGCCATCATCGCCTCCGTCTGCGCGATCGACTTCGACGTCTCGTGAAGACGGAAACCGGCGGCGACGTGATCGATGTACTCCACCGGCGCGTGCTGGAGCGCACGAACGAGAAAATCGAAATCGAACGAGTAGTGCAGAGACTCATCTAAATCGCCAACCGCATCGATGACCGTCCGCGGCCAGAACAGTCCCGGATCGTGCCAGCGCGACTGCCGCTTCCAATACTGAACCACGTTCTCGATCGAGAGTCCGAACGGACGCACGAGCTGCTCGCGGCCACGCGCGTAAAAATTAGCCACCGGCGCCGCGTAGATCGCATTCGGACTCTGCCGCCATTCTTGTGCGACCGCGGCGAAGATCCCGCTTGCGTAAATGTCGTCGGCTCCGAACCACGTGACGATGTCGCCGCTCGCTTTGCGAAGACCTTTGTTGATCGCGCCGGCCTGTCCGCGATCGGGCTCGCTGATCCAGAACGCGATCGATGCCGCGCACTTGCGGATGATGTCGAGTGTCTCGTCGGTCGAGCCGCCATCGATGACGATGAGCTCGAGGTCCGGCCACTCCTGCACGAGGATCGAACGAATCGTCTCTTCGATGAAACGTCCCTGATTCAGCGACGGAATGACGATCGAGATTCGGGGAATGTCGCTCAACGAATCAGAGAGTATCGCGTCATCTGGCGCGGATAGCGCCCGTTGGCGCCATTCGCCGCCGATTAACCGCCGTTCGCCGGTGGGGCGCAGACGCGGCGCGCGAAGCTCCGTATCTTGCGCCTGTTGCTGACGAAAGGACTCATCATGAACATGACGCTCACACAGAAACAGGCTCCGGACGGGATGGCGGGCATCTCCGGATTCAAGCTCATCATCGGAATCTTCTTCGCGATTCTCGGCGTGTTGCTGACGCTCGACAACCTCGATCTCATCGATGCCGATCGCTACCTCGCCTACTGGCCGCTCGTGCTGGTCGCTATCGGCATCCTCAAGTTTCAGGACTCCGGGCACCGGGTTCTCGGAGCGTTTCTGACCGGCATCGGCGCGATCATCCTGCTCTCCAACACCGTCGACTTTCGCTTTTCGATCTTCGACTTGTGGCCAGTTGCGCTGATTCTCGCGGGTATTGGGATCGTCGCCCGCGCATTTGGTTTTCGCTTGCCATCCGTGTCCAGCCAGTCCGGCTCGACCGTCTGGGCAATCTTCGGCGTCCGCAAGATCAACGTCGACACGCGCGCTTACACCGGCGCCCGCATCATCGCCTTCATGGGCGGATGCGAGCTCGACCTGACGAAAGCGGACATGGAGCAGGGTCCGGCGACGATCGAGTTGTTCGTGATGTGGGGCGGCATCGAGATCAAAGTGCCTGACGGTTGGGAAGTCGTTGGCAACACCGTCCCGATCATGGGCGGTGCGGAGATCCGAACCAAAGCGACGCCGGGCGGACGCCGGCTGATCGTCAACGGCCTGGCAATCATGGGCGGCGTCGAGATCAAGAGCGTCGCGGCGGAGGCAGTATGAACAGACGCCGCATCAATGCCGACGGCCTTTTCTGGGGCTTGCTACTGATCGGGGGCGGAACGCTCCTGCTTCTCCAGCGTTTTCACGTTGCCGATTTTTCGTGGAACCTCGGATCGTGGTGGCCGCTCTTCATCGTGCTGGTCGGGATGTCGAAGCTCGCTCATCGCCGCTCGATCTGGTCAGGACTGTGGTTGATTGCATTGGGCGCGTGGCTGCAGGCCGTGACGCTTCATTGGTACGGCCTGACGTACAACTCATCGTGGCCGTTGCTCCTCGTCATCCTCGGCGCGGGCATGATCGGACGCACGATCATCGAATCGTTCCGTCGCCGCGACGAAGTGGAAGGAGAGAAGCATCATGAATGACGACGACCGGCGTATCGATGTCGATCGCCGCACCCGGTCTCGCAAGCGCGGCGACAATCCGTGGGCGCGGCTGGTGTGGGGTGCGGCCTTTCTCGCCGCGGGCGTAATCGGCTGGCTCGATCACAGCGGCAGTCTGCACGCGTCCGACTTTCTGCCATGGTGGCCGCTCGTTCTCATTGCGCTCGGCGTGTCGCATCTGCCGCAGAGGCAATGGGTCTCGGCCGCGGTGATGGTCGCTATCGGAATTCTGTTTCTTCCACCGCTGCCGTTCCTGCCGCACTTCCGCGTGTCCGCGATTCTCGCTGTGTGGCCGTTGCTCATCAGCGTCGGCGGTGTGTCGTTGATCCGGCAAGCGCTCTCGCCCGCGGCGAGGGGTGCTTCGAGCGCGGACTCGTTTCACACCGTTGCCGTGATGGGCGGCGTCGGACGCGCCGTGGCGTCGAGCGATTTCGCGGGCGGCGATGCCGTCGCCGTGATGGGCGGATGCGAGATCAACCTCGGCGGCGCGAAGATCACGAAGGAAGCGACGATCGACGTGCTCGCCTTCTGGGGCGGCATCGACATTCGCGTCCCTCGGGGCTGGCAAATCGAGAATCACGTTCGAGCAATCCTCGGCGGCGTCGTCGACAAGACCGATGAAAACGTCCCCGCCGGCGCACCCCGCCTCATCATTCGCGGCAGCGCCATCATGGGCGGCGTCGAAGTGAAGCATCCGAAGAGGTAGACCATGCAAACACGCAAACCACTGACCCGCGGGATGCTCACGATGTACGCCGTCGGTGCGGTGACCGCGGCCGCAACGATGAGCTCCGTCTTTTTTCTCTGGACGCGCGGCGCCGCCGTCAGCACATCGATCGCCGCTGCGCTTCCACCGTCACTTCTCCTCGGCGCCATCGCACTGGCATCGCGATTTCTTTGCAGCGCGCTGCCGCTGCGAAGCGCGTCGCGAACGTCGATCGCGATTGCGCACGCGGGATCTGCCGCGGCAGCCAGCGGATTGTGGATCCTGACGTGGAAGTCGTGGGTACCCGTCGTCAACGAGCACGCCGCGACGAAGCTTGCACCCGACTACTCGCTCCTCTTCGGACTGGCCATCCTCCTCTACCTCGCGGCGGTGGCTGTGCACTATCTGTTGCTCGAGATCGAATCGGTGAGAGAGGCCGAGGATGAAGTGCTGCGCTATCGGGTGCTGGCGCGCGAGGCCGAGCTCCGGGCGTTCAAAGCGCAAGTCGATCCGCACTTTCTCTTCAACAGTCTCAACGCCGTCGCGTCGATGTGCGGGTCGCGTCCGCTGGAGGCGCGCGAGATGGCCCAGCGCCTCGCCGATTTCTTCCGCCTGATCCTCCGCCTCGGCGCACTCGAGCGCATCACGCTCGCCGAGGAGATCAATCTCGTCAGGCGGTACCTCGAGATCGAGAAAGTGCGCTTCGGCGACCGGCTCACCGTTCACATCAATGTCGACGATGCTGCGTCCAAATGTCTTGTCCCTCCGTTGCTGCTGCAGCCGCTCGTGGAAAATGCTGTGCGTCACGGCGTCGCATCGATGGTCGACGGCGGAACGGTCGACATCGTGGGCACGCTCGAAAACCACATGCTGCGCATCGTCATCGACAATCCGGCCGATCCTGACCGCGCCGATGCGCGCGGCGAAGGCGTCGGACTCGAGAACGCCCGCGGGCGATTGAGCGCGGTATCGGAAGGGCGGGCCATGTTTCAGGCGAAAGAAGACGACGGACGATTCCATGTTGTCATCGAGTTGCCGCGATGATCCGCGTGGTGATCGTCGACGATGAAGCGCCGGCGCGCGAGCTCCTTCGCGAATACCTCGCCGCCGACGACGACTGCGAGATCGTCGCCGAGTGCGCGAACGGATTCGAGGCCGTGAAAGCGGTCGCGCAGCACGATCCCGACTTGCTCCTCCTCGACATCCAGATGCCGAAGCTCGACGGCTTCGAAGTGCTCGAGCTCCTCGACCGCTCGCCCATCGTCGTCTTCGTCACCGCGCACGATGAGCACGCGCTGCGAGCGTTCGAAGTCCACGCACTCGACTATCTGCTCAAACCGTTTTCGCAGGAGCGCTTTCGCCAGGTGCTGGAGCGCGTGAAGCGCGCGGCCGGACATCACGATCGATCGCCGGTGGCCGTTGCCGGAATGGCCGCCTCGCTGCGCGCCCGGCCATTGCAACGCGTCGTCGTGCGCGGCGAAGACGGCGCAATCCAGGTCGTCCCGGTCGCCCGACTCGATTACGCCGAAGCCGCCAACGACGCAATCCTGATCGCCACGAACGGCACCAAACTGCGCAAACAACAACCAATCGGCGAGCTCGCCCAACAACTCGATCCCGCCCGCTTCGTTCGCATCCACCGCGCCTACCTCGTCAACATCGAGCGCATCGAGAAAATCGAGCTCTACGCGAAAGACAGCCGCGTGGCAATTCTGCGCGACGGAACAAGGCTGCCGGTCAGCAGGAGCGGGTATCAGAGGTTGCGCGAGTTGCTGTGAGCGCACAGCAATGCTCAGAATCGTGCGAAGTCGTACATAGGTCGGACTCTCCAGTCCGACAGATTCTTAAGCATGCACAGATTCCGGCGAGCGATCTCGCTGCATCCTTGCCCTCACCGTTCAGCCCTGATTCAGATTCGTTTGCATAATGGCGGCGTGCGTATCCTGGTTGCTGAAGATGAACCGCAGCTTTCGCGGCAGTTGGCGGCGGCCCTTGGCGAGGCTGGGTATGCGGTCGATTGCGCTGGGGATGGCGAGCGCGCGGACTTTCTCATCCAAACCGAGGAGGTCGACGCGGTCGTGCTGGACCTTGGATTACCGAAGATCGATGGCCTGACTCTTCTTCGGCGATGGCGTGACGCGGGGTTGTTCGTTCCCGTGCTCGTTCTCACTGCGCGTGGAAGCTGGCACGAGAAGGTCCAGGGAATCGATGGCGGCGCGGACGATTACATGTCGAAACCGTTTCGGATGGAGGAAGTGCTGGCGCGGTTGCGGGCGCTGATCCGGCGAGCCAGCGGCAATGCCAGTCCTGAACTTCGATGCGGCACGGTCACGCTCGATCCGCGCACGGGCCGGGTCGCCGTCGAAGGCGCGGCGGTGCGGCTGACCAGTCACGAGTTCCGTGTGCTGTCGTATCTGATGCATCACCGCGGACGGGTCGTGTCGCAGGCGGAGCTGACGGAGCACATTTACGCGCAGAGTTTCAATCGCGACTCGAACACGGTGGAGGTGTTCATCGCCCGGCTGCGGCGGAAACTCGGATCCGCGTTCATCGAGACCGTGCGCGGACTCGGCTACCGCATCGAGGAGCGGACGTGAGCTCGCTCCGATCGCGATTGCTCGTCGGCTCGCTGCTCTGGACCGGAGGACTGCTCGCCATTTCGCACATGCTGTTTCTTCTCGTCCTCAAATGGCACGCGGTCTTCCGGATCAATCCGCACATGGTGCTTCTCATCGGCGGGGCGTTGATGTTGGCCGGACTTCTCTTCCTCCGCGGCGGCGTGTCGCGCATCGAACAACTGCGGACGCGGCTGATCGACGTACGCGAGGGACGCAGCGATCGCGTCGAGGGATCGTATCCGTCCGAGGTGCAGCCGCTCGTGAACGATTTGAATGCGTTGCTTGGAGAGCGCGAAGAAGCCGTGCGCCGCGCCGTTGCCAAAGCCGGCGACCTCGCGCATGGACTGAAGACGCCGCTGGCCGTGATCGCGCAGGAAGCGGCGCGCGGCGAAGCAACAGTTGGCGACAGCGGAGCGCTGATCGCGCAGCAGGTCGAGCGGATGCGCCGGCAGATCGACTATCACCTCGCACACGCACGCGTGGGCGCCGCGGGAACGAGCGCCGGGATCCACTGCGGCGTCGCCGATTCGGTCGATGGACTCGCGCGCACGCTGCGCCGCCTGCACGCGGAACGCGGGATCGTCATCGAGTCGAGTGTGTCGCCCGATCACACCGTTCGCGTGCGGCGGGAAGACCTCGACGAGATGCTCGGCAACCTGCTCGACAACGCCTGTCGCTTTGCCCGAACGCGCGTGGTGGTGTCGTCAGAGCAGATCGAAAAGCAGATCGCGATCACGATCGATGATGACGGACCCGGGCTGCCAGCCTCGATGCGCGACGAGGTTTTGCAGCGTGGCGTGCGGGCGGACGAATCCGAGCCGGGCACAGGATTCGGACTGGCGATCGTCCGCGATCTGGCTGCAGTTTACGGAGGCACGATCAGTCTGCAGGCATCACCGTCAGGCGGTCTGCGCGCGAGGCTTCAACTTCCGCAAGGCTGAGCGTTCGATCTACTCGTCCGCGCGACGACGGTCGAGATCTTCACGGATCGCCAGGCCGGGCGACCGGTTTTCAAGCCGCGGTTTTTCCAGGATCGTGGAGAGGAAGTCGGCGGTTCCCCAAGCCAGAAACGTCGTCGCGGCGACGCTGAAAAACTCGCCGAAGGTGTGGAGACCGAGGAGAAAGAAAATCGTCAGCGGCACCGCGATTCCCATCACGATGATGCCGACGATCAAGCGAGGCCCGGACATGGGCCGTATTGTATGCGCCCGAGTTCTTGCGACCTATTGTGCGGCGCCTGTCGCAACGGTCTGGTCGTCGACGCGCGAGCCGAGGTCCTGCCGGAAATGGTTCACGCGCTCGACGTAATTGCGCGTCTCTTTGAACGGAGGCGTGCCGTTGAAGCGGCGGACGTTTCCTTCGCCGGCGTTGTATGCGGCGATCGCTTTCTGCTGGTCGCCGCCGAAACGGTCAGTGAGGTAGCGGAGATACTTGGCTCCCGCCTGGATGTTCTGCGCGGGATCGGACAGATTGCTCGCACCGAGCCAGCGTCCGGTTTTCGGCACGAGCTGCATCAGCCCAACCGCGCCGCGCTGCGATCGCGCCGTCGGCACGAACTTCGACTCAGTGTGCACTACTGCCGCGACCAACTCAGGCGGCAGGTCATTCTTCTTCGCCTCACTGTAGATGATGCCGCCGAAGGGAACCTGCTTCTGGAAGAACTGCTCTCTGACTTGATCGGCGGCAGCCACAATCTGGCTAGGTGCATCGGCGACTTTTGCCGGCGCCGACGCAACCGTTGTCGCCACGTCCTGCACGGCTCCGGTTACGCCGCCGGCGATGCCGGACGTGACCTGATCCGCGATTTGTTTCGCCGTGGCCAGATCGCCCTCGATCTGCGCTGAGGTTTGCGGCGGCGAGCTCGGATCCGTCAGGGGCTTCTCGTTGAGGCCGGTAATGGTTCGCCGATGCGCATTGGCGTCGGCGGATTGCAGCATGTGTCCCATCTTCAGGGGGATTCCGAAACCGCCGAGGGCAAGGGAAGCGCCCAGCGCCCAACCGGCATATTTCTTCCGTAAACCACTGAGTTTGCGTGGCTTGACCTTCGATACCTCCTCGTTCAGTTGGGTGCGGTCGAAACCGTCGAGGAATCTTTCACGGAAGGGTCTGCTTGTGTTGGGCTCGCTCATCGTAGGTGGTCCCCTTTTCCGTCCCCTCTCGAAACGGAATCCTGGCTTCAGTTATTTGCAATCGAGAAGCCACAACGAGCGCAACCGAAATAATTCATCCAATTGAAGTTAGCGCTGCAATAGCGACTTCGTCCTGGCATGGATTGGCTCGCCCATTGAAAGGTAGATAAAATGACAGGCAGTACCGTATTCGCTATGAAACCGAAGCTGACGATCTGGTTGTTTGCCGTGGCCGGCGCACTCGCGCTGACGCAGCCGGTGCATGCGCAGCGCTATCTCTGCGAGCCGAGTTTCAGGCTCGACGAAGCGATGCAGTCCTCCCGCTTCGACTCGCCCGCTCCGACCGCCACCGCACAACCAGATTCCGATCCGATCAAGCTCCGCGTCCTGAAGTACGCCGCCGTGGAAATGAAACATCGCCTGAACGGTCTGGCCAGCTACTACTCGACGTCGCTCGACGGCACGCTCACGGCGAACGGCGAGCACTATCACAACAAGAAGATGTCGGCCGCGCACCTGACGCTGCCCCTGGGATCGTGGGTCGAGGTAACGGCGCGCGCGACCGGCAAGAAGCTTCGCCTTCGCGTGAATGACCGCGGGCCTTACGTGAACAAGTTCGTCATCGATCTCTCCCAAGCCGCCGCCCGCTTCCTCGGCGTCGACATCGCGGAAGACCGTTCCGTGCTCATCCGCCTCATCGCTCTGCCGGGCGAGAACCCACTTCCCGAGGATGTGATCGACGGGCCGAAGCCGGCCATCATGGAGACGGCGGCGGCTCTGACTCCAACGAATCGGTAGCGAACTGCCGGTTCACGCAGGCGGAATAGTGAAGCAGAAACTACTGCCTTGATCGAGCTGCGCGTCGACGCTGATCGTTCCGCCCTGGCCTTCGATGATGCGCTTGGCGAGGTAAAGACCGTAGCCCGGTCCGCCGCCGCGCGACTTGTCGAGTTTCAGGCCGAGGTCGAAGATCTGTGATGTGTAACGCGGATCGATGCCGATGCCGTTGTCTTTGATGCAGATCCGATAGCCGTCAGGATCGACGTTGCAGTCGATGGCAATCGTGCGCTCGCCTTTCGGCCGGTCGTTGTAAAAAAGCGCGTTCGCAAAGATGGCGCTGATCGCTTCGCGCATCTTCTCGGGATCGACGGTGACAGTTGGTAAATCGTCCGGCAGATCGATCTTTGCTCCCCCTTCTTCGATCTGGTAATTGCACTTGAGGATGACCTCTTCGATGATCTCGCGCAGCGGCGTGGGGCGCCGCGCATTGGGACGCGACAGCAGCTTGACGATGTGCGACATCTCGTCGAGCACTTTCTTCATCTGCTGCGCGCTGGAGCGGATGCGGCGGAGAAAATCCTGTCCTTCTTCGTCGAGCTTGTCCGCGTAATCGGCAAGCAGCAGATCGCTGAAACCATCGACCGAAAAGATCGGCGATTTGAGGTCGTGCGACAACACGCCGAAGAGGCGCGTCAACTCCTCCACGGTTAGAACTTCTTCGTTTTCGTCTTCTGGTTGCATCGACTGCTCCGGGCTTCGCGGCACGCGCATTTCTGCAACTAGCGGGCCTGACTCTTCCGAAACGCTGCGATGTTTCCCGAGCCGATGATCTCTGTCTCGCCGCTGCTGCGAATCGCAAGCGCGGTACCCGCTGGGATGCCGATTCCGAGCTGCGTTTCGGGGACGGACATCAGACGGCGCAGGCTCGTGTCGTTCTCCGGCTCGAAGGCCGTATCGACGACGGTGTTCGCGATCCAGCCAAGAGCCGGAAGCGACGCGGCGATGCCGTGCATGTCGCGCGCGGCGATACCAAAACACGACGCGGCCGCACCGATTGCGGCGATCACGGTGCCTTGCGATGCCGCATCGCGCATCGTGAGATCGGCTGCCGATTCGCGCAGCACTGCAAGCAGATTGTTGGTCACGCCGCCGCCGAGGTAGATCATGCCGGCTGCCAGAAGCGTGTTCAGATTCTTCTGACGGCGGCTGTCGCGACCGCGGTAAATCGGAACATTCACAGTCTCGACCGTCGGATCGATTTCGTGCAAGTACTTGCCGAGGTGCGTGGCGTACTCCGCGGAACCAGATGCCGCCGGGATGAACGCAACCGTCCGCCGGTCCGCCGGCATGCTGCGCAAAAGAAACTCATCGATCTCACGCGTCTCTCCGAAAGAAAACTCGCCGCCGCCGATGAGGACGAGCAGTTGCGCGGGGACGGCGAGATCGACGTGAAGAGCGGTCACGGCGCGCATCGTACTTCGGAACGCCGAGCTACTGCCTCGGACGCTGATACCCGATCGCAGCGATGGGGCTGTTGTTCAAGAACCCGTACAATTCGCGCATGTCCGACATCGACGAAACCATCAGCGAGGCCGTCGAGCACGGCTCCGAATCGCGGCTCAACTCGATCATTGCGCTGCTCGTAGCCATCGCCGCGACGTTCATGGCGGTCTGCAACGTGAAGGACGGCAACATCGTTCAGGCAATGCAGCAGGCGCAGTCGAACGGCGTCGATCAATGGTCGTACTACCAGGCCAAGGGCATGAAGCTGAATCTGGCGGAGTCGGTGCTCGACCAGCTCACGCTGCAGCGCACGATCCTCGCCGATCCGAAGTTCGCGGCGCTGATCGACCAGAAGATCGCGTCGTATCAGTCGCAGGTGAAAAAGTACACGAAGGAAAAAGAGGACATCAAGAAACAGGCCGAGGGTTTTCAGAAGGAGTACGACGCGCTGAACGTACACGACGATCAGTTCGATATGTCGGAAGCGTGTATCTCCGTCGCCATCGCCCTCTTCGGCGTCACCGCCCTCACGAAAAAATGGTGGCTCCTCGGCCTCGCCTCGATCTTCATGTTTCTCGGCGTGGTGTTTGGCCTGGCCGGTTTCTTAGGGTGGAGCATTCATCCCGATTTTCTGGCGAGGGTTCTGTCGTAGTTGGTGACGGTCCAAAATGAAGAAGGCACTCTTTTCTGAGCTTGTAGAAAGTATTCAGCAAGACTGGCCGGATTCATCGTGGCGAAGAGGCGCCTTCGCGCAGGTTTGTTTTCGAAACCAAAGAGATGCGATCAATCCCCAAGAAACTTCGGAAGTCTTCCGCGCGCCGCGACTGACACGGATTTCTCAACTCTCTCAATCAACGCCTTCTCCCCCACGCTTTTCAGTGGGGGAGAAGGTGCCGAAGGCGGATGAGGGGGCGTTTCAAGTGATCCGTGAAACGAGCAGCAATACGAAGCTCGTTCGGACAAACGGCGGCGTGGTTGGAGGTTGCGCACGCTGCAACTCCCCCCTCATCCGGCTTCGCCTGTGCAACCTGGAACATAGGTAACACATTGGCCCGGGGACATAGGTAACAGTCGGGATGAATGGTTTTGATTTGGTTCTCCCTTTAAATCTTTCTTTTTTTAGCAGGGGCTGTGGGAGATGTGGGAAACGCGGGTGGTGGTTGGGGGGCGTTTTCCAAGTCCTGTGGGAAGGCGCGGTCTCATCGCGGCTTTCCATAGGACGTCAGCTTCCATAGCCCGGGCGGGCGGCATGGAAGGACGAGGAGATCAGCCGGTTGGATCCAGAGAGCTTTCTTTGACGGGCTGTTCTTCGGACCCGGGTGTGGGTGCGGCAGGCCTGACCCGGTCAAGATGGAGCCGGCGATCACGGTCAGAGTAGTACCCGAGCTCGAGCTTGCCGAAGCGCAGGATCGAGCAGCTGTCGTCGATGGTCTCGAAGGCGACCTGCTCACCGACCAGTGCCTCGCTCAGAAAGAACCACTGCCCCTTCCACATGATGTCGCCGCTGCTTCGGACGCGCCGGACCTGGCAGTTGCTGGGATACTCGATCTCCGGAAGCCGCTTTGGGTACTCGCGCGAAGAACGCTCGTAGCTTCGCGCGGGTGGTGTCTGGCCAAGAGCCTCGTGCGGACGAATGAAGTTGAATCGATCGACGAACCTGTCGAACTGAGCCTGTTGGCGGCGGCAGTTTTCGGCAGGCTGGGCACACGCTTCCCTCTTGAGATCGCGATGCATGCGCTCGAGGCGGCCGTTCTGCTGTGGCTTACCGGGTTGGATCAGCCGCGGCTCAATGCCCAGGCGGATCCAACGCACCGACATCTTCGAAAGCCGCTTGACCGAGTTGGACGAGAACGGCGGGCCGTTGTCGGACAGCATGAAATCGGGTAACCCGTATTCGCGGAAGAGCCTCTCGAACACCGGCCAGGCAAGCTCGAACGAGGTCGTGCTCAGAGCCTGACAGCAGATGATGAAGCGGCTGAACGAGTCGGCCACGGTCAGGGGATAACAATAGCGGCGGTCTTTCGTTCGGAAGTGTCCCTTGAAGTCGGTGCTCCATTGCTGGTTGGGGCGTTCGATCAGCACTGCCGGCGGCCGTCCCGGATGCTGGAAACGCCGGGGCCGGATGTGCGGCACGATCAACCCCGTTCGCTTGATCCATTCATGAACCACACTGGCCACGGGCCATTGCCGGCCGGGCTCGAGGTCGTGCAGATAGGACAGGATCTTTCTGGCACCCCAACCGTAATCAAGACGGACATCAAGCACGATCGAGATCGTCTCCGGACTAGCCCAGTGCTTGCCGTCCAGCGGCGCGCGCGAGCGATCGGCCAGCCCTGGCCAGCCACCCTCCTCGTGCCGCGCAATGATCTTGTATCCGGTCTTTCGACTCACGCCATGCTCGCTACACAGCGCCCGCATCGTCATCTGTCCGGTTCGTACCCGCAGGTTGTAGTCGAGCATGAACTTCGCTCTTTGATCGGTCACACCAGTCGCCTTCCAAGGCATCGTCAGTCTCCTCGACGCCTCTGAACCGGTTCCCGACTGTTACCTATGTCCCCGGGCCGATGTGTTACCTATGTATCAGGTTCATACCGCCACCTTCTCCCCCCGCAAAAAGCGTGGGGGGAGAAGGCGCTCGATTGGGGAAGCAACTCAAAGAGAGAGGAACAGGCAGCAAAGTGTCGAGCAGAACCTTCACCCTGTGTAGTCGGCGAAATCCTGCGGCGTGGCGTCGAAATCGGCGGCCATCTTGACCAATCCCCGAGCCGAGCCTGGCTTTCGTTTGACGATCGGTGATTCGATCGGCACCAGCTTCACAAGCGGCTTGTTGCGGCGGGCCAGAATAACTTCTTCACCTGCCAGCGCGCGGTTCACGAGATCCGACAGATGCGCTTTGAACTGCGCAATGTTGTAGGCCGGCATGACTGAAGTCTAGCTTACGCCCTCACCGGCTCCGCCGCCGGTTCCTTTTCGCGGCCGCGCAGGCGCAACTTGTCGAGGTACATGTAGGTCACCGGCGTCGTGAAGAGCGTCAGCATCTGGCTCATGATCAGGCCGCCGACGATGGCGATGCCGAGGGGGCGGCGGAGCTCGCTGCCGGTGCCGCCGCCTAGCGCGAGAGGGAGGCCGCCGAAGAGTGCGGCCATCGTCGTCATCATGATTGGGCGGAAGCGGAGGAGACAGGCTTCGCGGATGGCCTCGCGGGCGCTCTTGCCGTGCTTGCGCTCGGCCTCGAGTGCGAAGTCGATCATCATGATGGCGTTTTTCTTGACGATGCCGATCAGCAGGATGATGCCGATCAGCGCGATGATCGTGAACTCCGTGTTGGTGAGCAGCAAGGCGATCAGCGCGCCGACTCCGGCCGAGGGGATCGTGGAGAGAATCGTGATCGGGTGCACAAGACTTTCGTAGAGGATGCCGAGCACGATGTAGACCGCGAGGAGCGCGGCCAGGATCAGCATTGGTTCGGTCGACAGCGATTGTTGAAACGCCTGCGCGGTTCCCTGGAATCCGGGATGGATCGACGAGGGCATTCCCATCCTCCGTTCTTCGTCCTCGATTGCCGCGGTGGCGTCACCGAGCGATACGCCGGGGGATAAATTGAACGAGATTGTCACGGCCGGGAACTGACCCTGATGCGGTACGGAGAGCGGCGTCTGATCGAGGCCGAAGTGTGCAATGGCGCTGAGCGGCACCTCGCGTCCGCTCGACGAATGGACGTAGACATTGCTCAGTGCCGCGGGCGAGCTGCTGAACTTCGGATCGACTTCCATCACCACGTGGTACTGGTTCATCCCGCTGTACATCACCGAGACCTGGCGCTGGCCGAAGGCGTCGTAGAGCGTGCTGTCGATGGAGGCTAGCGAGACGCCGAGACGTGCGGCGGTCGGGCGGTCGATGACGACGGATGCCTGTAGACCCTGATTCTGCTGGTCGCTGGAAACGTCTTTCAGCTCCTTCATTTTCTGCATCGCTTTCGAGAGCTTCGGCGCCCACGTCATCACGTCGGCCACGTTGTCGCCTTGCAGCGTGTACTGATATTCGGCGTTGCTCTGGCGCCCGCCGACGCGCACGTCCTGCACGGCGGTGAGGAAGAGTTGCGCGCCCGGAATGTGCGACGTCTTCGGGCGAAGCCGGGCGATGATTTCCTGCGCCGAGGCTTTGCGGACGTTCAGCGGTTTGAGTGTCACGAACATGCTGGCCGAGCTGCCGCCGCGGCCGCCGCCGGTGAAGGAGACGACGCTCTCGACGGCCGGATCCTTTTCGACGATGCGCATGAACTGGTTGAGCTTCGCGATCAGTGCAGAAAACGATGTGTCCTGCGCGCCCTGGACGTTGCCGTTCAGTCGTCCGGTGTCTTGCGACGGGAAGAAGCCTTTCGGAATGACGATGTAGAGATAGATGGTGAAGCCGATCGTGGCCAGCGTGACTAAGAGAACCGGCAGGCGGTGGTCGAGCACGACGTCGAGCGTGTGCTCGTAACCGCTTCGGAGGTGGTCGAACGCCCGCTCGCTGGCGCGATAAAAGCGGCCGTGCTTGCGGTCTTTTTCGGAGCGAAGAAACTTCGCGCACATCATCGGCGTCGTCGTCAGCGAGATGATCAGCGAGAAGACGATGGCCACGCTCAGCGTCACGGCGAACTCGCGGAAGAGCCTTCCGACGATGCCGCCCATGAGCAGGATCGGGATGAAGACGGCGATGAGCGATGTGCTCATCGAAAATACGGTGAATCCGATCTCGCGCGCACCGAGCAGCGCGGCGTCGAGCGGCTTCATGCCGTCTTCGAGATGGCGGCTGATGTTCTCGATGACGACGATGGCATCGTCGACGACGAATCCTGTCGAAATGGTCAGGGCCATGAGCGAGAGGTTGTCGAGCGAGTAGCCGAGGAGATACATCACGCCGAACGTGCCAATGAGCGAGAGAGGCACGGCCACACTCGGAATGACCGTCGCCCAGCCGCTGCGAAGAAAAACGAAAACGACGAGGATGACCAGGAGAATGGAGATGGCAAGGGTCCATTCGACGTCGACGACCGAGGCGCGGATGGTGCCGGTGCGGTCGAGGACGACATCGAGGTGGATCGAGGGCGGGATCGTCGCCTGGAGTTGCGGAATCATCGACCGGACGCGATCGACGGTGCCGATGATGTTGGCTCCCGGCTGACGGAAGAGGACCAGCGAGATGGCCGGCTTGCCGTTCACGGATCCCGCACTATTAATGTTCTCCACCGAGTCCTCGACCCTTGCCACCTCGGACAGAATCACCGGCTTGCCGTCGCGCGATGCCACGATGAGGCTGCGATATTCGTTGGCCTTGAAGAGCTGATCGTTGGTCTGCAGCATCCAGACGTTGCCCGGACCGGAGATCGAGCCTTTGGGACGATTCGCGTTGGCAGTGCCGATCGCGGCGCGCACCTGATCGATGCCGACGTTGAGTTTGCTGAGCTGCAGCGGATTGACTTCCACGCGCACGGCAGGACGCGAGCTGCCGCCGACGAAGACTTGTCCGATGCCGTCGATCTGGGCGATCTTCTGGGCCAGTACCGAATCGGCGACGTCGTACATCTGCGGCTGGGTTTTCACGTCCGAGGTGAGGCCGAGAATCATGATCGGCGCGTCGGCGGGATTGACTTTGCGCCAGTTCGGATTCGACGGAAGGTTCGCCGGAAGCTGGCCGCGCGCTGCGTTGATGGCTGCCTGCACGTCGCGCGCGGCGGCGTCGATGTCGCGATCGAGCTCGAACTGCAGGGTGACGTTCGTCGATCCCGAGGAGCTGTTCGAGGTCATCTGCGTCACGCCGGCGATGCGTCCGAATTGACGCTCCAGCGGCGTGGCAACGGACGACGCCATCGTCTCGGGATCGGCTCCCGGCAGTCCCGCGTTCACGGAGATCGTCGGAAATTCGACCTGCGGCAACGGCGCGACGGGAAGGTTCATGTAGCCGAGCGCGCCAGCCATCAGAATCGCCACGCTGAGCAGCGAGGTGCCGACCGGTCTGCGGATGAATGGCTCAGAGAAACTCATTTGGAAGGATGAAGGATGAAGGATGAAGGTTCGATCGAGGAACGATGAAGGATGAACAACGAAGGCGCGCGGTAGTCATTGGTTTAGCTTTCATCCTTCCGCCTTCCCCCTTCATCCTTTGAAACTCATCCTTCCGCTTCCGCCGGCTGCGCGCCGTGCACCCGATTGCCGACGCGCACTTTGCGTTTGATCCGTTTGGCGAGGTTGTCGAACCAGATGTAGACGACGGGCGTGGTGTAGAGCGTAAGGAGCTGGCTGACGAGCAGGCCGCCCACGATCGTGACGCCGAGTGGATGGCGCAACTCAGAGCCGGTGCCGGTGCCGAGGGCGAGGGGCAGGCCGCCGAAGAGCGCGGCGAACGTCGTCATCATGATCGGGCGGAATCGCAGCAGGCAGGCTTCGTAGATCGCTTCCTGCGCCGGCTTGTTCTGCTCACGCTCGGCCTCGAGGGCGAAGTCGATCATCATGATGGCGTTTTTCTTCACAATGCCAATGAGCAGAATAATGCCTATCAGTGCGACCACACTTAGCTCCATGTGGAAGAGCATCAGGGCCAGGATCGCGCCGACGCCGGCCGAGGGGAGCGTCGAGAGAATCGTGAGCGGATGGATGTAGCTTTCGTACAGAACGCCGAGAACGATGTAGACGGTAATCAGCGCGGCCAGGATGAGGTACCCCTCGTTCGCCAGCGAGCTGCGGAAGACCGCAGCGGTGCCTTGGAACTCGGCGTGGATGCTGGCAGGCATTCCGAGCTGCGCCGTCGCCGCGTCGATCTGTTTTGTGGCGTTGCCGAGCGAGGCGCCCGGCGCGAGGTTGAACGAGATCGTCGCCACCGGAAACTGGCCGATGTGGTTGATGGCAACTGGTGCCGGTTTCGTTTCGAAGCGCGCGAAGCTGCTGAGCGGAATGATCTGCTCGCGCGTACCGGAGAGTCCTTGCACAGGCGAGGTCGTGCCGGGTGTCGATGATGTTGCCGATGTCGCGGCAGGTGCAGCTTGAGTGGTTTGCGATGCCGCGGCCGCGCCGACTGCCGGCGTTCCGGTGCCACCCGTGCTGGCCGCGCCTCCGCCATTCGGCGACGCGTGAACGTAGATGTGCTGCAACGCATCGGGGCTGAGTTGCAGTTTCGGATCGGCTTCGAGCACGACGTGGTACTGGTTGAGTTGCGTGAAGATGGTCGAGACCTGGCGCTGGCCGAAGGCGTCGTAGAGCGTGTCGTCGATCATCTGCGGCGTGACGCCGAGTCGCGAGGCGGTATTGCGATCGACGACGAGATCGGCCTCGAGACTGCCGGTGCCCTGATCGCCGGCGACGTCGCGCAGATCGGGAATCGTCTGCAGCTTGGCGATGACTTTTGGCGTCCATTCCGCCAGCTCGGCGGCGTTCGCGTCTTCGAGCGTGTATTGATATTGCGTGCGGCTGACGCGGTTCTCGACGGAGAGATCCTGCACCGGCTGCATGAAGAGCGTGATGCCGGCGACTTTCGCCACGTTTGGCTGCAGACGCCGGATGATCTCCGATGCATCCGATTTCCGATCGCCGCGCGGCTTGAGGTTGATCTGAATCCGGCCGATGTTCGAGGTCATGTTCGTGCCATCGACGCCGATGAACGATGAGATGCTCGCCACGTCCGGATCCTTCGTCACGACATCGGCGAGCGCTTGCTGCCGGTCCGCCATCCGCGCGAACGACGTCGTCTCCGGCGCTTCGGAGATGCCGAGAATCACGCCGGTGTCCTGCACGGGGAAGAATCCTTTCGGCACGACGATGTAGAGGATCAGCGTCAGCACGAGCGTGGCGAAGGTGACGATCAGCGTCGTCGTCTGATGCCGAAGCACGAACTGCAGCGTGCGGCCGTAGTACGCGATCACGCGATTGAAGAGCTCTTCCGATTTGACGTAGAAGCGGTTCTCCTCGCCCTTCTTGTCCGCCTTCAACAATTTCGCCGCCATCATCGGCGTCAGCGTCAGCGAGACAACCGCGGAGACGAGAATCGTGACGCTGAGCGTGACCGCGAACTCGCGGAAAAGACGCCCGACGATGTCGCCCATGAAGAGCAGTGGGATGAGCACCGCGATCAGCGAAACGGTCAACGACACGATCGTGAAGCCGATCTGCTTCGATCCCATCAGCGCGGCCTCGAGCGGCGCGTGGCCTTCCTCGATGTAGCGCGTGATGTTCTCGATCATGACAATGGCGTCGTCGACGACGAAGCCCGTCGAAATCGTCAGCGCCATGAGCGAGAGGTTGTCGAGCGAGTAGCCGAGGAGGTACATCACGCCAAAGGTGCCGACGATGGAGAGCGGAACGGCGACGCTCGGAATGATCGTTGCCGACAGTCGGCGCAGGAAAAGGAAGATCACCATCACGACGAGCGCGATCGTCAGCAGCAACTCGATCTCGACGTCGTGTACCGAGGCGCGGATGGTGACGGTGCGGTCGGTGAGAACTGTCACTTTGACTGTTGGCGGAAGACTCGCGGAGAGTTGCGGCAGGAGCTGTTCGATGCGATCGACGACGTTGATGATGTTCGCGCCGGGCTGCCGCTGCACGTTCATGATCACGGCCGGCGTGGCGTTCATCCACGCGGCCTGTTGTGCGTTCTCGACGCCATCGACGACGCTGGCCACATCGCCGACGCGGATGGGCGCACCGTTTCGATACGCGATGATGACCGGCTTGTAGTTGGCGCTGGCGTAGATCTGATCGTTCGCGCCGATGCTGAAACTTTGCGACGGACCTTGCAGGTTGCCTTTGGCCTGATCCGTGTTCGCGGCGGCGAGTCCGGTGCGCAAATCCTCGAGACTCAATCCATACGATGCCAGCGCCGACGGATTGGCCTGCACGCGCACGGCCGGTTTCTGGCCGCCGCTGATGGTAACGAGCCCGACGCCGGGAAGCTGCGAGATTTTCTGCGCGAGCGTCGTGTCGGCGAGGTCTTCCACTTTGCTGAGCGGAAGCTGCGTCGATGTCAGCGCCAGCGTCAGGATCGGCGTGTCCGCGGGATTGACTTTGCTGTAGATCGGCGGGTTGGGAAGGTCGCGCGGAAGAAAGCTCGCCGACGCGTTGATCGCGGCCTGCACTTCCTGTTCTGCAACGTCGATGTTCTGTTTGAGATCGAACTGCAGTGTGATGAGGGAGCCGCCGAACGAGCTGGTGGAGCTCATCTGCGTGAGGCCCGGAATCTGTCCGAACTGTCGTTCCATCGGCGCCGTGACTGACGACGTCATCACGTCGGGACTGGCGCCCGGATAGAACGTCAGGACCTGGATCGTCGGGTAGTCGACTTGGGGCAGCGCCGAAACGGGGAGCTGTCGAAATGCGACGAAGCCCGCGAGCAGAATCGCCGCCATCAGCAGCGACGTGGCGACCGGCCGCAGAATGAAAAGGCGGGATGGATTCACGGCTGGCCCGCCTGTTTCCTCCTACCTCCGCCGGCTCCCGCTTTTCCGCCGCCGCCATGCTCGCCGCGTGCGCCCGCGATCTCGACTTTGCCGTGCGGCTGCAGCTTGTCCGCGCCGTCGGTCACGACCTGATCGCCAGGATTCACTCCTCCGCCCAACACCGCCGTCGTCCCCTCGGTCATCACAATCGAGACCGGCCGCGCGTCGACTGTCTTGTCCGGCTTGACGACGTAAACGTACGTTCCCTGCGAGCCGTGCTGCACCGCCGCGGTCGGAACCGTCAGCGCGTTGTGCCGGACGTCGACACGAAGCCGCGCGTTGACGAATTGGTTCGGGAAGAGCGCGCCGTCGCGATTGTCAAAAACGGCTTTGCAGCGGAAGGTGCCGGTGTTCGGATCGATCTGATTGTCGATGGTGAGCAGCCGTCCGTTGGCGAGTTTCTGCGTGCTGTCGCGGCTCCACGCTTCGACAGGAAGTCCGCCGTGCATGTGCTGCGCAACCGCCTGCAGACTGTCCTCGGGCACCGTGAAGAGCACCGCGATCGGCTGCAGTTGGGTGATGACGATCAAACCGTTCGGATCGGACGCGTGAACCATGTTGCCGGGATCGACGTTGCGAATGCCGATGCGCCCATCGATCGGCGATTTGATGTGGCAGTAGCTGACGTTGAGCTGCGCGTTCTGCACCTGCGCCGCATCCGCCTTGACCGTGCCTTCGTTGACGCGTAACTGTGACTGCTGCGTGTTGTACTGCTGCTGCGGGATGACGCCGGCTTTGTAGAGATCGGCGAAGCGCTGCAGATCGCGCTTTGTATTCTCCAGCGTTGCCTCGTCCTTGAACTTCGTCGCCTCGGCTTGCGCAAGCGCGGCTTCCGAGGGCCGCGGATCGATCAGCGCCAATTCCTCGCCGGTGTGGACAAGTTGCCCTTCCTGAAAATTGAAGCGAAGAAGTTGCCCGTCGATGCGCGTCTTGACGGTGACGGTGTTGAGCGCGTTGACGTTGCCGAGTCCGTCGAGATAGACGGGAACGTCGCGCTGCTCGACCGCCACGACAGCAACGGTGGAAGCGCGGTTCTTGCCCGCCGCTGCCGCATCTTTCGATTCCTTCGCCGCAGTCGCCGATCGATGGCGAAGCGCGATGACGATGATGACGGCGAGGACCACGCCGATCGCAATCAGAATGAATCGCCCGCGCCTGTGCGGCCGGGCATCCGCGCTCTGGTCGTCGCTCTCAGGCTTCGGAGCCTGTTTCGCCGCGGGGTTGGGAACTTCGTACGACACTTCGTGATCAGCCACGGTTTCGTCCACTCTGCGGTTCATCAACACCCCACTCCAGCAGGCCCCGGCCCGGACGCATTCGGCAAAGCAATCTCTTTACCATCCGCGCCGCAAATCGTTGAACGGGCGCTGTCTTACCGGGGAAAGGCCTGTCTGAGGGCGGATCGGGAAGCACCTGACGAGATGCTCAGGGCCGCGGACGAGCTAGCGCGCCGGATGGGATTTCTCGCAGCCGTCTTTTCACGAACGACTCGTTCAGAAGTGGCGTGACGACGAAGCCATCACGGCGAAGGCCGCCCGCTCGTAATCCAACCCCACCGAGGCGAGGACGCCTCGCTGGCCGCGGGCGAGACGCCCACACTCCTCATCTCATCTCCTTGAAAACAACCCGAAACTCGGCGCCGCCTTCTTCGCGGTTCGTCAGCGAGAAAGGGAGGTGATGGTTCGTCAGGATCTCGGAAACGATGGTGAGGCCGAGGCCGCGTCCTTCGCGCTTGGTGGTGAAGAACGGCGTGAACATTTCTTCGGTCGCTGACGCATCGATGCCGTGGCCGGTGTTGGCGATGGAGAGCACGCCGTCGTGCCAGCGCACTTCGATCTCGCCACGCTCGCCGATCGATTCGACGGCGTTGCGGATCACGTTGATGATGACTTGCTCGAATTGACTTTGGTCGGCGCGCACTCGGGTGCCGGCCGGGATCTCAGTCTTCAACACGATGGCGTGATTCTCAAGCTCGGGACGGAGAAGGCGGCCGATGTCATCGACGATCGGGGCGAGGTCGACATCTCGAGGATTGGGCTGCGGAAGGCGGACAACGTCTGCGAAGCCGGTCATGAAGCGATTCAGCGACTCGATGCGCGCCGCGGCGATCGTCAGCGCGCTCGTGAAATCGTCGCGGTCCTCGGGACCAACTTGTTTCGCGTAATGCAGCACGGACTCGAGCAGAGAGCGCACGGCGCCGACGGAGTTGTTGACCTCGTGCGACATCATCCGAATCAGTTTCTCGTACGCGGTTTTCTCCGTGAGCCGCAGCTCCTCGGTCAACTCTTCGAGCAGATAAAAGGTCTTGGGAAAGCCGCGATCGCGGAACTCGGTGCGCGAGATTTTGAGCCTTCGCGCGCCCGCGAGCGTGACGAGCCGCGACTGGCCTGACTCCAGCGCCGGCAGCGATGCGGCGATGGCAGGCTCGCGCAGCAGGCGCTCGGCGGCGGGGTTGGCCTGCTGGATTGCACCTTCGAAACTGTAAATCACGATTCCCGACGGAGACGCTTCGACGATCTTCTGCAGGAGATGTTGCTGCTCCTCGGCTGCCAGCCGCTCTTCGCGCAGCCGGTCGATCATCAGGTTGTAGATCTCGATCAGACGATCCATTTCCGGTTGTCCGATCGGCACGAAACGCGACGTGAAATCGCGCTCATTGATCAACTCCGCGCCGGTGCGGATCAACTCCATCGGCACGAACAGAGCGTTGACCATGCGATAGCTGACGACGATCGAAACGACAAACGCGAGCTCGACGACGAAGAGCCAGTCCTGGTTCTCCATCAGAATAACGACCGCCCCCGCCGCCAATGCGAGATGCAGGACGATGAACCAGAGCAGCAGTTTGGTGCGGAGGGTCATGGTGCGGTTGCCTGGTTGCCAGGTTCCCGAGTTGTCAGGCGAATCCTGTGGCGTTTCTGAATTGCCACGTTATTGACGAATGCCGGCGATGGAGCAACTGAGCAACTCAGTAACCGGTGCCCGGCAACGCGGCAACCAGGCAACCCGTCAACCCACATCACCGATCCCGTACTTTTCCAGCCTCCGATACAGCGCCGCGCGGCTGAGTCCAAGCGCATCGGCGACCCGCGAGAGATTGCCTTCGTAGTGTTTCAGGCATTTCACGATCATGCCGCGCTCGATCTCGTCGAGCGTCATCGTGCCGGCGTCGGGCAGCGAGGCATCGCGACGCTGACGCGATTCGAGATCGCGCACGGCTACGAAGTCATCGAGTGTCAGCTCGCCACCGTTGCTCATCACGACGGCGCGCTCGATCGTCTGACGAAGTTGGCGGATGTTGCCCGGCCAGTTCTGTGTCTTCAGCCATTCCATCGCACGCGGCGCGATGCCATCGACCGCACGTTCGTAGATCTCCGAGGCCAGCCGCAGGAAGTGGGACGCCAGCCGCGGAACATCGGCGCGGCGATCGCGCAACGGAGGCAGCGAGATCGTGATGAGGTTGAGCCGATAGAGCAGATCTTCGCGGAACTCGCCGCTGGCGACGAGCTCGTGAAGCGGCCGGTTCGTCGCCGAGACGACGCGCAGATCGACCGATCGCGTGCGGCTCGATCCCAGCACTTCGTACGTGCGGTCCTGCAGAACGCGCAGCAGTTTCACCTGCGAGGCCGGATCGATCTCGCCGATCTCGTCGAGAAAAATTGTTCCGCCGTTGGCGACTTCGAATCGTCCTTTCCGATCCTGGCGCGCGTCGGTGAACGCGCCGCGGACGTGGCCGAACATCTCGCTCTCGAAAAGTGTGGATGAGATGCCGCCGAGGTTGACTTTGACGAAGGGGCGGCCGCGGCGGCGGCTGTTGCCGTGGATCGCTTCGGCCACCAACTCTTTCCCCGTTCCGCTTTCCCCCATGATCAGCACCGACGCCTCGGTCGGCGCAACCCGCGCGATCAGCTCGAGCACGCGCAGCATTTTCGGATCGCTGCCGATGATGTTGGCGAAATCGAATCGGGCATCGAGATCGGCCCGGCTCGGCGCCTCGCTACCTGCCTCCGGGGCTTCGGCGAGCTTGAGCGCGGTCTCCACCGACTGCACAACCAGCGCGTTCGACCACGGCTTGGTGATGAAGTCGGCCGCGCCGCGCTTCATCCCTTCCACCGCCAGACCGATCGAACCCCACGCCGTCATCAGAATCACCGGCAGTTCCGGATGTTCGGCGCGGATCGTCGAGAGAAGCTCGAGCCCTTCTTCGCCAGTCGTGCGGCGCGAAAAATTCATGTCCTGAATGACGAGCGCCGGCCGCTCGGCGCGAATCCTCGCCAGCGCTTCCGCGGTGCCGTGAGCGGACACCGATCGATAACCGTGCTGCTTCAGGAGCAGCGCGAGCGAAGCAGTAATCGAAGGATCGTCGTCAACGATGAGGATCATGTTCGTGGGTGTCGCGGGTCGGGTGTCGGGGGTCGGAGATGGATCAGAGATCAGAAAAATCAAAGATTAGAGAGCAGGGAAAGTCATAGGCCATCAGCTTCCTGATCTCTTGTCTCTGATCCTCTGATCTCTATCTCCGACCCCCGACTCCCAAAACCCGACACCCTCACTCGTAATGCAACGCCTGCGCGGGTTGGACGCGGCCTGCGAGCCAGCTTGGATATACGCCGCACAGTAGCGTGAGGCCGTAAATCGTCGCAAGCGCGCCTGCGAGGCCCATCGTGAATGAGGACACGCTGACGAAGCGGAAAACGCCGAGCAGTGGCAGTTGCGCGATGACGATTACACCGACGACTACGGCGAGCGTCGAGAGCAGCGCCACCTCGATCAAGATCTGTCCATTGACTTCGCCGCCGGTTGCGCCGAGGGCGCGGCGAAGGCCGATCTCGCGCGTGCGTCGCGTGACCGTTTGCCAAAGAACACCGGAGAGTCCAAGGGCCACCATCGTTATCAGGAACGAGGCGATGATTCCGCCGACGACTGCCGGTGCAATGAACACTTTGTTCAGAAGCACGCGCATCTGATCCATGTGCTGGATGCGCACCGGATAGTCAGGCGCGATCGCGTGCAGCCGCTTAATGAGCGTCTCCTCGAAATCGGCGGGCGTTCCGGGGCGAACACGGAAAATGATGTCGCGCCCAACGCGTCCCTGTTTCTGCGTCAGCGAGAGGCGATGAAACATCATGTTTTCGTGGTCCTGCGACAGCTCGCCATGCTTGCGGAACGGCGCGATCACGCCCACGATCTGGTACGACGTATCCTTGTCGGGCTGCAGCGTCTTGCCCACGACGTCGAGCGTTCCGAAAAGGGAATTGGCGACGTCGGCATCGACGATCACGTGTTCGTTTGCGGCGGCGTCATCGTCCGTTGTGAACCAGCGGCCTCGGAGTACCGGCACGTGAAGCACCTTCGCAAATCCATCGCTCACGTTGTCGGCGTTCACGTCGATCGTGTGGCCGTTGACCGTCAGGTCGGTGGTCCACGTCGAGGTGCTGTACGGCGGTCCGCCCGAGGCAGCGACAGCCTCGATCTGCGGCTGGGACTGAATCTCGCGCACCATCGCCGCCATCACCGGGCGCCGTGAATCGTTAGGCTGCTCCTCGGTTTCCGGCGGAAAACTGATCGTGGCCCGCCAGACATCGTGATAGTCGAAGCCCAGCGGCTTGTTCCATCGAATGATCATCGAGGTCGCCATCGTGATGACCGCGAAGACGACGAAAAACGAGAAGAGGATTTCGACGATGAGCAATCCATTGGCGCGCTTCCGCCGCCACACAAGTTTCAACAGATGACGAATCACATTGCACCTCCGCGCAGAGCAGTGACGGGATCGAGACGGGACATTTTCCAGGCCGGATAGAGGCCGGAAAAGACGCCGAAGAACGCGGCGATCAGCATTCCCCAGCCGAAGACGCGCAGGTTGAGATCGAAGTGGGCGCCAGGGATGAACTCGACCGAAGCGAATGCCTGGAGCATGAAAAATGCGAGCACGAACGCAGCACACCCTCCGATCACGGTCAGCACGATGTTCTCGACGATGAACTGACCGATGAGCATGCGCCGCGGCGCGCCAAAGGCTTTGCGGACGCCGACCTCCGAGGCGCGCTCGAGAATGCGGCTGAGATTCAGAGTGATGAGATTGAGCGCCGGCAACGTCATGAAGAGAAGCGTCAGCGCCAGAAACACCAGCCGCACAACCATCGGTCCACGCGCGCCGAGCTCGTTATTCGTCAGACCGCGCGCGATCGACTCGAACGTCGTATCCAGGCCCGAGGTGATTTCGGTGTAGGTCTTGGGATCGTCGATCGGCAGATGCGACACCCGCGTCTGAAACTCGCGCTGCATCTTTGGGATGTCGGCGGTGCTCTTCGCCAGCACCGAGGCCTCGAAATTGCCCATGAACTCCTTCCGCTCCTGATCGCTTGGCGGACCGAGCGGCACCCACAGCGTGCTGTACGCAATCTGCTGCGTGAAGGGAACGGTGGGAACGACCCCGATGACGCGATAGAGATCGCCGCCGATGTTAACCATCTTTCCGACTGCGGCCGCTCCTCCGAACAGCTTCTGCCGCACGTCTTCGGTGATGACGACGACCTGCCGGTTCGCTGCTTCATCGGCCGCGCTGTACGGACCACCTTCGAGGAAGTGGAAATTGAGGATCTTCCAGTACTCGGCGTTGGCGCGGCGGTACGGCAGCTCGAGACGTCGCTGCCCGTCGTACACGACAACCGTCTGAATTTCTTTGTAGAGCGTCACGCGCTCCGTGCCCGGCAGATTCGGCAGCGTCGGATCGAGAAAGCCGTGGCCCGGATTGCTTTGCTCCGTCGAGTGCGGTCCATGCTTACGAACGCGGCTGACGGAGACGATACGATCGAGATTCGACTGCGGCGCACGCGGCGCCAGGATGTTGTCGAGGACGGCCGTCGCGACCATCAGCACCGCCAGCGTCATGGCGATGCCGACGAGCGAGATGGCCGTAAAGACCTTGCGCCGCGCCAGCACTTTGATTGCAAGTTTCAGTGAGCTTTTGAGCATTGCGTTCTCCTGGAAGTGGGGTGTGGGATTTGGGGAGTGGAATTGGGATCGGGGAGCGGCAGGTCTGGCTCCCACTCCCCACTCCCTACTCCCCACCCCCCATCACGCCACCTGTCGTCCGTCGAAGAGTCGGATCGTCCGCACGGTCCGCTCCGCGAACCGGTCGTCGTGCGTGACCATCACCACGGTCGTGCCGTCCTTCTCGTTCAGCTCCTCGAGGATGCCCATGATCTCGTCGCCCATGGCTGAGTCGAGATTTCCGGTGGGCTCGTCCGCGAGCACGATGCGCGGCCGGCCGACGATGGCCCGGGCGATGGCGACGCGCTGCTGCTGCCCGCCGGAAAGCTGCGTCGGAAAGTGATGGACGCGTGACGAGAGTCCGACACGATCGAGCGCCGCCAGTGCGCGCGACTTGCGTTCCGAGGCGGCCATCTTTCGATACAGGAGCGGGATCTCGACGTTATCGAGCACCGTCAGATCCGGCACGAGGTGAAAGCTCTGGAAGACGAAGCCGAGCTTCTCGTTGCGCATCTTCGCCAGCGAGCCATCCTTCACACCATTGATGTGCTGGCCATCGATCGAGAGTTTGCCGTTCGTCGGTTTGTCGAGCAGCCCGATCAAGTTGAGCAGCGTCGATTTCCCGCAGCCTGAGGGCCCCATGATCGAAACGAACTCGCCGTCCGCGATGTCGAGATTGATGTTCTGCAGCGCCAGCGTCTCGACGCGCTCGGTGCGGTAAACCTTGTCGATGTTGGTTAGTGTGATCACGTGTTACTCCTTATTTCTTCGTTTGGTGCCCGGGTTACCAAGTTGCCGGGTTGCCAAAAACCGATTTTGGGCAACTCGGCAACCGGGCAAACTGGCAACTCTCACTTCATCCTCAATTCACGAATCCCCTCGTAATCCTTCATGTTCGAGATCACGACTTGATCGCCTTCGCGCAGACCTTCGACCGGCTGCACCATCTCGTCGCCGGCGAGGCCCCAGTGCACGGACGTGCGCACGAGCATCCCGTCGCGGACGACGAACACATCCTCGCGGTCGCTTTGCCCCAACGCGCCGCGCTTCACCCGCAGCACGTTGTTGCGGCTGCCGAGAATCGGGAAAACATCGACGCGAAGATTGTTGCGAAGGCCCGGATGCGCGCGCTGATCGAGCGTCACGTAGAACCTGGCGATGCCGCTCTCGATGCGCGGATCGATGCTCGAAGATCGCGCCGTCGATCGACGTCGCATCGTCCAGCTTCACATGCGCGCGCATGCCAGCGGACAATTTCGCCGCATGCACGTCGGCGATCGTGGCCACGACGCGATACGCCGAGAGGTCGGCCACTCGCGCGATCACGTCGCCCTTTCTGATCGTCGCCCCCACCTCGGGTAACACCCACGTGAGCACGCCGTCCTGATCGCTTCGCGCCATGGCCAGATTGAGCTGCCGCTCCGACTGATCGCGCTCGCGTTGCGCCGTTCTCAAGTCGAGCTGCGCCCCCGCGATCTGCGCGGTCGTCGAGCGCCGCACGCGTTCCAGCGCATCGCGCAACTGCGTAATCTCGATGTCGTTCTTCTTCTTCGCCGTCACCGCCACCAGTTCGTCCTGCGACGACACCAATCCCTCGGCATGCATGCGCGTGTTTTCCTCGGCCTTCAATTTGAGGATGTCCGCATCGAGCTGCTTTTGCTCCAACGCCGCCCGCGCCGCCGCGTTTTCTTCCTCCGCCTTGAGCCGCGCCTGCATCAACGCGCTCTCCTTCTGCGCCACGGCATCGTTCAACTTGTCGAGATCGAGTTTGGTGGCCGAGGTATCGAGGGTGAGGATGGGGTCACCGGAGCGAAGCCGGTCCCCCGCCCGATGCTGAATCCGCAACACCCGCGCTTCCACCGGACTGGAGATGACCGTCTCAATCTCCGGCACGACAGTTCCCGTCGCTTGCAGCGTCGCATCGACGGACCCACGCTCCACGCGAGCAATCTGAATGTCCGATCGCCGCACCGAGGGCCGCAGCCAACTGACCGTCGCGGCGACGCAGAAGACGACCGCCGCCACCGCAACGACAGCAACGACTACGCGCTTCATCGTCCGCCGCGTCCGAACTTCCTGTGCGATTTCGCGATCCATGTGTGACCGGTCTATACCAAGCCCGATGCCATCGACGGATCGTAGAAAACAAAGGGGTTAGCTGAATGGCCAGAAGCGCCGTGCGTCCGTTTACAATGGACTTCGTTCGGAATCGAACAGTTGTTGTCCCTGCCGTTCTACTTCCAAACGAGAGCGTTGACGCGATAGGAGTGCAAGTGAAAATGAATCAGCGTCCCCTCGTGAAAGCCGTGCTGTTCGCCGCCCTGTCCGCGGTGGCTGTGATCGGCTATCTCTTTGTTCTAAGCGTTCTGCGCGGAAAGCTCGGAGCGTTCAGCAGCGCTGTTCCTGCAGTGCTTATCGCTGTTGCGGTGCTCATTCTCAACTGGCGGTTCCTGAAATCCGAAGGAGGGTCACTCGCTGATCTTGGATTTAGCCGGCCTCTATTTCGAATTGGGCAGACGGCGGCAGGCCTCCTCGCTGGCTTTCTGCTCGTTGGTAGCTGGGCGTTGGTTCTGCGCATCGTGGCTTCGGTTTCATGGCACGCCGCACCCCCGCTTGTTCCGGGAGCCGCTCTTGGTGCGCTGCTCTTCATAGTCTTCAACAACCTGGGAGAGGAGCTCGTCTACCGCGGTTACCTGTTCCTGCTGCTCGCACGGGCTTACGGTCGTATCACCGCCGTCGTCGTGACATGCGCACTCTTCACACTCCTGCACGTCCAGGCCGGCATACCACTGGCGGCGGCGATCGCGGGAGTCCTCACTTCATCGCTCGTTTTCGCCGCCCTCTTCGTCCGCTGGCAAAGCGTTCCACTCGTCCTCGGGTTCCACGCAGCCACGAACATATTGCAGGAGCTCCTCGGCCTTCGCCCCAGCGCATTAACAGCTTTCGTTCCGATCCTTGGTGCGAATGCCGGCAAGTCACCTTCGTACGCGGTCCTGGCCCTTACTGGTTTGATTAACGTTGGTCTGGCGCTGACGATCTTCGTTTCGGCACGAAGAAGAACGCGTAAAACTCAGTAAGCTGGCTGGAATCAAGATTCGCTCGGCGGTCTGTGGCAAACAGACTGGAAGCATGCTTAGCTGGCATTTCTCACACTCTTATCGCAGCTCTCCCATCGAGCGTCTTCTTCCCCACCTTTGAGTTGGGGGGAGAAGGCGCCGAAGGAGGATGAGGAGGGCGTTTGGCTCTCGTCAAAGTTGTGCACAAAACGCTGGCTTTTCAATTTGTGCTCGCAACTAACGTCTATCCCATCTTGCACCCCCCTCATCCGGCTTCGGCGCTCGATTCATGGGAGTCGCTGAAGAGAAATGCGGCTTAACTGCCGCTCTTTCTGATCCCGGCCCACGCCAAGATTTGGGAAAGTCGCCCGTTTGTCGCTCTATAACGACGGAGAGAATCAAATGGCGACCAAAACGGCTGCGAAGAAGAAGGCGAAAGTTGCGAGACCCACGGTCAGCGATGTTGTCGATGATGTGCTGAAGCGGCGCGCAGTGGCGTTACGAGCGCGCGCAAAGTCTCTGGCAGAGATGCCAGCGCTGGCCGCGCCGGAGGCGATGAAGGCGCTGTTGAAACCGAAGGCGAAGCCGACGCCTCACATGGAGCTCGCGCTCGCCGCAAACGCGGTTACGCCGAAAGGCTGGCTGATCGCGGAAGGTGACTCCTGGTTCGACTATCCGGGAACGGACATCCTCGATGCGCTGGAACAGTCCGCGTACAACGTCCAGTCCGTCGCCCGCGCAGGTGATCGCGTCGAGATGATGGCCTTCGGCCGCGGGCAGCTCGAAGGCTTCGCCGCCGCGGTGGAGAAAGTCATCGGCAACGGGAACACGCCAACGGCGATTCTGCTCTCCGGCGGCGGCAACGACATCGCAGGCGACGAGTTCGGCTTCCTCATCAATCATGCCGGCTCGCCGAAGCAGGGATTCAACGACAGCGTCGTGCGCGGCGTCATCGAGGAACGCGTGCGCGACGCCTACGTTTGGATCATCAAGACCATCACCGACCTCTGTCAGAAAACGTTGGGAAAGAAAGTGCGGATCATCCTGCACGGCTACGGCTATCCCATTCCGGACGGAGTCGGAGTGCTCGGTGGCTGGGGACCGCTGCCGGGACCGTGGCTGCGTCCCGGTTTCATCGAGAAGGGCTTCGACAACCTGAAGGACAACACGGACATGATGCACGCGCTCATGGACCGCTTCAACGCCATGGTCAAGAGCGTCGCCGCGGACTTCGATCACGTCCGCTACGTCGATTTGCGAAACGTTCTTCCGGCAACGAAAACGATTTGGGCGAACGAGCTGCATCCGAAGGAGACAGGATTCAAACTGGCGGCGAAGGAGATTCAGAACGCGATCGAAGGTGCGTAGGGCGGTTCGACGATCACACTGTCTCGGCCGCGTCGTCGATCTTTTCTTTTTCCAGCGCGGCGACGCGCTCGCGAAGGTCGTTGACCTCGGTATGGAGTTTCGTCAGCTCGTCTTTCAGTGCTTCGCGGGCCACGTCCTGCAGGCGTGACTGAAGGCGTTGCTTTTGTTCAGATGAGAATTGCGTCAGGCGGTCGAGCGAGTCGCCGAAGACGTCTTTGAGCAGTTGTTCGAAGTCGTTGGGCATGACAAGGGAGCCCAGCAATTGAAGTGCCATGGAGGATCGTGGGAGAATCCTGCCGTCTTCCATGCAGAACCGCGGCTTCGCTGACTTCTGGCCGGACTACGTTCGCGCTCACTCCCAGGCGCGAACGCGCGCTCTGCATGCCATCGGCTCGGTGCTGGCCGTGGTGATGCTCGGCCTCGGATTCGCCGTCAGTCTCTGGTTTCTGGCCGGCGTGCCGCTGGTCGGTTACGCCTTCGCGTGGTACGCGCACTTTTTCGTGGAGCACAACCGTCCCGCCACGTTCGAGCACCCGTTCTATTCGCTCGCCGCCGACTACCGCATGCTGTTCCTGATGATGGCCGGGCGCATGGATGCGGAAGTGCAGAGGTGTTGCGGCGAGACGGTGCAGGCATAACCTGCGCGGAGGTTTCTCCGTGCCCCCCGCGTCTCCGCGTGAAACCTCGTACTCCGATTTCCATCCGTAGGCGAACTGATTGCATCGATCCGCTTCATGTCCCGCATTCTCTCGATCCTTCTGTTCCTCGTTGCCACAACCGCCTCGGCACAAGATGTCCTTCTCCAGCAAGTCGCCAGCGGACTCACGCAGCCTGTTGCGCTGACGCATGCCGGCGACACGCGGCTCTTCATCACGCAGCAGGTCGGGACGATCGTCATTTACGACGGGACCGCAGTCCGCGCCACGCCCTTCCTCGACATCCGCTCGCTCGTGCTCGACAGCGGTGAACGCGGTCTGCTCAGCGTCGCCTTTCATCCGCACTACAGCGAGAACGGACTCTTTTTCGTTTACTACACGAACAAGAGCGGCGACAACTCCATCGCGCGCTACAAAGTGTCTGCGAGCGATCCGAACCTGGCCGAGGTGTCATCGGGCACGATCCTGCTGACGATCCCGCATCCCAACTTCGCGAATCACAACGGCGGGCAACTGCAGTTCGGCCCGGACGGCTTTCTCTACATCGGCACCGGCGACGGCGGCTCGGGCGGCGACCCGAACAACAATGCACAGAACATCGATCAACTGCTCGGCAAGATCCTGCGCATCGACGTCGATCACGGCTCGCCATACAGCGTCCCAGCCTCGAATCCTTTCTTTCTGCGTCCCGGCCCGCGCGGCGAGATCTGGGCCTACGGCCTCCGCAATCCGTGGCGCTTCAGTTTCGATCGCGAGACCGGCGACCTCTGGATCGGCGACGTCGGCCAGGACAACTACGAAGAGGTCGATTTCCAGCCGGCAACGAGCATCGGCGGCGAGAACTATGGCTGGCGGAGGATGGAAGGCTTCCACTGCTACAACCCGTCGTCGAGCTGCAGCGACCCCTCGTTCACGATGCCTGTGATCGAGTATTCGCATGCGTCTGGCGCCTGCTCGATCAGCGGCGGCTACCGATACCGCGGTACGCAAATCCCGGCGATGCGCGGCGCCTATCTCTACGGCGACTACTGCAGCGGCACGATCTCGATCGCGACACAATCCGGCGCGACGTGGACGCCAAAAACGCTCTTCACGACATCGATCAGCATCAGCAGCTTCGGTGAGGATGTCGCAGGCGAGTTGTATGTGCTCGATGTGGCGAAAGGCATCGTCTACAAGATCGTGTCGCACAGCCAGCCGCGCCGCCGCGCGGCGAGAAGTTAGAAGAGTGAAGTGTGAAGTTAGAAGTTGCCGCCTTTCTAACTTCACTCTTCTAACTTCTAACTTCAGCTTCCACCCATCGCGGAATCAGCACTCCCGCCGTCAGGTCGTAGGCGAAGTGAACGGCCATCATCGGGATCAGCGATTGCGCGAACCACACGAGCGCGTGGCAGGCCAGCGCGATCACGAAGATCCCGGCCACGCTGCGCAGACCCTGCATCGAATGCGCGACGGCGAAACTCACTGAAAGCGTGACGACGGTCACGAGGGTGATGCCTGTTATTCGCTGCAGCAACCCGGTCAGAACGCCGCGATAGATGAATTCCTCAGCGATGCCCGCAACGATGCAGAGCAGCGCGTACTCGCCGAATTCCGCCGCGCTGCGCGGAAGAATGTCGTAGAGCCGCTGCCTGGCGGCGCTGGTCCGGCTCTTCCACCGCAGCTTCAATGCGGCGAGCATCACGAGATAAAGAATCACGGCCGCGCCGCATGAAACCCACGGCCGCTCAGGTAGCGGCATCACCAGAATTCCGTTCAGCCACGCTCCCCACGCGCACATCAGCGCCAGCACCAACTGAAAGATGATCGTCTGACGAAAGAATCGCGATCGCGAGATTGGCAGCGGCCGCGAACCGAGCTTTCGCGCCGAGCGGAAAATCAGAACCGGCAAGACGACGCCAACGAACAGCAACAGCGCGTAGCCGAGCGCGTTGACGCTGTCAGGAACGAATGCGCGGATCAAGATTCACCACCGATGGCCGCAGTTCGCACAGCGGAACGGCGAGGCTACGAGAAAAAAGATGCAGATGGCCATGGCCAGATAAAACGTCATCACCAGTTGATCGACGGCCACGCCGACGGCGAAGAGCAGCGCGGCAGCGATGGAAAACCCGAGGAGGCGGCGGGTGCGGCGAACGTCGGGAGAGCCGCAGCGCGGACACTGTTCCGGATGACGAATGGCGCGCTCGGCGCTGGCCGTGCTTTTCTCGGCGACATCCATCCCCGCGATGCGATTCAAAATCCCCTCGGCACGATCGAAGTCATCCGCCGCGACCTGCAATCGCACGCCGTTCGCAACGACGTACGGCGCGATCGAGGTGACGTTCTCATCGCCAAGAAACGCAGGAACACCTTCGTCCTCGAGCACGGCTTTGGCGAGATGAGCGTCGTGGGCGGTGCGGAATGTGGTCAGGGTGACGAGCGGCATTGCCGCGGATTGTACTGGCCGCCGCTATCATGCGCGCCGTGTCGCGGCGCTTCGATCGTTTCGTCGATGATCTCTCGCGCGTTGAGCTGAGCTCGCGCGCCTGCAACCAGTTCGCGCGCATCGGCGCCGAAGCGGATCGGAATGCGGTTCGCCGGCGGAATCTGCGGCTCTATCTCGACGAGCTCGACGCCCTCGAACCTCGTTTGCTCCTGGTGGGCGAAGCAGTCTCGCATCGCGGCGGGCGCCTGACGGGCATCGCGTTCGTGAGCGAGTCGGTGATGCTGGCCGGCGTCGATCTCGCCAACGGATCGCGCGTCCTCGGCGAAGATCGCGGCTATCGCAAAGCGGATACTTCAACTCCTCGGTCCACCGAGGCCAGCGCCACGATGGTGTGGGGAACGATCCGCAACATCGAGCCCCTGCCGCTGCTCTGGAACGCGTTTCCGTTTCATCCGTTCGTGGCGGGCAATCCGTTCTCGAATCGCATTCCGACACCGGACGAGCTGCGCATCGGCGAGCGTTTTGTGCGGCGCTTGATCGACCTCTTCGGCATCGAACGCATCGCCGCGATCGGCAATCAGGCCTCGCTCACACTCACTCGCCTTGGCGTCGCACACGACAAAGTGCGTCATCCGTCGCAAGGTGGGAAGACAAAATTCGTAGCAGGGATGGAGTTGGTTTCGGGTAGGTGAATCACACGTCAACACAACTCGGACAAGACGGTTTTGTCATCCTGATAGGCTGATCCATCAAAGCCGATGAATCCAGAGCCCAACGTCACGCAAGCCGTTCCGTTCTTCCGCGTAACGGACATGGAGACGTCGCTTCGTTTCTACCTCGACGGCCTCGGTTTCGTGATGACGAAGAAGTGGATCGATGAGGGGAAGCTGCGGTGGTGCTGGCTCGAGATCGGCGAGGCGGCGCTCATGCTTCAGGAGTTTCGCAAGGAAGGTCACGATTCGTGGGTGCCGGAGACCAAGGTTGGCGTTGGCGTTTCGATCTGCTTCATCTGTCGCGATGCGTTGGCAATCTATCGCGAGGCCATCACTCGCGGTCTCGAGGCGTCACGGCCTTTTGTCGGAAACGGGATGTGGTGCACGTTTCTCACCGATCCCGATGGTTACCGGATCGAGTTCGAGAGTCTGACGGACGTGCCGGAAGAGACCGTCTTGCCGGACGACTAGCCGGGCACAACTCTCGCTCCGAAAAAAAGTTGCCCGGCGTGTCGATTTCGCAGGTCGCCGCTCGTCGTGTAGGTAGAGGCAGGGAAAAACCTGCTCCGAACGACAAATCAATCGAAGGAGAAAACAATGCGATTCATGGTGCTGGTGAAAGCGAACAAGGACTCAGAAGCTGGCGTGCTCCCCAAAGAGAAGGATCTCGCTGCGATGGGCAAGTTCAACGAAGAGCTCGTGAAAGCGGGCGTAATGCTCGCGGGCGAGGGATTGCACGCCAGCTCGAAGGGCGCGCGCGTCCGCTTCTCGGGCGGGAAGAAAACGGTCATCGACGGGCCATTCGCCGAGACGAAAGAGCTGGTCGCCGGTTACTGGGTGTGGCAGGTGAAGTCGAAGGAAGAGGCGATCGAGTGGCTGAAGCGCGCGCCGTTCGAGGACACCGAAGTCGAGATCCGGCAGGTGTTCGAAGCGGAGGATTTCGGTGCCGAATTCACGCCCGAGTTGCGCGAGCAGGAAGAGCGCATTCGCGCGGAGGCGGCCGCGAACAAGTAACGCCGTTGCGCCGGCGAAGTGAAGATGGTGTGATCGGCAGCCATGACGGCTGCCGGTATCCATCGCACGATCGATGCAGTCTGGCGGATCGAGTCCGCCAGGCTCATCGCCGGCCTGACGCGCATCGTGCGCGACGTCGGCCTGGCCGAGGATCTCGCGCAGGACGCGTTGGTCGCGGCGCTCGAGAAATGGCCCGAGGCCGGCGTTCCCGAAAATCCGGGCGCATGGCTCATGGCGACCGCGAAGAACCGCGCCATCGACATGCTGCGCAAACACGCGTTGCACGAGCGCAAGCACGAAGAGATCGGACGCGATGTCGAGACAGTGGAGCCGGATCTCGTGACTTCTCTCGACGATGAAATCGGCGACGATCTTCTCCGGCTCGTGTTCATCGCCTGCCATCCGGTTCTGTCGACCGAGGCACGTGTCGCACTGACCCTTCGCCTCCTCGGCGGACTGACGACGGACGAAATTGCGCGCGCGTTTCTCGTTCCGGAACCGACGATCGCGCAGCGCATCGTACGCGCCAAACGGACGCTGACGGAAGCACGAGCACCGTTCGAAGTTCCGCGCGGCAGCGAGTTCGTGGCTCGGCTGTCGTCAGTTCTGCAGGTGATCAATCTCGTCTTCAATGAAGGCTACGCCGCGACGGCGGGCGACGATTGGATGCGCCCGCAACTCTGCGACGAAGCTCTCCGCCTCGGCAGAATTCTGGCCGAACTGGTTCCGCACGAAGCCGAGGTGCATGGCCTCGTGGCATTGATGGAGATTCAGGCCTCGCGCATCGGCGTACGCGTGAGTCCCTCGGGCGAGCCGATCCTGCTGCTCGATCAGGACCGCGGACGCTGGGATCACGTTCTCATCGGCCGCGGCCTCGCAGCCCTCGCACGCGGCGAAAAACTCGGCGGCGAGCCGGGTCCGTACGCGTTACAGGCCGCGATCGCAGCGTGTCACGCCCGCGCGCATGTCGCCGAGGAGACGGACTGGCGGCGAATCGCGTCGTTGTACGAAGCGCTGGCCGAGCTCACGCCGTCACCGGTGATCGAACTGAATCGCGCAGTAGCGGTGGGCATGGCGTTCGGTCCGGCCGCGGGACTGGCCCTCGTCGATGATCTCCTCGCGGAGCCGTCGCTGGCGTCGTACCACTTGCTACCGAGCGTGCGCGGCGATCTGCTGTTCAAGCTGCAGCGCTTCGACGAGGCGCGCGAAGAGTTTGAACGAGCGGCGTCGCTCACACGCAACGCCCGCGAGCGCGCGCTGCTGCTCGAACGGGCGAAGGGATGCATGCCCGCATCGTGACGCGGGCTCAAGGCGTCTACTTCCGCTTCCACCGCCGGTAGTAGGATTGACGCCGTGAGCGAGATTGCTTATCTCGATATCTGCTGCTTCAAGCGGCCATTCGACGACGCCACCTTCGAAAGAATCCGAAGAGAAGGCGAAGCAGTGGCGGCGATTCTTGAGAGAACGCAGGCTGGGACAATGCAACTCGTGCATTCGCCCGCTCACGATTTCGAGAACGAGCGCAATCCGCGTGAGGACAGGCGGCTTGCAACACAGCTCTGGCTCGAAACCGCTACTGTGTCGGTAGCCGCAAGCCCGGCCGTGAGCGAACGCGCTCGCGAGCTCGCCGCGCTTGGATTCGGCGCGCTCGACGCGCTGCACCTTGCATTCGCCGAAGCTTCCGCGGCACGATGGTTCGTGACGACCGATGACCGCCTGCTGAAAGTCGCCATGAGGCATCGTGAACAAATGCATGTCGATGTGATCCTGCCCGATGAAATACCGCTCAACATCGAAGGAACTCGAGAATGAGCAGCGCACCCTCGATGTCTCTCTACCAGATCCGAATGGAAGGCTGGAAAGCTCTGACGGAGCGTCTCGGGGCCGCCGGAGCGATGCGGTTCATGATGCAGTATGACCCTGGCCTTGGCGACTACACGAAGGAGCGTCACAATCTCTTCGCGGACTTAACGATCGATACGCTTCTCGATGCCGTTGCTGAGCGAGACCGCTCCAAAGACGAGCGCTGACCGAAGTGTTGGTTTGCGCGGCTAACCCCGCAGCAAGAAACCGCGTAACCTCCCATCCGAGCATGCTCTGGCCGTTACGCATTGCGATCGCAAAACTTCGCCCGTTCAACGCGGCGACGATCACGCGTACCTCGATCGTGTCTGTGCTCTTCGCTGCGTTTCTTTACGGAGACTTTGCGCTCTTCCGGCGGCTGTTTGCGACGATGGCGAAGGTTGAGCAGGAGTCGCCGTTTCTGGCGTTGGGACTGTTGCGCAATCTTCTGTCGCTCGTGTTTCTCACGGCCGTGGTCATGCTGTTTTCGTCGTCGATGACGGCGGCGATCGGGGCGTTTTTCAGCGATCTCGATCTCGATACCTTGCACGCCGCGCCGTTGTCGAAGACGCGCATCGTCGTGTTGCGATGGGGAAAGACCTTCATGCAGAGCGCGACAATGGTCTATGTCTTCATCGCGCCGATGTTCGTTGCCTTTGCGCTGCGGTACAACACGCCGGCGCGGCTCTATCCGATCGTGCTCGTGAATCTGGCCTTGTTGCTGGCGATTCCGGTCACGCTCGGCGCGCTGATGATCATCGTCCTCGTGCGCTTTTTTCCGGTGCAGCGCGTCAGCCAGATCGTGGCCACGATCGCGATCATCGTGCTCACTGTCGCTGTCGTCGCGTTCCGCATGAGCCGTCCGGAGCGGCTGTTTGCCAGCATCAATACGGATGACGTCACGCGTGTGCTTCGCTCGATCGAATTGCCATCGCTCGACCGCTATCCGGGAACGGCACTGGCAGACGTCATGGTGGCGCTGGCGGAATCGCGGCCAGCGTCCGTTCTGCCGCCGAAAATCGGCGTCACGGCGCTCGCGCTTTTCGCGATTTTCGTCTTCGTCGCGCGCCGGATCTACTTCACGGCCTTCGTGCGCGCCCGCGAGAGCATGGCTCCGGCGGCGCTCGGCGCGAGCGGCGTGACGCGCGCGGCGGACGTTCTTCTCGCGCCGCTTTCGGCGCCGGCGCGGGCCATGATCGGCAAGGAAGTGCGCACGCTGACGCGCGACGTCGCGCAGTGGTCTCAACTTTTTTTGATGATCGCGCTGATGTTTCTTTACCTCTACAACATCCGCATGCTGCCGCTCAGCGGCGACGCACGCGCCACCATCGTCGCCTACGCCAACCTCGGCATGGCCGGTTTCGTCATCGCAGCGATCTGCCTCCGTTTCGCCTATCCCTCGATATCGTCGGAAGGGAAAGCGTTTTGGATGCTGCAAAGTGCACCCGTGTCATACCGGCGGCTCCTCATCGTCAAGGTGATCGTCTACGCCGCGCCGCTGACGATCCTCTCGCTGCTCCTCACGACATTTGCCGACGTTCTGCTCGATGCCAATCGCGTGGTCTGGATATTCACACTGTTCGGCGCGTCGATGCTGGGCGTGACGCTGGTCAGCATGGGCGTCGGTCTCGGCTCGCTCTCGCCGAACTTCGGTGCTGAGAATCCGCTGCAGGTTGGCCTCTCGCTCGGGGGGTTCGCGTACATGGCGGCGGCGCTCGCGTACGTCGCCAGCATCATGACGTTGATGGCCAAGCCGGTGATGCGCTACTTTTTCTTCCGGCTCTTCGGCATCGAAAGCGAAGGAATCGTTGTCGATCTACTCCCGGTCGTGACTGCGGTCACACTCTCGATCGCACTATGCGTGTTTCCTCTGCTGGCCGCGGAAAAACGTTTAACCGCGCTCGCCGAAAGCCGTTAGAATCGCCCCGAACCGACCAACTTGCACTGAAGGAGAAGCAATGAGCGAGACACCGTCTTCGTACACGCCGCCGCCACCGCCGCCTGGTGGAAGCTACACACCGCCTCCCCCGCCTCCGCCCCCCGGTGCAGCCGCGCCGAACAGCGACCGGACCATCATGATCGTCCTGTCATACCTCGGGATCCTTTCGCTGATTCCGTTGCTGATGAAGAAAGACGACCCCGAAGTTCAGTGGCACGCCAAGAACGGCCTGGCTCTCTTCGGCGCCGAGATCGTCTGCTGGATCGTCCTCACGATTCTCGGCATCGTGCTGAGCAGGGTCTTTTCAGCGCTTTCGTGTGGAATTGGCCTCATTCAGTGCGCGGTGTGGATCGGATTCCTCGCCCTCAGCATCATGTGCATCGTCAAAGGCGTCGGCGGGCAGCGATTCCGCATTCCGATCGTTACCGACATGGCCGAGAAGATGTAATCAAAGGAGACTTCGATGGATACACCAGGCGGTTCCGGCTCTTACACTCCTCCACCTCCACCACCGCCTTCGAGCGGCAGCACGCCACCAGCCGCTCCGAGCGGCGGCGACATCGTTTATCCGCAGCAGCCACCGAAAGATCCGGTGCTGATCGCGGTCCTGAATCTCGTCGTGGCCGGCTGTCTCGGCTACTTCATGATCGGACAGAAAATGAAGGGGATCGTGGCGGTGATCGCCTGGATCGTTGGCGCTTTCTTCACCTGTGGCACCGTTTCCCTCCTCGTTTCAGTCGTAGGCGCGATCGACGGCTACATGCAGGCGCAGCACCTCAAAGCCGGCTTCCCGCTCCAGCAGTGGTCGTTCTTCGACAAGCATCTTTGATCAGCGATTTAAAACGAACGAAAGGCGCCGCGAAAACGGCGCCTTTTTCATTTGTGGCGAGCCAACGCGATGTCTCACGGAGAAGCAACCATCTTCACATTGCTGCGGCGATTGGAACGGCGGTTGGTTCCACGGTGTTGACCTTTGCGAGCAGGATGCGCTGGCGAAGGGGGAGTGCCCGAAACGAACTCCGGTTGCGCGCGCGATACGCGCTCGAGGGCATCAAGCGGATGGGCTCGTTGTCACACCTGAAAGCAAGTTATTGACGACTGGTTCAAGCTTTTCTGCCGCGCTGGGATGAGTCAAGGTTTTCTTCGCGTACGAAACTTTCGATACATCGTGGACAGACGCTGCTTGGATGGTAGGTCGCCCTCCTCTGCCCGAATGAACTCGCCTGCCGCGTTAATAGTAAACAAGGCCACATTGCGCAGCGCGTGTCCTTTGATCACACGCGTCGTTTCCAAGTAGACGTCCCAAAGTGGCTCAGGAGTGTTTCCCAGACTTGCGTTTACATTCACCGATTCTACGGTCGCCATGCTCTCAACGAAGGTAAGGAACGGCTTTACCGTCTGCTCGAAGGCGTGGAATTGCGCCGCAATACTTGACCAGTCAACCTCGTGCGAAGCAGACTTCTTTGCAATCCGATAGTCAACTTTTTCATCGAGCGACATGCCTTTGGTGGGATCGTTCTCGCGGTCGCCGAGTAGTATCTCGATGCGGAGCCAGGTGTTGCGGGCGGGTGAATCGTAGAATCCAACGGTCACACCGAGGCGACGCGCGCTGACCGGATATATGTTCTCGTTTGAACGGCTAAATTGGTTCGAGATTGCCTTCAGGAGCTTGTTTCGAATCCAATCATAGAAATCTTCGAATACTAGTTCGCCCGTTTTAGATGCCGCAGCGGCGGCGATGAAGCCGAGCACGCCTTTCAGGATTGCTGGATCGACCTGCAGCCAGACCCCATCCCAAAGCCCCGCCATGTGATTCGCATCAGATGTATCTTCGTACTCGACCGTCGCGGGAATTGGGGGAGGCTCGTGGCGAAGAAGGTCCCGGAGCACGGACTCAAAAGAGCGATTGTTAACCCGGATGCTGATCGTCCTGTCCATACCTGAGGTGAGTTACTTCTGGCGGTGATCCCTACCCATAGGTCAATGGCGCCCCAACTCCTGTATCATTCCTCCCTCAACGCAACGTGCCCGAAAACGTAATCGCAGTCGCTCTGATCCTTCCTGACCTGACCCGCAGCGTCGCAGAAGAGCATCTCGCCGAGCTGGAAAAACTGATCGAGACAGCGGGCGGCACCGTTGTCGATCGCGTTTTCGCCAAGCGGCCGCGGCCCGATCCCGCCACGTACGTCGGCAGCGGCAAGGCCGAGCAGATCAAAGCACTCGTGCACGCCAGCGGCGCGAAGCTGATCGTTTTCGACGACGATCTCTCGCCCGCCCAAGCGCGCAACCTCGAGAAGATCACCGAGGTTAAGGTCATCGACCGCAGTGGACTGATTCTCGACATCTTCGCCGGCCGCGCGCGCAGCCGTGAAGCGCGCACGCAGGTGGAGCTGGCGCAGCTCGAGTACATGCTGCCGCGGCTGACGCGCGCGTGGACGCATCTGGAGCGGCAGGCTGGCGGCATCGGAACCCGAGGAGTTGGCGAAACGCAGCTCGAGCTCGATCGCCGCATCATTCGCAACCGCATCGCCCGGCTGAAAGAAGAGCTGGAGAAAATCGAGCGGACGCGCGAGACGCAACGCAAGTCGCGCCACGCCGTCTTCTCCGTCGCGCTCGTCGGCTACACGAACGCGGGAAAATCGACGCTCTTCAACCGGCTGACGAGCGGCTCGGCCGATGCCGCCGATAAACTGTTCGCAACGCTCGACGCCAAGTCGGCGAAAGCGGCCTTCGACATGCCGCGCGAGACCGTCGTCATCGACACCGTCGGCTTCATTCGTAAACTGCCGCATCACCTCGTCGCGTCCTTCCGCTCGACGATGGAAGAAGCAGTCGCCGCCGATCTCGTGCTGCACGTGATCGACTCCAGCCATCCGCAGTTCGAAGACCAGCGCGCGGTCGGCGAAGAAGTGCTGCGCGAGCTTGGCGTGAAAATGGATCGCGTGATCGAGGTCTACAACAAAGCCGATCGCACGGACATGTTCGAATTGCGGCGGAAGAATGCCGCCAGCATCTCCGCGCTGACCGGCCGCAACATTGAGCGGCTCATCGACATCATCCGGGAGCGCGAGCTCGAAAATGGGGAAGTCATCCAGCTCGAGATTCCTCACAATGATGCGCGAGTCATCGCCAAGCTGCATGATGTCGCCGAGGTTTATGAGCAGCGCGTTACCGACCGGGCCATGGTGATCACGGCCTGGGTTCCGCGCGATCTGCTACACCTCTTCGAAGCGTACACACCTTTGGGTTTGAAACCGGCGAAGGTGAGCTGACGCGGAACACAGCCGCGTTGTGACCGCCGCTACATTGCGTCGTGATCGCGCCGGTGTTTCGTTTCGCTCCGTTTTCGTAATGTCTGCCGCGAGGAACGAGACCTGCCGTGAATCGCCGGGACCAACTGGAACGCGCTTATCATGACGACCGCCGCACGCCGGCGCTCATGAAAATCCGTCCTGCCGAGTTGCGCGACCGCGGCCGCATCCTGGAGATCCTGATCGCGACGGCGCGCTTCACCGACGTTGAGGTCCGCGATGCCATGGAGCTCGTCGACAAAGCCAACGACGATCCGAATCAGGCCGAATACCTCGTTTACGTTCTCGATGAGCCGGCCACGGGACCGAGACGAATGGCGCAGGGCTACGTCTGCTACGGTCCGACGCCACACACGGACGGCGTTTTCGACCTCTACTGGATCGCCGTCGATCCGAAGCAGCAGGGCCAGGGAATCGGTCAACTCCTGCTGCGTTTCGTCGAGAATGAGGTCCGGCGCCAGCGCGGACGCATGCTCCTGATCGAAACGTCGTCGAAGGAAAGCTACGCGCCGACGATCCGGTTCTACGAGCGCAGCGGTTACGAAGAGATCTCGCGGATCAAGGATTTCTACCGTCTCGCGAACGATAAAGTCGTCTATTGCAAAAAGCTGACGCCGAGCTGACATGAGCCCGAACTTCACACTCTACGCCGCACTTGCGCTTTACGCCGCGGGAACCGTGATGGCGCTGGTGACCCTCTTCACTCGCGAGAAGCGCCCCCAGCACATCGCCCTCGGCATCATGATCGCCGGCTTCGTCGCGCACACGGTTTGGATCAGCACGATCTGCGTGAGAACGCATCATCCGCCCTTGACCAACTTACCCGAGGCGGCGGGATTCATGGCGTGGGTGTTGTTTGCCATCGAGCTGGCACTGTTCATTCGCTATCGCGTTCATGCCGCGGCGTTCTTCGTTTATCCGCTCGTACTCATGCTGTTGACGGTTTCCGCGGTCGTGCACGAGCCGTTTGTGAAGAGCGAGTCGGGGATGTCGCGGCTCTTCACCACGCACATCCTTCTGACGACGGTTGGCGTGGCCGGCTTGCTGATCGGACTCGCATTCGGCGCGCTGGCGTGGGCGCAGGATCGCGCATTGAAATCGAAGCAGCGCGGCGCGCTCTGGGATTGGATTCCAAGCCTCAGCGTGTGCAAGACGGTCAGCTATCGCGCGCTCGCCATCGGCTTCAGCGTTTACACATTGGGCATCCTTGCGGGAATCCTCTGGTCGTACAAAACATCCGCCGAATTGATGGATGTTCGCGTCAAGCAGATCGCTGCGGTCGCGGCCTGGATGCTATTCGCGGTCGTGTTGCAGGCGTATGTGAACGACACCTATCGCACGCGCCGCACCGCGGTGATCGGCGCCTGCGCGTTCGTAGCGATCGTCGTGGCGATTCTGGGGATTCATCATGTGTGAGACGGGGAGTGGGGTGTGGGGAGTGGGGTGTGGGAGCAGGAACTTTGTTTGGCTCCGGCTCGCGACTCGCTACGTCCTGCGTGGTTCGCTCCCACCCCCCACCCCCGACTCCCCACACCCGTCCTCCTCGGAGGCTCCATGCCGCTGATCGCCGTCGGCGTGAACCATCGCACCGCAGCGGTCGATGTGCGGGAGCGGCTCAGCGTGGCGTCGTCGCAGATGAAGCCGGCGCTCGAAGCGTTGCGCGCGGTTGACGGCATCGATGGCGTGGCCGTTCTTTCGACCTGCAATCGCGTCGAAGCGATCGTCTCCGCGACGGGCGAAGACGTCATCGAGCCGATCGTGGATTGGCTGACGCAGCGCGCCGGAACCGATCGCGCGGAGCTCGAAAAGCACATCTACATCCTGCGGCATGGAGACGTGCTCAAGCATCTTTTCCGCGTCGCCTCCGGCCTCGATTCGATGATCGTTGGCGAGCCGCAGATCGCCGGGCAGGTGCGCGCCGCGTTCATGGCCAGCCGCGAGTGCGGGTCGCTCGATTCGATTCTCTCGCAGGTTTTCGATCAGACGATGCGGGTGGCGAAACGGGTTCGCACCGACACCGGCATCGGCGAGCTGGCCGTCTCGGTGCCGTACGCCGCGGTCGAGCTGGCGAAGAAAATCTTCGGCGACCTGAAAGGTTTGCAGGTCCTGCTCGTTGGCGCGGGCGACATCGGCGAACTGACGGCGGAACATCTCTCGTCGTTCGGTCTCGAGCAGATCTTCGTCGCCAACCGTTCGCACGACCGCGCGGTCGAATTGGCGGAGCGTTTTCACGGCCAGGCGGTGAAGTTCGACGGCATCGAACCGTATCTGGCGACGTGCGACATCGTCATCGCCTCGACAGCCGCGCCGCATTTCGTCATCGAGTGCAGCGCCGTTGAGCGGGCGCTGGCCGCGCGCAGACGACGCAATCTCTTCCTCGTCGATCTCTGCGTGCCGCGCAACATCGAGCCCGCCATCGCATCGATCGACGGCGCGTATCTCTACAACATCGACGACCTGCAGCACGTCGCCGACGCCAACCGCGAGATCCGCATGCAGAAGGCCGGCGAGGCCGAACAGATCGTCGATCGCGAAGTGGACGCCTTCCGCCGCCGCCTCGTGGCGCAGGATGCCGTACCGACCATCGTCGAACTGCAGCACCGGCTCGAAGACATCCGCGCGGGCGAGTTGGAGAAGTGTCTCCGCAAGATCGGTCCGATGAGTCCCGAACAGCGCGCCGCTATCGAACAGCTCTCCACGCAGATGGTGAACAAGATCCTTCACTACCCGATCCTTCAGCTCAAAGAAGCCGAAGAGCCGGCCGAGCGCGAGACGTTGCGCAAGACGATCCGGAAAATTTTTGGACTGCGATGACTCGCCTTGTTCGCATCGGCACCCGCGGCAGCCAGCTCGCCCTCTGGCAGGCGAACGAGGTCGCAAACAAACTTTCGGAGCAGGGCTACCGCACGGAGATCGTCATCTTCAAAACGACCGCCGACAAACGGCAGGACGTGCCGCTGGCCGCCATAGGCGGCAAGGGATTGTGGGTGAAGGAGCTCGAAGAAGCGCTCCTGCGCGGCGCGATCGAAGTGGCCGTCCACAGCCTGAAAGATGTTCCCTCGATCATTCCCGACGAGTTCATCCTTGCCGGATTCCTCGAACGTGCCGATCCGCGCGATGCCTGGGTCAACATCGAAGGGAAATCGATCGCTTCGTTGCCGGATGGCTCGGTAATCGGAACCAGCGCTCCGCGCCGGCGCTCGCAAATTCGCACGCTCTATCCGCGCCTGCGCATCGAAGACATTCGCGGCAATGTCGATACACGCATCAACAAATTGCGCGCCGGCCTCTACGACGGCGCCATCCTCGCCAGCGCGGGCCTCACTAGACTCGGGCGCGCGAGCGAGATCACATCGTACTTTTCGATCGACGAGATGCTCCCCGCCTGCGGCCAGGGAATCATCGCCATCGAGACGCTGCGCGAGGGCTCAACGCGCGAAATCGCCGCATCAATCGATCACGCGCCAACCGCCGTCGCCGCGCACTGCGAGCGCGGCGTGCTGCAAAAGTTCGGCACCGCACTCGATTGCTACTCCGCCTGCGCCGTCCACGCAACACAGGAAGGCAACTCGATCACGATCCGCGCGTTCTTCGGTGAGATCGAAGGCGACCGCGCCATCCGCGTAACGCGAAGCGGCAGCGATCCCGACGCAATCGTCAATGACGTCTATCGCGCGCTGGCGGCCGAAGGTGCAATGGAGCTGGTGGGAGCACTGAAATGATCGCAAAAAAGCCAGCGCATGCGCCGAGCGAAAGACTTCACCTCGCCCTGACATTGAGCCCCTTCGCCCCCGCGCTTTTCAGCGGGGGAGAAGGCGCTCGAATGGGAGGTTTCAGGCGGAGAGTAAAAAGAGAGTTGAACGTGATGGAGTCGCGCCCATGACCGGCAAAGTCTTCCTCGTCGGCGTCGCCCCCCCGCCTCGGACATTGGCTCTAGCGCATAGCGAAAATGTTCACCTCGCCCCGACATCGAGCGCCTTCGCCCCCGCGCTTTTCAGCGGGGGAGAAGGTGGCCGAAGGCCGGATGAGGGGGCTGTCGCAACATCGACAAGCCTCAAGTACATGCTTGATTGCTCGTGCTCGTCCCATTCAAATCCCCCCTCATCCGGCTTCGCCACCTTCTCCCCCCGCAAAAAGCGCGGGGGGCGAAGGCGCTCGATGGGAGGGCTTCGTCAAAGATTAAATGGTATGGAGTCTCGCCCATGACCGGCAAAGTCTTTCTCGTTCGGCGCCGGTCCCGGCGATCCCGCGCTTCTCACTCTTCGCGCTGCGGAGCTCATCGCCTCCGCCGATTTCATCGCCATCGATGCGCTTGTCTCGCAGGAGATTGCAAACCGCGTTTCGGCAAACGCCGAGGTTGTTTACGTCGGTAAGCGGGCATCGGCGCATACGCTGCCGCAGGATCAGATCAATCAGCTCCTCATCGACGAAGCGAAGAAGGGGAAGAAAGTCGTCCGGCTCAAGGGCGGCGATCCGTTTGTCTTCGGGCGCGGCGGCGAAGAGGCCGAGGAGTTGGTGGCGGCGGGGGTGGCATTCGAGATTGTTCCGGGCATTTCGTCGTCGATCGCCGGGCCCGCGTACGCCGGCATCCCTGTCACGCATCGTTCGTTCGCGACGTCGCTCACGCTCGTCACCGGTCACGAATCCGAAAGCTCCACCGGGATCAAATGGGACGCGCTTGCCCAACTCGACGGCACCATCGTTTTCATGATGGGTTTCGGCAACCTCGGCACCATCGTTTCCAAACTGATCGAGTACGGCGTGACGCCGGATCGCCCCATCGCCGTGATCTCGAAAGCGACGACGCCCGAACAACGCACCGTCGCCGGAACGCTTGCGACGATCGAAGCGAAAGTGATCGAGGCGAAGCTTCCCACTCCAGCACTGATCGTCGTCGGCGACGTCGTGAAGTTGCACGACACGATCAACTGGTTCGAGACGAAACCGCTCTTCGGCAAGCGCATCGTCGTCACGCGCGCCCGCGAGCAGGCCTCGGATCTCAAGCGGCTGTTCCAGGATTCGGGCGCGACCGTCATCGAGTTTCCGACGATCACGATCGCGCCGCCGGAGTCACTCGATTCACTCGACCGCAGCATCGACGAGCGTTTCGACTGGCTCGTCTTCACCTCGGCGAACGGCGTCGCGGCTTTCTTCGAGCGCCTCTTCGCGAAAGGCCGCGACGTTCGCGCGCTCGCGGGCACGCGCGTGGCGTGCGTCGGCGAGACGACCGCAGCCGCTCTTCGCGCGCGCGGGCTGGCGCCCGACCTCGTGCCTGAGAAGTTCATGTCCTCCGCGATGATCCCGCTGTTCGAAGACGATCAGAACGGTGTGCGCATCGCTGTGATTCGAGCGGCCGAGGGGCGGGAGGAGTTCGTCGAGGAGATGAGGCGGCGTGGTGCGGACGTGCATATCGCCGTCGCCTATCGAACGATGCCGGTCGCAACAAACGCGGACGAGCTGCACGACATCGATGCCGTCACGTTCACGAGCGCCTCGACAGTCGGCAATTTTTTCGCAGCGATTGGCGATCAGTCACTCGACGGCGCGTTGCTCGCTTCGATTGGACCGATGACGAGTGAAGCGATTCGCAAGCATGGGCGCGACGTTGGCGTCGAGGCTGCGAGCGCGAGCGTTCAGGCGTTGTGTGACGGCGTTGTTAACGCACTGATCGATCAGCTCGCCGCCACTTGAGCAAGCTTCGAGTAAACGACTTCCACAAAGTCGTCGATCGTTTTGATCCGCGACGCTTCCCCGTTTTCAATTCCGATTTCGAACCTCTGTTCGACTTCAACAACAATCTCAACCAACACCGTTGAGTCCAGATCCTCAAGATGAAGATCCTTAGTCAATCTATCGCTCGGTAACGCTCCGGCAAAGTCGTAGCCTGTGAGAATCTCGATTTTCCTTACGATAAAAGTGGCGATCTCGGACTTTGTTGGATCGGTGTAGTAACGCGACCCGAATTCGGAACTAGGCACCGGCTCCCGGCTTGCCAGCATGGCTCTCAAGCGTCGCTTCATTGAGGCTTGCTGCACGAGAGCCATGCAGACGACGAATATCAGAGCGGCGACGAATGCTGCGATCTTCGCTTCATTCATTTCTGCTCCCGGGCGCTGGATCGCCTCGAGGAGATGACCTACCCTTCGTCCGTCACGATCAGCATCAGCGTCGTGCTGCCGATCTGGAACTCCGACTTGTCCTGAAGCGGGGCGGGCTCGGTGAGCTTCTGGCCGTCGACCGTCGTGCCGTTTGTCGACTTCAGATCTTCGACCGTGATGCCGTCTTCCCGCACTTCGATCGCGGCGTGCTGACGCGACGCCTCGGTGTCGTTGATCGTCAGGTTGGCGCCGGAGCGGCCGATGGTGATGCGCGGCTTTTCGATGCGATACATCGTTCCAGCGTCGGGGCCGGCGAGGATGGCGAGGGAGATGCGCCGGCCGGACGGGAGTTCCGTGACGATCGGTTTCGGTCCGGTATCGCGCTCGGGCAGCGGCGCTTCGGCCGTCACCTCCGGCATTTCCTGGTTGCGGGTGCGGGTCTCATCGCGGCGCGACGTGGTGGACTCGCCAACCGGTGAAATAGGCTTCGGCGCGAACGCGGGGTTGTGGATCTCGAAGATCGTTCCGCACTTCGCGCACTTGATCTTCTTCGCCGGTTTCCGCTCGAAGCGGTCCTCGTCGTACTGGTACCGCGCCTGACAGCTCGTGCACTCGATGATCAAAGAGAACCTCGAAAAACGTGGCCCGACGATAGCAGAGCGCTCGGCTCACATACAATCCTGCCTCTCGAAGGAGAACGCCATGAAACGACTGATCCTCCTCATTGCCGCCATTGTGTCCATTGCTGCGGCCTGCCAGCAAAAGCCCGAAACCACGACGACATCCGCATCCACCCCGGCCGTGGCGACATCGAGCATCGCCACCGACACGCCGCAACGTCTGGCGCAACTGCCGCGCACGGTCATCGATTACGACCGTTCGCTTCTCGATGACAACGAGCGCCAGGTCGTGGCCAAACTCATCGAGGCGTCGAAGCAGATCGACGAGATCTACTGGCGGCAGGTGTCGGAACAGAATCCGGCACTGCTCGATCAGCTCACCAAACAGGCCGGCAACTCGGCACTCGATCGCGCGGGACTCGACTACTTCATCGCCAACAAAGGACCGTGGGACCGGCTGAAGGGCGACGAGCCGTTCATCGGGACGACGAAGAAGCCGGCCGGCGCCGCGTTCTATCCGGCGGACCTGACGAAGGAAGAGCTCGAGAAGTACGTGGCGGCTCATCCTGATAAGAAAGATCAGTTGGAAGGGCTCTTCACCGTTGTCCGCCGCGATGGCGCGAACCTGGTGGGCATTCCGTACGGGACGTATTACAAAGACGCGCTCGACCAGGCCGCCACCCATCTGCGCGAGGCCGCCAACATTTCGAACGACGGGGCGCTGAAGCGTTTTCTGGTGCTGCGCGCGGATGCATTCAAGTCCGACAACTACCGCGAGAGCGACATGGCCTGGATGGATCTGACCGGCAACATCGAGGTCGTCATCGGTCCGTATGAGGTCTACGAAGACAATCTCTTCAACTACAAGGCCTCGTACGAATCGTTCGTCACCGTCGTCGACAAACCGGAAAGCGCGAAGCTCGCCGCGTACGCGAAGGCGCTTCCGGACATGGAGAAAAACCTGCCGGAGCCGGAGCAGTACAAGAATCCGAACCGAGGGAGCGAGTCGCCGATCAAAGTCGTGCAGGAACTTTACACCGCGGGCGACGCGCGGCGCGGCGTGCAGACGGCGGCGTTTAATCTTCCGAACGACGAAGTGGTGCGCGAGAAGAAGGGCTCAAAGAAAGTCCTGCTCAAGAACGTGATGGACGCGAAGTTCCGGCAGAGCGGCAAACCGATCTCTGCACGCGTGCTCGATCCGTCGCTGCAGAGTCTCGTCTCGTTTGACGCCTTCTTCAATCACGTCCTCTTCCACGAGCTCTCCCACGGCCTCGGGCCGGGTTTCCTCACGCAGCCCGATGGCAAGAAGGTCGAGGTCCGCATCCCGTTGAAAGAGCTCTTCTCCACCGTCGAAGAGTGCAAAGCCGACGTGCTCGGCGTCTGGAATCTTCTCTACGCGCAGCAACACGGCCTCGTGACCGCCTTCAATGAACAGCAGTTGCTGGCGACCTACGCGGGGCTCATGTTCCGCTCGACGCGTTTCGGCGTCGGCGAAGCGCACGGGCGCGGAACGGCCATCCAGTGGAACTGGCTGCGCGAGCACGGTGCCGTCACACCGATCGCGGGCGGACGATTCACGGTCGATTTCGCGAAGTCGCGCGATGCCGTCCGCGATCTCGCCACCGAGCTGCTGACGATCGAAGCCACCGGCGACTATGCGCGCGCGAAAACGCTGCTCGACAAATACGGCAAGGAAACGCCGGAGATGACCGCGGTCAACGCCACGCTCAAAGACATTCCGGTCGACATCACGCCAGTCTTCCCCGCGGCGGGAGAAAAGTAACGATGGAGGGACAGACGCGGCTGACGTGCCGCGACTGCGGCCGGATGGCGACCATTCGCGGCGAGTTGCCGGAGGAGTACACCGCGTGCTACCTCGAAGTTGTCGCACGCGACGGCTTCGTCCCCGCTCCCGGTGAGAACAACGCGGACGTGCTCTGCGGCGCGTGCCTCGCAACATACAAAGGCAGCGAGACCGCGGATGACGAAGAAAAACTTCGGGGCGGCTGAGTCCGCGACGCTTTCTTCTCTGGTGCTGTAGCAGTACCCATGGACCCGATTCGCTGGAACAACATCGCCCGCGCGGATTCGCAGACCTCGTTCGGAATTCTTATGCGGTACGTCGCGGATAGCGCTGGCGCGGCTCATGTGGACTTCAGCACGATCTTCCCGAAGTGATCTGCCCTCATCGCGCGGTGCGCCGCTGCGGCCTCGGCGATCGAAAAGACGCGATCGATCACTGGGCGGATCCGGCCTGCACGCAGGTCGTCGCCAAAGCGCGCGATGAATGACGCAACGATTGCTGCCTTCTCCTCGTTCGGCCGCGCACGCAACGTTGATCCGATGATCTGCTGGCGTTTGCTGAGCAGCGATCCGACGTTCAGCTCGATGCTGCCCGGACCGCCCATCGAGCCGATGACGACGACGCGGCCACCGATCGCAAGGCATTCGAGATCGCGAGCGAGGTAACGAGCGCCGATGTGATCGAGAATCACATTCGCGCCGCGCGCCCGCTCGACGAAATCCTCTTCGTTGTAGTTGATGGCTTCGTCCGCGCCGTGAGCGAGACATCGCTCGCACTTTTCGCGCGAGCCGGCGGTCACGATCACGCGCAACCCTGCGAGTTTGGCCAGCGTCGTCGCCGCTGTACCGACGCCGCTGCCGCCGCCATGAACGAGCAGCGTCTCGCCTGCCCGGGCACGCGCGAGCTCGAAGACGTTGAGCCAGGCGGTGAGAAAAACTTCGGGGATCGCGCCCGCTTCATCGTCGCTCAACAGATCCGGCACATGCATCGCCGATCCGTGATGCACGACCGCTTCCTCGGCATACCCGCCGCCGGCGAGCAACGCCATCGCGCGGTCGCCCATCGACCAGCCTGCGACGTTCGAACCGATTTCGATCACCTCGCCCGCGCATTCCAGGCCGAGGATGGGTGAGGCGCCGGGAGGCGGCGGATAGTGGCCCTGGCGCTGCAGCAGATCGGCGCGATTCACACCGGCCGCGTGCACGCGAATGCGAAGCTCGTCCGCGCCGAGCGGAGGCCGGGCGACGTCGCCAAGGTGAAGGACGGATTCATCGCCGGGTTCATCGAAAACGATTGCGCGCATTTCTTTCCTCAAAAGCATTTCGCCATTCTCTCCCGCGGCGGCTCGCTAAATCTTGTTGTATCGTTTCGCTCCGCATGCCTGACGTCATCGCCTGCCGCAATTTGCGCAAGTACTACGCCGACGTGAAAGCGGTCGATGGACTCGACCTCTCTGTCGCCAGCGGCGAATGCTTCGGACTTCTCGGACCGAATGGCGCTGGAAAAACGACCACGATCGAGATCCTTGAAGGTCTCACCGAGTCCGACTCCGGCGACGTCGAGATCCTCGGCCTGACCTGGCGCAAGAACGAGCGCGAGTTGCGCGAGCGCATCGGCATCTCGTTGCAGGAAACGCAGCTCACCGAGAAGCTCACGGTGTTCGAGACGCTGCGGCTGTTTCGCTCGTTCTATCGAGACGGGGCTGATCCCGAGGAGTTGTTGCGCGATCTCTCGCTCGAAGAGAAACACGACGCACGTGTGGGCAAACTCTCCGGTGGTCAGCGGCAGCGTCTCGCCGTCGCCTGCGCGCTGGTCGGCAATCCCGACGTCCTCTTTCTCGACGAGCCGACCACCGGTCTCGATCCGCAGAGCCGCCTGCAGTTGTGGGACATCGTGCAGCGCTTCCGGCAGAAGGGCGGGACGGTTCTCCTGACGACGCACTACATGGAAGAAGCGGAACGTCTCTGTGACCGCGTCGCCATCGTCGATCACGGTCACCTCATCGCCCTCGGCACTCCAGCGGAGTTGATCGCGAAGCTTCAGGCGCGCAACGTAATCGAGTTCACGAGCGAGCCGCGGCTCGAGCAGGCCGTCGTCGAAGGTATCGAAGGTTGCGCGGGCGTTACGGCGCATCGCGATGGCTGGCTGCTGCGCGTGCACTCGCTCGCTGAGGCGCTGCCGCGGCTGATCGACACAATCGAAAAACAGGGCGCGAAGCTCGTGACTCTGTCGACGCATGAAGCAACGCTGGAAGATCTTTTCGTCTCGCTGACCGGAAGGGAACTGCGCGATGCCTGAGAAAACGCGCATCCGTCCGCCGATCATCGAGCTCGCACTGGCGCGCACGAAAGAATTTTTGCGCGAGAAAGAAGCGATGTTCTGGGTCTTCGGCTTCCCGCTGATCCTCGCCCTCGCCCTCGGATTCGCCTTTCGCGAGAAACCGCCCGACCGCATTCCGGTCGGCGTCGTGGCAGGACCGAATGCGCAGCAACGATTTACGGCCCTGCAGAAATCGAAAACGCTGCTGCCGCGCATCATGAACGAGCAGGAGGCGCGCGACGCGCTGCGGCGCGGGAAAGTGTCGCTGCTCATCGACGGAAACGACACGATCGTCTATCGCTTCGACGCCACACGTCCCGATGCGCTGAGCGCCCGCAACGAAGCAGACGACGTGCTCCAGGCAGCCGCCGGACGGCGCAACGTTCTGACATCGAACGAGGAGCGCGTCCACGAGCAGGGCGCTCGCTACATCGACTTCCTCATCCCAGGTCTCATCGGCATGAATCTGATGGGCACCGGAATGTGGAGCATGGGCTTCACGATCGCCAACGCGCGCATGAAGAAACTGCTCAAGCGCCTCGTGGCCACGCCGATGCGCAAGACCGACTATCTGATCTCGATGTTTCTGTCGCGCTCGATCTGGCTTCTCATCGAGGTTTCGGTGCTGGTGGCATTCGGCTGGATCGTGTTCGGCGTGCGCGTCAATGGCTCGATCCTCGTGCTGGCGATTCTCAGCATGGTTGGCGGCTACGCGTTTTCGGGCATCGGCTTGCTGACGGCGTCGCGAGCGCAGACGATCGAAGCCGTGAGCGGTCTGATGAACCTGATCATGATGCCGATGTGGCTCTGCTCGGGCGTCTTCTTCTCGTACGAACGGTTCCCCGATTCGGTCAAGCCCTTCATCCGCGTCCTGCCGCTGACGTTGCTGAACGATGCGCTGCGCGCGGTCGTCAACGATGCGGCCGGCCTGTCTCAGATCTCGCTCCAACTCGGATTGCTGGCCGTTTGGGGCATCGTCACCTTCATCATCGGATTGAGAATCTTTCGATGGCAATGAAACGATTTGCAGCGATCTCGCTCCTTCTCCTGGCCGCGTGCGCAACAACGCCCGCCAGCAAACCTATCGAGAACGAACCGAACGCCGATGTTCTTCTGAAGGCCGACCGCGAATTCGCCAAGCAGTTGGCGGCGCGCGGCCATAACGCCTGGTTCGAGTTCATGGCGCCCGGTGCGTCGAAACCTGCCAACGGCGGGCGCGTTCTCGCCGGCCCGAGGAAATCTCCAACAACATGCTCGCCGCATTCGGAAGCGGCTTCACGCTGGCGTGGGAACCGGAGCGCGCGCAAATCTCGCGGGGCGGAAAACTCGGCTACACGTGGGGCCGTTACCACTCGGTCTTCAAAGGCAAAGCGCGCGAAGGCACGTACATGACCGTGTGGGAAAAGCAGCCGGACGGTTCGTGGAAAGTGCTGTTCGACACGGGAGATCCGGATTGACGGGGTGTGGGGAGTAGGGGGTGGGGTGTGGGAGTGGAGACGAAGTCCGAGCGGAGTAGTTCGCTTTTGCTTCCACACCCCACTCCCCACCCCCCACACCCTCAAACAACATGAAAGTCGCGACCTGGAACGTGAACGGAATCCGCGCCCGCCATGCACAACTGCTGGAGTGGGTGGAGAGCGCGCAGCCTGATGTGATCTGTCTTCAGGAGCTCAAAGCCTCGCCCGCGCAGATCCCCGAGTCGATCTGCAATCTCAATGGCTATTGGTGTTACTGGCACGGTGCCGTTGCCTACTCCGGCGTGGCGTTGCACCTGCGGCGCGAGACGTTTCCGGAGGAGCCGAAGTTCACGCATCCGCACTTCGACCTCGAGACCCGCATCGTCGAAGCGCGCTCCGGCGACACCGTCTTCGCATCTGTCTACGTCCCGAACGGCGGCAAGGATTACGTGGCTAAAGTCGATTTCATGAAGGCGCTCATCGCCTATGCTCGCGCGCAAAACGAACAGGGACTGAAGCTCGTCATCAGCGGCGACTACAATATCGCCCGCACGGACATGGACGTGCATCCCAAAGAGCGCAAGCCAAACATCATCGGCCAGCGCCCCGAGGAACGCGAACTGCTCGAAGCGATGCTCGCCGAGGGCCTCGTCGATGTCGGAAGAAAGCTGTATCCGACGGACGAGGAGTATTTCAGTTGGTGGGCTCCCTGGCGCAACCTCCGCCAACGCAACATCGGCTGGCGGCTCGACTACGTGCTAGCCAGCGAGGCGCTAGCCGAGCGCGCGGTGTCGTGCCCGTCATACCGCGAGATTGGTACGAGCGATCACGCGCCGGTCGTGGCGACGTTCGAGTGAGGAGGGAGCTACAAGCCGAGAATCTTGAGTAACTTTGCCGTCGGGTAGTAACCGTGCGGAAAGTGTTCGAAGTCGCGGTCATTGGACCAGATCGGTATGCCGAGCTTCAACGCCAACGCGGCCAACGGAACATCCTTGGGATCGCGCTCCGCCATCAAAGCACGAGCGGCAAAAATAGAAGTCAAGTAATCGCGTCTTGAATAGACCTCAATAGGCAAGACCTCGAAGGTGTCGAGGAGCGTTTCTTCGGGGACCCTATATCGAGAAGCGAACTGTGGGACGTATTCCAGAACCTCAGCGACGTTCTCGTCTGTCGTCACGATCCTCAGATTCGACGCTCCAAATACGCGAAGCGCAGCATTTCCTGCAATCGCTGAAAGGAGGACGTTGCTATCGGCGGCGACGCTTCCTAAATTCGGCGAAGTCACGCTCGATCTCTTCTTCCGTGACACCTTGGGCGGCGAGTTTCTTCGCGATCTCTCCAGCCATCGCAACGTACAGCTTCCGTCGAATTTCTAACGGGATACTTGCCGGGTCTCGCAAAGGATACATGACCGCCGCTGGCTTCCCGTGCTTCGTGATCAGAACGGATTCGTCGCTGTCTATCAATTTCGCTATGTTGACGCGGAGCTCGCGAATCGTCGTGGTCTTCACTCAATAGCACCTCAGCACGAAGAATGGTACACGCACGTGTACACAAGCGCAACGCACAAAAAAAGGCGGACCCGAAAGTCCGCCCTGGTTTTCGTTCGCGAAAATACAAACTACTCGAGCACGACGATTACGACCCGCCGGTTTTCGGCGCGGCCCTTCTTCGTCTTGTTCGATGACACTGGCAGCGAGTCGCCGTACGAGATCGTCGACATGCGGTTCAGTGGCAGTTGCGCCGAGCGGGAGAGGTAGCGGCGCACTTCGTTGGCGCGGCGTTCGCCCAGCTCGTCATTGAGCTTGCGGCCGCCCGTGTCGTCCGTGTGGCCCTGGATCTCGATGTAGTACTGCTCGTTCAGCGCCTTCACTTTGCCGGCAAAGTTGGCGAGTGCAGCCTGCGCGTCCTTGTTCAGCTCATAGGAATTCACCTTGAACTTGATGCGGTCTTCCTTGAAGGTCTGTTCGAAGACGACCTTGCCCTTCGCCAGGACGCCGGCGTCCTGCGCGCGTTTGAGCGCGTCCTTCGCTTCCGTGCTGAGCTCAGCGAGCGCGGCGTCGGTTTGCGTGAGGTGGGCGTCGGTGGCCTTCTGTTTGGTCTGCAGATCTTCGACCTGACCTTCGACCGATTCGATCTTCTTGCTCGATTGCGCCTGCGCATCAGCGATCTTCTGATCGACTGATTTCGAGGTGGCGCATGCGCCGAGAATGACGGCAAGCGCCGTCGTGGTGACAATGCGGAGTCCGATTTTCTGGTTCATTAACTCTTCTTCCTTTCGTTGTTTTTGTTGCGGGATGCGACCTGGGGAGGTTCGGTACCGAGGTATCCGGCGCGGACGTGGACGGCGCGGGCGCGGCCAGTCAGCTTGAGTGAGATCGTCCGGTACTTTACCGCACCCTTACCTGTGGGCGCGAACCCGATGAGGTACTGCGCGCGAAGATCGTCTTCGATGTGCGAGACGGCCTCCGCGATCTGTTGTGGTGTGGTTCCGAGGTATAACTTTCCGCCGGTCAGCGTGGCCACTTCGTTCAGCAGGCCGATGTCCGAAAGATCTTCGCGCGGAACTTTGCGATCGTCCGGTTTGTCGCCGGGATCGCGAAGGCCGAGCGGGTAGATCGGAACGGAGATTCCCTGAAGCCGCGAAGCCAGCGCGCCGCGCGTCATCGACGACGCGTTGTCGATTCCATCGCTGAGCAGGATGATCGCACGCGACGGATTCTTGCCCAGCAGGCTCCGCTCCGGCATCGTCACCAGTGCGTCGAAAAACGCGGTCTTGCCGTACGGATCGATCTTCGCCAGACCGTTCGTGATCTCGGCGACCTTCTCCGTGAACGGTACGACTTCGATCGCTTTCGACGCCGCGAAGACGTAGAGCGCGAAGTCGTCGCCCGGCCGCCGATGTCCGATGAGAGCGCCGATCGCAGCGCGCGCCGAGTCCATTTTTCCCGCCAGCGCCATCGAGCCGGAACCGTCGAGCAGGATCGCGAACGAGACCGGCGCGTTCTCCGACTTCTCGAACATGTCGCTGCGCACCCGTTGCCCATCGACCATCAAATCGACTTCAGCGTCGCGAAGATCTTTGAGCGGACGGCCCTGGTCGCCGAGGACTGTGAAGGGGATCATCACGTATCCGACCGAGACTGATTCGGACATCACGCCGGGCGGCGCTGCGCTCGGTGGCATCGCGACGGTCTGAGCGTTAGTCTGGCCGTTGCTTTGGCCGAGGACGGGAATCGTAAGCAGCAGCAACGCCGCTGTGCTCATCAGGAACCTGTTCATCGGGCTCTTGAACAAATAACTATCCAATCTGCATTTCGGGAAACGCGAGGGCAGAGTCCGCTATCCCTTGCTCAAGGGAATGAATTTCTCGTCCTGCTGCTGCTCCCGCTCCCAACTGATGAAATCGTAGTAGCCGCAAGTCGGATACTCGGGGTACTGGTGGCAGACGCCAGGCCGCGCGTTGTAGATGGTGCACCGGCGCGTTTTCGTATCAAGAAACATGCAAACGCTACCGTAGATCTTGTCCTTCTGATGGCGGAGAACGACTTCACCTTCACGTATTTTTGTGAAGCGCTTCGCCGCAACTTCGGGATCGAGATCGAAATGCTTCGCCAACTTCTTCATGTCGCGTTTGTTGACGATGATCCGCTCGTAGCTGCAACAGTAGGCCGGACATTTCGTGCAGTCGTAGTTCGCCATGCGTGTTCGAGTGTACGGGAAGTTGATGAATCGTGAACAGCTTTCGCGGCGTGTTCGCGTGGCCTCGATGCGGAACGCCGCGACACTTCGGAGCCGCGCGGCCGCGAGACAGCAATATCATGCACTCATGGACCACGCCGTCGCTTTGGTGCAGGCGTACTTGCAACTCAACGGATACTTCACCTCCGCTGAATATCCGATCATCGCCGCAGCGGGCCGGAACGGATTCCGGACGCTGACGGACATCGATGTTCTGGCGTTTCGTTTTCCGTCTGGTCTTCCGTCGCCTGACGCGGGCGTATCGCGCAAAACGCCGCGTGGGCTCGAGATGAACGATGTCGATCCCGGACTGGGCGTTCCTCCCGATTCGATCGACATGCTGATCGGTGAGGTGAAAGAAGGGCGGGTCGGGATCAACAACGGCGCGCGCGATCCGCAGGTTTTGAACGCCGTGATCAGCCGTCTCGGTGATTCGACGCTCGATCGCGATGGCATCGTCGCCGATCTGCTGGCGCACGGCGCGGCCAAACTACCCTCGGGATTCATGATCCGTCTCGTCGCATTCGGATCGTTTCCTCCCGGCGCCGAGGTCCCGCCGTGCCGCATCATCAGCCTCGGGCACGTGCTCGATTTTCTCCAGCGCTACGTACGAAAACATTGGAACGTGCTGCGCCATCTTCAATTCAAGGATCCCGCGTTCGGTTTTCTGATGACGTTGGAGAAAGCGAAGCGCGGTGGTGCGGGCCGCCGAGGAGAAGCGGGCGTGGAGATCGTGTCGTCGACGCCGCGTGAGGCCCGGCCGCGGCGACCGGGGAGATAGACGTTGCCTTTTCTCACCGACGATCCGATCGATTCCGTGGCGCTCGTGCGCAGCGTGATGCGCCCGTCGGACGGCGCATACGTTTTGTTCGAAGGCGTCGTGCGCAATCACCACGAGGGAAAAGACGTCGAATCGATTTTCTACGACGCGTACCGGCCGATGGCGGAGAAGGAGATCGCGCGAATCGTCGATGACGTGCAGCGCGCTGTCGCCGGCGTCGCCATCGCCGTCGTTCATCGGCTCGGACATCTCGTCGTCGGCGACGCATCGATCAGCATCGTCGCCGCGTCACCCCATCGCGCCGAGGCGTTCGCGGCGTGCCGGATGGTCATCGATCGCATCAAGGAGACCGTTCCGATCTGGAAAAAAGAGCGCGGCCCGAACGGCGAGGAGTGGGTGGGATGGCAGGGCAAGTGCTGAAGGAAACGACGTGACGTCGCACGAAGTATCGGACGACCAACTTCCTCGCGGTGCCGGCGATGCGCCCGATGTGGCGCCGGTTCCTGCCGCCAGCGTGATCCTTCTGCGCGATGCGCCAAACGCGGCGCCAGCAACCGTAGCCCCAGTAACCGTAGCGCCGGCGGCTCGCCGGCTGGACCGCCGCCGGCCCGGCGGCGACTCAAACTCGAGACTTGAAGTTCTGATGATGCGGCGCCACGCGAAGTCGTCGTTCGTGCCCGATGCCTGGGTCTTTCCCGGCGGCACGGTCGAAGCCAGCGATCGCGAGCTCGGCGACGGAACCGAGATCAGCACGATGCGCGTCGCCGCGATTCGCGAGTTGTTCGAGGAGAGCGGCGTCTGGCTCGGCGCGCCCCTCGCTGATGCCGATCGAAAGCGGCGCGCGTTGCTCGCCGGAGGTATGACCTTCGCGTCGCTCGCGCGCGAGGCGTCGCTCGATCTTGACGCGCTCGTTCTGACGTCGCGCTGGGTCACGCCGATCGGCGTTCCCAAGCGCTTCGACACCTGTTTCTTTCTCGCCATCGCCGGCAGCGACGCCATTGCTTCCGTCGACAACGGCGAAGATGGCGAAGCGGTCGAAGTCCGCTGGATCACACCGGCTGCTGCGATCGAAACACTGCCGATCGTTTTCCCGACGTTGAAGAACCTCGAAGCGCTTGCCGGATTCGAGACTGCCAAACAACTGCTCGACTCGCGGCGCGGAATCGACATCCCGACAACGCGGCCTGTCCTCGTCTTCGAGAACGGGAAGAAGAAGATCATCCTGCCGTGATCATTCGCGATATCACCGCGCCGAATCCCGGGCCGTTCACGCTGACCGGCACCCGCACCTACCTCCTCGGCGAATCAGCCGTAATCGATCCCGGTCCCGCGATCGACTCTCACATCGAAGCCATTCGCGCCGCGATGCCGTCGCCGCGCACGATCCTGCTCACGCATCGCCACGAAGATCACGCGCCCGCCGCGATCCCGCTCAAACACGCCACCGGCGCGCGCATCCTCGCCCCGCGCGGCGTGCTCGATGACGCGATCGTCGATCAGCGCATCGCCGGCGGCGAAAGTCTCGTCATCGAAGGCGAGACTCTTCAAGTAATCGCCACGCCGGGCCACACAAGCGAGCATGTCTGCTTCCTCACTTCCGACGGCGATCTCTTCACAGGCGACACCGTCCTCGGCGAAGGAACGACGACGATCTTCCCGCCCGACGGATCGATGCGTGACTACATTGATTCACTGCGCGTTCTTCTCGCTCACAAACCGAAGCGCATCTTCCCCGGCCACGGTCCAACCCGCGACGACGCCTGCGCCGTGATCGAGCAATACATCGCCCACCGCCTCGAGCGCGAGCAGCAAGTACTCGACAGCCTCGCCGCCGGCGCCACCTCGGCAGCATCAATTCGCGAGCGCATCTATCCCGACCTCGATCCCCGCCTCCGCGCCGCAGCGGAGATTCAGATCAACGCGCACCTCGACAAGTTGAAGGAGGAGGATCGTGTCGATGAGCGCGACGGCGAATACCGAGTGATTCGCAAATGAGCCGCTGGTAAAGTTCGTCGCATGCGACTGATGTTGCGAATCATCCTTCTCTTTATCAGCGGGGTTGCCATGGCCTCCGAACTGCCGAAAACAGTTGCCGAGACGACGGACTACAAATCGACCTCGCGATACGACGACGTCATCTCCTTCGTGCATGCGATCCAGTCGATCGATCCCGGCATCCGCGTCGAGACGTTTGCGACGACGAACGAGGGACGGGGGTTGCCGCTCGTCATCGTTGGGCCGGCATCTGTCGTCGATCCGCGCACGGCGCGCGCCAGCGGACTGCCGGTCGTCTTCATCATGGCCAACATCCACGCCGGCGAAGTGGAAGGAAAGGAAGCGGCGCAGATGCTGTTGCGCGACCTCGTTTCCTCGAAGCGCAAACTACGCAAGAAGCTGATCATTCTGATCGCGCCGATTTACAACGCCGACGGTAACGAGAAGATCTCCACCGAGCATCGGAAGGAGCAGGTCGGGCCAGTGAACGGCGTCGGCGTTCGCGAGAACGGGCAAGGACTCGATCTCAATCGCGACTACATGAAGCTCGAATCGCCCGAGGCGCGCGGACTCGTTCACAACGTGCTCGATCGCTGGGATCCGCTCGTCACCGTCGATCTGCACACGACTGACGGCTCGTATCATGGCTATCAGCTCACGTACGCGCCGATGCTGACCCCCGACGCTGATTCCGCGCTCATCGATTTCGAGCGCGAGACGCTTCTTCCCGGAATTCGCACGCGGATGAAAACGCGCTATGGGAAGGAGACGTACTACTACGGCAACTTCATCGACCAGCTCAAACCGGAAAAGGGTTGGTACACGTTCGACAACCGGCCGCGCTTCGGCAACAACTACGCGGGACTGCGCAACCGCTTCGCGATCTTGTCCGAGGCGTACAGCTACATCGATTTTCGAGCGCGCGTCGAGGTGACGCAGCAGTTCTTGAACGAGATCCTCGCCGCGATTTCACGGCACGGCCAAACGATGATGGAAATTGCCGCGCGTGCTGATGAGCGCACCAGCCTCGCCAATCTAAAAAAACTCGGAACTCGTTTCGAGATCAAGCCGTGGCGCAAGAGCACGACGATTCTCTGGGAGCGCTCCACGCCCGCCAAACCGGGAGAAGGAATCCTGAACCCTGAGACGGGCAGCGGCCCGCGGATCGTGCGCACCGGCAAAATCGTCCCGATGAAGATCACCGACTTCGGCGTCTTCGCTGCCAAAGAAGAATCCGAGGTGCCGTACGCATACCTGATCGACGCCCGAGCCAAGCACGTCATCGAAAATCTCCGCACGCACGGCATCATCGTCGAGCGGCTGAACGAACAAGCGAAACTGCGCGTCGATCAATTCGCCATCACGAAAGCCGAGCACGCGACACGCGAGTTTCAAAAACATCGCGAGCTGACTCTTACCGGCGATTGGAAGAGCACCGACGTTTCATTCGACGCAGGCACGTACGTCGTCCGCATGAATCAACCGCTGGCGCGCCTCGCGTTCTACCTGCTCGAGCCGCGCTGCGACGACGGGCTGTTCGAGTGGAACTTCTTCGATGAGGGTTTAGGCGATATCGCGCCGGTGTCTAAGGTGATGAAGGTGACTGCGTTGAATGCGGCGGTCATCGATTAAGACCTATGGTTGCGGCGGAGCGTTGTCGTTGTCGCCGGACGCGGGTTGGCCGTTTCGGCTGCGAGCCTTGGCATACGCATAGCCGCTGACTGTCCCGCCTCCGCCATAGAAAAGTAGCTTCAGGGCTTCTTCTGCAAACCGCTCCTTCCCGGCCTGGATGCAGAACCCCAGGAATGCCACGATCATCAGAACCAGGAACGCACTGAAGACCAAGCGGCGAGTGAGCTGTGATGCGTCATGCTTCCGCGTGTCTTTCAGGTCTTCTGACTGAGCCGCGAGAGCGGCCTTCGCGTATTCGTATTGGTTCGCTTGATTTTGCTGCTGCAGCTCCAGCTCGCGCCGTTTGACTTCGAGCTGCTGCGCACTTTGTCTGATGATCTCTTCGACGACAGATGGTGAGAGACCGTCCGGCGGTGGCGGGATACTCGCGGGCGGATTACTGGACATCTACCGGCGCGAGCGAGTTGCGCCCCTCCGGTGAACGGCATAGAGCGGCGACGAGTACTCGACGACCACTCCACCAAAATCCTTCGTGCCAAGGCTGGGCGGAAGAATTCTTACCGACCGAATCATGTCCCGCAGGTGCTGTGGCATGCTGAGAAAGCGAGCGAAGGACAACCGCTCTGTGTAGCGGGGCATCAGATCGATAGCTCGTTCTGCTGTCATCGTTCGTACCTTGGTTTCGAGAAGAACGTGAATCAGTAGCGGTGACTTCCAAAGTGTAACCGGGTCGTGCCGGAATGAGGTAAAGATTCTGCGTCCACGTGAACGACTTCCACGATCGACTCCCGCATACAATCCTCACCCCATGAACCACAAAGACTTTATCGAGATCCATGACTACAGCGCGGCCGAGGTTCGGGAGATCTTCGATGTCGCGAAGGACATGAAGGCCAATCCGGCCAAGTACCACGACGCGCTCAAAGGGCAGACGCTGGCGATGATCTTCGAGAAATCGTCGACACGGACGCGCGTCTCCTTCGAGGTGGGGATGTTCCAGCTCGGCGGGCATGCGCTGTTTCTTTCCTCGCGCGACATCCAGATCGGACGCGGTGAGCCGATCTATGACACGGCCAAAGTTCTCTCGCGATTCGTCAGCGGCATCATGGCGCGGACGTTCGCGCACAAGACCGTCACCGAGCTGGCCGAGTATTCGAGCGTTCCGGTCATCAACGGTCTCACGGATCTCTCCCACCCTTGCCAGGCCATGACCGATTACTTCACCGCCTGGGAGCACCTCGGCGATCTCAAGGGCCGCAAGATTGCGTACATCGGCGACGGCAACAACATGGCGCACTCGCTCATGTTCGGCGCGCCGAAAGTTGGGATGAACATCGCCGTGGCCACGCCCGGCGGCTATGCGCCCGATCCGATGATCGTCGCGCAGGCGCAAGGCGACGCCGACAACGCCGGCACGAAAGTCATTGTCACCAATTCGATCGAGGAAGCCGTGCGTGATGCCGATGTCGTCACCACCGATGTCTGGGCCTCGATGGGACAGGAAGCGGAAGCGGCGAAGCGGCAGAAGGACTTCGAAGGCTGGCAGGTCAACAACCGCGTGATGTCGTTCGCGAAGAAGGAGGCAATCTTCATGCACTGCCTTCCGGCGCACCGCGGCGAAGAGGTTGCGTCCGAGGTGATCGACTCGGAGCGGTCGGTAATTTATGACGAGGCCGAGAACCGGCTGCACGTGCAGAAGGCGATCATGTTTGTATTGATGAAGAAGTAGTCAGTGGATTAGTAGAGCAGTGGATTAGTAGATTAGAAAAGCGAGTGGATCGACGAATCCACTAATCTACGAATCCACTCCACACCCCCATGCCTGACCCCCAAACCCGTCATACGCGCGGCCTCACGGTCGTCATCATCCTCGGCGTGATTTTTTTCGCGCTGCTGGCGATGCTCATCGTGCGCAGCGGCAAGCGTCCCGAGGCGCCGCCGGCGGCTTCGGAAACGCTGTCGGTGCTGTCGTTGCGGGCGCGTCTTCGTACGCAGCCGACCGCGAGCGCGCCGGTCGTCGCGACGGCGGCGAATGGCGAGAAACTCATCGTGCTCGAAGACCGCGGCGCGTGGGTTCGCGTGCAGGACGATGACGGCATGACCGGCTGGGCCGAGCGCAACTCGCTCGAACGAACGAGCGAGCGCGCACGCCGTCTCGCACGCTACGAAACCATCCGCAAACTGCCTGCGCTCAACGCACTCGTCAGCGGACGAACGCCGCTCTACGCCGGACCCGGAATCTTTTATCCGATCATCGGCGAGCTGCCCGCCGACACGCAGGTCAAGGTCTACACGCGCGATCACGACTTCTACGCCATCGATCACGACAACCAGATTGCGTACGCCGACGTCGATGCCATCGATGTCAGCTCGGCCGGAACGCGGCAGGTGGACGTGCACACCGACACGACTGCCACCGACACCGCCGCGGCGACTGCCACATCCGAACCCGCTGTCGGTGCTGCGGTGCCGCCACCTGCGGAACCGCCCGTTCAAGCCGCGCCGCAGGTGCCGGTTGCGGCCGACAACACTGGCGTTTACACCGCGGTGCCCGCTGGTGGCACGCAGCCGGAAGAGACCGATCGCACGGTGCCGCGCTTTCCCATGATGGCGCGCCGCGCCGGAATTCAGGGGCCGGTCGTCGTGCGCGGCATCGTGCGCAAAGACGGCACGATCGACAATGTCGAAGTGATCAAGGATCTCCCGATGGGACTCGGCGAAGCGGCGCGCGAAGCGGTCAGCCAATGGCATTTCCGGCCGGCTACGTATCGCGGCGATCCGATCGATGTCTACTACACGGTGACGGTGAATTTCCGCCTGCAGTGACGCGTTCTTTGGCGCGTCAACCCACCCGGCTCCATGTCCCGCTTCGCATTCCCTGACACTCACGGCGATCTCCTCGGCGCGCACATTTCGACGAAGGGCGGTCTGCACACCGCGTTCGATCGCGCCGCCGAGATCAACGCATCCGCGATCGCGCTCTTCGCGAAGAACTCGAATCAGTGGAAGGGAAAGACGATGTCGGATGAGGACGTCGCGCTCTTCGCGGACAAACGCAATCTGCGTCCGATCCTCACGCACGCTTCGTATCTGATCAATCTCGCCACCACGAACGCCGAGTTTCATCGCAAGTCGATCGACGCCATGATCGACGAGCTCGATCGCGCGGAGCGGCTCGGTATCCACGCCGTTGTCCTCCATCCCGGCGCACACCTCGGCGCCGGCGTCGATGCGGGAGTCGAGCAGATCGCGCGATCGCTCGATCAGATTCATGCAGCGATTCCGAATCACAAAGTCATTACGCTGCTCGAGACCGCGGCCGGACAAGGCTCCTGCCTCGGCTGCACGTTTGGGGAGCTCGGGAAGATTCGCGCGCTCGTCGATGACAAGGCTCGCGTCGGAATCTGTTTCGACACGTGCCACGTCTTCGCCTCGGGATACGAGTTGCGCAACCGCGACGACTACGAGCGGACCATCGATGCGCTCGATACTCACGTTGGCATCGACAACATCGGCGCCTTTCATCTCAACGATTCGAAAAAGCCACTCGGCTCGCGCGTCGACCGGCACGAGCATATCGGCGACGGCGAAATCGGTGTCGATGCCTTCGCCTTCCTGCTCAACGACGCGCGTTTTTGCGGCATCCCGAAAGTCATCGAGACGCCGAAAACGGTGGAGCATGAATCCGACCGCAAGAACTTGACGCTGCTTCGTTCGCTGATCAATTCGCGCTGATGCTCAATCAGGCGGAGGGCTTCCGAGAAGGCGCGTCGTGCCGCGTCGAACTGGATGTCGTCAATCGAGCGAGCGCACGGGCCCGAGGTTCAAGTTCAGATCGTCGTCAGCAAGGCCGAAGATCTGCTTCATCTCAGCCATTTTTTCTTCGAGCTTCATCAGGGCGGCGCCAACGCGCTCGATCTCTTCGTCGGTGAGAGTGCCGGCGTCCATACGGCGCAACGCCTGTTTTTCGAGTAGTCGCCGGATCAGCTCGATGATCGAGAGAACGAGTTTGGCGAGGCCGTTCTCGACAATGTCCGAGTCGGCGGCGATGCGGTCAGGGATCGTCGATTCGGTGAATGTCAGCGACGCGCGGAGACGCTCTTCGTCATTCGTGATCATCGGCAAAGACCTCCAAAGGCCACGGACCGGAGAGGAGAAACGGGACGGACACGAAGTCGCGTTTGAGCGCGGCGCCGGCCTCGTTGACCGCGGCGATGGACTCGCGTTGCACGAGTAACGCGAATTCGAGCGATGCGTTGTCGCGATTCGACCAGCGATTTTTGACTGCGAGCGGCACCAGGTTTTTCTCCACGGCCTCGCGAAAGAGCGGATCGATGGACGCGGCGCGCGTGGCATCGTGGAGCGCGCGAAAGTATGCGGCGCCGGATGCGAAGTCGTGACGATCGGGACGTGCTTGCGGCGACGACGCCGCGACCTTCAACGTCATTTCTACCATTCCGCGACACTCCTGCAGCGTGCGCCGCCAGCGATCGAGATGTGCGGCGCACTTGGCCATGGCATCGCTCGACGCATGCGCGGTGAAGCCGTAGCGGATGGCGATGAACGTGCCGCGGTCGAGCAGCGCCGCGCGCGTTTGGGCCACGCGAAGAAGGAGCGCGCGGTCGCCGAGGGGCTGATCGTCCGCGACTGGCATCCCGCTGAGCCAGAGATCGCCCACCGGCAACGCCTCCGCCACCGGCTCGATATCGGCTCGTTCGAGATGCGCGCCGATGACGACCAGCTTCATTTGATTTTCTTCGGCTGCGAGGTCCGGATGATGGCGTCGACGTTGGCAAGAACTACGTTGAGGCCGAGGTAGAGGAGATCGACGTCGCCGATGGAAACGACTGCCTCGCCAGCGATCACCACGCCGCGGTCGAGCAGGTGATCGAGCGTTTCGAGCAGGCCAAGTTCGTCGTTTTCGTCAGGCATGGTTAGAAAGGATGAATTATGAAGGATGAAGGATGAAGGATGAACGGGCGTATTGCGGTCATCCTTCATCCTTCATGATTCATCCTTAACCTACTCCTTCCCAACAAACGTATACGGCGGCCACGGTCCGGTCAACGCAAGGGTCACGCCTTCGTTGTCGTAGCGCTGCGACAAGGCTTCGCGAAGCTCGACGAGGCGCGATTCCTCGTCGCGATTGATGAGCACATTGATCTGCGGAAACGCACCGGATCGCTGCTGGCGCGTCTCGGCAACCGTGTCGCACGCCAGCTTCTCCATCACGACGCTCTCGACCTCGGCCATCACCTGTTGCTCGGCTTCGCGCGATGCGCGTTTCTTTTCGTCGTCGAGTTTCTTGCGCAACAAAAACGCTTTGCCCGCCGACGCCCCATCGATCTCCTCGGACAACGCGCGCAGCGAATCGACGCGCGTCACGAGTGCCTCGCTCCAGCGTTCCGGATCGAATTCGAGACGCAGCGTCCACTCCTGCTTTCCGTCGAGCCGGTCGAGAAGTTTCGAGAAGTGGGCTTGCTCGCTTTCGAGATGTGCGCGAAGAGTGTCTGCCGAGGCGAAGAGGGTGAAGGCGCGAAGCGGGATGATCGTGCCGCCATGCATCAGCGCGCTCATCACACTTTGATGCCGATAGCCGATTCCGCCGAGCCACTCAACGTCTTTTGCCCGGGCGTCGATCACACCCTGCGAGAAATCGACGTCGTCGACCGGCGTGACAAACGCGGCCAGCGCGCCCGTAGTGACCGCCTGCAAGTGATCCGATTCATCGATCGCCTCGACACGCCCGGGCAGCGGATGGCCCGCATGGGCGATCGCGTAGACATAGAGAACTTCCGGCATCGACGCGAAGTCTGCCACAGGAGGAGCTTGGTTGGTGTCCGCGCTTCGCCGGCGCACGGTGCTAGCACCAGACGATCCGCTGCACGCTGGCACATGGCTGTGACACTAAACCGATGGCGAATCGGAAGTAACCGAAACCGCCGCCTTCGTGGATGCCGCCATCGACCTAATCGCCGTCATCGCTTTTTCGACCTGCCGTTCGCGCTTCTCGATCTTGCGGCAGCGGCCGATGACGTCTTCGATCATTGCCCACGTCACGTTCGATGGTTGGTAGCGGTCGGGAGACGATTCGGCAACGTGGCGGCCGAGGGAGCCGAGGGCGGTGAAGTAGGGCAGCGGCGTGGCAGCGAAGTCGCGCGACAACTCGTCGATGTAGCGCGCCACGAGCAGGCCGACGGCGGACGACTCCACGTAGCCTTCAACGCCGGTGATCTGGCCTGCGAAGAAAACGCGGTCATCGAGCTTCGTTTGAAACACCGGCCGCAGATGCTTCGGTCCGTTGATGAACGTGTTGCGGTGCATCGAGCCGAAACGCGCGAAGACGGCATTCTCAAGGCCGGGAATCATCTGGATCACGCGCTTCTGCTCGGGCACCTTCATCTTCGTCTGGAAGCCGACGATGTTGAAATAGTCGTCCGAGAGGTCTTCTTTGCGAAGCTGCACCACCGCGTGTGGCCGCTCACCGGTCACGGGATGCTCCAAGCCGACAGGCTTCATCGGACCGAAGCGAAGGGTTTCGATACCGCGCGACGCGATCTCTTCGACCGGCAGGCAGCCTTCGAAGTGCGCGGCCTTTTCGAAATCATGCGGCGCGAAAATCTCGGCCGACAGCAGCGCGGCAACGAACGCTTCGTACTCCGCCTGTGTCATCGGCGCGTTGAGGTAATCGGTCGCGGAGCCTTTCCCGTAGCGCGATTTCCAGTAAAGCTTCGTGAGGTCGAGCGAATCGGCGGCGAGGATCGGGGCGATTGCGTCGTAAAAGTAGAGTCCGTCGCGCCCGAGGAAGTTGTTGATCGCATCGAAGAGCGGCTGGGATGTGAGTGGGCCGGTGGCGACGACGAGAAAGTCGTAGCCGTCGCGGTCGAGCGATGTGACCTCTTCGCGGCGCAGGGTGATATTCGGCTCGTTGGCGATGGCATTCGTCACCGATGCAGCGAAGCGATCACGATCGACGGCGAATGCATCGCCGGCAGGCACGCGCGCGTCCGTTCCGCAGCGGATGACGAGCGAGTCGAGCAGCGCCATCTCCGCTTTCAACAACCCGACAGCGTTTGTAATCGCGGAAGATCGAAACGAGTTCGAGCAAACAAGCTCGGCGAGATTCGAAGTTTGATGCGCCGCCGTAGTCGTCGACGGGCGCATCTCGACGAGATCGACTTTGTGTCCCCGTTGCGCAAGGCCGAACGCGCATTCACAACCGGCCAGACCGGCCCCGATGATTTTGACTCGCGCCACGTGGATGATTTCGTCAGTTCGAAGGCTCGTTCGTCGGGAACGGCGTCGATCCGTCGATACGAATGTCGCCGAACTTCTGCTCGAACAGCGAGATGTTGTGCGCCAGCGCTTCGAGAAGTTGCTTGGCGTGCAGCGGCGTCATGATCGCGCGGCTGTAGACCTTGACGTCCGTCCGGCCGGGAACGATGCGCCCGAGGTCGATCACGAACTCGCTCGGCGAATGGATGATGTTCGCGAAGTTGATGTACTCCCCCTGCGCGACGCTGTCATCGAGAGTGATGCGGATGGTGGGCTGCTCTTGCTGGTCCATATCAGGCGCCCATACCTCCTTGATCAGACCGAAATTCCCAGTGAGTGAACAACACCAGCCGTCCCGAGGCGCGGACCTGCGAGAGAGGCCGCGTCGTTCTCCGCTCGCGAATTCCATTCCCCTGTCCGTCCAAAGACGGGGATCGCCTGCGAAAAAACACCGTGCGCCGCAGGTAGGGATCCGCGCGTCCGCCGACACTCCTTCAGTAACCAATCTCAATACGGAGGCCAGCATGTTTAAAGCCGCGACCGCAGGTAAAGCAGTTGTTCCCAACGCCACTACGTCCTTCGTGACGAATGTGGCGCCCGATCCCTTCGACATCCGCGATCTTTTGTACCGCCCCCGCCTTCAACTCCTGGCCGACCGTGCCGACCGGCGCAAGAACGCCGTCGTTTTGACGCAGATCGGTTCGTCATGCACCGGTCACGCGGTGGCTGCAATGGTCAATACGGTTTACGCGCAGAAAACGCAGAAGCAACTTGCCGATCCGGTGAGCCCCTACATGCTTTACTACCTCGCGCGGCGATACGACGAGTTTCCGGGCGAGGAGGATGCTGGCAGCAGCCTGCGCGGCGTACTCAAAGGATGGTGGCGTCATGGGATGGCACTTCAGAAGGAGTGGCCAGCTCTCGACACGCATCTCGATCTCGATGATGTGACCCTCGTGAAGTCGTGCCGCAAACGCCCCCTCGGTGCCTACTACCGCGTCGATGCGCAACGGCTCGACGACATGCAGTCTGCGATCACCGAGCTGCACGCGATCGTGGCCTCGGCCTCGATTCACGATGGCTGGCAGAGTCCGAAAAAAGTGCACGTCCGGGGCGGAAAGACGATGCATGTCATCACCAGAAATCCGGACTCACGCACGATTGGTGGTCACGCCTTTGCCCTCGTGGGCTACAACGAGATCGGCTTCCTCGTGCAGAACTCCTGGGGCAAAAACTGGGGCAAAGACGGGTTCGCGACACTGCCATACGAAGAGTGGCTGGAGTCCGCCTTCGACGCGTGGGTAGCGCGCCCGGGCGTTCCGCAAACACCCTTCGAACGTGTCGAGCGCACCGTTTCGGCCGGCGGAACGGTTGGTGTCGTCGCGGCTCCGTCGCCCGAGGTGATTCGGAAGCATGTACTCAACCTCAGCAACGACGGCCGGCTCTCGACGAAGGGCCAGGCCACGAGCAGCCCGGCACAATTGCGAGATCTCATCGCCTCGATGGAAGCCCACCATACCGAATGGGGATCGCGAGACACCGTCATCTACATTCACGGCGGTCTCGTGTCGGAATCATCCGGGCTCAATCAGGTCCAGGAGCAATTCCAATGGTGGATGAACAACCACGTCTATCCGATTTTCGTGGTGTGGCAGAGCGGCCCGATGGAGACCATCCTCGATCAGTTGGAAGACACCGTCGGCAAGAAGTTGCCGTTCGGCGCGGGAATCAACCTTCACGAGGTGATGGACCGGGTCATCGAAAAAACGGCGTCATCAGTCCTTGCGTTTGCCTGGTCCGAAATGAAAAACAACGGCCTGGCGGCATCGGCGGCATTCAACGCTCTGCCGGCGAATGACGCTGACTGGTTTGCCGCGCCGGGCGTGAGCATCCTTCTGCAACTGCTGAAAGCGTCCGCAGGAGTGAAGTTACACATCGTCGGACACAGCGCCGGCGCCGTTCTCGTCAACGGGATACTCCCGCGCATGAAGTCGTATGGGATGAGCGTCGAGTCGCTGACGTTCATGGCCGCGGCATCGACGGTCGCATCATTCGAAACCGCGGTCGTGCCGCACCTTTGCTCACTCGTCAAACGCTTCAGCAGTTTCGTGATGAACGATGGCCTCGAGCAAGAAGACACCTGCGCGAAGATCTATCACAAGTCGCTCTTGTATCTCGTCTCGCGGGGATTTGAGCGTCCGCAGAACCGGGAAGTTCCGCTGGTAGGAATGCAGCGTTTCCTCCCGATTGTGCTTGCGAATGGCAAGTCGCTCGAGGACACGATTAACCAGAACTGCGGCTCGATCGTAGTGTCGTCCAATCCTGTAACGACTGGAGTGCCGGATGACCAACAGAGCAACGCCCAGCACCACGGCGATTTCCACGACGATGCGTTCACGATGACTGCGGTGCTCCTTCGAATACAGGGACAGCACTCGGTAACAAACAAACTGCTGCAGACCTACGTCGCGAATTCGAAACCCATCCCGTCCGTGCAAGTGGCCGGCGCGGCCATCAGCGCCAAAGGAGGACGTTCTCACGTGGCGGACAGCCCTCTCGTTGGCGGTCGTGTCCCGTCCGCGGGAGTGATCGCGTCGCATTCGCAGGAGCGGCGCGCGAAACCCCGTCGCGATCAAAAGAGCACAACTGGACATACCAGGAGATCAAGTTCAACGAATAGAAAAGAGAAGTGACGATGACTCGCGCCTCGTGCACTTTGATTTGGATGAACCTACATTGCCGTCAACACTCAATGCACCCCAGGAGGCAATGCCATGAGTCACGGACATCCGCACGTGTGCTTCATCGTTCCGCCCCACATCCTTAAACACATGGCGAGCAGCTCCAACGCCGAGGTTCGGGAGGCTGCCCATCACGCGATGGAGGTCAGCGCGGCAATGCGCGGCAAACGCACAGCCATCGGACCGTTCGCCGGGCTCCTCGCGGCGTCGCCCGGTGTGAAGCGGCGGACTGTTTATGACGAAAAGGGCGGCAGCAAGCTTCCCGGAAAGCTGATTCGCAGCGAAGGTGGGAAGCCGTCATCCGACAAGAGCGTCAACGAGGCATACGACTACGCCGGCGACACCTACGATTTCTACAGCGCGGTCTTCGCGCGCAATTCCGTCGACAACAAAGGCATGCGCCTCGATTCCTCGGTCCACTACAACAAGCGCTTCAACAACGCGTTCTGGGATGGAACGCAGATGGTGTATGGCGACGGCGATGGCGTGATCTTCAGCCATTTCACCTCATGCATCGACGTGATCGGCCACGAGCTGACGCACGGCGTCACGCAGTTCACCTCGGCGCTCGAATACGAAGCGCAATCCGGCGCGCTCAATGAACACTTCTCGGACGTCATGGGCTCGCTCGTCAAGCAGTGGAAGCTGAAGCAGACCGCGGCGCAGGCAGACTGGCTGATCGGCAAGGGTTTGCTCGGTCCCAGCGTGAAAGGCGTCGCACTCCGCTCGATGAAAGCACCCGGCACCGCGTACAACGATCCGAAGACTCTCGGACGCGATCCGCAGCCGGCCAACATGAGCCATTACGTCCACACGGATCAGGACAACGGCGGCGTCCACATCAACTCCGGCATTCCCAACAAGGCCTTCTACAACGTCGCAATCGCCCTCGGCGGCAACGCGTGGGAGAAAGCCGGCAAGATCTGGTACACGGCCTTCACGAACAAGCTCGGGGAGACGGCCCAATTCGCCGACGCCGCCAACGCCACGTACGAAACGGCTGGGGAGCTTTACGGAGTTGGAAAAGCGGAGCAGATTGCAGTCGGCGAAGGTTGGAAGAACGTGGGTGTCACCGTGGGCAAGCAGATCATCGCCGGCTCGGCCATGATCACGATCAAGGCGACTCCGGCTTCATCGGTGTCAGCGTCGCCTGAACCGGCGTACGTTCCGCTTCCAATCAAACCGCAGCCGAGGAAATCGAAGGGATGAAGATCTCCGTGCAGCGCTCGGGCGGATTCGCAAACATCGGTGCACACGCCGAAGTCGATACGTCCACGCTGCCGCGCGAGAAAGCGGATGTGTTGCACCGGCTGATCAAGGGCGCCGCGTTCCCTGATCAGCCGGCACCGCCGCATCGCACCGCCGGCGTTGCCGATGTTTACCAGTACGACATCACCGTCGACGATGGCAACGGCGCCAGGACTTATCGAGCCGACGAGCTGTCGATGCCCGAGAAGTGGCGCGCGGTGGTCGAGCACGTGCTCGGAAAAAGCTGAAGGCAAATCGATCCAAATTGATAGCTGGTGTATCGTCGGGCTCGCCGGAAACACCAGCCATGAGCGTAGTCAAGTCATCGGAGCAACCCTCGGCTCTGCATACCATTACGAGCCCGGTTCTAGATCATCAAGATCCGCTCTTCGCGCACTATCCTTCGATGAAGCTGGGAGTCCGCGAGAGCGTGCGGTTCTACGCGGATCTGCTGATTCCTGTCGCCGGGAGGATCATCGCGAGCCAGCCTGAAATTAGCGAGTGGGTGATCACGGCGCCGCCGTTGTACGCCATCCCCGCCGGCGCCAATCTGCTGGCCCAGCAGATGTTTCCTGCGTTGTGCGAACGCATTTCCCCGCGCCAATCACTGCGTTTCGTTGAACTTCGCTATGCCCTTCCCATGGCTCCGAGTAATGCCCATCTTCTTGGCGAGGACTACAGCAGTTCGGACATCGCCGCCCGCGTCAGTAACCGGCAGCGGCTGCACGAAGGAGAGGGAGCGCCGCGGCCTTACGCGGCCGATTTCGAGGGCCGAGCCGTCCTTTTCATCAACGACATCAACGTCACGGGCACGCAGCAACTCTACGTTCAGAAAACACTCGACAGCGTTCATCCCGCTTCGATTCACTGGATCTACATTTTTCAGGTTGATCCCGATCTCGGCCGTTCCAACCCCGGAATCGAATACGCTCTCAACTTTCTGAATCTCGCCACGTTCGAAGAGTTCGCGGAGATCATGGCAAACGCGGACATTGATTACACATCGCGCTGCGTCAGCCGCCTTTTCAGCTACCCGATCGAAACGCTGGAGCCGCTTTTTCGCTCGCTGGACGGAAGACGCAGAAGCCAGTTGCACGACCTGGCGACGCGGGAAGGCATCTACACCGGAGCAGCGGATGAGGCCAAGCTGACGTTGCTCCGGAATCTTGACACTTCCGGTAACATGGCTACCACTAAGCAATAGATGGCCGTCACTCAGGCAGTCCACAATTTTTCCTGACAGACTCGCAGTTCCGGAAGTTTCAACGGGGAGGCATTGCATGTCACAGGTGACTCGCATTCAAAGCACCAGTCTGTTGATGCTTTTCGTCGTGGCGCTCTCCGTCGGTGGCGCCTTCGCACAAACGACGGCGCCCACCGCAAGCGACAAGCCTCCCACCACAGAAGCAAAGAAGGACGCCAAACCAGACGATGACAAGAAGCCGGCTCCTCCTGTGGTCGAGCAGATCACGGTGACCGGCGAGCGCTTCGAGCGACCGGTCGATGCCACGCCGCAATCCCTGACCGTGATGGATTCGAAAGACTTTCACGCACGGCCACTGTCGAACGTGCAGACGATGCTCGACGACGCGCCCGGAATCTCCATGCAGCGCTCCGGCGGCCTCGATGCGCAGATCGTCGTGCGCGGCCTCAGCTCCAACGACGCGCGCATCGTGCTCTTCATCGACGGCGATCGCTTCCGCGGCCGTAATTTCCTCGAATACAGTCTGCTCGATCCGAACGAGATCGAGCGAATCGAGATCATCCGCGGTCCGGCGGCCGCGCTTTACGGCTCGGACGCTATGAACGGCCTGGTGAATGTCATCACGCGGCGCGCGGCCGGCGATCCAGCGCAACCCCACTTCTCCCTCACCCCGCGGCTCTATTCGCTCGGCTACTCCAGCACCAACAACATGGGGGCGGCGCGGCTCGAGTTGCAGGGCGTCGGAAACGGTTTCGACATGCTGCTCTCCGGCAACTACCGCAAGGCGGACAACTTTCACACGCCCGACGGCGAAGTGCTGAACAGCGATTTCGCCGCGCGCGGGTTCAACGCCCGCGTCGGCTATTCACCGAGCCCGACCAAGCGTTTCGAGCTCATTGGCAAAATCTTTTCGGATGACGCTGGACGCGCCAATGCTCCGGGCGCGCCCCTCGTCATCACGCGCGAGGATCCGCTCCGCGAGCGCATGGTTCGCGCCGGCTTCACCGAAAGCCAGGCCGCGCCGTGGCTGCAGGATATCGATGCCTCGCTGTATGTGAGAGTTCTTTCGAGCATTCTTCGCAGCGAGAACCACTCGGCGTCGAATGCCGACGTCGATACGCGCAATACATGGGTCATCGGTCCGACAGAGACCGGCGGCAAATTGCTGGCCCGCTCGATCATCGGCAACAACGTGCTTTCTTATGGCGTCGACTTCTACAACGAGGACGCGCCGAGCTTTGAGGATGACGATCGAATCGTCAGCAAGACCGGCACCCTGAAGTTTTTTGATCCGCGCGCCAAGCGTGTCCGTGACGCGTCGCAGACCGACGTCGGCGCATTGGCTCATTACGACTACGATCCAACGTCACAATGGACCGTCTCGCTCGGCGGACGGTATGACTTCGTCGAGACGAAACTCAGCTCCACGCCGGCTCTCGGCGAATCCCCCGAGCTTTCCGCTGCGTTCGCCCGCAACCTCACCGCGCGAGACACCGCACTCACCGGCAGCGGCGGCCTGATTTTCCGGCCACTGCCAACACTGCATTTCGTCGGCAACATCAGCACGGCGTTTCGCGCGCCTACTACAAGCGATAAATCAGGCTCCGGAATCGTTGGCGCGCTCAACAGTCTTCCCAATGCCGATTTAAAGCCTGAATCGAGCGTCAATTACGAGCTCGGCGCGCGTTTGCGATTGCAGGCCGTCAACGTAAACCTGACCACGTTTCGGAGCGACTACAAGGATCTGATCCAGTTCCAATTCCTCAATCCGACGACACGCGTGGCCGTGAATTTCGGCAAATCGAAAGTGGAAGGATGGGAGCTCGACGGCACATACCAGATGTCGCCGAGCACCGCTTGGCGTTTCAACGCCGCAGACGTTCGAGCTACCAATACAATTACCGGCGTGCCGCTCTCTTATGTGCCACCGCTCAATGGGCTCATTGGCGTGCGCCGCAATTTCCAGGTCGCTTCCAGTTGGCTCGAGCTCACGGCCCGCTGGTCGGACGATAAGACGCGCATTAACCCAACGCAGGAGCGGCCCACCGATGGCTACGAAGTCTTCAGCATCTACGGTGGCCTCGACCTCGGCCAGTATCAGCCATGGCTCAAAGCGTATCGCCTGACCGCCGGTATCGACAATCTCACGAATAAAGCCTACCGTAGCCCCGTGACCAAAGAATCCCTCGGATTTCCCAGAACCTTCACCAATTCGGTACTCGAGCCGGGCCGGTCGCTGAGCATCAACCTCACGGCGGGGTTTTAAGGTCGTTTGCGTTCGCTCCGGGTAGCAGCCGGCACCGGCCTTATCGCCTGCCTGGCGCTACAGGGTTTCGCGGCGCCGCTCCGCGTTGCGGTCGCCTATGAAGTCACCAATCTGACTCCCTACACGCCTGGCTTGCCGGAGACGTTGCTCGAGCTTGTATACGACAAACTGGCAGCACCTTCACCGTATTTGGGCAACGCGAAACCATGGCTTGCGACGGCCATTGTGCCCGAGGGAAAGGACGGAAAGGCGTGGCGCATCCAGTTGCGCGATGGCGTGCATTGGCACGACGGCGTGCCATTTACAGCCAACGACGTTGTATTCACTCTGCGCTATTACCGCGACGGAACGCCGAATCGCTGGACCCATCACGTCAGCGACACACCGAAACTGACGACAATCGAGCCGATCGACCGCCTGTCGCTGCGCGTTGGCTGCGAGCGCCCCTGTCCGATGTTCGACCTCGTCACCGCCGCGGACCTGGTCATCCTTCCCGAGCATCTCTGGCGGTCCGTAAAAGAGCCTCACCTCTATCACGGGCCGCTCGTCGGGACGGGTCCGTATCGCGTATCGCAATTGGAAGCCGGACGATTTCTGCGGCTTGAAGCCAATCGCCACTATTTCGGCGGCACTCCGCGCGTGGCCAGCATTTTCATTTCGTTTATCCGCAATCCAGCAACGGCCTTCGCCGCATTGTGCGCTGGAGAACTGGACGCGGTTGCCGCGCCGGTGCCGCCCGAGCTGGTCGAGCCCCTCGCGCATCGTAAAGACGTGGCCGTGACCGCAGGCGGCAACAGTCCGGTTTTCGGCATCGAGCTGCGCGTCAATTTCGATCGGGCGCCATTTTCCGATCCGGAGTTTCGCCGCGCGATCTCGCTTGCAATCCGGCCGGGCGAGGTCTTGCAGCGCGTGGTGTTGGGCCAGGGTGTGGTCGGGCCGTTTCCTGCTCACGCCAGCCCATGGACGAAACCCGGCCTGCGCCAGCCAAGTGACGATCCTCGGGCCGCCGCGGCGATTTTCGATGCGATGGGCTTTCGCGATCGAAACCGAGACGGGCTGCGCGAAGATCCACACGGAGCGCCAATCCGTTTCAGCCTGAAGGTCTCCAGCAGTGAGCCGCTCCACCAGCGTGCCGCGCAGGTTGTCGCGCGCCAGTTGAAAGCGGTCGGATTCGATATCGAAGTCGACGTTGTCGATCCGGCGCGCGCTCGCGCTCTCTACACGACACGCCAATTCGATTTACTGATCGACGACGTCACACCGCACAATCTGGCTGACCCCGATCAATTAATGCAATCGGTGATGTACGGCTACCTGTGGCACGAGGGAAAGTCATACCCGGAACTGGATGCGCTCATCAATAATTGGCGGATTGCCTCGACCATCGAAGCGCGCATGCAAGCGGGCTTCGCGCTGCAGGAATTGCACAGCAAGGCGCCCGTCGCCATCATGTTGTATTACCCAAAATCTCATTATGCGTACCGGCCGGACGCGTATGTCGGGTGGCGGGCCATTCCCGGCCTCGGCGTGTTTCATAAGTGGTCGCTCATCGAGTTTCGCGACGGCGTTCCCGCGTGGGTGAAACCATGACGCGCAGCACACGCATTGCAGGCTACATCGTCGTCCTCTGGCTGGGCGCAACGGCGAATTTCTTGCTGCCACGCCTGCTGCCGGGCGATCCCGTCGATTTCCTAATTGGTGATGATGCCGGCCGGCTCACCAGCACACAACGAACCGCAATGTTGGCGCAATTCGGTCTGGATCGCCCTTTGCTCGAACAGTATCGCCGCTACCTCAGCAACATCGCCCGCCTCGATCTCGGAACCTCGCTCGCGCACGGGAAGCCTGTATTGAAGGTGATCGCCGCAAGGCTGCCGTGGACGCTGCTCCTGGTCGGCGTCTCGATCATCCTGGCCTTCGTAATCGGCTTCAGCCTCGCTTGCCTCTTTCACTGGGTTGAGCGTGCACGCTCCGCGTCCGCGCTGATGTGTACCGCCGTCTTTTCCGGCTCGCTCCCGTCATTCTGGGTAGGAATGGTGGCGATCGCGTTCTTCGCCGTTAAGCTGCGGTGGCTTCCCACACACGGCGCAGCATCGCTCGAAGAAGGACTTACGTTGAGCGGTGTCTTCAAACACTCCGTATTGCCCATTGCGACGCTGACTCTCGGATACATCCCGGCCGTATTTCTTGTGGCACGCGCGGCGTTGGAGGACGCACTCGGCGAGGGCTACGTCGCGCTGGCTCGATCCCATGGGGCGGCTCCTTTGCGCGTGTTGCTCCGGCAAGCAGCTCCGATCGCGCTCCGTCCACTCGTCAACCAGTTCGCCATGAGCTTTGGCGTCCTCCTCGGCGGCACCGTCATCGTTGAGACAGTATTTGCCTATCCTGGACTTGGCCTGTTGCTATACGAAGGCATCCTCGCGCTCGACTTTCCTCTCGTTCAGGGCGTGTTCCTCCTGCTCGTGTTTTCTGTAGTGCTGGCAAACATCGCCGCCGACATTCTGCAGGCCAGGCTCGACCCGCGATTGCGCAGTGGATTGGACGCCACCACATGAGCGAAGGGCGAGGTCCGCGCCGCGTCGGTGCGCTGCTCGTTGCGCTGATGGTTGTCGTGGCCATTGCCGGCCCTTTGCTCGCTCCTTACGACCCAAACGAGTGGACCGCGGCTCCGTTCCAAACACCTTCGCTTCATCACTGGCTCGGCACCGACGACATGGGCCAGGATTTATTAAGTGTCTGGCTTTATGGCGCACGGCATTCGGTGGTCATTGCGCTATTAGCGGCGATCGGCGCGACGTTGCTCGGCACGTTGATTGGAGCCAGCGCCGGCTATCGCAGAGGACGATGGGATTTCGCCGCAATGCGGCTCGTCGATTTCTTTCTCACGCTGCCCACGTTGCCGCTGGTTCTTGTCGTGGCATTTTATGCGGGCGCCAGCCGTCCGCTGCTGATCGCCGTCCTGATTTTCAGCTCCTGGGCGCGTTGCGCGCGCGAGCTCCAGCCACAGGCAGCGGCCTTGCGTGATGCCGATTTCGTCGTAGCCGAGCGCGCAATGGGCGCGACCGAGACGACCATCCTTGTCCGTCACATCATCCCTGTCTTATGGCCAATGGTCCTCGCGCAATTTGCACGGCTCGCGCATCAGGCAGTCCTCATGGAAAGCGGCCTCTCATTTCTTGGGCTCGGCGATTCACAATGGGTGAGCTGGGGCGGCACGCTCTATTACGCCAACGCCCGCGCCGTTTTCCTCGGCAACGACTGGCTCTGGTGGGCGCTCCCCCCGGGACTCGGCATTGGACTGCTCATCACCGGCTTCGCTCTGCTCGGAGTCGGGAAGCCGAGGGGCGCGGCGTTGCGGGCGGCGATGATTCCGAGGGGGACTTGTCCCGAGCCAGATTCCGCGTACCTGTTTCAGATCCGCGATCTCGAAGTCGGTTATCCCGGGCGCACCATCCTGCAAGGCGTCGACTTGCATCTCGACGAAGGTGAAGTGCTCGGCCTCGTTGGCGTTTCGGGCGCCGGAAAAACGACGCTTGTTCAGACCGTCCTCGGCTTGCTCCCGCACGCCGAAATTCATCGCGGCGGCGTGTGGCTGGCCGGACGCGAGTTGCTGCGGATGCCGGAGCGGGAGCGCCGTGCACAACGAGGGAAAGCGATCGCCTGGATCTCGCAGGCGGCCATGCAGTCGCTCAATCCCGTGCGCAGCATCGGCTCGCAGCTTCGCGAAGTCGCGCGCATGGACGGCGATCGTCAATCGATCGAGCCCCGGATCTCTGCCGCGCTGACGTCAGTGGGTCTGTCGCACGATTTGAAGAAAGCCTATCCGCACGAGCTCTCCGGCGGAATGCGCCAGCGCGTGGTGATCGCGATGGTGCTCTGCCGGCAACCGAAAGTGCTGCTGGCGGACGAGGCGACATCAGGACTCGACAGCGATCGCGCGCGCGAGATCCTCGATCTGCTCACGCACCTTTGCCGCGAGCGAAGGATGGCGCTGCTGCTGATCTCGCACGATCTGGCGTTGCTCGAGCGCCACTGCGACCGTCTGGCCATCCTCGACCGCGGTCAAATCGTCGAAACTGGCCCCCCCTTCGCGATCCTCGCCGCTCCCAACAGCGCCGCCGGAAAGACGCTCGCCGCAGCAGCGCGTCCGCGCCCGCGCAATCCGATCGCTCGCCCAATCGATCCGGCCGTCGTTCTCGATCTCTCCGCGGTCGATTTCCAATACTCCACCGGCGCAGGTCTGAAGAACGTCTCGCTTCAAGTCCACGCCGGCGAGTCAGTAGGCCTCGTCGGACCAAGCGGCGCAGGAAAGACGACGGTTGCCCGCTTGGCGCTGCGACTTCTGCAACCGGCCCGAGGATCGGTGCAATTGATGGGACGCGAGCTGTCCTCATTGCACGGACGAGCGCTTCGCAGTCACCTCCGCCAGGCCCATCTCATTTTTCAGGACCCGTTCTCCGCGCTCCCTTGGCATCAACGCGTAAAAACGATCGTCGCCGAACCACTCCGCCTCGCCGGCATCGACCCCAACAAGCGGGCAACCGCCGTAATCGCCGCCCTCGCCGAAGCCGGCCTGACGCCTCCCGAAACCTACGCAGAACGCAACGTCGACACTCTCTCCGGCGGCGAACGCCAGCGCGTAGCCCTCGCCCGCGCCCTGATCGCCCACCCCCACCTGATCATCGCCGACGAACCCACATCAATGCTCGACGCCCCCGTAAAATGGTCATGGCTCGAACGCCTCGACACCCTCCGCCAACAACAATCCCTCGGCGTCCTGCTGATCACCCACGACCGCGAACAAGCGAAGGCCTTCTGCGATCGGATTGTGACGATGGATACTGGAAGGCTAACGGGCGTCGTGGTGACTGTCGGCCAATAGCTTCGTATCCGCCCTGCCCCCCGACATGCCACACTCCATAAACAGCGCTTGACGTGGACAGAAGGTCTTCATGGGTAGGGATTTAGCCAGCTCCGTCACTCCTCTATTTAAGAGAGGAGTGCATTGTGGCGAAGCCGACGGACCGGACGTTTTACCCTGAGGAGGATGTCCTGACCAAACTCGGCTGGACGAATTCAGTGGAGGTAGTGAGAACCGCGCCTTCCACGTTGAATATCATGGTCTCGTTTGAGGGTAAGGGTTTGCGGAACCTGCAGCGCGCGGTCATCTGCTCCTGTTATGCGGGCCAGCGTTGCTCCGTAACGGTGCGGGCCACGGATCGGCCGGCGAACAACACCAAGGCGCAGCGCGCGTTCCCGCGCATCGAACAGCCTGATACCTCAGAATACAAATCGCCCAAAGTCCTTAGCCGATGGCCGACCGAAGGAGCTGATGCCCGCGCCAAAAAACAACGCTCCGAGAACAGCGCCGTTGTCGAGCCGCTGTGGAGCGAAATCGGCAAAGCGGTTCAGCACGGCGTTATCGTGATCGCTGGCGCAACGGGCTCACGAAAAACAACATTTGCTAGGGAGATCGCCCGACGACACATCGAGAGGCTTCTCGGAGCCAGCAGTGAACGGCCGCACATTGTGACGTATGAAGATCCCATCGAAAGTTGGTTTGCCGACTCACCGGAACAGGCCAGCCGTTCGGGATTCGAATACACACCCCGACAGAGGCACGTCGACGTTGACGACCTTAAGGAAGCCGTCAACGATGCCCTGCGGCAAAAACCGGCGCTGCTCTATGTCAATGAAGTTAGGGACGTCGAGGATTGGAAGTCTCTCCTTTTTTTCGCTGGTACTGGACACCTTGCCATCACTACGACGCACGCCGGCTCACTCACCGAGACGTTCGAGCGAATTCTCGCGGCAGCGGCGGCCGATACAGCAGCCAAACGAGCCGAGATCGCCAGCCGGATCGTCGCCGTCGTACATTTGAAGAAGCTCAAGGGAACCTTCGTTCCTGCCCTATGGGTGCAGACGGCGCGGGGACGCATGGCACTGACACAAGAAGGTCTCGGATCGCTGGTGCCGGACCCCGAGAAGGGCTGTTTTGGAAGAACGCACTTCGCGAACGGCCCTCGGTGTTCGCGAAAAGTATTCAAGGCAGCTGTGAAGGCGGATCTCGGAGGGGAGTAGGCATGTTTCTAATCCGCAGCGGGATTCCTGCTCTCGACGCCATGTTTCATCCCGGGCGTCGCGAGCTTAACGATACAACATGGGAGCCGGATCAATTCGGAATCTACCTTCCTGACGCCAGCCGCACCACTAGCATTTGCATCGCCGGACCAGACGGCACTGGAAAATCCGTGTTGGCGATGCACTTCGCCTCAAGGTACCTTGCCGATACTCATCAATATTGCCGCAATGCACGTATTCGAGAGCCGTTAGCGTTTTATATATCGAGCGATCTCTCCCATCGCAAAGCGGACACGATGTGGACGAACTTTAGTCTCGGCTCACCCAATACCAGGCGTGTCCCGTTTAAGTGTCCACAGTGGGACAAAGAAAAGCCACCAAAGTGGCTGGGAGGGCGCTCCTATGATACTAGTCACAAGCTCCGGCTCGCTACTTACATCCCTGAAAAGCTAGAAGATCTCACCGATTACATCCACGGCTCCGGTCGGATGCAATCCCAGATCGCGTTCGTTGATCTGGCGTCACATACGGCGGGGGATGATTGGAGCCTCATCGAGCGACTACTCGCCTCGTTGCCGACCGATGGTTCTGACGCTGGGACCGCTGCCCAAGTGCCGCGTCATCTGTTGTTAATCGACGCAATGGAGGGGATGGAGACTTTCGGCGGCGACGTCGATGCGTTCGGGCAGAAGACAACTCGCCGCAGCCAAGTCGCAAAACTGATGCGTCTTGCCTCCACGAGGTGCCACTTGGTCCTCATTGTCGAAGAGCCCAAGGAAGGTACGAGGATGGCCGAACAGTTTGTTGCGGACGTAGTGCTTCGTCTCCGCGCGACGGAGGAGCAGGGGTATTCGCGGCGGGCGATCGAAATCGAGAAAGCGCGCGGTCAGTCGCACGTGCGAGGGCGCCATCCGTACGTTGTCCGCGACGGTCGTGGATCGACGACCGGCGAGCAGGTGAACTTCGATGACCCGCGGGCCGAGGACGGCGATCTCAGTCAGAGCTATCTGGACGTTTATCCGTCATTGCATTCGTTATCGCGCGGGATAATGGAGGATCGAGCGCCCGGACAACAGCAATCCTCCAAGCGTCGTGCAGGATTCGGTATCGAGAAGCTGGACGAGATGCTCGCAAAGGCTCTCGAACCTCGCAAGGGGAGAGCACACGGGCAGGATCAGCGCGGTCTGCCTTGCGGAACGGTCAGTGCGCTCATCGGAGATGCCAATACGCAAAAGTCCTTCCTCGGCCACGCGTTCCTAGGGCATGTGTTCCATGATCTCGTATGGCAGCTCGTGAGCGGGGAAACACGTGTCGATTCCACCTCGACGCTCGATCAATTGCAATGGTCGGACTACGACTGTACCGACACCAAGGACCGGCCGCGTAGTTATTACGTGAAGCATCTCTGTTCCATGGCTGCACCTTCCCGGCAGATACCCATTCCCGTAAAGCAACTGCGCCACCGGGTGCGCAGATGGGCTCACCGGATAGAGAACGCTGGGCGTAACGTTGCGGGGACAGCCGTGCTCGTGACGACGAAAGATGAGAACAACCGCACCCTCGTCGAGCGATTCCTCGCGCAACTTCGCGAAGAAACGACGAGATTGGCTCGGTTCGAATCACGCGCCTCGATCTCGCACGTGAAATCTACATGGAAGGACCGAGCCTTCGTTGAGGCGTTGACCGCCTATCTCGAGTCGCGCACGATCTGCAGGCGCCTCGAGATCCACGACACGCCGTCAGCGGTACTGTTCCATGTCATCCGCCGAAGTATCGAAGCGGCGCAGCAGATCGTGATGAACGATTTTTGCGATGTTTGTCTTGGCCGACCGCTACACCCCGATGCCTTTGTGCGCGCGGTCGACGGGTGGCGTATCCGATTTGTTCTGGACGACTTCAACTCCATCATGCGTACGTACGGAAGAGTGCATGATGATCCGCTTTTTCTACCGTTTCTTCTGCTGAACTTGAGGCGCGAAGGGTTGTTGGCGCTGATCATCGAGACGCAGTCTGGCAAACAAGGCGTTGCCGCGGTAGTCATCGGCGACGACGTGCAGTCAGACTTACGTGCGCTCAGTGACCACCGTCTGTACACGTGGCATATACCGGACTTCTTTGGAGACCACCGCATAGCGATCGCCGCTATTCCGCCGATGGTCCAGCAAGACAAGAAGTCACCTGTGCGAGTGCGCGAGCTGGAATGGTACGAACCGAACAGTCTTTCTCCGCCACGCGTGAATCCACAATTCGAGATCTACGATGGCCTTGAGGGTGACAAACCAACGCTCGTTCCGCTCCGCGTGCATCTCTACTCGGAGACGCCGGCATGGGAAGCGTACGTCAGCGATCTCAATGGTCTGTGGACGCGGGTTTTCGTACCTCCGAAAACCGGAGCAGAGCCAGCCGTCGTCGTGTTGGGCGAGAAGGCCGAGCATTATGAGATGCTGCGCTCCGTCTGCGGATTGTACGAAAATACGAACATTGATCATTCGCTGATCGTACAAGTAGATGATTTCTGGCGTCACCATGATGTGTTTCGGCCGCAGCTCGAGTACATGACACGCCCAGTCGAGTCAGCCCTAAGCCTAGACGACGTCCGTGAGCCGCTCCAGAAGCGGATTACCCGTCAAGACTGGTTCGACGATATCGGCTACGGGCTCGATTCATCTCAAGACACCAGGAATGGAGCGCTTGCAAACCTAGACCGTATTCCATTCGTGTGGGACTTTGGTTTTATCGCTTGTAAAGAAAGCCTGTGGGAAGAAGCCACTCACGAGGGGGCGCAGGCGGGGAATAGTTGGCAGAAGGCGGTGGACGTGTGGAAGGCACTCAAAGAGGGAACCGACTACACGTGGCGGGATGTTTTGGAGGCCGCAGTTTATATCGCAAAGTGGGAAGAAGCTCGCCGGAGGAAGCCAGTCGCAGCGTTTGACCTAGCTATGATGGCGCCTCAATCGTTCTCGTGCATGCTCATGGAGATCTGGTTTTCGGAGATCTACAAGAATGACCCACATGAGGCGAGACAGCTCGCTAGTCTGATGAAGACACGTCAATGGGGCGAGAGTAAGAGCGACGTGACGCTCAACTCATTGGTTCGCGACTTCGAGTTCGAGCTCTATTGCTCGTGGCTGTTGCTGGCCGAGTCACTCGATCTTGGCGCGTTCCATCCGCGCAAAGACGGTTTCGGTTTCGAATCGGGCCGCAAGTCGGATGAGAATGCGATCCTCACGCGTCACTGGTACAAGAGCGCCGCGTTACTCGGATCGTCCGACGACAAAGTCGGCCCGGTTCGATTCTGTCGCCTCCCCGGTGCGTTCTCCGTCCGCGGCGACTGGTTTCTCGCAACGGTCCGCGGAAGTCGTTCGGACCGGCTCGCCGATCGTGCACTTGATCTGCTATCGACCCCTGAGGCAAACGTTGAACGGCTGATTCATGGCCTCGGCCTTCCGACCCGGAAACTGAGCGTCAAGAGCAAGAGCCTGAGTTCGGGGCTACGCGGCTCACATAATGGATCTAGGCCAGCAACCTCGTCCTCCCAAAAGCGGGTTACATCGACTCTAACGTACGAAGACGTAATGTCCCTTGGCGTTCCGAAGAAGTCGGATCACTTCCACTGGCTATGGCGCAGCAATCTAGCAGATTATGACGCTGCTGCCGCTATCTGGGAACGTTGGCTCTTCCGGGTGCTCCGCCGATGGAAAAGCACGCGCGAGTACTTTGCCAGCGACTGGGTAAGTGGCTTCAAGATGTACGACGTCGTCACAAAGGAATACCTGGGGACCGATCGGGTGACTCCATATTCACAAGTTGTGAAGGGCGTGATTCCCCCGCAAGTCGTGAGCGTCGAGGATTTCCCAAAGCAGTGCAAAAAGCTGCGCGACGAATTGAAAGAACTGAAGCGGTAGGGAGAGGGGGGAAGGCTTTTGGTCGGGCAGGGGGGATTTGAACCCCCGACCACCTGAACCCCATTGGCGCTAAGGTCTTGAGCCATCTTGACTTACCTCCTGTTTGCTTGGGGTTACGAACAGCCACACCGTCTGGTTTCATCCCGGCCTGTCTCGACGAGGCGGGCACTAGGCGCGTCCTAGGCGCGATCAGGACGCCTAGGAAAAAACAGGCGCGAAACGAGCGGGTACACACGGCACCCGCCCGCTCGAAATCCATCAGGCAACGGCATGCTGATGTGGCGCAGATGCCGATTTCGGGCTACTCGGAAGTCTCGCTCAGCGGTCCGGTCGAGGCTTCACTCGATGACAGAACGCGTCATTCGCGATCGGGTGTTTGAAACAGCACCATCTGCACGCCGCGGTCCGAAGACGCTGGTATGGCCCGGCCCTCGTCCGCTTGCGGGAGAACCGGTTCGGGATCGTCCGCGTTGGCGCGTGGTTCACCGATCCAGTAGACCGCCTTGCGCGAATCACGACTCCGATGCAGCTTTCGGATATGGAGGTCATCGACGGGAACGCGACAACGGCGACACCACCCGTGGAGCGGTGCGCCGTGAAGACGTGCGGCGCGGCGAGCTTCACCCGGTACGGTGACTTGCAGGTGTTCGCAGTAGCGCCTGCAGAAGCACGTGCATGTCGGCGTGGTGCAGGCGCCGGCACGCGACACTTCAGTGCCATGTCCGCAGCACTGCCGCGGCTCGTTCGAGTAGTGCACTCCTTCTCCTTTCAAGGGATTGCGTGCGGCGGACGCCGCGAGGTGGGACGACAGCATCGATGCGAAGAGCGAGGGCGGCACACAACAGACAAGTCGGCCGGGAAAGCGAGCGGGCACACGGAGTACCCGCTCGCTCGACAGTCGATCAGGCAGTGGCGTGCTGGTTTGACGCAGCATCCGATGCGCGCTGCTCGGGAGGCTCGGTCGCGGTCCGTTCGACAATGCGTTCGAGCCGCTCCTTCACGGCCTTCGCGCCCTTCTTATAGACCGTGACGCAGAGAAGCTCGCCTCCTTCATAGAGGCCCCAGAAGCGCGTCTTGCCGTAGCGCTCCACCCAGAGCCCGGCGTGCCGTTCCGATGGAGGCCGTCCACGCGCCGAAGGGGACGGGGAGACAATACTTCCGGACCTCCAGAGCGCCACGGGTGGCGCCTGTTGCGCGGGGCGCGTTTGACTGCGATCGGATGAGCGCGCCCGAGTCGTGCAGCTGGGGCGCGTCACGACGGGCCCCCATGACAGCACAACTCCGTCGCGGTCGCGACCCACTGCAGGCAATCAGGACAGACGGGCGGAACAAGCTGCCATCCGCTCTCATATGCCTCCTGATCGCTCACGGTCGCGCCGCAATCGACGCACGACACATGCTCATCATCCTCGACGCGCGTTTCCTCGCCGAGATCCTTTCCGCTCTTGAACGTCAGGGGCGTACTAACTGAGGGTTGCATCATGCGACTGCTCCTTGCCGCAGTCTTTTCCACTCCAGAACGGGAGCGGCGTACTCCATGCGGGGTGCTTCATGTGATTTCTCCTTTCTGGGGACGACAGCCCCGGGCGACCGGTCGGGACACCGGACTGTGTGGGCTGTGCGGAGATGCGGCTGCGGGCGCCGGAAGGTGGTACGGGCACCTGGACGGAGCCGTCTCGTTCCGCCTTGAGGGACCGGGTTCGACCGGCCGCGCGGGAGCGTCGTCCGAGAGAAAGGAGCGTCGCCGAGATGTGAAGGAGCTGGAAGGAACGCCACGATTACACGCGCTGCAGTGCCGCGATGCGATGGCGATTGGATGCGTTGTGTCGCCGTGTCTTCCCGCGCGTCGACCGCTCCCCTCGTGATGCATCGGCGGGCCGCGTGACACCCGGCGCATCCCACGATCGGCTGCTACAGCGCATCGGATGGAACAAACGCCGTCGCCGGCCGCGCGTTCGCGACGCCCGCAAGCGCGAGCCGGGTAATCGGCGCGGCACCGGCGGCCAGGATCACGTCCGCGAGATGCCGGAGGCGACGACGAGGACTGCGCGCGACCGGATCCGTCACCGTGATCCACACTTCGACGGTCGGGATTCCGAACGCTGCGGCTGCGGCATCCGGGAGGAGCGCGAAGGGCGCGTAGCGTTCGGCCTTCGTCGCGCGGAAGTGCGCGAGCGATTCGTGGCCGCGGTCGTGCTCCCCGAAGACGAGGACCGGTGCGCCGGCACGCTCAAGCACGAGCACGTAGTCCGGTTGTGGAAGGAGGGCCGCCTCCACGCCGCGACCGAACGGACGCTCCCAGCTCGACGCCCACAAAATGCGGAACTCCGCGCCCGCATACGAAGCGAGGAGCTCGTTCACTTCCCGCTGATGCGCGAGGGACGACGTTTCCGTGAGCTCGAGGGGCTTCCGCGGACGGGAGGGCACCATGCGCCGAACCAAGAAGGAAAGGGCTGTGCCGTCAGCCTCCGCCAAGAAGAGATCCAGCGATGCCGCGAGGCCGCGCGCGGAGGGAAGAAGGTAGGACGGCGCACCGCCGCGCTCGACGCGCGGGCGCACCCGTCGAAGCCAGCCGGCGCGAACGAGCGCACGCGCCCGCCGGGTCACGATCGAGGCATGGCGTCCCGGAAAGAGAAGTCGGCCCGCCTGGTCGTACGTGAGGACGCGCATCCGCGCGACGGCACATACGAGCGCCTGGTCCCGTGGCGGGAGCGCGGCGAGCGCCGCGGCACCCATCGCGGCGCCGCGTGGGTCGCCGCGTCTAGGCGCGGCAGGGGGCGGTGGAGTTTCCGGCATCGGCAAGCGGAAGGGGAGGGACGCGCGGCGGTCGAACGTAGGCGGTGGCGGGCGGATGCATCGGTCAGGGTAGCGTCCGTCCAACATCTTCGACCGCGATCGCTCCTGCGTTGTGACGCGGGGACACGCCAGGGCCCGTGTTGACGAGATTTACTGCGGCGGATCGCGCATCTGCATGCCGCAGACGGCGTCCTGCCGAGATGCCACGTTGACCCGCCCTGCGGGGTTGGTAGCCTAGAGACACACATCAACCCTCAAACCGGACTGCGGCTTTTTTGAGCGTGTGACACGGCGGTGCGATCCTTCTCGATCGACTCGCCCCCGTCACCCGTTTCACGCCACAGTACGCCGCGCACACCTCCTTCTATGCGCCGCGTTTCCCATCTCATTCGCGAAGTCGATCGCTTGGCGAACGAGCGCCGGTGGACCTCCACCCAGCTCGCAACCGAGCTTCGCGTGAACCGCACGCTCCTCGCGCACATCCGCGCCGGGAGAAAGCCGCTCACGCTGCCGGTCCTCGCGCGGATCGCCCAAGTGTTCGGCGGCAAGCCGCTCGTGCGCGACCTCCTGTTCCTGCATCTCGCGGTGGAAGTCCCCGAGGAAGCCGCGACCCGGCTGCGTACCCCACCGCTTGCCGCGTGCGCGCTGCCGGATGCGGTGGCGCGGGCGGTGCGCGGGTACGTCGCGAGTTTCCCGCTCGCCCATGTCGCGGGCCGAAGCCTCCTCGTGCAAGGCGAGGCGGACGTGCTCGCACGCGCGGCGACGGTCCTCCGCGATGCCTTCGCCGCGAACGACATCGGCGTGATGTCGCTTCTCGCATCCGCGGCGCTCCGCGCCTCGGACGAGATCGCGGCGCGGCGCGCGCCCGCGCTCATCGTCGAGCGGGTCGAATTCGCGTCGCCTTCGGTGTCCGGGGTCCTCGCCGCGCGCGTGGCGTTTGGGCTTCCGCTCATCCTCACCACAACCGCGACCGTGGACGCCCTTCCTACCGACCTCGCGGCGGCCATCCGCCCATCCGTGCAGCTCATTACCGCCGCCGTCCCATGCCCGACGTGATCTCGCTCCGTTTCCTCGGCCCATCGGCGCCGCCGCCGGACGGCGAGTCCGTGATCGTCGTGGACCTCTCCGCGTTCCCGCTCCTCGCGGGCACGGTCGGGCTCGACGCCGCGCTCCTGTTTCTGCTCCTTCGCGCCCTGCGTGTTCGTACGGGACAGGCGAGCTTGCATGCGCTCGCGTGGCCGCTTCGCGCGAGCGAACGGCGCGTCACGGCAGGGATCGAAACGCTCGCGCGTGCGGGGCTCCTCACCTACACCTGGGAACGGACGCGCGGCGGCGACGGCATCGTGTTCGAGTTCCCGGCGCAGACGCCGATTCATCCACCGACCGCTTGGCCGCCCTCGCCCGCCCGCGTGCATCCGCTGCCGACCATCGCCTTCGTCCAAGCGCTCCCGCTCCTCGGGCGCGATGCCTTCGCGCTCTACCTCGCGCTGCTCGCCCGCGAGCCCGTCCGCCGCGCGCGCACGGACCTGCGACTCTCAGGTGTCGCAACGAGCATCGGGATCGACGGGAGTTGGCGGCAGCGCCGGGCCGTCCGGCGGCTCGTGCGGGGTCGGGTCATGGAGATAGCCCACGGTGCCCCCTTCGCGTCCGCGACGCTCCACGAACTTCCACCTCCCACGCCGCGCGAACGGCATCTGCTGCGCTTTCTCGCGATCCCATCCCTCCCATCGGCGCTCCGCGGGCTTGCGCTCCTCGCAGCCGCGGCGGTCGCCTCCATTGCCCTGCTCCTTACCCTCGCCCTCCATGCGCGCCATCGCTGACGACCTCGTCCTCACGTACCAAACGCGCGCGAGCCGGACGCGCGCGGGATGGGACGCCTTCTACCTCGCGCGCGACCGCTTTCTCCACGAGCAGCTCCGGCGCGCGGGAGGGGGATTCCCGTTCGGGACGTACCAAGCCCCGGACGGGCACACGGTCCCCACGTCGCTCACGCTTCCCGACCTTCGCCAGCACACGCTCGTCCTCGGCGCGACCGGGACCGGAAAATCGACGCTCCTTGAACTTCTCGTGCGGGCGAACGTCGGTCTCGGTCAACCCTTCGCGCTCCTCGACCTCCACGGCGATCTCTTCGCCCGCGTCCATGCGTGGCTTGTGGCCTGCGGTGTTCCCCGCGTCCGCGTGATCGACTTCACAAGGCCCGAGAGCCTTCCCTCGTGGAACCCGCTTCTCCGGCTTCCGGGTGTGGACATTGGGCGGCACGTCGATCTCGTGGTCGGCGTCCTCAAGCGGCTCTACGCGGCGGAGACCGCATCCTCGTGGGCGTGGGGCGTGAAGATCGAAGAACTCACGCGTTACGCGCTCCGTGCCGCGATCGAGAGCGAGGTGCCCGTCGCGCTCGCGGACATCCCGGCGTTCTTCCTGCTGCCCGCGCTCCGTGCGCGCGTCCTTGCGAGCGCGGCACCGGAGACGCGGGCGTACTTCCTCACGCGCTTCGGTCCGCGTGAGCAGATGTACGTCTCTGCGGTCCTGAACAAGCTCGAACCCTTCCTGGGATCAACGGCGGTGCAGCGGTTCTTGGGTGGCCCCACGTCCACGATCGATCCGCTCTCGGTGATGGACAAAGGCGAGATCCTCCTCGTGAACCTCGCGAAAGGCTACCTCGGCCCGACCGCTGACGTGATGGGCCGCCTCCTCGTGAACGCGCTCCAGATGGCGGCGCTGCGGCGCGAACGCACGCCCTTCCGCAATCGGCGTCCGTACGCGCTCCTCCTCGATGAAGCGCATGTGCTCGCGGCCTCGGAGAGCGGCCTCGAAGACTTCCTCGTCGCGGCCAGGAAGTACCGCGTCGCGGTGACGCTTGCGGCGCAAGGGTTGTCCCTCTTCCCCGCCGCGTTCCGGCCGCATCTCCTCGGCAACACCGGGCGGCAGTTCTTCTTTCGCATGGCGCACGCCGAAGCGCGCTCGCTCGCGAGCGACCTCTTCGAGCCTCGGGGCGACGTCTGGCGGGATGCGGTGCGACCCTACGATGATGTTGCGAGCGATCCGCTGCTGAACAGCACCGAAGAGGAATCCGCGCGAACGCGGGAGCTTGCGAACCTCCCGATCGGGGCATGCTACTGGCTTCTGAAAGGGCGGCGGTATAAGGCACGGCGCATCCGCGTACGCGTCCCGAAACCGTTCCTCGGCACCGGACATACGCAGCGCGACCGATGAGGTACCCGCGACGGCGGGCCAGACACGGCGGCGCTCTGCCGATCATCCGCGAGGTTCCCGCGAGTCTTGAGCTTCGCCCGATGTACCGCGCGGCGTTGCCGATGCGTCCGCTCCAGTACTCCACGCTCGCCGCCTTCGTCGAGGCTGCGGACCAAGCGATCTCCCGCGATGCCGCAGCTCGTGGGCTCAGCCCGCTTACGCTTCGCTGGTGGAAGCAGTCGTTGCATGTCTTTGCGCTCTTTCTCCGCGACGCCCCGAGCGCAGCATCGTTCCTCTCGGGAGATGTCGAAGCGCAACTGCACGTCATTGACGGGTGGATTCGGTGGCTTCGGACAGAGCGGCAGGCTTCGCACACCACCGTCCGCACGTACTTCGGGGCGCTGACCGCGATCGGGCAGCGGCTGGAACGCGCGCACGGCATGGTGAATCCCTTTGGCCTGCTCGTGCCGCCCCGCGCCGGCCGCGCGCAGCCGCGGGTTCTCACCCGTGAGCAAGCCGAGACGCTCGTCAATACGATCACGCACTACCGCTGGCGCAGCTCCCTCGTCCGGTCACGGAACCTTGCCGTGGTCGGCCTGATGGTCTATGCGGGACTCCGGAGAGGGGAAGTCCTAGGGCTGAAGACGGGGGATGTGCATGCGACGGAGGGGTGGATCGTCATTCGGCGGGGGAAAGGCAGGTTTGGCGGGAAGCCCCGGACGGCCTACCTGCCGCCGCAACTCCGGGAGATCCTCACTCGCTACCTGCACGACCGGGACAAGGCGAAGCCGCGGCGCACGCACCCCGAACTTCTCACGACGACGCTGGAGAACCGGCGCGCGACGACCGTGACCGTCACGCGCCTCTTCCATCGGCTGTCTTCGATCGTCGGATTTCACGTCTCCCCGCACATGCTCCGGCACACCTACGCGACCCTCCTGCGGCAGTTCGGGGTGGCCGACCGGGTGAGCATGGACTTCCTGGGACACGAGAGCCTCGCGATGCTCACGCGGTATAGCCATGTCTTTGAGCCGGAGTACGAGCTGGAGAGCCGGAAGGTGCATCTGGACGTGGACTTGCCGCTTGGTCCGGCTTGAAGGAGAGGGTCGCGACCGCACGAAGCTTGTCCTCCTCGAACAGCCGCATGTACCGCTCCGTGGTCTTCATGTCCCGGTGGCCGGCGAGTTCGCGGATGTGCTGGACGCTCACCCCCGGTTGCCGCGCGAGCATGGAGACGAAGGAATGCCGGAGCATGTGGAGCGAGAAACGAAACCCCGCCGTTGCCCGCACGGTTGCGATGATCCGAGCGAACGTCAGCTCCTGCACGCCGTGGCCGGAGGAGATCGCAGCGGGGTCTCTCCGAAGCCGCGCGGCGAGCGCCCCGCCGCCACGCCTCGGGATCATCGCGGTGAAGAACTCGACGCTGGTGAGCTTCGCGTCCTGACGCGCGAGCACGTAGGCGTGCAGGATGTCCGCAAGCTCGTCATTGATGTACGCGATGCGTCCCGTCCCACCCGCCCGGCCCTTGCCGTGCTTGATGACGATCCGTTGGTTGGCGATCTGCACGTCCTCGCATTCGAGCGCGAGAATCTCCTTCCGCCGCAGCCCGGCATAGAGCGCCATCGCGAGCATTGCGATGGCGCGCGCACGTTCGTACGGACATCTCCACGGGGCATTGCGCGCGGCGGCGAGGACGCGCACGCATTGGTCGTACGTGAGCGATTTCGGGAGCGCATCAGGCGTCGCGGGAGCTTTGAGGGTGCGGAATGGGCTCGGGAACCCGTCTTCCCGTTCGAGGTAGACGAAGAACGCACGGAGCGCCTGCCAGTAGGATTTAGCCGTGAAGGGCGAGATCGGGCGCTCCCGGTCAAGACTCGTCGCGAGCCACTCCCGAATCGCGAGCCCGATCGTCGCATCGACGACGGTGATGCCCGCGGAGGCGAGGTACTTCACGAAGGTCTGGAACGAGTCGCGATACCACTTGGCGGTGGCCGGACTCACGCGCCGGTACCGGATCGAGTCGCGATGGAATGCCGCGAAGCGCTGCGGGAAGTCGTCCGCCAGCGTGTAGGTCGGATGGGTCGCATCTGCCGCGCTCGCAGGGACGAGCGCGGCGTCGAGGGGAAACATAGGAGGAGGGGGAAAGAACGGACGCCCCCGGCGGTCCTCTATGGGTACTAGAAGGTGGGTACAGCCTGGTTACCCAAACAGAATCCGACGCACGCGATGCGGATCGCGGGAATCGGCTTCTGCATGCGCTCATCGCGCCTCGGTGGGTGGGCGACGGGGATCGAACCCGCGACATCCAGCTCCACAACCTTGTGAGCTCGTGGTGCATGGAACTTTTTCGCGAGTGGAAGCGCCGAATGAGGCGGTGCAGGACCGGCGAGGAGCACAAGGTCGCCGCCTTGTTCCCTATTCTTCGTAGTACCTGGGAAGGATCGCCGGAGACACGTTCTGTGTAGCACGGCAATACTGTGTCCGTCCACCGAGCCCTGTCGTGTCACGGGTTGAATGAATTCGTGGGATGTTTTGAAAAGCATGCGGGGAGCAAGGAGAAGCGGGTGCGTCTCGTTAAATGATGGGCGCGGCTCAAGATCACATCCGAGTTTGCTAGTCCTTCCAACGCCGGAGAACTTCTCTAAGTCTGGCAAGCTCTTTAAGGTTGAGGTCGGACGCGTCCTTCAAGATAGTTCCACCGTCGAAAATACTATTGTAGTAATCGCAAAACATCCCTACGAGGTGCGGTTCGGTAATCGATAGCCTGATTTCGGTTCGCGCAGATCGCCCGTCGCCACTGTAAAAGAACACCACAGCTTCCTCGGCGTCGAAAATGATAAAGCTGAGGCGTGGTATCCGATCGCGGGTAGGGGACGGATAATAGCTGGCCGAATACCCATAGAGATTCCGGTCGATGTGCGCCAGAGCTCTCTCGAGGCGACGCTTCGTGGGGAACGTAAAGACCTCCCGAAACGTGACATGTGGTTCTTGGCACACCTCCAACTTCGTCGCGAGATATTTCTCGTACCCGTGTCGGTCGGCTCCACTCTTCTCCTGTATCTCCGCCTTCGCCCATGACAGGTCATCAATGACCCGTGAGCGTCGCATCCGCCGAACGAGGTGCGCGTAAAGGGCCGCGAGCGTGTCGAAGCTACGAACCTTGGGCACGTGCAGATCACTACGGTCGCTCGACATACCCAAAGTCAGGTACTGCGCAATGCTCTTCGCTAGCTGATTTCGCAGTCGTGATGGGCTTCGGCCATACACGATATGCTGTGTATGCTGCAGGTCGAATGGAATATCTGACGCATCCCGCGTAACCAGAATAACGGGTTTATTGAGAGCGTGCGCATATCCGACCTCGTAAAAGACATTGGGGTTGCAGCCCGTCATATCCGCGATGATGAGATCGGCCCGCGCAATCTCCGCGTAGACACGAACGAGGATACCCTCGGCGAAGATTTGCTCGTCCACACGCTGACAGTCAATCCCCGCGTCTGCGGCCGCAGTCTTGATTCCATTCCGGTAAATCGGATCGAACTCAGAAGCAAACGGCATTAGCACGAATGCGAATGGCCTGTCGCCTGAAGCTTCGGTCAAGGCTAACCCTCCCGTTGCGGCGAAGGAATGAACTGTACTACGCCCCGCTGCGGCGAGGCGGAAGGAATAGAGGAGCATCCGCACGCAAACGATGACGCGTAGCGTCCCGCAGAGAGATGGCACAATGTGACGCATGGAGCCGGAGGTCCTTCGCCGTGGCAAAGAGTTTCACCGGCTAGTCCAAACGGCATGGTCCGGCAAGATTGGAGGGGCGCCCGTGCATTCGGAGCACAGCATCCTCCTTCGGTCGATTTCAACCCCGGCAACGCACCAGCGGCGGGGGCGCCTGGACATCTTCATCGGGCAGGTCGATGACTTTGTCAGCGTCATAGAGATCAAGTCCACGGATTGGGATCGCGTCATGAGCCGGAATCGGCGAAAGCTGCTCGCGGCACATCGTCGGCAAGTCTTGAAGTACGTGGACAAATATCTCGACGACGATCACGTCAATGTGTGTGCCGGGATCGTCTATCCCAAGGCTCCAACCAGCGTTGGCCTTCAGGCGACCGTCGAGGAGTATCTCAACGACCACGGTCTGCAGGTCGCGTGGTTCGCCGACAACTGAGTCAAGACGATGCCCCGCCGAACCTTGGAGTTCAGGCGAGTGCGCTTCAATGACGGGAGTTCTCTCCATCCGCGGCGTTGCGCGATACCATTAATGGAGCGGAGGACTGCATATGCCGGAGAAACGCACGGGGATCGCAGTGACGCCAGGACAGGCGCAGTGGATCGTGGAGCGGATGATCGCTGAGCGACGCGTTTCTGCCGCTGACGTGAGCAACGCACTCGCGGCAATGGGGGCGGAGATCGCGGAGCTGGAGCGCCGTCTGGTGGCGCTGCGTGAAATACGAGGAGATCCACCCACAGGCGCGCAGGCGCCCCGGCGCGAGCCGGCAGCCGCGACGATGCGGAAGCGAAGAGGCGGACAGCGGAAGAAGGGATCTGGCCATCCCCGTGGGATAGCCGGAACGCTGGCCGTCTTACTCCGCTCGATCCCCGCGGCGGAACACGCGGCGATTCAGGCGATTCGTGCCGACCAGGGTGTGCTGTCCGCAATCAGAGCCGCTCGGATCGCGGCGAGAAAGTAGCATCAGGGTCAACGGATTGTTGAGAGCGTCAAACGGTTAAGGAGCTAGCCTAGCCTTTCTCATTCGCGTAGGACCCGCCCGCGCGGGACGGCTCCAGCTCTTCCGGTCCGTCGCGGAGTCTCGACGTTTCGCGCGACGCTTGGATTGGCGGTATCCTGCGCCGCCCGAACCTGGCAAGCCACTCCCGCCACTCCTATTCATTCATGTTGAAGAGCCTCCTCACCGCGACGCGGACGACCTGCCGGAGTACCCGTGCGCTTCGCATCGGAACGCTCCTGCTGCTCGTCTTCACAGCGTTTGGAAACCTCGCTGAGGCGCACGAACGTCATCTCTCCCCGAATCCGGCCGTACTCGTTCCGCTGGCCGGTTCCTCAACTTCGGTAGTCGTCAGCCAGGTGTACGGCGGTGGCGGCAACGGTGGGTCGTTGTACAAGAACGATTTCGTCGAGATCTTCAATCTCGGCGCTACGTCGGTGAACCTCACCGGCTGGTCCGTGCAGTACGCCTCATCGACCGGTAGCTCGTGGCAAGTCACCAACCTGTCCGGTTCGATCGCGCCCGGACAGTACTACCTCGTCCGCGAGGCGGCGGGCGCGGGCGGGACGACGGAGCTGCCTACCCCGGACGCAACCGGCGGCATCTCGATGAGCGCTTCGACCGGGAAGATCGCGCTCGTGAGCGCAACGACCGCCCTCACCGGCACCTGCCCGACCGCGGGCGTCGTCGATCTCGTCGGCTACGGTTCCGCCAACTGCGTTGAAGGAGTGTCCGGCGCGCCCACGCTCACCAACACGACCGCGGCGATCCGGACGAACAATGGCTGCACCGACAGCGGCAATAACGGCGTGGACTTCAGCGCTGGCGCGGCGACCCCGCGGAACACTGCGTCACCGCTCAATCCGTGCTCGGGCGGGGGCGGCGGCCCGAGCATCACCACCGCGTCACCGCTTCCGAGCGCCACGGTGGACATCGAATACTCGGTCACCTTCAGCGCCTCCGGTGGCTCGGGGACCGGCTACACCTTCCTCCTGCTCTCCGGCACGCTGCCGCCCGGCCTCACGCTCACGAACGGGGTTCTCGAAGGCGAGCCCTCGACGACGATCGGCTCGCCGTTCAGCTTCACGCTGCAGGTGACCGACAGTGCCGCAGCGACGAGTAGCAAGGCGTTTCAACTGAGCGTGCTCACGCCGGACACCTGCGCGGTCGCGGGTCCCGCACCGCGCGGTTGTGGCGTCGAGCGGTGGTCCGTGAAGACCGGATCGGACGCGGACGCGGGGCTCGTCAACCTGAACTCCGCGACGCCAACCACCATCGCGGCGCTCCGCGCATTCGCGTATCCGAGCCCGAGCCCGCCCGCGAACAACCGCGTCGCGCCCGCGGAGACGACGCAGTGGATCCTCCACGGCACGCTCATCAAGTACAAACTCGAAGACGATTCCGACTATCACATCGTCCTGCAGGACGGCGCCGGGATCACGATGGTCACGGAGAGCGTGTTTCCGGGGAGCTCGCCCGCGTGCGTGGTCACCTCGAGCCCGTTCCTCCCTGGGATGGCCGGGACCCGGTGCGCGATGGATAGCTCGCTCCCGTCCGCGACCACGAGCTTCCAGAACGCGAGCGCGCCGGTTCGGATCATCGGTGCCGGCATGTTCGACTTCGCGCACGGGCAGACGGGCGCCGCGCCGAACCAGATCGAGATCCATCCGATCCTCGATATCGCCTTCCTCGCGACCGCAAACGCCGCAACCGCGACCGGGTCGAACGTCACCGTCCACGTGGGCGATGCGTCCCTCACCTTCCCATCCGTCACCGCCGCCGGCACGACGACGACCGTCCCCCAGGAGCCGAGTGCCGCCGGGACCGCTCCTTCTGGCGACGTGCTCGTCGGTCCCGCGTTCACCCTGACCTCGACCGCGACAACCTCGGGCGCCGCGACCCTCTGCATCGGGATGCCGTACGTGACCGACGCGACCGCCTTTTCGAAACTGAAGCTGCTCCATGCGGAGAGTGGCGCGCTGGTCGATCGGACGAGCACGCGAAGCCTCGCCGCGAAGACGCTCTGCGGGAGTCTTCCTTCGCTCGCGAGCGTCGTCGTCGCACTGGCCGGAACGGACGGTTCGATCGCGGTGAACGAGGGCGACAATCAGACGGTTCCGGCCGGTGCCGCGTTCCAAACGCTGAAAGCGATCGTTCGCGATGCGGCCGCGAACCCGCTATCTGGCGTGGCGGTCACGTTCTCGGTCGTGCCCGGAGGAAGTGGCGCGGGCGGGACGTTTGCGTCGTCAACTCCGGTCATGACCGACGCGAACGGAATCGCAACCGCGTCAACGCTCACCGCGAACGCCGTCGCTGGGAGTTTCACGGTGACGGCCAGCGCCGCTGGCCTCGCGACCCTCGCCACGTTCACTGCCGCGATTACCGCGGTCGCTACCCCGACGAACGTCGTCGCCACGGCCACGGCGCCCACCTCTGTTTCGATCACCTGGAGCGCGAGCGCGGGAGGGACCTCATATGAAGTCGTGCGACTCGCCGCCGGAGGCGCCGCGACAGTACTCGGCACGACCGCATCGGCGGCGTTTACCGACACGCAGGCTCTTCCCGGTACGGCGTACCTGTACAAGGTGCGAACGGTTGCCCCGAGCGTCTCTTCGTACAGCGCACCGGACCTCGCAACGACGAGCACCGTTGACCCTCCGGTGCTTTCCGGAGTTCTCGTAAGGGCCCAACACTTCATCGACCTTCGCAGTGCGGTCAACGCGGTTCGCGCCCTTGCCGGTCTCGGTGCCTATCCGTTCACGGACCCGACGCTCGCAAGTGGAGGCATCATCAAAGCCGTGCATCTCACGGATCTTCGCGCAGCGCTCGATAGCGCGCGGGCGGCACTGCTGCTCCCGGCGATCACCTACACCACGACGACCGTCACGGCTGGAACGAGCACCATCTCCGCTGCGGATCTCTATGATCTGCGCGAGGGCGTGAAGTGAACAGGCTCGGCCCCGCGACTCGAAAACCAACACGGAGTGGTACGAGTCAGCGGCGTTGGGTGCGGGTGCTCGATAGCGGCCATCCAACGCTGGATAGCTCGCTCACGGCACGATAGCGGGATCGCTGCAGGATTTAATAGTACTTCAAGGGTCGAGGACAGGAGTTGGTGGACAACGGCAAAGGTCGTACCATCTACTCGATACCGCGAGACGTGATGTCCCCCCGATCTTGAAGGATTGGGCTGCCCTGCCACTAGAACGCCTCTGTCATGAGCGACAACGACCTGTTAGCGAGCGCCGTAATCCGGCTACGACGACTGTGTCTGAAATCTCGGCTTGCCTACGACGGCATCCCAGCACTGCGATGAACGTAGATTTTCTGACGCAGCCGGATGTGCGCCTCGGCGACCTCATCGCCAATAGCATCGCGGAGCATGGAGCACCGACGGAATTCGTTCTCGTATCGGCGTTTGTGTCGTTGGCTACTGTGCTGAGACTAAAGCCGGATGTGGCCGCGATCACCGCGACGGGTGGGGACGTTCGTGTTGTGCTGGGTGTTGACTTGGGCGGGACGAGTAAGGAGGTGCTGGAAGAGGTCGCGACGTGGGCGGTGCCAGTTACGATCGTAAAGAATCAAATGTTCGGTGTCGTTTTTCACCCGAAGATCTACTTGCTGCGTTGGGCGAACCGAGCCGAAATCATCGTTGGATCAAACAATCTGACGGAGGGTGGTTTTTACCGAAATTATGAAGCGGCAAGTCGGACCACGTTCACACTTCCCGACGATGCGGTCGCCTTCCGAAAATCTCTTTCAGAACTCGAGCGCTTCCTTCGGCCAAGCGGTGTGACCGCTTCACTCTTGACGCCAGACTACTTGGCGGCACTGCTCGCCCTCCCTGACATTCCATCAGAGAGGGTAGCGCGAGAGATCCGAGGAGAAGGAATCGGCAAGCGGCCAGTTCATCGCGACGCGACAGCGGTGTTCGGCTATGAGCGCCTACCCTATCCGCCCCGGCTTCCACCGGAGCTTCAAAAGTTGCTTCTCGCCGCGCGGGACAGTCAGCAGTCAAATTTCAAGAAGGCAGTCGCTCTGGCCAAGCGAGCAGGAGCCACGCGTCCAATCAAGGCTGCACTACCTGCGCAACTCGATCCAAGCGCCTTCTACATGACTCTTCCGGCGATGCAGAGTGGCAACAACCCGACCATCCCGGGTGAACCACGTATTCCGCTTGAAGCTCTGGAAATGGCTGAAGATTTCTGGGGATGGCCGGACAATTACGAAACATCGGTAAGTCCTCGAAAGGGTGCCAGCGCCAAGGTTCCTCGCGTGTACCGGAGTTGGCGTCCAACGTGGCGCATATCGGCGACGGACGCGCCGAACGTGACGGCGGCGCGACCGGTCAGAATGTACCTCTACGTGAACAGTCAAGATTTCCGCTTTTACGCTGGGGACCTAATCAGACTCGGGGCCGCTTCTGGCGATATTGTGCGCCTGCGGCGTATCGATGAACCGGATGCCGTGTTCGAATGTGTGCTGGCCCGGCAGGGAACGACTGAGTACAACGAGTGGTCAACGTTTTTGATAGCGGATGTGAAAACGGGCAACTCCACAAGGCGATTTGGCTTCGTCTAGGGCTTGCGAAGCCGCAACACGACATTCTCGGTGATCGCATTCTTCTGGTGCAGCATGTTTTCTGTCGTAACCGCGATGTCGATACGCTCTTGTCGCTCGAAGCCGGCAGCTACGGCAACCTCTTCGACCAGATCAGTTGTAGGAATCCGAAGAAGCTTTCCTGCGAGTACGGTTCGATTGTCACCGATCACCGTCATGACCTCTGCCCCGGCCTTGCAAGCACTGTAGATATTTCTGAACGCCGCACTCATATCTACTAGGTAACGTGACATCAACGCGGGCATGTTCTGTCTGCGGAAGCCAGCGGTCTTATCCTTCGCTAAGCGTGTTCGCATTTCGGCGAGGAATGCCTCACACACAGGCGGAAGGCCGTTCGTGGCGACGGGCAGCTTCTCTATACGACGGCGCTCACCGGGTGAGATTTCCCGACTGCCAGTCAGCGTGTTCTCTAACGGGCGACGTTCGGAACTCGATAAACCGAATAGCGTGAGCAACGAGAGACGGTCAGTATCGATGTACGGCAACGCTGTGGCGTAAGGCGGACTAGTAAGCACCAAGTCCACGGAGCCCGGCGAGAGTCCCATACGCTGCAGCATAGAAGGGTCTCGGTTATCGCACTGCACAACATGCGCGCGGCGGAAGCGAGATGGCGCACGCCCCCGAACGCGCCAAAACTTCTCGATCCTAGAGAACTGAACGCGAAGTTGTTCTCCAAATAAGGAAAGAACATCGGCATCACGCAGAAGTTCTTTTCGGTAGCGGATGCGCAGGTCAGAAGGATCCTGCTGCGATACCTCACGGATGACGCTGCTTAAGATTACTTCAAGAAAGTCACGGACCGTGCCAGCGCTAGTTTTCCTAATAGCCTTCAACAGCCAGTTCATTTTGGCTATCACAGGAGACGGGAACCAGCGCTCAATCTCCTCTAGACAGTCCTCCCGAAATTCAGAAACGTCAGAGACAAAGCGGCGCGGCTGAGCACCGATCGCATCATAAACTGTGGTGACTACCGCGGCCAGAACATCCGGGTCGGTGTCCAGAATGTCGGTCTTCGCTCGTGCGATCTTCGCTGCGAGGGGATGCATGTCACAGCCATAGGCCGCAAATCCGTTCAGGTAACCCTCTAGCAGTGTCGTCCCACTACCACAGAAAGGGTCTAAGATCGTCGCGCCCTCAGCCAAGCCCGCGAGGTTCAGCAATCCTTTCGCAAGCTGGGGGTAGAACTTTCCCTTGTAGGGATGAAGGCCATGCGTAACGTACTTTGGGTCTTTTCGCGCAGCGGGATTCACAGCGCCGCCATTCTCGAGAGCAGCTTGCCAAGTCGGTTCAGGTGCTAGTCCATCGCCTGTGATGCAGTGACTGAACGCGAGCTTGCGAAACGCTAGCGTTTCAGCGAGCGTGGCCCTGATGGTAAGTGTACCGTCGGGCTCTTGAGCTTTGCGGCCATGAGTCGGGATACCCGACTCCCGGAGGCGCAAGGTGCGTTCGTAGGCCCACAATTTGTAGGGCGGTGGGCCGAGTCGAATGCGCTTGCCGTTTGGTTTGCGACGTAGAATGACAATGCGTTCGCTCGTGGCACGACGCCCCGCGGGGGCGAACGAGCGTTTCGTCATGTGGACGGGCCGTTCGAAGACTGAGCACGCATCGAATCCCAACGTCGAAGCAGCATCGGCGACCGAAGCAGCTGGATCGTATCTCTCGCCTTCGTATACCGAATCCCCAAGAATGAGCGCGGCATACCGCCCCGGCCGGAGTACTCGAGCCATAGTGGTCACCGCGTCGCGAAGATCGGCGAAGTAGCTGTCAAAACCGCTCTTTTCGCGCTGATGCTTAAGGTGAGATCCGATCTCTACTCGACTAAGTGCGACAGGATCAAAGCCCAACCACAGCAGCCGGAATCTATGGTACAGGTGGTAATCAGTTGCGTTGCCATAGGGCGGAGAGGTGACAATGAGGTCTATAGACGCGTCGGAGATCGTTCCTGGTCCGAGGCTGCGAACGTCGCCACAGACAAACTGTGAAATACCGTAGCGTGTTACGGCTTCGCTTGCTTCCACGGCATCGATGACCGCGGAGAATTCTCTGAGATAGCGTCGTAGCGTTTCTCCGACGGGAATCTTGCGCGGAACGCTCTTATAGCGAGTCTCGGAATCTTGAAAGGACGCGCGTATGGCTATACGGGAAAGTGCCACCAGCGCAACATCTTGTGCCGCGTGTGTGTCCAAGTCGGAGATGCGTGCCTTGATGAGACACATCTCACCGAATGCTGAATCGGCATACCACTTCTCCCTGTTCGGAATGCTGGGTCCAAAAGCGTGATGGAGAGCGATGAGGCGGGAAGGGTCCTGGGGTAGTGACTGCAACTCAGTAGCAAGCGCCGCGTGCATGGCTTGCAGTTCTCGCGCTGTCTGTCGATCGATGCCGGCAGTTTTGGTTCGGCCAATTAATGCCGATAAGGGGTTGGCATCCACGCTTAGGGCCCTACGGCCAAGCCGAACCGCTTCAAAAGCCGTGGTCCCACTACCGCCAAAAGGGTCGAGAACAAGTTCGCCGCGGGCGCTCAGCCGTGAAATGAGGTTCCCCGGAATCTGCGGAATGAACTTCGCTGGATACGGATGGATATCGTGAGCGAGAAACTGAGTTTCGTCATCGACGAAGGACCAATCTAGCTGGCGGAGCACGGCGAACGCCTCGGTGGGATCTCGAAGAAAGAGAGCCTCTTCTCCGTAGGCGGGCAATCCGTCTCCTTCGTCGGGGACATGCGGAACCGGGAATGGCAGCAACGGCAAGCGCACATCTGGGTTATAGCATGCGGCCCAGATCGACGGCAAGTGAGTTCGCCGATGCCCTTGTCAGGCTGCCTGTGAGATGCCACGATCCTGCTTGGGTGGACGCTCACGCGTGCGACAATGCAAACTTCGTTCTGAGGCGTTCGTGCTCAAATCTATTACCGCACCCCATTTGCCCGCCGGAACAGGCGCGCGGTTCGTACGCGCCGACCTGCAAATTCATACACCGGTCGATAAACGCTTCACGCTGCCCACCGGCGTAAACGTCCAGACCGAAGCTGACCGCCGTCGTATTGGTGTCCTCTATGTAGAGTCGGCCCAACGCCTAGGTGTCACCGTGCTTGGCATCACTGAACACAACGACCTGACATACTTCCCGTACATCCGCGACGCCGCTGCCGGGACAGAGATTGTCGTTTTTCCGGGGGTTGAGTTCACAGTTCCGCCAGGACTGCATATTCTCGCGCTTTTCGAGCCGACGGCCGACGTTAACGTTGTGTGGGACTGCATCGTAAAGATGGGGCTCGGAACGAAGCAAGACGCGCGGTTCCACGCCGACGGTACGCCTCGACACTCGGATAAGTCGCTCAGGGAAGCCATAAAGATCATCGAAGCAGCCGGCGGGATCGTCATCGCACCGCATGTCTGCGGCAACTCGGGCCTCCTGAAGCTGCCCGAGGGCCAGACTCGCGTCGAAGCATGGAACGAGGCCAAAATCTTGGCAGCAGACCCTGGAGGGGGGCGACGGGTCGCCTCACTCAGTCCCTTCGAGCGCGGCGCGTTTGAGAACACGCATAACACCTATAAGAGGGACCACCCCATCGCGACAATCTGGACGTCGGACACGCGAAGTCTCGATGAAATCGGGAAGTGCTCCACTTGGATAAAACTTGGAGCGCCCACGATAGAGGGGCTTCGCCAAGCGTTCCTCGATCCGGGCAGCCGGATACGGCATCCGGATGACTACGCGGGAGCGAAGTATCCGCGACTTGTAAGCGTGCGTTGGGAAGGAGCCGGGTTCTTCGCAGATCAAGAAATCCACTTCAACGAGAATCTCAACTGCCTTATCGGGGGGAAGGGCGCAGGAAAGTCTGCCGTTATCGAATCGTTGCGGTTCGCTTTTGGTCTTGATCCAGCTCCGGAGTTCAAAGACCAGACTCGCAGCCTCATCAAGGCTGTTCTGCCGGCCGGTGCGACGGTGCGAGTCATCCTCGAATCCGGAGAGCCGAAGACCACTTACACCGTGGAGCGATTGGCCGGCGGATACGCGCCCGTGGTTCGTGATGCCGATGGAGAGATTCTCGCCGATGTTCAGCCCGTGCATCTGCAACTTCCCGCTATCTATGGTCAGAAGGAAATCTACGGCATCGCGCAGAAGCGAAATGACCAGCTGGCGGTCCTCGATGATTTCGTGGGTGATGCGATCGGGAAGCTCGACGCGGCAGAGAACGAGTGTCTGAAAGACTTAGAGAAGAATGCTGGGGCGCTGGACACGCTCTACGACGACCTTGAGTCGATCGACGAACGCCTGAAGGAGCTGCCGAAGCTCCAGGAGATGAAGAAGCGCTACGAGTTGCTAGGAATTACGGAGAAGTTGCGGCGCAAAACAACACTGGCCGCGAATGTTGAAAAACTGAAGCGTGCGCAGAAGAAGCTTACCGTGTTTGCAGAGAACGCTAAGCAGCAAAGCGTTGCGAAGCTGGCAAGCGAGTACGGGGAACTACCCATCGGCGAGCCGCTAAAGGCGGAACTGGACGAAGCACGAAAGCTAGTTTCGGCGACCGCAACGGACTGGCAGACTGCCGCGACTACAGTTGCGAGCTCGGCAACGAAGCGTGCAAGCCGAATTGCAGAACTCATAACGGCAACAACCGCGGAGGTCGAGCGAGAGAACGACGCTTGTCAGTCCATCCTCGCGGAACTTGCCGAAGAGTATCCAGATGTGGAACTGAATGACTACATGGAGCTTGAGAGTCAGATTGCTGAACTGCTACCACTCAAGGCCGAACGACGTGAACAAGCATCGGGCGAGAAGCAGCTAGTGGTAAAGCGGAAGGCGCTCCTCGAACGCTTACGGAAGATCCGTGCGGATAGGTTCAAACACCGCCTCCAAACAGCGCAGTCAATAACGGAACGCCTAACACGCATTCTGCGGATCAAGGTCGAGTTTCAAGGCGGCGTTGACAGTGTGCGAGGGTACCTCGATACGCTGAAAACAGGGGTGCAGAAGAAGGCTCTGGACGCGCTTGTGACGCACGCCAACTTTTCGTTACCCGCGTTCGTCGCGGCGCTTGAGCAGGGCCCGGACCGACTCGTGGAGAAGTTCGACATCACCGACGCCAATGGGAAGCGGATTTCCGAGGCGATCGGACGAGCAGAACGGTTTGAGCTGGAGACATTCGACCTACCTGATGCCATTTCGATTGAGTTCAACGTCGCTCCGGCCGGCGAGCCACAGTACCGAACACTCGCTCAGCTTTCTGTGGGCCAGAAAAGCACAGCCATCCTGCTCTTGTTGCTCCTGAACGACGACCAGCCGTTCATTATTGACCAGCCGGAGGATGATCTCGACAACCGTTTCATCTACGAGGACATCGTGACCCGCCTTCGGGGATCAAAGGAGCAACGTCAGTTTATCGTTGCGACTCACAACGCGAATATCCCGGTTCTCGGCGACGCAGAGCAGATCGTGGTGCTGAGCGCCACAAGTGATGCGACGAAGGTGGAGTGTTGTGGCTCGATCGACGATCCAGCAGTGCAGCAGAACGTGAAGAACATTCTCGAGGGTGGACAGCAAGCGTTCGAACTTCGACGGAAGAAGTACGGCTTCTAAGATGGACTGGGGCGCGTTCGCCATTTTTCGAGCGCGCTGATTGACGCTTTTGGGGAAAAGCGGCAATTGGCACATGGTCACTCCTCTACTGACGCACGATCTCGGGTGATCGCAGCATGCGGCGGTGCACCTTCCGCCGCCTGCGGTCGGTGATCTCAAAGTAGATCGCGGTCGATGAGAGCTCTGTATGTCCGAGTTGCTCCGCTGCGTCGGAGATGTCCACGCCTTCGTTCGCAAGATGCGTCCCGAGCGAGTGTCGGAGGACGTGCGAATGCCGAAGATCGGTGGGGAGCCCGGCCGCTGTCGCGTAGCGGTGGAACAGATGGCCGATCGTGCGTCCAGCTAGGGGCGCGCGGCCGTGACGACGACCTCGGAAGAGGTACGGACATTCGTCCGGTGGTCGGACCTTGAGGTAGCGCCGGAGCAAAGCCAAGCTGCTCGGGAACATTGGATATGTGAGCGATCTCCCTCCCTTCAGTCGGGTCACTCTGATCTTGCCCTCCCAGAAATCGTCCAGAGTCAGAATTGCTGCCTCTCCACGGCGGAGGGCGTGAAGGTACATGAGGTTGAAGAGCAGCCGGTCACGGATGTTCTCCCTCGGAATCGCTCGGAAGAATGCCTGAAGCTGCTCCTTCGCCAAGTGCTTCACCACAGGCCGCCTGCTCGTACTCCCCATCCCGCCGCCCTTCGCTGATGTGCGATTTTGCCGCTTTTCCCCATTTCAGGCTGTTCAGTTAGGAACGCTTCCACTCTGCGCTCGTCTTCGGCGCGGATACAACACGAGAGGGAGAACCGTCGAGAGTGGCGACCGCTCCTTTCGGTTCTCCCCGTCCTATTCATGCTCGCGGGATGCGGCGGCAAGTCGGGCGGCATGTTCCAACGCAGCAGCGCTCCCGACGACGTGATCCATCGCGCGGTGCTCCTCGATCGTGCGGCACTCCCCGAGCACCTCACGGCGTCCATCACCGACGAGTCCGAGAGCCTCACCGCCGCGGAACGGGCGAACGGCATCGTCGGGAAATACCTCGTCGAATGGAGCGGCATCGAGCGCGGGCAGCAAGGTGCGGCTGCAGACGCGCGGGGGCATTTCGAAGCGCAGAAACTCGCCTCGGGCGTCTGGCTCACCATCGACGGCGCGCGGCAAGCACTGGTGAACGCTGACGGCTCCTTCGCGACGGATAACGCCGATCTATCCGGGAGCTACGAGTCCGCGGGCGAGCCGCCCAGGACGTCGGGCTTCCAACTGTCCCTGCAACGCCAAGGCACGACGCATGTCGGCGTCTATCGCTACCGGAACTACGACGAAGCGCACGAGTGCCGGGTCCTCGCGCTCCATCGGATGAGCGCGCCCGACCCGGCCGCGCAGGAGCTCAATGGCCGCGCGGTGGCCTTGCTCGAGGAGATCAGCCCGAACGGGTACCACTTCGCGCCCGTCTTTGTGGAGGACGCACTTAAGTTCGATCCGAACGAGATCCTGCTCCACGGGCGTGGCGCCGGGTCTGGTTCGACGCTGCGGCGTGTCGGCCGGTAGCATCCGATGGCCGGTAGCAGCACTTCGACGGTCTTCGCGCCGCTTCCTCCCCAGTCGTAGAAAATCGCAAGGCGACGCGAGATTGCAGCTCCCGACGCCGTTCTTTGCGAACCTAATCCAATCCCCATGACGAAGGATGAGCTGATTGCCCTCACGAGAGAGGGCAAAGCGAGCATCGAGGTCGCGTACACCATTACGCGCTACTGCATCACGCCACGAGGCATTGATGTCGAAGGTGATCGGCTTGAGTACCCCGTGATCTTCGTGAGCATCAACAATGAAGACGGTCAAGTGTTCGAGGACGCAGAATGCTACACGGGCAGCGTAGACCAGGACGACCTCACGGACGACGAAGCACAAATTCTGCGCGAGGCGATCAGGGCGGCGAATATTCGCTGATAGGCCTGCGATGCGCGCTGAGCTGCAATCCCGCGCGCATCCAGAGCCCGCAACTAAGACACTCCTCAAAGCCATGAGCCCAAGAAGGGTTCGGGATACGTACGTCTTTCCTGATTGGATGCGGCGTTCGCGAGACTGCTGGCATTGACGGCCTGGAGAAAATCTCGAAGATCGCGGCCATCGGTGCCTTGCATGGTGAGCGATCGCACCCCATAGTGAACCAGTCCTTCCCCACCATCCCTATGGCCTTCGCCCGGTCTGCCGATCACCTCGACTCCGATCCGATCGCGCTTGCGGACCTCCTCGCGCCGCGTCCCGCGGCCTCCGTCATCTACCGCGTGAAAGACCGCGGCATGGAGGAAGAAGGGATTCGTCCCGGAGACATCCTCATCCTCGAACGCGCGCAGCCGCTTCGGGACGGGCAGATCGCGCTTGTCGCGGTGGAGGGTGGCTCCCGGCTCGTGCGCGTCGAAGGCCAGGCGGGTCGCTTCAGCTTCGCCGGCATGCCGCCGGACGAGGCGACGGTCGAGCATCTCGCGACGGTTTCGAGGATTCTTCGGATTCTCTTGCCCTGATGTTCTCGGGGAAGGTGCGGATCGACTTCCACATCGAAAACCGCACCGGCGTGACCGGCTTATGTCAGCGCGAAAAAGAGGCCAAGCGCAACGCCATTGACGAGAGCCGCGGCCGCGAAGGTGAGCGGATAGCGTGCGATCGCGTCACGAAGCCACGAGCGCCGAACCGGGACCGCAACCGCCAACTTCTCAGCCCGTAGGCCGATGATCTCGGCGAACGAACATTGCGGGCGTTTGCAGACGAGCGCATGGACACTCTGGACTCCGTCCGCTAGGGTGAGTTCGTAGAGCCACGATGCTCCTCCCACCTGATGCCCGGCTTGCTTGCACCGCGGGCAGGGCGTCAGGGTGGTACGGAAGGCGTGGTGCTTTTCAAGCGCGGTCATGCGGGCTGCGGGTGCTTGAGCGCCCAGGCGAGGTGGTTGCGCACGTGCGGCGCGGCCTCGGAGACCGGAAGCAGGAGCAAGCCATGAAGCCACATGTACGTCGCGGGCCCGGACGAATGGAAGCGTCGGACGACGCCAAATTGCGTGCCGTCTTCGAGCTCGTCAACGTCGCGGACAGCGCCGACCGGCTCGCCGGAATGCTCGTCGAGGATGACGTGGGTGTAGCGGGAAATGTCCATGAGAGAGAGGCGGAAAGAGATACGCCTTCGGTCGATGTGCATGTTGCTATTGGTCTTTTCAAAGAGCGCGGCGGCCGAAGGGCCGTCGAACGTGGAAGTCGTCCGCGTGAAGAAGGGAATCACGACCGGGCGATGCGGTCGCGAACTCCGTCGAAGTGGGAGCGAGTGTGAGATTGCACAGAGCACTCGTCCCCTTTGGGAAGCGGGCTTACGCCGCCTCCGCTGGCTCGAGGGTCACCTTGGTCACGCCGTCCTTCTTCTTCCAGGTGAGCATGTTCACCTCATCGGCCCGAATCTCGGTCGTGTAGCGTCGCTGACCGGCAACTTCGTGCGCCCGATTGAGGAGCATGCCTTCGACGTAGACGCCCTGGCCCTTGCCGAGATACTTGCAGCAGATCTCCGCAAGCTTCCCCCAAGTGACGACGCGATGGTAGTCGGTGACTTCCTTCTTCGCGCCTTCGGATGTGATGTCGCGATGCGTTGCGATCGGGAAGGTGACGCGGACGAGGCCCGTCTTGGTGGTGGACTGCTCGGGGTCGGCTGCGAGGTGCCCGACGACGATCACTTTGTTGACGCTGCGCATATGGGTTGGGGTGACTGATGTTTGAGAAAGAACGCGTGAGCGGCTGGGATGCAGCCGGGTGTGCAATCTCACGAACTCGCGGCGGAGAGCATCGCCTATCGGTCGCATCCGCGCGCGAAGCCGGTCGAAGTTGTCCGCGAGCTGCGCACGAGCCCAGCGCGCTGTCACACAAAAGAGGAGCTGAAGGACCCGGATCGCCGGCGTTTTGGGTATCGCCCTACGCGCAGAGTTTGTTCTCTGCCGTGTTCTGAGAAGCAGACACCCACGTGGGCCACCGGCTGTGCGCAGCAACGCGAAACCGTCGTGTATTCTGAATCAGCGAATGCGTGGCGACCGTTGACCGCACGGCTCCTCATTGATGCGACCGTCGTCACTCCGAGGATGGATGGCCTCGGGGTGTACGCGCACTGGCTCACCCGGAAGATTATCAACACGTTCGGCGTGACAACACACGTCACCGTCGCTGTCGCTGCCTCCGCGATCGGTGCGGCATTGTGGCGCGACGCTCGGCATGCAGAGATCGTTGCCGCCCCAACCGAACGGCCCAGCGGATCTGTTTACACGGACGAGTACTTCGCTGCATGGGAGCGATTTGTGGCGAGTTACGCGCCCGACGTGTACCTCTCCACCGCGTTCGTAAACACAACCTTCCCCTGTCGTCGTGCCGTGGTAATCCATGACCTAGCCCCACTTGCGGTTCCTGCGGACATCGCCGCGCGCAAGGTGGAACGGTTCGCGGCGCTCATATCGACCTCGGTGCGAAACGCCGAGCTCGTGCTGGCGCCATCAAATGCGATGGCGAGCGAGATTCGGCGATACTTTCGAGGATCGAATGTCCGCGCGCTATATCCGGATATCGCCCAATTGGTCGGCCGTCTCTCTGGACCACGATGTCCTGAAAACTATGACTACGTGATCATCGGCGTCAAATGTCCGCGCAAGAACATCACGCTCGCGTTAAACGCGCTTCGGCTTGTGCAAAAGACGCGCTGTTTTCGTGCCGCGCTGATCGGAAACCTCCGCGAGAACGACGTCCCAGTTCGTGGCCTTATACGCGACGCTGGGCTGGAGGACTGCGTCGATGTCCTCGGGTATGTGCCCGACGGGCGGCTGCGTGATCTCCTGGCGAACGCCCACGCGCTACTATTTCCGAGCCGTTATGAAGGCTTCGGCATTCCGGCGGTCGAAGCGATGGCAATGCACACGCCCGTTGTGTGCCTCCCTTTGCCCGTCCTGCAAGAGCTCCTTGGACCATATGCAGTGTATGTAGAAAACAATCCGGCGTCGTTTGCCGCAGGCATCCTCCGCGCCAGCCGATCGCGTACGACGGTTGTCGCCGACGCGCGTCTCAACGCCTTGGGCAGGATGCATGATCGCCAGTTTTTGCAGGTTTGCCGTTGGCTTGGGGCGACTGCGGAGCCATAAGGACGGTTCATCGTTGTGCGCCAACGCCTGGCGCCTTGTCCAGCGCAGCATCCTCGAGCTGCATCAATGCGCGCGGCGCGGGTTTCTCGCGAGGGAGGTGCGACAGGCCTAATCGGATGCGCCAGCGTACACGCCCTCGTCGGCCGCTGTTATCCACGTCGATACACACGAATCTACCGATCACAATGAGCACTGGTACGAGGAGCGCGAGCGGGTCGAGATAATGAGCGATCATGTTGACGGGAATCACGACGGCTCCAGAAAAACTCCAGATCATCTGGACAGCGGCGACCTTCCTTGTCCAGATGCCAGAACATCGACAAGTCGATGGTGCGCCTGCTACGGTGACCATCGATGACAGGAAAGGAACGGCGCGATGGGAAGGGGGCCATAATCGCCGCTGCGCTGCGCGCCGCGAAGGACGGTAATCGAGACGAGGTCGTGAACCTTCTGCGCGGCGTCAAGCTCGGTATCGATCCGGAAGCATCGTTCGACGAGCGATGGCTCGCTGCCGAGCGCGAATACAGCACGGGTAACTATCGCGACGCACGGACACTGTTCGCGGCGACCGAGAATGATCCCCGAAGCCGGAGCGCACCGCCGTGGCAGCAATTCCTAAGCCGCCACCGGCGCAGTTTCGCATCGCTGAAGCTGGGCGACCTCCGGCAAGCTTGGGAGGCGTTGGAAGAAGCCGAGCAACTGCTCAGCGGTGTGCCCGAGCTTGCGGCACGAAAGCCGACCGTTGACGCGATGCACGCCCACCTTCTCGAAAAGGTGAACGACTTCGACGGAGCGCTTGCGCGATTCAGAATCGCGCACGGCGATGCGGTTGCGTTCCAAGACTGGGGAAGAGCCGCGACGACGGCATCCGATGCGGCGCGAGTCCTGGGCGTGCTCGGCCGGGGAGACGATGCGCTTGTCTGGCTCGACAAAGCGCTTGACGCTCGGCGGAGGCAGCCGGATGTCCTCGGCGAGCTGACGATCCGTTTCAGGCGCGGGATGATCAACGCGATGCTCGGGCGTGTCGACGATGCCCTGCGCGCATACGACGATGTGATCGCGGCAGCATCTGACGATCGTACGAGCGATGTGTTGCTGGACACATTGGCGCAACGGGGCGACCTCTTCTTGCGGCTCCATCGTTTTGACGAGGCCGAGCGTGACCGCCTACGTGCGCTCGCCATTGCCAGGGCGCGCAATATTAAGGAAGCGATCATTTTCGGCTTCGCAAATCTTGCGCTGCTGCATCTCGCGTGGGGCAGACCGGATGACGAAGGTCGTGCACGAGCTGAATTCGACGAAGCGCTCTATCGGGCCCTTGGGCCTGCGTCGCCGCCACCGTTCTTGCTCCTGCAGCTTACGCGAGACATTTTGGGCGAGCCACGACTCGCGCCACAGTATGCGAGCATGAAGGCAAGCCTTCATGAGGCACTGAAACGACTGGAAGCACTCGCTCATCCGTCCTTATACTTTCAAACACAACGGCGAGGGTTTCGGGACGATGCGGCGAGGAAACTGGAATCCCTGCTTCGCAAGGGTCAGGGACGGCAAGTTCAGCTTGCGAGCTGCGCAATCAACGTGGGTTCCGGCGTTGTGAAGACACGGACGGGCGTCGCGCGACTGAATCCATCTGAGTTACAGGTTCTACGGATGCTGCTCAGGTGTGGCAGTTCAGGAATGGCCGTGACCGCGTTGAAACAGAAGCTCCCGCAACGAACTGCCGAATCGATCAAGAGGAGCTTGTCGAGAATACGAGCGGCGATTGACGGCGATCTCCTGGTGAGACGCGACGGCAATCAACGCATGTACGCGCTACGGGTGTCATAGCAGACCGAGGTCGCCGAGTGTGGGCACCGCCCGCGTCCACGACTTCCTATTACCTCATCGATGTGGCTGGTTGTGACAGGAAATCGAGCAGCCCGAACGGAAGCCGTCCGTCGTCCGGCGAATCAGGCTGCTCGATGAAGACCCGGCCAAGCGGTGTCCCAAGGCTTCCGAGCGCGCTACCATCCTGTCCCATGACCGCGACTGCCAGCCTCCTCGCAAGCCTCGATGTCATCAGCGCCGAGACGACGACCATGCTCTCCGCGCTGGACAGCCTCCGTACATCATCCGATCGCCACGAAGCGAAGCTCCGGGTGACGCAGATCAGAGGACTCGCGCAGGAGTTGCTGGATTGGCTCGCGGAAGTCGGATTGGAAGAGGCAAGGAACTGACGCTACGCTTTCCCGCGTGGAACCCGATCGCGCCCAGCTCCGCGGCATCGTGCGGCGCTCCCTTGCCCGCTACCGGGGCGGGTCGTTCGCGCTCGGTGATAGCGGCGGTGCGAGAGGAATGCTGTTCTTCACGGATGTTGAAGGCCGGGAGTTCTTCTGCGGAGGGCTGAACCGGGACAACGCGCAACCGGTTTGTGATGCCCTGAACGCGATGCTACGGCTGGTAGAGCGGTGACGCGGAAACAAAGGCGCGGCAGGGGTCATGTCGCTGACCGATTGCCATTTCGAATCGTCGCGAAGAACAGCAGACCGTCAACCTCGCTTGCCGCCGCATGATGGTGCAGGAGACCTTTAGGCGCAACGCCGGATAAACCCTCGCATCGATATCGGGTCGCGGCGCCGCGCGAGACAGAAAGCAGCGCGGCCATCATAGTCGTCACCATCTATGTGCTCTGGTGCCCGGCGAGCGATGGCGCTTCACACATCATTAGCAGGGAGCGAAGAGAGGCGACGGAGATTGCTGGCTACGATCGCCCCCAGGAGCCGACTCCCGAAACGCTAGTTTACGGCGGCCGCAATCGCATCGTCGATCATGGAGGACGACGCTGCTGCATTGCTCGCGGTGTCCGCTTGTTCATGCGGGATCGGGCGAGCTCCTGCCACGCCTTCTGTGACCCGTGGCCTCGCCGGAACGAACTGGATGAGCGTCCCGGGATACGGAGGAATGGAACCGCCGACGTGCCTAATGGTGTGCGCGCGCACAAGTCCCTCGAAGGCCGGGTAGCGCCGGAGATAGGCACCGCTCACATGGACGCGGTTGCCGGTGTGCAAGAAGATGTCCGCGAAGCGCGCCATCGTCCCGTACCCGACGACCATGTAGTGCTTTGATCGGAGCGTCCCGACGCGCACGCCGAAGCTGAGTCGTGGCATGCCGGCTTTCGTGTACGTAAGGGTTCTCGGCGCATCGGTGACCGTACCAATAAGGCGAAGTTGGATCGCCATAGAACTTGGGGTGAGGTGATTTTGAGAAAGAACCGTGCGGCGCGTAGCCCGACGTATGTGCAATCTCCCGTCGCAAAACGATCATTGAGCAGGTTATGCAACGCGAGACGAAGACGATCGAACTGCACAACAACTAGAGCACTAGAAAAAAGATCGGGGTTACGCGAGGTTTCGTGGTGCTCGAACGCCGTCGAAATGGAGGGGTTGACGAATTATCCGACGGTGCTATTCTCCCAATCAGTGACTGCGACAACAGAGCGTCAACGCGGGCCGCTTGAAGCTCTGATTTACCATCGTGGACGACCCATACACGTCGGCGATCCGACTAACGCTAACTCGTCATAGGAGACTCGGCGCCTAGAGAGAGGCTTCGGTTGGGGGGCGCGCACAGACTGACATACGAAAACTCGCAGTTTCGTACGTGAGCTGTTTCTGAGCTCTTGTCAGAAGACGAGTCGGGAACCCCTGCCGCCACGCGGCAGCAGGGGGATCAGCGGACATGTCCGGCCGCGGCCAACCTTTGCCGAAAGCGAAACCGTAGCCAGCGTGCTCGGTATAGCAGTAGATCCGAGCGCTCGCAAGTCCGGTCCCAAAACGCCTTCATCTCATTTGTCTAACGCTGCGACGCAGCGCCAACCCGCGGCAATGGCCGCATTGAGGTGAATTATGTGCTTGGATCTTCGTATTTATGATGCGACCTTCAAAATTATCCCGGACGAGAATGCGCCCGACTCGGAGCTGATCGAGATCGGCAATCGCATGCTGGATCTTCTCGCGAAAGGAGTCCTCTCGGAAGACAACAGGATGCTGCGGCAAGGGAAAGAGCGCTTTCGCATGTTTCGCCGGTACGGTGAGGTGCGCGAATGCTGCAACGCAGAGGAACTCGGGCTGCCGAAACTGAACCAGCCGCGGTATGTCCGCATGCCGGACGGCTCGATCTGGTGGTGGCTTCCCGACTGGGAAACGCTGTCGTGGTCGCGCATGCATTTCGGCTTGTTCCGCGTGGAAGGACGATTGCTCTACCTTCCGCTGAAGCCCGGGGATGAAGTCCTGCCCCTGCTGCATGATCGACACCTGCGCTTCATCAGGGGTTGGAGCCAGTCGTACATCGAGAAGCATGCGCCCGAGCTCCGCAGCCTAAACGAGGAACCGGAGAACAAGACGCGTAAGGACTTCGTCGTCGAGACGATCCCGTTTTTCCTGCACTGGGGCGACCCGGGGTATCCGGTGTTGACGCCGCACTTCTCGCCATTCAATCCAGTGGTGGGCGTCTACGCTCAGGCAACGCGGATTCGCGGGTAAGCGCGTAGGGTCAGTCGGTCCGATCCCGGCTTCCCCTGTTGCCCTGTTGCAAGATTCGTGAAAACGGTGACGTGGCGACTAGACCGAGTCATCGGATGCTCAAATCAAGCGCTTGAAGACGGCGGATTTGAGCCTCGCCGATTGAATGTCGCACCCGCTACTGCGTGTCGCCTGCAAGCCACCACGCGAACTCGCCAGGGTACGAGAGGAACAGACCTCTCCGGGGGCTGATCGCGACGCCGCGCACGCGTTTTCTCATGCCCCACCCATCCATCAGTTGGATATAGAAACTGTAGGGCTGGTCGTCCGCGATGAGCTGGTGGATGCGCTTACAGAGCGCGCTTCGAATTTCCGCGTTCGGCTCCGTTCGCGCTTTCTCGAGAAGTTGATCGACCTTTTTGTTGGTGTAGAAAACGACGTTCTTTCCGACCGTCGGGCCGTTCCCCACCGCCTTGGGAAATTGTGAGGAATGAAAAAGGGGGTAGAGGTCTGCGTCAGGGTCGAGCGACTGACGGTAGCATGCCGCGTCATAGTCGCCATCGTCGATGCGCTGCTGCGCCGAGGGAGAATCCATCGAGTCGATGTCGAGCTGCACACCAATCTTGAGGAGCTCGGCCTGTACGAATTGAGCGAAGGGTCGCACGCCTTTCCCGGGCATGAGCAGCACGAGGTGAAAGGGTTTGCCGTCCTTGCGCAAAACGCCGTCGTGGTCGGGGATCCATCCTGCTTTAGCAAGCAGTTTCCGGGCCGCGATAGGCGCATAGGGAGGCGGGCGTACGGCCGGGTTGTAGCCGGCATGATCGGGCGAGAAAGGACCCATGAATGCGCGCGCTGCACCGTACAAACCCAGGGCGTTCTGCATCGAGACGCTCATCGCGAGCGCACGGCGAACCCGGATGTCCCCGAGGATCGGACGATGCAGATTCCAGGCGATGCAGATGTAAGCGGGCGTCGAGAAGGAATAGAGAGTCAGCGTGCGCTGGAGCACCGAGTCTTTGACCGCGTGCGCAAAATCGTAGGAAGGGATGTACGACTCATCGACATCCCCTTTCTGCAGCGCAAGCCAAGCCGTCGTGTAGTCGGGGAGGACACGGAAGATCACGCGATCGATGTGCGGCTTCTCGCGCCAGTAGTCCTTCCGCCGTTGAACGATGATCCTATCGCTTTCGCGCTGGAGGAGCGTGTAGGGTCCGCTGCCGACCGCACGATCGACGTAGTCCGCCTTAAAGTCACCTCGTGCGTAGACGTGCTCCGGGAGCACAAGCACGTCCGCGAACCAGGTCATCTGTGTTGCGAGCGCTTTCGTGAATGCGATATCGACCGTCATGTCGTCGATGACGAGCGTCCGGGCGAAATCGAGGTACGCGAACTCGCCAGCGTTGTGCGCTAGCGATTTCGGGTCGTAGATTTTCTGGAGGGTGAACACCACATCACGAGGACGAACGCGGGAACCATCGGAGAAGGTCGCCCCCTGATCGAGAACGAACCGATACACCAAGTGGTCGTGGGACACCGAAGACAATCGCGCGACGCCTGGGACGAGGCGCATATGGGCATCGAGGTAGACGAGCGGCGTGAAGAGATACTGCGCGACGTAGCGCTCGCTCAGGGTTTGCGCGCAAAGCGGATTCAGGGTTCGCACACCCTCCTCCAAGCGCCGCACGAGCGTCCCACCATCCTGCGGATGCTCAACGACGGCGGGTCGTTGGGGAACGGGCTCACGGCCAAACGCGGCGCCCGTGGTGACGAGCAGAAGGATCAGTCCGAAGCACTTGCGCACGCGCGGAGTATAGCCGCGAGCGCGGTAGCCGAACGGCCGAAGCAGTCAGGTCGATGGGCGGAAACGCTACCTCCTTCCGCTCCGCCCGAACGCCGGCGGAACGAGGCTCGCTTCAACCAGTCGGGCCTTCCATAAGAAATGCTAGACTGAGCATTCGTGTTGTGGTAAATATGGGCAACACATTCACTTCAGGAATCAGGCATGCGACTGTTAGACGGCGTACCAGATCGGGATTTGTGTGTGCTCCCGCCGAGCCGCACTTGGGGTGATGGCGACCGGTCCGGGTGCTTCCCGTGGGAACAAAGAGCGCGGTTGAAAATAAAGGGTAGGGAAGTGCTCGCCTGCGTCACTCCTTATTCGAACGGTCCTTTCCCATGAGCGACAACTTAACCAGCAACCGCGTGCGCCAACCGGGATGTGTCCCATCGGCCGCGTGAAGCGTAAACAGATAAAGAGGATGTCATGACGAAACCCACCGAAGTAAAGCCAGCCGCCGAGACGCCGAAACCATCCACCGATCGCCTGGTCTCGCTACCTGTGCTCGTGCGCGTGACGCGCGCCGATCGGCAGCGAATCGCGAGCTTGCTCGCCCGATAACCTCTCGGGAACTCTTCCGCGATCGGACCCGGCCGGGAGATCAGGCGGCCGGGATGCTTGCGGATTAGTTCTCGATCGCGAGGGAGTGGCCCGTTCCACCGTCCAGGCGCGCCTGGACAGTCTCCATCAAGCGTTCTAGGGCCGCAGTTGTCAGCTCATCATCCGTAGCGACAAGCCCTGGTGCCGCAGCAACGGCACGGCTAAGCGCCAATTGGGGAATCACCTGCTCGCGCGGTTTTGCGGTGTAGGCCAGCAGAAGCGTGGGCGCTTCCTTCTTCCCCACCATCGACGGGTGAATGTGTTTGATGCGGGCCGGGTCGGAGCCGGGCTCCACGGTCGGACGGATTGCCAAGGGATGTTCGAGAATATCCACGAGCGCTCGTTCAAGCTCGGGCCGCACCATCGGCATGAAGCGTTCCACGTCAGGCTCGACGGCCTCCTTCAATGGATTGCCGAAACGCCATCCCGATTTGGCGAGAAGCAAAGGACGCCGCAAGTCGCTCGCCGCATGACCGAAGCGCACGGGTGCGAAAGGCAGCGAGCCAAACCCGACGGGCTGCGGCCAATACCGAAGAATTTGCGGCGTCGCCCACACAATGCCACCGAGTGCGAGCCCTGCTGCGATCGTCCATTCCATCGCGCTGCTCGCACCCGTCGCGTGCATGGCAGCCTCCCACGCAACGTAACCCGCCATCGCAGCGAGCACCATCAACACAGGGCTAAGCCGATAAACCAATGTTTGTCTCATGGGAAGAACCTCAGCATGATTTTTACCAACCAGTTAACCGCGACGGCGAGATGGCCGAAACTAAACATCTTAAGCAAGGAGATACCGCCCTCTTCGGAATGATCGCCGAGCAGGTAACCAAACCAACGCTTAACGACAAAAATACAAGTGATTTGGAGCATCGCGAGTAAGGTGTCTTTGACGATACCTATCCAGCCCTCGGTTTCGGCCTCGGGATGCTTGATGTGCTTCAAGATGGTCCCGATCACGACGGCGACGATCACAACTAGCGAGTAGGGGTTGCTAGTCGCGAGATCGTGAGCTATCTGTTGCAGCGGCGACATCGTTCGTCCAATTTTCTCCGGCTCGGTGCTAGTGGTCTTGGTGACGCGCCCGTCGAATGACCGTCTCGACGACGCGCTCCAAGGCTCGGTAGATCTGCTGGTCGGTGGATGCGATGCCGTCGGGCGCAACGTCTGCCGCCCGGCAAACCGCCAACTTCTTGATGAGGCGCTCGCGCTGCACCGCGGTATACGCGAGGAGAAGTGCGGGGACGACCTCGCTGCTGACGAGGGACGGGTTGAGGTGCTTGATGTAGACAACCTCGCCGCGCACGACCGCGCGCGGGTTCGCAAAGGGGTTCTCCAGGATCTCGACGAGTGCGCGTTCGAGCGCGGGCGTGACCGCAGGCAGGAACGGCCGCACGTCCTCATCGAACAGCATCGATCCAATATCCGTCTCATCAAAGCGCCACGCGGTCGTCATTCCTCCACCTCGAGCATTGAGACCCAGTCAACGCGCTCCGCATGTTTCCTATGGGTGGCGAAGTCGCGAAACATGATAGTACCAGACAAGAGCGGGCTTTGGGGTATCTTTCTTCCGGTCATGAGGTGCGTCGTAAAGATATACATGCATACCTCTTGACAGGTCACAAAGTGCGGCATATACTTCACACTCCCATCAGCGAGGGGGTACAGGTCCGAGCCTCGCTTAGGAGGGTTTTAGGTATGCCGAAAGTCGTGCGCTCTCGTACCGCGCCTGCCGTGAAAACAACGCTGAACCTACCAGCCGAGAGTTCCGAGATCTTGCGCGCGCTCGCCGATCAGCGCGGCAGCACCCTCGCGGAGGTCATCCGGCGTGCGCTTCAACTTGAACAGTACCTCACGCAGATTCGCGACGAGGGCGGGCGCATTCTCATCGAGATGAAAGAAGATCAATCCCCGAAAGAACTCGTCATTTTCTGACGAAGGAGCGACCATGAGCCACAAATCCATGCTTGGCCCCTTCGCCCAACTGCTCAACCGCGAGACGGCGATTGGCGAGGCGGCGTTAGAGACGTTGCGCACCGAGCCCGTCACGGCGTGGCCGCAGTTTTTTGCTGCTCAAGGCGGCTGGAGTTCCTATGGGGTTTTCCGCGCCTTGCTCTCATTCGCGCACGATTTGCTCGACAGCAATCCGCGCCTTGCGCTGGCCGTGACGACGTTTGTTGTTGCACGGGTGAACGATATCGACATCATTCCAGGGTCCTTGGTTCTCGTGCCCTTCATTCGAGGGCTCGCCTGGAAGGAGCACGCAAACGCGCTGAACGCGCTTGGCAGGTACGGTGAGGCAAGTGACGCGGCTGCGCGCGCGATCGGTATCTTCAGCGACACGCCGGCGCTTGCGATCGATGTTGCGTCCGCGACCTTGATCCGCGCGCAGAGTCTGCACAACCTCGGGAACACCCGAGAGGCGCTCGACCTCATCATGCAGAGCGTCCGCCTTTTCGGGCAGCATGCGCAGCCGCGTGGCTATCTGCTCTCACTGCAGGTCTGCGGCGGCATCCTCGTGGATCTTGAAGAGTACCCCGCAGCACGCGACGCCTATTCTGTCGCGCGAAAAATCGCGGAAGAACAGAATAATCCGCGCGAGGTTGCGCGCACGGTCAACAACATTGCGCAATGCAACATACGCATGGGCGAACTCGACCTCGGAGAGCAACAGCTCGAGCAAGCCTTCCAGCTCTTCAGCAAGGAGCGCATGGACGCCGAAATTGTCCGTACGGTCGGCGGTCTTGCGAGAATCCTGCACAAGCGTGGATCACTGGAAGCCGCGATATCGACCTTCCAAAATGTGTACGTTGACATGCTGCACTACGGCTTGCACATACAGGCGGCCCAAGTGCTGGTGGAACTCACAGACGTTGTCACCGAGCTTCGGAACAATGTCGAGTGGGCACATGACGAGTGCGCGAAACTCGCGGAGACCTACGCTGACTACGACTTACCAGATAACGTCCGCTCGGCGATGGCCTTTGTGCAGCGCGAAACAACGGCGGCGCGGTCAGTCGAGCAAGTCCGTGAAGCCCTCCGGTACGTTCAAGCCTTCTTCAAGTATCTCTTGGCCAGTCCTTCGGCGGCGTTTGCCGTGCCCGCGTGATTTCAGGAAACTGACGGGAAGGGTGCTAGCCGACCCCTCCCGTCACTGCGACTCGAAAATGATGAGACGAGGCGACTTCAGGTTACGGTCGGGGCGGCGAGATGTACGGGTCGTCGAGGGGCTGGATTATTGGCAACAGGCGCCTGATGATTTTGATGATCGCGGGAACCATGCCGCGGTCGGGCGGGTCTTGTCTTGGTGCGGCGAAACTTGGGAACGCGAAAAGAGCGATGAGTAACGCGAGGGCAAGTGATCGTAGACGCATAGAATACAGTCCTTCCTTTTGACGGCCTGCGGCCGCTTAGTTATTTCTCTCACTTGTGCGTGGGTCGACCGTTGCTACACTTAGGAGTGACGCAGGGGCAGAAATCCCTACCTCCTATTTCAACAATCTCCTGCACGGTGTGGCGGCGATGATCGGGGTGATCGCGTTCTTATAGCCGACAGGCCACACGACCGAAGACAAATAACCATAAGAGACGGATACGCGTGTGTCGCGCGTAGCCGATCAGGGACAGCGAACTAGGGCCGTGGCAACGGCTAGTGAAACGGCGGAGCGGCAACTGAGCTTCACGCTCGAATTACTTCCTCTCCTTCAAACCCACGGCGCTTACCAGAGCGAAACGCGTCGAAGTTGCATTCTCCGAATCCGCGCGCGTGGGAAGTGGTAGTGGTACTCTTTGTCTATGACGTGGGTCGTTGAGGTTCGATGCGGCAAGGCAGATTGGCGTTGCCGGTTCAAGAATCTCGCTGAGCCTATGGGTAGGAGAATCAACCGCCCTTCTGTGGTTGGCCTGCACCGCTGAAGCGACGCAACAGGTTCCGCTTGGTGCGTTGCTTCCAATCGGTCAGGGAAACCCTGCCCACACGAACGTGCGAGCAGGGGAACGAGCGGGAGCCGGGATGATCCCCTACGAAAGGCACTCGGCAGAAGCCACGCGTACATTATTTGTAGTACACAACGCTGGCGTGTTCCGCAAGTCCAGACCTGGCCATCGAACTTCTGTCTGGAGGATTCGATGCCTGTCATTTTCGATGTTCAAGGAAAGGATGTCTACGTACGCGTAACTGGCGAACTCACAGAAGCCGAGCGCAAGAAAGCCGGTAACAAGCTTCGTGGGTTCTTGACTCTAGGCTTTCGATTTCCGCAGAACCCGTTTCTTCGCCGCGGCAAAAAGCGCTTTCGGGATAAGCGCCGCAAAGACGTCGAACGCGAGTTGCAGAATCCGGAGCTTCTCGGTTTGGAGATTCTGAACGAGCCGCAGTTTTTGCTTCTTGGTCCGAATCGGTTCGTGGAGTGCCTGCCCGACTTCGAAGAATTGAACTGGTGGCACTCGGAGTTTGTTGTCGAACTGATCGATCGTCGTCCCGTTGAACTGCCGACGGGCATCGGTGGACGCATCCGATCATTTCTGGTGGCGCAACATGTCCGTTGTTTAGCGTGCTGGAGCCAATCCAAGCTCGAGAAACATGCCAGCGAATGTCCGGGGCTCCTGAAAGATCCTGGGAAATTCGGTGTGCCGTGGGCCGTCGATACCGTTGAGTTCCTCCGTGCGTTTGGCGATCCAAAGTATCCATTCATGCCGCCACCGAGGCGGCCGCGCACCAATTTTTGAAGGGCTCCCGCTTAGGGCACGCGAACAATGCTGCGGCGGGTATGTCCGCCGCAGCAAGATCGTCGTGTCCCGGGCCAAGAGGTTATTACGGACTGATCGCGGTATGCGATGCTCATCGAACAGACCATAGTGGGCGCGCGAACGTCGCTACCGAAACCCGCGCGGCGATGGCTGGAGGTACGGAGCGCGAGACGGAGATGGCCGTGCGCTCGGCGTGGGCCTCGGTCTCGCAATAGAGAACGACGGTGGGCTGCGGGTGATCCCGCACGACTGTCCCCGAGCACTCCATGAGGCGCGCATATCGTCTGAGCTTCATGAGGAGCTTTGCTGCGCTTGAAGAACCCGTCTCCGCTTCCAGCGCATAGCGCTTGCCGGCGATCGTGAACAGGCAATCCGGCTTGATCGGAACGATGCCGCCCGCCGTGATGAGATCGCGATACTTTCGCGGCTCGGGCTCACGAAATGACAAATCGGCGATGCCATCCGGCTCGATGTCCGAGACCGCATCGCCCCGCATGCGGGCGTCAAACCAGAACTTCGAAAGAAACTCCGCTGCGAGCACGTGATGCCGAACACCTGAACTCTCACCCGCGTAGTGCTTGAGCGCGAGCTCGGTATTGTTGTGGAGCACGCGCTCGATCTCTTGCCGCGGAATGCCGATGAGTGTGAGCGCGTGCCGCACGCGATCCCGCGCGGGTGCCGCTTCCGCGAGCACCTGCCGCCAGCGCTCCGCGGAAATGTCCGCGGGCCGGAGCCCGGTCCGCGCAGCGGCCGACGCCTTGCCGCTTCCAATCGTGTAGACGAAGGGCTCGGAGCCGTGGAGATACAAGGTCTGAGTGCTCCGGAAGCGCTCGATGTAGCCGGCCCGCCAGAGTTGCGCGATACGCTTCGGGATGTAGTGCGCCCCTGCCCCGCCGCTCGCCCAACGCGCCGAGAAATGCAGCGCGGGTGCGGCGGCGAAGCGGTAATAGAACAGATCCTGGAGAATCGCGAGATCACGTTGCTGGAGGGCAAGCGGATCGAGGAGGGGACCGCGATGGAGGCGCGAGCGCGCGCTACGGGGCACCCGGCGACCCTCCGTTCCCGCGGCGGCGACGCCGCCTTCGGTGAGGCTGCGCTGCGCGCGCCGGGAGGCCAGGAAAGACCGGAGGTGGAACCGGCGCGCGTTCGGGCGTGTCGCTTTCCGCGGCCACGATCGGGCCTCCTTGCGGCGACGCCGGAACCATCTCGGACGCCGACCGATCGGCGGGAGCCGTGTCTCGTGCCGCCTCTCCCCGCGCGGACGGAAGCGGAACGTCGGACGTTCGCGCAGCGGGCGCACGGAGGGCGGACCAGGAGAGCGAGAACGAGGGCGCGAAGGGCGTGTGCAGGATAGTGCACATGCGGAGGGAGGCGTCCAAGGCCGCATGGAAGAGGTCGAGGATCGGGACGCCGAAAAGAATGTGCGGGAAAAGCGGCCCTTCCATGAAATCCACCTCGGTGCCCCACCCCTCGTAGGTCACGACGCCGCGGAACCGTGGGCGGCGCAGGGCCGCTTGGGAGAGGATTCTTACCTGATCGCCGAAGCCGACCACGTTCAGGACTTCATGGTCGCTCGTACTCGACGCGCTCGAGGACCCGTAGGCGTTCGCTTCTCCGTGCGTGTGTCCCGAGCCCGCGAACTCGCCGTACTCGGAGTGGCGCAGCGCATTCGCCCAGGACTTCGAGATCGTGGAGGAATCGGTGGTGCTGGAGCTGGATCCCGACGCCCAGAAGCGTTGCACGAGGCCGTCCGGCTGGATCTCGTGGGTGTGGAGGACTTCCTCCTCGGCTTCGTCGATGGTCGGCGGACGGAAGCGGATCTGGAGGTTCGTGAGCGCGGGGAGCTGCTTCGCGAGCGTGCGGAGCCCGATGTCTTCGAACTGCGAATTGTCCTGGTGGAGGAGCGCGTACGAGACGCCGAGATTTCGGGACACGGCGAGGATGCCGGGGACGTTTCGGCGCATCCACCAGGGCTCGTCCACGATCGAGAAGAGGTGCGGAACGCCGGGGATGTCCACGCGGTGGAGGCAGAGGGCGTGCAGCATGGCGTGGACGGCCTGGTACGCTTTCACCTTCGTGAGGTCGTGGGCTTCGAGGTTCGTGATGCTGAGGCACGCGGTGCCGTAGGCCACGTCTTCGAGCGGGAAGCTCTCCGCGCCGAAGATTTCGCCGAGCACTTTCCCGGGCCCGAAATCCGCGAGGCTGTTATGCGTGGAGCCGGTTTCGTCCTCGAACATGAAGCGCTTCTTGCGGGGATCGGATGGACGGCGGGCATACACCTGGTCGAGTTCGCGGAGTTGATGGAGCACGTATTCGCGCTCGCACTCGGGCACCGGGTGTGCGTCGAGTTCGCGGTCGAGGAAGGCGGGATACTCGTCGTTATACAGCGCGTCGAAGCATTCCGTAATTGGGCGATTCGCGGCGACCAAGGCCGTCAGAACGGCGGTCACGATGCGGTCGAAACGCACCCGCATCCCGGCGTTGGCGTCGTTGAGTTTTACAAACAGGACTTCCAACGCACGGGAGACCACGTCGCGGATGCGCTCCGGCGAGCCATCGGGCAGGCGGCGACGGCGCAGGAGATCGAAGCGCACGGCGGGCTCCGGGCCGCCCACGGTGAGAAAGGCGAAGCGGCGGAGGAAGGCCGCCGTCGTGCCAGCGAGCACGGGAGATGTCGCCTCCGCGACCGCGATCGCGGTCGCCGTATACGCAATCCAGGCTTCCAACTCGCGGTGCCCGACGCCGATGAAGTCGTAGTGCACCCAGGGGAGTGCGAGCCCGCGTTGGACGAGGAGCTGCCGGAGGACGGACGTTTTGCCGCATCCGATGCCGCCTCGCAGGTGGACACCTCTGGTGATGGCATCCGGGGCCAGGAAGTAGGGCCTCCCCGTCTGGACCTCGGTCCCCAGGTAGTACGCGCCCGCGGGCACGGGCGGGAGCGTCTGCGGGACACGCGGCGAACGCGAAGGGAGCGCGCTCATGCGGCACCGTTCCCGTTTCGCGGGACGTGCGGGACATGTGGGACTGGCGGGACGTGCGGGACGCCCAGATGCGTCATCGATTGGAGGAGCGATGCCCCGCGCTTCTCGGCGGTCTGCGCATCGAAGCGCTGCTTCAGGTCTTTATATTCACGCACGAAGGCGCGAATCTGGTTCGGCGTGAATTCCTCATCGACGAGCATCTGCGAGACCAGCTCGGTGCGGGTGCTCTCGGCGGCCACGCGGCTGTTGTCGCCGTCGATCCGCGCGCGCAGGTACAGGCAAGCCGCGAACGCGTGGAACTGGTGCCGGATCCCGGTCGGGACCGCGCCGGCTTGGACTTCGCTGACGATCCGCGCGGCATCGAACGTGAGGCGTTCCATCGTCGCGTCCGTGATGTCCGGGATGCGCGAGCTCATGCGGCCGGCTTGCGCCGCGGGCGGGGGTGGCGGGGGTTGCTCTTTCGGCGCGGTCGCCGCGTCGAGCGCTTGGAGTTGCAACTCGAGCTGCCTCTTCTGCAGCCGCGCCGTGAGCTTCCGCACGTCCATCTCCTCCGCGACGACGACGGCGATCGCATTCGTGCGCGCCACCGCTGCGGCGCGCGCGAGGGCACTCTCCTCCTGCTCGGTCTTCAGGGCGCCCATCAGCGTCCGGAGCTTCTCGACGTCGTACGCGCAGGTCGCGCTCATGCCGGCGATGGTGGTTCCGTCTCTGACGAGGCGCTGGAGGATGTCCGCGAAGTCGCAAGCGATCCCCGCGGCATCGACGATCCGCTTCGCGCCGCGCAGCGAGAGGGAGCCGTCGCTGATGCGGTAGATCACCTCCTGAACGCTTTTGATCGCGAGGTCCGCGAACGGGTCTGGCGCGAGGAGTTCGAGGGCGCGGGGTTCCGGACGGAAGACCACGTCGCGGCTCATCGCTGTTCCTTCTTCAGATGCTCCAGTTGGGTGCGCAGATCGCGGATATGGCCGTGCGCGCGCAGGACGATGTCTTCGGTGAGATCGTGGATGGCGCTCGATGCGTCGAGGAGGCCGGCGATCTCCTGGCGTTGGTACTGGGCGGCGGCGGCGGAGTCGGCGGCGCGGAGGAGGCGCGTCGCATCGCGTTCACCCAAAAAGAAGCCGCCGAGAAGCGCGAGACACATAAGGATGAGGGTCGCGGCCACGTAGACGCCGATGCTCGCGGGCAGCGTGAGGACGAAGTACTGCGGCAAGGTCGGTTCGCGGAGGGGCGCGCATCCGGTCAGGCCGAGAAGGAGCGTGAGAACGGTGTGCAGCGCCAGGAGGAAGGGCCGCGGCCGGGAAGGGTGCGCGTGAGTGGATAAGTCGCGAGAACCGAGCGCTCGCGTGCGGGTTCGTGCGCGACGCCGAAGGCTACGAACTCTCAGTAAGTTGCGTGGGCGCCGATGGATGCTCGACGCGACAAGACCCCTCCGGTCGTAGAACTGGAGGGCCGACATGACAGGTGCGGCGTTCTTCATTGGACAGTCCTTTCTGATGCGTTCGTGCATCGAAGGAACTGTCGCTCAGGAGCCGGGCTTCGGATCGGAACCGGTCGAAGTCGCGCGGGCGGAAGCGCTACGCCAGCTGATCTTCCCGCATGAGTCTGATGCGCTCGGCCATCGCATAGGTTTCGCGCGCGTCGTCGAGCCAAGGGGTGCCACCCTCAACGAAGTCATCGACCATCCGATCGCCGACCGCGACGAGTTTCTCCGCTGCTCCTGCCAGCTCATACGCCCTCTGCGCGACCCGGAGCTGGCCCTCCGGGAACTGGATGTCGCCACAGGCAATGAGCTGCTCGTGTGAGATCGCCACGCCTGCCGCTGCATGCTCTTCCAGCGCGCGACCGAGATCCCCCTGCGCGAGGAATCGCTCGCCGAGAATGCGGTGTTTGTCGTCCACTCCCGCCAATTGATACGCTCGCTGCGCATCGTCGAGATCCCCCCTCTTCAGGCACCGGTCGCCATAGGCGATGAGTTTCTTCCGTGGGATCTCAACACCCGCGACTTGGTACGCCCGCAGCGCATCGTCGAACTCCTTCCGCTTCAGATAGAAGTCGCCCACCGCGATGAGCTTTTCCGTCGCGCCGGCCGCGAGGTAGGCCTCCTGCGCAATCATGGGAGAATTCTCAGCAAGCCTGCGGTCGCCGCACGCGATCCACTGCTCCCGCGAGATCTCCACACCCGCGGCTTTGTACGCCTTCCGCGCATCGTCGAGCGACCCCTTCTCAAGGCAGATGTTTGCCGACCGCGACGAGCTTCTTCGTCGCTCCGGCCGCGGTGTAGGCATCCAGCACGTCGTCGAGCTCTCCCCTCGCTACGAGACCTCCTCTGCGGGTCACGAGGGATTTCTTCGTCGCTAAGCTGCGGTCGCCGCAGGCGACAAGCTGCTCCCGCGAGATTTCCACACCTGCTAGTTCGTACGCCTTCCGAGCGTCGCTGAAGGCCCCCTCCGCGAGATAGCGCTCGCCAAGCATGACGAGTTTCTTCGTCTCTCCTGCTGCGGCGTACGCCTTCCGCGCGTCGTCGTGAAGGTCGAGCGCTAGGTAGCCGTCGCCAACCACGGCGAGTTTCTCCGTCGCTCCGGCCGCGGCGTACTCCATGAATGCCTGGTCAAGCAGTCCATTCACATTATTTCTATAGACAGGTCCGCTTGTCTTCTCCAGGCAGCGGTCACCTAGAAGGATATGCGCTCGACGCAACGCCTCCGTCTCGATTGGGTTCTCGGCCACTCCATCTTCCGCACCGCTGGTGAGGCGCCGGAGCGCGGTGGCCGTCTCTTCGCTGAGCCGAACCCCCTCATCGGCAATTGAGGCAGGAGTGACGCCGTCCTCAACTTCTAATGGTGCTTCGAGGTCGCGTGCCATGTGAGACGTGGGTTACTGGGGAGGTAAATGGAGATACATCACTCAATACATATGATCCACCTTTGTGTCAAGACGCTCCGCAATGACTCTGTGTGCGACCGTCTTCAGGATTTCACACCTTGACAAAGACCACCCCTCCCCGGACAAAACGGGAGGGGTGGTCGGAAGGTGTTCGCCTAACCATGAGCGAAGGGATTCAGCGTTGTACTTACACCGCTTCGTTGGCGAACACGCGCCGGGCGACGAAGAAGCCGCGGATCGGGATGCCGGGGAACCGGACGGTGAGCAGACGCTTCGCCGCGACGAAATGCGCGCCAGTGGTGAGGACATCATCAATGAGCGCAATGCTGGTCGGCGCCGGATGCGCCACCGTATCGTCAATGTGGAGATTCGCGACGATGGCATCGATGGTCGGGCGGGTGGAGGTTGTGTGCGCGGCCGTCATGCTTTCGGACATGAGCAGGAGCTCCCGGATGTCGAGCTGGTTGTCCGCATCCATTGCGCGGAGCACTTGGAGCATGCGGTCGTCGTAGGCCGGGTCGTCCTTATGTTTCGACGGCGGCATTGGGACGAGCGTGACCGTGCGGAGACGGGCGAGGTTGAACGAAGCGCGAAATTCACGGGCGACCTGCTCGATCGCGCGTTCTTTGTAATGCCACTCCGGCCGGCCGCGACGGTCGTGGGACTTCTTCAAATTGTGGATGAGGTCATTCGTTTCGCTGTGGGCGAAACCGCGGTGGGATGTGTACTCGCGGAGGAAGTAGCATTGGTCCGCGGCGGTGAGGTGGGCGTAGAGCGGGCGGAGGAGCTCATCGATCGCGGTGAACATCCCCGAGCGCCTCCAGGATCTCCGTGTAGTCGCGCACGCGGACCGCGCCGCGCCGCACGTACTCGTGCGGCCACTTCAAGTCGGGGTCGTGGAAGCAGCGATCGAGGATGAAGAGCTTCCGTCCTTGCTGGAGCGCCGCGCGCGCCTGGATGAGCGTGCCGGACGTATCGCTCGCCTCGACGATGATCGTGCCGTGCGTGAGGGCGGACATGGTGACGTTGCGCTCCGGGAAGAAGGCTCGGTTCTGCATCCAGATCTGCTGGTAGTAGCGCAGCACTGGCACCTGGCTCACGACGAGGAACGCGTCCGCGATGCGGCGTTGGAGATCGGCGTTCGCGCGCGGGTACGCCTCGCAGATCGGCGTGCCGATGACGCCGATCGTGCGGCCGTTCTCCGCGAGCGCGGTCGTATGCGCTTGCGTATCGATCCCCTCCGCGAGCCCGGAGACGATCGTCCAATCGGCGGCGACGAGGGTGCGCACGAGGGCGGCCGTTTCCGCGAGGGCCTCCGCTGAAGGTTTCCGCGTCCCGACGACGGCGAGGCCGTTCGTTTCGACGAGGTTCCAACTCCCCAGGTAGTAGAGCACTTCGACGGGATGCCGCGCGTCGCGGAGCTCCTTCGGGTACTCGTAGGTCTGGTTGATCGCGAGCCCGAACCGCGGCACGCCGCGCGCCGCGAGGGTCGCGATGACTTCGCGAGCGGTTGCGACGGCGAGATCGTGCGCGACGAAATCGGACGGGAGTGCATCGGGGCTCGCGCGGAACCGATCCGCGAGCTTCTTGAACGTCGCGCCGGGTTGTGCCCACAGCCATTCGTACGCGCCCATTTCAAGAAAGGGCGAGAGACCGCGAACGAAATCGTCCGCTTCACGAAACGCGAGTGCACTCTGTTGCATCGAAAGCCTCAATTGATTGTACGGCGTTTGAGCGACGCGGAGAGATTGTCTCCTCCTCGTAGAATCTGGCGTGCGGCGACGCGTGCGGCCAGCGCACCATGCGGTGGCGCCTATTGTCGCGACGCCGATGCGCGCCGCGGCTGTACCTGCGAGATCGAACATGCGTTCCTCCTTTGTTCATTGATGGGCGTCACGTCGATTGACCGCGTGGCGCACGGCGTCCAACACGCGGTTGTCCGGGCGCGCGTACCGCGCCGTCGTCGCTTCGTCCATGTGGCCCATGACCTTGCCGATGATGGCGAGCGAGAGGCCCTCAGACGCGAGCGACGAGCCGTAGGTGTGCCGGAGATCGTGGAAGCGGAAGCGCCGCGTGATGCCGGCGAACTGCTTCGCGAGCGCGAACGTGCGACGGATGCGCGTGACGGAGAGCGGCGCGCCAGCTTCGTCCACGAAGACCTGTTCGCCGACCACGGAACGTGCGAGACACTCGCGGAGCGCGGCTTCGCACGCGGTGCCGATAGGAACGACCACTTCGCGCTCGGTCTTCTCCATGACGAGCTGAATCCAGCCGTCGCTCCAGCGCACGTCCTTCCAGGAAAGGCGGCACAGGTCGCCGAGTCGAAGGCCGGTCGTGAGCGCGACGATGAAGAACGGACGGAGCGCGTGGAAGCGCGACCAGAGTTCCTCCGCCGCCTGGCTGTCCCATCTCCGGCTGCCGCCGAACGCGCGCGGGGTCGGGTACCGCTCGCACGCGACGACATTCCCGCTCCGGTGCCGGCCGCGGAGCCGCGCGACGAATGCGGCCCGATCATCGAACGCGCGGAGGAAGGCCGCGCGTTCGTCGTCCGAGAACTCGTTCTTCGGCAAGTGCACCTTCTCACGCGCGAGCGGCTTCTTGAACGGGCTCTCCTCGATCACATCGAAGGTCACGGCGTAGTTCACGAGGATGCGCAGGATGTTCGCGTAGCCGTTCAAGGTCGCGCCGCTGAGCGGTTTCTTGCCCTCCTCGCGCCGCGCTTTCTTCACCTCGCGAAGCCAGACGTTCACGACACCGGCGGTGATCTCCGAAAGCCGCGTGTCGCCGAAGCGCGGAAGCACGTAGCCCTTAATGACTGTGCGGTATCCGTCCGCGGTGCTCGCGGAGATGCCTTCGGCGATGAGATCGAAGTAGCCCTCGTAGAACGCGCGCACGGTCGGCGCGATCACGGCGGGACGCGCGGCTCCGCGATTCGCCTTCGCGCGAAGTTGCCCGAGCGCGTGCTCGGCTTCCTCGGCCGAGACCTCGTGGAGCGTCCGCCGGAAGCGCGCCTCTCCCTTGCGTCCTTTGATGTAAACGGAGAGCTTCGCGGTGCGCGTGCTCTGGTCGTAAAGAAGGCCGCGACCGAGCTGGCGCCACTTCTTCCGCTTTGGCCTCACGCGAACCGGCGCGGCGGACGATGTTCCGTGCGGTGTTGTCCGCGGGTGTGGATCGCCGCTTCCACCGTCGTTCGGCGGTAGAGGATCAGGCGATCCGAGATCCGTTGTTCGGGCTCTGGGAACCATCCGTCCCGCTCCCACTTCGCGATGGTCTGCGTCTGCACCCCGAGTTCGGCGGCGAGCACGTGCCGGGCGACGAGTTCGTTCATCGGAAACCTCCGACGAGATCGTCTCCGAGAAGGCGTACGCGTCATCCGACTCGGGCGAAGTGGATCGGAATTCTCGCGCTTCCGAGAGCGCACTAGGCGCAACACTAGGCGCGCGGCCTGTTTTGGCGGTTTGGCGAGTTTCGGCGGTCGCCGCTAACTCATTGTGGGGGTTGGGGTTGTGATTGGTCGGGCAGGGGGGATTTGAACCCCCGACCACCTGAACCCCATTCAGGTACGCTACCAGGCTGCGCTACTGCCCGACTCGGGTGCATCCTAACACGTCGCGGGAGGTGGAATTCCGAGGGCAGGCCGCCAGCTCTACAGCCCCGCGGCCCAGAGGATCAGGTACTTTGTGATCTCGATGTTTTTCGCGCTGGGGGTGATCACGATCTCTTCGATCTCGCGGGCTTTCGTTTCCAGTGCTTCGCGGATGACCTGGAGCTCTTTGTCCCAGGAGCGTTGGATCTGGCGGATTTTGGAGAGGTAGTCGTCTTCGCGCAGGGAGCGGGGCGATTCGCCGACGGCGGCGGGTTTGCCGCTGGTGATGTTGTAGATGGTCTGGCCCCAGGCGACGTTGACTTCGGGGCCGCGCTCACTCTCGGCCGTTTCGCCGCTGGCTTCGCGCTCACGCTGGTCGCGCTCGGAGCGCTCCTTCACCTGGTCGATGCGGCGGCGGAAGGTGCTCTCCAGTTTTTCCTGTGCGTCGCCGATGCGCCGTTTTGCTTCGTCCTTGCAGCGCGCGATGAAGGCCTCGCGCGTTTCGCCCTGTTGCGAGTAAAGCGCGAATTCGGGGTTGTGAAAAATGGCCAGCCGTTCCGTGCCGCTCACGTAGTTGCGGAAGGCTTCCTCGGACAGTAAGGCGCCTTGCATCAGGATCTCCGGCTTCAGATCGTCATCGACGTGATGATTGGGATCGGGCACGGCGCGGATGTCGAGTTTTTCCGGCTCGATCGTTCGCGCCTCGGCCCACCGAACCGTGCCGTCGCTGGCGTGCATCGGGGCGACGAAGCTCTTGACGATGTCCACGTGCACGCCGCTGCGCGGCTCGCTTTGCGTGATGATCGCCTCGGCGAGCAGGTGCGGTTTGTACGCGCCGCTGCCACCGAAAACGTAGAGCTGTTCGAGTGACGGGGAGCTGCGCATCTTGAAGCGGGGACGCGCTTTCGGCAGATCGTCGCTGCGCTCGATGGTCAGGCCGTGTGCGACGGGATGGGCGTCGATCACCTGCCCGGGAACGTGCGCCAGCGCTTCGCGCACGGATTCGCGGCGCTCCGGTGGCATCAGGAAAACGATGCAACCACCGCCGCCGGCGCCGCAGACTTTTCCTGACCATGCGCCTGCACCGACAGCCGCTGCGATGGCGGATTCGATCTCCGGTGTCGAGATGCCATCGATCAGCGCTTTGCGGTTCGCCCATTCGTGTCCAAGGGCGACACCGGCTGCTTCCATGTCGCCGATGTCGAGTGCTTTCTCCATCTCGATGGCGCTTTCAGCGATGCGCTCGAGACCTTTATGAACCTTCTTCTTGCCATCGATCTGGCGCCGGTAAATGTCCCAGTTGTTCGTGCCGGAGAAATGGGCGACGCCGGTGTAGTGCAGGAGCATGTGCTCGGCCAGGCGTTCGACCGGCAACGCGATCGGATGGCGCAGAACGACGCCCGGGTTGAGGTGAATGGCCATGAGGCCGCCGTAGACCGGCGGGTAGTAATCCTGAATGCCGGCCGGCACGCGAAGAAGGCGCGTTTCGAGATCGCGGACGAGGGCGATGAGATCGTCGCCCTCGATCGGTGCTCCGGCGAGCTCGGAGAGCGCGCGAACGAGCGTAATCGTCAGCGCGGAAGAGCCGCCGAGCCCGGAACCGCGCGGAGCGTCGGTGCGCGTGGTGATGCGAATGCCGGTGAGGTGAAAGTGCTCCAGTGCGCGATGAATCAGCGCCGCTTTCGGATCGGCGGCCAGCTCATTGATTGACTGATAGCGCTGCTCGTACTGCTGATCGGTTAGGTGAATGTCGATGGCGTCATCGCCCGTCTCTTCGACCTCGGATTCGGCGTGATACGAGATGGCGACGTTAACGGTGCGCGAGCCGGGGTGAAAGAGGTAGAGCGGCCAGAGATCGAGGGTGCCGCCAGCGAGATCGGCGCGCACCGGCGCGCGGACAATGACCTTTTTCATGGGGTGGGCGTTCGTTGATCCGTGCGACTGCTAGAAAAGTGCCCGTCGTTTTGCCGCGAAGGCGATGAGTTGCTGCGCCGGCGTGTCCAGCTTGGGACTGAGCGAGGCAACGCTGGTGCGGAAGGTGCCGAGGGAATCGCCGCGAAGCGGATCGGACGTGATCGATTTGAGTTGCAGCGGATTGAGCCACTCGCCGTTGTCGGACACGCGGTAATCGAGATGCGGTCCGGTGGCGAGGCCGGTCGCGCCGACGTAGCCGATCACCTCGCCCTGATTCACGCTCCTGCCCGGCTTGATGCCTTTTGCGAAACGCGAAAGGTGCAGGTACGACGTCTCGATTCTCGCGCTATGACGGATACGGACGTAGTTGCCTTCGCCGTGGTTGTACGTGGCAGCCATCACGATGCCGTCGGCGGTCGTCATCACCGGCGTTCCGACCGGAGCGCCGTAATCGACGCCGTGATGCGGCCGGAAGATGTGCAGCAGCGGATGGTAGCGGCTCTTCGAAAATCCTGAGGTGATGCGGCTGAATTGCAGCGGCGCCCGGAGGAACTGCTTGCGAAGCGGACTGCCGTTGCGGGCGTAGTAGCCGGCGCGGCCGTCGGGGGTCTGGCAGCGGAAGGCTTCGTACGTTCTTCCTTCGTACGAGAAGCGCGCGGCGACGATCGGGCCGTATCCGACGAGATCCGATCCGGCGAACCGCTTCTTGACGACGAGGCTGAACGAGTCGCCCTTCTGCAGCGCGAAGAAGTCGATGTCCCACTGGAAGACGTCGACCAGCTCGGAAACGAGACCCGGCCCTTCGCCGGCGCCGCGAACGGCTTCGTACAGCGAGGAGTCGATGGCGGCAGAGACGGTGGTCTCGACTTCGCGCTGCTGCGCCTCGCGGGGCGTGATCGTGAATCCCGAGGCGTTGCGGATGGCGTCGATCTCGCCCCATCCCGTCACCTTCATCTCCACGCTATCCACAACCCCTCGGCTGTCGTAATGAAAGCGCAGAAGGTGGCCGGGGCGGAGGCGGCGGAGGTCGATGGTCTTGCCGAACTCGGAATTGAGCGTGGCGGCGTCGGACCGGCCGAGGCCGCCGGCGAGGAGGATTGAGTCGAGCGTGTCGCCGTCTTCGACAGTCAAGACGACCGAATGCTCGGGGAGCGAGGCTGCGGTTGGCGCGGTCAGGTCGGCGTAGCGGATCGAAGGAGTGGTAATCATCGCCGCGCCGTTCACGGATGGGATCTGCGTGAGGGCGCCGTCGGTGCTGACGGCAGCGAGAACGAAGGGGATCGCCAGAGGCAAAGCGATCGCCGCGTACACTCGGGGCCGGTGTGCGAAACGCCGCACGACCTCAGCGATAGAAAACGATCTTTTCATCGATCTTGAACCGGTTCCGCGGACGAACTGACCGGATCGTACCATGCACGCCCTCCCGACCGACCGAAGTGTGAAGAGTGAAGGGTGAAGAGTGAAAAAGAGCCACTCAGGCGGTTCTGGTTCTCATTTCACTCTTCACACTTCACCCTTCATTTACTGTCCTGATGGCTCCATCGATAGTGTCTGAATCGGCGACTTCTGGGTGTCGTCCTGGACCGGGCTTGCCTTGTGGTAGGTCAGTGGAACGATGAACGTCGCCAGCGAGACTTTTGCGGACGGTTGAATCGATGTCACGACCAGCTCGTTAGTCTGTGTCACCGTCCGGTTGATGTGCAATTGCGAGTCGGTATTTGCCGCGGCGTGGTTGTTGATCGTCGTGACGCTGACGACCTGCCTGAGCGGAAACCCTTTGATGTTCGTGTTTTCCGCCGAGACGATCGAGTCCAGATCGGGGTTTCCTGTGTGAAGCGCGCCGCCGGCGAGGAACGTGTCGCCGATGTCGCCGAAGGCCCTTGTCGTCCATTTGTCGATGGTCGTCTTCACGGACTGCGTGAGCGGAAGATTTCCGAAATTGACGGTGATGTCGTAGCTCATGACCAGCCGGTAATGCTCGGTCGGAAAGCCGGCGATCGTGATCTGGTCAGGCATTTTGGTGAGGTCGGTCTTCTTGTTTGCGATGGTGATCTTGCGGGCGCCGATGGCGCCGGTCACGCTTGCGGCATTGACCTCGACGTACGACTTCCGGGAAGGATCGATGAAGGTCATCGTTCGCGAGCCGTTGGTGGCGATGATGTACGTTCCGACCGGGTAGGTGTTGCCCGAGAGAAACTCCACGCGGGAGCGGTCGCCGTCGATGATGGCACGCCCGGCGCAATCGCTGGATGGGATCGATTCGAGGTCCGAGGAAGTGGTCTGGCGGAACTCGTATTCGATCGCGGCGGAAGCAGACGGGGCACTTGCGGCGGTGAGCACAACGGTGAACAGGATGGCAATTGCCTGCAAGTTCTTTTTCATCAATAACCTCAGTTTTCACTGAGTATAACTCGCCCGGCTTGAAATAGGACTTTCCGGCGGGGCGTTGGGGCAGCCCATGTTGATCAGGAAGTTTTTCGCGCTCGCTCTCTGCGTGTCTGCGCTGGCCATTCCAGCCGTTGCGGCCCGCCGGGCGGCGGCTCCCGACTCGCTCGACGAAGTGATTCGCAAGGTCCAGCTCGCGCAAAAGAACACGAACACGCTGCAGGCGGATTTTCGTCAGGAAAAGACGCTCGCGCTTCTCTCGAATCCCGAGGTCTCGGCGGGGCGGTTCGTCTACTCGAAGCCAAATAACGTTCTTTGGACCTACGACTCCCCGAAGCGGGTGACCATGCTCATCGCCAACGGGATCCTCACCACTTACTATCCCGACCTCCGCAAAGCCGAGCGCATCGAGGTCAAGCAGTACCAGGACCGCATCTTCAAGTACATGGGAGCCAGCGGCGCGATCGACGAGCTGGGCGCGTGGTTCAACTTCACGTTCACGAACACGGCGGACAAGCCCTACTACATTCTCGATCTCGACCCGAAGAGCAAGACGGTCGCGAAACGCGTGCGTCACCTCCGAATCTACATCGACAAGAAGACCTACCTGACGACGCAGTTCGAGTACACGGAAGGCGACGGGGACAAGACGCGCTACGAGTTCACGAACATCAAGACGAACGAGCCAATCGAGCAAAGCCGGTTCACCTTGGCGCTTCCCAGCAGCGTGCGGGTGGAGTCGATGAAATTGCAGTAGCTGCGTGCGGCTGTGCGATTGCGTGCGGCTGTGCCGCACGCGTTGTCGGTTGTCGGTTGGTTGCGCTTCGCGCGTTAGTATCCGGCCACCGACGCGCAGCGAATCGATCCCCGAGCAACTCTCTAACCGACAACGCGCGAAGCGCAACTAACCGATAACGCGCGAAGCGCAACCAACGGACGACGCACGAAGTGCAAAGACTAACTTTCCGTCTCCTCGCCTCCGACGGCTCTGCCCGCCGCGGCGAGATCGTGACGCGGCACGGCACGATTCAGACGCCGGTGTTCATGCCGGTCGGGACACTTGCTTCGGTCAAGTCGCTGACGACCGACCAACTGCAGCAGCTCGGGCCGGAGATCATCCTCAACAACACCTATCACCTGATGCTGCGGCCGGGCGTCGACATGCTCGAGCAACTCGGCGGCGTGCATCGATTCATGAACTGGGATCGAGCCGTGCTCTCCGACTCCGGCGGTTTTCAGGTTTTCTCGCTCGCGTCGATCCGCAAGGTACGCGAGGAAGGGGTCGAATTCCGGAGCCACATCGACGGCTCGGCGCACTTTCTGTCGCCCGAGACGTCGATCGGCATTCAGCAGCGCATGGGCGTCGACATCGCCATGGCCTTCGACGAATGTCCCGCGTATGGACTGTCGCATGCCGAGGTGGAGAGGTCGATGGAGATGACGCACCGATGGGCAAGGCGCTCGCTGGCGGCGCGTACCGGCGAGTTGGCGCTGTTCGGAATCGTGCAGGGCGGCATCCATGCCGATCTTCGCAAACGGAGCGCGGAAGAGATCGGATCGATCGACTTCGACGGCGTGGCCATCGGCGGCGTCTCGGTCGGCGAGCCGAAGGAAGAGATGCTCGACGTCATGCGCGGCACTGCGCCGCTGCTCCCCGCGGACAAGCCGCGCTACCTGATGGGCGTGGGAACGCCGGAAGATCTGCTCGACGGCGTGGCCGCGGGAATCGACATGTTCGACTGCGTGATGCCGACTCGCAACGCGCGCAACGGCTCACTTTTCACGAGTCTCGGCAAGGTGGCGATCAAGAACGCGCGCTACGCCACCGATCAGCGTCCGCTCGATCCCAACTGCTCCTGCATGACCTGCCGGACGGTCTCGCGGGCGTACCTGCGGCACCTCTACGTCAACGGCGAAATAGCGGCAATGGTCTATAACACCGTCCATAATGTTTCGTTTTACCTTGACTTGATGCGGGGTATTCGGCACTCTATCGCGTCCAACTCTTTGCAGGCTTTTCGCGATGCGTTCCTCTCGCGAGTCGTGAGCGGCGAAGTAGACGCCTGATCGACAGAAAAGCCCCCGAGCGAAAAACGAGAAAAACGATATGACAGCGATTGCTTTGCTTCTCCAAACGGGTTCCGGCGGAACCACGTCCTTTCTCATCAACATCCTGCCCATCGCGGCAATCTTTCTTGTTTTTTACTTCCTCGTCATCGCTCCTGCCAACAAGCAGCGGCGGAAGACCGCGGAAATGCTGAGTACGCTCAAAAAGGGTGATCGCGTCCTTACATCGGGCGGGATTTACGGGACGATTCAGTCTGTTGAGGCCGAAGTTGTCTACCTGAAAATCGCCGAGAATGTGAAGGTCAAGGTTGCACGTTCAGCGATCACCGGAATCACCACGGGCGATGCGGCCGAGTGACCGCCCCCTATCTTCCTGGAGGAAATCTTGACTAGAGGTCTGTTGTGGAAAGTCATCCTGATCCTCGTTGTCCTCGTCGGCTTCGCCGCCGCGACGATACCGACCCAAGACAACCCTGAGCCGATCCGCCGCGGTCTCGACCTGAAGGGCGGTACGCATCTGGTCATGCGCGTCAACGTCGGCGACGCCGTGCGCCTCGAGACCGATCAGGCCTCGGAGATGCTGAAGGCGCAGGCGAAGAAAACCAGTGTGCCGATTCCAGTGACGCGCCGCGTGAACGACACCACGTTCGTTGCCACGCTTCCCGCCGATACGCCGGCCACTCCGTACGAAACGATCGGCAAAGACTTTCTGCCGTCCTTCGATGTCGGCCGCACACCGGAAGGGCTGATGCAGTTCAAGATGAAGACTGCGTCGCAGACGGCCATCGAGCGCGACACGGTCGCCCACACCGTCGAGACCATCGACAACCGCGTCAACGCCCTCGGCGTCACCGAGCCCTACATCGCGCCGGAAAGCGGCTATCGCATCGTCATTCAGTTGCCTGGCGTCGACGACCCGGCCCGCGTGAAAGACATCATCAAGACGACGGCGCAACTTCAGTTCCGCCTCGTCGAAGGCAATCCCGGCTCCGATGCAGCAGCGGCACTGGCCAGCGTCGCCGAGAACATGAAGCAGGAAGTCGACATCATCCCGGGCACGAAGGAAGACGCGCTTGGCCGCGCGGCCGGAATCGAGTTCTACGCCGTTCGCAAGACCGTTCCGGTCACCGGCACCGATCTGAAGAACGCCCGCGTGCAGAAAGGCCAGCTCGGCCAGCCGAACGTCGGCTTCTCGCTGACGCCGGACGGCGCGCGCAAGTTCGGCGACCTCACCGGCGCCAACGTACACAAACGCCTCGCCATCGTTCTCGACAACAAAGTCGTCTCCGCGCCGGTCATCAACAGTCAGATCACCGACTCCGGCGTCATCGAGGGAAGCTTCTCGGCGCAGCAGGCCGCCGATCTTTCCCTCGTGCTCCGCAGCGGATCGCTCCCGGCGTCGTTGACGACTCTCGAAGAGCGCACCGTTGGACCGTCGCTCGGCCGCGACTCAATCCGCCAGGGCATCCTGGCGTCGGTCATCGGCTTCATCGCGCTGGTCCTCTCCGTGCTGCTCTACTACAAGGGCGCAGGAATCAACGCGGTGCTCGCGCTGCTGCTGAATCTCGTCATCCTGCTCGGCATGATGGCGATCTTCCACGCCACGCTGACGCTGCCCGGAATCGCCGGCATCATCCTCACGCTTGGCATGGCCATCGACTCCAACGTTCTCGTGTTCGAGCGCATCCGCGAAGAGCTGCGCGACGGCAAGACCGTCCGCGCCGCCATCGAGAACGGCTTCTCGCGCGCGTTCGGCACCATCATCGACACCCACATGACGACGATCATCTCGGCGTTGTTCCTGTTCCAGTTCGGAACGGGACCGATCAAGGGATTCGCCGTCACACTTCTCATCGGTCTGTTCGCGTCGGTCTTCACCGCGTTCTTCGTGTCGCGCGTGATCTTCGACGTCATGTACAAAGCGCAGAATCGCCCGACCGAGATCAGCATCTAGGCCAGGCGAGGAGAGATACCCATGCAGATATTCGTCAACTCAAAATATGACTTCGTACGCTGGCGCTTCATGGCGGTCAGCTTTTCCGTGCTCTTCATGCTGGTCGGGCTGGCCATGTTCTTCAAGCACGGCATCAACTGGGGCATCGACTTCGCCGGCGGCGCCACGGTTACGCTGAAGTTCCGCGATCAGGTTCCGATGGACAAACTCCGCGCCGACCTCGCCGACGCCTCGATTCAGCAGTACGGCAAAGCCGAAGACCGCGCCATCCTCATTCGTTTGCCGGAATTGAAGCAGGAAACGGACTACGCCGGACAGGTGGTCGCCAAGCTGCTCAAGGATCTCAATCCCGACGCGGCGAACAGGCTCGATCTCAACTTCCAGGGCCGCGACGGATTGTCCGAGCTTCTCTACTCGCTCGATCCCGACGCGAAGGGCACGCTGCCAACTTCGAAGGATTACTACCGGAACGTCGCGCAGAACGTGATCAACAAGCGTTCGGAAGTGGGCATCTTCACGGCCATCAGTCAGGCCACTTCGGCTCCCGGCGTCACCACCGCGGTCGCGCGCGTCCTCAACGAGAAGTGCTTCCTCGGCTCCTTCAACGTGCTCAATCAGGAGACAGTCGGCCCTCAGGTCGGCGCTGAGCTGCAGCAGAAAGCCATCTGGGCCGTCGTTCTTTCGACGCTGGCCATGGGCGTCTATCTCTGGCTTCGTTTCGACCTGATGTTCGGCGCGTCGGCCATCGTCTGCATCGTCCACGACGTCCTCATGTCGCTGGCCTTCCTGATGATGATCAACGGCGAGTTCTCGCTGAACATCGTCGCCGCACTCCTGCTCATCGTCGGTTTCTCGATCAACGACACCGTCGTCATGTACGACCGCGTTCGCGAGAACAAGCGCAAGCTGAAGACGCGTATGACGCTCGAAGAGCAGCTCAATCTGGCCATGAACCAGACGCTGTCGCGAACGATCCTGACCTCCGGCTCGGTCGTCGTCGTCCTCGTCGCGCTGATCCTCTTCGGCGGCAAAGTGATCCACGAGTTCGCATGGATCCTTCTCATCGGCGTCCTCGCCGGCACCTACTCGACCGTCACCATCGTTCCCGCCGTCGCCATCGCCTGGAACAAACTGACCGGCCGCACCCACGATCTTTCCGGCCCGGCCACACGTGCCCGAGTCGAGACCATGCCCCCGCCGTCGCCGCAGCAGCGCAAGCGCCGCGTAGGCTAAAACTCACAACGTTTCTCATCACGAAAAACGCCGCCGGCTTCGGCGGCGTTTTGTTTTGGGCAGAGCTCCGCGAATCGACGGCGGCAGCCGGCGCCTTCGACACTCTCCGCCGGTCTGACAGCAAACTTCACTCTACCCACCGGCCAATCCATCGCAGGCGAGCCGGACGTTTCGGACACGAGGGGGGGCGCGTTTCCGGAAGCGGCCCCTTGCGGCGGCGCGGGGATTGCTTCGTCCCTCAGATATCGGAGGATTTATGAAACTCGTATTCACTTGCGCGATCGCGATTCTGGCGATGGCGTGCATGCAGAAACAGGCCGACGGAACGTACAAAGCCACCACCAGCACCGCGGCATCCGACGCAGCGCAGAAGGCGCATGACAACGTCGTGAAGTCCGGCGAAGAGCTCAAGAAAACGGGCGAAGACATCAAGACGACCGGCGAAGAAATCGGCAAATCGGACGCCGCGCAGAAGATCAAGAATGGATCCGTCGAGCTTGGACGCGGCGTGAAAGAAGGCCTCGGCCAGGTCGCGCAGAAAGCGGGCGAAGGGCTTCAGAAAGCCGGCAAGAAGGCCGAGGACGACGTCAAGAAAACGGAGACGGCGGCGAAGCACTGATCGCGTTTCGAATCGGACCGCAACAAAGAAGTTCCTGTCAGCGAAACATTGACGGCGATTGCGCAATACGGCGCGCCTCGCGATGGTCTATCCTTCCGCGCGATGGAAGCACGACCCGAACAGTTCGAAGAGCAGGCTCCGTGGACGGTGGACGACGCATCGTCGTTGTACATGATCGACCGCTGGGGTACCGGCTACTTCGATGTCAACCCATCTGGCGATCTCACCGTCGCGCCATTGCAGGAAAGCGGCATCGCGGTGCCGATCATCGATGTCCTGACCGAGGCGCAAGTACTCAATCTGAACACACCGCTGCTGATCCGTTTTCAGGATCTGCTCCGGCACCGCGTCGAGACGCTCAACAATGCCTTCAACAGCGCGATCGCCGAACATCAGTATCGCGGCAGCTATCGCGGCGTCTTCCCGATCAAGGTCAACCAGCTGCGCGAGGTCGTCGAAGAGATTCTCGACGCCGGAAAGCCGTTCAATTACGGACTCGAAGTCGGCTCCAAGCCGGAGATGTTCGCGGGCCTGGCCATTCACAATGATCCTGAAGCGCTGATCGTCTGCAATGGCTACAAAGATACGACCTTCATCCGCATGGCACTGCTTGGACGCAAGCTCGGCAAGAAGGTCATCCTGATCGCCGAGAAGCTGTCGGAAGTACGTGCGATCACGCGCATCGCCGCGGAAATGGGCGTCGAGCCGTGGATCGGCATGCGCGTCCGCCTGCTCTCCAAAGGCAAAGGCAAGTGGGCGACCTCGGGCGGCGAGCACGCGAAGTTCGGACTCGCGACGGCGGAGATCCTCGAAGCCATCGACATTCTCCGCGAGGCCAAGATGGAGTCGGCGTTCAAGCTGCTCCACTTCCACATCGGCTCGCAGATTCCGGACATCCTCACGATCAAACGCGCCGTCCGCGAGGCAGCCATGTACTACGCCAAGCTGCACAAGCTCGGGCATCCGCTCGAGTACCTCGACGTCGGCGGCGGACTGGCCATCGACTACGACGGCTCGCGCTCCGAGTTCCATTCGTCGATGAACTACACGCTCGAGGAGTATGCGAGCGACATCGTCTACAACATCATGGACGTCTGCGACGACGAGAAAGTGCCGCATCCGAACATCGTTTCGGAGTCGGGCCGCGCCATCGTCGCGCATCACTCCGTGCTCGTCGTGCAGGCATTCGGCGCCATCGAAAAAACGCCGCTCCAGCCGCGAACCGTGCAGGCGACTGACCACAAGCTCACCCGCGAAATTCTCGACATCGATCAAACGCTGAGCGACGAGAACGTCAACGAAGCCTGGCACGATCTGCAGCAGATCAAGGAGCAGTCGCAGCAGATGTTCGAGCTCGGCCTGCTGCCGCTCGACGTCAAAGCGCGCATCGAAACGCTTTACTGGGAGATCGCCGAAAAACTGCAGAGCATCATCCGGCACATGGATCCCGAGGAAGTGCCGGAAGACCTGCGCACGCTTAATATCGAGCTGGCCGATCAGCACATCTGCAACTTCTCGGTCTTCCAGTCGCTGCTCGATCACTGGGCGCTCGGCCAGCTCTTTCCGATCGTCCCCATTCACCGCCTCAACGAACGGCCGCAACTCGAATCGACGCTCGTCGACATCACCTGCGACTCGGACGGCAAGGTCTCGAAGTTCATCGACCGCAACGACGTTCGCGAAACACTTCCCCTCCACGAGTTGCGCGATGGCTCGCCGTACTACCTCGGCATCTTTCTCACCGGCGCCTACCAGGACATCATGGGCGACATCCACAACCTCTTCGGCCGCGTGAACGAAGTACACGTCTTTCTCGACGCGGACGAAGAGAGCGGCTTCTACATCGAGGAAGAGATCCCCGGCCAGACCATCGGCGAAGTGCTGGCCATGACGCAATACGACTGGCGCGATCTGGAAAAGCGGATGAAGACGCAGATCGACGCCGCCATCAAGCAGGACATCGTCCGGCCGAATGAAGGGATGCGCCTGCTCCAGGAGTTCGAGCGCGGACTCAAGGATCAGACCTACCTCACGATCGAGTGATGGACTGTGATTCAACGCACGATCGAGGGTGCATCGCTCGATCAACGGTCAGCGACCCGCGTGTGTCAGGATTACACCTACGGGGAATACTCAGCCGCGTCTGAATCGGAATCGGTGGCGGGACCCAGCCGTTAACTTGCGACGAACATTCAACCAACAGGAGAAGCAAATGCGTAAGACATTCGCGCTATGTGCGCTGGCGCTCATCGTCGTGGCCGGTAACGCGTTCGCCCTCGGCGAAGCGCGCGTTCAGGGCAAAATCACCGACGCCGGGAGTCACAAGCCGATCGAGGGTGCCCTGATCACTCTCGACGCGGTCACCGGACACAGCTTTCACGCTCAGTACAAAACGGACAAAGACGGCGTCTACCGTTTCATCGTGCTCGACGGCACGCTCTTCTACAAAGTCACCTATTCCGCTCCCGGCTACGCGCCCTTCGAGCAGCAGCAGGTCAAGTTCACCCTCGGCGATATCAACACCCGTGACGTGACGCTCGTCCCTGCCGGATCAGCAGCAAGCGGCGCAAAGAACGCACCCGCGGCCAAGGTCGACCCTGGCGTTCTGGCCTACAACGAAGGCGCGGAGCTCGCCAACGCGGGCAAAGTTCCGGAGGCCATCGCCAAACTCGAAGAGGCTGTCGCGGCCAAGCCCGATCTGACGGCCGGCTACGAAGCGCTCGCTAAACTCTATCTGCGCGCCAAAAACTACGACAAGGCGATCGACCGCGCGAACAAAGCGCTCGAAGTCGATAACGACAATCAGGATCTGTTCACAGTCCTCGCGGAGTCATACACCGCAAAAGGCGACAAAGCGAAAGCCGCCGAGTACCGCAAGAAACTGCCGGCCGATGCCACGTCGATGTTCAACGACGCCGCCAAGCTCATCAACAGCGGTAAGGATGCGGAAGCGGAGCCGCTGCTCAAAGGCGCCATCGCCGCAAATGAAAAATTCGCGCAGGCCTATTACGAGCTCGGCATGATCTACGTGCGGACGCAGAAGAACGCGGACGCCAAGGTCAACTTGCAGAAGTACCTGGAACTGGAGCCGAACGGCAAGGACGCCGCCACGGCCAAAGAGATGCTGAATTACGTGAAGTGAAACAACCCAACAGCTCGATTGTTAGATGATGACGGGGGGCGGAAACGCTCCCCGTATTTTATTGGAGACCATCATGCGAAACCTACTGGTGATGACCGCGCTCCTGCTCGCCGTGGGCTGTGCAACCAGCGATGCGACATCCTCGATCGAACCGGAAATCACGCTCGTGCAGCTCTCCCGAGTGGCCGAGGGGATGAGGAGCGACACCGGTCCGGTGTCGGTGCACTACGGCGTCGAAGTCAGAAATCCGACCGACGCGCCCATTCACCTCGACCGCGTGAGCGTGCTATCCATCGGCGGCGGAGCCTACGACCTGCCCGCTCACTCGCAGGGCTTCGATGTCACGATCGCTCCCAAAGAGACCAAGTCGGTGGACTTCTGGGCCCCCGCATATGTCGTCAATCCCGCGGCATCCGGCGCCAACGGCCCGGTGACGATCCGGGCGACCGTGGAGCTCGACGCCGCTGGAAAGAAGTTCCAGAAAATCAGCATGCAAAACATCGGTCCCGCAGGCGGGAACTGAGTTGTTGCGCGCGTGACGTTAACCGCGCCGGACTTCAAGTCCCTAACCAATACGCCTTAACCCACGAGCACCTTCTCCCCCACTGAAAAGCGTGGGGGAGAAGGCGCTCGATGGATGGCTCTCCGGCAAGAGTGTGAGAACAAGATCTACGAACTGACCGCGCTTCTCTCAACCAGCCCTTCGAACACCTGCAGTGCCAGATCGACGCGGCCGAGCGGCGCGGAAACCTGCACGCCGGCCACGCGGTGGCGCACGCGCTCGAGCGTCTCGCGCGCGATGGCGATGCCTTCGCGCAAGCCGTGCTCTTTGCTCTTCTCGCTGGCGATGCGCATCCGTTCCATCACTTCATCGGTCACGGAAACGCCGGGCACTTCGTTGTTCATGAACTGCGCGTTGCGGTACGAGAGCAGGGGCCAGATTCCAGCGATGACCGGCAGGTGCATGTCCTGAATCTGCGCGAGGAACTTCTCCAGCACCGCGGCATCGAACACCGGCTGCGTAATCGCGTACTCGGCGCCGGCCTTCACTTTCCAGTCGAGGCGGCGCAGCTCGTAATCAAGATCGAGATGGCCGGGATTGACGCCGACGCCGATCGTGAACTTCGTCGGCTCGCCGAATGGGTTGCCGCCGAGGTCTAGGCCGTGGTTCATCAGGTTGGCCATGTTCGTGAGACCGATCGAATCGATGTCGAACACCGCCGTGGCATCGGGATACGGACCCATTTTCGGAGGATCACCGGTGATGAGGAGCAGATTGCGAAGGCCGAGCGCCGCGCATCCGAGAAGGTCGGAATGCATGCCGAGGAGGTTGCGGTCGCGGCAGCAATAGTGAAGAACCGTTTCGATGCCCACGCGTTGCTGGAGCAGGACGGCGACGGCGATCGCGCCCATGCGGTTCTGCGCGCGAGGGCCGTCGGGAACATTAACGGCATCGACTCCCGCCGCACGGATCGCGTGAACCGAGTCGATCATTTTGTCGGGGTTCGGTCCCTTCGGCGGCACGATCTCGATCGTCGTGACGAACTCGCCGGCGGCAATTTTCTTTCCCCAGTTGGAGCGATCGGCGAACGGCACGGCAGTCTTCGACTCGCTGTTTTTTTCGTCCGCACCATGCTCGATGACGACGAACGAGCGGCGCGGCGACAACGGCCGGACGGCATCGGCCATTACCTTGATGTGCTCCGGCGTTGTGCCGCAGCAGCCGCCCAGAAACTTCACGCCCTTGTGAATCAGCCGCTTCGCGTACTTGGCCATGTAGTCGGGCGAGGCCATGTACATCTGGCGTCCGTTCACCTCGCGCGGCAGGCCGGCATTCGGCTGCGCAGAGATCTTCTTCGCGGTGACGGCGGTGATCTCTTCGATGGCATCGAGCATGACGTCCGGTCCGACGGAACAATTGAGTCCGATGACGTCGGCGCCCGCGAGGTCGAGGCGTTGGGCGATGGTTCGCGGCACGTCGCCATAGATCGTCCGTCCGTCGTTGCCGATCGTCATTTGCGCCACGATCGGAAGCGAGCAGATATCGCGGATCGCCAGGATGCCCTGCTCGATCTCGGCGATGTTGGACATGGTCTCGAGCACGAAGAGATCGACACCGGCATCGCGCAACGCGGCGGCCTGCTCGCGAAAGTACTCGCGCGCTTCGTCGAGTGACGTCGGTCCATACGGCTCGATGCGGATCCCGAGCGGACCAATCGCGCCGGCGACGAAGACGGAATCGCCTGCGGCTTCACGAGCGATCGCCGCACCGCGCTCGTTGATCTCGCGAAGATCATCCTCGATGCCGAAGCTGCGCAGTTTGATGCGGTTCGCGCCGTACGTGTTCGTCTCGAGGATCTCGGCTCCGGCGCGGACGTACTGCTTGTGCACTTCGAGCACGATCTCCGGATTGCGGAGATTCAGCTCGTCGTAGCACTTATTGATGAACACACCCTTGGCGTAGAGCATCGTGCCCATGGCGCCGTCGAAGAGGTAGACGTGCTCGTCTGCGATTGCCTGGATGAAGTCGCGCATTTGCGGTGGCCTTGGTTGCCAAGTTGCCAGGTTCCCCAACTACCGAGGCAACCGGGCAACCTGGCAACCCGGCAACCAAACAAAAAGCCCCACGCCGGAATCGACGTGGGGCCAAATCGAAGAACGAATTCGAACTTGCCGGCTATTTAGCTTTTTTTACCCTGGTTGCAAGCGACCCCAAATCAATCCAGCGAGTCGCGAATGTAGGCCGTCACTGACTCTTTGTCAAATCCCTACGATGCCGGAGTGCGGAGAGACAAGAGATCAGAGACAAGAACGAACTCTGATCTCTGATCTCCGCGTCTCTGATCTCTGATCTCTGCTTTTCTGATCTCCGTCCTTTGACTATCTCCCGAAGATTCGCCGCAATTTGTCCCACGCTCCTTCGACGTCGCGACGGCTTCGGTCGACGTCGTTGGCCCACTTGCGGAACTCTTCCAATGTGATCGCGGGAGGCTCGTCGAAGTTGCCGCGGTCGAAGAAGACGCGACGGACGATGTTGCCGAAGAAGCCGGCCGGACACTTGTGCGTCGGCGCGGTTCCGCTGAGAAAGACCTCCTGAATCGGCGGCGGGCAGCCGTCCTGCCAGAGCATGCCGGTCTCGGAATCGATCTCGCGGAACGTCACGCCAGCGGGCGCTTTTGGCTCCGAGTGCAGATGCGGAATGGAGCTCATGTACGCGCCCCAAATCGGAATGGCCGCTTCTCCCGATGAGAGACGCAACGGCTCGCCGTGATCGAAACCGACCCAGACGCTGGTGACCATGTCGGGAACGTAGCCGACGAACCAGGCGTCGCGATAATCGCTGGTCGTACCCGTTTTGCCGGCGACGTATCCGAGGCCGTAGCGCTTCAGTCGCGAGGCCGTGCCGCGTTGCACGACGCCGCGCAGAAGCGTGTGCAGGATGTAGGTCGCATCGGCGTTGGCCACGCGTTTCTGCTCGAGCTCGTGAACGTAGAGTTGCTTGCCATCCTTGTTGCGCACTTCGCGGAGCAGGTACGGCTCGACGCGAACGCCGAGGTTCGGAAACGGTGTGTACGCTGCCGTCAGCTCGCGCATCGACACCTCCGTCACGCCAAGCGGCAGCGCGGGAATCTTCGCGAACTTCTCCTCGAATCCGAAACGCTCAGCCGTGTCGACAACCTTCGCAACACCTATGTCTTCGGTCAGCCGCACGGTCGGCACATTCAGCGAATGCTCGAACGATTCGCGCAGCGTCACGCGGCCGCGGTAACGGCCATCGTAGTTGTGCGGCTCCCAGTTTTCGTGGCCGCTGACCTCGATCGACACGGGCGCGTCGAGCAGCAGCGAGGCCGTCGTCGCTTTCTTCGACGCGATCGCGGCGAGATACGCGAACGTCTTGAACGCCGAGCCGGGCTGGCGATGCATGGCCGAGGTTCGATCGAACGGCGAAAGGTTGTAGTCGCTGCCGCCGACCAGCGCACGAACGCCGCCATTGCGCGGATCGATCGACAGCAGCGCCACCTGCAACGGCTCCGTGCGTGCCTGCGCGCGAAGCCAGGAGTGCGTTGCCTCGAGCTGCGCGGGTGCGCGCGCGGCGAGGCGCTCAGCGTTTCGCTGCGCGTCCGGATCCATCTCGCAGACGATCGTCAGTCCGCCTTCGATGATCGGATTCACGCCGATTTGTTTCACGATGTCAGCGCGGAGCGCACGCAGATAAAACGGATACGGAGCGCGCGGAATCTGGCCGCCGCGAAAGTCGACGCCGCGGCGCTTCGCATCCGCAAACTGCGCGTCGTTGATCCAATCGTGATCGTGCATGACGCCGAGGATCGCGTCGCGCCGCGCGCGCACGACGTCCGGCCGCTTCTCGGGCGTGTCGCGATTCGGCGCGCGGATCATGCCCGCAAGAACGGCCGCCTCATCGACGCGAAGCTCCGAGGGACGCTTGTCGAAATAAACGCGCGACGCTTCATCGATGCCGAGCACCGGCTTGCCGCCGCTGTGCCCGAGGTAGATGTCGTTGAGGTAGATCTCGAGGATCTCGTTCTTCGACATCCGCGCGTCGAGCAGAACCGCCAGCACGATCTCCGTGATCTTCCGCCGCCACGTCCGCTCCTGCGAAAGAAAGCGCGACTTGATGATCTGCTGATCGATGGTCGAGCCGCCCGCGGTGATGCCGTGCGCGCGAATGTTGGCGAAGAGCGCGCGCGCCATGCCGATCGGATCAACGCCGAAGTGATGATGAAACCTCACATCCTCGGCAGCCAGAAACGCGCGCGCTACGTGATCCGGAATCGCCGCGATGGTCACCGGCGGCGTGGTGCGCCAGTCCAATCCGTAGAGTGTTGCCACGCGAATCGGATTCTGATGCGCCGCGGAGACGATGATCGTCGGCGCGCGCCACGAGTGATTCACGAGCTGGCGCGTCAGACGGCGATTGAGGATGAAGATGTAGATCGAGAACGCTGCGAAAACGAGAAACACGACGACGGCGATCGCTGCAATCGATCGAGTAAGCCATCGCGGAAGCTGATGCATGCGTGACAATCGCGACATCTTCGTCTACATTGAAATTTGTGCAACGCAGTTGCCACGCAGCACAAATTTTCATTCAAACGTACGGCTCCCCGTCCCGACAGTTTTGAATAGGAGAGATTCCATGGCTGCTAAAAAGTCTGCAAAGAAGTCGTCGAAGAAGTCCGTGAAACCCGCGAAGAAGTCCGCAGCAAAGAAGGCCGCACCGAAGAAGGCAGCTCCGAAGAAAGCCGCAGCGAAGAAGTCTTCGAGCAAGAAGTCGTCGGCAAAGAAAGTAGCCGCGAAGCGTCCGGCTGCGAAGAAGGCGGCGAAGAAGTCAGCCGCGAAAAAGGCTGCTCCGAAAAAGGCCGCGGCGAAAAAAGCTGCTCCGAAGAAAGCCGCAGCGAAAAAAGCCGCCCCGAAAAAGGCTGCTCCGAAGAAAGCCGCTCCCAAAAAGCGCCCGGCGAAGAAGAGCTCCGCAATCGCCAGCGCGAAGAGCGTGATCAGCAAGGTCGTCGAGACCGTGAAGAGCATCCCGTCGGACATCGGTCACGCCGTCTCCAACGTCATGCCCGGCAACGGCGGCTCCTCGAACGGCGGATCCAACGGCGGCAGCTCGTCCGCCAGCTAGCAACCGCAACAAACGCGATCGAAGCGCGGGTGGGGACCGCCGGTCCTTACCCGCGAGTCGTGCCGGCGGGAGCGACGTGGCATCCGTGCCTGTAACATAATCGCAGTCTGTCTCAGGCATTGGGACAGGGTTCGTCGCGATTACTCACGCTCGATCCCATACCCAGCACTAAGACCGACAGCCGAAGTGGCAAAACGACTCTGCAGTGGAGCGATGTCGTTTCTCGAGGTGGAAGCTACGCAGCTTTGAGCTTGACTGCCGCCAGCGCAATAGCGATGCCGTATGACAACATCCAGAAGACAATTACTAAAGTCCAAGCGAGAATGCCGCCGAGAATCATTACCGCGACGGTGTATCTGCTCCAAGGGGCAACATTCGGTGGCCGCTTATGGTGCGGAGTCCAAAAGTGAACGGGAACCGTTGAGTAACCGTTGGCCGTAAAGAGTAGCAGCGGTTCCTTGTGGAATTTTTGATAGATTGTATATCCCCACCCGTAGAGGCCCAAGCCCCCCAATGCCCAACCAATAGGCGGGCTCCACATGCCTCGTACAGATACCCACGTAGTCAGAGCAATGACTAGCGTTATGGTGAATTGGGGTATCAGTCCGAGCGCGCCGTCAAAATACAGATATGCATATTTGGCCCTTGAGGTGCGCTCACGCGTGGCATCCTTTCTGTGAAGGCTACCGAACGCGACGACAGATGCCAGCAGCATAAGTGACAGGGGAACCAGGAACGGGCTGAAGAATCCCAGCACAGATGGAAAGTATTCTACAGTCTGTCTACCGAGCGGCGAGAGGCCCTGCGGTACGGGTGGTGTGTAGGGACGCCAGAAGTTGAGCACCTTAAGGAGCAAGAGGGTTGGAGCCGCTGCGAGAGTTGATTGCGTGAGATTGAAAGTCCATGGCCCTTGAAGATCTCGCGCCTTAAGTTCCTCCTCGCTGACGTCATAGAGCGAAGCCCCTGATAGTACGGCACGTCTGGTTCGAAAATACTTGCACAAGAGTTCCCACGGTTCGCGAAGTTTGCGGAGTATTGGATTCTTCTCGAGGACACGGAGGGGAGACGGTTCGAGCGACTCCCGGACGTCGTTGCTGGCGCTCATATATGACCTCCTTTTCGCCGAAACTCAGGAAGCGTGGAGCGGTGATTCTGCGGGTAATTTAACACGAAAGGATTCAGCAAACTTGCGGCCGCGAATCCGGTGCAACGAACTGAGTCAGGTGGATCATCTCATGACAGCTTCGTTTCGAGGCAGTCGCGCGCCGCCTGCAGCCAGGGAATGGTCGCCTGCTCGCCAGGGACTAATGTTGGCAATGGCTTGGTCCTGGTGATCGAGAAGTAGTGTCCACCGATCGAAGGTGATTGGCGACGGCGCTTTCTTCTTGTCGAACGTGACAATGCCGTCGTGGGTAAGGCGTTGCGGACGAGGCGTGCGAAGTTGAACCAAGGCTCGCTCAGCAACAGATGTTCCTGCTGGGTCGAGCGGCAACATTCGCGTTTGCGCTCCAGCGCCTCGGGCTAATCTGTTTGTGGGACTTTCAAAATGGGGTCGGGTCCACGTTCGAAAGTGCCGAGACGGAATTGAATCGCCGATCCCCCAACTCTGGCACTTTCAAATTTGGACCTGACCCCATTTTGAAAGTCGACCGTTCAGGTGATCCATCCTCGCAGGTGGTTTGCCCACCGTCGCTTCAAGGGTCGAGACGCGACGTGTAAGACTGCTGCGGCTCCAAGCAAAACGCCGGTGGTAGCCAGGAAGATGCGTGGCGTTGACCACGCAATGAAATGTAGTTCGCGCGTTGTGTTCCCGGGCGATGCTGGCGCCGTGAACACGAGTAACGCCGTCAAACCTCCCAGTACGCCGAACGTTACTTCAGCTATTCGAAGCACGGCGAACGTTCTGCGATGACGCTTTGTCGCAGCGTCGATGTGCTCGGTGTGCATTGACTACTCACCCCGCGCTTTCGAATACCTTGCGAATCCGTTTCGAAAAGTATTTCGCGGATAACCCGCCCTTCCATTGTTTGAGTTGCTTGGCTTTGCGGAACGACGCCATTGCTTGCGTCTTGTAGGTGTCGTCGGCTTCGAAGGCGTATTGGGAGTATTGGGAGGCGCCGAGGAAGGCCCAGATCCAGGCGTTTTTGGGCATTTCCTGGGAGAGTGTTTTGAATTTCACGGACGCGTCGTCGAACTCGCCGCGGAAATAGCTTTCTAATGCATCGCGTACGCGGCGGGCCGGGTCGGCCAGGACGGCGGCGCTGGCTTGCGCGGGACGCGTGGGAACGACTGCTGGCGGGGGAGCGCCGGGCGCGGGCGCGAGGTCGGCAATCTGCGCGGCGTTTTGCGCCGCGCCGATGGCATTGGTGAGATCGTCGTTGGATCGTGGATTGGCGCTTCGCGTCAAAGCTTCGGTCAGGAGTTGCGTGGCTTGCGTGTATTGCGGCGTGTTAGCCGCTTTCCGCTGCTGCGCGGCGGTGAGGCGCGTTCTGGCTTGATTGATTGCCGCCGCTGCTTGTTGGCGAAGTGCAGGATCGATTGTTGGCGCTGCCGGCTGCACCGGCGCGGGAGTAGGTACTGGCACAACGCGCGGCTGCGGTGCGACTGGCTGCGGTTGCGGTTGTGGCTCGGGCGTGTTGGCTGCTTCGAGTTTTGATTTCGCGCGGCGCATCAGATCGCCGAGGGGGCCGAGGTCGGCTTCGCCGGGGCCGCTGGTTTTCTCGAAATCGGCGATGGCCTGTTCGTATTTGCCGGTATTCAGATACGCGACGCCGCGATAGTAGTAAGGGTGATATGTGATGAAGATCGCGCCGTATGTGCGCTCGTGATCGCTTTCCTTGGGATGACCGTTGATTGCCGCGGTCATCTTCTGAATCACGGTGGCCCATTGACCTTTGCCGACGGCGGCGATGCCCGCGTCGTAATCGTCGTACCACGACGCAAGCGCGGCAGTGGCCAGCAACAAACCCAGCAATCCGATCGTGAAGGTGCGCGTAAATCTCATGGCTTCGCGACTTCCTTTTCCAGCTCTTCGAAATTTACATCCCCCGTCTTGATCACCTTCCGGTTCTGTTTCCCCGCCTCGATACTGACCGGAACGGTTTGTTTCGCCCCGTTCGGTCCGACCACGGTGACCGTGTAGTGTCCCGGCTCGAGATCGATGCGCGTCGGCATGTCTTTCTTTTCGTCGGTGAGGTCAATCGACTTGCCCTTGTCGTCGAGAATCGCTTCCAGTTCGCCTGACGGTGACGCGGAGAGCAGGAGTGAACCCTGGCCTGCCGCAATCGGCGCAGAGGTAGGCGGCGCAGTCGCGGTCACGCTGGTCGTGCTCGGAATCGCGGGTGGTGCGACGCTCTGTTTGCTTTTCATGATGAAGAAGCCGGCGACGCCGAGGATGATGACGACGGCGGCGGCGATGCCGATCATCATTCCGGTGTTGCTCTTTTTCGGCGCGAACGATCCCGGCGCGATCTGGCGCTCGATCATCGTGGCTTCGGCGTTTCCACCGCTCCACTTCTGTTCCGCCGCGGTTGGCGCGGCTTGCCCGGTGAAGCGCTCCATGACCGTCGCTTCGTCGCTGCCGGCGCGCGTGCCGGCAGCGCCCGCGATCGTGCCCGCCGGCATCAGGCTCCGCTCCATCACGGTCGCTTCGTCGCTGCCGATCCTCGTGCCGGTCGGCCCGGTGCGCGGTGCTTGCATCGTTCCGGCTTGAGTCGCCTGCATCGGCTGGCCGGTCATCGTTTGCTGCGTGGCTTGCTGGCCGCTGAACGTTCCGCTCGGTCCGGTCGTGAACTTCGGCAGCTCGGCCAGCGTCTGCGCGCCGGAGAGCGTGATCATCCGTTCGCCGAGACCGTATTTGGCGTCGGGGGGGACAGTGTTGCGGATCGCTTCGAGCGCGTGCTCGAAATCGGCGGCGGTGGCGTAGCGGTTGTCGCGATTCTTTTCGAGCGAGCGCATGATCACCGACTCGACCTGCGCGGGCACTTTGACGGCCGGATTGATCTCGTGAATCGGGAGTGGTTTCTCGGTGACGTGTTTGAGGATGTAGCCGTGCGGGTTGGTGGCCTGGAACGGCGCGCGGCCGGCCAGCATCTCGTACATCACGATGCCGAATGAGTAGAGATCGGAGCGCGGATCGAGATGCTCCCCTTCTTTGAGGAAGCCGGCCTGCTCGGGCGAGGCGTATTTCAGCTTGCCGAGGAACATGCCGGTCTGCGTGAGACCCTGACCGCCTTCGCCTTCCGCGAGTTGCTTGGCGATGCCGAAGTCGATGACCTTCACGAGCAGTTTTCCGTGATGATCCTGCGACAGCATGATGTTTTCAGGCGAGATGTCGCGGTGGATGAGGCCCATGGAGTGGAGATGATCGAGTCCGCTCAGCGCCTGGATCGAGATCTCGATCGCTAGCCTTGAAGGCATGGCCCCGTTCTGCCCGATCCACTTCTGAATGTTGGTGCCGTCGATGAACTCCCAAACCATGTAGTAGGAACCATCGTCGAGCTGGGCGAAGTCGTAGAGCATCGCCAGGTTCTTGTGCTTGATCATCGTCGACGTGCGCGCCTCCTGGAGGAAGCGCTGCATGCCCTGATCGTCGGCGGCGACGTTCGGCCGCATGATCTTGATGACGCGAAGCTCGTTGAGATGGATGTGGCGGACTTTGAAGATCTCGCCCATCCCGCCGACGCCGAGCCGGTCGAGGATCTGGTACTTGCCGTCGAGCAGTTTCGACGAATACGTCCGCTGGAACACCGTCACGCGCTCACCGCACGCGGGACACTGATCCAACTCCATGTCGATCGGCTTTTTGCAGCGAAGGCAGTTGATTTGGCTCATGGCAGCTCCGGGTGGGGAGTGGGGGGTGGGGAGTAGGGAGTGGAAGAAAGCACCAGTGCCGAAGCAGCTAGTCTTGTGTTCTCCCACACCCCACTCCCCACTCCCAACTCCCAGGTAATCATTGGCTCCTCAACACATAACTACACGCCGGATCGGCACCGAACCGCACGACGTCGCCCGGCTTCAGCGCGATCTTTTCGACGCGCGTGTTGTTGACATACGTTCCGTTGGCGGACTTCAGATCTTCGAGCATGCACGAGCCGCCGCTCATCGTGATGCGGGCGTGGCGGCGGGAGACGGCTGGATGGGTGAGTACGACCGAGCAGGTGCGGTCGCGGCCGACCATGATGCTGTCACCTTGCAGCGAGTGCTTTTCGTTCGCCTCCGGCTTCACATGCACGAGCTGCCACTGTTGCGGAGCAGATGCTTTGCCGGAGGGCATTTGCGCGGCGGGTAGCGGGCGCATGGTCGGCGTGTAGCCGGGGCGGAGGTTGTACTCCTCCAGCGCTTCGAAAAACGCCCGCGCCGATTCGTAGCGCTGCTCCATGCGTGGATTCATCGCTCGCAACACGATCGCCTCGAGCTCGGCGTCGATCTCGGGCCGCAGCGCGCGCGGCGGCTGCTTTTCGCCGCGATAGATGGCGTCGATCAGCTTCGGCAGCGAGCGGCTGTTGAACGGCAGCGAGCCGGTCAGCATCTCGTAAAGAACGACGCCGGTGGAATAGACGTCACTCTTCGCTCCGGCATCTTTCGGCTCGCGGATCTGCTCGGGCGACATGTAGTGCGGCGTGCCGAGGAGGAAGCCGGATTTTGTGAGGACGGTCTGCGTGCTGCCAGTGCCGCCTTCCTTGATCTTGGCGATGCCGAAGTCGGTCACTTTGACGACGCCCGCCTTTTCTCGGATCAGGTTGGCCGGCTTAATGTCGCGATGCACGATGCCTTTGCCGTGCGCGTAGACGAGCGCTTCGAGCAGACACTGCGCGGTTCCGATGGCGTCGGCGATCGGCAGCGCGCCGCGCTCCGTCAGCAACACATCGACTGGAGTTCCTTCGACGAGCTCCATCACGAGGACGGCGCTGTCGGATTTGTTGATGAATTCGTAGAAGCGCGTGATGTACCGGTGCCGCAGTTTCTCGAGAATTAGGGCTTCTTTGACGAAGCGCTTGCGGGCCGTGACTTCGCCCGCCAGCTCCTCATTGATCACTTTCAAAACGACTTCATAGCCCTCGGGCAGAATCTCGCTGCGGGCGACGGTGCGTCCGACATAGACGTGGCTCATCCCGCCTTCTCCGAGCTCGCGCTCGATGCGGTAGTTGCCGACGACGTTGCCGATCATTTCAGGACGCCCTCTTCATCCCAGTAGACGCCGTCTTCGCACAAAGGCACGAAAAGGAATTTGTGCGAGCCGACGCGGACGATGTCTTTCGCCGCCAGATCGCGGCGCGGCTCGATCTCGGCTTCGTTGACGTACGTCCCGTTCGTCGAGTTGTGGTCCATCAGAATGAACCGCCGCTCCTCGGGACGAAAGACGAGATCGGCGTGATGCGACGAAGCCTGATCGTCGTTGACGACGACGTCGGATCGGCGGTCGCGCCCGAGGACGTTGCGGCCGATGCGGACGGGAAAGGACTCACCGCGCGCAGCTCCATTCAGGCCGATCAGCCAGGCGACGACGTAGCGTTTCGGTTGTGCTGTCGGATCGAGCTTCTGCACGGCTACTGTGCGATCGGCTGGCTCCGCCTCGAACGCCACGCCAGTGTCGATGCGCGCCATCGTCTTCGGCGCGGGCACGGCGGTCGGCCGTCGCGGCGGCTCCACGGGAACGGGAGCGGGGCGCGGACCATCCTGCGCACCGAATCGCGTTGGCCGCACGACCGGCACTTCCGGCTCGGCATCGTCGACGGGGCAGTAAGGACAGAGATCCCAGCTCTCGTCGATGAAATGCCCGTTCTCACACCGCTTGTCAGCCACGTTCAGAGCCTCACGCGTGGAATGCGATCGCAACCGCGTTGCGCCCGCCGAAATAGATGATGTCGCCGTCTTTCAGGAACCGCTTGTCGATTTTATGGTCGTTCACGTACGTGCCATTTGACGAGTTCCGGTCGATCAACAGGACCTTGCCATCGATCGCGACCACTTCCGCATGCAGCCGGGAGACCTTCGGATTCTCCAATACGATCTCACACATCGCCGATTCCCGTCCGATGCGAATGCCGGAACCGCCAAGTCCGAATCGCTCGCCGGCGCGAGGACCGTTGAGAATCGTGAGCTTGCCGAGCATCTGCGGCGCTCCGGGCGGGGCGCTCGACGGCGAGACGACGCGCTCGGTGGTGACTTTGAGCATGTCGGCGGCGATGCGCGGGCGGCGGATCCGGGGAAGCGTGAGCCCGAGGGCGAGGGCGGCGAGCGCGCCACCCGCGCCGGCGGTGGCGACGGGATGCTTGCGCCACAGCGGCATCGACTGCAACGCGCGCTCGGTGTCGTGCCGGAAGCGGATCAGGTCGGGCGAGTTGGGAAAGAGATTGTTTGCGCTCGCCAGCTCCGTCGATGCCTCGGTCCACTTGCCGTCCTGCGCGGCGTCGAGCGAGGCGCGGTAGTGTTTGTCGAACTCGCCCTGCACGTTGATCGGCGCCTTCGCCTCCGCGAGGAAGCTCTTCGCGACATTGACCGGGACGAGAAACTTGATCGACTCGGCGTCACTGCGGCCCCACGTCGAGATGCCGACGACGTCGCCGTTCTTGTTCACTGCCGGGCCGCCGGAGTTGCCGCGATAAATTGCGACGTTCGACTGAAAGACCGGCGTGTTGGCGACGTTGCGTTTGATGGCGGTGATGATGCCGGGACTGAAGGTCGCTTCGAGGTCGCTGTCGCGCGAGAGCCAGCCGCCGATGACGTCGTCGGTGCTGCTGGCCACCGCGGGATAGCCGTAGGCCCAGATCGACTCGCCGACACGTGTGGAGTCGGAGTCGCCGAGCGTCAGCACCGGCAGGTTCTTTCGCTTGACGCGGAGAAGCGCGAGATCGGTTCCGTGCTGCGCCAGCGCCGGCGAGAAACGCTCGATCGTGAACGGCAGTTTCTCGCCGTTCGAAAGGTCGACTTCGTTGGTGACTTCGCGGCTCACGAGATGGCCGTTGGCAGCCAGCGTCTCGATGTAGCGGTCGAGCGCATCGGTTCGATGCAGTTTGCGAAGCTCGTCGACCGGAAAGTGTTTGAGCAGCGCGGCGATCGCGCCGTTGCGGAGCAGGTCGCGATCGAGTGCGGCAGCGTCGCGCGTCGGCTCGACGACATGGCCGCTGGTGAGAATGAGGCCATCGGGATTGATGATGAATCCACTGCCACTGCCGCCGGCGCCGGTCGGCACATCCATTTCGCTTTGGCCGTTGTTCTGAGCAAGATTCTGCGCGGTGACGCCAAAGCCGTCCTGCTTCAGCGTCGCTTCGATCGTCTTGATCGTCGCCGGCGCGTAACGGAATTGCGCGGTGGCAAACGCGCTGATGCGAACGACGGCCGGCTTCACTTCGTAGGCCATCTTCCCGACGTCATCGAGATGCGCGACGTCGCCGCGGCATCCGAGCGTCGTGAGAAAAAGAAGGATGAAGAGGAGACGGGACAGGGGTGCCATCGGGAGAATTACCGGCGCGCGGGAGCGGTGGTTTTGGAGGCGGCTCCTTGGTGCTGCTGGTTCCAATAGACCCACGCGCCTGCAGCGCCGAGGGCGAGGACCGCGATGAGCAGCCAGCCGAAAAGTGAGCGCCGAGGGGCGGGTGCGGCATCGGCGCGAATCGGCGATTCGACCGTCTTGGCCGTTGCGGGGTCCGCTTCGACGGGAGTCTCGAGCGTGTCGTCCGAGGCCGCGGCATCGGCGTGTTCGATGGGCACATCGCCCGGCGCCGTCACCGGCTCCGCGGACGCCGCCTCTGGCGCGGCTTCCTCGGCATGCTCCGCAAGCGGCTCGGTCAGCGGGACGATCGGCGCCGTGTCGCGCTGCGTCTCATCGTAGGGATGATCGGCCAGCGTCTCATCGGCATCGACGAGCGTCGTTTCGCCGGCATCATCGGCAGGAACGATCTTCGCCACGATCACGGTCACGTTGTCGGGCGCGCCTCGCGCCAATGCCCGCTTCACGTACTCGGTCGCGGCTTGATCGATCGGCAGCGCAGCGATCTCTTTCAACTCCGGCTCTTTGACGAGGCCGTGAAGGCCATCGCTGCAGAGAATGAAGACGTCATCCTTCAGCACATCGAAAGGGCCGCTGACGTCGATCTCGACATCCTCGCTCACACCCATCGAGCGTTGCAGGACGTTGCGGCGCGGATGCGTCTCGGCCTCTTTCGCCGTGAGCAATCCCTCGCGCACCATCGATGCGACGAGCGAGTGATCCTCCGTGATCTGGCGGATGTCGTCGCCGCGAACGACGTAAATGCGCGAGTCGCCAACGTGCGCGAACCAGGCTTGATTGTTTTTGACGACGAGCGCCGAAGTGGTCGTGCCCATCCCTCGCAAATCGGGATTCGCCTGAGACTCGGAAAAAATCCGCGCGTTGGCCCGCGCCAGCGCCTCGCGCAAGGCCTGCGAGATGTCGTAAGTCTCGCTGCCGAGGTATTGCGCCTTGACGGTCTCGCCGGCGAGCCGCGATGCGGTGGCGCCGCCGCGATGTCCGCCCATGCCGTCGGCAACGACGAGCAGCCGTCCGCCGGGATGACTGTGGCTCTCCTCGCGCGGCGTGGTGTAGGTTCCGAAGTCCTGATTCTCGGAGCGCACCAATCCCACGTCGGTGCGCAGGACCGCCTGAACACCGAGGCGCGGCGTGGGGACGACCGGCTGTTCTGCCGAGACGATCTCGCTCATATGCGTGGAGACAGGCGAGGATTATACAGGGTTGGGCGGGAATGGAATTGGGCGTGGTGCTGGGAGCGGCCAGTTCCTCGCGACCGCGGACCTCAACTACCGGGCAACCGAGCAACGCGGAAAGTCCGCCCGGCAACCGCGTATCATTCTCACAATGAAAGCCACCGTCATCGTCGAGCTCAAGCCGTCCGTTCTCGATCCGCAGGGGAAGGCCATTCAGCATTCGCTGAGCACGCTCGGCTTCGAAGGGGTGGAAGATGTGCGCGCCGGCAAGCTGTTTCGAGTCACGCTTGCGGACAACGGACAACCTCGTGAAGACATCGAACGTCAGCTCCGGCAGATGTGCGAGCGTCTCCTCGCCAACACCGTCATCGAGAACTTCACGTATTCGATCGACGAGTAGCTGCGCGTTGTTACTGGCTCTGGCGATACCACTGGCCGCACAGCCGCTGACGCCGGTCACCACGCACGACCAGAAAATCGTCAAACGATGGGAGCTTCCCGGCGACCCGCACGGCGTCGCCATCGGACCGGACGGCACGATCTACGCCGGCCTCGCGCAGCCGCAGGCAGTCGTGGCCATCGATCCGAAAACGGGAGCGGTCAAGCAACGAATCGTTCTCGATTCCGCCGAGATCGCATCGACCAAAGAGCTCGTAACGATGCGCATCAATCACGCCGGCACGCGTCTCTACATCGCCAACGGCAGCGACGAGAGCGCGACGATTCTCTCGCTCCCCGACCTCGCCGTGCGCCGCGAGATTACGACCGAGGGAGAACCGATTCGCGACGCACTTCCCGATCCAAAGGGACGTTATCTCTACACGCTCGGCCGCCACGTTCATGTTTACGACGCGGATGGCGAGAAAGAGCTGCACACGATCCGGCTCGACGATCCGATGGCCATCGCCGCCAGCGCGAACGGATCGCTGCTCGCGGTCGTGGCCACCGAGGATTTCGGCAACACGAAAGCGACGTCGGTCGCGCTCTACGACACGACAAGTTTCGCGGAGCTGGCGCGCGAGCCGCTGCAGACCGACAAGACCATCGAGGAAGCGCTCTTCGCTGCAAACGACCAGGCCTTCCTCGCACTCAGCCGCGGTTCGCTGTTCGAAAAGCCAATCGCCGCGAGCAAACCGGCCAAAGCGATGACGCCGGGGGCGAACGGCCAGATGCACATGGCCATCGATTTCGGCGATCTCACCAACAGCGATTCCATCTGCCTCCCCGAGGGCAGCGGCGCACAGATCGCCACACTGGCCTCGCCCGACCTGCTCCTCTTCGCCGAACGCCGCTGCAGCGCCAGCAGCGCCTTCGGCGGCTCAAGCCGCCACGTAACCCCAGCCTCGCTCTACGGCGTTGCGGCATACGCCATGGCCTACGACGCGAAAAGCAACACGGTCGCGGTTACCGATCGGGCGGGATTCCTCACGATTTACAAAGCGCCGAAAGCGGCGATGGCGAAGTAGTCGAGGTCGCGGCGCCTCTACCCGCAGCAGGTCCGTTTGTCGCATACTGTCTCAATCACATGCCGGTAACCAACAGAACTCCCGATCTTTCGATCCCTCAATCGCGGCTGCTAAGTCTGGTGTCGCAGGGAATTGGAGAGCTCGAGCGGTATTCACGCTTCGTGGCCGGCTGGGACGGATACTCAGGCGAACCCATCTCGCCGGTCGCAATCGCTGCGGCGGAAAACCTTGTTGAGACTCTTGCTGGTATGAAGGGGTCCCAGCAACTCATAGACATCATCCCCGGGCCAGCACCTGACGGATCGCTTGACCTCGAATTGAGAACCGAGAAGCGCCGCCTTATCGTCACGATCTACCCCGGTAACGCCCCTCACGATGTCGAGATTAGAACCTTTCGAACCGATAGCGTGAGCAGCGAGGAGAAGAACGATCTTGGGGCAGATGCTCTGGTCGACGACGTTCGTTGGCTCCTGGCTTAGGCGGCGCTACGAGGCAACGTGGCGGCTGATCCGTCACATCCCCGATTCGACAACTCTCTGGCGCGCGATCAAGCCAGATCAGATCTATCGCGACGGCAAGATCAAGCCTTCGTTTTTTCGCGATCGTCGAGGGAACTACTCCTGCGATCTCGCGCTATTCAGCACGCCCGAGAAATCGCGCCGCGGCTATGCGCACCCACCAGCATGGAATCCCCACGAAGCCGGACTGGTCGAATTCAAGGCCGCGGATGTGCGCAACGCAAATACCGACGTCACCCATGCGCCGATCAGGAATGAGAGAACCACGAACTACTCACACGCACAGTTCTCGCGCGAGCTCTCCGGCGAAGAAGAGCGCGCGATGGCCGAAGGCGCGATCGTGGTGATCCCGCCCACGAAACCTTGACTGCGGCCCCCTGACGCACACAAGCGCGTCGTCGCGATAAACTTCACCTCAATGAAATTCGGCGTCGTCCTCCTTCCCGGCTCGAACTGCGATCACGATGCGGAGCACGTGACGCGCGAAATTCTCGGTGCGGACGTCGACATCCTCTGGCACAAAGAGACGGATTTGCGTGGCGCTGATTGCGTCGTCATTCCGGGCGGGTTTTCGTATGGCGATTACCTTCGCGCCGGTGCGCTGGCGAAGTTCGCGCCGGTCATGGAGCCGATTCGGGCGCATGCGTCGGACGGAGGTCTCGTCTTCGGCATCTGCAATGGATTTCAGGTGCTCACGGAAGTGGGTTTGCTTCCGGGTGCGCTGATGCGCAATCAGCACCTGCGCTTTCTTGGGCGCGACGTTTTTGTGCGCGTCGAGGAGAACGACACGCCGTTCACGAACACGCTCCAGCGCGGCGCGGTGCTGCGGATGCCGATCGCGCACGGTGAAGGCAACTACTTCGCGGACGACGCCATGCTCGATGCGCTGGAGCGCAACCGGCAGGTCATCTTTCGTTATTGTGACGCCGAGGGGCGGCTCACGAGCGACGCGAACCCGAACGGCTCGGCGCGCAACATCGCCGGCATCTGCAATAACGCCCGCAACGTCCTGGGCATGATGCCGCATCCGGAGCGATGCGCCGAGGCGCTGCTCGGCAACAGCGACGGACTCGGCATCTTTCAATCGATCGCGGCCGCGATGGCGAAGGCTTGATGCTCCGCCGCATCCTGGTTTCTGCGCTGCTCGTGACCGCGCTGCTCGTGCCGGTTGCACGTGCGCAGGAAATGCCCGAGGTCGCGCGCGGCCTGATGGAAGACGCCGATCGCGCGCGGGAAGCGCATCGTATCGACGACGCCATTGCCAAGTACAAGCGCGTCATCGAAGTCGCTCCCGCTCTCGCCTCCGCGTACGTGAACCTCGGTGCGCTTTACTTTCAGCAGGGCAAGACCGCTGAGGCGTATGAGACGTTCGTTCACGGCGTGGCGAACGCGCCGTCCGATCGCGTTCTGCTGACAAACGCCGCCGCGGCGGGACAACAACTCGGCAAATCGGAAGATGCGCTCAAGTACATCGACGCGGCGATCGAGAAAAATCCGCGCGACGCCGCTCTGCACTCGCTTCGCTCGACCATTCTTCGCTCGATGAATCGCAACGAGGATGCGCTCGCGGCAATCCGCAAAGCAACGGATCTCGCGCCGGACGAGGCGAAGTATCAGTTCAGCCTCGGCAATCTGCTGGTTCCACTCGGGCGCAAAGAGGAAGCGATCGCCGCGTTCCGAAAGGCGGTCGATCTCGATCACAACCTTCTGCGCGCCTACTACAACCTCGGCGCCGTTCTCTTCGAAGCGGGCCGCTACGATGAGGCGCTCAGCGCGTATCGCATGGCGCTCGCGCCAATCGATCAGGCGTTCGCGAAGCATCAACCTGTCGAAGCGATTCACGCGCGCGCCTACGCCAACCTCGGCGCGATCTATCTCAAGCAGCAGAAGTATCCCGAAGCGATCGACGCCTACCAGAAATCCGCGAGTCTCGAAGACAGCACCGCCGCCCGCTACAACCTCGGCTTCCTTTTTTTCACAACCGGCAGGAGCGATCGCGCGCAGGACGAGTATCGAAAGGCGCTGGTGAGCGATCCGACGCTGCCGCTGGCGTACCTGCACCTCGGAACGATTGCGTTTCGCGCGGCGAAGTACGACGAAGCGATCAAGTCGCTGACCGACGGAATGCCGCATTACGACGCGGACTCGAAACGAACCGCGCTCCGCTTGCTCGGACGAGCGCAACTCGCGCACGGCGATCGCCCCGCCGCACGCCAGTCGTTGGAAGATGCGTTGAAAATCGATGCGAACGATTTCGAATCGCTGCTGCTTCTCGGCCGGATGGCGCGTCATGACAAGCGTCTCGAAGACGCGAAATCGCTTCTCGATCGCGCTCAGGCCGCGGCACCGTCGAATGCGGTCGTCACGCTCGAGCGCGCGCTCGTGGCGCGCGACGCCAACAATCTCGTCACGGAGCGCGCCGCGCTTGAAGCGCTTCTCACGCGCGACCCGAGCCGTACACTGTTGCGCACCGAACTGAACGTCGTCATCGCACGCCAGAATCCGAGCGCATCGACGCTTCGTGCGCTCCACGTTACGAGTCCGGAAGTCATCGCAGTGCTCGACGCGTTCGACGGTAAACGCGATGCGGCCGCAGCAACGCTGGCACGCGCCACATCGCCGGTCGCGCGCGGAGACGCGGGCATCCTGCTCTGGCAACTGGGACGAAACGGCGAAGCAGCGCCGCATCTTGCGGTGGCTCACAAAGCGTTGGCCGATTGGAATGAAGTGGCACTCGCGGCCGGCGAAGGGGCGCTGGCGGAAAAGCGATTCGACGATGCAGCGGAGTTGTTGGCGGCCATCCGCTGCGAACCTGCTTCCAAGCTCGCGGAGAACCGCGGTTCGACGTTGGATCTCGTGCTCGGATCCGCCGTTGACGTTTGCGCGCGCGCTCGCAGGTCGCTGCCGAACGCGCTTCTGTCGCAGGCAGCCGTTGCTCTCGATCAAGCGGCCAAACACCAGGATGAAGCGGGCGCCCGGCGCGCGCGCCAGATCCTCGAACGCGTCTCTCCGAATGACGAGCGCGAAAAATCGCTCGCACTTTTTCTTCGCGGCGCCGCCGATCTCGTCGCGGGCGCGGACGCGTCCGCCCGCGATGCGCTCGCGCGCGCGATCGCGGGCGATCTTCCTCCCGCGATCGCGGCAATGGCGAAGAAGAATCTCGAGGCGGCGCAGCCCGTCGAAAACGCTCCGCAAGCAGCAGAGCCCTCGGCGCCGCAGCAGCGCAACACAGTCGTCGTCTTCCTTCCCGACACGCCGGCGGAGAATGAGAAGAAGCTCGCAGAAGGCGCAACTGCCATCGTCAACAGCCTCGCAACCGCGTCGTCACTGCCGTTGAAGCCCGAGCTCTTTCGTCGCGCCGAGGATGCGCGCGCATTCATCAACGCAAACCGCGAGAGTGTCGGAGTGGTCATCGCCAATCCCGAGTTTCTATCCGGCGAATTCGCGCCGCGCTATGCCTTCAGCCACGATGGCCGGACGACGTACCGGCGCGTCGTGGTCGTGCCCACGCGCAACACGGCGAAGTCGCTGGCCGATCTCCGCGGAAAAATGATCAGCGGAGCCGACGCCATCGGCGATGACGGCGTCGCCGTCACGAACCGCGTGGCTGACGATCTCACCGCACTCGCAAACGCGCTATACGGCCGCACCGACGCAGCGCTCGTATCCGAATCAAACCCGCTACTCGCCGATCATGCCAGGGATCTTCGCGTTGTCCACACCACCGCCCAGCAGCCGATGCCGGTGGCCGCGTTTGGTCCGATGCCGGCAGCGGAGCGGACCGCGCTCGATGAAGCATTTCGCTCGCTGTCACGAGGCACCCTTGCGACGCTACAGATGAGCGGCACGATCCGCATCGGTGCCGAGCCGCGTATCGCCGCGAAGCGCGAGATTCAGACGCCTCCGGTTGCCGCGCTCGGCCTGAAGATCGAGCCTCCGATCGAGCTGCCGCTTCGCGTGTCCGTCGAGCTGCCGCGCGTGGAGATCCCGGAAGATATGTTCGGGCCGCCGTGACAATGGGTCGTTAGCAAAGCGCCCAGAACTGTCATCCGCCTGAGGACGACAGCGTGGAGGCGAGCAAGTTGGCGAGATGTCCTTCGTTGTTCCCGGCGGCGTAGCGCTGGAGATCCTCAGCCACATCGATGTCGTGCCGCAACGGCAGCACGGCAACGCAATTTTGCCAGTCGCGGATTTTGGCGAGCGTCGCTGCGAAGACGGACGATGTGCCCCACTCGATTTCGCGAAAGACTTCGCTGTCGAACGTGCTGGCGCGGCAGCCGATCAGGTAGTAGCCACCGTCGGATGCGGGGCCGAGAACCCATTCGCAGGAGTCGAGGAGTCCGAAGGCATGATCGATCAACTCGCGCGGCAATTGCGGATCGTCGACGCCGATGGCGATGATTTTCTCCGTGGCGTGAAAGAAAAAGCGCTCGGAAAAGGACATCGAAAGACGATCGCCGAGGGATTGGCCGGTCTGCATGGCGGTGGGAAAATCGCCGAAGGCGCGTGTGAGCATTTCGCCGTTCGCGTTCTCGCTCGGAGCCCAGAGGATCTCGACCTCCGTCTCCGCGTTTGGCCGTCCGATCGATGTCAGAAGATCGCGCAGCATCGCCTCGTAGATCGCGAGAGTGCGATCGTCGCCGAGCGATTGCGCCAGGCGCGTTTTCACGCGGCCAAGCTCGGGCAGGCGCGCGAAGACGAGGAGCCGCTGCGGTGGCGGTGGAACGGTCGGGAACACCGCGGAAGTATAGTTTCGGCGCTCGATGCGCACGATCGCACTTCTCACCGACTTTGGCACCCGCGATCCGTACGTGGCCGCGATGAAGGGCGTGATCGCGTCGCGGTGCGATACGCGCATCGAAGATCTGACGCACGAGATCGCGCCATTCGATGTTTGGGAGGCGGCGTTTTTTCTGTGTGATGCCGTTGCCTTTTGGCCGGAGGAAACGATCTTCGTTTGCGTCATCGATCCGGGCGTGGGGACGTCGCGGAGGATTCTGGCGGTGGAGTGGGAAGGACGGTTTTTTCTGGCGCCGGACAACGGGCTCCTCCATTTTGTCTTGCCAGCAGTGAAACGTAGGTCGGAACGTAGGTCGGACTCTCTAGTCCGACTCTCGGACGATGCGAACGGTGAAGCGTCGGAACGTAGGTCGGACTCTCCAGTCCGACTCTCGGACGATGCGAACGGTGAAGCGTCGGACTGGAGAGTCCGACCTACGTCAGTCCGACCTACGTCGGTCCGGCCTACGTCCGTCTTTTCCGTAACCAACGATGCGCTTTTTCTTCCGCGCGGCTCTACGACGTTTCATGGGCGCGATCGATTTGCGCCGGTCGCGGCGGCAATCGCGAATGGGACGCCGATCGAGGACTTGGGTCCGCGCATCAGCGATCCGCTGATGCTGGATTACGAGCCGGGCGCGATCATTCGAATCGATCGCTTCGGCAATTGCATTACCGATATCGTTCCGCCGGCGACGCCGTTCGCTGTCGTAATCGGCGATCAGCGGCTCGGCAACATTCGAACCACGTACAGCGGCGAGGGCGTCTTCGCAATCGTCGGATCCACCGGCTGCATCGAGATCTCCGTTGCCAATGGCAGCGCGGCAACCGAATTGCACCTCCGGCGCGGGGATCGCGTCACGATCGTTCCTGCATGACGACCGATTACATCCAATCGCGTGAGGTGCAACGGAGCCGCAGCGGTGTGCGGCGCTTCGTGCTGCCATTGGCAATCACGCTGGCCGTTCTCATCGCGCTGCTTTTTGTTGTCGCCTGGCTGCCGCTGCGTCAGGGGCGCGACGCCTGGATGCGCGGGCGGAATGCGGAAGCGATTGCGATCGGGGAGAAGTGGTCGCGGCTTGGGATCTGGCCGTCGCACTATCACCAGCTTCTCGCCGCGGCCTATCTGTCTGCGGGCAACGAATCCGCCGCAGCCCAACATCTTCGCGGCGTCGGCGCCATTCGCTTCTCTGTGATTCCGAAAGATGAGCTGGCGCGGCGACTCTTCGCTCACGAACGTTACCTTGCGTTCTTGTCGTACGACGCCGCATCGCGCGAGACGAACGAATCCGCCGATGTCCCGCTGTATCGCGCGGCGGCGCTGGTCGCAACGGACCGGCTTGCGGATGCGCAGAAAGCGTTCGCCTCGATCGATAAAGCCCACGTCAACGCGGCGCGCTTCGCGGCGTTGCAGCGGACGATCGCCGCGCACGCGAGCGGCATCGTGCCGTACGTCTTCGACCGCAACGGCGGCACGATCGCGGTTCTCCGCGCCCATGCCGCAGCACCAGTTGATGACGATTTCGCGCCGCTCGTTTCACGCGATGCCGGCGCGCTGACGATCGGCGCGAAGTTGCCGCAACTCGGTGAAAACGCCACGATCGAAACGACGCTCGATCCATTCGTGCAAAAGGCGGCGTTGAAAGCGCTGGGCGGATTTCGCGGCTCCATCGTGGCCATCGATCCGCGCACGAACGAGATCCTCGCCATCGCCAGTACTCGCGGCAACGGTCCGCTGGCGAACCTCGCGCTCGAGCATCAATACGAGCCGGGCTCCGTCGTGAAAATACTCACGGGGCTGAACGCCGAAAGCGGCGGCGTCGATCTGAACTCGCTCTTTCCCTACACGTGCAAAGGCTTTCTCGAGATCGATGGCCGTCACTTCGGCGACTGGCTCGCAGCCGGCCACGGCGTCCTGAGTTCGATCGACGATGCCCTCGCCGTCTCCTGCAATGTCTTCTTCGCCGATGTAGGCATTCGTCTGGGCACCGATAGTCTGAAGCGCTTTATGACCGCTGCCGGTTTCGACACCACTGCCAACCTCGGCATCTTTCAAGTTCCACTCGGCAAGACGATCGGCCCGGTCTTCAATCGCTTCGAGACCGCGTTTTTCGCCATCGGTCTGGAGCATGAGTCGATGAATGCGCTGCACATTGCGATGCTCGCTTCGATGATCGCGAATCGCGGCGTGCTCACGACACCGCGCTTGCTCGTGCAACGCCGCTCAATCCTCGGCGATGTCGTCGCCACCAGCCCGCAGCAAACGAGTGTGCGCCTTGCGCAGCCAGCCGCCGCCGAGGCGATCGTCCATGCGATGCAGGCGGTCGTTTCCGATCCGAAAGGAACGGGCCGCCGCGCGCTGGTACCCGGGATTTCGCTGGCGATGAAGACCGGCACAGCGGGGGAGCGCAAGAGCGGATTGGAAGCGGTGATCCTCGCCTTCGCGCCGGTCGAATCGCCGAAGATTGCATTCGCCGTTATCGCCGAGGATGCCGGTCCGGCGGAGTTCGCGGGCGCGAAGATCGCGCACGATTTTCTGGAAGCGATGCAGGATCGGCTGAAGTAACACCGCGCCGTGTCAGAATACGGAAATGCCCTCCGGCCGTGACCGCCGCCGATCCGAGCGATTTCCCACAGCGTCGATCCCGGTGCAGGTCTCCGACATCGACGCCGAGTTGATCGATCTGAGTTTGAGCGGCGCCGCAGTCATCCATCGCTCACCGCTTCCCGCTGGTTCGGCGGCAACGCTCGTCTTCCCAAGCTACGGCGGCATCTACATTCCGTGTCAGATCATTCGCTCGCTCGTGCAGGTGCGCCGCGTCGAGTCCGGACCGGAGTACGTTTTCCGGACCGCGATCTCGTTCGCGGAGATGGAGCCGGAGCAGCGCGTGCCGCTGAACGAGTTCCTGGAAATTCAGATCGCGCGGCTGAAGGAAAAGCAGGACGAGGCTGCTGGAGAAGCTGAGGAGATTTAGCGGAAGGGGTCAGGTCGAAACCGAAACTGACGACACCTCGCAACGAACATTCCGCTCGAACAAGTCGTCGTCAGTTTCGGTTTCGACCTGACCCCTTCCGCTCGCCCATCTCTTCGAAAATCGCGTCGACCGGTCGCTGATCGCCGCGCGCATACGCATCATCGATCCGCCGCACATACTCCTCGGCTGACTGCGCGAAAACGAGATCGTTGCCGCCTTTTGCTTCTCGCGATTTCTCGTGCCCGAGGAGCGTGCGGACGTAGAGCGTTTTCTCGTTTTGCGGCATCGCCTGCCATTGCGCGCGAGAGATGTTGGTACGCTGACAGGCCAGAACGAGGAGTGCAATCGTGACAACGAGCGCGGCACGTTTCATTCGCGGCGCCACCGTTGCGCGATCGGCATCTGGCGCCCGCTGCCGAAGGCTTTCGTCGATACGCGAAGCGTTGGCGCGGCCTGGCTGCGCTTGAATTCGTTTCCGTCGACGAGTTTCAAGATTCGCTCGACGGTCTTGCGGTCGAAGCCGGCGGCGACGATGGCATCGACCTCCTGCCACTCTTCGATGTAGAGCTTGAGAATGCCGTCGAGCACGTCGTATGGCGGCAGCGAATCCTGATCGGTTTGATTGGGCCGCAATTCCGCCGATGGCGCTTTCGTCATCGTCGATTCCGGGATCAGCGCGTGCTCGCGATTCAGCCAGCGGGCCACGCGATAGACCATTGTTTTGTAGACGTCGCCGAGGACCGCTAGGCCGCCGGCCATGTCACCGTAAAGCGTGCAGTAACCGACCGCCAGCTCCGATTTGTTGCCGGTGGAGAGCACCATCGCGCCCGTGCGGTTGGACCAGGCCATGAGGAGGTTGCCGCGGATGCGCGCTTGCGCGTTTTCGTTCGTGATGTCGAACGTGTCGTCGCCGAAGAGTTTGTTGAATGCTGTCTCGTACGGTTTGTAGATCGGCTCGATGGGAACGGTGTGGAAGGCGATGCCGAGGCTTTCGGCGAGGGCGCGGGCGTCATCGACGGAACCTTGCGACGAAAACTGCGACGGCATGGCGATGCCGGTGACGTGCGCGGCGCCGAGCGCCTCAACCGCGATTGCGGCAGTGACCGCGGAGTCGATGCCGCCGGAAAGCCCGATGACGACATCCTTGAAGCCGCATTTGCGGATGTAGTCGCGCAGTCCGAGGATGAGGGCGTGGCCGATCTCGGCATCTTCGGGCATCGAGACGATTGCTTCGCATGGCTCGCCTTCGAGCTGCACGAGCGAGCGATGCTCCTCGAACGCCGGCGCACAAAAAATCGTCCGCCCTTTGGCGTCGATGACGATCGAGGAGCCGTCGAAGAGAAGCTCGTCGTTGCCGCCAACCTGATTCACGTAAACGAGCGGCACGTCGTAACGCGTGGCGATGCGGGAAAAGAGGTCGTAGCGCGAGCGCCGCTTGCCACTGTTGAACGGCGAGGCCGAAATGTTGAGGATGACTTCCGCGCCCTGCCGCGCCAGCTCGTCGATCGGATTGCGGCAGTAGATCTTGGTGCCGAGGACTTCGTCGTCGAACCAGAAGTCTTCGCAGATGGCGACGCCCGCGCGAACGCCGGCAATGTCGACGACGCCGACTTTGCGTCCGGGCTCGAAGTAGCGCATTTCATCGAATACGTCGTAAGTCGGCAGCAGCGATTTGTTCTGCTCGAGGATGATCTTCCCGTTGCGCGCCACGATCGCGGAGTTGTGCAACGGCTTGCCGCACCACGAGGCGTTGCGCGTGATACAGCCGAAGACGAGCGTGACCTCGCCGGTCATTGCCGCGAGCGCGTCGCGCGTCTCGAGTGCGGCGGCGACGAAGGTCTCGCGATCGAGAAGATCGCGCGGCGGGTAGCCGGTGACAGCGAGCTCGGGAACGAGAACGACATCAGCGCCGGCAGCGACACCTTCGTCGTAGGCACGTCGAATCAGATCAGCGTTCGCGTTGAGCGCGCCGACGGTGGGGTTGAGCTGGGCGATGTAGGTTTTCATGCGGGCGATGATTGGAACACGCTAGACCGTATCGCACTTTCCGGGCCGCGAAACGAGACAAACAACACCCAATTTGTCGCATCGCCCGCTTTTTGCAAAGATGCAGAGATTCGAGGTGAACGGATGTCTGACGATTTTGGAACGGTGAACGTCAAGCGAGGCGATCGCGCCCGTGAGATCGAGGTGCTGCGGCAGCATTACAAGGTCCATCGCGACACGCTGACGCAGATGGTTCCGGACGCGCCGGCCGAGCATCTGGCGGTTGAGTACAAGCGGCTGATCGCCGATATCGATGCCTCGATCCGCAAGCTCGATGAGCTCGATCGCGTGCCGTCCGCGACCGCACCCGGACTCGTGGAACCGCCGCGAACGGGAATGTCTCCCGGCAATCGTCCGCTCGTTTCCTCGGAGCCGGCCACGGATCACGGCATCGCCAGCTACGAGTCCGTTCCTGTCAACCGTACAGGCAATTCTTCTCGCGTCCTTCTCATGCTCGTCATCGCGGTCGCGGTCCTTGGCGTGATCGGATGGCTGATCTGGCGCGCCAGCTCGGAAAAGAAAGCTGACGCGCCGCAGGTGATCGAATCGCCGGCCACAAGCACGGTAGCCGAGGGCGGCACGGCAGGCGGCACGGTGACGCCTGTCCCGGTGGCCGCAACGCCGTCGATCCGGATCACGCCCGAGGTTGCCGACTATGGCGTGATTCGAAAAGGAACGCGTGCGGTGCGTCAGTTCGAGATCACGAATCTCACCTCGACGCCGCTGTCATTCATCGTAGCCCGCTCGGCCTGCCGCTGCCTCTATTACGAATACAACGCCAAGTCGAAGCTCGCGCCAAAGGCAAAGGAAGCGCTGACCGTGACAGTCGACGGCGCCCGCGCGAAGGCCGGCGCGCTGGAAGAGCAGATCGCGGTGACATCAAAGGATGATCCAAGCGCGAACGGGACGATCGGGGTAAGGGCGGTGATTAAGTAGTCCTGGGTTTGCGAGAGGGGTTTGGCTCTCTTGCCTCGCGCTCTCATTTGCGAACGGAAGGGGACGACCTCACCTCAGGGCGAGACGATCGTCCGGTCACACTGCTTTTTTGACCTTCCGGCCGCCTTTGCAGAAATTTCGGCTCAGTGTCCCTCCAAGTTAGGAAGGGCTGTCTGATTGGAGTTCCACCAATGAGCCAAATCAGTTTCGAATCCGAGGAAAGCGGTTCCTGGACAGAAGAGGAGTGGAAGAGCCTCCTGGACGCTATCTATTTCAAGCAGTGCACTCCCTTCCTCGGTGCAGGTGCCTGCGCTGGGACTCTCCCTACCGGAAAAGCGATCGCTCGCGAGTGGGCGGACGAGTTCGGGTATCCGTTCAGCGATAAAGAGAACCTCCCGCGAGTCGCGCAGTACATGGCGATTACACAGGGTCTGGTCGGCTCGTTGGGGCCAAAGTTCAATCTGCGTCGCCGCTTCACCGGGAAAGGCCCTCCCGATTTTGAGTGCGAAGAAGAGCCGCATCGAGTAGTAGCCGATCTCGATCTGCCCGTTTACATAACCACGAACTACGACAACTTCATGTTCGCAGCGCTGGAGCGCGACCGTCGTCGGCAGCCGGTCCGGGAAGTGTGCCAGTGGAAGCGACCTCAGACACTCGCCACGCTATCATCCCAAGGTCATCGTAGACAGGCGCCGCGCGCCCGGGTTGAGCCAACTTCTGAACGACCTCTCGTCTTCCACCTTCACGGTGTTCTCGATCCTGCCGAGTCGATGGTGCTCACGGAAGACGACTACCTCGACTTTCTCACCAACATTTCAGAAACACCAAACCTTCTTCCTTCCTATGTTCAGGAGCGCCTTTCCAACTCGTGTCTGCTTTTTCTCGGATACAGCCTGAACGACATGAATTTCAAGGTGCTCTTCCGGCGTCTCGCCTGGTACATGCAACGAACTGAGGGTACGCGACACATATCCGTGCAACTCGCTCCACACGCGGCCTCGGACGCACAGGAGGAGCTCCGGATGTTTCGCAAGCAGCGCGAGTACCTCCAGACTCACTACGGACTGCAGAAAGTCAAAATCTACTGGGGAAGTTGTGCGCAGTTTGCCGCAGATCTTTCCGTGCGATGGAAGGCCTATCGTGCCCAGAACCACTAGTCCATTTGTCGGCCCAAAGGCTTTTGGAGTTGAAGACGAACTCCGCTTTTTTGGCCGTGACGAAGAGTTGGCGGAACTCCTGTCGCTGGTGATGGCCAATCCATTAACGCTCCTGTATTCAGAATCCGGTGCCGGTAAGACGTCACTCATCAACGCTAAGATCATCCCAGGTCTTGCGCACAAAGAGTGCGACATCATCGGACCCGTGCGCGTTTCAGGAGATTTCTCGGCTGATCTGATCGATAGCGTTGATGGAAACGTCTATGTGGCATCGGCACTCATCCTGATGAAGCGTGACGATGAGGACATCTCGCGAGAGGAGCTGGCGCGTATGTCTCTCGCTGGGTATCTGAAGCGGCGCCATCGGCCGCCGACGCCGCACGCGATTCGACCTCCCCGCGTGATTCTCTTCGATCAGTTCGAGGAACTCTTCACGACGCGTCACGATCGGTGGCATGACCGGCAGAACTTCTTCCGCCAACTGGGCGAAGCACTGGACGCTGATCCACGACTGCGTGTGCTCATAGCCATGCGCGAGGAGTTCGTGGCAAGCATTGACTCGTACGCGATGGAGCTTCCCGAGCCACCCCGTACTCGCTTTCGCCTGGAGAGACTTCGCCGGGATACCGCGCTTCAAGCGGTGAATGGGCCTCTCATTGGCACGAAGATCGAGTTCGGGCCGGGCGTCGATGAATTGCTCGTCGACAAACTCCTGGTCATGAAGACAAACGAAGGAACGGTCGCTCCGGGCGAGTTCGTCGAACCTCTATATCTACAGATCGTCCTCGATCGGATCTGGAAGGCCTTTCCTGATGACCGAGGTGTGATCGATAGCAAGTTCGTCGAGAGCAACGCGGACATCGATGAGGCGCTGGCCGCCTACTATGCCGATTGCCTCACCGACGTAGCGGACGCGACGCAGCATTCCGAGGGCGAACTGCGAAGCCGGATACAGAAGAATTTCATCACCAGCGATGGCTATCGCAGCCTCGTCTACCGGAAGACGGACGAAAGCGCCGGCGATTTGCCGCGTGACGTGGTCGCGGCACTCCAGCGTCGCTATCTAATTCGAGCTGAGGTCCGAGGAATCACTTGCTGGTACGAGCTGACGCATGATCGTCTCATTCCGGCGATCCTTTCTTCTAACGCCATGTGGCGGGAGCACAGCGCCCTGGGACACTACACGGTTGCTTCACTGGAGATGATGGCCAGCGAGTGGGACACATCGAAATCAGAAGCACTACTGCTTCGTGGCAACGATTTTCTGAAGGTGAACGCGGTCCTGAAGCACGAAGGAGAGGCGACCGGAACCAGCGAAACCATCCGAAGATTCGTGGTTGCGAGTGAGATCGCGCGGGAACGGCGACGCGCGGCAAGGCTCAGGTTGCAACTCGTTTTCGGAACCGTGTTGGCGTTCGTCTTTGGAGTCGTGGCATGGCGTCAGTTCTACCTGATCGCGGAACGGGATCGCGCCACGTCGCATGAGCGAGCGGATATGGTCCGGACGCTTAAAGCGAAAAAAGCGCTTCCCCCCGAGATTCTGGCGTGGTCTATTCGAGCACATGCCGACTCGAAATATGGGCGGGAAAACACGGCACTTCTTCGCGATTCGCTTAAATCGCTCGGCGCCGCGCAATGGCTGTACGTAGAAAAACCCGACGTTCAGAATGCGCTCTTCTCTGCGAATGACGATGACCTCCTAACCATTTCAGACAACAGGCTTGCGGTTTGGAATCGACACACTGGCGTCCTCGAAAGCGAGATTAGCTCACCTCCTCATCGGGTGTGGGTCGAGGCATTCTTTACACGGTCGGGAAAATGGATAATGGCCAGAAGTGCCCCTGATCCCGGCGAACGAAAGAGAGATTTCATTCCTCTCACCGATACCGACGAGCTGCGTTGCGACGTTATCGATTGGAAGAAGGCGAGGAGCGGTGACGCGAGCAAGTTCAGCGTGGTTCCAGAGATGGCCGACTTGCGCCGTCACGTCGACGTGAGCGTTTCTCCTCTCGATAGGTACATCGCTCTTACATACGCGCCGGAATTCGAAACCAGCTCCCGTGCGAACTGGGTTCAAATCTTCGAAGCTAATCCCTCGAGGCCTGGGACGATTAAAAAACTAGCGCTCATTAAAACGTCGACTGAAATCCGCTGGGTGTCGTTATCCCCAAGCGGTAGCCGTTTCATTGCTCACGATAATCATTCGGTTTCGATCTGGGACATCGCCAGACGCATACCCATCGGCACGCTTGAGCAAACAGTCAATCGCGATGCCATTCCTATCGTCAAGTGGGCTAGCGACGACAAACTCGTGTTTGGTTTCCGCGACGCGAAGCATTTCCGGCCGACGCTAGTCCGCATTTTCGCGGATCACTTGGAACCGACGAAGCTCGATATTCCCAATATGTTTCGAGACGCGCAGTTCTCGGCAGACGGGAAACGACTGATCGCTAAGGCTGATGATGGCGTTCAGCAAAATCGGACTACCAAGGTCTGCGAGATTGACGAACACGGGCATGTGACCAGGAAGCTCGAGGACGAAAAGCCGTTTTCGTACGCTCACTATCGAAACTATTTCCCTGGCCTCAAGAAGGGAACTGAGGGTTTCATCACATTCATTCGATGTAATGCGAAAGGAGAAGGTTGCGAGGTCTCCGTCGAGCGGAGCGGGCGGAAGCGGAGCGTGAAAATGCCCGGGCTGCGATTTCAGGACCTCACGTCGATCTCTTCTGACGGCCGTCATCTGCTCGGCGTCACTGCCGGGGTTGCTCGCATCTGGACGATCGATAAGCCGACACAGGACATTGATTCGCTCGACGAGAAACAGCTCGTTGCGGAATCATGCAAACGGCTCGTGAATCAGCGCGAGTTCGGCAAGATCACTCACATCGACGGCGGCTGCGCGGAGGCCCCCAGCTTGCTTGCCGGGATGCCTTTGGCCTTCGGGAGATGATGATGCATCACGACAGGCCAGATCGAAGCGCCGGCCATCCCTAAGCGGTCGTCCGCCGCTCGGCTCACTCAGAATAACGGTTCCGCGTCGCGAAGCTCCCAATACCGTATCCTTCCCCACGCTTGTCTCGCTTCCGAACCATCGCCATCGCCGTGCTAGGCTTCCTGGGCTCGATGTGTGCGTCGGTCCCGCAACATCACTCCGCTGCGATTCCTCCGATCGAACAACTCTCCCTCGATGAAAAGGTCGGGCAGATGTTCGCGGTGATTGGACATGGTGTCTTCATGTCCGAGTCGTCGATGGCGTATCAGCAGTTGCTGCATCACGTGCGCGACAACCATGTTGGCGGCGTGATGTGGTCGGTCTCGAACGTCTACGAGACGGCGCAGTTGACGGCCCGCATGCAGCGCGAGACGAAAGTGCCGCTGCTGATCAGCGCCGACCTCGAATCGGGCATGGGCATGCGCTTTCTCGACACGACCTACTGGCCGTGGGCGATGGCGGTGGCAGCCACCGGCGATCCGTCGCTGGCCGAACAGGAAGGGCGCATCGTGGCGCGGGAAGCGAAGATGGTCGGCATCAATCACATCTACGCGCCGGTCGCGGACGTCAACGTCGATCCCGACAATCCGGTCATCAACACGCGCAGCTTCGGCGAAGATCCGGCCGATGTCAGCCGCTTCGTGGCCGCGTTCGTGCGCGGCGTTCAGTCGGAGCATGTGCTGGCCACGGCCAAACATTTTCCGGGACACGGCGACACGCATGTCGACTCGCATCGCTCGCTGCCGATTCTCGCTGTCGATCGCGGCAGGCTGGAAAAGGTCGAGTTGCTGCCGTTCCGCGCCGCCATCGGCGCTGGCGTGAAGTCGATCATGATCGGACACCTCGCGGTGCCTGCTCTCGACGAGGAGCTCGTGCCGGTGCGGCCACCGGATCCCGGCGAGAATCCGTACGGAACCAAGCCATCAGAAGTGCCGGAAAACGGGACGATGCCGGCGACGACGTCGAAGAAGATGATCGACGGTCTGCTGCGCCACGATCTGAAGTTCGACGGACTGGTCGTCAGCGATGCCATGGACATGGGCGGCATCACGGAGCATTTCAGCGCCGGCGAAGCGGCCATCCGCGCCATCGAGGCGGGACAGGATCAGATTCTCCTGTCGCCGAATGTCGATGCCGCCGTTGCCGCGGTGAAGGCCGCGGTGGTGAGCGGACGATTGCCGGAAGCGAGGATCGACGAATCGGTGCGGCGCATTCTCGCCGCCAAAACGTTCGCGGGCGCGCAAGTGGGAACGCCTGACGAAATCTTTCTCGGTGTCGACACGAAGGAACATCGCGAGCTCGCGCAGAGCATCGCCCGCCGCGCGGTCACGCTCGTGCGCGAGCAGGCCGGAGCGCTGCCGGTGAAGAAGAGCGCACGCGTCGTCATCATCACCGTCAGCGATTTCCAGGAACTGGTATCGCCGCTGCCTGACTTCGAGCGCGAGATGCGCCGCCGTTTGACCGCACCGCCGCAGACATTCCTGATCGATGCGCGCACGACGCCGGAGAGCATCGCTCCGATTGCGGCAGCCGCGCAGAATGCCGACGCTGTCATCTTCGCGATGGCCGTCCGCACGCGCTCCGGCTCGGGATCGATCGCTGTTCCGGAGAGTGCACGCAAGCTCCTCGCCGATCTCGCGCCGCGGATTCCGACCTTCGCAATCTCGTTCGGGACGCCGTACCTGTTGCGCGAGATTCCAACCACCGGTACCTACATTTGCGCGTACGGCATCCAGCCGGTCATGCAGGTTGCGGCCGTTCACGCGTTGTTCGCCGAAGCGCCGGTGTCGGGCAAGTTGCCGGTCACCATTCCGGGATTGGCGATGCGAGGAGCGGGGATCATGAAGCCATGAGCACGTTTGCGCTGCGGCCGCTCGACTACGCCATCGTTGCCGCCTATCTGGCGCTGATCATCGCGATGGGAATCTATTTCGGGCGCAAAGCCAAGCGCTCGATGCTCGACTACTTCCTCTCGCACCGCTCCATGCCCTGGTGGCTGGCCGGCACCGCGATGGTAGCGACGACGTTCTCCGCCGACACGCCGCTGGCCGTCACCGAGATGGTCGTCAAAAACGGTGTGGCCGGAAACTGGCTCTGGTGGTCGATGCTCGGCTCCGGCATGCTCACCGTTTTCTTCTTCGCACGCTTGTGGCGCCGCGCGGAAGTGGTGACCGACGTGGAGCTGACGGAGCTTCGGTACTCCGGCCGTCCGGCCGCCTTCCTCCGCGGTTTTCGCGCCGCCTACCTCGGCCTCATCGCCAACATCATCGTCATGGGCTGGGTCAACCTCGGCATGGCAAAAGTGCTCCAGGGCACGCTCGGAATCTCCAACCGCGGCGCGCTTTTCGTCTGTCTCATCGTCGTATTTGCCTACACCGTTTACTCCGGTTACTGGGGCGTGGCCACGACGCACGGCGTGCAATACCTCTTCGAAATGGGCGGCGCGATCACGCTGGCCATCGTCGCGCTCAGCGCCGTCGGCGGTGTCGATGTGTTGAAAGCAAAACTGGCCTTCGCGCATCCGGCCGGGACGCCGATCGGGACGACTTTCGGCACCTCGGCAGCCGCGATGTCGTTCTGGCCGAGCGGTGATGGACTCTGGGTCGTGCCGACCATCACGCTCGCCGCGCTCCTCGGCCTGAACTGGTGGGCATCGTGGTATCCCGGCTCCGAGCCGGGCGGCGGCGGCTACGTCGTGCAGAACATGCTGGCTTGCCGCACCGAGCGTGAAGCGCGCAGCGCCGCGCTCTTCTTCAACATCGCCCACTACGCGCTGCGTAGCTGGCCCTGGGTAATCACGGCGCTCTGCACGCTCGTGATGTACGGCGGCGCCGTGAAGGAAGGCGATCCCGGCATCAACTACGTGCGTGCGATGGTCGACCTCTTGCCGACCGGTCTGAAGGGACTGATGCTGGCTTCATTCGTCGCCGCGTTCAGCTCGACGCAGGCAACACAGATGAACTGGGGCTCGAGCTATCTCGTCAACGATCTCTATCGCCGATTCATCAAGCGCGACGCCAGCGAGAAGCACTACGTTCTGGCGTCGCGCCTGGCCACGGCGCTCACACTCTGCCTCTCGCTCATCGCCACGCAGTTCATGGATCAGATCAGTCACGCCTGGCAGTTCCTGCTGATGCTCGGCGCGGGAACTGGACTCGTCTACATCCTGCGCTGGTACTGGTGGCGCGTGAATGCATGGTCCGAAGTGAGCGCGATGGCGGCAGCGCTCATCGTTTCACTCAGCCTGCGCAACTTCATCGACGCCTCGTCACCAAACGGTTTCGCGATCGGCCTGATCATCACGACGGCATCGACGACGCTGGTCTGGCTCGTCGTGACGATGCTGACGAAACCCGAGCCGCGCGAAACGCTCGATGCGTTCTACAAAAAGGTGCGCCCCGCCGGTCCGGGATGGGGCGTCATCGCCCGAGAGAGCGGCATCGAGCCGGTGCGCGGCGAGCTTGGCCGCAACGCGCTCGCCTGGGTCGCCGGCATCGTCCTCGTCTACTCAATCATGTTCGCGACGGGCGCCGCGATCTTCCACAACGCGAAACAATTCACGATCTTCGGCAGCGCGCTGGTCGTGTCGGCCGTTTTCTTGATCGTGATCATGCGCAGAGAAAAGGCGGAAACCGTTTATCCGCAGATGACGCAGATAGAACGCAGATAAAAGCGTTTTTCAATCTGCGTTCATCTGCGACATCTGCGAATGAAGCTTTACTCGAAGAGCTCAGCAAGCGGGAGACGCCATCCGGGAATGACGTCGTCGATCTCGATCACATCTTCGACTTTCGTAGCGCTATCCGCGCGATGCACGCGAGCGGTTTTCGTCTTCGGATCCACGACGACCACAACGCGCACGCCGGCGCGAAGCCATTGCAGTGTCTTCTCTTCGATTTCGGTGTAAGTGTCACCCGGTGACACGACTTCGAGGGCGGCGTCAGGCGGCCCTTCGAAGAATCCAGCCGAGTCGGTGACGCGCTCGGAGCGCACGAACGCAGCGTCCGGCGCGCGCACGGTATCCGGTTGCCGCGAGATCTTGAACCCTGTCTCTGACGAGTAGATGGCGCCGGACCGCTGACGCTTCATGTGAGCGATGAGACTTCCGACGATTTCCGCCGCGACGCGGCCGTGGCGAGCGCCCGAGAAGGATAACTTTCGCAGCTCTCCTCCGACCAGCTCATATCTCCACCCGTCGCTCGGGAGTTGGAGAAGCTCATCCGCCCTCATTGACGTGACGACTGTCATGACATTAATCCTACGCCCGGCCGTGGCTTCAGCGGCAAGCGAGGCATGCCTTTGAGTTGATCCGAAAGGCCGGGCGGAGAGTCGAAGGGATTACAATAGTTTCGATGTCACGAGCCATCGTTGCCGAATACGACGCCAGCGAGAACGCCCTCCGGCTTGCCGAGCCGCTGACGGGAGTGAAGGATCACGAGAAGGTTCGCGTTTCAATCGAGATCGGCGGTCGATCACCCGAGATTGATAATCCTCTCGCGCGGCTCGCCGCCCTGAACGCGCCTACCGGCGACATTGAACAGATGTTGGCCGAGATCGAAACCGGACGCCGGTGATCGTCTTCATCGATTCGAACATCCCGATGTACGTTGCGGGACGTGAGCATCCCAACCGAGAGCCTTCGCTTCGATTCCTGGAAGCCGTTCGTCGGAACGATGTCGAAGCCTGTACGAGTACGGAGGTGCTCCAGGAGATCCTCTACCGCTACTCCGCCGTTGGCAGGTTTGATGTCGCACGTGAGGTTTACGACCTCTTTGTTGCGATGTGTCCAATGATTTTCGGCGTCACGCTGACGGATACGAACCTTGCGCGTGACATCCTCATGAAGCGTCAAGGTGTATCCGCTCGCGACGCGGTACATGCCGCCGTGATGCTCAATCACGACATCGAATGGATTGCCACATTCGATTCTGACTTTGATCGAGTGGAAGGTATTCGTCGTCTAGCGCTTCCGTAGTCCGGCCGTGGCTGTGACGCATCGGTAAATCCGCCAGCCATGCCCTTGCCTCTGACCCGGAATTCTGATTGACTGACCGCTCGTTCAGCGGGCTGGAGTTACCGTCAGCGCACCGGACGAACCACGAATCATGGCCAAATCCAAAGAAGAAATCGTTCAGGAGTTTCGCGTCCAGTCCATTCAGGAGGCGGCCATTCGCGTGATCTCGCGCAAGGGAATGGCCGCGGCTACGATGCAGGAGATCGCCGAAGAGGCGGGCGTCGCCAAGGGCACCATCTACCTCTACTTCCGCGACCGCGAGGAGCTCGTCGAGAAGACCTTCGAGACAGCGATCGGACAGTTGCACGGACGTCTCGATGCTGCTCTCGATGGCGACGGGACCTTCGCGGAGAAGCTGCGATCGCTGCTGACCGCGCAGTTTGCGTTCTTCGGCGAGAACCGCGAGTTCTTCCGGCTCTATCACTCGCTTCGCATGACGCAGGGCAACGCCTCGCAGCAGCGGCGCCAGAAGCGAACCTGCCAGCCGCAATTCAAAGCGCGTGTCGACCGGCTTGCGGGCATGCTGAAGGCGGCGATGGATGCCGGCGAAGTACGCGCGCTCGACCCTTCGCGCCTGGCGCTTTTTCTGATCGAAGGGAGCATCGCCATCGTCCTCGAACGGCTGACCGAGGACGCGCCGCCGCCGGAGAGTGAGGATGTTGAACTCATCGTGTCCACGCTGCTCGGCGGCATCGCCATTCCGAAACCGAAACGGAGCTCACATTGAAACGTACGGTACTGACATTGATTCTGCTGGCGTCGTCCGCGGCTGCCGGCGCACAAACGAAACTGACATTGCCGGAAGCGTTGGAGCGCGCGTTGCGCGTCAACAACACCGTCGAGCGCTCGCGCATCGACGTGACGGTCGCGGACGAAAATCGCAAGCTCCTGCTGTCGTCGATCCTGCCGCAAGTAGTGGCGACCGGCTCTGCGATTCGCAACTCCACCGAAGTCGCATTCGGCAGCGGTTCCGACGCGCGCACCGTTCTGCCGGGCAACGACTGGAACTACCGCGTCGTGCTTTCGCAGCCGGTGTACGCCGGTTTGCGCGAGAAGCGTGCATACGATCAAGCCAAAATCGGCACGGCCAACGCGCGGCTCGGCGTGCATGAGACCGAGGACGCAATCCTTCTTCGCGTGGCCTCGAACTACCTCAGCGTTGCCAACGCCGACGCGAACATCGCCATCGAGCAGCGCAACATCGGCCTCGCCGAAAAGCGGCGCACGCAATCGAACGCGTTCTATCAGGCGGGCGAAGTGACGAAGGTAGACGTGCTTCGCGCCGAGACGGCGATCAAGGCATCGCAACGACTGCTCGCCACCGCGCAGCAGCAGCGTGAAGCCGCCGTCAGCGGATTGCGTCAGGACCTCGATCTGACCGGCGACATCGCCGTCACGCCTCCTGACAACGCGTTGGCTCCGCTGCCCGACGAACAGACGCTGATGACGCGCGCGGAATCGTCGCGGCCCGATGTCGCCGTCGCGCAGAACAACATCCGCATCGCCCAACTCGAAGTGCAGAAACAGCGCGGAGCGCGGCTGCCGGTGGTCACGTTCGATGCCGGCTACATCGATCAGAAAGCGGCGTTTCCCGCCAGCCGTTACGGCTACGGCGCGTTTCGTTTCAGCGTTCCGATCTGGGATTCGAATCAGGTCAACCTCCGCGTCGCCACCGCCAAAGAGCGAGAAGAACAAGCCAAACTCCTGCTCGAAGACGCGAAGACCGCCGCGCATGAAGACGTGCGCAAGGCCATCACCGATCTGCATTCCACCGATACCACGTTGCAGTTGGCAAAAGAGCAGCTTGCCGCTGCGGATGCCGAGTACGCGCAGGCGTTCGAACTGTATCGAGCGCAGGAATCGACCTCGCTCGATCTCGCTACGTCCGAGCTTTCGCTCGCCGATGCGCGCCGTGCCGTCGCTTCCGAAACGTTGAATCACAACCTCGCACAACTCCGCGTCTGGTATGCCGCCGGCGCGATCAAAGAAGCTGTTGGAGTGGGAGCAACCCAGCAATGACGCGTTCAATCATCACGACGATCTCGATTTTGATTCTGGCGATCCTTCCGTTCGGCTGCGAGAAGAAGGACGCTCCGGCTGCGGCCGCAACGACGACCCAAGCCGCGCCCGCGCTTCCCACCGACGTGCAGAACGTCGCCTCGGCGGCAACAGCGACGACCGCAACGACATCCGCCGCCGAAGCACAAACCAGCACGGCAACGCCCTCGGTCGCGTCAGCTGAATCGGGCGGAACGATCGTCGCCACGGGCGAGCTCATCTCGCCAGTCCGTTCGGAGCTCGCGGTCAAGATTCCGGGACGCGTCGGCAAGATGTTCGTCGATGAAGGTTCGCGCGTCAGCCGCGGACAGCCGCTGCTCGCAATCGAGACCGACTACCCGCGCCTCAATCTCGACAAAGCGAACGCCGACATCGCGCGCGCCGTTTCCGCGGAGAAAGATGCGCAAAACGATTTGAACCGCAAGAAAGAGTTGATCGCGAAAGAGTCGATCCCGCAGGCCACGTATGACCGGTCGCAGGCGATGTTCGATCAGGCGCGTGCGGCGAAGCAGTCGGCCGAGGCGCAGGCAGCGATCTATCGTCAGCAGATGGCCGATTCCACGCTTCGTTCGCCGATCGACGGCGTGGTCGCCGAGAAGCGCACCGACGTCGGCCAGCGGCTCGGCGACGCCACAGTGGCCTTCGTCGTCGTCCAGACCTCGCCGCTCAAACTCCGCTTCCGCGTTCCCGAAAAAGAGCTCGCCCGCGTGCGCCTCGGGCAGAACGTGAAAGCGACCGTCGATGCCTACGCAGGCGATGTTTTCCAGGGCAAAGTGGCGGTCGTCGGCGGCGTGATCGATCCGGCGTCGCGGTCATTCACAGTCGAAACCGAGTTCCCGAACCGCGACGGCAAATTGCGGCCGGGGATGTTTGCAAGAGTTGAATTAGGACGGTGAACCGGTTGCTCGGTTGCCGAGTTGCCAGGTGGCTGGAATGTTTGAATAAGAACGACCGCCTTTGAAGTCCGCAGTGATGACGTTGGCAACATAGAAGCTCAGAAACCGCAGCAACTAAGAAACCCAGAAACACAGCGACAAAGAACCGGGCAACCCGGAAACTGGGCAACCGGGCAACCAAGCAACTCAGCAACCCAGTAACCCGAGAAAACCACATGCATAAACTTGCCGCTCTCTGCGTTCGCCGTCCGGTCTTTGCGACGGTCATCGTTCTCTCGCTCGTCGTCGTCGGCTGGTTTGCCTACCAGCAACTCGGCGTCGATCGTTTCCCGAAAGTCGACATCCCGACGATCACGATCACGACGCGGCTTGTCGGGGCGGCGCCGGAAGAGGTCGAGACGGACATCACCGACAAGGTCGAGGAAGCCGTCAACACGATCAGCGGCATCGATCAGTTGCAGTCCATTTCGTCCGAGGGAACTTCGCAGGTCATTGTGAGTTTTGTGCTGGAGAAGGACATCGACGTCGCGGCGCAGGAAGTGCGCGACAAGGTCAACACGATTCTGCGCGACCTGCCGAAAGACGCCGATCCTCCCATCATCCAGAAGATCGATCCCGACGCCGTGCCCGTCCTCGGCATCGCGCTGTCCGGCCCCGCTCCGATCCGCGACATCACCGAGTTCGCCGACAAGAAACTTCGCCGCCGGTTGGAGTCGATCAACGGCGTCGGGCAAGTGCTGATCGTCGGCGGGCGTCCGCGGCAGATCAACGTCGTCGTCGATTCCGCGAAACTATCCGCGGTCGGTCTGACCACCGCGCAGCTCGTCGCCGCGCTTCAATCGCAGAACGTGCAAATTCCGGGCGGCAAGGTCGAGCAAGGTTTGCGCGATCTGACGCTGCGAACCTACGGCCGCGTCCAGTCGCCGGCGGACTTTGCGAACATTCCGCTCTCGACGTCGAACGGATACATCGTCAAAGTCGGCGACGTCGCGCACATCGAAGACAGCGTGGCCGAGCCGGAGTCGATCGCCACCGTCAACGGCAAGCCGGCGGTCGTCATGAACATCCGCAAGCAGTCCGGCACGAACACGGTCGAGGTCATCGAGCGGCTCAAAGAACAACTCGGGCAGGTTCGCACCGACCTCCCCAAAGGCTGGACGATGCAGGTCGTCCGCGATCAATCCGACTTCATCGTCGCCGCGGTCGACGCCGTGAAAGAGCATCTGATTCTCGGCTCGCTCTTCGCCGCTCTCATCGTCTGGTTCTTCCTGTCATCGCCGAAATTGCGCGAAGCGCTGATCATGCTGATCTCCACGCTGGCGACTTACACGCTGCTCTTCGGCGTGAAAGACGTCGCCGCGCGTGCGCCGGTGCTCCACGTTTCGATCCTCACGTTCATCATTCTCTTTGCGCTCGTCAGTTGGCTGGCCTCGAAGAAGCAACTGCCGTTCGCCTTCCGCATTGGCGGCGCGGCGGTGGCGTTCGCGATCGCGGCGTTCGTGCCGAAAGGCGGCGTGGTTGCGATCAATCCGCTGCGGCTCGCCGGCGCGCTCATCGCCTTCGGCATGCTGCTGTATTTCTTCCGCCGCTCGCGCCCGACGATCATCGCCGCCATCGCGATCCCAAGCTCGATCATCGCCACATTCGCGGCGATGCGCTATGAAGACTTCACGCTGAACGTCATCACGCTCCTCGCGCTCACGCTCGCCGTCGGTATCGTCATCGATGACGCCGTCGTCGTCCTCGAGAACATCTTCCGCTTCATGGAAGAGAAAAAGATGTCGCCTGATGAGGCAGCGGTCGAAGGGACCAAGGAAGTGGGCATGGCCGTTCTGGCTACGTCGCTCTCGCTCATCGCCGTCTTCCTGCCGGTCGCGTTCATGGCCGGAATCGTCGGCCGTTTCATGCACTCGTTCGGCGTCACGATGGCCATCGCCATCGCCGTGTCGCTGCTTGTTTCATTCACGCTCACGCCGATGATGTCCGCGCGCTGGCTGCGCCGCGAGGATCTTTCGCACGAAGCTTCGACGCGCGAGCACGGCTTCTACGCCCACATCGAAGCCATCTACTTGAAGATGCTCGATTGGTCGATGGCGCACCGCTGGGTGATCGTGCTGGCGATGGTCATCGCGCTGGTCTCGATCGTCCCGCTCGGCATCCTTGTGAACAAGAACTTCCTTCCCGCGGACGACGAATCGCAATTCCAGGTGCAGGCCCGCGCGCCCGAGGGGGCGAGTCTGCAGACGACGCAGACGATCATGGAGTCGATCGCCGCGCGCGTTCGCAAGCTGCCTGAAGTCGAGACCACCGTCCTGACCATCGGCGACGATCCGCAGGTCACGCAGAACCTCGGCACCGTTTACGTCAAACTCATTTCGGTCGACAAACGGCAGCGCGATCAGTTCGCGGTCATGGCCGACGTTCGCAACAACATCATGCCGCAGTATCAGCGGCTGAATCTGCGCACGTCGGTCGGGCCGGTCAACGCGTTCGGCGGCGGCGTCAACGCCGAGATCATGTACTGGATCGGCGGCCCCGATCTCAATCAACTTTCGAAGTATTCGGACACGCTGCTCGCGCAGTTGAAAGGCATGAAGGGACTCGGCGTGATCGATCCCGACACGAACTTGATCACCGGCAAGCCGGAGCTCGGCGTCCGCATCGACCGCGACAAAGCCTCGGACATGGGCGTCCGCGTGCAGGACATTGCATCGACGCTGAACGTGCTCGTCGGCGGTCTCAAGATCACGGATTACTACGAAGGCGGCGAGCAGTACGAGGTTCACGTGCGCGCCGAACATGAGTACCGCAAGGATCCGCAAGGGATTGCTCAGGCGCAGGTGCCGTCGGTCGGCACGCGCACGGTGCAGCTCCGCGACGTCGTCACGATGTCGCCGGGCGCGGGACCGTCGTCGGTCAACCGCATCCAGCGCCAGCGCCAGGTCATGCTCACAGCGAACATGGCGCCGGGTCACTCCGCGCAAACGGTGATGGACAACCTGCTGGCGGAAACGAAAAAACTCAACATGCCGCCCGAGTACTCGTCAGGCTTCACCGGCCGTTCGCGCGAGCAGGGCCGCGCCTTCACGAACTTCATGTTCGCGTTCCTGCTGTCGATCATCTTCATGTACCTGATTCTGGCCGCGCAGTTCGAGAGCTGGATTCATCCCGTGACGATTCTTCTGGCGCTGCCGCTCACCGTTCCGTTCGCGCTCTTCTCGATTCTCGTGCTCAACCAGTCGCTCAATATCTTCTCGATGCTCGGCATCCTCGTGCTCTTCGGAATCGTGAAAAAGAACGGCATCCTGCAGGTCGATCACACGAACGGCCTCCGCGCGCACGGCCTCCCGCGCGCGCAAGCCATCCGCGAAGCCAATCGCGACCGCCTCCGCCCAATCCTGATGACGACCCTGGCCTTCGTCGCCGGCATGCTCCCGCTGGTCGCATCAAGCGGCACCGGCGCCGCAACCAACCGCGCCATCGGCTCTGTGATCATTGGCGGCCAAAGTTTGGCGCTGTTGCTCACGCTTCTGGCGACGCCGGTCGCGTACTCACTGTTCGACGATTTGCAGGAAAGGATGCGGGCGAGGAAGTCGATCGCTGACGAAGAGATCGCGCCGGGTGAGGAGCCGTTGGTGGCGTCGTAGGGTTGCTGCGTGACGTGGTGACGTCTCCTTCAATCGGGTACGATTGCCGTTATGACCCAGCGAGCTGCCGTGCGCTCACCTGAATCGACTATTGCCAGCACCATCCGCATTCCGGCGAGGCTTCGCAAAAGGATTGCGGCAGATGCGGAACGGTGTGGCCGTAGCTTTGATGCTCAGGTGATTGCGTTGCTGCGGAGGCACTACGGAGAGGACGTCGACATCGCTCCCGGACCGGACGTGATTCTTGCGTTGGCAGTCGCCAGCCTCGCCGACACGTCACCGTCAGATCGTGACTTGCTGACGCGAAAACTCAGGGAGCGAGACCTCGGGGCCGATGAACGGTGAGCCAGTCGTGCTCGATACCGACGCATCTGGCCGTCGACATACTCGTGTCGGAACTCCGACTTGCGCTCAAGCTCCAGGTATTCACTCGGCGCGAGCAAGCTCGGTTCGGGCGATGACATGAACCAAGTATGCGCGGCCGCGCGCCGAGATCAAGTCGCGAATCGCGGCGTCAATTATGAGAGTCTGAATGGGAAACCGGCCGCGAGCTGCGCAGTTGTCGATCGAACCTGACAACCGGGCAACTCAGCAACCGATCAACTAAGAATGCACCACCTATAGCTTCGTCAACTGAACCTGCACTTCGTTGGCGCCGAGGCGGCGGAGGACGTTGCGGGCGACTTCGGCTTGCATGTCGCTGTAGGACGTGCCTTCGACGCGGATGACGCCTTTGGCGCAGCTCACGTGGAGCGTACAGCCGTCGAGGGCGCGCGTCGATGCAAGGCGTTTCTCTGCTTCGCGGCGCATCCAGTCGTCGTCAATCGCTGAGCGCGGCACGATGAGGTTCGCCACGCGCGCGAAGCCGAGTTGATGAATGACGGCGGCGGCCTGTTGCGCTGCGGCCGGGTCCGCTGTTCCTTTTAGTACGACGATTCCGCCAACGTTCGTTGCCGACAGTCCGTCGATGCGGACGTTCGCATCCTGAATCGCTTTCACGATCGCGGTGTCGGGAAGTTGCGGCGTCACGGTCTGCGCCCGATTTTGCTTCGCGGTCGTCGCGTCGTTCCCATGCCGCAGAACGATCGATGTGACTCCGGCGACGGCCACGACTGCGGCGAGTGCGATTGCTACCCTCTGGCTCTTTCTCATACCTCGAAACTACTCAAGCGTCATGCCACTTGACAGCGTTCGAATTCAGACTTACTGTATTAGGTAGCTAGTACACAGAGACAGGGTTAACGGGGAGTGGGGTGTGGGGTGTGGAAGCGAGAGCTCAGGTTCAAATCCATCCCACTCCCCCACACCCCACTCCCCACTCCCGAAAACAACATGTTTGCCATCAATCCCACCGACCCCGCCCCCATCTGGCGACAGATCGAAGAAGGCGTTCGCCGCATGATCGCCCTCGGCGCTCTGCAACCGGGCGCGTCCGTACCGTCCGTTCGCGATCTGGCCAAAGATCTTCGCGTCAATCCCAACACCGTCGCCCGCGCCTACCAGCGGCTCACCGAGGGCGGCGTGCTTGCGGTCAAGCGCGGCGAGGGAACGTATGTCGCCGACGAGCCGGTACAGCCGCGGAAGAACGAGCGGAATGAAGCGCTGCGCGATGCCGCGATCCGTTATGCCTCGACCGCCATCGCCGTCGGCTCCGAGCTCGAAGATGCCGTCGATGAGGTCGAGTTGGCGTACGAGCGCGTCGTGCGCGAGCACAGGAGAAAAGTATGAGCGACAACGCGATTCAGATTGCCGGTCTCACCGTGCGCTACGGCCGCAAGGTCGCGGTCGATCACGTGTCGCTGAACGTGACGCGCGGCGCGGTGTACGCGCTCGTCGGCCGCAACGGCGCCGGCAAGTCCTCACTCGTCCGCTGTCTCCTCGGCCAGCAAAAATCCGACGACGGCAACGTGACGCTGTTCGGCGAAGACGTCTGGTCGCGCCGTCCCGAGCTCATGCAGCGCATCGGCGTCGTCAGCGAAGATGCCGACGCGCCGCCGGAAATGACCGTCGCCGCGATCGCGCGATTTTGCGCGCGCCTTTATCGCAAGTGGGATCAGACCAGCGTCGAGGAACGCCTCCGCATGTTTGGCATTCCGATGAACAGCCGCTTCGGCAGCCTCTCGAAAGGGCAGAAGAAGCAGGTCTCGCTGGCGCTCGCGCTTGCGAACACGCCGGAGCTGCTTGTCCTCGATGATCCGACGCTCGGCCTCGACGTCGTCGCGCGCAAATCGCTGTTCGAGGAAGTGATCGGCGATCTGGCCGACCGCGGCACGACCGTCTTCATCACGACGCACGATCTCATTGGCGTCGAGACCTTCGCGGATCGCGTTGGGATGATCGAGAACGGCAAGCTGGTGCTCGACGAAGAAGTCGATGCCCTCAAGTCGCGCTTCCGCCGCATCCGCTTCGCCACGCAACCGGCCGCGCTCGACACGACGGTCATGCGCCCGACCGTGATGCGCGCCTGGGGCGGCGGCGCCGAGGCGATCGTAAGCAACTACGACGACATCGCCTTCGAGCGCATGCGCAGCACGAACAACATCGGCGCCGCCGAGGTGCAGGCCATGTCGCTGGAAGAGATCTTCATCGCCATCGCCGGCGGGAATCAGGGGAGAAACGAATGAGGAACGCACTCGTCATCGCGGCCAGAGAATTCGAGGAGAAGCGTTTCGTCGCCTACGCGGCGCTCGCGTTCGCCGTTCTGCCCTTTCTCATTCTGAATTTGATTCCGATGAGTCACGGCAAGTCGCCGGGCGAGGCCATCGTGATCCTGGCGATCATCCTCTTCGAGCGGCTTCACGATCGGACTCGGCGTCATCACCGGCGCCAGCGTCATCGGCGACGTCTCGGCGGGGCGGATGTCGTTTTACTTCTCGCGGCCGGTCGGATCGCTGTCGATCTGGTTCGGCAAACTGATCGCGGGGATTGTCCTGATCGTGGGCTGCTTCGGCATCATCGCGGCGCCGGCGCGTTTCATCGGCGACTCCTGGAGGCATGTTTGGGATGTCACGTTCTCCCAGCTCACAGCGATCGTGCTGGGCGTGGCGGTGGCGCTCTTCCTGATTGCGCACGTCATCGGCACGTTTGCGCGCTCACGCTCGCCGCTGATCGCGTTTGATTTTGTCGTAGCCGTCGTCTGCGGCGTCGTGATCTGGCTTCTCATCATGCCGCTCGCGCTCGGCCTGGCCTGGAACCTCGTCAAGGGGCTGCTGATCGCGCTTGCAATCGCGTTGACCGTCGCCATCATCGGTGGCGGCGCGTGGCAGCTCGAGCGCGGCCGCACCGACCGGCGCCGGGGCCATTACGCGCTGTCGCAGTTTCTCTGGACATTCATGGCCATGTCGTTGCTGCTCGCGGCGGGATTCGTGTGGTGGGTCGTTTCCGCGAAGCCGGTGGACATCACCGACGCCGCCGTCTCGTACTCGTCCGGAACAGCGTTCGTGACGATTTCAGGCAAGACAACGAACCGCGGCGATTACACAACCGCGTGGCTGATAAATACCGATGACGGACGAAACATCCGCATCGATGCGCAGTCGGCGTGGGGAGTTCACTACATGCGCGACGGCCGCTCGGCCTTGTGGCCTGTCCTCATGAGAAACGTCGCCGAATTGCGCCGCTACACGGTTGGTGACGCGGCACCGATCGACACCGGCCTCACCGTTTGGGGCGATTTCATTTTTCCGTCCGATGATGGAGGACGAATCGCCACGGTCAATCAGGGCATCCTCTCGATCTACGACGTGGCCACGAGACATTCGCTAGTCTCGACGCGCATTCCGCAAGCGAAACAGGCACGCGGCCTGTTCGTGACGCCTGATCTCTTCCGCTTGTATCTGCAATCCGACTCCGGCCTCCGAATCTTCGAGCTCGATGTGCGGACCCGATCGCTTGGCGAGACCGGCGCGATCAGCACTCCCAAGTTCGACTTCCTCTCTCTCGATCCCACCGCCACGCGGATGGTCGTGCGCGCGTTGCGATCGAACGTCGTCACGTTGAACGACGCGCGAACGGGAACGGTGATCCGTCCGCTGCTGACCGGATCGAACGTCTCGGTGTCGCGCTGCCTTCGCGACGGGCGCATCGTCGTCATCGAATCGCCAAATGGCGCAACCGTCATGCACGTCTTCGCGCCCGACGGCTCGCCCGTGCGCGACATCCCGCTCGGATCCAGCTCGCCCGCCTGGTTCGCCGGCGACGATGGCACGCGTGTCGTGCTGCTCACCGAAATGTCTGGCACGCGCAACCTCGTCTCGATCGATGTGAATCGCGGTGTGGTCGAACGGCGCGAGTCAAACGTGGGCCAATGGACGCAGACCGGCTTTTTCGATCTACGCCCCGCGATCGGCCCGCTGCGCGAGGTCGTCTACAAAGACACGCAAAAGCACGTGATGGCCTGGAATCCCGCAACCGGTACGACGCGGAGAATAGTGGGTGGTTAGCCCGATCTTCTGACACTTGCTTAAGTAATTGACTAAATAGAAATGCTCTCCCATCGAGCCCCTTCTCCCCACGTTTTTTGTGGGGAGAAGGTGGCCGAAGGCCGGATGAGGGGCCATTTCCACGACGCAAGACGCGCACACAAACCGCAACCATGACCTCCCTCATCGAGCTCCGCGGCATCCGCAAGACCTACTCGGATGGTCACCAAGCCTTACGCGGCATCGATCTCACCCTCGGCGAAGGCATGTTCGGGCTCCTCGGGCCGAACGGTGCGGGCAAGACCACGCTGCTCTCGATCCTCGTTCTCGCCGTCGAGCCGACCGCAGGAACGATGCACTTCGACGGAATCGATGCGGCGAGCGGCCGCGCGCGATCGGAGATCCGGCGGCAGATCGGCTATCTGCCGCAGGACTTTCAACCGCTTCGCAATCTCACCGGCGCCGAGTATCTCGTTCACTGCGCGCGGCTGCGCGGCCTCGCGATGACGAAACGAAACATCGAACGCCGTGCGCGCATGCTGCTCGATGCCGTCGATCTCACCGACGCCGCCGGCGCTCTCCGGCGAGTACTCGGGCGGCATGCGGCGTCGGCTCGGCATCGCCCAGGCCTTGATTCATGCGCCGCGCATGCTCGTCATCGATGAGCCGACCGCGGGGCTCGATCCCGAAGAGCGCATTCATTTCCGGAATCTGATCGCCGAGGTGGCGGAAGAGGTGGCGGTGTTGTTGTCGACGCACATTTCGGAAGACATCGAAGCCACGTGCAATCGCATCGCAGTGATGACGAATGGCGTGCTCGTGTTCGACGGCGGCGTCGATGCGTTGATGTCACGCGCGGGCAATGCGGTCTCGCTCGAAGATGCCTACGCCGCGGAGCTGTTGCGGCACGGAAGCCGGGCCGCATGACGCTGATGCGCCTCTTTGCCGGGCACGAGATGCGGACGCAGTGGCGCTCGACGCGTTTTCGCGCGCTGGCCGCCGTTTACGTAATTCTCGTTTCGGTTCCTGCCGTGACTCTGTTTCTCATCTCCGGGCGAACGCCGCGAGCGATCGGGCCGGCGGCGTTCAACATGTTTCTGTTGTCCGAACAGCCGCTGCTGACTGCGTTGCTCGCGGCGGGCATTGCGATCGATGCGCTGAGCCGCGAGCGCGACGAAGGATCGTTCGCGGTCCTCTCCGTCGCACCGATTTCGTCGGCCGGTTATGTTCTGCGCCGCTGGCTCGCCATCATCGCGGTCTGCATTCCGGTGACGCTGCTTCCGACGGTGATCTCGGCGGCGCTCGCCATCCACACGCGCGTCACGCTGCCGCTTCTGCCGTTCTTTGCCGATGGCTGGCTCGTATCGGTTCTGCCGGCGTTGCTGATCAGCTCCGCGCTGGCGCTGGCGCTTGGAACGATCACCGGACGCGCGGTGCTGTCCATCATTTTCGTGGCGGTGTTTTTCACGATCGGGCTCGACACGCTGAACGATCTTCTCTTTCACGTTCATCGATTGCACTTCGCCGGCCCTGGCGATCTCTTCGCGGGCGGTGAGCGCAGCATCGACGAATTGATGTGGGCGGTTCGAGGATTCTGGTTTCCCGACGTGCCCTCGGACGCGGCGTTCCCGTTGCGGGCGCGAAGCCGGGCGCTCATCTCGCGCGCAGGCATCACGACGGTGATGACGATCGCGCTTCTGGCGCTCTCCACGTTCTATCTGCGGCGAACGCGCCGCGATCTGCGACCGTGGAAAATCGCTGCGAATCATCCGCTGCGCACACTGATCGGCGTCGTGAACAGATTTCGCGAGGAGTACGCGCTTGACAGCGGCGCTGGTACGGCGGATCGGGTTGCGCTCATCGCCGGACTCATTCTCGCTGCGGTTCTCACTACTTCGATCGTTCACGAGCAAGCAGCATTCGCATCGTTGGCGGCGGAACGTTTTGCAGGCGAGACGAAGGAAGCCGTTCCGACTAGCACGAACATCGTCGCCGAATCAGTCACCATCGACGGCGAGATCAGTATCGACGGCTCGCTGCGAAGTCGAGTGACGACTGTGATTCGCAACAACGGCGAACGTGCGGAGCAACACCTTTCATTTGCTCTGAATCCGAATGTCGATGTACGGAGCTTGACGGTTGGTATTTCGCGCGAAGCGCTTTGGAGTGCGCGTGGCGAAGCCACCGCTTTGGGAGGGCGGACGGATCGCGGTGCGCAACCTCAAAAAGCGGTGGCTGGCGCCACCGCAGTCCAAAGCGCTTCGCGCGAAAACGGGACGGCGATCACGAAACACGTTTGGGAACGGCTGGACGTCGAGCTCGATCCACCGCTCGCGCCGCACCAGTCGCGAACGCTCTCATTCGATCTTGCTGGGACTCCCGGCGAAGTCCGTTTCGCGCTGCAGTCTCCCGGCGACTTTCGCTCGCAGTGGAGGCGTTATCGCGATGCGAAGCAGTCGATCTTCCTGACCGACATTTCGCGATCGAGTATTCAACCCGCGGCGACCGAGGTGCGGATGAGATTGCGCGCGAGCGACATTGCACCCGTGTTGCGCTACTCGCCGTGGGTTTTGCAGCCCGACGATCGCGGCGAAGGATTTCTCCCCGAGACGATCGCGACCAACACCACGCTCGCTCTTCGCCTGCGTCATCCTTACTCAATCGCCGTCGACTCGTGCGGTGTCGTGGCTGCATCGAATGAGATCGTCAGCGGCTGCGAGACGACCCTCGCGTCATATCTGATCTTCGGCGGGCCGTTGGTGCAGCGACCGCTCGGCCCTGCGGCGACGCTCATTTTCATCCCCTCGCACGAAGCGCTCGCGGACGCGCACGCACCATCGCTCGCCTCCTCCATCCGCCTCGCCTCGGACGCGTGGCCCCAACTTTCGCTGCCGGAGCATCTCGTCTTCATCGAACGCCCAACCGAGCCGGGCGACCGGCAGTGGTACAACGAATCGATGCCGTGGCTGACGGTCGAGCAGATCGGCGCGCGCAATGGGGTCTTCTTCGTTCCCGAAATGCTTTTCACGACGCGGAAGCCGGTCAACGCGAACGTCTTCGCCGCGTCGATCATCGCTGGAACGTTGCGCGGAAAGCGCCGCGTGGTCGCGGAGGAAGCCGGCTTTTTCGCCCGCTTTTTCACCTCCGTCGCCGTCGCCCGCCTCGGCATGCGCAAGGCCACCGCGGTCGAGAAGGGAGCCGGTTTCACGGCCGAAACCGCGCCGCTGCTCAGCGAGTATTACCGGCCGGAATCGCGCATGGCCAAGGTCCTCGCGTCGCTCGAGTACCGCGTCGGGTCGAGTCACTTCATCGATGGGATCAACAACTTCGTTCTTCGCGCCGGCGAGCGCGCGGGTACCGCGAAGGAGCTGGTCGATGCAATCGGAAAAGCCGGCGGCATCGATTTGACGCAGACGTACGACGACTACTTCGCCGGACGCGCGCTGCCGCAGCTCACGCTGATGAACGTGACTTTTCATCACGCCGGCCAGCGATGGGAAGTGACCGGCGCCGTGAAGAACGTCAACACTGGCGAAGCGTTCGTCCCGATCGTCCTGCGCACCGCGCAAGGATCGCTGTGGCAAACGATTCACGTCGGAAGCGGCGGCACGACGACGTTCACGTTCTCCGCTGCCAGCGAGCCGCACGCGCTGCAACTCGATCCCGATCACGTCTGCTATCGCCAGGCTGCAATCGGGCTGGTGGAAAACGTCGAGTACCGAGGTGGGTCGTGAACCGGCTGCGCGCGTGGTGGGACTCGGGGACCGTCGTGCGCGTGCGGCTTTCGCTTCGCTTGCTGACCGAGCGCCGCGCCGCGCTCTTCATCAGCATCGACGCGCTTTTTCTTTTCGGCGGCTTGATGATGGGACTGGCCGGCAGCGGCAGCGTGCGCGAATTCTGGCAAACGCTTTTCCTGATGCCGCTGCTCGTCATCGGCGTTCCGATGCTCGCCGAGACGGTGGCCGTCGAGCGCAGATCGGGAACGCTCGACCTCGCGCTGACCTCGCCCGGCGCGCGCTTCTACTTCGAGCGCCGCGTCGCCGCCGTCATCACCGTCGCCGTGCTGCAGGGCTGGCTCGCGATGCTGTTCGTCCGCCTGTTGATGCGATCCGAGCCCTTCCCGCTTTCCGGCCCGTTCGTGCAGATCGTATCGGCATCGTTGTTGATCGGCGCCGTCGTTTTGAACTGGGCGGTGCGCGTGCGAAGTGCGGGCGCGGTCATCTTCGCCACGTACGCGACGGCGCTCGCGTTCGCGCCGTGGCTCTTTTCGAATCCAATTCATCCACCGACGACCATGAATGGCCCGATGACGATCGGCGACATGATCGGCTGGTCGCAGGACAACCTCGTGCTCCTTGCCGCGGCGGCGACGTTTTATCTCTACGCCCGGCAACGGCTGGCACGTCCGGAGGCAATCATCACGTGAACGATCGACGCTCGACTATCGCAGTCGCATTGTTGCTGCTTACCTTCGTCGCTTGCGAGCGCGAGCGGGAAGGGATGCCGCCCGCCGCGCCGGTGCGCACCGAGCTCGCAAAACGCACCGCTTTCACACCAACGCTCAACCTCCTCGGCGTCGTTCGCGCTGCGCAGTCCATTCCGCTGGCGGCGCAGCAACGCGGCACGATTCACTATCCGCATCGTTTCGCTGGCGGCTTGCAGACAGGAGCGCGGGTGTCGCGCGGCGAGCTGATCGCCGAGGTCGTGAATGCGGATGTGAATGCCGCGCAGACCGAGGCGAGGCTGGAGATGGAAGCCGCCGCGGCCGACTTCGAGCGCGCGCAACGCAGCTACAAAGTTGGCGTCATCTCGCAAGCCGAGCATGAAGAAAAACGCGTTCGCGCCACGCTTGCGAAAGAACGCTACAACGCCGCCTCGGAGCGTCTCTCCACGTTGCGCGTCGTTGCGCCCGCGGCAGGAACGCTGGTCGTGACGAAGGTCTATCCAGCCGGTTCGGTTGTCGATTCCGCATCGACGCTCGTGGAAGTGGCGACATCCGGCGCGCCGTTGGTCGAGAGCTCCGTCGCGGCATCGGAGCGCGCGCTTCTTCGCCCGGGATTGCAGATGACATTCAACGTGCGCGGCACGCCAGCGTGGAGCGGAACCGGCCAGATCTCGGAGGTCGCGACAGTCGTCGGCGAAAGCGGCACGTCGCGCGTCGTGGCCACCATCGCGCAAACCGGTTCGCTGCCGCCGCCCGGCACTGGCATCGAGATCACCGCGCAACTCGAGTCGCGCGGCTCGGCGCTCACGGTGCCCGAGGACGCCATCGTTCCCGGCACCGACGGGCCCGCGCTTTTCATCGCGGCGGCGTCGGAAGGCGCGTTCAATCGCTTTCACGTGAAGCGCGTCGCCGTCGTCGTCGGCGGCCGCGCGAACGGACGCGTGGAGATCGTTTCGGGATTGCACGACGGCGACCGCGTCGTCATCAGCGGCGTCGATGCGCTGGCCGATGATGCGGTTGCGACCGAGGTGAGCGACAAGGCCGCGCCGTGACGGAACGAATGATCGCGCTGATTTTGCGGCGGCCGGTATCGGTCATCGTCGCCACCATCGCCCTCGCGGCGCTGGGCGGATTCGCGCTGCTGAAACTTCCGATGGCGCTGCTGCCGCAGATCGAGCGGCCATCGCTTGTCGTCGTGGCGAAAGCCGCGGCAAGCTCGCGCGATGAATTGCTTCACGAGGTGACGTCGCCGATCGAGCGCCGGCTCGCGCTCGTGCCGGGCGTGACCTCGCTGGAAAGCGAAACGCGCGACGGCGAGGCAAGAATCACGATCGGCTCCGCGTGGCAGACCGATCCCGATCGTCTGCGCATCGACGTCACGCGTCGCATCGAAGGCGCCGCCACGATCCCGCTCGACGATCTTTCGGTTGAAACGATGACCGATCTTCAGCCGGTGATCGAAGTAGCAGTGACTGGTCCATCCGGTGCCACACGCAGCCGCATCGCCGACCGCGTCGTGCTCCCCGAACTGGCCCGCATCGACGGCGCCGGCCGCATCGACGTCATCGGATCGACGCCGTTGCGAGCCACAGTCCGCCCGCGCGCCGCCGACCTCGCCGCAAGAGGCCTGACCGCCGCCGACGTCGAGTCGCGCTTACGACTTGCCGGCCGCTCGCTCACCGCCGGCCGCGTCCGCGAAGGCTCTGCCGTCCGCCCCGTCGTTGTCGCCGAGCCAATCCGCAGCATCGACGAGCTGCGGAAAATCACAATCAAGAACGTCCCGCTCCACGAAATCGCCGGCGTCGATCTGCAAGAGATCACCGACGAAACGCTGTTCCGCCAAATCAGTCAAATCAACCAACACTCAAAATCGAGCCCCTTCTCCCCATCGCTTCCCAGATGGGGAGAAGGTGGCCGAAGGCCGGATGAGGGGCCTGAAACTCGAGACGCCATCCTTCTCCGCATCTACCGCGCCCCCAACGCCAACGCCGTCGCTCTCGCGCGCGAAGTTCGAGCTCGCGTCAACGAGCTCGGAACCCGCCTGCGCGACGTCCAGGTCAACGTCGTCGTAGACCGCAGCGCCGAAGTCTCCCGCGCACTCTCCGAGCTCGCCCTCGCCGCCCTCTTCGGCGTCCTCCTGGGCACCATCATCCTGCGTTGGATGACCGGCCACTGGAGTCCGACGCTCGCACTCGCCGTCGTCATCCCCGCCGCGCTGCTGGCCTCGTTCACCGCGTTCTACGCCGCCGGCATTCCGCTTGATGTCATTTCACTTTCCGGTCTCGCGCTGGCCACTGGCCTCCTCGTCGACAACTCCATCGTCGTCCTCGAATCGATCGAGACCGCGCGCACGGCCGGCGCGGGCGATCCGGTGCTGACAGGCACGCGCCAGATCATCCTCGCGGTTGTCGTCAGCTCGATCACGCTGATGATCGTCTTCGCGCCGCTGCTGTATTTGCAGGGATTGGCGCGCGCGATCTTCGGCGAGCAGGCGCTCGCGGTGGTCGTGTCGGTCGCCGCGTCGCTCGTGCTTTCGCTGACGCTCACGCCGGTCCTTGCCCGCCGCCAGCAGCAAAGCAGTTCGCCGCGGCATCCGGGATTGAAACAGTATGTTGCGCTACTCGACCGCGCCATCGCCCGGCCTGCGCGCTCGCTGCTGATCGGCGTCGCGCTCATCGCCGCCGGCCTGGCATTCGCGTTCCTGCTGCGGCGCGAGCTCTTCGCGCGTGGCGCCAGTCGCGACGTGGCCATCGAGATCCGCATGACAATCGATCTCGATCCGGCGATCGCGCGCGCTCGCCTTGCGGACGTGTGGACTGCTGCATCCGCCGCGATCGATCAACATTCGCTGACGTCGATGTGGCTCACGCAGACCGCGTCCGGCAAACCCGCCACGATCGACATGCAGTTCGTTTCATCGCGCGATGCCAGCGCCGCCCTCGATCGCTTGCGCCCTCGGCTCGCGAAACTCGACAACGTTCGCGCCGTGGCGCGCCTCCGTCCGAGCGCCTTCATCGAAGCCGTCGGCGGCGATGCCGATCGCATCGAGTTGATCCCCTCGGCATCGACGGAAGCCGAAGCGGAAGCGCTCAGCCAGCGCGTGGCCGAAGCCATGCGCCGCAGCGGATTTCGTCTCGCGGACGACACGCGCAGCTCCGATCGCCGCCTGGCCATGACGCTCGATTGGGATGAGCGCCTGCTCGCGGCAAACAACACCAACCGCCGCGCGATCGAAAACGACGTTCGTGCCGCGCTCGGAAATTTCGACAGCGGGAAGACAGCCATCGCATCGGCGGAGCCCGCGATTCGATTGCTGCCAACGACGCCCGAAGATCTCGCCGTCACGCCGGTTCACGCCGGAAACTCGATCGTGCCAGTGGCCGCCGTCGCCGGACTTCGTCTCACCACGCGCGCTCCCGACGTCTTTCGCGATGAGCGCCGTCCTGCGCGCCGGCTGCTCTTCGAAGGCAGCGACGTCGCTGCCGCCGACCGCGCCATCGAAGCGGTTCACGTTCAAGGCTCGGAACGGATTCGTCTCGCCGGCCACGCGCGCGAGCTGCGCGACGCCTTCGCGCAAATGCGGCTCGCGCTCCTGCTCGCGGCGTTCCTTTTGTATCTGACGGTGGCCGCGTTTTACGAATCGTTTCTTCTGCCGCTTCCGGTAATCGCCGCGCTTCCGTTCGCCGCGGCAGGCGCGCTGGCCGCGCTCTTTCTCACCGGACAGACCCTCAACATCATGTCCCTCCTCGGTCTCATTTTTCTCGCCGGCGTCGTGGTCAATCACACCGTCGTCTTGCTCGATCGCGTCGAGCATCTGCGCGCCGTGGGCGTGGCTGAGGATGAAGCGATTCGCCGCGCAGCCGCCGACCGATATCGCCCTGTGATCATGACCACGCTCACCGCCATCGTGGGCATGTTGCCGTTGGCGATGTTCGGAGGTCCGGGCGTCGAGCTGCGCCGCAGCATCGCCGTCGTCGTCATCGGCGGCTTATCCACCGCCACCCTCGGCACCCTCGTTCTGACCCCACTTCTTCACCGTGCGCTGGAGCCGCTGCGCCGCCGCTCACGCAAGGCGCGTGTCGGCGTTGCCGCCGAGATCGCGCATGCCTGACCGGCTCGTAACGCGTTGCGTGATCGCGCTGGCGATCATCGTTCTGGCGATCGTCTCGCTTCCCCGCCTGCGTCTCGAGTACGCGCCCGACGTCACCTTTCCCGAGCTCAACGTGACCTTGCAACTGCCGCCCGACGCGAGCGCTGATTCGACGGAGACGACGCGGCAATGGGTCGTGCCGATCGAGAGCGCTCTGCGCGGAATCGGCGACACGACCGGAACGCGAGGCAACGTCGAGGCCGGATCGGCCACGATCCTGGCGCGTTTCAAACGCGGCACCGACATCGAGTTAAAAGCGGCGCGCCTCGCCTCCGATCTCGCGCCGTTGCGCGCGCGCCTGCCCAAGCACGCGTCGCTCTCCATCTGGCCGGCGCGCAGCGGCGCACGCGCGAACAGCGTCTTCGCCATCACCGGCGCCGATGCCGGCAGCGTCGCGGAACGAATCGCCGAGGAGTTGCGGTCCACGCCGGGAGTGCGGGAGGTGCAGACATTCGGGACGTCCGCGCCGGAGCTCGACGTGAGGCTGACCAGCGATGCCGTCGTGAGCGCATCCGAGATCGCACAAAACCTGATGCCGCGGCCTCTGGGCGAGTCGCTCGTCGGATCGCGCCGCATGCCCTTGTCTGCTGCGGCAGCCGCCACAAACATTCGCGATGTTCCGATTCGCACGCCAGCGTTGGTGCGCCTCGAATCGATCGCCACGATTCAACAGCGCCGCGAAGAACCTTCCTCGATCGCGCGCCTCGACGGCAGGCCCGCCGCGATGCTCATGGTCTACCGCGACGACGACACGCCTCTCCTTCGTTTCGATCGCGAAGTGCAGCGCGTCCTCGGCAACCGCGGAACGATGCTCTGGAGCGATGCCGATGAATTGCGAATCATCCTCGTGCGACTTCTGATTGCGGCGGCGATCGCATCGATCATTCTGGCGATTGCCGACTTACCGCTCGCGCTCTGGATTCCCGCCGCAATCGCGCTGATCATCAACGTCTGGAGCATCGCCTCGATCCGCGTCGACGCGCAGACCCTCCTCGCCTCCGCCATCGGAATCGCCGCGATCGCGCCGTTGGCCGCCGCACGCCGAATCTCGCGAAACATCTGGCCACTCGTCCTCACCGCGTTCTTCGTACTGCTCCTCCCAATCGGCGCAATCTTCAGCAGCGGCGCGCTCGCGCCCTTGCTCACGCCTTCCGCGAACGCCTTCGCCATCGCCGCGTCCTGCGCGCTAACCGCCGCCTTTCTCGTAGTGCCGAAAAGCGTAGCGCCGCGAACCGTCGTAGCGCCGGCGGCCCGCCGGCTGTTCCGCCGCCGGCCCGGCGGCCCTGTCGAACAAAAACATCGCACCATCAAACCCCTCCTCCGCAACTCCGCCAGCGTCGTCCTCGCCTGCCTCACCTTCGCCGTCTTTTTCCTCGCATGGTTCGGCGATCATCTCGACCCCCGCCGCAGCCGCGGCAGCGCCGACCGAAGCAGCGTCTATGTCCGCATGCAACTCCCATCAGGCACGACGCTCGCGCAAACCACACGCGCCGCCCAATCGATCGAGAATGCGATCCGAGCTATGCCGGGCGTGAAACGCTTCCAAACATTCGCAACCGCCGGCAGCGCGACCGTCGTCATCGAAGTCGAGCCGAAGTACCAGCAGGCGCAGCGATTCGATCTCTTTCAAATCGCCCTCCGCACCCGCATCCCTTCGGCATGGGGAACGGTCACGATTCAAAGCGCATCGGACCGCGGCTCGTCATCGGCATTGGCGGAGTCGATCGAGGAACAGCCGTACGCCGATGACGAAGGCCGCATCTATCGCTTTCTGTTGAAGAGCACCGACGCCGATGTGCTGCGCCGCACCGCCGAGGGGCTGACTACGAAGATCGCGCGAAGCGATGTGGCGCGCGGTTCGATCCGCGGCCTCTGGCCCGACGCCTCGCAACGCATCGAGCTCGTGCCCGAAAAAAATCTGACGCCGCAGATGACGGAAGCCGCGGCCTCAGAGTTGTCGCGCCTCACCTTCCCGCCGCCGCAAGCGACTCTGCCAAACGGCACCATCCTTCGAGTTGCTACGCGCGACGCGCCGGTGAAGCCCGACGACATTCCTTTCCGCGATGTTCTCTTCGCCCGCCCTCTCCGCATCGGTAACGAAGCGCTCGTCGTCGAGCACGCGTTCGACGTGCGGCAATCGTCAGCGGAAGGAGCCGTCACGCGCGAGCTCGGCAGGTTCGTGCTGCCGATGGAGATCGCCGTCAGCGCGCCGACCGCAGAGCAATTGATCACGAAGCGTCTGGACATCGATCGCACGGTCGCACTCTTTCCGATGCCGGCCGGCGTCATCGCTGAACGCCCGCAACTCGCCGCGTGGAGTTTCTCGATCGCAAAGTTCAGGCTCGCCGCGATGGCCGCGTTTCTTCCGCTGCTCCTCTTCACCGCCGCCGCCATCGAGCTCGGCTCTCTGTCGCGAGCGCTGATCGCATTGGCGCCCGCCGCAGTCTCGCTCGCGTTCGTCGCGCCGGTCCTCGCCGCAGCCGCCGCGCGGCTCGACGAGATGGCGCTGCTGGCGACCGGCGCCGCGCTTTGCTGTGTCGTCGCACTTGCCGTGACGGCGCTGCTTCGAAGCGGAAGCACAACGAGCGGGAGTTATCGCTTCGTTCGAAGTTCTTTGCGGCCATTCATCGTCGCCACGATTGCGTCGGGCGCGTTCCTCCTCATCGCCGCCAGCGCACGCCCCGCGATCGGCGACGCCTGGCGCGCGCCGTTGTTCGCCGCCGCGACGGTGCTCATCGCCGGAATCCCGGCCGCCCTGATCCTGCCGGCCTCGCTCGACATCGTTCTTCGCGATGCCGCGCGGCGCCGCGGCGCCGCGGCCCGTGCAGTCGCTCATCCGATTATGTGGACTGATCCAAGCGCGACGTTGCAGCCCTCCGCGCCGAACGAATCGCCGCACCTCACCGTCCGCAACCTCACAAAAATCTACGCGACCGGATTTCGCGCCCTCCACCGCGTCAGCTTCGACCTCACCCCCGGCGTCATCGGACTCCTCGGCCCGAACGGCGCGGGCAAAACGACGCTGCTGCGAATTCTCACCGGACTCCTGCAGCCGACGCGCGGAACGATCACCTGGCGCGGCGTGCCGATCCGCGCTGAGAACATCGCCGAGTTCCGCCGCTCGATCGGATTCCTCCCGCAGGAATTCAACGCCTACGCAGGCCTGACCGCCATGCAGTTCCTCGACTTCTGGGCCCTCGAGCGAGGCATGGACCGGACAACGCAGCGGCACAAACAGATCGAACAACTGCTGAACGCAGTCGGACTCGAAGAGCACGCCGACCGCCGCGTCCGCGATTTCTCCGGCGGCATGCGCCAGCGCATCGGCATCGCCCGCGCCCTCCTCGGCGACCCGCCACTCCTGGTCGTCGACGAGCCAACGACCGGCCTCGATATCGAAGCCCGCCACCGCTTCCGCGACCTTCTGACCTCGATCGCCCGCGATCGAATCGTGATCCTCTCCAGCCACATCGCCAGCGACATCGAAACCACCGCCACGCACATCCTCCTTCTCGCAAGAGGCGAGCTACGCTGGCAAGGCAGCGTCGAATCGCTCCTGGCCCGCGCGCGCGGAAGAGTCTTCGAAACGATCGTCCCGGACGCCGAGGTGCGCGCGCTCTCCCACGAATACCGCATCACGACAAGAGTGCGAGTCCCAACCGGAATCCGCCTCCGCGCCGTCGCCGCCGAGAGCCAATCTCTGCCCGGCGCCGAAGTGAAAGCCACACTCGAAGAGGCCTACCTCAGCGAAGTCTCAACCGGCGCGATCAGGCACGGGAGCTTCGCGTTCGTGTTTGAAAACCAGCGGCGGAACGCCGCAGATGTGGTGGTTCGATCGGGACAAGAGCAAGCAAGAGAAACTGAGATCGCTGAGTAACGTTCTCACGCGAAGGCGCGAAGTTTTTTCGTTCGTTCTTGTCTTCGCGATCTTCGCGGCTTCGCGTGAGATATGGGTTGTGCGGTAAAACTACTGCGGCACCCTCAAATCGTTCTCGAACAACGTCCGGATGTTCGGGATGTCGAACTTGATCATGGCGCCGCGGTAACCACGATCTCCTCGGCGGAGACCGCCGGCTTCATTGTGATGGCACGGCCGGCGTCTGGCCAACGCCGAGCTCGAGACCCAACGACCGCTCACCGGCTCACGTACGGATTCCCGCGAATGAAGAATCGCAGCGGCCAGTGCGCGGCTTCGCCGGAGTTTTCAATGCCGATTCGGGGACTGACGGCGATGTCGTCCTCATTGACGGCTTGATCGCGGCTTGTGAGCCAGAGCGCGGTTCCGTCGAGTGGCTCGCCGTCGAGCGCTTTGCCGACGGCCATCGCCGTGCAGAGTTTGGCGGGTCCGTTCAGCAGATCGCGATCGCGTTTCGCTTTTGGCCGGCGCTCGCGCATCGATTCGATTCCGCGCAACGGCTCGGCGGCGCGCAAGAGAACGGCTTCGGCGATATCCCCTTCCGCGGTGACGACATTGAGGCACCAGTGCATTCCGTACGTAAAGTAGACGTAGGCGTGGCCGCCCTCGAGGTACATCGATTCGTTACGCGCGCTTCGCAGACCTCGCCGGGCGTGGCTGGCGGAATCGTTGGCGCCGAGATAGGCCTCGACTTCGACGAGGCGCGCGGCCAGCAATTCGCGTCCGATGCGGCGCCACAACACGCATCCGAGGAGGGCGCGCGCCACGGTGACCGTGTCCTGAAGATAGAACGACCGAGGGAGCTTCGCGGTCATGCTGAAGGAAGGGCCCGATTCGACGAGCGGCGATCGAGTTGATCTTCGTTGATGTATCGATTGATGAGGCGAACGAGATCCGCATGGACGCCCGGCGGCGCGCCGATGATGTTGCCGCGCTCAAGCCAGCGGTTGCCGCCCGAGAAATCGCTGAAGATGCCGCCCGCCTCGGTGACGAGCAGCGATCCGGCCGCGACATCCCACGGCGAAAGGTGCAGCTCGAAGAAGCCGTCGAAGATGCCAGCAGCTGTGTAGGCGAGATCGATCGCGGCCGAGCCGGCGCGACGCACACCTTTGGCGACACTGATTACTTCGCGGAAGATTTCCGAATAGACCGCGACGAACTGCTGCGCGCGAAACGGGAAACCCGTCGCGAGGAATGCGCCTTCGAGCGTGGCTTGATTGGAGACACGCATCCGTTTGCCGTTGCGAAACGCGCCCGCGCCGCGCTCGGCAGTGAAGAAGAGATCGCGCAGCGGCTCGTGAACGACGCCGGCCGTGATCTCGTCGCCGGTCTTCAGCCCGATCGAGACGGACCAGACCGGAAAGTGCTGGAGGTAGTTCGAGGTGCCGTCGAGCGGATCGATGATCCACGTTCGCCCGCTCGTGCCTTCGGCGCTGATGCCGCCTTCTTCGCCGAGGATGGCGTCGTGCGGGAAATGCTCGCGGATGAATGCCACGATCGCCGCTTCGCTCTCGCGATCGGCGCGCGAAACCCAATCATTGCGCGACTTCAGGTCGGCATCGTCCTTCCCGAGGTGCTCCCAATATTTCAGGAGGATTGCCGCGCCGAGTGTGGCCGCCTGCACCGCCAGCTCGACGTCATTACCCGAGGTCGTCATCGAGCGATTCTATCCGCGTCGAGTAGACGTGCCGCGCCACGTTTTTTGTCCGTTTCCCCGTCACCGACTCGCCCCTCCCTCGGATGTTATGCTCCAAACGGGTCGATGCAACCACCACGGATTTCCAGATATCGCGTAGGGCGTCTCATTGGCGCCGGCGGAATGGGGGAGGTTTATCTCGCCGAGGACGAGACTCTCAACCGCAAGGTCGCGCTGAAGTTGCTTCCGGTGCGGTTCACGCAGGATGAGGAGCGCGTCCGCCGTTTTCAACGCGAGGCCCGCGCCGCCTCGGCACTCAATCATCCGAACATCCTCACGATTTACGAGATCGGCCACACCGATTCGGTTCACTACATCGCCACCGAGTACATCGAAGGCGAGACGTTGCGCGATCGGATGGCGAAGGAGCGGCCGAAGATCGCTGAGGTGCTCGATGTGGCGACGGGCGTGGCCGGCGCGCTGGCAGCGGCGCACGATGCCGGCATCATCCATCGCGACATCAAGCCGGAAAACATCATGGTCCGGCCCGACGGCGTCGTGAAGGTGCTCGACTTCGGCCTGGCCAAACTCGCTGATCCGGAATCCGCGCTCAAAGACAGCTCCAGCGGCGGCGTCATGGGAACGCTGCTCTACATTTCTCCCGAACAGGCGCGCGGCCTGCAACCCGATGCGCGCTCGGACCTGTATTCGCTCGGTGCAGTGATGTACGAGATGATCACCGGCCACGCTCCATTGCGCGGCGAGAGCTTCATCGACATCGCCTTCGCCATCGCCAACGATAAACCGAAGGCGCCGTCGCACTCTGTCGATGGGGTACCGGCAGAGCTCGACAACATCATTCTGAAACTGCTGGAGAAAGACCGCGACCGGCGCTACGCCTCGGCGCGCCAACTTCTTGGCGATCTCAACACGCTTCGTAAGGAGCTGGAGTTCGAGAACAAACTCAACTCACTGGAGATGCAGCGCCACGTCTCCGCGCCCGGATTCGCGCAGCAGCCGACGGCGCAGTTGACGTTTCCGATCAAAACGCGCAACGGGGTGCAGCGCGTATTTCGCGATAAACGCGTTGTTGCGTCTCTGGCTTTCGTCGTCCTCGCGATTCTTGCTGTTGTCGGATACACAATCATAAGAAAGGGTCTCTTTGCCGACCGGATCGATAGCGTGGCCGTGCTTCCGTTCGTTAATGTATCGGGCGATCCGAATAGTGAATATTTGAGCGATGGTCTGACCGACAGCATTATGGATTCTTTGTCGCAATTGCCGGAGCTCCACGTAGTCGCCCAAAGTACCGTCTTCGTTTACAAAGGGAAGAAGGGCATCGATCCGCTCGCCGTCGGCCGCGAGCTTCATGTGCGCGGCGTCATTACAGGCAGGCTGATTCAGCGAGGCAACACAATCGTCGTCCGCGCGTCATTAACCGACGTCACGCGCGGAACGCAGGTGTGGGGCCAGCAGTACGACCGCAGTCTTTCCGACGTGGTCGCACTACAGAAGGATTTATCCGAAGAGATCTCGTCACAGCTTCAACCGCACTTGACAGGCGAAGAGCGGAAGCTGATGAACCGCAGCAGACCGGAAAGCAACGAAGCCTTTCAGCTCTATTTGAAAGGTCACTACTACGCGACCAAGTTCAATGATGAAGAATCGATCCGCAAAGGAATCGCCTACTTCAATCAATCGATTGAGCGCGATCCCACGTATGCGCTCGCATACGCGGGGCTTGCCGCCGCCTACTATCAACTTTCAAACCTTTACATGCCGCCGCGGGAAGCGATGCCGCGCGTGCGCGAAGCCGCCGAGCGCGCACTGGCTCTCGACGAGTCGCTGGCGCAGGCGCACATGTGCATGGCACTCGCGCTCACCTGGTACGACTGGGATTTTGTAAAGGGCGAGAAAGAGTTTCGCCGCGCCATTGCGCTCAATGGCAATGACTCCGAGGCGCATCGGGCGTACGGCGATTTTCTTGCGGCAATGGGGCGATTCAATGAAGCAATCATCGAGAAACGCCGCGCGGAACAACTCGATCCGCTTGGCGTCGCCACCAGTTGGGACGTCGGCCGGACGCTCTTCTACGCCGGCCGCGATGATGAGGCCATCGAGCAAGCCAAACGGACCCTCGATCTCGATTCTACTTTCCCGTACGTTTACTACCTCGAAGCACAGATTGATTACCGCAAAGGAAATCTTCCGGAAGCGCTCGCGCTCATGCGGCAGGCGATGCAGCTCGGCGGACACAAACAGCTCCTCATCACCAACTGGGGAATGATCAATGCCAGCGCCGGCAATCGCGACGAAGCAATGCACGCGATGGATGAGTTGCGCAACCTGGCTACCTACACCCTCCCGCTTTTCCTGGCCCGCATCTACGCCGCCCTCGGCAACAACGACGAAGCGATGAAGAACCTCGAGAAGGTTTACAACGACCGCTCAGAATCCGCTGTGTGGCTGAAAGTCGATCCATCGCTGGAGACGCTGCGAAAAGATCCGCGGTTCATCGCGTTGATCCGGAAGGTGGGAATGCCGATGTAGGGTGGAGGGCCAATCCGACTTGACTTGCTCGCTACGATTGGTCGATGAGTCCCCGCTTGGCAAGTTCATCCCGTTTTCGCTTCAGCTCCCGGCGCCCCTGAACCTTGCTGGTGATGAACGTCCCCGCGAGCCATATCAAAGTGCTCACGATCAGAGCGTACCCGCGCGCATCCCGCCCCTGTAGAACAATGAAGCCGCCGATCGTGATCACGACGAGCCCAAGGATGAAAGCCATCCATTGGCCGCGAGACTCTTTCGATATATTCGCGAATACAACCGCGCGCTCCATCGTCATGCGATTTTCGGATTGCGCTCTCACCCACTCAAAGACTCGATCTGCGCCATTTGGAATGATGGCGTTGTACTCCGCCAGATCCGCGACGCTTGGCATCACAGGACCGTTATAGAACGATGCCTGATTGAGTTGGACGTTGGCTTGCCATCGTACCGAGGCGTTGTTTGCACCCCGTTGAGCAATGACGCGGCGCAGGCGCTGCCGCTGCCGCTTCTTCGATGTCATCGTGCCGGAAAGAGTACCGCCTGCGCTGGATTCTTGCGATACTCGCGTACCCCGGCCTCGAAGTCCTGGCGAATCGACTCCCAATCGGCGCGTAGCGCGATGACGTCAGCCTCGGAACTGGTCATGCTGAAATTGTAGTCATTCAGTTGGCCCCAGAGATCCGCGACGCGACCCATGCCTCGGAAGAAGGTTGGCTGGATAAACAGGAAATCCGTTGGCATCAGTTAGTTAGCCTCATCTGGTCCCACGTCGTTGCGCGTCAACTGGATTAGTGCAACCGCTGCTCCATCCTCACAACCAGAGCTCGCTCGAATCGTGACCCAACCCAAGGCTGAGCGCAAGTTAGGCCGTTTTGCAGTCAAAAGCAAGGCGGCAGTGCTCTACTGCGCGGAGACATCGGATTCGCTGCGCCGCTCAGGATACTCATCCAATCTCCCACCACCCGGGTAGGGAAACTCCCTTTCCAATACTCACCTTTGTAATGTCCATGCGTGGCACTCCCCGGCGCGCGCGGCCGGCGATCACGATCGATCTTCGGGAGTTTGGGTGGGATCGTGCGCTGATCGCTACGATGCGTCATTCGACGCTGCCGTGGCTCGACGGCTGTGTGCCGGTGGTCTCGCTCGAGGCCACGCCGCTCGCTGAGGCGGCGGAGTTTGGCCCGCGCGACCGGCTATCACTAGTCGCGCAATTCTCAGCGCATCAGGCGCTACTGCACTTTGCCGGATTCTCGGATGCCGAGCTCGATCCGGCGGAGTGGGCGGTCGTGCGGAAGCGTGGCAACGACTGCCGGCTCGTGCGCACCGCGGCGCGCGCGACGGCGGACGAAGCAAACGCGCTCACGGTGATCCAGCAATTCGCTGAGGCGGTTGCGGCGCCGCCGCTCGACTCGTTGCGGCAATCGTGGGGACGCGCTGAGTCGGTCTACATCGAGGCGGAAGCGCGGCTTCGCGGCGACGCCGCTGCCGATCTTCAGTGGATGCGCCGTTCCGCGCTCGGAGCGATTACTGCGCCCGGCTCCGATGCACTGCGCGAGATGTTGCGCAGTGGCGCGGGACGGTTTCGCGCATCGGATGCCATCGACAGCATTCGCGCCGCAGCCGCACTCGGCAGCGAACAGATCATCGAGCTTGGTCCCGGTGCGTCGCCCTTGCAACGGTATTCGGCGCTTCGCGCGCTGGTGCCAATTGCGGGAGCGATCGACAAGTCAGGCGAGAGCGAGATCGTCGAGCGCGTCGTCGAAGCCGCCTCGCGCCAACATCTAATCTTCTCCGTCACGAATCGCGACTCGTTCGACGCTTCCTCGGCGCGCGTCATCGAGATGCTCGCGGCCACCGACGCCGGCATCTGGATCGTCGAAAACGGCGATGAATCCGACCTCCCTCACTCTCGTTTCTTCGTCGTGGCGCCATTTCTGGCCGCGCGCCATGACATCGAGGAGCGAATCGCCGCGCTTACGGTGACCGACGCGCGATCGTGGCTCGAGCACTTTGTCGAGTCCGAAGCGTTTCCGCGATTCCTCGACACGGGCACGCTTCCGGAGGCGGAGCGGGCATCGTCCGTGAGTGGTCTTCGCGAGCCGGCTCGCTCCTACGTCGCCGCCCTCGCACTCCTCGGCACGCGTATCCGCACGGACGTCGCGGCGGCGTTCTTCCAGCAGCTCATGTTTGGCGGCGCCGCCGATGAACTGGCCATCGAAGGGATCACGTCGATCGATGACGGCCACATCGTCTTTGCTTCCGACGCCATTCGCGTTGCTGCGAGAAACCTGATTCCTTCTTCGTCGCGGCAGATGCTTGCGCGCATCGCAGCGGACGTCATGGTCGGAACTGCGGGCGAGCTCGCGGACGCCGCCGCGCTTCTGATCGACGCGGGCGATCCGCGCGCAGCCGCCGAGCTTCTCGAAAAGGTCACGTTTGCCAGCGACAAACATTTACTTCTGCTCCAGTCGCTTCCTCGCCAGTCGTTGACACCATCGTTGGCCGAAATGCTTGCCCTCGCGTTGATCGATCACGGACGTTATCGCGATGCCCGCGATATCGTTTTGCTACTCACCGGCGACATACGCGAGTTGCTTCTTGCCCGCATCGAGCGCCGTATGGGCGACTACTTGCCGGCAATCGCGCGACTCGAACGGATTGCTGCGCGAACGTTCGGACACGACATTCTCCGCGCCGAATTGTTCCATCTCGTCGGGCGCTACGACGACATGCGCGGCGCGCTGCAAGCGTGCAAACCTGCAAGCGACGAGGAGCAGGCGCGTTTCGCTTACTTCCGAGCGCATTTGAAGCTCGAAGGCAATCATCCGGACGATCAAACGGATGTGGAGCCACCGGAGGGACACCATCTCACCTCTCGTCTGTGGATGTATCTCGCTGCCGCACGTCACGACCTCGACGAAGCGGCCGCGCATGCATCGGCGTCGCTCGCGAAAGCGCGAAACGTCGGCGAACGGATCGATGCAGCGCTCGACCGCATCTACATTCTCTTCACCGCCGGCGCCTGGCCGGAAGCACGCGAGGAATGCCTTCGCACGCTGACGCTCGTCGAGGAGACGCAGGGAGACCGCGCCGCCGGCAGCATTCTCTTCATCCTCGCCTATCTCGCCGCGGACGATGGCCAGTGGGCAAGCGCGTCGCAGCACATCCACCGGCTCCGAAATTTCTATCGCGGCACGGGTAATGAACGGCGGCTGCTCGAGACCGAGTTGCTCGCCTCGCATCTCAACTTTTCGCGCGGACGTTTTGCGGACGCCATGCGCGGCGCTCAATCCATCGCAGAGATCGAGTCGACGCCCCAGATCCGCGAAGCTGCCGCGCTGATTCTCGACGAGATCGACTGGATGGAACGTCGCGACACGCCCCTGCGCTCGACCGGAACGTCGGGAAATGTAGAGCTGACGCGGCGGCACCAGACGATGCGCATTCGCCGTTCCGGCGGCAGTGTCGATTTGAGCGGCGCCATAACCCGCTCGCATCGGCTGCAACTCTTTCGTGATGCGATCGGTCACGGCCGCACCGACGAGGCCGCGCGCATTGCCGCAGAAATGGGAATCGAGGTTCCCGTCGCGGAAGGGAACGCGTCGTTGCTGGAGCTAAAAATGCTGCGCGACGCCGCTCTGCGCGAGTTTCCGTTCAGCCCGCGCGACTTTGTCCCGACACCGTGGCGGTTCGCGACACTCAATCGCCTCGGCCAGTGGCACGAGATCGGAGCGCTTCCTCCCGCCCACGCCGCGGAGCTCGATCGTGTGCTCGCCTCGGCGGAAACCGATTGGATCGTTTGCAGCGACCGCGAGCTTCTCTTCGTCGATGGCATCAGCCGCTGGTGTGCCGAATCCCGCGAAGCGCTTGCGGCGATCTTCCGCACGCGCGCCGAGCATCACCGCATGCAGCGCGTGATCGAGCAGAACGAAAACGTGAGTGTCGCCAAGAGCGAAGCCATTGATGGAATCATCGGCGACTCGCCCGCGATGCGCGAGCTTGGATCGCTCATCACGCGCGTCTCGCGCCGCGACGTTCCGGTCTGCATCCTCGGCGAATCGGGCACTGGCAAAGAGCTGGTGGCGCGCGCCATCCATCGCTATTCGCCGCGCCGCGGAAAGACGTTCACGGCAGTCAATTGCGCGGCTTTGCCGGAGAACCTCATCGAGAGCGAGCTCTTTGGCTGCGTTCGCGGCGCGTTCACTGGCGCCGATCGCGATCGCGCTGGACTGATCGAGACGAGCGAGGGCGGGACGCTATTTCTCGATGAGATCGGCGAGATGCCGCTGGCCGCGCAGGCCAAGCTCCTTCGCTTTTTGCAGGAGGGCGAATTCCGGCGCGTCGGTGACACCGTGAACCGCGCCGCGGACGTCCGCATCGTTAGCGCCACCAATCGCAAACTCGAAGCGGCAGTTGAAGAGGGCCGGTTTCGCGAGGATTTGTACTACCGCATCGGCGGCATCGAGATCGCGCTTCCTCCGTTGCGCGACCGCGCCACGGACGTCCCGATGCTGGCCGCGCACTTCCTGGCGAAGGAACGGGAGAAGAGCCGCGGCGGAGCATCGAAGCTGACTGCCGACGCGGAGTCCATCTTCCTCGCCTATCGCTGGCCGGGGAACGTTCGCGAGTTGCAGAACACGATTCGCGCTGCGCACGCGCTGGCCGGCGACGCCGCGGTGATCGACGTCGAGCATCTGCCCGAACGAATGCGCAGCGCCGTCGTGCGCGGAGGCGCCGGCATCAGCTCGTATCAGGATGCCGTAACCCGTTTCCGCCGCGACCTGATCGAGAAGTCGCTCGTGCAGGCGAACGGAAACCAGAACCGCGCCGCCGCGTCGTTGAGCATGTCGCGTCAGGCCCTCGCCTACCAGATCCGCGAACTGGGCATCCTCGTGCGATCTCACGTTGTCACAGAGCGCTGACCCCGCCGAACCGGCACCGTGTCACACCTGTCCGTACAATGGCGGCACCGCTATGCGCCACTTGCCTGTCATCGCCGCCGTCGCGGTCATCGCTGGATGTGCTCTCTACTCCGATGTGTCCATCTCCCCATTGACGTTAGCGCCCGGCGCGATCGATCAAGGCAGCGATCTGCCTTCCATGATGCGAAAGAGCGACTACCTTCGCGCCATCGAGCAAACGCAGCTGGTCGAAGGCCGAGCGAAACCGAATCCGGCGGAGCTCGTTGCCCTCGGCTCCGCGGAGCTGGCCGCCGGACACTTCGACGCCGCGCGGCGCCACCTTCGCACCGCCCTCGATGCAGAGCCGTTCCGCTCAACCTACGCCGATGCGGCGTGGTTGCTTTCGCAACTCGAGTACCTCCGCAACAACTTCGAAGCCAGCCTCGAATGGGCTCACGTCGCCGCCGATCACGGCTTGATCGTGCGCAAATGGCACACCGATTTTCTCGAATCGCTTCGGAACGTCGATGTCTATCGTTTCCGCGGGCCGGTATCGGAACGCGTTTCCGTGCATATCGGCAAACCGGAAGTGCCGCGCGTCGAGATCACCGTCAATCACTCCAGGAGCGTTCTGGCAATCATCGACTCAGGGGCGGTCATGTCGATCATGTCCCAGGGATTCGCGTCGTCGCTGCCGGTGCACAAACTCGGCACGTTCCAGGGCGTCTACTCCGGGCTGGTTGGCGAGCCGATTCCGGTCGAATTCGGCCTGATCGACTCACTGCAGATCGGAAAAATGACGATCGAGAACGTCCCGGTGGCCATCATGCCGGACGACAAAATGAGCTTCGTCATCGGCGGCAAGCACCAGTTCGCAATCGATTTTCTGCTCGGTGCTCACTTGCTGAAAGAGCTGCGGATCGAGCTCGATTTCCGGCACAACCAGGTGGCCTTCACCCATCTCACGGCCGCCGACCGCGTCCCCGCCAACGATCAAAATCTCTTCTGGGATCAATCCCGTCCGGCCGTTCGCGGCGTCATCAATCGCAAAGGTTGGTTCACCTTCATTCTCGATACCGGTTCGGAAGTGACCTTCCTCAATGCAGCGCAGGTGAGCTCGGCCCAGTTTCAACTCTTCACCAAGGTTCATAACGCCACGCTTCAGGGGCTTGGCGGCGCGGAAAAACACGGCGAAAAAGTCGAGGACGTGGAGATCGGTCTCGATCGCTGGGCCGGTGTGTTTCGCACGCTTCCGATGTACGAACCGGGCGCATCGGAGCATGAGCGCGCCTCGGGAATCATCGGTGAGAACTACCTGAAGAACTTCGTGGTCACGATCGACTTCGGCCGCATGCGCCTCGATCTCATCCCTCTCCTGCGAATGCCGGTAGCGGAGATCGAAGATACGGAACGCCCGACCGGCGGCATCCCGCGATAGTCCGCGATCGCTGTTTCAGAAAGCCGCCGGAAAACGCGCGCCGCGATTGCGATACGATCCCTCGGTCATGGAAGAACGTCCCATCATTCGCTCGACGACCGTCCTTTGTGTTCGCCGCAACGGGGCGGTGGCGATGGCCGGCGACGGGCAGGTCACCGTCGGTACGACCGTCATGAAACATGGCGCGGCCAAAGTGCGGCGCCTCTATCACGACAAGATCCTGGCCGGTTTTGCGGGATCTGCGGCCGATGCCTTTGCGCTTTTCTCCCGCTTCGAATCCAAGCTCGAGGAGTATCGCGGCAACATGGAGCGCTCCGTCGTCGAGCTGGCCAAAGACTGGCGGATGGACAAGTACCTGCGCCAGTTGCAGGCCTTTCTCATCGTCGCAAACGCCGAGCGCGCTTATCTGATCTCCGGCACCGGCGACCTGATCCAGCCGGACGACGGCCTTCTCGCCATCGGCTCTGGCGGACCGTACGCGCTCGCCGCGGCACGGGCGTTGATGCAGCACACAGAATTGAGCGCGGCAACGATCGCCGAGGATGCGCTGAAAATCGCTTCGACGATCTGCATCTACACGAACGACCAGATCACAGTAGAAACTCTTTGAAGCAGAGATCAGGAATCGAGATCAAAGATCAGAGATCAGGAACTTTCCGGCTGACTGGAACCTGATCTCTAATCTCTTGTCTCTGATCTCTGATAACTGCTTTCCCAATCTCTGATAAACCTTCAAAATCATGGTCATCCAACTTCCCGGCAGCAGCGTTGACGAATCCAGCCACTCCGAACGGCTCACGCCAAAAGAAATCGTGCGCGAGCTCGACACCTACATCGTCGGCCAGCACGCGGCCAAACGCGCGGTCGCGATCGCGCTGCGGAACCGCTGGCGCCGACAGCAACTCCCCGCCGACATGCGCGACGAGATCGCGCCGAAGAACATCATCATGATCGGACCGACCGGCGTCGGAAAAACGGAGATCGCGCGGCGCCTGGCGCGGCTCACCAAGTCGCCGTTTCTGAAGATCGAAGCGTCGAAATTCACCGAGGTTGGTTATGTCGGCCGCGATGTCGAGTCGATCGTCCGCGACCTCACCGAGATCGCCGTCAAGCTCGTCAAAGACGAAAAAACCCGCCTCGGGCGCGAGAGCGCCGAGCGCAACGCACGCGAGCGGATCCTCGATCTTCTGCTGCCCGATTCGCGCCGTCCCACCGCCCGTCCCGCATTCGTCGGCGCACCCGAAGAGCCGGCTCCGACCGAAACGCGCGACAAACTCGGCGTCTGGCTCGACGAAGGCCGGCTCGACGAGCGCGAGATCGAGATCGACGTCAAAGAACAAAGTTTTCCATCGTTCGAGATCTTCTCCGCGCAGGGCGTCGAGGAGATGGGCGTCAACGTGAAGGACATGCTGCCCGGCCTCTTCGGCGGCAAATCGAAGCGCAAGAAAATGCGCCTCGGCGACGCCCGTCCGATCATCGTGCAGGAAGAGGCGGAGAAGCTCGTCGATCAGCAGAACGTCGCCCGCGAAGCGATCGACCGAGTCGAACAGAGCGGCATGGTCTTCCTCGACGAGATCGACAAGATCGCCGGCCGTCAAAGTGCAGGTGGGGGTCCCGACGTCTCGCGCGAAGGCGTGCAGCGCGACTTGCTGCCGATCGTCGAAGGCACGACGGTCAACACGAAATACGGAATGGTCAAGACCGACCACATTCTTTTCATCGCCGCCGGCGCGTTCCACGTTTCGAAACCGTCCGACCTCATCCCCGAGCTGCAGGGCCGCTTCCCGATCCGCGTCGAGCTGGAGTCGCTCACCGAAGCCGATTTCGTGCGCATCCTGAACGAACCGAAGAACGCGCTGACGACCCAGTACTCCGCACTTCTGGCCACCGAGGGCGTCACGCTGGCCTTCGCTGAAGATGCGGTCGCCGAAGTGGCGCGCTACGCCGCACTCGTCAACGAAAAGACCGAAAACATCGGCGCGAGACGCCTCCACACAATCCTCGAACGCCTCCTCGACGAGCTCTCCTTCGACGCCAGCGAAATGAACGGCCAAAGCGTCACGATCGACGCCGCGTACGTGCAGCGCGTACTCGCGGAAACCGTGAAGGATGAGGATTTGAGTAGGTACGTTTTGTAGGGAGCGCTGTCGCTCACCTATTTGATGTGGAGCGTTTCGCGAATGATGCGGCTCTCGTCAACGCCTTCGAGCGCAGTCTCACGATTCACTTTGAGCATGAGAGTCAGCGCCTCTCTGAGATTCTCGCGGGTCTCATCAAGCGTCTCCCCTTGCGTGTTCGCGACCGGAATCTCTTCGACGAAGGCAATGTAGCCGCCCTCTTCGGCGGCCTCAAAAACTGCGGTGAACGTTTGTGTCACGGTGGCGAGGTTGCCGCATACTTTCCCGTGCATGCGACGCCTTGCCGCTACCGCCGTCTTCCTCCTCGCCGTCCCGCTCCACGCCGAGTCCCTGACCGACATGCGCGCCGCTGTCGCCCAGCTTCGGGCCACGAAGCCGATTCACGCTTCGATCGACGTGCAGCGCTCTCGGAAGAATGACGGGCGATTTGCGAACTCGCAGTTCAGTGGCTCGGCGACCCTCGACGCAATCGAAGATGACGCCGGGCTGCACATCACATTTCCGCGCCCGATCCTGGAGCGCGCCGAGCGCGAGTCGCGCGAGCGCGGCGCGGATCCCCGCAAGACGACGCCGACACGGAACGCCATTGACGAGCTGGCGGCAACCGACGTTGGCGATGCCGTCGACTTCGCGCGCCCCTTCCTTCGCCTGATCGAGACCGCGGTGAAAGTCAGCGAAACACGTGGAGTACGCGAGGGCCGGCCGGTACGAATCATTGTTCTGAAACTGACGCGCAAGCTGCCGCCGGAAGCGACAAGCATCTTCAGCGTGAAGTTCACCGAAGACCAGATGACGGTCTGGCTCGGCGACGACAACTTCCCCGTGGCCGCGGAACGAATCCAGCGCGGCACCGCCGGATTCATGTTCATCAAAGGCTCGATGATGAATCGCTCATCATGGAACTTCGCCCGGTACGCGGACCGCCTCGTCGTCCTGCGCAGCGACATCTCGTACGCAGGATCGGGCTTCGGGCAAAAGGGCGAAGGACGGAGCGTGCAGGTGGTGACGGTGAGGTGATTGCCCAACTACTTGCCGCCGTTTCGCGCTCCGTTCCTCGGACGGCGGCGCCACGCTGATGCTGAGCCCAGCCGGCCGGGAACCCGCTCCAGTTTTCCCGCGTCCCGGAGACGATAGAAGACATCCTTCACTTTGTTTTCAGACGCAATCCCCGTGATCTGGCGCGCGACGGCGTTGGTAATTTCGTCGTGCCGCTGTAGATACGAAAGGATCGCTTCCTCCGGCGAAGCCAATCTTTCATGACGAATCTGGACGACAACACTCGTCCCTCGCTCTTCGATCAGTGGGTCTTTAAGACGCAGCGCTCGCATCGCCTGGAACGCCGTATTCAAGCCTTCACCAACGTCTTTGTTTGGTGGATTCGGAAACTTGTTGATAAGCCGTACGATCATTCCATTTCGCGCAAACTGTTCCGTGAGGATGTTGTGCGTTGTCACATGGCCTGGCAGGATTCCCGGACTCTCGACTTCGATTCTGTTATCGAACACCCGTATTTGAATATCGGCGGCAATGCTGTAATCGCGATGGAGAACAGCGTTCGTTATGATTTCGTGCAGCGTTTCGTTGGGATACTTGATGTTCTCCAGACCGGACGGACCGAGAATTTGCACCCCTTCAACGACTCGCACCGTTTCATTTACCGCTTCGAATATCTGATCGTAAAGGCAACCCTCGATCGTCAGAGGGTCGAAGTCCAGCGTTTCTCTGGAGCCGGCCGGTTCCGTGGTTTTGTATCGAAGGATCTTGATCGCACAGCGCTTTGGTAAAACCGCTTGTGGAAGCTCAGCGAACAAAACCACGGCCGCAACTGTAGGATTGCCGGCGACAATCAGTTGCTGCTTCCGAAACCAGGCCTCAGGTTCGGCGCTTGGTACTACGGAAAGCAAGAACTCGCGAGTAATCGCGGAGTTCGTAATCACACCCAAATCCGCGCGAACAGACTCCGTCTCGAATGAAGTGATTCCTTTATCGAGACGCAGCCGCACGAGTTGGTCCTCGCTCTGGAATGGCAGGTTTTGCGCACCACGACGAACGTAGGCAATGCCATCTGTGGCGCGCGCGATCTCGCGAGTCTTTAGGATTACAAGTTGAAGGACCAGCCCATCCTCCGTCGCACAATGGAGGAAAGTTGCTTTGACGTATGTCCCCAGCGGTGACACTTGCTCAAAGGCTTGTATATGACCGTTCGCGTCTTCCGGATCGGAAAATCCTCTCCATGATCTGATTTTTGCGCCTGCTGGGCCAGTTCTCTCGTCCACGCCGACATACAGCTCGCCACCGGCCGCGTTCGCAAACGCGGAAATCGTTTTCGTTAGCTTTGCCGGCGCGATGTTTTTCGACTTTAAATCGTGGAAGTGGCCTTCCGGGAGCGCCAGGACGAGGTCGCGTTGGTCGGAGGTGATCTCTTCAACGGTTGGCACTGATCCTATCCTAGCAAATAGGCCGTTCAGGGCGGCATAGTCTGCTAAGCGAGTGGACGAGTGTCATAGCACCCACGACCCCGCCGCCCTCGCGCCGAACAGCATCCGATCGATTGTCCACTCGCCGCCGTTCGTTGCGAAGATCAGGAGGGCGATCAGGAAGAAGATCAGGTCGTAGTGCCATCCCATCGAGTTCTTGCCCCAGAAGCCCGAGTGCCAGACGAAGGCTTTTCGGTGCATGGCGCCGAGCATGATGATCATCAAGCCCACTGCCGATAAGCGCGTCAGCAGTCCGCCGGCGACGCCGAGTCCGGCCAGCAACTCGACGATCCCGATCGGCAGGACGAGTGGCTTCGGAAGGCCGAGGTCTTTGGATCTTCCTTCCGGATCACGGACGTGACTGAAGCCGCTCCAGACGAAGACGAGTCCTGTCAGCGCGCGCAACGCGAGAAGTGCGATCTGTTCGAGGAGAAGCGTGAACGGGCTCACGAACAGAATCTACGTCACCCTCTTCTGAAATGCACGTGAGCTTGCGGCGATCAGTACCGCGGAGATGACGAGCAACGCGACCACCGGCTCCCAAAGATCGAAGAACGAAGCGCCGCGGATGACGATGCCGCGCGAAATCCGGATGTAGTGCGTCGCCGGCAGCAGGTAGGAGACCACGCGCAGCGGCAACGGAAGCGACGCGATCGGAAAGATGTAACCGGACAGCAGCACCGAGGGCAGCATGATCCCCATCGCCCGCTGCATCGCTTCCATCTGCGAGTTGGCGCGTGACGCCACCAGGAGACCGGCGGACAGCAGCGCCAGGAGATAGATCGGCGAGAGGATCAGCAGCAGCGTCAGGCTTCCGTGGATCGGAACACGGAAAAGCACTCGCATCAGAAACAGAATCATCAGGAGTTGCAGGTAGGCCAGTCCGAGGTAGGGAAGAAGTTTGCCGGTGACGACGGCCATCGGCGAGACGGGTGTGACCATCAGTTGTTCGAGCGTTCCGCGCTCACGCTCTTTCACGATCGCGAACGCGGAGAGGATCGTTCCGGAGAACGTGAGCAGGATGGAGATGAGGCCAGGGATGAGCAGGTTCGCGCTGCGCATGTCGGGGTTGAACATCATCACCGGATGCGCTTCTACCGGTGGCTCGGCATGGCTCTTTTCAATCAGGTCCTGAATTCCATTGAAGAGCACCACTCCGTTCGCGGCGGAAAGCGCCTGGTTGGCGACGCTCGAATCGGAACCGTCGATCATGATCAGCACGTTGGCTTGCCGGTGCGAGGCGAGGTTGCGCGCGTAGTCGGGCGGAATCTCAACCGCCACTTGAGCGTGGCCAGCGACGATCTGGTGCTGCAGTTCGGCGCGCGACGCCACCATCGTGATCACGTGCAGATACGACGTGTTGCCGAACTGCTCGATGAGGCGACGGCTTTCCTGCGAATGGCTCTGATCGAAGATTGCCGTCGGGATGTTCTTGGCGTTCATGTCGATGACGCCGAAGAGGATCAGCTCGAACACCGGCACCGCGATCGCAAAAAACAACGTTCCTCGGTCGCGCAGCATCTGCGTCAGCTCTTTGCGGAACATCGCGCCGAAGCCGTTCATCGCGTTGCCTCGATCTCCCGTCCGCGCGTTTCGGTGAGGCGGACGAAGACGTCTTCCAGCGACGGTTCAATCGGACTGATGCTGACCTTCCCGAGTTTGAATGCTTCGAGATCCTGCTCGAGCTTTTCGTTCGAGACGTTGCTGTCGATCAGCAGATGAAGCGACGTTCCGAAGATCGTCGCCGCGCGAATGTAGGGCAGCGTGCGGGCGCTCGTCATCAGCTTCGCGACTCCTTCGCTCGATGCGGCTTCAACTCGCTTCGTTCCTTCCGGCGTGACCTCCGGCAATTGCTTGAGCTCGTCCGGGCGGCCGGCCACGATCAGCTTGGCCATGTAGAGATACGCGACCGACGCGCAGCGTTCCGCTTCGTCCATGTAGTGCGTCGTCACGAACATCGTCACGCCGGTGCCGGCAAGTTCGAAGAGGAGATCCCACAATTCGCGCCGCGCCACCGGATCGATGCCTGCGGTCGGCTCGTCGAGAAAGATGACGCGAGGCTTGTGCATGAGCGCCGCCGCGAGCGCAAGGCGCTGCTTCCATCCGCCGGACAACGCGGCTGCGAGCCGGTCGCGATACGGGCCGATGTGCGTGAGGTTGATCGCCCAGTCGATCCGTTCTTTGCGCTCGGCACCTTTCAGCCGGTAGATGGAGCTGAAGAAATCGAGGTTCTCCTGCACCGTGAGATCGCGATAGAGCGAGAACGCCTGCGAGACGTAACCGATGTGCTGGCGTACTTCCTCGCCCTGACTCTCGACATCGAAGCCATCGACCGTCGCGCGTCCCGCGCTTGGGACGAGCAGGCCGCAGAGAATGCGAATCAGCGTTGATTTCCCGGAGCCGTTGGGACCGAGGAGACCGAAGATCTCGCCGCGCGGCACTTGCAGCGTGATGTCGTCGAGCGCGCGGAACGTGCCGAAATCCTTCGACACACCCTGCACATCGATGCCGAGGTCGTCGCTCACTCCGGCCGTCCTTTGACGCCGAGGTCGGCCGAAGCGGCCATGCCCGCTTTCAGCTTCGGATTGGGATCGACGAGCACCTTCACTCCGAAAACCATCTCGGCCCGTTGTGCACGCGTCTGCACATTGCGCGGCGTGTACTCGCCCTTGTCGCTGACCGAAGCGACGTGGCCGGTGAACGTCTCGTCCGGAAATGTGTCGATCGAGATGCGGACTGTCTTCCCGACGGGCACCAGCCCAAGCTCCGTCTCGGGCACGTAGACGCGCACCCAGAGCTGGCTCGATTCGAGGATCTCGGCGACGGTCTGGTTGGGTGCGACGATGTCACCGACGCGCAGTCCGAACGATTGCACGACCCCGCGAACCGTTGAAACGACATTGGTCTCGGCGCGTTGTTTCATCAATGTCTCTAGCCGCTTCTGCTGTGTTTCGACGGCGGCACGCGCGGCGTCGATGTCTTCCTTGCGCGTTCCCTTTTGCAGGATGCGTAGATCCTCCGCCGAGGCCTTCGCTTTCGTGGCAGCATCCTCGGCCATCTCTTTCGCGACGATGCCGTATCGGTAGAGCCGCTCCCAGCGACGACGGTCGACTTCATCGTTGCTTGCGATCGCGGCGGCCTTGGCGATCTCCTCGGGGCGCGGCCCGGCAAGCGCTTTCGCCAGCGCGGCGTTGGCTTCCTTGATCGCAGCGCGCTGTTCGCTGAGCTGGCGGTCGATCGTCTCCGTCTCCAGCGTCACCAACAACTGGCCGGGAACGACCGCCACCCCCTCATCGATCAGCGTCTTTGTTACGCGCCCGCCGAGCAGCGACCCGACGTTGACCGTTCGTGCCTCGAGAGTTCCGCTGAGCACGATCTCTTGCGGCTTCCGGCTTTCGCGCAGATACAGCAGCAGGCCGGCTGCGACGATTGCGACCACGATCAGCACGATCACGATCCGGAGCAGCGGTCTTGGTTTCTTTTCTGCGGGCATCGATACCTCCAACGATGGCTCCTTCCGACCAGAGATCGATGAGCGCATCGACGTAGCCGGCGAGCGGGAAAATGGGCTCCACTTTCAGGACGTAGTGAAAGAGGACGTAACCCTGCAGCGATCCCATGAACAGCAGGGCGGCGGCGCGCGGATCGCGAACGTGCAGGACGCCCGCTTTCGCTGCGCGGCGCATGTAATTGGTGAGCAGCCGAAACGCCTTTTTCGGCGGATTCTCGCCTTCGGCGTTGAACGGCAGTACCAGCGACGTGCGCCGGGCGCTTTCGTACGTGGCGACGACGATGCGAGTGCTGATGACGCTGCTGATGAAGGGCACCACTTCCTGGGCCAGCCGCCGAAGCACGATGCGCGGGTCGGTGGCCGGATCGATGTTCGCGAGCTCGAGCACGCAGGCGGGCGGATCGATCAGCCCGCCGCTATGCATTGCTTCGGAGAAGAGAGCGGCTTTCGAATCGACGTGGCGGAGAATCGCCGCAGGTGTCACGCCGATCTCGCGCGCGATGTCTGCCAGGGTGGCCGCATCGAATCCTTTCGCCGCAAAGACGCGTTGCGCGCTTTCCAGAATCTGTTCGCGGCGAATGCGAGGAGGCCGTCCCATTTGTAAATGAACGTATATTTACAAATGGCGGCTGTCAAGAGGACGTCGAGCAGCGCACGGCCCCGTTCGCCGCTAGGAGTCGAAAACGACCCTTCGGCCGTCGACGCGATACCGTCCTGACGCCAGCTTCTTCAGCGCTTCCACGTACGCCGCGTGCTCCTCGTCGAGGATGCGAGCCGCGAGCGTGGCGGCATCGTCGTCGTCTCGGACAGGAACCGTGCGTTGAACGATGATCGGTCCGGCGTCGAGGTTCTCGTCGACGAAGTGAACGGTGCAGCCCGACAGTTTCACGCCGTACGCAACGGCCTGTGCTTGCGCGTCCACTCCCGGAAACGAAGGGAGCAGCGACGGGTGGATGTTCACGATGCGCATCGGGTAGGCGGCGACGAATTCGGGCGAGAACAGCCGCATGTATCCGGCGAGGACGATGAAGTCGGGATTGACCAGGCCGAGGATGCCCAGGACTTCCGCTTCGTGCGCCGCGCGGCTGGCAAAGGTGCGGTGATCGACGACATGCGCGGGCAACCCGAGCGAGCGTGCCCGCTCAATTCCCGGCGCGTCCGGCCGGTTTGAGATCACGCAGACGATACCGGCATCGAGCTCGCCCCGCACAATGGCGTCATGAATCGCCACGAAGTTCGAGCCGCGGCCAGAGAGCAAAATGGCAATCTTCATAATTGAGAGGCAATTGACAATTGATAATGGACAATTGACAACGAGAGAGCGACTAGCGACCAGAGATGGAAAGCACCGCTGGGTTTCATTGTCAATTGCCCATTGTCAATTATCAATTGTCATTCAATCCACGATGCAAAGCCCGCCGGCGGCTTGTCATAAACCACTTTGCCGCTTCCCTTCACCACATTGCCGATGAAGAAGAACTTCTGGCCGATCTGGCCGAAGTGGCGGGCGATCGCGTCGACCTGTTCCTTCGCCGCGATGAGCACCATACCGATGCCCATGTTGAAGACGCGGAGCATCTCGTCGCGGTCAGTGTCGCTGTGCTTTGCGAGGTACGTGTAAATCGGGAGCACGGGCCAGGAGCCGAGCTTGATGTGCGCGTCGAGCGTATCCGGCAGTACGCGCGGGACATTGTCGGTCAGGCCGCCGCCGGTGATGTGCGCGAGGGCATGAATCGAGTTCTGGTCGATGAGCGGCAGAAGTTCCCTGCGGTATGAGATGTGCGGCGCCAGAAGCACTTCGCCGATCTTGCCAACCTCGGGCAGGATCGTTTGATGATCGTGGCCAAGCTGGTCGAAAAGAATCCGGCGCGCCAGCGAATAGCCATTCGTATGAAGCCCGACCGACGGCAGGCCGATGAGGACGTCACCTTCGCGGACGTCCTTGCCCGTCAGGAGATGCTTCTCGTCGACGACGCCGACGATGAAGCCGGCGATGTCGTAGTCGTCGTCGCCGTAAAAACCCGGCATTTCCGCCGTCTCGCCGCCGATCAGCGCACAACCGTTCTCGCTGCAGGCGCGAGCCATTCCGCGGACGACGTCGGTCATCACCGGGGGCCGCAATTTGCCGGTAGCGTAATAGTCGAGAAAAAAGAGCGGCCGCGCACCCTGAACGAGAATGTCGTTGACGCAATGGCAGACGAGGTCGTAGCCGACGGTGTCGTGAATCTTCATTGCCTGGGCCACGCGCAGCTTCGTACCGACGCCATCGGTCGACGAAACGAGAATCGGCTTCTCCATGCCCTCGAACGACGCGCGGAACAGCCCACCGAACGAGCCGATGTCGGAGATGACGTCAGGTGTGAACGTGCCACGCGCGATCCGCCGCACCTCGCGGAGCGCTTCGTCCTGCGCGTCGATGTTCACTCCTGCGTCGCGATAACTCGTCTTGTCCGGCACGGACGGCGATTATAGTTCGCGCCCACGATGGCCCAAGCTCTTCTCATCACCACGCTACTTTCGATCGCCGGACTGCTTGCCACGAGCATCATGGGATACATGGCCTCGCCGCAGCATGTGGCGACGCACATCCTCGTTGCGCTCGTGACCGTCGTGATCGGACTGTTTTCTCAATCGATGACGCTCTTCTTCTTCATCGGCATGGGCAAACAGCTCAAGGACAAGACGCAAGGCGGCCCGGACGAAGACGCCGTTCGAAAGGCGACGCGGGCCATGACGATGCGCGTGTCTCCTGTCGCAACCTACGCGATGGTTCTCCTGATGATCACGTTCATCATGGGCGGCGGCGTGGCTACCGGGAAGACACCGCACTGGCTGCACATCAGCCTGTCCATTGCTACGGTTGCCATGTACGGCCGCGCGTATTGGGTGGAACTACACGCGATGATGGAGAACGCAACGTTGATGGAGAAGTATCTGCGGGACGAGAAACTCGATTGATGTCATGAACGGAACCAGCAGCGGCCCTGCGAACGGCGCTGAGCGCGCGGCCAGCGCATCGGATCGCATCCGATGGAGCACGGTTCTGGATTCGCTGACGCAGCCCTATCGCGTCACGGCTTCCATGGTCGCTCTGGTGTTGGTGGTGCCGTTGTACATCTTCATTGCCGACGTGATTCCGCAACACGCGCCGCACGTTCCAGCGCTGCCACTGGACCACCTCGTGCCGCTTGAGCCGGTCTGGACGCTGCTCTATGCGGCTCTTTATCTGTTTGTGATCATGCTGCCGGTGTTTGTCGTGCGGCAAGAGGAACAGATACGACGCACCGTTCGTGCGTATCTCTTCATTTGGATCACGGCGTTCGCCGTCTTTCTGGCATACCCGACGATGGCATCGCGTCCATTGAAGGTCATTGGAGAAGGATTCGCGGTGTGGAGCCTCCGTTTGCTTTATTCGCTCGACCCACCTTATAACTGCTTCCCTTCATTACACGTAGCGCACTCCTTCGTGTCGGCTCTGACGTGTTATCGCGTACACCGAGGCGTTGGCATCGCGGCCGGAATCGCTGCTTCGCTCATTGGAATTTCGACGCTGTTTACGCGGCAGCATTACATTGCAGATGTGATCGCGGGCACTTTCCTTGCGTTTGTGGCCTATTTTGTATTTCTGCGCGGCTACCGGCGCGATGGGGTTCCCGATCTCGAGCGGCGCCTCGCGCCGGTTCTCGCGGCCGGTATTATCGGATTCATCGGGATCGTGCTCGGGGGCTTCTGGATTGCGTATCAGGTAACAGGAAATTGACTTCGCAGATGGTCTACGACGGATGGCGCAGGCATCGGCAGGATTCTGTATTTTGCAGCGCCCAGACAATTCTCAGTCGCGAAGCCGGTCTGCGGGCGTGAGCGTATAGTTTGCCGGTAATGGATCGAGAACCGTTGGTTGAGCGCTGGAACGCCGAGGGGTGGCTGCATCTGCCGCGGTTCTTCGGTGAAGCGGAGATCGCGGGGATCAATCGTGTCGTCGACGCGTTTTGGAGATCGAAGCCGCGCGATGTCACGGTCGATGACGTCGATCGCAAAGTGCGCTGCCGGATGTCGGAGCTTTCGGACAGCGATCGCGCGCATCGAGTCAAGATCAGCGATCTCTATCTCGTGTCAACACCGGTTCGCGGATTGCTACTGGACAGGCGACTTCTCGATGTTATGGAGACCTTGCTCGATGACACGCCAGTTCTCTGCAATTCCCTGAATCTGGAGAAGGGCAGCGGTCAGGAGTATCACGCCGATTCGCTCTACATGACGCCGTTGTTGGCGGGAGGCGTGGTGGCCTGCTGGATTGCGCTGGAGGATGTTCAACCAGGTTCCGGGCCTCTTCGTCTTTACCCGGCCAGCCATCTCATCGCGCCGTTTGTCTTCTCGGACGGAACGAAACATGCGCATGACGCGGAGATGCCGCAATGGGCGAGCTATATGCAATCGGCAATCGATTCTCGCAGCCTCAGTTCTGTATCGGTATTCGCGAAAGCTGGAGACCTTGTGATCTGGCATTCTGATTTGTTGCATGGTGCCGAGCCGATTACGGAGACTACCAGCACGCGGCGAAGTCTGGTGGCTCATTATTATCGGCATTCCGATTGTGTCCGCCGAGGGTATTTGATCGAGGGGACAGACAACGCGCTCTTGTGGCGCCGTCGTCCGCAGCCTGTGAACTGGTTCACTCGCTTGCAATGCGCGATTGAGCGGCGCGTTCAGCGTATGCGAGCCAGCACAAAGGCGGGCTAATTACGCTACGGCGTTCCGAATCGACGCCGACACCGGCAATGAAACGGTAATCGCAGTACCGACGCCTTCGCGCGAGGTGACATCGATGCGGCCGCCGTGCTCTTGTACGATTCGATAAGAAATGGCCATGCCCAGTCCTGTCCCCGAGGGAAAATTCGTGCGGAACGGCTGGAACAGGCGCCGTTGATCAGCATCATTCATCCCTCGGCCATTATCCGTGAACACGATGTTGTAATGATCGCCGCCAACCTCAGTTGTCACTAACAAGGTTCCGCCATCGGGCATGGCTTGCACGGCGTTGCGGGCGATATTCCAGAAGACCTGCCGGATTTGATCGCCGTCGCCGACGATGGTGTAGGACGGTGGCGTAATAACGTGCTCGATCGTGTGCCCGACGCCGAGCTCGGGAGAGTTGCCGAGGAGGTCGAGAGTTTCGGAAAGACTGGCGGCGATGTCGAATTCGGCGGCGCGCTTTTCTTGTGGTTTCACGAAGCGCAGAAAATCGGCGATCGATTTATTGAGGCGCTCGGATTCTTTCAAGATGATCGACATGAGGCGCTGCTCCTGAGGATTGAGCGCTGTCGATTTCTTGAGCACCTGCACAGAGCCGGCGATGGCAGCCAGCGGATTACGGATCTCGTGGGCGATGCCGGCCGATAGCTCGCCGACAGCGGCCATACGGTCTTTCAAGCGAAGCTCGGCTTCGAGCTTCTTCATGTCGGTGAGGTCCTGGAAGATGAGCGTGTATCCCGAAGCGACGCCTTCAATGGAGTTCAGAGGGGTGAGTGCAAATCCGAGACTGCGCGGCTCATCGCCGATTTGAAAATCGTCCTTTTCGTTCCGCACGACAGGTTCGGCGGAGAGCGTTGGCGGAACCGTTTGCCACTCGCCGGCGGCGTAGAAACCGAATTGCTCGATCTTGCGTCCGATTACGGACTGCGGGTCCTGATGAAGAATGAGACACCCGGCGGGATTGATGAAGGTAACGATGCCTTCCGGAGAGAGCGTGATCAGGCCGGAAGGGATCGACTCGACGACGTTCTGGTTCAGCGCCCGTAGTTCGGCGAGGTTCTGGCGGTTGGCATCCAGCTCTTCGAACGTCTTCTGCAGTTTCTCCGCAAGATACGAGGTCAGGAAGGCCGTGGCGTAGAAGCCGGCGAAGTTCGTGGCCATGTTGAAGTAAAGGCGCGAGGAGCTCCAGGGCGTGGGAACGAACCATGATTGTTCTGGAAGCGGAAGAACGCCGTAGTACATCAGGTCGGCCAGGCCGCCGTAGAGGATGACGGCGCCACTGGCGGCGAGAAGACCGCCGCGCCGGTAGAGCAGCATCGAGGCGGTGATGATCGAAACGAGGTAGAGGAACGAGAACGGCGAGTCGAGCCCGCCGGTGAAATAGACGAGCACTGTCTCGACGACGAGGTCGCCGGAGATCTGGATGACGAGGTTGAGCTTGCGCGAGGTGAGGAGCTTTCCGACTCCGATGTAGGCGAGGGTGAGGCCGTAGGTGACGCCAGCAGTGGTGTAGAGATAGTTGATCGGCAGCAGCTCGCGGACGGTGTACTGAATGATGAGCGTGGCGAGCAGCAGCGTCGTCACGGCGACGACGCGTACGGCGATCAGCATGCGGGCGTCGGTGTGCATTTTCGGGTGTCGGCTGTCGGGTGTCGGGTGTCGGATATGCCGTGTCAGCGATCAGGATAAAACGAAAAGGGCGACGCTTTCGCGTCGCCCCGACACCCGACACCCGGCACCCGAACCGCTATCCCACCTTTCCGATCAGCGTGAACATCGGCATGTACATGGCGATGACGATGCCGCCGATGGCGACGCCGAGGAAGGCGATGAGCACGGGCTCGAGGAGTTTCATGAGGCCGGCCACAGCGGTGTCGACTTCCTCTTCGTAAAAGTCGGCAATCTTCGACAGCATCGTGTCGAGCGCGCCGGTCTGTTCGCCGACGGCGATCATCTGCACGACCATGGAGGGGAAGACGTCGGTGTCGGCCAGCGGCTCGCTGATCGTCTTGCCTTCTTCGACCGACTTCCGCGTGGCCATGATGGCGTCTTCGACGATCGCGTTTCCAGAAGTGCGAGCGGTGATCTGCAGGCCGTCGAGGATCGGAACGCCCGACGCCGTGAGCGTGGAAAGCGTGCGGCAGAAACGGGCCACGGCGATCTTGCGCATCAGCATGCCGAGGATGGGCATCTTCAGGACGATGCCATCGAGAACGCGCTTCCCTTTGTACGTCTCGTGATAGCGGCGCAATGAGTAGATCGTGCCGCCGATCACGATGGCCATGAGCCACCAGAAGTTGGCGATGAAGTTCGACAGCCAGATGACGATCTGCGTCGGCATCGGCAGCTCGGCACCCAGGCCTTTGAAGAGTGCGGCGAAGACCGGAATGACTTTCCAGAGAATGATGGCGATGACGATGCAGGCGATGGAGATGACGGCGACCGGGTAGATCATGGCCGACTTCACCTGGGCGTTGAGCTTGACCGATTTTTCGATGTACTGCGCCAGGCGCTGGAGGATGGTGTCGAGAATACCGCCCGCCTCGCCGGCGGCGACCATGTTGGTGAAGAGATCGTTGAAGATCTTCGGATGTTTGCGCATCGAGTCGGCGAGGTTGGAGCCCGATTCGACGTCCTGACGAATCTGGATGAGGGCGCGCTTGAAGGTTTTGTTTTCCTGCTGGCCGGACAGGATCTCCAGGCACTGCACCAGCGGAAGGCCGGCGTCGATCATGACGGAGAACTGCCGCGTGAAGATGGCGACGAGCTGGGGAGCGACGCCTCCGCCGAATTTCGGCAGGGCAATCTCCTTCCCTTTCTCTTTGATCGACGGCGCTTCAATGCGCTGGCGGCGAAGGATCTGTTCCGCCGCGTCTTTGGAATCGGCGGTCAGGACGCCGCTCTGCATCTGGCCGGCTCGCGATCCCTTCCATTCGAACGTAGGCATCATTTCCTCCGGTTAACGACTGCTTTACGCCGTGCGCGGGCGGGTGCCTGGGGACGACGGCGTGTTCTGCGGCGTGAGGACGCCGGCACCGCGCGAAATCATTTCCTGGAGCTCGTCAGGGTTCGAAGAACGCGCGAGCGCCACTTGCAGCGTAATGTGTTTCTTGAAGTACAACGTCGCCAACGACTGGTTGAAAGTCTGCATTCCGTACTTGGCCTGTCCGGTCTGCATCATCGAATAGATCTGATGCACCTTGTCTTCGCGGATCAGATTGCGGATGGCGGCGTTGGGCACGAGGATCTCCATGGCCATGACGCGCCCCTTGCCGTTCGCTTTCGGCAGGAGGCTCTGGCACAGGATCCCTTCCAGAACGAAGGAAAGCTGGGCGCGAATCTGCGGCTGCTGGTGCGACGGGAAGACGTCGACGACGCGGTTGATGGTCTGCGCCGCGGAGTTGGTGTGCAGCGTCCCAAAAGTGAGGTGGCCTGTCTCGGCGATGCGCAGCGCGGATTCGATCGTCTCGAGGTCGCGCATTTCGCCGATGAGGACGACGTCGGGATCCTGGCGCAGCGCCGACTTGAGCGAGTTCGCGAATGAATGCGTGTCGGCGTGAAGCTCGCGCTGGTTGACGATGCAGCTCTTATGCGAGTGAAGAAACTCGACCGGATCTTCGATGGTGATGATGTGCTCGTGCCGCTCGCGGTTGATCTTGTCGATCATGGCCGCAAGCGTGGTCGATTTTCCAGAGCCGGTCGGGCCGGTGACGAGGACGAGACCGCGAGGACGATTGCAGATCTCTTCAACCACAGTCGGCAGTCCAAGCTCGCGAAACCCGAGGATCTCGTAGGGGATCTGGCGGTAGACGGCGGCCGTGGCGCCACGCTGATTGAAGATATTGGCGCGGAAGCGGGCCAGCCCTTTGATGCCGAAGGAGAGGTCGAGCTCCAGGTTTTCCTCGAAGCGATGCTTCTGCGCATCGGTGAGCACGGAGTAGGCGAGCTGCTTCGTCTCCGGCGCGGTGAGCACAGGCATGTCGAGCGGCGTGAGCTTTCCGTCGATGCGGATCTGCGGGGCGGAATTGGTGGTGACGTGCAGATCCGAGCCGCCGCGCTCGACCATCGTTTTTAGAAGTTGATGAAGGGTGACTGGCATTGATGTCTTTCCGGGTGTCGGGTGTCGGGTGTCGGGTGTCGGAGGTTACGAAGGCCTCTCCAACTCCCAACGCACCGCATCAAACCCCCAATCGTAAAAATCCGAGCGTCGAGTACCGGTGCCGGACTTCGGAGTGACGATTCTCCGACCCCCGACTCCCGAAACGCGACACCCTCACAGAATCGTCTCCCGAACGACCTCTTCGATCGTCGTGACGCCGTCTTTGATTTTAATCAGTCCGGAGCGGCGCAGGCTGATCATGCCGTTTTCGGCAGCGCGTTTTTTGATGTCGATCGCGGTGCCGCCCGACAGGATCAGTTCGCGGATCGCGTCGTCGATGCCCATAACTTCGATGAGGCCGACGCGGCCTTTGTAGCCGGTGCTGTTGCACTTATCGCAGCCGCGTCCTTTGTAGACCGTGAACGTGCCGACTTCTTCTTTTTTGAAGCCGATGTTCATCAATGCCTGCGGTGACATTTCAACCGCCTCTTTGCAATTCCCGCAGACGCGGCGGGCAAGCCGTTGCGCGGCGATGAGCTGGACGGATGTGGCCACGAGGAAGGGCTCGATGCCCATGTTCATGAGACGGTTGATCGTGGACGGCGCGTCGTTCGTGTGCAGCGTGGAGAGCACGAGATGGCCCGTGAGCGCCGCCTTGATCGCGATCTCGGCGGTCTCGAAATCGCGGATCTCGCCGACGAGGATGATGTTCGGATCCTGGCGGAGGAACGAACGGAGCGTGGCCGCGAAATTCAGACCGATCGACTCCTTCATCTGCACCTGGTTGATGCCGGGCAGATTGAACTCGACTGGATCTTCCGCGGTCATGATGTTCACTTCGGGCGAGTTCACTTTTGAAAGCGCCGAATAGAGCGTGTTGGTTTTTCCGGAGCCGGTGGGGCCAGTGACGAGGACCATTCCCCACGGTTTGAAGATGGCCTCTTCGAAGCGCACCAGCGACTCCGGCTCGAAGCCGAGCTTGGTCATGTCCAGGCGAAGGTTGTCCTTGTCCAGAAGACGCATGACGATCTTTTCGCCGAAGAGCGTCGGGAGCACCGAGACGCGGAAGTCGAGCTCTTTGTTCTTGTCATTGAGCTTCATCTTCAGCTTGATGCGGCCGTCCTGCGGCAGGCGTTTCTCGGAGATGTCGAGCTTCGCCATAATCTTCATGCGCGACGTGATGGCGTCTTTCAGCTTCAGCGGCGGGTTCATGATCTCGTACAGCGTCCCGTCGATGCGGAAACGCACGCGAAACTCTTTTTCGTACGGCTCGATGTGGATGTCGGACGCGCCCCGCTTGATGGCGTCGGTCAGAATCAGATTGACGAGCTTGACGACCGGCGCTTCTTCCGCCGAGTCGGTCAGCGCCGCCATGTCCATTTCTTCTTCTTCTTCGAGAACCTCCAGGTCGGCGCTCTCCGACTGCTGGAGGTCTTCCATCACCTTCTTCAACTCCAGCGACGAGGTTGTGCCGTAGTAGTTGTCGATGGCGGACTTGATGCCGAGCTCCGAGGCCACGACAGGCTCGACGTTGTAGCCGGTCATGAACTTGATGTCGTCCATGGCGAAGACGTTCGTCGGATCGGCCATGGCGATCGTGATCGTCGCCCCCGTTTTGTTGACGGGAAGGATGTTGTACTTGCGCGCCACGTCGGCCGGAATCAGCTTGATGACCGACGGATCGATCTCGAAATGGACGAGGCTGATCGACGGAACGCCGAACTGCTGCGACAAGCACTCGGTGATGTCTTCCTCGGAGACGAAGCCGAGTTTGATGAGTGTTTCGCCTAGCTTGCCGCCGGTATCCTTCTGAACCTTGAGCGCTTCCTTGAGCTGATCCTGGCTGATCAGACTCGCTTTGGTAAGAAGCTCTCCGAGACGTACGCTCATAAGTTCAATAAGGGTTCAGTAAGAGTTTGCGCAGGGTACAGCTAAGTTGCGGGGCATGAGTGATTTCGACAGATGACCGGCGAGTTTACCTCCCGGCCTGAATCACCGTCAACGCGGATTTATTTTGAGTACGAGCCGCAGAACGTCGTCGACGCCGATCGATTGCATCGACTTTGTCGTGCTGAACGACTCGACGACATTGCCGGGCTGGCCGTACGGACCGTTGCGCGCCGGATCGGTCGGACCGTAGAGTCCGGCGACCGGAACACCGAGCGCGGCGGCGAGGTGAAGGGGGCCGGTGTCGCCGCCGATGACGAGCCGCGCGTGGCGGAGAAGGAAGGCCAATTCGCGAAAGGTGGTCGATGGCGCGAGCTCGGCGCCGACGGCGCGGCCGATCGGCTCTTCGCCGGGGCCACAGGCGACGAGAACGTCGTTGCCGAGGCGGCGGGCGAGCTCGGCGAAGCGCTCCGGGGGCCACTGTTTTTCCGGCCGGCCAGCGCCGGGGAGAACGATGATGCGATTGGCGAACGCGCTTAACTTGCCCGACAGGTCATCGGCAAACGGAGCGAAATCGACAGCGGGGACGCTCGCGATCGCAGGAGCGAGCGCGCGGGCGAGGGCGAGGTTCCATTCGACGACGTGGCGCGATCGATCAATCGAAACAGGCCGGTTGACGAACCACGCTGCCGGCTTCTCGCGGATGACCTCTTTCGCAAACCCGTATCGCCGCCGCGCGCCGCTGGCCTTTGCGATCAATGCCGATTTGATGAGGCCCTGAAAGTCGATCGCATCGTCATAGCCGCGCACGTTTCTCTTTGCATCGCGGATTTTCGCAAGCGACCACTTCTTGAGCGACACGCGAATCGCCGTCACGCCGGCGACCAGCTCGACGAGCTCCGCATACGCCGGCTCGACCGCCCATGCCATCTCGATTTGCGGCAACGCATCGCGCAGCGCCACGACCGCAGGAATGGTGTGGATGACGTCGCCGAAAGCGGAGAGGCGGATAACGAGCAGGGATGAGGGTTGAACGGAGCTACGCGGCATTTCTCACGCTCTAACCCAATCACGAAACTCATCAATCGAGCGCCTTCTCCCCTCGTGCTTTTCGAGGGGAGAAGGTGCCGAAGGCGGATGAGGGGTGCGGTGCAAGTGACCGGCACTAAGTTCTTGAGCCGGTGACTCTCGACGCCGGCGCTGTTCGGAAATGTCGTCCCTCCGGTCAAACGCCCCCTCATCCGGCCTTCGGCCACCTTCTCCCCCACAAAAAGCGTAGGGAAGAAGGCGCTCGATTGAGAGGGCTTGGGTATGAGTGTGAGGAATGCAGGCTAAGCGATTCATCCTTCGTCCGTCACTCTTCATCCTTCCGCCTTCATCCTTCGAAGCATCTCGCTCGTCGAGTGATCTTTCGCGTCGCCGACGATCGCCACTCTCCCGCCGTACGCGCGCACGATCTCCGCTTCGGGCACGCTGTCGGGCGTGTAGTCGGTCCCTTTGCAATGAACGTCGGGCTTGAGATCGCCGATGAGTCGTCCCGGGCTGCGCTCGTGAAAGATCGTGACGTAGGAGACGCCGCGAATGGCGGAGATCAATTCGGCGCGCTCGGCTTCGCTCATCACCGGCCGGCCTTCGCCTTTCAGTTCGCGGACGGATTCGTCTCCATTGATGCCGGCGACGAGCACGTCCGCTTGCCGCGCGGCATCCTGCAGGTAACGAATGTGACCGACGTGCAGGACGTCGAAACATCCGTTGGCGAAGGCGATGGTCTTGCCGGCGGCGCGTTCGTTCGCGAGTGCGTCCGCGAGCGCGCTCTCATCGAGAATCGGCGCGTTCACTCGCGCAGCGCCTCGTCGCGCTCGATCGCTTTGTGCAGTTCGTCGTGCGATACGGTAGCGGTCCCCATCTTCATCACGACGATCCCTCCCGCGTAATTCGCGATCGTCGCCCCCTCGGCAAACGAAGCTCCGGCCGCAAGCGCGAGTGTGAACGCAGCGATGACGGTGTCGCCGGCGCCGGTGACGTCCGCAACCTGATCGGTGCCGTACACCGGAATGAACACCGGTGCGCGCGACTCGCCTTCGAACAGAGCCATACCCCTGCTGCCGCGCGTGACGAGCAGCGCGCCGCAGCCGAGGGATTTCTGGAGAGTTTCGCCGACCTGCTTCAAGCGTTGCTCGCTGTCGTCTCCGTTGAAGAGCGTCGTTCCCGCTGCTGCCGCGGCTTCTTCTTCGTTGGGCGTCGCCGCGGTGACGCCGGGATACGCGAGCAGGTTGTAGCGCGAATCGAGCGTTACCGCTTTTTCATTGGCCGCACCGGTCAGCGACGCGGCCAGCGCTTGCGTCACGACGCCGTAGCCGTAGTCGCTGATGAGTCCCGCATCGCACGACGCCATCTGCTCGCGCAGTGCGGCGTCAATGCGCGTGGCTTCAGCGTCCGTGAGGTCGCAGTGATCCTCGATGTCGTAGCGGACGATCTGCTGCCGGCTGGCGTGCGGCATGCCGCCGAGGATGCGCACTTTGGTTGGCGTGTTGTAGCGGCTCGCGCGCAACACCGCACTGCAATCGATGCCTTGTCCGTTCATGGCATCGACGAGCTGCTGCCCTTGCGGATCATTGCCAAGGACGGAGACGGGAATCGGGACGCCGCCGAGCGAGACGATGTTGTTGATGGCGTTGCCGGCGGCGCCGAGGAGGACGTCGTCGCGGTACTGGCGGAGGATCAGCACCGGCGCCTCGCGCGAGATCCTCTTCGGCGTTCCGTAGATGAAACGGTCGACAACGATATCGCCATAGACGACGATCCGCCGCCCCTTCATTCCTTCCGCAAGCTGCAAAAGACGCGACCGCGCAAACACGGACGAAGGATATCGGATTATCGTTTCGCCGATGGCGTCACTGAACGTTCCTCTCATTGAGGGAGTCGATTTCTACTACGAACGCGGCTTCATGGTCTTCACCGAGAAGTTCCTGCGCGAGCGCGGCTACTGCTGCGAATCGGGCTGCCGTCATTGCCCATACGGATTTCGAAGCGATCAGCGCAGCGACGCCCCGACTGATCTTCCGCCTGAATCGGAATGACGACTCATCACGCTTGCAGGGCGAGATCGGCCACCGCCAGCTCGCGCCGCTCGTCGCCGCTGAGAATGTTCTCGATGTCGATGAGCAGGTAGACCTCATCGGCGTGCGGAACGATGGCGATGAGCAGCTCGCCGCGGATTCCATGCACGAGCGGCGGCGGCGGAAGAAGCGTGTCGCGGTTGATGGTGACGATGCGATTCACGGCGTCGACTTTGAGTCCGATCACCCCGGCGCTGCTGTGCGTGATGAGGATGAGCGGTTCGGCATGATCCTCCAGATCCGGATAGAGCCGTTTCCGCAGATCGACGATCGGAATCACCTCGTTGCGCAGCACGATGATGCCTTCCACGAACGCTGGCGCGGTCGGCAGCGAGGTCGAGCCGGTGTACGGAATGATCTGGCGCACGGCCATGATGTCGAGCACGAACGTCTCCGGTCCGATACGAAACGAGATCAGCCGCAGCTCGGCGGCGACATCAGGCATGCGCGCATTGTAAGCGCGGGGGTGGCGGGTCGGGAGTCGGGGGTCGGGGATCAAGCAGAGATCGAGAGATCAGAGACAAGGACATCAGTCTGCTCTTTTGTCTCTTGTCTCTGATCTCTCGCTCCAATTCCTCCGACCCCCGACCCCCGCGTCCTACGCTACTCTCCGCACATGAAATCCCGCACCGACCAGGTCATCAAACTCGTTCAAGCTGAGTATCTCGACACGCTTCTTCCGGATCGCGATGCGCTGCTGGCGCGGATGGAGGCGTTTGCGGCGGAGAACAACCATCCGATTGCGGATCCCGAGGTTGGGCAGCTCATGAAGTTGCTGGTGCGGGCAAAGAATCCGAAGCACCTCATCGAGGTAGGCACCAACATCGGCTACTCCGTCATCGTCCTCGGGCGCGAATGCGCTGCCGAGTCGGTGATCGAGACGATTGAGCTCGATCGCGGCATCCTGGCCACGGCGCGCGAATTCGTAGCCGAGGCGGGACTGGAATGCGAGGTGAAGTTCCATGAAGGCGCTGCGCTCGAGGTTCTGCCCACTCTGGCCGGACCGTTCGATTTCGTGTTCATCGACTGCGTGAAATCCGAGTACGAGCAGTATCTCGATCAACTCCTGCCGAAGCTCGAGCCGGGCGCGATGATCGTCTGCGACAACCTTTTGTGGGGCGGGAAAGTCGCGGAGGGAGTCCACGATCCGTCGACCGACGCGCTTCGTGCGTTCAACCAGCGGATCACGACCGACCCGCGGCTGTCGTCGATCGTTCTGCCGGTTGGCGACGGCGTCGGAATCTCGATCGTCAACGCATAAAAAAAGGGCCGCCTCGGCGGCGGCCCTGGTATCGGATTCGTTCGTTCGATTACTTGGCGGCCGATTTCGGCGCCGCTTTGATCGTCGCTTTCATCGGCACGGTCACGACCGGAATCACCTTGTCGTTCGTGAAGATCTTCACAGTGCCGTCGAGATCGCCAGGCTTGGCATCTTTGGCGATCTGCAGGGTTACTTCATATTCACCTTTGTTGGAGCCCGGCTTCACGCTGGCCACGACGGCGGAGTTGCTCGACTCGGCCTTGGAGACGACGAACGACTCCGGCGTTTTCATGTTGTTCGAGTGCAGCATGACCATGCGAGTGGCGGCAACATCGGCTGGCGTGACTTCGCCGAAGTTCAGCACGCCCGGCTCGACGCGGAACGGCGGACGGACCACGCCGGAGACGCTGACGAAGTACTCCGGCTGGTGCTTGGAGTTGGTGACGATGCGGACCTTCTCGGCGATCGGGCCGACCCGGGCGTCGGGACCGCCGACGGTGATCTTGACGTGGTACTGAGCCTGGCCGGGCTTGCCGACGTTCGGAGCGAGATCGGCCTCGTTGGTGATCTTCTCGTAGGACGCCTTGATCCACGCGTCTTTCCCAGGCTCGGCAGCCGGCACTTCTACGCCCGTGATCTGGAATGGATCGTCTTCATCGGAGTAAATCGTGACGGTCTGCACGTCAGCGTCGCCCTGCAGAAGATTGAAGCGGACGAAGCCGGCGGGGAACGCCTCGACGTACGGTTTCACGATCGCGTGAATCGTAAGCTGCGAGGTGGGAGTGGTGAGGTCGTTGGTTTCGAGTGTGACCGTCTTCGCGATCGGACCCGCGAAGGCAGTGGTGTCGACGTGGGCCGTGACTTTTCCGCTCTCGCCGGGCTTGATCACCTTGTCGAAGTCGGCAACGGTGCAGCCGCAGCCGGGCTTGGCGGCGATGATCTGAAGATCGGCGTTACCTGTGTTCTTGACGACGAACGCCCAGTCGAGTTTCTCGCCTTTGGGAATCGTGCCGTAGTCTTTGACGGGCTCGACGATGGTGAGGCGCGGCGCCTTTTCGGCTTCCTTCTTTGCCGCGGGGGCATCAGCCTTCTTGGCCTTCGCTGGCTCATCAGCGGCGAAGGAAATGGCCGCCGTCAGCGCGACCAGGACTGCGATCATGATGATGAGAATTCGCTTCGACGACATGGACAAAATCCTCCTAGGTTGAATGGCTTGAAACGGTGTGGGATGCCCCGATTCGAACATCCGCCAGATTGAGACGATTCCCTTCCGGATAGGCCGTCATTCTACAATCAGCGCCGCGGAGCACGTTTCTTGCTCGGTCCGCGCCGCAATGCCTCACGTCAAAGAACTTCCGCCAGTCAAACGGGTCTACCTGATCGGGATCGGTGGCACCGCCATGGCCTCGCTCGCCGGGATGCTGCAGGAACGTGGTTACGAGGTCGCTGGTTCGGATGAGCACGTCTACCCGCCGATGTCGGACTATCTCGAACGCCTCGGCATTCCTGTGCTCGAGGGGTATACGAAAGACCATCTCCTGACGTTCCATCCGGAGCTCGTCGTCATCGGTAATGCCGCCGCGTCATCGAATATCGAAGCCGCTGCGACGGTCGAGCTCGACCTGCCGTACACGTCGATGCCGGAAGCGATCTACCAGCTCTTCATCAAAGAAAAGCACTCCATCGTCGTCGCCGGCACGCACGGAAAAACGACGACGACATCGCTGATGGCCTGGCTGCTGGAGTCGGCCGGCCGCGATCCGAGCATGGTCGTCGGCGGCATCCCGCTCAACTTCAATCACAACTTCAAGCTCGGCGACGGACCCGAGTTCGTCATCGAAGGCGACGAGTACAACACCGCGTTTTTCGACAAGGGACCGAAGTTTCTGCACTACGGCGCGAACACGCTGCTCGTCAACAACATCGAGTTCGATCACGCCGACATCTACGCGAACCTCGAGGCGATCATCGAGGCATTTCGGAAGGGCGTGCGGCAGGTGGCGCCCGGCGACATGATCGTGGCGAACGGTGACGACGCCAATGTGGGCTCGTTGCGTGCCGATGCGCGGGCGCGCTGGTTCACGTTCGGCACGTCGCGCGGCTGCGATATTTACGCAACGGACATTGAGTACACCCCGGCCGGCAGCGCATTCACGGCGTGGTGGGAAGGGCGCGAATGGGCGCGCTTTCACACGACCATGTCGGGCGCACACAACGTGGTGAATGCGCTGGCTGATATCGCTATCGCACGGCATCGCGGACTCTCCGCGGAGGAGATTCAGCGCGGACTGGAGACGTTCGAAGGCATCAAGCGGCGGATGGAAGTGCGCGGCGTGGAACGCGGCGTGACCGTCATCGACGACTTCGCGCATCACCCCACGGCGATTGCGACGACACTCACCGGCGCGAAAGGGCGTTACCCCGGTCAGCGCATCTGGGCGCTATTCGAGCCGCGCTCGATCTCGTCGAGCCGCAAAGAACACGAGCACGGATACATCGAGGCGTTTCATCAGGCAGACCGCGTGATCATCGGCCGCGTCTTTCACAAAGGACGTTACGAGACGCGGTACGGACTCGACAAAATGATGTCCGTCTCGAACATCCTTGATCGTCTGAACGCGGACGGCGTCCGCGCGGAACAGATCGATGATGTCGATGCCATCGCGGATGTGGTCGCGCGCGATGCGCAGCCGGACGATGTCATCCTGGTCATGTCGTCCGGCTCGTTCGACGGCGTACACGAAAAGATTCTCGAGCGACTGAAGCAGTGAGCGCGCTTGCGATGAAGACGCGCTGGCCGCTCGTAGCGGCGCTCGCGGTCCTCATCGTTCACGGTTGCGTCGTGCTGCGATCCGGCGTCTCGCTCTCGCCGGACGCCATCGAGTTTTCGCGCCGGGCGAAACGTAGGTCGGACTCTCTAGTCCGACTCCGACGTGCGATTAGTCGGACTGGAGAGTCCGACCTACGTTCGGGCGGTGAAGATCGACGGCCGCACGCCGCTCGTTGTTAATTACAGCTCAGCGTCCAATGCCAAGCCACCACAATCCCGCCCAAACCTTCGCATCGATCAGGATTCCTTCGTCATCCTTGCGCTTGAGCCAATCGACGACGGCAGGGCGCGGGACGTGATGAACCGTGATGTCTTCGCTGCCGACTCCGCCGCCTTTGCCTCGCTCCTCCAATCCCGAAGCGCGAAAGAACGTGACGGTTTCGGACGTGATGCCTGCGGAGGTTGGCCCGCTCGTTAGCCGCTCGACCGACTTACACGCGTAGCCCGTCTCTTCTTCCAACTCCAGTTTCGCCGTTTCCTCGGCATCATCGTGCCCTTCTTCATCGCCGACCAGTCCCGCCGGAAACTCGATCACACGCGCGTTCAGAGGTCGCCGGAACTGTTCGACGAAGAGCACGCGATCATCATCGGTGACGGCGAGGATGATCACCGCCGTCTTCCCCTTCTTTCGCTCGACGTATTGCCATGTGTCGCGCTCCAGAACGAGGATGTGCTTTCCTTCGAAGAGAGTTTTCGGTTCGTCGCTCATGGTCAGAAGAGACTACCTTGCGTCGTCGGTCTGCGAAAAGCGGAAACCGGCAGGTCGTACTTTTTCTCGTTGAGGTGCAGGCGGCGGCACGTCACTTCGAACATCGATTTGATCTGATCGGCGAAGATTCCTTTGCCGCGCTGGCGGACGCCCCACTGCGGATCGTAGAGCTTCCCTTCGCGCAGATCGCGGACACGGTTCATCACTTTTTCTTTGCGGTCGGGATAGTGCTCTTCCAGCCATTTCTCGAATAGCGGCGCGACCGCCCACGGCAATCGGAGGACGACGAATCCAGCCGACGTCGCGCCGGCGTTTGCGGCTGCGGTCAGGATCGCCGGCATCTCGTGATCTGTGATCGCGGGCACCACCGGCGCCACCATCACGCCCACGGGAATCCCCGCTTTCGCCAGCGCTTCGATCGCTGCGATGCGCAGTTCCGGCCGCGATGCGCGAGGCTCCATCAGATTGGCGAGACGAGGATCGAGCGTCGTCACCGAGATGTGGACCGACACCGCATTGTGCGCGGCCAGTTCCTGCAGGATGTCGATGTCGCGCGTGACGAGATGGTTCTTCGTGATGATGCCCACCGGATTCCGAAACTCGGCCAGCACCGCCAGACAACGCCGCGTGATCTCCAGCTTCCGCTCGATCGGTTGATAGGGATCTGTCACGCCGCTGACGGCGATCATCCGCGGCTCGTACTTGCGCGACATCAGCTCCTCGCGCAGCAACTCCGGCGCGTCTTCCTTCACCAGAATCTTCGTCTCGAACTCGAGGCCGGCGGAAAATCCCAGGAACTCGTGAGTCGGGCGCGCGAAGCAGTAAATGCAGCCGTGCTCGCAGCCGCGATACGGATTGATGCTCGTATCGAAACCGACGTCGGGGCTGTCGTTGTGCGCGAGGATCGTGCGCGCCGGATCGCGAAGAAAAAGCGTTCGCGGCAGCGGCGCCGGCTCGTCATCGTTCGGCGAGGCGTCTTCATCGAGCACGTATTCGAGTTTCTCGAACCGGTTCTGCGGATTCCAGCTCGCGCCGCGGCCCTTGATTGCTTCGCGGCTGGGGTCGGATGTGGTCATTGCCTCCGAGGCTATCAAGGAGGTCGTGAAAGTCTACGAAGGGTAGAAAAGTTGACGATTGATGGTTGCCGGGTTGCCAAGTTGTCGGGTTACCGAGTTTCCTGGTTGCCGAGTTGCCGCTCTGATTCGCGGTCCAATCAGCAGATTGCAAAACTCGGAAACCTGGCAACAACTCGGAAGCTTGGCAACCTGGCAACCTGCCAACTCGGCAACCAGCAACCACAACCCTACTTCGCCGGATCGTAATACCGCACCACCAGCATCCCGACGCCCTTCTGCGCCTGTTCCGATTTCGGATCGGCGGAGAGGACTGCCATCACGTTCGGCAGGATCTGGTCGTAGAGCACGATCTTCTGCGACTTCATGCGCGGTTTGCCCAGCGCTTCGTGCAGGTAGGCCCACTCTTCATCGAACGCCTTCGGCGCTTCCTGCAAAATCGTGAAGAGCTCGAAGCGGGCCGACTTCAATCGCTCCCTTTCGAACTGCAGTGTCAGCGATTTATCGTCGGCATAATCGACGACGAGTTGGTTTTCGCCATCGCCGCGCTTCGTCTTCCAGCCGTTCGACTCAAGCGCGTGCACCGCAGCCGACCGGCTCATTCCGATCTTCAGATGAAACGACTCGGGACGCATCCACGAAGTCTTGCTCGTCGACGGAAACGCGGTGGCGAAGAAAAGAGCAAGCACCGCGATCATGCCGCTCCCTGCGTCGTAGCCTCAGCTTTCAGTTGCGGGTCCCAACCGACCACCGCATTTCCTGTCCCGATCACCGTCCAATACCCGTAGACCTCGGCGGGATACGACGGGAAGTCGAGCGCCGAAAGCATCCACGCCAGCGAGCCGGCCTTTACTTCGCTCACGGCCATGTCCATGAACTCAGGCAGCACCGCGATGAGCTCGCGCGTCCGCCCTTTGCGCATCAGGTCGAGCACCTTCATGTCCCACAAATAGCCGCTGTGCTCGTAGACGTGCTCGCGCGACATGTCCTCGGGAATGTCAGGCTCCGTCGTAAAGTGGCGATGCGAAAGCGTGTTCGACGCCAGCAACACCGCGCGCCGTCCGCTCTTTTCGATGGCGCGCTTCGTGGCCTGCCCGAGGTTCAGCATCTGCTGCTGCCCCATCTCGTTGCTGAAGTAGTACGGCGAGTTGTTCGATGAGATGCCGACGATCGGGATGTCCCACTCCGGATTCATCATGTGGCAGGAAACGATGGTGCCGTAATCGACGCGGAAGTTGGGATTGCGCATCATCTTCGTGATCAGCCCATCGCGGCGCCCCTCCTCGGCGATCAATTCCGCCAACTCGACGTCGACTTTGATGTCGTAGTTGAAGCGAAAGAGATTCGGAAAAATCGGATCGACGGAAAGTCCGTGAAACTCGGGGATACCGAGGAAGTGATGGCCGATGACCGTCTGCCAGTGCGGGGAGTGGACGAGAAAAACGTCCGGCTTCTTTTCCAGAAAATGTTTGCGGGCCCGCTCGTAACCCCAGCGCAGCACTTCCCAGCCGCACTCCGACCGCGGCTCGTTGCGCCAATGGTTGTCGCCGTAAACGATGTGCGGCGGATGCGGCGCGAGAACGCCGCCGATGATTTCTCCGGACATGGCGATAGTTTAGCGATTAAACGGGTACTCGTTGATCCAATGAAAGCCGCGGTTGGTCAGAGTGAACTTCGGGATCGGCTCGCGGCGACAAAGCGCGTGCACTTTGTGGCCGCCAAGATCGCCGTCGATGATCAGCGTATCGGGGTCCGGCCGCACGTAGGAAAGCCGTCCGTCCCATGCCGGCTCGTTTCTCCGGGAGACGGCCAGTGTTCGCGTCTTCTCGTTGAGCTGCACGCTCAGCCGTTGACTGGAATCGTTCATGAGCTGCACCGAGGCGATGTAGCGCACGTCGAAGATGAAGCGGCGCCAACGCGAAGGATCGGTGAACGGAATCGTTTTGCCATCGGCCTGGAAGTCATCGACGCGCCAGATCCCGTAAAGTGGCGAGCGCGCTTCCGCTCCGCCATACATCCGTTGCATCGCGCGCACACCTTCCAGAGACGTCAGCACGACTACGACGACGGCGAGGGTGCGCAAAACGATTCCCAGGATCTCGACGCGGCGGTTTCGCCAGAAGCGCGGCAGCGGCGCGGGTGTGACGGCGCGGTTGCGAACGAAAAAGCTGACGAGCCGCGGCACGTCCGGAAGAGCGATTGTGACTGCCATCGCCAGCAGTTCGAGCGAATAGATCTTCACCGGCACGTCGTACATGAAATTCAGCGCCACGACGTTGACCAGCACGCCCATCGAGACGAGCGCACCGAGCAGCGCGGTGCGGCGCATCGTCAGGAGCAAGCCGCCCAGCATCTCCATCGCGCCGGCGAAAATCGTGTACGCGGCCGAGGCTCCCATGAACGTCCAGAGAAGACCCATCGGAGAGGCGTCGCCGAATGGCTGCAGAAGCCGGTCGAGCGACGGCGGCGGAAACTGCGACGGGATCACCTTGGCGGCGCCGTAGCGGATCATCGCCAACGCCAGTGCGAAGCGGAGATACGCGCGAAGAGCGATCCAGGCGCGGTCGTAGTTTCTGCGGCGCCCGTCGATCACGCTCCAGATGATCGTGATGGCCACGGCACCGATTGCGACACACAGCAGATAGACCCAACTGTAGGTCGTGTCGCCACTACCGTTCGGCCGGATATCGACCGATAGATGGAGCAGGCGAGCCATCGCGCGCACGGGTGCATCCGGAATCGCATTGAGGCGCGCGCCCAACAAAAATGACGGGATCAGATTCAAGGGAAACGGAAAATTCACGAGGATGAAGAACGCGGCCGCGAAGCGAAAAAGAATGCGCTTCATCAGCGGCCAGGCCACCTGTGATTCCAACTCGATGTCCGTCACTGCGACAGTTTAGGCTTTCGCGATTTGAAGCAACACGCGCAGCCGCTGCGCATCCGCCGTTGGATCCGCGCACGCGTATGCCTCGCACAGGTACGCCAGCACGCGATCGGCGGGACGGTTTTGCATCAGCGGCAAATCGTCCGATCCGGAGCCAGCGACGAGAACGCGATGCGGCAAATACTCTTCGCCGGCGACTTTGCGCAGCGCACGGAATGTGGCGTCGTCGAGAGCACCGGTGATCACGATTTCTTTCGGCTGCCCGGCACGCCATTCCCCAACGCCCAGCAGCAATCCGAATCCCGACGGATAGCGCTCGGCCATCGGCGCAATCGCCGCGATCGTCTTCGTCGCCGCCTCGGCGTACCGCTCTTCGCCAAAGAGCAGCGCAAGCCGCAGGAGAACATCGGCAGCGACCGAGTTGCCCGCGGGCGTGGCGTTGTCGAACAGATCCTTCGGGCGCGTGATCAGCGCCTCGTGATCCGTTGGTGTGTCGAAGAAGCCGCCGTTTTGAGTATCGCAGAAGCGGTCGAGAATCTGGTCGGCCAGTTGGCGCGACACGTCGAGGTAGCGCCGCTCGTGCGTGGCCTCGTACGCGAGCGCGAGTCCCCAGGCGACGCCGCTGTAATCCTCGAGCAGGCCGGCGATCTTCGGCGTGCGCATCAATCGTCCGTCCGCGTCGATGCGCGTCAGCAGAAAATCGGCGTTGCGGGGAACCACGTCGCGGTACGAATCCTTATCGAACGCCACGGCCGCCTCGGCGAACGCGGCGAGCATCCAGCCGTTCCATCCGGCGAGTATCTTTTCGTCGCGCGCCGGCCATACGCGCTGCGAACGCGCGCCGTACAACTTGCACTTGCCGCGCGCGGCGACGTCAACGAGTTGATCGATCGTGATTCCGAGACCGGCAGCGACTGACTCTGGATCGCGCGGCACGTTGAGAATGTTGTTTCCCTCCCAGTTGCCGCGTTCGGTGATGTCGTAGAGCGCGCAGAAAACGCGTCCCTCCTCTTCACCGAGTAGAGTCATCACCTCGGCGCGCGACCAGACGTAGAACTTGCCCTCGACCCCTTCCGAATCGGCGTCCTGCGTCGCATAGAAGCCGCCATCGGGCGAGGTCATCTCGCGCTGCACGAAGCCGAGAATCTCGTTGGCGATTTGGGCGAAAAAGGGATCTTTCGTGTACTGCCACGCCCGCGTGTAGAGCCGCGCCAGCAACGCATTGTCGTACAGCATCTTCTCGAAGTGCGGCACGAGCCAATGCGCGTCGGTGGAGTAACGATGAAAACCGCCGCCAACTTGGTCGTACATCCCGCCGCGCGCCATTTTCGTCAAGGTGTGTTTGATGATCTCGTCGAGCCGCTTGTCGCTGTTGCGCCAGGCCACCTGCATCAGAAAATCGAGCGACATCGATGGCGGAAACTTCGGCGCGCCGCCGAACCCGCCATAAACCGGATCGTAGCTTTGCGCGATGCGCGCGGCCGCACGATCGAGCGCGTCATGCTCGAGTGCTCCGCCGCCCTGAAACTTCACTGTGCTCAACGAACGGACGACCTCCGCCGAAGCCGCCTCCACATCCTCGCGCCGCGATCGGTACGCCTCGGATACATGCTCGAGCACGCGCCGGAAGCCCGGCATGCCATGACGATCGTCCGGAGGAAAATAGGTTCCCGCATAGAACGGCGCGCCGGCCGGCGTGAGGAACATCGACATGGGCCAGCCACCGTGCCCGGTCATCATCTGCACTGCTTCCATGTAGATCGAGTCGACGTCCGGGCGCTCCTCGCGATCGACTTTGATCGAGACGAACTTGTCGTTGAGGATCGCTGCCAGCTCCTCATTCTCGAATGACTCGCGCTCCATCACGTGGCACCAGTGACAGGCCGAGTAGCCGATCGAAAGAAAAAGCGGCTTGTCTTCGGCGCGCGCTTTTGCGAAAGCCTCATCGCCCCACGGATACCAATCGACAGGGTTGTGCGCGTGCTGGAGAAGGTAGGGCGAAGTTTCGTTGGCGAGGCGGTTGGTGCGACTCATACCGCCTCTTGATGCGAGAAGCCGGCCCGAACGGAGGCCAAGGTGGCTATGGCGAGGGTGAGCCAGATCACCCAGCCGAAGAAGACAAGCCCGTCGGTTGTCGCGCCCGGCGCATCGGAGTTCGCGAACCACCACGGGAAGCCGAGCGACCAGGTCGTGTAGACGGTGAAGAGGAACGCAGCGACACCCGCTTGCACCACGAACTGTACGGCACGCGGCATCAGGAACGGGAGGAAGGCCAGCGGCCAGAGCAGGTACTGCACGCCGAAGCCGGCTCCAAGAACGAGCAGCGCCAGGAAGACGAGCCCGCACGAGGCTGGCAGAGAGAGCCGGTTGCGTGCGAGGAGCAGCGCAATCGCCCCGACAGCGGCAACAACCACAAGCGAGTTTGCAGAGTGATACAGCTCCTCCGCCACCGAGGCATGAACGAAGTGCAGCATCGACGTTACGCCCCACCAATTACCGACGCTGCTGTAGAGAAACGTGTTGCGCAGGACAGCTGAACCGCCGATCGCCGTCGGGATGCCGAACAGCACCAACATCATCGCCAACCAGGCAAGCGCAAATCGCGCGCGCCGTGGCGAGGCGATCAGAAAGAGCGGCAGGAGGAGAAGCGGCACGACCTTCACGCCGGTCGCAAGCGCGAGCGCCGCGCCGCTCCCGGCGTGCCAGCCGCGCGCGCATAGCACGAGCGCGGCGAGGAGGCATGCCACCATCGTCGGGTCGGCGTTGCAGTGAAACCCGCTGATCATGATTGCTGCCGGCGACAGAAAATAGAGTAGCGCCGTCTTGCGCCCAGCAAGCAGAGCGAGACAGGCCAGCGAGACAAGGTCGGCCAGCGTTTGTGCGACGCGGAACAGATCACCAAAGGCCAGCTCGTGCCGGGCGCCAAAACGGTCGAGGACAACGCTCGCCGCCACGGCAAGAGGCGGGTCGTTCATGTACGTTGAGTGTGCAAACGCCTGCGCGGTTCCGAAACGCTCGGCGAGATGCGCCCACGTTATCTTGTAAATGACGTCGCTCGACCCAAGCGTCGTCGCCGTCAGCCAAAGACGCAACGCGATGCCGAGGATCACGGCGGCGACGAAGACGGTATCGCGGCGCTGCATCACGCGGGCCGTTGGATCCCCTTCATGGTCTGCGGCCGGCAGTCAAGCCGGTTCTGGAACTGGCCTTCGAGCTCGACGATCAGCAAGCGGTCGAGGGCACAGCGCGGCATGGAATCGCTGCGCACCTGGGCGGTGCGCTCGCCGGTGATCTTCGGCAGCATCTGCCTGATTGTAGACGCCTCGAGTCGGATCCGTCATCGCGTGGATAATGTGTCGCCACCGGCGATTGCGACTAATCACTCGATCGCGATGCCGATGAAACCCTGCGGTATTCGCGGCGGATTACGGCGCGTTTTCTAAGCTCGCGGATGCGCCGGGCCTGCCCGCCGGTCCATCTTCTCCTGCGGGTTATCGAACATAGCGGAGATTAACGCCGCGAGCGTCGAAAGACTCCGACAAAAAATCCGGTATCAGCGCGGCGGATCGGTATGAATCGCGAAGACGCCGTCACGCTGCAGGATTTGCAGCAAGGCAATGCTTCCGCGCTCGTTGAGGTGAACGCCGTCGGCGAACTCTTCGGGATCGCTCACGGCGCCCGCGTAGTTCAGGACGTGCAACTGCGGATCGGTGCGGCGCAGGGAGACATCGACCGCATCCACAATCGCCGGCATGTTGACCGGCACCGGGTAGTAGGGAGCGATGACCAATCGGACCTCGATTCCGCGTTGCCGCAGGAGTGTCACCATGCGGTTCAACGCCTCGAGATTGTCAGTCCTTGGGAGAGACCACAGTCCCGGCTGCCTGATGCGAAGCCCGGCCGGTATCGTCGAACGGTTGATCCAATCCTGATCGGACCTATTCCAGTAATGCAGCGCCTCCAGATAGAACTCGCTGTTGAGCGAAAAAAGATGAAACAGACGCCCCTTGAGCGCGCCGTCCGGATGTCCCTCGGCGTACAGCGCAGCAAGCCGCGGCGAAAACCTGGCGTACGTTCGCAACTCGCCCGCGAGCGCGCCCTCGGGAATCGTACACGTCGCCTCGATAACGACCAGCCGCGGCGCGCGATTGCGGTCGAGGTAGTCGCGCAACACCGCCTCGGCGATCCGCGTTGACATACTGTTGTAGGAGAGATTGAACGCGCGAAGTCCGGTGAGCTTTTCGATCTCCGGCTGGAAGAACGAATGGACGCCGCGCGAGTCGCCGAGGATGAGGATGTCCGCGTCGTTGCCGCCGCGATAGAGCCGCGAAAAGCGAAACTGGCTTCGCGCCAGCACCTGATCGAGCGCCCAGGCCAGCACGCGATCGCCGGCAAACACGAGCGCCAGGAGCGCGGTGAACCAGATCAATGCGCGTCGACGATCGGCCATGTCAGAACTGGAAGTAGATGAAGTTGTTGCCGGTGAACGAGCCGAAAATCAGCACGACCCAGATGCACGCGGCGATGAACGCGAGCCGCAGCGTGGGCGACGCCTCCAGCGGATGCGCCGACACCGTGACCTTCTCTCCCTCGGTCGTCGCAAACACGGCCTTTCGCTTCTTCGGCCAAAACGCGATCGCCTCGAACGCGAGCAGGATCGCCACCATCAACGCGCATTTGGCGATGCGTCCCCGATTCTCGAGGCCCGCCAATTGCGGGCCGTGAATCGAAAGAATGCCGGTCAGAACCTGCCACGCATTCGCGAACGACGACGCGCGAAAGAAGATCCACGCGAAGCACGTCAGATGAAAAATCAGAAACACGAGAAAGGCATTCGACGCCAGCGCGGGGATGCGTAGCGCGCCGGTCACGCGATTCCAAACAGGAGCGAGCAGCCGCTGTCCGACGAGGTAGATGCCGTGCAGCGCGCCCCACGCGACAAACGTCCAACTTGCGCCGTGCCAGAGCCCGCCGAGGAGCATCGTGATGAACAGATTGCGGATCGTCGCCCATCGTCCGCCGCGATTGCCGCCCAGCGGAATGTAGAGATAGTCGCGAAGCCAGCTCGAAAGCGAGATGTGCCAGCGCGACCAGAACTCGCTGAAGCTACGCGAGAAATACGGCCGGTCGAAGTTGATGCCGAAGTCGAAGCCGAACATGCGCGCCAGCCCGATGGCGATGCTCGAATAGCCGGAAAAATCGCAATAGATCTGGAACGCGTAAAAGTAGACGCCGAGGAGCAGCGAAAGCGCGTTGTGCGCCTCGGGATGCGCGAAACGAATGTCGACCAGCGGCGCGATCGAGTCCGCGATCGCCACTTTGCGCACATAGCCCGACGCGACCAGCGTGAGGCCCGACACCATCTGCTCGAAACGAAAGCGGTGATCGCGCTGCAACTGCGGAAGCATGCGTGACGCGCGAACGATCGGACCGGCCACAAGCTCCGGAAAGAAGACGACGAACGTTGTGAATCGCAGCAGATTGCGCTCGGCCTTTTCTGTTCGCCGGAAGACATCGATCGTGTAGCTCATCGTTTTGAAAACGTAAAACGAGATGCCGACGGGCAGCACGATGTGCAGCGTCTTCTCGCTGGCCGGCAGTCCAAGCGAGCGGCAAAGATCGACCGCGGACGCGATGAAGAAGTTGAAGTACTTGAAAAATCCGAGGAGGCCGAGGTTGACGAAGATGCTGAGGGCGATCAGGCGACGGCGGCGTTTGTCGTCCTGCTCGTTCTCGAGAAAAATCCCCAGCGCAAAATCGACCACGCTGGAAAACAGCAGGAGAAAAACGAAGCGCCAATCCCACCACGCGTAGAAGAAGAGGCTGGCAAGCAGCATGAACCAGAGCCGGACGCGGCCAGACGTCAGCCAATAGCCCGCTGCGAAAAGCGGCAGGAACGCCAGAAACGCCAAGCTATTGAAACGCATGGATTGGTGGTGCCGGTTGGACGGCGCGGCATTCTAACGGCGAAATTGCGGTCGCGGCGTCGCCGTTTTGTCAGCCGTGGCTCAACTCGCGCAACGCCTCCCCGAAAATGTGCCGGGCGATTTCTTCGTCGATAGCACCTGCATCGACTGCGACGCCTGCCGGATCTTTGCGCCGAAGACTTTCAGCGATACCGGCGATCAATCGTTCGTCTATCACCAGCCGGAAAACGACGAGGAGTTGCTCGCTGCGCAGAAGGCGCTCATCTCCTGTCCGACCGCGTCAATCGGATCGATCGCCAAGCACGACATGTGTCAGGCGCTCCACGATCTTCCTGAGCTCGTTGACGACAATGTCTTCCGATGTGGCTATGCCTCCGAGTCGTCCTTCGGCGCGATCAGCTACCTCATTCAGCGAAAAGCCGGCAACATCCTGATCGATTCGCCACGATTCTCCGGACCACTGGTGAAGAACATCGAAGCGATGGGAGGCGTGTCGCGGTTGCTCCTGACGCATCAGGACGACGTCGCCGATCACGCGAAGTTTCACGATCGATTCGGCTGCGAGCGCGTGCTTCATCGCGACGACGTGCACGGGCGAACGGCATCGATCGAGATGCAACCGGCAGGACGCGACCCTATCCAACTCGGCGACGACATCGTCATGATTCCTACTCCCGGTCACACCAAAGGCCACGCCGTGTTTCTCTATCGCGACCGCTACCTCTTCACCGGCGATCATCTTGCCTGGAGCGAGCGCCGCGGTCACCTCTACGCATTCCGCAGCGCCTGTTGGTATTCGTGGCCGGAACAAATTCGTTCAATGGAACGGCTGCTCGACTATCGATTCGAATGGGTTCTTCCCGGTCACGGCCGCCCAATCCATCTCGATGCGGCCACGATGCGCGCAAGCTTGGAGCGCTGCGTATCCTGGATGAAAGCGAATTGATAATTGACAATGGACAACGGAGCCATGAGGCGAAGATGTGCGGACGGAGTTCCCGCGCCCTCCGCGTGAAACGGTTTCCGAACTTGAACTCCTTCCCCGCTAACGGACCCGGCAAGATTCTTGATAACGCAGGCTCGGGATATTGACTCGCTTTTTCAGTGTCAATTGTCCATTGTCAATGATCAATTGCCCTCGATAGCCATGAAGTACTTTCGCGTCCTCAAGCAAACCATTTCCGAATTCGGGAGCGACAAGGCTCCCCGTCTCGGCGCTGCACTGGCGTACTACACGATCTTTTCGCTGGCGCCGCTCCTCCTGATCGTCATTGCAATCTCCGGCCTCGCTTTCGGTCATGATGCCGCACAGAACAAGATCTTCGAGCAATTGCGAGGAGTTCTCGGGCCGGTTGCCGCCGTCGGCGTTCAGGACATGGTCAAGAATGCCGCAAAGCCGAAGAGCGGAACGGTGGCCACAATCGTCGGAATCGTAACGCTGATCTTCGGCGCTTCCGGCGTGTTCGGGCAGCTCAAGGATGCGCTCAACACGATCTGGGACGTCGAGCCGAAAACTGGTGGCGGCATCATGACGCTCGTTAAGGACCGCTTCCTCTCCTTCGCGATGGTTCTCGGCGTCGGATTTCTTTTGCTCGTTTCCCTCGTCATTGATACTGCGATCACGGCGATCGGAACTTACGCCGGCGATCACCTTCCCGGCGGCGAAGTTCTCTGGCATGCGGCCGAGCTGGTCTTTTCACTCTGCGTGATTACGGTGCTGATGGCGATGATCTTCCGTCTGCTGCCCGACCTAAAAATCGAATGGCGCGATGTCTGGCTCGGCGCGACGATCACTGGGCTCCTTTTCGTTCTCGGCAAATTCGCGCTCGGCATCTACTTCGCGAAGAGCGCGGTTGGATCGAGCTTCGGCGCCGCAGGATCGCTCGTCATCGTTCTCTTGTGGGTTTATTACTCAGCGCAGATTTTGTTGTTCGGCGCTGAATTTACGCAGGTCTACGCGCGCGGACACGGGAGCTTGAAAGCAGCAAAGGAAACCGAAACGCCGGCGGCGGCACCGATACCGGTCGTCGTATTGAAGCCCTCGGCAGCAGGAGGAACCGCCAAATTTCTCGCTGGCGGTTTTACCGGCCTTGTAATCGGGCTGCTTGCTGGATTGGTCAGCACGTTTATTGTGCTTTTCAAGTCAGCAAAGAAGCTGTTTATCTGACGAATTACTTGCTGGCCGCTGCTTTGGCCACTAATCCCACTCCGATTGCAATTGCCGCCGCGCCGGCTGCCACCCACGGAGCATTCGAGCGCGCATTCTTCAGGCTGCCCTTGAACAAGCGCGCCGTGTCATGCCGCTTCTTGTAGGTCTTTGCGTCAAGCTCCAGCACGGAACCTTTCACACTCGGCATATCGAGGATTCTTCCAATGGCCCAGACCGCCAGCGGCGGAATGAGCCGCGTTATCGTCGCACGCGTTGGAGATTCGACTTTCATGAGTTGCTCCTGACTGACAAAAAGAGCAAGGACCCTGCCGGATCGTGGATATGACACGACCTCATCCGCGGATCTTGTCCGCAACCTCATTGACCACCTCGGCGCTCCCGCAAACATAGAGGTGATCATCCGTCTGAATTCGCGAATCGGCGGTGACAGGGAGAAACGTTCCGGCCCGCTCGATTGCCAGTACCGAACAGCCACGCTGACGCGACGCCATTTCGCGCAGTGTCCGATCGGATCCGTTTCGAATCTTGACACGCACGACGCGCCGGTGCTCGTCGCGCGAGCGTGCAATGCGCCCGAGGAGGCGGGCAGAAAGCATCTCGCCAGAAATGTCGCTGATCGAAAGCGCGAAGTTGGCGCCGGCGCGGTAAATGTTGTCGATGTTGCGGGAGTGATTGACCCGCGCAATGACAGGGACATCGACGGCCGCATCACGCGCGATGACCGTGGCAAACAGCGTGGCATCGTCGCTGTTGAGCGCCAGCACCACAGCGCGGCATTCGCGAAGACCTGCACGTTCGAGCACCGACGGATCGAGGACGTTTCCAACGACATCGACACCCTCTCGCGGCTCGCGCTCCACGACGCGCACTTCTTCGCCGGCGTCGGTGAGAAGCTCGTGTACTTTGCGTCCAACCTCGCCGAATCCCGCGATCAGAAACGGTCCCATATTTCGAAGGAACGGCGCGCCAGCCATAGCCGCCGCGCGCTCGAGCGACGCAGCATCGCCAACGACCTCGATGATCGATCCCGCTTCGAGCCGCATCGCCGCATCGCATCGCGCGTCGAGCCGGTTGCGCATCCACTGACCAGCGACGACGGCTCCGGTCACCGAGCCAAAATTGGATTCGGCGAGGGTGCGGCCGGCGAGTGGGCTGGCGGCGGCGATGCGCAGCTCGCGACGCTGCAGATGTTCGAGCGCCTCGGCTCCCGGAAGCCGCGGGCTGATGCGCTCACTGGCGTGCGCGGCAAGCGCGGCGGCCACGATGTGCCGCGGTGTGTACGCCGCCGTGGCACCGGCCAGCTCCATCGGCTTACGGTGCGCCGGCTCTTCGACGAACGCAAAGATCTCGCCGCGAAACCCCATCTGCCGCGCGCGCAAGGTGATGGCGGCGTTCTCTTCATCACGTCCGTTGGCGACGAGCGCCCGCGCCTCATCCAGCCTGCAGATGTCGAGCGCATCCTCCTCGGCGCGGCTGAAAACGACCGCCTGATTTCGCTCGAGCACAGCGCGCGCCGCCGCTTCATCTGTCTCGACGACAATCGACGCGACGCTGTGCGACGCCAGCCGCTGCAGGAGCGTCTCGACCGCCGGCCCGTAGCGATAGACGACGACATGGTTGCTCATTTTCGGAGCAACGCGGGGCACGCGCCGTTCGAATCGCTCTTCCAGAAACGGCACCAGAAAAATCGGCACGACCAGGAAGACGAGAAAGACGCCGGCGAACTGCACGACCACCACGAGCATCACCATCGCCGGATGCTGCCAATGACTGTCCGCGCCGTAGCCGGTCGTGCTGAGCGTCTCCGCCGCCCACTCGAAGCTGTCCCAGAACGTGCGATGCTGCCCTTCGAGCCGTGCCATCCCGAGCTGATAAAGAAGCGCACAGACGACGAGAAAAAGGACGAGACCAGCCGCGAGACCAAGAAGGCGTCGCGTGGAGCGGTGCATGGTTCAATTGTAGTGTTGTACGTAGGTAGTAGCTGTACGTAGGTCGGACTCTCCAGTCCGACGCTTGTGTATCTTCTTTAGTCGGACTGGAGAGTCCGACCTACGTAACCCGATGCCATCCCTCCTGTGCACTGTCCGCGATTGTCACGGGCCGCTCGCGCCGAACGAGCGCGGACTCGTTTGTCCGCGTGGTCACTCGTTCGACATCGCACGAAGCGGATACGTGAATCTCTTGCAGCCGAACGACAAGCGATCGAAGCAGCCCGGCGATACGGCGGCGGCGGTCGCGGCAAGGCGCCGGCTTCACGACCGCGGCGTCACCGAGCCGCTGCTCGATGCGATTGAAGCGCTCGCTGCAATCGATCGCGATGATGTCGTTCTGGATGTCGGTTGCGGCGATGGCTACTATCTCGGATCAATCGCTCTCAAGACCGGATGCGAAGCGCACGGAATCGACATTTCCGTGCCCGCCGTCGATGCCGCAGCGCGCCGCTTTCCCGAGTGCGAATGGGTCGTCGGCAATGCCGATCGCTTTCTCCCGTATGCGGATAAAACCTTCTCGCGCGCAATGTCGATCACGGCTCGAATGAACGTGCCCGAGCTTCGCCGCGTCGTTCGCGATGAAGGACGGCTGCTCGTCGCCATTCCAGCGCCCGACGATCTCGTCGAGCTGCGTGGCGCCGGCCGCGACCGCGTGGCGCGTACGCTTGCCGAGTTTGGAGCCGCGTTTACGCTCATCGAACAACGGCGCGCGTCGACCGTTGCCGATCTCGATCGCGACGCCGTTCATGACGTACTCCTTTCGATCTACCGCCCGCGCAGCATCGACAAGGTGTTCGAAAAGCGCGTCACCTTCAGCCTCGATCTTCTCCTCTTCGCACCGCGCTGAGCGCTACAATCCGCCGCCCGATGGCCGTCCCCTATTTTTCCGTCGTCATCCCGACCTACAAACGGCTGCCGATGTTGATTCGCGTGCTCGATGCGCTTGACGCGCAGGTTGGCGCGCCGGAGTTCGAAGTGATCGTTATCGATGACGGATCGGGCGACGACACCGCATCGGTCATGCAGGCTCGGGACGCGAAACATCACGCGCTAACGTTTCAATCGCAGCCAAACTCCGGTCCTGGTCGCGCACGCAATCGCGGCGTCTCCTTGGCCACCGGCCGCTACGTCCTCTTCATCGGCGACGACACGGTTCCTGAACCAGCTTTCCTCGCGCAGCATGCACGCTCGCACCACGAAGCCGGCGACGATCCGCACCTCGCCTGTCTCGGCTACACCGGCTGGCCGGCCGACGAGCGCGTCACCGCGTTCATGGATTACATCAACGACTTCGGATTGCAGTTCGGCTACAAGCTCATTCGCGACGGCGAGATCGTCCCGTTCAATTTTTTCTACACGTCGAACATCTCGATCGACCGGCAGCTCCTCGGCCCCGAACCGTTCGACACCACGTTCCCCGCGGCGGCGTGGGAAGACATCGAGCTCGCCTTCCGCCTCGACGCCCTCGGCCTGAAGATTCGTTACAACGCGCAGGCGATCACGCGTCACTACCATCCGATGACCGTCGATTCCTTCGCGCGAAGGCAGTACACGGTCGGCCGTTCCGGCGCGATTTTCTATCGCAAACATCCCGAGCTGGCCGGCTTCCTCGGCGTTCACGAGTTGGAAACGCGAACGCTCGCCAACGACAATCGTCTCGCCCATCTCCGCCGCCGCGCCCGCCTCGGCGAACGATTTCGTCTGCTCGCAACGAACCGTGTGTTCGAGACGCTGATGCGTGAGCATTACCTGCGCGGTTTGCGTGATGGGCTTGCCGCCGCGTCGCCGGGATAGAGTTCGCAGAACAAATGTTCATCACGTTCGAAGGCATCGAAGGTTCCGGCAAATCGACGCAACTCCGTCGCGTGGCGGAACGCATTCCCGATGGGGTCGTAACGAAAGAGCCGGGCGGGACGCCGCTTGCCGACCGCATTCGCGCGGTGCTGCTCGACAGCAGCTCGCAAATGGATCCGATAGCTGAGGTCTTGCTGTTCGCGGCATCGCGCCGGGAGAACACGCTCAAGGTCATCCGTCCCGCGCTCGACCGCGGTGCCGTTGTTTTGTGCGATCGCTACACCGACGCCACGCTCGCGTATCAAGGTTTCGGACGCCTGTTGAATCTCGATCAGTTGCGCGCGCTGAATGCGTGGGCCACCAACTCGCTCGTCCCCGATCTCACCCTTCTCTTCGACTTGCCGGAGCAGACGGGCCTCGCCCGCGCGCGCTCGCGCAACGCCGATGCGTCGCAGGACGAAGGGCGATTCGAAGCCGAGGATCTTCGTTTTCACCAGCGGGTACGCGAGGGATATCTCACGCTCGCAGCCGCGGAGCCATCGCGTTTCGCGTTGATCGATGCACAAGGCGCCGTCGACGATGTTTACGCGCGTGTTGAAGCCGTGCTGGCCGCGCGACTGCCGAGGTACTTCGGTGAGTGAGGCGGCGCGGCTGCTGCTGGAGACCGCGCAGCGCGGCGAGTTGCATCACGCCATCCTCTGCTACGGACCGTCCTCGCAGGCGCTGCGCGATGTCTCGGTCGGAATCGCGAAGACGCTCAATTGCCTCAACGGAACGCAAGGCGACGACTGCACGGCATGTCAGCGCATCGAACGCAGGATTCATCCTGACGTGCATTTCATCGAAGTCGCCGGCGAACGGAAGATGATCAGCGTCGAGCAGATTCGCGAGATCGTCGCCGCCGCTTCGCTCCGTCCATTTGAAGGTCGCAACAAAATCTTCATCATCGATCCCGCGCATGCCATCAGCGTCGGCGGCTCGAACTCACTCCTCAAAACACTGGAGGAGCAGGCCCGCGACACGACGTTCATCCTTCTGACGCGCTCGCCCGATCTCCTGCTGCCGACGATCCGCTCACGCTGCCAGATGATCTTCGTCGGCGGCGAGCCCGAATCGAACGACGCCCTCGCCGCGTCGATCGCCGCGAGCCTGACGCGCTTCTCCGACAATCGCGACAGCGCCGCACTCCTCGGCCTTGCCTCGCTCATCGCCTCGCAGGACGAGGTCAGCGACGCCGTGGCGCTCCTCGGAAAGATCCTCTGCGACGCCGTCGCCGGCCTGCTGCCGCTATCGATCGAGCGCGACCGTCTGCTCGCCGCCGCCGACGCCACAACCGCCGCAATCCGCTGGCTCAACGTAAACGCCGACGCCCGGATGCTGGTCGAGCAGGCGCTTGCGGAGCTGGTGGTGTGACGCCAGTAAAACCCAGCAACCTCATCACGTAACCGTTTACAAAAAAGAACCGGCCCCGTGTTTCCACGGGGCCGGGGAGATCTACTGGATGTGAGTGGGTGCGAACGCTTGGGAGGTGAGATGTTGCTGGATCGGTAAGATTCAAAGAAGAATTCAAGCGGTAAAACGAGAGGCGGGCGGTTGAAACAGAAAGCTAATCCGCCCCCACGTCATCCAGTAAATTTGTCAAAGTTCGAACGGCGAAAGTGATTATCGCACGACCTTGTGAAAATTTTCTCAACGTGACAGCAACGTGACAACTCTCGTAGTTGCTGACACATAACCAACACTTTCGGAACGGCAATTATTGTAGTACAGAACAAGCGTTCGGTCAATTATACGTCTTTCAGCCGCTCCAGGTTTCGGGGTTCGACAGTCCCTCACGCCGATCGCGTGCCAGCATTGCTCGGATACACTCGCCCCATGTCCCGCAAGAAACGCGTCGTCGGAACGGCCGGTCACATCGATCACGGCAAGACCGCTCTCGTGCTCGCCCTGACCGGCACCGATACCGATCGCCTTCCGGAAGAAAAGCGCCGCGGCATCACCATCGACCTCGGGTTCGCGAGCTGGTTCACCGACGACTACCAGATCGGATTCATCGACGTTCCCGGTCACGAGCGTTTCGTGAAGAACATGCTGGCCGGCATCGGCGGCATCGACAGCGCGCTGCTCGTCGTCGCGGCGGACGAATCGATCAAGCCGCAGACGCGCGAACATTTCGCCATCTGCCGCCTGCTCGACATCAAGACCGGCGTCATCGCGATCACGAAGCGCGATCTGGTCGAGGGCGACATCCTCGACCTCGTGCGGATGGAGATCGAAGAGATGGTGGCCGGCAGCTTCCTCGCTGGAAAACCGATCGTGCCGGTGAGCAGCGTGACGCGTGAAGGTCTCGATGATCTGCGGCGCGCGATCGTTGCCTCGGTCGCCGAGGTTGAGGATCGGGATGCGTCGACGCGGGTGTTTCGACTGCCGATCGATCGGGTGTTCACGATGAAGGGCTTCGGCTCGGTGATCACCGGCACCACGTTCGCCGGACGGCTTCACGTCGACAGCGACGTCGAAGTGTTGCCGGGCGGCAAACGCAGCCGCGCCCGCAACATTCAGGTTCACGGCGAACCGCGCGACTCCGCTTCGGCAGGCGAGCGGACCTCGGTCAACCTTCCCGACATCGAGCTTCAGGATCTTCATCGCGGCCAACAACTCGTCGTTCCCGGCGCGCTCCGCACTTCGCAAGTCATCACCGCGCGCCTCGATCTTTTGCCATCGTCCTTCGGCGGTGCCAAGCCGCTGAAGGATCAAACACGCATACGGTTCCACCACCTTTCTGCTGAATTGCTGGGAAGCATTCGCTTTGTCGATGAGACGACCGAGCTCAAACTAGGAACCAGCGCCTACGCGCAGATCCGGCTCGAGTCGCCGGTTGTCGCCGTGGCCGGCGATCGTTTCGTCATCCGCCGCTATTCACCGGCGATCACGATCGGCGGCGGCGTGATTCTCGACACGCATCTGCCGAAACTCAGCAGGAACACGCGCGCCGGTCTGCTCGATGTGCTCGCGAGCGGAACGCTGCTGGAGCGCGTCGAGCTGATGGCGAAGCTCGCAGGGCTGCGCGGTCTTTCGATTCATGAGGTGCAGGCGCGGACCGGCATTCGCGTCGAGACGCTGACCAAAGAACTGAAGAACGTTCCGCATCTGGCCGACAGCGGCGAGCGGCGCTGGATTCATCAGGACGTCATCACCGACTTTCGCCGTCAGGCGATGGATTTTCTTCGCAATTACTTCGAGGAAAACCGGATGGCGCTCAACGTCCCGAAGAGCGAGTTCGTGCAGAAGCTGCTGCCGCGCGGCGCCGACGCGGCGATGATCAATTTCCTGCTGCAGGATCTGGCGCGCGAAAAAATCGTCGCCATCGCCGGCGACGCCCTCGACATTCCAGGCCGTTCCAAAACCCTCGGCGGCGCCGAAGGCGAACTGGCGCGCATGATCGAGGGCCGCTTCGCCGAGGCCGGACTGGCGCCGCCGCCGGTCTCGGAGCTGATCAACGAACGGACGCAGAAGGCGCGCGTGATCGAAGGCGTGATCGGCTTCCTCGTCAAGCAGGGAACCCTGGTCCGCCTGGCCGAGGGGATCTATGTGCATCGCGACGCGCTCGTGTCCGCGCGCGAGCGCATGAGCACGCGCGCCGGCGAGACGATCGACGTCGGCCAGTTCAAAGAATTCTTCGGCCTGTCACGCAAGATCGCCATTCCACTGCTGGAGTGGATGGATCGCGAGGGAGTGACGAAGAGAATGGGGGATGTGAGGAAGGTGCTGTGACCGGACCTACGGTTGTAGCCATGGCGCGAAAATCGCGTTAATGAGGGTGTCGTCGACATAGAAGCTGGTCGCCCTGAGCCTGGCGAGCATGGCCGGAACATCGATCAGGCCTTGTTCCGCTCCAGCACGAAGTACTCCCAGCGTCCCAGTTACGCGCAAGCTCCGCCGCGCCGCTTCCGCGCGGCCGGCAGCATCGTCGATCAAGAGCAGATCCGCCTTAATTGCTCCGGCAAGCGCAATCGCTGCACGCTCACCCAAGTCCAAGTCGTCTGTGATGGAGTCGATCTGACTCGACGACACCGCTGTAACGGCAACCCATTCGGGTGCGTGAGCAAACCAGTTGCTCACAACCGCAGGAGCGCCTGTAGCGCGCAACTCATCGACCACGGCTTGCGGAATGGCTACCTGCCCATAGAAGCGGTGAAGCAAATCGATCTCACCGAGAAGGATGAGGTAGTGCGGTGGGCCGCTATCGGCAACGACGATCATCGATTCGGCAGGATACCGAGCTGTCGATGCGTCAACAGATCCGCCTCAACATCCGCCGCGGTGTACCGAAGCGGTACCTGATGCTCTTTGAGCAGAGCATGCACCTGGAATCTGGTCTCGAATCCCAGCAGGCGCCGAATCTGGCTCTCGGTCAGCGCGCCCGTGCGATAGGCTTCAACAGCGATCGCTTCCAAAGAGCGCCGCGGGACGTTATCCCATTGGCCCTCAAGCGCGGCAGAGATGTCCTCGGGTAGTTCGATTGTGACTGACATCGTGATGCATTTTACGCCCACAAGTCTCTTGGAGTTGATTGCGTCACGAGGCGGATCGGAGACACGCGAAAATCGTTGCAACCAGTACAATTCGCCCATGGGAGACATCGCAGAGACCAGCAAGCAGCATGCTCCCGAGTCCGTTCTAATTTCTGTGGAGTTAGAGCGCGAGCTCTGCGAACGGCTTAAGACACACCGCGACTCACCGGAAAGCAGCGAACCGTGGGAATCCGTGGAGCGAAGCGTGTTCGGAACCGATTGAAGCGGCGGCGCGTAGTTGTTCGCCGGGAGGCCACGTCGAACACGACGGGAGCGCCAACGGAACCTTCGCGCAAGCAAGAACTCGAATGAATTGTCGACCGTCTCCCTGAAGCACTCGGGCGAGGAGGCCCGAGTGCCCGCGGGGCGTCCCCGCCTCGATGGTTGGATCCGATAGCGTCAACGGCTTTGAAACGAGTCCAGATCTGAACCAGGCCTAGCGCGGGACGTTGCCTCGTTCGCTGACGTTTGCAGCATTGGCTGGCGTCAAATCCTTGTACGCACCATTCACGTTCAGCCACGACGCCGCAACGTCGCTCTGTTCGATCTTCACCACTTCGTTATCGACGACCAGCTTTCTCTTCTCGTACGGCAACTCGGCGTGGTCGGACATGGGGAAACCTTTGATTTCGATCAGCGCTTCGTCTGCCTGACGCATCACGCCGGCGAGTGGCGACGATGCAGGCGCGCTGGCTTGCATGATGGCGAAGAGGCCTTGCGGGATGAGCGGGTGGGAAGCGATCCAGAGCTCGCGTTGGTATGCGCCGATGCGGATGGTCGATTGCTTCGCAACTACGCCCTGAAGCGTTTTCTGCGCGGTTCCGACGACGAATTGGGCGCGCGGCATTCCTTCGGGTAATGGCTGCGAGAGCGATGCGCGATGGGCGGCTTCGACGTCCGCGAACGAAACCTTGCGATAGGTTTTCGACAGGTCATCGACGAACGTCACGGTCTTTTCCTTGAAATCGAAAAGGCGCCATTCGTCGAGCTCATCGCTGCTGCGGGCGCGGTCGTTGGCGATGACGATCGTGTGCGTCCAGATTTTCGGCGACGGAGGCATCGTCGTCTGAATCGTGACGACGATTGCGCGGATCTTCGGCTCGTTTGCGGCGGGCCGGGCCGGCTTAACCGGCGGGCGATTACAAGCGGCCAGGAAAACGATCAGCGCAGCGAGCCATTTTCTTGCGTCGAGCCCCATTACTCCTTCGCGTCGAACCAGCTCCGTCCGTAGTGCGCGTCGACTTTGAGCGGCACGGCGAGCGGGAAGATGTTCTCCATCGTCTCTTTCACGATTCCCGCCACGCCGGCGGCGCGCGTCTCCGGAACTTCGATCACGATCTCGTCGTGAACGGTCAGGAGCATTTGCGCCGCGTTCTCCAGCCGTTCGTCCAGCGCGATCATCGCCAGCTTCAGGATGTCCGCTGCGGTGCCTTGAATCGGCGCGTTCGTGGCCATCCGTTCGGCGTTGCCGCGTACGGTGAACGACTTGTTGTGAATCTCGGGAATGTAGCGGACGCGCCCGAAAAGCGTCGTCACCTTCCCGCTGCGACGCGCTTCTTCCAGCGTCCGGTCGAGGTACTCCTGAATCTTCGGATAGCGGCCGAAGTAGGCGTCGATGAAATCCTTCGCCTGGCCGGTGGGGATGTTGAGCTCATTCGACAAGCGAAAGGCTGACATCCCGTACAGCACGCCGAAGTTGATCGTCTTCGCCGCGCGGCGCTGATCGTGCGTGAGCTGGTCCTCCGGGACGCTGAACATCTTCGAGGCCGTGGCGCGATGGATGTCCGCACCGCGTTGAAACGTCTCGATCAGATCGGGATCCTGCGAAATGTGCGCGAGGATGCGCAGCTCGACCTGCGAGTAGTCGGCGGCGAGCAGCACGTTGCCTTCCTCGGCGATGAATGCTTTTCGAATTTCGCGTCCGAGCTCGGTGCGGATCGGAATGTTCTGAAGATTCGGATCGGACGATGACAAACGCCCCGTCGCGGCAACCGCCTGATTGAACGATGTGTGGACGCGGCCATCGGCGGCGACGAGTTGCGGCAGCGCGTCGATGTACGTCGACTTGAGCTTGTGCAGTTCGCGATGCGACAGGATCAGGCGCGGGACCGCGAAACCGTGGCTGGCCAGTTCCTCCAGCACATCCACCGCAGTCGAAAACGCCTTCGTCCCTTTCGTTTTCTTCGACACCGGATACTGCAGCTTCTCGAACAGGATGTGCCCGAGTTGCTGCGGCGAGTTGATGTTGAACTCCGTTCCCGCCTCGGCGTAGATCTCCGTCTCGAGTTTGGCGAGCTGCTGCGCCATGTTGTTCGATGATTCGCGCAGTAGAGCGGTGTCGATCTTGATGCCGCGCGCTTCCATCCGCTGCAAGACCGGAACGAGCGGCATCTCGATGCGGTCGTAGATGTCGGTCAGCGCTGGCTCGCGGCCCAACTCCGGTGCGAGCATTTCTTTCAGCGCCATCGCCACGTCGGACTTCTCGCCGAGATATTGCTGGTACGACGAAAGCGCGGTTGAGCCAAGCTCGTGGTCGAGCGCGAAAAGCGGCGCGGTGTCGACAACATCTTTGCGCGACTCGACGTCCTGCTTCAGCCGGTCGCGGGCGACGTTGCCGAGGGCGTGGCTGGGAAGGCCGGGATTGATGACGTACGACATGATCATCGTGTCGGCGATGCGCGCAGGCAACGGCCATTTGTTCGCGGCGAGACGGCGCAACTGGAGCTTGATGTCGTGCGCGACGAAGAGGCGATCGGAGCGAAGCAGTTCCTGCAATGCTTGGCGAAGCTCGGCGGTGCCGCCGGCGGAGGTTGCGATCGGAACGATCAAAGACTCGCCTTGCTTCACCGACAGCGACGCTGCGAACAGATCGTCGTGGCCATCGGCCGTTTTTGATTCGAACCAAATCGCCACTTCGGTCGCACCGGCGACGAGATCGCGCACTTCGGCGGCACTCGCGGCGATTCGGTATTCGCGCTCGACCGGCGGCGCCTGCGGCAGAAACTCCTGCATGAGTGACGCGAACTCGAGGCGCGAGAAAACGTCGTGCAATTTGGCGCGGTCGGGCTCCTGGCGCTTCAGTTTTTCGAAGTCGATGTCGTCGACGGGCAGGTCGCACTTGATGCGGGCCAGCTCACGCGACATGAAGGCCTTGTCGCGGCTCTCTTCGAGTTTCTTGCGCTGCGCCGGCTTGAGTTTGTCGAGGTTCTCGTAGACGCCTTCGAGCGAGCCGTACTCGGTGATGAGCGCCTTCGCGCCTTTCTCGCCGATGCCGGGAACGCCGGGGATGTTGTCGATGGCGTCGCCCCAGATGGCCATGACATCGACGACTTTCTCGGGTGGCAAGCCGAACGTGCCAGCGACTCCCTGCGCGTCATAAAGCACTTCGCGGCCCGTGTGAAAGAGCTTGATGCCGGCGCCGACGAGCTGGAAGAAATCTTTGTCCGAGGTGGCGAGAACGACGTCGAAGCCGCGGTCGCGCGCGACGCAGGCGAGCGTGCCGAGGAGATCGTCGGCTTCCCAATCCTGAACGCCGATCACGGGGATGCCGAAGCCTTCGAGAACTTCGTTGACGAGCGGCAACTGGATGGCGAGATCGTCAGGCATCGGCCGGCGGTCTTTTTTGTAATCGGCAAACGCCTCGTGACGCGTTTTCGCACCGCTGATGTCGAACGCGACGGCGATGCAGTCAGGCTCGAAATCTTTCAGCAGTTTCTTGAGCGTCTGCGTAAAACCGTAGACCGCGTTCGTGGCCAGACCTGCGGAGTTGGTGAGGTTGCGGATGGCAAAGTAGGAGCGATAGACGTTGTTGGAACCGTCGACGAGGAAGAGGGTTGGGCGTTTCGGCGGCATCGGAGCGCGATTCTATGACGCCGGGATCGGCTCTCCCATCACCTGATCGCGGGCGGCCTCGACGGCGGCCAGAATCTCCTGATAGAGATTGAAAGCCAGATCGCTTCCGATCGGTTCCTTCGCTCCGCGATTCACCACCTCGGCGATCTGCGCGGCGAGGTACGACGCCAACGGCAAGCGCTCGCCGGAATGATGAAGCTGGCGAAAGCCGAAGATCAGTTCTTCGCGCAGCGTCTCGCGGAACGATCCGTTGGCGACGTCGCTTTCGAGGTTTTCGTAGTCGACATTCATCGTAGAAACGACTCCATCAATGTGTCGTCAGCACCGTATGCGGCTCTCACGCGCGTGCCATCGAGCGTCACCTGCGCGTCGAGTCCGCGCGTGCGCAGGAAGGCGTCGTAGGCATCGCGGAAGGTTCGCGCGTGTGCAGTATCCTGCCACTTTGTATCGACAAGGACTGTCGTATCGCAGTGCAGATTTTGCGTGACGGTCACCCGATCGTCGACCCAGCCAGCGCCGGCGGCGCCGACGAGGAAGCGCCAGTGAAACTCGCCGAGGTGCTCGACGGTCAGAGCGCCGGGAAGGGGGGAATGGTCGTCGAATGCGGGTGGAGTCGAGGCCGATGCGGCGAGTCGCGCGAAGTACTCTGAAGGGTTCAGCACTTCGCGCGTCGACCGCGGCGGATTCTCATCCATGCTGTCGATCATCTTCCAGCCGCCGCGCTTGTAGCCTTCGATCACGAGCTTCAGCCCCTCGGCGTACGGAAACTTCAGCGACTCGGCGAAGTAACGTGGCGTGCCGGGATCGATCGTGGCGTCGGCGCCGTTCATCGATGTCGTGAGCAGCTCCAACGCCTCCGGGCTCTCCATCACGTCGCCGATTTTCTGCCCCATGTGATCGAGCACGTAATCGAGCATGACGAAGGTGGCTTCGCCTTCCATCAGCGCGTGCAGCGCCAGGCTGCCGTCGGTGTCCTTTTGCAGCGCCAGGTCGCGCGCACCGGCGTGGAAGCGCTGATCCTGAAGCGCGTGCGTGAGCTCATGGATCACGACGGACTCGCGCATCGTGTCGTTGTCCAGGAGCCCGCCCGCGGCAGAGGGCATCCGGTCGAGCGCGAAGTAGGTGTGTGTCAGCGGATCGTAGAACGCGAGCACCTGCGACTGATAGAGATCGAGCATCGTGCCTACAAGATCGGTTTTGCCGGCGTTGACGAGTTGCAGCGACCGCAGAATCAGCGCGTAATCGTCGGGCGAATACGGCAGCGATTTTTCCATCTGCGCGCGAAGGACTTTCGGCAACTCGCCGCGCGTGATGTTGCGCTGGGCGACGGGATGGTCGAAGGTCAGCCCACGCAATCGCTCGACGGTTTTCATCTCGTTTTCGAGCGAGGCTGCGTCCGCACTCGCGGAGAGCAGCACGAGCGCGGCAGCGAACATCGTCAGACGGCGGGACATGGAGATCTGAACGGCTCGCAACTCTGCGTCCATTCCGATGAAAGGGTGAAGTGTGAGGAGTGAAGAGTGAAAAAAGAGCGACATTCGGGCGTGCAGTTCCTTTCACTCTTCACTCTTCACCCTTCACCCTTTACAATGCGCGCGGCTCAAAGACTGAATGGAACGTGACGGCGAGCGGATAGAGATCACCATCAGCAGTCGGTTCGAGAACATCGAGCTCGTGCAGGTGATCGCGGAACATCTCTGTGAAAACGCGGGGATGGATGAAGATGGCTCGCACTGGATCGGCATGGCCGTCCGCGAGGCCGTCGCGAACGCGATCAAACATGGCAATAAGCTCGACATCAAGAAGAAGGTAAGCGCCGTCTTCGAGTTGAATGGTCACGATCTGGCCATCACGATCTCGGATGAAGGCACGGGATTTGATCCGACAGCGGTGAGCGATCCCTTGAATCCACAGAACCTGATGAAAACGAGCGGCCGCGGAATCTTCTACATGCGTACGTTCATGGACCAGATCCGTTATTCGTTTCAGGACGGCGGCGGAACGTCGCTGATCATGACCAAGAACCTCGCCAAAGGAACCGGTATCGCCGCCGGAAAAGCCTGATATCTTCCGCGTCCGGCGATTTTCGGGCCGCGAACGCAAACAAAGGAGAATGACATGAAAGCCACCACTCGCGACGTAAACGGAATCGAGATCATCAAGCTCGATGGCAAAATCACGATCGGCGCGGGCGACCAGCAGCTTCGCGACGTCATCGCCAATGCCGTTGCCAACGGCAAGAACAAGATCCTGCTCGATCTTTCCGGTGTGACGACGATCGATTCATCAGGCATCGGCGAGCTGGTTGGCTCGTACACGACCGCAACGAATCGCGGCGGCAAGCTCAAGCTGCTCCATCTGCCCGCCAAACTGAATGAACTGCTGCACGTCACGCAGCTCATCACCGTCTTCGAGGTCTACGAAAACGAAGACGAAGCCGTCAAGAGTTTCTGATTCGGGGTGTGGGTTGTGGGGAGTAGGGAGTGGCAGCCAGGACTTGGCGCCTACTTCCCACTCACCGCATCCCGCACTCCCTCCCACACCCCATCCCCAACTCCCCACACCCCCAACCTACGTCCCCGGCTTGCGTCGGGTCGTTGGCTGCGGAATCGGCGCACCTTCCATCAGAGGCTGGCGCGCTGAGGACATCCAGCGCATCGGAAGTGCATTCGTCGTCACGGTCTCGTTTCCCTCGACCCATTTCGGGAAGATCTCCGCAGCGAGTTGTTTGTCATGCACCGCTTTTTCGGGGATGTCGATCAGTTTGATGAACGGACGCGGATCGCCGAGGAAGTTGATGCGAAGCTGAAGCTTGTTCGGCCGCGGCGTCCAGGGCGACTGAAACGACACCGCGACGTTGACGTGCGCTCCGCCCGCGAACGAGCGCCGCGATCCCGACGGAATCGAGATCAGACGCGGAAGAAACTCTTCGCCCGGAATCTCCGAGCCGATGTCGATCGTCACGGTCCGCGTGTCCGGATCGTAGTTGGCGAGCGGATTGAGATCGGCGATGAGGATCGGCTCGGCCCTCTGGTTCGTGACGTCGTATTTGAGGGCCAGAGTCATGCCCTGCCTCATCTCGTCGCCGTAGATCTCGGCGTCGACGCGGACGTCGTTCTCCGTGCCGACCATGCGCCGTGGCTCCTTCATGTCGATGTTGCCGGGTGTCTCGGAAGGCGCGGGGGGCGACGTCGAGGTGCAAGCCGCGGCAAGGAGTGCCAGCGCGCAGAGAAATCGTTTCATCAGCTCACCTCCGCAGGTAAATTACTACTGATCGTTTGCAGAAGTGGAAAACAAACGCAGAAATGAAAAGGGCCTCCCGCGCGGGAGGCCCAATGAATAAACAAAGAGAGTGACTGCTCAGAGGCCGCGTTTCTTCGCGCGGATGTTGCGCCGGCTGCCTTTCGGCTTGCCACCGCCGCCACCGTAGGCTCCGCCGCCGCCACCACCGCCGTAGCCACCACCACCGCCACCGCCGTAGCCGCCGCCTCCACCGCCGCCGTAACCGCCACCACCACCGCCGCCACCGGAGTAGCCGCCACCGCCACCGCCGCGGCCAGCACCACCGCCGCCGCCGAACGAACGGCCGCCGCCACCGCCGCCAGCACGAGGCGGGCGATCCTCGGCAGCATTCACGCGAAGCGCGCGGCCACCAAGGTCATGTCCATTGAACTTTTCAATCGCCTTCGCCGCATCCTCATCGGATTCGAACTCGACGAACGCAAACCCGCGGGGGCGGCCCGACTCGCGATCGGTCGGAAGAAATACGTCACGTACCGTTCCGACCTGCGCAAACAACGCTTCGACCTCGTCGCGCGTCGTGTTGAAGTCGAGATTCCCTACGAAAACCTTGGAAGCCATCAACATCTCCTCTTCTGCGGCTCGTGCCTGCCATCGATGGCTTCCGGCTTTCCGCGCGGCGGAAGTGTATCGCGTTGCACGAACTGTGCGTGGGAAAACTCGGATCTGCCGCCCACGGCCTCACTCAGAAGCGCCCCGGTGCGACCGCCTCGGCGGTGGAAGCGCGCGGCGAATTCGACCAATGCACCGGTAGAGAATTCAGATCGACTGTCGATACGCTGTCTACCCACTGATCGAAAAGATCGTTCGGCAGCGGCACGACGGCAGCGTGCGACTGCTGCTCGATCAGCTTCGCGAACGGCCTCAGATCGCGCAGTACGTTGACCGTGATCTGCACATATCGCGGCACCGAAGCATACGGCGACCGCGAGCTTCCCTGGACGACCTGAATCATCGCGCCGGTGTGCAGCACGCGCTTCTGGCCGGGGGCGATCGTCACCAGATGCGGCATCGCCTTTCCCTCCGGAATCTCGGCGCCGATCGACATCGTGATCGTCTGCGTCTCCGCATCGAACGATGAGTCAACCACCCTGTCCGCAATGGCGATCGGCTCCGCGGTCAGATTCTCGATCTGATACGTGACGCTGATCGGTGATGAGGATGAGACCGTGTCCTGGGCGAGCTGGGCGTCGACGCGAATGTCGTTGGCGCGTCCTAGTGCTCGGCGCGGGTCCTTGAAATCGACCCCTTCAGCATTGGCCTCGGCGGCGGTGAGAACGACGACTGCAACTGCCAGAACTACCGAACGACTTGAAGATTTCATCGCACACCTCCCCAAAATAAGGAGGTGACTCAGTCAATCTTCAACACTGCCAGAAAGGCCTCCTGCGGAATCTCGACTTTCCCCACCCGCTTCATCCGCTTCTTCCCCTCTTTCTGCTTCTCGAGGAGTTTGCGTTTGCGTGAGATGTCGCCGCCATAACACTTGGCGAGGACGTCTTTGCGCATCGCTTTCACGGTTTCGCGGGCGATGATCCGATTACCGATGGCTGCCTGCAACGCGACGGCGAACATCTGGCGTGGGATGAACTCTTTCATCTTCTCGACGAGGAGCTTGCCGCGCGCGTACGCCTTCTCTTTGTGCACGATGAGAGAGAGAGCATCGAGCGGATCCCCGTTGATCAGAATGTCCATCTTCACCAGATCGCTTTCGCGGTAACCGACGAACTGGTAATCGAGCGAGGCGTATCCGCGTGAGATCGATTTCAGCTTGTCGAAGAAATCGAGGATCACCTCATTCAACGGCATCTCATACACGATCATGACTCTGTTGGCGCTTACGTACTCGAGCTTCTTTTGTACGCCGCGCCGATCCGTCGCAAGAGCGAGAATCGGGCCAACGAATTCATCGGTGGTGAGGATGGTCGCTTCGATCCACGGCTCCTCGATGGAGCTGATGTACGCCGGGTCGGGCATCTTCTGCGGATTCTCGATCCACAGTTCGTCGCCGTCGGTTTTCTGGATGCGATAACGCACGCCTGGCGCGGACGTGAGCAGTTCGAGATTGAACTCGCGCTCCAGCCGCTCCTGAATGATTTCCATGTGCAGCAAGCCGAGAAAGCCGCATCGGAAACCAAATCCGAGTGCGAGCGAGCTTTCCGGCTCGTAGCTGAACGACGCGTCGTTGAGTTTGAGCTTGCCGACGGCATCGCGCAGATCTTCGTAGTCGTCGGTGTTGATCGGGAAGATGCCGGCGAAGACCATCGGCTTCACTTCCTCGAAGCCGGGCAGCATCGGCGGCGACGCTTTCTCGCTCGTGATCGTGTCGCCGATCTTGGCCTGCACGATGTCTTTGATGTTGCCGGAGAAGAAGCCGACTTCGCCGACGCCAAGGCTGTCGACGAGCTTGATCTTGGGGGTGAAGACACCCATCTCCGTCACTTCGTAAATGCGATCGGTCGAAAGGAACTTGATGCGCATTCCTTTGCGGATCTCGCCGTCGACGATGCGCACCAGGCACATGACCCCGCGGTACGAGTCGTACCAGGAATCGAAGAGCAGCGCACGCAACGGGCCATCCGCATCACCCTTCGGCGCGCTGATTTTCGTGACGATCTTTTCGAGAATCTCGTCGACGCCGATGCCTGATTTCGCCGACGCCAGGACGGCGTCGTGCGCATCGAGTCCGATGACGTTCTCGATCTGCTCGCGCACGCGCTCCGGCTCGGCCGAGGGGAGATCGACTTTGTTGATGACCGAGAGGATGTCGAGATTGTTGGCGATGGCGAGGTAGCTGTTCGCCAGCGTCTGCGCTTCGACACCCTGCGTGGCATCGACGACGAGCACCGCCCCTTCGCAGGCGGCCAGGCTGCGCGAGACCTCGTACGAAAAGTCGACATGTCCCGGCGTGTCGATCAGGTTGAAAACATAGTTCTGGCCATCTTTGGCGCGGTAGTTGAGATTGACCGCACGCGCTTTGATGGTGATGCCACGCTCGCGCTCGAGGTCCATGTCATCGAGCATCTGCTCGTGCATTTCACGGCCTTCGACAGCGCCCGTCTTCTGCAGCAGACGATCCGAGAGCGTCGTCTTGCCGTGGTCGATGTGAGCGATGATCGAGAAATTACGGATGAATTTGGGGTCTGGCATTGCGCGGCGTGCGGTCTAACACGCGGAACGGTGATTGTCATCCCTACGTAGGCCGGACTCTCCAGTCCGACTCCACCGTGCCAGTCGGACTGGAGAGTCCGACCTACGTAAAACCCAGACCTATGTAAAATCCAGCAACTTCTCCACGATCACGACATCGCGCCAGACTCCATCGAGCTGCCCGTGTCGTTCGTAGACTCCGACCTCGCGAAAACCGATCGAGCGGAGGAGATTTCTGCTGGCGGTGTTTTCGACGAAGACTCGCGAAACCAGCTTCCAGAAGCCGGCGCCGCGGGCGGCGGCGAACAGAGCTTCCATCGCTGCGCGCCCAGCGCCTCGTCCTCGGACAGCACGCGCTGCGTACACCGAAAACTCGGCGATGCCGGCATAGCACTCGCGCGGCCGGTAGGCCGATGTCGCCGCGAACGCGATCACCGCGCCGTCATCATCTTCAACGACGACGACCGGGTGGCGTCCGTCGAACCACTTCATCACATCGTCCGCGGTGCGATGGCGCGTCTCGAACGTCGCGACCCGGTCGTCGATCCCTTCGTTGTAGATGCGCGCGATCGCCGAGGCATCGGCGACCGCGGCATCACGCGTTTTCATTTTCCCGTCAATTCCTTCACCAGTCCCGGCACTCCATACACTTTGCGCAGCGCGTCGAGAATGCCCGCGGAATGCACAGCCACAGCGCGGCCCTGACGATCGTCGAACTGGTAATCCCACGGCAACGACTGGATGTTGCCGTCGAAGATGATGCCGACGAACTCGTTGTTGCGGTTGACGACCGGGCTTCCGGAGTTGCCGCCGATGATGTCCGCGGTCATCACAAAGTTGTACGGCGTCTTGTCGTTGTCGAGCAGCTCTTTCTTGGCCATCCACGACTTCGGCAGCTTGAACTCGCCCTCGTTGCCGTGATCGGCAGCGTGCTCGAACGTATCGCCGATCGTAGTCGACGATGCGACTTCCTTCCCGTTCTCCGTGAAGCCCTTCACCGTGCCGTACGACAGACGAAGGGTGAACGTGGCGTCGGGATACGTATCGCCGCCGCTGGTTTTGAACTGCGCGTTGGCGATCTTTGCGTACGACTGGCGCAGCACTTCGGCGATGTTGTTGTCGTACTGCGCGCGCAGCTCGCGGGCGCGTGCGTCGACCATGCGCGCGACTTCGATCATCGGATCGTGTGAGGCATCGACCGCGGCCTTGCCGCCTTCGCCGAGCGCTTTGCGCGCAGCGACGTCGCGAAGCTTCGTGGTGCGCACGAGCTCCGAGGCGCGCTCCTGCGGCGACTTGCCGGCGAGCACCTGCTGCACGAGCGGATCGTTCGGCGCCACTTCGAGCCAGTTCGAAAGCGAGTCGGCCAGCGTGACCGTCTCCAGATCCTCGTAAATCGGCGCTTCCGAATAGAGGGTCTGTTTGAGCGACGGCATGTTCGATTCGCGATACTCGCGCAGCCTCTCGCCGTTGGGCTTCGTCGACTCCTCGGCAAGCCGCAGCAGCGTTTTTGCTGTCTGGAAAAGTGCACTGTTGAAAGCGAGACCGCCTTCGACGAAACGATATTCGGTGTAGATCGGGCGATACGCTGCGATGGCGGCGTCGACGTTCTTCCAGGCGTCGCCGTACGCGGCGCTGAGCTGTGGATCGGCCGTCACTTTCTGTCGCATCGCCGCTTCGGCGTCGGCTTTGATCTTCAGCACCGCCGGATCCTGCAGGCCGGCAATGCGCCCGAGGTAGGCTTTGCGCGAGTTCTTGACGCCGAAAAGCTCATCGTGCGCGCGGCGGTCGTTCTCGATGCTGCGCTGCGCGTAATTCGTGAGCAGCACTTCGCGGCGGCGCAGCAGTGTCAGCGTGAACGGATAGGCGACGTCGCGATAAAACTGCAAGTGCGTCAGCGTGTTCAGGCGGCTGGTCGATCCGGGATGGCCGGAGACGAAAACGAGATCGCCGTCCTTGGCGCCGCTCGCGCTCCACTTCAAATAGTCCGCCGGATGCACCGGCTTGTTGTTTTCGTAGGCGCGGAAGAAACAGATGTCGAGGTCGTAGCGCGGATACTCGAAGTTGTCAGGATCGCCGCCGAAGAACGCGATGCCCACTTCCGGCGCGAAGACGAGCCGCACGTCCGTGTATTTCTTGTAGCGATAGAGGTGGTACTCGCCACCCTGGAAAAGCGTGACGACGTCGCTGCGAAGGCCGCTCTTCTGCACCGACTCCTGCTCGATCGCGCTCATCACTCCTCGCCGCGCCGCCTGCGCCGCCGCGGTGGTCATGCCGGGCGTGACCGAGGCGTTGACGCGCGCGGTGACGTCTTCGATCGATTGAAGAACGTTCAGCTCGAGATCGACGCACTTCACCTCATCGGCTTGCGTCTTGGCGTAGAAGCCGGTCGTGACGTAGTCGTGGCTCTTGGTCGAGATCTTGGCCAGACAATCGAGACCGACGTGATGATTCGTCATCACCAGGCCATCGGCCGAAACGAACGAGCCGGAGCCGCCGCTGTTGAATCGGATCGACGACTTCTGCAGATGATCGAGCCAGGCCTGCGTCGGCGTGAATCCGTAACGCTGCTTGAAGATCGCGTTCGGCGTCCGGTTGAAAAGCCACATCCCCTCGTCCGCGACCAGCGGAAGCGCGAGGAGCAGCACGAGGAATGCGAGAAAGGACTTGCGCATCAATGTTGCCTCCAGTTCAGTTTGCGAGCGGGATTCTATGCACAAACGGATTCTCACCAAGATTCTGCAGCAGTCCACACGTTGACTCACACATTGATTTGTGTAAGATAACGGAATGGCTACGAACCTCGCAATCGATGACCGGCTGTTAGAAGAGGCCCTGAAGGTTGGGGGGCACCGCACGAAGAAAGCAACCGTCACGGAGGCTCTGCACGAGTACATCCAGCGGCGCAATCAAGCGAAGATCATTGAGCTCTTCGGAAAGATCGAATTCGACCCGAAGTACGACCACAAAAAGCAGCGGCGCAGGACATGAAGGTTCTGGTCGACACGACGATCTGGTCTCTGGTGCTGCGTCGCCCGGACCGTCCCGAGAACGCTTTGGCCAAATCGGAGCTCGGTTCATTGATTAAGGATGGGCGCGTTGCGATGATCGGGCCCATCCGCCAGGAGCTCCTGTCGGGAATCAGGGAGCGCGCGCATTTTGACAAGCTGCGTCAGCACCTCCGCGGCTTCTCGGACACCGAGATTACGAAAGATGATTACGAAGAAGCCGCGGCCTTTTGCAACCGCTGCCGTTCAAGGGGCATCCAAGGCTCGAACACAGACTTCTTGATCTGCGCAGTTGCAGTCCGCCATGAGTTCTCGATCTTCACGACGGACGCCGACTTTATGCACTTCGCCGAGGTCCTGCCAATCGTGATTTACAGAAACGACACCGCAAACCAGGCACTTCTTCACCCCAGAAGTTCGTACAAGCCTTAATGCAGCCCCGCGGTTACTGCCGCGCCAAGAACTACGGTGTCCGCGCTGTGCCTTCAAAGGAGATGGTCGAAGGGCGCCCGGTTCGCGCGGATTCGTTGAAAGCCTGTTGCATCCGTTGCTGTGCAGGAAACCAACCTTGCTTCAACTCCATGGCGTGCTGCATGGTCGCCGCTGCCTTCACGTATTGGCCCTGCGCGTAAAGAAGCCGGGATCGTGTCACCTGCGACGTCCCGGTCACTTTCAGTTTTTCCGCTTTGTCGATCAGGACGCCGGCTTCGTTGGTTTTTCCCTCGCGAGTGAGCAGATATCCGTGCACCGCGTCGATTCGATGCGTAACGTCCGGATTCGCAAGGCTGACACTGACTGCCTCCGCTTTGGCGAGGTCTCGTCGCGCCGCCTCGAATTCACCTAGACTCGTATTCAGGTAAATCAGGTTCGCCAGAGCCACCGCTTCGACTCGCAGGTCATGCACCTTCTCTGCGAGCGTCTCTGCTTCGTGCAGGAGCTGAACCGTTTCGGGGATGCGATCGGCGGAGTAGAAATCCATCGCCAGGTTCACCATCGCGATGCCCTCAGCGCCGCGGTCCCCGATCGCTCGGGCGATCGTCAGTTGACGCCGGGTCAATTCCTCGGCTTTACCAAGGTCTCCGCCACTCTGCGCGATCAGAGCCAGATTGCCGTACTCCATTCCGAGGAGGCGTTGGTCATTCGTACGTTGGGCGATCTGCAGGGCCTGGGTGTAGTGAGCGGCTGCCGCAGCATTGTCGCCGCGTTCCGATTCGAGAATGCCGTAATTGTTCAAAACCCTCGCCTGGTCCGGGAGACTTCGCACGGCGATGAACGTCTTCATCGCTTCGTCATACAGTCGATGCGCAACGTCGGGATGGTTGGTGTGCCAGGCAATGATGCCGAGAACATTCTGAAGGCGCCCGACCAAATCGAGACTGCCGAGGGCGTGTGCTTGAGAGAGCGCAGACGATGCGATCGCCTCGGCAGCACCATAGTCGCCCCGGGCGATCGCCGCATTCGCGCGCGCCAGGTCGATTGAGCAGATCAGTCTTCGATCTCCCTTGCGAATGGCCTGCGTTCTTGCGTCCTCGAACAGCGCTTCGGCTCCTGGCAGATCGCCCTCCACTTGACGGCACATGGCAAGCTGCAGCTTCGCCCAAGCGAACTCAGGATCCCGATCAATCGCGACGACAAAGTAGGGCGCGGCGAGTTTTGGACCGGCCGTGAAGTACATCTGTTTCCCGATCGCGAAGGCGATGTTGGCAAAATCATCGAAGGAGTAGCGATCGCGAATATCAACTCGCTGAGACGATGGATCGAGACGTCGCGACAAACGAGCGGCCAGCTCGTTGGCGGCGTCTGTGATCACCGCCGATTCGACTTCATGCGGGGAGTCCTCGCGATCCCGAAGGAGCAGCCGGTACCGGATGTTGTACCGGCCCGCTGGCGATGTCACAGCCGATGCCAATAGCGTGTCAGCGCCCAGCACATCGAGCAGCCGCACGCGCAACGCCGGTGCAACGTCGGCCCCGCGACTGATGTTGAGATTCTTCAGGGCACGCAACACATCGTCAGCCGGGACAATCTGAACGCTGCGCGCGCCGCCAAGCCCCTGCATCACCATGTCCATGAGGCCCAACTCGACCCACTCGAAGCCGCGTTGGTGCGTGTCGTTGCGAAACGGGAGTACGGCGATCTTGCCCCGGCCCGGCACGGCAAAAATCGTGCGGTCTCCGTAACGGCTCGTCAGAATCATCGCTGCGACAGCGATGGTGATTGCGAGCAGCGCGGCGGCCGCGATGTACGCGGACCGGCGGCGTCGTTGCGGGCGTGTGATGATGCGGTCGATTTCCTTCGCTGTCTCATCAGCGGACGGACGGCTTCCCGGTTCGCGGGCGGTCAGGCGCCGGATCAACCGCATCAGATCCCGATCGCCGCCCGATGGAAGAAAGACTTCCGCATTACGAACCTTCGAAAGCAACTCCGGTGTCGAAGGCGTTTCGCCATAGGGACTGGCCCCGTGGTTGATGAGCTCAAAAAGAAGGATGCCGAATGAGTAGAGGTCGCTCGCTGCCGTCAACGGATGCCCGCGCGCCTGCTCCGGGGACATGTAGTGGATCGTTCCCACGAGCGTGCCTGCCGAGGTGCGCATCCAGTCAATCGAAGATGCCGGCGAACGCGCTTCGATGATGGCTGTCTGCTCCTCCGTGACCGCGTCGGCCAGCCCTGGCGCCGCCACGAGCTCTTCTTCGTCTTGCTGAACCAGCCGGGCCAGACCGAAATCGAGCACTTTGATGTCGCCGGAAGGGGTCAGCATGATGTTGTCTGGCTTGAGATCGCGGTGAATGATTCCGCGTTCGTGGGCGAAGGCCAGGACACGCGCTACCTGCCGCGCGATACGAACGGCTCGGGCCTCGTCGATTCCTTCCGCAATTTCCGCGCGCAGGGTTCGGCCCTCGATCAACTCGAGCACGAGGTAGCTGCCGCTCTCGTCCTCGATGACGTCATAGATGCGGCAGATGTTCGGATGGTCCAGCTTGGACAGCAGACGAGCCTCGCGAAGGAAGCGCGATCGTGCACCGCCGTCAATCAGCTTGTTCGGTTGGATGGCCTTGAGCGCTACGCGCCGCTCGAGGCGCTCGTCCCATCCGCGGAAGACGGAGCCCATGCCGCCGGCGCCGATGAATTCATCGATGCGAATTCGCCCAATTCTGCTTCCAGGACCGAGGACCATGTGACAGGGGGCATTGATGATAGCTCACCGCCAATTCGCGACGAGCGTCAGAGGCGAGGGATCGGCTTCGCCTCCGTTCACGATCACGCGGCCGTCGGCGGTGAGGTCGTAGTCCGACGAGGAGACGGGATTCACGTCGAGGCGGAAGAGCGCGCGGGCGGCGCCGATCTCGAAGCCTCCTCCGCTTTTCACGTCCACTTCGGTCAGCACGTTATCGCTGGTGAGGTAGTCGAGGTGCGTGCCGTCGGGAGACCAGCGCGAGGAATGGCCGCCGGAGGTCGTGACCTGCCACTTTCCGCTGCTGCCGAGGAAGGGGACAACGTAGATCTCGTCGCGGCCGCTTTCGCTCGAGGTGTAGGCCAGCCAGCGACCGTCAGGCGAGATGCGCGGGTCGCGCGTCCCGAGCTCGCCGGCGAGAAGCGGATGCGCCTTTTCGCCCGGCACGAGAGGCACCGCCCAGAGCTGCGGTCCGGGCCGGCCCCAAAGCGTCGCCGCAACCCAACGGCCGTCCGCGGAGACAGCGCCGGGATCGGCATCTCCGTCGAGTCGCGCCACAAGCTGGCGCGGTCCATTGCCGTCGGCGCGGCGGCGATAGATGGCGGCGCGCTCCGCGGGCGTATCGCGCGCGGCGTAAATGATCTCGCTGCCGTCGGCGCTCCAGACCGGAGCTTCGTTCATCGATCCTTCGAAAGTCAGGCGCGTTCGCACGTTGCGAGCGACGTCGACGATCCAGATCGCGGCGCGCGTCGGCTCGCCGGCATTCGTGACGAGGCGGTGGCCGTCGGGCGAGAGTTTCAAGTCGTAGTAGCGGGCCACGTTGGCGAGTACGCCGAGGCTGGTGCCGTCGTGGCCGAACCAGATCAGATGCGTGCCGGCGATCGAACCACCCGATTGATAGATGAGCGTTCGGCCTGCGGCATCGAACACACCGTGCCATGTCGCGCTATCGAAATGGACGTTCTGCGCGACGATCGACGGAGCTCCGGTCAACACGCCGCGATCGGCATCGAACGGCTGCGCGACGAGCGTGCTCTCGCGCAGCATCAGCAGCTTGCCGTCCACGTACGCGACGTTCGCGAGCGTGTGGATGACGACGCGGTCGCTTTTCCCGTCAAGCGAGCGCACGTGAAGCGCGGTAGCGGGCGAATCGAGAAGATCGTGATTCGCGGCGAGATAGAGAAACGATTTGCCGCCGGGGAGAAAGAGCGGCCAGCGATGTGTGGTCATTCCGCCGGACGGCGTAGTCAGAGCCACGGGCGTGCCGCCGTTCGCAGCGACGCGATAGAGCCCGGCGCGCGTTTCCGGCGTGTAGACGATGACGTTGTCGTCGCCCCACGTGCCGCCGCGCGCGTTGGGTGCATCGGCGATGACCGTGGGAACGCCGCCGCTGGCATCGACCGTCTTCAGTTTGCCGTGCGCGAAAAATCCGAGGAAGCGATTGTCCGGCGACCAGAACGGAAACATGGCGTCATCGCTGTTGTCGATCACGCGCGGATCGGCGGAGTCGAGCGCGCGCACCCAGAGCGTTCGCTGCCCATCGGGTGACACGGCCACGAAGGCAACGCGGCGGCCGTCGGGCGAAAGCACCGGCGAACCGGCGTAATCGCCGGTGAAAACGAAGCGCAGCCCGCGCGGCGGAACGATGGAAGCGGTCAGCGGACGATCGAGCGTAGTCATCTCGCGCCGTGCCCATGCTCCGATTCCAACCGCGGTGCCGATCGCAACGAGCAGCGCCAACGCCCAGGCGATGCGCTCGCCCCACATGCGTCCGCGCGCGCGAGCGAGCGGGATCGGCGCGGAAGGACTGGACTGCTCGTCGCGAACCCAGTGAAGCGCGAGCATCACATCGTGCGCGGTCTGGAATCGATCGTCAGGATTCTTGGCCAGGCACGTGCGCACAACGCGATCGAGCGCCATCGGAATCATCGGACGCAATGTCGCGATCGGCGTGGGATCGCCGGCGATGATCTGCGCGATCGTCCCGGCGCGGCTGGCCGCGGAAAACGCGCGCTTGCCGGTGAGCATCTCGTACAACAGGCAGCCGAAGGCGAAGATGTCGCTACGCGCGTCGGCCTGGCCGTACTCGATCAGTTCCGGCGCCATGTAGCAAAACGTCCCAACCAGCACCCCCTCGGCGGTGATCTGGTCTTCGACGTGAACGGCCGTGGAGCTGGAAGGCGAGATCGACGCGACGAGCGCGGCGTTGATCGCCTTGGCCAAACCGAAATCGAGAAGCTTCGCGCCGGCGCGCGTGAGGATGACGTTTCCGGGCTTGAGATCGCGATGGATGATGCCAGTGCGATGCGCTTTATCGAGCGCGTCGGCGATCTCGATTCCGTATCGCAGCACGTCCGCGAGCGGCATCGGCCCACGCGCAAGACGCTCCGTCAGCGGCTCGCCGTCGAGGTACTCCATGACGAGGTAATCGACGTCGTGCTGGCTTCCGACGTCGAAGAGCATGCAGATGTTGGGGTGATTCAGGCTGGAGATCGCGCGCGCTTCCCGCTCGAAGCGCGCCCGAAGCTGCGCATCCTTCGCAAACTCGGCCGGGAGCACTTTGATCGCCACATCGCGCAAAAGCCGCGTGTCGCTGGCGCGATAGACCTCGCCCATGCCGCCCGAGCCGATGGGGGCAGTGATCTCGTACGGACCGAGCCGGGTGCCGGGACGAAGGGACACGATGAGCGGAGTTTAGCTGGAGATTGGATGCGGGGGGTGGGGTGTCGGGTGTCGGGGGTGGGAGACAACCGTCAGGCAAATCGCTTTTCGATCCGTCCCATCGCCCGTCGTCGTCGGAGCAAGCCGGTTTCGTGTCCGTTCTACGACCCCCGACTCCCGATTCCCGACACCCGCGATCTCAATCCCACTTCGTACCGTTCATCTGCGCCACGATCTTCGCCACCTCGATGTAGTCTGCTCCTTCGCCGAGTTGGTTGAGCGATGCGGAAAAGAGATGTTGCGTCAGCGCGAGCATCGGCGTGGCGGCGTGTTGTTGATGCGCAATCGAAGCGGCGATGCGGATGTCTTTGTCGTGGTGCGCCAGTTTGAAAACGAGCGGCCATTTGTGCTCGAGGAGGCGCATCGGCAGCAGGTTCTCCGACGCGTTCGAGCGTCCGCTGCCGGCGTTGGTCACCGCGAGCGCGGTCTTCAGATCGATTCCGTATTGCTTCGCCAGCAGCAGGCACTCGGACGTGATCCAGACGGTTGCGCCCATGATCGTGTTCGTGAGCACTTTGATGGCGTGGCCGGAGCCGACCGGACCGGCGTGGATGATGGTCTTGCCGCAGAGCTGGAGGATTTCCTTCGCGCGCTCAAAGTCCGCCGCATCGCCGCCGATCATGATCGTCAGCGTTGCGTTCTCGGCGCCGACCGTCGCGCCGGTGACGGGCGCATCGACGAACTGAACGCCTTTTTCGGCAAGTCGCGCCGCGGCCGGCTTGCTGGCGCTCGGATCGCCGCTGGTGGCATCGATCCAGAGCGTGCCGGGACGCAGCGACGGCAGCAACTTGTCGATGATCTGATCGACTTCGACACTGGTAGGCAGCATCGTGATGATCGCGTCCGCGTCCGCGCAATCGGTGAGATTCGCAGCGACCGTCGTTCCATGCTCGCGCGCGTGCCGCTCCGCTTTTTCGCGCGTGCGGTTCCAGACGAGTAGCTCGTGTTGTTTGGAAAGGTGACGCGCCATCGGGAATCCCATGGCGCCAAGTCCGATGAATGCGATTTTCATGAACGCATTCTAGGCGGTGGGGTATTGGGAGTGGGGAGTGGGAGTTGGAACCGACGCGGGTAACTCACGCGCCGGAGCAAAAAAAACGCCGCGGGTGATGACGAGTGCACGTCTGCCACGAGCCACCCCTCACTCACCATCCCCGCGAGGTCGAACAACCCTTCGATCGAGACCCTCCGGCACGCGTTGCAGAGAGAGAGAGGTAGCTTCAGCAATGTTCACGGAGGCACGCCCATACGCCAGCTCTTCCGTGATTGGGTCCGAGGTGGGAGCGTAACTGAAGGATCTCGATCCAGGGGTTGTTCGAATGTCAAAGAAACTAAAAAAGGGGCATTACGCCCCTTGGTTTGCCTTGCGGCTGTGTTGCTGTGGCCGTCAGTCTACGTTCGCGATGTTGGAAGAATAGTGATCCAGCTCACAAAACTCAAGTTGCCTTCTTGTACCAGTTGGCGTTGATCGCCGTGTAGTGCTTCCACTGCTCCGGCACGAGATCCTCGGGGAAGATGGCCTGCACGGGACAGGCAGGCTCGCACGCGCCGCAATCGATGCAAACCTCGGGATCGATGTACAGCATCGTATCCTCGGCGAAACCCGCTTCGTCTTTGCGTGGGTGGATGCAGTCGACCGGGCAGACGTCGACACACGCGGTGTCTTTCGTATTCACGCACGGTTCGGCAATCACGTATGTCATCGGGATAGGCTCCTTGGACGCTGGAACTGCGGCGGCATTTTAAGTGAAGAAGTAGCGGGTCAAGTGAAAAAATATCGGGCCTGCGAAACAAATGGAGGCGCGTCTTTCAAACTTCACCCTTCACTCTTCAACCCTCCGCCCACATCCTGATCGATTCGATCTGGTAATCGTTGCCCATGAACGTCACCAGGTCGCCGGCGGCGTGGCCGAGGAGCGCTTTGGCGACGTCGGATTGATTGGAGTAGACGCCGTGCTCTGGCGCGGACTCCCATGGGCCGAGAATCGTGACCTCGCGGCGCTCGTCGCCATTGGCAAGACCGACCTTCGTTCCCACGCGGACGATTGAGGTGTCGACCTGCTCGGGATTAAGCACCTGCACGCGTGAGATCTCCGCGGCCAACTCGCCGACGCGCGCCGAAAGATACTCGGCTCTGGCACGGGCCGCTTTGTATTCGAAGTTCTCGCGAAGATCGCCCATCTCGCGCGCGGCCTGAAGCGCGCGTGAGTTCGCGGGAATCTCCACCGTCTTCAGATTCGTCAGCTCGGCGCGCTTCTGGTCCAGCAGCGACGCCGTCGCGTAAACCGGCTCGGCTTCGGGCTCGCGCAGATGCGGATACTTCATCATCGCCGCGTGCTTGGCGATCTCGCGCCGGTACTCCTCGATCGCGCCGTAGCGATCTAGCGTATCGACCAGCTTTCGCGCTTGTTCTTCGTTGTCGACCCCGCTAATGATGCGGAGCACGAGTCCGCCCTGATCGAACATGTCTTTGAGCCGGGCGCGGACCGCGGAGAACTCATCGGAGTTGATCGCGTCGATGATCTGGAAGAGCAGCGTGTAGTTCGTCTTGTCAGTCAGCGTCTCCGATTCGTTGAGCTGCTTGACGAACCAGTAAAACGCGCGCGGATGACGGCGTGGATACCGAAGCGTCTCATCGATGAGACGATCGCGCAGATCGGCGTGGCCGCCTTCTTCGAGCGCCGATACGATGAGCGACATGATCCTCGGCTCTTCATCGAGAAAGAAAACCTCGGTGTAGACCTTCGGCCACTCCGGATGCAACTCGCGCACTTGCGCGAGCGCGCGCTCGCGAAGCGGTTTATCGGTCATGGCCGCAATGACGCGCGACGCCAGCGGACCGGTGATGAGCGTCTTCGGATCGATCAGCGTGGTGTATTCGCCGGGAAGCGTCTCCAGCGTCGCGGCGATTTGCCACGCCGCCGCCGGATCGCGCGGCGCAATGCGCGCGGCCTCGGCTGCGAGCTTGCTCGAAAAGTAGTCCGCCAGGTCTTTGCTGCGCGCGCTGTGCTTGCGGGCAAGATCGAGTTTGACCTTCGGCTCCGCGCGATCGAAGTCGCGCTTGATTGCCTGATCGGCTTCGCCCGCCGACGAGCTCCACGAGTAGCTGGCCTTCGCGCCGCTGCCGCTGATGACGATCTGCGTATTCTTACGCGCCGACGTCCACCACGAGCTCCACTTTTCTTCGGGCACGATGCCGATCACGGCATCGCGCACCTCGGCCATCTGCATCGGCCGCCCAAAACTCTGGAGGATTCGCGCGAAGAACGCCGACGGCGACTTCTTCGCCTCGGCCTGCAATTTCTCCGTGTCCGTGAACTTCTCGCGCAGCACGTGACCCGGCGGCAGAGCGACGAGATACTTCGCAGCCGCGCCGATGGGCATCGAGACGCGCTCGCCTTTGTCAAAATCGAGCCGGGCGATGCCGAGCTCGGGATTCAACTCCGTGACGATGCCGGCGCCGCGGCCGGCCATGAAGTACATCTCGCCTTCGTCGTAGCGCAGCCAGGTCTCGATCTTCTCCGCCTTCTCGACCGGATTGCTGGTCGGATCGGAGAAGCCGGCGAAGTCGTAGACGCGCTGGAAGTTTTTGTGCGAGCCGTGCGCGCCGCGCAGCGCCTGCTCGATCGCCGGACGCAGCGTGGCCGGATGCCGCGAAAGGCGTCCCAGCTCCTTCAGCACCTGAATCCGCAGCGGCCAAGCCTTTTTCTCGAGAAACGTGTCGGAGAGGAGGCCGAGGAGTGTGTCGGATTGCGTGCGCTGCTCCGCCTTGCGAAGCGATCGGGCGGCGGCGATGAATGAATCGACGTCGCTCGGATCTTTTTCGAGCTGCGACATCCAAAGAGATTCGAGGTCGTCGAATTTTTTCTGATCGATGAAACGCTGTGCATCTTCGCGGAACGGCAAAGTCGAAATCCCTCCGGGCAGAATAGAGCGGGCCATTGTAGTGCAGGGAGTGGGGAGTCGGGTGGGGGGAGTGGGAATGGCCAAGTCATTCGCACCGGACGCGCGGCAAAACGTGGAGATCGCGCGTCGCGATCGAGAGAGGAGGGCAATCGGCCGGTTGTTCCTGAAAACAGCGAAGGGCCCGCAGGCCCTTCTGATCTACCGATCACGAATCCGCAAACCTACGATCTTTAACTGATCACTACGGATCACTGATCTCTGATCCACTGCTCTCTGCTTTTCGTTACCGGCGCAGCTTAACCAGCGCCTTGAACACATCGAACGGCAGCTCCTCGGAGTGCACGATGTGGCGAAGGTGGTGCAGCGTCGTACGGCGTTGCTTCACGTCGTCGAGTGAGATGTTGTGCTTACGAAGAAGGTCGTGTGCTTTCTGGTCAGACATAGTTCTCCCCCAAAATGGTTGATTCGGAGCTGAATCGAACAGGGCCTGTTCGAAGGCTATTTCGCTTGAATACACAAAGTACTTGACATGAATACGTCCGAGGCCTACCTTGCCGCCATGCGACGCCTTGCCGTTTTCATCCTCAACCTCATGTTTACGTTCGCCTGCCACTTCGGCCCCGCCTCGCCGGCCACATCCGCGGCCAGTTCGAGCGACGTGGCAAAGATGACGCGCATGCTCGACGCCGGATTCGATCCGAACGCGCGCAACGACGCTGGCTACACGCCGCTCATCGCCGCGTCCCGCGCCGGAAACGCACCGATGATCCGCCTCCTGCGCAACTCCGGCGCCGATCCGAACCTCCGCGACGCAGCAGTGAATGGATGGACGCCGCTGCTGCACGCGATCCACAAAGCGCAACCTGCCTCAGTCTCGGCGCTCCTCGACGCCGGCGCTGATCCGAACGCCTCGGAGCGCGACGGTTCGACACCGTTGATGATGGCCGCCGGCTACGGCTACACCAACATCGTAAAACTGCTCCTCGCCCGCGGCGCCAACCCGCGAATCGCCACGAGCGACGGCATCACCGCTCTCGACCTCGCCCGCTCCGGCGTCCCCGACATCGACCGCTTCACCGTCTTCGCCTGCCAGGACGACACGGTGAAAGCGCTTCTCACGGCCGATCCAAGGCTGTCCGATCACACCGCAAACCTGCCGCTGCCAGCGCGGATCGCGATGCGTGCGAAGCGCTGCAAGGCGTAGCGCGAATTTGAAAGGCGTTTCACGCGGAGGCGGAGGACGCGAAGAAAAGACCTCCGTGATCTCCGCGTCTTCGCGTGACAAGGTTTGGAACGACGTTCAAACACCATCGCTCTTGTCGCGGAGTCCCTCGGTTGTCAGGCTCGGAGCAAAGCCTCGCATCTCCCTCGATCGACTTCTGCGGTACGAGATGAACAATGCCACTTGGTCACGGGGAAGACTCGCGGAAGGCGTGCCGTCGCTCACCGAAGGGGCTCACGTCCTGTGGGCGCGCCGTCACGATGATCCGCGCGGATACGCCCACAGAAACGTTCACTTCTGCCGGCCGGATGTCAGGCCAGCTTCGCCATCGCCTCTTCGACCTGCTCCGGCGTCGGCATGACCGGGTCGTCGACGACCTGGCCTTTGAACCATTCGAAGTCGCCTTTGAGCAGGTTCATGACGAGCTTGTACGCGGCGTCGTCGTGGTCGGTGAAGAGGTTGTCGAAGTTCGCGTCGATGCGCATGCGCGCTTCACGGCAGAAGACGTCAGCAAGATCGACGGCGTTCTTCTTTTCGGCGCCGCCCTTCTTGGCCAACATGGTCGCGTAGCTGATTGCCGCGGCCATGGCGAAGAGGTCGGTGCCGATGTCGACGATGCGGAAGAGCACCATCTGCTTGCGCTCGAGCTTTGCCTGGAAGCGCATCATGGCGTGGAAGATCGAGCGCGAAAGGTGGCGTGACGTGCGCTCGATGTAGCCCATGTGGCCGGTCAGCTTGCCGAACTCGCCGAACTTCGGGAAACGCGACCAGCCCAGGTAACGGGAGGGATACCAGCCGGCGTAGTGAAGGCCGGCCTTCGCGGCGGCGCCGAGCTTCTCGCCCATCGGCGTTTCGGGCTGGAGGATCTTGAAGCCGCGCTTCATGTGCGGATCGACGGCTTCGCGGGCGATGAAGAGATGCTGGATCTCGCTCGTGCCTTCGAAGATGCGGTTGATGCGCATGTCGCGCATGATCCGTTCGACGGGATAGCCCTTTTCACCGCGCTCCCGGAGCGATTGCGCTGTCTCGTAACCGCGTCCGCCGCGGATCTGCACGAGGTGATCGGAGATCGTCCACGCCGTTTCCGTGTTGAAGAGTTTCGCCATCGCTGCTTCGAGGCGGAGATCGACGTTGCCGCGATCGGCGAGTCCCGAGGTCAGCCAGACGATCGCTTCCATCGCGAAGGTGTGCGACGCCATCCAGGCGATCTTCGCGGCCACCGCTTCGTGTTTGCCGATCGGCGCGCCCCATTGCACGCGCTCGTTCGCCCAGTCTTTGGCGATGTCGAGCATTTTGCGGCCCGCCGCCGCGCAGCCGGCGGGAATCGTGAGACGGCCGGTGTTCAGCGTGATGAGCGCGAGCTTGAGCCCGAGGCCTTCGCCCCAGAGTAGGTTCTCGTTGGGAACGAAGACGTTGTCGAACTTCAGAAGCGCGTTGCCGATGCCGCGCAGACCCATGAACTGGCAGCGATGCTCGACGGAGAAGCCGGGGCTATTCGTTTCGACGATGAATGCGGAGATCTGTTTTTTCTCTTTGCCGTTGACGATCTTCGGCGCGGTTCGCGTCATGACGACGAGCAACTCAGCCTTCGTTCCGTTCGTGCACCAAAGCTTCTCACCGTTGATGATCCAACCTTTTCCATCGGGAGACTTGACCGCGGTCGTCTCCATCTTGGCGGGATCGGAGCCGACGCCCGGCTCGGTCAGCGCGAACGCCGAGATCGCGCCGTTGGCGAGACGCGGCAGGTATTTCTTTTTCTGCTCGGGAGTTCCGAAGAGTTTGAGCGGCTGCGGAACGCCGATCGACTGATGCGCCGAAAGCCAGGCCACCGTCGATCCGCACCACGTGGCCACGAGGCCGATGGCGCGGTTGTAGTTCGTGGCGCTGAACCCGAGGCCGCCGTACTCTTTCGGGATTTTCATGCCCCAGGCGCCGAGCTGATTGAGGCCATCGAAGAGCGAGTAGTCGTACTCGCCCTGCTGGTCGATCTTGTCGGCATCGACGCTCTCGGTGAGAAAGTGCTGCAGGCGGGCCAGGAAGTCGTCTGCTTCGGCGCGGTCCGCTTCCGGCTGTTCCGGGAAGGGGTGGATCAGATCGAGATTGAGTTTGCCGAGGAAAAGATCGCCGACGAATGACGGCTTTTCCCACTCGGTCTCGCGCGCGCCCTCGGCGACATCCATCGCATCGACGGCACCTTGTGATTTTACTTCGGCCATTTGAGACTCCTTCGGATGGGGCTGTTACACAAATCGTTCCGCCGCGATTGGGCAGAAGGGTGTTGATTATGAATGAACGCTCATTCAGTTGTCAATCGTGTGGTTCTACAATTGCTTAGTTGCGGATTTTGAATCACGTACACTTCGCCGCCATGAAAAACGATACAACGGATCTCGTCGTTGGCCCTGAGGTTGAAGCCATCATCGAGGATCGCCTGCTGGCCCTTCCCCGGGCTTCCGTCGATCGCGAAAAACTTCAGCATCACCTTCGTGAAGTGCTCAAGCTCCTTCACGTGGACATGGAAGACGAGAACATCCGCGACACGCCGCGCCGCTGGTCGGAATCGCTGGTGACGATGACAAGCGGTTATGACTACACAGACCTGAAAAAGCTCACTACCCTCTTCCGCAAAGCCTGCTCCTCGGCGGACGAGCAGTGCCAGAACCTGGTCGTGATCGGCGGGACGTACAAGACGCTTTGCGCGCATCACATCCTGCCGTTTTTCGGACACTTCATCGTTGGCTACATTCCCGAGAAGATGATCATCGGGGCGTCGAAGATCCCGCGCATCGTCGAGGTTCACATGCGACGGCTGCAATCGCAGGAGCATCTCGCCCACGACGTGGCTGACACGATCGAACGGATCCTCGAGCCACGCGGCATCGCTGTCTGGATGGGCGGCGTGCATCTCTGTATGGTCATGCGCGGCGTGGAGCAGGAGTCGTCGTTCATGGAGACCAACGTGCTGCGCGGCGAGTTCCGCAACGACGAGCGAACGCGGGACGAGTTCATGTCGATTGTGAACCGAAGAGGACAGCGGGGAAGTTAGTCGAGGCGCTGCAACATTTTTCAGCCTTACGGCCTATTCATTTCTCGGGGACGACACATGGATATGAGCTTGCAATCTCCACCGCCACTCATCTCTTTTTGTTTGTATCTGTTCCTAGCGATTGTCTCGGCTGGTCCCATCGGGCTCTATGTCTTTCGAACGCGTCTCGCAAATGCGAGCGGAGCACGATTCGCTGCGAAGACTGTCCTCATCGGACTCACCGTGCTTACGGCGCCTGCCGCGGGGTTAGTGATCCTTGTAGTGTTGTCCGGTGCCGGTGAGACCGCCGATTTGTTCTGGTCTCTTCTAAGAAATGCGTGGTGATCTTGCCGTTAGCACCGCGTTCCGCCGATTCGAAACGGCAGTCTGAGCGGCAGTGAACAAGCCCCACAAAAATGCGCCGCCGGATTGCTCCGGCGGCGCTGAGGGAGGGGGGAGTTACTACTGAGTCAGCGGAGCTGCTGTTCGCGCCGGCTCTTCCACTGCTCGAGCTGAGAACGCTGCTCGGGCGTGAGGATGCTGAGGAATGCTTCGTGCTGCGCCTGCCGCGCGGCCTTGATTTGCGGACGAAGCGCTTCGAGCTCCGCCTTGACATCGGCGGCGCGCGGGTCGTTCGCCTTCTTCAGCGAATGAAACTCATCGCGCTTCGCTTTGGCATCGGCGAAGAGCTGCTGGTTTTTGTCCTGATTGGCTTTACGAAGCTGCTGGAACTGGCTCTTCTGCTCGTCGGTGAGATTCAATTTCGACGCTACCGCATGGCGCATCGCGTTGGCGCGGCGGCCGCCAAACCCACGGGCTCCCGAACCTCGCGACTGACGGGCCTCTTTGAGCTGGGCGCGCTGGTCAGCGGTGAGCACGTTGAGCATCGCCTGGCGATTGGCTTTGCGCGCGGCCTCGACCTGTGGCCTCATCGATTCGATCTCTGCTTTCAGCGCCGCGGCGCCGGGATCGTTTGCCTGCCGCAGCGCGCGGAGCTGGTGCAACTTCGCTCCAAAATCGGCGTAGAGCTGCTGGTTGCTCCCGCGGTCGGCGGAGCGAATATCCTTCATCTGCTGTTTCTGGGCATCGGTGAGATTGAGTTTGGCGCCGAGCTGATGGAAGCCGCGGTGATGTCCGTGACGACGGGGCGCGCCGTCTGCGGGCGTCTGGGCGAAAGCGATCGCCGACGTCGCCGCAACAGTCAATGCAATGAGAAGCTTTTTCATGACGTTCATGTCCTCCGTGGATGTGATGCTGTTCACTACTACGATGAAGCCGGCGAGGCGTTGAAACGCTCGTTGCTTCGCTCTCTCACGATAATCTCCAAGCCTGCAGGGACCCGCAGATCAGACGGCCTCGGCCGGAAAGTGCGTACAGAAACCGATGGATAAGAAAAAAGTCTTTTACGAAGTGCGCGTTTTTCTCCTGATGTTGCTGGTCATCAGTTCTCTACGCTCGGCCCTGGCTGACTGGAACGATGTGCCGACCGGATCGATGAAGCCGACGATCGAGGAGGGCGACCGCGTCGTCGTCAACAAGCTCGCCTACGATCTGAAGGTTCCGTTCACGATGATCGAGCTGGTGAAATGGAGCGACCCGAAACGCGGCGACATCGTCGTCCTCTTCTCGCCGGCCGATGGCGTGCGGCTCGTCAAGCGGGTGGTTGCATTGCCCGGCGACAAGATCGAGATGCGTGAGAACCAGCTTCTGGTCAACGGCCAGGCCGCGGTCTGGAAGCCGGTGGCGCAACGCGACGATGACGAGCAGGGCGCCTCATTCATCGTCGAGGAGACCATGGGCGGAAAGACGCACGACGTGATGTTCACGCCGCAGATTCCGGCCACACGTTCCTTTGGTCCGCTGGTCGTTCCTGCCGGCCACTACTTTGTGATGGGCGACAATCGCGACAACAGCAACGACAGCCGTTTCATCGGGATGATCGAGCGGCGCCGCATAGTCGGAAAGGCGATGGCCGTAGCGTTCTCGCTCGACCGCAACCATTGGTACCGCCCGCGGATTCATCGCTTCTTCAAGGGAATCCAGTAAGCGCGTGCGAGGCCCGGCGAGCGCCGGGCCTTGCGAGATGGCCGCTAATTTTTTACTGCGGGGGTGCTTTCGGTAGGGAGCTTTGCTGTCTGCCAGCCGCTCCATCCGCCGAGGAGAGCGGCTGTGTTCTTGATTCCATGAGCATTGAGGTCCAGCACCGCACGGGCGCTTGTGTGCTCATTCTGTCAAGCACAATACGTGATGATGAGCTTTCCTGGTGGTAGTTCGCGAGCGCGGGTGATGATATCGCCGAGTGGGATGCTCATCGCGGTTGCGATGTGCGCCTGGTCGTACTGCTCCTTCGACCGTACGTCGACGAAAACGGCTTTCTTTGCTTTGATGAGCTTGATCGCTTCTTCGCGAGTGATCCGGCGCGCGGACTCCAGCGGTGCCTCCGCGACAGGAGTAGCCACCGCGGTCGTCACCTGCGGCGTCGATGGCTTCGTTCCTGGCGGGACAGCCGACTTCATCTGCGCGTTTGCCAGACCTGTCGCGAGAAAGGCGACCACGGCGGTTGCAGTAACAAAATGACGCATTTTTTTTGCCGAGCCTCCTTGTTTGAGAATTCTACTTTTGCATTCGTCGAATGCAGACTGCGGAAACCTGAGCGAAGCGTAGCATGTTCCCATCGCAACCCTGCGTGCCGGTCTGCGTAAGATTCAGCATCATGAGAGATCACGTTCGCATTCTTGCCTGGTGCTTCATCGTCTATAGCGCAATCATCGTTCTGGTCGGGCTGGGAATCGGCAGCATCGTCCTGTTCGGCGGTGCGATTTCGGGGGACCAGGAGGCGATGTTCATCACCGGCGCGGTCGGCGCCGGTATCGCGTGCCTCCTCGTCGTCGTCTCATTGCCGGGGATGTTCGCCGGAATCGGCCTGCTGAAAATGCAGCCGTGGGCGCGGATCGTAGCGATCATCGTCGGCGTGCTGCACATCCTCAGTTTCCCGTTCGGAACAGCGCTCGGTGTTTACACGCTGTGGGTGCTGCTCAATGCCGAGACCGAGGCGATGTTTCGAGGGCAGCAGGTCGCTGTCGCGGTCTAAGAGCTTGTCACGCGGAGATGCGGAGGGCGCGCTCAGTAACCCAACGGCCGCGTCCTGACCGGCGTGAACTTGTTCTCCGGTCCGAAGTGCTTGACCAGATACGCCAGCAGCATTGGCTTGTCGCGGTCCTTCACCACGGCACCCCAGCGGATCATCTTGTCGACTTCGGCCGTCCACTGTTTCTCTGTCAGGCGCTGCTGCACGAGCATGTCCGCGGAGTGACATCGAAAGCAACTTGCTTCGGCGAGGCTCTTTCCATGGCCCGCGGGCAGCGAGTGAAATTTCGTTCCGAGCACGGGAAGCTTCGGATCGAATTGCGGCTTCGTGGCCGCGAGCGCAATCGTTGCGGCCAGCGCCACGGACAAACTGATGGCGATCGATCGCTTCACGACGTCACCTCGACATCGATGAACTGCCAGCCATTGTGCAGGTATCCGCTCTGATTCCAGACCGCATCGCGCGGCTGCGTGTTTCCGCGGCTGTCGGTCGCGCGTGCGCAGATGCGCGTCGCACCCGCGTGCGAGGGCGTCCATCGATACGACCACAATCGCCAGGCGTACGGATCATGACGAGGATCGAGCGCCGCCTCCTGCCACGTTGCGCCGTCGTCGTCGCTGACCTCGACTTTGGCGATGTCCGGCGCGCCCGAAAATGCGAAACCGCGCATTTCCTGCGCGTGTCCGGCCCGAGCCCGTTTCGGAACAGTGGTGATGTTCGATTTCACGAACAGTTCCGTGACCGGCTTCATCTCCTCGGGCTTGAACGTCACGCCCGCAGCGCCGGGAGCGAGCGGATAGCGATATGCCGTCTCCATGTAAAAACCCTTCTGCGGCTCGATCTGCGGAGAGAGACGGACCACCCATTTCATCCAGTGATCGCCTGCCCAGCCGGGAACGATGAGGCGAAGCGGTGCGCCGTGCGCGACAGGCAGCGGCTCACCGTTCATCGCGAATGCAAGGATTCCGTCGGTGAGGACTTTCTCCATCTCGGTACTGCGATGAAACGGTGGCACCTTGTCCGGCGGAACATCGCTGCCGAACGTGTGCAAATGCTTCGCGCTGCTCTTGACGCCCGCGCGTTCGAGCACATCGCGCACACGCACGCCGGTCCATCGCGCGTTGCCCGCCGCGCCGTAGCGCCATTGCACGCCGGGAAGCGGCGGCGAATAGAGTCCGCGGCCGTTGCCTGCGCACTGAAGAACGCACGTCACTTCCGTGCGCGGGAGTTTTTTCAGTTCGGAAAGTGTAAACTGCTGTGATCGGTCGACCTCACCGTCGATCGTCAACCTCCACTTCCTGGGGTCGGGCGTGCGCGGGATCCAGTGGCTGCGGACGAAGAAAAGCTCGTTCGGAGTCAGGTACTCAGTGAGCAGCTCGAGCGGCGTTTCCGCATTCACGGCATAGCCATTCAACTGAAGCAACGCTTCCCGAACGTGAGGAATCGCGGCTTTCTGAGCCGCCAGCAAAGGCGCCGCGGCGAGTAAAAAGAAACGCCTGCGGTCGATGCGATCGAACGACATGCGGGAAGTGTAACCCACGACGAATGAACGACTTGATTTCAACAGCCTCGAACGTGGTCCGACTCTTGCCATCGCGATGCCTCATGAAGCAGACGCGAACGGATTCGGATTACTCCTGGACGCCTTCGCGCGACTTCCGCGAAATCTGTGCGTGCCAGAGTCACGCGAGACGCGAGCGCACGCTCTGGCGCCGCGCACTGCGCGTGGCGCGACGGCGCGGCGTGGCGTTGCTCGTGACCGTGCCGCTCGCATTCGGCGCCATCGGCATCGAAGCGATGAATCTTTCGCTTCCTGCGCTGGCTCAGGAGGCGATCGGCCATCGCCACTTCCCCATATTCACGACGCGCAAAGTCCGCGAAGCCTTCCTGAAACCCGAGCAAGCCGCAACTACGCTCACCCTCGGCCTCGCAAAAGAAGAGTTCTTCCGAACGGAGGTGCCGTTCGGTTCAATCATCTATCGCGAAGCACTGAAGAATGATCTGGCTCCCGAGTTGGTCGCCGCGATCGTCGAATCAGAATCCGACTTTCGTCCGCATCTCGTCTCGAACAAAAACGCGCAGGGCTTGATGCAGATCGTGCCGGAGACACAAAGGCTCATGGGCTGCACCGATCCGTTCGATGCGCACAACAACGTCGCAGCCGGGACGAAGTACTTCCGCTATCTGCTCAACCGCTTTGGTGATGAGCGCCTCGCCCTCGCTGCCTACAACGCCGGCGAAGGCACAGTCGAACGCCTCGGCGACGTTCCCGAGTATCCGGAAACGATCGACTACATTCACCGCGTCGCCGCCCGCACGATCTCGTATCGCAATCGCGTTCAAAGCCGGTACAAAGCTTCCGCGCAGTTGCAGGCCAGCGTTCTCGCGCACTGACTGGCATTTCGCACACCTTTTCTCCAGCCTTTCTCATCGAACGCGGTATGAGTTCGCGAACAGGATCACCGTATCGCGCTGCCGTTGAGAGCGTGGCTATACTCGCGGCTCATGAAGCTACGCACTGTCGCGACCATCCTGGCGATCATCCTTCTCGCTGCCCTGCCGCTGTCCGCTGCTCCGGTCGATCGTGCGGCCATGGCCGCCAAAGTTCGTGCCGAGTTTCTCGACTCATGGAAGGCGTACGAGAAATACGCGTGGGGTCACGACGAACTGCGGCCGCTGAGCAAACAGCCGCGCGACTGGTACGGCGAGTCGCTTCTGATGACGCCCGTCGATTCTCTCGACACGCTGCTTCTCATGGGTTTCAACGATGAAGCGGACAAAGCGAAGTCGCTGATCGTCGATCATCTCTCCTTCGACAAGGACATCAACGTCAAGGTCTTCGAGATCACGATCCGCGAGCTTGGGGGCCTCCTCTCCGCCTACGAGATGACCGGCGACGCCCGTCTCCTCCATCTCGCCGGCGACCTCGGCACCCGTTTACTTCCGGCGTTCAACACGCCAACCGGAATGCCTTACATGTACGTCAACCTGCGCACCGGAAAAACGAGCGGCGTGCGATCGAATCCCGCCGAGGTTGGGACGTTGATTCTCGAATTCGGAACGCTCAGCAAGCTGACGCGCAAGCCGGTGTATATGGAGAAAGCGAAGCGCGCGCTCGTCGCGTTGTACAAGCGCCGCTCGAAGATCGATCTCGTTGGCGAAGAGATCGACGTCGAAACCGGCGCGTGGGTCAGCAAGGCCAGCCATGTTGGCGGCGGCATCGATTCGTATTACGAGTATGTGCTGAAGTGCTCACGCCTTTTCGGCGACGAGGAATGCGAGTCGATGTGGCAGACGAGCATTCGAGCGCTCAACAAGAACCTCGCTGAGAAAACGCCATCAGGCCTCTGGTACGGCGAAGTGGACATGAACACCGGCAAGCGAACGAATCCCGAATTCGGCGCGCTGCACGCTTTCCTGCCCGCCGTCCTCGAGCTCGGCGGCGACACGAAACGCGCCCCCCGCCTCGAAGAATCGTGCTTCCGCATGTGGACGCTCAGCGGCATCGAGCCCGAGGTGCTTGACTACCGTACGATGACGATCAAATCACCCGGCTACCAACTGCGTCCCGAGATCATCGAGTCTGCCTACTACCTTCACCATGCCACGCACGACGACCGCTACCTGATGATGGGCCAGACATTCTTCGACGCCATCGTCGCCCACTGCCGCACCGACGCCGGTTACACAACGTTGAAGAGCGTGGTCACGATGGAAAAAGGCGACCTGATGCCGAGCTACTTCCTCGCCGAGACATTGAAGTACCTCTACCTGCTCTTCGCTCCTGACTCGGCGCTCGATCTCGACAAAGTCGTGTTCAACACAGAGGCACATCCGTTCAAGCGTTAGTTCGATGCTGGGGGCCGGGCAACTACCGGCTCACCGGTGCCTCGGATCGCGCGACGTCGCTCGTCTCGACCGGCTGCGCCACAGGTAGCGTGAAGAGAAACTTCGTGCCTTTGCCGGGCTCGCTCTCGACCCAGATTCGTCCGCCGTGCGACTCGACGATCCCTTTCGCGATCGGCAGGCCCAGTCCCGCGCCGAGACGGGCGGTGCGCTTGGCTTGCCAGTAGGGATTGAAAATATCGCCGAGGTTTTCTTTGGGGATGCCGGGACCGGTGTCGGCCACGGTGATCTTCACCATGTTCGCGTCCTGAGGCTCGGCGCGATACGTGATCATTCCGCCGGCAGGCGTGAACTTCATCGCGTTGCCGATGAGATTCGAGATCACCTGCAGTATGCGATGCCGGTCCGCGAGGACGGTCTTCAGGCCGGGAGCGATGTTGTACTGCAGCGTGATCGCGCTCGTCGCCGCCTGCGATTTGAACAACTCATGCGTCTCCGCGAATAGCGACTCGACGTCGAGCGGCGCCGGCTCGATCGGCAATTGTTTGCCGCCTTCGAGCCGCGTGACATCGAGAAGATCTTCGATCAGGCGCTGCATCCGTTTCGCCGAGATGTCGATGATCTCGAGCTGCTCGCGGTCTTCATCGTCGATCTTTGCGGTGGTCTGCAGCATCGAAATCGAGAGCATCACCGCGTGCAGAGGATTGCGTAAGTCGTGCGACACGATGGCCAGCATCTCCTCGCGCGCACGCACCGCCTGCTGCGACTCGAGATAGAGCCTCGCGTTGTCGATGGCCAGAGAACCGTGGCTGGACAGCTCACCGACGAGTGCCGCATCGCCCTGCGAGAAAAGTTTTGACTCCGCCGATGCGGCGAGGATGATTCCGAGCGATTGCCCGCGGCTGACGAGAGGTACCGCCAGCAGCGATCGCTGCTCTTCCGGCGAGACGCCCACGTACTCGAGCAGCGATGAGTGATAGCCGATGACGCGGGTCTCGCGTTCCTGGATCAGGCGGGTGAGTGCATCGGGAACCTCGCGAACGACCTGACCGCTGCGCGTCATCAGAGCGCGTTCCACCTCGGGATCGCGATGCGCAACCGCCGCACGGCGAAGGGCACCATCCGGCTCGGCCAGATCGATCACGCAAACCTCGGCGATGTTCGGCACGATCAGCCGCGCCAGCGTGGCGATGGCATGTTTGTAGTCGAGCGTCGTTGCCAGCTCGCGTCCCGACGCAGCCAGGAACGCGGCCCGGCGCTCCTCGCGCTCCGACGCGGCGCGGGCAAGCTGCGCTTCCGCCGCCTCGCGCTCCGCCTCATGCCTGCGCCCCATCGCCTCGCGCGCGAGGAGCCGCATCTGCCGTCCCAATCCCGCAACCAGCATGGCCGACGTCAGTGCCAAAAGCGTGAGGATGATCGTCAGCGACGAGCTCAGTTTCTCGGCATCGCGGATCTTCGACCGCCGCTCATCGATCGAGTCCTGGAGCGAAGTCTCCAACGCCGCCGCTGCCCGAAGCGCCTCTTCATACGATGTGTACTTCTCGAACAGTCGCGTCATGAAAACTTCCGCGACCATCTGCCGGCCCAGAAACTCGTTCGACGTGACGTCGGTGTGCCATTCACTGCTCTCCTTCTCAGAGAGGCAAGGTTGTGCTGCACATCGAGACCGAGACGCGGACCCAACCGGTGCAGTAGCACCTCACTGCGTTGCTGATTTGCGAGAAGAACCTGGTAGTTATGCACGTACTGAGACTGCGTGGTCACCTGATACGCGATGATCTCGTCGAGCTCCGATGAGAGATCTGTCTCGATCTTGTTCGCTGCCCGGCGCGAGGGCTCGGCGATGTCGGTGATCTCCGCGCGCATCTGCGCCGTCCGGTTTCCGATGAGGACCGGAAGGAAGACGAGGGTCAACAGCGAGGCGATGATGAAGACCACCGGGATCACGGTCGTCCACGTGCTGTCCGGGCCTACACGCCAGATGCTTCGCCGTTCTGTTTGCCGCTCTGCCACGATCCTCCTTGGACGGGTGCTCCAAAATGCAGCAATATGCTTGCCTTTGCCACCGGCCCATGCACGTAAACGACCGCAGAGTCTTCCAGCGCCTCCGATTGGCCCGCCCTATCCTCGGCACCTTCAATCAACAGAACGCGCTCATCCTCGACCTCGGAATCAGCGGCGCGTTCATCGAGCACTACGGTGTTGCGACGAGCGGGTTGAACTGCCGGTTACAGTTTCCGTGGAAAAGCGAGCCGATCGAGTTCGCCGGCAACGTAGCACGCACGTTCGTCGTTCGCGTCTCCGGCAATGAAGTTGTCTCGCACACCGGCATTCGTTTCACCGCGGCGATTGGGGAATCGGAAGCGCGTCTGCACGATCTCATGGCCGTCTTCGTCGGATCCATCCTGGCCGCGCAGAAAGCGAACAAGGACGGCATCCGTCTCGACGAAGATCATCTGACACTGATGGACGTCGGCGGCGCGCGCCGCACGCGCGTGCGAGGGCTGAAACGCTACCGAATGGAGCCGGACGGAACGTGGAACCACGGAACGACCACCGATCCGAATCAGCTCGCGGATGGCTTCACAGTCGCTGCCTACGAATACGAAGAAGATCTCGAGTTGCTCTGCCGCGCGTACGAACTGGCCGACGAGGAAGGGCGGCGTCTGATCCGTCTCGTCGCGGAGTTGAGCGTGCGAACGGTCGTGGCGTCGTGAGCGGGATCGATCCCGAGTTCCAACAAATCCTGATGCGCGTCGTGCTGGTTGGCGGCACGATCATGATCGTCGGCGCGACGGGCCTTTTCTTCGCCTTTCGCGCGTTCGCACCAACCGCGAAAAAGGGGAGTGATTTCCGAGCGGTCGTCGCGATCATCGCCGTGCTGGCCGTCGTGATGATCGGATGCTTCATCCTGCTGATTTTTTCGTACGCGAAACGGTAGTGCCCTGACCTGCGACTCTGTGGTGCGGGCTTTTCGGATATCAGATCGCACCGCTCTTTCGCATCGCGTTGATCGTTCGCCGGTCGAAGAATAGCTCGCGAAGAATTGCGTTCGTGTGCTGGCCGAGTGATGGCGGCGCGGAACCGATGGCGCGACGACGCCCCTCGATGCGAACCGGATTGCGGATCGCTTCGTACGATCCGATCTCGGGATGCTCGATCGTCTCCACAAGCGGCTGCGCCGCCGGCGTTCGTAGCGCCTCGCGTACGCCGCGCACGAGCGAGACGGGGATGCCCGCCCGACGGCATCGCGCCACCCACTGCGCGGCCGTTCGTTTGCTGAATTCCTGCTCCAGCAACGGCACGAGCGTCTCGCGGTGCTGCACCCGCTGCGCGTTAGTGGCGAATCGCACGTCGCGCATAAGTTCCGGCAAGCGCAACACCCGCCCGCAAAGCTGCGCGAAGTGACGATCGGTGCCCGCGCCGATCGCGAACGCGCGATCGCTGCCATGAAATACCTGATACGGCACGATCGACGGGTGCGCGTTCCCATACCGTTTAGCCTCTGCACCCGTGACGAGCACGTTCTGAGCGACATTCACCAGCGATGCGATCGTGGCGCTGAACAGCGACACCTCCAGCGATGAACCCTCGCCCGTGCGCTCGCGCCCGCGAAGCGCCGCGCAGATCGCGCCGAACGCGTAGTGCGCGGTGAGAACATCGGCCAGCGCAACGCCGATCTTCATCGGCTCGCCGTGCTCATCGCCGGTGATCGACATCAGCCCGGACCCTGCCTGCGCCAGCAGGTCATACCCGGGCGTATTCGCATCGTCGCTGTCGCTGTCGAATCCGCCGATCGTGCAATGAACCGCGCGCGGATTGATTGTGCGAGGAGCAAACCGCAGCGATGCCTTCTGCGCCGGAAGGAAGTTGTCGATGACGACATCGGCGCGCTCCATCAGCCGCCGCGCCGCCTCCGATCCCTCTTCGGATTTCAGATTCAGCGTGATCGATTCCTTGCCGCGATTCACCGACAGAAAGTACGCGCTGACGCCGCCAACGAACGGAGGCCCCCAACGCCGCGTCTCGTCGCCACCTCCCGGCTCTTCGACCTTGATGACGCGAGCGCCCGAGTCGGCGAGAAGTTGCGTGGCAAGCGGCCCGGCAAGAACGCGCGAAAAATCGGCGACAAGAAGGCCGTCGAGCGGGAGCAGCGATTTGCGGTTCATCTTCGCGCCTTCGCGTCTTCGCGTGATCAGATCCGAATCAGCTTCGCGTACTTGGCGATGAATTTCTTCGAGCCGATGCGGTCGAAGTAGACGGTGAGCTTGGCCTCAGGGCCCGATCCTTCCATCGTCAGAATCGTCCCATCACCGAACTGCTCGTGCCGCACGCGCTGCGCTCGTTTGAAATCCGCGCTCGGCGCATTTTGCGGAGTGGCCGGACGGAGCGCCGCCGGATCGAGTTGCACCGGCGATTCTTTGAAGAATGACAGCACTCCGTTGACCGAATCGTTCTTGCGCGGCTGCGGCGGCGCAACCGCAACGGGACGCGGCGGCGGAGCTGGCCGCGCGGGTGCGGTAGGCCGTCCGTACGAAGGAGCGCGACGGCCTCCGTTCGAATAGCGGTCGCCGTATCGATCGCCATACCGATCGTTCGCACCCATCGGCCGCTCGCGCCACGACTGCGCCTCCGGCACATAGCGCGGCCGGGCCATCCGCACTTCCTCGCGCACGTCTTCGGGAATCTCCGTGATGAACGGCGACGGGCTCTGCTCGCGAAACTGGCCGTGAAGACGGCGCTCGATGCAGTGCACACACCAGAGCTGTTCGCGAGCGCGGGTCATGCCGACGTAGCAGAGACGGCGCTCCTCTTCGAGATCGTCATTCGAATCCTTCGACTGCGAGTGCGGAAGGATTCCTTCCTCCATCCCGGTCAGAAACACGACTTTGAACTCCAGCCCTTTCGCGGCGTGCAGCGTCATCAGCGTCACGCCTTTCTGCGACTCGTACTTGTCGAGATCCGACATCAGCGTGAGTGAATCGAGGTAATCGCCGAGCGACGCGCCCGGATTCTGCTCCGAATACTCGCGCGCGGAGTTCATCATTTCGTCGATGTTCTGCAGACGCGATTCGTCCTGCAGATCGCGTGACTCCGTCAGCATCCGCCGGTAGCCCGTGCGCAGAAGCAGGTAGTCGTACAACTCGGGCAACGGATTGTTCGCGACACGATTGAGGTCGTGCACGATCTCGCGAAATTCTTTGACCGCCTTCGACGCACGCGGCGGCAGGAACGAGAGATCGCCTTCGATGATCGTCCATAGCGTCACGTTCTGCGCCGCAGCCTGATCGTTCAGAGCCTTGGTCGTCGTGTCACCGATGCCGCGCGACGGCACGTTGATCACGCGCTCGATCGACGGCGTGTCGTGCGGCCGGATCGTCAGCCGCAGAAACGAAAGGATGTCCTTGATCTCGGCCCGCTCATAGAACTTCACGCCGCCAACGACGGAGTAAGGGATGTTCGATCGGAGCAACTCTTCTTCAAACGGCCGCGACTGCGCATTCGTCCGAAAAAGAATCGCGTAGTCCGAGAGCTTGTACTTCCCGCGGCCGTTGCTGATCTTCTCGATCACGAACTGCGCTTCCTCGCGCTCGTTCGTACACGACACAACGCGCACCGGCTCGCCGCTGCCGGAGTCGGTGAAAAGCGTCTTCCCCTTGCGTGCGATGTTGTTCGACACCACGCCGGTAGCTGCGCCGAGGATGTTGCCGGTGGAGCGGTAATTCTGTTCGAGTTTGATGATTCGCGCGCCCGGAAAGTCGCGCTCGAAATTGAGAATGTTGTTGATGTCCGCGCCGCGGAACTTGTAGATCGACTGGTCTTCATCGCCGACCGCGACGATGTTCTGCTTCTTCCCCGCCAGTGCCTTGATCAGCATGTACTGCGCGCGATTGGTGTCCTGGTACTCGTCGATCAGGAGATGCTGGAAACGATTGTGGATCTCTTCGGCGACGTCGGTGTTTTTCTCGATGAGCTGGACGTAGTTGCCGATCAGATCGTCGAAGTCCATGGCGTCGTACTCTTTCAGGCGTCGCTGGTACATCCGATACACCTCGGCCACCCGCGAACCGAAGAAATCGAGTGTGTCTTTTTCATACTCAGCCGGCCCGATCAGCTCGTTTTTGGAGGCCGAGATGCGGTTCAGAATCGAGCGCGGCGGAAAAGCCTCATCGTTCATCTGCAGCTCGCGCATGCAGCGGCGCACGAGCGTGAGCTGGTCGGACGTGTCGTAAACCACAAACGACTTCGTGTAGCCGAGGCGCTCGGCGTGGCGCCGCAACATGCGAAGGGATGTGGAGTGGAACGTGCCGATCCAAAGATTGCCGTGGGCGCGCGCGCCGCTGTTCGGAGCCAGAAGACCGACGCGGCTCACCATCTCGCTGGCAGCCTTGTTGGTAAACGTTACCGCGAGGATGTTCGTCGGATTCACACCGAGCTCGCCGATCAGCCAGGCGATCCGATAGGTGATGACACGCGTTTTGCCCGAGCCAGCGCCGGCGAGGACGAGGAGCGGTCCTTCGCCATGGGTCACGGCTTCGCGCTGCTGCGGATTGAGTCCGGTAAGATCGATCACTGGGTCGCATGGTAACAGCCGCGATGTGACGCGAAATCCAGAAGGATGTGAGCGGTGTTACCCAGCCTGGAAAGAGAATCCGTACTACACTTTACAGTCCAACGCGGGGAGTCAGGGGCCGCCGCGGCAACCACTTCGGAGGCTATCGAACATGTTCGGTTCACTGGGATTACCTGAGCTTCTCGTCATTTTCGCGATCATCCTCGTCGTCTTTGGCGCCGGCAAGCTCCCGCAGCTCGGCAAAGGCCTCGGCGAAGGCATCTCCAACTTCCGCGACGGTCTGAAGGCTCGCGACGACAAGAAGGCTGCGGCTACGCCGTCGCTCGAAGAAAAGAAGAACGCCTGAAACTCTGCACGCTGAGGTACCCGTGACGCTTCGCTGGCTCGTCACCGGAGCGGGCGGAATGGTTGGCCACGACGTTCGCGCGGCGCTGGAATCGCGCGGCGAGCAGGTCGTGGCCTTCTCGAAGAGCGAGCTCGACATCACCGATGGTTTTGCTGTTGGCGTCGCAATTCGCGACGCGCGGCCCGATGTAATCGTCAACTGCGCCGCCTACACGAAGGTTGACGACGCGGAAACGAACGAGCATCTGGCAACTGCGATCAACGGCTCGGCGGTCGAGTTTCTCGCGAGTGCCGCGGACCGCGCCGGAGCATTGCTCGTCCAGCTCTCGACCGATTTTGTTTTCGACGGTGGAAAGCGGTCTCCGTACGAGATCAATGACCGGACAGCGCCGCTTTCCGCGTACGGACGCTCGAAGCTGGTTGGCGAGCACGCTGCCATGAGTGCACGCAAGCACGTGGTTCTGCGCACGTCGTGGCTCTTCGGCGTTCACGGGCCGAACTTCGTCGAAGCGATTCGCAATCAGGTTCGCAAGGGAACGAATCCGCTTCGCGTCGTCAATGACCAGCGCGGACGTCCGACGTACACGCCGCATCTCGCTGACGCGATCGTGCGAGTGGCTCGCCTGGCGTACGAGTCAGAAGACGCACGCGGCATCGTTCACTACGCCGATGAGCCGGAGTGCACATGGTTCGATTTCGCGCGCGCAATCGTCGGAACCGCTGCTGACGTGAATCCCGTGGATAGCAGTGCGTTCCCACGACCGGCGATCCGTCCCGCGTACTCCGTCCTCTCCACCGAACGCTACGAACGCCTCACCGGCGTGAAGCCGGAGTCGTGGGAAGCTGGGCTGCAGGAGTACCTTCAGCTCCGCGCGTGAGGCTCGAACCGCGCGTACATCAGATACTCGACGTTCCCTTCCGCGCCTTTGATCGGACTCTCGATCACGCCCTTCACGTCGAAGCCGTTCTCGCGTGCAAACACCACTACCGCTTCGACCGCGGCAGCCCGCTTGGCGTCGTCGCGAACGATGCCGCCCTTTCCCACTTCGCCTTTTCCTACTTCGAACTGCGGCTTGATCAGCGCGATCAGCTCTCCTCGCAGAAACGTCGCCACCGCGGGAAGAATGAGCGCGAGCGGAATGAACGAGACGTCAATCGAGACAAACTCGACGACATCGTCAAAGTCCGCCGCGGTGAGATAGCGCGCGTTGACTTTCTCGCGATTCACAACCAGCGGATGGTTGCGAAGCGACGCGTCGAGCTGCCCGTATCCGACGTCGACCGCGTAAACCTTCGCCGCGCCACTCTTGAGCATCACATCGGTGAACCCGCCGGTCGATGCACCGATGTCCGCGCAGGTCCTTCCTTCGACGCTGACGCCGAATTCGCGGAGTGCGTGCGCGAGCTTCATCCCACCGCGGCCGACCCAGGGATGCTCGAGCTCTTCGATCCGCAGCTCATCATCGTCCGCGACGTTCGCCCCCGCCTTGTCGATGTGCTGTCCATTGACAAGAATCCGCCGCGCCATGATCAGCGACTGCGCCTTCGACCGCGTGTCGCAGAGACCGCGCTCGACAAGAGCAAGGTCGAGCCGCGACTTCGTCATTCGTTGACGACGGTGAACCCTTCCTGGCGGAAGTGGTGATCGTTCGTGAGGACGTGGGTGATCTTCTGCTGGTTCATCAACACCATCGACATGCAATCGACCAGGGAGTACTCCTTGTCGGGCCGACGGGAGTAGAAGTCGAGCGCGGCTGAAAACAGATCGCTCGAACGTTCAACCGTCCATTGCGGTTGTTCAAGGATCGCGCGAACGCGACGTGCTGCCATCTGGCGCGTCATCGAACCTGCGTCGGCAAAAAACGTAAGGAACTCAGTCAACACCGCTTCGTGCGTTACAAGCGCTCGGCCGCGCGTAATCGGTTCGATGCGTCGCGCGACTGGGTGGTTCGCGTCAAAACGATCCGTCAGCGCGATCAGGTACCACGTGTCGACGAAATATCGCCGCATCACTTCGCCATGGCGCGTGGTTTGAGACCGTATACGACTTCATCAACGTTATCGGAGCTCGGTAGACGCCGAAGCTCCTCTTCCGGGACGTCCTTGAAAATGAACTCGGCGATCTCTCCATCGGTCGCGCCGCTCTTGATCATGGCACGGACTTCTTCGTCAAGCTCCTCACTAATTCGATCCTTGCCTTCGTTGACGTGATCCGAGCCGGGTAGCCGCTTGATCTCATCATCCGGTACATCTTTGAAGAGGTGCTCAGCCACTTCTCCGAGTGTGGCGCCGCGAGCGTTTAGCGCGCGTAGTTCCGGATCAATCTCGTCCGGGCTCAAACGCTTGCCCACAAACTCCCTAACCCTTTTCGCGATCCCATCGACTCCGAGGTCGTATTGCGCGCGAAGTACATCCTGCGCGCCGTGGTGGACATACTCGTCGGGGATGCCGAGGCGGAGGAACTCGACGTTGCGGATACCGAGTTGTTGTGCGCGCTCCATCACCGCGGATCCGAAACCGCCGGCGAGGGAGCCTTCTTCGACTGTGATGATGCGGGCGAATGGCTGGCAGTACTTCGTGATCAGCTCATCGTCGAGCGGCTTGATGAAACGCGCGTTGATGACGGCGACTTCGATGCCTTCCTTCGCCAGGATGTCCGCGGCCTGCATCGAGGGCCACACTTCGTTACCGATGGCGAAGATGGCTCCGGCGCTTCCTTCGCGCAGGACTTCGCCTTTGCCGATCGGTAGCGACTGCAGCTCCGCGTCCATCGTCACGCCGAATCCGTTGCCGCGCGGGTAGCGCACCGACGTCGGATGGCCGGTCTCGAACGACGTCTTCAGCATGTGCCGGAGCTCGTTCTCGTCTTTCGGCGCCATACAGATCATGTTCGGGAAGATCCGCAGGTAGGCCATGTCGTAGATGCCGTGGTGCGTCGGCCCGTCGGCGCCGGCGATGCCGCCGCGATCGAGCGCGAAGACGACCGGCAGATCCATGATGGCCACATCGTGGAACACCTGATCGAAGGCGCGCTGGAGAAACGTCGAGTAGATCGCCGCGATCGGCTTCATACCCTGCGTGGCCATCCCTCCGCAGAACGTGACCGCGTGTTCTTCGGCGATGCCAACGTCGAACGTGCGGTCCGGGTGAGCCTTTGCGAACTTGTCGAGGCCCGTGCCGTCCGGCATGGCGGCGGTGATGGCCACGATCTTCGGATCGCGTTTGGCAAGCTCGATGAGGGTCTCAGCGAAGACCGCCGTGTAACTCGGCGGTGCCGGCTTCGACTTCACCACCTCGCCTGAGCCGATGTCGAACGGCGTCACACCATGCGACCAGATCGGCTTGTTCTCCGCCGGAACGTAGCCCTTCCCCTTTTTCGTGATCACGTGAACGAGCAGCGGCCCGTTGTAGTCCTTGTTCTTCTCGAAAAGATCGATCAGGAAATCGAGATCGTGGCCGTCGTAGGGTCCGAGATATTTGAAGCCGAGCTCCTCGAAAAGAGTGCCCGGCACGATCATGTGCTTGAAGAGCTGCTCCATGTCGCTGGCCATGCCGTGGAGCTTGCCGCCAACGACCGGGATGCGGTCCATGATCCCTCGGGCCAAGTCCTTCGCCTGGTTGTACGTCTGTCCTTTGATGATCCCGTTCAGATATCCCGACATCGCCCCGACGTTCGTCGAGATCGACATGTCGTTGTCGTTGAGGATGATCATCAATTTGCGTTTGAGATGACCAGCCTGATTGAGTCCTTCGAGCGCAAGACCGCCGGAGAGCGCGCCGTCGCCGATGACTGCCACGACGCGATAGTTGTCGGCTTTGATGTCACGCGCGACGGCGATGCCGAGGGCGGCCGAAATCGACGTCGACGCGTGACCGGCGTTGAAGACGTCGTACTCCGACTCTTCGCGCTTGCAGAATCCGGAGATACCGCCGTGCATGCGGATCGTCTCGAACGTATCGCGGCGTCCGGTGATCAGTTTGTGCGGATAGGTCTGATGGCCGGTATCGAAGACGATCTGGTCACGCGGCGTATCGAAAACGTAGTGCAGCGCCAGCGTCAACTCGACGATGCCGAGGTTGCCGCCGAAGTGGCCGCCGATCTTCGAGACGACCTCGATGATGCGATGCCGGATCTCGTCTGCGAGCTCGTGGAGCTGCCGGCGATTGAGCGACCGCAGGTCTTGCGGCGAATTGATGGTTTCGAGGAGCGTCATTGGCTGCGGCGCCTCACGATCGCCGTTCGCAGATGAAACGCGCGATCCCGGCCAGATAGTTCACCGGACCGCCGATGATAGCAGCGTTGCGGATTGCCTCGGCCAGAAGCGTGTCGACGGCAGCGCGTGCGGCATCTGTGCCGAAGAGCGCGGGATACGTCAGCTTCCCCTGCGCCAGATCTTTGCCGGCGGTCTTTCCGAGCGTGGTTGCGTCTTCTTCCTGATCCAGCAGGTCGTCGACGATTTGAAACGCCAGGCCGATGGCGCGGCCGTAATTGCGAAGAGCCTCGATCGTCTCATCGTCCGCGTTCGCGAGAAGTCCGCCGAGGACGACGGAGGCCGTGAGCAGCTTGCCGGTCTTGTTTCGATGGATGAAGTCGAGCTGTTCGGCGGTGGCCTCGTTCGTCCCGGTGGCGATGAGGTTGGCGACCTGGCCGCCGATCATGCCCTTCGAATCGACGGCGAGCGCTACTTCCTGCACGGCGCGAAGCTGATGCGCGGCATCAACTGCCACTACGGGTCTCGCCAGCCACGAGAACGCCTCGGTCAGAAGCGCGTCGCCGGTGAGGATCGCCATGGCCTCACCAAAAACCACATGCGTAGTCTTGCGGCCGCGGCGCAGATCGTCGTTGTCGAGCGCGGGGAGGTCGTCGTGGACGAGCGAGTAGGTGTGAATCAGCTCGAGCGCGGCAATGGAAACAAGCAGATCATCGACGTGCGCGCCGCATGCTTCCGCCGCCGCAATTGCGAGAATGGGGCGGATGCGCTTTCCGCCGCCGAGAACTGCGTAACGCATCGCTTCGTGAATGACCGCGGGCGGCGTATCGGCTGCCGGAAGGTTTGCATCCAGCACGCGGTCGACGATTTGCCGCGTTTCAGACAGCCATTCATTGATTGCGCTCACTCCTCGCCGGCCTCGCCGAGATCGTCGTCTTCTTCGCTCTCGAACGGCTCGACGCGCGGCTGTCCTTTCGCATCGGAAAGAATCAGCTCAATCTTTTTTTCGACCTCTTCGAGCTTCTGATTGCAGAAACGAGAGAGACGAATGCCCTCTTCGAAGAGCTGCAGCGACTCATCGAGCGGCATCTCCTCCGACTCCAGACGCTTGACGATCGTCTCAAGCTGCTGAAACGCCTTCTCGAATTCGTTGGATTTGCGGGCCATCTCTGCGAAGCGGAGTTATAGCTGATTTGCGCGGGTTTACAATGGTGACTATGCGACTGTTCCTCAGCTACGACTCGCGCGATTCCAAGTTCGCGGAAGAGTTGCTTCCTCGGCTTCTGGCGCAGAAACTCAAGGTCTGGGACCCGGCCAGGGAGCTCTATCCCGGCAGCAATTGGCTACTGGAAGCGGGCAAGGCCTTCGAGCGCGCGGATGCCGTCATCTTCCTGATTTCGGAGCACAGCGTGGAAACGCCCGCGTTGGGGCGCGAGGTTCAGTACGCGATTTCCAATCTTCGGTTCAAGGATCGAGTAGTGCCGGTTATTCTTTCCCGAGGCGTGAAAAACATTCCGTGGATACTCAAAACCATGCATGTCGTCGATGCGGTCGATGGCGATATGGATCGAGTCGCGAAGTCGATCGCGAACGCGATGCTCCGTTCCCCGACAAAGACTCGTTCCGTGGTCCGCCGTTCGCCGCCGAGATCCGCAGGATCAAGAACCGTCAAACGAGTCGCTGGGATGGTCCGCTCCGAGGCAAAGAGCCGTTCGTCTGCTCGCACTTTGTCGCCGAAAACAGCAAGGTCAAAGACGTCTGGACCGAGAGCGTAGTCGCCCCCTGAGTCTGCGATGGCGACGCGAGCCGGATCAACCTCGATGCCGTCGATTCCAGCCGAAATCTTCCTTTCACACTCGCATCACGACGAACGCTTGACAATCCGTATCGCCGGGGAGTTACGCCGGCATGGAATCCCGGCTTGGTACAGCGAGCGGCACCTTGTTGGAGCACAGCAGTGGCTGGACCAGATAGGGTTTGCGCTGAAACGGTGCGACTGGTTTGCTGTCGTGTTGACTCCTGAAGCGATTTCTTCGATGTGGGTGAAACGCGAACTATTTGCTGCTCTCATCGATACAAAGTTCGACGGGCGCATCGTTCCACTTCTGGCAAAGGACTGCGACCCAGGAATGTTGGCTTGGCCCCTCCCGGCGCTGCAGACGATTTCCCTACGCCCGTTTAAGACCGGTATCGCCGAGCTTCTGCGCATTTGGGGCATCGGTTACCGACCGTGACTCCGGCCACACCGACTCGATTCCCAATGTCTTCGCGTCGACGGTGCATTGCATCGCCCCACGTTTGAGCTGCACGTCGATTGCATCACCCACATTGACCGCGTTCGAGTCGAGGATCGGCTTGCGCCGCCCCCGTTTCGTGCGCGAGAACGCGATGGCGTAGCCGCGGGAGAGTACGGAAAGCGGCGAGACGGCGTCCAGCGTTGCGGCGGTTGCGCGCAGGCGTTGGCGCTCGCGGGCGATGTGCGCGGGGAAGCGCAGCAGCGGCTCGTTGACGGCGAGCAGACGTGCGCGCATCGAGCGGGCTCGCGCTTCGAGCATGCGAAAGAGGGTGACGCGGCTACGGTTGAGGCGTTCGCGCCGCATGGCGATCCGGCGGGGAAGCAGGCCGAGTCGATCGGAGGATGCCAGGTGGCGAAGCTCGTGGCGGTAGTTGCGCACGCGCGTTTCGACCACTTGCCGCACGCGCCGGGCCATGTGATCGAGTTGTGAGCAAATCTCGCTTTTAGCGCGAATCACGATCTCGGCTGCGGCTGACGGAGTGGGCGCGCGAAGGTCGGCAACGAAATCACAGATCGTGAAATCGGTCTCGTGACCGATCGCGGAGATGGTCGGAACCACGCATGCGGCGACGGCGCGCGCCACGATCTCTTCGTTGAACGCCCACAAGTCTTCGAGCGAACCTCCGCCGCGGCAGATGAGGACGACGTCGTGCAGATGCCAGCGGGACAGGTTTCGGATTGCCGCGGCGATCTCCCGGCCGGCCTCGCGTCCCTGGACTCGCACCGGATAAATCTGAACGTGAAGGCCGGCGAAACGGCGCCCGAGGACGTTCAGGACGTCGCGGATGGCCGCGCCGGTGGGACTGGTGACGATGGCGATGCGCTGCGGCAGCATCGGAATCGTTTTCTTGTGTGCGGGATCGAATAGTCCTTCTTCGGCAAGCTGCTTCTTGAGCTGCTCGAATGCTAACTGCAGCGCGCCAAGGCCAGCGGGCTCAACAGAAACGGCATTGAGTTGAAACTCACCTTTTTGCTCATAAAGGGTGAGCCGGCCGCGAACGACGAGTTGCAAACCGTTCTCGATTCGGAAACGAAGGAAGCGCGCGTTCATGGCAAAAAGGACCACACGCATCTGTGCCCGGGCGTCTTTGATCGAAAAATAAAGATGACCAGCGGCCGATCGGACGACGTTTGTGGCCTCGCCCTCGACGCTGATGTCGTTGTAACGAAAGAGGTCCAGGTTGATTTGGCGGATCAGCTCGCTGACCTTCCAGACGCGTTCTGACATCCGCACATGGTAGTCAATCAAATGTAGGCAAGCTAGTTGCTCTTGTGATCGGTGCCGGTAAGGCAATAGACGAGCTGTCAAATCGAAGGCAGCAAGGAGTCAGGAAAAATGAAAAAAGAAATGATTTTCAAGAAAGTAGTGGCGGGCATCGGCTCAGCCGCGCTCGCAATCGCACTCAGCGCGTGTGCACATCATGACGCAGCATCGCAGTCAGAGGGATATGGTCAGCTTCGCACCGAGGCAGCGGCAACGACAGCGGACAACAACACTCCGGTCGTCGGAACCGCTCCAGCGCCGAAGAACGCGGAAGGAGTGAGTGGAACGACGACTCCTGCCGTGATTTCCGGCCCGGCAGCCGTTGACAGCGACGGCCGCGCATACACCAGCAGCGCCGCTGGCGGCAACGGCAACGCAGCCAACCTCGGCAACAACACGAATGTCAACCTGATCCCCAAGAAGACCTCATCATCCACCGTTGTCGTCAGTGAGGCGCCAGTCGAGTCGACAAGCACGACCGTCGTCAGCAACTCGCCGGCACCGATTCAGCCCATGGTCACCGAGACGCCAGCTCCAGCACCGGTGATCGTTGAGACCCCGGCACCGGCGCCTGTCATCACCGAGACACCAGCTCCGGCACCGATGGCATCGAGCACGGTCGACGAGACGCCTGCCACGACGTCGGAAACCCCGAAGCACCACCACCGCAAAATGCACAAGGACTAATCACCGGTAAACGCAGTAACGACAGGGCGCGGGCGACCGCGCCCTTTTCGTTTGGGTTTGGATAATGGATCGCGTGATCAGCGGATCACGTTGTCAATTATCCATTGTCAATTATCAATTTTCCGAGCTCATTTCTTCGCTGCTGCCACTGGTACTAACGGCTTCGTCAGCGCCTCCATGCGATCAGGCTTGCCGGTTACACGCTCCAAATGCGGATAACGTTCTCCGCCACGGTAGTCGATTGACTGCGTCACGAAGAAGTCACCGTTCCGGACGATTAGTTCGATTGGAGTTGTCGAGCTCGTTGACGCTTTCACGATGGCTCGCAACCGGGCGATTGTGAATGCACGGCCATTGACAGCGATGATGTGCGCTCCGGGAGTGAGCCCGTTTCGTGCCGCAACCGACCCAGGCACGACGTCGCCGACCGCGCCGCTTTCCTGCACGGTAAATCCGAGAGATGCATTGAGGTCGGCGCCCTTGTGCTCTTCCTCGCTGAACTGCAAGGCGGTGTTCGGTTTGTCGTTGTAAATGACCTTCCAACCAGCTTGCTCAATGCCGCCAATGGGCGGCGCCGGAGCAGTGGAGCTCAGGCGCTCGTTCAGAAACGCCTTCCAATCATGCGGCGCGACACTGTTCAGCGCCGCAACAAGATCGTCGAACGTGTACGGCTTCAACTCGGCATGTCCGCTCGTGCCTCCGTAAAACGCACGGCAAAAATCATCGAGAGATCGTTTGCCGGAAGTCAGCGAGCGAATCGTCATGTCTGCATCCAGCCATAGCAGCTCGCCCTCGGGATAATAATCGACGCTGCGACGCCAATTCGTGGACGCGCCTGGCGCTTCGTACAACAACTGGGCAGCAACGGCGGTATCGAGCAACGGCCTCCACGTGCGCCCCGTGTGCTGCGCCATCTGCGCGTAGGTTTCGGCGAGGTTCTCACGATAATCGCCGGCTGAAAGGATGCCCGCCCGGACCGGAAGAAGATCGCCGAGGTATTCGGTGAGACCTTCGTAGACCCAAAGGAGCTCGCCGGTCATTGGCTTGTCATAATTGCCGGTGGCCAGACCGGCTGGACGGCGAAATTTACCGTTCCAGGAATGAACGAATTCGTGCGCCATCAGCGTGGAAACCCACTTGCGGCTCGGATCTTCGCGCAGCCTGTTCTCGGCGACGCGATCGTCGCTCGATTCGTGATGCTCGAGCCCGAAGTGCGCAACGGCATCGCTCAGTGTGAGGAGCCAATCGTAGTGACGATAATGGTTCGCGCCGAAAAGAGTTGAGGTCTCGTCCACAAGTCTGCCGTACTGAGCCGCAAAGTCGTCAGGCGTCTGGACGGCATCCGCGCTTTCGGACAGCAAATTCATCGTATGGCGCAGGCCGCTTTTGTTCGGGATGTCAATCTTTCGCAGAGTCGTTCCAAGCTGCACCGGCGAATCGACCAGCGTAGTGAGCGAAGCCGTCTCGAACTCGATATCGTCGCCGGTGCGGCCGCGCGTCTCCAATGGAGTCGCGAACTGCCATCCCGCCGGGATCCGCAATGTTGCCGAATAAGAAATCGCGTCACTGGCCGCGCCTTTGGGATAGAGCAAGACCGTGTTCCAGCTCAGAACCGCCAGCCGTGGAGATGTTGATGCGCCCGCGGTGAAGTTCGCGCCGGGAGCAGGTGCGATGTAGTCGAGATCCGCATCGAGCGATGTCGCCCCGGCGGGAACGTCGAGGTTCAGCGCGAACATGTCGACAAGATCACGCTGCCACGCAACGTTCTTTCCGTTCGCCGTGAATTGCAATCCCGCCAGCCCGTTGATCGGGCCAGTCGGTCCATGCTCGCCAGGAATCCATTTCGGGTAATAAAGCGTAAGCGGCCCGGCAGCTACCGGAATGGTGAGATGCGCGTGATAAACGTTCGAAGGAACGCCTGTGGCATCGACGCGCAGAGTGATCGACGCCGCATGAAGCGCGGCCGCGGCAAACAGCGTTGCGAAAACGAAGATGAATCGTTTCATGACAACTCCTTTGTTAATTGACAATTGATAATGGACAATTGACAATGAAAAACGCCTCGTCGTCGTTATCAATTGTCAATTATCCATTGTCCATTGCAGTTAACGGCCCTTCCGCGCGTCCCTGAATGAATTGCTGCACGATTGGGTTCTGCGACTGCTGGAACGCCTCGGGCGTGCCCTCTTCCACGATCCGTCCTTTGTAGAGCATAGCGATACGATCGGCGATCTTGAATGCCACTTTCATGTCATGAGTGATCGTCACGGTCGTCGTATTGAGCGTACGGTCCATTTCTACGATCAGATCGGCAATGACGTCGCTGATGACGGGATCGAGTCCGGTGGTCGGCTCGTCGAACAGCAGAATCTCCGGTTTGAGCGAGATGGCACGTGCGAAACCGACGCGGCGGCGCATACCTCCCGACAGTTCGGATGGTCGCTTCGACGACACGCCTTCGAGATGGACGAGCTCAAGACATTCGTCGACGCGCTCGCGGATCTGCCCCTCCGTGAACTTCGTGTGGCGCCGCAGCGGGAAGGCGATGTTCTCGAATACCGACATCGAGTCGAAAAGCGCTCCTTCCTGAAACGACATCCCGAATCGGCGGCGGAATCGGTTCAGATCCGCCGGCCGTAGCGCACCGATATCCTGACCATCAACAATGACGTGTCCGCGATCGGGCTTGATCAACCCGATGATGTGCTTGATCGTCACGCTCTTCCCGACGCCTGAGCCGCCAACGATCACGAACGATTCTCCACGCGCGACGTCGAACGACATATCGTCGAGCACTTTTCTCCCGCCAAGCGTCTTATCGACGTGCTGGAGGGAGATCACTGGGGATTCGCGGGTTGCCATGTTGCCGGGTTGCCGGGTTGCCCACGCAGGCAACTCGGCAACTCGGTAACCCGGCAACTCAAAACAACAGTTTCGTCAAAAAGAAATCAGTAAATAGAATGATCAGCGACGCGCTCACGACCGCCGCGGTTGTGGCCCGCCCCACTCCCTCCGCGCCGCCGCTCGTGTAATACCCGCGCACACAACCGGTGAGCGTGAGAATCAATCCAAAGAACGCCGACTTGATCAATCCGCTCCAGACATCGTTCATGTGCAGGAACTGATACGTGTTGTTCTCATAGATCACCGGATTCGCGCCCATCAGTTTCACGCCGACGAGATAGCCGCCGCCGACGCCGAGGGCATCGCCAAGAATCGTCAGCAACGGAACCATGACGATGCCGGCGATGACGCGCGGAACGAAAAGATAGTGCACCGGATCCGTTGCCAGCGTCTCGAGCGCGTCGAGTTGCTCCGTCACCCGCATCGTCCCGATCTCCGCGGCCATCGACGAACCGACGCGTCCTGTCACCATCAGCGCTACGAGCACCGGCGACAGCTCGCGCAACATCGCCAGCGCGACGACGCTCCCGACGAAATTCTCAGCATGGACGCGATGAAAACCGTTGTACGTCTGCAGCGCCATAACCATGCCGGTGAACATCGTCGTCAGAAAAACGACCGGGATAGAGTCGACGCCGACGCGCACCATCTGGCGCAGCCACTCGCCCCCTTCGAACGGCGGACGGAACGTCCACACGAATGTCCGGGCCAGCATTCGGAACCAGAGGCCGGTCTCTTCGAAGAGACGGATGAAAACGCGGCCGATCCGTTCCAGGATGTTCATTCGGCGAAACGGGAGCGTATCCGAAATGCGTCGTGGTCTGGGTAGAGCCGAGGAACGCGGGAGCTGATGCGGCAGAAGACTTCGTAGCCGATCGTCTGCGACTTCAGCCCCATCTCATTCGCGGTGATGATCTCGTCACCCTGCTCGCCGATGAGAATGACTTCGTCACCCACAGTGACGCCCGCGACATCGGTGACGTCGATCGTGATGAGATCCATCGACACGCGCCCGACGACTGGAGCGCGTTTCCCGCGAACGAGCACCTCGCCGTTGTTCGACAGCAGCCGGTCGTAGCCGTCGGCGTAACCGACCGGCAATGTCGCGATCCGGCTTGGCCGCGTTGTTCGGAACGTCGTGCCGTAGCCGACCGCATGTCCGGCCGGAAGATCCTTCAGCCGCATGATCTCCGTGCGCCAGCGCAGCACCGGCTCGATCGTGCCTGCAGCGGTAACGATGCGTTGCGGACCGTAGAGCGCGATGCCGACGCGCGCGAAATCCCCTGGCCGGACGAGCCCCTGCAGCGTCGCCGGAGAGTTCGCGAAATGATGACGCGGCGCGTCGATTCCGTGCTCGCGAAGCTCGGCCAGCATTCGATCGTAGGCCGCGATCTGCTGTCCGGTGAACGGATCATTCGCATCTTCGGCGTTCGCGAAATGCGTGTAGATCCCTTCGATGCGCAGGCGCGGAGTTGCGCGAATCATCTCAATGACGCGCGGCAATTCGCTCTCGATCACGCCCATCCGGCCCATGCCGGTATCGAGCTTGAGGTGAATGGCCGCATCGCGATCGCCGGCGATTTCGCAGACCGATTCCAGCTCCTCCGGTCCGATCACGCCGATCGTCACGTCATGATCGAGCGCGATGGGAATCTGCTCGCGCGAGATCGGTCCCAGTACAAGAATCGGCAGCGTGATCGAAGCCTGTCGCAGTTCGAGCGCCTCTTCGAGCAGCGAGACCGCGATCATCGTCGCGCGATCGTTCGTCAGCCGCCGCGCCAGCTCGACCGCGCCGTGTCCATAGCCATCGGCCTTGAGCACCGGCAAGAGCCGCGCGCCCTCGGGCAACAAGCGTCCGATCACATCGACGTTGTGCACAAAGCGGTCGAGATCGATCGTTGCGTATGTCGGCCGCAACTCACGAAGAGTAGACATGCACGTCCTGCCCGTTCACAGCGCGCGCCCGGTCGGACGCCAGGAAGCAGATGACCTCGGCAACCTCGTCCGCGGTCATCGCAGCGGGCGCGCCGCCGCTTGCCGCCGCCCACATTTTCGTGTCGACCGATCCCGGGCTGACGCTGTTGACGCGCACGCCAAACCCTTTCACTTCCACCGCCAGCGCCTCGGTCATCGAGATCACCGCCGCCTTGCTGGCGCAGTACGAAACCCATCCCGGAAACTTCTCCGGTCCGATGACACCGGAGATCGAAGCGACGTTGACGATGGCGCCCGCACGTTTCGCGATCATCGAAGGCAGCACCCGCCGCGTGGCGAGATACGTTCCTCGTACGTTGACCGCGAACATTCGATCCCAGGCGTCAGGAGTTGTGTCGATCAACGCTTTCGGATCGATCATGCCGGCGCAGTTGATGAGGATGTCGCAATCGCCGAAGCGCGACTCCGTTTCTGCGAAGAGCCGGTCGATTGCAGCTTCGTCGCTGACATCGCCGTCGACGGCAAACATGTTCTCGCCGAGCTGCCCTGACGTAGAGGCGGAACGCGCGAAGATCACCACGCGTGCGCCGCGCATCGCCAGCATCTCCGCAGTCGCACGGCCGACCCCGCTTGAACCGCCGGTGACGACGGCAACGCGATTCTCGAATTCTTGGGGCGACATATAATCGACCGCAGGCTACCCCAAACCGCAGCGATTGAGGAGAGCGTATGAATCCTGAAATCAACAATTGGCTACAGCTCATTTTCCGGTGGGGCCACGTCGTCGCAGGCGTGATGTGGATCGGTCATCTCTGGTTCTTCAACTTCGTCAACGGACCGTTCGCGGGCAAGATGGACGGGCCCACCAAGAAAGTGGTCGTGCCGGAGCTGATGCCGCGCGCTCTCTTCTGGTTCCGCTGGGGCGCCGCGTGGACCTGGATCACCGGCTTCCTGCTGCTCGGAATCATCTACTACCAGACCAAATCCGTATTGTTCGATCAGGACCACATCGGCAATCCGTGGCTCTGGCTGGCCATCGTTCTGATCGCGCTCGCGGTCGGATTCGTGATCTACAACCTGATCCTGAAGCAGATCAAAAACGTCACCGTTGCCAGCATCATCAACATGGTCCTCTTCGCCGCGGTTTATTGCCTGCTCGCCACCGCAGGACATTTCAGCGGCCGCGCGCTCTACATTCACTCCGGCGGCATCTTCGGCACGATGATGGCGCTCAACGTTTGGATGGTGATCTGGCCCGCGCAGCAGAAAATCATTCGCGGCATCAAGGACGGCAACCCCGCTGACGCCGAGACCGTGCGCCAGGCCGGCCTGCGCTCGCGCCAGAACACGTACATGTCCGTTCCGCTGATTTTCCTGATGATCAGCAATCACTACCCGACCGTGTACGGCGCTTCGATGTGGGTCCGCGACGGCATCCTCGCCGGCGTGATCATCGTTGGCTTCCTCTTCACCCGCTGGATGTACGCAAAGGCGGCGGCGGTTCAGGGATTCTGATGATTTAGGTTGCCGGGTTGCTGGGTCTTTGGGTTGCTAGGTTGCCGAGTTTCCCAGGTTGCCGAGTTTCCCGGCCCTGAGAATCAGCTACGGACAGCCGGGAGACTTCGGTAACTCGGCAACCGGGCAACTCGGCAACCATGTAACCCAGCAACCACCCATGCGCCTTCTCCAGATCGACGCCTTCACCAGCGAGCCGTTCAAAGGCAATCCCGCCGCCGTCTGTTTCATGGACGGCGCGCGGGATGACCGGTGGATGGCGAATGTCGCGGCGGAGATGAACCTCGCCGAGACCGCGTTTCTGTCGCGGCGCGATGATGGTTGGAATCTGCGCTGGTTCACGCCGGCTGTCGAAGTCGATCTCTGCGGCCACGCCACACTTGCCTCGGCGCACGCGATCTGGAGCGAGAACGTCAGCAGCGATGCCGTGCTGCGCTTTCACACAAAGAGCGGCGTGCTGACAGCAGCCCGCGACGGCGACTTCATCGAGCTCGATTTCCCGGCCAAACGCGACGAAGCGATCGCCGCGCCGGCTGGACTTCTCGACGCCCTCGGCATAGACAACGCCACGTACGTTGGCCGCAATCAGTTCGACTACATCGTCGAGTTGCCATCCGAAATGGAATTGCGCAACCTCAAGCCCGATCATTCCGTGCTGCGCCAACTTCCCGTGCGTGGTGTCATCGTCACCAGCCGCGCCGACAAAGGCGCATACGACTTCGTCTCGCGCTTCTTCGCACCGGCGGTTGGAGTCGATGAAGACCCGGTCACCGGTTCTGCGCATTGCTGTCTCACTCCCTTCTGGGCGCAACGGCTCGGCAAGAACGAGATGAACGCGTTTCAGGCGTCTCCGCGCGGCGGGGCAGTGCGCGTGCGGCTCGTAGGCGATCGCGTGAAACTTGCCGGTCACGCCGTCACCGTTTTTCGCGGCGAGCTCGTGGTGTGATCGCGATCGAACCTGCGAACGATCTTCAAGTCGTCCGCGAGCTCATTCTCGAATACGCATCCGCCCTCGGCGTCGATCTTTCGTTTCAGGATCTCGATCACGAGCTGGCAACGCTGGCTTCGTTCTATGAGCTGATCCTCGTCGCGAACGAAGACGCTCGCGTCGCTGGCTGCGTCGCGCTTCGCCGTCTCGATGACACGACATGCGAGATGAAGCGCCTCTACATCCGCCCCGAATTTCGCGGCCACAACCTCGGCCGCACGCTGGCCGAGCGCATCATCGGCGAGGCCCGGCATCGCGGCTACACACGCATGCGCCTCGACACGCTCCCAACGATGACCACCGCCATCCCGCTCTACGAATCCCTCGGTTTCGTCGAGATCGCGCCGTATCGATTCAACCCGATCGAGGGCACAAAGTTCATGGAGCTGCGTCTGTCATTCTGAAATTGCCGTCACCAGGATGCCGCGTTCATGACGCGTTGAGACGTCACATTCCGCCGCGTGAACAACGTACGATCATCTTCGCGTGATCGTACTTTTGCTTTTGGGCATCCTTCTCCCGGCCGCGCTTCTCGTCGCTTGCGTCCGGCGATGGATCGCGCCGGTGCCTTGGACGATCGCGCTGCTTTTGATGGCGCTCACACTCGTGTTTCTGCACGGCGCGGTGTTCAGCAACAAGCTTCCGGTGCCGGTCGATGAAGTGGCGCGCGGCTATCCGTGGCGCGGCCTGTTCGGCGACCTCGTTGCCGCGAATCCGCTGACGAATGACACGGTAAAGTTGTTTCTGCCGTGGATGCAGGTGGTGCGCGAGGAGCTGGCGCACGGCCGCGCGCCGCTCTGGAACCGCTACTCGTTTGCCGGCTATCCGCTGCTGGCGAACGGCGAGTCGGCGCCCTTCTCGCCGCTGTTTCTGGCGACCCTGATCGTGCCGTTGCCGAAGCAGATCGTGGCCATGGCCGCGCTGAAGATTTTCGCCGCGCTGCTCTTCACATATCTCTTTCTCAAGCGCGAAAAGGTGAGCGATGCCGCCGCGGTGTTCGGCGCGATCGTCTTCGGCTTCTCGACGGTGATGACCGTCTTTCTCTACTACTCGACCGCCTCGGTCGTCGCTTTTCTCCCCGCCGCGATCTTCGCGTTGCTGCACGCCATCGACCGCCAGTCGAAGGCCAGCATCGTCTTCGTTGCGCTCGTCATCGCCACGCTGCTGGCGAACGGCCATCCCGAAAGCGTGCTGCACATCGCCGTCGGCTGCGGCGGAATCCTGCTGATCGAGCTGATGGGCGGGGTCTGGAGGTCTCGGGGTCTCGCAGGTCCGCAGTCTCGCGATACCACTCCTCCCGAACAGCCGCGAGACACGGTAACCGCGACGCTTCGCAACATCGCTCGCCGCTTTCGCGCGCCATTGACTGGTGTCGTCACCGGCCTCGCGCTCGGCGGGCCAGCGTGGGTTCCCGTGCTCGAACAGGTGCGCATCAGCGAGCGCTTCGCCTCGCTGCGCAATGCCGTTCCCGTTCCGATGCTCCCCTTCAACGCGGGGTGGGCCATCATCAGCCCGAACGGATTCGGCAATCCGGTGCGGCACAACTGGTCGTGGGCGCCGCACTACATCGGTGTGGCCATCTCGTACGCCGGTCTGCTTCCGCTGGCGCTCGCGCTGGCGGCGATGTTCGTGCGAAGGACGGAAGCACGCGACCGCGGGCGCATCGCGCTCGCGATCATTCTCTTCTTCGTGGCGATGGATTGGACGATGTTCGGCCACGCGCTGAACGCCATCCCGCCGTTCAACATCGCCGCCAACGACAAGCTGCGATTCGTCTGCATTTTTCTGATCGCGATCGTAGGGGCGAAGGCTCTCGATGTGTCGAAGACCGCGATGGCGATCGCGTCTACGCCGATCGTGTTGCTGGCGATCTACGTCTACGTCAAACGCTCCAACCTGATGCGTCCGATTGACCTGATCGGCGTCGCGGCGATCCTCATCTTCATGTTCGTGCCGCAGCGGTTCCGCTCCTGGGCCGCGGTCGCACTCGTCTTCGCGGAGCTCGCTGCATTCAACAGCGGCTTCAACGCGCTCGTCGACGCGAAGTACTTTCGTCCGCCGCTTCCGATCGTCGATGCCTTGCGCGCGCACGCGCCGCGCGAGCCGTTCCGCGTGGCCGGTCTGGCCTGGGTTCTCCTGCCGGATTCCTCCGCGCAATACGGACTCGAAGATGTTCGCGGCAGCGATCCCATGGCCTTCGCGACATACGACAGCTACCTGCGCCGCTTCACCGCGCCGGAGCTCGGCTGGCTTCCGCTGATCAAAGACGCGAACCGGCCCGAGCTCAACTTCCTGAACGTCCGCTTCCTCCTCGGCGAGCCCGATTCCTCGCCGGGAGGAGCGTGGCGACTTCTCTATCGCGGCGCCGACGGAACGCTTTGGGAGAATCCCGCGGTACTTCCGCGTTTCTTCGCGCGCGGCGCCGAAGTGCGCAATCTGCGCAGCGATGCGCCGGGCGAGTTTGCGATGACAATCGTCGCGCCGTCGCCAACGCTCATCGAATCAAGCGAAGTGCTCGCCCCGGGACGGCGTGTGTATGTCGGCGGCCACCGCGTTCCACTACGTCACATCGACGGCACGTTCATCGGATTCGAAGTGCCCGCGGGAACCTCGGACGTTCGCGTCGTGTATCGACCGATGAGCTTCTACGGATCGTGCGTCGCAGCGCTACTGACTGTATTGATGTTGTGGCTCTGGCCTGTGCGCAAGGTGGCCGCCGAGCCGGCGGCGGACCAGCCGTCGAGCCGGCGGCGCTACGCCTGACTCGCATTTCTTACAACGTAGCCTTTCCAACCGAGCGCCTTCTCCCTCCGCGCTTTTTGCGGGGGGAGAAGGTGGCGAAGCCGGATGAGGGGGGCATTGCAAAAGGACGGTGAAGCGGCGGCGTAACGTCCGACCGTTGTCAATTGTCAATTATCCATTGTCAATTGATTCTCACCGGTCCACCCACCCCATCGCCCGCTCGTTGTACCGCGGTCCCGAGATCGCCTCGGGGCGCAGCGATTCGTCGAGGCGTTTCATCTCGTTGGCGCTCAGCGTGATCGATGCGGCGGCGGCGTTTTCTTCCAGGTACTTGCGCCGTTTTGTGCCGGGGATCGGGACGATGTCGTCGCCTTTGTGCAGCAGCCAGGTGAGTGCGATCTGCGCCGGTGTCGCATTCCGGCTCGTGGCGATGTCGCGCACGATCGAGGCAGCGCGCACGTTCGCATCGAAGTTCTCTCCCTGAAACCGCGGATCGTTCCGGCGGAAGTCGTTTTCCGGATACTCCTCGGCGCGCTTGGCACTGCCTGCGAGAAAACCGCGGCCGAGGGGACTGAAAGGAACGAGACCGATGCCGAGTTCGCGCAGAAGCGGAATGATGCGCGGCTCGAGATTGCGCTCCCACAGCGAGTACTCGCTCTGCAGCGCGGTGATCGGATGGACGGCGTGCGCGCGGCGAATCGTTTGCTCGCCCGCTTCGGAGAGTCCGAGGAAGCGAACTTTTCCTTCGCGAACGAGATCGCTCATCGTGCGCACGACATCCTCGATCGGAATCTTCGGATCGACGCGGTGCTGGTAGAGTAAATCGATGTGATCGGTCTCCAGCCGGCGTAGCGATCCATCGACCGCGTCGCGAATACGGCTGCTATCGACGCCGGTCATCTTCCCGTCCTCGATCTTCCAACCGAACTTCGTGGCGATGATGACGCGATCACGCCGCCCACGAAGCGCGCGCCCGAGCAACTCCTCATTTTTATAAGGTCCATAAACCTCGGCCGTGTCAAAGAAGTCGATGCCGAGCTCGATGGCGCGGTCGATGGTAGCGAGCGATTCCTGCTCATCCGCCGGCCCATACGACTGGCTCATCCCCATGCACCCAAGCCCCTCGGCGGAAACGACCAAACCCTGAGATCCAAGCGTGCGTTTGTTCATGGTGCAACGCTACTACGGGCGTCGCGTGATCGGAAAGAGATGGCTCACTTTTGGCGCCTTCCCTTCTCATCGCGCGGCGGTGGGCTTATCATCACCGATCTCAATGTCGCGGCTGAAACGATCGCTTCTCGCGGTTGCTCTCTTTGCCTTCGCCTCGTTTGCGCGGGCGGAGTCGCTGCGTCTCGTCTCGCCTGCGGCCGGGGCGACGCTGCGCGGCGGGTCATTTGCGGAGTTGCGCTGGTCGGCGGAGCAGTTGCCGGCATCGGCGGAAGAGTGGGAGGCGTTTCTTTCGGTCGATGGCGGCAAGTACTACGCGTTCCGCATCACGCCGCATCTCGACATCGATCGGAAGCGATTCACCTTCCTCGTTCCCAACGTCGACAGCCGGGAAGCACGCATACTGATTCGTACCGGCGACGAGGTACACGAAGCACACTTCGAGACCAACGATTCGTTCGCGATTACGCGCGATCCCAATGCCGAGCATCTCGTTCCGCCACTCGTGCAATTCGGGCGCGGCGAAGCGGCGCGCGATGGCGACCCGGCAGTTCTCTCGTGGACCGATGGTGCACGAAACGGTTCCGGCGTCACGAGGCAGTCTTCGACTCCAATCCCCTCGCACTCATTCGGACGGATTGCGGAAGTCACGACGGACGCTCCGCCGCTCCTTGCGCCCGCGGGCAAGTGGGCCGCATCTCTAACCAGTACAAGCACGAAACAAACCGCCACCTATCGGGACGCGCCGAAATCCGAGCCGCTCCCGCGATCGGTCGATCTCCTTCTGGTCTGCAGCCGCTGGAACATCTAGTTCCGCGGCCCGCGCCCGTCCCGCCAGAAAACACAATCGAAGGAGAACGCGATGAAGACGTTCGTCTCATCTGTAATTTTACTTCTTGTTTGTTCACTCATGTTCATTGCGGCGCCTCTCGCCGCGCAGTCACCCAACACCGCGACGCTGGTCGTGGATGTCGTCGATCAAACGGGCGCGGTCGTGCCGGGCGCCAAAGTGTCGTTGGTGAACGACGCCACCGGCGCGGTGCGCGACGCGCTCTCCGCGAGCAACGGCAGAGTGACGATGCCCGCGCTGTCTCTGACCGGAACCTACACTGTTCGCGTCTCGAAAGAAGGATTCGGCAATGAAGAGCGCAAGAACATCGCGCTGCGCTCGGGTGAGACCGCGACGCTGAAATTCAGCTTGCTCGTCTCCGGCGCGTCCGAAGTCACCGTGTTTGGGACGACCGAGGGAGTGAGGGCCGATCCGCAGATCGGGAGAAGGATCGAGAGCTGGCAGATCGACGAGACGCCAATCCTCGGGCGCAAGTTGTCGACGTTGCCGCTGCTCAACTCCGCATTCCGGCAGGGAAAAGGGACGGGGGATCTTTTCGTCAATCAGACCTATTTCGTCACGGGCGCGGGCTCGCGCCGCACGACCACCTTCACGCTCGACGGCGCCAACGACGACGAAGCGTGGGGACGCCAGACAATGATCGCCACCATCCCGCTGGGCGCCGTGCAGGAAGTGACGCTGCTTTCGAATGCCTTCTCGTCGGAGTACGGCTGGACCGCCGGACCGGCGCTGAATATCGTCACCAAGTCGGGCACGAACGCACTGCATGGCGAAATGATTTACATGAACCGCCTCGGCAGCATGCAGGCGAAGAGGTTCTCGACTGACGGCTTCTGCGCACCATCGGTGCCGGCTTGCGATCCGACCACCAAGCCCATCGCAATCACGGCCATCAGCCCGGTGGACATTCCCGACGCGCTGAACCAGTACTCCGGATCGATCGGCGGGCCGATCGTAAAAGACAAAACGTTTTTCTTTCTGACGGCTGACTATACCCGGCAGGATCGAACGGCGTTTCTTTCGAAATCGCTGCCGTCATTCGTTCTGCCGGCGGATGGCAACCTCGAATATACGGGCCATTATCGCCAATCACTCTTCAATGGACGGTTGGATCACCAGCTCACATCGAGCCAGATCGTGATGCTGCGCGTAAACTCCGATCGTTTCTACGACGACAATCCCCAGGACGCCGTGGGTGGCACGAATGCACCGAGCGTTGCGCGGAAATACTCGCGAGCAGCGACCACTGCGCAGCTAAACCATACTGCGGTGATCGAAGACGACCTTCTCAATGAAGCACGATTCACATACCTGAACGGCGATCCGGTCACGAAATGGGAAGCAAAGACGCTCTCAACAGCGTACACACGCACAGGGTCCGTGCCCTTCACCATTGGACAATCAAGGCTCTCCGATCTTTTTGGTCGTCAGGCACAATTCTCCGACACACTCTCCTGGTCGCACGGCAAGCACTACGTCCGCTTCGGCGGAGGAGTCATTCATCACACGTCGGGTGGTTTCGGCAACGAGCCAGGAACCGCGGTCCTCGGTACGTTCTTGTTTAAGCCCAATACGACGGCGCCCTTTGGCTCATTGACGCTGGCGGACGTGCAGAGTTACACGCAGCCGATCAACTTCGGGATCAGCAGCTACGAGCTCACGCAGGAGCTCTACACCGGATTCGTGCAGGACACGATTCACGTCACGAATGACCTCAACATCGACGCCGGTCTGCGCTACGACCGGCAGACGCTGACCGATGCGAAGAGGAACTTCGAGCCGCGTCTAGGATTTGGCTGGCATCCAAACGGCGATCCGCGTCTGGCCATTCGCGGCGGCTACGGTATGTATTACACGCAGATTCAGTCGAATCTGATTGCAAGCTATCTGGTTAACGGCTTGGACGGATTGACCACCTACACAGCCATTCCGGGACAACTCGGATTTCCGACCTGCCTGACCGGTGCGTGTCTCCCGCTCCAGTTTGATCCCAAGACGTTGCTGCCTTCTCAATTACCGGCGCGCGACATCACGATTCAGGCCGGCCGGCGCTCCTTTTACGAATCACAGTTCGCGAAATATGGGCTGAATTTTGACAAATTGCCGAATTATCCCGATCAATTGGTCAACCCGCGCAGCCAGGTCATGACCATTGGCGCCGAGCGCGAATTCGGGACGGGCTTCTTCATCGGATCTGATTTCGTGCACCAGCGTTGGACCAATCTCGTGCGCACGGTCGACCTGAACGCGCCGGCACCTTTCGATCGCACCGCACCGGGCCAAGTGCGCAGTGTGGTCGCGGCAAACGCAACGCGTCCGATTCTTCCCGTCAATGGCGGCGTGCGCCAAGTCAACGTACTCATGAACCTCGGCGAAGCGGATTACAACGGCTTGCAGACGCAGATCACCTATCGCAATTCACGTTTGTACGCCGCGCTCAGCTACACGTTGTCCCATGCAACGAATACCACAGAGCCGGACGGCAACGGCGTCGCACCGAATGACAGCAACATCGCCCGCCTCGGCGAAGTCGAGCGCGGACCAAGCGTGCTCGATCAGCGCCATCGCGCCGTCCTTCAGGTCAATTATCAGTTGCCCTTCAACATCACCGCCGGAACGTTGATGCAATACGCGTCCGCACGGCCATTCACCGCCACAACAGGCGCCGATAACAATGGCGACAGTGCCAACAACGACCGGCCCGTCGTGAACGGCGTCGTCATGAGCAAGTCCGCTTTCCGTGGCACTGCCACCTCGGATGTTGGACTCTTCCTCGAAGGCCGCCTCAAACAGTCACAATTCGGTACGCTCCTGCTTCGCGTCGAAGGCTTCAATCTTCTCAATCACGGCAATTACCTCGGCCGCGGGCAGACGGTTTACGGCGACAAAGATACTCCCAACACGACGTTCGGCCAGCTCGTCGCCGCGGGAACGGATTCCAATGCCATCCCCGCATTCGCCAACGTCGATCCACCGAGGATGTTCCAAATGCAAGTGCGATTCGTTTTCTGATTCCGGCCGGAATATGGACAGCGCTGAAGGTTCAGCGCTGTCCACTTCCAAACAAATACCAGCGTGAACGAGGTTATTAAATGAAAACAGCCTTGATTTCGATCGCATTGCTATCTCTGGCGGTGGCCGGAAGTGTCTCCGTGCCGCCCACGGCGTTTCTGGCAATTGTGGGCGATTGGAGCGTGGCAAAAGACGGCGCAGGCAAGACCGTATACCAAGTCGATGGACGGCAATGGATCAAAGGCCAGCCGTCCGCGGGTCTGGCTGCGAAAGCGCGCACGATTTACGGCGCGAAACACGAAGAGTTCATCGATAGCGTGAAGGCCTACGCCTATTTTCCGTATGCCGTTGCGAAAGGAGTTGATGATTTTCACGACGGCGAGATCTCGGTCCGTTTTCGTCTGCTGGCCGGCCAGCTCGATCAATGTGCCGGCATCCTCTTCAATCTTAAGCCGAACGGCGACTATCTGACCGTTCGTTTCAACGGCAAAGAAGACAACCTCGTGCTGTGGACGTTCAAGACCGGTAAGCGAAGTTTTGTCAAGAAAGGCTCCGAAAACGTCCACATTCCGCTTGGCGAATGGCACACGATCAAGATCGCCGTCGCCGGTACGCAACTCCGCGGATTTCTCGACGACAAGCCGATCCTCGATTACACACTTGCCGAGCCGGTGTCAGGAAAAGTCGGCGTCTGGTCGAAGACCGACAGCGTGAGCCAGTTCGATCAGTTTGTTGTGAAGTGACCTTTCGACGAGAGCCGGCGCCTGAGAAACCAGATCGCTGCGATCACGACGGGCCACACGACGTAGAAGATGATCGCCGCGCCGTTGGCTCTTTTCGCCAGCGGATACCCCGGATACGACGACGCCTCGCGCGCGGGCGCTTGCATGCCCGCGAGGCCATAAATCGTATCGAGCACGATCTCCTCGGTCGTCGAGCGGCTCAGCGCTCTCTTCGGTCCAAGCTGGTACACGATCTCGCCGTAGCGCGAGTCGTTCTCGAACAGGCCGGCGCGTCCGGCAAGCGGGTATATGACGCGCAACTCCGGCACCGAACGCCTCAGCTTCACGAGGACATTGCTCTCAAAATCCATCATTCGCGGATCCTCGGAAGCAAGAAACGGCGTGATGGAAAGCGGCTCCGGGAGATGAGCAAGCGCTGATTCGTCGGCTGCCGAAAAAGAATTACGGCGGTTCTCGGAGAGATCGAAACTCGACCGCACGAGCATCAGCACGTTGACGACCCCGAGTCCCGCCAGAATCAACAACACAGCCGATCCCGCAAACCGTGCCTTGATGCTGCGCCCGAGGTGAAGCCAATTCGCGGCGAGGGCGAATCCGAAGAGAGAGACGATCAGCATCACGAGCACGACGTCGACGCGGAACAGTCCGCGTTCGAAACCGCGCGACGCTGCAGTGGGCGTGAATGACGCGACCGTCTGCACGATCCCGCCGCGGCCTGCGGCGATGAAATCGAGCGCCCACGTGCCGATCGTGAAGGCCAGGACGACGATGGCCGCGTTGGCAGCGCCCGACATCAGCGCCGCAGCGGCCATCGCAATCGACGCGATGAGCAAAAAGCGGAGCGTGTATCCAGCGAGCAGGTTGAGCACTTCCGGGGCGTGCAGATGTCCGCCGTAGCCGCGCCACAACGTCAGCGCGATGAAGAACGGCAGCAGCGAGACGATCCACGCCCCGGTCAGCGCGATCACTTTGGCGGCAATCTGCCGTTCGATCGATGCCGGCCATTGCAGCATCAACTTGATCGCGTCCGACGACTTCTCATTCGCAATCAGGCGGATGGCCACGAACGGAAAAAGCAGCGTGATTGCGAGATCGTATGCGCCGAGGGTTGGCGTGAGGATGCCGTCGAGCGGCGACAGCCCTTGCGCCAGCGCCGCGGCTCCTCCGCCGATTCCACTGGCCTCGGCATACGCATTCACGGCGGTGATGAAAGCCTGTCCCGTCAGCAGCCCCACGATGACCAGCAACAACCAGAATGCACGGCTGGCCGCTAACTCCGCGAGCTCCTTGCGCACCAGATCACGTAAGCGCAAGGAAGACCTCCTCGAGCCCACCCGCTCCCGACGTCAACTCATCAATCGTCCCCTCGGCCACCGACCGGCCGTGATCGAGCAGAAGAAATCGATCGCAAACGCGCTCGGCGTCGCGCAGTTGGTGAATGGAGAGCACGAGCGTGCGGCCCTTCGCGGCATCGCGGCGAAGGATGTTCATGACCTGGCGGGTCTGGCGAAGATCGAGTCCGTCGAACGGCTCATCGAGCAGCAGCACCGGCCGCGGCACCGAGAGCCCGAGGGCGATATCGAGCCGCTTCGCTTCGCCCTTTGACAACGAACCAACCGTTGCATGTTGCAGCGCGACGAGATCGAGATCGGCGAGCAGCTCTTCGTCGAAGCGCGTGTCGAACATCAGCGCGGTCAACTCCAGCGTCCAGCGAACGGTTTGATCGGGCCAGGGACGGATGGCGTCAGGAACGTAGAACAATAGATCGTTGTCGATCTTGCCGCGATCGAAGGGAAGCACGCCGGCGACGCATTCGAAGAGCGTCGTCTTCCCGGCGCCGTTGGGACCGATGACGCCGAGGATCTCGGAACGATGGGCGGTGAACGAGACGTCCGTCAGCACCGTGCGCGAACCGCGCCGCGCGGAAAGACCTGCAACCGCGAGTGTCATTTCCCCGGCAGATACGCGGCGGGAATCGGATGCGCGGCATCTTCCTCCTGCCAGAAAATTGTCAGCACTTTCCAGTCGTCGCCGATGCGCACGAGTTGAAAACTGTTGATGCCGCGCGCGAACGGTTTGTCATCCGAGGAGGCGTGACGCGACTCGTAGGTGCTGAAGACGTGCGCGATGTCGCCGAAGCGCTCGTTTGCGTTGTGCACCGGCCGCTCGAAGAAGCCGTGGTCTTTGAAGTACGCGCCCGCTTTGTCCGCGTACTCCTTCGGCGTCATCACGTTGGCGGTGACGACGCCATCGACGCGCTTCGTCGAGATCAGCCGCGCGCCGGGCGCAAAAAGCGCTTCGAAGCGATCCCAATCGCGGCGTCCCGCCGGTCCGGAGATGACGTTGTAAACGGCCAGCACCGTCGAGTCGATCGCGAATTGATCGCTGCCCGGCGCGGGCTTCTGCTCCGGCGGATTCATGGATGCGCAGGCGGACGCAAAGAGCAGGGCGAGGGTCAGCAGCGCGCGGAATTTCATGGGCGACGAGTATAAATCGTGGCGGTGGCTGCGTTCTTGCCAACTAACTCCGCGAGGAGATCAACCATGAAGAAAATGATGACGTTACTGGCAGCGGTGGTCCTCGTAGCGGCGACGGGATGCATGGAGAAGAAGACGGAATCGACATCGACCGTGAGCGGCACGGATACGGTATCGAGCAGCACGACGACGATCTCGACGACCGTCCCGACGGTCGATACCGCGACGACAGCAGCCGCGAAGTCCGAGGTCAAGGAAGTTGGGAAAGACGCAGCGGAGACGGGTCGTGAGGCGGCGCATGCCACCGGCACCGCGATGGAAACGGCCGGAAAAGAGATCCAGCGTAAGACGAAGAAGAATTAGCGGATCGGGGGACGCGTGACGTGCGATCGCGCCTAGCGCGCATGCGCGTCCGCGACCTTGCTCGCCGCCGCCGGCGCGGGCATCGCGTTGCGGATGTGTTTCGCGATGCGGTTGATGTAGTTGATCGTCTCGCGGAAGGGCGGCACGCCGTTGTACTTCCAGACGTTTCCTTCGCCGGCGTTGTAGGCGGCCACGGCGAGGTCGGCGTTGCCGTTGAACGTCTTGAGCAGCCAGCGCAGGTAGCGCACGCCGCCGTAGATGTTGGCGACGGGATCGTAGGAGTCTGTGACGCCGAATCGTTCCGCGGTCGAGGGCATGAGCTGCATCAGGCCGCGCGCGCCTTTGTCGGAAACCTCACGGGAGTTAAAGTCGGATTCCGCTTTGATGACGGCGGAGACGAGCGACGCATCGACATCAAACTTCTTCGCCGCCTCGACGATGATGGCGTCGAACTTTGATTTGAAGATCGGTTGACGTGCTTCGTCGTAACGCCACGAGCGGGTCGGGAAGATACCGCCGTCTTTCTCGACCGCCTTCTTCACCTCTTCGACGATGGCCGCTGGAACGATCTCATCGTCGAGGATGCGCTCGACGCGTGAGAGAGGAACCGTGATGGCGCCGCCGCTCGTGAGCGAAAGCTGGACTTCGCTGTCGCCGACGACTTTGTAGCTGGCGATCTTCATCGCCCGCCCGTCGACGAATAGGGCAATGCTCGCGCCCGCTGGCGAGGCCAGGAGGAACAGCGCAATGAATGGAAGAAGCCGCTTGATTGTCATCTTGGGCAACGCTGTGAACTAGGACGGCGTGAATGTTATTGCAGTTACATCCGTCATGCACGCGGATGGAATTGCTCGTACATTTTCTGAAGCCGGGCGCGGGAAACGTGGGTGTAGATCTGCGTCGTCGAAATGTCGGTGTGACCGAGCATCATCTGCACGCTGCGCAGGTCGGCGCCGTTCTCGAGCAGGTGCGTGGCGAAGGAATGGCGCAGCACGTGCGGCGAGATGTGGCCGCTGATTCCGGCTTGACGCGCGTAGCGGACGATCTTCATCCAGAAGGCCTGACGCGACATCGGACGCCCGCGGTTGGAGAGGAAGAGGTGCGGATCGGCGTGCTTCTTCGCGAAGTCGCCGCGGCCGTGCTCGATGTAGGCGACGATCGCGTCGCGGGCGCTATCGCCGAAGGGGACGATGCGCTCCTTCGATCCCTTGCCGATCGTGCGCAGAAATCCGGCATCCATCACCAGGTCTTCGACTTTCACATGAATGAGCTCGGAGACGCGCAGGCCTGTGGCGTAGAGCAGTTCGAGCATGGCCGCGTCGCGCAGGCCGTCGGCGGTGGTGCGGTCGGGCGCGCGCAGCAGCGCTTCCACTTCCTCCGGCGGCATCGATTTCGGCAACGTCGTCCAGAGCTTCGGGTTCTCGATGTTTTCGGTCGGGTCGTGCTTCAGATGTTTCTCGGCCACGAGAAAACGAAACAGTCCGCGAATCGCCGCGAGCGCGCGCGCCACGGAGCGCGCGGAAATGCCGGCCGTGCGCAGCGCCTGGAAGTAACGGATGATCTGAATCCGCTGCACGCGCTCGAGATCCATCTTCTGATCGGCGAGCCAATGGCCGAAGTGTTTGAGGTCCGATTGGTAGGCGGACAACGAGTTCTTCGCCAGCCCTTTCTCGACGGCGAGGTAGTCGAGAAAAATCGGCAGCCAGGTCAGAAAGTATGGACCGGTCTCTTTTTTCTCCGGGTCGGCCGCCCGCGGGCTTTTACGCATTGGCCGCTTCATGCGCCACTGCATCGGCCATGTACGAGCTGCGCACGAAAGGACCGGCAAATACCGCACGGAATCCGATCGCTTCGCCGATGTCGCGATACTCATCGAAGACGCTCGGCGCGATGTACTCGACCACGTCGAGCTTCTCGCGCTTCGGCTGGAGGTACTGGCCGATGGTGACGAGCTCGACGTGCGATTCGTGCAGGCGCTGCAGCACGTCGATGACTTCGTCGCGCCGCTCACCGAGTCCGAGCATGAGCCCGGACTTCGTGGTGATATCGGGATCGATCCGTTTTGCCTCGCGCAGGATTGCCAGCGAGCGCTCGAAACGCGAGCCGGGCCGGACGAAATCGTAGAGCCGCGGAACGGTCTCGACGTTGTGATTGAAGTAGTCGGGCTTCGCTTCGACGACGGTGCGGACGGATTCAAAGTTGCCGCGAAAATCAGAGGTCAGCACTTCGACGGCGGCATCAGGAAGCGCGTCGCGCAACGCTTGAATCGTCAGCGCGAATTGCCGCGCGCCGCCGTCGTCGAGATCGTCGCGCGTGACGCAGGTGACGACGACGTGGCGCAGTCCCATCTTCTTCGCGGCCGCGGCAACCGATCGCGGCTCATCGATCCCCGGAGGCGCGTAAGGGCGGCCGGTGGTCACGTTGCAGAAACCGCAGGAGCGCGTGCAGATGTCGCCGAGGATCATGAAGGTGGCGGTGCCGCGCGTGAAACATTCGCTGCGGTTGGGACAAGCCAGCGACTCGCAGACGGAGTGCAGCGACTTCTCGCGCAGCAGCGACTTGACCTCGTGCAGCTCGCGGAGGTTGATCTTCTTTTCGCGGATCCAGTCGGGGAGGCGGGCAGACATCGATTGCATGCTAACAAATCAAAGGCGTTTCACGCGGAGACGCGGAGTTGCTTTTCTCCGTGTTCCCCGCGTCTCCGCGTGAAACGCCTTTTTGAGGCAAGAACAAAACCGCCGCCCGTTTCGGGGCGGCGGCAGGTTTGAGGTTGATGCGATGAGTTAGTGGCCGAGCGACTTCTCGAGCGACCGGGCGATCAGCTTCTCCGCCTCGATCTCGGGGATGTTCTTCACGATGGCGACTTCCGACACGAGCAGGTATTTGGCGCGGTCGTACATCTTCTTCTCGCGGAACGAGAGGCTCTTCTTTTTCTGCACTTCGCTGAGATTCTTGAGGACTTCGGCGACGTCTTCGAGGCGGCCGGTCTTCATTTTCTCAAGGTTCTCGCGATAACGGCCTTTCCAGTCGGTGTGCGCTTTCTGGGTCGTCTCTTCGAGGAGGCTGAGAAGGCCTTTGATCTGCGTTTGCTTGTACAGCGGGCGAAGGCCGACGCGGTCGGTGTTCGTGATCGGGACCATCAGGCGCGAGTTATTCGCGAGAAGCCTGAGGTGGTAGTAGGTATCATCCGCACCCATGATCGGCGAGGAACCGATCTGTTCGACGATGGTGACGCCGTGGTTCGGATAGACGAGTTTTTCCCCGACTTTGAAACCTAATTTCATTGAAGACAAGTAAAGCTCCTTTCGGAAGACTTGGTGAAGCTGAGGGATCGGCATTCTACGTCATCGTGACCGTATCGTCAATCAGGTGAAGCGCTTAATGTGAGCGGGCACAGCTCAACCGTTGACGGTTTACCGACGATCCGGCTTCTTGTAACAGGCCTCAGCGCGACGGAGATCGAAGCCGGCGGGCGAGCTGGTGGAGGCGGTCAAGTCCTTGACGGCGCTCAGCTTCGGAACCGGTCAGAAGGTCTTCGATCGCCTGCAGCTCGGTCACCGTTTCGGCGTCCGTCCGGCCGGAGATGACCTCCATTTGAGACGTCGCCGGAATCGCGGCAATTGTTGCCGGAGGACTGGCGATCGGAGCGGCTGAGGCCGGCTCCAACCGTGAAGCAATCCTTTGCGCCATGGCCCGGATGGAGGGCTTGTCGTCGTGTTTCAGCCCGTTCAGGATGGCCTTGGCGCTCTCGACCGCGTTGGCGTACGGACTGGATGGCTCGTCGAAAATGCGGGCCTCTACGAGCGTTAGAGTCACGTTCGCGTAGCCGCTGTCCTCGGCGTGCGCATAAACGCGTGCAATCGCTTGGCGGCCGATCGCGTCGAGATCGATCGTCTGCGCGGAACCGGGCTCGATCCACGCGCCGAGTTTCACGGTCTGGAACTTCTTCTCCGAGGAGTTTTGCGGCAGCGATTCGATCTCGACGTGGTCGATGTAGATGCGATGGTTCTTCGTGACCAGCATGCGCCTCGACGGAACGCTGATGATGAGCCGGAAGGCAAAGGCGTCGCGCAGCTCGAGCACCGACTCTTTGCGTTGCGGATCGACCGAGATCGTGTCCGACTTGCGGCCGGCTTCCATCCGATCGTAGTTGGCGTATTGGTAGGTGCCATCGGCGCGCTTGCCCCGGAGCAGATCGATGTCTTCGTTGACGATGCGAGTCAGGACCTCGCGCGGCAGATCGTTCCTCGATGCCTCGGTCACGCGGTCGATCACTTTCGCGTCGGCGGCGACGCGCGCGGCCGGGACCTGCGCAAATGTGGCAGTTGCTGTGAGGAGAATTGCGGCGGCGATGACGCTCTTCATTGCAGCACCTCCTTCAAAACGCTGCGGCCCGGAATCCCGTCGGCGGAGATGCCGAGGTGCTCGCAGATGGTGGCGCCGAGATCGGCGAACGAGGAGCGCGTGCCGAGCGAGGTTGCGGCAACGCGCGGTCCGGCCACGATGAGCGGGACGTACTCGCGGGTGTGATCCGTCGAGACGTCGGTGGGATCGCAGCCGTGATCGGCGGTGATGAAAAGGAGATCGTCGCGGCGCAGATCGCCGAGGAGGGCGGCCAGCTCTTCATCGAACGTCTCCAGCGCTTTGGCGTACCCGGGCGCGTCGTTGCGGTGGCCGTATTTCGAATCGAAATCGACGAGGTTCGTGAAGATGAAGTCCGCATCGGACTGGCGAATCAGATCGATGGTCTTGCGCATGCCGTCGGAGTTGTTCTCAGTCCGAATCTCTTTGCTGATGCCGACGCGGTCGAAGATGTCGGCGATCTTGCCAAGTCCGACGACCTGCTTGCCGGAGTTGAAGGCGCGCTCGACGACGGTCAGGCCTGTCGGTCGCACGGAGAAGTCTTTTCGATTCGCAGTGCGCTTGAAGTGTCCTTTCCCGCTGCCGATGAACGGACGGGCGATGATGCGGCCGATGTTGTGCTCGCCGCGCATGAGCTCGCGCGCGACCGCACAGATGCGCCACAACTCGTCGACAGGAATGACGTCTTCGTGCGCGGCAACCTGGAAGACAGAATCAGCCGACGTGTAGACGATCGGACTGCCGGTGCGAACGTGCTCTTCGCCGAGCTCGTCGAGGATCACGGTACCCGAGGCCGCTTTGTTGCCGAGGGTCTTGCGGCCGATGCGGCGTTCGTATTCGGCGATGACATCGGCGGGAAAGCCGTTCGGGTACGTGCGGAACGGATCTTCGACGATGAGTCCCATCATCTCCCAGTGACCGGTGGTGGTGTCCTTGCCGGCGCTGACTTCGGCCATGCGCCCGAACGCCGCGCGCGGCGTCTCGTTCGAAGCCGGCTTCGGCAGCGTATGCAGCAGTCCGAGTCGCGCAAGAGTCGGCAGATTCGGATGCTGCGTGTCGAGCACATGCCCGAGCGTGTTGGAACCTTCGTCGCCGAAGTCCTTTGCATCCGGAAGCTCGCCGACCCCGAGGGAATCGCAGACGATGACGATGGCACGGGTCTCTGTCATGGTCTGATTATTACCTGAGGTGACAGGCATATGCACATCGCGGTGAAGTGGGTTACCTTCCTGGCGGCGGCGGGCCTCTTTTTCTATTTCGCGAAATACGAGTTCGGTCCGCGGAAGTATCCAACGAAGACACTCGACGGCCGCTGCTTCTACAAACCGTCAGCGGTCGCCTGCATCCTGGACAAGTTCGGCGACTCTCGCGCCGCGTACTTCGAACAGGAAACGACCATCGACCTGATCTTCCCCATGATCTATGGCCTGATGTTCGTATCAGCGATCGTGGGGCTCACTCCCGGAGCGGGCGCGCCGCGATGGATCGTCGCGCTGCCGGTGATCACCGTGATGAGCGATTACGCGGAGAACACGACGGTAATCGCGATGCTGAAACGATATGCAGCCGCTCGCGCCAGACAAGCCGTAGACCTCGGTGTCCTTCCGTGGATCGCCAGCGCCGCATCGGCCACGAAAGGCTTCTCATTTATCGCGTCGACGTTGGCGATGGTCGCGCTAGCGATCGCGTGGCTCGTGAGGCGTTGACTCATCGATCCGATGGCAGTTGTTGAATCGCCGCCTTCACACGAAGCAGCGCGCGCAGCGCCTCGTTTACCGAATCGGAGTCGGGAAACCCGGTCAGAAGATCGGGATCGAGGATGCGAAGATTGCGATTGCGGCCGTAGTCACGCGCGTACTTTCCGCGCACGCCGCCGCGGAAGTCGTACTCTGGAAGCATGTCGTCGTCAGTTGGGTGCAACTCATTCTTCTTCATAGAACTGTGTTCATCAGCCGCGACTTCGGCCGCTGGTCCGCCTCTTGGTTTTCGGTGCTGAGGCGGCTTTCGGAGGAGTGGTTGCCTCAATCGGATGACCGTGCGTAGTGCCTCGTTCACCGAATCGGAATCGGGAAAGACGGTCAGAAGATCGGGCGAGAGGATTCGAAGGTTGCGGTTGCGACCGTAGTCACGCGCGAACGGATTGGGCATCGCATTACTGAAATCGATTTCATGATCCAGCGGATCGTCGTCTTCAACTCGGGCGTTCTTCCTGCTCATCGATTCTTGTCAAGCACGGGCCTTCTTTCGCGCTTTCGGTGCCGAGGCTGTGCGCGCACTGATTCTCATCGGTATCGCTTCCTTTACCCGAAGCAGCGCTCGAAGGCCTTCGTTCACCGCCTTGTCGTCAGGAAACTGGTCCGCGAGATCACGTTCAAGTAGGCGCACACAGTTGCGATCGACCACCCCTAGCCAGTAAGGATTCGGCCGGCTCCTGCTGAAGTCGATCTCGTGATCGAGCGGATCGTCGTCAATCGATTCGGAGGTTTTCTTCGTAGGCTTGTTCTTCATTTCGATTTGCTCGCCGGCTGCTGATGATGCGAATTGTCTCGTGATCTCGAAGAATGAATGCCGCCACCAGCACTCGATTGTGATCCGACATACCCGTGATCATCAAGCGATGTTCGTAGGTTGAGTGTTTCTCGTCGTAGGCTTCGATCGCCCATCGGTCGGTAAAGACAGATCTCGTTTCGTCGAAGCAGACGCCGTGTTTCCGGAGGTTTGCGAGCGCCTTCGCCCTGTCCCATTCGAAACGGTAGTGCATCACGTCAAGTGTTCATGGATCAGCGGCCGCTCCTCCGGCTTCGTATCTCCGAACGTTACGAATGACAGGAAGCGCTTCGTCAGCTCGCTCGCATCGCGCGACGCGTTGCCGAGTTGGATTCGCGCGATCGTGTCGCCGGCGCGGACTTCGTCGCCGGTGCGGCGGTCGAACATCACGCCGGCGGCGTAATCGATCACGTCATCGGCTTTCTTGCGGCCGGCGCCGAGGTCGACGGTGAACATACCGGCCTGGTAGGTGTCCAGGAACGTGATGAAGCCGGACTGCGGCGCCTTCACTTCGATCGTCGTTTTCGGCTGCGGGAGGAGGGCGTAGTCATCGACGATCTTCGCGTCGCCGCCCTGCGCGGTGATCCATGCGCGCGCCTGGTCGAGCGCGCGGCCGGAACGCAGCGCGTCCTCGAGTGCGGCAGCCGCCGAGGCGTCGTCGAACTTGCCGGACATGACGAGAGTGCGTTGCGCCTGAGCGCGGGTCACGAATTCCACATCCTCAGGACCGTTGCCTTTCAGCACTTCGATCGTCTCGATGATCTCGTTGGCGTTGCCCGCAGCGATGCCGAGCGGACGATCCATGTCGGTGATGAGCGCTTCGACGCGCGTGCCCGATCCTGCGGCGGCGGCGATGAGACTCTGCGCCAGCGCTTTCGAGTCCTGGTACTTGCGCATGAACGCGCCGCTGCCTGTTTTGACGTCGAGAATCAGAGCCGACGCGCCCATCGCCAGCTTCTTCGACATGATCGATGCAGTAATCAGCGGCAGTGACTCGACCGTGCCTGTCACGTCGCGCAATGCGTAGATTTTCTTGTCGGCCGGCGCGATCCCTTCCGTTGACGTCGAGATCACGCAGCCCGCCTCGGCCACGCAGCGATTGAAGTCTTCACGCGAGAGCCGGGCGTTGAAGCCGGGAATCGCTTCGAGTTTGTCGAGTGTGCCGCCGGTGTGGCCGAGGCCGCGGCCGGAGAGCATGCCGATCTTGATGCCGCAGGCCGCAACCCACGGCGAAAGGACGAGCGAAACTTTGTCGCCGACGCCGCCGGTGGAGTGCTTGTTGGCGATGAAATCGTATTCGTTGCGCAGATGCCATTCGTCGCCGCTGTGCAGCATTGCCTGCGTCAGCGTGGCCATCTCCTCGGCGGTCATGCCGTTGATGGCGATGGCCATCAGCAGCGCGGACATCTGGTAGTCGGGAATCGCGCCGAGCGTGTACTTCTCGATGAACTGCTCGATCTCCCGCGCTTCGATCGGTGCGCCGCGGCGCTTGCGGTTGAGGACTTCGTAAACGTTCAGGTCAGCCATGGTGGGCGGGAGTTTAGTTCAGATGTAAACCTTCTCGCCGTAGGTGACGTCGAAGAAAGTCCCTCCGTTATTGAGACGAACGTGAACGTCTGTGCGTGTTCGGGGACGAACGATGAATGAGAAGTCCTGCGTCACGCCGTCACGTGTAACCTCAATTCGATGCACTCCACCGCGTAGGCGAAGATAGTTCGTAGAGACAATCGCCGGCTCTGCCATTGTTGCGCTCGCCGTCTCGTCGAGCAGAGGTTCTCCATCGATCAAAACTCGAAGACGCGTCGCGGCCGCTGAGTAGTTCCAGACAAAGACAAGTACCGGCTCAGGTCTGAGAAAGAGGCGCAACCGGCGGCGAACACGAAAACTGCGCTGATCAGGAAGGAAGAAGCGCGCATTTCCTAAGCTTACACGTCCTCGAAATGAGAGCAGTCGTTCTACTATCCGGCGGGCTCGACTCAGCCACCGTCCTCGCCATCGCCCGGAGCGAGGCGCGAGCCTGTCACGCGCTTTCGTTCGCGTACGGACAGCGCCATGAGATCGAGCTCGCTGCCTCGCGTCGCGTGGCGCAAGCGATCGGCGTCGAAGAGCACGTGGTCTTTCCGATGGACCTCCGCGTTTTCGGCGCGAGCGCGCTGACCGATGACATCGACGTGCCGAAGGATGTCGCCGGCGCGCCGGGCATTCCGACGACGTATGTCCCCGCTCGCAACACCATCTTCCTCGCCCTGGCCCTCGGATTCGCAGAAGCACGCGGCGCACAGGAGATATGGATCGGCGTGAACGCCGTCGACTTCAGCGGCTATCCCGACTGCCGGCCGGAGTTCCTCGCGGCGTTTCAGCGCGTGATCGACAACGGAACGCGCTCGGGCGTCGAGCACGGCGAGCCGCTATTGATGGCGCCGCTGGTGTCGATGTCGAAAGCAGACATCATCCTTCGCGGAGCATCCCTCGGCGTCGACTACAGCATCACGCATTCGTGCTACGACCCGGATGCTGCCGGTCGGGCTTGCGGCCATTGCGACTCGTGCATTTTACGGAAGAGAGGGTTCGAAGAAGCGGGAATCGCTGATCCAACGAGGTACTTCGAAGGATGAAGGCAGAAGTATGAAGGATGAAACTCTTCGCGATTTACGAACGCGAACGCGGCAATTCGCTTTGCGCGTGATGCGCTTGTCCGAAGCGTTGCCCAAGTCGACAACCGGACGAGTGATTGCCGGTCAGGTCTTTCGCTCGGGCAGTTCAGTTGGCGCGCATTATCGCGAGTCGTGTCGGAGCCGGTCCGATGCAGAGATGGTGAGTAAGCTGGAAGTCGCGCTTCAGGAACTGGACGAAACAGCATATTGGCTCGAATTGACTGCCGAGTCGGGAATGTTTGCGTTGCGACGTCTTCAACCATTGATGGATGAAGCGAATGAGCTGACTGCCATTCTCGTTACCTGTGTGCGAAAAATTAAGCAGCGGCGTCGTTCATAGCGGTTCATCCTTCATCCTTCTGATTTCATCCTTCGTACATGCTTCGCGTCACCGAAATCTTTCACTCCATCCAAGGCGAATCCAGCCACGCCGGCCGTCCGTGCGTTTTCGTACGCCTCGCCGGATGCAATCTTCGTTGCCGCTGGTGCGACTCGGAGTACACGTTCACGGGTGGAGAGAAGATCTCGATCGACGATGTGGTCGAGCGAGTCCGCAGCTACGGGTGCAATCTCGTCGAGGTGACCGGTGGCGAGCCGCTGGCGCAGAAGGAAGCGTTCACGCTGATCGAGCGGCTCTGCGACGACGGCTTCGAAGTCCTCATCGAAACATCGGGATCGATCGACATCGAGCCGGTCGACCGTCGCGCGAAGATCATTCTCGACATCAAGTGCCCCGGCTCCGGTGAGGCTGAAAAGAACTACTGGCCGAACATCGAACAGTTGCGGGAACACGATGAGATCAAGTTCGTCATCGCCGATCGAGCCGACTACGAATGGGCTCGCAATGTGATCGGCGAGAAAAATCTCGCTGGGCGCACGATTCTTTTTTCGCCGGTCTGGGGCGAGCTTGATCTGAAACCGCTGGCAGAATGGATGCTCGCCGATCGCGTTCCGGCGCGGCTGCAGACGCAACTGCACAAACACATCTGGGGCGCGGACGTGAAGGGAGTTTGATGACGAAGATGCCGAAGCCAAGGCTCGACCACATCGGAATCGCCGTGAAGTCGCTCGATGCGGCGAAGATCTACGAAGCGCTCGGGCTCACGATCGAGCACATCGAAACCGTCGAGACGCAAGGCGTGCGCACCGCGTTTCTTGCTGCCGGAGATGCGATGATCGAGCTGCTCGAGCCGTCGGGGCCGCAGTCGACGATCGCGAAGTTCATCGAGAAGCGGGGCGAAGGGATTCATCACATCTGCTTCCGCGTCGACGACATCGAGGCGCATCTGGCACGGCTGCAGCAGCAGGGCTACCGGCTCATCAACGAGTCGCCGGTTCCGGGTGCGCACGGCTGCCGCGTGGCATTTCTTCATCCGGCTGCCGGCAACGGCGTGTTGATCGAGCTGAGCGAAAAACAATGATCGAAGGATTCGCGCCGGCGTCGCTCGTGATCGTCAACCTTGTCAATCCGAAGGAGAAGTTTTTCGGAGTGCTGCGCGCGCTTTCTCCCGCCGGCGTGACGATCAAAGGCATCAACCTCGATTCATACGAAGACTGGATTCATCAGATCGCACGCAACGATGACCTCGATCTCAACCTGGTGACGATGTTCGTCCCGCTCTTTCGCGTCGAGCGCATTTTTCTGGACGAGCCATCCGGAATGATCAAGTCGCACAGCCAGCGCTTTGAAGAGGTGGTTGGGATTCCGATCGGCACGTTTCTCGGGCTGGACGAGCAATACGATCATTAGTTTCCTGATCCGATACTGCTGTGGTCACAGTTCTTGCTTTCGCCCGGCATTGGAGGATTGCCACAATGAAACCGCTCCGAATTGCGCTCGTTCTCATGTGTCTCACTGCGTTTCCGGCGCTCGCTGCGGATCACGTGCTCGATCTGACCGGCTGGGCGGCCTGGATCGATCCCAACAGCAACGGCACGTTCAACTCGTCGTCGCCGAATCAGCCGCTTAACGTCCGGTTCGACGGCAAGCTGGGATACGGAATCGGGGCGAACATTTTCTTCGGCAATCACTTCTCCGCCGCGTTCGATGTCGCGCAGGTGCGGCCCGGATTGATCCTTCGCTCGCGCGCGGTCGGTGGCACGTCCTTTCCCACGACCGGGACGCGCATGACGCCGATCACGGGCATCCTGCAGTGGCATTTCGCCCCCGGCGGCGGCATCGATCCTTACATCGGCGCGGGCGCGGCCTACGTCCTGTTCGACAAGACCAACGTCTTTCCTAGCACCCCGCTCAGTCAGATCAACATCAAGGACGACGCCGGCCTGGCGCTGAACGCCGGAGTCTCTTTCCGGCTCTCGCGGATGCTGGCGATCACCGCGGACGGGAAGTATGTGCCCCTCAAAGCGAGCGCCACACCTGTGTACGCTACGATACCAACGATTCCGATCGTCTTGATCGGCAAAATCAATCCGGTGATTTTCTCGGGCGGTTTGACCTTGCGGTTCTGAGCGATCAATCGACTGCGCGCGTGGGACGCGGATTCGCCGCAGCGCGCATGGCCATCTGCGCAGCGCCTTCAACGGGTGTGCGGACGGGCGGTGCGATGCGTGCGTTCGGCGCGGCGGCGAGGATCGCGTTGCGCATCGGAGCGAGCAGCGTCTCGCCCGCCTTGAATGCACCGCCGACGTATGCGACAGGAAAGTCGCCAGCGATGAGTCCGAGCCGCTGCGCGACGGCAACGACAGACTTGGCGAGCTCGCTGCCAGCGCTGTTGACGAGGTCGCGGGCGATGGCATCGCCATTCTCCGCGGCGTCGATCACGAGCTTGCTGAGCCGGGCGATGTCGTCGGCGTGTGTGGTTTGCGCGTAGACGAAGCGCGGCAGATCGGCGGGTGTCATTTTGTAGTCGCGGCGCAGCAACTCGGTCATCGCGGTCGCCGGCCCTCGCCCATCAAACTCCCGCAGAATCGCGGCCAGCCCTCCTCGGCCAAGCGCATAGCCGCTTCCTTCGTCGCCGACGATCGGCCCCCATCCACCCACCCGCGCCTCGTCGCCGGCATCGTTGCGGCCGACCGCGACCGAGCCGGTGCCGGCGATGATGACGATGCCGGCGCCGAAGCCGATCGCGCCCGTGAGCGCGATGCGGGCGTCGTTGTCGACCGTGAAATTGCCGCGCGGAAAAAAGACGCTGAGCGAGTCGACGACTTCCTGACGATGCGCGGGATGATCGGCGCCGGCGATGCCGCAATAGGTCCAGACGATCTCGCGGCTGGCGACATCCGCAGTGACGAGCGCTTTGTTGACGGCGCGCTCGATGTTGCGCGCGGCCGTCTCGATCCCGACGCGGAGATGATTGGAAGGTCCGGCCACGCCGGAGCCGAGCGCACGGCCGGTTTCGTCCGTGACCAGAGCTGCGGTTTTCGAAGCGCCACCATCGACGCCAAGGTAGTACGCCATGCGGAAGAGTCTTTTACCGCAAGTGTGGTGCCTGTGGCGCGGTTGCGGGGTTTCGTGGTCTCGCGGGCGGGGAGTTGCTGGAGTTGCCGAGTTGCTGAGTTGCCAAGTTGCCGTGTTGCCAAGTTGCCGTGTTGCCAAGTTGCCGAGCCTTTCAAACCCGGAGCAACTCAGCAGGCGGGCAACCAAGCAACCAGGACACCAAGCAACCCGGCAACCAGGCAACCAGGCAACCCGGTCAACCACCTCACGAACCGCGAACCCGCGCGACCTCGCTACCGCATAGGACCGCTCCTTGCAGAGTCTGCTGCCGAAGGAGAAGTCCATGAAATCGCATCGAATCTTTACTACAGCGGCGCTAGCACTGTTCGTCGCCGCACTCATCGCTATCGCCGGATGCAAAACGGGCGGAATGGCGGTCACGAAACACGGCCAGCTTCTGAAAATCAACATCGAGCATCCGACCGACCTACCCGATCGCGGTGAAGACAATCTCAATATCGTCATCGGCAACCGCGGAGTGCGAAGCGTGACGGACGTGATGATCGATGTGGAAGTGCCGCCGGAGCTCGTCGTTCTTGATGAAACGCACGAGCGCGGCGTAACGATGTCGCACGAGCCCGGCTCGAATTTCTACCACTACACAATGGGCAAACTGCAGCCCGCCGAGGACTCGACGATCCATTACAAAGTGCGGACGTCATTCGGCACCATGACAGCCACCGGCAACTTCGGCGTGACCGCGTGGCAGCGCGATCTTCCCGGCGACAAGCTCGTCGAGACAGCGTCGATCAAGCTAAGGCCGTAAGGGGGTGGGGAGTGGGGAGTGGGGAGTGGGAGCGACTTGCCGGCAGTCTCTTCCACTCCCCACGCCCCACGCCCCGAACCTACATAATGTCTTCAATGGACGTCGATCAACCAGCCGGACACGAAATCCACATCCCTCCCAAACCGCGGGAAGCGCTCGAAGACCGCAAGTTGCTCGACCGGCCCAGCCTGGCAGGAACTGCTGCAGAGTGAGTCGTGGCGCGTGCTGCGCATCACGAGCGAGTTCGTTGCCGGCTTCGATCATCTTGCCGAGGTGTATCCGGCGGTGTCGATCTTCGGATCGGCGCGGACGCAGCTCGCGAACGAGTATTACGAAGCCGCGGTGAAAACCGCCGAGCTCCTCGGCAAGGCTGGTTTCGCCGTCATCACCGGCGGCGGGCCCGGCATCATGGAAGCAGCCAACAAAGGCGCGCGCCAGGCGAAGGCCCTCTCGATCGGTTGCAACATCGAGTTGCCATTCGAACAGCACATCAACCAGTTCGTCGACAAGGCCATGACCTTCCGCTACTTCTTCGTGCGCAAGACCATGTTCATCAAGTATTCGGAGGCGTTCATCACATTCCCGGGCGGCTTCGGCACGCTCGACGAATTGATGGGCGCGCTGACGCTGATCCAGACCAAGAAGATTACGAACTTCCCCGTGATCCTTTACGGAAGCGAGTATTGGGGCGGCCTGCTGGACTGGCTGCGCAAGACCGTCCTCGCCGCGAACAACATCACAAAAGAAGACGTGGACAGCCTCCACCTCGTCGATGATCCGGTGAAGGTCCGCGACATCGTCTGCGCGTTTCACGACCGGGCTGTCGTCACGAACGGTGATGAGGATGAGCCGCCGCCTCCCGGCCACGTGCGACGCGAGGATTGAAGATCTACTTCCGTCGAGCGATCGCAGTCAGCAACAACGCCGCCGCCCCCGCCCAGATCCAACCTCGTCGCTTATTCAACTCCATCTCGATGCTCACGTTCACTGAGCGATCATCGAAGACACCGTGCGCGCCGTGATCGCCGGGCAGCGGTGACCAGAGATTATCGGGACGTCCCGGCTCCTCCGGCTCATCGATCATCTGCGCTTCGTAGCCGTGCCGGGCAAGGTAGTGATCGGCGAAGGCAGGCGCGAAGTTGTTGCCGATGATGGCCTTCGTCACCGGCCATCCGACGTTCACCTCGCGCCTTCCGCTGTACGCCGCCCAGACGATCGCGTCCGCCGCAACCTCGGGTTGAAAGATCGGCGGCACAGGCTGCGCTTTTCGCGGCAGCCGCGATTTCACCCAGCGGAATTGCGGCGTGTTCAGCGCCGGCATCTGCACCATGACGACGCGAACGTTGCTGCCGTCGTGGATCAACTCCGTCAGCAGCGAGTCGTGAAATCCCTGAACTGCATGTTTGGCCGCGCAGTACGCCGACTGCAGCGGGATGCCGCGATACGCCAGCGCGGAGCCGACCTGCACGATCGTTCCGCGGTCACGCGGTTTCATCCGGCGCAGCGCGGCCAGCGTGCCCCAGACGTACGCAAGATAAGTGACATCCGTGACGCGGCGATAATCCTCGGCGGTCATCTCCATGACCGGCGAGAAGACCGAAAGCATGGCGTTGTTGATCCAGATATCGATCGGACCAAACACGCGCTCGACCTCTGCGGCTGCCTGCTCGACAGCGTTTTCGTCGCTGACATCAAGCGGCAGGACGAGCGCTTCGCCGCCATCCGCCTCAATCTCGCGCTTCGCCGCTTCGAGTCCCTCGCGTCCCCGTGCGATGAGTCCGACTCTCGCGCCGCGCTTGCCGAACGCGCGCGCTGTGGCGCGCCCAACGCCGGCCGAGGCGCCCGTGATGACGACAACTTCCGGTGGTTTCATGGCGCAAAGCGAAGCAAGATGCGTGCTCCGGGTGGCCAGAGGGGAGATCTTCGGCAGGTAGAGAATCGCCGAAAAACAGAACGGCCGCCCTCGCGAGCGGCCTAGCCGGAAGCTCTCGCTCCCGGCGCAGTGTCGATGCAATGTAGGAGCCTGATCCTGTCAATGTCAAGCAGTGACAGTCGCTCCAGTCATTACCGTCACCCGGCCCATCTCGTGGAGATAGCGTTCGACTTTAACGTGTCTCTTGTCTCTGACCTCTGCTCTGATCTCTCGCCTCTGCCTCACAACGTTATGCTCTCGCCGCCTGCCTCCGGCACCTGGAAGATCGGTTCTTCCAGCGGGAGCGCAATGTAGAACGTCGATCCGGAGCCGGCGGTGCTTTCGACGAGAACCTCTCCTTCGTGATCGGCGATGATCTGGTGCACGACGGCGAGACCGAGTCCGGTACCTCCGTGCTTCTTCGTCGTAAAGAGCGGCTCGAAAATGTGTTCGAGCGCTTCTTGCGGAATGCCCATGCCGTGATCGCGTACGAAGAGCGCCGCGAATCGATGCGGGTTAGCCAGCCGCTCCTGCAGGAAGGGAATCGTTGCCGCGGATGCGGCGCCGATCGCGATGATTGCGCCGGCCGGGCTGGCATCGCTTGCGTTCCTCACGAGATTGGAGACCACCTGTGAGAGTTGTTCCGAGTTGGCGCGGACGACGAGAGACTCCGCCGTGGCCACTTCGAGTTTTCGATCGCGAAGCATCAGGCGCGCTTCTTCGCTGAAGTTGCGTGTCCACTCGCCAAGATCCAATGAAGCCAGACGCGGCTCGGCCGGGCTTGCGAAGCGAAGGATTTGATTGCTGACCGCACGACCTCTTCTTACGGCATTGAGGATGTGCTTGAGCGGCTGCTGTTGAACGGCATCGTCGCCGGCATTGCGGCTCAGGATCTCAACGAATGGTTGAATTCCGAGGAGCACGTTGTTGAACTCGTGAGCAACCGAGGCCGCGACGCGGCCGAGTGAAGAGACGCGTACGGCCTGATCCACTTGCCGTTGCATCGCCTGCTGCTTGGTGATGTCGCGAAACGCGACGACAGCGCCCCTCTTCCCATCTCCGTCGGGCGTCGGAGCGGCGACGTATTCGACGTTAAACGGCGTCCCGTCCTTTCGCCAGAAGACATCATCGGTCACATGCCGCACGACCCCGTTGGCGATCGTGGCGAGGATCGGGCAGTCTTCTTCGTTACGGGGAGTCGCGTCCTGCCTGGAGTGATGAAACGTTTCGTGAGCCCGCTTTCCGAAGAGAGCCGACGCGTCCCAGCCGAGCATTGCAGCAGCCGCGGGATTCTCGAACGTGATCCTCCCCTCCCAATCGATGCCGTGCACGCCATCGGCGATCGAATTCAGGATCGCCTCGTACCGGCGCCGCAGTTGATCTGTGGTTTCAAGCGCCTGGCGCCGCTCCGTTACATCGCGGAGGTTTGCGACGATCGCGCGCACCGCGGGATCGTCCAGCCGGTTGGCCCGAAGAACTTCCAGATAACGCCACGTCCCGTCGCAATGACGGTATCGAAGGTCCCGCTCGAACGTTGACCGGAAACCATTGGCGAGAACGGATGCAAGACGCTCGCACCCCTCGAGCAGATCATCCGGGTGAAGCAGTGTTAGAAAATTGGTGCCGGTAAACTCCTCGACCGAGTAGCCGAGGACTCGCGTGATGGCTGGGCTGGAGTAGAGGATGTTTCCCTCGCGGTCGACGAGCGCGATTCCGTCGGAGCCGTTTTCGACGAGCGCCCGGAATCTCTCCTCCGAGGCGCGGAGCCGCGCCTCGGCGCAACTTCGCTCGAACGCATAGCGTACGGAACGGACGATCGTTTCCGCATTCGCCCCGCCTTTGATCAGGTAATCCTGCGCTCCCCGCGACGCGGCATCGAGTGCTGCCGGCTCGTTACCGGTGATCACCAGGACGGCAGTGCCCCCTGCCTCTACCCGAACACTGTCGAGTGTCTCCGCTCCGCTGCTGTCGGGGAGCATCAGATCGAGCAGGACGACGTCGACACATGCTGATCGAAGCACGGCCATCGCATCGGAGAGGCTCTCAACGTGAGTAATCTCGAAGGATGGCGGACGCAGAATCGCCTGGATCATCCGTGCGTCGGCCGGCGTGTCTTCCACGAGCAGAACATGGAGCGGCGTGAGCGGACTGGGAGAAATCGGTTGAGCGGACATTGACTCTTCACATAGTCAAAGCCGATGCCGCGCGGAACTCATTGAAAACAGGTTGGCGAAGGTGGTTGCAACGCGACGAGATTTCGCCGATCTACGAGATCTTGAAGGTCAGCGTGGAGGCCTGAAACGGGTTGGATCGATACGATATTTGTGTAACTTCGAGGAGAGTGTGGTCGGGCGAAGACCGAGACGCTCCGCTGCCCCGCCGGGACCCCCAACGCGCCCACCGCTCTCCGACAGCGCTTGCTCGATCGAGGACTTTTCCATCTCATCCAACCGAAGTGGCAGCGCGCCGCTCCGGCCCGTTTTTCCCGCGTGCCGGGGAAAGAATCCGGCTGCAGCAACGAGCTCGTTTCCCGGCGCGAGGATCACCGCGCGCTCGATGACGTTCTCCAGCTCGCGCACGTTTCCCGGCCACGAGTAATTCATCAGTCTGTCCATGCTCGGCTTCGAGATGCGATTGATCGCCTTATCGAACCGCCGTGCGAACACGCTGGTGAAATGCTCGACTAATGGGAGAATGTCTTCGCGGCGCTCCCGAAGCGGCGGAATGTGAATCGGAAAAACATTGAGGCGATAGTAGAGATCCTCGCGAAAGGTTCCTTCGCCAACCATCTTCAGAAGATCGCGGTTCGTGGCCGCAACCACCCGCGCCTCGGTGCGCAACGTCTGGCTGCCACCGACGCGCTCGAAGGTGTGCTCCTGCAGTACGCGCAGAAGCGCCACTTGCATCTCGGCCGGCAACTCGCCCACTTCGTCGAGAAAGATCGTTCCTCGGGCCGCCAGCTCAAAGCGGCCGATGCGGCGCTGCATCGCACCCGTGAACGCGCCGCGCTCGTGTCCGAAAAGTTCGCTGGCGATCAGACCGGCAGGCAGAGCCGCAGAGTGCACCGCGATCAGCGGTCCGCCGGCACGCCGGGAACGGCGATGGATTTCGCGCGCGATCAGCTCCTTGCCGGTTCCTGTCTCGCCCGTAATCAACACGGTGGCATCGGTCGGTGCGACTTTGTCGACATTCGAGAGAACCGATCGCATCGATTGCGAGACCCCGATGACGGAACCCATGAGCAGGCGCTCGTCGATCTGGTTTCTGAGGAGAATGTTCTCCTCGACGAGCTCTTCGACGCGCTTTCCATTGATGACTGTGTTGGCCTGATTGAGAGCGACGGCAAGGAAGAGCCGGTCGATCTCCGTTGGAAACTGAACGTCGGCCGACGCGGCCACGATCATCAGTTCCGATGCGCTGCCACCAACGCTGACGGCGGCGCGGAGAGAGCGCGTTGCATCCACCGGGTCGGGGATCGTCAAGACTGCGGAGTTGCCAGAGGCCAGCAGCCGCTCAGCCCCTCCGGCGAAAGCGCGGGTGTCGGCTCCCTGTTTCGCGCGCGCGGCAGCGATTGGCCGTTCATCGTTGAACAGGCTGACGTAGACGAAATCGAGGTCGAGGACTCTTTGAAGTACGTCTGCAACATCGCCCACGATCTGCGGCAAACGATAGCCGGACCACACCGCGGGAAGCGCTGTGAACGCGGCCACTTCGCCGAACACACGGCGGTACCTGTCGCCCTCGGAGTTCTCCCGTGTCACGCGACGATCCCGCCTCTTCCACGAAGCTCTTCTAGCATTTGCTCCGGCGGCACGAAGAACGGGTTGCGCTGGAGGACACCCCCGACCATGGCCGCCCGATGGGTACGCAGGACATCGAGGACGAAGGCGCTGCCAAAACAGGAGAGATCGTACGCACAGATGACCCAGACCTCATGACGACTGTAGATGTCATGCAGCCCTGCTTCCAACGCGATGAGCTCATCGTCACGTATCTCATCCAGCACCGCCCAGTCCATTTCGCCGATGACTCGCGTGCGCCGGTAACCATCCTCGCGGGCAGTACGCAACAGATGGTCGATCATTTCGGCAGCGGCGTTTCGATCGATTTCTCCCCGCCGCTCAGACCTCGGCCAGGACGTCACTTCCAACTGGCCGCTCCGCCCGGCGGCGTCGAGATCGACACCCGCCTCGGTCATGCGGCGCTGGTAGGGTTCGCGAAGATTGGCATTGATGATGTGGATCGCTTTTTCCCCCGCGGCCAATCCGTCGAGCATGAATGGTGCGAGGGTTCGGTACTCTTCGTCTTTGCTGTGAAAGAACGCGCAAACGTGATGAGCGTCCTCCAAAACCGCCTCAGCAAATCCTTTGCTGCCCAATGCAGACATAGTTGCCCCCCGGTTCCGGCGCGTGTGGTGTCCCTCGCAAACCAGCCTCGCGCTCATTCAACTTAGTTTTCGATTCCTCCAGCAGTGAGGGCTGCGTGATGGCAACAGCGTCCGCAGTCCTTCTTCCCCGCTATGAAAGAACGCGCATAGATGACGGTCGCCGTTGAGGACGGTTCCCCCGAGACTGACATTGCCCTTCGACGTGCTCATGAAGCCCTCCCCCGGATTGAGCTGCGGACATCGTTCCAACAAATTTATGTTCATTCGCGGCAGTGGGCGCTGGCTTTCCGTGAGAAACGAGAGAGAGCACGCCGCAAGAAATACCATTTCCAGCCGTTAGTTCTTGACGCCGTGAATGGCTTTGGGATGCGCTCTGCGCCTCTATGCTTAAAGAACCGGCACGTTCTCCGCACAAGACATCTCGATGAACCTCCCCTCCATTCTTCTATGGGGCCTCGCTGCCACGATCGTGCTCACGACTCTTTCGATCGCGGGGCAGTCGCTTGGCTTTACGCGGATCGACATTCCGTTCATCGTCGGGACGATGTTCACGCCGAACCGTGATCGCGCCAAGGTCATCGGGCTCGGCGTTCACATCATCAACGGATGGATCTTCGCGCTCGTGTACGCGTTCGCGTTCGAGACCCGGCATGCGGCGTCGTGGTGGTTCGGCGCGATGATCGGAGCGGTGCAGGGGATGTTCATCGTGATCGTGCTGCTGCCGGTGCTGCCGGGATTTCATCCACGAATGGTCTCGGATTTTCGTGGGCCGGAGCCGACGCGGTTGCTCGAGCCGCCCGGATTCTTCACCACGAACTACGGCTTGAAGACGCCGTTCGTGTTGCTTTTCGCGCACGTCGTTTATGGTTTGGTGTTGGGGATGTTCTACACGCTGCGTTGATTTTCACGCGGTTGCGCGCGGCTTCGCTTCTCCTTTCTTGCTGGCCTCTTCGAGCGCGAGCGCGGCATTGAGGAGCGCGATGTGCGTGAGCGCTTGCGGGAAGTTGCCGAGTAGCGCGCCGGTGTGAACGTCGATCTCTTCGGAGAACAGGCCTGCGTCGTTGGCGCGGCGGGCGACGTCATCGAAGAGCGCATGGGCGTCATCGCTGCGGCCGGCAAGCGCCATTGCCTCGACGAGCCAGAACGTACAAGCGACGAATGCGCCTTCGCCGGACGGCAGGCCATCCTCGGTCTTACGAGTGTCGTAGCGATAGAGCAGTCCGTCGCCTCCGAGCGTGGAGCGGATGGCCTCGATGGTTCCGAGCATGCGCGGATCTTTCGGATCGATGAGGCCGACGCGGGCGATGAAGAGCAGGCTGGCGTCGACTTCCTTTTCGTCGAAGATGCCTACAAACGTGTTGCGCTCCGTGTCGAAGCCGCGCGCGAGAACGGCTTCCTTGATCTCGTCTTTTGTCTTTTCGAGATGAGGCCGATCGACCTTGACGTGGCAACGATCGGCGATTTTCAAGGCACTGTCGAGCGCGGACCAGGCCATCACTTTTCCATGGACGTGCTGACGCGGGCCGCCGCGTTTCTCCCAGATGCCGGCGTCGGGCTCCTGCCATCGATCGCAGACGATTTCGGTCAAGCGGCGCAGCAGCCGTTGCGAATCGCGGTCGAGATTCGCGCCACGCTGCGTGGCCTCGTCGACGGCACCGATCACTTCGCCGTAAACGTCGAGCTGAAACTGCGCATGCGCGGCGTTGCCAATCCGCACTGGCCGCGAACCGCAGTAGCCATCGAGATGATCGAGCGTTTTCTCCGGGATCTGCGCTTCGCCGAAGACGTCGTACAACATCTGCAGATTCGGTTGCGTGAGCCGCGTTGAGTAGAGCAGCCAGTCGAGAAACGCCGCGCCCTCGTTGGAGAAACCGCAGTCGTAAAGCGCGCTGACGGTCCACGACGCGTCGCGCAGCCAGCAGTAGCGATAATCCCAATTCCGCTCGCCGCCGATCCACTCCGGCAGCGACGTCGTGGCCGCCGCGATGACCGCTCCGGATGGCGCGTAAGTCAGCAACTTCAGCACGAGCGCGGAGCGAAGGACGAGATCGCGATACGGTCCGTCGTACGTGAGCTGGCCGGACCACTCGCGCCAGAACCCGATCGTCGCATCGATCTCGGCGGTCGCCTCCTCGCCGATCGGCGCGAGTACCACGGGCGTGTGATCGTCGAAGCCGAGTGCGAAGGTGCGCGATTCGCCGGCGCGAAGAGTGAAAGTCGCTGTTGCCGTGCCGCCATCGGCAGTGAATTCGGCATCGCTGCGAAGATTGAGGACGCGCGCGCGCCAGGCGCACGAAACGCAATCGTTGTGCACCTTGAGCGATGGTGTGACGCGGCCGTATTCGGGCCGCGGCGCATACGTGACGACGATCGGAACGTCGCCTTCGACGCACTCGACGCGACGGAGCAATTGCCGGAACGGCGACAGCCGCTTTCGTTTCTCCAACTCGGTCATCACCGGCATCAGATCGAGAAGCCGTACGATTCCTGATGCCGTCGTGAAGGTTGTCTCGATGACGTTCGTCCCATCGAGATAGCGGCGTTTCGCTTCGAATGGAATGGCCGGGTTGATGGCGAAATAGCCGCCCTTCTCCGCATCGAGAATGCGTCCGAAGATCGACTCCGAATCGAAGCGCGGCCAGCAGAGCCAGTCGATCGAACCGCCGCGCGAGACCAGCGCGATCGAACGCGTGCAGCCGATGACCGCGTAATCGGCGATCGGAACGTATCGGGCTTCGCTTAGCGCTTCCGCCATCGTCGCAACAGGGCCACCACTCCGGCTGCGAGAGCGATGCCCGAGGCAACGCCTGCCGCTCCCCAGGCCATTTTCTTGACGTCAAACGGCGCCGGCTCGTCGGTGTATTTGCGCTCCGGCAACGCGCCGGCTGCGTCCTGCTTCATCGCCAGATGCAGCACCTGCGCGAGGTGCATCGCTTCGCGCCCGGTTCCCTGCGCGATCTGCTCGCGGCAACTGAAACCGTCAGCGACGATGATCGTGTCGCGCGCCGCTTCGCGCACAGCCGGCAGCAGTGCGCGCTCGCCGATGCGCATCGACAGCTCGTACTTGTCGGGCTCGAATCCGAACGCGCCCGCCATGCCGCAACAGCCGGAGTCGGGCTGATCGACGTCGAGCCCCATCTTGCCGAGGACTTGAACTTCATCGTCGAAGTGGAGCACCGCTTTGTGATGACAGTGCGCTTGCACGAGCGCCTTGCCTTTGAGCTGCGGAAGAACGACGTTCTCCTGCAACAGAAACTCCGGCAGCGTTTTCACAGCTTTCGACAAACGAATCGCCAGGTCGTTGCCGGGAAAAAGATTCGGCAGCTCATCGCGAAACACGGAGATGCAGCTTGGCTCGAGGCCAACGATCGGAATGCCCGCATCGAGCTCCGGGCGCAGCGCCTCCATCGTTTCGAGCAGCAGCGTTTTGGCCATGCCGAGGAATCCCCAGTCGTAGAGAGGACGCCCGCAGCAGAGACGTTTGCGCGGAATCACCACCTCAAATCCCGCCGCCTCCAACACCTCGGCTGCCGCATTCGCAGTGCCGGGATGAAAGTGATTGTTGAATGTATCGGGCCAAAGAAGAACCTTACGAACATCGGACAAACGTAGGTCGGACTCTCCAGTCCGACGCTTCTTTTTGCCGGACTGAGAGTCCGACCTACGTCTGAACTGCTCCACGAACGTGCTCTTCGCAAACCGTGGCGCTTTGCGCTCGGGCGCAACGCCGCCGAGGCGACGGAAGAACGGCAGCGACATGATCGCGTTCGCCAGCCCCGGCGCGAACGACGCGATCTGCGCCCACCAATAGATCCAGCCCATCGAGTACGCCGCCACCGGCCGCAACTTGCCTTCGTAATAATGAGAGAGAAACTCGGCCTTGTACGTGGCCATGTCGACGTTGACGGGACACTCGCCTTTGCATCCTTTGCAGGCCAGACAGAGATCGAGCGAGTCTTTGACCGTTTCGTTGTTCCAATCGGACGGGATGACCTGGCCTTCGAACATCTCGAACAGCAGCCGCGCACGGCCGCGCGTGGAGTGCTCTTCTTCGCGCGTGACCATGAAGCTCGGACACATCGTGCCGCCGTCCATCCGCCGGCATTTGCCCACGCCGACGCAGCGTCCCACCGCGCTGTCGATGCGGCCGTGATCGTCCGGAAACTGAAAGTGCGTCGCCGGCGACCACTGCTTGAAATCCGCGCCCAGCCGGAGATTCTCGGTCGGGTGATACGGCTTCACCACCTTGCCGGGATTCATCTTCCAATCGGGATCCCAGAGCGACTTGAATTCGTTGAAGGCTCCAATCAACTCCGGACCGAACATCTTCGGCAGCAAATCGGCGCGCGCCTGCCCGTCGCCGTGCTCGCCGGAAAGCGAGCCGTTGTATTTGATGCAGAGGTCGGCCGCTTCGTCGAGATACGCGCGGAACTTCGCGATGCCGTTGGCGCTTTCGAGATCGAAGTTGTTGCGCGTGTGTACGCAGGCCTGACCGAAATGGCCGTAGAGATCGCCGCTATATCCGTACTTGTTGAGGAGCACGCGCAGCTCGCGAAGGTAGGCGCCGAGGTGTTTGGGATCGACGGCGGAATCCTCCCAACCTTCCCACGTGTGGCCCTTGCCGGGAACGAACGCGGTGGCGCCGAGGCCGGACTCCCGGATGGTCCAGACGAGCTTCGCATCGCGATCGTTGCAGACGCGATGCGCGATCTTGAACGGCGAGGCAGCAAGCGACGCGATCATCGTTCGCGCGTAGGCATCCGAGGCTTCCTTCGTCTCGCCCCCGAATTCGACCAGCAGCCATCCTTTGCCTTCCGGGAGCAGATGCAGCTTGTCGATGTTGAGGCCTTTGGCGCGCATGTCTTCGACGAGACGATCGTCGATGCCTTCGAGTCCGATGGGACGAAACTCGAGGAGCCGAGGCACGTCGTTGGCGGCGAGGTAGATGTCGTCGTATCCGAGAACGACGAGCGTGCGCGACGGCGGCGAATCGACGAGGCGGCACTTCGCTTCGAGGACGACGACGCATGTACATTCGCTTCCGACGAGCGCCTGCGCGACGTTGAAGCCGTTCTCGGGCAGAAGCGCGTCGAGGTTGTAGCCGGAAACGCGGCGCGGAATCTTCGGGTACTTCGCGCGAATGAGATCGCCGTAGGTGTCGCGAATCCTCTTCAATCCCGCGTAGATCTCGCCCCTTCTTCCACCCTCGGCGATGATGCGTTCGAGCTCGTTCTCGCTCGTCGCACCAACGCGCATGCGCACGCCGTCGTACGTGAGGATGTCGAGCTCCTCGATGTTGTCGACGGTCTTGCCGGCCATCAGCGCGTGGACGCCGCAGGAGTTGTTGCCGATCATCCCGCCGAGCGTGCAGTACGCGTGCGTGGCCGGATCGGGGCCGAAGGTGAGCTTGTGTTTCTCGGCGGCGTTGCGGAGATCGTCGAGGATGATGCCCGGCTGCACGCGCGCAAACCGCGCTTCAGCATTCATCTCCGGAATGGCGTGCATGTACTTCGAAAAGTCGAGCACGACCGCGACATTGCAGCACTGCCCCGCCAGCGACGTCCCGCCGCCGCGCGCCAGAATCGGCGCACCATGCTTGCGCGTGAGGGCGACGGTGGCGACGACATCGTGCGCATCGCGCGGCACGACGACGCCGATCGGAACCTGCCGGTAGTTGGACGCATCGGTGGCGTACAGCGCGCGGGCGCCGTCGTCGAAACGAACTTCACCGCGAACCTCGCGATGCAGATCCGCGGCGAGCAGGGCCGCGTCGACGTTCAGCGTCTGAATACGATCGCTATGCTCGATCCGCGTCCGCACCGGCCGGTCATGTTCGAACGCGACCGGATCGAAGCGAATCCGTTCCTCGGCGTGGGGCGTTTCAGACACGTTGGACATGGTATTGGTTTTGGGGGTGGGGCGTGGGGAGTAGGGCGTGGGAGTTATCTGAGGAGGCTTTGCTCTCCCACACCCCACTCCCCACTCCCTACTTCACAAACGTATCCATCAACTGTTTCATCGCGTCGCGGATGATCGCGCTGCGGCTGGGATCGTGAAGAACCGCGGTGGCGAAGTTCTTTGCTTGCTCGAACGTGATGTGCGGTGGCAGCGGCGGGATATCGGGATCGGTGCGGAAGTCGAGGATGCATGGCCGGTCCGCGGCCAGCGCTTCTGCCCACGCCGAGCCAACGCGCTCCGGATCCTCGACGCGAATGCCATGCAATCCGATCGACTCCGCGAACTTCGCGTAGTTGAACTCAGGCACGTTCTGCGAGGCGTCGAACTTCTTGTCGCCGGCCAGCACGCGCTCTTCCCACGTCACCATGTTCAGGTCGTGGTTGTTGAGGACGCAGACGACGAGGCGCGGATTCGACCACTCCTTCCAGTACTTCGCGACCGTAATCAACTCGGCCAAGCCGTTCATCTGCATCGCGCCGTCGCCGCAGCAGGCGATGGCAACGCGTTCCGGAAACGCGAACTTCGCTGCGATCGCGTACGGCACGCCCGGTCCCATCGTGGCCAGATTCCCCGACAGAGATCCCATCATTCCTCGGCGGAAACGCAGGTGCTGCGCGTACCAGCTCGCGGTCGTGCCGGAGTCGGCGGAGAGGATGCAATCGTCCGGCAGACGCTGCGACAACTCGTGAAACACGCGTCGCGGGTTGATGCCGTTCACGGCGTCGTCGATCGCGCGGGCGTCCATCAGTTTCCACCATTCGCGAATTTCCGTTTGGAGCATCTCGCGCCACGTGCGATCGGTCTTTCGTTGCAGCAGCGGGATGAGCGCGCGCAGTGTCTCTTTGCTGTCGCCGATGAGGTTGACCTCCATCGGATAGCGAATCGAAAGCTGCCGCCCATCGATGTCGATCTGAACCCCTTTGGCAGAACCCTCCTCGGGCAAAAACTCGGGATAGGGAAAACTCGAGCCCACCATGAGCAGCGTGTCGCAGCCCGACATCATCGTCCAGCTGGGCTTCGTGCCAAGGAGGCCGATGGAGCCGGTGACGAAGGGGAGATCGTCGGGCAGCGCCGACTTGCCGAGGAGCGCTTTGGCGACGCCGCAGCCGAGGAGGTTGGCGACTTCGACGACTTCGTCCATCGCTCGAAACGTGCCTGCGCCGATGAGCATCGCCACGTTGCTGCCGGCGTTCAAAACATCCGCGGCGCGACGCAGATCAGCATCCGTCGGAACGATGCGCGGGCTCGTGTATCCAATGCCGGAGTGAATCGTGGAGTGCTTGTGCGGCGGATCTTCGTACGGCTCTTCCTGCAGATCGTTGGGGATGATGATGCAGGTGACGGAGCGCTCGGTCAGCGCGATGCGGATGGCGCGGTCGATGAGATGCCGCACCGCGCCCGGCGCCATCGCCGTCTGGCAGTACTCGCTGGCGACATCCTTGAAGAGCGATTGCAGATCGACTTCCTGCTGATAGCTCCCACCCATCGCCAGCCGCGTCGACTGACCAACGATGGCCACGACCGGCTGATGATCGAGCTTGGCGTCGTACAAACCGTTGAGCAGATGAATCGCGCCGGGCCCCGAGGTGGCGAGACAAACACCGACTTCGCCTGTGAACTTGGCATGCGCGCAAGCCATGAACGCCGCCATCTCTTCATGCCGAACCTGCACGAAGTCGATCGCACCATCCGCCCGATCGAGCGCGCCGAGGATGCCGTTGATGCCATCGCCGGGATAGCCATAAACGCGCTTGACGCCCCAGGCGCCAAGGCGTTCGATCAGGAAGTCGGAGGTGGTTTTCGCCATGACGAACGTTGGCAAAGCAGGATTTGTGCGCGAATGGAACACCGAGGAGAATGTGCGGACACCATGGCGCAGAAGAAACACGACGAAATGCGGGATCACTACGACTTCTCCGGCGGCGTGCGGGGCAAGTACGCGGCGCGCTACGCCGAAGGAATGAATGTTGTCGTGCTCGCTCCCGACGTGGCCGCGATGTTTCCCGACCCGATCGCCCCGAACAAGGCTCTGCGCACGCTGGTGCGCATGTCGGCCAGGACGATCCGAGCCAAAGGTGCGTCGAAGAAACGTGGCGGGTGATTCGAGTGTTCGTGAGAATGCAAGGGGTCAGGTCGAAACCGAAAGCGACGACGGCTTGCATCAAGCGGAAGGTTCGTAGTGAGGCGTCGTCCTTTCGGTTTTGACCTGACCCCTCCCGCACGGTCGTGCGTTATTGGAGAATAGAAACAGAATGGTACTGCGCCAGCCTTCGGTACGTTCTCATCACCCTCTGCACGAATCTCTCGTCAGCAGGATGAATATTGGCAGCAGCAGCGAAATCGAGCAAGCCTTGGGTATCTCCTTTGGTCGCCAAGATGACGTAGGCCAAATACGTTAATGAGATACCTTGAGATATCGGCGCATCAGCGCCGCCCAGCCACTCCTCCGACCACTCGTCGATGATGCGTTTGTACTTGCGTAAGCCGCGTTCGATTTGAGCAGTATTGTAAATTCCTAGTGTCGCGAGCGCTGCGACTTCCTTGTCTAGCGCAAGGTCGCTTATCTCGTGAAGAGTTCCGCTCGTGCTGTGTCTTGCGATCTTCGCATCCAAGTGTCGCACGAGTCTGTTCTCGTTGAGGAACCGATGAAGGACCCTGGCGTCGAGATCGATGCCAGCCCAGACATCCTCTTCGTCGTCCACATGTGACTCGTTGCTTATTGCTAGTGGTTTGCTAACATTCTCATGCGTCCCGGTAACTTCATTCTTAAGTACTTTTACTAAGCGCTCTATGCCTGTGGACCAGTTGTCTCCTGAAAGGTCGACGAACTGAATATCGCGCAACGTGCGACCGGCGCCAATCTGCAGGTCAGGAACTTCACCTGATAGCACGATAGGGACGAACCATGGAACATCTGTTCTTTGACGAACTTCCTCGATCGCTTGTAGGAGTTCCTCATTCATGAATGAGCGCGGTCGGTTCAGGTATTCATTGGAAAAACATGCCAAGAAGAATTCGTGATTCCGAACCGCTGCGCGGATCTCGTCGCGCCAGAACACGCCTGGAGGCAGAGCGTCACGATCGAACCAAACGCTTATATCCGCTTTCCGAAGTTCATACACCAGCTGCGTAACGACTGGTCGGTTCTCTTGCACGTACGACACGAACACCTTGCTGTGAGACACGGACAAATTTTACGCTAGGTTAATGCTAGTCAAGCTGAATGCGGGCCATCGTTCACGTACGGCGTATCTCGCACAAATGCTGCCATGCCGCCGATACGGATCGGCTGACGACGGTCGAAGACCCCCTGATTCGGTGCGCCGCTTCTCCGCTCCACCCGCAAAAAGGGGAAGTCTTAGAACTTCACGCCCACAATCACCCTTCTTCCCGGCGAAGCGTATCCCACCACTTCCTGATACGCCGCGTTCCGCAGGTTCTCGATCTTGACGAAGGGCGACACGTGCGCCAGGCGGTATTGCATGTTTACGTCGATCGTCGTGTATCCGCTGTTGGTGACGCGGGAGAAGGGGAAGATGGCCATGGAGTCGTCGCGCTCGCCGGTGCGGAGGATGGCGATGTTTGTGTCGATGGCGCCGCTGCGGTAACCCATCGCCAGGGAGCCGGAATGTTTCGGGCGGCGTAGGAGGCGCAGTCCGGTCTTCTCGTCTTCGTCGCGATGCAAGTAGGTGTAGCTGAATGCGCTGTAGACGTTCGCGCTGAGGTGCTCGGTTGCGCCGAGCTCGACGCCGTTGGCGCGCACGCGGCCGATGTTCTCGGAGACGAACGTCACTGGACTGAAGGTGATGAGGTTGCGGTAGTGGCTGTTGAAGTACGTGAGCGAGAAGAGGCCGTCGTGTCCCATCGCGGCGTCGTAGCCGACCTCGTAGCTGCGATTGCTTTCGGCCTTGAGCGCGGCGTTGCCGAAGAATGGGTAGTACAGCTCGCCGAGCGATGGGGCGCGGAAGCCGGTGCCGTATGCGGCGCGCCATTTTGTCGTGCCCATCACGATGGCCGCGGCGACGCGAGGCGACGTTTGCGAGCCGAACGTGTTGAAACGATCGCGGCGGACGCCGGCGCTGAGCTCGAAGTGCGACGTCTGGCTGAACGGATGCGAGTAGCGATCCTCTATGAAGAGCGAATTGTCGGTGCGCCGCTGCGCGAGGAAGTTTGGACCAAAGTTCGTGACATCACTGACGAGGTCGCGCTGGTACTCGCCGCCGGCGACGATCGTTCCAACGGGCGTCGCGAAACGCGTCGTCAACCGCGCGCGTCGAGTCTTCGCATCAGTCGACGTCGATGTCGTAAACGGGTCGGCGGGATCGGAGAAGTCATCGCGGCGGTGATTGTCGGAGAGCGTCAGATCGCTGATGAAGCGGCCGAGGGTGAGCGTGACCGGAATGGCGATCTGCGTTTCCGTTCCGTTCTGGCGGCGGTCGAGACTCGGCACCAGCGCCGTGCCGGCGGCGTTCGTGTTGAAGGGGATGCCGAGGTCGTAGGAAGTGTGGCGGGCGGCCGCGCCTAGGGCGAAGGCATCGGACAGCGACCACTTCACGTTGCCGCTGGCGCTGTCCTGGCGGAAGTCATCGTTCGGATTGAAGCCGTCGTCATTTCGATGTTCGTAGCTGCCTGCGGCAAGGATCGAATCGGACGCGTACTTCGCGTTCAACGCCGCGTTGCGCAGGCCGTGGCTGCCGCTTTCGAAGTCGCCGTGAACGCCGCTCGTGCGCGGCGCCGTCAGCACATTGACGACCCCGGCCATCGCCTCGGAGCCATAAAGCGCGGAGTACGGCCCGCGCACGATTTCGATTTGTTCGACCCCGGCGGTCGAAAAGCGTCCCCAGTCGTAGCCGGAAAAGTAGGGATTGTTGAGCGCGATTCCGTTCCAGAGCACGAGCGTCTGCGTCGATGCAGCGCCGCGCGTGAAGAGCGAGGTGGCCTTGCCGGGCGATCCGCTGCGGGCGAGCACGAGACCGGGAACTTCGCGCAGAACGTCGGCGACGTCGCGCGCGGCTCTGTCATCGATATCTTTGCGCGTGATGACAGTGACGGAAGCCGGCGTCGACTGCACGGACTCCGGCAGCGACGACGCGGTCACAACGATCTGGTCGTTGACCGTTGCGGGGATCGTTACGGGTTGTTGTGGGGTGGATTGGGCGAATGAGGAAACAGCAAAAAGCAGAGACACGGCGAGAACACGCTTCATGACGACTCCTTCCCTCCGAAGAAGAGAATCAAAAGTGGGTTCCGAGTCAGCCGGTCTCCTGGCTTCCGGGTCATCCTCGTCGCGCCGCCTTCCCGCATCGAGCGATGCAGTGGCTTTCGTGGAGCGAGTCGTCGCCGGTCACAGTGGCGGGGGCCGCGCCGGCATCACACCGGCTTCCCGTTCACTGACTCAGAGGAAATTGGGAAAGAACTGTGGGGACTATACACCGAGGCGAGGCAGAGATGATGCGTTCAATATTCGAACGCTGCGTCTTGATTTAGGAATGGCCACAATTGTGATTTGAAGCTAAGTCATTGATTTCAATAGACCGGCTATTTGGTACCTGCCTTGGAGTGTGTCCAGTGCATGAACATCTTGCACGCAATCACGCTGGCCGCTCTCCTCCACCACGCGCCGGTAACCGCTCCGGTCTGTCACAAGGGAACCGTGTCGTACAAGTTTGTCGGATCGCCCGGAGCGACGTTCGTCTACGCGGGCGAGCGCTACTCGATCCCGGCAAATGGCTCGATCGAGTTGCTGACCAGCGATACGGTTTATCTCGCCGCCAACGGGCGCTCACTGCCGCTCGATGTCTGGCCGATCGATGCGTTCGGCACGCGGACAGTCCCGGTGCAGGCAGCGCCCGCTGATGCCTCGGCGGAACAGGTCGCACCAGTGAATCCGCTCAACACGATCAATTGAACCTGTCCATCCGATTCGATGTCGCGAGGAAAATCTCAATGAGCCAATTCATGACCGAAACAACGCGGGACATTCGCGGCGGCCGTAATTCGTGGCGCACGCTCAGCATGCTCTCGTCGGATTCGTTCATCATCTGGCGGCTGCGACGATTATCAATCGCTGAGCACTTCGCGAACGCGACGCGAGCAATGCACTGCGCGTTGAGAGTGCGCAGTCATTCCGAGAGGACGGCGTGGCAGGCTCCTGCCCGGAGCACGACTATCGTTCCCGCTTCACCCCTTCGCCGGATGAAGCACGGCTCCCCGAATCAAAGAATGACTGCTGCTGCGTAGGCGGGGGATTCCTCGCCCGCGCACCACCCCGCCCTCTCGGAATGACAGCAGATTCGCTAGCACGATACGTGCACTATCGCGAGCTCGGAGAACGTCAGATGACCCAGATCAGACAGTTCGTGACCGAAACATCGTTCGATCTTCGCAGCGGCCGCCAGTCGTGGCGCGTCCTCGGCATGCTCTGGACCGCAGCATTCATCATTGCAGCGATGGCCGCGATGGTTCAACGCTGAGGAACAGCCTGTCACCAGGGTCGCCCTCCACTCGGTCGCCATTAGAGTGACTTAACTTTTTCATCCAAAGAGAACCGACACTTCCAGTCTCGAGGTTCCGTCTCTTCCTTCGAAAGGTTCGCGCTTATGTGCTTGTTGGCAAGAGCACGGAAGCCCCGAATCAGATCCTTGTCCCGTGTTCTATATCCATGCTCCGTCAAGCGCTCCAGACCCGGAATCAGAGCATTGTGAAGCTCTCGGACCTCGCCCGGTAACGCGAAGATCATGGTGTGGTCAATATGCCAAAAATAAATCGGCGGTGGCGTTCTTACTAATAGTCGCGTGGCACCCTTGAATTCGAGAAGCACATCGTTGTCTTCGTTCTCGATGATTCCGTAGAGCATTTCGCGATCGGCTAAACTTGTGAAATCGACATAGCTGTCATGATTCGCCAAGTAGATACTGAGTTTGGGCTCATTCTCAGTCTTATATTCGCTGAACTCCAACTTGCCGATTTTGCGATCAATTTGGTCCTTAGCGCTTATGCGACGTAGCTCTTCATCCATACAGCAGATCATGCTTGGCTTGCCCTGGTCCCGTACCTTTTCACGAATGGCGGAAAGGTACAGTTTGAATGCGGTGGGGTTTGAAAAACTCCCGTAGGCGGGGTGGTCACAACAGATATCAATTCGGTCTTGCGCGCTACGCACCAACTCTGCAATCTCGTCCAGGTACTCCGGAAATTCATCTAACGCTCGTTGCGTAAGTTGTTGCGTTACTTGGCTACCGACGTCGTGGAGAACCGCCTGAACCTTCTTAAGATCCTCGCCAAGTCGCACCGCAACGGCGTTAAGGTTTCTGGTTATCGTTTCTGCTGTTTCCGCTGTTTTGTCCGCTGTTTCCGCCGTTTTGTCCGCTGTTTTTTCTATCTTGTTAGCCGTTCTGTCCGTGTGCCAGGCCACAAAGAGTGCCAACACACCGACTAAGAGAGCCAGAACGGCGACAAGCAGACCCGCTCCCTCGATGGTGTCGATCACCCTATACGGCAGATTCATTCGCTAAGTATATCAGTCTGTCGAGAGCTACGGCCGCGCCTTGAATTTCTCCCACAGCAACGTTTGGTTCGTCTCGAGCGAGATGTCCTCTCCACCGATGAACAGGCGCTTCACGTGCGTCACGATCTCCAGCGGATCGCCATCCGTCAAGATGATGTTGGCCAGCTTGCCGGTCTCCAGCGATCCGATCCGATCGGCCATTCCGAAGATTTGCGCGGGCGCGATCGTCACGGCGCGCAACGCTGCATCTTTCGGCAATCCGAACGCCGCGCACGCTGCTGCCTGATACGGCAGGTTGCGTGCGTTGTGCGCATCCAGCGACTGAATCGCGAACGGGATTCCGGCATCGAACAAGGTCTTGGCATTGCTGTAGACGAGATCGTAGGGATCGTCTTCGCGCGGCGGAAGCGAGAGGATCGGCCCGAGGATCACGGGGATGTTGTGCGACTTCAGTTCTGGAATCACCTTCGCCACATCCTCGGCGTCCGCGAGAATCACCTTCAGTTTGAATTCGTCCGCGAACTTGATGGCCGCGCGGATGTCGCGCTCCAGGTTCGCATGCATCACCACCAGCTCGCGTCCCTCGACCACCGGAACGAGCGCCTCGAGGATCAGATCGCGATCGAAGCGTTTGATGTCGGGATGATTCGTGCGCGCCGCTACTGCCTTCGAATATGCCTGCGCGTCGCGAAGCGTGTCGCGCAACTTGTCGATCTGCTTCGTATAGTTTTTCGTCGCTTCCTTCGCCGCTTCTTCGTCCTGCGGAACTTCGTCGAACGCCGCAGTCCGCAGCCGCGGGAAGTGGATGTGCATCGCCAGCGGAGCCTTGAGCGTCATCTCCTTCGGCGTCCATCCGGCGAGTTGGATCATCGCTGACGAGCCGGAGATGATGCCGCCCTCGGGCTCAGTGACGACGCTGGTGATGCCGTTGACGCGCGTGACCGGAATGACGTTGCTATGCGGATTCACCGCAACCTCGGCGCGCGAATTCGAATTGATGTCGCCCAACTCTGCGGTATCGACGGTGCCGGGCACGGACTCGATCTCGACGAGTCCGACATGCGAGCCGCTGTCGATGAGACCGGGATAAACGAAGAGGCCGGTGCCGTCGATGACCGTCGCGCCAGTGGGAATGGCCACGTTCGCGCCGACGGCGGTGATGACGCCGTTCGCGAAGACGATCGTGCCGTTGGCGATGGGCGCCGAGGTGACGGGAACGATCGTGGCGTTGCGAATGGCGAATGTGAGTTTCTTGCCAGGGTTGTTCGGGATGACGGATTGGGCGAAGGCGGAGATCGCGATTGCGGACGCGACAAAACCGCAGGCGAGCCGCCTGCGATACAGCCGGCGGGCCGCCGGCGCTACGACGCTACTCATTGGTCACCTCCGGCTTCGCCTCGTCATCACTTCTGCCGGGCCGCGAGGGCTTCTTGTTCTTCGCTTCGTCGTCGGCTTCTTTCTTCAAACGATCCTTCTTTTCCGTTGCCATCTGCTGGCGCATGGCCAGATCGCGTTGACGGTCGAAGACGATCTCGCCATCGACAAACGTCGTTTCAACGCGCGAGTACGCCGACAGCGGATGGCCGTTCCAGATCACGAGATCGGCGTCTTTGCCAACGTCGACGGAGCCGAGCCGGTGATCGAGGCGGAGTTGTTTCGCGCCGTTCAACGTGCAGAGTTTCAGCGCTTCCTCTTCGGTCAGTCCGCCGTACTTCATCGCCTTCGCGGCGTCCTGATTGAGGTGGCGCGCCAGCTCGGCGGAATCGGAGTTGACCGAGGTGAGAACGCCGGCGCGATCCATAAGAGCGACGTTGTAGGGGATCGCGTCCAGCGCCTCGGCTTTGAATCCCCACCAGTCGATGAAGGTGCCGCCGCCGACGCCGTGCGCGGCGATCTCCTTCGCGACTTTGTAGCCTTCCAGCACGTGCTGCAGCTCGCGAATCTTGAAGCCCTGCTCGTCGGAAAGATTGAGCAGCATCATGATCTCGTCGGCGCGGTAGCAGTGCGAGTGCACGTCGATCTTGCCGCGCAGAATGTCGGCCATCGTCTCCATCAGCAGATCGCGCCGCGGCGGAATCGGGTTCTCGCCGCGCTTCTTGCGCGCGTCGTAGTCGTCCCATCGCGCAAGATAGTCCTTCGCGTCGGTGAACGACTGACGGATTACTTCCTCGACGCCCATGCGCGTCTGTGGATACTGGGCGGGGATGCCGGGAGGCGGGCGGAAGTTCGACGACTTCGGGTTCTCGCCGAGTGCGAACTTGATCGTGCGGGGGGCATCGGCGATCGGCCATTCGGAGACCGGATGTCCCCACTTCCACTTCACGATCTGCGACTGACCGCCGATCGGATTCGCCGAGCCGTGAAGCACGAGCGCGGTCGTCGTCCCGCCGGCGAGCTGGCGATAGACGTCGATGTCTTCATTCGTCAGCACGTCGCCGATGCGCACCATGCCGGTGTTGGGCAAGGAGATTTCGTTGACACTTCCTTCGACCGAAGTGTGACTGTGCGTATCGACGATTCCGGGCATCACGAACTTGCCGGCGGCATCGATGACGGTCGCATTCGCGGACACCGCCGTCATCCGTTCATTGCTGCCGACCGCCGCGATCTTGCCGGCGTGAATGAGAATCGATCCATGCTCGATCTTGCCATGCGTGATCGTGAGGATCGTGGCATCGCGGATGACGATGTCCTGTGCGGAGGCGGTGGCCGCGGCCATTGCAACGAGCAGGAATGCGATCGCGAGCAGCGCTCGATGCGGACGAGTGCCGGGCGTCGGCTGTCGGGTGTCGGAGAAGCTGTTGGCTGTGAAGTTTTGCAGCGGGTAGCGAACGTCGTGGCCGGCAGGTTTATCTCCGACCCCCCACTCCCGACTCCCCACTCCCTCTTTTCGTAATCTCATTTCTTGCTCCCCGTGAACGAGAACGTACCGAGCGTCGTGGCCACCGTTCCTTCCATGTTCGCGCCGTGCAGCGTGCCGTGGAACAGCCAGTCGCCGGCTTCTTCCTTGCCGCGGCCGGAGATCGAGAACTCGACCGTCGTGCCGTCGAACGTCCCGTTGCCGATGCTGCCGGAGCCGCGGTCGCCGGAGAACGTGCCGCTGATCTGGCCGTTTTCGACGTGCAGCGTCGCGGAGATGTTGGCGTCGCCAGCGGTGGTCTTGACGACGAAACTCCAACTGCCGTCGATGCCTGACGCGCTCGCTGTCGTCGCCGCGCCACTTGGCTTCTTCTTCTCATCCTCGGCAGCAACTCTCGATTCGCGTCCGTCGATGAAGATCCGCTTCACCTTCGCTTCTTTGTCGAAGATCGGCTTGTCGGTGACGACGATGTTGGCGATCTTGCCGCGTTCGAGCGATCCGAGCTGGCGGTCGATGCCGATGATCTTCGCCGGATTGATCGTGACGGCGCGCAACGCGTCGTCGGCGGAGAGTCCGTTGTCGATTGCTTTGCGGATGCCGGGCACGAAGTCAGCGGTTTTTCCAGCGCCGCTGACGAGCGCGAAGAGCACGCCGCTCTTCGCCAGAACCGCGGGCGTGGTCGGCGCGAGCTGGCGATCGCGAATGACGCGCAGCGGTTGCTCTTCGCGATCCTCTTTCGACGCTGGCGCAACCGGCCACTTGATCGAGACGAGCACCGGCGCGCCGAGCGACTTCAGCTCGTCGCCCATCTTGTAGCCCTGGCGCGCGCCAGCGATGACCGGACGGAGGTTGAATTCTTTCGCGATGAGCTCGACGCGGCGGATCATCAACTCGCTGTCGGCGACGAAGACGACCGGCACGTCGCGGCGAAGAACGGCTCCAAGTGCTTCGAGCGAAGGGCTCTCGTCGGGACGCTTGTAGCCGGCTGGATTCTTGTCGTAGATCGATCGCGCGGCGCTGTACTGCTGCGCATCGAGCAGCGTCTGCTTGATGTACGAGATCACGCCCATCAGCGAGTCGGGATAGGTCCACGCCGGCCGCGGATTGAACGAGATCTGCTGCGCGGCCGGATTGCGGAGCACGCGCGATTCCATCGTGCCGCCGCCGAGGTTGAGGGCGACGGACTGGCCGTTGAAGATGCCGAACGCGGGCGCCGTAACGATCGTCAGCACGCCGGTGGCGCGCTTTGCATCGACATCATCGTCGGTCAGCTTCGCTTCGCGGAAAGCGAGGAACGACGGACCCGTTTCCGGCAGCGCATCGGCGGGTGGTGTGCGTCCGCCTCCACCTCCGCCGCCTCGCCGTCGCGGCGCGCTGGCGCTCGGAAATCCGAGCGACGTCATCGCGTCGATGAGGCCGGGATAGATGTGGCCTCCTTTGACATCGATGATTGTGGCGTCGAGCGGGATCGCTACCGCGGAGCCAACCGATTCGATCAGCCCGTCGCGAATGATCACCGCGCCGTTGTCGATCGCCGGCCCGCTGACCGGATGGATCGTCCCGCCCGTGATCGCGTAAACGCCCGGCGAGTCCGCAAAGCACGGCACCGAAACAAGAAAAAGGAGAATCGAGAAACAGAGGAAACGTCTGGACATTCGTACCCCCAGCGGCGCGACATGATACGGGATGGGTGTGGGGAGTGGGGTGTCGGGAGTGGGAGTTCGGAGTTCCGTTGCCGGTTCGATCGTGGCCGATTGCCGTCGTTGTTTCGGAGTTGCTCCAGCAACCGCTACCCCCCCCACTCCCCACAACCCACCCCCAACATTGACTCCTCCACCCCCCTTCGTTACGCTCATCGACTCCCATGGTCCTCTTCAACTACGCCACCAAAGAGATCACCGCGAAGATCGTCTATTACGGTCCCGGTCTCTGCGGTAAGACGACGAATCTGCAATTTGTCTATGACTCGCTGCCGTCGAACAACAAGAGCAAGATGCTTTCGCTGGCGACGAAGACCGACCGCACCCTCTTCTTCGACTTCCTCCCGCTGGACCTCGGCAAGATCCGCGGGATGCGCACGAAGTTGCAGCTCTACACGGTGCCGGGGCAGGTCTACTACAACTCCACGCGACAGCTCGTGCTCAAAGGCGCCGACGGAATCGTCTTCGTCGCCGACAGTCAGGACCACGCTACCGACGCCAATCTCGAATCGCTGCAGAACCTCGAGGACAACCTCAAACGCCAGGGCGTGCGCATCCGCGAGATTCCGCTGGTGATCCAGTTCAACAAGCGCGATCTGCCGAACGTGCTGCCGGTGGCGCAGATGGTTTCCGAGGTGGACAAACTCGGCGTGCCGCATTTCGAGTCGGTGGCCACGACCGGCGTCGGCGTCGAAGAGACGCTGAAAGGAATCACGCACCTCGTCCTGTCGCATCTCGTCAAGAAATATGGTTTGGAAGGCTCCGAACCACTCGACCGCGAGATCCAGATTCTGAACGCCAATCCGACGGAAGCCAGGCCTCACGATTCGTTGTGGGATGACGACGACGTCTTCGGCGAGCCGGTCTCTGCCCCGGTTGCCGCGACTACTGCCGCATCATCGTCATTCGTTCTCGACGATGCACACGGTGCCGACGATCTTCCGATGGTGCCGACGGAATTGATTGCGCCGAAGCCCGCCGCGAAGCCATCTCCGAAAACCGCAGCGCCTCCGATCCCCGAACCGTTCGACGATTTCGTCGACTACTACGCGAAACCAAAAGATGACGACGACGAATCGCCATCGTCCGGCATCTCCATCCTCGGCGGGCCCAGTTCGCCATTCGCGTCGCTCGACGAAATGGCTGGGGACGTGCCGATGATGTCGATCGAAATCCCACTCCCCGAGGGGATTTTGAGCTCACTGCCGGAACTGGATGCACCGTCGAGCGCGCGCGCCGCCACCGCCTCCAAACCGACCGAGCGCCGCGCCACCGACGGCTTGGTCAAAGAAGTGACCGTCCCGCTCAACATCACCCTCGACGAGCTCCGCCAGCACCGCAGACTGCGCCTAAAGATCACGCTGGACGTGAACCTGCTGTCGTAACGCTGGAGTACAGCGCGCACGAGCGGCAGCATCGCTACAGCACCTCAGAACGCGTCCGAATTCAGCGAACGGATCAATAGAAGCCTCCCGCTGCGATGGTCGTCGTGTGGTTGTTGTTGTCAAGCCGCCGCCAACCGGGGCAATTCTCCGCGCTGCACGGCTGGCCGGAGTAACGCCAGATCGCGCCGTCGTCGTGCCGCTGGAAGACGTGATCGCCGCCCGCGACAATCTGCCGCGTGCGCGGGTTATTGTCGAGCATCTGCCATCCAGGGCACACGGTGCCGCTGCAGGGCGTTCCGGTGTAACGCCAGATCCTCCCATTATCGTGAAGTTGATAGAGCACGCCCGCCGCTGCGATCTGCGCTGTGCGGGGGTTGTTGTCGAGCATCTGCCACCCAGAACACGAGCTGCCGCTACAGGGCGTTCCGGTGTAGCGCCAGACCTTGCCGTCACGATGCCGCTGAAAGAGCTGATTGCCGCCGGCAACGATGGTCGCTGTTCGCGTGTTGTTGTCGAGCATCTGCCATCCGGGGCACGAATCGCCGCTGCACGGAGTACCGGTGTAGCGCCATATTTTTCCGTCGCTGTGCAATTGAAAGAGCTGCGAGCCGGTGGCGGCGATGGCTATCGTGCTCGCATTGTTGTCCAGGCGCTGCCACCCGGGGCAACTCGTTCCGCTGCATGGTTTTCCCGTGTAGCGCCAGATCCAACCGTTGTTGTGACGTTGGTAGAGCTCCGTGCCTCCTGCGGCGATGGCTGCGGTGCGCGAGTTGTTGTCGAGCATCTGCCATCCAGGGCACGAGTCGCCACTGCATCCCACGCCGGTGAAACGCCAGATTTTGCCGTCAGCGTGGCGCTGGAAGAGCTGCGCACCACCCGCGGCGATCTCGCGCGTGTTTGGGTTGTTGTCGAGCCGCTGCCATCCGGGACAGGACTCGCCGGCGCACTCGGATCCGGTGGAGCGCCAGATGGAACCTGTGTCATGCAACTGGTAGAGCGGAATGACGGCGGAAAGCTGCCCTGTCGCTGAAGCTTCACAGAAGACGATGAGAGTGACGGCTATCAACATCGACCAGAAGTGCTTGATGAGTCTCATAGTTGATTCCCCCTGACCGGTAATGACGGACGTTATCGATTCTTTCTATGCTTTATTCTTTCTCAACGTCTATCTGTTATATATCTGCGCTCGTCGTCCGCGCGAAGTGCGGTGGTCACGGAGCGGCCTGACGCTTTCCAGCGATCAGGGCCGGCGGCGGCATGACTCGTCACCGGGAAGGCGCCGAAATTCAATTCCCGCACGCCGCGTTCGATCATCGGCACGGAGGGGTGGCCGAGTGGTTTAAGGCAGCGGTCTTGAAAACCGCCGTACCGGAAACGGTACCGTGGGTTCGAATCCCACCTCCTCCGCCAAATCTTCAACCCCGGCGAAGAGGACCGAGTTTCGCAACTCTCGCCGCGACTTCGCGCGTCACGCGAATCACGGCAGCGACGATCTCCTCATCGACATCCGCAACTCCCTCATATTCAACGTAGTTTCGCTTTCGATGCGCGGCGTCGAGCACACGCCACTGCTCGGCGGGAAGTTTCACTGTATGGGCGAGAGTCTGAAACACGAGATAGCGATTCTCCGATCGGTAGCCGTGCCAACGTAATGCGGCCAGCGACAGTGCGTGGGCAGCGTTGTAAGCGAGGTCGAACCGGCCATCGAGGGAGAGCGTGGTGTTTGCGGCATCTTCCAGCCGCGCGAGGCCTGAGCGGATCAATCCATCCAGCTCGGATTGATCGGGCGGTTCGGCTTTGAGGCCGCCGGTTCGGACGAGGTTATCGAGACTTGCTACCGCCATCGCCGGTTCCGATCAGGTCGACATGTTCTCCCGCGAGCACCTTCCGCAGAAAGGGATTACTGCCGGCCTTGCGTCGCGCGAATTCTGCGGGTGTGTAGAGCGTCGGATGAATGCTGCGTCCCAGCTTCTTCTCGGCTGGGGCCAGCTTTGCGAACAACTCTTCGAGAGTGAGGTCGCCGGCGACGACGAGCAGATCGATGTCGCTGCCGGCGTGCGCTTCGCCTTTCGCCACTGAGCCGTAAACGAGGGCGCGATCGATTCGCTTCGCAAGCGGCCGGAGCGCGGATCGCAACGGATCGATGAGGCCCACCGTCTTCATCACGATTCCACGAAGCTCCTCGAAGATGGGCGCGTTGCTGTTTGCCTGATAGTGCTTCTGGCTGCCGATGAGCCTTGCGGTGACGAGGCCGCTCTCGACGAGCCGGGCCAGCTCGCGTTGCACGGCGCCCGATCCCGAGCCGGTTTGCGCGATCAGTTCCTGTTGGAAATAGGTGCGCTCCGCATTGCCGAAGAGGAGCCGGAGGATGCGCTGCTGGGTGGTCGTGAAGAGGGCGTCAGCAAGACTGGTCGAGTGGGTGCCGGCGCGTCGGTAAGCAACGTTCGATCTCATCTGCTGTGTGCCCATTTTGGGTATTGTACTACCCAAACAGGGCAGGTGAGCCGGTTTCTGGAATGGCCCGTTACCCGCGCAATCTGATTGCGGCCATCATGGCCAACACGGCGGCGAGCATCATCAACACCCAGCCGGACAATGTGGGGACGTCACCGACTACCGTCAGCGTCCCTGATGCGGCTGCGCCCGGCGGGGCTTCGGTGGATGTGACTTGTGATGTCGTGTTGACGTGCGGGCCGAGGATTATGCCCTTCACGCTGATGGTGATCGTGCAGGACTGGCCCGCGGCAAGCACATTCGACGTGCTGGAAAACGTCTCCGTACCGGGATTGATGCTGAACATGCCGCCGCCGGTTGCGACCGTGCTGCACGTGCCGCCGGTTTGGGTGATGAGATCGATCCCCGACGGCATGACGTCGCTGAACTGAACGTTCGTAAGCGGGACTGCGTTGGGATTCGTCACCGTGATCGTCCCGATGGACGAGCCGTTGAGCTGGACGATCGCGGGGGAGAAGCTCTTGGTGATGACTGCCGAGACGGCTTGGGCAAACGATGTTCCTGCGAAGGAGGCGCTGATGAGCAGAACCATGACGATAGGAAGACGGAATGACTTTTGATTCATGCACTCTCCTTCTTGGACCGCGGGACCTCGTGATTATGTTCGAACACTCGGGCCTGGCGCAAACAACTTTATCCCCGCCGGCGAGCGTGCACCATCAGACGCTACTTTCCCTCATCGCCGTTGACAGCGCCATCGTCGAGCCATTCACGACGGCGGTAGGCGCGCGGGCTGAGTCCGAACTCGCGCCGGAATGCATGCGTGAAGTTGCAGACGTCCGTGAAGCCGACGTAGTAGCAAATCTCGGAGATGCGGCCGTGCGTCGTGGCGAGGAGGCGCGCGGCCTCGGCCATTCGGCGGCGGCGGAGAAGGTCCCGTATCGAGGTCTGCGCATGCACGCGAATCAGGTGCGTGAGCCGCGACGCGCCGAGGTTCACGGATGCCGCGAGGTCTGTGACGCGGTGCTTATGCCGCCACTGGGCGTCGAGCTGGGCGAGTACGTTGGCTACGCGATGGTCCACATCCATAGGAGTGGATCAACCGACTAAAACCCTACCCTCATTTTTACGATGGACGGCGGCGAACGGGGTGGAGGATGGTCCGCGCGGTCAGCAAATCGTCCGCGAGCGCCTTCCGCTCCACGCCGATGTCACTGATGCGCGTGGCGGTATCGCGCACGATCGAATCGAGCTGGTCGACGACATCCCTCCCTGCCGCATCGCGCAACGGCTGAGAGGAGGCCAGCCTCGCTGACTCGGCGAACGTCTCCTGCCGTTGCGTGAGAACCTCGCCCCGGCGCTGCTCGAAATCGTTGAGAGCGCCGGCGAGATCGGCGTTCGCGGCCTCTAGCTGCGGATCGGCAGCCGTGGACACGTCGTCGATCTTTGGATCTCCCGATGGGGGCACAAGGACCGGTGTTCCATCCGGAAGATCATTCAAATTCTCGAGATGCGGATTGGCGTCTCGCAGTTCCTGGATGAGCTCGGGCCGCTCCTTGGCCGCATCACCGTAAATTCGTTGCGCAAGCGCTTCCACGCTCGCATCTCCTTTGAGTATTGCGATGTTCATCGTTTCACCTCGTTACGTCAGGGCGTCACACGGTTCAGCGGCGGATCGTTGAGTACATTGCCGTTGACCAAAATGCCGGCAAGGTTGTCGTTGCCATCGAGCGTTCCCTGCACGATGTTGCCGAGCACAGTCCAGAGATCTTGGCGGTGGAAATCCCAGATCTCAAGCGGCGGATGGGCGAATCGGCCGAAGATCTGGTTCGCGTTTGCGACGACGGTTTCCGCGTTGAGATAAACACCGATCGGAAGATTCAGTTCGCCGCTGAAACGATGGGCGCAGATGTTGTCTCCAAACGTGCATCGCAGCGAGGCGCCGTCAACTCTCACCATGCCTAGTTGTGGATCAACGCGATCCTGCTTCTGGTCGAGGCCGCCCTCACAGTCAACGATGTTTGAACCGATCAGCAATAGCGACGTCGCGGAGCCGAGCCGGACCCAGAAGTAGTTGGTGAAGGCCACCGCATATTGCTCGATGACCCCCAGGCTTTGCCCGGGAGCGCCAAACTGAGCGGTAACGGCATGTCCCTGATTGGCATTTTGAACTGTTGATGCGAGCGTGAATACCGTGTAGCCGTATGTTGGCGGGGCATGCACACGGATCGCGTAGGTGTGGCCGGTGGCGGCCACGCTCGTTGTGGAGATGTTGTTGTTCGTGATCTCGACGGTGCCAAACGGCGGAGCGACATAGATGGCTGCCGAGCCAAAAACCACTCCAGTCTCATCTCGTCCTGCAGGTGACGGCGCGATTCTGCTGAGCGTGTTTTCGTGGATGCGCAGGCTTCGCGGCGAGTCCGCGCTGATGCCAAGTGCCTGGTGGAACGGCGGACGATGGTCCAGATCGGGCAGGCCAACGCCGTCGATCCTGTTTGCCAGCACGCTGGCGTGGCACAAAGGGCCGAGATGGATGCCGTACGACCGGAACGAAATGTCCTCGCCCAATGCTACGTCTGCGATGTCATTTCCTTCGATACTGAGAGTCGAGTCGCGCGCCTTGTCGAGCGCCACGATTCCGCCGCCAGCCGTGTGACGGATGAAGTTCTCCGCCACCACAAGCGCCTCGACGCGGTTGGCGATCAGCACACCCATTCCCTTCGTATGCAGGCAGCGGTTACCGGCTACGAGGCAATCTCTGCGCACGTCGCCCGTTGTTTCTGTGTAAACGGCGATCGAGCTGTATGTCTGGTCGGCTGGCTCCAGGTTCTTGCCGTCCGGATTAAAAGTGAACGTCCCCAGCACGAGGTTGTTTGTGACGGTCGTTCGATCGGCGCCCACGCCAATGCCCGTCCGCGCTGTGGTTACCGAGTTCGCGTCGATGATGTTCGATCTGCCGGTGCGCGTCGTTCCTTCTAGTCGGATGCCCGAGGATGCCGCCGTGATCACGTTTTGCCGGATGACTGCCGCGACGCTGCCCGCGAGGAGGCGAATGCCGTCGTTGGCGGTAATCGTGTTGTTTCTGATCTCCAGGTCGGTGGCGACGGTCAGCGACGTCCGCTTCGACGCCGGATCGCTTGTTGCCGCGATCCCCACTGGTGCGGTGATGGTGCAGTCGATGATCTTTGTGTCGCGAACCAGGACATCGAGCGCGATGCCGATCCCCTGGAACTTCGTGCCGCCTGCAGGCGAGTACAGCATCGACAACGTGCAGTGGCGCACCACCACACCGTAGGCAGTATTGCTGATGGTGATGACCGAAACTTCCGAGGCCGAAGGCCGCAGCCGCCGGAGCGCGAGATGCTCGATGACGATGTCGTTGCTTCCGCGGATGAGCAGCGCATACGGATCGTTTCCCAGGAAGAGCAGGTTGCACCGGCCGTGGCCTGTGAGCCGGAGTGAAGTCGTATTGAGGATCGTGAGCGGCCTGGACAGAGGATAGACGCCAGGTTCGAGGCAAACCTTGCCGCCACCATCGCGCGAGACTTTGTCGATGGCCATCTGAATCGTCCACTTGCCCGATCCATGGTCCTCGGGGTTGACGCACGCAGCGCATTCGCAGTCGCAATCCGGCGGCCAGAGGGTGCGGCAGTCGCTGGCCACCGCGATCGGCGCAAATTCCGGCAGCGAGGTTCCACCTCCCAGCACGAGCGCTGTTGCCGTCGATTTTTTCGTCACTTTTTTGCCCGCTTGCGCCGAAGCCACGGCCACCGGAAGGAAATCGATCAGCGCCAGCGGCGCGTAGTGGTGGATCACGCCGCGCGGAGGCGCGTTCACCAGCGGACCCGCGGTATGCGTGGCCTCGCGGGCGGGGAACATCCAGTAGTCGCCAGGCCGCGGCGTGCCGGTGAACTCAACGGAGATGCCGCTCTCGAGCGCGATCAATCCGCTCGTCACTGTCAGCAGATGGTTGGCGGGATCGAGCGCGTTGTCCTGATCCCATTTTGTGATCCAGGCGCGCGGATCCGGTGTGGAGGAAGCTGGCGTGACGACCTTGTCGATGGTGATCTCGAGAAGGGCATCGTCAACCTTCACGATTTTCGCCATCGTGCCGGGCTCGTTGCGCAGCACGCGGCGCTCGCTGAGCACTTCGATCCGGTCGCCGGCGGAAAATCGAAGCGCCGAATCGCGGCCGGTGCGCACGACTTTCAGAATCGTCTGCCCAGCCAACCCTCCGGCTCGGATCTCCTCGATGCGCGCCGAGATCGGATCGCGGGAGAATTTGAACGTCGTTGATGTCGTCGAGACGTCGTGAATCTCGACGCGATAGTGCCGGTTCTCGACGCCTCGGAATCCTCCCTCTTCGGGCAGTGCGCAAGGATCGGGATCGTCGCCTGGCGGATCGACCTGCACGGTCAGACGTCCGGTGGACGGCGGAAAGATCGTGTTGAGATCGGTCCCGCAGTTGAGTCCCGGGAAGTCTTGCGTCGACACGATCTTCACCTGCCAGACCGTTTTTGTGCGCACCGTCGTGTCGATTCCATGCAGTGCGGGCTCGAGCAGCGCGGTTTCCTGAACCGCCGTAAGCTCATGCTCCCAGACATCGAGGTAGGCGAGGCTGCGCACGCTCGGGAACCCGCTGAGTGGAGGCGGATCGGGATAGAAAGGCTGCGTTGCGTACGTCAACGGATCGGACGAAAACGCTTCGGCCACGATGCCGTCGATGTAGATGCGGCCGGCGCCGATGTGGAGGTTGGCGCCGGCGGCGGTGATCTTGAACGCATCCGGCGTCGTTGCCCGCGGCACCGCAGCATCACCTACGACGTCATGCGCAAAGGTGCGGTCGCGATTCGTGAAAATCTCCGACTGCTCGTTGTGATCGGAGTCGAGCGACACTCTCCCCTGCTGCCAAAGGACGCGTGAGAATCGGTTCTTTCTGTCGAACGTAAATCGGCTGTAATCGCCTGCCATAAAACGCTCCTCTCACGTCACGTAAATGAGTCCGGCCCGCATCCCGAACGGCAGATGCTCCTCGATCCGCGTACGCAGATTGGTCTCGCGCTGCGGCTGTTTGAGATGGCAGTACACGCCCATCTCCGAGAAGTCTTCGGCGCCGGTGAAGATCTGCCGCGCGATGCTGCGATGCAGTTGTGCGTAGCCGGGATCGGGGTAGTGGATCGATGTAAATGAGGGCACGAGGAACGCGCGAACGGCGTCGCCGATGGCCTGGCGTTCGGTAGCGCTGAGCGGCAGACGAGGACGGAGTGCCGACGCGGCCTCGATTCGCGTGGCAATCTCGAGATCCGGCTGACAGCGATAGCGCCGCGGCGTGCGCGAGCCCTCCGGAAGAAAACTGAAGCGCGCGCATCCTTCCTGACGGCGCTCCACGAGCAGCGGTCCGGTGAAGATCGTCTCGCTGGCCAGCGGCAGCTCGCGTACGGACACCGCGCCGGCCGGGCCGCCGAACACCGTGGAACGCTCGATCGAGAGACTTGGTCCCACGCCGCCGGAAGCATTCGCGGCGATGGCGAAGCCGTTGCCTCCGTCGATGATGCTGTCGTCGATCGTCACGCCCCGTGAGCCCGGCGACAGATAGAGCGGGCCGGTGATGCTGAAGGCGATCTGAAGCCGGAACGTATCGACGGGCGACGCGGGCGCGGTGACTTTGATGCTCGGGACAATCGGCGCGACGAGGATCGGAACGACGGTAGTGTGCAACAGGCGCAACGTGCCCTTACGCTTCTTGACGATGATCGAGCCTTCGATGAGGAGACCCGCAAGCGTCACGGTGGCGTCGTCCGCGCAGGTGACCTCGATCGGAAACGACGGAATGGTGTGCGGGTTCGCCCCGTCCGCGGCCTCGATGGCGACTCGCCCACCCGACGGAGGATCGAGCACCAACTTGGCGGGCTCGATGTACGTGCGGTTGTCGGAAAGCCGGATGATCGCGTTCGGGCGGCCGTCGAGCACCCATTGATCCCGCGCCTTCTTGATGGTGTCCATCGAAGCGTTTTGCTTATCGACGAGATAGACCTTCTCGTCTTGCGGCTTGATCATCCAGCTCGAGCGCGAATAGCTGCCGCCGCCGATGTCGCCCGGAAAGCCGTAGTGATACGAAACGCTGACCGCCGGCGATGTCGTGTAGGCATCGCCCAGCGCGATACGGCCGGTCCTGACGTCGACCGCGACGATGAATCCCACCGGCCGGCGCCAGTTCGACAGGTCGCATGCGCAGATGAGCTCCGGAATCACCAGCACGCCGTCGAGATAGATGGCCAGACTGCGGTCGAGGTCCGGCAGCAGATCAGGATCGCCGTAGAAGTCCGTGGCGGGTGGCGGTCCCGGTGCGCGCTGTTTGGTTTGCAGGTCGCGCCGGAAGAGCGCCTGACGAATCGGTCCGGGAACCTCGGCTTCGGTGGACCCGCGATCGGCGCTGCGTTGCGCGCGCGTGAAGAGCGGCTCTTCGAATCCGGCGCGGTTTGCGAAGAAACGGTAGTCCGCTGGCGATGCCGCTGCGCGTGCATCGACACGCTCCAGCGGGTAGGCGCGCAGACGCCAGAGGAAAAAGGCGATGTTACGCACCTCGTACCAGCCGTTGAATTGATTGATGGCACGTACGTCGACCGTATGGCTGCTGGTATCGAACGGTCCGTCAATCCGCTCGACAAACTCGTCCTGGCGGATATCAGGACACTCGTGGCTGAAGAGGCGCAGGTGATTGCGGATCCACTGCGACCAGATCATGTGCTGGAACATCTCCACGACATGCGCGCCCCATCCGGTGACGTCCGCGGCGAGCTCCTCGAGCATCATCAGAGTCGCGGTGCGCTTGCGGTAGAAGATCGTCTTCGCGACGTCCGGCCGCGCGCGCAACGCCGCATGTGGAACGAATTGCGGACCGGTGAGATCGGGGAAGAGAACGGTCAGCCGGTCGCCGGCGGAAGCGCCGCCGTTGTAGAGCGGCGAAGTGCCGAGGAGATCGGCGATGTAGGGAATGACCCAGCCGGCGCAGGTCTCGATGAACTGGTCGTCGTAGAGCTGCGCCAGATCCTCCTGGACGACGGCGATCTCACGCGCGACGACGGTGAGCAATGCGCGCAGCTCGCCGCGGTCCGCGTCGCGGTTGCGATACACCGCGGGAAGCAGATTCATCAAACGGTCAGCGTCGAATGTGGTCATGGCGCCTCCGTGATGATTGCGGCGTCGAGAATCAGAATCTCGGCGGCGCTCAACGCACCGTTCGCAAGCTGGCGCGGTTTTGCCGCGGAAAGACGATCGTGGCGGGCGGGCGTCGTACCACTGCGATAGAGCAGATCGATGTCGGCCGATTTCACGCCCGCGACTTTGTGGATCACCGCGATGACATCCGACAGATCGACCGCGTCGCCGAAGCCGCGCGCATCGAACGAGAACGCCATGCGCAGCGCGTCACTCACCTGCTGGAGCACGATCTCCGCGACGCGATCGGAATCGACGCCGGCCTTCGCCGCGATCGTGAACTTCGCCGGCACAAACGACTCGATGCGCAACGGGACGAACGGATCGCCGGCGCTCACGAGCGCGCCGTGCAGTGCCGCCACGGTAGCGCTTCCCGTCTCGAACGTCGCGCCGCCAGGTCCGGCGATGGTGAGGAACACCTGCGACTCCGTGCCGGTGTGCGACCAGGTGGCGATGGCCTTGGCCACTCCGGCGAATGTCGCCGCGAAATCCTGGTAATCGGAAAGCGAGACCACGCGGTCGAGCGTTCGAATCGTGCCGGGTGCATTCTGCCGGGCATCCTCGATCGACTCCGGATCATCGCCGCCGCTCGCGGCGATCGGATTGTCGACACCTTCGAGACCAAGGGGCCGCGACATCAGCAGCGTCAGCTTGTTCTTCGCGACGTTGGCCGCGACGCCGATGCCTTTGCGATACACCGCCCGGACGTTGTCGTGGCCGCTCGGGACCGGCGCGCCCGCGGTCTTCCCGTCGCCGAACTGCACGTACGTGTTGTCCTCGGAATCGCGCACCGTCTCGTACACACGCTCGTTCGTGGCGGCGCCATAAAGCGATGAGCGCTCGCTCCAGAGAATGTCGTTGACGTAAACCTGCAGCGTCGAGGCGGCGCCGCTTGCCTTGGCTGAAGACGGCACGTAGGTGAGCGGCGCGTGCGAAAGCTTGAATCGCTGGAACGGTGTCGGAGTATCGCCGCTGCCGAGCACTTCGCGGAACGTCTCGCCGTGCGTCGCGGGCACTACGTTCGCGAAGATGCGTGCGGTTGCGACGTCGAACGTGTTGGTCAGCGGCGCAGCGAGCGTCAGCGTCGTGTGCGCGGGATCGCTGCTCGTGTCAGCGGCGGTGATCGATGCAGGTTCGACGACGAGCCCGGCAGCGTCGCTGACCAGCACCACGTGGCCAGCCTCGGGCGCCATGACGGCGCGATCGAGCACGATGGTTTGGGTGAGGCTGCCAGTGAGCGGAGACTCGCCGATCGTGAGTTTTTCAGGAGCGGCGAAGACGACGGTGGCGCGGTAGTGGTCGGAAACTATCTTGTCGTCCCCCGACGCCAATGGCAATGTGAGCTTGGTCGCCTTGCCAGAAACAGCGAAGTCGGATTTTGTTAGCTGCGTGACATTTTGAACCGTGTAGACGAGCGGATTTGCCGCGCCGGTATCGAGAGCCACCAAAGTGTTCGCTGCGATCACGAGTTGCTCGCCTTCAACGAAGATCTCGTCCGAATCGATCGAGAAGAGCCACTCCGTTTTGCCCGTGTTGAGGCTGGCAGCAAATGACGTCTTTGTCTGATCCGAGAACGTCCGCGGATCGGGAGCGTTGTGTCCAAACAGACTCGCCTTCACGCGAAATGCGTAGACGGTCACTTGCCCATTTCCGTTCGCGTCCAGCGCGCCGCCCCATGTAACAACCGTGCGCTTCGCGTCAAAATCTGGCGTCACGGTAGCCACGCGGCGGAAGTTCCAGTGCGTTGCATCCCTGAAGAAAAGCAGCCCGTCGCCAGTCTTCAACTCCGTGCCCGTTCCGGCGAAGTAGATCGCAGTGTCTCCAGGCTTAGGCGCGACCACCGCGGTTCTGCGCGGCGCGAGCTCGTTCCACTCGGCGCGCGCGTCGAGCGCTGACGAAGTCTCGAACGTCTGTGGCATTTCGTTCTGCGCCGGCACGCTCTGCACCTTCGTGCCGGCATCGATGGCGACTTCTCCCGGCGCGCCTTCGGAGTCGTCGACCGTGAACGCCAGCCACGCGCTTGCCGCGACGCCAGGATTGAGCTCGTAGCCGATGAGCCGTGTCAGCTCGACGACCGAGAGCCGCTCTCCCGCCGTGCGCAGGTACGACTCATTTGCAATCCGCTCCTGATAAAAAGTCAGGACGTCGGCGGCCGTCGCCCACGCATCGAGCAGGGCGATCGAGAAATCGTCGCGATCGCGCGTCAGCCGGTTGAGCGGAAAGTCGACCGTCAAATCGGCGCGAAGCCGGGGCGTGCCGGCGAGGGTTCCGAGCATGCTGCGCAGGAAGGCGCGATGATCGCCAGCACGATACGCAATCGCGGACAGGCCGTGACGATTCGCGATCGTGCGCGGCGTCTCTTCGTGTACACCGCTGCAGCAGCCGCAAGTGCAGGCGCTCATACGCCACCTCGCATTATCAGCTTCAGCCATCCATGCTCGGGGAAATTGGGGTTGTTCGCGAGCCGCGCAATCTCGAGGCGGCCTAGGGCGAGGATGCCTGTGTCAGACGCCTCGGTGCGCGGTTGCCCCTGACGCCGGAACCGATTGACGACCACGGCATCGACGCCCTCGATGCCGGCGGCCGCGGCCACGATGCGGCTGAGGACGACCGGCTGGCCGAACGTGAAGTTGTCGGGATGAAAGAAGCCTGACGTTCCGTCGCGCCTCGTGCCACTCGTGAAGAGATCGCGAAGCTCCGACTCCACTTCCGCGCGGAATTGGCCGGCAATCACACAAACGGTCAGCTCGATCTCGAGCGACACGAACAACGGCGACCGTACTTCGGCATCTTTGCCAACGACACGGTACTTCTCGATGTGATTGAGAATCTCGCCGCGAAATTCGTCGTCGACTTCGAGACCGCCGGGGCGGTCGACGGAATCGAAAACCGTGTACCAACTGCCGGTCCAGAGGAAGGTCGCCGCGGCGCGGTCGACGTCCGGATTGCGCTCCGTCACCTCGGCGTAATCGGCTTCCGTGACCGCGCGCTCCTGCACGCGAAACGCTTCGGGCGCCGAACGCCGCGCGTGCTCAATCGTCTCCGGCTCGATGCCGCCTGTGGCTCCGATCGGATTCCACGCGAAGCTTACGTTCGTGTCGCTGGTGACGATGTGCGTCAGCGAATCCGGTCCCACGTTCCCGGTCACGCCGTTTCCTACGCGGTACTCCGCGCTGAACGGAGTGCCCGAAATGGGACGTAAACCATAATCGCCGTCGCCGAAACGGATGGTGGCGAGTCCGTCCTCTTCGACATCAGCCACGAAGTGCGCGTCATCGGGCTCGCTTTCGAGCAGATCGCGGCGAACGGTCCAATCGCGCATGCCGGTTCCCTCGGGCGAGAAGAGCGCGATCGACGGCAGCACGTCGTCGATCTTCCAATTCAGGACCGATCGCGCGGAGGTCGTATCCAGTGGCGCGACGTGGGTGAGCGGCGCCATATGCAACCGCGGATTGAAACGCGGTAGGACGGCGACGTTTCCACCGGGCTCGCAGAAGTCGCCGCCGTCCGCGGGCGGACGGAAGAGCGAGGGATCGGGCACGGTGCCGAGCGGTTCGCCGGCGCTCTGACCGTGGTTGGCGATGACGAGATTACCGAGCGCGGTGCTGACGCCGGAGAGATTCTTCGGATGGCCTTCTTCGTCGAAGATCTTCGCCGAGATGCAAAGCGCGAACGGAAGCGCGTCGGCCTTGCTCCACGTGATCTCAGTGATCAGCGCGCCGGTGAGCGCATCGACGGTCTGCCCGGCGCTCGTGAATCGGACGACATGACGGTGCGCGCGATCGGCATCGGAGGCGTTGCCCGTTCGCGGACCGAGCACCTCGATGAAGAGGATGAAGGGATTGTCGGGATTCAATGCCGGATGGCCGTCCAGAGTGGCCGAGGTCGCGCCGGCAGGCAGACAGCAATTCTCCGAGCCCCAGGTGTAGAACGAGAGCGAGTTCTGATCCGGATGCAGTTTCGTTTTGACCATCGACTCGAACACGAGCGGCCCGCGCGCGAGCGCTTCGATCTGTGGCTGTCCCGGATCGATGCGCGAGCCAATGCCGTCAAGCCGCGTGAGGAATTGCGTGTGCGCCAGAAGCGTGACCGTCGCATCGACATTCACGTGGACGAAGACGCGCGCATTGCAGCCATCGCGCAGCAGGTAATCGACCAGGCGCACGTGCCGCCGCACCGAGGTGCGCAGCCGCGCGGTTCCGAGATACGCCTCGGTGGCGATCGCGTCCTGTTGATAGCTGAGGTGATCGGCGACGTACGCGAGCAACTCGACGAGCGTCACACCGAGGTCCGCCGCGGTGCGCTCGCGCCATCCCGGAACCAGCAGCGAAATGCGATCGAGCATCAGGCGCCGGAAAGTGCCGTAGTCGCGGGCCAGGTAGTCGATCGGCGTCAGCGGCTCGCTTTCCGGAGGGCAGTTCGTCACGGAGCGGCAGTCGAAATCGGTTCCGCATTCGACTTTGAACGAGAACTCGACACTCGATAGCGGAGGATCGATGGAGTCGAGCGTGACGAGCGTGCCAGGATTCACAAGGCGCAGCGTGTAGGGCGAGAAATCGCCGCGCGCCACGACTTCGACGACCAGCACGTCGCCGTCGTACACGGCGTCCTTCACGACGATGTTGCGAATCCGCTCGCCGCCGTCGATGCGGACGATGTCCTTCAGTGTGCTAGAGAGCGGCGGCTGTGGCGGCGGCGCGTTGACGAAATGAATGCGGAGAAATCGCTGCCGTTTTTCGAGCACCGGCTCGTCGTGATCGACGACTTCGAGATAGTCGATCCCGTTGAGCAACGATTGCGCGCGCACGAGATCGCGGCGCTCGTCGTCGCAGCATCGATAGACGCCGGTGCTTGGCGTGCCGATCATGCGCTCCCCCTGGTGAACTGGGCGGTGCTCTGCTGCTGCGTGAGGATGACGACGTATTCGATGGTCACGCGCAGCGACGAGTCCTCCGCTTCGACTCGTACATCGCGGACCTGGATGATGTCGCCGAGCCACTGTTGCAGGGCTGCGCCGATCGTGAACTGCGCGGCTGCCGCGATCTCCGCGCTGTTCGGTCCGAATACGAGTTGCAGCACGCCACAACCGAAGTCGGGGCGATTCACACGCTCGCCGGGAGAGGTGAAGAGAATCTGCTCGATCAGATCGCGGACGTAGTCGTCGTCGCCGGTAAGAGCGGTGCGGCCGCGGCCATCGATGCGATAGGGGTAGTCGACGTTCATGGCCTCATGTCCCCGTCGCTTTCGTCTGCGAAGACACGGTCAGGAGTGGTGCGCCGGTCGGTGTGCAGGTGGCCGAGCCGGTGGAAATGAGCAATGGCTGGCCGCTCGATGTCACGCGCGTCGTTCCGACGGTCCACTGCGCCGTGACACACGGACCACCGGCGTTGGTTGGCAGCGGACACCCTGCGATTACCCACGGCGAGGAAAGCGTCGCCGTCGGTTGTCCGCTCACGAGCACGCGCGCGTTCGGCGCGGTCGGGTTCGCGCGCCCGCCGTGGATGCATTGGACTGTGGCGCCAACGTGCAGAAGGAGTCCTGGCATCAGATCACCGTCAGCGCGCCTTTGTTGATGTTCACGTTCGGCCCCAGCAACTCGATCGAAGCGCCCTTTCCGTTCGAGATGGTGATGCCGAGGTCGTTGATCAGGATCGAAGCGCCCGAGGCCACCTTGATCGAGATACCGCCGGTCGGTCCCGGCAGGTCCGACAGCACGATCTGATTCTGCAGACCGGTCTGCAGCACGATGCTCGGGCTGGCCGGATTGCCTTGCTGCACCGCGCTCGGTACTTCCGATGACGAGCCCCAGAAGCAGCCGCTCCAGATGGGATAGTCGGAATCGCCCTGCTCGAACTCGATCCAGACGGCGGCGCCGATCTGCGGGACCATCCAGGTGCCGGACTTGCGGCCGCTGATGGGCATGCACGGCATCGCCCACGTCGTCGGAATGCCGGAGCCGACGTCGGGCACCGAGGCCATGATGCGTCCGATGCGCATCGGATCGAGGTTGTTGATTACGTTGCCGCGGTACTTGCCGTAGAAGCGCTCGCTCATACCGGCACCGTCCTGACCGTCGAGCGCAATCCACTGCGGCGGATCGTGAACTGCTGCTTGTACTCGCCGCGTTTGATGTCGTGCGTGACCTCCTCGACGTAGTACAAACCGTCGAAGGCATCGCCGGCTCCGCGTACGCCGACGAGCTTGCGCGCTTTGAGAGGACGCCCGTAACGCAGCACGTTGAGCGAGCCGGTGCCGACGACGTTATCCGAGGAGCGCGATGCCTTCGCCGCCGCCAGGAGCGCCGCACCGATGGCCGACAATTTCCCCGTCTCCGTGGTCTTCGGGTACTCCTTGGCCCTCGTCGGAATGATGCCGAGCGGCGGGTTGAGCGGCGAGATGTTTGGGACCGGAATGGGGATTCCGATGTGTGACTTCGGGTTTTGGATCATCACGATCGGCGTGACGCCGCGATCGCCGTCGACGCGGAAGGAAAGAGCCTCGACGTTGGTGTGCGCATCCATGTTGACGTTGAGCGCCGGCTGCGGAATGCCAACCTTCACATCCGGACCCCAGTAGGCGATGCTGCTGCCGGGCGCCGGGCCGGGCTCGACGTAGAAGATATGCCCCGCCTCTTTCGCCAGCTCTTGGATGTATTCGAGATCCTTTCCCTTCTGCTTGGGGATCTGTTTGGTCGGGACTGGCGTCTCGGTCAGGATGCGTGGAATGACCACGGGAATGACTCCGAGCACGGCGTACTTGGCCAGGACGAGCGCCACGCGCACTTCCACTGAGGTCGCCGGATAGGGGATGCCGCTGAAGTCGATGAAGTCCATCACCCGCGAGAGGTCCTGCCCCATCACCGTCAGCGTCGAGTGCGCCCCATCCGCCTCGGGCGAGGTGTGCACCTGCGTGATCACGCCGTCCATCAGCACGTTCGGCGTCCCTCCGACGGTGACGACGATGATCACGCGAAAGATGGGAATGGTCGCGCCGCCGGCGAGGAGAAACAGAGTGGAGAGCATGGAGCGGTTGTCGATCGCGAATTTGAGCTCGAACCCGCTGGGCCGGTCCGTCGCCGCGCGTACGGTCACGCTCTGCAGCGCATCGATCACGAATTTCGGCGCCGCGACCGGCACCGCCGGCCCGATGAGGAGCGTGAGCTGGATTCCCTTGGCGATCATCGCAATCCTTCCGGCAGCGTGATGAGGATCGGTTCGCCAATGGTTTCGGTGAGATCGTCCGGAACGATCACGACGTTCGCGTCGCAGATGCGCCAGAAGAGCTCTGGATCGCCGAGGTTTCGCGCGGCGATGTTGTCGAGCCGGTCGCTCTGCGTGACGAAGTGGATTCCGATGACGGTGAATTGATCGGGCTGGGCGATGAAACGGCGCTTCAGATAGACGATGGCCGATCCGTCGGACGCCGGGATCTGCAGCGCGCCGATGCCGTGATAGCGGCTGTTGGCCGGGAACGCCGTCGCCGCGAGCGCCGGCCCTTCGAGCAATCGCTGAAGACGGTCATCGCTCATGGGATGCCTCCGATGCCGAGCGTTCCGAAGACGGCCGTGCGCGCCTTGGCCGCGAAACTCTCTTTCTTGATCTGGTACATGAGGTAGAGGCTTCCGCCCTTGTGGTTGAAGCCGAGATCGTTGACGTTGAGGACGCGCAGGCCGAGACTCACTTTCGCGCGCAAGGGATTGAGAGTGGGCGAGAAGGCTTCTTCCGTGACGCTGAACTCAGTGATGCGCACCGGCATCATTCGATTGGGGCCGAGAACGAACAGCACCAGCGGCGCTTCGATGGGAATGATCTCCAGCGTTCCCGCCTGCGCCAGCGCGTTGTTGGCCTGCAGCCGCGCCGCGGAGGGGTAGATCATCAGTTCGAGAATCGCCAACTGCGCGTGAATCCCCGACTGCACGGCGACCGGATTTTGATCGGGAGCCTCGAGCAGGTCCGTGGCATCGATCTCGGCATCGAGCTTCAGCGTTTCGACGGGCGGCGATGTGAAGCGCATCGGAGTGGAGCGGTCCGCCGCGTCGCTGACGGTTTGCGCAACCAGCGTGCGCGAAAGTGTGTCGGGGTTGTACTGCAGCGCGATCACCGAAAGCACCGAAGCCGATTCGGCATCGAGCAGCACGAAGCCACATTTGGCGAGACGGGGAGAGAGAGGGAAGGAGGTCATAGAACCAGCAATACCTCCAGCAGTACCTCGCCGACACCCTCGAGAATCTCAATGAGCTCGCTGGTTGCCGCGATGGGAGGGAGTGTCCGCGGCGCCACATTTCTCGGAGCGATTTTCATCGTCGGATAGAAGCGCAATCGAATGCCGAGGCGGACCGACCCGACCACGTCGACGTCGCCGTTGCGGAAGGTCGCGGTTTCCGAATTACACGAAAAGAGCAGTGACGATTCGAGTGGCTTAGCCTTCAATTCGACTGAGGTTTTTGAGCCCGGCAGACGCGATGTGAAGGTGAAGGAGTCGGGCTTTGCGGTCTTGTTCCACTCGAACCGGACGCTGCTAACCTCGCTCTTGAGATCAATTGCAACACCGTCGGAACTGACGACGATCGGCGACGCCTCCGGTCCTATCTCCGCTCCGTATGCGATGAAAACGTTGGGAACGAAAAAGCCTCCGGTGGTTGGGATAGCCGCCAGCGGAGGGCCTTCGATCACACGCTCGGCCGAACCCTTGGGAAGGAGCAGCTTGGGACCGGCCGGCGACGACTGGACCGGCACCGTCTTAGTCGTTGTTTGTTGCTTCACAACGTCGCGTGGTTGCACAACGGGCTTCGTCGCGACGGCTGTCGATACAGCGGGCGCGATTTCCCGGTTGGCGCGCTGCATTTGCAGCGGTGCGGTCGATCCGACAGTGACGCGTTCCGTCGAACCGTTCGCAACGCGGTCAGCCTCGCTTTCTCCGTGTTCCATCGGGTCGCTGACTCGATGACGTTGCTGCACCACATGCGTCAACTCGTGCGCGATCAGCCGCGCGCCGTTCGCCGTTTGCGGCGCGTATTCGCCGGTGCCGAAAACGACATGCTCTCCGGCCGTGTAGGCGCGCGCGCCGAAGCTCCGCGCCGATGCCGCGGCCTCGTCGCTTGTGTGGATGCGCACGCGTGAGAAGTCGTGACCGAAACGTGGCTCGAATCGGCGGCGGAGCGGCTCCTCGAGCGCGCGTCCGCCGGAGCGCGGCACGCTCGCCGCCGCCGGGGAACAACGACCTTTGAGCGCGCACGCTCTCATGTCTTCTTCTCCTGCCCCGGCGTGCTCCCGAACGGGCCGGTGACGAACTTCTGGCCGTCGAGCGCGGGCTTGTTGAACTTGAGCGTGGGCGGCGCGAACGCCTTGTCCGATTCGTAGTGGAAGGCCCCGCCGATCGACAGCGTGACGCCGGGATCGAACGGCCATTTGCCCAGCTTCCAGATCTTCTCGTAGTGCGCGCCGAGGATTGATGCGCGCACGACGGCGTCGAGTCCGAGCGTCAGCAGGAGCTTGAGCGCGGCATCCAACTGCGCGTCGACCACGAGCCGCTCGGGCGAGTAGGCCACTTCGGTCTGCGCATCGAGACCGCCTGCCAGCGCCGCCGTCGCGTTGACCGTGACGCCACCGGCGATGCTCGCGATATACGCCTCGATGGCGACGAGTCCCGTGATGGAGCCCGTGATCGACGCTCGGGCAGGAATCAGCAGCCGCGCCTTCAGCTTGATTCCGGCCGTGCTCTGCGCCTGCAGCGGGTTGACGCCGGCGCTGACTTCCGCTTCTTCGAGTATGCCTGGCCCAACCGAGTAGCCGGCGCTCAGGCCGCCGAGGATCTCCAGATTCAGTCCGACGCCGGCGATGTTCGCACCGGGGATCGGGATCTTGATTGCCGGCAACGTGAAGAGTTTGTAATCGCCGCCGAACGCGTTGAACAACACGATCGGCTTGGCGATCTTCAGCGCGGCGGTGATGGCGAGGTTCTCTTTTTCGTCGAGCGTCACCGCCCCACGCGCCATGAGGTTCTTGCCGATTGGCAACTCGATGGCGCCGGCACCAGTGAACTTTTCTTTCGCCAGCGTCAGATGTTCGAGCGTGACCGTGGCCAGCCCTTTCTTGAACGAGAAGTTCGAGATCGTTCCGACGAAGCCGAGCGTCTGATCGTACGAGACGCCGAGAGTTCCGTGCGCACCAAGGCTCTTGAGGGCGAAGGCGGCGGTTCCTTTCGCGGTGAGACCGGCGGCGCTGTAGCCGAGCAGGAGATCGACCGGGCTGGCCAGACCGGGGACGTTCACTGTGCCATGGCCGGTGTACTGCAGATCGCCTTTGTCGTTGCGCGCGATCGTCAGCGTGACGAGCGAGCCGCCCGGCGGCTGCACTTCGATCGTGCCCGTGGCGTTGATCCCCTCTTTGTCCGTGATGAAGATGTCGACCGCCACGTTCGTCACGAACTGCTTGCCGCCCTTGCGCAGATGGATCTCGCTCGAGAACCCATCCTTGGCGTGATAGCGGACGTCGCCGGTGGCGTCGTCGATTCCGGGAATGTGCGCAACGGCCTTCGCAGTCGCGACGAGAGAAGTGCCTTCGACGGTTACCGAGAGAACGCCGGTAACGAGGTTCTTCCTGATTGCAAACTTGACCGTACCCTCCGGCTTGAAGTCCGGCAGGAGTGGCAGGAGAAGCTCCGGCTCGATCAGTTCGAGGCCGGGAATCGGCGACTTGAGCGGCGTCTTTGGCTTGAGCGCCGCACGAATCGAAGTCGGCGTGAGGAAGAAGTCGAGCAGCGATCCCTTAAGCAGTGGGAGGCTCGGCGTGATCGTACCGGAGGCGTGAAGGCCGTCGGTGCCGACCTGGAACTTGTTGATGACTCCTTCGCTCAAGAACGGGTAGGTGAACTTGAGATCAGGTTTCGATTTGTCGACTTGGATGTTTCCACCGGCAGATCGAGTCTTCACATCACTGAGCGGCGCGACTTGCAACGTTACGCCTGCATTCTTGTCCTTGAACACGAGGAGCCGCGCAGACTGCGGATCGACCGTCGCGGTGATCGTCGGTTTGGCATGATGAGGGTTGAAGAGCTTGGTGAGGACGAGCCCCGGGACCAGACGCGCGGCGAACTTGTTGGCCGGTATCGAGGACCCATCCAGATCGACGCCGGCTGCTTCGTCCGTTTTCGGGATCACCGCGATGTGGTCGAAGTTGCCGGCGACCAGCTTGTATGTTTCCTGGCCCGCCTCTAGATCTGGAGGTGGCGACTTTGGTCCCGCCCGCGCCTTTCCCTCGATTTGACAACAGACGTCGGTGCCGCACGTGGTCGACGGCTGCATGACGCTGGTGTAAATGAGGCCGATCTGATCGAGGTTTTTGAAGACCTGCAGGATCTGACCGAGCCGCTTGCTCATCTCCGCCGCTATCTTTGTTCCGGAATCGCCATTGTTATCGGAATCGAGGACGGCGAGGTTTGACGGAAGGTCGAGGCCGCCGGCCTGCAACTCGACTACATGGTCGAACTCGCATGCCCGGCCGACCTTTTTGGGTTTGCCGGCTTGCGCTGTGGCCCCCGGATCATCAGGCTGCAGGATGATGTCCTTAGGTCGTGGCTCCTGTCCATCTTTAAGTGTGTGCGTTGCGATGGAGCGAGCGAAAAAATCATCGGCAGTCCCGCCAGCCTCTTTCCAACGCTTCGTCGCATCCGTCTCAGACCAACCAACTGAGCTGAGCCACATCTTTCTCAGTGGGTTCGTGAGTGAGCGCGTGGATTTCAATACCGGCTTCAGCATGCCCTTCTCCGTGATCGTGAGAATCATGTGCAGGCCGTTTTTCGTACCTTCCGGCTGGTTCGCGGCTCGCTGCCAGTAAGGCAGCGCGTATGGGCCTTTCTCAACTGGTACCGGGAATGCCTCTGTGACGCGAAACCAACGGATCTTCTCTTCGTCAGGGCTGGACTCGACGTCGGAGAATTCGATCTTGCTGACTTTGAGCAACTCCTTGGCATCCGGCGGATCGGGCACGCCCTCCACCTCCCGCGACAACATCGCCATCCCGTGGTGTGCGACCGCTGTTGTCTGCACCGTGCCGCCGTTCATCACGCTGTTCGCCACAGCATCCGCCTCGCGTTCGGAGGCGTGGTCGGGCGCGGAGACGGGCAGCGAATCGAACGACACCGGAGCGACGCCGCGCTGTTGAATCGTGTGCGTCAGCTCGTGTGCGAGGAGGCGCATGCCGCGCGGCGATTGCAGGTCGTGATTCGCGGCGAAGACGATGTTGTTGCCGACGGTGTAGGCGCGCGCGCCGACGGAGCGTGCCGAGGCGGCGGCATCGGCGCCGGTGTGAATGCGCACGGCGCTGAAGTCGTGGCCGAAACGCGATTCCATCGTCGTGCGCGTCCCGCCGTCGAGCGGGCGTCCGGGCGAGGACAGCACGCTGCGCACGATGTCGGGGATTCGTCCGGGCTGTGAGTGGCTCGTGGCCTTCCGTTGCAAGGCACCGCCGTGCTTCTCCTCCTCGGAACACTTCGAGCAGCTCGCTTCGGAGCCGGCGCACGCGCACTTGCGCGCGAGCAGCGGCGAGCGCACCGGCGTGGTGACGCGCGCCGGAGTAGCGGCGGCGGCTCTCTTCGGATCGCTCATTTTCGCAGCGCTCCCTGCACCGCATGGGCGACTTCGGTTCCGATTCCTTCGCCTCGACGCGGCGTCGCTTCGACGTTGCCGGCGCGCAGACGTGGAATGACGACGCTCGCTGCGCCGCTCAGACCACCCGCGGCCAAAGCCTCGCCCAGCTCATTGCGAACGGCATCTCCGATCGCATGGCGGTCGCGTGGATCGAAGCCGTGCAACACCAGCTCGCCGATATGGACGCGGACCGGACGTGGAGTCATGCCCATCCTTCCACTTCGCTGACGGTGAGCGTCTTTTCGAGCTTTGCGTATTCGGCGCGCGCGGCATCGCGCAACAGGCCCATCGTCACCGGCGTGGCGTCGCGCGCGGCGCCGAATGCCGCATTCACGGCGATGTTGCGGATGTTGCCCCCAGCGATCGAGAGATGCGCGAGCTTCTCGACATCGAGGTCGGCCGTCGGCAGCGTCGCCGGAAAGATGCGGCGCCAGATCTCGGCGCGGTCGGCCGGACCGGGAAAAGGAAAATGCACGGCGAAGCGGAGCCGCCGCATGAACGCCGGATCGAGCGCGTCGCGCAGGTTCGTCGTCAGGATAGCCAGGCCGCGATACGCCTCCATCCGCTGGAGGAGATAGCTGACCTCGATGTTGGCGTAGCGGTCGTGACTGTCGCGCACCTCGCTGCGTTTTCCGAAGAGCGCGTCGGCTTCGTCGAAGAGAAGGATCGCGCCGCCATCTTCCGCGGCGTCGAACAAGCGGCGCAGATTCTTCTCCGTCTCGCCGATGTATTTGTCGACGACGCCGCTGAGATCGATGCGATAGAGATCGAGTTGCAGTTCGTTGGCGAGGACTTCCGCCGCCAGAGTCTTGCCCGTGCCGCTGGCGCCGGAAAAGAGCGCGGTCACGCCGAGTCCGCGCGCTCCCGGCGCGGCGAACGCCCATTCCTCGTAAACGCGGGTGCGGTAGCGAACGGAAGTCGCGATGTCGTGCAGCATCGCCAGCAGCGGCGGCGGGAGGACGAGATCGCGCCAACCCGCGGTGCCCGTGATGCGCTGCGCGAGCTCGTCGAGGCGGCGGCGCGATGCGATACGGCAGGCGTCCCACATCCGCGGGCCGGGATCGCTGCCATCGGCGATCGAGGCGGCGACGAACCGCATCGCCGCGGGCGCGAGAGAAAACTGTGTGGCCACGCGATCGACATGCCCGTCGAGCCGCGCCGCTGTGTCACCGAGCACGTCGAGCCACAGTTGTCGTTGTTCGGCGGGACGGGGACGCGGCACTTCGACGGTTGGCGCCCCGCTTGCGAATTCGCGCGGCTCGTATGCGGTGATGAGGAGCGGCGTCTGGATGCGGACGATGAACTGCCGCACCGCTTCGACGCGCGGATGATCTGCGGCGTCGACCGCGGCGCAGTCGAGCATCAGGACTCCGCCGGTGAGCCAGGCCTCGCGGTGCCAAAGGCGCGCGATCGAGTCAACGTCGGCCGCAGCCGTGGGGAGTGCGAGCGCGCTCGCCACGAGCCCGGGGGCTCCAAGCTTCGCGCAGGCCGCCGAGGCAACGGCGCGGCGCACGGCGTCATCGGCGCCGCAAAGTTGCACCGTGCGCGATGGTGCCGCCGGCGACGCCCACAGCGCCGCGATGCGCGAGGCCGCTTCCTCCTGCGAAGCCGCCAGCGGCTCGAGCGGCGGCAACGGAGCGAGGTAGCTCATGAGCCGTTCGTCGAGGTAGTCGATGCCTGCGAGGAAGTGCAGCACACGCTCGTCGATTCGCAACGGCGCGGTGGTGAGTGGCCCTGATCCGGCGATCTCGATCAGACGCCAGCGCCGGAGCGGAGCGGCGGGTGTGGTCGCGCTCCAGTGCGCATCGGGCAGCACGGCCAGCGCGAGACTGAACGATGGTTGCGTGCGGGCCGGATCGCCCTGCAAGTTTGCGCACAATGTGGCCACGCCCGAGTCGAGCTCGATCGCCGCGCAGAGAACGAGCAGCCGCCGCTCGAAAGAGGAGAGGCTAAACGTCGCGGCCACGTAGCCGAGTGCCGATGTTGCATCGTCGTCCGCTGTTTCGGTTTCCGCGCTGGCGGCCTCGCCGCGCGTTTTCGCTTCCAGCCATCCGCGCACCTCGGCTACGGCCGCGGAAAGCACCCGTTGATTCGCGTCGAGCCAGGCCTGCCCGGTCATGGCACCGTCACCGTGACCGGCGCCGCGTCGTCGATCGGACTCTCGGCGCCGTCGACGCGAAGGCGCACCAGGTACTTTCCACTTGCGAGGCCCTTGACGATCACCGAGGGGTTTGCCGAGGCCGTGCCGGCGACGCCGCTGAATGCGAATGACGCAGGCCGGTGCGTCGCCGGGAGCGGAAACTCGTCGAGAACCAGGACGAGACGCTGGCCGGCCGCGACTGCCGGATCGATTCCGATCGCGATCGATTGAGGAGCGCCGCCGGTTGCGGCAGTAAATGACGCCGACGTAACGCGCGGCGCGAGCATGAAGGCCGCCGCATTCGACTCGAATCCGGAGTGAGGTTCGTTCGGCGTGCCGAAGTCGATCGATTGAACGACCTGCGCCGTCCGCACGCCGACGCGAAGGTGAGGCACGGAGGCCAGCGGCAACTTGATGAGGTCATCGCGCACGGGCGCCGGCGCAACGACGAGATCCTCGCCGATCCGCACCTGCGTGTTTTCGCCGCGCAGTCCGCGGCCGATGATGTGCAGCGTGTACGTCGAGAGGATCGGTTGGTTGTCTACGACCGGCGACGCCGCGCTGGCCTGCGATGCGATCCGGTCGATCCGCGGCCCGATCGACGGCACGACGGTCACGTGATGCGTCTTGACCGGCAGCGGCGAGGACGGCGCTTCCGTTCCCTCGACGAAAATCACCGAGGCGAGATACGCGGCCGATAGCGCGTACTTCGTCTGAAAGAACGACGACCAGAGCTTCGACAGCTCATCGAGCGAGAGCGTGACCGGCGTGAACTTCACGGATTCCGGCGAATCGGCGAGGTCGGAGCCGGTCAGATTCGGATCGGCGGCAGCATTCGTGATCAGCGTGCGCGTCAGGAAGGGCGTGCCGTGCAGCGTACGCACCGCGATGCCGAGGAGCCGCTGCGGCTCGTACACCTTGTCGTCGCCATGTGCGGTGAGCAGGTAATGAAGATCGAACGCGGCACGAGGCCGTTGCATGACCGTGCCGTCGCCGGAACGCGTCGGAACATCGGCGTTGCGGAGCGCGGCGTTGGGCGAGATCTGGTACAGGAAAACGTTGAGAAACGCTCCCTCGGTCATGCTGGCCTTATCCAGCGGCAGCGTCTTCACCGAGGCGTTGAACGAAACCTCCGCCAGCGGCGAGTTGAGCATCAGCCGCAACGCCTCGGTAACCGTGGCAATGGCGAGGTAGTTGCTCACTCGCGGCCTCCGCGGCTGGCGAGGTAATCGTCGAGCGACATCGCTGCCGCCTTGGCGCGCGGCTTCGCCGGCGGAGGCGCGCTGGGCATGACAGCGCGGACATCGATCCTGCCGATCGTGATCTCGATCGGTGCTGCGGCCACGACCGCGCGAGACTCCTCACGAGCGCGCTCGCGGGGCAGGCGGGTGACAGGGATGCGATGGACGGGAAGCGCGTGCGCCGCGGCGGCCGCTTGCACATTTGTCTGCCTCACAATCCCCGCGTGCGGAGACACCTCGGGAGTGGCGATCGAACGACGTACCGCCTCTTCGCTCGCGGTGGTCTTGACCGTTTCAATTCGATGCGCGGCCGGTGTCTGAAACGTCGGCTCGATGCGTATTGCCGGAACACGCTCGTTGAGTGCGTTCTCTAGAACTGGAGAAGTCGTGATCGATTCATCGGCAGCGATTGGCTCGTAGTTCGCGCTGCGCCGCGGAGCCTTCGGTAATGACGCAAACGTACGTCCCGGCGAGGCAGGACTTCGCTCCAGCGCTGCCGGCTTCTGAGGGTTCCGCTCGGTGGCTATGCGTGGCTCGGGCGCAGAGATCACGATCTCCTCGCTCGCGGTCCGCAGCGACTCGAACGGCATCGGCGCACGTGGCCGCAGCACGCTGCCTGGCGCGAGCACGCGCGTCACGACACCGCGCAGGTAGTCGCTCATCCAAGAACCATCCCGAGGTAGATGCGCCGCCGCGACGATGGAATCGCAAGGATCTGCTCCTCCGTCCAGCCATACGCGGATGCGAGTGCATCGACTTCACGCATCGCGCCGATTGCCGCGGTTTCGAGCTCGTTCCAGACGTATGTGGCGGGATCGAACAAGACGTCCCACGAATGGGCGCAGTCCGGGCAGACAACCGCGACGCGCAGGTCGCCGTCGGGATCGGCGGAAGCCATGGCGTCGGAGATTGCGGCGATGGCTGTGTCATCGAGTGCGGGCGGTGGCACTTCCTCGCCGAGGCGTGTCGCGCGGACGATGCAACGCGCCGCCAGATTCGCGCGTGCGTCGTCGATTGACAACGAGGCGGCAACCGCAGCGAGATCACGGCTGTCGGGTAGCCGGAGCTCGATCGTCGTGCCGTTCAACGCGAGCGATGGTGCGGCGACTGTTTCGGAAAGCGTTGGCGTGTTGAATGACAGCTCGACGAGGGCCGCGCATTCAGGGCATGCGATGACACTCTCGAACGCGGAGCTGCGCCATTCGTCGCGCAGAGCCAGCAGATGACGATCGCGCACGCCGATGGGGAGTTGCGCGGCATCTTCGCTGCCGGTCAGCGTGTCGAGCAGCGCCGCGGCCCGCATGACCGGAGGCACAGATCGCGTTGCGTCCCAAACACGCAGTAACTCCTCGTCGGGCAGGATCATCGCGCGGCCTCAGGGAAGGGTCGGCTCCGTCGGTTCGACCACGGCCGGGTCGCGCTCCCATCCTTCGTTCTCGAGCTTGATCATCTCGATGGCCACAGCATTCGCGTTCGCATCGAGATCGGGCAGCGCGTGGTACTCCGACACCCAGCAGCGGAAGATGTTGTAGGCGAGAACGAGCTGGCCGGCTTCGTTGTAGAGCTCCAGGATGATGTCCTTGCGGAAATCCCTGAGCGACACTTCCGCGCCGAGGCCCGCACCGAGATCCCACACCTTCCCGGCCCATTTCTCGAACTCGGGATCGTGCGTAACGCCGCGCTCGAGCGAGATCGCTTCGAACTTGTTCCGACCCGGCGATTTCCTGCTCGTGCTGGGATCGCCCCCTTCGCGGTGCTCGACGACTTCCGTGGTCCGTTTGAGCGATCCGGCCTTCGAGATGCCGGCGACGTAGCGGCCATCCCATTTCACACGGAACTTGAAGTTCTTGTATGGATCGAAGCGCTGAACGTTGACGCTGAATTGAGCCATGAGCAGACCCTCACACCTGAATCTGTCCAGCGATCTGCTGGATCTTCAGGATCACGAATTCGGCGGGTTTGAGCGGAGCGAAGCCGACGAGAATGTTCACGATGCCGAGGTTGATGTCGTTCTGCGTCGTGGTCGATGAATCGCATCGAACGAAGTAGGCATCCTTCGGCGAGGCGCCCTGAAACGCTCCCTGCCGGAACAGGTTGTTCATGAACGCGCCGACGTTCAGCCGGATCTGCGCCCAGAGCGGCGCGTCGTTCGGCTCGAAGACCACCCACTTCAAACCGCGGAAGAGACTCTCTTCCATGTACAACGCCAGACGCCGAACAGGGATGTACTTCCATTCGCTGCCGTTGGCGTCAGACCCATCGAGCGTGCGCGAGCCCCAGACGACACTGCCTATGTTTGGAATGGTTCGGAGACAGTTGACGGCTTTCTGGTTGAGAAGGCCGTTCTCAAGATCGGTGATGGGCACACTGAGTCCCGATACACCGGAGAGACCCGCATCGATGCCCGCGGGCGCTTTGAAGACGCCGCGTTGCGCGTCGGTGCGGGCGAACACTCCGGCTACCGCGCCGCAGGGAACGAACTCCTCGATCATCCCGGACAGTGGATTCGTCGCGAGGAGCATCGGGAAGAAACCGGCGGCGTTCTTCCTGTCCACCGTGACGGCCCCCTGAAATGCAGTGACGGCCGTCGGGTCCGGCCGTGTCGCCGTCGCTGGCGGATCGACGAGGAGAAAGGCCCGGTGTTCGGCGCAGAACGTTGCAGCCGCGCTGTAGTTGATCGCGTTCGAGGCTGGAGGAAGACAGAGGATGTTGAAGATGTCGGTATCAGCGAGCGCCTTCATCCCGGTCCGTGGTGGTCCGTCGAGGCCGATGATTGCCGCGCTATCGATCGGGTTGCCGTCGCTGCCGTTCGCTGCCAGAACACCCGGCGGTGGATTCAACGGATCCGTATTCGCAATATCCGCCGGACCGATACCTGTAAAGCGGAGATATGCCGATCGCTGTTCGAGCGTCGCCTCGAGATCGCCCGTTACTACGTTTCGCAGAACCTCAACTTGGACGCTGTTGAGGTAGACCGTAATATTGACGAGTCCTGCCACCAAGGGTGTCCTCGTCTGATGGTCGATCACCACAGAAAGCTTGCCACCCCAATCGCCTGGACTCGACGCGCTCAGGGTCGCGCCAGTCAGCGAAATCGTCGCGGTTTCGTTCGTGCCCGCGGATTTGAACACTCGCACGATGACCGCTTCCGCTCCCCCGTTCTTGAAGTACTGATCGACCGCAAAGCTCATCGTGCTTTTGGCCCACAGGCCTCCGAAAATTCGGTTGTAGTCGGCGAAGCTGAAGATGATCGTCGGCTCATCGACAGGCCCTTTCAACGCGCGGCCGACAAATGCGGTCCTTGCCGTGCTCACGCCGGTGATCGTGCGCACTCCGCTGGAGATCTCTTCAACGTAGACGCCGGGGTAACTGACTGAAACGGCCATGATGTGCTCTCTCCTTGGCGGGTCAGGTTCGACCGATGAAGACTTCGACCGTGACCGGCACGGTGAGGCCGTTGTAGAAGGTGAGCGACTCCAATCCCTTCTTCGAGAGCCGGCCGATGGCTCCAGCACCACCGACCAGGAGCGGCACTGCGAGCGGCGTTTTGCTCGTGGCCACTTCCGAATCGACCGTGTAATTCAGGCTGCTGTAGTCGGTCGCCCGGACAAGCAGAAGCGCGATCTCGCTCCCTTTTGTATCAACGGTGGCCTTATCCGATGGAGGGACTTCCGCACTGATCTTCGTATACGACTCCAGCGGCATCGTCTCCGTAAAGGCCAGCGACGGCCCGCCCGGCACGCTTACGGAACCGGCGTATTTGATCGACTCCGGCATGAGACTCCTCCTGCACGGTTCTGAACCGCGTACTTCGGCTAAAGGATTGGTGAGAAGCAACGTTGTTCGCTGGCGAAGCAGGCGCAACCATAATTTCTTGGTCTTTTCGGCTAATTGATGGTGGAACCCGCCGTTCGCCTCGGAGGACGCTGGAGTGGAGCGGCGCGCGATCATCGTCTTGGTGGCCCGAGTCACATCGTTCTTCGCCGCGACGAACCGTTCACGCAAGTAGTTGTTCCCGATCATCGCGAGCTTGATCGGGGAACGCTCCGCGCGGTTCTTCGTCAGGCGGCGATACGCGTCGAAGAGTTCGTGACGCTTTTATGGTGATCGCCCCGCAAAGCCTTTGGTGCATCGCGGCGTCCCGAGATCGTCGTTTCTCCCCGCCTCGCCTTCGATTAGGATTCGCTCGCCTTCAGAACGCCACGTCAGAGAGAGGTCATCGATGGTCAAACGGCTTGCCTGCATCCTCGTCGTCTTCCTTTCGTTCGGAGTTTTCCTCGGCGCTCAGCCACCGAAGAAGGCTGACGCCCCCGCGCCGGCCTCGAAAGAAAAAGACGCAAAGGAAAAAGAATCCAAGTACGGCGAAAAAACCTTCGCCGGCCTTGAGCTTCGCGAGATCGGGCCCGCCCTCACCTCGGGACGCATCATCGATCTCGCAGTCGATCCGAAAGATGCGCGCGTCTGGTTCGTTGCGACCGCTGGCGGCGGCGTTTGGAAGACGACGAACGGTGGCACGACGTTCAAGCCGGTGTTCGATGGCGAGAAGTCGTTCTCCATCGGCTGCGTGACCATCGATCCGCACGACTCACTCGTGGTCTGGGTGGGATCGGGCGAGAATAACAGTCAGCGTTCCGTGTCGATCGGCGATGGCGTTTACAAATCGGTCGATGGCGGGAAGAGCTGGAAAAACGTTGGGCTGGAGAAGTCGGAGCACATCGGCAAGATCGTCGTCGATCCGCGCGATTCCAACGTTGTCTATGTTGCCGCGCAAGGTCCGTTGTGGGCGCCGGGCGGCGATCGTGGGCTGTACAAAACGGCCGACGGCGGCAAGACGTGGAATCGCGTGTTGAACATCAGCGAGAACACAGGCATCACCGACATCGTGCTCGATCCAACCAACCCCGACATCCTCTTCGCGGCGGCGTATCAGCGGCGGCGTCACGTCTTCACGCTCATCGATGGTGGTCCGGAATCGTCGATCCAGAAATCGACCGACGGCGGCAAGACCTGGACGAAGTTGAAGGATGGTTTGCCGAAAGAAGACATGGGCCGCATCGGCCTGGCGCTCGCGCCGCACAATTCGAAAGTCGTCTACGCCACGATCGAATCGACGCGCAAAGCGGGCGGCATCTTTGTCTCGAAGGACGGCGGATCGTCGTGGAAAAAGCAGAACGACTACAACGCGCAGGGGCAGTATTACGGCGAGATCTTCGTCGATCCGAATGATGACGACCGGATCTACGCCGCCGATGTCTGGGTGCGTGTCAGCGACGACGCCGGCAAGACGTGGCGCAAGATCGACGAGAAGTGGAAGCATCCCGACAACCACATCGTCTGGATCGATCCGGCCAGCAGCGATCACCTGATCATCGGCTGCGACGGCGGCCTTTACGAATCGTTCGACCGCGCCGAGTCATGGAACTTCAAGGCCAATCTGCCGGTCACGCAGTTTTATCGCGTGGCCGCCGACGATGCCCTTCCTTTTTACAGCGTCTATGGCGGCACGCAGGACAATTTCTCCCTCGGCGGGCCCACGCGCACGACCGACGCGAAAGGCATCAGCAACGCCGACTGGTATGTGACGCAGGGCGGCGACGGATTCCGCTCCGTCCCCGATCCGAAAGACTCCAACACGATTTATGCCGAGTCGCAGAACGGCGGTCTCGTGCGCTTCGACAAACGCACCGGCGAGATTCTCGACATCCAGCCGCAGCCAACGGGAAGCATGGATCCTCTGCGGCTGAACTGGGACTCGCCGATCATCGTCAGTCCGCACAACAGCAACCGCCTCTATTTCGCCGCGCAATATCTCTTCCGCAGCGACGACCGCGGCAACGAGTGGAAAGCGATCAGCCCCGATCTCACGCGCCACATCAATCGCAACACGTTGCCGGTGATGGGACGCGTGTGGGGCGTCGATGCCGTGGCCAAGGGCGCATCGACGTCGTGGTACGGCAACATCGTTTCGCTCGCCGAGTCGCCATTGCAGGAAGGGCTAATCTACGTCGGCACCGACGACGGACTGATTCAGGTGACCGAGGATGGCGGCAAGAACTGGCGGAAGGTGGATCACATCGCCGGCGTGCCCGACATGACCTACGTCTCGTGCCTCGCGGCATCGCAGCATGACGCGAACGTCGTCTACGCCGCGTTCGACAATCACAAGACCGGCGACTTCAAACCGTACGTGTTGAAGAGCAGCGATCGCGGAAAAACGTGGACGTCGATCTCAGGCGACCTGCCGTCGCGCGGCATGAGTTACGCGCTCGTAGAGGATCGCGTCGATCCGAGACTCTTGTTTGCCGGAACGGAATATGGCCTCTTCGTTTCGCAGAACGGCGGCTCGTCGTGGTTCCAGTTGAAAGGCAATTTCCCGACGGTGGCCGTGCGCGATCTCTGGTTCCAGAAGCGGCACGACGATCTCGTCATCGCCACGTTCGGCCGCGGCTTCTGGGTGCTCGACGACGTCAGCCCGCTACGTGCGATGACGCCCGCGATCGCCGCCAGCGAAGCAACGCTCTTTCCGACGCGCGATGCCGATCTCTTCGTCGAGCGCGCGCAGTACGGGCTGCCGGGCAAGTCGTTTCAGGGCGCATCGTTCTTCACCGCGCCGAATCCGCCGTTCGGCGCCGTATTCACTTATTACCTCAAAGACGAATTGAAGAGCCGCCGCAAGCAGCGCCAGGAAGCGGAGTCGAAAATCGATCAGGACAAGAGCAACGAGCCCGGCCATGCGCTGCCGCCGTATCCGACGCTCGATCAATTGCGGGCCGAAGATCGGGAGCTCGAGCCGGCGATCGTGATGATCGTGAGCGATGAAGAGGGCAACGTGATCCGCCGTGTGAACGGTCCAGCCAAGGCAGGATTCCATCGCGTGGCCTGGGATCTTCGTTATCCGCCGCCGAATCCGATCGAGTTGAAAGAGCCCGAGGTTGATGTCTTCTCGCCGCCGCCGGGCGGTCCGCTGGTCGCGCCGGGCAAGTACACGGTGCGCGTCGCCAAGCGCATCGATGGCGTCGAAACTCCCCTCGGCGTCGCGCAGACGTTCAACGTCGTCCCGCTCTATCTCTCGATCATGAAGGAGAGCGACCGCGCCACGGTGCTCGACTTCCAGAAAAAGGCCGCCGCGCTGCAACGCACGCTGATGGGTGCCGCGCGCATCACGCAGGAATCGCTGACGCGCATCCAATACATCCGCCGGGCATTGGACGAAATCGCCGGCCCCGATCCGAAACTGCTGGCGAAGGTGAACACGATCGACGCGTCCTTGCGCGACATCAACGACCAGCTCAACGGCGATCCGATCCTGCGCCGCGCAAACGAGCCCTTCGCCCCCTCGCTGCTCGACCGCGTCAACACCGCCGTCAACGGCCTGACGACGACCGCGCCGCCAACAGCCACGCACCGCGAAGCGCTCGCCATCGCCCAACAACAAACCGGCCCGCTGCTCGACCGGCTGCACAAACTGATCGAAGTGGATCTGGCCGATGTGGAGAAGCAAATGAACGCGCGCGGCGCACCGTGGACACCGGGACGGATTCCGATGTGAGTGACACCGAGGTTTGCCGGCCGCGTTCAGATCAACGAGCGCGGCTGGCTTACTGGAGATCCTGCAGCGTGACGGCGCCTTCGCGATTCACTCCGCGCCGTCGCGCTGCGCCGGATTTTTTCGACGGCGTGGGCGTTTAACCCTCCGCTATGTTCGACAACCTGCAGGACAAGATGGACAGGGTCTTCAAGACTCTGCGCGGCGAGGCTGCTCTCAACGAGTGGCACATCGACAATGCGCTCAAGGAAATCCGCGTCGCGCTGCTCGAAGCCGACGTTCACTTCAAAGTCGTCAAAGAGTTCACGAATCGCGTCCGCGAAAAAGCCGTCGGTCAGGACGTGCTCACCGCCTTCTCGCCGGCGCAACAGGTCACCAAAGTAGTCCGCGATGAGCTGCAGGAATTGCTCGGCGGCAACGAAGTTGGCCTGGCGCTGGTCGGTTCGCCCGCGGTGGTGATGATGACCGGCCTTCAGGGCTCCGGCAAAACCACCACCTCCGGGAAACTGGCTCTGCACCTCAAGAATCGCGGACGCCGTCCGCTGCTAGTGCCGTGCGACGTGTATCGTCCCGCCGCAATCGAGCAGCTCCGCATCGTCGCCAAGAGCGTCAACGTTCCGTTCTTCGAGCTCGGCGAAGACCGCGATCCGCTTTCGATCGCGCGCCGCGCCGTCACCGACGCCCGCACGCTTCTGTACGACACAGTCATCCTCGACACCGCAGGCCGCCTGCATATCGACGCCGAGCTGATGGCGGAGCTCGACGCGATCAAGCGCGATACGCGACCGAGCGAGATTCTCTTCGTCGCCGACGCCATGACCGGCCAGGATGCGGTCAAGTCCGCGAAAGAATTCGACGACCGCCTCGGCGTCACCGGCATCGTCCTGACGAAACTGGATGGCGACGCCCGCGGCGGCGCGGCGCTCTCGATCAAGTCGGTCGTGAACCGTCCAATCAAACTCGTAGGCGTCGGCGAAAAGTACACCGACCTCGACGTCTTCTACCCCGACCGCATGGCCTCGCGCATCCTCGGCATGGGCGACGTTCTCTCGCTCATCGAGAAAGTCGAGACCGAGATCGACCGCAAAGAAGCTGAGCGCCTCGCCCAACGCGTCGCCAAAGACAAGTTCACCCTCGAAGACCTCCGCTCGCAACTCCTGCAGGTCAAGAAAATGGGTCCGCTCTCATCGCTCGTAAACATGCTCCCAGGCGCCGGCAAAATCAGCGAAGAAGACATCGACGAAAAAGCGATTGTGAGAATGCAAGCGATCCTCGACTCGATGACAAAAAAAGAACGCGAGTTTCCACAAGTCATCGACGGCAAACGCAAAAAACGCATCGCCAAAGGTTCCGGCACATCCGTGCAACAGATCAATCAACTCCTCAAGCAATACCTGCAAATGAAGAAGATGATGCGCAGCTTCTCGAAGGGTTTCGGAGCAAGGAAGTTCGGCAAGATGATGAAAGGGATGCCGCCGGGTTTGATGGGGTAGGTGGGCTGCCAGTCAACCTGACGTGGTAAAATCAGCGCCGGAGAACGCAATGGCAGGCAAAGCCGAGGTCGTAGTCGTAATCGCCGAACAGGCGGCAGTGTCCAGGAAGGCGCCTTCTCATCGGAAGACAGGTGAGGGACGCAATTCACGTTCAAAGGCAAAGATCACGCCGGCGTCGAAAAACACTCGCTTCATGGCGAGCAAAGACTTGCGCGACACTGCGGCCCTTCGTATGTTCGCTAACACCTATAAGAAGTTAGGATAATGACAACCAAACCGGCGACGTTCACCCGTCGGTTTCTTTGCGAGTTCCTCGAGAGCCGGCTTCTCGCCGGCGCCATCAATCAGGACGAGTATCACGATTCGATCGCGGAGCTCAATACAGCGATACACGATTCCGTTTCGGCGAAGCTCTTCGCGAAATCGCCCAAGAGCGTAATGGTGCCTGGTTTTGGACCTCTTCGAATCGTCCATCTGAGGGAGATCGACGGATCAGAGTTCCCGTTTTTGCAAGGTCTAGGTGGCTCATCCTCGACCAGGAAGCTCACATGCTTCATCGGACATCGTTTCCTGCCTGGCATTGAGAAGACCCTTCGCTACAACCTGGCTCAGCTACTCACGCCGTACAACATTCAGTTGCGTTGGTCGGGGTACGACTTATCCGCATCAGGCCTGTTTGGCGATATTGTCTCCGGCATTCAGAATGCCGATTTTTGCTTCTTCGACAATATGGGGACACTGAATAAGCCGAACGTCTATGTTGAAGTAGGCATTGCTCACGCGTTCAAGAAACCTATGATCGTTACGGAGTATGCGGGTCCGGCGCGAAAAGGCACAGGGAAGGTACCTGACACGGGCAGCGTACCTTCAGACCTTCAAGGCTTGCTTCGCATTCCATACAAAGGATACGAGGATCTATTCAAAACTCTTTATTTCGGCCTCCCAAACTTCTTTGAACGTCATTCACTCCGGCCGTAATGTCTTACTCGCCAGTTAGGGTGACTCTTGAGGATTTTTAATGACACTGTGCAACTCAATTCCCATCCTGCGAATCTTCGATGAAGCAAAAGCGAAGGAGTTCTACGCCGGCTTTCTTGGCTTCACCGTCGATTTCGAGCATCGCTTCGAGCCGAGCCTTCCGCTTTACATGCAGGTTTCGAGGGACGGCTGTGTGCTGCATCTTTCCGAACATCATGGCGACGCGTCGCCGGGCGCGGCGATCAGGATCGAGACCACCGATCTCGATGCGTTCCATGTTGAGCTGAATTCGAAGGAGTACGGATTCGTCAGACCCGGCATCGATGAACAGCCGTGGGGAAGAGATATGCCGGTGAAGGATCCGTTCGGAAACAGGCTGATCTTCTCCGCGCTACACAGCTCGGCAAAGCCATAGGTAATACAAGTCGAGCCTAGCTCGCCTTTCGCGCGTCGCCGTCTAACAAGCAGACTGGGCAGAATCGCGACGAAGTAACTCGAGCGTCCCGCCGGTCCAAAAGCAAAGGGTCCTGAACAGGGGATACCCGCGTTTACAATCGGTTTTCATGCCCCGCCCACCCTTCCTCGCCCGTGCCGGCTCACGCATCGCTGACGTTTGCGAGCGATGGTTTCCGGATGCATTCGTCTTCGCGCTCGCGGCGATCGTGATTGTTTTCGTGGCGGGACTTGGCTGGGGCGTGAAACCGGTCGCGCTGGCGACGGAGTTTGGCAACGGATTCTGGTCGCTCGTCAACTTCACCATGCAGATGGCGATTGTGATCGTGGGCGGGTTCGTTGTCGCCTCGTCGCCGCCGGTTGCGGCACTCACTCGACGGCTGGCTGCGATCCCGAAGACGGCACGCGGGGCGGTGGCGTTCGTGGCGGCGTTTGCGATGCTCTCTTCGCTGTTGTCGTGGGGCCTCTCGCTCGTCTTCACAGGGCTGCTGGTTCGCGAGATCACGAAGCGTGTCGATGCCGACTATCGCGCCATCGGTGCCGCGGCCTACCTCGGGCTCGGCAGTGTCTGGGCGCTCGGGCTGTCATCGTCCGCAGCGCTGCTGCAGGCGACCAAGTCGTCGATTCCGCCGGCGCTGCTTCCGATCACCGGCGTGATTCCGCTGACGCAGACGATTTTTCTCTGGCAGAGCATGGCGATGGCGGCGGTGCTCGTCGTCGTGTCGATTGCGGTCGCGTACTTCTCTGCGCCGAGTGAAGCCGAGGCGCGAACGGCGCGGGCGATGGGAATTGAGATTGCCCAGGATGCGATCGAGACGCCGCACGCGGCCACGCCCGCCGAGCGATTGGAGAACAGTCCGGTCCTCAACGTTCTCATCGCCGCGCTGATGTTCTGGTTTCTGTTCACGCAATTTCGCGACAAAGGCGGACTCGCGGCGCTCGATCTCAACAACTTCAACTTCGCGTTCCTCGCCGCGGGACTGTTGCTTCATTGGCGTCCGCGCTCGTTTCTGCGCGCGGTGACGAAATCGGTACCCGCCACCGCCGGCGTTCTGATTCAGTTCCCGTTCTACGGCGGCATCTTCGGGATGATCTCGAAGACGCCGATCGCCGCGCATCTCGCGCACGCGTTCGTGAACGTGACGACCAGATCGACGTTCCCGATCGTCGTCGCCATCTACTCCGCCATCCTCGGCATGTTCGTTCCGTCCGGCGGCGGCAAGTGGGTGGTCGAAGCGCCGTACGTGATGGCCGCCGCCAACGCCTGGCACATGCACCTCGGATGGACCGTGCAGATCTACAACGCCGGCGAAGCGCTACCGAACCTGATCAATCCCTTTTGGATGCTCCCACTGATGGGCATCCTCGGCGTCCGCGCGCGGGATCTGGCCGGGTATTCGATTTTGCAACTGCTCTTCCACGTGCCGATCGTGATTTTTCTTTGCTGGGTGTTTGCGCAGACGCTGTGATTGGGGTGTGGGGAGTTGGGTGTGGGGTGTGGGAGATGGATTCGGAAATCGGGCGCGAGCGACGGCAACCAATTGCTTCTCCCACTCCCCACCCCCAACTCCCCACACCCCGAAAACCTACTTCAAAAACTCCATCAAGTAATCCGTCGCTTCTTTCGAGCGCATCACGGACAGCTTCTCGATGATGGCGCGCTTCATCTCGGGGTCTTTCTCGTTGCGGGCGAGGTTGACCAGGGTGTGGCCGTTGTTCTGGATGAAGAGCGATTCGAGGACGGCCTTGCGCACTTCGCGGCGCGGATCGGTGTTGTAGAGCGAGAGGAGGAGATCGCCGGAGCGGCCGCCGCCGAGGAGGCCGAGATTGCGGATGGCGGTGACTTTGAGCTCGAGCACCTTCTCGTTGCGGGCGATGTCGGCAAGTTTCTCGGAGTTGCCGCCGATGAACATCGCCTGCAGGATCTTCTTTCGGACCGGGATCTCGGTTTCGTTCGCGTAGAGATCGGCCAGCTCGTTCTTGGCTCCGATGACGCCGAGTTGCAGCACGGCATCGGCACGCAGCTCGGTGTTCGATTCGCCCTTGGCAAGTGCGAGCAGGCGCGTGCGGTCGCCGGCGATCATGTACGACTTCAGGATCGACTTCTTCACGGCGAGGTCGCTCGTCGATGTGTAGATTTCGGTGAGGACACCGCGGCTGCGCTCCCCGCCGAGAATGCCGAGGGTGCGGACGGCGCGCTCGCGAAGATCGGGCGGGCCGGATTTCGCCGTCTTCACGACGATCTCGAACGCTTTCGGCGAGCCGGATTGACTGAGCACGAACAGCGCGCGCTCCTTCATCTTGATCGGCTGATGACCGTTGAGAATGCTTTCGAGGATGGGGATGCCGCGCTCGGGATCGGAATTCATCAGGCCGTTGATAGCCATCAGCTTCACGTCTTCGTCGACGACGTGCTCCGGCTCGATCTGCTGGCCGGCGGATTGACGGATCTCGACTTCGAGCGTCTTCCCGTCTTCGATCCACTTCGATTTCGGATACGACTTCTGGAGTTGAAGCAGCGTGGAGAGCGCCTCTGACCGCGCGCCCATTTTCCCTTGGGCGTAGGCGAGCCAGTAGAGCGATGCATCGGCGTGCGCCATGCGCATCTCGGCGACGTGCTGAAACTTCATCGCGGCGCTGCGCCAGTTGTGATCGTCGAGCGAGTCGGTGGCGGAGTCGTAGAGGTCTTCCTCCATGTCCACTTTCTGTTGCGCGCGATCGGCGCGGTCGTCGTCGCGATCGTCCGCGACAGCGATAGCGATGGCGGACGGATCGTTCATCCAGTTGGCGCGCAGAGCCGGCGTGAGCACGACCAGCGCGACAGCAAACGTAAGAAGCAGTTTCGATTTCATAGTGAGTCCATTCCTTTCGAGGGGGCTTTGGTGGCGCCGTCCTGGCCGTTCACCTGCGCGCTGACGACACGCACTTTGAAGAGAAGACCTTTCGAGTCGATGCGCTTCTGGAGCGATGCGATCTCGTCAGGCGAGAGAGTCGAGCCGGCATGCGACAGCTCGAGCAGAACCGGCTCGAGGTCCGACAGCAGCGATGCGATACGCGTCTCGCCTCGCCGTGTGGCCGTTTGCCGGTAGATTCGATTCGATGCGACGAGCTCACCGGCTCGCCGGCTTTCCGAGGTGACGTCGAGCGGGTGTTTGGCATCGGCGTTCGAGAGCTCGAGCAGCATTCGTTCGGAATTGTCGAGGTGATCGCTGACGACGACGAGGAGAAGACGGTCTCGCGAGCCGGCGGAAGACGAGTTGCTCGCCGTCTGCGCCGCGGCCGCGGGTGACGGAGTGCTCTTAGCGATGACGACTTTGGGAGACAGTTGCTGCGTCCGCGCATGCCACAACATGCCGCCGATGAATGCGAGCGCAAGAGCTGCAGCAATTGCGCTGATCGTGGCCCAGACGCGCGAACGTCGCCGCTCGCTGCCGAGCTTCCAGCGAAGACGCGTCCAGACTTCCTCGCCGTACGTGGGGTTCTTTTCAGGAATCGGAAGCTGATCGACGAGCGCGAGAACGCTGCGCAGCGTGGCCAGTTGCGCGCGGCATTCTTCGCACGTCGCAAGATGCGCTTCGGCGAATGCGGCATCGCCGTCGTGATAGTGGTGAGCGACGAGTTGTTCTTCTGTCAGGTGTTGCATGGCGTTGACCTCACGAGGGGCTCCAGCGACTCACGGAGCTTGCGCACCGCGCGAAAAATGGTGTGCTTGGCGGCATTGACCTGAATGCCGAGCGTCCGGCCGATCTCCTCGACCGGCATTCCTTCGAAATGGCGGAGGATGAAGGCGGTTCGCTCGCTGGCGCTGAGCCGCTCCATCGCAGTTGCGACCTGCGTTTGCAGCTCAGCGGAGAGGATCAGGCGGTCCTGTTGTGCTTCGCTGCGCGCGCCCGCGGCGCCGGCCAGCTCGGCGGACTCTGGATCGCCGCCGTAATGTTTGTCGGCGCGGCTCCGTGCACGAAGCAGGTCGAGCGAACAGTTGACGGCGATACGGTGCAGCCACGTGCCGAAGTTCGCGCGCTCCTCAAAGTGCTGGAGTTGCTTGTAGGCGCGGAGAAAGGTCTCCTGCACCACGTCGTCGGCATCATGTTCGTTTCCAGTCATTCGATAGGCCACGCGAAACGCTGCTTTGGAATGACTTTCGACCAGCATCCGGAACGCATCCGGGTCGCCGGATCGCGCTCTGCTGACCACGGCGAGGTCGGTCGTCATCTCCATCCGGCCGATTAGACTAGAAAAGGGGGGGTTGGTTAGCTGGGAGGCTGATGCTGGGTGGGCTCACGTTCGGTTGCCCGAGTGGGTTCTCGGAATGTTGAGTGTTCAATGTTGGGTGTTGAATGTTGAATGAACCGCGATCTCCGCGACCTTCCGGAATCTCTCTGTGGGCCGCGATCTCCGGTTCATTCAACACTCAACATCCAACATTCAACATTCAACATTTCTGTTTTCAACCGAGGCCCGGCCGCGATGACCGGACCTCGTCGATCACAAAAATATCTACCGCCAATATCCCCGCATCCACACCCAATCCCGATGCGCGCGGATGTAGTGGCCGGGGATCCAGACTGCGCCGCGATACGGCGCGACGCCAATCACTTCCACACGCGGACGCGGGGCGACGAATACCGCTCGCGTCGCGCAGCCGGACGCGAGCGTGGCGCCCGCCAGCAACACAACTGCGATCATTTTCTTCATGATTTGCTCCTTCCTTTTGACTGCTGGAGAAGAGACGCGTGAACGGCGGTAGCGTTGACGCATTAACATCTGTGTAACGTGACCTCGCTCGTCCATTACGTTTTGCTCTACGGCATCCCGCTGATCTTCGTCAACGTGCTGCTCGAGCAATTAGGCGTGCCGGTGCCGGCGGTGCCCGCGCTCATCGTGGCGGGGGCGTTGTCGCGCGACGGAAAGTTGTCGTCGACGCATGTTCTTCTTGCCGCGCTCTTCGCCTCCCTCATCGCCAACTACATCTGGTTCCTCCTCGGGCGCCGCTTCGGCTATCGAATTCTGCGGACGCTTTGCCGCATCTCGCTTTCGCCTGATTCGTGCGTCAGGGATACCGAGGCGAGGTTTGAGAGATGGGGAATGAAGTCGCTGCTGATCGCCAAGTTCATTCCGGGATTCTCTACGGTCGCGCCGCCGCTCGCGGGAGCCTCGGGACGCAGCACGCTCGCATTCGTGATTTACGACGGCATCGGCGCGCTGATCTGGGCAGGCAGCGCGGTTGCGTTGGGCCGCGCGTTTCATCGCGCCATCGATCGCGTTCTCCTCGCCCTCGAAAACCTCGGATGGTGGGCGCTCATCATCGTCGGCTCGCTGCTGGTGCTCGTGATCGTGATCAAGTGGTCGCAGCGGATTCAGTTCATCAAGCAGCTCCGCACGGCGCGCATTCAGCCGCAGGAACTGAAAGCGATGCTCGACCGCGGCGAGTTGCCGGTGGTGCTCGACGTTCGCACTCCCGGCGCGCGCCGGCACGATCCGCGCGCCATCCCTACCGCGATCCTGGCGCTCCTCAGCGACATCGACGCACAACTCCGCGACCTGGCACCCCATCAGGAGGTGGTGCTGTACTGCACGTGACCGAACGAAGCCTCAGCCGCCCGTGTGGCGCGCATGCTGATCGACAAGGGATACACGAAAGTGCGGCCGCTGGCGGGTGGGCTCGACGGATGGATCGAAGCCGGTTTTCCGGTGGAGGATCTTTGAGAGAGCAGAGACAATCAGACATCAGTGGATTAGTCGATTAGTGGATTAGTGATTCGGCGATCGGGCAAGACTGTTCTCCTGATCGACTAATCAACTAATCTACTAATCGACCAATCACCTCCTGATCTCTGATCTCTAATCCCCTGATCACTGCCTCCCGGCACGCCCCGTGCACTTTTCCGGCCCTGCAATGACCATCACCGAAACGGCGCGGGACACGTTTCTGTCGCCGGAAACCAGGGATTTCTACATCGACTCGATGCGGGTCATGCGCGACGGCGGCGTGCCGTTTCTCGTGGGCGGAGCGTATGCGTTCGCGCGCTACACGGGCATCGAGCGTCACACGAAGGACTTCGACGTCTTCATCAGGCGCGAGGATTTTCCGAAGGCGAAGAAGGTCTTCGAAGCGGCCGGCTACAAGTCGGAGCTCAACTTTCCGCACTGGCTGGGAAAGGCGATCAAGGGAGACGACTTCGTCGATTTGATCTTCAGCGCTGGCAATGGCGTCGCTGTCGTCGACGAGCTCTGGTTCGACTTCGCGGTCGACGACGAAGTGTTCGGCGTCGATGTGAAGCTGATTCCCGCCGAAGAGATGATCTGGTCGAAAGGTCTGATCATGGAGCGGGAGCGTTTCGATGGCGCCGACGTCGCGCACGTTCTTCTCGCCACCGGCGACCGGCTCGACTGGCGGCGTCTGATCGATCGCTACGGCAAACATTGGCGCGCGCTGTACGCCCATCTCGTTCTCTTCGGCTTCAGCTATCCGTCGGAGCGCTCGCGGATTCCGGCGTGGGTAATGACGGAGCTGAACGCGCGAATCGCGGACGAGACCAATCAGCCCGACGCAGCCGAGAAGATCTGCTTCGGCACGATCCTCTCGCGGCAGCAGTACCTCGCCGACATCAACGACTGGGGATACAAGGACGGGCGCCTGCGGCCGGTCGGCAACATGTCGGCAGGCGAGATCGCGCAGTGGACCGCCGGAATCGAAGTGGATGGCAGCAAATGAAAGAGACGCTACGCATCGCCGCCGTCGCCGACATTCACGTGAAGAAGACGGGACAGGGCAGCCTGCAATCGCTCTTTGCCGCCGCAACTGAACAGGCCGACGTGCTCCTTCTCTGCGGCGACCTCACCGATTACGGGCTGGTCGAGGAAGCGAAGGTTCTGGCGAAAGAGATCACCACCTCGCTTCGCATCCCCGTCATCGGCATCCTCGGCAACCACGACTTCGAATCGGGAAAACAGGATGACGTCATGCGAATCATGACCGACGCCGGAGTGACGATGCTCGACGGCCACTCGCACGAAATCGAGGGTGTGGGCTTTGCCGGTGTCAAAGGCTTCGGCGGTGGTTTCGGACGGCGGCAGCTCGGCGCCTGGGGCGAGGACATCATCAAGAAGTTCGTTCACGAGACCATCGAAGAGGCGCTCAAACTCGAACAGGCGCTGGCCAAGCTGCGGACGCCGCAGAAGATTGCTGTGATTCATTACGCGCCGATCCACGCTACTGTCGTTGGCGAGCCCGAAGAGATCTATCCGTTTCTCGGGTCGTCGCGTCTGGAAGAGCCGATCGACCGCTATCGCTGCAACGCCGTCTTTCACGGTCACGCACACCGCGGGTTTCTGGAAGGACGAACCAAAGGCAACGTGCCCGTTTACAACGTGGCCATGCCGCTACTCCTTGCGGACGACGGAAACAGGCCGCCATTCCGCGTGATCGAAGTGCCGGTCGGAGCGCCCGCGGCGGTCTGACAGAACTACAATTCGCCTATGCGACACGCCGCATTTCCGGACGGATTGAGCCGCGACCGGCTCATCGAGTGGTATCGCGAAAGCCGCAAGATGACGCGCGCGCTGTTCACGATTCCGACCGAAGACGCGTATTACGACCGGCCGATCCGCCTGCGCAATCCGATCGTGTTTTACGAAGGGCATCTCCCCGCGTTCGACGTCAACACGCTGATCAAGCTGGCGCTGCAGCGCGAGGGGCTCGACTCCGAATTCGAGACGCTGTTCGCGCGCGGCATCGATCCTGAAAATGAAGAAGCGGCGAAAACGCCGACCGATTTCTGGCCATCGCGTGCCGAGGTTCAGGCGTATGGAAGCAATGCCCACGAACAGATCATCCGCGCGCTGTGCGACGGACCAATCGATGACGGCCTCCTGCCGCAGCGGCGCAACGCGGAAGCTGCGTTCACGATCATCGAGCACGAGCTCATGCATCAGGAGACGCTGCTCTACATCTTCCACGAGCTGCCGTACGAGCGGAAGAATGCGATCGCTCCGCTGCGCAGCGGCAGAACGCAGCGGCCGTCGCCGCCAGTGATCAAAGACATGGTTCGCATCCCCGCCGGCGACGCGACGCTCGGCGCGGACGGGACTGCATTTGGTTGGGACAACGAAACCCCGCAGATGCGTGTCGCGGTCCCCGAATTCGCGATCGATCGGCACAACGTCACCAACGGCGACTACATCGAGTTCGTCCGCGCTACTGGTGCTGATGCGCCGCACTTCTGGCTGCAACGCGGCGGCGAATGGTACTGGCGAGGAATGTTCGATCTCACGCCGCTTCCTCTCGATTGTCCGGTGTACGTCACGTTTGACGAGGCCAGCGCCTACGCGGAGTGGCGTGGTAAACGCCTTCCAACAGAGGCTGAGTATCACCGCGCGGCGTTCGGAACGCCGGGCGGCGAAGAGCGCGCGTTTCCGTGGGGTGAGGCGTTGCCGGACGCAAGCCGCGGAAACTTCGGATTCGCGAACTGGGACACTGTACCGATCGGTTCCTATCCGGATGGAATCAGCGCCTGGGGCGTTCACGACCTGATCGGCAACGGCTGGGAGTGGACTTCATCGCTCTTCGAACCGTTCCCCGGTTTCGCGCCGATGTCGTCGTATCCCGTGTACTCGGCCGACTTCTTCGACGGCAAGCACTATGTGTTGAAAGGTGCATCGCCAGCGACCGCTCCTGAGATCATCCGGCGCAGCTTCAGGAACTGGTACCGGCCGGCCTACCCCTTCGTCTACGCGACCTTCCGCCTCTGCGCCTAACGTTCGTCGAATAGGCCGGACTCATGCGAATCATCGTTCGTTAAGGCAGTCTCTGCCTCAGAAATGCGCACGATTAGTGCAGCGTCGCCAGACCATGACAACGATGACACTCACCCAAACCTACAAGCCGAAAACGTTCAACCTTTCGGGATTGACCGGCATCTCCGACAAGACTCTGGAGATGCACTTCAAACTCTACGAGGGCTACGTGACGAACACGAATCTCCTCACTGAAAAGATCGCGTCCATTCTCGAAGATGGGCGCGTCGACAAAGAGGAGATGCCTGCCTACTCCGAGCTGACGCGCCGCCTCGGATTCGAATACAACGGTATGGTCCTGCACGAGTACTACTTCGGAAACATGAAGCGCAACGCCGGCGACAACGCTCCCCGAGGCAGTAAGTTCCGGGCGGCAATCGAACGGAGCTTCCCGAGCTTCGAGATCTGGAAAACCGACTTCACAAGCGTCGGCAAAATGCGCGGTGTCGGCTGGGCGATCGCCTATCTCGATCCAACCGCGGGACGAATCTCGAATCACTGGATTGAGCTGCACCAGAACGGCAACGTTGCCGGCTTCATCCCGCTGCTCGTGATGGACGTCTGGGAGCATGCCTACCTACTCGACTACAAGCCAGCCGATCGCCCGAAATACATCGAGGCGTTTCTGGCGAACGTCGATTGGGATGCGGTGGAGAAGCGAATGGCGTAATCGTTACTGCGCTTCGGGTTATGATCCGACCTCCCAAAATCAGGTCGGAGAGTAGCCGATGAACTACGCATTGCTGGGAGTGCTGATGATTGCCGGACCGGCGATTTATGCCGTGGCCGGCGTGATGATCAGCCGCAAAGTTCTGCACGGAAAAGTTCAGGAAGGTCACAACGATGTGCTCGTGCCGATTTTCCTGAACGCCGGCGTACTCTTCGCCGTGCTGCTCGGCTTCATGGTCGTGGCCGTGTGGGAGTCGTACGACGCGGCCAAGAGCACTGCGGCGACGGAAGCCGCTGCGCTCGTGCCTCTGTACCGCGCGACTGTGGCGTTGCCGAAAGAAGCCGGCGACCGCATGCGCGAAATCTCGCGCGAGTACGTGCATCAGGTCATCGAAGACGAATGGGCGACGCAGGCCGCCACCGGAAAAGGCAGCTCCAAGGCGCGCAGAGCGATCGGCAACATGTTTCGCGCATTCGGCGACGGCACGATCAGCGGCCAGATCAAGAAGGACTATCCGTTCATCTGTACGATGCTGATGCAGTCGATCGGCGCCGTAACGAATGAACGCAACAAGCGCAACATCCAGGCAAACGAGTCGGTGCCGACGGTGATGTGGTTCGCAATCCTCGGCGGCGCCTTTGCCATCATCTCCATGAGCTTCATGATCTACATGGAGCGCCCGGTGCCGCACATGATCGTGGCGGGCCTGATGGCCGCGCTCATCGGCCTGTTGCTCTACAGTTGCCTGATCCTGAGCCACCCCTTCCGCGGTCCAGTCGCGATCAGCGCCGAAGCGTTCGAGAAGACGTTGGTGGTGTTCGACGACGTGGACCACGGCAACTGACAAACAACAACGCGCATTGGAGAGGCCATGTCCCATCTCAAACACGCGATGCAGCCGCAGATCGAGATGCACGTGAGCACGCTGCCTGAGCTTCCGAACGGCGCGACCGAGCTCGGCGTCGTCTACGCGAGCGTCGAAGGCGTCAACGACCACTCCTTCGACGACTGCATCGCGGAGCTGAAGCACAAAGCACAGGCCCTCGGAGCGACGGGTCTCATCGGCATGCAGCTCGTGCAGAGCCAGTTTCAGTGGAATCAGCGCACAAGCCTGCTCGCAACCGCGGTGAAGTTGTAGCGGCTACTGCGCTTCGCGAACCTGCAGCTCCGCCGGCTCGGCAATCGCCTGACCGTGCATCTCGACGGTGCCCTTGCGCTCCAGCTTCCCCCAGCCGGTTCGCATACCGGAAACCGCGGTCTTGATCGATTTGAGGACTACGGCGTACATCAACTGACGATAGAGAAAGCGCTGCCAGAAGAGCCAGACCAGGACCTTCGGATCTTCGCGATCGAGTTTGTAGGCGATCAGCGACCCGATCAGCTCCATGACGAAGAAAAACGCGTACATGAAACCGATGAGATAGAGCGATGAGAGTGCGCCCGGCAGCGGTTGCCAGTCTCCGGCGAGACGTCCGCGCATCCAGGCGCGCACGACGCCGGCGATCGACCAGAGAATCTGCAGATCGATCAACGGCGACAGCACCTGGAACGCAACCTGGAAAAGCCAAAGCGCAGGCAGCATGACACGGCCGAACCACCCGTAGCGGCCGACAGCGCGCCGATGCTTCCACAACGATTGCAGTGTGCCGAAGGCCCAGCGGAACCGCTGCTTGAACAACGCCCGGAAGCTATCGGGCGCCTCGGTGTATCCGACCGCGGCGGATTCCGTTTCGATGCGCCAGCCGATGCGGCGGATGCGCCACGTGAGGTCCATATCCTCGGCCATCGTGTCAGTCGAGTAGCCACCCGCCTGCAGGATGGCCTCGCGGCGCCAGGCGCCGACGGCTCCCGGAACGACCGTCACGGAGTTGATGATCGCGTAGGCGCGCCGGTCGAGATTCTGGCTCGTCACATACTCGATCGATTGCCAGTGCGTGAGCGGATTCATCCTGTTGCCGACTTTCACATTGCCCGCCACGGCGCCGACGAGCGGGTTGGCGAAATGGCGGACGAGCTTCTCGATCGTGTCGCGGGCAAAGAGCGTGTTGGCGTCGAGAGCGATGATGATCTCGCCGGTGGCCATGGCGATGCCGAGGTTGAGCGCGGAAGCTTTGCCGCCGTTGGGTTGGACGAGAAGCGTGACCGCATCGCCAAAGTTCGAGCGCACTTCGTCCGAGGTGCCATCGGACGAGCCATCATCGACGACGATGATCTCGAGCGGCGCGTAGTTGTTGTCGAGGACCGCACGAATCGTCCGGGCGATCACGGTTGCTTCATTGAACGCAGCGATGACGACGCTGACCGTCGGCCTGACGGATTCGTCAAATTGGCGATGACGTTCACGCCACTTCGCGATCAGAGCGAGAACGGTCACAAAGACGATGCGTGCGGTTCCCAGAATGATCGCCGTGATGAACGCGACGCCAAGAAAGAGCTCAAAGAGGTAGATGACTTCGAACACGATCCGGTCATTCGCAGCCATCAGCGTATCGGCTGGATTCACCGGAGGATTGACTCGATCGCGGGTCGAGTCAATGAGCGCCGAGACCGGCACGAACGTGTAGCCCCGCTTGTGGAGCTCGTTCACGAGGATCGGGATCAGCCTCACGGTTTCGGTGCGGTCACCGCCGCCGTCGTGCAGGAGGATGCAACTGCCGTGTTCTCCTCCCTCCAATTGCGCCAGGGCGGTCCGGAACATGTCGTCCGCGTTGCGGTGATGGATCGTGCCGTCCGGCATCAGCTCTTCGGTGTTCCAGTCCTGCGTGTCGATGAACTCCAGAACGGTGATGTAGTTGAGACTGGATGCGAGCTCAATCGGCTTGACTTCCATCGCTGCAGTCGGCTCGGCGTCTGCGTTGTACGGCGGGCGGAAGAGCAGCGTGGATCGGTGTAGAAGGCTCTGAAAAACGCGCTGCGTCGCGTTCAACTCGAGGCGAGCCTCCTGTCGCGAGATCACGCCGATGTTGGGATGCGTGTAGGAGTGATTCCCGATCTCGTGTCCCTCGTTCCAGATGCGTCTGACCAGATTGGGGTAGCGCTCGGCGTTCTGGCCGATGAGGAAAAATGTCGCCGGAACGTGCAGCGCTTTCAGCTCGTCGAGAATGTCGGATGTGTACGGGCTGGAAGGACCGTCGTCGATCGTCAGCGCGATCATCTTCGGCTTGTATCCCGTCCGGCTGATCACATAGGACGTCGGGAAACGGTGGTAGCTCTCGTCGAGAGCGAGACCCGTTTGCGGATCGATCTCCAGCGAGCGCGAGCCGGTGGTGGGTAGCTTGTCGACGTGCGCAATCTCCCCCTCGCCGACGAACTCGACGTCGTACGGAAAGTCCGGCTCGCTCAGATCTTTCAGCTTGACCGGATCATTCAGGTTGAGCGGATCATTCAGGTGATCGCGATCGATGAATTTCCAGATTGACGGGTCGGTGGATCCGAGAACCCAGATTGCCATCCCGCGCACGCCGTAGTTTTGCGCGATCAGCCACTGGTTCGCGGCCGTGACCGCATCGAGCATCCAGACTTCGTGGTCCTTCCCATCGTCGTCCTTGTAGCGGAACGTGGGATTGAGGGCGACGTCATCGAAATCGACGATGTCTTCCGGCTTTTCTTCCTGACGGTAATCGTGGGCCATGACGAGAGCGCCCTGATATGTCAATGGGTCTGCCCACTCACGCCCTTCCATCCAGTCATAGGAGTAATTGGCGATGCCGATGACCAGCTTTTCACGCGGAATCGTCTGCACCGCATTCGAAACGACGCCGCGATACCAGGAGATCGATGCGATCGGTCCGGGCGCGCTGTTCTCCGAATGCTCGTCATAGGCCATGACCACGACGAAATCGCAGATGGACGCGGCTTCATGCCAATCGAGTTTTGTCCTTGCCTCTTCTCTCGCTTCAAGATCGACGCTGACAAGCAAACCCTTTTGCGCGAACGATGTCTTCATCCGTTTGAGAAAGGGGATCAGAAGCGGATAGTCGGCCGCATCAAGATTCTCGAAGTCGACGTTGATGCCTTGGAAGTGCATCGTCACGCACCAGCGCTTGAGATCAAAGATCGTTCGCGCCTGAATTGCCGGATCGTTCAAAAACATGTGAACGCGCTTGGGATCGAACTCTCCGGAGCCATTCGTGGACACCTCGGCGTTGCTGAACACGGGGACGATGTTGAGGTTGTTCTCGCGTGCCTTCTTGACCACCTCAAGGTTGTGTGGCGTCAGGCTGGGATCCCAGTCGTGAAAATCGAGACCCTGGGCATCGGAGCGGAGGTGAATCCATACCGGCATCAGGTGCGTCATCCGGTTGGCGTTGGCATCGAGTGAGTGAAGGCCGGTTTCCTGCCATGGAGCGTAGAACGCGGCCACGATTGGCTTGCCTGTCTCGATCGCGCGAACCGGACCTTTGGCCTCCCGCGCGAGTTGACGTTTTCGGTCCTGGCGGACGAGTGCGAGAAGACGCTCTCGCGCGCTCTTCTGAAGGTATTGCGCGCGAGCCTGCCGGTGGGCCGGAACGCGCAGGCCTCGCTTGATGTCTTCCGTGATTCCGCGAAAGCCGGGCAATAACGGCACTGTGAAGAGGCTGACGAGCCAGAAACTCACCGTAACCACAGCCATGAGGCCCAGCAGCGTGCCGATACGCTTGATCCACCACCAGCGGCGGTGACTGGGATCGAAAAATACTGCGTGGTCGTGCATGGTTACGGGTGGACGATCATATAGAACCCGTTTGGAAACAGCGGCATTCTGCGCAACCCCGGCGGCGTTACCCCGTAAGACCTCACCATGACTCAGACCGTCATCGAGGTATCAGGCCTCAAAAAGCAATACCGGTCGGCGGTCGGCCGTTCGCGGATCACCGCGCTGGACGGCATCGATTTCACCGTCCGCGAAGGGGAGCTTTTCGGCCTGCTCGGGCCGAACGGCGCTGGCAAAACAACAGCCGTCAAGATCCTGCTCGACCTCACCCGTCCTACCGCCGGTGAAGCACGCCTCAACGGTCTTCCGGCTGGCAATCCGGAGAGCCGTCGCCGTGTCGGCTATCTGCCCGAGGGCCACAAGATTCCTGGGTATCTGACGGCGCGACAGGCGCTTGGAATCTTCGGAAAGATGTCCGGCCTCGACGATGTCACGATCAAACGCCGCTCGCTGGAGTTGCTGGAGAAGTTGCGTATTGCTCAGTGGATCGACGTCCGCGTCAAGAAGTACTCGAAAGGCATGACGCAACGCCTCGGCCTCGCCATCGCTCTGCTGCATTCGCCGCACGTTCTGCTTCTCGATGAGCCAACCGACGGCGTCGATCCCGTCGGCCGCCGCGAGATCCGCGACATTCTTCAGGCGGAAGCCGCAGCCAACGGAACGGCTGTGCTGCTGAATTCGCACTTGCTGTCCGAGATCGAGCTCACGTGCGATCACGTCGCCGTTCTCCGCAACGGCAAAGTCGCCGCGGCGGGAAGCATCGAAGAACTGACGCGCCGCGCCGCGAAATACAAGATGGTTCCGGCCTCGCCGGTCGATGACGCGCTCGTCGCTTCGTTCCGCGAGAGTGGCGCGGGCGTGGAGCGCGTCAACGGACACATGCTCCTGACTGTCGATGACGTCACGCACCTGAACGCGCTCGTCGACAAGCTCCGCGCCGGCGGCGGTTTGCTGACCGAGCTCTCGCCTGTCCGTTCCACGCTCGAAGACGTGTTCGTCGATCTCGTCCGCGCGGTCGATCCGGGAGCGCAGCAGTCCGAAGGAGCGCGGCTATGAAAGTCCTGATGGCGAATATCGAAGATGTGATGCGCGAAGCCGCCGCGCGCTGGACGCTCGTCGCCTACTTCTTCCTCTCCACGATCTTCATCATCATCTTTGCCTCGGCTATCAACCTCGACATCGTCGACGGCGCGCTGGCCGGCGCGAAGCTCTTCGGGAAGCAAGTCGAGATGGGAAACTCGATCTCGATCGAGAAGCTCGTGATGGGCTTCGAGTCCGGATTCTCCGGCGTCCTTTACGTTCTCTGCACCTTCCTGGCGATCTTCGCCACCGCGCATCTCGTGCCGCGCATGCAGGAAAAAGGGACGATCGATCTTTACCTCTCGCGGCCGGTGTCGCGCGTGAAGCTGATCCTCTCGCGCTATGTGGCCGGACTCATTCTCGCCGGCAGCAACGTGCTCTATCTCATCGGCTCGATCTGGGCGATCGTGGCCTGGAAGACCCACGTCTTTCATCCGCGGTTTTTTCTGGGCGGAGGGGTGATCCTCTTTCTAATCGCCACGCTGCTCGCGTTCGCGTTCCTGATCGGCGTGGTCACGTCCTCGACGGCAGTCTCGATCATGGCCACGTACGGCGTCTTCTTCTTCGGCGTCATGCTGGCCGGCCACGCGCGGATAGAGGCGGCGCTGTCGAAGGAATGGCAGGCTTTACTAATTAAAGCGCTTTACTGGATAATGCCGAAGACGGCGGAGCTCGCGACGGCAGTCGTCGCATATGTAGCAGGCGGTGAGTTTCATAACGAGATCCTCACGATCACGCCCGCTCCATTCGTAAGCACCGCGGTATTCGGTCTGGTCTGTCTCGCTCTCGCTTCCTGGTTGTTCCAACGAAAGGAGTTCTAAATGAAGAAGCAGTGGATTTCCCTCGCGGTTCTGGCGCTGGCGCTCGCTCCGGCCGCGTTCGCAAAGAACGACGCCATGTCACTCGTCCCGAACAACGCAGTCTCCGTAGGCGTCGTCCGCCTCAATGACATGCGCAGCAGCCCGCTCTCGGCGGCGCTCTTCGCGCAGACGGCAAAGATCAGCAACGATGGCGAGGCGCAGAAGTTCCTGGCCGAGACGGGCCTGCAGCCATCGAAGGATGTCGATGTCGTCGTCTTTTCCACATCTCCCCGCACGAACCTCGGCAGCCAAGCCGATTTTCTCATCGCTGCTGACGGCCGTTTCAACGTGGAGCGCCTGACGTCTGCACTCGTCACTCGCGGCGCCGTGAAGAAGACTTCGCCGAACGGCGCCTACTACCTGCTGCCGGCCAAAGGCACGGACAGCCATCATCAAGGCGTCGTTGCGTTCCCTGATTCGCATCTCGCGCTTGCAGGAAGCGAAGCGGCGGTCATCGAAGCGCTGGCCAGCCGCGCGGCCGGCGGAACTTCGTTCGCGGTCGCCAGCGGCCTCGGACGCGACATGGCCCGCGTCGACCCAACCGCGACCGCATTCGTGCTCGTCGACGTGCCGCGCGCGCAACGAATCACCGGCGCACCGAAGTTGGGCGGCAACAGCTCGTCATCGCAGGCCCTCGGCGCCGCGCTGAAGAACGTTTCCACCGTCGCAATCTGGGCCACAGACACCGGCGACTCGCTGAAACTCAACGCGATCGGTCTGTCGTCCGACGCCGAAACGCTCGGTCTCGTCGAAGACACGCTGCGAGGCGCGCTCTCCGCGATGCGTCTGGCCGTTCAGGATAAAGCGCCGGAGATGGTCTCCGTGCTTCGCAAGTTCAGCGTGAGCCGCACCGACAACTCAGTCTCGATCTCCGGCAGCATCTCCGGCGAAACGTTCCGCACGTGGGTCGCGAAGTCGCAGGCGCACGACAGCACGCGTTAGACAGTTTTTCGATTCAAACCAAAGGGCCGGCATTGCGCCCAATGGCCTTAACTTAACGGGTTATTTGCCATGATGAAGATCAGTTCCCTGAGATAGCTCGCTCGCTGGTCGATGCAAATAACACCTTAAGTTAAGGCCATTGGGCATTGCGCCGGCCCTTATTGTTTTCACAACCTCAGTGCGCAGCCTGACGCCGCGGCGGTAGCTCCGGTCCGATCGAGAACGCTGGTGTCATCGTCACGGTCGTGGTGTTGCCGGTGACGTTGGCGAGATCGAACTTCAAATCGACCAGCGCGCGGTCGATGTTCGTAATGTTGTGAAGGTCGGCGCGATAGAGGATGCCGGCGCCGTGTACGGAGTCTTCCGTGACCTGGGTTGCGGTCAGCGGGCGCCACACTGTTTCGCCGGCGAACCGGTACCAGGCCTTCGTCGCATCGCCGCGGATCTGTTGGTAGGTGCGTCCGCTGACGCTTGTGCTGCCGATGAAGTTGGCGGCGGAGAAAAGAAGCGAGCCGCTTCCGTGGGGTTCAAGACGCGTTACGAGCGTGCCGCTTCCGTCGAGCAGCATCATCGTCGTCAACAGCGGCGGAAAGTAATCGGGTTGCGACGAATCGACATTCATCGTCGCCGTCGTCGTTTTACTCACGCCAGGGACGAGCGTTCCCTGATTGGCCACTTCGATTCGATACTTCCCGTGTGGCGCCGTGAAATCGATCGAGGTCGAGTAGCCGCTGTTGAGAATCTTGTTTCCGGCGGCGTCGAAGATCGCGGTGGAAGTTCCGACGCGCTCGATGATGCGCGACTCGCCCAGCGGACCAGTGATCTCGGTGGACAGACTCACGCGGGGCGTTCCGGCCGGCGTAACGAAAATCGAAAGAGGAAATCGTGGGCCGAGGCCATACTCGTAGGTGGAACCGCTGTAGGTCCACGGCAACACGCTGCCTCCGCCCACGCTCACCAGTTTGTCGTCGATCACACGCAGCAGCGGCGTCGTGTACTGCGTGATCCCGTCGGTAGTGACGATGAATGCGATTCCGTTGACGTAAGCCGGATTGACGTCCGGCGAGACGAACACGCGTGCGCTTACGGCCGGCGTGCCTGCGATTCCGACTGCCGAGACGCCTGCGGAGATCGCCGGATTGGTTGCCAGAGCGAAAAGACGGCGATCACCGCGGATCGGTGGCGGTATGCCGATCATGACGGTTCCGCCGCGCAACGTCGAACCGCCCGTTGTGAGTGTGGCGTCATCACTCTCGCCGGTCAGCGGCGGATGCTGGACCATGTAGTAGTCGTTCACCGTCGTGTCGAGCACTGTTTCGTAAAACAGCATCGTCTTCTGCGAGGAGAGGTCGGAGATATGCATCACCGGCGCGGTGGTCCAGGGAAAGGAGAGCGACGTGATCCCTCCGGTCGCAGGAGTGTCAAAAACGATGCGGCCGCTGTTCAGGTAGCCGTTGCCCGTCAGCGGCAGACCGGTTTCACGCCGGCCCGCGAAGGTGATCGTGTGCGGCGCATCGGCGGCCGTTAGCGAGATGCTGGCGTCGCCGGCAACTGCCATTTTTTCGCGAGCGATGAAGTCGGCCGCCACGAGCTTGTTCGTGGCCGGGTCGGTTTCCATTGTCCAGATCAGCATGTCCCACGTGCCGGGGGTCATCAGCGTTTCCGACGTGTTGTCATCCAGGAAGAGCGCCGATGCCGTCTTCGTCCGGTCCGCGCTGACCCAAACCGCATCGGGGTAGGCGCGGTCAAAGTGCGCCGTCTCGCGAGCAGCTTTCGTGAACGCAAACTGGATATTTCGCACGTCCGCCGGCACCGAGGTATTGGCGAGCACGACTTGCCCGCCGCCGGTGAGCGAGTTGGTGCTGAATTGCACCGTTCCGACGCTGAAGGTGAAGGTGAGAGTCACATCCGCCGCGCCACCGGCTGGAATGGTCACGGTTGGCGATGAGGGTGTCACGGTCTCGCCGAAAGCAACGTTCGACTTCACCGTGTAGGAGAGCGTCGTCGTTCCGCGATTCGTGAGATGCAGCGTGCGCGTCACCGAGTAGTTGGTTTGATCCGCCGGCAACAATCCGAGACTGATCGATGGAGGATCAATGACGAGGTTGCCGGTGGCAGCCGCGTAGGCATCGATCCGTCCCTCGCCGGTGGCCATGATCTCATCGACCACTCGCTGCGCGTTGTTCATCAAGGCCAGCTTGATCTGCGCCGGCGTCCAATCGTGATGCAGCGATTTGAGCAGCGCCGCGGCTCCTGCCACGTGCGGCGTGGCCATCGACGTCCCGCTCAGCGTCGCGTAACGATTGCCGGGATACGACGACAAAATGGACAGGCCGGGCGCGACGACATCCGGTTTGATGGCCAGGTTTTTCGTGTTCGGCCCGCGCGAGGAAAAACTGGTGATGATGTCGTTCAAATCGCTGGCGCCGACAGTGATTGCGGTACGTGCCGTGCCCGGACTGGCGATGCTGTGAAATGCTCCGTTGTTGCCGGCGGCGATAGCGAACGTCACGCCGGCCGCCGTGGCGTTGTCGATCGCTTCCGACAGTGGATCGTCGGGATTTCCGCCGCCGCCGAGGCTGAGGTTGGCGACGTTGGCGTGATCGCTGGTGTTGCCGTCGCCGTTCGGATCGGCCGCTCGCTCGACCGCAGCGAGCACGTTGGAATCGCTGCCGCTGCCGTTCGCGCCGAGTACCTTGTAGGCGATGAGCGACGCATCGGGAGCCACGCCGGTGATCGTGGACGAATCGCCCGCCACGATCCCAGCGACGTGCGTTCCGTGGCCGGCGTCGTCGAACGGATCGGCGTCGTCGTTCACGAAATCCCATCCGCCGATCACTTTGAACCCAGGTCCGAATCCACCGCCGAGGGCGGGATGCATGTAATCGATCCCCGTGTCGATAATGGCGACGATCACGCCTTTCCCGCGCGAGCCGAGCGTCGTCCACACTTTGTCAGCGCCAACGAGGGAGATGTTGCTGCTCGCGAATGCGTGCACGGGCCGGTCGGCATCGACGCGCTTCACGTACGGCAATGCCCGGATCTGCGCGACCAGCTCTTGCGGAACGTCGATCGCGGCGCCGTTAAAGACGACGAAATACTCGCGGCGAATCTCCGGCGTGATGGCAGTCTTGCCGGCGCGTTTGGCGTTGACGATCGCGCTCAGATCGTTCCGAAAGCGAGTGAAGGTGGCCCGATAGTCGACCGCAGTTTTCCCTGCGCTGATCGCAGCGGGTGGTGCGACGAACTCCACGATCTGTCCGTTTGATGGCTCCCACTGCTGCGGAACGGCAATCCTGGAACCGTCGCGCATCTCAATTTGAAGGCGATCGGAATCGACCTGCGCGTGTGCAGCGACGGCGACGCCAATCACAAACACTGCCGCTGCGAAACGACGCATGATGAGCCCCCTGGACTGCAAACTTCGTGCGTTTCAGAGGAAGCGGCGGAGATTCTCACGCCACCACGGCCAGTCATGGCCGAAGACTCCTCCCCAGATCTCGAGGTAATTCTGAATGCCCTTCGACCAGAGAATCGACGAAAACTCGCGGTTCTTGCCGACGATCGTGTCGTACTCGCCGGTGGCGATGATCCAGTCGATCCGCGAGAGCTTGCCGGCCCACTCGCCATCCATGTTCGGAATGTATGCGGTCGGGCAGTTGAAGTAGCAGTTCTCGTCCCAATAACCGTCGAGTTGATCGTGAATGTCGTAAATACCTGAGAAGCAAATGGCGCGGCTGACGACGTCGGGATAGCGCGCCGCGAAGTTCGCGGCGTGATACGCGCCGAAGCTGGCACCGTAGACCGCCAGATCGCCGCGCTGCGCACGATTGAAGATGTACGGCACGAGCTCGTGGCGAAGATAGGCGTCGTACTGTGCGTGCCGCGCCGCGCGGACGGAGGGATGGACGTGCCGGTTGTACCAGCTCTCCTCGTTCACCGTATCGACGAGGATGAGTTGGATCTCGCCGCCGTCCACTTTGTCGGCGAGCGACTCCGGGATGCCGCGGTCCTCGTTCTCGGAGTAGCGGCCGGCCGAAGTTGGGAAAAGCATGACCGGGCGTCCGAACTTGCCGTACCAGGCAAATTCCATGTCGCGTCCGAGGGATTGGCTGTGCCAGAAGACGTGCTCGCGGTACATAGAAATGATGACCTTGAATAGTGACTGTTAAATGTTTGATGTTTAGTATTGAATTCGGCTCGCTATTAATTGGCAGCTATTCAGGAATCGAATGGATGCCTCGTTTTCATTCAACATTAAACATCCAACATTGAACATTCAACATTTCGCAGTTGCTTCAACCCCATTTGCGGCTGGGCCGCCGATTCTATACGATCCGCCGCCCGGAGATTTCGATGAGAAAAAAGAGAATTGCGCTTGTGTTCGGCATGGAAGACACGTTCCCCTGGGCGTTGATCGACGCCATCAACAAGCGCGGCGGCGACGAAGTCGAAGCTATGCCCGCGGAGCTGTCGTACCTCAAAGATGATGGCGTCTTCCCGTACGACCTGATTCTCGATCGCATCAGCCACGAGATTCCGTTCTACCGGACGTATCTCAAGTGCGCGGCGGCCTCCGGCGTCAAGATCGTCAACAACCCGATCTGGTGGTCCGCCGACGACAAGTTCTTCGACAACCTCGTCGCGAAGTCGGTCGATGTGGCCGTCCCGCGCACCGTACTCCTTCCGCACAAAGACTATCCGCCGAGCACCGAAGCGAAGTCGTTCCGAAACATGAAGTACGTCAACTGGGACGAAGTCTTCGCCTACCTCGGCTTCCCCATTTTCATGAAACCAGCGTACGGCGGCGGCTGGAAAGACGTGTACAAGTGCGACAACCAGCAGGAGTTTTTCGCCGCGTATGACCAGACCCGCGATCTGACGATGATGGCGCAGGAAGCCATCGACTTCGATCGCTACTACCGCTGCTACGTGATCGGCCGCAACCGCGTCCACATCATGCATTACGACCCGAAGCAGCCCCACCATCTCCGATACGTGAAGAACCCGCCGCCGATGGAGCCTGCGTTCGAAGCCCGCATCCGGCGCGATGCCATCGCCCTCTGCGAAGCGCTCGGCTACGACATGAACACCGTCGAGTTTGCCGTCCGCGACGGGATTCCCTACGCAATCGACTTCATGAACTGCGCCCCCGACGCCGATGTCGCCTCGGTCGGCCAGGACAACTTCGACTGGGTCGTGTCGAACATGGCCGAAGCGCTGATCGAGATCGTGACCAGCGGCCGCAAGCTGGAGCTGACGGGAACGTGGCCATCGACGCTGAACACGGGCAAGGATGTGGAGCAAGCGATCTGAAGCAGAGAACAGAGGCAAAGAGATCAGGAGCACGAGCGGTTTTTCTGATCTCTGAGTCTCTGATCTCTATTTCTCCCACTCCCCACTCCCGACACCCCACGCCCCATTCCCCTGATATCCTTCCGCCATGCCTCCAGAGCCAACGTTCACACTCGGTATCGAAGAGGAGTTTCAGGTCGTCGATCCGGAAACGCGCCAACTGCGGTCGCACATCTCCGAGATGTTCGCGGAGGGCGAGAAGCGGCTCAAGGACGAGATCAAGCGCGAGATGCACGAAGCGGTGATCGAGGTCGGCACGCCGATCTGCACCGACGTCAATCACGCCCGGCGCGAAGTCACCCGGCTGCGGCGCGAGATCATCAACCTCACGCGCGAGAGCGGCCTGCGCATCGCCGCGTCGGGAACGCATCCCATCTCGCACTGGAACAGCGTCCCGATCACGTCGAATGAACGCTACGACAAGATCGTCTACGACCTGCAGATGGTCGCGCGCGCGAACCTGATTTTCGGTTTGCACGTTCACGTGGCGATCGAAGATCCGGAGACGCGCATCCAGGTGATGAACGCGGCCCGCTACTTTCTACCGCACGTTTTCGCGTTGTCGGTCAACTCGCCTTTCTGGTGCGGGCAGAACACCGGCTGGCAAAGTTACCGCGCCAAAGTCTTCGAGCGCTTTCCGCGGACCGGCATCCCCGACACGTTTCGCTCCGCCAGCGAATTCGACGAGTACGTGCAGCTTCTCATCAAGACGAACTGTATGGACAACGCCAAGAAAATCTGGTGGGACGTCCGGCCGCACCCGTTTTTTCCGACACTCGAATACCGCATCTGCGACGTGCCGCTCCGCATCGACGAGACCATCTGTATCGCCGCTCTTTTTCAGGCCATCACCTACAAACTCTGGAGCCTCTACAAACGCAACATGGGATGGCGCGTCTACCGCCGCATGCTGCTCAACGAGAACAAAGCGCGCGCGGCCCGCTTCGGCATCCACGGAAAACTCATCGACTTCGGCCGCGCGGAGGAAGTTCCCTACGCCGATCTTCTCGAGGAGCTTCTCGCCTTCGTCGACGACGTCGTCGATGACCTCGGCTCCCGCGACGCCGTCTACTACGCACGCACGATCGTTGCAAACGGAACCGGTGCTGACCGTCAACTGAAAGTCTTCGAAGAGACGCAGGATCTCAAAGCCGTCGTCGACTACATCATCAGCGAAACGGAGCACGGCACCGCCTGATGAATGATCGACGCCAGAAAAATCGTGACGCGACTCGCCGCGATATTCACGAGTCGACCGATTTCTTCGAATACGTTCGCGTCGGCGATTCCGAGCCGCCCGCCGATCGCGACCTAATCGACGTGGCCATTCTCGACATGAACCACTCGTGGCCCAACGTCGGCCACGATTCGCTCGTTCATGCAATGCTCGAAGCCGCGGAGCCGTTGCGCGAAACGCTCGCCGCCTCGGGCACAAAAGTGCGCGTGCTTTCGTACGATGTCCGCCGCACGATGAGGGTGCCTTCGTCGCCCAACGGCCGCTTCCAGCTCTACCTCGGCACCGGCGGTCCCGGCCATCTCGACCCGCGAGAAAACGACGGCGTGTCCGAATCGAGTCAGGGGATCGTGGAAAATCCTGCGTGGGAAGCGCCGCTCTTCCGCCTTTTCGATGACATCGCCGCACACGACTCCGCGATGCTCCTCGGCGTCTGCCACAGTTTCGGCCTGATGTGCCGCTGGTCCGGCGCCGCCCGCGTCCAGCTTCGCGCCGAGAAGAGCAGCGGAATGCCGGAGAACGTGCTCACGCCGGCCGCCGCGTTGCATCCCTGGTTCCGCCAATTCGCAAATGGTCTTGACGATGCTCGCCACTTCCGCGTCGTCGACAATCGCCTTTTCGATCTCATCGCCGAGCGTTCTTCCGATGCGAACATCATTGCTCGTGAACAAGAATCGAGCGACGGCATCACGATGATCGAGTTCGCGCGCAACGCGGACGGCACGCCCCGCATCCTCGGCGTCAATCACCATCCCGAGATCGTCGATCGCGAGCACATCATGACCGTGCTTGAAGAGAAGCGTGCGCACGGCGAAGTCACTGATGCTTGGTATCGCGAGCGCGTCGTCACGCTGCGCGATCTCTTCGTCCGCTTCGAGAAGGAAAGCCGCTGGACCTCGGAGTACACGCTGCTCGGACCTCTTCGGATGCAGCTCACACGGCTCGTTCATGAGCGAGCGGGCGAGCCCGTCGCGCAGACTGCCTGATTTGCCATGGACCCTGCGTACCGACAGATCTTCAACGCCGCGTTCACGCAGGAACGCTACGAGTGGTACCAGCGCGAGTTGTCAGGCCGTCTCGATTGCACGTTCGAGTTCCGGCTCGCCGAGTCGCCGGTGTTTCTGCCTGACGATTTCAAAGCGAAGATCGTCGATGCCGCGCAGGCGATCGTCGCGCAGCTATCCGAGCCGTCGCGTCTCGCCGAAATGAAGCGCGCCATTCCTGAGAGATGGGACACGCCGGGCATGGACAGCCTGCCCACATTCACGCAGGTCGACTTCGCCGTCGTACGCGAGAACGGCGTGCTCGTCCCGAAGCTGATCGAGCTGCAGGGATTTCCATCGCTCACTTGCCTTCAAGTCACGCAGCGCGACGCCTGGCGCGACACCATGCGATCGATGGATGGACTCGATTCCGAGTGGTCGTGCTGGTTCTCCGGTCTGGACCGCGACTCGTTCATCGATCTCGCCCGCCGCACGATCACCAACGGGCATGATCCTGCCGAAGTGATCCTTATGGACATCGACCCGCCGAGGCAGAAAACGTATCCCGACTTTGCTGCGACGAAGCTGCTTACGGGTGTCGATGCCGTCGATCCACGCGCCTTGACGAAGCGGGGCAAGCAACTCTTTCGAGGAAACACGCGCATCCGGCGCATCTACAACCGCGTCGTCTTCGATGAGCTGATCAACAAAAACATCGAGCTGCCATTCGATTACCGCGAAGAGCTCGATGTCGAATGGGCTCCGCATCCCAACTGGTACTGGGCGTGGTCGAAGTACTCGCTACCGTTCCTCGAACATCCTTCCGTGCCGCGCGCGACGTTCGTCTCCGACCTCCAGAAAGTGCCGGAGGATTTCGCGACGCGCTATGTTCTGAAACCGCTCTTTTCCTTCGCCGGCGGCGGAGTCAATGTCGAGCCGACCGCTGCCGACCTCAGCGCCATTCCCGCCGCCGACCGCCACGCCTGGTGCGTGCAGGAAAAGATCGAGTACGAGCCGGCGCTGCTCGCTGCCGATGGCGGAGGCGTCAAGATCGAGATCCGGATGATGTTTCTTCGCCCCGACGACGAGGCGAAACCGATCCTTGCGCAGAACCTCGTGCGGCTTTCGCGCGGCAAGATGCTCGGCGTCGACTTCAACAAGCAGTTCACCTGGGTGGGATCGTCGATTGCACTCTCGCCGTCGTCGTGAAGGACCTCGAAACCGCTGCCCCGCTCATCCCGGCGCGGCCGACGATCAGGAAACTGCAAGCCGTCGCCGCCGAATGCAAAGCGTGTCATCTCTGGGAGAACGCCACGCAGACGGTATTCGGCGAGGGCCAGCAGCGCTCGACCGTAATGTTCATCGGCGAGCAGCCCGGCGACAAGGAAGATCTGAGCGGACATCCCTTCGTCGGACCGGCCGGCGCGCTGCTCGACAAAGCCCTCGTCGAAGCAGGCATCGATCGCACGAAGGTCTACGTCACCAACGTCGTCAAGCATTTCAAATGGGAGCCGCGCGGCAAACGGCGCATCCACAAGAAGCCGAACGGCGCGGAGATCGCCGCATGTCGTCCGTGGCTCGAGGCCGAGGTCGCCGTCGTGAAGCCCGCGGCAATCGTCTGCCTCGGCTCTACAGCGGCGCAAGCGATCATCGGCCCAAAGTTCCGCGTCTCCGTGCAACGCGCGCTTCCCGCGAAATCGGATCTCGCGCCGCTCGTCACAGCGACGGTGCATCCATCATCGATCCTTCGCGCGCAAGGAGACGATGCAAGGCGGCAGGAGATGGCGCAGTTCATCGACGACTTGAAGAAGATCCGGAAGGCGATCGAGAAGTTGTCATCCTCGCCGGAGCAAAAGTCAGCCGGCCCGCTTCACGGATGATGGCGGACCGCCATGCTCCTGGAGATACTCGCGTAACGCTTGGCTGACAACGGCCGAATCGCTAAAGACCTTCGCGACATCTGGCTCCAGCAGCACAAGGTTGGTCCCGGCGACGGCGCGCCTGTAGTATTTTCCGCGAACCGCGTCGCTGAAATCGGTCTGTGGAATCTCGCTTTCGTCGATTTGATCTGGTCTTTTGCTCATCGCATTCGGTCCGCTTCGATCAGCGGATACCACTCAGAATGACAGCTTTACCCCTCAAAATCCCACACTGAGTAGAGTTTCTTGACGGTTCAAAAAATGCCGTCGTACACTCGCTCCACCACACGAATGCCGCGATCCGGGCACGTCACTACCTTTCCATCCACCGAATCGAATCGAAGGAGTAGCCAGCTATGGCCACAGTGCCAACAGACAAACTAAAAGCGGCCGAAACGGCGCTGACGCAGATCGAGCGCCAGTTCGGCAAAGGCTCGATCATGCGCCTCGGCGCAAAAGAATTCGTGCCGATCAGCGCGATCTCAACCGGATCCATCGGCGTCGATGCGGCGCTCGGCGTGGGCGGCGTCCCGCGCGGACGCATCGTCGAGATCTTCGGCCCGGAATCATCGGGTAAAACCACACTCTCGCTGCACGTCATCGCCGAAGCACAGAAGGCAGGCGGGCTGGCGGCATTCATCGACGCCGAGCACGCCCTCGACGCCGAGTACGCGAAGAAGCTCGGCGTCGACATCGACAACCTGCTCGTCTCGCAGCCGGACAGCGGTGAGCAGGCGCTGGAGATTGCCGAGGTGCTGGTGCGCAGCGGAGCGATCGACGTGATCGTCATCGACTCCGTCGCCGCGCTCGTCCCACGCGCGGAGCTCGAAGGCGAGATGGGCGATTCTCATATGGGATTACACGCTCGTTTAATGTCACAAGCCCTCCGCAAATTAACAGCAATCGTTTCGAAGTCTAAAACGTCACTCATTTTCATCAACCAGATTCGTGAAAAAATTGGTGTCATGTTCGGTAACCCGGAAACGACCACCGGGGGTCGGGCCCTCAAGTTCTACTCGTCCATCCGCATCGATATCCGCCGCACGAACCAGATCAAGGAAGGCGAGGAAGTCGTCGGCTCACGCGTGAAGGTCAAGGTGGTCAAGAACAAGTGCGCCGCGCCGTTCCGCCACGCCGAGTTCGATGTAGGTTACGGCGAAGGAATCTCCAAAACCGGCGAGCTCATCGACCTCGGCATCGAGAACAAGATCATCGACAAGTCCGGCTCGTGGTTCTCGTACGGCGACATGCGTCTCGGCCAGGGCCGCGAAAACGCCAAGCTCTTCATCAAAGAGAACCCCGACCTGTCGGGCGAGATCGAATCGAAGGTCCGTCGAGCGATTGGCATCGGCGTACCGGAGCTGACGGTGATCGAAGGCGGCGAGCCCGCAATCGCCGCCGCGCCTCCCTCGAAGCCGACGAGAGTGGCCGCGAAGTAGTCTGCTAATCCGAGTCAGGAACGAAAGGCACAGCCGCCGGCTGTGCCTTTCGTGTTTTGAGGATGTCGAAGCCAAAACAACGACTGCCGAGAATGCACCACTTCATCGACGAAGCTGGTGATTTGTCACTCTTCAACAAGCGGAAACAGGTTGTCCTTGGAACGGAGGGTGTCTCCAACTACTTCATGGTTGGCGCTGCTTTTGTCGCAGAACCTGAGGCTCTCGATCAGAAGTTATCGTTGCTTCGACGAGAGATCCTTCAAGATCCTCTACTGAACCGGATTCCATCGCTCGACCTAGCGCGACGAAAGACCGCAGTAGCGTTTCACGCGAAGGACGATGCTCCGGAAGTTCGCTACAAGGTGTTCAGCGCTCTCGCGGAAATGGATATTCAGGTGTTCGTCGCGATCCGAGCGAAACCGACTCTCATCCAGGATGGGCGTCTCCTCTTTCGCCGAGGAAACCGTCTGTCCGAGAACGAGATTTACGATGACCTCGTGTCACGGCTTCTGCGAAACAGGCTTCATCTTGCAGACTCAAACACGATCGTGATTGCGCGCCGAGGCACACGCGATCGCAAGGAAGCGCTGACGACCGCAATCGAACGCGCCCAGGAGAATTTTGTTTCGAAGTGGGGCTCGCGCAATTTTGGCGATTGCGAAGTGACGACAGCCTATCCACACGAGTCTGGCGGTCTGCAGGCTACCGACTACTTTCTGTGGGCTCTACAGCGACTATTCGAGCGTCGAGAGGATCGCTACTTCGCTCCGCTGTCGGCTCACTATCGGATCATCATGGATCTGGACGACACTCGGCGGAAGGCTTATGGCGAGTGGTACAGTGACTCGAATCCGCTATCGCTGAAAAAAATAAAACCCGTAACAGGCTAGGTTCGATCCCAGTGGGACCGAACACCCGGCATGGAGCCGACTTTCGCCTGTTCCCGGGTCGATTCAATGTAACGGATACTTTCGGTCAAAACAATCCTCAAATCACGGAATCATGCGACTCGACCAGGCCATTGCTGCGCGTTTTCCCGAGATCTCGCGCCGCCGCGCGCGGGAGTTGATCGCGGCGCGGCGGGTACTGGTGAACGAACGGGCGGTGTCGATCGCGTCGCGCGAAGTTGACGCTGATGATCGGATTGCGGTGGCTGAGGATGAGCCGGAGTTAGCAGTGATTCGGGAGACTGACGAATGGGTCGCTGTCGACAAGCCGGCCGGAATGCCCACGCAGCCGGCGCGCGATCGCGCGCAACGCTCGCTCGAAGAGTTGTTGCGGCTTCGCTATCACGCCATCTGGCTCGTGCATCGGCTGGATACACCCACCAGCGGCGTGGTGCTCTTCGCGCGATCTCAAACTGCTGCTGCAGAATTGTCAGGGCTCTTCGCACAAGGCGCAATTCGCAAAACGTACGTCGCAATCGTCGAAGGTGTGATGACGGAGGAGCAAGTCGTCGACACGGCTGTTCAGGGGAAGGACGCGCGCACTACGTTTCGTCCGTTGCGCAATGATGGCGCATCGACGCTCGTGGAAGCGCTCATCGACACCGGTCGCACGCATCAAATCCGCATTCACGCGGCGTCGATCAATCATCCGGTGGTTGGCGACCGACGTTACGACTCGGGGGCGCGCGCGAAGCGGCTGATGCTGCACGCCTGGAAGCTCGAGCATCCGCGCTTCGGCGCTCTCGAAGCGCCGCTGCCTACTTCGTTTTCTCTTTCGAGCGCTCTTCCTGCTTCCGCGCCGCCCATCCCGCAATGACGCGTTGCGGCGTGCGGCTGAGGGCCAACGCGCCGGCCGGAACGTCCTTCGTGATCGTGGAGCCGGCGCCGACGTAAGCTCCTTTGCCAACGCGGACGGGCGCGACCAGTTGCGTGTCGGAGCCGATGAAAACACCGTCCTCGAGCACGGTCTTGTGCTTGTTCACGCCGTCGTAGTTGCAGGTAATCGTTCCCGCGCCGATGTTCACATCCGCGCCGACCTCGGCATCCCCAATGTACGAAAGGTGCGAGGCCTTCGCGCCCTCGCCAAAGACGGCTTTCTTCGTCTCGACAAAGTTTCCGATCTTGACGTGACGTCCGAGGCGAGTGCCGGGACGAAGGTGCGCATACGGTCCGATCGACGCTTCATTTTCGATGACGGCATCCTCGGCTACTGTCCCGCTCTTGAAATGCACGTCGTCGCCGGCTGTGACGTTGATCAGGTGAACTCCCGGATCGATCACACAACGCGAGCCGATCGTGGTCGTTCCTTCGATCGTCACGAACGGATAGACGACGGAATCGTTGCCGATCGACACGGTCGAATCGATGACGACGGTGGCCGGATTGCGAAACGTGACGCCATCGCTCATCAGCTTCGCGACCACGCGGCGCTGGATCTCGCCTTCGACGGTTGCCAGTTCGGCGCGCGAGTTGACGCCAAGCGCTTCGATCGGATCGGCCGCGACGACAGCACCGATGCGGTGGCCGGCGTCGCGAAGCACGGCCAGAAGATCGGTGAGGTAGTACTCGCCCTGCGAGTTGTTCGTCGACAGATTCCGCAGATTGCCGAACAGATGAGCACCGTCGAAAACGTAGATGCCGGCGTTCACTTCGCCTATTTGTTTTTCGTCGTCGGTTGCGTCTTTCGCTTCGACGATTCGCGTCACAGCGCCATCAGCGTCGCGAACGACGCGGCCGTACATCGCCGGATCGGCTGGCTTCATCGTCAGAAGCGTGAGCGCGTTCTGCGACCGTTCGTGCTCGTCGAGCAATTGCCGAAGCGTCTCGGGATGCGTCAGCGGCACGTCGCCGGAGAGGATGAGAACCTGCCGGCCGAGGTCTCCTTCTCCAGAATCTCCGCGGCCTGCAGAACGGCGTGCCCTGTTCCTTTCTGCGATTCCTGAATGGCGAAGCGCGCGCGGTCGCCGACGGAAGCTTGTACGGCTTCGCGTTGATGGCCCACCACCATGATCGGCGGACGCTCGCTGACTTGTGCGGCGAGGTCGAGAACGTAGTCGATGATCGGCCTGCCCGCGGCGCGGTGAAGGATCTTGATCGTCGCGGACTTCATGCGCGTGCCGAGGCCGGCGGCGAGGATGATGACGTCGAGGTTCGTGTTCTTCAAAGCGGTCATGCCTCCGTCTGTCTCATCCTTTCAAGGGTCCGGCCATAACGATCGTAGAGCCGGAAAATCGTGTCGCAGAGCGCGGCCGAGTTGTGGCGCACATAGTTTTCCTCTTCGATGATGTCGCCGAAAAACGGCGTCACGCCGAGCTCGCGGATCGCGTCGACGTTGAACGCCACCGGGAACTGCTGCTTGGCGGCGTAGGCGGCCAGACTCGATTCGGAAGGACGCCGTCCGTTGAGGATCATCGCATCGACGACGAGTCCTGCGTGCTCGATGATCGCGGCGAGATGCTCCTCGGCGGAGTAGTTGTCGCTCTCGCCCGGCTGCGTCATGACGTTGCAAACGTAGACGCGAAGTGCTTTCGCTTGTCGCAGCGCATCGCCGATCGGTTTGATCAGAAGGTTGGGAAGGATGGATGTGTAGAGCGAGCCGGGACCGACCAGAATCAGATCCGCTGCGGCGAGAGCTTCGAGCGCGCGAGCGGTCGGCTGCGCGTCGGCGGGCTCGATGCTGAGATGCTCGATACGCGCGTGGGGCGTGTGATTTGCCTTCTGCCCGAGGTAGGAGCCGCTGATGGCGACCTCGCCGATGAGCTCCGAGCCGTCCGCGAGCGTGGCGCGCAAGCGGACATCGGAGAGCGTCGATGGATAAATCTCGCCGGCGATGTTCAACACTTCCGACGCTGTGAGGATCGCCTTGTCAAAGCCGCCCGTGATGTCGGTCAGCGCGGTGAGCAGAAGATTGCCGAGTGAATGTCCGCCGAGGGCCGACTCGTCGTTTTCGAATCGATAGCTGAAGACGCGCGAGATAAGCTGCTCTTCTTCAGCCAGCGCGAGAATGCAGTTGCGGATGTCGCCCGGCGGCAGCATGCCGAACTCTTTGCGCAGGGCGCCGGAGCTGCCGCCTTCATCGGTGACGGTGACGATCGCGCCGAGGTGGTCGATTGACCACGGACCATCGGAACGGACATAGCGCTTCAGGCCGCGGAGGAGCGTCGAGAGGCCGGTTCCGCCGCCGATGGCAACGATGTTCAAGCCGTGATGGCGCATCGAGCGGATTGTATTCGTTAGCCTGCGCCTCGGGTGGGCGGCGGTGGCGCGGCGAAGCCGCAATCAACCGACAACCGAGAACGCGCGCAGCGCAGCTACTCGTGCGCGCGCAGGAACGTTTCCGGCTTGCTGAACGTCTTGGCCATCCCGAGTCCGCGCCGCACGTTGTGAAGCGACACTTTCCCCGTCGCGATCGCTGCGCCGAGTTGTACGTACGTTTTCCACTTGCCGCGGTGGCGGTAGCGGACGTCGAGTGCGTGGCGCCAGAGCGCCGAATACTCTTTGTAGAAATCGTCGAGTGACAGCGTGGTCGGGAGCACGGCGTGGACGATGTCGTACATCTCCCAGTCGTGCGTCGTGACGTTGTCTTTGGCGCTGTCCCAGAGATCGGTCCCAGGAAGCGGTGTCAGGACGGAGAAGCCGCTGTTGTACGCGCCGGTGTGATCGATCCAGTCGCGCAGGCGCTTGAAGTCATCCCGAGTCCAGGCCGGATCGACGATGAAGTTCGGCGTGAAGCCGACGCCGAGGTCCTGGAGGATCTTGATGGCCTTGACGTTGTGGTCCGCGGTGTTCTTCTTGTTGACTGCCTTGAGTCCTTCATCGGTCACCGACTCGAGGCCGAGGAAAATTGCCAGCTTGCCGCAGTCCTTCCACATCTCGATGAGGTGTGGGAACTTGCAGATGATGTCGGTGCGGGTCTGGACGGTGAAGAACTTCTTGATGCCGGCGGCTTTGATCTGCCGCGCCATCTCTTCGCCGCGCTTCACGTTCATCCAGAAAATATCGTCGGTAATGAAGATCGCTTCGGCCTTGATGGCCTGTAGCTCGCGGACGACGCGCGCTGGCGATTTCTCCCGGAACGTCGATTCGTGAAACTTCCAGACCGAGCAAAAATTGCACTTGAACGGACAGCCTCGCGCCGTCTCCATCAGAGCCAGCGGCTTGTGAAAGTTGATGTAGTAATGATCGGCGTAGTGCTCGATGAGATGCCGCGCCGGAAGCGGATAGTCATCGAGGTTCTTGCGCGTCGGCGCGTGGCCGGTGCTGACCCAGCGTCCGTCGCGATGAAGCATGAGGCCGGGAATCGTGGCCAGATCGTGGCCGCGCATAATCGCATCGACCATCGGCGGCATCACTTCTTCGCCATCGCCGACGGCAACGGCATCGACCACGTCGTCATTGAACCAGCTCGGATCGCGCGAGGCATCGTGCCCGCCGATGACGACGAACGCGCGGGGATTTTCCTGCTTGATGCGCTTGGCGAGACGGATCGTGCGATTACGCTCGGTGGTGAAGTTGCACTGAAGCCCGACGACGTCCGGCGCAAATTTCCGGCAAAGTTCAAGGCCGTGCTCTTCGCCGTCGATGCGCAGATCGAAGACCTTGCACTCGTGGCCTTCTGCTTCGAGGCATGCCGCGACGCAGATCGGGCCGAGCGGCTCGACGAAGGTCAGCATTTCCAGACCGAGAATCCCACCGACAGGCGGTTTGACGAACGCGACTTTCATGATGTGTGCACTCGGTTAAAGCCAGAAGGAGCGGGCTTATTTCTTCTTCAGCTCAGTGAGCACCAGCTTGGCGACCGCTTTCAGTGTATCGAAAACGCCAGTGCCGTTCATCGCCACCGCCTCGAACGTCGGCTCGCCTTTGAAGTTGAGCTGGCGATACATCTCGTCGGCAGGCAGCGCGGTCGGCAGATCGCGCTTGTTGAACTGGAGCACATACGGAACGGATTGCAGCTCGTACCCTTGCTCTTTCAGGTTCTTGTCGAGATTCTGGAGCGACTCGTTGTTCGCTTCCATGCGCGCTTCCTGCGAATCGGCGACGAACACCACGCCGTCGACGCCTTTGAGGATGAGCTTGCGCGAGGCATCGTAGAAAACCTGGCCGGGCACGGTGTAGAGATGAAAGCGCGTCTTGAAGCCGCGCACGGTGCCGAGGTCGAGCGGGAGAAAATCGAAGAATAGAGTGCGGTCGGTCTCCGTGGCGAGCGAGATCAGCTTTCCCTTCGCCTGCGGATTGGTCTTGTCGTAAATCCACTGCAGATTCGTCGTCTTTCCGCACAGCCCCGGACCGTAGTAGACGATCTTGCAGTTGATCTCGCGCGCTGCGTAGTTGATGAACGTCATGCCGGACTATTCGCTGAAGAGGCTGTCGATGTCTTCGTCGGTGATCTCGGCAAAGGGCGAATCGAAACGGTTGGCCAGATTGCCGCGCTCGGCCTCCGATTTTCGAAGGAGAACCTCGAAGGTCCGCTCCAGTTCCGCCGACGCCTTCTTCACACGCAGACGGACGAGGCCGAGTGAGGAACGGTCGTCGAAGATCACAACCAGAATTACGCGCTGGGCGACCAAAGAGATGTGAATGTTGTCGCGCTCCCCTTCGTGGAAGAGGATCGAGAACTCTTTTTCGCCGATGAGTTTCGCCAGGCCGTCGGTCGCGGCGACGTTTCCGGCCGTCAGCGACGCGAGCGAGGTCGCATCGACGCCGGTCATGTCGCCATGAACGGCAATCTGCTGGCCGTTCTTGTCGACCAGGAAGCAGATCTTTGAGTTGGAGTCCACCTGCAGACGCTGGAGCGTGTCCTTGATCTGCTGATACTCCTCCTCGAACATTACGAGGTCAGGGGTCGGGTGCGCCATCTTGTCTTTTCACCAAACAGTTACGGGAGAACTGGACGGAGAAATGTAGCACACCCGGGCCAGTGAGCACGCGGGCACGGGGCGCTCGAGGCTCGGAAACGATGCGCGTCGCTGTCTCAAATCAGATCTCACGACGTCCTTCCAACGCCTTCGACATCGTCACCTGATCGGCGTATTCGAGATCGCCGCCGACCGGCAGACCAAACGCGAGCCGCGTGGTTTTGACGTTGACCGCGTGAAGCTGCTGCGCGATGTAGAGCGCCGTCGCTTCTCCTTCGACATTAGGATTCGTGGCCACGATGACTTCGCGCACGCCGCCGCGTTGAACGCGCTTGAGAAGGCCGGCGACATCGATGTCCTGCGGGCCGACGCCTTTCAACGGCGAAAGCGCGCCGAGAAGAACGTGAAAGACACCGTGAAAATCGCGCGTAGATTCGATCGTCGGGATGTTGAATGCCTCTTCGACGACGCAGATCACGCTCGCATCGCGCCGCGGATCGGAGCAGATCGCGCACGGCTCGACGTCCGTCATGTTGTTGCACACCGAGCAGCGGAAGATCTTCGCCTTCACGTCGGCAATCGCATTCGCCAGCGACTCCGCCTCCCCCGTGGTCCGCTTGAGGATGTGGTACGCGATGCGCGACGCCGACTTCCCGCCGACGCCGGGAAGTTTGCTCAGTTCGTTGATGAGATTAGCGAGCGGAGGAGCGGTCATCGATGGTTGCCAGGTTGCCAGGTTGCCAGGTTGCCGCGGGCGCCTCTGGCAACCCAGCAACCCGATCACTCAGCAACCTCTAAAACATTCCCGGAATCTTCATCCCGCCGGTCATGGCGCCGACGGAGCTGGCCATCTCTTCGTCGACCTTGCGCGAGGCTTCGTTCACGGCGGCGACGACGAGATCCTGCAGCATCTCGACGTCGTTCGGATCCACGGCTTCTTTGTCGATGGTGATGGCGAGAAGCTCCTTCGAGCCGTTCATTGCCGCTTTCACCATGCCGCCGCCGGCGCTGCCTTCGACGCGCAACGCGGTCATGCGCTGCTGCATCTGTTCCTGCATCTGCTGCACTTGCTTCATCAACTGCTTCGGATTCATGAGTCTCTCTCCCTACCGCTTTCGTGATTCGACGAGGTCAGCGCCGAGGTGTTTTTGGAAGGCCTGGACGACAGGATCGTCGCGGAGTGGCGATGACTTTGATGGAGGCGCTGCCGCGGCAGCCGGATTGTCGAGCTGCACATCGATCGAAACTGGTTCACCGAACACTTCCGCGGCAAGCTGTTCCAGCGCCGGTTTCGCGCCGGTGATCTGCTCGGCAGTGAAGGAATCGCCGAAGGTGAGCAGCAGGCGATTGCCTTCGCGGCGGCGCGATTTTGCTGCTGCGAGATAGCCGCCGATGAGCGGACGCGCTTTCTGCACGCGCTCGATGAAGGCGTCAACATCAGCGAGCCCTGATGGAGGTTGTACGTAGGTCGGACTCTCCAGTCCGACGTTCGCGGTCTGTCGGACTGGAGAGTCCGACCTACGTTCCGCTTTTGGCGCGGCGGTCGCTCTGTGCTCGACCGTCGCACCGCTTCCCAGTGCTTCTTCCACCGCGCGAAGCCGCGGAAACGTGGCGGCCTTGAGCAGCGCGATCTCTACTGCGAGCCGCTGGTGCTCGGCGCGATTCACTGTCTCGTCGTCGCGAAGAAGCAGGTTGGCGACGCGAAGCAGCTCCGAGTACGAAAACTTCTTCGCTGCGTCTCGAATGGCCGGAAGGTCCTCGGGGGCAACAGCCAGCATCGACTCATTCGCGTTTCCTGCGACGAGCAGCAGATTGCGCACAAAGCTCAGCAGGTCGCGAAACAACATCTTGAAATCGCGTCCGGTCTCGGCAGCTTCGTCGAGCGCTTCGAGAATCGCGCCGTGGTCACCGTCCGCGATGGATCCGGCGATGCGTGCGAAGAAGTTGATGTCCGAGAGGCCGAGGACAGTGGCCACATCTGTCGCAGAGATCGACCGCCCGCTGAAGGCGATGACCTGATCGAGCAGCGAAAGCGAATCGCGCACGCTTCCTTCGCCGCGCCTCGCGATGATCTCCACCGCGCTCTTCTCGATCTCGATCTCCTCGGAATCGCAAATCCTGCGAATGCGCGCGATCAGATCATCGAGCGTGATCTTGCGAAGGATCTCTTTCTGCACGCGCGAGATGATCGTCGACGGAACTTTGTTGATCTCCGTCGTGGCGAACATGAACACGACGTGCGCCGGCGGCTCCTCGAGGATCTTGAGCAGCGCGTTCCATGCGCCGGTCGAGAGCATGTGCGCTTCGTCGATGATGAAGATGCGGTTGCGGTCACGCGCCGGCTGAAACTGCGTGGTGTCGCGCAGCTCGCGGATGTTGTCGACGCCCGTGTACGTCGCGGCATCGATCTCCCGCACGTCCATATCGATGCCTTCAGTGATCTCGCGGCAGATCACGCACTCGTTGCACGGCTCGGTCGTCGGACCCTTGACGCAGTTCAGCGCCTTGGCCAGGATGCGCGCGGCGGTCGTTTTGCCGACACCGCGAACGCCGGCGAAGAGGTAGGCGTGATGGATGCGATTCCCTTCGATCGCGTTCTGCAACGTGCGGACAACGGTCTCCTGTCCGATGACATCGCTGAAGGACTGCGGCCGGTATTTGCGCGCAAGCGCCTGGTAGGACATGTGGGCGAGAGTCTAGGTTGCGGCGTTTCCGAAAGCCAGTTCCGTGAGCAATCTTGCCCGCTACGCCCGCCGGCCGGCCCGCTCGGAAGAGCCCAGGCCGAACTGCGTCACACAGGGGAACACCTTATCGCTGCTTCCTTCCGGACCTGACGAGGTTCGGTGCGCCTGCTGCACAGGACCCAGGCTCATCCCAGCGAGCCGAAACGGGACGCGGATTGTAACCCGCGAGGCCGTGAAACCGAGGTAGTTGCGAAGAACTTCCAGCGAGGGGTGTCGCGGCTTCGGGTATGGTCCCTATCGAAAATGATTACCGCGATCTTTCTTCTGCTCGCCGCGCTCGGAATTGGCGCTCCCCTTCCGCACGTCGCGCTCCCACCTCGGGGCACCACGTTGCGAATCGCCGTCGTTGGCGACACCGGCGAAGGATCGGATCGGGTTGCCCGAGGGATCGCGAAACTTCATGCGAAGACGCCGCTTGACGCGGTCATCATCACCGGCGACGCGTTCTATCCGTGCGGTCCGGCTTCGAAAACCGATCCGCAATGGAGCCGCGTCCGCGCCCTCAGCCAGATCGGCGTTCCGCTCTTTCCAGTCCTCGGCAATCACGATTTCTGCGGCAAGTCGGCGCCCGACGCGCAGATCGGAAGTGCTCCCGTCGCGCAGTGGCAGTTCCCGGCAAGGCAGTATGTGATCGACGCGAAACTCGCTGAGTTGCTGATGCTCGACACGACTCCGTTCGCCGTTGGCCGCAGCGATGCCGCCGCCGATGCCGTGAGGCAAACGTTCGCATCGAAGAAGACTTCGTGGCGGATCGCTGTAGGTCATCATCCGATCATCTCCTCCGGCTACCACGGCCACTTCCCGCGCGCGCAACACGTCCGCATGCTCGCGCTCGAGCCGTTGATGAAACGCGCACATGTCGATCTCTACATCTGCGGTCACGACCATCATCTCGAACTGATCGACGGCCAGCCGCGCTATCTGATCAGCGGCGCCGGCTCCGATCCCGTGCCGCCGCTCGTGCCGCATGCAAAGACGCTCTTCCCGTCCGACGCGACAACGCAACTCGGATTTGCCGTCATCGAACTGGACGACCATTTGATGACGATCCGATTCTTTGACGGTGAGGGTGCGGCTATCAGCAAGCCGTTTACTTTCCGGCGTTGAAAGTGACTCGTTAGCTGGCCGAGGTACAGTGCGGGCGGCGAAGTAACGCTATGAATCAGGATAACGACAGCGATCTCGAAATCGCCGAGCAAACTGCGGCCCCGGACGGCGTAAGAGGGAAGTACTACGCGAGGTACAGGGAAGGCGCGAATCTGGTGCTCCTCGCTCCGGACGTAGCCGAGGTTTTCCGTGACTCCACGTCGGTGAACGCGGCTCTCAGGCAATTTCTCGCCGACCACGGCACACCTCCCGCAAAGACGACTGGCTAGCGAGGCCGGTCGAGGTGCACTCCGCAATTTTTGCCGCCCTCGTTCCGTTGGATCGACCACTGCTTCACCTCTGTCCGAGCGTCAGAGCTGAACAAAAACTCTGACAGGAACGGACACAATGCCTTTTGAAAAACTCGGGCTCGACCCGAAAATCGCCAAAGCCGTGCGGGAAGCCGGCTACACAGAACCTACTCCCATTCAAACCAAAGCAATTCCGCTCGTGCTGCGCGGGCACGATGTCATCGGCATCGCGCAGACCGGTACGGGCAAGACCGCCGCGTTCGTGCTGCCGATTCTGCAGCGCCTTTCCACCCGTGGCTCGGCGACGAACCGACGCTGCATGCGCGCTATCGTCATCGCACCGACGCGCGAGCTCGTCGTGCAGATCGAAGAGAACGTGCGCAAATACGCGCGGCATCTCCACCTCCGCATCGCCACGGTGTACGGCGGCGTCGGCGAGCGGCCGCAGATCCAGGCGCTGCGTGCTGGAACGGAAATCGTCATCGCCACGCCGGGACGCCTAATCGATTTGATGGATCAGGGTCACGTCGATTTTTCCGGCCTCGAAGTTGCGGTGCTCGATGAAGCCGATCGCATGCTGGACATGGGCTTCCTTCCCGCCATGCGCCGCATCGTGAAAGCGCTCCCGAAACAGCGCCAGACGATGATGTTTTCGGCCACGCTGTCGAAGGAGATCGAGACGCTGACGAACGAGTTTCTCAGCGACTCGCAACTAGTTCAGGTTGGCAAACGCGCCAATCCCGCCGAGACCGTGACGCAGTTTGTCTACGAGACGACGAAAGAAGCGAAGCTACCGCTGCTCATTCACCTGCTGCGCGATCCTTCACTCGACTCTGTGCTCGTCTTCTCGCGCACGAAGCACGGCGCCGACAAGATCGCCCGGCGCCTCGCATCGTCCGGGATCAACACCGGAACGCTCCACTCGAATCGCAGTCAGAGCCAGCGCATCGCCGCGCTCAAGGCGTTCAAGGCCGGTACGGTCCGCGTGCTCGTGGCCACCGACATCGCCGCGCGCGGGATCGACGTCGAGGGCATCTCGCACGTCGTCAACTTCGATTTCCCGCCGCAGCCTGAGGATTACGTTCACCGCATCGGCCGCACCGGCCGCGCGAAAGCGATCGGCGACGCCATCAGTTTCGTCACGCCCGACGATCGCGGAAACCTTCGCGACCTGGAGCGCTTCATCTCCCGCGGCATTCCTCGCAAGGTGGCCGAAGGCTTCGACGCGAGCGCGTACAAGACAGCGGAGCCGCTGAAGTCGTGGCGTCCGTCGCGTCCCGCGCACGCGCCACGTCCGCAACGCCCGAACACGTACACGAGCTCACGCCCGAGTGCGCGTCCCGGCTCCAGCCGTCCGAGTGCAGCGCGTCCATCGAGCGGTGCACGCCCGCACGCGGGAGGCAATGGCCGCAGCGACCGTCCGCAGTTCTCGGATCGCGCGCGACGACGGCCGTAGTCGTCGTTTGCGTGCGATCTACCGCGGCGAAAACGCCTGTCCGCGCTTGAGAAACTGGCCCTTACCCGGCTTGCCCACGTACTTGCCTTCTTCGATGACAAGCTCGCCGCGCGACAACACCGTCTTCGTCACGCCGCGAACCTTGAAACCTTCGTAGCAGGAGTAGTCGACGTTCATGTGGTGCGTCTTCGCGCTGATTGTCCGCTCTTCGTTCGGATCGAAGATGACGATGTTGGCGTCGCTGCCGACGGCAATCGTGCCTTTGCGCGGAAAGAGTCCGAAGATCTTCGCCGCCGCGGTCGACGTAATCTCAACAAAGCGATTCACTGAGATGCGGCCCTCGGCCACGCCTCCGTTGTAGATGAGCGACATCCGATCCTCGACTCCCGGACCGCCGTTCGGGATCTTCGAGAAGTCATTCTTGCCGAGCTCCTTCTGCTCTTTCATGCAGAACGGGCAGTGATCGGTCGAGACGACTTGCAGGTCGTTGAACTTCAACCCCCGCCATAGTTTTTCCTGGTTCCACTTGTCGCGAATGGGCGGCGTCATCACGTACTTCGCGCCTTCGAATCCCGGCTGCTCATAAACGCTGTAATCGAGGAAGAGATACTGCGGGCAAGTCTCGGCGTAGGCGTTGATGCCCATGTCGCGCGCCCGCGTCACTTCCTGCAGCGAGTCATCGCAACTGAGGTGAACGATGTAGACCGACGAACCTGCCATCTCCGCCAGCGCGATGGCCCGATGCACCCCCTCGGCCTCCGCCTTCGTCGGCCGCGTCAGCGCGTGATACTTCGGCGCCGTCTTTCCGTCGGCCAGCGCCTTCTTGACGATGGCATCGATGACGACGCCATTCTCGGCATGCATGCAGATCAGCCCACCGTTCTCGCCAGCCACGCCCATCGCCTTGAAGATCGTGGCGTCATCGACGAGGAAGACGCCCGGGTAGGCCATGAACAACTTGAAGCTCGAGATTCCCTCATCGATCATCCCTTTCATCTCCGGCAAGCGCTCGTCCGGAAGATCGGTGCAGATGAGATGGAACCCGTAATCGATCGACGTCCGCCCATCGGCCTTGGCGTGCCACGCATCGACCGCCTGCTTCAGCGACTGTCCCTTCGACTGCACGGCAAAGTCGATGATCGTCGTCGTCCCGCCATGCGCCGCCGCAATCGTCCCCGTCTCGAACGTGTCGGACGCCGAAGTGCCTCCGAACGGCAGCTCCATGTGCGTGTGCGGATCGATCCCGCCGGGGATCACCAGCCGCCCCTTCGCGTCGATGACCTTGTCCGCGCTCACTTCGATCGACCGCCCGATCATGGCGATGGTGCCGCCATCGATGAGGATGTCTGCGTTGTAGTCGTCCACCGCGGTAACGATGCGGCCGTTTTTGATGAGGGTTGTCATCGCTCACTCTCCTCTTGCTTCGCGATCAAAGAATGTCTCGAGTGCATGTGCAAGTAGCGGAATGTCTTGTGTAGCCGTTCGCCAAATGACGAGCGCGTTGAGATCGAAGTAACCGTGTGCCAGACGGTTCCGCGTGGCCACGCTCTCCACCCACGGCAGTGGAAGCATTGCTCGCGTTTCGGGGCTCACATGTGCTGCTGCCTCTCCGATGATTTCGAGCATGTGCACGACGCTCCAGAAGTCGGACTCGTTTGCGAGTAGCTCCTTGGATGATCCGTGCCTGCTCGTGAAGCGCGCAATTTTTCGCGCTGCCTCGAGCATGTGCTCCAGCCGCGCCCGATCAGACGGCGGAATACTGCACCTCAGCCGACCGAACTACATCCTCACGAAAGTGACGGCTTAGGTCTTCAGGCGTACGCAGGTCCACTGGCCTGCGAACCACCGCCTCGATCTCGAACTGCATACGCGCCAGAGCAAAGAGTCCAGGCGTATCCTCGGGCTCAAATTCAATCAGAACGTCAACGTCGCTCTCAGGCCGGAATCTGTCCGTCAGCACCGATCCGAACAGCGAAAGACGCCGCACGTGATGCCGCTTGCAGAACTCGGTGACGAAATCAGGATCGAGCTGGATGTGGGAGGACATCGAGAGCCATTGTAACGCGACCGTTTGCGAGGTGAGGTTGTTGGATCGAGCTGAGCGAACCAGTCAGTGCATCAGGTCGCGAAGAGCTTGGTTGGCCTTACCGGATTTCATCTTCTTCAGGATTGCTGCGCCGGATCGTCGTGTCACGACCAGCTTCGGATGGATGATGAAATCGCGAATGCCATGTGGCAAAGCAGCTTCTTGGTTCTGTTGTCTCTTCTTCATCGTTGACCTCGTCCGCCTACTCCACCTTCGCCTTCGTCCTCACGTAATGCCCGACGAACGTCACGTTGTGGCCGAAGTGGCCGTCGACTTCGTGCTCTTCCACGTCGAGGGCTTTGCGGGAGAAGTGGATCGTGATGCTGTAGCCGTCAGGGTCGTGCCAGGTGACAGTGTCGTCTTTCAGCGGGGCTTCGAACTTCAGCTCGCCGATATTCGGGCCGTACTTTTCGTTCTTGATGTTCCAAAGCGCAACGCCGTCGACGCTTACGCGGTCGCCGGGGAGCATCGTGACGTCGAGCGAGGCCTGGTCGTTTTCGGCGTTGCGCTCGTAGTGGCCGGAGACGTCGCGGTTGCGGGCATCAGCCGGATGCGCGAAGAGCAAGAGCGCAAGGCAAAGCGATAACGCCGCCGCCAGCCGCGGAATCAGATCGAAGGAACGCCGCCGGGCATGTTCCTTAATCGCCGTACGCATATCCCGACCGTGCGCTGATCTTGAACTCCGGATTGCGAAGCTTGACGTCGACCTTCTGGAAGCCGTGCTCGCCCGGGCGTTTCTTCGTGTAGTAGCTGATGAGGTAGTAGCCAGCGTTGCGCTTCTCAATTTGCAGCAGCGGCGTTGTGAAGGTGGTGTGCAGGCGGAAGTATTGGCCGTTCGTATCGCTGGCCATTGTGGCGAGGTTTTGATGCACGAACGCGGGCGCGTCGAAATCGCTCACGAGCGAGATGGGATAGAGCGTGACGTTGGCGCTGTTGAGCGATGCGATCATCGGATCGTAGTAGCGGCTGCGATTGAGCACCATCCCGCCGCGCACTTCCTCGTCCGGACCGATGATGCCGTTTGAGAAGAGCACGACGTCCTTCCGCGCATGAATGGGGCGCAGCGCATCGCCGAGGAGGTCGAGCGCCTCGTAGACAGAGCCGGTCTTGTTCATCATGCGATCGAGGTCCATGTTGCGCATCAGCGACGGACCCGTTGCCGATGCGTCTTTGGTGCGGATGCCGAGGCCGTAGGACGTTGCGTCGTTCAGCGCGCGGCGAATCTTTTCTTTGTTCGCCGTGAAGTCCGTGTAGACCTTGAGACGAACGTCGTGGCCAACGACGGCAACGCGTTCATCGGCGCCGAGGTGGTCGTTGATGAAGCGGGCCACATCGGCGCGGGCGCGAATCATTTCGAAGGGTAGGCCAGTATCCGCGGATGCTTTATCGAAAAAGATGACGAGGTAGCGCTCGTCGTGAACGCGCTCCACTTTGAATTTCGCCAGCGCCTCGGGAGCATCGATGAGGCGGCGATTCGAAAAGTAATCGACCGTATCGAGCGCCTGCGGCACGCCGTTTTCGCGAACGATGAAATCATCCTTCGTCAGCCCGAGCATCTGATTGCCGCGGTTATCGGTGACCACCGCGTCGAGCTGCACGAGATTGACGTCGACCTTCTCGCCGAACGTTGTCGAAGGTTGTGGCGGCGGCGGAGGTTGCTGCGCGAAAAGCGGTGCGGCAGCGAGAATGAGCAGCGGGAAGAAACGCATGGACATGAAGTCCCCCTTCGCCGATCTTAATACGTTGCGGCGAGAGCGGATTCCTCGAATCGACTCCAGCGCATAGTTCTTGCTGCTTGTTCACCGCGATGAAAGAACTGATGCTCGCGGCTCTTATGGCGTTCTTCGCGGCTCCTATCTTCGCGCAGCGTCGCGTGGATCTTCTGCTCGATGCCGAGGGGGTGCATCGCCCCGGACGGAGCACCGACCTCTCGACCGGAGTTCATTTCGATCCGCAGTTCGGAACCGGCGGCGGCGTTGGACTGGGATTGAATTTCTTTCTGACCGACCGCGTATCGATCGAGGCCAAAGCCGCCGCACTGGAGTCGCAGCTCAAGGTTCGCACAATCGGTTCCGACTTCTTCGCGGTCGCGGATCTTGGCCGCGCGCAGATCTATCCGATCACCGCGGTCTTGCAGTGGCATCTCTCCGAGCACGGCACGATCCGCCCGTACCTCGGCGCTGGCATCGCCCACGTCGTTCTGCGCAACATCAATCACTCGGTGGGAAGCACTGACGCCAGCGGCATCCATTTCAAGGATCCGACCGGGCTCGTAGTCGACGGCGGACTCGAAGCGCAGATCTCAAAACGCTGGAGCATCCTCGGCGATGCGCGCTACATCCCGATCGAAACGAAGTCGGAGGCGGACTTCATCGGTGCGGCGTCATCGGTGAAAATGAACGTACGGCCGCTCATCGTTTCCGCCGGACTTTCGTGGCGATTCTGACCGAACAAGTCCCGTTTGCATCGCGGAATGAACCTGCGGACACCCCGGTTTGACCGGTTGGCGCGGATCTCCTAGAATCCGCACTCTTTTTTGCGCCGTTCCCGGCGCATCCCGACTTCCCCGGGGCATAGCTCAGCCTGGTTAGAGCGCACGGTTCGGGACCGTGAGGTCGGAGGTTCAAATCCTCTTGCCCCGACCATCTGGAATTGATTGCGGCCTCGCACCTGCGAGGCCGTTTCGTTTTTTCGGGTCAACTACAATCGGCCGGTGAAACGAATCCTTCTCGCTCTTCTGCTTATGCTCTGCACCGTTCCTGCGTTTGCGTGGGGGCAGGCCGGGCACCTGATGACCAACGAAGCGGCCACGATCGGACTGCCAACCGACATGCCGCAGTTCTTCTATCGCTCGTTTTCGCAACTCACGTGGCTCGGACCCGACCCCGATCGCTGGCGTGGCGGCGGTCCGTCGGTCGATGCGTCGAACAGTCCGGATCATCAGCTCAACTACGAATACGTCGCTGCGCTGCAACTGCCGCGCGACCGTTACGCGTTTCTGGCGCTCCTCATTTCCTCGGGCACGCAGCGCCGCCTCGGCATTCGGAACACCGATCCCGGTTTCCTGCCATGGCGCATCGCCGAGATGTGCGAGCAGATCACGACCGAATGGCGTCTCTGGCGCGCCACGCCTGCCAGTTCACCCGAACGAGCCTATATCGAGCGCGACATCGTTCGCGACTCAGGCGTCCTCGGGCATTTCGTCGCCGACGCGTCGAATCCGCTGCACACGACGATCGCCTACAACGGCTGGATCTGGCCGAATCCGAACCACTACGCCAACGACTGCCAGATCCACGCACGCTTCGAAACCGATTACGTCTCGCACACGATCACGACGGAGAACATCGTCGCCAAGCTGGCGGCGCCTCATTTGCGCACCGAGTACTTCGACACCGCGATGACGTTCGTGCGGCAATCGAACACTCTTGTCGAGCAGACCTACCAACTCGACAAGAAAGGAGACTTCGACATCTTCCGCACTCCTTCGGCCGAAGGGAAGGCGTTCGCCAGTGAACGCCTCGCTGCAGGTGCGTCGCTCTTGCGCGATCTCTGGTGGTCAGCGTGGAAGAACTCCGCGAATCCGCCGAAGCGGAGAGATGCGGGAGAGTAGTGATTCGCCAGTTGCCAACAAGGAAGTGCGCGCATCGCGGAATCGTGCAATGCTGATCCCACCGCCGCAGGAAGGAGAGTCCGCGAGACCACCCTTCGGCAATGGAGAGAAATCATGTCGAAACGATTCGTTGCCGTTGCGCTGCTCCTCGCATCACTATCCACGCCTATTCTTGCAGCCCCTCGCCGTGATGACGGCGATCAATCATCGCGATCAGCGATTAGCCGGTTCTTTCAGCGCGTCATTCACACGCTCGATGACTGGTCGTGGCCGAAGCCGTAATCGAAGAGCGCCTTATCGCTTTTGCTCTGCAGCGATGTGATTGCGCCGCGTTCGCGTGCCATGGCGAACGTATGCAACTATGTGTGCGTCCACGGCACATCGGGCACGCCGTGAAGATAATTCGCGTACCTCGCCGCGACGAACAGGTAATCCGATAACCGGTTGAGATACGTGATCGAGGCGATCGTCGCGGCATCGTCATCGCGCAGGGCGACGACGAGCCGCTCCGCACGGCGGCAGATCGTGCGTGCGACGTGAAGGTGCGAGGCTTCGATGCTGCCTCCGGGCAGGATGAACGTCTTGAGCGGCGCGAGATCCGCCTCCATCATGTCGATCGACTGCTCGAGCGCCACGATCCGCACAGGCTCGGGGCCGGCGAATCGCGAAAGGCCGGGCGAGGCCAGGTGCGCGCCGATATCGAAAAGGTCCGACTGGATTGCATGAAGCTGCGCGTCGAGTGATGACGATGGCCACGCTGCGCGGGCTACGCCGATGAACGAGTTCAACTCGTCGACCGTTCCGTACGCTTCGATGCGCGCGTCGTCTTTCCGGACGCGCGCACCGCCGAACAGCGACGTCTCGCCGCCGTCACCGGTTTTCGTGTAGATCTTCATGTGCGGTCTCGCGACCGCGAGCTATGCCTCGGCTTCGAGCTGGCGGATCCGTTCCTTCACCACCATTTCGGCGAGGTCGGGTATCACTTCCCAGGCGATATCGCGGACGACCTTGTCGGCCATGAGCTGCACGACACGGCGGGCAATCCGATCGACCTGCGCGTCGGTGAGATCGGCGGGCGCAGCTCCGGACTCCGCGGTCGAGTCGGTGATCTGTGAATTGACGGCGGTATCTGCTGCGGAGTCGGTAATCTGCGAGTTGACCTCGGTGCTTGCAGCAGCAGTTTCGGGAGCCGAAGGCGACGACCAAGGCGCTTCCTCGGCGAGAACTGGTTCCGGTTCCGGTGTTTCCGCCGCGAAAGGAGATTCGGTCTGCGACGAATCAGCAAACGGATCCGCGGCCGGTAATTCTTCAGGAGCGGACCACGCTGGCTGCGGTGCCGTCGCCGGCTTCGCGGCCATCTTTTCCAACTCCTCGAAACTCATGCGCGGAAAGGCACGCGTCTCGCCGCCGAACGCCGACGGCGCCTCATCCCACGGCGACGGCTCGGCGGGCGCTGGCACTTCCGCCTGCGTTTCAAACGGAGCCGGTGTTGTCTGCTCCTCGGCCATCTGGCGCATCTCGTCGAAGCTCATCGAGGGGAACGCGCGCGTGGCACCGGCGTCTTCTTTCGGCTCGTCCCACGGCGATGTGTCCTCGGCAGGCGAAGATGGAGCTGCCTCGAATGGCGACGGCGTTTCTGCTGGCGTCTCGGCAACAGGCTGCGATGCGGGCGCCATCTGCTGCATCTCTTCGAAACTCATGCGCGGAAACGCGCGCGTCTCGCCGCCGAATGCCGGCGCTGGTTCATCCCACGGAGAAGGCTCGGCAGCAGGTGGCGCTTCCTGATGCGCCGGTGCCGCAGGAGCGTTCGCCATCTGCTGCATCTCTTCGAAACTCATCCGAGGGAGCGCTCGCGTTTCGTTTCCGTACTCTGGTTCAGGAGCATCGAATGGCATGTCGGTGGTCGTTGGCGCGGCCGCTGCCGGTGCGGCGGAGAAAATGTCATCGTCGTGGGCGAATGGATCGGGCGCGCTCGCGGGAGGTGCCGGCTCGAACGAGGGCATATCGTCGAACAGCGCGGGAGCGGCGGCCGCTTCCGGTTCCGGAGCAGAAGCATTGGACCGGCTCTGCTGCACGAGCTCTTCGACTTTGTGGATGAGACTTTGCGATTCGAATGGCTTGGTGACCACGGCATCGCAGCCAGCCTTGTCCGCGCGATCGGGATCAAACGGCTCGAACGTTCCGGTGAGCAGGATCACGGGGATGTTGCGATACTCGGGATGCGACTTCACGTACTCGCACACCTCGTAGCCATTCTTCTCCGGCATGATGATGTCCGACAGGATGATGTCCGGACGCATCTCCGAAAGTTTCTGGATCGCCTTCGCGCCGTTGTTGACCGCCGTGACTTCGTAGTCGCCGTCCGAGAACGTCAGCTCGACGACTTTCTGGATGGTGATGCTGTCATCCGCGAGGAGGATTTTCTTTGCCATGGGCTCTCACTCCGATTGATTACGAAGAACTGTAGCAGAAGAACTTCGCTGACGGCGACGAGAGCGGCCGGCGACGCGCGGAGCTACGCGTGTGCTTGCTGTTTCTCACGCTTGAAGACCATGCCGATATGATCGGTCGCGCCGGTCTTGAAATTGATCGATGTGATGCTGACCAACTCCCATCCGTCGTCGCCCAGACGATTCAACTCCTCGGCGCGCCGCGGATCCATCGAGTAATTCTCCGACCGGACATTGATGATCTTGTACTCCCAGGTCTTCATGGGTCCGCCCCCTCCCGCGGTGCTGAACGCTATGCCGAAAGTGTAGCAGGGTTGGCGGGCCCGGGTGTCGGCTGTCGGGAGTCGGGGGTCGGAACGGCACTGCTTCTCCGTCTCGCGACACCTCGTTTTGATATGGTCGCGCCTCGCGGGTTCCAATCAACTCCCGCAATAAAACCTCATGCCCAACCGCCCTTTCCTCATCCTCATCGTGATCGACGGCTTCGGTTGCCGCGGCGAGTCGGAGTACAACGCGATCGCGCAGGCGGACACGCCGCGCTTTGATCGGCTCTTTCACGATTCTTCGTGGACCACGCTCGAGGCCTCGGGGCGTGCGGTCGGGCTGCCGCGCGATCAGATGGGAAATTCCGAGGTGGGGCATCTCAATATTGGGGCCGGGCGGATCGTCGATCAGGACATCGTTCGCATCGGCAAGGCGGTTTCGCGCCATGAGTTGGAAGCGAATCCGATCCTCGTCGAACTCGTTCGCGGCGGAGGCGCAGTTCATCTCGTCGGCCTGCTGTCCGACGGCGGCGTGCACTCGATGCAGACGCACCTGCATGGATTGGTCGACGCTGCGATCAACCTCGGCGCGAAAGATGTTTTCGTCCACGCAATTCTCGACGGACGCGATACGCCTCCGAAGTCCGCGGAGAAGTATCTGGAGCGCCTTTCGGAGCACACTAAGGACAAGCCCGAGGCGCGCATTGCCACGATCATCGGACGCTACTTCACGATGGATCGCGACAAGCGATGGGAACGCGTCCAGCGCGGCTACGACCTCATGACGCTCGGTGTCGGCACGGAGACGAAGGACCCGATCGAGACGATGCGGCGTTTCTACGAGCAGCACGTGACCGACGAGTTCATCGAGCCGGTTTCCGTGCTCACGCCCGAAGGTGCGCACCGAGGACGGATGGAAGACAGCGATGCGGTCATCTTCTTCAACTTCCGCGCGGACCGCATGCGCCAGATCGTCACCGCATTCAAAGACGATGACTTCGACGGCTTTCACCGCGCCGCGCGGCCGAAGATCCGCATCGCCACGATGAATTCGTATCGGGAAGAGTGGACGCTGCCGGTGCTCTTCCCGCCGCAGGAAGTAAAGAACCACCTCGGCGCAGTCCTTTCGCACGCAGGTCTGAAACAGCTCCGCATCGCCGAAACGGAAAAGTATGCGCACGTCACGTTCTTCTTCAACGGCGGCTCCGACACGGCATCGCCGGGCGAAGAACGGATCCTCGTCCCCTCGCCGAAAATCGCTACCTACGATTTGAAGCCGGAGATGTCGATCGTCGCGCTGGCTGACAAAGTTGTGGAGGCGGTGGCCTCGAAGAAGTTCGACGTCATCATTATGAACATCGCCAACCCAGACATGGTCGGCCACACCGGCGTCATGAAGGCGGCGATCGAAGCGGTACACGACACCGATGTCGCCGTCGACCGCATCCTCGCCGCAGTTGAGAAGATCGACGGCATCGCGCTGATCACCGCCGATCACGGCAACGCTGAATTCATGTTCGATCCCGCGACCGGCCAGCCGCATACGGCGCATACAACGAACCCTGTGCCGCTGATCCTCGTCGATCCTCACAAGCGCCTCAGCAAACTTCGGAGCGGCGGCTCGCTGCAGAATGTTGCGCCGACCATGCTCGCCATTCTCGGTATCGAGCAGCCGAAGGAGATGACCGGCGAGTCGCTGCTGGAACGATGACGGCTGAATAATTCAGCGCGTTTCATCCTTCATCACTCATTCTTCTTCGTTTGATCGGAGCGGCATTTTGATTCTCGAGCAGATCACTGAACAACTCACAGAAACGCTCACCTCGCGCGTGCTCACGCTCTTCGGCCACGCCATCGATCGCGTCGTGCTGCAGTCGCCGCCGCGTCTGGCGATGGGCGATCTGGCCACGCCGCTCTGTCTGGAGCTGGCCAAAGCGCTGAAACGGAAACCGCGCGAGCTCGCCGAGGCGATGGTGGACGGGTTGGCGCTGCCGATGTTCGTGCAGTCGGTGACCGTCGAAGGTGCCGGTTACCTGAACTTCCGCTTCGACCGCGGCGCATTCACGGCGGCGCACATTCGCAGCGTGATGACGCCGTCGGCGCTAACCGGCGAGCGGGTCATCGTCGAGCACACGAACATCAATCCGAACAAGGCCGCTCACATCGGCCATCTTCGCAACGCAATCCTCGGCGACACCTACGTCCGATGCATGAAGTGGCTCGGGTATCGCGTCGAGACGCAGAACTACATCGATGACACCGGCGTGCAGGTCGCGGACGTCGTCGTCGCGTTTCAGCATCTCGAACCGAAGTCGCTCGCGGACGTTCGCGCGATGATCGACGATCCCAACGTTCGTTTCGATTACTACTGCTGGGATGTCTACTCGAAGATGGCCGCCTACTACGCGGCCAATCCCGAGGCGCAGCAGTGGCGGCGGGACACGCTGCACGAAATCGAAAAGCACGAAGGCGAGGCATTCGAATTCGCATCGACGATTGCCCGAGCCATCGTCAAGCGCCACATCGCCACGATGCTCCGCCTCGGCATCACCTACGACCTTCTGCCGAAAGAGAGCGACATCATCGCGCTCCATTTCTGGGATCGCGCGTTCGAGTTGCTGAAGGCCAGCGGCGCCGTGATTCAGGAGACGGAAGGCAAACACAACGATTGCTGGGTGATGAAACTCGACGAAGCCTCCGAGTTCGAGGGGATGAACGAGCCTGACAAGATTCTCGTGCGCTCGAATGGCACGGTCACGTACACCGGCAAAGACATCGCCTATCAGCTCTGGAAGTTCGGCCTGCTCGACCGCACGTTCAACTTCCGGAAGTTCTGGACCTATCCCGACGGCCACGTGCTGTGGGAGACGACGAGTGGCGACGATGGATCGCCCGACGCACCGCACTTCGGCGGTGCGCAACGAGTCGTGAACGTGATCGACGTGCGCCAGGCCTATCTGCAAAAGGTCGTGAAGGAAGGCGTAAGGCAACTCGGGCACGCGCGCGAGGCGGAGAAGTCGATTCACTTCTCTTACGAAATGGTGGCGCTGACGCCGGCAACGGCGAAGGCTCTCGACATCGAGGTCTCTGACGAAGATTCGAAGAAACCCTACATCGAGATGTCAGGCCGCAAAGGCCTCGGCGTGAAAGCGGACGATCTGATCGATGCGCTGCAAACCAAAGCGGCTGAGTCGGTGCGCGAAGGCCGGGGCGAAGGATTGACCGATGCGCAGATCGAGCAACTCGGACAACAGATCGCCGTCGCCGCGCTCCGCTACTTCATGCTCAAGTACGGCCGCAACAAAGTGATTGCCTTCGATTTCAATGAGGCGCTGACGTTCGAAGGCGACTCCGGGCCGTACCTGCAGTACTCAGTCGTTCGCGTGGAGAACATCTTCCGCAAGATGGCCGAGCGTGACGTCGATGCGAGGCTGGACGATGAGTCGCTTGACGCACTCACGCTGACTGAGGGCCTCACGGACGAGATGTGGGAGTTGGTGCGATTGAGCGCCGAGTTGCCGTCTGCGATCCGCAGGGCCACCGAAGCGTTGGAGCTGTCGATCATCACCCACGACCTCTTCGAGCTGGCGCAGAAGTTCAACAGCTTCTACCACAAGTATCCGATCCTCAATGAGAAGGACGCCGACGAGCGGCAGCGCCGCGCCGTCTGCGCCGAGGTGTTCCGGCGCACGATGGCGGGCGCGTTGGAATTGCTGGGGATTCCGGTGCCGGCGAGAATGTGAATTGTTGCATGCGCCTGGCGGCGCACGCGTTGTCGGTTGTCGGTTGGTTGCGCTTCGCGCGTTAGCCGGGATGTGATCGAAACCGACAACCGACAACGCGTGCGCCGCCAGGCGCATGCATCGAATCTGCCCGCATTCATGTACAATAACCAACCAGCGGCGCGTCCAATCGTCGCGACCTACATCATGAAATTCGATCTTCGGGATATCGCTCTTCGGACGCTGATCTTCGTCGCAGGCGGGCTGGCTGCGTTGGTGCTGGCGCTCAAAGGACAGGGGCAGGCCCTTCCCGCGCTCGCCGTGGGCGGCACGCTCGGGGCCTGCGTGATGGCGCGTTTCGGGCCGGCGCAGCACTAGGCCGCGGCCTGGTCAGGCGCTGCGTTCGCCTTCCGCCCGGTGGACGTTCTCGGCCTGCAATCCTTTGGGACCTTGCTTGACGTCGAACTCGACGCGCTCGCCTTCGTTCAGCGTCCGATACCCTTGAGCCTGGATCGCGCTGTGATGAACGAACACGTCCTCACCTGTATCTCGTTTGATAAAACCGAAGCCTTTGTCGTTGTTGAACCACTTAACGGTACCAATCTCCGCCATTTCCAACCTCCAGCCTGGCAACGCGATCCTTTCGCCGCATCAGCCGGCTGAACGTCAAATTCTGCAATGTTCAGGCCCTTTTTGGGGCGCTCACCAGATCAGGGCGCGATTCATGCCGATGCGCTGGTAGCCGAGGGATTCGTAGAGGGCGATGGCTGGAAGGTTGAAGTCGTTCACGAATAACGTGACCGTCTTTCCTTTTCGCGCGAGATGACCGCAGACCTCGCGAAGGAGAGCGCGGGCGTGGCCGCGGCGGCGAAAGCGCGGATTCGTCCAGACGCCCATGAGCTGCACTATGTCGTCGGTGACCGCCGAGTACTCGCATTTCGCGGCGATCATCCCGTCGACGATCCGGATGACCGAGCGCTTCTGTTCGACCAGCTCACGGACGCGCTCCCGGTAGCCGGCGGAATCGCGTTCGAGCGGATCGATCCCGACCTCCTCGATATGCATCGACGCACATGCAGGAACGAGCGCCCCGAGATCGCGCGATGTTGCGTAACGCGCCTCAGTCAGATCGGGAAAGTCGAGCCTGCCGCGGATGGCGTAGACCGGCTGATTCATTCGAACGACCGTCGGAGGATCGAGCCGGTTGCGCAGGCGCGCCCAAAGCTGTTCGACGAGATGCGCCGGCGAGATGATCGCCCGCACCGGCAGGCTCTTCATGAGAATCCGGTCGGCAATCGCGGCGATGGCGGTCTCGGTGATGTCGGGCGGCAGCGCCCGGTCGCCGGCCAGAACGATGTTCGTGGCCAGCGATGCAACGAGCACGATCTCGCGGTTGTGGCGCACCTCGACCGTCTGCGTCGAGGAAGAAAATCGCTCCTCGATGATGCGCGCGATCAGATAGACGTTGATCAGCGGGTCGCGCCGGAGAAAGGCCAGAGTCTCCGCGATCTCGTCGCGCCCGACAGACTTGATCGACCAGCGGCCTTCGACCGGAAGAGTGGCCATGGAGTGAGCGCGTAGGTTAGCCGATTCGTCGATGAGTGGATTAGTGGGTCAGTAGATTAGTGGATAAAAGACGAGAGAGCAGAGACCAGAGATTGGAGACAGAAAAGCGGAGGACGGATCAGAGACTGTGGCAAATCCTGATCTGCTAATCGACTAATCCACTCATCGGCTAATCCACTTCCCCTACTAAAACTGCGAGCTCGCCAGATACGCCAATCCATCCTCGGCCTTGTGCCAGAGTCCACGAAGCTCCCACTCGTCGAAGTGCCGCTCCTCGGCGAAGCGCATGTCGTCTTCGAAGACCGCCTTCAGTTGTGCCGCCAGGGCAGGATCGAGCACGCCCATGCTCACCTCGTCGTTGAGCTGCAGCGCGCGGCGGTCGAAATTTGTCGAGCCGATGCACGACCAGACGCCGTCGACGATGATCACTTTCTGATGGAGCAGCGTCTTCTTGTACTCGAAGATCTTGACGCCGGCCTTCAGCAGCCGGCCGAAGAGATGATGGCTGGCGTGCTGGACGACGGGACTGTCCGTCGACGTCGTCGCAGGCACCATGATGCGGACATCGACGCCTCGCTTGACCGCTTCGGCAAATGCCTCCACCGATTCGTCATCCGGCAGCATGTAGGGATTCTGGATGATGATCTCGTGATGCGCGGCTTTGATGGCGAGGTAGTACAGCACCTGCACCGATGAGACGCCGCCGGTCGGTGACGCGTAGGCCAGATGCGCTTTCGTTGAGCCCGCGGCGGCAAGATGCGGAAAGTACTTCTCGCCCGCCATGATCTCGCCGGTCTCTTCGATCCAGTTCTCAGCGAAGGCCGCCTGAAGCCGCCCGACGATCGGACCTTCAACACGCAGTCCGGCGTCGCGCCAGTGATCCTTGTCCTGTCCATTCCCGGTCCACTCCTCGGCGAATCCATAACCGCCGATATAGCCGATCCGGCCGTCGATGATCGCTTCCTTCCGGTGGTCGCGGTTGTTCATGCGCCCGAGGTTGGCGAGGGAAAAGGAATGGAAACGAACGAAGCGGACCCCGGAATCGACCATCAGCTTCTCAAGATCCTTGTCCATCTTGTGGCCGCCGGAGGCATCGACGAGCAGACGGACTTCAACGCCCTGCTTCGCTTTCGACGCCAGCGCGCTGGCGATCTGGCTGCAGACCGCACCTTTCCACCAGATGTACGACTCGACATGAACACTTTCTTTCGCGGCGGCGATGTCGCGCAGCAGCAGCGGAAAGAATTGATCGCCGTTCTCCAGCAGTTGCACGTGATTGCCGGGCTCGAGACTCGATTGTGTCAGGCCGACCATCGAGGGCAGCAGCGCAGAAAAATCGCCGTTGTTTTTCACGTTGAGGCGAGGATCCGTCCCTCGCTCTGCCGACCAAAGCATGATCGTGAGTCCGATCACGGCGAGGAGGAGCGCCGCGAAAACGATGACCGGCACGCGCACGACATGCGAGCCGTGCTTGGTTTTCTCGATCCGCTTCCGTTTCGCCTTCATCAGTTCCTGCTCCAGTAAAGCTCCGCTACGACTGGGTAATGATCGGACGCGCCGGTCGCGGGAGCACGCGTGCTGGCGACACGCCATCCCCAGTCGGCGAAGATGTAGTCGATCCGCTGGCCCAGAAATGGATGCGTGAGTTTGATCTCCGGCCCGCAAAGTTGGGCCGCGTCTTCCTTTTCGAACTTCGTGACTTCCGGGGTCTCAGGCGGAGCGTTGAAATCGCCGAGCAACAAGTAGGGATACCGGCTCGTCCGCACATGCTTCGCCAAACACTCGAGCTGGACGCCTCTGGTCTTTGAGTTGAAGCGCGCCCACGCAGTGAGATGCGCTACATACACGTTGATCGTTGCGCCGTCGATGCGGATCACAGACTCGAGCACGCTGCGAGGCTCGCCAACGCTCGGCAATGGATGAACGACCGCGGAGACGATCTCGCCGCGCGTGAGAATGGCGTTGCCGAAATCGCCGCCGAGGCTGCGATAGCTGCGTCCGTAATAGCCATTCATGCCGGTCAGCTTTCGGATCTCTTCGAACTGATTGCGAAAGCGCACCTGCCAGGTGTGGTCGTGAACTTCCTGCAGTCCGACGATGTCCGGCGTGAACTCTTTGATCGTGGCCGCGATTTTCGCGGCGTGGTCGGTGTCGTACAGCTCGTCGTGACCTTCGATGTTGTAGGTCATGACGACGAGCGGCCGTTGCTGCGGCGGAAAGCCGTTGCGCTCCGGAAAAGAGACGAGCCGCCCGGCCTCGTCGCGGGTGAGTATCCGCACCGATGGGTCGACCGGCTTTGGTTTGCATTCGCCCGAACGGACCGTGTAGACCGCGAAGATCCTGTAGAGAATGAAGAGGAGCAGGATCGACAGCGCGCCGAGAATCGGTCGCCGGACAGGTGCGTCGTCAGCGAGAACGTCAGCCATGAACGCCGATGCAAGAGCGAGAACAATGCCCGGCGGGGTGTGGGGAGTCGGGAGTGGGGGGTCGGAGCAGAACCACCCTGCTCGTTTGGTCTCGCAGAGTCCTTTCTCTTTTCGTGTTCTGGATTTACGCGATCAACACTGTCACATCGGGATGTTGCCACAGCGCGCTCGCCGGAAACTGCTCGCTGATCTCGCCGCTGCGCAGCCGCTCGATGGCTCCTTGCTTGGTCGATCCGCTGGCGAGAAGCACGATTGATTTTGACGCGAGAATCGTGGCGATGCCCATCGTGATGGCGTGCGTCGGGACATTGCCTTGCGGGAAAAGAGACTCGTTTGCGTTGCGCGTCGATTCCGTCAATGCCACGGCTCGCGTTCGCGAATCGAACGATGTTCCGGGCTCGTTGAAGGCGATGTGGCCGTTGGCGCCGAGGCCGAGAAATGTAAGGCCGAGGCCGCCGGCATCGGCGATCGCGTTCTCGTAGCGCGAACATTCGGCGCTCAGGTTCAGTGCCGCGCCGTTCGGGATGTGCGCGTTCGCCGGATCGATGTCGATGTGATCGAACAGGTGGCGCTGCATGAACGTGAAGTAGCTGCCCGGGTGGGTCTGCTCGATCCCAACGTATTCATCCAGATTGAACGTGACCACATCGCGGAAGCAGTGATACTCGCGGCTGCATTCGCTGACGACGCGCTCGTACATGCGCACCGGTGTGCGGCCGGTCGGGAGCCCGAGGACGATGTGCGGATCGTTGCGGATGGCGGCGAGCAGGATCTTCGCGGCGCGATCGGAGAGAGCGTCGTAGTCGGTAAGTGTTTCCCAGTTCATGTTGCTTACAGCAGCTCTCCTCGCAAGTACGTTGCCGACACCTCGAAGCGCTCGGTGAGCACGACCAGATCCGCGTCGTAACCCGGCGCGATCTTGCCCTTGCGATCGGACACTCCCAGAATTCGCGCCGGCACCTCGGTCGCCAGCGGAATCACCAGCTCGAGCGGCAAGCCCGCCAGCTCCACCATGTTCTGCACAGCCTGTCGCATCGTGAGCACGCTGCCGGCGAGTGTGCCGTCAGCGAGCCGCGCCGCGCCGTCAGCGACCGTGATGTCGTGCTCGTAAAGCTTGTACTTGCCGTCCGGCATGCCGCACGCGCGAACGGCGTCGGTGATCAGCGCGACACGATGCGGCAGCGTCAGAGCGGTCATTCGCAGCACGGCCGGATGAACATGAACGCCGTCCGCGATCAGTTCCGCCGTTGCATCGAGCGATGTCAGCGCCGCACCGACGGCGCCTGGCCGGCGGTGATCGAGGCCAGTCATCGCGTTGAAGAGATGCGTGAAGTGCGACGCCCCCCATTCGAGCGCGGCAACGCAGCCCGCGTAATCCGCCGCGGTGTGGCCGATCGAAAAAAGGATGCGGTCGCGAAAGTGCTCGATGAGCGCGCGCACGCCATCGATCTCCGGCGCCACCGTCATCATCCACCGCAAATGCGGCGCCTCGGCCAGCAGCGCCGCGAGCTCGGCAATGTCGGCAGGCCGGATCGATGCAACGTCCTGCGCTCCCGCGCGCGCGACGCTGATGTACGGACCCTCGAGATGGATCCCGCAGATCTGCGCGCCGTCAGGCTCTGCGCGTGACGCGCGTGCTATCGCCGAAACAGCAGAGTGCAAGCGCTCGCGCGACGCCGAGAGTGTCGTCGCTGCAAGGGACGTCGTTCCCTCGCCCGCGTGAAAGCGCGTCACGGCCGCCACCGCATCCGCGGACGCGTCCATGAAGTCGGCGCCGGCGCCGCCGTGAACGTGAACGTCGACGAATCCCGGAACGATGACGCCATCGGCAACGTGACTGCCCGAGGGCGCGTGGACCGCATCGCGCACATCGATGATCTGCTGGTCCGCGATCGCGATCAACACGCCCTCGCGCAGCTCACCGGCCACAAAGGCGCGTCCGAAAATACTGTGATGGCTCATAAACAGATTTTGCCGAGAACCGTGCCGCGTCCGCCCGTCAGCGAGGCAACGTTGGTGTCGAGTCCGGAGATCGAATCGCTGGCGATTAGCGCCATTGCCATCGCTTCTTTTTCCTGGAGATACTCGTAGATCTTCACCTCGGTTCCCGGCAGCCGTTCGCGCAGCATGCGAAGCAACGTCGGATTCCGCGCGCCGCCGCCCGCGACGATCATCTCATCCACCGGCTGGCCGATGAACTCGCGATACGCGTGGGCGATGCTTTCGGCCGTGAATGCGGTGGCGGTGGCGATCAGATCATCCGGTGCGACGCCATCAAACCGCGCGGCCATGCGCGCCGCGAACTGCCGTCCGAAACGCTCCCGCCCCGTCGTCTTCGGCGGCGCCAATTGAAAGTAAGGCTCGGACATGCACCACGCAAGAATGTCCTCGCGCACACGGCCGCGAGCCGCGGCGACGCCGTCGCGATCGAACGTCTCGCTTCCGTTGGACACGATGTACATCAGCGAATCGATGACCATGTTGCCGGGACCCGTGTCGAACGCAATCACCTCGTCGAGCGCCGCGCCGGGCGCAATGTAAGTGACGTTCGCGATCCCGCCGATGTTCTGCATGGCACGTGCGAGCTTTGGATGGCGCAGCATGCCCCAGTCGAAATAGGCGACGAGCGGCGCGCCATGACCGCCGGCGGCAACGTCGCGCACGCGCAGATCGCCGATCGTGATGATGCCCGTACGCTCGGCGATGACCGCAGCCTGACCGATCGCCAGCGTCGAGCGCGTCGTGACCGGCTGATCGAGCCACGGCAGCGAAGCGGTCGACGGCTCCGCGGTCGGACGCGGACGATGCCAGATCGTTTGCCCGGCCGCAGCGATGAGATCGACATCGTCATTCGTCAAACGTGCATCGACGATCAGGCGGTTGGCCGCGCTGGCGAAGAGCTCGCCGAGGACGAAGTCGAGGTGGCAGATTTCCTCGATGGTCCAGAGCGCGGGATGTTCGCCGGTCTCGGGATCGGCCAGCTTGCGATCGCGCTCGCGCTCGAACAGGAACTTGATGCGATGCTGAATCTCTTCGGGGAATTCGAAACTGGCGAAGCGAAGCTTTTCGATGTGTGCTCCGTCGCGGGCATTGCCGTCGATGCGCACAAGCACGGCGTCGATGGCGTCGACCGACGTGCCGGACATCAAGCCGATCACGATGCGCGATTTCTTCTTCGCGATTTCGATGAAACGCTCGACGCGGTTCACGATTCGAGGACTTTCCGCAGGTTGCCACCGTGAGCGGCGAGGATCGCTTTCGCATCGTCGAGCGATAGCCGTTTGCCTGCCATCACTGACGCCAGCTTGACGTTGCCATTCGCGTCACGAATCGCCTGCACGGCAACCGGCCGGCTCACACCCGCTGCCAGTTCAACCATCCGCACGGCGCGGCTGCGCAGTTTTTCATTCGTCGCCGGCATGTCGATCATCAGGTTGGAGTGAACGTGTCCGAGGAGAATCATCACGCCGGTTGAAAGAGTGTTGAGGACGAGCTTTTGTGCGGTGCCGCTTTTCATCCGCGACGAGCCCATGATCACTTCCGGACCGGTTTGCGGCGCGATGGCGATGTCGGCTTCGCTGGCCAGCGGCGAGTTTGGATTCGAGGTGATTCCGACGGTCAGCGCGCCGAGCATGTTCGCGCGGCGGATCGCGGCGACGGTGTACGGCGTCGTTCCCGACGCTGCGATTCCAACGACGACGTCTTCCGCTTTGACCGCCGCGTTCACCGCTTCGATCGCGGCATCTTCGTCGTCCTCAGCACCTTCGACTGCTTCGAAAAACGCGCGCTCGCCGCCGGCCATGATCACGCTTACGAACGACGCATCGATGCCGTACGTTGGCGGAAGCTCGGATGCGTCGAGCATGGCGATGCGTCCGCTCGTTCCCGCGCCAACGTAGAAAAGACGCCCGCCGTGCGAGAGCCGGTCAGCGATCTGATCGACCGCATGCGCAATCCGCTCGCTCTCGGCCGCCACAGCACCAGCGACCAGTGCGTCCTGTCCCTGGATGATCTGCACGATCTCGCGCGCGGACCGCCGGTCGATGTCGAGACTGGCCTCGAGCCGCTCCTGGCTCATCGCGGCGAAGATATCATCCGCAGCAATGCCCACCCTGATGCAAAAGATCCGTCTGGCGTTCCGCGGCTGGCAGCGCCGGCGCGAAGAGAACGATAACGACTTCGTAGCGCGCAATGCGTCATGGGGTGCAGCGCCGGCCGTTACTCCGACGGTGCGTAAATCGTCGCGCACGTTCGTCGTCGATACCGAAGGCCTGACCGTCGCCTACCTCGACGACTCCGGTCAGCTCGCTCATTTTCTCGATACCGAAACCGGCGACATCGAAGACGTACGCGTGACCGACCTCGGCGCAAATCCTCAACTGCAGCAGCCGCGATTCCGCCGCGTGCCATCACGTAGCGAGATCGCAGAGCGGGAGGATCGCCGCGCATTCGCAGCGTCGCTCGATGCATCGTCCGCACGTGACACGCTCGCGCGATGCACCGACGCCGAATCGTTTCGCCGTGCTTTGTCCGCCGATCGAACGATCGAGCGCGCCTGGTACAACTTCAGAAACGACCGCGCCATCGCGGCGATCGAAGCGTGGCTGGAAGAAGAGTGAAGTTTGAAGAGTGAAGAGTGAAAGTCCTCAATGCGCCCGGTCTTTCACTCTTCACTCTTCGCACTTCACTCTTCAACAAAAAGCCGCGCCCGAAAGCGCGGCCGATCGTGAACGAATTCTCTTTGGCTAATGTAGCGGAAAGTGCGGGACGTAGTTCGTTTGCGGAACCGGGACGATCTCGACTTCAACGACCTGCAACTCGGGGTAAAACTCTTCGCCGTGTCGAGGCATGATCGTTTCCGGCTGCTGCTTCGCGGTTTCGTTCGCGCCCTCTTCGATCCATTGATCACCGTCGTAAATCCACATTGGGGCGTCCTTTCCACTGCTCCCTCGGAGTCCCCGAAGGTTACCCTGCATATTTCAATTGGCCTGCCAATCATTGGCGTGGCCAAATCCATCATTTTCAGTATCTTCTACGGATGATTCCGGCAGATTGTTTGCGGCTGCCGTCCTCGCCGGGAGTCATTCCGACCCGATAGAGGCTCATGAGTTTCGCGATTTGAGATAGTCGCCAAGCTGACGATAGGCAACGCCTCTGTGGGAGATCTTGTCCTTCTCCTCGGCCGGCATCTCCGCGAACGTTTTCTTCGATCCCTGAGGCTGAAACCAGGCATCCCAGCCGAAGTTCCCATCGCCGCGCGGCTCGACGAGGATCTCTCCCGCAGTCACGCCGCGGAAGACTTCGCCTTGCGTCCCGTCCCAATACGCGACGCAGCATTCGGCCTTTGCTGCACGGTTGTTGAGCGCGTAAGCGATCGCAGCGAGCCCTTTTCCGCCAGCGGCCTCGAGCAGCCACTTCACGTACGGTCCGGGAAAGTTGCCCAGCTCGTCAAAGCCGAGGGAGACATCTTCGACGATGATGCGGCTATAACCCTTCGAACGGGCGGCCTCGAGCTTGTAGCGTGTGATCTCTTCGACCTCGGCTGCCTGAATCTCCGGCAGACTGATCGAGACGCGAAGCAGCGGAACACCGAGGATTCGCTCGGCTTCGATTCCCTTGTTCGGATTCGAAGAAACGAGGATCAGGGGGTGATCAGACACGCGCTGATTCTATGTCTACGCGTCGCTGCTCAACGCGCGGAAGCTGCGGGTGAGACGCTGCCGGAGAGTTGGCGGCGCGGCCATGCGTCCGATCCTTCGACTGATGAAGTTCCTCAGACGCCGGTGAATGCTGACGCGCTGTTCGCATTCGGGACAGAGGCTGACGTGAGTCTTGAAGTCGGTCTGTTTCTTCTCGCCCATGCTGCCATCGAGGAAGAAGTAAGCAACTCGTTTCACATCGTCACAGATCATTACTGCGGTCTCCTTGGCCATCGAGGTGACGACTTTGCATCGATCGCAACTGCATGGCCGCAGGTTGAATTCCGGGTGAATCAGAGATCAGGAGAAACAGAGATCAGCGATCAGAAGAGCACGCCAACATACTCGTCGCTGACAAATCGAAATCGAGAACGTCATCCTTGATCTCTGATCTCTCGTCGCTCGTCTCTGCAAAAACACTTCGGGCGGCCGAAACAACCGGCCGCCCGAAAACTTGATCTCTAAAAAGTGCAGCGAGCTACTCGATCTCGAACTGCTCCGGCTCTTCCTCTTCGATCTCGAGCTCGATGTCCTCGTCGTCGGCGAACAGAATCGCCTCTTCGTCGGCCTCGGGCTCCACGATGTCGGTCTCTTCGCCGGTCTCGGCGTCCTTCTTCTTGCGGCCCTTCGTCTCGTCTTTGCGCGAGCGCATCTTGGCCGGCTCGGCAGTGCCGCGGATGTAGCCGTACTTGCGCGCGTACTCGAGCAGCGTGCGCTCGAGCATCTTGCGGCCACGATACAAACGTGACATGACGGTGCCGACCGGGCAGTCGAGAATCTCGGCGATCTCTTTGTACGAGAAGCCTTCGATGTCGGCGAGCAGCACGACCATCTTGTAATCGTGCGGCAGCGAATCGAGGGCGCGCTTGACGTCGGCGTCCATCATGTCCTGGAAGATCTCGCTCTCCGGATCCTTGATCAGGTCCGGCGCGTTCTTCTGGATGACCCGTTCGTACGACTCTTCAATCTCGGAGAAGTCGATCTTGTGCGGCGTGAGCTTCTTCTTCCGATAGTTGTTGATGAACGTGTTCTTCATGATCTTGAAGAGCCACGCCTTGAAGTTCGTGCCTTCCTCGAACTTGTCGTAGTACTTGTACGCCTTGAGGTAGGTTTCCTGCACGAGGTCCTCCGCGTCTTCGGAGTTCCGCGTCATGCGATAGGCAGTGTTGTAGAGGGAGTCGACATAGGGCATCGCAGCCTTCTCGAAGTCCCATCCCTGCTCGTGATCTGTGGCTACAGCGGTCTTCATCGTGTCTCCCGTACGTCAAACTTCCAAAAATGCGTAAGTCGTGCCGTTATCGCTATTAGATGCAGCGACAAATAAAATGGTTACCAAGGGCCCAGGGTTGCTGGCGTGAGCGATCCGAAGTCGTTGTAACGATATGGGTTACGACGTTCGGATGGCGGATGTTGCTACGAACCTCTCCGACATTCGGACTGGTCGGTGCCGCGTCACCGCGACCGGACACGTCCGTCCTGATTGATGCTGTCGTCGAGATTTACTACGGTCTAACGGAGGGAAGTGCTGGCAAACCGGCTGCGAACACACAGGAAACTGCCCGAATTCCCGAGCGCGGCATTATACACAGCTGGCAATCGGACGCAAGCCCTTCGTATGCCCGACACTCATCCGACACCTTCCTGTGACAAGAGTGGCCAGTCAATCCTGGTAGATGCGGAGCAGCGTCTCGTACGCACGCGTGATCTCGATGAAGCGCGCGGCGGCCTCGCTCTGGACCTCTTCCGTCTCGCCGAAAACCTTGTCCGGATGATGCTGCGCCGCCAATCTTCGATACGCGGTGATGATCACGGCGCGATTCGCGGGGACGTCGAGTCCGAGCACGCGCAGCAGGTCGGCAGTTTCGCGCTGATCGCGTGAGTAGAGCGGCGTCGAGATTCCTTCGCGATCGGATCCGCGTGGCCGCGCATCTTTGGCGTGGTCGACGTAATCGAATCCGTACACCTCCCGCAGCCGGGCCAGAGCGTCGGTCTGGAAGCCGAGGGCGAAACTGAGATCGAGCAAGACGGCGTATTGGCGCAGCGGTACGGGCGTGGTGCGGTTGGCGACGAGACGCACGGCCGTGTCGAGCAGCCAAGTCCGCTGTTCCGGCGACGCGATCTTAGCGAAGCGCTCACCCCAGTTGGCGATGTCGATTCCGGACGTCACCGGTCCGGCCAGTCCGGCTTTCGTACGCACTTCGCGCCGGGCCATTTCCGGCTCGTTACCGCCGGCGAGCAACAGGTTGAAGAGGATCGATGCTGCGACACGATTGCGGTCGGGAGTCGCGGTCGCATGGCCATGCTGGTCAGCTTCTCGTTGCGCCGCGGCGAACGTGATGGCGACAGACGCCGCCAGCCCGACGCCCACAGCGAGCATGATGATGACGAAGGTCAGTTCCACGAAACGGAATGGTACGCGCGGAGAGTCGTCACGGCCGGAACGTGACCGAATTCACCGGCCCTTCCCAGATCGTCACCGCGCTTACGACCGCCTTCTCGTCAGCGACTGCATCGCCAAGCGCACGCGCAAACCACTGCGCGATGTTCTCGGCGGACGGATTGATCGTGTCGAACGGCGGAACGTCGTTGATGCAGCCGTAGTCGAGCGTCTTCGCCAGCGCTTCGAGCTTCCGCCGGGCGCTGACAAAATCGACGGCAATGGCATCGGCATCGACGCCGCCGCCAGCCGCGGCCAGATCGACTTCGACTTTGTACGAGTGTCCGTGCAGCGGCTCAGAGATCCCGCGGTACTCGCGCAGAAAGTGCGCGGCTTCGAATCGGGCCGAGACGCGGATGGTGAATGATGGGGAGTGGGGAGTGGGGTGTGGGGTGTGGGAACTGGAAGCGTCCGGTTTGTTGAGCGGGCCGCGGGAAGCTGTCGTTTTGTTTTTCTCCGACTCCCCACTCCCCACTCCCCACTCCCCGAACACCCGCGCAATCATCTCCTCGCTCATCCCCAGCTCACGCACTTCATCCGGATTCGATTGCGATCGCAGCAGGTCCTCGGCGCGCGCGTCGTCCCAGCAGTCGGACGGGCTCGAGCCTTCCGCTAACTCGATCAGCGTCTGCAGGGTTTTGCGCCGCTCCGTATCGTCCCTGTCGTCCACGGCTGGAAGTGTACAATCCAGCCCGACCATGCCGCTGCCCAAAAGTGTCGTTTGCAGCTCCTGCCGGAAGACCTACCCCGAAGGCTGGAGACGCTGTCCCTACTGCGCTTTCGACGAAGTGCGCGCGCGGCAGGATGGCGCTATCCGGAAGTTCATGCAGAAGAAACTGCAGGAGTTCGAACAAAAGACGGGCCGGAAGGATGCGCGGCGAGACGGCGGCGGCGCGCGACCGCCCCGGCCGGATGGACGACCGCAAAAACAGCAACGCGAACAAGGACGCGACGGGCGTCCGCAACGTCCGCAATTGCGCGGCGGACAACAACAACAAGCCCAACGTCCTCCGCAAGTGCGGCCGCCGCAGCAGCAGGGCGCGGCGCAGCCCGCCGAAGGTGAGCGCACGGGACGACGTCGCAGGCGTCGCCGCGGCGCCGGACGTGGAGAGGCTGGCGCTCCGCCGCCGGTTGGCGCACCGGCAGCAGCGAATCCGCGTCCTCCACAGCGTCCCCCGCGAGAGCCCCGTCCCCCGCGTCCGCCGCAAGCAAAAGCGGAAGGCGGCGCACCGCGTCCCGAGGGTGACGGCGGATCGAAGAGGCGAAGACGTTTCCGGCGTCGCCGGCCGGGCGGTGGCGATGGCGGTGGACCGCAGAGCGGACCGCCTGCTACGTAACCGCGCCCGCTTGCTCGATTGATGCGGATGCCGGCGCCGATAGCGGCGCGATCGGGCGGTTCATGCGCAGGTGGCGCACCGTGCACTCGGCGAAGCCTTCGCATCGAACGCAGTAACGGTCGGAGTGCTCCGGCTTGAAATCGCCCGGCGAACAGATGTTCACGCCGCTGACGACTTCTTTTTCGGCGAGCTTGATCAGCCGGTCGATATCGCTGACCGATCGTGTCTGGAGCGCCTTCTTCACCGCGGTCACACGCGTGACGTTGCGCGTGGCGGTGATCACTGCTTGATCATCGGACTCGATTTTCTCTGCGCCGCCAACTCCGGTGGTGACGAGTGCGAGAACGCGAATCCGTTGCGAGATGTAGTAGCCGAATCCGACCGCCGCACCGGCCAGTGCAGCAAGGTTCACTTTGCTGCCGAAGAAGACGCCGGTCAGCAGCGCGGCGAGCGCCAGCCACGCCAGAAACGTGATGCGGATCGGAAGAACAGTCGAGAGCGAAAAGGTCTGATCGCGATTCAGAGCCGCGTACACGAACAGCAGCGTGAAGTTGATGAAGAACGAACCGAGGAGCGGCGTGTTGAACCATGCCGCCACCAGGGCAGTGGCCAGCGTCGACATCAGATAGAAACGAAGAAAGTGCCCGGTTCCCCACTCCGCTTCGACCGCAAACCCCATCAGCGAAAGCAGCACGAGGTTGAGGAACAGCGTCAGGACTGGCGGGATGTTAAAGACGCCAAGGTGTCCGGCTTGTGCGAACTGGTAGGTGAAGAGGCGCCAGATCTCGCCGGCGGCAACCGCGTCGCGATCGAATCCGAAAAGCCGCGCGAATTTCGCACTGTCCCGAAATTGCAGAAAGAAGAAAGCGATGTTCAGGAACAGCAGGATGTACGTCGAGCGAAGATTCTCTCCCCGGCTGCGGAACATGACGATCCGAATATACCCTCGCGATTGGATGATTCAGCACTCCCGGCGGGATTGGTTACGAATCAGACACGGGAGCCGTTGAACCGTTTACTGCGCGACGACGCTGTCCATCCCTTCGAACTTCAGCGTGTTTCCTTCGGCGAGATGATGCTTCGCCGCGACGCCCGCGGCCAGTTCCAGGACCGACGACGCTACGGCATGCGGCGGGTAATTCGGGCAGGGGTCGGCTTTGCACGGCGGGACGTCGTGCGCGATGTGGACGATGCGATGGTTGGCGTCGCTCCAGATCATGTCGAGCGGAATGAGCGTGTTCTTCATCCAGAACGGATATTCGCCGGCTTGCGGAAAGAGAAAAATCATTCCGCGGTCATCGGCCAGATGATCGCGATACATCAGACCTTGCGAACGCAGCTCTTCGTTCGCTGCGACTTCGACGGCGATCACGGATTTGTCAGGAAGGATGATTCGCGGCGATGCCGTATCCGAGACAGCCGTAGCCGCCGGCGCAGACGGTGGTGCGGCTACCCGTTGCGCACACGCGAGCGCGCAGGCAACCAGCAGAACGGCGCTACTTCTCATCTTCGGCCTCCACGTTTTCTTCCTGACGCCCATCGCGGGCGATGAGATCGTACTTTTTGGCGTAGTAGCGAAAGGAGCGGAAGGACATGCGCAGCAATTCCGCGGCCTGCGTCTGCACGCCACCGGAGCGCTCGAGCGCTTTGAGCATGAAGAACTTGCCGATGCCTTCGAGATGATTCTCGAGCGAGATTCCGTCGGGCGGCAGCTCGAAGGTCATGTCGGGAATGGCGCCGCCGAGAAGGACGTGTTCGGGAAGCGACTTCGTGGTGAGAACGTCCGAGGCCTCCAACGCGATCATCCGCTCGATCACGTTTTCCAGCTCGCGCACGTTGCCCGGCCAGTTGTACTTTTCGATCAGGCGCATGGCGTCGGCAGAGATTCGCTTTTGCGGAACGCCGAGCGTCTTCGAATACTTGGTGATGAAGTGCTCGACGAGCAGCGCGATGTCTTCCCGGCGCTGGCGTAGCGGCGGCAGCGTGATGGGAATGACGTTGATTCGATAGAAGAGATCCTCGCGAAAACTTCCGGCGCGGATCGATTCCGCAAGGTCGCGGTTCGTCGCCGCGATGACGCGCACTTCGACCTGCGTTTCGCTGTTCGAGCCGACGCGGCGCACGACGTGATCCTGCAGCACGCGCAGCAGCTTGATCTGCATGGCCGTCGACGTCTCACCGATCTCGTCGAGAAAGATCGTTCCGCGGTCCGCTTCGTGAAACAGTCCGCGCTTTTCGCGGATCGCGCCGGTGAACGCGCCGCGCTCGTGACCGAACAGTTCCGACTCCAGCAGCGTTTCGGGCAGCGCGCCGCAATTGATCGAAACGAATTTGCCGCGGCGCCCCGAGGTGTAGTGAATGGCGCGGGCGATCAGTTCCTTGCCGGTGCCGGAATCGCCGGAGATCAGCACGGTCGACGACGTCTTGGCAATGCGCCCCACGACCGAGAAAATCTCCTGCATTCGCGCGCTGCGGCCGATGATGTTGGAAAAGGTGAAGCGCTCTTCCAACGCCGTGCGCAGGTGAATGTTCTCGTCCTCGAGCTCTTTTCGCTCGACGGCGTTGCGGACGATGATCTTCAGCTCGTCGATGTCGAACGGCTTGGCGATGTAGTCGAACGCGCCGGTCTTGAGCGCGTCGACGGCGGATTTCGTCGACGTGTGCGCCGTAATCATGATGACCGCGACGGAAGGAGTTGAGGCTTTCACTTCGCGCAGCAGATCGATGCCGGAACCGTCCGGTAGCATAAGATCGCAAAGGATGAGATCGGGCTCATTCTTCGCCAGCGCGGCGCGCGCGGCGGCAAGCGAGGCTGCCGTTTCGACGCGCCAGCGCTCTTCTTCAAAAACGATCGAGAGGAAGTCGCGCAGCGACGCCTCATCGTCAACGATCAGCAGGTCCACGATTTCACCGCGGCGATTATAGGGCGCGCTCCTCGCGCATCGCGACCGCGACTCCCGCAGCGATCACCTGCCCGATCAGAAACAGCGACGACATGCCGTGCAGGAATCCGAAGTGCCGCCGCAGCGGATCATCGGGCGAGAGGCTGCTGATCGGCACGAGCGAGTCGAGCCGCATCATCCGAATGCGCGTGTCGAGCAGCGCCTGCGACGAGGCCAAAAGGATGGCGATGAAAAGAAGAATGAGCATGACCGGCCGGCTGCGCCGCCATTCGAGCAACAGCAGCAGAAGCGGCGCGAAGAGAGCGATGTAGTGCCATCGTGTGAGGACGGCTCCAACGACGTTCGCGGCGTCGGTCGCGTTGCTTGCTGCGCCGAAAGCGGCGGCAGCGGTGAGGATGAGGAACGCGCCGCTGCCGAGCCAGAGCGCGCGAATGAGCCTTGCGATACCGAGCGAGAACGGGTTCGGTTTAGAGATGCGAATCGCAACGGGTTGCGGCGCTTGTTCAACGGGAAGCGGAGCAGGTTGTTCCACGGCTTCGTGTGCCGGTGGCTCCTCAACCTCGACTGGCGACACGCTTGTTTCGTCCGCCGGCACAACCGGCTCTTCGGTCATCGAAACACCTCGCGGATCGCTTCGTCGTACGGCGCACGCAGCACGCCGCGGTCAGTGATGATGGCCGTGATGAGCCGCGACGGCGTGACGTCAAATGCAGGGTGCCGCACGCTGATTCCTTCCGGCGCGATGGAGACATTGTTGATTGACGTCACTTCCGCTGCGCTCCGTTCTTCGATCGGGATCTGCGCACCGGTCGGGCATTTCACATCGATGGTCGACAGCGGCGCCGCGACGTAAAACGGCACACCGTGCGCGTTGGCCAGAACGGCCACGGTGTACGTTCCGATCTTGTTCGCGGCGTCGCCGTTGGCGGCAATGCGGTCGGCGCCGACGATCACGGCGTCGAACTTTCCCTGCTGGAAAAAATGGCCGGACATGCTGTCGGTGATGAGCGTGACGTCGATCGATTCCTGCTGCAGTTCCCACGCGGTCAGCCGCGCGCCTTGAAGATACGGACGCGTCTCGTCGGCGAAGACCGCCACGCGTTTGCCGCCTTCGACCGCCGCGCGAATCACGCCGAGGGCGGTGCCGTAGCCGGCGGTTGCCAGCGCGCCGGCGTTGCAATGGGTGAGTACCGTGACGGAGTTGCCGAGGAGCGCGGCACCGAATTGGCCGATGCGCTTGCACGACTCCACGTCCTCCCGAAACATCGCTTCCGCCTCGGCAGTCAAATCGCGTCCGGCATCGCGTGCGCGCAACATCCGGTCAAGCGCCCACATCAGGTTGACAGCCGTCGGACGCGATGCGCGCAACTCCGCGGCCGCGGCATCGATATCGTCGCCGCGTTGCGCCGCCAGCGCGACGCCGAACGCGGCCGACACGCCGATGGCCGGCGCGCCGCGAACCATCATGTCGCGGATGGCGTCAGCGACCTCGTGCGCATCGTGCAACGCGACGTAACGGACTTCGCGCGGCAAAAGGCGCTGATCGAGGAGTTCGAGCGCGTCGCCGCGCCAACGGATAGGTTCAACGTGCATGAGCTTCGCAGAGAAACGCGTCGTTATACTACGCGCCGAGTCAGCATGACACGAGTGCGCGCAGACTCAGAAAAACACTTGGAGAATCAATGATCAGGGTAGGAGTGAATGGTTTCGGGCGCATCGGGCGGAACGTGCTGCGCGCCTCGCTCGAGCGCAATCTCGAAATCGAATTCGTGGCCGTCAACGATCTCACCGACGCGGCCACGCTTGCGTATCTTCTGAAGTACGACTCGGTGCACCACACGATTCCGAATGAGGTCGGCCACACGGCGAACAGCATCACTGTCGATAAAAAGGAACTTCGCGTCTTCGCCTCTCCCGATCCGAACGACATTCCCTGGGGCGGCCTTGGCGTCGAGATCGTCGTCGAGTCGTCGGGACGCTTCACGTCGAAGGACAAAGCCAAACGCCATCTTCGCGACTCTGTCGAGCACGTCATCATCTCCGCGCCGTCGAAAGATGCCGACGTCACGATCTGCATTGGCGTCAACGAAGGCGTTTTCGATCCGGCCGCGCACACGATCATTTCGAACGCTTCCTGCACGACGAACTGTCTCGCCCCCGTCGCGAAGGTGCTGCACGAATCGTTCGGGATCGAGATGGGAATCATGACTACGGTCCACTCGTACACGAACGATCAGGAGATTCTCGACCTGCCGCACAAAGACGTGCGCCGCGGGCGTGCGGCGGCGATGTCGATGATTCCGACGACGACGGGCGCGGCGAAAGCGGTCGGCCTCGTACTGCCTGAATTGAAGGGACGCTTCGACGGGATCTCGGTGCGCGTGCCGACGCCGAACGTTTCGCTGGTCGATCTGACGTTTCGAACGGAAAAAGCGACAGGGCCCGAGGAGATCAATCAGGTGCTGCGCGATGCCGCGAACGGTCCGCTCAAAGGCATCCTCGATTACTCCGACGAGCAGTTGGTTTCCGTCGATTTCAACCACAACCCGCATTCCTCGATCGTCGACACGACCTTCACACGCTCGGTCGATCCGCACATGCACAAAGTGCTGGCGTGGTACGACAACGAGTGGGGCTACTCCAATCGGATCCTCGATCTGATCGCCTATGTTGGACGGGTGAAGAAGGACGCCTCGCGACGCGCATGATCCGAATCCGAACGCTCGACGACCTGACGCTTTCCTCCGGTGCGCGCGTTTTCTATCGCGTCGATTACAACGTGCCGCTCGACGGAACCCGCATTGCCGACGCGACGCGGATCGAAGAGACGCTGCCGACGCTGCGCCGTCTGCAGGATTCCGGGGCCGCCATCGTCATCGCCAGCCACCTCGGGCGTCCAAAAGGTGAGCGAAAAACGAAATACTCGCTAGAGCCCGTTCGCGCCAAGCTGGCCGAGCTGCTCGATACCGAAGTTCAATGGGCGTCGGATTGCGTTGGCGATGAAGCCGAAACGAAAGCATCGCAATTGAAAGCGGGCCAGTTGCTGCTTCTCGAGAACCTTCGTTTCCATGCTGGCGAAGAATCGAACGACGCACCCTTCGCCGCACAATTGCGCAAACTCGCTGACTATTACGTCAACGACGCGTTCGGCGCCTGTCATCGTGCCCATGCATCGATCGATGCATTGCCACGTTTATTCGAAACGAATCGCACGGCTGGCGGTTTGCTGCTGGCGAAAGAGATCGAGTTTCTCCAGAAAATCACCAACGTCTCCGAGCGTCCGTTTGTGGCCCTTCTCGGCGGCGCAAAAATCGCGGGCAAGATCGAGCCGCTCGAAGCGCTTGTGAAACTCGCAGACACTGTGCTCATCGGCGGCGGCATGGCCAATACATTTCTCGCCGCGCGCGGCGTTCCGATGGGCGGTTCGCTCGTTGATAATGACTCAATCGAGGTCGCAAATCGGATTCAGAACGTGACGTTGCCGGTTGATCTAATCGTTGCCGATGACCTTAATGCGCCAACGTCGATCGAGACCGTGGATGTTGCTGCTGGTCTTACGTCCGAACAGAAGGCATTTGACATCGGACCAAAAACCATCGCTCAGTACGACAGCGTGCTAAGAAATGCGAAAACCATTTTCTGGAACGGGCCGATGGGCGTCTTCGAAAAGGAAGCCTTCGCCAAGGGCACAATGGCCATGGTCCGATCCGTCGCTGGTGCCGATGCCATTACAGTCGTTGGCGGCGGCGAATCGGTCGAAGCCGTGAAAGCGTCCGGCTTCGCCAATCGAATCAGCCACATCTCGACCGGCGGCGGCGCATCGCTGGAATTCATTTCGGGCGCAACGTTGCCGGGAGTGGAGGTACTGCGGGAGTGAGTGGCCGGGTTACCGGGTTGCCGAGTGGCCAGAGACTGGTGCCGGCAACTGGGCAACCTGGCAACACGGCAACCGTAAACCATGGCCACTGAAATCGAAGTCAAATTCGCCCTCAAAGACCGCGCTGAGCTCGTTCAAAAGTTGCACGAGATTGGCGGGACGCGGCTTTATCCGGAGACGTTCGAGGACAACATCGTTCTCGACCGGCGCGGCGACTTGAAAACGCGGGGCTCGCTGCTGCGTGTGCGCAAGTTCGGGAAATACTCGATCGCGACGTACAAAGGGCCGATGTCGATCGAGGGGGGCGTGAAGTCGCGTGAGGAAGTGCAGACGGGCGTGGAGAGTTTCGAGCTGGCCATCCAACTCTTCGACGCGCTCGGCTACAAACCGGTCTTCCGCTACCAGAAGTTTCGCGAGGTATGGCGCATCCGCGACGTCGAAGTGGTGTTAGACCGCACACCGATCGGCGACTATTTCGAGATCGAAGGTCCGATTGATGTCATTAGAATGATTACAGCCGAGCTGGGAATGACGATGGACCAGGCGATCCGGCAGACGTATTCTGATTTGTATCGTCTTGCGCGTCGCACACGACCTGATCTTGGGGAGAACATGATCTTTACGCCGGATCAGTTGTGAGTGTCGGTTTGAGCATTTGCTGCGCTTCAGAAGCGGAATGTTACATGTTGGATGTTGAGTGTTAAATGTTGAATGGGATTAATCTCCAAAGCCTCATTCAACACGAAACATTCAACACGCAACACTTAACATTTCGCTTCTAAATCCTGACCCCAGGCGAGAAAACCACTCATGAAAGCAATGATCCTCGCCGCCGGCTACGGTACGCGGCTCCGGCCGGTTACCTACACGATTCCGAAGCCGATTGTGCCGTTGTGTGGGCGGCCGCTGATGGCTTGGGCGGTGGAGTCGCTGCTTGCCGCCGGCATTCGGGACCTGGTCGTCAATCTCCACCATCTCCCCGAGGCCATTGAGCGGTATTTGCGCGAGACGTATAGCGGCGAGGCGCGCTTTGAGTTTTCTTATGAGGCGGAAATCCTTGGTACTGGCGGCGGCGTGCGTCGCGTTCGGTCATTGCTGGAATCGGACGACGAATTCTTTCTCGTCAATGGCGACACGATTCAATTTCCTCCTTATGACACTTTGTTATCGGTGCTGCGTGAAACCGGCGCGCTGGGTGCGCTGACGTTGCGGCATCCGCCGGAAGGTGATCGCTTCACGCCGGTCTGGTTGGATAAGAATCTCATCACAGGTTTCGGTAGCGGCACCGGCGAGGCGTTGATGTTCTCAGGCACGCATCTGATCTCGCGCAGGATCTTCGATTACCTGCCGGACAAAGAATTCTCCGGCATCGTCGACGAGGTTTACCAGCCGCTGATCGAGAGTGGCAAAGAGAGCGTGGCGGGCGTTGTCGACGACGGATCATTGTGGTTCGACATCGGCACACCCTCTCGCTACATGGCGGCGTCGCGCGCGCTGCTGGCGCGGACGGTCGCCGGCGCGCTCGCTCTCGCGCGCGGGACGCATGTCAGCGGCGACTCGCTCGTTCATGACACGGCGTCGGTCCGCGGCACGATCGAGCGAAGCATCGTTGGAGCCCGAAGCATCATCGAAGGCGAGCTTCGCAATTCTGTCGTTTGGGACGACTGCCGCATCGCGCCGGGCGTCGTCCTGGAATCGTGCGTCGTTGCGCACGGCGTCGAGATCTCCAGTCCGGTTTCGTTGCGCGACCTGATGATTTGCTGCAACGACGCCGCGATTCCGCTCGAGGGCGAGCATCGATTCGAGCATGGCCTGGTCCTGCGCGGCATCTGAGCGTTTGCCAACCGGTGCTACGATAACTGCCGGGTCCACTCACTCCAATGCCGCACGGTTCCGACTCCGCCGCCCAACGGCGCACGATTACCGTTTTTCTCACCCAGGGTCTGGCCGGCCTGCTGCTGATGCTCTGGGTGACGTGGCTGCGCTTCGATCAGACCGCCGCAATCCTCCGGAACCTTCAGCCGAGCGCGGTTCTGGTCATCGCAATTCTCGTCGCCTTTGCCACGACGCTGGCGCTCCTGAAGTTCGAGCTCACGGAACTGATTTTCGTCTCGCTCGTGCTGACGGCGTACACCGTCACGATCCCGATTCTCGGCATTGTGGCGGCGTCGTGGCTGGCCGTGATCGTGGCCGCGTTCGCGCGCATCCTCGCGCTCAAACAGATCGGGCCTGCAAAAATCGAATCGACAAACCACTTTGTCGAGCTCGTCAAAACCTTCGGGCTCTTTGGCACCTATGGCATTCCGGTGGTCGCCGCGGCCACGCTTTACGAGCGGCTGGGCGGCGAGTTGCCGCTCACTCACGCCACACTCGGCGCCGCCCTGAAGATTGGTCTTTGCGGGGTCGTCCTGAGCATCACGAACATCCTGCTGATGTTTCGGGTGGCGCAGTCGTACGGCTATTCGTTGCGGAAGATCATCCGCCTCGACGGCGTCGATCTCACGATCTATCTCCTCACGCTTCCCTACGCCGTCATCACCGCGCTTGGTTTCGCGGCCATGGGCTGGGGAGCGCTGATCGCTCTTGCGTTCAGCGGCAGCATCGCCATCGGCATGTTGCGTATCCTGGCCAAGACGCGAATGAAGAGCGTGCAGCAGTTGCAGCGCATTGCCTCGCTCACGAACATCGGCAAAACCATTTCGCTGCGCTACACGACCGATCAGCTTCTCAGCGCGATTTACAACGAGTGCAAACGATCCGTCGATTGCACGCTCTTCACGATCGCCCTGCTCGACGAATCGACGAACGAATTGTCGTTCGAGCTCGATGTGCGAGAGGACATCAGGCTGCCGGTGGAACGGATACCGGTCGGACTGGGACTGAACTCCTGGGTCGTCAATCATCACGAGCCGCTCCTCATCGGAAGCACGGCTGATGAAAAACGGCTCGGCGTGCTGTCGGTGGCCGATACGAAGCCGACGCAATCGTGGCTGGGCGTACCGATGATCGCCCGCGACCGCGTCATCGGCGTCATCTCGGTCGAGAGCTTCAAGAAAAACGCGTTCACGAACGACGACATGCTCCTGCTCACCGCGATTGCCAACCAGGCGGCCGTGGCCATCGAGAACGCGCATCTCTACAAAGATCTGGAAGGGCTCACGTACGCGCTCGAACAGCGCGTCATGGAGCGGACGAACGAGCTGCGCGAAACGAACCTCCGCCTGCTGGCCGCCGACCGGTCCAAGAACCAGTTTCTGGCCAACATGTCGCACGAGCTGCGCACGCCGCTGAACTCGATCATCGGCTTTTCCAGCGTCCTGCTCGAGAACACGGGCACGACGCTTCCGACCCGCTTCTACAAGTTCCTCGAGAACATTCATGTCGCGGGGAACCATCTGCTCGATCTGATCAACGACATCCTCGACCTCTCGAAAATCGAAGCGGGCAAGATGGAGTTGCGCACGGACGAGTTCGACCTGCGCGACACGATCGCGTCGGTGGAGCGCGTCATGAAAGGCTTCGCTGCCGAAGCAAAGGTGAGCATCAGCGCGACGATCGATCCGGCCGTGCCGCGCGTGCGGCTCGACGAAGGACGTCTGAAGCAGATCCTCTTCAACCTGCTCTCGAACGCGGTGAAGTTCTCGCCGCGCGGCGGGCCGGTCACGATCGCGGTGAGCTCGATTGCCGCGTCGTCATCGCCGCTGGGCGTGATCACGGTGCGGATCGACGTCACGGACCAGGGCATCGGCATCGCGCCCGACGAACTGCAGCGGATCTTCGACGAGTTCTATCAGACCGAGGAAGGGCGGCGGGCGCGACGAGGCGGGACCGGGCTGGGCTTGTCGCTCACGCGAAATTTCGTCGAGCTGCACCACGGCCGGATCGAGGTGCAATCAGCCGTGGGACAAGGGACGTGCTTCACGCTCTACCTTCCGATCGATTACGACGAAGCAGCGCCCATTCGGGTGTTGGGAGTCGGGGGTCGGGAGTCGGAGAATCGTCTTACGACTCCCGACCCCCGACCGCCGGCTCCCGCGTTCTACAGCAGCTCTGATTCGGCGAAGAAGAAGCCGATCTCGATCGCTGCGTTTTCATCGGAGTCGGATCCGTGGATGGCATTTTGTTCGATCGACTCGCCGAACTCTTTGCGGATCGTGCCGGCATCCGCTTTCGCGGGATCGGTCGCGCCCATCAGCTTGCGAAGCGCCGGAACAGCGCCTTCCTTCTCCAGCGCCGCGACGTACACGGGACCGGAAGTCATGTACTTCACGAGATCGGGATAGAACGGCCGCTCGCTGTGAACCGCGTAAAAGCCCTGGGCCTGTTTGGTGGAGAGGCTGACTTTCTTCAATCCGAGGATGCGGAAGCCATCGGATTCGAGCCGGCCGATGATTTTGCCGAAGTTGCCTTTGCGGACGGAGTCCGGCTTGATGATCGTAAATGTGCGATTCGCCATGAGTTGTTTGTCCTTGCGGTTTGAAATGGGCGGCGGATTATAGCTTTTGCGGGGGGTCGCTGGTCGGGAGTCGGGGGTCGGAGAGGCAGAGATCGGAAATCAGAGACAATCAGAGACTAGCGATCAGAGGCGTGTGGGTAACCTGCTTCCTAGTCTCTTGTCTCTGATCTCTGTTTTGGTCTTCGCTCCGACTCCCGACCCCCGACGCCCGCGAATCTACTGCGTGGTGATGATCGCCGAGATCCCTGCCGCTTCCAGCTTGGCGCGGACGCTCACTGCCTGGTCGCGGGTTTCGAACGGACCGATGCGCACAAGGTAAAGAGACGTGTGCTCGATCATTGCGTCCTGGCCGATCGCTTTCAGTTTCTTTTGCAGCGCCTTCGCGTTTGCTTCCTGGGAGAACGCGCCTACTTGCACGAGATAGCGTCCGGTGCGAGCCGTGGTTACCGGAGGCTTCGATGCGGCAGGAGTTGAGGCCGCGGGCGTGGAGCGTTTCGTTGGAGTGACGGGCGCCGGCGCCGGTGCGGGGAGCGGGCTTGAGGTCACCGGAACTTCGACGAGCGTCGTGCCGTTGGCGGCGACTTCTTTTCGCGTCTCGGGCGCGCTCGCATGCTGCTCGGTGACCTGCACGCTCTCGACCGTCGCGGGCACCGCCGCCGGCTGCGGCTCGACCGTTGCCGGAGTTGGAGCGGGCGCGGGTGCTGGCGTCGCAGCAGGTGGAACCGCGGCCACGCTGGTGTTGTCCGGCACATTCACCGCGAATGCCGTGGGCGGCTCGCGATCTCCTCGGCCGACCTTTGCCACGCTGATGTCAACGTCGCCGCCGGCTCCTTCCGCCAGTCCGATCTGCTGCGCGGCGGCGTAGGAGAGGTCGATGAGACGATCGCCGACGTACGGGCCGCGGTCGTTGACGCGGACGCGCACGGTCTGGCCGGTTTTCGGATTGCGGACATCAAGAAGTGTTCCGAATGGGAGCGTGCGGTGCGCCGCCGTCATCAGCATCGGATCGAAGATTTCTCCGTTGGCCGTCGTGCGGCCGGCGAATTCCTGGCCAACCCAGCCGGCGGTTCCGTGCGCGGACATTTCCTGCGGCGTCACGGCCGCTGTCGGTGCCGGCACGGGTTGCGTCGATGAGCGCGGCCTCGTTGCGCACGCTGCCAGTGCTGCCATCGTCACTGCCATCAGAGCTCGCTTCATACCCGCACCTCGCCAACGTCCGATCTGATTTGCGTCCGTTCGGAATCGAGAATTGGATCGACATCCTCGATCAGGAACTTCTCCGTCTGCTGCGCCGACAGGCCCGTGAACGCATCGGGCCGCGCCATCTGCTCGATCGATGCGCGATCGATGCCGAAGAGTGAATCGGCGGTGATGCGATCGAGAAGATCGTTGTCACTCGCACCAGATTTCAGCCTGCCAGCCGCGGCCTGCGAATGAATGCGCACGCGCTCGTGCAGCACCTGGCGGTCGCCGCCGCGCCGCACGCCTTCCATCATCAGATTCTCCGTCATCATGAAAGGCAGCTCCCGCCGGACGTTGGCCGCGATCACTTCTTCGTGCACGACCAGCCCGGCCGCGATGTTGTCATAGATCAGCGCGATCCCATCGGCAGCGAGAAAGGCTTCGGGAATGGCGATGCGGCGATTGGCGGAGTCATCGAGCGTGCGCTCGAACCATTGCGTGGCGGCGGTAAACGCGGGATTCAGCGCGTTGACGATGAGGTGCCGCGCCAGCGCATCGATCCGCTCGGCACGCATCGGATTGCGTTTGTAGGCCATGGCCGAGGAGCCGACCTGATCGTCTTCGAACGGCTCCTCGATCTCGCGCAGATGCTGCAGAAGGCGCATGTCGTAACCGAACTTCGATGCCGATTGCGCGAAGCCCGACAACACGTTCACGACCTGCGAGTCGATCTTGCGCGAGTAGGTCTGGCCGGAGACGGGATAGCTTCGCGACATCCCTACTTTTTCGGCGACGAGCTGCTCGAGGCGATGGACCTTCGCGGCGTCGCCGTCGAAAAGGCTGAGGAAAGATGCCTGCGTTCCGGTCGCACCTTTGACGCCGAGGAGTGCGAGGCTGGCGCTGCGGAACTCGACTTCGCGATAGTCGAGCAGCAAATCGTGCAGCCAGAGAGTGGCGCGCTTCCCGACCGTGGTGAGCTGCGCCGGCTGAAAATGCGTGAAGGCCAGCGATGGCGTGGCGCGCCATTGCCAGGCAAAATCGCGCAGCTTGGCTATCACGTTGACGATGCGCCGGCGGATGATGGCCAGCGCCTCGCTCATTTGCAGGATGTCGGTGTTGTCGGTTACGAAGGCCGAGGTGGCGCCGAGGTGGATGATGCCCTTCGCGGATGGCGCCTGCAGACCGTAGGCGTAAATGTGCGACATAACGTCGTGCCGGATCTCGCGCTCGCGTTGCTCGGCGTTGGCGTAATTGATGTCATTCGCGTGCGCTTTCAGCTCGGCGATCTGAGAATCGCTGATGTTGAGTCCGAGTTCCCGCTCGGCTTCGGCAAGCGCTATCCACAGCCGCCGCCACGTCCGAAACTTGTAATCGGCCGAGAAGAGATACGACATCTCCTTCGAGGCATATCGATCCGTAAGAGGGTTCTGTGCGGCGTCGCGCGTCACCGATTCGAATTATACGGCGTTGACAGGGCCGCACTGACCCGCGACACTACCTTTGACAAATGCATCCCGCCGTCTCCACACGCGCTCCACGCCGAGCTGCACAGACGATCCGCAGAATCGCGGTGGTGGTCGTGGCCGTGATCGCGTTCGGCGGCGTGGCGTCGCTCTTCTTCACCGGCCGCGCAACGTCCGAGTTGCAGCAATCGCGAAAGCGGATCGAATCGCTGAACGCCGAGGTGACGCAGCTCGAAAAGGAAAACGCGCGGCTTCGCGGCGAGATCGACAGCGTGAAAAAGTCGACCTACGCGGTCGAGCGGGTTGCGCGCGAAGATCTGGGGATGTCGCGGCGAGGCGAAGTGATTTACCTTTTGGCGAAGTGATTGCGCCGCCTGGCGGGCGGCGCGTTGTCGGATCAACCGCCGCTGGTTCACTTACCGCGATTCATCATCGAGAGTCTTTCGCGACCTTCCTGGGACTTTCAAAATGGGGTCAGGTCTACTTTTGAAAGTGACTAAATCTTGTGTAAGCAGTCTGATACCGCGTTCCCAGTCACTTTCAAAAGTAGACCTGACCCCATTTTGAAAGTCGACGTCACTTCGCGCGCACGGCCTCCAGATCCTTCTCTGTCTGCGCGACGTACGCGTTGATTACCCCCGCTGCGATCTCGATCTGGCGGTTGGCTTCGCTCCACTCCTTTTGCTCGATCGCTTCGCGCACGCCGGGAACGGTTTTGACGCCGTAGCCGGTGTAGAAGCCGGGGGCGTAGATCTGGTGGCGGAACCAGGGGCGGCGCGGTAACCCGTCCGCGCGAAGCAGGGATTGCTCGATGTGCATCAGCGCCTGATCGGCGGCGGCTTGGCGTGCGGTTGCGTCGGCGGGAAGCGCTGCTGCTGCGCGATCGAATTCGCGGCCGCGGTCTTTGAGGTGTGCGACCGCATTCTGCAGCGGCGCGAAATTGAGATAGATCCCGGCTGGCTCTGCTTTGGGAGCCACGAACGGTTTTGTCGGATCGGCGGCGATCTCGTACGTGCGCTCGCGGACGAAACGGTTTCGCTCGTCGACGTCCGTGCGCGTTTTTTCGGCGAGTTTCGTCAGCTCGTCGAGGTAACGCGACATCGTGTCGGCGAAGGTGCTCAGCTCGAACGGAAGTACGTTGGCGTTCGCGAGGCGCAGCACCATCCGTCCGGTCGTCTTCGCCTGTGTCACGCCGTAATCGAAGTTGGGATCGCCGAAGCGCGTGTAGTGATCGAACGAGTCGTACACGGAGTGATACGACCCGCCGCCGCCCTCGCCGCCGTATCCGATGTTCAGCGCTGCGACGCCGGTGTGCTGCAGGAACGGCGTGTAGTCGGAGCCGGAGCCGAGCGCGTCGAGCCGGATCAACTCATGCTCGTGCGCTTCTTTTTTCGCTTCCATGTTTGTGGGCAGCATCGCTTCGCGTGCACGCATGCGCGTGAGGACGGAGACGCTGCGCTCCGGATCGGGAACGTCGCGCGCGACCTGCGTGACGAGACGCTCGAGCGTGTGCGAGCCGCCGGCATCGAGGAAGCCGCGAGAATTCGTATCGGAGTTGATGTAGACGACACCGTTGCGCCGCAATTCGTCCGCGTGCGTCTCCGCCCACTCCGTCGATCCGATGAGTCCTTCCTCTTCGCCGTCCCACGCCGCGAACTGGATCGTTCGCTTCGGACGCCAGCCGCTCTTCGCCAGCTCGCCGATCGCTTTTGCTTCTTCCATCTCCGCGACCAGACCGCTGATCGGATCGTTCGCGCCGTTGACCCAGGCGTCGGAGTGATTGCCGCGCATGACCCACTCGTCGGGATATTGCGATCCCGGCATGCGCGCGATCACGTCGTAGGCCGGCACCATGTTCCAGTTGAATTCGAGCGCGAGGTGGACGCGCGAGGGGCCGGGCCCGAGGTGATAGGTAATCGGCAGCGCGCCGCGCCAGTCGGGAGGCGCGACCGGACCGCCGAGCGCGCGCAGCAACGGAAGCGCATCGGAATACGAGATCGGAAGAACGGGGATCTTCGTGATGACCTCGGCGTCTTTGCGGTCGATGCGCTTTGCGTCCGCAGTCGCTCCGATGCCGGGCGTGAGCGGATCGCCGGGATGCACGGGCATGTCCATCACCGAGCCGCGTTGCGCGCCGTTCTCGTTGCGGTACGCGCCTTTCGGATAAACGTCGCCCTGCGCGTAGCCGTCGTCGCGCGGATCGGAGTAGATGATGCAGCCGATGGCGCCATGCTCGGCGGCGACTTTCGGTTTGATGCCGCGCCAAGAACCGCCGTAGCGCGTGATGACGATCTTTCCCTTCACGTCGACGCCGTTGCGCTCGAGCAACTCGTAGTCGGCAGGGATGCCGTAGTTCGCGTAAACGAGATCGCCGGTGACGTCGCCATCGATCGAGTAGGCGTTGTAGGTCGGAAGCTGCTCGCTGGTCTGTCCCGAGGTCGCATCGCCGGGCACCGGCGGCTCGGCGAGCCTTGCCACGAAATGTTCCGGCGCGATGAGCTCGACGACGCGGCGCTTCGGCGTCGGGAAGAGCACGCGGAACTCTTCGATGTTCGTGTCGTAGCCCCACTCCTTAAACAATGCTGCGATGAACACCTGGTTGTCGTGATCGTACGCTGAGCCGAGGTGGTGAGGCCGCGCGGAAAGGCGCTTCATCCAGTCGCGGAGATCGTCGCGCTTCAGCGACGAATCGAACTGCGATTCGAGCGCCCGTTCCTTCGCGGCAGTCGCGGCGCTGAATCCGAGCATCGGCCCATCGGCGGCTGGTGTCTGAGCGAAGAGGGTGGTGGCGAGAAAGACGGCAAGTGCGAAGACTGTGCGGCGCATGGGCGGGAATTGTAATTTGGAGAAGGCTTTTTGCGACGAAACTGATGGAAGGGCTGCTGCTAAGATGAACGACATGACTGAGTACACCGCGATCGTGCAGAAGTCGGGTGACTACTGGATCGGCTGGATCGAAGAGGTTCCAGGCGTCAATTGTCAGGAGCCAACACGTGAGGAATTGCTGGAGACGCTTCGCATCACGTTGGCCGAGGCGCTTGAGTTTAACCGCGCTGATGCGCGCTCCGCAGCAACTGAGGACTTCGAAGAGATCCATATCGCCGTATGAAACGCCGCGCTCTTGAGCGATGGTTGAACGATCACGGCTGCATGCTGGATCGTGAGGGTTCGCGGCACTCCTGGTACGTCAACGTGAGCCTCAATCGGCGTTCCGCGGTTCCGAGACACGCCGAAATCGGGAACGACTTGATTCGCAAGATCTGCCGCGATTTGGGCATCGCCCGGCCAGATCACACATAAACAAAACTCTGCTGCGATCTCTCACACCCGGCGCGCCGGCGGCAGCAGCGACTTGTTGATCGCGATCGCCGCAATCGCTCCATCAGCCGCTGACGTAATCGCTAGTTGCGAGCCGCGGACGAGATCGCCGATCGCGTAGATTCCTTCGATCGACGTTTGCTTGTACTCATCGACGATGATGTTCGGGTGCTCTTCATCCACTTCGCATCCCAGATCCTCGGCCAGCACGCACGAGCGCTCGACGCCGATCGTGAAGAAGAGAGCATCGACAGCAACGCGCTCGCCGGTCGATAGCACCGCCGCGCGAACGATGGCGTCGTCGCCCTCGAGCGAGATCACCTTCTCGTCTTTGACTCCGATGCTGAGAGCGAGCAGCTTGCTGTGATGTTCATCGGACCACTGGCGCGGATGGCCGTCAGTGAACACGGTCAGTTGATCGGTCCACTGCAGAAGTTTGAGCGCGAGGCCGGCCGCTTTCTTTCCCCATCCGATGACGCCGACGCGCTTGTCGCTCACTTCGTAGCCATCGCAGTCGGGGCAATGGAACACGCTTCCGCCGTAGTAGCTGGCAATGTCGGGAATGTCCGGCAGCTTGTCGCTCACGCCGTACGCGAGCACGACGCGCCGGGCGCGCATCATCCCCGCGCTGGTGGTCACTTCAAAAATGTCGCCGACTTTCTCGACGCGCTCCGCCGTGCAGTGGCAGATCTCCGCGCCCGCCGCCTCGACCTCGGCACGCCCACGCGCGAGCAACTCGCCGGGCGCGATGTTGTGCTGCCCGAGGAAACCGTGGATGCCGCGCGAGGCATAGTTGCGTGGTTTGCCGCTGTCGACCAGGAGCACGCGCCGGCGATAACGGCCCATGAAAATCGCGCACGTCAAACCGGCCGGGCCGCCTCCGATGATGATGCAGTCGTAGGTCGATTCGCTCGGCATGGGCAGCGTCACAGTGCACAACGGCGGCCACGTACGGTACGCTGACCACGTGTCGATCGTCTTCGTCGCCGGCAACGCTGCCGATGTCTTCACGCCCGATCTCGCGCAGACGATCGACGGTGGGCTACGCAAGCGATTTCCGGCGCTAAAAACCGTGGATGCCGAGGCGTATCGGTCGGACCCGGTCGAAGCGATTGGATGGTCGAAATTGCAGGAGAGCGTCATGCGCGCGATTCCCTCCGCGCCGCAGATTTCCGGCATCGACGCCTACCAATCGGTTTATCTGCCGCTGCCGTTCGCGAGCGTGGAGCACATCCTCATTCCGACGGTCGCCGATCCGCTGGAGGCCGGGAGCCTGCCCGTCCTTCTCGATGAGCTGCGTCTCTTTGCCACGAGCGTCAATCTTCCGACTGACGACGTCGAGCTTATGCAACTAGCGGCGAAGTACCTCGAGGACGATGCGCTCTTCGATGCCGATCTTGATGTGCAAACGTACGTGCAACTTCTTCTGACGGCCAAGCAGGCGGCGGCGCATGGGGCGGCATTGTGGATTGCGTTGGAGTAGAAGGTTGCTGAGTTGCCAGGGTGCCGAGTTGCCACATCTTCTGCGTCAAACTGTCGTTAGGCGGCCAGGGGACGATCTGCCGGCTTGGCAACCCGGCAACCCGGTAACGTGCACTCCGGCAACCGTCAACCCATGAACCTCAACCGCCTCAAACGGATCGCGCCGTTCCTCAAACCGCTGCTGATTCTGGCGTTGTTTGCAGTGGCGTTGCGCGTGTTGCACGACACGCTGGCGCACTATCGGTACCGCGACGTCATCGCGTACGTCAGCGCGCTGCCCGGCAATCAACTGCTCCTGGCCACCGCGCTCACGCTCCTCGGCTACCTCGTGATGACCGGCTACGACACGCTGGCGTTTCGCTACATCCGGCATCCTCTTCCGTACTTCAAGATCGCGCTGGCTTCGTTCATCGGTTACGCGTTCAACAACAACGTTGGATTTTCGGGACTGGTCGGCGGGTCGCTCCGCTACCGGCTTTACAACGCCTGGCGGCTCACCGCCGTCGAGATCGCGAAGGTCATCGTCTTCTGCACGGTCAGCTTCTGGCTCGGCTTCGTCCTGCTTGGCGGAATCTTCTTTCTCGTCGCGCCCCCGGATGTGCCGGCGTCGATCCACCTGCCGTTCGCGTCGATGCGATTGCTCGGAATCGTGCTGCTGCTTCCGGCCATTGCCTACATGCTCTGGATCGCGATTCGACGCGAGCCGGTCCGGATCCAGCAGTGGGAGTTCGAGCTTCCCACTCTCCGAATCTTCGTTGCGCAGGTGGCGACGTCGTGCCTGGACTGGACGATCGCGGCCGCGGTTCTCTACATCCTCCTGCCTGATTCTCTTCCGCTGACGTTCCCGCAGTTTCTCGGCATCTTCCTTCTCGCGCAGATCGCGGGCGTCGCCTCGAACGTGCCGGGCGGCATCGGCATCTTCGAAGCGATCATTCTCGTCTTCCTCGCTCCCTATTTTTCCGCCTCCGCGATTCTCGGATCGCTCGTCACCTTTCGCGTCATCTACTACCTGATTCCGCTGCTCGTGGCGATCATTCTCCTGGCCACGCACGAGATCGTCGAGAAGCGCGAAGGCGTGGTGAAAGCGTGGAAAATCTTCGGGCGATGGGCTCCCGGCATCGCGCCGCAACTTCTCGCATTCACGATATTCATCGGCGGCGCGGTGCTCCTGTTTTCGGGCGCGACGCCAACGCTTCCGGGCCGAACGTTCCTGCTCCGCCGGCTCGTGCCGCTGCCAATTGTCGAGCTGTCGCACTTCTTCGGCTCGATCACCGGCGCAGCGCTGCTGATCCTCGCCCGCGGCCTGCAGCGGCGCCTTGATGCCGCGTACCAACTCACCGTCGGCGTGCTCGGCGCCGGCATCCTCTTCCAACTTTTCAAAGGTGGCGATTTCGAGGAAGCGATCATCCTTGCCGTGATGCTCTTCGCGCTCGTGGCGTCGCGGCGTCACTTTTATCGCAAAGCTTCGCTACTCAACGAAGGCTTCGGCCCCGGCTGGATCGTGGCCATCGTTCTCGTCTTGATCTCTTCCGCCTGGCTCGGCTTCTTCAGTTACAAACACGTCGATTACTCGCGCGATCTCTGGTGGCACTTCTCCTTCCGCGCCGATGCCCCTCGCTTCCTGCGCGCCTCGGTCGGCGTGGTCGGGCTGCTGCTTCTCTACTCGATTCAGCGTCTGCTCCGCCCCGCGCCGGAAGAGCCGGATCCGCCATCGATCGAGGAAGTGGATCGTGCCGCGGCCGTTCTTACGACCGAGAAAAACAGTCAGGCGAATGTGGCCCTGCTTGCCGATAAGCCGTTGCTCTTCAGCCCTACCGGCCGCTCGTTTCTCATGTACGGCGTCGAAGGACGAAGCTGGATTGCGATGGGCGATCCGGTCGGCGCCGAAGACGAAAAGCAGGAGCTGATCTGGCAGTTCCGCGAGATGTGCGACCTTCACGCAGGCTGGCCGGTGTTCTACGAAGTGCAGCGTCAGAACCTTCACTTCTATCTCGACCTCGGCTTGACTCTGCTGAAGATCGGCGAAGAAGCGCGCGTGCCGCTGGAGTCGTTTTCGCTCGAAGGGCGCAGCCGGAAGTGGATGCGGTACACGCTGCGCCGCCTCGAAGCGGACGGCTGTTCCTTCGAGATCATTCCGTCCGGACCGATCATCGAGGAGCTCCGCGTGATCTCCGATTCCTGGCTGGCCGAAAAACGGACGCGCGAAAAAGGCTTCTCGCTCGGCTTCTTTTCGGAGCAGTACCTGCTTCGCTGCGACGTGGCGGTTGTGCGCAACGGCGGGAAGATCGTCGCGTTCGCCAATCTCTGGAACGGAGCCGGCGATGAGCTGTCGGTCGACCTGATGCGCCACCTTCCCAACGCTCCCGCCAGCGTGATGGATTACATGTTCATCAGCCTCATTCTGTGGGGCCAGCAAAAGGGCTATCGCTTTTTCAACCTCGGCATGGCTCCGCTTTCAGGACTCGAGAACCGAACCCTCGGCACGCTCTGGAGCCGCGTCGGATCGCTGGCCTATCGATTCGGCGAAAACTTCTACAACTTCCAGGGCCTACGCCAATACAAAGAGAAATTCGATCCGGAGTGGGAGCCGATGTACCTGGCCAGCCCCGGTGGCCTGGCGCTGCCGCGAATCCTGACAAATCTGGCGGCGCTGATCTCCGGAGGATTGCGCGGTGTGATCTCGAAGTAGCGGATCTCCCAAAACAAACGTAGGTCGGACTCTCCAGTCCGACTGAACGTGAAGTCGGACTGGAGAGTCCGACCTACGTTTACAATCCGCGCCCATGAAGAGCGCCGCAACATCCGCCCTCCTCCTTTTCGCAATCGTCAGCTCGTCCCTCGCCGCAAACAAGACCAGCAAGCCCGCGCCGAAAGCGTTCAGCGTCGTCGAGGCCAGCATCTCCGACATGCAGGCCGCGCTGCGCGATGGCCGCGTCACATCGCACGAGCTCGTGCAGCAGTATCTGATTCGCATTGCCACGTACGAGGACAAGCTGCACGCCGCGGTCACGGTCAATCCGAACGCGCTCAAAGAAGCCGATGAACGCGATCGCGAGCGCGCCGCCGGCAAGATTCGCGGGCCGCTGCACGGAATCCCAATCGCGCTCAAAGACAACATCCAGACCACCGATCTGCTCACCACCGGCGGCGCGCTGGCGTTCGCCAATCTCACGCCGCCGTACGACGCCACGCTGACGAAAAACCTTCGCGATGCCGGCGCGATCATCATGGCCAAGACGCAGCTCACCGAGCTCGCGAACTGGGTGGCCGGCAATCCGCCGATGCCGACGAATTACAACGCGCTCAACGGCTACGGCTTCAATCCCTACGACCCACGCCGCGATCCGCGCGCCGAAACGGGCGACGGGCGGCCTGCGCTTGCAACGGGCGGCTCCAGCTCCGGCGCAGGTACGACCGCGAACTTCTGGGCCGCGAACGTTGGCAGCGAGACCTCGGGATCGATCCTCAGTCCGTCGAATCAAAACATGCTGGCCGCGATCAAACCGACGGTCGGCCGCATCTCGCGCTACGGCGTCATCCCGATTACTGCCGACCAGGACACCGCCGGTCCGATGGCGAAGTTCGTCAGCGATGCCGCGATCCTCTTCGGCGTTCTCGAAGGCAACAATCCCGATCCGAACGATCCCGCCACGACGCGCTGCACGCCGCCGCCGAATCACGACTACACGCAGTTCCTGAAAAAAGACGGACTCAAAGGCGCACGCATCGGCATCCCGCGCGCCGGCTTCTACGACAAGATCACGGTCCCCGGCGCGACCACGCCCCGCGGCGGTCTCAGTCCCGATCAGACCAAAGCGATGACCGAAGCGATCGCCGTGCTCAAAGAACAGGGCGCGGTCATCATCGATCCAGCCGACATCCCCAGCATCACCGACAAGAACGCCGCCAACAATTACTTCCTCTGGGGCGTCTGCACCGACATGGACGACGTGAAAGGCAAGAAGTGCTCGATCGATCTCGCCTACGGAATGGAACGCGATTTCAACAAATGGCTCGCCTCCCTCGGCACCGCCGCGCCGGTGAAAACGCTGGCTGAGCTTCGCAAGTGGAACACCGATCACGCCAAGATGGGTGCGATCAAATACGGCCAATCGCTGCTCGACATCTCCGACGCCATGGATCTCGAGCTCTTCAAATCGCGCTACGAATCCGACCGCGCCAACGATATCCGCCTCAGCGCCACACACGGTATCGACGAAGTGATGAAGTCGCAGAACCTCGACGCCATCCTCTTCCCCGGCCCCAGCGGCGCCTCGATCGCCGCCCGCCCCGGCTATCCGACTGTAATCGTGCCATGGGCAATGGTTCCAAACGCGCCAACCACCGCGTTCCCCGAAACGTTCAAGGCCCTGCCGCAACCCTACGGAGTGAGCTTCACCGGCATGGCGTGCAGCGAACCGACGCTGTTGAAGCTCGCCTATTCATTCGAACAAGCGACGAAGAAGAGAGTGCCGCCGGCGAGCACGCCGTAATGCCCGGCGCAGTATTTCCGCCTTCATCCGTGTTGCAGAAGAATGCAGGGCGGAATAGCATTGGCACAAAGGCAGACATATGTTTGAAACCGAACTCAGCTTTTTTATCGAACATCAGAAGGAGCTCGTCGCCAAGCATAGGGGACAAGTTCTCATTCTGAGGGGTTCTGAGGTTGCTGGGGCGTTCGATACAGCTCTTGATGCCTACAACAATGCCTTGAGTCGATTCGACCTGGGGACATTCATGCTCCAGCCGTGCGAGGATGGACCAAGCGCATATACCGTGACGCTCACTTCGCACGAGGTACTGGTCTGAAGTCGAAACCGGCCAGTACCTTTCATGCCTTCACGATGCGCTCGACGGGCATCGCGCGGCAGTTGATCACCGAAGTACACGTTCTTCCCGCCTTCGATCCCGCCAAGCCACCCGATCCCTTACCTTCATCCATAAAAACCACTGCGCTGTGGGACACGGGCGCCACGAGGAGCGTGTTGTCCTCCGATCTGGCTCAACAGCTTGCGTTACCGATCGTCGGAATGACAAAGGTTAGCCATGCTGGAGGCGTCGGGGCGAGCCCAACGTATCTCGCCAATTTCATCTTGCCGAATAAGGTAGTCATTGCCGGGGTGATCGTCACAGAGTTTCCGGCGTTCTCCGGCAGCTTCGAAGCCATCATCGGAATGGACATCATCACCCAAGGCGACTTCTCATTGACTCACACGGCAGGTAGAACCTGTATGTCGTTCCGGATTCCTTCGTGCGAGGATATCGATTACGTAGCTGCAGCCAACCGGATCAATTTCGCAGGCGTCGGTAGAAACGATCCCTGCCCATGCGGAAAGCGACGCGATGATAGGAGCCCTGTAAAGTTCAAGCACTGCCATGGCGTGTAGTCCTCAATCAAAGCCTACGGAACTCAGGTGCCCTCGTAATGCTCGGATCGTTTATCGAAGCGCGTCAGAAAATCGTCCTACTGGCGGGACGCCAGCGTTCCAACTACGCGGGTGCGCCTGCGACGACTTCCTCGTTGACTGCGGCTTCGCTTTCGGCGATTGCGGCGGCTGTGCGTGGCTTGAAGTTGTCGAAGCGGAGGATCATCACGGTGCGGTCGTCGTCGGCAGGGCGGGTGCCGCAGTGGCGGGCGACGGCTTCGAGGATGCGGTCGCGGATCGTGCTCGGGGAGCGATCGGTCGATGCGGTCAGAAGCGCTTCGAGGTGATCGAAGCCGAAGGGCTCGCCGTTTTCGTCCTGCGCTTCGACGATTCCGTCCGACAGATACACGATTGCATCGCCTTCCTGCAGATCGACCTCGGCGGTGTGCGTGCTGATCGTGCTGCGGACGCCGAGGGGGAGTGAGGGAACTTCGATGCCGCGAGGGCGCTGCCCTTCGCGCAGAAGGTACGGATAGAGATGGCCGGCGTTGGTGTGGCGGATCGTGCCTTTCTCGAGATCGAAGATCGTGAATGCCAGCGTCATGAACGCGCGGCGCTCGGTGGAGCGGAAGACGAGATCGTTGAGGCGATGGAAGAGCGACGTCTCCTCCGCGCCTTCTTCGACGAGCGTGGTGATGGCGGCTTTCACCATCGCCATCACGAGACCGGTTGAGAGGCCGTGACCGGACACGTCGCCGATCGCAACCGCCAGGCGCGTCTTATCGATGTTGAAGACGTCGTAGTAGTCGCCGCCGATCGATGCCGTCGGTTCGAAGTGCGCGGAGAACGACACGCCGCGGAACTGCGGGCCTTCTTTGGGCAGGAGGTTCCGCTGAATCGACGCAGCGATCTCGATCTCGCTCTGCAACCGCTCGTTCTCGGCGACGTTCACGAGCAGCGTGGCGATCGACTCGGTCATCCGGTCGAACGACTGCGCCATCTCGCCGAGCTGGTTCTGCGGCTTCATGGCGATGCGGTAGGTGAAGTCGCCGCGCTCGACAGCTTTCGTTCCTTTTTCGATGCGATTGACGGCGCGCGTGATCGAGAAGATCAGCACGGCGGCAAACAGCACCGCCATCGCGTAGAAGATGAGCAGCAGGATGATCATGAAGGCCGTGAATTGCAGAAGACGGCTGACGTAGTTGTCCGCCTCCGGGCCGAAGTAAAAGTGAAAAAGGTTCTGGAACGGATTGACGATCAGGGTGAACAGCGTGTGTTTCCCTTCGGCTGCCGGACCGGCATTCCAGTCCGTGAGGTCCGTCAGATCGGGCCAGATCACTTTCCGGCCGACGGAGCGAACGAAGAGGTCCGTGAATTGGCGGTCGCCGTCGTTTCCGTCAAAGTTGAACGAGGGTCCTTCGTCGCTCTTCTCGACGCGCACACCGCGGCGATAGCGTGCCGTCGTCCGGTCGCCGACTTTGGTGAGGATCGTCATTCCTGACTTGTCCTGAAACTGCTCGATCCATTCGGGATCGAGCGGCTCGGCGAAGACGATCGTCCGCACTGCCGCACCTTCCGGATGCGCTACCTGGCGCGACGCCACGAGGAACGCCTGCCCGTCGCGCCATGCCATTCCGCTGAACGTCGTCGATTTCAGCCACGCCGGGAGCTTGGCGCCGGATGCGTTGTCGGTGTCGTAGATCTCGAGTGCCTTCGTGGCGCCGGCAGGATGTTTGCCGGTGAGCGAGTACTCGAACGCGGAGGACTCCAACTGGCCGAGGCTGGCCTGGCGCTCGCCGCGCAGGGCGGCATGGGTCATCACGCCGCAGATCATGTAGCCGATCGTCAGCAGAAGAATCGCGAAAAGGAAGAACGGCAAAACACCGATGAGGATGTAGCTCAGGAAGAGTCTTCGTCCCACGCGCCAGAAGAGTTTTCGCAGCGTCCAGCGGACGAAGACCGCGAAACCATAAAGGGTCAACGCGATGACGAGCAGGCATGCCAGGAAGGTCGTGAATGCGAAGAAGGCGCGGCCCGGAAGATTGAGCGGCCGCAGAACGAACCGGGTTAACAGGTCGCTGGCGACGATGATGCCGATCCCGAGAAGCCACACCAAAAACAGGCGCCCTCCGCGGCGCGATTGGGGTGGTTCGGGTTTTTGTTGAACGGGCAGCATGTCAGGGGCTGCTGAGCGTATACGAAGAAACGTTGCTGCGGTTCAGAAGCGGTGTCGGGAGTCGGGTGTCGGAGATCGGCGGCGGACGTCGGCTACGCTACGAGCCCCCGACTCCCGAAGAGCGACCCCCGCATCCTCATATCTCCCGAAGCGCTGTCGTGATCGGCATGCGTGCGGCTGAGATCGCCGGAATTACGCCACCGATGATTCCCGCGATCAAGGCGACCATGATGCCGGTCAGTCCCACCTGCCAGTCGACGCGAAAGTTGAACGCGACCTCCGAGAACGACACGAAGTTCGTCGTGCCCGTCGAGATTGAATTGACCGGAATCGCGAGCAGGAGTCCGGCGATGCCGCCGAGGAGCGACACGAACGCACTTTCGATGACGACAGAGAAGAGGATCGCGCGGCGTTTGAAGCCGAGAGCGCGCATCGTGGCCAGCTCGCGCCCGCGCGAGGCGATGGCCGAGAACATCGTGTTCATCGTGCCGAGGATTGCGCCGATCGTCATAAAGAAGGTCACGATCGCAACTAGGATCACGATTCCAGCCAAGCCGTTTGTCTGATCCGCGTAGTACTGGTACTCGCTCTTGACGTCGAGCTTGAGCCGGTTGTCGTCCTTGATGCCGGCCTTGATCGACTCGAACGCGGCGTGGTCGACGGGGCGAAGAATGAGCGATGAGTAGGCGTCGCGTTTGCGCGCCTGGCCGAGAAAATCGGCGTCGCACCACATCTCGGAATCGAACGCTGTCCCCTGCGCGTCGAACACGCCGACGACGTTGTATTTCTGCGTGCCGAACTGGAACTGATCGCCAAGCGCCGTGTTGACAAATCGGTCGCGGATGCGGCGCGCCACGATCACTTCGTTGACGCCCGGCCGGAACATCCGTCCTTCGACAATCTTCACATATGGCCGCATCACGAACGCCTCGAGCGTCACGCCTCGCACCGACACGTTCGACCCTTTCGGATCATCTTTCTTCGGGATCTTGAAAATGATGACCAGCTCCGGCGAGATCATCGGCGCACCGCTGCCGTCTTTGGCGATGCCAGGCATCGCGCGGATGATGCGGAACGCGTCCTTGGTGACCCAACTCGAAAGCTCGGCGGCCGCGCCCTCGCGCATGACCATGAGGTTGTCTTTCGAGCCGGAGGAGACGACCGCGGAATTGACACCGTTCTGCAGCGCCATCATCGAGATCATCACGGCGATGACGACGCCGATGCCGATGACCGTCATCAGCGTGGAGACGCGCCGCGCCGTCAGATTGCCGATGTTGTATTTGAGCGGGATCATCAGACGACCCTCCGCAGACCATCAACGACGCGCAGGTTCGAAGCGCGGAAAGCCGGCAAACCGCCGGCGATCAGGCCAACCCCTACGGCCGTCACCATGCAAACGGCCAGCGTCTTCGCGTGCACGCCCAGATTCTGCAGAAAACCCTGCGTCATCTTTCCCGCATCGACGAAGAGGAAAAGGTAGTGCGCGCCAAAGCTGCCAATGGCGCCCCCGATCGACGTCAGCAGGATGAACTCCGTCAGCATGATGCCGAGGATGAGACGCTGCTCGAAGCCAATCGCTTTGAGCACGGCGATCTCCGTGACGCGCTCGCGCGCCGACATCGACATCGTGATCGCCGCGAGCAGGATGACCATGAAAATGGCGCACGATGAGACGGCGGTGAACAGCAGCTTGACGTTTCCCATCATCGACATGAAGTTCTGCTGGAACTCTTTTTCGGTGAACGTCTCGGTGGGGAAGTCGCTGTTCTTGAACATGGCGTCGATCTGCTGGCTGATCGCGGCCATCTGCTTCGGATCTTTCACTTTCACCCAAATGGTTCCCACCTCGCCACGAAGCTCGGCCGGTTGCGACTGGTCAAAGTACTCCATGGGGAAGAACACGGAAGTCGTCTGGATCGGATGCACGTACGTGCCGCGAATGGTCAGCTCCGGATCGAACGGAAAGATCTGGCGCTTGAGCGTGATGCGATCGCCGATCTTCCAGCCGAAACGCTTCATCAGGTCGACCCCGACGAGCGCGCCGCGGCGGTCAGCCTGAAACGCGGCGAAGTCCTTCGGATCGATCTTGTAGTCATCGAAAACCGTGGGCATCTTGTCCACGTCGATGGCGAAGTTGGCGAAGAAGTTCGATTTCTCTTTGTAGTACGCGCCGATCCATTGGAGCTTGGCCGTGTCGACGACGCCCGGGATGGCGCGGATCTTCGCTTCGTGCGCGTACGGCAGCAGATTTGCCAGCGAGATCGCCGACTGAACGACGAGCCGGTTCGCGCCTTCGCCAGCGTTGGAGAAGCTCTCGAAGTTGTCGAGGATCGCCAGCAGCGTGGCCACGAAGAAGAAGATGACCGCCAGCAGCAGCATCGTGAGGATGGCGCGCAGCTTGTTGCGGAAGAGATTGCGGCGGATCAGTTTCAGGAATCTCATGCGCTTGCCATCGTGTCGAGGCTGTATCCGTTGACGAGAAGGCCCTTCTCGAGGTGCAGCGTGCGTTTGGCGTGCTGCGCCGCTTTGGGATCGTGCGTGACCATCACGATCGTCTTCTGAAAGTCGGCGTTGAGGCGCTGCAAGAGATCGAGCGTCTCCTGCGCGTTCTTCGCATCGAGATCGCCGGTCGGTTCATCGGCGACGAGGAGCGTGGGATCGGTGACGATTGCCCGTGCGATTGCGACGCGTTGCTCCTGACCGCCGGAGAGCTGACGCGGATAGTGCAGCGATCGATCTCCCAATCCGACGATGCCGAGGGCGGCGTGAACGTGCTCGCGCCGCTCCTTCTTCGAGAGCTTCGTCAGCAGCAGCGGCAGCTCGACGTTCTCGGCTGCATTGAGAACAGGAATGAGGTTGTACATCTGAAAAATGAAGCCGACGTGCCGCGCGCGCCAGCTTGCCAGTTGCGTTTCGGAGAAGCGCGAGATCTCCTTGCCATCGACAGAGATGCTTCCGGCCGTCGGGCGGTCGATTCCGGCCATGAGATTGAGCAGCGTGGTCTTGCCGGAGCCGGAAGGACCCATGAGCGCGAGAAAATCGCCGCGCGGCACTTCCAGCGTGACGCCGTTGAGCACAGGGACTTCGAACGCATCGCGTTTGTAGACCTTGCGCACGTTGTTGATGCCGACCAGTGTGTCCATCGCCACTCCTTCGCAGCTATTCAATCCGAATCAACTGGCCGTCTTTGAGCGCTTCCGCGCCCGTCGTGACGATGCGGTCGCCGGACTTGATTCCGTTCGTGATCTCGATTCGTTGCTCGCGCACGGCGCCGGTCGTGACGCGTTGGAGCGCGACGTGCTTTTCGGCATCGACGACAGCGACGTTGCCGTTGGCGACCGCGGACGCAGGCACCCAGAGCCGCGCGGGCTCGTGCATCTCGGCGTCGGTGCGCTCGCTTTGCAGGAACGAGACGCTGGAGCTCATCTCGGGCAGCAGCCGGTCGCTGGGATCGATGATCTTGACCTTTACCTGCACCGTTGCTTTTGCGCGATCGGCGGTGGGGATGATCTGTCGCAGGACGCCCTTCCACTTCCGGTTCGGAAACGCGTCCACCGAAACCTCGGCGGACTGGCCTTCGTGCAACTGACCGATGCTGGCTTCGTTGACGTCAGCGACGACTTCGAGTGTCTTGAGATCGACGAGCGTGCAGATCGCGCCGGCGGGCAACGTTCCGCCGACCTGGCCCATCATCACCGATGAGATGACTTCGCCCACCTCGGTGTTCTTCGTCGCAATCGTCCCCGCGAACGGCGCGCGCACGACCATGTCCTGCATGTTGATGCGAATCTGTTCGACCCTTGCGCGCGCGGCGCCGAATTGGGCTTCCGCCGAGTCGAGCTGCGCGTGCGTCGTGACGCCTTCTCTCCACATCGCGGATTGGCGCTTCCATTCGCGCTCGGCCTGCACGAGTGCGGCTTGCGCTTCATCGAGCTGCGCCTTCATGTTCGTACTCTCGAGCACGGCGAGGACTTGGCCAGCAGCCACTTTGTCGCCGACGTCGAAATTGAGGCGAACGACTTTCCCGGAAATCTTGGGCGTGATCTTCGACTGCTTGTCGGCGACGAGATAGCCGGTAGCCGTCAGGAGCGGCGGGTTCGTAACGTTGATCGCCGGCTTGACGACGATCGTGTCGACGAGCGGCGCGCGACGCGGCCCAATCCACAGGACGTAGATCGCGTATGCCGCTCCCAACACGACCGCCAACGCCACGATCCATCCGAAAATGGTCCCCCACGCGACAGACTTTGCGTCGTCATCCTCTCTATGAATGCGCAATGCAGACAGATCGGGCCGCTGCCGCTCTTCGGTAACTGACATATGGACTTCGCGTGATGATAGCGGATGTGTGGGAGTGGGGAGTTGGGGGTGGGGTGTGGGAGAGAGACAACAGAGATCAGAAGATCAGAGATCAGGGAACGATGGTTGGGTGTCCTAGTCTCTGATCGCTTGTCGCTGATCTCTAAGACGGCGAAGGAGAGACGCGAACGGCAAGTCGCCTCTCCCACCCCCGACACCCCACCACTCCCCACCCCCCGATCAAAACGTCCGGAACTGCAGCTCCTTCGGTTCCATCGCGGCCACGTTCATGCGGCTGATCGTGCCGTCGCAGTAGGCCCAGTCGTGGCTGATGCCTGTGACCATGAGGGCGTCGTCGGGACAAAGCTCGCCGAGGGCTTCGCCGAGCGTTTGAACGTCGGTGGTGTCGGGCGATTGAACGACGAAGGTCGATTCGAACGGCAACTCAACGACGATTCCGAGGCGGGCGATGGCGTCGTGAAGTTCGCTGTAATCGGCGCCGGGAGTGAGGCTGTGGCGGATGAGCAGGAAGTCACGCGATTGGGTGAACTGCGCGCAGCCGACGAGGACGCGGGCCTCGATACCAACCTCCATCCTCAAATAGCGGACGAGCAGCTCTGCATGTCCACCCTCGGGAACCCAGACATGCCAGCTCTGATCGAAGTTCGGTTCGGCTCCCAGGCGGCGCATTGCGTTCGAAACGTCAATGGTCAGCTCGCCCTCATAGCAAACCTGGAACAGCTTGGTTTCTCCCATCACACCCTCCCACCATAACTGTCTGTAGACGCACAAATGATAGCACGGCGACGCCATTCGGTTACTGGCCCGGTTCTTGAGTTATTTGAATCTCGAAGGAGACCCAAGCATGCGATTCAACGACGACGAAGTGAAAGGCAAGATCGACCAGGCGAGCGGAGCCGTGAAAGAGAACATCGGCCGCGTCCGAGGCGATCAGGCGCTCGAGGAAGAAGGCGCCGACCAGCGCGCCAGCGGCAAATTCGAAGCCGGCTTCGGCAAAACCCGCCGCAAAGTGGGCGAGGCCGTGAAGGACCTCGGCGACAAGCTGGGTAAATAGGGACATGAGGACAAGGAATGCCCGCGCAACTCGCGCGGGCGTTTCCTCGCCCCAATCCGTGTCAGTCGGCCTTACGCCTTCAGCTCATATGTTGGGAATGATGTCGACGTCAGGATCGAGTGTTTCGGCGCCGGGAGCGGAGACGTCGTACTTGATTTTCCCGAGAGTCGGGAACATTCCCGATACTCCGACGTACCTCGTGCCTTCTTGCCGGTATTGAATCGAATAGCCGGGCAGATCGATCGTGAATTGACTCGTGTCACAGGTCCATTTCACGTTGTCGTGGTCTTTCTTGACTTGGATGCTCATTGGATCCACTGTGATTTGTCCGGACGCAACGGTTACTTTTACTTTCTTCTCAGAATCAGACATCGTCCACCTCATCTCTCTTATGACCGCCGCTGAATTGTAGCGGTCTTGTTTAGTATCTTCTGCAAACTTCCGTCTTTCCTGAGGTTCTCGAATTCGCGCTCTCTTTCAACCTCAGCACGGCTATAGCCTTGGACGAGCGCATTCTCAAGAAGGCTGCGGGCTCGGTCTGTCTTACCTTCCAGATTCGCGATCATCGCCGCTTTAAATAGGTAGCCAGGATTTGTAGAATCGGTCTGCAGCGAGGTGGAGATCTCGTCATCAGCGTGACGAAAGTCACCCTTCTTGGCCAGGCAAACAGCCAGACGCGAACGAACCTCGCTATCCGTTGGATTGAGTTTTAGTTCGTTGTTGCCGAGCTCAATCGCTCGGTCGTAGCAGACACTTGGCTTGGTACCGGAGTTGAGCATCGCTCGATAGGCATCGCCGAGGTTTGCCCAGTACAGATAGATTGCTGGCGCTAACTCTGTCGCTTTCTCGAAGGCATTTGCCGCATCGACGTACCGGCCGAGAAAGTAATTTGCCGTCCCCAGATTCGAGTAGGCCTGCGCCGTGGGCTTCTTGGCGATTGATGTTGAAAACACACGCAATGCATCATCGAAGCGGCCCATCTGGAGATAGATGCCGCCGAGATTGTTATAACCGCGCAGGTTGTCGGGCACCAATTGAATGACCTTCGAAAACATGTCGGCCGCTTCCGGATAGCGACCACGTGAGTAGTAGAAGGCTCCGAGCCGGCTATATCCCGCCCAGGAAGTTGGCTGTAGCTCGATCGAACGTTTGTATTCGGCCTCAGCCTCCGCTAGCCGGTGCCCGGCCTTGTACGTTTCTGCCATGCCCAGGATGGCATCTGCGTTGTTCGGCTGAAGAGAGAGCGCAGCCTTGAACTCGTTTACCGCGTCGTTGATGTCGCCTCTAAGTCTCCGCAGCTCCCCAAGCGTTACGTGCACATCAGGGTTTTGTGGATCAGATAAGAGAGCCTGCTGACATGCCACAGCAGCTGGCGTTGCCCATTTCGCATCGTGCGTCAATTGGAACTTTGCCAGATAAGCACGGCCGAGAGCCGCTTGAATCGATGCTGAACTGCTTTGCGCGGCCAGTTCTTCGAGGATGTGCGTCGCGCTGTCGACTTCAGTTTCGCTGTCGTACCGGCGCAGGTGGCCGAGGGCTTCGAGATAACGCGTTTGCGAGATGGCCGCGTCAAACGGAGCAGGGCGGAAGGCCGGGGCCCCCAGTTGCAGCGATGCGGCAATGTTGTCGGCGAGTTTGTCCTGAATCGCAAAGAGGTCGGAGGCCGAGCCTTCGACGAGGTCGCGCGCGTGCGTGGCGCCGTTTGCCAGGTCCACGATCTCGTAGGCAATGCGCATGCGGTCGCCGTCGCGCTGCATCGAGCCGGTCAGCACGATGTTGGCGCCGAGGTTGTGGCCGGCTTTTTGGGGGTTCGTTTCGGCAAGGGCCTCGGGGGTCGTGGGCCGCATCACCTGCACCGACGTGAAGTGGGCCAGACGGGCGGAGAGCGTCTCGGCGAGGCCCTCGACGACGAGCTGTCCGTTCGTGTCGCCCGTCAGGTTCCTGAATGGCATCACGGCCAGATACTTCTTCGATGCCGCTGCCGGTGATGCAACCGAGGCCGCCGCTGTCGTCGCGGCGTGGCGTTGCCAGACAGCGGCGGTGCCGGCCAGCAGAAGGACGACAGCGGCAATTGCCGCGATCATCAATCTCTGTCTCGAAATTCTTGGAGGGCGCGGAATCTCTTCCGATCGCGTCTGTGTCGCGAAGCGGTCGCGGATGTTGTGCAGATCGCGGGCGAGATCACGCGTCGATGAGTAGCGCTCCTGCGCGTTCTTTGAGAGCAGCCGGTCGACGATTCCGCAGAACGCTGGCGGCGCCTGGCCGTTGACGCGTGAGATCGACGGCAGATCGCGGTGCAGAATCGCCGATAGCGTATCGATCGCGTTCTCCGCTTCGAACGCCGCTTTGCCCGTGGCCAGTTCGTAGAGGATCGCTCCAAGCGCGAACTGATCGGAACGAAAATCGAGCATCTTCCCCGTGGCCTGCTCCGGCGACATGTAGCCGACCGTGCCGAGGATGGTGCCCGGGTTCGTGCCGGGCATGTCGAGCCGCGCCGTGTCCGTCTCTTCTTCCGACGTCCCGACCATTTTGGCCAGACCGAAGTCGAGGATCTTGACGTAACCGTCCTTCGTCACCATTACGTTCTCGGGCTTGAGATCGCGGTGGATGATTCCCTGCTCGTGCGCGGTGGCCAGGCCGTCGGCAATCTGCGCGGCGATGTCGAGCGTTCTCCGGTTCGACAGCGGCCCGTCAGCGAGAAGGCTGCGCAGATCGCGGCCTTCGATGTACTCCATCACGATGTAGGGCGAGCCCGAGGACTTGTCCATGCCCACTTCGTAGATGGTGACGATGTTCGGATGATTGAGTGCCGACGCGGCGCGGGCTTCGCGCGTGAAGCGGACCAGCGTCTCGCGGTCGCCGGAGAGGCGCACGGGCAGCAGCTTGATGGCCACCTTCCGGCCGAGCGAGGGATCGCGGGCGACGTAGACCTCGCCCATCCCACCGGCTCCGATGGGTCCGAGGATCTGGTATTGCCCGAGTTGCTCGCGCGTCGTGCTCATCGAGAGGAGGACCAACGCCGATTCTACGGCCCTCTGGGGCGTAAGGCACAGGTTTTGAGAAAGCATTCGCTCACCAAGTTAAGTGACGGACGAAAATGCACTTTCGACCGCTGCCTTCTCAACCACTTATCCCATCCTCTCCAATCGAGCGCCTTCTCCCCCCGCGCTTTTTGCGGGGGGAGAAGGTGGCGAAGCCGGATGAGGGGGGCGTCGCAAGGTGGGACAAACGCGTTCTTTGCGAGAAGTGACCTGTTGCAAAGACCAGCGTTGGTGCAGCGTTGCCGCGACACCCAAGCGCCCCCTCATCCGGCCTTCGGCCACCTTCTCCCCCACTGAAAAGCGTGGGGGAGAAGGCGCTCGATCGGGAGGGCTGGGATAAGTGCGTGAGAATTGCGTTCGGTCTGAGAAATGCGTTCCGTGTGACGCCGAAGCTGCGTGGCTACGCCGCTTCTGGCATGCTGCGCAGCGTGCGCACGACCCACTTCCACTGGCGGCGCGACTGCTTCACGTGAAGGCGCGATGCGCGGCGTGTTTCCCGCCACGATTTCGACAACCCTTCGGCTTTCTCTTCTGCGTGCTGACGCCAGAGTTTCAGCGCCGTCTCGAGATGCTCCATCGCCACGTGTGCGCGGCGGCGGATCTCATCGCCGAGCGATCCCGACGTCGTCTCGATCTGCGTCTTGACCGTCCGAAGCGCGGCCTGCATGCGGGCTTGTTCGATCTGCGGCAGCGGCGCGGTACGGAGCTCCGAGGCGAGACCAACCGAGCGGAAGGCGGTGATCAGCCACTTCGACGGATCCCATTGATACCAGCGGATACCATTGCGGAAGTCGGTGGGGAAACGGTGATGGAAGCTGTGGTAGCCCTCGCCGAGCGTCAGCAGCGCCACCATCCAGTTGTCGCGCGCCGAAACGTCGGCGTTGTAGAGCGGCTTGCCGAGCATGTGCGCGAGCGAGTTGACGAAGAACGTCGTGTGATGGATGACGACGATGCGGAGGAAGCCGCCCCAGAGCAGTCCCGCGATCGGATCGCCGAATGCCGCGCCGATCAGCGTGGGGATGCCGAAGCCGGCCACGATCAGGATGACCTTGTGCCAGCGGTACTGCCACATCACGATCGGGTTCTTCAGCAGATCAGGTGCGTTCGCGAACGTCGTGTCGAAGTCTTCGTTCTTCACGAAAATCCAGAAGATGTGCGCCCACCAGAATCCGCGCTTGATGTTGTACGGATCCCAATCCTTGTCGACGTGCTTGTGGTGAACGCGGTGCGCGGACGACCACCAGAGAATCGAGTTCTCCGCGGCCATCGCTCCGAAAAACGCGAAGAACGACTGCACGATCGGCGATGCCTCGTACGTCTTGTGTGAAAAGAAGCGGTGGTAGCCGGCGCAGATCGAAAAACCGACCGCGGCATACATGCTCAAGAGGAGAGCGAGCATCCAGAAGTGAAAGCCGTGCGACCACGTCCAGGCCACGGTTCCAACGATGCCGATGATCGGTGTGAGAGAGAGGAACGCGATGTTCACCCAGTCTTTTTTTTGCTGCGTCTGCGCTGTGCTGATGGTGCACCTCCGAAATGTGCGGACACACGATAACCCTGATCGGCGGGGTCGTATTGCGAAAACTGCGGCCGGGTCCGGTGGTTGACTAAGAAGACACGCAACTTTCTACGAAGTTCTTCGTTGACAACTACGATTCATTTCGTACATGATCCACAACGAAGGAGAACTCCGATGAAAACCGCACTCTTGATCCTCCTCGCCGTCGCCATCTGTTTCAGCGTTTATGCCGCCAGCGATTCCCGCAATGGCGTCTGGACCGCGGAACTGAACACCGATGGCTCCGCGCTCCAGGTCACGCTCTTCCGCAGCAATCACGAATCGGAGGGGCGTTTCAACCGCGGGATGAATAACGTGATGGGCTTCGAGTTGTCGCTCGGCTCGCTGACCGGATTGACCCCCGCGGACATCAAATCGACCGCCGCGAACGTGCAGTTCTCGATCTCGCGGCCGGCCGGAACGATCAGCTTCGAAGGTCGTTTCTCCGACGGCAACGGCGCGGGAAACTTCAAGTTCGCGCCGAGCGAGCCCTTCATCCGCGAGATGGCCACCCTCGGCTACACGGCATTCAAGGACGACGAACTGCTCATCTTCGCGACGAACGACTTCACGCCGCAAACGGTTCGCGATCTGCGCGCGCTCGGCTACCAGCCGACGCAGAAGGAGATCATCGAGGCAGCGATTTTCAAGATCGACGCGAACGCGATCCGCGAGTTCAAACGAATCGGCTATCCGAATCTCACCTTCCGCGAGCTCATCAACTTCCGCGTCGGCAACGTGAACGCCGCATTCGTCAACGGCATGCGCGAGCTTGGCTACTCCGATATCTCCGCGCACAAGCTCGCCGATCTGGCAATCCTCGGCGTCACGCCCGCATATGTGCGCGAGCTGCGCGCGGCCGGCCTCACGGATTTGTCCGCGCGCGACGCCGAGCAGCTTCGCATCGGCAACATCACTCCCGCCAGGATCACCGAATACAAACGCCTCGGCTACACGCTCGATGCGCACGAGCTGGGCGAGTTCGGTATCCAGGGTGTCACGCCGAAGACGATCGAGGAGCTGAACGCGATGGGCTACGGCCACCTCACCGCGCACCAGCTCGTGGAGATGCGCATCTTCGGCGTGACGCCGGAGTACATCCGCAAAGTCGAAGCGAATGGATACAAAGGCGTGCCGGTCGAGAAGCTGATCAAGCTGCGGATGAGCGGCGCCGACGAGTTGATGACGGGACGCAAATAGCGCATTCGGAGCGGTGGCAGAATGTGGCCGTGATCAAGCTTGCCTACCGTTCACCGTACGATTGGGACGCAATTCTCAGGTTTCTTCGCCCGCGCGCCATCGCCGGCCTGGAGACGATCGATGACGTTGCGTACGTGCGCGGCGCCGTGCGCGTGACTCATGACGCCGCGCGCAGCGCGATCAACGTCAGCGACAAGTCCGCGGCGGATCAGGTTCGTAAAATCTTCGACGTCGATGCCGACATCGAGGCGATCGAAAAACATTTCGCGCGCGATCCGACGCTCGGCCCGCTCGTCCGCGCGCATCGCGGAATCCGCGTGCCGGGCACGTGGGACTCATTCGAGATGGCCATCCGCGCCATCGTCGGCCAGCAGATCAGCGTCACCGGCGCCACGACGCTGATGGCGCGCATAGCCATGCGGCATGGCATCACGCCGCTCTCGCTCATGCGCGCGCGCACGAACCCGGGCATGCCGCAGGCGCGATGGAATTCGATTCGCGGTCTGGCGAAAGCTGTCGCCCGCGGCGAAGTCTCGTTCACGCGCGGCGCGACGTTGGAAGAATCGATCGAGCGACTAACCGCGCTGCCAGGCATCGGCCCCTGGACCGCGCATTACATCGCCATGCGCGCCCTCCGCGAGCCCGACGCCTTCCCCCACAGCGACCTCGGCATCCGCAAAGCTGCCGGCACAACCAGCGACCGCGAGCTCCTCGCCCGCGCCGAGGCGTGGCGGCCGTACCGGTCGTACGCGACGATGCTGTTGTGGCGAAGTTTGTAACGGCTGATCCGCAGATGACGCAGATGTTCGCAGATCGTTCAAAACTGCGTCGCTCTCATCTGCGAACATCTGCGTAATCTGCGGATAGAAAAATGCTGCGCTACACATTCACCGAAACCCCGATCGGCGCCATCCTCATCGCCGGCGACAGCGAATCCATCGTCGAGATCCACTTCGCCGGAGCCAAACCGAAGCCCGATTGGATCCGCGATGACGACGCCTTCCCCGAGGCGGCTGAGCAATTGCGCGCGTACTTTGCCGGAGAGCTGCAAATCTTCACACTGCCATTGGCTCCGCAAGGAACCGAGTTCCAAATGTCCGTCTGGCGCGCGCTGCAACAAATCCCCTACGGCGAAACGACGACCTACTCCACAATCGCCAATCGCATCGGACGCCCCGCCGCAATCCGCGCCGTCGGCGCCGCCAACGGCGCCAACCCCATCCCGATCGTAATCCCCTGCCACCGCGTCATCGGCTCCAACGGCTCCCTGACCGGGTTTGGTGGCGGAATCGATGTGAAGCGGAAACTACTCGCCCTCGAAGCAAAGGTGGCGGGGCAGACACTTTTCTAGCGGATAAGAACTGCCGCGCACGCTGGCGACGCGCTCAACGAACCTGAGCCGAGAAGCCGCGCTCCGTAGTCTTTAACGAAAGCAAAATAAGGGTCAAATCATAACGTGCCCAGTGCGTAGAAGGCTACAATCTCGCCAGTCTATTCGCGAACTCAACTCATGCCCGTCTAGGCTCGGGAGAAGAGCAATGGTGTATGTCATTACTGAGCCGTGTGTCGGGGTCAAGGACAAGAGCTGTGTGAGCGTCTGCCCGGTCGACTGCATCTATGGCTCCGACAAAGACTGGCTACAGCTATACATACACCCTGACAGTGCATCGACTGCGGAGCTTGCGCTCCGGCCTGTCCCGTTAGCGCGATCTATCCCGAATCTGATGTACCGGACTCGCAGCTGTCCTTTATCAAGCGAGCGCGAGTGCGCTTTTCTCTCGAATCCATGGTTGTTGATGCCGGGCTAATCGCTGGTTCACCCCCGGAGGAATCCCCGACCACCACCGCAACGATCGACGTTGAACCGTCGCGAGTGGAAAGGGACGCGAGAGAAAGAGAGCTGAGAGAGGCTGAGCGACGCGCCGCGGCGGTCGATACACGAGCGAGACTTCTGGAGGATGTTCGAGCTTTTGAAACCGTTCTTGAGATGGGCGCCGAGGCACCCATACAGCAATTCTTCGAGGATCATCCTCAAGTGTTGCTACACACCACCGACAGTTTCTTGTTGAAACCAAAGTTTTGCCTTGCCGACGAATTTCAAACAGACTTCCTCACGCTGGGCCGGAGTCGCTCCACTTGGTTGACCACATGGAGATCGACCTTTATCGAGATCGAGCGTGCATCCGGGGCGCTTTTCACGAAGAAGGGCGATCCCACCGCCTTCCTCGTTCACGCGATCCGTCAAGTGCAAGACTGGAAGGCCTGGAACGCAAGGAATCGCGATTTTCTAGCGAATCGGTTGGAGAAGCTCGTTACTGAAGCTGAGAAAGACGGGGAACTGCTGACGTTCCTCGAGTTGAACGATCGTCATTTCGGTTCAGGACTTGGGGAGAACTACCTGATTATTGCCGGCCGTCATCGTGATCTGTCTGTGGCGGACATGATTCGGCTGGCCCAAATGAACGACGATCTCAATGACATCGCTATCGTTACGTATGACAAGGTAATTGAGAACCTCGTTTGGGGGCATGGATTTTGGTGGGATGGAAAGTTCGTTAGATCGCGCCTGTTTCGAGACTAGGCGCCGATCGCGGTGAAGTGACTCAGAACGCGGCGCTAGATGCTCGCTGTCGAAACATTTGCGCGGACGTGAACACCTTGCGGCAACTCTGCCGCGTACTCTGGAAGAAGCTGGCGAATGGCCTCGGTGATCAACGCCACTCGTACGCCAACGAGAACTTCGAACTTCTCCCACCATTCAATTGTCAGCGCGATCACACGCGGGTGTGCACGCCGACCATCAATTTGCGGAAAAGTGCCGAGCCGAAAAACAGGACCCCCACTCATCCCGCGCGGCTCTGGAACGGAAGTGAGATTTCCCTCACGATCAATCATTCGATCTCGTTGAAACGCCATGACGAAATGGCTGCGAGGATCGATTCCGAGAAGCTTGTATTTGGTCAGAGGAGACGGCTGTCCGCCGTAATAGAAGGTACTTTGCTGAAACTGGTATCCGGGCAACGCTTGGTTCTCTGAGCCAGGAAAGCCGACGAAACCGTACGCGGTTTGGCTTCTCGGCAAGTCGCCAACATCCAAATCACGCGGTCGAAGGGGCGGGATGCTCGGCGGCTCCAGCATTTTCTCTAAGTCCAGCACCATGAACGCTATGTCGTGCTCAAAATCAGGTTTCGCACTTGGGCGATGTGGACCAGTCCAATACGCTGCGCCTCCGAACGGCACAATGCGAGTTTGTCCCGGCATCTCAAGGGTAAAGTCGTGTCGTGCATGCAGGACGTGAGCTGCCGTGAGCAGAAGCATCTTGTCACTAAGCTTAAGAAGGAAGCCAGAACCAATCGGCTGACCGTCGCGGCCCCGGACACCATAGATAGGACAGACGTATTTTTGTACACGGTCTTCGAGTTGCCGCACTTTTGCCTCAAATTGGTTAGCGCGTCTTTCCATTGGTACGATCCGTTTAATTCTTCGTTATCCAGCCCCCGCCCAAACACAAATCCCCGTCATAGAAAACGACCGCCTGTCCCGGCGCGACCGCGCGAAGCTTCTGCGCGAACTGCACGTTCGCGCGGCCATCGGCCAGCGGCGTCACGGTTGCGGCGATGTCGGCGGCGCGCGAGCGCACGCGAGCTTGCACTTCGATCGGGCCGGTTGGCGCGACGCCGCTGATCCAGTGGACGCGCTCGGCGTGGAGCTCGTCGCGCTCGAGGTCGGAGGCGTCGCCGACGGTGACTCGTTTTGTGAAGGGGTTCACGTCGACGACGTACATCCGGTCTGCGGTTCCGCCGACCTGCAGGCCGCGGCGCTGGCCGATGGTGAAGTGGTAGTAGCCGTCGTGGGTGCCGAGGACGTTGCCGTTGGTGTCGACGATCTCGCCGGCTGACTCGCGAGCAGTGATGCCGGCCTCGCGCTCGACGATCGCGGCGTAGCTGTCGGTCTGCGGGACGAAGCAGATCTCGTACGACTCCTTCTTGCGCGCCACCGTCAGTCCCGCCTCCTCGGCGACATCGCGCACCTCGGGCTTGGTCATTTCGCCGAGGGGGAAGAGGGCGCCGGAGAGCTGCTCCTGCGTCAGCTCGAAGAGAAAGTACGACTGGTCCTTTTCGAGATGCAGCGCTTTGCGGAGCTCGAAGCGGCCGGCGGCGTCGCGTGTGATGCGGGCGTAATGGCCGGTGGCGATTTTCTCCGCGCCGATCGCGCGCGCCTTCTGATGAAAGAGATCGAACTTCACATGCGTGTTGCAGAGCACGCACGGGCTGGGCGTGAGGCCGCTCAGGTACGACTGCACGAAGGGCGTGATCACCTTCTCGTGAAAATTCTGCTCGAGGTTCAGGGTGAAGTGCGGGATCTCCAGCTTCCAGGCTACGCGGCGCGCGTCGGTGAGGTCATCAATCGTGCAGCATCCGCCGTAGGTCGTATCGGCGTTCGTGAGATTGTCGTACATCTGCATCGACAGACCGACGACGTCGTGTCCGTGGGACTTGAGGATGTATGCGGCGGTCGATGAGTCGACCCCGCCCGACATGGCGACGGCGATTTTCAAGGTCTTTCGAGAAGCGCCCGCTGCGAGTACGATATTCCGCGAGGCACTTTTCGTGCATGCTGAAAAACCCGTGGTCCAGACAAGTCAGGAAACCGACAGTAAACGCCCTTTCTGCGTGCTCGTCGTCGATGACGATCCGAGCATCCGGCGCATGATCGTTGCGGCGCTTCGCCGCGACGGCTACACCTTTTGTGAGGCGCCGAACGGGAAGGAAGCGCTCGACATGATGCGCAGCGAGCATCCCAGCGTCGTCGTCCTCGACCTGATGATGCCGGTCCTTTCCGGCTGGGACGTGCTGCAGGCGCGCGAGCTGGAGCCGGAGCTGAAAGAGATTCCGGTCATCATCATCAGCGCGAATCGGGCTCCCGAGGTGGCGACGGCGGTCGATAAAGGGATCTGCGCGTTTCTGCCGAAGCCGTTCGACATCGGCGCGCTCAGCGCACTCGTTCGAAGCTGCCTGACGCCGGGAAGTGCGGCTCACCCGGCTTCCGCTGACGAAGCGGAAGCGCCGCGCTGAACCGTGACGCTGCTACCATTCGCTGCCATGTCCTGGGTCTGCATCATCATGGGAAGCGATTCGGATGCCGAGGTGATGTCGCAGGCGTGTGCGGCACTCGATGACGCCGGCGTTCCTTACGAAATGTCCGTTGCCTCGGCGCACCGAAGCCCGCAGCGAACGAAAGAGGTCATCGCCAAAGCGGAGCGCGACGGCGCCGCGGTGTTCATCGCCGGAGCAGGAATGGCCGCGCACCTGCCTGGAGTGGTGGCATCGTTCACGACGAAGCCGGTGATCGGCGTGCCGCTCGTTGGCGGCGCGCTGCAAGGCCTCGATGCTTTATTGGCGGTCGTCCAGATGCCGCCCGGGATTCCTGTGGCGACAGTCGCCGTCGGCGGCGCGCGCAACGCGGGCATCCTCGCGGCGCAGATCATCGCACTGACGGATGACGCGCTGGCCTCGCGGCTGCGCGAGAAGCGAGAGTCGATGGCGGAGGAAGTGGTGAGGAAGTCGGCGAAGGTGGAGAAGTCGACGCGGAAGTCAGTGGATTAGTGGATTTAGTGGATTAGTAGATTGGTACGCAGAGACGAGAGATCAGAGATTAGGGCATTCATTGGGGGGGTTCTGGTCTCTGATCTCTGCGCACTAATCCACTCGTCACTAATCTACTAATTCACTTCACATGTCCCACGATCACGATCACAGCCACGGCCAGATCTCACGGAAGCTGCTCGTAGCATCCATCGCTACGGGCGTTTTCGTTGCGGTCGAGCTGACCGTTGGTATCGCGGCGAATTCGCTCGGCCTCGTCGGCGATGCGTTGCACAACATCACCGACACGCTGGCGTTGCTGCTCGCGCTGTTCGCGGTGCATGTGGAGCGGCGGCCGGCGACGAGCGCGAAATCGTATGGATGGCATCGCGCCGGCGTGCTGGCGGCGTTCATCAATGCGGCGGCGCTGGCGGCGTTCACGATCTTCCTGTTCGTCGAAGCGATTGCGCGATTGCGCAGCCCGGCGGTTGTGAACAGCACGGCCATGCTCTGGACCGCCGCGGCGGGGCTCGTGCTCAACGGCGCGATCACGCTCTGGCTGCGCGAGCATGGGCATCAGAATCTCAACATCCGCAGCGCCGTCCTGCACATGCTCGGCGACGCGTTTTCATCCGCGGGCATCATCGCCGCAGCGTTGATGATCCGATTCACCGGCGCGTTGTTCTGGGACCCGGCAGTCTCGATCGCCATCGGTGTGCTGATTCTCTGGAGCAGTTGGGGGATTCTGCGCGAAGCGATCAATCTGCTGCTCGAAGGAACGCCGGCCGGAATCGATCCGGAGGCGGTGACGAAAGCGATCGCGGCTCTGGACGGAGTCGATGGCGTGCATCACCTTCACATATGGGCGCTGGCGCCATCACGGCCCGCGTTGTCGTGTCATCTGAAGGTCGGCGACATCGCGGTCCGCTCGACCGGCAATCTACTGGCGCAGGTGAACGAACTGCTCGAGCGCGAATACGGCATCGGCCACACGACGGTGCAGTTCGAGTTCGCGACGTGCGACGTCGATGATCCGTACTGCGTGCCGTACAGCGAAGCGAAGTAGCTACCGCGATCAACCCAACTTCTTGCGCAGCTCCGACTCGTGCTTCTTCGCACTCTCTAACGCGGCTTCGAGCGCTTGCACGACTGCGCTCGCCGATGTCAGCAACGATTGGAGCTCGGCTCGTTCGGCGCCGGGATCGTGAATCGCTGCCGCGCTTTCGCCGAACGGATCGCCGGCCTGATCGGGTTCATGCTCGACAGCAGCCATCGCACCGAACGGATCTTCTTCCTCAGCGACCGCAACTCCATCGTACGACTCAGGCTCGTATTCGTGAACCTCGAACGGCGATACCGCCATCGTCGCCTCGGCATCAAACGGAGCAGGCGGCGGAGGCGCAGGCTCAGCGGACGACATCGTTTTCATCGACAACTTCGGTGTGCCTGCGGACGACTGCGTTACGCCGGACTTTGCCGACATATCGGGCGCGGCCAGCTCCGGCTCATCGTGCAATGTCGTATCGACGTTGCGCTTCAGGTTGTCGAGAATCCGCGTCACGGCCGCACGCAACGTGGCCGTTACGCCGGTGCCATTGATCGCTGAGGCTTCGACGGCTGGGACGCCATTCGGATTGAGGTACTCGTTCATCTTCTCCACCGAATCGACGTTGGGGAGATCGCGCTTGTTGTATTGAAGAACGAGCGCGACCTTGTCGGAATCGATGCGGTTGAGGCGAAGGTTCGCTTTCAGATTCTCGAGGCTGTCGGTGTTGGAGTCGCGCATCGACGATTGCGAATCGGCCACGAAAACCACGCCGTCGGCGCCGCGCAACACGAGCTTGCGCGTGGCGTCGTAAAAGACCTGGCCGGGAACCGTGTAGAGCTGGACGCGCACTTTCTGCCCCGCGATCGTGCCGAGCTCCATCGGCATGAAGTCGAAGAAGAGCGTGCGGTCCGTCTCCGTCGACATGGAGATCATCTTCCCTTTGTTGTCGAGCTTCGGATTGCCGTAGATCTTCTCGAGATTGGTCGTCTTGCCGCAAAGACCGGGCCCGTAGTAAACGAGTTTGACGGTGATCTCGTTGAGCGCTTTGTTGATGAGGACCATGTTCGGAGCCTCCGAGGTGGGGAAGCTTACTGGATTGGGGGGTGGGGAGTGGGGTGTTGGGAGTGGGAGATGAACCGCCGCCTGATTCCTGCGGAGACCACGGCTCGACTCCCACCCCCCACTCCCCACTCCCCACACCCCGTAACCTGATATCTTTTTCCCATGTCCCGCAAAGAGCTATTCGAAAAAGTCGCGCAAGAGCAGATCATCGGAGTCGTTCGCGAAGAGAGCGTGGAAGCGGCGGAGTCGGTCGCGGAAGCGTACGCGCGCAACGGCATTCGCATCATCGAAGTGACATTGACCACGCCGCAAGCGTTCGAGCTCATCGCGCGATTTGCGCAAACGTACGCGCCGCTCGACGTCGTGATCGCCGCCGGCACCGTTCGCAATTCGAACGATGCCGCGCAGGCTCGCCGCGCGGGCGCGCAGCTCATCGTCTCGCCGCACACCGACGTCACCGTGATCGAGTATGCGAACGAGCACGATCTGCTTTCGATCGCCGGCGCGGGCACCGCAACCGAGATCATTCGCGCTTGGGAAGCAGGCTGCGACATCGTCAAAGTCTTTCCGGCGCTCTACCTCGGCGGTCCCGATTACATTCGCACGCTGCGCGGTCCGATTCGCGATGTACCGATGCTGGCCGGCGGTCCGGTTCCGCTCGACACGATCGAAAATTATCTCGATGCCGGCTGCATGGCCGTGAACCTCGGCGCGTCGCTGGCAGTGCCCGATCTCGTCCGTTCCGAGCAGTGGGAAGAGATCGGACGCCGCGCGCTGCTGGCCACCTCGATCGTGCAGTCGCGCAACGTCGCCATCGAATCCGAAGCGTACGTCCACTGAATCGTGAGCGGTCTACTCCAGAAGGCGTACCTCGTGCCCGGGCAGCCGCACATCCTGCTGGGTGCGGACCGCAACGCCGGCTGGGCGTCGCTGAAGGCGAGCTACGAGGCGGTTGGGCGCGAGATCGAGCGCTCGGGCGCCGAGTTGATCCTGCTCTATTCGACGCAATGGTTCTCGGTCATCGGCCACCTTTTTCAAACCGATCCGAATCCGAAATGGACGCTCGTCGATCAGAACTGGTACGAGCTCGGCGAGATCCCGTATTCGTTTCGCGTCGATCCCGAATTCGGCACGCTCTACGCCGGCATCTGCAAGGACCTCGGCATGCAGACAGCGACCGTTGCCTATCACGGCTTTCCGATCGATACCGGCACCGTCGTCGCGCTGAAGCTGCTCACGCCGAACAACGCCATTCCTGCCTCAATGGTCTCGTGCAACATCTACGCGGAGCGCGACGAAACGCGCGCACTCGGCCGCGCGGCGCGCACGGCGGTCGAGCGCTATGGCAAGAAGACGATCGTCGTCATCGTGACGAATCTCTCCAACCGTTTCGAGGTCGGCGAGATCGACATGGCGCACGACAAAATCTCGTCGTCGAAGGACGATGAGTGGAACCGCAAGATCCTGGAGATGCTCGGCGAAGGGCGGCTCGAAGATGTGGCGCAGGTAGCGCGCGAGTTCGGACGCGAAGCCAACGCCGACATGGGTTTCAAAGCCATCTGGTGGCTGGCCGCGCTCGCCGGCGAGAACAACAAATACGACGGCAAGGTGTGGGACTACCAGCCGGTGTGGGGCACCGGCAACGCCATCGTCGAGCTAACGCCGAATCCAAACAAAGAGCTCGATTTCGAAAAAGAGTTCGATGAAGGACCGGTCGAGCAGGGCACCGGCCTGGAGACGCACAACGTCGTCGAAGGAGGTCCGGACGTTCACCGCGAGAGCGAGATGACGTCGGATCCCGGCGTCATCCCAAACAGCGCGCAGGCTCCCATGAACACCGTTGTGACGTCGCGTGCGGCGTCGCCTGTCGGCGCCTATCCACACGCACGCCGCGTCGGCGATCTGCTGTTTCTTTCCGGCATCGGGCCGCGCAAGCCGGTGACGAATGAGATTCCGATCGGCATCGAGGCGCAGACGCGGGCGACCATCGACAACGTCCGCGCGATTCTCGAAGACGCCGGCAGTTCGCTGGAGAAAATCCTCGATGTGACTGTCTATCTGACAGACATGAAGCGCGACTTCGATTCCTTCAACCGCGTTTACGCACAGCTTCTTGGATCGATCCAGCCCACACGAACCACCGTTGGTGTCGACTCGCTGCCGACGCCGATTTCGGTGGAGATGAAGATCATCGCGGCCGCACGATGAGCCTCATCGACATCTCGCCGGTGATCGACGCTTCGATCGACGTCTGGCCGGGCGACACTCCGTTCGTGCGCACGATCAACAGCGACATGCATGCCGGCGCAAACCTCACACTGAGCGACGTCCGCACGTCGCTGCACGTCGGCGCGCATGCCGATGCCCCGAGCCATTACGTCACCAACGGCTGCGACATTGCCGCGCGCCGCCTCGACCTCTACCTCGGGCACTGCGTCGTCGTACACATCGACGTCGCGCGCGGCGAGCGGATCACGCCCGATCACGTTGCGGACAAGATTGAAACGATCTCCGCGCCGCGTGTCCTCTTCCGAACGGGCACGTTTCCCGATCCACGCAACTGGAACAACGACTTCGCCAGCCTCTCGCCCGAGGTGGTCGATGATCTCTACCATCACGGCGTGCGCCTCATCGGCATCGACACGCCATCCGTCGATCCGTTCGATTCGAAGGCGCTCGAAGCGCATCACGCGTTCGCACGGAACGACATGGCCATGCTCGAAGGTCTCGTGCTCGATGGCGTCGAAGAGGGCGAGTACGAACTGATCGCGTTGCCGCTTCGAATCAAAGGGGCAGACGCGAGCCCGGTACGCGCCGTCTTGAGGACGCTGTGAACCGTTCATACGCTCCGATGAGCCGTTCCGCTGAGCGCGCGTAGCTGAATTCCTGCGACTGCTCGTACGCGCGTCGCCGAAGATCCGCGATGTCGCCGCGAGCGATGGCAAACACGTTTTCCGCCGCGGCTTCGGGAGTGCCGGTACTTGCGATCAGCGTCTCACTGAGTCCGCCAAGCAACGCGGACATTCCGGCGATGGGAAACGTCACCGGCACGACGCCGCACGCCATCGCCTCCAACACCGCGCGATGACCTTCGTCCGATCCGCGCGCAGTGAAGAGGAGAATGTTGGCGGCGCGGTAGTGCCCGGCAAGATCGTCTTCGTGATAGCCAGCCCAGATCACGTCGATGGCAAGCGCGCGCGCCAATGCTTCCAGCGCGGGCCGGTGCTCGCCGTGACCGATGATCATCAGCCGCGCATTGGCGATCTCGCGGCGCACGAGCGCGTACGTGCGCAGGACGTCTTCGAAACCGCGATCCTTCGACAGCTTGCCGATTGCCATGAGCAGCAGGTTTTCGGGGCTGAGTCCGTAGTGCGCGCGGAGGTCGGATCCGTCAGGCCTGAACTGCCGCTCGTCGAGTGGAGGCGGCGTGAAGATGGGATTCCGGCGCCGAATCGGCTCCATCTCGGCGAAGGACGCGTTGTTGACGAGAATCCCGTCCGAACGGTTGATGAGCCATCGCGTGAACGGATCGCTGCGCAGGACGCGGGCAGCATGAAACGTTCGAACGATGGCCGGCCCGCTTCCGCGCGAGGCGAAAATTGACAGCCAATGATCATAGGTGAGATGCGCGTGAACGACGTCGAAGCGATGATGTTCGATCAGCCGCGAAATGGCGTCGGCCGTGCGCAGGAACGACCAGGGATTCTGCGCTTTGCCAATGAGAGCATGGGCGAAGTCGTGATGCCCGATTTTCTGCTGCAGTTTGTAACCACCGACGTACGCGTAATGCGCATCAACACCCGCCTCACGCAACGCCTCCGCCTCGGCAAACGCCGGTGCGGCAGCGCCTGTCCATCGATTGCCGGAAGCGAGGTGGAGGACTTTCATCAGGTCGTTCGGTTGGCAGTCGGGGCAGTCGCTGAGTGAATCGAGCTGACAGTCCGGATTCGGTTCACGGAAGGCGTGGAGATCAATGCCAACTGAGCCGCTTCTTCAACAAATCAGTCGGAGCCTCTTCAACGATTTGCCCGCGCTCGCGAGCGCTGCGTCCAAGATCCCGATCTCGATAAAACCAGTCGTACTTGGAGGACGATCGAATCTCGATCTCCAGATAGTGTCTCCCGAGACTCCAGGACATCGAAAGACCACCCTCATCTGTCGGGCTGGCGTTGGGCCGCGTGATGGCAGGCACCGAGGCTCGCAATCCGCGCCAGAGATTTTCTGCGGCAACAGCTACAGCAGGCGTCGCGAGTTTCCGGCGAGCCAGAGAGCGCAAGTACGAGAGCCATTGCTCTTCTGGCGAAAGAACTGGCTGCTCTGCGTTGGCGAGTGACATGGCTAGGTCGAATAGGTTGCGTCAATCGTATCCAAAATGCACGCGAAATCCTCTGACCGAGGAAGTACGAGCGCGAGGCGCGATCCGCATCTCGCGTAACCTCGCAACCGCGAGAGTGCGATGTTACACTCCGCGCCGTCATGGCCATTCAGCCGCAGCTTCTCGAGATTCTGGCGTGCCCGATCTGCAAGGAAGAGGTGCGGCCGGTGCCTCTTTCGGAAGCGAGGCGGGTCACTGTTCGCGATAAGTTCCGCGACAAAATGCGGGGCGAGGAGCTCGTCGTCGAAGAGGGGCTGCAGTGCGTGAAGTGCCACCGCGTCTACCCGATCGTCAGCGACATCCCGGTCATGCTCGTCGACGAAGCGTTCGAAGAAGCGTGACGCCGCGCCGTGTTCCTTAAGCGCCGGCTGGACGTTCCTGAAGAAACTCCGCTCCCGGTCGCCCTCGCGCTTTTTTTCTACGTTGGTCATCTGTTTTGCTCGGGCTGGGTCGCGTCGTCCGAGGTCTTCGCGTTTGCCGCGACCGCGACGGTCGGCTGGTGTCTCTGGCGGGGATTCCTCAAGCCGTCGTTTCACATTCTCTATGTGCCGCTCGCGCTGTACGGTTTGGCGTCGACGATTTCTGCACTGGTGGCGGAGCGCGAAATCCATTCGTTCGGGGAGACGGCGTTGTGGGGAAAGATGCTGCTCTTTCCGGCGGCGTTGATCCTGCTGCGCGAGGTGCCGAGGGCGCGCGAAACGGCGCTGCGGATGCTGCTCATTTTCGGAGCGATGGCCTCATCGATGGGGCTGGCGCAATACGTCACCGCGGGCGGCTTTCGCGACCTGGAGCATCGCATCACCGGTCCGGCCGCGCACGTAATGACCTTGTCCGGGTTGCTGCTGCCGGTGGCGCTGACGTTCATCGTGCTCTGGATTTACGACGCCGGAAACGTCTGGCTGCTCGCAGGCGGCGTCGTGACGAACCTCGCGCTGCTCATCACATTCACGCGCAGTGCGTGGCTCGGATGGATCGTCGGAATCGCGGTGCTTCTGATCCTGAAATGGCCGAAGGCGCTGGCGTGGGCGGTGCCGGTGGCGATCATCGCCATCAGCTTTGCGCCGTTGCCCGTTTTCAGCCGGGTGATCTCGAGCTTCGATACGCGGCAGTCGTCGAACCTCGATCGGATTCGGATGGCCGAGGCGGGAGTCGAGATCATTAAAGACTATCCGGTCTTCGGCGTCGGGCCCGCGAACGTCAAGGAAATCTACCCGCTTTACCGCAAGCACGACGCGCCGCGCTTCCGCATCCCGCATCTGCACAACAACGTGATCCAGCTTCTGGCGGAGCGCGGCGTGCTGGCGCTGCTGGCCTATCTGATGTTGCTCGGACTCTTCTTGCGTGAGTGCGCCCGCGCCTGGGGCGGACCGGCAACGAAGTTCGCAGAGATCGGTGTCGTGGTCGTAGCCAGCCTCGGAGCCGCCGGCATGTTCGAGTTCAACTTCGGCGATACCGAGGTTTTCTGGATCATGCTCGACTTCTTCGCGATCGTCATCGCCTTCGTCGAGGGAGTCGGAGGTGGGGTGTCGGGTGTCGGAGCTGAGACTGGAGACGGCACACGCCGCTCTCCCGCCCCCAACTCCCTACGCCCCACTCCCCGCCCGAATGAACCCGAGGCGAGCTTTGTTCCGGCAGACGGTCCGTAACCTTTCTGTGATGATTGCGTCGAATGAGCGAGATCGGGAGATGAAACACCTGAGCGATCAGGAATTAATGACCATCGTTCAGGCGGGTGACTTCTCTCCCGCTTCGGAGCTTTACGATCGTTATTCGAGCCGGATTTACAACTTCGCGTACCGCTTTCTGAAGAACAGCGAGGCGGCCGAAGACGCGACCCAGGAAGTTTTTGTCAAGATGATGAAGCATGCCAACCAGTTTCATGGTGGCGCAAAGCTCTCGACGTGGCTTTTCTCGATCACGGCCAACTGGTGCCGCGATTACCTGAGAAAAGCCGAGAACAGAGCGAAGGAAGGGGAGGATGTTTTGATCTCTCTTCCGGCGCCGGCCGAGCTCTCGCCGGAGCGGAATCTCGAACGGCGGGAAGACGAACAACGGATACAAAAAGCGCTGACCTTGCTGTCGCCAGACCAGCGCGAGGCGATTTTGCTTTCGCGTTATCAGGGGCTGTCGTATGCGGAGATCGCGCAGATCTCGGGCTGCTCTGAGGGGGCGGTCAAAACGAGAGTATTTCGCGCCATGGAAGTGCTCAAGAAAGCGCTTACCGGCGATGCCCGGGGGGGGAACCAATGTCTGAATGTCGTGTGATGTCCGAGACCATGCCGCTGTTGCTGACCGAGTCGCTCGACCCGGCGCAGCGCGAGCTCACGCATCAGCACATCGAAAGCTGCGCGGCCTGCGCAAGCGAGTGGTCGGCCACGAAGGAAACCTGGCAGATTCTGGAAGCGCTTCCGACAGTGGAAGTGCCGTCGCGGTTGAAAAAACGTTTCCTCGCAGAGATCTCCGCCGCGTCCGCGATTCCGGCAAACGTCGTTCCCTTCCGGCGCCGCAGCCCGGTACGCTGGCTGGCTGAGGCAGCGGCGATTGTGATCGTCGCGGGCGGCGCGTTCTACGCCGGACATCGCGCTACGCCGCAAGTGCAACTGAAGCCAACGGATGCGCAGATCACGGCGATTCAACAGGCCATGCCGATTACGCCGTCGTACTCGATCGCTGAATCGCGCGTCCTTCCCGCTGCGTCGATCAGTCCGAACATCGAAGGACGGCCCGACATCCAGAATGTGCAGTTCACAGACGCGTCGCCGTCCAACCAGCAGATCGGTGTGTCATTCGACATCACGTCTCATGTGACCGTCACTGGGCGTCCGGCGGACAAGAGCATGGTTCGCCTGCTTCGCTACGTCCTCGAGAATGAGGACAAGATGTCGCCATCGCGCTCGCGCGCCATCGACTGGGTGCGTGCAACCTACTCGCGCGTCGGCAATCCCGATCCCGAGATCACCGAGGCGCTTGCGAATGTGCTTCGCACCGATCAGCACCAGGGCGTGCGCATCAAGGCCGCGGACACGCTGCAGTCGATGCAGTTGGCGATGACCGACGGCACGCGCGACGCGCTCGTGGAAGCGCTCAAGAACGATCCCAATCCCGCGGTGCGCGTCAAGGCAGTCGAGGCCCTGGCGAAGCTTGCCCGCAGCGGTGCGGTGCTCGATCCCGATATGGTCGACACGCTGCGCAAGAAAGCGTCGCAGGGTGACGAAAACGTCTACGTTCGCGTCAAAGCGGCAGAGGCATTGAGCAGCATTCAACCCCGATGAAACCAGGCATTCGAATTCTCATCGTTGTCGCGGCGCTGTTGCCGGCGACACAGTTACTGGCGACGACATTCGCGCCGGTCAACCGCATCGTGCGCGAGTTTGCGATCGATCCCGCGGGCTCCGTCTGGATCGACAATCCCTTTGGCAGCATCGACGTCATCGGCGGCGAGGGGACGATGATTTCCGTTACGGCCGAGCGCTCGATCGTCGCTACCGATTCTACGGCGTTGAAGGAAGCGGCGGACGCGGTAGTCATCAGCTTCCAGGGCGACTCAAAAGTCCGCCTGATCCGCACGGTGATGCCGGCCTTGCGCAATGCCCACGCCACGGTCAACTACACGATTCGCGTGCCGAAAACCATTGCTGTCAAGATCGGCTCGAAATCCGCCGACCATATCCGTGTTGCGCACATCAGCGGCGGCATAACGGTCAACGGATTCACAGCCACCGTGATCATGGAAGACGTCAGCGGCGCGTCCGCTCTCAGCATCGTCAACGGCCGGGTCATTTACGATTATCAGCAGAGTCCCACCGCGAAGGCGCAAGTGGAGGCGGTCAACGCCGACATCGACGTCTATGTGCCGCCAACTGCGAAATTCGACTGGATCGCAGACACGATCAATGGCGACATCCTGACGACGTTCTCGATTCGCGCACCGCGTTTCTCGGGAACGATTTTTCGCGGACAGGTCAACGGCCCCGGCGGGCCGGCGATCAACACGGCGACGATGATGGGCCGCGTGCTGCTGCTGGCCAAGGGCACGAACGCGGCTCAGGCGTCGTCGATGCGGCTCAATCGTCCGGTACACGAGCACGCGGCCAACGACGTGCTCCTGCGCCCACCGCAAAAAATTCAGTTGCCGTTTGTTACCGGCGATTGGACCTTCGCCGCATCGGTCGCGGACGTGACGGTTGGCGAGGTGCGCGGCAATGCCCACGTGGAAACCGGTGCGGGCGAAGTGGAGCTCGGCACGGTTTTCGGCCAGTGCATCGTCACCTCCATGGGCGGCCCCCTCAACCTCGGCGACATCATCGGCCTGCTTTCCGCGCACACCGGCGCGGGTGACGTTCTCGTGCGCGCGGCACGCATGGGCGGCGAGGTCTCGACCGACGGCGGGCTCATTCGCATCGTCTATTCCGGCGGTCCGATGACGCTCCGCTCCGGCGGCGGCGACATCATCGTCCGTCAGACGTCCGGCGCGATCGACGCGCAGACAACTTCGGGCGACATCACCATCACCGGCGATCCCCGGCAGCGCACGCTGAAGATGCTTGCCCATACGATGCAGGGCAATGTAATCCTGAACGTCAGCCCCCGCTTCGGCGCCGACATCGACGCCACGATCCTCACGTCCGATCCCGACGTAAACGAGATGCACATCGACTTCACCGGCCTCACCGTGCGCCGCGAGCAGGTCGGAGCAAAGACCCGCATTCACGTCACCGGCAAGATCAACGGCGGCGGCGAGCGCGTCGAGCTCTACGCCGAAGAAGGCGACATCCACATCTCGTCGCAGTCGATTAGTCCGATGCGGCTGGCGAATCCGAAGCGGTAAGGACCGCATTTGCCTCCGGGATGAGGTCGCGCCCGATGAACGTTGTGAGTACCATGCTTGCAACAGTTCACGCCGGCAATCACTACGGCATTCGATTGGTGCTTTGAATTTAGGACGCCTCATGAAAACGATCCGCTTTCGCTACGATCAGGACAAGGTGATGAATGCTCTCGCCTTTTTCTCCCGAAACGGCGTGGCTGACCTCGACCAAATGAAGTCTTCGAAGCTGCTGTTCCTCGCCGATCGCGCGCACTTGTTGCGCTACGGACGAACGATCACCGGTGACACGTATGTCTGCATGGAGCACGGGCCGGTTCCCTCGATCACGCGCGATCTGTTGAACGCCCGGTTTGCCGACGATCCTGATGACGTCTCGATGCGTGAGTACTTCGACGTGCAGCGATCTGCGGCTTACCCTCAATTGATCGCCAGGCATGAACCGGATCTCGATGTTTTCTCGGATAGCGACATCGAAATATTGAAAGAGACTGTCGAGGCGTACGGGAAGAAAACCGCGTGGCAACTTCGCGATTTGACACACGACTTTCCCGAGATCGAGGCTGCGTTGGCGGCGCGCAATGCTGCCAAACGAAACGCAATCCCGATTCCCTTTGAGTCGTTTTTCGACCCTTCCGCGCCGATGATCGATCTCATTCGGCAGGACCAGGATGACCGCGACTTCGCTGAGTCGATGACTTGGTAGGGCTGGATGGATGGGAATCCCCACCCTTAATCGAGGCGTGATCTTCCGCGCCGAGCATGACGACTCGTATCCCTTCTGGGGCGATAACCAAGCGCGCAGCAAATTGTGTCTTGTGTTCAATGCGGAGCCCGTGGGTGAAGGCGAAGATGTCCATTACTTCCTCGCCACGTCAAAGATCGCCAGGCATCGCGAGTCTCCATCCATTCTTTCTGATGTGTTGATTCTGCCGCCTGCTTCGTATCCGTTCTTTCCGCTTGAGACGCTGATCGACTTCCGCAGCCTTTGCGTGGTGCCGGTCGATAAACTCATGACAAAGCGATTGACGTTGCGCGGAGTCCTCAGCCCGGAAGACATTCGACGCTGCGAAGATGTCGCTGCCAAAGCCCGAATCCTCGACAATCGGCACAAGAGGTTGCTAGGGCTTCGGTAGGAACCAAGAGTGACGCTGAAGTCTCGCCTTCACCCTACGCCTTATTTGGCGCCCTTCGCCGCTTTGCGTGCAGGCGATCAATGAGCTTTGTCGTTGAGCGGATTTGCTCGAGGATTTTTTCTTCGAGGCCGGCGCCCTGGGCTTTGAAGCTCTTGGCTTTGCGGAAGACGTGGCGGGCGCGGTCTTTTTGGCCGCTTTCGAGGAGGGCCATGCCGAGGTGCATGAGGTTGGTGGCGGTGGGGCCGAGGTTGGCGGACTTGGTCAGGAAATCGACGGCGTTGTCGAACTCGCGGCGTTTGAAATACACCCAGCCGAGGGCGGCGAGCGGGAACTGCTTCAGCTCTTTTGGTGAATAGCGGAGTGCGAGTTGCGCGGATTCGAGCGCTTCATCGAGGCTCTCTTCCATCTCGGCGAGGTTGTAAGCCTTTTCGTAATAGGCGATCGACTTCGCGTAGTTGGATGTGTAATCGCGCAGCATTTCTTCAAGCGCACGATTCGCGTCCTTGAAGTTTCCTTCGGCACGCAAGGCTTCGACGAGCGTCGTGTACGCGGCGGCGGCAACGACGTCGGTCGGACGCTGGCGCAACACGCGCCGTGCTGCCGCGATGGCCTCTGTGTTCATCTCGAGGTGCGAACAGAGGAGCGCGTACGGCATGAGGATGCTGGTGTTGTCGGGATCGACGGCGGAGGCGCGGCGGTAGTGATCGAGCGCTTCGAGGTACTTGCCGCTCGTGGCCAGCACCTCGGCGTTCTTGAACTCGTCCGCGGCCGGACCTTCGAGCGGAATGTGGCCGGAGATGCCTTCGTAAATCTTGACGGCCTGCTGGTACTCGATCTTGTTTGGATTGAGCTCCAGCGCTTCCTGGAAGCAATCGATCGCTTTGCGGTTCCAGTTGCGGTCGAGATAGCAGAGGCCGAGGTGGTAGATCGCTTCCTCGTACTCAGGGTCGAGCTTCAGCGCGGACTGAAACGACTTGATGGCGCGCTCGAGCTGGCCTTTGTCGTAGAAGATCGTGCCGAGGAGATAGTGCGCCTGCGGCAACTGCTCGATCTGAATCGCTTTTTCCAGGAACTTCTGCGCACGGAGCAGCTTTCCTTTGCGGGCGTAAATCGCGCCGAGAGAAAAGTAGGGCAGGAACGACTCCTGCGAAATCTGGATGGCGCGACGCAGCCAGCGTTCGGCGCCTTTGAGATCCTGACGCTCGTGAAGCAGGACGCCGTAGAAAACGGCGGCGTCGAAATGATCGGGTTGCACTTCGAGCGTGCGCTCGAGGTAGTGCTTGGCGCGATCGAGATTGCCGTCGTTGAAGAACATCTCGCCGAGGAAGAAGGAGAGCTCGTAGTTATCGCGATCGAGCTTGAACGCTTCTTCCAGCGCCTTGATGCCGCGGTCAGGATCGAACGCATCGATCGCCGACTCCGCCTCGGCCACAAGCTGCACGAAGCGCTCGCGCCGCTCGCCGCGGAACAGCGACATGATCCGGTCTTTGCGCTCCGTGAAGCGCTGCTTCTTTTCGAGTGCGAGCATCTGCTCGCCCATCTTCGATTCCCACAACTCGACCAGCTCGTCGGCGGAAACGACGTTCTTCCGCTCGAGCAATTCTTTGACCGACAGCAGGCCGGTCTGGTTGATGAAGATGGCGCGCTCGTGCTTCTGGATCGCATCGACGATGCTGCGAATGGTCTCGGCGCTGCGCTTGACGATCTCCTCGAGGCCGGAGACGCGCTCGAGCAGATGTTCGTCGAGCGATACGTCACCTTCTTCGTCGTACTCCTCGACTTCGTCCTCTTCGAACGAGCTCACTCCCGAGAGAACGAGGAGTTTCGCCTGACAACGAAAGCAATACTCGCGCTCGTCATCGTTCAACGCGCTACAGGTCTGGCAGAGCATGTGGGCGATTAGAACACCGCTGAGGCGTTACGTCATCCCTGTTATTCAGGACTTCCGATAGTCGTAAAAACCGCGGCCGCTCTTGCGTCCGAGCCAGCCGGCATCGACCATCTTGACGAGCAGGGGACAGGGACGATATTTCGGATCGCCGAATCCATCTTCGAGGACGCGAAGAATGGCCAGGCAGACATCGAGTCCGATGAAGTCGGCGAGCGTGAGTGGTCCCATCGGATGGTTCATGCCCAGCTTCATCACGCCATCGATCGATTCCGCGGTAGCCACGCCTTCGAACAACGCGAAGATCGCTTCGTTGATCATCGGCATCAACACGCGGTTGGAGATGAAGCCGGGATAGTCATTCACCTCGATGGCCGTCTTGCCCATTTGCTTTGAGAGCGCCTCGACACGGCCGTACGTCTCGTCGCTGGTGGCAATGCCGCGGATGACTTCGACGAGCGTCATGACCGGCACGGGATTCATGAAGTGCATGCCGATGACTTTGTCGGGCCGCTTCGTCGCCGCGGCGATTTTCGTGATCGAGATCGAGGAGGTGTTCGAGGCGAGGATGCAGTCGGGACGGGTGAGGGCATCGAGCTTTTCGAAGAGTTGGGTTTTGGCGGCGAGGTTTTCGATGATTGCTTCGATGACGATGTCGGCATCGGCGGCAGCATTGACGTCGCTCGTGGCGCGAATCCGCCCGAGCACCTGCTGCTTCTCCTCGGCCGTCATCTTCCCTTTATCGACGCCGCGCTGCAGGTTGCTGGAGATCGCCGTCATCCCGCGCTCCAGGAACGCCTCCGCGACATCGATGAGGGTTACGTCAAAACCTGATGCGGCAGCCGTGTGGGCAATCCCGTTTCCCATCGTCCCTGCGCCGATCACGACGATCTGTTTCATGAAGCCCTCCGAACGGCGGCGAAGCCTATCATCCGGCCGTGGGTCAGGATGAATCGGCGCGGCTGTAATAAACTGACCCGTGAGCTATCATCTTGCAGCTCTGTAAGTAGCGGGCGTAAGATCCCGCACCTGAGTTTGTCCCATGGCCTCGAAATGTTTCATGTGCGGTGCGGCGATCACGCGGGGAATCCTCTGCGAACGATGCGACAAGCCCAGAAAACCGAAGCAGGCCGCCACTCCCTCTGAAGTAATCCCACCTCCGCCGCCGGTCGAGACGCCGCGTGCGAGCGCGCCGGTCTCAGCGAAACCGAAAGCGCAGCCACCGCCGCCACCCCCGCGCGAGACCTCGGCTCCGCGTAGCAGCGGCAGCGGCCAAGCCGCGGCAGCAACGGCGATGGCTCCGGAACCCGAGCCTTTCCCAAAAGCGCCTCTGCTGCCGTTTCCTGTCGAGTCGGCCTCACCGGCGATTACCAGCATTGCCAACGTTCTCATGGCTGCCGGCGCGCCAGCGATCGTGCTCTCCGCGGATCGCAGCGTGAAGTTCGTGACCGAGGAGGCGAAGCGGTTGTTCGGCGTGCCGCAAACCGATCTCGGCTCCGTGAAACAGATCGAGGCGCTGAGCGGCGCGCGCGTCGGCGAGTTGTCGGTGCCGTCATCGACCGCGCTTCGGATCAATAGCCGCAACATTCTCTACACACTCGTTCCGATCTCCGGCGGCGCGATGGGCGCGGTGCTGATGTTCCGCGAAGCCGATCCGATGAATCCGGCGCACGCGTCGTTCGTGGCCTTCGTGCGCGAGACGGTGTTCGCGCCGCTACGATCGTTGCGCGAGTCCGTGCTCGCCTCCGCGCGCACGGGCCAGCGCGACCCGCTTCTTCAGGATTGGGCGGGGACGATCGATCAGATTCTCTCATCGCTGGAAATGGCGCCCGAGGTGAAGGAAGCATCGCCGACGGCGCGGATCCCGAAGGTGGGCGACATCATTCACGCGGTCGCGGATCGTTTCGGTCCGTTTGCCGATCTCAAGAACGTTCAGCTCCAGCGCGACGTGCCGGAGTTGGAGGAGCGTTTTAAGAATCACGAGCAGCTCGCCGACGCACTCGGCATCCTGATGGACAACTCGCTTCACTACGTTCCGCCCGGCGGCCAGGTCGTGATGGGCGTTCGCTGGATGGAGCACAAAGGCAAGCCGCTACTGCTGCTCTTCGTGATGGACAACGGTCCGGTGGTGCCGGAAGAGCTTCGCTCCGCGATCTTCGAGCCGGGCTTCGTCTGGAATCCGCAGGCGCCCGAACGGACGGGACGGAGTCTCTTCAAAGTGCGCGAATTCGCGCTGGCAAACGCCGGCTCGGTGTGGGTGGAGTCGAAGACGGGCAAGGCCTGCACGTTCTTCCTGCGCGTCCGCCCCGACGGCGCGCGTTAGCCGCCGTCCGAAACGTTCAGTGTGCGCGGCGGCGCGCTACATTCATCCGCAGCGTGGCGAATTTTGTTTTTTGCGCGGGCGTCAGGATCGTCTCGATCTCCGCGTTCGTGGCGTCGATCTCGCCGCGCACCTGCGGACGCGAGTTGTTCATGATCGCGTCGATCTTCGCCCGGTGACGCTCGATGATTTGCTGCACCTGCGTCTTCTGTTGCGGCGAGAGCTTGAGCTCGCCGGCGAGACGCTCGGTCATCCGGCCAGCGGAGAAGCGCGCGTGTCGCGACGAAAGACGGCCGTTGTGGAGCAGATAAAAATGATCGCCCGCCACGCCGACGAGAATGCCGGCGATGAACGCGACGATCACGACCACGATGGCCGCGGTGCGGGTCTTATTCGACACTGAAGACATCTCCTCCGACCGAAACGTCGACGGTCTGGCTGCTCGAGACCGCATCGAGGCCGGGCGCCGGTTCGGGGCGCAGCTCCAGCCAGCCGACGCCGAGGATTGCCGCCAGCGAGAGTGCCGCGAGCGAGGCCACGACCGGCCGGAACCAGCGCGCCAGAAGCAGCGAGACGCCGCCCGCCGATTCCTCGGACACGCGTGCGCGGACGCGGGCCGCGATGCGCGAAGTCATCACATCGTCGGGCTCGAACTGAAGTTGCCGCGCGTCGTCGCGCAATCGCTCCAGAAAAGTGTCGTCAGTCATTGTTGCCCCCGTGAAGGTCTGCCAGTTTCTCTTTCAGTTTGCCTCGGGCCAGCGATAAATGCGACCTGACGGTTCCCTCGGTCAGGTTTGTCATCGCCGCGATCTCCGTGTGTCCGAACTGCTCGACGAGATACAGGCGGGCCACGATACGCTGCATCTCCGGAAGCGACTCGATGGCGCGATCGATCCGTGCCGCCAGCTCGTTCGTGATTGCCGGAAGGTCGGCGCGGTCACGCCGTTCTGCCGGTGCCGCGTCGGTAATCTCTTCATGCCGGAATCGTTTGCGATGCTTGATGAGGTCGAGGCCGAGGTTCGTAACGATGCGGTAGATCCAGGGACCGAATGGCTCGCCGGTTTTGAAACGTCCGATGCTCTCGTACGCCTTGACGAACGCCTCTTGCGCCAGATCTTCCGCGTCGGCGGCATTGCGGACGATTCCCCACGCGATCGAAACCACGCGCCTCGTGTATTTCGACACGAGGTAATCGTACGAACCGGCGTCGCCCGCTTTGACGGCGGCGATCGCGCGCGCTTCGATCGGGTCTTCGTTTGTTGCGCTTCTCGTCTGCGCCCTCTCCGCCGTGAAAACCGATCGATCGAGCGCGAGCGAGCCGATCGTGGCTCCGCCGAACATCGACGTGGCGCTCATCATCTTCTTACTTCTCAGCCTGTCTGGCTATCCGCTGCTGCAGGAACGTTGCAGCTTTGGCGCGCTGGTCGGGGGAGAGGACGTTGAGCGCTTTCGCAGCGGCGTTGAGCGCGTTCGTCTTCATGATGTGCTCGGCTTCACTCTGCTTGTCGAGCAGCGCCTGTGCGGCGGCGACGTCATTCGGATTGGCGATCAGAGCCTGCGCCACGGACTGCATGCCGCTGCGCATCGACGCGCGATACGGCTCGTTCTGCGTCCGCAGATCGGCGAAGATTTTCTTGATGTCCGCGGCCTGCTGGTCGGAGAGGTTGAGCGCCGCTTTGGCGCGGCCGAAGCGACCGAACATCATCATGCCGCTGCGGCCGCCTGCCATCGAGCAGCCGTGTCCGCGGCCCATTCCGAACCGATGCTGCGCCAGCGCCATCGGAACGATGATGAGCACGGCCAGAGCAGCGACGGCCGATACGATGAGAATGCGCTTCTTCATGGGTTCTCCTTCTTGGCGAACGGGTTACGACGATGCCATACGAACGTTGAACATATAATCGCGGCAAGTCGCGCCGCTCCACTATGCGAACTCTTTTAGCAATCGTTGTGCTTGTGTGCGCGTGCGTCAGCTCCGCTCTGGCGCAACCACTCGTCTGTCCGCCGGTCGCCTCGGTTGCCGGCCGTCCATGCGAGACGTTCCACTATCACGTGCTGATGTTCCGCCCCGATAACCGCGGATTCATCGAGCTATACGGGATCAATCAATTCGCATCGCAGGCGGCCTGCGACCGCGCCCGCGATCTTCACTTCAAGCGCAACATGGCCGTGGTCGAGTTTTTTCGCACGCAACGCCGCGCCGACTGGTGGAAGGCGGATACGTTTGGACCGTGCCATTGCGACATGACGGTCGAAGCCGCCAGCCCCAACATGCTGACGGAATCCGCTCGCTGGGCGCAAGTACAGCTCGCGAACGATGTGCGGCAGCGCGTTCGCGAACGATTGCTCGACGCCGGTGTGCTGTCGGATTCGGAGCTGATTCGCGGTCTTGCGGCGCCGATGTTTGCCGCTCCGCTGATCGGCGGTCCGAAACTCGTGACGATGCCGCAGCCGGTGGCGGCGTCGACCGCATCGAATAGTCCGGACGATCTTCGAATCACCAAGGCGGTTGACACGACGTCATCCTCGGCCTCCTCACTCGATCTGCCGCTGGCGGAGATTCCGCTTCCGGGAATCGCGCCGCCGGTCAGTGCCGTGCCCTCGCCGATGCCTGTGACGCCTGCTCCCGCCGAGGTGCAGCAACAACCAGCTCCCGCTCCGCAGCCCGCGTCGCCTGCACCCGTTCCCGCGCCCGCGTCCCTCGGTCCGCCGCCTGCAATCGAATCGACAGTCGTCGTCGCCGATGAACCGGAGTTGCCTTCGCCCGAAGATGTCGCGGATACCTTCATCGGCTACGAATCCCAACGTATCCAGAACGTGCTGAAAGTCAGCGGCTCGATCGGCGACGAAGCGGTCAAGGCCCAGGTTCTCGATGCCTGCACGCAACGGATCCAGCTTCTCTCCAACCTGCGCTCAATCATCGTCGGCTCGGGCGCGAAGAGCCGTCTCGTCGCCGCAGCCAACGGCGCAAAGAAAGAGAGCGAACGTCTAGCACTCGTGGCGAAACTCTTCGGCAGCGATGTTGTGGCACACTGGGCGCCGCGGGATGCGGAGGATGTCGTCTTCGATCCGGGCGTCGCCGATCCCGAGCGCGTCCTGCGCGATGCTACTTCCTCGGATCAGCAAAAGCGGCACGCGCTCTACGCGCTGCTGGCGACGTCATCGCCGACCGAGCAGCAGCAGTTGTGGCTCACTTCCGTGATCGAGGGGCTCCTGAAATGAAGGGCCTCATCGCCAACGTCTGCGTTCTGCTTTCTGCCTTCTGCCTTATCGCGCAGGAGCCCCCGCAGCCTGCTCCCGCGCCAACTTCCGCACTTCAGCCGGCGGCGTCCGCTGCCATGCCTCCCAGCGAGGAGTTCGTCAAAGCCGTCTACTTCGGCAAGAAGTTCGCGGAGATCAAGGACTACGCCAGCGCCTACCAGCAGTTCGCCAAAGCAGATCTTTTGCAGCCGGACGTTCCCGGGGTGCTGTACAACATGGGCGTCCTGCTCGCGCGCACCGGACGTTTTTCCGAGGCGCAGGCGAAGGTCGATCGGTACAACCAGCTCTTTCCGAACGGCGCCGAAAAGCCGCTCGTGGCCAGACTGCAACTCGAGCTCGAGTTCGAACGGGAACTGCAGAAAAAGCGGCAGGTCGATGAGGAGTACACCGCGATCTTCACGCGCGGTCGGTACCTCTACACGAAAGGTGATCTGCCGGCGGCGCTGAAACTGTTTCAGGATGCCGAGCAGCAACGTCCCACCGATCCCGCTGCCGTTTTCAATCAGGGCGTCGTCTACGAGAAGCTCGGCGAGCTGACGAAAGCGTCGGAGCGTTTTCATCGCTACGAAGAGCTGGAGCCCGACGCGACCGCCAAATCAACGATCGATCAACGCATCCTCGGCATCGAGAGCGAGATGTCCGACATGAAGACGAAGATCATCTGCCCGTTCTGCGGATTCCGTCTTCCGATCGGCGCGACGTGGTGCCCGCACTGCTGGCACGGTCCGTACTTGACGTCGCAATCTGCCTGGAGCTCGCGGCCATGCAGCGATGGCGCGACGGCGACACGCGCCACGTATTTCGCCGACGATCGCTTCGCAAAGAACGAGTCGTTGCCCTGTCTCTTCAACGGAACGATGCTCGAAGCGTTGCGCTACACGCCCGCACGCCAGCAGCAGGTGCAGGACGCGCGCAAAGCGGAAGGCTGGACGTACGCCGGCGACATCCTGCAGTCATGGCACGATCGCCAGGGCAACGAGATCCGCTACGTTCAGGGCGCCGATTACCTCGAGAAGATCACGTCATCATCGAGCGGCGACATGCTGACGTTCGCTGCCCACAAAACCGCGGACCTCGGCATTCTCCTGCTCGATCGCGAAGACATCGTCATCGACGGCCAGAAGTACACGGTGCATTACACGTTCGACGCGCAAAACCGAATCGCGCAGGAGCAGGTCGTCTATCAGAACGCCGCCGGCTGCGATGATGTCGTTACGATGACCGCCGACGTTGCCTACGCGAACAACAACGTGTCGACTGTCAAGATCCGCGGCGGCTATAACGGAACTGTCGTGCAGGGCTCGCCGCGCCTCGATTGGGAAGCGAACATCACGTTTGCGTACGACACGAACGATCGATTGACGAAAGAAGACCTGGCACTGACGTCGATGACGAAGACCTACAACGAGCGTCCGTACGGCGCCGAGCGTCAGGAAACCGGCTCCCTCTACCAGGACATGCGCGTGCGAAAACCAATCGAGCGCATGCTCAGCACCGGCGATCGTTGCGGCATCTCCGGCACGCAGGTTCTCGGCAATCCGGTCGACCTCCGCCCCTTCTACGCACTCACCCCCAACCTCGCCATCGTCCTCGGCAACGGCGTCACGCGCGCCAGCGTGAGCTTCACGTATCCGGATTCGTACAGAGTGCGTTGATGTGGAGCGAGATGAAGAGATTAGAGACGAGAGATCAGAGACCAGGGATCAGCCTTCCTGATCTCTTGTCTCTTGTCGCTGATCTCTGCTGTCCCGATCTCTGCCCCCTGCCATGACCTGGTATCGCGAGTGGTTCGGCGAGGAGTACCTCGAGCTCTACGCGCATCGCGACGAGCACGAAGCGCGGCGCCAGATGCTCTTCTTTCGCGAGCACTTCGGCGACGTCGATGGCGTCATTCTCGATCTCGCCTGCGGCATGGGGCGTCATCTCACGGAATTCAATGGTGCGGGGTTTAACGCGGTCGGCTGCGATCTCTCCTTCACGCTTTTGCGGACCGGCATCGACGAATATGGGCCGCTTCCAGTCGCTCGCGCGGACATGCGATCGCTCCCGTTCTGCAGCGGAAGCTTCGCCGGTCTGGTCAACTTCTTCACGAGCTTCGGCTACTTCGCCACGGAAGAAGAAAATCTGAGCGTGGTGCGCGAGATGGCGCGCGTGCTGCGGCCGGACGGCGTCTTCCTCTTCGACTATCTCAACGTCGACCGCGAGCTGGAGAAGCTTGTCGAGCGCGAGTCGTGCGATACGCCGAGCGGCAACGTGCAGATCGAGCGCTGGTTCGATCCGCGTGACCGTTCGTTCAACAAACGCATCACGATCGGTCAAAAGCGTTACCTGGAGCGCGTTCGCGGTTACGATCTCAACGAGATCTCGACGATGTTCACTTCTTCGGGCCTTTCGATCCGCCAGGTCTTCGGCGACTTCGCCGGCGCGCCGTTCGACGCCGCCTCGCCGCGCCTCATCCTCGTCGGGAGCAAGGCGCGATGAGCAGCGTGAAGACCGAGCCTCCTTGTCTCCGCTTCCCGCTCGCGCACTATCCTGGCCTGAGCAAATTCACGCGCGACTGGCTAGCCGCCGACAAGAACGCAACGCAGTTCCTCAAGCGCGGAACAGTGGAGCGCCGGCGGCCCGCCGGCTGGACCGCCGCCGGCCCGGCGGCAACTCTCGTCGCAGCCCTCATCGAATCCAACCGTCACTGGAATCACGATGTCGCTGACGAAGTCCGCCGCTGGTCCACCGGCGAAACCTTCACCGTCATCGCCGGCCAGCAAGTCGGTTTCGCCGGCGGTCCCATCTACACGCTGGCCAAGCTCGCCGGCATGCTCAAGTTGAAACGCGTCAACGAAGCGAACGGCATTCCGACGACCGTCTTCTTCTGGCTGGCCACCGAAGATCATGACTTCGCCGAGGTGGCGACGCTGGCGCTGCCGAGGCGAGATCCGAAGCAGCAGCTCGATCTGACGACGCTTCGCGCGCACAAACACGATTCGAAACGCGTCGTCGGCTCGCTGCCGATTCCGGAAGAGCTGACGCGCAGCCTCATCGAATACCTCGACATGCCACGGCCTGCCTGGTTGCGCGAAGGAATCACCTTTCGCGATTCTTTCGCGGAGCTGCTCACGTCCGCGGTCGATGAAAAATTCATCCTCGTCGATGCGCTTCTCCCCGAGCTGCGCCGCTCCGGCCAACCACTATTCGACAGCATCCTGAAGAACTGGGACGGCATCCAGCGCGAGCTTTCGCAGCGCTCGAAAGCGTTGGAAATCGCTGGCTACGCGCCGCAAGTTGTGCCGCGCGACGGCGAGCCCTACACGCTGCTCTTCGAGCTCGACGATCACGGAAACCGCGAGTTACTCGACCGTCCGCGACCGATTGCCTCGCCGGAGCGCACCTCGACCTCGGCGCTCACTCGCCCGCTCTTGCAAGACTTCGTTCTCCGCCCCGATCTTTTCGTCGGCGGACCTTCCGAGGTTGCGTACTACGCGCAGATCGCGCCGTTGCATGAACTGCTCGATGTGCCGATGCCGCGTGTCGCACTTCGCGCGCATGAGCTGCTCGCGCCGAAACGCGTCGTTCGCACGATCGAACGTTTTGACATCAAGCCGGAAGAGATCTTCGCTGGCACCGACGCGCTGCTGGCGACGCGCGAGCCGGCCGGCGTGCGCGAAGTTGAGCAACTCGCCAGCGACGCGCGCCGTGCACTCATCGAGAAAATCGTGCGCATCGGTGAGATCGCTCTTCCCGCCGAGCACGCGCTGGCACGAGCGATCAATCGTTCGATCGGCCACATCGAATATCACTTCGACAAACTGACGGAGCGCGCAATCCGCGGCCTGGCGCGGAAAGATCGCGAACGATACGCCGCGGTACGCGATCTCGTCACGACGCTCGTTCCCGACGGCGCGCCGCAGGATCGCGTCACCGGTTGGTTCGCCTACTGGAATGAGCACGGCCGCCACCTGATCGACCGGATGATCGAAGAAGCCGCGCCGGATGAGGATGTGTGCAAGGTGGTGAGTTTGTGAGGCACGCGATGACATGGAGGAAATCCATTGCTTGAACCGGTCGACATGATCTTCTTCGGCGCACATCCCGACGACATCGAGCTTTCGTGCGGCGCCACGATCGCGAAAGCGGTGAAGGATGGACTGCGGGTCGGCATCATCGAGCTGACGCGCGGCGAGTTGGGAACGCGCGGCACTCCCAAAATCCGCCGCCGCGAGGCGCTAAAAGCCGCCGGCATCCTCGGCGCGCGCTTTCGCGACCAGCTCGATTTCGGCGACGGCGGCATGCGCACCGGCCGCGATGAGGAGATGCAGATCATCGCCGTCGTTCGCCGCTGCAAACCGAAAGTCATCTTCACGATGTGGCCCGATGACCGCCATCCCGACCACATCCGCACCGGACAGATCGTCGCGCAGGCATCCTTTCTGTCGGGGCTGCGCGCGCTGGAGACGGACCTTCCCGCGCACCGGCCGCAGGTCACGATTTACTACCCGCAGAATTATCTCGTCACGCCGAGCTTCGTCGTCGACGTGACGAAAACGTGGAAGACGAAAATGCGCGCCATCGCCGCGTTCAAGTCGCAGTTCCACAATCCGAAATCGAAGGAGCCGCCGACGTTCATCGCTGACAAGAAGTTTCTGGAGATGATCGAAGCACGCGGCCGCCACTTCGGCGCGCTGATCGGCGTCGAGTACGGCGAAGCCTTCATGACCAAACAACCGCCGAAGGTGGACGACATCATCGCGGCGTACGAAGGGAGAGAGGTGTGATGGAGGTTGCTGGGTTGACGGGTTGCCAAGTTGCCGTCGCAGTTGATGGGTTGCTGAGTTTCCGGGTTGCTGAGAAACGTCGCGATTCCGCAACTGAGCAACGAAGCAACCGAGCAACCGAGCAACTCGTCAACCCGCCAACTCGGCGACCCGGCAACCCGGCAACTCGATCATGAGAATCGGCATTACCTGCTACCCGACATTCGGCGGCTCCGGCGTCGTGGCCACGGAGCTCGGCATCGCCCTGGCCCGCGGCGGCGATGACGTTCACTTCATCAGCTACCAGATGCCGTCGCGCCTCAGCATGCTCCACGAGCGCGTGCGATTTCACGAGGTCACGGTTACGCCCTATCCGCTTTTCGATCCCTATCCGCCGTACACCCTGGCGCTGGCGACGAAGATGGCGGAGATTGCGGATTACGAAAAGCTGGACATCCTTCACGTTCACTACGCGATCCCGCACGCCATCAGCGCGCACCTCGCGCGCGAGATCGTTTCGTCGCGCAAACTGCACTTCGTCACGACGCTGCACGGCACCGACATCACGCTCGTCGGCCGCGATCCGAGCTACCTGCCGATCACAAAATTTGGGATCGAAGTCTCCGATGGCGTGACCGCGGTGTCGGAGTGGCTGCGCGTGCAGACCGCGAACAATTTCGGCACGAACAAAGAGATCGAGGTCATCCCGAATTTCGTCGATCCGGCGCGTTTCCGCAAACACGACAGCGCGCTCTCGCACCTGTTTTCGTCGTCCGGCGAAAAACTCCTCTGCCATGTTTCGAACTTCCGTCCCGTGAAGCGGATCATGGATGTGCTGGCGGTTTTCGAACGCGTCACCCGCGCCGTTCCGAGCCGGCTCGTGATGATCGGCGACGGCCCGGAACGCTCAGTCGCCGAAGCCTTCTGCCGCGATCACGGTCTCCGCGAAAAAGTCTTCTTCCTTGGCAACGTGCCCAACCTCGAGGAAGTCGTCGGAGCCGCGGATGTCTTCTTACTTCCATCCGAGGCCGAGTCGTTCGGTATGGCCGCCCTCGAAGCAATGGCCTCGGAAGTCCCGGTCATCGGCAGCCGCGCCGGCGGCCTCCCCGAGGTCGTCGTCGAAGGTGAAACCGGCTACTTACTCCCGGTCGGCGACATCGAAGGCATGGCCGCCCGCGCCATCGAAATCCTCTCCACCCCCGACCTCCAACGCCGCCTCGGCCGCAACGGCCGCGACCTGGCCGAAGGAAAGTTCAACGTAAATCGGGTAGTGCCGAGGTATCGGGAGTTTTATGAGAGGGTGATTGGGTAGAGGATGAAGGTCCGGGACGTCATCGCAACTCTTGAGGATGACGGCTGGCAACTGGTTCGAACACGCGGCAGTCACCGGCAGTTTCGCCATGCAACAAAGTCAGGCACAGTGACGGTCGCCGGAAAAGCCAGCGTCGATGTGCCGGTCGGGTCTCTCGGAAGCATTTGGAAGCAGGCGGGGTTGAAAAAGGACCAGGTGAACTGAATGGAATACATCGTCATCGTTGAGCAAGGGGACACTTCATTTGGGGCCTACGTGCCTGACTTGCCAGGTTGTGTCGCTGTCGGTGAAACGCGTGACGAAGCGATCGATTTAATTCGCGAAGCCATCGAGATGCATATCGATAGTCTTCGCGAAAATGGTGAGCCGGTGCCGCCGCCGCATTCGTTCGTGGAGAAGATCGCCGTCTAAAATCGGCAGGAACGCAAGAGCACCGGCGCGCGTTAGAATAGTCACGATCATGTCCGGCAAAGTCATCATCACTACTCCATTCCCCACTCCTGAAGAGATAGCAGCGTTTTACCGGATCCCTGCGAAGCGAGTCGCTGAGCTTGACCGCATGATTGCTGCGCATCGCGCGGAGTCCCTGGCCAGTTGGCGCAAGAAGGCGCCTTCGCGGAACGGCGGCCGCAAGTCTTCCAGCGTCGTCAAAGCTTCGCGCTCAAAGAAGTGAGTTATGCCGCGGTAGCCACGACCTCGCCGGGATCGCGGAACGCGTTCATCAATGTTCCTTACGCGAAGCGATACGAGCGTGTTTACCTCGCGTTCATTGCCGGAATCGTTGGGCATGGGTTGGTGCCAACAGCGGCTGTTCGCGACCCCTCGAGCCGCTTTCAACTCGAACGTATTTATGAGCTGATCTCGACCGCTCAGTATTCATTTCATGATCTTTCCCTGATGTCGTTGGATGGAAAGTCACCTCGAACACCTCGCCTGAATATGGCTTTTGAGCTCGGCCTCGCGGTTGCTTTAAGCCGAGGTACAGGCGCAAATCATCAGTGGTTCGTGTTCGACACGGTTCCCTATCGTCTGGACAAAGCGCTCAGCGATCTTGGGGGGATACGGCCGCGTATCCATGACCGATCACCTGAAAGCGTTCTTCGCGCTCTCATGAACGTTTTCGGACGCCGAACCAATCAACCAACCTTCGCCAATCTGATCGAGATCTATCAAGAGGTTGAAAGGATCGCTCGCCAGATCAAGCGCACCTACTCAGCCGACCTCTTCGACACTAGACCGTTTGCGGAGTTGGTTTACGCAGCCAATAGAGTCTCGCCGAAAAATATCCCCTTACTTGTCGAGTGATTTGACCAGGGACTCCTCGGTCAGCGCCCGACACCGTCGCAAACTCGCGACAGTGTCGTCGTCTCCTCACGACTCCTCCCCCGCCAGCGTCCCCGACATGATCGCTTGCGGCGCGCGCTTGAGAATCTCGTGTTTCGCAATCGCGTAGCCGAGGATGGCGTCGACGAGCATGCGGCGGCCGTCGCGGGAGAAGAGGATCAGTACCTTTTGCTTGATCTCGCGGATCTCGACCACGTCTTCCCAGCGCATCCAGCGGCCGCGTTTGCCGAGGTGCTTCAGGACCCAGTTCTCGTACATCAGGCCGTCGTCGCTGAGGTAGATGTGATCGCCGTACTGCAGCACCGCCGCGGCCAGCGTGCCGATGAAAAGCAGGATCAATCCCGCCATCGGAAGCGCTTCGATCTCTTGCTCGCCCTTCGATAAATAGTCGAACACCAGCGCTGCCGATCCGAACGATGCCGCGCATGAGATGAGGCGCGCGACCGGCGAGCGATCGAACTTGAGGATCCGGGACATGGGTTGGAAAGTATATTTGCGGTTGCGGGGTCGCTGTGTTTCGCGGTCGCGGGTCGTGCTGCTGGCTGCTATGTTGATGAGCCCTGCTAACCCGCCAACTCGGCAACCTGCAACTGCGGAACCGCACAACCCCGCAACCGCGAGACCGCAAGAGATACAATCCCGCCCCCATGCGCTGGAGCCAATATTTCATCAACACGTTGCGAGAAGTTCCCGCTGACGCCGACGTCATCAGTCAGAAGCTGATGATGCGCGCCGGCATGATCCGTAAAGTCGCCGCCGGCATCTACACCTCGCTGCCGCTCGGCCTCCGGTCGATGCAGAAGATGGAGGGGATCGTCCGCGAAGAGATGAACCGCGCCGGCGCGATCGAGTTATCGATGCCGACGATTCAGCCGGCCGAGCTGTGGATGGAATCGAAGCGCTGGGAGCGCTACGGCAAGGAGCTGCTGCGCGTCAAAGACCGGCACGAGCGCAATTTCGTCTACGCCCCGACGGCGGAAGAAGTCATCACCGACACGGTCCGTGATGCCATCAACTCGTATCGCCAGTTGCCGGTAAATCTCTACCAGATCCAGACGAAGTTCCGCGACGAAGTGCGTCCGCGCTTCGGGCTCATGCGCGGGCGCGAATTCGTGATGAAGGATGCCTACTCATTCCACGCCAGCCGCGAGTCGCTCGACGAAACGTACGAGAAGATGCGTGTCGCGTACAGCGCCGTCTTCCATCGCTGCGCGCTCGATCACGTCGCCGTCGATGCTGACACCGGCAACATCGGCGGCTCGGCCTCGCACGAGTTCATGGTGCTCGCGCAGTCGGGAGAAGACGCGGTAGTCTCCTGCCCGAACTGCAAGTACGGCGCGAACGTGGAGAAGGCGACGTCGAAGTTCTTCGACGCCAATGCAACGCCGGCAGCGCTGACGGAGCTCGCGCCGATCCACACGCCCGGCACGCAATCCATCGACGACGTCGGCAAGTTCCTCGGCAAGCCGACCTCCGAGCTGGTGAAGACGCTCGTCTTCGACACCGACAAAGGCTGCGTGATGGTGCTCGTTCGCGGCGATCGCGAAGGCAACGAGATCAAGATCAAGAACCACCTCGGCGCCGAGTTCCTGGAGATGATGCCCGACACGCGCTTCGAAGCCGCAACCGGCGGTCCCGTCGGCTACTGCGGTCCGGTGGGCACGAAGGCCGCGCGCGTGCTCGCGGACAATTCGCTCAAAGGCGTCGCGAACTGGGTCGTCGGCGGCAACAAGAAAGACACGCACATCGCCGGCGCCAATCCGGGACGCGATTTTCCGGAGCCGGAGTACGGCGATTTCACGACTGTCTTTGCCGGCGATCCTTGCCCGCGCTGCGACACGCCGCTGCAGATTCATCGCGGCATCGAAGTCGGCCACGTCTTCAAGCTCGGAACGAAATACTCCGAGCCGATGAACTGCACCTACCTCGACGAAAAAGGCGCGCGCCAGCCCATGATCATGGGCTGCTACGGCCTCGGCATCGGCCGCACCGTCGCCGCCGCAATCGAACAAAGCCACGACGACGACGGCATCATCTGGCCGATGCCGATTGCGCCGTTCGAAGTCGTCGTCACACAGATCGGCAAAGAAGACAACGTCCGCACGGCAGCCGAGGAGCTGTATCAGAAACTGCGCGCGGCAGGAATCGATGTCCTTCTCGACGATCGCGACGAACGGCCCGGCGTGAAGTTCAAGGACGCCGACCTGATCGGCTTCCCGCTACGAATCGGCGTAGGAGCAAAGAGCCTCGCCAACGGCCAGATCGAGTGGAGCTTCCGCAAAGACCGCGCGAAGCAGCTCGGAAGTGCGGACGAGGTGATCGCGCGAGTGGTGGAGGAAGTGACGAAGGCGCGGGTGTAACGTTCCTGGCTTCAGGTCTGTCACGCGAAGGCACGAATACGCGAAGACGACTAAGAGACCGCTTCGCGTCTTCGCGCCTTCGCGTGGCGCGCCTCCAAATACTCCGCCACTTCCTCGACCGGCTTCGTGTTGAAGATTTCCTTCGCCGACAGTCCCGCCTTTCGCGCGACCCATGTTCCGCTGATCAGAGCGTTGTATTCGTGCGTTGAGTGGGCGTCGGGGTTGATGGTGAAGGTGACGCCGAGGTCGAGGGCGAGGCGGATGTGGCGCCAGTCGAGGTCGAGGCGGTTGGGGTTGCCGTTGATCTCGATCATCACGCCGTTTGCGGCTGCCTTCTCGAAGATTCGTTCGTACTCGACCGTGTAGCCGTCGCGTGTGAGGAGTTTGCGGCCGGTGAGGTGGCCGAGCATCGTCACGTGCGGGTCGTCGAGCGCGCGAAGCATTCGCTCGGTCATCTCGTCTTTCGTCATGGTGAAACGCGAATGGATCGAGGCGATTACGAAATCGAATTTGGCCAGCGTTTTAGCGTCGTAGTCGATCGAGCCGTCGGGAAGAATGTCGGCTTCGGTACCGCGAAACACGCGCATCGGAGCGACAGCTTTCTCCTGAACGGCAATCTCCTTCTGTTGGTCGCGCAAACGCTCGACCGTCAAACCGCGGGCGTAGAACGCGGCGGGCGAATGATCGGAGATGCCGACGTAATCGAGGCCGCGTTCGCGCGCGGCGGCGAGCATTTCCTTCACCGTGTGACGCCCATCGGAGAAGGTCGTGTGGACGTGGAACGTGCCGCGAAGATCCGAGACCTCGACGAGACGCTTGTGCCGTTTGCGCGCGAGATCGTCGCCGGTTTCGCGGCGCTCGGGGTCGACCCAGGCCAAACCGGATTTGTCGAACAGCTCCTTCTCCGTTCGCGCCCGACCCAACTTCCCGCCGCGCGCTAAGAAGGCTTCGACGAATTGCTGGCTACCTGTCGTAACGAGGAGCGTGGCGCCGAACTCGTCCGGCTTCGCGAAGTGAAACCAGACTTCGATTTCGTTGCGCGCGAATGCCTTCACCGTGTTTTCGTCGATCCGTTCGATGCGCTCGACGAAACTCGCGAGGGCGCGTACGACCGGCTCCTGCGCGCGCGTGGCGATGACGATGTTGACGTTGCGGATGACCTCTAGCCGCCGCCGCACGCTTCCCGAAACCTCGGCGTCTTCGATCTCCTCGATCGCGGCGAGGTGCTCGCGAATCTGTTCGCCGACCTCGACGCCGATGGGCAGCAGAAAGTGCGATTCGCGCCGGCGCGCTTTTTCGATGCCATTCAGGATGGACTGCTCCGTTTTCGCGCCGAAGCCTTTCAGTGCCGCGAGGCGGCCTGCGCGTGCCGCTTCTTCGAGCTCGCCGAGGCTGCCGATGCCGAGCGTTTCGTAGAGCACGCCGATCTTTTTCAGGCCGAGCTTCGGCACGCGCATCAGCTCGAAGATTCCGGGCGGATATTGGCTGCGAAGCTCTTCGGCATACTTTGACTCGCCACTGCGCACGAGCTCTTCGATGATGGCCGCCGTTGCTTTCCCGATTCCGGGAGTGTCCAGCAGCGCGCCGCTGGCGATCAAATCAGCCGGCTCGCGATCGAGTCCGCGAATGCTGTTGGCCGCGCGCTCGAAGGCCAGTGCCTTGAAATGGTTCGATTCGCTGAGCTCCAGGTAGTCGGAGATTTCGTCGAGTGTGCGGGCGATGTCGAATTTGTTCATTGTGCGGGTGTCGGTCGTCGGGAGTAGGGTGTCGGAGTGGATGTTATCTTTTCGAACCGCGATGCCCGCGTAGAATCACTCCATGCAAGCAATTGACCGCCTGATCGTAGCCATCGACCGTTCTTCGCGCGACGAGATTCTCCGCCTTGCCGACGCGCTGCACGGCTCAGTCGGTTTGCTGAAAATCGGTTTGCAGGCGTTCGTGGCGAACGGTCCTTCGATCGTTCGCGAAGTTCAGGATCGCGGCGCGAAGGTTTTTCTGGATCTCAAGATTCATGACATTCCGAACACGGCACAACATGCGGTGGCCGAAGCCGTCGCACTCGGCGCGGAGATGGTGACGGTGCACGCTTCAGGCGGAACCTGGATGCTTCGCGCCTGCGCTAGCGATGCCATTCTCGTCCTCGGCGTCACCATTCTCACAAGTCTCGACGACGCAGAACTGATGCGCATCGGCTTCGCCGGATCCGCGCTCGACAACGCGGTTCGATTGGCGAAACTCGCGCAATCGTCCGGTCTGCGCGGCGTCGTCGCCTCGCCGCACGAGGTCGCAGCGATTCGCGAGGCTTGCGGTCCGGAGCTGCGCATCGTGGTGCCGGGCATTCGCCCCGAGGGGAGTGACGCGGGCGATCAGCGCAGAACGAAAACGCCCGCCGCGGCGATCGCGGCGGGCGCAGATTACATCGTCGTCGGAAGGCCGGTCACGGACGCGCAAGATCCGCGCGCGGCCGCGATGGCGATCATCGATTCGCTAGTGTGAGCCCGCCGCTTTCCGCCGAGCCACGCAGTTCGCGCCCGGGCCGGGGAAGAGAATCGACTGGCTCGAGAACTGGCGGCGATTGCCGTTCACGTCGGTGCCGACGGCGCGAAGCACGTGTACGCCTTTGGTGGTGGCATCAAGATTCGCGGCGATCTGCCAGTTCGAAACAGGCGTCGTCGACGGAATGTCGTTGCGCGGCGGTCCGGTAATCGACGCCGTGCCGAGGGAGCCGCCGTCGAGGAAGAGCTCGACGTTCGTGATCTTCAACGTTCCCGTCACCCAGCCGTGGATGTACGAACCGCCGCAGACGGTGCCGGCGATGGTGTCGAACTCGATCCGGCCGGTCATCAGTGGGCAAGCGCCGTACGTCTGCGTGCCGGTGATCTCACCCACGACGTAGACCAGCGAGCCGACGGAGAGCGGATTCCATTTCACCTCGTCGCCCTGCGTGTAGGAGACCTGCTCGTACTGCCGCGGGTCGCGTCCCTCCAGCATCGCCGTCGCGTAATCGAAGACGTCGAACGCAATCGTACGGGCCGGCTGAAGCGTCTGGTAATTGAGCTCATCAATCATCGTGATCAGCCGTCCGTTCGCTTCGTCGAATACCGCTTGCGGATGGAAGATGATCGGGTTGGCGCGCTCGACCTGAAGATTTGCGGTCGAATGATAGGTGAAGGGGGTGAAGACGAACGAGGACGGATTGGTTGGCGTGATCAGGTAGGTAATGATTACGTCGTCGTTGCCGACGCCGAGGAGGTTCGCGCCGTTGCTGACGAGGAAGGTGCCCGGAACGGCCAGGCTGCCGACGAGCGTGGGAGCGGCCGGATTCGTGAGGTTATACGCCACCGTGTTGCCATTCGCCGCGGCGATGAGGAATCCGAAGTTGAACGCGATGTCGTTGTAGCCGCCGAGAAAATTGAGGTACGTCGAAATCGTGCTGACGCGCGTCGGGACGAGCGGATTCGCGACGTTGTAGATGTCGATGGCGTTGAAACAGTTTGGCGTTGTTGGTCCGTTCGCGGAGCAGGGCAGATCGGTCGCGGGATAGAGCGCGGCCAGAATGTTGCCGCTGATTGCCAGCCGGTGATAGCGAAGTCCCGGCGTGCGCGAGATCAGAATCGGAGCCGTGCCGCCGGCGCGCACGCTGCGCAGGTCGTAGATCTCCAGGCCCGCCTCACTGCTGACGTAGAGGAATCCGTTCGAGAACGCCACACCGCCTTTGGTCTCGCGTGCGGCCAGCGCTCCGATGAAATCTTCGCGCGCGATCTGCATGTCGCCAAGGTCGGTGACGGTGTAGGTCGTGAGCGTTTGTCCGCGCAGCGCGAACACCTGCGAGCCGAAGCGGAAAACGCCGTGCGGCGACAGGTAGAACGCAGTTGGCGCTGCGTTGGTCGCAACGAGCGTCAGCGGGCAGGTCGCCTGGTACTGATCGGCGAATGCCGCCGTCGGAACGAGGACAGCGGCGACAAGGACAACGAGAGCGATCCGTGACAAAACGCGCATACATGCCTCCCAAAAACCACACCCAGAACGCGCTCCGCAGAGCAGTATTCGGATTCGTCTTAGCTCATAACTATCTATCAATCGGGTACTTTTTTCAACTCAGCCGCTCGGGGCGCCGTCACGAGCGGTCCGAAAACTTCGCGTTGTGTGGGCCTCGGGACCTTCTTGCCGGCCCGTGTATCATGTCGTCACTCAGCCTTGGAACACGGGCGGGAGATGGAAACAACTCGGCCGTCCCGAGGCGTTACGAGTGGAAATCATGCTCGACGGTAACGTGCTCGTCCTCAACAGAGTCTTCCAGGCGGTGCAGATCACTTCTGCCCGCCGTGCGCTGACCTTGTTGTACAAAGGGCAGGTCAAGGCCGTCGACTCCGAGTACCGGACTTACGACTTCGACAACTGGGCCGACATCCCGGTGCAAGCGGACGATCACTACGTCCGCACGCCCAGCCGCAACATCCTGATCCCGCACGTCGTGCAGCTTCTGATCTTCGACCGCCTTCCGCGGCAGGAGGTCAAGTTCTCGCGCGGCAACATCTATCTGCGCGACGGCAATCGCTGCCAGTACTGCGGCAAGAAGTTTTCGTCGTCGGAGCTGTCGCTCGATCACGTCGTGCCGATCTCGCGCGGCGGCAAGTCGACGTGGGAAAACGTCGTCTGCGCCTGCCTTCCCTGCAACGTGAAGAAGGGAAACAAGCTGCTGACCGAGACCGGCTTGCAGATCAAGCGTCAGCCCGTGCGCCCGCGCTGGCATCCGCTCCATCGCCTCCAGGGAAGAAACTTCCCCGACATCTGGAAGAACTTCCTGGATGAGGCGTACTGGAATGTGGAACTGACTGAGTGATGCGTGCGCCTGGCGGCGCACGCGTTGTCAGTTGTCGGTTGATTGCGCGCTGACGCACGCGTTGTCCGGTTGCTGTTTGCGCGTGGTTTCGCGATGTTCCCGAACCGGTGCCGCGACAGCGGCAAAGAGAGGGTAGCGAGGGGTGCGAGCGCTTTTTGCGAGCACCCCTCGTAATCGGTGCAATTGAGAATCGTGTCGCGTCAGCGGCACTGGATGATCAACCGCGATCTGTCGCAACTTTCCAATGCCGCTGACGCGACATGGAGAAGAAGAATCACGCGTTACGAGGGGTTGCTCGCAAAAAGCGCTCGCACCCCTCGCTATCCTCTTTCCAGCCGCTAGCGCGGCTCTAGGGGGTACGTTCGCATCGACTTAGCTCGACAAAACGGGCTCTCGTACTTGCAAGCGAGCTGGCTACGCCGATGTGAGGATTTCGACTCGCAACGACGCGTTCGCAGTTGTTGAGTCACCCCGTTACGCGCGAAGCGCAGCTAACCGACAACGCATCGCGCCCCGCGCGATGCAAAATCACACTTTCGCCGCGAGATCCCTCAACTCTTCGCCCTCATTCACGAAGCGGTTGATCATCACGCCGTACTGCTTTTCGTACAGCTTGCGGTAGCGGCCTCCGTGAACCATTAGCTCGCTGTGGGTACCTCGCTCGGTGATCTCCCCACCTTCGAGGACGAGGATCTGATCGGCGTTGCGGATCGTCGAGAGTCGGTGGGCGATGACGAATGTCGTCCGGCCTTGCATCAGCGCGTTCAGACCATCTTGAATCAGCGCCTCGGACTCGCTGTCGAGTGACGACGTCGCTTCGTCGAGGATGAGAATCCGTGGGTTGGCGACGATGGCGCGTGCGATGGCCACGCGTTGCTTTTGTCCTCCCGACAGTCGCACGCCGCGCTCACCGACGATCGTCTCGTACTTGTCCGCAAACGCCTCGGTGAACTCGTCCACGTGCGCGATGTGCGCGGCGCGTAGCACCTCCTCGCGCGAGGCTTGTGGGTTGCCGAGGGCGATGTTGTCGTAGATCGACTCGGCGAAAAGGAACGAATCCTGCGGCACGATGCCGAGGTGCGAGCGGTAGTCGGCGAGGCGGAGATCGTTCATCGGCTTGCCATCGACGAGAATCTCGCCCTGCGTCGGATGATGGAACGCCGCGATGAGCGAGATCATCGTGCTCTTCCCTGATCCCGAGGGACCGACGAGCGCGATCGATTTGCCGGCAGGCGCGATGAGATTGATGTTCTTCAGCACCGGCACGCCGGCTGTGTACTCGAACCAGACATCGCGGAACTCGATGCCGCCGGCGATGTCCTCTGTCTGTTTCTTGGCCGCGTCTTCCTCATCCTCGCGCTTCTCGCCGAAGACTTCCCGCATCCGCTCGAGACCCGCGAACGCCTCGGAAAGCTGCGTGCCGATCGAAACGATCTGCACCACGGGACCGATGACGAACGCAAGGTAGAGTGTAAACGCGACCAGGCCGCCGGGAGTCATTCCGACCAGCGGGTTGCCCTTGTGCGCAACCGCTTGGTGTCCGCCGACGTACATCACGACCGCGCTCACGGCGCCGACGAGGAACGTGGTCACGGCGCCGGCGGTGGAGATGGTGCGCATCGTTCCTACGATGAGGTTGAGCAGTTTCGTCGCCCCAGCTTCGAAGACCTTCTCCTCATGCTCCTCGGCGGTGTAAGCCTTGACGATGCGAATGCCTGAGAAGCTTTCCGTTAGACGTCCGGTCACCTCAGCATTGACCGCTCCGCGTTGTTTGAACAGAGGGCGCGCGGTCGAAAACGCCCAGAAGAGGATGGCCGCGAAGGCAAAGAACGCCAGGAAGACCATCGACGCCAGGCGTGCGCTGAGATAGAAGAGCAAGGCCGTACCGAGGCCTGCCTTGACGACGCCTCCGAAGATCTGGGCGAGCCCGGTTCCGACGAGGTTGCGAATTCCTTCGGCGTCGTTCATGACGCGCGACACCAGGACGCCAGTCTTGGTCGAGTCGAAGTAGCGGATCGGAAGACGCTGCACGTGCCGCTGCAGGCGGGTGCGCAGATCGGTGATGGAGCGTTGGGCAGCAATGCCTAGGATTTGCGCGAGCGCGTAGTCGGTCGATCCGCCGAAGATCGCCACGCCGAGGCTCCCCAACACGAGCCACGGCAGCTCATCTACCTTCCCTGTTCCGATTACGTCGTCGAAGAGGAGCTTCGACAGGTACGGGAGGACGGCGCTGGAAAGGCTGTTGACCAGCACCAGCGAAATACCGATAGCCAGCCGCGCCCGGTAGGTCCAGATGATCTCGCCGGCATCTTTGAGGATGGCCCGAAAGCGGGCCTTGTCCATTTTTTTCTTCGTCTTCTCTTTTTCAGATCCGTGGTGTGCCATCGGCGAATTGTAGACGGTGGGAGTGGGGAGTTGGGTGTGGGGAGTGGGAGCGGTTGCGTCATCTCCACACCCCACTCCCCGCAACCCACTCCCTATGGTTCAAAACTTGCTATTGAGTCTGCTGAATGGAGTGGCCTCAATGACGTTAGTGAACTCTCTTTGCGCAGAAATCAGCATCTATCAAGGAGTTGGCGAGCAGACCGGGGTGCTCGTCGAACGAAGCGCGATTCGGGGCAAGAAGGGGTTGTGCAAGAGCATGCGGGACCTGGCGATCAAGTCGCGCGTCCTCGGCGACGGCTACTACTACATCCCCATTCGAGCTCTGGCCGGACACCAAAGAGCCGGTGACCGTGCACAAACATGACTGGACCGTGATCGGTTCGATTCCGCGCACATCCCGCGCTGCCAAGAAACCGCTCGCCGAATCGCGGCCCGAGCCCGCCTGAAATCAATTCAATTCCGGAGCCCTCACGATGAAACGTTGTTTCGCCGTACTGATGATTGCTGCCTTCGCTACTGCCGCCTTTGCCCAGGAAGAGGAAGGAACCGGCGCTGCCAAAGGCGCGCAGGTCAACATGACTGGCAAAGGCTACAGCGCCGCCTACGTCATCGAGCCGTCGAGCAAGCGCGTGCTGCTCGAAGAGAACGCGCACGTTCCTTTGCCCACCGCATCGATGGCCAAGATGATGACGTGCATCCTGGCCATGGAGCAGATTCAGTCGGGCCAACTCAAGCTCGATACGCCGGTGACGGTGTTGGCGCGCGCGAGCAAGATGGGCGGCTCCCAGATCTTCGCCCGCGAAGGTCAATCCTTTCCGATGCAGACGCTGCTCGCCGCGACGATGATCCGCTCCGCGAACGACACCGCGGAGATGATCGCAGAGAAGATCGGCGGCTCGGCCGAGGCCTTCGCGGATCTGATGAACGACAAGGCGCGCCAGCTCGGACTCAAAGAGACGACCTTCTACGACCCGCACGGTCTGCCTAACAGTCAGGACCCGAAGCACATCGATGTATCCAGCGCGCACGATCTGGCGATCATGGGGATGGAGTTGATGAAGTACCCGCTGATGCGCGAGTACGCGAAGACGGCCTGGATGCCCTTCACGAACGCCAGCTACACCTCGGGGCTCACGAATCCGAATCACATGATCAACCCAAAGAGCCGCGACTATTACGGCGACGCCATCGGCATCAAAACGGGCTACTCCGGCCCTGCCGGCTACTGCATCACCGCCGCGGCGAAACGCGGCGACATGGAACTGATCGCGGTCGTCATGGGCGCGCGTGCGGCGTCAGGTCCGGACAGTTCATTCGGAATCGCCGCGCGCCTGTTCAACGAGACCTTCGTGCACTGGCGCCAGTTGACGCCGCTGCACAAAGGAACCGTAGTCGGACAAGCTCCGGTTGCCGAGGGACAGGCGAAGACGGTCGCTGCGGTTGCCGCGGGCGATGTGTCATCGCTCGTCCAACGCGGCCAGGAAGGGACGATCAGCGTGAAGTTCGTTCCGAGCAATCTCACGGCTCCGGTCCGCGCCGGCCAGCAGGCCGGCGTCATCATCGTGACGCAAGCCGGCCAGCAGATCGGCCGTGCGCCCGCGGTCGCGCAAACCGCCGTCGAGAAGCAGCCGTGGTGGAAAAAGTTCTGGCCGTTTTGATTCGGTAGCCGGCTCGCCGGTTTCAAGCTTTCCAGCAGCCGGAAAAAGGCCGCCAGAAAACGACCCGGCGGCCTGATGCAATTGCACTAGTGAATCTTTAGAACACGATCTTCGCCGCGAACTGCAGGATGCGCGGACCAAACGATGTGGTCGGAAGTCCGAACGGGTTCGACGTCGGGATGTCCTGCAACGTGAACTTCGTCGGGATACCACCTGTGGTCGCAACGGCGTAGTACGTGTTGCGGACGACCGTGACGTTGCTCTCGTTGAACAGATTGAACGCCTCAGCGATGAGCTGGAGACGCGCGCCGGCGAAGATGCCGATCTCCTTCGTCACGCGCGGATCGACCGAGAACTGATGCGGGAGACGGAACGTATTGCGGGCGAAACCGGGAGCGCGGTCGTTACGCGCATTGCCATCGTTGTTGAGATCGACGCTGGTGAACGCCGTGTACGGCTGGCCCGACTGCCAGCTCGCAATACCGCTGATCGTCCATCCGCCGAAAATGCCGCGGGCGAATCCGCTCGTGTGCTCGGCGTACGAATCGAGACTCCACACGCCGCTGAGCACGACGCGGTGCGGCACGTCGTTGTCGCCGGGCGCCCAATCGCCGTGCAGGTTGAGCGGATCCTGCGCGTATTTCGGATCGTCCGTTCCCGGCACGACCGCGGTCGCATCCGGCCGGTCGTCTTTCACTTTCGAATAGGTGTAGGCGAGGCGCATCTGCCAGTTGTTCGAGAAGCGCTTCTGAATGTCGAACGTCAGGCCGTTGTATTGCGAATTCGCGCTCGACTGGAACTCGATGATGCGCGCGAAGTTCGCGAACGGGCGGCCTGTGTAGCGCGTGAACGACGCGGTGCCGAGCGATGCGCCCGTGGCAGCGCTGACGATCGGAGCAGTGACCGTGGTCGGATTCGAAACATTGATGTCGATCGAGCGCGGAAGATCCGAGCCCTTCACATACTGATAGGTCACCGAAACGGCGATGTCGTTCGTGAGACCGCGCTCGATGCCGAGGCTGCCCTGCTGCACTTTCGGATTCTGGAAATTCGGAGCGAAGACGAAGATCGTCGGCTTCGGAAGCGTGACGCCGGTTGGAATCGAGCTGTGGATGTTCGGATAGGTCGGAATCAGCGCGCCGGTGAAGCTGAGCGTCTGCACGTTGATGCCGTTGTTCGAATGCGCGGTGCCGATCATGATCGCCGGCGTGCGGCCGTAGAAGATGCCGTAGCCGCCGCGAACGACCGTGCGGTTGGCCGCGTTCGGCGTCCATGCGAAACCAACGCGCGGACTGTAGTTGTTGTGATCTTCGGGAACGTTGCTGGTGTCGAGTCCCGCGGCGAGAAGCTGCGCGTCGGGATTCTTCACAGTTGGCTGCGCGATCTTCTGGAAGTCGTAACGCAGTCCGGCGTTGACCGTCAGCGTCGGGTTGACCTGCCACTGATCCTGCACGAAGGCCGCGTACTCGGTCATGTCCGGATGCGTGACCGGACCCGTGGTGCCGGGACCGGCAAACGCCTGCAGGTAGCTCGCGGCGATTCCATTCTGGAAATTCGCGAGGCTGCTGAAGCTGTACGAGCCGAAGAAATTGCCCGGGAAGTAGTTGAGGATCTTGTCCTGATTGACGTCGAAGCCGCCCTTGACGGTGTGGCTACCAAAGACGTTCGTCAGCGTGTTGGCGATCTGATGGCGCGTGATGGTCGTCTCGCGCGGGCTGAAAGTGTTGCTGCCGATGTTCAGCACGCGCACGGAACCCTGATTGACCTGCGCTTCCGGGAGCGCGCTGTTGGCCAGACCCGGCTCGCTGTCTTTCGCATACTGGCCGCGCAGTTCGTTGAAGAGCGAGTTGGTGATGACGGTCGAGTTGACGAACGAGAATGTGTCGGTCTTCACGAGCGAGTCGCCCGTATGTTGCAGCGCGTTCGACGAGTTGCCGTTTTCGAAATTGCCGCCAGTGAATTTCTGCCGGTTGTAGCGCAGCGACAGGTGATCGTTGGTCAGCAGTTCGCTGTCGGTCTTGAGAAGGAAGACATCCTGGTTCTGCGTCTTCTGGTACGTGTCCGCGAGGGCGACGATCTTCGCGTAGCCGCCTGCGACGCGGCGTCAGCAGGAACCGCGGATGCGGAGACGCCGAGGAGGATCGGATTGTCGATCGAGTTGCGCTGGGCGTCGTAGTTGGCGAAGAAGAAGTGCTTCTCCTTCACGATCGGGCCGCCGAGGCTGAAGCCGTACTGATCGAAATGATACGGACCCTTCACGCGCGGCGGCGTCTGAATCGTGTTGATGTAATCGTTGGCGTTGTAGCGGCGGTCGCGCAGGAAGTCGAACGCCGTGCCGCTGAATTCGTTCGTGCCCGACTTCGTCACGACGTTGATGACGGCGCCGCCGGCGCGGCCGTACTCCGCCGAGTACGCATTCGTGTTGACCTGGAACTCTTTCACCGCGTCCTGCGAGAACTGGTACGGCGCGCGGCCGGAACCGGTGCGCCCGAGGGCCTGGCCGAAGAACGTATTGTCGTTGTTCGCGCCGTCGATGACGAGCGAATTGAGCGTGCCGCGCTGGCCGGCGAAGCTGATGTCGCCGAGACGGACGTCGCGGACGACGCCGGGCGTGGTGAGAACGAAGTCGATGAAGTTCCGGCCGTTCGTCGGCAGATTCTCAATCGCTTTCTCATTCACCACCGAGCTCACCTCGGAACGCGTGGTGTCGACCAGCGGCGCCGATGCCGTGACGGTCACGCTCTCCGACACGCCTTGCTTCATGCTGAAGTTCACGGCCGAATCGGTGCCGACGTTGACGACGATCTTGCCGTACTTCACCGGCGCAAATCCCGAAAGCTCACTGGAGACCGAGTAGGTTCCGGGCGGCAGCAGTTGGATCTCGTAGTGGCCGGTGTTGTTCGAAACCGAAGTGCGCGTAAGGCCCGTGCCGCTGTTGAGCGCGGTGATCGTGACGCCCGGAAGCGCCCCGCCGCTGGCATCGCTGACGTTGCCGGAGATGGAACCATTGCTGCTCTGCGCGAAGGCCGAAAACGGCACGATCGCGGCGAGCAGAGCTATCGCAAACAGGAAGCGAATATGCTTCGTCTGACGCATGAAGACTCCTTGTATGAAGTTTGAATTTGAACGACTCGAAGTTGGATTACGCGGCAGAATAGCAGAGGTTTTTTGACTGATGGCCATCGCATCGATCAATCCGGCAACTGGGGAAACGATCCGCACCTTCGAAGCGCTCGATGATGCCGCGATCGAGGCGTCGCTCGCTCGGGCATCGAGCGCATTTCGTGTCAATCGCGAGCGAAGTTTTGCCGAGCGCGCGACGCGCATGCGCCGCACCGCCGCGTTGCTCGAAGAGCGCAAGAACGACCTCGGGCGCCTCATGACGACGGAGATGGGCAAGCCGCTCAAAGCCGCGGTGGCCGAGGCGGTGAAGTGCGCGACAACGTGCCGCTTTTATGCGGACCACGCCGAGGGATTTCTCGCCGATGAGAAGGTTGAGACGGATGCGAAGGAGTCGTTCATCCGCTACGAGTCGCTCGGTCCCGTCCTGGCGGTGATGCCGTGGAACTTTCCCTTCTGGCAGGTCTTCCGCTTCGCCGCTCCGGCGCTGATGGCCGGCAACGTGGCGCTGCTCAAACACGCGTCGAATGTGCCGCAGTGCGCGCTCGCGATCGAGGAGACGTTTCGCGATGCCGGATTCACCGATCACGAGTTTCAAACGCTGCTGATCGGCTCGGAACAGGTCGAGTCGATCATCGCCGACGAGCGCGTTCGGGCAGTGACGCTGACAGGCAGCGAGCCGGCCGGAGCAAGCGTCGCCTCGATCGCCGCGAAGCACATCAAAAAAGCCGTCCTCGAGCTCGGCGGCAGCGATCCGTTCATCGTGATGCCGTCCGCGAATCTCGAAGACGCGGTGTCCACCGCCGTGAAAGCGCGCGTCATCAACAACGGCCAGTCCTGCATCGCCGCGAAACGCTTCATCATCCACGAATCGATCGCCGATGAATTCGAGAAGCGCTTTGTCGCCGCGATGGAAGCATTGAATGTCGGCGATCCGCTCGACGAGTCAACCGACGTCGGTCCGCTGGCCACACCGCAGATCGTCGACGACATCGAGTCGCAAGTGAATCAATCAATCGCCGCCGGCGCCCACCTCCTCACCGGCGGCCACCGCCTCGGCGCCCGCGGCAACTTTTATGCGCCCACGGTCCTCGCGAGAATCCCAGACGATGCCCCCGCGGCCCGCGAAGAAACGTTCGGCCCCGTCGCCTCGCTCTTCCGCGCCAAGGATGTTGACGACGCCATCCGCATCGCCAACGACACCCCCTTCGGCCTCGGCGCCTCGGTCTGGACCAACGACCGCTCCGAAATGAACGGCTTCATCACCGCAATCGACACCGGCCAGGTCTTCATCAACGCAATGGTCGCCTCCGACCCTCGAGTCCCCTTCGGCGGCACCAAACACTCCGGCTTCGGCCGCGAGTTGGGCGTTTATGGCATTCGTGAGTTTGTGAATGTGAAGACGGTTTGGGTGGGTTAGATCGGCGTTTCGCTGGGGCGCCACCTCCGCATTCCGCCCACCCAGCTAGACCACTGCGCTTGCTAATTCGTGTAGTGTGTGACTATGCGTCATGATTCGGTAACTGGCGAAGTAATCTATGAATTGTCGGCCGCCGTTACAGCGCCCGACGTTCCTGCCGAGGTTTTTGCGGATATCAGATTTCGTAAGCACGACGTTTCATCGCTTAGCATACGACTGAACGTACTCGGTGATGACCGCGACCACCGAATTCTGGTTTATTCGCAACTTAGCCATCCCGAGTGGGACTACTTGTCACTCTACGCGAAGGCACCAGAAACCCAAAATGTCGAGCTGATGGGAATTCGAGGGATCGCCTCTGAGGGCGGTAGCGGTGAAATACGCGTGGTAATACCCGAGGCAGAAGCCGTGCAAATCGGAATAACTGATGAGGTCCTTGATACGGATAGGACATACGGGATGGGCGTCCAGCTCACTCCGAGTGGGATTGTTCAGCAGCCAGCGGTTATTTCGTTCAAAGGAAACGGCGAGATTGAGCGAGAGCATGTCGAGGAAGGCGAGATCACCCTCGAGACTGCGCATGGCACGTGGAGTGTTCGGGATTTTTACGACAGTGGTAGCGAGGAAGAGTTTGGTAACAAGGTAACTAAATTGGTGCAGCGAGCCGTCATTTTCGGCAATGTCCTGGCTCATGCCGGTGAAACGCTCGCGACGCTGAACGCAACAGTGCAACAGACGGTGTTTGACATTTGCACTATTCTCAGCCTCTGCTACCGCGTAAGGGTTACTTTCTATGAGATCAGTTATGTATACGCACCTGAGGATGCGCCAGCGGTTCAATCGATCGTACGTCGCAAGATACTTGGCGCCCCCAAACGGAGTGGGCCGGACGACCTAATCAATTTCCGCGACCTGATAGACGGCGGTCTCCATAAGCTCTTTAGCGCATACAGCAAAACGGAGTGCAAAGAGGAGTTATCGCGAGGGATCGGCTTCTTGGCGAGCGCGTACTCCAGTGATTCTCTGGAGGGATCGTACTTCCTTGCATTCTCCGCGCTTGAATGTGTCGTGAGCGCTGGGGAAGGCAAGAATTCTCACGCCCTTGGCGAGGCGAGGTGGGGCCGCCTGAAGAAGCAGCTCACTCAGGCAATCGCGGACTACTTGGAAACCGAAGTTGTTGACGCAACCGAACGTGAAGAGACGCGCAAACTTCTAGCAGAGAAGCTGCCCGAAGTGCGTCGTATTTCTATACGGCGAAGAGTGCTCGCGCTCTGTGAGAAGTTTGCGGTAAAGACCGCCGACTTGTGGCCGGCCTCAGTGGGCTTCGATTCCGGATTCACGCGCGCCACAGCTGCCCGGAACGCCTTGTTTCATGCCGCCACTTGCGACGCTCCCGACGAAATTAACAGCGACCTTGTGCGATTGCGTGTGCTTACAGAACGCATCGTTCTAAGACTACTCGCATGGCCTGACGATAAAATTTGGCGCTGGTACGATCAAGGCCTGCGATGGACAAATAGCGAGGACTAAGGACCTACGTCCGAACTCCATGCTTCGGCAGCTCGTCCTCCAGCGTGAAATCCCATTCCTTCGCGTCGATCGGCTCGTTCGCGTAGATGTGGAAGACGCAGCGGCCGGCGCCGGATTGGAATGTTTCGTCACGCTCGACGCGGACGCCGAGGAGGCGGGTGAGGGCGTTGACGGAGACGCTGCAGAGGGTGGGGCGGCGCATAGCGGTGTTGAAGAAGGGGCAGTTGCGCTCGATGAGGAGGAAGCCGTCGTCGACGCGCTCACTGGTCATGTACGGATCGGCGGGGGCGTACAGTCCTTTGAGCGCTTCGACGCGCGACTCCAGCGGCATCCCCTGGAGTGTTTTCTCTTCGATGGCCACGCGGTCATCGCAGACGCGTTTGAGCACGCGCACCGCCGCGTCGGGTCCCAACTCCTGCGCCACGGCGTCGATCACGGCGACGTTGAGCAGGTCATAGCTCTTCGGAAAGAGATGATCACCAGCCTCGGTGAGGTTGTAGCGCGTGGCCGGACGTCCCGTGCGTCCGCGCTCGTCCCCGCGCGCGACGCGTGACTCGATCCATCCTTCGCGCTGGAGCTGCAGCAACTGCTGGCGCACCGCCTCGCCCGTCAATTGCAGCGGATGGGCAAGCTGCGCGATCGTGGAAGGGCCCTGCCGTTTGAGAGCGAGCAGGATGGCGCGGCGGCTGTCAGGAAGCTGGTCGACGGTGATGATGGGTTGGCTCCTCTGGCCGCCGCATCGGTGCGCGGAAAGCCAGAGGGAAACATTGAAGTCCGATCGGGGGATTGTCAAGTGCCGGGTTGTAAATCGTTGACTGCGCTCGACACTACTTCGGTTTTGAGGGCCGCGCGTACATCTCCTTCATCAGCGCAGCGTACTCAGCGAGCGGCTGCAAGCCGGCCTTCTTGCGGCGTTCGTCGACGTGCGCTTCATCTTCGATCCGTTCGGGTACCAGCTCGCCGTTCACCTGATGGAACTGCGTTCCGTAGGTTTGGGGCTTGCCCTCCCGCACCTGAATTCGATCGATCGTCGTTGCCAGGAGCGCCCACGAGAGCTCGCCCGCGTCGGCCGCCTTCACCATCACCGGCAGATACCTTTTCTGTGTGACCAGATCGGCGTGCTGAATCACGGTCCATGCGCTGCCACTCCCCTTCTCACCGACCAGAGACGTTCCGGGCCAGCCATGTTTCTGAATGATCGCGTCGACTTGTTCGAGATTCTCCCGGTCGACCTTCCGAATCACTTCGTCCAGATTCTTGTCGTCGGGGTGATTCAGAGCGTCGTATCGGGCGAACTGGTCGCGGTCCCGAATCGCAAGCAGATCGGCACAAAGGTCTTTGTCTTTCACCGAGGCACACAGCTTCGCGGGATCCTCGTGAACCCAGTGTTTCTCCGCACTCACCGCGGATGTAGCGACGAAGAGCAGCGAGAGAATCAGAGGTATTTGTCTCATGCCGCAATGCTAGTACGGTTGTAGTTTTGTACCCATGGATTACTTTGGCTGGAGGGGTCAGACCGAAAGTGAAAGTGACGAAAATTGTCTGCGCTTCCGGCCAATGCCATCTTTCGTCACTTTCACTTTCGGTCTGACCCCTTCCACGCCTGGTAGATTCAGGCGAGCTAAGAAGGGCCTTCATGGATCTGGGGATTGACTACTTCGCCCTCGTCAAGAAGAACTTCGGGCTGTGCTCGAACGCGGCGCCGTCGGGATTTTGCATGGCCCACGATGCGTCGATCTGATCGTCGCCGGCGAAGTGGATGAAGCCGTCGTGAACGTGCGGATGGTCTTTGGCGTGCTCGCCATCGACGCTGACGAAGGAGAAGACGAGGCGGTCCGGCGACGACTTCGACTTGTCGAGTTTCATCACCGGCTGATTGTCCGCGCCGCAGAAATGTGTGGCTACGACGTCGTTGCCGTTGAGCGTGTAGAGCGTGAGCATCTCGTGCGGTGTGCCGCCGAAAAGCGTCTCCATCACTGTCGTGCCACCGGCGGTGAGCCGGTAACTGACGCTCGTGGCCGGACCGTCCGGCGTCATCGCGTGTCCGTTCCACGTTCCCGCCAGCAACTTCAGATGCGCGAAGGCATCGGCGGCTTTCACCGGCTCGGCGGCGTGGGCGTTGACGGTGATGAACACGACGAACATCGCCGCGAGTGTTGACGCCGTTGCGCTGCCGCCAACGGGACGTCCGTATCGCTGGGTGGCCCAGCCGACGATGGCGCCGACGATCGATCCTGGCAACATGATCTCGAAGTAGTAGCCGTGCTGCATCGCGGCGACGCCGTACGCGAGCAGCGCGCCGACGAGCAGACCGAAGGCGATACCCCAGGCGACGGATTTCACTTTGCGCGCAAACCATCCGGCGGCCATACCGGCGATCATCCCTTTGAACGTCGAGCCGATGACGATGCCGATGATGTCCGCGCGCACCGCAGGTGTGAACCACGCCGTCAGGCCGTCGATCGCGCCCAATCCGGCGCCGAGGAGAAGTCCTACCAGGATTTTGTTCATGTCGTTTGTTCCTCCAGTGAGTCTATTCAACGTCTTCCGAAAATCCTTTAACGTACGTCATCGTCCAAACCAGATCACGATGATGACGCGCATCAGAAGATAGGCGGCGACGATCATGACGAGGGCGCGGTTGCGGATGAGCCAGCGGTTGATTCGCTCGATGACGTTCTCGCGATACGCGCTGACCGGCTTGTTGTCGAGCCAGAGCGTCACGTCGGCTGCGAGATCGCGCGCCGACGGGTACCGATCGCGCGGATTTGGAGCCGTCGCCTTCGCGCAGATCGCAGACAGCGGCTTCGGCAACTTTACGGGGAGCAACGCGCGCAACATCGCGCCGAGGGCGAAAACGTCGGCTGCGGCATCGATTGCGATTCCGTTCTCCTGTTCCGGCGCCATGAAGCCTCGCGTTCCGGCGATGACTCCCGCGGCGCTGCCGATCTCGCGCGCGACTCCCCAATCCATCACCAGCACTTCGCCGAAGTCGCCGAGCATTACGTTCTCGGGCTTGAGGTCGCAGTGGACGACGCCATTTGCGTGCGCGAAGGCGACGCTTTCACAGATGCGCTGGAAAACGCGCAGCAACTCGAGCGGCTGCGCGTCCAGCTCATCGAGTCTCCGTCCGCGCACGAGCTTCATCGCGTACCAGATGCGGCCGTCGGGAAGGATGCCGAGGTCGTGGAGCGGCACGATGCCTGGGTGTTCCAGCCGCGCGATCGTCCGCGCCTCGGCGCGCATGCGTTCGACAGAGTCAGCCGAGGCGAGCTCGCTGGCGAGGACTTTGATGGCGACGCGGCGATGCAGCTCCGTGTCTTCCGCTTCGTAGACGACGCCCATTCCGCCGCGAGCCAGCTCGCGCTCGATACGGTAGCGCGTGGCGCTGAAATCAGGCTGCTCGGCAACCGCGCGGAGATGCGCGACGGCGTTGTCCGAAAGCCAGGTCATGCATCGACTCCGAGAAGTGCGCGCACTTCGTTGCGGTACTCGGCGTCCGAGGCGGTTGCTTCGCGAAGCACGTCGAGCACGATCGCACGGAAACGATGGCGCGTTGCCGCGAGCCAGTTCGTCACCATCGACTCGCTGAGGCCGAAGCGATCGCCGGTTTCTCGATAGGACAAGCGCGATGTCTCATCGAGATCGTAGGCTTCGAAGATCGCGAAATGCGTCTGCCTGCCGGCGCCGGCGCATTCGTCGCGCAGCCGCTCGACCGCGAGCGCGAAGACGCTGCGCACCCACTCTCGCTGAAAGTAGTCTTCGGGCGATCCGCCGCGATCGTGCTCGCGCGCGATCTCCTGTTCCGCGTTTTCGAAATCGAGCGGAATCGCTCCGCCGCCACGCTTCTGCCGTTGCGATGCTTTGAATTCGTTCGCGGCGAAACGATCGAAGAGCACTCTCAGAAACGTCCGGAACGACGCTTTCGTCGCGTCGTAATTTGCGAGCGATCCGCTCTCGAAGCACTTCGCCAGGAACGCCTGCGTCAGATCCTCGGCGTCTGTTTCGTTGCGGCGATCGGTGACGCGCAGATATTTGTAGAGCGTCTTCCAGTAGATGGCGACGAACGTGTCGAAAGCACGGCGGCGCTGCTCATCGTCGTCGCTGGCGAGGGCAACGATCACACTGCGTCGCGTTGTGGGAAACATGGGTGGGCGCGACAGAATAACGTTAGAACCGTTTCACGCGGAGACGCGGAGGGCGCAGAGAAAACCTACTCCGCATCTGCGCGCCTCCGCTCGAAAACGTCTACTTCGCCATCGCCGTCAGCCGCCGTTGCGCGAGCTCCCAGACGGACGCGCCGTCGGCTTCTTTCTTATCCACGCGTTTGTACGCTGCCAGCGCTGCTTCGCGTACGCCGTAGTTCTCGGCCATGCGGCCGAGGACGTACCAGTCGCTGCTGTCGGGGGTATCGCGGCGGCTCTTGTCGAGCGTGCGCAGCAATGCATCGCGCGCTTCGATGTTCTTGCCGGTCTCCGCATACAACGTCGCCAGCGTGTGCAGTGCCGCGGGCGACGTCTGCGACTCCTCGGCGGTTGCGCGGCGCGCGTTTTCCATCGCGTGTGTGACGTTGCCGACGAACAGCTCGAACCAGGCGGCGTTGTTGTAATCGTTCTGCGTCGGCGAAAGCTCGTCGACGATTTGCTCCGCGTACTTCGCGGCGGAGGCATAGTCCTTTGCCTGGGCGGCGTTGGTCGACAGCGCGCGCAGAAGCTCATCGTCCTTCGGCTTCTTGGCCAGACGGCTCTTCGCCAGCGCCTCGGCATCCGCAGTCCGACCGCTCAGCGACAACGCGTAGACGTTCGATGTGAACGCGCTCTCCGAATCGGGATAGGCCGCGCGAAGACGCTCGGTGATGGGAACGACGTTCTTCCATTCTTTCTTGTTTGCGTACGAGTACGAGAGCGCGAGGTCGATCCACGTTTTGGTCTTGTCGTTCGTCGCTTTCTCGCGCGCTGCCAGAAGGATGGGGACGCTCTTGTCGGTACCTTTGTGACCCATGGTCGACGCGGCGGCGATACGGATCTCGTCAGCGTTCGCGGCGGTGTTGTCTTTCGGCCAGAGCGACGCGAACGGCGCTCCGGACAGCGGATCATCGCCGCCGCCCGCGGGCACATCTTCGCGCAGCCAATTGAGCCACGTGCGCGCGGCGTCCAATTGACCGTCATCGGCAAGGGCGAGGACCGCGGCACCGATTGTGTCGGACATGGCGCGGCTGGCGCGGATCAAGAAGCCGCCGTTCTTTCGAACGACGAAGAGCGTCGGAATCGACATGCCGTTCTCGCCGCGGATGCGTAGGCGGTAGCCGGTCTTCTCGTCGCCGTCAGTCTGGATTCGCAGCGCGGCGAACGAGACGTCGCCGACGACGGCGGGCGCCATTCCAGTGCCGAACGTGATCGAGCGCATGGAACGCTGAAGATCGTCTTCGTCCTCATCGTCGAGTTTCAGGTCGAATGCAAAAAGCTTTTTCAGTCCTGTGATGTCGTCGTGCGTCATCGCGATGATCATCTTCTGCACGACGGAGCCCGGCTCTTTTTCGTCGATCGGGATTTCTTCGATGCGCTTTGTTTTCTTCAACTGCTCGATGAACGGCCGCGCGCTCGACGCGTTAGGAGCGCCCTGCGTGGCGGCGTCGAACATCTCCGTCGCTTGCGGATAAAGCCGGAGATTGAGCAGCGTCTGCGCGATCGCCTGCGCGTAGGTGCGGCGCGTGTTCGCATCGAACGCACCGAGCTCGTGCAACGCGGGTGCGGCGCCGTCCACCGCGGCAATCGCGGCGATGCGTCCCGTTTCGCGAAGCTGCGTATCCTGCACGCTTGCAGCGAGATCCTTCATCTCCGCAAACCGTCCGGCATGCGCGAGCGCGAGCATCAGATCGCCGTCGAACTGCTTCGCTTCTTTCTCGCCGATGTCCTTCTTGATGGCGCGATATTCGGCGATCGCTTCATCGACTTTCGCGCCGGGTCCGTACTCCGTTCCTTCGCTGTTGAACGTGAGCACCTTGGCCAGCGCGCCGCGATATTCAGCGTTCTTCGGATCGAGCTCCTTTGCTTTGCGCAGCGCTGCGATCGAACCGTCGAGGTCGAAGCCTTTGCGCATCAGGCGCCCGAGGAGGTCGTACTCGAGGATGCCCGCCAGTCCGGCCTGGACGTGCGCATTCGCAGGCTCGAGCGCGACGGCGCGGGCGATTTCTTCACGCGCCGCATCGCCAAGTCCGCCGACGAGTAGCGCACGGGCGATCTCCATGTGGTGCTGCGCTTCCTTCGGATGCAGCGCCGCCAGTTTGCGGAACTCGGTCAGCGCGCCAGCGACGTCGCCTGCGTTCAGCTTGGCCTGACCTGCGAGATCGAATCCGATGATCGTCGGTTTACCTTCGACGATCTTCTTCAGTGCCGCACGCGTTTCTTCGAACTCCGCCGCGCTGATCCGTCGCTTGCCGCTGTCGAAACGAAGGACCGCGGTGACGGCTCCGTCGGGCTTCGATGCGAACTCTTTGGTCAGCGTCGTCGTACCGATTTTGATCGTCTCGTTCGGCGGAAGGGTCCGCGCGTTGTAGCCGGCCGGCGGAACGATTTGATACGTCCACTCGCGCACTTCCGCGGCGGGAAAAATGAAGTCGCCCACTCGCTTCCTGCGCGCCTCTTCGGCGTGATCGTCGCCGAAGTTGCGCAGCGGAAACGGCAGCCAGTTGACGAGATTCGCGGGATGGAACGCGACCGCGGCATCGCCGTCGCGTGCGACGCCGGTGTCTGCGTCCGAGGCCTCGATGGTGACGCGAAATGGTTTGGTGAGATCGTGCGGATCGGTCGCTTCGACCTTCTCCAGTTTCTTCGCCGAGTAGTAGGTCTTGACGTACGACTCGATCTGCTCTTTGTACTTCGTGCGGTCGCTCTCTGCGTAGAAGTGGCGCTGGAACGAGTCCTCGGGACCACTGACGGTCTCCGTGACCTCGGTGACGTGCGCTTTGCCGTCTTCCGGCAACGTGTACGTCCGCGTTTCCGAATAGCGGTTCTCAGCCGACGGCGTTTCGGGAGTCTTCGTGAGTGACGACGTGTCGGTTGAGGCGACGAGTGCAAGCCGTCCCTGATCCTGCGCCGGCAGGTCGCCCGCGTGCGCGAAGTCGTCGGTCGGATCGACCCACATCGCCGGCTCGCTGCCCGTCGCGTCGACGCGAACGATGGCGTGGTTGAAGCGCCCGAGCCCGGGAAGATCGGGGTGGACATCGAAGTCGCCACCGGCGCGAAGCAGCGCAACATGCGCAACGATTCCGGCCTGACGCAACATGGCCACGAGCAGCGTCGCTTTGTCTTTGCAGTCGCCGTACTTGTTGCCGAGGACTGTGTGCGGCGGACGCGGGATGATCGAGGACTCGCCGACTTCAACGCCTGCGTAACGAACGTTTTTCTCGACTGCCGCCAGCGCTCGTGCGATCACTTCACGCCGCGCCGTGGCGTTGCCAATCGCATCGTGCGTGAATTTCTTGAGGTCGTCGCCGGCCATCTGCTTGTCGACGATCTCGCTGTAACGCTTGGCCAGGGTTCCCCACGACGAGCCGGTCGAGAAGGCGATGTACGGCAACGAGATCTCGTCGAAGGGGAGAAAGTTCTCGAAGTCCTTGCGGCCTTCGATGCGTCCCGTTTCGAACGTCATGATGCGGCGGCCGTCTTTTTCCTCGATCTTCGCTTGCACGTCGGTCTTGTTGACGATGCGCGGCTGAATCGACGTGGGACCGTCGATCGTCACGCGCGTCCGCTGCGTCGGCGCATACCCGCCGAAAACGACGATGTCAGATGCGCCGGCTTCCTGAATCGGATTGTTGCCGTTGAACTCGATGACGTACTCGATGACAGAGCCGACGGCGACGCCCGGCAGCGGCGCGCGCAACACGCGGTTGTCGCTGAAGATGTCGAGGTCCTCGCGCGCCGGTGACTCCATGATCGCCTTGGAGTCGAGTGTATGCACCGTGCCGTCCTTCGAGACGATGCGCGCCGCGACCGTCGGCCGGTCGTAGTACCAGGGCGCCCACGGAACTTCGAGCGTGCCCAACTCATCGATCGCCAACTCGTCGACGATGCGATAAATGTGACGCTGCGTCGTATGCGCCTTGCCGTTCGCCTCGAACGAGTAGCTCGCTTCGTCGAGGAGAACGACGAACCCAACGCCGCCCGACGAGACCTTCTCAGCCGCCGCGACAAGCTCTTTCGGATCCGACGAAAACGCGGGCGCATCCCACGGATCCGCCGCGAAGATCGAAGTAGCTACAAACGCCGAAACTGCCGTCAACGCGAGAACGCGCAACCGATGAGCGAGGTGCATGAAATCTCCAGAACGAATAATTATTAGGACCGACCAGCGATGGTAGCACGAGGCGAGATTCCGGAATGCGTGCGGTCGTCGGTTGGACGGCTTCCGACACCATTTCGTTCCGCGCTGAGGCAGGCTTCGAAAGCCTCTCCCGTGATAACCGCAGTCACACGTGGCGGCAAACCAGGCGGAGGAGTCACCGAAAACTCACGGCGAAAGTAAAGATTGGCTCCGGCAGTAGGACTCGAACCTACGACCCACGGATTAACAGTCCGTTGCTCTACCAACTGAGCTATGCCGGAACACTTGGCGCGGCGGGCGGCGGACGATAGCAAAGGGCGGCCACGCCGTCAACGTGGGGGCAAACCGGGGCGGGCGGCGGTGTATTTCGCGAGCGTGGCCGAGAGACGCGGCAGCAAATCGGGAAGATCTGTGTACTCGATCAGGTCGATGACACGGTCGCCGGAGACCATGGCCGTGCATCGCGATGTGTGAGCGGGACGGTAGAGACAAATGACCGGGATGCCGCGCTGGTATCGAGCCGTGGCGATCTCGTATCCCACGCCGGTCGACGGCTTCGAAACCTCGGCGACGAGGATGTCGCACTCCCCGATCCAGCCGAGGTCGCGGTCGAAGATCGCGCGGGAGTCGAGCGTCTCGCCCGAGGCAGTAACGTCCTCGGCGGCGACGGCACCGGCCAGGACGCGGTGACCGTCCGCTTCGAGCGCGGCGATGATCTCGCGATAGAACGCGACGTCGTCGCGGCCGCCGCTGATCGCTCCGGCGAAGTAAAGGGTGAGCATCGTTCTCGCGAGTCTATCGTGACGGTCAGGATAGACTGCGCATCAGAACCATGTCACGCGAGATCGTCATCAACGCCGCGAAGCACGAGTCGCGCATCGCTGTGCTCGACGAGGGGCAGGTCGTCGAGCTGTGGGTTGAGCGGACGCGGCATCGAACCATCGTTGGCAACATCTACAAAGGCCGCGTCACCAAGGTCCTACCCGGCATGCAGTCGGCCTTCGTCGACCTCGGGCTCGAGCGCGATGCGTTTCTCTACGTTTCCGACGTCATCGAGGATCTCGAAGAGTTCGACAACAGCGATCCAACCGATGATCTGACGCTCGATGACGTTCCGCAGCAGCGCGCCGAGGCGTCGATTGCGGATTTGCTGCGCGAAGGGCAGGAGATCGTCGTGCAGGTGTCGAAAGACACGATCGCCGGCAAGGGCGCGCGCATCACCAGCCACATCACGCTGCCGGGACGCTTTCTCGTCTACATGCCGACGGTCAACCACATCGGCGTCTCGCGGCGCATCGAAAACGAGGCGGAGCGCGCGCGGCTGAAGGAGATTCTCGATCGCATTCGACCGCCCGGTTCGGGCGGCTTCATCGTCCGAACCGCGGGCGAAGAGCGCGAAGAAGACGAGTTTCGCGCAGACCTCAAATACCTCACCGACCTTTGGGAACAGATCCGGCGGAGGGGTGAGAAAGCGTCGGCGCCGACGGCGATTCATCACGATCTCGATCTCGTTCTGCGCACGATCCGCGACGTTCTCTCGCCTGAGTTCAAGAGCGTCTGGATCGACTCGGTCGATCAATACCAGCGCATCGTCGAGTTCCTCGATCAGATCCAGCCCAACCTCGTTTCGCGCGTCCGTCTTTATCGCCGCGAGGAGCCGATCTTCGACGACTTCAGCATCGAAGCGGAGATCGCGAAGGCGCTGAAATCGAAGGTGTGGCTCAAGTCGGGCGGCTACATCGTAATCAATCAGACCGAGGCGCTGGTGGCGATTGATGTGAACACGGGGAAATACGTCGGCAAGAAAAATCTCGAGGAGACCGTCTTCAAAACGAATCTCGAGGCAGCGCGCGAGATCGTCCGCCAGATCCGCCTGCGCGACCTCGGCGGAATCATCGTGCTCGACTTCATCGACATGGAGGATCTAGCCAATCGCACGCGCTTGTTCGAAGCGCTCGAGATCGAGATTCGCAAGGACCGTTCGAAGACGAAGATCCTGCAGATCTCCGAGTTCGGCTTGATCGAAATGACGCGGAAGCGAGTGCGTCAGAGCCTGGAGCGTTCGCTGACGCAGGCCTGTCCGTACTGCGGCGGCAGCGGCAGGATCAAATCGAACACGACGATCGCGTTCGAGATCTGGCGCGAGCTGATGAAACTCCGCGACCTGCACGAAGGCCAGGACGTGATCGTGCGGCTCAATCCGGTCGTCTACGGGTCGGTTCACAACACGAACGATCCCATCTTCGAAGAGATCGAGCGCAACCTCGGCATTCACCTCGTCTTCAAGCCTGACGACTCGCTGCATCACGAGCAGTTTGATGTGATGAGGTTTTGAGAAAAGTCTGGCGCGTCTTCGTCGTAATGTTGGCGTGGCTCTACACCGCCGCGCATTTTGCTGCCTCGGGAATCCGGCAGCCGCTCACCAATTTCTCCGGCGACTTCCTGGCCAGTTTTCCGTCGTGGCGCCTGAGCGTTTTGCTAGGTCGACTGGACCTATACCAGGGCAGTCTCGCCGCGAAGTGGGCGGTGGGGTTCGGCGTCGCCCCTCCTCCCTGGTATTACGGCCCCGCCGGCCATCCGCTGTGGCATTACGGCCCCGTCGAACATCTGATCACCCTTCCATTGTTAGCGTTTCCCAACCTTCGCGCTGCCTACATCGCCTGGCTGTTGGTCAATTACGTGTTTCTAACCGCCATTTTGATTCTGGCGGCAAGGGTGTTCGAGAGCGGCCGTCAGTCATGGATCTGGTGGTCGGTGAGCGCGATGGCCATTCTCAACTACGGACCGATGTACGAAGCGATCACGCAGCGCACGATCGAGATTTTCGAATTGCTCCTGATTTTCGCGGCTTATGCAATGACGCGGCGTGTTCGTGAGGCAGGAAGCGGATTCACGATCGGCATTGCAGCGATGACCAAGTTCCTGCCGTTGATTTTCCTGCCGTACTTTCTTTTGAAGAAGAAGTATCGGGCGCTGGTTGCTTCGATGTTGGCGATCGTTCCGATTGCGATCGCCACCGAACTGGTCTTCGGCTGGCGCCACAGCGGGACCGTCGTTCAACTGCGCCACGGAAGTTTCATCGACACCGCCCTCAATCAGAGTCTGTCCGGAATGATCATCCGGCTGCTGAAGTGGACGCGATCATCGCTTTCGCCGGCTCTTCTCAGCCGTTGCGCGATCGTCATTGCTCTCGCCGGAGTCTGCTGGCTTTTTCTCCGAGTACGCAATTGCACTGCGGCCGAAGATCTCGAGTGGAGCACGCTGCTCGTAGCCATGGTTCTGCTGCCGCCGCACAACCAGCAGTACTACTTCATGCTGCTGCTGTTTCCATATCTCGCGCTGCTCGCTCGCGAGTTGCGGCCCGGAGCGCCCGCGCATCAAGTCCGGCGCTGGTGGCTCGCGATCTCGTTCATTCTGACCGGAACGGTGATGCCACTGTCCCTGCTGAGCCGCGTCACAGGGTTGAAGATTTTTTCTGCGTACCTGTCACTTGGCATTCCCTTCGTGGGCGCGGCGATCCTGGCAACGATCTGCGTTCGTGCGCTCGTGGACGAATGCACCATTTCCCCAGACGAGCGCAAACACCCCGGCACGCCGCGTGCAGTTTGACCGCCCGAGCAGCAGGCAATGTCACTCGAAGATACCTTCAGCAATCTGGCGTCGTTTCTGAACAACCTCGACACCGAGGGTGAGCAGAAGTTCGAGCTATCGCATTCGTTCGTGATCATCTGCCCCGATTGCGGAAAGAACATCGCCTTCCGCGGACGCTGCCCCAAGTGCGGCGGCAACTCTTGGATTCCTGCCGGACACACGGGCGGGATTTTCGAACAGATGAAAGCGCAACGCTGGCGGACTGAGATGCGGTCGGACGATGACGATGAGCCGGCAGGAATTGAGGCGGCCGAGGCGCGGCCAGACGCTTGAATTTTGCGCCTTCGGCGCGTTGTCGGTTGTCGGTTAGTCGCGCTTCGCGCGTTTGATCTCGATAGCTCGATGGTTCTTCTGACAACGCGCGCCAGCGCCTAAGTATCCAGTCCTTCGCGCAGATACTCCTCCTCCATCAACTGATGAAAGAGTGTGTCGTAGTCGCGGGAACGCAGCGCGGGCGGCTTCTTCATCGTGGCGATGCGGCGGCGCACGTTCTCTTCGCGCTCTTCTTCGCGTTTGAGCTCATCGGCCAGGGCGTGGGCGATGGACTGGCGGACGACTTCGCGCTCCTTCAGCAGCATGACGGCTTTCGTGCGCGTCATCGCCTCCAGGAGGTCGCGCGCGAGCTGCGTCACGCGCTCGCGCGAGATTTTGTGCATGACTGATTGTACGTCGGCGAATGCAACGCCCACTCACTGAATCGTGTTGTCGTCATCCGGTTCCGTCTCCGGCTCATCGCCCGCGTTTTCGCCAGCCGCGCTCTCATCTCCGGCATCGTCCGCGTCATCCTTGTCCACCAGTTTTACGGCGGCGACGACCAAATCGTTTTCATCGATGTTGATCACGCGCACACCCTGCGTGTTCCGACCGATCGAGCGGATGTCGGCGACGTTCGTGCGGATGATCATTCCCTGCTCGGTGATGAGCAGCACCTGGTCGTCTTCGAACACGTACGAAATGCCGGCCACCTTGCCGTTCTTGTCGGTCGTCTTGATGTTGGTGACGCCGATGCCGCCGCGCGACTGCAGGCGATACGCGGAGACAGGCGTGCGTTTCCCGAAGCCCTTCTCGGTGATGGTGAGCACCTGGCCGCGCTCGTCGGAGGCGATGATCTCTTCGCCTTCTTCCGGTTCCGTTTCAGCAACCGCAGCAATCTCCGGCTCTTCACCATCCGCGGGCGGCTCCGGAGCGGCTTCGCCTGACGCAGGCAATACATCCATCTCGACGACCGTGTCGCCCTCGCGCAGTGAGATGCCTTTAACGCCGGCGGCGCCGCGGCCCATCGGACGCACGCCGTTTTCGTGGAAGCGGATGGCCATCCCGTCGTGCGTACCGATGAAGATCTCATCCTCACCCTGAGAAAGGCGCACGGCGTAGAGATCGTCGCCTTCGTTGATGTCGATGGCGATGATGCCGGACGCGCGCACGTTCGAGAAGGCAGTCAGCTCAGTTTTCTTGATCTTGCCGGCGCGCGTGACCATGACGACGTACTTCGCGTCGGTGAAATCGCGCACGGTGAGCAGCGCGCGCACGCTCTCGCCTTGTTCGACGGTGAGCAGATTGACGATCGCTTTGCCGCGCGCGTTCGACGCCACTTCCGGAATCTGGTGCACCTTGATCCAGTAGAGACGTCCGCGATCGGTGAAGACGAGCACGTACGAATGCGCGCTGGCGACGAAGAGATGCTCGACGATGTCCTCTTCCTTCGTCTGCATGCCGATGCGGCCTTTGCCGCCGCGGCGTTGCGCGCGATAGAGCGAGAGCGGCGAACGCTTGATGTAGCCGCCGCGCGACACGGTGATGACCATGTCTTCGTCGGCGATCATGTCTTCGATCGTGATGTCACTGGCCTGCTGGATGATCTCGGTGCGGCGCGCGTCGCCGTACGATTCTTTGATTTCGCGCAGCTCGGCGCCGATGATGTCGAGGACGAGTTTTTCGGACCCGAGGATCTCGCGAAGGCGGCGGATCGTCGCCAGAACGTCCTCGTACTCGGCGACGATCTTGTCGCGCTCGAGACCCGTCAGCCGCTGCAGCCGCATGTCAAGAATCGCCTGCGCTTGCACGTCGCTGAACTGCCAGCGCTCGATCAGGCCGCTTTTCGCTTCCTGCGGTGTGCGTGCGGCGCGGATCAGCCGGATGAGCTCATCGAGGACGTCCAGCGCTTTGACTAGGCCTTCGAGGATGTGGGCGCGTTCTTCCGCTTTGCGAAGATCGAAGCGCGTCCGGCGGACGACGATCTCTTTGCGATGCTCGACAAAGTGGTGGAGCAGCGTCGGGAGATCCATCACTTCCGGGCGGTTGTTGATGATGGCTAGGAAGATGATTCCGAACGTGGTCTGCATCTGCGTGTTGCGATACAAATTATTCAGCACCACCTCGGCGATCGCATCGCGCTTCAACTCGATGACGATGCGCATGCCTTCGCGGTCGGATTCGTCGCGCAGATCGGAAATGCCTTCGATGCGCTTGTCGTGAACGAGCTCGGCGATCTTTTCGATGAGGCGTTTCTTGTTCGTCATGTACGGAATCTCCGTCACGACGATCTGCTCTTTGTCGGCTTTCTTTGATGCTTCGATGATGGCTCGCGCGCGAACCTGGATGATGCCGCGGCCCGTGTTGTAGGCCTCGTAGATTCCTTCGATGCCGTGAATGAAGCCGGCGGTCGGAAAATCGGGACCGGGCATGACCGTCATCAGTTCTTTCACTGATGCGGCCGGGTTCTCCATCACCATCAGGCAGGCGTCGATGACTTCGCCGAGGTTGTGCGGCGGGATGTTGGTGGCCATGCCGACGGCGATGCCGGACGAGCCGTTGACGAGCAGGTTCGGATACTTCGCGGGGAGTACTGACGGCTCACTCTCGGTGCCGTCGTAGTTCGGAACGAAGTCGACAGTCTCTTTGTCGATGTCATCGCGCATCAGCTCTTCGGCGAGGCGCGTGAGGCGGACTTCGGTGTAACGCATTGCCGCGGGGTTGTCGCCGTCGACAGAACCGAAGTTGCCCTGACCGTCGACGAGGCGATAGCGCATCGAGAAGTCCTGGGCCATGCGCACCACCGAGTCGTAGATCGCCGAGTCGCCGTGCGGGTGGTACTTACCCATCACGTCGCCGACGATGCGCGCCGACTTTTTGTACGCCTTGCCGGCCGTGTTTCCCTGCTCGTACATCCCGTAGAGGATGCGACGGTGCACCGGCTTGAGTCCGTCGCGAACGTCGGGAAGCGCGCGTCCGATGATGACGGACATCGCGTAGTCGAGATACGACTTGCGCATCTCGTCTTCGATGTTGACGGGGTTGCGCTGCTCGATGTGTCCTGTGTAGTCGAATTCGTTCATGTAGTTGGTACCGGGTTGCTGCGTTGCTAGGTTGCCAAGGGCTGAACAGGAGCGTCGCTAGTAAGGCAACCTGGCAACCTGCTAACCCAGCAACCCTCTAGATATCCAAGTTCTTCACTTCCAGCGCGTTGTCCTGAATGAAGACGCGCCGCGGTTCGACCTGATCGCCCATCAGCACCGTGAACAACTCCTCGGCGCCGACACCGTCTTCGATCTTCACCTGGAGCAGACGGCGGCGCTCTGGATCCATCGTCGTCTCCCAAAGCTGTTCGGGATTCATTTCGCCGAGGCCTTTGTAGCGGCTGATGGCGAGGCCTTTCTTGGCGAGGTCGTAAACGCGGTCGATCAGGTCGTCGATCGTGACGATCACGTCGGACGCGTCGTTGTGTTTGAGCGTGTACGGCGGCAGACCGAAGCCGGAGAGCAGCTCGAACGACTTCGACATCTGCCTGTACTCGTACGTCGAAAGCAGTTCGCTGTTGACGACGACTTTCTTGCCGGTGCCGTTGCCGCCGACGGTGAATCGAATCGTCGGAGTCTCGGTCTCTTCGTCCGTCATCAGACGAACATGCTCGAAGCCTTTGGCCTCGAGCGCCTTGACGAGCGAGGCGAGTTTGTCCGGATCGCCGAGGGCGCTGCGGTCGTGGAAGCCTTCGGCGAAGAGCACGTCGACCGCTTCACGTGGGATGCCGCGCGACTGCAACTTCTGCGCGTGGCTGCGATACTCCTCCATCCGCTGGAGCATGTTGACGAGCGGGTCGCCGCCCAGCGTGAGGCCGGCTTGCGGCGTCACCTCGAGGTTTTCCGAGACGCGGTTGAGAAGGAAGCGTGACAACTCGCCTTCGTCTTTGATGTACGAGTCCTTCTTCCCCTGCGCCACCTTGAACAGCGGCGGCTGGGCGATGAAGAGGTAGCCGCGATCGATGACCTCGCGCATGTAGCGAAAGAAGAACGTCAGGATCAGCGTACGGATGTGCGAGCCGTCGACGTCGGCGTCCGTCATGATGATGATCTTGTGGTAGCGGAGCTTCGCGATGTCGAAATCGCCGGCGCCGATGCCGGTGCCGAGGGCGGTGATCATCAGGCGGATTTCTTCGGAGGAGAGCATCTTGTCGAGCCGTGCGCGCTCGACGTTGAGGATCTTGCCTTTGAGCGGCAGGATGGCCTGGAAGCGGCGATCGCGACCCTGTTTGGCGGAGCCGCCCGCGGAATCGCCTTCGACGAAGTAGATCTCGCAGTAACGCGGATCGCGCTCCTGACAGTCGGCGAGTTTGCCGGGCAGTGAGGCGGAATCGAGCGCGCCTTTGCGGCGCGTGAGATCGCGAGCCTTGCGCGCAGCCTCGCGGGCGCGAGCGGCTTCGATGACCTTGTCGACGATGCGCCGGACTTCTTTCGGATTCTCCTCGAGGAACTCGCCGAGGCGTTCGCCAACGACCTGCTCGACCCACGTTTTCACGTGCGACGAAACGAGTTTGTCCTTCGTCTGCGAGGAGAATTTCGGATCGCGGATTTTGACCGAGATGACGGCGCTGAGACCTTCGCGGATGTCGTCGCCCTCAAGGCTGAGCTTCAGCTTCTGCAGGATGCCCGACGCGTCGATGTATTTGTTCATCGTTCGCGTCAGCGCGGCTTTGAAGCCGATGAGATGCGTGCCGCCGTCGAGATTCTTGATCGTGTTCGTGAAGCAGTAGAGGTTTTCGGTGTAGCCCTCGTTCCACTGCATCGCGATCTCGACCGCTTCGCCGTCTTTTTCGTCGCGGATGAAGATCGGCTCGTCGTGCAACGGCACCTTGTTCTTGTTGAGGTCTTTGACGAACGAGACGATGCCGCCCTGGTAGCAGAACTCGTGCTTCTTCTCCGTGCGGTCGTCGCTGATGGCGATGAAGACGCCGGAGTTGAGAAAGGCCAGTTCGCGAAGGCGCTGCGAGAGCGTCTCGAAGTTCATCTCCGAGATCGAGAAGATCGTTGCGTCGGCTTTGAACGTGACGCGCGTGCCGCGCTGCGTGGTTTTTTCGCCGCGCGCAATCGGCTTCTTCGGAACGCCACCTTCGTAGCGCTGACGCCAGACGTAATCGTCGCGATGGATCTCCAGCTCCAGCCATTCGGAGAGGAAGTTGACGACGGAAACACCGACACCGTGCAGACCGCCGGAGACTTTGTAGGAGTTGTTGTCGAACTTTCCGCCGGCGTGCAGCTCGGTCATGATCACTTCCGCGGCGGAGCGGTTCTCTTCTTTGTGCAGATCGACCGGGATGCCGCGGCCGTTGTCTTCGACGGTCACGGAGTTGTCGGTGTGGATCGTGACGAGGACCTTGTTCGCATATCCGGCCAGCGCTTCGTCGATGGCGTTGTCGACGACTTCGTAGACCATGTGATGCAGGCCGGTAATGTCATCGGTGTCGCCGATGTACATGCCCGGACGTTTGCGTACGGCGTCGAGCCCTTTGAGGACTTTGATGTCTTCGGCGGTGTAGTCGCCCGCAATCGAGGGCATCTGCGGCGTGATCTCGGACGTCTCCGGCCCGGTCCCATCTGTCGCATCTTCAAGCGTGTAATCGTCTGCCATTCTTATGTTTTCCGGCGTTGGTTTGGGCGGTAGGTGGCGCGTCTCCCGACGAGCCAATCGCGAGGTTTTACGACCGCGATTTCAGAACCCGAATTGTACCGCGAATATTGCGTTCCACGGAACGTTTCACGGCAAATCGCTCGTCGCCGCAACTCGCCCATTTTCAATGAGTAAGCGCCGGTGCGGACCAGCCTCCAGCGTTCGCAGAAAACGCTCCTTGGCAGAGGTCGCAAAAACCTGCGTCCGAGAGGGGAGTTTGACCAGCAGTTGCTCGAGGATTTCAAGGTCGAGCTCGGCGTCGACGTCGTCGAGCAGGAAGACCGCCGGCTCATCAAAACGGCGCCGGAAAAGATCGAGTTTGGCGAATTTCAGGAAGAGCACCACCATCTTCTGCTCGCCCCCCGACAATACCTCCACTGCCGGCCTGCCGTCGACCGAAAACTCAAGAACATCGCGCTGCGGCCCGACGAGCGACATGCGCGCGCGAAGCTCCTCGCGGCGAATGCGGGGCAGATCGTCGACAGAGCTCGGCTTGTACGCGATCGACAACTTGTCGATGTGATAGCCATGCTCTGCGACGATCGCTGCGAACGACGACGCCAACGCTTCTGCGTAGGCGGCACGCCCATGCTGCATGGGCGCTGCCGAGACGATGAGCTCCGCGTCCCAGGCAGCGAGCGAAGAGGCGCTGCCGCTCGCCAGAAGGGCGTTACGTTGACGAAGAACACGTCCGTAGCGGCTCACGGCTTCGAGATAGCCAGGGTCGATGCTGGCGATACCGCGATCGAGAAAACGGCGCCGCTCTTCCGGCGCGCCGCGCAGAATGTCGAGCCGCGCGGACGAGTAGGCGAAGACACTCATGGCATTGACGTAAACCGCCAACGGCACGCGCTCCCCGTTGATCAGCAGCGCGCGCCGCCTGGTCTCGCCCGTTTCCAGACCGACGGAAAGAGTCTTGTCCACGCCGAAGCGATGCATCTGACCGGAGACGAAAACGCTCGGCGAGCCAAACGCGAAAAGGCTGGCCACGCGCGACGTGCGAAACGATTTCGTCGTCGCCAGAAAGTAGATCGCCTCGAGCAGGTTGGTCTTCCCCTGCCCATTGCGTCCGACGACGATGTTGACGTGCTCGTGAAACGCAACCTCTTCGGCGGCGAGGTTCCGAAACGCCTGGGTCGCGATCGAGCGGAGGATCACGCCGTCAAACGCATCGGCATCACGACGTACAGGTATTCGTACGCGATGTCCGCGTCGTTTGCCGAGGGACGGCCGATGCACTGGCTGTTCTCGTCTTTGAGATCGAGCGAGACCTGCTGCGTGTCGACCGCGCTCAAAAAGTCGGTGACGTAGGCCGCGTTGAGGCCGACGAAGAACGGGTTGCCGGCGTAATCGATGGGAACTGTCTCGCGCGCATCACCAAGCTCGGGGTTCGTCGACGAGACCGTCAGTTTTCCAGGCGCGAAATCGAAGCGCACGGCACGTGTCCGTTCGTTGGCGACGAGCGAGATGCGGCGGATGGTCGAGAGCAAACGCTCGCGGTCGACGAGCACTTTGCGGTCGTTGTCGCGCGAGATGACTTCCATGTAGTTCGGGAAGTTGACGTCGATCATGCGTGCGAGCAGGCGGCGCTCGGCAGCCTCGAAGAAAAGGTGATTCTCGGAGACGCCGAAACGAACGATCCCGTTTTCGCCTGCCTCCAGACGCATGATTTCTTCCAGCGCCTTGCGAGGAATCAGGATCGTGAGATCGGTCCCTTTTTTCGCGCCGTTGTTGCCTTGCGGGAAGTTGATGAGCGCCATGCGGTGACCATCGGTGGCCACCATCTCCATCTTCGTAGGCTGGATCTTCAGCAGCGCACCGTTCAACTGGAAACGTGTCTCTTCATGCGTGATCGCAAACTTCACTTTTGCGACCATCGTCTTCAATTCGTCGAGCGGGATGTCATACGCCTCGGTCGCATTCACCGTCGGCAGTGTCGGGTAATCCTCGGCGGGCAATCCGAGGAGCCGGAACTTCGCGGTGCCGCAATCGAGAAGCAGCGAGTTGTTTTCCTGCAGCGTGATGTGGACGTCGTCGTCGGGAAGCGAGCGAACGATATCGAACAATCGTTTCGCTTCGATCGTGACGCCGCCAGGCGTGGTGACGCGCGCCGCGCAGGAGCTGAGGATCGTCACGTCCAGATCGGTGGCGGCCATCTGCAGGCGGCCGTCAGCCGCGCGGAGCAGCACGTTCGACAGAATCGGAATCGTCGAGCGCTTTTCGACGACTCCCTGGCAAAGTTGCAGCTCTTTCTGAAGATCAGCCTTTGCGACGGTCAGCTCCATGTCTTCTTCCTTCAAAACCAATTCTTTATTCTTAGTAGTGGAAGCAGTGGATGCGTGCGGAAAAACCCGGCATCACACTGCAAAGGTTTCGAAAGTATAGCAGTTCCTTCCAGTTCAAAACTGCGGGTTTCGATGCGGAAAAACGAAGGAGAACGTTCGCGTTTTCCGCAGTCGTTGCGAGCAAGTGATCCTCGGTCGTTTTTCTCCGCAGGTTTTGGATGGACGTTTCCGCAGGTGCTGTGGAAAGTGCTTCGTGAGAGTGCCAACTGTTCATCGGAACTGCTTCATCAAGCCGTCGAGCACGCGCGCGAACTGGGGATCGTTCTGCATTTTCTCGTCGATCTTTTCGACGGAGTACATGACGGTGGAGTGATGCTTGTCGTTGAAGAAGCGTCCGATCTCAGGATAGGAAAGATCCGTCAGATGTTTGCAGATGTACATCGCCACCTGGCGCGGGAAGGCGACCGTCTTTGCGTTCGACTTTGATTTGAGATTCGTGACCGTCGTTCCGTAGTGTGCTGCGACGACGCGAGAGATTTCGGACGCGGTGATCGGTTTGTTGTCTTTCGACAGCAACTCCTTGAGTGCTTCCTTCACCAGCTCCAGCGAGAGTTTCTTCCCCGCCATCGAGGCGAAGACTTCGATGCGGTTGAGCAATCCTTCCAGCTCGCGGATGTTCGTTCGCACGCGCTCCGCAACAAAAAGTGCGGCATCGTGCGGAAGGTCGAGCTTCTTCTCATCGGCCTTCTTGCGGAGGATTGCTACCTTCGTCTCGAGGTCAGGTGGCTGGATGTCGGCGATCAATCCCCATTCAAAACGGGAGCGAAGGCGGTCCTCGAGTGTGGGGATCTCTTTCGGCGGCGCGTCGGAGGTGAAGACGATCTGTCGCTGTGTCTCGTAAAGGGCATTGAAAGTGTGGAAGAACTCCTCCTGCGTCTGTTCTTTGTTGGCCATGAACTGGATGTCGTCGAGGAGGAGAGCGTCAACTTTTCGATAACGATCGCGGAACTGCTGCATCCGGTCGTAGCGGATCGAGGTGATGAAGTCCGTGACGAAAGAATCCGCCGATGTGTAGACGATCTTCGCGCCCGGGGTCGTGTCGCGAAGCTGTTGCGCGATGGCCTGGATGAGATGGGTTTTGCCGAGGCCGGCGCCGCCGTAGATGAAGAGCGGGTTGAAAGAGCCGGCCGGATTTTCAGCGACCGATTTCGAGGCGGCGAAGGCAAGCTCGTTAGATTTGCCGACAACGAACGTCTCGAACCGGTAGCGGGGATTGAAGATGGAGGCGGGCATCTCGACGGACGGCACCGGTCCCGTCGGGAGAACCGGCTCGCCACCAAGTTCTGTGTCCGCGACGAGGTGGAGATTGATGTGATCGGTCGAGAGCTCGTCGAGGATCGACCGGATCTGTTGCGCGTAGTTTTGGCGGATCTCGCTTACGAAACGCTGCGACGGTACGCTGACATCGATCGTGTCACCCTTCTGGGCCAGAAAGCGGGTCGGAACAAACCACGTTTTGTACTGCGTCCGTTCGATGGTTTGCTCCAGCCGGTCGAGCACTTGCTGCCATAGATTCATCGGAGGGGCGCGGCCTATCTTTATGAGAATCCACAACTTTTCCACAACTGTGGAAAATCCGGAGACTGGAAAGGGTGGGCGAATATAGCACAGGATTGTTTGTGTGCGGTCGCGCGGTTTTTGAGGTCTCGCGGTCTCGAAGGCCGGTAGAAAACAAGACCGATCCTCACGCGGAGACCGTGCCGCCGCGCGACCTCGCGCAACCGCGCGACCCCGAAACCGCGTCACGGAATAGCCCATCACCACCCCACGTTCCGCCCGGTCGCTGGCTGGTTTGACGACTTTCCGACCCGCCGCTATACTCGCCGCTTTCTTTTCAGAGGGTTAACGAAATCATGAAGCGTACTTTTCAACCGAACAACCGCCGCCGCAAGCGCACCCACGGCTTTCTGGTCCGCATGCAGACCAAAGACGGGCAGGCAGTGCTCTCGCGCCGCCGCCGCAAGGGCCGTAAGCGCCTTTCGGTCTAATCAGCCGGTGTGTCCAGAAGGTTCCGGAGGCATCATGCCGGTGAAGGGGCCTTTGGCAGCCGGTGCTGGCGCCTCCGAATCGCAGGCGCTGCCCAAAGAGAAGAGGTTGGCCAAACGGCGCGAGTTTCTTCGCGTTTATGAGACTGGCCGCAAACTCTTCTCCCGCTATTGCGTAGTCTTTTTTGCAGCAAACGGCCTGACGTACTCGCGGGCCGGCGTCACCGTGACGAAGAAGAGCGGCAAAGCAAACGTGCGCAATCGATTGAAACGGTGGACGCGCGAAACCTATCGCCGTCAACGCGGCCCGCTGAGTCTCGACGCGCGCGCGATCGACATCGTCGTCAACGTGAAACCGAATGCCGCGCAAACGTCCTGGGGCGAATTCAGCCCCGACCTTCAACGCATCCTGCAGCGCGTTGCTGCCGAAAGCGCGGCGCGATGAGTCATGCGTGCCATCGCCATTCTTCCGCTCCGTTTCTACAAGCGATTTCTCTCGCCGCTGCTGCCGCCGATGTGCCGCTTCGACCCCACCTGCTCCATTTTCATGATGCAGGCAATCGAAAAGCACGGCACACTGCGCGGCGTCTGGCTCGGCCTGCGCCGACTGGCCCGCTGCCACCCGTTCAATCCTGGAGGTTGGGACCCCGTCCCTTGAGATGGAAAAAAGAATCTTTGCTGCTGTATTGATCTCGATCGGATTTCTCTGGCTCTGGGCCGCTGTGGCTCCGAAGCTGTTTCCCGATCTGATGAAGAAGCCGGTTCCGGCGGTGGAGCAGACGACAACTGCATCGACTGCGACTTCCGGTTCGGCGCCAGCTCCTGCTGCGACTTCGTCAAATCCTCCAACGACGACCGCGGTCACAACGACGACCACCACCACGACGGCAGCCAACACGCCTGCCGCCGCTCCGGTTGTGCAACCAGTCGAAGACTCCGCGCAGAAGACGACGACCTTCGACAGGGAGAACTTCACCGCCCGCTTCTCCAACCGCGGCGGCGAGCTGGTCTCCTTTGAGCTCAAGCACTACAAAGCGAAGCCGAGCTCGAAGACCGACACGAAGAACGTCGATCTGGTCAAGGAGCGCGAGTCCGGTCGCACCGACTATCCCTTCGCGATCGAGGCAACGGATCCCGGTTTCACCAAGCGCGCGAACAGCGCTCTCTACGCGGTTCGCGAATTCGACGACAAAGGCGCTCACGTCATCGAATACCGCTGGTCCGACGGCGTCCACGCGGTCACGAAGACCTTCCGGCTCACGCGGGAGTATCTCTTCAACTTCGCGGTGTCGGTTGTACCTCCGATTCCGTACCGCGTCGTCATCGGCCCCGGGATCCGAACGCTCGGTCCCGAGGAGAAGGACAATCAGTTCATCACCACGGGCAACGGCGTTTATCAGCGCGATGACAGCCTGAAAGTCATCGCTCGCGAGAAGGCCGGCTCGCTCACGGCGTTTCCTTCCGTGCAGTACGTCGGCATCGAGGACAACTACTTCCTCAGCGCGCTGCGTCCGGAGAAATCGAACGGTGCGTTGCTGCGGGCGATCGACGTTCCCGCCGGCGCGAAGAACGAGAAGCGCCGCGAGATCTTCGCCGGCGTCAATGCCGCGCCCGATGGCGTCGTCACCGGCCAATCATTCTTCGGCCCGAAAGAAGCGAAGGTCGTCGATCTCTACGGCTTCGAAAAGACTCTCCAACTCGGCGTCTTCGGCATCATCGCCCGCTTCTTCCTGGCTGCACTTCTGTGGCTGAACAAGTTCACGAAGAACTACGGCTTCGCCATCATCCTCCTGACGCTCATCATCAAACTCGTGCTCTATCCGCTGCAGCACAAGTGGATCGTCTCGATGAAGAAGATGCAGAAGCTGCAGCCGAAGATGGAGGCGATCAAGGCCAAGTACAAGAAGGCCAAGACCGATCCCGAGCAGCGCCAGAAAATGAACACGGAGACGATGAAGCTCTACCAGCAGGAAGGCATCAATCCTGCCGGCGGCTGTCTCCCGTTCGTGCTGCAGGTGCCGATTCTGTGGGGCTTCTACGGTCTGCTGACCCACGCCATCGAGCTTCGCGGCGCGCCCTTCATGTTGTGGATTCAGGACCTCTCGATGAAGGATCCGTACTACATCACGCCGATCCTGATGACGGTGACGATGTTCATCCAGCAGGCCATCACGCCCTCGACCGCGGACCCGGCGCAGAAGAAGATGTTCATGATCATGCCGTTGATCATGGGATGGATTTTCAAGGAGTTTCCGACCGGCGTCGTGCTCTACTGGTTGATGCAGAATGTATTGACGATCGTGCAGCAGGTCATCATGAACAAGTACTGGAAGGATCATCCGGCCGAAGTGCAGGCCGCGTGATCGAGCGGAACAGCAATGGCTCAGCGATTTGAAGGTAAGAGTCTCGACGAAGCGTTGACGATGGCCACCGAAGCGTTCGGTGTGTCCCGCGATCAACTCACCTACCACGTCGTCCTCGAGAAGCGCGGCTTCCTCGGCGGGTTCAAGCGCATCGTCGTCGAAGCCGAGGTGAACGACGCCGCGGTATCGCGTCCGGCGGAATCGTCGCCCAGCGCTGCGTACGGTCAGTCTTCGCAGGGCGCGCCGTCGCGCCGCCCGGGCGGCGGTGGTGGTGGCCGCGGTCGAGGCGGCAGGGATCGCGGCCGAGGACGAGGTGGCGATGGACGCGGTGGAAGCGGACGCTCCGGCGGCGATCGTGGCCGAGGACCGCGCCGCGAGCATGGTGACGATTTTCAGACCGGCGATTTCGAGCGCTTCGCAGGCGAGATTCCCGAGCAGGGACCGGAGTCGGAGCAGGCCGGCGTCGCGCGCACGTGGCTCGCGCGCGTGATCGAGCTCGCGAATCTGCAGCTCGTGATTCGCACCGAGGAGAATGAGACGCAGATCATCGTGCGGCTGTTTGGCGCCGATGCGCGCCTGCTCACCGAGCAACACGGCGAGCTGCTCGACGCGATCCAGGTTCTGAGCAACAAAGCGCTCGTTGGCAACACTGTCGAAAAAGAGATCGAGCTGAATTGCGAAGCGTTCAAAGAGCGTCGCACGGAACAACTTGCAGAGAAGGCGCGCGATCTTGCGGACGAGGTTCGCACGAACGGGCGCGAGCAGCTCCTGCCGGCGATGACGCCGATCGAACGCCGCATCGTGCATCTCACGTTGCAGGAAGACGCCGACGTGACGACCGAATCGCGCGGCGATGGCTTTTACAAACGCGTGGCGATTCTTCGCCGGCAAAAACAAGCAGAGTAGTTGCCGGGTTGTTTGCGGGTTGCTGGGTTACCAGGTTGCTCAGTTGCTCAGTTAGGACATGTTGAGCAAACGCAGCGACCGGGCAACCCAGTAACTGGGCAACCCAGTAACCGAGCTACTCAACTTGTCAACCGAACCACCAGTCCTCGACACGATCGTCGCTCCCGCCACGCCGCTCGGCAGGGGAGCGCTGGCCATCGTCCGGATCGATGGGTCGGGCAGCGCGGCCATTCTGCAAACGCTCGGTGGCGGCTTACCAGAGATACGGCAAGCGACCCATATCACCTTACACAATAATGGTGACGTGCTCGACGATTGCGTGGCCGTTCGCTACGCCGCGCCGCATTCGTTTACCGGCAACGATCTTGTCGAGCTGACGCTTCACGGCAGTCCGCTGCTCGTGCAGCGCGTGATCGCAGCGGTCGTCGAGCTGGGCGCGCGGATCGCCCAACCCGGCGAGTTCACCGAGCGCGCGGTGTTGAACGGAAAGCTCGATCTCGTGCAGGCCGAGTCAATCGCGGATCTGATCAACTCCCGAACCGCGCTGCAGGCCAAACTCTCGCTCGGCAATCTCGATGGAGTGCTAAGCCGCCGCGCGACGTCGATCCGCGACACGCTCCTCCACGTCATCTCCCGACTCGAGGCCGCGCTCGATTTTTCGGAGGAGGGCTACGAGTTCATCACGCGCGAAGATGCCCGTGCCCGGATCGTTGATGCGATCGCCGAGACGCGAGCGATGGGCGAGACGTATCGCCGCGGCCGCGCCACGACCTCGGGATTGAACGCCGTCATCCTCGGGCGGCCGAACGCCGGAAAATCGACGCTGCTGAATCGCTTGGTCGGTAGCGAGCGCGCCATCGTCACGCCGATTCCAGGAACGACGCGCGACATCGTCAGCGAAACAATCGAGATAGGTGGTTTGCCGGTGACGATCGCGGACACGGCCGGCTTGCGAGCGAGTGGCGACGTCGTCGAAGAGATCGGCGTCGCCCGCGCGCGCGAGGCCGCCGGCCAAGCGGACATCATTCTCTATCTGGTCGATGCGTCCGAAGGTCTGGAAGCTGAGGATGAGATGGCCGCGTTTCCGAATGCCATCCTCATCTACACGAAGATCGACAAAGCGGCGCCGCCGGTTGGCACGTTCGGCATCAGCGTGACTGCCGGTATCGGAATCGAACAACTCCTGGCGAGACTCGACGGACTTGTGCGCGACGAGTTCGCTGCGCCCGAGGGCAGCCTCGTCAACGAGCGGCAGTTGAGCGCGGTGACGCAATGCACCGAGGCGCTGACGGTTGCGCTTGGCGCGATCGACGCCGGCCTCGACGAGCAGATCATCGTCGTCGACCTCTACCGCGCCGCTACGGCGCTCGCGCTTCTGACCGGCGCGATCACGATAAGTGACATCTTTACGGAGATCTTCACCAAATTCTGCATTGGGAAATAGCGACGCAGAATGCCTCCGGACGAGGTGCTGTTCCACGTGAAACATGTTTGATGTGATCGTTATCGGTGGTGGCCATGCCGGCGCGGAAGCAGCTCGCGTTTGCGCACGTGGCGGTGCGCGCGTCGCGCTCGTGACCATGCTGCGCGATGCCATCGGACGCATGTCGTGCAACCCCGCAATCGGTGGCCTCGCCAAAGGCAACCTCGTCAAAGAAATCGACGCCCTCGGCGGACTGATGGGGGAGGCGACGGATCAGGCCGGCATCCAATTCAAGGTGCTCAACCGTTCCAAAGGGCCCGCCGTTCAGGGGCCGCGCGCGCAGTGCGACCGCGATCTTTACGCCGCTGCCGTGCAGCAGATTCTGGCTGCCGAGCCGAACGTCACGATCGTCGAAGGCTCCGTTTCGGCGCTTCTGTTTGATGACCGAACCGTACGCGGCGTCTTGTTTCGCGATGGCTCGAAGCTCGATGCCCGCGCCGTGATCGTGACGACCGGCACCTTCCTTCGCGCGCTGATGCACTCGGGCGAAATGCAAACCGCCGGCGGCCGCTTCGGCGAGCCGGCAGCGGAGACTTTGTCCGATTCCTTGCGAGATCTCGGTCTCGACCTCGGACGGCTCAAGACCGGCACCCCGCCGCGCGTCGATCGCAACTCCGTCGATTTTTCGAAGCTGGAGGAGGCGCCGGGCGATGATCGTCCGCGTCCGTTTTCGATACTGACCGATCGGCTGCCGTTGCCGCAGATCCTTTGTCATTTGACCTACACCAGCGCGTTTGCCCACGACCTGATTCGCGCGAACCTTCATCGCGCGCCGATGTACTCCGGACAGATCCACGCCACGGGACCTCGGTACTGTCCGTCGATTGAAGACAAGGTCGTGCGTTTTGCGGACAAAGAGCGGCACCAGGTGTTCGTCGAGCCGGAAGGTCTTCAGCATCCCTGGCTCTACATGAACGGCATCTCCACCTCGCTGCCCGCGGACGTCCAGGACGCCGTCGTGCGATCGCTGCCTGGATTCGAAAACGCGGTCATCGCGCGCTATGGCTACGCGGTCGAGTACGACTTCGTGAATCCGAAACAGCTCGACCCGACGCTGCAGGTGCGTGGTGTCGAAGGCCTTTTCCTCGCCGGCCAGATCAACGGCACCTCGGGATACGAAGAGGCGGCGGCGCAAGGGCTGCTCGCCGGCATCAACGCGCTCCAGCAGATTCGCGGTAGCGAGCCGGTGGTTCTGCGCCGCGATCAGGCCTATACGGCCGTGATGATCGATGACCTCGTCACGCAGGGCACCGAGGAGCCGTATCGCATGTTCACGTCGCGCGCGGAGCATCGTCTTCTGCTCGGATGCGACTCCGTCTACGAGCGTCTTTCGCCGATCGCAGCACGCCTCGGCATCCTCGACGACGAGCGCCGGAAGCGTGTCGATGCCCGCGTGGAAAGGATGCGGCAGGCGAGGGAAGTGGCGGAGTCGGTGGCAGTCACTCCAGATCGCGAAACACTGGCGTGGCTCAACGCGGCCGGCGTGACGCTGAACGAAAAAGCGACGATTGCGCGCTTGATGCAGCGCGCCGATTTCGATATCGCGCGCTTCGTGACCGCGGCGGAAGAGACGTTTCCGGCGCTCGCGAATCTGTTCGGTCAGCTCAGCGATGAAGAGCTGGATGGCGTCGTCTCGCAGCTTCGCTATGCCGGTTACATCGATCGCCAGCAGCGCGAAGCGGCGCGATCGGCAGAAGAAGAGGGGATGAAGATTCCGGCGGAGATGTCGTACCGGCTTCCCGGACTCTCGCGCGAGATGACCGAGAAACTAAGCGCCGTTCGCCCAATCTCCATCGGCCAGGCCAGCAGGATCCCGGGCGTGACACCCGCGGCGATCTCGATTGTTCGCATGCATGTGCGGCGCGGGAACGTCGTTGCCTCGCAGGCCGAACCTGCCGCCGTGTCATCCTGAGCATCAGCGAAGGATCTCAGAATGCGGCGCACAAGCAGTGATCCGAGCGTTCCCGACGACACCTCGGAGCAAACGTCACGGCTGGAAACGTACAAACGTGAGCTCCTTCGCTGGAACGAGCGGATCAACTTGATCGGCCCGGAAGCGGTCGCAAATATCGACGACCACATCACCGAAGCGGTCGCCGCGGCCAGCATTCTGAAGCCCCAAGGCGATGTCCTAGACTTCGGTAGCGGCGGGGGATTGCCCGCGATTCCAATGGCCATCGTTTCGCCCGCGGCGCGTTTTCATCTGGTCGAATCGGACAAGAAGAAGTGGGCTTTTCTGAAACACATCGTGCGGGCCTGCGAATTGAACGCTGTGGTTTACGGTGATAGATTGGCGCGCGCTGTGACGCAGTTTCCTCCCCACCTTCAATTCTCCCTCGTGACATCGCGCGCCGTTGGAAATCCCGAAGAGTGGGTGCCGTCACTCGGGAAATGGATGGCGGCCGATGGGCAGGTGGCGCTTTTTCAGGGCTCTGCGGATGTTCCGATCATCCGCGGCTTCCGGAAAGCGAACGTTTTCACACTTCCTCGTGGCACCTCGAATTATTTGGTTACGCTTGCGTTCCACGTGGAACACTCATGACAAAGATCATCGCGCTCGCGAACCAAAAGGGGGGTGTCGGCAAAACGACGACCGCGATCAACCTCGGCGCCTCCGTCGCCGCATGCGAGCGGCGCGTGCTTTTGGTTGATCTCGACCCGCAGGCCAACGCCACCTCGGGCGTCGGAATCCTTGACGCCGAACGATCGATGTACGACGTTCTGATCGAGAAGATGCCGCTTGCAGACATCGTCCGTCCGACCGAGATCCCAACATTGTTTGTGGCGCCCGGATCGGTCGATCTCGTCGCCGCGGAAGTCGAGCTTCGCGAGGCCATCGGCCGCGAGTACTACCTCAAACGCGTCCTCGATCCCGTCGCCGCCGACTACGACTACGTCTTCATTGATCTCCCGCCATCGTTGGGTTTGCTCACCGTCAACGGACTCACCGCCGCCCATTCCGTCCTCGTTCCGCTCCAGACCGAGTACTTCGCGCTCGAAGGCGTCTCGCAACTGCTCGCCACGATCGAGCGCGTGCAGGGAGCGGTCAACCCCGGTCTCGAGGTCGAGGGCATCGTCCTCACGATGTATGACGACCGGATGAACCTGACACGCCAGGTCGCGGAAGAGGTCCGCACACACTTCGGCGACAAGGTCTACCGCACGGTCATCCCGCGCAACGTCCGGCTCAGCGAAGCGCCATCGTTTGGCAAACCGATTATCCTTTACGACATCCGTTCGCGCGGCAGCGAGGCGTACGTCAGCCTGGCTCGCGAGTTCATTCAGCGTGCGGAGAACGTAATCTGATGCAACCGAAAAAAGTCCTCGGACGCGGTCTCGGCGCGCTGATCCCTCAGCGTCAGGAGCAGCCACCGGCGCCTGCCGAGGCGCACGCCACGCAGGGACTGGCCGAGATTCCCATCTCGCAGATTCAACCGAATCCTTACCAACCGCGAAAGACGTTCAACGAAGCCTCGATCGAAGAGCTTGCGCGGAGCGTACGCGAGCACGGGATTGTTCAGCCGCTCGTCGTCACGCGCGCCGGCGACAAGTACAAGCTCATCGCCGGCGAGCGCCGTTTCCGCGCGGCGCAGAAGGCCGGCCTGACGACCGTTCCTGCGCTCATCAAAGAGATGATGCAGGAAGGCGATGCTCTTCAAATCGCGCTCATCGAAAACATCCAGCGCGAGGACCTCAACCCGATCGAAGAGGCGCTTGCATACCACCAGCTCCACGACGAGTTCCAGTTGACGCAGGAAGAGATCTCGAAGCGCGTCGGCAAGGAGCGATCGACCGTCGCCAACTTCCTGCGCCTGCTCAAGCTGCCCGATTCGGTGAAGAAACTGCTCGCCGCCGGGCAGCTTTCGATGGGCCACGCACGTGCCCTGCTGGCGATCGAGTCGCCGAAGAAACAGGAGCAGCTCGCCGACCGCGTCGTCCGGAAGAATCTCAACGTCCGCCAGACGGAAATGCTGGCGTCGGAGAGCTCTCCGAAAGCTGTGGAGAAGAAAGAAAAAGAAAAGGATGTCTTCACGCGCGACGCGGAAGACAAGTTGCAAAGGACTTTACGTACAAAAGTAGAAATCGATCGGCGGCGCCGCGGGGGCGTGATCCACATTCGTTATGGCAGCGAAGACGAGCTCATTCGCGTCGTCGATGAGCTGATGGGAAGGCGCCGTTAGCGTTACGCTCCTGGTCGCCGCAGCGGTGATGGTTGCCGCCTTCGGATTCCTGCTGATCCTGCGCGGGCTCCGGATACCGGGAAAAGAGAAAGGCATGGGGACAGAAATGAAAAACAAGAGTGGTGAACTGAATGGCTTTCTCGACCGCGGCTCGTCGTTTCACGGAGAGCTGGAGTTCGAAGACACGATGCGCATCGACGGCCGCTTCAACGGCAAGATCGTGTCGAAGAATGAGCTGATCGTCGGCGAGAGCGCGCATATCGAAGGCGACGTCCACGTCGGACGCATCGCCATCAGCGGCACGATCGTCGGCAAGATCGTGGCCGCCCAGCGCGTGGAGATCCACCGCAACGGCAAGGTCTACAGCGACATCGACACACCCGCGCTGATCATCGAAGAAGGCGCCATCTTCCAAGGCAATTGCGTGATGGGCGACAAGAAGCCTGCGACGGTGACGAACATCGCGTCAAAGGCGTAGGTGGCGCTCCGCGCGTTCTCAGTTGTCGGTTGATTGCGGCTCCGCCGCGTTGTCAAAACCGTTCTCACAACGCGCGTAGCGCAACCAACCGACAACCGACAACGCGCTCCGCGCAATACCTCACCAGCCGCGCATCCGCGCAATCAACACGATGGCCTCGGGAATCGTGTATTCGTCCTCGGCGCCGAGAACGTCTTCCCATTGAAGGTCCCAGGCGGCTTTCTCGCGCTGCGGTTGCGAGGCATCGCGGAAATTCAGCTCGCAGATGTCGCCGATGTAGCGATCACCATCGCGAAGCGGAAGACCGAACGTGCGGCAGACCAGCGGCCGGTGCTCGTACATCAGACACTCGCCGCGCTCATTCAGGTTGGGACAGGGCGTCGCTTTCGTGCGCTCGAAGAACGCATCCTTTTCGGCCGGCGTGCAATCGCGAAGATCGGGGTGCGCGAACGACGACACGATCTCGCGGGCTCGGCGAATGATCATCGAGCGTCGTTTGTGATGAAGCTTCTCCAGCCCTTCCGCGAGAAGTGGCACATCGCCCGAGCCGATCTCAAAGATGCCGTAGCAACAGAGCGAACATCCCCGCCCGCATTGCAGGCTTTGCGGCTGCGACGTGGCAACGTCTCGAAAGAATTCGTCAGCGCGCTCGAGGACGCTGATATACGTTTCCGTTGAGCTTTTATCCGGCACAGCGCGCACAACCGGCGAGGTGACAACGTTCTTTCCCTTGTGGTATACAACCGCCGCCTCGGGGTTCGGCGCGGTTCTCACGCGCCGGTTTTTCCGGCTCCAAAACAGTCTATGCAAATCAATCTGACGCCCGATTACTCTCTGCTCGCGATCATGGTGATTTTCATCCTGAACTACCTGATCGTCAGCAGATTCTTTCTCCGGCCCATCAATCACGTGATTGAGGCGCGCGAGGAAGAAGTGCGCTCCGCGAACGACCTCTACGAACAGTCGATGATGCGATTCAGCGAAGCAACGTCGCTGATGGAGAATCAGCTTCACGCCGCGCGGCACGCCGCCGCCGACGTGCGCGATCACTTCCGCCGCGACGCGGCCGCGTATCGCACCTCCATCGTCGAAAAAACGCACAACGACGCCAATGCCATCGTCAGCGAAGCCGACGAACGGCTCAAACAGGATGTCGTCGAAGCGCGCGCGAAGATCGTTCGTGAATCCGAAGCGCTGGCGCAACTGGCCGCGGAACGGATTCTGGGGAGACCTGTTTGATGCGGCGTCTGATCCTGATCATCACGCTGCTACTCGTTCCGGCAGTTCTTTTCGCGCAGAAGCATGGCAACGACGCCGGCAATGTCGCGCAAGGTGCGGAGAAGGTCTCTCACGAAGAGACGCATCCGAACGAAGCGCACGGCGGCGAGCTTGGACCGCCGAAAACGTACTTCGGGATTCCAGGATGGATCCTGAAGCTCGTCAACATGCTCCTCTTCTTCGGCGTCCTTGGCTGGCTGATCGGCGGTCCGGTCAAGAACGCACTCGCCGCCCGACGCATCCAGATTCAGACCGATGCGGAAGAGGCTCGCGCCCGACGAGCGAAAGCCGATCAACTGGCCAGCGACATTCAGGCCAGGCTGACGCAGATCGAGGCCGATGTCCGCGGCATTCAGGAGCGTGCGCAGGTCGAAGGCGAGCGCCAGAAACGCGAGCTCATCGCCGCGGCCGAAGCCGAAGCGCAGAAGATCCTGCAGTCGGCTCGCAACGAAGTTGACAGCCGGCTCAAACACGCGCGTCATGAACTGACCGAGTTCGCTGGCGAGCTCGCAACGCAGCGCGCCGAGCAAATCCTCCGCGAAAAAGTAACCGACCAGGATCGTGAGCGGCTCTTCGAAGAGAGCGTCCGCGAAGTCGAAGGAGCACGCACATGATCCGGCGATTCGCCCGACCGTACGCTCGCGCCATCATGGACACGGTGAAGTCGCCGGAAAAAGCGGGCGCCCTTCGCGACGAAATGACCGCGTTCGAAAAGGTTCGCCAGTCGTCGGCCGACTTGCAAGCGATGTACGCCAATCCGGGCATCGACTTCGACTCGAAGCACAAAGTGACAGCGGCCATCGCCACTCACCTCGGCCTGTCCGAGCTGGCCGTGCGCCTGCTCGACGTCCTCATTCAGAACCGCCGCATCAACGACCTCGCCGCGATCGTGGCTGGGCTGGCGACGATGATCCGCGAGGCAACAGGAACCGTGGCTGCCGAGGTGCGCTCGGCCAGCGAGCTGTCGGCGAAAGAACAAAACGAACTGCGGGCGATGCTCGAGCGCAAGGTTGGCGCGAACGTCGACATCGATGTCACGGTCGATCCTGACCTCATCGGCGGATTCGTAGCAAAGATCGGCAGCGAGGTTTACGACGCTTCCGTGTCGGGCAAGATCGAGAAATTCCGCGCATCATTAGCGTGACGTATTGATCGCGTTTTAGCGCGAAGCATTTTCGGGAGACTTTATGGCTGTTGATTTGAAAGCAGAAGAAATCACAGAGATTATTCGCCAGCAATTAAGCGGAATCGGCCGCGGCGTCGATGTCTCTGAAGTCGGCACCGTCGTCTCCGTCGGCGATGGCATCGCTCGCGTCTACGGCCTCGAGCGTGTCATGGCCGGTGAGCTGGTTCAGTTCCCTCATGACATCGCCGGCCTGGCCCTCAACCTCGAGGAAGACAACGTCGGCGTCGTCCTCCTCGGCGAAGCCTCGGCGATCAAGGAAGGCGACGTCGTCAAGCGCACTGGCAAGATCATGTCCGTCCCGGTCGGCCAGGCTCTCGTCGGTCGCGTCGTCAATCCGCTCGGTGTTCCCATCGACGGCAAGGGTCCGATCAACACCACCGAGTTCTATCCGATCGAGCGCCTCGCTCCCGGCGTCGTCGATCGCAAGCCGGTCAAAGAGCCGCTGCAGACAGGTCTCAAAGCCGTCGACGCCATGATCCCGATCGGCCGCGGACAGCGCGAGCTCATCATCGGCGACCGGCAGACAGGCAAGACCGCCGTCGCGGTCGATACCATCATCAATCAGAAGGGCAAGAACGTCATCTGCGTCTACGTTGCAGTGGGCCAGAAGAAATCGACGGTGGCCCAAGTCGTCCGTACGCTCGAAGAAAACGGCGCGATGGACTACACCATCGTCGTCAACGCCTCTGCCTCCGATCCCGCGCCGATGCAGTACCTGGCGCCGTACGGCGGTTGCGCGATGGCCGAGTACTTCCTCTACAACGGCCAGCACGCGCTGATCATTTACGACGATCTTTCCAAGCACGCAGCGGCCTATCGCGAGATCTCGCTGCTGCTTCGCCGTCCGCCCGGACGCGAGGCGTATCCCGGCGACGTTTTCTATCTTCACTCGCGGCTTCTGGAGCGCGCCTCGAAGATGGCCGATGAAAAGGGCGGCGGATCGCTGACCGCGTTGCCGATCATCGAGACGCAGGCCGGCGACGTCTCCGCGTACATTCCGACCAACGTCATCTCGATCACCGACGGACAGATCTTCCTGGAGACGGATCTCTTCCACTCCGGCGTCCGTCCGGCCATCAACGTCGGTATCTCGGTGTCGCGCGTCGGCGGTTCCGCGCAGGTGCGCTCGATGCGTTCGGTTTCAGGCACGCTCCGTCTTGACCTCGCGCAGTACCGCGAGCTGGCCGCATTCGCGCAGTTCGGATCGGACCTCGACAAAGCCACGCAATCACAGCTCAATCGCGGACGGCGTCTCGTCGAGATCCTCAAGCAGGGGCAGTATCGTCCGATGCGAATCGGCCTCCAGACCGCTTCGGTCTACGCCGGCGTCCGAGGCTTCCTCGACAACCTCGCGGTCAGTGCGGTTCTCCCGTTCGAGACCGCGCTGCATCAATACTTGAGCGACGAAAAGGGCGATGTTCTCGACAAGCTCGAGACCGCGACGAAGTTCGATGCCGAGCTCGAAGGTTCGCTGCGCGATGCCATCACTGAATTCAAAGCGCAATACGTGAAAGACAACGCCAACGCCCTCGCGGCGTAACGAAACAACCATTCAATGCCAAGCACGATCGATATCCGGCGCCGGATCCGCAGCGTCAAGAACTCGCAGCAGATCACCAAGGCCATGAAGATGGTGGCCGCGGCCAAACTGCGCCGCGCGCAGGAGCGCATGTTCGCTGCGCGCCCGTACGCCGCGGGACTTCGCAAGGTGCTGTCGTCCGTGTCGACACGCGTCGACATCAACGCGCATCCGTTGCTGCAGGCGCGTGAGCCGGAGCGCAACGTCGTCGTCATCGTCGTCACTGCCGATCGCGGACTCTGCGGCGCGTTCAACGCCAATGTCATCCGCGCCGCGCAGAACTTCATCCGCGAACAATCCTTCGAAGCCGTTTCCGTTCTGACGATCGGCCGCAAGGGCGGCGACTTTTTCAAGCGGCGTCCCATTCCGGTCCGGCAAAACGTCATGGTCTCGCAGGCGCTGTCGCTCGGTATCGTGCATGAGATTGCCGAAGGTCTGATCAAAGACTTCATCGAAGAGAAGATCGACGGTGTTTACGTCGTCTACAACGAGTTCAAGTCGATCATCGCGCAGCATGTGCGTGCCGAACGCCTCCTGCCGATCGCGCGCGACTTCGACGACGCATCGGAGCAGCAGAGCGGCGTCGATTACCTTTACGAGCCGGGTCCGGAGCAGATCCTTTCGGACCTTCTGCCGAAGCACATCGAGTTTCAGCTTTACCGCGTGCTCCTGGAGTCGGCGGCTGCCGAACAGGGAGCGCGCATGACCGCGATGGAAGCGGCCACGAAGAACGCGTCGGACATGATCGAGCACCTGACGCTCACCTATAACCGCATCCGTCAGGCGGCCATCACCAAAGAGATCATCGAGATTGTCTCGGGCGCTGCCGCAGCGCAATAGACAACGGAGAAGACATGGCAAACGAAGAAACCAAAACCCAGCGCGTCGGAAAAGTGATTCAGGTCATCGGGCCTGCGCTCGACATCGAGTTCGAGGAAGGTCACCTTCCGGCGATTTACAACGCCATTCGCATCGTCGACAACGGCGAGCTGGGCAAAGTCCCCATCGACGTCATCGCCGAAGTAGCCAACCACATCGGTGAGAACCAGGTTCGCTGCATCGCCATGAAGCCGACCGACGGAATGGTGCGCGGCATGAAAGCGATCGACACGGGCGGCCCGATCATGGTTCCCGTCGGACGCGAGACGCTCGGCCGCATTCTCAACGTCCTCGGCGAGCCGGTCGACAACAAAGGTCCGGTCAATGCCGAGACCACGCTCTCGATCCATCGTCAGCCGCCGCGGTTCGACGAGCAATCCACCAACATCGAGATGTTCGAGACCGGAATCAAGGTCATCGATCTGCTCGAGCCGTACACCAAGGGCGGCAAGACCGGCCTGTTCGGCGGCGCTGGTGTCGGCAAGACCGTTCTGATTATGGAGCTCATCAACAACGTCGCCAAAGAGCACGGCGGATTCTCAGTTTTCGCCGGCGTGGGCGAGCGCACGCGCGAAGGCAACGACCTCTGGCTCGAGTTTGCCGAGACCGGCGTCATCGTCCCGGGCGATCCCTCGAAGTCGAAGGCCGCGCTCATCTACGGCCAGATGACCGAGCCGCCGGGAGCGCGCCTCCGCGTCGGTCTCACCGGCCTGACCGTCGCCGAGCACTTCCGCGACGCCGAAGGGCAGGACGTTCTGCTCTTCATCGACAACATCTTCCGCTTTACGCAGGCGGGATCCGAAGTCTCGGCCCTTCTCGGCCGTATGCCCAGCGCCGTCGGCTATCAGCCGAACCTGGCCACCGAAATGGGCGAGCTGCAGGAGCGCATCACATCAACAAAACGCGGCTCGATCACTTCGGTTCAGGCGATCTACGTTCCCGCTGACGATCTCACCGATCCTGCGCCGGCCACGGCTTTCGCTCACCTCGACGCCACGTCGGTTCTCTCGCGCCAGATCGCGGAGCTGGGCATCTATCCCGCCGTCGATCCGCTCGCATCCACTTCCAAAATCCTCGATCCGCGCATTCTCGGCGACGAGCACTACAACACCGCCCGCGCCGTCCAGGCAGTTCTGCAGAAGTACAAGGATCTGCAGGACATCATCGCCATCATGGGCATCGACGAGCTGTCGGAAGAAGACCGCGTCATCGTCAACCGTGCCCGCAAGATCCAGCGCTTCCTCTCGCAGCCCTTCCACGTTGCTGAGCAGTTCACCGGCATCAAGGGGCAGTACGTCAAGATCGCCGACACGATCAAAGGCTTCCGCGAGATCGTCGAAGGCAAACACGACGACATTCCGGAGCAGGCCTTCCTGCTCATGGGAACGATCGAGCAGGTGCTCGAGCGCGCCGAACAGATGAAAAAGGAAGCGGCGTAAAGGAATCGAATGGCAGACGCGCTCCCAACCAGCATCACGCTCACCGTCGTTTCGCGCGAACGGAAGATCGTCGAGGTCGAGGTCGACGAGGTCGTTCTTCCCGCGAGTGATGGCGAGATCGGTGTGCTTCCCGGCCACACCCCGCTGCTGACAGCGCTGAAGATCGGCGTGATGCGTTACCGCACCGGAACCGTCACGCATCGGATGGTGCTGTCGTGGGGTTTCGCCGAAGTTCTTCCGGCGCGCGTGATTGTGCTGGCCGAGCGCGGGATACTTGCCTCGGAGATTGACCCCTCAGCGGCGGAAGCCGATCGCATCGCCGCAGAAAAAGAGATGCAGTATCTGTCGTCGCAGGATCCGGAGTTCGATCTTGTTGCGGGACGGCTCGAAGAATCCATTGCAATGATCGGTATCGGCCGCGAACCACACTGACATGGAACCCTGGCTCGAGAGCTTCGCCAAAACGAACTTTCGACGTAGCAGCGACACGGCGCACGATCTCAAGACGCCGTTGAACGTTGCTGTGCTCAACCTCGAGTTGCTGCGCATGCGCGTGTCGAAGCTGGCTGGCACCGACGACGAGAAGATCAACGCCTACGCCCGATCGATCGAGCAGGAACTGCGTCGCATGGCGCGGATCTTCGACGCCTTCTTCGTTCTCTCCACGCCTCCAAAAGGCGACGAGGCGCTGACGAACATCGACGTCTGTGCTCTCTCCGCTGAGGCGGCGGCGGACGCGTCATTCGAGCTCGCGTCGCTTGAGGGTTCGTTCCTGGTATCCGCTCACGAATCCAGAATACGTCAAGCCTTCAGCCTGTTTTTCGAAGGCGCTGCGCGAGTCTTTCGCGAGGAAGACCGGCACGCGTCGGTCGAGATGAATGCAGAATCGTTTTCTCTGGCCATCGCCGGCAATCCCGCAGCAGACGACTTCGAAATGACGAAGATCTTTAAGTTCTACTACACCGACGCGCTCGGCAACCCCGACCTCTCGTTGGCAGCCGCCAGACTCATCGTGGAGACCTATGGCGGTGAGCTGAATGGGACGGAGGAACGTGATAAGGTCGTGATCCGGCTGTCCTTTCCGGGTAAACCATGAAAAAAGTACTGATCGTTGATGATGATCGCGCCACGAGTGCCGGCATGGCCGACGTGGTCGAAGACTGGGGTTACGAAGCGGAAGTCGCCGACACGGTAAAAGCCGGCTGGAGCTCCATTTCGAAGATGGTCCCCGACGTCGCGATCGTCGATCTGAAACTTCCGGACGGCTCGGGCCTCGACCTTCTGCACCGGATCAAAGAAACGTATCCCGACGTCTCCGTCGTCATCCTTACCGGCCACGCCACTGTCGATTCCGCGGTCAAAGCGCTGAAAGTGGGCGCCGAGGATTACGTCACGAAGCCGGTGGATCTTCCGCGCCTGCAGGTCATCCTCAAGACCGTCGAAGACAAGCAGATGATGAAGCAGGAGATCCTCGAGCTTCGCCGTCAGCTCCAGAAGATGGGCGCCCTCGGGCATCTCGTGGGCAAGTCGCCGCGAATGCAGAAGCTCTTCGAAGAGATCGAGATGGTCGCGAACACTGACGCGAACGTCTTCATCGTCGGCGAGTCAGGCTCGGGCAAAGAAGTCGTCGCAAACACGATTCACACTCTCTCGCGCCGCCGGCTCAAGCCGTTCATTGCCTTCAACTGCGGCGCAATCTCCCCGACGCTCATCGAGTCCGAGATCTTCGGTCACGAGAAGGGCGCGTTCACGAACGCGATCAAACGGCGTGAGGGCTACTTCGAGGTCGCCAAGGGAGGCACGGTCTTCCTCGATGAGATCACCGAGATGCCGATCGAGTTGCAGGTGAAGCTGCTGCGCGTGCTCGAAGAGGGCAAGTTCCGCCGCGTCGGTGGCAACGAAGAGATCTACATCGAAGCGCGCGTCATTGCAGCATCCAACCGCGATCCGCAGAAGGCGATCATCGACGGCAAGATGCGCGAGGATCTCTACTACCGCCTCAACGTCTTCCCCATCGAAGTGCCGCCGCTTCGCGACCGACTCGAGGACATCCCGCTTTTTTCCCATTTCTTCCTGCAGAAGCTGAACGAGACGGAAGAGAAAAAGGTGGAGACGATCGAGGCGGACTTCATCGAAGCGCTGCAGCAGTACGAGTGGCCCGGCAACGTCCGCGAACTGCGCAACGTCATCAATCGCGCGTTCATCATGGCCCGCGGCAGCAGTCTCACGCCCGAGTGCCTTCCCGACAAGCTCCTTGGCGCGCGCAAGCGCCGTTCGCGGGATGGCGTGATGATTCCGCTTGGCCAGCCGATGGAAGAGGTCGAGCGGATCGTGATCGAAGAGACGCTCAACATGACCGACGGCGACCGCCGCAAGACCGCTGAAATTCTGGGCATCTCATACAAAACGCTCTACAACAAGACGAAAAAGTACAAAGCCGCCGGCGGCGCCGACGAAGACGAAGAAGAGTAGGCGCGCGGGTATCGTCTTCTTGCTGTGGTGTTGCATTCAACACTCAACATCCAACACTCAACATTTCGGGTCGTTTTTTGTCGCAGGCGTGGCCACACGAAGCGCCAAACTCCACCTCTCGTAGCGTTTTTTGGCCTTCTTGACCTGCAGTGCTATCGTCCGCGCCTCAGACCACTCCGCCGCCTCGCGTACGCGTGCGCATGGTGCGCGCGCGAGGAATTCCGGCGCCGGCGTGGAAGTTTGGGGCGTTCCGCAATGGCCAAAAACCTCGTCATCGTCGAGTCTCCCGCAAAAGCGAAGACGATCAACAAGTTCATCGGTAGCGACTACATCGTCAAAGCCTCGGTCGGTCACGTTCGCGATCTCCCCAAGAGCGAGCTCGGCGTCGATGAAGAGACGTTCGAGCCGACCTACGAAGTTCTCGAAGGAAAAGAGAAGGTCGTCAGCGAGCTGCGGGCCGCCGCCAAGAAAGCCACGACGGTCTTCATCGCGTCGGACCCTGATCGCGAAGGAGAAGCGATCGGCTGGCACGTAATGAAGCTTCTCGGCGGCGACGCCACGAAAGTCCGGCGCATCCTCTTCCACGAAATCACCAAGAACGCGGTCCGCAAGGCAATCGATCAGCCCGGCGAGATCGACATGAACAAGGTCAACGCGCAGCAGGCCCGGCGCGTTCTCGACCGCCTCGTCGGTTACAAGCTCTCTCCCCTGCTCTGGGACAAAGTGCGGCGCGGACTCTCCGCCGGACGGGTCCAATCGGTCGCGCTGAAGATGATCGTCGACCGCGAGGAGTCGATCAAAGCGTTCGTCCCCGAGGAGTATTGGAGCTTCGCGGCGAAGCTGGCTGCCGGCGTGCCGCCGCAGTTCATCGCCAAGCTGTCGAAGATCGACGGGAAGAAAGCAGACGTCGATAACGAGGCTCAGGCGCGCACAATCGAAACGGCGCTCAAGTCGGGCACCTTTGCAGTCGAAGCGATTGCGCGGAAAGAAAAGAAACAGACCGCGGCGGCACCGTTCATCACGTCGACGCTTCAGCGCACCGCGTACAACCGCTTCAAGTATCCCGTGAAGCGCACGATGCAGATCGCGCAGAAGCTCTACGAAGGCAAAGAGCTCGGAGCGTTCGGGCATGTTGGTCTGATCACTTACATGCGTACGGACTCGGTTCGCATCAGCGACGACGCCATCACGGAAGTGAGACAATATATCGGCACGAAATATGGCGCCGATATCCTTCCCGAAAAGCCAAACGTTTATCGTGTCAAAAAAGCTGCACAAGCGCAGGAAGCCCACGAGGCCGTTCGGCCGACCTCGCTCGAACACGAGCCTGACGCGATCAAGGATCACCTCACCCGCGAGGAATACAACCTCTACAAGCTGATCTGGGACCGCTTCGTGGCGTCGCAGATGAAGCCGGCGTTGTTCGACGTCACCGATGTCGACATCCGCAACGGTGCGTACACGCTTCGCGCTTCGGGCGAGGTGCAGAAGTTCGCCGGCTTTCTGGCGGTCTTCCAGGATGCGTCGGTCGATGGCGCAGATGACGACGACGAGAAGCCCGAGAACTCCAAAGCCCTTCCGGCGATGAACGAGGGCGAGGTTCTCTCGCTCATCAATCTCGACACGAAACAGAACTTCACGCAGCCACCAGCGCGCTACACGGAAGCAACGCTCGTGAAGGCGCTGGAAGAGAACGGCATCGGACGTCCGTCGACCTACGGCTCGATCATGACCACGATCCAGACGCGCGACTACACCTACAAAGACGACGGAAAGTTCTTTCCGACGCAGCTCGGTATGCTCGTCACCAAACTTCTCAAAGCGTCGTTTGGCGACATCATCGACGAAGGCTACACGGCGGAGCTCGAAGGAAAACTCGACGAGATCGAAGAGGGCAAAGTCGAGTGGCACGAGGCCATGAAGGACTTTTCGCTCAAGTTCAACAAGGACTTAGCGCGCGCCGGCAAAGAGATGATCGAGGTCAAACGCACCGGCGTCGAGACGGACGAGATCTGCGAAAAGTGCGGTTCGCCGATGGCCATCAAGTTCGGACGCTTCGGCGAGTTCCTGGCTTGCTCGAATTACCCCGAGTGCAAAAACACCAAGGAAACGGCGCGCGGCGATGCGGCCGAGACACCCGACGGCGAGGCGATCGTCTGCGACAAGTGCGGCAAGCCGATGCAGCTCAAGCGCTCGCGCTTCGGCCAGTTTTACGCCTGCACCGGCTACCCCGATTGCAAGAACACCAAAGACCCGCGCTTGCTCAAAGCGAACATTCCGAACGAGCCCCAGCCTCCCTGCGAGAACTGCGGCAAGGAGATGGTGCTCAAGAGCGGCCGCTACGGCCCGTTCTACTCCTGCTCCGGCTATCCCGAATGCAAAACCATTCGCAAAATCGGCGGCGGCAAAGGCACGCCTCCGAAGCCGACCGGCGTTTCCTGCCCCACCTGCAAGGAAGGCGAGCTGGTCGAGCGCCGCTCGCGCCGCGGGATCTTCTTCTCCTGCTCGCGCTATCCGAAGTGCGACTTCGCTCTCAACAATCGCCCGGTCCCTCGCCCCTGCCCGAAATGCGCCACTCCCTATCTTCTCGAGAAGGAGACCAAGCGCGAGGGCCACATCGAGTACTGCAACAACCCCGAGTGCGACTACCGGGCAGCGATCGCGGCAATGCCAAACGCGGCGAACGAATAGCAGCAAGCTTAATCGGCACGCATTTGCGGCGCTTTAGCGGCAAACGTTTGAGCGATATTATCGCTCGGCATTTGATCTGCGTTATCGTGTCCGATGTCGTGAACATTCGCTCCGCGTAACAAACACCTATTAACGCGCCGGGCCGCCGCGCTACACTCATCCCACGGAGGTCCATCCCATGACGCCCTTTTCCTCGCGGGCACGCCGGCTCATCGGCGCGCTGTTGCTGTTCATCGCTACAACTGCGCTCGCTCAACCGGCGCTGGTCTCCGATCGCGTCATCCTGCGTCAGGTTCTCCAGGCCATGCCCAAGGGCGGCGATCTCCACAACCACTTGTCGGGTTCCGTTTACGCCGAGTCGTATCTTCGCTTCGCAGCCGCCGACGGGATCTGCGTTGATTCCGCGAAGCTCACCATCGCGCAGTGCGCGACATCCGAGCAGACCGCTGCAAATCCGAGTCAAGCCGCGGCCATTGTGCCCGCAGCGACGCTGTTCGCTCCCTACTCATCGCTCTACGGCCAGATGCTCGACGCTCTTTCGATGCGCCAATTCCGGTCCGGCATCGAGTCGGGACACGATCACTTCTTCAACACCTTCGGCAAGTTCAGCGCGGTCTCGCGCGCACATGTGCCGGAGATGCTGACCGAGGATGTCTGGCGGCTGGCCACCGAAAACGTCGATTACGTAGAGACGATCATTGCGCCCGATTTCGGCAAAGCACGCGATCTGATGAAGGTCGTTACGCCGGGTCAGAGCATGGGGGACGCGCGCGCCGCGATCATGGCCAGCGGACAGGTTCCGCCGATCATCGCCGCCTCCCGCGCCGTGATTGACGACGCCGAGGCGCGCATGCGCACGAGTCTCCACTGTGGTACGACGAAAGCGTTGCCCGGATGCGAATCGACCGTCCGCTACCTTTACGAGCTGCACCGCGGCGTGCCGCTGCAGCAACTCTTCGTCGAAATGGTCGTCGGCTACGAACTGGCCAGCGCCGATTCGCGCGTCGTCGGACTCAATCCCGTCATGCCCGAGGACAGCTACATCTCGATGCACGATTTCGATGAACAGATGCGCATGTTCGCGTTTTTCCACCAGCTCTATCCGGCCATTCACCTCACGACGCATGCGGGCGAGTTGACGCCGGGTCTGGTACCGCCGGAGGGACTTCGCAATCACATCCGCGACTCCGTCGTGATCGCTGGCGCGCAACGCATCGGCCACGGCGTTGACGTTTCGTACGAGGACGACGCCGCCGGCCTGCTTTCGATCATGGCCACGCGCCACGTCGCCGTCGAAGTCTGCCTCACCAGCAACGACGTAATCCTGGGCGTTTCCGGCAAAGCGCATCCGTTGCATCTCTACCTCGCGGCGGGTGTGCCGGTCGCTCTCGCCACGGACGATCCCGGCGTGTCACGCGACGACATGACGAATCAATACATGCGCGCGGTGCAGGATCAGGGACTGGACTATGCGACGCTCAAACAACTTTCGCGCAACAGCCTCGAGTACTCGTTTGCCGAGGGCGACTCGCTGTGGGTGAAGCACGACTACAAAGCGATGAGTGCTGCGTGCGCGAATGACCGCGGATCGGCGAAAACATCCGACGCCTGCACCGATTTTCTCGCGAAGAACACGAAAGCGCGGATCGAGTGGCGGCTGGAACACCGGCTTCGTCAGTTCGAAGCGTCATGGAAGTGATGCCAGAAAGCTGGTCACCGGCGGCGTGATCAGAGCGTAGTCGATGAGAAAGGTGTCGTGGCCGTTCGCCGACGCGATCCGTTCGTGTTGCACCTCGTTGCCGTTGGCCACGATCGCTGATTCGACCCGCTCGACGTCGCTGACCGGAAAGAGCCAGTCGGTGTCGAACGAAATGAGCAGCGTGCGGCCGCGCCACTTCGCGAAGGCTTCCTGCAATGAGCCGTACTTTTCTTCGAGATCCATTTCGTCCATCGCCGCCTGCACGCGGATGTACGAGTTGGCGTCGTACTGCGCTGCGAACTTCCGCCCTTGGTGCTCGAAGTAGGAGTCGATCTCGAACTGCCGCGTGTTGCCGCGGCGGCGCCTCCCGAATTTCGATTGCAGCGCCTGCGCGGAGAGATAGGTCATGTGACCGACCATGCGCGCGACCTGCAATCCGCGCAGCGGTTCGGGATGGTCGTAGTAATCGCCGCCGTTGAAGCGCGCGTCGCTCTCGATCATCTTGCGCCCGATCACATGCCACGCCACTCCCTGAACCGGCACCGCCGCGCCTGCAGCCATCGTGATGATCGAATCCATGAAATCCGGATACAGCGCCGCCCACATCAGAACCTGCATCCCGCCGAGCGATCCGCCGGCGACGGCGCGAAGGCGCGTGATGCCGAGCCGGTCGAGGAGAACTCTCTGCGAATGCACCATGTCTTCGATCGTGGGCCAGGGAAAACGCGATCCGTAGTGCCGCCCGTTCGCGGGATCGATCGATGAGGGCGCCGTCGTCCCGAAACAGGAGCCAGGAAGGTTCGCGCAGATGACGAAGTACTTTTGCAGGTCGATGCCCTTGCCGTATCCGATGAGGCCATCCCACCAGCCAGGCTTCTCGTCGGGATCGTCGCGGTATTTGCCTGCGGCGTGCGCGCTGGCGGAAAGAGCGTGGCAGACCAGAATGGCGTTCGAGCGATCGGCATTCAGCTCGCCGAACGTTTCATAGCGGATCGTGAAGGGTGCGATGGTCTGGCCGTGGACGAAACGGAAGCCTTCATCCAGGACGAGATCCTTCGGCGGCGCGGCAATGAACGAGTCGGGCATCGGGACCGCGAAGGATGTCACTCCTGCCGCTCGCGCTTCAACTGTCCTTCGTAAATGCGCCGCACCTCGTCGATCGTGGAGATCTCATCCACAGTTTTGTCCTCGCGAAGGTGCGCGATGCGCGGGAAACGAAGTGCGTATCCGGATTTGTGACGCGCGGATTCCTGGATGCGATCAAACGCGATCTCGAGAACGATCGTTGGCTCGACGACATGCACCGGTCCATGCCGCGAAGTGGTCGTAGCCTGGAAGTGCTTCGTCAGCGTCTCGATCTCCGCGTCGGTGAGTCCCGAATACGCCTTGCCGATGTTGACGAGCTCATCGTCGCGGCGCACTGCGAACGTGACGTCGGAGAGCACCGACCGGCGCTTTCCATGTCCGTACTCGGCCGCAGTGACTACGCAATCGAGCGTGGCCAGCGCCTTCTTGTATTTGAGCCACGACTTGCCGCGCCGGCCCGGCGTGTAAACGGAATCGGGCGCTTTGATGACGAGTCCTTCGTTGGCTCGAGCGCGCGCCGCATCGAACAACTCATCAACATGAGCGGCGTCGCGAACCTCGGTCTGCGTAGTGAAACGGATCGATTCCGGCGCGGCGCCCAGGAGCTCGCGCAAACTCGCGAGCCGATCGCGCAACGGAATCTCGAGAAGAACCTCGCCGTCGATAAAGAGCAGGTCGAACGCAAAAAACACGACGGGCGCGTCGCGCAGCAATGCTTCCGAAACCTTGCGACGCCCGAGCCGCTTCTGAATCGTCGCGAATGGAAGAACGCGATCGCTGAACGCGACGATCTCGCCATCGAGAACGGCCTCGCGGCCGAGAGCGCGACCGGCCGACTCGATCTCCGGGAAGCGATGCGTGACATCGTCGAGCGTCCGCGAGTAGATATGAACCTCGCCGGCGCTGGCGTGAATTTGCGCGCGCACGCCGTCGTATTTGTCGTCCGCGAACGCGCCCGCACCGAGCATCGCTACGATCTCTTCCGGATCTTCCTCGGGCTGCGCGAGCATGAACGCAAACGGATGGAAGAGATTCATCGTCGCGCTGTCGAGTGCATCGGACCGAGCGAGAAGCGCGGCCGCGCCGATGTCGCCGGTGAGCATGTTGGCGCGACGGACCGCGACAAGCGGACGATGGAACGCCTTCGCGATCGCGGCCTCCACGAGTCCCTCCTGCAGCCCGATGCGAAACTCGCGAAGAAGAATCTTCACGACATAGCGAACGCCTTCACGATCGAGCTTCCGAAGCAGTCCGACGAGCAGATTCTTCTTGTCGATCGCGCCCGGCGTCGCCGCCAGCAACTCGAAGGTCTCGCCCGCTTCCGACAGAGTCACCGAGCGGCTCGGATCGATCGGAAACAACGCCGCTGCCGTGTCGCCTGCATCGCCATATTGCGACCACGCGCTCCAGACCTCGTCCGCCGGACGCCCGGTAACTTCGACGAGCGCGTCGCTCAGGGCCGCGCCGCCCACTCCCGCCGCTCGCTGATCCTTGCGCGGAAACGGTGAACCGGAAAAGAAGACGGCGGCGCGCTCCAGCGATGCGTCATCGAGCGAGACGAAGTAATCAGCAAGAAGGCGCTCCTTCTCCGACTTCTTCGTCGTCGCAGCGATGGCGTTTGCGGTGCGGCAAAAGTCGTAGAGCATGTGTTTGTTCGTGAGGAATCAGAGACCAGAGATCAGATCGCGAGTATCCCGCGAAACCGCGAGATCACGTGACATAGCACCCACTCAACCGCGACTGCCATCACACGAACGCCCAAACGCCTCCGATATATGATCCGCGCCGCAAATATCGCACCCCCGAGGTATGAGATGAAAACGAAAGTTACAGTGGTCGGCGGCGGCAACGTCGGTTCCACGGTTGCGCAGGGAATCGCACTCAAAGAGCTCGCCGACGTCATTGTCGTCGACATCGTCGAAGGCGTGCCGCAGGGAAAGACGCTCGACCTGATGGAGACCGCGCCCGTCGAGAACTACGACTCCATCCTTCGCGGCTCGAACAGCTATGACGAGACCGCCGGCTCCGATGTCGTCGTGATCACGGCCGGGCTGCCGCGCAAGCCGGGGATGTCGCGCGACGACCTGCTCTGGAAGAACGAAGAGATCGTGGCCGGCGTCACCCGCGAGATCGCGAAGCGTTCACCCGATGCGATCCTGATCATCGTTTCCAATCCGCTCGATGCGATGTGCGAAGTAGCGCGCCGCGTATCCGGCTTCCCGCGCGAGCGCGTGATCGGCATGGCCGGCGTCCTCGATTCCGCCCGCATGCGCGCGTTCATCGCCATGGAGCTGAACGTCTCCGTTGAAAACACTCACGCCTTCGTCCTCGGCGGCCACGGCGACACGATGGTTCCGCTGCCGCGCTACTCGACGGTTGCCGGCATCCCGATCACCGAGCTGATCTCGAAGGAACGCATCGACGCAATCGTCGAGCGTACTCGCACCGGCGGCGCCGAGATCGTCAACCTGCTGAAGACGTCCGCCTGGTACGCGCCCGGCGCCGCGACGGTGGAGATGGTCGAAGCGATCCTCAAGGACAAACGCAAGATCCTTCCGTGCGCCGCGTATCTCACCGGCGAGTACGGCTTCAACAACCTCTACGTCGGCGTGCCGGTGAAACTCGGCCGCAACGGAATCGAGCAGATCATCGAGATCACGCTGACGCCGGACGAAAAGACGGCGTTGCAGAAGTCGGCGGATGCGGTGAAGGAACTGTTCGACACGCTGAAGACGCAGGCGTAGTAGCTACGAATCGCTGCTCCCGTTTCCACGCCGGCCACGAATTGTGAGCGAGATGCGAGGCGTTCCGTCCATCTTTAGCACGCGCCACACTTCGCTGTGCAATCGGTCGTTCTCGTAGATATCCACGATTGCCTTCTCGCCAAGCTCGGTGGTCGTGTGGACTCGAATCCCTGCCTGCTCAAGGGTGGAAACATAGTCCTGGGCCTCTTCTTCGGTCACTTCGATGTGTTTCTTTTGTTGCATCATGACTCTCCCCACGGATCATCACGCCCTTCACTCGCCTTTCGCCCGTGCCTCTTTGATTTCGTGAATTCGCTTCCGAGCCTGTACGTTCTTCACTCTTTCAATGTGTGGTCGCAGCGTCTTTTCCTGTTCGCACTCCTGATTGATGTGGTCGAGCAGCGCCGACTCGATCAACTTCGCGCGGTCCGGGTACTTGCGAATCTCACGGAACGCGGCAAAGGTTTCCGCCGTGTCCTTTGGCAATTTCACGACGAAGTGTTCGCTCTCTGCCGGATCAACTTGGCGCAGATAAATCTCGAGCGCCAAACGAATCACACCAATCTTCGTCGCGCCGCGCTCTTCGCACACTTCCTGAAGACGCTCGGCAAGCGCCGGAGTCAGTTCGAGCAACAGCTTCTTGGGCACTCTACTCATTGAAGATCGAACACTATAGGTCTCTATTTTTCTATATGCAACTATTTCTGTGCAACCAACGGTTTCTGGAAAGGCCAACTACTGGGTTCGGGTTGGACTAAGATCAGCGAAACACGCCCCCCATGAAAAAACTCGTCATCGATATCGAAACGGTTGGAACGCCGTGGGAAGAGCTCGACGCTTACGTTCGCGAGTACCTCATCAAGGGGCTCAACGATGGGGATGCCGAGGAGACGCGAAGGGCTGGCGGGCTCTCGCCGTTTCGCGGGCGGATCATCGCCATCGGCGTCATCAACATCGAAGACGGTCGTTCCTGCGCGATGTATGAAGTGCCGGGGCAGGCGCAGCTCGCGGTTGAGAAAAGCGGCTCGCGGACGTACATGTCGGGCAGCGAGAAGCAGATCCTGGAGAAATTCTGGGAGTTCTTCGACAGCGACTCGCGCTTCATCACCTTCAACGGCCGGCAGTTCGACGGACCGTTTCTGATGATCCGGTCGGCGATCAACGGCATCGTCCCGAAGCGTGATCTCGTCGGATATCGCTACGGCTACCATCCCAACTGCGATCTGCGCGAAGTGCTCAACTTTTTTGGCACCACCAACGCGCGGCAATTCAAATTCAACCTCGATCTCGCCTGCAAGGTGTTCGGCGTGGAGACATCGAAAGGCGAAGGACTCGACGGACGTTCGGTCGAGACGTGGTATCGCGCCGGACGGCATCGCGAGATCGCCGACTACTGTCTCGACGACGTGCGCGCCACCGCCGAGTTGTACGAGAAGGTCGCGCCGTCGCTGCTCATCTTCAACAAAGAGTTCCGCGACGCCGAGGAGCGCGCGGCTCGGACACGGCGCGAGATCGAAGCGCAGCCATCACTGCCGATGACGTTCATCGAGTCAGTGACGAAGACGTCGATCGAGCTTTCCGCGTCGCTGGACGCACCCGAGCGCGTGGCGGTCGTCAGCGGATCGCATCAGGCCATCGTGCTCGAGAAACTGATCTCGGCGGGCGAGCCGGAAGAAGAGATTCCGTCCGGCGCCTGATCGCGTGAGAAAATGCGCGCGTGAGAGTCTTTCGGGCCCGGGTCTTCACGCCCATCGCTGATCCCTTCACAACGGATCCGGCGAAGTCGTACGCGTACTACGACGATGGTTTTCTGGCCATCGACGGCGCTCGCATCGTCGGAATCGGCGACTGGCGCGACGTACCGCGGCAGAGCTCGAGCCTCACGCAACTCGGCCGCGACATCGTGATCGCGCCGGGATTCGTCGACACACACCTTCACGCGCCGCAGCTCGAGATGATTGGATCGTACGGCGGCGATCTGCTCGAATGGCTGAACCGCTACACGTTTCCGACCGAGGCCAAGTTCAAAGATCCGAGCCATGCGGCGATGGTGGCGCGCGTTTTCTTCGACGAGCTGCTTCGCAACGGAACGCTCTGCGCGCTGATCTTTTCGACGATTCACGAAGAGGCCACCGACATCTTTTTCGCGGAGGCGGAGCGGCGCGGATTTCGCGCAATCATCGGCAAGACGATGATGGACCGCAACGCGCCCGACTCGTTGCTGGAATCGCCGCGCGATTCCTACGAGCAGAGCCGCTCGCTCCTGCAGAAATGGCACAACCGCGGCCTGCTTCGCTACGCCATCACGCCGCGTTTCGCGCCGACGTCGACGCCGGAGCTGCTCGAAGCGGCCGGCCAGCTCAAAGCCGAGTTTCCGGACGCCTACGTTCACTCGCACATCTCCGAGAACCGCAACGAAGTGCAATGGGTTCACGACCTCTTCCCCGAAGCCGAGTACGCCGACGTCTACGACCGCTATGGCCTCCTCGACGAGCGGACGGTGCTCGCGCACGGCGTCTATCTCAGCGAAGAAGAGCTGGAGCTGCTGGCGCGCCGTGGTTCCCGCATCGCGCACTGCCCGAACTCCAACCTCTTCCTCGGCAGCGGCCTTTTTCGCCTGCATCACACGCTCGAAGCCGGCGTCGTCGTCGGCCTCGGAACCGACATCGGCGCGGGAACGACGCCGTCGATGTTCACGACGATGGCCGACGCATACAAGGTGCAGCAGGTTCAGGGTGTCTCGCTGAGCCCGATCCAACTCTGGTACCTGGCTACGCTCGGCGGCGCCCGCGCCCTCTCCCTCGGCGACGAATGCGGCAGTCTCGAGGCCGGCAAGTCCGCCGACTTCGTCATGCTCGATTTGAAATCGACGCCGCTGGTGGAATTGCGCAGCGAGCGCGCCTCATCCGTCGAAGACCTGCTGGCCGGCCTGATCTTCACCGGCGACGACCGCGTCGTCCGCGAATGCTGGATCGGCGGGCAAATGGTGGCATCGCGGTAACGAGGGTGCGCGGTCGCGAGGTCTCGCAGCGTCACCCGAAGTCTCGCATGCCTCCGCAACCTCGAAACTCCGCAACCCCGTTACTGGCAACGCTCTTGCGCCGTCTCAGCTTCGGGAGGCACCCATGAAACAAATACGAGCGATCTTCATCTTCGCGGCGCTTTTTGCTGTCGCCGCCTTTGGACAGGATCGTACTGTGTGGCGGACGAGCGCGGACGTGCAGGAAGGGATTCGCGGGAACATTAGCGGGACGGTTGCGGACACGATCAACGGGCGCAACCGCATCATCGTCACGCCTGATGATGCGCTGAGCGATCAGGTCATCATCGACACCGACTCGGTCTCGACGCAGTACAACGGTTTCGGCGGCACGATCAACGGCGCGCCGGAGATCTTCGTCGGGTCGAACGGATTCAACAATGTTCGCGTGGGAGACCGGATCGACGTACGCGGAACGGGCGCTGGAGGCAACGTCGTTCGTGCCGAGCGCGTCACTCTCCTCGGCCGTCCGGTCGACGCGCCGCAAACAGGTGTCGGGCAAACGCGCACGCCAATGTCCATCTCGACACCGACCGCATCGGGCACCAGGCCGAGCACCGTTCCCGATCGTCCCGGCCGTGTCGAAGGTGTTCTGCAGCAGATCAATGCCGAGGCTGGACGGCTTGTCATCGTGACGGACCAGCGTGAGGTGCTGACCGTGCGCACGCCGCAACGAACACCGGTCAGTTATCACGGCGACACGTTCCGGATCTCCAACCTCGAAGTCGGCGACCGTATCCGTGTTGAGATCAACGGTGGCGCTGCCGGTACCGACCTCAGCGCACGCTCGATCGAGGTGACGCAAAGCGCGAATGAGTCAGGCTCGCGCACGAACGGCGTCGGCGCATTGAGTGGCCGCGTGACGCGTGTCGATCGCGGCAACAACGTCATCCAGGTCGATGCCGGACGAGGATCAGTTGCAGTCGACCTTCGCGCGACGACCGATCCGGACGGCAAGGCCGTTCGCGCGCGCGACGTGCAGGCAGGCGACCAAGTCGAGCTCAGCGGTTCGTACACGGGATCAACATTCGTGGCAACGACTCTGCACTTCACTGATCAGAACAACGTTGCGCCAGCACCGTCAGTGAACACCGTCCCCTCACGCATCGTAGCCGACCTCGGCGTCGTGACGATTTACGGCATCGTGACGCAAACGCTCGCGGACAGCAGCCAACTCGTGCTGCGCGATACGGAAAACGACCGGCTGATCACCCGCGTCTATGCACTCGACGACCTGCCCATCCGCACGAAAGCGGGCACATTGTCGACCGCCGCCCGGCTCCGCGCTGGCGACTCGGTCGTGATCAAGGCCTATCGCGACGGCGATGGAAACTACATCGCGCAGACGGTGAGAGTTCGGTAGTCGGTTTGCGGGAGTCGGAGTAGGTTCTTTTCGTTTACTCCGACCCCCGACCCCCTCGTCTCTACGACTGCCGCGCAACCAGTTATTTGGAATAATGAACCTCCCCTAAGCGTCGAACACATTGCGATGGAGAAGCCCGTTCGACGCACTCTGCTACCCGGCGTTTCAGATGCCGCCGTACCCCCTCCCGTCGTCATCGACTCGCGCGTCGTCGTCGCAAGGGCACGCCGCCGCGCGATCGTTCGCGACACCGTCGATTTCCTGCTCCTCGTCTGCGTCGACGGGCTTTTCCTCCGCTTTCCGGGCGCGCACGTTCCCTTCCTCGACCGCGGCGATTCGCTGACGGTCGTAGTCGGTTTGAACGTGATGCTGATCGCCTACCTCTGGCTCGCGCGCTCGATACCGCGATGGACGGCGCGCCGCGTCGCCACGACGTGGAGTCTCGCCGAGCGCACGCGATTCTTCAGGAACGCTGCGCGCTGACGAGCCGTCCCAGTACGATCAGCAGAACGGCGGCAGCGACGCCGATCGCGATTCCGAACAAGCGCGACTCCCGATGTTTCGCCGGCGGCTCTGATGTTGGCTGGCCTGTGAGTGCGATCGATCGCGCCGGTTGCCCGACAAGTTGCGATGAGATGAGCGCGAGGTCATAGCGCGGCACGCCGATCGACGGATTGCCGTAGAGCAGCGTCAACGGCGTTCCGGGACTAACGAATCGAAGAGCGAAGCCGGGCAGCCGCAATTTCGCGGAGATGATCGGCAGCGGCGCGTTGTCACCTTCATCGACGACAACTTCGATCGCGCGGCCGTTCGTCAAACCTGCTCGCAACGAAGGCGTGCTTTTCCAACTGAAACGATCGATCACCTCGGCCTCGCGACCCCGGCTCTCGTCGAGCGGACGGCGCAACACGACATCGCGCTCGAACACGGTGGCGCTCGTCGTCAGCTCGAGCACCGAGCCTTCGGGCACCGAGCCGTAGGGAAGTGTCAGCCGGTAGACGGATTGCTTCCCTTCGCGAGTCGCGGGTGGAACCGCAAGCGTGACGATCACCGGAGTTTGCAGCGGCACGACGAGATAAGGAACTTGATTGCTCTTCGCATCGACGATGCGCACGTCCTGCAGCGCGTGACTTCGCAGAAGAACGTGGGCATCGAGAGTGAGCGAGACGACGCCGGCCGGAATCGTTCCGAGCGGCCGCGCGTAGAGAAACTCGCTCCGATCGACGTTTGCACCCGCGGGAACCTCCGGCACCGCCAGCGCGGCAAGCAGAAACGCCGCAACGATCACGCCGCCTCCTCAGTCGGCGGCGCCGCTTTCCGGATCACAAACTTCTGCAGCAGCACACCGACGAGAAGCAGCGAGATCGTGAGCCCGAGGAGCGAGCCGACGCGATAAAGGCCGCCGAGGCGGGAGAGATCGTGCAGGAAGCACTTCAACACGGTGACGAGAAGAAGGACGATCGCAGCGATCCGCGTTGCGCGGCTGTGAAGCAGAAGGCCGGCGATAAGCATCGCTACGGCGAAGACCGCCCAAACAATCGTGTAAGTCAGATCCTGCGCCAGCGACGACGAGAAAAAGTTGAACGTCAGCACGGAGCCGGTGGCGTAGTAATCGGCGATCTCGATATTGACGAGGAAGAACAACAGGATCGTGCCGCCGGAGCTCAGGACCGGCCGCGCGAAGACGTATCGCTTTGCCTCGGAATCCGGTAACAAACGCGCCGCCGCGAAGAACGCCGCTGCGCTCACGACGTACGTATAGAGGTACCAGTTGACGATCGGAACGCGGCTGGCGGCGTGGATGAAAACATCGTCGGCGAAAAACAGTCGGATGAAGACCGCGGCGAAGAGCGCGCCCGACCAGATCAACAAACCGCGATGCGCGATGCGGCGGAAAAGCCAGATCAGCGCCGCTGCTTCGAGCGCCCACGCGATCGTGATCCACTGCCGCGCGAGCTGCAGCGGAATGGCGACGGTGATGAAGGCAAGCGCCGCTCCGGCCACCATCGCCAATCGTGAAAGCAGCCGTTCGGTTGCCGGCTCGGCGCGCAGCAATCGCCACAAAAGCAGCAGCATCAACGCCGCCTGGAAGAGCGGAAGCACGCCGATCGCGTAGTTGTAGCCGGCGTCGCGAACCGCATCACGCGCCACGATGAAAAACGTCACGCTTGCGAGCACGGCGGCGAGATACGGATAGAGCGAGCGCTTCGCTCTGCCGCCGAGCAGCAACGGATAGAGAATGAAAATCGCGTAGATCGCGCCGGAAAAAGTGAGGCGATTTCCGGGCGTCTGCGTGCGAGCGAGCGCGGTGGCCGCCGCCAGCACTGCCACTGCGACAACGGCTACCTCATGCCATTCGGTCAGCCACGTCACCGCAAGAATCGCGATTCCGATGGCCAGATGCGCGGCCAAGAGCGATACAAAAAGCGGCGTGCCAGCCGAGGAGCCGGCCATGATCAGGACAAAGTCGCCGACGAAGAGCGCGATCAGCGCGGCGACGGCGAAGCGCCGGTCGATCCGGAACCAGACCAGCGCCATCGCGCACACCGCGATGCCAGCGCCGATCGCGACAACCGGCCACGGCGCCGCTTTCGTGTTCGCAGCCCACATCATCAATACGATCTGCGACGCGGCCATCGCAACAGCCATGAGATTGCCGCGGCGCAAATAGATCGCGGCAACGCCGATGGCGAGATCGAGCACGAAGAGCACCGCGAACAACGGCCACGGCGGGAAGGCAAGCTGCGGTTGCGCGGCGATGACCAGCAGGAAAAGATGTCCGATGAGTCCGAGATACGTCGTCCCTGCGTCTTCATCGGCTCCGCGGCTCAGCCAGACGCCGCCACCGACGGCCAGGAGCGCGAATCCGCCGATCACCGACAACGCGGCGACGAGGTTCGCGGCTGTCATCGCCGAGGCGCACCAAGTGGTAATGACGATCCACGAAAGGACGATCGCCGCGGCCGCCAGCACCGCATGCTGCTTCTTCCGCGCCTCGGCAATCGCGCCAGCGTTGATGACGATGAGAAGAATGGCTAGCGGCCAGAGCGCGTACGAAGCAACGGTTCCCGTGGAGAGGAAGAAGAGAATCGCGATCGAGCCGAGAATCAGACCGAGCATCGTCCGCTGCGAAACGATCTCGCGGCCAAGCCGGCGTCCGGTCACGGGAACGGCAATGAAGAGCAGTGCGAAGGCGGCGTAGATGAGAAGCGCAGTCGTCAGGTTCGCTGGTGTGATGCTTTGAGCTGACCAGACTCCTTCCGTCACGATCGCCAGGAACGCCGCCACCGCGTACGCCTCGCCGGCGTGGTGCATGAATGCGTAAGCGGCGATGAGCGCGACGAGCACGAAGAGCGTGCCGAAGAGAAGCACCGGTGCAGACGCGGGAATCGGCGTCGCTGCAAGAGCTGGCAGAATCATCAGCAGCAGCGGAGCGAGAACGTTGCGCGGATTCGGCGCGAAGTGGGATAGCACAAGTTGCACGACGACGAATCCTGCAACCCACGCCAGGATCGCCGGCCATGCTTGCGGCGTGTACGACGACACACGCCAGACGAGGAGAACCAGCGCGATCGTGCCTCCGCCGAGGAGATGCAGCCAGGCAGGACCGCGAACGATGGCGATCACCGAAAGTCCTGATGTGATCAACAGGAGGAACGTGAAGAGGACGTTGTATTGAACGCCGTAGTTCGCCACGGCGGCGACGTAGATCGCGAAGAGCAGCGGCAGGCCGGCTGACGAAATGGCGGCCAGATCGAAACTTCCTTGCGCAGCGTCGGCGCGTCGCCGCATCCAGAGCGAAGCTGCGGCAGCCGCGGCGAAGACCGTGAAGATTGCCACGGCAAGTGGAAGCTGCGAACCGGTCAGGAACTTACCGATCCATCCCCATTCGTAGATCACTGTGAAGATCACGCTCAGTGCTGTCAGCAGCGGCCAGCGCCGGCGAATCGCTACCCACATCAAGCCGACGTTGAGCAGCAGCAAATACGAGAAGAGTGCGATCGGCTTGTTCTCGCCCGTCGAAAGCAGCGCCGGGGTGGCGAAGCCGCCGACCAGTCCGAGCAGCGCGATGAAGACAGAGTCGCGGCGGATCGATAACAACACCGCGATCGCCGTCACGAGCAGCATCAGTGCGAAGACGGCTGTGGCGGGCAGCAGATGCCAGAGGGCGTGAATGGCGAAGAGCGTCGCGTAGAGGATCGCGATGCCGGCGCCGTCCATCGCGTTCGCGGTGAACTCGTAGTTGCGTGCCACGCGCAGCTCGCACACAAGCAGCAGCGTCACGCCAGTCAGCAATCCGAGCGACGCGCGCACCGGCGGACTGAGCCAGCCATGTTCGACGGAGTAGCTGAGAAAAAAGAGGGCAGCGAGAACGAGCGCGATGCCAGCAATCCACGAGAAAAGCTTCACGCCGATGAGCGACTCCCAGTCGAAGGGTTTCTTTGGCGAGGGCGTGGGGCGTGGAGGGTGGGGTGTGGGAGGGGGCGGGGGCGGCGGTTCCGCTCGTGGAGGTTCGGGCGCCGTTGCGGCGAACGCGACCTCGGGCTCAGGCGTGGTCGCGGTGTAGGCCGCGACTGGTGGAACAACGACCGGAGCCGGCTCGGGAATCGGAGACGCAGCAGGCACCTCGGGAACATTAGCCACAACGTTCTCGCGAGCGGCGGCTCGGTTCCACGCAGGCATCGGCTCCGGTGTCGGGTGCCTGTCCTCGGCGGTTGGCGCTGGCCGCAGATCCTCATCCGCAAACCCGCTCGCCGCGCTTTCCGCGTGTGACACCCGTTGCGACATCCGCTCAAGCCGGCGCTTCAACTCGGCGACTTCCTTGGTCGCTTCACTGGCGCGTCCGGACGCGCGAATCGCCACCACAAACGTGATCAACGCGAAGACGGCGACGAGGAAAACCACGCAGCCCATAGCTTCCATGCGATCCGCAGAGGATACCGCGTTAACGAAAAACGGCGGCCTCGTATAGGCCGCCGTTCAACGATTGCAGCGAATGAATCGATCAGGCTTTGTGCGCTTTCGGGGCCAGCAACACTTCGCGGCCGACGAGGTAGAGGACGAGCACCAGAACCGCGAACGGGATACACGAGAGAAGATCGGCGCTCGCGCCCGTCACGAACGGATTCGACGATGCCCACTTATCGAACGTGTCGTTGTACTTCTGCATGAACGGCACGCCGGCCATGAACGCGATCAGGATGCCGGCGATGGCGCCGCCCGCGATGTAGCCCGACGCCATCAGCACGCCGGGGCTCTTGTCGCCTTCGGCCGTGAGCTGCTCTTCGGTCAGGTTCACGCCTTTGAACTTCTTCCGGACGTAAAGATCGACAGCCAGCGCACCATGCCGCCGATGAAGATCGGACTCGACGACGACAGCGGCAGATACACGCCGACCGCGAACGCCAGCGACGGAATGCCCGACATCTCCAGCACCAGCGCGATCATCACGCCGAGCAGCACCAGGCCCCAGGGCAGTTGCCGGTTGAGGATGCCCTTGATGATGTACGACATCAGCGTCGCCTTCGGCGCGTCGAATTTCTTAGGCGCGAGCTTGCCGTCGGCAGGACTTGTGCGTGCCGTTGATGCCGGGATCGACGAGGAACAGCGGCGTGCCGGTGGAATCGACGAGGTACTGCGTCGCCGCTGCGCCGCCCGGAGGCTGCGTGTGCCACACGAGGTAGTCCTTGCCTTCGTACGTCTTGTGCGTGGTCAGCGTACCTGCGTCGGTGTGCAGATCAGCGGGCCAGTTCTCGACTTGCTTGCAGCGCGCCGCCCGCTTCGCCGTTCGACCGGCTCCATGCTGACGCGCGGCACGTAGACGCGTCGCGGCAGCATTCAACTTCAGCAGAATCGGCCCGAGCACGAGCGCCGAGGCCAGCGCGCCGATGAGGATCGCGATCTGCTGATTGCTTCGGCGTCGCGCCGACGAGGAAGCCGGTCTTCAGATCCTGCGACGTCGTGCCGCCGTTCGACGAGGCGATGCAGACGATGGCGCCGATCGAGAGCGCGGTGACGTAGTACGTCGGGCCGGTCCAGCCGACGACGAGAAAGACCAGGCAGGTGAGGAGCAGCGTCGCGACGGTCATGCCGGAGATCGGATTCGATGACGAGCCGATCTCGCCGGTCAGCCGCGACGAAACCGTGACGAAGAGAAATCCGAGAATGACGATCAGGAGCGCGCCGAGGATGGTGCGTCACGTGTGCAGCCGACGGAGCGAGGATTCGCCAACGCGATCACCGCGACCAGCGCGATGCTGCCGATCAGCACGAACTTCATCGACAGATCGCGGTCGGTGCGCTGCCATCGCCTTCGCGAGCCGCGGCGCCGCCGCGAAGATCCTTGAGCCCGTCCTTGCATGCCGTGCCAGATCGTCGGCAGCGAGCGGCAGCAGGCTGATGATGCCGCCCGCGGCCACTGCGCCGGCGCCGATGTAGAGGATGTAGGCGCTGCGGATCTCGTCCGGCGACATGTCGCTGATCAGACGCGTCGTCCCCGGCGCGAGCGGCGCCGTCAGTCCGGCGCCGAAGAACTTGATCACCGGGATCAGCACCAGATAGGCCAGCACGCCGCCGGCGCACATGATCGAGCGCGATGCGCGGGCCGATGATGTAGCCGACGCCGAGCAGCTCGGGCGAGATCTCGGCCGAGATCGAGCCGGCCTTGAACGGCGCGCCGAAGACTTTCTCCGGCACGTCCTTCCAGCCGCTTGAACGCGACGTTGAGCGCCTTGTAGAGCAGGCCGATGCCGAAGCCGGTGAAGATCGTCTTCGCGCTCGTCGCTAGCGCCGCCGAGCGCTTCCATCTCGCGCCTGGCCGACGCCGAAGCCGCCGCGATCGACTCCGGCGACGCCCCCGCCTTCAGCACCTCGGCGCAGGCCGTGCCTTCCGGATACTTGAGCAGTCCGTGCTGCTGGACGATGAGCGCGCGGCGCAGCGGGATCATCATCAGGATGCCGAGCAGTCCGCCGAGCACCGCCACCAGCATGACGCGCGTGATCTCGAGATCGAAGCCGAGAATCATGATCGCCGGCATCGTCACGCCGACGCCGAAGGCGATCGACTCGCCCGCCGAGCCGGCCGTCTGCACGATGTTGTTCTCGAGGATCGTGGCGTCTTTGCCGCCGAGCTTCGAGAGCATGCGGAAGAAGCGTGATCGAGATGACCGCGACGGGGATCGAGGCGCTGACCGTGAGGCCGACCTTCAGCACGAGGTACAGCGACGAGGCGCCGAAGATCATGCCGAGCATGGTGCCGACGATGATCGGCAACGGCGTCAGCTCCCGCATTTTCGTCGCCGCCGGGATGTACGGCTCGAAGGCCGGGGGTCCAGGCACAGGGGCGAGCCCGACGATGTCGGGGTATTCGTTTTCGACAGTGCTCATTTAGTCTCCTGCTGGGAGAAGCTGGCTGATTGCCGATTCGGCATGCATCGGGCAGGCCATTCTACATCCCTGGGACCGCAGGCGTCCCGCCTGCATCGTTAAGCTCATCCGGCGTTATCATTTTCGGCATGCCCGATCCCACCGTTGAACAACACTTCTCCGGCCGCGCGGATCATGTGCGCACGATCTACGACACGATCGTCAATGCCTCATCGGCGCTCGGCCCGGTCGAGCAGGATCCGAAGAAAACGTCCATTCACTTGAATCGCCGCGTCGCCTTCGCCGGCGTGCAGACGCGCAAAGACGCGCTGATCCTCACGCTCAAATCCGACCGCGACATCAAGCATCGCCGCGTCCACAAAACGGAACAAACGTCCGCGAACCGGTGGCACTTCGAAGTGCGCCTCGCAACGCCGGAAGAAGTCGACGATCAGATCCGCAAGTGGATCGAGGCGTCGTATGAGCTGGCGCAATGACGCCGCCGGGAAAGCGCCTGCGCGCCGCGATCGAAGCCGCGTCACCGCGTCTCGCCGCCATCTCCGACGCCAATGCCGCGAAATCGACCGCGCCCGGCAAGTGGTCCCCGAAACAAATCATCGGCCACCTGATCGATTCCGCCTCGAACAACCACCAACGCTTCGTCCGCGCCAATTTCACCGAGGATCTGATCTTTCCCGGCTACGACCAGGAGAAATGGGTGACCCTCGGCCATTACGCGGACGCACCTTGGGAATCACTGATCACACTATGGCGCGAGTTCAATTTGCAGATCGCGCGAGTGATGGAGGCGACTCCTTCTTCGGTCCGCGACGTATCTCGGCATCGCCATAACCTTCATCAGATAGCGTGGCGTGCGGTCGCCGAGGATGAGCCGGCGACGCTTGGGTACTTTATGGGCGACTACGTGGATCACTTGGAGCACCATTTGGGGCAGATTCGTCGGAGCGGCGTAGAACACCGCTAACTCGTGCCGACTGGAGCTTAGTCATCGCAATGTTAAACGAACGAACTATCGCTAACCTGGCCGCTGATGCCATAGCGAAGACTATGCAGGACGAGAACAACGAGTGGGTTCAGTGCTTCCGCAAACACGGAGAAAGCACATCGAACCTTATCCGCATTCACATGCATGGAGATCTCAAGGACGCTGCGGACATCCTTTATCGTGGTCACCGCGATCTATCGATTCGGCTTCGAGATCTGCTTGTACTCCTTGACCGCCTGCCACGAACATGAGCGTCGATTTCGTGGATGTTCGAAACCGAGGTTCCAGCCAGAAGGCGTCGGACACGGCGGATCGTTACTCGGAGACACTGCAGAAAAACTCATAAGACTGTCGCGTTTGGCTGGAGTAGCGACGGCAAACGAATGACTTCGCGAAGCATGGCGTTGGCGAACATGACGCCGTCATGACGGGCTGAGATCTCGATCAATGGTGCGCTGTCACCGTTTAACTCCAAAACGTCGCGAAGGTGCGCCGCAAAAGCCGTGACGATCCGACTGGTTGTAGCTTCTTCAGAGAGCTCGAGCCCGCCTCTAAAATACTCCTCCGCTCTGACCATCCACAACGCGAGGATCAACTCGCCCTGCGCTCGCGTCAATTTCGCTCGGGACGTCACTTCCCTGATGAGATGAGAAGCTAATGCGGGCGAAAAAATCCTCTGTTGTTCATTTGAGAGCACGCTTCCCGCTATGCGATCTGCAAATTGAAGATACAGCGCGCACAGCTCGAAATGCGCAACGCCTGAACCGTCAAGTGGAAGAGCGGGAGCTGGTGCGGCGGAAGACCGGCGATGCAGCTGAATGCTGTGCAATAAGCGGTTGCAATTGAGAATGGTGAGTTCGTAGAGAGGGAGCGACGCAAGTTCGGCTTTAATCGCTAGTATCGCCGCGGTATTTGGTCGCCGCTGAACCTGCCGCCATAGCTTTCTCTGACGCCATGCGAGCGGCGAAAAATACGATGCTATGGAATGGAAAAATGGCATAGCTCTACATAGGAAATCGCGTGAAGCGAGTAACTTTAGCGACGAGAAATTCGTTTCCGGAGTTCGGACTTAGCCGCTCGATTTGAAATGACTTGGCCGGCTTTGATCTGTTCCATGGAGATACTGATATCTCGCAGTAGCTCGATCTTTTCGCGTTCTCTCGCGGTTGCGGCGGTGGAATTGGCGTCTACATTCATCCAGCGCATCGGAGCCTCGTTTGATATGCGGAATTGTACGTCAGGCCACAGCGATTGAACGCGCCAGATACCGTCCCGTAATGCTCCGCTCGCACGCGGCGATCTCTTCGGGTGTTCCAACCGCGAGTAGCTCTCCCCCGCCATCCCCGCCTTCGGGGCCGAGGTCGATGATGTGGTCGGCGGCTTCGATGAGTTGGATGTTGTGCTCGATCACGAGGACTGAGTTGCCGCGGTCGATGAGGTTGCGGAACGTTTTGATGAGTTGGGCGACGTCGGTGTAGTGCAATCCTGTTGTTGGCTCGTCGAACAGGAAGAGGTGGCCGCTGTCGCTCTTTGTGCTTTCGGAGAGGAACGAGGCGAGTTTGAGGCGTTGCGCCTCGCCGCCGGAGAGTGAGGCGGTGGACTGGCCGAGGCGGAGGTAGCCGAGGCCGACGGAGCGGAGGGCGGCGAGTTTCTTGAGGAGCGCGCGCTTGTCGACGAAGAACTTCATCGCTTCATCGACGGTCATCTCCAGGATGTCGTTCACGTTTTTGTTCTTGTACGTGACCTTCATGACCTGATCCTTGAAGCGCTTGCCACCGCATTTGTCGCAGACGACTTCGACATCGGCCAGGAACTGCATGTCGATCGTCACCGTGCCGGCGCCTTCGCATTCGTCGCAGCGCCCGCCGACGGTGTTGAACGAGAACATGCCGGCGGTGACGTTGTTCAACTTCGCCGCGGTCGTCGCCGACATGATCTTGCGGACTTCGTCCCACGCCTTCACATAGGTCGCCGGATTCGAGCGCGTGGAGCGGCCGATCGGCGACTGATCGATGAACTGCATGTCGTAGATCTTGTCGGTGCCTTCGAGCGCGGCCACGCGGCCGGCGTCGAGTCCCGTGACGCCGCGAACGTCACGCTGGTAGCGGTTGTAGAGGCAGTTGCGAATAAGCGTCGACTTTCCCGAGCCCGAGACGCCGGTCACTGCGACGAATTGGCCGAGCGGAATGGTGACGTCGATGTTTTGCAGGTTGTGCTCGCGTGCGCCGCGGATGGTGATCGAGCCGAATCCGGCGTCGGCTTTTCTCGCAGGCACGACATTGACGTCACGCTCTTCGCTCGGCATCACAGCCGGCCGCGGCGGCCCGACATACAACACCGATCCGCCGTACTCGCCCGCTCCCGGTCCCAACTCGATCGTTTGGTCCGCGCCCGCAATGATCGTCGGATCGTGTTCGACGACGATGACCGTGTTGCCCGCGTTCTTGAGACGTTTGAGTACCGCCAGCAGCCGCTCGCTGTCGCGCGCGTGCAGGCCAACGGTCGGCTCATCGATCACGTACATCGTCTCCGTCAGCGAGCTGCCGAGGGCGGCGGCAAGGTTGATGCGCTGCGATTCACCGCCGGATAGCGTGCGCGTCTGGCGATCGAGAGTCAGATACGAAAGCCCCACCTCATCGAGATAGGTCAGGCGATTAACGATCTCGCGCCGGAGATGGCCGAACTTCGACTCCTCCGATTTCGCGAACGGCAGGTACTCCCAGAATCGCCGCGCGTCGCGAACGTTCATCGCGAAGAGATCATTGACGGTCTTGTCGCGAAACGTCACGTACGACGCGGAAATCTTGAGACGTGAACCGTGACATTGCGGGCAAGGCTCATAGCTCCGGTACTTGGCCAGTTTCACGCGAACGTGGATCTTGTACTTCTTCGTCTCCAGCCATTCGAAAAAACCCTTGATGCCGTACCACTTGCTCCGCCCCTCGTACAGCAGCGTCCACTCCTCGGGCGTCAGATCCTTGATCGGAACGTCCATCCGGAACTTGTACTTGGCCGCGGCCTTCTTCAGATCGTCGTAGCAATCTTCGTAACCCGCCGAGTTCCACGGCGCGACCGGCATCTCATCGAGCCGCAGCGCGCGATTCGGAATCACCTTCTCCATGTCGATGCCGATGATCCGGCCGTAGCCCTGGCAGTTGGTGCAGGCGCCGAGGGGCGAGTTGAAGGAGAACATGTGGGGTGTGGGCTCGACGAACTCGGTGCCGCACTTGTTGCACGAGAAGCGCGACGTGAATCGGTGACTAATCCAGTTTCCGTCGCCGGCGTCTTCGAGGATGTTGACGTTGCCTTTTGAAACCTCGAACGCTTGTTCGATCGCTTCCGTGATTTGACCGCTTCGATCGGCATCGACGCGCAAGCGATTGATGACCAGCTCAAGCGACGTGAATCCGCTCGTGTCGGTCTCGTTGAGATCGTGTACTTCTCCGCCGATCCAAGCGCGGAAGTAGCCGGCCTTGACGAGCTGCATCAGCACTTCGCCGCGGTTCTCGGCGCCGAAGAAGATCGGCGCGAGCACGACGACGCGCTTGCCGGCGAGCGAGTCGATGATCGCGCTCGTGATCGATTCCGGCGTCTCGCGCCGCACTTTGACCTGGCAGTCCGGGCAAAACGTTTCGCCAGCGTAGGTCATGAAAAGGCGGATGTGATCCGCGAGCTCGGTCGCCGTGGCCACGGTCGATCGCGCGTTCTTGACCGAGTTCTTCTGCTCGATGGCGATCGCGGGAAGAATGCCGTCGATCTCGTCGACATCGGGCCGGTCGATGCGCTCCAGGAACTGCCGCACATACGTCGACATCGATTCGACGAACCGCCGCTGTCCCTCGGCATACAGCGTATTGAACGCGAGCGACGACTTCCCCGAGCCGGACGGACCGGTCAGAACCGTGAGCTGGCGCTGCGGAATGTCGACCGAAACGTTCTTGAGATTGTGCGTCCGCGCCCCGCGAATGGAGATCGTGCGAATGGGCATGTCGAGTTGAGAACGTAATGCGGGTGGGTGGTGTTCCTGTTTGTTGGGTTGCTTGGTTTCTAGGTTACTGAGTTGCTCGGTCTCCCACCGCGGCAACTTAGCAACTCAGCAACTTGGCAACCTAAAACATCAGATCCGCACGTTGTGCCGTTGGTAGAAGTTGTAATCGCCGAGACGCGTTCGAAGTTTTTCGACGACGTCCTCGGGGAGCCAGGCGTCGCCGGCGGTGACGTTGGTTTCGACCTGGTGGATGTTCCGGGCGCCGGGGATGGCGGTGGCGACGGCGTCGTTGGCGAGGACGAAGCGGAGGGCGCCTTCGATGAGGCTGCGGGCTGTGCCGCCGATGATCGATTTCACTTCGTCGACACGCACCAGTGCTTCCTGCAGGCGGCGCGGCGTCAGGAAATTCTGGCGGAGATCGTTGGCGGTGAAGATCGTGTCATTGCGAAACTTGCCGGTGAGTAGTCCGGACGCGAGCGGAACGCGGGCGATGATGCCGTAGCCTTTTTCTTTCGCCAGCGGAAACAGTTCTTGTGCGGGCGCCTGATTGAGGATGTTGTAGAGAACCTGCAGCGCGTGTCCCCATCCGCGTTTGATGATCTCGATTCCTTCCTCGGGCGTCGAAATCGAAACGCCCCAGAAACGGATCTTGCCCGCATCCTGCAACCGCTCCATCGCGTCCTGAATCTCTTCGCGGCGCAACTCTTCGATCGTTGGATTGTGAACCTGGTAGAGATCGATGTAGTCGCTGCGCAGCCGTTTGAGCGAGCCATCGACGGCGGAGAAGATGTGCTGGCCGGAGAAATCTTTTTTCAACTCGCCGCCCGCGCCGCGAACGACGCCGGCCTTCGTGGCGATGACGGCGTCCTGGCGTTTGCGCGACAGCACGATGCCGAGGAGCGACTCGCTGCGGCCAAAGCCGTAACTGTCGGACGTGTCGAAGAACGTGACGCCGAGGTCGCGGGCGCGGCGAATGGCGGCAAGCGACTCCTCATCGCTCGTCCGTCCCCACCCGAGCGGCGCTCCCGATGCCTCGGACGGACCGCCGATGGCCCAGCCGCCGAAGCCGATGGCGCTGACTTTGATTCCGGTCTTTCCAAGCTCGCGGTACTGCATCGCGAACGATTCTAAGGTCAGTGCTGCGGTTGGAGTGTGACTTTGATGACGTCGGGCTGGTGGTCGTACATCGCGCCGGTGACGCGATCGACGACGAGACCTGCTGCACCGGCGAGTGCAAACGCCAGCCAGCCGGCCGCAGTCGCGCTATTGCCGCCCCAGATTCCGCTGGAAAACACGTAGATCGGAAAGCCTGGTGTCGGGATGAAGTTGCACCAATACGCGCCGTTGAAACCGCGCTCGATCGTGATCTTCTGCGTGGCCATCCCGCTCTGTTCGACATCGACGTGACAGAGATCTGCTTTGCGTGGAATGGTCAAACGTGCCGGCGTTGTGCCGGTGACGGAGATGTTTCCGGCGCAGAGGATCGTGGCTTTCGCGCCGGATGGATTGGAATCGACCGAGATGACTTCGTTGCGGCCGTGCGTCATCGTCGCGCACGAGGAGAGCAGACAACCCACGAGCAGCAGTGCAATGGAACGCATCACAACCTCACTTGCTTCACTTCCTCGATGGCCTTGAAGAACCGGAGTGCGTTCATCGTATCGGCGTCGAGCGCGGAGTCGATGGTAACAATCGCCAACGCTTTGCCGCCACTCGTTTCGCGGGCCAGGTTGTATTCAGCGATGTTGATCTCGCGGTCGCCGAGGATCGTTCCCACTTTGCCGACGACGCCGGGAACGTCCTTGTTGATGATGTAGAGCAACACGCCTTCCGGTTTGAACTCGACGCGGAAGTTGTTGACCGAGACGATGCGCTGGTTCTTTTCGCTGAAGAGCGTGGCTGAGACGCAGACCTCGTCCGTTGCCGACGACGCGCGGAATGTGACGAGGTTCGTGTAGTCGGCGGGCGGCGGATGCGTGGTCGCGGCGATGGCGATGCCGCGTTGTTGTGCTACCTGCTCGGCGTTCACGAAGTTCACGGATTGATCGAGCCGCGGCGTCAGCATTCCCTTCAAGCCGGCAACGGAAAGGATTTTCGTCAGTCGCTCGTCGATGCCCCACAACTCGACGGCAGCGCGCGTGACCGGGCCGCTGATGATCTGCGCGGCGAAGAGGCCGAGCTTCTCGGCGAGGTTGATGAACGGCGCCGCGTCGGCGTCGGCCAGCCCTTCGAACGGCAGGTTGACGGCGGAAACGAAGATCGAGCCGCGCAACGCGTCGACGACCATCTCGGCGGTTTGCACGGCCACGCGATCCTGCGCTTCGATCGTGTTCGCGCCGATGTGCGGCGAGAGAATGATGTTCTTCGCCGACAGCAGCGGATTGCCCTTCGGCGGCTCTTCGACATAGACGTCGACCGCGGCGCCGGCGATCTTGCCGCTGTTGAGCGCATCGGCGAGCGCCTGCTCTTCGTAGATCCCGCCGCGCGCGATGTTGAGGACGACGACTCCATCCTTCATCTTCGCGATCTCAGCGACGCCGAGCATGCCGCGCGTTTCGTCGGTGAGCGGTGTGTGGACGGTAATGACATCGGCGCGAGCGAGGAGATCGTCGAGCGGGACGCGCTCAGCGCCGACTTTCTCGAAGACGCTCGGCGCGATGTACGGATCGTAGGCGATGACGCGCATTCCGAAGGCGCGCGCACGAACGGTGATGCGCGTACCGATGCGGCCAAGTCCGATGATGCCGAGGGTCTTGCCGTCGAGCTCTGTGCCCAGGAACTTCGAGCGATTCCACTCGCCGCGCTTCACGCTGGCATGCGCCTCCGGAATGTTGCGGCAGAGCGCAAGCAGCATCGCCATCGTGTGCTCGGTGGCCGACATGATGTTCGCGGTGGGCGCGTTGATGACGAGGATGCCGCGCGCGGTGCAGGCCTCGACGTCGACGTTATCGAGCCCGACGCCGGCGCGCCCGACGATTCGCAACCGCGACCCAGCGTTCACCAACTCCTCGGTCACCGCCGTGCCGCTTCGCGTGATGAGCGCATCGGACTCGGCGACGGCAGCGAGTAACGCATCACCTTTGAGTCCGGGCCGGTAATCGAGCTCCATGTCGCTGGCCGCGCGAAGAATGGCCAGGCCGGAATCGGCGAGCGTGTCGGTTACGAGGATTCGCAAAATGGGGCCACTCATTCTTCAGCCTCGTCAACCTCGAAGAGCACTTTCACTAGGCCTTTCTTCAGGAGCCGCTTATGTAGCTCAGAGTCAAATGGCGCGAACATCGACAGTTTTCTCAGTGGTATGAGCATGGCGCGGCACCTGGCTATTTCTTTGAGCCGCGCTTCGGCCGGCGCGGTACTCGAGGTGAAATACGGCGTCGTGTACTCAACGAGTCCAGTTTCGCTATTCCGCCGGCCGCTCATGATCGGAACAATCTCAATGTACCGGTCGGGCTCGTCGGGGTCCGTCGTGAAGTCGGTCAAGAATCCGACATACACCTTGCCACCTTCTACACCCACGAGCACTAACTGTTTTTCCAACTGTCGGCAGCGAAAGAGAAAGATGTCGGATGGCCGCGACCGAGGCGACAGTGAGGTTACTAGCTTCTGTGCTGTAGAAAAGAGCTTTCGGCCCCAGGAAGCCACCGTCGCTACGAGCGGCGACGCGAGCACCGCCACAACCCACAAGCCGGAGTTGGTCAAAGGAAAGTGGGATTTCCACCAGGCAGCCGCAGCTTCCTTACCCAATCCCGGAGACCACGCCGGAAGGAGACCAAACGTACGACTCCATCCAGACGCAAGTAATAGCGCGATCACATAAGAGAGGATGCCGAAACCTGCAGCCTGGAAGAACCACTCGTAACTCTGCTTGCTCCGGAGAGGATTGACGTAGAGGAACAGCAGCAACGCCAAATAGCCGGGCACGAGCCAAACCGCAAGCTCCGCTGCAGGCAACGGTTAACCTTGTTTCTTCTGTGGTACTGACGTCGTTGGGCGTGACTGATTCGCCGGCTTCAAAATACTGACAATCGTCGCCCAGTTTTCTTTTATGACTTCGCCGGCGTCAGCCTGCCGGGAACCGTCTTCCCGCACTCGAAGCCTCGATTTAGCGTCGCGCATGTAGTCAATGATATGACGAAATCGTGCCCATCTGGCGTCGAGTCACGATCCCGCTACCTCTCCCAGCACATCAAGCATCGCATTGAGATCGTCGAGGCTGATGTCGCCCATGTGGCCGATGCGGAAGGTGGTGTTCTTCCACTTTCCGTAGCCGCCTCCGAGCGTGAAGCCGCGCGCTTTCATCTGATCGCGGATCTGCTCGGCGGGAAGATTCGGAAGTAACGCGGAGACCGTGGCCGAGGCGTGCGCGGCGTCGGAGGCGAGCGTGGCGTATGGCGCGGTGCGATGGATTGTCGCGTCGCGCATCGCCTCGTGGCGGCGGAAGCGCGCCTCGAGCGTCTCGACGTTGATGATGTCGTCGAGCTGCCTGGCCAGCGCGTAGAAATGCGGAATCGACGGTGTCGATGGGACGCTGCCGTCGTCCGCATGTTTCTTGTAGTTGAGGAAATCGAAATACGTTCCGCGGTACGGTGTCTTCGCTGCCCGCGCCAGAGCCTGCGCCGAAACGGCGAAGAGCGTGATGCCGGGCGGCAGCGCGATTCCTTTCTGCACGCTGGCGAGGCAGACGTCGAGGCCCCACTCGTCGAAGCGCACGGGAATGCCGCCGAGCGACGAGACGGCATCGACGAGGACGAGCGTGTCGGGCGAGTGCTCGCGCACGACGCGCGCGAGTGCCGCGACATCGTTCGTGACGCCAGTCGAGGTCTCGTTGTGCGTGATCGTCACGGCGTCGTACCGACCTCGCCGCGATGTCAGATGATCGGCCAGCGCAGCGGGCTCGACGGCGTTGCCCCATCCGGCATTGAGTTGATCGACCTCGAGCCCGAGGCTTTCGCCGATGGCGCGCCAGCGCTCGGAGAACGCGCCGCATGTGGTTGCGAGAAGGCGGCGAGGCACGCAGTTGATGAGCGCCGCCTCGAGAATCGCAGTGCCGCTGCAGGTGGCGACGAGCGTGTCCTGCGTCGTGCCGAAGAGCGGCTTCAGGTTGGCGATGATGCGGACGAAAAGGTCTTTGAACTCCGCCGATCGGTGGCCGATCATCGGCCGCGTCATCTCGTTCAGGATCGCCCGGCGTACCCACGTTGGGCCGGGCACGAAGTAGGTTGCGCGTTCTGTGGATTCGCTCATGAGAGTTGCTGGAGTATGTCGCGAAAGCTGGTCACGAAGATGTGCGCATTTTCCTTCACGAGAGGGCGGACCACAACGCCGCCGAATCCGATGAAAAGATCGACCGCATCCTTGGCCTCGAGATCGCTCACGCCGTCACCGACAAACGCGGCCTTTCCGTGCGAACGAGCGCGGATGTCGCGAACGACGACCTCCTTCCCGCCCGGACGCGCAAGAAACGAGCGGCGGTCGAAGTCTTCGTAGGCTCCATTCGCGGCGAACCGCAACCGGACCGCGTGTACGTTGCGCTCCGGAACAGCGAGCGAGTGCGCGAGCGGAAGAACAGCCTGCTCGATGCCGCCAGTGATCAGGTGGACAACCGCGCCTTCTCTTTGAAGTGTTGCGATGGTCTCCTTCGCGCCGCTGACGATCGATTGAACGTAGGCCGCAGCCAGTTTCTCAACATCCCCACGCGTTGGTTTGATGATCTCCAGCCGCCTCGCGTAGACGTGATCGAGCGGAATCAGGCCATTCATCGCTGCATCGGTGAGCGCTTTGACCTCGGGGACGCCGTTCCCGAGAACGTCGATTCCCTCGATTGTGACGAGCGTGGAATCGACGTCGAAGAAGATGAGACGGTAGGTCATGTTGTCTGAGGTCTTGGAGTTTCGAGGTTTCGAAGGTCGCGGGGACGACTCGCGCTACTCCATGACCGCGCCACGTCGAGACAGATTCTTCACCACGCCAAGCAGATCCGAAAACCGTTCCAACACGAAATCCGGCCGCGCGGCGGTCAACTCCGCCGCGCTCGACGATCCCGTCGCGATCACTGCAACATCCATCCTGCTATTTCGCGCGGCCTGCACGTCAATCGGCATGTCGCCGATGAAGAGCGCATCGGCGACGGTGCAGCGCGTGGTCTCGAGCGCATGCAGAACGTGTTTCGCGTCGGGCTTGCTCGCGCCGGCAAGGTCGGGTCCGACGATGGCGCTGAAATACGGCGCGAGCTCGAGGAAAGTCAGGATCTTTTTCGAAAGCGACGTGCGCTTGTTTGTGCAGACTGCCATTACCACGCCGAAGCCGTGGAGCGTCTTCAATGTCGCTTCGACGCCGGCCAGGATCGTCGATTTCTCGCAGCAGATCTCGTCATAGCGCGCTTCGAACGCATCATGCGCGCTGCGCGGAACGTCGTCGGTGTCGAACGAGCGGCGCAACAGCATGTCCAGGCCGTCGCCGACCGAGCCGCGGATGTGCGCGGTGGTCAGCTCGTCGAGTCCGTGCTCGCGGCGCGCGAAGTTCACCGCTTCGGTCAGCGCGGCGTAGGAATCGACCAGAGTTCCGTCCAGGTCGAAAAGGACTGCGCGGTAACGAAGCGGTGGCAAGGTCATTCGGAACCGCGGATTCTATCGCCGCGCACCTGTGGGACGTGGAGAATGGCCTGATGAAACATGCGCTGGCTGCGCTCCTCTTCTTCGCGGTTCCGCTCGTTGCCGCGGATAGCAAACTGACCATCACGCTCGATCCGCTCGGCGATTCTGCCGAAGGCGTGGTGGCGCGTGTCAGTTATCGCTTTGCCGTTCCCACCGATGCGCCCTCGGGTGTGCCGCTGGAGCTCACCGGCTCGATCTCGCAGAACGGACAAGTCGTCAAACGTTTTCGTTATCCGGTACTGCCTTCGACAACGAGTCCGATCACGTCGATCCAAACCCTACAGCCGGGCGCCGCGGAGATCGATGCGCGCCTGATGGTGCCGCTCGAAGAACAGACGCCGGTGATTCTGGCGAAGACTACGCAGACGTTCACGATCGCAAAGACCGGCACCGCGTACGTGGCGCACGAAGGCGACGCGGCGGAAGCGATTCTTGCCGAGGGGGTGGTGCCGGAGGGTGTTGGTGCGGTGAAGATCGTGCCGCCGCGGCGCGACGTCGCGCCGAATTTGTTCGTCGTCGAAGTCGAAGTGACGCCGCCGGTGACGCGGGTGGAATGGTGGGTCGAAGGCAAGAAAATCCTGGCCCGCAACGCGCCCCCCTACCACGCCGAGCTCGACCTCGGCGCGCTCCCGAAACGCGTCGAGGTCCGCGCCATCGGTTACGACGCGCAGGGCCGCTACGTCGATGCTGATGCCTTTGTCGTCAACGAGCACGAAACGCCGCTCGAAGTAAAAATCACGCGCACGGTCACGCCCGACGGCGTCTCGCACTTCAAGCTGAGCGTGCAGAATCCGAAAGCGACGGTGATCAAGTCGGCGGAGTTCTTTGCGGGACAGAAAAAGCTGCACGCGTGGAGCGGTCCGCCTTATGCGCTCGATGTGCCGGCGGCGGCACTGAAGGGCGTCGAGTTCGTTCGCGCGTCGGTGCTCGACGAAACCAATTACGAAGCCAGCGACCTTCTTTTTCTCAACGGCGCGCGTTTCTCCGAAGAGATCGAAGTGAACCTCATCGAGCTGCCGGTCATGGTCGTCGATCCCGCTGGCGTTCCGGTCACGGATCTCAAGCAGACCGATTTCACGATTAGCGAAGACGGCAAGCCGCAGAAAATTACGACGTTCAATTACGCATCGAACCTGCCGATCGCCGCCGGCGTGCTGATCGATCATTCCGGCAGCATGAAGCCGCGCATGGCCCAGGCAAAGTTGGCGGCGCTGGAGTTTTTCAAAAAGATCATGAAGGGCGGTGACCGGGCCTTCGCCACCGGATTCGCATTCGACGCGGTTTCGTCAGCCCCGTTCGTGACCGATGTTGCGTCGCTCGAACAGCAAGTGGACGCGATTCCGGATGCGAGCGGCGGAACGTCGCTCTACGACGCCATCGTCACCGGCCTTTATCGCTTCCGCACGTTGCAAGGCCGCAAGGCGCTGATCATCCTCACCGACGGCGAAGACACAACCTCGCGCACGAGCTATGACGACATGCTCACGTACGCCCGCTCCGCCCGCGTGCCGCTCTATTTCATCGGCGTCGGTCTGGGACTCTTCGACGCCAGCGGCATTTCCAAGATGAAGACGCTGGCGGCGGAGACAGGCGGCATCGCCTATTTCATTCACGACATCAAAGCGCTCGGCGAGACGTACACGCAACTGGAGAAGGATCTCCGTTCGCAATACCTGATCGCGTACAACACGCAGAGCACTGGCAAAGACAAGGTGTACCGGAAGGTCGACGTGACCGTGAGCCGGCCAAATACAACGGTGCGCACGATCCGCGGATTCATCCCGTGAAGCTTCGCCGCGCGGTCGCCGTCACGCTGCTGCTCGCGCTCGCGTGCACGCCAGCGCCGCGTCCACGCGATCGCCGCGGCAATCTGGTCGATGTCGACCTGCGCGGCGCTCCAGTGACGCTGCTGCATTTCTGGGCGGCATGGTGCGGGCCGTGCCGCGAGGAGTTGCCGCGCTTCGTGGCGTTCGCAGCCGCCCATCATTTGCGCGTTGTGGCGGTGTCGCATGACCGCGACTTCGCATCGGCGGACCGCTTTCTGCGCCAGAACGCCATTCCGCTCGAAACACTTTTAGACGATCACGGCAGCTTCGCCGCGCGCTTCCACGTCCGCGTCATTCCGACGACGATCGCTTTTGATCGTGCCGGCAACGTGATCGATCGATTCGATCAGTCGGTCGATTGGAGCGATCCGGCAATTGCGCGGAGAGTGTTGCGGTGAATAGGTCAGAGATTCAGCAAATAGAGGCCAAGGCACTTTCCTGATCTCTCATCGCTGATCTCCAGTCGCTGCTGCAATCGTGCGAAGCGGTTATCCAACTGCGTGCGCCAGCGCTTCCCGCAACTCCGGGTGCGCGAAGACGAATCCTTCCTCCATCGCTCGTGCCGGTAACACGCGCTGGCCACTGAGGAGCATCTCGTTGGCCATGCCGGAGCCGAGGGCGAGGCGGAGAGCGAAGGCGGGAGTCGGCATGAACGCGGGCCGGTGGAGAACGTGGCCGAGCGTTCGGGCGAAGTCGCGGTTCGTGGCGGGATTAGGTGCTGTCGCGTTGTAGACGCCTCGCGTGGTTTCGCGGTCGATGGACCACTCGATCATGCGAAGTACGTCTTCGCGGTCGATCCACGACATCCATTGATTGCCACTGCCCATCGGACCGCCGGCGCCGAGGCGGAAGGGAAGGAGGAGCTTGGCGAGGGCGCCGCCGTTTGCCGCGAGGACGATGCCGAAACGGAGGATGATGACGCGCGCAAGAAGCTCCGCGTCGCGCGCCAGCTCTTCCCAGCGCTTCGTCACCTCGGCGAGAAAGCCGGTTCCTTCGGTGGAGCGCTCATCGATCGGTTCGTTGCCGCGGTCGCCGTAGAAGCCGATCGCGGACGCGCTGACGAACGTGCGCGATTTCGCTGGTTGGCGTCGCATGGCCTTGACGAGCGCAGTCGTTGCGAGGACGCGGCTTTCGACGATTCGTTTCTTGCGCGCGTCCGTCCATCGTCCGCCGCCGACGTTCTCGCCGGCGAGGTTGATGACCACATCCGCCGCGGCCACGTCATCGATCCAACTTCCCGCGGCCGCCGGATCCCACGTCAGCGCGCGGCCGGCTTGAACCTTTGACGGATTGCGGGTGAGAACAGCGACCTCATCACCTCGGGCGAGCAGACGGCGGACAAGCGGCTCACCGATGAATCCGCTCCCGCCAGCGACAACGATCTTTTGCATGCAGACAGTGTCGCAAAAAAAAGCCCCGCCTGAGCGATGGCGGGGCTGGTATTCAAGAGAGAGGGTAGGAGTTGTTAGTAGGAGATCAGGTCAGGATCTGTTTGTTTCGCGCTCACCAATTTGGACGAGGCATTCGGGGAAAGGTTTCACTGAACCCGTGAACGTGCCGAAACGCGCAGCGGATCGACCGTGCCCGACGGGCTCTGCAACGCCGCGAAGGCGATCATGGCGGCGTTGTCGGTACAGAAGCGCTTCTCCGGAAGGCGCACGATGACGCCCTTCGATTTGCCCCACTCCGCCATCCGCTCGCGCAGCGGTCCGTTCGCAGCAACGCCGCCCGCGATGGCCACTTCGGTTGGCCGCGGCGCATCGAACATCGGCCAGACGGTTTCGAGCCGGTCGAAAAGCTGGTCGATGAGCGCATCCTGAAACGTGGCGCAAAAATCAGCCAGCGTGGTGGGATCGCCCGTCGCGCTGATGCCGTGCTCGCGCGCGAGGCGAATCGCGCCCGCCTTGATGCCGGAGTACGAAAAATCGAGCGAGCGCTCGTTGAAATGCGGCATCGCGAAATGGAAGCGCTTCCGATCGATCCTGCCTTCGCGGCCATTCTTCTCGATCTCCGGCCCGCCCGGATACGGCAAGCCGATGAACTTCGCTACCTTGTCGAACGTCTCGCCGATCGCGTCGTCGCGCGTGCGGTTGAGCATCGTCACGACGCTGTCGCGCACGTCGTAAATTGACGAGTGACCACCGGAAATGACCAGGCTCAGAAAGCGCTCCGGCAGCGGCGTCGACGCTCCTTCGCGATTCAGATACGGCGAGAAGATGTGGCCCTGCAGGTGATTGACGGGAACGAGCGGGATGCCCAGTCCGTACGCGAGCCCTTGCGCGCCGGCGACGCCGACGAGCAGCGCGCCGATGAGCCCCGGCCCGGCGGTGACGGCGATGCGATCGACGTCGCTCCACGCCAGCTTGGCGTCCTCAAGCGCTTTCGTGATCAGCGGAAAGAGATGCTGCAAATGCTCGCGCGAGGCGATCTCCGGCACGACGCCGCCGAACGGCTGATGCCGCGCGATCTGCGACGCGATGAGATTAACGCGCACAGTTCCATCCTGGTCGAGCAGCGCGACCGAGGTCTCATCGCAGGAAGTTTCGATGCCGAGGATCATGTGGTTGTTTGCTGGTTTGCAGAGTTGCAGAGTTGCTGAGTTACTGGGTTGCCTGGTTGCCGGGTTGCCGACCGTAGATAGACGTTTCGGCAAGTCCGGTTGCGAATCTTAGATTAGACGCGGACACAGATACTCTTTGCCAAGTGCCAGATTCTTGAACCCATGCAGCGGGCGACCGGCAACTCGGCAACCTGACAACCCGGCAACCCACCAATCAAGCAACCCGGCAACTCACCAACCAACTCATCGACCGCACCTTATAATCCGCGCTCCGATGGCGACCACTGAAGAGCTGGACAAACGTTACGAGCCGAAAGAGATCGAAGGACGGCTCTATGAGTTTTGGGAGAAGGGTGAGTTCTTTACGCCGCTGCTCGATGCGGAACGGCCGAAATTTTCGATCGTCATTCCGCCGCCGAACGTGACCGGGCGGCTGCACATCGGCCACGCGCTCGTCAACACGCTGCAGGACATCATCGTCCGCTGGAAGCGGATGAGCGGCTTCAACACGCTCTGGCTGCCCGGCACCGATCACGCCGGCATCGCCACGCAGATGATCGTGGAGCGCGAGCTCGCCAAGGAAGGCATCGCCCGCCTCGACCTCGGGCGCGAGAGGTTCGTCGAGAAAGTTTGGGAATGGAAAGAGTCGTACGGTCACCAGATCATCGACCAGCTCAAGCGCCTCGGCTCCTCGGCCGATTGGACGCGGCTCCGTTTCACGCTCGATGAAGGCCTCGCCCTCGCTGTGCGCACCGCGTTCGTGAAGCTTTACGACGACGGCCTGATTTATCGCGGCATCGCCATGGTGAACTGGTGCCCGCATTGCCGCACGGCCATCTCGGACGTCGAGGTCGAGTACGAAGAGCGCGCTTCGAAGATCTACCACATCGATTATCCGGTCGCCGATTCCGATCGCGTGCTGACGATTGCAACGACGCGTCCCGAAACGATGCTCGGCGATACCGCACTGGCCGTGCATCCGGACGACGAGCGATACAAGGACGTGATCGGACGCGAAGCGATTCTGCCGATCGCGAACCGGCGCATTCCCATCGTCGCCGATCCGATCCTCGTCGATCGCGAGTTCGGCACCGGCGTCGTCAAGGTCACGCCGGCACACGACAAGAACGACTACGAAGCCGGCAAGCGCAACAACCTCGCGCAACTGCAGGTGATCGACGAAGCGGGCAAGATGACGGACGCCGCGGGTGCGGAATTCGCCGGGCTCGATCGCTTCGAGGCGCGCAAGAAAGTAATCGCCATGCTGCGCGATTCCGGTTCGCTGCGCGACGTGAAGGACTACACGCACTCGATCGGCATTCACGGCAAGTGCGAGACGATCATCGAGCCGATGATCTCGCGGCAGTGGTTCGTGAAGATCGAGCCGCTGGCGAAACCGGCCATCGACGCCGTGCGCAACGGCACCATCCAGATCATTCCGCAAAGTTGGGAAGCGACGTACTTCAACTGGATGGAGAACATCCACGACTGGACGATCTCGCGGCAGCTCTGGTGGGGCCATCGCATTCCGGCGTTTCATTGCGCGAATGGCCACACCACGGTGGCGATCGACGATCCGGCCACGTGCCCGACCTGCGGCTCCGCGGAGATCACGCAGGAGACCGACGTTCTCGACACCTGGTTCTCGTCGGGACTCTGGCCGTTCTCGACGATGGGTTGGCCGGACGACACGCCCGACCTGAAGATTTTCTATCCGACCGACGTGCTCATCACCGGCTTCGACATCCTCTTTTTCTGGGTGGCGCGGATGATCATGTTCGGGCTTCGCTTCACGGGCAAAGCGCCGTTCAGCCAGGTGTTCCTCAACGGTCTGGTGCGCGACGAGCATGGCGCGAAGATGTCGAAGACGAAAGGGAACGTGATCGATCCCCTCGACGTGATTGACGAGTTTGGCGCCGACGCTGTCCGCTTCACGCTGGCGATTTTCGCGTCCGGCCGCGACATCCCGCTGGCGAAAGCGCGCATGCAGGGCTACGCGGCGTTCGCGAACAAGATCTGGAACGCGTCGCGCTTCGCGATGATGCACATCGACACGAAGCTGTCGGCGGCGAAACCGATCGACCGCGACTCGCTGAGGACGGTTGAGCGTTGGATTCTTTCGCGGCTCAACGACACGACGCGCGATGTGAATAAGGCGCTTTCCGCGTATCGATTCGACGAAGCGTCGAACGCGATCTACAAGTTCTTCTGGCACGAGTTCTGTGACTGGTACATCGAGATGGTCAAGCCGGTTCTGCTAGGCCGTCACGGCACTCCGGATGATCAGCAGCGCGCCAAACGCGTGCTGCTCGAAGTGCTCGACCGCTCGTTACGGCTGCTGCATCCGTTCATGCCGTTCATCACCGACGAGATCTGGCAGAAGCTCGGCGGCATCGAACCGTCGGTGATGGTGGCGCCGTATCCGGTGGCCGAGGAGCTGCTCGAGGATGAGGAAGCAGAGCGGATGGTTCGTGCGGTTCAGGCGATGATCACGACCGTTCGCAATGCACGCGCAGAACGCGGCTTCACGCCGAAGGATCGATTCAAACTCTACGTGCGTGCGGCGGGACGCGATGCGGCGTTCTTCGATGCGTACGGCTACCTGCTCACCGACCTGGCGCGTTTGAATGAAGTCATCGTGAACGCCGAGCCACCAGAAGGCGTGCATCACGATGTCGTGGAAGGCTTCACGATCGCCATCGAGTTTCCGGAAAAAGTCGTCACGAAAGAACAGCAGGAGCGGGCCGAACGAGAACTGGAAAAGAGCCGCAAAGAGCTGGCGTCGCTCGACGCGAAACTCGTCAACGAACAGTTCATGAACAACGCGCCGCCAGCCATCGTGCAAGGAGCGCGGGCACGACAGGCGGAGCTTCGGGCGCGCATCGAGAAGCTGATGCAGAATCAAGGTTAGTTGCTCGGTTGCTGAGTTGCTGGGGTGTTTGGTTGCTGGGTTATCAAGTTGCCGAGTTGCCACCAGCTTTCGTGCAGGCAGTTGGCCCTTTTGTATCCGCGTTAATTGAAAGCTCACGAACCTAGAGAATCGAACCAGGAAGCCTCGGCAACTCAGGCAACCCGACAACCCAGCAACCCAGCAACCTAGAAACCCAGCAACCTATGATGAAACTCGACACACGCCGCATCGTTGACCGCCTCACGACCATCGAGTCGCTGGCGGTGATTCCGCGCGTGGCGTCGACGAATCTCGTGGCGCGGCGCATCGTCAACGAGTGCATCGAGAACGAGCTGTCGCTGCCGAACGCGATGATCGTTGCCGAGGAGCAGTTCGCGGGGCGCGGACGCAACGAGAGGAAGTGGTCGTCGCCGGCAGGCAAAGGGATTTACGCGACCACGTTGCTGACACGGTCGGCGAAGGACATGACGCTGGTGCCGCTGGAGACCGCGAACATCGTGGCGTCGTATCTGCGCGAGGTTTTCGGCATCGACGCGCGCATCAAATGGCCCAATGACATTCTGGCCGGCGGGAAAAAAATCGCCGGCATCCTGATCGAAGCGCGGATGAACGAAGAGCGCGCTTACATGCTCATCGGGACTGGCATCAACGTCGAGCCGGTGTCGGACGATGACCGGCCCAACGCGACTGCTATCTCCGAGGTCTCGCCGCGTGAGTTCCGCGGCATCGAGGTCGCCACCGAGGCATTCATCGAGCATCTGGACCAGCGGCTCGGACATCCGCCCGCGCGCGAAGCGGTGCTCGAAGAATGGCGCCGCTTCACGATTCATCAAACCGGCGACCGCATTCAATGCGTAATCGGAGAACGCACGGTCGAAGGCGCATGGAACGGCATCGACGAGCATGGCCGCGCACTCCTGCGAAGCGGCAGTGAGACGATTGCGGTGAGTGCGGGCGATTTGATCGTTTTGTAAAGGGGTGTCGGGAATCGGGTGTCGGGTGTCGGAGATGGCCAAAACAGGCTCACCCAAACTATCTGCGACTCCCGCCCGATCCCCTACTCCCGGCGTAAATCGCCATCATTGTTAAACTCCCGCCATGCCCATTCGCACACTCCTCATCTTCGGCGGCCGCAGCGCGGAGCACGAAGTTTCGATTCTCTCGGCGAGATCCGTGGCTGAAGCGGCGCCAAAGCCGCGCATCGAGATCGTGCCGCTTTGCATCGCGAAAGATGGCCGCTTCGCATCACCCGAGCGCAGTGCGCAAATTCTTGCAGGGAACGATCGCAGCGATCGTGGCGATGACGATTTCTCGTTCGATTCCTGGGTGCGCGCTGCCGCGATCGACATCGCCTTTCCGCTGATCCATGGCACCGGCGGCGAAGACGGCACGCTGCAAGGCTACCTGGAGATCATCGGCATCCCGTACGTCGGGAGCGGCGTGACGGCGTCCGCGATCGGAATGGACAAGGGCCACATGAAGTATGCCTTCGCCGCCGCCAAGCTGCCGATGGTCGACTTCGTTCAGGTCCACGAAAACGACTGGCGCAATGAACGTGATCGCATCATGCGCGCCGTCAATAACGCGCTGCGCCTGCCCTATTTCGTGAAGCCGGCGAACGGCGGTTCGTCGGTGGGAGTGACGAAGGTCAAGAATGACGCGGACCTGAGCGCGGCCATCGAAAAGGCGCTTCGCTTCGATGAGAAGGCGCTGGTCGAGCGTGGCATCGATGCCGCCGAGATCGAAGTCGCCGTCCTCGGCAACGACGATCCGCAAGCCAGCGTCCCGGGCGAGATCATCGCCGGACGCGAGTTCTACGACTACGAAGACAAGTACGTCGAGAACAACACGCAACTGGTCATTCCCGCGAAACTGCCAAAAGAAAAAACCGATGAGATCCGGCGCATGGCCATCACCGCCTTCAAAGCCATCGGCGCCGCCGGCTTCGCAAGAGTCGATTTCTTCCTCGAGCGCGGCAAAAACCGCCTCTACGTAAACGAGATCAACACCATCCCCGGCTTCACGAAAATCTCGATGTACCCCAAACTCTGGGAAGCGACCGAGCTCAAATACCCCCGCCTGATCGAACGCTTGATCGAACTAGGCATGGAGCACTCCCGCTCGCGAGCCGCCCGCTACGAAAGCACAATGAAGTGGTTCGATGAGGTGAAGGGGATTGTGTAGTTGGGGAGACTCAGCGGTTGGGTAACAATTTTGCCCGTTGCCAGGCCCGGGAGCAGGTTCACTGCGACCGAAGTCTTGTGCGCAAGTCGGGGCCGGAACCTCTCGGCCTCGATTAGTCGGATTAAGATGAATCTGACGCGATACCGTCAGTAATTACATTTCCTCACCACGCCCGCACGCCCGCGGCCAGCGCGCGTATCTTCGCATCGCCCGGGTGCGTGGCGAGGTAGCTGTCGAAATCTGATAGGGCATCCGCCTCCTCGCCGGCTGTCCCACAACCGTCGTCAGTCAATGGAGCGCCGAGTCGAAAGCGACGTCGCAACTGATGATCGAGTTTCACCGGCGGCTGTTGCGGGGCGCCGCCGTTCCTGAGGCATTGCGGCAGGCACAGTTGTCGGTGATGCGAGACAACCGCTATCGGCACCCGTTCTACCGGGCGGCGTTTGTTGTTATTGGACAGCCCTGAATTTTATTACCAATACGCAGCGTGATCCTCCGTCTGAAGAAGGTGAAACAAAGGAGGAATCACATGAAGAAACTCTCTCTCATCGCCGCAGTTGTTCTTCTTTCTCTGACCGCCGTCAATGCATCCGCGTCGTGCAACCCGAGCATCTACTTCACCTACTGGTACTACGAAGACCCTTCGTGCTACACGACGGCTGGAAACGTCACGGCGCACACGCTCTCCTGCCCCAACGAGAATGGATGGAGCTTCGGCGCCTACGGCTGGCTCAACTCGCCGTCCACCGCCACCGCGTCGTTTCCGGTTCAATCGGGGCACGTCCAGAACGCAAGTCATTGGACAGTTCAGTCGTGGTTCCAGGTCAGCAGTCCCGACCAGAGCTGGTACGACCACGTCGAGATCAATGTGGACGTTCTTCACTCTAACGGCACGCACTTGTATTACAACTCGCTTCTCTCCTGGAACGGCACGCAGGGCTCGGACAGCGGATGTAACGCCCGGACCAGCAGCTATTTCAGCGCCAATGTAGGCGACACGATCAATGTGACAGTGAGCGCGGTGAATGTGTCAGGAAACGCCACCATCGACATCGCCGCTCCGTTCATCATCAGCAACTCATAGCACGCAGCAATCGGTCGGCCCGCGAACGGCGGGCTGACCGGTGAGCTGCACCAGCTCACGCCGCTTCCTGCACCACTCCTTCTGTTGCTTGTCCGGCCGGAGAAAGAGAGCGTATCCCAGCGAACGACGCCGTTCGTGAGATAGCGAACCACGAAACAGCCGAGAAGTACCGGCTCGCCCATTCGTATCGAGGGCGAAGACACCTTCACCGCCGGCATCGATGCCGCCGAAAATAAGTTTTCCGTGCACCACGCCGAGGAATGGCCCGAGAAACTGACTCTCCGGAACGCCGATGCCGTGCGTGACCTGCACCGTTCCGTCGGCCGTCCCATCGCTCTTGAACACCTCAATCGCCTTCCCCGTGGTGTTGGCAATGAACCAGGTCGTATTGCCGATCGTCGTCCAGAACGTGCGCCCAAACGGCATCGAGTCATGAACCGCCGCCCCCGGAAGATTTGCGAACGAGATACGGCTGCTCCTCCGCGAACGCGGAAAGGGAGAGCGCGAGGAGAAGGAAAGGGAGTTTGCGCAAGGGGAGCAGAGTCTAGCAGCGCGCGGCGAGCGCGCACCCCGACGAGTTCGTCTTTGAGCCAAGTGTGATGGGCGAAGCCCGATCGACTGAGGTCTCAAACGTTGCGCCGCGGTGCTAGACTTTACGAATCTCCACAACTTGCGATGGCGGCGAATTTTCTCGCGGCGGTTCCTTCATCGATGACACCTCGTCGGTTCGTTACTGTCTTTGTCGGCGCTGCCGCCGTCGCGGCGGGCGTGCTCACGTTGAGGTACCTTCACGAGCCATCAGGTATCGCCGGGTTGGTCAAGGCTAGCGACGCAACTGCGTCGCGTCTGACGGAAGGTCGTCTCAGTGGGGGTTTTCCTTATCGCGCTTATGTTCCTGCACAGCGCGCCGGATCCGGGACGACGATCTTGTATCGGGAGGCAGCGAGAATACACGACGCAGCCACGAAAGCTCCAACGCCGTTGAATCTTCACGCACTGGGCGTCGCCTATCTGTGTACGAAGAACGTCGCGCTCGCCGTGCAGGCACTCGATCGTGCGCTGCTGCAAGAGACCCAAGAGAGCGACATCAGCCGGGCCATTGAGATCTCGCGTGACGTGTCCCTACTCGTTGATTTCGCGGCCGCACGCATTGCGGCGTTCGGCTCACAGGATGATGTCGGCCTCGGGTTGACGGCTCTTGCAGCAGCCAATCGTGCGGTGCTCTTGGACGGCAATAGCCGTGAAGGAGCATTCAATCGCGCGCTGGCGCTCGAAAAGCTGGGCCTGCGGCGCGATGCGGCGGTGGCCTGGAAGACGCTCAAGTCGGACAAAATCCCCGGTTGGGATGAGGAAGCGAATCGTAGGGCGGCAACACTGGTTGCAGCCTTACCCAAATGGTCACGTCGGACAGCAGTTCTCAATGGTTTGAAACTTCCAGAGAGCGTCCTTAACGATTCGCAGCGTGCGCGCGTACACGTCGAGGATGAGTTGCTTGCGGATTGGGCCGGCAAGTTGCTGGCAGGCGACCGGAGTGGCGCCGCGACGACATTCAGGACCGTGGAACGCATCGCGTTGTTGGTCAGTAGCGTGACCTCTGATCACATGCTGGAAGACGAAATTGCAAGCATTCAGCGAGCTTCCGACGGTGCCCCGCACGCGCGGGCGCACCTCGCCTACACAGCGGCGAAGAAAGCATTTCGCACTGCTCCATCGGCTTCGTCAAGGCGGGCATTCCTTCAGGCCGCTGCCAAACTAGAAACTCTCCGCTCGCCGCTGGCCATTCGTGCCCGAATGTTCGCCGCTACGATCTCCGAGTATTCGGGCAGAAATGCAGAAGCACTCGCGGAAACGAGGGCCCTCGTCGCCGCACTCGGTCCAAATGCGTCCCGCTATCCATCGGTCACAGGAGAGCTTCGGTGGGTAGCGGGGCTGGCAGCATTTACGAATGGCGACTACGAAGGTGCTCTCGATCACTACCGGGCCGCGCGAGCCGCGTTCTCGACGAGCCAGGATTGCGGGAATCTTGCGGGTGTCGCAGCGGCAACCGCGGAATGTCTGCGCTACATCGGGTACGGGAACGAAGCATGGCAGCAAATCCTGGAAGCAGCGGACCTCAGTGCACAGTACGCGTCGCGACAGCGACGGTATCTGGTCCTCGCGGAATGCACGCGGCTGGCGACGGAAAACGGCTTCCTGGGCATCGCGCGTTACTTCGGCGATCGCACGCGCGGCGCCGCACACGATAGCCGGGATGCTGCACTGGAATGCGATGCGTTGCTCGTTCGTGCCGAGATCGATGAGAGTCTCCGCGATCCCGCAAGCGCGCTCCGGGCAGTGGCCCTTGCCGAGCACCTCGCGCCGTCAATTCCTGCGGAAGGTGTGCGCAAGGGAATCTCCTGCCGAATCGCCGTGGCAAAGGGAGCGGCACTCGTGAAGACGGACCCGCGGGCCGCAATCGCCCTACTTGCGGGCGCCGAGCAACTCGCGACCAATATCGAGTTGGCTGCCTACGGCCCCGAGATTCATCTGCTCAAGAGCGACGCCTTCCGTGCCACACAGCGGAAGAGCGAAATGCTCGACGAGCTTCGTCGAGGCCTCGACTCCTACCAAGGATTGGCGCCGACCAGGAACGCGACCGACCGAGCCACCTTCGCCCATGTCGGACGACTACTGAGCGACCACCTCATCGAGGCGACAATCGACACGGATGAGGAGAGCGCATGGAACGCTTCGATGGCATCGCTCGACCTCGCTCCCAGCGACTACAGGGGTGGTCAAGACAACGCGCAGGCATTGGTTGTGTACCATGTCCTAGACCGCGAGCTGCTCATATGGGTCGTCCGAGGTGAACGCCGGTATCTCATCCGAGAGCGCATTCCTGCGGCGACGCTGAAGGCCGATCTCGCCGCGATCGTTTCCGCGATTCGGAAAGCAGATTCGGCAGCAGCATCCGTCTCGGCAGGCGAACGCGGCTACGATCTTCTTGTCCGACCCGTGGCGTCGTTACTCCTCGGTGCGAGGCGGGTATGGATCGTTCCGGACGGGCAGATCGAGGAGGTCCCGTTCGCAATCTTGCGGGACCGCAGCAGCCGGCAATGGCTCGTGGAAATGTGGCCGTTCTCGATCGTTGAACCTGCGCAGCGGCGGTCGCAGACCATCAGATATCCGACGCGACTCGATTCCGAGTCACTGTTCGTGGCCGCGGCGCCGAACGTTCCCTCCCTTCAAGGGCTGCAGGGCGCAGAGGAAGAAGGACGACGCCTCACTGCTCTTTGGGGCGACGGCGCTTTGCGCACCGGTTCTGAGGCCACACCCGGCTCGTTCATGGAAGAGGCAGTCCGTCACGGAATCGTCCACTTCGCCGGCCATCTGACACATCACGCCGATCCGGCCGTTGCAGCTCTGCGATTGACCGCCAGCGCCAACGGAGACGGTCGTGTGACCGGCGCAGCGCTCAAGAAGCTGTCCCAACATCCACCCAGAATGGTCGTGCTGTCCGCTTGCGGCGCCGCAGTCGGACGCCGCTCGGCCCTCGGTGCGCTCAGTCTTACCAGGCCACTCCTTGACGCCGGAGTTGCGGTCGTTGTGGCTTCTCTATGGGACGTAGAAGATGGCACAACTGCACCGGTGATGATTCACTTCTATGAACAGTTGAAGAAAGCCACAGACCCGGCCGATTCTCTGCGCCACGCTCAAATTCGCGCTCTGGCCGAAAACGGGCCGCCCCGAAACTCAATCGTCTTCCAAACCTACGTCACTCTGCAGGCAACTGCCAGATGAATTCCCGCTGACCGTCCGTCTAGGAAGAAGGAGAAAAGTCTGATGCGAAAAGTAGTTCTCAGGTGGTTCGGATTCCTGTTTGTCGTCACGGTTCTCGCAGTGCTCGGATGCAAGAAGGAAGAGTCGCCGGTGACATCGTCGCAAACGCAGACGGCCACGCAAGCCGCGCCGACATCCACCGCCGCTCAAGGCTACGACGGGCAAACGGCAACGACCACCGGAGTGAACGTCGACATCCGATTGATCGGGCTCTGTACGGTCGCGGACAAGTCGGTCACTCCGGGTGAGACCGCGGCAAAAACAGTAATCCTAGCCAACCACTCGGCGCATATGCACAAAGCGATGTTCCTCGTCCCGGTCGACAACATTGTCGACAAGAGCGCTTTCCATTACGTGGGTAAGGAGAATGGCACGGAGTACTGGGGTTACGACTTGACGGGAATCCAGCTCGTTCTCGACTATCCCAACTCGAACTGGGGAGACACGGAACCAGTCCGGTTCTCCGACGCCGGTGACGCCACCAACGACCGCCTGCCAAAGCTCACCGGGCCAAATCAAAACACGACGTCGCTGCACTGGGTTCCTGGTATGGGACACATTCTGGGAGGTCCGGTGACGGTCAAAGCGGATTACTTTAAGAAGGAGCCGCCCGATTCTCTCGTACTCGCCCGAATGGCCCTTCCCGGCGGTGAACTGCAATCCGAGCTCTATAAACCGTTCTGGCTATGGCGCTTCGGCAATTTCAAACATTTCCAGGTGGTCGCCAACGAGATTCATTACACCTTCGCGCTGAAAGACCCACAGCAGTACTACACAATGTATGGGCGGGCCACCGCGCCAACCGGAACGCCGGACACGCCAAAACAGCTCTTTCAGCTCAAGTTGGATCTGAACACCGATACGACCATTCCAATTTATCTGGCGAACATCATCGAGAAGGATTTCGGCACGTCAGTGACTCTGAAACCGGGTTACAAAGATCCGCACTTCGAACTCCACTACGACCTACTGGACGGAAACCCGCCGCGGTTCGCCCCGGTCATTGTAACCAGCATGATTAAGAATACGCGAGGTCTTCCGATGGGCGGTGGAGTGTATTGCGGCCCGGACACCATGCCATGATACGAGCACTCGCTCTCGTCACGGCAGGGTTCGTGGGCTGCGCCTCCCTGCCTGCCGGCAGACCACCACTGGCTCCGCTTCCGACTCCGCTGAATGGGATGTGGGCGATCTTCGACGACTCGATCGGCAGGAGTAAGTCCGGCATCGGCCGTTCCACAATGGAGCAGAAGTTCGATCCAGCGTCATTGGTGACTCTGCGGCATGTCGTGGCGCAGAAAGTCGGCGTGGACGAATCCTCGCTGGCACCCGCAAGGGTCGCAGGGTGCCTCGGAAACAACACAGCCGTTCAGTTTCCGCAGCTTGCAGGCCAGTATGAAATCGAAAATGCCGGCGCCCTCCTCAACTATTCAGCGGATAACCACTTGACATACTTCCGCGTACACACTGTGGCCACGCCAGCGGAGGTGACCCCGCCTCCACTGCCCGATGATCCAACGATGTTCGTCATGCGCGTGATCCGTGGCGTCATTCCAATCCCGGAGGGCGCAACCGTGATAGTGGAAGGGGTCAGCGATCCGTTCCTTTACGCTAACGAAGAGCGGGCAGTCTGGGCGGTGAAGGCAACGTTGACAATTGCCGACCCGGCGGTGTCCCTTCCCGGGAAAGTTAACGCTGTGATCGACCTTCTCCGCGAGCGCCTGCTGACGGTGTTTGACCGTGCTCACGCACAGACGGCGAACGAGGCGAATGTGTTTCTGAAAACGCCGCTTTCGTTGTGCACTCACGCCGAGTATGCGACTGTCAGCGCTTCACCCCACTATGACGAGAAGGAGCTCCTCCGGCTTGCGCCGAATGCCGTCACCGCAACGGGCGATTACGCGATCTTTCTGGATCTCGACCCCGGAGGCGTTCGCAATCCGACGTGGAAATGCACTGAGCATGGCTCAACTCCTGGGCCTTGCGACTTTCATTACACCTGGAATGGCCAGCCACAGCAATTTGCCGAGGTCTTGACGTACTTTCAGATCACGTCGGTACAGCTCTATGTTCAGAGTCTGGGGTTTCAGCATCTGGCAGATCGGCCCATCAACGTCGACGTTCTGACGAAACTTGGCCCCAAGCTGGCGGTGTATGAGAACAACGCCACCGGTACCGGCGATTTATGGTTCAGCGAGGACCAGCAGCATTACAACGTAGCTCGAGACCCGAAGCTAATCGTTCACGAGTACGGACATGCTCTTCAAGCGGCCGTACTGAGAACCCGGATTGATCAAGGCAACGAGCCGCAAGCGCTCTCGGAGGGCTTCGCGGACTACCTTGCCCTCTCCACGTTTGCGGAGAGCGAGACACCAGACTGTCGTCAATGTCTGGCAGCGTTCATGAACAAAGGGAACTGTTATCGCATGCTGAACGACGTCAATAAACCTGTGCCGCCATATAACCGCGCCAACCCAACGAAGAATCCACAAGAAGTACACCAGTTCGGACTCATTTGGACGAAGGCGCTCTGGCTAACTCTAGAGTCCGTGCAGGCAAAACAGCCGTTAGGATCATGGGATAAAGCACGAAGGATCGTCGATCGAGGCGTCTTGCTGGGCCACTGTTACACAGGGTATTTGTCGACTTCGCCGCTCAGGATGAAGGAAGTTGCGCTGGCAACGCTGGCTGCCGTGAAGGACGATTCCTTTGCGAGCCCGTACCTGGACGACTTTTGTGGCGGGTTCACGAAGCAAAATATCCTCGACCCCAGTGACTGCGCGGCGATCATGAATCCACCCGTTCTGATTCCGTAAGGAGCGGCGCGGCGGGTGCAAGTTCGGACATGTAATGCCCTCCGCCAATTCTTGAAGCGACCAGGGAAGCGTCGCTCCCGAAGGCCCGAGATGAGGCTTTCTCGGATGAGGAACAGTCCTAGATATCCTCAGCCGTGAATCGTTGGTGGAGGCGGCGGGAGTTGAACCCGCGTCCGAGAGCAGTGAAGCCTGGCTACTACATGCTTATCTCTCCTTTGGATCTCGTCCACGTTCTGCCCGGAGAGCGGGGAATGAATGTGGACCAGCCTCTAAGTTTTCGTCGTCTGCGCCGAGGCGGTTCGCGGACGCTTAGCTCACCTTAATGACATCCGGCACCGACGGCGTGAGCAACCATCGGGCGGACGCTCGTGGGTTTTTAGGCCGCGAGAGCGAGTTGGCTGTTGTTCGCAGCTACTCAGGTTGATCAGATTTACGAGGTAATCAGCTCGGCATGCAACCATGACCCCGACATGTCCCCGTCGAAGCCGGTACGCCCCCAAATTTTCAACGAACTGCGCGACAAAACGCCTGCGGTGATGGCAGCATTCCTGTATGGACTCACACGATTTTGAGCGCGACGCCGTGGCAAGCATGCATGAGATCGTGCGCCGCGCGCTCGACGAAGACCTTCCCGACATCACCAGCGAGGCGATTTTCACGCCCGGAGACCGCGGCCAAGCTCGCTTTCTCGTTAAAGCGTCAGGCGTACTGGCCGGACTGCAATACGCGGCGGCGGTGTTCAGCGCGCTCGATCCCGAGTCCGTCTTCATCCCGACGAGGAACGACGGCGATTCGGTCGAAGCTGGTGACGTGGTAGCCGAAGTAGGGGGGACGGTGATTGCCTTGCTGGGGGGCGAGCGCACTGCCCTCAATCTCATGCAGCGCGCCTCGGGCATCGCTACCGCCACGCGGCGCTACGTCGATGCCGTTCGCGGAACTGGAGCGAAGATTTACGACATTCGCAAGACCGCCCCGGGACTGCGCGCGCTCGACAAATATGCGGTGCGCTGCGGCGGCGGCGAGAACCACCGCATGGGGCTCTACGACATGTTCTTGATCAAAAACAACCACGTCGACCGTGCCGGATCGATCACCGCCGCCGTCGAGCGGATCCGATCACGATCGATGCCGCAAAAGATCATGGTCGAAGTGCGCGACACGCTGGAGCTGGACGAAGCGCTGGCGCTGCGGCCCGACTTCATCCTCCTCGACAACATGAGCATCGCGCAGATGGCCGAGGCGGTGGCGCGAGTCGCTGGGGTCGTGCCGCTGGAGGCGTCGGGCGGCATCACGCTCGACACCGTTCGTGCGATCGCGGAGACCGGCGTTGATCGGATCTCGATTGGCGCGTTGACGCATTCGGTGACGGCGCTGGATATCGCGATGAGAATCCTGTAATTCGTGCGCCGGCTTGGCGGCCAGCGCGTTATCAGTTGCCGGTTGAAGCGCAATAATGGCATTGCGTTTGCGGCGCAACCGGCGATGCCCGATCCAAAACCCTTTCAAGTTGTGATCGTCGATGACGATCCGGCCATCCGGCGGCTGGTGAGCCTTCTGCTCAAACGCGGCGGCTACGAGAGCGTTGAATTCGGCACCGGCAACGAGGCGCGAGAACAACTGCCGATTCTGGAGTGGGATCTGGCCATTCTCGACAGACGTCTGCCGGACATGGACGGCGTCGTTCTCTGCCAGCAGCTCAAAGCCGATCCGTCGCTGCGCAACCGCTACATCATCATGCTCACCGGCGAGGATGATCAGAAGGACAAGATCCAGGGCCTCGACCTCGGCGCCGACGACTACATCACCAAGCCTTTCCAATATCCCGAGCTGATGGCGCGCATCCGTGCCGGCAAGCGCATCGTCGATCTGCAGAAGGAGCTCGTGGAGAGCAACCGGCGCCTGGAGCAGTTGTCCATCACCGACGGCCTGACGAAGCTTCACAATCACCGCCACTTTCAGGACGAGTTGTTGCGCGCGTTCGAAGAGTCGGCGCGTTATGAGCGGCCGCTGTCGCTGGCCATCGTCGACCTCGACTTTTTCAAGAAGGTCAATGACACGTACGGCCATGCGACGGGCGACGAGGTGTTGAAAACGATCTCAAAGATTTTCCAGCAATCGATCCGTACCACCGACCTCGCAGCGCGTTACGGCGGCGAGGAGTTCGCGCTGATGCTGCCGGAGACGGCGCTGAACGACGCCATCAACTTCGCTGAAAAAATCAGGGAGCTCGTCGAAGAAACGCACGTCGACACGCAGTCTGGTGCGATCTCCGTCACCGTCAGCATCGGCGTGGCCACCGTCCCGCATCCGCGCATCCACTCACCGAAAGAGCTGATCGTGGCCGCCGACAAAGCGCTGTACCGAGCCAAGAAAAACGGCCGGAATCAGGTGCAGGCGGAGCGGCGCAGCGATCCCGATCGAGTCAGTCGGGCGAAGAGTGGTGAGGGGACGGCGGCGTGAGGAACTGACAATTGACAATGGACAATTGACAACGAGAATCAGTCAGCAGTCGGCAGTCAGCTCGTCACCAATCAGCAGTCCGGTAGGGAGTTGGTTTTCGTTGTCAATTGTCAATTATCCATTGTCAATTGCCTTGTCTCACACCGCCAGCTCCTTCACCCGCCGGTCGACCTCCGCCCGCAGGTTGAACACGTGCTGCTGGATCTTGTCGTCGATCCCGGGCTGCGCGCCGTCTGTCGCGCGAAGCTCGACCGCTTTTTCCAGCTCGGCGGCGTCCGTAGAGATTCGCTGAAAGCCGTAGCTGCCGCCGGAGCCTTTCAGTTGATGTGCGAGATACGTCAGCCGCTCGAGCACTTCAGCGGATTGCTCGGCTTCCAGTTTTTCCTGAATCTCCCGGACTTTTTCGTCCGCCTCGGCGAGAAATTCGCGCTTCAACTCATCAAGTTCCAGATCAACCATCATCGTCGGGCCCCGCCCGGCTCCTGCACGCGATATGCCGCACGCCGCGCCGGACCGCTATGATTTCGGCGATGACGGTCTCAACTCTCGCCGTGCCGCGCGCCGCATTTTCCATCGAAGAGCCGTGGCTCATTCCAAAAGAATGCGAACGCATCACATTGCGCCGGAGCACCGATGGCGGCGATCCGAGGCAAGCGACGTCGGTCGCGGCCTACTACGACGACGACTTTCTCACCGTCGTCTTCGAGGCTGACGACGACGCCATCGTGGCCACGTTTCTCGAACACGACGCGCCGTTGTGGCAGGAAGACGTCTTCGAAGTGTTCCTAGCGCCCGACGGGCTCACTCCCTATTTCGAGATCGAGGTCAATCCGCTCGGCACCACCTTCGACGCACGGATCGATTCGCCCGACGGCGTTCGCGCCACGATGACGACTGACCTCGCCTGGACCTGCGACCCGCTGTTCGCCGGGCTGCGCCGCGACGACAATCGTGAGCTCCGGGCCGTCCTTCGAATCCCGTTCCGATCGATGGGCCGTTCGCCGAAAGCAGGCGAACAATGGCGCGGAAACTTCTACCGCATCGATCGCAGCGGCACGCATGGAGATGACTTCAGCGCCTGGCAGCCGGCGATGAAAACGCCTCCCGACTTTCACGTTCCGGCTGCGTTCGGCACCCTTTTGTTCACATGAGCCAATTGCAGCTAACCTCTTGTATTACAGGGAATTCATTCGACATTTTCTGATTTGTAATCGGCATCCCTGCCGTAACGCATTATGTTGATCGCCGGCCAAGGACCCCGTTCTCAACTCATGAATGTTCGGATTTCCCATCTACTCATTGCGGCTCTTCTTGTCGCTCCGGCAGCGTTCGCCAACGACACGAGGATGTGCGGTTCCACAGCGCGCGAATGCGAGCAGGCCATTCGCCAGCTTTCGGGCGGCCGCCGCTACCTCGGCGCATCCATCCAGGAGCTGAATCCCGGAATCAGAGTCAAGGCTGTCAACGAAGACGGTCCCGCCGAACGCGCTGACCTTCGCCCCGGCGACCGGTTGATGTCCATCAACGGCCACGGCACGCGCACGGCGAGCATCAAAGATTTCAAGCAGATTCTTTACGACGCGAAGGAGACCGGCGTCCTTTGGATCATCGTGCAGCGCGACGGCATCCTGAAGAAGATTTACGTGCGGTTGGAGACCTACACGAAGGCGCAGATCGACAAGATGGTGGCGCAGCATCTGGCGCAGTTCCACGCCATCGCCACGACCTCGCCGCAGCAGTAATGCCGCAATAATGGTGAGACATGCTCCGTGCCTTGATGGCGAAGTGGAAGGGCAGCGCCCACGCGGGTGACCGGCCCAATCACGTCTCGGCCATCCTGATCCCGTTCCTCATCGTCACCGCCGGTCTGGCCGTTCTGGCGTGGCGCTCGTACGTGCTCTCCGAACGGATGGAGCGCGGCGTCAACACTCTGGCCATGCAGTACGCCGGGTATGCCGCGGACATCGGCGCCCGCCGCATCGATAGTGCCGTCGGCGCCGAGCTGTTCCGGGCCTCGGAAGAGTGGCGGAAAGCCGAGCGCCGCTCGCCTTCGGGCATCGAACTACGAAAGTGGATTCACGACAACGACTGGATCATTTCCGCGCTCTACGTTCCGGACGAGGATCCATCGAGCGCCATCTTCGCCATCGCACCGTCGGGTGCCACGCGTTCCGGTGCGCGGCTGACGAGCGAGGTTTACTCATCGAGCGGCACCGTGCGCTACACCTACGATCCTTCACTTCTACTCTTCCGCGTGCGGCCCGCTCTCGCGCAAGAACCTCTCGTACACGCGGTTGGGTTATCGCAGGAAGCACAGGTTTCGGTGATCGCTACGCCTTCCGCGACCGGCGCGATCAAGAGCGAGCATGGCTATGCGTTCATCGCGCCGCTGGCCGCGCCTCTCTCGTCGTACGCCATTCGCGGATCGGTTGAAACCGGCTACGGTACCTCGGGATGGGAGAACGCGCGGCTGATCAGTCTCCTGCTCAGCGCCATCGCCATGCTTCTCACCGCGCTCGGCCTCTTCCTGGCGATGCGCGGTCTCACGCGCGAAGCGGACACGATGAAACTCCGCGGCGCGCTCGTCGCCAATGTCTCGCACGAACTGCGCACACCGCTGTCGATGATCCGCCTCGGCGCCGAAACGCTCAAGCGCGGCGCGAACCGTCTGCCGGAGAAGCAGCGCCACGAGATCGAAGACTCGATCCTGCGCGAGGTGCTGCACCTCTCACATCTCGTCGAGAACGTGCTCGACATCGCCCGCATCCAGAACAACAGCGCCCGCGCGCTGGCCTTCACGCCCGTCTATCCGCGCGACCTTCTCACGTCGCTCGTATCGACCTATGAGTCGTGGGTGCGCAGCCGCGGGTTCGAGATCAGGCTCCACATCGACGACACCGTCGACGAGCAGTCGTGGGATCGTGACGCCGTCTCGCGCGCCGTCCTGAACCTCATCGACAACGCCACGAAGTACTCCGGAGACAAGAACAAACTGATCGACGTCGTGCTGCGCCAGAACGCGCAGTCGATCATCATCGAAGTGCGCGATCACGGGCTCGGCATCGATGCCGATGACCTCACGCACATCTTCGAGCCGTACTTCCGCGCGCACTTCTCCGATACGCAGACGCGGCGCGGCGCCGGCCTCGGGCTCACACTCGTGCAGCAGATCATTGCATCGCACGGCGGCACGATCGAGGTGGAGTCGAAACCCGGTACCGGCTCGACGTTCCGTCTACTTTTCCCGCGGCCCAAATCGTCGCAGACCGCATCCCTGGCGCAGCTCGCACCACTAACGCTTTAGAAACTCTCGCCGTACAACGCCCGTAAGCACCAGCGGAGACTTGCGAATGACAAAGATTCTGGTCGTTGAGGATGAAGCCGGACTCCGGCAGGGACTCGAAATCAATCTCCGCATGGAGAATTACGAGACGGCGCTTGCGGCCGACGGTGAGGAAGCGGTGCGCATGTTTCACGCCGAATCGCCCGATCTTGTGCTGCTGGACCTCATGCTGCCGAAAAAGAGCGGCTTCGAAGTGCTCGATCACATCCGCAAGTTCTCGAAGATTCCGGTCATTCTTCTGACCGCGCGCGGCCAGGAGACGGACAAGGTTCGCGGCCTGCGCGGCGGCGCCGACGACTACATCACGAAGCCGTTCGGACTGCAGGAGCTCTTCGCGCGCATCGATGCCGTCATGCGACGCAGCGACGCCACATCGCTCACCACCAAGACCATCTGCGAAGACACGCTCATCAAGCTCGATCCCTCCACACGCGAGGCGTCGGCGAAAGATCAGAAGCTCAAACTCTCGCCGAAAGAGTTCGACCTGCTCATGTACCTCTTCCGCAACAAGGAGCGCGTCGTGCCGCGCGACGAGCTCCTCTCGCGCGTCTGGAACTATCGCGTCGACCTCAATCTCAACAGCCGCACGGTCGACACGCACGTCACGCGCCTTCGCCGCAAATTACAGAAAGCCGTCGGCACCGATGCCGCGGTGATCGTCGCCGTCGCCAAGATTGGTTATCGATATCTCGGCGAAGCGACGGCGGCGTGATTGACAACAACAGCCAACAGTCATAGCGTCATCGCCCACATGTACACGACTACTTGTTGCCGCTGCCATACAGGTCCGTTCGAGCGAACGTAGGCGCGCGTCAACAGCTACTTTTATCGAATGAGGCCCGGGCGTACCGCTCGGGTCTCTTGTTTTAGGAGGAAACATGCACGGAAAGATCTACAACAACATCACGGAGCTGATCGGACGTACGCCGCTGGTGCGGCTCAATCGCATCGTCCCCGCTGGCGCGGCCGAAGTCATCGCCAAGCTCGAGTCGTTCAATCCGCTCTCGTCGGTCAAAGATCGCATCGCTATTTCGATGGTGACCGAGGCGGAGAAGGCGGGCGAGATCAAACCGGGTGTGTCGACGATCGTCGAAGCCACGAGCGGCAACACCGGCATCGGACTCGCCTTCGTCGCCGCGGCGCGCGGTTACAAGTGCACGCTGATCATGCCGGACACGATGTCGGTCGAACGCCGCAAACTGCTGCAGGCACTTGGCGCGGAGCTGATCCTCACGCCCGGACCGAAAGGCATCAAAGAAGCGCAGAGGGTGGCCGAGGAGTACGCGGCGAAGACGGAAGGCGCGTGGCTGTCGCGGCAGTTCGACAACCCGGCAAACCTCAAAGTCCATCGCGAGACCACCGCGCAGGAAATCCTTCGCGACACGCAGGGCCGCGTCGATGCTGTCGTTGCGGGCGTTGGCACCGGCGGCACCGTCACCGGCATCGGCCAGATCTTCAAGAAAGAGAAGCCGAAGACGCTCATCGTCGCCGTCGAGCCGGTCGAGTCGCAGGTGCTCAAAGGCGGCACGCACAGCCCGCACAAACTGCAGGGAATCGGCGCCGGGTTGATCCCGGCGATCTACGACGCCAACGTCGTCGATCGAATCGTCGACGTGTCGTGGGACGACGCGTCGGCAACGGCGCGGCGGTTGTCGAAGGAGGAAGGCATCTTCGTCGGCATCTCCTCCGGCGCAATCGCCTGGGCCGCGATCGAGATCGCCAAGGAGCTCGGCGAAGGAAAGCGCGTCGTCGTCGTCCTTCCCGACACCGGCGAGCGTTACCTGTCGACGGCGCTCTTCGAGTACACGGATCTGGTCAATCAGCCGGCGACCACTCCACAAATGCTCGCGGATGCTGCAAAATAACCTTCCGTGAAACGGTTCCTCTCACTCCTCCTTCTCATCGCGACACCGGCGCTCGCCTCGGATATCACACGAGCGTCGGTAATCGCGGCGATGAATGACTACCGCGTGCAGCATCATCTGCCGCCGCTGCGCGAAGACCGCCGCCTCGATGCCGCGGCCAACGACCGGATGACAGACATGGAAGATCAGGGCTATTGGGCGCACGAATCGCCCGATGGCCGCTCACCGTTCGTCTGGCTGCCCGCGCACGGCTACGAGATTCACTTCGCGGGCGAAAATCTCGCCACCGGTTTCGAGACGACCGAGATGCTCGTCGAAGGTTGGATGGAATCGCCCGGCCATCGCGCCAACATCCTCTCGCCGAACTTCGAGGATTGCGGCATCGCCATCATCGACGGAATGACCATGCGCCGCGGCAACGGAAAATCGATCGTCGTAATGTTCGGAGCCGCGCGGACGCCGGCGATGGCCACTCGCTGACCGAGTCGAATTGCCGCGCCTCGGCGTCGCGCGTCTCCTGAACCCGCGTCAATTAAACCCTGTTTGTGCGCCTGCCAGACGCAACAGTCGTGGCACCGCGATTGACTAAGGTCAGTCCACCGAACACCAGGTCCCAACCCAGCCGGCGTACCGGCCGGAGGTCTGTTCACGGAGTCACGACGAAGAAGGAGAGCTCTCTCATGAAACGAATCACGATCGCATTCTTGTCCCTGGTCACCGCGGTCTCGCTCAGCGCGCAGCGCCCGAATGGGTCGCGTCCCGCTCCGCCGCCGCCTCCTCCGGCCAATCCCATCGCGGGCGACGCGCTCGCAGGACTGACGGCAGCGCAACGTGCCGCATTCGCTGACGGACTTGCCGATTTCAAATCCGTCGAAGAGGTTGCCGACGGACTCGGACCGCTCTTCAACGAACGCTCCTGCGCTGCGTGCCACACCACGCCGGCGATCGGCGGCGGCAGCGCGCGCACGGTCACTCGCTTTTCCCGCCGCGTGAACGGAATCTACGATCCGCTCACGGGACTTGGCGGTTCGCTGATGCAGGATCACGCCCTGACTCTTGCTGACGGCGTGTCGCATGTGTTCCATCCGGAGACGGTTCCCGCCGCCGCCACGATCGTCGTGCATCGCCGCACCACGCCGCTGTTCGGGCTCGGGCTCGTCGACGCAACGTCCGACGCCAACTTCATCACGCTCGCGCAGTCGCAGGCGAGCCGCGGAGATGGGTTAGCCGGGCGCGTCAACATGGTCGACAACATTCGCGCGGGGATGAAGACCGTCGGAAAGTTCGGCTGGAAAGCGCAGGTGCCGTCGCTGTTTCAATTCTCCGGCGATGCCTACGTGAACGAGATGGGCATCACCACTCCAGACTTTCCGAACGAGAGCTGTCCGCAAGGCAACTGCGCGGAGCTGTCGTTCAACCCCGCGCCTGGAATCAACGACGACGGCTCGGGTCCAGTGCTGCTGACGAACTTCATGTCGCTGCTGGCCGCGCCGCCGCGCGCCGCGCAGAATCGCGATACCGACGACGGCGAGTCGCAATTCGACCGCATCGGCTGCACCGCCTGCCACGTCGCCACGATGCACACATCTGCGAATGCCATCGCCGCGCTCGACCGGAAGACGTATCACCCCTACTCCGATTTTCTGCTGCACGACATGGGCTCGCTCGGCGACGATCTGGAGATGGGAAACTCCACCGGACGCGAGATGCGCACGACGCCACTGTGGGGACTCCGCTTCGTCACAACCTATCTGCACGACGGCCGCGCCACGACACTCGATCAAGCGATCCTCGCGCACGACGGGCAGGGTGCCGGCGCGCGCGATCGATACAACGCGCTTCCGGCCGCCATCAAATCGAAACTGATCGCGTTCTTACAATCACTTTGACGATTGCGAGCGGCGGTTTGGCGCGCCGCCGCTCGTTTTGTTTTAGCCACGCCCATGCATTTTCAGGAGCATGTGCCACATCGCGCCACCTCCAAGCCAGACCACGAGGATCAGCACAGCAACGACGGCAACGATGACGAGCAGCGAGTTGCGTTTTCTATTCATAGTTGAGTGCCTCGCGAACGGGATGACGGGTGGCGTCCCAGGCTGGGACGAAGCTGGCGATCGCGCCAAGAATGAGGGAGACCGCGAGCCAGACGGCGAGGCCGCGAAGCTCGAAAGTGAAATCGAGACCGCTCTTGAACAACTTGGCCATGAGGAAGTTGCCGAGTCCTTTGCCGAGCGGCCAGGCGGCCAGCGCGGCGATCGTCCAGCTCGCAAATCCGACGATGCTTCCTTCGGCGACGAGCATCAGCAGGATGGCGCGCGGCGTGGCGCCGATCGCGCGCATCACTCCCATCTCGCGGCGCCGCTCGAGGACGTTGAGGCTCATCGTCGTCATCAGCCCCAGCCCGCCCACACCGCCGATCATGCTCGACATGATGATCAACGCCACGTAGATCATCAGCATGTGTTGATCGAAGCCGAAGCGCGAATCGCCTTTGCTCGACATGCTGATCGCTTTGATTCCGGCTCGTTCGAACTGCTCCTCGAGCAGCGCTTTGACCCGATCGATCGAGGCCTGATCGGTCTTGTCGAGGATGAGCCGGAGATTGTTTGTGTCGCCGGCGTGCGCTTTGTCGCCGAAGAACGCGCTCGGGATGTAGGCCATCGGCGGAGAGAACGGCTCGGCCACGATGCCAACGACGCGCAGCGTTGCTGGCTTGGATGACAACGGAAACGTCACGCGATTGCCGACGCGCATCTGCGGGCTCTTCGTAGCGAGCGCGGAGTTGATCACGATCGTGTCGTTCTCGCCCCGTTGCAGCCATCGTCCGGATTCGAGGTTCGGCTTCATCATCTGCGTTTCGGCGGGAAGCGCGATGACAATGAAGCGATTGTCGGAAACAGCTCCGCCGTGAAGTCCGTCGCTCGCGGCACTTCGGGCGTCGGCAGATCCATGAGCTGCTTCAGGAAGCACTCCTTCGCTGGCCGTCCAACACTCGGCGCTGCGAACGCCGGGAGTGCTGCGCGCGATACGAAGCACCTCGGCAGTTGGCGCCTTCGCGGCCAGACTGACGCCGAGGTCGTAGGTCTTCGTAGCGAATAAGCGGTCGAGCGTGTTGATCATCGATGCGCGAAGATTGAGCGCCGTCATGAAAAAGAGGCCGCCCACGGCAAGCGTGAGAACCGTCAACGCCAAGCGCGCGCGTCGGCGGAAGTTGTTGCGAATCGCGAGCAGGAGAGGTCGCGTCAGACCGCCAACGTTGCCGAGCAAGCGATCGAGTGCTGACGTTCCGAAGCTGCTGCCGGCGACGCCGAAATCGGCAAGGGCCTCGCGCACAGAGACGCCGCTGCCGCGCCAGACGGGGAACGCCGCGGCCAGTAGCGGAACAACGAGACCGACCAAGGCAACGAGCAGATAGACCCAGATCGGAATCGCGAAACTGGCGATGTCGAAGTTGAGGAACACCGCCATCGCGCGGCAGAGAGCGCGGCTTCCGGCGATTCCAACCGGTATCGCGATGGCGATCGCCGCGATGCCGAGGAGGAGGGCCTGGCCGAAATAGATGCGGGCGATCTGCCAGCGCGTACCGCCGATCGCTTTCATGACCCCGATCTGCCGGATCTGCGCGGCCATCAATGCGGTCAGCAGATTAACGACGATGACGCCGCTCAGAACCAGCACGAACAATCCGAAGCTGGACAGCGACAGCAGCAGCAATCCCATGATGTCGGCGTGCGGATGCTTGCCCGGCGTCGGAATGTCCACGCGCGTCACCGCATGTCCTCGGCGCTCAATGGTCTGCTTCACATCAGCAGTCACCTTCTCGATGTGCGGCAAATTGAAAGCATCGCCAGAGACCACGATCTTGACTTGGTTCAGTGACGGCTCTTCGCCAAGTTGCCCGAGCGTCGCCTGCGTGATGTAGCCGTAGACGACATTCTCCATCCGCGCCTGCGCCTGGCCGACATCGTGAACGCCGCCGCTGACGCGCAACGTTCGCTCAGGACCGTTCGTCGTGCGCACGGTGACTGCATCGCCGATGTGGATCCGCGCCACCTGAAACGCATCGCGCTCGATGAGGATCTCGCCTGCCGCCGGCGGCCACGCGCCCAGTTCCGGATTCAGCTTGCTGACCCGAATCCGCGCGAAATCCTTGACGACGAACAGGGTCAGGTTGCGCCAACCGCTCGCGCCCCGGATTCTCCCGCTCATCGTCCGCCTTGCCTCGGCTGCGGCCACCCCCGGCGTTGCCGCAATCGCAGCGATCATCGCGTCATCGGCCGAGTCGGTGCGCAGAGTTGCCGACGCCGGATTCGTCGCCAGGTAGCCGCGATTCAACTCGCGCGTCAGGATCGCGTAGCTCGCCAGCACGGCCGCGAATCCCGAAATGCCGACCGCGATCGCGAGCACGACGAGAAGCGTGCGTGTGCTCTCCTGCCAGAAATCGCGAACCGCTTTCTTCCAGCGCGTCGTCATGCGCCGATCCCTGCTGCGACTGCGATCGGCGCAGGCGCTGACGTAACAAGAGCGCCGTCCGCCAGCTCGATCGTGCGGTCGATGACGCGGGCAACGTCACGGTCGTGCGTCGCGATCAGCACCGTCGTGCCGCCGCTGGCCATGGCGCGAAAGAGATCGAGCACCGCGCCGGCGTTTGCCGAATCGAGATTGCCGGTCGGCTCGTCAGCGAGCACGATCGGCGGATCGTTCGCCAGCGCACGTGCGATGGCCACGCGCTGCTGCTCGCCGCCGGAAAGCGACGCCGGCAACTTGTCGGCCTGCGCCGCGACGCCGAAGCGATCGAGCAACGCCAAGGCCCGCCGCCGCCGTTCCCGCGGCGGAAACGTCCCGCAGAAATCCATCGGCAGCATGACGTTCTCCGCCGCCGTCAGCGTCGGCAGCAGTTGGAAGAACTGAAAGACGAATCCGACCGTCCGCCCGCGCCACGCCGCGAGCTTGCTCTCGCCGAGTGTTTCGACCGACGCTCCGGCGATCGTGACGGTTCCGGTCGACACCGCATCAATGCCGCCAATGACGTTCAGCAGCGTCGACTTCCCGCTCCCCGATTTGCCAACGACCGCGACCAGCTCGCCGCGCCGCACATCGAGATCGAGATTCCGCAGCGCCGTGAAGCCGCCCGCAGTCGTTTCGTAAGTCTTGGAAACGTTTCGAAGGTTGATCATGCCGCGCACGCTACACGCGCAGCCCTGAACCAACTCTGAATGACGCGTTCAGCTCGCGTTCAGCGAACGACGGCCCAGTCGAACTTCTCACGCTTCTCAAGCTCGCCCTGAGGCGGCCGCTCAAAGTGTTCTGACAAACCGGTGAATGACTCGACATAGCCGACGGGCCATCCGTTAGCGTCGACAGTTGCCGTGTCCGCAACCTTGCGTTTTGCAGGCTTGAGTTTCAGAAGAGGCTTGCCGTCTTTTCCTTTGCGAGAACTCATGACTTATCGATGATAAGCACGCAACCCGGAGTTTGCCAACTGTGTGAGTTTGATGCTGCAGCTCCTAGGGAATTGTGGGGATGCATCACTCCCTTTTCTTGAGCATCCTGACTATTCAAGCACCGACCGGCACCGTCACGCTGATGTTCACCGACATCGTTGGCTCGACGGCGCTACGCGATGCGCTCGTCGCGGTTCATGGCGAAGGCGAAGGCAATCGCGTGTACGGGCAGCGCTTTCTCGATCCGCACAACGAGCGAATCCGTGGATTCATCGCAACACATCACGGCTTCGAAGTGAAAACGATCGGCGACTCGTTCATGGTGGCGTTCGCACAACCGGAGGACGCGGTTCGCTGTGCTGTGGACATTCAACGGAGTCTGCGCAACGCACCGATCGTCACGGATGACCCACTGAGACCCCTTGCCGTCCGGATCGGAATGCATACGGGCGCCGCCAATCTCGTCGAGCGCGACGGCAGGGCCGACTACGATGGCCACGCCGTCAACATCGCGGCACGAGTCGAGAGCCTCGTGAAAAGCGGAGAACGAGTGTACTGCTCGGGCTCGACCGAGTCCCTCGCGAGAATGGGGCCTGGCATTCGCTTTCAGAACTACGGTCCTTATTCATTGAAGGGCGTATTGTCGGAGAGGGTCGAGATTGTCGACGTTCTATGGGACGACGCGATGAAACCGGCAGCACCGGAGCAGCCACCGGAGCTTCCCTACCCGTGGCTGACAAAGTGGATCGGCCGTGAGCGCGAGATAGCGGAACTTCAGGCGGCACTACGCACACACAAGCTAGTAACGCTCCACGGAACCGGAGGCGTCGGTAAGACGCGGCTCGCCGTCGAAACGCTTCTGGCGGCGGAGACATTCGACGGTCCTCGCCTCCCGCGGGATCCGGTCTTCGTGTCACTTGAGGGAGTCAATACCGTTCCCGATGGCTTTGTGAGCGCATTACGCAAGGCACTCGGCCTCACTGAGGTGGATGCCCCGGATCTCACGGCGCTATGCCGCAAACTTAGAGGGAGCGACAGGCTGCTGTTGTTGGACAACTTTGAGTCGGTGATGACAGAAACAAAGACCGTATCGCTGATAGCAGCTTTGCCGGGCGTCCGGGTTCTGGTCACCGGTCAGCAAGCTCTCGGTGTTAACGGCGAACGAGTGGTGGAGCTTGAGCCCATGGTGACTGAGGGCGACATCGCCACCTTGGAAAGCTATCGTCTGTTTGTTGGCTTGGCGCAACGCCGCGACGCGCGATGGCAGCCTGACGACGCCGCTGCGATGCGCGACGTCCTTACCGCGACTGACGGTCTGCCGTATCTGATCGAGCTCGTGGCCACCGTCGCTCCAAAGCGTGTCCTTCGCCATCTGGCGGACGAGCTCAAGACACACGTAACCACCGTTCAGGCGCGTTCGGGGTTTGCCGCCACCGAACGCCATGCGAGCGTCCTGGCATGCCTTGAGTGGGCATCGGGTCTCCTACCGAAGCAGGAGCGAAACGCACTTCCACGGTTGTCAATCTTCGCTACCAGTTTCAGTGCCGAAGCGGCTGAGGCAGTGACAGCGACACCCCTAGCAAGTCTGGACGTGCTCGTCGACGCGTCTCTGATTCGCTTCGATCGCGGGACCGGACGCTACTCGATGCTCGCAACGACAAGTCAATTCGCGCGCCATCTTCTCGCCGCTGACGAGCGAGTGCGTCTCTCATCGGAACACGCGCACTGGTTCATTGACCGTCTCGTCCGTGCAGACGACACTCTGAAGGCGAAGGGCGGCAAAGCACAGACACTGGCGCGGAAGTGGATTGAAGCGGACTTTCAGAACATAGAGCAAGCGGTTGCATGGGCGGAGGACAAGGAACCGAAGCTTTTCGCGCGCGCCGTTGCGGCATTTGGAATTTACCTGAACAAAACATGCCGCTTTTCAGAGAATGTGCGCCTCAACGAAGCATTGGTTTCTCGCTTGAGCCTGGAAGGTGATCCGGAGGCCTGGGCAGAAGCACAGAATGACCTCGGAATAGCCTACAGGGAGTTGCCGACTGGGGATCGCGATCGGAGCCTGGCGAAGGCTATTTCCTGTTTTGAAGAGGCGCTGCGCGTCCGAACCGAGCGCGACCTCCCGGCAGACTGGTCGACGACGCAGCACGCACTCGGGATCGCATACAGGTCCCTGCCAACTGGCAATCAAGGCGACAACTTGGCAAAGGCGATCACTTGCGATCAGGCAGCTCTCCGAGTGAGAACGAAGCGCGACTCACCTGTGGAGTGGGCACAGATTCAGAACTCGCTTGGAATTGCCTACGGGGAACTTCCGACCGGCGATCGCGGCGACAATTTAGCAAAGGCGATCGCGTTCTTGGAGGCGGCGCTGTTGATAAGTACCGAGAGCGACTTCCCGGAGGAGTGGGCCGCTACGAAGAACAACCTGGGACTCGCCTTCTGGAGGCTCGCCTATGTGCGCGATGCCGAAAAGAATCTTCCAAAGGCGATCCTCTGCTTCGAGGCAGCACTTCGGGTCACCACCGAGCATGACTCACCGGCAGGCTGGGCTGCGTTGCAGGGTAACCTCGGAATCGCATACGCAGAGCTGCCAGTGGGTAATCGATCCGAGAACTTCATAAAGGCGTTCGCCTTCCACGAGGCGGCACTGCGTGTCTATACCGAGCAAGATTTTCCTGAAGATTGGGCTGGAACGCAAAATAACCTCGCGAATACTCACAGATTGTTGCCCGGAGGCGATCGAGAAGAGAACCTCGCGAACGCGATCACCTGTCTCCAAGCAACGCTGCGTGTTCGAAACGAGCACGATTTTCCGGCGGCCTGGGCTCAGACGCAGTACAACCTCGGGAACGCGTACGAGGAACTGGCGGCAGGCAAGCCAGGACACAACCTTGAGCAGGCGATCGTGTGCTTTGAATCGGCTGCGCGTGGGTGCTCAGCCGTCGGCCGCATCGATAGGGCTGAAAAGGCACGTCAGCGCGCAGCGGCGCTAGTCATTCATTCACAATCGTCTAGAAAACCACATGTAAAGGCAAAACCACCAGCACATCGGAAGCCACGACGACGATAGGCGGACACACCGATTTCCTCATGGAAGATGATGACGGAATGAATCAACGCTGCGCGGTGCTGATCGTCGAGGATGACGACAAGTTGCAGGAGCTGTTGCGGACGTTGATCGCGCGGCACTGCACGTCCGTCGATCTTGCGGCGGATGGGGAGCGTGGGATCGAGATGTTGCGGGCCGGCACGTACGATGCCGTCATCGTCGATCTCATGCTGCCGAAGAAGAACGGGTTGTTCGTGATCGATGCGATTGCGTCGCTTTCGTATGCGCCGAGGGTCATCGTGTTGTTGGCGATCTCCCGCTATTTTCACGAGCGGTTTCCCGAGGGGACGTTGGTGCTGCAGAAACCATTCGAGATCGAGAAGGTGGCGGACGCGATCGCCAATCTTCACGAGCCGCATCGGGAGTTGTCGCCGAGCGCGACGTGAACGGCTACTGTGCGCGTGCGCCGGCGAGGACGCTGGCGATCAAGGCGGTGAGCGTCTCCGATTCCATCGGCTTGGCGAGATAGGCGTCGAACCCTTCGGCGAGCACGCGCTGGCGATCGTTGGCGCCGCGGTAGGCAGTTGCTGCGATTGCGGGAGTGCGGCGGCCGGACAGCGCATCGCGGCGGCGGACCTCGGCGATCAGTCCGTATCCATCCATCTCCGGCATGGCGATGTCCGCGACGAGGACGTCCACTGCTGTCCGTTCGAGCGCCGCAATCGCCTCGGTAGCCGACGACGCGAGCATCGTCTCCGCGCCGGCGCGCGTGAGGATCACTTGCGCCAACTCGCGCGCCTCGGATTGATCGTCGACGAAGAGCACGCGAACGCCAGCCAGCTCCGCGCTTCGCTTCGCGCCCCCGCTCGCATCCGCGGCGGAGTGATCCTGATCATCGGCAACTGCGCGCGGCGCAGCCGGCAATTCGACGACGAAGCGGGTGCCGCATCCGGCGCCGTCGCTGAATGCCGCGACCGTCCCGCCGTGCGCTTCCGCGACGTAACGAACGATGGCCAGCCCGAGCCCGAGGCCGCCGTGTGTGCGCGTCGTCGAAGCGTCGGCCTGGCGGAAAGGCTCGAACACATGCGCGAGAAAATCGGGATCGATACCGCGGCCGGTATCGGCGACCGTGATGCGAACCGCCGACGGCGTGCTCTCCAGTTGCAGCGACACGCTTCCGCCGGCTTCCGTAAATTTGATCGCGTTCGTCAGCAGATTCCAGATGACCTGGCGAAGACGGTTCGCGTCGCCGAGAACGATCGCGGGCGTTTTGTCGGGTGCGACGAGATGAATCCTCTTCGCGGCAGCGGCGACGCGCACGGCGGTGAGCGCATCATCGACAAGCGTTCCGATCGAGACGAGCTCCTGTTGAAAATGCAGCTTGCCGGTGGTGACGCGCGAGAGGTCGAGCACATCGTCGATGAGCCTTGCCTGCGCCAGCGCGCTGCCGCGAATCGCTTCGATGCCACGCTGTAATTCCTCGCTCGTCACGTCGGGCTGGCTGACGATTCCGGACCAGCCAAGGATGATCGTCAGCGGCGTGCTGAGCTCGTGAGAAAGAATGGCAAGGAACTCGTCCTTGGCCAGACTGGCCTTCTGGATGTCGTCGTAAAGCCGCGCGTGCTCGACGGCCATTGCGATGCGCCGCGCCACATCCTCGACCACGCGAAGATCGCGCTCGGATAGCGCGCGTCCGGAGTCGTTCATCGCCAGCGTGAGCGCGCCGATCGGCGAGCTGTCGGAAACGATTAGCGGCGCGATCAGCGCGGAGCGGAAACCAAGTGAGCGCGCCTCAGAACCGGAGAACAGTTTCGCTTTGCCGGTCGTGATGACGTCGTTGATGCGATCCACGATTGGCGCGGTGAGTTGGTCTCCATCGATCGCTGCGAGACGCTCGCTGTGCAGATCGATGAAGCAGTGGTCGCCGAGCAACGGAACCATCAGCTCCGCGACGCGCGCGACCGTGGCGCGATAGTCGAGCGATGACGCCAGCACGGCGCTCGCCTCGGCCATGAACGCCGCGGTGCGCTCGGCATACTTGCGCTCGGTGACGTCGAGCATGGCGCCGATCATCCGGATCGGCGTCCCATCTTCCGACCGCGCGATGTAACCACGGTCCAACACCTCGGTGAACGTGCCATCGGCGCGCTCGAACCGGTACTCGTCGGTCCACGACGATCCGCCTTTTTCGATGATGCTGTTGATGCCGGCCACGACGCGCTCGCGATCGTCGGGATGGAGATGGCTGTCCCACCACTGCAGGCGGTTGTCGATCTGCGCCGCTCGTAACCGAACATGGCCCGCAGCGCGTCGTTCCAGATGATCGTCGCCTGCTCGGCGTCCCAATCCCAGATCACGTCGTTCGTGGCGCGAGCGACGAGCGCGTACCGCTCGTGCGCGCGGCGCACTTCGTCAGATGCCTTTTCGAGGCTCTTCTTTTCAGTGATGTCTTCGACGATTGCGATTGCGTAGTTGGCGCCGCCGTCGCGCAGCAGCGTGACCGTCGCATGGCCCCACCGCACGCGCCCGCTCTTGTGAAGAAAGCGCTTGTCGGTCGCGTAACGCTGACGCTTTCCCGCGATCAACTCGCGGAAGAGCAGTGGCTCCGCGTCGACGTCCTCGGCATGAATGAATGCGCGCCGCGAAAGACCGATCACCTCATCCTTCGAATATCCGAGCATTTCGCACAGTGCCGCGTTGGCGACGACGATTCGCTCCTCGGAATCGAGGACCGCGACCGCAAGTCCGGCGTTCTCGAATACGGCAGGAAGAAGTCCAGCCATCGGCGGCGCAACTCCGGACTTCTTGTCATCAGGCGCGCTCACGGTTTTGATTATGCACCGTGCCGCCGATGACGCCGCTACGGTGCCGATGTGGCGTCGTAGTGCCGCACGAATTCGTCGGGATTGATGAGGAACTCGCGGTCCCGAGGAAGGAAGTGCGCTTTCTCGATGTCCTGACCGGCGAAGGCCTTGATCGCCTCGCGGTTTGGCCAGTACGAAATGACGATGAATTCCGTGACGTCGCCGTCCTGGCGCCGCAGCATCTCGGCGCCGAGGTTGCCGGCGATCGTGCGGATTTTCAGGACGCCGCTGTCGTAGAGGTACTTTTCATATTCGTCGGCGCGGGAAGTTGGAACTCTGCCTCGCCACATGCGCGCGACCATGTGCGTCGCGACTTTCGCGACGGGATGCGAGGCCGTTCCGGCATCCGTTGTCTTCGCGGAGACGGGTGACGCGAGCAACAACAGAAGCAGAAGAACGTTCATCGAAAATCTCCTCAGCGATGGTTTCGAATCGGACTGGGATTCCGTGCTCAGCATAGACTCTGCGAGATCTTGAAAACACCGTCAAACGAACGGCAGCGCGCGTTGCAAATCCTTCGCCGTATCGAGCGCGAATCGGCGTACGCATCGCTCGTTTTGCAGAACGATTCCGGCTTCGTGCGCACGCTCGTCCTCGGCGTGCTTCGCTGGCGGTCGCGGCTCGATTTCGTGATCGATTCCTTCGCCAAGAGCGCCATCGAGCCGGAGATCCGCGACATCCTGCGCATCGGCGTGCTGCAACTGCTGTTCATGAATGTCGCTTCCCACGCGGCAGTGAGCGAGACAGTGTCGCTGGTTCCGCTGCGAGCGCGCGGATTCGTGAACGCCATCCTGCGGCGGATCGCATCGAAGCCCGTCCCCGAACCGCCGGATGTAGCTACGCGAACGGCGCATCCACAATGGCTCATCGATCGCTGGACGAAGAACTTCGGCGCCGCGCGCACGGCGAAGATCGCGGCGGCAAATCAGGAGTTGTCGTTTCCGGACGTGATCACCGACGCGCCGCCGCCGGATGCAGCGAAGTCGGAGCTGGTTCCCGGAATGTGGAAGCTCACCGGCTCGAGCGCGGATGTCGACGGCATCGTGCTCGACGAAGGAAGCGCCGTCATCGCCGGTATCGCAGCAACCATAGCCTCAGCCGGGGGCGACGACGTGCTCGATCTCGCCGCGGCGCCGGGCGGCAAGTCGCAGGTGATGGGCGCGCGTGGTGCGCAGGTCGTCAGCAACGATGTCTCGCTGACGCGCCTCCGGCCGCTCATCGGGAAGTCGAGATCGATCGTCGTCAGCGATGGCCGCCAGCCGCCATTCGCGCGGCAGTTCCGCGTCGTGCTGCTCGACGCGCCGTGCAGCGCGACGGGCACGATTCGCAAGAATCCCGAGATCAAATGGCGACTTGCGGAAGCGGACCTCGCATCGTTCGCGTCGCTGCAGCGGGAGTTGTTGTCGTCAGCGCTCGATCTCGCATCCGAGTCGGTGGTCTACGCTACCTGCTCGCTCGAGCCGGAGGAGAACGATGACGTCGTTGGTGACGTGCTGAGAGCTCACGCGGATTTCGTTCGCGGCGATGTCGCTGATGTCGTGAACGAAAACGTTGCGCGCTGGGTCGAAAACGGCGTGCTGCGGCTTACTCCTGAAGCGGAGACCGATGGCTTCACTGCACACTGGTTGCGTCGCGCGCATCACTCACAAAAACCGTGAATGAAATCTTCGTTTCTTACTCAAAAGCGGAGCAAAAAAGCAACGATGCGAGCCCGCGAAAATCGTCCGTACGTTGCCGCGTTGACAAACCAAGATCCATCTCATAGATTGCGAAAATCCTCGAAAACAACACGAGTTCAGGCAACTGAAGAAGGAGATCGTCTATGGCAGGCAAGGGTGACGTCATCAATGAAATCGCCGAACAGGCGGGTATTTCGAAGAAGGAAGCGGCGGCCGCGTTCGACGCGTTCGTGAACCACATTTCCAACTCGTGTCAGCGTGGCGACCGCTGCGCCATTCCCGGCCTCGGCAGCTTCGCGGTGTCGCAGCGGAAGGCGCGCGAAGGCCGCAATCCACGCACCAACGAAAAGATCATGATTCCCGCGTCGAAGAACATCCGCTTCAAAGCGGGCAAGGACCTTCGCGAAGCGGTGAATTCGAAGCGCAAGGGCAAGAAGTAAACGCCTTCTTCGCTGACGAATCGCCCCGCTCATGAGGCGGGGCGTTTTCATTGCAGGATATCGTCGAGCGAGCGGCAGACGCGGATCGCCATCGCTGCGATCTCGGGCGACGGCTCGACGAGGTCGGGCACCATGATCACGGCCATCGCCGCCGCATGCGCCGCGCGAACGCCGGCCTCCGAATCTTCGATGACGAGGCAGTCGCCGGGCGCGACGCCGAGCCGCGAAGCAGCGAGCAGAAAGAGATCTGGCGCCGGTTTCGATTGCTCGACTTCATCGCCGAACGCGAAGACGGAGAAGCGCGAGATCAGGCCGCCGAGGCAGCGTGTGGCGAGGGCACGAGGCGTCGATGTCGCGAGCGCTTTTGGAATCCCGCGAGCATCGACGCGGTCGAGCAATGCAGCCGCGCCGGGCTTGTGCGGGAGCGGCTCACGCGACAATCGTTCGTCGAAATCGCGCTTCCATCGAATCCTGAACTCGTCGAGCGGCAGCGCGTCGCCGAAGTGTTCGCGCAGGATCAACTCCGCTTCGTCCGTGCCGCGTCCCACAAACTGCGAATAGAAATCGTCGTCGATCAGACAGCCCAACTCCGCCGCCGCGTTTTGCCAGGTGACGCGATAGAGCGGCTCGCTGTCGAGCAGCAGACCGTCCATGTCGAAGATGACGGCGCGCGGATTCAGCGTATCGGTCAAACGAACGCTCGCGGAACGAAGAGCCGTTCGTAAAGATTGATCGCGTATCGGTCGGTCATGCCGGCGATAAAGTCGATGGCCAGCCGCTCGACCGGCTCGTCGCTCGTGACGCTCAGGAAGTCGTCCGGGTTCGCGGTAACGTGCTCGAAAAGCGCAGTCAGCGTTCGCTGCGCTTTCACGAATTCGTTGCGCACCTCGGGCGTGAGGTACATGTTCTGAAACATGAACGTTCGCAATTCCTCGAGTGCACCCAATGCCTCGGCAGACATCGAGATCGCTTCGTAATCGCAGGCCAGCGTCGAATCGATCACGTCGCGAACCATGCGATCGATGCGCTGCGCTGCGCCGTTCCCCAACGTCTTGCGGATCTCTTTCGGGATCTCGTTCTCGGTCAGAACCCCGGCGCGGATGCCATCGTCGATGTCGTGATTGACGTAGGCGATGATGTCGGAGATGCGGACGATGTCGCCCTCGAGCGTGAGTGCGCGCGACTTCGGCCGTTTGCGCAGCAGCTCACCCTTCTCGCCTTTCGAGTGCTTGAGGATTCCGTCGCGCACTTCGACGGTGAGGTTCAGTCCGCGTCCATCGTTCTCGAGCACTTCGACGACGCGTACCGACTGGCGGTAGTGATCGAATCCGCCTTTGACGAGCTTGTTCAGCGCCGCTTCGCCCGCGTGACCGAATGCCGAATGCCCGAGGTCGTGGCCGAGCCCGATCGCCTCGGTGAGAACTTCGTTGAGTCGCAGCGACTTCGCGATCGTCCGCGCAATCTGCGTCACTTCCAGCACGTGCGTCAGCCGCGTTCGATAGTGATCGCCCTCGGGCGCGAGAAACACCTGCGTCTTGTGCTTGAGCCGGCGGAAAGCTTTGCAGTGAACGATGCGATCGCGGTCGCGCTGATAGCTGGGACGAAGATCATCCTCCGCCTCGTCGCGGTCGCGCCCGCGCGTGTCCGCACTACGCGCCGCCTGCGCAACCATCGTGTCGCGCTCGATGTTCTCGAGCATCTCGCGGATCGTCGTCATGATGGATCACACTGTATCTGTAGTTGCGTCCATCATCGACGTCCTGCTGTCCTTCACTTGTCACCCCTGCAGTCATAAGGGTGACTCCGGTGGCACTCAGGACGACATCAACGACTGCGGTGCGGGCGAGATAGAACGTCTCTCGCCTCTCGCCGTTTCTTCGCTCAGCGCAACATCGCGAAAGCAGGCGCCGCACAGAAGCCGGGCGCCGACACGAACCGCGGCGCCGATGTGAAAACAAAGCTCGCAGCGCAGTCGCGATGGACGCTTCGATCCGGCGACGAGCGGCAGTGGATACGAAGGTGGTCGGGGCATGATTGGTCTCCTTTGCTTCCCCGCCGAACGGGTGGCGGCCACGCGCCGCCACCCTCGGTCGAGGAGGATGAAACGATCAGAAAGCGACGGTCGAGGTGATCGTGCCGCTGGTACTGATCGCCACGAGATTCCGGGTAGGAGTTCCACCCGTGGTCGCAGCCGGAATGACGACGACGGCGTAGGTGCCGCCGCTGTACGGAGTGAGATCGGCGACGCGCCCGGTGATGTTGAGCGTCCAGACCTGCGCGCCGTTGGAGAGCGCGAGCGCCGTGAGCGTCGTGGTTGGCGACGACGCGCCGGACGCGGTCGTGTCGGTCACTTCGATGACCTGCGATCCGGAGATCTCGACATCGCTGTGCGGCGACGGCAGCGTCGCGCTCCACGCAATCAATCCGCCGCGGATGGCGATGACCTCGGCCACCGGATTCGCGGTCGTGCTGCTGGCCGCGGCGCGGACAACGACGACGGTGCCGTCGGCAGCGACGCTCAAATGTCCGTCGCCCTCGACGCCATGTCCCGGTCCACTAGGTCCGCCCGGTCCAGCCGGCGGCGCGCCGTGGTCATTCGCGACGGCAAGCGTTGCCGCCATCATCAGTGCCAGAACTACAGTGATTGTTTTCTTCATGGGTACGTCTCCTTTGGGACGGAGACAAGTCCAAGCAAAATGCCACGTTCACTCAGGGTAGAGGCGGTGTTTTGCGGGTCAGAAGGACGCGAAAAATCGCGAGCGACGACGCGCCGCCGCGGCGAAATGACGCAACCATTTCGCGCGAAGCGCTTTGGACTGCGGTAGCGCCAGCTACCGCTTTTGAAGCGCGCAAGTTAGCCGGATCGGTGCAAGGTACAATTGCTCCCGTGACGCGCAAAGTTCTGATCGCCGGTCTCATTCTGATCGCGGCATTCCTGCCGCTGGCGGTGATCCGGCTTGCTATCGTCGTCATCGACGCGCGTGTATTCGTCGAAGACGTGGTGCCGTTCGTCAGCACGAACGCGCCGTCCGCCGCACTCCTCGCGCTCGTTTCCTTCCGCGCCCCTCCTTCGCACTGAGCTCCCTGCTCACGCACTGCGAAAAAGGAGGAGTTATGTTCCTCGGAAAGACGCTGGGAAAAGTGTTGATCCTGGCCACCCTGGAGCTCGGTGCCCTCGTTGGAGTTCCGATGAACCCCGAAGAAATCGAGAAGCTAATGAACGTCATGCATCAGACGAAAATCGAGTACGTCGTGAAGAAGGATGATCCGCCGTGATGAGAGGCCCGTGCCGTGCTCGTGGCATGGCCCGCCCTTTAAAGCGGTGGCTGGCGCCACCGCAGTCCAGAGCGCTTCGCGCGAAATGCTTGCGATGTTTTAGTGATGACCGCCGGGAGGTGGTGCGGGCGGGCGGGGCTGCGGCGTTGGCGGTGGCGGTTGCGCGCCGCGCGCGCCGGGCTCGTTGCCGGGACGGCCGTGATCGTCGGGGGTGCCGTGATTGTCGGGGCCGTGGCCTTGCCCGTCGGGGCGGCGGTTCTCGGGAGTCTGCATCGGATGTTCGGGTGGCGGTTGCTGGCGCGTGAAGCTCGAGCTTTGGCCGGCGTGAACCAGGAATGGCTCGTTGCGGAATGGCGAGCGGATCTCGACGGTGCCTTCGAACACATCGAGCATCGTCTTACCTGCTTTGTCGACTTCGATGTTGTACTGCGTGCCGCGCACGGCCAGAAGCGCGCCGGGCGTTTGCACGAGGCGCGGCTCGCTGCCGAGGATCTTGTCGAACATCGCGTGAACGCGGCCGCGCTCGAGCGAGAGGATCACGCCGGGCGCGCGGCCGGCCAGTTGCACGTCGGTGACGCTGAAGATCTCGAACTTCGCGCGGTGCGGTTCCGCGGCGATCAGTGCGTAGGAAAACATGCCGGTGTGGACGTGATCGCCGCTCTGCGCCTGCGTGCCCTTCGTGGCCTGCGACTCACGCGTCGCGGTTTTCAGCACGACGTTTCGCTTGACCTCATCGAAGCGATACGGAATCGGCGATGCCGCTGGATTCGACGGCGTCGTGGCCGCGGTCGCGGTGATCATTGCCAGAGCTGCCAGGAGTGTCTTCATGAAAACCTCGTCAGGGTTCGAGCTAAATATCGAGTCGCTTCATCTTGCGCGCAAGAGTCTTGCGCTCGATGCCAAGAATGTACGCCGCCTGCGTCTGATTCCCGCCGGTAGCGCGAAGGACGGCGATGATGTGGCGCTTTTCGGCTTCGTCGAGTGATACCAGTTCCTCGCTCACAGCCTCGGCTGCCGGAGCCGGAGCCGCGTTGGCGCTCGACGTTGACGGCGCGATGTCACGCAGCGCGCGCGATGCCGCGGCGGCATCGAGCAGCGCGCCCGAATCGATCACGATGCGGCGCGTGACCTGTTCGAGCTCACGCACGTTGCCCGGCCAGGCGTGCGCAGCAAAGACATCGAGCACACCTTGCGACGGCCCGGCAATCGACGCCCGCTTCATCTCCGCGGCGATGCGATGCCGGAAGAAGTTGGCGAGCAGGGGGATGTCCGACGCGCGCTCCCGCAACGGCGGAACGGCGATCTCGTAGCCCGCCAGCCGATAGTAAAGATCCTCGCGAAACTTCCCTTCACCGACGAGCCGTTTGATGTCGCGATGCGTCGCGGCGATGAGGCGCACATCGACGCGATGGCTCTTTTCCGCGCCGAGCGGCGTGACGATTCCATCTTGCAGAAAGCGCAGCAGCTTGACTTGAAACGCCGGCGAGATGTCGCCGATCTCGTCGAGAAAAAGCGTTCCGCCGTTGGCGCGGGAAAGCGCGCCACGTCTGTCCTGCCTCGAATCCGTGAACGCTCCTCGGGTTGAGCCGAATAGTTCATTCTCAAGTAGCGAATCGGGAATCGCGCCGCAGTTGATGGCGACGAAGGGACCGGCAACGCGCGCGCCGAGGTCGTGAATGGATTGCGCGACGAGCTCTTTGCCGCTGCCGCTCTCGCCAAGAATCAGCACCGGCACGTTGAGCGGCGCGACGCGCGCGATCGCTTTGTACATCGCGATCATCGATGGATGCGAACCGACTATGCGCGACGGCGGTCCCGGCTCGACTTCGACTCCTTCGCCGGCGTTCACGTTGAGCGCCGCGCGAACGCGCGCGATGAGCTCATTGAGATCGAACGGTTTGGCGAGGTAGTCGAACGCGCCGAAACGCTGCGCCAGCGCGGTGGTCTCGATCGAGCCGCGCGCGGTCATCAGAATCACGCGCGGCGGATCGCGCCGTTCGGAGATGGCCTGCAGCAGCGTAATTCCGGTCTCGCCGGGCATGTAGATGTCGCTTAGCACGAGATCGATGCGATGCGCGCGCATCATCTGCAGTGCGGCCACGGTGTCGCCCGCCTGGAACGTTTTCAGTCCCACTTTTTCGAGAGCCATGGCGGCGCTTTCGCGGATTCCGGCGTCGTCATCGACCACCAACACCGTCGCCATCACATCGCTCCTGTCATCGGTTCGGACATCGCGCGTGGCAGCGTAATCCGAAATCGAGAGCCGCCGCTGGGCACGTTCTCAATGCCAGCTTCACCGCCGTGCCATCGCGCGATCTCAGCAACCATCGAAAGACCGAGCCCGAGGCCTTGCGTTCCTGCGGCGGATGCGCCGCGAACAAAGCGCTCGAAAATCCGCGCACGATCCCCCTCGGCAATTCCAGGACCGCGATCTTCGACTTGCAGGACGGCGTCGTGGCCCGTGCGAGACACCGTCACGCTGATGGAGCCGGACGTGTACTTCAAGGCGTTACCGACAAGATTGTCCATGACGCGCTCGATCAACGCGGCGTCCGCGCGGACGAACAGTCCCGGTTCCGCGGTCACGAGAAGCGTGCGATCGGTGCTGGCGCAGAGAAAATCGACGCGTGCTGCAGCGAGGGCGCCGAGGTCGATGATGCGCGAGGAGACCGCGAAGTCGCGGAGCGGTAGGCGCTCGAGATCGAGCAGCGTGCCCACCATCGTCTCCAGTTTCCCGGCCTCCTGCGCGAGGAGCGAGGTCACGCGCTGCCGCTCGGCGTCGGAGAGCTCTAACAGACCGAGTAGTTGCGTGAGATTGCGCATCGATGCGAGCGGAGTTTTCAATTCGTGCGCAAGAACGCGCTTCGATTCGGCGTCGCGTTCGCGATGAACGATGAACCGCGCCTCGCTGCTGGCCAGCGCCGCAATCAACGTTTGCGCCTCGAACGCGGCGCTGGTGAGAACGACGGCGGCGAGCATCGTCGCGAACGGTATGGCAATTCCGTCGCCGAGGAGGAGAAGGCCGCCGGCGATGATGACGATGATTGCGGCGACGGCAACGATGCGGCGCCGTCGAAGGATGGCCAGCGCACCGATCGCGATCGCAGTGAACGCACCGGAATTGATCGGCGCAAGTTCGCGAATGACGTCGCCGCGGATGAGCGATTCGGTGGCCGCAGCATGAACGGTGACGCCCGGATTGGCGACGCGCCGCGAGGAAGTGGGCGTGAGCACGCGGTCGCCGAGCGCGATCGCAACCGGACCAACGAACACGAGTTTGCCGCGCAGTTGCGAAGCGCCCGTTCCGTTGCGAATCAACGCGGCAGCGCTGATCGTCGGAATCTTTCCGGGCCGCGTTCGGAACGCCGGCGCGAGCGTGCGGCCGACTGGCACCGGAGCGCCGGTAATCAGCGACGATGCCTCCACCGAAAGCGCCACAAGCGAGCGATCGGCATTCTGTTTCGTAGCCGAGAAACGGCGCACGATGCCGTCGTGATCGATCTCGAAGTTGCCGTGCACCGGCGTCATCGCCGCGGCAAGCCCGGGCACGGGCAGATGCCACTGTCCCTGCTCGTCGAGCGCCGCGACAGCGAGCGTTGGGATGCGCCGCGCGGCTGCGGCAAGCTGGTCGTCGCCGGGCCGCGCGTCGGCAAGAAGAATGTCGAGTACCACGCCGCGCGCTCCGGCATCCGCAGCGCGATTGACGATGGCCGCGAGTACCGTACGCTCCCACGGCCACGGCCCGATCGCGCGCAATGATTCCTCATCAATACCAACGACGATGGTCATCGCCGCGTCGCGCGGCGGAAGCAGCCGCAACGCAAAATCGCGCGCCGGCAACTCCAGAGCATCAACGGCGTCCGACGCGGTCAGCAGCATCACCGCGATTCCAGCCGCGATGGCGATGAGTAACGCCGTCCGCTTCCGCATGTTCGTATGGTACGACGCAGGGATGGACGGCACCGTCGCGCAATCCCAGGTCCGCAGCACGACCTCGGTGCTTAGAATCTCACGCCGGAACTGCGATCACTTCGGCGCCATCTGTTGCACGCGCGTCCAATAATCCGCGCCGCTGAGCCATTGGCCGCCGTCGATTACCATCGCTTCGCCGGTGACGTAGGAGGCATAATCGGAGAGGAGGTACGACGCGGCGTTGGCGACTTCTTCGAGATTGGCGAAACGTCGCAAGGGGATCGTTTTACGGATTCCTTCCTCGATCATCTCGTTCGGAAAAAGCCGCTTCGACGCACCCTCGGTGTGTACTGGTCCGGGGGCAATGGCGTTGACGCGGATCTTGTGGCGCGCCCATTCGACGGCCAGCGTCTGCGTCATGGCCAGGACGCCGGCTTTGGCGCTGGCGGAGTGGACGACGCCGGGCGCGCCGGTCCAGGCGTAGTTGGCGATGACGTTGAGGATCACGCCCTTCTTGGCGGCTATCATCCGTTTACCGACGGCGCTCGTGCAGTAGAACGTGCCGTTGAGCACGATGCCGATGACCGAGTTCCAGCCGTTGACGGTGAGCTGATCGGCCGGCGCGATGAAGTTGCCGGCAGCGTTGTTGACGAGGAAGTCGATGTGACCGTGATCGCCATGAACTTTCGCCGCCATCGCTTCGACCGCATCGGCATCGCGGACGTCGAGCGCGACGAAATCGGCCGCATTGGCGCGCCCCGTCTCGCTCCGCAACTGCTCGACTGCGGGCCCGAGGTGTTCGGCGCTGCGGCTGGCGAGGATGACGGTGGCGCCGAGCTTCGCCAGCTCGCGCGCGATGGCGAAACCGATCCCGGTCCCGCCACCAGTGATGATGCCGACTCGGCCTTCGAACGTTTTTTCAGGAAGCATGCGGGGATGATATGTCAGCGGGCGAGGTACTTTTCCAACGTTGCGATCATCGGTGGCAGGTAATCCGCGACCGTTTTCCACAGAAGATGTACATCGACCTCTCCATAGCCGTGGAAGAGCCGATTACGCATGCCAGTGATACCGCGCCAATCCAGGTCAATCGCCGTCAACGTATCGACGGAGACGTTGCGGGCAGCTTCTCCGATGACTCCTACGCGATACGTCACCGCGTCCTGCTTCTCCTGGTTCGCCTCGAACTCGTCCTCTGTCATGCCTTCAACGTAGCCACGTACGCGATAGGCGAATTCGACCATTTCTCGAAGCAGAACCGCGTCTTCAGAGCTCAAGCGACACCGCGTTTCCAAGAATTGAATCGCGACGGATGGGATTCAGACTGCGCTCGATGGAGCGCCGCGTCAGCAGATCGACTGGCCGGCCAAAAATCTCGACTAGCTCATCTTCCATGTGAACCATGCTGAAGAGACCCCACGGCGCATCCTTTTCGAACGTGACGAGGACATCCACATCGCTCTCCGGCCCAAAGTCGTCGCGCACGACGCTGCCGAAAAGAGAGAACTCCGTGATCTTCCACTTGCGGCAGAAGTCGCGGAGTTTTTCTTTGTCGTAGTCGATGGCGATGCGGGGCATGAGAGTTTCAGTTTACGCTGATCGGACTTCCTGCGAACACCTGCCGGCGGGCCGCCAGCGGTCCAGCCGTCGAGCCGACGGCGCTACGCCTCGCTACGCAACATCGAGCATCACCGTCGAGCTGAGGATGGAGGCTTTGCGATAGCGATTCCGGCTTCGCTCGACGCCCGGACGCTCGCAGAGATCGACGGGCCTCCCAAAGATCTCGGCCAATTCATCCTCCATGTGGACGAGACTGAAAAGCGTCCAGAGATTTCCTTCTTCGAACGTCACCATCACATCCACATCGCTCTCCGGCCCAAAATCGTCGCGCACGACGCTGCCGAAAAGAGAGAACTCCGTGAGCTTCCACTTGCGGCAGAAGTCGCGAAGCTTTTCTTTGTCGTAGTCGATCGCGATGTGAGGCATCGAAGTTCAGTCTACGCCGAGCAACCGTTTGATCAAGAGTCCTGAAGGAGCCTTGGGCAAGCAACGCGGCCGGTCGTGCCGGCTACGCCGCGTTGCCGTGGCACTTCTTGTACTTCTTGCCGCTGCCGCACCAGCAGGGATCGTTGCGGCCGATTTTTGGTTCTTTGCGCTGCACTTGCGCGGGGCCGGTAACGCCGCCGGCGCCGGAGAAGACCATTGCCGGCGCTTTCGGTTTCTGTGGTGGCATCGCGCGCTGGACGCGTTGCACTTCGTCCTGGCGTTCGCCTTCGCGCTCCACGACCACCTCGGTTTTCCAGAGGTATTTGACGACGCGGTCCTGGATCAGCTCCATCATTTCCTGGAAGATCTCGAACGACTCTTTCTTGTACTCGATGAGCGGATCGCGCTGGCCGTAGCCGCGCAGGCCGATGCCTTCCTTGAGGTGATCGACGTTCAGAAGGTGGTCTTTCCAGAGCTGATCGATGACCTGCAGCAGGATGTACTTGAGGTGGAGACTCATCATCTCCGTTCCGATGGTGGCTTCCTTCGCTTCGTAACGATGGTTGACCACTTCGATCACGGCGTCTTTCACCGCCGCGCGCGGCATCGTGGATAGATCAACGTTCGCCGCTCGCAGATCGATGCCAAAGAAGTCGTACAACTCGGCATTCAACTCCGCTTCATTCGGAGTCTCGTGCGCATCCTCGGGGATGTGCGTTTCGATCAGGTAGTCGACGATCTCGTCGGCGGCGTTGAGGATGTAGTCCTTTCCTTCGCGGCCTTCGAGAATCGAGCGGCGCAGCGTGTAGACCGACTCACGCTGCTTGTTCATCACGTCGTCGTATTCGAGCAGATGTTTGCGCGCCTCGAAGTTGCGGCCTTCGACCTGCTTCTGCGCCCGCTCGATCGAACGGGAGACCATTCCGTGCTCGATCGGGACGCCTTCTTCCATCCCCAGCTTTTCCATCCAGTTCATGAGCCGGTCGCCGCCGAAGATGCGCATCAGATCGTCTTCGAGCGACAGATAAAAACGAGACGCCCCGGGATCGCCCTGACGTCCCGAACGGCCGCGGAGCTGGTTGTCGATGCGGCGGGATTCGTGACGCTCCGTGCCGACGATGTAGAGACCGCCGAGGGCGACGACTTCATCGTGATCGAGCTTCCACTGCTCCTGAATCTCTTCCTCGACTCGTTTGCGCTCGGCGGGATCGGCCACATCTTTGTTCTTCTGAGCGGCGGCGAACTCCGGGTTGCCGCCGAGGAGGATGTCGGTGCCACGGCCGGCCATGTTCGTAGCGATCGTGACCGCGCCTTTGCGGCCGGCCTGCGCCACGATCTCGGCTTCCTTCTCGTGGTACTTGGCGTTGAGGACGACGTGCGGAACGCCTTTGCGCTTCAGTGCCGACGCCAGCGCTTCCGATTTTTCGATCGAGATCGTACCGACGAGCGCGGGCTGTCCCTTTTCGTTGAGTACCTTGATCTCTTCGACGATGGCGTTGAATTTCTCGCGCTCGGTGCGGTAGACGAGGTCGCCCTGATCCTTGCGCACCATCTGGCGATTGGGAGGGATGACGACGACGTCGAGCTTGTAGATGCTGTAGAACTCCGCCGCCTCGGTGTCCGCGGTTCCAGTCATGCCGGCGAGCTTCTCGTACATCCGGAAAAGGTTCTGGAAGGTGATCGTAGCGAGCGTCTGGTTCTCGGCTTCGATCTTGACGCCTTCTTTGGCTTCGACAGCCTGGTGAAGACCATCGCTCCAGCGCCGGCCGGGCATGAGACGTCCGGTGAATTCATCGACGATGAGGACTTCGCCGTCTTTGATGACGTATTCGACGTCGAGCTTGTAGAGCGTGTGAGCACGCAGCGCCTGTTGCACGGCGTGGAGCGTGTCCATGTTGTCGGGGTCGTAGAGATTGTTGACGCCGAGGAGTTTTTCGGCGTGCAGAACGCCATCTTCGGTCAGCACGGCCGTGTGCTGTTTCTCGTCGACCTGATAGTCGGTTTCCTTCACCAGGCGCGGAATGATGCGGTCGACCGAGTAGTACTTGTCGGGCCGCTCCTCGGAAGGGCCGCTGATGATGAGCGGCGTGCGCGCTTCGTCGATGAGGATGGAATCGACCTCGTCGACGATGGCGTAAACGTGATCGCGCTGCACCATCGACTCGAGGTCGAACTTCATGTTGTCGCGCAGGTAGTCGAAGCCGTATTCGTTGTTGGTGCCGTAGGTGACGTCGCAGCCGTACGCTTCCTGCCGCTCGCGGTCGCCGTGATGATTTTGGATTACGCCGACGGTCAGGCCGAGGAACTTGTAGAGACGGCCCATCCACTCGGAGTCGCGGCGGGCCAGGTAATCGTTGACCGTGACGACGTGAACGCCGCGGCCTGTGAGCGCGTTGAGATAAACCGGAAGCGTGGCAACGAGCGTCTTGCCTTCGCCGGTTTTCATCTCCGCGATCTTGCCGCTGTGCAGGACCATGCCGCCCATGAGCTGCACGTCGAAGTGACGCATGTTGAGAACGCGCTTGCCGCCTTCACGCGCGACGGCGAAGGCTTCCGGGAGAATCTCGTCAAGCGCGGCCTGGAGGTCTTCTTTGGCCGTGCGGATGACGACTTCATCGCGCGGGATTTCTTTTTTGGCAGCGTCGAGCGCCTCGACGGCGGGGCGGAGACGGGCGCGGAATTCGTCCGTCTTCGCGCGCAGCTGTTCATCGGTCAGCGCGCTGATCTCCGGCTCGAGCGCATTGATCCGCGCCACCTTGGGCAGCATCTTCTTGACGTCGCGATCATGCTTCGAACCGAAAATCGTGGTGAGTATTTTGTTGATCATGGTGCTTTCCTTCCCAGCAACAAACGAACTGCGAGCGAGAGAAAAAGGCTCAGCAGTTGGTTGCAGGGGCGCGCGGCGTGGCGGCGCCGGAAAGGGGCGCTTCGATGCGGGCGGGGGCACTCTCGACGACGCGGGGTGCGGTCGATTCGGAGCGGGCGTGATGGAGCGTGCTGCGCGGCGAAGCAATCGACTGCTCGCACGTCATGACCCCGCACTCAGCCGCCACATTCGCGAAACGCGGCCGCGCGACCGGTGCTTCGGTCGTTCCGGAGATGGCGCCAAGCGCGATTGCGAAGAGGAGATAGAGGTTCATGCCAGCGAGCGTAAGCGTATCAAAACGAAATCAGAGGGATGGCATTCCGTGATGCGTGAATGGCCACTCTTTTTGGTTTCACGCGGAGACGCGGAGATCGCGGAGTCGCACTCTTCGCGTCCTCCGCGTCTTCGCGTGAGCAGTCTCATTTCACCAACGGCCCCGCCAGCGCCGCCAGCCGGTTCAGCGACATGTAGGTTTGGTGGCCGAGGAAGATGACGAGGCCGAAATAGGCAACGGCGACGAAAACGCGCTGCGAGAGCGTCACGTCGTAGAACGACTTGTCGTCCCTTTCGCGCACGATCGACAGGTACACCTGAAACGCAGCCAGCACGACGATGACCAGCATCAGCGGATTGGGTTGCTTCACGACTTTGTAGATCAGGACGCCGCCACCGAAGACCCACATCCATTTCGTGACCGCGGCTGAAATACGGCCGCCGTCGAGCATCCCGATCGGCAGAAGGTTGATCAGGTTCACGGCGAAACCGGCGGCGGCGATGGCCAGGTACAGCGGCTGCCCATTCCACTTGTAAACCTGCAGCACGACGAGCGATGCGAACGTTCCTGCGACCGGACCGGCGAGGCCGATCTGGGCATCGTCGTACGCGGAGCGAGGCTGATCCTTCAGCGTGACGGCGCCGCCGATGAAGGGGATGAAGACCATCAACCCGGCGTGAAGGCCTTTCGCGCGAATGGCAACCGCGTGGCCGATCTCGTGAATGAGGATGATGCCGACGAACCCGACCACCAGCGGCAGCGGTGCCTTCGTGGCCATCGCCCAGATCGAGAGCGCCATCGTTCCGCCGGCGACGGAAAACTGCATCAGTCCGAAGCCTTCGAACGGATTGACCGCATAGCCGCGGAAGAAATCGAAGACGACGAGGAGGAGCGCCTTCAGTTTGATGAGGACGACGCCGATGGTGATGGCGGCGCCGGAGAGAAATTTCGCCAGCGGATGACGCTTGGGAGGGTCATCATGCGGCGGCTGGGGCAGCGCCTCATGTTCGATCGCATTGCCAGGGATAACCGCGCCGGAATCCATTGAAAGGTCGGGCGATAGAACGCCCGGCTGGGTGCTATATTCCGCGCCGTGCCGGTGCCGTCCGTCGACGATTTGCGTCGCGAGTTGCGGGATCGCGGGTACCTCTCGCACGGCATCGAGCGGTGGTTCGCGCACGATCCCTTTACCGCCGGGCGCTCCTCCCGCGCGTTCTGGCGCGAGCTGACCACGGTCGCTGGCAAAGCCTCGCTCCTGATCGCTCTTTTCGCGATCGTCCCTCTCGTCGCCATCATGGTTTTTCGCAACCATCCGCTGTCCGCGGGCGAGACCCTTCTGCTGTCTCTTCTTTATGGAGTGACAGGTTTCGCGGTTTCCTTCGCCTTTCTGATTTTCGTGGCGCTCGTGCTCAAGCTTCGGCCGGCAATCGCGATCGATACGCCGCGCGCGCTGCTGGCGATCTCGTTTGCCGTGAGTGCCATTCCGTCGGGCGCCATCGCGATCTGGTGGTACGGATTCGATGCCCCGCCGTCGTGGCCCGAACTGCTGCTGGGACTGGCGTTGATCGTGGCGCTCTTCCTTTTCAGCAGCGTGGCCGTCTCCGCCGCGTTGCTGTCGTTCTCGATTTACGAGCTGCAACGCATTCCCGCCATACACCGGAAATCGCGGACGATTCCGATGACGATGGCGGCCATCTTTCTCATCGCGGTTCTCTTCCTTCCGACGTACGCCAATCAGGACAAAGGTGCGATCGAGCCGCCGCTGCAGGTCGTCACGACGCCGAGCACGCGCCGCATCGCGCTCATCGCCGTGGATGGCCTGACCGCCGACATCCTCCGCTCCCGCCCGGACCTCGTGCACGCGCTTCCATCGATCCACGCCGTCGCACCGTTGCGCGGCGGTTCGACAACGGAACGCTGGGCCTCCCTCGGCACCGGCGTGAAGACGTATCTGCACGGCGTCCGTTCAATCGAAGGCGTTCGGCTGCGGAACGGAGGTCATCTGCTTCAAACGCTGTCGCAGCGGGACATCGTCTTGCACGATCTCGGTGGCGCCGTTGGTTTGGCGAAGCGCGAGCCGTTGCCGCCGACGGTGAGGCGGCGCGATTTCGTCTGGGAGATTTTTGCGGCCCGCGGCATCCCAAGCGTGGCCGTGAATTGGTGGACGGCCGATGACGCGCACGCCGGCGCCCTCGACTCCATCGGTCAGATGCCGCTCTTCGCCGCGGCGGCAGCGGGCGGCGGAACTCCGGAGATCGTTGCCCTTCGCGTCGATGCGTTATCGATGAAGCGGCTTCTTCAAGCGGTCGATAAAGACGAGCCGCGCGTTGCGACGGTTTATCTCCCCGCGCTCGATGTCATCCTCAACCGGCTTGCGCTCGATCCGTCGGCGCGATTGACCGCGTCGGTCCGAGCGCTCGATGGCGTCGTCGCTGCGGTTGCCGCGCTGCGCGGACGCGGCTTCGATGTGATCGTCGCCGGCATGCCCGGCGATCATCAGACCGGTCAGGCCGTGCTGGCGTCGAACATCGCGCTGGCACCGACAACCACGCCGTTCGACGTCGCGCCGACGCTCTGCTCGCTCACCGGCTTCCCGCCATCGAACGAGATGTCAGGCCGGACGCTGGCCGGCACCGAACCGCCGCGCATCGCCAGCTACGGCTCCCGCGTCTCGCGCCAGCAAGCAACGAAAATGAATGAGGAGTATTACGAGAATCTGCGGTCGCTCGGATACATTCGATGAAGAGTGAAGAGTGAAGGGTGAAGAGTGAAAGAACACCGGCGCGAAGAAGGACCGCGGCTTTTTTTCACTCTTCACTCTTCACCCTTCACTCTTCAGAACCACCCTTCACTCTTCAAAAACGGAGGTTCAAACATGAGGCGCTTCACATTCACCCTCGCATTTCTCGCTCTGGCATCGACAGCCATGGCGCAACGGACGATGACGTTTGAGGATCTTGCGTCGATCCATCGCATTGGCGGTCCGCAACTCTCGCCCGACGGCCAGTGGATCGCGTACGACGTCTCCACGCCGGATCTCAAGGCGAACAAGAGCTTCAGCGCGGTCTACGTCATGCCGTCCGCGGGCGGCGCGCCGAAACTGATCAGCGATGCCGCACATCAGGACAACGGGCCGGTCTGGTCGCCGGACGGTAAGACGATCGCCTACGCCTCGAACCGCGACGGCGGCGCGCATCAGGTCTGGCTTTATGACGTCGCCGCGGGAACGTCGCGCAAGGCGAGCGATGTCGCCGGCGGTGTGGGCAGCATCAAATGGCTGCCGGATGGATCGGGCTTCATCGTCGTTTCTGACATCTATCCCGACTGTGGCGTCGATCCCGCCTGCATCAAAGACAAGACCACAACGGAAGCCGCCGCGCCGACGAAGGCTCACGTCATGACCAGTCTCCTCTACCGTCACTGGAAAGCGTGGCAGGAACCGGCGCGCAGCCACATTCTTTATGTGCCTCTTGCCGGCGGATCCGTTCGCGACCTCACGCCCGGCGCATTCGACGCACCGCCGTTCTCGATCGGAGGGGGCGACGAATTCGATGTCTCGCCCGACGGCAAAGAGCTCGTCTTCGCGCGCGACACATCCGATCATCCCGAGCTCTCCACCAACGCCGATCTCTTCATCGTTCCGATCGCCGGCGCCGCGACAGCGAAGCGGATCACCACGCGCACCGGCGCCGACACCTCACCGGCTTTTTCTCGCGACGGCCGCTGGATCGCCTACCGCTCGCAGGCACGCGCGGGCTATGAGTCCGATCTGTGGGAGCTGTGGCTTTATGATCGCCAGTCCGGCACATCGCATCGCGTGGGCGTCGATTTCAACGATTGGGTCGAGTCAGTGACGTGGTCGCCCGACTCGAAGTCGATGTTTGTCATCGCCCCTCGGCAGGGCCGCGATGTGTTGTACGAGGTCACGCTGGACGGCAAGTTCTCGCCGATCGACGGTTTCGGATCGACGAGCGCCGTCGCCGTAGCGAAGAACGGTCAGACTCTCTACTGCTCGCGTTCCAGCCTCACCGGTCCCACCGAAATCTACGCGGTCAACAAACGTACGAGTGCCGTGCAGCGTTTGACGCACGACAACGATGCGCTGCTCACCAGTCTGAAAATGGGAGTGACGCACGACGTTTATTGGACCGGCGCTGAGAACGCGCGCGTTCAGGGCCATCTGATGACGCCGCCCGGCTTCGACGCCACGAAAAAATATCCGGCCATCGTGCTCATTCACGGAGGACCGCAAGGCGCGTGGAGCGATTCGTGGTCGTATCGCTGGAACCCGGAAATGTTCGCCGCGCGCGGCTACGTCGTGCTCATGCCGAACCCGCGCGGCTCCAGCGGCTTCGGGCAGAAGTTCGTCGAAGAGATCTCCGGCGACTGGGGCGGCAAGGCCTACATCGACATCATGAACGGCGTTGACATGCTTGCCGCGTTGCCGTACGTCGATGGAACGCGCATCGGCGCCGCCGGCGGTTCCTACGGCGGCTACATGATCGATTGGATCCTCGGCCACACCGACCGCTTCAAAGCGCTCGTCTCGCACGCCGGCGTCTACGATCTGAAGTCGGAGTATGGGGTGACCGAGGAGCTGTGGTTTCCGGAATGGGAATTCAAGGGCAATCCGTGGGACAACCCGGAGCTTTATCAGCGCTGGTCGCCCGACAACTTCGTCAAGAACTTCAAGACGCCGACGCTGGTCACGCACGGCGAGCTCGATTTCCGCGTCCCCATCAATCAGGGACTGGAGTTGTTCACCGCGCTGCAGCGCCGCGGCGTCCCGTCGAAAATGGTCGATTTCCCCGACGAAGGGCACTGGGTGCTGAAGCCGCAAAACTCGAAGCTCTGGTACCAGACGGTTGGCGACTGGTTCGATCAGTGGCTGAAGTGATGTAAGGCAGAGATCAGGGATCAGGAGAGACCATTGGTCAGTAGATCAGTGGTCAGGCACTTTTTTTGCTGATCAGTGACAGCCCATCGACTGATCCACTAATCTATTAATCATTATTAATCATCTATTAATCCACAGGGGGGCCCCCACCGATAAACGCTTCGACGCATGCCGCGTCGATTAACGACAAGGAGGAGACCCATGAAACTGAATCGTCTCGTTATCGCCCTTCTCATCGTCACCGCCATCGCCTCGGGATTCGTAGCCGGACACGCCAGCGCCGACCAGCCGCGTATGCAATCGGCGCTGGAACATTTGCGTCTGGCCAAAGAGGAATTGCTGAAGGCCGATCGCGATAAAGGCGGTCACCGCGAGAAGGCGCTCCGGCTGACCAACGATGCCATCGCCGAAGTTGAGCGCGGCATCGGCTACGACCGCCATCATTAGACGAGCAATGAAAACGCCTGCCGTGCGCTCTGCGCGGCAGGCGTGATCGTCCCGGCGAGAACGGAACCGTTACGCGCGTCCAGTGCCTGACGCCGGAGTCATGTTGCCTGTTCCGCCGCCTGTGCCACCTTCGCCCGGACCCAGCGCGGGACGGGCGACGGTCGAGGTGATACCGACCGCTTCGGCGTACTTCAGATACGTATCGATCGAAGCGATGACCACACGCGCTTCAACCGTGATCAGGTCGATGCCGACGAGCGAGATTCTGACCCACGCATCGACGACGATACCTTTGTCGAGAATCCGGTCGAGTACGTCGATGAGACTGGTGCCGCCTGGTGCGCGTTCGACTGCCATGACTTACCTGCCTTTCCTCTCGTCTGCTTTTTTCTGCGTGGATTGCGGAAGCTCGCGCGCCTCGAGCTTCTGTTCGAGCTCATGGACGCGAGCCTTCAAAGCGTCGTACTCCTCACTGCTTGCAACATTTGGCGCGGCCGAGTAAAACCGGTCCGAGCGCCACCAATTGATCCCGATCGCCTCGGCCTTATCGATCGAGCAGATGACGAGCCGGAGCTGGATCGTCAGAAGCTCGACGTTCGCGAGCGAGACTTTGATGTCGCCGGCCACGACAAGACCCTTGTCCAGAATCTTGTCGAGGATGTCGACAAGTCCCTGCGGCTGTCGCGGCTCAATCGGCATGCCCGCGAACAGTAGCCGCGCGGAGGAAGCACGTCAAGAATTGGTTGGCGGACGCGGGAGTCGCGTTTCGGGGGTCGGGTGGTCGGGGTGTCGGAAAATTCGAGGATTCGGTTTGGGGAAGGAAACTGTCAAGTTCGAAGCCATTGCCACGCACGACTGCGGATGAGCCAACTTCGACACCCGACACCCGACACCCGAAATGATCAAACCACCTCACTCGTTCAACAAACCAGTGCAACACAAATCCGCGATCCGCCTCATCATCGAGCCGCTGGCCATCGCCATCGCTCTGGCGTTTCTCGTGCGCGCGACGATCCGAATCTACGTGATTCCCTCCTTCTCGATGGCGCCCACGCTGATGGCTGGCGATCACATCGTCGTCACGCCGTACCGGTTTCACAACGAGCCGCAGCCGGGCGACGTCATCGTTTTCCGGTCGCCCAAAACGGCTGGTGAGCTGATGATCAAGCGCGTGATCGGCGCGCCCGGCGATGTCGTCGAGACGCGCGAAGGCCGCGTCATCGTTCGCGATCACGCCCTCGCGGAACCCTACGTTGCCGCCCAGGCCAGCACCGGCCTCATCCCACCCCAGCGAATCCCCGCCAACTCCTACTTCGTTCTCGGCGACAACCGCACCGACTCGCTCGATAGCCGTAGTTGGGGTTTTCTGCCTCGCGCTGACGTGGTGGGACGCGCCCGGCTGATTCTCTGGTCCTCGCGGGGAGTGGGGAGTGGGGAGTGGGGCGTGGCAGGGGCCTCATCTCCCACACCCCACACCCAACCCCCCACTCCCTCCCGCATCGAGCGTCTCTTCAAACTCATCCAATAGGTATACTCAGCGGCGACGGAGGTTTTTATGCGCAAGAGTCGTCGGGAGCGCGGTGAGAGTCAGTTCGGATGCCTTCTCGGATTGATCCTTCTTGGAATCGCCATTTTCGTCGCCTGGAAGATGATCCCCGTGAAGGTGAAAGCGGCCGAGATGCGGCAGACCGTCGTCGACGAAGCCAAATCCGCTGGCACGCACAATGATGAGCGCATCAAGGCAGCGATCATGGCCAAAGCGCGCGAAGACTCCCTCCCACTCACCGAAGAGGACATCAACATCGTGCGCGCCAACGGCGAGATCACCGTCACCGTCAACTACACCGTCCCCATCGTCTTCCCCGGCTACACCTACCAGTGGCACATCACCCACAGCGCGAACAATCCGATTTTCTAAGAGGAATCCCATGCCCATCAACATCAAAATCCGCGACAACGGACCCTATCTCGTCGAAGGCGAGTTCACTCTCACCGATGCGCAGGGCAATCCGGTCGAGGTGAAAAAAGCAGCGCTCTGCCGATGCGGCGGTTCGACGATGAAGCCGTTCTGCGACGGCACCCACTCGAAGATCGGTTTCAAAGGCGCCAACGAAGCGGTTCAGGAAACCGATCCCGCCGCTCAATCCTCGGGCGGCACGTCTTCCACCTGAAACACGACCGTCTCCCAACCGGTCAGCACGCCAACTCTGATGAAGCTCTCTTCCTGCCGTTCCTGAATGAATTCAAAGTTTTCCATGGCAGCCACAGAGATCAAACGGTACGCCGGAGATTGAAAATCGCGAAGTGACGGCGTGGCAATAGTTTGCGCGCCGGGAGCCCGCGAAGCGGCGTCAAATCCGGCGGAAGAGCGCCAAAGTTTTTTACAGACCGCTGCTATTCGCGGCCCTGCGTTCCTGAAGTCGTTGTCGTCGCCGGTGGCGGCTCCGTTTCCGTCTTCGGTTCCGTCTCCGTTGGCGGTGCAGTGTCAGTCGGAGCAGGCGCAGATGTCGTCGTCTCTGTGGCTGGCTCCGGCGTCGCGGTATCCGTCGCCGGAACCTGCTGCAACGCCGTATCGACCGTCGCTGTCGTCGCGGTCACCGGTGCGGACGGCGGCGGCTTCTTCTCCGTCAGCACTTCCTTCTCGAACAGATAGCCCCATCGGCGCATCCGCGAAAGGACCATTCGCTGGCGCCAGCGCAACCGTTTGTTGGGCGACGCCGGACTCATGACCCTCGGATTGGGAAGGCATGCGGCGAGAAGCGCGGCCTGCGATGGCGAAAGCGAAGACGCCGCCGAGTGGAAATACGATTGCGCAGCCGCCTCGGCCCCATAAACCCGCTCGCCCATCTCCACGACGTTGATGTAGATCTCCAGGATCCGTTTCTTCGTCAGATGGCTTTCCAGCGACCGCGCGATGAAGTACTCCTTCACTTTGCGAAACGGATTGCGCGACGGCGACAGATAGAGGTTCTTCGCCAGTTGTTGCGTGATCGTCGAGCCGCCGTGCGTCATTTTTTTGTGCGCCCAGTCTTTCTCGATAGCTTCCTGCAGTCCTTTCACATCCACCGCGTCGTGCTCAAAGAACGTATCGTCCTCGGCCACCAGCACCGCGCGCCGCAGATACGGCGAGATCCGCGCGTACGGCACCCATCGATAGTCGATCGCATCCGGCTTGCCGGCCGCGCGCAGTTCCGCTTTGCGCTGCTCCATGAACGCAGTCGTCGCCGGCGGCGTCCCCGCCAACGAAGCCACGTCAGGAAACGTGATCCATTCGTAGCCGGCGAAGAGGATGAGGGCGACGAAGGCGATCAGCAGAATGCGGCGAAACATGCCCGCCGATTCTATGATGCGGAGTCATGACCCCGGTCATCGTTCTCACCAGCGTCGCGGCCGATCTCGATGCACGCCCGCTCGCGCGCGAGCTTGTCGGAATGCGCCTCGCTGCGTGCGTGAACATCGTTCCCGGCGTGTTGTCGATTTTTCGTTGGAAGGGCGCGATCGAAGAGGACTGCGAGCAACTTCTCGTCATCAAGACCGTCGATGACAACGTGGAAGCGTTGCGCAAAGAGCTCCTGGCGCGGCATTCGTACGAAGTGCCCGAGTTTCTCGTGCTGCCGGTGGCATCAACATCAGATGCGTATGAGGCTTGGCTTCTCGAATCGGCGGGGAAATAGTGATCAGAGACAAGAGATCAGCGATCAAGACTCGACCTTCTGATCTCTTGTCTCTGATCGCTTACTTCGAAACCTCTTCACGCTGCCACCGAGAATCAGCAATCCGAGTGTCGCAAACGAAATCGCTCTTCCCCGCGTGAACGACTCCGGGAGATATTGCAGCTTGACGTGATGCCGGCCTGCGGGGACGAAGACGCCGAGGAAGGCGTGGTTGGCGAAACGAATCTGAACGCGGCGGCCGTCGATGTACGCGCGCCAACCTTTCCAGGCCGACTGCGACGCCACCACCCATCCGTCGGCGGCCATCGTAGCGTCGATGTCGAGGTTGAAACCATCGCGATGAATCGTCAGCGTGCCCGGACCGTTCGCGATCTCGTGAGGTTTGAGCTCCGGCACCTCGATCCAAGCCATGTCGGAAAAATCCTTCGCGATCTTCATCCCTTTCAGCACCAGAACGCCGTCGCGCTCGTAACGGATGCGGCGCGGCACGAACGCACGCGGCAGCACATGCGTGTTCTCGAACAGCTTCGCGCTGCGGTCTTTCATTAACTCGCGCCAGCCCGGCGTCAGATCCACGCTGATCGGCACGATCGCGTATTTGATGTTGAGGAACGACAGAAACGGCGGCTGCAAATCGCCGATGGCGTTGAACGACACCGGCTGCGGAATCGACCAGACCGGATACGTGTCGGCGAGGCGCGCGAACGTCATCGCTTCGTAGCCGCGCGGATCTTCGAGTTGGTAGATCGCCGCCGAATCGGGGATGAGCACGAAATGCTCGCCGGCCACGCGGAAAGGCTCCGCGGTGTTTTCGGGGATGGCGCGGATGATCGGAATCTTCGGATAGAAATCGTGCTGCGGCAGCGAGGGATAAATCGAGCCGTCGACGATCATGCGCTGTCCGAGGAGGAGAACGAGAACGAGTGGGAGGGCGATGCGAAGCGGAGTACGCGAGAAGAAAAGAATGGCCACGATCGCCAGCGGAATCAGATCGCCGAGGGCATTGATGCGAATGACTGATGGATCGACGCCAACTTTGAGCTCGTGCGCCCAGCCCAGCCAGGTTCCGACGCCGAGGGCGATTGCGATCACGGCAGCGATTGCCGCAGCGGTTCTACGACGCGTAGAGCCAAAATCTGCCAACGCATCAACAGCAAGCGCCGCGAGCATCGCCAGCGCACACGACGCCGCGTACGCCAGCCGTTCGTTGAGCGCGACGTCGAACAGCGGAATCTTGTGCAGCACGTTCGCCATCGGCGGCGCATCGAATCCTGCGCAGAGACAAACAAGCGCCAGGGCGAAGAAGAACCACGTCTCCTTCCGCTTCCTGGCCACGATCAACGCCGTCAGCGCCAGCGCGATCACGATGCTGCCGGTGCGCGCGGTCTGCGGATCCCACTCGGCGGTAAACGAATCGCGCCACGGTTGTCCGCCCCAGAACGGAAAGACGGTGTTGGCCGCGCGGCGCTGAATCATCTCCGGCATGAACGGAAACGACATCGATCGATAGCCGAGCCGGTTGTGGAGTTCAAGCGTTTGCTGCGAGGCTTCGAGAAACGGCAGCAGAAAAATTGCCGCCAGCAGCAGCGACACGACGCCCGCACCGATCGCAAGTGCGATCACCCGTCCGACGCGTTTTCGCGTCGTGGCAATTTCAAAAAGTCCATATGCAGCACCAACCGCAGTGACGTGCAGCAACGATTCCGGATGCCCGGCCAGGATCAGCAACGTCAGCGCGATCATCAGCAGAACAGCGGCGCGTACGCTCGCTTCGGTCACCAGCCGCTTTACCGCGAAGAAGATCAGCGGCAGGTACGCCCACGATCGCGATAACGGCCATCCGACGAAAAACGCAACGTTCGCGCTGAACATCCATCCCGCCGCGGCGACGAGCGCGGCCAGCTCTCCGGTCCCGAGGGCGCGCGCGAACGCGAAGGCGCCGAAGCCGGCCAGAAAGAACGTCATCGCCGCCGCGAACGTCAGGCTCGGCGGCATCGGAATCACCATGCCGATCAGGTTGAACGGATCATATGGAGCCGGTTGCGCAGCCGCCGCGAGGATGTCGCCGCAGAGCATGAACGGATTCAGCAGCGGCCACTGCCCGCTGAAAATCGCCGTCCGCACCGCGCTGCGCCACGGAATGATCTGGCAGTAAAGATCGGAGAGCGTGCCGTTGTGAACCTTCGGTACGTTGAACTCCGCCGCGTACGCATTCAGCGGCTCGGACATGAACGGCAGATCGATCGGCGCATAGACCCGGCCGGTCAGCAGAGCCCGTCCGGTAAAACACATCGGCAAAAGAATCAGGACGAGCGCAGCAGTACGCGAAATTGGCTGCACGAATCGCCGCCAAAGCGCGATCACAGCTACGGTCGTCGCGAGATAGAGAAGGATGGCCGCCAAGCCGCGGAGCTATACGCGCAAGCAGCGTGAGCGTCAAGTGTCTGGGTTGCTTGGTTGCCAGGTTGCTGGGTTTCCGAGTTGCCAGGTTGCCGTGGGAGTCTCGCGTTGGGCTGCAGTGACAAGTCCGGACGATCGCGACAACCCTCAAGATGACAGCGGACGAACACGCAAGGTCGTCGTTCTCTCCGCGCCATCCACTCATTTGTCAAATTCTCTACCTCACGTAGCGTGGGAAGAGTGGTTGGCGCGACGGAGTTAGAGTTGCGGTCTGCGAGTTGCCGAGTTACCTCGTTGCCCGGTTGCCTGAAAAGATTCTGGGCAACTCGGCAACCTGGCAACTCGGCAACCTCCAACCCAACCCAACCAAACCATGGAATCCATCGTCATCCGCGGTGCCCGCGAGCACAACCTCAAAAACATCGACGTCGTCGTTCCCCGCAACAAGTTCGTCGTCATCACCGGCGTGTCCGGCTCAGGCAAATCATCGCTCGCCTTCGACACGATTTTTGCCGAAGGCCAGCGCCGCTACGTCGAATCACTCAGCGCGTATGCCCGGCAGTTCCTCGAGCAGATGGAGAAGCCCGACGTCGACTCGATCGAAGGCCTCTCGCCGGCGATCTCCATCGAGCAGCGCACCACTTCGCGCAATCCTCGCTCGACCGTCGGCACGGTCACCGAGATCTACGACTACCTCCGCTTGCTCTACGCGTCCGTCGGCGTGCCGCATTGCACGAGCTGCGGCAAAGAAATCCGTGCGCAGACGATCCAGCAGATGGTCGATCGCCTCATGACGCTGAAGCCCGGCACCAAGTTCACCATCCTCGCGCCCTACATCCGCGGCAAAAAGGGCGAGTACCGCAAACAGATGATGCAGATGGTGAAGGAAGGCTTCACCCGCGCCGTCGTCAACGGCACGATGATCGAGCTCGCCGATCCGCCGGTGCTCGACAAACAGAAGAAGCACACCATCGACATCGTCATCGACCGCCTCGTCGTCAAAGAAGGAATCGAACAGCGCCTCGCCGATTCGCTCGAAACCGCCACGCGCGTGACGAAGGGTCTGGTGAAGATTCTTTATCAGGAAGGCAACCGCGAAGAGCTCCTCTCGCAGAGCTACGCCTGTCCCGATTGCGGCGTCTCCATCGGCGAGATCACGCCGCGCCTCTTCTCCTTCAACTCGCCGTACGGCGCCTGTCCGCGCTGCTCCGGCCTTGGCGTTCTGCTCGAAGTAGACGAAAAGAAAATCATCCCCGACACGCTGAAATCGATCGAAGACGGCGCCATCTCCATCTGGAAAGAGGGTGCCGAGAACTGGCGCCTGCGCCAGATTCACACGCTGGCCAGGCACTACAAATTCAAGCTCGACGTGCCGTGGAAGTCGCTGCCGGAGAAAGCGCGCAACGTCATCCTTCAGGGCTCCGAGGAGAAGATCAAGTTCCAGTTCAGCGGCGCGGAAAGCACGTATTCGTACAGCGGAACGTACGAAGGTCTCGTGCCGATGCTGACGCGGCGCTACAAAGAATCGGACAACGACGACATCCGCGAAGAGATCGAGCGCTTCATGACGCCGATGGATTGTCCCGATTGCAAAGGCCGGCGTCTGAAACCCGAGGCGCTGGCGGTGACCGTGGCCGGGCAGCCGATCGATGAGGTGGTCGGTCTGCAACTCAAAGACGCCGAGAAGTTTTTCTCCACGATCGATCTCACGCCGCGCGAAGAAAAAATCGCCGGCAAGATCCTCAAAGAAGTGCGCGACCGCCTCGGCTTCCTCAACGCCGTCGGCGTCGGCTACCTGATGCTCGACCGCAGCGCCGCCACGCTATCCGGCGGCGAGGGACAGCGCATCCGTCTGGCCACGCAGATCGGCTCAAAGCTGATGGGCGTTCTCTACGTTCTCGACGAGCCGTCGATCGGTCTTCACCAGCGCGACAACCGCAAGCTCATCGACTCGCTCCTCGAGCTCCGCGATCTCGGCAACACAGTCATCGTCGTCGAGCACGACGAAGAAACCATCGAGACCGCCGATCACATCATCGACCTCGGCCCTCGCGCCGGCGTGCACGGCGGCGAAGTGGTGGCCGAAGGGACGCTCGCCGAGATCAAAACGTTCCCTTCGTCGCTGACGGCAAAATATCTGCGCGGCGAGGCGGCGATCGAAGTGCCCGCGCAACGGCGCCCGATCGGCGACGGCAAGCTCGTCATCCGCGGCGCGCGCCAGAACAACCTCAAGAACCTCGACGTCACCATCCCGCTCGGCGTCTTCATCGCCGTCACCGGCGTGAGCGGCTCCGGCAAATCGACGCTCGTCAACGACATTCTCTACAAAGCACTCTCGCGTCATTTCTTCGACGCCCTCGATTCGCCCGGTGAGCACGACCGCATCGACGGCCTTGAGCTGATCGACAAGATCATCGACATCGATCAGTCGCCGATCGGCCGCACGCCGCGCTCGAATCCCGCCACGTACACGCAGCTCTTCACCGAGATGCGCAACCTGATGGCGCAAACGCCCGAAGCCCGGATGCGCGGCTACGGGCCGGGCCGCTTCTCGTTCAACGTCAAAGGCGGCCGCTGCGAGGCGTGCCGCGGCGACGGCCAGATCAAGATCGAGATGCACTTCCTCCCCGACATCTACGTCACCTGCGACGTCTGCGGCGGCAAGCGCTACAACCGCGAAACGCTGCAAGTGACGTACAAAGGCAGCTCGATCGCCGAGATCCTCGACATGACCGTCGAGCAGGGCCTGGAGACGTTCAAGAACATCCCAAGAATCGCCAACATCCTCCGCACCCTCGACGAAGTAGGCCTCGGCTACATCAAACTCGGCCAGTCATCCACAACGCTCTCCGGCGGTGAAGCGCAACGCGTAAAACTCGCCAAAGAGCTGGCCAAACGCGCTACGGGCCGCACGCTCTACATCCTCGACGAGCCCACAACCGGCCTCCACTTCGACGACGTAGCCAAACTCCTCCATCTGATGCACGGCCTCGTCGACCGCGGCAACACCGTAGTCGTGATCGAGCACAACCTCGACGTCATCAAAACCGCCGACCACGTAATCGACCTCGGCCCCGAAGGTGGCGACGGCGGCGGCTACATCATCGCCACCGGAACGCCAGAGCAGATCGCAAAAACGCGCGGAACTCCGACAGGGGAGTATTTGAAGAAGATGCTGGCTAAGAGTGCTCCGATGTTGCTCAAACCGTAGTAGATGTCCGGCACCGCGCCTGCGAATCTACGGTTCGTAGAATCTAGCGTTTTTTTTAGTGCTTTGGGCTCGTTCCTCCCTCGGAATGGCAGTTTCTCGCGTATTTTCAAAGACAGCGTCGGCATACTTTCTTCACGCAAGGAGGTAGTGCTATGCATTTTCAGGGAGCCATAATCGAAGAGCAGCGCGTCAAATTTGCGGTCGTCATCGTCAAGGAGCATGTCCTTCAGTCGACACATTCAGCTAACGAAGCCATCCGGTCATTCAAACCAATGTTTCCGGCGTTGCCTGTGATTCTTATGGCACAGGATCATCGCGGCGTTCCGAGCTACTACGGCCGCAAGGACATCAGTAGCTTCTTGGCAAAAGTCCCTCTCCGAGCGATCCCATGGCGCGAGTACACGTACAACTGATCGCGCAAATAGAGCGGGGCCGCGAATGGGGTCAGGTCGAAACCGAAAGTGACGACGGATTGCATCGAACGGAATGCTTGTACCGAGGCGTCGTCACTTTCGGTTTTGACCTGACCCCAAATTCGCTTTGCGTCGTAAGATCGTCCATCCCTGCTCGATCAACTGAAACCATCTACCCGCAAATAGAGAGAGCACGCGAATGGATTGGATCTATCTCTTCGGGCCATCGGCATTCCAAGTCTCGGCCGGTTTCGCAATCGCGAAGCTATTCGACCTGCTAAGTGAAAGTAGGCAAGACAGACGTCTACGTACACAGCTTGCTGCGGAGAAAGAACGCCTAGAAATTCAACATCGCGATGAGCTCCGTAAGCGGCTATTCGACTCTAAGTTCGAGACCGCTTTGCGCCTTACACGGCTCCTCAGAGGTTCAGCTCAGACTTTGAACACGCAAATGCTTCTTCACGCAGCGTCGTATGCCGAGGGCAAAGGCGATCTCGAATCGTTCCGTCAACTGCGGGATTCCACCTTCGATAGGGTGCAGAACGCCATTCACGAAGGCGAGGATGCGGCTGCGATAATGGAACTTCTTTTCAAAGGGATTTCGTTCGGCGATCTTCCCCATCAAGGCGCCCTCCTGATTGTGAATGCTGCCTGGCACGCCTTCCTGCAGAAGCAGGCTGAATTCCTTGGGTGGCTAGACGCCGAACGTGCGGCTCTTCAACCGATGATGCCGACTCACGAACTTGCGGCGAAGAACCAGGAAGTGTCGGAGCGAATGCAGGCAATGCGCGACCAAACAATTGAACTCCTCAAGCTTACGGCGGAATATGACGAGTCCGTCTCGAGAAGCATTCGTATGCTCGCCGATGCCTTGGAAGTCTAAGAGGCACGTTGGGGAGAGCGGCGAACTGACGACGCAGTCAGCGCCGCGGTGATCCCACAGCACGGCCGACGTCCTTTCGGTCCGCTCCGGCGGTGAGCAGCGATCGGACGAGCAAGTCCAAGCTGACCGTGGAATCGGCGGCTTCCATCTTCGCGACCCGGGATTGGCTGGAGCCGAGGCGGGCGGCGAGATCGGCCTGGGTCCAACTGTGTTGCGCGCGCAGTTCACGGAGGCGTCGGGCCAGACCGAGCTTGATCTCCACGAACTCCGATTCGGAAGCATCGAGCCCGAGGAAGTCTTTCGCGTTACCAAGTCTCCAGCCTGCTTTCTCCAGCCTCTTCACCTTTTCCGTTTTCATGGTTAGTCCTCCACGTCTCGCAGGTACTTTTCCCAGGGATCTTCGCCGCGTCAGCGGTTGGAAGAGGATAGCGAGGGGTGCGAGCGCTTTTTGCGAGCACCCCTCGTAATGAGTGATTGTGCTCCATGCCGCGTCAGCGGCATTGGAAATCGCCGCCAACGCCTTCGACGTGCTGATTTCTCAAGTTCGCGATTATGGGCGGGTCTGTTTGGACTTCGATCGTTGATCATCCAGTGCCGCTGACGCGGCACGATTGTCAATCTACGATTACGAGGGGTGCGAGCGCTTTTTTGCGAGCACCCCTCGTTAAGGAGTGATCTTGTTCCATGCCGCGTCAGCGGCATTGGAAATCGCAGCAGCCAACGCCTTCGACGCGCTGGTTTCTCAAATTCGCAATCATGACGGGTCTGAGCTGACGTCGATCGTGTTTGATCACCCACTGCCGCTGACGCGGCACGATTGACAATTGCGCTCGTGCGATCGTGCTTGCCCCGAGGTCATACCTGAGTCATACTCGAGGAGTGAAAGCCGCAGTCTCCATTCCAGATCCCGTTTTCAAAGCTGCTGACAGGCTGGCACGGCGCATGGGCGTATCGCGCAGCCGGCTCTATAGCGTGGCGATTGAACGTTTTGTGCAGGATCACGACGACGAGGCCATCACGGCGAAATTGAACGAGGTATACGCAAGCGAATCCTCAGCACTCGATCCGATCCTTCAGAGTATCCAGAGCCGTTCTGTGAAGTAGGGCCGATGGAAATCACGCGAGGGGAGATTTGGTGGGCTGATCTTCCCGACCCTATCGCGTCCGATCCCGGTGGAACCCGGCCTGTACTCATTATTCAGTCCAATCCATTCAATCGCAGCCGCATCGCAACGGTGCTCGCCGTGGTGATTACTACGAATGAACGTCTGGCAGTGGCGCCCGGGAACGTTCCGCTGCCTTTGCGCGGGACGGGACTCAAACAACCGTCGGTTGCCAACGTCACACAGATCATCACGGCCGACCGCACTTTCCTCCGAGAACGGATTGGCAGGGTCCAACCGGAGACCATGCACAAAATCGAATCGGGATTAAGGCTCGTCCTCGGACTTCAGTGAATGCTTTGAATCCGAGCAATTCTGCTTGCCCAACCCGTAAGATCTGCCCCTCTTGCTCGATCAACTGAAAACGATTTACCTCCGCACGCTCGACGCGTGCGCGCCGGAGCGGCTCGTGCGGGCGGCGATCACGCGCGACATGCCGCGCAACGTCGTGGCGATTGGCAAGTGCGCCGGGGCGTTGCGGGATGGGCTTGATGACGTTGATGACGCGCTCGTTGTTGTGCCCGAGGGGTACCGGCTGCCGGTGAAGCGATCGGAGATCGCGATCGGGGGACATCCCGACATCACGGCGGCGAGCTTCGAGGCGGGGCGGCGGGTGCTCGAATTCGTCGATGCGCACGACGACATTCTCTTTCTCATTTCCGGCGGCGGATCGGCGTGTGTGGAGTTGCCGCTGATGCCGTGCTTCGAGGAGCGCGATCTGGTCGAGACGAATGCGCGGCTTGTTGCGTCGGCGCTGCCGATCGGCGACATCAACTGCGTTCGCAAACATCTCTCGGCGATCAAAGGTGGGCGGCTGGCGAGCCGGGTGAAGCGGAGCGTCACGCTTGTTTACTCCGATGTATCGACCGGCGCGCTGGCGGATGTGGCGTCGGGGCCGGCGCTGGTTGACACAACTACGAAGGCCGATGCAATCGCCATCCTCGAGCGCGTCGGCGGATGCGAACGGATCGTTGCGAAGCTGCGCGATGACGAATGTCCGGAGACGGTCAAGCATATTGACGATTCGCGCTTCGCGCTCATCGCCGACAATCGCTCGCTGGTCGCGAAGGCGGCGGAGATAACAGCATCGATGGGATTTACGCCGGTTGTTGTCGAGCAGCAGATCGAGTCGGAGGTCGGCGACGCCGCACGCAATCTGCTCGATCGAGCGAGCCGTCTGCGCGAAGGCGAAGTGCTCATCGCCGGCGGCGAGCCGACGCTCGTTCGTCGCGGCGAAGGGAAGGGCGGGCGATGCATCGAGCTGGCGGTGCGCATGGCACTCACCGAAAACGAACGTAGGTCGGACTCTCTAGTCCGACTCCCGGCCGATTCGGAAAAAGAACCGTCGGACTGGAGAGTCCGACCTACGTCAGTTCCGCCTGGGTCAGTCCTTCCTAAGATCGAAGCGCTCCGCGGCACTTCCGACGCCATCGATAGCAACACCGAAGACGAACGTAGGTCGGACTCTCTAGTCCGACTCCCAGGCGATTCGGAAAAAGAATCGTCGGACTGGAGAGTCCGACCTACGTCAGTCCGTCCCAACATTCACGCGCTCCTCGGCACCTCCGACGCCATCGATAGCAACACCGAAAACGAACGTAGGCTGGACTCTCTAATCCGACTTCCGGGCGATTCGGAAAAAGAATCGTCGGACTGGAGAGTCCGACCTACGTCAGTCCGGCATGCGTCAAACATTCACGCACTCCTCGGCACCTCCGACGGTGTCGATGGCAATAGCGGCGTTGCCGCGATCGCGATTACGCTCCCAGCGTCGATCAATCGGGACCGAGCGGAGCGCGAGCTGCAACGTTCGAACAGCTTGATCGTGGCCAAGGAAATCGGAGAGACGATTATGATTCCACCGGCCGGCAATAACCTCCGTGACCTCTATCTTTTGGCTCGCACTTAGCAGGAGACTGACGGCCTCATCGAAATGACGATCTTCCCGGCACCTGACGAACACGCGGAGCACGCAGAGCACGTTCATCGCTCCGCGCGCGAGCGGCAGCGGCGCGGTCCGATGTGGGGCTGTCTGCGCGGCGTTGGTTGCACGGCGACCGGCTTCTTCGCGCTCCTGGCGATCATCATCGTCGGCGGCTGGTGGTATCTCGGATCTTCGAGCTTTGCTGGACTCGTTCGGCTGCGCATCGAGAAAACGCTCGAAGCGCGTTTAGGCCGCGATGTCTATGTCGGGCCGGTCACCATCGAGCGCGGCACGCAGAGCCGGATCATCATCAATGGCTTGCGCGTCGCCAACGCGCCCGGCGCAAGACATCCTTACTTTGCCACCGCGTCGCAGGTCATCGTCACCGGCGGCATCGACTCGTTCTGGGGACGCAAGATCCGCGTCGGGCGCGTCGACATCGTTGAGCCCCATCTTTACTTCGAGATCTATCCCGCCGGTGCGAAGCTCACGCACAACTTCCCGCATTGGAATTCCGGTCCGCCCTCGCGCTACGAGATCTATCACCTCGACCTCGGCAATCTCTACATCACGCATGGCGCGTTCGACTTCCTCGATCGCCGTCACGACATTGCGGCGACAACATCGGACATCACCTCGACGATCAACGTCACTCCGCTCGAAGACCTTTACGCCGGCGTCATCAACAGTCCGCAATTCACATTGCGCATTCAGGACTACGTTCCGATGACGACAAGTCTGCGCGGGCAATTTCGCTTTACGCCCGACAACCTCGAGTTGCGCTCATTGGCGCTTGAGGGCGGACCCGATTTGCGCGTCTTTCTCAATGGACACGTCGCGCCGCTCAGTGAGGCCGCGTACAACCTGCACGTCACGTCGCAAATCGGACTCAATCGCATCCGCGAGATTTTCAAGGTCAACAAAGTGCTCGACGGCACGATCGATCTCGACGGCATGCTGCGCGGCAAAGCCGGATCCTTCGCGCTTACGGGCGGCTGGCTCTCGCCGAAGATCAAAGCGGATTCTTATGACCTCACCAATGCCCGCGGGACATTGAAGATTACCGGCGACCGCACCGACGTCGATATTCAGCGCGCCACATACGCGGGCGGCACATTGAATGGCAAATACGCGCTGCCGCAATACAACGAGCCGTATGCGATGAGCCTCGAGCTTCATTACAAAGACATCGCACTCGAAAAACTCTTCAACGACCTCGGCATCAAAGACACCGGCTTTCGCAGCGCCGCCACTGGCAATTTCAATCACTATTGGGAAAAGGACCGCGTCCTCGCCGGCATCGGCGAGGGGAAGGCAACGCTGGCGAAGAGCGCCACGTCTTATTCGAACGCCACGTATCCGATTCCGCTCGGAGGCTCCGTCGATTTCAAGCTCGGGGGCGGCTCCATCAAATTCGATCGCGCGGATCTCGTCACAGACGCCTCCACGATCGCTCTTGATGGCTCGTTCGATATCAAAAACAGCTCGGCCCAATTGGGGATCAAGATCGACAGCCGCGACTTCAGCGAGCTCGATCGCATCGGCTACAACATCGCGCATTCCGCCGGAAAGAACAGCTACACGCTGCTCGGTCTCGGCGGCAGCGGAACCATCACGGGTGGCATCAGCGGACCGCTCAAATCGCCGAGTGTGAACGCCCGGATTGCGAGCACCGGAGCGAAATACAACAACGTTCTTCTCGGCGATCTCGACATGGATCTGCAGTACGAGGGATCGAGCGCTACCGGTTTCAACGAGCGTAGCGGTGTGATCCGAGTCGAGAAGAATGTGCTGACATTCGAGAAGGCGACCATTCGCGACGGCGCCGGACGGCTGGGCATGACCGGCACGATCTTCTTCCCCGACAGCGGACCTCTCCAATTCGATCTGGCCCTCGACGCCTCCGGCTACAACGTCGAGCGCGCCATGCAGGCCGTCAACCTGAAGCTTGCCATCAAAGGCGCCGGCACCGGACACCTCGTCGTCACCGGAACACCGGATGTTGGCAAAGTCACCTTCGCGAACTTCCTCGTGCACCAGGCGAAGGGCGATCTGCGCCTCAACGGAACCGTCGCCTGGGCGCCCGGCAAAGGGACGACCAACTTCGATCTCGACATCGCCACAACGAACTTCCCCGTCGCCAACATCATCACCTTCCTCGACCTCGGCACGCTTCCCATCACCGGCGACGTTAGCGGCAAGCTGCATCTCGCGGGACCGAAAGCAACGCTCGGCGGAACCGGGCAGGTGACGATCAGCAACGGCTCGATCTACGGCGAGCCAGTGACGAGCGCGAAGGCCGACATCAATTTCACGAAGGGGGCGCTGAAGGCGACCAACGTCACGGTCGTCGCGCCGGCCGGCACAATCACCGGCGAAGCGCAGATCGACTTCGGCACGAACCAGTTTTCGTACACGATCAAGTCGTCGTCGATCGATCTATCCAAAATGAAACTGCTCTCATCGCTGGCGAACATCCTCGGCGGCAACATCACGCTGACGTCGACCGGCGCCGGCACGCTGGAGCAGCCGGAGGTCGTGCTCGAAGCGACGCTCAACCAGGCCACGCTCAGCGGACTGAATCTCCCCGCCAACGCGCCGCCGCCGAAGCTCTACATCGCCATCCGCAACGGTCAGCTCATCGTCAAGGGATCGGCCGCGGGGCTGCTGACGATCGATGGCAGCGGCAGCGTGGCAACGGACGGCACGCTCTCCGGACTCGTTCAAGTGAAGGTGACTGACCTCGCCAAAGCGCTGGCGATGTCGCCGAAGACTGCCTCGCTTCCCGCGTCGGGCAAGCTGACCATGAACCTGCAGCTCGGAGGCAAGCTGACATCGATCGACACCTTGCGCATCGATGCCACCTTCCCCGAATTCGACGTCCGCGTTTCCGATCACGCATTCGCTCCGGCGCGTCCTATTCATCTGAGCCTTCACGATGGCCGCATCGCCTTCGACGATTTCGAGCTTTCGCAGGGACTCGGCGGCGCGTCGCCATCGACCTTCGCGATTGGCGGTTTCGCCGAGGTGACGGGAGCGAAGCGGCTCAAGATCGATCTGCACGGAACTCTTGAAGCGGCGCTGTTGCAGCTCTTCGTTCCCGACCTTCGCGCCGGCGGCCAGATCGTCGTCGCCGGCAACCTCGGCGGAACGATGGCCGCGCCGCGCTTCACCGGCACCGCCGAATTCCAAAACGCCTCGGCGCGCATTCCCGGATTTCCGCAGGCGCTCGATGCCATCACCGGCACGCTCGTCTTTCGCGAGGACCGCATCGACATCGACTCGATCCGTCTCCGGCTCGGCGGCGGGCAGATCGTCCTCGGCGGTTCCGTCGCGCTCGACGGCATGACGCCGAAGAGCGTGCGCATCACGATGCAGGGAACCGAGGTGGCGATCCGCTACTTCGAAGGATTGACGCTCGAAGCGAACTTCACGCTGTTGCTCAGCGGCGATCTCGAGCGATCGATTCTCACCGGCGACGTCACCGTCAATCGCGCGCTTTACTTCAAAGACACAGACATCGGCTCTGCTCTTCTCAACGCGGTTCTCGCGCGGCGCAGCGTCACGCCGGTCGTCAGCGCGTCGTGGCAGGACAAGGTCGGGCTGCGCGTTCATCTAGTCAGCGACAACACGCTGGCCATTCGCAACAACATCGCCAACGTCACCGGCGGTGCCGACATCGAAGTGAACGGCACGCTCGCCAATCCCGCAATCCTTGGCCTCGTCACGCTCAACGAAGGCGGCAAGGTGCGTTTTCAGGACATCGACTACCGCGTCGTGCGCGGCTCGATCAACTTCCAGAATCCGTTCCGCATCGATCCGTTTTTCGACATCGCGCTCGAAGCGCGCGTGAGCGGCGGCATCTCCGAAATCGAGTCCGGCCCGATCGACGTAACCGTCACGCTGACCGGAACGCTCGATCGCATGACGCCTTCGATCACGAGCGATCCACCCGCCAGCGACATCACGCTCTTCTCGCTCCTCGGGCTTGGCTCGCTGACGCGCAATACGAACACCAACACGCCGCTCACCGCGGGAACTGCCGGCCGCTCGCTCCTCTTTCAGTCGGTCAGCCGGCTGATCAACTCGAATGGTCTGTCGCTATTCGATGCGTTCGCCATCTCGCCCGCCGACGCCGGTGACCTCGACAAGACCGGCGATCCCGGTACAAAGGTCTCGTTCGAAAAGCAGATCTCCAACACCGTCCGTCTGCTCGTCATCTACAACATGCGCGACTCCAAGAACCGCATCTCTCTGGAGTGGCAAGTCACTCCCGATTGGGTTCTTCAATTCACGGACGATGGGCTCTCGAACGCATACGACGTACAGGCTCGTTTCCGGCGTCGCTACGACGGTCGCTGGGTCTGGGGATCGCGCGGCCGCAATCCGTTCCTGCTGACGTCAGCGAGTACCGCGAACGTCGCCGCGCCGCCGCCGATCTCGATCGCCACGACGACTGTTGCGCCGCCGTCCGGCGCCATCGTCACGAGCGTCGAGTTCCGCGCCGACTCGTCCGTTGATACATCCACGTTCAACCAACTCGCCGCTGTGAAAATCGGCGAGCCATTGTCGATCAGGAACGTGCAAAGCTCGATCAAGAGCCTCTTCGCTACCGGCAACTTCCGCGACATCCGCGTCGACTCCACGCCATCGAGTAGTGGCGTCGGTGTCGTCTTCGCGCTCTACACGAATTTCCGAGTTGCCTCGATTGTGTTCGACGGGTTGGGCGGCGCCGATCGCGACCGCGCCATGCGAGCGCTGACGTTCCACATCGGCGACGTCCTCTCACTCAACGCCGTCGATCACAGCGCAGACGCCGTGCAGGAACAGCTCAAACGCGCCGGCTATCTCGACGCCACCGTCGATCCCGAAACGTCGTTCGTCCGTGCGCAGAGCCGCGCTTCCGTGATCCTGCACGTCACGCGCGGCACGGTGGCAACCGTCGGCTCCGTCATCATCGACGGCAACACGGCGCCGTTCACGCCGGAAAAACTCATCGAACAGATGAAGCGCGGTCCGGGCAAGAAGTTCAACCTCGACGAAGCCCGCATCGATGGTGATCGTATGCGGCAATGGCTGCTTCATCAGGAGTATCGCAAAGCAGCGGTTCGCTACGTCAGCAACACATACGACGCGGCCACACACAAAGTCGCGCTGCACTACACCGCGGCCGTTGGCCCGATCGTGAAAGTCGAAGTCACCGGGATACCGCGCAAATCAATCGGCGGCATCCTGCCGTTCCGGCGCAATCAGCCGTACAGCGGCGACGCGATCGAGCGCGCTGCCGCCGCGATCGTCACCACGCTGCAGCAACGCGGCTTCTACAACGCAACCGTCGACACGGAAGAGTCGCTGCACGACAACGTCTGGACCTCAACCTTCCACGTCAATCCGGGCCAGCAGTTCCACCTCACCGCAGTCACGTTCACTGGCAACGCCTCGATTCCCGACAAGAAGTTACAGGGCGTCGTCACCACATCTCCGAGCGGCGGAATCAAAGGACTGCTCGCGTCGATTCTGCGCCGGCCGCAAGGCGTCACGCACGAACAGCTCGCGGACGACCGCACCACGCTCGAGTCGTATTACCGGCTTCAGGGCTTCCAAAGTGCCACGGTCGGAACGCCGGGCGTGAAGTTGAATGCTGCCAGCGACGACATGACGATCGACTTCCCGATCACCGAGGGACCACGGACGATGGTGGCGTCGGTGGGCGTCGAGGGGAACGAGCAGGTAGCAAGCAAGAACCTGCCGAGACTCACCTTAAAAACCGGCGACGCGCTGAACCCGACCGTCGAGCGCGACGACATCATCGCGCTGCAGGCCTTCTACTCCGACCGCGGAAACGCCGAGGTGCAGGTGCATGTACGGGAGGAAGTGAGTGCCGATAAGACATCGGCGCGCGTCGTCTACACCGTCGCGGAAGGGCCGAAGATCAAGCTCGGCGACGTCGTCGTTCGCGGCAATGACTACACCAACAAGAACGTCATCCTTCGCACCGCGCAACTGCAAAAGGGAGAACCGTTCAGCTACACCGCGATTCTCGAAGCGCAACAGCGGCTCTACCGCCTCGGCATCTTCCAGCGCGTCGATATTCAGCCCGCACAAGCAACGACCGACGTCGCCGAACGGAACGTTTCCATCTCTGTCGCCGAAGGAAAGGATCTGACTGTCGCCGGTTCATTCGGCGGCACAGCACCGATCACTCCGGACACCGGCGGGAACCGCGTTTCGCCGCTCGTTTCCGCATCGATCGCGCACCGCAATCTCTTCGGCACTGGCCGCTATCTTGGCCTCGAGCTCATCTACGCACGCGAAAACAGGAAGGACGTTTTTCTCACCTACCGCGAGCCGTTCATTGGCAGATTCGATCTTCCGATCCAGATCACTGCCTTCCAGAGTGATGAGTCCCGGCCGCATACGCACATCGTCGAGCGCGGTGGATTCGTCGAGGCCTCACGCATCAGCGGCAATCAAACACGTTGGTCGCTGCGCTACGAATATCGCGTTGCCGTCTGCGAGTCGGGCGACCTTTGCGCGCTGGCGCAGAAGGTTCTTCTTCCGGGTCTCGATCGCAACGCCACCAACGTGGCCATCTCCAGCGTCACACCCGCATTTTTCTGGGACAAACGCGATGATTCGCTCAATCCGCATCGTGGTTTCTTCACGACGGCGTCGATCGAATACGCGTTCCCGCTCGTCGCTGCGAACGCGCGTTTCCTGAAAGAGTTCACGCAGACGTCGTGGTATCTGCCGCTCACCGAGCGCAGCACGTTCGCGATGTCGGGACGCGTCGGTTTGATCCAGGACCTCGGCCTGGGCATGAAGCTCGATCCCGACACGGGAACCCTGATCCCAACAAGCGGCGTACCGCTATCGGAGCGCTTCACTTCCGGTGGAGACACGTCCAACCGCGCCTATGCCCTCGATTCCCTCGGTACCGCCTGCCCGACGAAGGCCTTGATCGATGCAGGGTGCCGCCCGACACTCTTCGAGATCCCCGACCCCAACGGCGGTCCACCCACGATGGCGCCGATCGGCGGACGCGCGCTCCTCATCCTCAATGCCGAATACCGATTCCCGATCGCCGGCTCCTTCGGCGGCCAGCTCTTCGCGGACGCCGGCAACACCTTCTCCGACACGACCATCCGCTTCGGCGACCTGAAATACGGCGTAGGCACTGGCCTGCGCTACGTGTCGCCCGTAGGCCCCATCCGCTTCGACTTCGGCTACAAACTAAAACGCCAGATCCTCCGCTACGATCCCGAGGGAAAACCCGTTTACGAGAAGCCATTCGCATACTTCATTACATTGGGATATGCGTTCTGATTTGCCGGCAAACGTGCGGCAACGGCTCCAGATCACATCACCCCGTGATCGAGTCAGCTAAGCCCAGCCCCACATCTTGATAGACTCACCCGCTTCGACGGGAGAGACGAAAACCGATGGCTGACAACGACCGCGATGACGCTCTGGAGTACCACTCGGGGGGGCGTCCTGGAAAAACTGAAGTCGTTCCCACCAAGCCGACCGCCACAGCGCGTGACCTCGCGCTTGCCTACACCCCCGGTGTCGCCAAGCCCTGCCTCGAGATTGCCCGCGAGCCGCGCGATGTCTACAAGTACACGAACAAAGGCAACCTCGTCGCGGTCATCTCCAACGGCACCGCAGTCCTGGGGCTCGGCAATATCGGCGCGGCGGCGGGCAAGCCTGTAATGGAAGGGAAGGCTGTTCTCTTCAAGCGCTTTGCCGACATCGACGTCTTCGATCTCGAGCTCGATACGCGTGACACCGAGGCGTTCATCAATGCGGTGAGGATCATGGAGCCGACGTTCGGCGGCATCAACCTCGAGGACATCGCCGCGCCGGAGTGCTTCGAGATCGAAGAGCGGCTCAAAGCCGTGATGAAGATTCCGGTCTTCCACGACGACCAGCACGGCACGGCCATCATCTCCGCCGCCGCGCTGAAGAACGCGCTGGAAGTGGCCGGCAAGAAAATCGAGGACGTCCGTATCGTCATCTCCGGTGCCGGCGCCGCGGCCATGGCCTGCTTGCGGCTCTACATCAAGATGGGTTTGACCAAAGAGAACGTGATGCTGGTCGACAGCAAGGGCGTGATCTTCAAAGGCCGCACGATCGACATGACGCCGTACAAAGAGGAGTTCGCGGCCGAGACGTCGCGGCGCACGCTGACTGAGGCGCTTGTGGACGCGGACGTGTTCGTCGGGCTCTCGGTCGGCGGCATCGTCAAGCCACACATGATCCAATCGATGGCGAAGGATCCGATCGTCTTCGCGATGGCAAATCCCGATCCGGAGATTCCTTACGACGACGCCGTCGCCGCGCGGCCCGACGTGATCATGGCCACCGGCCGCTCCGATTACCCGAACCAGGTCAACAACGTCCTCGGATTTCCCTTCATCTTCCGGGGCGCGCTCGATTGCCGCGCCACGACGATCAACGACGAGATGAAGCTGGCCGCGTCGCTCGCACTGGCCGAACTGGCGAAGGAAGAAGTTCCCGACGCCGTGCTGCGCGCCTACGGCAACGAGAAGTTCACGTTCGGACGCCTCTACTTGATCCCGAAGCCGTTCGACTCGCGCGTGCTGCTCAACGTGCCGGTCGCGGTGGCGCGTGCGGCAGCGGAGACGGGCGTGGCGCAGGAACCGATCACCGATTACGACGCCTACCGCCGCCGGCTCGAGCAGCTCCTTGGGCGCGCCCGCGGCATGATGCACGGCGTCTACGACCGCGCCAAGAGCGACCCGAAACGCATCGTGTTTCCCGAGGGCGATCAGGAAAAGATCATCCGCGCGGCGAAGATTCTGATCGAGGAAGGGCTCGCCCATCCCATACTGCTCGTCCGCCGCGAAGTCGTCGCGCCGCTGCTGAAGAAACACCACGTCGACGAATCGAAAGTGACGATCATCGACGTCGAGACCTGCGCGCAACGCGATCAATACGTGCGCCGTTTCGCGGAATTGCGCATGCGCCAAGGCATCACCGTGGCCGACGCGCAACGCGTGCTGAACGGCCGCAACTACTTCGCCATGATGATGGTCGAAGCGGGCGATGCCGACGGCGTGATCGCGGGCCTGCGCGCCTACTACCCAGCCACGATCAAGCCGGCGCTGCAGATCATCAAGACGCGCCCCGGCGTGAAGAACGTCTCCGGCGCGTACCTGCTGATGTTCAAGGGAAAGATGATCATCCTCGCCGACACCACGGTGATCATCGAGCCGACCGCCGAGCAACTAGCGGAGATCGCCATCCTGACGGCCGAGACGGCGCGGCGTTTCAATTTAGAGCCACGCATCGCCATGATCTCGTTCTCGAACTTCGGCTCGACAAAACACCCCAACGCCGAAAAGGTCGCCGATGCCGTGGCAATGGTGAAGCGCCTGCGCCCGGAGCTGATCATCGAAGGAGAAATGCAAGCCGACGCCGCCGTCGAGCCCCACATCGCCAGCGCCGACTACCCCTGGAGCAAAATCCAGGGCGACGCCAACGTCCTGATCTTCCCCAACCTCGACTCCGCCAACGCCGCCTACAAACTCTTATGGCGCCTCGGCGGCGCAGAAGTAATCGGCCCGATTCTTCAAGGAATGGCGAAACCAGTACACGTGCTACAGCGCGGAGTTGATGTGAGCGACATCGTGAACATGGCCGCGATCGCGGTGGTGGACGCTCAGGACGCGCGACAGTGAAGAAATTGATGCTCCTTCTCGCGGCAATATTGGTCGCGTCTTCGACGCTTCACTCCGCCGAGCATCCTGCAACGCCATCAATCCCCGATCAGACGATCACGGTCACTGCCAAAACGTTGGACGGCTTGCCGCGAGTGAAAGCCGAGGCCAAAGAACACGAGAACCCCGCCGCAATCTACGAAGGCGTCACCCTCGGCGCGATCCTCGAACGCGCCGGCGTGCCGCGCGGCGAGAAACTCCGCGGCCCAGGCCTCCGCGCGATCGTCGTTATCACTGCTACGGACGGGTACAAAGTCGCGTTCACCGTCACCGAAACCGATCCCGCCTTCAACGACCGCCTCATCATCCTCGCCGACAAAAAGGACGGCAAACCATTGCCCGAAAAAGAAGGCCCGTTCCGAATCGTCATCCCCGCCGAAAAGCGGCCAGCGCGATGGATCAGGAACGTGAAGGCGATTGAGGTTAAGACGGCAAGATGAGCTGATGCCGCGAAGGTGCTCATCAACTTCAATATCGACTTCGGTTGTCGAGTATTCTACATACGTCTACGTCGGACGGATTTAGTTCGAAGATCGCGCACCAGGATTCTTGTCAATGTCAGATGCACCGAAAGCATTCATATCTTATTCACACGACTCTGGCGCCCACAAGGAATGGGTCCTGGAGTTCGCGACTCGCCTTCGACACAACGGTATCGACGCGGTATTAGATCAATGGGACTTGACTCCCGGCGCAGACCTGACCAAGTTCATGGAACAAGGGATTAGCTCGTCGGAGCGGGTTCTTGTGATCTGCACCGAGACCTACTTTGAAAAAGCGCAAGGCGGACACGGCGGCGTGGGCTACGAAAGACTGATCGTCGGCGCCGAACTCATTCATAACCTGGGCACCGATAAGTTTATCCCGATTCTCAGAAGCCGACGCCAGCCTCCTCCAATCCCGAGTTTCCTGGGTACTCGGCTCTACATAGACTTCAACGACGATTCAGCCTTCAACGCACAGATGGACGTACTACTGAGAGAACTTCATCGGATGCCATTACAGATCAGGCCGATGCTTGGAAAGAACCTTTATGCCGATGGCCGAATTGCCAATGCCTCTATAGCGGGCCGCCCGGCGGTCGAAGTCGATGATATTCAAGATCGCTATGTAGATATGCCATCAATGAAGGAGTTGCCTGATCAGGGAGCGAACTTTGTTCTTCAGAGCTGGCTTGAAAGTGGCGGTGACCGATCAGTTGTTGAAACCGCGGTCATGATGTGGCTGAATCAAAACGTGGAGAGACAGGAAACAGTCTTTCTACTGCGCGCTTGGCTTTTGAGCGGGGGCGATAGAACTCCTGTGGAATGGCATGTGATTCATTGGTTAAGCAGGTATGGAGACACCCAGGAAGCGCAGTTTCTCCTTACGGCTTGGCTGAATAGTGGCGGCGATCGAACAGCGGTCGAACCGTACTTGCATCAGTGGATACGACGTTTCGCTACAACGTAATGAATTTGCCGTGACGTGAATGCACCGTCATGGACTCGTCGCCCCCCAGTTGCGAATCACCGCGAGCCTTTGAATACTTCCTACTTGCTTGATCAGACGCACATCGTTGACCGAGCGAGTTTCCACGTCGGTCAAGAGCGAGTAAGATGCGCGTCGGATACGCGTGACGTGCGCCTACGCTTCGACAAGAGCACGGCATGTCGCGACATCTAACATTAGCTGTTCGATCTGGCACTTCAGCACGAGATTCCTTGCCTACCCGCCGCCCCGCCCTCTCGGACAGCGAGAAATGGCGTTGCCTACCCCTTCCTTTGTTCCAGCGCCCGGTACCCGATGTCTTTCCGGTACCTTGCTCCTTCGAATCGCACTTTTGGCGCCGCTTCGTAGGCCTTCGCCAACGCCTCGGAGAGTGTTGGCGCGTTGGCGCAGACGCTGGCGACGCGGCCGGCTGCGTTGATCATCTTGCCGTTGCGGGGGATCGTGCCGGCGTGGAAGATCGTTACATTCGAGTCGTCGATGGGATCGATCATCACTTCCTGGCCTTTCGGGAAATCATCCGGGTAGCCCTCGACGGCGATGACGACGCAGGCGGCGGCTTCTTTTTTCCAGGTGAGTTTGGTGTCGCCGAGGTTGCCTTGGGCGACTTTGAGGCAGAGGTCGGCGAGATCGTCTTCGAGGCGCAGCATCTGCACCTGCGTTTCGGGATCGCCGAAGCGGCAGTTGTACTCGAGCACCTTCGGACCGTTCGGCGTCAGCATCACGCCGGCATAGAGGCATCCTGTGTACGGACGTCCCTCCTCGGCCATTCCCTGAATCGTCGGCATGATGATCGTCTTCACGATCTCGGCTGCCGCTTCGCCGCTCAGGATGACCGCGGGTGAGTGGGCTCCCATGCCGCCCGTGTTCGGGCCGGTCTCGCCGTCGAACGCTTTCTTGTAGTCCTTGGCAGGCGCGAGCGAGACGAACTTCTTCCCGTCGGTCAGCGCCATGAACGAAACTTCTTCGCCGGTGAGGAACTCCTCGACGAGGATGCGGTTCGCGGCGTTGCCGAACTTCTTCTCCTCGAAAACGAGCTTGAGATACTCCTCGCCCTCGGCTTTCGAGTTGACGATGACGACGCCTTTGCCGGACGCCAGGCCATCGACCTTGAGCACGGCTGGATAGCGAAACTCTTTCAGCGCGGACTTCGCTTCGTCCATCGAAGAACAGACGCGCGCATCGGCGGTCGGAATCCCGTACTTGCGCATGAACTCTTTCGAGAACGCTTTCGAGCCTTCCAGCTCCGCGGCCAGGCGTGTCGGGCCGAAGATGTCCATCCCGCGTTTCTGGAACTCGTCGACGATGCCGAGGGTGAGCGGAAGCTCGGGACCGACGATGGTGAGATCCATCTTCAGCTTCTCAGCGAAATCGGCCAGCTCGATGATGTCGGCCACGCCGATGTTCACGCAGTCAGCGATCTCGGCGATCCCGGCATTGCCCGGGGCCGCGTAGACCTCCCTGACTAAGGGTGACTGGCGGAGTTTCCACGCGAGAGCATGTTCGCGTGCCCCCTGACCGACGATCAGAACGCGCATGAGTGGGTTGTCGGATTCTAGGGGGTTGGGGAGCGTTTGTCACTTTGTCGAAGTTGCTGGGTTGCTCGGTTGCTGAGTTGCCTGGTGGTTAACCGAGTTGACAGGTTGAAGTAACTCTGCAACTCAGAAACCTCGCAACCCGGCAACTGTTGAAACCCGCAACCGCGCTCAGAATCCGCCGCTCATGTACTTCCACTGCACGATCTTCTCGTTGATCTCGCGCAGGCGGCGGCTGATCATCCGGCAGAGAAGGTTGAGGAACTGCAGCGACGCGTGCGGATCCATCGACAGGATCTCGTTCAGTGTGGCGCGATCGATCGAAAGAACGGTGGCGTCGCCGTCGTGCGCTTTGGCGTCGGCGGAGCGGACCTTGTCGTCGATCAGCGCCATCTCGCCGAAGAAGTCGCCGCGGTCGAGCACGGCCAGCGCTTCCTCGCCGACTCCGGGGATGAACTTCGAGATGCGCACGCGGCCGTCGAGCACGATGTAGAGCTTGTCGCCTGATTCACCTTCGCGGAAAACCATCGAACCGTCGCGAATCCGCTCTTCGCTCGAGAAGGTCGCCAGCAGCTTCATTTCACCCGCGGAGAGGCCGCGCTCTTTGAACAGGTCGACCTTATCCTCCGACTTGACGGTGATCTGCTGGACCTCCTCGCGCTTTCCTTCGATGGCGCGTTTGCGGCCTTGGCCTTTCTTCGCGTCCTCCTGGAAAAAGAGCTTGAGCTGCTCGTTGGCGTCGCGAACTTTTTCCGTGAGCGAGCGCCAGAACGCCCAATGCAGGCCGACGGCGAGTTGCTTGTCCTCGTCCATCAACTGATCGAGGGCGCTGAAGGAGAAGGTGTAGCAGCTCGACGGGATCACTGCCACGGCGTCGCTCGAGCGGTGCGTGCGGTCGATGAAATTCATCTCGCCGAAGATCACGCCCGCCGTGAGCGAGCCGAGGATCTGCGGGCCGAACGGCGTGTCCTTGCGGATCTCGATGCGGCCGTCCTTGACGACGTAGAAATCCATCGACCGGTCGTCTTCCTTGAATACCGGCGCATCGCTGGCGAGATGTTCGACGCGCGCGAATTTCGAGAGCCTGATCAGATGCTCATCTTTGATGTGCTGGAAGACAGCCAATCCGCGCAGGTCGGCTGCCATCGTGATGAGGTTGTCGCGCGTTTCGGCATCGCGCGAGATCTTGTCGACGATCTCACGAAGACTCTTCTTCGACTCGAGTTTGAAGAGGTTGTCCTTGCGCAGCTCCAGCCGCTCGGTGCAGTTCTGAAGCTGCTCGACGCGCTGTTTGATGCGCGCGTTCAGATCTTTCGTCTCGATGGTCTCGATGCGTTTGAGCGTGTTGATCATGCGGCGGACAGGCTCGGTGCTCTCGCCCTTCTGATCGGTGGAGAGAAGAAAGGCGTCGATGAAGTCGTCGAGTGCCCGCTCGTAATTGCGCTTCTCGAACTCGACGCGGCCAGAGATCTCGGCCAGTCCGCGGTCGAACGGATTGAGCTTGCGGGCTTTGACGATCTCCTCGTGGGCGGCGTCCCATTCGCCCTGCGAGTAGTGGAGTCGCCCGAGGATTTCGTAGGGACGGTAGTTGTTCGGGGTTTTCAGTTTGGCGATCTCGAGAAGCTCGATCGCCTTCGAAGTCTGATCTTTGGCCATGTAGTATTGGGCCAGACCGACGTACTGCGACGCGTCGATCTCATCGCGTGCGCGCTGCGAATCGACGTCGTGTCGCACCGCCTCATAACGCGACGCCTCGGCCTTCTCTTTTTGATCGCGCGTCCGCGCCAGGTTGATGCGCACGGTCACCGAGCCGGGCTTCAGCTTCTCGGCCATTTCGTAAAGATGAATGGCCTCGTCGAACATCCCCTGATCGGCGTAGCGCCGCGCCAGCGCGATCAGCTCGTCGGCGCTGATAGGAATGTTCGTCTCCGCTGCGAGCGTCCGGAAACGCGCGCGAGGAGGCATGGTGACCGGCTGTTCCGCCATTGCGAGCGCATATTATGAGCTTCGGATGCCGAATGTTGCACGTTCCTTGGGAGTGATGCGCAGGGCGGCGCTCCTGATCCTGCTGACCGTCCTCGGGATTGTCACTCCCGCGACTGCGGCGGAGACCGCGTTCGTCCCCGCGCTCCCCGGCTACGATTTCTCCTTTCCGCGCGATCACGGTGCGCATGACGAGTACAAAACGGAGTGGTGGTACTACACGGGCCACCTCGAGACGGACGCCGGAAAGCGCTACGGATTCGAGCTGACGTTCTTTCGCGTCGGGATCGTTCCGCCGGGCAATCCTCAGGCGACACGATGGGATTTGCGCAATCTCTCGCTGGCGCATTTCGCGATCAGCGACATCAGTGCTGGCGAGTTTCGCTACTACGAGAAGCTCAATCGCTCATCGCCATTCACCGCCGGAGCGTCGGCCGGCGTGCTCGATGTTTTCAACGAAGGTTGGCGCGCGACGACGCTCGCGGACAGCTCATGGCGAATCGCCGCATACGGAGGCAAGGATGCCATCGATCTCGTGATGACCTCACGCAAGGCGCCGGCGATTCATGGCGAGAACGGCATCAGCATCAAAGCCGAAGGTGTTGGGTACGCAACGCACTACTACTCGATGTCGCGGCTGGAAGTTCGCGGCCGTGTGAACGGTGCGAGTTGCCACGGTCTGGCGTGGATGGATCACGAGTTCGGAAGCTCGCAACTTCGCGAGAGCCAGCAAGGTTGGGACTGGTTCTCCGTCCAACTCGACAACGACGCGGAGCTGATGCTCTACCAGATCCGCAAGAAGGACGGGACGCCCGACGCGCCGTCGTCCGGCTCGCTCATCAGCAGCGAAGGCAACGTCATCCACCTCCGCCGCGACCAGATGGTCATCACGCCCCTCGGAACTTGGCGCTCAAAAAAATCAGGCGCGACGTACCCAATGGGCTGGCGCGTCGCCATTCCATCATTCGGCATCGCCTTGGTGTTGCAGCCGCTGATGAAAGATCAGGAGCTGGTCACGCGAAGCTCGACGCAAGTCACCTACTGGGAAGGCGCCGTCGACGTCGCCGGCACGTTCGGCAATGTGGCGATCAACGGGCAGGGATACGTCGAGATGACGGGATACGAGAAGACGTTTCGATCGCCGTGATTTCCGCCGCGCTGCTTTTCTTTGCCACGCTCCAGTCACAGATCGAGACGATTGCCAAGCAGAGGATCCCAACTTCGGCATCGCAGCTTGGATTTCGAATTGGGGCGCACAGTCAGTATTCATGGGAAGGACCGCTTCCCGGCCAGGGTCGTCTAGTACCCTCTTGCGCTGGTGCTGTTGCAGCGCGTCAATACCGGAGACGATCGACTCGACGGCGTTACCGCGATCCAACCCGTAGAGTTCTCGCGCGTCACAGGCCTTTGCTCGGCTCGGTCAAGCGCAGGCCGCAATGAAATGTGGAGGTACCACAGGATCAAGGGCGGTCCGTTATGATACTGCTGTGCTAGTCGGAATCGTTGATGGAGCCAGCACGTCTCACCTCGGTTTGAAGCGTAGCGCACTGCTCTACGATAAAATTGGCGTGATCGATCTCAGCGCGCATAGACCGAGGCTAACGAGACCGCCAACGTCGCGGCTCGAGTCGGAACTCGGGTTGTTCGGCGAAAATTTTGATGTTGATCATGCTATGGAGCGTGTCGTATTCGAGCCGGATCCCGTTGGCGTGCCTTACGACACAGACGAAGTGCTCGATCTTCTCTACATGAGGGATGAGCGGCTCGCCCGCCGTGATCAACAGCCCTCAGACGACCTTCCGGATCATCTTTCATTAATCGGTCGTGAGATCGGGGAATTAAGAGCACGGTTAGCTGCTATAGCCATGCGCAAGCAGGGAGTTCACGCCTATCCAGCTCAGTTCACCGGCACGATTGACGGCATGGAAGATCGTCGCGCCGTTACCCTCTCGCTGATTATCAGAGAACTGCCACTTCCAACAATTGATGAAAACTGGTCCGAGATAGTCGACTTCCGTAACGAACCAGAGGCCAAGGGTTTGATGGCGGGACTGAGAGAATGGGTGGCCGATGTTGCGCGAAGTGATCGCAGCTCCACGGAGATTCAAGACAAGCTCGCGTATTTATTGTACCGGTATCGTAGTGCCGTGAAGTTGTACCGTCTGAGATATCAGGTCGGCAGTATTAGTGTGGTAGTCAAAACAACGCTCGACGCTGCATCTTACGCTCTAAGATTGCAACTCGGTAAGGCGTTTGACAGCTTGTTCGCGATTCACGAAGGCAAGATGAAGCTGCTTGAATCTGAACTCTCGGCGCCGGGTCATGAATTAGCATACATCGCACGTGCTGGTGAACGCTTTGGCCAAGATGGCGGCCCACCTTCATACGGACGCTGATGCCGCCCAGCTTCGGTCCCGTCGGCTGAGCCAGTTACTGAAGTGCCAGCGTGACGGCTCGGCACAGGGCCTTTGGCCGCACCACCTTAGCGTGAGATCTCTGGCCAGCAGGACAATGTGAAGCTCAGCGGTGCTTCCACGTCCGTCACTTTCTTGACGAGAAATGGGTGATTGCCGAATTCTCGGTATCCGCGCACGAGTGCGTCGGTGCGATCCTCGAAGACATCGACTACATCCTCGCCTTTGATGAGGACGTATTTCCCTTTTGCTCGCCCGAGAAGCTCATTCCGATGCGTGGCGAAGGTCTGAAGCTCCGCGCCGAGTGAGCTATTCGCTTTGTTTGCCGTCATGATCAACCTCCCCGAGGAAGGACATAAACATTTTATAGCTGCGGCGTGTGCCTGTCACATCTTAAGTAAACAGCAGCGACTTCATCACGATGCCAGGCTGTGCTCGTCTAAGCCTGTAATGGGCCGCTTTCTTTGCCTGTTCGTTGCAACCTTCGTATCTCCGCAACAAGGTGATCCCGCGCGCTTCCTCCCTTTTGCACATACGCCGCGACCTTTGTCTGCAAATCGCGGCGGTCGTCGGCGGAGATTTCTTTTGAGGTCAAGACGAGGATGGGGATTTTGGCGGTGGTGGGGTCGTCTTTGAGGAGGCCGGCGACTTCGAAGCCGCTCATGCCGGGCATCATTAGGTCGAGGATGATGACGTCGGGGGTGTTGGCTTTGGCGGCGGCGAAACCGGTCTCGCCGTTGAAGGCGCTTTCGATCGTGTAGCCGAGGGTGGTCAGCTCTTCTTCGAGGATCTCGTGGAGTGAGACATCGTCATCGATCAGGAGCAGACGGGCTTTCGACTGGCTGGAGCCGGTGAGCTGGCGGACGCGGTCGAGGAGACGGCCGCGATCGACGGGTTTGACGAAGTAATCGTTGGCGCCGAGAGCGACGCCGAGGTCGCGCTCGTCGACGCGGGAGATGATGACGACCGGGATGTCGCAGGTCGCGGCATCGCTCTTCAGAGTCTTGAGCACATCCCAGCCGTCGAGGCCGGGCAGGACCAGGTCGAGCGTCACGGCAACGGGGCGCATTTCGCGGGCGAGATGGAGTGCTTCTTCGCCGTGGCGGGCGCGAATCGACAGAAAGCCGGCCGAGCCGAGGGCGGACGAGATCAACGCGTAGGCTTGGGCGTCGTCCTCGACTACCAGCACTCGTTCTGCGCGCGGCTCGGCGCGGGTTTCGGCGGGCGCTGGCTCCTGCGTTCCGCTGACGACTGCGGCGCGCGAACGGACCGGCAACGTGAAGGAGAACGTGCTGCCTTTGCCGGGCGAGCTTTCGACGCGCACCCAGCCGCCTTGGAGCTGCACGAATTTCTTGACGAGCGCGAGTCCGAGGCCCGTTCCGCCGAATTCACGGCGCTCGCTTCCGTCGATCTGCCGGAACTCGTCGAAGATCACCTCGTGGTTCTTCGGATCGATGCCGACGCCTTCGTCGCGGACGGAAACGGTGATCATGCCTTCGTCGTGGCTGTTGCCGGAATGAAACGCGGAGATTGCGATCGGCGCGTTGCCCGGCGAAAACTTCACGGCATTCGACAGCAGGTTGAAAAGGATCTGCTTGAACTTGGTCAGATCGGTCTCGATGAGCGGAAGGCGCGGATCGATGTCGGTCGTGAACACCGGAACCTTCGTGCGGCCCATGCCGCGAATCACGGCGCAAACGCTTTCGATGACCTGCCGGACCTCGAATTTCTCGGCGTAGATCTCCATCCGTCCGGCTTCGATCTTGGAGAGGTCGAGGATGTCGTTGATGATGCCGAGAAGGTGCTGGCCGGACGTCAGGATGTGGCGCAGGAAGCTGAGGTGCTTCTCTTCGATCTTGTCGCCGAGGCGCTCGATCAGGATCTCGGAGAAGCCGATGATCGAGTTCATCGGCGTGCGCAGTTCGTGGCTCATGTTTGCCAGGAACTGGCTCTTGAGGCGATCGGTTTCCTGCACGCGAAGACTGGCGTCCTCCAGTTCGGCGGTTCGGCGCTGGAGCTCCTGCGTGAGGCGCGTGAGCTCGGCGACTTCGCGGGCCTGCTCCGCTTCGAGTTCGCGAATCTGAAGTCGTTTCTGCAGCAGGTTGGCGATCCCGGCCAGAAAGAAGAAGGACGCGCCGAAGAGGAAGAGCATCCGGACCACAGCGAGGATCAACACCGAATTGACGAATCCCGCTTGCCCCATGAACAGCAGCATGGCGACGTACGCGATCACGTTCGCGAGACTGACGAGGTACGACGCTTTCTTGCCCAGCACGAACGCCGTCGATGCTGCGGTGCCGAGGTACCAGATGAACCAGGGGCTGGCGATGCCGCCCGTCGCGTAGACGCCGAGTGTGACGAGGAGGATGTCGGTCCCGATCCAGATTGGATTGAGGATGCGCCGGTCGCCGCCGCGGCGTAAGAGTGCATACAGCGACGCGGTGACCGCGAGCTCGATCAGCAGGATCGCGATCCCGACCGGAATGTTGAGCACAAAGACGCCGAGTGCCTGGGCGGCGAGCGCGGCGAGAAACGCCGCGGTGTAGACGAGCGGATGGCTCTTCTGCACTGCGAGATCGAAGCGAAGCACGCTCTCGCGATCGGAAGTCATGGGGATGGCGAAGTGTACGCCCGGAGATATGGCCAGCTCGCAGGAAAGTTGGCCGCGGTTTTCCGCTGAAGCATCGTTCGGCTACTGAACCGCGCGAAAAATCTCTGACGCCGGCGGCGGCTGATCCTTCGCGAACAGGCTGTCGATCGTGAAACCGAAGAAGGAGATGCACATCTCGTCGGTCGTCTGCTCGCCCCACGAGACGGGCTTCGGCGGGTTGTTCGGATTGCGCCAGTTGTCAGTCGAATTGTCGTAAAAGGCATCGAGCGACAGCCGCGTTCCCGCGGTAATCGCGACCGGCTGGCTGAATTTGTACTGCCCCTGCCAGTTGAAATCCCAGTCATCGATGTTGATGAGGCATTGCTCGTTGCCAAGGTACGGCGTTTCGGTGACGTGCATCTTGCGCCCGAGGAGATGCATGTGCGGGAAGACGAGGTAGAGATGAACCGGCAGCGCGACGTTGTAGCTGGCCGACACCTGATAGTTCGCGTTGCCCGGCGGGATCGTAAAATTCTGATTGATCAACGGCAGCATGTAGACGATTTTGTTCGGCTTCTTTTTGGCGAAGTAGATGCCGATCTGCGTCTGGTCGGGCACGGCCGCGACGCCGTGCGGGTGATAGTGGACCTGCAGCACGATGCGCGAATTCGCGGGCAGCGACATGGCCACATCGTCCGGAAGAACGGCCGGCCTTGCGCCGGGCGCCCATCCGCCGAGGGTCGAGGAGAGGCTGTTGATCGAGAATCCGGGACCGCCGAACGACGTGTAGCCGGGACCGGGATCTGCGTCGTCGAGCTTCTGCGAATCGCCGTTGGTGTCGATGTAGGCGATGACGTGATGCACCGTTTGCCGGTCGCCCGGCTTGATGTCGATGGCCGAAACGTAGCTGTCGGCAGGCAGGTTCGTGGGCATCGGGAAGCAGCGATACATGTCGCTGGTAAGCGGCGGCGTGTAGGCGTCCGGATACGAGAGCACGAGATCGGGTTGTCCGAGAGCCCAGCCACCGTCGAAGTTTTTCGCGGGTGGAAGGTCGGCCACATTGCCTTGAGGCGCGCCGTTGTCCGCCCATTTCGCGAGGATGTCGATCTCGTCCTGCGTGAGTACGCGGGCATCGGCAAAGTCGCCGCAGGCAGGCGTTGGTTTCCACGGCGGCATCTGCCGCGTTTGCGTCATGTATTTGATGGCGTCGGCGTGCGGCGCGGCTTCGGCGTAGGTCATCAGCGAAAACGGCGCGATGTCGCCCGGGTGATGACAGCTCTGGCAGCGGTTCTGGAAAACGCGAACGACTTCATTGCTGAACGTTGGCCCGTTCACGATCTGCGGCGGAGCCGGATGCAGCACAGCGCGTTGCCGCGCCGCAATCAGCGCGAGTCCGAAAGCGGAAGCGATGAGAATACGGCGCACCGTCGGACCAAACATCGTGATCACCTCGTTCGCGAAGCCATGGGGAAGCCTTCGCGCTTGAGCGTGCCGTCGTCGAGGGCGATTTTTCCGTCGATGATCGTCATGTTGCTCACAGTCGCTGGCAGTTTGTCCGCGGAAACACGAAAGATGTCCTGCGACAGGATCGCCAGATCGGCGAGCTTCCCTGAAGCGAGCGTTCCTTTGTCGTTTTCCATCATCTCGGCGTATGCGGAGCCGCGAGTGTACGCCTCAACCGCTTCTTCGCGTGTAAGCGCTTCGGCAGAATTACCCGGCAGAGTGGTGGCCATCAGGATGTTGAGGCCCGGATTTGCAGGGCCGTCCGATCCGATGGCGATTGGTATTCCGGCCTTCAGCAGCGATTTGAACGGCATATATCCGCCGGCCGGATAGGCCGAGTACGCAACGATGTGCGTCGGATTGACGACGACGACGATGCCGAATTCTTTCGCAAGCGGGATGAGATCGGGTTGCAGTCCGTCTCCATGCTCGAAGCGCACTCTTTTCTTGCGCCACTCCTCGGCAGGTCCAATCGCGCGCATGGCATCAAAGATCGCTGCTGCCGTGCGATCGCCGGCGACATGAAGCAGCGTTTGCTCGTTTGATTCGAACGCTTCTTTGAGGATGGCCTTGATCTCGTCGGGCGCAAAGTCGAGCTTCCCCATCGCCTCGCCGCCGCCCGGATACGGCCGGCGGACTGCGGCGCCCTGCTCGACCGGCGTGCCGTCGAGGATCCACTTGGTGCCGCTGATGATCGAGAGCGGACGTTCTCTGTCCGTGGCAGACAGATTGGTTCCTTCCGTCACCCGGCCGTTCTCCGTCATCGGAAAACGGATCATGCGGATGCGAATCGCCGCGGGACCGTGGCGCTCGATTTTTTCGAACCGTGTCAGCGGCAGCGTCGACATGTTCTGAATCGACGTGATGCCGAAGAGCAGCGACTGATCAGAGAAGGTCTTCAATTGTTCGATCGCGCCGGCATCCGACACCGAGTCCGCCAGCCGCCGCTCGGCGTTCCAATCGGCGTACTCGAACATTTTCCCGGTGATGTGCTGTTTGGCGTCGCGCTCGAACCATCCGCCCGGAGGATCGGCTGTTGTGTCCCGGATCCGCAATGCGTCCATCGCCGCGGTGCTGAAAATCACGCCGTGACCCGTCCACGACGACAACACGACTTTCCGTCCGCCGGCGGCTTTGTCGATTGCCTGCGCGGTCACGGCCGGATCGGCGAGAAGTTTGGCGCCGATCGTTCCGAAGATCCAGAGATCGCCCGCCGTCTCCTCGGCGCTGTTCACGAGCGCAGCACTCGCCAACGCCCATGTGGGATCGCTTTCCAACGACAGACCGAAACCTTCCGGCCGCGGTCCCTGATGCGTGTGCGCATCGTTGAAGCCGGGGACGACGACGCGGCCGCCGGCATCGACACGCTTGGTCGAATCCTGCGCCAATGCCGTGATCTCGGCGTTCGTGCCGACTGCGACGATCCTGTTTTCGCGAATTGCCACCGCCTCGGCCCAGCGATGCGCGGGGTCGGCAGTGAAGACCTTTCCGTGATGAATGATCAGATCGGGAGCGCCGGTTTGCGCAGCCGCCATGAGTGGAAATGTTGCAACAACCGCGGCGAGTAACAGACGTTTCATGACGGGCCTCCGGGGGTTAGACGCCGATACTCAGATGTTGGCTACGATGACCTTTCCAAACTCACTCGTCGACACTTTCGTCGCGCCGGTCATCTGGCGCTCCAGATCGTAGGTAACTTTTTTCTGCGCGATCGTCGTAGCGATGGCGCGCTCGATGGCATCGGCCGCGTCCCACCACTTCATGTGACGAAGCATCATCACGCCGGAGAGGATCAGCGAGCCGGGATTGATCATGTCTTTGCCGGCGTACTTCGGAGCCGTGCCGTGGGTCGCTTCGAAGATGGCCACTTCGTCGGATTCGTTCGAGCCGGGAGCCATGCCGAGGCCGCCGACCTGCGCGGCGAGAGCATCGGAGAGGTAGTCGCCGTTCAGGTTCGTGGTTGCGATGACCGAGTACTCGCTGGGACGCAGCAACACCTGCTGGAACATCGAGTCGGCGATTCGGTCCTTGATCACGATCTTGCCGCCCGCGCCGCCGTCGCCTACTTCCGACTCAGGAATCGTCACGTTACCGAACTCTTCGCGGGCAAGCTGGTAGCCCCAGTCTTTGAACGCGCCTTCGGTGAACTTCATGATGTTGCCTTTGTGGACGAGCGTGACCGAATCGCGTTTCGCGGCGATGGCGTATTCGATCGCCTTGCGAATGAGCCGCTTCGAGCCAAACTCTGAAACCGGCTTGATGCCGATGGCGGAACCCTCGCGGATCTTGCCGCCGCCGCGCCGCTCGATCGCATTCACGAATCCGATGATGCTCTTCGCGCCCTCGGATTCCGCAGGCCATTCGATGCCCGCGTAAACGTCTTCCGTGTTCTCGCGGAAGATCACCATGTCCACTTTGCCTGGCTCTTTCACAGGCGAAGGGACGCCCTCGAAGTAGCGCACCGGCCGCACGCAGGCGTAAAGATCGAGCACCTGGCGCAAGGTCACGTTCAGCGAGCGGATGCCGCCACCGACTGGCGTAGAAAGCGGCCCTTTGATCGACACGCGGTAGTGCGCGATCGCGTCGAGCGTTTCCTGCGGCAGGTACTCGCCGAACTGCGTGCTGGCCTTGTCGCCGGCGAACACCTCGTGCCAGTGGAACTTCTTCTTCCCGGCGTAAACCTTCTCCACGGCGCCGTCGAGCACGTAACGCGTGGCGCGCCAGATGTCCGCGCCGGTGCCGTCACCTTCGATGAATGGAACGATGGGATCGTCGGGGACGATCAGCTTGCCATCTTTGAAGTCGATGCGCGTGCCGGACTGCGGCTTCGGAATGCGGTCTGCCATAGAGGCAAAGTCTATCAAGGAGTTGCCTGGACGTCGTGACAACGCCGCGAAGTGCTACAACCGCGATCTTGCCGCGACCGCTGCTTCGCGAATCTGCGGCTGATGTGCGTCGACGGACAGCGAGCGGTTCCAGAAGTCGAGAGCACGGCCGTAGTCGTTTTGCTTCGCGTAGAAGAGGCCGAGGTTGTTGAGGGCGAGCGTTGAGGATGGTTGGAGGCCGAGCGCGCGGACGAGCTCGGGCACGCCCTCGGTGTAGCGCTCGGCCTCGAGTAGCGCGGAGCCGAGGTTTACGGCGATCACGTACGACTGCGGGAAAAGCTTGCGGCCCTGATACAGCAACGCGATCGCGCGGGCGTTCATGTTTCGTTGGCGGTAGAGCGCTGCGAAGTCGATGAGATAGCTCTCCGCGTTCGGCAATCCGAGGGCGACCGCGTTCAGAATCTGTGCGTCGGCTAGCGCAAACTGCTGCCGGTCGAAGGCCACCATCGCTTCGTTGAGATGAGGTGTCGGCCGCGTCGGATTGATGTCGATGGCGCGGTCGAACGCATCGATCGAATCGCCCAGTTTCCCTTTGGCGCGCAACTCGACGCCGAGGTTGTTGTAATACGCATACAGACCCCATCGCTCGGGTGAAAGCGGCGTCGCGGCCCTCTTTACGTCATCCTCGTCTTCGAGAACGGGGGTCAGGCTGCGCGAGGGATCGTTGAGATGACCGATCGCCTGCAGTTGTGCTTCGTACGGCCCCTCGGCGACGGTGGCTGACGTCCCCACCGGTTTCGCGGCAACGAATTCACCGTAGCTGACGACGCGCACCGAGGTGATCGGCGCGATGTCTTTGAGCGCCCACGTCGCGGCGTGGCCGGGCATCTCGGTCGATTGCGGAAGGCCGAGGAGGGAGAGGACGGTTGGCGCGACGTCGTAAACCGACATCGCATGCTCTCGCGTCGGGATCACGTGCGGACCGTAGGCGATGAACATTCCGGGATTGCGGTGATCGGAAAGCGCCGCGCCGCCGTTCGGCATCGAGCGCGGCCGGGTCTTGCCCCAACGGAAGCCGTACGACGACATGACCATGACCGTGGTGTCACGTGGAAGGACATTCATCCATTCGCCGATGAGCCGGTCGACCTCGGCGTAGTAATTCGACACGGCAGGCCAGAACTTGCGGTAATTCTGTTCGCTGATGCCGTCGCGATACGGCGGGTGATACGGCGCGAAAAGATGGTTGACGGCGTCGGTCCCTTCGTACGAAATCATCACCAGCGTCGGGTCCTGTCCGTTCTTGCGCTGATCGTTGTAGAGATTGATCGCCACACGATGGTCGTTCCACGTCTTGGCCAGGATCGAGCGAAAGATGACGATTGGATCCGCGGGATTGTTCGCGTCGATGGCGGCGCTCCACTCAGCGGGCGAGATGTTGAGAAAACGGTGCGCCTGTTCGTAGCCGACGGTGCTGACCGGCACGGCAAGCGATCCGGCGCGATCGATCAGCGACGATGGATAGACAGCGTTGGGGACATCCTCGACCGGCGTGCCGTAGAAGATGCTGTTCGGCGCTGTCGCCGGCCAGCCGGACCACCAGTTGGCGACGAGCGCGGGCCGGCCAAACGCGTCGGCGATGTCCCAAAGCGCCGGCACGCGCCGCGAGTAGGCGTCAACCGGTGCATGCCTTCCGCGGTCCATGAAGTCGATTACGCCATGACGATCGGGCGTCAGGCCGGTCGCGACCGTCGTCCAGACCATCGGCGAAACGGTGGGCTGAATCGTCTGCAGCGATGACACCGTGCCGCCCGCTGCCAATGCCTTGAGATTCGGGATGCGGCCGTCGTCGGCAAGCTCGTGGAGCAACTCCCAATCGGCGCCGTCGAGCGCGAAGACGACCACACGCGTCGGCACACTGCGCGTGTCGCGGCGAAGCTCTGCGCGCTTGACGCGGAGAAGCGCGTCGCGGTCAGCCTCAAATCGCGCCACTTCGAAGGCCGTCACTTTCAAGCCGCTGCTGGCGAGATGGTTGGCGACCGTTCGTCGCAACGGATCGCGTTGCGAGTTGAATTGCGAATTCGGCGAGAGCAGATCCTCGATCGGAATCTGCTGCGTCACCGCCGACACCGCCTCGGCCACCCGCGCCCGGATCCAGGCGTTCCATCCTTCATCGACCATGCGCCGCGCATCGGGCAGCCGGTCGCCGTTGATGCCGAAGCGCAATCGGTAGTTCACCGTGACCGGCACGCCTTCCTGCGACGTGATGCGGATGATGCCGTCGCGTTGCGCAAAGCCCTCGCGCCGCTCGAAACGAAGCCGGTAAAACTGATGCGGCGGCAGAAACGTGACGTTCTGCTGCACGACACGAACAACGCCGGTGTGCTTGTCGACGCCGAAGATCAGCCACCGCGACGACGGCAGGTAAAGGCTGATGAGCAGATACGTCACCAGCACGAGTCCGGCAAGAAGGATGAGGGCGTGAGTGAAACGGTGACGGCGCATTGCGGTGCGAGCAGTAATGCAGGGTAGGGACCATGTTGCGGGGGTCGGTTTTCGGGGGTGGGGTGTCGGAGATTAGAAGCAGGAATCGGAGATTAGAGACTAGAGATCAGAGACCAGGAAACAACCAGAAACGAGTGACTCGAGACTCGAGACAAGAAGAATCAGATCGACCGCAAGAAAATTAGAAGTTGGTTTTAGCTACGACCCCCGACTCCCCACTCCCGACCCCCCAACATTTACTTCTTCCTCTTCACCAACTGCTTCACCTCATCGTTCCCGATCGGGCTTTGCGCGGAGATGATGATCGCGGCGGTCCCCTCGGCGAACGCGGGGATGTCGCAGCGCACGATGGCGGTGCCGTCGGCGGTGGTCTTGCCGCGGAAGATCACGCGCGGCGGCTCGACGGTAGAGATCACCTTCACCTCGATTGCCGCGGCAGCGATTGGACTCTGCGAGAGGCTCTTCTTCGCTGCTACGCGGAGCTCGACCGGCGTACCGGCGAAGAACTCCGTGCTGTTCAGCAGTGACAGTTCGAGGTGCTCGCTCTCCGCCTCGGAAGCCAGATAGTCGATGATCACCTGATCGAGCGTTTTCTCTTCATCGATGGCGATCGGAGCCGGCTCAGCGACGACTCCCGGAATAGGAGTGGCCAGCGTCGGTCGCGGCGTCGACTTCGTAATGTCGCCAGGCGCATCGAGCCGTCCCCGCTTGATCGCTGCGATCATCGTGCGGTGCTGCTGCTCCATCAGGCTGCCGATCCACTTCTCGTCGATGCCCGATTTCGCTTGCTCCGCGTACGACGTCTTTTTCGAGGCGAGAATCTCCCCACCGACGTAGACAAGCGACTCGATGTACGGATTCTGGAGTCCCTTATCCTCGGTCTGGATGTGGTAGACCTTTTCGTTGTGCTTGATGTCCGTGTTGAAGCCGGTGATCACGGGCACGCTCCGACGCGAAACAGTGTTCTGTCTCGAAGGCTTGGAGTTTAGCAGATGCGTTGCTGCTCAGTTCCGGGCTTCATGTCTCCTGCTGGAGGGAGCGCACTTTCTGCCGCAGCGCGTCGCTGACCGGCACTTTCGTTTGCGCCTTCCAGTCGAACAGAACGACGATAACCAATCCCGTCGCCGCAACCTGGCCGCTGGAACGTTTGCGGATCTCGTAGTGCGTATCGAACGACGTGTTGCGGATCGCACCGACGCGGACGCAGATGTCGATCGGCTCCATTCCGATCTGCAGCTTGAAGTCGATCTCGGCGCGCGCAACGATGAAACCGATGTCGGTCGGCACGCCCGCAGCGCCCGTCAGCGCGAACCAGAGTTGCGCGCGCGCCCATTCAAAGTACGTGAGGTAGACGGCGTTGTTGACGTGACCGAAGGCGTCGATGTCGCGAAAGATCACCTGCCAGGGAACGACGAACCAGCCGTCTTTCCATGCGCTGCGCGCGTTGTCGTTATTCATCGCGCCACATGATGGCATGGTCAACTGATAACCGAGAACGCGGGCGATCTACTGAACGACGGCGCTCGCAGGTGCCACCGCCGCGCCGGACTTCGTACACGACTGCAGGTATTTTCCCGGCAGCGGATGATCGAGATACGGCGCGATGATCTGCGACGCGGCCACGAGCCTGTTCATGTCGACGCCGGTATCGATGCCCATCTTTTCGAGCATGTACACGAGATCCTCGGTGGCCATGTTGCCGCTCGCGCCCGGCGCGTATGGGCATCCACCCAATCCACCCGACGACGCATCGAACGTCGCAATGCCCATCTCCAGCGCCGCGAGCGAATTCGCCAGCGCGGTGCCGCGCGTGTCGTGAAAATGCATGGCCAGCTTTGATGGCGGAATCACCTGCAAAAGGATGCCGGCGACGCCTTGCACCTGCACCGGCGTGCCGACGCCGATCGTGTCGCCAACCGAGACTTCGTAACAGCCGAGGTCGAGGAGACGCGCGGAAACTTCGAGGACTTTCTCGGGAGCGACCTCGCCTTCGTACGGACAACCAAACGCCGTCGACACATAGCCACGGACGCGCATCCCCTCGGCACGCGCACGCGCGGCCACCGGCGCGTAGTTGATGAACGATTCGTCGATCGTCATGTTGATGTTGCGCTGATTGAATGTTTCCGAGGCAGCGGTGAAGATGGCGATCGACTTCACGCCGGCTTCAATGGCGCGATCGAGCCCGCGCATGTTCGGCACGAGCACCGGGTAATCGACGCCCGGATCTTTCGGAATGTTGCGATAGACCTCGGCGGTGTCGGCCATCTGCGGCACCCACTTCGGACTGACGAACGCGCCCGCTTCGATGGTCGTCAGTCCCGCATCGGCGAGCGCCGTGATGTAGTCGATCTTCGCCTCGGTGGGAATGGTGACCTTCTCATTTTGCAGACCGTCGCGCGGCCCCACTTCGACGATATGGACGTGATCGATCGTGATTTTCATGTCAGCGTCACGAGATCCAAACCGGGCTGCACCATCTCGCCTTCCTTGCAGTTGATGGCGGTGACGGTACCGTCGCGCGGCGCCGTGATCTGGTGCTCCATCTTCATGGCTTCGAGGATCAGGAGAGGCGCGCCTTTCGCGACTTCATCTCCAATCGCGACGAGGATCTTCAGCACGACGCCAGGCATCGGCGCGCTCAGCGAATGATCGGCGTGGCGCGCGCGCGTTCGGGCTCCCTTCGCCGATACATCTGCGATCCAGATTTCCCCGTCGTACGCGAAGCTGACCTCGGTGCCATCGACGATGAACGGTACGAGATGCGTCCGGCCATCGACGCGCAATTCCGCTTCGTTGCCATGCACGGCCACGAGCTCGATGTCGTGCTCGGCGACACGAAACCGCGAGCCCTCGCGCTCCAACTCCAGCTCGCGCGAATCGCCGTCGATGGTGATGACTTTCTCGGTCACGGTGCGAGTCTAAGGCAATCACGCGAAGCCGCGAAGGCGCGAAGAGTTTTGTTTTCTACGCCTTCGTGTCTTCGCGGCTTCGCGTGGAAAACCGCGAGCCTGGCGCATCGAGCGATACTCCCCGCGCGCAAAGCGGACAATCCGCTTCGTCATATGTCTCAAGATTCAGCGCCATCAGCGACTCGTACGGCGCATCGAACGGATTCGCGACACCGCTCCGATTGAGGATCGACGCAAACCCAACCACCCGTCCGCCCAGCCCTTCAATGACTGTTGCCGTCTCGCGCGTTGATTTGCCGGTCGTGACGACATCCTCGACGATGACCACACCTTCATCAGGCGCGATTCGAAATCCGCGCCGCAACGTCATCGCGCCGTCCTTCCGCTCCGTGAAAATCGACGGCAACCCCAACGCCTCGGCAACCGCATATCCGATGATCACGCCGCCGAGCGCAGGCGCGACGATCTTCGCCGGCTGCATCGACGCGACCTTCGCCGCGAGCGCCTCGCCGATCGCCTTCGCGTTCCGCGGATGCTCCAGCAGCAGCGCGCACTGCACGTAGCCCGCGCTGTGAAGTCCGGACGAGAGACGGAAGTGTCCGCTGAGCAGGGCGCCGGTTTCGCGGAGTAGTGCCGGCAGGTCGAGTGGCATGGCCGGCGAGAATAGAATGGCGTGAGGAGCAAGCGCAAATGGGTGAACTGACAGAGAAGATTCGCACCGAGCTCACCGCGGCCATGAAGGCGCGCGACGCCGAGCGGCTTTCAACGCTGCGGATGCTGCAATCGGCGTTCAAGTATCAGCAGATCGAATCGGGCCACGAGCTGAGCGACGAGGAAGCGATGATCGTGATTCGCAAAGCGGTCAAGCAGCGCCTCGATTCGATCGAGCAATACACGAAAGGCAACCGCCCCGAGCTGGCCGATAAAGAACGCCGCGAGATGGAGCTGCTCAAGACCTGGCTTCCGCCCGAACTGACCGACGAAGAAATCGAGTCCGGCATCCGCGAGGTCATCGCGACGACCGGCGCGCAATCGAAAAAGGACATGGGCAAAGTCATGAAGGAAGCCGCCGCGCGATACAAAGGTCGGGTGGACGGGAAGAAGATTCAGGAGATCGTTGGGAGGCTGTTGGTTTAGTTGGTTGCTTGGTTGCTTGGTTGCCGGGTTGCCGAGTCACCGGGTTGCCGTATTGCGAATGAGGTACCGGACCTTCACGCCAAGCATCCAGACAACTCGGCAACCGGGAAACCAGTCAACCCAGCAACCAGCATCCCAGCAACCCAGCAACCAACCACCAAACTATGCTCACCCCCTCCGAACGCATCCGCTACGCGCGGCATCTCATCCTGCCCGAGGTTGGCGAGGCGGGGCAGGAGAGACTGAAGGCGTCGTCGGCGCTCATCGTCGGCGCGGGAGGACTTGGCAGTCCGGTGGGTCTGTATCTCGCCGCGGCGGGCGTGGGACGGATCGGCATCGTCGACTTTGACGACGTCGATGGCAGCAATCTTCACCGGCAGGTTTTGTATGGCGCGTCCGACGTCGGCCATCCGAAGCTCGACGCGGCGCGCAGACGTTTGCAGGATCTGAATCCTGACATCGCCATCGAGACCCACGCCGCCGCGCTGACCTCGGAGAACGCGCTCGATATCCTCATCAACTATGACGTCGTCATCGACGGCACCGACAACTTCCCGACGCGCTACCTCGTCAACGACGCCTGCGTGCTCCTCGGCAAGCCGAACGTTTACGGCTCCATCTTCCGCTTCGAAGGACAGGCCTCGGTGTTTTCCGCGCAGGACGGGCCGTGCTACCGCTGCCTCTATCCCGAGCCGCCGCCTCCGCATCTCGTGCCGTCGTGCGCGGAAGGCGGCGTTCTCGGCGTGCTGCCCGGCGTCATCGGAACGATTCAGGCGACCGAGGCGATCAAGCTGCTGACAGGAATCGGGGAAACGCTCGTCGGGCGCTTGCTTCTGTTCGACGCGCTGAAGATGACGTTTCGCTCGCTGCGACTACGCCAGCAACACGACGCGCATGCGGCGATCACGCGGCTGATCGACTACGACATGTTCTGCAATCCCGCCAGCGCGCGTGAGGTGACGTTCGAACAGATCGGACCTGATGCGTTGCTGGTCGATGTACGCGAGCAGTACGAATGGGATGCCGGCCACATCGACGGCGCCCGCCACCTTCCCCTCGGCGATCTGCCGCATCGTCTGCACGAATTGCCGCGCGACGCCGAGGTCATCTTCTACTGCCAGTCCGGCGGCCGCTCCGCCCGCGCACTCGACCTCGCGCGCGAGTCAGGCCTGACGCGCGCGAAACATCTCCGCGGCGGGTATGTGGCGTGGCAGCGGACGAAGTAGCACGCATTTCTAACATCCTTATCCGCAGCTCTTCCAAATCGAGCGCCTTCTCCCCCCGCGCTTTTTGCGGGGGGAGAAGGTGGCGAAGCCGGATGAGGGGGCTTTGCAAGATCGGACTAACACGTTCTTTGCGAGCATGACCCGCTTGAGAAGGCATCCCTGACCGGTGTTTGTGCAACGTTGACGCGACAGTGAAATGCCCCCTCATCCGGCTTCGGCTGTGCAACCTGGAACATAGGTAACACATTGGCCCGGGGACATAGGTAACAGTCGGGATGAATGGTTTTGATTTGGTTCTCCCTTTAAATCTTTCTTTTTTTAGCAGGGGCTGTGGGAGATGTGGGAAACGCGGGTGGTGGTTGGGGGGCGTTTTCCAAGTCCTGTGGGAAGGCGCGGCCTCATCGCGGCTTTCCATAGGACGTCAGCTTCCATAGCCCGGGCGGGCGGCATGGAAGGACGAGGAGATCAGCCGGTTGGATCCAGAGAGCTTTCTTTGACGGGCTGTTCTTCGGACCCAGGTGTGGGTGCGGCAGGCCTGACCCGGTCAAGATGGAGCCGGCGATCACGGTCAGAGTAGTACCCGAGCTCGAGCTTGCCGAAGCGAAGGATCGAGCAGCTGTCGTCGATGGTCTCGAAGGCGACCTGCTCACCGACCAGTGCCTCGCTCAGAAAGAACCACTGCCCCTTCCACATGATGTCGCCGCTGCTTCGGACGCGCCGGACCTGGCAGTTGCTGGGATACTCGATCTCCGGAAGCCGCTTTGGGTACTCGCGCGAAGAACGCTCGTAGCTTCGCGCGGGTGGTGTCTGGCCAAGAGCCTCGTGCGGACGAATGAAGTTGAATCGATCGACGAACCTGTCGAACTGAGCCTGTTGGCGGCGGCAGTTTTCGGCAGGCTGGGCACACGCTTCCCTCTTGAGATCGCGATGCATGCGCTCGAGGCGGCCGTTCTGCTGTGGCTTACCGGGTTGGATCAGCCGCGGCTCAATGCCCAGGCGGATCCAACGCACCGACATCTTCGAAAGCCGCTTGACCGAGTTGGACGAGAACGGCGGGCCGTTGTCGGACAGCATGAAATCGGGTAACCCGTATTCGCGGAAGAGCCTCTCGAACACCGGCCAGGCAAGCTCGAACGAGGTCGTGCTCAGAGCCTGACAGCAGATGATGAAGCGGCTGAACGAGTCGGCCACGGTCAGGGGATAACAATAGCGGCGGTCTTTCGTTCGGAAGTGTCCCTTGAAGTCGGTGCTCCATTGCTGGTTGGGGTGTTCGATCAGCACTGCCGGCGGCCGTCCCGGATGCTGGAAACGCCAGGGCCGGATGTGCGGCACGATCAACCCCGTTCGCTTGATCCATTCATGAACCACACTGGCCACGGGCCATTGCAGGCCGGGCTCGAGGTCGTGCAGATAGGACAGGATCTTTCTGGCACCCCAACCGTAATCAAGACGGACATCAAGCACGATCGAGATCGTCTCCGGACTAGCCCAGTGCTTGCCGTCCAGCGGCGCGCGCGAGCGATCGGCCAGCCCTGGCCAGCCACCCTCCTCGTGCCGCGCAATGATCTTGTATCCGGTCTTTCGACTCACGCCATGCTCGCTACACAGCGCCCGCATCGTCATCTGTCCGGTTCGTACCCGCAGGTTGTAGTCGAGCATGAACTTCGCTCTTTGATCGGTCACACCAGTCGCCTTCCAAGGCATCGTCAGTCTCCTCGACGCCTCTGAACCGGTTCCCGACTGTTACCTATGTCCCCGGGCCGATGTGTTACCTATGTATCAGGTTCATACCGCCACCTTCTCCCCCCGAAAAGCACGGGGGAGAAGGCGCTCGATGGGAGGGAGTCGTCGAAAGTGCGAGAACGGGTGGAATGTCGATCGATGACGTCGCGGCCCTACAGCCAGTCGTTCATTTTCCGTAGCAACTGATCGATCGTGAGCAGGCGCTCGGCGCCGTCGGACTCGCGCTGGAAAATGGCGTGATACCAGCCCTTCATCCCGATCGGTTTATAGAGCTCGCTTCCCATCCGCAATTTGCGGCCGGAGACGAGTTGCAGGAAAACCTGCTCGTAGGCCGAGCGCGTCAGGCGGCGATCGGGGAACGGAATGTTGTAACTGCCGTTGCGGCGCTCGTTCGTGCGGCGGCGTTCGCGATCGGGTGTCGTGCCGCGCAGGAGCGAGGTGCCACGGCGATCGAGATAGTTGGATGGACGTTGCGGCATCAGCCGGGAGGGAGCGTCTTTTCGGCGGCGTGTGGGCACCCGAGGCCGGGCGATTCGCTGACGGGGAGGAGCGGCCGTTTCCGGTCGAGCGACAACGGCATCCTTGCTTTGCGGTGGATGGATCGTCGCGCGTTCGGTCAAATGCATCGCACGCGCGTTGCTGCGATCGGCGATGTATTCATCGATCGAATGACCATCCCATATTTCGTGGCCGGCACGGGTGATGTCGATCTCGATTTGCCGGTTCTTCAGCTCGTGGATGACGGAACCCCAGCGGCAGAGATGGCCGACATCTTCGTACGCCGCCGGCCGGTCGGCCAGCTCCAGCAGCGACGGCGCGCGGCCGGAGAGAATCGCGAACAGCAGCCGCGTGCTGAACGGGTCGGAGTACTTGCGGATCGAGCGCCGGAAATACCAGGCCACGCGCGCGCCCATCGCGCGCAACGACATCGTCTCGCCGAACTGCGTTTTCCAGATTGGCGCGTTGACGTCCGAGGTGTAAGGACTTTGCGCGTAGTGAAAATCTTTCGTCAGCCACCCTTTGCGTGTGGTGTGCTTGCCGGGAATGACGCCGTCGACGATCGGGATCGGGAGCTGATTGAGAACAGAGAGCTCGTACGAGGGCCACGTCATCACTTCGCGGACGATGCCGACAATGAGTGTGGCTGCCGCGATCATCATGCCGGGGTCGGGCGTGAAATCGACCGTGACCTCGATCCTGCTGCCGCGCGGCCTGACGCCGACGCCGGTCGAGCGCCGGTTCGACGCCACCAGCATTACCGGGACGGGCAGGATGTACGCGAGCAGCAGCGCCAGCAACTTCTCATTGCGCCGCGGGTTCTGTTCGCGCTTCGGGATCTCGTAGGAAATGTTGTAGTGCGTGCTGTACGCCTTCAGCCGCACGGTGTGATCGTTCGCCTTTTCCCACTGCGTAAGCTGCTCACGGACGAAACCGATCTGCTCCCACAAGTTGCGCACCGTACGGGCGGTGGAGTGCGGCGCGAGCTCGATGACCGGCGTAACGACCTCGATGACGCCGCGGTCGAAGTAAACGGCACCTCCCGTCGGAAGCTGCAGCGAAGATTTCTCGCGCGGAAGAAGCGGCCGGTCGATGAACGCGCTGGGATGGCCCCAGAACACGCGCGGATCGATCTCCTCTTCGTCGAGGAGGACGTTGAACTCCGACTCCATGCCGATCACCGGCATTTGTAGTCGAGTCCGCTGGAGTTGCTTCTCGACTGGTCTCTGTCGTTTCGAATCTGGCGTTCCAGGCATGCAAATCTTCCGGGCGTCGCGTTGGGATGTATGGAGCTACTGCCACGTCCTTAGCAAACGGCAGGCCCGGGTGCGAAGTACGGGGGTGGGGAGTGGGGGTGGGGAGTGGGAGGTGATTTAGATGCGCTGAAAGAAAGCGTCGTTCTCCCACTCCCGACACCCCACTCCCCACACCCACATCCTTTATTCGTCTTCCGGCGTCGCTGGCTGGGACCGGCGCTCGACACGGCGGCGGTCCTCGAAGGCGAAACGGGGCTTGTTTTCCTGCGGCACTTCCATCCGGTCTTCACTGATCTCGCGGGGGATCACTGTGATGTACCCGAGGTCGAGATGGACGTGATCGTCGGCATTGAGACCGGTGACATGGCCGTACGGCAGCACGTGAAGATCGTCACTCGAATCCTCGGCGATGGCGTTGTACTTCTCGATCGTCTCTTTGCCCTTGAGAATCGTGCTTCCGATGCGGTAAATATCGGCAGCGGTGCCCCACATATGCGGCGTCGCGTATTCCGACATCTTGTGCGACGGCGACCGGTAGCCGCCGTTGACCGCAATGTGGACCGAACCGCCTGCATCCCTGCGGAACTGCTCGAGATAGAACGCCAGGACGCGGACGGCGCAAGGGATGTAGCGGGGAAACTCCTGCAGCCGCTGCGCTTCCCTGAGGTCGGTGAGCGTGAATTCGTTGAGGGCAAAATGCTGCGTGAGGCGGATGCTCATGGCCGCATCGTGGCTGGGAATCTCGTAAAAATAGCGCGGCAGGCGATGACGCCTTTTCTGCGCGTCGAGCACCATCGCGCCCGGTTTGAGCAGAGAGCGCAGCTCATCGTCGAGGTCGCAGGCGTCGACGACCTTGATCTGCTCCGGTTCACTCATAGGTCAATCCCGCCAGCGTGTTGTAGATGTCGCGCGAGACCTCGGCGACGGCATTGCCGCGGCCTGTCTCGGCGGGAAATTGCGTGAGGATGACGAGCACGTACGGCTCGCGCCCTTCGAGAAACACGATGCCGGCGTCGTGGTGCACGGTCGATATATTGCCCGTTTTGTGGGCGACGCGCGCCGCTTTCGGCAGACCGGCGGGGATGCCGCTTCGATACTGCTGGTCGAGCATGATCTTCAGCATCTCGTCGCTGGCCTCCGGCGAAAACGCCTTCCGGTTGGCGATGACGCGCAGCATTTTCTGAAGACCGTTCGCGGTCACTTCGTTGTTGAGGCCCGCCTCGAACGCGGCCTGATCTTCGACGCCGCGCAGCACACGAACGCCATCGATCTCCAGCTCGTCGAGCGCCTGCTGGATGCTCTCGATGGTGACGACGTCGACGAGAAGGTTGGTGGCCAGGTTGCTCGATTTCGTGATCATCCAGTACGCAAGCTCGCGCACCGTGAGCGTCTTGCCGAGGTGGCCGTAGACGTCGGGATCGGCATCGCGGCCGAGGTCGAGCATGAACGTTTCCTGATTGACGATGCTCGTGAAGCGGTTGCGAACGTGGATCGGGGAATCGAGTGCAAGCGTTCCGCGATCGATCTCGCGGAAGACGCCGATCAGCACGGCGAGCTTCATCGTCGACGCCGCATGGAAGTAGTAGTTGGCGTTGTACGACCACTGAATCGTCGTCTGCGCATCCCAGAACGAGATCCCGAGCTCTTCGAGATCGTGCTCTTCTTTGATCTTGAGAACGTTTCGATAAAGCGAGATCTCGGACGCGGCGACGGAGTCTTTGGGCGGTGGAACCGGAAGTTTTTTTCCGGTCTTGATTGCCTTCAATGCCATTTCCCGAATGTTACTGAACCTCGGACGACCTCGTTGCAAGTTTCGGTGCACGGGGATCGGCGGTCAAAGCGCCGCACCGCGCAGCCAGCGGCCGATGCGCTCGATGCCTGTACCGATCTCGTCGATCGATGCGGCGTACGAGATGCGAATGAATCCTTCGCCCATCGGTCCGAATGCAATGCCGGGAATCACAAGCACCGCCGCGTCGGTGGCCAGCGTGCGCGCGAACATTTCCGTGTCGCACGACGGCACAGGAACGAACGCGTAGAAGGCGCCCGCCGGCGCGGGGATCGTGACTTCGAGCTCGCGTGCAATCGAGAAGAGCGCGGACTCGCGCTGCGCACGGAACTGCGCGCGGATGCGCTCGAGCCATGCGCGGTTCCAGGCGTCGTCGGAGAGAATCGATTCGGCCAGCGACTGCGAGAACGCTGATGCGCAGGTTGCGATGTATTGATGCGCGGTGATGATCGGCTTCATCAGCGGTTCGCGCGCGACGATCCATCCCAGCCGCAGACCAGTCATGGCGTGGCTCTTCGACATCCCGCCGGCGACGATGACGTTGCCGGACATCCCGAGCATCGACGGCGGCGGCGTCTCGTACCAGATTTCGCGATAGACCTCATCGCTGACGACGATCGGTCCGGCGTCAGCGATGCGCTGCAATGTTTCGCGATCGATCACGCTGCCGAGCGGATTCGACGGCGAGTTGACGATGATCAATTTAGTCTTCGGCGTGACGCGCGCGAGCAGCGCATCGGCATCGACACGCCAATCCGGCGGTTCGATCTCGTACGTGACCGGCGTCGCGCCCGCGATGCGCGCGAGCGTGGCGTAGGCGAGGAAGCCTGGATTGGGGACGAGCACCTCATCGCCCGGATCGACAAACGCCTGCATGATCGAGAAAAGCGCTTCCTCGGTTCCGGCAGTGACGCAGACTTCCGACTTCGGATCGAAATCGGCGGGAGTGGGGAGTGGGGAGTCGGGGGTCGGAGCCAGGTTGTGGCCGGCGATCTCGTTTCTCCGGCTCCCCACTCCCGACTCCCGATTCCCCTTCGCGATCAACGTACGCAAGCTCAGCGTGCCCGCGTTCGGCGTGTAATGCCACGAGCCGGTGGCAGCGGCTTTCACGGCAAACGCGCGCAACGTTTCGTCCGGCTCGACGTTGGGCTCGCCGATGCCGAGGTTGACGGAGAGCGGCGTGGCCAGCGCGTTGATCTGGCGGATCAACGAGAGCTCGATGTTGGCGAATCGCTGGGCGGTGCGTGGTTGCCCGACTGGGGGTTGCCCGACTGGGGGTTGCCCGACTGGGGGTTGCCTGGTTGACGAGTTGCCGTGTTGCCGAGCGGTTCGCGGTTGCTGGGGTTCAAGGTTGCTCGGTTGCTTGGTCATCACGAAATCCTCAAGCTATTTAGCAACCCTGCAACTCAGCAACCCGCTCCGGGCAACTCGGCAACCTGACGACCCGGCAACCCATCACCTCAACGCATCTTCGAGCGCCGTCGACGCGTCCGTTTTTTCGTCGCGATACTTCACGATGATCGGAGTCAGGGCGTGGAGAGAATGCTCTGTGGCGAAGTCGCTTCTCATCGGACGGGAGCCGGGGATGACGACGGCGCCGTACGGGATTTCGAGCGGACGATCGGCGGTGCGGCGGTAGATCTGGCCGCGCACGGTGTCGTAGACGGGTGTCGATCCAGTGAGCACGACGCCGGCTCCGATGACGGCGCGGCCGCGAACGACGGTGCCTTCGTAGATGCCGCAGTTGCCGCCAACGACGACATCGTCTTCGATGACGACCGGAAGATTGCCGACCGGCTCGAGCACGCCGCCGATCTGCGCGGCCGCGGAAAGGTGAACGCGTTTGCCGATCTGCGCGCAGGAGCCGACGAGCGCGTGCGAGTCGATCATCGTGTCTTCATCGACGTACGCGCCGATATTCACGTACGCGGGCGGCATCATCACCACGCCTCTGGCGATGAACGTCCCGCGACGGATCGATGAGCCGCCCGGCACGATGCGGATGCCGTCCTGCGCGCGAAAACGCCGCGTCGGAATCGTGTCTTTGTCGATGAACGAGAGCGTGCCCGACGCAAACTCGGCCGCCACGCCGGTGCGAAACGCGAGCAGGATTCCCTGCTTCACCCAGGTCTGCGCGTGCCAGACGCCGTCTTCGTCGCGCACCGCGGCGCGGATCGAGCCCGCCTCCAACTCAGCGAGGAAAAGGCCGATCGTGCGAACGGCTTCCATCCGATCCGTTTTCGGACCGATTGAGGCCAGCCGTTCTTCGATCGAGTTCGTCATGACGCAGCCGCCGTTTCGAGGAGTCCGCACTCCCGCAGAATGGCCTCCAGCTTCTCACGATTTCCTTTCGCGATCGGCGCGAGCGGGGAGCGGACGGTGTCGCTGTCGATGATGCCGAGGAGCTTGCAGGCGGTCTTGACGGGGATGGGATTCGATTCCATGAAGTTGCCGGTGAGCAGGGGCAGAACGCGATAGTGAACCTTGCGGGCGGCGGCAAAATCGCCGCGCAGCGCGGCGGTGACGAGGTCGCTCATCAAGCGCGGGATCTCATTCGAGGCAACGGAAACCAATCCGTCCGCGCCGGCGCCGACGAGTGCCAGCGTCCAGGCATCGTCGCCGCTGAGAACGAGGAATCCGTCCGCGCGATCGCGAATCACCATCATGATCTGCTCTAGATTCGCCGACGCTTCCTTCACGCCGATGATGTTCGGAATCTCCGCGGCCATGCGCAGCGTCGTCTCCGCGGTCATGTTCACGCCGGTGCGCCCGGGCACGTTGTACATGATCATCGGGAAGCCGGACTTCTTCTTCTCGATCGCTTCGGCCTGCATTCCGAAATGGCGTCGCAGTCCGTCAGGAGTCGGCTTGTTGTAGTACGGAGTGATGGTGAGGACGCCATCGGCGCCGAGGTCGATGGCTTGTTCGGTCAGCTCGACGGCGCGCGCCGTGTTGTTGCTGCCCGCGCCCGCGAGCACGGGCACGCGTCCGTTCGCCTGACGCACGACCAGCTCGACGACGCGGCGATGTTCGGCCGCGGTCAGCGCCGGATTCTCGCCGGTGGTACCGCAGGGAACGAGAAAGTCGACGCCGCCATCGATCTGAAAATCGACGAAGCGCGCGAGCGCCTGCTCATCGAGCGCCCCGCTCTCAGTGAAGGGCGTGATGAGGGCGGTGCCTAATCCGCGAAAGGTCATGACTGCTCCAAAGGATGAAGGAGGAGGGATGAAGGATGAATCGTTCCCGAGTCCTTGCTATTCATCCTTCATCCTTCGCTTTCATCCTTCGTTGAACACCAGCTCTTCGAAACGAAACAACCCTTTTCGTCCTCGCAAGAGCTGCGCCGCCATGACTGCGCCACGGGCAAAACCGTCGCGGCTGCGGGCGCGATGCGAGATCTCGATGAGGTCGTCGGGCGAGTCGAAAAAAAGCGTGTGCAGGCCGGTCTCGCTGCCGACGCGCGAGGATGCGATGGGCGGCGTGAGCTTGCCGTCGCTCCCTTCCTTCACCGCGGCGGCGATGCGCAATGCCGTTCCGCTCGGCGCGTCTTTTTTCTGGTCGTGATGACGCTCTTCCATCCCGGCGGCGTATTCCGGAAAGCGGCCGACGAGTGCGCCCGCGCGTTGCGCCAGCGAGAAAACGACATTCGCGCCGGGCGAGAAGTTGGATGCGTAGACGCAGCCGATTCCGGCTTGCTCCACGCGCTGTTTCACATCGGCGAGCCGATCGTTCCAGCCTGTGGTGCCGATGACGAGCCCGAGGTGGTTGTCGCAGGCGAGAGCGAGCGTCGCGTCCAACGCGCTGGCGTGGGAGAAGTCGATCAAGACTTCTGCGTCAGACAGCGGCTCGTCGCGATCGACATCGAGAACGCAGACAACTTGGTGGCCGAGGTCCGTCGCTACTTTCTCGATCGTGCGTCCCATCTTGCCGTAGCCGTGAATGGCGATCTTCATACGGCCACCGCCTGCTCGAAGAGTGCGTGATGGATCCGTTTGATGACGTCGTCGGACTTGGCGTCGTCGATCACGATGCTGAGATTCAGTCCGGACCGACCGAGCGAAAGCATCTGCATCGGAACCTCTCGTAAGGCTTCAAAAATGCGCGCTCCCGTGCTCGAATCGCGCAGCAGGTTGCGGCCGACGATGGCGATGATGCACTGCCCGTCGACGATCTCGACGCTGGCCAGATCGCGCAGCCGCCGCTGCAATTCATCGATGTCGTGCTTCTCGTCGACCGTGACCGTGACCGAGACTTCCGAGGTGGCGATGAGATCGACGGAGATTTTCAGCTCCTCGAAAACGTGAAACAGGCGCGCCAGAAAACCGTGCGCACCGAGCATCTTGTTCGTGGTCATGTGAACGAGCGTTACGTTGCGTTTGCGTGCGACGGAGCGCGGCCCGCTGGTCTGGCCCGGACCTTCGCGCGTGATCAACGTTCCCGCCGAGGCGGGATTCTGCGTGTTGAGAACGCGCACTGGAATGCCCGCTTCGATCGCCGGCTCGAGCGTCCGCGGATGCAACTTCGCACCGAACGACGCCAGCTCCGCTGCTTCTTCGTGCGAGAGGTGATCGATCACGCGCGCCGACGGCACAAAGCGCGGATCGCACGTGAGCAGACCATCGACGTCCGTCCAGATCTGCACTTCACTCGCTCCGACCGCGGCACCGACGATAGCCGCGCTGTAGTCGGAACCGTTACGCCCGAGGGTGGTTGTGGCGCCATCGACGGTGCGTCCGATGAAGCCGCCCATGACCGGAATGTGATTCCGCTCCACGATCGGCAACAACGTCTTCCTTGCCGCCTCGGCAGTCAGATCCATGCGCGGTGTGGCGCCGCCGAAGTGGTCATTCGTCCAGATCACATCCTCGGACTCGACGTGTTCCGCGTTCAGATTGCGCATCATCATCGAATAGGTAAAAAGAACAGACGAGAGCTTCTCGCCGATCGACACGATCTTGTCGCGCGCCCGCGCCGTGACTTCGTGCAGCAACGTGACGCCGCGAAGAATCGTGTGAATCTCCTCGACCTGCTTGTCGAGCCGCTTGACGAACGTGTCGAAGAAATCGAACTTCTGCTGCACGAGCCGCATGGCCACGTCTTCATGCCGCTGCCGGATGCGATCGATGATCTCGTTGACGCGATCCCCGTCGCCATCACGCGCCGCGTCGGTGGCCGCGACAAGATCGTTCGTCACTCCCGAAAGCGCGGAGACGACAACGATCGGCTGCAACTCCCGCCGCTCGGAAACGATGTCGATCGCATTCGCGACCCGCTCCGCATCGCCGACCGAGGTACCCCCGAATTTGATGACGATCATGGGCGGCCGCCGGGGTGGTTGGTGGGGATGGTGGTTAGTGAATTAGTGATTAGTAGATTAGAGATCAGCGAATTAGAGATCCGTGGATCAGGAACCCCCAATCTCGAAATTTCCAGCGTCGCCCTCCCATCGAGCACCTTCTCCCCCCGCGCTTTTTGCGGGGGGAGAAGGTGGCGAAGCCGGATGAGGGGGGCGATGGATGTGACGGAGACCGCGCGAGAAACAAGCACCCCCTCATCCGGCCTTCGGCCACCTTCTCCCCCACTGAAAAGCGTGGGGGAGAAGGCGCTCGATTGACGAGTACTGACGGGAGTTTCATTTACGGCCTGACTCACAACATCCCCTTCGCCTCGAGCAGCTCGGCATTCAACAGCGCTGCTCCGGCTGCGCCGCGGATGGTGTTGTGAACCAGCGCCACCATCCGGATGTCGAGCAATGGGCAGGGGCGGAGGCGGCCGATTGTGACGGCCATGCCGTGCTCGCGATCGCGATCGAGGCGGGGTTGCGGGCGGTCGGGTTCGTTCGCGTAGTGGATCGGTTGTTTCGGTGCGGACGGCAACCCGAGGCGTTGCGGCTCGCCTACGAACGAGCGGAGGGCGTCGCGAATCGCGTCGAGATCCGCGCTCGATTCGCGCAACTTCATCGAGATCGTCATCAGGTGGCCGTCGATGGTCGGGACGCGGTTGACTTGCGCGGAGATGCGGAATGGCGCGTCGATGAACCGGTCGTTCTCCCAACGTCCGAGAATCTTGCGCGGTTCGGTTTCGATCTTTTCTTCCTCGCCGCCGCCGATGAACGGGATCACGTTGTCGAGGATCGCGTACGACGACACGCCTGCGTAACCGGCGCCGGAGATGGCTTGCATCGTGGTGACGTGCATCTGATCAATACCGAAGCGGCGCTCGATCGGCGCGATGGCCAGCGCCAGACCGATCGTGGAGCAGTTCGGATTCGTGACGATGTAGCCGTTGCCGCCGCGGCGTTTTCTTTGCCGCTCGATCGCTCCGAGATGATCCGCATTGACCTCGGGAATCAGGAGCGGCACGTCGGGATCCATTCGGTGATTGCGCGAGTTTGTGACGACGACGCATCCCCGATTCGCGTAATCGTCCTCTGCTTCGCCGGCGACGGACGAATCGAGTCCGGAGAAAACGAGTCGCGATTCGAGAGCGGAGCCGAGCGATTTCACTTCGAGCGCTGCGGCGTCGCTGGGCAGAAGCGTGTCGAGGCGCCAGTCCGCGGCGTCGCCGTACGTTTTTCCGGAGCTGCGTTCTGAGGCTACGACTTCGTGGAGACGGAACCAGGGATGCGCGGCCAGCAACTGCACGAAGCGCTGTCCGACGGAGCCGGTGGCGCCCAGGACGGCGACCGGGATTCGCTGCGCGCGGCGCGCGTCAATTGGGGTGGGCAACGTCAGTGTTTCGGTCATTCAGTCTCAGCTTTACCTTCGTTGATTCCTGCAAGATCGATTCTAAGCTGAAGAAGGCGGCGAGGTGGATGAGACGAATGAATGTAATCGACGCGGCGAATGGGCCGACGCCGATTCCATCGAGGTGCGCAGTGAACGGAAGATGCAGCGGACCCCATCGGAATAGCACGGAGCCATGCGCGGGCGACGACGTCCCCGCGAAGTCGTGAAAGAGCGCGACCTCCGTGATCACGACATCCCACGCAATCAGCCACCACGCGGCCAATCGCCATCGCGATATCGCGGGCAACAAGAGCGCGGGCACGAGGATCGGAACGAGGACGAACCAGTACCAACCTTCTTTCCCGCCGATCGGCACCTGGCTGCCGGCGCGGCGTGCGAGCATGCAGACGATGACGTTGTAGGTTTGCGCGAGTGCGAACGCGCCGAGGGCGAGGAGTGCGGGAGCGATGTTCTCGCGGCGCCACGCCACGATCATGGCGATGACGATCGGTCCCAGATACAACGCGATCGCGGCGGGACGGAGCGCGTCGTTGTGTTGCCCCGAGGTCCAGGCGGCGCTGGCGATGGTGACGCGGACGATCTCGCTGATGTTGACGCCGGCGTCGTGGGCCGGTCCGGCTTGATGCGCAAGTGCGACGACGCCGAGCGGACTGCCGCCGGGATACTGGACGACTTCGGTGCTGGTGCGCGCCGAGAGCTCCGCGAATGTCAGCACGATCGCAATCAGCGACACGGCGGCAACCGCTGCGATGCGTGCCTTGCTCGCTTTCTGTCTGCGCCAAAGCAGTGGCAGCACGATGAGCAGCGGCCACGTGTACATCTTGGCGTTGAGTGCGAGTCCCCACGTGATCGCTTCCGCGGCGATGATCAGCGGACGTCGGGGCGCGGCTACGCTGATCGCAATCGCGACGGCGACGAGCATGCAGGCAAAGGCGTCGTTGCTGCCGCGGATGACGAGCGTTTCCCAGGTGGGGAGCGAGACGAGAATCGCGCCGCCGAGGATGCCGATCGGACCGAACCAGCGCCGTCCGATTTCGGCGGTTGCGATGACCGCGATCAACGCGAAGAGCAGCGACAGCAAACGCCACAGTCGCAATTCGAAGATCGCGCTTCGAAGCGGCACCAGGCACGCGGTGAGCGAGTAGTAGATGCTGGTCTGCTGCGCTTCGTAGTTGCGGACGACGTATGGCTTCACGTCGGCACTGGCGAGTGGGCGATCCACGAGAACGTGACCGCCGCGCGCGGCGGCGATCGACGGCCAGCGGTCGCCTGCTTCACCCATCGCCGGCATCGCGGCCGGTGTGAACGTAGGTCGGACTCTCCAGTCCGACTGCACGCGATTGTCGGACTGAGAGTCCGACCTACGTTGACCGACAGGATCATGTGCCGCTGCGATACTGGCCATCAGATACGGCGGAATCGAAGCCTCGGTCGTCGTCGGATTGCGATGCTCCGCGCGCACGAACGCGAGCCGCGCCACGTGGTAGACCTCATCGAGCCCGGCGTACGGCGGGAGCGCGGCCATCTGCAACAAAAGCCGCGCGCTCGCGCAGACGATGAGCAACGCGTAGGCAATTTTCAAACGGGTCGAGGCAGACATGAATTGTTAGAGGTCGCTCATTCTTCAATGGCCTCAATACCACGTTGCTTGAGGTTCTCGAGATGATCGAGCATTTCTTTGAGCCGCTCGGCAGAGTGACCCTCCCACTCCGTCACCTCGCCGATGACGCGAAATGGATCGCGGGAACGGTAGGACTTTGTAGGGTTTCCGGGAAATCTCTTATTGGTCAGATTTGGATCATCTTCAATGGATCCTGTTGGCTCGACGATATAAATCCTGCCGCGGCCCTCGCCAACGGCCAGCTCCGCTCCCCAAATGGCCGCCTCCAGCGTAGCGGCGAGATAAACGAAATTCGCCTCTTTTCGCCTGCCATAGTTGGAGGCATAGCCCGGTGCGATCAGGTCACCAACGTTCAGGCTGGCCTTTGTGCCGTGATAGTACGTTTCCGAATCAGTCATCGTGCTCCTCCGGTTTTTCCGCCATTGCGACAGGCCGGCGATTCTGCGCGACGCCCCCCGTCTTGCCGCAAGTCCCCCTCTGTTGTATACATTCGTTGTGGGGAGACGCGGCGCGTCTCCCTTTCGTTTTTGGCGCCAAATTTCACGCGGCGACATCGCGATACACTGCGCGCCCGCTTGGCCACGCACGATCCCTATGCAGCGCTCCGCGTCCGCAATTTTCTCTGGCTGATCCTCGGCTACGCGACTTCGACCGTCGCCCGCGAGGCGCAGATCGTCGTCGTCGGCTGGCAGGTGTTTCAGGTCACGCGCGATCCGCTCGCGCTGGGGATGATCGGCTTGGCCGAGGCGCTGCCGTTCATTGCGGTGGCGTTGTATGCGGGACATGTTGCCGACCGCCTTCCGCGGCGTCCGATCGCCATCGTGGGTACATTCGGGATGCTGCTCTCGGCGATCGCGCTCCTGCTCTTCACGACCAGCGGGATGATCGCGCGTGGTCACGTCTGGCCGATTTACCTGGTCATTTTTCTCAGCGGCATCGCGCGCAGTTTCATCCGACCGGCGTTCACCGCGCTGTCAGCCGAAGTCGTCACGCGTGATCTTTTCGCGAACGCCGTCGCCTGGCGCAGCTCGACCTGGCAGTTCGCCGCGGTCCTCGGCCCGGCGATGGGCGGCTTGATCTATGGCTTCGCTGGACCGGCAGCGGCGTATTCGGTCGTGATCGTTTTGATGACGCTGGCCCTCGGCGCGCTCTGGTTCATCGCGCACGACGCACGGCCGCAACAGGCGGAAGAGATTCCGATCGGCGAGAGTCTTCGCATCGGCATTCGCTTCCTCCTCGGGCAACGCATTCTGCTCGCGGCGATGACGCTCGATCTTTTCTCCGTGCTTTTCGGCGGCGCGGTGGCGCTGCTGCCGATCTTCGCGCACATGCTCGGCGCAGGGCCGCAAGGCCTCGGCGTTCTGCGAGCAGCTCCGGCGGCCGGCTCGCTCGTGACCGGCATCATCGTCGCGCACCGGCGTCCGATGCGCCGCACGGGAGCGGCGCTCTTTGCGGCAGTGGCAATCTTCGGCATAACGATCATCTTCTTCGCCGTGTCACGCAACTTCTGGCTCTCGCTGGCGCTGCTGACGGTCGGCGGGATGGCCGACAACGTGAGCGTGATCATCCGCGGAACGTTGTTGCAAACGCTGACGCCGCAGCATCTGCTCGGGCGCGTGTCTTCGGTGAATCAGATCTTCATCGGCTCATCGAACGAGATCGGCGCGTTCGAGTCCGGCGTGGCCGCGCGCATCCTCGGCACCGTGCCCTCGGTGATCTTCGGCGGCGTGATGACGCTGGTCGTGGTCGCCGTGACGATGGCGTGGTCGCCGCAGTTGCGAAAGATGCGGGAGATCGACGCGGTCAAAACATCGACGTGACCATCTCCTTGAGCCAGTCCGGCACCGCAGTGTTGTCGATCAGAGAATTCCGACAGCGGACGTGTATGCTCTCCCTTCGATGAAAAGCGTGATCACCGGCAGCGGCATCGGCATCCCGAAGAATCTCGTCCCGAACGAAAAACTCGCCCGCATCATGGACACGACGGACGAGTGGATCCGCACCCGCAGCGGAATCACCCAGCGTTTTTACGCCGATCCCGGCCAGTCCTCCGCCGACCTCGGCATGATGGCCGCCGAGGGCGCGCTTCAGACGGCCGGGCGCAGCAGAGATGACATCGACGCCCTCATCTTCGCGACGATGACTCCTGACCACTTCTTTCCCGGCAACGGACCGGTCGTGCAGGCGAAGATGGGCTTTCGCGAGTCGCTGCCGGCGTTCGACATCCGTCAGCAGTGCTCCGGTTTTCTTTACGGCCTCGATCTGGCCGACTCACTGATCCTCAGCGGAAAGTACAAGCGCATTCTCCTGATTGGCGGCGACGTGCACACGCCGTTCATGCCGTGGCAGAACGGATGGGCGACGACGATCGGACTCGAAGATCGCGAAGTCACCGCCGAGGAGCGTGCGGCCAACACGAAGATTCGCGATCGGGTAGTGCTGTTCGGCGACGGCGCGGGCGCGGTGGTGGTTGAAGCGATCGACGATGACAGCCGCGGATTTCTGGCTTCGAAGCTCTACACGAACGGCTCGAACATCGAAGCTCTGTACACGCGCGGTGTCGGCTTCCGGCTTCGTCCATTCGTGACGCATCAGCAGATCGACGACAGCGACACCATCCCGGACATGGACGGCCGCGAGGTCTTCCGGCAGGCGCTTTCGAAGATGCCGGAGTCGGTGCGCGAGGTCTGCGCGGCGGCGGGAAAGAGTGTGTCGGACATCGACATTCTGCTCGTTCACCAGGCCAACCTTCGCATCATCGAAGGTGTGGCGAAACAACTCGGAATGAGCCAGGAGCGCGTGCCGCACAACATCGAGCGTTATGCGAATACGACCGCCGGCACGCTGCCGATTCTGTATCACGAGTGCGTGACCGAAGGCCGCATCAAACCCGGCATGCTGGTCTGCTTCACAGCCCTCGGGTCGGGTTTGCATTGGGGCGCGGCGCTCTACCGCGCCTGACGAATTAGCCGGCGTCCTGCGGCTGCGGAATCTCGAAGTGCAGGCCGGGATCGTTGGGTGGCGTGAGAAACTTCGAGACGCGGCTGTCTGCCTTCGCCGCGTTCTGGAAGGCGTTGACGTCGGAGACTGACGACGGCGCGACGTCGAATACGTTCAGGATTTTCGGATCGGCGGCGTGATGCGAGACCGTTTCCGGCCCGAGCTCGTTGATCTTTGCCGTCATCGCTGCCTTGATCGTGTCGGGAGTCTGCTTCGCGGCCTTTCCGGCGACATAGACGTCGATCACTGCCTGTCCGGGCGGCTTGTACAACTTCCGCTGGGCGGCGACTCCCTGCGTTTCGAGATTGTTGTACATCACGCGGGCCTGATCAGTTGGACTTCGCTGCGTGCTGGAGACGATGACCTTGGCGACGTTCGCCGCAGCCATCACATCGCGCAACACGCCGAGGGAGTAGGCGGATACATCGGACGCCTTCGCGTTCGGACCAAAGTTGATCTGTTGCGGCATTCAGTCAAGATACGTCGGGCTCTTCGAAACCGTCAACCGTTCCATGCGTCGCGCACGCCGGCTGTATCTTCGAAGGCGCGGAAGCGGATGACGACGGTGTCTCGCAGCGTGAACTCGTGGACCGAGCCGGTCGATGCTTCGCGTCCGTTCTTCTTCAGCTTGTAGGCGATGTCGACGTGGACGAAGACTTGGTCGCCGGTTGATGCGAAGACTTTCGGCTCGAAGGTGGTGAATTCGACTTCGCGATTGAGGGTGGCAAAGAAATCGGCCACTCCGTCGCGCCCGCGCCGGATGCCGTACCAGGGAACGGCGTTGGCAACGGTGTCGGTGCCCCAGTCGGCGTCGTCCGAAACGCTGGCGAGAATGGTGTTGATGTCGCCGCGCCCAAACGCGGCGTAGAGACTCTGCATTTTCTGGATGTTGTTGTCGCTCATCGCTGTGTCCTTTGTCGCATCTACGATGGGAAACGGGCGATGGATGTGGGTTGTGGGTTGCCGGGTTGCTGGGTTGCCGGGTCCACGCTTATCTGGAGCGACCAAGCAACTGAGCAACGGAGCAACCCACAGTTCGTAAGTAATCGACGGCCGGCCTCCGGCCCACATTCACTCCCACTCCCCACACCCAACCCCCCACACCCTATGATTCGCACCATGTTCGTTTTGTACGAGGTGCTGCTGTACCTCGCGTTCGTGCTTGCGCTGCCCTACTTCCTGCTGACGGGATCGTTCCGCGGAAAGTACCTCGCCAACTTTCCGGCGCGGATGGGGTCTTACCGGACGCCGGCGGCGGCGCACGATCTCTGGATTCATGCGGTGTCGGTGGGAGAGACGATGGCGGCGCGGCCGGTCGTCGAAGAGATTTTGCGGCGGCGGCCGGCGACGACGATCGTCTTCACGACAACGACGATTACGGGACAGGCGCAGGCGCGCAAGCTTTTTCCGAACGCCACCGTGACGTACTTTCCGTTCGATTTCGCCGCGAGCGTGAAGCGCTTTCTGAAGCAGCATCAGCCGCGCGTGTTTGCCACGATGGAGACGGAGATCTGGCCAAACGTGACGCGGCTGGCTCGCAAGCGCGGCGTGAAGATGCTGCTTGCAAACGGGCGCATCTCTGACCGCTCGTTTCCGCGGTACCGATTGATGAAAGGGCTCGTAGGGCCGATTCTCCGCAAGTACGATCGCATCCTCGCCCGCGAAGAAACAGACCGCGAGCGTTTCGTCGCCATTGGCGCTCCTGCTGCGATCGTCGAGACCAGCGGCAACGTGAAGTTCGATTACGTTCCCGACGAACGGCCTCTCGAAATCGGTCCGCAACTCGAAGCGCTCATCGCCGGCCGCAAAGTACTCATCCTCGGATCGACGATGGAAGGCGAGGATGAAGCGCTGGTTCCGCTGTTGGCGCGTTTCATCGCCGCGCACAACGCGTTCGTGATCATCGGCCCGCGCAAGCCGGAGCGATTCGACGTCGTTGCAGCGTTGCTGACTGCATCGAAGATTCGCTTCGTACGTCGCAGCGACTGGACTGATGGCGCAGCGGATGTGCTGTTGCTCGACACTTTTGGTGAATTGGCGAAACTCTATCGATATGCAACGGCGGCGTTCATCGGAGGGAGCTTGATACTTCCCACCGGCGGGCACAATCCGATCGAACCGGCGGCGGTGGGAGTGCCGGTAACGTTCGGACCGCACATGTCGAACTTTCGCGAGATCGCCGAGCTTTTTCTGCGGGAGGGGGGCGCGGTGGAATCGCGAACCGCGGGCGACGTCCTCGCGTTCGCGGAACGGATGTTCGATGACGACGTTGCGCGCGCCGAGGCGGGAGCGAAGGCGCGAAGAACAGTCGAAAGGAATCGCGGCGCTGCGGCGCGGACAGCTTCGCGCATCATCGAGATGCTGGCGTGACGATCCTGCTCAAACCGTTCGAGCTGCTCTGGCGCGGCGTGAATCGTCTGCGGCGCGCGCTCTATCGCCGCGGCATCGTAAAGAGCCGGCGATTGCCGCGGCCGGTGATCTCCGTCGGCAACCTTGCCGCGGGCGGAGCGGGAAAGACTCCGGCGGTGATCGCCATCGCGCGCGCGCTCACGGATCGCGGGCTGACCGTTGCGGTTCTCACGCGCGGGCACGGGCGCGCGGGTGGCGAGGACGGCGAAGTGACGTCGCTCGATGCAGCCCAATTCGGCGACGAGCCGGTGCTGATTAAGAGCAAGCTCCAAAACGTGCACGTAATCATCGGCTCAAAGCGATATGAAAATGCCATACGCTTTTTGAGTAACAATGATTGCGATTTATTTATCCTCGACGACGGCTTCCAGCATCTGCAGCTCGCCCGCGATCTCGACATCGTGATCGACGCCGGACGCGGCGTGATGCGCGAAGGACGCTCCGCGCTTGCCGATGCCGGGATCGTCATCCAACGCAACCTCCGGCTCGTCGTGCCCCCAGAGTTGCTGGCCCAGCGCGTCTTCGCGTTCGCCGGTCTGGCTGACAACGACCAGTTCTTCACAACACTTCGCGAAAATGGGCTGCATGTCGTCGCTACACGCGGCTTTCCGGATCATCATCGCTACACACCGGCAGATATCGCAGCGATTAAGAATGATGCGCGTGAAGCAGCAGCCGAGTCCATCGTCACGACGGAAAAAGACAAGGTCAAAATCGACGACCGTGGCATCATCGCCATCGCCGCCGAAATGATCATCGAGCCCGGGGTGATTGAGGCGATTGTGAGAGTGGTGAGCAGAGATTAGTGAACAGAGACCAGAGATCAGTAGAGTGAATCCCTAAGTTCCTGATCTCTGATCTCCGATCCGCTGATCTCTGTTTCACCCCCGATCTCTGATTCACCATGAGCCGCCGCCGCAAAAACGCGCTTCTGCAACGCGTCGAGTATCTGCTTTATCGCTCCGTCGCCGGGGCGGTCCGCTCCGCGTCAAACGCAAGTCTCCGCCGCTGGGGCTCGCGCCTCGGCACGCTGGCTCGTCACGTCCTGCGGGGGCGCGACCGGCTGGCGATGCGCAATCTTGTGGCGACGTTTCCTGAGAAGAGCGTCGCGGAGTGCCGGACGATTCTCGATGAGTGCTGGCGGCACTTCGGCCGCGAGGCGCTGGCGGCCGTTCGGATGCAGCATGTGCCGATCGAGGAGATCCCTTCGCACTGCCTTTTCGTGAATGAGCACTTTGTCCATGATGCCCTTGCGCAGGGACGAGGCGTCATCCTTCTCAGCGCGCACTACGGGGCGTGGGAGATTGCCGGACTGGCCAGCATCGCGCTCGTGAAAAACGTCTATACCGTGACCAGGCCGCTCGATAACGAATACCTCGAGCGCGATCTCGCTCTCATCCGGGCACGCACGGGCGTTCATGTGGTCGACCGCAAGGGTGCCGCACGATCGCTGCTCAAAGCGCTCTTGCAGAAGGCGGCCATCGTCCTGCTTCCGGATCAGGCGGTGCAGGCTCGCGAAGGCATCCTCGTTCCGTTTCTGGGGCGTCCGGCGTGGACGACCGATGCTCCCGCGAAGTTGGCGCTGCGGCTGCAGACGCCGATTGTGTTCGGTTTTTGCATTGCGGACGAAGCCGGGCACCGGCTGGAGTTCGAGGAAGCAATCAGCATCGACCAACTGGACGAAAACGAGAAGAATGCCGCCGCGCTGACGAAGCGCATCAACGACGTAATTTCCCGACGCATCGAAGCACGCCCGGAGTTATGGTTGTGGATGCACGACCGGTGGAAGGGGAACGCATCGGGTGAGATCGAAGTCAAAACAACAGATGGCCAGTGAAACAGTCGTAGTCGGACTCAATTGGGTTGGGGACAACGTGCTCGCCCTGCCCACATACCGCGCGCTACATCACCGCTTTCGCGCCGAGGGTGGCATCACCGTCGCGGCGCCGAAGCACATCGCCTCGCTCCTTGCTTCCGCTGGCATTTTCCGCAACGTCATCGCCTGGAACGGCGACACGCGGGAGCGCATCCGATTGCTGAAGGCTGGCGGGTTCCGCCGCGCCGTGATTCTCCCGAATTCGTTCAAGGCGGCGATGGTGACGTTCGCGGCGGGGATCGGCGAACGTTGGGGCTACTCGACCGACGTGCGCGGCATGCTGCTCACGCACGGCGTGAAGCGCGATCCCGCCCGCGGCCATCAGCTCGACGACTATTCGACATTGCTCGCGGCAATGAATGCTCCGCGCGTCGTCGACGAGATTCCGACGATGGCGATTCCGGCACATCTTCGCGAACAGGCCGGACGCCAGCTTCGCGATGCCGGTGTCCGGCTCGACAACGGTCCGTTGTTCGGTCTGCACGCCGGAGGTCTTTACGGCCGCGCCAAACATTGGGGCGATGAGCGGTATGGCCAGCTTGCGGAACGTCTGCGCGAGGCCGGCTTCTCCGTCGTTCTGCTGACCAGTCCCGGCGAGAAGCATCAGGCCGCGGCCATCTCCGCGACGACGCGCGGTGTACCGATCGTCGGCGGCGACGGCGATGTCCTGCAACTGGCTGCTGCAATCTCGCATTGTTCCGTCGTGGTCACCAACGACAGCGGTCCGCTGCATCTCGCCACCGCCCTCGCCGTGCCGTCCGTGTCGATCTTCGGACCGACAGATCCGGATCGCACCGTGATTCCCGGCGCCTCGCGCGTCGTCCGCAAGCCGTTCGCCTGCCAGCCCTGCTACAAACGCGACTGCCCGCTGATGCACCACGGCTGCATGAACGAGATCAGCGTCGACGACGTTTTCGCGGCCGCGGTCGGCCTTTTCAACGAGCTCGATGGGAAGATCGAGACCGATGGCGCCGGCGCCGTAGCCTTCGGCACCGAGTAGCCGACCTATAATCATTCGGGATGGCTGTCGCTGAGGAAGAGCGGCTGTACAAGATCGGCGAGGTTTGCAAAGTCGCCGAGGTACAGCCGTACGTGTTGCGGTATTGGGAGACGGAGTTTCCGCCGCTTGCGCCGAACAAGAGCGGCGGAGGTCAGCGTCTCTACACGCGCCACGAGATCGACATCATTCTCCGCATCAAACAGCTCCTCTATTCGGAAGGCTTCACGATCGCGGGCGCGAAGAAGCGGCTCGAGATCGAGATGGCCTCGCCCGCGCCCATCGCTGCCTCGGAGCCGCCCGCACAGTCAACAGCGCAGTCGAAAGAAATCGACAAGACGCTCGGCGATGTGAAGCGCGAGTTGACGGCGATTCTGAAAATTCTCGACGAGTAGGATTCCGTTATCAATTGTCAATTGTCCATTGATCACGTCTCCGGCGGTTTGACCGGTACTGAGGCTGGAACGGCTCCCGGCGTCGCGCCCGGCGTCGTGTCGCTTCCTTGCTTCTCAGGAACCTTGAAGCCGAGGTAGGTGCCGGAACTGATTCCCATCAGGCCGAGCAGGGTGGCGCTGAACTCAGGCATTTCCAGGTTCTTGTAGACGGATCCGATGAAGATCACGCCGAGGACCAGCGTCCAGACGAACATCTGAAAACGATGCAGGCTGACGCCGTTCGGATCGCTGATCACATCGTTGATGAACCCTCGGGTTTTGCCGCCCGGTTCTTCCGGCGCGGGTGCCGTCTTGGTCCGGTCGATGAGCGCTGCGCCGAGGGCTGTCGCGGCACCGATGCCGATGAGCGCGAGGATGGAGTCCGTGATCGTGTCCAGCTCGTCGGTGATCAGCCACATGAAGACATAAGCGGCAATGACGAGAAAAAACCAGAACGCCATTTGAAACAGCGAGAGGGAGTAGGGACGCTCCCTCGGGACCGGATGCGTGCCGCTGCGAAGGAGGCTTGTGGTGCGGCAAAGATGGACCATGACGCCCAGCGCAAGAACGAGCAGCCCGATGAAAGAAAGGAATTGCGGGCGGGGAATGATCTCGAGATTGAATTTTGCCGATGTTGGGATCGGGAACTGGACGTTGGAGCCGACGCTCGCTTCAATCGATTTCACATAGCCATCCGGACTCCCGAGAAGCGTGTGCCATGCGGCTTCGTCGTCCGGCGTTCGCAGGAGACGGTAGCGCACATGGCCTAGTTGAGGGTCACATGACTCCGGCTTGATGCCTCTGATCGGCATCCCATCGAGAAAGAGAACGATGGCCTGGCAGTTTCCGTTCGCGGCCTTGAGGAGCGTCGAGAAGTTCTCCACGTGCACCGAGAGCCGGTCATCGAGGCCGGCCACGTGAGGGGCTTTCGGAAAGTAGGAATGGACGTACGTGACGCGCGGAGCGCCGCCGGTGTCCGGCAGATTCTTTGGTGCGTCGGCTGGTTCCCATTGCGCCAGTGCAGCACTGGCAATGAACAGCGAGAGAACCGCGACGATCGTCGACCGCATACACACCTCGTTCCGCCGGATTTGTGGACTGCAACGATTCTAAGACAAAGGAGACACTACGGCTCAACAGATCGATGCGGAGGTCGTAGGCTGGGACCATGAAACGCATTCGCATCGCGCACGCACTCTTCCTCACGCTCGTCACCATCGTTTTCATGAGCTGTACATCGGACACCGATGACCGCGGCCGCGGTCCTCGCAGCTATCCCGGCGCGGCCGAAGGCGGCGGCAGGCCCGGCGGCTTTGCGCGCGCGAGCGCAGGCGATGGACTGGACACGATGCCGCCGGCCGACTGGTGGCGCGATCCGAAGATCAGCGTCGCCGTTGCGCTGTCAGCCGATCAGATCGCGTCGCTCGATCGCATCAGCCAAGAGCAAGCCGAGGAGATCGCGAAGCTGGAGCGCGACAGCATGGTCGCCGCGCGCGAGCTGCGCGAGATATTCGATAGCAGCCAGCCGGCAGCCGCGGACATCATCGCCGCCGGCCAGAGAATGCGCGGCATTCGCGACGCCCTCTTCGACCGCCGCGTGCAGATGTTCGCCGCCGAACGCACGCTCCTGACGCAACAACAATGGCAAACGCTCCAGCAACAGCTCGCCGCAAACAACCGCCCCGACCGCGGAGACCGCGGCAACGGCCCTCGCGGTGGCAGAGGCGGAAGGGGCGGGATGGGCGGACGGGGACGGTTCCCGGGGTAATTGTTTTGCGATTGCGCTACGCGCGTTAGTTGCGCTTCGCGCGTTGGATTATTGCGCGGTTGCGGCGGAACTGTTGACTGCGCGCGTTGTCGGTTGATTGCGCTGCGCGCGTAGTCGGTTGTCGTTGGGTTGCGCGACGCGCGTTGTGGTTTTCGGCCGGTGCGCTTCGCTGCTCGACCCAGCGTCGCTTGCGCTTTCGCTGCGCCGCGGTAGCGGCGTGGAGAGGGTAGCGAGGGGTGCGAGCGTTTTTTGCGAGCACCCCTCGTACGTGCGTTTTTGAGAATGTGCCGCGTCAGCGACACTGGACGGTCAAACAAGATGATTCGGTTGCAATGGGCGATGGATCAAGAATTCCAATGCCGCTGACGCGGCAACAAGAAACTAGCGCACTCGTTGCAAGGGGCGCTCGCAAAAAGGCGCTCGCACCCCTCGCTACCTTCTTGCCGCCGCTGACGCGGCACGCTTACAGGCGCATGCTATTTCCCCATTTGTTTCAGGATCGCTTCCATCTCATCCATCACCCGATTGAGCTTCTTCATCGTCAGGTCGAGCGGCTCGGATGTCGTCATGTCGACGCCGGCGTCTTTCAGCAGATCGATCGGGTACTTGGAACCGCCGGCGGAGAGGAAAGCGAGGTAGCGCTTCGTTGCAGTGGCGTCGCCGGAAAGCACTTTTTCTGACAGCGCGCCTGACGCTGTCGCCGACGTCGCGTACTGATAAACGTAGTACGTGCGGTAGAAGTGGGGGATGTAGGCCCACTCGTGTTTGATCGAATCGTCCACGATGCAGATGCCCTGGTCGTGGCCGTAGTAGCGCTTGACGATGTCGTAATAGATCTTGTCAAACGTGTCGCCGGTGAGCGGCTCGCCCTTCTCTGCCGCCTCATGAATGCGCAGCTCGAACTCGGCAAACTGCGTTTGACGAAATACGGTGCCCTTCATGTTCTCGAGGTAGCTGCCGAGGAGCGAGAGGCGCGTGGCCGGATCTTTGATCTGCTTGAGCATGTACTCGTTCAGCAGTGCCTCATTGAACGTCGACGCCACCTCGGCCACGAAAATCGGATAGCCGGCCGTCGGGTAGGGCTGCGCCTTGTTCGAGAAGTAGCTCTGCATCGTGTGCCCGAGCTCGTGCGCGACCGTGCTCATGTCGTCGTAGCGGCCGTTGTAATTGATCAGCATGAACGGGTGAACGTCGTACGCGCCGCCGCTGGAGTACGCGCCGGTGCGCTTGCCGGCATTCGGATAAAGATCGATCCAGCGTTCGTTGAACGCGCGCTCGATCACGCTGGTGTAGCCGGTGCCGAGGGGCGCAACGGCGCCGAGGATGTTCTTCTTCGTCTCGTCGAGCGTGTATTCGACCTTGGCATTGGCGACCAGCGGCACGTAGAGGTCGTAGTAGTGCAGATCGTTGATGCCGATGATTCGCTTGCGGAGTTTGAGATAGCGATGGAACGTCGGCAGATTCGCGTTGACGCCTTCGATCAGCTTTGTGTAGACCGAGGTGGGGATGGTGTCGGAGTCGAGCGCGGCATCGAGGGTCGTCGGATACTTCCGCGCCTTCATGTAGAAAAGATCCTTCTGGACCTCGGCGTTCAACGCGGTGCCGATCGTGCCGCGATAGTCGCCGAGGGCACCGAAGAATGCGTCGAAGACTTTTTTGCGGTCCTCGCGATTGGGGAGCGAGCGCGAAACAGAGAAGGTGGCGAGATCGAGTTTGCGCGTGGTCCCATCGGCAAGCGTGACCGTCGGGAAGGGGAAGTCCGCGTTGGTGAAGACGCCGTACACATCGGCTGGTGCGGACGACATCAGGCCGGCATCGGCGATAATTTTTTCTTCCGGCTCCGACAGCGTGTGCGCCTGGCGCCGCAGAAGATCGTGCAGATAGAAGGTGTAGGGCACGAGCTTCGGTTCGCGCGCGATGAACGCATCGATCGTGGCGCGATCCATCTTCAGAATCTCGGGCTCGACGAATGAGGTCTCGGCGCCGAATGACGATCCAAGCGTATCCATCTCCTGTTTCATGGCCCGGTACTTGGCGACGCGCGTATCCTGATCCGAGCTGAGGCCGGCGTAGATGGCGATGCGGGTGAAGTCTTTGTTCAGATCACTGACCGTTTCCAGTCCGGCGGCGAGTTGTTGCGGCGATGTGCCGAGCGTCCCTTTGAACTTCTTGACCTCGGGGATGCGGGCCGCGAGTTTGTCTTTGGCCGCGCGCCAGGCGTCGTCGCTCGCATAAAGATCCGTGATCTTCCACTTCGACGCCTCGGGGATGTCCGCCCGCTCTTTCGACTGAGGAAAGCCGGCAGTCGCGGCCAGAAGAAGGACGAACACCGACACCGCAATTCGCATGATCCGCATGAACACACCTCGATCGTGATTTTGTCGCTGTTGCTACGGATCGTGATCGTACGGGTTTCAGAGGAGTGCGGGCGTCTTCGCCCGCGGGCAGCCGGGCGTCCCGCCCGGGTGCGTCGGGGGAAAGATTTGGAATCGCTGACGATCTTGTCAAGCGCTTCGAACTACTGCTACGCGTCGTCCGGCTTGGAACAAGCACTCGGGCGGGACGCCCGAGTGCGCGCGGACGAGACGTCCGCACTCCTCTATGTTGCGATGAACCACTGATTGTCGAATGGGTCGATGACGTGCGCTGAACGTTCGCCGTACGGCTTGTCCTCAGGCGCGCTGACCGATCGCGCGCCCGCGCGTATCGCGCGCGCGTACGCGGCGTCGGTGTCCGAAACGTACAAGTGAATCGCAGCAGCCATCGGCTGCGATTCGCCATGCGCTTCGCCTAGCTCGATCAGCGAGTCGCCGATGCGGACGCCTGCGTGCGCGACTTCGCGGCCGGGCATCTCGGTCACGTGCTCGACCTTCGCACCGAACGCATTTTCGAGGAAGGTGATCAGGTTTCGCGCGCCGCGCGCATGCACGAACGGCGTGACCGTGTGATACCCCTCGGGGCGCGGACCAACGCCCGGCTCCTTGCGTGTCTTACTGCCGGTGCCGGCAAAGCGCCGCTGCAATTCCTCCTCCGTCACATTTTCCTGATGCGTTGCGAAGTACCAGACGTTGCCCCAGCGATCTTTCACGCCGCCTTCGCGATCGCCGTAAGCCTGATCGGTCAGTGGATGCGTCGAGGTTGCACCGGCGGCCAGTGCTCGGTTGTAAGCGCCATCGACGTCATCGAGATAGATGTGCAGCGCCATCGGCCTGGCTTTGTAATCGCCAGCCGGTTCTCCCATCTCGATGAGCGAGTCGCCCACGCGCAGCGCCGCATGCATCACGCGTCCCTCGGCATCCGGATAGCGTCCCAGCAACTCCGCGTTGAGCGTTTCCTGCACGAAGGCGATGAGTCCATCGGCGTCGGGCGCGAGCAGGTACGGTCTGATCGACGGGAACTCAGTCGTCACTTTTTCGGCGGTCATCGTTGTCATTGGGTTCTCCATTTGCGGAACCAGCTCCGCCTTCAGTTGCGATCGGAAATTCGGGTCGGGCATGCCGTGCAGGTCGCCGGCGATCATGAGGAGCGTGGCCAGCTCCGGCTCGGAAAGCGCGAGGCCTTCCGCAGCCGGCCAGAATGGCGTCGATCGCGTCGTCAAGCCGTTCGATCAGGTCGCGCTCAGCCATGGTTCGTGCCCATCTGGGCCCGCAACGACTGCAGGCCTCTCCATTGAAGTTGTTTGACCGCGCCTTCGCTTTTGCCGATCGCCGAGGCCACTTCGCGAATGCTGCGCTCTTCGGCGAAACGCATCACGAGAACGCGGCGTTGATCGGCCGGCAATCGATCGACGCAGCGAAAAAGGGATGCGCGCCGTTCGATCTGTTCGATGTCGTGCGGCGCTTCGCTTTCGACAACACGCTCATCGGCACTTTGCTCCCGCGCGGTTCTGTTGAAATGATCGTTCACGGCGTTCGCAGCGATTCGATAAAGCCACGCAACGAATGGCACTTTGCGAATCTCGTAGCTCTTCAGGTTCTTCAGCGCCTTATGAAACACCTCGGACGTCACATCCTGCGCCGCGGCCCGCTCGCGCACGCGCCGGATCACGAACGCCCACACGCGGTTGAAATGGCTTTCGTACAGCTCCGCGAACCGGCTGGGATCAGCCTGCGCTGCTTCGATCAGCAGTCGTTCGCGGTCATCCGTTTCGCGATCCATGAATCGCTCATTAAACCGCCGGGCAAGCGAAAAGTTACGGTGATTGCGCTACATTCTTTCGATGCAACGACGATTGCTGATTGCGCTTCTCGTTCTGCTTCCGGCAGGCTCGGCGTTCGCGCAGGCCCTGCCTGAACAAACTATGCCTGACTGGATGTCGGGTGCCTGGGCTTCCGATCACGATGGTGTTCGCATGGAGGAGCACTGGACCAAAGGCGGCGCCGGATTGATGGTTGGGATGCACCAGGATCTGACGCCGGACGGCAAGAGCTCGTTCGAATTTCTTCGCATCGAGCGGCGTGAAGGCAAACTCGTTTACCTGGCCATGCCGCACGCACGTCCCGAAACGCCGTTCCCGGCAAAGTCTGTCGAAGCAACGCGAATCGTTTTCGAGAATCCGGATCACGACTACCCACAGCGGATCATTTACTGGCGCGACGGCGCGCGACTCTGCGCGCGAACCGAGGGAACGATCAAGGCGAAAGCGGTGTCCGAAGAATGGTGCTGGCGCCGGAGGGCACCGTGAGCGAAACGCTCTCCGGCGCGCGACGACGTTTCAACACACCGCTCGCCCCCGCGCTGCTGATCGCAATCGCGTACACCGTCTTCTCGATCCTTCTCCTTCACGCGCGCCACAACGATGTTTCGCTCTTCGTCATCGCCGGCGGCGTGAACGTCGATGCGCGGAAAGTGCCGCCCGACCTCACCGTGATTCCGAACATCGGCGGTTACGACGGCATCACGTTCTATCGCCTGGCGCTCGATCCATTCACCGCCGCGCGGACCGAATTCGGTATCACGCTCGACAACCCGCCGTACCGCAACCAGCGCATCGCCTACCCGTTCATCGTCTGGCTGTTTTCGCTCGGTCATGCGCGCTGGGTCCCGGCGCTGCTCGTGATCGTGAACATCGCCGCGGCGGCGGCCATGGCAGCCTTCGGCGGCGCGTTCTCCCGCCGGCTCGGGTACCACGCGTTGTGGGGTGTTATCGTCCCGCTCTATCCCGGATTCTTGCTGACGCTTTCGCGCGACCTCGCCGAGATCGTGGCCTCGATGTTTGCGATGGGCGCGATCTGGGCGATCAGCGCGCGGCGCAACGTCACCGCCGCGATTCTGCTGACGTGCGCGGCGCTCACGCGCGAGCCCACACTCTTGCTCGCGTTCGCGCTGGCGGGCGCGTGGCTGATCGAGCGTCTGCTGCGCCGCGAGCGCAGGATCGCGCCTGTCGTTTTTCTCACACCGATCGTCACCGACGTGCTGTGGCAGATCTTTCTCACGATCCGCTGGGGCGTCTCGCCGCTTCGCTCCGGGGCGCCCGCGACCGCGTTGCCGTTCGTCGAATTCGCCCGTTTCTTCGCGGCGTCGGCGGCCCGCCGCACGCAGGAACAGCGGATCAATTTCCTCGAGTGCGTCTTCCTGGCCGCAGTGATGATGGCCGTCGTCTGGATCTGGCGCCGCACCCGCGCGCCGATCGAATGGCGGCTGGCCTGGCTCGGCTACCTGGCACTCGCCGCAATCCTGCCACACACGATCTGGATGGAGGATTACGGTTTCCTGCGCATCTTCGCCGACCTCTTCCTGGTCAGCGCGGTGATGATCATCGCCTCGGCATCATCGATGCGCTGGCTCACACTGCTCGCCGCCAGCGGCCTCTGGTACCACCTGGCAAAGTACCTGGTAAGAGTGGGCTAACGCGTGGCGTACTGGACGGCGCCCGTGCCGCTGCGAGCGTCTTGTCTGCGCGTTGCCAGCACGACGCCGCTGAATTCATGAGCCGTGACGAGAGGCTCGAGAAAATGATCGATCTTCGTCGTCAGAACGGAATCGCGAGCGGTTGCTGCGATCAGTGGAAACACTGTCATGAAGCAGAGCGACATAACTACGAAAGCCTTCGTTCTCAGTATACGGTCGTGCGGCGATAGCGTTGCAGTAACATCCGCGGCGCCGTTACAAGCGTCGTCAGGAGTCACCTTATGTCCCTCATTTCCACCCTGCAAACCGAGCTCGATCAGATGTCCGCTGCCGGCACGCTCAAACGAGAGCTGCTGATGAAATCGCCGCAGGGGCCGGTCGTCGATGTGGAAGGTTTCGGCGAAGTCATCATGCTCACCTCCAACAACTACCTCGGCCTCGCGGACCATCCGGCGATCGGCGAGGCGGCGGCGAAGGCGGAGCACGATTACGGCTATGGCCTGGCCTCGGTGCGCTTCATCTGCGGCACGCAAACGATTCATCGCCAGCTCGAACAGCGCATCGCTGCGTTCTTCGGAACGGAAGATACGATTCTTTACGGCTCATGCTGGAACGCGAACGAAGGACTTTTCCAAACGGTCGCGCAGGAGCAGGACGCGATCATTTCCGACGAGCTGAATCACGCCTCGATCATCGACGGCGTTCGTTTGGCGAAGGCGAAAAAGGAACGCTACAAGAATCGCGACATGGCCGATCTGCGTCGCTCCCTCGAAGCGACCCGCGATTCGCGCAACAGACTGATCATGACTGACGGCGTCTTTTCGATGGAAGGCTCGCTGGCGCCGCTTCCGGAAATGGTTGCGCTGGCCGCCGAGTACGACGCGTTTCTCGTCGTCGATGACTCGCACGGCACTGGCGTTCTTGGCAAGACCGGACGCGGAACGGCCGAGGAGTTGGGAGTGCTCGACAAAATCCAGGCGCATACGTCGACACTTGGAAAAGCGCTCGGCGGATCGCACGGCGGATTCACCACCGGACCAAAAACGCTCGTCGACTACCTGCGCCAGAAATCGCGGCCGTATCTCTTTTCGAACACACTGCCACCGGCCGTGGTCATGGGATCGCTGGCCGCGCTCGACCTGCTCGAAAACGATCCGAGCTTCGTGACGCGCCTGCGCGAGAACACGACGTATTTCCGCCAGCAACTCACGGCAAAGGGCGTTACCGTGCGCGAAGGAATCCATCCCATCGTCCCGATCATCATCGGCGACACCGCCAAAGCAATCGCCATTTCCGCGGAGCTGCTGAAGCGCGGCGTCTACGTCTCAGGATTTGGCTTCCCCGTCGTGCCTCAAGGCGCGGCACGCCTGCGCTGCCAGATCAGCGCCGCGCACACACGCGAGCATCTCGACAAAGCGATCGAGGCCATCGTGGAAGTGGGACGGAAATTCGAGGTCGTGCAGTAACGGGCCGCGTCAGCGGCATGTGAAGGTAGCCAGAGGTTGCGAGCGCTTTTTGCGAGCAACCTCTGGAACTCGATGTCGATTGGGATCGTGCCGCGTCAGTGGCACTGGAACGAGCGCCCTTCCAGAGCCGCTGACGCGGCACAAAGCGTATGACATCACTTCCAGGCGTGCTCGCAAAAAGCGCTCGCACGCCTGGCTACCCTCTTGTTGCCGCTGACGCGGCAGACTGCTTCGATCGTGAAAGTTAACGCGTCAACGATCAGAGCGAACGAAAGTTCGGGGTCGTGCAATGACGGGCAGCGTCAGCGTCATGTGAAGGTAGCCAGAGGTTGCGAGCGCTTTTTTGCGAGCAACCTCTGGAACTCGATGTCGATTGGGATCGTGCCGCGTCAGCGGCACTGGAACGAGCGCCCTTCCAGAGCCGCTGACGCGGCACAAAACGTATGACTCACTTCCAGGCGTGCTCGCAAAAGCGCTCGCACGCCTGGCTACCCTCTTGTTGCCGCTGACGCGGCAGACTGCTTCGATCGTGAAAGTTAACGCGTCAGCGATCAGCGCGAACGGAAGTTTGGGGTCGTGCGGTGATGGGCCGCGTCAGCGGCATTTGAAGGTAGCCAGAGGTTGCGAGCGCTTTTTTGCGAGCAACCTCTGGAACTCGATGTCGATTGGGATCGTGCCGCGTCAGCGGCACTGGAACGAGCGCCCTTCCAGAGCCGCTGACGCGGCACAAGGCGTGCTCGCAAAAAGCGCTCGCACGCCTGGCTACCCTCTTGTTGCCGCTGACGCGGCAGACGTCGCGCACACACGCGAGCACCTCGACAAAGCGATCGAGGCGATCGTGGAGGTGGGGAGAAAGTTCGAGGTCGTGCAGTAACGGGCCGCGTCAGCGGCATGTGAAGGTAGCCAGAGGTTGCGAGCGTTTTTTGCGAGCTACCTCTGGAACTCGATGTCGATTGGGATTGTGCGGCGTCAGCGGCACTGGAACGAGCGCCCTTCCAGAGCCGCTGACGCGGCACAAGAACGTATGACATCCCTTCCAGGCGTGTTCGCAAAAAGCGCTCGCACGTCTGGCTACCATCTTGTTATCGCTGACGCGGCAGACTGCTCCGATCGTGAAGTTAACGCGTCAGCGTCAGAGCGAAAGGAGCCGCCCTCCACGAGAGATCATTTCTTCGCATCGGGAATCGTAAACGCGATCTTCGCGAAGCCGATTGATTTCCCTACTCGCAGCAGCGCCTTGGCAACGTAGTTTCCTGGCGGCATCGTCAATTTCTGACGGATCACTGCGTCGCCTCGGGGCTGCGCCGATATCGGAACCTCCTTCCCCCATTCGGCGACGGCAACGCCCTTGTCGTCGAAAATGTATAGAAAAACGCCGGCACGCTTGATGACGCTGAGCTCCTTCGCCAGTTGTCTGGCCGGAACGACGACTTCGATGTAGGGCCGTGTCCTGAACGAGAAGGCAGGTGGTGTCCCACTCTGCGGGATGTCGTTTTGAATGATGTTGGCGAGAAGGAGTGCATCCTCAGTGTTCGGAGGCTCCGCGGTAGGCGAGAATCCTTTGCGGAACGATACCGTCGTGCCCCTGGGAACGTTATTGACTTTAACTTCGATGTCATTCATCCCATTGCGCGGATTGACCGGCTTGAATCCGAGCCGGTAGCCGGCACTGACAGTCGAAGACAGATCCGCCAGCAGAGCGGGGACGTCATTGGTCCAGTGCAGGAACTGCCCGCCAGTTCTGGCAGCATAGGTGAACAGCGTTTCATTGGAGAGGACGTCGAAATGCTGAATGCTGGCTGGTCTGATGGTGTTGTTGGTCATGAGGCTTTGGTCATTTATGTACACCGGCGCGGCCGTCATTTTCATGTCGATAGGGTCGACGACTCCCAGATCGACTGTATGAAACAGCACGCCGGCGGCCTGGAAAGAGCGAGCCATCGAGTCCAGGGCGGTGTACTGCCTGGGATCGAGGTCAGGAACCTGCGGAAGTCCGAGCTGCGGCGTTGCCCCGGTGACCAGCGCAGGGCTCATCCCCTGCGAGAAGAGGATCACATGCTTGTAACCCTCCAGGCTCGCCAATCGCTTGGCGAGCTTCGAATAATTCTCGAATTGTTCTTTAGCCTCGGTCTTCGCGCGCTGCTGCTCGTCAGCACTGAAACCTGCCAGGATCTCGGCCATCGGATCCTCATTCCCTGCCCGTCCTATACCGGAGGCGGCAGCGGCGGTCCAAGCCTCCGCGGACTGCCGCTCGGCGTCGGTGATCGAGATGGACAGGGCATCGTGGGCGTTGCTCGGGGATAGCTTGAGAACAGCGCGGCGGATCACATCGTGATCGTGCGTGAATGGAATGACGAATTTCACCCCCAGCTGCCCGTACGTCGCCACGGCAAAGAAGTCCTGTGGCAGGGCGCGATCGACCATCGTGATGGCTGACTTTCGGGCAAGCGCAAGAATGGCGGGGCGGGAGAATCTGTGCGAGAGATCAAAGAGGAGGAGAAACAGCCTGCGGTCGCGCGGATCCGCGGGCGGCGGAGCGACGACGCTCTTTTCCGCTTGCGTCGGAGGCGCCGCGGCGGCCGGCGCAAATTCGATCGGATCGAAGTAGTCGATCGTCTGCCGTTTTCCGTTGACGAAGAGCTCGAAGTCGTCTTTCGTGAGATTGCGGATCGGCTTGCCGTGACCGAATACGTACACGGGTACTTCCACAACCTGAACCGTGATCGATTCGCGCGTCTGCGCGCCGGCGCCAGCAGCGAGCAGGAGCACGATTGCGGCAATCAACGACGCTGAATGTTGTTTCATCGGCGGCCTCCGTCACTTTACAGCCGGAATCGTGAAGGCGATCCTCGCGTAGCCGATCGACTTGTCGATTTTCAAGAGCGCCTTCGCCACGTAGTTGCCGGGCGGCATGTCCAGTTTCTGGCGGATGGCCATGTCGGAAGGAGGCGCCGCGGGAATCGAAATCTTCTTCTCGCGGAACTCGACCGCTTTTCCCTGACGATCGAAGATGTAGACCAGCAGCGTGGCATTCTCGATCGGGCCGCGCTCGCGCGCCAGTTGGCGCGCCGGAACGATGATGTCCATGTACGGACGCGTCATGAACGAGAACATCGGAGGCGTTCCTGTCTGCGGAAGATCGTTCTCGATGATGTCGGCCAGCAGCAGCGCGTCTGACGTGTCGCGCGCCGCCGGAGTCGTCGAGAATCCTTTGCGGAAGGAGACCGTCGTGCCCGAGGGAACGTTCTTCACCTTTACTTCGATGGTGTTCTCGCCCTTCTTCGGATTGGCCGGACGGAACCCGAGCCGGTAGCCGGTACTCACGGTCGTGGAGAGACTCTCCAACGCGCCCGGAAGGTCATTCGTGTAGTGAATGAACTGGCCTCCTGTCTGCGCCGCAAACTGAAAGAGCGTGTCGTTCGCAAGCGGATCGAAGCGCTGTGTACTTTGTGGTTTGCCTCCGGCGTAAACAGGAGCGGCTTGTGGTGTGCGGCCGCCTTCGTTGAGGTTCATCGGGTCGTTGATCCTCAGATCGACGGTGTGCAGATGGGCGCCGGCGGCATTGAACGCGTCGTAGAGCGCCCGCGCTGCTCGCCACATCGCGGAATCGACGTCGGGAGGGCCTGCGACGTTGTTCGTGACACCCGTCATGTAATTCGAGCTGAACCCTTCCGAGAAGAGGATCACGTGTTTGTAGCCCTCGAGATCCTTGAGGCGGGCCGCGAGCGAGCCGAGGTCCGCAAGTTGGTCCTGGGCGGTAGTCTTGGCGCGCTGCCGCTCTTCCGTTTTGAAGCCGGCCATGATCTCGGCCATCGGATCTTCGCTGCCGGGCGGGGTGAGGCTTGGATCCCACGCCTCCGCCGTGTCGCGCTCCGCGTTCGTGATCGAAAGCGCCAGCGCATCGTGCGCGCTGCTGGGAGCCATCTTCAGAAGAGCGCGCCGGATGACGTCGTGGTCGCGGGTAAAGGGAATGACGAAATTCGCGCCAGTCGAACCGTACGTTGCTACCGCAAAGAAGTCCTCCGGTAATGCGCGATCGACCATGATCGCCGCCGCTTTCTGCGCACGGGCAAGAGCGGCCGGGCGGCCGTAAGCGAGGTCGAATATCAGCAGAAACAGACGGCGCGCCCGAGGATCGGCGATGGGAGTTGCGGCCGGCGCGGACTTCGCCGCGGCCGGCGCTGGCGCGGGGGTGGCAAGCTCGATCCGATCGAAATAGTCGATCGTCTGCCGCTTTCCGTTCACGAACAACTCGAAGTTGTCTCTGGTCAGATTGGTGATCGGTTTGCCGTGGCTGAACACATAGACCGGCACATCGATGACCTGGACGGTGATCGATTCGTGGGTCTGCGCGCGAGTGCCGGCGGCGAGAAGGGCGATGATTCCGGTCAAGCACAGCGAGACGGTTTTTTTCATTGGCGGTCTTTCACTTTTCATCGGGAACGTCAAATTCAGCTTTCGTGAATCCGATCGACTTGTCCACACGCAGCAATGCCTTCGCCACGAACTTGCCGGGCGGGAGCGCTAGTTTCTGGCGGATGGCCAGGTCTTTTTCCGGTGCGGCAGGAATCGAGATCTTCTTCTCGCGATAATCGACCACCGCGCCTTTGTCGTCGAAGATGTAGAGGATGAGTGTTGCGTCCGCAATCGCTCCGTGCTCCTTCGCCAACTGACGTGAGGGGACGATGATGTCGATAAACGGGCGCGTGGCGAACGAGAAGGCCGCAGCCGTTCCGCTCTGCGGGATGTCGTTTTGAATGATGTCGGCAATGAGAAGCGTCTCACCTGCGTCGCGAGTTTCAGGAACCGAGGAGAAACCGTTGCGGAACGAGACTGTCGTCCCGTGAGGAACGTTCTTCACCTTCACATCGATCGCGTTCTCTCCCTGGTGCGGGTTCACCGGCCTGAATCCGAGCCGGTAGCCTGCGCTCACGGTTGTGGAGAGGTCCGTCAGCGCCGCACTGAAGTCGTTGGTCCAGTGCAAGAACTGCCCACCCGTTTCTCTCGCGAGCATGGCGAGTGTTTCGTCGCGCGAGTCGTCGAATCGCCGTACGGAGGCAGTTGCGAGCCCTGCGTTGCTCAGGTTCGCTGCATTGGTCAAGTTCGAGGTAGTCGAGTTCGAAGTAGCCTGCGCCCGCTCCAGACTGATGGCATCGTTTCCGACCAGCCCGAGGTCGACCGTGTGAAAAAGAGCGCCGGCCGCGTGGAACGAGTCAGCCATCGATTTCAACGTGTTGACCATACTGGGATCGCGTCCGTTGCCCGCGTTGAACAGGTTCGCGCTAAACCCTTCCGAGAACAGCACCACATGTTTGTATCCTTCGAGGCCGGCCAGACGGGCCGCAATCGTGGCGACGTCTTCAAGTTGCGCCTGTGCCAGGTTCTTCGAACGCTGCTGCTCCCCGGCGCCAAAGGCGGCCATGATCTCCGGCATTGAATCTTCGTCTTTGCCACGCCCTCCGCCGGTCACCGGGGCCCATGCATTGGCACTCTGCCGCTCGGCGTCGGTGATCGAGATCGCCAGCGAATCGTGAGCCGTGCTCGGAGATAGCTTGAGCAAGGCGCGCCGGATGACGTCGCGATCGCGAGTGAAGGGGATGATGAACTTCGCTCCCCGCGAAGTGGTGATGGCGACCCCGAAGAAATCCTGAGGCAAGGCACGATCGACCATTTGCGCGGCTGCCGCCCGCGCTCGATCAAAAGCAACAGGCCGGTTGTAGACAAGATCGAATAGAAGTAGAAATAGCCGGCGCTCGCGGGGATCAGTGGCAGGCGGCGCATTCATGTGATCCGGAGTTGTTGCGGCCACTGCGGGGAAGTCGATGCGATCGAAGTAGTCGATCGTTTGCCGCTTCCCGTTGACGAAGAGCTGGAAATCGTCCTTCGTCAGATCGCGAACCGGCTTGCCATGGCTGAAGACGTAGACCGGCACATCGACGACCTGGACTGTGATCGCTTCGTGGGTCTGCGCGGCGGCGGTCGCTGCGACAAGAACAAGTACTGCAAAGAACATCGATGTGCACTGCTTTTTCATTTTGGTCTCCGGAGCCCAGTGCGGCGGGCGGCAGTCTATCCGGCATTACACAACCGGAAAGCGGCAGACGTCGCGCAGGAGGCAAACGTCACAGTTTGCTTTGCGGCGCTTGCGGTGGCGGAGGCTGAGGATGCCGAAGCGGAAGGTGGCGAAGTCATCCATTGCGGACGGGATCGGCGCGATTGAACTTCGCGTCACAACCTTGGTCGGCATCACGCCGCCGAAGGCGCGAATCGCGACAGACTCGGGACTCCTTGTAGCGCGCCCCTACATTTCGCTCTTTGCCTTCTGCGCCCAGTAGCCGCTCACCGTCAACAAGTTCGCCAACAGGTCACGACGGAGCCGTCCGGCATCAGCGCGCGTGTGGCCGGGCGGAAGGATTCCCTCGTCGATGGCAACGATCATCCGGTGCAGCACGTCGTCGTTGAAGAACGAGTGAGGGTGACGGCTCAGGAACGTTTCATACTTCGCGAAATCGTCGGGACGCGTGATCGACGGCAACTGCTGCAGCTCACCTGCGGCACCCGCGTTCTCGGGCCGGCGAAGCTCCTGCGAATAACGTGCGAGGTATGCATCGTAGGACTTGAGGCTGACTTCGCGCTTGAGGAGACGGTCGCGGTCAGCGCTGGCGGCCTGCGCCTCGCGCGAATCTGGATAATTGCGTACCAAAAGGTCGTCGATCGCGAGGCGTGGCTCGCCCGTGGCGTCGATGCGCGCGTAGTCGAGTAACGCGCGGCTGTAAGGGAACGCTCGGTTGTGCTCCGCGAAAACAAGAGCGGCGGCTGCAGCGCCTTCCTGTCGCGATTTCAGCGCGGCGCATACCTGCGTGAACTCGCGATAGGCAGCGGCCGCGGGTCCAGCCGTTGGGAGCGCGACTTCGAACCGAACCGGGCGGGACGTCACCGACGGGATTCCGTCGAAGATGACGGAGAGCTCGTAACGTCCCGGCTCGAGACCGAACGGATACTCGGCGGCGACGTCAAGCTGGGTAGTTGTCGAATCGCCGCTGGCAAGCAGGATCGCGCGGCGCCCGGCCATTGCCGGAGTGAAGTGCTCCTGCGCGACGCACTTGCCACTTGGATAGGCCTCGATTCGCCGGATGGAGGCGTGAAGATTTCGCATTGTCTGCATCTCGGTGATGCGCAACGGCATCTTCGACGCGTTGGTGAGAGTCACCGTGGCGACGAGCGGGTCGCCATCAATGACGCGCTCCGGCATCGCCACCACAAGCTGCGGGCCCGCTGCGATCGCAGTCTGCGCGCCGAAGAGCAGCGAGGGTAACGCGAACACGGCGAAGGTGAAGGCATTCGGTTTCATCGGTTCTCCTTTGAACGTCGCCAATTACTTCTTGATTCGCAGGGTGCTGGTCTCGTCAAAGCCGCTGACTGGAATCGCGTAGGGGTAAGGCAGCCCGCAACTGTCGCAGTGAACAGTGGTGTCGACGCCAGTGCAGAATTGCTGCGGCAGGTTGGAGAAACCGCCCTGCGCGGTGAAGCCGCCGCCATACATCAGGCAGACCGTCGAGTCGTTGTGGTAGAGGTTCACGGCGTGGCCGCTCTCGTGGGCGACGGTATTGTGCTGGAGGTCGAGGTACTTGGCTGGATCGCCGCCGCCGAATTGGTCGGTGTCGTACTGGATCGTCCCCGCAAAGATGGTTGACTCACTGCAATCGTTCGGCGTCCAAGGCTCGTTAGCTCCTTTGCCGAAGCAGACTGTGTCGCCGAGGAAATCGGGGTTGTAGACGGGATTCTTGACCAATAGGTGTGACTTGACGTCAATGTGGCCGTTTGGCGCTGAGGCGGTATCGCCGGGCAGTCCGGCATGGTTCGGATTGACGACGCCGCTCGCTGTTGCGTCGATCGAATCTATGGAATAGGTGCTCGTGGGCAGGGCTGGGAAGGCGGAGCTGATGTCATAACCAAACGCAGTTCCGTTGATGAAGTAGTCCTTGTGGAAAGGGTTCGTGCGGCGATGAACCCCACGGAAAACGAAGCCGCGGTACTCCTCGAAGTTCGTGAGATTGTCGCCGATTGCGCCGCGTCCGTCGTTCGGCATGGCGACACTCATGACGGGGCTGTTATCTTCGTCTTTCCCGGCATCGAGGCCGGAATCGGGCACGGTCGTGTTTTCTGCGCGCCAGCCGTGATCGGAGATGTGATTCCCATCGTCGTCTATGGGAAGTCGAATGTCTTTGAGCGTGTACGTCTTCTTGCCGCTGGTAATCGTCACGTGCACCGCGCAGTTCGCCGCATAGTCGCGGACATAGGCCGTGGCAATGGTGTCACCGCTCGATGCGAACGACACCGTCGTCGTCGGACCGCTGCCGAAGTCGACATCGGGGCTTGTATCGCTGCTCCCAGTCGGGTAGTTCATGGCGATACCGGGGTACCTGCTCGGATCGGTGATCGTGAACTGGATCGATCCTTTGCTGCCAGGCCCGGTCAGGACATGGAGCCTCACCGGTTGCCCGGGAAAGGGGCTGCCGGCAATCATCTGAGTTGGCGCGATACTGCTTCCGTCAAGTAGTGAGCCCGGGACGAATTGCGCAGCCTGATCGACGGGCGACGACGCAGTGAATGTGCCGTCAACGTCGACATAGAGCGCCGTGATGAAGAGATCGCCTTTGCCTGCAGAGACTCCCTTGAGCGGTGATTTTGCGGAGAGTGCCATTTGGCCAACGTGGCTCGGTGTGAACGACGTGGACGCTTCGTCCGTGGTTGGCGAAACGGTGCCGTCGCCGCGCGTCGCACCGCTGCCAGATGATGTGAGCGACCATGTGCATTTAATGGGACCGATCTTCTGGCCGCCCTTGTCAAGCCCCACCGCGAAGAACGACGTCGGCCTGTCAGCTGCGACGGCATACGTCGATGCCTTATCCGCGATGTCCGGTGAATCCTTGAGAATCGCCACGGAATCCGGCTTTTGAGCGGTCTCTGTAAATGTGACGTTGTTCGGCCCAGTCGTCGCCTGCACGGTGTACGAGCCCTCTGTATCGCCAAGTACGAACACGACGGCCGCGATTCCGTTTGCGTCCGCGGTAGCGCTGTATGTCGCGGTCGTGGCCTTGTCATTCCCACCGATCCCGAACTTCGTTGCTTTCGGCGGGAACGAAACGACTTTGAACCCCACGTTCATACCAGCGACGGGGAAAGCCGGATCATCCGTCGAGAGCTGTACCCTCAGTTGCTTCTCGACCGCGTTCGTGATGACGCCCTTTTGTCCGTCGCCATCGAGAATCTTGATCTTGGCAACTGGCAGAACATCCGTCACCTTGGACCAGTCAATTGCGAAAGGCTGATCGTTCCAATGCACCTCGAAATTCAACGAGCCGCCCGAGGCGATCGCTGCATCGGCATCCTGGAATGTCTTCTGCCAAAGCGTGATCTGCGCACACCCCGGATCAGTGAAAAAGCCTGCCTGTAAGACCCCGTTGATGAACAGTTGCGGCGAGGGTGTCGCGCAGCCACACGGGGACGAAAAGCACTGTGAAAGGTTGCCGGAGCCACCGAGGATGCGCAATTGAACCGTGAACTGCCCAACGCCGCCGGAAGGCACCGCGAAGCTCTGCTGCCACGATCCGACAAACGGACAGATGCTGTTGTATGCGCTGCTGGGATGGCGTTGGTCAAACACGCCCTGGTCCTCGGGACCGCGGTTGTCAAATACCTCGCACGTGAGCGGTGGTGTCCAACCGTAGCCGAAACCGAACCCGTCTTCATCACCAGCGATGCTGGCAAGACCAAGCCCCTTCGCCACGATGACCCCCGGACGTGTGGCATCGACGATGGTCACGGGAGTGCCGTGATCCATTGCTATTGACGTCTTTGCCGGCGCGGGCGCCTGCCACTGACCGGCCTGAGCCCCGGCCAGGGCGAATCCAGTGAGCACAGCACACAGCAGTATCCGACGATGTCGTTGGATGGTCATACAGCGATCTCTCCCTCGGCCAGAGGCCTGACCTTGCTCTGTAGATGAAGGCGCGCAGTGTAGCCGTCCTACCCTTCGGGCGTCAATCATTACATCAGTACTGTAGTGGCCGGCTTAAAAACCTACCCCTTACCCTCGTTACCGCTAGTTCGACCCCCTTACACAACCGGAAAGCGGCAGACGTCGCGCAGGAGGCAAACGTCGCAGTTTGCTTTGCGGCGCTTGCGGCTGCAGAGATCGAGGATGCCGAGGCGGCAGATGGCGAAGTCGTAGCGGACGGGATCGGCGCGATCGAATTTCGCCAGGCGATCGGTCAGCGCGCGGGCCGCTTTCCAGTCTGGCGTTTTGCGGCTGTTGAGCCCGAGGAAGGTGGCGATGCGATGGACGTGCGTGTCGACCGGCATCACCAGTTTGGCGGGATCGACGAAGTCCCAGATGCCGAGGTCGGGCGCGGTGCGGCGGACCATCCAGCGGAGAAAGAGGTTCATCCGTTTGCATGCGGAACCGTTGGCGGGTGATGTGAGGAGATAGTCGAGCGCTTTCGTCTTGTGCGATCCGATCAGCGCGTCGACGAAACGCGTCAGCGACGGACCGATGTCGCGGTCGTCATCGTCGTAGCAGATGCGGAAAAGCTCGCCGAGCGTGCCGTGCTCGTGAATGGCGGCGGCGATGCGCGCGAGCAGATCGATGAGCTCCGGTGTTTTGTGGAAGCGATGCGTGAATCCCGCAAAACGCCGCTTGGCCTCGGCGCGATCGAACTTCACGAGATATTCATAAGGCGAAGGCAACATCCGCTCGAGCACGCGGCCGGCGTTGGCAACGACGATGTCCGCGCGGCCATAGGCGAATGCGGCAGCGAGAAGACCAGCCACTTCCTGATCGTGAGGATTGGCGTAGCGGAGAACGAGTTGCAGCGGGTCGGGAGCGATCGTCGAGACGTCGAACGTCTCCACGAGCGTATCCAGCCGCTGGCGCAGCTTTTCTCCGCGAACCGGCATTCTCGGCATGCATGGCCAAACGCCGAAACTGTGTTCAGCATTCTTCGTCTACAGTTCGTACATCCGTTCAACCTCGGGAGGAAAAACATGCTCGCTATCCGGCGCTTGCTCTGCATCTCGTTCGTACTGTCGTCGCTGGCCGTGCCGCTTCACGCGGCGGTGACCGGTACCGTCATCAACATTGACGGCAAGGCGGTGACGGGAGCAAAGGTGTCGCTCTTTGCGCCAGAGCTGATGGCGGCGCTGGGCGCGCGCCTGCAATCGGCGGATCCGCAACGCGTGCCATTGGCGACCACGACGACGGATTCGGGCGGCAAGTTCACGCTCGACGTCCCGAAGGATCAGATCGTCGTCGATGTCCGCATCGATGCTGCCGGCTACGCGCCATCGAGCGGACGCTATGCCGCGGACGATGACGCCGGCGCGATTCTTCTGACGCAAGCGGCGCCCGTTCGCGGAACGATCACCGCGAACGGCAAGCCGGTTCCGAACGCCACGGTCGCGATTTTCGGTCCCGCCGAATACGTGACGAAAACGGACGCCGGCGGTCACTACACCGCTCCCGATCTTTCGAAGTGGGCGTTCCGCTTCATCGTGCTGCATCCCGAGTACGCGGTCGTTGATGAGCTCATCGGCCCGAATGGAACGAAGAAAGGTCCCGATTTCTCGATGAACGCTGGCGTGGCAATCACCGGCCGTGTCGTCGCCGAAGACGGCCAGACGCCGGCCGCAGACGCGCAACTCTGGCTCGACGGCTGGCAGGTGGCGAAGACGGCGGCGGATGGCACCTTCACGATCGCTCACGCGAAAAAAGAGTGGGACCACGTTGAAGCGCGGCTCGGAAACCGCGTGGCCCAGCGCGCCCGAACGGCCACGGGTGCCGCCACACTCAAACTGGCCAAAGGCGGCAGCGTGAGCGGCAGCGTGCGCGATGTGAAATCGCAGCTTCCAGTCACCGGTGCGCACGTGGCCATTGCGCCGTCGGGCGCGTTCGGAGGGCGGGAGGCAACGCATGACGTCTACACCGACGCGAAGGGCAACTTCACGATGTCGCCGGTCGTCGCCGGCAGGTACGACGTGAGGCCGGACCGCCCGGGTTACGTCATCACCGGCGCCCAGCCAATTACCGTCAAAGGCGCCGATGCGGTGCAGAAAGCGCTCTACGCGACGGCGCGCGGCCGGATCAGCGGCAACGTCCTCGACGAAGACAAACGGCCGGTCGCGGCAGCGCACCTGGCCACTGCGCGTGCGACGTCGCGCAACGACATGTTCGCGATGATCGGAGTGACGCGCGGCGGCAACGCGAGCGAGGGCTACAGCGCGCCCGACGGCCACTTCGTCCTGCGCAACGTCGAGACGGATGCAGACCTTCACGTCGACGCCTTGAAGCGCGGCTATCCGGGAGCCAAATCGGCGACGCTCAAGCTCGCAGTCGGCGAGCGCAAGACCGGAGTGACGATCACGATTCCGCGCGGCATCGCCGTGACCGGCCGCGTGACCGACAAAGACCACAAGCCGCTTTCCGGCGTCGCCGTCGAGGCCATCGAATCGTCCGCCGATGCCATGGGCGGCGTGCGCCGGATCGTCATGTCGAGCATCGCCGGAAATCGAAACGACGAACTGGTGCGCACTGGCAGCGACGGCACGTTCTCGATCAAAGTGAAAGAGGGAACATACGACCTCGCCTTCAATCGAGAGGGCTTCGCCAACAAGACGGTGCGCGGAACGAAAGTCGACGCAACGACGAAGCCGGTCGAAGTCGCGCTCGATCCGGGCGTCGAGATCACGGGCCGCGTCACGCGCGGCGGCGCGGGCGTGGAGGGCGTCAACATCCGGGCCATGTCGCAGGGCGGATTCCAGGGCGCGGTGACCGGACCGGATGGCGCGTTTCGCATCGCCGACCTCACACCCGGCCAGATGATGCTGATCGCCAACAAGCAGGACTCGTTCATCCAGGAAATGCGTCCGGTCACGGCGCCGTCGAAAGACATCGTGATCGAGCTGCCTCCCGGTGGCCGCATCACCGGACGCGTACTCGATAAAGCCAGCCACCAGCCAGTCACGTCGTTCATGGCTGGCGTAACGACTTCGCGCAGCGGCGGCGGCATGGTGATGATGATGCCGCCGATGCAGAAGCAGTTCACGAGCGACGACGGCTCGTTCGTTCTGGAAGGGATCAAGCCCGGCTCGACGCAGGTGGTCGTCAACGCGCCCGGCTACACGACGGCACGCGTTGCGAACATCGAAGTGGAGGACGGCAAGACCGCGCCGGACGTCGAGGTCGACGTCGAGACGGGAGCGAAGCTGACGGGACGCGTCACCGGTCCGGACGGCAGCCCGGTCGCCGGCGTCTCGGTCCGCGAGGATCAGCAGGGCGGCGGAGGGGGGCGCGTGATGCGCTTCGACGCCGCCGATACGAGCGGAACAACCGATCCGAACGGCGACTACACGATCGATACGCTGGAGCCGGGCGAGAAGACGTTCACCTTTTCCCGCGGCGGCTTCATCGCCCAGCAGAAGACGGTGACTGTGGCGGCAGCGAAAGAGACGCGGCTCGATGTGCAACTCTCCAGCGGCCTGCGCGCGACCGGCTTCGTCGTCACCGACGGCGGGGCTCCGATTCCTGACACGATGGTCCGCGCAGCGTCAGCCAGCGAGATGGATGGCGGCCGTTCGGCAACCACGGACAGCAACGGCGCCTTCGCAATCGAAGCGCTCGCGCCAGGCCACTACACGTTCACCGCAACAAAAAACGGCTTCGCGCTGGCCACACTTCGCGACGTCGACATCGCTTCGTCCGGACCCGTTCGCGTGATCATGAAAAGCGGCGGTGTGATCAGCGGCCATGTGAACGGACTGACGCCGCAGGAGCTGGAACAGACCACCGTGACTGCAAGCGTTTCGGGCGGCGGCGGTGGCGGGCCGTTTGGCGGTGGCGGCGGCGTGCAGGCCCCGGTCGACAGCGCCGGCAATTTCCGCATGGATGGTGCGCCGTCGGGCACGATTCGAGTCTCCGCACGCACGGGCGCGATGTTCGGTGGAACAAGCAAAACCGCGGCGCCGAAAACCGTGGAGCTCGAGCCGGGCGGCACCGCGCAAGTGGACATCGACTTCCAGGGGTCAACCGTGATCAGCGGCAGAATCATGAGAAACAGCGCTCCCGTCGCCGGCGCCTCGATCACCTTCATTCCTCTGGGCGCAAAAAGCCAGACCGTCTCCCGCGCGGCCGCGGACTCGAACGGCCAATACGAAGTGAGCAGCCTCGATGACGGCACGTACCTGGTGCAGGTCGTGGACATGGCGCGCCTCAGTCCTTTCTCGACGCAATACGAGGTCCACGGCTCCGATACCTTCGACATCACGATCAAAACGGTGACCGTGCGCGGCCGCGTCGTCGATACAAACTCGCATCCGCTCGATGGAGCCACCGTCGATCTTCGCCAGGCCAACGGCCAGTCGGTCTTTGGCGGCGCCGCCGGGGCGACTGATCCGGACGGACGTTTCACCATCGAGAACGTTGCTGCCGGCACGTATCAGATCACTGCGGACAAGAGCGGCTACGGACACGATTCGCGTCAGATCATCATCGGCGACTCCGATCCCGACCAGGTGCAGTTCCAGCTCTCGCCGGGCGACGGCATCACCATTCGTGCGATCGACACGCGAGACAACACGCCGCTCACTGTGAATGTGCTTCGCGTCGTCGATTCGCAAGGCAACGAGCTTCCGTCGTCGTCGTCGGGATTTTTCGGCAACAGCAGCGAGACCGTGAACCTGGCGCTCGCTCCCGGCGTCTACACCGTGACGGTGATCGCGCGCAACTACGCGTCGCAAACGCTGTCGATGTCGTCACCGTCGCAACAGGTAGTCCGTTTCTCGCCCGGCGGAACGATCATCCTGCATTCGAAGGATTCGTCCACGCGCCGCGCCCGCCTGATCGACGCCGCCGGCGTCACCCACGGCCTCAATCCAGTCTCGCAGGGAATCTCGCCGTTACCGCCCGGCACAACGCAAATCAACAACGTGGCAGCCGGTCATTACACGCTCCAGATTCTCGACAACTCGGACCGCATCACGAAGACCGTGGGAATCGATGTCATCGACGGGCAGCAGAGTAATTACGATGTGTAGGTTGGTATTATTTTGAAATCATGAACACGTTGATTCGAGACCTCAGCGAGAAAACGGTCAGGGAGCTCAAGCGACAGGCGGCGGAGAAAAACCGATCCCTGCAGGCCGAGATCAAGGCGATCCTTGATGAGACTGCGGAGCGCCGGCGCCATTTACGGAAGTGGAACAAGAACGTCGACCGCATCTTCAATGAGCTTAAGAAGAGCGGCAAGCAGTTTCCAGACAGCACAGCGGTGATTCGGAAGCATCGCGACGGCTGACGCGCGGTGGTCTACGCTTGCTATGATTGAGAGGTCATGAACATCCTGATCGAGGATCTGGCAGAAGAGACGGTCGAGAAACTGCGAGAACAGGCCGCCCGCAAACAGCGCTCACTGGAAGCGGATATCAAGGTCATTCTTGAGCAGACCGTGGAGCAGCGAGAGCAATGGAAGAACTGGCGTGAACGGACTCGCCGCATTGCCGATGAGATCCGGCAAAGCGGCCAGAAGTTCCCCGACACGACCGAGTTGCTGCGCGAGGATCGCGAGCGCTGATGCCGCACGTGATCGACGCGAGCGTCGTGATCAAGTGGTACACAACCGAGGCTGACTCTGATGCAGCAACCGATCTTCTCTATGCCGAGGAGAACTTCCTTGCGCCTGACCTGCTCTTCGCTGAGTGCGCCAGTATTCTCGCGAAGTTCGTGCGCCGCGGCACGATGACAGCAGCGCGCGCATTGGAGATCATCGTCATTTTGATGGAAGGGCCATTCACCGTAGTTGCGAACCGTCAGATCGCAGACGACGCACTTCAAATCGCGCTGAGTACTTCTGGGAACGTCACGCCGTACGATGCGTCCTATGTCGCACTTGCCGTCCGGATGAACACCCGATTGATCACCGCCGACCGCAAGTTGTTCAACAAGCTTCAAGGCTCGCCTTACGGCAAGCACGTCGCCCTACTCGCCGACTACACCAATTAACTCTCACTGCTCGTCGTGTTCATCGTGCTCGTCGATCGGCAGAGGCTCGGGGACGTCGGCTGCCACGTCGTGCGGGACGTTCTCCAGGCGCGGAACCGCGGGGCCGCCGAAGTTCTTGCGGTATTTTTCGAGGCGCTTGAAGAGGTGGTGCAGGTCGTAGGTCAGGCGCAGGACGGTGCGGCGGAGCTTGTACTTCACGCGCTTGAACGCTTCCAGGTCGTCGCCGCGCAGCGTGGGCAGGAATGACTGGATCTCGGAGATCCGCTTGCGCACTTTCTCGAGATCTTTGTCCTGAACGTTGACGAAGACTTCCTGGCCGGCGATGAGCATCGGCTCGGTGCCGGTCATCTGATCGTCGAACCAGTGCCAGAGCTGGATCAGATCGACGCGGCGGCCTTTGGAGAGAAAACGCGTTTCCAGAAGATCCTGCCGGAAATAGCCGAGGAGCTTGCGGTCGTCGGCGTGGTTGAACTCGTCGTCTGTCAGGTTGCGGGTGTTCCAGACCGCATAGCGAATGATGTCGTTACGCGTTCCGCGAAGCTGGCGGAGCGTCTCATCGAGGACTTTGAACGGTACTTGAGCGAGCGTTTGCGGCTCGGGCTGCGTCACGGGCATGGGTCTGAAGAATACAACACTGATCGAATTGCGCCTCCGTCACTGCGCAGGGACGAAGATCGGATCGCCCGTGACGTTGTCGATGACCGACACCCATGCGATCGCGCCTCGGCTCCCGGAGAGCATTTGAACTTCCAGGCGGCCATCCACGAACGCCGAGGATGTCAGGGCGTCGATCGGAAACTGAATGACTTGCAGCGGACCGACGGTACGGTCCGTACTTCCGAGGGCCAGACCTGCTGCGTCGAACAACGAAAAACGGATCAGCGCGTCGCTGCCGCCGGTATTGATCGCGCCGCCGTTTGTTCGGAATGCCGGCGAGTGCTCGACGTGAAGCAGTTCCCGTGCGGCGCCTCCGGGAGCCAGCGGCGCAAAGCCTTCGGCGGCGGGTGTGAACATGATGAACTGACCGTACGTTCCGTTGCTCGACGTGGTGAATGTTCGCGACGTCGCCACGAGATTGCCCGGAAGGTTGGCGCGCACGGTGCCGAATGAGCTCGCGCGGCCGAAGTAGCTGCCAACGACATCATCGATACGAACTGCCTGATTCGGAGCGAGGACGCCATGCTTCGTGATCCGTTCTGCGGTGGCGGAATCGACGTAGGTCAGATCGAAACTGCCGCCGCTCTCACCGAACGCGCTGATGACGATGTCGCTGCGCCAGAGCGTGTTGATGCCCGGGGAATTGATCACCGGCGCGACGAACGGGCCTTCCTGCAGCTTGGACGCTGCGACGTAGATCGGATCGCCACTGCGGTTGTCGATCACGGAGCCGTAGGCGACGATGCGCGCGTCGCCGCTGACCACCTGCATCTGCGCGGTCATCAGCGCCGCTCCGGTCGCAGGGAACTGCATCTGTGTGAAGGGCAAGGCGGCGTAGTCGTGCTGCGAGACGACCGATCCGCTCGCCGCATCGAACAACGTCACGCGCACCGTTCCGTCGCTGCCGCTGACTTCTGCGAAGCCGAGGTTGGTGCGGAAGTCGGAGGTGCTGAGGATGTGCGGGACATCGGCAAGCGTCATCGCGTCCGTCGTCGACACGGCGGGGATGAACTGGCCATAGGTTCCGGGCGTTCCTGGGCCGCCGGTTGTGACTTTCGTGAAGGTGCGGCTGGTGACGATCAGCGCGTCGGTGTCGCCGAGAAACTCGAGCTGACCGACGCCGGTTGTCTCCATCAGCGTGGCGACGACGTCGTCGAGTGCCATCACCTGCTGCGGCGCGACCGAGAGCTTCACGGCCGCGAAATGCCCCCAACCTTCCTCGCCTGCGCGCGTGAAAATCGCGGTGATGTTCGCCTGCCGGCTGCCTCCGTTAAAAAGCCGCACGTCGGTCTGCCAGCTCGTACCGTTCAGGCCGGGTGTGTGCGCGACGGCAGCGATGTGTTTTCGCGGCGCGAACGATGCCGGCCGCGTCGTTGCCGGCGCATCGCCAACGTAGGTGATGCCTAGCGACCACGAAATGAGCGTGCCGCTGTTTTGCGGCTGCAGGTCGCGCACGTTGAGCGTCCACTGGCCGTTTGCGGAGCGGCCGTGAAAGACGTCGAGCCGGTCAACTGTGTTGGCGTCGATCCCATACGTCACCGGTGAGAACGGCGCATGATCGGTCGAAGGATTTTGCAAAATTGCCGTTGTGCCGTCCGGAGCGATGAGACTGATCTGCAGATCGCCGCGCGATGGATGAACGATGTTGACGCTGACGACGATCCGTTCGATCGATCGCGTATCGGTGATCTCGATCGTTGGCATCACTCCGCGAGGCGCCGCGTCTGGAATCAGCAGTCCATGCTGCGGCGACTGCGTGAACGTGACATCGCCGCGCGGCGTACGGTCGCAGCCGGATGCGGTGAGAATCAGCCGGGTGATGAACGCGGAACAGATCGTGGCGCCGTGCGTACCGCCGTTGAGAATGCGATCGGCATCGAGCAGCTTGACCGCCTGGATCGCGTAGGTCGGATCGGCCGGTGCGCCGAACATCGACTCGAGGACCAGCGTATCGGCCATGGGCCTGGCGGCAACACCGTGGCGCTGTACGAGCGCATCGAAAATCTCGCGGAGCGCGGACGACCAAATCTCGCCGTTCTTGTGCTCGGTTCCTGAGGTGTCACCGGCGACGAAATCGTTCATCGTCTTGACGCTGTCGACGCGGCGAAGGCAGTCCGCGCCATCCGCATACCCGCAGTTCTGCGACGCGTCGTCGCCCCCGCATCGGGCATCCCACTCCGCGAGGCAGTACGGATCGCGGCCGGTGCCGAGGCCGGGCACGTAGTTCGACGAGAACGCCCAGTAGTCGCTGTAACCCTCGCCCATCGCCCGCGACTGGCTCGACGATGTACCGAAGAATGCCCCCGGCGAGATCCAGTCCTGAATGGCGTGACAGAACTCGTGAAGCAAAATATCCGAATCCTCGGCGTCATCAACGCCGCCGTCGCCGAAAAAGAGGTTGCCTTGTCCGAACGTAGCGCCGCCGACGTAGAGCGAGTTGTCGGAACCGGAAACTGCATGCGGATCGACCGGGATCGAGTAGGCCATGATGCGCCGCGAGCCGTTGTAGCCGATCGATTGCAGGTACCTCTGGCTGCGATCGAGATGAAAGTACGCGTTCACCTCTTCGAACTGCGGCTGGCTGCGGTCGAAGAGCAGCGGCTGCGAGGCGTCTGCGTGGGCAGTCGACGGCGCATCGATATCGACGATCTGAACGTTCGGTCCGGTGAGCATGCCGGCCGGATTGAGCTCGAGAAGATCGACCAGCGAGTACGCGGCATCCGGCACGGCAGACGCGACGCCGTTTTGATCGCGCAGCAAGGGGTTGTTCAATTTGGTGACCGGATTCGGATCGAAAACGCGTGCGCTGCCGGTGACTCGTGCAAAGAGCGGCTTCGAAAGAATCACCGTGCCGGTCGCCGCGTCGACGTAGTGCGCGACCGGCTCGTGCGGATTCTCTTCGACGACAACGCGCCAGGCCGGCCGCGCTTCGCCGCCAACATTGACGGCGACCATTTGCTGATCGCGCACCGCGCCCGCGGGCAACGCCCAGAGTGCCGACTGCTTCGCGATGAGCGTCCGTTTGGGAGCAGCGGAAGCGATGGCGCGATGCAGCTCGCGCGTGGTTCCATCGCGATCGGCGCGCTCGATGACTTCGCCGCCGAGTACGGGAAGCCCATCGACATATTGCGTGTAGTGCCGGTATGTGCCGGTCAGCGACTCGCGCTGGTAATCAAGCCGTAGATCCTGGGCGTTGACTGCAGCCGCGGAAAGAAGAAGCACGAAGGGAACGAGGAGCCGCTGCATTGGAGGCGGAAACCGTGTCGTGTGAGTGAAAATTCAGTGCCGGGCGGCGGGATTCAAAACCGAAATGTTAAATGTTGAATGTTGAATGTTGGATGTTGAATGGTGTCCACGAATGCGTGTGATCCATTCAACACTTAACACCCAACACTCAACATTTAACATTTCAGCATCTAAGAACCGGACCCTACGACGCCGACGCGATCTGCGGCTCGTCCGCGTCCGCAGGTAACGGCTGCTCGACTGAGCTCGCCACCGGCAGCGAAAACGAGAACGTCGTCCCTTGTCCTTCGCGGCTCTCCACCCAAATCGTGCCGCCGTGACGTTCCACGATTTGCTTCGTGATGTAGAGGCCGAGGCCGAGACCGCCGTAGTTCGTCGATGAGACTTGGCGCCCGCGATGAAAACGCTCGAACACCTGCCCGAGCTCGTCGGACGGGATGCCGATGCCGCGGTCTGCAATCGACGTCACGAGCTGATCGTCGCGCTCTTCCAGCGAGACCATGATCTCGCTGCTGTCGGGCGAGTACTTGACCGCGTTCTCCATCAGGTTGCCGAGCACCTGTTCGAGACGGTCGCGATCGCCGATGACCCGCTTGTTGCTGACCGGTACATTGAGTTGAAAACGGCGATCGCTGACAGCGGTGTGATGACGATGCACGACGTCGTACACGAACGTCGACCACGGAATCGGCTCGCGGCGGATTTCGAGGCGGCCAGTCTCAATGCGCGAAACGTCGAGCAATTCGAGAATGAGGCGCGACATCCGATCGATCTGGTCGAGCGCCACATCCAGATACTCCTCAGACGTCACGAGATCGTTTTCACGAATGAGCGCTTTGGCGAGCTGCGTGTATCCCTTGATCGACGTGACCGGCGTGCGCAGCTCGTGCGAGGCGATGGAAAGGAATTCGTCCTTGAGCCGCGAGAGGTCTTCCACCTTGCGCCGCGCGTCGACCTGTTCGGTGTAGAGCTTCGCGTTTTCGATCGCCAGGGCCGCGCGCTCGGCGAGGATCTCGGCCAGTGGCAGTTTCTCGTCGGTCATGGCGCGCTCGGGATCGTTCGCTGCGATGACGAGGGCGCCGAGCATTTCGCGGCGCGTGCGCAGCGGAAGAATCAGCAACGAGGCCAGTTTCATCGGCGCGGCGTGGTAGCCGCCTTCCAGCTCCGGCTCGGGAACGACGGCGCTCGAGGTGCCGAGGTTTTGGGTGAGCGAGGGATAACCGGTGCTCACGACCTGGCCGATGATTCCTTCGCCGACGATGAGCGGCTGGCGGTAGATGTACGACCAGGCCAAGCCCAGCGACGCCATCTCGCGGTGATAAATCGAGGCGACGCGCAGCTCGTTCGTGTCGCCCGATTTGAGGATGACCGCGGCCCAATCGCCGAGGACTTCGGCAACGCGCTCGGCGATCGCTTGATTGACCCAGACGGGATCGATGTTGCTGGCGAAAAATGCGCCGGCGTCGGCGAGAATTTGTGCGCGCTCCGCTTGAAGCTGCAGCTCTTCTTCGAGCCGGAGACGTTCCGTGATGTCGCGGAACGTGACGATGACACCGGAGATGTGTCCATCCTCGTGCAGCGGAGTGGCGCTCATCGAGATGGCGATCTGGCGATCGCCACTGGCGATGCGCATCGTGGCATCGCGCACCGCGCGCCCGGTCGAAAGAGCGCGCGCGGCCGGCAGTTCTTTCGCGTCGATCGGCGCGCCTTCGTCGTTTACAAGACCGTATGTTTCGGCGTGCTTGAAAATCGGAACGCCGACTTCGGATCGATTCAACAGCTTCTGCGCCGCGGGATTCAGAAACGCCGTCTTCCCCTCGGCATCCACGAGCATCACGCCGTCCGACATCCCGGCGATCATCGTCTCGGTGCGCTGCACCTGCCGCTGCACCGATGCCATGAGCGACTGTTGGATTTTCCAGATCAGAAGCGCGGCGATGGCGATGACCACCAGGCTGACGATCACCATCAGCAACGTCAGGCTGGAGCGCATGCCGGTGATGCGCTGAAAATCGGTGCGCTCCCGGCGGGCATGTTCGTCCGCCATCGTGCCGGCATAGTCGGGCGCGGCGCTGTGCTCTTTGGCTGCCTCAACCATGTACTCGTTCGCGTTCCCGTCGCGGTCTTCGCGGGCAGCGATCATCTCCTGATCGGTGTACTGCTTGATCCCATCGAACAGCTTCCGCATCTTGCTGACACGCTGTGCATCGCGCGGATCGGTTGCCAGATTCGTTGCGCTCGTGGACGACTTGCTGAAATCGCGCACGGCCTCGTCGTACTGTTGCTGAAACTGCGTCCGTTTGGTCAGAGCGAATCCGCGCGCCGCGCTCATGATCGCCAGCGTGTCGTCATTCATCGCACTGACCTTATCGAGCAACGGTCCCGATCCTTCGACGATGCGGTACTCCTGCTGATTGGAAAGATGGAGTATCCCCACCGTGAGCGCCAGACCGGCCACGATGATTACAACGAGCACCGCGTAGGCGCTCCACAACGTGCTGCGGATGGGTGAGTCCATCTCTAACCGCGGCCTGCCGTTGCAAGATCGAAGCCGCTGCGGATGGGCCAGCCAGCCGTTCAAGTTACGCCGTTTCAGTGACTTCCACGCGCAGCTCACTGGAACGCTGGATGCAACATCGGTTCGCGGAGGAACACATGGCACTCAGACCGTTGCGCAACGCGACGATTTCTTTCGGCCTGGTCTCGATTCCCGTTCGCTTTTACACGGCAACGAAGTCGGAAGACATTCACTTCAACCTGCTGCACGAAAGTTGCGGCACACGCGTGAATCGCAAGTGGTGGTGCCCCCATCACGAGAAGATCGTCGACTCGGATGAGTTGATCCGTGCGTACGCGATCTCAAAGAGCAAGTACGTGACCTTCACCGACGAGGAGATCGAGACGCTGGAGACCGATGACAACCGCGCGCTCGAGATCACCGAGTTCGTCGATCTGCACGAGATCGATCCGCTCATGTTCGAGAAGGCGTACTTTCTCGGACCGTCGCCGGGCGGAGGCAAGACGTACCGGCTGCTTTCCCAGGCGATGAAGAAGCAGGACAAAGTGGCTGTGGCTCGCTGGGTGGCCGCGGGCAAGGAGCACCTCGTCGTCATGCGTCCTTACGAGAAAGGGCTCGTGCTCCACACGATGTACTACGCCGACGAGGTGCGCGACTTCGGCGCCATCGACCTGGAGGAAGGTCCGGTCAAAGAAAAGGAAGTAGCACTGGCCGAGATGCTCATCAACGAGCTGACGGAGAAGAAGTTCGATCCGCTTCAGTTCAAGGATGAGTACCGCGCGCGGCTCCTGCAACGTATCAAAGCGAAGTCGCAGGGCAAGACGATCGAGCCGGAGGATAAGGAAGAGGAGAAAGGCGGCGAAGTCATCGACCTCATGGACGCGTTGCGCCGCAGTCTCAGCAAAGGCGGCGGCGGTGCCAGGGCCGCGGCGCGCCGCGCGCCGGCGAAGCCAGCATCGAGGAGCAAGTCTCGCCCGGCGGCGAAAAAGCGGAGGGCGTGAGGCAGTTGCTCGGTTGCTGAGTTGCTGGGTTGCTCAGCTCTCAGCTTGCCGAGCGTTGGTAAGGTTGGCAACAAAGCAACTCACAAAAAACAGCAACCAGTAACCCGGTAACCCGGCAACCCAGACACCCAAAACCCATGCCCGACCACCTTCTCAAGAAGTACCGCGCGATGCGCGATTTCGGCATCACGGCGGAGCCCTCGGGCGGCAAGCCGAAGGCGGCGAAGCTTCCGATCTTCGTCATTCAGAAGCACAACGCCTCGCGTCTGCATTACGACTTCCGCCTGGAGATGGAAGGCGTTCTGAAGTCGTGGGCGGTGCCGAAAGGGCCTTCGTACGATCCGGCCACGAAGCGGCTGGCGATGATGACGGAGGACCATCCGTACGATTACGCATCGTTCGAAGGCGTGATCCCTGCCGGCCAGTACGGCGGCGGCAACGTCATCATCTGGGACAACGGCACCTGGGAGTTCATTGAGCCCGGCGACGATCCGGTCAAAGCGCTCAAGTCCGGCAAACTGGCGTTTCGGATGTTCGGCAAGAAGATGTTCGGCGAGTGGGCGCTGGTGAAGATTCACGGACGCGGCGACAGCAAAGGCAACGAGTGGCTTCTACTGAAACACCGCGATGAATTCGCGAACGCGGACGTCGATGTCACCGAAGTCGCGCCGGGCTCCGTCGTTTCCGATCTCACGGTCGAGGAGATTGGTGCTTCGAAACGAACATGGCAGAGCAACCGTACGGCAAGCGGCAAAGCGCCGACTCTTGCCGACAAACTCGAAGAGGAAAAAGGCGGGTCTAAAAAGAAAGTTACGAAGCCGGCGAAGCGCGCGCCCGCTTCACGACCAGCTCGATCTGCTCCAACGCAGAAGAAAGCAGCTTCCGCTCCGACTCGAAGCTCGCGCGCTCAATCCCCTCGGAAAGCGGCACCCACTCCACGTCGTCGACCTCGCTGAGCTGCGGCGCGAGCGTGCCGCCGAGGTGATGCATGAGGTAAAAGTCGACGCTCTTTTTGATGAGCGTGTCGCCGGCTCGAAAGAAGTACTCGATCGTGTCGAGCAGTCCAATCACCTCGGCATCAAGGCCGGTCTCTTCTTTCACCTCGCGCAAGGCTGCCTGTTCCGACGTCTCGCCCTGGGAGACGGCGCCCTTCGGCAAGCCCCATCGCGAGCGACCGCGCGTGGCGATCATGGCCACGAACGGCTTTCCGTCGCGCATGTCGATCACGGCGCCGCCCGAGGAGTGCTCGTTACGGGTCTTCCGGCGCGCGTCGGGCATCAATAGATTCTACTTCCTCACGATCAGCGACACGACCGCCAGCGCGGCCGCGAGAAGCAATAGCATCATTTGCGAAAGAGCGGGGACGCTGCCTACGACCTGGAATGACGTCGGGTCATTCGGTGCGATGGTCGACGGATCATCGGATGCTCGTGACGCGTCGTTCGTTCCATTGGCGTCGGAGTCGTACGAAACTGTGGCCTGGTTTGAGATCGTCGATCCGATCGTTCCGGACTTGACGAACGCTTGAATCGTGATCGTGACCGTGCCGCCGCCGGCGATGGAACCGTTCCACGTCACCGTGTTCGCACCGACACTCGCCACAACCGTGCCGCTCGAGGCAGTGGCGTTGCTCAGCGTGAGTGAGGATGGCAAAACGTCCGTGAGCTCGTTGCCAGGATTGTCGCCCTGCGCAACCGAGCCGGTGTTCGTGAGAACGATCGTGTAGGTGACCTGCGAGCCTTCCGGGTGAATCGCTCCGTTGACGGACTTCGAAGCCGTGACGTTGGCCGGGGCAGCCACGATGACCTGCGCGGTCGCGGAGTTGTTAGCGCTGTTGGCGTCAGGCGTGGAACTGCCGGTTTGCGCGGTGTTACTGATCGTGGCTCCCGCTGCGGTCGCCGGATCGATGGTGACATTGAGCGTGAAGGTCGCGCCGCTGCCGGCAGTCATCGACGCGATCGAACAAGTGACCGCTCCATTCGCGCCCGGCGCCGGTGTCGTGCACGACCAGCCACCCGGTGCGACAAGCGACGTGAAGCGAAGAGTGGCAGGAAGAACGTCGGTCATCGTGACGTCGGCCGCGTCGCTCGGTCCATTGTTCGAAACCACGATCGTGTACTGCAACGCGGTCCCCGGAAAGCCGGTCGCCGGTGCCACGCTCTTCGTCACCGCGAGATCCACGAGCGTGGTCGTTTGCACGCTCGCGGTCGCGGAGTCGTTGATTGGGAACATATCGTCCGGCGAGGAGACCGCCGCCGTTGCCGAGAGCGTCGTGCCCGATGGTGTCGATGAATCCACTTTCGAGACGACCGTGAAGACTGCCTGCGACGAAGGATTCATCAACGTCGTCAGTGAGCAGGTCACGGTTCCGTTGGTGCCAAAAGATGGCGAGCTGCAAGACCATCCGGCGGGTGCGCCGAGGGAGACGAAGGTCGTTCCGGCGGGCAGCGGCAGGCTGAAAGAAGCCGTCGTTCCCGTGCTCGGACCGTTGTTCGTAACGGTCATCATCCAGGTCAGATTCGTTCCGGCATTCACCGGATCCGGCGACGCCGTGAGTGTGATGCCGTAATCGGATTGCGTGGAGATGGTGACGTCGACCTGCGCCGAGTTGTCGTTGTCACTCGGATCCGGTGTCGTGCTCGTGATCGTCGCCGTCGAGCTGTACGTGCCCGTCTGGGCGGCCGGCGGAGTCGAAGCGGTGATCGTGAATGAGGCGGTGCCCGGTGCCAGCGCCGGAGCGGTGCAGGTCACCGTTCCCGAGGAGCCCACGGAGGGATTTGTACACGACCAGCCGGCTGCCGTGGCTACGGACTGAAAGAAGACGCCGGATGGCAACGGGAACGTCAGCGTCGTGTTCAGCGCATCGTCCGGACCTTCGTTACTGACGTTGATCACGTAATCGAAGTTGGCTCCGGCGGCCACGGGTTGAGGCTGCGTGACGTTGACCTGGATGGAGGCGCTGGCAGATTGTGCGGAAGCGATAGTTGGTGCAAATAAAAACACACTAATGGCCGCTACAAGGGAGAAACGCAACATTATTTACCTCTCGAACGTGGACGATTGCTTCGCGGCCATTATGTGTCAGCGCAATCAAATCCGGCTTACCGCGTGACGTTCGCGCGAAAAAGGCGTACGCTTTTTTCCGTCACACAGTCGTGACAGGAGGATCAGAATGCCCTCGCTCGAAATCATCACCATCGGCGGCGTCGTCGTTCTCGCAGTCCTGCTTTGGGTCTACCTGCGCATGCGCAGCAAAGATCGCATCGATGAAATCCTGGCCAGACATCGCTCCACGGCGAGCGTCTGCACCCGCGCCAATCTGATGGAAGGGATGGAGATGATTCCCGTGGCCCTGGCGCTGAAAAACGACGCCATCTACTACGAGAACTCCGATCTTCAGGCGTCGATCGAATTGGCGCTCATCGAAGAGGTCGAGTACGACGACGAGACGGCCACCGGCCACACGATGCCGGGAAAAGTGCTGCGCATCCGCGCCCACAATCACGTCTTCGAGTTCGCGCTCGATCTGCCCACGGCGCGGCAGTGGGAAGCCGCCTTACCGCCGAGACGCATCGACCGCGCCCAGGCAGTCTGACGCGATCTCGACGGCGCAGGAATCGCCTTTGCCGCAGCCGCTGTTGTGTGAGGTTCGCGTCGGGGTGTAGCGCAGTCTGGTAGCGCACCTGGTTTGGGACCAGGGGGTCGTAGGTTCGAATCCTATCGCCCCGACCAATTTTCTCTTCCCGCTAACGTCCTCGTAGCTCAGTCGGACAGAGCAACAGCCTTCTAAGCTGTGGGTCGCAGGTTCGATCCCTGCCGGGGACACCAGCGCGGCTCGCCATTTTCGTCCGCCTTGCATTCGTTCCCAAATCGGGTACGATCGTTCCCAAAATGAGAACGGTAACAAACAAGCCGGCTCGGAGTGCTGTAGCGACTGCACTTCTGACTCCCGTGCAGCAACGCGTGCTGGGGCTTCTGTTCGGACAGCCGGAGCGTCGTTTCCAGAGCGCGGAACTGATTCGCCTTGCGGGCAGCGGCACCGGAGCCGTTCACCGCCAGCTCCAACGTCTCGCCGCCGCCGGGCTTGTCGGAGTCACGCGCGACGGAAATCAGAAGTACTACCAGGCCGAGAAGAAATCACCGGTCTTCTGTGAGCTTCACGGTCTGATCGTCAAGACAGTCGGTGTCGTCGAGCCTTTACGCTCGGCACTGGCACCACTTTCGGACCATATTCATCTCGCATTCGTTTTCGGATCGGTTGCCAAAGCCAGCGAGCGCGCCGGCAGCGACATCGACCTCCTCGTGATTACCGACGATCTTGCGTACGCCGACGTTTATGCTGCGCTGGAATCGGCCGAGAAGAGTCTCGCCCGGACCATCAATCCCACCGTCTTCACGAACGCAGAGTGGAAGCGAAAGCGTGCGCGTAACGATTCGTTCGCAGCGCGCATCACGGCACAACGACGGCTCTTCGTGATCGGAAGTGACGATGCAAAAGAGTGAGTCCCTCGAACGGTTGGCCGAAACCGGCACTCTTAAACGGGAACCGCCCGCGCGAGACGAGATCGACGGATTGATCCACTCCGCCTCGGTGCGGCTTCATGATGCGCAGAACGCTTCGAACGCGCCCGAGAGCCGTTTCGATCTCGCATACAACGCCGCCCACGCGCTGGCACTCGCTGCCCTACGCCTTCACGGCTACCGATCCGAAAAACGATATGTCGTCTTTCAGGTTCTGCCGCACACACTCGCCGTTGCAACTCCAACCTGGCGGTTACTCGACCGCTGCCACAGAGAGCGCAATGCCACCGAGTACGAGGGCACGAGCGAGATCGATAAGAAGTTGCTGGCTGGCCTGATCGACGCCGCTCGTGAGCTGCTCGACCGCGTCCGGAAGTTGCTCGATAACGAGAAGAGCGTTACGTGATCATCGCTCCGCTATAGTTGAATCCCATGTCCGAGGATGCGCTTCCCAGTCCGATCGTGCCGCGTTGGGAGCGGCTGCGGATGTTTTCCTTCTGGTCGTTCTGGATCGGCGTGGCGTTCTTCGGCGTCTATCCGGCGATGAACTGGATCACGTCGCTGCGTTCCTTGCGCTTGCATCTCTACGTGCCTGCGGAGCTGGCGATTCCGTTCGTGCCGCAGTTCATCTGGGCGTATTTGTCGATGTACGTGTTGTTCGTCATGCCGCTCATCTTCGTCCCCACCGCGCGGATGCCAGCACTCGGCAAGCAGCTCATCGCCGGCACGCTGATCAGCGCAATATTTTTTCTGATTCTGCCGGCGGAGCTTGGATTTGTGCGCGTAGTACCAGTTGGCGCTCCCTACCGAGGTCTCTTTGCCGGCATCTTTGGCATCGACCATCCCTTCAATCTCGTCCCGTCGCTGCACGTGATCTATACCACCGCCATCACGCTGGCCTGTGCGGACTTCGCTCGCGCTCCGGTCCGTTTTGGATTACTTTTGTGGCTCGCCGTGGTCGTCGTCTCGACTCTCTTTGTCCACCAACATCATTTGCTGGACGTCGTGGCCGCGCTGGCGATCGTCTGGTACCTGCGCCGCGTTTATGAGGTGATTGAATGACTAAGTCCCTGCTCATCGCCTGTTTGTTCCTGGCACTTCCCCTTTATGCCGCCGAGGAAGCGGATCACGAGACTCATCAGGAGCTGCGCGGAATTCTCGTGACCGTGCAGACCGCGATCAACAGCGGAAATTACGATGCGATGCTGCCGGTGCTGAGCAAAGACATCCGCGCTACGACAATCACGCAGGAAGTGATGTCGGGTCACGAACAGGTGTCGGCCTATTTCAGGCATTGGTTTGGACCGGGCGGCTTTCTCAAGAAGCTGAACATGACGTTCAATGCCGATGCCCTTACCGAGCTCTCGCCCGACAAAACCTGGGGAGTCGTGCGCGGCTCCGGAGTAGAACGCTACACGCTCGCTGACGGACGCCAGTACGCCATGCAGACGCGATGGACGGCGACCGTTGTCAAAGAAGCCGATGGCAAATGGCGTCTGCGCACCATCCATTTCGGGACGAATTTTCTCGATAACCCGATTCTCACCGAGGCAAAACGCGCGGTGGTGAAGTACTCCGCCGTCGCCGGAGGCGCGGGATTAGTCCTGGGCCTTCTCTTAGGCTTCCTGCTCGGCCGCCGCAAATAATGACCGCTGCGCCGGCGCGCCCATCGGAGGCGCCGGTTGCACACCGTTGCGCCACAGGCTCCAGTAGATCTGGAGAAATGTTGGTTCACGGTCGTCATGTGAGGCAAGAGCCGGCAATTCGGTCCACGGCGCCGCGGGATTCGAATGATGGGCGCGGTGAAGTTGATAGTTGAGCGTCAACCATCGCACCGGCGCAATGACTCTCAAATCCCAGGCGCCATGCCCGACGTCGCGCGCGCTCCAGGCGTGATCGACATACTGCAATGCCGACCAGTGCAGCGCGAAAAACCAATGGGCCAGAAGCCAGCCTCTCCAATCGAGCCCGAGACCGGCATAAATCGCGGCCTGGTAAGCAAACGCGCAGAGCATTTCCAGCCAGACGCGAAGCGGCGACAACTGCGCAATATCCCGCACATGCGGCCCAAACCCCATCCCAGGCGCCACGCGCTCCACAAAGAAGCGCGAGCGATAAATGGGCGTACCAAGAAGATAAATCAGATTCGACAGCGGGATGCAGAACCAGTAGAGGCCGAGGAGATTGCCGCAATAGAGCCAGAGATTGCGGACGAAACGCGACTGACCGGGCAGGTAGTAATCGTAGAGATCGGAGTCCGTGCGATTGCGGGCGTGATGGCCGAGGTGCGCGACCTGCTGCATTGAGAAAGACGTTGGGAACATGCAACTGGCGAGAAAACCGAGCCAATAGTTGCGTCGCGGACTATTCGCGGCGACACCGTGAACCGCCTCGTGCATCAGGGCGAATGGGACGTTTTTGACGAAGGCGAATACGACGGCTGCCGCAAGCATCGTCCACCAACCGCCGTGACTGGCCAGCCACAAGCAGCCGGACGTTGCCGCTGCGGCCGCACTGAGGAGAATCCAGTTAAGGCTCTCGGGAGCGGTGCGGACTGTGGGCGGCTTCAGCATGGACGTTTCACGGGCCGTGTGCCCCAATGCCCATGACGTCGAATCGATTGCAGAACGTATCCGCCAGTTGGCACGGTGAGCGTCAAGGCGAGAACGACAGTGAATGCCGTCGCGAAGATCGGCGTCGAGAGCGCGCCTCTCCCGTCCAGCCATTCCATCAATCCGATTCCGGCGCCGTAGATCGCGCCGAATCCGCCAAAGAACCACGGCGCGTAATCGAGCGCGATGGCGGTCTCGTCGCGGCCATCAGCCCACGGCTGGTTATAGACGCGCAGGATTCCGCTCTGCAGCGCTTTGACCTCGTAAAGAAGGTTCCAGAAGCCGATCACGGAGCAGAGGATTAGCGCGTTTCTGGCAACGTCCCACAGATCGCGCGCCGGTGAGCCGTGAACCAGCCAGGCGATCATCGCCGTCGCGGAGCCGAAGACGAAACCGTGATGCGGACGGAAGCGGCCCAGCCGCAGCCGGGTATCGAATTCCCAGACGTTCAAGAGGTTCGTGCCGATTCCCGGAACGATGTACGCCCACAGAATGGGAATGAGCCACGCCGTGGCGATGAGTTTGAGGTTTCCGCCGTATTCGCGCTTCCAGAGCAGAAACGAGAGCGGCGCCAGAACGAGCGGCGCGGAATATTGATAAATCGACAGCGCGCGTTTCATTGCAGTCCGAATCGCATTCCGTGCTTCTTGGGGATTTCCTTTTTGAAGAGCAGCGTGTATTTCCAGAACGCTCCCATTCGCGAGAGCGAGCGCAGGTGGGTCTGCACGTCGGCAAAGCGGTGAAAGAGCGACGGAATGGAGTTGAAGCGAGTGCGAGCGGCGTGACAGGCATCCGTGAGCTCGTCCGCGCTCATGAGCGTGGGCTTGAAGGCGGCACGATTGAAGCGATAGGTCGGATCGAGCCACCATTTCCCGCCGTACAGGTGCCGTCCTTCTTTTCCCAGCTTGTGATAGAGCGGCGTATTCGGATACGGCATGAGAATGTTGTAAGCCGCCAGCGTGAACCGGCTCTCCAGCGCGAAATCGACCGTGGCTTCGATCGACTCCTTGGTGTCGTGGTCGTATCCAAGCGTGAACGCCGCCCAGCTCTGCATCCCATGCTCGCGAAGGATGCGTACTTCCTCTTTGTATTTCGTGAAGCGCGGGAGATTCGGCGACTTGCGCGATTCGCGCAGGCTTTCGGGCGTAATCGTCTCGAATCCGGTCACGTTGCCCCAGTTTCCGGAGCGCTCCAGGAGTTTCATCAGCTTCGGATTGCGCGTGACGTCGAGGCTGGCCTGACTGACCCAGTGCAACTTTAACGGTGTCACGGCATGGCAAAACTCGGCCAGCGCTTTCTGATCGCTGGCGATGTTGTCGTCGATGAAGAAGATGAACTTCCTGTCCTGCGCTTCGATCTCGCGCAAAACATCGTCGATGGCCCGGACATAATGCTTCTTATCGAAATACTGGCTCACCGCGCAGAAGCTGCATGCGAAACGGCAGCCGCGCACGAACTGCATCAGCGTGAGTGGGAGGTAGCCTTTGCCCTTGAAGAGATCGCGCCGTGGCAGGACGCGGCCGATCTGCCCGACGCCAGGAGGGCCTTGGTAGCGTGGCTTCAGCTTGTGATTTCGCGCGTCGTTGACGACCTGCTCCCAGATCGTCTCCGCGTCGCCGAGAAAGATGCTGTCCGCGTACAAGGCTGCTTCGTCGGGAAGCAATGTGATGTGCATCCCGCCGAGAATCGTCGGAACGCCGCGTTTCCGATATTCGGCAGCGATCTCATAAGCGCGGCGCGCTGTGTAGGTCTCGACAGTGATGGCCGCGAGGTCGGTCGGCTCATCGAATGGAATGCTCTCCATCCGGTCGTCGTAAAGGACGCATTCGACGTCGGGCGGCGTCATTCCCGCCAGTACGGCCAGCATCAGCGGCTCCATGCGCCCCTCGTCGACGTAGAGGCTGTGCTCCATGCGGCCGATATTCGGTTTGATGAATGTGATTTTCATTGTGGCCCGTCACATACCGAGGAGCCGGTATTGCTTCTTGTAGATCTCGCGGCGGGAAATGACGTTGGCGACGGTGGTGAGGCCAGCGCGAAATGGCGAAAACGATGTCTCGGCACCGAGCACGCGGCGCCCGATAGCGCGCCAACTGTAAAAGCGCCTGCGCGCTTCGAAGACGCCCTCGGTGAGTTCGTGCGCGTGCATGCCGCGAGGCTCGAAAACGGCGTCGCCGTAGCGATAATTCGGATCCAACCACCACTTTGGTAAAAGAAGCCGCTGCTCTGACGCCAAACGGTCGTAGAGCGCGGAGCTGGGCGTGGGCGTGAGCAGATTGAAGTTCGCAATCTCAAGCCGCGACTCCAACGCGAAATCGACCGTGCGTTCGATGCTCTCCTTCGTGTCGGCGTCGTAGCCGAAAACGAACGTTCCGTAGATGCCGATGTTGCGCGCGTGCAGAGCGCGGACGACGTGGCCGTAGGAACCGCTGACGTTGTTCCAAGCCTTGTGCATCTGTTGGAGGCTCTCGGGATTGAGCGACTCGAAGCCGATGAGCACGAACCCACAGCCCGCTGCGGCCATGCGGTCGAGCAGCGCCTCGTCGCGCGCGATGTCGATGCTGATCTGGCACGACCAGCGGCGCTTCAACGGTGTCATTGCGTCGAGAAGCGCAAGAAGGTCGGATTTCCGGCCGAAGAGATTGTCGTCGACGAAGAAGAGCAGGCGTCCTCCCGGTAGCGACTCGATCTCGGCGATGAGTCCATCGAGCGGTCGTGTGCGCAACGACGTTCCGTAAAAACTGTGGATCGAGCAGAAGTCGCACGAGAAACGGCAGCCGCGTCCCCATTGCACAAGCTCTACCGGCGCGTAGTTCTTGCCTTTGTAAATAGAGCGGTCGATGCGGTAGTCGGTGAGCGGCGCGTCGTTGCTGCCGGCGTATTTGTCTTGAAGACGACCGGCCTCGAGATCGGCGAGCAGCCGCTCCCATGCTCCTTCGGCATCGCCGATCACGACCGCATCGGCGTGCTGCAGTGCCTCGTCAGGCAGAAACGTAGGGTGATAGCCGCCCATGACAACAGGCACGCCGCGGTCGCGATACGCATCAGCGAGCGCGTAGGCGCGGCGTGCTGTGTACGTCTCGACGCTCATTGCCACGAGATCGGTCGTATCGCCTACCGGAACTGTCTCGGCCTTTTCGTCATAGAAGACGACTTCGTGGCCGGCGGCGCGCGCCGCGAGGATGCCCATCGCCAGCGGCGGCATGGCGTCGGAGGAACGGTAGTCGCCGAGGTTGGGGCGGATGAGCGTGATTTTCATAGCAGGGCCGCCTCTGGCTGGACCGGTCGTCCGTGCGCTGGTGGACCGCCCTCGAAACAGACCGCATAGACGCGCGCTGGGTATTGCAGCGGTTTCATCTTCCTAATGACGGGGATTAGGGGATGTTTCGCGTGAAGACCGATGCTGGCTGCGCGCGTTTTGCAGTGCGACAGAAGATCTTTCAACAAAGCACCGGCGTTCGCCTGCTCGTCGTCGTTGAGCGCGAGGAACGCGATCGACGTCTGATCGAGAGCGCCACCTTCGCGCGGCAGTGGAATCTGACGAAGAAGTGACGCGTAGAGGTTATAGATTGGGCGAAGTGTGCCGAGGGGCGAGCGGTATCGCCGGGCGACGATCTGTTTGAACGCGCGCTGATCCCACAAGGCAGCGGCACCGCTGTCTTTGTAAAGAAAAAATTGTTCGATGCCGATGCGCCTCACCACATCCTCGGTCAGCACCGGCGAGCACTGAAACCGCGCTGCATGAGCATTGTAGAAGGCAACAATGTGTGCGATGTCGTCTGCGGTCGCCCGCCGCCACAGGTTCTTTCGCTTTCCTCGGGACGTCGCCATTGCAAACGTCACATAGTCGCTCTGAAAGTGGTACTTCGGGAGTCCGGCAACGCCCGATTCAAGAAGCCTGCGCGCGGTCTTGTTCTCTGCCGCCACAACCGTGAACCACCAGGGAACGGTGCCTGTAACCGGTGCGAGCTTCCGGATCGACGCATAACCATCGCGAAGATAACGGATGCGGCGACGGTAGCCGGGATTGACGCGCAGTCCGCCGAGGTAGCCGAGACGTTCGGGCTTCTGGTCGACGTGCGCCGGAAGAATGGACGCTGTGTACATCCCAACGACCGCGCCCTCATCCTCGGCGATCACAGCCCAATCGTGGCCAACGAGATCCTTGCCCGCGAAGAAAGACGGCTCGCGCTCGATCGTCATATCGACCCAGGTGGGCATCGGATTTCCGCGCAAGAGCGAGCGAATAAGGGCATCGTCACTTTCCGTCGCCAGCCTGAAGGTCGTCATTGAACCTCCAGCAGTTTACCGTGCCAGTTTTCGTCGCCCAGCGGATAGCCATTACGTTGCGAGATCTCGTTGCGGTGCAGCGCGTTGACGAGGAAGAAGTTGCGAAATACGAAACCATCGTTCATGTGCCGCGTGCTGCGGCGGAGGATATTCGGCCATCCGTAGAAGCGGCGTCGTGCGGCGACGCAACCGGCGGTTACTTCGTCCGGCGTCAGCGATTTCGGCTCAAACGGGACGGCGTTGTAGCGATATTCAGGATCGAGCCACCACGCTTCGAACCGTAGCCGTCCTTCCGTTTGCAATCGTTTGTAGAGCGGCGTCCCCGGAAACGGCGTCAGATGATTGAACGCCGCGATGTACATCCCCTCCTCGGTCGCAAAATCGACTGCTTCGTCGAACGAGGCGTGCGTGTCGTGCTCATAGCCGAAGATGAACGTGCCGTAGACGAAGATTCGGTGCCGTCGCAGGTTCTCGAGTGCGCCACGAAAGCCGCTCTTCATCGTATTGAAGCGCTTGTTCATCAGTTTGAGATTGTCTTCATCGAGGCTCTCGAATCCAATCAGGACACCGCGGCAGCCGGCGCGATGCAATTCGGCGAGAAAGTCTTCGTCGTGCGCGGCGTCGATGCTCATCTGCGTGATCCAGCGAATATTGAGTTTCGCCAGCTCGGCGAGCAGCGGCTTGCCCGATTTGAGATCGCCGGCAAAGTTGTCGTCGACAAAGAAGAAGACCCGCTTGTCGGCCTTGAGAGTCGACAATTCTGCGATGACGTCTTCCGTTGGCCGGCAGCGGTATGTGCGCGAGAAAAATGTCTGGATCGCGCAAAACTCGCAAGGAAAATGGCATCCTCGTCCCGTTTCGACGAGCCCGATCGGCAAATAGCGTTTGCCGCGAAAAAGCCGCCGGTCGATCTTGATATTGGCGAGTGGTTGTTGCGCCCCGTGATAGCGATGTTGGAGCGTCCCGTGTCTCAAATCGTCGATCACTCGCGGCCAAGCTCCCTCGGCCTCTCCGGTCACAACAGCATCTGCGAAACGCGCCACTTCATCGGGTACCAGCGTCGCATGAAACCCTCCCATAACAACCGGCACTCCCCGGCTGCGATACTCGCTGGCGATCTGGTAAGCGCGGGCGGCGGTATAGGTTTCAATCGGAATTGCGACAGCGTCTGTGGGCGCGTCGTAATCGATGGTCTCCATGCGATCGTCATAGAACGACGTCTCGATATCCGGCGGCGTAAGTCCCGCGAGCACGGCGATCGGCAACGACTCCATCTGCCACGTGCGCACGTAGCTCTCACCGGCGCGATGGCCGACCGCCGGATGAACGAACGTCAGCTTCATACGGCCTTGCTCAATGTCTTGCTCAATGCAGGCATCGCCGATAGGTGCCAGTCGCAGTTGTAGAAGCGCTGAAGGTGATGGGCGTAAAAGCGGTAGCCGAGGTTTGCGGCGAGACCGAGCGGCTCGAAGGCGCGCGCTTTCCAGAGGCGGCGGGCGATGGCGTTGTAGCGATAGACCTTCTTCCACGCGCGCTCGTGGCCGGCGGAAAGTTCTTGTGGCGTCATAGTCCGCGGCTGAAAGACGACGTGCTGGCCGTCGTACAGCTCCCAATCGCGCGTAAGAATCCGATTCTCGGCCGCAAGACGCTGGTGCAATGGCGTGCCCGGAAACGGCGTAAGAATGGCGAAGCGTGGCAGATCGATGCCGTTGTCGATTGCGAAATCGGCGGTGACTTCGAAAACATCCTTGGGATCGTGATCGAGTCCGAAGACGAAGCAGCCCTGAATGGCGATATGCAGATGGTGGAGATCGGCGATGAGCGCCTTGTAATCGACGGAGCCATTGAAACGTTTGTTGGCGTCGCCGAGGCTGTCCGGCATGACCGACTCGAAGCCGAGGAGGAGACCGCGGCAGCCGGAGCGCGCCATCAACTCCATCAGCTCAAGATCGTGCGCGATGAGTACCGTAGACAATCCAAACCAGCGGACCTTCAAAGGAATCAGTGCGGTGAAAAGCTCGCGCGCGTAGGCCAAGTCGGCGACGAGATTGAGGTCGATGAAGAGGATCTGCTTCTGCCCGACGCGGCGGATGTCTTCGACGATCCACGAGACCGGCTTCTGAAACTGACGGCTGCCCCAGGCGGTGGGCACGATGCAGAATTCGCAATCGTGACCGCACGCGCGCGTCGCTTCGAAGACAGCCTGCGTGAGGAAATGGCGGGGATTGAAAAGGTCGCGCCGCGCGAAGGGCATGCCGGGACGATCGAGCGAGAAATTGGGCGCCATCCGATATTCGGCCTTCATTGCGCCACGCGCGAAATCGCGCAGCAGTTCAGGCCACGTGTCTTCGGCGTAACCGACGACGACGGCATCGGCGTGCATCGCCGCTTCGTCGGGCAGCAGAGTGACGTGCGGACCGCCGAGAACAACTGTTTTGCCTTGCGCGCGAAATGTGCGGGCGAGCTCGTACGAACGTTTGGCGGTACCGGTGATGACCGTCATGCCGATGAGGTCCGCGTCGAGATTCAGCGGCACGTCCTGAATTCCTTCGTCGTAGAGCGTGACCTGCGCATCGATCTCCGGCGGCACCAGCGCGGCGAGCGTCGTCAGCGTCAGCGGCTGGTAGCGCAGCGAGCGTTTGAAAATACCGCCGCGGTGGCGGTAGAGCGGCCCTTTCGGAGAGATGAGCGCGATTTTCATGAGTGGCATCCAAGGCGGTCGAGCCAGTCGCGCTCGTTCCGCAATACCGCCGGCTTCACGTCGCCGAGCCGCACGCCGCGTTTGATTTGCGCATCAGTGTAGCGCTCGAACAGCTTTGCGACGCGGATAAGACGCAGCGGCTGTAACTGGCCGAGGCGGCGGGCGTAGGCGTATTGCGGGTTGCTGCGGAGACGTTGCTCGACGTCATCGATGCTGATTGCGGCATCCGTTTCCGCGATGAGGACGTAGCCGATGTGTTGAGCATCGGGCACGAGCAGGCGAAATCCCGGAATGCCATCGAGGCAATCGGCGACGAAGGGCTCGTTGAGTTTTTCGCCAACAAGATCGGAGACGAGTCCGCCGCGGCCAGTGAACGTGAGGATTGGGCATCCCGACGCGGCGAGGCCGTCGTAACGAACAAGATCGGAGGTGCGGTACCGATAGAGGCCGCTGGCGGTCGTGGCGATGACTTCGTAAATGTCGCCAGTGATCAGCTCATGCGAGAGCAACAGGTGGCTGTCCCTCTCGAATTCGAAGAATCCATGCTGGGTCAGAACGGGCCGGTCATCTTCGTCGGGGACGGTGACGACGCATTCGGTCGATAGCAAGCCTTTCGGTTGCAGCCTTGCTTGCGGCAGCCTTCTCGCCAGCTCCTCGGCGAACGGTTTCGATGTCGCATCCGCCCAGCAGCTCACGACTTTGAGCCGCGGCCAGAGTTTCTGCGGATCGTCGAGGTGATCGAGAAGAGCGAGCAGAAAGGTCGGACTCCAGACCGAGATGAGCTCGAAGATTGCGTGCCGCGGCGAGATGGCGCAGGGTCTCGTCGCGCCATCGATCGACATCGGCGATCGACGCCACATCGAACGGGACGGCAGTCATTCGGGCGACGAGGGCCGCTCCGGCATCGCCGAGGTAGGCGCCATCGGGGAGGCCAAGCGGAATGCCGCCGATCGATTCCGGTGGACGTGTCGCCGGGCTGATCGAAAAGTACGCGCGACCGGTGATCGCGTATGTCTTCACGACCAGTTCTAGCCACGGAAAGAGGGCGCGCTGAAAATCGCGCAAGCCTTCGGCCGAGTACGGGATGAGCTTCATGCCGCCGGTACTGCCGCCGGTGCGCTCGAACGCGATGGGCCGGCCGGCGAAGAGCACGTCGGACTCGCCGTCGCGAATGCGATCGAGCCACGGAAGAAGATCCTCGTAGCTTGCGACGGGAACGTTGTCGCGGAATGCTTCGAGCGTTAAAGGGGAGCCGAAGCTCCGAAGGTATGAGGTGGAGGCGTTGCGGGCGAGGATCGGTGAAAGCGAGGGGATGGGGAGTTGGGTGTGGGGGGTGGGAGCGGACGCGGGAGTTGGGAGTCGGGGATCGGGGATCGGGGCGGGAGCAGCGGCGAGAGCGATCGAGTTTTCTCTCCCACGCCCTACTCCCCACTCCCCACCCCCCACACCCTCACCCATTACGCGCCTTCTCGAACAGCTTCAGCGTCAGCGGCTTCATGTTGTGCAGCTCCATCTCGCAGACGCATACCAACTCGTGGCCGCGTTGAAACCCCGGATTCCGCTGCAGAAAAAAGCTCACCTCCTGCCGCTCGAGATCCGACGGCGCGGGGAACGCGATGTCCGCTTTGAGGTGACCGCGTGAGCGCCGAAACTCGACGACGCCGGTGGCGGGGTTGTAGTCGTCCGGGAACATCTCCGTCGCCAGCGCATCGGCCAGCGGCTTGAGATCGCTGCGGTCGGCGCTCCAGTGCGGATGAAACGACTTGCCGAAGAGCGGCAGATAACGATACGTGCGATGCCCTTTGACGAGCAGGAACCAGTACAGCGGCAAATCGGGACGCTCGCGTTTGATGCCGCCCATTCGACCGATCCAATCAAAGGCGAGCGCCTGCTGTCCCCAATGCGCGCGGTCCACGACGGTGTCGCCGGAGTAAACGACGCGGATGCGCTCGGATCGCCATTCGCGCTCGAAGACCATGAGCGTGGTGAAGCCGACGAGCTGCTGGCCGGAGTAGACGAGAAGGGCTTCGTCCTTTTTTTCGAGATCGCTGAGGAAGAGCGCTTCGGATGTGCCGTCGTAGTTGGCGAGGTACAGATCAACCATCGACAATCTGGCCGCTTCATCGAGGGCTGAGACGCGGGCGAAGACGGTCGAGTAGGGGTCCTGGGTCATGACCGCACTGACCGGGATGCTAGCACGAGCGAAACGCCCACGACCGGCCGCTGACTCGCCCGCGAAGAAAGAAAAGGACCGCCGCTCCGAGTGGAACGGCGGTCCGGGAAGAGGAAGGGCTACAGCGTTCCGCGGCCGGCGTTGTTGTCGGAACGGATCTCGTTGTTGTTTTCCTGGCGCTGCGGCTTCCGCTCGGGCTCTCCGAAGCTTTCGCGGTCGCTGGCGTGGCTGATGTAGTTCTGGCGCTCGGTGTCGATGCCGCTTCCCGAGCTGGTGTTCGTGCTGACGCTGGCGTTGTCGCCAGGCAGCGGCTGACGCGTCCGTCCGCGGCTGTGACCGCCCTCGCGACCGATCGCTGACATGTGGGCGCGATCGCGGCTGACCGCTTCCCCGCCCTTCCGCCCGGCGAGGCGTGCCTCGTCAGAAGTAAATTCGTGTGCTGTGCCTTTCGCGTGAGCGGCTCGTCCGCCCTTGCTGGCAATCTCGCGCTGCTTGGACATGTCCATCGACGCGAAACCGCGCTTGCTTGTATTTGCCATGAGTGTCTCCTTTGGGGATGAGTAGTACAGCGTGAACTGCGCACTACTTGCTTGCGTAGCGAGCTAATCAGGCTTCACGATCTATGCCAGTAAGCTCCGCAATAACAGGGATGGGGGTGGGGAGTGGGGAGTAGGGTGTGGAAGAGTTGTTCGTGAGTTTTTCCAGATGTGAGCGCCTTGTTCCCACTCCCCACACCCAACACCCCACGCCCGTTTTCGCGCCCGGGGAATTGACCCCCCTCAATCCGCATTCTGCTGCGTGCATTTGGCACCATCGGTTGAGCCACGGAGAGATGGGTGAGTGGCTGAAACCAACGGTTTGCTAAACCGTCGTAGGGCCTAAAGCTCTACCGAGGGTTCGAATCCCTCTCTCTCCGCCACCGCGCACGGCGCGGCTCGTTGGTTGGCCCTCGCCGTTGCCGCGCGACGATCGTCTGCTTCCCGAGCACGACGCGTCAGTGATGAGAGGCGAGCAACTCCGCCACTTTCGCCGCATCGTTCGTTGGCAATTTGCACTGCTGATTCGTGCAAACGTACGCAGTCGTTTTTCCGCGAATGGCCTTCTGCAATTTCGTGAATGGTGCGATGCGGGCGATGTCTGTTCCCGATCGGAGGACGACCTTGTTCGGGACGAATGATGCGAAGACGGCGCGTTCCAGCGGGTGAACGTCCTTTCCGGCCAGCACGATCTCGAATGACGGGCCGATGAGGAAATCGACGGCGCTCATGAGGTGGGCGGAGGCGGAGGGGGCAGCGTCGATCTCGCCCGCACTCGTGCGCAGGAGATCGCTCGCGGCTCTGTCGAAGAACGGATCTCCGGTGATGCGGGCAATGCGCACGAGGTTCATGAGCTGCACCGAGTTACCCGACGGCAGCGATCCGTCGCTGGTTTCGCGGGGACGGACGAGCAGCGTTTCGGCGTCGTTCGCGGTCATGTAAGAGCGGCCCTCGGCATCACGAAAGCGGGTCAGTGATTCGCGCTCCAGCGCGATGGCGTGCTCGAGGTAGTGCGCATCGAACGTTGCTTCGTACAGATTGAGCAGACCCCAGATGGTGAAGGCGTAATCGTCGAGATAGGCGGAATGGTCGCGCTGGTGCTTCAACTGTTCGCCGGCGAAGACCGCGACGGCAGCGCGCTTTGCCGCCAGCGCGTACGTCTCGTCGTCGAGGATCGCCGCGCCCGAAGCCAGCGAGGCGATCATCAGGCCGTTCCAGTCGGTGAGGATTTTTTCGTCGCGGACGCCGCGCTCATCGGAATCGCTGGCGCTGTAGAACGCGCCGCTTGGCGCGCGCAGATCGCGCAGAACATACGTGAAGATCTCGCGCGCGGTGCTCGCGTACTCGGGCTTGTGCGTGGCCTGATACGCCTCGAGATAGGCCATGGCCAGCATGGCCTGATCGCAGAGCATCTTCTCGTAATGCGGCTCGCGCCATGCCGCATCGACCGTGTAGCGATGAAATCCGGATCGCGATTTGTCCCAGATAGCGCCGCGACGCATCGCACGCAACGTCGTCTCCACCATCTCCAGCGCGTGCTTGTCGCCGCTGCGCCGCCAATAGCGCAGCAGAAACATGAGTTGATGCGCAGCCGGAACTTTCGGCGCGGGCAGGAAGCCTCCGTTGACGGCGTCGAAGCGGTCTGCCAGTTGCTGATACGCGGTCTTCAGCATCGCCGCGTCGGGTCCGCGATCGTTCTCCGCGGCTTCCGGCGCAAGCGACTGCATGACCATCGCCGCCGTCGACGCGATCTGCTCGGGATGTTCTTTCCACGACGTTCCCAATCTCTCGATCAGCGCCTGCAATCGATCCCTCGGGATGTACGACGCGGCAAAGAACGGCTTCCCGTCCGGAGTCAGAATCACATTCAACGGCCAGCCCGGATCGGACATCAGTTTGCGCGCGACATTCATGTACGCGCTGTCGATGTCCGGCCGCTCCTCGCGATCGACTTTGATGGCGATGAAGTGCTTAATCATCGCCGCGCCGATCGCCTCGTTTGAAAACGATTCCGCTTCCATCACGTGACACCAGTGACACGTCGAGTAGCCGATCGAAAGGAAGATCAGCTTGTTCTGTTCGCGTGCGGCCTTGAGCGCGGCACCACCCCACGGATACCAATCAACCGGATTAGTGGCGTGCTGCAGGAGATAGCGTGAGGTCTCGTGCGCGAGGCGGTTGGTGTGTTTTGGCGGCGGCGAAGCCAGAGCAAACGCTACGGCGAGTACGTTGAGGATCATTTAGGTGACATCCCTCAAACTCTACTTGAATCTCCCACCACGCATGAGCATCGAGCGCCCTCTTCGCTCTTACCTCAACGAAACAATTGTCGCAATAGCACCTTGACGTGCTCGGACACCTTTGCGTCACGAAGCGCTCCGCTCGGGCTGAAGTGCGCGTAGTTTGCGTCGATTCGTCGGCCCCCATGCTTGACGAGTTCTTCGAAGTCGTCCTTCCCGAAAACGACGAATGGGTCGAATCCTACCGACTCCAATACCCGCCACGTGTCCTCGTTGCTCTGAGGCGGACTGTCCGCAAGGGCCCGAGAAATCCGGAACTCAGAAATGTCATGAATCATTGCGGCAATGCGTGTGATCCCCGAGAAGTACTCTACCCGGAGATCGAGATATATCTTGTCCTCTAGAAAATCAGGGATTTCAGCCGCTTCGCCCACGATTAGTGGAAGCATGACGGTGCGGCCTTCTTTCTGCTCGCGAGAGAGAGCCTTCTTGTACTCCGTCTTGGTCCAAACTGTTTTGTTGTAGTTTGCGGTGATAAGAATCGCTATATAACGCGAGGTGCTCATAGCTTTCGCGATCTCGTCGGTGAGACTTTGCCCAATTTGAAGCTCCCACTGGTCCAGCCAGACATCGACTCCAGCGAAGTTCAGATCGAGAGCTAGTTTCGCAGCAACGTCTCTGTCTTTAGACGAGTGACTGACGAAAATATTCGGCGCTGTTGACCGGCGGATTCCGCGCTCTATCAGCTGCATACGATTGCCTCCTGAAGGACGTAAAGATTATCTTCGAGGTGCGTGCGAGCGCCAAGCCCCGGGTTAGGAAATCCGTAGGCTTGTGGCGAATCACTGCGACGAACGCTTAGGAACAACACCGAGCTCGCGCCAGAATGCGCTCTCGCACCGTAATTAGGCATCGCCGCATCGCCCATAAAGCTTCTCTCACTAGTGAGGCCCGGCCGGGACACTGTCGGCCTACCTCCTATTTCACCAAGCCCGTTCCCTGCACGATCCGATAGCTCTTATCGGCAGCCAGCCCTTTGAAAGTCTGCCGTTCGCCGCTGGGCCAAATCACCGTCACATCCGCGTGCTTGTCGGTGCCTAGTCCGACGTGTTGCTCTTTTGGATTCGAGGTCAGGTAGCCGATCGTGCTGAAGACTTCGCGCCACATTCCCTTCTGGTGCGCGGTGTCGACGATGATCTTTGCGCCGATGGCATCGCGCGTCACGCCCTTCGATGGATCGCCGGTGAGGCGGATCTTGATCCAGTGATTGCCGTTGGCTTCAGCGTTGTTGCGGTAGAGCATCGCGGGACCGTTGAAGTTGTTGACCATCATGTCGAGATCGCCGTCGCCGTCGAGATCGAATTGCGCGACGGCGCGCGCGTTGCCGAGGGGATCGGCGCCGCTCTGCGATGAATCTTCGATCAGCATCCCGTTGCGATTGACGAAAAACACCGGCGCTTCTTTTTCCGCGACCGGAACGACGGTCTGGCGCTGCGTGCCTGTTGCGTCGGTGTAATAAGGATTGACGCTGGAGTAGACCGCGTACTCGTTCATGCCGTTGACGAGATAGAGATCGTCATCGCCATCATTGTCGAAATCGAAAAAGTCCGCGCCCCACGACCAGCCGGTCGATTTGTAGCCGCGGCCGATTGCGGTCGATTGCACGTACGAATTGAGCTTCCCTTTTTCCGCCGCTGACTCCCAGAGATCGTTCGCCTCGACCACGCGCATGCTGGCCATTTTTTGCGGATTGAGTTTCAGCCGCGTCTTCGCGTCGGGGAGGACGTACTTCTCGTCCTTGTTCATCGTCACGATGTTCGAGATGTAGACGTCGGGATAGCCGTCGCGGTTCAGATCGGCGATGCCGATGTTCATCGTGTAGCTCGGCTTGTCGGTGCCGAGTTTCGACGACACATCCTCGAACTTGCCTGTCCCACCTAGATTGCGATACCAGGAATTGCTGCCGAAATCGTTGCCGCAGATCAGGTCTTCCCAGCCGTCGCCGTCGAAGTCGAGATGACCTACCGCCTGCGCCCAGCCGGGATTCTCGACGCCGCTGCCGGCGCTGACATTCTCGAAGACGAAATTGCCTTTGTTGTGAAAAAGCTTGTCGGGAAGCCCGTTCGTGTTGCGGCGCGCGAACGCCGGCAGTTCGCCGTGAACGTAATCGCCGAAGTAGCCGATGTAGAGATCGAGCAGGCCGTCTTTGTCGTAGTCGAACGCCGTTGCCGGGCCGCCGACGAGACCTTTGCCGCCGAGGTTGCACTTCGCGGTGACGTCCTCGAATTTGGCGTGGCCGAGGTTCTTGTAGAGACGGTGATCGTCATCGACATAGGTGATGAAAATGTCTTCGAGGCCGTCGTTGTCGAAGTTGGCGATGATCGCTTGCCGCGGCTCGCCGGGCCGTCCGTCGGCGCGTTTCCACGCCAGACCCGCCGACTCCGTGACATCGGCGAAGTGGCCTTTGCCATCGTTGAGATAGAGCGCGTTGCCAGACCCGCTCAACACGAGTACGTCGATGTCGCCATCATTATCAATGTCCTCGGCAGCGATGCCCGATCCGCCGAACGCAGGCGGCACGGCGAGCACGAGCTTGTCGCCTTCCTTGACGGTGTAGCTGCGGATGAGACGCGCCAGCCAATCCGACATGCGATGCTCGAAGTTGATGCCGCTCGACGCCGTGATGTCCGTGAAGTACTTGCCGCCGGTTTTCGCCGGCGGTGTTGATGCCGAGGCGATCGTGACCGCGGTCTTTTTCTCTGGCGGCATCGACGCGTTCTTATCGATCAATCGCTGAATCTCGGCGACGCCGCGCGTGAGGTGCGTGCGATCGAGCCGGTCTTTTCCTTCCGCCGTCGCGATCTTTCCGGCCACGCGCAGGATCAGCGTTCCCATCTGCGCGCCGCCCTCGGTCAGCAGTTCCGCGGCGAACGGGTCGGGCTCGAGCGAGCCTTTGTAATTCGGATCGCCCAGCACTTCTTTGAGGTAGAACCAGTGCAGGCCGGGATCGCGAAAGGCGTCGAGGTCGTACGCCTCGATGACGATCTGCTCCTTCTTCGGCAGCCGCGGGAAGTAGATGCAGTCTTCGTATTCGTTGAGCACGTGCGGCTCGTATAACTGCACGGCATCGTGAACGTCGTCGACGCGGATCAGAGCATGACCACGTTTCTTCGCCCGCTTCTCCGCTTCGAGCATCACGTCGCCGGTCCAGGCGATCATCGTTTCCGTGAACTGATCCTTGAACGCTTTCCCCTCGGCAGGATCGGTCGGCCACATGTGCCGCGACATGTAGACCTGCACGTTGCGCAGAAAAACGGCCTGCGAGAGGTCGTTGTACTTTTCGAACGCGGCGAGTTTCTCGGCGACGATGGCGTTGATCGTGGCGAACTTCTGCGACGGCGCCACGCTGGCAACATTTGTTGGTTTGGCCTCGGGAGCGACTGTCGCGTGGCCGGCGACATCCGCCCATGCGGTTTTCAACTCTTTGGCGCCGAGGCGTTCGTGATTCGTGGCGCGCGTGGCGTGATCGGCGTGCTGGAGCGCGGCGAGCGTAACGAGGTCGATCGACTCCTTGAACAACTCGACCGCAGGCGCATCGAGTGGAAGGATCTTGGTGCCGTCGATGAACGCATCCTGCTGCACGGCCAGAATTGCGCGGAGCGCATAGGCAACGGTTCCGTATTGCCGGCGGTCGCGCGCGGAGATCTCGGTGCGCTGCGCGTCGTCAGGACGCACGATCCAATCGCCGCCCGGCGTGGCCACGTACGGCACCGCCGCCTGCAGAATCGGACGCAGCGTATCGACGTCGATCTGCGTCTTCCCGGCATTCGCCGCCGCGGCACTCGCCCTCAGCCAGAGATCGCGAATGAACTGCTTCTGCAGCGCGATCTTTTCCGCACGTGCATCGAAGTCGAGCGGCGTTCCGTAGATAAAGTCTTCTAGCCTGCTGGCCGTTGCGTAACACTTCGGATCGCGCACCGACTCGAGCTGATCGATCTCGTTGATGATCGTCGGAACCTGTGCGACCAGAGCTGACGCCGAAAAGCAGACCGCAAAGAAAGAGAGATGGACCATTCGCATAGGGACGCTCCGCAATCGTGTCTGTGCGGGAAAGTGTACTCGGATGAGAAGCGTTCACGCGGAGCCGCGGGGCCCGCGGAGAAAACCTCGGCAGGCGCTACGACGAAAGAAGTCTTACGTATTCGTCGCGCGCGCCGATCCAGCCCCAAAGAATGCCGCCGTCGAAATCTTTGCCGAGGGCGCGATAACCGCGGCCCATCGTGCCGGCAATCGAGACGCCTGAATGTCCAGGATTAACTCCGCCATTGGTTACGTAAGTTACGCATTTACATAGAGTTGCGCGCATGAACGTTCACGCCTACACTGCGTTATCCCATACAACTGAAGAGGCAGCGAAACGATGAACTTTGATCGCGTGCTGGTCACGTATCCGGACGGTCGTTTGGCGGAGTTGAAGCCCGAGGATTTTTACGCCATTCCGCTCGGCGAACGGATCAACCTGCTCACGGGCAAGTGCCTCAAATTCGAGAAGGATCAAAAGCAGATCTCGCCGTTCGACGCTCTGAAAAAATCATGAATCGACGCACTTTGATTACCAGTTCTCTCGTTCTTGCCACCTGCATCTGGGCCGCGACGGTTGCCGCGATGTATCAGTCGATCGGCCGCTTCGAGACCACACCCGGCCGCCAGGCGGCCGCGCTAGCCTCGTGGCCCGCGAAGAGCCGCATCCTTCCGGCGCACGATCGGTGGACCCTGGTCATGCTCATGCATCCGCACTGCGGCTGCACCCGTGCAAGCATCGAGGAGCTCGAACGAATCATCGAGATGTCGGGCGCGTCGATGCAGACGTACGTGCTGGTCTACCGGCCGGCTGAGTTTCAATCCGGCTGGGAGAAGACTGACGTGCTCGACGCGGCAGCGAAGCTCCCGCGAACCCGGATCGTTATCGACGCTGATGGTCAGGAGGCTCGTCTCTTCGGCGGCTTCACTTCCGGCCAGACCTACCTTTATGACGCCCAGGGCAAGCTGCGATTCAGCGGCGGCATAACGTCTTTGCGCGGACATGCCGGCATCAATCGAGGAAGCATGGACATCGTCGATATCGTGCACGCGAAAGCCACGCAAAGTGCGCATCCAGTCTTTGGCTGCGCGATCGTCACGACCACGGAAAGCGAGCAGAGAAGATGAGCGACATGATCGTTAACAACGCGGCGTTGGAAGCACGGTCCGCTGAGATTCGCGACGAGCAATTGCAAGCCCGGCGCATGCGCATCGACCGGATGTTCGTCTGGCTTTTTCTGGCTCAATACATCGCCGGGATCATCGCGGCATTAACCATCTCGCCGTATTCATGGGAAGGGAAGGTGCATACGATTCATCTGCACGTCTGGGTGGCAGCCGGGGGCGGCGCCGGAATCATCATCCTTCCGATCCTTCTCGCGATTTTCCGCCCGGGCACAACGTTGACGCGCCACGTAGTCGCGGCTTCGCAGATGCTCTTCTCGGCGCTGCTCATTCACCTGACCGGCGGACGGATCGAGACGCACTTCCACGTTTTCGGTTCACTGGCGTTTCTGGCCTTTTACCTCGATTGGACTGTGCTCATCACCGCCACAGTGGTCGTTGCCGCGGACCATTTCCTCCGAGGAATGTTCTGGCCGGAGTCCGTCTACGGGGTCGCCAATCCCGAGTGGTGGCGTTTCCTCGAGCACGCCGGATGGGTCGCTTTCGAAGACGTCTTCCTGATCTGGGCCTGCATCCTCAGCCAGCGTGAAATCGTCTCGTCAGCATCGCGCCAGGCGCAGTTCGAGCAGCTCTCCGAAATGGAGCAACTCAAGAGCGCCGCGCTGGAAATGGCCATGGCAGAGATGCAAAGCGCCTCGGCGTAGTCGCGTGACCCAACACCCCTGCAACTCTGCTTCGTTCACCGCCTGACTTTTTCAACTCAGCGATTGCGTTTGAGTCTTCGACGTGTACGGCCCGCACGACGCGATGCTTGTAGAGCGTCCAGCAGAGAACCATTGGTGAGAGCACCAAAATAGTGCAGGCCGCATCGTGTATTCTTTGTGGCACTCTCCCCCTTGAATGCTCAGTAACGAAAAGGAGCGTGTCTTCTGTGGCCAAACGTGACAACGCCTCCGACCATCCTGATGTGATGGTTAGCAGCACTTACCTGGACCTCCGTCAGCATCGGGAGGCTGCGGTAGACGCGCTACTCCGGCTGGGATTCTTCCCGATAGGGATGGAGTATGACTCAGCAAAATCGGGCAAAGACACCATCAACGCGTCACTGGCGAAAGTAAAGAAGGCTCACGCTTACGTCGGAATCATCAGCCATCGCTACGGCGGAGTACCGAAGGACGCAAAACGGAATCCGAAAGAGCACTCGATCACCGAACTTGAGTACCGTGCCGCACTAGCCCGCGGCATCCCGGTCTACATGTTCGTTATGAGCGACAAGCATCCGGTGACACTGGAGGACGTAGAAAAAGTTGAAGCGTACCGCGCAAAGCTCGCTTCTCTGAAGGAAGACGTTCGGCTGCAATCGATCTACGCGGAGTTTTCGTCGGTCGAGATGTTGAAGGGCTTAATCCTCCAATCGATGGCGGAGCTTCGGATCGATGAAGAGGGCAAGGCCCGGGCGAAGCTGTCCGCTCGCAGCAACTCCCGGGACAAGAGGAAGGAGCCAAAGCTCCCATCTCCGCCAGCTCTCTTGGCCATTCCAGACTTCACCTCGGGGCATGAGTTCGTCGGCCGTCGCACGGAGCAGGCTTGGCTCGACGAATGGGCGATTAGCGACGACCCGCTGATTGTCATCGAAGCCATCGGTGGCACAGGAAAGAGTACGCTGAGCTGGCACTGGCTCAAGGACCGCGCGAAGACGGCGATGCCGAAGCTCGCGGGGATGTTCTGGTATAGCTTCTACGAGGGCGGAGCGGACATGGCGGCATTTGCCGCATACGCCCTGGCCTATGCGACGGGACGTCCGCTCAACGAGTTCCGCGGCAGGAAAACGAGCGATCTCGCGCGGTCTCTTATTGTTGAACTCCACGAACGCCCGTTCCTTCTTGTGCTTGACGGTCTAGAACGAATCCTAGTTGCCTATCATCGGCTGGACGCATCTCAGGCATCCGACGATGACGTGCCCACTGGAATCGACGATCGCGCTTGTACTAAGCGGCCAGATGCGGATCTCCTTCGACAGCTCGTCAACCCTTTGCCTTCGAAGATTCTAGTGACCTCCCGCCTAATGCCGACTGCTCTTACCAATCCGGCAGGGTGGCCGCTTCCTGGTGTACGACATCGCACGCTCGGAGGAATGGATCCCGACGACGCAATCGAGATGCTACGGGGGATGGGAATCCGAGGAGAAAAGCCGTCGATTAGCCGTTACCTGAAAGAGAACTTCGACAATCACCCGCTCGTCGTCGGCGTAGTAGGGGGGCTCGTCGCGAACTATGTGCGCGATCCGGGAAACTTCGACCGATGGGCCGCTGATCCTCAGGGCGGCGCGGCCCTTCACCTCGCGCAACTCCCGCTCACGCAGCGCCGCACTCATATTCTCGCTGCCGCACTCAATGGCCTTGAACCGGAAGCCCGGACACTGCTGAGTTTCATCGCCGCTTTGGGCTATTCGGTTCCCTTTGAAACGATTGCGGCGCTGAACCCGTTTGCACGCCCCGACCCGGTCGGAGACAGTGAAGGAAGTCCAAGGGAGGATAGCGGTGCGTCATCATATGGTCTACCCAACCTCGTTTCAGCCCTCCAAGAGCTCGAACACCGCGGACTTCTGCAATGGGATCGACTTAAGAATCGCTACGACCTTCATCCAGTGGTTCGCGGGTACGCCTTCGATATCTTGGAAAAGCGCGAGCGCGCCGATATTGGCAATCGAATCGTCGATCACTTTGAGAGCAAGCCTCCAGACCACTACGCCGAAGCCACGACGCTCGCCGACGTTCAGCAGAGCGTGACGGTCATGCGAGCGTTCATTCAAGCAGCTAGGTTCGATGACGCTTCGCGCTTCTTCATCCGCGGCCTCGGCGACACCCTGCTCTACTCAATTGAGGAATACCACGAAGCCATCGCGCTTCTCAAGCCGCTGTTTACTAACGGGTTCAATGCGCCGCACCAGACAAAATCTGCCGACCTGCAAACCTCCTTGATCTGCAGCGCAGGGACAGCACTTTATGGGGTGGGGCGTATCTTTGAAGCGGGTGAAGCGTTTACGGCGGCGCTACGAATAGATATCGCTCAAGGTAATTACATAGCGATAGCGCTGGAGCTGTACTACGTAGCAGTAACGGAGAACGCGCTTAGTCATATAGCCCAAGCACTTGCTACTTCCCGGATTGCGTGCGCAATTGCCGAGTCAATCGATGACCAGGAATTGCTCTCAAGAGGACATTACAACTTAATGAGGATTTACGCTGACACCGGTTTTATGGAGCCTGCAGAGTTGCACTACCAGGCATTCCGTCGGCTGCCAATGCCCACTTCTCGCGGAGTCTACAGGGCTGGTTCGATTGAAGAAAGTCTTTGTTGGTTGAGGCTCTGGCAAGGATTGCTGAACGCCGAGTTGGTTGATTTGACTGAGGCGACGGCGAGCGTCGACAATAATCGATTCTTGTTGAGATCGGTCGCTCAACTTCGAGGAGAACTCGAACTGTTCAATGGGAATGCGTTGTTGGCGATCCCGGAATTTGAACGAGCTATCGAAATGGGGCAGACCGTCGGCATCCCGACGGGTGTTCCGGAAGGACGTCTGGCGCTGGCGAAGGCCCTCATTGGGGAACTGCAGCAGGCTGCTGGGATCTGCGATCGGCTTCAAGATCTCGCTAATCCTCCACATCTCGAGCTAGCCGAGACGTATCTGGAGCTTCGAGCCACAGAGGAAGCGCGCAAGCACGCTCTTGCAGCGTATTCACGAGCCTGGGCGGATGGTCCCCAATACTCCCGCTGGTGGGAGCTCCGTCGTTGCCGAGCCGTCCTCAAGGCTGTTGGCGAACCAGAGCCTAAATTGCCCGCGTACGATCCTTCGACTTCCGAGCCCGTTCCGTATGAGACGGAGATTCGTGCGTTGATTGAAAAGATTCGTAGAGAAAACGACGAATCGAAGAAATAGCGCAGCCCGAAGAGCAGAGCAAGTTTACATTGATCGACCACAACGATTTACATCGACGATTCACCACCGCAGCTCCTCCGAAGAAAGCCCATCTGAGCCCGCCCGCCACCCTACCGCGCCATCTTCGTCAACTCAAGAAACCCCGGATCGTCCTTCATTGACGCGAACACGTAATCGACGCGCGCTTCCCACATTTCCATCGCGCGGACGTCGTCGTAGTGCTCGTATTGGTAGAAGTGGCGTTTGAGCAGTTCCATCGCTTTGCCTTTGTTGCCGAGGAGGGAGTAGATGGCGGCGAGGTTGTAGGAGGCGGCGAGGTCGCCTTCGTTTTCTTTGGCGATGCGGAGGGCTTCTTCTTTGCGGCCGCTGTCGGCGAGATAGGTGGCGGCGAAGATGAGGTTGTAGGAATCGTGCGGGTCGAGGGCGAGGGCCTTCTGGACATACACATCCGCCTTTGCGCGCTGGCGCTCGGAGTTCCAGTAAACGGCCATGTTGCGATAGGTGAGCGCGAGGGGATAGGCGGCGATCGATTGTTCGAAAAGGGCCAGGCCTTTCGCGGAATCGCCCATGTGGATAGTCATTTTGCCGAGGCCGTGGAGGGCGACGGCGCGGGAGAGAGGATCGGGCTGGATCGTGAGCAGGTGCTCGAAGGTGGCGCGCGCTAAGGTCCACTCGCCGGTGTGGTGGCGATAGAGCTCGCCGAGGAAGCGCGAGGGAACGGGATCGGCGAGATCGAGAGCGGCGGCGGCGCGATAGAGCGCGCGTGCTTTCGGATAGTCTGCCGCCAGCTCCGCCGCCAACGCCTCGGACATCGCTTTCGTGATGCGCGCGTTCATCGCGGGCGAGAGATTGGGATCACTGGTCCGCAGATCCTCGGCTTTTACGATCACGCCGAGGCGCTTGAGTGCTTTCTGCGCTTCGCGTCCCTGCTTCGGCGCGAGGCAGTGCTGCTCCCAGACCTTTTGATAGTCGGCGATCGCGGCGTCCTTGTTTGTAGCGCTCTCGTTTTTCGCAGTCTCCAGAAGCGCATCCAACGCGGACTCGCGACGGAACAGCTCGTGATGGATCATGTTCTCGACGCTGCTCGATGTGATGAATTTGCCGTCGGGATTGACGTGATCGACGATCTTGCCATCGACGACGAGCAGCACCGTCGGCCGCTTCGCGACGACGTCGAACTTGGCGATGGTGGCGGCGTCGTCCGGCTTGACGAGCTGCAGGCCGATGCACTGCGCGGAGTAGAGCGTGAGGATGCGCGAAACGTTCAACTCCGAGTTATCGACTTCGCGCGCGTCCGCCGGGAACCACATCGCGATGACCGGCGTCGTCAGCGGCTTGTCGTTCGGCCCGATCGATTTCCATGGCACGACGTACGGATTGACCGGCGCAGCCGCTCCGCCCATCCCCATCGATCGCGGCATCGTCCCGCCCATCCCACCGCCTCCACCGCCGCCGCACGTGGCGAAGATCGGGTTTGCAGCGAGAGCGAGCATTGCGAGGGCGAGGAGAAGTTTGCGCATGGATGAAGTTGTCCTTGATTTGATCGTTGACCGATTCGATTTGCGTTGCTCGTAAAAGCGAAGGAAGCACTTTCTTCTTCCGACAGTCCCGGTTGTCACTGAGTTGTGCAGCCTCACCGGAACGTGCCGTCGCGATCGAAAAACGTCACCGCAGCCCAACCCGAAAAATCGCAGTGTCGGTGTGGTACGTCCGCCAATCGAACCAGTAGTCGCTGAGTACATCGATCTTGCCGAGCTGACGTCCCGCAAGCGGACCGTTGATCGCGCGGCCGGAGAAATCCCATTCGCTTCCTGTTGCGCTATCGACAAACGTGACCGGCGATGAGGAGGGTTTGGCGAAGAGCTCGAGAGTTCGCCCATCAATTACTCGACGGAACGCGCGCACCGAACGCCCATCCTCCGCTACCGCAATCACGATCGGGACGGTGCCGATGGTGTCGATGATCGGATTCTGCTGTTTGACGTCCGCCATCCGATACGCCTTCGATCGGCCATCGACCGTGATTCCGACGACGAGCTCGCGGGGTTGCAGTCGGGCGTCGTGCGTGTTCGTCGCCACCGGCATCGTGGCGATGTGCGATTCCCAATCGGCGCCGGCATAGAGACCAGCCGCGGCGATCTTCGGGTCGGGCCGCAACACGCGGCCAGCGGGATGTTCGCGTTTCCAGAGCGCGAATCCGATCTCATCCTGCGGGACGTGTTTGAGCCGACGCCCCTTCATCGGACCCTGAATCGCTTCGCCCGTGATCTGCTGCCACCAGGAGCCGGTCTCCTCGTCGCGCATGAGGAAGTTCTGGTTGTTGATCCCGGCCAGATGGAAGTGCAGCGCTCGCCCGTCGATCGTCGTCTCCCACACCAGACCGGTGTGGCAGAGCGTTCAATACGTGACGACAATCGGCACGCCGCCGGCGACGTCCTGCACGAGATGGTGGTACGCGAGCTGACGGATCGGATAGGCGGCCGCTTCGCCATTCTGTTCGACGGCGATCACGAGATCGGCATCGTTGACGAACGACGCCGCGTCCGCGTGCGCATACGCGGCGCGCGCGAGCGGATGAAACATCCACTCGAAATGATTCTGCCGCGCGAACCATGTGCTGACTGATGTGAGCAGGAGAAGGATGACGATGGCGATTCGTCCCCACCACCGGGCGCCGCGCCACAGCGTGAAGATCAGCCACGCGGCGATGAGGAGTGACACGATCGTGACGATTGGCGAGATCGTTCGCAGCGCATACGAGATCGAAACGCCGCGCGCCGATTGCGGCCGGAACGGCTGAATGAGCCACGCAGGAAGAATCACGAGCGCGAACGCCGCGATGGCCGTGATCGCGAGAAAAAACCAGCGCCAGCCGCGGCGAAGAACGATCATCGCTCGTTCGCCGCGGTAGCCGTTCCGTCAAAGTAGGCGCGGATGCGCGGCCACTCGAACTGGGCAAGCTTGCGCCCGAGGGCCAGACCTTCGATGTTGTCGGCCTGGATGTGGTAGCCGCCCAGCACGCGCGAAATGCCGGCAAGCTCCGCCGTCGCCGTGAACGTTGGCAGTTGCAGCTCGACCGCGCAGTCCGCCGCGGCCGCGTTCTTTCCTTCACGCGCCTGCATGGCCAGGCAGGCGGCGTCTGCTTCCGTCAGCACGCCTGCTTTCCGCTTCTCGACTTCGCCGAAGAAATCGCTGCCGGTGAACAGCTCGAGCGTCTTCGCGCACGCTCCGCTGACGGTGCTGTGTCCGGATGGGTATCCGGGAAATGGCGGCGTGACAAATGTGAACGGTGAATACGGATGCCATTCCTCCGCGGGCAATTTGACGATGCCTTTGCCCGGCCCGGCCCACCCGTCGATCGTTTTGCCGGCGTAGTAGTAGCGAACGAGCGTCCATGGCCGCGACGTGTCGTAAAAGCGCTTCGCTTCCCAGCAGGCGATGAACGCATCCATCGCAACGTTGCCGACGGTGAAGAAGAGCTTCACGTCGCGATCGAGATCGTTGTGATCGCGTTTCGAAACGAGCTGCGCAAACTTCAGCCAGTGTCCCGACTGACCGGTCGAGCGCGGACCGTCGCGCATGAACTCGACTGTTGCCTTTTGCGCCGGCGTCAAGCTGCTGTTCATGGCGATGTTCTCGTCCACCTGCTTCCGCAACTCCTCGGAATCGACATGAGGAGGAACGGGCGGACGGAACTGATCGCTGCGATCGAGCGCGAACGTTTTCACGCGATACCAATGCGCGGTCAGGAATCCGGGTGCGATCGTGCCGCCCTTCGGATTGACGAACGGAATCGGTTGCCAGCGGTTCGGATCGGTGACTTTCTCCGAAGTGTTCACCGGGGCGTAGTAGGTGTAATCGGAATACGGCACGCCGCTCGATCCCACTTCGTCGCCGAGCTGATTCGCGCCGTCGTGATGCCGGTACGCGCAGACCGCCGCGGCGGCAACGTTGCCGACACCCTGCGGCGTGGATCGGTCCATCGACAAATCGTCAGGATCGTAGCCGCGTCCGCGCATCTGCTCGTCGAGCCAAGCTCTGTCTTCGGGATAGACATCGATCAACGCGCGATACGTGGCGTAGGCGATGGCCTTCTCCTTGTTCGCCTGCGTTCGCTCGGATGCCGGGCGGCGGAGAGTTGCGCCGAGGCGTGTGCCGATTGCTTTGTCGTCGTAGGCGGCCCACGCGTCGTACATCGCAGTCAGCGCGATGGCCAGCGTGCGCGAGATGATCGTCGGCCGCGCGCCGTGCCGATCGACTTCGCGCGCCGTGGCCTCGAGCGAGATGTCGAGCCACTCATACGCCGCGGACGGTTTGTACGCGGGCGCCGGTGACGCTGCGTGCAGGGAAGGAATGAGGAGACTCGCGGCCAGCACCGTCGCAATCCAGCTCGTTGTTTTCATGGGAGAGAAGACGTTACGACGAGTGCGGCTCCGAATCAAGCGAAGTGCTTGCGGCTGCGCGCTGCGCTGGTCGTCTTGCAAAAACGAACGATCGTGCTATTCTGCCGCCCGTGAGCAAAGGCCGCCAGACGCGTGAAGCCGTTCTCGATGCCGCGGTGGCTGCCGCCAGCACGTCCGGTCTTGCCGCGGTGAGCATCGGCGAGCTGGCGCGAAAAGTCGGGATGTCGAAGAGCGGGGTGTTCGCGCACTTCGAATCGAAAGAGAACCTGCAGATCGAAGTGCTGCGCTCCGCCGTGTCGCATTTCATCGCCGAAGTCGTCGGGCCGGCGCTGAAGAAACCGCGGGGCGAGGCAAGGGTGCGGGCGCTGTTTGAGAACTGGTTCGACTGGTCGAGCAACGCTTCGCTGCCGGGAGGCTGCATTTTCATCGCCGCCGCGAGCGAGCTCGATGACAAGCCCGGGCCGGTGCGCGACTATCTCGTGTCGACGCAGAAAGAGTGGCTGGCCACACTCAGCCAGGCGATTCGCATCGCCGTCGATGAAGGGCAGTTCCGGAGCGATGTCGATGCGCAGCAGCTCGCCCACGACTTCTATTCGATTCTGCTGGCCTACCACCACTTCTCGCGTCTTCTGCAGATGCCGGCGGCGCGCGTGCGAGCGTTCCGGTCATTCGAGCAGCTCATCGAGTTGGCGCGGGTGAAGGACTCATCGGCCCGCGGTTCGAACGGCCGCAAGCCTGGCGCGCGCAAGTAGAAATTCAGGAGGAGATCACAATGGAGAAGAGCCGCCTACATAAAAGCACGAACGTTCGTATCCCCATCGCCTTGCGGGTCATCGGTTCTGCATTGACGGCGCTCGATGTCATCGCTCCCTCGCTGGCAGCGCGCCTGGCCGCCCGTCTCTTCCTCACTCCGCGGCGCGTTCCCCCGCCCGCCAGCGAGGCGGCGTCACGGCAGCGGGCGAACCACGAATCGCGCGTCGTCGCTTCGCACACGATCACCGCATGGAGCTGGGGCGAGGGCCCGGCGATCCTTCTGCTTCACGGCTGGGAAGGACGCGGAACGCAGCTCGGAACTCTGGCCGAGTCGCTGGCGCGCGAAGGCTATCGCGTCATCGCTCCCGATTTTCCCGCGCACGGCGACTCGCCGGGACGCCGCACGAATCTCCTCGAATTCGCCGCGATCGTTCACGCGCTCATCGACGCCGAGCAGCCCGTGGCGATCGTCGCGCATTCATTCGGCGCTGCAGCAACGACAGTCGCCCTCCGCAACGCCCCATTCGACGGACGCCTCGTTTACCTCTCGCCGCCGGAAGACTTCGCCTTCTTCACGGAAACCTTCGGCAGGATGCTCGGCATCTCCGGCGATCTCGCGAAACGAATGGAACGCACGATCGAGCGCCAGTTCGGGATCGATTGGTCACACCTTCGCGGCACGGCGCTGGCGCCGCAGATGACCGCTCCGCTGCTCGTCATTCACGACGAAGACGATCTCGATGTCCCGTCACGCTTCGGCCGCGACCTCGCCGCCGCCTGGCCCGATTCCTCTCTCATTCTCACCCGCACCCTCGGCCACCGCCGCATCCTCCGCGATCCCGCCGTGATCGCCGCAACGATCGAGTTCATCCAGCGGCAGGTTCCGGAATCAATGAGCGCAACCCGCTCGTACGGCTGGTAAAGTATTGAATTTAAGTCAGATACACAACATGATAGGTATACTGAAAGTATCAGCCTGAAAAGGCTGAAAGAATCTGTATTAAATGGCGGTTACTTTCAGCCATGACGATCTTCAAATCCCCTACTCTGGACGACGCCGAGATAGCTGTAATCAATCAGCTCGATGGCCTCCGTCATCAACTTCGATACGCAACCGAGCGTTCGGTTCGCTGGTCAGGCTCCCTCAGCCGGGCGATGCGCGCTCGAGCTGTCCTCGGGTCGAACAGCATCGAAGGGTATGACGTGCCGGAAGAGGAAGGGCTCGCCGCGCTCGAAGGTGAGGAGCCAATGGGAACACCCGAGGAGACGTGGCTTGCCATTCAGGGATACCGGCACGCCATGACCTATGTCCTCCAGCTTTCGGATGATCCGCACTTTCAGTTGAACCAAGGCTTCATCAGAAGCATGCACTACATGATGTTGAGCTACGACCTGCGGAAGAATCCCGGCCGCTGGCGTCAGGGTGCCATGTATGTTCGGAACGAGCAACGACGCGAGATCGTCTACGAGGCGCCGCCGTCTGACGAAGTGCCGGTGTTGATGGGCGAACTGATCGAGTCACTCGAGAGTGTCGATACGCCGCGGCTGGTTCATGCAGCGATGGCGCATCTGAATCTCGTGATGATCCATCCGTTCTCGGATGGCAACGGCCGCATGGCTCGCTGCCTCCAGACGCTGATCCTCGCGCGAAGTGGCGTCATCGAAAAGCAGTTTTGCAGCATCGAGGAATGGCTGGGCCGGCATACGGCCGAATACTACGAAGTGCTTTCGAAGGTTGGCCAGAGGAGTTGGCACCCCGAAAACGATACGCGGGCCTGGATTCGCTTCAACCTCAAAGCTCACGTGCAGCAGGCTGAGCTCCTCCGCGTACGAGCGGATCGAACTGCCAGCATCTGGGGCGACTTGGAGGAAGTGGTTAAAGAGAAAGGCCTGCCGGAGAGGGCAATTTATGCGCTCTTTGATGCGACCGTAGGATTTCGTGTTCGCAATTCGACATACCGGCCGGTTGCCGAAATATCGGAGCAGATTGCGACCCGCGATCTGAAGGCCATGGTTGATGCCAGTCTGTTGGTCGCGACAGGTGAAGCAAGAGGCCGAACGTACAGTAGCGGCGCGATGTTAAAGAACCTATGGAAACAGACTCGCCAGCAGTTTCCGTTTGTGGCAGTCGATCCGTTTGTACCGGGGCCTGGGGAGCTGCAGAAAGGTTCGTTCTAATCACTCGCCCAGCAGCTCCTCCAATTCCTCCGGCGTGAACTGCTTTACGAGCGAGGGGTCGTCGTCGAGGATGATGTCGTTGGCGAGGCGGCCTTTGCGGTCGATCAGGGCGTCGATCTTTTCTTCCACGCTGTTGCGCGTGATGAGTTTGATCACCTGCACGCCTTTGTTCTGGCCGATGCGGTGAACGCGGTCGGTGGCCTGGTCCTCGCGGGCCTGATTCCACCAGCGGTCGTAGTGGATGACGACGGAGGCGCTGGTGAGATCGATGCCGAGGCCGCCGGCGCGAAGGCTGGCGGTGAAAACGCGGCAGGTGGCGTCGTCGCGGAAGCGCGCCATTTCTCCGCCGCGATCCTTCGTGCTTCCTTTGATCGATGCGAATCCGATCGATTCTTGCTTCAAGTGTTCTTCGATCATCTCCAGCATTCGCAGGTACTGACTGAAGACGACGACTCTGAGGCCGCTGGCCATGCACTCATCGAGAAGCTCGGTGAATAGCTCCCATTTCGCTGACGGTGCATCGCCATCGAACCCGCCGCCTGCGGACGCGGGATGGTTGCAGATCTGCTTCAGGTAGTTGAGCGCGGCGAAAACGTGAACGTACGAGATGGTCGCGCCGGCGCGGAGCTGCGCCTGCAACGGCTTGGCGCGCGAGTCGAGCACCGCGCGGTAGAGCGAGCGCTGCGTGTCGGACATCTCGCAGTAGCGCTTGTCGACGATCTTCGGCGGAAGCTCCGTCAGCACCTGACTTTTCGTTCTTCGCAGCACGAACGGACGCGCCAGCCGGCGAAGCGTGGCGCGATCATCAATGTTGCTGGGCAGGTAGCCAGGCACGGCGAAATCGAGAAGCGTCCGCAACTCGCCTTCATGATTTTCGATCGGCGTTCCGGTGAGGCCGACGATTACGCCTTTGTCGAGTGCAGCCAGCGCCTGATACGTTGCGGTATCGGCGTTCTTGATCGTCTGCATTTCATCGAGCACGACGAGATCGAATCGTGTTCGACGGTATTGATCGAGACGGCTGCGAACGAGGCCGTACGAAGTGAGCGTGACCTCCTGGCCCGGCAGATAGCGCGCGAGTTTTTCGCGCCAATGATCGAGCACCGAGGTGGGGCAGACGACGAGGATCGAGGTCTGCGGCTTCGCAGTTACGACCGCGCGCATCAGCGACATGGCTTGGTGCGTCTTGCCGAGGCCCATGTCATCGCAGAGAAGCGCGCCGAAACCGTTGTGGTGCAACAGCCAGAGCCAGTGATAGCCGGTCTGCTGGTATGCGTAGAGATCGAATCCGAGCGAAGACGGCGACGGCGCCTCGCTCGATACTTCGACCTGATCGAACATGCGGAAGACATCGCGGCCGGACGCGTCGCCGCGAAAAATCGCGCGGCCTCGCAGCGTGGCGCGGATGCGCAGCAGGTCCAGCGGCGTCACACGCAGCCGGCCCGCATCGGTCATCGAGACGGAATCGAAGCAGTCGAACTGCGGATCGCGCACGTCGATCCAGACGTCGCCGCGATTGAGTGCGCGAATGCCGTCGCGGCGTGCGAGGACGATCTCCGCGGCAGTGACTCCGGTCTCGAAGATGATCGCGACTTCGAGTGCGTTGCCCCGAGGAGCGCCGAAATCGAAGGTGACGTCTCCTTCCAAACGGACCGGCTTCGCATTGCGCACGCAATCGGGCGCGAGGGCCGCGGGCATTGCCGCCAACTCCTCTCGATGCCGTTCCAGAAACGCGAACACTTCATCCTCGGCGATCGTCGTTTCGCGCTCGAGTGCGATCCCCGAGGCTGGCCGCTCGTCGAACAACAGCGCCTGCGTATTCGATCGCTGCTCGACAAACATCGGCGCGGGCGGCTGGATCGATGCGAAGCCGCCATCGACGAGAAAAAATCTGCCGAATTGCTTCACATCAGCCCGAACATAGATAGTGTTACGTAGGTCGGACTCTCCAGTCCGACTGTTCTCTCCCCGCGACAACAGAAAGTCGGACTGGAGAGTCCGACCTACGTTCTTCTCATCGCTGGTCCGCAGCAGCACGGGAACGAATCGCAGGGCGCGATCCGGCGTTAACTCGATGCGCAGCGACGCGGTCATCGACAGCGGCATGACCTCGAACCCGCAGCGCGCCGCGATTCCGTTCGTGACGATCGGCTCGACCGCGGCGGCGGGCACAGCGACGTCGCCGAGCATGAGGGAGCCGTCGCGCAACGTGAGCAACACCCTTTCGCACAACGGATCATCGGCGAATTGCGCCTGCGCCCAGCGATACCATGCCGACGATTCCCACAGCAGTCGTGCGCTTCCCGATCCGCGTTTGAGCAGCGCCTGCTCCTGTTCGGTGAGCACGCTCTTGCGCAGCAGCAACTCGCGCGGATCGCTCTCCCGCGCGAGCGTCATCGATCGTCCTTCCGCCGAGGCCGCGAAACCGATGGCGCGCCAGACGCTGGTCTCGAATCGCTCGAACGGCAGCGCGCCATTCGCATCCGCCGTGCGCGCCAGGAGAATACCGAGGTGGCGGCAGAGATCGTCAGTCTTCATGCCCGGATCGCACGCGCAACGGGCCGAGATCACGCGCCGCGAATCGACCACGAGCATCGGCTGAAAACTTCTCCGCTCACTCTCGATGACATAGGCCGTTGACGCGCCGCGGAAAAAGAGCACGCCGCGCAATTGAAACTTGCCGGCCTGGCGCTGAATCGTGGCCAGCGTCGCCTCGCGAAACGCGGAGCGGAATCGTTCCGGAACGTTGGGAGTGGGATCGGTGGTCAACGGGAGCGCGCTCGCGGCCCAATCTTAGCTGCTTCACAATTCGCTCACGGGATGTGCAGGCACGTGGGTACCGGCACGATCGCGATATGTTCCCCGCGTGAACATTCCCAGCCGAGGACGCGAAGCCGCCCACGAAAACATCGCCACCCTTCGCGTCTTTGCGTATTCGCGTGAGGTCCAATGATCGCCGAGCCGATGACCGCGTTCACCGATCTTCTCCTCTGCCTTCTCAGTCTGACGTTCGCCATCCGCTTGCGCGGCGGCACGAGCCGCGCCCGCTCGCTCTGGAGTCTCGCCTTCCTCGCCACCGGTCTCGGCTCGCTTACTGGTGGCGTCTATCACGCCTTCCAGCCAGCGCTATCGCCACTAGCGCTCACAATCCTCTGGAAAATCACCGCTACAACAATCGGCGCCGCCGGCCTGCTGCTATTTTGCGGAATCATTCAAGCCCTCGTCCCGCAACGCGTCGCGCGCCTGCTCACAATCGCAGCGAGCCTTCTCTTTGTGATTTATCTCGTGTGGATGGCAACACACAATGGGTTCATCTACGTCATTGCGTTCTATGGCTTTCTAATGCTTGCCATGCTTGTGATTTGTATCGCTCGCTATCGAATTGCGCCGCGATCGTGCGGATTAATCATCTCAGGGATTGCAATCGCCGCAATTGCCGCCGCCGTGCAAGCCTCGCACATACGCCTCTTCGCGCATTTCAATCACAATGACCTGTATCACGTCATTCAAATGATTTCGCTCTTTGTGCTTTATCGAGGGGCACGCGAAATGCCGTAATTGGCGATTGGAATCAATTCCAGTTCCGCAATCAAGGCACCACGAACGTTCCGTCGTTCCCCTGCAACGCGTCGCGCAAATGCTCGACGTCAGTGATCAGCACTTGTTTGCCGCCGCGGTTAACGAACTGGATCGCGGCTTCGATCTTCGGTCCCATCGAGCCGGCCGGAAACTGGCCTTCCGCGAGATAGCGCGTTGCCTCGGCGACCGTAATGCGATCGAGCGCTTTCTCGGACGGCCTCTCGAAATTGACCGACACTTTGGCGACGCCAGTCAGAACGACGTACATCTCAGCGTGCAGTTCGGAGGCGAGCAGGCTCGATGCGAAATCCTTGTCGATCACCGCTTCGACGCCGCGCCACTGGCCGTCGCGTCCGCGCACGACCGGGATTCCGCCGCCGCCCGCCGCGATCACGACCGCGGCGCTGTCGAGCATGTGTACGATCGTCTGAAGATTGAGGATTCGCAGAGGGCGCGGCGACGCAACGACGTGCCGCCAGCCGTGTCCTGCGTCTTCGCGCATCGTCCACCCGAGGTCGCGCGTAAGTGCCTCGGCACGATAGCGCGTGACGAACGGGCCGATTGGTTTCGTCGGACGTTTGAAAGCTGGATCGGTCGGATCGACTTCGACCTCGGTCAGAATCGTCGCCACGTCGCCGCTGACGCCGATGCTGTCGAGCCGGTTGCGAATGGCCTGCTGCAACAGGAAACCCATCGAACCTTCGGTTTGCGCGACACAAACATCGAGGGTCTGCGGCGGGATCTTCGTCGACGCTTCCTCGTTCTGCACGAGGATGTTGCCGACCTGCGGGCCGTTGCCGTGAACGACGATCAGTTTGTAGCCGTGACGAACGACCTCGGCGAGCCAGCGTGCGGCCTGTTTTGCGCGCGCGATCTGCTCTTCCTGCGTTCCGCGGTCCTCGGGGCGCAGCAGCGCGTTGCCACCGAACGCGACGACAGCGAGTTTCGTCGCCGAGGGCACGCTACACGTCCTCGCGAACGAGCGGCATCGTCATGCAGCGCGGCCCGCCGCGCGCGCGCGACAGCTCGTGGCCGGCCATCTGAATCGCGTACTTCGTGTCGGTCCACGTTTCCAACTCGGTGCGCCCGAGGAGAAGATCGTCTTCGTAGACGATGTGGTAGCCGTGCGCCGCGAGCTCCTCGGCGGTGCGGACGTTGCGCTCGTACAAAAGAATGATTCCGGGAGCGAGCGTGAATGCGTTCGCGCCGTCGGTCCATTGTTCGCGTTGCTGATCGACCGCGCTCCGGCCACCGCAGTAGATCGGATCGAGATCGAATCCACGTTTTTTCAGCGCGGCGAGCAGCGACTTCTGCGGCGAATACGAAATGCCCTTCTTCGTCAGATCGATCGTCGTCACGGTGGCCGCCTGACTGCCGCCCGGCAGGATGACCGGCGGATAAATCAGGCATTCGTTGCGGCTCGTGAACGTGAAGACGGTGTCGAGATGCATGAACGAGCGTTGCCGCGGCAGCTCGACGACGATGATCGTACGCACTTCGCTGCCAGCCTCGCGCAGCGATGTCGCCAACTGCCGCACACCGGCGCGGTTCGTTCGCTCCGTCACACCGACCAGCAGCAGATCGCGCGACGGCACGAGAATGTCGCCGCCCTCGATCGTCGGCATTCGCTTGTGCTCGCGGCCGGGAGCCATGCCCGCAGTGAAATCCGACCAGCGGCGGCTCTCGCGAAACAGCGGGTGATGCGCGAACACGTAACCGGAGAGGAGCGACTCGCGGCTGCGCGCCTGCGTGGCCATGCCGCAAACCACGACGCCGTCGCCGATCACGACTTGCGGATCGCGCATGAAAAAGTAATTCGGGACTGGCAGAAGATCGAACGATGGCAACTCCCCTTTGCCATCGCGCTCATGAGGAATGCCGCCGATCAGCGTCTGCGCCAGCAACGCCGCTGGCTGCTCACGCAACGCGGCGGCAAGTTTGCGCCCGAGGAGCTTGCGCTTTTCCAAGTCGCGGACGACGAGGCGCTTGAGCTCATCGCTCTCCAGCACCTCCTCGAGCAGATCCTGAATATCGATCACCTCGGGAGCGATGAATCGAATGAGTTGCTGGAACCGGCGATGCTCCTCGCGAGCGACCTGTCCGTAGAGGATGTCGTCGAAGAGAAGCTGGTTCATCATCGGCGGGATCATCACGTCGATCTCGCGCCCGGGCAGGTGGACCAGCACGCTCTTCAGCCGGCCGGTCTCACTCGTGACGTTCAACTGCATTCGAGCGCGATTCTATCGCAGCGATTTGCGCGCGCAGTTTGAGTAAGATTGCGGCACCGATGAAGGCGAATTGGTTTCCAGTGGCCGCGCTCGTGCTTGTTTCGGCCGTCGCGCATGCCGCACCGCCGCGAATCTCGTTCATTCGCACGCTGCCGGCGGTTCGCGACCTCGGGCCGGTCGAGCGCCTCTCAGTCATCTACGCGATCGGCGACAGCAACAAGATCGACACCTTTCTCGACCGCTTCGTCGATCTGGTTTCGCGCGCGGGCGCGGTGCGGATCGAGCTTGCAGTCGAAAATAATCACCACCTTTTTTTCGACAAACGCTCGCTACCTATTCTTCGCCGGAACCATCCCGCTGACGTGTACGTGGGCGTGAACCGGTTCAGTTGTTCGGGCGTCGAAAAGAGTGCCGAGGGCAGCGAGCACCTCGAGAACGGCGAGAAGATCAAGCGCCTGCATCACTGGATCGACGCGACCTGCTCGGCACGCATCGACGTGCTGGGCATCGATGGCAAGCGGAAATTTTCGTACTCGGTGCACGCCGACGGCACGTCGCCGCGAATGGTTACGCTGACCGAGGAGGAGCGCGACATCGCCTACGAACAGGCGGCGCGTTTTGCGGCCGTCATTGCCGCGGACGAGATCACGCCGCGCACGTTGCGCGAGACGATCGAGCTCGATGAGAGCGCGCCGTCGTTCGACGTCGCATTCGCGATGATCGGCTCCGAGCGGCTAACCGACGCACGCTCCATCTGGCAAGCCGCGGCTGCGCGGCATCAGGATTCTGCGGCGCTCTTCTTCGATCTCGCTGCGGTCTCCGAGGCGATTGGGGATGTCGAAGGTGCGCGCGGCTACTACGAACGAGCGGTACGTCTGTCGCCGCGGGAACGGCGCTACGCCACGGAGTTCCGGCTTTTCCGCCGCCGCAACGCCGGCATCCGCAAATGAAAAGGCCGCCGTTTCCGGCGGCCGGTTCACGACGCGATCGAAAGCGATTATTGGTTGACGGGAGTTGCAGCGGCCGTCGCGTTGATCTGAATCTGCTTCGGCTTCGCTTCCTCGCGCTTCGGAATCGTGATCTCGAGGATGCCGTCGCGGTAGCTGGCAGCGATCGAGTCCTGATCGACGGTGCGCGGCAGCGTGAACGTGCGGCTGAACGTGCCGTAGGTCCGCTCGATGCGGTGATAGTTGCGGTCTTCCTTCCGCTCGAACTGGCGCTCGCCGCTGACGGTGAGGACGCCGTCTTCGAAGCCGACTTTGAGGTCCTGCTCGTTCATGCCCGGCACTTCGACGCGCACGATGATGGTGTCCTTCTCTTCGGCGACGTCGACCGGAGGCGCCCAGGTTCCGGACTTCAACTCGTCTTCGAGGAAGTTGAAGCGGCCGAAGAACGGCTCAAAAACGCGGGCCTGAAGGACGCGGAAATCGTTGCGGGGATTGCTGGAACGGGTGAGATAGGTCATGTTTGCCTCCCTTTTGATATATGAGCTGTACACGCTCAGATCGTCATGAACCTTAGCTGATCGAACTCATATTCCCAATACCGAAAACTCGGAATGTTCGAATGACCACCCTGTTCTAACGGTCTCGTATGACGGCACTTCCGCCAGTTTCCGCGCCGCCCGAGCTCAGCCGCGAGGTGGCCCGCCGCCGCACCTTCGCGATCATTTCGCACCCCGATGCCGGAAAAACGACACTGACCGAGAAGCTCCTGCTTTACGGCGGCGCCATCGACATGGCCGGCGCCGTCCGCGCCCGCAAAGGGCAGCGGCAAACCACCTCGGACTGGATGGCGATGGAGCAGACGCGCGGCATTTCCATCACTTCGACCGCACTTCAATTTGAGTACGAAGGTTGCTGCCTCAACCTCCTCGACACGCCGGGTCACGAGGACTTCAGCGAAGACACCTACCGCACTCTGGCCGCGACGGACAGCGCGGTGATGGTGCTCGATTCGGCGAAAGGCATCGAGCCGCAGACGCGAAAACTCTTCGAGGTTTGCCGCATGCGGCAGATTCCGATCATCTGTTTCATCAACAAGCTCGATCATCCCGGCCGCGATCCATTCGATCTCCTGAGCGAGATCGAAAAGGAGCTCCACGTTGGCGCCGTGCCGATGAACTGGCCAATCGGCAATGGCCCGAATTTTCAGGGCGTGTTCGATCTGCGCAAACAGCAGGTCCTGCGATTCGAGCGCGCCGCGCATGGTGCCTCGGTGGCCGCGGTGAAAGTGGGCGGTCTCGATGATCCGATGTTGGAGGATGAGATCGGTCCGACGGCGTGGCAGGAGCTGCGCGAAGCGGCCGAACTTCTTTCGGGTGCCGGCATCGCGTTCAGCCCCGAAGAGTTCGGACACGGCCGCGTGATCCCGGTCTACTTCGGAAGCGCGATCAACAACTTTGGCGTGCAGCCGTTCCTCGATGCGCTGCTCGAATTCGCGCCGCCGCCCGCGCCGCATCCAGCGCACGTCGGAGGCGAAGAGACGATCGTCGAGGCTACCGACGAGATGTTCACCGGCTTCGTTTTTAAGATTCAGGCGAATATGGACAAGCGTCACCGCGACCGCCTGGCGTTTATGCGCGTCTGCTCCGGCGTCTTCGAAAAAGACATGCTCGTCCATCACTCGCGTCTCGGGCGCGAGGTGAGGATGACGCGGCCGCATCGCCTCTTCGCGCGCGAGCGCGAGGGTATCGAGACCGCGTGGCCGGGCGACGTAATCGGCTTCGTCAATCCCGGCTTGTTCCGCATCGGCGACGCCGTATCGTCCGGCGCGCCCGTCGAGTTCGCGCCAATCCCGCGCTTTGCCCCGGAGCACTTCGCCGTGCTGCGCGCGAAGCAGGTCACTCGGCAAAAGCAGTTTCAGAAAGGTCTGGCCCAGCTCGAAGAAGAAGGCGTGATGCAGGTGCTCTCCACGCACGAAGGCCTGCGCAGCGAGCCGATCCTGGCCGTCGTCGGCGAGCTGCAGTTCGACGTGATGCAGTCGCGTCTCGAGAGTGAATACAACGTCGAGACGACGGTGGTCGCGCTGCCGTACAAGCTGGCCCGCTGGATCGATCGCGACGTCCACGACGTGGCCACGAAGATGAACCTCCCCAGCCGCTCAAAAATCGCCACCGACAGCGCCGGCCGCGCCGTCGTCCTCTTCAGCTCACAGTGGGAGCTCGATTACGCGGAGAAAGAAAACCCCGGCGTGGTGTTTCTCTCCGCCGCGTAGAACTCTTGGCGATTAACGAAGTGGACCGCCTGTTTCCTCTCTCGGGCGCGCGAAAAGCGTACCCGGAATCGTTGATTAGGGCGGTCATTCCTGCGACGATTCCAGCCTAAGCATGGGAAAGTGCAGCACGTGTGGCGCCTCCGTCGGGCCCTCCTACGGTGAGGCGTTCTGGGAACTCGCCCAGCACGTTGTCATGGTCACAGCGTCGTTCCTGCTGATCTTTGCCGTGGCGATCGGCATCGATCAACTCGTGAGGCTCTTGTCATTGCTCAAGTTGGTGAGCTCTGGAACGCCTTTGGAGTGGGCATTGCTCGGCGCGAATATTTTCTTCTGGCCGGAGACTTGGTCATGTTGGCTGCACTTCTCATCAAGTTCGGATATCGTGCAATTCGAAAGTTCTGACATGTCGATCGCCGCCACATCGTTTCGCGAGTTCTTCGAGCCCATCACGCTGGCATCGTCTAAATCCGGCGCTGATCTTCGAGTGGGTATCCTCCAATCGATCGCGCGCTTCGATACTCCCAATGGTCGCGTGCGAACCACCGCGTCGCACCTTTTTCGATATACCAGTCATGTCGTCGTCGGAGCGATGCTGTTTCTGTTTCTCAGCATCCCCGTCGTTCTTCTGAACTTGCTCACTGGATATCTCGGCGCGAACCACCAAATCGGCGCCGCACTTCTGGCGACACTTCGCGCATCGCAGTTCGTCCTCGTGACCGTCGCGCTTCTGCTGTTTGCGCAGTTTCTGCTCAGGGCAACGATTGATCTACTTCGTCGCGCTTAGCCGTCGTGCGAGGGTGGCCGCTACGGGATTCGTGGCGTTTCCAACTTGAGCAGCAGCGCGTTGAAACGCTCGCCGCGCCATGCCTGCTCGACGCGATAGTGCGCATGCAGGAACGCGGTGATACGCAAACCGTAGTCGATGCCGAAGCCGCGCGAGCCGTATTCACGCACGTCACGCGTCACGATCGCGACGCGATCGGGCGGGTGTGAGGCGAGCTCGCGAAGGATCGTGCTCTCGACCGCGGGATCCGCAGTTTCGACCGGTGTGAAGGTGTGGAACGTGAGCGGCGTGCGCGTCCGGGACAGGTAATTGATCGTGATTCCTTCGGGCATGACGACGAGCGTACCGTCGTGTACCGTCGCGATCAGCGCGTTGAGCGTGCGTGCACGATCGGCGTTCCAGTCGTAGAACGTTCCGCGCGATGAAACGATCGGAAACGACTTCAGCGCGTATTGCTCGTGCTGCTGCCAGAGGTCGCCGCCGGCGTTCGCGGCGAACGGGACGAGCCAAAGAAACACCATCGCGTTGCGGCGCGGGATGTAGCAGAACAACGTGTACGCAGCCAGCGCGAACACCGGAATCGTGAGCACGAAGCCGTACCACGATGGCGAGACGTTCAGCGGAATGCGCAGCGTGGAAGCAACAGAGAATGCCGCGAAGATGACCAGCGGACTCTCGCGGTCGCGCATGAGCGCCCACGCCAGCGCGAGCCATTGCAGCAACGCCCAGGCGCGGAAGAAGGAGTGATTTCCGAGGAGGATGCCGATGATGACGATCGGAATCGCCGCTGCCCATCGTCCCGTGCGCATCAGCAGCGCAATGGCCACGATTCCTGCAAGGCCGAGGAGAAGTTGCGTGAGTTGATCGCGCCACATTGCGGCGCCGGAGACGACCTCGAAGAAGTGCTGCGCCCGCGCGCCATGCTGCCAAGTGGCGAACACGTTTTCCGTGAGCCATCCGCTACCGCGAAAATAGAAGGATGCTGCGGCGACGATCGCCGCCATCGCTCCGATGAATGACGCGGCGTGAGCGCGCTTGAGCCGGCGAGCGAAAGTCAGGATCGCTACGATCAACAACGCGGCAATCGCGTACTCGACCTTGCACCACGACGCCAGCACGAGCGCCGCAATCGCGGCGTTGTTGCGTTGGTAGATCAGCGCCACCAGCGCGATGCACAACAGCGTCATCCCGATCGTCGCGCCGTAGCTGTACGGAAAAAGGAAGTTCGCACCCCACGTCGACGCCCCGCAGAAACTGAGCGCCGCGAATGACAACGTGGCCGCGAACGCCGGGACGATTCCGGCTGCGCGCCGCAACCCCATCCAGAGCGAGACCGCGATCACGCACGACTGCGCGATCCCGATCGCCATATACGACAGCAGCGAGTGACCGATCCCGCCCGTGATCAGCGCCAGCAGATACGGAGCAAGCGGCGGGTATTGATAGCGGATGTCGCGATAGAGCTTCGCGCCATTCGCGAGCTGCTCGGGGATGTAGAGATCGCGTCCCGTGTCAATGATCGGATCGAGCCAGCGCGCGTACGACTGCATGAACGCGATCGCGGCAACGGCGATGACGGTGGCGATGAGTGCGGCTGTCGCGTTTCGGGAGTCGGGTGTCGGAGCTGTGGTTGTCGCGTTTCGGGTGTCAGTTGTCGGAGAAAAAGACGCCGGTTTATCTCCGACTCCCGACTCCCGACCTCCGACTCCCGCCGAGCTCACTCCCGCATCGTCTCCGGATCAACTCCCAGCGATCTGCAGAACTCGACGTACGCAAACGGCGAGATCTCGGACGGCTTGATCTCGCTGCGTCCGCCCCAGAAGACGTTCGTGTAGCTCACCGGAATCCCGATCGACGCGAGGTGCTCATCGATCGCGGCTTTGTGCGCGAGCACCGCATCCTTCTCCGTTCCGTGAGCGACGGCCATGATGTTCACGTCGCGGAACTCGGCGCCGCCCTCGCGCCAGTAGCAGTGCGTGAGGATGTGGAACCGTCCCACTTCGCGGCCTGCTTCGATCTCGCGTCCGTGCGGCACGGCCCAGTGAAAGAGCGCGTTGAAGCGAGTCACGCGCTCGCCGGTCTGCAGCGGTTTGACGTGCTCGAGGAACGTTGAAAAGCGGCCGATGACCTTGCGTTGATTCAGCGACTCCGCCACTTCGTAAAACGTTTCCAGCGGAACGCCCGCCTCGTCGGCACGGGCGCGCCAGAGATCGCGGACGAATTCGTCCGGCTCGACTTCGCGTTTGAGCGCTGTCATCACGCGCCAATCGAGCTCGCTCAGCAAAACCTTCGTCGTGTCTTTCGCCTCGGCAGCAACATCCGCTTTCGAGCCCGGCTCCATCCCCTTGCGCCGGACGTGGCCGACGCCGAGGGCGAAGATGCGGTTTGCGGGCATGACGCGGAAATGCTCGGCGCCGGTGATGCGTCCGATCATCGCGCAATGCTTTTCGATCGAATAACCCTGCGGCACCTTCACCGTCGTCCAGAGCCGGTAGTTCGATCCCGGCGTCGCGGCGTCGGTCGAACGAATGACGACGTGGCCGGAGAACGGATCGTCTTTGACCATGTAATCGAACGCGGCATCGAGCTTTTTCTCGGGATACTGCCAGGCCACGAGCGCGCCTTCCGCCAGATTCGTCGCCATCAACGTCTGGCGCACCCGCCGGATCGTCCCCGCGCGGAGCATGGCCCGAACGCGCTCGATCACCGTTTCCGCATCGACGCCCGACTGCTCCGCGATCACGCCGATGGGATCGCGGACGAATCCCTGGATGCGGTCTTCGGAGATGGAGAGAATCTTTGCGTTGATCGGATCGGTGTGGGCAATCGGAAGCTCGGTAACGGTGGACATAACGCTTCGAAGATAGCATGTTGATTCGTGCCTTCTCACGCGAAGCCGCGAAGACGCGAAGTTCGTCTCAAGGTTCTCCTTCGCGCCTTCGCGTGAGCCGGGATAAGCTGCCCGCATGTGTACCGCCTGAATCAACCTTCCGGAGCAGTTTCGCTCCTTCTCTCCTTTCATCATCACGGCCACCGTCATCGTCCTGACGTTCGCGCTCATGCTCTTCGCCGAGCGCATCGCGCCGCTTCGCCGGATCGTCGAACCGAAACTGCGCCGGGTCGCGCGCAATCTCTCGCTCGGCGGGGTATCCCTCGCCATCATGACGATGCTTCAGGCGCCGCTGCTCCAGCCGGTGGCGTCGTGGATCGTGCGGGAACGAATCGGCCTTCTTCAAACGGTTCAATGGCCGCGCTGGATCGAGACAATCGTGGCCATCGTTCTGCTCGACTACACACTTTGGTGGTGGCATTGGGCCAGTCATCGCGTTCCGTTCCTTTGGCGGTTCCATCTCGTGCACCACATCGACCGCGATCTCGATTCCTCCACCGCGCTGCGCTTTCATTTCGGCGAGCTGGCGCTGTCGGTCCCTGTTCGCGCGGCGCAGATGGTGATCATCGGCGTCGATCCGCACGCTTTGTGGTTGTGGCAAACAATCCTCTTCGGCTCGATCCTTTTCCATCACGCAAACGTCCGGCTGCCGTTGCGCGTCGAGCGCCTACTGGTGCGATTAATCGTCACGCCGCGTATGCACGGCATCCATCACTCCGACCAGCTGAATGAGACGAACACCAACTGGTCGAGCCTGATCTCGTGGTGGGATTACCTGCATCGAACGATTCTGCTCAACGTCGCGCAAGAGGAGATCACGATCGGCGTTCCTGCGTACTCCGAGGTATCGGATGTGACGATCGGAAGGATGATCATCCTGCCGTTCATCCGGCAGCGGCGCGATTTTCATCGCATCGATGGCCCGCTGGCGATTCGAGAGCACCAGCCGTTTGACAACCTTCCGCCGCCTGCCGTACCCTCAAATCTCCTGGACTGATTTGCGGGGCTGCTTGCAACCAGGTTAAAAAAAGCTAAAGAGCCGGCAGTGATCCGCGTTCTGACGCCGATTTTCAGCCCCGCAATTTCCGCGGGGCTTTTTGTTTTCGGGAGAAATCGATGGCGCAACCGGACCGCACTGCTGAACTTCGTGAGCTGCTCGATCGCCGCATCCTCGTGCTGGATGGCGCGATGGGGACGATGATCCAGCGCTACCGGCTCGACGAAGCGGCTTTCCGCGGTGTGCAGTTTATTGCACATTCGCGCGACCTGCGAGGAGCGAACGACATCCTCTGTCTGACGCGTCCTGACGTCGTCGAAGCGATCCATCGCCAGTACCTCGAGGCCGGCGCCGACATCATCGAGACCAACACGTTCAACGCCCAGGCGATCTCTCTCGCGGACTACGACTTGGTGGAGTACTCGTACGACATCAACAAAGCCGCTGCCGAGCTCGCGCGCAAGGCATGCGGCGCCTACGCGACGCCCGAACGTCCCCGCTTCGTCGCCGGCTCCCTCGGCCCCACCAACCGCACCGCTTCGCTCTCGCCCGATGTGAACAATCCTGCATTTCGCGGCGTGACGTTCGACGAGCTGGTCGACGCCTACTACGAGCAGACACGCGGCCTGGTCGATGGCGGCGCCGACATCCTGATGCCGGAGACAACTTTCGACACGCTCAACATCAAAGCGGCGCTCTTCGCGATCGAGAAGTACTTTGCGGACACCGGCATCCGTCTTCCGATCATCGCTTCGATCACGATCACCGACGCATCGGGCCGCACGTTGTCCGGACAGACCGTCGAGGCCTGTTGGAACTCGATCTCGCACGCCAACCTCCTCGCCGCCGGAATCAACTGCGCGCTCGGCGCCGCGGAGATGCGGCCGCACATCGAAGAGCTGGCCGCGATTGCGCCGGTCTACATCAGTTGTTATCCGAACGCCGGACTGCCGAACGCGCTTGGTGAGTACGATCAGACCCCCGAGGAGATGGCGGCGCTGCTGCACGAATACGCGGGCAACAACTGGATCAACATCGTCGGCGGCTGTTGCGGCACGACGCCCGACTTCATCCGCGCCATCGTCGATGCCGTGAAGATGTTTCCGCCGCGCGTGCCGCCGCAGATCGAGAAGCATCTTCGGCTTAGCGGACTCGAAGCGCTGACGGTTCGCAACGACGGCGGCGAGGGCTCGCAATTCATCATGGTCGGCGAGCGCACGAACGTCACCGGCTCGCCGAAATTCGCGCAGATCGTGAAAGCGGGCGACCTCGAGCCGGCGCTGGCCATCGCCAAACAGCAGATCGACGGCGGCGCGAACATCCTCGACGTCAACATGGACGAGGGACTGCTCGACTCCGAAAAAGTGATGACCGAGTTCCTCCACCTCGTCGCCTCGGAACCTGACATCGCCCGTGTTCCGATCATGATCGACTCGTCGAAATGGACGGTGCTCGAAGCGGGCCTCAAGTGCACGCAGGGGAAGTCGGTCGTCAACTCGATCTCATTGAAAGAGGGTGAAGACAAGTTCCGCGAGCAGGCTCGCATCGTTCGCCGCTTCGGCGCCGCCGTGATCGTGATGGCGTTCGACGAACAGGGTCAGGCGGACTCGATCGAGCGCAAAGTGGCCATCTGTTCGCGCGCTTACAAAATCCTCGTCGATGACGTTGGCTTCGATCCCACCGACATCATCTTCGATCCCAACGTCCTCACGGTCGCTACCGGAATCGAGGAGCACAACAACTATGGCGTCGGCTTCATCGAAGCGGTCCGGCAACTGCACGAGCGCTTTCCGCTGGCCAGTTTTTCCGGCGGCATCAGCAACGTCTCGTTCTCGTTCCGCGGCAACAAAGCCGTGCGTGAGGCGATGCACGCGGCGTTTCTTTACCACGCCATCAAAGCTGGCTTGACGATGGCGATCGTCAACGCGGGGCAGCTCGCAATTTACGAAGAGATTCCGCGCGAACTGCTCGATCTCGTTGAGGATGTGTTGCTCAATCGGCGCTCCGATGCCACCGAACGACTGCTCGCGTACGCCGACAACGTAAAACAAGGTCCGGCAACGGCGAAAGAGGAAGAGGCCTGGCGCAGCGGCAACGTTGAAGAGCGCCTCTCCCACTCGCTCGTCAAAGGAATCATCGAGCACCTGGATGAGGATCTCGAAGAAGCGCGGCAGACATATCCGAGCGCGCTCTCGATCATCGAAGGGCCGCTCATGGACGGCATGAACGTCGTCGGCAATCTCTTCGGCGCTGGCAAGATGTTTCTCCCCCAGGTCGTGAAAAGCGCGCGCGTGATGAAGAAGGCGGTCGCCTATCTGCTGCCGTTCATGGAGGCGGAGAAAGCGAAAGCGGGCGACCTTTCACAGCGCGGCAAGGTGCTGATGGCGACGGTGAAAGGCGACGTTCACGACATCGGCAAGAACATCGTCGGCGTCGTTCTCGGATGCAACAACTACGAAGTCATCGACCTCGGCGTCATGGTTTCCGCGGACAAAATCCTCGACACGGCGATTGCCGAGAAGGTCGACATCATCGGCCTCTCCGGCCTGATCACGCCCTCGCTCGACGAGATGGTTCACGTCGCGCGGGAGATGGAGAGGCGTAATTTCGTACTGCCGATGTTGATCGGCGGCGCGACGACGTCGAAGCTGCACACCGCCGTGAAAATCGCGCCGCGGTATTCGCACGCGACGGTCCACGTGCTCGATGCATCGCGCGCCGTCGGTGTCGTCAGCACGCTTCTCTCCGATCGCAAAGACGAGTTCGTACGCGAGCGTCAGACCGAATACGAACACCTCCGCGAAGCGCAGGCCAAACGGCAGAGCGAGGTCAAGATCCTCTCGATCGAAGCCGCCCGCCGCCGCAAGCCGGCGCTCTCTTTCTCACCTGACCGTCCGCCCTTCCTCGGCGTTCGCGTTCTCGACGACGTCCCGCTCGAGCGCATCGAGCCGTTCATCGATTGGAATCCGTTCTTCGCCGCCTGGGAACTTCGTGGCCGTTTTCCGCAAATCCTCGACGAGCCGCGCGCGAAAGAGCTTTACGACGACGGCCGCAAACTGCTTCGCGAGATCATCGACAACCGCCTGATTCACGCACGCGCCGTCTACGGTTTCTGGCCCGCGAATTCCGTTGGCGATGACATCGAGATTTACGCGGACGAGTCGCGCAGCGATGTCATCGCCCGCTTCCACACGTTGCGGCAACAGCAGGAAACGAACACCGGCCGTAACTACGCGCTAGCCGATTTCATCGCGCCGAAAGAGAGCAGCATCATCGACTACATCGGCGGCTTCGCGGTCACGGCCGGGATCGGGGTGGCCGAGGTCGTGGAGCGATTCGAAAAAGACCACGACGACTACAACGCCATCATGACCAAAGCGCTCGCGGATCGCCTGGCCGAGGCGCTCGCGGAGATGCTGCACAAAGAAACACGATCGGAGTGGTACGCGCCAAACGAAGACTTATCGAGCGAGGATCTGATCGCCGAAAAGTACCGCGGCATCCGCCCCGCGCCCGGCTATCCCGCCTCGCCCGATCACACAGAAAAGGCGACCCTCTTCGCGCTGCTCGACGCCGGTCGCGCCGGCATCGAGCTGACCGAAAACTTCGCCATGACCCCCGCCGCATCAGTCAGCGGTCTCTACTTCGCGCACCCGGATTCAAAGTACTTCTCCGTCGGCCGCATCGGCCGCGATCAGGTCGCCGACTACCACGCCCGCAAGGACATGCCGCTGGGGCAAGTCGAGCGCTGGCTCGCGCCGTCGCTAGCGTATGAGCCGGAAACGGTTTCCGATCCCGCCGTCTGCACGTGCGGCGTGCAACATGGCGGCGTCGCGGCGCGGTGAACGCTGCATCGAGCAGGGCAACTGGCGATTCTCGCAACATGCTATCGTTCGCTCGTGCGTTCGCGTGACACATCGGAGCGAGCATCTGCCATCCAAGCGCAGCTCCAGCAGTCCCTTTCGCCCGCAGACAGCGTTCAACTGGCACTGAGGTTCAGCGAGTTGGCGAGCGAGTTTGCGAAGGCAGCTCTCCGCCAGCAACATCCGGAGCTATCGGAGTCCGAAATCAGCCGGCTTCTCATTCGGCAACTGCACGGCGATATCGCCAACTCAACAAGTGAGCGTCGACGAATTCTTTAATCGGGTAATCGCTGAGCTGGAGCGTGCGAAAATCCCGTACATGGTTACGGGCTCCCTTGCAAGCTCGGCGCACGGTCGAATCAGAGCATCAGAGGATTTCGATATCGTGATTGCCCCGTCGCCTTCGCAGTTGCGTGCCTTTGTCGCGGCGTTCCCTGACGACCAGTTCTATGCAGACGAGCAAGACGCACTCGAATCATTCCAGCACACGTTGCAGTTCAACATTATCGATTTCGCGACTACGTTCAAGGCCGATCTTATCTTCAAGAAGAATCGTGAGTTTAGCCGTGTCGAGTTTGCTCGACGGCAGCCGCATGTCATCGGCGGCGTTCGCGTGCATCTCGTCACCGCGGAAGACATTCTCATCGCGAAGCTCGAATGGGCAAAGCTGGGTGAATCACAGCGCCAAATCGAAGATGCCGCAGGCGTCATCGCGCGGCAGGCCGACAATCTGGATCGCGCATATGTTGAACACTGGGTAGGCGAGCTCGATTTGCGCAAGCAGTGGGAAATGGCTCTTTCACGGGCTGCGGGCTAGCTCTTCCGGACCTGCATGACAGTCGCGAGTCGAAATGTGACGTGTCAAAGCTCGCTGTTCGAGATTCAAAGCAAAGAACCCAACTCACCCCCCAATGTGCGACATCTCCACCTTCGTTGCCGGCGTCGCTTCGGTGCGGATCTCGGAGTAGCGGTCGTCGCGTTTGTGCCAGCGGGAGCGGATGGCGGCGGCGATCGTTTCGTCGTCGGCGGCGCCGCGCAAGAGGGCGCGAAGATCGTGACCCGTGCCGGCGAAGAGGCAGAGATAGAGTTTGCCATCGGCACTGAGGCGCGCGCGTGTGCAACTTCCGCAGAAGGGTTGCGTGACGGACGAGATGATGCCGATCTCGCCTGCGCCGTCGAGGTAGCGCCAGCGCTCGGCGACCTCGCCGAAGTAGTTCGGTTGCGCCGGCTCGATCGGCCAGTGCTCCGAAATGCGCTCGGCGATCTCACGCGCGGAGACGACGTCTTCCATCCGCCAGCCGTTCGTGTTGCCGACATCCATGTATTCGATGAAGCGGACGATGTGGCCAGTGCCGCGAAAGCGCGAGGCCATCGCGACGATGCTGTCGTCATTCTCGCCGCGCTTGACGACCATATCGATCTTGACCGGAGCGAGACTGGCATCGGATGCGGCATCGATCGCTTCGAGCACGCGTGCGACGGGGAACTCGACGTCGTTCATGCGCCGGAAAACGGCATCATCGAGCGAGTCGAGACTGAGCGTGATGCGATTGAGACCGGCGTCGCGCAGGGCCATCGCTTTGTCGTGCGTGAGCAGAGCGCCGTTCGTCGTCAAAGCGATGTCTTCCACGCCGCGAATGCGCGACAGCATCGCCACGAGGCGCTCGATGTCGCGCCGGAGCAGCGGCTCGCCGCCGGTGAGGCGGAACTTCGCGACGCCTTCGCGCACGAAGAGCTGCGCCAGCCGCGCGATCTCTTCGAAGGTGAGCAATTCCGCGCGGTCGAGAAAGGCGAAGTCGCGGCCGAAGACTTCTTTCGGCATGCAGTACGTGCAGCGGAAGTTGCACCGGTCGGTGACAGAGATCCGCAGATCGCGAAGCGGGCGCCCCAGCGCGTCAACTGCCATTCGGGGTGGACAACTCGACCGGCGGGAACAAAAACTCCAGCACCGCCGGCGCGCGCTTGGCCCAGGAACGCTCGCTGTGATCGGCGCGGCGGTCTTCGAAGTAGCGGAAGTTGTCGCCGGCGCGCCAGCCGCTGGCGATCAAGCGATCGCGCAACATCCGCGCATTGACGAGACCCTCGGCGCCTTCGCGCCCACCCATGTCGAGCCAGATGCGCGGGCGGTTGCGGCCGTCGAAGCGCTCGACATCGTCAAAGATGATGCGGTTGTCCCACCAGACCGAGGGCGACATCACCGCGAGACCACCGTATGAATCGGCGTGTTTCAGTCCGAGGTGAAGGGTAGCCAGACCGCCGAGCGAGGAGCCGCCGAGCGCGGTGTTCGAAGGATCCGTCAGCGTTCGAAACTTCGAATCGATGACCGGCTTCAGCTCCTCGATCAGCATCCGGCCGTAGTCACCCGCTTTACCACCGCCGTGGTGCTTGATGTCCTGCGTCGGCGTGTACTCGTCGACGCGCGAAGGGCCGGTGTTGTCGATGGCGACGATGATCATCGGCCGCGCCGTTCGTCCGCCGATGACTTCATCCGCCGCCTCGGCGAGCCGCCAATGCTGGCCGGGAATGAACGCGCGCTCCGGCTCGAAGAGGTTCTGCCCGTCGTGCATGTAGAGCACGGGATAGCGCAGCTCGTCGCGGTCGTGATAGCCGGGCGGCAGGTAGATCGTGATGTCGCGCTCGTTGGCGAGGATGTCGGAGTGGAAGCCGCGGATGTGATCGAGCGTGCCGCGGCGAATTTCTTTGCGGCGATTGTCGAGCCGCAGCACGCGAAGGAACGTCGCGCGCAACGTGTCGCGCATCGGCTGCATCAGCTTCGCATCTCGCGATAGCCGCTGCGGAAATAGAGGAGTGGATCGCCTTCGCGCGTCTGAATGTCGATGACTTCGCCGACGAAGATGGAGTGATCGCCGCCCGGCAGCTGCGCCTGCACGTTGCACTCGATCGTCGTGAGCGCGCCAGCGATCATCGGCAGATCGAGCGCGCCGCGAAAGACATCGACGCCCGTGAATTTGTCGTCGCTTCGCGATGCGAATTTCGAGGAGATGCCGGTCTGGTCGCTTGCCAGAATGCTGACGCCAAACTTCCCGGCAGCGACGATCGCTTCGTGCGTTTTCACCGACGTTTCGATGCAGACGAGAACGAGTTTGGGATTGAGCGACAGCGATGCGAACGATGCCACGGTCATTCCGAACGACCGGCCTTCGTGCTCCGTCGTGACGATCGTGACGCCGCTCGCGAAGTGCGACAGGGCCAGCTTGAAATGAGCGTCATCGATCGGCATCGGGTACCTCCGGGCGCGGCAGTTTAATGCAACTTCCGGGCGCGTCCGCGTGATGCCGTTCAATGTGATAAAAGTCGCCGCCCTATGAAAGTTCACGAGTATCAGGCCAAAGAAATCCTGCGCCGCTACGGCGTGCCGACACCGCGCGGAATCGTGGTCGACAATCCCGAGGCCGCGCGCGCCGCTGCGAAAGAGCTGGGCGGACGCGTCGTCGTCAAGGCGCAGATCCACGCGGGCGGCCGCGGCAAAGGCGGCGGCGTCAAGCTGGCCAACGATCCGGACGAAGCGGTCGATCTCGCGAAAAAGATCATCGGCATGAACCTCATCACGCACCAGACTGGCCCGGAAGGCCGCATCGTCGGGAAAGTCCTGATCGAAGAAGCGCTCAACATCGACAAGGAGCTCTACCTCGGCATCACGCTCGACCGCCGCATCGGCATGCCGGTGATCATGGCGTCCAAACAGGGCGGGATGGAGATCGAGGAAGTTGCCGAGCGCGATCCGTCGGCGATTCACCGCGAGCCGGTCGATGGCGTTCTCGGCACGCTGCCGTTCCAGGCGCGCGCCGTCGCCAACGCCCTCGGCCTCACCGGCGACTCTTACAAGAAGTGCGTCGACTTCGTGCAGAAGCTGATGCGCTGCTACATCGAGATGGATTGCTCGCTCGCGGAGATCAATCCGTTGCTCGTGACGAAAGAGGGCGACGTCCTCGCGCTCGACTGCAAGATGAACTTCGACGACAACGCGATGTTCCGGCACAAGGACATCGCCGAGATGCGCGATCTGAAAGAAGAAGATCCGCTCGAAGTGGAAGCCTCGCAGTTCGGCCTCAACTACATCACGCTGGACGGCAACGTCGGCTGCATGGTCAACGGCGCCGGCCTGGCGATGGCTACGATGGACATCATCAAGCTTGCCGGCGGACAACCCGCGAACTTCCTCGATGTCGGCGGCGGCGCGAACGCGGAGCAGGTCAAGAACGCGTTCCGCATCATCCTCTCCGACAAGAACGTGAAGGCGATCCTCATCAACATCTTCGGCGGCATCATGCGTTGCGATCGGATCGCCGAGGGTGTGGTGAGCGCGTCGAGGGAAGTGGGGCTGCCGGTGCCGGTTGTCGTGCGCCTCGAGGGAACGAACGTCGACCTCGGCAAAGAGATCCTGGCGAAGTCGGGACTTCCGCTCATCACCGCCGACGGGATGTGGGACGCCGCGCAGAAAGTCGTCGCCGCAGCGCAGGGAAAATAGAGATCAACTATGGCTATATGGGCAGACAAAAACACACGAGTGATCGTGCAGGGCATCACCGGCCGCGAGGGAACCTTTCACGCGATTCAGTGCCGCGAGTACGGAACGAACATGGTCGGCGGCGTGACGCCGGGCAAGGGCGGGACGACGCATGAGGGTTTCGCTGTCTTCAACAGCGTTCGCGAAGCACGCGAAAAAGCGGGCGCGAATTGCTCGCTGATTTTCGTGCCGCCGCCGTTCGCCGCCGATGCGGTGATGGAAGCCGCCGATGCCGGCATCGAGCTGATCGTCTGCATCACGGAAGGGATTCCGGTGAACGACATGATCCGCGCGCACGATTTTCTGAAGAAGTCGAATGCGCGCGCGATTCAATCGGGCGCAACGCCGTCGCGCCTCATCGGTCCGAATTGTCCCGGCATCATCTCGCCCGGCGAAGCGAAGATCGGCATCATGCCCGGCCACATTCATCGCCCGGGTCCGATCGGCATCGTGTCGCGCTCCGGAACGCTGACGTACGAAGCGGTCGGCCAGACGCGCACGCTCGGTCAATCGACGGCAGTCGGCATCGGCGGCGATCCGCTGCCGGGAACGAACTTCATCGACTGCCTCGCAGCGTTCCAAAACGATCCGGCCACCGAGGCGATCATCATGATCGGCGAGATCGGCGGATCGGCGGAGGAAGAAGCCGCGGCATTCGTGAAAGCGCATGTCACCAAGCCGGTCGTCGCCTTCATCGCCGGCCAGACCGCACCGCCCGGCCGCCGCATGGGCCACGCCGGCGCGATCATCAGCGGCGGCAAAGGAACGGCGTCAGAAAAGATGGACGCGCTGAAAGCCGCCGGAATTCACGTCGTCGAAGCGCCAAGCGAGATGGGATCGAAGGTGGCGGAGGTTTGGAAGGGGCGGTAGGTTGGTGAGCGAGCTTGTCTGCCAATCCTATAGCGTCACTGATTGATCAGGTAGATTTCGCGCTTCTCTCCTCCGTGCTAGCCCATGGTGGCGTGCGCGGCCCGAAGCCTTCCCTTCAGATCGTCCCCGAACTCGAGAATCAGGGGCTAGCGTAGCGCCTAGAATAGATGTCCGCCATGGCAGCCAAGACTCACGAGGTTTTCAAGGCCCCGGACAATCCGAACGTTCCCATCTGGCGCTACATGGACTTCACGAAATTCGTTTCGATGCTCGTCCGGAAAGGCATTTTCTTTTCACGCCTTGACAAGCTCGGCGACCCGTTTGAAGGTTCGTTGCCCAAACTTAATGTTCGGGATGATTTCATTGCGATGCCGAAGGAACTGAACAATCAGCCAGAGGCTGCGGAAGTCTTTCGCGTTGGGTTGAAGCGCATGAGGGAGCTCATACGCGATTTTCGGGCGCATGTATTCGCCAGCACGTGGCACATGTCCGAACATGAGTCGGCCGCGATGTGGAAGCTCTACGCCCGAACCGAAGAAGCCATTTGTGTGCGCTCTACTTATGGAGCGCTTGCGGCCGGTCTTCCAGAGGATGTCTTCGTTGGCAAGGTGATTTACATCGACTACGAGCAACACATCGTTCCGAGCGGCAACCTCTTGTGGCCGTACATACACAAGCGCAGGTCCTTTGAGCACGAACGTGAGTTACGTGCACTCATCGCCGATTTCACAGCCATATCAACCATACCTCGACCCGAGCCTCTCGAAACTGGCGTCTGGCGGGATGTCGACTTGAGTTCCATCATTGATCGCGTCTACATCGCCCCCACGGCACCAGCGTGGTTCGTGGAGACGGTCACGGCAACAATCCATCAATTTGGCTTCATGTTTCCCGTCATCCGCTCTGCCCTTGACGAGAGCCCGCTTTGGTAGCTGCCGTATCGAGCAGAATCACGAGCTCGAATTCGATGGGTACGACAGGCTGGCCTCGCAACTCGGGAATGTCCTCTTCGAGACCAATGCCGCGAAAACGCTCGGCCAACCGTGTACCTAGCCCCACAGGCTTGACTTCCTCGCTTTCGACCGCATTGCGAATGATCTCGCGACCTTCTTCATCCAAACTGCGGCCATGGCTGGACGCGCGCTGGCGAAGCTTCTCGACGACATCATGATCGAGCTTGATCACGAGCTGCTCTGACGACTGGACTGTTTCTGCACTACTCATCGAATCCTCTCCAACTCAATCGGCACGACCGGGTGACCGCGAAGCTCGGCAATCTCTTCGTCGATACCAACGCCTTCAAATATGGCTGTGAGCTGTGTTCCCAATCCCACGGGCTCGCTCTTGACCGCATCGCGAAGGATCTCGCGAATCTCTTCCTGCAGGCTGCGGCCATTGCGTTCCGCACGCCGCTGAAGCTCCTTCAGCACGTCATCTTCGATTCCGTCAATGACAAGTTGAGCCATCTCGGAGAATGTACCCCTACTGCTTCACTTCCTCCACCTTGCCGCTCTTCAAGTTGTAGTACGCCACGATCAATCCGACGTGATGTTCCAGCACTGCTTTGCGGATCACGGTGCTGTGCGCGAGCAGGTAGGCGGCTGAGCTGCGGGCGTTAGCCTTGACTGCTCGTTCGACGCGATCGGGTCCGGTCCACGTCGGAAGCAGGAACGATTCGCGGATCCGCTGCACGAGCGCGACAAGGCTCGGCGTGTCTGGATCATCGATATCCAGCGCGGCTTTGACGGCGCCGCAATCCTCATGGCCCATCACGACAATCAGTCTCGTCCAATCATGGGCGATGGCGTACTCGATGCTGGCGATGTCGAAGGGACCGGCCACATTGCCGGCCACACGAACGACGAAGAGATCGTCGATTGCGCGGCCAAAGACCAGTTCCGCGGGGACGCGGCTGTCGGCACAGGAGAGAACCGTCACCGGCGGATTCTGGCCCTTGGCGCTTGCTTCGCGCTGTGCCCCCAGTCCTGTGTACGGAAGGGCGCCCGCCATGTAGGTGGCGTTGCCGGTCATCAGCGTCTGCCAATACGCCTCGGGCGCCAACGGCTTCGGCCACGGCGCGGGGAATGGCGTCTCCGCGAGCAGCGGCAGAGCGAAAAGGAACAATCCGAGGATGAAACCTGTCCGGCGCACGAGCACCTCCATATTGTGTTTCTGCCATTCTAACGTCTACTGATGACGATCTCGCTAATATCGATTGGACGGTCGATGGCGTCGATGATCGTGGCTGCGACGTCGGCCGGATTCATGAAGCCTTCGCGCGGCTCGTTCCAGAACGGCGTATTCATCCCGCCAGGCGCTACGGCGATAACCCGCGCCTTCGTTCCCTTCGCCTCGGCCTTCAACGCCTCGCCGTAGCCGCGCGCGCCCCACTTCGCCGCGCAGTAGACGCTTTCGTTCGCTTTACCGATCAGCGCTGCGGTCGAAAGAACGTTGACGATTGTGCCGCCGTGCTCTTTGAAGCGCGGATAGAGCAACTCGCAGAAATTAATCGTGGCGATAAGATTCGATTCGATGACCGCGGCGATGGATGCTTCGTCGTATGACCCGGCAGGACCGAAGATGCCGAGGCCTGCGCAATTAATGAGGAGGTCGATGGTGCCGAGATACTCGGCGGCTTCGATGGCGCGCAATGCTGTTTCGCGTTTCGAGGCATCGCCGGAAATATCGGCACTCGCCCGGCGCGAAACGCCTACGACGAGCGTGCCGCGCGCCCGCAACTGCAGAGCAATTTCCAGCCCCAGCCCGCTCGATGCTCCGGTGACGATTGCGACCATGCCTCGATTGTAAGGCTTGCTCTCACGAGTAACGGCACGCGCCGGGTAAGATGCGGACAATGAGGAACGATCGGCGGGCCATCGTCTGGACTTGTCTGGCGATCTGGCTGTTCGCGGTGGTCTACGCGGTCATCACGCCGCCCTTTCAAGTGCCGGACGAGGTCTCGCATTACTGGCATGCGGTTTCGCTCGCCCACGGCCACGTCTTCCACGAGAAGCAGAACGATCGGATGGGCACATACGTCCCGAAGAGCGCCCGCGATTTCGTTTACCTGACGTGGGTCGAGACGGCGGGCAAGCCAGAGAACAAGATCGGAATGGCGCGATTGCGCGCGGCCAATGAGCTGCCGTATGAACCCGAGCCGGTGTTCCGCGCGTTTCCCGCGCTCTACACGCCAGTGCCGTACTTGCCCGGCACTTTGGCAACTCTTGTGGCCGATTCGCTGCACGTCCGGCCGCTCATCGGCTTTTATGCCGGACGAATCGTGACGGCCACGGTTTGTGTGCTGTTGATCGCCGCCGCGATGCTGGAATGCAGCGAGCTTGCCGCGATCATCGCGGCAATTGCGGCGCTGCCGATGACGCTCTACATGTTCGGGTCGTTCTCAGCTGACGCGGTCACAATCAGCCTCGCGCTCTACACGACCGCTGTTGCCTGGCGCGCGCGATCGAGCGACGCGGCGAACGGCCGGCGATGGGTGAGGCTGTGCATCGCGGCGGCGGCCTTGGCATTGTGCAAGATGCTTTATGCGCCGCTTGCACTCCTGGCGCTTGCGCCGGGCGGTCGCGGCAGCTCAAACAGGGTACGAAAGGCGCTTTCGCTTTGTGTGGTGCTCGCACTTGGCCTCACGTTGTCGGCGGCGATGGTGTCGCGGCAATACCATCCGCTCCGGCCGGAGGCGAATCCGAAGGTGCAGTTGCAGTCAATTGCGTCGCACCCCGTGCATGTCTCGGCTCTCGTAGCGAAGGATTTCGTGGCCCAATTCGCCGGCTATCGCGATCAATTTGTTGGACGCCTTGGGTGGGTCGATGTGCCGTTGTCGGGTTTCCTGACGGCGGCAGCCTTCTATCTGCTGTTTGTCGTGGCGCTGACGAGAGATGTCTTCATTACGCCGGCGTCGCGACTCTTCGCGCTGGCTCTCACAGTGGCACTATTCTTCGCCGTGAGCATTTCACAATACGTCGCATGGACGCCGCCCGGCGTGGCATACGTCGATGGGATTCAAGGACGCTATTTTCTGCCGCTGGCGTTGGTTCTATTGCTTCCCATTGTGTCTCTCGTGCGAAATAAGAGAGTGGCGATTGCCGCTCTCATTCTTTATGCGCTCACGGGTTTGGCAATCAATATCGATGCATTCGTGATTCTCGTGAAGCGGTATTACTGAAGGCGGTTCAATCAGTTCCAATCAACCCATCGATCATCGAGCAGAGTTCGCTCACCACGCCCATCGACAATCTCCACCTGCACATCCGTAAGAAGCCGGACATTTGCGGGACGCTCTGCAAAGGTCCGCGAGTACGAGGGCTTCGTCGTGGCGTCGTAGAAGCGATACCAGCGGCTCGTAGCGGGATCGGTAGTGAGCATTGCCGGGTAGCGAACCATGCCGTTGTTGAAGAGGAGATTCACCTCGCGCACGCCGAATGGCGAGAGCGCGACACCGGAAAACGTCGTCCGTCCTTTGAGCGGCTCGTGACCTGTTGGCATTACTAGAGCGCCGAATGTCGACTCGTTGTACGTCACGTGGCCACCCAGCATCGATTGCAGCTCGGGCGAATCGCCGCGGACGCCAACACGGAAAACCCAGTCACCCCAGGCACCATCGTCGAAGCGGCGGACGACGCCGAGGAGACCGCGGTCGACCATGCGGGTGAGCCAGGCGCGGCCCGGCGCATCGAGGCCCACGCCTCTCACGACCACGTGTGTGACGCCGATGCGCGCGAGCTCCGGCACCAAATCGTCCGACCACGATTGGGCGAGCGTGGCCAGTTTCACGTACTCGGGCGGCGCGAAGCCGGAGACGCCGTTAACAATCGAACGATGATGCGTGGTGGCGTTGAGCATGACTCCGTACTCGTCGTTCTGATCGGACATCGGCAGCTCGGCAATTGCGTGCGGACGGGCCGCCGCCGCCCAACGATCGATAGGCCGCACGACGGTTGGTGCCATGTACCAGCGAATCGGGCCGTGCAGTTCGGCGATAAACGCAATCGATGCAACGCAGCCAGCCCACACGGCTCGTTTTGCAATCCAGGCGACGGCGATCGCTACGAGCAGCGCCAGGCCGACGTGCGTAATCACAGCCCAGCGCGCCGGCGCCCGAATGGCGTGAAATCCCGGTATGTAGTTGAAGAGAAATCGATAAAAGGGCGTGTGCAGTCCAAGCGAGCCGATAAATCCGAGGACGACCCAACTCCATCCGAGTGCCAACGGTTTCCATTGACGGGACGCGATTGCCAGCAGCGCGAAACAGAGCGCCAGCGCGCCAGGAAAGAGCCATCGTTCCGGGTTGACTGTGGGATCGCTATGCGTTGGATAGGGGCGATGCGCGAAGTTATCGACGAGCCAGTCGCTGGGTTGCGCGGAATAACTCAATGTCTCGTCCCACGATCGCTCCATCCCGTATAGCTTCGACGCCTGGTGATACGGATAAAGAAATGGTGCGAGCAGCAACAACGCCACAGACAGCGTCATCACAATACGCCGCAGCGGCGGCCGCAACAACGCAATCGTCATCACAATGGCGATGCTACCGAAGAAGAAGAAATGAACGTTCGACAGTCCGTTCCATAAGAACGCGGCGCCGAAGCCGGTTGCGTGCCGCCAGTCGGGAACTCGCGCATATCGAATCAGCGCATAAAGAAGCAGGGGCAACGTTCCCGCCCAGACGTATTGCACGTGCGACGAGTGCGTAAAACGAAAGGGAACGAACGCATAGAAAATCCCCGCCGCAATGGCGCCTGCAGTGCTGCCCGTCACTTCTCTCGCCAGCAGGTAAGCGAAGAATCCGCACATTGCGAACCCCAGCAACATGGCCACGTTGTATGCGGTGAGCGGCGGCACACCGACGGCGCGTAGCGGAAAAAGAACGACCGCGATTCCGTAAAGGTTTTCGCTGAAGGCAAGCGAGTATTTCGCGGGATAGAAGATGTTCGCCTGAAACAGCCGTCCGGGCTGATGAAACGTGGCGTGATAGTCCCAATCGAGAATCCAGGTATTGATGTAGGGATCACCCGGATAGGCAACCGCGCGATTGAGATTCGGCAGCAGCGGCCACGTCATGAAAATGGCGAGGACGACGAAGAGGATCGCCGCGGCGGCGTGCTTGGGAAGCTTCACGAAGCGATGATAGCGGCAGCCTGATCTTTCGCATGGCCAGTGATGCAGACCCACCGGCCCGACGCCTCGCTTCGTCAACCACTCCCCACTCCCGACCCCCCCGCAAACCGCCTATGGCAGAATGTCGCCCCTTCCCTCATTTTGGGAAACCCGCACGGGAGGCGATCGATGACTGACGCAGTCATTCAACACGAAGACGGACGTGTCGAGCTTCGCTCAGACGAAGGCATTCGCACCAGCGCGCTTTACAACCACGACCTCGCGCCGGTGCCGGTCTCGCAGCGGAACTGGACCACGTACAACTACGCCGCGCTCTGGATCGCCATGGCGCACTGCATCCCGACGTACATGATGTCGTCGGGCCTCATCGGCGCGGGGATGAACTGGTGGCAGGCGCTGCTCACGATCCTCGTCGGCAACACCATCGTACTCATCCCGATCCTCCTCAACTCGCACGCCGGCACCAAGTACGGCATCCCGTTTCCCGTCTTCGCGCGCGCCAGCTACGGCACGATCGGCTCGAACCTGCCGGCGCTCATGCGCGCCATCGTCGCCTGCGGCTGGTTCGGCATTCAGGCGTGGATCGGCGGCGAGGCGCTGCACACATTCTTCACCTCGATCCTTTCTTCGTGGCCGTCGCTGCTCGGCAACTTCGCGGGACATCCGACCACCGAGTGGATCTCGTTTCTGCTCTTCTGGGCGCTGAACATCCTGATCATCTACCGCGGCATGGACCTGCTGCGGCGCTTCGAAAACTGGGCCGCGCCCTTCGTTCTCGTCATGACTGCACTCCTTCTCGGCTGGGCCGTCTGGCGCGCGCACGGACTCGGCTATCTGCTGCACGAGAAAGGCAAGTTCGAAACGTGGGCGCAGTTCCGTCCGATCTTCATCCCGTCGCTGACGGCGATGATCGGCTTCTGGGCCACGCTCTCGCTCAACATGCCCGACTTTACGCGCTTCGGCCGCAGCCAGCGCGAGCAGGCCATCGGCCAGACGGTTGCTCTCCCGACGACGATGACCGTCTTCGCGGCGATGGGCGTCATCATCACCTCGGCGGCCGTCGTCATCTATCCGACGATGGGTATCAACGAGCTATGGGATCCGCTCAAACTCGTCGCGCAATTCAAGCAGCCGCTCGTCGTGGCCATCTCGATGTTCACCGTCGTCATCGCCACGCTCTCGGTCAACATCGCTGCCAACGTCGTCTCGCCCGCGAACGACTTCGCGAACGCCTTCCCGAAGTGGATCTCGTTCCGTACCGGTGGCCTGATCACGGGATTGCTCGCGATTGCGATGCAGCCGTGGCGCCTCCTCGCCAACCCCTCCGGCTACATCTTCACCTGGCTCCTCGGCTACTCAGGTGGCCTCGGATCGATCGGCGGCGTGATGATCGTCGACTACTGGATCGTGCGAAAGAAACACCTCGTCCTCGGCGATCTCTATCGCACCGAAGGCACCTACCGATACGCCGCCGGCTGGAATTGGCGCGCCGTCATCGCCACGCTCCTCGGCTGCACCGCCGCGTGGATCGGCCTCGTCGTTCCCGCTCTGCGCCCGCTCTACGACTACGCCTGGTTCATCGGCTTCGGCGTGGCCGCGGTGACGCACCTCATTCTGATGAAGGCCATGCCTCCGCGCGGAATCGCGGAAGCCACTCCCGCCCCCGCATGATCACACTACTCATCCTCGGCGGCGCCGCAGTAGCCGCGCTCGTGGCCGGCGCATCGCTTCGAAAGAAGAACGCGACGCGCGAGACGGTTGCCGAACGACACTTCGATCCATCTCCTGATCTGCGCTCATCTGCGTCATCTGCGGATAAACCCGGTCCGCAGATGGCGCAGATGGACACAGATGTTGTTCCGATCCCGGTCACCGATCCCGAACCATTACCCGACGCCGATCCCGAACCGTTGCCCGACGCCAACCCTGAGCCGCTCCCGATCATTGAGCCTGAACATCAACCAAAGCCCGAGCCGCAGCCATCCCCGGAACCAACGCAGCCAACGATCGTCGTCGGCGAGCAACCGGTCACCGATCTTCAAAAAAAGAAAGCTGCAGTCGTCGCGGGATACGTGACGAGTACCGAGGATGAAGGGAACGTCAATCGCGAAGCGAACGTAGGTCGGACTCTCCAGTCCGACGCAGCGTCCATTCAAACCGAGAATGCGATCGTCGCGAAACCTGCGAGCGACGTGTCGGCCCCAAAGCCGTCATCGCTGGCCGTCACGAGCTCGGTTGCGATCGTGAGTAGTCGGACTGAGAGTCCGACCTACGTAGAACCGGCGGTAGACGCCACTCCCGAAACTGAGCGGGAGCCGCCCGCCAAGCCCGATATCCCTCCGAACACCGATCCCGAGCCGTTACCTGACGCCGATCCCGAGCCTGTCCCGATTACAGAGCCGGAGACCCAACCGGCGCCGGAACCGACGCCTTCGCCCGAGCCTCCGCCGCCCGCGATCATCGTCGCCACCGAGCGTCCCCAAGTTTCATTCAAGACCTACCGCGTCACCGAGCCGCGGGCTGCCAAGCCGGCCGAACCGATCCGCGCTGCCGTGCGCCCGCGCGCAAGCCGTATAATCCGCCAACCAAAATCGGAGAAAACGAACATGTCCCGAATCGTCAAAGGTGGTTTGATTCAAACGTCTCTTGCCTGCGAAACGACCGAATCGCTCGACCGGATTCGCGAGGCTCAGACCGAGCGCACCCTCAAGTACATCGACCAGGCCGGAGCCGAAGGCGTGCAGATCCTCTGCATGCAGGAGATCTTCACCGGCCCTTATTTCTGCGCGGAGCAGACCACGCGCTGGTACGACTCCACCGAGAAAATCCCCGACGGACCGACCACGCAGCTCATGCAGGAATACGCGAAGAAGTACAACATGGTCATCGTCGTGCCTCTGTATGAGGTGGAAGAGACCGGCGTGTACTACAACACCGCCGCCGTCATCGACGCCGATGGCAAGTACCTCGGCAAGTACCGCAAGAACCACATCCCGCACGTGGCACCCGGCTTCTGGGAGAAGTTCTACTTCCGCCCCGGCAACCTCGGATACCCGGTGTTCGAGACCGCCTACGCGAAGGTCGGCGTCTACATCTGCTACGACCGCCACTTCCCCGAAGGCGCGCGCGAGCTCGGGCTTGCGGGCGCCGAGATCGTGATCAATCCCTCGGCCACCGTGGCCGGGCTCAGCGAGTATCTCTGGAAGCTCGAGCAACCAGCGCACGCTGTCGCCAACGGCTACTTCATCGGCGCCATCAACCGCGTCGGCTTCGAAGCGCCGTGGAACATCGGCGAGTTTTACGGGCAGAGCTACTTCTGCGATCCGCGCGGCCAGATGCTCGCCGTCGGTCCGCGCGACGCCGATGCTCTCGTCACCGCCGATCTCGACCTGGACAAGATCCGCGAAGTGCGCAACACATGGCAGTTCTATCGCGACCGCCGTCCGGAGACGTACAACGGAATCGTGCGGTTGTAGCTGCGGTCGTTAGAAACGTTTCACGCGGAGGCGCGGAGTTTTTCTCCGCAGCTCCGCGTCTCCGCGTGACCGGTTTTCCTCAAACAAATGCGCGACCACATCCTCATCCACATCAACGGCAAACCGCATCGCATCGATGGCGATGCCGCGTTCGACACGCTGGCGAACTATCTGCGGCAGGACATCGCCGCCACCGGCACGAAGATCGTGTGCGAAGAAGGCGACTGCGGCGCGTGTACGGTTCTGACACGCCGCGCGGCCAATGATGACTATCGCCCCGTCAACTCCTGCATCCTGAATCTCGCGCAGCTCGATGGCTCATCGATCGTGACCGTCGAAGGTCTGCGCGAAGAGAAATCGCTGCATCCCGTGCAGGAAGCGATGGTGCAGTGTCACGGTGCGCAGTGCGGCTATTGCACACCGGGATTCGTCGTGGCGATGGCCGGCATGTTCGAAGTCTGCGATCGCGTGAACGAGAAGCAGGTTCGCGACGGACTGACCGGAAACCTCTGCCGCTGCACCGGCTACGAGCCGATCATCAAAGCGGCGCTGGCTGTTGATGGCGGGTCATCCGCGAAGATGCGCGAGCGTTATCCAACCCTGCCCGAGGCAAACGACTCCGTGCAGGTTGGCACCTTCTGCGCGCCGGCAACGCTCGACGAAGCGATCGCGTTCAAGCGCGATCATCCCGGCTGCACCATCGTGCAAGGCGGCACCGACGTCGGCGTCTGGGTCAACAAGCGCCGCTACCAGGCGCCGGCGATGCTGTCGCTGGCGAAGATCGATTCACTGCGCGAGCTTCGCGAAGAAGACGGCGCGATCGTCGTAGGCGCGAACGCGACACTCGCCAACTTTGAAACCTTCATCGCCGATCGCATCCCCGAACTGGCCGGCATCCTGGCCATCTTCGGCTCGCCGCAGATCAAGAACGCCGGAACGCTCGCCGGCAACATCGCCAACGGCTCTCCGATCGGCGACACGCTGCCCTATCTCTTCGTCGCCGGCGCCACGCTCGAGCTGAACGGCACGCGCACCGTCCCCATCGACCGCTTCTACCTCGGATACCGCAAGTTCGACCTGCAACCCGACGAGATCATCACGCGCGTCCGTATCCCGATCGTCCACACGCTCAAGCTCTACAAAGTCTCCCGTCGCAAAGACCTCGACATCTCCGCCTTCACCGCCGCCATCCGCCTGACCCTCGACGGCGACCGCATCACCCGCGCCACCATCGCATACGGCGGCGTCGCCCCAACCGTGATCCGCCTCCCGCGCACAGAAGCCTTCCTGACCGGCAAGTCCGCCACGCTCGACACCTTCGAACAAGCCGGCCGCATCGCCCGCGCCGAGATCAAACCAATCAGCGACGTCCGCGGATCAGCTGACTACCGGCTGCAACTGGCCGAGAACATCATGGCGAAGTTCTGGTACGAGGTGTTTGGGGAAACGACCGCGCCTCGGCTCGCGCACGTGTAGGTGCCGAGCTCAATGCAGACCAAGGTGGTCTGTAGCGATGTGTTAGGGGGCCGCGCTCGGGCGCTTCGGAAAGACTGCGACGGGAACCGGCCGCAGAGCAGCCATGCTGCGCCGTTTCGCCTTGATTCGCGAAACCTCGTGAAGCGTTTCGGCTGTGAAGTAACTCTCGCCGCACCTCGGGCAGGAAAACATCGGAATGTTCTCGATTACGAGAAGAGTCGCGCCGCTACCGTAGCTCCTTGTAACGTGACGAAGTGACACCTCGGCATTTCCGCAAAATGCACACGGGTCACCCGAGGTAGACGGTGATGATGACCGCGCGCCCGATCGAGTCGAACTTCGCGACGACGCTGCCGATCGCGTTCGCGAGCGTGATGCCACGGATGAAGTACTTTGCTTCGCCCGTCTTGCGGTCCTTTTGCCCCTCGATGATTTTGCCGGTGAGGACGTTGTTTTCAAGGTCGAGAATGTCGAGTTCGTCATTTCCAGTTCCTCGGCTCCAGTTCCTCGGCCGCGCCCTGAGCTGAACAACCACACCTGCTCCCTTTGGAGACCCATGCGAATAGTAAACGCGCAGCGCGGAGTTAGGGCCGACAAATCACAAGCTTTGCGGCTCATTCGTTCTTCGCGTCCAGTACGCTGCTCATGCTCCAGTCCTCTGCGGACAGCCCAACCAACGCGCTGTGCGGGTCACTGTCGCTGATGTATTCTCCTGCGGATCATGGCTTGGCATCACACTCTAGAACGTCTTCTGCGAGCCGTGCGCGCACATGCTTCGGCGTCTACCGACTCATTTGACGCGCAACGCACTCCAAAGGGATCTCTCCACCCAACTGAACCTATCGCAAGTTCGGATTTGGCAATATCAGCGGCACGATCCAACGACGATCTCACACTCGCTGATCAACGTTTGCCGTTCGGAAGCCCACACGCAAAGGCATACATCGCTGCGCGGATCAAGGCACTGGATGAGAGCGAGTTTTGCAGAGTGATGCGCACTAGACTGATGCGCGAGTTTCCTAGACGGTGGGTGACCTTTGAATTGCACCAAGCGTTAGGGTACTTTGGCCCGGCTGACGTCCTGCAATGGGTTCAGCCCTACGTGGCGACTTGGATACATCTTGTACGGCACGGCGTAAAACATTTTGGTCTCATCACAGAAGATGCAAACCGTGCCTTACAGATCGTACATCAGGCTCTGCCTCAAATGCAGACGGAACACGCCGACAAGTACCAGTTTGCAATCGAAGACCCGTTGGACGGTGCACTGAGCACGTCAGACTGTGTCTTTAGTAACGCTGTTTATCTCTACAGTAAGAATGTTTCTGACGACGACAAACATGACATGCGCCGTGCGTTCGACGCTGACGGATTTGTTCTGTATTTCAGAGATGACTCATATTACGAAAGTCGTGAGCGCGCCGGCCGCCACGATCTCATGATCAGCTACAGTCATCATGATCAGCAGTTCGTAACCGAACTTAGCGACGCGATATCCAGATGCGGGCTGAGGGTGTGGCTTGATCAATCTGCCATGGTACCAGGCCAGTACATCCTTGATGAGATTGAACGCGCAACTCAGGACTCCTTGTTTGTTACCGCGATCCTTTCGCCAGAATTCTTGGCCAACGAGAAGTGGTGTCGTTTCGAATTCAGAAATATCATGATTCGCCAAATCAACGAGAATAGGCGGATCTTGATACCTATCTGGCGGGGTGTCGATGAGACGATGGTCCGTCGCTATTCTCCGCAGCTCAGCGGCATCTTGGCTCTAAATGCTGCAATTGGCGTGGAGCAGTTGGCTCATCAGGTACTTCAGATCATTGAGGGGTCGAGAAGCGAAGGATCGCCTTTCTAGTGCCGCTTCTATGTGGCCTCACTCTCTGACGCAGCCGACCGCGTGCCATTCGTTGGTCCGGCGCTTCCGCGTCTCGTGCTCCGCAGGTTCAGGTGTCAGCGTGTCCCGGCACCTGAAAGCAGGCGGTCGGCTGAACGGCGGGACTGCACACGAATAGAAGCAAAACGACAGCGAAGGCGGATCGCGTAGCCGGCTACTCTCCTGAAGTGCTGAAGTGCGGGGCATGATACGTCAGTTACTTCGCGCTGGCCGTCAGGAGAGCGCGCTGATCGTTACGTAATACCCGTCTGGATCCCGGAGCGAGAACTCCCGTGTTTGGGTATTCGGGTTCCTGTGCGGTTTCTCTTCGAGCTGAGCAACGAGAGCGCGCGCCCTTGCCAATGCCATGTCGAAATCATCGACGCGGAAAAACAACAGGAGCCCGTTGCCGGGTGTGGCGTTGTCCGGGCTCGTCAACGATGGATGATCGTGCGCGCCCCACTGGTGAAGGCAGAGCAGGACGGTTCCATCCGCGTCGAGGATTTGACCGAAGTAGTCATGGGCGGGCGCCGTCTCCGGCAGGCCGAGCAGCGACTGGTACCACTTGAAGCTGGCCGGCACATCGCGTACGCCGATGATCGTCCACGTGCGTTTCATGGGAGTCCTACCGCGACACTGTGAACGGCTTGCGCGCTTTCGCGAAGGCGCGGCCGGATGCAACCAGAGGAAGAGGTAGAAGAAGTACCGGCATCGGCGCGAAGTGGCCCGATGTGCGCCACTGCCAGAAAACATCGAATACCAACGCCACGCTCAGTAACGCCCAGAAGCCGAACATTGCCCAGGACAATCTGTTCACTGAGTCACCTTCACGTGCTGATTCTAGAGCACTGGCTCCTTTACGTCTTCGGCAGGTTCGTTCCTTCCATCGATACCGAGCGTCCCGCCCTATACAGCAACGCGCAGATTGCGATCACGATGGCTATGCCGGTGATGATCGCAATTGGGCCTTTGAGCCAGGTGAAGTCTTTCGCGGCGAAGTGGAAGCTCGCCAGTGCTCTGGCGAGTCGCGGGAACTTTCCGGACGCGGCGACGAGGAAGGCGATGAGGACGCCGACCAGACCTTCGCCGGCGATCATGCCGGAGGCGGCGAGGACTCCGGGATCGCTGTCGAGTGATTTTGCTTCGCGTTTGGCGTCGACCATCCGGCGCACGATGCCGCCGATGAAGACCGGGGCCAGCGTGCCGAGGGGGAGATAGATTCCGACGGCGAAGGAGAGACCGGGAAGGCCGGCGATGATCGCGCAGATCGAGAGCGCGGAGCCGGTGCCGACGAGCGCCCATGGCAGCGAGCCGGAGAGCACGCCTTCGATGACGGTCTTCATCAATGTTGCCTGCGGTGCGGGAAGATCGGGCGAGCCGAACGTGAAGGCCTTGCCGAGGAGCAACACCGTTCCGGCGATGGCCCAGCAGGCGCAGGCGGCGCCGAGGAATTGGCCGAACTGCTGTTTCGCGGGCGTGGCGCCGACGATGTATCCCGTCTTCAAATCCTGCGAGATGTCGCCGGCTTTCGATGCGGCAATGCAGACGACCGTTCCGACCGTGAGAATCGCTGCGCGCGCGGATGGATCGGTCCAGCCGCACAACACGAAAACGACGGATGCACCGAGCAACGTCACGAGCGTCATCGCCGAGGTGGGGTTCGACGACACGCCGATCAGTCCGACGATGCGCGACGACACGACGACGAAGCAGACCCCGAAGATCGCCACGCCGATCGACGCAACGAGGCGCGGGACGAAGGCCATGTTGCCGGCGAGCAGTCCGGGTACCGCAACGAGCGTGATGATCACCGCGAGCGGAACGGCGACTACGATCCATGACGGCACATCGCGATCCGTGCGCGGCGTTCGCTCGCCATCGATCGTCTGCAATCCGCCGCCACGCAGTCCGCGCATCACCGCCGCAAACGAGCTGGCCATCGTCGGCAGCGCTTTGATCACCGCCACGATTCCTGCCGCGGCCACCGCGCCCGCGCCGATGTAGCGCACGTAACGCGACCAGATTTGCGCCGCCGTCATCGCCGCAATCGTCACCTTCATCTCCGGCAACATCGGAGCCGCCAAACCGGCGCCGAACGTAGCGATGAGCGGCGTCAGCACGATCGCTGAGATCAAGCTCCCCGAAACCATGATCGCCGAGGGCTTGTAGCCGAGGATGTAGCCGACGGCGAGAAGCGCAGGCGCGATCTCGAGCGCGAGCTCCGCTTTGGCCAGCACCGGCAGATGCATCGCCAGTCCCGAGGGGAGCAGCATGAATGCGCCGAGGGCGAGTTTGATTGCGGCGCCGGCGGCGAGTCCGATGAAGATCCACTTCCCGCCCGACGTCCCCACCGTCGTCGCCCGCAGCACCTCGGCGCACGCAGTTCCTTCCGGATACGGCAGCTCGGCGGCCGACTTCACGATCAGCAACCGGCGCAACGGAACCATTGCGGCGATGCCAAGGAATCCGCCGAGGAGTGCGAGGATCGCCACTTGCCAGAACGGCGGAGCCATGCCCCAGAGGAAGAGCGCGGGAATCGTGAAGATCGTTCCGGTGGCGAGCGACGAGCTGGCCGAGCCGATGGTCTGCGAGAGATTCGCTTCGAGGATGACGCCGTCGCGGCGGCCGGGCATCAACTTGAACAACGCGACGGTAAGGACTGCGATTGGAATCGATGTCGAGACCGTCAGTCCGACTTTCAATCCGAGGTAGGCGTTGGCGGCGCCGAAAAGAATGCCGAAGAAGATGCCGGCGAGGACAGCGCGTGTGGTGAATTCGATCACCGATTCGTCTCGGGCAGGGACGATGGTCATGCTTGATCGTGGCGCGTGCGTGTGTTGGTGTCAACGCGTTTATAAAGCTTGGACCACAAAGACACAAAGATCGCAGAGAAAACCGCTAATCCTTTGTGTCCTCTGTGCCTTTGTGGTTAAAGACTTCTGCGGCAACTACGAGGAAACGCGGATCGCGACGGAAGGACCAACGACCACTCGATTCCGCCCCGCCTTCTTCGCCGCGTACAAACGCTCATCGGCAACACGGAAGAGCACATCGACGGCGTTGCCATCATCGGGAAAGATCGACGCTCCGATGCTGACTGTGATCTGCGCGCCGTCCGTCGGCGCGGGCATCGCCTCGATCCCTTCGCGGACTCGTTCGGCGATCGCGGCTAGCGACGCTGCGTCGATCTGCGGGACGATCACGGCGAACTCTTCGCCGCCGTAGCGCGCTGGAAAATCGACGGAGCGCACGGTCTCGCGGATGACGTGCGCCACGCGCTGCAAGGCATCGTTGCCGGCGAGATGGCCGTAGCTGTCGTTGTACTTCTTGAAGCGGTCGAGATCGAGGATGAGGATGCCGACGTGCTCCGGATAGCGGCTGGCGCGGTCGATCTCGAGATCGATGCGCTCACGAAAGGCGCGGAAGTTTGGCAGGTTCGTCAGCTCGTCGGTGCGCGCGTGCGCCTTCAACTCGTCGGCCATATGATTGACCGCCGCGGCGAGATTGGCGATCTCGAGATCGCCTGCGACGCGGGCGCGTGCGCCGAGGTCGCCGGCGGCGATACGGTCGGCAGCGCGGGAAAGGTCTTCGAGCGGGCGCACCACTTTTCGCAACGTCACCTGCACCGCTGCGAAGCTGCAGATGACGACGATCCAGGCCACTGCCAGTCCGGCAGTCATCAGCTCGCGCGATTCGCGCTCGAGCATCGGCAACTGCCGCGCGATCTCCCTCTTTCGCTCATCGATCATCCTCTGCGCTTCGGCGACCACACGTAGCGACTCGGTGTCGATCTCAGCGTTGCTTTCATCAAGCTGCGACGTGTTGTCGGCGATCGCGCTGCGGAACGTTTCCATCCGTCGCCGCAGCGCGGCCGTATCGATCGTCGACAACGACTCCGACTCGAGCAGTTGCGCGACGATGCGGTAGCGCGAGGCGTCGCCGGCGACGGCATGCGCGCGATACGCGTTCTGTGCGCGGATCAACTCTTCGAGCGTGGCGATCGCGCGCGTCTCGACGCCGACGAGCCGGCTCCAGCGGTCCTGCGCCACCTGCGCGCGCCAGCTCAGGCCGAAGGTGATCCCGAAAAGCACGAGCGCAAATGCTGCCGTCAGCAGCCACACGCGCGAGCGAAGCCGGGTGCGCCGAACCATCGCTAGTCTTTTTCCGCCAACTCGATTGCGCGGCGTGCAACGACGTGCGTGGCCAGCACGAACGCGGCGTGACTCCACGTTAACGGCGCAACGGAGAGCGGCGCGCCGGTGTAGGGATCGAGCTGCTCGGCGAGCACGCCGCTCGGCAGCGCGCGATCGCAAGCCCACTGCAAAATGTCAATCGCCTTCTGCAACTCGGCGGTCGTTTTCGCCTGCATCGCATACCAATGCGCCACCGAAAGCGTGCAGACGATCCACGGATTGCCGGCCACGTTCTGAACGTCCTTCGATACTTGAAAGTAGTAGTCGTTTTCGTAGCGCGCGACGCCGCCGATGTCGGTCTTGATCGTCAGCCGCGCGATCATCGCTTCCATCGTGGCCACGATCTTCGGATCGCCGGCGTCGAACATTCCGAAGAGCCAGAGTCCGGCCATCGATGCGTCGAGCGTCGGGTCGGTCGTGATCTCGCCTTTGCTCGAAACGTTCACCGATCGCGCAAAGCAGCCACTCGTTTCATCGAAGAGAACGCGCGACGTGGCCTCGCGAATCTCCGCGGCCGCGCGACGATATTTCTCCGCCTGCGCCGTCTCGCCGAACGCGTCCGTGAATCGCGCAGCGGCGTTGAGTCCCGCCCAGACCGAGCCGATCGTGAACGCGGCGATGCCGCGCCGCTCCTCCCACAAATCCCACGACGGTGCGGGCAGACGCGTGTGCGGCTCGCGGTAACGCGCAAGAAAATCGGCCATCTGTTTGATGATCGGCTTGTAGAGCGGCTTCACGAACTCGACGTCGTGAAACTTCTCGAAGTGCGTCCAGAGCGCGACGACGACGAGCGCGGTCTCGTCCTCCTGAATCGGCAGTTGCCGCTTGCCGTCGGCGAGCCATGGATGCCACGACGAGCCCGCCGATCCATCCGGGTTGTACTTATGCAGCAAGAACCCCTCGGGCGTAATGAGCCGGCAACAGAATTCGAAAAAGCGCCGCGTGATCTCGGCGTATCCGGCCTGCAGCAGCGCCATGGCCACGATCGCGCCATCGCGTGGCCACATATACGTGTACGTGTCCTTGCCGAACTGCACGATGTCGGAGTCGGTGGCGGCGATGACGGCACCGCTGTGATCGACCTGGGTGCGAATGATGAGCAGCGAGCGCCGATAAAGCCTTTGCACGGCCTCGGGTAACCGGCTGATGTCGACGTCGTTCTTGACCCACAACTTCCAGTAGTCGCGCGTGCGGTCGAGCAGCGACGCCGCACCGCGCTCGCGCACGAAGGTGTCGAGCGCGACGACATCCTTGTACGACTGCCCGAAAACCCACCAGATGTACGCCGTCGAAACCGCGCCCGGCAGCAGCGTGAGCTCGATCATTCCGGTGCAATCGACCGATCCCTGCGCGATCGCTTTGTTCGGTTCGAGTACGCCATCCTCGGCGTCACGCCACGTTCCCTGATAGCCCTCGCGCTCCTTGGTGCCGATGGCGAATGCCTTGAACCCGAACTGATCGTCGCTCGCGGCGTTGATCAAAACGTAGCGCTGCGCTTTGTACGCAACGAAGCCGTTGAACTCGGGATCGAAGAAGATCGTGTCGCCGATGGCGTTGCCGCCGAGATGCGGATCGAAATGGCTGAAGAGCCGCACGGTGCGTTTCTGGTCGGCCAGATTGCGAAGCTCGACGCGGCGGATGAAGACATCGCGATCGAAATCGACCGCGTCATTAATCGTGAGCCCGAGCTGCAGCGAATCGGAGTGCGCGTCCATCCGCGTGACGAGCGTGTCTCCGTCGTAATCGAGCCGCTTCACCCACGACGGATCGCCAATCCACGCAAACTTCCCATCGCACCAGATGCCGAAAAACGAAACGTCCCCGTTGGTCTGGTTGTCCTGCCCAACATGCGGGTAGTAAACGTCGCGGATGTTGTACTCATGATCGAAGTTGACCATGAGGCTGCCGTTGCCGATGGGAAGATCGCGCGCCACGTTGGCAGGATAAACGGTTGTCAGGCGACACAGGCACGCATCGGTAGTTCAGGTTGCCTAGTCGCCCCCGTCAGCGAACCTCTTTAGTCCACTCGAAAAGTCGATGGGACGGGACAGCACTGGTTCGGAGCGCGATCGAGGCGTCCCGGCGCGGTCGCTCCCGCCTGCTTCACTTTGCGGGCTTGGGCGCGGTCTCCTTCACCTTCTTCAAGGCCTCGTCGGGCGTGATCTCCTTCCCGGCGTCGTCCACGTAGTGCATGTCGAATGCGGCGTCGGAGTGGACGAAGAGCATGCACTCGGTTTTGCACGAGAACCGGTGCACGTGCTTGGACGGCATGAGCGCGAAGGCTCCGGCGTGGAGCGCCGTCGGTTTCCCGTCCTTCATCTGCGCTTCCGCCTGGCCGCTCACGAGCATCACGGACTCGTTCGGTGTATGCCAGTGCCAGGGGAACTTGCAGCCGGGCTTCATCTTCGCGAGGATGATCGACGGACCCTTCCCGGGATCGCCACTCACGACCGCGCCGGTCGCGCACGCCGGCATCACAGGGAACGCGACGAACTTCATCGCCGAGGTGTTCATCGCCACGGCCTTCGCGGCGTCCTGTGCGCGGAGAACGCCCGCGCTGAGCACAAAGAGGAACAGAACCGATCCTTGGAGCAGTAGCGATCTGCGGTTTCGCATCATTTTTCTCCTGCTTTTCAGGATACCGCAACAGAAGCGGACGAGACCACAGGCGGCGTGGACCGATCGCCAATCCACCTAACCCTGGCAGGTCGGGCACCAGTATGTTCCTCGTGCGTCTTCGCCTTGTTTGCGATAGCGGATTGGTGTGCGGCATTTGCGGCAGGGTTCGCCGCTGCGGCTGTAGACGGCGAATTCGCTGCGGCCATCGGCGCTGCGACGGAGGAGTTTCAGTGCGGACGTGATGATGCGATCGAGTTGCGTGTCGTCGAGATCGGAGACGTGCGTGAACGGATCGATGCCGGCGTCGAACAGCGTCTCCGATTTCCAGATGTTGCCGATGCCGGCGATGACGCGTTGGTTGAGGAGGACGTTCGCGATCTCTTCGTTCGGATGCTCGCGGATGCGGCGCAGCGCTTCGTCGCGATCGAAGGTTGCGCCGAGGAGGTCGGGGCCGATGCGGCGGAGGTTTTCGTCGCGCGCCAGGCTGCGGCTGGTGTGGAACTCGGCGACGGGAACCGTGAACGCGACGGCTACGAAATCTTCGGTGCCGATGACGATGCGCATGTCGCGATGCGGACGCTGCCAGCGCTCGCCGGGCCGGTAGATGTGCCAGCTTCCGTTCATCTTCATGTGCGTGTGAAGGTGAAGGTCGCCGGAGAATTCGATGATGAGATTCTTGCCGGCGGAGATCACGCGCTCGATCGTGCGGCCGGCGAGCGGCGCGTCTTCGTCGATGCGCGCGAGCTTGGGCAGAACGGTCTCGAACGACGTCACGGTCTTGCCTGCCAGCGCGCGATGCAGCGCCTTGGCCGCGCGGAAAATGCTGTCGCCTTCAGGCATTTTTCATCGCTCAGATTCGAAGTGCCCGCATCTGATATCCCATCGCCGTCGGCACGAACCCCGCTTCGGCGAGAAACGGCGCGAGATCCGATTTCGCCGCTGGCGCGTCGTTGACCTCGGCAATCAGCATCGCGCGGCGCAGGCCGTTCGTTACGAGCGATGCCAGTGTCTTCGCGATCTCGCGCGCGACGACGCCGCGCATCGGCTCGTTTTCGGGAAGGAAGACGGAGAGTTGTTTCTCGCCGCGGCCGACGTACGCGCTGAGCATGCCGTTGACGAGGATTACGTTCGCGCCGGGGACGCGCATAAGGCCGGCCACCGGCCATTTCAGCAGCGAGCCGTATGGGTTGGCGGGATCGGTGGCGGCGAGCATTACGGTTTCCGGTTCGTCAGGCTCGTCGCGATATGAGCGGAGAAGATCGAGCGCGCCGGCGCTCCCGAACTGCGTCGCGCCGAAGCCGGAGACGAAGTAGCCGCGGCGCGTGCGGCCCGACTCCTCCATTCCTTTGAGCACGGGATAAATCGCGCTGAATCCGCCGGCGATGCCTTCGACTGCTGCGGCTTCGCGGACGACGATTCCATAGCGCGCCAGGAGCTGATGCGCGATCGCGCTGGCGCGCTCCGTGGCCGTGCCGCGAGGCGGTTGGATGAGTGACCAGCGGCCCTGCGTCGACGGCGGGGCGACGCGGCGCGAGCGGAATCCGGTCGTGCGCGGCGAGGCCTTCGGGCGCGTGTAGGCGCGCAAGGCGTGGAACGTGTCGTTCGTGATGACACCGCGCCAGACGAGGTTCCAAAGCGCATCGACAACATCGTTCGCGAATCCGCCCAGCGCCGTCTGGAGTTCGGCGAAGAACGATGCGCCGCTCGCGCGAAGGTGATCGATGATCTGCTGCTCCAACGCGCTCGCTTCCGCTGCAACACTTGCGTGCAGCAACGGCAGATGATCGGTGAGATAGAGCGCGATGCGGCCGTCGCGGTCGCCGAGCGGTTCGACACCGGTCCAGATGATCTCGCCGGCGGCGCTGAGTGTGTCGAGATCCGAAGGTTTGTAGCCATCGATGCGCGCGGCTATGATCTCCGACTCGAAGATCGACGCCGGCAACGCGGCGCCTTGCAGCGCTTCGATCACTTCGAGCAAGCCTTCGAGGCCGCGGCGTTTCTTCGTGACGAATTGCCAGTGGTTGATGAGCCGGACGTAAGCCTTCGTTTCGACCGGCTCGACTTCCTTGCGCAGTTTCGCCAGCGAACGGCGGCGGATGGCGCTGAGCACATCGTTGTCGCACCACTCGCGCTGCGTGCCGCCGGGGCGGAATTCGCCTTCGATCAGCCGCCCGCGCTCGACGAAGCGTTCCAGCGCGCTCGTCACGACAGCGACGCCGAGGCCGTAACGATGGGCGACGTCGTGCGGCGTGAATGGGCCGTGCGTGCGCGCGTAGCGGAGCACGAGATCGCCGGTCGGATCGGCGACCGGCTGCAGATAGCGATCGGCGAGTCCGGGCGGAAGTGGTGCGCCCAGGGCGTCGCGGTAGCGGCTGGCGTCTTCGATGGCGATGAAGCGCTTCTCGCGCGCGACGCCGACCTCGATGATGCGGCGTGTTTTCACCAGCTCGCGAAGCGCCGCTTTGACTTGCGACTCGAGCGTTGCGCCGGGCTTCGCGGGCGACGGGTCAACGGTCGGCAGCGAGCGGACGACGACCTCGTCGAAACTCAGATCGCCGAGGCGGAGGAAGAGATCGTGAAGGGCATCGAGCGATTTCGCTTTGTGGCGATCGTCGAGATGCTGCAACTCGATCTCGAGTGCGTTGAGTGCATCGGCGTCGAGCAGCTCACGCAATTCCGGCTCGCCGAGTAGCTCGCGAAGTTGCGCCTGGTCGATTGCCAGTGCCTGCGCGCGGCGCTCGGCCAGCGGCGCATCGCCGTCGTAGATGAAGTTGGCGACGTAGCGAAAGAGAAGCGAGCCAGCGAATGGCGACGGCTTCTCGGTGTCGGCGACGACGACGCGAATCGTGCGCTGTTGAATCTTCTTCATCGTGGCAACGAGCGCGGGAACGTCGAATACGTCGCGCAGCACTTCGCGATAGGTCTCGAGGATGATCGGGAACGAGCCGAAGCGCGAGGCTACTTGTAGCAGGTCGTAGGCCCGTTTGCGCTGTTGCCAGAGAGGTTGGCGGCGGTCGGGGCGGAACCGTGGCAGCAGCAGCGCGCGGGCCGCGGCTTCGCGAAACTTCGCGGCGAACATCGAGCTCGATCCGAGTTGCCGGACGACCAGTTGCTCGATCTCATCAGCCTCGGGGATCAGCAACTCTGCGCGTGGTGGCGCGTCAGTGTCGGGGAAACGGACGATGAAGCCGTCGTCGCTCCACATCGTCTCCACGTCGATCTGCAACTCGTTGCGCACCTTTGCCGTCACCGCCATCGCCCACGGCGCGTGAATGCGGCCGCCGAACGGCGTGAGCACGCAGACGCGCCAGTCGCCGAGGTCGTCGAGAACGCGCTCGATGACGATGGTGCGATCGTCGGGGACCGCGCCGGTGGCGGCGTGCTGATCGTCGAGATATTGGATGAAGTTCTTCGCGGCAAGCTCGCCGAGGTCGTGTTTGGTGGTGAGGCGTTTGATGGCGGCGGCCGGTTGCATCAAACCGATCTCGCGGACGAGCGCGCCAATCGCTTCGCCGAATGGAACTGTGCGCTCGGCGGCGTCGGCTTTCCAGAACGGCATCTTGCCCGGCTCGCCCGGCGCGGGCGTGACGAGCACGCGATCGTGCGTGATCTCTTCGATGCGCCAGGTGGACGCGCCGAGGAGGAAGGTCTCGCCGACGCGCGACTCGAAGACCATCTCTTCATCGAGCTCGCCGACGCGCGCGCTTTGCACTTTTTCGCCGCCGGCGAGGAAGACGCCGAAGAGGCCGCGGTCCGGAATCGTGCCGCCGCTGATGATGGCGACGCGCTTGGCGTTGGGGCGCGGCGTGAGGATGTTGGTGACGCGATCCCAGGTGATGCGCGGCCGCAGCTCGGCGAATTCGTCCGAGGGGTACAAGCCCGAAAGCATGTCGAGCACGCCATCGAATGACGTTCGAGACAGCTCGGAAAACGGCGCGGCCTGGCGCACGAGCGCGAAGAGCTCGTCGGCGTGGTACGAGTCGGTGGCGATCATCGCCACGACCTGCTGCGCGAGCACGTCGAGCGGATTGCGCGGGTAGCGCGTGGGCTCGATGGCGCCGCGATGCATGGCGTCGGTAATCGCCGCGCAGGCGAGCAGGTCGCCGCGAAACTTCGGGAAGATGATCCCCTCGCTGACCGTGCCGACCTGGTGCGAGGCGCGGCCGATGCGCTGCATGCCGCTGGCAATCGACGGCGGCGCTTCGATCTGGATGACGAGATCGATGGCGCCCATGTCGATGCCCAGCTCCAGCGATGACGTCGCTACGAGCGCGGGCAGGCGGCCCGATTTGAGGTTGTCTTCGATCTCGATGCGTTGGGCGCGCGCGATGGAACCGTGATGCGCCTGCACGAGCAGCTCGCCGGCAAGCTCGTTGATCGCGCCAGCAAGCCGCTCGGCGAGACGCCGCGAGTTGACGAAGATCAGCGTCGAGCGATGTGCGCGAATCAGCTCGAGCAGTCGCGGATGGATTGCCGGCCAGATCGAGGCACGAACTCCCTTTCCCGCTGGACCGCTCGGGATGTCGTCGCGCGACGACTCGTTCAGCTTGGCCATCTCCTCGACAGGAACTTCGACGTGGAGCGTGAGCTGTTTTTTCTCGTGTGTATCGATGATGGTGGTTTTGCGTGGGGAGTGGGGGGTGGGGAGTGGGGGGTGGGAGCTGGCGCGAGGGTTGGGAACTTCTTCATTATCTTTCTGCGGCTTCGGACCACTATCTTGGAACGAGTCATCCTGATCGGAGGAAGCGGCGGTTTTGTCTCCCACTCCCCACTCCCCACTCCCCACTCCCGCGAAGCCCCCAAGGTACTTCGCCACCTCCTCCAACGGATTCTGCGTCGCCGATAGCCCGATGCGCTGCGGAACCTTGTCGGCAATGCGTTGCAATCGTTCCAGCGACAGCGCCAGATGCGCGCCGCGCTTGTTCGGAACCAGCGCGTGCACCTCGTCGATGATGATCGTCTCGACGCCGCGGAGGACATCGCGGGCGTTCGACGTCAGCATCAGGTAGATCGATTCCGGCGTCGTGATGAGGATGTCGGAAGGATCGCGAAGAAATCGCGCGCGCTCGTTTTGCGGCGTGTCGCCGGTGCGAATGGCGATCGAAGGCAGGACGAACGATTCACCGCGCTCGGATGCCAGATTGGCGATCCCGGTGAGCGGCGCGCGCAGGTTTCGCTCGACATCGACCGCGAGCGCTTTCAGCGGCGAGATGTAGACGACGCGGCATCGCCGGTCCTTCTCCGGACGCGGCGCGAACATCAATCGATCGAGCGCCCAGAGGAACGCGGTCAGCGTTTTGCCGCTGCCGGTCGGCGCGAAAATCAGGGTCCAATCGCCGCGGGCGATGGCCGGCCAGCCGAGCTCCTGGGCGCGCGTTGGCGTGCGAAAAACGTTCGTGAACCAGTCGCGGACGGCCGGGTGAAACGGCGCTATGGCCCCATCGGAGGGAGAGTCGCGGCGAGGTTTTCGCGAGGTGGTCAACGTGTGAACCTTCCGCCAACGCTGGACATTAAGTTCTTCCGCTGCAAGAATAGTCTCTTCCAGGCGAGTCACGGACAGGACGGGCGAAGGACAGGGATGCGGCTCAAGGTGCTCGGCGCGTACGGCGCGTCAGATGCTGAACATAATCTGACGGGCTACCTGATCGACGACTGGTTTGCAGTCGACGCCGGGACCCTTACATCCAAGCTCTCCTTCGCGCAGCAAGCCCGCATCCAGGCTGTTTTCATTACTCATACCCACGCCGATCACATCCGCGATCTGCCCCACCTCATCCATAACCGCTTCAGCCAGACCGCAGGTCCGCTGACAGTTTTCGCGGCCAAAGATGTGATGGAGCTGCTGATCTCCAACGTCTTCAACGGAATCGTCTGGCCGGATTTTTCGACGCTCATCTCGCCGCTCACACACAAGCCGGCCGTGATCTACCGCGCCCTGACGCCGGGCAAGAAGGTGATGTACGAAGGCATCGGCATGACCGCGGTCCCGGTCCATCACCAGATCCCCGCCGCGGGCGTGATCGTGGAGATGAACGGCCAGGCCATCGCCTTCACCGGCGACACCGGCCCCACCTCGGAAATCTGGAAGCGCACAAACAAGACGCCCGGCGTCGTTGCCGTGGTGACCGAGGCATCGTTCCCGAACGATCAGCAACAGCTCGCCGACGACACCGCCCACCTCTCCCCCAACACCTTCGGCGAAGAGCTGAAGAAAATCACCGTCGACGCCCCCGTCTACGCCAGCCACCGCAAGATCCCGTTCGAGCGCGACATCGAGTCGCAGATCCGGAATCTTAGGGATCGAAGGGCGAGGGTGCTGTTGGAGAAGAATTACACGTTGTAGGTTGGGGGGGGCATCGTGATCACCCCAAGGGTCACCTACCTCGCATCGCTCTCACTCATCGTGATTCTCGCCGCGAGCATTCCGGTCACGATATGGTTCGAGAGGGAGATCGGTGAGACTGGCGCGCATGGACCGGACGCCGTCGTTGCCGCGCTGCCATTCATAGCGATTTTTGCTGCCGGCGCTGTAATCCTCGCTGTCTTCGTGTTGCGAGCGCGAATGAGAATGCTCCCAGTTGCAGCCGGTCTCTTGCCGCTCCTCATTCTTTTCGGCTGCAGCATGCTTCTTTTTATGGCGACAGCGACCGGCTGACGGTCCCGATTCAGACCATCATTTCGAACTGGAGGCATCCCGCACGCATGAGTCGTACAAGGATTGGAATCAGCATCGATCAGAAGGTACTCGCCGAAATCGATCTCCTCGTTCGCACGCGAGTGTTTATCAGTCGCAGCCAGCTATTCGAAATTGCTGTCAAACAAAGCCTTGATCGCTTGCATCGCTCAAGACTGGCGCGTGAATCGGCGAAGCTCGACGCGACTGAAGAGCAGGCGCTCGCCAATGAGAATTATTTCGCCGATGTCGCCGCGCCTGAATACTGACCGGCGGAGACGTAAACCTTCCCCTATGGATACATCCGCCGATACGACGACGCGATCATCACGACGTGCTTCACATAGGTGCGCGTCTCGCGGTACGGAATTGACTCGATAAACTCGTCCATTGGTTTCGACGGGGCGGCGCGGCGCCATTGTTGGACGCGGCCCTGGCCCGCATTGTAGGAGGCGATGGCTAATTCATCGTTGCCAAAGAGATTGACGAGCTCTTTGAAGTGGGCGGTGCCAAGCCGGATATTGGTTTCGGGATTGGTGAGGCGCGACGCGATGTGGAAGCGGCCGGCGAGCTCCTTTCCGGTTGCGGGCATGAGCTGCATCAGTCCCATTGCGCCAACATTGGATTTCGCCTTCGGATTGAAATAGCTCTCCTGGTGGATCAGACCCATCACAGTGAAGGGATCGAGACCATTTTTCTTTGAGTAATTTCGAATCCAATCGTCGTATTTGAGCGGGTAGTACATCCGCAGAAAGTACGACGGCACCGAGTCCTGCTCCACAGTGGCCAGTGCGGGGAACGCACTGCGAAGTGTCTTCAGCGTCGATTCCGTGTCACCCGAGGCGTGGTAGATCTCGGCCAGCAAGGCATCGGCGAATTGTTGATTGGCGCGGTTGCGGTTCCTGCCGATCTCCATCTGCGCATCACGAAAATCGGTGAGCGCGGTCAGCTCGTATCCGAGGCGGAGAGCCTGGGGCATGGATTGCTCGGCGATGTCGCGCCAGTCCGGACGGTTGGAGGTCAACGGATTGACATTCGTTACAGGCCGCCTCGCTCCCCGCTTTTCTGATTCGATGGCGTAGATGTCGTCATAAGGCGCTGCGGCGATTGTCTGGTACGTCGCTGCGGCGGCAGCTTTTCTTCCGAGCCGGTCTTCGCAGCGCGCGGACCAATAGGCGGCCTGCCGCTTCACGTTCGGGCTGCGATAAGCATCGCGGATGAACGTCATCAATGAGATCGCGCCATTGAGGTCGCCGCGCTCATAGGCCGCCCACGCTTTATCCCAGAAATGCTGCAGGCCGGCCTCTTGCGACGGGTCGAGCTTCTGCAATTGAATGATCAGTTCCTGTTCATAAGAATCCTGATTCTTCGCCTCGGCAGCCACGATCAAACTGTTGAGCACCGTGATGCGAACTTCGTCCGCAAGCGGAAGCCTGAGCAGATCCTTCAGCCGTTCTGTTACCAGGCGCTCGTACTCATCCCGCTTCGCCTTTTTCGCCAGGTCGGCGAGCTGCACGTTCTTCTTGACGTTCTTGAACCTCGGCTTCGTTTTGCCGCTTTTCAGCTTGATGGTGCCAACCTGTTGTTTGACGACAATGGTCTTGGTGACCATCGGATTAATCGACGATGCCAGCGCGCGATAGTTCTGCGAGGCGGTGAAAATCGCCGGAATGGCAAAGCGAAACGCTCCAGAGGCGAGCGGTTCGAGAGTTTTGCTTGACTCGTCATAACGATGCAATTGATTCAGCGCCAATCCGCGATTGAGCTGAACGGGCGAGCGCAAGTCCGCCGGCGGACCCGAGGTCTGGAGCGCGTCGAGTTCGTCGAACGCGTGTTGCGGATCGCCATCGCGCATGAGGGAGACCGCTCGCTCGAGACGCTCGCCATCAGTCAGCTTGACCGGCGCTTCGGCGGCCAGTCCAGCAATGGCGCGGGCCATTTCGATGGCTAGCGGCGCTTGCGGTGCGCGCGGATTCTTGATGGCGATGTTGCGTGCGGCGTACAGCATCGTGGCCACGTCGCCGCGGGCGAAGCTCGATTCAATCGTGTTCCATCGCGCTGTGGCGGCGACGTTCGAGTCTGTGGTGTGCGGCGCGATGTCAGCAAACATCGACGCCGCGTGAGTCCAGTCGCCCGCCATCTTGTACACGGCGCCGAGGCTCGATGTGGCGTCCGGTCGAAGCACGAACCCCGGATTGCGCCGCCACAGCGCAGCCAGCGTCGTCCGCGCGCCAGTCAAATCACCCGACAGTTGCAGCGCGCTGCCGAGGTAGTAAAGCCGGTACTCCTCGACAGCGCGGCGCCCGAAATGAAACGAGGAGAGTTGTTTCGCCGCCTCGCCGCCATCACCACGCCGGAACGCCTCGAGCCCCGCTGCGAACGCAGGCCGCAGTTTCGCCAGATCCGGCGGCGCTTCCGGCTTGGCCGGCACGACAAACTCCCGATTCTTCGCCGGTCGCTGCGTCGTGACCAGAAACGCAGCCACCGCCAGCAGCGAAATCAGCACCGCCACGACCGCGACCACCCAACGACGTCGAAACCACATCCGCATCTGGTGGGGTCAAGTGCGAAAAGTGGGCCGTGAGGGGGCGCGCAGCGTTTGCAGTTCACCGTTAGAATGTGCAGGCAATGTCATACGAAGGAATCATCACCCTCGAGCCGGGAAAGCGCGGCGGTCAGCCGTGCATCCGAGGGATGCGCATGACTGTGTATGACGTGCTGTCGTATCTCGCCGCCGGAATGACGGAAGAGGATCTGCTGAAGGACTTTCCGTACCTCACGCGCGAAGACATTCTCGCTTGTCTCAGTTACGCAGCCGAGCGCGAACATCAGATGCTGGTCGCGAGCGAATGAAGCTGCTGTCAGGCCCGGAATCCCAGAACCCTTCGCGACAGCGTACGACGTTGCTACAACCCCAACGCGCTCGCGTCGCCATCCGCGAGGATCCGCACGAGCTCATCGTAGAAGTAGTTCGATGACTTGCGGACGTCGTCGGGGATGCGCTCGTCGTACATCTGGCGGCTGCGGTCAATGTCTTCTTTGAGGCGTTCGTAGAGGTCTTTGTTCTTGCGGCCGGCGTCGACTTTTGGCTCGTTGTAGAGCTTGATCTCGGAGACGAGGAGGCGGGCGAAGCGGCGGGCTTCGTCGTGCTTCTTCGAGTCGCCGGCGGCGGGGCCGGCATTCGGGGCGTTGGCGCGAGTGATGTTTGGCGGCGGGATGTATTGCGTGCTGGGACGTTCTTCGCGCTCGTGCTGCGGCGGCGGAGGCGGCGGAACGGGAGCCGGCTTCGGTGGCTCGATCGAAGGAATCGCCGTCGTCATGAACGAAGCGGTCGATGGAGATGCGGACGGCGTTGGCGCACCTCCGAAGTCGTCCTCCGGCATCGTGAACGCCGGTTTAGACGGCGCCGATGGCGTCATCATTTCGCGGAGTTGGGCGGCGGAGACGGCGACCGTGGCATCGGATGGTTTATCGAGAACGGATGCGGGCCGCGGCGCCGGCGGAGGTGGAGCGGGTGGAGGAGCGGCAGGACGCGGAGCAGCTGTCGGCGGTTGCGTCAGCGCGCGCTGTGGCGCGGTTGGACTCGTATGAACCGATTCAGCCGGCTCGGAATCGTTGAGGCTCGGCGACGGGATCTTCTTGCGGATCGTCAGCGTGTCGATGAGCAGGCCGGTGACGAAGACGAGCAGTTCGATCGACGATGCATCGAGCTTCGCGGCGTCGTCCTCGGTCGCGTCGACGTAGACCGCGGCGGCCACCTTGTCTTTGATCACCATCGGCACGAGGATGGCGTGCGAGGATGCGGGGACGCCGAGGCGGGTGGAGAGATTGGCGCCATCCCAGGTTACGACTTCTTCGTTGCGGAGAACGCGATCGAGCTCGGGGATGAGTCCTGGAGCGGCGTTGAAGCGCTTCACCAACTCATCGTTGCCGCCCGCGGCGGTGAAGCCAACGCCTTTCCATCCGCTGAACGTCTCGTTGCGAAGAATCAGCATCGCGGCGCGCGAACCGAACGAGAGACATTGCTCGAGAAGCGCGTTGAGGATGTCGACCTGCGACTTCCCGCGCTCCACAGCCTGGATGCTCCGTTTGACGAGCGATGCGTTGCCGCCCGAAGGAGCCTGCACCACAGGGGCGGGCTGCGCAGAGGTGATGCTCTCTTCCAGATCGCCGATCGACTTCTGAATGTGCGGCAGGAAGGAGACGGCATTGACGTCAGCCTGCACGCTTTGAAGCGCCGCGCGGAGCTGCGAGTCGACCACCTCGCGGACGTCTTCGATGGAGGAGCGAATCTCGCCCACCAGCTTCTCCATCGCGTCGCGGACATGCGCCTCGATCGAGCCCGCGACCTCGTCACCCCTCACAGCCATGCTTCCTCCGAATGCTGAAGGTTGAATAACCCCTGCAAAACGCGGGGATTATAGCGCAGAGAACGTGTGCTACTTTGGTACCGATGCGACGCTCCCTCATCCTGATCAGTCTCGTTGCCCTGTCGTGCGGCGGCGGCAATGCCGTCGACAACTCCTCGGAGTGGTTGCACGTTCTCCACCACAAGCAGGCCGCGCAGGCGCCGAACGCGCCCACGCAGGCCAAACAGGTCTACGCCGATACGCTCGGCACCTTCGTCCGCAACCACCCCACGCACAGCCGCGCGCGCGAGGTCTACCAGCGCATTCAGATCGATTTCGCGAATGAGCTTTCGTCGCTCGGGCGCTATCAGGACGCGATCCGGATTTACCGCTCGGTCCTAGTGCACGATGCGCAGAACATCGCGGCGATGCAAGGACTCAGCAACGCGGCCAACCACTTGGCTGTGTCGCGCGAAAAGTTGCTTGCGCTGCAAAAAGGCATGTCGCAGCGCGACGTCGCCAACCTCCTCGGCAAGCCCATTCCCGGCTGGCAGATCCGCACCGAGCGTCCCGATACGACGATCGAGTCGTGGTACTACCGGCGGACCGATGGCGGCATCGCCGGCGTCTACTTCCGCGATGGCGCGCTCTTCGCCGCGGAAGAAAACTCGCAGGCGAAGGTGGCGCCGTTGATGTGAAGCAGTCGATTAGTGGATTAGTCGATCAGTGGATTAGGACCCTATCTCTGTAATCCACTAATCCACTGCTCTACTAATCCACTTCTTCACCCCACGGAATCGCGCCCACCCCCGCCTCGTTCCACATCCCGCATGCCCATTTACGAGTACCAGTGCACCAAGTGCAACGACAGGACGGAAGTCATCCAGCGGTTCACGGATCCGCCGTACGCGGTCTGCGACAAGTGCGGTGGTGACGTCAAGAAGCTGATGTCCGCGCCGGCCATCCAGTTCAAAGGTTCGGGCTTCTACAAGACCGACTACGCCAGCGCGTCGTCGAAGGAATCGAAATCGGATTCGAAGTCCGAATCGAAATCGGACGGCAAGAGCGAAGGATCGGGCGAGAGCAAATCGTCCGAGTCGAAGAGCGAATCGAAGTCCGAGTCGAAATCGGATTCCAAGTCCGAATCGAAATCCGAATCAAAGTCCGAAAGCAAAAGCGAGACGAAGTCAGAATCGAAGCCGGAGTCCAAATCCTCCGTCTGAACCGCGATGGGAAGAGCCCGGGAACTGAAGCTGCGCGCCGACTCGATTCTCGAGGAGGTCTTCCGCTCTCTGTTCGAAGAGATCGACACGGAGAAGATTCGCCGTGACGTCGATGCTCTGAAAGCGAGCGCTCCCGACTTCCACTCCGACGATCACGCCCGGCTGCTCGTGCGCCGCACCGCGCTTCGTTGCGCCGCCGCCGGCGCGGTTTCCGGATTGCCGAGCGGGTTGATCGCCATCGGCACGCTCGGCGCGGAACTGGCCTTCCTCGTCTTCCAGCAGTTCCGCCTCATCCTCGGCATCGCAACTGTCTATGGACATGAGCCGACGCAACGCGAGCGGTTCGCCGAAGCGATGTCGTGTCTCGCGTACGCCTCGGGAGTCGGAATCGGCAAGCAGGGAATCGCCGTGATGCTGGAGTCAGCAACGATCGACGGCGGCATGATCGCCGAAAAGCTCGGCGCGAATTTTTTCCGCGACCGCCTGACCAAAGCGATCCCGTTCGTCGGCGCCGTTTCCGGCGGCGCGCTGAACTACGTTTCCGTTCGTGCCGTCGGCCGCGCCGCCATCAAGTTTTACGAATCGCAGATCGACGTGACGGTCGCCGACGAGATCTGGGCCGAAGGCGACCGTGAGCACGCATAGCCGGTCAGAAATGCTCGCTTGCAAATGTTCTCATCGAGTCTGGAATGGTAGACAAGACATCGCCGTTTGATCGCGATAACCAAGCATGAGCAAGTACGCGACGGATTCGATAACAGAAGTCCGCTCTCCGATTTTCGAGCGGCGCCGCCTTCGCCGCATCCGCATGATCGTCGAGCTCACGCTCAATCTCATCGGCAGCGACATGACCGTCTCGCACCGCGAAGCGCGATGCCTGGTGCGTTGCGCGCGCAAAGCGATTCTCGACCTTCATCCCGAATTCGCGCAACGCTACGAACGGATCGTCCGGCCATACTTTGAGCGCCTCCTGGCGTCGCGCTGGCCGCACGAGCAGGCCCTCGACGACGACTCCTGCGACGTCGTCAACTAGCCCGATTCAAGGCAAATGTAGCGCAGGCATTCCTGCCTGCTCCCGGCGGGCGTCCCTGCCCGGCGGTGTCAAGCGCAGACGACTCACGGCGTCTTCGGCACGATCACCCAATCCGTCTTCGCTCGCGAGCTTTCGTTGCCGCTCTTATCGACCGACACCACCTCGTAGTAGTAGGAGATGCCGGGGTTGACTGCGGTGTCGCGGAAGTTCGTCGCGGTCAGCAACTGCGCCGAATTCAGCGGAATCGTTCCCGCGGGACGCAACTGCTCGATGCCTGTTCCTTCGGTGCGATAGATCTTGTAACCGGCGAGATCGGCCGCATCGACCGGATCCCACACCAGGCGGACAGCACCAGTCTCGACGAGCGCGGTCAGTCCGCCCGGAACCGCAGGCGGAACGAGATCTTTGAACGTGGCGCCCGCAATTGCCGACGGCTCGCTCTCGATTCGCGGCGGACCCGGCGCCGCGACGGCGGTGACGAAATAATCATGTTCTCCGTACGGCGGTTGATCGGTGTACGTCGTGGCGGTGACCGGTGAGGCATTCGCAGGCGCCGCGAATTCGTCCGCGGGCTGTGCGTGCGGGAATCGATAAACGTTGTACCCAGCGGTCGCCGGATTCTTCGCGCCGCTGATCGACGTCTCGGGTGCCGTCCACGTGAGCACGACACCTTCTCTCTTTGCGGTTGCGGCAAGCGCAGTGGGTGCGACCGGCACATCGATTGGAACGATGGCAGGAAGATTCGACAGATCGCCGCTGACGACCGGACCCTGCGTCACGACCGAGTAGGTGATCCGAACCGGCTTTCCGTTGGCCGCGTGAAGGGGCGGCGCATCCTCGAACGTCAGCCGCGCGCCGGTCGTCGCCGCTTTCAGGTTGGCGCTTTCTATGCTGTCTACCTTCGTTCGGAGCTTCAGAAACTGCGCCGGTCCGAGCGGCGGGACCTTAGCGAATAGTTGAACGGGTTGCTCGAGCGGCGCAGGCGGTGTGCTCGTCGCGATCGGAAGCTCTTCGACCGATCGCCAGATCACGATTCGCTTGATTCCGGTCATGCTTTTTCCGGCCGTCGTCAGCGAGGGGTAGCTCCAGGAGAGAAGAACTTTGGGACCACGCTGTGCTACAAGAAGATCGGTCGTCGCTTTCGGAATAATGGGCACCGGCGGAAACGGATCTCCGCGTTTGCCACAGGCAAGCACCGCGACAATGAGCGGGACAACGATCAGGACGACGACTTTCTTCGAAACCATTACTCACGATTCTAACGATGAACGATGAAGGATGAGCGATGAACTTTCCGGGAGCCCGTGCATCGCTCCTCTTTCGTCATTCACCGTTCTGGAGGCTTCATGTGCGGAATCATCGGATACGCCGGCACGCGTGACGTTGTGCCGGTCCTCATCGGCGGACTGAAAAAGCTCGAATATCGCGGCTACGACAGCGCCGGAATCGCGGTCGTCGCCGGCAATCACGTCGATGTCGTGCGTGCCGAGGGGAAGCTGTCGAACCTCGAGGCCAAGTTGAGTGAGAAGCCGCTCACCGGCACGTTCGGCATGGGCCACACGCGCTGGGCCACGCACGGAAAACCGAACGAGAACAACGCCCATCCGCACCGCGACTGCACTGGCTCCATCGTCGTCATTCACAACGGCATCATCGAGAACTTTCTCCCGCTCAAGCAGCGGCTGCAGAAAACGGGACACGAGTTCAAGACCGAGACCGACACCGAAGTCGTCGCCCATCTCATCGAAGAGAACATGAAGGATGGGACGAAGTTCGTGGAAGCGGTCAAGAAAATGCTCAAGGAGCTCGACGGCCACTACGCGCTGGTGATGATCGACGGCAACGAGCCGGGCACGATCGTCGCCGCGAAACACGGTCCGCCGCTCGTCGTCGGGCTGGGCGACAACGAGAACATCGTCGCCTCCGACGTCGCCCCGCTGCTCGCGTACACCCGCGACATCATCTATCTCGAAGACGGCGAGTACGCGGTCGTCGATCAGAAGAACGTTTCGGTTTTCAACGGGAAAGACGAGAAGGTCGAGCGCGCGCCGAAACGGATTCTGTGGGACGCCGTGATGGCCGAGAAGGAAGGCTACCGGCACTACATGCTCAAGGAGATTCACGAGCAGCCGCGCGCCGTCCGCGACACGTTCACCGGCCGGATGTTCGAAGAATCGGGCGAGGTTTTCTTCAATGATCTGCAGTTCACGCCGGAGGAATGGGCGAAGATCAGCAAGGTCCACGTCATCGCATGCGGCACGTCGTGGCACTCGGGGCTGGTCGGAAAGTTTCTGCTCGAGGATGCCGCGCGGATCCCCATCGAAGTCGATTACGGATCCGAGTACCGCTACCGCAATCCGATCATCGATGAGAACACGCTCGTCATCGGCGTGACGCAATCGGGCGAGACCGCCGACACGATCGCCGGCATGCAGGAAGCGAAGAAGCGCGGCGCGAAACTGGTCACGATCTGCAACGTGATCGGTGCCGCCGCCACACGCATGTCGGACGGCGTTATCTACACGAACGCGGGGCCGGAGATCGGCGTCGCGTCAACGAAAGCATTCACGACGCAGCTCACCGCGTTCTACCTGCTGTCGCTCTACATCCGGCAACTGCGAGGCGACGACATCGACGACCGCCGCTATGCGATGCACGAGCTGAGCGTCATCCCGCACAAGATCGAAGACATCCTGGCGAAACAGGAAAAGCACATCGAGGCGCTCGCGCACAAGTATTCAAAATCGCAGGACTTTCTCTTCCTCGGGCGCGGCGTTCACTATCCAATCGCGCTCGAAGGCGCGCTCAAACTCAAGGAGATTTCGTACATTCACGCCGAGGGGTATCCGGCGGGCGAGATGAAACATGGACCGATCGCGCTGATCGACGAGAACCTGCCAGTCGTCGCCATCGCCACGCATTCGCCGGTATACGACAAGGTCCTCTCGAACTTGCAGGAAGTGAAAGCGCGCGACGGCAAACTGATCGTGATCTGCGACGAAGGCGACGACGCCGTCAAAGCGCTCGCGGATGACGTCATCGAGATCCCGTGGACTGTCGAGCCGCTCCAACCGATTCTCTCGGTCGTTCCGACGCAACTGCTCGCGTACTACATCGCCCTGCGTCGCGGCTGCGACGTCGATCAGCCGCGGAACCTGGCGAAGAGCGTGACGGTGGAGTGATCACGATCACGCGAAGGCGCGAAGACGCGAAGAAGTTCTTTTCTCCCCTTCGCGTCTTCGCGCCTTCGCGTGAGAAATCAAAGCATCGGTATATCGACTCCTCGCTCTTTCGCTGCCTCGATCGCGATCTCGTATCCCGCGTCGGCGTGACGCATCACGCCGGTGCCAGGGTCCGTTGTTAGCACGCGCTGCAGTCGTTCCGCCGCTGCGTCGGTGCCGTCTGCGAGAACGACCATGCCTGCATGCAGCGAGTAGCCGATGCCGACGCCGCCTCCGTGGTGAAACGACACCCACGTCGCGCCCGCTGCGGTGTTGAGCAGCGCGTTGAGGATCGGCCAGTCCGCGATTGCATCCGAGCCATCCTTCATCGCCTCGGTCTCCCGATTCGGCGACGCAACCGAACCCGCATCGAGATGATCGCGCCCGATGACGATCGGTGCGCTTACTTTGCCGCTGCGCACAAGGTCATTGAACAGCAATCCCGCTTTGTCGCGCTCTCCGTAGCCGAGCCAGCAGATGCGCGCCGGCAATCCCTGGAACTCGACGCGCTTCTGCGCCATGCGGATCCAGCGATGCAGCGCGGCATCGTTCGGAAAAAGCTCGAGCAGCGCTTCGTCAGTCGCGAAGAGATCGTTCGGATCGCCCGACAACGCCGCCCAGCGAAACGGTCCGCGCCCTTCGCAGAAAAGCGGGCGGATGAAGAGCGGAACAAAGCCGCCGACTTCGAACGCATCCTTGACGCCGGCCTTCAGCGCCTGCCCGCGAAGGTTGTTGCCGTAGTCGAACGTGATCGCGCCGCGGCGCTGCAACTCCAGCATCGCGCGCATGTGCCGCGCCATCGTGTCGTACGAAAGCTCGATGTACGCGTCCGGGCTGCTGTCGCGCATGGCCAGCGCCGCGTCGTACGAGATGCCGGCGGGAACGTAGCCGTTCAACTCGTCGTGCGCCGAGGTCTGATCGGTGAGGATATCGGGAACGATGTTGCGCTCGAGCAGCGCTTCGAGCAGCTCGACCGCATTCGCGACGACGCCGATTGACACGGCTTCGCCCGCGTCGCGCGCCGCGATCGCGCGCTCGATGCCCGCGCGAAGCGAAGGTGCTTTCTCATCGAGATAACGCTTATCCAGCCGCCGCTGAATGCGCGTCTCATCGACCTCGGCCACCAGCGCCGTCGCTTCATTCATCGTCGCCGCCAGCGGTTGCGCGCCGCCCATCCCGCCCAGCCCCGCGGTGACGACGAGTTTTCCGCGCAGCGAATTGTCGAAGCGCGTCTTCGCCACCGAGGCAAAGCACTCGAACGTGCCTTGCAGAATGCCCTGCGTGCCGATGTAGATCCACGACCCGGCCGTCATCTGGCCGTACATCGTCAGGCCGAGCGCGTCGAGGCGGCGGAACTCGTCCCAAGTAGCCCAGTGCGGAACGAGATTGGAGTTCGCGATCAGCACGCGCGGCGCGTTCTCATGCGTGCGAAAAACGCCCACCGGCTTGCCCGACTGCACGAGCAGCGTTTCATCATTCTTCAGCCGCTTGAGCGTGGCCACGATCGCATCGAAGCACTCCCAGTTGCGCGCCGCCTTGCCGATGCCGCCGTACACGATCAGCTCCTCCGGCCGCTCCGCCACCTCGGGATCGAGATTGTTCATCAGCATCCGCATCGCCGCCTCCTGCTGCCATCCGAGGCAGGAGATCTCGGTGCCGCGCGCGGCGCGAATGACGCGTTTCTCGTTCATGGTTTGATTCTAAAAGCTTTCACCACGAAGGCACAAAGATCACAAAGGTCTCTTTGTGTCCTTCGTGTCTTTGTGGTTGCATGCCTTTGATGACCACGAAGAAACAGGAACGCGCCAACGACATCATCATTCGCCTCAAACGGATGTACCCGAAGGCGAAGTGCGCGCTCGATTTCACCAACGCCTTCGAACTGCTGATCGCCACGATTCTCTCCGCGCAATCGACCGACGTCCGCGTCAACATCGTCACCAAATCGCTCTTCCGCAAGTACCCGGATCCGAAATCGTTCGCCGAGGCGAGTCAGGTCGAGATGGAGCGCGACGTCAAACAGACCGGCTTCTTCCGCAACAAAGCGAAAGCGGTCATCGCGGCCTCGAAAGCCATCGTCGAAAAACACAACGGCGAAGTTCCCCGCACGATGGACGAGCTGACCGCGCTCCCCGGCGTCGGCCGCAAGACCGCAAACGTCGTCCTCTCCAACGCCTTCAAGATCGCCGTGGGCGTCGTGGTCGACACCCACGTAACCCGCGTCTCCGCCCGCCTCGGCCTCACCGCCACCGACGACGCCGTGAAGATCGAGCAGGACCTGATGGCCCTGATCCCACAAAAGGAATGGACCAACTTCTCCCACCGCCTCATCGCCCACGGCCGCACGATCTGCATCGCCCGCAAACCAAAGTGCGCACAGTGCGCGCTGAACGATCTCTGCCCGAGCGCGGAGGCGCCGCCGGAGTAGGTTGGGTATAGACTTCCACCCCGTTCTGCCGGAGGTTACACATGCACGTGAGGTCGATCTTCGCGATCTTGGTGATATCCCTTTCCGCCGCGTGTTCGTCCTTGACACAATCTCCGGTTAACACAGGGGCCGGGCCTGTTCGTAAGGACCAGAGTTACATCCTTGCAATTCAGACCGGGAATCCGCCGTTTGACAGACTTCTCTACGAGCATACCTACCGCGAGTTCTCCAAGTCGTTGCCAATCGTTGAATCTGGTCCCTACACCGGCGTAATCGAAGTGTCTTTTCTCTCCTCCGGTCAAGGTTACACAATGCAATCGACTTCGAGCTACTCAACGGCTGTGGCGCAGGGTTGGTATTCGGGTTACACGGGATACGGCTATGCAGTCGCGTCAGGTTCAACGACTGGAATTACGACTGGGACAGTGTTTCAGTGGCAAAACTCAACAATGATGGTGGTGGTGAGGAATCATGGAAGCCGTGTCTGGTCAGCCGACTATCAATACAAGGGTGGAATGGAGCTATCGGGGTTTTATGTGAACACCCCCGACGAGGCAGCTCGGCTGTGCGCGCAACGTCTTGGCCAATTCATGGCGAGCGCTCTCGGTGGGCGGCAATGAGCCGTGCAGTGCGGGCCGGCGTTAGGCGGCCAAGAAACCTATGAATCCGATAACAAACAAGATGTCCACAGGCTGCGTTGGCGAGCTCCTGGTGCAACTTCGCTTACTTCAGTTCGGAGTCCAGGCGGCACATCCGCTCGAGGATTCCGGCAATGATCTCATCGCCGTGAATGGAAAGGAGTTCCGTGCTGTATCGGTGCGCACCACGACGATCGGAAAGTACACAAAGCCCAAGACGAAACGCGCGTATCACATCCTTGCCGTGGTCCACCTTTCTGGAGAAGACCGAGATATCCACTTGGACCGGTCCGACATCTTTCTCATTCCTCAGGCTGACGTCGCGGATGTGTCGTGTCGCTGTGACCAGCTCGGCAAATACAAGTACTCGCGGGAACAAGTTGAGCGGCTGTTCGGTGTGCTTGTCGGCTAGTGTAGTGTTCCAACTACATCTTGCTTTATTTTGCGAGAGGCAAACGGCTCTTCTCTCGTGGAATTACGACAAGAGACTTACGTAGCACAACACTAGGACTGGAGAGTCCGACCTACGTTTTCGGCCATTTCGAACGCGGTGGCGTGAGCAATGTGTCAGGGTGGATCGAACGTCCCCACCTTCGTCCAAGGACCACACCTCGCAATCCGCCAGAACGTTTTCGCGCCGCCGATCAGGAAGCCGTGTTTGCGGATGGATTCGTGGCCGTACCAGGAGCAGGTTGGCGTGAAGCGGCATTGCACGACGCCGCGGAGGTGCGGAGAGACGAAGGCGCGGTACTCGTCGATTGCGGCGACTGTCGCGCGGGCGTCGAAGGCGTAGCGCGGAGGAACGAGCAGGTCGTGCGCGATCCAGCCGGCGACGATCGCGGCGACGATCAGGCGCGCTCGGCTGCTTTTGCTTCGTCCCATAGTTTGTCCATCTGTTCCAGCGTCAGGTCGTCGAGGTTCTGGCCGCCGCTGCGAACCTTTGACTCCATCGACTCGAAGCGGCGCGAGAACTTGCGGTTGGCGGATTGGAGCGCGTCTTCCGCGTTCACGTTCAGTTTGCGGGCGATGTTGGCGATCGTGAAGAGAAGATCGCCGAGCTCTTCATGAACGTGCGATTCGTCGCCCGAGGCGATGGCCTCATGCAGTTCAGCGATCTCTTCGTCGAGTTTGTGAAACACATCCTCGGTGCGGCGCCAATCGAACCCGACGCGGGCTGCTTTTTCCGTCAGTCGTGACGCGCGCAGCAGCGCGGGAAGCGATTGCGGCACGCCGGCCAGCACGCTCTTGTTCTCCGCTTTGCGCTCCTCGTTCTTTTGCTTCTCCCAATTGACGAGAACTTCGTCGGCATTATTCGCTTCGACATCGCCGAAGACGTGCGGATGGCGGCGAACGAGCTTGTCGTGAATCGCTGTGACCGCGTCGTAGATGTCGAACGATCCCTCCTCGCTCGTCAGCTCGGCGATGAAAACCGCTTGCAGCAAGAAGTCGCCAAGCTCCTCGGCCAGCGCAATGCGATCGTCGCGATCGATGGCGTCGACGACTTCGTACGACTCCTCGATCACGAACGGTTTCAGGCTGGCCAACGTCTGCTTGCGGTCCCACGGACAACCATTTGGACCGCGAAGTGTGTGCATCAATTGCACGAGCTCGTCAAAGGAACGCTTCGGCATGTCCGGCATTCTAAGCGCGCGATTCTTGGTGGTAGCATCGTTGCTCGATTTTCCAACGCCATCTCGCATGTCGAATCAGGTTCTGATCGTGGCCTCCGAAGTGGCCGCAAGAGCACCCGCTGAGGTGGCGGCATCGCTCAGCTTCACGCCGGTCGTGGCGGGCTCTGAAGAGGAAGCGATTGCACTTCTGGAGCGGGAACGATTCGCGCTGATTGCTGTCAGCGCCAGTGACGATTTCCAACAACTTCGCGCGGAGGCGGAACGGCGGCAGCCGTCTGCGCCGCTGCTCGAGTTACCCGAGGTGAATGGCGACAACGGCGCGCTGCGGCGGCTCATGATTCAGTACCTCGACCGGCGCGTCCGATCGAAGCCATTCAGCGCGGAAGAGCGCTACCGGTTTCTCTCCAGCATTCTCGAGTCATTCACCGGCACGCTCGAATTGAAAGAAGTTCTGCGCCGCATCGTCACGATCACGCGTCAGGAGTTGGGCGCGGATCGCGCGTGGCTGCTGCATCCGGTGAGCGCGCAGGCGGAGTTCGCGAAAGTTCGGTTCGCTGTGAGCGCGCCCGAGTACGCCGCGCCGAATGAAGAGACCGCATCGACGCTGTCGTTGAAGCATTCATCGAAATTGATTCAGCGACTTCTCGACGCAACCGGACCGATCGTGGTCATGGAAGACGATCCCGACCTCGATCGCGAGCAGGCCACGATTTTTCAGATGCGCTCCGAGATCGTGCAGGTACTTCGTCCTCGCGACGACGAGCCGTGGGCGTTCGGGCTCCATCAGGTTTCGTCGGCGCGCGTGTGGACGGACGAAGAGATTTCCCTCTTCACAGAAATCGGCCGTTACGCCACGCTCGCGCTGAACAACACGCTGCTGCACGAGCGCGCGATTCGCGAGATGGCCAAGGTCAACGCCATCCTCGATCAGATTCCGGAGTCGGCCGCGATCTACGACGCGAACGGCCGGCTGGAACGGATGAACGCGGCCGCGCAGCGCGAGCCCGTTTCATTGTTTGCTAACGATCCGGAAGGGCGCGTGCGCAAGAACCGTCATCGCTACATCGACGGTAGCCCGCTCGAAGCGGAGGATCTTCCGTCGATGCGCGCGATACGAGGCGACGTCGTCAAATCGGACTACCTCGTGCACGATCCGCGCAGCGGCGATGATCGCGTCGTCAATTTGAAAGCGGCGCCGATTCGCGACGATCGCAATCACATCATCGGATCGGTCGTGTTGTCGCGCGATGTCACCGACGAGCGGCTGACCGCGGAGCGCGAAGCGTGGCGCCGCCGCCGCGCCGAATGTCTCGCCAACCTCGGCGTCGACACCGTGACCATGCAGCCGTCGTTCGAAGAGCTGGACGATCCGGCGCGGCGCGTTGCCGATGCGGTTGGCGGGACGGCCATGATCTACCTCTACCACGCGCCGTCGAGCGAGCTGCACATGGTCGGCATGGCGTCGGTTACCGTCGCCAATGAAGTCCAGCGCTTCCGTGAACACCTCGTCAGCAATCCGTTTCACGCCGGCGAAGGGATTCCAGGCACGGTCTTTCAGATCGGGCGGCCGCTGCTCTACTCGGAGTTCGGCGAGAAGGCGGCGACCGACTTCGCGCGCGACGCGACCGAGGTCGAGATCGTGGCGGCGATGAATCAGCAGACGCTCATCGCCACGCCCATCGAATCGTATGGCGATCGCATCGGCGCGCTCGTCATCGCGCGCTCGGATCAGCGGCGGAGTTTCGACGCCGAGGATCTCGAGTTCGCGCAGGCGGTGGCGGAGCGGATCGGTGCGGCCAGTCACATCCACCGGCTGACGCGCATCTCGCAGGAAGGCCATCGTGCCGCCGAGGAGCTGGCGCGGCGCGAAGTCGATGCGCGCGTCCGCTTCGAGGCCGTGCTCGAAACGGCGCCGATCGGCGTGGCGGTTTTCTCAGCCGACGAACTGCGAATCGAACTGGCCAACGCCCGCTTCGTCGATTTCGTGCAACGCCTCGGCAAGATCAACATCGATACGCCGCTTGTCGGTCTGCGCGTCGACGAAGTCATCCCGTCGCTGGAAAAGCCGCTCAAGCAGGTCGCGGAGTCGGGCGAGATGCGCTTCGATGAAGCGTTCAAAGCCGACACGCGGCCGGCGCCGATGTACATCAACCGCATCGTTTCCGCCGTGCGCGGGCGCTTTTCCGGCATCACGCAAAATTTGACGGTGCTGATCCAGGACGTCACCGATCAGGTGAACGCGCGGCGCGAGATCGAGGATCTGGCGCAGGCGATGGCCGAACGTTCCGCGCGGCTCGACTCGATCCTCAGCTCGATGACGGACGGGCTGTGGGTTTACGACGCCGCCGGTCAGGTCGTCTCTGTCAACGAAGCTGCCATCACGATGTTCGGCTTCGGCTCGCGCACCGAGGCGGCCGAGCATGGATCGTTCGCGCAACTCAATCTTCGCTATCCCGACGCGCGGCCGATTCCGCCGGACGATCTTCCGCACGCACGCGCATTGCGAGGCATGACCGTTCCCGACTACCTGGCGATGGGCCGGCACTTCATCACGAGCAAAGATCTCGACCTTTCGATCGCCGCGGCGCCGATCGAGAGCAACGGCATCGTCGGCGCCGTTCTCGTGATTCGCGACATCACCGCGCTGCAGGAGCTCGATCGCAAGAAGGACGAGTTTCTCTCGGTCGCCTCGCACGAATTGCGGACGCCGCTGACGACGATCAAGGGCTACACGCAATTGCTCGCGCAAACGATCAACGATCTGCCGCCTGAGGAGCGGATGACGTACCTCAACGCCGTCCTCGGCGAAGTCGATCGCATGATGGGGTTGATCTCGGAGTTGCTCGACGTCTCGCGCATCGAAACGAATCGACTGCAAATCGACCGGCAGCCGGTGCGCTGGCTCGAGTTTCTCGATCGCCGCGCCAACGCTTTCCGTGTGCAGAATCCTGCACGCACGATCCGCTTTTCCGCCGAGATCACGGAGACGACGATGCCGGTCGATCCCGATCGGATGCGCCAGGTCGTCGACAACCTGATCTCGAATGCGATCAAGTATTCGGCCGAGGGAACCGACATCGAGCTGCTCGCGCGGATCGAGTCAGGTCACATGCTGACCGCGGTGATCGACAAGGGCATCGGCATTCCCACCGACGAGATCCCGAAACTGTTCGAGCGTTTCCACCGCGCACGCAACGTCTCCAGCCGCTACTACGGCGGCCTCGGCCTCGGCCTCTACATCGCCAAAGCGATCGTCGAAGCGCATAGTGGCTCCATTCACGTAGCCAGCGAAGAAGGGCAGGGAGCAACGTTCACAATCCGGCTTCCGCTGCCGTAAGAACGTTCATTCATGCGAAAAGCGATCGTCGCTGCCGTCATGCTCCTCGCGCTGCCGGCCGCCGCGCAGACGGTCGCGCCGTCGCCCGATGCGCCGTCGATCAAAATCGGCGCGCTGCTGTTTGCCGATTACACGTACACCGCCTCGCTGGAGCCGCCCGCGCACGACGCAGACGGCAACGAGATCCATCCGAATTCGTTCAACGTCAGCCGCGCGTACCTCAACCTCTTCGGCACTCTGAATCGCTACCTATCGTTCCGCGTGACACCCGAGGTCGCGCGCGAGACCGGCAGCAGCTCGCTGAATGGCAGCCAGGTTTTCCGGCTCAAGTTTGCCTACGCGCAGCTCAATCTCGATCAGTGGCTGACGAAGGGATCGTGGATTCGCGCGGGACTCAATCAGACGCCGTGGCTCGATTACGAAGAGTCGATCTACCGCTATCGTTTTGAAGGAACGCTCTTCGTGGACCGCGAAGGTTTTCTGTTTCCGTCGGACGCCGGCGTGACGTTTCACTACAACCTGCCGAGCGACTTCGGTGACTTCCAGGCGGGCGTGTACAACGGCGAAGGGTTGGCGCACTCAGATCCGAACGGCGAGAAAGCGCTCCAGATTCGCGCCGCAATTCGTCCGGTGCCCAGCAACACTGCCTTACATGGATTGCGTGTCGCCGGTTTCTATGATGCCGATCATTACGCTGCCGGACTTCCGCGCAAACGCGCCATCGCGCAGGTGACGTATGAACATCCGCGAGTCACCGCTGGCATCGATGTTCTCAGCGCCGCCGACCGGCCCACGCGCGCTGCACCGGAGACGCGTGCGCACGGTTCGTCGATCTGGGTGACTCCGAAGTTCGGCGGCGGCTGGGAAGCGCTTCTCCGTCACGACGCTCTGCACACCGAGGGCGCTGGACGGAAGAGCCGCGACATCGAAGGAATCGCGTACTGGATACCGGTGCAGGCTGGCCTCTCGTCCGCGTTGATGCTCGATCGCGACGCGAGCCGCGGCCCAGCGGCGGGAACGCACGCGACGGCGTACGGGATCAAATTGATGATCAGCTACTGACCGCCGCCGCGACAGCCTTTCCGATACAATCCGCGCGTTTTCGACGGAGGTCCCCCCTTGCGATTCCGCTTTCTCCCCCGGGAAGAAACGTTTTACGCTGACATGATCGCAATGTCCGATCAGCTCAAGGTGGGCGCGCGTCTGCTCGAAGAAATGTTCGCGCCCGATCCGCCGATTGCCGACAAAGCGCACGAGATCAAGGAAGTCGAGCACAAGTGCGATTTTCTGACGCACGCGATCATCCAGCGCCTCAACAAGACCTTTGTCACGCCGATGGACCGCGAGGACATTCATTCGCTGGCCCGCACGCTCGACGACGTGATGGACGCCATCGACAACGCCGCGAGCCTGATACCGCTGTACAAAATCGATCGCGTCCGGCCCGGTGCGCGCGAGCTGGCGAAAGTCATTTCGTCATCGGCCGATGAAGTGCGGCGTGCCGTGATCGCCCTCGAACGGCGCGACGGCGTCATGGCCTGCGCGGTCGAGATCAACCGGCTCGAAAACGAGGCGGACCGCATCCACCAGAAGGCGGTCGGTCAGCTTTTCGACGAAGAGCGCGATCCGATCGTGGTCATGAAGTGGAAGGAGATCCTCGACCTTCTCGAAGAGGCCACCGACCGCTGCGAGGATGTCGCAAACCTGCTCGAGAACGTGGTCGTGAAACATAGCTGATGCCGAGCCATCTCTTTCTGCTGGTCGCCGGCCTGATCGGCGTGGCGTTGGTGTTCGATTACATCAACGGCTTTCACGACGCGGCGAACTCGATCGCGACGGTCGTCTCCACGCGCGTGCTCTCGCCAGGTCAGGCCGTGATCTGGGCGGCCTTTTTCAACTTCGTGGCCGCGTTCGGATTCGGAACGGCCGTTGCCAAAACCATCGGCAACGGGATGATCGACATCCACGCCGTGACGTTCGGCGTGATCTTCGGCGGACTCGTTGGCGCGATTGTCTGGGATCTGATCACCTGGTATTTCGGGTTGCCAACCAGTTCGTCGCACGCGCTCATCGGCGGCTACGCGGGAGCAGCCGTTGCGCGCTACGGTTTCGGCGCGATCATTCCGTCGGGCTGGACGAAGACGCTGATTTTCATCGTCATCGCTCCGCTGATCGGCCTGTTGCTTGGGTTCTTGATCACCGTGGCGATCATGTGGATCTTCCAGCGCAAGTCGCCGAAGTCGGTCGACAAAACGTTCCGCCGCCTCCAGCTCGTTTCCGCCGCCGCCTACTCCCTCGGCCACGGAACGAACGACGCCCAAAAAACGATGGGCATCATCGCCGGCGTGCTCTTCACAGCCGGCTATCTCAAAACGTTTTACATTCCGATCTGGGTGATTCTCGCCGCCCACTCGGCGATCGGACTGGGCACGCTCTCAGGCGGCTGGCGGATCATCCATACGATGGGCTCGAAGATCACAAAGCTGCAGCCGGTTGGTGGCTTCGCCGCCGAGACCGCGGGCGCGATCACGCTCTTCCTGGCCAGCTCGTTCGGCATCCCGGTCTCGACGACGCATACGATCACCGGCGCGATCGTCGGAGTCGGCGCCACGCGACGCCTTTCCGCCGTGCGCTGGGGCGTGGCCGGCCGAATCGTCTGGGCTTGGATCCTGACGATTCCGATGGCCGCAATCATGGGCGCGGTGACGTACTGGATCGTGACGCTTTTCGGCGCGAAGTAGGCAGTCTCAAGCGCGGAAATTTGCATCGATACCCTCGCCTTGCTACCGAGGGTATATTCGTCGCAGAAGAATTCGTGAGATGAGCAAACTTCAGTTCCGATTCAGCCTTCCCAAGTTTGTGCAGGCGCTCGTCTTCCTTTCGAAGAATGGCGTTTCGGACCTGACGAAACTCAAAGCTGCCAAGCTGTTCTACTTTGCGGACAAACAGCATCTGCTCAGGTACGGCCGGCCGATCATCGGTGATTCCTACTTCGCGCTCAACCTTGGTCCGGTTCCGTCGCAGGCAGATGACTTCTTCGACGAGGCATTGGCCGCGCATCAGGCTGGGCCGTCCACTCCCGAGCAGGAAGAGTTTCTGCGTTATCTCGACGTCGTTGCCGATTACTGGCCGCGCTACGTTGCCAACGGCAGCGAGAGTTTCGGAGTCTTTTCAAAGTCCGATCTGGAAGTGCTCGGCGATGTGGCAAAGAAATACGGAAAGCTGCACTGGAAGCGCCTCGTCGAGCTGTCCCACGAAGAGCCGGCGTATCGGCTGGCGGACAAAGGCAGAGCACCAAATGGCCGCGCGCCCATGCCGTACGAGACATTCTTCGAAGGCGAGGACAGCGAAATGCTGGAGCTGGCTGAGGTGGAGCAGGAGCACCGCGATCTGGTAGCAGCGATACGGTGACGCGTCGCTGTGCAGAAGCTCCAACTCGCGAAGGCAGCCCTTAAACGCGGCAGCATCTGCCACTGGCACCAGCCGTTCGGCAACCACCTCGCCGTGATCCTGAATTTGGAATGGCCTCCGCCCGATGACGTCGTTCTGTTTTCGATCATGACGTCGTCGAAGTTCCCGAGCTTCGTCAACAACGCGATCATTCGCACAGGCCCGAGCGACTATGGCTTCCTCAACAGGGACACGGTCATCGACCTTCGCGAAGTTCACGCAGCGGCGTTGTCAAAGATCGTCGTGCAGCCTCAGTTTGTGGTGCGAGGAGAGCTGATTTCAGATCACATGGAACGGACCAACGAGATCCTCCGTGCTTCGAGGACGATCAGCCAGGACGTCCTTGATCGAATCGTGATTTGAGATGCAACCATCACCGCGCTTTGTCGCGTTTATCCTCAGACCGTGAACGAAACGATCTCCCTCGACGTTGAGTTGCTGGCGTTCGTAAGGCGCGATACGGATGAGCGTTGGGTTGCGGTCTGTCCGTCGATCGACGTCGCATCGCAAGGTGGCAGCGCCGATGACGCGAAACGATGCCTTGATGAGGCCGCTCACCTTTGGTTTGAGAGCTGTATCGAGCGAGGCACTTTGGAGCGGGCGCTTCAGGAGGCTGATTTCGGCTCTCTTCACGATGAGGAGGTCGGTCAAGCCGGCGCATTCGTCGTGCGCGTGAGGATACCCGCGGAACAGGCGACGCTTTAGGTCTCGTTGCTGGCATTTCCACCGTCCCGAGCCGCCCAGAATTTTTTGGATATACTCGCCGTTTTCAGCACGACTCAGAAAGGTCCTCAGCGAGGTAAATCCAATGAAACCAGAGATTCACCCGAAGTATCAGCAGGTCCAGGTGCACTGCGCCTGCGGCGAACAGTGGATGACCGGCTCGACGAAGAAAGAGCTGCGCGTCGAGATTTGCTCGAAGTGCCATCCGTACTTCACAGGCAAGCAGAAGCTGCTCGACACTGCCGGCCGCATCGATCGCTTCCAGCAGCGCTACGCCAAGAAGGCCGGACCGAAAGAAGCGGCGGCGAAATAATGCGAGCCCCGAAGGCGTGGCTTGGCTCGGCGAGACTCATCAGCGGCACTTTTGGCGCCGTGATGAACGGTCTTACCGCGGCCATGCCGGCCGCAACGGCGGACAAGAACGTCGACATGCTGATCGGCGGCCAGGCCGTGATCGAGGGCGTCATGATGCGCTCGCTCACCGGCTATTCGGTCGCCGTCCGGCAGCCGGATGGCGGCGTGGCGATCAAGAAGGACAAGCTCGTCTCCGTCACGACGAAGTATCCGTTTCTCAAGTTTCCAGTCCTTCGCGGCTCCGTCGTCCTCATCCAGTCGCTCATCCTCGGCATCCGCGCGCTGAATTACTCGGCGAGCGTTGCCACGGCCAGCGAAGAAGGCGAGAAAGAGATGTCGAGCTGGGCCGTCGCGAGCTCGATGCTGATCGCGCTCGTCCTCGGCGTCGGCGTCTTCATCCTCGCGCCGCTCGGGATCACGAACCTGATCCGCCACTACTTCGCTCCGGGAATGGGCAACCTCGCCTACAACGCCATTGACGGTGTGTTGCGCGCGCTCTTCTTCTTCGTCTACATCATCTCGATCTCGTTCATGGATGAGATCAAGCGGGTCTTCCAGTATCACGGCGCCGAGCACAAAACGGTCTACACGTTCGAAGCGAATGAGGATCTGACCGTCGAAAACGCGAGAACGAAATCGACGCTCCATCCGCGTTGCGGCACGAGCTTCCTGATGTTCGTGATGGCCATTTCGATTCTGGTCTTCTCGCTGGTTCCATCGACCGTGCCATTCGCGGTGAAGTTCCTGGCGCGCGTCGTTCTGATTCCGCTCATCGCCGGCCTCGCCTACGAAGTGATCCGCTTCTCCGCCCGGCACCTCGGCAATCCGGTCTGCCGGTTGATGACGCGTCCCGGCATGCTGTTGCAGAAGATCACCACGAAAGAGCCGGACGACTCGCAGCTTCAGGTCGCCATCACCGCACTCAAAGAAGCGCTGATGTACGACATCGTCGAGGAGACGCAAGCCGCGGTTGCTTAGCGAACGTTCGTCACATTCATCGTGGGAAGGCGCATGTTGCGTCTTCCCATTTTTGTTTTCAGCGGGCCTGCAAAAAGGATCGTTCCATGTACGAGAAACTCGACGACATCGAAAAACGCTACGAAGAGCTCCAACAGAAGATGGCCGATCCGGCCGTCGCCGTCGACGTCGCCGCCTTCCGCGACACGATGAAGGCTGTCTCGGAGATCGACGACGTCGTCGCCAAATACCGCCAGCTCAAGGATGTCCGCAAACGTCTCGCGGACGCGCGCGAGATGCTGAAGTCGGACGATGACATGCGCGAACTTGCGGAGATGGAGATCGCCGAGCTCGAGCCGCGCGCGCCGGAATTGGAGAAAGAGATCCAGATTCTGCTGCAGCCGAAAGATCCGAACGACGACAAGAACGTCTTCGTCGAGATTCGCGCCGGCACAGGCGGCGACGAAGCGTCACTCTTTGCCGCGGAGATCATGCGCATGTACATCCGCTACGCCGAGATGCGCCGCTGGAAAGTGGACATGACCGACGCGAACTACTCCTCGGTCAACGGAATCAAAGACGCCACGCTGCAGATCGAAGGCAATAAGGTTTACTCGCGCCTGAAATTCGAGTCGGGCGTTCACCGCGTGCAGCGCGTTCCTCAAACCGAGACCCAGGGCCGCATCCACACCTCGGCCATCACCGTCGCGGTGCTGCCCGAGGTTGAGGATATCGATATTCAGGTCAACGAAAAGGACCTGCGCATAGATACCTTCTGCTCGTCAGGTCCCGGCGGGCAATCGGTGAACACGACGTATTCCGCGGTGCGCATGACGCATCTTCCGACCGGAGTCGTAGTGTCGTGTCAGGACGAAAAATCGCAGATCAAGAACCGGCAGAAGGCGCTCAAGGTTCTGAAGGCGCGTCTTTATGACATCGAGCGTCTGAAGCGCGAGTCGGAGCTCTCGGCGACGCGCAAAGGAATGATCGGCAGCGGCGACCGCTCCGAAAAAATCCGGACCTACAACTTCCCGCAGGACCGCGTCACCGATCACCGCATCGGTCTCACCGTCCACAACCTACCGGACATCATGAACGGCAATCTCGACGTCCTCCTCGAGCCGCTCCTAGGCCACTTCCAGGCGGAGAAACTGCGCGAAGCGGTTGAGGCGCGCTAATCGAGAGAAGCGATTACGCGCGCACGCGGAACCGGCGGATCTCTTCGTCCAGTCCGCGAATGGCGTCGGAGAGAAGCGTGAGCGATTCGCCCATCTCGGCGGCGTAGCTGCCGCTGCCTTCCGCCAGCGCGCGCACCTGCTCCATCGTGGCCACGATCTTCTCGCTCTCGGCGGCCTGGTTCGTGGCCACCTGGAAAATCTCGTGGATCATGTCGATCATCTTCTCGGCCGATGCGGAGATCATCGATGAGCCGGAGCGCTGTTCGGTCATGGCCTGGCGCACGTACTTCGTGACCTCGCGCATCGACTCGACGGCGTTCATGATGTGGTCCGAGCCCTGCGCCTGCTGTGTCGTGGCACTGTTGATCTGGCTGAGGAGCTCCTGCAGGCGGTCGATGGAGCGCGTGATGTTCTCGCTTCCTGCGGTCTGCTCGCGCGTCCCCGCGGCGATCTCCTTGCCCATGCCCGAGGCTTTGGTCGACGAATCGAGGATGTTGTTGAGCGCCTTGCCCGCTTCGTGCGAAAGCGAGACGCCATCTTCGACGAGCTTCGTTCCGGACGACATCGAGCGGAGCGCGTTGCCGACTTCTTCCTGCACGGAGCGGATGAGATTTGCGATCTCGCGCGTGGACGATGCGGTGCGCTCGGAAAGATCGCGAATCTCGGCGGCGACAACGGAGAAGCCCTTGCCGTGCTCGCCCGCCGAAGCGGCGAGGATGGCGGCGTTCAGCGCGAGAAGGTTCGTCTGCTCGGCGATGTCTTCGATGACGTTGAGGATCTTGCCGATGGCGATGGAGCGGTCGCCAAGTCGCGTGATGACGGCGTTGGATTCGGCAACGGAACGGCGAATCTGTTCCATTCCGTCGATCGTTTCGCGGACCGCTTTCATCCCCGATTCCGCGGCGTTGGCGACGGCGAGCGCGAGGTCATACGACCGCGCGGCGTTCGCCTCCACCTGCGCGATCGATGCGCTCATCTCCACCATCGACGAGGATGTGTCGGTTACGAAGTTAGCGAGGTAGTCGACGTTCTGATCGACTTCGCTGATCGAGCTCACCATCTCGCTGGTCGCAGAGGCAGTCTCCTCGACTGAGTTGAAAAGCGTGTCGGTGTGGCGGCTGACCTCTTCGATCGAAGCAACCATCTCCAGCATCGAAGACGACGTTTCTTCTGACGACGCGGAGAGGGCTTCGACGTTGTCGGTGATCTTGCGGACGCCGTTGTTGAGCTGATCGATCGAGTGGTAGTTGTTGTCGATCATCGAGCGCTGCTCGCTGACACGCTCGGCAACGTTGCGCGATTGCATCCCGACGTTCTCGACCACCGATTTGAGTTGCGATTGCGAGCGAACGAGCTTCGTGATGGTTCTTTCAAGGTTGCCGGCCATGGCGTTGAACGCATCGGCGAGGTCGCCGATCTCATCGCCGGACTGCACGGTGGAGCGCTGCGTGAGATCGCCCTCGGCCAGGCCGCGCGCGTGATCGGCAAGGTCGAGAACGGGACGAATGATGAAGCGGGAGGAGAGCACGGCAAGACCGATGGCGATCAGCAGGGCCAGAAGCACGACGCCGAGGTTTGACCAGCGAAGTTGTTGCGCGATGGAGAGCACGTCATGCTCGTTTGCGACGAGCCGGAAAAGCGACGTGTCGCCAGGAATCGGGACGACGAAAACGTGAAGCGCGTCGCCGTCTTTGTTCAGAAGTTGCGAACGGCCCGGCGTGAGGGAAAGGCCATCGGGCAATGTCCCCGCGGCTGCGAGCACTTTCCCATCGGCAGCGATGAAATCGGCGTAGTCGATCCAGGACTGCGATTTGAGATCGTTGACAATTGCCCTGAGCTCGTCAGTGCGCGATGTTTTCGCGGCGTTCGCTGCGGCGACGGCGACCGTGCGCGAGACCGAATCGGCGTGCGCGACGAACTGATCGCGAACGACCGTGCGAACGCGCCACTGTTCGAGCCCGACGATGAGAATCGCGCTGATGAGCGTCTGCAGCGCGAAGGCGAGAATGAATTTTGGCCGGAGGCCGAGGCGGCGGGCGGAGGTTTCGGTGGAGGCGCCGGAGAGCATGCGAATGAGCGGAAGTGTAGCGTATGGCGCTGCGCTATCATCCGCGCATGCCTCTCATCCGCTGCGCGAAGTGCGGACAGGCGTACGACGTCCCGGGTGTGATCGCCGTTCGCCTCCCCAATTCGATCGCCACGTGTCACTGCGGCGAGTGGATTTCCGGTAGCAAGGCCGCAGTCCTGGCGCGCCTGATGAATCCGGACGACATCAAGGAGATCGACCTCGAGCCGTACAAGGTCCAGCGAACCGGCGACACTCCCGCCGCACCGGTCGCCGCACCAAAGCCGCCGGGAACGCCTCGGTCGATCCGCATCATCGCGCGCGGCGCGAAGGAGGCGGTCAACAAGGTCTTCACGATCGGCAATTACCCGCTCTGGATCGGAAGGAAAGGTTGTCACATCGAGCTGGCCGAGTCGGATTTGTCGCTCCGCCATTGCTCGATCTCGCTTCAGGGCGATGACCTGATCGCGCGCGATGCCGATTCGCACATGGGGACGTTTCTGGACGGCCAGCGGATTACCGAGACGGTGATCGGCGACGGAACACACCTGCTGCGGGTTGGCTCCGCGATCGTCACCATTGAGCCGACTGGCGAGCCGGGTGTCCTCGTGGAGCCGGTCCGTGCGGAAACCGAAGCACCGATTGAAGAGGCGGAGCTCGCGCACAGGATCACGCAGAAGACGCCGGCGCCAGCGGAACCCGCCACACGTCCCGTCCTCATTTGCATCGACGGCGCATTGAACGGTCAGGAGTTCGAGATTCCACCGTCAGGGCTCGTGGTGGGACGAGAAGGCCACGTCCGCGTACCGGACGAATTCCTTTCGCGGCGGCATTTCGAGGTTAAGCCCAATGCCGACGGCTCTATCCGCGTTCACGACCTCGGCAGCCGCAACGGCACGTTTCTGAACACGATGCCGGCGAGCGATACGAAGGTCCAGAGCGGCGATGAGATTCGTGCCGGCATCAACCGCTTTCGCATCGAGCAGCGGTAATTTCCATCGTTCCGTCGTCACCAAAATCGGAGACTTGACGAGGCCGCGCGGCCTGCGCATACTCCGCGCGATCCAAACAAGGGAGTGTGTGAGATGAGCTTCGCCGAAGACGCGGCGGGCCGCATCGTGCGGTCGCTGTCTGCGTTACTCCACAAGGAAGTTTCCCTGGTTGATCCCGCGTCCGAGGATGGCGCGCGGTCGTTCGTGCTGACACCGACGCTGGCGGTGCGGGACGATGACGCACTGAGTGCTCCGGGCCGCGACCTCCTGCGCGAAGTGGCGTCCGTCGTGCGGTTCGCCTGCGAGCGCGACGAGCGCGTTCTCGAACTGGAACGGCGTCTCGCCGAAATGCAGAGCGACAATCTCGATCTGGTTATGAAGAACCGCACGCTGGCCGACATCTCGGCGCGCGACTCGCTGACTGGTCTGTACAACCGATGGTACGTGATGGAGAAGATCGACAGCGAGATGAACCGCTCGCTGCGTCATGGCTGCCCGGTCTCGGTTCTCATGCTCGACATCGATCACTTCAAACGGGTGAACGACGCCTTCGGCCACGCCGCCGGCGACGGCGTGCTGCGCTCCGTTGCCCAGGTGCTGCGCGATAGCTGCCGCGTGTACGACGTGCCGGGCCGTTACGGCGGCGAGGAATTCTGCGTCGTTCTTCCGGAAACGAAGACCGGCAACACGACGGTCGTGGCCGAGCGGATTCGCGAACGAATGGCGGCGAGCTCGTTCGACGTCGGCGGCGATTCGGTCGTCGTGACCGCATCGATCGGCATCGCAGGCATCGATTCAATGGAAGGCGAGGGAATCGTCAGTCCGTCAATTCTCATCGACCGCGCCGACCGCGCGCTGTATTCGGCCAAACACCACGGCCGCAATCGCGTCGAGCTCTGGGATGTGGCGATGCACGGCGCGGCGATGACCCATTAGGCGAGACGACCAGGACGAATCATGGCGTTCAGCGACGTCGCGCTTTGGCTTCTCGTGATCGCGCTGGGGATTCAGACAGGCGCCGGACTTTTCGAAACGCGTGTGCTCGTGCCGCTGTGGGCATCATCTCCGCCCCAATCGGTATTGGCGTATCTCGCGGTCACGATTCGTCCGGATTCCGGCCACCGCCTGTGGATCTTTCTCACGCCGCCTACCGGCGTCATTTCGCTGCTGAATCTTGTCGCGGCGTGGCTGTACGCTGGACCGGGGCGAACATGGTGGCTCATCGCGTCCGCGTTGGCGCTCTTCGTCATCGTCGTGACGTTCGCCTACTTCGTTCCGGTGCTCCTGCGCCTGCCAGATGCCGCGAAAATGCCGGAGGCGCAGCTCACGAGAATGGTTCGACTGTGGGTTCGGCTGAATTGGTGCCGGTTCGTGATTCTCGTTGCCGCGTGGCTGGCCGCGCTCAAAGCGTTCTCAATTGTCGCGGGCTAGGAGTTTGCGGGCAGTTATGAAGCCCTCACGCAACACGTTCGACGGATTTCGGTCTTCTTCCTGAGCACCCGGGCGAGACGCCCGAGTGCCCGCGGTCGAGACGACCGCACTCCTCAGTTCCGCGACGCCATCATTTCCCAGTTCGGATCGTCGCGAAGGTAGCGGGGACGCCGATGCCTGGATTCGTGACCTTCGGAGATCGTTTCGATCATGAGCTGGAACTTCGCCAGGAGGTTTCGCTGCGAGGGTTTCGGCAACGACTGCAGCTCTTCGAGCATGCGCACTGTGGCGAACTGGTCCTGATCGAGCTCCCATGGCGCAATCTTCTTCTCTACACAGCCGCCGAAGAAGTCGGCTTCGGTCATGTCGTAAACCGCGAGCAGCCGTTTAAGCTGCGCGAGTTTCATCGAGCCGACGCGCTCGCCGGTCTCGAACGAGCTGATGGTCTTTTCGCCGACGCCGGACATACGCGCTACATCCTTCTGGCTCAGACCCTTCAGGCGGCGGACTTCACGAAGTTTGAGTACGAGATCCATGGTTCTTCCTCACTTTCGCGATCAGAAACGGCGCATCAGACCGACGACCACTCCCTGCACCGCGACGTCGCGTGCCTGGGCGTAAATCGGATGCATCATTGAATTGGCAGGCTGCAGGCGGACTTTCTCGCCCTCGTGGTAGAAGCGCTTGAGGGTGACTTCGCCGCTGACGTTGGCGACGACCATCTCGCCGTTCTCGGCGCGCTCGCGGCGGGCGATGATGACGTAATCGCCGTCCATGATCCCGTCGTCGATCATCGAGTCGCCCTTCACTTTGAGCACGTAGTTTTCGCCGCGGCTGGTGAGGCGCTCCGGCACGGTGATGGTCTCGTTGGAGATCTCGACATCGAGCGGACGGCCGGCAGCGATGTAGCCGAACAACGGCAATTCGAGAACTCCCGACGCCGTCGCAGAGGAAGGCTTGTCATCGTTCTCGACGAGCTCGACACCACGTTTCTGATTCCAGTCGCGCCGGATCAGTCCCTTCTTCTGGAGCAGGGAGAGATGTTTGTAGACCGTGCCGTAGGATGAAAATCCGAAGTGATCGCAGATCTCACGGTGCGTCGGCGCTACCCCACGCTCCCGTTGGCAATCCCGGATGAACTGCAGAATGTCGCGTTGCCGCTCGGTCAGATACGTCATTTCCGCCTCGTGAAAGGACAATGTAGGCGGTAACAACGCGAAAGTCAAGCGGAAGTTGGCGAAAGATAGGCGTAATAGGCGTAAGTGCCCTATCGAGCCTTCGGATCGAACACCTTCCCATCCCTGATTACTGTGACGACCTTGCGCACATCGCTGATGTCCGTAGCCGGATCGCCATCGATGATGACGAGATCGGCGAGCTTGCCGGACGCGACTGAGCCGAGCTGGTCGTCGTGCTTCATCACCTTCGCCGCTCCCAGCGTGGCGATGCGCAGCACTTCGGCAGGCGGAATCCCCGCCTGGACGTACAGCTCCAGCTCGCGAGCCAGCGTGTACCCGGCCATAGCGTCGGTGCCCGCCACGATCGGCACGTGCGCGTCGTAGAGCGCCTTCACCATCGCCAGAAGATTGCGGAACGAATCGCGATAACGCTGGTCCATTCCGTCGGGCACCGGCAGACCGCCGGTGAGAAATCCGCGGCGAACCTGCGGCGGCAGCCGGTCCGCGACCATCGCGTAACTCGGCGACATCGTCCCTTTGCGCGAGACGAACATCCCTTCGAATACCGACACGGTCGGATCGATCACGGTCTTGTGCTCGCGCAGAAGCTCGATGAACGCCTTCACCTCCGGCGAGTTCAAATCGAGCGTCGCCGCGCGTTCTGCCACCGCCGTGAACCGCACCGGCGTGCGCGTGTCCTGAATGTCGGGCCAGAAGTTGAGAAAGAGAAAATTGACGTGCTGGATCTCGTCGTAGCCGGCGCGAACGGCATCTTCCGCGCGCATGAACGCCGGGACGTGTCCGCTCACGCGCATCCCGTGCTCGTGCGCGAGACGGGCGATGAACGGCACCAGCGCCGGCCGCACCGAGCTGTAGATCTTGATCTGTTCGTAGCCGAGCTTCGCGTAATTCTCGACCGCCGCGCGCGCCTCCGCCTCGGAGTCGACGAGCACTTTCGTCGGCCCTGCGTATTTGCCCGGACCGTCGATGATGCCGGCCAGGACGATGCGCGGGCCGATGGCGGCGCCGCTTTCGATCTTCTTGCGCAGGTCGAGCAAAAAGTCGGTGTCGTTGGCGAGATCGCGCACCGAGGTGATGCCGTTGGCGATGTTGAGAAGGCCGTCGTTGGCGGAGTTGTGCGTGTGCATGTCCCACAGGCCCGGGATGACCGAGCGCCCGGCGGCGTCGATGTGCTCGAGGCCATTCGGAATGGCGATGCCCGTACCTGCTGCTTCGATACGATTGCCGCGGATCACGATCGTCGTCCCCGGCGTCGTCTGCAGCGTGACCGGATCGAAGAGACGCGCGTTCGTGATGACGATGCCGCCTCCCGCGGGTGCGCGCATGAGGCGCGCGGCCTCGCGCGCGACCGCCTCATCGCGCCAGACATCCTGCGCTTTCAGGAGTTGCGGTATGACGCTGTCCCAACCATCAACGATCACCGACGACCACGAGGATGCCGACGCAAACAATTCGTTGTGATCGTCGAGCCAGACTGGCGAGGGCGTGAAACCAAGTCCGCTGATCTCGTAGCAGGTGACGTGTTGCGTGTGTCCAGCCGCGGACACGGTGAGCTCACCAACTTTGCGGATCGATGCCTCGCCCGCAGGCAACAACGACAACCGATGCTCCGGCGCCGCCAGCAACGCTCGCGCAAGCACCGCCGTCTCCTCGGGTGGCCCATACATCGAGACGAAAAATCCACTGGCCGCGCTTCCCTTCTCCGCGCCGTTCGACCACGCGCCGTTCGCGTACGTCTCATCGACCGGCACTTTGAAATAGTCGTTGCCGCTCGTGTGCAACGACAAGGTAATCGCGCTCCCGCCGCTCGTCAGCACCGTGTGCGTCTTCGGACCGCGCCCGCGGTCGTTGAATTCGAAGTCGACCGTGCGCGTCGCGCCGTCGACGATCACCGTCTCCGTCCCCGCCTTCCGCCCGCCCATGATGAAGGCGCGCGTCTCGGTGGCGTGCGCGGCTGGCGGCGGAGTCGGCGGCGCCGTCGTGTGAGTACATGCGGTCAACGTGGCGGCGGCGAGAGCGAGGAGGCGGATTCGCATCCGCAAAGTGTACGATCTTGCCGGCATGTCCTGCTCAGTGGAATGGCGATGTTTAGGCGTCGTGAGTCTGGCTCTTCTTTTCGCAAGTTGCTCGGACATTCCAATCCAAACTCCCGTCGACCTCGAACACACTGGTACACCGATCGTCCGTACCATCAAGTTCGCGCATCCGGAGCAGAGCTACACGTACGGCTTCGCGTTCCGGCCGACGTTCGTGAAGAGCGATCATTGGGACCTTCAGCCCTACGAAACGGAGTCGAAGAAAGCGTGGAACGAGATCTCTCCGACCGTCGATATCACCATCACCGACGACTCCGGGGCTGTTTGTCTGCGGGAGGTCAGCCGTATCTCACCAGAGAGCGGCTGGATTTTGACAAACGGCTCAAGCCAGGATTTGCCGGCCGCTGTCTACAAGTTCATTTCATTTCCACGAACGGCAGGCGAGCGGTATCAAGTGCGTGTATCGGTCGTCAAAGGTTGCAAAGACGCCCACCTCTTGACGCCGCGGTTCTTTGTCGAAATGCCAACCGCGAGTCTCTGACGCCAACCGCTACAATCCGCCTCGCTCATGCCGCGCGCGCCCGTCACCGTCATCATCCACACCCTCGACGAAACCGCCTTCATCGAGGATTGCCTCCGCTCGGTGGCGTGGGGCGATGAAATCTATCTCCTCGACTCCTTCTCAAAGGACGGAACGATCGAGCTGGTGCGCGAGAAGTTTCCGCGCGTTCGCATCGAGCAACGCGAGTACCTCGGCGCCGCATCAGCGAAGAATTACGCCATCGATCGCGCCGCGCACGACTGGATCTTCGTCATCGATGCCGACGAGCGCGTCACTCCGAAACTGCGCGACGAGATCCTGCGCACGCTCGACGGCCCGCTCGACAAGTGGGCGTATTCGGTCGGCCGCCTCAACTTCATGTTCGGCAAACCCGTTCGATTCTCCGGCCTGCAGCGTGATCGCGTAACCCGTCTCTTCCACCGTGGTCACGCCCGCTACCCGAACAAGCGCGTCCACGCTGATCTCGTCGTCGACGGTCCCACCGGCTGGCTGGCGCAGAAGATGGACCATTACTACATCCGCACGTTCGATCACATGATCGCCAAGATGACGCGTTACGCGAACTGGGGCGCCGCGCAGATGTTCATCGACGGCAAATCGACGAACCTCTTCGGCATCCTCGGCCACCCCATCGCCAAGTTCGTCCGCGACTTCATCATCAACCTCGGCTTCCTCGACGGCACCCGCGGCCTGATCTCCGTCGGCATGCACGTCTACTACACGTTCTGGAAGTACGCGAAGCTCTGGGAACTGACCCAGCTCAAACTCGCCGGCAAACCGGTCCCGCTGCCGAAACTCGATGAGGGTGAAGGGCGGTGGGAGTTGCCGTGGATTGAAGAGCAGAAGGCAGAAGGAAAAGGGCAGAAGTAAGCGGCATTTCCCGTCCATCGAGGCTGATTCGCCATTACATTCGCCCACGCAATTTCGTGTCATCCTGAGACAGCCGGAGCCGCCCACTCGAATCTACCCGCTCGCGCCGAATATGCTCGGCGGCGGAGGACGGCGAAGGATCTCAAAATACGACGAGCATCGTTCAAGACGCTCGCTCGCGCTAGGCAAACACGATCGACGAATTTTGAGATCCTTCGACCGTCCGTTGGCGGCTCAGGATGACACTTCGCTTGATAAGTGGTCTGGCGTAGTCGAGCTACAATTATTGTGTCATGACGAAACTCGAGGCCTTGCAGCGCGATGTTCAGAATCTAACTCCCACGGAGCTGATCGAGTTTCGGAAATGGTTCGAGGATTATGACAACGAGCTCTGGGATCGGCAGATCGTGGCAGATTCGAAAGCCGGCAAATTCGACCAGCTCGAGGCGGAAGCCTTGGCAGAGCTCGATCGAGGCGAGACCACGGAACTTTGAGTCATCGTGCATCGAAGCAGTTCTGGCGACAGTTCAACAAACTGTCTAAGTCCATTCGCCGCTGAAGACTTGATGAAAGCTCTCACCCATCAAGCGCGATCAAACGAGGTATTGGGTGAGATCAATTCTTTCATGCCCTTTGCGTCTGTACATCGTGAAGCGACCATTGTTTCGTCGAATACGGACGTGCCAGTACTGTCGATCCAAAGAAATTGTCTGGTGCATTCCCGGAAGCCACTGGGAAAACTCAATGATAGGGATCAAGAGCACATTAGCGGCGTCTCCGCATGCGAATGCCACGAAGCCCAGTTCGGCTTGGTCGAGAAAATCCTTCTGGTATGGATGGAATCCGAACCAGAAACCGCCCTCTGGCGCCACGCCGTACGTCCTAGAGTAAGCAGCGACCAATCGTAGGTCGTCGTCCACTGACGAAAAAGTTCCCCGCGATCGCTGGATCAGTTGAATATCAAGTCTCTTTGCCACCCTTTCGGCAGATTCGCGGCAGACAGCGAGGACATCCAACCTAGCCTCGGCGGCCACTACTTCGTCGCCCGCTGACTCTAATTCGTCAAGGTCAGTAGGGAGCGCGTCTGCTTCGTCATTCAACGTGTCCTCCGCAGTCTCAAACACGAGATCTACGATGTCATCGACACGAGTGAATTCATGAGGAATGAGAATCTCGCCGACCTTCCGTACAACGGCAGGGTCCTCCAGCCGCTGTCTGAGATCGAGAAGTCTTAAAAGCCCGTCAATGCTGATGAGCCTCATTTCCCATGCATGCCGCGACCCCCGGATTTCCGCCTCAAGACCGCCTGTGTCCTGACGACCCACGATGATCAAGCACGACGATTGCTCTTTGGGAATGGTGTCTTTCTCAATCAGGCGTTTGCGATAACCCGCAACTGTATCGAGGGAAACCCGATAAGCATCCGAGGTCTTGACCTCGACAACCAGCACATGCCCGCTCTGCAACGTCCAAAGGCCGTCGTAACCGATCTCACCGGAAACGCCGCGATAACGACCGGCGCGCACTGAAAACCCGAGACGTCTTCCGATCTCATTGATTACGTCTTGTAGAGCGAAAGCCGCCGACGAAAACTTCTCGCCCGAAAGGCACTCGGCGCAGTATGCCTTAAGCTTTTCCGCTTTGACTCGACTGAGATACTCGCGGAACTCACGCGACGTCTCATTGTCTTCGGCAAATCGCCCATCGCCTGCAAAGGCAATGATCTGTTCAAGGCGTTTTGTTTCGATCGATTGATCCGATTTCCAAAGTTCTAGGAGACGCACTGACCCTCCACATCTCCTAGCGTAGCATCTGATTCACTACAGCGATGGCGACGTGCCCCTAATATTGGAAAGCCACTTCACTTCCCCCTCGGCTTCCTTGCTTCCCGCATCGCCTCCGCAACTTCCACCGGGACGTTGCGCTGTTCGAGATCGATCTCGCGGAACGCGATGCCGCCTTCGAATTTCCAGTGGTGTTTGGGGCGGTAGACGCCGACGTCGTGGATGCGGGAGCCGGCGACGAAGCGGATGACGCCGCGGCGGTAGTCGAAGGCGCGGCCGTTGCGGGTGTGGATGGCGGCGTCGATGCGGTAGGTGCCGGCGACGAGGTCGAGGGCGGGCATGACGAAACGGACGCGCCCGTTCGTTTCTAGGCGCTCCGGCATCAGGCCTTCGAGGTCGGTATTCGTTCCGTACACGCACGTGCCGTCGGCGTGGTAGATGCCGACGCCGAACACGAAATCGTCCTGCGGCACGCGCACGGTGACATCCATTTCGATCGAGACGGGCGTGCCGGGGCCGAGGGCGACGAGCTCGTCGCCGCGATTGTCGACGAGGATGACGCGCGAGAGGACCACTTCGCCCGAGCCCCAGCGTTCTTCTTCGCCGGAATCATCGCGCGGCGCGTCGGCGGTAGGCGGCTTCGCCTCGTCAACAGAGACGCGCGCAGGTGTGGTCTGCGTTGACGAAACGGCTTGCAGATACGCATCGACGACGCGAACCGGATCGCCGATCGTTTCCGGCTCGCCGTGATCGATCCAGAGCGCGCGATCGCAGAGATTGCGCACCTGATCGAGTTGGTGCGTGACGAAGACGAGCGTCACGCCGCGGTACTTCATCTCCTGAATCTTGGCCACACACTTGGCGGAGAACTCTTCGTCGCCGACGGAGAGCACCTCATCGATCAGCAGCACATCGGGATCGACGTGAACGGCGACGGCGAACCCGAGCCGGACGTACATGCCCGAGGAGTAGGTTTTGACGGGTTGATCGATGAACTCGGGGATGCCGGAGAACGCCACGATCTGGTCGAAGCGCGCCTCGATCTCGCGGCGCGAAAGTCCGAGCATGATGCCGTTGATGTAGATGTTCTCGCGGCCGGTGATCTCTGGATGGAAACCCGCGCCGAGCTCGATCAGCGCGGCGACGCGTCCATTGACCTTCACGCTTCCGCTGGTCGGCTTCAGAATTCCGGAGATGAGTTTGAGCAGCGTCGACTTGCCGGAGCCGTTTCTGCCGATGATGCCGAAGGCTTCGCCGCGATCGACGGCAAACGAAACATCGCGCACCGCCTCGACGCTCGTTTCCGGCGTGAGCGCCAGATCGCGTTTCAGCAGCGCACTCTTAAGCGTCGCGAATTGCGAGCCGCGTCCCCAGAGCCGGTAGGACTTGGAGACGTTGGTCAGTGCGATGGCGTAGTCGGACACGTTGTGGTGATTATGGTTGCTGGGTTGCCGAGTTGCTAGGTTGCTGGGGTTGTCGGGTTGTCGGGTTACCCAGTTGCCCGGTTGCCGCGTTGCCGGCGAATGATTGAGTACGTTTGGCTTTGATGATTTGTCTTCAAACAAGCCGGACTGCCGCCGGCAACCAGGTAACCCGGCAACCCGGCAACCCAAAAACCCGGCAACCCAAAAACCCAACAACCGAGCAACAAGCAACCCAGCAACCCCTATATCGCCTCCGCCAATGTATCCCGCAGTCTTCCGAACACGATCACGCCCATCGCCACGGAGAACGACGCGTACGCAATCATGAGGACTGTGTCGGCGAGGCCAGGCAGGTGCCCGAAGAACAGCACGTCCTGGTACGAAATCACGAAAGGCGTCATCGGATTGAGCCGAAGCAGCGCGCGCAGCGGACGCGATTGGACGCGATCGACGAGGTAGAGAATCGGCGTGACGAAGAAGCCGAGCTGCATCAGGTTCGTCAGGATGTCGCGCAGATCGCGGAACAGGACCGACGCGGACGAAACGGTCATGGCGATGCCGGCCACGAAGAGCGTCTGCAGGATCATGAAAACCGGCACGAGCAGGATGGTGAGTGTGACTTTGATGTCGCCGTGAATCGCGTAGCCGAGCGTGGCGAGAAGGAGGATGGGCATGGCCAGAACGAAATGCACCAGATGCGATGCCACCGTGACCAGCGGCAACGCCTCGGCGGGAAACATCACCTTCTTGATCAGCCCCGCGTTCGACGAGATCGACATCGTCGATTCGAGAACCGCCGCGGAGAAGAACGTCCACGGCAGGATCCCGGCGAAAAGAAACAGCGGATAGGGATGGACGAGATTCGGCGGAAACAAGAACGTGAAGACGATCGTGTAGACCGCGAGAAGCAGAAGCGGGTTGGCCAGCGACCAAAAAAATCCGAGGATCGAGCCGCGGTAACGCGCTTTCAGATCGCGCGCCGTAAGCGCAACGATGAGCTGGCGGTAGCGGTAGAGAGTTCGGAGGGAGTCCAAGAGTGAGTTGAGTCTATCCTGAGAGCCCCGCTGCACTCCTGTCACGCATTCTGCATCTGCTTCCTGCCCAAAACCAAAAGGAGCTCACGTGCGCAATACCTTCGCGATCGTCGTTTTTCTCTTCGCTTCATCGCTCGCCGCTCAACCACTCACCGTCGGCACGCAGATCGTGGATAACGGAGGTACGGCGACCATCACGAACGGTGGGCCGGTCACGTATGTGAACCTCAGCAACGGTGCAACGGCGAACGGAACGGTCAACAAGGCCACCGTGGCCTGGAGCTCGACCTGCTCGAACGCGTTCAAGATCGTCTTCCTGCGAGAGACCTTCAATTCCGTTTCGTCATTTACTCTCGTGGCCTCCCGTGGACCTTTCAATGCCGTCAGCGGACGCAACGAAGTCACGCTGACGCCGCCCGTCAACGTGAACCAGGGCGATTTCATCGGGGTCGTGCAACTGCTGCCGGTGGCGACCTGCGGCTCGATCCGGACGCAATCGTTCGCCAGCAGCACCGGCTACAACCTGGTGACCACTGCCGACATGAGCACGACTTCAGGCGTGATCGGTAGCTCATCGAACTACTCGAGCGGCCTTGCCATCGGCGCGGTCGCGTTCAACAGCGATCCGCTGCTGGTGCGCATCCTTCCCGCCGCCGGCGCGGTGCAGGGATCGAGCGCATTCTTCCGAACCTCGCTGCAGATGCTGAATCCGACGTCGAACACGATCTCGGGCAGTCTCGTTTTTCACAAGCAGTTGGTATCGGCTGCTCCCGGCGATCCTTCCCTTGCCTTCACGCTGCCGCCCGGACAAGCCATCTCGTATGCGGACGTCATCGCGTCGATGGGCACCAGCGGCCTCGGCACGCTCGACATCGTCACAAACGGTGGCGACGCGCCGATCGCCACCGCGCGCGTTTTCAGCGACGGCGGAACTGCCGGCACGTCCGGATTTTCCGAGGAGGGAGTCTCGCCGAACGACGCCCTCGATTACTTCAGCCACGGAATCCTGTTGATTCCGGCAGACTTGACGAACTTCCGAATGAACATCGGCGTGCGAACGCTCGACAGCGGCGCAACGCTCAGCGTCTCCACGTTCGACGCGACGGGAGCGCTCAAAGCCACCCGCGTTTTGCCGCCTTATGGGCCGAACGTGTTCGATCAGATGCCGGTGGCCACGTTCACCGGCGCGGCGGCGGTACCGCCGGGCGGATACATCGTGATCGGCTTCAACGTCTTCGGCGGCAGAGCATTCGTCTACAGCTCCGTCATCGACAACCGCACGTCAGACAGCACCTTCCGGCTAGCCGATGTGAAGTGAGGAGTGCGGACTTCTCGATTCGGGACAGGGGGAGCCTCGCGGCTCCGCCCTCCCACCGTGCGTGCGGGTTCCGCACTCGGCGGTTCGGCTGATTGAGCTCGGCACACTCTGCGGGCACTGGGGCGGGGGTCGAAATTCGCCGACGGTAAATTCGCGGTGGGGCTCATTCATGCCGCGCTTCTAATCGAAGCGATAACGAACCGCGTCCTTCGGTAGTGGCCCGGTCACCAGCCGGCCGTTGTGATCGGGTGGCATGCTGGCCAGTGAGCGCAAGCCGTATGTGTCGCGCATGAATCGGTTGCCGGCGGGATCGTGGGCGATGAAGAGAAGCGTGCCGGCCATCCCAGGGGCGTGATCGACGAAGACTTCTTTCCCGCGGTTGGTTCGGAGAAACGCATCGAGGCGGTCCCAGCGTCTCGCGAATGTTCGCGCTTGCGGAACCTCACGCGCCATTTGTACGGCGGTGATGAGCGGCGCGACCGACGTGACGATCAGAGCGGCGGCGAGCGGCCCGCGCCATCGCTCCTGCCACGGCACCGTTGCGCCGGCGGCTGCTACCGCCGCGACGACGAACGCGTACGGAACGATTCTCGCGCGCAACGGCAATGCGGTCAGAAGGATTGCTTGCGCCGGCGCGAAGGTGACGAGCACGCAGACGATCGCGCAGAGGACGGCCACGATCGTGAGCCGCCGCGAAACGCGTGGTGCGAAGAGGGCCGCGGCGAGGAAAACGACCAGGAGAGCGATGCCGGAACCGGCGAACGTGTTTGCCAGGAATGCTCCTGCATCGCTCGCCGTCGCTTCGAGCACGTGAAGAAGAGGAGGCATCGCCGGATATGCCGCTTTTCTTACGAGATTTCCGGGAGCCGCGGCGATGATGATCAGCGAGATCAGCGATCCGAAAAGTGCGCCCAACATCGGCTTGCGCCGCCACGCTGCGAAGGCGATGGCGCAGACCACGATTTGCGCGAGCACGCCCGTCTCCGAACATCCGCCGGTCGCCACCGGCACGACAAAATCGAACCAGCGAAGCTCTTCGCGACCGGCAGCGTTGCCCAGCCACCATACGAAAACCGCCAGCGGAATCGTGTAACTGAGAAGGCCGGTCTGCCAAAGCAGCGACTGCGGCACGTCGCTGGTGCCGAGAAGAATCGCGTACGCCATCACGAGCGCCAGAGGCCAGCGCAAACGCGCGCGCAGCGCCGCGGCCATTCCGAGCGTGGCGATGGTTACAAGAAAAATGCTGGCGCGGGGTCCCATCGAAATGAGCAGCGTCTGCACGAATGTGAAGACGTAACGGCCGCTCCAGATGCGGTACCAAAGCGCCTGCCCGCCCCAGAACCCGTGAGTCGCGGTGATGCCGGCGGTCCAGTAGTCGTCGGCGAACCAGCGAATGTAGATTCCGCGATAACAAAGTACGGCCAGAGCTGACGCGGTGGCGAATCCCGCGATCACTGCCGCCGCGCGCTCTTTCATCGGTTTCGCGGCGGCTTACCCTGTCACCGCGGCGTCCGTAATCTCCAGCCCGCGATCGATCAACTCGAATGCCTCGCGGAGCTGCGCTTCCGTGATGCACAACGGCGGGTTCGTGAAGAGATTGTTCCAATTGATGAAGGCGTACATGCCGTTTTCTTTGAGGAACGCGCCGAGCTTTTGCATTTCGGGGCTGGTGCCGTTGAACGGCGCCATCGGTTCTTTCGTTGCGCGGTTGCGCACAAGCTCGAGGACGCCGAAGAGGCCGATGGAGCGGACGTCGCCGACCGAGGGATGCTTGTCTTTCATCGCGCCGTGAAGATCGCGGAGGACGCGTCCCATCTTCTGCGTGTGTACCATCGTGTCGTCGTCGATCATCGCCTGCAAACACGCCTCGGCCGCGGCGAGGCTCATCGGATGCGCGTTGTATGTGAGGCCGCCGAAGAAAATGTTCTTGTCGAAATAGTTGGCGAGGCGGTCGCTCAACGCCAGCGCGCCGAGCGGCAGATACGCGGACGTCAATCCTTTGGCCATCGTGATCATGTCGGGGACGACGTTCCAGTGATCGGCGGCAAACCATTTTCCCGTTCTGCCGAGGCCGCACATCACTTCGTCGCAGACGAGGAGGATGCCGTGACGGTCGCAGATCTGGCGCAGACCCTGGAGGTAACCGTCTGGCGGGACGATGAGGCCGTTCGTGCCGGTGACGGTCTCGATGAAAATCGCGGCGATGGTCTGCGGACCTTCGTACATCAACGTCTCTTCGATCTCGTCGAGGCAGCGGCGCGTGAACATCTCGTCGCTGTCGCCTTCGCGGAAAAGATGGCTGCGGTATTTGTAGGGATCGAAGAAGCGGACGACTCCGGGGAGGCCTGGCTCGTTGGCCCAGCGGCGCGGATCGCCGGTGAGTGAGATCGCGCCGGACGTGGCGCCGTGATACGAGCGATAGCGGGCCATGATTTTCTCTCGGCCGGTGACCATGCGCGCGACACGGATGGCGTTTTCGTTGGCTTCGGCGCCGCCGAGGGTGAAGAAGAAGCGATTGAGATCGCCGGGGGTGAGATCGGCGAGCATCTTGCCGACGCGCGCCCGCACCGGCGTCGCCATCCCCGGCCCCGCATACGCCAGCTCCTCGGCCTGCAGTTTGATGGCATCGATGACGCGCCGGTCGCCGTGACCGATATTCACGCACATGAGCTGCGAGTTCATGTCCATGTAGCGCTTGCCGTTGGCGTCCCAGAAGTAGATGCCTTCGCCGCGGACCATGGGGATGGGATTGACGCTGCCCTGCGCGGACCAGGAAAAAATCGTGTGGCGTTTGGTCAGGGAGACGATCTCTTCCGCGGTCATCGCGCCCGTTGCTTCTGCTGTTGCCGTCATCTCGGATGCTCCTCGGGCGAAGTAATAGCCGATGGGGGAGCAATTGACAATGGGCAGGGGAAGGCAATTGACAATGGACAAGGGACAATTGACAACGCGAGAGGCAAACGAGAAGGGACAGTTTGGCAATCAACAACCAGGGCGGGATTGCCTTGCGTCGTTGTCAATTGTCCATTGTCAATTGTCAATTACTCCGTTGTTGTCGCTCGCACAGGCCAGCACTTCATCGACGAACTCGTTGATGTCGAACGGCTTGCGCATGACACGGCGAACGAGCTCGCTGTCTTCGAAGTCGCGGAGTGCGTGATTCGAGACGGCGGTGACGACGATGGTGCGTTTCAGAAGATCCGGCGCGTTGGTCTTCAGTTCCCGGACGACTTCGAAGCCGTTCAGTTTCGGCAGCATCAGGTCGAGAACGATCGAGTCGTAGCTCTGCTCGCGCATCTTGCGAAGGGCGGCATCGCCGTCCGAGGCGCTGTCGACGATGACCTCGCGGCGTCGCAGGAGCGCCTTCATGAGGGTCTGGATGCCGTCGTCATCATCGACGATGAGCACTCGAGGTGCGGGGTTTTCCGGGGTGATCGACATGGGCACAGCCCGGCGGTTTGCCGGACGAAACTCGTAAGCGCGGCTGCTGAAGCGAATGATCAGGCTACGTCGTCGCCCCCCCCCCGTCAGTACGACATCGAACAAATTCCAATCCAGTGATTGAGCGAGTATGCGCGCCGCACGGCCGCTGCTGCGGAATCTGGCGATGAGCAGGGCAGTTTGAACCGGTGCACCAGCACGATCGGCCCGCCGATCCTTCGTTTTTTGGCCTGGACGTTAATAAGCGAACGTCTCCTCCTGATCTCGTCGCGGTTCATGTAACCCGTCGCTTCCGGAGGAGCAGTGCCATCCCTGAACCGTAGTCTTCTTCTCGATACACTTCCGCCCGCTGTACGAAGTTCGCTGCACGTGGAGGAATCCGAACATCGCCTGGCCGAGGTGCTCATCAAGGCGGACGAGAGTCCGGAATTCATTTTCTTTCCGCACACGGGCGCACTCGTGTCGATCATCCGTTCGACCGAAAGCGGTTCGATGGTCGAGGTCGGCGTGATCGGTGGCGAAGGCGTCTTCCATGTCCACTCGCTCCTCACGCAAACGCCGCCGACCGGCAGCGAGGCGCTGGTTCAGGGCGAAGGGCGTTTCTCGCGCGTGAGGGCGTCACGCCTCAAGGACCTTTTTCGCACGAACGAGCCGTTTCGCGAGCTGTTGCTCGAATACACGAGCATCTTTCTCGACCAGGTCACGCAGAACGCAGTCTGCAACCGGCTGCACCCAATCGAGCAGCGTCTGGCCAAATGGCTGCTGATCGTGAGGGAACGCGTTGGCAACGAAGATCTGCAGATGACGCATGATTTTCTCGCGCACATGCTCGGCGTGCATCGCCCGGGCGTTTCGATCGCCGTGAATGCGCTGGCGCAAGACGCCGTGATCGAGAGCCGCCGGAATCACATCATCGTTCGCGATGTCGTCGGATTGAAGGCGAAGTCGTGCGAGTGCCACGCGTCGATCAATGACCGGTTGAGCGTGTTTTCGCAGAAGTTGATGAAGCGATCGGCGGCGTGAGATCAGAGACAAGAGATCAGAGCACCTGTCTCTGATTTCTCCGCGTCTCCGCGTCTCCGCGTGAAACGTCTCCCAGTTACAATGCGGACATGGGATGTGATCCGCAGCTTCTCTCCGGCGTCAAGCTCTTCGAACTACTGAGCGATGAAGATCGCGCTGCGCTGGCCGCGGTCGTCGACAACATTCATGTAACCGCCGGCCAGACGCTCTTCGAAGCCGGCCATCCCGGCGAATCGCTCTTCGTCGTCCGCAGCGGTGAGGTCGAGCTCTTCATTCGCGACAACACCGGCCAGAAGATCGTGCTGATGAACGCGGTCGAAGGCGGTCTCTTTGGCGAGCTGGCCCTTCTCGATCGCGGCGCGAGGACGGCAACCGCGGTGGCGTTGTCCGACAGCGAGCTGCTCGAGCTCGATCGCGAAGATCTCCTCCTTCTCTTCCAACGCCATCCCGACAGCGCGGTGAGCATGCTGGCGGCGGTCACCGGAATGATGCGCAAAGCCGACGAGCTCCTGCGCACACGCGTATCACGCAACGTCAACGAAGAGGTCGAGGAACACCTGACCACGCTGCAAAAAGTAGCCGACTGGATCGCCTGGTTCAGCGGCAGCATGCCCTTCCTCATGATGAACGGCATCTGGTTCATCATCTGGATCATCGTCAACACGATGGACGTCGGCCTGCCGCGCTTCGATCCCTATCCGTTCGGGCTGCTGACGATGATCGTCTCGCTCGAGGCGATCTTCCTCTCCTGCTTCGTCCTGGTCAGCCAGAATCGTCAGGCCGAAAAAGATCACGTGCGGTCCGACGTCGAGTACGAGATCAACGTGAAGGCCGAGCTGGAAGTCGCGCACCTGCACGAGAAGACGGATCGCATGTACGAGCAGATGCTGGCGCGGTTCGCGGTGCTGGAACAGGAACTTCGCGCGAACCGGCCCGCGTGAGGCGCATGGGTCAGGACGGCTCTCGACGCCGTCGAACACGACCGAGCTTCGGCCGGGAAGCGAAACGATTCGGGCGCGATTTGTTGTATTCGAAGTCGTAATGCGGCCGCATGTCGTCCGGAACTGGTTCAGCGGCGCTGTTCTTCTTCATGATGGTGGCGCTCGTTTATTCTGCCATCGAACTTGAACCATTCGCCGCCGATACTCCGCGTCTTCATGAAGCAGCCCAAGGAGTGTAGGCGTCTCGCCTGCGGCCGATGGGCGTCTCGCCCAGCGGTAATGCTCCGTTGATTGAATGAATCACGACGAGGCGAGACGCCTTGCCGCCGCGAGCGAGACGCTCGCACTCCTCGCGCTTATACTCCGCGTCCTCATGAAACCGGTCCGTCCGGAGGTCTTCAAGTTTGGCGGTGTCGCGGTCGGCAATGCTGATGCGATTCGCGTCGCGCTCGCCCACGTGAGCCGCGCTGCACCGAATGTTGCTGTCGTCGTCTCGGCGATGAACGGCATCACCGATCTCCTCCTCGAAGCCGGACAGGCCGCGCTGCGACGCGATCGGGCGCGCTGCGATGACGCCGCCGCGCAGGTGGAGTCCCGGCATCGGATGCTGGTGTCCGAGTTGGTTGCATCGAACGATCGCGCCAACGCCTTGAACGCCGTCATCACCGAATCCGTTCGCGAGCTTCGCTCCATGACCGAGAGCATCGCCGTCCTCGGCGAGCTGACGCCGCGCGCGCAGGACGCACTCGTCGCCCGCGGCGAGCGGCTTGTCGCCGCGATCTTCGCCATCGCCGCAATCGAGATCGGGATCGATGCGGTGTTCGTCGATGCGACCGAGGTGATTCAGACGGAGCGGAGGTTAGGGACGCTCTGGCCGAATTTGCTGAAGTGCGAGCGCACCGCGAAGAAGAACGTTCTGCCGTTGCTCGCCGCCGGAAAAGTCGTCGTGATGCCCGGCTTCCTCGCCAGCGGGCCCGACGGCTCCGTCGTCACCCTCGGGCGCGGCGGCAGCGACTTCTCCGCGGCCATTCTTGCCCGCAGCATCGGCGCGCGTGCGCTGACTCTTTTCAAAGAAGTCGACGGCCTCATGACCGCCGATCCGAAGAGCGTTCCTGCCGCGCGCGTCATCGCCGATCTGCATTACCGCGAGGCCGCCGAGCTGGCCTACTACGGCGCGAACGTCCTGCATCCCCGAACGATGATCCCGCTTGTCGACCGGCGTATCCCGCTTTACGTGCGCAACAGTTTTCGCGAGACCTCGCCGGGCACGCGCATCGCCGGCGACGTCAAGCCCGGCTCCTATCCGGTGAAAGCGCTCACCGCGATTCATCGCCAGGCGCTGCTCTCGATCGAAGGAAACGGAATGATCGGCGTGCCGGGCGTGGCCGGACGCGCGTTCACCGCGCTCTCGCAGGCAGGCCATTCCGTCTCGATGATCAGCCAGGCCTCGAGCGAATCGAGCATCTGCTTCGTCGTGCCGGAATCGGAGGCGGATCACGCGGTCGCCGCGCTCGAAGCCGCGTTCGAGTCCGAGCGCAAACTCCATCTCATCGATCGCATCGACGCCGAAAAACGCGTCGCTCTCATCGCCGTCGTCGGCCTGGGCATGCGAGGAACCTCGGGCATCGCCGCGCGCACGTTCTCCGCAATAGCAGCCGCCGGCGTCAACATCGTGGCCATCGCGCAAGGATCCTCGGAGCTCAACATCACGATCGCTGTTTCGGAAAATGATGCCACGCGAGCGCTGCTGGCGCTTCATTCCGAGTATCAGCTCCACAAGATTCGCCCTCTCGCCGACACGACCGGCCGCGAAGCCAAGCTCACGCTTCTCGGCCTCGGCCAGATCGGCCGCGAGCTGGCCCGCCAGCTCATCGCCCAGCAACCGCATCTCCGCCGCGACCTCGGCATCGATCTCAAAGTCGTCGCCGTCGCCGACCGGTCCGGCATCCGCATCGACGACAAAGGATTCACTCCCGCCGCGTTGCAGCGATTTGCGAAACGGAAAGAATCAGGCGCGCGCCTTTTCGAGCGCGGCTCGCCGCTGACGTTGCGCGAGCTCGAAACGATGATGCGCGACGAGTTGTGGATGCTGCCGTCGTACCGCCCGGTGCTCGTCGATCTCACCTCGGAGGAAACAGGTCCGCTGTTGCAGGAAGCGTTGGAGTACGGATTTCACGTCGTCTGCGCGAACAAGAAACCGCTGGCCGGACCACAGCTCGAATTCGATCGCTTGATGGAAACCGCGAAAGAGCGCGGGCTTTCCGTTCGCTACGAAGCCACTGCTGGCGCCGGGTTGCCGGTGCTCGACACGATTGCCAAGCTGCAGGAAGCGGGCGACAAGATCGAGATGATTCTGGGCTGCTTTTCGGGAACGCTCGGCTACCTGATGACCGCGCTGGAAGACGGCGTCGCGTTCTCGGAAGCGGTGCGCAAAGCGTGGGAGCTCGGCTATACGGAGCCCGATCCGCGCGACGATCTCTCCGGCATGGACGTCGCGCGCAAGGCCCTGATCCTGGCGCGTACGCTCGGCTATCGTGCCGAGCCGGACGAGATCAAACTCGAGCCACTCGTTCGCAGCGACGGCGCGAACATCGACGCCAAGACGTTCATCGCCGGACTCGTTTCGCTCGATGACGAGTATCGCGAGCGGGTCGATCGCGCGCGGCGTGGCGGCAAAGTGCTTCGCTACGTGGCCACGATTCGCAAGCGCTCGATCTCCGTCGGCGTTGAGGCCGTGCCGAACACGTCGCCGCTTGCGCACCTGCGCGGGACCGCAAACCAGGTGGCCATTTACTCGAAGCGCTACAAAACGAATCCGCTCGTCGTTTCCGGCCCGGGCGCCGGCGCCACCGTGACCGCGGCCGGCGTCCTCAACGACATCGTGGCCATCGCCATGGAAGAACGGCGGAGGCGAAGCCGGTGAGCGCGACTGCATTCGCGCCCGGATCCATCGGCAACGTCGGCCCCGGCTTCGACGTCCTCGGCCTCGCCATCGAAGGAATCGGCGACCGCGTCACCGTCGAATTGACCGATGGCGATGCGCGCATCGACAGCATCACCGGCATCGACTCCACGCTCGTCCCGCTCGATGCGCAACGCAACGCCGCCGCGATCGCCGCCATCGCCTGGCTTCGCGCGCACGGCGAGTCGCGCAATCCAATCGTCACAATCGATAAAGGCTTGCCACTGTCGGGTGGCCTCGGCGGCAGCGCCGCGAGCAGCGTCGCCGGCGCATTCGCCGCTGCGCTGGCGATGGGCAGCGAAACATCGCCGATCGAGCTCGCCGCGGCAGCGCTGCAAGGTGAGATGACTGTCGCGGGCGAACATCTCGACAACATCGCGCCATCCATCCTCGGTGGCTTGGCGCTCTCGCGTTCCGTTCGTCCCATCGACATCATCGCGCTGACCGTTGCCGCCGATTGGCGCCTCGCGCTCGTCACGCCCGACGTGCGCATCCAGACGAAAGCGGCGCGCGAAGTCTTGCCATCGACCTCGGGGCGCGCCGTTTGGGTCCAGCAGATGGCGAACACCGCCGGCGTCGTCCACGCCTTCGCGACCGGCGACGGCGAGCTGCTGCGCCGCGCGCTCGACGACCGCTACGCCGAACCGCGCCGCGCCGCGCTCATCCCGCATTTCAACGCCGTGAAACGCGCCGCTCTCGACGCCGGCGCCTTCGCCTGCACGATCAGCGGCTCCGGTCCGACGCTCGTCGCCATCTGCGCCGATGACGACATCGCCCATCGCGTGACCGCCGCGATGCAGACTGCCTTCGAACAGGTCCGCTCGATCGCGCGCGTCTCGCCAATCGCCCGACATGGAGTGCGCGCAATATGAGCGAGTGGCTGCAGTGCATCGCGTGCGGACGCAAGTTCGATGCGCTCGAGATCCGCTACACATGCGATTGCGGCGATCTGCTCAACGTCGAGCGCGACACGTTTCCCGATCGCGACATCTTCGAAGCGCGCCGTGCCAGCCGCCGCACCATCGATCAAAGCGGCGTCTGGCGATTCCGTGAAGCGGTGCTCGATGTCGCCGAAGCCGTGATCGTCACGCACCCCGAGGGAGCGACGCGGTTGTATGAGCGGCGAGAAAACGTAGGTCGGACTCTCCAGTCCGACGATTCCGAGCAGAAAGTCGGCCTGGAGAGTCCGACCTACGTTTCCGGCATCCTCTTCAAACACGAAGGCGAAAACCCCACTGGCTCATTCAAAGACCGCGGCATGACCGTGGCCATGACGCAGGCCAAACGGCTCGGCGCGCGCGCCGTTGCTTGCGCATCGACCGGTAACACCAGCGCGTCGCTGGCCGCGTACGCAGCGCAAGCCGGCATCCGCGCCGTCGTGTTCATTCCCGCGGGCAAGGTGGCCACCGGCAAGCTCGCGCAGACGCTCGCATACGGCGCGACCGCGCTCGCGGTGCGCGGCGATTTCGACGCCGCCATGACGCTCGTTCGCGAAGCCTGCGACAAACTCGGCATCTATCTCGTCAACTCCATCAACCCATTTCGCATCGAAGGGCAGAAGACGATCGTCTGGGAGCTCCTGCAGGATCTCGACTGGAACGCTCCCGATTGGATCGTCGTCCCCGCCGGCAACCTAGGCAACACCAGCGCCTTCGGCAAAGCGCTGCGCGAAGCCTTCGACGCCGGCTGGATCACGACGATGCCGCGCCTCGCTTCAATCCAGGCCAGCGGCGCGAATCCGTTCTTCCGCAGCTACCGCGAGTCCTTCGCCACGCGCCACAAAATCAGCGCCGAGACGATCGCCAGCGCCATCCGCATCGGCGATCCCGTCAGCCACGCAAAAGCGGTCACCGCGATCCAGCAAACGAACGGCATCGTGGAAGAAGTCACCGACGACGAGCTGATGTCCGCCAAACGCGAGATCGACGGGATGGGCATCGGCTGCGAGCCCGCCTCCGCCACGACTCTGGCAGGCGTGAAGAAACTGCGCGCCGCTGGCGTGATGCGCGACGGCGAGCGCATCGTCTGCGTGCTGACCGGCCACCTGCTCAAGGACACCGACTCAATCCTGCGCAACGTCCCGAAGGAACGCACGATCGAGATCGATCCGACCATCGAAGCGGTGGAGCGCGCCTTGGACCTTACGTAGAAAGTAGTGCCGCAGCCAAGGCGCGCACTCGATTCGAACGCGCGAGCATTCACGAGCTACGGGCGACTACGAGCGTACCGCCTTCGCCGGACCGCGAAAGTTCCGTCGCGCGAACAGCATCCAGACTGCGATGAGCAGGAACGACACACCGATCATCGTCCAGAGAACCAGCTCGTTGGGCGGGAGCATGAAGACGACCGTGATGATGACGATCCAGATTACGGCGACGACGTTGATGGCTGATGACCATCGGCCGAGCGACCACGGCGCACTCGCAGACGTCATGTGCTCGCCCCTGCCGCGAAGCCGATTGCGCAGGTTGAGCAGGATGGGGATGCCGTACGCGAGGTAGAGGCAGATCGTGCTGATCGACGTCACGACGAACCAAGCGGCGGCGTAGAGACAGATGATGACGCTGAGCACGGACGTCACGATGATCGCGACGGCTGGCGTGCGGTGCGTTCCGTTCACGCGTTTGAGCCAGCGCGACCCGGGCATGCCGTCGTCTCGGGCGAAGGCGTACCACATCCGTCCCATCGCGGTGACCGAGGCGACGCCGCAGAGCCACATCGCGATACCGATAACGACGGCGATGACGTTGGCGAGAAAAGGCGCCAGATTTTTCGAGACGATGTAGAGAACGGGATAGGGATCGTTCGCCGTCGTCGCTACATCGCCATTCGGAATACACCACGTCAGAATCATCAGCATGACGTAGCCGGCAATCGCAGAGACGCCGACCGACATCACGATTCCCCACGCGGTGTTCTTGCGTGCCATCACCGTTTCTTCGGCGAGGTGCGCCGATGCGTCGTAGCCGGTGAAAGTCCACTGCGCTTGCAGCATCGCCAGCGCGAAGAAGAGCAGCGGCGGCGTCGCGGTGTAGAGCGTGGCCAGCGATGGAAAGAGGCGGAAGAGCGGCGATCGGATCGTGATGTCGCCGATGGTCATCGGTGCCGCCGCGATCTCCGCTCCGTGTACGACCGGCTTCCATGCGAAGAGAAACGACGCGGGGTTGTGGTGCTTGCCGAAGATCGTCAGCGCCAGTGCGATGAGGATCACGCCGCCGATGTGCCACCAGACGCTGATGTCGGAGAGGCGCGCGGTCAATCGAATGCCCCAGAGGTTGATGGCGACCTGCGGGATGAGGATCAGCACCATGACGCCGACCTGAAACCACCAGCTCTTCGGCTCGCGCGTGAAGATGCCGATGATGTAGATGGCGGCGGCGACGTTGATGCCGGCGGTGATCGAGACTTGGCCGATCATGTTCAGCCACGCGGTCACCCATGCCCACGTTCGCCCGCCTAGGCGGAAGGCCCAGAAGTAGAGACCGCCCGCGGTTGGATATGCCGAGGCAATCTCCGCCATCGACATTGCCACGGTCATCGTGAGCAGACTGACGACCGGCCAGCCGATGGAGTTCGCGACCGGTCCGGCGAACTTGAGGCCGTAACCGAACAACAGCACCGCGCCGGTGAGAATGGAGATGATCGAAAACGAGACGGCGAAGTTGGAGAAGCCGCCCATCTCGCGAAAGAGCTGTTGCGTGTAGCCGAGGTTGGCGAGGTCGCGGGCGTCGTCGTCGAGGTTCATGTTCGGAGAAGCTTAACCACAGAGGCGGTGAGAGCCCAGTGCTTTCACAGTCTCGACGGTCGGATCGATGCCGTGCAAATACTTGCACGGGCGCAATCGCGTACTCCGCCCATCCCGACGCCGGCGCGATAAACGGCCCGATAAGAAGACTCCGCGGCCCGACCTACTTATCAGCGAGCGTCGGCTCCGGACGGCGCGGCTCCAGCGTCACGACTCGATCCGGGTGCTCGCTCTCCCGCTCGCGAAGGAAGCGGCACAACGCTCCGAGATCATGATTGAAGCGAGCGAATAAAACTTCACGCGCTTCGTGAGTCTCTTTGACGATCGGGTCCTCCCACATGACTCATCTACGGCGTCAACGCCTCGGTGCTCCTTGGCATCAGCAGCACTTCGTTCGCGTTCATCGTGAAGTCGATCCACTCGGGGACGACTTCTTTGTGGCGGATCAGGAACTCCGACAACTCGTCTTCGATGTAGCGCTGGATGGCGCGGCGCAATGGACGGGCGCCGGAGTTCGATTCCTCTTCGGCGCGGCGCAGCAGCCAGTCGATCACCGAGTCGTCGATCGCGATCTGAACTCCTTTTTGAACGAGCGCCAGATTGACGTCGTCGACCAGCAGCCGGCAGATCTCGCGCAGCTCGATGTGCGTCAGCGGATTGAAGATGATGATGTCGTCGATGCGGTTGATGAACTCGGGGCTGAACTCTTTTTTCAGCTCCTGGTGGATCATCGCTTCCGCTGATTTCTGATCGGCCTCGCTCGATTTCTCACGGAAGCCCATGTGGCCCTTCGTCGTGAGGAAGCGGGTGCCGAGGTTGCTGGTCATGATGATCAGCGTGTTGCGGAAATCGACCTGATTGCCGAGCGAGTCGGTGAGGATTCCGTCTTCGAGAATCTGCAGCAGGATGTTGGCGATGTCCGGATGCGCTTTCTCGATCTCGTCGAGCAGCACGACCGAGTAGGGATTGCGGCGCACGCGCTCGGTGAGCTGGCCGCCTTCTTCGTGACCAACGTATCCGGGCGGCGAGCCGATGAGTTTCGAGACTGCGTGCTTTTCCATGTATTCGGACATGTCGAAGCGGATGAGGTGACGCTGCGATCCGAAGAGGAACTCGGCCAGACGCCGCGCAACCTCGGTCTTTCCAACGCCGGACGAGCCGAGAAAAATGAACGATCCCATCGGACGATTTGGTGAAGCGACGCCGAGGCGGGAACGGCGGATGGCCCGGGAGATAGCGCGGATCGCTTTGTCCTGACCGACGACGCGCCGCATCAGCGAGTCTTCCATGTTGATCAGCTTCGCCGCTTCGTCGGCTTCGATCGACGTAACCGGAATGTCCGTCCAGGAGCTGATGATCTCCTCGACGTCCCGCTTCGTCACTTCCATCATCTCTTCGCCGACAGCCTCGCGCTCCTGCTTGAAGCGCTCCACTTCTTCCTTCAGCTCGATCTCGCGCTCGCGCAGGAAAACGGCCTTCTCGAAATCTTTGTCGGAGATCGCCTTCTTCATTTCTTTGACGATGGAGCGGATCTCCGATTCGAGCCGGCGCAGGTTCTGTGTGTCGGCCACGCGGCGCAGCTTCACCTTCGCGCCGGCCTTGTCGAGAATGTCGATCGCTTTGTCGGGAAAGAAACGGTCGGTGATGTAGCGGTTCGATTGATACACCGCGCTGCGAATGGCAGTGTCGCTGTACTTCACTTTGTGGAAGCTCTCGTAGCGTTCCTTCACGCCTTCGAGGATTTGCAGCGTCTCGACTTCGTTCGGCGGCGCGACGTTGATGGCCTGGAAGCGGCGCAGCAGCGAGCGGTCTTTCTCGATGTAGCGGCGGTACTCGCGGATCGTGGTTGCGCCGATGCAGGAGATCTCGCCGCGCGACAACGCCGGCTTCAAAATGTTCGCCGCGTCCAACGACCCCTCGGCAGACCCCGCTCCGATGAGGGAGTGAATCTCATCGATGAAGATGATGATGTCGGTGTTTTCCTTCAGCTCCTTGATGATGCCTTTGAGCCGCTCCTCGAACTGGCCGCGATACTTTGTGCCGGCGACGATGAGCGAGAGGTCGAGCGAGAGGATGCGCTTGTTGGCGATGAAGAGCGGGACGTTGCCGTCAACGATGCGCTGGGCAAGTCCTTCGACGATGGCCGTCTTGCCGACGCCTGGCTCGCCGAGAAGGATGGGATTGTTCTTCGTGCGGCGCGAAAGAATCTGGATGATGCGCTCGACTTCCTTCTCGCGTCCGATGAGCGGATCGAACTGCGCCGAATGTGCCATGGCCGTCAGATCGCGGGCGTACTCGGCGAGAAACGGCAGCTCTTTCTTTTGCTTATCGGCCTCGCGCTCTTTGAGGATCGAGATCGTTTCCTCGCGCACGCCGTAAACGTTCAGACCCTTGGCGGTGAGGATGCGCGCGGCGGTCGATGACTCCACGCGCAGGATTCCGATGAGGAGATGTTCGGTGCCGACGTACTGGTGAAGCATCGACTCCGCTTCGTGCGCCGCGTACGCCAGAATCTTTTTCGACTCCTCGGATAGCGGCAGTTCCGCCGACGAGGAAATGCGATCGACGAAGAGGCGATCGCCTTCGACCTCGCGCCGGATCTGCTCCGGCTTCACGTTGAAGCGCGAAAAAATCTCCTTGATGATCTCTTCCCCTTCGCGCAGGACGCCGAGGAGGATGTGCTCGGACTCGATGACGCGGGAGCCGAGCTTGGAGGCTTCGTAGCGGGCAAAGAAAAGTGCGCGGCGTGCTTTCTCGTTGTATTTTTCGAACATGAGGTTGGGGATAGTTTACCGCCGCTCCGTCATAACTTCGTTCCGGCCTCCGCCATTCTTGGGCAATCACTCAGTTCTGTGACGGCCGGCACTCTCACGACACGGCCTCCGCAATTACGCGCTGTCTCATCTCGAACACACGGTCGCAGCGCGCCGCGAGATCACGATTGTGCGTGACGATCACCGATGTGAGGCCTCGTTTGGCGTGACATTCGCGCATCAGATCGAAGACACGCTCGCTCGTTTCGAGATCGAGATTGCCTGTCGGCTCGTCGGCGAGAAAGAGCAGCGGATCGGCGAGCAGTGCGCGAGCGATGGCCACGCGTTGTTGCTCGCCCCCTGAAAGTTGATTCGGAAAATGACGGCTGCGATGTTCGAGGCCCAGCTCCGCGAGAAGTGAATTCGCTTTGCTCAGGGCTTCATCTTTTCCGAATCGCCCAATCCATCCCGGCATCGCCACGTTCTCAGCAGCCGTGAACTCGGGCAGCAGGTGATGGAACTGAAACACGAATCCGACGTTCTGGTTGCGGAAGCGCGCCAGCTCATCGTTGCTCATCGACGAAACCGCCGCCTCGCCGACGCGAATCGTGCCGCTGTCGGGATGATCGAGTCCGCCGAGCAGATGCAGCAGCGTCGACTTGCCGATGCCCGACGGACCGACGATGGCCAGCATCTCGCCGCGCTCCACGGTCAGTTCCAGTCCGCTCAACACCGGCACAGGAACTTCCGCATTGCGATACGTTTTCGACAGCGACCGCGCTTCGAGAAAGGGCATGGAGGCGCGATTATGGATCAGGAGCCGCGAACGTCGAGTTTCGAAGCCGGTTCGGAGTGGTCTGCGTGTTTGATGCGTCGCGGACCCATCGACGGTGCTACGACAATTGGATCTCCCCACGCGGAAGGATCGTTCACGTCGGCAAAGACAAGTTCGTTTCTTTGTTCGTCGGTAAGTTGCTCTTCACGATCTGTCATCGCGAACTCTGCTACCTCGCCGTCGAGGTCGACTGCAGCTTTGGAGTCCCGCCGGCGGGTGTGCCGCTGGCGAGACCGACGGTGCCCGTCACTTCGAACACCGGCATCTTCTGTTGCAGACCCTTCAGCGCAAATTCGCCCAGCGATTGCGTTTCGAAGCTGCCCATGATCCGGTCCATCGTGTTCTGCGAAATGACGACCTGACCCGGTTTGGCCACGCCGCTCTCAAGGCGTGAGGCGATGTTCACCGACGAGCCGAGGACTGTGTAGTCCACGCGTTTCTCGGTGCCGACGTTGCCCACGACGGCCAGACCGCTGTTGATTCCGACGCGCACCATCACCGGCGGCAGATCCGTCTTCGCTCGCTCGACGTTCCAGTCGTTCACGAGGCGCTGCAACATCAGGCCTGTCAAAACGGCGCGGTCAGCATGATCGTCCTGCGGCAGCGGCGCGCCGAAGAACGCCATCACCGCGTCGCCGATGAATTTGTCGAGTGTTCCGCCGTACGCAAAGATCGACTCCACCGCGAATCCGAAAAAGTGCGAGAGAAACTCGGCCACCTCTTCCGGCTTCTTCGTCTCCGAGACGGTCGTGAATCCGCTGATGTCCGCGAAGAGAATCGAGACGTCGGTGCTGCGCACTTCTGCCTCGGTCGAGATCGAGCCTTTCACGATCTCGTCGACGACCGCGGGCGAGTGGTAGCGCTCCATGCGCGAACGGATCTTGCGCTCTTCCTCGATCTTTTCCGCGAGCTGCGCGCGCTCGATCGCCACCGCCGCGAAGTTCGCCAGCGCCGTGAGCAGATCGAGATCCTCTTCCGTGAAACTGCCGATGTGAATCGGCGAATCGACCTGCACCGCGCCGATGACGCGCTGCCGGTTCCACAGCGGCACGCACATCGCCGATCGGATGCCGTGAATGGCGATCGATTTGCCGCCGAGGAGACGCGCGTCTTCCAGCGCGTTCGAGGTCATCAACGCCACCTGCTGCTGCGACACCATCTTCAGAATCGTGCGCGAGATGGGGATGTCCTGCTGCTCCGCTCCTTCGATGAACTTCGTCAGCTTCGGAACCGGATTGCCGTCGTCATCGAACAGGATGATCAGACCGCGCTCGACCGGGAGGTAGCGGAAGATGATGTCCATCACCGTCGTGAGCACGACCTGCAACTCTTCCGACGCGAGCAGCGCCTTGGCAACCTGCACGAGAACCTGGAAGATCTTCTCGCGCGACACCGCCGGCTCGCGGATTCCCGGCTGCGACGGCGGCCGCGTGACGGGACCCTTATCCGCCAACTCCGCGATGTCGAGCCCGAACTCGGAATTGAAATCGGAGATGCGCCGGATGACGGTGCCCGAGGGGTTGTCGAACATCGAGTCGGCGTTGAAGTCGACCGAGGGAAGCGCGCGGACATCGATGAGCACCGATCCGATCGACAGCTTCTCGCCAGCCGCGACCTGCGCCTCGGTGACGAGGTTCCCGTTCACCTTCACGCCGTTCGTCGATTTCAGATCGATCACCCACCAGTGATCGCCGCGCAACTCGAACTTCGCATGCTTCCGCGACACCGACGGGTGATTCAAAATCAAATCATTCCCCTCGGTGCGCCCCACCGACAGCTCATGCTTCAGGTCCATGACCCGCGGCACACCAAGATCGACGTAGTGAAGTTGGAGCTGCTCCATTCGAAGGGAGGATTATAGCTTTGCTGCCACCACGCTCACGGAAATGAGCAGATCGGAAAAAGCCTACCCGATCGCCATCCCCTCGATATCGAGCTCGTGGATCGGCATTCCAAGCGCTACCAGCGGCTCGCGAATCTGCGATGCGTTGCCGACGATCACTACGATGACGCGGTCGGGATCGATGTACTTTTTCGCGACGTGCTCGACGGCTTCTTTCGAGACGGCGCCGATGTTTTCGCGGTAGCGGTCGAAGTAATCCTGAGGGAGGTTGTTCAGCTCCATGTCCAGCACGCGGCCGGCGATGTCGCTGGAGCTTTGGACGGTCGAGGGGAACGAGCCCATGATGTAGTTCTTCGTGTCTTCGAGCTCGCGTTCTTCGACGTCGCCCGTGCGGATGCGGCGCAGTTCGCCCAGCACCTCCGTTACCGATTCGCGCGTGACTTCGTTGCGCACCGGAGCGCTGACGACGAAGGGGCCGGCCTGGCGGCGGAACGCGAAGACCGAGCGTGCGCCGTACGTGTAGCCATGTTTTTCGCGCAGGTTGAGGTTGATACGCGAGTTGAACACGCCGCCGAGGAGCGCGTTCATCACGGAGAGCGCGAAGTAATCCTCGGTGCTGCGTGCGATGCCGATGTGGCCGACGCGGATCTCGGACTGCACCGCGGTGGGACGGTCGATCAGGTAGATGCGGCTCGCTTCGTTCGCTTTCGGCGAGATCTTCGGCCGAGGCGGGACTTCGACTGCGGGCCAATCGCCGAAGAAGCGCGTCAGTCCGTCGAGCGCTTTTTCGGCATCGACATCTCCCGCGACAACGATCGAGGCGTTGTTCGGAACGAAATGCGTGGCGTAGTAGCGGCGGACATCGTCGACTTTGATATTCGCGACCGATTCGGGATTGCCGATGACCGTGTTTCCGTACGTGCCGCGGCCGTAGATCAGGTGCGAGAAACGCTTGCCGGCGATCGCGCCGGGATCGTCTTTCTGCTGGAGCAGTTCCATGAGCCGCTCGCTGCGCACGCGATCGAGCGAAGACTCCGGAAGCATCGGCCGGCGATTGACGTCGGCGAAAATAGCCAGCGACTCGTCGAATGTGCGCGAGAGCGAATCGACGGAGACGTATGACGCATCCCAATCGGCGCCGCTGCCGAGTGACGCGCCGAGGAGTCCGAGGTCTTCGGCGAGACGGACGGCGTCGCGGGTGCCGGCGCCTTCATCGAGCAGCGACGATGTCAGCGACGCCAGGCCTGCCAACTCGGGCGTGTCGTAATCAGCGCCGGAGTGCACCAGCGTGCGCATCGAAACGAGCGGGGCGTTGTGGTTTTCCGCGACAAGCAGGCGCAGACCGTTTTCCAGCGTGCGGCGGACGACGCGAGGGAAATGGTACGGACGCGGCGCGCCAGGCTGCGGCGCGGTCGAGCGGTCGATCGTCGTCATGCGTTCTCCGGGACGAACGTGCTGGTTACGCGGTTGCCGGGCACGAGGAACTTCCGCGTCACGCGTTGCAGGTCGGCGTTGGTCGCGGCGCGGTACGGATCGAGCCACGTGTGAACCATCGAAGGATCATCAAAGTACGTCGCCATCATTCCGATCAGATCGGCGCGCGAGTCGTAGTTTTCGATCTGGTGCGCGTACTCGACCTCGGCGCGATTCTTCGCACGCGTCAGCTCGTCGGCGGTGACGCCATCCGAGACGACGCGGGCGATCTCGGCGTCGATGGCGCGCTCGACGTCTTCGATCGGAACATCGTCGTTCGCCGTCGCCTGCATCATGAGAATTCCGGTCGACTCGGTTGGCAGCACATACGCGGCAACGTCGGTCGCGATCTGCTGTTCGAGGACGAGCGCTTTCTCGAACCGGCTGGCTTTGTCGCCGCTGAGCACTGACGACAACAGATCGGCGGCGATCCAATCAGGGTGACCCATTTTCGGAAGGTGATAGAGTCGGTAAACGCGCGGCAACTGCACCGGCGAAGGGACGGTTTCGCGGCGCTCTCCATTCAGCGGCTTTCGTGTCAGCGCGAATTTCGGAAAAGATTTTCCCGCGGGGATCGAGCCAAAGTAGTGCTCGACGAGAGCCTTCGCCTCCTCGGGAACGAAATCGCCGATCAGCGTGAGCGTGGCGTTGTCGGGGCGGTACCAGGTGCTGAAAAACTCGCGGATGTCGTCGAGCGATGCAGCGCCGAGGTCGGCCATCGATCCGATAGTGGGCCAGTGGTAGGAGTAATCGGGATCGTACGCAAGCTTGAGCAGCCGCTCGAACGCGGTGCCGTACGGAACGTTGTCGTATCGCTGGCGGCGCTCTTCCTTCACCACTTCGCGCTGGATGTCGAGCTTCTCCTGCGTCAGAGCGGGAAGGAAGAAGCCCATCCGATCGGACTCCAGCCATAGACCGAGCGCGAGGTAATTCGACGGCAGCGTCTCGAAGTAATTCGTGCGGTCGAAGAACGTGGTTCCGTTCAACACGCCGCCGACCGACTGCACGTAGCGAAAGTGTTCATTGTTGCCGACATGCTCCGAGCCGGAGAAAAGCATGTGCTCGAACAGATGCGCAAACCCGGTGCGCCCGGGCCGTTCGTTCTTCGAGCCGACGTGATACCAGAGGTTGACTGCGACGAGCGGTGCGGAGTGGTCTTCGTTGAGGACGACCCGGAGGCCGTTGTCGAGAGTGTAGGTTTCAATCGAAAGCATCGGCGACGGGTTGTATCACAGAGAAGAAGAGTGAAGGGTGAAGAGTGAAGGGTGAAAGAAAGGCAGATTCTTTCACTCTTCACACTTCACTCTTCAGCCTTCAGTTATCCTTCCAGCCGTGCCGCCGCTGCCGTTTCGTCATATCGCCGTCGAGGGGCCGATCGGCGTCGGGAAGACGTCGCTGGTGAACCTGCTCGCCAAGCGCTTTCGCGGGACGAAGATTCTCGAGGATGTCGACAACCCCTTCCTCGCCGATTTTTACAAAGACAAGCGCGGCGCGGCCTTCCGCTGCCAGCTTTTCTTTCTACTCTCGCGCTACGACCAGCAGCGCTCGATCTCGCAGCGCGATCTCTTCACCGAGCTGATCCTCGCGGACTACTCGTTTCCGAAAGACAAGATCTTCGCGTACATGACGCTTGAAGACTCGGAGCTGATGATCTACAACCGGATGTACGAGCTCCTGTACGACAGCGTGCCGAAGCCGGACCTCGTTATCTATCTGCAGGCGTCGCTTGATACACTACTCAAACGCGTGAAGAAGCGCGGACGGGCGTACGAGAAGTCGATCTCGCCACAATATTTGCAAGAGCTCAGCGAGGCGTACTCACACTACTTTTACCGGTACGACGAGACGCCATTGCTGGTCGTGAACACAAACGAGATCGATTTCGTCAACACGCCCGAGCATTTCGATCAGCTCATCGAGCAGATTCGAAACGCAAAGAAGGGTACGCAGTACTACGTACCGCTTGGATCCTGAGCAAACGGACTGAGACGGGGTAGATGAAGGGTGAAGAGTGAAGGTTGAAGAGTGAAACGGCGTTCGCGCTTTCACTCTTCACTCTTCACACTTCACTCTTCAAAAGCTCCTCCCGGTCCACCACGGAGGAGCAAATGGCAGAAAAGCGCATCACCGTCCCGGCCATCCGCGCCATGAAAGGCGAGAAGCGCATCGGGATGATCACCGCGTACGACTTTCCGAGCGCGAGGGTCGCCGACGCGGCGGGCTCCGACATCATCCTCGTCGGCGATTCCCTCGGCATGGTCGTACTCGGCTATTCCGACACGCTGAGCGTCACGGTCGATGACATGCTCCACCACACGCGCGCGGCCGCACGCGGCGCCGCACACGCGCTCGTCGTCGGCGACATGCCGTATCTCTCGTATCACGTCAGCGTGGAGGAATCGGTTCGCAACGCTGGCCGCTTTATCCAGGCTGGCGCACAGGCGGTCAAGGTCGAAGGCGGCAAGGCTTCACGCATTCGCGCCATCGAAGCCATCCTCGATGCCGAGATTCCGGTGATGGGCCATATCGGCCTCACGCCGCAATCGGTCAACGCCCTCGGCGGCTTCAAACTGCAGGGAAAGAATCTCGACGATGCCCGCCGCCTCGTCGATGAGGCGCTTGCGCTCGATCAGGCGGGCTGCTTCTCGATCGTGCTCGAGTGCGTGCCGTCGGAGCTGGCGGCGATGATCACCGAGCGCGTTTCGATCCCAACGATCGGCATCGGCGCCGGCCCTTCCTGCGACGGACAGGTCCTCGTCTTCCACGATCTCCTCGGCATCTACGACGGCCACCAGGCCAAGTTCGTGCGCCGCTACGCCAACATCGCCGACGACATGCGCGTCGCGATCGAGCACTATCTCAGCGACGTGCGCGAAGGAAGTTTCCCCGATGATCAGAAAGAATCGTTCCACGCGTCGAGCGCGGACGATTTGCGAGCGCTTTACGGCGAGGGCATCGTGATCGAGATGCCAAAGGCGCAATGAATACTTTTCCAAAGCACAGACAAGTGTGTTTGTGCCACATGGCTTTGGGCACAAACACACCTCGGAGCGGGGTTTGGTGTGGCACAGACACTCTTGTCTGTGCTCGTAACTCCGAGCACCACCGATGATTGTCGCGACGACCATCGAAGCCGTGCGCACCGCCACGGCAAACGCGCGAGCATCCGGCAAAACGATCGGCTTCATCCCGACGATGGGATTCCTTCACGACGGACATCTCTCGCTCATCGATGCTGCGCGTGCAAACGGCGCTGACTTCATCGTCGTCTCGATCTTCGTCAACCCCACGCAGTTCGGGCCGAACGAAGATTTCGAGCGCTATCCGCGCGATGAAGCGCGCGACGCGGCGTTGCTGGAAGGTAAAGAGGTGGACGTTCTCTTTCTGCCGTCAGTCGCCGTCATGTACCCGCCTGGATCGCAAACCTCGGTGCGCACCGGCGCGGTTGCGCGACCGCTCGAAGGCGAACGCCGGCCGGGACACTTCGACGGCGTGGCCACAGTCGTCCTGAAACTCTTCAATATCGTGCAGCCCGACCTCGCCGTCTTCGGCCGAAAAGACGCGCAGCAATGCGCCGTGATCGAACGGATGGCGCGCGATCTCGATATCCCTGTGAAACTCGTCTTCGCCGAAACCGCGCGCGAGCCGGACGGACTGGCGCGATCGTCGCGGAACAGCTACCTGTCCGCGGATGAACGAGCGATCGCGCCTGCACTTTATCGAGCACTGCGAGTTGGCGAAGAGGCGATCAGACGAGGCGTTCACGACGCGGGCACGATCGAGTCATTGATGCGCAAGACGATCGAAAATACTCCCGGCATAACGATCGACTATCTCGCCGTCGTCGATCCCCAGACGTTCCTCGCACCCGCAGACTTTCAGCGCGATATCCTCATCGCCGGTGCAGTGAAGGTGGGCAGAACGCGCCTGATTGATTGCATGCGCCTGGCGGCGCACGCGTTGTCTGTTGTCGGTTGATTGCGCTTCGCGAGTTGCCGGTCGCGCGGGTTGTCTCGCCGGTCTGCATCTCTGACAACGCGCGAAGCGCAATCAACCGACAACAGACAACGCATTCGGCACGGCCGAATGCAGTTATACGATTAGTCCAGTGCGCACCCTCCTTCACGCCGTCATTCAGAACGCGGTCGTCACCAGCGCGGCTACGCTCTGGCCGGTCTCGCTGCGCGTTGATGCATTTGTTCTGAACGCGGCGGAGATCCTGCCGTTCGAGGAAGTCGAGGTCGTCAACACTGGAACAGGCGAGCGCTTTCGCACGTGGGTCGAGCCGGCGCAGTCCGGGAGCGGCGAGATCGCGTTGCATGCCGGGGCGCGCTCGCCAGTGCGCACCGGCGACACGATCAGCATTCTGTCCTTTGCCACGTTTCATGAAGGGCAGACCATCGCGCACAAGCCGCGCATCGTGACGCTGGGCGCGAACAATCATGTCGTGTCGGCCGGCGAAGGATGAGGATCCGCTCGCTGATTCGGCGCGTTGTTTGCGCGTTGCTGTTTATCTCGATCGCAGCGACGACATTGCCGCGATTGGTCTCGCGTGCGCGCGAAGCAATGACGCTCTTGCCGCTGCCGTACGAGGCGCGAAGAGAGCGGCAGATGGGCGCGTGGTACGCATCGATCGAATCGCTGCGCAGAACGCTTCCGAAAAAAGAGCCGGTCGCACTGGTGATTGGCATTCGGGATACCGAGGCGGCCATCTTCGCGAATTACTACCTGTACCCGATCCCCACCAGACTCTTTGCCGGACGAAACGACTATCGAAACGCCGCTCCCGATCCGACGCGGCCGAAGACCATCGTCGCGGTAACATCGGAAAAGGCGGAGCGGACATCGTACGAGATTCTCCGTGATCGCGAGTTGCGCGCGGGTCATCGCGAGGTCATGACGCCGCAGTTGAGCGAGCCGGGAACGTCGTTCGTTCTGCCGATCGCGGCCTCAATCGATGGTGCCTCGCCGGAGACGTTCATCATCGAAGCGACGCTCCTGTACCAGAGCGTTGGTCAGAACGGACCTGCGCCGAACAGCCCGCTGATGGAACGTCTTCCCCGCACGAACGAGGTTCGCATCACATTCTGGCCCAAAGGCGAGAGCAGAACGCTGAGGATAGAGGCCGGAGACACCGTCGCGTATTACGACCTCGTCTATCAACTTTTCGGCGTCACGGAGAGCGGCTGGATGCAGATTGAGTCACGCCTTCCGCTGCGCACGGCGTTCTATTTCGTGAACCGAGGACGCGGTGACGCGACGCGGCTGCCGAATGTGCAGCGTTTCGCCACGCACATTCCGGCGGCTCCGCTTCATCGCGATGCAAAACTTTTTCTTCTCAATTTCAGCGACTCGATCGCCGTGACGACTGTTGGTCCCGAGACGATTCCGATCATGCCGCATGCGATCGTGACGAAACCGATCAACGCGATTCCGGCTGTCAGCGGGAATGTGTACGCGTTTGTGACAACGCGCGAACTGAACGGCAAGACTGATTTTTACTGGCCGGAGTCCCAGCCCAATCGATGATCGGCCTAGTCATCACGCTCGTCCTTTTTCCGCTCGTGGGCTGGAGCGTCGCGCGGCGAAGCTGGGGCGAGGCATTTCTATTCGGCGTCGGTCTCCTCGGGACGATTCTCTTCCTCGCCGGCGTAGTGCACGTGCCGTTGGTGCTTGGATTCGCGCTGCTGCTGATTGCAAGCATCAGCGGCGCAGTGTGGACCTACCGCAATCAGAAGAGAGATGTCCCACACCCGACACCCTACGCCACACTCCCCACCACCCTCATGGTCATTCCGCTGATCGTTCTCGCGTTCATCGCGGCCGTCACGCCGCTGAACGACTTCGATGGCCGCGCGTTCTGGCTGTTGAAGGCGAAGGGGATTGCGCATGAGCGATCGATCGACGGGCCGTTTTTTCAGGGCGCGACGCTCGATCCGCGCAATCAATATCCGATCCTGATTCCGATCGATGGTGCCGTGATCTTTGCTTTCTCTCACAGTCTCGACGATCGTCAACTTCGCTGGCTTTACGCCGGACTCCTCGCTGCGCTCGCGTTGCTCGTGCGCGAGCGAATCGGGAAACTGATCTCGCCCGCGGTCGGTGCATGGTGCGCAGCGATGCTCGTCTGGATTCCGCAGTTTGCCGTCGCGACAGAAGGCGGCGCGCTCTCGGCGTACAACGACATCGCCATCGCCGCGTTTGCGGCAGGCGCGTTTTTCGAGTTGGTGGACGAGGTCGCGAGGTCTCGCAGTTTTGCGGTCTCGCAGCAGTCTGTCGGGGAGCGGCACCGCGAAACCTCGCAACCCCGCTACCGCGAGATCCGCTTCGGACTCTGGCTTGCCTTCCTCATCCTCACAAAAAGTGAAGGTCTGCCGTTCGCGTTGGTCTTTCTCGTCATCGGCGCATTCGTCTTCCGAAAGCGGATCGCGATTCCTGCGATCCTGGCCGCCGTCGCCACAATCGCGCTTCTGATCTGGCGAGCGCGCATCCCGGTTGGTGACGAAGAGAATTTCGTGCGCATGCTGCCGACGATTCCGGAAAAGCTCGGCCACCTGCGCGCCGCGCTGACTGCATTTCCGCGGCACATGATCGCCTTCTCGAGCTGGGGGATTTTCTGGATCGCGGTCATCATCGCGGCGGTATTCGCGATCCGCGTCAATCGCCGCGCGGCCACGATCGCCATCGCCATCATCGTGTCGATGCTCGCCGTCTACTGCGGCGTCTACGTCGCCACGGAATGGGTGGTCACCGACCTGATCGCCGTCACGGCCCACCGATTGTTGATGCACCTTGCCGTGCCGGCGTTTTTCCTGCTCGCGCTCGCGTCTCAGTGGTGGACGCGGACGAAGTCGATGTAGCCGCGCTCGACATTCACGTCGATCAGCTTGACGGTGACCTTGTCGCCCACGTCGAGTCCCTGCGCGCCGTGTACGACTTTCCCCTCGACCGGCGGATGGAACACGCGCACCCACGTTCCTTTTTCGGACGCGCCGGTGACGAGTCCATCGAAACGATCGCCGATGCGCGGCTCGAGAATGCAGGCAGCGGCGGACTTTCGTACCTGCCGCTCCACCTTGTTCGCCGCATCTTCCGCCTCGGTGCAATGCGTCGCCAACGCTTCGAGCTCGTCGCGCGTGTACGGCGACGTCGTCCCGGCGAGCGCGGCCTTGATCAAACGGTGCGTGATGAGATCAGGGAAGCGTCGGTTCGGCGCGGTCGAATGCGTGTAGTCCTTCACGGCCAATCCGAAGTGGCCGATCGGCGTCTGGCCGGGCATTTCGACGACGTACTCGCCGGCGCCCATCGCCTTCACGATTGCCAGCGATAGATCGGGAAAACGGAGCGGATCGGCTTTACGGCGGCGAACGAGAAACTCTTCGAGCGCTTGCGCATCGGCTTCGCCCGGCAGCTTCTCGCCGTACTGCGCGGCGATTGCTTCGATGCGATCCCAGCGCTCCGGTGAGCGCACGACGCGGCGAATGCTGGGCAGACCTTTCGCGGCAAGGTAACGCGCGCTGACGCCGTTCGCCGCGATCATGAAGTCCTCGATCAGGTTCTTGGCGTTGTTGCGCGCCTCGACTTGCAGATCGACGACGTGGCCGTTGCTCATGACCGCGCGCGCCTCGATGGTCTCGAGATCGAGCGCGCCGTTCTCGTGACGCAGCTCGCGCATCGTGTCGGCGAGCTTGTCCTGCAGCTTGAGATTCTCGGCGAGACCCGGCACCGCTTTGGCCTTCGCCGGCAGCTCGCCCTTGCCTTCCAGCCACATGCCGAGGGCGTTGTAGGCGAGTTGCGCTTTGTTGTGAACGCGGGCGCGGTAAACATCGCCCTTCGTCACCGAGCCGGTGGAATCGACAACGATATCCATGACGAGCGCGATTCGATCTTCGTTTTCATTCAACGACGTCAGGTTTGTCGATAGCTTCTCGGGCAGCATCGGAAAAATGCGCGCGGCTGTGTAGACCGAGGTCGTGTTCTGACGGGCGTGATCATCGATCGGCGTGCCCTTCTTGACGATGGCATCGACGTCGGCCACGGCGATCATCGCGCGAACGTTTCCGCCGCCGAGGTCTTCGGCGACCGTGAGCTGATCGAGGTCGCGCGAGTCGTCGTTGTCGATCGAGCACCAGAGGAGATTGCGGAGGTCTTTGATCGACGCATCGGTATCCTGCGCCGGTCCCGTCACCGCTTCCGCCTGTTTCTCTGCCTCGGGCGAAAAATCGGGGGCGAGACCTTTGTCGATCATCGCCTGGCGCGCGACGTCCTGAAGCATCTCGCCGTGGTTGCAGCCATTGTGCGTGTGTTCGTCTGTCATGATCGGCCTCGCACGTTACCATCTGCACGTATGACGCCGAAAGTGACACGTGCCGGCGATCGAGGGCTTCTCGCCGATTTCGGCCCGGATGTCGCGGCCGAGGAGCTTCATGCGCGGGCGGCGACGTTGCGTGTACGCGAGGACGTCGTCGCGTGCATCGTCGGTCATCAATCGCTCTATGTGATTTTTCGCGGAGAGCCTGAGCTTGATCTCGGCGATGTTCCGCCGTTCACGCTTACGCCTCGGACTCACGTCATCGACGTCGACTTTTCGGGTCCCGATCTCGATGAGCTGCTCGCGCATACGCGCATGACGCGCGAGGCGCTCCTCGACCGCATTCCGTCGCTGCGCCTCACCGCGCGTTACCTCGGATTTCGCGCTGGTTTCGCGTATCTCGAAGGCTGGCTGGAGGAGTGGCGGATGCCGCGCCGCGAGCGGTCGCGGAATCTGGTGCCCCGAGGAAGCTTTGCGGTTGGTGGAGCGATGGCCGGGTTCTATCCCGTTGATTCGCCGGGCGGCTGGAACATTCTTGGGCGCACGAATGCCACGCTCTGGGATCCGAATGCCGAGCCGCCGAATCGGTTCGCGCCGGGCGATGTGGTTTCACTGCGCGCCGTTTCGATCGATCGTTTCGATACGCCGCCGGTCGAGCGCGTCATCGCCAGTGGCGATGTTGTCGCCGAGGTGGTGATGCCGGGACAGCTCACGACGATTGTCGGAAAGCGCGAGTGGAAGAGCGCTGCGTATGGCGTTACTCCGGGCGGTGCGTTCGATGTGATGGCGGCGGCGAGCGCGAATCGCGCGGTTGAGAATGGCGATGTGCCGTTGTTGGAGTGCGTGCTGGTCGCGCCGCGATTGCGGTTTCGCGTGGCGAAGAAGGCCGCGTTTTGCGATGGGAGCGGGAACGTTCGAACGTTCACGATGAGCGCCGGAGAGGAGCTCGACATCGGGCGTTTTCATGGCGGACTTCGCGGATACCTTGCCATCGAAGGCGGCATCGATGAGATGCGGGCGAAGTTTGCGGAGGGGCCGCGCGTGCTGCGGAAAGGGGATTCGCTTTTTGCGGCGGCTGGCGTTGACCTGCCGATGGCTACGACGTCATTTGATCGAGGCGATTTGCACGTGATTCGCGTCATTGCCGGGCCGCACGACGCGCCGCCGTTGCCGGAAGAGTGGGATGTGACTTCGGAGCTGAACCGGATTGGGATTCGACTTCGCCGCCGGGCCGGCGGCGGTACAGCCGGCGAGCCGCCGGCGCTACACCTTGCCGATCTTCGCGAGCTGCCGTCGTGCGGGATGCAGTTCGGGACGCTGCAATGGCATGCTGATGGGAGCCTCGTGGCGATGGGGCCGGATCATCCGGTGACCGGCGGCTATCTGCAGCCGGCGACGGTGATCTCGGAGGATCTGTGGAAGCTCGCCCAGCTTGCGCCGGGCGAGCAGATCAGGTTCGAGGTTGTCGGAAGGTGACGTTGAAATAGATCTCGGCTGGGCCTGCGAATCACAATCTCCCACTCCCCACTCCCGACACCCCACTCCCGAAAACCTACATCGACGACATCGCGTTCAGGAACTCTGAGTTCGTCCTTGTCTTCTCCAGTTTCTCGACGAGCAGCTCCATCGACTCGACGGTCGACAACGGCGAGAAGACTTTGCGCAGGACCCAGATGCGATTGAGCTCGTTGCGCTCGAGGAGCAACTCCTCTTTGCGCGTGCCCGACTTGTTGATGTCGATGGCAGGGAAGACGCGCTTGTCGGAGAGCTTGCGGTCGAGGTGGACTTCCATGTTGCCGGTGCCCTTGAACTCTTCGAAGATGACGTCATCCATGCGCGAGCCGGTGTCGATGAGCGCGGTGGCGATGATCGTCAGCGAGCCGCCTTCTTCGACGTTACGCGCCGAGCCGAAGAAGCGCTTCGGACGCTGCAGGGCGTTCGAATCGACGCCGCCGGAGAGAACTTTTCCGGACGGCGGCACGACGGTGTTGTAAGCGCGGGCCAGACGAGTAATGGAATCGAGCAAGATGACGACGTCGCGGCGATGTTCGACCAGTCGCTTGGCTTTTTCGATGACCATCTCGGCGACCTGCACGTGACGCGAGGCCGGTTCATCAAAGGTCGATGAGATCACTTCGCCCTTCACGCTGCGCTGCATGTCGGTGACTTCTTCGGGACGCTCATCGATGAGCAGCACGATCAACGTCACTTCCGGATGGTTGCTGGTGATGGAGTTGGCGATGGCCTGCAGGATCATCGTCTTGCCGGTGCGCGGCGGCGCGACGATCAGACCGCGCTGCCCTTTGCCGACCGGCGCGATGAGGTCGAGTACGCGCGACGACATGTTCGACGGCACTTCGAGCTTGATGCGGTGTTCGGGATAGAGCGGCGTCAGGTTGTCGAAGAGAATCTTCTCGCGGGCGACGTCGGGATGCTCGAAGTTGACCGCCTCGACCTTGATGAGCGCGAAGTAACGCTCCCCTTCCTTCGGCGGCCGCACCTGGCCGGAGACGGTGTCGCCGGTGTGAAGATCGAAACGCCGGATCTGCGACGGCGAAACGTAGATGTCATCGGGACCTGGAAGGTAGTTGTATTCGGGCGCTCGCAGAAAGCCGAAGCCGTCCGGTAAGCATTCCAGAACGCCCTCGGAAAAAATGAGACCGGACTTCTCCGTCTGCACCTGCAGCACCGAGAAGATCAGATCCTGCTTGCGCATCCCGGTGGCGTTCTCGATGCCGTGCTCTTTGGCGACTTTCGTCAGTTCCGGGAGCTTCATCTCTTTGAGCACGCGGATGTCGAGCGTCTCGGCGGCCAACGTCGGATCGCTGCGCTTGTTGAGCGTTGGCGGCGAGGGGCGATCGTTCTCGACGTCGACCGGCGGCGTCGATGCCACGAGCGGCTCGGGTTCGGCATCAGCCTCGTTGCCACTCACCTCGACCGCCGGCTCGACTTCGGTCTCGTTAGCGGAAACTGGCTCATCGACCGGAGCTTCTCCGGCCACTTCGGCGGGCGCGGCAACCTTCTCCGCTTTCGGCTTGCGCGTGGTTTTGCGCACGGGTTTTTCCGCTTTCGGGACGGGCAGCTCTTCGACGGCTACCGGCGTTTCTTCTTCAAATTCCGTTTCAGGCATTGGTTCAGACCTCTTGATTGGGATTGCGCTACTGGAGCCGCGAAGCGATCTCGCGCCGTACTTGTTCGATTCCTGTTTTCGTGATGGCCGAACTGTTGATGAGGCGGTCTTCGGTGATCTCGAGCTCTTTCGCGATCGCCGCGCGGCTCTTCACGAGTTGGTTGTTCGAAAGCTTGTCGGTTTTGGTCAGAAGGATTCGTTCGTCGATTCCCGACGCGACCGTCCAATCGTGCATTTGACGATCCTCGGGGCTTGGAGTTCGCCGCACGTCGAGAAGAATAAAAATCAGCTTGAGGGAATCGGCGCTCTCCAGATATCCGCGCACGAGCTCGCCCCAGGAGCGGGCGATGTCGCGCGGAACTTTCGCGTAGCCGTAACCGGGAAAGTCGACGATGTAAAACCGTTCATTGATGAGATAGAACTGAATGGCCTGCGTTTTTCCAGGCGTCTGGCTCACGCGGGCGATTCCTTTTCGTTTCAAAACCGCGTTGATGACACTCGATTTTCCGACGTTCGACCGGCCGACCATCGCGAATTGCGGTCTGCGGTCAGTCGGAAAGTCGCCGGCTTTGTACGCCGCTCGGGAGAACTCGACTGTTCGGATGTCCAAGAGATTTGGTTGTTAAGGGAAATGCAAAGCAGAGGTGCTGCGAAGAGGTACTAGCTGGGTTTTGGGTGATTAACGACGGAGATTGTGCAGGTATTCTCGCCTTCCGGTCAAGAGATGGTCACGGAGGAGCTGAAATGGAAGGTCCGTGCCAGTGGGCTACAACCGCTCGACACCGTCAAGTTTGCCCAGGTTCTTGTCGAAGGTGCCGAGCGGAAGATGGCCTGCCTTGCGCGCGATTTCGAGAACGAGGCAGTTGGCGAATCCAAGTGAGGGTCTTCGACGATATTCGTCAAGCGCGACGGCCACAACGTCGGCGCGCTCAACGCTGATCGTCGCGTGATTAAGCAGCATCTCGATGGCTGTTGCGATTTCGGCGTGACTGAGGCTGTAGGCCCTGCCCAAAACCCACGCACTCTCGACGAGCACAAGATGAGAAACCCAGGCACCGCGGGCGACGAAGGCATCCGCGATCGGCACTTGCCTGTCGTCATCGCGGGCGATGATCCGTACGATTACGTTCGTGTCAGCGGCGCGCATGCTTGTCGCTTATGTGGTTGGCGATCGCTTGGTCCATCTCTTCGATCGTTCGAGTTGGGGGGCGCTTCGCAAAAAGAGCGCGATGAATGTCTTCCGAAGAGTACTTGCCAGCTTTGCGGACGACGATATCGTCGCCGTGGTGATGCCATTCGAGCACCGAGCCTGGACCTATGCCCAGCTCTTTTCTGATCTCGGCGGGAACGGAGATCTGACCCTGGGCGGTGACTTTCGATTGCGGTAGAGCCATGCCGTCATAGTACCACGGTACTACGACGAAGTCTGACTGGCGGCGAGGCGCCGCCAGTCGAGAAAAGGCTCAGTGAATCGGCGGTTCTGACGCGACGGCGTCGGGCAGCTTCTTCGCCAGCGGGACGATCGTGCCGTCAAGAGCGTGCAGGACGACTTCGTCCATCGACTCGACGAGGTTGAACTCCATCTTTTCGCGGACATCGGCGGGGATATCTTCGAGGTCGCGCTCGTTTTCGGCGGGGAGGATGATGCGCGTGATGCCGGCGCGGGCGGCGGCGAGGATCTTGTCTTTCACGCCACCGACAGGGAGCACCTTGCCGCGCAGCGTGATCTCGCCGGTCATGGCGATGTCGCGATGCACAGGGATGCGCGTGACGGCCGACAGAAGCGCCGTCGCCATCGTGATTCCCGCCGACGGTCCGTCTTTCGGGATCGCGCCCTCGGGCACATGGATGTGGATATCGAGGCTGGCGTGGAAGTCGGCGTCGAGGCCGAACAATTCGGCGCGCGAACGAACGTACGACAGCGCGGCTCTTGCCGACTCCTGCATCACATCGCCGAGCTTACCGGTGAGGGTCAAGTTGCCTTTGCCGCGCGAGATAGCCACTTCGGTCGACAGAATCTCGCCGCCGACTTCGGTCCATGCCAGGCCCGTGGCCAGCCCGATCTCGCTCTTGTCGTGGATCGTTTGCGAGCGGAACTTCGGCTTGCCGAGGAGCTCGCGGACTTTGATGCGGTCCATGATCGTCTTGATCTCGGGACCTTTTTTCACGACCTGGCGCGCGATCTTGCGCAGAACCGAGCCGATCTCGCGCTCCAGGCTGCGAACGCCTGCCTCGCGGGTGTACGAATCGACCAGCTCTTCGATCGCGGTGTCGAGAAAATCAACCTGGTTCTCTTCGATGCCCTGCTCCTGGCGCTGCTTCGGAACGAGGAACTGGCGGCCGATAGCGAGCTTCTCGAGGTGCGTGTAGCCGGAGAGCGAGATGATCTCCATGCGGTCCTTCAGCGGCGCCGGGATCGTGTGCGTGACGTTCGCGGTGGCGATGAACATCACCTTCGAGAGGTCGTATTCGACGTCGAGATAGTGATCTGTGAAAGCGTTGTTCTGCTCGGGATCGAGAACTTCGAGGAGGGCGGCCGACGGATCGCCGCGGAAGTCCATCGACATCTTGTCGACCTCGTCGAGGAGGAAGACCGGATTGATCGTGCCCGCTTTTTTCATCCGCTGGATGATCTGGCCGGGGAACGCGCCGATGTAGGTCCGACGATGGCCGCGAATCTCCGCCTCGTCACGAACGCCGCCGAGGGAAAGGCGGACGAACTTGCGTCCGGTGGCGCGGGCGATCGACTTTGCCAGCGACGTCTTGCCAACGCCGGGAGGTCCGACGAAGCAGAGGATCGTCCCCTTCGGTCCTTTGATGAGCTGGCGCACGGCGAGGAACTCGAGGATGCGCTCTTTGATCTTGTCGAGGCCGTAGTGATCTTCGTTGAGGATCGACTCGGCGAGATCGATGTCCTTGATCTCTTTGGTCGTCTTTTTCCAGGGAACGGAGACGAGCCACTCGATGTAATTGCGTGAGACGGTGGCTTCCGCGGAAACGCCGGGCATCGCTTCGAGACGCTTCAGCTCCTGCAGAGCCTTTTCCTTCGTCTCTTTGGGCATGCCCGCTTCTTCGATCTTCTGGCGAAGCTCTTCGACCTCATCGGAGCGATCGTCTTTGCGGCCAAGCTCGTGGTGGATGGCCTTGATCTTCTCGTTGAGGTAGTACTCCTTCTGGGCGCGCTCCATCTGCTTCTTGACCTTGGAGTTGATGCGCTTGTCGATGTTGATCTTCTCGATCTCGACTTCGAGGAAGTCCTGCAGCTTCTGCAGGCGCTCGTACGGTGAGATCGTTTCGAGGAGTTGCTGCTTCTCGGGCGTGCTGATGAGGATGTGCGAAGCGAGCGTGTCGGCGAACTTGTCGGGATCGTCGAGCTTCAGCGTCGACATCACCCCTTCGAACGCCAGGTGGTGCGACATCTTCGCGTACGACTCGAAGATCTCCACGAGCTTCTGCATGTACTGCGCGACTTCGGCGGTCAGAGGCACGCCGCTGTCGATGTCCTTGACGGTGACGGTGACGTAGCCCTCGGCTTCCTGCGTCGAGATGATCTCAGCGCGCGTGAGGCCTTCGACCATCACTTTGACGTTCTGGTTCGGAAGCTTGAGGTTCTGGACGACGGTGGCGACGACACCGATCGGAAAGATTTCGCCGATCGAGGGATCGTCGATTTTCGGATCTTTTTGCGTCGCCAGGAAGATCTTCTTGCCGGCTGTGGCGAGCGTCGCTTCGAGCGCGAGAATCGATGCGCGGCGGCCGACGACGAACGGCGCCATCATCGACGGGAAGACGACCATGTCCCGAAGCGGGACGAGTGGGAGAGTCGTGATTTCTGGTTTGTTGGGCATTGGGTTCGTTAGTTGTTTTCCTATTGGGTGACCGAGTTGCCAGGTTGCGTTGCCGCTTTTGGGGAACCGGGCAACCTGGCCACCCGGCAACCCTTCACCTACCCAGCCTTCCGGTACATCGTGATCGGCTGGCTGCGGTTGATGACGACCTCGCGGGTGATGACGCATTCACTGATCGCGTCCTGCGACGGGATCGTGTACATGATCTCGAGCATCAACTCTTCGATGATGATCTTGAGGCCGCGCGCGCCGACGTTGCGCTTGAGCGCTTCTTCGGCGATGGCTTCGAGGGCGTCGTCGTGGAACTTCAGAATGACGTTCTCGAAGCCCATGATGGTCTGGTATTGCCGCACGAGCGAGTTCTTCGGCTCGCGCAGAATCTCGATCAGCGTTCCCTTATCGAGCTCGTTGAGCGTGGCCACGACCGGCAAACGTCCGACGAACTCCGGGATCAGTCCGAACTTGATCAGATCCTCGGGGTGAACCTGCGACAGCAGCTCGCCGGTGCGCTTCTCTTTCTTCGTGGCGATCTTCGCGCCGAAGCCCATCGAAGTCGCGGACAGCCTGCGCTCGATCACGTTTTCGAGTCCGACGAATGCGCCGCCGCAGATGAAGAGAATGTTCGTCGTGTCGATCTGGATGAATTCCTGGTGCGGATGCTTGCGTCCACCCTGCGGCGGAACGTTGGCGACGGTGCCTTCGAGGATCTTCAGCAACGCCTGTTGCACGCCTTCGCCGCTGACGTCGCGCGTAATCGATGGGTTGTCGCCCTTGCGGCAGATCTTGTCGACCTCGTCGATGTAGACGATGCCGCGCTGCGTTTTGTCTTTGTCGTTGCCGGCGGCCTGGTAGAGCTTGAGGATGATGTTCTCGACATCCTCGCCGACATATCCCGCCTCAGTCAGCGTCGTCGCATCGACGATCGTGAATGGCACGCTGAGCATGCGGGCCAGTGTCTGCGCCAGAAGCGTTTTTCCGGTTCCGGTGGGGCCGATCAGCAGGATGTTCGACTTCTGCAGCTCGACGTCCTGACGATTGTTGCGGGTGCTGTAATCGATGCGCTTGTAATGGTTGTAGACCGCGACGGCGAGCTTCTTCTTGGCGCGCTCCTGGCCGATCACGTAGAGGTCGAGGAACTCCTTGATCTCTTTTGGCTTCGGTAGTTGGCCGGAGCCTTCCATCGTGCCCGGCTCATCCTTGCGATCCTCAGCAATGATGTCGAGACAGATGTCGACGCATTCGTCGCAGATGTAAACGGTCGGGCCGGCGATCAGTTTTTTGACGTCGCGCTGGCTCTTGTTGCAGAAACTGCAACGGAGAACGTCGCCGCTGTTTCCCTTCTTCGACATTGCTGGGTTGGATCCTTTTGAGGTGGTTAGATTCTACGCGCTTCCGTGAACGTGGCGCCGTCGCGCGACCATTCCTGCATTACCTCTAACACCGCCGTATTTCATGCGTTACTCGCGTTTCGAGATCACCTGGTCGACGAGTCCGTAATCGACCGCTTCCTGCGCCTGGAGGATGTAATCGCGATCCGTGTCGCGATCGACTTTCTCGAATGGCTGCCCGGTGTGATCGGCAAGGATCTGACTCATGCGCGCTTTCATGCGCATGATGTCCTTGGCGTGGATGTCGATCTCCGAGGCTTGTCCGCCGAGGCCGTGCATCAGCGGCTGGTGGATGAGGACGCGCGAATTCGGGAGCGCGAAACGCTTTCCCTTCTTGCCGGCCGCGAGCAGCACCGCCGCCATCGACGCCGCCTGCCCGATGCAGATCGTCTGGATGTCGGGCTTCACGTACTGAATCGTGTCGTAAATCGCCAGGCCGGCCGTGATCGAGCCGCCGGGCGAGTTGATGTAGATCGAGATGTCCTTCTCCGGATTCTCGGCTTCGAGAAACAGGAGCTGGGCGATGATCAGGTTCGAGACCGTATCGTCGATCTGCGACCCGAGAAAAATGACGTTGTCTTTGAGAAGGCGGGAGTAGATGTCGTAGGCGCGCTCGCCGCGACTGGTCTGCTCAACCACCATGGGGATAAGGACCATTACGTTGGTGTCTCCTTTTGGGGCGACCCGTTGAATGCAGCGAGTCTAGCGCCGAATTCCTCGGCCTCTCCTGACCGTATGGGTAGTGCTTTTGAGGGGTTTTTGTGGGTTGGTGCTCGTGCTGGCCCCGTCGTGGGGAAACTGGAGTGTTGCGCGCTCAGTGTCGAGTAATGTCGCGCTGTGAATATTGGTTAGATTAACGGTCGTTCAACATTGATTAGTAGCCTCAGCAGCCTCAACCCATGCGCGTGACCTTCCTCGGCAGCGGCACCTCCACCGGCGTTCCCGTCGTCGGTTGTTCCTGTGCCGTCTGCACGTCGTCTGATCCGCGCAACAAGCGGCTGCGGCAATCGGTGAAGATCGAGATGGGTGGGAAACACTTTCTCATCGACACCTCGCCGGATCTGCGTCTGCAGCTTTTGAAGTATCCGATCCCGCGCCTCGACTTCGTGCTCTTTACGCATTCGCACTCCGATCACCTGATGGGCCTCGACGACATCCGCCCGTTCAATTTCCGGCAGCGTGAGGCCATTCAGGCGTTCGCCAATCCGATGACTGCGGCGGCGATCCGCCGCGCGTTCAACTACATCTGGTCGGACTCGCAGATCGGCGGCGGCAAACCGCAACTCGATCTGATCGAGATCGACGGCCCGTTCGTTCACGAGGGAATCGCCATTACGCCGCTCCCCGTCACCCACGGCGATTGGACCATCCTCGGATTTCGCATCGGCGGCTTCGCCTACATCACCGACACGAATGGCATCCCCGACGCAACGATGGAGCTTCTCGATGGCGTCGAGATCCTGGCACTCGACGGCCTGCGCATCAGCCCGCGGCACCCGACGCACTTTGTGATCGACGAAGCTGTCGCAGTCGCAACGCAGATCAACGCACGGGAAACATGGCTGATCCACCTGACGCACGAAGTCGATCACGAGACGGTCGAGGCAACGTTGCCGGAAGGGATCAGGCTGGCGTATGACGGGTTGGTGCTGGACCTGACGGATGAGTGATGAAGGACGAGTGATGAAGGATGAAGGATGAAACCCGAATGTTGAATGTTCAGTGTTGAATGTTCGATGTTGAATGAAAAAACAAGCCTCATCATTCACTAACTCTTCAGCGTTCAGCGCGGACATTCAACATTCAAACCTCAACATTAAGCATTCGGCAATCGATGAAACCAATAGCAAAGCACGACCACATCAACGCCACCGTCACCGCCCCGCCGTCCAAGTCCTACTCCGTTCGCGCGCTTCTTCTCGGCGCGATGGCCGATGGGACGACGACGATCACGAACTGCCTCGATGCTGACGACACGCGTTACGCGCTCGAAGCGCTGCGCGCAATCGGCTTCGGCATCGAGGGCACCTTTAAAACCGGCGTCACGATCGGGCCGCGGCGCAGCATGTCGGCCAACGACGTCGAGGTCTTCGTTGGCAACGCGGGAACGGCGATGCGGTTCCTCACCGGCTGGCTGGCGTTCACGCCGGGACGATTCATTCTGCGGGGCGAGGCGCGCATGCACGAGCGGCCGATCGGCGATCTCGTCGAGGTGCTGCTGTCGATCGGCGCGGAAGTCGAGTACGTCGAGCGGGAGGGTTATCCGCCCCTGCGCATTCGCGGCAAGAAAATGCGCGGCGGTTTCGACGTTGCCATCGCCGCCGACACATCGAGCCAGTTCGCGTCATCGCTGATGATGGCCGGAGCAACGCTGCCGGATGGACTCACGCTGCGCCTCACATCGCTTGCTTCCGCGCCCTACCTCGACATCACCGCGTCCGTCCTCGCAGCCTTCGGTGCGGACGTGAAGCGGGACGGCAATGTCATCCGCGTTCGAGCCGCCAGACTTCATCGCGACGAATACCGCGTCGAAGGTGACTATTCCTCTGCGTCGTATTGGTTCGCCGCTGCAGCAGCGACGGGCGGCACGATGCGCGTTCGCGGCTTAGCGCATCCGACCGCGCAGGGCGACGCGGCATTTCTCGATATTCTCGCGGTGATGGGTTGCAACGTTGCGATTGACGCGGACGCAATCACGGTCTCAGGCGCAGCGACGCTCAACGGCGGCCGCTTCGATTGCAACGCCTGTCCCGACATCGTCCCGACGCTGGCCGCGATTGCGCCGCTTGCCTCGTCGCCGGTCGAGATCGTGAACGTGGCCAATCTCCGTGTCAAAGAATCCGACCGCCTCGCCACCGTCACCTCGGAGCTTCGCCGCCTCGGCGCAACCGTCGAAGAGCGTCCCGACTCGCTGCTCATCCAACCGGGCTGGTCATCCGAGCCGGTCACGGTGGCGACGCACAACGATCACCGCATCGCCATGGCCTTCGCCGTCGCCGGCCTGGCGCGCGGCAACGTCACGATCGCTGACGAGCAGGTGGTGTCGAAGTCGTATCCGCGATTCTGGAAAACGCTCGACGAGGTGATCGCGTCGTCACCGACCTCCTGAGACGCCGGTGCGCAGTTCCGGCACTCATACGCATGACACCTGGGAGCGCGATAGACTTAGGCCACTCAACAAATGGTTCGTTTTCGCGATCTCTCCATTCGCAGCAAGTTGATGACCGGCTTCATGCTGACGAGTCTGGCAGCGCTGCTGCTGACAATCGGCGCCCTGGCTGCGTACGACGGCTCCACGTTTCGCGGCGAAGTGCTGCACGACGTCAACACGCTCGCCGGCATCATCGGTGAGAACGCGTCGTCGTCGGTTGCGTTCAACGACAAGGAGAGCGCGAAGGCTTCACTCGCGGCGTTGCGCGCGCAACCGCAGATCACCGGTGCCGCGATTTACGACAGCAACGGAGCGCTCTTCGCGACGTACGCCCGCGCGAAAGACGGCGACACGCCGGGCGCGCTGCCGCACGATGGCGCGTGGATCGACGCCCAGCACATCGGCGTCACGCGGCCGGTGCTCTTCAACGGCGCACGCGTCGGAACCGTGACCGTCCGATCCGATTTGAGCGAGCTGGCCGTGCGCCGCACACGCACGCTGCAGATCGCCGGCGGCATCTACGTTGGCGCCGCGTTCCTCGCGCTCCTTCTCGCATCGCTTTTTCAACGCGCCATCACGCGTCCGATTCACCGTTTGCTGCGCGCTGAAAAACGAGTTTCACGCGAGAAGGACTACACGTTGCGCGTCGAGAAGGAAGCGAACGACGAGATCGGCCTGCTCATCGACGGATTCAACGAGATGCTCTCCGAGATTCGCGCCCGCGACGCCGAGATCCTCGCGAAACACGATCAGGAAATGGCGTTGGCGCGCGCGATCCAAACGTCGGTCTTGCCACGAACCTTCGAGCTGCCCGGCTACGACATCTCCGCGATCATGCTGCCTGCCGAAGAAGTGGGCGGCGACTTTTACGAGTTCCGCCGCACCGGCGCGGGCGCGTGGATCGGCGTCGGCGACGTCACCGGCCACGGCGTCACCTCGGGCTTGATCATGATGATGGCGCAGGCGATGTTCACGATGCTTTGCGAGCAGAATGGCCACTACCAGTCGCCGGCCAAATTCATTTCGGCGCTGAATCGCGCCATGTTCTACAACCTCAAATCACGACTCGGCCAGGAGAAGTTCATGACGATGGTCGTCGCCCGCATCGAAGACGAGGGCAAGATCGTCTACGCCGGCGCGCACACCGATCTGCTCGTCTACCGTGCCGCGGACAAGAGCGTGGAACGGCTGCCGACCGAAGGATTGTGGCTCGGCATCTCCGCCGACGTCGAGTCGCACACGATCGACAGATCGCTCTCGCTTCGCCGCGGCGACGTGGCATTGCTTCACACCGACGGAGTAACCGAATCGCGCAACACGGCCGGCGAGTGTTACGACATCGACCGGCTGACCGCGGAACTGAAGAGACTTCACGATGAGCCGGCGGAGACGATCGTCTCATCGATCGCCGCGACGGCATGGCAGTGGGCCGGAACGCCGAAGGATGACGTCAGCCTGATGGCAGTCAAAAGGAGCTGAAGAATGATCACGGAGCGGCTATCTTCCGACTACGTCGAGATGCGGTTCGGGCCGCGATGGACGTACATCAGTTGCGTGCGCAAGTTCGTGGCGAGCTTTTTCATGATCGGACTCTCCGACAAAGAGCGCGCCGAACAGATCTCGATGGCCGCCTCCGAGCTTCTCGAAAACGCCGTCAAATACGCCTCGGAAGAAGAGGGCTACCTCAAAATCTCGATCGCCAAGGCCGAGAACGAGGTCGACGTCTGCGTGAAAAACAAAGCCGAGCAGCATCACATCAACACGCTGCGCCGCGAGCTCGCCCTCATCCAGACCGGTCAGCCGGAGCAGATTTACCTGAAGAAAATGGAGGAGGCGGCGATGACCGAGGGACAGAGCCGGCTCGGACTGATCCGGATTTTGTACGAGGCCGGCGCGCGATTGCGTCTCGACGTCAACGAAGATGAAGTCTCCATTCACGCCATCTTCAAACTGGAGGCGGCATGAGCGCCGAACGTGGTTTCGTTCCTCTCACCGTCGAGTCGCTGACGATCATTCCCAGGCTCGACGGCGATACGCTTCGCATCGCCATGAGCGGCGCCGTGGAAATGCGCGATCCCGGCGACGCGCTGAATCCATACTGGACGCTGATCGATGAAGAAGCGCGGCGCCGCAACGTGAAAGTCGTCGAGCTCGACGTTCAGGATCTCAACTTCATGAACAGCTCGGGCATCCTCACGCTCGTCCGCTGGATCACGCGCTGCAAACCGGCGCCCGATTGTTATCGTCTCGTGTTGCGCTATGACCGCAACGTAACCTGGCAGCGCGCTTCGATCCCCACGCTGGCGAAGCTCGCTCCGAACGTCGTCGTACCGATGGAGATCGATGCCTGACGTTGAACGCTGGCCAGGTTACGACCTGGTTTGCCAAGCCTGTGGCGCCGGAGTCCGGCCCATCGACCAGTTCTGCAGCCAATGCGGACGGCGCGACCCTGCGCATTTGCAGGGCGTGCAAAGTCATGACGGCAGCTTGACCTCATCGACGCTCGTGAGTGACGGCCTCACGAACGAAGACACGTACCCCACGTTCGTCGCACCCGAGGAGTCGATGGGGCAGGGAACGCTGATCAAGTCCGTGCGGCGCGAGCACTCGACGCGACTGAACACGCTCGCGGTCGAGACGATGCTCGCCCCGGGGACGATCTTCGCGCGGCGCTATCGCATCCAGCGTTTTCTCGGCTCCGGCGCGATGGGCTACGTCTGTTGCGCGATCGATGAGTCGATCGATGAGGTCGTCGCACTGAAGGTCCTGTCGCTGCCGATTCACGAAGATCCCGATGCGTACGATCGGTTCAAGACGGAGTTGAAGCTGGCGCGCCGCATCCGCCATCGCAACGTCGTGCAGAGTTTCGACCTCGGGTTCGCCGAGGGCTATCCGTTCATTTCGATGGAGTACATCGATGCCGACAATCTCCTCAAACATCTGACGCGTCGCACGACGTTCGATGAACAGTCGGCGCTGGCGATCATGCGCCAGGTGTTGCGCGGTCTGCGCGCCGCTCACGACCTCGGCATCGTTCACCGCGACATCAAGCCCGAAAACATTCTGCTCAACAAAGATCGCATGGCGTTCATCACCGACTTCGGCGTGGCTACGTCGCAGGACATCGTGCAAAAGGAATTGGCGGGCACGCCTGATTACATGGCGCCCGAGCAGCTTCGTTGCGAGCCGGTCGTTGCGGCGTCGGACCTTTATTCATGCGGCGTCGTGCTCTATCGCCTGTTGACCGGCGAGCTGCCGTATCGCGCGAAGTCGATCAAAGAGGTGCTGGAAGCGCATCTCTACGCGTCGCCCGAGCCGATCTCCCGCTCGCACAACATCTCCAACGACACGCGCGAGCTCGTCTTTTCGATGCTGCAGAAGCGGGTCATCGACCGGCCGCGCAGTGCCCGCGAACTGCTCGACCGCATCGACATCATGCAGAAAGCCGCAACAATGACGCGCAGCGCCTCGAAGCGCGTGACGGCGCTGGTGATCGATCACGATCCGGAGCAGTTGGCGTTTCTTACCAACGTTCTGAAGACCGAGGGTTATCGCGTGCTGGCAGCCGGCAACGCGCGCGACGGCGTCAACCTCGCCTTCGAGCAGAATCCCGCCATCATTTTTCTCGACAGCCGGATCCGCGGCGGCTTCGATCTGCCCCCCGAATCGAAGGGCGAAGAACCCGTCGCCGACGGCCTCGGCTTCGTCCGCGTCGTCCAGCGCGACGAGCGCCTCCGCCCTGTCCCCATCGTCCTCATGACCGACGAAATGCTCGCCCAACTCGACAACACCTTCGAAAAAGCGGGCGTGGCGGGCGTGATGCGCAAACCTCTTTCGTCGATGGACGTGAAGGGCGCGCTGACGTTGATCAAGATGGTGTGAGCGGCGCTGTCGTTTGGCGGCGTAATCGTTCCTCGAAAGAGTTATCGTTCGCTCGATCACCATGCACATCCTCACCTCCGATCAGATGAAATCGATCGACCGGCGCGCTACGGAGCGCTTCGGCATTCCGTCGATCGTGCTGATGGAAAACGCGGCGCTGGCTGTGGTCGATGCCATCGGCGATCACTATCCCGACTGCGACCGCGCGGCGATCTTCTGCGGCCTCGGTGCGAACGGCGGCGACGGTTTCGCGATCGCACGGCATCTCGAACAGCGCGGCGTCGTGCCGATGGTGTTCATCGTTGGCGACCGCAAGAAAATCTCCGGCGATGCCGCTGCGAATCTCGCCATTTGTGAACGCCTCGGCCTGCAGCTTCACGACATCACCGATGACGACTCGCTCAACGAAGCGCTGGTTCACGCCTCGGACGCAGACCTAATCATCGATGCGATCTTCGGCACCGGACTCAATCGCGCACCGGAAGGATTGTTCGCCGAGACGATCGTTTCCATGATGGAGCTCGGGCCGCCGATCGTCGCCGTCGATCTGCCCAGCGGCGCGAACGCATCGAGCGCGGAGACCTTCGAGCCGTGCGTGCAGGCGGCACTCACCATCACGTTCGCCGCGCCGAAAATCTGTCACATCTTCGAGCCGGCAGCCGTCAGTTGCGGCGAAGTGGTCGTCGCGGACATCTCCATTCCCACCGCTGCGATCGAAGACGAGAACATCACGTTGGCGCTGACGACGCCGTCCGATGTACGCCCGCATTTCGCGCCGCGCCTGGCCGCGACGCACAAAGGCACGTACGGCCACGTGGCCATCATCGCCGGCTCGCCTGGCCGTAGCGGGGCGGCGGTTTTGGCGGCCCGAGGCGCGATTCGGAGCGGGGCGGGACTCGTGACCGTTGTGACGGACGCCGAGACGGCGAGGCTTGTCAACGCGGGATCGATCGAGTCGATGACGCACGTGGGCGACGACGTGATCGTGTTTGCGAAGAACAAAGACGCGGTGCTCATCGGCCCCGGCCTGGGCGATGACAAGGCCAGCTACACACGCGTTCGCGATCTGGTGGCCGCGATCGAACGTCCGCTGGTCATCGATGCATCCGCATTGAACGCGTTTGAACTGCGCGCAAGCGACATCAATCCTTCGCGCCACCCGCGCGTCCTCACGCCGCATCCCGGCGAGCTTGCCCGGCTCCTCGGCAGGACCGCTAGCGACATCAACGCAAATCGCATCGACGCCGCGCGCGAAGCGGCGCGTCTCACCGGATGCGTCGTCGTGCTCAAAGGTTTTCAGTCGCTGATCGCCGAGCCCGACGGTCACGTCAACGTCAATCCCACCGGCAATCCCGGCATGGCTACGGGCGGCATGGGCGACGTTCTCGGCGGCATCATCACGGCGCTCCTCGCCCGCGGCATCGATCCGTTCAACGCCGCAATTGCCGCGGTGTACGTCCACGGATTCACGGGCGACATGCTCAAAGACGAAATGGGCGACACCGGATTGACTGCAGGCGATCTCGCGGAACGGATTCCGCTGGCGATCAAACGGCTGCGCGAGACGTAACCCGCGCGCTCTCGCGTCAAGCTCTCCCGTCGAGCCCCTTCTCCCCATCGCTTTTCAGATGGGGAGAAGGTGGCCGAAGGCCGGATGAGGGGCCGTTTGGAGTCGACTGTTACCTATGTCCCCGGGCCGATGTGTTACCTATGTTCCCGGTTTATACCAGCGCTCGATTGGAGTGCACCGCGAGAGGTTCAGAAAAGCGACTGCGAAGTGCCGATCAGCTCACGACTCGCTCGCAGCTCCGCGCTCGACCAACGCACCTTCCTCGAGCCAGTGCGCGACGATCCGCCGTACGCGAAAGGAATCGGTTGCCAGTTGCCGCTCGCACTCCGCGATACGCGAGCCCGAGGATGCCTTGAGCCACACTTCGCGGGCCAGGATCGGATCTTCTTCCTCCGGATGTGGTGTCGGCTTGAAGGCCGTCTTCGTCAGGATCATGTCGTCCGGTACGAGCGCGGCGAGGCGCTGCAACTCGTCGTTGCGGCGCATTCCCTCGAGAAGCATTCCCATGATCTCCCGAGGCACGATGTCGCTCACTACCTTCTCCGGAGGATAGGGAACGAACGCGAACGCGCCGGGTACCGGCCGCTCCAACGTCTGATAGAGAGCCTCGTCGCCGCGTATGTGTCCCGTTTGCGCATTGAGAAACTTGCCATCCACGAACACGAGCTTGGCTACGGGCAGTTTTTGTTTGTTGGTGAGCGTAAGCATGCCGGTGGCGCGCATCTCGCCGAGCGACTGCATCACGGAGGGCAGGCCGAAGAATTCGAGCTCGCCCGCAAGCGTCGCCGCCGCGTCGGGGCGTGTGGCAACTTCTTCCGGCGACCATTTCGCGAGCGCTTGCGCGGCCGCGCGTCCCACGTCCTGGTCGGGAAACCGGCGTGCGATGTCGCGAAAAATATCCTCGGTCTCATCGGTCCGCGTTCCGGAGAGCGCCTCCATCAGCCGCACCGTCCCATCCTGCACCCTCGGCAACAGACGCCCGAGAAGCTTGCCCGGGATTTCCTCGCGCAGCGCTTTGAGCAGGATATTGACCGTGCTCTCGTCGAACGAGAGGTCGTGCTGTGCGAGTGATGCGAGCCGGGCGCGCGTATCGCCGAGCGGCGGATTGGCCTTCATCCCATGACGGGCGATGGTCAGCAGCGCAGCCGATGTGCCGATCCGCGCCAGCGATCCGGTGATCCGGTCGAGCAGTTTCTGCATCTCGCCCGCCGGGTGCGTCGAAGTGTCGTTGCGGAGCAGCGTGGCTTCGAATTGAGCCAGCCGCGTGGTCAGGAGCTTCACCGCGGCATCGGTCTTGATCAAACCGAGCGCGGTGGCCGCTTCTTTGATCACGTAGATGATCTGCGCCGGCTCCGACGCCTTTTCCAGACCATCAAACTCGCGTCCGATCGATTCCTGCGACTCGCGCTGGATACGATGCAGGAGATAGATGAGGTTGCGGAGGTAGTACGTGTCCACGTCGGGGCGTGGCAGCTCGCGATCGAGCTCGTCGAGAGCGGCATTGCGCCCGATCACGCCGTACGCTTCGATGAAACCGAGGAAGGCGCGCCGCTGCTCGGCACGCTTTTCACCGCGAAGATTGCGAAAGAGCGTCTCCAGATGAAGCGTGGGAAAGAATTCGAGCGCGATCTTCACGGCCGCATGCTTCGATTTCGTCTCCGCATATTTGCGCAACTGCATGGCGCTGATCATCTCGACGGTCTCGGCGCGAAACTGGTCGACGGTTTCGATGTCCAGCTTCTTCTCAGGAATGGAATCCTCGGCCACATCGAGCATCCACAACGCCGCGCCCAGCGCGCCTTGATTGAATTTTTCGACCGCCGCGGTCACGAGCTCGCGAAATCGCTTCATGGCGACCTCGGGACTCTCGGCCAGGTCGATGATCTTCTCCATCGCTCCGACTTGTGACGGCGCTTTTGCTGTGGTGCCGGGCAGCAGATTGGCGACATCCCAGGAAGGCATCGCGCCGCCGAGGATGACGAAGACGTTTCCTTCGCCACCGCCGGCGAGAGGACGAAGCTGATCGAGATACTGATTCAGTTGCTGCGCATTCTGCGATCGCGAAGCAGCCATCGACAGAAGTTGCGCGATCGCCTGCGGATCAGCTGCGGGTCCCTTCGGCCCCGCTTCCGCCTTTTCCCGCGTCAGGCGGTCGAAAATCAGCGAATACTGCTTCGCTGCCTGCGCCTCGCCGTCGTTGACCGGAACGGGAACGCTGAGAGTCGGCATTCGCGCGGGCGCGACCAAGTCCTGCAGCGACGCCGTCGTCGACCGCGACATGCGCATCGTCGAAAGGTCGCTGCGCAACTGATCGCGGTCACCGTCCGGACAAAGCCGAAGCGCCACGCCAGTCACGCGATCGAGATAATTCGCCACCGCTTCGCGATCGAGGAGATTCAACTCGCCGGTGATGTAGACCTTCTTCAGCGCGAGCAGCAGAAGATCCCGAGGCGCACCCGAGCCGGACTGGCTCCGCTCCGCCGTCCACGTCGCCACCTGCTGCATGAGGACGTCGGGCGGCTGCGCCATCAACGTCGCCAGCGCATACGACGCAGCATTCGGCGGGATCTCTTCGTTGAGATACCGCTGAAACATCAACAGTGCCGCCGCAACCGTTTCGCTCATTCCGTACGCCGCAATCGACTGGTTGCGGAGTGTAGCGCCAACCTAATCGACCTCGAACTTTCGCGGACTGGTCACGACTTCTTTGAGAAGACGCTGACTCGCTCAATCCCTTCGAAGTCAGAGTCAGTCGTCACGAGTTCGGCGTCATATGCCTGCGCCACGGCCAACATGATCGAATCGGCCATCGCAAGCTTGTGATCGAGACTGAGGTCCGCTGCGGACACAGCAAGTTCCTTCGTGACATCGACAACAATGGTTTTCTGCATCGTCGCCACGGCTTGAACCGCTTCCTGCTCGGACCTCTCGCGCTTGAGCCACTTGTAGACCTCATAGATTGCGATCGTGGGGGTGACCACGTTGCCGGGTTGGCGCAATCGTTTTGCGAATTCGTCAGCGAATGGACCATCGGCAAAGAACTCGAGCCATCCGGAGGAATCAAGAACGATCAAAACCGGTCCTTTTTCTCCCGGAAGCCGCTCGTCCGAATGCCTCGGACAAATCCGCGCATCTCCGAGATCGGCTTGTCTGGAACGAGAGTAATCACCCCGCCCTTGGCCACCATCTGAAACTTCTGGCCCGGCCGGATGTCAACCTGCGCGCGAAGCTCCTTCGGAATCACAATTTGGTACTTTGATGAAACTTTCGTTTGCGCCATTGATTTCCCCCACGAACGGCATCGATCGACCCTATCGTAATACGTTTGGACGCGACAAACCGCGATAATCAGTCCTCGTGACCCAATTCCTCTGCCACACCGAATCCGAATCCGAGGCTGCCGGCCGCGCGATCGCGCGCACTCTCCCGCCCGATGCCGTCGTCCATCTCGTCGGCGACCTCGGCGCCGGCAAGACTTTCCTCGCCCGCGCCATCGCCGCGGAGCTTGGCGCGAATCCGCTGGATGTCGCGTCGCCGTCGTTCGCAATCGTTCACGAATATCCGGTCGCTGGCCGCGCGCCGATCATCCACATCGATGGCTACCGCCTCACGGACAACCGCCGCGAATGGCTGGAGATCGGAATCCCGGAGTTACTGCAAGGGCCGGGCGTGAAGCTGATCGAATGGCCGAAAGGCGCGTTCACGGAGTTCGAGGATGAGCACGTCGAGATCGCGATCCGCGTGCTCGATGATGGAGCGCGCGAGATCGATGTGACGTAGTGCTCACGCGAAGACGCGCACGCGAAGACGCGAAGGCGCGAAGAAAAACCACTAGCCCCTTCGCGGCTTCGCGCCTTCGCGTGCGCGGCTTCGCGTGAGCGGCTTCATCGCGTGATGACAGTCCGCAGGTGGCTCGTTCCGCGGTCGAGATCGTCGAGGACATCGTTGATCGCATTCGCTTCGAGTGGCACGCGGCGCGTGATTGCGGACGAGAGATCGATGTCGCCGCGGCGGGCGAGGTCCATCAACTCGGGGAGCTCGGTGAGGAGGTGGTCGGAGCAGCCGATGATGCGGCGTTCGCGCGTGAGGACGTTGGCGTACGGATCGAAGGTGAAGGGCTGCGGGCCGAGGGCGACGAGGACGAGGCGGCCGCCGGGGGCGAGCGATTGCAGGGCGGCAAGACGCGTCGATGCGATGCCGGCGAGGTCGAGGACGACGTCCGCGCCAAGACCGCCGGTGATGCGGCGGATCTCGTTCGACAGATCGTCGCGACGGGCGTCGAGGCCGACGGCGCCGAGGGCTGCGGCGGCTGCGAGTTTCTCGGGGACGACGTCGATTGCGGTGATCGAGCTCGCTCCGAACGCGTCGGCGAGTTGCAGCGCGGAGACGCCGAGGCCGCCGAAACCGATGATGGCGAGCGACTCGCCGGATTGCAGTCCGGCCAGCCGCAGTGCGTGGTAGACGGTGGCGGTTGAACACATCATCACCGCCGCTTCATCGAACGGAACGGACGGCGGAATGAGCACCGCGTTGCGCGCGGGGACGACAATCCATTCGGCGAAGCCGCCGTCGCGTTCCTTGCCGAACATCTCGCCGTCGACGCAAAACTGCTCGCCGCCGCGAACGCAATTCGCGCACTTGCCGCACGAGACGAGGTAGTGCACGGCGACACGATCGCCAACAGCAACGTTCGTTACGTCGTCGCCAATCTCGAGGACGACGCCGGCGATCTCATGGCCGAGGGTGAGCGGGAGCGCGACTCGGCCACGGCCGGCGCGGTAGTGCGCGTCGCTGTGGCAAATGCCGGCGGCGCGGACCTCGATGATGACTTCGTTGGCGGCGCACGTTGGATCAGCGATTTCCAGGTCCACGAGCCGCTTGCCGGTTTCGATCAAGCGAACGGATTGCATTTGGGGAAGATACAACGGTGTCACGCGGAGCCGCGGAGGAGCGGAGAAAGGCACCGCGCCCTCCGCGTCTCCGCGTGAAACGCTTTATCCGGCGAACTTGTAGCCCAGCCCGTGCACGGTCACGATGTACTCCGGCTTCGACGGATTTGCTTCGAGTTTTGCCGCAGCGAGGCCACGTGAACATCGACCGTGCGTGTGACCGGCGTGGCGTCGTAGCCCCACACTTTGTCGAGCAATTCATCGCGCCCGACGACGGCGCCGCGGTGCTCGACGAAGTAGCGTAGGAGTTTGATCTCGAGCGTCGACAGCTCTACCGGCGCCCCTTCCCTCCTCACCTCGGCGCTGCGGAAGGTGCTCTGGATCAAGGCAGATGCGAGACAAGAGACTTCGAGACTAACGGCCATATGGCGAGGACTACGGTAGGATTCACCAGCGAGACCGTGACCGTAAGACCAGACCGAGAACCTGCTCGTTGCGTCGCTCACCGTTGAGTGCCAAATATGCTTCAGATAGTTGGAAATCCGTTCTCGCGATTGTCCGATGCGGCGATCCAGGGTATTCCGCGGTATCTGTCGACCCTCTGGAATTACATTCGTCTCCGGCCTCGTCGATTCTTCCTTGAATACGAGCAGGCGCCTGAGCGATTCATGCCTCCGTGGCCCTTCCTGTTGCTGAACGCCAGCATCGCGGCTGGCCTAACCTTTTCGATCGTGCCCGCGAACGCCACAACGCCCCCATCCACATGGCAGGACTACGCCGAGTGGGCCGCGAGTACACTCTTCACCTTTCTTGTCGTGGTGCTGAGTGGAGCAATCGCAGCGTGGCTCATAGTGAAACCAGTGAAGGCGAGTGCGATGCTTACGGCATTCGCATTTGCGAGCGCGTGGTTGCCACTTTACCTACCGGCGTTCGCGTACGGATTGACGCGAAACATCAATCCAAACGAGTTCTCTGGGTTCTGGTTGCTGCCAAGCCTCCTACTAATATTCATATATTGGGGCTACCTGGTGATCAGCCTCGCCCGTGCTAATTTTATCGATGGGCGTCATCTCGTGTCGTTCGTACTGATTACAGTCGTTCTCACTGTGGTTTGCGTTACTACCATTACGCTCGCCGTTAACACACGGCCGAGCACCTGGGCCACGGTGATCGAAGACATTCAATTGGATGGCGGCGTCACCCATTTCAGCCCCAGATGTGACAACGCGATTTTCAGCGGAACTGCGTATGTGGGAGATGATGGGCTCGTTTGGTTTGAATGGGGTAAGACTTCAACTCTCGGCCGAGTTACGCCGAAGCGCCGACACCTTGAGGACGGCCCCGCATATGAGCCTGTCTTTGGTCTCAGCCCGAATACAACGTACTACTACAGGCTGGTCGTACAAAACGCGTTTGGATTGTTCAAAGCGAACGTGCGTTCACTCAAAACACCACCTTGTGTTTCGGAGACGCCGTAGACTCTTCAGTCGCAAGGTCGCAGTTCGTCCGGATGCCCGCGCCCTCCTGGACAGACCACCTGTAAAGAGTCTCTCCAAATCACGGTTGATGCGAAAAGACGCTCACCGATAAGGCAGACATGGCCTCGGGCCTAAGACAGGGGTCAAGGAGGTTCGGAATGTGTAGTGTGATCAACTCTAGAAGAGTCGAACTTCTGACGTACCTCGGTCTGCTGCGCTACCCCAAAAACTTGTACCCCAGCCCGTGCACGGTCACGATGTATTCCGGCTTCGACGGATTTGCTTCGAGTTTTTGCCGCAACGAGGCCACGTGAACATCGACCGTTCGCGTGACCGGAGTGGCGTCGTAACCCCACACTTTGTCGAGCAGCTCATCGCGCCCGACGACGGCGCCGCGGTGCTCGACGAAGTAGCGGAGCAGTTTGATCTCGAGTGTCGACAGCTCCACCGGCGCTCCCTCCCGCTTCACCTCGGCACTTCGAAAGTCAACGTGAATCGGGCCGAAGGCAAACGAGTCCGACGCGTTTGCGGCCATCGTGCGCGAACGTCGCAGCAGCGCTTCGACGCGCGCCAGTAGCTCCATCATCTCGAAAGGTTTGGTCAGGTAATCGTCGGCGCCGAGCTTGAGGCCGACGACGCGATCGACAACCTGACCGCGCGCGGTGAGCATGAGGATCGGCGTCTGGATTCCGCGCTGGCGAAGATCGCGGCAGACGTCGAAGCCGTTCTTTTTCGGCAGCGCGACATCGAGCACGATGAGATCAAACGGCGCGCGCGTTCCCGCGGCCAGCGCCGACTCGCCGTCGCTCTGCACGGTCACCGCGTATCCCTCCGATTCGAAGCGGTCGCGCAGCGTCAGGATCAGGCTCTCTTCGTCTTCGACCAGCAGGATGCGGCGCAGCAGCTCAGGCATGCTGCGCGATCTCCGAAACCGGCTCGGCGACGGCGCGCGCCGGCAAGCGGAGCGTGAACGCCGCGCCCTGCTCGCGGCGGCGCTCGGCCGTGACGCTTCCGCCATGCGCGGCGGCGATCTGTTTGACGATGGTGAGCCCGAGACCGCTGCCACGAACGCGATCGGCGCCGCGGCCGCGGTAGAAGGGCTCGAACAGATGCGGAAGATCGCGTGCGGCGATGCCGGCGCCCCGATCCTCGACACGAATCATGACGCTTCGATCGTCGGCCGAGGCGCTGATCGAAACCCACTTGCCCGAGGCGCCGTGACGGACGGCGTTGGCGATGAGATTCTGCACGGCACGCGCGAGCGAAGCGGCATCGCCTTCGACGAGCGGCAAACCGCGATCGACGTTGGTCTCCATCGTCACACTTTGCTCGTCGGCCATCCAGCGGCACGCGGCGACCGCTTCGTCGATGACGACGCTGATGTCGACCGGTGCATGTGAAAGTTTGCGGCGCGACTGCATGCCCCCGTACGCGAGAACCTGTCCGATCATCTCGGTCAGCCGTCGCGACTCTTTCACGATGGCAGCGCCGTATCGCGCCACCTGCGATTGCTCGGTGACGATTCCGTCGGCAAGATTCTGGCCGGCCGCGGTGAGCGCGGCCACCGGCGTGTTCAGCTCGTGCGTGACGCCGGCGACGAACTCGAGTTGCTGCAATCGCAGCCGCTCAGCGCTGCGCAGCATCGCCACAAGCGCGAGAACGGTGCCGGCGAGAACGGCAAGGATTCCGCCGGTGAGCATCAGATTGCGGCGCCGCGTCGCGCCGACAACTTCTTCGAGCGTCCCCGCATGATGCCGCACCTGAAGCTGCCAGACCGCCGGATGAATCTGCGGCTCGCGCAACAAAACAGGGCTATCGAACGGTTCGCGCCTCAACGCGCGCACGCTGAAAATCGGCAGCGTCAGATCGGCGCGAAACGGCGAGGTCGAATCGTCCGAGCGATACAGAAGATCGCCGCTGTCCGACGCGACGATGGCCACTTCGTACTGACGTCCCGCCGGCGTGTCGAAGTAACGGCGCGTCAGGTCGGGCAGCAGAACGCGCGCGATGTAGTCGCGATCGAGCTCGACGATCGTGTAGGCCGGACAGACCGGACCGCCGCCGGGCGGCCCGGGCTCCATGTGCGGCATTTCCATCGGCGGCATTCCAAGCGCGTGGTGAATGGCCATCATCTTCATGCGCTCCATCCCGCCGCACGGCACGACGAGCGCGGTCACGCGGGGAAGCAGCGGCGGAACGGGACGACCACCGGCAAATTCGGCGGCGATCATCGGCCGCAATTGCGCGAGCGCGGCGGGCCACGCGACGGCACGCAAACTGCGCGCGGCCGGATCGACGAGCTCGATTTTGTCGACGCCGTTCGGCGGCACGAAGTAGATCGCTTTCACGATTCGCGGATCGCGCGATGACGCTGACCACTCGTCGTAAACGCGCAGCAGATGATCGGATGTCGCCTCGGGAAGCGGCATCTGGAACGCGAAGAAAATCCGCGTGAGCTCGTGATCGAAGTCGTCGGCGTAGTGATGCGCGGCGAACTCGATTCCGGCGCTCATGCGCTGACGCTCCGCATCGGCCATCTCGCCGATCCAGCGGTATTGCAGCGCGCCGAGGACGATGAGCGCGGCACCGAGAACCGCGAGCGAGATCAGCGCGGCGATGGCATTGCGGCTGCGCTTCATGCGATCGAGTCTAGCATCGGCATTTGCGCGAAAATGAAGGCTGCAAGCGGGTTTTACGTTTCTTACAAACAGCTTGCGTGCTGTTGATCACTCCGAGGGGTAGGATGCGTACATTGCCCAGCGAAAGGAAACACAAAAAATGAAAAAGACCATCGTTGTTCTCGTCGCCGCTCTTTCCATCGCCGCTTTCGCATTCGCGCAGGAGCCGGAACATCCCGGCATGATGAAGCATCGTCTCGCCATGGGCATGGGCCCGGGCGCCGACGAAATCGCTTCCGCACTCAACCTCTCCACCGATCAGAAGGTTCAGTGGGACGCGATCCATTCGCAGTTGGAGGCGTCAGTCAAGCCGCTCTTCGACCAGCATCACGCCGCCGAGCAGCAGTTGCAAGCCGCGGTTGACGTCGCGAATCCGGATGCCACCGCAGTCGGACGCGCGTTCCTGGCGATGCGCGCCATCGACAAACAGATTCAGGCCGCGCACGAGTCGACGCACGCGAAGCTCACCGCGATCCTGACGCCGGACCAGAAGGCGAAGTTCGACGCGATGCACGCGAAGATGGAAATGGGCGGACCGATGATGATGCGTCATCACGAGGGCGCCCGCGAGTAGCTCGTCCCGCACCCAACTCTCAGGGCCGCCGCCTCGGCGGCCCTTTTTTTGACAGAATCAGCGGCATGAACGAGCCGCGCATCACTCCTGAGCTCATCGCATCGCACGGTCTCAGCCCCGACGAGTACGCACGCATCGAGCAAATCCTCGGGCGCGCGCCCAACTACACGGAGCTCGGCATCTTCAGCGTGATGTGGTCGGAGCACTGCTCGTACAAATCGTCGCGCGTGCATCTGCGAAAGTTTCCGACGACCGGGCCGCGCGTGATTCAAGGGCCCGGCGAAAACGCAGGCGTCATCGACATCGGCGACGGTTGGGTGGCCGCGTTCAAGATGGAATCGCACAACCATCCGTCGTTCATCGAGCCGTACCAGGGCGCGGCCACCGGCGTTGGCGGAATCCTGCGCGACATCTTCACGATGGGTGCGCGGCCGATCGCCTGTCTCGATTCGCTGCGCTTCGGTGCGCTCGATGCGCCGCGTATGAAGTACTTGGTCGACGGTGTCGTGCGCGGCATCAGCGGCTACGGAAACTGCATCGGCATTCCCACGGTCGGCGGCGAGACGTCGTTCCATTCCTCCTACAACGGCAACATCCTCGTCAACGTCTTCGCCCTCGGCGTTACCACCCGCGACCGCATCTTCAAAGGCACCGCGAGCGGCGTCGGCAATCCGGTGATCTACGTCGGATCGAAAACGGGACGCGATGGCATTCACGGCGCGACGATGGCCTCGGCGGAGTTCGACGAGGCGTCCGAGGAGAAACGGCCGACGGTGCAGGTCGGAGATCCATTCACGGAAAAGCTCCTTCTCGAAGCGTGTCTCGAGATCATGGAGTCGGACGCCGTCGTCGGCATTCAGGACATGGGCGCGGCGGGTCTGACGTCGTCATCGTTCGAGATGGCGGGCCGCGCGGGCACAGGCGTGCGCATGCATCTCGACCGCGTGCCGGTGCGCGAAAGCGGCATGACGCCGTACGAGATCATGCTCAGCGAGTCGCAGGAACGGATGCTGATCGTGGCCAAACGCGGCCGCGAAGATGAGGTGGTGCGGACGTTCGAGAAATGGGATCTGAACGCTGCCGTCGTCGGCGAAGTGACGTACGACGGATTCGTGCGGTTGTTCTGGGGCGAAGAAGAAGTGGCTGCGATTCCGGTCGATCCGATCTCGACCGAGGCGCCCGTTTATGAGCGTCCGATGTCGATGCCGGATCGTTCGTTGCCGGCGATTCTCGATCGTCAACGCGCTGACGATAGCGATCTCACTGACGAGCTGTTCCATCTGATCGCGTCGCCGAATCTCTGCTCGAAACATTGGATCTGGGAGCAATACGACACGACCGTCCGCACCAACACGATCGCAGGACCGGAGCGCCGCGATGCCGCGATCGTCCGCGTCAAGGGTACCGGCCGCGCGCTGGCGATGACGAGCGACGTCAATCCGCTCTACTGTTTTCTCGATCCGTACGAAGGCGGCAAGCAGGCGGTGGCCGAGGCGGCGCGCAACATCGCGGTCAGCGGCGGACGGCCGGTCGCGATCACTGACTGCCTCAACTTCGGCTCGCCGGAACGGGCGGAGATCATGGGCCAGTTCGCCGAGTGCATCCGCGGCATCAGCGACGCGTGCGTAGCTTTTGAAACGCCGGTCGTGAGCGGCAACGTGTCGTTCTACAACGAGACCGAGGGCCGCGCGGTGTTGCCGACGCCGACGGTGGGCATGGTGGGAATCCTCGAGCACGAGACGGACGGTTGCGGGATCGCGTTCCCCGAGGCGGGACTCGATATCGTGCTGATCGGCGAGACGAGTGACGAGTTGGGTGGATCGGAATGGCAGCAGATGCGGTTGCCCGATGCGTTAGCGCTGCCGCCGCGTGTCGATCTCGCTCGGGAAAAGACGCTCATCGCGTTTTTCCTTGACGCCTACGAACACCGCCTCCTGCGCAGCGCGCACGATCTTTCCAACGGCGGACTCGGCGTCGCGCTGGCCGAGTGCGCGATGAGCGGCAGCGGCTGCCACGTCGAGCTTGGCGGTCACGCGGATGGCATCGACGCGATCGCGCTCCTCTTCGGCGAGTCGCAAGGGCGGGCAATCGTGTCGACATCGCACATCGACGAGCTGCTTCGCCTGGCTGCGCATCACGGTTTGCCAGCGATGCGCATCGGACGCACCGAGGCCGCCACTTTCCTCATCGAACGAAACGGCGTTCCGCTCGTTCGCACGTCAACTCCGGAGCTCGCGCGCATCTGGCGCACATCCTTCGCCCTCCTCCTCGGGGGCGACAACGTCGACGATGTCATTCGCGGCGTTGGCGAAGAGGCGGAGCTGATTCCGCGGTAAGAAAATGGCCATTTGTCGCGTCACTCAATGGCCACGCAGAGCTCGGTAACGCTTCCGATTTGCAGCTTCGCTGTATGATTATTTGCATGAAGCCACTTTTCCTGGCAGTCGTGATCTCAGTCGTTTCAACCGCCGTCTTCGCCGACGCCGATCTGATCGTTACGCCGGACATTTCCGGCAGCATCACAGTCCCGACCGGCGACAACCGCTATGTCACGTTTTTCGTCCGCAATAACGGACCTGACCAGGCAAAGGATGTCGTTGTCAGGATCACGGCAACCGGCGGCGCCTCGACTGGTCCCTGCGCAACCGGCTGCATTTTCGCCGGCAGTTTCCCCAACGGGATACTGCCGGTTGGCGAGCAGAGGGTCAACGACTTTGTGAAGTTTCCCGACACGCCGGGCGACGTGATCGTCACCGCGTCGGTGTCGAGCAGTACCTCCGATCCGAATCCGGGCAACAACAGTGCGTCGATGACCGTTCATGTGTCGCCGGATCCGGACTTGTCGGTTTCGCTCTCCTCTCCTCAAAAAGCCGATCTGTCATCCTCTTTTCCGCTGGGGATCAGCCTGACAAACGTCTCCGCCGTCGCGGCGCATGACGTGGATATCGCGGTCGACTTCCGGCCCGACGTGACGATCAAGACGCTGCCATCCGGTTGCTCCAATCCGTTCGCAGGCCGGATCGTTTGTCACTCCGATGCGCTCGGCTCCCGAAGCTCGGCGGGTTTCCAGGTCATCCTCTTCGCACCACCTTCCTATGGCGACGGCAAGCTTTCTTTTGCCGCCACGACGACGGAACGCGAGCCTGACTCCAATCCGTCGTCGAATTCCGCACAAGCCTCAACCGTTCTCATCCTCACCTTCTACGTGACGACAACAGCGGACTCGGGTACCGGCTCCCTGCGCCAGGCAATCCTCGACGCGAACGCCGCGACCGGTGTCCCGATGGTTATTGCGTTTCGAATCGGCGAGCCGTCGTCGACGCCGTGGAAAACCATCCACGTCCTGTCTCCGCTGCCGGCAATCACCGCGGCAGACTTGCGCATCGACGGCGGGACGCAGGCCGGATTCTTCGGCGACGCGAATCCCGACGGTCCGGAGATCGAGATCAGCGGCGGCGGCATCGTCGATGGCGATGGGCTTTTTGTCGCCACTTGCAACGCCGAGGTAGCGAACCTCGCCATCGGTGGCTTTCTCCACAATGGCATCTCGGTAACGGAAGCCCGGAACCCGGATTGCCCTAATTTCTACGCGATGGAGCTGCACCATCTCTTCCTCGGCAGCGATCCGACCGGCTCCTCAGCGCGACCGAATGCCCGCGGCATCGGGACATCGGTGGCGGGCTACCATCCCACGACGATTCACGACTGCGTGATTTCGGGCAACACACTCAGCGGCATCTTCGATCTGAGCGGGTATCTGGGCATTACCAACAATCGCATTGGAGCGAAGGCGCACGCCGACGAGCCGCTGCCGAACGGTGCCAGCGGTGTCTTCATCGGTGCGGGAGGATATGGATCGAATGTCGGCCCCGCCACCACCGAATACACGAACTTCTTGAGTCCCACGAGCGGCAGCAACGTCATCGCGTTCAACGGCGAAACCGGTGTTGCCGTCGCCGCCGGCGCCAGGAACGTGACGATTCGGAACAACCGCATCTGGTCCAACCGTCTTCTCGGTATCGACATCGGTCTGAACGGACCAACCGCATCCGCGCCGGCCGACCTCGGCGATACCGTCACATTGCCGGTGCTGACCATCGCGCGCTTCGATCCGGCACAGAACAAGACCATCATCGAGGGCGACCTCCCCGATGCGAAGACCCGCGGCGCCCTTTTCAGCGGCCTCGTCTTCATGGCGAACGTTTACGCCAGCGACGCGGCCAACCCGTCCGGATACGGCGAAGGTCAGCGGTCGCTTGGCACAGCCTTGGGCGACGTCACGGGGCACTTCCACTTCGAAGCGGCGGGCGATCTGACCGGCCAGTGGATTACGGCGACAAACACCCGTTCCCGCCCCTTCGGTACCGCAGACGATGTCTTCATAACGCAGACCTCGGAGTTCGGCCGCGGAGTGCCGGTGCAGTAGGACTCGCGCTTGATTCAGGACGAGAGGATCGCTGTCTCTGCCGCGAACACCGGCAGCTCCAACGCCACTGCCGCCGCGCTTACCACCGCCGCGATGCGCACGGCGTCGACTACGTGATCCTCGGACAAGCCGCCTGCGATGACGGCGGCTTCGTGCGAGCGGATGCACATCTCGCAACCGTTGATGGCGCTGACGGCGAGGCAGAAGAGCTCGAAGTCGGGCTTGTTCGTGGCCGGCTTGGCGATGCGCTGCATGCGGAGGCGGGCGGGCTTCTGCTCGTACGACTCCTTGGCGATCATGTGCTTGAAGCGGTAGTAGACGTTGTTCATCGCCATCAGCGAGGCCGAGGCGAGCGCATCGTCGATGACGGCATCGCCCGCTTCGTCGCGGGCGTCGGCGAGGATGGCGTCGAGCAGCTCGCGGTTGCGAGCGGCGGCCGCCGAAGCGACCGCCACTCCCCACCGCTGCGCCGCCGAGAGCGTGCCGCCTTGCAGCACGCTCTGCAGATTGAGCTTGGTATCGCGCGCGTTCTCGGGCAGACGCGCGCGCAGCGATTCGACGGCGCTCATGATGCTTACGCCGCTCCCAGCGTCTGCTGGCCTGGGCGCCAGTTGCACGGGCAGAGCTCGTCGCTCTGCAATGCGTCGAGCGCGCGAATCACTTCATCGACATTGCGGCCGACGGAGAGATCGTTGGCGTTGACCCAGCGGATGATGCCGTTCGGATCGACGATGTACGTCACGCGAAGCGCGGCGCCGGCCTCCGGATGCAGAATGCCGAGCTGCGCGGCGAACGCAGGCGTGATGAAGACCAGCGGCGTCTTCACGTTCTTCAGATCGGGATGGGCGACGCGCCAGGCCAGGTGCGAGAACTCGTTGTCGGTGCTGCCGCCGAGGACGACGGCGTCGCGATCGGTGAACTCGGAGCCTTTTTTATCGAACTCGACGATCTCGGTCGGGCAGATGAACGTGAAGTCTTTCGGATAGGCGTAGAAAACGAGCCATTTCCCTTCGTTGTCCTTCGTGCTGACGCTCTCGAACTCTTTTCCTTTTTCGGTTCCGACCGACGCGGTCAGTTTGTAATCGGGGAACTTGTCACCAACGGTAAGCATGGGCATGTGTCTTTCTCCTTATTGATTTGGACGATGTCGCGATCTGGACACCGTCTAGCGAGTTGCCAAAATTTTTTCAGGCCTTGCGCCGGGCACCTTTGCGGATGCCGCGCATGACGACCTGGTAGTCGTGAATCTCGAAGCCCTTCAATGATTCGATGTTGCAGACCTGGACCTTGTCCCAGGGCACGTCGTGGATCGTACCGCTTTCCTCGTCGACGAAGTGGTGATGCCGCTCCATCTTCGGATCGAAGACGACGCTGTCCTCAGCAAGCGCGAGCGCCTGCAGCAGCCCCTTCTCGACGAACAGGTTCAGCGTGTTGTAGACCGTAGCGCGGGAGATGTACGGCACGCGCGCTTTCACCCGGTTCCAGACCAGGTCCGCCGAGGGATGATCGAGAGTCTGGAGGACGTAGTCAGCAACGGCCACACGCTGCGCCGAAGGCTGGATTCCATGCTCCTGAAGAACGCTCACGCTGTTGCGCACGAAGATTAGATTAAGTCTAAAGGTTGACGATGTCAAGAGTCCGTTTGTTTCACCAACTCGGAGGTACACTTATCGCCATGCGAAGCGCACAAGTCAGCGAGCTGAAGGAGCGGTTGGAGGAGGTCATCGAGGCGGTGAGGAACGGGGAGACGGTTGAGATTAGGGAGGGCGAAAAGGCCGTGGCCAAGTTTGTTCCGTCCATCGCCAACCGCGTTCTGCCGGAGATAAGCCCTGATCAGAAAGCGCTCGCGGCAAACCTGGACGAGCTTGTCAATCAAGGAAAGGCCACAAGAGGAACGGGCACACTTCCAGATGATTTTTTCACTCGGCCACTGCCAAAGGCTGAGGCCAGCGTGCTCGACCAACTTCTGGAAGATCGCCGGTCAGGCCGTTGAAATCTGGATTCGCCGGCGCTTGATTCCGTTCATCCCCGACGAGCCATCGTCGCCAATTGTTCGTGACTTGCTTCGAAGCGACTCGTGGATTCGCTCGCAATCGTTTTGACGCTGACTTCGAAGTAAACTGAGCACTATGCGAAGCGCACAGGTTAGCGACTTGAGGGAACGGATCGAGGAGGTTCTCGAGGCGGTGAAGCAGGGCGAGACCGTCGAGATCAGAGAGGGTGCGGCGACGGTCGCAGAAGTTTGGCCTCCGAAGCGATCGACGCCAGAAGATATTCACCCCTTGCCTGACTGGTTCTTCGAGGAGCGGCCGCCGAAATTCGACGGCGGAGGCTTGCTCGACCAGGTACTCAGAGATCGCAGGGAGTCACTCTGGTGAAGTTCTGGGACACGTCAGCCATCGTTCCCCTTTTATCCGATGAGGCTACGACCGACTCCATCACGTCGCTGCTAAGCCTGGATGCGAATATTGTCGTTTGGGCATTCACGCCCGTCGAGATCAGAAGTGCAATCTGGCGTAAACATCGCGAGCGGCGCGATGACGTCTTACGTATCGCAGCCGAGCGGCGACTGGCCGCTCTCGTTGGCGCATGGACCTACGTCGACGAGTTCAATGTCGTGATCCGGCGCTCCTATCAGATCTTGTCGCGTCACGCCTTGAAGGCGGCCGACGCGCTTCAACTCGCTGCCGCTCTCGTCGCCAGCCACGACGACCCTGGCACACTCCCCTTCGTCACCCTCGATAAGGACCTCATCGCTGCCGCTCGTGCCGAGGGTTTCGTGGTCCTTCCGTAGCTCCGTTCGCAAGTCACTGCGTGCGGTGATGGAATTCGTCTAGAATCGCGCACCGCCAAAGACACGTAGTGTTTCCTGTCGGGGCGGCGTGCTGCATGGACTGGGAACGATTCTTCCTCGACAACCTTCCGCTGATCGACGCCACCATTCTGCGCGTCTGCCGGAAGTACGGGCTCGCCGGCGCCGACGCGGAAGACTTTACTTCCGTCATCCATATCAAACTCATCGAGGACGACTACGCTGTTCTCCGGAAATTCCAGAACAAGAGCCAGCTCTCGACCTATCTGAGCGTCATCATTCAGAGGCATTACTTCGACCAGAAGATTCATGAATGGGGCAAGTGGCGGCCCTCGATTCTGGCGCGCAAGGCCGGCGACGCGGCCATTTTGCTGGAGCGGCTCGTCAGCCGCGACGGGAAGAGCCTGGCGGAAGCTTCGATACTTGTCCGTCAAAATTATCGGGAGCTCGACTCCCGTGCGATCGAAGCACTGGCCTCGTCAATTGTGAGGAGGCGCGCGCCGCGAGCGTCGGAAGTCGAGCAGACGGATGAAATGCCCGAGCCCGCATCCAGCATATCGGCCGATGACAAACTGGTGACCAGTGAGCGCGAAACGACCGCTCGCCGTACCAACGCGATCGTGAACCGTGAGCTCGGGCGCTTGCCGTCCGAGGACCGATTGATCATGAAACTTCACTACATCGATTCAATGAAAGTCTCGACGATGGCGAGGCTGCTGAAGGCCGACCAGAAGCGTCTCTACCGGCGCATCAAACACATCGGCGTCAAGCTGCAGGAGGCGCTGCTTGCGGCGGGCGTAGCCATGAGTGACATTGGCGACATGCTCATCAACGGCGCGGACTCTCTGAACTTCGACTTCGGCCCGTCCGACCCGAAACCCGAGGGATCTTCATGACCACGACCCTCATCCACCCCGACGCCGAAGACCTCAGCCGCTTCATCGAAGGCACGCTCGAGGAGCCGGAACGCGCCGCCATCGTCGAGCACGTCGCCGATTGCGACGATTGCCGGATCATCGTCGTCGATGCGTCGGAGTTTTTCGCAAAAGAGCATCCGGTTGATCTGACCGATGACCAGCAGATCGTCGCTCAGTCCAATATGAGCGGGCGGTGGTGGATGGCAGCCGCCGCGGCAGTGGCGATCGCCGCCGGAGGTGTGTGGTTCGTCGATGCGCGGCAGGATCGGTTGTTGCCGGTGAAGGAGGCATCTTCAAAGTTGCCCTCGCGACTCGTAGCCGCACGACTGAACGACTTTGATTACGTCGCTCCGAAAAAGACAATGCGGGGAGGACACGAAGAAAGCGATCCTCGCCTGGACCAAGTGATAGTGGCAGCCAACGAAGTACTGCAGCGCAGTGGTGACAGCCCGAAAATGCAGCACACAAAAGGAGTCGCAGGTCTGTTGCGAGCGGAGGCGGAGCTCGCTGGTCTTGATGCCAACGACATGAGCGAGGACGCCAAACAGGAACTAATCGGTGCTCACAGTGATCGGGACGCAGCTATCAACATGCTTCAATCAGCAGCCAAGGGCACCCCGGACAACGCCACATATTGGAGTGACCTCGCTGCCGCTCTTATGGCGAAGGGAGACTTCCGGCAGGCCGTTGATGCATGCAATCAAGCTCTTAAGGTCGACCGACGCTCCACCGACGCACTGTTCAATCGCGCCAAAGCCCTCGAGCTGATGGCACAGACTCCGGCACAACAAACCGACGCAATCAACGCATACAAAGCCTATCTCGATGTGGATCCATCATCGCCTTGGGCCACCGAGGCGCGCGTTCGTGTCAAAAGTTTGCAAGACGAGCTCAAGCAACAGCCCTGATTTTTTCTCTGCGCTACACTTCCCCCCGGCGCGGCCTCAATGTTCGACAAGTTCCACGATGAATGTGGTGTCTTTGGCGTTCTGAATCATGAGAACGCGGCGAACATTGCCTACCTCGGCTTGTACGCGTTGCAGCATCGCGGGCAGGAGAGTGCGGGCATCGCCTCGGTGTCGTCCGACCGGCGTCGGTCGGAGACGAACATTGGTGATGCCATCGGATCGAACGGCACCGGCGAGCAAATCATCGCGCCGGGATCGCCGCAGATTCACTCGGAGAAGGAGATGGGCTACGTCGCCGAGATTTTCACCGAGGAGCGGCTGCGGCGGTTGCCGGGCGACATTGCCATCGGGCATGTGCGCTACTCCACCGCCGGCGGCTCGATGCTTTGCAACGCGCAGCCGCTCGTGGCTTCGACCAGCAAGGGGCCGATCGCGCTGGCGCACAACGGCAACCTGGTGAACGGCGCGGACATCCGGCGGCGGCTCGAAGCGGATGGCGCCATCTTCAACACGATGTCGGACACCGAGGTCATCGTGCATTTGATCGCGCGATCGAAGGCGGCGGATCTCGAACATGCCCTCGTCGACGCGCTCTCGCAGGTCAAAGGCGCGTACTCGATCGTGCTGCTCGCGCCCGGCCGCATCTACGCGGCGCGCGATTCGTACGGATTCCGCCCGCTCGTCCTTGGCCGGCTCGGCGAGTCGATCGTCGTCTCCTCCGAAACGTGTGCGTTCGATCTCATCGAAGCGGTGACGATTCGCGAAGTGCGCGCCGGCGAAGTGGTGGTCATCGAATGTGCTGCGCCATCGCCGCGGATTCGCGTCGTTCACGAATTCACCGGACCGCGCGAGGCGCGCTGCATCTTCGAGCATGTCTACTTCGCCCGGCCCGACTCCGTGATCTTCGGCAACAACGTGGCCGAGGTGCGGAAGCGATTCGGAGCGCAACTGGCGCGTGAGCATCCTGTAGCGGCCGATGTCGTCGTTCCCGTGCCCGACTCCGGCGTTTTCGCTGCGCTCGGCTACGCGCATGAGTCGCGTATCCCGTTCGAATTTGCGCTCGTGCGGAACCACTACGTCGGGCGTACCTTCATCGAGCCAAAGCAATCGATCCGCAGCTTCGGAGTGAAAGTGAAATTGAATCCGGTGCGCGAGATCGTCGAAGGCAAACGCATCGTTCTGATCGACGACTCAATCGTCCGCGGCACGACGTCGAAAAAAATCGTGCGGATGCTGAAGGATTTCGGCGCCAAAGAAGTGCACATGCGCATCTCCTCGCCGCCGACGACTGGTCCCTGCTACTACGGAATCGACACGCCGCAGCGCCGCGATCTCATCGCCAGCGCGCAGTCGATCGAATCAATCCGCGCGTTCATCGAGGCCGACTCGCTCGGCTATCTGTCCGAGGAAGGCATGCTCGCGGCGGTACGTAACGGCGACGATCCGCAGAGGTTGTACTGCACCGCGTGTTTCACCGGGAAGTATCCGGTGTTGCACGAAGAGATGGAAGCGGCGGCGTTCGTGTAGCCCGCATTTCTCACACTTTCTCAGCGACTCCTTTCAAATCGAGAGTAGTTGCGAGGAGACTTGGGAGTCGGGTGTCCGGCGATGCCATGATTCAGGCTCGGAGCTTCGATCTTTAGGTAAAGGCTGGTTTTACGTAGGTCGGACTCTCAGTCCGACTGCACCGTGATGTCGGACTGGAGAGTCCGACCTACGTAAACCACGGCGATTGTAAGAAATGTGGCTAGACACGATAAGACCGCGTCGCTACACGTACATCCGGAACGCGGGAGCGTCGAGCGGATGTCCGATCAGGCGCGCGGGGAGCGTGGCCGCGGATACCGGGCGGCTGAAGAGGTAGCCCTGGGCGGCGTCGCAGTTGCGGCGGCGGAGGAACGACAACTGATCCTCGGTCTCGACGCCTTCCGCGATGACGCGCAGTTTCAGCGCGCGGGCTATGCCGACGACGGCGGAGACAATCGCGGCGTCGCCTTCGCTCGTGGCCAAATCGCGGATGAACGCGCGATCGATTTTCACGGCCGTGATCGGGAATCGCTTCAGATAGTTGAGCGACGAGTAGCCGGTGCCGAAGTCGTCGATCGCGATCGAGACGCCCAGCTCGCGAAGTGATTGCAGCACGTCAACCGTCGTTTCCGCGTTCTGCATCGCCGCGGTTTCCGTTATCTCCAGCTCCAGCGAGCCGGCGTCGAGACCGGTGTCGGCGAGCACGCGACGGACGGTCTTGACGATGTCGTTCTGCTGGAATTGTCGCAGCGAAATGTTCACCGACATGATTGGAAGGTCGATGCCGGCATCGAGCCACGCACGCATTTGCGCGCAAGCCGTGTGCAGCACCCACTCGCCGAGCGGCAGGATGAGGCGGCTCTCCTCGGCCAGCGGGATGAACGCGGACGGGTGCACCATGCCGCGTTCCGGATCGTTCCAGCGAACCAGCGCTTCTACGCCGACCGACGCGCCGGTGATGAGGCTGATCTGCGGCTGATAGTGCAGCACGAGCTGGCCGTCGGTAATCGCGCGGCGCAGGCGCGTCTCGAGCGAGAGGCGCTCCACCGCGCGGCGTTTCATGTCGTCGGTGCAGAGGTGATACGTGTTCCGGCCCGACTCCTTGGCACGGTACATCGCGCTGTCGGCGTTGCGCAGCAGCGACTCCGCATCGGCACCATCGTCGGGGAAAAGTGCGATGCCGATGCTGGCCGAAACCTCGATCGAAACGCCCGCGATCGTCAGCGGCTGCTCGACTGCCTGAATGAGTTTTTCGGCCACGCTGATCGCGTCCTCGGGATGACGGAGCTCCGCCAGGATGATCGTGAACTCATCGCCGCCGAGGCGGGCAACGGTGTCGTCGTCACGAATGTTGGCGCGCAGTCGCCGCGCCATCTCGAGCAAGAGCTCGTCACCAGCCTCGTGTCCCAGCGTGTCGTTGATCGATTTGAAGTGATCGAGATCGACGAACATCACGGCCAGCGGTTTTCCGGAGCGGCGGGCGCGGGAGAGGCTGTGCGTCAGCCGGTCGGCAAAGAGTTTGCGGTTCGGCAGATTCGTCAGCACGTCGTGGTACGCGTGAAACTCGATCTGCTCCTCGGCGCGCTTCCGGTCGCTGATGTCGACGACGGTTGCGTGGATCCGTTCGCCCACCATCGTCAGATTCATCAGCGCCCACATCGATTGCCCATCGTGCTTCTCGAGCTCGACCTCGACGCTGTTGAGGGTCGTCGAATCGCGAAGCATTTCCACGATGTCTTCACGGTCCGACGAGTTGACATAAAGCTCGGCAGCATTGAGTCCGATCAGCGCGGAGCGCGCGTAACCGAGCATCATGGCGAAGGTCAGATTGCAGTCGACGACTGTCCCTTCGGCCTCGGTCACGCAGACGCCGGCCGCGTTCTGTTCGAACAGAAGCCGGTAGCGCAACTCCGACTCGCGCAACGCGGCCTCGGCGGCGAACCGCGCAGAGACGTCGCGAAAACTCCAGACACGAACGTTGGCAATGCCTTCGACCGCGCGCCCGATCGAGTAGCGCTCGAAGCGGCGGCCATCCCTGAACTCGAGCAACTCGAAGCTCTCCGCCTCAGGCTGCGCATACAACGTCTCGACCGTTCGAAGGAAGTGTTCCGGATCGACGAGCTGATCGAGAACGCATCCGATGAGGCCTTGATCGTCCCCCTCTTCGAGCAGGTCCGCCGGAATGCGCCACATCTCGGCGAAGCGCTTGTTGTACGTCAGCACGCGGCCGCCGTCGCCGATGACGAGGATGCCGTCGGCGGTCGAGTCGAGCGTCGACTCGAGAAGCGTCACCGCCCGTCTCACTTCGCGCTCGGCATCTTTCTGCTCGCGCATGTCGCGCCCGAGGATGACGACGCCGGCCGGCTCGCCATGTTGCAGGACCGGTGCAAGCGACATCATCAGATCGATCTGACGCTCGTCGCTGGCGTGAAAGCGGCGCTCCATGTTCCGGATGCTGCGGCGGCGCAGCGATTCAGCAAACGCGACGTCATCGCCAGCGACGAGAAGCCCTTCGAACTGACGCCCGACCAGGCTCTCCGCGGGATACCCGAGCACCCGCTCCGCCGCGGCATTTGCGAACTCGATGCGGCCGTCGCGGTCGCAGACGAAGAGCACGTCTGCCATCGTCCCGATGATCTCGCGCGCCGCGATGGAGGGAGTCATCGCGACGAGGTCATATTTTCGGAAAGCGATGGCGACGATGATGACGAACCCGAGGAGCGCCGCGTAGCCGAACGGATAAACGGCGAATCCGAACTTCGGCAGATAGTCGACGCAGCCGAGGTAGGCGACGCCGAACGCGACGATGAGGAGACGAATGCGTTTCCGCTCAATGCCGCGCGACTTCGGAAACGCGCGCACGAATTCGACGAGCGAGGCGATGAGATAGCCGAAGAAGAAAAGGAGGAACGGCGGCGCAACCAGCGCGCTGTAGCGGGGATAGAAGCCCCACCAGTAGTCCTGCACGCGCTCGACGAGAACTCCGGTCACGGCCAGCGCGGAAAAGACGATAGCCATGCCCCATCCCGCGCCGATCGCTGCGTGGCGATCCTTGGCGATGCGGAGCATCTCGGCAGTGAAGTGATAGATCGCGGGAGCGAGAAAGGGAACGCCGAGGTAGGCGGCGCGGGACCAGAACAACGCGGTCGCCGCATCCTTCGCGCAATACATGAAGGTGAACGCGATCAGCCACACCGAGGCCGCCGCCGTCATGGCGAAGAACGCGCCCGCCACGCGCGACATCCGGCGCACCATGACGCCCGCACCGAAGAAAAGCATCAGCGCCGCTGTCACGAGCGTTGGTACAGCGAACGGCGAAAAGCCGTAGCTGGCCGGATTCAGTATATGTGGCACTAAACCTCTCAATCTACTGGGTTAAGCTAGTTTGAAGGATGCGCGTCCGTTTGTCGAACGGCTCGGGCAATAATCCACTTCTTATGCCATCGGTCGTCATCATCGGAGCCGGAGTCATCGGTTCGAGCATCGCCTGGCATCTGGCGTCGCGCGGTGTTCGCGATGTCGTCGTGCTCGACCGCGGAAGCGAGCTCGGTGCGGGCAGCACGCCGCGCGCGACCGGCGGATTTCGCGCGCAATTCGCAACGCCAACGGACATCGCGATGTCGTTGTTGTCGCGCGAAAAATTGCGCCGCTTTGAATCCGAGATTGGCGTCGATTCCGGCTACCGGCCGTATGGCTATCTTTTCATCGCGCGCAGCGAATCGGCGATGTCGCAGTTGCGTGACGCGAACGCGTTGCAGCATGCGTGCGGATTGCCGGAGGCTCAGTTGATCAGCGCCGATGAGGTTCGCGCGATCAATCCCGCGGTCGTGGACGACTTCATCGTCGGAGGCACGTTCTGTCCGACGGACGGTTTCATCCGCGCGATGAAGATTACAAACGGTTACGCCGCGGCGGCGCAGCGAAACGGCGTCTGCTTCGAATTCGATGTCGTCGTAAATCGCATGCGCATCGAAGGTGATCGCATCGCCGCGCTCGAAACGTCGAAGGGCGATGTCGAAGCTGATGTCTTCATCAACGCCGCCGGTGCCTGGGCTTCGACGCTCGGCATCGACCTGCCTGTATCGCCGCTGCGCCGGCAGGTTGCGGCAACGATCGAGCAGGATGTCTTACCTGACACGATGCCGATGACTGTCTGGGCCGACGACGGTTTTCATTTTCGCGTTCGCGACAAACGCGTGTTGCTTCTCTGGCCGGATGAACCGCCTGCCGGTTTCGACGCGACATTCGACGGCAGCACTTGGCTCCCGCGCGTGCTCGCCTTTGCGAACGCGCGCGTGCCGTGCCTGCGCGACGTTCCGATCGATCCGGCAGCTTGCTGGGCAGGCCTTTACGAAATGTCGCCCGATCACCACGCCATCCTCGGACGCGCTCCTGCGATCGCGAATCTCTACCTCGCCAACGGCTCGTCCGGACACGGCGTCATGCACGCGCCCGCGATCGGCCAGTTGATCGCGGAGTTGATCGTCGACGGACAAACGTCGATCGATATCGAGCCGCTGCGGCCGTCGCGCTTTGCGGAAGGACAGGCGATCGAAGGGGCGACGTTGTTGTAGGTCGGTCCTACACATCCAACCATCGGGGCGGGACGCCAGGCGGGACGCCCGATGGCCGCGAGCGAGACGCTCGCACTCCTCGGCGCAAATGGCGCGAAAAGCTCTGACTATGTTCACCATTCGATAACGACTCGACGCGGAACCGTGCGTACATTGGCGCATTCGAAAGGAGCATCTATGAACCATCGGTTTCTCATCGCAGCGGCTTTGCTGCTGACGGCCATCGGCGCCAGCGCACAGCTCACTCTTCCTCCCTCGGGCGGCAACGAGCGCGCAACCGTCATTCAGCACATCGGTCTCGTTACGGTCTCAGTCGATTACAGCAGTCCGCACGTCCACACCGCGCAGGGGCTGGACCGGCGCGGCAAAATCTGGGGAACGCTCGTTCCGTGGGGCATGGCCAACCTCGGCTTCGGCACGTGCAAGGAATGTCCGTGGCGCGTCGGTGCGAACGTGAACACGATCTTCACGACGTCGCACGACATCCAGGTCAACGGCTCGACGCTGCCTGCCGGCTCGTACGCGCTCTTCGCCATTCCGCAGCAGGATGAATGGACGTGGATCTTCTCGAAGAACCACACATCGTGGGGCAGCTTCTTCTACGACCCGTCCGAGGATGCGCTGCGCGTGAAGGCGAAACCGGAGAAGAGCGACTATCACGAAGTCCTCACCTTCGATTTCACCGAACGGCGCAACGATCACGCCACCGTGGCGATGAAGTGGGAGGAACTGGCGGTACCGATCGACATCAACGTGCCGAACGCCGCTGATCTTTACATCGCCAACCTTCGTAATGAGCTCCGCGACTCTCCGGGATTCAACGACACGACCTGGCAGCAGGCCGCACGTTATGCGCTCGACAACAAGCATCCCGCCGAGGCGCTGGCGTGGGCTCAGACGGCGAACACCGGCGGTGGCGGAGTCGGCCGCAAGAACTTCACGAACCTGATGACGCTTGCCGAGGCGTATGAGGCAAATGGCAAAACGGCGGAGGCTGCGAAAGCGCGCGAGGAGGCGATGAACCATCCCAGCGCGGCGCCTCTCGACCTGCACGCATACGCGAGGCAACTCCTGGCCGGCGGAAAGAAAGCGGAAGCGCTGCAGGTGTGGGAGCTCAACGCCAAACGCTATCCCGGAGTCTGGCCGGTCAATGTCGGACTCGCGCGCGGCTACTCCGCCGCGGGACGTTATGCCGAGGCTTTGAAATACGCGAAGCTGGCCGCTGCCCAGGCGCCGGACGAGGCGAACAAAAAGAATCTCGAGGGTATGGTCAAGAAGCTAGAGGCAGGTCAGGACATTAACTAAGAAGCACCCTTCCCCGATGCTTCGACAAGGCCCGCCGGTTCCGGCGGGCTTTTTTATTTGTAATTTGCCAGAAAAGTAGGCGCGAAAGTAGCATTGCGATCGGCGAGAGTTGGTAGCACTACTACCAAACAACAGCAAGTTACGCAGAATGGGAGAGTTGTTCATGTCAACGCGCCTTCGGTTGGTCATAATCACCCTAGCCACCCTCGTCCTCGCTCTGTCCTCCAGCCTCTTCGCTCAATCCACCACCTACTATTTCAAAGGCGACCCCGCCGATCAGGCTAACAAAGTCGCCAACGACACCGCCAGCAGCACGATCGGCACGGCGACCTTCGATTCGACCCCGCCGGCCGGCACCGCGCCGGTGGTCCAGACCGGTCCGCCGTCAGTCGCGAACGCGGACTACGTCGGGAATCCGCTGGCCATCTACTGGTCCGGTCCATACTCGGGCAACCTTTCCGGCACGCTCGACTTCAAGTGGTATTGGTCGACCGGCAATCCGGAAACGATCGGAGTCGGTGGCTCGATCGAGGTCAGCGTCTTCGCCGATCCCGATTACACCGCGGACCGCGCCCAGCCGCAGCGCCTCATCGGCCGCGCCATCGTTCCGCTGACCGGCATCAGCGCCACGCCGACCCTGATCGAGAGCCTCATTCCGGTCAATGGATCGGTCTCGAGCACACTGCTGATCCAGGTGATCCCGCAGTTCGTCGACTCGGGACACGGACTGGCCGCGCTCTACAACTCGACAACGACGCCATCCAGCTTCGTTCTCACCAACGTGCAGCGCACGCCGTTCCCGGCAGCGACTCCGGCCACGGGACAGCCGCCGCGATTCAGTCTCTTCACGCCGTCGGCGGCGCAACTTGCCACTGGACTCGGCACCGACGCCGGAGAGCCCTCGATCGGCGCGAACTGGATCACCGGCAACGTTCTCTTCCAGTCATTCGTCACCACGTTCCGCGTCTCGTTCGATGACTCCTGTCCGACGAATCCGACCTCGACGTGGGTTGCCAAGCAGTCACAGATCACCGGCAACGAGAGCTTCGATCCGATTCTCTACACGGACTCCAAAGTGGGCCGCACCATCGTCTCGCAACTCGTCTTCGCCAGCACGGAAAGTCTTTCCGCGGTGACGGACAACGACGGCGATCTCTGGCTGCCGTCGCAAGGCGCCGGCATCGCATCGGGCATCGATCACCAGACTGTCGGCGGCGGACCGTTCCATCAGCCGCTGCTTGCAGGCGCGTTCTATCCGAATGCCGTTTACTACTGCGCGCAGGATCTCGCGCTCGCAAACTGCGCCGTCTCGCTCGACGGCGGTTTGACGTACGGCCCGGCGGTTCCGATCTACACGTCGCAGTGCGGCGGTTTGCACGGCCACGTGAAAGTCGGTCCGGACGGTGTGGCTTATGTTCCGAACAAAGACTGCGGCGGCAAGCAGGGCGTCGTCGTTTCCGAAGACAACGGCATTACCTGGAACGTTCGCACGGTGCCAAACAGCCTCGCCGCGGGCAGCGATCCGTCGGTCGGCATTTCGAAGAACGGACGCGTCTACCTCGGCTTCGCGGACAACAACAACTCTCCTGTCATCGCCATCTCCGACGATCACGGTCAGAACTGGCACGATGTGAAAGACGTCGGCGCCGCGGCCGGAATCAAGAACACGGTCTTCTCCGAAGTCGTGGCCGGCGATGACAACCGCGCCTCCTTCGCCTTCCTTGGATCCAACAGCATCGGCGCGCTCGACGCGCGCACGTATCCGGGCATCTGGTACATGTATGTCGCCACGACCTACGACGGCGGCTCGACGTGGCATCTCACCAACGCAACGCCCAACGATCCCGTGCAACGCGGTCCGGTATGGCTCAGCGGCGGCGCGGAGATCTCGCGCAATCTGCTCGACTTCAATGACATGACCATCGACAAGCAAGGCCGCATGCTCATCGGATTCGCCAACGGCTGCGTTGATGCCTGCGTCCAAGGCCCGGCAACCGCGCGCGGAAACTCGTACACCGCAGTCGCCTCGATCCTGCGTCAAACGGGCGGACGGCGCATGTTCGCCGAGTACGATCCGGCAGGGCCCACTGCTCCTTCCGCGCCGGCGCTCACTGTCACGCGCAACGGATCGCTGGCAAGATTGTCCTGGTCCGAAGGGAACAACGGCGGCTCTGCGATCACGAACTACTCGGTGCGCCGCGACGGCACGGCCATCGCCAGCACGACGTCGACCTCGTACACCGATCCGACCGCCAACCCTTCGCAGACCTACACCTACTCGGTTGTGGCCACGAATGCCGTTGGTTCGTCCTGCGGCAGCAACGCAGTCACGTCAACCGGCGGCGGCGGAAGTTCCTGCACGCTGCCCGGCGTCACCGTCATGACCGATCCCACCGGAGACAGCACCGCAGCCGCAAACGCCGCGCTCGACATTCAGTCTGTCTCGATCGCCGAGCCGTACTACACCGACGGCTCGCAGAAACTCGTCTTCACGATGAAGGTCGCCTCGCTGGCAAGCGTGCCCGCGGGCAGTGAGTGGCGCATCCTCTGGAACTTCCCGACCACCGACACCGGCTCGTACTACGTCGAAATGAACACCGACCCGAGCGGCGTCGTGGCCTATCAATACGGCACGATCGATCTGACCAGCGCCGTCGTCACCGCCGTCGGCCAGCCGCACCTCCTCGGCACCTGCGACGCGGAATCGACGTACCTGCCCGACGGCACGATCCGGCTCGTCCTCTCCACATCGAAGATCGGCAACGCCGTCGCCGGCGACATCATCGGCGGACTTCTCGCTCGTACATTCGTCACGTCCGGCAGCGTCGTTACATCCAGCCGCTCCGCGATCGACAGTGCAGGAACAACGAATACGTACATGATGGTCGGCAACGCGTTCTGCGCGCCGCCCGCGCTGACGACGATCGAAGACGACGACGCACGCATCGCCTACTCGAACGGCTGGCATTTGCTGAGCGACGGAAACGCCAGCGCCGGCCACTTCCGCATGGGCAGCGGCAAAGCGACCGCCGGACTCACGTTCACCGTGCCGTCGAATCAGTTCGGCTCGATCACGTTCAACTACGCCAAGAGCACGAAGGGCGGCACTGCTGAAATGTTCCTCGACGGCGTCTCGCAAGGCACGATCGATTTCTCGGGCCCGCTCGGCACGATGAAGAACCCGCAGTTCGTGTTCAGCCAGACGTACGGGCCGCTGCAACCGGGCTCGCACACGCTGCAGCTCCGCAGCAACGGCACAACGTATCTCGACAGCTTCGTGCTGCAAAGCTCGTCGTCGAGTGCCCAACCAACGAGCGGACCGGGCAAGACGACGACGAGCACGTCCAATCTGTCTCTCGGCCAGGAGCTTGTCTCGCAGATCACTCTTCCGGACAATGCGCAGGCGATCTCCATCGTCGCCGAGGCGTCGAATGGGTTGCTGTTGAGAGTGGGGCTCGTCGATGCAACCGGTATTTCGCTGGCCACTGCCGACGCGTCAAAAGGTGTCGCGGTCCTCAACCAGCCGCTGACGCACGGGGGCGTCTATCTCATCAAAACCATCAACCTCAGCGCCGGCCCGATCAGCGTCTGGACGGCGACGACACCACTCTTGAGCCGGTAACCAGCCGATGACAACTGTGTTCTCTGCATTTCTTTTCTTCGTGGCAACCGCGGCGACGCCGTCGCGGTTGCCCAACGCCTGCCAACTGCTCTCCGCCCGCGAGATCGCGCACGTGCAAGGCGAAACGTTTCGATCAGCCAAGCTCACCGAGTCCGAGGCGGATGGATTGCGCGTGTCGCAGTGCTTTTATGCGCTGCCATCGTTCACCAACTCGGTCAGTGTCGACTTGATGCACGGCAAGACGAGCGCGTTCTGGAAGGCGCACTTCTCGAACGCGCGCGCTGGACGGGATGACGATGCAGATCGCGATCACGACCGCGGCGGCGCGATGAAAACCGCTCCGCCCACGCGCGAAGCGGAAGAGGAAGAACATCAAAGCGCCGTGCGCAAAGTCTCCGGCGTCGGCGACACCGCCGTCTGGAGCGGCAACCGCATGTCGGGCGCGCTCTACGTTCTCAAAGGCAACTCCATTGTTCGAATCAGCGTCGGCGGCAAAGGAAGCGAAGACGAGAAGATCGAGCGATCGAGAAAACTCGCCGCAATCGCGTTGCGCAAGTTGTAGAGATCTTACGAGCGAGCGGTATTCGCCGCCGGCACTCGCTCGATCACCTACCCGAACCAGTTCCGCAGCGAGCCGCGACGCGCTCGACCGCTCGGCGGTCGTAAGAGTCGGGGGAGGCTACGAGGATCTCCACGCCCGAAGCCTACACGAGCGACGCGGACGCCCTCACACGCGCTGGCTTTGGCGGAACGCCAACGTCCGCAAGTTGGGTGGCTCATTAGGTGAGTTGCGAGTTCAGATCGCCACACGACGAACATAGCTCTGAAAGGGCTCTTTGAATCCGAGTCGGTTTTCTGGCACCTCGAACCATTGCCGGTGTAGCGAGCTCCGAGTGACCCTCCCCCGATTCCGCTACCGCACGTTGAGCAAGAACGCGACTGAGCAGCGATGTCGTGCTCGCGCTGCCCGGCTCCGGGGCATCAGCAATTTTCATCACACAGTTTTTCGACCTGCGGCAGAGCAGTTTGATATGCACCTTTCTCAAGGAGCGCCGCGGTGCTGGTTAGCCTGCGATTCCACTGATCAGCGATTGCGGTCTGCGAGCCGTGAAGACTTTCTATGCTGATGAAAAAAACAATGAGCCTCCAGCGATGCATGGTGGTGCGATTGTCTCAAATCGACGAACCGGAGGCGATCCAACTACGTGATCGGCGGCGCCGGAGGCGCGGGTTGCGCTGGAACCGCGGGAGGCGCGGGAGGAACCGATGCCTTCGACGTATCGATCTTGATATCCCCATTCACCGTCGTGATGCGCAGTTCGTAGCGGCCGCCGTTTACTTCACCGGAGACGCGGCGGCTGCCTGGGTGCGAATGAATGTTGAGGGGGAAGGCGGCTTCGATGTCGCCGTTGACCTGCGAGAAATCGCCGCTGAATGAGGCGGAGAGAGGCAGCACGGCGGTCACGCTGCCGTTGACGGTCTTCAGCGTTGCGCCCTGGAACGACTTCTCGAAATGCGCTTCGATGCGGCCATTCACGGTGTGCGCTTCTACTTCGCTGGAGCCGGGAGTCTCGATGTTTACGCGGCCGTTCACGGTGACGGCGCGCATCTCGCCATCGACGCCGGATGTGGCGATGCGGCCGTTGACGGTACGCAAATCGAGGGCGACGGACGGAGGAACGTGAAGATCGTAATCGACGCTCGTGTCGTTGTTGAGACGGAAAAGGAAGAAGCCGTGATGCTCGTTGCGGCGGCCGATCGTCAGCGTGTCGCCATTCAGTTCGGTGGTGAAGTAGCCGAGGTTTTCGACGCCGTCTTTTGGTTTGCGGCGGCTGCGGACCGTTGCATCCATCGTGATCTCGGTGCCGGAGCCGGCTTCGATGTTGATCGCGCCGTCGATCTCGCGCACCTCGATGTGACGGATCGTGCCGGCAGGCCACTTGCGGTCGACGTGCGAGATCCGCCGCTCCATCACGGCCCCACATCCGGCGAGAAGAAGTGCCGCCGAGAGTGAATAGAAAGCGCGAGATCTGACGTTCATAGTGGTCCTTGCAGCAAGGTGGTACGAGAACGAGGCGAAAGGGTTTCCAATGACGACGGATGGCTCCCAGACGACGCTCCTGCGCGTCGCGGCGTTCCTGGTGGACGCCCTTTCCATCGCGATCGTGCTCGTTCTTCCCGCCGCGGTTCTCAGCTACACGCTGGCCTGGATCGGCGGCGAGATCAAAGCGATCCAGATCGTCTGGTTTGTGGCGCTTTGCATCGTCATCGTCGGAATGCTTTTCCGCGACGGCTGGCGCGGCCGCTCCCTCGGCAAACAAATTCTCGGCCTTCGCGTCGTGACGCCGAGGGAAGTGCCGTGCGGGTACCTGCGAAGCTTCGCGCGCAACATCGTGCTCATCGTGCCGGGATTGAATCTGGCCGAGGTCGTGCTAGTCATTGCTGGGAAACGACGCGTTGGCGACCGCATCGCCAAGACGACCATTACCGAAGAGTGATCCGTTTCTCGGCCAGCACTTTCACGAACTCCTCCGCCCTTCCAAGCCGCACATCGAGCTCGAACTCGTTCGTCTCGCCGAAATGCTCGCTGGCGAGAACGATGTGCGGAGCGTCGAGCAGCCGGTAAACGACGCCGAGCCGATCGAACGGGACGACGATGCGCAAGCGTTTGTACACGTAGCGATCAACGAGCGATGCACTGCGCAACGTCTCGGCCGCAGTCTCGCGATACGCGCGCGACAGTCCGCCAGTGCCGAGTTTCACGCCGCCGTACCAACGGACGACGACGACGGCGACATCGTACAAATCGGCTCCTTCGATCGCGCTCAGGATCGGCTTCCCGGCTGTACCCGAGGGCTCGCCGGCATCCGCGCTTCGTGAGCGAATATCGCCGTTTGCGAAAAGGCGGAATGCCCAGCAAAGATGCGTGGCGTCGAAATGACGTTTGGTGAGAAGCGCCAGCTCGCTGAAGAACGCATCGTCAGTCTCGACGGGAAAGGCGATGCCGAGGAACTCGGAGCGCTCGATCTTCTGCCGGGACTCGGCTGCGGCGGCCAGCGTGCGGTAGTGATCGATCATTCCTGGAGCATTCTGCGGCAACTGCCGACCGCCTCATATAATCGCCCTCATGTTCAAGATCGAAGAGCTTTTCGCGCGTGAGATTCTCGATTCCCGCGGCAATCCGACGATCGAGGTCGACTGTCTACTCGACTCCGGCGCATCGGGACGTGCCGCCGTGCCGTCCGGCGCGTCGACCGGGTCACGCGAGGCGCTCGAGCTTCGCGACGGCGACAAGCGCCGCTACCTCGGCAAAGGCGTCGCCAACGCGGTCGAAAACGTCGAGATCATCGCCAAGGAAGTCGAGGGGATGGACGCCCGCGAGCAGGCGCTGATCGATCTTCTGATGAAGCAAATCGACGGCACGGAGAACAAAGGCAACCTCGGCGCGAACGCGATTCTCGGCGTTTCGCTGTCGGTGGCGCACGCAGCGGCGCAGGCTTCCGGCCTGCCGCTTTTCCAATACCTCGGCGGGCCTGGCGCGCGCACGCTGCCGGTGCCGATGATGAATGTCATCAACGGCGGCGCGCACGCCGACAACAACCTCGACGTGCAGGAGTTCATGATCATCCCCGCCGGCTTCGATGATTTCAGCGACGCTCTTCGCGCCGGTGCGGAGACGTTCCATCACCTCAAGAACATTCTTCACGACCGCAAGCTGACGACCGCAGTTGGCGACGAAGGCGGATTCGCGCCCGATCTCAAATCAAACGCCGAAGCCCTCGATCTGATCCTGACTGCCATCGAGAAAGCCGGATACAAAGCCGGCGAACAGATCTTCCTCGGGCTCGACGTCGCCGCCTCGGAGTTTTTCGCGAAGGGCAAGTACGCATTCGAAGCGGAATCGCGCAGCAGCGACGAGATGGTCGCGTACTACGAACAGCTTCGCGCGAAGTACCCGATCATTTCGATCGAGGATGGGATGTCCGAGGGCGATTGGGACGGCTGGAAAACACTGACGAAAGCGATGGGCGCCGGCACGCAACTCGTCGGCGACGACGTCTTCGTCACCAACCCGTCGATCCTGGCAAAAGGAATCGAGCAGGGCGTCTGCAACGCAATCCTGATCAAGGTGAATCAAATCGGCACGCTGACGGAAACGCTCGACGCGATCGAGATGGCCAAACGCGCCGGCTATCGCTCGGTCATTTCCCATCGCTCCGGCGAAACGGAGGATTCGACGATCGCCGATCTGGCCGTGGCTACGAACGCGGGCCAGATCAAAACGGGATCTCTTTCCCGTAGCGAGCGCATCGCGAAATACAACCAACTGCTTCGCATCGAAGAGGAGCTCGGCGATGCGGCGGTGTTCGCGGGGAAGTCGATTTTCAGGGCGCTGTAGGAGTGCGGACGTCTCGTCCGCGGCGGCGAGGCGTCTCGCCTCGGCGTGGTTTCCGCGATGCCCATTCTTCGCGCCGCGCACGCGTGAGCTCGATGAACCGCTCTCGTTGTTTTGTCGTACGCGCATCACCGCCGGGCGAGACGCCCATCGGCCGCAGGCGAGACGCCTGCACTCCTATGGCAGCGGTATTAGTTTGGCAAGTTCCCTAAGCTCGATCACCGGCGCGTCGCGGCGCGCGACTTCGACGACATCATCGCGGTCGAGTTGCGCTAACGCTTCCTGCTCGAACCCGCGCAGTGATTGATCGCATGCGCAGTCATTCTCCGGCGTGACGTAGTTGGCGATGATGCCGCCGATTCGCATGCCGCGTTTCTCGATCTCGCCGATGAGGCGCTGGCTCTCGGCGATAACGATTCGCTCCGGCCTCGTCACGACGATGACGCGCGTGGCGTCGGATTGCATCGCTTCCTCGAGTGCGTGCAGCGCCCGCGAGGCGCGGATCAGCTCCTCGGCCAGCGAGCCCGCCGGAATCAGCTCGCGGTAGCGAAGAAGGATGCGCATGAACTCGCGCACCCATTCGCCCGCAGTCCTGGGCAGATCGATAAGGCGGAGGAAATGGCCGGTTGGCGCGGTGTCGACGATGATGCCGGCCTGCGAGTCGTCGGCGATCAGATCGGCGAGGCGCGTGATTGCGAAGAGCTCGTTGGCGCCCGGCGGCGCGATCTCAACCAGCTTCTTCATCGCCTCGGCGTCGTACGCGACGGTCATCCCGCCGGGCGTGATTGCGCCGATCGCGCGGTCGATCTCCTCGCCGAGGGAATCGCGGAAGCGGCGCCATTTCTCTTTTGTGTCGATCGTCTCGACGGCAAGATTCGCGGGCGGCTGCTGTTGCGCGAACACATCACGAAGCGTGTGGGCGGGATCGACGGAGATGACGGTGTATCGATTGTCGGGATTGCGAATCGCGAGTTGGAGCGCAATGGAAACGGCGGAGGTGGTTTTGCCGACGCCGCCTTTGCCGGCCAGGAACATCATCCTTGCGGGTTTTACGTAGGTCGGACTCTCTAGTCCGACTTGCTCGTGATGTCGGACTTGCTCGTGGTGTCGGACTGGAGAGTCCGACCTACGTAAAACACCCTTGCTCCACTGCGCGATCGCATGCGCGGTGTCAAGCGGCAGACACGATCGCGGCGCGTCGACGATCGGTGCCAATCGTTTGCGCGCCTCTGCGTCCTGCTGCGCGCGTACATGATCTCGCTCGCAATCAGCGTCCGCGATCGCGCGATTCAGGATCGTGAACGGGACGTTGATTCCGTCTGCGAGAACGTCGCGGGTCAGGCGCTCGGTTTGATCGACCACCCATGGCTCGGACAGCGTGACTGGGATGAAGACCGTTCGCGAAGAGTCGGTGAGCAAGTCGCGCGTTCGGTTCGCTTCTGACTCGAACTGATCGACGAATGCGTCCATGGCGTCGCGCACGTCGCGGCGCGTGAACTGGCGGACCATGCCGCGGTGCTTGGCCTGCATCGACTCCAGCGCTTCGGCGAACTGGCGGAAGTGATTCGCCGACGAGAGCATTCGCAGCGTGTGGCCGGTCGGTGCGGTGTCAACGACGATCGTCGTGTCGGGATTTTCCGCGGCCAGCTCGCCGATGCGCATCCACGCCATCAGCTCATCGACGCCTGGCAGCGAAAGCTCGAAGAATCGGCGCAGCTCGTCTTTTTCGAGATACGTTCCGCGGTCGCCAAGCTCGAGAAAACTGTCAAGATTTCGATCGAGAAATCGTTGATAGAGCGCCGCAGCATCGAGCGCTTCGGTCTGCAGCTCGCCATGAAGGATGTCGCTCAGGTTCGACGCCGGATCCGTCGTGAAGAGAACGACCTTGCGCGACGCCGCGAAGTGAAGTGCCGCAGCAATCGAGACTGTAGTCTTGCCGACGCCGCCTTTGCCTCCGATCAGGATCACCCGAAGGCCGGCGAGCTGGTCGAACGCGGCGGCGAGCGTCACTGACCGTATCCGGTGAAGATGCCGATGCCGCTGTCGTCATCGTCACCGCGCTGCTGGCGGGCAATTTCTTCCTTGCGAGCCCGGATATCACGCAGCGCCTGAAAAACCTGCGCCTCCTGCTGCGTGTACTCCTCTTCGGTGAGGTCGCCGACCTCGAGCATCATCTGCAGCTCGATGAGGCGTTCCTTCCACGGCTGATCGTTCAGCAGCTCCTCATTCGCCATCGTCTGAACCTGCTTCATGATCCAGTTGAAGCCCGCGATCGGGAGCTTCATGGGAAGCATGAGGATGTCGTCGAGGAGGAACATGGTGTTGATGGTTATCAGGTTGCCGGGTTACCAGGTTGCCGAATTCCTATGTTGCTCGATTCGAATTTACTGAATTCCTGAGTTGGTGGCCAACCTGGGAACTCGGCAACCTGGCAACCAGGAAATCCAGCAATCACAAAATCAACTACCGCTCTGCCCCCGCTCCAACTTCAATCGAATATTCACGAAGTTATACGGCGGCCACGGCCCGGTGTAGAGGAACGACAGCTTGTTCTCGTACTTTTTCGCGATCTCGGTGATCTGGTCGTCGAACGTTTTTGTCTTCTCGCGATCGACGAGGAAGGCGGCGTTCATGATCATCTTGTCGCCGATCGGTTTGTTCGAGCGCGAGGCGATGGCGGCATCGCGCAACGCTTCGTAAATCTCGCTCACGTACGCATCGGCTTTCGCCTGCAACGCCGACTCGACGACGCGGCCAAGCTGCATGCGCGAGAAGTACGTTGACGTCGACGTGTTCGACGAGATCTCGTCCTTCAGGCGGCGGATCTCTTCGTTCTCCGTTTCGATCTCGCGGATGACCTGGTCTTTGTCCCAATTCACTTTCAATCCGAACTCGATCTTCCCGTCCATCTTCTGGAGCACGTCGGAAAGCGCGTCGTAGGTGCCTTTGAGGAACTCCTTGATGTCGTTCTCGGTGCGGAAGACCGTGCCGAAACTCATCGGCAGCACGGTGAAATCCTTCATCACGAGCTCGTTCACGTGCTCGTGCGCGAGGGCGTTTTCGCGCGTGGGATCGAAGACGATCAGCGGGCAGTTGGAGACGACGGCGGCGAATTCCTTGTAGGGGACGCTGTAGACCTTGTCGCCGCGGCCACCGATTCCGACAGGGCCGAAGTCGCGCGGGATTTCGGTCTTGATGATGCAGTAAACGTACTTCCCCTGCTCGGTCTCGGACTGCTGCGTTTGCGCTTGATCTTCCATTGTGGAGGCCTCGCTGGAGAGCATGCAAAGCATACAATACAAGCGAATTGCCAACACCCCGGCTCGCCTCCCTGATCGAATCGTGGTTTCGCAAACACCAGCGCCGGCTGCCGTGGCGCGAGGGCTACGAGCCGTATCGGGTTTGGGTGTCCGAGGTGATGCTGCAGCAGACGAGGATGGAGGTCGTCCTCGGGTACTACGAGCGATTCCTGCAGCGCTTTCCGACGGTTGGCGACCTGGCGCGCGCGAGCTTCGATGACGTCACGGCAGCTTGGTCGGGACTTGGCTACTACCGCCGGGCGCGCATGCTTCGCGATGGTGCGATCGATGTAATGGAGCGCTTCGGCGGCGTGATCCCGAAGGCCGTCGACGACTTGATGTCCATCGCCGGAATCGGACGCTACACGGCCGGCGCGATTGCCTCGATTGCGTATGAGCAGCGAGCGCCAATTGTCGATGGCAACGTTGCCCGGATCATGGCGCGGCTCTTCGCGATCGAGGCGCCCCTTGCGTCGCCGGTGCTGATGCGTGCGACTTGGGCGCACGCAGAAGAACTCGTCGCGTCATCGAAATCGCCACGCGATCTCAATCAGGGGCTGATGGAACTGGGTGCGCTCGTCTGCACGCCGCGCAATCCGAATTGCGACGTTTGTCCGCTGCGGCGGCGATGCGCTGCGTTCACCGGCGGGCGCGTCGATGAGTTCCCACGGCCGAAAGCGAAAGTGGCCACGCGTGAAATGCACATCCCGCTCTATCTCGTCGTCGATCGCGAAGGACGCGTGCTGATGCGGCGCGAATCGGGCCAACTGATGCGCGGCATGTTTCATCTTCCGCACGGCGATACGACGCTCCTGACCGGCGCACCGCTGCGCGTCGGCATCGTCGAAACGCTGGGCACGTTCCGGCACACGGTGACCAACCGCAGGATCACGTTTGAAGTCTTCGCCGTGACACGCCGGCTTCGCGCGCGAGGCCGCGAGTACGCCTGGATCGATCCGGCTCTGCTCTCCACGATTCCACATCCGTCGTACGTCCGCAAAGCGTTGCAACTCGCCGGAATCGGCCAGTAGACGCTCGCGTTCGCGAGGGGATGAGATTCACAACTGCTCTGCTGGTGCTTGCCGTCGCAACGACTCTCCACGCCGACTCGCGTACGTACACGATCGCGAAAGGCGGCAACAACGTCGCCGAGTTTCATGCCGAGGATACGTACGACTCGTTCGATGGAAAGACGAGCGATGTGACGGGGACGATCGTGGCCGATCCGGCGAACCCGGCTGCGTCGAGCGTGCAGGTCATCATCAACATCGACTCGCTCGACACCGGCGTGAGTCTGCGCAACAAGGAAATGCGCGAGCGGTATCTGCAGACGGACAAGTTTGGTACGGCCACGTTCAAGTCGGTCAGCGTCACCGGGCCAGCATCGCTCGCTCCGAATCAGCCGGCCGAAATCAGCGTCACCGGCGATTTGTCGCTGCATGGAGTGACGAAACGCATGACGATTCCTGTACGTGTGGTCCTCATCCCCGACGGCCGCCTCCACGCCACGAGCAACTTCAAGATTCACATGCCCGACTTCGGCATCGACGTTCCGCACACGATCCTCGTGACGGTGAACGACGACGTTCCGGTGCGGCTGGATGTTTGGGCGGCGGGGAAATAGGTTTCGACGTTCGCTCATGACCGCGACTGTCAGGTCTGTCGGTTAAACTCTCACCATGTTCGGGCGTGTGGCGGTCGCGGTCTCACTTCTCCTCGTTTCATTCGCAGCGTTTCCGCAGTGCAACCTCACGCAGGTTGCCAGCGTCCCGTTTCGCGCTTCGTACCTCGACATCGCCATCGATGGCAACGACCTCTGGGCGGCCACGTCATACGGTGTTTCGCTCTTTGATCGCAGCGTTGATCCGCCGGCACTGATCGTTGCGTTTCCGCTGCCCGGCGTGACGCGTGTCGTCCGCGCGACGAACGGTCTGGCCTACGTCGGAAGCGGCTCTTCGTTGTTCGTCGTCAGAAAGAACGGCAAGAACCTGCAACTGCTGCGAGCGATCGACGCCGGCGCCACGGTCAACGATCTGCTGCTGACGACGCTCGATCTCTACGTCGCAACGGCAACCGGCCTTTCGCAGTGGGACTTGCTCGATCCGACCGCGCCAACGAAGACAGCGGCGGCCTTCACGACCAGCAATCCGAACGTCCGATCGCTGGCGATCAGCGGATCAACGTTGTTTGCCGCGGACGGCGACACGTCGGTCGAGGGGTTCAACATCAGCGTTCCGTCGATTCCGAACGGCATCGGCGCCATCACATCGCTTCCTGGCTCGGTCGCCGTCAGCGCTGCGAATGGACGGTTGTATGTCTCCGACGGCTTCACGACGGACATCTTCACCAACGCCGAAGGTGGCGGGAGCACGGCGTCGAAACTGGCCCGTGATTCGTTCGGCGCCGTTGCCATCGCGCCAATCAACACCACCGCGATCTTCGCCGCCGGATCCGACAACCGCGTGCGCGCCTTCGATCTCACCGCATCCGCGAGCCCGGTGGAGTTGTTTCGCGCGGAGCTCTTCCCCACCGGCGGCAGCGTCAATCGCATCGGCCGCATGGCCACGGCATCGAATCGCCTCTACGTTGCCGGCGGCGACCTCGGTCTCCTAAGTTACGACACGACCTCGTTCACGACGCCGTTCGCGCTGCGTAGCTACGCAACCGGCGCAACCACCTCGGTCGTCTCGCTCGGCACCAATGTCTACGTCTCGCGCGCCGCGGGCGGCATCACCGAATTCAGCCAGACTTCCGTTGGCGCGTTGACGCAGCTTCGTTCGTGGGACAGCGGCAAGGACACCATTTGGGATGGCGGAAACGGCTTTCTCCTGACCTCGTCCGGCGCGACCGCATCGCTCTGGGCATTGAGCTCGACGACGCCCACGCTCGTCTCCTCGCTCACGTTTCGCGCGCCCATCGCCTCGGCCGTTCTGCTCGGAACGACCGGCTATTTCGTGCTCAACGAAACGACCGGCGGAACGCTCTGGTCTGCCGATCTCGCGCCGGCAACGCCAACCGCGCAGCAGATCGCGCTGGCGGCGATCAAACCGTCGTTCGTCGCCCGCTCCGGTTCCGCGATGGTCCTGGCCGAGCTGAAAACGGACGGGACGACGGCGCTCTCCTACTTTGCCGCGGGCGATTTCACGAAAACGCCGGTCACGGCGAGTGTCGCTGGACTAGCCACCGGCGGCGTCGCGCTGTCCGGCTCGACCGCCGCGGTGTCGACGTTCAGCGGTGTCACACTCGCCGATTTCGCGGCGGGAACGACATCACTTCTTCCGCAATCGAAGGGAGCGATCGCGCTCCGGCTCGCGTTCGCAGGCACCTCGATGCTCGTGGAGCTGACCGACAGCGCGCTCCTGCTCTGGAACACGCAGACACGGACGCTGACGAAGCAATTCGCGCTGCCCGCCGCTCCGGTGTCGGTCCAAGTCGGTCCAGACAACGGCGTTGCCGATGTCGCCACCGAAGATGGCATCACCAGCGTGCAACTCGCAGCGACGACGCGTGTGCCGTCGCTGCTCAATACGTCGAACGGCAACGTCTATTACAAGAAGCTCGTCGCCGGAGGCCAGCGCCTCTATCTCTTCGACGGCCACAACGCCGACATCTTCACGAACACGATGCAGTACGTCAGCGGCATCCGCACGCCGCTCATCGTCGATGTTGCCGCGAGCGACAGCAGCGTCTTCACGATCCACAACAGCCTCGCGGTCACGTGGTATGGCCGCGACGGAAACCTGTTGGCGACGTTGGCGATCGGCGAGGAAACCGACGTGCAGGCGCAATCGATCGCAACTGCCGGCGGCGTGGCGTGGGCGTCGATCGTTCTGAATTGCCACAGCAGCGGATGCGAAGGGAAGACGATCGTCTTCGATCCGAAGAGCGCCTTCGCGCAGACGGCGACGATGACCGGCACCGTTCGCGACGTTGCCACGAACGGCAATCGCGCCTACGTCCTCACCGAACTGCCGAACGAGGTGCGCGTCGTCGATATCAGCGATCCCGCGCATCCCGTGGTTCTGGTCAGCCACGCAACGGAAGGCGCGCAACCGCCGTCGTCGATCACCTTCGCCAACGGCATCGTTTACGTGCTTGGCGCGAAGCTCTACACCTACTCGGCCAGCGACCTCTCGAAAACTGGCGAGCAGCTGCCGTCCGCCGTCTTCGATCCCGCCACGCAAAAGATTCGCGCCGACGGAGCTTGCATCGCCTACACCGGCCGCGATTTTTCGCCGCAATTCCTCGGCGGCACGCCGGTCGTCGCGTCACCTGCCAACGCCCGCTTTGTCGCCTCGCAACCGGGCACGCTCTACTTCCTCACCGACTACTCGCTCGAGATCTGGTCCTCCAAGCCTCTTCCCCAGCCAGCGCGGCGCCGCCCGTCGCGATAGCATCTGCCGATGCCGAAGATCCTCTTTTCGTCCGATGCGAACGCGTACCGCATCACGCTTGCCGATCCGCCGCTCAACATCCTCGACATCACCATGCTCGAAGAGTTGCGCGATGCGATCGCGCGCGTCGCGCCTGACCGACACGTTCTGATCATCGACGCGCAAGGCGAAAAAGCGTTCTCCGCCGGCGCCAGCGTGCAGGATCACCTCGGCGACCGCGTGGCCACGATGCTCAGCCGCTTCCACGATTGCTTCCGGATGCTGGCGAAACTCGATCTCGTAACCGTCGCGCTCGTGCGCGGCGCGGCGCTCGGCGGCGGCTGCGAGCTGGCGCTGGCGTGCGACTTTGTTCTCGCCTCCGAGCGCGCCAAATTCAGCCAGCCCGAGATCAACCTCGGCGTGTTTCCTCCTGTCGCCGCCTACCAGCTCTCGCGGCAACTGCCAGCGCGCAAAGGCCTCGAGCTTCTGCTGACAGGCGACACGATCGATGCCGCAACCGCCGATCGCCTCGGCCTCGTCAACGCCGTCTTTCCGCTCGCCGAGTTCGACGCCCGCGCCGATGCCTGGCTGCAGCGGCTCTACAAGCAGAGCGCGTCGTCGCTCCGTTTCGCGCGCCGCGCCTTCCGCCTCGCTCAGACCGCCGATTTCTACGAACGCCTCGGCGCCGTCGAGCGTCTCTATCTCGACGAGCTAATGGAAACGCACGATGCCAACGAAGGACTGAATGCGTTCGTCGAAAAGCGAAAGCCGGAGTGGACGGGGCACTGATCGAAACCGATCAGTGCACGCCGCCCATCAACTTTCGAATTGGTTTCACCAGCAAGAACAGGATGAAGGCCGCGGTGAGCGTCGTCGCGGACACCGCACCGAAGAGTTTCGGCAGCGGCAGACGATCGAAGAATCCGGCGCAATAGCCCCCGAGTTTGTTTCCGAACGCGATCGACAGGAAGAACACGCCCAGCATCAGACCAACGATGCGCGGCGGCGCCAGCTTCGTGACCATCGAAAGACCAACCGGGCTGAGACAAAGCTCGCCGACCGTCTGCAGAAAGTAGACGCCGACCAGCCACATCGGGCTGACTCTGATTCCCTGTGATTGCGCGATTGCCGCGCCCGGGACGAGCAGTAGAAAACTCAGGCCAACGAAAAAGAGTCCGAATCCGAACTTGGCGGGACTGGATGGTTCGAGTTTTCCCATCCGGATCCACAACCACGCGAAGATCGGCGAGAAGATGATGATGAACAGCGGTTGCACTGATTGAAAGGTGCTCGACGGAAAGTTCCAGTTTAGAAAATTCAGCCGCGTCCAGCGGTTGGCGAAAAGATTGAGACTCGATCCTGCCTGCTCAAATGCACCCCAGAAGAGCACGGAAAAGAAGAAGAGGATGCCGATGACGCTGATCCGCTTCCACTCCGTCGCCGTGAACGATGCCGGCTTTCCCGCGGCGCGCTCGGCAACGCGGTCAGCCGCTTCGTTGTTTGCCATGCGTTCCAAGCCGGGCGCGATGTGCTTCTTTCCGGCGACGTACTGAATGATGCCGAGCGTCATGCCCACACCCGCTGCGCCGAAGCCGTAGTGCCAATTGACCTTCTGCCCGAGCGGACCGCAAATCAGCGGCGCGATGAAAGCGCCGAGGTTGATGCCCATGTAGAAAACGGAGAAGCCGGCGTCGCGCCGCACATCGTCCTTCGCGTAAAGCGTTCCGACGATGCCGCTGACATTCGGCTTGAGCAGGCCGGTGCCGCAGACGATGAAGATCAGACCGGCATAGAACGTCTGGATCGATGGGTAGGCCATCATGAAGTGACCGGTGGCGATGATGATCCCGCCGAGCAGGACGGAGCGATAAAGGCCAAGCAACTTGTCAGCGATCCATCCGCCCGGGATGGACATCGCGTACACACCCATCGTGTACCAGCCGTAGATCGACGCGCCTTTTTCGGTGGCGAATCCGAGTCCGCCTTTCTCGATCGGCGCCAGCATGTACAGCAGCAGCAGCGCGCGCATCCCGTAGTAGCTGAATCGCTCCCACATCTCGGTGAAGAAGCAGGTTGCCAAACCACGTGGATGGCCGAACCACTGTTTTTCTGCGACGGCGGTTTCTGACATGCCGGCCATTCTCAGGCAGCGATGATGCACAATGCAACGGCGATGACGGAGTCGTTGCAGAGTGTTGCACCGCGCCGGCTGGAGCGGAACGTCCCTCTCGCCCCGCTGACCACCCTCGGCATCGGCGGTCCGGCCCGTCTTTTCGTCCGCGCGGAAACGGTCGATGAGATCCGCGAAGCCATCGCCTGGGCCGCGTCGCAGCACGAACCGCTCTTCGTTCTTGGGGGCGGCAGCAATCTACTGATCGCCGACGAAGGCTTCGATGGTCTGGTCCTGCAAATCGATCTGCGCGGCATCACGATTCGTTCTGAATCGCCCGACGCGGTGATGGTTTACGTGGCCGCCGGTGAGCGCTGGGACGACTTCGTGTCGTTCGTCGTGATGCGCGGTTGGGCGGGCATCGAATGCCTATCCGGCATTCCCGGCTTGACGGGCGCCACGCCGATTCAGAATGTTGGCGCGTACGGGCAGGACGTCAGCGAGACGATCGTCAGGGTCGAAGCGATCGAACGCGACACCGGCCGCGTGGTCACATTGACGAATTGGGAGTGCGGCTTCGGCTACCGGCAGAGCCTTTTCAAGGGCGCGGCGAAGGATCGCTACATCGTCGTAGGCGTGACCTTCCGTCTGACTCCCGGCGGCGCGGCGACGATTCGCTATCCCGAACTTCAGACGTACCTCGACGAGAACGAGATTGACGCCACCGACTTGCGCGGAGTCCGCAACGCCGTCATTGCCATCCGCAAGCGCAAAGGGATGGTGCTCGATGCGGCAGATCCCGACACGCGCAGCGACGGCTCGTTCTTCATGAATCCAGTCGTGACGCAATCGAAACTCGACGAGATCCTTCTCCGCGCCGGCACAAAGAACGTGCCGCACTTTCCGTCAGGCGATCAAATCAAGCTGTCGGCAGCCTGGCTCATCGAGCAGGCCGGCTTCCACAAGGGTCTCGCGCACGGCAATGTCGGCCTGTCGTCGAAACATACGCTCGCTGTAATCAATCGCGGCGGCGGAAGTGCGAGCGAAGTGCTTGAGCTGGTGGCGATGATTCAGCGCGGAGTACGAGAGAAGTTCGGCGTGGAAATTCAGCCGGAGCCGAATTTCATCGGGTTTTGAGAGTGCGAGCATCAAAGCATGGCCTTGCTCTACCTCTTTGAAGATTTCTTGCGTCCGCGGTTCGACTGACTGGGGAGATCGGATCTCAAGCTTGGCACATGCGTCCGAGCGCTAAGCCCAGCGACAATACGGAGATCCTTGAACGGTGATTGCAGAAAGATGTCCGACCATCCCTCTGACTTCAACTGCTGCGCTGTCTTGGCAACATCCGAGTAGATGGCGGTAAGTTGTTCAAGAGTGGGGCGCTGACTTTGCCGGGCAAGCGCATTCGACACAGCCTTGAGAACCGAGGCCGCGCTGCCGTCGTGAATCTGGACATTGACTCCGCTGATGTCGCTGAGCGACTTTGCCGCGCGATGAGCGACCTTATCGAGAAGAAACCATTGATGCCGGCGATTGGCCGACAACGCGACCGCCACCGCAAGGCCCAGCTCGAATGGCATGTTGAATCTTGGAGTGCGCGGTGAGGGAGGATCGAGGCTTACATAGGAGAGATCGTGGAACGAGATCGAAGACTTTTCGATCAATCGGTAAATGCGGTTCAATTGCGAATCGCTTCCTGGATCGTGAAGCGCCGCAACGGGCGTGAGACCAAAACCGGACAGACTGGCTATTAGGCCGAGGTAAAGCTCCTCGTTAGAAGTGACGTAAGCGAGATTGATGAACGCGGTTTCATCTGGTGACCTGCGCCCCAACGTCGACTCCTGCGTTCAGCGTCGGGCGCGACCGCCGCGCTTTGCAACCGTGTGCGCCGTGTCGGACTTCTTCTTGCTCAGACCCGCAATCTTGGGGTTCTGGGGGTAGCCTGGCACCGTTTGAGCGTTATGTTTCTGAATCTCCACCAACTCCTTGGCAAGCCTTCTTATCCGTGACATTGGCACATGGAGAATGCGAGCAAGATCGCGGTCAGTTGGGTACCTCGATGTAATCAGCGCCTTCTTGAGTTTTGCCTCGGGCATTGACTCCTCCGATCTCATAATACGGCAGGCCGTCATCAAGGAAAAGCTGCTTCAGGACCGCGTGATTCCGGTGCGTGCGAGGTCAGCCCTCAACATACTTCGCCAACTTCTCCCTCACCTCATCCGGCACGGCCGTTGGCTTGAACTCGCCGCGTTTCACGGCCACGAGGATGTACTTGCCGGTAGCGACGATGATGTCCGGCGCTTCGCTGCGATGAACCTCGAAGTTGAGGTGGATCGAGCTGCTGCCGATCTTTCCGAAGAAGGCGTCGACGATCAGGAGCTCGTCGAGCGTCACTGGGTGGAAGAAGTCGCATTCGACGTGGACGCGCGGCAGCCAGAGGCCGAGCTCATCGAAGAGCGTTCGATACGACAGGCCGCACGAGCGGAACAGCTCCACCTCGGCCAGCCCGAAGAAGCGCAGGTATGCCTGATAGTTGATGATGCCAGCGGCGTCGATGTCTTCCCAGCGGACGTACTCGGACACGGAAAAGCGCATATCGATAGAATTCTAATCATGAGACAACTTCTCGCCGCGCTCTTTCTTTTGTTTGCGTCGCCGCTCTTCGCGGCTGATGCCCCGCAACTCATCGCCATCCGCGCGGCGCGTCTCATCGACGGACGGGGCGGAAAGGTCGTCTCGCCCGCGGTGATCGTCGTGCGAGGCAACAAGATCGAATCGATCGGCGGTGCCGCTCCCGCAGGCGCGCAAGTCATCGACCTCGGCGACATGACGCTGCTTCCCGGTCTCATCGATGCGCACGTTCACACGCTGCTGCAGGGCGACATCACCGCGGACGATTACGACGTCCAGCTTTTCAAGGAGTCGCTGGCGTATCGCGCGTTGCGTGCCACGAAAGCGTTGAAGATCGCGCTCAATCACGGTTTCACGACCGTGCGCGATGTGGAGACCGAGGGGGCGATGTACACCGATGTCGACCTCAAGCGCGCCATCAACAACGGCGTGATCGACGGACCGCGCATGGTTGTCTCGACGCGCGCGATGTCGGTGACTGGCGGCTATGGTCCGAGCGGCTACTCGCCTGAAGTCACGTATCCGATGGGCGTGCAAATCGTGGACGGAGCCGATGCCGCGCGCAAAGCAGTGCGCGAGCAGATCGCTCACGGCGCCGACTGGATCAAGGTTTACGCGGATCGCTCGTACTTCGTGGCGAAGGACGGCACGCTCTCGTCGACGCCGACCTTTACAGCCGAGGAGATGAAAGCGATCGTGGAGGAAGCGCACCGGCTGCGGCACAAAGTCGCGGCGCACGCGATGGCGCGGCCGGGAATCGAGAATGCGGTCAACGCCGGCGTTGACTCGATCGAGCACGGCATCGCCATTTCCGACGATCTGCTCGACGTGATGGTCGCGCACGGAACGTATCTCTGTCCGACGCTGACAGTGACCGAGTTCGTGGCGCCGGGACGCGTGGCCGCGGGCGGGGCGATTTGGGGAAAGATCCCGGCGTTTCATCACGACAGCTTCGCGCGGGCTCTGAAGCGCGGCGTGAAGATCGCGTTCGGCACCGACGCCGGCGGTTTTGCGTGGGACGCGATCAACGAGGCGCGGGAGTTCGGATACGAGGTGCAGTTCGGGATGACGCCGATGCAAGCCATCCAGACCGCGACGCGCAACGCCGCGGATTTACTCGACATGTCCGACCGCATCGGCACGATCGAGTCCGGCAAGCTGGCCGACATCGTGGCGGTTCCTGGCGACCCGCTCGGTGACATCACGGCGATGGAGCGCGTGGCGTTCGTGATGAAGGACGGGACGGTCTACAAGAGGCCGTGAAGTCGATTAGTCGATTAGTAGATTAGTGATTAGTCGATTAGGAGCCAGCTCCGAACGTACTGATCCACAAATCTACTAATCCACTGCGTTACCCTACCGCTGTGTCCAACCTCCTCGTCATCGACGTCGGCAACACCAACATCGTTCTCGGCGTTTTTCGCGGGAACGGACTGGTCAGCTCCTGGCGGCTGGCCACGGCGCGCGAACGGACCTCGGACGAGTACGGAATCCTGGCGCGGCAGCTCATCGGCGAGACGTTCTCCGATGCGTTCGAAGGTGCGATCGTCTCGTCCGTCGTGCCGCCGCTCAATCACGCCATCGCGTCGATGGTGCGCAAATTTTTCGGGATCGATGCGTTCTTCGTCGAGCCGGGAGTGAAGACTGGCATCGCAATCCACACCGACAATCCGCAGGAAGTTGGCGCCGACCGCATCGTCAATTGTGTCGCCGCGCATGCCGAGTACGGTGGCCCGGCGATCATCGTCGACTTCGGTACGGCGACGACGTTCGATGTCGTCACGCATGACGCGCGCTACATCGGCGGCGTGATCGCGCCCGGCTTGACGATATCCGCCGAAGCGCTGTTCGCGCGCGCCGCGCGTTTGCCGCGCGTCGATATCCGGCGTCCCGAGGCGGTGATCGGAACGAACACGATCGTGAACATGCAATCAGGCATCTACTTCGGTTACCTCGGGCTCGTCGATGGCATTCTCGGCCGCATGAAACGCGAAGTGCCGGATGTGAAGACGGTCGTCGCCACCGGCGGGCTGGCGTCCCTGCTCGCACCTGATTCCGAGCACATCGAATACGTCGACGACGATCTGACGCTCAAAGGATTGAAGATTGTCTACGAGCGCAATCGAGCCCCGCGCCGGGGACGGAAGTGAGGCGAACAGGAAGCACAGACAAGAGTGTCTGTGCCACACAGGCCCGCGATGTGGCCAGACCTCGGTTCGTAGCCACACTTCGGTGCAATGTGACACAGACACTCTTGTCTGTGCTTGTGGCAGTTGCAGTCACCCTGTTCCTCGCGACCAACATCTTTGCCGGTTCGCAGGTGACCGCAACGCACGCCGCACTTGCCACTTCTTCTCCCGCCGCGACGCAAATCGGATTGCGCGTTTTGAAGAGCGGCGGAAATGCCATCGATGCCGCGGTTGCCGTCTCGTTCGCGCTTGCGGTGCTGGAGCCGCAATCGACTGGCCTCGGCGGCGGCGGATTCCTGACCTATTACGACGCCGAAAGCGGCGGCGTCTGGACGCTCGATTTTCGCGAGACCGCGCCCGCCGCGGCGAAGGTGATGGCGAGCAAGGGCGCGCCATCGGCGTGTGTGCCCGGGTTCCTCGCCGGGCTCGACATGATGCATCGCCGTTTCGGTTCGAGGCCGTGGCGCGATCTGGTCACGCCGGCCCAACTCCTGGCGAAGGACGACCTGGCGAAGACGCTCCAGCGAGTCGGTGAGCAGGGAGCGAAAGAGCTCTACGACGGCGACTTGACGAAACGGTTGATCGAAGGGGTTCAGGCTGCAGGCGGCACGTTTGCCTACCGCGATCTTCGCGAATACAAGCCGGTCTGGCGCGCGCCGGTGCGCATCGATTTTCGCGGCTACCAGATCTACGCACCAGCGCCGCCAGCCGCCGGAGGTCTCGCGCTCGGCGAGATCCTGAAGATCGCCGGCGGCCTCGATCTCGGCACCGCCGGCTGGCAATCGCCGAAAACGCTGCACCTTCTGCTCGAGGCCGAGCGGCGCGCCGCGATCGACCGCGACAAATACCTCGGCGATCCTGGCAGCGGACGCGTTCCCGTTCGCGATCTCCTCTCCGATGAGCGCGCCGCGATCTGGCGCGCTTCGATCGATCCGAAGAAGGTGACGCCGACGATTGCGATCACGGAGCCCGGCGCGGTCACCACGACGTCGGGCCACACGACACACGTGTCTATCGTCGATGTGCACGGCAACGTCGTCTCGCTGACCACATCCCTCGGCGACGACGGCGGCAGCGGCTTCGTTGTGCCGGGGCTCGGCGTGCTGCTCAACAATGCGATGAGCAGTTTTTCCACTGCGCCAAACACGCCGAATACGTTGCAATGGGGCAACCGTCCGGCTTCGCCGCTTTCGCCTGTGATCGTGCTCCGCGCGGGCAAGCCGGTCCTCGCGATCGGCACGCCGGGTGGACCGATGATTACCACGACGATCGCGCAGATCCTCCTCGACATGTTCGTTTTCAAGCGCTCGCTCGCCGACGCCATCGCCGCGCCGCGCTGGTCGCAACAGGCCATACCCGAGGAGATCTCGTACGAGAACGGACGCGCGCCGCAAGCAACGCTCGATGCGCTCACAGCCCTCGGCCACGGCATCACTGCCCGCGAAGCGATCGGCGATGTTCAGGCGGTGTTGATCGAAGGAAAGAAACTGAAAGCGATCTCCGATTCGCGCCACGGCGGCGCAGCCGGCGGTTACTGACGAAACGTCATCGCGTCATGCGACGCACGCCAGAACTTGTGGCGATCAGCGCCTCGGTCGCTTCGTTCGGAAAGAATCCCGTCTCGACCACGCCCGCCAACGCGCAGATTTCCCTGACGACCTCTGCGATGTCATGTTCCGCGGGCACGCGAACGTCGAGAATGAGGTGTCCTTCGTCCGTGATGCGAGGCTTGCCGTCGCGCAAGCGCAGAACCGGCGACAAACCGATCGTCGTGAAACGCTTTTCGAGCACGTCGCGCGCAAACGGCGTTACTTCGACCGGCAGAAATCCGGCGCCGAGGCGGGAGACGACTTTCGACTCATCCGCGATGACGATGAATCGCTTCGCCTGCTGCTCGACGATCTTCTCGCGCAGCAGCGCGCCGCCGCGGCCTTTGATCAGGCGAAGCTGCGCATCGATCTCGTCAGCGCCATCGACCGCGAGATCGAGCGGCGAGACCTCGGCGAGCGGGAAGAGCGGAATGCCAATCGAGCGCGCCTGCTCCTCGGTTTGATTCGATGTGCACGTGCAGCGGATGTCGCACAACTCGCCGGCAGCGATTGCCGCGCCGAGGAGAGCGACGAACTCTTTTGCCGTGCTTCCTGTCCCGAGGCCGAGGGTCATGCCGCTTTGGACGGAACGGAGGGCCTCGCGGGCGGCCTCGATCTTTTGAGCCTGAGCATCCATCGTCACTCCGCCTCCGTCTTGCGCACCGTGACATCAAACTGCCACTGATGGTCCTTGTAGTAGAACGACACCAGCGAGACGAACGGCTTGTCGAGCGGCTTGTTCTGCTTCGTTTCGAACATCGGATAGAGCGGCGTCGGATTCGCGTAGTGCCACACGAGCTCGCCGTGTCCAGTCGTCGGCACGGTTGGATGACGCTGGAAGTTTCGCAGGCCGTCGTAGACCTTGGAACAGATCAGACCGCGGAAGACCGGCCCGCGTGCGCTCGGTGCGGTGCCGAGGATCGGGAAGCCTTTCGATGTCGTTTTTGCGATGTAGGACGCGCCGTCGGCAGTCGGTCCGCCGGTGACGGTGACGAGGCCGGCGTTCTTCAGATTGTCGAACGTGCGCAATGACCGCTCGTCGAACTCATCCTTCGGAAAGCGCGGGCTCCACCATACCTTTTGCGGCACCTCGGCGTAGATCGGTTCGGCCGCAAACCTGGAGCTCGCCAGAATCTGCCCGGCTTTTGCAGCAGTGAGTGGCTCGGCCTTCTGGCAGGCCGCAACCATCAACGCCAACAGGAACGCAACTTGACTGATCCGACTGCGCATGTTGTTATCCCCCCGCTTTCCGCGCGCCACGAACGATACCGCGAGACCTTAATTGACTGACCGAATCCTCGACGCGCTCGCGCGACTCTGCCTGCGGCGCAGCAAAGAAATTCTCATCGCCGGGCTCGTGCTCGCGGTTCTGGCCGTGGCTGGCGCCTCGCGGCTGTCGTTCGATCCTGATCTGCTGAACCTCATTCCGCAGCAGAACCGTCAGGTCAACGAGTTCCGCAAGGTGCTCAAAGACCTCGGCACGATCGACTACCACATCGTCGTCATCGACATCCCGAAAGGGCACGACGTTCATGATTACGACTCGCTCATCGACGCGGTTGCCGAGGGATATCGGAAGAACCCGAAGATCGAGGATGTGACGTACAAGATCCCCAACCCGCTCGACTTCATCGAGATCATTCTTCCCAAAGCGCTGCTCTTCCTGTCGCCGGCCGAGCTCGACGAAGTGGCCGCGAAACTGACGGACGAAGGCATCCGCGCCTCGGTGGCGCGCAACCGGGCCATGCTGCAGACGCCGCAAGCCTTCGCGATGAAGCCGCTCGTTCAATACGATCCCTTCAACCTCGTTCCGATCTTCCTTCGCAAGTTTCAGTCCGCCGGCAGCGGATTCAAGATCGACACGTCGAGCGGCTACTACATGTCGTCGGATCACAGCATGCTGCTGATCCTGACCAAGCCGCGCAAGCCGGCGCAGGACGTGCCGTTCGGCAAGGAGTTGCTGAGCGAAGGGACGCTGCTCGAAGCGCAGGCGCTGAAAGATTTTCAGAAGACGGCAGCTCCGGGAACGCCGCTGCCGAAGATCTCACACACCGGCGGATACGAGATCGCCACCGGCGATGCGGACCTCATCCGCCAGGACGTCATCATCAACATCGTCGGGTCGGTCATCGGCGTTCTTGCACTGTTCCTCTACGCGTTCCGCCGGATGGCTTCCGTCATCTATGCGGGCATTCCGCTCGCGCTCGGACTTTTGCTGACGTTCGGGATGGCGGGCGTCACGTACGGCAAACTCTCTCAGGCAAGCGCTGGATTCGCTGCGCTGCTCGCCGGTCTCGGGATCGATTTCATCACCGTGCTGTACGGACGTTACGTCGATGAGCGCAACCGCGGCGCGTCGATGCAGGACGCCATCCGCGTGATCATGCGCTCGACGATGCCCGGCGTTTTCGTCGCCGCCATCACCACGGCCGGAACGTTCTTCGCGTTTCTGGCAACCGATTTTCGCGGCATGACGCAGCTCGGCTTCCTGACCGGCGTCGGCATCGTGCTCTTCCTGCTTTGCGTGATGTTCCTGCTCCCGGCTCTCATCGTCTTCTCGGAGCGGAAGCAGGCGCGACGCGCGCCGAAGTTGTATCTGCACTCGTTCGGCGCCGGAAAACTCATCGACATTTCCGTGGCCCGGCCGGCAATCACGATCGGAATCTGGGTCGTCTTTGTCGTCGTCTGCGGACTGCTGGCCACGCGCGTGAAGTTCAGCGACAACATCCAGGACTTGCGCGCGAAAGGCAATCCCGGCGTCGTCAATCAGACGCGCATCACCGAGAAGTTCGGCCAGTCCTTCGACTTCATGATGTATGTCTGCGAAGGCAGGACGATCGAGGAGGCGCTGGAGAAGACGCGCGCCGCGGCGCAGGATCTCGACGGCCTCGTGCGCGATCACACCATTGCGTCGTATCAGTCGATCTCCAGCTTCCTGCCACCGGCCGTCGATCAGCAGAAGATCATCGACCGGCTTCACGCGGGCAGCGGGAATGAGTTCAACTTCGCGCGTGTCGATCGCACCTTCCGCGCGGCCCTCACCGAGAACGGTTTCCGCCCCGAGATGTATGACGACTACATGAAGTTGTTCGCGCAGACGCTGCAACCGGCGCAACCGATCACCATCCAGACCATCGGCAACAAAGACATCGAGAAGCTGACGACGCGATTCATCAAACCGGTCAACGGCGGCTGGATGTCGGTGATCAACGTCTATCCGACCGGCGGCAAGTGGGGCCGCGACGTTGCGCCGAAGTTGCTGGCGGTGCCGGACCGGCATCCCGGCGACATCCTCACCGGCGTGAATCTCGTCAGCGCGACGTTGCGGCGCATCGTGAAAGCGGATGCCACGCGCTCGACGATCATCGGATTCATCGCCGTCTTTGTGCTGATGTTCCTCAGCTTCCGAACGGTGAAGCTGACCGCGCTGTCGTTTGTGCCGTTCGTCGCCGGCGCGGTGGGGATGCTCGGCCTGATGGCGCTGCTCGATCTCCAGTTCAACTTCATGAATATCTTCGTGGGCTTGATGATCATCGGCGTGGCCACCGACTACGCGATCTACATGCTGCAGCGATATCAGGAAGATGCCGCAGCGTTCCGCGGCAGCGCGCATGAGACCGGCAAAGCGATCGTCATGGCCGCGCTCACCGCGATCGTCGGCTACGGCTCATTCGCGTTCTCGCACTACCCGGGACTGCGATCGATTGGGTATGCTTCCACCTTCGGAATTGGACTGAGCGGGCTGGCAGCGATCACGTTGTTGCCGGCGATACTCGTTATGAAAAAGACAGAGATCAGAGACAAGCGATCTGACGTCAACGCGACGCTTTCTTCTGATCTCTTGTAGTCTGTTGTCTGAAAAAAGCAGCGATCAGGCCGCTTTCTGATCTATTGCCTCAGCTCTCTGATCTCTGCCTTGGAGAAACCATGCAAACGAAAGCCGCTACCATCCCATTGGCACTTCTCACGCGCATCGTGCGCGGACGTGCCGCACTCGACGTGCTCCTCGTCATCGGCGCGACGGTTGTCATCGCGCTGGCCGCGCAGATCGCCATCCCACTCCCGTTTTCGGCTGTCCCGATGACCCTGCAGCCGCTGGCTGTGCTTCTCGTTGGCGTTACGCTGGGCTCTGTTCGCGGCGCCGCGGCGGCGGCGCTTTATCTCCTCGAAGGCTTCAGCGGTCTTCCCGTATTCGCGCTTGGCCACGCGGGACCGATGTGGCTCGCGGGTCCGACCGCTGGCTACCTTCTCTCGTATCCGTGCGCCGCGTGGGTCGCCGGCTGGGTATCCGAACGAGGGTTTGGCTCGACCACAATCCGCGCCATCGCCGGCATGCTGCTGGCCCTCGGCGTCATCTACCTCGGCGGCTTTTCCTGGCTTGCTGTTCTTTCCGGATCGCGTGCCGCATGGATCGGCGGCGTCCAGCCCTTCATCCTCGCAGACATCGTGAAGGTCGCCATCGGAGCATCGCTATTGCCGCAGATGCAGAGGTTGATCGCGAAGATCTGACGTTCGTTGCCGATCGTTCGTGGCACCCTCCTCGCAGTACAAATAACGGTATCCGAGGAGGATGTGAATGATCGACAACATGAATCCCACCAGTCAGTTCCACCCTTATCAGCGCGAGACCAGCGTGCCGGTCGCAGAACGTCCTCTGACCGGGCTGGACAGCGTGCTCGACAAGGTCGGAATCGATCCGACGAGCGTCCGCTCCGTCCGCGATCAGATGAGAAACCTCAACGTGAATGACTCGTTCGGCAAAGTCCGCGCGTACGCGAAAGCGAATCCAGGAAAGATGCTGGGCGGTCTCGCCGCGCTCGCCATCGGCATCGGGATGCTGCGGGGGCGGAGGGCGTGAGATGAAGGGTGTCGGTTTCGATCCGACTCTCGACACCCGGTCAGCGACACCCGCACATCACTGCGAGTGATACGTGTAATCCACGATCACCCGAGGGGGCGTGTTCGTGGTTTCAATCCTCCCTTGAACCGTGACCGTCGACTTCACCGGCAGCACGCCGTTCGTCGTGGCCTCGGCCTTGATCAGGAATGTGCTTTCGTCGGGTTTCTGCGGGTTTGTGGTCAGCGTGCAGTCCGCCGTCATCGAGCCCTGCTCGTCCTCGGCCTTGATGGTGTTACCCATATTCCGAGTGACCATCGATGCAGCCGACAATTCTGCCGCGCTTTCGGCGAGCGTTGTGGCGATCACCTTCGAACGGAAGCGCTGCGCCTCGCGTAAGGCGCGCGAGGAGTCGATCAGCATCAGCTCCATCAGCGCGAAGTAGAGGACTGCCAGCGCAATGGCTGTGATCAGCACGTACCCGCGCTCATGATTTGTGCGGGCGCGGAACGAAGATCTCGTCGATGGCAAGCTTTCCCTCCTTGTCGATTGCCTGGATGCGCACCGCCGGCTCGCCGTTGACTTCCAAAGGATCCGAGCACGACGAACAGATGAAGATCGGGACGCTGCGAGCAACCCACTCCGAGGAGAGCGCCGTTGCCCGGTATGCTCTTCGATGCACCTCTCCCGGCTTGCTGAAATCCCACACCACCGTCTCGGCCGATGAGCCATCAACGCTGAAGGTATAGAGGATGAGTGTCGTCGGAGAGCTGTTGTACGTGTCGTAGCTGGGCATCAGCAAGGTGGTGTCGTAAACATCGTGACGGATTCGCGCCAGCACGCTGCCCACCTCCGGATTCGAAAAAAAGTCGACCGGCCACTTCTTCTCATTGCGGCGCATTTCCGAGGTGAGCGTGACGACGATGAAAAGGAAAACGCCGAAGAGCGCCGTCGCGACGACGACCTCCATCAGCGTGAATCCGCGGGTGCCCTCTCGCTTCACCATAGGCCGGTCCCACCGGTATCCGACCGCGCAATCGCGAGGCGCGCTTCACGGTTCGTCGCCCACCGAATCGTCAATGTGACGTTGCGGACATCCGCCTGCGGCGCTTCGACTTTGACAGAAGTACTGTATGGAGCCAATGGAGCGAGCACCGAGAGGTCAGGGCACTGGAACTTCTGCTCGGTAGGGTCATCGATCGTGGTGAACTTCAGCCGCCGCCAGTACTCCGCCTCGTTCGACAGAGCCTGATAGGCGATGATCGTTTCGCTGGCCTCGCGCATCCGCTTCGCCCGTTCCGCGAACATGGCGATGGTGGTCGTAATCACGATCGCCAGAATCGCCAACGCGACCAAAACCTCGGCAAGCGAAAAACCACGCGACCGGTGCACAGCTTCGATTCTACGCGCTGGAAGCGTCGGAGATCAGAGATCAGAGATCAGAGACAAGAGTCCAGATTCGCGGCTGACCCTTCGATAACCTGATCTCTGATCATCAGAGACCTGGGATAAGAGATCAGGACCGGTTGCCACTGATCTCTTGTCTCTAATCTCCCGTCTCTGATTTCTTGCTCCTGATCTCTTGTCTCTGATCTCCTGTCTCAGCCATGTGCGGGATCAACGGCATCGTTTCGTTTCGCGCGGAGGCGCCGCTCGTCGATCGCGATGAGTTGTTGCGCACGCGCGAGGCGTTGCGGGCGCGCGGTCCTGACGCGGCCGGAATCTGGATGTCGGACGATGGCCGCACCGGCCTCGGGCACCGGCGGCTCTCGATCATCGACGTCAGCGACCGCGCGAATCAGCCGATGGTGAGCCGCGACGGAAGGCTTGTGCTCACGTTCAATGGCGAGGTCTACAACTTCGCGGAGTTGCGCGCGGAGCTGGAGCGTGAGGGCGAGACCTTCGATACGGCCTCGGATACCGAGGTGGTGTTGCGGATGTACGCGAGACGGGGTGCGGCGATGCTGCCGCGGTTGCGGGGCATGTTCGCGATCGCGATCTGGGACTCGCGGCAACGGACACTTTTTCTCGCCCGCGATCCGTACGGAATCAAGCCGCTCTACTACGCGAACGACGGAGCCACGTTTCGATTTGCCTCGCAGGTCAAGGCGCTGCTGGCGGGTGGGAACGTTTCGAGCGCGCGTGATCCCGCGGGCGTCGTTGGATTTCTTCTGCGCGGCCACGTTCCGGAGCCGTTCACGATTTATGAGTCCATCCGTGAGTTGCCGGCCGGCAGCTCGATGATCGTGACGAGCGAGGGAGCGCCGGCACCGCGATCCTATTTTTCGATTGCTGCGATTTTGCGCGATGCGGTGAACGAGGATCGCCGATTCAGAGACGGCGAGCGTGAAGCGGTGATCGCCGAGGGGGTGCGTGAGTCGGTTCGCGATCACCTGGTGTCTGATGTTCCTGTCGGCGCGTTTCTATCCGCGGGACGCGATTCCGGAACGATCGTGGCGCTCGCCACGGAGAACCGCCCGCTACCCACCATCACACTCTCCTTCGACCCGCACCTCGGCACGCAGAAAGATGAAGCGACGATGGCGGCGCTGGTGGCGCGACACTACGGCTGCGATCATCACGCATCGACGCTCACCGGCGACGCATTTCGCCGCGAGCTGCCGCGCGCACTCGAAGCGATGGATCAGCCCTCGCTCGATGGTCTCAACTCCTACTTCGTTTGCAAGGCCGCCGCGGAGTTGGGCTGGAAAGTGGCGCTGTCGGGCACGGGCGGCGACGAGCTGTTCGGCGGCTATTCGACGTTCCGCATCATCCCGCGCGTCGTGCGCATGTTCGGCGCGTTCCGGCACATGCCGCGTGTTGCCGATGCGTTCGCGCGCTTACGAGCGCCCCGAGGTTCGCGCTTCAGTCCGAAGACCGCGTACACGTTGAAGTACTGCACGTCGTACGAAGGCGCCTATCTGATGAAGCGCGGCCTTTTTCTGCCGGACGATGTTGCGTCAGTCATCGGCGATGAGATGGCGCGCGAAGGATTGAAGCGCCTCGGCATGCTCGACCTCATCCGCGAAGCGATCACGCCCGATCCGGGAACGCCGTTCGCGCGGGTGATGGCGCTCGAATCGTCGCTGCTGCTGCGCAGTCAGCTTCTTCGCGATATCGATTGGGCGTCGATGGCACATTCGCTCGAAGTGCGCGCGCCGCTCGTCGACGCGTTCCTTCTGCGCAAGGTCGCGCCAGCGATTCTCGCAAGAGGCAACGGCAAAGACCTGCTAGCTGCCTCGCCGCGTCAACCGCTTCCGCCAGCGATTCTCAATCGTAAGAAGAGCGGCTTCACGGTTCCGATCCGCACATGGCTCGGCCACGATCGCGACGCAAAAAAACAGTTCGGCGGACGTCCGTGGGCGATTTACGTGCTCGAAATCGGCGGCCATCTTCCTTCCTCGCCGGCCTGAACTCCTCCACGTAAAAATCCTTTGCTTTCCGGCGCCGTTTTGACGGAGCGCCGTTTTGCATTTTCGCGTAAGTCGCTTTTTCGCAATGACTTAAGAGTTTAGGCACGCTGGCCGTCCGATCGCACTATCAAGACGCGAAAGGAGGTGGTGCAAAACGGAGAGAGCAACTTCCAAATGATGCAGAGGATCAACGGTCCTCGTGTGGGAAACAGCCAAAACAACGAAGCGCGTCAATCATCAACCAACCAATCAACCACCAACAAAAAAGGAGAACAGACCATGCGGAAGTCCCACCTCATCGTCCTTTCGGCAATTCTCATCATCTCGATGTCGTCCGCGGTCATGGCGGCCGACACACCAACCCAGACCTCGCCCACGGGCGTCGTCAACATCAACAGCGCGGACATCGCGCAGCTCGCATTCCTGCCGCGCGTCGGCGTCAAAGCGGCGCAGCGCATCGTCGACTATCGCAAAGAGCACGGCAGCTTCAAGAAGACCTCTGACCTGATGCAGGTCAAGGGTTTCGGCGAGAAATCGTACGAGCATCTGGCCGCGTACCTCTCGGTCGAAGGCAAGACGACGCTGGCTGCGAAGGTTCACCCCGGCCGCATCGGCGGTGGCAAGCGAACCAAGTCCGTCAAGCCCGCGAAGTCGTCCCCATCGCCCACCCCCGCGACGCGATAACGCGCCGCCCCTCCAAACGGCCGCCTCGCGCATGCGGGGCGGCCACCTTCGGAGGACGGCGGCCAGAGATCAGCGCTCACAGCGATCGCTGCTTTCTGCCTACCGGCCACCAACCAACCGCTTCATCACAAGGAGAACGTGTGCGCAAACATCAACGTGGTTTCAGCCTGATCGAGATCCTGGTCGTCGTCACCATCATCGGCATCATCGCCCTCTGCGCGATTCCCGCCTTCGGCAATTTGCGGCGGCGTGCCTCGTGCGCGGCTGCGGCCAGCGAAATGCGGAGCATCCTGCGTGAGGTCCGTTCGCGGGCGATCAGCCGCGGAGCAAATGCGGGCGTGAAGTTCGTGAATAAGGGGAACAACTGGACTTACACGCTGTACGACGATGGCAACGGCAACGGAATCGCCAACGCCGACATCACGTCCGGCGCCGACCGGCGCTACTTCGGTCCCGCGGTGACGATGCCGCTGTACCACATCGCCGCAGTCGCGCAGTTGCCGAAAGGATTGCGCGATCCGGACGGCGATCCGCTCAAGCCAGATGATCCTGCGCTTCAATTCGGCCGCTCGACGATCTGCTCGTTCTCGCCGATGGGAAGCGGTACGCCCGGAACGATCTACATCAGCGACGGCATCGACCACCTCTACGCAGTGCGCGTCCTCGGCGCCAGCGGAAGAGTGCGCGTGCTGCGTTACAACAGCGGGAACCAGAAGTGGGAGGAGCGATGAGGTTCGATTGCTCCTCGGTCACTGGCGCGTCAGGGCGGCGCGAGAGTTTGAGTGTTGCGAACTTTCCAGCCCCCCTCATCCGGCTTCGCCACCTTCTCCCCCCGCAAAAAGCGCGGGGGGAGAAGGCGCTCGATGGATGGGATCGGTGGGATCGGAAAATTGATCAGAGAGACTCTGGCAATGTTTGTGCGGCGAATGCAGTCTCCAGCGCTCACTCTCATCGAGCGCCTTCGCCCCCGCGCTTTTCAGCGGGGGAGAAGGTGGCGAAGCCGGATGAGGGGGCGTTTTCTCACTGCAACGCCGCCGATTTTTTCGCGCCGCTACTTCTCTCCCCGCCGCACGACGAGCTTCTGCGCTTCGTAGGTCTGCACTACGGACAGCGGATTCGTTCGCAGCGACTCCTCGGAGAACGCATCGGACAGGATGCTGCCGTCCATGTCGCGCGCGACTGGCAGACCGGCGATGTAGAGAACGGTCGGCACGATGTCGAAGGCGGTTGCGGGGCGGGGTTTCTCGCTGCGGATGATGCCGGGACCGCGGATGAGAACGAAGCCGTCGTCGGCGCTGGGGTCGGCTGGATCGATGAAATCGCGAAGCAGCGCGTAGGGCGTGGCCGGCAGTTCCGGCGCGACCGGTCCGGATGGCGACACGACGACGATCGTGTGGTTGGGATAGTCGCGCGCCAGCGCCGCCAGCATCCGGTCGATCTCTTCGGCGTACGCGCGCAGCACGACGCCCTTCACGGTCGAGCGAGGAGGCAGCTCGTTGTTGAAAATGTGAATGGCGCGTTGGGCCTGCTCCAGTCCACCGAGCGTGCAGACCGTCAGCGCGAAGCTTGGCGCCGCATTGCGGAGGATGGCGACCGAGGTCAGATCGGCAGCCAGACCGTTCACGATTCGCTGCCGCGCGTTGCCGGTGCCATTGAATCGTTGCGTGTCCGCATCGGCCGGAACGCTCTCGAAGCCCGCCACGGTGGCAGCGAAATCCAGTGGAATCGTTTCGCTCCTGCTGCGCGGCAGGTTTTCGAAATAGCGATCGGTGACGAGTCTCGAGGCGCCCGCCGGTTGCGACCATGGCCATCCGATCACCGCGGAGCGAATGCCGAGCCGCTCGAACACGCTCCAGAACGGCAGCGAGAGTCCGGAGGGAAGCGGCGTGGCCACGCGCTCGACCGGCGGAATCAATCCCCACACTTTGAAGCCGACACCTCCCGGAATGATCAGGAATCGTTCGCCCGGACGATTGAGCGGCGTGCGGTAACCGAGCCGTCCGGTCACGCCGTGGCGGAACGGCAGCTTCCCGGTCGCGACCGACGCCCACAACGACTTCGGACTCATCGTCGGGAAAGGCTCGAGCCGCGTGACGAAATCGTGCGTGCGCGCCTGCTCGAAGAACGGCAGCGACCCCTCGCCGGTCATCGTGAGGATCCAGTCGTACGGCAGGTTGCGGATGGCCACGACGATCACGGGCCGCTGCCCCGCCACCGTCCCCACATTCGCCACAACCGAATGCGCCTCGGTGCGGTAACTGTCGCGGCGCTGATAGAGAAAGACCGACGAGATGGCGATCAGCAGCACGCCGGAGACGAAGAGGATGCGCGAGGTGCGGCGGCTGGCGTTTCGCTCCGCGAACCAGAGCAGGAGCAGCGCGAACGACGTGGCGGTGATCACGTTCGTCGCTTTCGACAGCACACGCACGGCGCCGAACGGCAGATAGATGCGGAACACCTCGAGGTGCATCCAGTAGATCGCCGTGGCCACGAATGCCGCCAGGACGACGAAGCCGAAGCCGTGTGGCCGGTAGTCGCGGTCCGTTTCCGGTTTGCCGAGGAGGCGGACGCGGAGGAGGCGGAAGAGCCAGAGAACGGAGCCGGCCAGCAGGCCGCAGATCAGGCCATAAACGATCGTGACCGTTGCCAGGCGACCGGGCGTGATGTCGATCTGCGGATTGAGAAAGTAAAGAAGGTTGGCGATGTAGAGGCCGAAGATCGCACCTGCGAGTACGCGCTTGAGATACGCCCAACGAATCGGCATGCCGGCGTGCGCAGTGTATCGCGCGGAGGCGTGGCGTGATCACCGCGGCGCGCATCCAGGAATGCACGTCGCGCGATGCGGTGCTCGCACTTTTCCGCGAGCTCGGATACGAAGTCGCGCCGGTTTCGATTGTCGCTGATGAGTGGCGCCGCGCGGGGATTGAGATCGGATGGAGCGATGGCATCGCGCTCGATCTCGCCGCACGCACGCCGGAACTCGATCTTTACGTCGTCAGCGGCGATTGCCTGCCCGAGGCAGGCGCGATTGCTGCGTTTTTGCGATCGCTCACGTCGTACAACGCGCTCGTCAAGCCGGTGGTGGTGGCAGTCGGGGGGGCCGCTAGTCGGGGGTCGGGAGTCGGAGCGGGTTCTCGGTTGCCCGGTTGCCGTGTTGTTGCGAGTGAGGAAGAAGACCCATCTTCGACACCCGACTCCCGACCAACGGCTCCCGCGGCGACGCGTCTGGAGATTCACGATCTCTCCTCGCGCCGCGAGCATCGCCGGCTGGACATCGACCTCGCCCGTCCCTCGGCGCATGCGCTCGACCGGCTCAATTTGCTCGCGTCGGGAAGCGAGCCGGCGCGTATTTTCGATCGTGCGCTCGACCGCGAGTCGCTGACCCGCCAGTTCTTCGAGCGCTTTCGCCGCGCGGTACGCGACGTGTCGCAGGCGATCGGAAATGCACGTCCGCATGAGACGAAAGATGCCGCGGACGGCCAGGCGCTATTACTTCTCTCGCGACTCCTCTTTCTCTACTTCATCCAACAGAAAGGCTGGCTCAATGGAGAGCGGCGATTTCTGATCGACCGCATCGACGCTGCAATTCGCAACCACCGAGGCGTTTACGAAACGCTGTTCACGCCACTCTTTTTCGGCTGCCTGAACACGGCTGTTCGCGAGCGCGATGACGATGCGCGCGGGCTAGGCAAGATCCCGTATCTCAACGGCGGACTCTTCGAACCGTCTCCTTTCGAAGAACGAAATCCGGGCCTCGATCTGCCCGACGAACTGTTGCGGCGCGTGATCGAAGAAGTGTTCGAGAGCTTCGCCTTTTCGATCGACGAGTCGGACGCGGCGGGAACGCACATCGATCCGGAGATGCTCGGAAAAGTGTTCGAGTCGCTGATGGCGAACGAGGAGCGGCTGTCGACCGGCAGCTTTTACACGCCGCGCGGCATCGTCGACGTGCTGGCCGCGCGCGCGATCGTGGCGTGGCTGAGCGATGGTGATGCGGCAACGAAAGACTTCCTCGAAGCCACGCTTCGCGGCGAGTCTGTGCGCCGCCCGCGCAACACTCGCGCGCTCGCGCAACGTCTGCAATCGGCCGCGATTCTCGATCCGGCTTGCGGCTCCGGCGCGTTTCTTCTCGGCGCCTTGCGAGTGGTGGAACGGCTGACGCTCGCTCTCGAAGCGGACGCGCCTCGTGATCTCCGCCGGCGCATCGTCGAGCGCTCGCTTTACGGCGTCGATCTGAAGCCGGAAGCGGTGCGACTCTGCGAATTGCGATTGTGGCTGGCCATCGTTGCGCAGACCGATGCGTCCGCCGACAGCATCCAGCCGCTGCCCAATCTCGATCGCAACATTCTGCAAGGCAACTCGCTCCTCAGCCCGACCGATTTTCTAGGCGACAACCGCGGCGACATCTATCGCGAATGGATCTATGCGTTGCGCGCGCAGTCGGATCTCATCACGCGTTATCGCAACGCACCCCACCGCGAGCGCGCTTCGGTGGCGCGCCTCATCCGCGCGAATGACGGCCGTCTCGCCGCGGAGTTGGTGGCGAAAGCGATCGACCTCGATGAGCGCGAGCAGGAGCAGCTTTGCGCCCCGCAGCGCGATCTCTTCGGGCGGCTTCGCGCGCTGAATATCGAGCGGTGCCGCGAACTGTACGAGCGCATCGGCGCGAACCGGCGTCTGCTCGATCGCGTCGAAGACGGCGAGATCGGCTTCTTCTCCTTCGACGTCCACTTCGCGCACGTGATGTCGCGCGGCGGATTCGACGTCGTGGTCGGCAATCCGCCCTGGGTCCGCAACAGCCGCATCGAGCCGGCGGCGAAGAAGATGTACGCGGAGCGCTTCCCTCTTTTTCACGGCGACGGCGTGCGCGGCGCGGCGGCGTTTCATCAGCCCGATCTTTCGATTGCCTTTGTCGAGCGCGCACTTTCGCTGGCGGCGCCTGGCGGCATCGTCTCGCTACTCGTGCCCGCCAAGTTGCTGAACGCCGGTTATGCCGCGCCGCTGCGGCGCGCGTCGGCAGCAAACATCGTCGCGCTCGACGACTGGTCTTCCGACATGAAGCGCCACTTCGATGCCGACACCTTTCCGCTCGGCATCACGCTGGCGCGGCGCAACGGCGCCCCTCCGTCGCCCTGCATTTCCGTAACCGCAACGGGCGAGTCGTTCGCCGTTTCCCGCGAATCGCTGACGTTGCAGGGCTCGGAGTGGTCGCTGCTGCCGCCCGATGTCTACGCGATCGTGGCGCGCATTCATTCATCGCACGCATCGCTCGGTGAAACACTCGGCCGCGTGCCGGTGATGGGCGTCAAGACCGGCGACAACGGCTCGTTCTTTCTCGACGTCGCGCACGTGCGCGCGAACACACTCGAGACCATCGATGGCATTCACGTCCCGCTCAGCGCCGTCTGCCGCTGCGTGCGCGGCCGCGACGTGCGCCGCTGGACGACCGGCGAGCCGATGTGGATGCTCTGGCCACCCGCGAACGGCTGGCCGAATCCGCCACGCTGGGTCGAGCGCTTTGCCGAAGCGAGGGGCGTCGAGGTCGAGTCGCTGAAGTTGTCCTACGTCCGCCCCGAGCACGTCGGAATCAAGGTGGTCTGGAAAGATTTGTCGCGCGGTCTTTGCGCCGCCGTCCTCGAAGATTCCATTCGGCTCGGCGATCGCAACATCCCGCTCGTTCCCAACCAGACGTTGTATGCGCTCGATGCGGCCACGCTCGACGAAGCGCATGTCATCGCCGCGCTTCTGAACTCGACGATCGTCAACGTTCTGGCCATCTCCATCGCCGAGCGCGCCAAGGATTCGTACTTTCGCTATTTCGGAAAAACGATTGCGCGTCTGCCGATTCCGAACGTGGTACGCGAAAGCGCTTCCTGGACCCGCCTGCTTCGTGCTGCGCGGCGCGCAGCGGAGAGTCCTGCGGCAATGCAGGAGATCGATCGAACCGTCGCCGCGCTCTACGGCGTTTCCAGCAGCGAGCATGAGCGGCTGGCAGCGTTCCTTCACAAACGTCTGGGTTTCGCCGGCGATGCCTGATCTCGCGCCGCATCAGTGCGAAGCGGTCACGCGGGCGCTATCGCTGATCGCCCGCTACGGCGGAGCCATCCTCGCGGACGATGTCGGCCTCGGCAAGTCGTTCGTCGCAGCGAGCGTGGCCGCACATTTTCAGCATCGCGGATCAGACGTGGAGATGATCGTCCCCGCATCGCTGGTCGTGCAATGGCGCGAGACGTTGCACGACTTCGCAGTCGATGCGCGACTCATCACGCACGACGCGCTCGCTGGCGATCCGATCATCGGCCACGGCGACCGGCTGATCGTCGTCGATGAAGCCCACGCGTTCCGCAATCGGCAAACGCAACGCTGGTGCGCGCTGGCGCGCCGCTCCGTTTGCGCGCGCCTTCTGCTCGTCACCGCCACGCCGGTCTGCAACTCAGCCGATGATCTGCTCGCGCTCGTATCGCTCATCGCCGCGGACGACGCGCTTCGTCTTCGTGGCGTGGCATCGATCGATGACGCATTCGCGGTTCGCGACGCTTTGTCGCTCGACGTCATCGTTCGCGAGCTCGTCATCCGCCGCGAGCGCGATGTGTTGCCGCCGGAACTGCGATTCGGTTCGCTCGACCGCCGCGTCATCCGCCATCCGCTGATCGATACGCCGATCGATGCGCTGCAGTTTCCGCTCAGCTCCAGCGCGCCATTGTTGCGCCAATTTCTCGGGCGACGTCTCGAGTCGAGTCCTGCGGCGCTCCTCGAATCCGTGCGGCGCCAACGCCACTTCTACGAGCGCGTCATCGAGAGCGACCGCCCTCTTTCGCGCCGCGACTGCCGGCAGGCCTTCGCCGCCGACGAAGACGCGGATGCGTTTCAGCAGATTCTTTTCTGGGACCTGCTCGCGCCTGCATCGGGAATCGATCTCGACGCAATGCGAAACGAACTGCGCGTTCTCGACGAGATCCGCGTCATCGTCGAGCAAGCGGGAGATACAAAAGCGTCGCTGCTCGAATCAGCGCTGACCAATGATGCGACCCTGATCTTCAGCGGCTCCGCCGCGACCGCACGCGCACTGGCGCGGCGCCTTCATTGCGGACTGGCCACCGCGCGCGACGGACGCGGCGCCATCGAAGCCTTTCGCCGCGGAGCCATCGATCTCGTTGTCGCAACCGATCTGGCATCCGAAGGGCTGAACCTTCAGCGGGCTGGCGTGGTCGTTCACTACGATATTCCCTGGAACCCGGTGAAACTCGATCAGCGCAACGGCCGCGCCCATCGCATCGGCCAGACGCGCGATTCCGTCCGCGCCATCTACTTCCTGCCCGAAGCGCGCAGCCGCATCGTAGAAACGGTGGCGTCGAAGAATCGGACGCGGCGGCGTATCTTCGCGGCACGAGACGATGTCCCCGAGGTCTTCTCGCCGTGTCTGGCCGCACTCCCTCAACGTCTGTCGAAAAGCTCTCCCGCACTTGCACTCGCGTACGCGCTGCGCGCGCGAGGGCTCGTTCCGCCTCCCGCACTCACCCGCCGCCATCGAGCCGGCGTCGAGCTGCTCTTCGAAGCGATGGCGGTTGAATACCTTGACGCGCGGCGGCTCGCCGAGTTGGAGGCTGTACTGGAACGTGAGGGGATACTGACCCTCTCGAGGTCGATCGAAGAGCGACAAGTTCTCAGTGGCTGCCCAGCGCCCTCTCTACTGCTTTAGGGTTTTCGGAGGCGACTTTGAGCAGCGCTCGAGCAGGTCCGTGGGCTGTGCGACGAATATAGGTCTAGCCGGATCGAGCCGTGGAGCGGCATTCCACAGGTCACACTCTCAGCCAAAACAAGAAGGGAGAGCCCGCCGGGACGGCAGCGTTCCAAAATCGAGCCCCTTCTCCCCATCGCTTTTCAGATGGGGAGAAGGTGGCCGAAGGCCGGATGAGGGGCCGGCCACACATCAGAAACAAGAACTACTTCCCCGCGTCGATCGCCTTCTGGATGTACGGGAACATCTTCGGATCGAGCCCGTACTGCTGCGCCACGCCCGGTTCGTTGCGATACATGTTCGCGGCGCTCTTCTCGATCTCGCGATTGCCGCCGCTGAAGGCTTGCAGCAACTCCGTCCATCGTTTGGCCAGCGCCTGCACGCGCGGATCGGCCGGATCGGTACCGTTCTCCATCTCCGTGCGGACTTTGGCCAGGAGCTGCGGCCATTCCTGCTCGACTGCTTTGATTGCATCGGCGCCGAGGACGCCTTTGCGCTGCTCCAGCTCTTCCAACTGTTCTTTCGTGTAGTACTTTTCCATCATCGTCATTGCCTCGATTGCTTGAATGAATTCTTCGGCGGAGACAGCCTCCGCCGCGCCATACCGCGCAGCGATCGATTCCAAACGGGCGCGCAGTTGCTGCTGCAACGCGATCTCCTGATCGAGCCGCCCGAGGTGGAGAGAGATCACTTGTTGCGGTGAAAATTGCCGTTCGCCGAGACAGGCGCGGATCTCGTCGAGCGAGAATCCGAGCTGCCGCAGCGACCGGATTTGCTGCAGGCGGCCGAGATCTTCCGCCGCATACAGCCGGTGCCCCGCCTCGGAGCGTTGCGATGGCGCCATCAGCCCGATCTCTTCGTACCAGTGCAAGGTCCGAACAGAAACGCCGGTCCGTTTCGCCAATTCGCCCACCCGCCAAAGGCCGGAGCGCGTCATGAAACCTCCTCAAAATCGTGATCGTTCGTGCGCACGAACGACAAGATAGAACCTCACGTTACGTAAGAGGCAAGAGGTATTTTGGGGTGGGTTCTTATCCGCCGGCGAAGGCGACGACGATCTCGACCTCGTCGCCATTCTTCAGCGTGACGTTCTTCTCGCCGTGAAGGATCAGCTCCCCGTTCACCGCGAAGTTGAACAGCTCATCGCGATCGCCGGCGAGATCGAGACGGGCAATGATGTCGTCGAGCGATGCGGCGTTCATCGTCAAGACATCGCCGCGTCCTTCGCGCAACGGTTCGGGAAGGTGAACGGTGATCATGACGCCAGCACGCCTTCCAACTCCTCGCGCCACTCCGGGTTTGGCACGCCCTCCTCGGTGAGATTCGAGATCTCGTAGAAGCGCGAGAGCATTTTGTCGAACTCGGCGCGGTCGATCTTTTCGCCTTTGTAGGGGCCGACGCCGATTGCTTCTTCGAACCAGCGTTTCGGGAGCGTGTCGTCCGCGCGCGTGACGCCGATTCGTTCGTTGATCAGGCGTTCGACGCCCATCACGTTGAGGCCGATGTTGTCGATCTGTTCGGCGGTCAGTGCGATGCCGGTGACGTTTTCGACTTGATCGACGAACTCCGGGTAGCCGGGCAGCGACGGCGAGTTGAAGAGCTTCGTCGTGAAGCGGCACATGCCGACGGAATCGCCGACGGCGTAGATATTCTCGCAGCGGCGGACGGCGATCTCTTTTCCTTCGTAGCTGTTCGGCTCCGCGGAAACCGGACCTCCGTACAACTCCGCTTTGAAGTCGGGCGAGTCATTGATCTTGGCGTTGATCTCGAGCGTGACGCGGTTGCGCAGGTGGTCCATGCCGCGCGTGGCGACGGCGAGCCCGAGGGCGAAGGCTTTGAGGATGCGGGCATCGTGCGGATCGCTCTGCGTCAACCCTTTCACCGCCATCAAATACTGGAGCGCCTCGGTCGGATACTTGCCATTGGCGACGGCCTGCGACGAATCGGCGATGGCGTCGCCGATGCCTTCGCGTTTCGCGATCATGAAGAGAAGCTGCTCGATGACGTCGTAGTTGCCCCACGTCAGATCGAGTTTTGTCTGCGCGATCGTGATGATGCCGCGTTGATAGAGCTCCATCGCCCACGCGATCGCCGAGCCGGCCGACGCGGTGTCGAGCCCAAGGTCGTTGCAGATGTTGTTGAGGCGAAGGACCTGCGTGACTTCAGTGATGCCGATGTTCGGACCGAACTTGCCGAGGGTGACGTACTCGGGGCCATCGCCTTTGATGTATTTATCGTGGGGAGTGGGGTGTGGGGAGTGGGGGGTGGGAGCAAAACCAGCGGCGGCTTCTTTCTCCGACTCCCCACTCCCCACTCCCCACTTCCCACCACCCGACATGTCGTTCAGCGGCCGGCAATTCACGGGACAGGCGAAGCAGCCTTCCATGCCCGGGCGGTACGGATCGATGTTCTCGGCGTCGAGCTTGTCGGTCCAGGTGGTCTCCTGATTGTTCTTTGTTCCCATCGCGCCGAGCATGCGCGACGGTTTGTAGAGGAACGGCGTGCCGCGAACTTTCAGCGCGTTCTTGACGACCGAGGTGGAGAGGAGCTTCAGCGCGACGTCGCGGTTGCGAAGTTTGTGCGGACGGGCCGTGGTGAGGTCGGCTGCGCGGCCCTGGATCAGCACCGCTTTGAGATGAAGACCGCCCATCTTCGCGCCCGGACCGCCACGCGCGTAAATCGCTTTCGGTCCGGCCATGATGCCCGAGCAGAGGACGAGGTTCTCGCCGGCGGTGGTGATCGCGGCGAGGCCGTAATCCTTCCCCTCCACTCCTTTGAAGTCGTCAGCGATGCGCGCACGGAGATCGAGATTGTCGAGACCAACCCACGGCGCGGCATCGACGAACTTCGGCTCGTTGCCTTCGAAGTGCAGCAGCGTCCACTTCGCAGCCTTGCCATAAAGAACAAGGTGATCGATCCCGTTGAGCTTCATGAACGACGGGAAGTAGTCGCCGGCGTTCGAGTCCATCAACACGCGCGACTCGGGCGACCACGACGTGACATTGCCGCGCGATGCCGAGGGAACCATCGAGGTCAGAATGCCGGTGCCGAAGATGAGCGGAACGTGCGGATGGATCGGCTCGAGCGACTCATCGAGCAGGTTGTGAAGCAGAAACATGTTCACGCCGCGTCCGCCGAGGAGGGTCTCGACGACGCGGAGGGGAATGTAGGCACGACGCACTTTCTGATGCTCGAGGTCAACGAAGATCGTCTGCCCCTGCGTCGGAAATTGCTGCTCGGTAGCGAGCCGCCCGAGGAGCGCGTCGATGCGCGCGTGGATGGACATGAGGGTCGGAGTTTAGAACAGGTGATGGGAGGGGGCTGTTCCGATCCGAATGGGGAGTAAGAATTGACAATGGACAATTGACAATTGACAACGAACACCGGTTCACGCAGAGACGCGGATTCGCGGAGAAAACCGACTGCGTGCTCTCCGCGTCTCCGCGTGAGAATGCTTTTGGTGTGCACGAGGAGCCGGCCTGAGGTCGTTGTCAATCGTCCATTGTCAATTGTCAATTCCCCCGTCAATTGTCAACTCGGTGAGAAACACGAGGAATCATCCGTCTAAGGAAGCAGTATCGTGATCGCTCATGCCCGCGATCGAGGGGTTGATCCCCTGTCCTTGCGCGGGTAGCCTTCGCGCGGGGAGCTAATGCAGAGAGTGGAGAAGTCGGAGCGCAGCAGGCGGCAGGTTCTCGACGCCGCCCTGCAGCTTTTTTCCCATCAGGGATTTCGAGCAACCACCGTCCGCGAAATCTCCGAATCCGCGGGCGTCTCCACCGGCAACGTCTACCATCACTTCCCCGACAAGGAATCGATCTTCCGTTCGCTGCTCGACGAGTTCTGGCGCATCACGGAGACCAAGCGCTACCCGTACACGCGCGCTCTGTCGACCGGCCAGTTTCCCGACAACATCGAGCAACTCGGTCTGGCTGCGCGCGATTCGATTCGCGAGTTCAAGCCCTACTTTGCGCTGATCTTCGTCGACGTGATCGAGTTCGAAGGAACGCACATCCGCAAGTTTTACGGCGGACTCGGCCAGCGCTTCGGCGCCTTCGTCGGCGAAGAAGCCCTCGGCACCATGAAGCACCGCCTCCGTCCCTCGGTCTCGCCGATCTCGGCCCTGCTGATCGCCTCCCGCGTCTTCTTCAACTACTTCACGATCGAGATCCTCTTCAATGTCCCGGAACCGTTCGGAAAGCCTGCCTCGCAAATCATCAAAGAGCTTTCGGACATCGTGAGAAACGGGATATTGATGTAGTGGTTTGCTTGGTTACCGAGTTGCCGGGTTGCGCGCCACTTGGTTGCCGAGTTGCCGAGTTGCCAAAGAGAAAAGACAAAGAGGTACTGGCGCGTTTGGTCGCCCGGAAACCCGATAACCCGGAAACCCGATAACCCAGCAACCGTGCAACCAAGCAACCCACCACCACGCCCTCCAAAACCGGTAACCTTGCGGCTTCACGCAAGGAGGCTCCTTGAAACGTCTCGCACTCCTGATTCTGATCGCCACCAGTGCCCTGGCCCAGCAGCAGAATGACGCGGACTACACGCGCCAGATCAAGCAATTCACGACCGGACCGCAGTTCACGACCGAAATGGTCGATCACCTGCCGGCGTCCGCGCACGTGCCGACGCCGCTGAAATTCTTCGGCTATGTCGCCGGCGCCGACGGACATCTCACCTATTCGCAGGATGTGAACCGCTACATGCGCGCGCTCGAAGCCGCGTCGCCGCGCGTGAAGGTTTTGTCGATCGGAAAGAGCGAGGAAGGACGCGAGATGATCGCCGTCGCCGTCGGATCCGACGAAGCAATCGCGCATCTCGACCACTACCGCGACATCACCAAGCGTCTTGCCGATCCTCGCAAACTGACCGACGACGACGCATCGAAGCTCATCGCCTCGGGCAAGCCGATCTACTACATCACCGGCTCGATTCACTCGCCCGAAACGGGAAGCCCGGAGATGCTGATGGAGCTGGCTTACCGGCTCGCCGTCGAGGACTCGCCGCTCATCCGCAAGATCCGCGACAACGTCATCGTCGTCATCACGCCGGTCGTGGAAGTGGACGGGCGCGATCGTCAGGTCGATCTCGCGCGCTGGCGCGATGCCAATCCGAATCGACCCGTGCCGCCACTTGTGTACTGGGGCCACTACGTCGCCCACGACAACAATCGCGACAACCTCGGACTCGCCCTCGCGCTCAGCCGCAACGTGCTGCATACGTTCTTCGAATTTCATCCGCAGGTGCTCCACGATCTCCACGAGTCGGTTCCGTTCATGTACATCTCAACCGGCACCGGTCCGTACAACCCATCGCTCGATCCTCTCGTCATCGATGAGTGGCAGCGGATGGCCTGGCATGAAGTTCAGGAGCTGACGAAGCGCGGGCTGCCGGGCGTTTGGACCTACGGCTTCTACGACGGCTGGGCGCCGAATTACATGATGTGGGCCGGCCAGGGACACAACGCCATCGGCCGCTTCTACGAGACGTTCGGCAACCGTTTTCCGATGACCGCGGACCGCGTCGTGCGCGGACAAAGCGATCGCGCCTGGTTCCGTCCCAATCCACCGCTCGGCACCGTGAAGTGGTCACTTCGCAACAACATCAACTATCAGCAAAGCGGTCTGCTGCTCGCGCTCTCCGATTTCGCCGACCGCAAGCAGCACTTCCTCGATCAGTTCTATCTCCTCGGCAAACGCTCCATCGCCAAGGCCGCGAACGAAGGACCGGCCGCGTGGGTCTTCGACGGCGCGCAGAAACGGCAGGGGCAACTCACCGATCTGATGAACCTTCTGCGCACGCACGGCATCGAGGTGCAGCAATCGGATGCGCCGTTCAGCGTTGCGACGAATTGGCCGCCGACGGAACGTAGGTCGGACTCTCCAGTCCGACAATCTTCTGAATCGGCAACGGAAAAGAGTCGGACTGGAGAGTCCGACCTACGTTCGTCCAAACCTGATCCAAACCAACCGGTCAACTTCGCCAAGGGCAGCTTCATCATCCGAATGGATCAGCCGTACGCACGGCTCGCCGACGCGATGCTCGACGTTCAATACGTCCGCAGCGATGAGAAGGTGTACGACGACACCGGCTGGACGCTCGGCTATCTCAAGAATGTCGATTTCAAGCGCGTCGCGAATCCCGATGTGCTGAAAGTTGCGGCTCACGAGTGGACGGGAGGGACGGCGGCATCATCGTCGCCACTGATTCTCGAGAACGTCGCCGACACCAGCCTGCCGCGCGCCGTTTGGTCGACGCCGCAAGCTCACTGGTCCGAAGCCGATGAAGCATTCACGGTTGGAGCGAAGAAATACGCCGCAGGCACCATCGTCGCCGCGTCATCAACGCCAACTACGAAGACGCACGAGATCCACCTCCCCCGCATTGCCATCCTCCACACCTGGCTTCGCACGCAGGACGAGGGCTGGTTCCGCCTCGGGCTCGAATCGCTCGGCATCCCCTTCACCTATCTCTCCACGCAGGACGTCGCGAAGATGCCGAACCTTCGCGATCGCTTCGACGTCATCCTCTTCGCGCCAACCGGCGGCGGCAATTCATCTGCCGAGATCGTGAACGGTCTTCCTCCCGGCCCACCGCTTCCCTGGCACAAAACGGCGATCACTCCAAACCTCGGCGGCATCGACGAGACCGACGACATGCGTCCCGGTCTCGGCCTCTCCGGCGTCGATCATCTGACGCGCTTCGTCGACGATGGCGGTCTGCTGATCACGGCCCGCGATACGTCTGTCTGGGCGGTGCAGTACGGTCTGGCGCGCTGGGTGCGCGTCATCGAGCCGCAGAAGTTGCGCGCGCCCGGCACGATCCTTCTCGCCAGCATCACCGACAAAAAGAGCCCGATCGCCGCCGGTTACGACGACACGATGCCGGTCTACTACGCCGGCGCGCCGATCTTCCAGGTGGGATTCGGAGCGCCGCCGCCTGAGTCGCGTCCGAGCGGCCGCGGAACCAAGAACGATCCCGACGTCGCGCAAGGACGCGCGTTCACCCCGATGCCGGAACGTCCGAAGCCCTCGCCGGGCGAGGAAGGATTCCAGACGCCGGAAGACGCGCCATGGAACTCCGACTACACGCTGATCCGCGCCGAGGATCGTCCGCGCGTCATCGTCTCCTTCGCCAAACAGGCCGACCAACTCCTCCTCTCCGGCATGCTCGAAGGCGGCGACGAGATCGCCGGCAAACCGCTCGTCATCGACTCTCCGAGCGGCAAAGGCCACATCCTCCTCTTCGCCAACAACCCGATGTGGCGCCAGAACACGCAAGGCAGCTACGCACTGGTAACGAACGCGATCATGAATTGGGATCGGCTGGGCGGGGGTCGCTAGTCGCGTGTCGGGAGTCGGAGTAAAGGAGTGTCTCTAGTCTCCGACCCCCGACTCCCGAAAACCGACCCCCCAAAAACCATGTGGGATCCAACCCAATACGAACGATTCAAAGATGAGCGCGCGCAGCCGTTCCATGACCTCGTCTCGCTGATCGAGCCTCGCCCGCGCATGCGCGTCGCCGACCTCGGATGCGGCACCGGCGAGCTCACGCGCGCGTTGCACGAGAAGCTCGCTGCCGAGGAGACGATCGGGATCGACAGCTCGGAGACGATGCTTCTGAAGTCGCAGTCATTCGATTCCGAAGTCCTGCACTTCCAGCGCGGCGAGATCGAAAGCTTCGTCGCCGATCGCCCCTTCGATCTCGTCTTCTCCAACGCCGCGTTTCATTGGATCGCCGATCACGAGCACCTTTTCGGACGCCTGGTCGCGCTCCTCGCGCCGCACGGCCAGCTCGCCGTGCAGATGCCCGCCAATTTCGACCACCCCTCGCACCGCATCGCCGCCGAGCTCGCGCCGTCGTTCGGCATCGCGTCGCGCACGATCAACGTCCTCCCTCCCGAACGCTACGCGACCCTCCTCCACCACATCGGCTTCGCCCGCCAACACGTCCGCCTCCAGGTCTACGGCCACGTCCTGCCTTCAACGAGCGACGTCGTCGAATGGATCAAAGGCACAACCCTGACGCCGTATCGCGAGGCTCTCTCGCCCGAGCGCTATGAGGAGTTCCTCGCGCAATACACGGAACGCGTCGTCGAGGCGCTGGGCGAGGAGAGGCCGTACTTTTACACGTTCAATCGCGTGTTGATCTGGGGAACGTTCTGACCGAAGCCAAGTGGCTTCTTCATGCCGCAGAGCGGCAGCGGAGGGTAGAGAAGATGGAGTGACCCGGTCGCTCAATGTACCTTTTCGTGGGTTGAACCCTTGAGAGGAACAGAGCCACATACAAGGAGGAACGGGTCATGAAGATTATCTACTGGATTGGAATCGATGATCACGCAGACAAGTGGACGATTGCTCAGTACCGAGGCGATGAAGAGCGTCCAAGCAAAGAGTTCGAGCTGGTTCCGGATGACAAGGGCTGGCGGCGGCTGCTTTCTCATTTGAAGGGGGTTTGTCAGCGTTGCAACCAACCGACAACAGGCCGTCCCGACCTTCGCCGCCCAAGCCGCTGACCGAATACGATGGGTAGGGAACTGACGCTCTCGCGCATCTCCTGATCAAGTCCGTCCATTTGATTGAGGAGAACTGCCATGGCGTTCATGCGTTGGCTGCAGAAGATTTGGCACGCGGTGAGTGAACCGTTTGTCTTCCTGAAACCGATCCGCTTCGTCGTCATCCCGCTCGCGATTCTGTTGTGGGCGTTGATCTACTCCGCGGAAGGACAGGACTCGATCCGCGCGGTCGTGGAGTTTGATAAGAACTGTCCGCACTGGGCCGACCTTGCACGGTTCGTCGTCTGCGTGTCATTGCTGGCATTGCAATCGTGGTACTGGTCGCGCCAGATGCTGCGCGTCAACTTCCCACAATGCGGCGCCACCGCCGCGACGGCGGAAACCGGCACGCCGCGGGCGAAAACGACCGAGGAGCTGGCGAATGACTACTCGGTGACGCAAACGTGGACGCCCCGAATACTCGGTATCGTCGCGTTTCTCATCGCCATCGGCGCGCTTCTTCGCACCGCGTACCTCGACTACTCCCACCAATGGGATTACACGATGACGGTCATCGCGATCACGATCGCCATCCTCCTCGTCACGATGATTCTGTTCATCGTGTTCGTCGTGAAGCGGCGATCGAAGGTTGGACAATCGCCGCGCGTCAGCTCACACGATCAACTGGCCCCGGCCACCCGTTACATCCTCCGTTTCACCCTGCTCCTCGCGCTTCTCTTCGTCATCTGGACCGCGCTTTCTCCATTGACGACAGGCATCGTCTTTCCTTCGCCGTCCATGCTGATGATTTCCGCGGCGATCTGGATCGGCATCGGAAGCTGGCTCATTTACTGGGCCGATCTCTATCGCGTTCCGATCATCGCAATTCTTCTTCTTCTCGCCTTCGGCTTCAGCTTCTTCAACGACAACCACGCCGTGCGGAAGCTGCCCGATGGTGGTGGTCCCGGAAATCCGATCGTCCGCAAAGACATCGCGATGACCTTCAACGAGTGGCTGGGAAAACTCAACGCAAAGTACCCGGCCGAGGGGAATCATCCGGTTTACATCGTGGCAACCGAAGGGGGCGGCATTCGCGCGGCGTATTGGACGGCGTCCGTGCTGACGGCGCTTCAGGATGCAGCGCCGCAGTTCTCCGATCACGTATTTGCGATCAGCGCGGTTTCCGGCGGCTCGCTCGGCGCGACGACGTTCACATCGCTCGTCGCCGACAGCAATCGCGTCAAAGCCGAAAGCGATTGCGACGTGCTCAACAAACCGGAGGACCAGAAGACATTCCGTTTTGCCGCGCAGCAAGCGCTTTCCTATGACTTCCTCGCGCCGACTCTGGCCTCCCTGCTTCACGCGGATCTCGTCCAGCGTTTCCTTCCCGTCGGCTTCATCCCCGACCGCGCCAAGGCACTCGAGACCGGATGGGAGCGCGGTTGGCGAACGCACATCCGCACGGCCAACAACGCTGACGACGACTTCTTCTCGGGCGGCTTCGCGAAGATGTACGCAGACCGCGGGAACGCGCTGATTCCGTCGCTCTTTCTCAACGGCACGATCGTCGAACAGGGTCAGCGCACGATCACCAGCAACTGCCTGATCGGCGCTGACATCCCCGACTCGTACGACACTCTTAACCAGCTCGGCAGCGACGTGCGGCTCAGCACCGCCGCGCACAACAGCGCCCGGTTCACCTACGTCTCACCGGTTGGATCGATCCTGAATCCAGGTCTCATCGATCACATCGCCGACGGCGGGTATTTCGAGAACTCCGGCGGGCAGACAGCGGCTGACGTCATTCGAAAGGTGACGTCACTGCATCCTCCCAACGTGACGATCAAGCTCATCCTCATCCGATTCCAGGAGGTCGATACGAACGGAAAGCCGGTGCCGCCAAAGGGACCAACGCGTTTTGCGAACGAAGTGCTTTCGCCATTGCGCGCGCTGCTGAATGTTCGCGGCGCGCACGCCACGCTTGCGTATTCCGAGGTGGAGCAACTCGTCGCGTCCGACCAACAGTTCGAGTTTCTCCTGACGCAGGAGCAGAAGGGCATCGTGCTCCCGCTCGGATGGCTTCTCGCGCAGCGAACTCGCAGTGCCATCGATGAGCAGGTCGGTCCTGACGTGCCGTCGAATCTCAGCCCCGCCATCAAACCGTACGTCGAACGAAATCGCGGCTTCCTTGTGAAAATCGCAACCGATCTCGCGCCGCAGGGAGCGCTGCCAGCGATCAAGCAGGATTCTGTACAGACCGAAGCGAAGCAAAGCGAAGACAGGATGAAGCAATGATTCCGAAGCCCGCACTGCTCGTCGTTTTCGTGATTCTCATCGCCGGAACCTCGGCGATGATGGTCGTCCTTCAGCGTCACGGTGCGCCGTTGAAGAGCAAGGGCGGATACAAGATCGGCTGCCTCGAACTGACTCCGAGCGCGGACAAGGCGAAAGAGATCGTCAAGGCATGGAGCGAAAAGCAGCTCCTCGACATCGCTCTCGAAGACATTCGCTTCGACTACGCCTTCATCGCGCTCTACACAGCGACGCTGGCGATGACCTGCTTTTTCGGTGCGGGCCTGTTCAGCGGATGGTTCGCAAAGGCCGGCACGATCCTCGGTTGGTTGATGTTCGTCGCCGGGCCGATGGACGTCTTTGAAAACCTCGGCATGACCGCGGAGATCGGCGGCAATTACGCAATCGCGCCGATCGTGTTCACCGTGTCGTCGATCAAGTGGATCATCTCGATCGCCGCGTTTCTTTACGCGTTGCCAACGCTCGTGACGATGCTGATCCGCCTCCCCTCACTCCTCCGCTAAGATCGTATGCATCGCCACCCCAACGCTCGCTGACGCCAGCGCGATAATCGCGACGAGGACGCTCAGCGAGAGTGATGTCGCTTCCGCGCCGGTGGCGCCGAGGATCATGTGACCGGGGGAGAGGTGGTTGATCCAGGCCTGGAGCGCGGCGGATTTCCATGTCAGGATCGCGGCCCAGCCGGCGGCGATAATCAGGTAGGCGGCGATTTGCAGTCGTGTGATCGGCAGTGCGGCGCGCTCGACGGCGGCGCTCGTCTGCAGCACTTTCGCTTTCAGCCAGAGCACTGCCGGATCGGGAAGGATGTGCTCGCGCTCGTCCATTCCCGCGAAGCGCGTCAGCCACGGCGCCACCTCGGCGGCCGCAGCGCAGTCGGCGCATGAAGCCACGTGCATGCGGAGCGACTCAGTCCACGAACCGTCCGTGACGGCATCGATGACGTTTGATTCGAATGGGCATTCCGTCGTCATCGTCATCGTGTCGCCTCCGGGGCCAGACCTTTCTTCGTCAGCATTTCGCCGAGCCGTTTGCGGGCCCGGAACAGCATGACCTTGATGCTCTTCGACTTCACGCCAATCGCCTCGGCGATCTCTTCGTGCGAGTTTCCTTCCACATGCGCGAGCCACAACAGCGCGCGCTCCTGCGGCTTCAGATCGGAGAATACCCGCGCCATGTCGTGCCGCAGATCGCCGCGATCCGGCCGCGCCTCGGCGGGCATCCACTCGATGGCCCGCGTCCGTTCGCGCTTCGTTTCGCGGAAGTGATCGAAGACCAGATTCGTCGCGGTTTTGTAAACGTAGCGGCGAAGATGATCCGGATCCGTGATTCCCGGATTGCTGCGGATGAATCGGAAGAACGTCTTCTGCAGCAGATCGTCGGCCATCGCGGCGTCACCGGTCATTCGATAGATGTACGACCAGATACCTCCGGCCGTCTTGCGATAGAAGGCTTCGAATGCCGGTTCGTCCATCGGTCTTTCAGGCCGTTGCGGCGCCGCCGTTCGCACGGCGGCTCCGAACGGATCGATCAGTGCATTTTCCAGTAACACAGTAGCCTCACGCCTGGGTTTCCGTCGCATCACGGCGGTCGAGCCTGTGGTTCACGATCTCGCGAGGAGTCGGCTCGTCGTTTCCGATGAGGCCGAACTTCTGCGACATCTTCAGCGAGATCAATGTTGAGATGAAGAAGCCGATGCCGAGTCCCATGAGGATGAAGCCCGGGTACATGAAGCCGATGTTGCTGTCGGCGATCCAGATGGCGATGAACGCCGCGCCGAGAAGCATCATGATCACGCCACGCGAAACGCCGCCGACGATGCGGTCGCGGGCCATGAGCTGCGGCATCTTGTCGACGCCGGTCAGGAACTGCTTGCCGGTATCCGAGTTGATGAAATCGACGAACTCGGGCGCGTTGCTGAACTTGTCGATGAGCCGCGTCTGCACGTCTGCCTGCAATGCCGCCCGCCGGCTCTTCGCGTTCGTCGCTGCCCAGACGATGAATGCCACCATCGAGAAGAACGTGATCGAAATGATGATGGGGATGAGGATTACTGCTCCGTCCATGAGGACCTCCAGGTTGAAACTCGGGAGCTAATACGGTGAGGGCCGGGGATGGTTAACAGGTTGCTGCGTCTCGCCGCCGCTCGTTCGACAGCGCTGCTCGCGTCCGCTACGATCACTGATTCGGAGGATCGTCAGCATGCGTGGACCCGTCGCAGCATTTGCGCTTTGCACCGCTGTATCGCTTTCTCTTCACGCGCAGTCGCAAGGCACCATCGTCGAGTATCAGGTCGCGTACAGGAACGAACCGACCGTGACGACTGGCGCTTGTCATCCGGCGCCGAAGGGTTCCACGCACGAGATCACGTTCAATGCGAAGGGCGGCAACAGCCTCTGGATCACCGGCCAGAACTACGACTCGGTTGTGAAGGTGTCGGAATCGGGCTCGATGACGCTCTATTCGATGCCGGCCGGCAGCGGGCCGCACGGAATCGAGTTCGATGCCACGGGACGCCTCTGGGTTACGTTCGAATTTTCGGGCCAGATCGTGCGGCTCGACGATAGCGGGAAGCCCGATCAAATATTCGACGTGAAGCTCGACTGTCCGACGTGTCCAGGCGGCGCGAAAATCAATACCCATCCGCATGGCATGGGCTTCGGACTGGATGGGAAGACGATCTGGTTCACCGGCAAAGCCACGGGAACGGTCGGCAAGGTCACGTCCGACGGGAAGATGACCACCTACACGCTGGCCACGGTCGGCAGCGTGCCGATTTACGTGCGGGCCGGCAACGACGGAACGATGTGGGTCACGGAGCTCGTTGGCAACGCCATCGCCCGCATCACCTCGGACGGCAAGGCCGCTGAGTTCGCGATCCCGACGCACAACAGCCGTCCGATCGCGATCGTCCCGGAGCCGGGAAGCAACAACATGTGGTTCAGCGAGGAAGCGGGCAATCGCGTTGGCCGCATCACGCCGGATGGAACGATCACCGAGTATCCGGTGCCGATGTCCGCGGCGAACGTGATCCTTGCGGGCTTGGCCTTCGACAACGCAAAGAATCTCTGGGTGCAGCAATACGTCGATCAAAACAATCCGACGCCCGCCGATCCCAGCCCCGCGGGCAGCGACTTCGTCATCCGCATCGACAAATCGATTCTGACGACGAGTCCCGGCGACATTTCGAAAGTGCCGGTCACTTTCTACAAAGTGCCATCGACGCAAACGGTCATGCACCGCATCGTGCAGGGACCGGACGGCAACATGTGGTTCACCGAGCTTGGCGTGAACAAGGTTGGGAAGCTGTTGATGACGCCGTGAGTGAAGCAGTGGATTAGTCGATTAGTTGATTGGTGGATCAGTGAGTCCGACCAAAGAGCGTGAACGAAGACGGGTCCTTCCCTAATCTACTAATCACTAATCCACTAACAACTTTCTACGCTGCCGCGTTCGTGGCCTGATCGGACGTGATCCTTCCGTCGTGGATCTCGACGACGCGGCTGGCGCGGCGGGCGAGGGCGGGGTCGTGGGTGATGATCACGAGCGTGCGGCCCTGCTGCCAGAGGTCGGTGAAGATCGACATGATGTCGCCGCCGGCGGATGAGTCGAGGTTGCCTGTGGGCTCGTCGGCGAGGACGATGTCGGGCTCCATGGCCAACGCGCGGGCGATGGCGACGCGTTGCATCTGGCCACCGGAAAGTTCGGTCGGTTTGTGATCGAGACGGTCGCCGAGTCCGACTCGTTCAAGAAGCTCGGAGGCGCGCTCGTTACGCTCGGCGGGCTTGATCCCACCGAAGAGCATCGGCAGCGCGACGTTCTCGAGCGCGGTGATGTGCGGCAGAAGATTGAAGGCCTGGAAGACGAACCCGACGCGGCGATTGCGGATCTCAGCCAGTTCGTCGCGCGTAACGCCAGAGACGGCCTGGCCGCCGATCTCGTACGTGCCGGACGTTGGCGTGTCGAGGCAGCCGATGAGGTTCATCAGCGTCGATTTGCCAGAGCCGGACGGCCCGACGATCGCGATCATTTCGCCCTTCTCGATCTCGAGGTTGATGCCTTTGAGCGCCTCGACCTTCACCTTGCCGGTGTCGTAGGTTTTCCGGATGTCGTCCATGCGGATGATGAGGTTGTGGGTGGCGGTCATGGGTTTCTCCGGGTTTCTTGCAGTGGATTAGTCGATTAGTCGATTAGAGGGTTTGTTTTTAGTCGGTTTACTAATCCACTAATCCACTCATCTACTAATCCACTCGTCTTCATTCGTACCTCAACGTCGACGCCGGATCGATCCGCGCCGCGCGTCTTGCGGGGAAGTAGCCGGCGGCGAGGCCGATCAGGCCGAGAATCATTGATGTCGCGACGCCGATTTGGGGCGACAGTGTGGGACGTCCGAGGAATGAGAGGACTTTGTTGCTCTCGATCGGGATGAAGCTGGTCAGCGACACGAGGATCGTGGCGATGATGATGCCGAGCGCGCCGCCGATGAACGTGTAGACCAGCGCTTCGAGCACGAATGGCGCGATGATCCAGCGCTGCTTGGCGCCGAGGGCCATTTTCACGCCGATCTCGCGCGTTCGTTCTTTGACGACGGCGTACATGATGTTGGCCACGCCGACGCCGCCGATGAGCAGCGTCAGCGCGCCGACGATGCCGAGGAAGATCTGGATGCCTACGGCGATGTTGCCGGTGGTCTTCGAGCTCTTCACCATGTCCCATGTGGACAGCGCGCGGTCGTCGGATGGGTCGTAGCGGTACTTGCCGCCGAGTAGCTCGTTGACTTTTTTCAGGGCGCCTTTCATGTCCTCCGGCTTTTGCGTTTCGATGACCATCACGCTGAGCCGGTCGCGCCCGAACTGCGCTTTGAATGTGGTGATGGGGATGACGGCGTGGTTTCCGTCAGGTCCGCCGTAAACACCCATCTGCGTTTTTTTCTGCATCACGCCGATGACGGTGTAGGGCGCGTTGTTGAGGAGCAGCGTTTTCCCGACCGGCTGTTCGTCGCCGAAGATGTCTTTGGCCACGTTGTTGCCGAGAAAGATGACCCGTCTCCTCTGCACTTCGTCCTCGGGGCTCAAAAACCTGCCGCCTGCCTGCGCATAGTGTTTGCGGTCTTCGCCGAAGACGTAGTTCACGCCGAGAATGCGGCCATTGACGGTCTTGCGGCCATAGGTCAGTGCGTTGCGTCCCGAGTTGAGCTCGCCGTGCACGGCTTTCAGTTCGGGCATGCGTTCGCGGATGAAATCGACGTCCTCGATACGCAGCCGGATCGGGCGGCCGGGTGGCATCCCTCGCCACGGCTTCGTCGTCTCGCTCGGCCACATCACGGCCAGGTTCTCGCCAGTCGAGCGCCGGTTCTTGTCGAGCTGCAGCTTGAGTCCCTCGCCGAACGCGAGCAAAAGCAGGATGGCCACGGTGCCCCAGGCAATCGATGCAATCGTCAAATAGGCGCGCTTCTTCTGCAGCCGCGACGAGGTGGCGAAGAGGTTGAGGATGACGTGAAGGTCGTTGTTCATGGTTTGCGCGGCCCTGTGGGCCGCGCGTTATCGGTTGTCGGTTGGTTGCGCTTCGCGCGTTGTCGCTGATTTCTGCCCTCTGTTTTGCGTCCTGATCTCTGACTCACCGTTGTCCATTGTCAATTGTCCATTGTCAATTGCTTACAGCTTCATCGCCACGACCGGATCCAATCTTGCCGCGTCTCTTGCGGGGAAGTAGCCGGCGATGAGGCCGACGATTCCGAGGGCCAGGGCGGTGAGGATTGCGACCAGCGGGGAGACGACGGGATTGCCGACGTATTCGCCGAGTCCGAGCTTTGGGAAGACGGCGCAAACACTGAGCGAGATGGCGAAACCGACTGCGCCGCCGAGAAACGTGACCAGCATCGTCTCGATGAGAAACTGGCCGAGGATGTAGCGCTGCTTCGCGCCGAGGGCCATCTTGATGCCGATCTCGCGGGTGCGCTCCTCGACGACAACGTTCATGATGTTCGAGACGCCGATGCCGCCCACGACGAGCGTCAGCACGCCGATGATTCCGAGAAAGGCATTGAACGCCAGCATGAACGTGTCGAAGAACTTGAACTGATCGGTCGTGTTCCACATGCTCAGTGCTTCTTTATCGTTCGCGTCGAATCGAAGACGCTTTCCGAGCGCGGCACTGACGCGCTTCATGAGCTGTTCGGTGTCATCTGCGTTGGCGGCCTGGAAGACGAAGTTGTCGACGTACTTGTTGCCGCTGAGCGCGCGGAACGTCGTCGAGGGGATGAACATCTTCTGGTCGTCGGGACCGCTGTAATTCGAGTCCTGATCTTTTTCCTGCAGCACGCCGACGACGAGGAACGGCGATTGGTTGACGTTGATCATCTTCCCGACTGGCGGCGTGGCGCCGAAGATGTCCTTGGCGAGCCGGTTGCCGATGAAGGCGCTGCGCCGCTGTTCGTTGAAGTCGATGGCGTCGATGAAGCGGCCGCCCTGCTGCGGGATCATGTTGCGCATCGTTCCGAATTCGGGAACGACGCCGGAGGTATCGACCGAGAGCGTCTTGGTCCCGTAAACGACTTTCATGTTGGTCGAGTACTCGCCGGAGACCGCCTTCAACCCATCGACGTTGCCGCGCAGCGTTGCCAGATCCTCATCCCGGATGCGGATCTTCCGCCCCTTGCCGAGCCCCTCGAACGGAACCGAGGTGAGACCCGGCCAGGCGATGACGATGCGGTCGCCGAGTCCCGCCGTCGACTTGATGAGCTGCGTGTGCAGCCCCGTGCCGAATGCGAGCATCAGGCTGATGGCGACGGTTCCCCAGACGATTCCGAAGATCGTGAGGAAGGTCCGCAGCTTCTCAGCTTTGAGGTCGCGAACGAGTTGTTTGAGTACATCCTTCATGGGGTGTGGGTTTTGGGGTGTGGGGGGTGGGAGCTTTTATGTCGAGCGTCGGTGCCGGATGTGAGTCTTAGGTTTTGACTCTTCTCCGACCACCCACTCCCTACTCCCCGAATCAAGAAATTTCCTTCGGCGGTCTCTCCACCACCTTGTCGCCTTTCTTCAATCCGGATAACACCTCGACATTGAGCCCGTCGCTGATGCCGGTCTTGATCTCGACCTTCTTCGGCGACTTCGGATCGTTGCCCGGCACTTCGACGCTGGCAGTCTTGCCGCCGTCGCCGAACGTGACGAGACGCTCCGGAATGACGAGAACGTCTTTGTGCTCGCGGATGATGACGTCGGCGTTTGCGGAGTAGCCGGCGCGCAACGTGATCTTGCTCGGCTCGAGCTCGACCTCGACGTCGAAGAGCGTCGCGCCTTCTTTCTGCTGCGCCTGCGGTGCGATGCGCGAGACGTGGCCGATGACGACATCGGTGGGCAGCGCGCCGACTTTGATGCGTGTCTGCAGACCGACTGCGAGCTTGCCTACATCGATCTCGTCAACTGTTCCTTTGAAGATGAGATCGCGCATGTCGGCGACGGTGGCCATCTCTGTGCCGGGTTGATACGAAGTGAGCGGAACGATCGGATCGCCCGGATTCACGGTGCGCGTGAGAACGGTGCCCGCCGCCGGCGCGCGGATGATCGATTCGGTTCCGGAGACGGTGAGACGTCCTTTGCGCGTGAGGTCGCGGTTCTGTTCGGCCTTCGTCATCGCAACGCGCGCGAGGTCGTACGATTCTTTCTTCGCTTCGACGTCGGATTTCGGCAGCACGCCGGAGCGCGAGAGTTGCAATGATCGCTGGTAGTCGCCTTCCGCTTTTCGGAACGATGCCGATGCCGACTCGACCTGCCGGTCGACTTCGGTGACTTCCATCGGCGTCGGATCAGGCGCGATCTCGAAGAGTGGATCACCCGCCTGCACGGTGTCGCCGACCTGCGCCAGAGCGCGTTTGACGATGCCGGAGATTTTCGATTTGACCGCGAACTTCTGGCGCGGCTGGATCTGTCCGACGGCGACCGCTTTTTCGACGATCGATCCCTGGGTGACTTCGACCTGCTTGAGGCCGTCGTCCTTCTTTCCGCTGCGCGTCCAGGCATACACGCCCGCGCTCGCGCCCGCCAGGACGACCAAAATGAACAACGTTCTCCATAGCTTCCGCATAGGTGATCTCCGAGCTTCGAAGGGCTTGTACGGACGTTTGGACGTTTGGTTAAGGCTTAGGTTGGGTTTAGAGAAAGGCTTGTCACGCGGAGGCGCGGAGATGCGGAGGTGTTCACCGCGCCCTCCGCGTCTCCGCGTGAAACCGTATCCCCTTAGTCAATGCCGGAAGCGACCAGAAACTCGCGCAACTGCTTCTCCCAAACCGGCGCCCACGTGTGCGTCCCGTGTCCGCGCGTGGCGTCGCTGACCGGGATCAGCAAGTACCGCCCGTGCTTCACGCGTTTCATCGCGTTCTCCAGAATCCCGAGCTCCGGCGGGTTGATGAAATCGTCCGCGGAATTGATGGCCAGCAGCGGCGCGGTGATGCGCTCGAGTTGCGATGAAGGGTCGTAGTCGCGCGACGACTCGATGGCGTAGAGCAGATCGTTGGCGTCGTTCGTCGCCGTGCGCGACTTCATCTGCTCCGCGATCCAGCGGTCGGCATCATCGCGCGTTGGCGCCGCTTTCTGCCATTGCAACGGACTGCTGCCAACGAGAATCAGAATCTGCAACGCGGCGGCGAGATCGTTGCGCTGCAAGTCGTCGATCATCATCTTCCGCCAGACCCGATTGCGTCCCGCGATCTGCGCCGGCGCACTTGCCAGCGGCACGAGCGCGTCCGCGGCATCGGGCCAGCGCTCGCCCCACATCCACGTTTGCATCCCGCCCATCGACGTCCCCATGACCACCGCCAGACGATCGATGCCCAGCCCCTCGGACACCAACCGATGCTGCAGCTCGACCATGTCGTTGTAGCCGTAGTGCGGAAACTTCGCGCGCAATCCATCGCCCGGCTTGCTCGATTTCCCGTGCCCGATGTTGTCCGGAATGACGATGAAGAACTTGTTTGCGTCGAGCAGGCCGCCGGGCGCGAAAAGAACGCCGGAGAAGTGGTCGTTGAGAAACTGCTTCAGCGATCCGCCCGTTCCGTGCAACACGAGCACGGCGTTGGTCCCATGCGCCGTCTTCCGCAACGTCCCCATCGTCGCGTAATGAATCCTCACCTCGGGCATCACCTCGCCGCTGGCAAAGTGAAAATCCTTAACGAGAAAGTCAGCCTCGGCCGGCGCGGGCGCTTGCGCATGAACGGCGAAGGCGGCGAAAAGGAGAGCGAGAGCGGCAAGGTGGCGCATGGGCGAAGTGTAGCGCCCGAGGACAGGAAAGGCCGTCGCCGTTCGCAGGTTAGAATCCCTCATCCCAACCTTGGAGACCTACGATGATCCCAACGATCCTTGCTCTCGCACTCTTCTTTGCTACGTCCTCGGCAAGCTGGTACGAACACTACGAGCGCGGCGTGCGCCTCATCGAACAAGGAAATGCCGCTGCTGCACGCACGGAGCTCGAATCGGCGCTGGCCGCGCATCCCGCGGAAGGATTGCAGCTCGCTACCGCGCCGAGGCAGTACACCGACTATCTCCCTCATTTGTATTTAGCGATTGCCGATCAGATGTCGGGCGACGTCGCGGCGGCGCGGAAGCAGCTCGCGCTCGCCGAGGATAGTGGGGTGGCAGCGAAGAGCGAGGTGGGGCGGTCGCTGCTCGTCGCGTATCAATTGTTGTTGCGCGGCGACAGTACAGGCAAGTTCGCGCGTCCTGCGTATGCCGTCTACGCCGAACGCCCGCCTATTCTCAGCGAGGCGGAGTTCAACACGCTGCGAAACGACGTCCTGAACAAGTGCAATCTCCCTGACGCAAAACTATCCGATGCGCCGTGGTACGCGCGTTACGAACTGGCGCTGGAGCTCGAGCAGAAGGGCGATTATCCCCGCGCACTTCATCAGCTCATCGACGCCGTCGCGCTCCGCCCGAATCCGCAACGCCGCGCCCGCATGTATGGAATGTGGCTGATCGATTACTACCCCTACTTCCACATCGCCCGCGAGCACGTCCGCCTCGAGAACTGGGAGTGCGCCCGCAACGCCCTCGAAATCTCGCAACGCCTGTCCGAGATCCCGGCAGGAGCGCCGGAGATGAACGAGCTAATGGCGATGCAGCAGGAGACGGCGAGGAAGCTGGCGAAGTGACGTTGGACTGAGCCATGAGCCACCCGATCCATCGCGTCGCACGTTTCGCAATCACCGGCTCCTACACACTCAAGGTGGAGTTTGAGGACGGCGCCGAACAACAGATCGACTTCCGGCCGGTTTTGCATGGAGCTCTCTTTGGAACTCTTCAAGATCCAGCCACCTTCAATGCCGTAACGCTCGACGCAGAAGCCGGCACTCTTCACTGCCTTGATCGCGGCAATGATTCGCCGGGTACTGATCTCACGTTTGCCATTTGGCGACAAAAAGGGACGAGAGATGAAATGAGTCATGGCCTCAGCATCGAGCTCCGCGTCGCGAGCTGAGATGCGTTTTCCGGCGGAGCGGCCCGATACTTTTGCCAGCGCTTTTGCCGGCCGCTTTACAGCTTTCTTGGCGGCGGCAGGCCGTGAAGATGATTTCTTGCGGGCGTTCATTTTCGTGATGGCATTTATAAGCGCATCGTTGTAACCAGAGCAGCACACAGCCCAGCTCGGATGGCTATACTCGCGACCCCATGACGCGACGCCTCGCTGCAGCCGCTCTTTTCATCCTCATTGCCATCGCTGCAGTCGCGCCGATCCGCAGCTATGACTACTTCTGGCATCTGACCACCGGGCGCTGGATCGTCGAGCATCACTCCATTCCGACCGTTGATCCGTTCGCGGTGGCAAGCGCGCAAGTGCCGTGGTTCAATGGCGAGTGGTTGTACGAGGTCGTGCTCTACGCGCTGCACGGAATCGCAAGCGATCCCGGCATTTCGATCGTCAGCGCGTTGCTGGCGGCGGCGATCTTCGCGGCGGGATTCGTGTTTGCGACGCGCGAGAACGCAAACGGACCCGCGCTGCTCATTGCTGCCATCGCGTTCGTCGGCGCCTCGGATCGATTGGGCGTCCGTCCGGCGGCAGTCGCCGCCCTTCTCGTCGTCGTCGCCCTCGGCATTCTCAGTTCGCGCATGCGCCTCGCGCCGCTCGTGATTGCGTACGCGTGCGTGACCCTCGTCTGGATCAACGTGCACCCATCCGCGATCCTCGCGCCTGTGCTGGCGCTGATCACGATGCTGATCGATGTCCGGCGCTGGACCGTGGCACTCGCAAGCACGATCGCGTTGCTGATCAATCCCTTCGGATGGAACGCGATCCTCGCGCCGTTGCGGCTTACGTCCACGATTCGCAGCGGCGCGTTCGTCAACACCGAGTGGCTGCCGTCGTCGTTCGGTTATTTCCCGCTGCTGTACATCGTCACCGGAGCGATGGCGCTGCTGTTTCTGCTCACGCACGACAAGCGCGCCCACGCCTGGCGCTTCGTCACCTTCGCCATCCTCGGCGCGCTGGCATTTCGCTACGTGCGCAATCAGGGGCTGTACTTCGCGGCGTTGCCTTTGCTCCTGCCGCCGCTCGGCACCATTCCGCGGAAAATCTCCGGCCTGCTCGCCGCAATCGCGCTCCTTCCGCTCGCCTGGGTCTTCCAGCACGATGTACATCGACCCGGCATCGACGACGAGCGATTCCCGACGCGCGCCGTCGCTGCTCTCCACTCGTATCAGCTCGACGGAAACATCTACAACGCCGATCAGTTCGGCGGCCTGCTGGAGTGGACGTTCTACCCGTCGCGCCGCGCCCTGACCGACGGCCGCAACGAGCTGTTCGGAGACTTCATCGCCGCCGATGCCGCGGCCCACCGCGACAGCCGAGCGTGGCACGCACTGATCGCGAAATACGACGCGCGCCTTGCGGTCGACGAGTACCAGACACAAAGGATGCAGGTCATCGACGGCCTCACGGGAGAGAAGCGCCTGTTGCCCGCATCGCTTGTCCGCTACCGCCGCCACGATTGGGCGCTCATCGCATTCGATGATGCCGCGATGGTCTTCGCGCGTCGCAATGCCTTTCCGCCCGCGCAGCTCGCAGCGATCGAATATCGCTATCTAGTCCCCGACGATCCGTCCGTCGGCTACTCGACCGCGCAAATCCGCGAGGCAGCGCGGGCTGAGGTTGCTCGCGCTCGTGCGCAATTCGGAGACATACGAGTTGTGCAGGAGTTGGAAAGCGGAGTTGTGGAAAATTAGTCGTTCTGCCGGGAAAATGATGGCGATAAACCTCTGCGAACACTACAAAAAGAGCGCGCTCGCTTTATAGGCGAGCGCGCTCAGTTTTTGTCGAATACGGTGAATACGCTAACTCATGAGTTCAGATTGCCACGAGCAACTCCTCGTCAAGTCGTCACTCAGCGAGAGACCACGTCTGGTCTGAGAAACTGTTGCGGTGGCCGAACTTGCCTAGCAGGCGTGGCCTGCTCACCTGCCGCTCTCGATGCGCAAGGCGCAAGCGGTCAAGGATCGGTTGGTCTACAGGCGAAGAAGCTTGAGCGTCCGATTTACGGCACGCGTTCTTCGCGAAGCGCAGGACTCGGCCCAAAGCCGATCGTGCGCTTGTTTTTCGTTCGGGCGGGTTCTGGCGAAACTGCGGGCGCGTCAGGAGCTTTCTGTGCATCGCTGACGCGAATGGAAATCACGTGCTTGCCGTTGGTGAACGTGAACTCCGTCTCGGTGGCCTCCATAAGACCTCCTTAGCTTTTGATCGTCCCTTTACTGCTCGTCCTCCTCCTTTCTACCTTTCGGTGTCGGGACGTCACCGATTGGCGGAACATCTTCTGGCCGCGTATGGATCGCGACTTTCGTTTCGTACGTATTCGATTGTCAAAGTGCGAGAAAAGTTAATTATATCGTAAACCATGAGGAGTGCGGAGCGCAACCCGCTGCCTGCCGCCTAGACCTTCACGCATACATTCTTCGCCTCCGTGAAGAACGTCAGCGAATCGAAGCCGCCTTCTCGTCCGACGCCGCTTTCTTTCATGCCGCCGAAGGGGACGCGGAGGTCGCGGAGGAGCCAGCAGTTGATCCAGATGGTGCCGGCGTCGAGGGCAGCAGCGACGCGGTGGGCGCGGGAGAGGTCGCGGGTCCAGACGGTGGCGGAGAGACCGTAGCGTGTCGAGTTGGCGAAACGGATCGCTTCTTCTTCGTCGTCGAAGGGCGTGATCGTGACGACGGGGCCGAAGATTTCTTCCTGCAGGACGCGGCAGTCGCAACCGAGGCCAGTGACGATCGTCGGCTCGACGAAGTAACCGGGGCGATCGACGCGGTTTCCGCCGGCGACGATGGTGCCGCCTTCCTGTTTGGCGAGGTCGATGTAGCCCATCACTTTGCGCAGATGCGCTTCGCTGATGAGCGCGCCGATGTCCGTCGCGTCGTCGAGTGGATCGCCGATGCGCAGCTTGTTCGTCGCGGCGACGAAACGCTCGACGAAAGCGTCGTGGATCGAGCGCTCGACAAAGATGCGTGACCCGCAGAGGCAGATCTCACCCTGATTCCAGAAGCTGGATCGGATCGAGGTTGCGATCGCGTCGTCGAGATCAGCGTCCGCGAAGATGAGGTTTGGATTTTTGCCGCCGAGCTCCAGCGAGATCTTCTTGAAGCGCGGCGCGGCGTTCGCGGCAACCGCAGCGCCGGTCAGCGTGCCGCCGGTGAACGAAATCGCGGCGACGTCTTCGTGACACGTCAGCGCGCGGCCGGCTTTGGCGCCGTAGCCGTGCACGATGTTGATGACGCCGGGCGGGATGCCGGCTTCGATCGACAGTTCGGCCAGACGATTCGCGGTAAGCGGCGTCAGCTCGCTCGGCTTCGCGACGCACGTGTTTCCGGATGCGATCGCCGGCGCGATCTTCCATGACAGCAGATAGAGCGGCAGGTTCCAGGGTGAGATCAGACCGACGACGCCGAGCGGTTGCCGCAGCGTGTAGTTGAGCGCTGTCGAGTCGGTGACGTGCGCTTCGCTGGCCTGATGAAGAATGGCGGTGGCGAAGAAGCGGAAGTTCAAAACTGCGCGTGGGATGTCGAGCTTCTTCGCCAGAGACAGCGTCTTGCCGTTGTCGATCGACTCCATTCGCGCAAGATCATCGAGGTTTTGCTCGACGAGATCGGCGAGCTTCAGCAGAAGCCGTGATCGCGCCGCTGCCGGCGTGCGGCTCCACGCTGGAGACGCAGCCTTCGCCGCGCGCACAGCATCATCAATATCTCGCTCATCGCTATCCGGCACTTCGGCAATCACTTCCGTCGTGGCCGGATTCACATCGTCGAAGTAATTGCCCGAGACGGGTGCGCGGAATGCACCGCCGATGAAGTTAGCGAGTCGCAAGGAGCTCCTCCGGATCGAACTCCCATTTGTCGATGTCGGGGTCCCACGAATCCCACGGCACGATCGCGGCCATCCGTTCGCGTAGATTCTCCGGAATCACTTCGGGGACGATGAACGCTTTCTGGCGGCGCAGTTTGTAGGGATTGCGGAACTCGAATCCGAGCACGCCGAGAATGTAGCGAGCGATGTACCAGGTGGCCTGCGGATTCCAGCCGTGCGCGATCTTGACGACGACGCCGAGACCGTCGGGATATTCGGGATGCTCGATGGCCAGGCCGAGGAGACCGTTGGCGCCTTCTTTGGCGATGACGCGGCCGTTGCAGGCTTTGAGAATCGTGGAGTCGAGGCGATTGAATCCGCCGATGAGATCGGGATGCTCGACCATCGCGCGCCAGATCCAGTCGTCATCTTTTTCGGTGACGAGATTGGCGAAGAGACGGGCCAGATCGGTAACGGTCATCGAGACGGTCGGCAATCCGCAACCATCTTTGGCGATGATTCCCTGCTTCCATTCAGGACCGAGCACGCTCTGGATGTAACCGAGGTACTCCTGAAAAAACGGGTGATGCGGCCAGACGTAGCCGACGCGCGACCAGCCTTTCAATTTGCAGCCGCGAAGGATGGCGGCGTGCTCGCCGGAGCAGCAGTGGTACCAGCGGCGCGGGCGGCGCACCTGACGCCCGAACTGCACGAGCGGGACATCGAGCGGCGCCTGCATCATGCCCCACTCGCCTTGCAGCAGGATCGATCGCGCGACGCGCACGTGCTCGGTGTCGCCGTTGTGCGACGCTACGGAGATGGCTTTCTGTTCGTCGGTCAGTCCTTTCGCGAACTCGCGCGTGAAGACCTTCATCATGATTGGCTTGACCATCGATCGTCCGTAGACCTCGACGTTGCCACCGAACGAATGAACGACGCTCCTGCCGGACACCCACGAGACCGCGCCATGAATCGTGTTCTCGGCGACGCCATTGCGCCGGTACTCGACCAGCGGCTGCCAGTTGGGCATGGCGCGGGCGAAGTTGATGGGGAGGTTCTCGTTCATGGGGCCCTGCGATTATAGGGAGTGGGGGGTTGGGTGTGGGGAGTGGGAGACGGCGACAACCTGTCGACAGTCAGTATGCAGCGCCGCCGGACAAAGCGTCTCGGAGGCTGGATAGGCCCGGCCGCGGACGGACCGCGAATGGACGACCGCTGTCTACTGGCTTCCGAGACAAGCCCGACAAGCCTCCTCGGACATGCGCTGGCGGCACGACGTCAGAAGTTGTTCACGCGATCTCTTCGCGAGCAACCCGCGAAGATCAGCGCAGTCAGCTCCTTTCTCGAAGTTCACGGCTGGCGGCTCGTGGAACAGGACTTTGTTGGCCCGCAGCACGTGAATTGCCGGGCCGTTGTCGTCCTCGCGTATGTCGATGGCCTGGCCGGCGTCGCTCAGCGTCAGCGCGGCGCTGCCCGTTGGCCCGGCGATGAAACTCCCGGTCATGTTTTTCTTGCTGTCGAGGGTCAGCGCGACATGATCGTTTGCGAAGGTGACGTAGCCGCCGCGCTCGATACCAGCGGCGTCGTAGAGCAGCATGCCGGCGGCTCCGCGGCCGACCGGCTTTCCGTTGGAGAAGGTCTCAGGCAGATCGCCGGCGAGCCGCGCACGCACGACGCCTTTCGAATCGACGATGTCGATCTGCGAGACCGTGAGCACTTTCGGCTGCTTCGGCGTGGCGGCGACAATCAGGAGCGCGATGTTTGTGAGGATGAGCAGGCGGATCGGCGCATTTTTCATGGCCAAGAATTGTAGAGGCAGCGGCGCCCGCGCGTCAGCCCTCGCCCGGATTCCTATACGATCTCAACCAGCATGGAACTAGACATCTTCTTCTCCATCTCGCAGACCGAGGTCGATGGGTATCTGCCGAGCGAGCGGGTCATGTTCGAGAATTTTTTCGAGCAGGTAGAGCTCGCGGACCGGTTGGGATTCGGAACGGCGTGGATTGCGGAGAGTCACCTCTCGACCGAGGTTCAGAAGACGAATCCGGGCGCGGTGATCCCGCATTTTGTGGGCGAGATCGGACTGAACACCGACATTCTGCAGCTCGCGCATCGTGTGTTCGCGAAGACGAAAACGATCGGCGTTGGCTCGGCGATCATGAACATTCTCTGCAACGGCGGACCGATTGCGGCGGCGGAGCGTGTGAAGACGTTCCTGGCACTTCATGGGCTCGATCCGGAGGAGCGGCGACTGCTGACGATCGGGTTCGCGGCGGGACGGTTCCCGTTCATCAACATTCCGTACGGCATCGTCCCGCGCAACTCGGTGGAAGAGGCGGCGTGGCCGGTCGTGAAGAGCAGGATTTTCGACGAGGCGACGGAGATCTTTCTTCGCCTGTTGCGAGGAGAGACGCTCAACGCATCGATGATCACGCAGCGATCAATGCAACGCTCCGACTTTCGTAGCGATGCTGACTGGCAGCGCGTCGTCGAGGCGTACGGGCAATCCGTCGACGAGATCCCGATTGCGCCGCGATGGGTGTTTCCGAATCTGAAGATCGTGCCGCAGGAATCGCGGATGGATCTGCTGCGGCTGTCGATCGGGTCGCACGATGCGGCCACGCAGATTTTCGCGAACACGATCCTGCCCGTGGGCGTGTTCAATCTCTCGATTACGCCGGGCGACGAGATTCAGAAGACGAACGAGCGGATGCGCACGGCCTACCACCCCGACGGCGGCGGCTGGAAACGGCGTTTGATGCCGCGCACGGTGCTGGTGTTCATCAATGACGATCCGGCCGCTGCGGCCGAGGAGGCGCGGAAGGCGTTGTCGAACTACTGGCGTGCGCTGGAAGGGACGCTCGACGAAGAGAAAGTCCGCCGCGCCACCGGTAACGCGCTCGTCGGCAATGCGGAGATGATCGCCAAACAAGTAGCTGAGCGCTTCGATCCCGAGGACCGGCTGATGCTCTGGTTCGATTTCAACAATCACGATTCGAAACGCGTGATGAAGAACATGGACGATTTCATGACGAAGGTTGCACCGGGGATCGGGCGATGAAGAAGCTGCTGGCAATTCTGCTGCTCGCGACTGCTTGCGCCACGTCGCATCCGCCGGTGATTCACGACCGCGGCGAATACGATCGTCTCGTCGCCGCCGATCCCGACAAGCGCCTCGTCGAGATCACCGACATCCCCCGAGACGTCCGCTACGCCACGACCAACAATTTCATGTACGCGCAGCTCTATCCGGTGGCGAAGGTCTATCTGCGCCGGCCCGCGGCGATCGCGCTGCACGAGATCGAGCGCGAGCTGGCGCGCGAGGGACTGGGCCTGAAGCTGTTCGACGGCTACCGTCCGTATCGCGTCACGGTTCGGATGTGGAAGCCGATCCGCAATCCCGATTTCGTCGCCGATCCCGCGAAGGGCTCGCGTCACAATCGCGGCGCGGCCGTCGATTTGACGTTGATCGATCTGCGAACCGGCCACGAGTTGCCGATGCCGACCGGCTACGACGATTTCACGTCACACGCGCGGCAGGATTTCAACGAGCTGCCGGCGGACGTGATCGCCAATCGGGCGAAGCTGCGCAAGGTGATGGAAAGCCACGGCTTCGATGCTCTGCCATCCGAATGGTGGCATTTTGATTTCCGCGGATGGGAGAAGTTTGAGTTGCTGGACTTGCCGTTAGAAAGGTTGTGACTGCGCTTCGCGCGTTGTCAAAACCCAGGACCGAAGATGACAACGCGCGAAGCGCAATCAACCGATAACTGACAACGCGGCGCCAGCCGCAATAAACCAACGCGCGAAGCGCAGCTCTAAAATCTCGTCACCATCGAGATCGAGCCCACTTTGTACAGTTGCGTGCGGTCGTATGCGGCGTCGATCTGGAAGCGAGGCCAAGCAAGTCCGGCACCGACTGAGATGTGAGTCTGCGCCTTCGTCTTGGGGAAGAGAATTGCCGACCCGACTGCATCGGCGCTGTTCAGTGGTCCCTGAAACGTGACGGAATGCGCGGGATCGCGCCAGCACCCTGCACGCACCGCGAACGGAATCTTCGTCGAGAAAAAGTACTCGCCACCGAGGCGCAGCTCGAGGGCGTCCTCAGCCTTGTAGGCTTTGTCGATGGCACGAACGCTCGCGTTGATCGAGACGAAGTCGTCCACAAGGTTCGAATATTTGACCCTCACCGCATCCGCATTGATTGTCAGCACGGGGATCGGACGTACCGAGATGCCGAGGCCGTAGATGTCCGGGATGTGGAAGGTCGTGTCTGCGGCCTTGACGAACGCGAAGTTGGTGGCCTCGTTGGCGGCGAAAGTCGGCGCTGCGAACTTTGCTCCCTGTTTGTAGACGCCACCGATCGAGAACTTGTCGGTCGGCGCCCACTTGAACCCGCCGGCGAAGGTAATGTCGCTCTCATCCCTGGCCACGTCGTTGTTCTTGCGGATGTCGCTCGTGGCTTGCACCGAGATGCTGGAAAAGTCGCCCGTCGGTGTGACGCGGTACGTGAACGCGGTCTCGTTGAACCGCTGGGAGCGTGCCGTTGCGCCGATGGAGAACTTGCCGATCTTGTAGGCGACGGCGAGGCCGAACGTCTTCTCCTGAATCTTTACCGAACTGAGAAACGGCAGGACCGTGTACTCGAGGCAGGCGAACGGATTCGTGTTGCGCAGTGCCTGGCAGGCGGCGGCCGTAATCGGACCCCCGGTGGCGTTTCCGTTGTTGTCGACCGGCAGGAAAAAGTTGGGGACGTCAGACTTGATCTCGCCCGTGAAATCGTTCCGAACGGGGACGACCTGTCCTACTCCTTCGTTGCGCAACGGCTCGTGATAGTAAGCGCCGAAGGTGAGGTATTTCGTCGGATAAACGATGCTGGCGAAGGTGGCGTCGACGCGCTGGCTGTAATGGCTGAAACCTGTGCGGACGAGATCAGGGAACGTACCGCTGGTCGTGAAGACCTGCTGCTCCTGGTAGTTGCGGCCTTCAATCGTGATCTCGGGCTTCCGAAGAATGGTCAGCCCGGCCGGATTGGCTTCCGCTGCGGAGGCGTCGTCAGCGAGACCGAGAAACGCGCCGCCCATCCCCAGCGACCGCGCGCCCGGATTGCCGAAGTTGAACTGCAATCCGGAGAGCGATTCGATGTCGGTGTTCTGTGCGGCAAGCGGAAGCGCGATCAGCGTACAAACCGCGACCAGAAAAAGGAATCTGCGCATGGAAATCCTCCGATGAACGAATTGGGCGAAGGATAGCAGAGTGGATTAGTAGATTAGTCGATTCGTGGATCGGTCAATCCGCAGGGCTTGTACTCCTGATCGACGAATCCACTGATCTACTAATCCACTACGAGGCCACTAAAAAAAGGGCGCGGCAGGAGGGTGAATCCGCCGCGCCCGGATGCGTAGGAGAGGACGCCGCTCTACCGTCGAGCGACGAGGACGATCATCAGCGCACGCTGGCTTTGCGGAGCCTTCGATGCGCCGAGAATGTAAGTCTGGCCAATGGTCAGGTTCAGCGAGGTCTTGAGCAGCGACGTCAACTGATCCTTTTGTGCGCCGGTGAGTTTCGAGATCTGCAGGTCTTTGACCGCGATCGAATCGCTCGCCGGATCGTATTCGCCGAAGTGGAAGCCGGCCCGGTAGCCGCTGGGCATGTCGATGAGTCCCGGATCGCCTTCTTTTCCCTGCACGGTCGCTTCGCCGACAGCCTCGTACGTGTTGTACGGAAGCATGGACAGCTTGCGGGCGACATCTTTGAGATCGTCAGGAATCTTCGCCGCCCCTTCGACGCGCGAGGCGCCGACGATGCGGACGTAAAGACGAAAACTCTGCGGCTCTTTGTCGAAGTCGCCGATCATTTTGGCGACGGCTTTCATGTTCTCGGCGTGGTCAGTGACAACAAGCGCATTCGCCGACGGCTGGATCGACATCGACCCCTCGGCGCTCAGAAGCGGCTTAATCGCGGCGGCAGCTTTGTCGGCCTGCTTGAACTTGAACGTAAACGAGCGCACGGACAGCGCCGGCTTGGCATCCGTTGCCGCGGCAGGCTCGCCTACAGTTTCGGCAAGCGCCGCACCGCAGAGGGCCAGCGTCATCGAGATCATCAGAAAGACACGTTTGAAGTTCATAAATCCGCCGGCAGCTTATCGTCGAAGATCATCACGACTTTGGTGTCGCTGCCGTCGGCCGGCATCTCGACAATCGTCGCGTCATGGGATGAATACGATTCGACGAACGATTTCGTCGCGGTCGGGGCGAAATGAGTGGCCGGCGCGTTCGCAGCGACAACGATCGGGCTCGCCGGATGCGTGACCGGGCGATGCTCGAAGCGATAGGCGAGCGTCGCGGCGGTGACACCGGCCGCGATCGTTGCGGCGATGGCGAGCCGCTGCCACACGCTGACCGTGCGATGCGGTGCGAGCGAGGTTTCCGCCTGGCGCACGCGAACCTGCGACATCACGTCGCCGACGAAGGCATCGACGCCGCCGGGCGGAACGATTTCTTCGCCGCCGATCGCGCGGAAGAAGAGATCGGGATCGACGCTCATCGCGAAGTCGAGACAGGCATCGCAATGACGAAGATGCTCGAGCAACTCCGGCTCGGTCGTTCCGGGCTGGAGTTTTTCGCGGAAGGTCCGGCAGGTCATCATCGCGATTCCTCCCACAGCCGCGCGTATTCAGGGAAGCGGCGTTTCAACTGCTGCTGCATCACCTTGCGGGCGTTGAAGAGGTGATTGCGGACGGTGGACTCCTGGCACCCGAGGATCTTGGCGATCTCGGAGGAGCGAAGGTCTTCCATCTCGCTCATGACGAAAATTGTTTTCTGCTTGGGCGAGAGAACGTCCGAAACGGCGTTGAAAACCGCCTCGACTTCCTTGCGCTGCACGGTCACTGTCTGCTCCGGATCGACCGCCGTCTTGACGAGGCGCAACGTCGAGTTGACGGCGTTGTCGCGCGACTGTTTGTTGCGCATGAAGTCGATGGCGACGTTGGTTACCATGCGATAGAGCCAGGTGTCGAAGGCGTATTGGGCGTCGTACTTTTCGAGGTTCTCCCACAGCTTGATGAAGACGAGCTGCGAGATGTCTTTGGCGTCTTCGCTGTTGCCGATGACGCGGTAGCAAAGGCCGTAGACCTTGGAAGTCTTGCGGCGGACGAGCGTCTCGAACGCGCCATCGTCGCCGTGCCGGATCTGCTCGACCAACTGGCGGTCGTCTGGCTCCGGAGAGTCGTTTGTCGGGATCATTCGGAGTACTTCCGCGAGCATCGTCACACAGGTACGGCAGTGCAGGATGGAACGTCCAAGAGGGTCCGAGGATTTCGGACTCGGTCGGGAGTCGGGTTTCCCGAACCGCGACGTCCAGGCACGACGGGCATCGTCTATGCTCAGGTCGCGCTGAATGTTGTTCTTCATCTTTGCAGCGGTTTTTCTCGTTCTCTGGGCGGTCGTCTACGCCACGCTTCCTGCGGTGAGGCATCTCGGACAGGTGCTTGCCCGGCTCATCGCACGCAGCGCCTGGGCGACAGGCTTCATTTCGAGAACGCGCGATCGATTCAAGAACTACATCCCGGTGGCGGCGATTCTCCTGGCCGGTGCGCTGCTCGCGGCGTGGGCCGGCGACGGCTTCCTCGACCTCGCCGAAAACGTGCGCGCGAAAAATGCCGCGCTCGTGCAGACCGACGCGGTGATCCACGACTGGAGTGTCACCGAGCGATCACCTGCTGCGACGACGTTCTTCACGCTCATGACGATCATCGGCGGGCCGGTCAGCGTTGCTATGATCGTCGCGATCGTCGCGGCGATCCTGGCAATTCTTCGACGGTGGCGCTGGCTGATCTACCTCGCCGTCACCGCGGGCGGTGGCGGTCTGCTGAACCTCGAGCTGAAACGCTATTTCGCCCGCGCCCGCCCCGCCGTGGCGGAGATGCTGCGCCGCGCGAACGGCTATTCGTTTCCGAGCGGCCACGCCATGGGCTCGGCGGTGGCATTCGGCGCGCTGGCCTACCTCGCGTTCCGCGCGATTCGGAGCTGGCCCGCGAAAACGGCGGTGATGGCGTTCCTCTACACGCTCATCACCGCCATCGCCCTCTCCCGCGTCTACCTCGGCGTCCACTGGATCTCCGACGTCCTCGCCGGCATCACCGCCGGAACGGTTTGGGTGACGACAACGACAGTCGCCTACGAGACGTTGCGAAGAATCCGGCGGGTGCGAGGAAGCAGAGACAAGGAAGAGGCAGAGACAAGAGATCAGACGCGCGTTTTCTGATTTCGGATCTCCCGATCGTGGGCGTGATTTGCGAGGTCTCCGGCTGACGTCGCTCTGCCGCCCGCTGAAGCGGGCTGCGAGAATTTGGGGGCGTTCGTTTTCCCCCGCCTGAAGGCGGCCTGAAGGCGGGGGCTACGGATCTCACGTCCTACGGACTTCACCGCCCTGGTAGCCATTAATCGCCTCGTCGTGAGCATCCTTCGTGCTCGGCAATGAGGGCGCATTTTTCGAAATTCGAAATCGGACGATCACGAACAGTGAGTAAAAAAATCAGCCGACCGATCAGAAGCAGAAGACCGGCAGATCAGAATCGACCGGGAGATCAGAAGCAGAAGACCGGGAGTTCGGAATCAGAAGATCGGGAGATCAGAATCAAAAGATCCGAGAGATCCGAGATTGCAAGTGAAGAGCCGGCGGAGCCCGCGTGAGATCCGTAGCCCCCGCCTTCAGGCCAATGGCCTTAACTTAAGGTGATCTTGGGCTCCTCGGTGAAAGAGTTCCGGCGGCGGCGGAGTTTTGTGAGGATTGGATAGCGGCTCGGGGATCGGGCTCGAACTCCGCGCGGAACGTGTCGATTGGGCCGCTGTCGAATGAGGAGACCACTGATTTCGATGACTGCAGATCTATGGCAGCGCCGCTTGGATTGAGGGGGGAAAAGAAACCATTTCCGGGAGCCGCCGGATCACGACCGTCAAGGCGTGAGTAAACGAGATGCAACCTGGTTCGACATCCGCTTCCTGGGCCGCTTCGACCATCAATGAACGAACCCCGAAGTGCGCAAGCAGCAGGCCGTAGAAGTCCTGCCGCACAAGATCCGGCCGCTTGCTACGAAGTGCGACGGCGGTACCTCCTCCACGCCGATGGTCTTTCATCTCATCGAAGATGGTTTCGATTTTCCAGCGTTTTGCATAGAGCTGGGCAAGCTCCATCGCTGAGGCCTGCCGGGGATCGAGCAGAGTGGTGATCAATCGGTAGTGTTCCCGGCGTCCGCCAACCGTTACATCGAATTCCACGACTCGGACTGGAATCGACCGCTCGCGGACCTTTTTCCTTTCCGTGCTTCGCGGCCGCACCTCGCTTAGGTACGAACGATCTTTGAGTGTACGCAGACGTGGCAGGGGGATGTTTTTCTGGACACGCCAGAGAAGATCCGCCCCTGTTCCTACTGCTTTGCTCCACATCTCGAATCCATAAAACAGACGGTCTGCCAGGCAAAGCATCCCTGGTTTGAGATAGCTCACCAAATGGAGACTCATTGCATACTCGCTGACTCTCCAGCCAGCCATTCGCGCGGCGAACAGCACGTGCGTTCCGATCTCGGCGAGCGCGACCCAGCGTATCTGCGCGAAGACCGTTTGCCCCTTCGAAGATGGCGGTTTGCCGAACGCTCGAACGTTGGCCCGGCTATCGACGACGTTCAGTGTGCTTCCGTCCAGCGCCACCAGCCGGCGGCCTTTGAACCAGGCCCACGACATCGTTCGCGTCGCAATCGGCCGAACGTACTGCTCAAACAGCGCCTTCAGTGGAGTCCAGCCCAACCGTTGCCGCGCCTTGCTGATGGCCGCATCCGTCGCCACCGTGAACGTAAATTCTTGTTCTTCCCGGTGGAGAACGCGCCGCAATACCTCACGTGCTCCGACACTCGCCAGCAGACCAAGCGCGATGACGTAGTACACCATCACATGCGCCGGCAACTTCCTCCTGCGCTGGCTGCCTCGTCCAGTTGCCTCCAGGATCCGCTCGATCTCTTCCAGAGGAAACGCCATCAACGCGTCAAGATCGATCCTCACGCCTCGCCCAGTCCCCATCACACCCCCCCAACAGCGATTCCTATCAATAATCGCTTAAGTTAAGGCCATTGCGCCTTCAGGCGGGGGAAAACGGACGCCCCCAAATTTCGCAGCCCGCTTCAGCGGGTGACAGAACGACGCCGGAGACCCCGCAATCTGGCGAAACGCGGAGACAAGAGTCAGAGATTCAGCGCCCGGACCGGCATACCCTGATCGCTAGTCTTCTGATCTCATCTCCCGTCACGGGCCGATCGCAGAAACGGAGATCAGACCGGTGTGTCCTGATCGCTCGTCTCCGATCCCTGCTCTTCGTCCTCCGCCCGCTCATCGTGCAGGCGCGACGGCGCTCGCTGGCCATACAGTTCGCGCACGAGCTGCCCGATCGTCTTGTGATCGAGGGCGTTGCTGAAGCAGGTGCCGAGGCGGGCGAAGAGATCGCCGATTGCAGCGCGCTCGGGCGTTTCCGCCTGAATCTCTGGCATCTCGCGCCGAGGTCCTTCGACCTGCGCCACGATCTCTTCGACGGTGATGCGGTCCGGATCGCAGCCGGGAACGAAGCCGGCCCAATCTCCTCCAGTCTCTTTGACCAATTGCACTTCGCCGAGGCGGCGCAGGACGCGGAGCATCTGCGAGTCGGTCGTGCCGAACTGCTCCGCCAGCCGGTACGAAGACGGCGCTTCCTCGCGGCGGTCGAAACGCCGCGAGATCTCGATCAGAGCGCGCAGCGCGAAGTAGAGATCGAACCGCGGCTCGTCCTGCACCTGCTGCTCGTTGGCCCGCAACAGTCCGTAGAGGTTCTGGTAGACGTAGCTGATCTCGACGCCGAGGAGGATGACGATCCAGAGAATGTCGATCGCGATCAGGAAGATGATCGCCAACCCCAGCGCGCCGTAGATCAGATTGAACCGGCCGTGGAACAGATGATCGGCGTAGATGCCGAAGCCGAAACGGACCAGCGTGAAGAGCGACGTCGTCACGATCGCACCGACGGCGGCTGCGGCAAAGCGCACGCGCGTCGACGGCACGAGCCAGAAGAGCATCGTGAACGCGATGAAGAGCACGACGATCGGCGCGATGTGAAAAATGATGTCCTGGCGGAACAGCACGCGCAGATAGCGGTTCTTCTCCAGCGTGTTCGTCGTCGTGAACGAGATGCCCATCAGCACTGGTCCCCAGAAAAAGAGCATCGTGAACGCGATGATTTTCTGGCGGTAGCCGCGAATGTTTCGCACCTTCCAGATCTGATTCACCGTCGTCTCGACAGCCAGGAAAAGGCGGAAGGTGATGACAATGAAGATGATCACGCCGAACGTCGATGCCGCCTGCGCCGTCTCCGCGAATTTGGCGATGTGATACGAGATCACCGGCGACTGGTACGGGATGATGTTGTTGAGGATGTTGTCGATCTGCGACTGGAAATTGGGGAAGACGCTGCGGAAGTAGCGCTGCAAGGTGGTCGTGAAGGCGACGAGCAGCGGGATGAGCGACAAGAGCGTCGTGTACGCGAGCGCGGCTGCGCGCGAGGCTCCCTCGATGTCGTAAAACTCCCGCGTCACCTCGCGAAGGAAGAGAAAAAACTCGACCGTCGTAACGCGCGCCCGCTTCCGGCCGTGCGCTTCACGGCGGTACAGCAGCACCGCCGGGTCGGTCAGCCACGACCAGACGACCTTGCGGGCGTTGGCAAACCTCGTTTTCAGTTTCGCGCGACGCTCTCCCTCGCGCCGGATTCCGGCCATGCCTCAACTATAAATGCAAGGGTGAGCCAGCGGCGAGGAGATGCGATAACGTTGCGGATCATGGCTATCCGCCAGCCAGCCGTGGCAGGCACGTTTTACGAGGGCGACCCGGACCGTCTGGCCGCGCAGGTCAGCGCCTGCTTCGCCGAAAACGGCGACGTCGAAGCCGGCGAGAAGTTCATCGGCGCCGTCGTTCCGCACGCCGGGTTGATGTACAGCGGGCATGTGGCGGCGGCGTTTTACGCGCAAGCGGAATTGCCGCGCCGCTTCATCATTCTTTGTCCGAATCACACGGGATTCGGTCACTTCGCGGCGATCAATCGCCAGGGTTCCTGGCGCACTCCCCTCGGCGACGTCGCCATCGAGACGCCGCTCGCCGATGCGTTAATGCAGCAGTCGCCGCTTCTCGCCGACGACGATCGTGCGCACGCGCGCGAGCATTCGCTGGAAGTGCAACTCCCATTTCTGCAGCAACTCCTTGGCGACGACTTCACCTTCGTTCCCATTTGCCTCGGCGCCAATCGTTACGACTACTGCGAAGAAATCGGAAACGCCATCGCGACAGTGATCGCCGCGGCCGGCGAACCGGTGGGCATCATCGCCAGCTCCGACCTCAATCACTACGAGGACCAGAAGACGACGCTGCGCAAGGACCAGCTTGCGATCGATGAGGTGCTGCGCCTTGATCCGCATGGACTCTGGCGTGCTGTCGAACAGTCCGACATCTCGATGTGCGGATTCATCCCGACGACGGCGATGCTGATTGCGGCGACGAAGCTCGGCGCGAAACACGCAAGGCTGATCCGGCACGCCACGAGCGGCGACGTCAACGGCGACTACTCGCATGTTGTCGGGTACGCGGCGATCGCGATCTCGTGAAGAGAACCATTATCCGCAGATGTCGCAGATGGGACGCAGATAGAAGCCGCGAAGGAGATACTGTCTCGACGTGAAGATCCTGTTTGCTACCGCCGAGGTTTCGCCGATCGCCAAGACGGGCGGGTTGGGCGATGTGTGCGGCTCGCTGCCGAAAGCGCTGGCGAACCTCGGGCACGACGTCACGATCTTCATGCCGTACTACCGCGAGGCGCACGAATGGTTTGCCAACAACGGCGTCGCGCTCGAAGAAGCCTTGCCGCCGGTTTACATCAACTGGGGGAATTGGGCTGCTGAGGCGGCGTATCTGCGGACGACGCTGCCGGGAACTGAGATCCCGCTCGTCCTCGTCGCGAACGAATACTTCTTCAACCGGCCGCAGATCTACTCGCCGCGGCTCGACGGGTACGACGACGGCATCGAGCGCTACTCGTTCTTTTGCCGCGCTGTCATTCGCGGCTGCGAGCTCCTCGGCATCGCGCCGGACATTGTTCACGCGCACGACTGGCATACCGCTCTGCTGCCGATCTACCTGCACTCGGGTTTGCGTGGCAGCGAAAACTTCCGCGGCGCGCGCTCGGTCTACACGATCCACAATCTGAATTACCAGGGCATCGGCACGCGGCGGCAGTTCGCCACCCTCGGACTTCACAGCCGCTACTGGGCGCCCGACGCGGTCGAACACTTCGGCGATGTCAACCTGATGAAGGGCGGCATCATCTTCGCCAATCAGGTGACGACGGTCTCGCCGAGTTACGCGAAGGAGATCCAGACGCATGAGATGGGCGCTGGCCTCGACGGAATCCTGCGCAGCCTCTCGTTCAAGTTGCATGGCATTCTGAACGGGATCGATGTTCAAGAATGGGATCCGGCGGACGATCCCAACATCGCGTCACCGTTTCACCGCGGCCATCTGCTCGGCAAGAGCCTTTCGAAACGGGCGCTCCTCCGCGAATTCAAGCTGACGCAGAAGTCGAGAAGGCCGCTGCTCGGATTCATCTCGCGGCTGACCGATCAGAAAGGAATCGACCTGCTGATCGCCGCGCTGCCGCAAATGCTTGCCGCCGGCGCGCAAGCGGTGATCCTCGGATCGGGCGAGCCGCGTTTCGAGAACGCGCTGACTCACATCGCGGCGCAACATCCTGATTCCTGCCGCGTCGTCATCGGCTTCGACAACGCACTCGCGCATCGCATCTACGCCGGCGCCGACATCCTGCTCATGCCGTCGATTTACGAACCGTGCGGCCTGAATCAGATGTACGCGCTGTGCTACGGCACGGTGCCGGTCGTGCGCCTGACCGGCGGTCTGGCCGACACCGTGATCCCGTTTCACGGCGCCAACCTTGATTTCGCGAACGGCTTCGGTTTCATTGCCACCAACCCCGCCGACTTCTACACCGCCACCTGGCTGGCCATGCTCAATCATCGCGATGCGAAGACGTGGCGCCACTTGCAGGACAACGGCATGGCCGCCGACTTATCGTGGGAACGCTCGGCGCGCGAATACGAGACCATCTATCATCGCGCCCAGTTCTCATGAAGGCCGCCGCGTACGAAGAGTGCTACCAATCGATCGTTGCCATCTGGCGCGATGAGGGCGGAACGACGCTCGACGACATCGCGCTCATGGCCACGATCAACTCGATCCTCGCGCACCGCTTCCCGCACTTCTACTGGACCGGCTTCTACCGCGTTTGCGGAGACCGCCTCGTGGTCGGTCCATACATCGGAACCGTGGGCTGCCTGCAGATCGCGTTTGGACGCGGCGTTTGCGGCACTGCTGCAGCGCAACGCAAGACGATCATCGTGCCGGACGTGAACGCATTTCCCGGCCACATCGCCTGCGATCCGAATTCGAAGTCGGAGATCGTCGTGCCGGTGTTCGCAGCCGACGGCGCACTCGTGGGCGTGCTCGACGTCGACTCCGATCAACTCAACGCGTTCGACGACGAGGATCAGCGCGGTCTCGAGAAGATCGTCGCCCTGTTCGGACAAACGTAGGGCCGATCTGAGCCAGTATTGAAGTCAAACCAAACTCTAGCAACCTCCGTACGAATAGCGGCCGGGGCCTAACGACGCTGTCAGGCCTGCCATGCGTGGCTACACTTCGGACACTGCGTAGGATTGCGGTCTGCCATCAATGCCAGCAATCCGATCGGAAAAAAGCAGATTGAAACGATGATCTGCCATGCCTTGAATCCACCACGCATTGTCATTTCGCCGCATTTCGGACACGAAAGTTGACTCATTGAATCTCTCTCCTATTAACAGATGTGAATTAACCAGGTCATCACCAGAATTGTGACAACAATTGAAGTCAAAACGCGCGACGTAGTTATCGCGGTGCTGTCGGTACAGCCGCCATTCAGTGCCAGATAGCGAAGCGGGACCTGAAACGCCGTTGCCGCGCAAACAAACGGGCCGGCCGGATTCAGTGTCCACGCTCGGTGTATGTCGCCGGCGATGAATGCCAGAACACTACGCGTGACCCCGCATCCTGGACATGGAACGCCGAAAAGTGCCTGAGCGAGACAAATGTGCGGGACTGCGAGTAGAACGTCCCCAGAGTGACCAAGGGAAACTATTGCGACAAACAAAACCAACGTGCTCAGAAGGACGTTGATGTGAATACGCCTTCCCGGGTCGAGGTCGAGTTTGTCGAGAAGCATCCTCGGGATAATTGCGAAGTCTATTGGATGCTCCTCTAGCCTACGCTGCACGTCTTAGAGACTATTGAACATCTAGTTCGACACCGCCGACCCACGAGGCCACCAGGTTGTATAAGGCTGCACCGACTAGCGAAAAGATGAATCCAACAAGGCCATAAAAGATCGGAAGCGCCACAATCGCGCCCACCCCAAACAAGATGCCCATTCCTCCCGGCATGTCTCTCGGCGAAAACGCGCTTCCTATGAATGAGAACAGACTGATACATGCCCCTAGCATCAATCCCATCAGAGCGTACAACATGCCCATAACCCTGGCGAATGAAAGAGGACCTACTCGACGAACGATCATGACCGCCTCGCTTTTCTGTTGAGTTGCCCGAATTGTGGTTGATGTGGTTGGACGGTACACCAGACTCAGCCGCAGAGCAAGCCCTGCTATGCATCTGCCAGAGCCGTGAAGCAGCGCGATCACTCCTGCCAGTATGGCTTTGGCGCGTCATCGGGGCGATGTCGAGAAGCGTACAGCAGAGGCGCGCTCGCAATCGTCAGTTGGCGAGCGACGTCAGCAAGAACGAGGTGCGATCCATCTGGCGTCGACGATGAGGCAAGAGTGAGCGACTGGGGCCGCCACATGGGCGACCCTGTCGAGGCCTAAGCTGCTACCGCTGATACTTGGCGTCGCCGAACGCAAGGATCGGCCAAAAGATCGGAGACAGGAAGAGCAAACCGAGCGCAAAGCCGACACCCTTTCCGAACTTGCCTGCCAGCGGAAAGACGATGAACGGATAGATGATGATCCACCAAAGCGGCTTGCCGGCGATTTGAGTCAACACGATGATGTTGTAGAGCGGAACGATCGCGGTCCAGCCCGGTTTCCTAGCCTTGACGAAAACCTTCCACATGGAAGCGACCATCAACACGACGACCCCTAAGTAGCAGGTCAAGATGACCAGACCGATTCCGCTCGAGTCAGACTGTCGGGTGTTGAACAGCGACACGAGTTGCGGCCACTCAACTACGAGCGTCACCAGCCCAGCTATAACGAGAGTGATTGTTACCGATACTCGAATTGATAGTCGAGACTTAGGCGGTGGGGCTGGGGGTAATGGCCTTTTGAATGGAATGTTCGTCATCGGGACCGTGGAAACGATTTCCTCAGGCAGTCGGATGGAACCCGATTCAAATGATTTCTCCAGCGCAAGGCGAAGCGCATGAGCGCTTGAAAACCGATCACTTCGTCCCTTGGCGAGCGAGCGGGCTATGACGTCGCGGAGCGGGGCCGGGCCGATTGCCCGCGGAAGCTCCGGCGGGGAAGAGAAAAGATGCAACGAAAGCAGTGCGACGGGGCTCGGAGCATTGAACGGCACCTTTCCAGTCAGCATCTCGTACAGGACAATACCGAAGGAGTAGAGGTCTGATCGCGTGTCAATCGGAGCCTCGGGATCAGCCCGCAATTGCTCGGGCGACGCGTAGCGCATCTTGCCTAGGAAGAGATGACTATCGGTCAGCGAGACGTCATTGTCGATCTCTTTCGCAATGCCGAAGTCGATTATCGTTGCGTGGTCGGCTCCAGAGATCATGATGTTGTCCGGGCTGAGGTCTCGGTGAATCAGACCGGCCTCGTGAATTGCTTCCAACCCACTGAGCACTTGACGCGCGATATTCAGGCAGCGCGGCGGAGACAGGCGTCCTGCTGCGCGGATGACGCTCGCGAGACTCGCGCCCTCGATGAAGTTGGCGACGATGAAGAGGGTCCCGTCCGGCAAACGTGCGGCGTCCGCGACGGAGGCGACGTTCGCGTGCCTCACCTTTCTCGCGAAGAGCGCTTCACGTATGAACCGAGTCTGAAGCGCCGCATTTGTTCGCAAATCGGGCTTCATCACCTTGATCACGAAGTCGGTTCCGAAGATCAGATGGCGTGCCCGAAAAACCTCACCCATTCCACCCATTCCAATCCGAGAGACGAGCTCGTATGTTCCGTTGACGGGTTTTACGGAGTATTCGCGGGCGAAGTCGCTGATCTCAGTTCCGCAAGATGGACAACTCCTAGACAAGCCGTCGATCGTGCTGTGACACGCTAGGCATGGAAATGTCATTCGATAACCAATGGATGACGGAGTGCCAGCAGTATAGCGAATTGGCTGCGCCCGGGTGAACATGGCCGGCAGAGGCGAGGAGAAGAACCTTCCGCGGCGTTGCCTCAGGTCAAATCGGAACCTTGGCATGACCAGCCAGATCTCCGACCGATGAAGACGGGTAGCGCGGGCTAGAAAGGATCGTCGCGCCGTTCAGAGACATGTAGAGCCCAGCAAGCAGGACCGGGTTCGCCGTCTCTCTCTATGAAAGGCGGGAACTCGGCTCGGCGCGACTGGGCTCTACAAAAGTCTTACGCGACTACCGGCTGATACTTCGCGGAGCCGAACGCAAGTATTGGCCAGAAGATAGGAAACAAGAACCACAGGCCGAGAGCAAAACCAACACCCTTGCCGAACCTCGCTGCCAGCGGAAAGACCAGGAACGGCGAGATGATGAACCACCAGATTGGCTTGCCGCAGATTTCGCACAACACGATGATGTTGTAAATCGGAATGATCGAGGCCCATCCTGGCTTGCCGGCCTTTGTGAAGACCTTCCACACCGAGATGAGCATCAGCAAGCCAAGGGCGAAAAAGACGAGCATTCCCCCGATGCCCATGCCGGCCGCGGCCGCCGACGGGACGGCACTGGTGTCGGTGGTGGACGTTTCCTGTAGTAGTGCGAGTGCGAACAGAGCGTTCATCTCTTCTCCTTCTCCTTCTCCAAGCGCAAGTTGTGACCGATTTGTTCGATAGTATACCGAACTCGGCTGCCGGGCGATGAATGAATCAGCCCACGATGACTTCGAGCTCGTCGAGAATTTCCCGAATCGAGTGGTAGCGCAGCTCGTCGTGTTTGTTGATCAGCGCATCGAGTGACGGCGTCGCGAATCCGGCCGCAGCCAGCTCGTGAGAAAGAGGGATGGCGTCGTGACGGAGCGACGCCGGCGGATGCGGCAACGGCGCGTCCGTGCCGCCTTCGACGTACGTTTGCCTCTCGATCGCTTTCATCCGCTCGCGCAGCTTCGACTGAAAGGCGTTGATCTGCTCGATCAGCTTCGGATCGAGCGAGGTCGCGATCTTGAGTGCGTCCAGGTCGCCGCGAATGGCGTCGAGCAACGGCTGAATACGTCCGGCATCGTTCGGTGGCAGCTCATCGACCGCGCCGGTTAAGTCGTTGACTGCGAACTCGATGTCGCTCACGCGCGCAGCGTTCACGCCATCACGCGCCGCCTCGACTGCGCGCGCCAGGACGCTCACGCAAAGGCCGAGCTGCGGCGCCAGCCCGGCATCGATTTCGTCTGCCGCGGCCCGCAACTGAAAGACCGCGGCCTCGATCATGACGACACTCATTCTTGATTCAGGAACTTCGTCAATCCCGAAAGGATGTCGATCGGCAACGGGAAGACGATGGTCGTGTTCTTCTCGACGCCGATCTCAGTCAGCGTCTGCAGGTAGCGCAACTGGAGCGCCGTCGGCTGCGTGGCCAGAACGTGCGCGGCATCCGCCAGTCTCTGCGACGCCGCGAACTCGCCCTCGGCATGAATGAGTTTCGCCCGCTTCTCGCGCTCGGCCTCGGCCTGCTTGGCCATGGCACGCAGCATCGATTCCGGTAGGTCGACCTGCTTCACTTCCACGTTCGCCACCTTCACGCCCCATGGTTCGGTGTGCTGATCGAGAATCGTCTGGATGCGGGCGTTGAGTGCGTCGCGGTGCGCGAGGAGCTCGTCGAGCTCGACCTCGCCAAGGACGGAGCGAAGGGTTGTCTGCGCAAACTGCGATGTCTGGTAGCGGTAGTCGAACACTTCGACGACGGCGTTCCGCGGCTCGATCACGCGCAGAAAGACGACCGCGTTCACCTTCAGCGTGACGTTGTCGCGCGTGATGATGTCCTGGGGCGGAACTTCGAAGGCTTCCTGCCGCAACGAGACGCGCACCATGCGGTCGATCGGCGCAAACACCAGAAAAATCCCCGGCCCCTTCGCCTCGGGAAGCAAACGTCCCAGCCGGAAGATGACGCCCCGCTCGTACTCGGGCAGGATCTTGATGGCGGTCAGCAGGTAAAAACCGAAGATGATGAGAATGACGAAGATTGGAGCCATTGAAACCTCCGCGCGCACGTTGGCGATTGTATAGCTTGTCATTCCGAACCGCCGGAGCGCAGCGGAGGACGGAGAGGAATCCCCTGAATTCGAGCGGCCGTCTCCATATCGGAGTGGGATCCCTCTCCGTCTTCGCCGGTTCGGAATGAAAAAGAAACTCCGAGATTATGTCCTTTGCAAACCCACGCAGGGTTAGGTTATTTGCGCGAGGCCCTAAATCGGCCAGATTGAGCGGGTTAGCTGTAGGCTCCGTCGAACCAAACGGAGGCGCGCAATGGTTCTGATCAAAGTGAAACTGACAGGCGGAGATCGTGCCGTGTTCATCAACTGCGATCAAGTCGTGCTGGTAACTGAACGTGCTGGCACCCTATGGGTAAGCGCTGGAGGGGACGCTAGCTTCGAGCTTGATTATCCGAGCATCGAAGCATTCGCGGAACACGCACGCTCACCAGAAAACCGCTTTGTGGTCTAGTTCCGCGCCTCTTCCAGCCCCACCTCCGCGAGCCAGTCGAACAGCTCCTGTGCGAAGTCCTCGGATTTCGAGGACTCGCCGCTTCGCTAACCTAAATACGCATAACTGCCAGCGGTAGCGATCAGCGCTTCATCGTCACGAGGCCGAGCGAGTCGGCCAGTAAGAGTATTCAACGGGTTTGCCCGGCCAGGCTGCTCTCCCAGCACTCCCCACCAATGGTCACATACGAACAAAGTGCGTGACGGAGCGTCGCCCAAATACTCTTCAGGAGCCAACACTATCCGCTGAAACATGGGTAGCAAGGAATCAATCGTTTTGCTGCCGCCGGGTGAATGCAAGTAATCCAATAACCCGACGCCTTCATCTCGACACTTCTTGACCAAATTCTTTGAAGTCTCGTAGGCATCATGATCGCCAGAGAGCGCTAGGGCAATGTACAACGGTTCTGCTACCGTCCACTGCCGACCCAAGTCAAAGTTACGCTTCAGCGGATCAACGTTGACAACCGTGCCACCAATCGCTTTGTTCAAGCGTCGAACGGCGTAGTCGAACCCAGCGATCAGCTCGTTGAGGAAACGGCTACTAGCGCTGTTCGTAAGGTCACGCTGATGCTCGCTGATCTGATCCATGTACACGGTAGTCATCCGGGGCATGAAAGCCTTCCAAAGGCTCTTCACGTTTTCAAAGTTCTTCGGATTGACCTTGTGGGGCATCGTCGATGAACCTACGCGATAAGTATCGTTTTCTCCAACTTCCTCGATTTCGCTGCGCATCAGGTTGCGATAATCATCAGCTAGGTTTGCAAGGACCGAGAAAGCAGAAACGATAGAATGGGCGAAATCCGTGACGTATTCTGGCTGGACGACTTGCGTTGAGATTGCGGTGTCCGATGCCCTCAGCCCAAGGCGTTTGAGCATCATCTGCTCGAAAAGAGCGGGATCGGTCGGCCATTTCAACGCGAAAGAGTTATGGGCACCTACAGCGCCCGAAACCATCCCACGGAGATTCCCTGTCGACGTGGCAAGATTCTCCATTCGCTGACCAATCCGGTCAACGTAGTTTGCCAGCCAATAACCGAGCGTCAGCGGTACAGCATGCCGACCGTGCGTCCGGCCGATTTGAACCGTGTCGGCATGCTGTCGCGCGATCCCGACGATAGTTTCAAGGAGTTCATGGAGATCCGGCAAAACAACCTCGCGCACGACATCACGAAAGGCAAGTGAGCGAGCTGTGTCCATGATGTCGTTCGACGTGACGAACAAGTGGACGAACGGTTTGCGCTCTTCAGAAAGTCTCGCGCGGATGCAGTTGGCTAGAGCCCGGATGTTGTGATGTATCTTCTCTTCCTCGGCGTAGACCTCTTCGGGGGTAATGGGGTTCGCGGCCAAGGCTTCGGCGAGCGATTTCGATGTACCCGGCGGAGCCAGCCCTTCCGTCTCCAACTCCGCCAGCAATGCCTGCTCAACCTGTAACTGGTATTTCAGGGTTGCATTTTCGGAGAGATACGGATGCAGCGCAGCGAAGAATGGGGCTTCCGCGCCGTAGTATCGGGTGTCGAGAGGTGAGAGAAAGTCGAAATGTGAAGTTAGCAGGTTCATGTGATTGGAGCGCTAGCGGTTGCTTGTCATTTGCATGTTGCTCCGAAGGCGGGCACCGCGTTCGCCGCTCTCGCTTGCGGAAACGCAGTGAACAACGATGTTTACTCCCGAAGGCAGAAAGATACACCCCTCCCGAAGAACTCGTTTGTCTTAACCTATTGCAAAGAGTAAAGGATAGCTAGGGGAGAGTCAAGCCAAAGGAACTCACTCAGCCCTAAGTGTTGCTTTCATTAGCGCTTCGTTTTCTTCGGCGGTGGCGTCCCTAGAAAAGCCTTAATTGCATCGTCGAACGACAGCGAGATCGGCGGTACCGTCGTGTCCTGCGGTTTCTCTACTCCGCCGGCTCGACTAGCAGATGCAATCCGTTGATTCCGGCCACGCGGACGCGCGAGCCTTCCGGGATCACGCTCTTCGCCACGGCGTTCCACAGCTCGCCGTGAACGAAGACTTTTCCATCCGTACCGATTGACGTTCGGGCTACGCCGATCTCGCCGATCATGCCGGCGCTGCCGGTCGACACCCTGCCATGCCGCGCGCGTAACACGAGCGTCGTCAGGAAAACGGCGATCAAGCCGATGGGGATGCTGACGGCGAGTGCGGTGAGGATGTTCACGCGCATCTGCGGAATCGGTCCGTCGACGAGAAAGAGTCCGCCGATGACCATGCAGACGATTCCGCCCGCGCCGAGGACGCCGTGGCTGGCGAACTTGGCCTCGAGCGCGAAGAGAATGAACGCCGCAACCAAGAGCGCCAGCGAAGCGTAGCGAACCGGCAGCAGGTTCAGCGCGAACAGCGCCAGAAGGATCGCGATCACGCCGACGACGCCAGGCGCAATCGCTCCCGGGTGGTTGAACTCCGCGAAGATGGCCAGCCCGCCGAGGACCAGCAGAAGGAAAGCGAAGTTTGGATCCATCAGCGCGGACATCATCTTCTGACGCAGCGACATCTTCACGGTGTTGATGTTTTCGTTCGTCAGGTGAAGTGTCGTCATCGTTCCGTCGTAACGCTTGAGCGTCCGGCCGTTGATCGCCATGAGCAGCGCGCGGTCGTTGGGCGCGATCACATCGATCAGCTTCTGCGCCAGCGCTTCCTGTTCCGTGAACGACTTCGACTCGCGCACGGCGCTCTCCGCGACCGCGACGTTCCGGCCGCGCTTCGCCGCGATCGTGCGCATGAAGGCGGCGGCATCGTTCTCCATCTTCACCTTCATGATCTCGTCCATCTTTTCGCCGAAGAGGACCGGATGGGCAGCGCCGGTGTTCGTGCCGGGAGCCATGGCGGCGATGTCTGCCGCCTCGAGGATGAAGAATCCCGCCGATGCCGCGCGGCTCCCCGCCGGCGCGACGAAAACGATCACCGGCACGCGCGAGGTCATGATCTTTTCGACGATCGAGCGCGTGGAGTCGAGCAGACCACCCGGCGTGCTGATGACGAGGATCACCGCATCGTCGTGCTCGCGCTGGGCCTGATCGAGCGCCCGCCCGATGAACTCATCGCTGATCGGCTGGATCGTATCGTTGACGTTGAGCCGCAGCACGTTCGCGCGGGCGCGAAGAGCGATGGTGGCGAAGAGTGCGGCAACGACGAGGACGCGTCTCATAGCGCTGATCGTACTCTTCCTGACAGTAGCGCGATAACGGAACTGCGACTATTGCGGGCCGTAGTCGGGCGTCGGCTCGTAGTTGAAGAACTTCGTGATGTCGTTTCGGAAGACGAGCTTGAAGTCGCCGATCGGGCCGTTGCGCTGCTTGCCGATGATGATCTCGGCGATGCCCTTCTCTTCCGTGTCTTTGTTGTAGACCTCGTCGCGGTAGATGAAACAAACGACGTCGGCGTCCTGCTCGATCGATCCTGATTCACGAAGGTCGGAAAGCTGCGGCCGGTGATCGCCCGTGCGCTGCTCCGGCCGGCGCGAGAGCTGCGAGAGCGAGATGAGCGGCACGTTCAGCTCTTTCGCGATCGCCTTCAGCCCGCGCGAGATCTGCGAGATTTCCTGGTTGCGCGATTCGGTCTTCCCCTTCACGGCCATGAGCTGGAGGTAATCGACCATGATCATGTCGAGGCCCGCTTCCATCTTGAGACGCCGCGCTTTGGCCCGCATCTCCATGATGTCCATGCCCGGCGTGTCATCGATGAAGATCTTCGCCTTCGCCAGGCGTGCCGAGGCATCGGCGAGATCGCGCCAGTTACGCTCGCTCAGCATGCCGGCGCGAATGAGATGGTTCGACACGCCGGACTCCGACGAGAGAATGCGCAAGCCGATCTGCTCTTTCGACATTTCGAGCGAGAAAACGCCGACCGAATAAAGCCGTTGCGCCGGTGGCCGCGGACCGCCCGATCGCTCGGGGATGGCGATCGATTCGGCGATGTTCATCATGAACGACGTGTTGTGCGTCGCGATGTAGTCGTTCGTAATGTAAAGGTGCGACGGGTGCGAGACGGCGATGCACTGCGTTTGCGAAAACCGGCTGGGGGTGATCGAGCAGACATTGAGCCGCCGGAGACGCGTGCGCGTCCGTCGTTGCTCTTTCTCCGTCACGAGCTGAAGATCGAAATCCTTCGGGAGTTGGATGTTGCAGACATAGGACTGACGTCCGTCGCGCCGCTCGTCGCGATAGGTGAAGAATGTCTTTTTCGGGAAATACGACGCGCTTCCGCCCATCGATCGCACCAACTCGACCACATCGCGAGCCAGTCGTTCGCTGCAGGACGCGAAGCGAATGCTGCCCCATTTTTCAACCCATCCGTCGGAGTCGATGAGTCCTTTTAACAACCGCTTGCGGCTGGCGAGCGTCGTTGCCAGGTACCTCTTCGGAATGAACTTGTCTTCGGCACGACAGCCCCAGATGCCGAGGGCCTCCAAAGCCTGTTTCAAGGGATTCGGCAAACGGTAACCGCGGCTGCGCGTCTTCGGCCCCGTCTGAATAATGCGATAGTCGTACGCGCTGCCCCATTTGACTTCGTAGGCCGGGCCAACGACGCGGCGAACTTCTTCGAGAGTCTCAGGCGTGGCAGTGGAAAAGCCCACTGACGTTCCGTGTGTTGTGCCGTCACCGATCAGAAACCCGAGCAGCCAGGGATCGAGTGGCAAATCGTCGTCATTGCCGAATTCACCGGAGAACGTTTCGATGTAGAGCCGGCGTTGGTATCGCTTCCGCTGCAGCAACTCCATCAGCCGTTCGGTCGAGACGACACGCGGCGCATCCCAGCCGCGATAACAGACACGCCACAGATGTTCGCGGCAGCATTCGGCGCTCCGTCCGTCCGAGAGCTCGACACGATAGAGCTGACGTTCGCCTTGCGGAAAGATTCCGACAACGCGGGAATCCGCACCATCGATTGACGCGAGCTCGTCGCCGATGCGGAGAGAGCCCATGCAGACAAAGCCGCGTCGCGTGAGAACCTTTGCGTCGAGCGGCTGCGCTTTCCCCATCGACGGTCTTGCCGCGATGATGATCAGATCCTGATTCTGAAATCCGGACGTGAATTCGTTGAAGCGGTCGTAGCCGGTGGGGATGCCGGTCAGCAGTTTTCCGGCGTGTTGCAGTTGCTCGATCGCGGTCATGTTGGTGCGCGTGATCCGATCGAGCGCGACGAATCCTTTCTCGATCGATCCTTCAGCAATCTCGTAAATCGACTTTTCGGCGATGTTGAGGACATCGGCCGGCTCGCTCGGCGCATCGAGCGCGGCGCGCATCACGGAATTGCCCATTACGATCAGCCGGCGCAACGTCGACTTTTCTTTCACGATGCGCGCATACCGTTCGACATTGGCAATGTCCGGGATGCCGTCGACGAGCGATGCGACGTACGCGGATCCGCCGACCTGTTCGAGCTGCGCATTCTTCGACAACTCCTCGCGCAGCGTGAGCGGATCGATCTCGCGCGACTGCTCGGCCAGGCGCCGCATCGTGGCGAATATCGTGCGGTGCGCGTCGCGAAAAAAATCCTCCGTGTTGATCGTTCCCACCACGCGGTAAAACGCATGGTTGTTGATCAGAATCGATCCGAGTACCGCACGCTCCGCATCAGGAGACTGCGGCATCGGCCGGTCGAGCGCGACGTCGAGTTGGGCAACAGACATTGGACTTTGGGACGCGCAGTGTGGGGCCGGTTTGTCGTCACGCCGCGATGCCCACAATCGCTAAACAGTCCCTCCACATCTTTTCCACAGGACGGCAAGTGCCATCGACTGGGGAAGCGAGCCGACGTTAGCAGAGCGATGACCCGGCCTGTTGAAAAGTGAAAGTTTCTCTTGACAGGAAATTGCCGGTTTCTACGTCTCGTAGAATCAATCACGAGGGTTTCGTGCGGGATGCAGTGAAGGCAGCGGATCAGGAGCTGCGCGCAATCCTCGCAGATGAAGACATGCGCGGCCTCCGGCGCGCGGCCTCGGAGCTCGAGCATTGGTACGGCGGCCGCGATTAGTGAGCGAGCGCCTGCCTCGCCGCCGGCTCGATGACGGTGATCCATTGCGCGTACATCTTCGCGCTGGGATGCAGGCCGTCGGGCGCGATGAGCGTGGCGTCGGTGGCCGCGCGGCGGGAGATTGGCGTTACATCGGCGTAATGCGCGCCGGCGAATGCGGTCTCTTCGCGCGCCACAGCATTGAAACGATCGATCTGCGCAGCGATTTTTGCCCGGTCGCGGTCAACCGCGAAGGGCGTCACGCTCCAATCGGGGATCGAGACGACGACAACGTGTTTGGCGTTTCCGCCCGCGTAGCTGATCGCGCGATGCAACAGCTCGACGAATCCGGCCCGGTATCGATCCCTGTCGCGGTCCCAGTACTGGTCGTTGACGCCGATCATCAGCGTTACGAGCGAATAAGGCCCAAGCGGTTTCGCGGCGTCGATTCCTGACAAGAGCCGGTCCGTCGTCCAGCCGGTTTTGGCGACGATCTCCGGCTCGCCGATCGACAGCCCCTTCGCGCGTAACGCCTGCGCGAGCTGATTCGGCCAGCGGTCGGCAACGGCCACACTCTCACCGATCGTGTACGAGTCGCCGAGCGCAAGGACCCGCGCAGGAGACGGTTTGATCTTCATGGCGAGCAGGATCGTGGCAGCGGCGATGGCGATCATCGCCACAGTCTACGTGACAGAATAACGCCGTGAAAACAGCCATCCTCTCGCTCTGCTTCGCCGTCATCGCGGCATCGGTGACTGCCGCGAATTTCGCCAGCGATGAGCAGGCATTGCGAAAACTCGACCGCGAGATGGCCATCGCCACGTACATGGCGGACGCGGACTGGTTCCGCGTCCATCTCTCCGACGACTACGTTCGCATCACCAGCACCGGCGAGCTGCAGACCAAAGCAGAGTTGGTCGAATCGATGAAGAAGCGCGGACCTTACATCGAGCCTTACGAAGCGAGCGACGCCCACATCCGCGCTCACGGCAGCACCGCCATCATTACCGGCCGCATCGTTCAACGCTACAAAGAAGCGAACGAACGAGTCATCGCCGAGCTCCGTTACAACGACGTCTGGATCAAGACCGACGAAGGATGGCTCAACATCTCCAGCCAGGTCTCACCGATCGCGATCAAGCGGGAGCGCGTGAAGTAGGACTTGGTTCAGTTTTCGACGCGCCTGCGATTCCACGGCACGTAGACATTTACCTTGCGCCGGCATAGCCGTGGCAGAATCGTAGTTAGACAAGCATCGCCGGACCACTGCGGCGCGAGGACCGACCATGGCCAACGCACACGACATCGCAAACTACATTCTGAAGAAGCAGGGACGGATGACCGCGATGAAGCTGCAAAAGCTTGTTTACTACTCGCAGGCCTGGTCACTCGTGTGGGATGAGAAACCATTGTTCCATGACCGGATTGAGGCGTGGATCAATGGTCCGGTGCTGCCGCATCTTTACGCGGTTCATCGTGGCATGTTTGATCTCAAGGAATGGCCCCGAGGCAATCCCGATAACCTCACCGCATTGCAGCGTGAGACGGTCGACGCTGTTCTCGAATTCTACGGGGACAAGAGCACGCAGTGGCTGAGCGATCTGACTCACGCCGAGCTGCCGTGGCGAGATGCGCGACGCGGTCTTGCTCCCACGGAACGCGGAAACAGCGAGATCACGCCCGCGGCCATGGCGGAGTACTATGGCAGCCTCACTCGATCGTAGGCAGCTTTGGCAAATCGGAGACAAACGTCCCAAGGCGGCTGCGCAACCGAACATCGCGAAGCGGCCACTCACCGGGATGGAGCCCAGGTTAGGGAACGTTCCGATTGTCGCGGCTGACCCGAGCACCAATCACCTTTCGCCTTCATGGCGCGTCGCCAGATTGAAACTGGTCAGTCCGCACGGTTGGCGCGAGATTGCCCCCGCCAAGCTGCTGGAAATTCGCGCAAAGCTGGCCAACTTCGAATCGATGACGTGGAACGGCATCCTCGTGACCGCGAAGAAGCGCAACCACTCAGTCTCCGTTTCTCGAATCAGTAACGAGGCTCAGAATCACCTTTCGTCACTCAATCTCTTCGACGTAGACGAGGTGATCTCCCTGCACTTGACTGGAACGGAGAGGATATGGGGCTTTCGTCAAGGGGCCGTGCTTCAGGTTCTCTGGTGGGATCCCCAGCATCAAGTCTGCCCCTCGCTATTGAAGAACACCTGACACCCCGCTGCTAACCTTTCGCCTCCTCCAGCGTACTTACCCGGCACAGGAGGCAACACCATGACGCGCATTCGCACTGCAGCGCTCGCGGCTGTGATTGGGCTGGCGTCGATCTCCGCCGCGCACGCTGCGATCGACAGTCCCATTCACCGCAACTTCAACGTTCACGCCGGCGGCACCATCACCATCGACGCCGATCTTGGCGACATCAAAGTCACCTCGGGCGCGAGCAACGTCAGCGTCGATGTCATCCGCCGCGCGAAGACGTCGAATAGCGAGCGGGCGAACGAACTATTCAAAGATCTCGACGTCCAGTTCTCGCAGGCACAGAACGACGTTCACATCCACGCGCGTTACAACCATCCGACCTCCTGGTTTCATTGGAACAACGATCTGGAAGTGCGCTTCGTCGTCAATGTTCCCGCGCAGTACAACGTCGATCTGACGACGTCGGGCGGCGACATCGCCGTCTCCGATCTGGCCGGCCGCGCCAAAGTCCGTACCTCTGGCGGCGATGTCGCCCTCGGCAGAATCGACGGTCTCGTCGACGCGTACACATCGGGCGGCGACGTTTCCATGGCCAGCTCCCACGCGGCCGCAACGCTCTCCACATCAGGCGGCGACATCAAAGTTGGCGACGCTGCCGGCTCGCTGATCGCCAAGACCTCGGGTGGCTCGATCGACATCCGCCGCGCTTCCGCCGATCTGAAGGCGCATACGTCTGGCGGATCGATCGAGATCGGCGACGCTGGCGGTGCCGTCGATGCCTCCACCTCGGGCGGCTCGATCAAAGCGCACCTTTCGCGTCAGCCGCACGCAGACTCGCGGTTCTCGACCTCGGGTGGCGGAATCACGATCCACGTCGCGCCGAACGTTGCGCTGGACATCGATGCGCACACGAGCGGGGGCGACGTCGCCTCGGATGTTCCGGTCACGATTCAGGGCAAGCAGGACGACTCATCGTTGAACGGGAAACTGAACGGCGGCGGACCGAAGCTCGTGCTCCGCAGCTCCGGCGGCGACATCCGGCTTGAGCGTTAGCAAAATGTAACTCAGCCGGCCGCGAGGATTGCTTTCGCGGCGGCGCGCGCGCTGGCAAAGGCGGCGTCCGAAAGGATGCCGCCTTCATCGACCCAATCGCCGGCGACGTATAGGCCACGCACCGGAGTGACCGCTTTCATTCGCGTCGTGACGCCATCCGGTTGCACGAGCGCGTTCGAGACCGTCATCGCTGGAAGAAAACGGCGATGTACGACGAGATCGCGCCAGCCCGGCTGCAACTCATCGACGATCGATTCCAACTCTGCTTCCGACCCGCCGTCGCCGTAGTGACCAACGTGAAGCAGCGCGCCACCCTTCGGCGTCAACTGCGCCCACGCTGAGTGCACGGAAAAGTAGTGCGGCTTGTCGAGGCCGAGGGCGAAGGTGCTGTGCGGCTGCGGCAGTTTGGACAGGGCGATGTCCAGCGATGACATCACAACAGCGGTTGTTTCCGGCCAATCGACATCGCGAACGAGCTCGCGGGCGGTGGATGGATCGACGGCTAGGAGGACGGTATCGGCGGGGATGCGCGTTCCCTTGTCGGGATCGGACATGTCCGGCATGACCAGCGACATCGTGTCTTTGCGGTCCTCGACTTCCAGTCCGCCGAGCTCCACGCCTCGCACGGCGCCGCCTTCGTGTTCGACGCTGACGACGCGGGAGCTGGTCACGAAATTCACGCCCGAGGCCACCGCGGCGCTGTGAAGTGAATCGACGATCTTCTGCCAGCCTTCGTCGATGTAGACGACGCCGCGAATCGAAAGACGCAATTGCGCAAGAGCGGAAGCGGCGCTCTGAAGATCGGGGCGGTTGCTGTAGGTGGCCAGCCGGAAGAGCGCTTCGAGCAGGAGCCGCACGCGCTCGTCGGACGCGTTCGCATCGATCCACTCGCGCACGGTCATCGACGCGTACGGCTTCGGGTCGATGCCGCGAATGCGCAGAAGGAGCATCAGCATCTGCATCTTCGCTTTGAGTCCGAAGAGCGACGTCGTCAGGATCGACAGGAAGCTTCCGGGAAACTTGAAGCGCTGCGTGCCCAGCATAGCCACGCCGCGGACTTTGGGCACGCCGCCGCGGACGGGGATGCCGAGCTCGCGCAGGACGTTCCAACCGTGACCGGCGCGGAAGAAGGCGTGAGGCCCGAGGTTGAAACGGTAGCCGTGGCGAAGATGAGTCACTGCGCGTCCGCCGAGGTAGCGGCGGCGCTCGAAGATCGTGACGGTCCGTCCGGCGCGGGCGAGATAGACGGCAGCCGAGAGTCCAGCCAGACCGCCGCCAACGATGATCACATTCTTCGACACGGTGAAGTTAGATGCTATCGCGATTTGGTACTGAGTTGCTGGGTTGGCTGGTTGTTGGGTTGCCAGGTTGCCAGGTTGCCCGGGTTGCCCGGGTTGCCGGGCGAACGGATTCGTTTGGGAGCTTCAAGAATCCAGGCCATATTGAAGAACGTTCAATTCAGACGGCCAACCGGCAACCAGGCAACGGGCAACCAGGCAACCAGGCAACCAGGCAACCCGGCAACCCGGCAACCGGGCAACCAAGTAACCCACAACCCAACCCGCGGCCGAATCTTGAAGAGTATGCTGGCTGCCTGACCGATCCTCATGCTCCGGAAGGAGGGTACGTTGCAAAAAGTCGTCGTGAGCCTGCTGCTTCTTCTTGCGCCTGCGTCCGCGGTTGCCGGTTTCGGCGACGAGTTCTACGAAGGGCTCTATGCGCGCGGCATGGCGCATTTCCAGGCGTCGGAGTATCAGGCTGCGTTCAACGATCTTCATCTCGCCGCATTCGGACTCGTCGATCAACTCGATCGATTTGAGACCGCCGAGGCGTATGCAGCGGTTGCGGCGAATCGATTGGGGAACGAGGCTCTCACGCGCAGTGCTCTGGTCGGGATTGCCAACGCCGACGGCGTCCAACCGCACTTTCGCTCGATCGCGATTCCTGAAGCCTTGCGGGCAGAGCTCGAAGACCGGCGGCGCTTCTCCTGACGAGCGAGGAGCGCGCCGTTCTGCGAATCCCAGGACAACCGCCGCCACCGGCAGCATTTCGATAGTTTACGTATTTGGTGGAAGTGTTGCGGGAAGGATTCCTGACGGATGAAAAATGAAGGATGTCGTGTTCTCCCCTCCAATCGTCCATTGATCGAATTCCGGTACCTTCGAAGGAGAGCGACTTCTGCGCAACCTGATCGTAGGTTTCTTACTGTTCGCGCCTGCCGTGGGACTTGCCGGCGGGCCTGACGAATTCTACGAACGGCTCTATGCGCGCGGCATGGCCGACTTCCGGACGGCGGACTACCAACTGGCGTACGCAGAGCTGCACAAAGCCGCGTTCGGGTTCGTGGAGGAGATCGAGAAGTTCGAGACCGCCGAGGTTTACGCGGCGATCGCGGCCAGCCGGCTGGGACACGACGGCGAGGCGCGCGACGCACTTCTTCGCATCGCTACCGCTGAAAACGTCCAGCCGCGATTGCGGGCGATGACGCTTCCCGATGACTTGCGCGCCGAGCTTCTTCGAGCCGCCGCGACGCTGCTGACGAAGAAGGAATCGGCGGTGTTCGGCATCTCCGAACAGATGCAGGATGCCGCGGCGAAAGAAAAACCGCGAGTGGAGGTACCAACGCCCAGCGTGAAGCCGAATGTTGCGGAAACCGCTCCGCGCGAGGCCGGCGACGCGAGCCCGCCTGATCAAACGGATACACCCATTGCAAAAGACCCCGCGTCGCCGGGAACGTTGCAAACAATCGCTCCGATGGTTCCGTCGAAGCAGCAGCCAGCGAAGAAGTCCATCGACGCGCGTTTCGACGATGCCCAGCGAGCAATCGACGACGGCGATCCGGACGCCGCGGGCGCGATCTACAACGCTCTTCTCATCGAGCCGCAGCTTCCGCATGCGCAGGTGTTGCGTGTCGCGGAAGGGCTGTACCGCGTGCGCGACTTTGCCGGAGCATCACGCGTGTTCCAGGCGGCCGGCGCGATCGGTCCGGGTGAAGAACGCTCTCACTATTACTACGCGGTCGCGCTTTACGAAATGCATCACTATCCCGACGCTTGCCGCGAGCTCGATCTGTCGCTGCCGTTCATCGAGGTGACGGATGACGTCGCTGATTATCGCGACAAGATTTATCGGGCTGCGCAGTGAGGAAAACGTAGGTCGGACTCTCCAGTCCGACGTCTCGTGTTGTCGGACTGGAGAGTCCGATCTTGTCGGACTGGAGAGTCCGACCTACGTAAAACTCTACGAAGAAACCACCGGCCGCGCATCGAGGGCGTGAATCGCCTGAATCAGCCGCTTGCCCGACGATGAGCCTTTCGCTACCACCGCCACAAATCCTCCGCGCAGGTGATCACGATCGAGCTCCGTCAGCTCTTTCGCGGTGAACGCGAGGATCGGAATGCGCGCCGTGACCTCGTTCTGCTTCAGGTTCGCGGCGACGTCGAAGCCACTCATTCCGGGCATGGCCAGATCGAGAATGATGACGTCCGGCAAATGCTTCGCCGCTTTCTCCAGGCCTTCGGCGCCCGTGAACGCCTTCTCGATTTGATAACCCTGATTCGTCAGCTCGGCCTCAAGCATGTCGTGAACGCTGACGTCGTCGTCGATGAGCAAAAGGTGCGGCCGTTTCGGCGCCGACGTTCGTATTGCGATCTCGCGCAAGCGGCGCATGAAGCGCGTCCAGTCGACCGGCTTCACGAAGTAATCGTCCGCGCCGAACGCAAGCCCGAGCTCACGATTGTCGATCATCGAAACGATGATCACCGGCAACTCCGACGTCGCCGCATCCGCCTTGAGCGCGCGCAAAACGTCCCATCCCTGCGCTCCCGGCAGGACGATGTCGAGCGTCACGGCAACCGGCTTGATGCTGCGCGCGAGGCGCATCGCTTCGTCCGCGTTGCGCGCGCGGATCGGCACATACGCTGCCGACTGCAAATACGTCGCGAGCGTCGAGTAGGCGAGATCCTCGTCTTCGACCACGAGCACGCGCTCGCCGGGCGGGATGACTGTCCCATCGACGTTGATGATCGGGCTGGGGATGGTCGTGCCGGCGAAGTGAATGGGCAGCGTAAACGTGAACGTGCTGCCTTTGCCGATCTCGCTCTTCACGGTCAGCGTTCCGCCCTGCAACTCGACGAATTTGCGAACGAGTGAGAGGCCGAGCCCGGTGCCGCCGTATTGCCGGTTGAGCGTGCTGTCCACCTGGCGGAACTCTTCGAAGATCACGGCCAGATTTTCGGGGGCGATGCCGATGCCGGGATCGATCACGTCGATGCTGATCGATTCAGGCCGCTCATCAGCCGCTTCGACGCGCCGCGCATGAATCCTCACGACCGATTCCCCCGGTGAAAACTTCACCGCGTTCGAGAGCAGGTTGTAGAGGATCTGCTTGAACTTCGATTGGTCCGTCTCGATCGCCGTAACGCCGGGATCGATCTCCACTTCGAACGAGATCGCCTTGCGCGTCGACATCCCGCGCATGATCTGGCAGATGCTCTCGATCGCGCTGCGCACAGGAAACGTCTCCGGCAGCAACTCCATCCTGCCCGCTTCGACTTTCGAGAGATCGAGGATGTCGTTGATGATCTCGAGCAGGTGCCTGCCGGAGCTCAGGATCGAGCGGATGAACGTCAGCGACTTCGCATCGATCTGCGGCTCCAGCCGGTCGATGAGGATCTCCGAGAAGCCGATGATGGCGTTCATCGGTGTGCGCAGCTCGTGACTCATGTTCGCAAGAAAGCGGCTCTTGGCCTGATTCGCCTCCTCGGCCTCACGATTCTTCAGTTGCAGTTCGCGCAGGATTCGCGCTTTGGAAATGGCGGAGATGGCGTGCTCGCGCACGCGCGCCAGCTTGCGCAGATCGCTGCGGCTGAATGCCTCGGTATCGCTGAAGTTGTCGAAGATGAGAAACCCTTCGATGCGTCCGCCGAGGGAGATTTCCATCGCCAGCATGGACTTCGGAACCGGCAGATGCATCATCTGTTCGCTGCCCGTCAGCTCGGGGAAAACATCTTCTTTGATCAGGTAGACGCCTTCTTCGAGCAGCTCCGCGCGCTCCGAATAGCGGCGCGTTGCTTCTTCGGGAGAGAGTTGAATCTCCCGGAAAGTCTCCAGATCGTGGCCGAGTCCTGCGACGACCGAGGTGCGGCGATGGTCATGATCGAACTGCACGAAGACCACCGCGTCCGCCTGCGGAAAGAGCTTCATGCCCTGCTCGAGAAGACTGCGCAACACGTTCTCGAGAACGAGCTCGCGATTGATGATCTCGACCATCCTGTCGAGCGCTTCCAGCTCGTGCGTTCGCGCGGAAACGATGTCCTCGAGCTCGCGATTGCGGCGCCGCAACCGCCGGACTCGCAGCCGGTTGGCAACGCTGGCCAGCGCCACGACCGCCGCGGCGTACGCGATCATCGCCCACCATCGCAGCCACCAAGGCGGCATCACGGAGAAGGTGTAAAGCTCGGGAAGCGACCAGACGCCGTCGCTGCTGCGCGCCATCACCGCGAAGCGATACGACTTCGGAAAGAGGTACGCGGGAAGGTTGGTGTAACGGATCTTTGCGTCGGAGCGCGCCGCCGACCAGTCGTTGTCGTAACCGAAGAGCCGCGTGCGATAAACGATGCGCGATTCGTCGCTGAAGGTCAGCGCCGCGTACGCAATCGAGACCTCGTTATTGCCGCGCCGGTCTTCGCGAAACGTGATGTCGCGAAAGCGAACGATTGGCGGCTCGGCATTCGGCTCGCGCAAGGCGGGATTGAAAATCGAGAGGCCGCGCGGCGTGGCGAAGTAGACCCGGCCGTCGTCGCCAACGGCAAGCGGATCGTAGGCCCATGCTTCGTCGTCGATGAGGCCGTCCGCTTTCGACACGCGTGTGCGAATGTGAAAGTCGTGCGCATCGACTTCGACCAATCCGGCGTTCTGACTGACCCAGACCGACTGACTATTTGGCGACGACATCAGCCCAGCCACGAGACTCCCGCCCAGCGAATCGCCGGGGAGCGTGGCCACGATGCGGAGCGGATTGGTGTCGAGAATCTCCACACCGTTCGCCGTGCCACTCCACAACTTGCCTGCGGCCCAGAGCAGCGTTCGAACGGAGTCGGTGCGCGCGCCGGTCGCGTGCGACCACGCTGAGGTGAAGAATTTCGAGACATCGCCCGGCTTCAGCGCCACGGGATCGAACGGCACAATGCTGCGCAGGAGGCCACTGTCCGGCGTACCCGCCCAAACGTAACCAGAGCCGTCGACCGCAACCGCACTCGCGCCGGCCTGCGGAAGTCCGGCCGCCGTTCCGAACGTAAACCACTGCCCGGCGGCGAGGCACGTAATTCCGCGAATTCCGGCGAACCAGATCGTTTCCGCGCCTCGCATCTCGAAAGGTTGCACGAGGTACGTCGTGTCGACTGGATAGGAAGTAATCACGGCGGCGGTGCCGGCGACCGAGGCGTTGGTTCGCGTCGATGAGGTCATCATCGGCGGCGCGTTCGCCGGCGTGGACAAGCAATTCACGCCGCCCACCGTTCCGATCCAGATTCGCCCCTCGGCATCGCGCGTCAGCGAATAAACCGAGTTGCTGAGCAGACCGTCTCCGACGCGCAACACGCTCTCCGTCGTATCTCGCGCGACCTGCGCCTCGCCCTCGCCCGAGGTTTTGTCGGGCGCGACGAATGCGACGCCACCGCCCGTTCCGACGATCGTCAGATTCGACCACGGCCCATGGCCACGGGAATCAGGAGCCAGAACCGAGAACGCGCTCACATCAGGGAGCGCCGGTTTCTCGCCCGCGTGCGAACGGCCGGTCAGCGCTTCGAACGCGCGGTAATCCTTCCGCAGCCGTGACGCGCCACCATTCTGCGCGAACCAGAGATTGCCTTCACGATCCTCGAACAGATCCCAGAGCGTGTCGCCGAGAAGATCGTTCTCGCGCTTCACGAGAAGGATGTCAGCGAAATTGTGAGCGTCGAGACGCATCGCGCCGGAACCGAGACTGGCTACCCAGATCTCGCCGCGCGATGTCTCCAGGATCGAGACGATCCTCTCGGTGAGTGCGTGGTTGACGATGTCGTAGTGCTCGCCCTGCCCGCGCCAGAGAACGCCATTCGTGCATCCGCCCCACAATGCGCCGTCGCGCGCTTCGAGCAGCACGCCGCTGACGCACGACGGGAGGCCATGAAGCTCGCCGCCGAATTTGCCCTCGCGATCGAACTGCAGAATTGCGCCGGAGTTGAGCGAGATCAGCACCGAGCCATCGCGGCGCATGAGCATGGCCGCGACTCCGGACGTCGTCGGAACTTCATCGATCCGGCCCCGCTCGAGCGCACCACCGTGAAAACGATAGCGGACGATCCGATCCTGCACACCCGCCCAGACCCAACCGTCGATTCCGGTGACGAGGTAATTGCGACGGATTCGCATCTGTGGAAGCCGTTCGGTGCCGATCGCGCTGACGAAGCGCACGCGCTTGCCCGGCTCGTACGCATCGAGCGGCTTCTCCGAAACGACGAGACCCGATTCGGATCCCGCCCACAAATGGTGCGTTCCATCTTCGGCCACTTCGCGGATCGTCAGGTCGCGCAGGCCATCAGCGGCGCCGTACTGTTCCATCGCATGGCCGTCGTAACGCGTCAGGCCCGAAGCGTAGAAAGCGAACCAGATGTAGCCGAGGTGGTCTTGCGTGATCTTCTGGACGCTGGCGGAGGAGAGCGGATTGACCTGATCGTTCGGCGTGAGGTGCCGGAACGGAAGCTCCTGTGCGGCAACCGGAAACACACCAGTAAGCGCACCTGCAAATGCACCAGTAAACGCAACGATGACTGCTGAGACGAGTGGGCACACCCATCGACGCATCCTCGCAGTCTATCCCTCCGGAACCCCCTCGCGGCTTCTTACGTACAATCGACCCGTGGCGGAGCTGCATGACTGGGTGGAGCTGGGAAAGGACACGATCTCGTCGCTCAAGACGAAGGACGTGACGAATCTCTACGCGCTCGAATGGCCCGAGACGCGGAAGATGCTGATCGCCGACTATCAGTCGAAGATCGACGCCGATCCCAGGCGTTTGCGCCGCTTCGTCCGCACCCGCAGCGCCATGCTCCTCGGCCTGGCCAAGCGTCTCACGCCGCAGCGGCGCGTGGTGTTTCTCGTCGCGTTCATCTGGTTCTTCGTCTGCCTTTTCGGCACCCTTACCGCGCGTCATCGCGCCGTCATGAACATATGGCCGCTCATCGAGATGGCCGCCTCCTTCATGCTCATGGTTCTGCTGCTGGCGATGGAGTTGATCGACAAGATCAAGTTCCGCGATGAGCTCGAGCTCGCGCGCGATCTGCAGGCCGATCTGATTCCGAAGCACCCTCCGCAGACGGACGAGTACGAGATCGCGGCGTTTAATCGGATCGCCAACACGGTGGGCGGCGACATCTACGATTTCGTCCCGCTTCCCGACGGCCGCCTCGCCGTCCTTTTCGGCGATGCCTCGGGGCATGGAATGGCGGCGGGTCTGGTCATGGCTGTCGCACACGCGGCGTGGCGCACGCAACTCGATGTCGATCCGTCGCCGGCCGCGATCATCAGCTCGCTGAACCGCATCCTCTGCCGCACCGGCGGTCCGCGATCGTTCTTTTCGTGCTGCTACTTTTTGTTCGATCGCGACGGCACGTTCATCGCCACGGTCGCCGGCCATCCGCAGATCGTGAAGATCGCCGCCGGAAAAGTCATCGATCGCATTGGCAGCGGTTCGTACCCGCTTGGCGTCAAGACGGGGATGGTCTGGCAGGAGATCAACGGCTCGCTAGACCGCGGCGAACGATTGCTTTTCCACTCGGATGGATTGACCGAGGCCCGAAATGCGAACGAGCGCGAATTTGGCGATTCTTACGTCGACACCATCGCCGGCTGGAACACCGCCGCCTCGGCAGCGGCGTTGGTCGACACGCTCGTCGGCGAATGGAACCTCTTCACCGGCGGCCGCCCGCCCGAAGACGACGTCTCGATTGCTGTGATCGCGCGCCGGTAGCTCACACGGAATTGACAATTGACAATGGACAATTGACAACGTGAGAAGCAGGACGATTGACGGCCGGCGTTGTCAATTGTCAATTATCAATTGTCAATTATCGGGCTCACCACGCTGGCCTTACCGCAACGTCGTCTTCAGCTCCTCCGAATTGACTAGCGCGCGAACGACTCCCACGCGCGTCTCCTTCTTTGTCAGTGCGCTCGCGAAATAGCGTTCGCCATCTGCGTCGATGGGGCGGTTGACGAGGGTGGCGTAGGCGAGATGGAGAAAATCGCTGTCGTTGAGACAGCCGGAGTCGTACGCCACCGTTTCGGACAGTTCCTCGATATCGACGTCACCGCGATCGAGTTTTGGAATCGTCGCTTGAGGGTCGAAGCCGAGCCGGCCCAGGAGCGCGGTGAGGCCAGCGCGATTGGGGTGCTTCTCCGGCTTCGTGCTTCCGCGCCACCATGCGTTTTCGTCGAGCAGCTCGCCAGCCGGCTCGTTGATGCGGAACGCGCGCGTCAGTTCCGAGCGCGAGTCGGCAGGTTTCGCGGTGCTGCCGGCCGGCATCACTGCAATCAGATTGAATCGTCCGGCGAGCGGACGGATGTCGCGCGAGTTTGGATCGACGGAGGCCGGAACATTCGCGCGCGAGAAGGCAATGGTCAGGAAGTTCACGCCGTCGCGCCAGCGCGCGCGAGGCACATCGAACGGATAGTCCTTCCAGTCGCGGGCGAGCGTGATCTGCGCGAGCGGCGCGCCATTGAGCGAGATCGTCGCGACCTGCGGAGGCGCGCCGCGAAAATCGAACGGCGCCATCCGCAGCAGCAGCCGATGATCGATCGACGCGGACGCGATCAGCATCACCGACACCGGCTCGGCGTTCGTCCATCGCGAAAGATCGCCGCTCTCGCCTTCGGGACCGTACCAGCCGCCGCCGAGGAAGAAAGCGTTTTCGTTGCCGAGGTGCATGACGTGCGATGGGTAGCGGGCGGTGAGCGCGCGCGTGTCCGCGGGCGTGAGGCGATTGAGCAGCAGGTGCTGGATGCCGCTTGCGTAGTGCAGGCGGAACGATTCGAGTGGACTGGCCAGCACGACCGGGAACTGGCAACTCCAGTCGCCGATGTCGCCGGGTCGGTGAAAACCGGCGCTGACAATCCACAACGGCGTGTTGTGCGCGGCGACGCTGGCCGCGCGCGTTGACGATTCGCCGGCGCTGAGAAGCCGCACGCGCGGCGGCAGGCGGCGGAGATAAAAATCGAGACAGACGTACGACCAGTCGTTCGTGGTCAGCACGGTGTCGCGCGCGTGCGCATGCTCGTGGATCGTCGCGGCGATGACGCGCCAGTTCAGCTTGCGATACGGCTCCGTCCGTGCGGCGGGCCATCCTTCGCGAACGATGAGCGCCGCGCCGAGGACGGCAACGAAAGGAATGGCGATCGCGCTGCGTCGTCGCAGGATCAGTTGAAGGATGGCGCTGATCCCGATCGCCGCGAGGAGAAGGTAGGCCGGTAACGCGGTGGCAACGTAACGGACTGAGTACCAGTGCCGCAGCTTCCAAAGCGCCAGCAGGCTGACCGCCACCGGCAACACCGCCATGCCGATGACGATCGTGCCGCGAACGCGGTCCCGTTTCAGCAGCGCGATGGCGCCAATGAGCGCAAGCGCCGCGACGACATATGCGACGCGACGAACGGTCGTGGCATCGAGCGCGGAGACGGAGAACGATTGAAGGAGCCGGATGAAAAAGCGCGAGGTGATAGGCCGGAATCCGGCAGCAGCAGACGCGCCGGGCATGCGACGGTAGAGCAGCGGAACGGCCGCTGAAGCGATGACCGCCGCGGCGGCAAAGAAGGCGAATCCTCTTCGACGATCGAGAAGAAATGCGACGAACGCCGTGATCGCTGCGGCGATGAGCAAGGGCGTCGCGCCCGAGGTTGCGAACAACGCGAGGATCGGGATCGCCGCGATGAGAGTTGTCGTCGCGCGGCTGTTCGTGTGGCTCGCGCGAGCACCAACCGCTCGCAAAAGCAGAGCGAGCATCGCCGTCGCCAGCAACATCAGCAATGCGTACGGCCGCGCCTCGCGGCTGTAATAAATCGCCAGCGGCGAGCCGGCGAGCAGCATCGCGAACGTAATCGCGATTGTCGGGAGTCGGGGGTCGGGGGTCGGAGCGGGAGCCGGGTTAACTCCAACTCCCGACTCCCAACTCCCGACTCCCGATTCGGCTGCCCGTCCCGCAATCCACGCAACGACGATCGCCGCCACGCCGAACAACGCCGGCGCAAACCGCGCCGCCATTTCCGGCATTTGCGCCACGCGGCCCGCCAACTCCGTCGCGAAAAACAGAGGTCCGTGCTCGCTGTCGAATCCGGTCAGCCAGCGCCAGAGCGGCTCGTGCGACAGCTTCGTGGCCACATCGAAGTCGAGGATCTCGTCGAGCCAGAGGCTGGGCGCCGCGAGCCCGCCGAAGCGCAGCACGGCGCCGGCGATGACGATTGCGGCCAGGAGCAGAGCATCGGCGATCCGCCGCATGGGGCAAGCCTAGCACGCGCATTTGACAGCGCACGCCATTGGTCAATACATTGACGTTCACACATGCCAGCCGATGCGGAACGGGACCTGGTCGCGGGCATCATCCAGCTTGCGAACCTGCTCACGCGGAGCCTTGCCCCGGTGTTCGAGAAAGCGCGCGTCACGCCGCAGCAGTGGGCGATCCTGGCCGCGCTTGAGCATGCGGGACAGCCGATGTCGCTGGCCGCGCTCGCGCGCATGATGCTCGTCTCGAAACAGAACATGACCGGAATGGTCGTCCGCATCGAGCAACTCGGCCTGGTCGAGCGCGGCGACGATCCCGAGGATCTGCGCTCCTCGCGACTCGGGCTCACGCGACGGGGGCGCACCGTGATCGAGAAACTCCGTCCCGCCTACGAGCAGTGGCGCGCCGCGCTGGCGGGCGATTTGAACGAACGCGATCTGGCCACGACGGCAAGGACGATCGAGACGCTGATCGAGAATCTGACTTCGGACTAGGCATCCGTTCGCGGTGAACAGCGGAATGCTGAATGTTGGATGTTGAGTGTAAATGTTGAATGAAGTGAAAAAGAAGCTCGCGGGCATTCAACATTCAACATTCACATTCAACACCCAACATTCAACATTCCGCTTCTTCGAGCTCGATTCCAGCCGAGCCCGCGCCAACCCACCGCCTCCCCGTTATACTTTCCCCATGCCCTCGGTCGGAAAAAACATCCCGCACGATTCGGCCGCTGGTCACGTCAGCGGCGAATCGGTTTACATCGACGATATGGCGCCGCTGCGCAGTGAGCTGATCGTCGACTTTGTCTGGTCGCCGGTCGCGCACGGACGCATCCGCGCGATCGACCTCGACGCCGCCCGCGCGTTGCCCGGTATCGCCGGTCTCTTCACGTATCGCGATCTGCACCACAACCTCTTCGGCGCGATCATTCAGGACGAGTTCCTGCTGGCCGAGGATGTGGTGTCGTTCATCGGGCACCCGATCGTCGTCATCGCCGCGGAGTCGCGCGCCGCGATTCGTGCCGCGAAGGCAGCGATCAAGATCGACATCGAAGAGCTGGAGCCGGTCTTCACCATCGATGAGGCGAAGAAGCGCGGCCTCTTCATCGGCAAGACGAGCACGATTCGGCGTGGCGATGTCGAGACCGCCTTCGCCTCGGCGAAGAACATTCTCGAAGGAACGTTCGTCAACGGCGGCCAGGATCATTTCTATCTCGAGTCGCAGGCGGCGCTGGCGGTGCCGGGCGAATTCGATCAGCTCACCGTTCATTCATCGACGCAGAATCCTTCCGAGGTGCAGGACGTCATCGCGCACCTCCTCGGGCTTCCGATCAACAAAGTGGTCGTCGTGACGAAGAGAATGGGCGGCGGATTCGGTGGCAAAGAATGTCAGGCCACCCATCCAGCAACGATCGCGGCGCTCGTCGCGCACAAACTCAAACGTCCAGCGCGCATCGCGTACGGGAAAGACGACGACATGTGCGTCACCGGTGGGCGCCATCCGTTCCAGAACGACTACAAAGTGGCGTTCGATGACGACGGCGTGATCACCGCCGCGCAGATCGATTTCTACTCCGACGGCGGCGCGTTCGCTGATCTCTCCACGTCCGTGCTCGGCCGCGCGCTGACGCACGCAGACAACGCCTACTACCTGCCGAATGCGCTGATTCGGGGGACGGTCTGCCGTTTGAACTATCCGCCGAATACGGCCTTTCGAGGTTTCGGCGGACCACAGGGAATCGCCACGATCGAGACGATCCTCGAAGAGATCGCGATCGTTCTGAAAAAGGATCCGTTCGAGATCCGCCGGCGCAACTGCTACGGCATCGACGACCGCAACACCACGCCATACGGTCAGGTCGTGCGCAACAATCACCTGCCGCACCTCTTCGATGAGATCGCGAAGCGCGGCGACTATCACGAGCGCGTGGCGCAGGTCGCCGATTTCAACGCGTCATCGCGCACGCATTTGCGCGGCATCGCCTGCACGGCCGTGAAGTTCGGAATCTCGTTCAACACAAAGTTCCTCAATCAGGCCAACGCGCTCGTCAACGTCTATCTCGACGGTTCGGTGCAGGTCTCGACAGGCGCGACGGAGATGGGGCAGGGCGTCAATACGAAGATCCGCCAGATCGTGGCCGACGAATTCGGAATCGATGCCGGGCACGTGCAACTCATGGCCACCTCCACCGAGAAAAACAACAACACCTCGGCGACCGCGGCGTCGAGCGGCGCCGATCTCAATGGCAGCGCCGCCGCCGACGCCTGCCGGAAAATTCGCGCGCGCATGGCGGACGTTGCCGCCGAGTATTTCGAGCGCGTCGATGGCATCGAGCAATCGGCAGACGAGATCGTTTTCGAAAATGGCGAAGTGTTCGATCGCCGCAATCCCCCGCAACGCGTTCCGTTTCCCGCGCTCGTGAAGATGTGTCACCTCGAGCGCGTCTCCGTCGGCGAGCGCGGTTTTTATTCGACGCAAGGTCTCGATTGGGATGTTGACAAAGGATGCGGCGCGCCGTTCCTCTATTTCACGCAGGGCACCGCAATTTCCGAAGTCGAGATCGACCGCTTCACCGGCATGATGCACGTGCGCCGCAGCGATCTGCTCATGGACATCGGCAAGCCGATCAATCCCGGCATCGACCGCGGCCAGATCACCGGCGCGTTCATTCAGGGCATGGGCTGGCTGACGAACGAAGAAGTGCGGCACGACGCCAAAGGCAACGTGCTTTCGCACTCACCGACAACATACAAGATCCCCAACATTCAGGACGTTCCGCCAATCTTCAACGTCGATTGGATCGACGCCGAAAACGCGCTGAATATCCGATCGAGCAAAGCCACCGGCGAGCCGCCGCTGGTCCTGGCGATCTCCGTCTGGATGGCCGTGAAGAACGCGCTGTCTTACCTCAGCGAAGGCGAGATCCCGAGGCTGCACGCACCTGCAACGGGCGAAGAGATTCTGATGCGGATGAGCGATTACCGTCACGCCGTCCGCGGAGCCGATGCGCGCGAAGTGGCGGCGCCGCAGATGTAGACAGAGGTTCTACCGCCTGTAGTTAATTTGGAGGATGACCCGCCGATGTGTACTCTTTATTCATGGAAGCATTGCCATCACTGGCAGATGACGGGTTGGCCACTCCAGTCGTGGGCGAATGGGCCGAAGAGAAATATCAACTCGTCAGTTGTTATGCGCAGGTCTTTGCGCGTTCGATGAAAAACAAGTGGGAGCAGCGCATCTACATCGACCTCTACTCGGGAGCTGGCCGGGCGCGATTGAGGGACTCCGGCCGAATTGTTCCAGCATCGCCGCTTCTCGCTCTTGGTATCACGGACCCTTTCGATCGATATATCTTCTGCGATCTCGATGAAGCGAACATCGAAGCGCTAAAGTCGCGCGTTAGGCTTGACTATCCGGACCGGGACGTTCGTTACGTGCCAGGCGACTCAAATGCCACTGTGGGGCAAGTACTGAGCCTAATTCCACCGTACTCTTCTGGTAACCGTGTGTTGACGTTTTGCTTTGTCGATCCGTTCAACATCAAGAATCTCAAGTTCGAAACGATCAGGCAGCTTGCGGAAGGCAAACGAAGGATCGACTTTCTGTGCCTGATCCCATCTGGTATGGACGCTCAGAGAAACACTCGCCAAGAGAACTCCCTGTACGCGGATTTTCTGGACAATCCTGCTTGGCGGGACGCGTGGAAAATCGAAGAGCAAAATCGTCGAGGGTTTGCAAGTTTCTTCGTCGACCAGTTCGGATTGGCGATGGAGCGGCTGGGTTTTCTATGGGAAGGCGTGCCAAGTACACGAACCATCAAGAACGAGAAGAACTCGGTGATTTACCATCTGTCATTCTTCAGCCGCGCTCCCTTGGCGGGTCGATTCTGGGATGAATGCAAGAAGTACACGCGTACTCAAACGAAGTTTTCGTTTATGTGAGAGCAATGTCAGATAAATCAACGATCGAATGGACCGATGCAACCTGGAACCCGGTTCGGGGTTGCGTGAAGGTGAGTCCCGGCTGCAAGAATTGCTATGCAGCGACTTTTGCGGAACGCTTTCGGGGAGTTCCGGGACATCCATACGAACAAGGCTTTGATCTCCGATTGGTACCTGAAAAGCTCGATGTCCCGCTTCGCTGGTCGAGCGCCCGCAACATCTTTGTCAACTCAATGAGCGATCTCTTTCAGGATGAAGTGGCAGCCGGCTATGTACTAGCTGTTGCGGACGTGATGCGCCGAGCAGATTGGCATGTGTTTCAGGTCCTGACCAAGCGCTCACAGCGCCTCCGTTCGATGCTGAGCGGTGAGCTCCGCGAGATTGCCGCGATGCCTCACATCTGGTGGGGAGTGAGCGTGGAGGATCGCAAATACGGCGTTCCAAGGATCGATCATCTTCGGGATACACCCGCTGCTGTTCGCTTTCTTTCAATCGAGCCGCTTCTGGAAGATCTTGGCGAGATTGACCTGGCCGGCATCAGTTGGGTCATTGTCGGCGGCGAATCAGGACCAGGCGCTCGTCCGATGAGGCGCGAATGGGTTACGTCGCTCCTTGACCAGTGCGAAGCGTCGCACGTGCCGTTCTTCTTCAAGCAATGGGGAGGCGTACGCAAGAAAAAGGCCGGCCGGGAGCTGAACGGGCGCACGTACGACTACATGCCCGTGGTTGGAGCCGCTCGTCCGCTATCATCCACCGCGTGATTCTTCGCAGCCGCAATGTCGTTACGCCGGAGGGGATTCGTCCGGCGACGATTCATGTGAAGGGTGCGGTTATCGATCGTGTTGGCGCGTACGACCATGTTGCTGACGGTGTCGCGATTGACGACTTCGGCGAGCTGACGCTGATGCCGGGCGTGGTCGATTCGCACGTGCATGTGAATGAGCCGGGGCGGACGGAGTGGGAGGGGTTTGAGACGGCGACGCATGCGGCGGCGGCGGGCGGCGTGACGACGATTGTCGATATGCCGTTGAATTCGATTCCGCCGACGACTTCGGTTTCGGCACTGGAGACGAAGGTTCATGCGCTTCAGGGCAAGTGCCGCGTCGATGTTGCGTTGTGGGGCGGTGCGGTGCCGGGGAACGCGGGTCAGCTCCGGCCGATGCTCGAAGCCGGCGCCCGCGGCTTCAAGTGTTTTCTGGTCGACTCGGGCGTTCCGGAGTTTGGGCATCTCGATGCCGCTGGTCTGGAAAAAGCGCTGAACGAATTGCGTGGAACGAACGCGCCGCTGCTCGTTCATGCGGAGTTGGGCGAGCATCTTCACGCACATGGCGATGATGCGAGCTCGTATGCGAGCTATCTCGCGTCGCGGCCGCATGAGGCCGAGGATGCGGCGATTGCGCTGGTGTATGAATGTGTGCGCAAGACGGGGGCGAAGGCGCACATCGTTCATCTGTCGTCTGCGAATGGACTGGAGACGATCCGGCGCGCGCGCGATGCGAATGTGCCGTTGACGGCGGAGACGACGCCGCACTATCTCTACTTCGACGCCGAGCGTGTGCCGGACGGCGCGACGGAGTTCAAATGCGCGCCGCCGATCCGCGAACGCGCCAACCGCGATGCGTTGTGGCGCGGCATCGAAGAAGGCTTGTTCATCGCCATCGTCAGCGATCACTCGCCATGCACGCCGGAGTTGAAACGGATGGAGGAAGGCGACATCGCCAGGGCCTGGGGCGGCATCGCATCGCTGCAATTTGGATTGCCGATTGTCTGGACCGAGGCGAAGCGGCGTGGGATTGCATTCGAGAAAATCGTGGAGCTGATGACGATCGGTCCGGCGACGCTGGCGGGACTGGACAAGCGCAAAGGACGCCTCGCTGCCGGGTACGATGCGGACATCGTCGTCTTCGATCCGGAGAAGCGTTTCGTCGTGAAGACGGAGCTCGTGCAACACCGGCACAAGGTCACACCGTATGCGGGCGAAACGCTGAGCGGCGTCGTGAAAGCGACGTTCGTTCGCGGCCACAAGGTGTGGGAGGATGGCCGGCATTTGGGCGGGACTGTCGGGGAGTGGGTGCGTGGGTGAAGGTGCGTCAAAAGCGGAATGTTGAGTGTTGAGTGTTGAATGGAGTCGGTGATCGCCGCGTGTTTCATTCAACATCCAACACTCAACACTGAACATTCAACATTCGGTTCTTCTTGTTGCTGAAAGATAAATGACAACAAACTTCCAGGATCTCCTCGATCTCGCTTCCGAGCGCCTCGGCGGCTCCGTGCTCTATGCCACCGACGACTATTTCGCGGAGAAGGAAAATCTTCTCAAGGCATCGAAGCCGGTATGGAAAGAGCACGAGTACACCGATCGCGGGAAGTGGATGGATGGGTGGGAGAGCCGTCGGAAGCGGATTCCCGGTCACGACTTCGCGATTATCCGGCTCGGGCTTCGCGGCATCGTGCGTGGTGTCGTCGTCGATACGGCGTTTTTTCGGGGGAACTATCCGGCGCAATGCTCGATCGAGGCGTGCGCGGCGCGTCCCGAGGCGGATGTGGAGAAGTTGTTGTCGGAGTCGACGAACTGGATCGAGATTCTTCCGAAGTCCGATCTCGAGGGCAATTCGGAGAATCTCTTCGCGACCGGTTCGGCGTTTGCGTTCACGCATTTGCGGCTGCGCATCTTTCCCGACGGCGGCGTGGCGCGGTTGCGCGTGCATGGCGAAGTGGTTCCCGACTGGCGCCGCGAGGGCGGCCTGTCGATCGAGACGGATCTCGCCGCGGCAGAACATGGCGGCGACGTGCTGGCGTGCAGCGACATGTTCTTCGGTCCGAAGCACAACCTGATCATGCCGGGCCGCGCGGCCAACATGAGCGATGGTTGGGAGACGAAGCGGCGGCGCGGGCCGGGACACGATTGGGTGATCGTGCAACTTGCCGCCGAGGGTGTCGTGAAGCGCATCGAGGTGGACACGAATCACTTCAAAGGCAACTATCCCGACACTGCTTCGATCGAGGGCACGCGCGCATTCGCCAGCAATGAATGGTTCGATATTTTGCCGCGAACGAAGTTGCAGGCGCACACGCGGCATCTCTTCATCGATGAGCTGGAGCAGAACGGGCCGGTGACGCACCTGCGGCTGAACGTTTTTCCCGACGGCGGTGTGAGCCGGCTGCGCGTCTTCGGCGTGGCTTCGGAAGAAGGCCGCGCGAATGCCGCCGGAAAGTACGTCAGCACTCTGACTGACGATGTTGCCGCTGCGCAACTGCGCAACTGTTGCGGATCGGGCGAGTGGGTACGGCGGATGCTGGCGGCGCGTCCGTTTGCGAGCGGTCATGACTTGATGCATGCGTCCGAGGAGATCTGGAATGGCCTGATGGCGGACGATTGGCGCGAAGCGTTTGCCGCGCATCCGCGGATCGGCGAGCGATCGGCATCGCGCTGGGCGCGGCAGGAACAATCGGGGACGGCATCGGCGTCGAGCGAAAGCATGGACGCGCTGGCGGCGGCGAATCGCGAATACGAAGCGCGTTTCGGATACATCTACATCGTCTGCGCAACCGGCCGCAGTGCCGACGAGATGCTGGCGATGGCCTGGCAGCGGTTGGAGAATGCGCCCGACGAGGAATTGCGAATCGCCGCCGCAGAGCAGATGAAGATCACGAAATTACGTCTGATGAAACTGGTGGGCTGATGGGTATTTCGACGCACATTCTCGACACGACGAAAGGACGGCCAGCAGCCGGAATCAAAGTCGTCCTCAGCCACGGTCCCCACATGGCGCCTCCTCGTGAACCGCAAATGGATCGCGAAGGATGGGTGATCATCGCCAGCGGCTCGACCGACGCTGACGGACGATTGAAATTCGTCGACGAGATGCCGGAGCCGGGCTTGTACAGGATCTCCTTCGATACGGGCTCCTACAATCCCGAGGGATTCTTTCCGCGCGTCGTGATCGAGTTCATGGTGGAAAAGGGGGCACAGCATTACCACGTGCCGCTGCTGCTCAGCCCGTATGGATATTCAACGTATCGAGGGAGTTAGAGCCGCCGCAAACAGGCCAGCGCCTTGCACTTTTTATCGACTTGGAGGTGCAAGCATGAACATCAACAGAACAGTGCAGGCAGGCATCCTCACACTGTGTCTCGCGGGCACGCCAGCGGCGCTCGCGGCACCGCCGCATCATCGAAGCACCGAGGTCGTCGACGTCAACGCGAGCGTGTTGCCGCCGGGACCGCCGCACGCGCGTCACGTAATCGTCGTGAACAGCGCGCAACACGCTCCGCGTCACCACGGCGTCGCGGGCATGTTCCAGCGGCTTCACCAGTGGCACATGCGGCAGCGCGCGCACATCTATCGCGCGGTGACGCCGAGGTAGTGAATCAAAGCGAAACGCGAAAGGCCGGGCACGCGCCCGGCCTTTTTTTGTGCATCACGTTTACGGGCGAACGGCGTGGTGGCGTCCCACTGGATTCGTGTTCGTCGTCGCGGTTGGCGCCTCGAACGATCCGATATCGGCGACGACGATTCCATCTCCGTTGCCGTCGGTTCGTACGATGCCGCGTGCGTCCGTCGCCGGAGCCTTGGCGGGATCGGCGGCGTCGATGGCGGGACTGTTGGTGCCGAGGGCCATCGTGCGCGCCGGTCCGCCGTTGTCTGTCAGCGAGCCAAGCAGCGGATTGGCTACGTTCATCAGCAAGCAGGTGGAGTCGCCGTACTGAATGTTGTGTCCTCCGGTAAAGGTGCCCGAGGAAGCAAACGAACAATTGCCGCCGCTGTTGCTGGCGATGATCGTGTTGTTGATGGCCGTCGTGCGATCACCGAAGTAAACGGCGCCGCCTGCCGTCGCAGCGGTGTTGCCGGCGATCGTGCAATTGGTAATCGTCACCGGCGACGCGCCGATGTAGATGGCCGAGCCTTGACCGGTCGCTCCGGTGGCGGAGTTGCCTGTGAAGGTGTCATTCGTGATCGAGACGCTGCTGCCGGCGTTGAGCACCTCGACCGCGATGGCACCGCCGCCGAATGTGGCTGCATTTCCGTTGAACGCGCAGCGGTCGATCGACATGCTCACTTTGAACGTGGAGTTGCCGTAGATGTAGATGGCTCCGCCGCTCGGTCCGGAATTGCCGGTGAACGTTGAATCGGAGATGGCGGCGTTTCCGCCTTCCATGGTGATCGCGGAGCCACCACTGCCGGTGCTGTTGTTCTGAAATAGACAGTGCGTGACGACGAGCGAGGCGTCGGGACAGCCGGTACAGAGCTCCTGGAAAAGGGCGCCGTTTCCGTCCGCGTGACTGTTCCTGACCGTGACCGTGTCGAGTGTCAGCTTTCCGAAGTTCTGGATCGCACCGCCAGCGTTCAGCCCCGTCGTGATGTTGCCGTTGGCGAACGTGATGCGCTTGAACGTCACATCCGGCAAGGTCGTCGCGTCGCCGAAGACGCTCAGCATGCCCAACGTCAAGCCGGTTCCGTCGAGTGTGATGGCGTCATTGCCGTCGATCGTGACTTTCGGGTTCGACGCTCCGATTGCCAGGGTGAACGTGAAGGGGATGGTCTGCGCTCCGGCGCCGCAGTTGAACGTTACGGTGCCGCCGGCCTGGATTTGCGTCGACAACGCCCCCTCGGTGCATGACGCCGGGGTTCCGCTCCCAACGACTCCGGCCATGGCAACTGTCGATGTGAATAACGCTACGGCCGCGATGAGCAGCGGATTGACAAAACGATTCCTCAAACGACTCAAGTAGAGCTCCTTCGATTTCGGATTTTGCGATCAGGGTGCCCGGCGGGGACGGCCGCGTGCAGTTTTCACAAGTTAGGTTGGGAATCGCGCGAATGTGGTGACCCGGCTCACGAAGAAAGACGAAACGACGCCGCGAGGCGAACCGAAAAGACTCGCCGGCTGCTTCACGCTTTCGGATGCGCCTTCTTGTACACCGCGATCAACTGCCAGTCGTTGAGATGCGTGTACTTTTGCGTCGTCGAAAGCGAGACGTGGCCGAGAAGCTCCTGAATGCCGCGAAGATCGGCGCCGGCGTTGAGGAGGTGCGTGGCGAAAGAGTGGCGCATCGTGTGCGGCGAAACGCCGGCGCGCAACGACGCCTTGCGAACGTAGCGATCGAAATGGCGGCGTACGCTGCGCGTCGTGATGCGCTGGCCGCGATAGTTTACGAAGAGCGCGGGCTCCTCGATGTCGGTGGCTAGCTCGCCTCGAACGGCCAGCCATTCGCGAATCGACGCCTCCGCTTTCGAGCCGAACGGCACGATCCGTTCCTTCGATCCTTTGCCGCGCACTTTCACCAGCCGGGCACGAAGCTCGACGTCATCGATGTTGATTCCGACGAGCTCACTGATGCGCAATCCCGAGGCGTAGAGAACTTCGAGAAACGCACGGTCGCGAACACCGAGCGGATTCGAAATGTCTGGCTGCTCAAGCAGAAGCGCCACGTCGGCTGGCTGCAGCACCGTCGGCAGATGCTTCTCGCGCTTCGGAGTCGAGACGCTCCGAGCAGGATTGGCTTCGACGACACCTTCGCGCATCAGGTACTTGAAAAACGAACGTACCGCCGACAGATGCCGCGCCGCCGAGGCGCGTGCAAGTTTGCGTCGGGCAAGATGCGCAAGGTACGAACGGATGGCGAGATGATCGATGAGCTTGAAGTCGAGCTGATCGCGGCCCAGCGTCAGGTAGTCGTTGCAGAGAAACGAGATCAGCGACTCGAGATCATCGCGATAGGCATGAATCGTATTGACGGAGACATTTCGCTCGTAAGTAAGGTAATCGAGGAAATCGCCAATTTCGTTCGTCACGCCCGCGCTCCCAATCACGATGATACGCCTGGAAAACAAAAGGCCCCGATTGCTCAGGGCCATTTTGCCGACCAGGAGTTCCCAGTCCCGGCTGAAAGAACGGACTGGGAGTTTGTCCGATTCCTAAATCAGCTTCGCCAGCGCCACCGTCATTGCGCCTGCGGCATAGCGCGTGCTAGGTTCGCTCCCCCCGGAGGCTGTCGATGACTGACGAGGTCACAACTCTCAAGAAAACCCCACTGAACCAGCTCGAGCACGAGCTTGGCGGAAAGATGGTTGATTTCGGTGGCTGGGAGCTTCCGGTGCAGTTCAACGGGATCCTCGAGGAGCACGCTGCGGTGCGCGAGCATGTCGGTCTTTTTGACGTCTCGCACATGGGCGAGCTGACCGTCAAAGGTCCGGATGCCCTGGCGCTGTTGCAGCGCGCGACGTGCAACGACGTCTCGAAGCTCGAGAACGGACGCGCGCAATACAACGGGCTGCTTTATCCGACTGCCGGGTTCGTCGACGACATCCTCGTCTACCAGAAAGCCGCCGATGACTTCTTCGTCGTCGTCAACGCTTCGAACAGCGACAAAGACTTCGAATGGATTGCCGACGCCGCGAAAGGGATGGACGTGGAAGTCCGCAACGTCAGCGCTGACTATGCGCAGCTCGCGTTGCAGGGTCCCGAGGCCGAGCGCCTGCTCCAGCCGATGACCGATGTCGATCTCGCACCGATGAAGTACTACCGCTTCGGCAGCGGCAAAGTCGATGGCGTGCCTGCCATCGTGTCGCGCACCGGCTACACGGGCGAAGACGGATTCGAGGTCTACGTCGCGCCGTCCGAGGGGCCGCGGATCATGCGCAAACTGCTCGATGCCGGCGCGAAGCCATGCGGCCTCGGCGCGCGCGACACTCTCCGTCTCGAAGCAAAGATGGCGCTCTACGGAAACGACATCGACGAGACCACCACGCCGCTCGAAGCCGACCTCGGATGGATCGTCAAAGTCGAAAAGGGCGACTTCTTCGGACGCGACGTCCTGCAGCGCGAGCAGGCCGAAGGACCGCGCCGCAAGCTGGCTGGATTCGAGATGGTCGATCGCGGAATCGCCCGGCACGGATATCCCGTCGTCGATGGCAGCGAGGAAGTTGGTGTCGTCACCAGCGGCACGCACGCGCCAACATTGAAAAAAGCGATCGGTCTCGCATATCTTCCGCTCGACAAAGCAGCGCCCGGCAACGAATTCATGGTCCTCATCCGAGGAAAAGAAGTTCGGGCGCGCGTTGTCCCCACACCCTTCTACAAGCGATCAAAATAAGGAGCGGCGATGACTCCGGAAGACAGTAGATACGCCAAGAGCCACGAATACATCAACGTAGAAGGTGAGATCGGCACGATCGGCATCACCGAATACGCGCAGAAAGAATTGGGCGACGTCGTCTTCGTCGAGCTGCCGCAGGTCGGTACGCAACTCGAAGCCGGCGACGAGCTTGGATCGATCGAATCGGTCAAAGCGGTCTCCGAGCTTTTCGCGCCCGTCGGCGGGGAGATCGTCGAAGTGAACGAGCGCCTGGCCGAGAAGCCGGAGCTGATCAACACCGATCCGTACGGCGACGGCTGGATGGTGCGCATGAAAGTGACCGACCCGAGTGAGGTCGATGAGCTGCTCATGAACGCCGAGGAATACGACGAGTACGTGGAGACGGAATCTCACTAACGTGTCCAACCTCCCCGATCCACTTACCTCGGTCCACCGCTACATCTCCAACGCTTCCGAAGATGTCCGCGAGATGCTCGAGGTCATCGGCGTCGATTCCATCGATAAGCTTTTCGAGACGATTCCGGACGAAGTCAAACTGACCGCGCTGCTCGACATCCCCGGCCCCTGGTCGGAGATCGAATCGCGGCGCTGGTTTCGCGAGCTGGCGGCGAAGAACAAGTCGGCTGCCGATCACGTCTCGTTCCTTGGCGGCGGCGCGTATCTTCACTATCAGCCGGCATGTATCGATCAACTGCTGCTGCGCGGCGAGTTCCTAACTTCGTACACGCCCTATCAGCCTGAAGTCTCGCAGGGAACGCTGCAGACGATCTTCGAATACCAGACGCACCAGTGTCTGCTGACCGGCCTCGACGTCGCTAACGCATCGCTCTACGACGGCTCGACTGGATTGTGCGAAGCGGTGTTGCTGGCCGAGCGCGTGGTGCGCAATCGCAAGAAGGTTGTGATCGCGCGGTCTGTTCATCCGCAGTACACCGAAACTGTCCGCACGTACGTCCAGAACCTCGGCTACGAGATCGTGGAAGTCGGCTGGACCGCTGATGGACGCGTCGATACCGCTGCGTTGCGCGAGGCGTGTACGAGCGATGTCTTTGGGGTCGCGGTGCAATCTCCGAACTTTCTCGGCGTGATCGAGGACTACGACGCGATCCGCGAAATTGCCGACGCCTGCGGCGCGGTGAAGATCGCCGTGATCACCGAGGCGACGTCGCTCGGAATTCTCACGCCGCCGGGCGCGCACGGCTTCGACATCGCCGTCGGCGAAGGGCAAGCCTGGGGCATCCCGACGCAGTTCGGCGGGCCTTATGTCGGCTTCATGGTCGTCAAAGACGCGCTGAAACGGCACATGCCGGGGCGCCTCGTCGGCGAGACCGTCGACGTCGACGGCCGCCGCGCGTACGTGCTCACGCTGGCCACGCGCGAGCAGCACATCCGCCGCGGCAAGGCTACGTCGAACATCTGCACGAATGAAGCGCTGATCGCACTCGGCGCGAACATGTATCTCTCGCTGATGGGCAAAGAGGGACTGCGCGAAGTCGGCGAGCAATGCCTGCAAAAGACCGCGTATCTGCGAAAAAAACTCAACGGCGTCGGATCGATTTCGCTGCCGTTCAGTGGACCTGTCTACAACGAGATCGTCGTTCGGACGCCGTTTCCTGCCACGCAAATCCTCGCCGACCTCGAGCACGACAAAATCCTCGGCGGGATTCCGCTCGGCCCGTTTTACGAAGGTCACGACAACGATTTCCTCGTCGCCGTCACCGAGTTGCACACACGCGAGAACCTCGATCACTTTGCCGCTGCGCTCACGGCGGCGATTTCCCGGGAGCGGCGATGACCACGATTCTCGAAAGCGATGCCGCGACCACTGCCGTGCCGCAAAGCGCGAATCGCGAAGGGTTGATCTTCGAGCATTCGAAGCGCGGCCGGCGCGGCTACAAACTGCCGGATCTCGATGTGCCTGAAGATGCCGAGGCGTTGTCGGCGGCGTTGCGGCGCGGCGAGATCGTCGATGAGGTCGAGGTGTCCGAGGTCGATGTGATCCGGCACTTCACGCGGCTGTCGAAACTGAATGTGTCGATCGACGCCGGCCTCTACCCGCTCGGATCGTGCACGATGAAGCACAACCCGCGGCTCAATGAAGAGCTAGCGCGAACGCCCGGTTTTGCGCTGTCGCATCCGCTCCAACCCGATCATCAGGTTCAAGGCAACCTCGGCCTCATCTGGCACATCGAGCAAACGCTGAAAGAGATCTTCGGTCTGCCACGCGTGACGATGCAACCGGTCGCCGGCGCACACGGCGAGCTCACCGGCATCCTGATGGTGCACAAGGCGCTGGCGAAGAGTGGCAACGCGCGCAAATACATCCTCATCCCCGATTCCGCGCACGGCACGAACCCGGCGTCGGCCGCTTTCGCCGGTTACCAGATCAAAGAACTGAAGTCGAACAATCGCGGCACCGTCGACATCGACACGCTCGCTGCCGCGGTGACCGAAGACGTCGCCGCGCTGATGATCACGGTGCCGAACACGCTCGGCGTTTTCGAAACGGACATCAAGCGCTTCGCCGAGATCCTCCACGACAAAGGTGCCTATCTCTACTGCGACGGCGCGAATCTCAATTCATTCGTCGGCATCGCACGCCCCGGCGACATGGGCATCGACGTCATCCACTCGAATCTGCACAAGACGTTTTCGACGCCGCACGGCGGCGGCGGTCCAGGCGCGGGACCGGTCGGTGTTTCCGAGCGGCTCGTGCCGTTTCTGCCGACGCCGACAGTCGAGAAGCGCGAGGACGGAAAGTTCTATCTCGATCACAGCCACCCCCATTCGATCGGCCGTGTCCGCGCCTTCAACGGCAATTTCAACGTGCTCGTGCGCGCGCTGACGTACATGCGCTCGATGGGTCCCGACGGCCTGCGCCGCATCGCGCAGATCGCCGTGCTGAACGCGAACTACATCCGCGCCCGTCTGCGCGGCTCGTATCACCTCCCCTACGACGCGCCGTCGCTGCACGAAGTCGTCTTCAGCGACAAGTTGCAAACGCCGAAAGACGTCCACACGCTCGACATCGCCAAGCGCCTGATGGACTACGGCTTCCACCCGCCAACGATCTACTTCCCCCTGATCGTCGCCGGCGCTTTGATGATCGAGCCCACCGAAAGCGAGCCGAAAGAAGAGCTCGACGCCTTCTGCGACGCGATGATCGCCATCGCCCGCGAATGCGAAGAGCGCCCGGAACTGGTTCGCAGCGCACCGCACACGACACCCGTGCGAAGGCTGGACGAAGCAAGAGCGGCCAGGCAGCCGGTGTTGCGGTGGAAGCGGTAAGCGGCGACTACGAAGCTTTCTTCGAGGCGCGCGCGATTGCCTGATGGAGTTCCCAATCAGCCTGCAAACGCATCCAGAACTGCGGCGAGGTCTTGAACAGGCTCGCCAATCGCAGAGCCGTATCGGCGCTGATGGCGCGCTTTCCGAGCACGATCTCGTTCAACCGGTTCAACGAGATTCCGAGCCGCTTTGAAGCATCGACCTGAGTGACGCCAAGCGGTTTCAGAAACTCCTCGAGAAGCATCTCGCCGGGAGGGATGGCGGGTCCCGGTGAATTCGGATTCCTAATCTTTGACGCGGACTTCATTGGCAGGTGCCAACGATAAATCATTACACCTACTTCCTGAATCCCACCAAATACCGCCCCGCCCTAACCCGCACCGGATAATTCGCGTCGATCCACGCCGCGATCGGCGGGATGCGGTCGCGGTTGGCGATACCGTCGAGCGAGGCGAAGACTTTCATTCCTTCGAGGACGACGAAGACTGGCGGGTGCGCGGCGAGTTGGTGGAGTGCTTCGGCGCTCAACTCGGGCGTGGAGAGCATCGCGAGGTCGGGACAGCGGGTGGCGGGGCGGCGGTCGAGCAGGTAATAGAGCGCGCGCTCGCCGGAGAGATCGAAGATCGGGCCGGGGCCGGTTTGCTGCACGAGGTCGCGCAGCGCGGCGAGATCGGAGGCGTTCTCGGCGTACGTGTAGATTCCGCGACCGCGCGGCATCGGATACGGCACCATCCCCGCGTGGCGCTGGCGCGCGGGCCAGCCGGCGATGAACTTCCATCCTAGTGTTGCGTTCAGCGCGACCTCGAAATAGCGGAAGCTGAGAATCGCGAAGACGACAATCGCGACACCGCGCCAGACGCTTCGCTGACGCCGCAACCAATCGCGGCAAAGCGGCTCGAACAGAAATGCCACCACGGCGATGGCGAGGAGTGGGATGCCGAATCGCGTGTGACTCCAACTGCAACGGCCGGCGGCCGTGCGGAAGAGGATGATCGAGAAGATGGCCACGATGGCGATGCGCAAATCGCGCTTGCGAACGGCCAGCGCGACGAGAAATCCGAAGAAGACCGGCGGCAGGTAGTAGCGCGCTGCTTCCGATGCGAACCAATCCCAGAGTTGGACAGGGTGAATGAGAAGCGCCAGCGACGGAAGCGGCTTCGCCGGCAGCGACCAGATGGCGTCGATCGCTCGGGGAATGATGACGAACGAATCGCGAAAGAAGTGATGCAGATCGGCGCGCGCGATAAGCAGAACGATGAGCGGCGCAGCGATCGCAGATACGGCGATCAACGTAACTCTTCGCGTGTAGATCAGAATGACAATTGCGCTCGCCGCGACTGCGCAGATGCCAACGTCGAGGCTCCATAGAACGCCAAGCGAAGAGGCAACCGCGGCCACATAGAGCGAAGCGGAACGCCGCCGTCCCGGCGGCTGGCCTGGCGGCGTCCCGCCGCCAACCGTGACGGATAGCGAGTCGCGATCTCGTCCGTGGATCAACAATGCCCAAACCGCGATCAACAACGGGAGCCAGCGAAAGTAGGGGAAGACCGGCACTTCGCCCGCGCCGATGGCGCAGAGTGCCAGGATCACGGCGGCGATGAGTCCACCAGTCGACGCCGTCACTTCCGCCGCGATCGGAACCAGCATCGCCAGCGCCGCGGCGTCCAGAACCGTTTCCAACCGACGCGTCTTCTTCGACGACGGTTTGCTGCCGAGGACGAGCGCATCGAGGCCGCCGTCAGTGGCGAAGCCGTGAAGGAAGAAGACGTCGCCGTATGGGCGTCCGCCGTCGAGCATCACCGAAGCTGGCGTGAGGTGCTCGCCTTCGTGGAACATGTCCATGAACGAGTAGGGATGGTCGTGAATGACGATCATCACCACGAAGACGGCGATGGTCGTGATGATTGTTGCGGTGCGCTTCGAGGGTTTCGGTAGTCGGGTGTCGGGAGTCGGAGTTTTCTGGCGTGCGCTCAGCGCCAGCGCGCCGAGGGCGCTTGCGATCGTCATGGCGATGACGACGAAGTAGTCGAATCCTTTTGGGTATTTTGCGATCGTCACCGCGCCGATGCCGCCGGTCGGGACGGAAAACCAACCGATGCAATGGGGGGCGACGGCGAAGACGAGGAGGGCGCCAAGAAGGGCACCGGGCAGCGGTGATCGAAACCAACGTCGCCGCGGGGCCGGCGGCGGTCCAGCCGGCGAGCCGCCGGCGCTACTCTTCGTCCTACTCCACATCCTTCTCCGGCCACTGCTGCTCGGGGTTGAAGTCGTGCCGCACCATGCCGCCAGGTGGGAGGAGCGGGCCGTTGCCTCGATTACGCAGCTTGCTGTTGCGATAGCCGTATGAGAGGTACACGACCATCCCGACGAGCAGCCAGATGCCGAAGCGCCACCACGATTCTTTCGGGAGGTACTTTGCCAGGAAGAGGCATGACGCCGCGCCGAGCACGGGGAGGAACCATGTGCCGCCGGGAACCTTGAACGAGCGCTCGCGGTGCGGGTCTTTGACGCGAAGGATGATGATGCCGATGCAGACAAGGAAAAACGCGAAGAGCGTTCCGATGTTCGTCAGATCGACCATCGCATCGAGCGACGAGAAGAGCGCGGCAATACCGACGAAGATGCCGGTGATGATCGTGGCTACGTGCGGTGTGCGGAACTTCGGATGGACGCGGGCGAAGAACGGCGGCAGCAGTCCGTCGCGCGACATGGCGAAGAAAATGCGCGGCTGACCGAGCTGAAACACGAGGAGTACGGCGGTGTGAGCGACGACGGAACCGAACGCCACAACGCCCACCATCCAGTTCGGCATCGTTGCGTACTTCATCGCCAGCGTCAGCGGCTCGGCTTGCTCGCTGGAGAGTTTCTTCACAAGGTCGCCGTACGGGATCATGCCGGTGAAGACCGCGGCGATGATCGCGTAGATGATCGTGCAGATGATGAGCGAGCCGATGATCCCAATCGGCATATCCCTCTTCGGATTCTTCGCCTCCTCGGCTGTCGTCGAAACGGCATCGAAGCCGATGTAGGCAAAGAAGACGATTGCCGCGCCGGTGGCGATACCGTGAAAGCCGTTTGGCGCGAACGGATGCCAGTGCGCCGGCTTGACGTACTTGAAACTGACGAAGACGAAGAAGGCGAGCACGGCGAGCTTGATGGCCACCATCCAGAAGTTGAAGCTGGCCGCCTCGCGGATGCCCCACACAAGCACGATCGTGATCAGCGTGACGATGCCGACCGCGAGAATGTTGAAGATGATCGGAAAGCCGAAGATGTGCGGCGCCGCGGCCACGACTTGCGGCATCTTCGACATCGCTGTGCCGTAGTCGACGGTCAGCCAACCGGGCAGGACGATGCCGAATCCCTCCAGCAGCGTGTTCATGTAATTCGCCCAGGAGATGGCGACGGCGACGTTGCCGATGGCGTACTCGATCATCAGATCCCAGCCGATGATCCACGCCACGAGCTCGCCGAGCGTCGCGTACGAGTACGTGTACGCCGAGCCCGACACAGGCACCATCGACGCGAACTCGGCGTAACAGAGCGCCGTGAATCCGCAGACGACGGCGGTGAGGACGAACGAGATCATCAGCGCCGGACCTGCGCCAGGGCGGTGCGCGTCACCGGCGGCAGCGGTTCCGATCGTGGCGAAAATGCCGGCACCGATGATCGCGCCGATGCCGAGCGCGATCAGGTTCCATGGGCCGAGGGTTTTCTTGAGCTGGTGGCCCTCTTCCTGGGTTCCGGCGATGAGGTCGTCGAGCGATTTCGTTGCGAAGAGGCGGCTGATCACGGACATGTGTGCCGCGAATCATGGGCGCGCCGCGGCGGAGGGTCAAGTATCGCGGCGTATGATGCCGTCGATGCGGATCGTTGCGGCACTCCTCGCGTTGGCGGCGCTCACGTGCGCTTCGCAGCCGAAAGGGCCAGCGTGCATCGACCTCTCCGGAACCTACAAACTGGCGCAACAACCGGTTCGCAAAGGCACGGGCTCTGCCTCGTTTGTGTTCGGGGATGGAGCATCGCTCGCGAAGATCGAAACGCTGACGATCGCGCAACCGGGCTGCCGGATCGAGCTTCAAGCAAAGGGCGATGGCGGCAAGACGTACGACGCGATTCTCGATCACGATCTCGACTGGATGGACGACGGAGTCTCAGCAACGTGGTCGCCGGAGAAGACGACTTCCTCGATCCTCGCCGGTGCATCGAGCCGCACGCGCACGTTGACGATTCGTCTCTCGCCGCAGCGCGACATGCTGACGATCTCATCCGAATTCGACGAACGGGGATTGGCACTCTTGTTCATGCCCTTTCACGATCACGGCGCGGCGACGTGCGTCATGAAGCGGGTTCCGGAAGCGCAAGCCGCCAAGCCCGCGTCGCGCTGACCTGAGCAGAGACAAGAGATCAGAGACAGCGATTAGCGGCCTTTGTCTCTGGCGATCCCTGTTTCTCGCCTCTGATCTCTTGTCTCTGCTCTCCCACACCCCACGCCCAACTCCCCACACCCCGCTAGGAATGACAGACGGTCAAACTTGATTCTTGGGGCGGCGCGGATAGAGTTCGGAGCGCAATCACCCCGAGGAGACTTTTATGACCACGATGGAGAGCCCTGCCCGTACGCAATATCCCGACGTCCGCAACTACATCGGCGGCACGTTTGTCGAAGGGGCGGATCGCTTCCTCGACGTTTTCAATCCGGCCGACGGATCGGTCATATCGCGCGTGCCGCTGTCGGCCGCGAGCGACGTCGATCGCGCGGTCACGGCTGCGAAGAAGGCGTTTCCGGGCTGGTCGGCGACTCCGATCAAGGAGCGCGTGCAGGTCTTCTATCGATTCAAAGCGCTCCTCGAGCAAAACATCGATGAGCTGGCCGCGCTCGTCACGGAGGAGAACGGGAAGATCGACAGCGAAGCGCGCGCCGAGGTGCTGAAGTCGGCCGAGCTTTGCGAGTTTGCCTGCTCGCTTCCGCAGATCACGGCCGGCGAAGTGCTCGAAGTGTCGCCGCGGCGTCGAATGTCGCGTCGAGCGTTTTCCCGTCGGCGTCGTCGCTTCGATCACGCCGTTCAACTTCCCGAACATGGTTCCCAACTGGACCATCCCGAACGCGATCGCCCTCGGCAATTGCATGATCCTGAAACCGTGCGAGCTCGTTCCCATTTCTTCGGGACGCATCGCAGAATTGCTGCGCGATGCCGGTCTGCCCGACGGCGTTCTCAAGATCGTGCACGGCGGTCAGGAGACAGTCGAAGCGATCTGCGATCATCCGGGAATCGAAGCGATCAGCTTCGTCGGCTCGACGAAGGTGGCGAAGATCGTCTATCGCCGCGGCACCTCGAACTACAAGCGCGTGCCTCGCGCTCGGCGGCGCGAAGAATCACCTGATCGTGATGCCCGACGCCGATCCGGAGATGACATCGAGCAACGTCGTCGCGTCGATGTCAGGCTGCGCCGGTCAGCGCTGCATGGCCGCCTCGGTGATGGTGGCCGTCGGCAAGAGCGATCACATCATCGAGCGGATGGTCTCGATCGTGCAGTCGATGCAGCCGGGAGTGCACATCGGACCGGTGATCTCGGCCGCAGCGAAAGAGCGCATCGAGAGTTACATCACCGAGGCCGAGAACAATGGGCGCGAAGGTGCTCGTCGATGGCCGCGGCGACAAAGTGAAGGGCAAAGAGAACGGCTATTACGTCGGCCCGACGATCATCGACCACGTCACGCCCGACATGCGCATCGCGCAGGAAGAAGTCTTCGGACCGGTGCTGGTCGATCATCCGCGCCAATGACGTGGACGAGGCGGTCGGCGTGCGAGAAGCGATCGCCGTACGGAAACGCGGCCAGCGTCTTCACCGAGAGCGGCGGCGTGGCGCGCTACGTGATGGAGAACGCCAGCGCCGGAATGGTCGGCGTGAACGTCGGCGTGCCGGTGCCGCGCGAGCCGTTCACTTCGGCGGTTGGAACGATTCCAAATTCGGCGTCGGCGACATCACCGGCCGCGGCTCGATCGAGTTTTGGACGAAGTCGAAGAAGATGACGACGAAGTGGAACAAGGAAGCCGGCGTGAACTGGATGTCGTGAAGATAAAGCGTGATCCCGGTTACCTTGATTGAAATCGCTCCGGTGTCATAATCAAGATCTTCCATGAGCGACAACAAGACTTGGGGATCGACCGTGATGGGCTGGTTTGTGGTCAAGGACCAGGCCGAGGGTGGCGATGAAGCGGCGCCGTCAGTTGCTGACGATGCTGCCGCTGCGGCGCCGCAAGCGGACGTTCCTGTGTTCACCACGCCGCCTCCGCCCGCTCCCGGTGGCAAGGTCGACTTCGATCAAGTCTTCGAAGCGGCGGGCATCGACGCCGACGAGCGGCAGCGTGTTTCGCGCACGCTCGAGCTGCTGACGTCACTTCCCCCCGACACGGAGGCTGCCGTCAAGAAGCAGATCGTGATGGCGTCGCTGCGGGCGTTCGGCGTGCCGATCGAAAAGATCATCGAAGCGGGCGCGCAGGAGCTACAGGCGCTCGACGGCTATATCCGCGCCGGTGCTGGCGATACGGACAAAGTGACGTCCGAGGCGGACCAGCGCATCAAACAATACGAAGAAGAAATCGTAAAACTCAAAACGGTGATGCAGGATCGGGTCGCGGAACAGCAAAGCGTCGTGCGCTCCTGCAACGACAAAAAGCTCGAGGTGCAGAAAGTCCTCGAGTTCTTCGGGCAGGAAGCGGTCGCACGCGTCGTGCGCGAATCGCCGAAGCTACAAGAACCATCAGGGAGCTGAGAACTATGGGAGTTTTTTCGAGACTGGGTAATCTCTGGAAGGGCTTTCTCTCTCTTTGGATCGCGGACATCGAGAAGGATCACCCCGAGATCGCGTACGAGAACGCGATCAACTCGATGATCGCCAAGTACGCCAAACTGAAGGGCGCCACCGCGGCCATCATCCGACGCCGCGAAGACCTCGACGAGCGATTCAAGAAGGCGAACGCTGATCTTGCGCAGACCGAGGCGGAGCTGAATACGGCGGTCGAAACGAACCAGGACGACCTGGCCGTCATCCTCATTCAGAAAAAGAACCAGCTCAACGCCGACATCGCGGAGATGAAGACCGATCTCGAAACGGCGCACTCCGATGCGCAGTCGGCGAAGACGTCGCTCCTCGGCGTTCAATCCGAGATCAAGAAGCTGCAGGCCGAGCGCGAGACGATGCTGGCCAAGATGCAGTCGGCGCAGGCGCGGATCAAGATTCAGGAGCAGCTCGACGGGCTTTCGGTCGATGACGAGGTTCGTGCGCTCGACAACGTCCGCACACACATCAAGAACACGATCGCCGAAGCGAACCTCGGCAAAGAGCTTTCCGATTCGTCACTCGACTCGCGTCTGGCAGGTCTTCGCAGTCAGGTCGGCGACGTTCAGGCCAAGCAGGAGCTCGCGGCGATGAAAGCGCGCAAAGCCGCACAGCAGCAGGGCCAGAAGACGATGTAGTCATTGGTCATCCCGGGCGTGAGCGCGGGAGCTGCTCACCTCGGGCCCGCAAGTTTTTTGGAGGATCTGATGAAACTCACTCCGTTCGCTAAATTCTTCATCACTGTGGTGGTCCTTGCCGTCGTCGGATACGCGGCCTGGCACTACAAAGGTACCGACATTCGCAAGTGGGCCACGGGCAGCGATAAGGGCCAGCCTGCCACGACGAGCCAGGTCGGCTCGAATGATTTCGATCCGCTCAAGAACGCGCCTGCCGACCCATCGCGCGACGCCGCCGTCACGGGCGTGGCGGCGACCAGCGTCAGCGGTGGCAAGTTGAACCGGCCGCTCGTCGTCGCCATCAACACGTGGGCCGGTCACTCCCCCGGCATCGTCTTCAACAACGGTCTGGAGCCGAGCGACGCATCCAGCTACCGCAAGAAATACGGACTCGACGTGAAGTTCGTGCTCATTGAGGATCCGGCCGCGAAGCTCGCCGCGTTCCGCAAGGGCGACGTCGACATCATGTGGAACACCGTCGACAACTGGGCGCGCGAGGCTTCGATCCTCGCCGAAAACGGCCAGAAGGCGAAGTCCGTGATCATGCAGGACTGGTCGCGCGGCGGCGACGGAATCGTCTCGCTCGCATCGATCAACTCCATCGAGCAGCTCAAAGGTCACAGGATCGCCTGCACGCAGTTCACGCCGTCGCACTTCCTGCTGCTGTATCTCCTCTCGCAGTCGGGACTTTCGGCCGAAGACCGCGCCGCGCTCGAGAAGAGCATCATCTTCACGCAGGACGCACCCGCCGCGGCAGCGATGTTCAAAGCGAAGCAGGTCGATGCGGCTGTGACGTGGGAACCCGATCTTTCCGGCGCCGTTACCGCGCGCGGCGATGAAGCCCACGTGCTCGTCTCAACAACCGCCGCTACCAACATCATCGCCGACACGCTTTGCGCGCGGCAGGACATCATCGACCGCGCGCCGGAAACGGTCCGCGATTTCGTTCACGGCTGGCTCGACGGCATCGAGATGATGAAAGCCGATCCCGCCAACTCGTACGCCGTCGTCGGCAAGGCGCTCAAGCTCGACACCGATACCGTCTCCGGCATGCTCTCCGGACTCAAGCTCACGCCGTACGCGGACAACGCGCAGTTTTATGGTCTGTCCGGCGGCAAGGCACATTTCGAGACGCTGTTCGATACCGCGTTCGTGATCTGGCGCAAGAAGGGGCTGGTCACGCGCTCCGTTGAAGCGAAGGATTGGGTCGACACGCGTTTCCTCACAGCACTGGCGTCGAACTACACAACGCAGAAAGTCGAAGAGCCGAAGATTGCCGCGAAAGCGCCGTCGGCGAACGACCGCGCCATCATCAACAAGCAGATCGAGATTCACTTCACGCCCGGCTCCGACGAGATCATGCCCGGCTCGTTCTTCGTTCTCGACTCCCTCGGCGACACGATGACGTCGTTCGGCAACACCTATCTGCGCGTCGAAGGCAACACCGACGCGACCGGTTCGCCGACCGCGAATATGACGCTGTCGCAGCGCCGCGCGCTGGCGGTCAAGAACTACATCGCCAAGACGTTCCCGAACATCGACGTGAACCGCTTCCAGACCATCGGCCGCGGCTCGACGAATCCGGTCGCTGACAACGCCACCGAGACCGGCCGTCAGTTGAATCGCCGCACGGAGATCAAGGTCGTTCTCACGACTCAGTAATGGCCAAACGCCGCAAGACTTCGATCTGGTCGATTCGCCAGCCCGTGCCGCGCGGCACGGCGCTGGCGCTCGCGTTCGTGATGCCGATCGTCGTCATCGCGGCGTGGTGCATCGTCAGCTACGGACACCTTGCGCCGCCGGACTTCGTGCCCTCGCCGACCGAGGTCGTGCGGGGGACGCTGCAGCTCTTTATCCAGTACGACCTCCTGCAGGCGATCATTACCTCCACCCAGCGCATCGTGCTGGCGTTCCTCCTCGCCGCCGCCGTCGCCCTTCCCCTCGGCGTGCTGATGGGCGCCTTCACGCCGATCAACCACATCTTCGAATCGATCATGGCGCCGCTGCGCTACATGCCGATCTCCGCCTTCATCCCGCTGCTCATCCTCTGGTTCGGCATCTACGACAAGCAAAAAATCGCGTTCCTTTTCCTCGGCGTGTTCGTCTATTTGTTGCCGGTGGTGGTCTCGGCGATCCGTGTGATTCCGGAGGAGCTCGTGCAGACCGCGCTGACCCTCGGCGCATCGAAGTGGCAAGTCGTTCGAACGGTGCTGCTGCCGGCCGCGCTGCCGGACATCTTCGACTCGTTCCGCGTGATGAATGCCATCGCCTGGACCTACGTGATCCTCGCCGAGGCGGTCAATCCTGGACAGAGCCTCGGCTACATGGTCCAACTGGCGTATTCGCATCAAAGGGCCTCGTGGTCGTTCGCCGAACTGATCGTCATCGGCGGTATCGGCATCATCACCGACCAGGTCATTCGCATGATCTCCGCGATTCTCTTTCGCTGGAAGGAAGAGTCCTGATGGCCAACGAGCAGCCGCAAGCGGGCGAGCCTGGGACCGTCGCAGTCACTGTCGACGGCAAGCCGGCGAAAGCAACGTACGTCAGCGAACGCGCCGATCAACCGCGGCTTCGCATCACCGACCTCGGCGTCACATACGTCGGCCGCGATGGCCGCGACACGGAAGCAGTGCGCGAAGTGACGCTCGACATCGTCGACAAGCCGAACGTCGGCGAGATCGTCGTTTTCCTCGGCCCATCCGGCTGTGGCAAGTCGACGATTCTCAAAGCGGTCGCTGGTCTGCTTGCTCCGACGCGAGGCGAGATCCTCATCGACGGTGTTCCGGTCACCGGCGTCGGCCGCGATCGCGGAATGGTGTTTCAGGCCTACACCTCATTCGGCTGGCTCACCGTCCGCCAGAACCTCGAGTACGGCCTTCGCCTGCAGGGAATCGACAGCAAGGAACGAGCGAAGCAATCGAAGAAGTATCTCGATGCCGTTGGACTGGCCGACTTCGCCGACCGCTACCCGAAAGATCTTTCCGGCGGCATGAAACAGCGTGTGGCCATTGCGCGGACGCTGATCAACAAGCCGAAGCTGGTGCTGATGGACGAGCCGTTCGGCGCGCTCGATCCGCAGACGCGCTGGGGAATGCAGAGTCTTCTTCTCGACGTATCGCGCGACGAAGACAACACGATCCTGTTCGTCACGCACGACGTGTCGGAAGCGGTCTACCTCGCCGATTCGATCTACGTTCTTGCACCGCGTCCGACCAAAATCCTCCATCGTGTCGATGTGCCCTTTTTTCAGAATCGGGACATGGCGTTGAAGTCGTCGAAAGAGTTCCGGCAAGTGGAACAGAAACTGCTCGACTTCCTCTACGCGCCAGCCTCGTAGAATGATCCCGTGCCCGACCCGCCAAGCAAGGATGCCTCGCCGCTCCAGACCGTGACGTCGCAGCGCGCGCCACGGCAAGCAGCAGCGGCCACAAAGCTCGCCGCGAAGCCCGCGCAACCGCAGGCCGACCTCGGGCGGGCCATCCGCGAGACAGCGACTGACGCTGTCAAAGAAGCGGCGTTTCACAACCGGCCGTATCTCAAGATGGCGTTCGCCAATCCTTACAATCTCTCGCTGCTGTTGGGCGGCTTGACGGCGTCGGTGCTCACGGCCAATCCGCTGCCTGGCGTCATCGCGTTGGGCGCCGAGGCGCTCTGGCTTCTGCATGGATCCGACTCAAAGTATCTGCGGCGCATTCTCTGGGATCCACGTCTCGAGAAAATTCGCATGGCGATGGACGAGCAGGACCGCAACGAGAAGATGAAAGATCTTCCCGACAGCGAGAAGGAGCGCGTGAATGGACTCGTTGCGCGCGAGCAGCAGATCAACAAGCTCGCCTCGGCCAATCCGTCATTCACTGGTGATCTGCTGCGCACCGAGCTCGTGAAGACGCACAAGCTCGTCGAGTCGTTTCTGGAAATGGCGCTGACAGTGAACCGCTACGAAAACTACCTCGGCACAGTCAACGTCGATGCGCTGGAGCGCGACCGCGAGCGCTGGCACGATCGATCGATCGCACAGTCGGCCAGCGCGCCCGAGCGCGACATCGCGTTGAAGAACTTCGCGGTGATTCAAAAGCGCGTGGAGCGCGTTCACGAGATCGGCCGCTACCTCGGCGTCGCCCGCGCGCAACTCGACCTCATCGAAAACTCGTTCCAGCTCATCGCCGATCAGATCGTGACGATGCAGTCGCCGAACGAGCTCTCCGGACAACTCGACGATCTGCTCGACGGCGTCGATTCCATCCGCCAGACCGCCATCGACACGGAGAAACTTCTCAGCGGAACGGAAAGCGTATGACGAAAGCCATTCTTCCGAAGTGGGCCGATGAACTACGCAGCCGTTACCTGCGCGGCGAGGCATCGATCTTCGTTTTGCACGGAAATGTTTACGACGCGGTGATCAGCGACGGCCGCATCGTCACGCTCACCGAATTTCTCGGCGAGGTGCTGCTCGATCAATCGAAAGAGACGATCGCGGTTTACAACGTAGCCACCGGCGTCCGTTTTCTCAAGCGGGCTTCGCCGGTCAACCTCGACGAGGCTCTGACGTCCGGCGACAAACCGCGCGTGCTGGCGGCGCTCGAACGGATGCTCGTGGCCGGCACACGGACGGCGGTCATCCTCGAATATGCGGAAGCGATCGCGCCCGCCGGCGATCCAAACTTTCAGAGCGAAGCTGATCGCGCCGCGCTCGTCACGCTGCATCGCTGGTCGTTCCTCGAAGAGATCGAGCGCAGCGACAACATCGTCATCCTTATCGCCGAAAACCTCACCGATCTCGCGTCGAAGCTCGTCTCCAATCCGCGCGTGGCCGTCGTCGAGCTGCCGATGCCCGATCGCGATGAGCGCAACGCCGCGGTGCGCGTTGCCGACAAGCGTCTGGACGACAAAGATGTAGCTCGGTACGGCGAGATCACCGCCGGCCTCAAGTCCATCCAGATCATCTCGATCCTCACGCCGCCGCCGGCGAGCGAGGAGGAATCGCGGCAGCGCGAGGATTTCATCACCAGCATCCTCACTGGTCCCGACACCGCCGAGCGCGCGAAGAAGATTGCCGCGCTCACCGCCGGTCTCAGTCACGACGAGATCGCGAAGTTGATCGCGCCTGGCGCGCAACCCGCCAGCATTCCGCAGGATCGAGACGCGCGCGCCCGCAAGGAAGTCGATGCGCTCATCGCCCACCGCAAGCGCGAGATCCTCGAGCGCGAGTGTTTCGGATTGATCGAGTTCGTCGAGCCCGCGCACGGATTCGAAGTCGTCGGCGGGATGGACGAGGTCAAAAAAGATCTTCTCGTCATCGCCAACAGCATCCGCAACGGTGAGACGTCGCGCGTTCCGATGGGGGTGCTCTTCACCGGACCGATGGGCACAGGAAAGACGTTCGTGGCCGAGGCGTTCGCGCGCGAGTGCGGCCTGACGACGATCAAGCTGAAGAACTTCCGCTCGAAATGGGTCGGCGCGACGGAGGGCAATCTCGAGAAGATCCTGAACGTCATCCGCGCCATCGGCCAGGTCGTCGTGATCGTCGACGAAGGCGACCGCGCGTTCGGAAACACGGACGGCGAAGGCGACGGCGGCACGTCGTCACGCGTCATTGCACGCATCAAAGAATTCATGTCCGACACGTCGAATCGCGGGCGAATTCTTTTCCTGGTGATGACGAACCGGCCCGACAAACTCGATGTCGATCTCAAACGCGCCGGCCGCCTCGATCGCAAGATTCCGTTTCTCTATTCGCAGACGGCGGAAGAAGTGGAAGCCGTCGCCAACGCGCTGCTCAAGAAAAACGCCATCGTCACAGCCGTCAGCTTCGCCGCTCTTCGCGAGAACTTCTCTCAGAAACTCATCGGCTACAGCAATGCCGACGTCGAAGCGGTCATCCTGATGGCGAACGACGACGCCGCGCGCGCCGGCGCGACCACAGTCTCCGCCGACAACTTCACGCACGCAGCGTCCGACTATTTCCCAAGCCGCGATTCAGAGATGCTGGAGTACATGGAGCTGCTCGCCGTCTTCGAGTCATCCAGCCGGCGATTGCTGCCACCAAAGTACGCGGCAATGACTCCCGACGAGCTCGACCTGCGAATGCGGGCGCTGCGGGCGGTCGTGGGCTCGCGGCGCTGAGCAACTAATGGCGTGCTTCAAGCGCCGTGATACGTTCCTTCATCACGGCGATCTGCTGTTTGAGCTCGATGATCTCGGATTGAGGCGTGAGCTGGTCGATCTTTTCCTCGATGCCAGCAAAGCGGATTTCGATGGTTGATACACGCGCTTCGAGTTTCGCTACTTCTGACTTGACCGACTGCAGTTCCAGTTCAACGCTTCCCAGTCTGCTTTCGACGCCATCGAGTTTGCTCTCAACTTGATCGAGCCGGTTCTCAACGTTACCGAGTCTGCTCTCAACAAGCCTTAGCCTCTCTTCAATACGCGCCAATCCTGCCCTGATCGCCTGATACTCTGTCTCCAGACGATCCAGTCGGACATATACGCCGTCGAACAGCGAATTGAATCGATCGAAACCAGCGTCCACACGTTCCATGAAGGGCGCTATCTCGTCGCGGACAATCAGTCGGAGGTTCTGTAGCAGTTCGCTCGCTTCCATAGACAGCAATCCTACCTCGGGTCCGTACGTGAAATCCTGCTTCGACCCTCTTTGGGGACGGCTTCTCTCTAAGAACGTCTCGATCTCTCTTCTCCCCGTAGAGTAGCAGTCAGAAGTAGCAGCCAGGTCAGCTTGCTACACTTCCCGAGGTGGAATCGATATGGCCGCAAAGAAAAAGAGCGAGAACCCGAAACCAGCCGGCGAGAAGAAGACCGAGCGCGTGCCCGTCTGGCTCACGCCGCCACAAGTTGCGTGGCTGAAATCGAAAGCAAATGCTTCGGAGACGATGCGTGCGCTTGTCACGGAGGCGATGAATCTTGAGCTGCTGAAAGAGAGCGTGAAGCGAGGCGCGCGTCCCGCACCTCCAGCAGTTGCGCGGCCACGCTCACCGCAATCTCGTAAGGGTGGTTCGTCCCGAGGGCGAGGCCGATAGGGCAGTAGAACGCGCTCTTCATTTCGTCCGGCAGCCCGGCCTCGGCGATGTCGCGCCGCAAAATGTTTGCTTTCGCGTCGCTGCCGATCACGCCGAGGTAGGGAAAGGAGCGCGTGCGGAGGATTTCGAGCAGGATGGGTTTGTCGGTCGTGTGACCCATCGTCATCAGGAGCACGAACGCATCGTCGGGCAGCGTTTTGACGAGCGAAGGCATGTCGGACGACTGCGTCTTCGTCAGCTTCGGCGAGTCAGGAAGTTTCGCCAGCCACTCCGGACGCGGATCGATGCAGGTAACGTGGCAGTCGAGGTGAATGAGCAGGTTGACGACTGCGTTGGCGACGTGACCGGCGCCGAAGACGACGATGCGCCAGCGCCCGATGTTGTGCGATTCGAAGTAGAGCTTGACGATGCCGCCGCACGTCATTCCTACGTCTTTGGCGAGGTTCCACTGCGCGAACTTGGTCGTCTCCGCCGCTTCCCCGCGCAGCATCGCCTGCGCCTCGGCGATCGCTTTCGTCTCGACCTTGCCACCGCCAACCGTCCCGAAGTGGAGCCCCGGGCCTGTGACGATCATCTTCGCGCCGCGGTCCTGCGGCACGCTGCCGGCGGTGTCGACGACGGTGACGACGACGAGCGGCGTCTCGGACGCCATCAGCTCGTTCAGCGCATCGAAGAAGGTCGGCACAACGCGATTGTAGGCTGATGAAAGGGGAGCAAAAAACTTCATTTTTCGTCTACCATCACCGCTCCGATTCCGAGCCCGTGCACGCTGGCGCGAATCACCCCTGAATGGAACCCTCCGGCGTCACACAGCTTCTGCTCGACTGGAATCGGGGCAATCCTGCGGCCCTGGACGACCTGCTCCCAATGATCCAGACGCAGTTGCACGACATTGCGCGCGGGCATCTTCGGCACGAGCAGGCTGGCCACTCGCTCGAACCGAGTGCGCTGGTCAACGAGCTCTACCTCCGTTTGATCGATCAGGATCGCGTGAGCTGGCGTGATCGCACCCATTTCTTCGGCGTCTCCGCGCAGATCATGCGGCGGATCCTCGTCGATCACGCGCGGAGGAAACAATCGGCCAAGCGCGGCGGCGAGCTCACGCGCATCACCTTGTCGGACGCGCTTGGAATGCCGGAGAGCAACAAGGTCGACCTCGTTTTTCTCGATGACGTACTGACCCGGCTGGCGGCGATCTTTCCGCAGCAGGGCCGCGTCGTCGAGCTTCGATTTTTCGCCGGGCTGACCGTCGACGAGACTGCGGAAGCTCTCGGAATCTCGACCGCGACCGTGAGCCGCGAGTGGACGATGGCAAAGGCGTGGCTGCGGCGCGCGATGACGGAGGACCGGCCGATACGCCGGAAAGGCTGAGATGACTGACACCCCTCGCCTCGTGAATGAAGACGATACGCTGATCAAGGACGGCCCGTTCTGGGAGCGAGTGCGCGAGATTTTTCAGGCTGCGGTCGATATGCCTGAAAACGAGCGCGCGCAGTTCGTGAAGGACGAATGCGGAAGTGACGAGCAATTGCGCCATGAGGTGGAATCGCTCCTCGCGTCGCACGACCTTGCCGGCCAGTTCATCGAGCCAGCGACGCCGGCACGGTCGTTCGCTCCCGGCAACATCATCGCCGGGCGGTACCGAATCGTTCGCCTGCTCGGCTCGGGCGGAATGGGTGAGGTTTACGAGGCTGAGGACGAAGAGCTGCAGGGACACGTGGCCTTGAAGATCATCCGTCCGGAGATTGCCTCCAATCCGCGAACCCTGCTGCGTTTCAAGCGCGAGATCCAGCTCGCGCGCCGCGTTACCCATCCAAATGTCTGCCGCATCTACGACGTCTCGCACCATTTGACCCAGTCGGACTCCGGCATCGCGGACCGGCGCATCACCTTCGTCTCGATGGAACTGTTGCACGGCGAAACGCTTTCCGAGCGCCTGCGACGGGAGGGACGACTGTCCACGACCGATGCGTTGCCAATCGTGCGTCAACTGGCGGCAGGTCTGGCTGCCGCGCATGAAGCGTCGATCATTCATCGCGATCTCAAGAGCGCGAACGTAATGCTCGTTGCATCCGCCGCCGGACAACCTTCCCGTGTCGTCATCACCGACTTCGGCCTCGCTCATCAGACGGATGCCGAGGGCAGCGAAGAGCTGGCGCATCTCACCGACACCGGAGTCCTGATCGGCACGCCACACTACATGGCGCCCGAACAGATCGAAGAAGGCGCCATTTCGCCGGCTACCGACATCTACGCGATGGGCGTCGTGATGTACGAGATCGTCACGGGCCGTCTCCCGTTTTCGGGGACGACACCGATGTCGGTTGCCGTCAACAGGCTCAGCACCACCGCGCCCTCGCCGCGCATGCTCGTCCCTGATCTCGATCCGCGCTGGGAAGCGGTTATCCTCAACTGCCTGCAACGCGATCCCGCACAGCGCTATCAGAACGCCGCGGAGGTCGCGGAGGCGTTGGATCCATCAGCGTCGATGCCGCGCATCGCGAAGGGACAGCCCGCGCATACGCGCCGCTCGATCTCCTGGCTGCTCGTTCCAGCACTTGTGATTGCCGCCCCGTTTCTCGTCGAAGCCTGGAAGAAGCTTCACGTGCCCGCCCCCGCGCCAGCCGCGATTCACGCGAAAGCGGCCACAGACCTCTCCGCGATCGCGCCGCGCCGTGCGGTCGCAGTACTCGGGTTCCGCAATCTTTCGCAGCGCCAGGATGCCGCATGGCTCTCGACTGCATTTTCCGAGCTTCTGACCAGCGAGCTCTCCGCCGGTGAGACCTTGCGGCTCGCGTCCGGAGATCAGGTGGAGCGGATGAAGTCCGACCTCGGGTTCACCGGCGTCGAGCCGATTCCTCAGAACGCGCTCTCCCGCGTGCGGACCCAACTCGGCAGTGACATGCTGATCGACGGTTCCTACCTCGCGGTTGGCGATCAGATCCGCATCGATGTGCGTCTTCAGGACGTGAAATCGGGGGAGACCGTCGGCACGATCTCCGAGACTGGAACCGCGGCCGGCCTCCTCGATCTGGTTTCGCGCACAGGCAGCCGTCTGCGCAACGAGCTCGGTGCTGCTCCGCTATCGCCGGCGGAACAGGCCGGCTTGCGCGCCTCGCATCCCAAAGACGCCGAGGCGACACGGTTGTATGTCGAAGGTCTGGCACACCTGCGCCACTTCGATGCGCTCGGCGCGCGACCACTGTTCGAACAGGCCATCGCCCGCGAGCCGGATTACCCGATGACGCACTCCGCGCTGGCGGAGGCACTCTGGGGTCTCGGCTACGAGAGCCAGGCCAGCCAGTCAGCCGAGAAGGCGCTCGATCTGTCGGCCGCACTCGGACGGGAAGAGCGTCTCAGCATCGAAGCGCGCAGCGACGTGATGCACAAGCAATGGGACAAGGCCATCGAGATCTACCGCTCGCTCTTCACGTTCTATCCCGATGAGCTCAGTTACGGAATCCGCCTCGGTCTCACACAGAACGCAGCCGGAAAATCCAAAGACGCGCTCGAGACGGTGAAACGTATGCGCCAGCTCCCCGCACCGCTGCGCGATGACGTCGGCATCGACCTCGTGGAGACGGACGCCTATCGGGGAACCGCCGAACCGAAACTGGAGATCGCCGCCGCGCAACGCGCCGAGGCCAAGGCCAGAGCAGCAGGCATGCGCAGCGTGCTGGGACGTGCAGAAGGCAATCATGCGTATGCATTGCGCGACCTCGGCAAGATCGATGAATCGGTTGCGCTGCTCAGCGACTCGGTCAAAATCTACGAAGCAATCGGCGACCGGACGAACGAAGCACGCGCACTGACGAACCTCGGCACCAGTCTCTGGCAGCGCGGCGACCTGAAATCAGCGCGCGACATGTTCGAGCGCGCACTCGCCGAACATCGCAGGAACGGCCACATGACGTTCGTGGCTCGCACGCTGAACAACCTCGGCAACGTTGAATACGCGATGGGCGACGCGCCGAAAGCGGAGCAGACGTTTCGCGAGGCGTTGCGCATCGAACAACAAATGAACTTCATCCTGAATATGGGTCAGACACTCTCGAACCTCGGCGCCATGCGCCAGATTCAGGGCGATCTCGACGACGCCGGCCGCTTCTACGTGCAGGCCGTCGAGATCTCGCGCAAGACCGACAATCAGACCGGCGAGTTGCTCGGCATCGTCAACTTCGCGGAAGTGCAGCGCTTCCGCGGTCACCTCGCCGAAGCACGGCGCTCGTATGACACCGGACTGGCGCTGTGCCGCAAGATGGCCAACAAGCAGCAGGAGTCGTACACGCTCGCGGCCATGGGAGAGCTCGCGCTGGCGCAGGGACAATTTGCGGAAGCGCGGCAACGGCATGAGGCCGCGCTGGCAATACGACGAGGCTCGAACGAGAAGCTATCCGTGGCAGAGAGTCTGATCTTCCTGGCGAACCTATCGATTGAAGAAGGGAAGCCGGCGGATGCGGTCGCACCGCTCCGCGAAGCGATCGAAGCCGCGCACAAGGAGCAAGCCGTGGAGGATGAAGCAGGTGCGCATGAGACTCTCGCGCGGGCGCTCCTCGCGCAGGGCAACGTGAAAGACGCAGGAGCAGAGATCGCCGTCGCGAAAAAGCTCGCTCTGACCCAGCACAACGTCATGCTGACATCAGCGATCGCGGCCACTGAGGCACGTCAGCTGAGCGCGTCGGGACACTACGACGAAGCCGATGCGCGCGCGAAGGCGGCGCTGGCCGCTGCCAGGAGCAGTCAGCTGGCGATGCAGCAACTCGATGCGCGGCTTGCGTCGGCCGAGAACAACGCGCGCCGAGGCCGAGCCGGGGAAGCAGCGAGCGAAAAGAAAGCGATCCGTGCCGAGGCACAAACGATGGGACTCGCACTCATCGTGAAGAAAGCGGCGTAGCGCCGGACTTGGGCCCTCCAAATTTCCTGATGTGTTTTCCCGCCGCTTTGCGCGACGTAGGGAGAACACAAACAAGGAGATTTGAACGATGTCCAAACGATCCCGTCTTGCACTGCTCGCAGTTGCACTCATCACCGCAGTCTCCATGACCGCCACTGCCGCGCAGTGGATGGTTGCCGCGGCGGCGCATACGCCCGGCGTCTCCAACACGAATTGGCGCACCGACCTGCGTCTGGTCAATCCATCCATCACGAGTGCAACCGCGACGGTCTATCTCTTACCGCAGGGAAGCAACAACGCGTCGCGTGCAACGAAGGTCGTCGTCACCGTGCCCTCTGCCGGACAGCTGGCAATGACCGACGTCCTCGATTCGAAGTTTTCGTTTTCGGGAAGCGCTGCGCTGATGATCGAGTCGACGGAGCCTTCGCTCGTCGTGACCAGCCGCACCTACAATCAGTCGGCTAATGGCTCGACCTACGGCCAGTTCATTCCCGGGGTCAACATCACGGAAGCCCTGAATCCAGGCGAGCACGGTCACTTGATCTACATTTCAAAGTCTGCCGACTACCGAACAAACGCAGGCTTTGCCGGCACGACCGCCGCGCCTGGCACGGTGGTGCTGACGTTGTACGACAACAACAACGTCATCCTCGGAACGAAAGCGTTCGAGATGCTGCCGTACGGCCAGCTTCAAGTGAATGATGTCTTCGCGTCAGTACTCGCCGGATCGGCGCAGGTTGCTCGCGCCGAAGTGACGACGACGGTGCCGGTGGTGGCGTATTCGTCCGTGATCGACAACCGCACCGGTGATCCGATCGCGATGATCGCGCAGCATCCCGCTGACGCGAGAACCGATCTTTCCATCGCCGCTGTCGGTCACGCAGCCGGCGCCGGCGGTTCCGCGTGGCGCTCCGATGTCCGCCTCTTCACACTCGACGCGTCGTCAGGAGGCGATGATGCGGGCCCGGCCAACAGCGTGGTCACGCTTTCCTTCTATCCGGCCAACGCGGTCAACCCGACTCCGACGACGAAAACGGTGACGATCGCAGCCAATCAGATCGTCGCGCTCGACGACATCGTCCTGAAGACATTCGGCCTCGATAACGCCACCGGCGCCCTGCGAATCCAATCGACCCAGAAACTCTTCGCCACGTCGCGCACATACAACCAGTCAGCCGATGGCACATTCGGTCAGGACATCCCGGCCATGTCAGCCGATCAGCAACTCACCGCGGGCTCCGTTGCCAAATTCTCGGGACTGTCCAACAGCGGCTATCGAACGAATATCGGCTTCTTCAACGCGGGCACGTCCGCTGCGGATCTGCAGCTCGACTTGCGCGACGCTACCGGCGCACGAATCGCGCAGAAAACATTTCACCTGGAAGGCAAGACGATGACGCAGATCAACGATCTCTTCGGCTACCTGAGCGCGGCCAGCGCCAGCGCCGGATCGCTGTGGGTCACCACAACAGCCGGATCGGTCATCGCCTACGCCTCTGTCATCGATAACGCCAGCGGTGATCCCATCTACGTTCCCGCGTCTCTCGCGGCCGGTACCGTGCCTCCGCCGCCATCGTCCAATACAAACCCGGGCGGACAGTGCGTGAGCGTTCCTTTCGTCCATGCCGGCGCGAAGGCGACCTACAAGAACACTGACTCATCCGGTGTCTGGACGATGATTACGACGGTGAATTCGGACAGCGCGACGGTGCGCACGCAGAACGATCAGGCCTTCACCAGCGGCGGCAACTCGGTGATCGACTCGACGTTCACCTTGACGACGCAAAATGGTCTTCGCCAACTCCACCATGCAGTATCGAGCGCCGCGACCACCGCTGCAGGCTTTCCGATCACCGTCACAACCGATTCGACCTTCAGCACCGACATGGTCCTCGGGCCGATGACGGAGTATTGCAGCGGCGCGACCTGGGCGATTCCAGCCACGACGCAGACCGTAGTCACCGGCGGAACCTTCCCTGGACCGACGACGGTCATCAACCGCCCGGCAGCAACCGGCAACGTCATCGCCATCAACCAGAGCCTGACCGTCGCCGCAGGAACGTACAACACCGTGAAGTACCACGGCGTCGCGGACCGGACGGATGCAAATGTGCAGTCGAGCAACATCTGGGTCTCGATCGCGGACGGAATCATGGTCAAGTCCGAGAACCTCGACGCCAATGGCAACGTTGTGGCCACCGTGGAGTTGACGAATCTGCAGTAGCGCGTTGATGAATGGGGAATCCACCACGTCGCACACCGAATCGAGGCGGGCCGCAAGGTCCGCCTTTTTTGCTTCGCTATAGCGCGCGGATCATCTCGTACTGCTCGATGAACATCGTTCCGCCGCGCGCGTTGAGGAACGCCTCAATGCCTTGATCCGATGAATCGACGTTCAACGCTCGCGCGTGCCCACCCGCTTCGCGAAGTGCGGAGGAGAGCAAGGCCCTACCAATACCTTGGCTCCTGTGCGAGTGACGAACGGCGAGCTGCGCAAGATCGTGCGTCAACGGAAAGACGATCGCGTAGCCAATGAGCAGATCGCCATTGAAAGCGCCGAGGATGACGCGCGGCGCGCGAGCGCGGATCATCGATGCGTCGGAGTTCTGCCACGACGGCGCGACATCGCGAAACGAAGCGAGCTCGGGCCAGTCGGGCTCGATCAAACGAACAGAGACGTCAGTGTTTGCGACTTCTCCGCTTTCGAACTTCCAGCAAGTCAGCGAGCGAGTCGTCGTGAATCCGAGCGATTCGTACAGCCTCAACGCACGCGTGTTTGTTTGGATGACTTCGAGCAAGTAACGCCGCGCGCCGGCATCGCGCAGGTGCGGCAAGATGAAATCCATCATTCCGCGCGCAAGTCCATGGCGACGATGTGTAGGTACGACGCCAGTTCCGCTGTCGTACGCAGTTTCACCATCGAAACCATTGAGCGTGAATGCAACGAGGCGCTCACCATCGAACGCACCAGCGGACAAATCGAAACGAACGCCGCGGCGAGCAACGATCTCGCGAAGCTGGTCCGCGGTCATCGCGAAGGGAACGACATAGTCGCTGAAGGAATCGCCGAAAGCCTCGAGCACGGAATCGAAGTCGCCGTCCGTCAGCGTCCGAAACGTCACCACCCGCTGCGCTCGCGCAACGAGGTGATATGCGCGACGTGATGCCGGCGATGCCAAGCGTACATGGAGACGAGCGAATCGAGCGTCATCACGCCGTGATCGGGATGAAAAAGCGTTCGCGCGAAATCGTCAGCGGTCAGTGCGCGGAGAATGCGCACCCAGCGATCGTGCAGCGCTTCGAGCAGCGTGAGCGAAACGGCGATCGGCGTGTCGCGCACATCGTTCAACTTTGCCCACGCCGCCTCGTCGTACGGCCGGATCGTTGGCTCGGTCTCCGTCAGCGCCAGTTTCACGCGCGTGTAGGCGTTCATGTGCGAGTCAGGAACGTGGTGAACGACCTGCCGCACCGTCCAGCCGCCGTCTCGGTAGGGCGTGTCGAGCTGCGACTCCGTGAGGCCGGCCACCGCGTCGCGCATGCGCGAGGGAGCGGCGGCAATCTGATCGATGAACGTGCGGCGCTCGTCCGGCGTGTGCGGCGCCGAGGAGCGGGCGAACTTTCCGACGGGATAGCGAGGATCGATCTGCGTTTCGCTCATGATCGCAAAGTCTATCCTGAGCGCCGCGCAGTTCAGGATTACAACGCCGCCGCCACCGCCGTCTGGTAGAAGCTCTTCACCGCGGCGACGTACTCGATCGCTTCCTGCGTCGCTCCCGGGCCTGCCTTCGCGACCAGCTCCGGGCCAGCGTTGTAAGCGGCCAACGTCAGCTCGACGTTACCGTGAAAACGGTCGAGGAGCGTCTTCACGTAGCGCGTGCCGCCGAAAATGTTGTCGCGCGGGTCGAAGGCGTTGCGGACGCCGAGGGCTGCGGCGGTGCGGGGCATGAGCTGCATCAGTCCCTGCGCGCCGCGGCTCGAAACGGCATTCGGATTGAACGCTGACTCGCGGAAGGTCATCGCAGCGATGAGATTCGGATCGACGTCGTAGGTCCGCGCCGCGTCAGCAATGATGCCGGCAAGATACTTCGGCATCGGCGCGGGAAACGCCTGCGCCGCGAGCTGATTGACTGGCCGCATGTCGATCGATGACTTCGGCGCAGCGAACGCGGGCGATGCGAGGGCAGCAGCGGCGAGCACGACGGCGGCAAAGCGAGAACGCATGGGACGCTCCTTTCCGGTTCGGATCACGGAACGTCCCGCGTCATGCGGGATCACGTTCGGAAGCTCCGCTGCCTCAACAAACAGCGCTGAGGCCGGTAGCGTTGCGCCCTCTCGTCGCCGGGAGTTTGCCTTTTCGCGTGATCAGTTTTTGTGCGATGGTCGAAACGAAACGAAGGACCTTGCTCTTCCTACGGATGAGTACTTTTTTCACGCGAACGGCCAGGCTGGCTCTAGCGTTTCAGCGCGGTCTCGTAGGCGGCGCGAACGTTTCGAACGTAGGCCTGCGTCTCGCGAAATGGCGGCACGCCGTTGTAGCGCTGCACGGCGCCGGGACCAGCGTTGTACGCGGCCAGCGTGAGATCGAGATCACCGTGGAACGTATCGAGAAGCGTGCGGAGATAGTGAACGCCGCCAAAAACGTTCTCGCGCGCATCGAAGACGTTTCGTACGCCTGCGTAACGAGCCGTCGCCGGCATCAACTGCATCACACCGACTGCGCCCACTGGCGAAACTGCATCGGCTCGGTACGCGGATTCGCGCGCTGCGATCGCCGCGACCAAACGCGGATCGACGCCATGTTGCTTCGAAGCGTCCGCGATGAGCGCCGACAAATACGCGGGCATCGGCGCGGTCACACGCGCTCCGGAGTCGAACAGCGCGTTGCCGAACGGCGTGTAATGCAAACCCCTCGTACTGGAACGCAGCGTAAACAGCGCCTGGCGAATGTCGCCGAAGAAGTGATACGCGGTGACGCCACGCGCATCGTTGCGAATCTCGATGCGGCCAATCTGGCGGATGTGCGCGGACGGCACGTCCCTCGCGCTGAAATCACCGGCGGCCGCGGAGGCGGCAACGAGCGTGGCAGTAAGTACAAATAAAGTTCGCAAGGGCTCTCAGCAACGCGCGTCCCGCAAGCTGCTATTCCGATACGATTCGCGGATGACGACCGTGCGACGCGCCGCTGCGCTACTCTTCCTCGCGTTTACCGCCTGTACGATGCAAACTCCTTCACACGACAACTCGATCAAGCCGTCCGGCGAGACCATTTTTGAGGGCGGAACGGTGCTGGCAGGTCCGTCCCAGACTCCACAGGCGAACTGGTCCGTCGTCACCGCGAACGGCACCATCGTCGCTGCCGGAGCCGCCGATGCGATTCGCGCCGCGCATCCGAATGCGCGCGTGATCGACGTTCGCGGCACGACCGTGATGCCCGGCCTCACCGACGCCCACGGCCATCTCTACGGACTTGGCCTTTCGCTCGATACCGTCAACGTCATCGGCACCACGTCATACGATGAGGTGATCGCCAAGGTCCGCGAGCGCGCGCAACGTGCCACCGCAGGCGATTGGATTCTCGGCCGCGGCTGGGATCAAAACCACTGGCCGGGCAAGGAGTTTCCGACCGCCGCTCCGCTCGATGCAGCGATCTCCGATCATCCGGTCTGGATTCGCCGTGTCGATGGTCACGCCGGTATCGCTAACAGCGCCGCCATGCGCGCGGCCGGTGTCACCGCGGCGACGCCCGATCCGGAAGGGGGCCGGGTTCTGCGCGACGCCGCCGGCAATCCCACCGGCGTCTTCATCGATGGCGCGATGGCGCTCATCGACTCGAAGGTCCCGCCGCCGTCGCCGGAGCTTCGCAAGGCGCGCGTGCTTGCCGCCGCGCAAAACATCGCCGCAAACGGACTCACCGAAATGCACGACGCCGGTGCGGAGCAGTCCACGATCACGGCGGTTCAGCAGCTCATCGACGAGCACAAGTTCCCGATCCGCGTCTACCTGATGCTGACCGACGAGCCGACGCTTCTCGAATCGTGGTTCGCGCGCAAGCCGCTCATCGGATACGGCGGCCATCTCACGGTTCGCGCCGTGAAAATGTACGCCGACGGCGCCCTCGGCAGCCGCGGCGCCGCGCTCCTCGCACCATACAGCGACGACCCGTCGAACGTCGGACTCGTGATCAGCAAGCCCGAGCACATGCTGGAGGTCGCGCGCCGCGCCCGCGCCGCCGGCTATCAGGCAAACACGCACGCCATCGGCGACCGCGGCGTCCGCAACGTGATCGATGCCTACGAAGGAGCGGGAGCAACTCCGCCCGACCGCTTCCGCATTGAGCATCTGCAGGTCGTCGCGCCGTCCGATTTCGCCCGCCTGGCGCCGCGCGGCATCATCGCTTCGATGCAGCCAACGCACGCCACATCCGACATGGGTTGGGCCGAAGACCGTCTCGGAAGCGAACGGATCAAAGGCGCCTACGCCTGGCGCACCGTCCTCAATTCCGGCGCCCGCCTCGCCCTCGGCTCCGATTTTCCCGTCGAGTTCGTGAACCCGTTTTTCGGCATCTACAGCGCCGTCACGCGCCAGGATCAGAAAGGCCACCCGCCCGGCGGCTGGTATCCCGATCAAAAGCTGACGCTGGCCGAAGCCATCCGCGGCTTCACATCCGACGCCGCGTTCGCCGCGTTCGAAGAGTCATCCCGCGGCACGATCGAGCCCGGCAAACTCGCCGACCTGACAATCGTCGACGGCGATCTCTACACCGCCCCGCAATCGTCCCTTTTCGCGACGAAAGTGCGCTACACGGTGGTTGGAGGCGAGGTGGTGTACGGACGATTCTGAGAAGAGATTCTATGGCCGAAGAAAATAAGTCGTCATTGTCGGGTAGCCGTTCGTATCAAGAGCTCAGCGAGTACTGGGACACGCACAGTCTTGCGGACCACTGGAACGAGACTTCGGCCGTCGAATTTGAAGTCGACCTGAAGTCGTCGGCTCTCTATTTTCCGGTCGATCGTTTTCTGGCTGAAAGACTCAGGGAAGTGGCATCTGCCCACGGAGTGTCGGCGGAGACGCTCTTGAATCTTTGGCTGCAGGAACGGGTCAGCGACGAGATGCGCAAGGCGGGCTAAAGATCCAACTCCCCCCAATCGATTGACGTCGGCACGTTTGACTTCGCGAAAATCGTGGCCAGCATCTCCGCCGGGCGGTAGACGCGGATGTCACCGAACTCGCTGGGGCGGCGGGTTTTCATTGTGAAGAGGGCGCGTTCGGAGGCGTAATCGAAGTTCGCGTGGAAGTCGTCGTCTTTTTTCTGATCGAACATCGAGCGCAGCACGTTGAGTTGGTTGGCGAGGTGATCGGCGGGATCGACGGTCAGCGACGACTTTTGCTGCCGCGCGGATTTTTTGCGAACGGGCTCCATGCCGATGGCCATCGAGCGGAGGTCTTCGAGCTCCTGATTGACGCGGTTGCTCTTCGGCGTTCTCTTCCCCTCGGGCGGCAAGAGCATGGCCGGAATCTTGTTGCAATTGGCGCGGTGGATGGCGTCGCTGCGGGTGATCCAGCCGAGGTTGGTGACGCCGCATCGCGCGGAAACGTTGGATGTCAGATTCTCGATGAACGGCTTCACGGCGGTCTGAAACGAATCGTCGACGCCGTTGAAGAGATTGAGGACGTAGTGAACGCGGAACTCGTCGAGCGTTTGCTGCACGGTGCGCGTGATGGGATGGTCGCCAAGGTTGCCGGCGAGATCGTTGGCGAAGGCGTCGAGGTTTCCGATCGCCGAATCGTAGACGTCTTCGACCTGGTCGATGAGATCGTTGATCAGCTTCCAGAAATCGAGTTGGCCGTTGACCGTGGCGTAGAACGGCGATTCACGACTGAAGATCAAACGCAGCTTTCGGAAGAGAATCGCTTTGACGATGTCGGACGCCGCCAGCGTGGCGCTCGGAAGATGCGGCGTGAAGATGAGCACTCCGGAGTTCGAGAACGGCAGGAAGTCGATGACGTTGGCGTCGAGTCCCGCGCGCATGTCGAGGATGACGTAGTCGGCATCGAGCCCGTTGATCGCCTCGATCAAACGGTCCTTGTTCGCCGCGCCGAAGTTCGTGATCTCGTCGATCAGGTGAAGCGGTCCGGCCACGAATCCGAAGTTGCGGAAGACGCCTTTGGGATCGAGCTTCGCGTCGAGATGCGTTACGCAGGAATTGAGCGGCTCGCCCTTGCGGAAGAAATGATAGAGGTCTTTTTCGATCGGGACGTCGATGGCGTTGCGGATCGCGGAGGTGCCTGTATCCAAATCGACAAGGGTCGTGCGGCCGTGACGCGAGAGGGCAAGCGAGAAGTTGATGGCGAAGGTTGTCTTGCCAACTCCGCCCTTGCCGGAGGAGATCGGAATGATCCGTTTGATGGCCACTCGCGTTGGGAACCCGCGGCGGAGTGTAGCATCGGGTTTGCTGGACTGCTTTGCTGCTAAAATCCCGGCGCAAGTGCTCCCCACATCGTTTTACAGGAAGTTCTCGCTCTTCGCGGAGCTTGACGACCGCGAACTGGCGTCGATCGCAGCGGTGGCGAAAACGCGCCGCTACGCGAAGGACGATGCTGTCTTTCACGCTGACGAGATCGGCGACGTCTTCTATCTCATCCGCGAAGGCCAGGTGAAAGTGACGATGATCTCTCCCGAGGGGAAAGAGATCATTCTCTCGATCCTCGGCGTCGGCGATTTCTTCGGCGAGATGGCGTTGTTCGACAACGCGCCACGCTCGGCGACCGTGATCGCCACCGAGCCGCTTGAGATCGTGTCGATCTGGCGCTCCGATTTTCTGCACATTCTCAGCGAGAATTTTTCGATCACGCAGAAAGTGCTGGCCGAGCTTTCGAAACGGCTGCGCGATGCATCGAACCGGATCGAGTCGCTGGCGACGATGGATGTTTACGGCCGCCTGGCCCGCTTCTTCCTCGATCTCGCCCGCCAGAACGGCAAGTCGCTGGACAACGAATACATCGCCGTGACCCGGCCGACGCATCAGGCGATCGCGAACACGATCGGCACATCGCGCGAGACGGTGTCGCGGTTGATCCACGATCTGATGAAGCAAAACCTCCTGCTGTCCGAGGGAAAGACGATCTATCTCCGGAAAACGGCGCTCGATCAGTTCCGCGCGGAGCTGTGATTCGCGGTGGCTGGGGTGCGTGGTTACTGAGTGGCTCGGTTGCCGAGTGTCCATGTTGCCGAGTTGCCGGTGCCAGTTCTGCCGAGGTGCTCGGATTCCATTTAATGATTAAAGTGCAAAGCACCGGTAACTCGGCAACTCGGTAACCCGGCGACCCTCCGTCCTAGCATCCACGCAACCACAACCCATGCTCACCGTTCCCAACGCGCTCACGCTTCTCAGGCTCTTTGCTGTGCCGGTGTTTTTGTACGCTTCGTTTCGGGGCGAGTGCCGACTGGCATTCTTCATTTTTGCGGGCGCCGCGTTTACTGACTATCTCGACGGAGTGATCGCGCGGCGATTCAATCAGCGCTCGCGCATCGGAGCGATTCTCGATCCGGCTGCCGACAAGACGATGATGGTCGGCGGCTACCTTTTCTATACGCTGCGCGACGGAGTGCCGTGCGGAATTCCGGGATGGTTGACGTTCACGGTGCTGATCCGCGACTTCGTGATCGTCCTGTTCGCCTACCTTCTCTACACGCGGATTCACGTGAAGCGCTTCCCGCCGTCGTGGGCCGGAAAGACATCGACGATGCTGCAGGCGGGCACGCTGGCAGTCACGATCGAGATCAATGCGTTCGGTCCTGCGCTGCTCCCGTTTCTTCAAGTTCTCTTCCGCATCGCCATGCTCGTCACGCTGTACTCGGCGTGGGACTATCTGCGAAAAGGGAAGGGCATGATTGCGTCCGCGAATCCTTGACCGCTTCCGGCCCGTCTCCTAGAATGCGCGGCTCGCGCCGAGAAATAGATGATGGACGCGCGAAGTTAGCAGGGGTCCTAAGCCTCCATAGCTCAATTGGTAGAGCAGCAGACTCTTAATCTGTTGGTTCTAGGTTCGAGTCCTAGTGGGGGCACCAAATCAAGTACGATGCAGAGGACTGAGCGCGCGCTCGGTCCTTTTTTGCATCCGGGCGAAAGTGGCGGAACTGGCAGACGCGCTGGACTTAGGATCCAGTGGCCCAAAGCCGTGCGGGTTCGAGTCCCGCCTTTCGCACCAATCCACCAAAAAATTCATCCGAAGGTTGCCAGCGAATGCTTCTGAATTACGAAGACGTATCACCAGTCAAGAAGATCGTCGAAGTCGAGATCCCGGCAAGCGTCATTTCCGCGGAGTCGCAGCGCGTGACATCGGAGTTCAGCCGTCAGGCGAAGATCGATGGCTTCCGCCCCGGCAAAGTGCCCCTCGGCGTCGTCCGCACCCGCTTCGCAAAAGAGATTCAGGAGCAGGTGATGGAGCGGCTCCTGCCGCGCACGTTCCATGAGGCCATCGCGGACAAAGGTGTCGAGATCGTCGGCGATCCGCATCTGCAACATGTCGATGCGGTCATCGAAGGCGCACCGGTCAAGTACAAGGCCGAGTTCGAGGTGAAGCCGCAATTCGAGTTGGGTGAATATCGCGGCCTGGCCATCGACGATCCGAAGATCGAAGTTGCCGATGCCGATGTCGACAAGATGATCGAGAGGCTTCGCGAGCAGGCCAGCGTTTATCGTCCCGAGACCGAGCGCGGACTGGAGCAGAACGATTTCGCGATGATCGAGATGACGACGTCGGGCGAAGGCATCGATCCGGAAACGCGCGGAGGCCACTTTCAGCTCGGCGAAGAGACGCCGCTTACTGAGCTGCACGAATCTCTTCGCGGAAAGAAGCCGGGCGAGACGGCGTCGTTTGACAAGACGTATCCCGACGACGCGCAAAACGAGAACTTCCGCGGCAAGAACATCCACCACGAGGTCACGCTCAAAGAAATCCGCGTCCAGGAAAAACCCGAGATCACGGACGAGTTCGCGCAGAGCACCGGCGGCTGGGACACGGTCGCGCAGATGCGCGAGGCGATCACCGCCGACATCCGCAAGCATCGCGAGCAGGAAGTGCGCCGGATGAAGCAGGGTCAGATCGGCGAGCTTCTTCTCGCGCGTCATGAGTTTGAAGTGCCGGAGACGCTCGTCGAAGAAGAAGTGGGCAAGTCGCTGCAGAACTACGCGCGTTTCCTGGCTTCGCAAGGCGTCGACATGGAGAAAGCGGAGATCGACTGGCGCAAGATGCGCGACGAGTTTCTTCCCGAGGCAGCGAAGCGGGTCAGGCGGTCGCTGATCCTCGAGCAGATCGCTAAGAAAGAGAATCTGATCGTGAGCGACGTCGAAGTCGATGCGGAGATCCGCCGCGCCGCGAAGGACGCCGACCGCGATTTCGCCGAGGTCAGGCACCGTCTGAAACATGACGGCGGGTACGAGCAGTTGCGGATGTCGCTGAGCCAGGAGAAGGCGCTCGATCTCGTCGTACACGAGGCGACGCTGCGCAGCGCCTGATCCGATGCTCTCGCGTGACGCGCGACTTCTTTTTGCCTCGCGCATCGTGCGGCTCTTTGCCTACGGCTTCGTCGCCGTCGTCCTCGTGCTCTATCTCTCATCGATCGGGCTCGATGACCATCGAATCGGGTTGCTGCTGTCACTCACGCTGGCCGGCGACGTTGTCGTCTCTCTTTATCTGACGACGCGCGCCGACGCCCTGGGCCGCCGGAGAACGCTCCTCGCCGGCGCGCTGCTGATGATCGGCGCGGCTGTCGTGTTTGCACTGACCCGCGATTTCACATTGCTCGTGATCGCTGCGACCCTCGGCGTGATCAGCCCGAGCGGCAACGAAGTAGGACCGTTTCTGGCGGTCGAGCAAGTGGCGCTGGCGCACGTCGCGCAGGGCCGCGATCGCGTCTCGCTCTTCGCCTGGTACAACCTTGCCGGCTCGTTCGCGACCGCGGCCGGGTCGCTGGCGGGCGGGTTCCTGGCCGGGCTTCTGATGAAACGCGGGTTCGGCGCCGCTGCCAGCTATCGAAGCGCCATCATCGCCTACGCCATCCTCGGCCTCGCTCTCGTCATCATCTTTCTATGTGTTTCTCGGGCGATCGAAGAAAAGCGTGCCGCGCCGTCGGTCCGCACGCTCTTTCACGTCGAGCGTTCCCGAGGGATCGTGATGAGGCTGTCGTCACTCTTTGCGCTCGATTCGTTCGCCGGTGGGTTGGTTGTGCAGAGCATCGTCGCGTACTGGTTCTTCCGGCGATTCGGCCTCAGCCCGGCGGCGCTGGGATCGTTGTTCTTCGGGGCGAACGTGGCGGCGGGGATCTCTGCGTTGACTGCGGCTCGGATCGCCAGACGGTTTGGACTGCTGAATACGATGGTCTTTACGCACCTGCCATCGAATGTTCTGCTGCTGCTGATCCCGCTCATGCCAACGCTCCCGCTCGCCATAACTGTGCTGTTACTGCGTTTCTCGATCTCGCAGATGGATGTGCCGACGCGGCAAGCGTTTGTCATCGCGGCGGTCGATCCGGGAGAACGGACGGCTGCGGCAGGGATTACGGGAGTGGCGCGAACGACCGGAGCTGCGCTGGCTCCGGTCGTGGCCATGCCTCTGATCGCCAGTCTCAGCCACGCCTGGGTTCCGTTCGTCGCGGCGGGAGTGTTGAAGATCGTGTACGACCTCGTGCTGCTGCGGAGTTGCCGCGGGATAAAGCTGGAGGGTTAGCGGGCTGCGCTGCGCATCGCCGCAGGAGAACACGTCGGAATCATCACCCTTGTTGGTGACCCGCGGAAAACCGTGGAATAGGACCCCACCTACTGTCGTTCTGGCTGGTCCCTGAGCGGTACCGGATCTTTGGAAAACGAACGATAACTCGAATCTGCACAGCAGTTTGTGCAAAGGCGAAACGGGCTTTCGCGGTGGCAGCGAGCGAGTCCGGAAGCGATCTTCGCGGAGTGGAATAGCGAGGTTCGTCACGGAGTTGTGAGCCCTACTTGCGGTAGTTGACAAAGCGCAGGCGGGAACATACAATCCCCGGTCCCTGCAAGCGGCAGACGCAGCACCTCTTCCGCGGATCTTTCCCAGTAGCAAATTCGAGTGGTAGGCGTGTCCGCGTCAAACGGGTTGGCTTCATCAACACTGAAACCAATCCGCTTGACACGGCCGTGGGGGTCTGGCAGGATTGCCGCCCTTTCGCGGACGTTGGTTCCTTGACAACTGAATAGGATAGCAACAAAGACAACGTGATTCCTTTCGAGATTCGTATTGCGAATCTCATTGAAATGACGGTCTGCTCTTTCGCAAGAGAGGGTAGATCGTATCCGAATAAGTGCACTAGTTGATCAGACTGGTGCTGGAATCAGACTTCAAAGTTGACGGCCCGCGACGTCAGTCGTGACCGGCCGAAGCAAGTTAACTGGAGAGTTTGATCCTGGCTCAGAATGAACGCTGGCGGCGTGCTTTACACATGCAAGTCGAGCGAGGCGTCCCGCAAGGGATAGTCGAGCGGCGAACGGGTGAGTAACGCGTGGATAACCTGCCCTGAGGTGGGGGATAACCAAGGGAAACTTTGGCTAATACCGCATGATACCGAGAGGTCAAAGGGGGCTCGCAAGGGCTCTCGCCATAGGAGGGGTCCGCGTACGATTAGCTAGTTGGTAGGGTAATGGCCTACCAAGGCGACGATCGTTAGCCGGCCTGAGAGGGTGATCGGCCACACTGGAACTGAGA
>OY970380.1:0-2982500 GCA_963719365.1 Thermoanaerobaculia bacterium | reverse complement strand
TTTTGCATAATGAGCCGGCGAGTTACTCTCAGGGGCAAGGTGAAGCATTTTGCATAGCCGTAGCGAAAGCGAGTCTTAATAGGGCGAGTTAGTCGCTGGGAGTAAACGCGAAGCGGGATGATCTAGGCATGGCCAGGATGAAACCTGGGTAACACCAGGTGGAGGTCCGAACCAGTGTTGGTTGAAAACAACTTGGATGAGCTGTGTCTAGGGGTGAAAGGCCAATCAAATTCCGTTATAGCTCGTTCTCTCCGAAATATCTTTAGGGATAGCCTCGTGCCGATCATGTCGGTGGTAGAGCGCTGGATGGCCTAGGGGCCTTACCGGGTTACTGAAGCCAACCAAACTTCGAATGCCGACAATGTCATACACGGGAGTCAGACGGCGGGGGATAAGCTTCGTCGTCGAGAGGGGAACAACCCAGACCGCCAGCTAAGGTCCCCAAATTCACGCTAAGTGGAAAAGGATGTGGAGACGCACAGACAGCCAGGAGGTTGGCTTAGAAGCAGCCATCCTTTAAAGAAAGCGTAATAGCTCACTGGTCAAGTGGCTCTGTGCCGACAATGTAACGGGGCTCAAGCGTGGTACCGAAGCTGCGGATCAGACCGATCCTCGGATTGGTCTGGTGGTAGGAGAGCATTCTCAACCGCGATGAAGGTAGATCGTAAGGACTACTGGAGCGTTGAGAAGAGACTCTGCCGGCACAAGTAGCGATAAAGTGTGTGAGAATCACACTCGCCGTAAGTCTAAGGTTTCCTGAGGAAGGTTCGTCCGCTCAGGGTTAGTCGGTCCCTAAGGCGAGGCCGAAAGGCGTAGTCGATGGGAAACAGGTCAACATTCCTGTACCAGACCGTGGTGCGATGGGGTGACGCAGGAGGATAGCTGAGCCGTCGATCGGAAGTGACGGTTTAAGCTCGTAGCGAGCCTGGGTAGGTAAATCCGTCCGGGTATTCGTGAGAAGTGATGACGAGGCCTCTTTTGGCCGAAGTCAGTGAGTCCATGCTGCCAAGAAAAACCTCTAAGCTTCATCCACGGGATGACCGTACCGCAAACCGACACAGGTAGACGGGAAGAACATTCCAAGGCGCGTGAGTGATCCCTCGTGAAGGAACTCGGCAAATTAGCACCGTAACTTCGGAAGAAGGTGTGCTAGCTGTCGTCAGTATCCTCGCGATACAAAGCGACGGTTAGTCGCAGTGAAATGCCCCAAGCGACTGTTTACTAAAAACACAGGGCTCTGCTAAGTCGAAAACGACGTATAGGGCCTGACTCCTGCCCGGTGCCGGAAGGTTAAGGGGAGTGGTTAGCCGCAAGGCGAAGCTACGAACCGAAGCCCCGGTAAACGGCGGCCGTAACTATAACGGTCCTAAGGTAGCGAAATTCCTTGTCGGGTAAGTTCCGACCTGCACGAATGGAGTAACGATTTGGGGACTGTCTCCACGAGGGGCTCAGCGAATCTGTAGCGCTGGTGAAGATGCCAGCTACCCGCAACTAGACGGAAAGACCCTGTGCACCTTTACTACACCCTGGCAGTGAACTCTGGTGCTGTATGTGTAGGATAGGTGGGAGCCTTTGAAGCCGGGCCGCTAGGTTCGGTGGAGGCAACGGTGAAATACCACCCTTACAGTACCGGAGTTCTAACCGAGGTCCGTCATCCGGATCCGGGACATTGCCAGGCGGGTAGTTTGACTGGGGCGGTCGCCTCCCAAAGCGTAACGGAGGCTCGCGAAGGTTCTCTCAGGCTGTTTGGAAATCAGCCGTCGAGTGTAAAGGCAGAAGAGAGCTTAACTGTAAGACCTACAAGTCGAGCAGATGGGAAACCAGGCCTTAGTGATCCGGTGGTTCTGTATGGAAGGGCCATCGCTCAAAGGATAAAAGGTACGCCGGGGATAACAGGCTGATCCTGACCAAGAGTTCACATCGACGTCAGGGTTTGGCACCTCGATGTCGGCTCATCGCATCCTGGGGCTGGAGCAGGTCCCAAGGGTTCGGCTGTTCGCCGATTAAAGCGGTACGTGAGCTGGGTTTAGAACGTCGCGAGACAGTTCGGTCCCTATCTGTTGTGGGCGGAGGAGAATTGAGTGGAGGTTTCCTTAGTACGAGAGGACCGGGAAGCACTGACCTCTAGTGTACGAGTTGTCCTGCCAAGGGCATCGCTCGGTAGCTACGTCGGGAAAGGATAATCGCTGAAAGCATATAAGCGAGAAGCCAACCACAAGATGAGTTCTCCCTGAAGACCCGTGGTAGATGACCACGTTGATAGGCTGGATGTGGAAGAGTAGCGATACTCGTAGCTTACCAGTACTAATCGGTCGTTTGGCTTGACCATAAATGCCTTGATTTGATGTTGTCTGCAGTGTGCATCCCTGCAACCCGTATTCAATGCTGTACCCCGAAAACCGACATCAAGTTTCCGGTGGTCATAGAGAGAGGGTCACACCCGTTCCCATTCCGAACACGGCAGTTAAGCCTCTCATCGCCAATGATACTGCGCGGGCAACTGTGTGGGAAAGTAGGACGCCGCCGGGATAAAATTTATGAAAGGCCCTCGAGCAATCGAGGGCCTTTTCCTTTTTCGGCTGCCCTTAGGTTTCGTCTGCTCTCAGCACGCAAGAGAAAGCATGACTTGATATCGTAGTCCCGCCGAATGAACGCGCTGATTGAACAACGTTATCGATTCGCGGAACGAAGCAATTCTTTCGACATCGCCGCCGCACGGGCGGAGTGCGCGTGAAGCTCCGCGCCGAGATCGGCGTTGCCGCGGAGCTGGTCGCCGGTGCCGGAGCCTCGGCGGCTCTCGTCTTCGCGTACATCGCGTACACCGCGCGGCGCCTGGGTCCCGAAGCGAACGCGGACTTCTCGTCAGCCTTGTCGTTCATCTTTGTGTCGACAATGGCGTTGAGCACGATCGCGCCCGCGGTGTCGCGCGTGGTCGCAAGGCTGGTTGCGCGCGGCGATGTTGGGCGCGTCGACGCACTGCGGTCGTTTATCCGCAGCCGTTTCCGGCGCTGGCCGGCTACCGCGATTTTCGTTTCGTGCGCTGCCGCGATTCCGCTCGCGAGGCTCTTTCATTTCCGTTCCGTCCTGGTGCCAATGCTCGCGTTCTTGTGCGCAATCGCCTTCGCACTTGCCAGCATCGAGCGTGGTTTCTTGCAAGGATTGGGACGTTTCCGCGCGCAGAATCTGAACACCGTTTTTGAGGCTGCGCTTCGTCTTGTGCTCGCCTTCGTTCTCCTCGAAATCATCCAGCGGCCGGAGTCGGCACTCGTCGCCTACCTAATTTCGATGAGTATCGCAACGGCATTGTTGCTGCGTCGCGGTGGAGAGGCAGCGGGAACCAGCGACGATTGGCGAGAGGTGGTACGTCTTGCCTCGCCGCTGTTGATTTTGCTTCTTGCCAGCGCGGTTTATCAGAACGCCGACATGCTCGCGGTGAAGCGCTGGCTGCCGGCGGCGGTCGCGGGGCAGTACGGAGCTGCCTGGGCGATGACGCGCGCATTCGGGGTGCTGTTCGTGCCGCTATACATCATTTCAGGACCGATGCTTGTGGCGTTGCATGAGGAGGGACGATCGATCGTCGGCGCGACGCTGAGGCTTTGTGCGTACTATCTTGCGCTCTGCGTCCTTCCTCTTGCATTGCTGACGTGGTATGGCCGCGAGCTAACGACGCTTCTTTATGGTGCTGCTTACGCCGAGGCAGGATCGATTGCCGCGGCCCTTGGTGGCGTCCTCGTGATTGGGTGTCTGACGCTGCTCATCGCTCAGGCACGCGTCACTGTCGGTGCTTTCGGTGTCGCGAGACTTTACGCGGTCTTCGGTGTGCTCCAAATCGCGCTGCTCGTGGTCATGCACGACAGCGTCGGCTCGATCATTACCGCGTTGATCGCGGTACAGGGCGCGTTGCTGCTCGTCGTCCTCGCCGCTCTGTTTTGGCCGGTAAAACCCACTGACGAATTACTTTCGCGCAAACTCGAGCGAATTCCGAACTGAAGCCGTCCGCGTTGTCGCTCGTGGACATGTGGCAAAGCAGGGCGGCGCCCGAATACAATCAATCAACGGCCACTCGGGAAATCGACTGCCTTTCTTTTATGAAGCCCAAAGACTTCTACCTCGCGCATCCGGAGGACGGCGCGGCCGTCAACGGGCGCATTCGCAAGGCAGCCTCAATGTTGCGGCACCATGCCCCCAGTTCCGCACGGCTGCTCGACATCGGCTGCGGCGCCGGCGAAGCCACTCGATACATTTCGGATTTCATCGAGGCGAGAGAGACCTTCGGCGTCGATGTCGTCGATCCGCATGCCGCGAGAAAATTGGGCATCGCTGCATCAATGTGCGATTTGGAATGCGACCCGCTCCCTTTCGACAATGCATCGATGAATGCCATTCACTGTGGCGAAGTCATCGAGCATCTCGTCGATACCGACCACCTCATGGACGAGATCCGTCGCGTGCTCGCGCCGGGTGGCATCTGCGTCCTCAGCACTCCGAACCTTGCAGCCTGGCACAATCGGCTCGCGCTGATGTTCGGATTCCAGCCATTTCTCAGCCAGGTCAGCTTTCGCTTTGCGCCAGGGCGCATCCCGATGAGTCCCGGCGAAGGAGGCGGACACCTGCGAATGTTCACGCGCCGCGCTCTCGTGGAATTCATCCGACTGCACGGATTCGAAGTTCTCAGCCAGCAAGGAGTCAGCATCTTCGACCTCGGAATGCCTCAGGGTTCGCGCGTGATGAAACTGCTCGTCGCGCCGTTCGACCGCCTTTTCACCGCGATGCCTTCGCTGGCGTGCGACGTTCTCATCGCCTTCCGCCGCGGCTGACATGCCACAATCAAGGCGGATTATGGAGGAGTCAGCCTCTGGCGCTCTCTTGAGGACAATCGCCGCGATTGCCCTCGTGCTGATCCTGGGTCTGCACGCGGCAGTCGTTGGACACGTCATTTCCCGCTCGCTCGATCATGACGAGGCGGAGCACCTGCGCGCGGCGGAGTGGATGGCGTCCGGAAAGACGCTGTATCGCGATTTTGTCGAGAATCACGCGCCGTTCTTGTATCTGATTTTGGAGCGGTTCGCACCCACCGATCTCGATTTCGAGGCGTTGCGCCAATACATCACGAACGCGAGGCTGCTCGCTGCCGCCGCGGGCACGGCCGCGATGCTCTGTGTGGCGGTTTTTGCATCGAAAGCGGCCGGTAGCGAGCTCGCGGTCCTGCCGGCGCTTGCTGTCTTGCTCGCAAGGGGATGGACGTACGATCGAAGCGTCATCGACGTACGCTCGGAGCCATTTACCCTTCTCTTGTTCTGGGGAGGCGTCCTCCTGATTGTGCGCGATGAGCGCAGCCCAAGAAAAAGAGCCCTGCTGGCCGGTGTCGGTGCGGCGCTCATCGGAGTGGCGGCCTTATGGAATCCAAAGTGGCCGCTCGAGACTGCCGCGATCGCAGTCTGGTACCTCGCATATTTGTGGAGCGCGAGGAGACGTTCGTGGCCGGATGCGGCGCTATCACTGCTCGTCGCAGCTTCGGGGCCGGCAATCGCGCTCGCTGCCGCGTTGCGCGCTGCGCCATTGCGAGCACTGCTGTTTTTCGCGTATCGATATCCCCTCCGATACTACGAGTGGTTCGGTTCGTCGCAGCTGGTTGGCACCACGTTTCGGTTTCCGGGCCCGTTTGAATATTGCTCGACGTGGTTTCGCCCACAGGTGGTGATTCCGGCGCTCGCTCTATTGATCATCCTGCTCATTGCCGAGTGGCGTTCAATGAGTGCGCGGCGCCGGAATCTCGCGCTCTTGCTCATCGCTTTCGTGATCTCAGGCGCGCTGGAGCTCCGGTTCCTCTATTCGTATCCGCGCCTCTGGCCGCAGTACTTCGTCATGTGGGGTTGTTCGCTTGCTGCGGCCTATGGAGTTGTCCTCTCGGCGGCACCGAAGCGGTACCGTGTGTGGACAATCGGCGCGAACGTGGTGGTGGTGGCTCTCTTTATTGCAGCCGCAATCGTCGAACTGCGCGAACCAATTGATCAGAGTCATTGGAAACTCCAGGAAGCGATCATGAGCAATCTCCTTCCCGGCGAGGGTGTCTGGCTCCAACCACAGGATTGCCCCTTCGTTGCACCCGCCGGCTCCTATTACTGGTACGCATACAAGGACCAAGTTCCATTCTCCCTTGCGTACGCACATACGAACGAAGGACGGTCGTGGCTGCCGCATTTGACGGAGTCCGACCTGCCGCCGTGCCGCATGCTGGATGCGCATCTTCATGGATTGCCGCGGGGCGCCGTCTATGTGCGGTACATCGATGAGCGCAACCTCCAGAATCTTCCGCAGTCCGCGCGATGCCTCACGGCTCTTGAGGAAGGGAAAGTCGCTCAAAGGCAGGGCGCGTCTCCTCTGCTCGAGATCGCGCGGCCGCGGCCTCGCTATTGAATGCGGCGGAACACCGCCTGATTGAATCGAGGCGAGTAGTACACGAGCTGATAGCGCGGATCCCGAGCCAGGACCTGGAGCACGTTGACGTCCTCAGCGGAAGGCGTGCCCTGCCCCCAATAACGACGCCAATCACCGGCGCTCTTGAACGCGGGGTGATGCCAGAAGATGTTGTCGGCGCGGTCGATGGCCACCCATGGCGCGTCGGGTCGGATCTCTGCAGCACTGCTGATGAAATGAAGATCACGCGACAGCGACGCTCCGTAAGCCGGATAGAGATACGTGTCGTGGCCGCCATGGATTTCAATTCGATCCGTTGGGCCAGCGATACGGTCGACCACCATCGCCGCGCGAATTGGCATCGGTGGATAAAGACGAGCTCCGGGCCGGCCTACTATGGCTTCCACATAGTCGAGCGGCATCCATTTGTCGTGCACCGCATAGTTTGCAATTGGCAACAGCGGGAGAGCGATTGCCGTGACCAGCGCCATTCCGGCGATCGCCTTGCTATCGACGAGGTTGCGCTCGATTGCGGCATAAAGTGGCACAATCGTCGCGCAGAGGATCAGAACTGCCACTGACAGTAAATAGCGTGGGAAATAGGGCGCAAAACCGGAGGGGACGGCGCGTATCGGCATCATGATAAGAAAAAACAGGCAGCCGGCTGCGAGGACGACGTAACGTTCTCCGGGAGCCGCTCCATCATTGCGCCGGCGGAAAACCCACAGTAATGCAGGCATCAGGATCAGCGCGATGCTCACTAGCTGCCCATAATGCGAGGAGTAGACGTCGTAGTGATACCAGGGAGTCGGAGCATGAGCCCAGGGGAGAACGAGGTCGGTGTCCGAGGATGAGAAGGGCGCGGTGAAGATATCGACGGGGAAGCGGATCAGATTTCCCCATTCGCCGTATTGTGCCGGGGCAACGCCGTCGCCGCCTGAGTGGCGGATCGAAAAGAAATAGTGAACGCCTCCGAGCAAGAGAAATGAGGCGGCCGCGACGAGCGACAACCGCAGAAGGAAACGAAACGAAGGACGGCACATGAGAAAAAGTACGCCGAGGATGGCGACGAGCAGCAGCAAGTGATTCTTTGTGCCGGCTCCGGCGAAAAGCGCGATCACACATAGCGCGGCGTCAGGGAAACGGCGGCTTGAAAACCAACGCCCCGCCCATAACAGCGCACTCAATGCAAAGAAGTGCGACATCAGATCGTTCTTGATTGCTCCGGCGTGCAGGACGACCAACGGAATTGACGCGATGAGGTATGGCACCGCGACGAGATAGTGTCCCGGGCCCCACCAACGCCGGGCCAGCGCCGTGGAGACAATGAGCAGAAGGACGAAGAAGAGAATGCTCGTCCATTCCGCGATCGTGTCGCGGCCTTGAACGGCCAGGACATCGGCAAGCAGCAATTCGTAGTTCGCGGCGACGCCGTTGATGCGAAAGTCGGGGACATTGGGGAACCACGCGTAACCGCCGGCCCTCCAGAACATGACCGCGCGCGGCATGTGGTAGATCAATGCGTCGGCGCTGCCAATTGGCAGGATGTAGGCGCGCCACAGCAGGAAGGCGAGCCAGCCTGCCAGCGGCAGAAGACAGAGCAGGATCATGGCGGAAGGGCGAATGCGAACGGTGCCGGGCCGCCTGAGGATGATGGCGACGACAATCGCGACGGCAGCGATCGAGAGAAGGGCCGGGCGGTTCAGCCAGTGCGGCACCGACAACAGCCAATTGACCGCGATCCAAACGGATGTGCCCAGCAGCGCGGCGCTGCTGGCGCGCTCGAGCGATGTGAGCTCCTCTGAATTGTGAATCCTGGCAGCTAGTTGCGCGCCGAGGTAGAAGAATGCCGCGCCGGCCAGGACGATCATGTGTTGCGGGATTCTAAGGCCATGGCCGCGTAGGCTACGATGGATCTCTCATGCCGGTGCTCGCAGAGTGGCGAACGATCGTCGTCAAGCGATTCGTTCCTCTTGTGGTCCTCGATGCGATCTCGTCGCTGAAATGGAAGATCTATCCGCTGCTGGTCCGGCTGTGGCCAAGCCTGGCGATCTTTCTGCACGAGCCCGAATCGACGCGCGCGTTTTGGGATGCGATTGCGCCCGGCATGCTGGTCGTTGATGGCGGGGCAAACATGGGAGGCTATTCGCTGCTTGCTTCGCGGCGCGCCGGCGCGGACGGGCGCGTTTTCGCGTTTGAGCCGGATCCGAACAATTTCGCGCGGCTCCTGAAACAGGTAGGGCATCTGCCCAACGTCCAGCCAGTGCAGAAGGCGATCGCGGCCACCAGCGGCGAGTCGCTCCTGTTTCTCGACACGTTCCATGCGGGGCACACGCTCGTCGACGGTCGTGTGGGCGAGCATGGGATTTCGGTGGGCATCACGAGCCTCGATGATTTCGTGCGAGATCACGCGCTGCCAGGGCTCGACGTCGTGAAGCTCGACATCGAAGGCGCGGAACTGCTCGCGATCGATGGGATGCAACGTCTTTTGCGAGGCGAGCGCCGGCCGGTGATTCTCTGTGAGGTGCATCCACCGATCACTCCTGAGGACTTCATCAACAAGATGAACGAGCTCGGATATCGCACGCGAATTCTCGACGCGAAGCTGACCGGCGCAACGCATGACGTGCCGGTGCACGTCCTTTCGTTGCCGATGGAACGCGACGCTCAATGACGCAGCCGCCCGCGATCACTGTCTTGATGGCTGTGTGCAACCCGCAGCCGGCGTTTCTGCGGCAAGCGGTGGAGAGCGTGCTGGCGCAGACGTTCACCGATCTCGAGCTCCTCATCGTCGAAGATCCGTCTGCCGTTTCGACCGCAGCCATGCTGGCGGGCATCGACGATCCTCGGATTCGACTGCACCGCAACGATGTGAAACTTGGTCTCGCCCAGTCACTAAATGTTGGAGTGGGCCTCGCGCGCGCTGCGCTGATTGCCAGGCTCGATGCCGACGACGTCTGCCTGCCGCACCGGCTCGAGCGGCAGATGGCATTCCTCTCCTCGCATCCGGAGGTCGGCGTCTACGGCTCGCGCATCATCGTGATCGACGAGAACGGCCGCCGCATCGCGCGCCGCAACCTTCCAATCACGCATGATGCGATCGCGCTGCGGTTGCGCAGAACCAACGCGCTCTCACATCCCTCGGTCATGTTTCGCAAAGCGTCGGTCGAAGCGGCAGGCGGCTACGAGCAAGGTCAGGTCGTCGAAGACTTCGAGCTGTGGTGCCGGATGCTGGCGCGTGGCGCGCGATTCGCTGCGTCGGAAGAACCGCTGATCCTCTACCGGTTCCATCCCGGCGCGCTGAAGTTCTCGCTCGTGCGTCCAACGATCGCAAGCATGATCGAGATCAAGACGCGTTACTTCAGCGGGCAATTTGGCGTGGTCGATCGCCTGCGGCTGCTGATCGAACGAATCCTGCTCCTGCTGCCGCCGCGAGTCGTCGTGCGGCTCTTCAAATGGATCGAGTATCGAGGTCTCAGCGGCGGGCAAGACCGAGAATACTGAGAAAGAAACTGGCGAAGATGGTCTGCACGCCGAGGATGATGGCGGTGACGGCCGGGATCACCAGCCGCTGGCTCTCCGAGTAGTCGAACGCCCCGAAACCATGCACTTGCCAGAGGTGAACGGCGTAGAGCAGAAGGGCAAGACCGCCGGTCAGGAGCAATGAACCGGCGGCAATGCCGCCCTCGAGTGTGATCCTGGTGAAGAAGATCGCCGTCAACTTGTCGGGGCGCAGGAGCTTCTCCGTGATGGCAAACAAGCGGGTGAAAATGGCGTAGATGATGAGCTGGTATCCGAGGATGAGCACCATGGCCGCGACGAGCATCGTCGTCGTGTCGAATCCCATCGAGCCAACGTGCACAGGTCCGGGCAGCAACGCCGCGCAGCCGGCACCACCGGCCGCGAACAGCAGAATGCCGGGCACGAGGAACAGCCAGCGCGGGCTGTAAAGAAGAAAGAATCGAACGCTGCGCCACCCGTCACGCCAACTGCGGAGGTGCGGCGGACGGCCGCGGCCGTCTTTGTACAACGTGATCGGAACCTCCTCGATCCTCGCGCTCATCACCGCGGCCTTCGTCACCATCTCGAGCGCGAACTCCATTCCGGTGGTGCGCAGGTCGAGTGCGATGGCCCAATCGCGACGGAAGCCGCGAAGCCCACAGTAAAAATCCGAGATCGGCGCGTGAAAGAGAAGCCTTCCCATACCAGTGAGTACGGGATTACCGAACACGCGGTGTTTCCACGGCATGGCGCCGGGCATGATCGTGCCGCCGCCGGATGGGAAACGGCATCCCATGACCAGCTCCGCGCCGGCGCGAAGACGCTCCACGAATGGCGCGATGGCGCTGAAGTCGTAACTGTCGTCGGCATCTCCCATGATGACGAACGTTCCTCGGGCCGCTTCGATCCCGGCGTGAAGTGCGGCGCCGTAACCGCGCTCGGCGACGTTCACTACGCGCGCGCCGAGGCGGTTCGCGATCTCAATCGATCCATCGGTGCTTCCGTTATCCGCAATCACCACCTCGGCTGACAGGTTGTGCTCGCGAAACGCACGGAACGCCTTTTCGATGCACGCCGGCAGAGTCCGCGCTTCGTTGAGGCACGGCATGACGATCGAAAGCTCGATAGGTGTGGCGTCGTCGGGCAACAGGCGTTCGAGAATACCAGAGCCCGGCAAACAGCCGATCCGCACGCCGCAGGCTGTTCGCCGCCCGCGATAGCATGCGCGGCATGGAAGTCGTTCCGCGGCTGACGAAATTCTTCACGCAACTCATCAGCGAGACGAGCGGTTTGTCGCTGGCCGACACGCTGTCGCTCGCCTCGCACGCGCCGCAACTCGAGACGGACCTCATTCTCGCTCATGAGATTCGTGAATTTCGCGAGCTTCTCGGCCACTTCCGCGTCGACGCCGCGCCGATCGAAGCGCTTCTCAATCACGCCGTTGCACGTTCGCTCGCCGATTTCTTTCGCGCGTTTCCGATTCCGTTTCGCGACGAGCACATTCATCTCACCGGCTCGCTCGACGCCGATTTCATCTGGCCACGCCTCGCGCCTCTGCTCGACGGTCCGCAGCGCGCGATGTACGAAGCGAAGATCGCCGAGGTGTATGGCGCCGGTGCGCTTCCCATCGCCAGCGCCGCCGATGTCGATCGTCTCATCCGCCTCGGCGACGACGATCGTTTTGATCGGTACCTGAAGATTCTCTACCTCGCCAAGCTCGTTCTCACGTCGCGCGAAGCGCATCGCGACGCCGCGTATCACATGGCGAACCGGCTCTACCGCGACGCCAACGTCGGCTCGATCCGACTGAAGTTCACCCTCTTCCGCGAGACCACCGACTCGTCCGAACAGATTCCCGGCATCAGCGCGCTGACTGCCGAGGACGTGATGCTGGGTTTGTACGAAGGGTTCCGCGCGTTTCAATCCGAGGTTCCCGCGTTTCGTTTCATCCTCTCGCCGAGTTTTCGCAAAGAGCCCGGCTTCTACGACGCCACGCGCTATCCGACGAAGCGGGCCAGTTTCGACGATCAGGTGCGGCAGATCATCGAGCTGCTGAAGAAACATCCGGAGCTTCGCGATGTCGTCACCGAGGTGGACACGGTGGGCAACGAGCGCGGGTTTTATCGGAAGGCCCATTTTCAGGAGATGCGCGTCGGCTTTCGCAAACTGCAGGCGTACGGCTTCCGCACGCGCAGTCATCACGGCGAGACGTGGAACACGCTGCGGCAGGGCATCCAGGCTGTCGATAACGCGATGAACATCTGGTACGTCGACGCCATCGAGCACGGCCTCTCCCTCGGCATCAATCCCAATTTCTACTTCCATCGCATGCTCCAGCGCGTCCTCACCGCGAACGGCCGCGGCGAGCCGGTCTCGCGCGGCACGCGCGAGCACGACGAACTGCTCGACATGGACTGGAGTGGCCGCGACAAGATCCGCGAAAAACTCCTGCGCGGTTCGCCGCTGACCGATAACGAAGCCACGCTGGCAACGAAAACGAAGTTCCATCACGCTCGCGAAGTCGAGCACTACCAGCACGACGTCCTCAACCGCATGATCGATAAACGCCTGACGCTGGTGTCGCTGCCGTCATCGAACAAGAAACTGACCGGCGCGATCAGCGACTACAAAGACCACCCTTTCTCCTGGTGGGAAAAGAAAGGCCTCCGCCTCGGCGTCGGCACCGACAACGACGTCACCCTGAACACCAACTTCCTCCGCGAGATGCTGATCCTCCTCCTGACCGACCCGCTGGAACTGAAGATCACCAAGCTCCTGATCGTGACGACAGGCGAGTCGCGAAGATCGCATCTCAGTCATCTCCTGTGGCAGATGCGAAAAGCGGGAGAGAGTGGATAGGGCCGATTTGCGGACAGCTCGGAGTTCAGCGTACGCGGCGCGCTCAACTGCGCTACGTGCATAGGCCTCAGCGCAACGGTTAGGTTAGGCACTCCTTTGCAGAGCCGGTAACTTATCGCAAAGCGATTTGGAATTGTCCACCTACGAGGCGTAGCCGGGAATCTCGGCGACATGCCACGCTCTGGCGATCTGGCATCCGTCGCAGTAGATTCGTACAGTCACGCCAGCGAGGTGAAACCAGCGCTCGTTCAGCCGGTCAGGACCTTCGGTCACACGCCAGCCCGACTTGTTGCATTTCGTGCAGCGGACGGTCATCACTGCCGGACCGCCTCGCATCGTGGGATGCGGAGCGCCGTCACCCTTGTAAACGGGTACCTCGACGTAGCTCCAACGATCGACGCTAACGATCTCCGGTCCCAGTTCCACTACGTCCATGCCGTCAGTATCACATAAGAGCCTTTTATTAGAGGCCTTGCAAACATTTCGCAAAGACGTGGGAGCACCGCAAGATAGCGAAGGCGTGCTGGCTCGAATTAACTGCAGGTGCTCATCTCGCCTACTACGCCATATTTGATCAGCTACAACTACGCCCTGCAGATAGTCCCCTTCGACCCAAACCATCATTTGCTTCACCTTCACTCCCGCCCTGCATCCCAAGCTCCGAGGAAGTGAACGGGTTGGATCGAGTCGAGGGTGAAAGTGATGCCAGAAGAGTGCGGTTTATGCGCCACGAAGAGTTCGTCACTTCCACTTCCGACCTAGCCCTCTCGCTCCGCTCATTCGTTGAATTTTTGGCGCAGCCATTTGAGCGCCGCGAGCTGGTCCTCGCGAGTGGCGCGCCTGATGTACGTGAGCACATCGATCTGAGAAGGTTTGGGCGGAGAGATGTTTTGCAGACCCTCGTTGCAGTTGCTGCAATAGGTGCGAAAGTTCGACGCTTCGTCGGAACCACCCTTCGATTTGTCGATGACGTGCCCGAGAGCGAGGCGGATCGTTCGGCCAGCGGTGTCAGGATCGGGGTCCCCGGCAGCAACGCCGCAAAGCTGGCAGGTGTAGCCGTCGCGCGCGAAGACGAAGGCGCGCGTCTCCTTCGAAACGTTGCGAGCGAGAGCAGGCAGACGCTCGTCCGTTTCAATGAGATATTCGCCTGGCTTGAGGTTGGCGCGGTCGTTGTGGGTGAGGATCTGATAACCCTCTTCCGTGCGCAGCTCGCGGACGCGGCGAGCCCACTCCGACGCATTGCCCGAGGCGTCGCGAATCTCGTCCGAAGTCAGCACGCGGCCCGTATTCGCGAGTAAAAAGGCGAGGATCTTTGCTCTTGATCCGGGCTGACGCGGAGCACTTGGCGTCTTCGGCATGTGTTACCTGATCGCGGCTTCAGGGCGACCGACGATGCGCTGCCGCCGGCGCTCGGTCGATTTCTCAGCGGCTGCTTTGAAAGCGGCAATGATCGAGCGGCCGACTGCCTCAGCGACTGGCGGCGGAAACGCGTTGCCGACTTGCCGGTAGCTGGCGGTCTTGCGGCCAGCGAATTGCCATGCATCGGGGAAACCTTGTATTCGCGCCACCATCCGAACGGTGAGCTTCGGACTGGCGCCTTTCGGAAGATCTTTCGATGGCGGTTCGTCGGCGATGCCGAGACCGTCGACGCCGAGCGCAGCCCACTGTTGCTTGGCGCGCGTGGGCCCGAGGTCGGGGCCGCCGTGTTTTTTTGAACCTCCTACAACTGTAGGCGCAATGCCGGCGGCGCGCGCTTTCCAGGCGGCAGCGCCCTTCCAACCGTTTGCGCCGATCAGATCGGCCAGAACATCGCCCACCAAGCGCCTGCGCTGCTCCGCATCGGGCCAGCGGAAGAACTGCATGTCCTCCTTGCGAAGCGCGACCATGATGAACCGAGGCCGGAGTTGCGGGACGCCAAAGTCGCAAGCGTTCAGAATGCAACCATCGACTTTGTATCCGAGCTGGCCGAATTCTTCGATCAAGGCTTTGCGGTAGTTCTTGAATTTTTCCGACGCAAATCCGGGAACGTTTTCGAGCATCACGGCGCGAGGCTGAATCTCAGCAGCGAGACGCAGGGCTTCGGGAAACAGATCGCGGTCATCGTCGCTGCCGAGCTGCTTTCCCGCGATCGAGAACGGCGGGCAGGGAACGCCGCCCGCCAGCAGATCCGTGCGGCCTTTGTACGGCGTTCCATCGAAGTGATGGATATCGTCTTTGATGACGTTCCACTCAGGCCGGTTGAGGCGAAGCGTCTCGCAGGCGTGAATGTCGATCTCGAGCGCGGCGAGGTGCTCAAAACCGGCGTGCTCGAGACCCAGCGCCTGGCCGCCGCCGCCGGCGCATATCTCGACTACTTTGAGGTCCACGAGGGCAGTGTATCGGGAAGGGTCGGAGGAAAAAAGAACTTCTACCGAATGTAGAAAAAGACCTCATGGACGTCCACGACAAAGCCACTCGCTCGTTCAATATGTCGCGGATCCGCTCGCGCGACACCAAGCCTGAGCTGCGTCTGCGGAAGCTTCTCTGGGCCCGCGGCGTGCGCGGGTATCGCATTCACTCGAAGCTTCCCGGCAAGCCGGATCTCGCCTGGTCGCGAGCGAAAGTGGCGGTCTTTGTCGATGGCTGTTTCTGGCATGGATGCACGAAATGCGGCGACGGACGGGCTCCGTCGTCGAACACGAGTTACTGGGATGCGAAGCGCCTCGGCAACAAGCAACGTGACGCGCGGCGGACGAAAGAACTCCAGCAGTTGGGTTGGCGAGTCCTGCGGCTTTGGGAGCACGAGGTCCTGAAAGAATCGCTAAGATCCGCAAAGCGCGTCGAGAAACTTCTGAGTCAGGCGCGCCGAGGACGTTGACTCATGACCACCTTCCAAACACCACGCGCCGGCGAACGGATGATTGCGGTTGAAGAGGCGCAGGAGCGTGTGCTGGCCGAGGTGCAGGCGCTTGATGTGGAGGAGGTCGCATTCGCGGAAGCGCATGGACGGGTTCTGCGCGAGGACATCCACGCGACCTACGACGTGCCGCAGAAGGACAACACGGCGATGGATGGGTACGCGGTGCGTGCCGAGGATATTGCGGGGGCGTCGGAGGGCTCGCCGGTTTCGTTGAAGGTGATTGAGGATCTGCCGGCGGGTACTGTGGCTGCGCGGCGCGTCGAGGCGGGGACTGCCATTCGCATCATGACTGGCGCGCTGATGCCGGATGGCGCGGACACCGTTGCGCATGTCGAGATCACCGACGCCGGCAGCGACGTCGTTCGCGTGTTCCGGCCGTTGCGGCGCGGAACGAATATTCGCAGGCGCGGCGAGGACATGCACACCGGCGACGTCGTGTTGCGTGACGGAACGCCGATTCATGCTGCCGAAGTGGGAGTGCTGGCGGGAGTGCAGCGGATGTCGGTGAGGGTTGGACGCCGGCCAACGGTGGCCATTCTTTCGACAGGCGACGAGATCATCGACATCGGCGATGTCGTCACGCCGGGCAAAGTCGTCAACTCGAATTCCTACTCGCTCGCTGCGCTGACGCGGGAAGCGGGCGCCATTCCGCGGACGATCGGTATCGTGCGCGACACGCGCGAGGCCACGATCGCGGCGATCGAGTCAGCGCTCGAGTCGGACTTCGTCATCTCGTCGGGCGGCGTTTCCGTTGGCGCCTACGATTTCGTGAAAGATGCGCTCGACGCGCTCGGTGCGGAAACGAAGTTCTGGCAGGTGGCGATGAAACCCGGCAAGCCGGTCGTTCTGTCGCGGCTGCGCGGCCGGCTTTACTTCGGGCTGCCCGGCAATCCGGTCTCGTGCATGGTGTCGTTCCTTCTCTTCATCGCGCCGGCGATCAAGAAGGCGATGGGGCAGAAGGAGAATCTGCTGCCGCCGGTCGTGCAGACGCGCGTGATGGCGTCGCTGAAATCGCGCGGTGACCGGCGCAACTACATGCGCGTTCGCGTGCTGGCCCGCGACGGCGAACTGGTCTCCGAGCCGATGACATCGCAGGGATCGGGCGTGTCGACGTCGATGGTGCAGGCGAATGGATTGGTGATCGTGGAGACCGGAGTCACGGCGGTGGAGGCAGGGACTCTGATTGCGACGGTGCTCGTCGGGCCGGTGCAGTCGTAATTCGGTCACGCGAAGGCGCGAAGACGCGAAGAAGCTACCGCGACGCCGCCACGTCCGTGATCCAGATCCCCTTCTCGTCCGTGACATGCAGCTTTGCATCGACGGACGTTCCGTTCGCAGGCAGCGACTCCACCTTCGCGCCTCGTACGATGTAGTCCATCGTCATCGCTTCCATGTAGCCGGGGATGGCCTGGTGATCGATCGATAGAGCGTTTTCCTTCGTGTCGCGCCCCACGATCTTGCCGTGCATCGCGTAGACCTTCTCGCCCGGAACCGAGTGCGGCTTCGAAGCGTTGTCGATTTTCGCTTTGCCGCAGGCGAGCGTGAGGAGGAGCGCGAGAGCAATCGTTCGCATGACGATCTAGTCTATTCTCACGGCCGATTGAAATCCTCAACCACGACCAAACTGGCCATCGCTGCCATCGTCGCCATTCTCTTCGGCGGCCTCGCCTTGCGCGCAGCGATGCGTCTGGTGAGCACGGCGACGCACTCGTTGTTCTTCGGCGTTGTGCTGCTGATCATCGCGGTGTGGTTTTTCGCGACGAGGAAAAAGGATGTGGATGAGTGATTAGTAGATCAGTGGATTAGTAGATTAGGAACCGGCTTGCGTCGAGCGGTTTTCCTAATCACCAATCTACTAATCACTGATCACTTCGTCACGGCGTCGGCTGCGCAAACCCCGTGATCACGTACGACCCGCTCTTCACGTCCTTCTTGATCTTGATGATGTCGTTCTTCTGCGCATCCTCGAGGAGATCGCTGAACGTGTTGTAGCCGTAGTACTCCTCGTTGAACGTCGGCTTCTTGCGCTGCATCGTCTGTTTGACCATCGAGCCCCAGAGGATCTCTTTGTTCTCGCGCATCAGGGCCTTGATCGAGTCGATCAGAAGCTTGAAAACTTCCCCTTGTTTTTTGTCCTTGAACGTCACGTTCGACGGCGCCTTCGTGCCGCGCACGAGATCCTCGTAGAAGATGAACTCGTCGCAGTTGTCGATCAGCAGATCGCTCGACGAATTCTTCACGCCGACGCCGATGACGTGCTTGTCGTTCTCTTTCAGCTTCGAGACGAGCGGGGAGAAATCGGAATCGCCCGACGCGACGACGAAGATGTTGATGTGATCCTTCGACCAGGCCATGTCCATGGCGTCGACGACCATGCGGATGTCGGCGGAGTTTTTGCCCGAATAAACGCGGCCCGGAATCTCGATCAGCTCGATGGCTGCTTCGTGCAGCTCGCGCTTGTAATCGGGGAACTTGTCCCAGTCGGAGTAAGCGCGCTTGACGACGATCTTCCCTTTTTCGAGCAGGCGCTCCAGAAGAAGGGCCACTTCGAATTTCTTGAACTTGGCGTCGGCCACGCCGATGGCGATGTTCTCGAAGTCGATGAAAAGGGCGATTTTGCTTTCGTTCATGCTGCTTCTCGATGGCGGCGATCCGACGTTCCCGTCGTCCTCGGCCGCATCGTTTTCGAAGTTAGGCTTGCGGCTCATCGCTGTTGCTCCGGCAGACTAACACCGAATGGTGGTTTCAATTCCCGGGAGGTATTGCTCGTGATCCTTGCTTGGATCGTCGCCGATTCCTCGAACGACTGAATGTTGAGTGTTAACTGTTGAATGTTGCATGTTGAATGGGAGGCCAGCCACTGCCCGGCTCATTCAACATCCAACACTCAACATCCAACATTCAACATTCCGCTTTTGAGAACCCAGCAACCCGGCAACTCGGCAACCACGCGACCCCAGCAACCGCGCAACCCCGAGACCGCATAAACTCCCACCCCGTGAAGCCCTACATCGCCCTCGCCCGTCCCTTCACGCTGCTTCCTCCGCTCCTCGGCATCGTCTCCGGCGCGGTCTGCGCGTGGGGCTCCGCGCACAATCCCGATCCGACGCGCGCGCTGACTTCGTCCGTGATCTGGACCATCGTCCTCGGCTCGCTTTGCGCGTCGCTGCTCAACGCGGCGAACAACTCGCTCAACCAGATCTACGACCTCGAGATCGATCGCATCAACAAGCCCAAGCGGCCGATCGTCACGGGCGAAGTGTCGATACGAGGAGCGTGGATCTTTACGTGGATCATGTACGCGCTCGGCCTCGTGCCGACGTGGCTCGTCGTCGTCTATCCCTACACGTCGTGTCACGCCAAGTTCTTCGCGCCGCTGCCGTGGCACGAATGCATCGGCATCTATCTCATCGCCTTCATCTCGACGTTCGTCTACTCCGTCCCCGCGCTCGGCCGTACGAAGGCGCATCCGATCGGCGCCAACCTGACCATCGCCATCCCGCGCGGCTGCCTGCTGAAAGTGGCCGGCTGGACGATGGTCGCGCACGCCACGACGCTCGAGCCGTGGTTCATCGGCGCCGTCTTCATGTTCTTCCTCCTCGGCGCCGCATCGACGAAAGATTTCAGCGACATCGAAGGCGACCGCGCCGGCGGCTGCCGCACGCTCCCGATTGCGTTCGGCGTCAAGCGCGCCGCGTGGATGATCGCGCCATTCTTCATCTTCCCCTGGCTGCTGATGCCGCTCGGCGCCGCCACGCACATCCTCACCGGCAACGGTACGTTCCTCACCATCCTCGGCATCGTCCTCGCGCTCTGGGGCGCCTACACCGTCTGGCTGATTGTCCGCAATCCCGACGAGCTCACGGCCACTGAGAACCATCCGTCGTGGCGCCACATGTACCTAATGATGATGGCCGCGCAGGTAGGGTTTGCGGTGGCGTACGTGGTGTGACGAATTGCGCTTCGCGCGTTGTCGGTTGATTGCGCTTCGCGCGTTCTCGGTTGTCGGTTGATTGCGCTTCGCGCGTTTTCGGTTGTCGGTTAGATGCGCTTCGCGCGTTGTCAGAAGGACGCGAGATCGATTGCGATGCGCCGGCCGGACAACCGGATATCGAGAGGCTTCCAGCGCTAAACGCGCGAAGCGCAATCAACCGACAACCGACAACGCGCGCAGCGCAAAAAGGTAGAATCCCAACTTGATCTCCCTCGAACCGGAACTGCTCCGCCTTCGCGATCGCCCCGTCGTCGATGGCCCACCGAGCACCGCGCATTTCGCGCAACTCATCGCCGCCGAGCGCCGCGACATCGTCAGCATCTACGCCGAGCTGCGGCTGTTGACGTGGCTGGGCGTGATGATCGTCTCCATCGGCGTTGGCGTCCTCATCTCCAAACATCTCGACGACCTCGGCCCGCTCGCCATCGCCGGCGGCATCGGCATCGCGGCCGCAGCGTGCTATGCGTGGGCATTCTGGAAACGCAAGCAGCAGGCGGGTTTGATCGATGAGTACGTGCTGCTGCTCGCCGCCCTGCTGCTGAGCGCGGATCTCGGATACATCGAACATCAGTTCCATCTTCTCGGCGACAACTGGCAGCGTCACTTCCTTTTGCTGGCGCTGTTGCACGCGGCGACAGCGTACTTTTTTGCGTCTCGTCTGGTGCTCTCACTGTCGATCGCGTCGCTGGCGGCGTGGCTCGGCATCGAGCGGCGGAGCGTCGACACGATCTTCGACGCGCCGGTGTCGACGGCGGGCCGGGCCTTCGTTTGCGCGGCGATCATCGCCGGCTGGCGCGTCATCGATCTGCGCCTCCGCCCGGCCACGACGTTCCGTTCGTTGTTCGACAACGCCGCGGCGAATCTGGCGTTTTGGGGCGCTCTCACCCTTGCCGCGCACGGCGCCACGCGCTACCTCGGGTGCGCGATCGCGATCGTTCTTGCCATCGCGTCGTGGATCTATGCCCGTCGTTTCAATTCGACGGCATTCGTTATCTACGCCTGGGTTTACGGCGCGATCGCGGTCGACATCGCCATCTGCAGTGCGATTCGTGAAGAGGTGTTCATCATGTTCTATCTCCTCATCTCGACCATCGGCGCCATCGCGGGCTTGTTCATCTCCAATGCGAAGCTGAAAAAGGCGGCGGCATGAGCTGGTTTCCGGCGCCATCGGTCGAAGAGGAGAGGACGGAAGCGCTTCGCCGTCTGCATGTCGCGGGTGTTGCGGCAACTCCGTGGCGGCATAACGGAATCATGCTTCGCATCGTTTTCTCGATTCTGGCGCTCGTCGCGCTCGCGGCATTCTTCGGATTCTTCGCCATCCTCTCGCTGCCAAAGGAATGGCTCACCGGCATCGTTGCCATCGGAACCGCGGAGTGGCTGATCCGCCGGTATCACTTCTTCGCCACCGGACTGGAATCAACGCTCTGGATCGCCGGCGTGTTCGTCCTGATTTTTACGTTGCCGAGCTCCGGCAAGGTCGAGGCACTCCTCGTCTTCGCATTCGCCGCCGGACTCGCCGGCTGGCGCATGCGCGACGCGTTCTTCGGCGTTTGCGCCGTCGCGCTCGTGGTCGTCTATGTCGCAGCCAAGTGGAACGATGTCTTCCTCACGATGTTCGTTGCCGCAATCCTCGCGCTGGCCGCGGCGATTGCGATGCGCCGCAACTGGCAGCGGCCGACGACCGAGTGGCTCTTCGCGGGGATCGCGCTGGCGATGCCGGTGACCGGCTGGGCGGCCACGATCTTGATGCGCGTCTTTCACAATTTCGCGGCCAGCATTCCCGTTGCAGTGATCCTCACCGCGACCGCCGCGGTGCTGTTAGCGATGGGAGTCCGCTTCCGCGACCGCGTGCTGCTCATCTCCGGAACGATCTCGATCGCGCTCGTTGTCGTTGAGCTGAACGATCGCATCGACTTCCCGATGGAAGCGAAGCTGGTCACCTTCGGCCTGGCGTTCATCGCCACCGGCGCCGTGCTCGCGCGCGCGTTGCGCCGCGCCACCAGCGGCTTTGTCACCACGGCCGTCCGTGTCGCCGCATACGACGAAGCGATGCAGATCGGCGGCATCCTCGCCGTCGCGCCGCACGGCGATCATGCCGCGGCGTCGCACGACGCAGGCGGCCCCCAACTCTCCGACTCCGCCGGCGCGACCGACAAATCGTTCGGCGGCGCCGGAGCGGGCGGCGGTTACTGATCACGCGAAGCCGCGAAGACGCGAACAAGAACCCTACTGCCTCCCTTCGCGTCTTCGCGCCTTCGCGTGCGAAACGCCTTTCGGAAACCCCTCCGCACTAATGTTCCACGTGTCACAACGCTTGTGCAGAATCACTCTCTGATCGAGACAACTCGCCGGAAAACGACGCCAACCCGAGGAATTAGACTTTTTCCGCAGCAGCAGGCACACCGCCCCATTTACGCCATTTTTCTTCCCGGCCGAGTCTGCTATTTCCTTCGGATTCGCATCGTAAAAGCTGCGGAAAAAGCGTGCCGCTAACTTGTATGGAAATCGTGTGCAAAACATGTGGAAAACGCGTTGATTTTCTGCGGATTTGCCCTCGAAAGCCTGTGCAAAATACTGTGGATAACCTGCGGGGAAGCGGTGGAATGACGGCGGAGAACGCCCTTCTTCTCCATTTTCAATCCATCGACTAAACATCTGATTCGGCGAATACTTACGCTCCCTGTAGTGTTAAAGCACAACAAGACCACAACATCTTGTGGTCATTTGCTTGACATCCGTTTCTACGGGGCGTAGCTTGTCTCCCACCAACGACAACTGCATGGCGCGGGGAGGATTGATGAAGGATTTGAGGCACGTTTCCCGTTTGGCTGTTCGGAGCCCGTTGCGGTCAGTTTCGCTGCAAATTCGCGAGTATCAGGTCACCGTCAAAGTCAAAACGCCAGTACCACAGGCCAGACCCGCCACCGTTCGTTTGCTGTCCCGTTAACTACGTCTCACTCAACCAAAAAGCGCCCCGGGTAGGGGCGCTTTTGCATCGCTAGACAAGAAGCAATCGCTAGGAAGCAAGGAGATCAGTCATGACGTCCATCGAGGTTCCCAGCACGCCCCTCCGCCCTCGCTCGAACAGCAAGCCTGCCCGCAGGAAAGAAACAAAAGGCGGCGGTATCGAAGTCGAGCGTTTCTTCACGAAGGCGGGCATCGACGTTTATGACACCTGCGAATGGGAAACGCGCGCGGCTGCCATCAGCAACGAGAGCGGCGGGATCGTCTTCGAGCAGAAAGACGTCGAGATGCCGAAGTTCTGGTCGCAGATGGCCACCAACGTCGTCGTGTCGAAGTACTTCCGCGGCCACCTCGGCTCGCCCGACCGCGAGACGTCGGTGCGCCAGCTCATCGGCCGCGTCGTCCGCACGATCACCGCGTGGGGACGCCAGGGCGGCTACTTCAACACCGAGGCGGATGGGGACACGTTCCGCGACGAGCTCACGCACATCCTTCTTTACCAGATGGCCGCGTTCAACTCGCCGGTGTGGTTCAACGTCGGCATCGAACCGCATCCGCAGTGCTCGGCATGCTTCATCAACTCCGTCAACGACACGATGGACTCCATCCTCGGCCTTGCCAAGACCGAGGGCATGCTCTTCAAGTACGGGTCAGGAACGGGCTCGAATCTCTCCAGCATCCGCTCCTCGCGCGAGCTCCTCGCCGGCGGCGGCACCGCATCCGGCCCCGTCTCGTTCATGAAGGGCTACGACAGCTTCGCCGGCGTCATCAAGAGCGGCGGCAAAACCCGCCGCGCCGCCAAGATGGTCATTCTCAACGCCGACCATCCGGACATCCTCGACTTCATCGAGTCGAAGGAAAAAGAAGAGAAGAAGGCCTGGGCATTGATCGATGCCGGCTACGACGGCGCCTTCAACGCACCCGGCGGCGCCTACGACTCCGTGCAGTTCCAGAACGCCAACCATTCCGTCCGCGTCACCGACGAGTTCATGAAGGCGTACGAGAAAGACGGCGATTGGAACACCTACACGGTCACAGAGCCGAAGTCCGTCATGGGCACGTACAAAGCGCGCGAACTGATGCGCAAGATGGCCGAGTCAGCGCACCTCTGCGGCGATCCCGGCATGCAGTTCGACACCACCGTCAACGACTGGCATCCCTGCCCGAACACCGCGCGCATCAACGCGTCGAATCCCTGCTCCGAGTACATGTTCCTCGATGACTCGGCCTGCAACCTGGCGTCGTTGAACCTGATGAAGTTCTACAACGAGAACACCGGCTTCGACGTCGAGGCCTACCGCGCCGCGCTGCGCATCGTCATCACCGCGCAGGAGATCACCGTCGACTTCGCTTCGTATCCAACGAAGGCGATCGAGAAGAACTCGCACGCCTTCCGTCCGCTCGGCATCGGCTACGCCAACCTCGGCGCGCTTCTCATGGCCCGCGGCATCGCGTATGACTCCGAGGACGGGCGCGACTACGCCGCCGCGATTACTTCGATTCTCTCCGGCGAGTCGTACTCGCAGTCCGCGCGCATCGCCGCGAAGGTCGGTCCGTTCGAAGGTTACGTCATCAACCAGGAGCCGTTCCTGCGTGTGATCGACAAGCATCGCCGCGCCGCCTACCGCATCAACAATCGTCCCCTGCCGGCCGATCTGGCCGAGGCCGCGACGCAGGTTTGGGATGAAGCGTATGCGCTCGGTCAGGAGCACGGATACCGCAATGCCCAGATATCCGTCCTCGCGCCGACCGGAACCATCGCGTTCATGATGGATTGCGACACCACCGGCATCGAGCCCGATATCGCTCTTGTGAAGTACAAGAAGCTCGTCGGCGGCGGCATGCTGAAGATCGTCAATCAGACCGTTCCGACTGCATTGAAGCGCCTCGGATACGACCCGAAGCAGATCAACGAGATCATCCAGTACATCGACGAGAACGACACGATCGAAGGCGCGCCGCACCTGCTCGATCAGCACCTGACGGTCTTTGATTGCGCGTTCAAACCGAAGAACGGCACGCGCTCGATTCACTACATGGGGCACCTCAAGATGATGGGCGCCGTGCAGCCGTACATCAGCGGCGCAATCTCCAAGACGATCAATATGCCGAGCAATGCGTCAGTCGATGAGATCGAGCTGGCATATGTCGAGGCCTGGAAGATGGGCCTGAAAGCCGTGGCCGTCTATCGCGACGGCTGCAAACGCTCGCAGCCGCTGTCCACCGGCAACGACAAGAAACTCGCCGACCTCGGCGTCGCCCCCACCGCAATTCGCCGCAAGCTCCCCGACGAGCGCGAGTCGATCACGCACAAATTCTCGATCAGCGGCCACGAGGGCTACATCACCGTCGGCAAATACGAAGACGGCACGCCTGGCGAGATCTTCATCACCATGGCCAAAGAAGGCAGCACGATCTCCGGCCTGATGGACAGCTTCGCCACAATGACGAGCCTCGCGCTGCAACACGGCGTGCCACTCAATTTCCTGGTCGACAAATTCACGCACACCAGATTCGAGCCCAGCGGCTTCACCAAAAACCCCGAAATCCCCATGACCAAATCGATCATGGACTACATCTTCAAATGGCTGGCCACGAAGTTCCTCGACCGCGAAAGCCAAACCCAGGCCGGCGTAATCGTGCGCGAGGAGCCGACTCCGGTCGTCGTTCCCAACGTCGCCCCCCTAACCAAATCCGACGCCACCTTCGTCACCTCCCTCGGCACCTCCCCGATCATCGCCGCCCCGAAGGATGCGGATGGCCCCAATGCTCGCAACACCGCCACGTTCCGCTATCAGCAGGACGCGCCATCATGCTCGGACTGCGGCTCGATCATGGTGCGCAATGGAGCTTGCTATAAATGTCTTAACTGTGGAAGCACGAGCGGGTGTTCGTAGAGGACGGCAGCGCACTGATGACAAGGTCTGCAATTCTTGCGTCCCGAGGGGTTTGACGGAGACGTCAAGGTCGGGATTCTCGTCGAGCGCCTCCGTTCCGTCCGTGGGTAAATTATTAGTGACGCGTTGTAAGTCGATGCCTTCACGCGGACAGTACGTTACCTTACCGAAGTTGCGTGCAGTGGTCTGAACGGAATGCACTGACCGAAGTCGAGGTCGGGGAAGTTATCCAGTCGCCCCGTCCCGATGTCTGCAAGGGACTCATTCTTATGTCTCGGCGGAGTTGATTGACGATCGGATCACCCAACTAGGTTGCCGACCGTCCGCACTTTGCTGTCAGTAAATGATAACTTGACTCTCAGGTAATCCTCCTGTATGCTCGGATTCGTGACTGAGTGACCCACTCAGAAGCGCTCTTTGACAATCTCCTTTGCTCAACAACGTGAGTCCTGAGGACGCTACATCCGCGCCATTCCCTGGTCCAACGTGGACCGCGGCGAAAGCCGCATCACCATTACGCCCGCATGTCGACTACGGTCGCTGTCCGTGCGTATCTCCCTTTCAAAAACAGGGCATTCTTGTGTACGAACCGTGTTCAAGCCTTCTTTCACTTTAATCCGGGGCTCTCGTTCAAGGGCAAGAGCGACAACGCTCGGAAAGGAGAACTCCTATGCACGGAGACAAGAAGAGCATCGGCAGAATGATCGTCGATTTGGACGAAGTTCTGTTGTCTGGAAGGCTTGAGCAGTTGAAGCGCAGCAAGCTGGAAACGATCAGATGTGAACTAATCGAGATGCGCGACAATGATGCGAACTACCGTATCAACGTCGCAACATTCTCGCTGCAGATCGCCTCGTTCGTAGCCAGGGTCGCGGACCTGTTGGATAGACACCATCATTAAGCGGCTAGCGTAGAGACAAACGGTTCGATACAACAATCTAGGACTACATGAACATATCTCGAGCAGTTAGAAGTTGTCGGTTGGCCCGCCGCCTCTCGCAGCAAGAGCTTGCTGCGAGAGCCGCGATTTCGCCTTCGTATCTGTCGTTGATTGAGTCGGGCAAGAAAGAACCAAGTCTACCGCTTCTACGTGATCTTGCCATGGGTTTGAGCCTGCCAGTCGATATGCTGATTTTGACAGCTGTCGATTTTGAGAACATCAAACGGAATGTGTCGGAAATGTCAGATCTCTTCAGTCAGATGCTCACCGCGCTCGTCGTCGGCGAGGCCGGCTGACGATGACGCGAGCGTGACGTGATCTACACGATCAAGAAGCTCGGGACGATTCTATCTGCTGCGCCCATACGGCTCGAGGATATTGCGAGAAACCGCGATTTACTCTATCGGCCGTTTGACCTCTACCGACGGGGGAAACATCGGTGCATCGACCGGCCCGTGGAACCGTTGAAGTCCATTCAGCGGCTTCTCTATCGTCTGCTACTGCGTGACTATCGATTTACGGATGCGGTACACGCTGGAGTGTCTGGCCGTTCGATCTTCGGTGCCGTCCTGCCTCACGTTGGACGTCCTCTCCTCGTGACGTTGGACATCAAGAACTTCTTTCCTTCGATTTCCCAGAGCGACGTCTACCATGTGTGGCGCGAGAAGATTGGTTGTAGCGCAGTGGTATCCCGCCTTCTCGCGGAGTTAACCACCTTTCGAGGCTATCTTCCACAAGGCGCGGCGACTTCCATGGCGCTGGCGAATATCTTCATGATCCCGGCGGATTTGCAGATCTCGCTTCAACTGTCAGCATACAAATTGGCCCGGTACACCAGGTGGGTAGACGACTTGATGATTTCTGGTCAATTCGAAGATCCATCGGTCATTTTCCATATTGTCGCTGATTCGATAAGGCCGCTGCATCTCAAGGTCAATAGCGTAAGAACGAAGAGCCGTGTGATGCGTCGATATAGGCCACAGCTTGCGTTGGGTCTCTCTCTTAACGACAAAATAGGCATTCCACGTACGAAAAGAGCTAACGTTAGAGCAGCTGTACATGTCCTGCTGACTCGCAAAGAGGGCAGGGTGGCATCGCTCGTTGGCCGATTGCAATTCGTCGCGAGATCGCATCCCGAAATGGCGAAGAGACTTTTGGTCGCGGTTCGCGGCATGGTTGCGACACAAAGCGCAGAACACCATACGCTGGACTCTGGTAAGTAGCCAGGCCTTCGCGTAGTAGTTTTCTCGATTTTCGCGCGGAGCGCTTTGGAGTGCGGTGGCGCCAGCCACCGCTTTTGGACTCGTGCCGTATCGGATAGTGGGTTCGTGAACTTCGGGTTTGGTGTCGTTGAACGTGTTTGAAAGCGGTGGCTGGCGCCACCGCACTCCAAAGCGCTTCGCGCGAAAGAAGAGGGGCTGGTTGCGCGGCTTTGGGGGTTATTGGGTTGGCGGTTTCATGCAGAAGATCGCGCTATGAGAGGCAATCAGGCCCTCTGCTGCCTCTATCACCACGCAGACGGCGAAGGCATGGGGCGCGGTGGACCCATTCCGATGAGCTGCCAGAGTCTGCGATACCAGCGCTGGGCAATCAGGTGGAGATGACCAACGCCGGAGCGGAAGACGAGGAGATGGTGTCGCTCAACGACGTCTTGGTGATATCACTTCTCGCCGGTGTCGATTCTGCTCGTTCGCGGAACGGGCACCTCTCTGTCGCGCGCTGAAGCGTGCTAACACATCGATATCATGCACGGTTTTCCCACGGGTGAACCCGTGGGCTAGGGTTCTTACGCCGGCTTCGGCGACGGGAAGCGAAGAACGTTCGGTTTCCCATCTTGCGCACATTTGCTGGATCTGCGGGTAGAACTTCGCGCGCGATCGTAGAGTGACAGTTTCACGCTGAGGGGCGAGGGCGAAGGCTTCGCTCCTCGGCCTGCACTCGTTCTTCTTTCTCGTGAAGGCGCTCTGGTTTCGTATGAACACGTTCTGTTTTCGTACTCACGCGTTTCCGCTTCGCGTGAACACGTTCCGATTTCGTGTTCGTTCATTTCCGTTTCTTATGAACGGGTTCTGACTTCGAGACGCACTCGCAAGTTTTCGTCTTGCTTCCATTTCCGGGCGGTCATCCTTCAGATTTTTTGTAAAGCTTTGGTGTCTTAATCCGATTTTTCGCTTGTAAACGATTCCATAAACAGCCACTTGCGGACCGTTACCGTGAGAATGGAAACTCCATTGACTCCTGACTCTTTCCCTTTTAGGTTGGGTCCGTCAGGCGATCCAAAGCAACGCGCGCGGGACAACCCTGGCGGAAAGGAGAAGAAGGCTATGGTCACGAAAGACAACGGTAAACGCTCAGCAATCCCAACGGCTGACTTGACGGCTCTCGATGCTGTCATTCAGCAAGCGGTGGCGCAGGTCAAAGGTGTCTATCAGATCCTGCCGGATTTCGTTCCGGCTCCGGCTGATGGCGCCAAGACGATGCGCTCGGCCCGCGCGTTCGCGGACGAGTTTCTCGAAGCCAGCGCCGTCGCGGCGGAAAACGACGCCACGATGCAGGCAACGACGGGAATCGATCCGGTCAGAACACGGCTGGTCATTACCCGCAATCTGCGGTTCGAGCCTCTTGCTGCCGCCGCCGAGGCGCTTGCGCGGGACATTCGCTACAACATGTGTCGCGAGCGCTGGGACGTCGTGCAGCAGGCGTTGCAGGTGTACAACCTCGCCAAAGGTTTCACCCGTAACGAACGTGCCAGGCGCACTCGTCGCTCATGTCAGGACGATGCAGTCGGCCCTCGGGCGCTCTGGCATTCGCCGCAAGGTGAAGACACCGGCACCCGGCCCCGCTCCGCAGCAGCATTAACGCAGTCAATGGCAAGACGGTCCGCGCGAGACGTCGCGCGGGCCGTTCTTTTGCGTTTTCGCGCGAAGCGCTTTGGAGTGCGGTGGCGCAGCCACCGCTTTTGGTCTCGTGTCGTATTGGATAGTGAGTTCACGAACTTCAGGTTTGGTGTCGTCGAACGTGTTTTGAAAGCGGTGGCTGCGCCACCGCACTCCAAAGCGCTTCGCGCGAAACTGCGGCACACGTTTCGTGGCGAATGTGCCGATGGTTCAATTCAAAGGGACGATGACGCCGGAGATTTACGTCCGAGCGCTTGGAGCCACCGGAAGTGGGTTGCGGTTTGCTGCCTGGAGTCGGGCGATCGTTGGGTAGCGATCGTGGTGGCCGTGGTGACTGTCTGGTTCTTTCGTCAACCGAGGTGACGCATCGTTTCGCGCGAAGCGCTTTGGAGTGCGGTGGCGCAGCCACCGCTTTTGATCTCGTGTCGTATCGGAGAGCGTGTTTGAAATGAGGTTGGCGCTCTCCTGTCTGTAGAGATCTGGTTTGGATTTTTGAGAGCCAAAGCGCTTCCCGTAAGAGGATCTCCACGATTAGTAGAACATCTTGCAATTGCTTGGAGCCGAGGGAGAATTTGATGCATGGACTGGCCTCATGCGCCGTTGCATCGGTTCTCGGTTGGGGAGGCGATTTTCTTCGTCACCGGGTCGACGTATCTCAAGCAGCATTTCTACCGGAGTCGCGTGCTTCTCGACGGATTGCAATCGCGGCTGTTCGAGCTTTGCCGGGAACACGATTGTCATCTGCAGGGTTGGGCGATCTTCTCGAATCACTACCACCTCGTTGTCACTGCGGATGGCGACGAGCTTCGCGCCATGATTGCGCGTTTGCACACGGTCGAGGCGTTGGCTCGCAACGAAGCGGACAACGCCCACGGACGCAAGGTCTGGTTTCAGTGCCGGGAGACGCAACTGACTTACGAGCGTTCCTGGCTGGCGCGGCTGCGCTACACGCATCAGAATGCGGTGCATCATGGATTGGTGAGCGACGCGACGCAGTATCGCTGGTGCTCGGCGTCGTGGTTCGAGTCCAATGCGCGGTCTTCGTTCGTGAAGGTGGTCAACAGCTTCAAGATCGATCGAGTCAACGTTCCTGATGACTTTGAGGTCGTCCAGCCGTGACCTTCCGCGTTTACAATATCCACCAAAATTGACTGTTCAGGAGGCTCCATTGAATCGTTTGTTTCGCAGTCTGATGGTTGTCAGTGTCATTGCTGCTCCGGCTCTTTTTGCCGCTGACGTGAAGGAGACCGTTCATGTCGTCATCACGGGTGGCGCGAATGCCGGGACGTATGACGGGACGACGGATCGGGGTGGGTGTTCGGCGGGGATGACGGGGAAGGGGTCGTGGGGGAATCAGTTCTCGTTGCCGAAGGAGAACAATCCGAAGGTGCTGAACAGCGTGCAGCTCATCGTACCGGATGCCAAAGCGGCGGCGTCGGGGACGCATGAGTTCTTTCTCAACGTTGCCTTCGGACGGATCACCGCGCGCGTGGCCGAGTACAAGGTGGACACGGAGCACAAAAGCGGCAGCGGAACGGTGACGGTGGCCGATCATGGGTCGACGGCGGTGGTTACGTTTGATGCGACGACCGCTGCCGGCGTGAAGCTGAAAGGGACGATCGATTGCAAGAGCGTGACGCGGGCGCAGTAGTCGATTGATGGCAGCGTTCGCTGCACAATTGATGGATGTTCCTGACGATTGCGAGGTGGTGCAGCCAATGAGGCGATTTGCGATCCTTCTCCTTTCTCTGGCGATCTCTGTTTCCGCACGCGCGGCCACCTATGAAGCGCGTACGCCGCATCACTCGGTCACGGTCGAGACGATGCCGTCCACAAGTGACCGAGTTGTTTTCAAGGTGACGGTCACCGAGTTGCCGAGAGGCCGTGTGCTCACCGTGGTTCCCCTTTCCGGACTGGCTGGTGTGCCGCTCGACAAAACGGTGGATGTCGCTGGGCTGCACATCGCGATCTACGCCGGAGTCATGAGCAACCCGCGGCTGGTCAGCAAGGGACTGACATGCCGCGTCGACATCGAGAAGGGAGACATGGTCGTCGACTCGATTTCGACCACGTGGGCCACCCAGCCTGTGCCGTCGATGTACGCCAGTGGTCAGCCCCCGCTAAGGGTTGGAGGGGACGTCAAGCCGCCGGTCATCATCAATCGCGTCGAGCCGGTTTACACGGAGGTGGCGCGCAAGGCCGCCATCAGCGGCCTCGTCATCCTCGAAGTGATCATCGATCGCGCCGGCACCGTGAAGGATGCGCATGTGCTCAAGCCGTTGCCATTCGGGCTCGATCAGGCCGCGATCGAGGCGGTGAGAAAATGGACGTTCCGGCCCGGGTCGTTGAATGGAAGGCCGGTTGACGTCATCTACACACTGACTGTGAATTTCCGGGTTCCGGAGAAGACTGCTGCGCCGCCTCGGTGATCGGAGTCCTGCGGCATGTGGGGCGCCGGCTGCTTCGCCGGCGCCTCTGTGTCTCAGATGCGTCGTCAGCTCGCGCTCTTGTATGCGGCCGCGTAGCGTTTCGATGCGGCCGGATCCGAGCTGACTTTGCGGATCGCGCTTTCGAACGTTTCCTGCGTCAGGCCCTGATCGGCGAGGAGCTTGTCAGCGTTGGCGGGCTGCTTGTTGATCAGCGCGCCGAGCTGGCCGAGCTGCTCCGGCGTCATCGACGGCGCCGCTGTTGCTGCGACGCTGCTGCCGGCCGTCGTCGTTGGCGCAGTCGAGGTGGTCGCCGTCTGATTCGCTTTGCTGCAACCGCCGGCGATGAGTGCCGCGGAGATTGCGAGTGTGATGAATGTCGTTTTCATTGCGCTAATCCTTTCCATGACCTTTGCCGCCTTTCTCTTTCTGTTGTCCGGGAGGGCCCTGGCCACCCGGACCGCGTCCATGTTCCTGACCGTTGTTCTGCGGTGGAGGCGGAACGAAAACCGGAGCGGGAGGAGCTTGCGCCGGAACGGCTGATGCCATCGGCGGAGGCGCGACGATTGGTTGCTGAACCTGGCCGCGTCCGTGCCCGTGACCATTGCCATGCTCCTGTCTCACGACCGGAGCGGGAACGGCTGACGCCATCGGAGGCGGTGCGAAGATCGGTTGCTGCTGGACGACCTGCGCGTGACCGTGAGCGTGGCCGTTGCCGTGCTCCTGCCTGACCACGCGCTCGGCCTGTCGCTCAGCCTTCTTCGCCTGACCCGGCGGAATGTGCGCGACCTGCGGCGCGACGTTCCGATTCGGCGTCATCGCCGTGTATGGATTCTGCGCGAGCGCTGGCTGCGGTACGAACGACGGTTGCGCGATCGCGCGCGGCTGCCGTCCGCGGTTGCCGCGCTGCTGCGCATACGACGGTTGTGCATACGACGGCTGCACGGCCGGCTGCTGCGTGTAGGCAGGCGCCCCTGAATAGCCAGGTTGATAGACCGGTTGCGCCACAGCCGGTTGCGGAACGTAAGTCTGCGCGTACACCTGCTGCGGATAGCCGCCGTTGATCTGCGCCTGCTCGAAGCGCGTTCGCACCGGCTGCGGGATGTAGTACTGATCGTTGAGCACGTAGTCCGGGGTGAACGCGATCGAGCGCGTCGAATACGACGGAATGCGTGGATAGATCGTGTCGTAGAGTTGAATGCCGATCACGCCGTTCCCGATCTGAGCCTCGATGAACGGAACGAAGTCGGGACGTTCGACGAACACCTCAGGTGCATAGCGAACGGTATCGACGAACTGTTCGGGCGGCAGATAACCGCGATTGAGTGCGCCGCAAAAATGGCCGAGGTCATCTTCGCGGATGCCATCGAGATCGGCGACCGTGGCTACGGCAAGCGGCATCTCGATCAGGAACTCGATCGATCGCCGGTCGTAGCGCGGATGCGTGTAGCGCGTGTTGTAAACCTCGCGCACATTGCTGCGGCTCGAGTAGGAAACGTAGCGAGGAATGTAGTTGTCGCTCAGCACGATGGCCGGCGTCGTCTCGATGCGACGGACCGTCACGCCGTAGCGTGGCAGCCGCTGATCGATCACCGTCACGAGCGCGGCGCCAGTCACGCCTTGCGAGATCTCGTTATCGACGAACGGGAAAAAGTCGGGTTGTTGCAGCGCGATCGGCGCGTAGCGAACCGTCTGGACGAAGAGCGGCGGCGGTACGTTCGCGTCGTTGAGCCGGACGACGAACCGTCCGAGCTGGTCATCAGGCAATCCCGCACGCGAGCAAGCATCGACTGCCAGAGGCATCGCCGCGAGCGAGCGGTAGTACGTGTTGTCGAACGCAAACATGCGCGCCGGCAACAGCGCGAGCAGCATCAACAGCAGTGGGAGTTTCTTCATGAGGTCACCATCCAATGACTCCACCACTGCAAGTGCGAGGCCTTATCATTGATTACATGGCAAACGAAAATGATGCTGGCGGAGTGAACCGCAGACACTTCCTGGAGTTGGCCGCATTGGGCTCAGCCGTAGCGCTTGCGAAGCCGCTGAGCGCGGTTGCACAAGCAGCCTCAGCGCCGGTTTCCGTCAAGCTTGAGCTCGAAGAAATCACCATCGCCGAACTACAAGATGGGATGAAAAGCGGACGCTGGACGGCGCGCTCGATCGCCGAGGGATATCTGTCGCGCGTCGATGCAATCGACAAACGCGGGCCGGCGATCAATGCCATCATCGAGATCAATCCCGACGTGCTGGCGATCGCCGATGCGATGGACAGCGAGCGGAAAGCGGGACACGTGCGCGGACCGCTGCACGGCATTCCGGTCGCGATCAAAGACAACATCGACACAGCGGACAAGATGAAGACCTCGGCCGGCTCGCTGGCGCTCGCGGAGAACGTGGCCGCGCGCGATGCCTTCGTCGTATCGCGGCTTCGCGAAGCCGGCGCCGTCATCCTCGGCAAGACCAATCTCAGCGAGTGGGCCAACTTCCGCTCCACGCATTCGACGAGTGGCTGGAGCGGCCGCGGCGGTCTGACGCTGAATCCGTACGTGCTCAACCGCAATGCCTGCGGCTCGAGCTCGGGGACGGGATCGGCGATCGCGGCGAACCTCGCGGCGATCGGCGTCGGAACCGAGACCGACGGCAGCGTTGTCTGCCCGTCGTCGGCATCGGGACTCGCCGGCATCAAGCCAACCCTCGGGCTCATCAGCCGCGCCGGCATCATCCCGATCGCGCACAGTCAGGACACATCCGGTCCGATGGCCCGCACCGTCCGCGACGCCGCCATCCTCCTCGGCATCCTCACCGGCGCCGACGAGCGCGATCCGATCACAGTCGACAGCCGCACGAAAGGACATTCGGATTACACGCGCTTTCTCGATGCCGATGGACTGAAAGGCGCGCGCATCGGCGTGGCGCGGCAGTATTTCGGATTCAACGACGCCACCGACAAACTGATGAAGGACGCGATCGCCCTCATCAAGAACCTCGGCGCCACGATCGTCGACCCCGCCAACATCGAAACGAACGGCAAGTTCGATGCGACGGAAAACGACGTGCTGCAGTACGAGTTCAAGGCCGGCATCAACAAATACCTGGCGAATGCGCCGTCCGCGGTGAAGTCCCGCACGCTCGCGGACCTCATCAAGTTCAACGAAGACCATCGCGCCGAGGAGATGCCGTACTTTGGTCAGGAGATTTTCGAGCAGTCGGAAAAGCGCGGACCGTTGACGGAGAAGAAGTACCTCGATGCCTTGGCGAAGAATCACCGCCTCGCGCGCACGGAAGGCATCGACGCGACGATGACGAAACACAAGCTCGACGCGATCATCGCCCCGACCGGCGGCCCGGTCTGGACCACTGACCTCGTGAACGGCGATCACTTCACCGGCGGCTATTCGACAGCGTCGGCCGTCGCCGGCTATCCGCACATCACGGTTCCCGCGGGGTTGGCGTTCGGCCTACCAGTCGGCCTGTCATTCTTCGGCGGCGCGTGGAGTGAGCCATCGCTGATCAAATTCGCGTACGCGTTCGAGCAAGCGTCGAAGGCGCGTCAGCGGCCAAAGTTCCTGGCGACGACTGGGTAGCGCTTCGTTTTTATCTGTGACATCTGCGTCATCTGCGGACCCGGTTTTGATCCGCAGATTGCGCAGATGTTCGCAGATGAAATCGTCAGGGAACCGGACAAATCCCGTGCAGCATCTGCCACGCGAACGAGATTGCGATCAATGCGATGAAAGCGGCGTAGAAGGGGAGGAGTTTGCGTCTCACGTCAGTTCAACACCTTCGATTGTGGTCACGAATTCCGCGCCGAAGTATTTCGCGGGCGTGAAGCTGCCCGGCCGCCGCGGCGACGCCAGCAACCGCTCCACTGCCGCCAGCGCGCTCAGCACCGTGAAGGCATAGCCCTCGGGTGTCGTCATCGTCATTGTCACTTCGTCGACGCCGTTGGACGCGCGGCCCCAGAGGTACGTTCGTCCCATCGTCCGCTGCGCTTCGCCAGGTCCGCTGCGGCGATTGACGATCGCCTGCAGAAGCCGCTTGACGGGCTTGATTCCGAGGAGCGGCAGGAACGAGCGGATGCGGCGCATGCGCGCGACCGACTTCGGCGATGCACCCGTGTAGACGCAGATGTTCGGGATGCCGGTTGTGTGAAACGCGGTGGAGACATCGCCCCACGGAACGGTCATGGCCAGGCGCGGTCCGCACGAGAACGGGATCGTGCGCACGTCGTACGCGGGCGGCACGCGCACGATCTTTCCGTCGCGGCGGATCGCGCCACCTTCGCCGATCGATTCGATCATCGTCTTCAACGTCCCGCGGCTCAGTTCCGCTCTCGGCGTGTAGAACGCAAGCTCCAACTCCGTAGCGTCCGGAAGTTTTGCCGCGAGCATGGCAGCGAGGCAATCGGTGGGAACGACGTCGAAGCCGACGCCGGGGATGAGCGTGACGCCACGCTGAACCGCGACGTCGTTCATGGCCATGATCGATTCAAAAACAGCAATCTCACCTGTGATGTCGAGGTAGTGAACGCCGGCGTCGAGACAAGCCCGCACCATCGGCGCGCTGGTATGCACGAACGGCCCCGCGCAATGCAAAACAGCCTCGACGCCCTCGAGCCTCGGAGCATCCAGCGCAAACGCGCGCGCCTCGAGACCAAGCTCGCGCGCCAGCGGCTCGATCTTCTCCGCGCTCCTGCCCGCGACGATCGGCCGCAGTCCCCGCCGCACCGCCTCGCGAGCAATCAACTCGCCGGTGTAGCCATTCGCGCCGTAGATCAGAAAAGTCATTTCATCGCTTCGCGCGTTGGGTTATTGCGCTTCGCGCGTTGTCGCTGATTATGCTCTGTCGGCTTCGAGGATGGGGTCTAAACAGTTTCACGCGGAGACGCGGAGATGCGGAGTTAGAAAACCTCCGTGCTCTCCGCGGCTCCGCGTGAAACGCCTCTTGTTTGCTGTCGCCGACAACCGAGAACGCGCACAGCGATCAACCGACAACCGATTCATCGAAGGCTGGCAATCACGCTATCCGGCTTATTCATCGCTTCTTCGAACTTATTCATCGACACCACCACGCGCACGATCGTCGTCTCCTGATGGTCGTGGGCAAAGACCAGGAGTGCGACGCGGTCGTTGCCCATTGGATGCGCGAGGATCTGCGTCACTTCGCCTTTGCGGTTCGAGCGCGTGCGGATGAGCGGGCGGAACTCCTCGCCGGCATTGCGGCTGACGATCTCGGCCAGCCCGCGCGCGTCGTCGAGCTGCGTGTGCTCGAACGTCGCAAACTGCACATCGGAGACGCCGTCGGGCTGTGCGACCCAGATCGCCAAACGGACGAGGCCAAAGAACGGAATGCCGGTGTGGTGGACGTGGTAACGCGACTCGACCGCGCGGACCACGTCATCGAATCCGGCGCGCGCTGGCGTGGCGCCGAGGGTGAGGACGCTCATCACCGCGACGAACAGCAGGAGACGGCGGCGATCACTCATGGTTTTCTTCCTTTTCATGCTTTCCGGTGTGGCTGCGCGAAAAGCGCGGGATGCCGAACTGGCCTTCGAGCCCGCTCAGTTTTTCCAGATCGACCGGACCGATGATGTTTACGACGGTGAACTCTCTTGGTTCTGCCGAGATGATCAGCAGGCCGGTGACGGCGTCGCCGTGCATCTCCGCGTAGATGTCGACATCCTCTTTCGTCTTGCTGGTGACCTTGACGATCTTCTTCCACGAAGCGCCAAGTTGCGTGCGGATCCGCTCGGCAATCGCCTTGTCATACTCCCCTTCATGCTCGAACTCGTAGCTGCGCACGTAGATGCCGGAGAGTCCGTTGATCATCTCCTTCACTGAGCGCTCATCGGCGACGTTACTCGAAAGGAACTTGCCGGCGAGGCGGAGCATCGGTCCATCGAGAGTGACGTCGACCGTCTCGCGAGCCTTGGCGGCGAGCTCCGGGAAGTCCATATTGATGCGCGGCGCCTGCGCCTCGGCAGCAAGCGGAAACGCGGCACTGACGAGGATCGTGAAAAGAAAACTGAGAAGAAGTTTGGTTGCGTTCATGGGTGATTCCTTTCGCTGGTTCACGTTCGTTCGTTTCGTAGAGATCAGAGACTAGAGATCAGCGATCAGAAAAACCCGCTCTTTCTCTGGTTTGATCTCGTTGAGTTGATTTCGTTTCTGATTGCGATTCGTAGCTGGTTGTTGTCGTCGCTCCGCCGCTCTCTAATCGACTAATCCACTAATCTCTGATCTCTGCTTCAAACTGATCCCTGCTTTCAATCCCTCGCCACCGCCCGCTGCGCGACGTGCATCTTTGCGCTGGCGATGTGCAATGCCGTCATCACCTCGCGCTTTGCCAGCTCTCCCTCGGCGCGGCGATGTTCGGCGATCTGATGCGCGGTCAGTCCGCCGAGGGCTGCGGTGAAGAGGATGACGGCAGCGATGCGGCGGAGCGTCGATGCGGACAGCCAGCGCGATGGCTGCTTCGATTGCGGCGCGTCGATACGAGCGAGCACGCGATCCGCGAAGCCCTCGGGTGCGCGCGCCCGCGCGAGAGTTCGTTGCAGCGTCTCGTCGATGTTCTTGTCCGTGATGTTCATGACGGGTCTCCCAGCCATTCGCGCAGCGCGGACAGCCCGCGCCGGAGATGGCTCTTGACGGTGTTGAGCGGCATGCCGAGGACCGCTCCGATCTCGGAAGGCTCGAGTCCCTCCTGGTAACGCATCGTCAGCGCGAGGCGTTGTTGCGCCGGCAGACGCTGCAGCATCTGTCCGACTCTTCGTTTCAGCAACGGGTCCGCCGCCTCGGCGTCGTGAGCGACGTCGGACGCTTCATCGAGCGTGACGATGCGCCAGCGTCCGCGCCGCGATTCATCGATGCATCGGTTCGACGTCACGCGGCGCAACCAAAAGGTGAGATGCGCCGGCGACTCGATCTCGCCGAGGGTCCGATAAAGCTGCAGGAACACCTCCTGCGCGATCTCCTCGGCACGCCCGCGGTCGTGAAGAAAGTGCCAGGCGATGCTGAAGACCATGTCCTGATGCTCGCGGATCAGCGCCGCAAACGACTCATGATCCCCTCCCGCCGCCCGTTGCAGCGTCAGGTCGCGAGTCCCGAACATCAATGGTGCCGCTGCGGTCATCTGAGGCTATATACGGAGGAATCGGGGGAACGAATGCAGGGATGCCCGAAAACCAGCGTGCGAGGAGGCATGGAGTGACCGCGCCCCGCGGGTTCGCAGACTCGGGATGACATCGCCTTCTCGAAGAGGTGAGGAAATCCCTTCCACGCTATGCTCAATCCCGATGCGCATTGGCGATGAACTGACGGTTACGCCCACCGAATTGGTCGCGGGCGGGGCGGCGCTGGCGAAGGTTGATGGTTTTCCGATCTTCGTTGCGAACGCCTATCCCGGCGATGTCGCGGTTGTGCGGCTGGCCGAGGTGAAGAAGGGGTTTGCGCAGGCGGAGCTTGTGCGAGTGATCGAGTCCAGCCCGTTTCGTCGCGCCATTCCCTGTCCGGTTACGAACGAATGCGGCGGATGCGATTGGACGGCGTTGCGGCTCGACAAGCAGCTCGAAGCGAAGCAGCGGATTCTGACGGAGTCGCTGCGACGCGTTGGAAAAATGGATCCGGCCACGCTGCCGCCGATCACTGTGCATCCGTCGCCGCTCAACTATCGGATTCGCAGCCGGCTGCATCGCGATGGCGGCAAAGTTGGTTTCTTCGCATCGCGTACGAATCAGGTCGTGCAACTTCCCGCCGAGTGCGAAGTGGTGGGCCTGGAGACAGCGCGCACGCTTTCAACGGGCGCGAGCAGGATCAACACTGACGCCCTGGAGAAAATACCCCGACACCCGATACCCGACAGCCGACACCCGGAGATTCAAATCTGGGAAGTTGATGGGAAGCTCGTCACCGAGGGGGAGCTGACGATCGATGGTTTTCATGTCACCACCGACGTTTTCTTTCAAGTCAACCGGCACCTCCTCGGCACATTACGGCGGCTGGTCGCGGACATCGCAGCGCGATCGGCGAAGAAGGAGAGCGCGGTCGATCTCTACTCGGGCGTCGGTTTCTTCAGCGTGCCGCTCGCCGGCGTTTTTGCAAACGTCACCGGGATCGAAGGTTCGGCTGCGGCGCACGCGTGCGCGGCGCGCAATGTTCCGGACAACGTCGCGCTCGTGAACGCGCCGGTGGAGTGGTGGGTGGAGCGGATGCCGCGCGTCGATTTCGTTTTTCTCGATCCGCCTCGCAGCGGTGCGAAACGGAACGTCATCGATGCCATTGCCACCCGCGCGGGCTCGATGGTTTGCTTCCTGGCTTGCGATCCGGTAACGTTTGCACGAGACGCGAGCCGGCTGATCGCGTCTGGCTGGCGGCTCGCGTCGCTGGACCTCCTGGACCTCTTCCCCAACACGCATCACGTGGAAACGCTCGCTTCGTTCGAGCGTGCGCAGTGACGTTCCGGCCGCACTTCCGCTGATCGCTTACGCCGCTGGACTGGCGCTCGGGCATTCGTATGCCGAGGCTGCCGGATTCGCGGCGGTGGCGGTGTTGCTCATCGCGATTCGAAGAACGCGCATGGCGTTCGCCTGTCTTGCGCTCGCGGGCGGGGTCTGCGCTGCTGCGCACGCGCGAGAAGCGGCTCGTATCGATGACGCGGCGATCGCGCCGTTGATCACCGATCGTTTCATCACGGTTGTCGCTCCGATCGATCGCGATTGGTCGCTACGCGGAGAGGCGCATGCGTTGCGCTGCCCGAGTTTCGTCGCGAACGGCGGCGCTATCGATCGGCCGCTGACGATTTACACGCGGTTCGTGCCGCCGGAGATCGGGATGGAGCGCTCGATCCGCGCGGAGGGTTTTCTGCGGCGCAACGAGCGCGGAGATCTCGCGCTGACGGTGAAGTCGCCGCGCCTGATGACGTACGAGGGACGACTGCATCCGCTGGCGCCGGCGGCGTGGAACCGCGCGCTGGCGAATCGCATCCGGCCGTTCGCAGGCGTGCATCCGATCGAGGTCGCGCTCGTCGAAGCGCTGGCGCTCGGGCGAAGCGAGCGTCTCAGCGACGAGGTGCGCGACAGCTACAAACGCGGCGGGACGTATCACCTGCTCGTCTTCTCCGGATTGCAGATCGCGTTTGCGGCGGCGCTCATCGCGCTGGCGTTGCGCTGGCTGCGCGCGCCGCGGACATCGGACTGGACGCTCTTGATTTTCTCGATCATCGCGCCTCTGTTCATCGGACCGACGGCGTCGGTGTCGCGCGCCACGATCGGCATCGGGCTCTACGCGATCTCGCGGATTCTGCATCGTCCGACGACGCTCGAGAATCTCTGGTGCGTCGCGGCGCTGTTGCGCCTCATCATCGCGCCGCACGATCTCGTCGAGCCGGCATTCCACTTGACGTACGCCGGAGCGGGCGCGCTGCTCTTCGTTGGCAAAGCGCTGGCGGCGCGGCGCGCGCGCTGGATCGCGTACGCTGGCGCGGCGGAGATGTCGATCACGCCGCTGACGCTCTTTCATTTTCACCAATACGCGCTCGGCGGTTCGGTGATGACGATGCTGCTGACGCCGATCGTTTTCGCGATGCTGGTGGTGTCGATGGCGATCTGCGCAATTCCGTGCAACGCGCTTTTCGCGGCGCTCGGGTTTCTGCACCAGCTCTGCACATTCGTCAACGGAGTTGCGGCGCCGGTCTGGGGCTTCTTCGCGGCGCCGCCGTTGATCGCAATCGTGACCGGCTATGCGATTGCGATCGTCGCGGTTGCGTTTCTGCAGGGCCGGATGCGCGCGGTCGCCATTCTCGCCGCCATGCTGATTCCGATCGGTGGTGCCATTGTCGTTTCACGCCAGGATGTCGCCGCGCCGCGATTGACGATGCTCGACGTTGGTCAGGGCGATTCAATTCTTCTTCGCGCGCCGAAACACGTGATCCTGATCGATGCCGGCGGCCGGCTTGGCGATGCGCATTTCGGCGAGAGCGAGTTGCTGCCGATGCTCCTCGACCGCGGCGTGCGCCGCATCGACGTGGCCGTTCTGACGCACGTGCATCCTGATCACTGCGGCGGCCTGCCCGCGGTGCTCGCCAACATCGAGGTCGGCAGCATGTGGATCTCGCCGCGCCGTTTTCGCGGCGACTGCGCGCAACGCGTTCTCGCCTTGTGCTCGATCCGATCGATTCCGATTCACATCGTTCGCGACGGCGAAACGCGCGACGTCGGTCCAATCTCGCTTCGCGCATTCATTGCAGACCGGACATTCAAGCACTCGCCGGAGAACAACAGCTCGGTCGTTTTGCTCGCCACGATCGGGCGCTGGAAGGCGCTACTGACCGGTGACGTCGAGCGCGACGCCGAGGAGTCGCTGGCGTCGCACGACATCCGGGCGGACGTGCTGAAAGTCGGGCATCACGGCAGCCGGACGTCGACGACTCCCGTCCTTCTCGACGCCGTCCAGCCGCGCATCGCGCTCATTTCGTGCGGATTGCACAACACGTTCGGGCATCCGCATCCCGCGGTCGTCGCGTCGTTGCGCGCGCACGGCGTGCGAACCTGGATCACCGCGCGCGACGGCGCGATCGATCTCGAATTCCTGCCCGGCCACTTAGCCGTGCATCGTCAATTTGACACTCCGCGATGAGCGTCCTACAGTGATTTTTCCGCATGTCATCCACTCTCTTGCGCCTCGGGCTCTGGATCATTCTTCTCGTCGTGATCCTGTACGTTCTGCAGCAGACGTACGAAGAGGCGCCGTTCGTCGATTACTTCGCCCCCGCCATGCTCGAGAAAGCGCTCGTCCTCGGCGGTGTTCTCGTCATCGCTGGAATCGCGGCACGGCTCATGGAAAAGGGAGCGAATGTGGTGGTTGCAAAGAGCCGCTGCATCACCTGCAAGACTCCGATTGAAAAGGGCGCGATCTATTGCCGCCAGCACCTCCGCCGAGTTCTGAGCCGCGAAGAGGATCGGACGCACATGACGCGCGTGCGAAAGTGACGCCTGCGCAGGTGACTAACGCTGCCATCGTCATCGCCGGTCCGACCGGAGTAGGAAAGTCCGAACTGGCGCTGCGCCTAGCCGAAAGACTCGGCGGCGAGATCGTCAACTACGACTCCGTGCAGATCTATCGCGGGTTCGATATCGGAAGCGCGAAGCCGTCAGTCGAGGCGAGGAGGCAGGTTCCTCATCATCTATTCGACATCGTCGACGCCAGCGCCGAGTTCAACGCCTCGGCATACGCAACCCTCGCGCGCACGACGTGCGAGGAGATCGCCGCCCGCGGCCACCGCGCCATCCTCGTTGGCGGAACGTTCTTTTATCTGCGCGCGCTGCTGCACGGGCTGCCGGAGATGCCCGCGCGCGATGAAGAAGTTCGGGAACGCCTGCGCCGGATCGCCGGGCGTCCGCGCGGCGCGGAACGGCTGCATCGCTGGCTCTCGAAGGCCGACCCGCAAAGCGGTAAAAGAATCGCGCCGGCGGACCGGCACCGCGTCGAGCGCGCTCTCGAAGTCTGGCTCACCAGCGGACGGCCGATTTCGGAGTGGGAGCGTCCTGGCAGCGGCACCACAGAAGCGATGGCGACGATCAAGATCGGCTTGCAGATGGAGCGAAGCGGCTTGATCGAGCGCCTCGACGAACGGGTAACAGCGATGTACGCGGCGGGACTCATCGACGAGACTCGCGGCCTTCTGACGCAATTTCCGCGAACTGCCCGCCCGTTCGGCGCAATCGGATACGCTGAGGCGGCAGCGGTCGTAAATGGCGAAATGGACGTCGATGCCGCCATCGCTGAAACGAAGCGGCGGACGCGCGCGTATGCCAAGCGGCAGATGACGTGGCTGCGGTCGGAGCGCAATGTGCAGTGGATTGACGTCACGACGGGCAATGATCCTTTTCCAGCCGCGATGCGGTTGGCGGAAACGAGTGAGGGCAGCGAGTGAAGACGAGGACGATTCTTTTTCTGATTATGGCAGTGGTCGTGCTGGGACGCTGCGCATCGGCGCCGCCTCCGATCGTCGCGCCGTCAGCGCCGCAAGCAGGCGACCGATTCATCATCGATCCGCGCACTGGCTACGACGCGCAGCCTGCGCCTGCGGATGCCAAGCGATTCGATGAAGCGTGGCGTGCGATTCTCGCGGGCGACTACACGACTGCGCGCAAACGGCTCGAAGATCATCCACACCAAGGAGCCGGGATATGTGCCGGCGCAGCTTGCCGAGGCAGCGATCGATTTGCGGGAGGGAAAGACTGACGCCGCGCGTCCGATCGTGGAGCGCTCGCGTGTTCACCATCCGTTCTACACGGCTGCCCAGGTTTACGCTGCGGAGATCGCCATCGCCGAGAAACGGTCGCGCGAGGCGTACTACCTCTATCGCGATATCGCCACGCGTCCCGGCGCGCCGTCATTTGTTGCCGAGCGCATCGCCGGATTGCGGACGGAGCTCTTCGATCAGTTGTACGGCGCCGCGGTCGCTGCGCCGGACGAAGATGCGGTTCGCATGCTTCGCGATGCACTCTCGATCAATCCGGAGGGGAACGCGGCGCGGATTCTTCTGGCGCAGAAACTGGTCGGGCAGCACAAGTACGATGAAGCGCTGGTCACGCTCGATCCGCTGGTGAAGGGCGCCGATGCCGATCGGTCGGAAGTGCAGGAAGCGCTTGCGGAGATCGAGCTCAATCGCGGGCGCTACGAGTCGGCGATCGCGCGATACGAGCGTCTCGCGAAACGCGACAAACGATTCGCCGCGCGCCTCGACGAGATCAAGGAGAACTACGCGGAGTCGAACATGCCGTCGCAGTTCCGCCGCGCCATCGAGAGCGAATCGATCACGCGCGGCGATCTGGCCGTGCTGATGTATTGGAAGGTGGCGTCGGTGCGTTTCGCGTCGAATCTGTCTGCGCCGCCGATCGCGATCGATGTGAGCGAAACCCCCGGCCGTGACGAGATCGTCCGCGCCATCGCCCTCGGCATCTACCAGGTCGACCCGGTCACGCGCCGCGTCAATCCGTTCGGCGCGGTCAACGCCGGAGCGCTGACTCGGACGTCCGCGCGCCTGCTCGCGCTACGCGGCGCGTCGTGCGCCCGCGGCGCCGGAAACGATCCGCAGAAAATCCTCGCCGCCTGCGCGATCGTCGATCCAACCCTCGGCGCCGGCGCCGAATCGCCCGTGACGGGGCGGGTGGCGGCAGGGGTGATGGAGCAGGTGGATCGGGCGATTTCGCGGTAGGGCGGTTGTTGCTGGTTTCTGAGGTTGCTGGGTTTCTGAGGTTGCTCGGTTTCTGGGGTTGCTCGATTTCAGGAGTTGCTTGGTTTCTGGAGTTGCTTGATTTCTGAGGTTGTCAGGTTAGGTTAACTGACTTCTCACCCTCTTATCCCAGCTCTCCCATCGAGCGCCTTCTCCCCCACGCTTTTCAGTGGGGGAGAAGGTGCCGAAGGCGGATGAGGGGGCGTTTGGCTGTCGCGTCAACGTTGTGCTTTTCAATTGCTCGCAACGAACGTGTATCCCATCTTGCAATGCCCCCCTCATCCGGCTTCGCCACCTTCTCCCCCCGCAAAAAGCGCGGGGGGAGAAGGCGCTCGATTCATGGGAATCGCTGATCGTGAGAGAAATGCGGGTCAACCTCCCGATCAATGGATTGCATCGAAATCCTGCAACGCGAAACCACAGGAGTTGTGCTCCGGCTAATTGGCAACTCGGCAACCCGGTAACTCGGCAAAACCCAGCAACCACAGCAACCCAGCAACCACAGCAACCCAGCAACCACAGCAACCCAGCAACCCTCAAAACAATGTCAGCCGCGGCAGCCCGAACTTCTCTCGCACGAGCCGACGCAGGTTCGCTTCTTCCGTTCTCGCTCGCGTTTTCGCGTCGAGTTTCGGTGCGTCGCCGAGGGCGGTGGCGATGTCGGCGCGGATGGATTCAATCTCGGACGGTGCGGCGGCGATGAAAGCATCGATCAGTTCGCGCTCCAGATCGATGAGGCGCTCCTCGATCTTTGGAACGCTTTTCTCGGACGCCAGCCCGCGGACACGCGCACCGAACGGCGCCGCGATCTCCGAGGCTTCCAACTGCACGGCCAGCGCATCGAGTATCACTTCGGGGCCGGATTCTGGCGTGACATCGCCGCCGCCGACGTAGAGCGTGCGCCGCTCGTTCCACAACTCTTTGATCGAGTGACGGCAATAGCTGAGGCTGGAGATGACTTTTTTCCGGCCGCTGGTCTCGTTCCGTTCGAAGACAGCATCGATCGCTTCGATCACCACCGGCAGCGGCACGCCGTCCTCGCGCCACTTCTTCATCAACGCCCAGTCTTTCGCGTTGAGGATGAACGGCGTGCCGCGGCGAAGCGCGAAGTGCGCCTCGATTTCCTGAAAGTACGTGTCGGCGGAAACGTCTGCGGTCACATTGGAAACGTACCACGCGGTTGCGGTTCGGGTTGCCGGGTGCCGAGTTGTCGGGTTGCTGAGTCTTCTGGCTTGGCGCTGGTTGCCGGGTTGCCGGGTTGCCAAGTTGCCTGGTTGCCAGCAGCGCACGAATTGAGCGACCTGCACGAGCGCCGAATGAACGAAGAGCGGTGGGGCAACCCTACGATTGCGCGAGCGCCGCATGAATTAACCACCGCCGGCAACCAGGCAACCCGGCAACCCGGCAACCCAGCAACCCAGCAACCCAGCAACCAACCCAGCACTAAAACCCAGTTACAATGCCCGCTTCCGATTCGCTTCAAAGCCTGCGACCCACTATGGAACCCATCGCCCCTCGCGCTGAGGTCACGGTCTATTCGCCTCTGTTCTCGCCCTTCCGGCAACAGTTGCAAGGGACCGCCGTTACGATCGGCCGTGCATCCGATTGCTCGATTCCGATCAAGGATCGCTATCTCTCGCGGAAGCACGCCGAGATCATTGCCGAGCGCGGCGCCTGGATTCTCAAGGATTGCGGCAGCGCGAACGGCACCTATCTGAACGGTTCGCGTATGGAGCGCGATCATCCGCTCCGCACCGGCGACCGCATCCGCCTCGGCGATACCGAGATCGTCTTCGAGACGGCCGAGCACAACACCGATCGCATGCTCGCCGTCGCCGACACATCGCCGAGCATGACCATCTCGATTCCGGTGAACGAGATCGAGCAGCCCGGCGGTGGACGGTCCGACACGGGCGATCTCGCCAAGCTGAAGACGTTGAATCTTCTCGCGCGCGAGCTCATCGAAGATCGGCCGACCGAGGAGCTGTTTGGTTTCATCGTGGACAGGGTTCTCGAGCACACGCAGGCATCGCGCGCCGCCCTCGGCCTTCTCGGGCCGGACGGCAAGTCCTTCGTCAACGTCGAAGTGCGGCGGCAGGATCGCAGCGATTCATCGGAGCTTCGCATCAGCCACACGGTTCTGAGCGAAGTGGTCGGGGAGAAAAAGGCGCTGGCGTTCATGGACGTCAGCGTCGACGAGAAACTGAGCCGCGCGCAATCGATCATCATGCAGGGCATCCGCTCGATTCTCTGCGCGCCGCTGATGATCGGCGATGCGGTCGTCGGCGTTCTCTACGTCGACTATCTCTTCACGCAACGAAAGATTTCCGAGGAGGATGTGCGGCTCGTGGCGCAGATCGCGCGATTCGCGGCGATCAAGCTGGAGACGACGCGCCTCCGCGAGGAAGCGATCCAAAAGCGCATCATGGACGAGGAGCTGAAGACCGCTTCCGTCATTCAACGCGGCCTTCTTCCGCCGGCGCCGGCGGGCATCGAGGGCTACACATTCTCCGGCGCCAATCGTCCCTGCCGGACGGTCAGCGGCGACTACTTCGATTTTGTTCGCCGGCCCAATGGGCAGATCTACTTCGTCATCGCCGACGTCAGCGGCAAAGGCATCACCGCGGGTCTGATGATGGCCGGCCTGCAAGCCTCGTTTCGCATCTTCTGCAAGAACGATCCGACGCCGGCCGCGCTGGTTTCGCAACTGAACGACGCGCTGAAAGACACGCTGCCGCAATCGAAGTTCGTCACGCTTTTTCTCGGACGGCTGCATCTCGCCACCGGCGTGATCGAGTACGCGAACGCCGGCCACACGCCGCCGCTCTGGCTGCGCAAAGATGGCGCCGAAGAGTTGGGCGAGACGGATCTCGTGCTTGGCGTCGTGACGCGCGCCGAGTTCCGCAGCCACTCGCTGCAACTCGCGCCCGGCGACTCGCTGATTCTCTTCACGGATGGGGTGACCGAGGCGGAGAACGATGATGGGCAGGATCTGGGCAGCCTCGATCACGTGCGGAAACGCTTATCGGCGATGCACGGCGACGACGCCGACGCACTCACGAGCGCCATCGAGGCGGTGGTTTTCGATCACATGGGCGACGCGCCGCTGGCGGATGATGTGACGTTGCTGGTGGTGAGCAGGGATCGGGAGTTGTGATGTCGGGGGGTGGGGAGTGGGGTGTCGGGGGTGGGAGATGAACCAAACCGCCGCGCGGCCACACTTCCGCGACGCAATCTCAATCGATACGGCGACGCCAACTCCCACACCCCACTCCCAACTCCCCACCCCCTCACACAGGCGTGTATCGCCGCAAGAACTCCCCAAACACCGGATCGATCTCGCCGGGTGCGACTGCGAAAATGCGATCGGCGTGGTAGTTGCCGGGGATGTCGATGACGTGCAACTCCTTCGGCTCATTCGCTGCTTCGTAGAGCGCGAGCGAGTGGTCGTGGCCGATCAGCCAGTCGTTCTTGACGTGGATCAGGCAGAGAGGCACGTGGACATTGCCAACGTCATCGACCGCGCGAACTTTGGGGCTGGTGCGAAAGTGCCAATCGAACCGCGGCCGTTTCAGCGCCTGCGAAAGTGCGATGTGCCGGTGCAGCGTGAAGGGATTGAACCGCGGCACGATCTTCGCGAAATCGGCGACGGCGGAAATCAAAAGTAACGATGCGATCGGCAGTTTGTGCCGCGCGGCCGTCGAGATGGCCACCGACGCTCCGTACGAAAGTGCCACGATCGTGATCGACTCGATTGGCAGGCGGTTGAGGAGATCGTCAGCAACCGCCGCCGTGTCGTAATGCTCGAAGAGATTGAAGCCGTAGGTGCCGCCGCTGTCGCCATGTCCCCGAGGATCGACGATGGCCGTGCTGTAGCCGAGCTCGCTCAGGTGAGCGGCCAACCGGACCATCGACGGATGCCGGCGGTCACGCCAGAAGCCGGGCACGACGAGGACCAGGGATCGCGACGCGTGATCGTAGAGATCGTAGGTAATCGGGGTCGTGTCGAACGACGAAACGGTGAAGGTGACCGGGGCCGGAAGTGGGCGTAGCGTGGGGGGAGCGCTTGACATGGTGGTGGCCTTCCTAGACTATAGCCGCTCGCCGGGCGGATCTGCGCTCGCGCTTCCCCGTAGTTTTGCCTGATGCACCAAGCCCCGGAGATCGTACGGAAGTAGCAGTTGTTTGTTGCCGCGATGCCTGCGGCTCGTGGTTTGCCAATCGTCGTTGCCATTTTCGAGAGGCTCTCGGAAGAGCTGGCATCGTCGTTGAAGGCCAAGTAAGACCTAATCGTATAAACGTTGCGAAGCAGCCCGCTTCGCCAGACCCATCAATTCGATTGCCAAGGGGGGTGAGCAGGCACTTTTCATCGATCAAACCCCAAGTCAAAAACATCAACAACGCAGCAAAAAAATAACGAGAGGGAAAAAGAAAAATGAGCAAGAAAATTGTAGTTCTCCTGACGGTCCTCGCCCTGAGCGTGTTCGGTTTCGCCTGCAAGAGCGAGACGAACAACAACAACACCGACACCGCGGCAGCCGCGGCTGACACGTCTGCCACGACGGCGACGACCGACACCACGATGACCACCGGCACGATGGCCACCGACTCGACCGGCACGACCGGTTCGACGACCACCTCGGCAATGCCGGGCGGCACGATGACCGACACCTCTGGCACGGCCACGACGATGACGACGGCTACGTCAACGACGGGCACGACCTCCACGACCACCTCGGGCACGTCCTCGACGACGACCTCGGGCTCGAAGCCACCCAAGAAGCACTAACTTCGTTTTTCGCTGTTCAGGACGCCCCGCGTAACCCGCGGGGCGTCCTTGTAGCTACTTGCTTTGTGCCGCAACCGGATTCCTTTTTCCTCCGTACCGACCTCGATTACGATCTGCGAGACGACCATCTCGCCGCAATTCATGATTTGACATCGAAGCAAATGCGAAGGAGGTGAGGCAGGCACTCCCAGAAAACGACATCAGCATTTCCATGTCGCAGCAACAGAACATCAACTTCGTCTGAGAGGAAAAACACACATGAAGAAAACCATCATTCTCCTGACCATCGTCGCACTCGCATTCTTCGGCTACGCCTGCAAGAGCGAGACGAACAACAACAACGTCACTGACACCAGCGTCGTCGCGACGGACACCTCGTCCACGTCGAGCAGCACCAGCTCGACCATGTCGACCACCGACACCTCGATGACCGGCACGACCGGCACGATGTCGACCGACACGACCGGCACGACCGCCACTACGAGCACGATGTCGACCGATACGACGGGCACGGGCGGCACGCCGCCGTCCACGATGACGACCGCCACCAGCACGACCGGTACGACGGGAACTACCACGAAGACCGAGACGAAGAAGACCACCACGAAGAAGCACTAACCTTCGTGCAATTGCTGTTCGACGCCCCGCCACCCGGCGGGGCGTTTTTTATGTGGCGGGCGTCTTCTTCGCGGCGAGATCTTTCCGCAGCGCCTCGTACACGCGCACCGTCGCCGCCTCGGTGCCGCTCATCGCGCCGCTGCTGTCGATGATGTAGTTGGCGTAACGAAGGCGCTCTTCACGCGGCATCTGCCTGGCGATGCGCCGCGCCGCTTCTTCGCGCGTCATCCCTCGAGCGACCGCGCGCGCGGCCTGGGTCTCAGGATCGGTGTCGACGACGATGATGCGGTCGAAACGGTTCTTCCCGCCCGACTCAATGAGCAACGTCGCCTCGATGATGACGATGCGATCGCCGCCGGCGGCTTCTTCCGCGGCAATGAGCCGGGCCTGTTCCGCGATCACCAGCGGGTGAATGAGCGCGTTCAGCTTCTTCGCATCGTCATCGGTAGCGAGGGCGAGATCGGCGAGCTTGCGGCGATCGATTGTGCCGTCCGAGGCCAGGATCGATTCGCCGTACGTGCGAACGAGTGCCTGATGGCCGGCGTGGCCCGGCTGATAAAGCTGCGACACGATCTGGTCCGCGTCGATCGTCACGCAGCCGAGCGCGGCGAACATGCGGGCGACGGTCGATTTTCCGCTGGCGATGCCGCCCGTCAGTCCCGCGCGCAGAATCATCGCCGCCGCCACTCCGCGGCCTTGACCGTGTTGCTCATGAGCATGGCGATCGTCATCGGACCGACGCCGCCCGGCACCGGCGTGATCCACGCGGCCACTTCGCGGACGCGGACGAAATCGACGTCGCCAACGACCGCGTATCCATTCTTCGCGAGCAACGCCAACTTGGTCTCGTCGTGCGCCACCAGCGACGCCTGACTCGAGTCGATGCGATTGATGCCGACATCGATCACGGCTGCGCCTCCTTTGACCATCTCCGCGGTCACGAAGAACGGTTTGCCGATCGCGGCGACGACGATGTCGGCCTTGCGCGCGACCGCTGCGAGATTGGGCGTGCGCGAGTGGCAGATCGTCACGGTGGCGTTGCGTTGCAGAAGGAGCGCGGCCACCGGCTTGCCGACGATGTCGCTTCGTCCGATCACGACGGCGTGCTGCCCTTCGATTTTCAGGTCGTATGCGTCCAGCAGCCGGATGACGCCGGCTGGCGTGCACGGCACCAGCGAAGGGCGCCCGAGGTGGAGGCGGCCGACGTTCAGCGGATGAAAACCGTCCACATCTTTGGCTGGATCGATCGCATCGATCACTCGGTGAGGATCGATATGTTTCGGCAACGGAAGCTGCACGAGGATGCCGTCGACGGACTCATCGCGATTGAGCCGGTCGATCTCGGAGAGCAGATCCGACTCGGAAAGGCTCTCGGGGAAGATGCGCTCATCGCCGCGCAATCCGAGCTCTTCGGCTTTGCGCGCTTTGTTCCGAACGTAGATCTCGGACGCGGGGTCATTGCCGACGCGCACCACGACGAGCACCGGTTGGAAGCCGAGCCGGACGATCGCGGCTGCGACCTCGTCCTCAACCTGTTTGGCGACCCGTTTTCCGTCGATGAGATGCGCTGGCATTCGCTCGAGTTTGTATCACGGTTGCGTGCGGGAGCCGGGTGTCGGGAGTCGGAGCAGTCTCTATCTCCGCGTCCTTCGATGTCTGCGCGAACCGTCTCCCTCAAGGAGCACTTTAAACTCCGGCACCCGACCCCCGACCCCCGACGCCCGACACCCGGAATTCTCCGCGCCGGTCGCGCCTTACCACGCGAGCGTCCGATAACCCCTTCCTGCACCAGCAGATTGGGAATGAATTTCTTGACAGTGGCTGTTCGGGCGGTGTACCGTTTTGCCCCTTTCCCGTGGGGAAGGTGTGTGGTTGTCTTTGAATGACACGTGGCGCTGAGCAGTTCCCCTGCGCCGCGGTCCTCCGAAGATCGAATCTGAGTTGCGAAGTGTATTCAGGGAGAGTCATGCGTACGTATTTCCCCAAGCAGGGCGACATCGAGCCGAAGTGGTTCATCATCGACGCCGAAGGCAAAGTCCTCGGGCGCCTTTCGACTGAAATCGCCAGGATCATTTCCGGCAAGGCCAAGCCGACTTACACGCCGTTTCTCGACACCGGTGATCACGTGATCATCATCAACGCCGAGAAGATCGTGCTGACCGGCAAGAAAGAAACCGACAAGATCTACCGTCATCACTCGCTCTATCCGGGCGGACTCAGCGAACGTGCCGCGCGTTTCATCCGCGCCGAAAAGCCGGAGTCGATGATCGAGCGCGCCGTGCTGGGCATGCTGCCGCACAACAAGCTCGGACGGAAGATGATCAAGAAGCTCAAAGTCTATCGCGGGACCAATCACCCGCACGAAGCGCAGAAACCCGAGCGGCTCGAAGTCGCTTGATCGTGGTTTGACAGTTCAGGGTTTGACAGTTCAGGAGGATTCTTTGGCACTGGTTGAATACTACGGAACGGGACGCCGCAAGACGTCAACCGCCCGCGTCCACCTCCGTCAGGGTAGCGGTGCGATCACGGTCAATCACCGCTCACTCGACGAGTACTTCGGCAACGACGTGCTGAAGATGATCATCAAGCAGCCTCTTTCGCTCACCGAGACCGGCGACAAGTTCGACATCGTCGTCACCGTCGATGGCGGCGGGCCGAGCGGCCAGGCGGGCGCGATCCGTCACGGCATCTCCCGCGCGCTGCAGATCTTCAACGTCGAACTTCGGAAGCGCCTCAAGAAAGCGGGCCTGCTCACACGCGACCCGAGAATGAAAGAGCGCAAGAAGTACGGCCAGAAGGGCGCCCGCGCCCGCTTCCAGTTCTCCAAGCGCTAGTTCCGATGTTTCCGTTTTCCCCAGCTTGATTCTCGAAGACAGGAGCGCCGCTCGCTCCTGTCTTTTTTTTGTCTCACGCCGTTCAACCAACGTCACTCGAGAAGGAGGGTTTGCTTGGCAGTCTCTATTACGATGAAAGAGCTTTTGGAAGCTGGCGTCCACTTCGGTCATCAGACCAAGCGCTGGAATCCGAAGATGAAGAAGTACATCTTCGGAAAGCGCAATGGGATCTACATCATTGACCTTCAGAAGACGCTCAAGCTCTTTAAGGAAGCTTCCGCGTTCATCTCGGACCTCGCGTCCCAGGGGAAACGCATTCTATTTGTCGGCACGAAGCGCCAGGCGCAGGATGCCATCCTCGAAGAAGCCAACCGCTGCGGCATGTTCTACGTGAACAACCGCTGGCTGGGCGGCACATTGACGAACTTCACCACCGTCCGGAAGTCGATCGAGCGCCTCAAGGAAATCGAGTCGGTCATCGGCGACACCGATAAAGAGATGTCGAAGAAGGAGCGCGCCGCACTCGACCGCGAGCGCGAGAAGCTCCTCAAGAATCTCATCGGAATCCGTGAGATGGACGGCCTTCCGGATGCGCTCTTCGTGATCGATCCGAAGAAGGAGTACATCGCCATCCAGGAAGCGAAGAAGCTCGGGATTCCGGTGGTTGCGATCGTCGATACGAATTGCGATCCGGAAGACATCGACTACGTCATTCCGGGGAACGATGACGCCATCCGCGCGATCCGTCTGTTCACGCAGAAGATCGCCGACGGCGTGCTCGAGGGCTACAACCTCGCCGACGAGAAGTTCATCGGTGTCGAAGACAAGGGCGAGATGGAGCCATCCGCACCTGTCGTCCAGCCCGAACCAGTCGAAGCGATGAGCGCTCCGGCTGCTTCCTGATTCGCAAGACTACTTCCACTTGGAGCGCCGCCTGTCCGCATTGCGGCAGACGGCGCTCTTGTATCAAGGAGAAAAGCAAATGGCACAAGTAACCGCCGCAATGGTGAAGGAACTGCGCGAGCAGACCGGAGCCGGGATGATGGATGTGAAGTCGGCGCTGACCGAGGCTGACGGAAACATGGAGCAGGCCACGATTCTGCTCCGCAAGAAAGGCCTTGCCGCCGCGGGCAAGAAAGCCGGACGCATCGCCGCTGAGGGCACGGTGACGGCGTTCGTCAGCGACAGCATCGGCGTCCTCGTCGAGGTCAACTGCGAGACCGATTTCGTCGGACGCAACGAGAACTTCCGCAAGTTCGCTGACGATGTCGCCAGCGTCATCGCCCGCAGCAAAGCAGACAGCGTCGAGGCTCTGAACGCCGAGCCGTGGCCTGGCGACGCCGAGGGGCAGACTGTTAGTGGAGTGACACAGAGCAAGATCGCGTCGATCAAAGAGAACATCGCCATCCGCCGTTTCGTCCGCTACGAAGCCGCACCAAACGCGGTGTTCTCCGCGTACATCCACGCCGGCGGACGCATCGGCGTGCTCGTCGAGCTCGTGGCAAACAGCGGCGCGAAAAGCGCGAAGATGAATGAGGTTGCGAAGGATGTGGCGATGCACATCGCCGCGCTGGAGCCGCGCTTCGTCCGCCGCGAGGAAGTGACGCAGAAGGATCTCGACACCGAGCGCGAGATCGCACGCGACGCCGCAGCCAAATCCGGCAAGCCGGAGAACATCGTCGAGAAGATGGTCACCGGCAAGATGGATAAGTTCTACGGCGAGGCCTGCCTGCTCGAGCAGCCCTACATCCGCAACGACAAGCAGACGGTGAACGAGTACCTGGCGTCGTCGGGCAAAGAGTCCGGCTGCGAATACACGATCACCCGTTTCACCCGCTACAAGCTGGGCGAAGGCATCGAGAAAAAGAGCGACGACTTTGCCGCGGAAGTGGCGTCGTTCATGAAGTGAGCGAAGCACATACGACAAACCGAGGGCGGCCGGATAGGCCGCCCTTTTTGTTGTATAAAGCGGATTTGCTGATCATCCTTACTGACTGGTCGGTTATACTGGTCAAATGAAAGTCGCGGCCTCTGACTTCAAGGCACGATGCCTTTCACTCATCGACGAGGTACACGAGCGGGGAGAATCGATCACGATCACCAAGCGTGGACATGTGGTCGCATGCCTCGTTCCGGCAGGGGATGTCGAAAGCCGCCCCTGGCTGCGCGTGAGAGGGAAGGCACGCTGGCAAGGTGATCCCCTCGCGCCGGCAGTGGAAGAGGACGAGATCGACGCGCTGCGATGACGCTGCTGCTTGATACGCATGCGTGGATCTGGTGGGTCGATCAGGATCGCCGCCTCGGCGCAGCCGCGATCGCCGCGCTCGACCGGCTTCCGTCAGACCAACGGCCGTTCCTTTCGGACATCAGCCTGTGGGAAGTGGCCACTCTGGTCGAATTGGGCCGTCTCGAGCTCGATGTGCCTCTCAGCGAATGGCTCGACGCCGCCGCGCATCCGCGCTCAGTTCGCATCGTTCCAATCTCTCCCGCGATTGCTGCCGGGATCGCCGCCCTTCCCGAGACGTTTCACCGCGATCCCGCCGACCGTGTGATCGTAGCGACTTGCCGCGTCATGGGCCTTGCTCTTCTCACGCACGATACTCGGATCATCCGGTCACGGCTGGTGAAGCGCTGGAAGCCCTGAGTCGCGCAAACCTCGCTTCGTCCGCCGCGAAGAAGTGACGCAGAAGGATCTCGATACCGAGCGCGAGATCGCACGCGACGCCGCGGCCAAATCCGGCAAGCCGGAGAACATCGTCGAGAAGATGGTCACCGGCAAGATGGATAAGTTCTACGGCGAGGCCTGCCTGCTCGAACAGCCCTACATCCGCAACGACAAGCAGACGGTGAACGAGTACCTGGCGTCGTCGGGCAAAGAGTCCGGCTGCGAATACACGATCACCCGTTTCACCCGCTACAAGCTGGGCGAAGGCATCGAGAAAAAGAGCGACGACTTTGCCGCGGAAGTGGCGTCGTTCATGAAGTAGTCGCGCTCAACAAGTAATCAGTGATCCGAAAGCCGCCGGGAAACCGGCGGCGTTTTTATTTTGCGGGCGTCGTAGATACGCATCAGTGCGACGCCGTCGCGCGACCACTCCGCAACCGGTTGCAATTGGCTCTCCGCGAAGCGCGTCACCTCGTTCGCCATTTCTTCGCGGGTAATGAACATGATGAAGAGTGGCTGACGTTTCGAGCGGGCTACGAGATGTTGCAGCCGCTCGTGGTCGTGCGGCGGCAGGTCCGGCTCGTACCTCACGAGCTCGAGGTCGTGCCGCAACCGGAATGGAGCCACAAGCTCCACAGTCTGACCGGCAATCGGGACGGCGATCGCGCTATGCGGCGGCGCGTTGTGATTGAGCCAGTCGATCCCTTGACGGTAGCTTGTTCCCCAATACTCGCCCCACTGCGGGATGTGCCGCGATGCCGCGCCGCGCAGGCCGCCGGCGAACATGTTCCAGTAGGCATCTTCGAACGGATGCATCCGCACGATGCCGGCGACGCCCGGGACGACGGCGATGAGCGCGATCGCCAGCGCCACGCGCGGGCGCAGACGCTCGAGCGCGAGTGCGGCCACGAGCGCAATCGGCGGAAACAGCTCGAGAAAGTGACGCACGCCGTCAAAGTTGATCGAGCCCGGGAGCACGAGGCGCAATGCGATGACGCCAATCCAGCAGAGGAGAAACCATTGCTTCCGTCTGACCGCCTCGACGAGTCCGAACGGCACCAGCGCCAGGAACAACGGCTGCGTCGTAAGCAGCACCATCAACAGCGGCGAGGTCGTCGCCGCCGGCGCCGTGGCGTACGCCCGGCCAGCGAGATAGTCGAGGTTCTCGCGCAGCCGCCCAATCGGATCGCTCCAAAGCCATGGCCACAGCGCGAACATCACCGCCACACCGAGGAGGCACGCCGCGAGAAGCCGCATGCGCGTCGCGGTCTCGTTCTTGCGCGTTGCCAGCAGGTAGGCGACCGGCACGAATGGCAGAAAAAGAGCGTTCGGCTTCGCCGCAAGCGCGCAGCCGAGCAGGACTCCCGCGACGGCGTACCACCGCATCGCATTGCGCTCGATCGCTTCGTAAAACGCGATCGCAGCGAGCGTGAAGAACACCAACTCCGGGAAGTCCTTCACGTTGACCATCAGGTCGTACCAGATGCGCGGCGTGGTGAAGAGAAGCGCGATCGTCGTCACCGCCGCGACCATCGAGAAGCGCCTTCGGATCCAGTCAAAGAAGACGATCACGAACGCGGCGGCGAGCAGAATGTTGAAGGCGTGAAAGCCGTCGACCGGGTCGAGCCATCTCGCCAGCATCCTCGACGTGCCGTACGCCAGCATGTTCGCCAGCGGGTAGTACTGCTGGGGAAAGTTCCGGAACGGCGACATCGAGAAGTCGGGTTGCATGGCCGGACCGTGCGCAAAATCGAGGTACTTCGCGTCGAACGATGTGAAGAATGCGGCATAGCGCTGACCAAAGAATTCGTCGCTGAGCGCCTCGTCCCACGTCGCTCCGTAATCGCGCAGATGCGGCGCCGCCGCGGCCACGAGCACCAACGCGAGCACTACCGGAACGATCCACCGCAACCGCGTCACGGCGCACACGGTACCGGAGCATGCCCGTGGTATAAAGTGCGCCCGATGGCCGAGCACAGAACTCGTTACAAACGCGTCCTGCTCAAGCTCTCCGGCGAAGCACTCATGGGAGGGCGCCGCAACGGCATCGATCCCGAAACGCTCTCCAACATCGCCGACGAGATCGTGGCCGTCTGGCGCTCGGGTATCGAGATCGTCATCGTCATCGGCGGCGGCAACATCTTCCGCGGCGTCAGCGGTGCAACGCAGGGCATCGACCGCGTCGCCGGCGATCACATGGGGATGCTGGCCACGGTCATCAACGCCATCGCACTGCAGGATGCGCTCGAGCGCCGCGGAGCAAACACGCGCGTGACGTCCGCGATCACGATGTCGGAAGTCGCCGAGCCATTCATCCGCCGCCGCGCCATCCGACATCTCGAAAAGACGCGCATCGTGATCTGCGCCGCCGGTACCGGCAATCCATTCTTCACCACGGACTCCGCGGCCGCCCTTCGCGCCTCCGAACTGAAATGCGAGATCATTTTCAAAGCGACGAAAGTCGACGGCATCTACACGTCCGATCCGGAGAAGGACCCGACGGCCGAGCGCATCCCGCACGCGACGTATCAGCGCGTGCTCGCTGAGCGCTTGCAGGTCATGGACGCCGCGGCCATCGATCTGGCGCGCAGCAGCGCCATTCCGATCTACATCTTTTCACTCAAGGAAAAAGGCAACATCCAGCGTGCACTGTTGGGCGAAGACATCGGATCGATCGTTTCCGATGAAGTGCCCGAGGTCGCAATCAAATGATGAATGGTGCGCTCGCCGCTCACGGCCTGTAGCGCATCATTCATCACGCATCATTCTTATCCGAGGTTGACATGATTAACGACGTGATCAAAGACATTCAGCATCGCATGCACGGAGCCATCGAAGCTCTGCACCGCGAGTTCAAAACGCTCCGCACCGGCCGCGCTAACGCTTCGATGCTCGACGGCATCCTCGTCGATTACTACGGCACGCCGACGCCGATCGCGCAGGTGGCCTCGCTCAAAGTTCCGGAGGCGTCGCTCATCGTGGCCGAGCCGTGGGATAAGTCGATGGTCAACGCCGTCGAGAAAGCCATCCGCACCTCCGACCTTGGGCTGAATCCCTCCACCGACGGCAAAGTGGTTCGCATCCCCATTCCGACGCTGACCGAGGAACGCCGCAAGGAGCTGGTCAAACGCGGGCACCACATGGCCGAAGAATCGCGCACCGCCATCCGTCAGGTGCGCCGCGACGGCAACGACAAGCTCAAGAAAATGCTCAAGGCTCACGAGGTCTCGGAAGACGATGAGAGGCACGCCCTCGACGAGATCCAGAAGATGACCGACAAAAACATCGACGAGATCGCCAGCATCCTGAAGAGCAAAGAAACCGACATCATGGCGGTGTGATGATGCGGTTGCGGAGTAGCGAGGTTGCCCGGTCTCGTGGTGTTTCACCGCGCTTTCACTTCTACGAGCGCCGCGAGACCTCGCGACTGCGAGACCGTTGAGCCATGGCCGGCACCGAGCGCGTACTCGTCATCATCCCTGCCGCGGGCTCCGGCACGCGTTTCGGCGGCGATGTGCCGAAGCAGTTTCTTCCGCTGGGCGGCAAGCCGCTCGTGCAGCGCGTCGTCGAGCGGTTCCTTTTCGATGACGTCGTCACGCGCGTGGTCGTTCCGGTGCTGGACATGCTGCTCGGCGCCGTGAAGGAGTCGCCGGGCGAGCGCGTGAAATTTGTTGCAGGCGGCGCCACGCGGCTTCAGTCCGTGGCCGCGGGACTGGCGGCGGCCGGCGATGAGTTCGATCTCGTTGCCGTTCACGATGCAGTCCGTCCCTTCTTTTCGCTCGATACGTTTCACGCCACGCTCGATGCCGCGCGCACGCACGGCGCGGCGTTTCCGGGCGTTCCGCTGCCCGACACGATTCATGAGATCCGAGACGACGCGATTGCATCGACGCCGGATCGAAGCGTCTTCGTCGCCGCGCAGACGCCGCAGTGTTTTCGCATCGAAGTCCTTCGCGACATCCTCACGCGCGCGGCGCGCGAAGACGCAAGTGCGACCGATGAGGCAGGACTGGCGGCCAAGTACGGCCATCACGTTCAACTCGTCCCCGGCGACTCGATGAACTTCAAAATCACACGCCCCGAGGATCTCGTCATGGCCGAGCGCATTTACGGGGAGTGGGGCGGAGGCGAGGACAATTGAAAAGCCTGCGCCATGCTTTCGAGGTCTGCGCATGATCCGTGTGGGGCAGGGGATCGATGTTCACCAGTTCGCCGACGCCCGTCCGTTGGTCCTCGGCGGGGTGCGCATCAGCGACACTGGCGGTCTCTCCGGTCATTCCGACGCCGACGCCGTCCTCCACGCTGTCACCGACGCGCTCCTCGGCGCCGCGGGAGCAGGGGACATCGGCCAGTACTTTCCATCCGACGACCCGCGCTGGAAGGATGCGGAGTCGACCATCTTCCTCCGCGAGGCGAAGCGAATCGTTGATGAAATGAACGCGGAGATCGGCAATGTCGATGTCACGATCATCGCGCAAGTTCCGAAGCTGGCTCCGTTTCGCGATGCGATCCAGGTTTCGATCGCGAGGTTGCTCAATCTGCCGACGGGTCACGTGAACGTCAAAGCGACGACCACCGACCACCTCGGCTTCATCGGACGCAGCGAAGGTATTTGCGCGATGGCGATCGTTTCGATATCGATTTCGTGATCATGGCCACCGCGAGCAAGAGCAAGCCGCCAAAGACCATCGACGAATACATCACTGCCTCTGCGCCCGAGGTGCAGCCGATTCTCGAGAAGATTCGAACGACGATCCGCAGCGCTGCACCCGAGGCGGAAGAGACTATCAGCTATCGCATTCCAGCGTTCACGCAGAACGGGATTCTCGTCTACTTTGCCGCGTTCAAGAATCACATCGGCCTCTACCCACCCATCAAGGCTGACGCGTCGCTGGCGAAGGCGATTGCCAAATATGCGGGTGAGAAAGGCAATCTGCGATTTCCGCTCGACAAGCCGATTCCGTACGGCCTGATCAAGAGAATCGTGACGCTGCGCGTGAAACAGAACGAGACGAAAGCGGCTGCAAAGAAGGCCAAGCGAAAGGCTTGATATCGTTGGGCCACATGACCCGCGTTCGTTTTGCTCCATCGCCCACCGGCCACCTCCACGTCGGCGGCGCGCGCACCGCGATTTTCAACTGGCTCTTCGCAAAGCATTCCGGCGGGACGTTCATCATCCGCGTCGAGGACACCGATCAGGCGCGCTCCACCGCCGAGTCGGAGACGATGGTGCTCGACGACCTTCGCTGGCTCGGCCTATTGTGGGAAGAAGGTCCCGATGTTGGCGGACCGCACGCGCCATATCGTCAGTCGGAGCGCGTGAATCGCTACGCCGAGGTTGCGCGCGAGCTGCTGGCGCGCGGCGTCGTCTATCGATGTTATTGCACCGAGGAAGAGTTGGAAGCGAAGCGGAAGGAAGCCGAAGTTGCCGGCCGCCCGCCGCACTACGACCTCAAATGCTGGATCAATCGCCGTGACGATGAGCAGGCGCCGCACGCAATGCGCTTTCACGTTCCCGACGACGGCGACGTCACCATCGACGATCTGATTCGCGGCGAGGTGACCTGGAAGCGTGAGTCGCTCGGCGATTTCATTCTCATCCGCTCTGATGGCCATCCGACGTACAACTTCTCCGTCGTCGTCGACGATCACGACATGGAGATCTCGCACGTCATTCGCGCCGAGGAGCATCTGACGAATACGCATCGCCAGGTGCTGATTTATCGGGCGATGGAGTGGGCCATCCCGCAATTCGCCCACGTCTCGCTCATCCTCGGGCAGGACAGGACCAAGCTCTCGAAACGTCACGGCGCGACGTCAGTCTCGGCGTATGCGGAAGCGGGCTTCCTTCCCGACGCGATGCTCAACTATTTGACGATGCTCGGTTGGTCGGCGCCCGACGGCCGCGATGTTTTCGACCGCCAATATGCGATCGAGAACTTCACGCTCGATCGCGTGAACTCCGCGCCGGCGGTGTTCGATCCGCAGAAGTTCGAGTGGCTGAACGGGCAATATATTCATGCGATGAGCGCGGCTGCGTTGCGGCCGCTGGTCGTGCAGTCGATCGGAATCGATACGCCGTGGTTGGAAGAAGCGATCGACGTCGTGAAGACTTCCGTGCATCTCTTGCCCCAGTTTCGCGAAGTGCTGCGGTTTGTGACCGAGTACAACACGCCGTCGATCGATCAGGCGTTCGCAACTTCGGTTGCCGATGATCTTCGCGAGCATGGCGCGCCTCACGACGCCGACGCGGTGAAAGCGATGAACGAGCGGCTGAAAAAAGCCACCGGTCTCAAAGGGAAAGAGCTGTTCATGCCGCTGCGCCTGGCGATGACCGGGATGGACCACGGGCCGGAGCTCGTGCGCGCCATCCCGTTGCTGGCGCGGGCCAGCGAATCGGATCCGGGCGTGCTCTCGCCGCTCGCGCGCGTCGAGCAATGTATTCGCTGATTCGCAAGCTGCTGTTCCTCCTCGACGCCGAGGACGCGCACGATTTCACGACGCGTCAGATGATCGCGCTGCAGAACATCCCGCTCGTGCTGCGCGCGATCGCGCGCTTCTGCGCGCCGCCACCGGGAGCACGTCGCGAGCTCCTCGGCCTGACCTTTCCGTCGCCGATCGGCATCGCCGCCGGCTTCGACAAGAACGGGCTGTTGATGCCGATGCTGGCCGCGCTCGGATTCGGATTCGTAGAAGTGGGTACGGTCACGCTGCGTCCGCAACCCGGCAATCTGCGTCCGCGCCTGTTTCGCTATCCCGAGCATCGCGCGCTCATCAATCGACTCGGATTCAACAACGATGGTGCCGATGCCGTCGCCGCGCGGTTGGCGTCGTGGCAGCGAACGATTCCGCTCTTCGTCAACATCGGCAAGAATCGCGACGTGCCACTCGAAGGTGCGGCCGATGACTACGGCGCCTGCGCGATGAAGCTGGCGCCGTTGGCCGATGCCGTCGTCGTCAACCTCTCTTCGCCGAACACGCCATCGCTGCGCGAGTTGCAACGGCCCGAACATCTCGACCGGATCCTCACCGCGGTTGGGCCGGCACTCGTGAAGATCGCGCCGGACATCGACGACGTGATGCTGGCCGAGGTTTGCGATGTGTGTGTGAAACGCGCGCGCGGCATGATCTGCACGAACACGACGATCGCGCGGCCGTTCAAGTCATCCGAGGCCGGAGGGCTTTCCGGTGCGCCGTTGATGATCCCTTCGACGTCGATCCTCGCCCGGGTTCGAACGCGCGTCGGCCCTTCGTTTCCACTCATTGGAGTTGGCGGCGTCTTCACGGCTGATGATGTTCTTGCGAAGAACGCGGCTGGGGCGGACCTGGTGCAGATCTACACCGGATTCATTTACGAAGGGCCGCTAATGCCGTCGAGACTATCGCGCGGAGTGTCGCGAGTCGGGAGTCGGAGAAAGACCGCGACTGATTCGATCGCCACCCGCCACCGCGAATGAAGCGAACGTAGGTCGGACTCTCCAGTCCGACGCTTCTCTCTCCGTAACGTGACAGAGTCGGACTAGAGAGTCCGACCTAGGTTTGGCGTCTTGCCCCAAGCCCTTGCACCGCGAATGAACGAACGTAGGTCGGACTCTCCAGTCCGACGCCTCTCTCTCCATATCGTGACAAAGTCGGACTAGAGAGTCCGACCTACGTTTCGCTCGACGCGCTCGCTCCGACCGCCAGCCCCCGCATTCGCTACACTGCGCGTCGTGATCATCTACGGAGTCAACCCAGTCCTCGAAGCCATCCGCTCGCATCCCGAGAAGATCCGCTATGTCGGCGTGGTCCGTGAGGAGACCGCGCGGCATCAGAAGCTGATGAGCGAGGCCAAGCGCGCGAGAGTGACCGTGCGCCCTCTTGCTGCCGATCACGTCGAGAAACTAGCGGGACGCGGCGTTCACAACGGCGTCGTCGCCGAGATCTCCGAGACGGCGTTTGCTGATTTCGACGAGGTTATTGATGCCGAGGAGACGACATTCGTGCTGATTCTCGACTCGATCACCGATCCGCAGAACTTCGGCGCCATCCTTCGCGTCGCTGATGGATTCGGCGTCGATCTCGTCGTCATTCCGGAGCACGACAGCGTTGGACTGACACCGGTTGCCATCAAGGCATCTGCCGGCGCGTCGGAGTGGGTGCCGGTGGCGCAAGTGACCAACCTGGCGCGCACGATCGAGACGCTGCAGAAGGCGGGCTACTGGGTTTACGCCGCGGCGGATGCAGGCGACCAGCCGCATGAGATCGACTTTCGCGGCAAGGTCGCGCTCGTCGTCGGCAACGAAGGAAAAGGAATCCGCCGCAACGTTCTCGAGCACTGCGACCGCATCGTCACGATCCCGATGCAGGGGCACATCGAGTCGTTCAACGTGGCCACGGCGACAGCGGTGCTTTGCTACGAGGTGCAGCGGCAGCAACGGGCCGAACCAGTTTGACAGTTCAGGAAGCGTGTTCCCGTTCCTTCGCTTCGCGATCCGCGATCCGATCCGCAGCCCTGCCGGCAACGAGCCCAATCGTGAACAGGATGCTCGCAAAAATGGCGAAAGCAATCAGCGGTAGGTACATGTCTTCACCGAACCTCTCGTGACGTCTCAGGGCGTCGCCAAATCTCAAGATACACGAAGTCCTTGGACGACGCGCAGAGCTTCAGCCGTCAAACTCATCCCATCGAAATAAGTTCCCTCTTGCGCGCGGTTTGGCCATTTGCTATAACCCGCAGTTCCTCGGCTTCCGCCGTCTGAGCTCCATCCTTTGCTTAGCGTCGACAGGCTGTTTGTGTCTTTGAAATCTAGCAGTTTGGCGCTGGCGTAGCTCAGTTGGTAGAGCAGCTGATTTGTAATCAGCAGGTCGCGGGTTCGAGTCCCATCGCCAGCTCCAGCGGCAGTTGTCTCACGGAGAGTTGGCTGAGCGGTCAAAAGCAGCAGACTGTAAATCTGCCGGGCCACGCCCTACGAAGGTTCGAATCCTCCACTCTCCACCATTTTTCGCAGGAAACGAGCGCGGGAGTAACTCAGTTGGTAGAGTCACAGCCTTCCAAGCTGTTGGTCGCGGGTTCGAGCCCCGTCTCCCGCTCCAAATGCGAGTTGCCAAGTTGCCAGGTTCCCCGGTTTCCGGGCAACCTGGTAACCGGGTAACCCGGCGACCGCAAAGTAGCAAGCCCTCTTAGCTCAGGGGTAGAGCACGTCCTTGGTAAGGACGGGGTCGCGAGTTCAACTCTCGCAGAGGGCTCCATCAAACGAATCGAGATTCGGGGTAGAAAACATGGCACGCGCAGGCAGAGAAATCATCACGCTCCAATGTTCCGAGTGCAAACGCCGGAACTACACGACGACCAAGAACAAGAAGACCATGACGGAGAAGCTCGAACTGAAAAAGTTCTGCCGTCATGACCGGAAGCACACGCCACACAGGGAAACGAAGTAAAGCGAAGCATCTCGTGAGGTATCAAGGGAATAAGTCGCTTTGAGCCCGCTTTTGCAGGCTTTTGCGGCACTTGCAGGCCAATAGCTCAACTGGCAGAGCAGCGGTCTCCAAAACCGCAGGTTGGGGGTTCAAATCCCTCTTGGCCTGCCAAATCTCAAGCTTCCAGCATTCAGCTCTCAATCTTCACAGACGGCGCCTGCCGCGGAGGGATGAGGGCTGAAAGCTGTCAGCGTTTTTCGGAGTATCAATGGACTCAGAAGAAAGCAGCATCGTCGCAAAGCCGCGCGAGTGGTGGTTCACCACACGCGACTTTTTTCGCGACACCAACTCGGAAATGAAGAAGGTCACCTGGCCGAACCGTCCTGAAGTCGTCGGGACGACGGTCGTCGTGATCGTGTCGACGATCATCTTCGCGGTCTACCTCTGGGGATGCGACGTCATCTTCTTCAAGTTGATCGACTTCCTCTTCACGAAGTTCGGAGCAGGCACTTAGTGATGGCCGAAACGGCACAGAAGCAGTGGTACATCGTCCACACTTACTCGGGATTCGAGGAGCGTGTGCGCGAGAACCTCAACCAGCGCATCGAAGCCCTCGGCATGCGCGGCAAGTTCGGCGAGATCAAGATCCCGACCGAAACGCTCATCGAGATGAAGGGCGGCAAGAAGCGCGAGGTGCAGCGGAAGTTTTTTCCCGGCTATATCCTCGTGGAGATGGACATGGCGGACGACGCCTGGCATCTCGTCAAGAACACGCCGAAAGTCACTGGCTTTGTCGGCACCGGCAAGAAGCCGACGCCGCTGACGCCCGAGGAAGTCGACCAGATTCTGACGCAGGTCGTGACGACGAAAGAGAAGCCGAAACCGAAGCACGTTTACGAGCACGGCGAACACGTTCGCATCATCGATGGACCGTTCTCGAACTTCACCGGAGTAGTGGAAGAAGTGAACCTCGACCGCAGCACGTTGAAGGTCATGGTCACGATCTTCGGCCGCTCCACGCCGGTCGAGCTCGACTTTCTGCAGGTAGCGCGGTTCGATCCGAGCGAAGAGCAGGGCGGCACCGCGCCAGGCGGAGCACAGAAGAGATAAAAGCAATTGTTGAATGGCTTCATTCAACACAAAGCACGCAGTATTCAACATCTAACATTCAACATTTCAGAGAAGAGAACCCATGGCTAAGAAAATCACCGGCTACATCAAATTGCAGATCCCCGCAGGTGCCGCCACTCCCGCGCCGCCGGTCGGTCCGGCCCTCGGCCAGCACGGCGTGAACATCATGGAGTTCTGCAAGACCTTCAACGCCCGCACGCAGGGTCAGCAGGGACTGATCATTCCGGTGGTCATCACTGTCTTCTCCGACCGCACATTCACCTTCATCACCAAGACGCCTCCCGCCGCGATCCTGCTGCTCAAAGCAGCCGGCATTCCGAAGGGCTCGGGCGTTCCGAACAAGACGAAGGTCGGCAGCGTGACGCGCAAGCAGGTCGAAGAGATCGCCAAGACGAAGATGCCGGATCTGAACGCGGCATCGCTCGAGGCGGCGATGAAGACGGTGATGGGGACGGCGCGGTCGATGGGCCTCGAAGTTACCGGCTGAGAAGCAGAATGTTGAATGTTCAATGTTGAATGTTGAGTGGTGAATGAGCCGTCCGCTGGGACTCATTCAACATTCAACATTCAACATTGAACATTCGGTTTGACAGAGTCGCGCCGGCGCGTAGCCGGTGCAAACAAAGTAGGAGGCGGGACTCGTGCCCGCCGTTAACACTACGGAGGTGAATTTGGCCAGACACGGCAAGAAGTACCGTGCAGCGTTCGAGAAGGTCGAACAGCGGCCGTATCAGTTGGATGAGGCGTTCGGTCTGCTCAAGCAGATCGCCTATGCCAAATTCAACGAGACGGTCGAACTGTCGCTCCTTCTCGGAGTCGATCCCAAGCACGCCGATCAGATGGTCCGCGGTACCACCGTTCTTCCGCACGGTACCGGACAGTCGAAGCGCGTGCTCGTGATTGCACAAGGCGACAAACAGCGTGAGGCTACCGAAGCCGGCGCTGACATGGTTGGCGGAGACGAGATCGTCGAGAAGATCCAGGGTGGCTGGACTGATTTCGACGCCGTCATCGCCACGCCGGACATGATGCGTTCCGTCGGTAAGCTCGGCAAAGTCCTCGGTCCCCGCGGACTGATGCCGAATCCGAAGACCGGCACCGTCACGTTCGACGTCGCCAAGGCGATCTCGGAGATCAAGGCCGGTAAGGTGGAGTTTCGCGTCGACAAGACGTCGATCATCCACGTTCCGGTTGGAAAGATCGCGTTTTCCGCGGACCAGCTCCAGGAAAATGCGACCAGCATCATCACCGCCATTCGCAAAGCCAAGCCGCCGGCAGCGAAGGGCAAATACGTCCGCAGCATCTACATCTCGTCCACGATGAGCCCCTCGATTGCGATCGACACGGCCGTGGCCGAGGCGAAGGCAGAGTAAGGAGGGAGCATGAATCGCGAAGATAAAGCAGCAGCGATCTCCGAGCTCGGCGAAGGCATCGGCAAAGCCACGAACGCATTCGTGATCTCGTTCAAAGGCATCACCGTCCCGCAGGTCACCGAACTGCGCCGCCAGGTGCGCGACACGAGCTCGACCTACGTCGTCGTCAAGAACACACTCGCTCTCATCGCGGTGAAAGACTCGCCGCTCACCGCGCTCAAAGGCGCATTCAGCGGCCCGACCGCCGTGGCCTACAACACCACGGACGCCGTCGCGCTGGCGAAGGCGTTGACGAAGTTCGCCAAAGACGTTCCGGCGATCACGTTCAAAGGGGCGATGCTCGACGGCCAGATCGTCGCGGCCGACCAGATCCAGGCAATCGCCAATCTGCCGTCGCGCAACGAGCTGATCTCGAAGTTGCTGTTCGTTCTGCAAAGCCCGATGCGTGGGCTGGCGACCGTACTGGCGGCGAACATCCGCGCCTTGGCGGTGGTCATCGATCAGATCGCCAAGCAGAAGGGCGAAGGCGCCGCACCTGCAGCACCCGTGGCAGCCGAATCGTCCGCACCCGAAGCATCACCCGAAGCACCTGCCGCCGAGGCAACCGCATAAGACTGATTCCGCGCCGTGGCATCGCCGCGACGCAAGAGATTTGAACGACTCAACACTATTTGGAGGCTGAAATGGCTATTTCGACTGAAGATTTTGTGAAGCAGATTGAGACCATGTCGGTGCTGGACCTTTCGAACCTGGTCAAGGCACTGGAAGACCGCTTTGGCGTGTCGGCCGCGGCAGCCGCCGCTCCGGCAGCAGCAGCGGGCCCGGCAGCAGCAGCGGCTCCGGTCGAGGCGCAGACCGAGTTTCAGGTCATCCTGAGCACGGTCGGCGACAAGAAGATCAACGTCATCAAGGCAGTGCGCGAAGTGACGAGCCTTGGTCTGAAGGAAGCGAAGGACCTCGTTGAGGCCGCGCCGTCCACGATCAAGGAAGCGGTCTCGAAGGATGAGGCTGACAACATCAAGAAGAAGTTCGAAGAGGCCGGCGCGACCGTCACCATCAAATAGTGACGTTTGTGGTGGTTTCCGCGGGCGAGCTGAACAGCCCGCGGTTTTCTTGGGATCAAAGTTTTCCGGACGGGGCGGAATGTCCCGTCCGGAATCTGCTTTTTGCTAGACATCTCTGAGCTGGAAAGGGGGGGAGCGGCCCTTTCCGATAGCTCACAATCCTCGCGAATCCACCCTGCCGCGTTGCCTGCGGCGGGACTCGCCTAAGAAATTCTCATTGAGGGCGCGTCAATCTCGACTAACGCTGTGACGAACCCGGTGTGCGTGGACCGCAACCGTCGGTCGCAGGCAGAGCTTTCTGCCATGCGGCCTTTTGCTGTCTACATCCACCGCGTTCGAACCGCCGCAGCCGGGCACGCCGCGACCCAAAGGAGCAATTGAATGAACGGATCCTCCCTGCCTAAACAGGAACCGGTTCGCCATGACTTCTCCAAGATCCGGAGTTACATGGCATTGCCGAACCTCATCGACGTGCAGCGCAAGTCGTATGACAGGTTCCTGCAGATGAATTTGCTCCCCGAGGAGCGCGAAGACACGGGATTGCAGTCGGTGTTTACGAGTGTGTTCCCCTTCAGCGATTTCCGGGAGACCTGCTCTCTCGACTTCGTGAAGTTCGCGATCGGAAACTGGGAGTGCAAGTGCGGCCAGCTCAAAGGCCTCGAGCATTTGCGTATGACCTGCGCGAACTGCGGATCGAAAATCATCACCGATCATCCGCACGAAGAAACGGTCAACTGCCAGAAGTGCGGTGTCATCAACAAGAACCGCGTCGAGATCTGCGACATCTGCGGCAACCCCGTCGATCTGCAGATGAAGTACTCGGTCGAAGAGTGCCAGGAACGCGGCATGAGCTACAGCGTTCCGCTGAAGGTCACCTTCCGCCTCTTCGTTTACGACAAAGATCCCGACACCGGCGTCAAGCACATGCGCGACGCCAAGGAAGAGGAAGTCTTCTTCGGCGACATCCCGCTGATGACCGACAACGGTACGTTCATCATCAACGGAACGGAGCGCGTCATCGTCTCGCAGCTCCACCGTTCGCCGGGCGTCTTCTTCACCAAGGAATCCGCACACACGTTCCTCTCGAAGATCATCCCGTATCGCGGTTCGTGGGTTGAGTTCGAGTACGACCAGAAGAACATTCTCTACGTCCGCATCGACCGCAAGCGCAAGTTCCTCGGCTCCGTTTTCCTTCGCGCCCTCGGCCTGACCACTGACGAAGAGATCCTTCGCCAGTTCTACACGCCGATCAAAGCGAAGCTCACCGGCGACCAGGTCACGCTGTCGTTCGACCGCCGCGTCCTCGATCAGGAAGAAGCGAAAGAACGTCACTCGATCCGCGGCCGCCGCACGGTCCGCACGGTGTTTGCCGGAGTCAAGCTCGATCAGAAGATGGCCGATGCGCTCACCAAGCACAACGAAGCATCAGCGAAGGTCGACTTCGCGGCGATGGACAAGGCTGTCTTCCTCTCCGACGTCGTCGATGTGAACAGCGGCGAAGTCCTCTTCGAAGCGAGCGAGAACCTTCCGGCCGATTGGGCGGACGTTCTTCGCGCGCACGACGTCGAGTCCGTCGATGTCATCTTCCCGGAATGGGATCTCGTCTCCGACATCCTCCTCAACACCGTTCGCAAGGACACCGCGAAGTCGTTCGAGCAGGCCATCATCGAAATCTACCGCCGCATGCGCCCGGGCGATCCTCCGACCCTCGAGTCGGCCAAGGCGCTCTTCGAAGGCATGTTCTTCGACGCCCGCAAGTACGACTTCTCGCGCGTCGGCCGTTTCAAGTTCAACATCAAGCTCGATCTCGATTCGCCCGTTACGCAGAAGACGATGTCCGCCGAAGACTTCTTCGTCGTCATCAACTACCTGCTCCGCCTCCGCAAGGACGTCGGCCGCGTCGACGACATCGACAACCTCGGCAACCGCCGTGTCCGCGCAGTTGGCGAGCTGCTCGAGAACCAGTTCCGCATCGGCCTCGTGCGCATGGAGCGCGCCATCAAGGAAAAGATGTCCGTCCACCAGGACATCGATTCGGCCATGCCGCACGATCTCATCAACTCCAAGCCGGTCATCGCGGCCATCAAGGAGTTCTTCGGTTCGTCGCAGCTCTCGCAGTTCATGGATCAGACGAATCCGCTCTCCGAAGTCACGCACAAACGGCGTCTGTCAGCCTTGGGACCGGGTGGTCTCTCCCGCGAGCGCGCCGGATTCGAAGTGCGCGACGTTCACCCTACGCACTACGGCCGTATCTGTCCGATCGAAACGCCTGAAGGTCCGAACATCGGTCTGATCTCGTCGCTCGCTTGCTACGCCCGCATCAACGAGTACGGCTTCATCGAGAGCCCGTACAAGAAGGTCGAGAACGGCCGCGTGCTCGACCACTACCGCATCGTCAAAGTCGGCGATTCGAGCTTCACGCTCAGCCAGATCGTCGAGAAGCGCGACCTGCAGAAGGAAAACAACCGCATCGGCAAAGAAAACGCCGGCGCGAAAACTCGCAAGGGCCAGCTTGCCCTTGCCGAAGCCGAGCCGTACGCGTTCTATCTCTCCGCGTGGGATGAAGAGCGCTACACGATCGCGCAGGCCAACGTGGTGATGGACGAGGAAGGCAATCTCGTTCACGACCGCGTCATCGCCCGCCAGTCCGGCGACTTCGTTTCGATCGAGAAGGAAAAAGTCGACTTCATCGACGTCTCGCCGAAACAGCTCGTCTCCGTGGCCGCATCGCTCGTTCCGTTCCTCGAGAACGACGACGCGAACCGCGCACTCATGGGCGCCAACATGCAGCGCCAGTCCGTCCCGCTCCTCCGCACCGACTCGCCGCTCGTCGGCACCGGTATGGAGAACATCGTGGCCCGTGACTCCGGCGCCGTCGTTCTCTGCAAGCGCGCCGGCATCGTCGACCTCGTCGACTCGAACCGCATCATCGTTCGCGTCGAAGCGGAAGACGTCGAGACCGGCGAGACCAAAGAGTTCGGCGCCGACATCTATCAGCTCATCAAGTTCAAACGCTCCAACCAGAACACCTGCATCACGCAGAAACCAAATGTACGAGAAGGGCAAAGGGTCCGTAAAGGCCAGGTCCTGGCAGACGGTCCATGTACCGATGCCGGCGAGCTGGCGCTCGGCCGCAACATCCTGGTCGCCTTCATGCCGTGGCGCGGTAACAACTTCGAGGACGCCATCCTCGTCTCCGAGAAGCTCGCGAAAGAGGATTACTACACCTCGATCCATATCGAAGAGTTCGAGATCGAAGCCCGCGACACGAAGCTCGGTCCCGAAGAGATCACGCGCGACATCCCCAACGTTTCGGAAGGCGCGCTTCGCGATCTCGACGAGTCGGGCATAGTCCGTATCGGCGCCACCGTAAAACAGGGCGACATCCTCGTCGGCAAAGTCACGCCGAAGGGCGAGACGCAGCTCACTCCGGAAGAGAAGCTGCTCCGCGCCATCTTCGGTGAGAAGGCCGGCGATGTCCGCGACGCCTCGCTCAAAACGCCTCCCGGAATCGAAGGCACGGTCGTTGACGTCAAGATCTTCTCGCGCAAGGGCGTCGAGAAAGACCTTCGCGCCAAGTCGATCGAAGAGGGCGAGATCGAGCGGATGAACCGCAACATCCAGGACGAGATCCGCATCATCACCGACGCCCGCAACAAGCGTATTGGTGACGTCCTCAGCGACAAGAAGCTGCAGCGCGACGTGGTCGACTTCCGCTCGGGCGAGACGCTCGTTGCGAAAGGCGAGACGGCAACGAAAGAGACGGTCAACCGACTCTCCCGCCGCGAGCTGCTGGCGCTGCCGGTCGATGAAGAGACGCGCGAGACGATCCGTATGTTCGTCGAGCGCGCCGAGAACCGCATCCGCGTGCTGGAGCAGAAGGCCGAAGAGCGCCGCGAAGATCTTCAGAAGGGCGACGAGCTCCCGCCGGGTGTCATCAAGATGATCAAGGTCTACGTCGCCATGAAGCGCAAGCTGAGTGTCGGCGACAAGATGGCCGGACGCCACGGCAACAAGGGCGTCATCAGCCGCATCCTCCCCGAAGAAGACATGCCTTACCTGCCGGATGGCACGCCGGTCGAGATCGTCCTCAATCCGCTCGGCGTTCCGTCACGCATGAACGTCGGTCAGATCCTCGAGACGCACCTCGGCTGGGCCGCCCGCGTCCTCGGGCTCTACTTCTCGACGCCGGTATTCGACGGCGCCATCGAGTCCGAGATCAAAGCGCAGCTCAAGGCCGCGAACCTTCCCGACGACGGCAAGACGCCGCTCTTCGATGGCATGACCGGCGAGCAGTTCGAGCAGCGCGTCTGCGTCGGCTACATCTACATGCTCAAGCTCTCGCATCTGGTCGACGACAAGATTCACGCGCGTTCGATCGGACCGTATTCACTCATCACGCAGCAGCCGCTCGGTGGCAAGGCCCAGTTCGGTGGTCAGCGTTTCGGAGAGATGGAAGTGTGGGCTCTCGAAGCGTACGGCGCCGCCTACACGCTGCAGGAGCTGCTCACCTCGAAGTCCGACGACGTCGAGGGACGCTCTAAAATTTACGAGGCCATCGTCAAGGGCGAGGTTCCGGATGATCCGGGTCTCCCCGAGTCATTCAACGTCCTCGTTCGCGAACTGCAGTCGCTCTGTCTCGACGTCGAGCTCCTGAAGGAATAGCGAATGGCGAAAAAAGTCACAGCCGTTGCCAGCATGCCTAACGCTTCCTGCCCTGCCTGTCAGGGTATGGGAGCCGTCAGCATGACCGCACATTTCCCCTCGGGTGACCAGGAATGGGAAGCCCCTTGCTGGATGTGCTACGCCAACACCGTGGCTCTTTCGTTGCCGACACCGCGTTCAAAAGATAACGCCTGACACATAGGGAGGCGCAATTTGGAAAGCTTCAATTCATTGTTTCAGTCCACCAAGCCGCAGGCGATCAACGATTTCAACGCCATCAAGATCAGCCTCGCGTCTCCGGAGAAGATCCGGTCGTGGTCGTACGGCGAAGTAACCAAGCCGGAGACGATCAACTACCGCACCTTCAAGCCGGAGCGCGACGGCCTCTTCTGCGCCAAGATCTTCGGCCCGATCACCGATTGGGAATGCCTCTGCGGCAAGTACAAACGCATGAAGCATCGCGGAGTCATCTGCGACAAGTGCGGCGTCGAAGTCACGAAGTCCAAAGTCCGCCGCGAGCGGATGGGACACATCGAGCTGGCCTCGCCCGTTTCGCACGTCTGGTTCTTCAAGGGCCTGCCGTCGCGCATCGGACACCTGCTCGACATTTCCCTTCGCGACCTCGAGCGCATCCTCTACTTCGAGTCGTACGTGACGATCGATCCGGGCGACCTGTCGAACGTCCTCGACGAGAAAGAGCTGCTCACCGAAGAGCGCTATCGCGAGCTTCGCACCGCGCACGGTGACGTCTTCGTCGCCAAGATGGGCGCCGAAGCGATCAAGGAATTGCTCCGCCGCGTGAACGTCGAAGAGCTCAGCGACGAGCTGCGTCTCATGATGCGCACTGAAACGTCGCAGATCAAAAAGCTCAAGGCGGCCAAACGGCTCAAAGTGGTCGATGCCTTCCGCAAGTCCGGTCATCACCCCGACTGGATGATCCTCGACGTGATCCCGGTCATTCCGCCGGAGCTGCGCCCCCTCGTTCCTCTCGACGGCGGCCGTTTCGCGACTTCGGATCTGAACGATCTCTATCGCCGCGTCATCAACCGCAACAATCGCCTCAAGAAGCTGCTCGAGCTCCGCGCGCCCGACGTCATCGTGCGCAACGAGAAGCGCATGCTGCAGGAAGCGGTTGACGCGCTCTTCGACAACGGCCGCCGCGGCCGCGTGCTGAAGGGCTCGAACAACCGTCCGCTCAAGTCGCTCTCCGACACGCTCAAAGGCAAGCAGGGCCGCTTCCGCCAGAACCTTCTCGGCAAGCGCGTCGACTACTCCGGCCGTTCCGTCATCGTCGTCGGCCCCGAGCTGAAGCTGCACCAGTGCGGCCTGCCGAAGAAGATGGCCCTCGAGCTCTTCAAGCCGTTCATCTACAACCGTCTCGAACAGAAAGGCCTCGTCGGTACGATCAAGGCCGCCAAAGAGATGGTCGAGCTGCAGACGATCGAAGTGTGGGACGCGCTCGAAGAGGTCATCAAGGAGCATCCGGTTCTTCTGAATCGCGCACCGACCCTTCACCGTCTCGGCATTCAGGCCTTCGAGCCGCTCCTCGTCGAAGGCAAGGCCATCAAGATCCATCCGCTGGTCTGCACGGCATTCAACGCCGACTTCGACGGCGATCAGATGGCCGTTCACGTACCGCTGTCGCCGAAAGCTCAGGTCGAGTCGCAGGTCCTCATGCTGGCCTCGAACAACATCCTTTCGCCGGCCAACGGCAAGCCGCTCGCCGTTCCGTCGCAGGATCTCGTTCTCGGCTGCTACTACCTCACCAAAGAGAAGAAGGGCGCCAAGGGCGAAGGCAAAGTCTTCGGTACGTTCGATGAAGTCGTCCTCGCGCTGCAGGCGCAGGAAGTCGAGCTGCTCACGTCGATCCGCGTTCGCATCACCGGCCAGTTCATCGACCTGACCAAGCACTTCAACGACCAGGATCTGATGCACGCCGAGATTCAGGTGCTCGAAGAAAAAGATTGTCGAGACCACCGTCGGCCGCGTCATTTTCAAGATGCACATGCCCGATGAGATCCCGTTCATCAACGGTCTGCTCAAGAAGCGCGCATTGCAGGAGCTGGTGAACTTCGCGTTCGTCAACTTCGGCAACGCCCTCACGGTGCAGATGCTCGACGACCTCAAGGAGCTCGGCTTCCTCTACGCGACTAAGGCCGGCGTCTCCATCGGCGTTGACGACATGGTCATCCCGTCGAAGAAGCAGGACATCGTCGAAGCCGCGCGCAAGAACGTGCTCGAAGTGGAGCGTCAGCGTCTCGACGGTGCCATCACGCACGGCGAGCGCCACAACAAAATCATCGACATCTGGCATCGCGCCACCGAGAACGTCTCGGACGAGATGTTCAGCGAGATGCGCCGCACCGAGCAGGACCGCGGCGAGTTCAACCCGATCTTCATGATGGCCGACTCCGGCGCCCGCGGTTCCAAAGAGCAGGTTCGTCAGCTCGCCGGAATGCGCGGCCTGATGTCCAAGCCATCGGGCGAAGTCATCGAGACGCCGATCACCGCGAACTTCCGCGAAGGTCTCTCGGTGTTGCAGTACTTCATCTCCACGCACGGCGCGCGTAAAGGCCTCGCCGATACCGCGCTCAAAACTGCCGATTCCGGTTACCTCACGCGCCGTCTCGTCGATGTCGCGCAGGACGTGATCGTCACCGAGCAGGATTGCCAGACCTTCGACGGCATCATCGTCACGCCGATCATGGAAGGCGGTGACATCCTCGAGCCGCTCCGTGACCGCATCGTCGGCCGCGTCTCGCAGGAAGACATTTACGATCCGCTCACCGGCGATCTTCTCGCGTCGCAGAACGATGCGCTCACCGACGAACTGGCCAACGCCATTCAGGAAGCCGGCATCGAGCAGGTCAAGATCCGTTCCGGTCTGACGTGCGAGACCCGTCGCGGCATCTGCCGCCGCTGCTACGGCCGCAACCTGGCCAGCGGCAAGATGGTCGAGATCGGCGAAGCGGTCGGCGTTATCGCCGCCGAGTCGATCGGCGAGCCGGGTACGCAGCTCACGATGCGTACCTTCCACGTCGGCGGTACCGCATCACGCGTTTCCGAGCAGTCGAAACACGAAGCGACAAACCCCGGAAAAATCCAGTTCGTCAACGTCTCTACCGTCACGAATAAGAACGGCGATCTCGTCGTCATCAACCGTAACGGCAAGCTGCTGATCATGGACGACGCGCCCATCAAGAAGCTCAAGAAGGGCGACAGCGCCGTGCTCGACACGACCGGCCGCGAGAAGGAGCGTTATGCGCTCGTCTACGGTTCGACGCTGAAGGTGCACGACGGACAGCACGTCGAAGCCGGTCAGCCGCTCGTCGAATGGGATCCGTTCACCTCGGCAATTCTCACCGAGGTCGGCGGCAAGGTCACGTTCAAGGACATCGTCGAAGGCGAGAACGTCCGCGAAGAAACCGATCGCGTCACCGGTCTCACGCAGATGGTCATCGTCGAATCGGCCACCGCCGAAAAACGCACGCCGACCATCACCATCAAATCGAAGAAGGGCGAGGAGAAGCGCTACCTCCTTCCCACCGGCGCCCACGTCATGGTGCAGAACGGCAACGAGGTCTACCCGGGCGACATCCTGGCCAAGATCCCGCGCGCCACAACAAAGACCAAGGACATCACCGGCGGTCTGCCGCGCGTCGTCGAGCTTTTCGAAGCCCGCCACCCGCGCGACAAAGCGGTTATCTCCGAGGTTGAGGGAACGGTGCATCACGGCCCGGTGGTCAAGGGCATGCGCCGCGTCATCATCGAGACCGACGAAGGCACGCGCCACGAGTACAGCGTCCCGCGTTCCGTGCACGTCAACGTGCAGGAAGGCGAGCGTGTTCGCGCCGGCGATCCGCTCATCGACGGTCCCATCGATCCGCACGACGTCCTCGCGGTCCTCGGTATCCGCGAGCTGCAGCGCTACCTGGTCGACAAGATCCAGGAGGTCTACCGCTCGCAGTCAGTCGCTATCAACGACAAACACATCGAAGTCATCTGTCGTCAGATGCTGCGCTCCGTGCGCGTGACCAGAGTCGGCGATACGGACTTCCTCGTTGACGAGCAGGTCGATCGCTTCCGCTTCATGGAAGAAAACGAGAAGGTGATGAACCGCGGCGGCGAGCCCGCCGACGGCACGCCACTCCTCCTCGGCATCACCAAAGCCTCGCTCTCGACGGACAGCTTCATCTCCGCCGCCTCATTCCAGGAGACCACGCGGGTTCTCACCGAAGCCAGCATCGCCGGCCGAGTCGACCACCTGCGCGGCCTCAAGGAAAACGTTATCGTCGGCCGCCTCATCCCCGCCGGCACCGGAATGCCCGTCTACCGCGAGGTCTACCTCGAGAAAGACGAGCCAGTCCCCGTCCAGCCCAACCTCGAAGACCTCCTCCGCGCCGAAACCGACAACGAGGACGAAGAAGCCCTAACCATGGCCGACTTCGACGACGAGCAGTAGTCAACCGAATCGCATGAGGGGCGGTCCGCCGCCCCTCATCGCCTGGGATTAGTCATGAAGAGCAGTCTGAAGACTCTCCGGCAGATCAACCCTGAGGACCTTGTCGGTTCCGAATGGGCGGAGTGGTACCGTATGACCGCTGCTCAACGATGGATGGAAAGCGGAAAGATCTGGCAGTCGTTCCTCGCACTCGGGGGCTCACTTGATCCCGAGCCCGATACTCAGAGTCCTTTCTTCGATGCGCACGCACCGCGTCCGAGCGCTCCTCATGGGCGGACAGGCGTGCGTGTCGTACGGCGCCGCTGAATTCAGCCGCGATGTAGATTTCGCGATTCTGGCGAGTCCCGCAAACCTCGGCGCGCTTCGAAAAGCGTTGAAGGCGCTCGCTGCGGAAGTCATTGCCGTTCCACCGTTTGAGGTCAGGTATCTTCGCAAGGGCCACGCCGTTCATTTTCGCTGCCACGATCCGCAGGCGGACGGCCTTCGAGTCGATGTGATGTCGCGTATGCGAGGCGTCGCATCATTCGAGACTCTGTGGCGGCGGCGAACCACAGTCGAGTTGCCGGATGGAAGCGCGTTCGATCTGCTCTCACTGCCGGACCTCGTAAGGGCGAAGAAGACCCAGCGTGACAAAGACTGGCCAATGATTCGCAGACTCCTGGAGGCCGATTTTTTTCAACGGCGTGAGAATGCAATGCCTGCGGACATTCGCTTTTGGTTTGCCGAGTTGCGAACGCCTGATCTTCTAATTGCCCTCGCCAGCGCGCACCCGGCATCGTGCCGGCGTTTGATAGCAAAGCGTCCGCTGCTTCGTTTCGATCCAATTGCCCTGGCATCGGCTCTCATTGCGGAAGAGCCAGCCGAGCGCGAGGCCGATCGACTCTATTGGCCGCCGCCCAGAGAAGAGCTCGAGCAACTATCGTCACCACAAAGTGACTCGCTAAGTGCACAAGGACTGATCTTTCGAATGCGCTCCGTCTGCGTGATGCGTGTTGGCGACACGGGACTTCCTCGTCGACGAGCAGGTCGCTCGCTCCGCTTCATGGAAGAAAACGAGAAGGTGATGAACCGCGGCGGCGAGCCCGCCGGCGGCACCCCACTCCTCCTCGGCATCACCAAAGCCTCGCTCTCAACCGACAGCTTCATCTCCGCAGCCTCGTTCCAGGAGACCACGCGCGTTCTCACCGAAGCCAGCATCGCCGGCCGAGTGGACCACCTGCGCGGCCTCAAGGAAAACGTAATCGTCGGAAGACTTATCCCCGCCGGCACCGGAATGCCCGTCTATCGCGAGGTCTACCTCGAGAAAGACGAGCCCGTCCCCGTCCAACCCAACCTCGAAGACCTCCTCCGCGCCGAAACCGACAACGAGGACGAAGAAGCCCTAACCATGGCCGACTTCGACGACGAGCAGTAGGTTCTCATCGCATTCGCATCAATCGTGAACGGGCGGCCGAAAGGCCGCCCCTTTGTACGTAGGTCGGACTCTCCAGTCCGACGGCATTGCTATCGGGAGCCCTATCCACATTTTCACGCGTGGTAGGCCGGATCCGACATCTCGGTTCGGATCGCCGACGGAAGCGTGAGCGGCCAGATGCAGCGGCGCGCGCTTGCACTCGTCCTGGAGTGGTGGCATCTTCATCGCACGGAGTTGCTCGAGGACTGGCAACTCGCACAAGCTGGACAATCCCTGAAGAAGATCGATCCTCTGGACTAACACACATGTACTACACCGTCATCGACGCAAAATACGTTCACGATTTCACGATCTGGGCGAAGTTCGCTGACGGAAGTGAGGGCGAGATCGATCTCGCCGGCGAGCTCTGGGGTCCGGTCTTCGAGCCCCTGAAGGACTTGAACTACTTTCGCAACTTCTCGATCGCCGAGTACGGCACGATCTGCTGGCCCAACGGAGCCGACATCGCGCCCGAGTTTCTTTACGAGAAGGTCCGCGTTCACGCCTGAGCCGGTCTCCTGGTAACGTTTCGCCACGGACTTCCCTCGGCAATCGCATCACCGGGGAGCAGGTCGATCGCTTCCGCTTCATGGAAGAGAACAAGAAGGTAATGTACCGCGGCGGCGAGCCCGCCGGCGGCACCCCACTCCTCCTCGGCATCACCAAAGCCTCGCTCTCAACGGACAGCTTCATCTCCGCCGCATCGTTCCAGGAGACCACAAGGGTTCTCACCGAAGCCAGCATCGCCGGCCGAGTCGACCACCTGCGCGGCCTCAAGGAAAACGTAATCGTCGGACGCCTCATCCCCGCCGGCACCGGAATGCCCGTCTACCGCGAGGTCTACCTCGAGAAAGACGAGCCCGTCCCAGTCCAGCCCAACCTCGAAGACCTCCTCCGCGCCGAAACCGACGACGACGCCGAGGAAGCACTAACCTTGGCGGATTTCGACGACGAGCAGTAGGTTCTGATCACATTCGCATCAGCGTGAACGCGCGGCCGAAAGGCCGCTCGATTTGTTTTTCGTGGGTAGAATCGCTCGTGCCAGAGATCAGCCACTTCTTTGGAATCATCATTACGATCAACTATCGCGAGCACGATCGCCGTACTTCACGCGTGGTACGCGAGCTACGCCATCGCGGTCCAATCTCCGATGGACGCATGAGCGGCCAAGTGCAGCGGAGAGCGCTTGCGCTTGTACTGGAGTGGTGTCATCTTCATCGCACGGAACTCCTTGAGAACTGGCAGCGCGCGCAGACACGTCAACCGCTTATGAAGATCGAACCGCTGGACTAACCATGCACAACACAATCATCGACGCGCGATACGTTCGCGATTTCACGATATGGGCGAAGTTCGCCAACCGGAGCAAAGGCGAGATCGACCTAGCCGACGAACTCTGGAGTTCCGTCCTCGACGCGCTGAGGCACGTGAACTACTTCCGCAACTTCTCCCTCGCCGAGTACGGCACGATCTGTTGGCCGAATGGCGCGGACATCGCGCCGGAGTTTCTCTACGAAAAGGTGCGCGTTCACGCCAGCCTAATTTAAACGCTCGATTGCTTATGTCCGTCTGGGCTCAGATTCCACCGGCGGCGCAAGCCGCCTTAATCACTGCCGCGGTGACGGTTGCTGGAATCCTACTTAAAGATTTGTTGGTGACGCTCTGGCACAGTAAGCGTCAGGAAAAACTGGATGAGCTTGTCGTTTTTCAGCGGTATGCGGATCCGCTCGGCTCAGCACTCGCAAGTTTGGTTTATCGGCTCAACGAGATTCTGCATGATCCTGGACGGGGTGCCTACCTCCGTGGTGACGCGCCGGTTAACCCCTATAATACGCACAAGCGTCTGAGTACTATCTACCGCATAGTCGCGGTAATCGCCTGGATGCGTGCAATTCGCCGAGAACAGTCGTACCTCCGCACGTCCGAACGCGCTGCCGCTTCACAACTGCACGAAGCACTTAATGCCTATGAGGCGGCGTTGGCGGATGGCCCTTCTGTCGAAATCGAGCGACTGAAGCGGTTCTGCTCGCTGTGGGGTCTTCGCATGCCCGAGAAAGATGCGGAAGCCGCACGTCTTGGTGTCGTGGTTGAACAGGTAACCGATCGTGTCTGTGCCGATCTCTCGCTCGCTAAGTGTACAGACGCGACCCCACATGGGGCTATTGTTCTCTGTCAAGCAGTTGCGAAGGAGCTATGCCACGAGCTCGGCGCATCACCCATTCCGGAAGGTGCAATTCGCGAGACGGCGGAGAGAGGTCATCAGATTCTTAACATTCGTGAAGCTTGGGTTTTTAGAGACTGGCAGTCGGCGATCGGTGATCTCATGCTTCTACCGCTCGCTGGCGCCTCGCGTCGTTTCGATGTTATCGGATATGGTGATTTTGAAGACAAGTATATTCAGAGGTCAGAGCCGTATGCGAAATGGTTAGATCGTGTGGCGGATGTAATCGATGATCTTGATGTTCGACTTCTTCAATCGGATGACGCTCGCGTAGTTCAAATTCAGAATCTTACGCGTGCAGTAGCTCAAACTATTCTCGCGCTTGCAGCGGTCGATCACGGAGCGATGTTCTCCAGTGGTACGTTGTCCCTGGCAAAGCGCCTGACGTCCTTGGATTAGCGTAGCAACCTGATAGTCTAAATCCAGCGAAGTCGGCCCGGTCGTGGACACTCACCGCACTCGCACCCGGCGAAACGGTCAACCGCAAGTCCGCCCGGACTGACAAACCAGTCGGTCCTCATACCCTACGCCATTGCTTCGCCACGCATCTGCTCGCGGCAGGCCACGACATCCGCACGGTCCAGGAACTCCTCGGCCACAGCGACGTAAAGACGACGATGATCTACACACACGTCTCGGCCCTCGGCGCGAGCGGCGTACGCAGCCCCTGGACGGTTTGGAGGAGATGGGAAGTTATGCAGCCGAACCCGCTCCGTAACGCAGCTCGCGATCTGCCGTTGTCCAAGTCATTCCGCTCATTCGAGTTATATCCGGTCAGTGCTGCTATCATTCGCGCGTTACGGAGCTTCGACCTGAGTTCGCATGCGGAACGGGAAGGTGCTCAAGTAGAAGTTAGCTGGACACAGCGCGAAGTCGGATCATGATCACACCTGAACTAGTCGAGGCGCTGCGCGACGATCCAAAACGCCTGTTCGAACTCTCACCAAGGCAATTCGAAGAGGTGGTCGCTGAGCTTCTCGCTTCGTCCGGTTATGACGTCAGCCTGACCCCGGCCACCCGTGACGGTGGCCACGATATTCTTGCTGTGAGCCGAGACCAACTCGGTCTTGAGACCGCGTGGGCAGTCGAGTGCAAGCGGTACCGCCCAGAGCATCCTGTCGGCGTCGAAGTTGTGCGAAGCCTGTACGGAGTCAAACACGGGCTTCGCCTGCCCCAGGCGCTCCTTGTCACGACCTCCACCTTTACGCGCAGCGCCAGGGAATTTGCTGACGGTGTCGGTGACATCAAGATCGCTGACGCCAATGTGCTTGTCGAATGGCTCGCCCGGTACAAACGGCCCTTAGGGCCAGAATCACACGCATCGGACAGGCGATTCCAATCCTGCTTCGTGAGCTACAGCCATAGGGATGAAGCCTTCGCAGCGCACCTCGTTGCAAGGCTGCGTGCAGAAGGCGTGCGCGTTTGGTTCGCCGCGGAGGATCTGAATCCTGGCCAGAAGATCCACGAGGAGGTCGGAAAGGCGATCAATAATTTCGACAGACTCGTCGTGGTTCTCTCGGACAGTAGCATGTGTAGCCACTGGGTTCAGAACGAGGTTCGCAAGGCTCGGCAGCGGGAGCTGCGCGATGGGTGTCGCGTTCTCTTTCCGATTTCTCTGGTTGCGTTCGACAAGTTGAAACAATGGGAGCTCTTCGACGCGGACACCGGACAGGACCTCGCTGTGGAGATCCGTGAGTACCTAGTTCCTAACTTCTCAGGATGGCAAGATCCGGCAACGTTCGAGAGGCAATTTCGGGGGCTCTTAGCAGGCTTGAAGGCCAGCTAACTCTGGGTTGCAGCCGACGCGACACGCTGCGTTCCTTCCCTCCAGGTTGTGTCATTATCGCGTCGCGGGCCGCGCGGCTGAACCCTCGTCCGTTGGAGCCGCAACCCGAAAATAGGGGTCAGGTCTTCTCTCTTTCGCTTATCTGTAAAGTACTGAGTTGCAATGGATTGCCTCCCATCAGTTTAAAGCGTTCTTTTTAGTGCGAAGTTATTTCGAGCTTGGCGGCCAGTGTTTTAAGCCCTCAGCGAGAAGCGAAGGTCTGGCTCACATCGCCTCACCCCACATCGCCCTCACCTACGTTCGTTCAATCGGGTAAGGGGTGATCGAAGGTGTGACCGATCGGCCTTCGGAAGCGAGGAGCGAAGGCCTGACCCCAATCTGCACGAGTGCCCGCGATCCTCGGCTGGTTCGTTGTTCGTTTCAGCCGTTAAGCGCACGATAAAAGTCCGCCTTCTTGTAAGATAACCGCGAGGCATTCTTGTGGCGGCCGAAGACAGATCCCTTACAGCTCTTGAATACGAGCAATTCGTCGCAGAGTCTTTCGCTGCCTTGAATCAAGCCGGTTTCGGTACGGTCACCCGGAACAAGCACATTACTGGCCTGAAATCGGGACATGATCACCAGTTCGACATTGCGATCGAGCTGGAGATCATCGGCTTGCAAATAATCGTAGTGGTCGAATGCAAGCATTACCGACGCCGCGTGGAGATCTCAGACCTTCTTGAGTTCGCATCGAGAATCGATGACGTTAGCGCGCACAAGGGTGTGATGGTGACGACGGTTGGCTATCAAGAGGGTGCTATTAGGATTGCTAAAGCAAACCGTATAACGCTGATGGTTACGGCACCCGAAGAGACCTCGGAGCAGCGCCGGCTTCGTCAATACGATGCTGGGTACGCGGACGGATTGCGCGGCCACCTACGCGCCTACGCATGGGTGCCAGAGCATCCGCGTGAGCCCCAAGAACATGCCGCGCAGCGGAAGACGGTACGGCAGGCGTCAGATCCGCCTAGATCGCATACGACTCTCGCACGATATCGCGAGGATGCATCGGCGCTCGGCACCAGATCGTTTGCCTTGGCTTGGCGTGACATCGTAGCTGAGCTGGCGCGTGACGTCGTTGGGGACTACTTGAAGCAGCAGCGCACCTTACTTGCGCCAATCTGCGAAGTATGTGGCGCTGCGTTCCTGCGTAACGTGCGGCTGGTTGGACAGTGCCCCAAGTGTAATGCTGTGATGGCAGCGGAGCGATTCGAAGGCGGCGTATGGTGCCTGTGCGATTGCGGCAAAATGCTTCACCGAAGTGATCTTTACGTTTACCAATCTGCGTGTGGCTGCGGAAACTCAATCACTGCCGATGCGTGGCTAACGTTACGCGCGCAGCAGGTAGCGAAGCTTTACCGCGAACACAATATCGGATAGGGAACACGAGTCAGGCGAGGGGACCGTCTAACTTTGGTGTGACCTGATGCGGCCGCCCCCGGCTCGGTAGCCGAGCCGCTACATCATTGCCAGGGAGAGGAGAATGGGGGCACACCTTTGACCTTCGGCGTGAGCGCGCTTGGATCTTCGCGAAATCACTCCACCATCCGTTGATCCGAGCCGTCAGGCTCTGCGGCCGAGCGACGGTCTAGCTTCATCTACATCTCACTGGCGAGCCGAGCCTCTTGCCAGAACGTTAGCCGGGAATGCTGCACAGTGTCGTCCGCCGTCCAACGGGATGGAACATGACATTACCGTCACGTGTTTGCCATCGGCAGATTGAATAAGCGAGATGACTTCAGCGAAACGACAAAACGTTCACTAGCAGTGCGCGTCGCATACATTTGCTCGAATCCGGACTGCGGCGCTTCCACGGCGGGTCCCAACAGCGAGACGACTAAGACGCTTTTGCTCGGCGTCGCCGCCCACATCACCGCAGCCTCCCCTGGTGGTGCTCGGTACAATCCCCTCCTAACCGAGGCGCAGCGCCGTCACGCCGACAACGGAGTTTGGCTTTGTCAGAACTGTGGAAAGCTCGTGGACAACGACGAAAATACATTCCCCGAGAAACTTTTGCGCAGTTGGAAGCGGAACGCCGAAGCCGCTGCGTTTCTGAAAATCGGCAAGACATCTCCCTTCGGGACGCTTTCTTCTTCAGAAGTGATCGGTGCACTTGCGTCCTTCATTCCCGCGGATGACGCGCACCTAGTCATTGGCGAAGGGATGCGTCAACTCTCCGAGTTGTATCCGGATGACCACTTGACTGTGCGCACAAGTGCTGACGGTTTGTCGCTTGAGCTAACGAATCGGGATCCGGCCAAGCCTGCGCAGGCAGTCACATTCGAGCCTAATTTTCCACAAACAGAGGAGGGAATTCAGCGTGCGGCTGAATGGGACAACTTCATCCGGCACGGAACACCTGTCGAACTGCTTTACACGGACATTCCTGCCAATCAACTGCCGGCGCAGATCCGGGACCTCGGAGAGCGTCACGCAGGTATGCGGATCAGGTTAGGAGCGAAGCGACGCTCACGACCTATTCTCGTTTCGCTCAGCCTTGAAGATGAGGGCGGTGAACATTTTGAGTTCCCATATCTCGATTTGCGCGTGGTGAGTGGTGGACTCGATAGGCTCGTCGTCTCGAATACCGAACAGCCAATCCCTTTCAAGTTCGAAATCGGTCTTACTCCTGATAGGCGTGCGGACATCAAGTGGCGGTTCGAACTGAACGGCGCATCAGTGCACTCCTTTTATAGATTTCTCCAGTTCAAGAAAGTAGCGGCGACGGCAAAGACGGCGGTCCTCACATTTATTGAGAACGGACTTCAGTCCTTAGCTTCACTGGCGGTCGGTCCGGACGCGGAAGGCATTCGCGCCAAGGATCTAGAACTCACGGAGCGTGTTCTCCAGATACAGCAGCGGACAAATGTTCCTCTATATTTGCCCAAGCGTGTGTTCTTTGATGCCACTGACGAGCAAGCGATCGAGTGGTTCGAAACTGTAATGCAAACGGGGAAACAGCCGCGCCCGCCAGTTGATCTTCGAATCTCCGCGTTCGATGAGGCGGGACGTGACTTCATTCGACGTTTTAACAATGACGCATTTCACGCACGCGTTCCGCAGCAGGTCGAAAGGCTGATCGATAATGACGTTGATCTTGGCCCGGCGTGGGTTTCGTGTCCCAAGGTGACGGTTCATCTCATTCATGAGAGCCAGGCGGCTTCGGGTTACACCGCAGAATTCTCGATCCGTCCCACTGACGGGCACTCCCTGCACGTCGAGTACGAACGGTTTGCAACGAATATGGGTTAGTACATTCTATGTGTCGCGCTAACTCCAGAGGGACTCCGGGGGCACTCCGGCAGTCTTTGTTGATACGTCGCTCGAAGAGTGGACCGGAAATAAGCGTCAATTCACCTCTCTGGAATCTCCCTCCCAAAATCGCGCCGGTAGGCGGCCCGCATCTGGTTCACATACCGGATTACATGTGCGTGTGTGGGAGCTCTGGCCAGTTTCTCGGCGGCGTAATAGACCTCGAGTGCTTGCGCCATCGGCTTTGCTCGGACGTTCTGATCGAGTCCGACAGCTCGCTCGTGAACGACTCCAGGGCGCCAGCCAGCGTCTCCATCTCGAAGGTCTCCATGGCGCCGTCGCTGTCTATGAGGAATGTCGCAGCGCCGGCCATTTCGTAAGTCGGAGGAGCGGCTAGGTGCGGGATGAGTTGGCGGATAGAGGCGAGCGTATTGAGGATGCCTCCCACATCGATTTTCTGTTTCGTCATCGAGTCCTCCAAATGCCGGGCGCGCCGCGTGAGGCGCGCCCGGCGGTGCGGGTTTCGCTTACTTCAGACGTGGGTTGCGGGCGGTGGCGCGGGCACTGGGACCGGCGTCTGCGCTTTGCGGTTGCGGCCGAGGCGGTTCGTCTTCCGCATGAGCGCGACGTGCGGAAGCAGGCCGGCGTGCTGCGGCACTTTGACCAGCTTCTTGCTGACTGTGTATGTCAGCAGGATCGACTGGCCGAGAGTGTGCTTCATGGTGAGAACGGCCGAGGTGACGCCGTCGAGTGTTGCCTTCAGTTCGTCGCGCACCATCGACCAGCGCGCGGCTGTATCGACAGCAGCTTGCAACTCCTCGGCGCTCTGTCCGACTGTTGCCTGCACGGTTGCGGACGCGCCCACGGCATGGATGGCCGCCTGCGTGAAATCCGCATTGAGACTTGATACGGTCTTGAGCCTCTGCGCTTCCGGCACCGGCAGTTGGCCGTAGTTCGGAATCTGCACCAGCAAGGCGCGAAGCTGCTCTACGGTCGGTTCCGGCGTCGCGGCAGGTTGCTCTGCTGCGCATCGGCATCAACGATTTGAGTCGTCGCGTTCAAAGGGAGACGACTCACGCGAAGACGCGAAGAACGCCAAGAGGAGATTTCCGTGATCTCCGCGTCTCCGCGTGAAACGGAACAGAGTGCCTAACGCAAATCAACAAAATAAACACAACCGGGGCCGTTCTCGGCATCTGCTTCGCAGTACAGATTCAATGAGGTAATACCTGATGAAAATCGTTCCGCGCTTTATGGCATTGGCAGCTCTGACAGGACTGCTGATCATTCCCGTTTCGGAAGCAAGAACACGCATCTATTTGCGGCTCGCGCCGCCACCGGTCGTGGTGGAACAGCAGACGCGCGCCCCACATGCAGGCTATGTCTGGCAGCAGGGCTATCACCGCTGGAACGGCCAGAGCTACACCTGGACCGCCGGCACGTGGGCCCGGGCCCCTCATCGTCACGCGCAGTGGGTCCCCGGCCGCTGGGTGCAGGAGCGCCGCGGCTACTACTGGGTTGATGGCCATTGGGCGCGGTAACTGGCAGCTGAATCGCTTTTATCCGAAAACGGGCGGCCTCAGGGCCGCCCGTTTTGCGTAATTGCGCTCACAGAGGAGACGACTCACGCGGAGGTGCGGAGAACGCGAAGAGAAGACCCTCCAAGACCCTCTGCGTGAAATGAGGCCACTCAGACAATGACAGCCGTACTTCGTCTTTCGCAGTACGGCGGCTAGGCAATCTCCAGTTATCGTGATCGGATCGATTTGCTGCCGCGAGCAGCGGTCCGCTATCGACGATCGCCACGATGTCATCAACCCAACCTTCGAGTGTCATCGAGGCGCGCTGCGATGGTCATTTTCGAATCGTCGCAGATATCCGCAAATGGAATCCTCCGAGGTCGCTCGAGATAGGTCTTCGCGATGGTGTCGCGAATGATCTCGGACACGGTTTTACAGAACCTTGGGCCCTGCTGGACGAGAGTCGCAAGCTCATCTGGTAAAGCGATCGTGAGGCGCTTTATGCGTGCATACCAGCACACGCAGCGCGGCAGCCGAGCGCCAAAATGTCGCTCGCTGAGCTCCACTCCTCACTTCATACGCCACCATCCCACCATTGCCAGCAGCAGGACCATCATCAGTACGGCCGACGCAGAGAGTGTCGGGACTTCCGCGGGCGCAATCACGCTGGCAGGTCCGAAGAGCTGGCCGCGAATCTCGCCTTCTAAATAGTTGGCGGAGTGAATATCCGCGTAAAGGAATCCGGCGGCGAAGTTGGCGACGAGGCGTGGCGTCAGCGGCGCGTCGCCGGAAGTTGGCGTCGTCGTGGGAAGGGTGAAGATCACCGGGCCATTGACTCCCGGAGGAGCATCGTGGAGATGGATGGCTGTGGCGCCGGTGACGTTGTGCGTACATTGGACGAAGACGGATGCGGCGTTGTCGGCGAGATCCGCGAGGCAGTTGCCGGTAGCTGCGGAGTCGGTCGGTGGTACCACCTGCGCGTTGTTCGCCGCGAAGGTGAAACGGTCGACGGTGCGCGGGAGAATCTGTCCCCGAATTTCGCCGTTAGGCCGGCCGCTTGTGTGGATGTTGAGGTAGTAGTGTCCAGCCAGTAGCTCGGTCATTTCGGCTGGCGACATGTTCCACGTCGCTTCGATCGGGCTGATCGGATCACCGAGGTCGAAGACAATGTTTCCGGTGCCGCCAGCGGGACCTGCGTGAATGTGGGCAACGGACGCGCCGGCGACGTTGTGTGTGCAGACCAGCGCCAGTCTTCGCGTTGTGGTGTCGAGCTGTCCGTAACAGCCTCCGCGCGCGGTGGAATCGGTTGGCGGTACTTCCTGGGGGCCTGAGAGATGAAAGACGAAGTTCTGGGGAGCTCACATCGATGTGTCATCCGTGACGCGATTTGACAGTGCCGGATGTTGATACCCGTCGTCGAGTATCGTGGGCGGGGTCAGATCCAATTTGGAAAGCGACAATTCTTGTAAGCCCTGTTGAATCTGGATTCTTTGTCACTTTCCAAAGTGGACCTGACCCATTTGGAAAGTGCGGCCAACCCAGTCAGCGCACGTACTTGCCGATGATCGGCGCCAGATCCGCTTTCGCCTTCTCCGGCATTGCTGCGGGGCGGGTCATGATTCCGTATTGCAGCGCGGTGGCGCAGGGGCAGTTGCGCTCGCGGGTTGCGGTCGGAACGATTGAGCTGCGCAAGATCTTCTGCGCGGTTTCGGCGTTTTTGGCGAGGTAGGCGAGGACTGCATCGACGGTGACGTCGTCGTGCGTTTCGTGCCAGCAGTCGTAGTCGGTGACGAGGGCCATCGTGGCGTAGCAGATTTCGGCTTCGCGGGCGAGTTTGGCTTCCGTCAGGTTCGTCATGCCGATCACGTCGACGCCCCAGGTGCGATAGAGATTCGATTCGGCGCGTGTTGAAAATTGCGGGCCTTCCATGCAGAGGTAGACGCCGCCCTCGTGAACGCGCGCGCCAACTTCGCGTGCGATGTTGCTCATCGCGGCGGAGACGGCGGTGCAGATCGGGTCAGCGAAACCGACGTGGGCGACGATTCCGTTGCCGAAGAACGTGTCGGGGCGGTGGCGTGTGCGGTCGATGAACTGGTGCGGAAAGACGATGTCGGTCGGCGCGTATTCGAGCTTCATCGAGCCGACGGCGCTGGCGGAGAGGATCGTGTGAACGCCGAGGAGTTTGAAGCCGAAGATGTTGGCGCGGTAGTTCAATTCGCTCGGCGTGAAGCGGTGGCCGCGGCCGTGCCGCGAGAGGAAGGCCACGCGAACGCCGTCGATCTCGCCGATGACGTACGCGTCTGACGGATCGCCGAACGGCGTTTCGATGCTGCGTTCTTCGAGGACGGTCAAGCCTTCCATTTGATAGAGGCCGGAGCCGCCGATGATGCCGATCGTTGCGTTCGTCATTTGCTCTTCTCTCTATGCGTGCCGCGCGGCATCCTCGGGATAGAAGCGCCGCATCGACTCTTCGATCGCTTCGGCGACGCGGATGGCCAACTCGACCGCGGCCAGGCCGTCCTCGCCGCTCACGAGCGGGCGCGTTCGCGTGCGTGCACACCCGAGGAACGCTTCGAGCTCGGCGCGCAGCGGCTCCTGCTTGTTCACGACGATGTCGATCGGAACGATCGTTTTGCCGGACAGGCCGTAGCCTTTCACTTCCTGCTCTTTTGTGTCGACGGAGATATAGGCCTCGCGGCTGAAGAAGCGGATCTTGCGCACGCGGTCCTGCGACACTCGGCTGGCGGTCAGGTTGGCGATGGCGCCGTTCTCGAGCTCGAGGCGGACGTTGGTGATATCGACCTTGTCGGTGAGCACCGCGACGCCGACCGCGCGCACATCGACGACGCGTTGGCCGAGGAGTGAGAGCACGAGATTGAGGTCGTGGATCATCAGGTCGAGCAGGACATCGATGTCGAGCGAGCGTCCGACGAAAACGCCGAGGCGCTGGGCTTCGACGAAACGAACTTCGTGAAGCAGCGGAGCGACGGCCATGATCGCGGGGTTGTATCGCTCGACGTGGCCGACTTGCAGGATGCGGCCGCGCGACGCAGCGAGATCGATGAGGCGTTGCGCGTCTTCGACGGACGGCGTGATCGGCTTCTCCACCATTACATCGCAGCCCGCTTCGATCAATTGGCGCGAGACTTCGTAGTGCGTGATGGTCGGCGTGGCCACGACTGCGCAATCGATCTCACGCGCCAGCGCTTCAACCGACGCAAACCGTTTCAGCTTCAGGTTCTCCGAGACCTCGGCGGCGATGGCATCGTCCGTCTCGACGAAGCCGGCGACTTCCGCCTCCGGCATTTCGGTGAGAATGCGGGCGTGAAGGCGTCCGAGGTAGCCGGTGCCGACGACACCAACCCTCATCGGATGATGCCTCGCTTCGATTCGCGCACGAACTCGACGAGATAACGCGCCTCGGGAAAGAGGCCAAGCTCTTCCTCGATCTTCGCCAGCGCCGTTTCGACGTTCAGTTTGGAGCGAACGAGAATGCGATAGGCGCGTTGCAGCGCCTCCACGGTCTCTTTCGAAAAGCCCTTGCGTTCCAGACCGATGGTGTTGATGCCGTAGCTGCGGTTGTCGCGGCTGGCCACCGTCTTCGCGTACGGCATGACGTCCTGCGTGATCATCGAGCCGCCGCCGATGAAAGCGTGCTCGCCAACGCGGCAGAATTGATGGACCGCGCTGAACGCGCCGATCGTGGAGAAGTCGCCGATCTCCACGTGGCCCGCAAGCGTTGCGTTGTTGGCGAAAACCGTGTTCGAGCCGACGTGGCAATCGTGCGCGACGTGCGAATAGGCCATGAAGAAGTTGTCGGAGCCGATCGTGGTTTTGCCGCCACCGCCAGTCGTGCCGCGGTTGATGGTGACGAACTCACGGAAAACGTTGTCGTTGCCGATGGCCAGCTCGGTGTGCTCGCCTTTGTATTTGAGATCCTGCGGCGGGCCTCCGATCGAGGCGTGGCCGTAAAACTGATTGCGCTCGCCGATCACGGTCGGACCTTCGACGCGCGTGAAGGGGCCGATGACGGTTCCGCTGCCAATGGTGACGTTCGCGCCGACGACGGCGTAGGCGCCGACGACGACGTCCGATGCGATGGATGCATTGCTGCTGACGATTGCTGTCGAATCGATCTCCGGCATCGTCATCACTCCGGCCTGTCGATCAGAACGCTGAACAGTTCTGCTTCGGCGACGAGCTGGCCGTCAACTGTTGCTTTGCCGTGGATTTTGACCGACGTCGAGCGGCGATGCAGAACGACGCACTCGAGTTGGAGTTGATCGCCGGGAACGACCGGTTTGCGGAATCGCGCTTTGTCGACGCCGCCGAAGAGGAAGAGCTTCTTCTCGCGGTCGGGCATTTCGCGAAGGCCGAGAATGGCCGCGCATTGGGCCATGGCCTCGACGATCAGAACGCCGGGCATGACCGGCGCGCCGGGAAAGTGGCCCTGAAAAAACTGCTCATTCGCGGAGACGTTTTTCAGGCCGACGATCCGCTTGCCGTCTTCGATCTCGAGGACGCGGTCGACCAGCAGCATCGGGTAGCGATGCGGCAGGATCTTCATGATTTCAGTGATGGTGAGCATGGTTACCTCGGTGGAAGGATGAGTGATGAGTGGCATGCAGTCGTTCATCACTCATCGCTCAGTGTTGAATCCTTTTGCGAATCCCGTTTGCGACGAACAAGGCGCCGTAACATCGCCTCGCGCCTCGCAAACTCCCGGAAAGGCACGGCGGGAATGCCCATGACCTTCGCGCCGTCGGGAACATCATCGAGGACGGCGCTTTTTGCGGCGACCTGCACGCCGTTGCCGATTTTCAGATGTCCGGCGAATCCGGACTGTCCGGCGACGACGACGCCATCGCCAAGCTCGGTCGATCCGGCGATTCCGACCTGGGCGACGAGCAGGCAGTGGCGGCCGACTTTCACGTTGTGGGCGATCATCACGAGATCGTCGATCTTCGTTCCGTCGCCGATGATTGTTTCGCCGAGGGCGGCGCGGTCGATCGTGCAGCCGGCGCCGATCTCGACGTCGTCGCCGATGCGCACGATGCCGATCTGCGGAATCTTGTGATGGCGTCCGCCCTGCGTGGCGAAGCCGTAGCCGTCCGCGCCGATCACGACGCCGCTGTGAATGATGCAGCGTTTGCCGATGATGGAGCGGTCGTAGATGGAGACCTGCGGATAGACGATGGTTCCTTCGCCGATCATCGATCCTGATTCGATGGTGACGTTCGGGAAGATGGCAGCACCGTCGCCGAGAATCACGCCGGCTCCGATCGTCGAGAAGGGGCCGACAGCAACGCCAACGCCGATCGTTGCCGTCGCATCGATCGAAGCGAGCGGCGAGATTCCCTGCGGCATCGGCCGGCGATCGAAGTACTTCGCGACGACGCTGGCCATCGCAAAGTAAGGATTGGCGACGCGGATGAAGCGTTCGTCGCCGCCGGGCAGTTCGTCGCTGACCAGGATGGCGGCGGCGCGCGTCGAGGCAAGTTGCGGCGCGTATTTCGGATTGGAGAGGAAGCTGAGCTGCGTCGTTCCGGCCTCGGCGAGCGGCGCGACGCCGTCCACACTTCCTCCGTCCGGACCGGCGTAGCGGCCGCCGGTAAACGCCACAATTTCTGAGATTGGAACGGCGGGCATCGGGGCGGGCATTGTATGCCGCACGAAACGAAAAAAGCCTCCCGGGTGGGAGGCTTTTCGCGTGAAGCGCGTGCTGTGAAGGTTACGGCTTCTTCGGAGCGGCCGGCGCGGCGCCGGTGTCGCTGAAGCGCTTGATGACCGTGTCGGTGATGTCGATGGCGTCGGACGCGTAGACGAGTCCGGACTCGAACTTGTTGAAGATCGCGGCCAGCCCCATCTCTTTGCCAACGGCGTCGATGACCGGCTTGATCTTGGCCTCGAGGTCCTGAAGAGTCTTGTCGCGGGCTTCACCGACTTCGCGATCCGCATCCTGCGCGAAGCGCTGGGCGGCGATCTTCTTGTCGGAGAGCTGCTTGGCCATGTCGGTCAGCTTGTCTTCGCTGAGCGTGAGCTTCTTCGTGTTGATGTCGTTATCGAGCTTCGCGATCTCTTCGTTCATGGCCGTAGCCTTGGCGATACGGTCGTCCTGCATCTTCTTGAGGCGTTCGTAGGCCGCCTTGCCTGGTGCTGAGCTCATGAGCACTTTGTTAACGTCGATCACGGCAAAGCGAGCCGGCGCACTCTGCGCAAACATGGGCGCCGCGAACGCTGCCACCGCGAGCGAAATGAGAAGCTTCTTCATGAAAATCTCCTTAATTTGTTTGGGACGCTTGGACGACCGCTAAATCGCCGCGCGTTTAGTACGTATTCCCGATGGTGAAGTTGAAGGTCTTGAACTGATCACCCGGCTTGGAAACCGGATTGATGGCGTAGATGAATCGGATGGGGAACTGAAAAACGGGCAGGAAAATGCGCAACTCCATGCCGGTCGAGTACCGGAGCTTTCGCGGATCGAGGTTGTCGAGGTATCCGTACGCCCAGCCGCCATCTCCAAAGAACACGAGGCGCAGCGGGTCATTGATCTTGACGACGTATTCAGTGTTGAAAAACACCTGCTTGTAACCGCCGGCGACCTGCGACACCCCGTTCACCGTCTCGGTCGGGCCGAGCGTGCCGTATTCGAAGCCGCGAACCGAATACTCCCCGCCGACGAAGAAGCGCTGACCTTTCGGGACACAGAGTTTGCTGTTCTGTTCAAAATTGTCGTACGTCAGCAAGCAACCTTTTCCGTAGTCGAGAGGCCTCAGATAGCCGAGGTCGACGTTGAAGTTAAACGACGATTTCTTCGAGATCTTGAAGTACTTCGTCGCCGCGAAGGTCGGGCGGATGGCGTGGATCGTGCCGCCGAGGGGACCGCCTGCGAACGACATTCCCATCGCCACGCGCGCGCCCCGCGTGGTGTCAAACGGGTTATCACGCGAGTCATAGGAATAGGACGGGCCGATCGACGACGAGGTGTAGGTCGCGTCGAGAATATCGGAAATGGGGACGTTGCCGTTGGCGTCCGGCGCCACGTTCGTCTCTTCATGAGTCTTCACATGCTCGAGTCCATAGACGAGCGAGAGGCTGTCGAAGCGATGCAGCCGGTATCCGTATGCGATCGAGCCGCCCTTGCTTTGCTCCTGATACCCGATCGAGAGCGGGTAGTTGGTGTCGCGGTTGAAGAGTGAGATGCCGAGGCTGTTCGGCGTGTCCATGAACCAGGGATCGGAGTAGGAAAGCGAGTAGAAGTTCTGGCGGTTGCCGCGCTGAAAACTGAGGCCGAGATTTTCGCCTTCGCCGAGGAAGTTGCGCGTCGAGAACTGCGTCTGAATGAAGAACCCAGTCCCCTCGGAATACCCGCCTCCGAACTGGACGTCGTTCTTGCCTTCTTCGGTTCCCTTCACGGTCACATCGACCGTTTTCTTGTCCTGGTTGACCTTGAAGTCCGGGTTGTCGTTGACCTTGAAGTAGCCGAGCTGGCCGAGCTTGTAGATCGATTGCTTGAAGGTCTCCATGTCCATGATCCCTCCCTCATCGAGGAAGATCTCGCGGCGGAGAACTTTGTCTTTCGTAGTGTTGTTGCCCTGGAACTCCAGCCGCCCGAGGCGGAATTGATCGCCTTCGTAAACCTGGATGTGTACGTCGACGACGTTCGCGTCCTTCTCGACGTACTCGGGATTGATGTAGGAGTAGATGTAGCCGCGAGCGCGATAGATCTCATCGATCGCGTCGATGCGGTCCTGAATGACTTTGCGCCGGATGACGTCGCCCTTCTTCAGCGGGAAGTTGCCGGTGAAGGCGTCGGCCTTGAGCAGCGTGGCGCCGGTGACGGTCACTTCGCCGAGGTGATGGATCGTCCCTTCCTTGATCGGGATCGTGATGCTGACGCGCTGCTTCTTCACTTTGCCGGTCGTGACGATCTGCGGTTCGCCGAACGCGACGCTGGTGTATCCGAAGTCCTGGTAGTAGTTCTTGATGTGCTCGAGATCTTCGTCGAGCTTGGAAGGGATGTAGAGGTTCTTCTTCCGGATCCAGGTGACGATGTTGTTTTCCTTCACCTCTTTCATCTGCCGGCGAAGGACGCGCGTGGAGAAGTGATTGTTGCCGGTGAAGTAGACACGGGCGACCGTGGCTTTGATGCCTTCGCTGACATTGAAGACGATCTTCTTCTCGCCGTCGTTCATGTCTTCCGTGGTCGTGTCGACCGTGACGCCTTCGAAGCCGCCCTCGGAATACGCTTTCTTGATCGACTCGGCGGCCCGGCGCACCAGCGTCTGCTCGACGGTGTTGCCGACGTGAAGATCGATCTTGTCCTTGTCGAGCTGTTCGTTGATCTTGGCGGTGTTCAGCTCTTTGTTGCCGCGGTACTCGACGGCACCGATGCGCGGCCTCTCTTTGACGACCGCGCGAACGATGACGCCGCCGTTCGGAGCCGTGTCCGTCTCGATGCGGATGTCGTCGAAGAGGCCGGTCTGCCAGAGGTTGAGGAAGTTGCGCTGAATCGCGGCGGGATCGTAGGCGTCGCCCTGATTCACGCCGAGGTAGACGCGAATCGTGTCGGTGGCGACGGTGGTGTTGCCGGACGCTTCGAAGCGCTCGATCCGTTTGCCGGTCAGTGCTCCCGGTTGGGGCGTGACCGGCGCGGGAGCGGGCGATAGCACCGGCTCGTTAGAAATGTGACCGGCGTCCGGGCGATCGATGATCGTGCCGGGCTTCGGTTTGGCGGGAGTCTGCGGTTCGGGCGGAGCGGTTTGCGCGAGAGCGCTCCCTGCAACGAAGCCCGCCGCGAGGCAGATAGCGACGATTCGATTCATAGTTGTATGTTGAGGATCGGGACCGGCTCCGACTGGCCGGACGCGTAACCTGGAGCACTTTCAGCCTGTCGACCTATTGACGTGCGAACCGGGACACAGGTCACGCGGGAGCCCACAACAGACCAAAGCGGCGGCGCATTCTAGCAAACTGACGAGCCGGCCAACCGCTTTTCAGGCGTAGGTGGCCCGCCCGCCGCCAAACGACCAGTTTTCCTTCGTGACCTCGATCAGCGAGACGACCACGTCGTCCGGCCGCACGCCCAACGCTTCGAGACGTTTGGCGATGTCCGCGTAGAGGTTCTTCTTCACCTCCACCGTCCGCCCCACGTTCAGCGTGATCTCGATGACGACGATCTCGTCGGACCGGCTCACGCCTCCGTACGAAGGATGCGCAACGATCTGGTTCCCCTCGAGGCGGTGAAGGATGTGAAAGCGATCGTCCGGCGGAACGTTGGCCTCAGCGACCAGCGCCTCGTGGACGGCGTCACTGATGGCGTGAAGGGCAGGTTCGGCGATGTTGCGGCGGACGTAGATTTTGACGAGCGGCATGGTGGGGGGAGTTTAGCTGCTAGTGGCCGCGGTCGTGCCGTCACTTCACTGAAAAAAGGGGCGAAGCGGTCGCGCAACATTTGGGGTTTTCTCTCGGAATCATTCGACCAGACGTGTCCGTTCGCAGCACATGCATGGTCGCGACCTGGTTCCTCGCTCTTTCGCTCACTCTCTCCGTCGCTGCCGCCGGCGCCGCGGACACCATCTGCCGCCGCGCTCCTGGCTTCGCTGATCCAGCAATCACCGCCTCGTTTCCGATTACCTCCGCTGCCTATGGTGATTTCAACGAGGATGGGCGCCCGGATGCGGCGTTGATGCTGGAATCCAACGGCCGCGTCATCGCTCTGAACCGCGGAGCCGTTTTCCAGCCAATGCCGCTCGAGAATGTGCCGGGTTACAGGCTCGTGGCGGCGAGCGACGTCAACCGCGATGGACACCTTGACCTGATCTATCGAGGCCTTTTTTCGGTGGAGGTGGCGTTGGGTTCCGGCGACGGGACATTCAGGCCATTGCTCTCCTCTTCACTGCCCCGAGGCAACATCGGTGTATGGCGCATCGTTGACTTCAATCACGATGGATTACTCGACTTTGTCGACTTAGGCCCAAGCGGGTTTGCCTTCGTGCAGTCGAAAGGCGACGGTACTTTTGGCGAGGTTGCGCATGTCGATCTTTCCTATCCTGGCTTCTCGCAGGAAATCCTCATGGCAGCGGGGGATTTTGATGGCGATGGCAATGCCGACATAGTGAGGATTGACCCTCAGCCGCCCGGCCTCGGAACGCTCTTGACGTTCGGCTGGAACGACGGGAACTTCCACTTCGCGGAAACGCGTGAGACAGCCGATTTTCCCGCGTTATCTTTCCAACCGGTTGACATCGACGGTGACGGTGCCGATGAGCTCGTGACCATTGATGACGGTTCCCTTGTAATCGTGCGCGCCAGGAACCGGCACATGACGATCGAGCGATTTCCGGTCGCGCCCCAGGGAACGCGCCAGATCCTGAACAATCCGAAAATGCTGGATGCCGACGGCGACGGCATCCGCGATCTGGCCTTCAGCAACGGCAACGCGGTTGGTGTCGTGTCGGGGGCCGCCGGCAATCGCTTCCGCGACACCAGCTATTTTGAATTGCCTGGGAGCACAAGTTTCGATACGGTGGATCTTGATGGCGACGGAGCTCCCGATTTCGCGGCGACAAGCGGCGGCAACGGGTTGCCGGTGCTGTACGGCGCCACGCTGGCCGCCGGAAGGCCAAACGCAAACCGCGTCTATCCGATGGGGTTCAAACCGACGACACTCGCGCTCGCGGACGTCGACGGCGATGGATCTCGCGATCTGATTGCGATCAGCGATACATACGCAGATCAGATTCGGGCCATGGTTCTTTTCGGCGATGGCCATGGCGCGTTTTCGCGCGCAGCCAAACCGTTCGCGATGCCGGCGGCGTACTGGGGCAGGGGGGGATTCGCCGGCGATTTTGATGGGGATGGCCACGCCGATCTCGCGGTCTTCTCGAGTGCTGCGGGGACGAAGCCGGTTGTCGCGTTTGGTTCCTCCGCGGGCTTCGAAAGCCCGACGCTGACGATCGACGCCGATAGTCTGGTGGGCCGTGTCTTCTTAGGCTCACCCCCATCACAGGCACTCCTGGCGTTGAAAGGCGACGACGTCCAGCTTGTCACGATCTCGTCGGACCGCCGCGTAACGGCATCCACGATCTACCGTCGCCCGGCAGGAGCCACAATCCTGATGGTTCGCTCCGAACCAACTGCTCCCGCGCAGTTCGCAGTCGTCACCTTAACCTCGTCATCCACCGACATCCGCCTCGTCACCCGAGGAACAGAAGGCTGGCACGAGAGCAAGCTAATCGCCTTTTCTTACAACAATCCGACGGCTGGCGTCGCGTCGGAGGATCTGGATGGCGATGGCCGCACCGATTTCATCATTTGGGGGGGAGATGGGAGGGCAAATTTGCTTTTTGCACAACACGACGGCTCATACCGCTTGCAATACCTCGCCACAGTGAGCTCGGTCGATTCCGTTACCCCGGCTGACTTTGACGGCGACGGTGTTCCCGATCTGATCGTGACTGCACGAGGAAACTTCGGCAAGCCAGGAATCGTGCAGGTGCTTCGCAATGCCGGCGGCAGTTTTGAGCCGTACGCGGCGTCCATGAGCGGAGCACCGTTCACGAACGACGTGGTCGTTGACGATATCGACGGCGACGGTCAGCCGGATGTCATGCTCCCCTCTTTTGATGGCGTGGAAGTGTTGAACAGCGTCTGTGTCACACCGCGGATCCGCGCTGCCGCCGTACCGGAGAATCCGACTGAGGGTGGGCACGTCACCCTCGTCATTCAGGCGCTCACGCCGGGGATTGGCGGCGGCAACATTACGATCAGCGACGGTGGAAGTGTCCTGGGAGAACTGTCGTCCTATCCTCTCTCTTTGAGAAGCTGGATATCGCCGCCCTTGACGCCCGACACGCACACATTTGGGATCGATTACGTCGAGTCCGATGGCGGGTCATCACACACGGAGATTGTGGTTACAACCAAGGCTCTGCGGCATCGAGCCGCCCGGCCGTGACGTGCTTCACTGAATGGTGTGGTCGTGGGAAGAAACGACCTGAGTCAAGGCGGGGTCAGAAATCCTGTTTAACCACGAGGGGCGGGCGTGGCGGAGAGAGTGGGATTCGAACCCACGGTACGGGTTAACGTACACACGCTTTCCAAGCGTGCGCCTTAAGCCACTCGGCCATCTCTCCGTATGTCAACCAAACTCTGTCAGCGCACTCTGAACGTCATCCTCGCGAAAATCCTGAAGGAGGCTAGGCCAACCAACGCCGCGGCGCGTCGCCGCTGGCGGAGAGGGGGGGATTCGAACCCCCGATACCCGTGAAGGTATAACGGTTTTCGAGACCGCCGCGTTCAACCACTCTGCCACCTCTCCGTGTCAATCCAGCCGCTTGCGAAGACCTTGAAAGAACCCCTGCAGAAGTTTCCTTGACGCTTCGGCTTCCACACCGCTGACTACTTCCAGCCGGTGATTGAGCCTGGCATCCTGTACGAGATTTCCGAGCGAGCCACAGAAGCCGGCCTTCGGATCGAATGCTCCGAAAATCAGCCTCGCCACGCGTGCGTTGACGAGCGCTCCGGCGCACATCGCGCACGGCTCGAGCGTCACCACCATCGTCGTCCCTTCCAGCCGCCAGTCGCCGATGACTCCGGCCGCCTGACGAATGGCGATCAGCTCCGCGTGGCCGAGCGGGTCGCCCGACTCGCGCCGGTTGCTTCCTCGGCCGATGATCTGCCCGTCGCGGTCAACGATGACCGCGCCCACCGGAATCTCGCCGGCTGCACCCGCCTGTTCTGCGAGCGCGAGCGCTTCCGTCATCCACTGAGCCTGATCCATAGATGATCTATTGATGACTTCTACCGGCGGCTTCTGCCTGGGTTCTATCGATTCAACGTTCAAAGAGTAGAACGGCGGGCTCGCTGCCCGCCGTCGATTTGTTCCTGATTGGTGCACCCGGCAAGACTCGAACTTGCAACCTTCTGATCCGTAGTCAGATGCTCTATCCAATTAAGCTACGGGTGCGAGCAAGCGACGTTAACCGTCCGTTCGGAAAAGGCATTCCGGCCGGCCGCGGCGCGGGGGCGCATTCTAAGTCCCGCCTCGCCGCCGAGGCAAGCAAAAGAGCTTTACTTCGTCCACTCTTCTTGCGGTAGACTTTCGTTGCTCAGCAGCACGTTCACACCACCACGGTTGGCGACTGCCTGCCTACCCTTCCCCAGCCAACCGTGGTGGTGTGATGGTTTTTCATCATGCCGCTCGACAAAAAATCCTTCTACGCGCGAACGATGCACACGCCGGACTCGCCGGAGCGCGCAGCGCATCGAGCTGCCTTGCGCGAAGTCTCCAAACTTCTGCTGCCGCTGCATCGCGCCCTGATCGACGCCGCGAAAGAGGACTACGCGTTCGCCGTCGGTCCCATCGAGAAACCGGCGCAGCTCCTCCAGCTTCTCACCGACGATCCGTTCTTTGCGTGGTTGAAACCGGTGACGTCGCTCATCGTCGACATCGACGAGATGGCGCGCACCGACTTCGAGGCTTCGGACATCACCACCATCGCTGACCGCCTCGATCTGCTGTTCGGACCGAAAGCCGCTGAGGACTTCGCTCGGCAGTACGTGCCGATGCTCCAACGCAACGTCGACGTTGCCATGAGTCACGCCGCCATTCGCAAAGCTTCGGCGTTGCTGCGTGGCTGAGCTCGTATCATGACTTGCTGCGCATCCCTCTGCGCGTAGTAGGATTCGTCGCCCATACCGATGAAGGAGGCTCCTTTGAAGACCACCATTTACGCGTTTCTCGTCCTGGCCATCGCCGCGTGTACGCCGGCGAGCACCGCAAACACCGATACAGCCGTGACGTCCGCATCGACGACGAGCGCATCGACCACCACCGCATCTACGACCGAGGCCAGCGTTACGTCGCCGGCATCACCGACTACTGCCGCAGCAGAGGAGAGCAAGCCCATGAGCGCATACCAGAACAAAGTCGCCGAGTTGCACACCAGCGCGGGCGAGATCGACATCCGCTTCTTCCCCGACGTCGCGCCGAATCACGTCAAGAACTTCATCGATCTGGCCACGAAAGGCTTCTACAACGGTACGAAGTTTCATCGCGTCATCCCCGGCTTCATGATCCAGGGCGGCGATCCGAACACGGTCTCCGGCTCGCCGTCGACCTGGGGCACAGGCGGATCCGGCAAGAACGTAGCAGCCGAGTTCAACTCCATCTCGCACAAGCGCGGCATCGTGTCGATGGCACGGTCGAACGATCCCGACAGCGCTTCTTCGCAGTTTTTCATCGTCACCAGCGACTCCACCTTCCTCGATAAGCAGTACACCGTCTTCGGTGAGGTGACGAAAGGAATGGACGTCGCCGACAAGATCGTGAACGCGCCGAAAGGTGCGCAGGATCGTCCGAACACTCCAACTTCGATCGACAAGATCGTCATCCGCGACGCGAAGCCCGAAGAGCAGGGACCGGCGCCGAAATAAGGCTGGCGTCCCGCTGCCATTTCGGGCGTGCAGACTGCGGGATCCGTTGATGTCACGCAGTCTGCATGAGCCGCCGGGTGAGATGACGGAAAACGCTGAACTTCCGGCGGAGCTGAGCGCCGCGCTGCAGTCGTGGCTCGGCGACGGCTGGTCGGCTTCACGCCTTACCGGTGATGCCTCGGTGCGCGTTTACTACCGCGTCACCTCGGGCGACGGAAACGTGTGCATGCTGAGCTGGTATCCGCCTGAGGTGCGGCACGATCTGGATCGCGTGCTCGCGGCCTATCGCGCAGCATCGAAACACGCCTACCTGCCGAAACTGATGGAGCACAACGACGCGGCCATGTTGCAGCAGGACGTTGGCGACCAGACGCTTTTCGATCTGCTGCATCGCGACCGCGAAGAAGGCGTCGGCTGGTACCGAAAGGCCATCACCCTGCTCGCATATTTTCAGAAGGCCGGCGCCGTCGACATCAACCCGCCGTTCACTGGCGACTTCTTCTTCAACGAGCTGGAGATGTCGCGCGAGTTCTACGTCGAGAAGCTGATGAGCGTGAGTCCGGAGGCGGCGCAGCCGCTGAAACCGTTGCTCCGAAAGCTGGCCGATAACATCTCACGGCATCCGTACGTGCTTTGTCACCGCGATTATCATGGCCAGAATATCCATATCTTTAACGATAAGCTTTATCTGATCGACTATCAGGATCTCAGAATGGGTCCGGACACGTACGACATCGCCTCGCTCCTGCGCGACCGCGGCGTGGCCCGCATCCTCGGCGAAGAGACGGAGCTCGAGCTCGTCGATTACTATGCGGAGTGGCGCGTGCACGGGTTGCCGGCGCGCTCCGAGCTTCCGCAGGGCGAGCGGCGATCGATGCGCCGCCGCTATTTCGAGACCCTTCTGCAGCGCTCCATCAAAATCCTCGGCACGTTTTCCAAGCAGCCGCTGACACGCGGCCGCATGTGGTACCTCGACTTCATCCCGCCGACGCTGGAAAGCGTCCGTCGCTGCATCGAAGAGCTGCCCGAGTACGGCCCGCTCGCCGCTCTGCTGCCGATGGACTTTTCATTGACCGAAGCGAGAGAGCGAGCGGAAAGGATCCATCATGGCTCAACATAAGATCACGCTGCTTCCGGGCGACGGAATCGGCCCGGAGGTTACTGCTTCCGTTGTATCGATCATCGAGTGTGCGGGCGTCGACGTGGAGTGGGAGAAGTTCTTCGTCGGCGCGGAAGCGCTCTCCCGCTTCGGCGATCCGCTTCCCGGCGACGTGCTCGAATCGATCCTCCGCAACAAGGTCGCGCTCAAGGGACCGGTCACGACGCCGATCGGAACCGGCTTTTCGTCGATCAACGTGCGGCTGCGGAAGACGCTCGACCTCTACGCCAACCTGCGGCCGGTGAAGTCGATGCCGAACATCATCACGCGCTACGAGAACGTTGACATCATCGTCGTCCGCGAAAACACGGAAGACTTGTACAGCGGGCTCGAACACGAGGTCGTTCCGGGCGTCGTCGAATCGATCAAGATCATCACGGAGAAGGCGTCGACGCGCATCGCCAGGTTCGCCTTCGAATACGCGCGCACGCACGGCCGCAAGCGCGTGACAGCCGTGCACAAGGCGAACATCATGAAGCTCTCCGACGGCCTGTTTCTGCAGTGCTTCCGGAACGTTGCGAAGGAGTATCCAAACATCGAAGCGGACGACAAGATCGTCGACAACCTCTGCATGCAGATGGTGATGAATCCGATTCAGTTCGACGTGCTGCTCCTCGAAAACCTCTACGGCGACATTGTCTCCGATCTTGCCGCGGGTCTGGTTGGCGGGCTCGGAGTCGTGGCCGGCGCGAACATCGGCGAGAACGGTGCGGTGTTCGAGGCCGTGCACGGAAGCGCGCCTGACATCGCCGGTCAGAACAAGGCCAATCCGCTGGCTTTGCTGCAGTCCGCAGTGCAGATGCTGCATCACATCGGCGAGTCGGGCGCGGCGAAACGTGTTGATGACGCGATCACGAAAGTGCTCGACTCAGGGCCGGAGCACCGCACGCGCGACATCGGCGGAACCGGCACAACCGCCGACTTCACGATTGCGATGTGCGAGACGTTGCGCCGCGGAACGAGGGCCGGAGACTGACCACGAGACCAAACTTCGCCACACACTTCCGCGCCGGGCTCGATCATTTCAACGCTGGCGAGTTCTGGGATGCGCACGAATCGTGGGAGACGATCTGGCTCGAGGCGGAGTCGGACGTTCACATTTTTTTGCAGGGCCTCATTCAGCTCGCCGCGGCCTATCACCACGTCAAACGCGGAACGTATCCGGGCGGGCTTCGGCTTTTCGATGCTGCGTTGCAGAAGCTGGAGGGGTTCCCAAAACGGTGGTGCGGGATCGACCGGACCTCCGCGGAGCTGGCGGCGCGCCGTCATCGCGAGTGGGTCTCAGGCGTTCTGGCACGTGATGCGAAAGCGGAGCGACTTGATGCCAACGACTTTCCGCGACTCGATGCGGATGATTCTCCGATTCCGCCATTTGAACACTGGTGATGCAGCGTCCGATCTCGTATGATTCATCCATCCCCAATCCCCAACGCCACCAATGTAGCCGAGGATCCAAATGCAGGAAATCGATCAACGGGACCGTGAGCTGCTGGGTGCCCTGCAAAGTGAGATTCCCCTGGTATCGACACCGTTCGCTCTCATCGGACAAGCGATCGACATGTCGGAAAAAGAAGTCATCAAGCGCATCGAGCGCCTGAAACGCGACGGACTGCTGCGGCAACTCGCCGCGCAATTCGATGCCCGAGCCCTCGGCTACCGCTCGTGCCTCGTCGCTGCGAAAGTCGATCCCGAAAAAATCGACGACGCGGCCGCGGCGATCAACGCGCATCCCGGCGTCACGCAGAACTACCGGCGCAACAACGACTTCAATCTCTGGTTCACGATCGCCGTCGCTTCCTCGTCGCTCCTCGGTCTCAACCGCACGATCGAGATCCTCGGCAGCGAAGCGGGCTGCGACACGGTGCGCGCGCTGCCGACGCTCCGGCAATTCAAAGGAAGCAGCGACACCGACGAATCGCAGAGCGACACGCAGTTCGCACCGCTCACGCCGATGGAGATCGAATCGGTCCGACTCCTGCAACGTGATCTGCCGCTCCAGCCGCGGCCTTTCGAAGCGATGGCGAAGACGAACGGAATCGGTGCCGACGACCTGCTGGCCGCGGCGAAGTCGCTGCTGCATCGCGGGTACATCCGTCGTTACAGCGCGGTCGTTCAAACACGGAAAACAGGATTCGGCGCCAGCGCGATGGGCGTCTGGATCGTCCCGGCCGGTTCGGTGGACGACGCCGGCACGAAGATGTCGCAGAACAAAGCCGTGTCGCACTGCTACCTCCGCCCCGTTTATGAAGACTGGCCGTACAACCTCTACACGATCGTGCATGGCCGCTCGGTGGACGAATGCGAATCGATCATCAACGACCTCGCCATCGACACCGGCGTGGAGTCGCGACAGGCGCTCTACCCGACACGCGAATACAAGAAAGCACGCATCAATCTCTTCTCTGTCGAAGCAGACGAATGGGAGACGGCGCACGGGGCCAGTCAGGCGGCCAGCGCGGCGTCGTAGATCGATTGGTTCGAAGCCGTCCGCCCCAGCCGAACGAAATGACTGACATCCCTGAGCTCACAAGTTCGCAATTCTCCAGAGCGATCCCGGCACGTGTTCGGAAGCGGCTCATGCGGGATGATTTCCAATCAGGAGAAGACGTAGCGGCACTCAGAAGATTTGTTGGTCTCACCCAGGTAGAATTTGCACGGGCTATGAGTATCAGCGTGCATACGCTTCGCGGTTTGGAGCAAGGCAGACGTAATCCTGAAGGCCCGGCGATCGCGCTTCTGCGCATTGCTGCTCGCCATCCCCGTGTGATTCGCGAGAATCTGAAGTCAGCCGCGTAGACACAAAAACGCCCGCGTTGCCGCGGGCGTTTCATCAGCAGACAATCGCGTTTACTTGATGTTCTCGGGAAACACGCTGATGCGGCTGTTGCCGCGCAGCTCATTGGTCAGCTTCGTCACAGCCATGACGACATCGGTCGCTTTCTGCGTAATGAGGAACTCGCGAATGCTGGACTTCACCGAGTCGAACGGTTCGGTGCCCGGCTCCTGGCGGTCCTCGACGAGGATCAGGTGATATCCGAATTTACTCTGGATGATGCCGCTCATCGTACCGGGCTTCAGACTCCAGGCGGCGGTCTCGAAATCGGCGTCGGTCTGGCCCTTGGTGATCCAGCCCAGATCGCCGCCGCTCTCCGCTGACGGATCTTCGGAATACCTCTTCGCCGCGTCCGCAAAATGTGCGAGACGCAGGCGCGCCATCACTGCGGGATCCTTGGTGGACTGCACCGATGCAATGTCCTCGCTTCGAAGCTCCACGGCGATTTTCTTGATCTTGTCGAGCGCCTCCTCCTTCGTCTTGGGCGCCGGACCAACGTTGGTCACGGCGATCACAATGTGCCTTACGTGAACCTTCTCTGGCGTCACGAAGTCGGAGGGATGCTCGGTGTAGTACGTCTTGATGTCGTTATCGGTCACGATCGGCGCTGCGACGACGTCACGAACGTAGCGGTCAAAGAGTGCCGACTCGCGCGCAGCATCGAGTGCCTCGGCCACCTCGGGCTGCTTGTTGAATCCAGATTTGATCGCCTCCTGAATGAGCAGACGCTTGCGGATGTAGTTCTCGAGCAGCGCGCCTTTTCCGCCGTTGGAATCGTAGTTCTGGCGCATCTGTGTGTTGAGGTTGTTGTACATGCGGTCGAGCTTCTCGACCGTGACCGTCTCGCCATTGATGACGGCAACCGCTTTCTTGGAATCGGGAACGGCAACCGCCGCCGATTGCGCCGCGGGCACCTGCGCCGGCGCGCTTTGCTGCGCGGCCGCCGGGAGCGCGAGCAGCGAAATGAAAAGCATGCGTTTGATCAAAACGAATCCTCCAGAATGTTTCAGACGACGCGCTGACCAACAGGGTTACATGAGGCGAGCATTCCGAGGAGGCTATCGAGCTGGAGGCGGATTGGGCGGCGTAGGCCAATGAACGACCACAAACAGGAAATCCGGGATCGTAAGGTCGAAGATGTCAAGAGCGAAGCGCGAATTTCATCATCCGAATTGTGGCACGCGTCGAGATTTTCCGCTCCGGATGACGGAGCCAGAGCCTGCGCAACCAGCGCCGCCTGCCGCGCCTGCCGTTGACTCGCTGCGCGCTGATGTATACGGTCGCGCCCCATGACCATCGAAGCCCCTGAAAAAACGCGCGATTTCATCCGCGAGATCGTCGAGGAGGACCTCGCTGCCGGCAGAACCCAGCGCGTCATCACCCGCTTTCCGCCCGAGCCGAACGGCTACCTCCACATTGGCCACGCCAAGTCGATCTGCCTCAACTTCGGCGTCGCCAACGAATATCACGGCCAGTGCAATCTCCGCTTCGACGACACGAACCCGGCGAAGGAAGAGGTGGAGTTCACGGAATCGATCAAGCGCGATGTGGCCTGGCTCGGCTTCTCGTGGGGCGAGAATCTTCTGCACGCTTCCGATTACTTCGAGCAGCTCTACAACTGGGGTGAAGAGCTGATCAACGCCGGGAGAGCGTACGTCGATAGTTCGAGCGCCGATGAGATGCGTGCTATGCGCGGCACGCTCACCGAGCCGGGAACCGATTCGCCGCATCGATCGCGATCGATCGCTGAGAACCTCGACCTCTTTCGCCGCATGCGCGCTGGCGAGTTTCCCGACGGCGCGCAGGTGCTCCGCGCCAAGATCGATATGGGCTCGCCGAACATCAACATGCGCGATCCGGTGCTCTACCGCATCCGCCACAAGACGCATGACCGCACCGGCGACACGTGGCCGATTTATCCGATGTACGACTACGCGCATCCGCTCTCCGACGCCATCGAAGGCATCACTCACTCGCTTTGCACGCTCGAGTACGAGGATCACCGGCCGCTGTACGACTGGCTGATCGAGAACGTCTCCGTGCCGTCGCGGCCACGGCAATACGAGTTCGCGCGGCTGAATCTCAATTACACCGTGATGTCGAAACGAAAACTGCTGATGCTCGTCGCGGAGAATCACGTTCACGGCTGGGACGATCCGCGCATGCCGACCATCGCCGGTCTTCGCCGCCGCGGTTACACGCCGGAATCGATTCGCAACTTCTGCGAGCGCGTCGGCGTGGCCAAGCGAGAGAACGTCATCGACGCTGGCCTGCTCGAGTTTTCCATTCGTGAAGATTTGAATCGCATCGCGCCGCGGGTCATGGGCGTTCTCGATCCGCTTCGCGTCGTGATCGACAACTATCCTGACGATGATTCCGAGTGGTTCGAGACGCCGAACCACGTCGACGATCCGTCGCTGGGAACGAGAAGAGTTCCATTCGCGAAGACGATCTTCATCGAGCGCGACGACTTTCTCGAGGATCCGCCAAAGAAGTTTTTCCGGCTCGCGCCCGCCCGCGAGGTGCGGCTGCGGTCGGCCTACTTCATCACCTGCACGAGCGTCGAGAAGGACGATGCCGGCAACATCGTCGCGCTGCACGCGACGTACGATCCAGCCACGCGCGGCGGCGATTCGCCCGACGGCCGGAAGCCAAAGGCGACCTTGCACTGGGTGGCCGCCGGTCATGCCATCGACTGTGAAGTACGGCTGTACGACCGGTTGTTCAAGTCTGAGAACCCCGAGGAGAGCGGTGATTTTCTCGATGATTTGAATCCGCAATCGCTGCAGGTTGTGGCGACCGCAAAACTGGAGCCGTCCGTGCGCGGCGCGCAGCCACAATCGCGTTTCCAGTTCGAGCGCCTCGGATACTTTTGCGTCGATTCGGATTCGACATCGGAGCGGTTGGTCTTCAATCGGACGGTGTCTCTCAAAGACGCGTGGGCGAAAGTGGCGAAGTAGATTTTTCCTTTCGCTGCTATTCTTGCGCTGGTCCAAAACGTCTGTCTTCGAGGGAGAACCTGCGCGATGGCTGTGTGCTGGCGATGTCCGCTCTGCAGCGAGGTGAGCTGCGAGGACGACGTGAACGCAACGGGAAATCCCGTCGCCTGCGATCATTGCGAGCGCCCGTTTCCGGCGAACGAGACGCTCTGCACGGTCTGCGACGCGCCCAATCCATGGCAGCGCCGCGACACGCTCCATTTCCTCTGCCGCGAGTGCGGGACAACGCAAACGTACTTCTCGCATCTGCCGATGGCGGGGTGACGTTGCTATGATCCGCAGCCGAAGGGGACAAGCATGCCGCTGCTCGAAGGGAAGACCGGGATCGTTTTCGGAGTCGCCAACAAACGTTCCATCGCCTGGGCAATCGCGCAGGCGCTGGCGCGCGAGGGGATGCGGCTGGCCTTCACGTATCAAGGCGAGCGGCTGAAGGAAAGCGTGGACGGGCTTTGCGCGGCGATGCCGGACTCGCTCATCCTGCCTTGCGATGTAACCGTCGATGCCGAGGTTGAGAGCGTGTTCCGCGAAGTGGGGGAGAAGTTCGGCCGGCTCGACGCGCTCGTTCACTCGGTCGCCTTCGCGCCGCGCGAAGATCTCGAAGGCGACTTCGTCAACACGTCGCGGGACGGGTTCAAGATGGCGCATGACATTTCCGCGTATTCGCTCGTCGCGCTGACCCGCGCCGCGCTTCCTTTGTTCGAACAATCAGGCGGCGGCGCGGTCCTGGCGCTGACCTACTACGGCGCGGAGAAAGCGGTGGAAGGCTACAACTTGATGGGCGTGGCAAAAGCCTCTCTCGAAGCCAGCGTCCGCTACCTCGCCGCCAACCTCGGGCCCAAAAACGTTCGCGTCAACGCCATCTCCGCCGGACCGGTCAACACGCTTGCCGCGCGCGGCATCAAAGGCTTCACCGGGATGCTCAAGCACCACGCCGAGCGCGCGCCCCTCCGCCGTAACGTCGAGCTCGAAGAGATCGGCAACGCCGCGCTCTTCCTGCTTTCTTCGATGTCAGCCGGCATCACCGGCGAAGTGATGTTCGTCGACGGCGGCTACAACATCATCGGACTTTGATCGCGGCCAGCACGTCTTCGGTCGAGCGCACGCGTCCCATGCGAGGGAAGATCGTCGTGATCGCGAACGTGTGCGCGCTTTCTGTGAGTCCGGACATGGCATCTTCGACGAAGAGTTGCTCGAAGCCGCGCTCGTAGGCGTCGCGCGCCGTTGATTCGACGCCGAAGTTCGTGGCGATGCCGCCGTAAACGAGCGTCTTGATCCCACGCCGTCGCAACTGCAGATCGAGCGCTGTGCCGTAGAACGCGCCCCATTGCCGCTTCATGATCACGATGTCGCTGGGTTGGTGGTCAAGCTCCGGAACCAGATCGCTCCAATCGGCCGGCCGCGGTGTTGCGGGCGGGGCGCCATCGGCGTCTGGTTTCAGCCGGTCGCCATCATCGTCCGAAAACCCGACGTGAACGAGCACGGCGAGCGCGCCGGCATCGCGGAACGCTTTCGCCAATTGCGCGCACCGCGAGACGACATCAGCCGCCGGATGCGGTGCGGCCGGCCGCGCCACGATGCCGCGTTGGAGATCGATGACGATGAGCGCGGTGGTTGAGGGATCGAGAGAGAGCGGCTTCATGTCTGCGTCGATTGTGTCTTTCCCTTCTCGCCAAAGTAGTAGCCGAGTACGAAGGCGAGGAGCGGGCCGAAGATCTTCGTGACGAAGTTCTCCATCACAGGGATGACGTCAACGAATGCTTTGACGAATTCGCTGGCCTGCGCCGGAGACGAGCTGCGGAAGTAGATGAGCGCGATGATGATAAACGTCGCCCCGATCGTAGCTGCGAACGTGAAGACCAGGACGCGAGCGACTTCACGCGCGCCGGAGGCCTTTTCTTTGACTGGATCGAATGGATCGGTCGGCGGGGGCGCCGCCGTGGCAACAGTGACTGTGTTGAGATCTATCGCAAGAGGCGTTTCGGGCGGCGTCTCGTCAGCCATGTCTCACTCAGACTTGGATGAGGTCCGGACCGTTTTGAGGACCTTGCCGTTCTTGTCAGCAATGGCGATGACGTTATCTTTTTTCGTCTCGTCATCAACGAGCCTCTTGAGTCCAAGCGCCTTCTCGAAGTACTGGTCGAGACCGCCGGACTCCGCAGCTGCACTTCTCAGCTCCTGAAGAAGGGCGTCGGGAAGATTGAGGGTGATCGATGCCATCGGATTGTCTCCTCGGAGGCGAACAACCCACCCATCATACCGATTCCTTTCCTACGTGCTTCCAGCCACGAAGAAATTCGTGTTCGTTGGCTGGGCGGCGCCGCCTTTTGGCTCGAGCGTCACCGCGAGGCCTTTGATCTCGGTCGCAAGCGGAAGGTTCTCGATCGAGATCGATGCGGCGCCGTTTTTTGTGACGTCGAAGACTCCCGCACTTTGCGGTTTCGGCTGATCGGCGCGGAGGATCCAGAGTTGATAGCTTTTGTCGGCGGCGTTCGCCGGCAGGTTGTAGAAGAAGACAACGGCACGGCGCTGCTCCGGTTCGAGGAAGACCTTCGCCGAGGCGGACGGCGAGACCTGCTGACCGGACAGCGCGATCGTGCGCGTGTCGCGCGAGGCCAGCGCGGACATCTCGGCTGCGAGTTTCTCGTTGCGGCTCGCCAGTAACTCGTTTTCGTTCGTGACGCGGCGGATCTCCGCTTCGCGCGTGCTGATCCGCTCGCGCATCACGCGGACGGAAAGCTCGCGCCATCCCCACAACGCCAGGAACAGGACCGCGGCGGCCATCCACCAGCGGCTGATACCGAATCGCTCGCGCGCATCAACGACGTTGTCATCGTCGCTGGCTTCATCGACAGCCGCGACGATGCGGCCTCGAAGTTGGGTTGGCGGTGCAACCGGATCGAGATCGCGTGCGATGAACGATGCCGCTTCCTCGAACTCGTCGCGAGCGCGGCGGCAATCGGCGCAGGTTGCGGCATGCCCACGAAACGCGCTGTTCTCTTCCGGCGTTGCGGCGCCGATCGCTTCGAGCGCGGCGATCGACTCCAGCTCGCTGTGCGTCATCATCGGTAGGCCTTCAGCCGCTCGCGCAGCTTCTTCATCCCGAGCTGCATCCGCGTCTTGATCGTGCCGAGGGGCTCGCCGAGCTTCGCGGAGATCTCCGACTGCGAAAGCCCTTCGAAGTACGCCAGCGCCAGAGCCACGCGTTGAGGTTCCGGCAATTCGGCGAGCGCGCCGCGAACGGCCATCCGTTCTTCTGATTCGATGGCGTCGTCGGCACCGGTTCGTTTTTCGACGAAGCCGGTTCCGGTGGCGAGCTCGCGGCCCGCATCATCTTCGCGGTCGCCGCGAATCTTCCGCGATCGCAGCCGGTCGATCCCTCGGCTGCGCGCAATCGAGATGAGCCACGCCACGTCGCTGCCGCGCACCGCATCGAACATCTTCGCGTTCGTCCACGCCTTCACGAACGTCTCCTGCAGGACTTCCTGCGCGTCGTCGGGATTGGCGAGGATTCGGAGGAGAAGCGCATAAAGAGTCGAAGAGTGGCGGTCGTACAGCCGCTCGAACGCATCGAGATCGCCCCGCGCGACGGCAGGAAGCAGCGAGCTGGATTCGACGCTGACGTTCATTGCGGCGGTCATCATGGCCAGGCGTTGGACTTACGTCGCAGCGCCCGTCACGGATTCACTTCTTCGGCTGGGTGTTGTCTGATTCTTGCGGAAACTCGATGTCGGTCCGGTAACCGGTCCGCGAGTTGGAGCGCTTGCCGGGATAGCCATTCGGACGTCCGGACGATTCTTCGTTCGTCCCATGACCTTGCGCGCCGCCGTCCCAGAAGCCTTTGTCGTTCGCGTCGTTGCGCGGGGTATCAGCCATGTTGGGATTCTATCGCGCTTGGACTCGTTGGTGAGTTGCTAGAGAAACATCCCAGGCAGACGAACGTCACACGAACATGAGGCGAACCACAATCGGGCGTTTGAAGTATTTCGTTCTCGCATTCGGCTTCGCTGCTACCTCCTGCTCACATACAGCGGCGCCTATTCATCAGGAAGTTGGCTCGCCACGCCACAATCCTCTCGGTGTCTCGGAAGTTCAGGACGTACTGGTCCTCACCTCTGATCCGCCAAGCAGCCCTTACACGGTCGTGGTTCGTTTTTCTACGGACGACATCGGTTGTGGGCCTCGGGCGGTGGAACATATGAGGGAGCTCGCGCGCCGATATGAAGGGGATGCGGTGGTTGTCGAATGCGCCGGGCCCGGACATCTTTTCTTGCCGCCGTTCACCGCTACTCCATTTAACTCGAATTTCAACATCCAGGGAGACGTCATTCGCTTCATCACATGGTGGCGACCTCCGAAAACCAAAGGAATGCTCGATACTCAAAAGCGGTGGGCTTTGAACAGGATCCCGTTGCCGTGATTCCTGAACGTTTGACCCGATCTTCGGTCCGCAACCGGCGAAACTACCTCACTACCCCGGCTGCGCCACCGGTACTTGCTCCACCACCGGTGCTGGCTCCGGCTCGGCCAGCGGCTTCGACTCGCGGCCCGAGCGTTCGGTCGTTTTCTGGTTGGCGGCGGCGCGGTCGAGCAGGGCGATCTTCAGCACATCCTCGACGTGCTCGACGAAATAGAACTGCATGTCGCGCTTGATCGGTTCGGGGACGTCGATCAGATCGCGCTCGTTCAGCTTCGGCATGATCACGGTCGTGATCTTTGCGGCGCGCGCGGCCAGCACTTTTTCCTTCAAGCCGCCGATCGGGAGAACGTCGCCTCGCAGCGTCACTTCGCCGGTCATGGCCACGTTTCGTTTCACCGGACGGCCGGTGATCATCGAGATGATCGCGCTCGTCATCGTGATGCCCGCGGACGGTCCGTCTTTCGGAATCGCGCCGGCGGGAACGTGGATGTGAATATCGTGCGTCTCGAAGTAATCAGCGGGGATGTTCTGCTCGTCGGCGTGTGCGCGCGCATACGTGAGCGCCGCCTGCGCCGACTCTTTCATCACGTCGCCGAGCTGACCAGTGAGCACGAGTTTTCCTTTGCCTTTCACGGCCAGCGCTTCGATGAAGAGGATGTCGCCACCGACCGCGGTCCACGCCAAGCCCGTGGCCACGCCGACCTGATCGCGCTCGAGCAGCTCCTCGGCGAAATGCTTCATCGGCCCGAGGTATTTTTCGACCGATGTGTCGGTAATGCGGTAGCTCGCTTCCTGGTTGCCACCCGCCACCTGCACCGCGATCTTGCGGCAGACGGTGCCGATCTCACGCTCCAGATTGCGAAGCCCGGCTTCCTTCGTGTAGCCGGTGATGATGCGCGTGATGCCGGAGTCGGTCCAGACCAGCGGCGTTTCTTTGATCCCGTTCTCTTCCATCTGCTTCGGGATGAGGTGCTGCTTGGCGATGGCCAGCTTCTCCTCGTCCGTGTAGCCGGAGAGACGGATGACTTCCATACGGTCGAGGAACGCCGGCTGGATCGTGTCGAGCACGTTCGCCGTGACGACGAACATCACGTTCGACAAGTCGTAAGGGACGCCGAGGTAATGATCGCGGAAGGAGAAATTCTGTTCGGGATCGAGAACCTCGAGCAGCGCCGACGATGGATCGCCGCGATAGTCAGCGCCGATCTTGTCGACCTCATCGAGCATGAAGACGGGATTCGATGTTCCGGCCTGATTGATGCCTTGGATGATGCGGCCGGGGAGCGCGCCGACATATGTTCGACGGTGACCGCGAATCTCGGCCTCGTCGCGCACGCCGCCGAGGGAAATGCGAACGAACTTGCGGTCGAGAGCACGCGCGATCGAGCGACCCAGCGACGTCTTGCCGACGCCGGGAGGGCCGACGAAACAAAGGATCGGTCCCTTCATCTTCTGCCCGCGCAGCTTGCGCACGGCCAGGTACTCGAGGATTCGCTCCTTGATTTTCTCGAGATCGTAGTGGTCTTCGTCGAGGATCGTGCGGGCGCGCACGAGGTCGTGATTATCGGCGGACATCACGCCCCAAGGCAGTCCGGTCATCCAATCGAGATACGTGCGGATGATCGATGTCTCCGCGGAATCGGGATGCGATCGCTCCAGCCGTTTGATTTGTTTCTCGATCTCTTCCTTCGCCTCGGACGTGATCTGTTTTTCCTCGATTTTCTTGCGGTAGTTGTCGACATCCTCGGCGACGTCTTCCCCTTCGCCGAGCTCGGACTGGATCGCTTTCAGTTGCTGCCGCAGGAAATACTCGCGCTGCGACTTGTTCATCTCGCCTTGCGCCGCCGACGAGATCTCCTGCTGCATCGTCAGAAGATTGATCTCGCGGGAGAGAAGGTCGTTGACTTTTTTGAGTCGCTCGACCGGATCCATCGTCTCGAGGATCTGCTGCGCTTCTTCGAGCTTGAGGTCGAGGTTCGACGCGGCCAGGTCAGTCAGGCGCGCCGGATCGTCGAGATTGGCGGCGATGACCATCACCTCGGGACTGATGTTCTTGCCCAGTCCGACCGCGCGGTCGAGGTTCTGTTTCACGGCGCGGATGAGCGCTTCCGTCTCGAGTCCGCGATCCTTCGTCGTGGTCTCCTCGATGCGCGTGATCTTCGCTTTGAAGAATGGCGCGGTCTGGATGAAGTAGTCGATCCGTGCGCGGCTGAGGCCCTGAACCAGGATGCGAATGCGGCCGTCGGGCAGCTTCAGCATCCGCATGATGATGGCCACGGTGCCGACGCGATAAAGATCGTCCTCGGCTGGGTCTTCGTTCTGAAAATCCTTCTGCGCCGTCAGCATGATGACGCGGTTCTCGGCCAGAGCCTGATCGACGGCGTTGATCGACTTTTCGCGCGACACCGACAGCGGCACGATGATGAACGGGAAGATCACGAGGTCCTTGAGCGGCAATACCGGCAGGACGTCGGGGATTTTGATTGGTTCTTCTTTCGCGGCTTCGTTCGCGTCGGTCATCGCTACCTCTCAAATTTCGGGGAAACCATCAGTCTGGCTGTGCAATGCGTGTTCCCGTGTATCGCGTCGCACTACTTCAACTGATGCAACTCTTTCACAAACGCATCGACATCTTCGAATCTCCGATACACCGAAGCGAATCGGACGTAGGCCACGGGATCGAGATCGCGTAGCCGTTCCATGACCATCGTCCCGATCGACTTGCTCGAAATCTCGCGCTCGCTGGAATCCTGCATAGCGGTCTCGATCGCGTTGGCGAGACGCTCAAGCTTCTCTTGAGGAACCGGCCGTTTGCGGCATGCCACCTGGAGGCCGCGCATCAGCTTCCCGCGGTCGTAGGTTTCCCGCCGTTCGTCGCGCTTGACCACCTGAAACGGCACTTGCTCGATCTTCTCGTAACTCGTGAAGCGCCGCTCGCACTTGGTGCACTCGCGGCGCCGCCGGATGACGTCGGCCTCGCGGCTCTCGCGTGAGTCAACGACGCGGTCTTCCGTGTTGCTGCAGAACGGGCAGCGCATTCTGAAGGCCGTATATCACGACTGCGAACCCATTTCGTTGTCGCCCGGCACATCCTCGGCGGCTCGCCTGAGGTCACGCCAGCGCAGCCCTTCACGCGCAAAAAGGACCACGCCGGTGATGACGACCGGTAGCGTGCCGACGAGGTGCAGCAACAGCGCGGTGGCAACCGATGTGTCGATGTTGAATCCGTAAAACGATGTCAGCGCCCACTGGCAAAGCTTGTGGAATCCGCCCACACCGCCGGGAGTGGGGATGGCCACCCCGATCGTCGTCACCGCGCTGATGAAGAAGGTCGAATCGAACGGCAGCGGGTGATGAACCGCGATGAAGACGAGCCAATATTGCGCGGTCAGGCAAAGCCAGACTCCGGCAGTGGCGAAGATGACGGTGAAGAAATCGCGCGGCCGTTCGGTGATGGCCAGCGTCTTCGCGAAGGCATCGAAGAACTTCATCCACGGTTCGCGGAAGCGCTTCGGAAGAATGCGTCCGATCCATTCGTGCAAACGCCGGACGACTCCTCCAAAAAAGTACAACCCGACCAGAAACGAAAGGAGCGCGACCAGAACGATCGTGCATCCGATCGCGCCGCCATGGACGACGCCGGTGTTGTTCGGAAACGCGTTCCAACGCAGCGCGGCAAACCAGATGAAGAGGGCGAGGATGCTGATGAGATCAAGGATCCGCTCCGTCAGCACAGTTCCCAACGCCTCGGCGAAACGGACGTCGGTGCGTCGCGCCAGCAGCGCCGGCCGCGCCACGTCTCCGGCTCGGATCGGCAACACAGTCGAGAGCATGTAGCCGGTCGTGTTCGCGAAGAACGTCGGATAGAAGCCAGGCGCTTTCGGGCTGGCGAGGAGGACACGCCAGCGGATCGTTCGAAAGATCAGCGTCATCCAGTTGACGGCGAACGCTGACGCGAGCCACCAGAGACTCGTCTCCGTCATGATCCGCCAAACGTCGGTGAGGTTACTTTTCCAGAGAAAGAGTCCCAGGAAAAAAACCGTGAGGAGGACGACCGAGGTGACCTGGAGAATGCGGCGCAAAGTCGGGAAGTTGTACCACGATGTTAGTGGTGAGAGGCCAGAGGCCAGTGGTCAGTGGTCAGGAGTTGTCAGCCGTGGCCAGCCTGTAATCTCTGATCTCTGATCGCTGGCCGCTGACCACTCCATGCTAAACATCTACACCAACCCCATCTTCTACAAACACGACACCGGCGTCGGACATCCGGAGACCGCACGGCGCCTCGATGCGGCGCTGGCGGGCGTTGCGCGCGCAGGACTGGACGGGCAGATCATCCGCGAGACGGCGGAGCATCGCGACACAAATCGCCTGATCGCTAGAGTCCACTCAGCGGATTACCAACGCTCGCTCGATGAAGCATCGCGGTCGGGCATGAGGCTCTTTCATTCGATCGACAATCCGATGTCGTCGCAGACGTTTGCTGCCGCGCGGACGGCGGTTGGCGCCGCGCTGACCGCTGCCGAAGAAATGATGGCGGGCGACGACAATCGCGCCTTCGTCATCGCCCGTCCGCCCGGACATCACGCCGAACGCCTCGAAGCGATGGGTTTCTGTTTCTTCAACACGATCGCCTGCGTCGCCGAATGGATCCGCGAACAGCCGGGCATGGACCGCGTCTTCATCTTCGACTTCGACGTGCATCACGGCAACGGAACGCAGTCGCTGTTCTGGGACCGCGACGACGTCTTCTATCTCTCGATGCACCGCTTTCCGTTCTATCCGGGAACGGGCGCCGCCAGCGAGACCGGCTCCGGAGCCGGCCGCGGCACCACGCTCAACATCCCACTCGAAGGTGGCCTTGGCGATGCCGCATACCTGCGCAACGTCGAAGACGTCGTCGTCCGCGCCATCGATGCGTATCGCCCCCAAGCAATCCTGCTGTCGTCCGGTTTCGATGCCCACCGCCGCGATCCGCTCGGTGGCATGCGCGTGACGGAGCAAGCGTACGGCGAGATCACGCGCCGCATCGTCGAAACCGCATCGCGTCACAGCGGCGGGCGGGTGTTATCGCTGCTCGAAGGCGGCTACGACATGGAAGGGCTGGCAGCGAGCGTGGCCGAGCATGTCAACGCGTTAGGTGAGCAAATCTAACGCGGGTCACGGCGGTCAACTCAATTTCGTTTGATTGTAGCTATCGCAAGCGCGGTCGCCGTCCTATGCCGTAAAGCCAGATTAGCCAACTCGACTACCAATATCCCCGCTCCTTCGCGAACATCACCTCGTACACTTTGCGCGCCCAGCTTCGTTTGCCGAATTCGACGCGGCCGTCTGCTTCCTGCGTCAGCCATTCTTTGATCGGCAGCGTGAATCCCGTTTTCCTTCGCTGCTGCACCTCGGCGGGGAGCGGCGGGCGGGCGGCGGAGGCGAGGAGTTGTTTGCCGCGCGCGCGGCGGGTGACGAGCGCGGGGGCGACTTTGCGTAAGAGGTGCGCGTCGACGAGCGGGACGCGCACTTCGAGCGAGTGCGCCATCGACGCCCAATCCATGTCACGCAGGAGCTGGTTGCGCAAATAAAGCGACGACTCGAGTGCGGCCACGCGGGCAAAGGCGTTGCCGGGATCGGGCGTGACGGTTTGCTCGATGAGGTGAAGGAGATCGAGGCGGGCCAGGCCTTCACGCGCGATGTCGTCGCCGAGGAGCGAGGGAAGTTCGGAAGCGAGGAAGCGGCCGCGTTTGACGAGATACGCGCCGGCGTAGCTGCCGCCGTAGCGCACGATCTCGCCCATTTTCGGACTGATGTGGCGGCTGCGTTTGGCGAGCATGGCGTTGACGCGCTGCACGGCGTCGCCGAGCTTCGGCACGCGCGACAGCACCGAGGTCATGGGCATCCAGCGGGGGATGTCTCTGAATGACGTGTAGCCGCCGAACAGCTCGTCGCCGCCGGTGCCCGACATCGCCACTTTCAGTCCGAGGTCGTGAGCGGCCTTGCTGATGAAAAAGGAGTTCAGACCATCGACGCTCGGCTGATCCATCGCCGCAAAAATGCGGGGCAGCTCGGCGCGGAATTGCGGCAGCGTCAGCTCCTGAATGGCGTGGCGCACGCCGTATTGCTGCGCGACCAACGCCGCCAGCGGCGCTTCGTCGTTGACGCGGCCGCGGTACTCCTCGAAGCGAAGGGTCATCGTCTGCAGATCGCTGGCGCCGCTCTCGCGCGCGAGGGCGACGACGGCGGTGGAGTCGATGCCGGCGGAGAGAAACGCGCCGACCGGAACATCGGCGACCATGTGGTAACGAACGGATTCGAGCACGGCGTCATGAACGATGCCGCGGCGCTGTTCTTCGTTGAACGTGCCGGCACTTTCGACCGCGTCGCGCAACGTTGCCGCAATCGAAAAATACGGAACCGGTTCGTGGACACCGTTTGCGTCGATGTACGCATACGATCCGGCGGGTAGCGCGCGAATAGCGCGATACATCGTGAACGGCTCGGGGACGGTGCCGCGCAGAAAGAAGCCGGCCGCGCCGGCAGGATCGAATTGCCGCGAGACGTTCGCGCTCGACGCAAGCGCGCGCACCTGCGAGGCGATGCGAATCGTGCCGCCGTCGTCGGCGTAGTAGAGCGGCTTGATGCCGTACGGATCGCGCGCCAGCAGCATGCGCCGGCGTTTGCCGTCCCAAAGCACGATGGCGAACATGCCGCGCAGCTCCTCGAACATCCGCTCCTGCTTCTCGTCATAGAGCTGCAGCAACACCTCGGTATCCGACTGCGTGGTGAAGCGCCGTCCGCGCGCTTCGAGTTGCGCGCGCAGTTCGCGATAGTTGTAAATCTCGCCGTTGAAAACGATCGTCAGCGCGCCGAAGTGCATCGGCTGCGCGCCGCCGGGCGAGAGGTCGATGATGGCCAGCCGGCGATGGCCGAATCCAACGCGGCCATCGTCGGAGAACCAGGCGTCGCCCGCGTCAGGCCCGCGGCTGCGCATGCATTCGCGCGTGGCGATGACTTCCTCGCGATTGACGGCGGGCGCGGCGTCGCGATAAGCAAAGATGGCGTTGATGCCGCACATGGCGGGCGAGTATACGTGGGTGGGATTCGCTAATTTCTTCGCGGATGATTGCGGGGGTTCATCGTGATCGTTCGGCCCCCTCATCCGGCTTCGCCACCTTCTCCCCCCGCAAAAAGCGCGGGGGGCGAAGGCGCTCGATGGGAGATTTTGGCGAGGGGTTAGGGACGATTGGATAGCGAGCCTACTCAACGGCCGGCGCTAGCGATCGAAGGTCTCTGCTGTCCATTCAAATCATCACGAAAATCCTCATTCGAGCGCCTTCTCCCCCAACGCTTTTTGTTGGGGGAGAAGGTGGCGAAGCCGGATGAGGGGGCGAGGTTGAACCAGCAGCCAGGCCGGTTGGAATCAGCGCGTACCGCTAACCAGCGTCCCAGCGCCGCGCTCGACTTTGATCGAGACGTTGCTGGCCGGAATCGCATCGCCCGAAGTTCCGTGGCGGTGCACCCAAACAACGACTGTGTAGATTCCCGGGCCATCAGGCAGCGGCACCGCGAATGTGAATTTTCCGTCGGGAGCGACCTGGAAATCGCCGCGGCTGCCGTCGCTGTACATCTCTCGTACTTCGCGGATGCCGCCGTTGACGCTCTGCGTAAAATTTCCTCGGAGGCGCGGCAGATACTGGCGCCGCGTCTCGGGCAGCTTGTAGGTTGCAATCGCATTCGCGGTCACGGCTGCGATCGGCTGGGGCAAGGGCTCGTGATGAACGGTGATCGCTTCGATGGTGAATCCGCGCACGGCCCGACCGCTGCAAAGAACAGGTTGGGCGCCGTTCGCCGTGCGGGGAAGCGGCTGAGTCCATTCGACGTATCGGCGAATGAACTCCTGCGTCAGACGGAATTCGCCGCGCTCCCAGGCCAGACCAATCCCGACGTGCGTGGCCGCCGGATCGAGAATGGTTTTGCGATGGCCATCATGTGGGGCCACCTCGCCCATCATCGCCGCCTCGGAGCTCCGAATCATGTCGTACAGCGAGCGGTCGCTGAAGTTGTAGTTTGCCGACCACGCAGCCGCGTTCTCGCTGACGCCATCGTTGCCGCCAGCGAATGAATAACGCATGTAGGGAGCCGCGCCGTCGGTGGTGAAGTGGCCGGTCGTGCCGTTGCGGATCTGGGCCTGACAATACGCATCCGCGATGACTGATGCCTGCGCATCGAGCTGCACCGGGCTGAGTCCGAACTTGGCGCGGTCGTGATTGATCATGCGCACCAGCTCCGCGCGCAACGTCATCCGCGTCTCATCCGCCGCGCCTTCCCCCTGCGCCAGCGTGGCGCCAAAGGTGAACGCGATCGTCAACAGCGCAAGCCCAAGCTTCTTCATCGGAGCGTTTGTGGAACGAAGGGTAAGGGTAGTTTATTCGGAGTTGGGGTGTGCGTTAGCCGCATCACCAGCTTGCGGGTTTGCGAAACGCCCCCACGGAATCGGCAAGCTCGTCGGGAAACTGCGCGGCACGGTGCGCCCCAGCCCGAATTCGACGAACCGTCGTTGCATGCTTGCCAAGATTGCCGCTCGCGTACTGCGAAGGATGAAGAAGAGCAACGCCCTTCTTCAATTCATTCTTCACGACTCTCAGCGGTTCCTCCAGATCGGTGTCATTGGAAATCACTGCCGCGATGTCAAAGTTTCCGCGGAATCCGTCGCAAAGCAGGTGAGTGGCGAGATTGACGTCGGTACCCTTCTCCTCCGTCTTCATGATTGTGAGAGGTTTGTAGAAGCCCTTTGCCCAGCTATCGGCGCAGGGTGCCTTCTTGGGCAGCGTGAGAAACGAACCTCGATAGATCTCAACGTTGGGAAGCGTGCCGAGCGCTCTGAGATACGTGAGTTGGCGGGTTTGCTGATCTGGGTCCCAGGGACTGGGCGCAACGATGGCCGTGAAGTACTTGATCTTTATGACGTCGTATTGCGGAAGGTAGAGCTTGGCTAAAGCATTCAGGTCCAGCCAATTGCACCTGTTTGGCTTCAGTGCGCGGTAGTAGAGATTGAATCCATCTACGTACACATACGCCCGAAGCCTCACTCAAGAAAGATAGCAGAAAAAGCTGAAGCCGCCTTTCGGCGGCCTCGCACCCCTTCACCGAAGATCCAGGGCAGTAGATGGAACAATATAAATCCTATCTCGGCGGTGAGTCAACTGCCGCGGTCTGCAACGCTAACAACACCGCAACCAACAACTCTGCTACCGCATCGGCAGTTCCAGCGAGATCCGGAATCCGGGATTCAGATTCTCCGCGTGCACAGTTCCTCCATGCTCTTCGATCGCTTTGCGCGTGATCGCAAGGCCGAGGCCGGTGCCGGAGGATTTGGTAGAAAAGTAGGGATCGAAAATCTTTGGCAGAAGCTCGGGCGGGACGCCGGGGCCGTCGTCGTCGACGGAAATGATCACTTTTGAATCGACGCCGTAGCTGTTCATGTGGACGCGGCCGCCGGGCGCGGCCTGGAACGCGTTCTCGATCAGATTGGCGATCGCGCCGCGGAGCAGGCGGGCGTCGCCGGAGAAGTTCTCGGGAGTGGACGGCTGGATCTCGGCGTGAAAGCGGATGCCGCGCTCGCTGCTTTCGGCGTAGCTTGCGGCGATGTCTTCGAGCAGCGTGCGCAAGCGAAGTGGCTTGCGTTGCACGGTTCGCGATGAGGCGTAGTCGCTGAATTCCTTCGATGTCTCTCGCAGCGTGACGACCTGGCGAAGAATGTTCTCGACCGCGGTCATCACGATCTTCGACAGGTTCGGATCGTCATGCTCGGCGACGGCGCGCAGATGTTCGGCGGTCAACTGAATCGGCGTCAGCGGATTCTTGATCTCGTGCGCGACCTGCCGGGCCATTTCGCCCCAGGCTTCCAGCCGGTTCGAGCGCAGGATCTCGGTAACGTCTTCGGCGATGAGCATCTCCTCGTCGCCGCCGGGCAGCGGCACGATCGATACGCGAAACGTCCTCGCGTTCCCATCGACTGTCAGCTCGATCTCCTTCGCTTCGGCACGCCGATGCCGGTGTCCGGTGAGAAATTCGCGAACCTCGTCGTGGAAGGTGACCGCATCGCCAAAGAGCTTTCGCGCGCCCGCGTTCGTCGCCGAGACGTTCATCTCGCCGTCGAGCACGACGACCGCTGCGTTGATGTTTTCGAGCAGGGTCTGCAATCGGTCGCGCTCGTGGCGCAGATCGTTCTGCTGTCGCCGGATCGACTGGGCCATGTCGCGGAAGGTCGTGACGAGGAGCCCGAGGTCGGGATCGGAGGGGACGCGGAGATCGAGGTCGAAATCGCCGCGCGCCACCGCTCGCGCGCCGCCGACCAGCGCCTGCACGGGACGCGTGACGCTGCCCGCGGCAACGTAGGCTACGAAGATTGCGGCCAGCACGATGAAGATCAGCAGCATGTAAATCGTCGTGGCCAGATCGTTGACTTGCGCCTCGATCTGGCGGCCCTGCACGATCAGCGGCAACGCCATGGTGTAGTTCTGTCCGTGCACGAGATTGACCGGCGAATAGAGCTCGATGAATTGCGCTGGACCGGAATGGCGGATGGAGAGCTGCTTTCCACCGACGACGATGTTCGCGTAGACATCGCCAGGCAGGCGCTCCGATTCGACGCGCGCCGCGAAGAGATCGCGGCGGCTCGACGCGATCAATGTGTCGTCGCGATAGAGGTGCAGATCGTGACCGATGACGCGCGCCAGCCAGCTCAGCACGTCGTCGTCGAGGACCTGTTCGGGATGCGACGTTGGCGACGTCGACGCGAGGTAGTCCTCGATCACGCGCTCCGCGGCGGTGAGCGCGGTCTGCCCGCGGTCGAGGTACTCCGCTTCGAGACGGTTTGCGAGATAGGCGCGGACAAAGAGCACGAAGACGATCAGCGGCAGAATGACGACCGCGGTCAGGTAAAGAGACGTTCGCGTGCGGAAGTCGAGATTGCGCGGCGCGCGGCGGATGACGGAGGCGATCACGGGCAGCGACCGAGTCACGATCACGGCCAGAACGAAGGCGATGGCCCAGATGGCGACGCCGCCCGCGCGACGCACCTGCTGTCCGCGCGTCGGCACTTGCAGCGGGAAAGCGTAGAGCGCGTCGTCGGTGCGGCGCACGTAGACCGCCGATCCCGCGCCTTCGTTCTCCTCGATCCAGACTCCGTTGCCGCTCTTGAGCGTGGCGAAGTACGAGCTGGGACTCTGTGGCAGTCGCACCGTCGTTGCGCCGTTCGCGTTTCCGTCGCGATCGTAGACGACGATCTCGCGCTGCGGCCGCAGTCCGGTGACGGTGTCGTTGAAGGACGGCTCGAAAAAATCGCGATAGACGTCAGCAAACGTCGTCGCTCCCGGATCCGCGGGGTTCACCACATGCACGCTCCCCTCGGCGATCGGAATTCCGCCGATGGTGAGGTCGAAGTCGTGATGCAACAGGACGCGCGTCAGGCTGCCGATCTGCAGCACTTCGCGGCCTGACTCCGGACGCCGCTCGCTGAACTGCGGCAGTCCGACGCCGAAGCGGCTGAGCGGGTGATCGAAGATGTCGTGTACGGCGATGACGGCCGGCACGCGCCATTTCGAGAGATCGCTGCGCAGCCAGAGCGCGTAGGCGAGATCCTCGAGATTCATCTTTCGGTAATCGTCGGGGAGAATCGCGCTCAGCTCTGTCGTCGCGAACTCGTTGTGCAGCGTGTCTTCGATCATGGCGCGCAACTGACCGGCTTCGCCGACGACGAGGGGCGCGTACGTGTTGGCGATGAAATGCCGCGCGCTGGATCGCTCGAAAAGCTGCAGCGGCATGTAGACGATCATCACCATCAGCAGTGCGCTTCCAAACGTTCGGAGCGTGAAGCTTGTGGTGAGCGCATGCAGCAGAAGCGAGATGACGATCGCGCCCGCGATCCAGAGAAAAGCGCGTTTGGGCATGTAGGGCATCGCCGCTGCCGAGACGATGACCGGGATGACGATGACGCCGATGCCGATGAGCGTAGCTGCAAGCGAAGCTTCGTGCCGCGTGATCTGCACGACCGCAAAGCCAAACAGGAGAAGCGCCGCGAGCAGCACGCCCTGCGCCGCGGAAACGGGGAGGATGTGGTCCGGCATCGTGGAGATGCGCGAGTTGTCGACGAGGTTGCGAACGAGGGCCATGTATCCGGCCGCGGCTGCGGCGGCGACAACGCTTCGGGCGATCTGCGCCGCGATCGACGCGCCGCGTCTGCGGGTCAGCGTCAACGCGATCGCCAGAATCGCCGCGGCCGTCAGCAGAAGATCGAACGGCGAGCGGCTGAATGGTCCGAGAATACGCGACGCGAAAAGATCGAAGCGGAAGACCTGCCAGGGATCGTCATCAACGTGCATCGGCAGAAGCGATGCGCGAGCGGCGATGACGAGAAGGATCGTTGCGATTGTGGGGAGTAGGGAGTTGGGAGTGGGGGGTGGGAGATTTGCGCTGGGGAGTGGGGTGTGGGGAGTGGGGTGTGGAACCTTCGAGGCTGGATGCGGCTTCGCTGCGTCCTGCTCAGCGATTGTGGCGATTGTCTCGCCGGAGATTCGGGGTTTGGGATTCGCGCTCGTTGAAAGTTGGTTTGGAGTTGGTTCTCCCACGCCCCACACCCCACTCCCCACTCCCCACAAAACAGCCAATGCACTCAGCGCCAGCAGGATCGCGGCGATGCCGTTGCCGAGGGCGCGAACGCTTTGCATGACGTCGGCTTTGGCGCGCGGCGTGACGTCGATCCAGAGCGTTGCCGACGGGCGGCGCTCCAGAACGAAGCGCAGCGATCCCGGTTCCTGCCGCAGAACGCCGGCGTGAAACATCGTGCCGACGACCCAATCGTCGTCGGGATCGAAGAGCGATCGCGACATCGGATGGTTGGGGACGCGCTTGAACGCCTGCACCGATACGGCGGGATTCGGGAGCGGTTGCGAACGGACGATGTAGAGGTTCGTGGCATCGAACTCGAAGCTCGTCGCGCCGGGCGTGCGAAGGTCTTCACCCCACCACGCCAGCGCTTCCCCGTTCGGAGCGACGATGCGGATTCCCTGGCGCACGCCGGTCGCTTCGCCGTGCAGCATCGCGAACATCTGTTCGCGGGTTGCTGCCGGCTGCGCGGTCAGTTTCTTCGCAACGCGGGCGACGGCGGCATCGAGCGTTGATTCAGTCGTCGCGATCTCGCTTCGAATGTGCTGCACTTCGCGCTCGACGTGTCTCGAGGAGCGCGCGCTGAAGTCGCGCTCGATGCCCGACACGATCAAGTAGGTGGTGAGCCAGGCGCCGGCGGCGAGCAAAAGAAAGACCGCCGCGGCGCGCGCGGCGGTCGTTTTGGCTACCCGAGTTGCGTGAAGCCGCATGGTTGGTCAGTAGATTAGTGGATTAGTGATTAGAGATAGGGACATCGTGTGCCTGCTGGGTTTGCAATCAGGTAAGCGGATTGTTGGCCGGAAAACGAGGTTCCTGATCTCTAATCCCTTGATCTCTAATCACTCACCCACTAATCACTAATCGACTGCTTTCTACTTCCCCGCCGAACGGATCGACACCACCGACCACAGCCCGTTTTTGCTGTGCAGCGTAATGTAAAGCTCGCGCGTTTCCGGTTTGCCGGCGTTCTGGATCGTCCACGTGCCGGTGATGTGGTACTGCGCTTCGGCGCTGACCTTCTTCGCGTTTTGCTGTTCGAATGCCGAGGGGTGGACTTTGCTGAAGAGGCCATCGAGGAGATAGGCAGCCTGGTCGCGGCCGAAGAAACCGTTCTGCTCGATGAGGCCGGGGAACTGAAGCATCACCTGATCTCCCGCCGCCATGCTGGCCACGATGGCCTGCGGATCGCCGCTGCCGAATCCGCGCGTCAGGTTCGAGAGCGCCACGTCGAGATCGCGGTACTGCGCCGATGCGATGAGCGGCACGAACAGAAGCAGCAACGCCATCTTTATCGAGAGTCTCATGGTGGTCTCCAATGCCTGCTGTAACGATGCTTGGTAGGTCATTATTCTAACAGATTCAATAAGTTAGCTGCATCCGTCAAGGGTCAGCATGTCCTCGCCGCGGGACACGATGCCGCGCTCGGCGGCGGTGTGGCGGAAGTCGTCCGGCAGCGGCGCTTCGACCCGAAGTGGCTCATTCGTCAGCGGATGCGTCATCGAAAGCTCCCTCGCGTGCAGCATCGGCCGGACATCATTGCGCTGTCCGTAAAGCCAGTCGCCGATGAGCGGATGTCCGATCGCGGCGAGGTGGACGCGAATCTGGTGCGTGCGGCCGGTGAGGAGATCGATGGCGGCGAGCGAGCCGGTTTTCGTCGATCGAACGGGCGTAACGATGGTGATGGCGCGTTTGCCGCCGTCGCCGGGACCGAATGAGCCCGTACCAAACGAAATAGGCCCGATGCGAATGAGCGGCGCATCGATCGTCTGCCGTTCGCCGAGCTCACCTTCGCAGAGTGCGAGGTAGCGCTTGCGGATGCGTTTCCCTTCGAACTGCCGCGTGAGGTTGGCGTTGATCGACGCAAGCTTGGAGAAGAACATCACGCCGCTCGTTCCGCGATCGAGGCGCTGCATGAGAAAGATGGTGCCCGCATACGCCGCTGCGATCTCGACCAGCACCGGCTCCTCGGCGTCGTACCCGCGCTGCACGACGATGCCGGCAGGTTTGTTGACGAAGAGAAGGGCGTCATCTTCGTAGAGGATTTCGAGCATGTAGTTGCGTGTCGGGCCGCGTCGCGATCAGTACAGCAGGAACTCTTCGCGACTCTTTTCAAACTCGCGCAACGGCTCCTTCCACTCGGCGACCCAATCCTCGATATTGCCGCCACTCTCGACCAGTTCGCGATAGCGCGCGCTGCCGGCTAGGAGGTCGATGGCCAGACGATCGGAGACGAATTCGTACGTCTCGCGGCGCCAATCGAACTGCTCGGGATCGAAGTCTCGCGCGACTTTTACGCACCAGAGGCCGGTGCGAAACGGTTCGAAGATGTCCCGGTTCGTCACGTGAAGCTCGACGCCGCCGCAGACCTTGTTCGCGTGCTTCTGAAACGTCGGCATGAAGTAGTGCGGACGGAAGCGGACTCCGGGCAAACCGACGGCATTGAGTCGCTCCGCCAGTTGGAACGGCTCCAGCCACGGCGCGCCGAAAAGCTCGAACGGATGCGTCGTGCCGCGCCCTTCGCTGAGGTTCGTTCCTTCGATCAAACACATGCCGGGATAGACGGTAGCGGTGCCGACCGTCGGCATGTTCGGCGACGGGATCACCCACGGCAATCCGGTCTCGTCGAACCACATCGAGCGCTGCCAGCCGCGCATCGGAACGACGACGAGATCGCAATCGAGTTTGAAGACTTTGTTGAAGTAGCGCGCCAGCTCGCCAGCGGTCATGCCGTGCCGCGTTGGCAGCGCGAACATGCCGACGAAGCTGGAGTACTTGTCCTCGCGAATGTTCCCTTCGAGATGAACGCCGTCGATCGGATTGGGGCGATCGAGCACGATGACCTGCACGCCGGCTTTGCCCGCTTCGCGCATGCAGAGCGCCATCGTGTAGATGAAGGTGTAGTAGCGCGCGCCGATGTCCTGCAGATCGATGACCAAGGCGTCCAGTCCGTGCAGCAACTCCTGCCGAGGGGCAAGATCGTTCTCACTGGCGCCGTAGAGCGAGTAGACGGTGAGGCCGGTCATCGGGTCGACGGAGTGACCGACGTGGGCCATGTCCTGAGCCTCGCCCCAGATGCCGTGCTCGGGACCGAAGAGCGTGGTCAGTTTCCAATCGGTGCCGCGATGCAGCAGATCGACAACGTGGTGCAGATCGCCGGTGACGCCGCTCTGATTCGTGACGAGACCGATTTTCTTTCCGGCAATCGGCCGTGGATCATCAAGAAGTACTTCCAGTCCAGGTTGGACGTTTTTCAATGTTCTGTTTTCCCTTCGAGCAGTTGCAGCGCGTGCGGGATGAGGTGCAGGATCGCCTGCAGGTTCTCCCTCGCGCCGCTCTCGCTACCCGGTAAGTTCACGATGAGTGCCGATCCTCGCGTGGCCGCCTGCGCGCGCGAGAGCGGCGCCATTGCCGTTTTCTGAAGTGACGCCGCGCGCATGAGCTCCCCAAATCCCGGAATCACTTTTTCGCAAACCCACATCGTCGCCTCGGGTGTCACATCCCGTGCCGCGATTCCGGTGCCGCCAGTGGTGATTACGAGCCGGATACCATCGCCAGTCGCGGACTCAATCGCGCCAGCAATTGCTTCGATGTCATCCGGCACGACGACGATCGAATCGACGTCGTATCCGCTCGCAGTCAGCAGCTCGCGAACGGCCGGCCCGGAACGGTCAACACGCTCGCCGCGCGACGCAGCATCGGAGCAGGTGATGACGCGGGCTCGAAGCATTCGCGCGGATTCTATGCCGCCGAGGTTCGTCGGGATGACATTGCACCTCATCCAGCAATCACCTGACAACCGACAACGCGCGAAGCGCAATCAACAGACAACGCGGCCGCCACCGGCGGCCGCAGCTATTTCTCCATCTTCACATCCAGCCGCGCGATCTCCAGTTTCGCGTCGTCAGCGACGGTAATCACGAACTGCTGATCTTTGTAGCCGGGTGCGCTGAGGTGGATCGTGTAGCTGCCGGGGGCGGGGAAGTCGTAGACCTCGTCCATCGTGCTGAATTGCTTGGCCTGACCGATGACGAGATCATTGACGGTCACCATCGCCTCGGCGGGAGTGACGTTCGTCATCATTCCGCGGCGCGCCCAGATGCGGACGGTCGACGTGATGCCGTGACCGGTGCCGGTGATCTCGGCGCGGGCGTTGCCGGCCACCGCTTCACGCGCGGCGGGTGTGTTGTCGGCATCGCCGGGAAAGATGAGCGACGCGCCCGGCTCGGGCTCGCCCGGCGGTCCTGATCCGCCTGACGCCGGGCGCATCGGATGCCGCTTTACGATCACATTCGTCAGCGGTGGATTGCGGTAGCGAATGCCGGTATAGACCGCGAGCGCGGCCATCGCCACGAGGACCACGCCGATGAGTGCCGGAACCCACGGCGGCATCAGTGGCGGCTCGTCAGGTGCCGGCCGCTTGTGACGCTCGCCGTCATGCTCGCCGTCAAGCTCAGCGTTACGCTTATCAGATGCCGGCGCGTGCGGCTCTTCGGTCATTCTTTTTCCGCCGGCTCCGAAGCGATCTCTTCGTCTTCGGTGATCTCGGCCGTGCCCTCGTCGGTGACGATCGTATCGGCGTCGTCTTCCAGCCGGTCGAAGTCAGCCTCTCGCTGGCGGAGAAGCTCCTGTGCGCGTGCTTCATCTTCGGATCGGACGTAGATTCTGATGTCGCCCATAGTCCCGAAGTTGATCGGCTCCATGCTGAACTTCACGTTCTCGATCTGGGCCGGGATTCCTTCGGCATCGAGAAATCCTTTGATGATGCGCGCCCGGTCATCCACTCCCGTGCTGGCGATCTCGACCCACGTCGTGCCATCGGGATCACTTTGAACCGACTGGTACGGCAGCTCGTCGACGAGAGCGGTGTGGTCCTTGGGGCACTCCTTCTGATCGTCAGGCCATTCTTGCTTGCATGTTGGGCAGTAAGGCATCGTGTTCTCCTCGGTCGTTTTTCAGGGAATGAGCGAGACCTTACCGCTCTGTTCCGTCATCGTTCCAATCGTTGCATAGAACAGGCCGCCTTGACGCATGCGCGCGTCGAACGCAGCGAGCTTTTCCGACGGTACCGCCAAGAGCAATCCTCCGCTCGTTTGCGCGTCACACATCAGCGTGAATTCCGATTCCGGAACGCGGACATCGATGCGATGCCGGAACGTCTCGACGTTGCGAAGCGTCCCGGCCGGACGAAAGCCGCGCGCAAGCGACTCGCGCACGTTCGGCAGCACGGGCACGGCGCTGGCGCGAATCTCCGCACCGACGCCGGAGCCGTCACACATTTCGAGCAGATGTCCGATCAGTCCGTAACCGGTGACGTCGGTTGCGGCATTGACGCCGACCTCGATCATCGCAACCGCGGCATCGCGATTGAGCATCATCATCCACGGAATCGCTTCGTCGAGCGACGGAGCCGTTGCCTTGCGAAAACGGCGCGCGCTCAGCGCACGGAACGCGCTGATCAAAATCCCGTTGCCGATTGGCTTCGTCAGCACGATGGCATCGCCGGCCTTTGCCCTTGAATTGCGAACGAGTTTTGACACGCTGACGATGCCGGTGACGGCCAGACCGTACTTCGGCACGTCGTCGATGATCGTGTGGCCGCCGGCGATCGGGAAGCCGGCTTCGGCCGCCTTCTCCGATCCACCGCGAAGAATCTCCTGCAGCATCTCGAGCGGCAGAACATCGGTAGGAAAGGCGGCGATGGCCAGACCCAGGATCGGAGTTGCGCCCATCGCGTAAATGTCGGAGACCGCGTTTGCCGCGGCGATGGCGCCGAAGATGTAGGGATCGTCGACGATCGGCGTGAAGAAATCGACCGTTTGTGCGATGGCCTGATCGCCCGCGATGCGCACGACGGCCGCGTCGTCATTCGTGCCGTAACCGACGACAAGATCCCCCAGCCCTTCGTGGGAAGGGAGTTTCGCGAGCACGGAGCGCAGGTCATCCTGACCCAGCTTGCAGGCTCAGCCACCAGTCGTCGCGAACGACGAGAGCGGCGGATACGACTTGATTTTCCGCTTCACGGATGAATGGTATCCCCCAAACGCACTAACGGAGCCTTTCGGCTCCGTTGTGGTACATCGTAGGCTTGGACCGCTGCGACCAGTTGGTGGGATTCAAGGAAGCTAGGTGATTAATCGTCCAAAATCGGTCCAATAGTCAAGGAGGGGGTCCGCAGCGGCCACTAGACGCGGGCAATCAGGATGGGACCCGCGTGGCGGTTTCGTATCTGTCGAAACCAGTTTCATCGTGCCCTGCTTTGTGCACGGGGCCTGCCAAGACAAATAAATCACGGTTTGCGGAACGTGTGCGAGAACACGCGATTCTTCTTGTCACCTGCAAAGAATTGAAAAAAAGGATGTTACGTCGCAGCGCACACCATCACGTGACGCGATGATGAAGCAAAAGAAGCGAGGAAATACTTGCACCTGCCCCACACCCGTGCGCAAAATTTTCCGGGGCTTAGCGGCAAGCACTACGCAAGCAGTCCATTCAGGTCGGCCAGCAGCCTCTCCAGATCCAATCGGTACCCCTCCGCGACCTCGGCCAGCGTCTCCTCCGACGCCGACGAACAGCCGTTGCAACCGCCGATCTGGTAAGCGGCGAAGACCCATCGCGCAGACGGATGAAGCGCCAGCGCGGCATCGACGGTCATCGCTGCTGTGAACTCTTCCGGCACGATCGCGCAATTCTACGCAGTTAGAATGCCGGACGATGATGAAAGTCCGGCTCCTCCATTTTGCCGTCCTGCGCGAGATCGCCGGCAAGGACGAGGAGATCCTGCAACTTGCCGAGGGGACGCGGGCGGCTGATGTGTGGCAGCGCTTGCGCGATGAGCATGCGGCGCTCCGCGACTACGCCACGCCTCCGCTGATTGCGATCAATGAGAATTACGCCGGACCCGACGAGATCCTTCGCGACGGCGACGAATTGGTCTTCATCCCGCCGGTGGCCGGCGGCTGAAGTCACGGTTCGGTGAACGTCTTTCGTCGCGACCTCGCTGACCGGCGCCGGCGCTTCAATCCGTCAGTTGTTTCATCAACTCGTTGATCTGCTCGTACACGCCTCGAACAGACTGCTCGACGGTCGTGAAGCCTTTCGACTCGCGGGTGCGCTCGTCGTGAAGCATGTCCAGGATCATGTCGCTGGCGAAGAGCATGTCCGCCAATTTGTCGACGACACGCTCCTGCAGCGGCATCCTCAGATCGTGGAAGGGGTCGGAGATTTGGGTGAACATTTCTCGCACTCTATCTAGGAGTGATTTATCTACCGATGTCCCTACCCTCTTTTTCGTAACATTCTCAATTTTCTGGAACTAGTCACCAATGCGAGTCACTTTGACGGCCCGCCGGGTGCGATATCGTAGCGAGTTGCCGCGTCCACCCGGACAGCCGCGCAACACTTCAATCAAAACCAGGAGATCAGACATGGATCGACCGCGTTGGTACCTCGCCGTTGCAGCGTTGGCAGCCCTTCCGCTCATCGGCGCCACGAGCAGCAATTCGAAAAAGACGGTTCCGGACGGCGCTCCGGCTCCCGTCGCAAGCGGGATGGCCATGCTGAGCGCAAAGGCTCTGGCCGCGCACGACCAATTTCTGGCAAGTGACCTGCTCGAAGGCCGCGGACCGGGAACGCGTGGCGACGAGATCGCCGAGCAATACATCGCCGCTCAATTCGAGTCCTACGGCTTACAACCTGCCGGCGACAACGGCACCTACTACCAGAACGTCCCACTCCTCGGTGTCGCCACCGATCGCGACAAATCCGCGCTCACCTTCACGAAAAACGGCGCTCCGGTCGGCGGCTCGCTCAAGTTCGGCGAGCAGATCGTCGGACAGAATCAAACGCAGAGCGACACCGAAACCATCGACTCCGATCTCGTCTTCGTCGGTCACGGCGTCGTCGCTCCCGAATACAAATGGGACGATTACAAAAGCCTCGACACGCGCGGCAAGACGCTGGTCATGCTCGTCGACGACCCGCCCGCAAGCGCCTCGGAGCCCGATCTCTTCAAAGGAAAAGCGCGCACGTACTACGGCCGCTGGACCTACAAGTACGAGATCGGGACCGCGAAAAACGCGGCGGGCGTCATCCTGATTCACACCACGCCAGCCGCCGGCTACGGCTGGAACGTCGTCTCGAATTCGTGGGGCGGCGAGAACTCGTTCATGAAGAACAAGCCCGGCGCTCCGGCACTGCAATTCGCCGGCTGGATGACCGAGCAGGTGGCGCGCGATGTTTTCAAAGCCGCAGGCAAGGATCTCGATGCGTTGACGCAGGCCGCTTCGTCGCGCGACTTCCAGCCGGTGCCGCTCGGCGTGAAGCTCTCCGGCAACGTCGCCAGCAAGCTTCGCTCATTCAACACCACGAACGTCGTGGCCAAGTTGATGGGCAGCGACCCAAAGCTGCGCGATGAAGCGATTCTCTACTCCGCGCACCACGACCACCTCGGCATCGGACCCGCCGACAAGAGCGGCGACACGATCTACAACGGCGCGCTCGACAACGCATCCGGTTGCGCCATCCTGCTGGAGATGGCGCGCGTCTGGTCGCGCATGCCGGCACCGAAACGATCGGTCTACTTTGCTGCCGTCGCCGCCGAAGAGCAGGGTCTTCTCGGATCGGCATTCCTCGGCCAGAATCCGCCGCTTCCATCCGGCCGCATCGCCCTCGGCATGAACTACGACATGATTCCGGAGCTCGGCCGCGTGCGCGACGTGAACATGAACGGCATCGAACGGACCACGTTCTACCCAACGGCGCAGCGCATCACAAAAGCGCTCGGCCTGACGATCATCGGCGACCCCGAACCCGAGCAGGGCCATTACTACCGCTCGGATCATTTCAGTTTCGGCAAGGTCGGCATTCCCGCATTCTCGATCGATCCGGGCCATGACGTCGTTGGCAAAGGTGCCGCTTTCGGCGCGTCGTGGTCGGACGAATTCCGCGCCAATCATTACCACCAGCCCAGCGACCAGTTCGATCCGAAGTGGGATTGGTCGGAAGCCGTGCAGATGGCCCAGCTCGGAATCTGGATGGGGTGGGATGCCGCGAACGCCGCCACAATGCCGAATTGGAAAGCAGGCGACGAGTTTCGCGCGGCACGCGACCGCAGTCTGGCCGCGGCGAAGTAGCGACGATATTGACTCTAAGTCCGTATGCTAAAGTCGATTCGACCCGGATCGGCGCTGATGCTGCATCGCTGATCGCCGGTCACTGATCAACCTTCACCTTATTGGAGTCACAGAAATGTCCAGAACCTCACGTTTGCTCGCGGCCGCGGTGCTCGTCGTGCTCGTCGCCGCCGGTTGCTCGAAAGAAAAGAAGAGCGAGTCCACCGAGCCGGAATCGTTCGCCTTCACGATTTATCCCGGTTCGCGCTATCTGGCTCAATTGACCGATCTCTGGAAACAGGCGCGCAAGATCATGCGGCCTGGCGACGACGTTCCGCCGATCGCGATCTACGACACCGACGCGCCTCTCGACAAAGTGGCTGAGTTTTATGCGCAGTCGTACGGCTACAACAAAGTCGCGCCCGATGCCACGAACAACCTCAGCTCGGCCAAGCCGCCTGCATACTACCGAACCGGCGACTTGGCCACCGATGTCGGCGGCATCGTACCGATCGCGCAGAAGCTGAACATCAAACTCGATCCTTCGAAAGCCGTGGGCGCGTATCGCGCGGCGGAGCTCGATCCGAAAACGAATCGACCGCGCGTGACGATCCAGCGTCCGTACTTTGACGTATCGACGTCGCAGACGGTCGATCGCACGCTCATCATGATGACGCGCTGATGCCCCCCGCGCGGCGCACGCTGATCGCCGGACTCGGCCTCATCGGAGGATCGATCGGGATCGCGTTGCGCCGCCGCGGATGGCACGTCACCTACATCGATCCCGGCGTTTCGCTCGATGATGCGGTCCGCGCCGGCGCGGCCGATGAGCGCAGCGAATCGTTCGATGGCATATTCGATGTCATCGTACTGGCAACGCCGGTCGATGCCGCCGTCGCCGCGATCGAACGCTGCCGCTCGCTGACGACATCGGTTTGTAGCGTGTTGCAGCCGTTGCGTGCCGCTGCCGGCTTGCACGGCGTCGATTTTGTCGCCGGCCATCCACTCGCTGGCTCGCACGAGCGCGGTCTCGCCGCCGCACGCGCAGACCTGTTCGAAGGCGCGTCGTGGTTTGTCGATCGCGAGGTACCGGTCGTTCAGGATCTCATCGCCTGCTGCGGAGCGCGCGCGGAGCTCGTCACCGCCGCCGAACACGATCGGGCGGTGGCGCTGACTAGTCACCTGCCGCAAATCCTCTCCACCGCCCTTGCCGCCCACCTGCACGACCAGAAAATCGATCCGCGTTTCGCGGGGTCAGGCCTTCGCACGTTCCTCCGCCTGGCCGGCAGCGCGGCATCGGTCTGGTCGCCGATCATCGCCGCCAACCGCGAGAACATCGCGCCACACGCCGAGGCGGTAGTGGAGATCGTGCGAGGAATTGTGGAGCGAGGGGACGAAGAAGCGTTTGCGAAGGCGAATGAGTGGTGTAACGACCCACCGAGAACGCAGAATGAGGACAAATGACTTCCTTGGGCCGGTCGGATAATACGGACAACGTCCAACTACCGAACCGGCCTGCTCCGCGCTGGAAAAACATCACTTCCGAATTGCTTGGTGCCGCGGCGTCGCTTCTGTTTCTTTATCTTTCCGCCAAAGAAGTAATTCACAAAGGGCCAGTCGTCCGTAGCGCGACAATCGTTTCCCGGACCGGATTATCACCGCGAAGCTCAGAAAATAGCCTTTTGTTACTCGCCGAGGCCTCGAGAACGATACCGAAGGGCGCTGCTGTCGCCTTCGTGAACCCGCTGGACCGGTCAAAGGATTGGCTTCATTACGCCGTGGCCGTCGGGCAGATGCCGCAACATACAATCGTGTACTTTACAGACGGTTCTTCCGACCCGGCGATCCAATTCGTGATTACACAAGCGGCGATGGACAACTCGCAATACTTCCAATGGGGTGAGTTGCCACACGGCAAGGTTTACCAGCGTAAATGAGCTTCATTATCAGACTCGCGTTCATCGCCGCATGCGGACTATGGATGCGGTATTTGTCCTCCGTCCGGCGACTCCCTGTCAGCGCTCGTTTCGCTGTTTACGCGGCAACTGGTCTGGTTACCCTGTCGGTCGAGATGTTTCTTTTTTCGCCACTTCAAATCGCGTGGTCGGTCGCGGCGCTTGTTGCGTTGCCTCTCGCGTCCGCTGTGTGCTCCTATTTACCGGCGGCGCAAAAGCGTGTAGCCGCCCTAAGCATCAATGAAGCGAGCCCGTGGAGTCCGCGGACGATTGCCTTCATCGTCATCGCGGCACTCGCTGCAGTGGTTCTTAGCATCGCGATTTTTGATGGCGAAGCTACCTCGTTCGATCTACTACTATTCTGGGGTCCGAAGAGTGTCGTGTTTGCCCGTGCCCACGCGATCGACGTGCAGTTTCTCGCCGATCCCCACAATAGTCTGATGCATTCCGACTATCCGCCGCTTCTTCCCTTTTCGTACGCGTGGACAATGCTTGGAAAGGCCGGGCTTAACTGGTGGGGTGTGATCGGGATGACTCCACTCTTTCTGATTCTCACCGCGGCGGCGCTCCACGGCTTTGCTCGATATGCACGCTCGCCCAGGGCATCCTCGATCACAGCGCTCTTCGCTTCGCTCTATGCATACCTTTACATCGTCAATGCTGTCGGAGGAAATGGAGAATCAGCGCTGATATTCTTTGAAGCACTTGCATTGGCCGCCCTCACGTGCACGCGCGCAACCGCGGATGAGCACGCGGTCATTGCGTCAGTCGCTTTGGCAGGTGCAGTGCTCACAAAGGTCGAAGGCGCCCCATTCGCGTTGCTGGCGCTGGCATCCGTCTTCCTTTCTGATTGGCCTTGGCGTGAGCGAGTCCGAACGTTTCTGAAAGCGTCCATTGGTCCGATACTCGCGTTGATTGGGTGGATCGTATTTTCCGCGCATCACCATCTTCTCGATTCGTACCGGCCCATGGCCAGCGCATTGACGCTGAACAGCACACGTGCGGCAATCGCTCTTGTTGCCAAAGAGGCAAGCTTCGGCATCGCGTACGTTCCGTGGATTGTTCTATTCGCGTTGGTCGTGATTGGCCGCGTGCGGCCAGGCCTTGCCGCAACTCTTTGTCGCGGCGGCCTCCATCCTCTTTCTGCTGTTCGTCTATGCCCGAAACGGAGATCGGGACTTCCACGCCGGCTGGTCGGCAATGCGTGCCTTGCTGACTCCTCTGCTTTGCCTAGTGTTCGCGGCGCTGGCTGCATCGCGCCCGCCGCGGTTATCGCAAGCCCAAATTCCTGCCGCCCTCGACTCTGGTCCTGGCGCCCTTGCTTTATGATCCGCGCCCGTGTTCAACGCTTCCTGGATTCATGTCGGTGCGCTCTACGCGATCGCGATCTGGTGCGCGCGCCGCTGGATCCCGGCCGTTCGTGACGGCTTGCCTTGGCGCGTTGCCGCGTTCTTTTATGCGCTCGTCCTGATCTATCTCTTCCGGCCGATGACGGGCCAGTACGTCAACCTTCCGGTCGACTTCATCAACATCCTGCCGCCGTGGGGAAGCTGGGGGCATCGCGCCGGCCTCTCCAATCCCGAGATGAACGATCTGACGATGCAGATCGTGCCGTGGGCGCATCAGGCGCGCGAGGCGTGGCGCTCGCTGCATTTCCCGATCTGGAATCCGCTCTCCGGCTGCGGCTATCCATTGCTTGCAAACGGACAGAGCTCTGCGATGTCGCCGCTTCGGCTGCTGGCGCTGCCGCTGCCGCTCGGCTACGCGATGACGTCCGAGGCCGCGTTCAAGCTGCTCATCGCGCTGACGTTCATGTTTCTCTTCCTGCGCCGCCGTTACGACGAGCTTCCCGCGGCCATCGGCGCGATCGCATTCGCGTTCTGCACGTTCGTCAGCACGTGGCTTCATTTTCCGATCGTCACCGTCGCGGTGTGGCTGCCGGCTGCGTTTCTGGCGATCGAGCTGCTCATCGAACGGCGCACCTATCCGCGTTTCCTCTTCGCGGTCGCGGTCTGGACCACGATGCTTTACGGCGGCCACCCCGAGACCGTGACGCACGTGACGTTTTTCGGAGGCCTCTTCGCGCTCTGGATCGCATTCGTCGAGCGGCCCGTGACGTGGCGCGATGCCGCACGATCGCTCGCGCTCGCGGCGGCGGCAATCTTCGTCGCAGCGCTTCTGGCGTCGCCGTTCATCGCCACGTTCGCGGAGACGGTGAAGAAATCGCGGCGTTTTCAGGAGCTGCAGGTTCACGCGAACGAAGCGCCGCCGTTTTCCGATTTTCCGTCAGCCATCGCCACGTTCGAGCCGAACTTCTACGGCCACGCGCCGGCGGAGAAACCGTGGGGACCTGCGACCGCCGAATCCATCACTGGTTTCGCCGGCATCCTCGGCATCGCTTCCTGGTTCGCGCTGCTGTTTCGCGCGATCTCGCAGCGTCGCTTCCGCAGCCGCGAGATGTTTCTCGTCATCCTCGCGCTCATCGCTACCGGCATCGCTTTCAACTGGCCGGTCATCAGCTCGCTCTTCCACTTCGTCTTCAAGCTGGCCGCGAATGCGCGATTGCGTCTGTTCCTCTGCTGGAGTGCGGCAGCGATGACCGCGGCGGCGATCGATTCCGCGCGGCGCGAGCGTTCCACGCCCTTTCTCCTCGGTGTTCTCGCCGCCGCAGCCATCGTTCTCGGCGTCTTCCTGAAGGTCGATTTCCCGAGTGCGGCGATGAAAGACGCCGCGGTCGTCGCTCTTCTGCCGAGCATCCTCGTCCTCGCGCTTGGGATGCTGTTCGTGCTGCAGGCGCGCGGCCGGCATATCGCCACGATGCTGATCGGCGTCGCGCTGATCGCGGAGTTGTGGACGGCGACCGATGGGTGGAATCCGGTCATTACAGCCTATGCGATGTATCCGACGACGCCGCTGATTGAAACGCTGCAGCATCTCGAAGCGGCGACGCCGGACAACGCACCGTTTCGCGTCGTAGGAATCGGCGCCGCACTCTTTCCGAACGCGCAGGCGATGTATGGTTTCGCCGACATCCGCACCCATGATCCGATGGCGAATGGCCGCTACCTCGGCGTCCTTCGTCTCATCGCCGGCCTCGCGACCGACGACTATTTCTCGAAGTGGCAGAACGTCAAGACGCCGCTGCTGAACTATCTGAACGTCCGCTATCTCGTTGGCGCGCGCGATCTCGATCCCGCCGATCCGGCGCGTTATCGCCTCGTGTACGACGGCCGCGACGGACGGATTTTCGAGAACCTCGACGTGAAGCCGCGCTTCTTCGCCGCGCACGACCTCGTGCTCGAGTTCCGCCACAACCTGTTCGCGCAGACGCTCACCGAACATGACCTGTCGAAGGAGACGGTCGTGAACATTCTTCCGGTCGACAGTGACCGCATGCGTCAGGATCTGCTGCACCCGGCCAGCGATCCGCAGGTGCAGATCGTCGAAGCGCGCGACCCCGATTTCAAGCTCCACATTCGCAGCGCGCGGCACGCGCTCATCGTCAGCAGTCAGCCGTTCTGGCCCGGCATGCGCGTCTCGCTCAACGGTCATTCGATCCGCGCGCTGGCCGTCAATGGCGCATTCCTCGGCTTCACGATTCCGCCCGGCGACTGGGACGTTCGCGTCGACTATCTGCCGGCAACGTTCTACGGCGGACTGGCCGGCGCAATGCTTACGGCGCTGGCGCTGATTGCCTGGCCAATCGTGCGACCACGAATCCTCCGCCGAGGATGATGAGCAGGATCGGAAGGAGCGAGAGCGCGCTGCCTGGACAGAAGAGAAGCTCGCCGAGGTTGAAGCTCGCCCATTCGGATTCAGGCGAGAGCGGCGGGTGATTGGCGAAGATGATCGCTTCGTCGAACGTCAGCCGGTTGACTGACGTGTGCCCGGTCAACGTTGCCGCGGACCACGGCGGCGTAATCGGCACAGACGCCGGGAAATGGCCGGTCAGCAGCAGCGGTGCGATGTATTGCGTCAGTGGCCGAGGGATTGTCGCCGATGGCTGCGGATCGACAGCGACGGCGGCGAAGTTGATCGCGAATGAGATCGCACCAGCGATGCCCACGAGCCATCGCCATCGCACATGAAGCAGCGCGATGCCGAAGAGCGGAATGATCGGAACCAGATAGCGGCCGCCGATCCCGAAACCGCCTTCCCAGCCATTGAAACTGGCGTTGAACGCGATGAAAGCGACGATCACAGCAAGCGCCGACGCGCATGACGTGCGGCCGGTACGCCACCAAGCCGCGAACCCGAAGGCGGCGACGGCCAGTACAGGCGCAAAGAAAAAAAAGCCGCGATACGCCGAGAATGTGATCGCGTACAACACGCTGACCGACGGCCACTGCAAAACGCCGAGCGGCGCGCCGTGCGTGAGGAAACGCGGATCGGTGACCGCAACACTCGTCGTGAAAAAACCTCCGAAGCAAAGCCGCTGATAAGCGATCAACGCGATGATGGGAAGCACTGCTCCAGCAACGTATCGAATCCAGCTCTTCCGCGGACCGGCAAGAACAAAGAGCACGAGCGCCGGTGCGCAAAGGTAGTTCATCGCAACCGCGAAGCCAGCGGCCAGACCTGCCAGCGCACGACGCGGCGATGTCAGCGCGAACAGGAGCAACGCCGCACTCGGAACGTGCACCATCAGGATCGTCGCGTACGGCAACATCTGGGTTGCCAGCGCAACGCAAAGTGCGACAAGAACCGGCCGCACGCCCTTGAAGCCGCGCCTCCTCGCGTATAGGAAAAGCATCGCTGGAATGAGCGCGCCCGGCAGCGCGACGCAGATCAGCGAACAGACGTAGGCGTTGATCGCCAGAAGCTGCGCATCGCTCGTATTCGCGCCGCGCGCTTTCTCGAATGCGTGCAGCGGCGCGTATGGGATCGCCGCCAGCCACGCCAGTCCGGGCGCCTTGTTCGCGTACACGTGACCGCGAGCGAACGAGACATCGCCGGTGTTACTCGCAAACGCATCGATCGCGAACGTGTGCTGCTCCACGATGGCGCGCGTGAGATCGAATGTGGCGTTCTGATTCCACCCGCCGCCCGCGAAAAAGTAACCGTACGTGACGAGTGTGATGAGGAAGAGCCACTCGGCGACGCGGCGGTCATTGAGGCTGGCGACCCAAACCTCACTGCTTCCCGGCGCATTGCGGCCTGCCGGCGGCTGCATGAGGTGGTTCGCCATCGTCGTTACCGTAACTCGCTCACGACGCTTACGCAACGCACGCTGCGCCGGCGCTTGCGAGAACGGATCAGCGAAACTTCTTCGTCAGCCTCTCGCGGCTGAGCGCATCGACGCGCGCCAGAGTGGGCGCGAGAACCTCGCGCTGCTTTTCGACGAGCGCTGCGATGCCTTCCTTCGCCAATCCCAGCATCGCCGTCATTTCCTCATCGCTGAACGTCGCTCCCTCGGCAGTCCCTTGCAGCTCGATGAAGCGTCCCTTGTCGGTGGCGACGATGTTCATGTCGACGCCGGCTTTCGAGTCTTCTTCGTAATTCAGGTCGAGCGCCGGCGAGCCGTGGATGATGCCGACTGAAACGGCGGCGACGAACGAGTTAACCGGCCAGGTCACGAGTTTGCCGTCGGCGTAAAGCCTGCCGAGGGCGAGAACGAGTGCGACGAAGGAGCCGGTGATCGAGGCCGTGCGCGTGCCGCCATCGGCTTGGATGACGTCGCAATCGAGCCAGATCGTCCGTTCGCCGAGCATCTCGCTGTTCACCGCGGCGCGCAGTGAACGTCCAATCAGACGCTGGATCTCCATCGTCCGCCCGCCCTGCTTTCCACGCGCTGCTTCGCGGTCGGTGCGCTCGGTCGTCGCGCGTGGCAACATCCCGTACTCCGCGGTGACCCAACCCTTGCCCGTGCGATAAAGAAACGACGGGACCTTTTCCTGAATCGAAGCCGTGCAGATGACGCGCGTGTCGCCAACCTCGATCAGCGCCGAGCCCTCCGCATGCTTGCTGAAATTCGGCGTGATGAGAACGCGGCGCATCTCATTCGAGGCGCGCCCGTCGGTGCGGGGCTTGGTCTGGGTGACGGTCATGGTTGGAGAATATCTTTTTTGCGCTTCGCGCGTTGCCGGTTGTCGGTTGGTTGCTCTTCGCGCGTTGGGTTATTGCGCTTCGCGCGTTATCGGTTGTCGGTTAATTGCGCTTCGCGCGTTGCTGTCTCGTTGATGCGTCATAAACCCGCGGGATAGCACGGGTGCCTTCTGCGGCCATTTAACGGCTTGCGCCGAGGTAGCGGCGACGCCGCGTCAGCGGCTGAAAGAGGATAGCGAGGGGTGCGAGCGCCTTTTGCGAGCACCCCTCGTACGTGCGTTTTGAGAATCGTGCCGCGTCAGCGGCACTGGACAATCAAGCACGAACGAGCGTTCCGAGGGGTTGGGGGAAAAACCATCGGAGTCACGAATTCGAGAATCGCGCGGGCGTTGGATGTTCAAACGATGATGCGCTGCGATTTGTCCAGTGCCGCTGACGCGGCACGTCTCAAAATCACACGATGACGAGGGGTGCTCGCAAAAAGCGCTCGCACCCCTCGCTACCCTCTCGTTGCCGCTGACGCGGCACCGCCGAGTAACAAAGCGACGTAAGCGGGAAGCGCAACCGAGCATCGCCAACCCCCGAAGCCGAACCGCCAACCCGCGAAACCCCATCGGCAACCGACACCGCGCGAAGCACCACTAACCGGCAACCGGACGCGCGAAGCGCAATGAACCGCAAACGCGCGCAGCGCAGCAACCCAACGCGCGAAGCGCAACCAACCGACAACCGACAACGCGTGGCCCGCCAGGGCCACGCAATCAAGCCACTTCCGCCCCTTTCGGCACGACCACGATCCCCGAATCCGTCACCGTGAAGCGCGCGCGGTCGGCTTCGATGTCGTAGCCGATCGTTGAATTGGCGGGGATCTTCACGCCCTTGTCGATGATCGTGCGGCGGATCTTCGAGTGGCGGCCGATCTCGACGCCGTCCATCAGGATCGACTCGTCGACGTCGGTGTAGGAATGAATGCGGACGCGCGGATGGAGGATGCTGCGATTGATCGTGCCGCCGGAGATGATCACGCCGGCGGAGACGAGCGAATCGGTGGCGATTCCGATGCGCTGCGACTTCGAATCGGCGAAAACGAACTTCGCAGGCGGAAGATTCAGCGGCGCGGAAACCATAGGCCACATCGTGTTGTACAGATTGAACAGCGGAGTGACTGCCACGAGGTCGAGCGACGCCGCAAAGTACGAGTCAATCGTGCCGACGTCGCGCCAGTAGCCGCGGTTGATCTCCGCTTCGCCCGGCACGTAGTTCTGCCCGAAGTCGTACGCGTTGACTTTCATCTTCGGGTACATGGCCGGAATGATCTCTTTGCCGAAGTCGTGCGCCGCGTCGCGCAGGGCGTTGCGCTGCAACACCTCGATCATGACGTTGGCTTTGAAAATGTAGTTGCCCATCGACGCCAGAACCATGTCCGGCCGGCCAGGAATCGTCTTCGCACCTTCCTTCGGTTTCTCGACGAAGCCGGTCACGCGCCAGTCGCTGTCGACTTCGACAATGCCGAAGTGATGCGCCTCTTCGACCGGCACCGGAATCGTGGCGATGGTGAGGTCAGCGTCATTGGTCATGTGCTCCTGCAGCATCTGGTTCACATCCATTTTGTAGATGTGATCGCCGCCGAAGACGCAGACGAACTCCGGCTGCTCGTCGAAAATCAGCTCGAGATTCTGGAACACCGCGTCGGCCGTTCCGCGAAACCAGAACGGCCCTTTGCGCATCTGCGCCGGCACGATGTCGACGTACTGGCCGATCTCGGGCACCAGCCGCCACGTGCGCGTGATGTGCTCGATGAGCGAGTTCGACTTGAACTGCGTCATCACTTTGATCTTGAAAAACCCCGAGTTGATGAAGTTGTTGATGACGAAGTCGATGATCCGGTACCGGCCGCCGAATGGCACGGCGGGCTTGGCCCGGTCGCGTGTCAGCGGATAAAGACGCTCGCCCATACCGCCGGCAAGGATCATCGTCAGAATGTTGCGGCGGGCCAATGATGCGTGCATTCAGCTCCTGGTATTCTCGCGGGATTCTTCTACGAAGCAGGCTCCGAAGCAATTCGGTAGCCAGAAAAAGCAGAGATCAGAGACACAAGCGATCAGAGATCAGGGCGCTATCGGCATCGTCTTCCCGATCTCCTGTCTCTGATAGCCCTTTCAATCAAATTGACCGAACAGCGGCGCGCGCGGCTCGCTCTGCGTTGGAACTGGCGGAGGCGTGTCCACGATCAGCCGCGACGAAAGGCTCGATCGAATGACAGCGATTCGATGAATCCCGGCCGCAAGCGTGCCGCGAGAAAACGGGATGCCGTCGACGGTGATCGCGCCCGCTCCATCGTAGCGATACGTTGCCCCGGCCAGCGTCTCGAACGGCCGTTGGTTTCCGTCGGAGATCGCGGACAAATCGGCGCCCGGCAGGAAGATGTAGCCGTCGTAGTGCGTGAAGTGCGTGCCGATGAAGTCCTTCTCCAACGGAGGCAGCACCGCCGTCCGATAGTTGTAGAGAACGCAGGCCACGTTGTTGCGCCGAAGCTCCGGCACGATTCGCGGAAACGCGCCGTTCCCGTACGACTGCAGCATGTCGCCGCTCATCGCGTAAACCGGATAGGCATCCGGCCGGAAGTAGAGTCCGGCCAGATCAAAGACCGTGCTGCGCGGAGAAACGACGCGTCCGACCTCACGAAGCGTGGCGAACTGCGCATCCGCGGAATCGCCTGCTTTCTGCAACAGCCTCGGCGCGCTCATCGCGATCGCGACAATCGTGATGATGACGGCCAGCGCGGAAGTGACACGCGAACCGGTGAAAAGAAGCGGAGCAAGCGAGCCGATGACGGCGAGCAGGGGCATCACCGCGACATGCACGTACGGCCAGGGGAAAGGGTTGAGCCAAAGCGCCCCGAACGCGGCCAGGCCGGCAAACGCCGTGAAGAGAGTCAGCAGGTCGCGTCTCCGAATCACGATCAGCGTCAGTCCTGCCAGCACGGCCGTGATGAAAACGGGATTACGTGCGCCTTCGCGGATCAGAAAACCAGCCGGACCGAATGTCGCCCTCATCGCCGAATGGCTCACCGCCGATGTCGCATCAAGAATGACGTAGCGAATGAAGAACGACGCATTGCCGATCATCGCCATGATGCCGATGGCAACGGTCAGCGGCACTAGAGACATCAGCAGCGGCTGAAGCGCAAGGCGCGGCTGGCGTGCTCGCCATGCCGTGAAGAGCCAAAGCAACGCGAAGGTGGCGAGAGGGAAAACCCCTTTCTGCGACAGTAGAAGCCCGCTGCCGAGAATGAGACTTTGAATCGTGAATCGCCGCAACGCGGTCGATCGCTGCGAGAGCTCGATGGCAAGAGCGGCCATCATGCAGCAGGCGAGAGCCCCGTCGGGCCGCACTTCGATTCCCCGCTCGATCAGCGTCGTGTGCGAGAGCGTCAACCCCGCGGCCAGCAACGCCGTCCATCGATTGCCCAGTTTTGATCCGCAGTAACCACAAAGCGCGATCGTGATGAGGAGAATCGCTCCCGAGAAAATCCTGCCGCGTTGATAGCTCGCAACAGGATCCGCCGGATCGACGCAGGGAAGCAGCAGCACGTAAAGCAACGGCGGATGTCCCTGCCAGAAATCGCTGTAGATCATCCTGCCGTCGCGCAGGTTGTACGCGGCATGGAGATGCTCCACCTCGTCGACCTGAAACATCCGATTGCCACAGACCGCGGCCAACAGGAAGAGACCGATCAACAGCGCGAAACCGCCGGCCGCCGCCAGAGTGATCGCGGCCGGGCGCCCGAATCCTTCGCCGCCGCCACGTTGCTCACTCCGATTCATCGCCGCAGCCATGATAAAGCCGGCCCCATGTGCTAAAACGTTCTGCCGCACCATGGCCGAAAAAGACTATTACGACATCCTCGGCGTGAAGAAGACCGCCAGCGCGGACGAGATCAAGAAGGCCTACCGCGCCCTCGCGAAGAAGTTCCATCCCGACAAGAACAAAGGGAACAAGGACGCCGAGAACAAGTTCAAGGAAATGTCCGAGGCCTACGCCGTCCTCTCCGATGCGGAGAAGCGCGAGCAGTATGACCGTCTCGGCAAGGAAGCATTCCGCTCCGGCGGCGGACCGAATCCATTTCAAGGCGGCGCGAATCCGTTTGGTGGCGGTGGATTCGATTTTTCGCAGTTCACCGGCGGTGGTGCGCGCGCCCGAGGCGGACGCCGCACGACCACAGGCCCGGGTGGATTCACCGACATCTTCTCCGATCTATTCGGCGGCGGCGGATTCGAGCAAGGTCCGGAGCGAGGCTCCGATCTCGAGGCCGAGCTCACCATCGACTTTCGCGACGCCATCCTCGGCACCACGATGGATCTCACCATCAACGGCAAACCGGTCAAGGTCAAGATCCCCGAGGGCATGTCGGATGGGCAGCGGATCCGGCTGCGTGGGAAGGGTGGGCCGGGCGGAGGAGGCGGGCCGGCTGGCGATCTCAACGTGCTCATTCACATCCGCCCGCATCCGTTGTTCGAGCGGCGCGGCGACGACATCTACATCGACCTTCCCATCAAAGTCGGCGAAGCGATCCGCGGTGGGGAAGTGGAAGTGCCCACGATCCACGGCCCCGTTCGTGCACGGATTCCGGCGGGTACGCAGGGCGGCCAGACATTTCGCATCCGCGGAAAAGGTGTGAAGAAAAAAGGCGGCACGCATGGCGATCACTACTACCGGGTTCAGATCACGGCGCCGAAGAGCACCGCGGCCGAAGTGCTCGCTGCGGCTGACACGATCGACGCCGCGTACGGCGAAGACCCGCGAGCGAAACTGAACACCACAATTTAGCCATGAACATCGACCTTCTGCGCGCCGACGTTTCCTCGCTCAAAGTCGACGCGATCATCAATCCCGCCGCGGCCAGCAAGCCCGCCGCGGGAATGAGCGCCGTGCCAGTCGGGGAAGCGTTCGTGTCGACCGGCGGCAACGTTCTGTGCAAGTTCGTAATCCACGCGATCGTGCCGAGGCAGGGCGACGGAAACGAAGACGCGAAGTTGCGCAGCGCGATCTGGGCCGCGTTGAAGCGCGGCGAGGAGCTGGCCATCGCGTCGGTTGCGCTGCCGCCGATCCCATCGTCGTTCGGCTTCGAGCGCGGACGTTGCGCCCGCGTGCTGGTCGCAACAGCCGTCGACTTCCAGCCGCAAGCACGCTCGCTGCAGCGGGTGATCTTCTGCGCCTTCGATGAAGCAACCCACGCCGAGCTGCAACGCGTGATCGAGGAGCTCTCCGTTTGACCGCAGCAGGACAAATCTTCGTCATCGGCGATTCACACATCGGACTCTCAGACGGAAGCGAGAAACCGATTGTCGCGTGGCTCGACCGGCTCGCGGCGCTGAAGCCGAAGGCGCTCTATCTCAACGGCGATCTCTTTCACTACCTCATCGCCGATCCGAAGTTCTACACGTCGTCGGTCAAGTCAGTCTTCGATCGTTTGCAGCAGTTGCGCGACGGCGGAATCGCGGTCCACTACGTCGAAGGCAATCGCGACTTTTTCCTGCGCGGGTCGTTCGCCGAGCGAGCGGTGACCGATGTGGCGATGGAGTTCGCGATTCCGGCAGGCGACAGGAAATACCTCATCGTTCACGGCGACATGATCAACGACCGCGACCTGCCGTATCGCTTCTGGCGCTTCGCATCGAAGAACGCGCTCTCACGACATTCCCTCAAACTCATCCCCAAGCGCCTTGCGCGCAGTTTCGTCGACACCGTCGAAGCGCGCCTCTCCGGCACCAACTTCAAACACAAGACGCGTCTCCCGACCGAGCGGATGGAAGCGTACGGCCGTACGCGCGCCGCCGAAGGTTTCACCCACGTCGTCTTCGGCCACTTCCACCACAAACTCGTCCTTCCGGGCGCGGCAACCGTCACCGTGCTGCCGGCCTGGTACGAGACCGGCGAAGCGATGGTCATCGATCCCGAGACCGGCGCGTTCGACTGGATAACCGTCTGAATCGCCGCTTGGCAAGCCGGCGCGAAGCTGACTTCGGTACAGTTGTTGTCTGGCACAGACACTCTTGTCTGTGCTCCCGAACCATTCGTCAAGGCGCAACGATTCGCAGCCGCTGGTCCGCCAGCCCAAACCTCACCGGCGTTGCGGTGATCCGTTCGCCATCGGCATAGACATCCATCGGCCGCTCCGAGTCGAACGAGAACGCTGTTCCGCGGCTCATCTCGACGAACGGGCTTTTCACGTGAGCGCCTGTGTATGCCTTCGGCAGCGTCTTGAGCAGTTGCATGCGCGATGTGCGATGGACGATGCAGAGGTCGAGCTGGCCATCGTCGATCTTTGCGTCGGGCGTGATGCGGATCCCGCCGCCGTATTGCCGCGAGTTGCCGGCGCAGGCGAACATGATCTCTTCGTTGCGGTTGCCGTCGATGGTCACGCGATGCGGCGTAAAGCGCGGCAGAACGCGAAGGATGGCGTAGAGATAGACGAGCGAGCCACGAAGGAACTTCACGCTCTCGTTCGCGTAACGCGCCACCTCGGAATCGAAGCCGAGTCCTGCAACGCCGAGGTAGCGGATACCGTTGGCGACGGCGACGTCGACCTCGCGCACGCGTCCGCGCAACGCCAGCTCGCACGCGGCGCGAAGATCGCGCGGGATGCCGAGGACTTTCGCGAAATCGTTGCCGGAACCGAGCGGAATCAACGCCAGCGTACCGTTGGCGAGATCGAATTCGCGAACGGAGAGGTGAAGCGTTCCGTCACCGCCGCAAACGACGATGCGCTCGAAGTTGCCGCGCGATGCGTCCGCCGCGGCTTGCGTCATGTCCGCCGGGCTCGTGCTGGCGTGAACATCCACCTCGGCGCCCAGCTCCCGCAGATACCGCTCCGCCTCGGCGTGATGCCGCGACGCGCGCCCGCGGCCCGCCATCGGGTTGTAGATCAGCTTGATGCGCAAGCGGAGAGTCTAACGTAGCGCCGAGGCGGGCGCCGCAGGCCGATTGCCTATTGCATCTGACTCGAGATCGCGAGGTAGACGACCGCGCTGACGACACAGCATGCAATCCGGATCGATGGCGCCAGCGTCCGTGCACCCTGACCTCGGGTCAGCAAGCTCTGGAGCGGTATCAACACAAAGCCCAGAGCAGCAAAACCGATCGCGATCAGCACATTGAATGGAATCCACAAGAAGATGGAAAGGTGGGACACGAAACCGGCCGCCAGTGCCATCGCAGCGCCCGTGAAGATCATGAACTCGATCACGACGGCTTTGATCTCCAGGCGCTCAATCTGAAGAATCCGACTGGACTGTTCCATACAGCCTCCGAAAAGTTGTAGAGATTACAACGGAATGACCGCCCTTTGCGTCAATCATGCCAAGCTCTGCCGGACGACCAAAGGGAGGGAACCTCCTTGCGCCACTGCTCGTATCATCTCCCCATGAAGCAGCTCCGTCTTATCGTCATCCTCTTTCTCGTCACACTCGCCTGCAAGCCGGCGGCGGAATCGCAGACTGTTGACGCGCGCCCGCCGCGGCAGGATCGGACTCCCATTCCGCCGACCGTCAGCGCGTCGCGGCGCACGCCGATCGTCACCGTTGCGCACGACGTCGGACCGGCGGTCGTCAACATCCAGACGGAGTCGACGATCCGGCAACGCGCCGTCGATCCCTTCTTCGATCCGTTCGGAGTGTTCGGCGGGCAGGACCGCACCTACACGTCGCAATCGCTCGGCTCGGGATTCGTCTGGTCGGGGGACGGAATCATCGTCACGAACAATCACGTCGTCGAAGGCGCCTCGCGGATCACCGTCAACTTCAGCGACGGGACCCAGCTCCCGGCGAAACTGATCGGCGTCGATCCTGACAGCGACGTCGCCGTGTTACGTGTCAATGCGAAGAACCTGCTCACCGCGCCGATCGGCACCTCGTCCGACTTGCTCATTGGCGAGACGGTGATCGCTGTCGGCAATCCGTTCGGACTGAGCGGCACCGTCACGACTGGCGTCGTCTCCGCCCTCGGCCGTTCCGTTCCGTCGAAAGAGGCGGGCCGCACGTTCACCGATTTCATTCAGACCGACGCCTCGATCAACCCCGGCAACTCCGGCGGACCTCTTCTCAACATCGAAGGGCGCGTCATCGGCATCAACACGATGATCTACGCCAACGCGCAGGGTATCGGCTTCGCCATTCCGGTCGATCGCGCGAAGAAAGTGATTCAGGACATCGTCCGTTTCGGACAGGTTCATAGCGCCTGGATCGGCGCGGTGACGGCGACGATCACTCCCGAGGAAGCGCGCCGCACCGGTCTCAAAACCTCGCGCGGCGCGCTCGTGGCGCGCGTGATCAGCGGATCGCCGGCGCAGGCAGCAGGTCTTAAACCGGGCGACATCATCACCGCTGTGAATGGCCGCGCGATCGATTCGCGCGAGGCGTTTTCCACGCTCACGGCGACCGTCGCCGCCGGTCAGCCGCTGCCTTTGACCGTATCGCGCGACGGTTCCTCGAAGTCCGTCTCCGTCCACCCAACCGAAGCTCCCGGCGACCTCGGCCTGCGCATCCTGTGGGAGATCGCCGGTCTTCGCGTAACCGATCAAAGCCGCCAGGTCGTGATCGATGAGGTCGCGCGCGGATCACGAGGCGAGAACATCGGACTGCAACAGGGAGACATCATCGTCGGCGTGAACGGCGCCGAGGTGGCGTCGGTCAAAGCGCTGAATCAAGCGCTGACACAATCGGCGGAACGATCGTCGGTGGTGCTGCAGGTTGCACGCGGACGATACATTTACGAGCTGACGTTTCCAATGGGCACTTGATTCTTGCGTGGCCCTGGCGGGCCGCGCGTTGTCGGTTGTCGGTTAGTTGCGCTAAGCGCGTAGTCATTAGTTGCGTTGCGCGCGTAGTCAGTTGTCGACTGATTGCGTCGCAGGCGCGAGGGCCGTCCGTTGCGCCTGGACATTTGTCCGTGTTGCTCCTCGCCGATGCCGCGATAGCGGCAAAGAGAGGATAGCGAGGGGTGCGAGCGCTTTTTGCGAGCACCCCTCGTAATCGTGCGATCGAGAGTCGTGCCGCGTCAGCGGCACTGGAGGATCAAAGACGATGGTTCGTTACGAGGTGTCGTTCGCAAGAGGGAAGGCCCTCAAAATCGTGATTTGAGGATGGACATCGACGAATTGCATGTTGACGACGATGTGCCGCAATTTCCAATGCCGCTGACGCGGCATGGAGAAATAGCACGCGTTACGAGGGGTGCGCGCAAAAAACCGCGCGCACCCCTCGCTACCCTCTTTACGCCGCTACGCGGCAGCAACCAACTGACAACCGGCATCGCGCGAAGCGCAACTAACCGACAACGCGCCGCCGCCGAGGCTGCGCTAAAAAAGAACCATTTGCGGCGGCGCAGCTAAAGGTATCGCCAGAATGCGATTGCGCTTAATCCCGAGCAGCAGCCAGAGGTGCCGGCGAATCCATTCTTTCGACTCGCGGTGGTAGCGGAACTGGCGCTCGTGCGCGTGAAAGCGGCGGTTGTGGCTTGCGCCGAGGACGTGGTGCAGGTACTCGTGATGGATCACCGACTGGATGAAGAACGCCGGGATCTCGGGCGAATCAAGCAGGGGATGGATACGGATCTCGGAGGTGATGTGGTTGTAGGAGCCGAGGCGGATGGAGCGGCGCTTTTTTCGCGTGATCTGCTGGCCCCACTTCACGCTGAGGGGCGGGTATTTCTGAAAATACGTTCGATGCACCTCGGCGGCGAGCGAGGCCAGGTAGTGATGCCGGTTGTCAGCGATTCCCAGCGGAAGCGGCCGCGTCTCCATTCGCACTCATTGTGCGGAGAGCACGGCCGCTTCGCAAGAGTTATTCGCCGGGATGCGTCGCCGCGTGCATCACGTTCGTGACGTTCTCCATCGCCGCGGCGGTGATCATCGACGTTCCCGCGGCGATGATTTCGTCGGCTTTGCGCATGCCCAGCCAGACGCCGACGCCGGCGCCGAGGAGCACCGCGGTGATCGGGAAGGATCGGATGTGCTCGCGCCACGTTTCCGGCAACAGGTTCTCGATCTCTTCGAACAGCGCTCCCGGCCCGTCCTCGGCCAACGCACTTCCGAGCTTCGAAGCCTTCTCGCGGATCGGGAAGTCGTAATCCATCCCCGCGGCGGAACGTTCGTGATCGTCATCTCGTGTCGTAGGCATCGTCATCTCCTACTCGCCGTCGCCGTCGCGACGCAACAGAAGTCCGACGAGGAATCCGACGCCGACTGAGATCAGCAATGCCTTGCCGGGATTCGAACGAACGTAACTGCGAACCTGATCTGTGATCGCGCCGAAGTCGACGTCCTCGACCTTCTCGCGGACGCGGTTGTACTGATTCTTCATCGCATCCGAGGCCGCTTCGTACTTGTCGCTCACGAATTCTTTCGCCTTGCCGAATCGGTCCGTTCCCGCATCAGCGCCGGTTCCCGCGCCGCTTGTCGTATCTGCCATGGAATACCCCCTTGTTTGGCCGGCTCAGCCTATCAGAGGCGGCGCCGCCCTGACACAAGCTGAAGGATCAGAAGGATGACGGCGACGACGAGGATGATGTGAATCAGTCCGCCGAAGGTGTAGCTGGTGATGAGGCCAAGGATCCAGAGGATGAGCAGAATCGCGATGATCGTCCAGAGCATGATGTGTCCCCCTTTTCGAAACGCCGGTTTGCAGCGATCGTGCCGCGCGTACAATCGCCCGCCATGCGCATCCAGCTCGAGCACGTCACGCACGCGTACGCGGGAAGCGATGAATCAGCGGCTGTGCAAGTCCTCGGCGACATCTCACTCGACATCGCCTCGGGCGACTTCGCAGTTCTGATGGGCGCATCGGGCAGCGGAAAATCGACGCTGCTCAATCTCATCGGCGCGGTCGACAAGCCGACCTCCGGTTCGATATTTCTCGACGATACAGAGACCTCGGCCCTCGACGACTCGCGCCTGACGATGCTGCGACGCCGATCGATCGGCTACATCTTCCAGTTCTTCAATCTCATCCCAACGTTGAATGTGTTCGAGAACGTTGCCTTCCCGCTCTCGCTGGCCAACGCGCCGCGCAGCGAAGTGAAGTCGCGCGTGGCCGAGGCACTGACGAGCGTGGGGTTGGGCAAACGCGCCACGCATTACCCAAACGAGCTTTCCGGCGGCGAGATGCAACGCGCCGCAATCGCCCGCGCCATCGTCCACAACCCGCCGCTGATCCTCGCCGACGAACCGACCGGCAACCTCGATTCGAAAAACGGCGAAATGATCCTCGACCTGATTCGCAGCATCCACAAAAGCCGGCGTCCGACCATAGTGATGGCTACGCACTCCGAGCGCGCGGCGGCGTATGGCGATTACGTGATTGAGGTTAGTGACGGGAGGGTGTGGGGAGTAGGGAGTGGGGCGTGGGAGACGCGGGAGTCGGGAGTCGGGCGTCGGGAGTCGGAGCGGGGAACTGACACTTCGGCCGCTGCTCTCTCCTCGCCAGAGCCCGAACAGTCGCTGGAGGGTACCTTTACGACACCCGACCCCCGAACCGCGACCCCCGCATCTCCCACACCCCACCCCCCACTCCCCACCCCCCAAAAACCATGATTCTCCGCGCTCTCGTCCTGCGTCCGATTTTCCGCGAGCCGCTGCGGACGACGCTCACGATTCTCGGCATCGCCGTTGGCGTCGCGGTCGTCGTCGCGATCGCGCTTTCGAATCAAAGTGCGTTGCGCGCTTTCAGCGAGTCGGTCGATGCCGTTGCGGGTAAGGCGAACTACCAGATCGTCTCGGACGTTGCCTTCAGCGAGGACGCTCTGCGCGCGCTGCAACCCTTCTGGCCGCGCGGCGTACGTTTCGCGCCGGTGATCGATGCGGAGGGGATCGTCGAGCCGTCGCAGCAACCCATTCGTTTGCTCGGCGTCGATCTCCTCTCCGATCTTCACTTCCGCGACTACCGCTATGCCAGCGTGGTCACGAGCGGCAAAGAATCGGCAGCGACGTTTCTCAGCCTCTTCGGCAACGACTCGGTCGTCATTCCCGCCACCTTCGCGCACGATCACAGTCTCCGCCTCGGGTCGCCGCTGATCCTGAACATTCACGGCGTGCAGCGGACGATGATCGTGCGTGGACTGCTCGAAGCGCGCGGTCCGGCGACGGCGTTCAATGGCGCGATCGTCATCGCCGACCTCGCCGTCGTGCAGGCTGCCTTCGGCCTCGCGGGCCGCATCACGCGCATCGATCTGATCGTGCCTGACGAATCGCTGATTCCGGAGATCCAGCGCGTCGTTCCGGCCAGCGCGCGCCTGGAACGTCCGTCGCGGCGCAACGAGCGCGTCGAGAAAATGCTGCGGGCGTTCCGCGTCAACCTCTTCGCGCTCGCCGGCGTGGCGCTGCTGGTCGGGATGTTCCTCGTCTACAACACGGTGCTGATCTCGATTCTGCGCCGCGGCAAGGACGTGGGCGTTCTGAAAACGCTCGGCACCTCGGCGTCCCAGGTCTTCGCCGCATTCGTAATCGAAGGCCTCATCTTCGGAGCGATCGGATCGGTGGCCGGCATTGCGCTCGGCCGCGGCTTGGCGTGGCTGATCCTGAAGCTGATCGGCAGAACGATCAACGCGCTGTACATCAACTCCACGCCCGAAGCGATCGAGCTGACGCCGGGCATCATCGCAGCCGGCATCGCGGTGGGAACGATTCTTTCGCTCCTGTCGGCCATCCAGCCGTCGATCGAAGCCGCGCAACTGCGCCCCAGTCTGCTGCTCTCCGGAACCGTCTGGCGCCGGCAACCGCGGCGGCAGCAACGGACACAAACGTCGTCGCCACATCGCGCGCAAATCATCGTCGCGATCATCTGTTTCGTCATCGCTGTCGTGCTCTCGCGCCTTCCCGCGTGGAATGGCATCGCCGTCGCGGGATACATAGCCGTCCTTTTCGTCGTAGCGGGATTCTCCGCGCTTGCCGCGCTCATCGTCACCGGCGCCTCGCGGCTGCTGCGCGCGCCCTACCGCGCCGCGTTCGGCATCGTCGGCGAGCTGGCGTCCGCATCGATCCCGGCCTCGCTGCGGCGCACATCGATCGCGTCGGCCGCGCTGTCGCTGGCCATCGGCATGATGGTCGCGGTCGCGCTGATGGTGGGAAGCTTTCGCGAGACGGTGCGCGTGTGGGTCGATCAGACCGTCAGCTCCGACCTCTGGCTGCGGCCGGCGAAAGGGCTCTCGAACGCCGACTCCGCGCTCTTCCCGAACGCGATCTCGGCCGATCTCGCCAAGATCCCGTTCATCGCCGCCTTCGACCGCGCGCGCGGCCGCGGCGTGTTGTTCAACGACGATCGCGTCCTGCTCGCCAGCGGCGACTTCGCCGTCGCCGCACGCTTCGGCGATCTGCCCATGATCGCGCCGGGCAGGTCCTCAGAAGCATTGCGCAATGCGATCGCGCGAAACGGCGTGGTCGTGTCGGAGAGTTTTTCGCTGAAGTACAACAAGGGCGTTGGCGATGTCATCACGCTCCCGACGATCCGCGGCCCGAACTCGTTCCCCATCACCGGCGTCTACCGCGACTATTCGAACGACCGCGGCGTGGTGGCGATGGACCGCAGCCTCTTCATCCGCTCGTTCGACGACGACGCCATCAGCACGGTCGTCATCTACCTGAAACCCGGCATCGACCGCGACACCGCACGGCGCAGCCTCGAAACGATGCTCGGCCCGAAGTACCACGCCTTCGCCGTCACCAACGGCGAGATCCGCGGCGAGGTAATGAAGATTTTCGACCAGACCTTCCTCATCACCTACGCCCTCCTCGCCGTCGCCATCGTGGTCGCCGTCCTCGGCGTCATCAACACGCTGGCCGCCCTGATCCTGGAGCGCAAACGCGAGCTCGCCCTCCTCCGCGTCCTCGGGATGACCGTGGCCCAGGTCCGCCGCATGCTCGTCCTCGAATCGTCCGTCCTCGGCCTCACCTCAACCGCCGCCGGCCTCGCCATGGGCTACGTCCTGTCGTGGATTCTGATCTACGTCATCAACAAACAATCCTTCGGCTGGACGATCGCGTTCCACACGCCGGTGCGGCTGATCGCAACTTCGCTGGCAGTGACGTTTGTGGCGTCATTGGTCGCGGGTCTTGTGCCTTCGCGATTGGCCCGGCGGATTGATCTGGCGATGGCGATGAAGGCGGAGTAGGGTCAGTCCCCCTTCGGAATTGGTGAGTGAGTATCGAGCAAGGTCCGCCAGAAGCAGCTTGGTGCGCTGAGTTTAACCTTCTTGCCGATCAATGCCGGTGTGAAGACCGCTACCGGCATCACCGGCACTCTCTGGATCTGCAGGCGCAGCCCCTGTGAAATGTCCGTAGGCCGATCTAAATCGCGCGGTGATCCATCGTGAAGTTCGTTATAATTCCGGTTCCGCACCTTACCGTGACCAACCTTCCCAACCTTCAGCTTCTCGAACGATCGTACGAAATTATCGATCAGCTTGGATCGGGAGGCTTAGGTTCTGTGTATCGTGCGCGCGATCGGCGGGCAGGTTTTTTGGTCGCAATCAAGTTCCTACAGCGCGAGTATGTTGCAAACGCGGTTGAAGTCCTCGCGCGGGAGCTTCGCCTTGCTGCAATGATCAAGCACCCGAATGTTGTCGCACCCTTAGAAGTCGGTGTTTCCGACGAAGCAGCATTCATCGTAACCGAGTACGTCGAGGGCGAAAGTCTTGAGGCCTTGATGCACCGACAGAGACGGTTGCCGATTTCGGTTGTCGCCCGGATTGGAGAACAAATCGCGGACGGGCTGGCAGCGATCCATGAGGCTGGCGTTGTGCATCGAGACCTTAAGCCATCTAACATCCTCCTCAATACCGAGGGATTTGTGAAAATCATTGATTTCGGGTTGGCCACGACGATTTCTGACGACGATGCTGCAACAACGCAGCGCTTAGCGATTGGCACGCCAATGTACATGTCGCCAGAACAGGCAAGTGGCAACAGGGACATCACTCCAGCTTCTGATCAGTTCTCTCTGGGTGTGATCCTATATGAAGCGTTGACAGGGGACGTTCCCTTTCAGGGTCCACGGATTGTCGACGCGCTTCTATCAAAGATCAATGACGAGCCCGCGCACATAACTGATATTCGATCGGATGTGCCCGTCGCGCTGGCTGACCTAGTGGGCCAGTTGCTCGCGAAACAGCCATATATGCGGGCAACAGCTGTTCAATCTGCTCTTGCATTGCACAGCGTCGTTGCGAGCACGGCTCAACAGCGCTCGTACGAAGAAGATCTACGCGCGGCTCTTGACCAGCTCGGCTATGATTTTGCAGTGGCGATAGGGGAATCCAGCAAATATCGTGAACTCCTATCCAACTATGGCGAGTGGGCGTCGAGTTTCTGTCGCCAGTCGGCTCAGGAGGTTGTATGAGCTGGTTTGGAAGCGCTGAAAAGCTTCTCGCGAAGGTCAATGAAATACATGAAAAGTTCATAGAGACTCAGACCGAGTCTCGGCTAGTTCGGGAGCAGACGCAGAGAACGCTTGAGGAGTTTAAGCACGCACTGGAACGGCTATCCTCAAAGGTCGACGCTCTCAGCGTTGATGAAACCGCAACTCATGCGGCGCTTAGGGCGGAGGTGCGCGGATTGGAACTTCGTCTTACCGCTCTGAGCGAGCAAGCACTCCATGCAGTTGCTGAACGCGTCGCTCGAGACAGCATGCGGAACGTCTCACGTGATCCCACACCGCCAACGCCATTATTGCCTCCATTTGATCACGGCGACTAGGCAGGGAAAGCTCTTGTACCGAGAAGCTCAGTGTTGGAATTGCACCTAGGAAGCCGCAATGATCTCCGCGTATGACGAAGCAAAACAAAAAGACAAAGCTGACGGACGACGAAATGGATGCTCTCGTCATCGCGGACGCTGATGACGATTCAGCATGGGGGGAGCCCATTCTGGTTCGTTCGTCCCGAGCGCACCGTCCGGCGTGGATGGCGCAAGCGAAGCACCTCGACTGGGCAGCGAAGTTCTTCGTCGTTTCGGTGTTGCATCGAATGGGTGTTGAAGCAACGGTAACGCTCGCGCAGAGCGACGACGTCGATATCACGGTGATCCATGAGTCGGGCCGTGTGCTGACCGTGGATGTCAAAACCTTGAGCGGCGCGAAGAAGTGGATAGTGTCGCCGTTCCGCGCCAGAGACCACCACTACCTCGTGTTCGTCTGGTATCCGCCGAACGGCAAACCGAGCGCGCAACCGACCGTCTACGTCGTCGCATCCCAACGTCTGCAGCGCTTCCTGACACGAAAACGCGCTCACTCGGTTTCTCTCGATGTCCTCGAGAAGGAGCTGTCAGCGCAAGATGCCTGGCAGGAGCTCATGGTCGCATCCGCTGCCTGAATGGTGACGGGTAGAAGTGATCCAGGACGACCGGCCCACCCACCTCGCTACGTCAAATCCGCCCGTTTAGTGTACTTTGTCGCCCTACGTTTCAAGTTCGAAAGAGGAAAAGCATGCGCAACACGGGAAAAGTGAAGTGGTTCAACGACAGCAAGGGTTTCGGATTCATCACTCCTGACGACGGCGGCAAGGACTGCTTCGTCCATCATTCGGCGATTCAGGGCTCGGGGTTCAAGAGCCTGGCCGAGGGAGACCACGTGGAGTACGACGTCGAGCAAGGCCAGAAGGGTCCGGCCGCTGCCAACGTCGTGAAGATCTGAAGAAGTAACTTACGATTCGACGGCGCGCCAAGCCAGAAACCATGGCTCGCGCCGGCCGAATTTTGTCGCCAGTGCGGTGCCGATGCCGAAGACCGACGCCAAGGCCCAGATGATCGGGCCGGCGATCGGGATCAGACGCAGAGCACCGAGCACGATGACCCCGACGACGACCATGGCCAGATCGCCGCGCAGCCAGCGGCGGCCTGCCAGTTGTTCGCGCGTGCGGCTGCCCGCTACGAGTGTGCCCACGGCGTGGAAGACCGCGATCGTGCCGTAGATCTTCGTCAGGATGGCGATCACGCCGAGGGCGAAAAGCAGCGGTACGCCGACGTGGTACGGGATCAGGTAGCTGAAGACGATCGCCGTCAGCATGAAGCTCGTCACAGCCACGAGTCCGAGGGCGAAGCAATGCAGCGCGCTGGCTCTCATTTCCAGTGATGAGTAGCGGATCTCGCGTCCGCTCAAGAGCGTCAGCGCCACCGCTGCGAGCATCCAGACGGCGAGCAACGAGACGATGACCGCGGTGTTCTGCGTCGTCGCCAGCGCGTCATCGACCGACCCCGGTGCGCGAAAGCGGAAGCTCGGCGGCGCGGCAACCATCGCCGTCACCAGCGTGGCGGCGACGATCGTCAGCGGCAGGAACAGGCGCAGCCCTCTACGCATCGATCCCCCTCGGCGCGCGCCGCAGCAGCACGACGAGCAGCGCGTTGACGACGATGAACGCGACACCGAAGGCGACCTGCATTGCCGCCGGCGCCGCACGAAGCCAGTCGGTGGCGCTGCGCACAAGATCGCGCCGCGCTTCCATCGAGGTCAGCGAGCTTTCGGCGACATGCATCGGCGAGATTCCAGCGAGATCACACAGCACGAAAGCGATGAGGATGACGGCGGCAGCGGCGCCGAGAACCAGCGGCCAGGCGCGATGCGAGGAGCCTTCCCACGGCGCCAGCGGCAGCGAATCGAGAGAGATCGGCGCGGCATCGACATCCGTTTTGGCGTCGAGGGCAGCGTTCACCGCGCGGCATTCCGCACACGTCTCCAGATGCCCGGCATTCGCCTCGGGATCTTCCAGATATCGCTGACACGCGTCTTGGGTCATAGGGGTTCCACGAATCCTTCGAGCTCGACTTTCAGCAGGTTGCGCGCCCGAAACAGCTTGTTCTTTACCGTGCCGAGGGGAAGCTTCTTCATCGAAGCGATCTCTTCATAGGATAGCTCCGCGAAGTGCCGGAGTTGAATCAGCTCGCGATAATCGGACGGCAGATTCCGGACCGCCGTGTCGATGGCATCGGCCAGTTGCTTGTTGTTGAGTGCGCGATATGGCGAGATCCCGGTGTCGGCGAACTCGCGTTCCTTCGAATCTTCGTCGCCGGGCTTGGCCGCGATCGATACCTCGCTGACCGTCTTCTTGCGCAGCGCGTCGATGGCGCTGTTCTGCGCGATCCGAAAGAGCCACGTCGAAAACTGGTATTTCGGGTCGTAGCGATCGAGTGCAACGTAGACCTTCACGAAGATTTCCTGAGCCAGATCGTGCGCGTCTTCGTAGCGATGCGTGATCCGGTAGACGTAGTTGATGATGCGCTTTTCATAGCGCTTCACCAGTTCAGTGAACCGGTCTCGGTCGCCCTCGAGGATGCGTCCCACGAGGGTACGATCATCGAGTTGCTCACGTTCAGCCATTCGTGGTTACGGTTCCCGCGGGTGAAAGTTCTTCGGGGTGGATGATACCCTGCCGCCCCCGAACCGTCTGATGATCGTCCGATGATCGAGATCCGCAATCTTACGAAGCGCTACGGCGGCTTCACCGCGGTCGATGACATTTCGCTCGATGTCGCCCGCGGCGAGATCTTCGGTTTTCTCGGGCCGAATGGCGCCGGAAAGACGACGACGATCCGCATTCTCGCCGGGCTTTCGCTTCCGTCTTCGGGGTCGGTTCGCGTGAACGGATTGGACGTGACCAAGGACGGCGTTCGCGTGAAAGCCACGACCGGCTACATTCCGGACCGTCCGTTTCTGTACGAGAAGCTGACCGGGCGCGAGCTGCTGCAATTCGTGTCGAATCTTTACGGCCGCGAGTGGCGCGACTGCGAGACGCGGGCGATGGAGCTGCTCGCGTATTTCGGAATTGCGAACTGGGCGGATGCGCGCATCGAGAATCTTTCGCACGGGATGAAGCAGAAGCTCGTCATCGTCTCGGCACTCGTGCATGACCCGGAGTTGCTGATCATCGACGAGCCGATGGTGGGACTCGATGCGCTGGCGCAGAAGCAGGTGAAGCTGCTGTTTCGCCGCCTGGCCGAGGAGAAGAAGACGGTGTTTCTGACGACGCATACGCTGTCGGTGGCCGAGGCGGTGTGCGACCGGATTGCGATCCTCAACCGCGGACGGATCGTCGCCACCGGCACGACGAGTGAGCTGAAGAGCGACCGCGCGCTCGAGGATGTTTTTCTGGAGTTGACGTACGACGAGGTGCCCGCACCTTGAGCTGCATCTGATGACTGAAACGATCGCATCACTTCGCGCGCGCTACCGCGAGCTGGCCGTTTCAAAGAAAGTCAGTCCGCGCGATGTCGACGTGTTGCTTGCCGATGTCACCGGCCATACGACCGCGTGGGTCTTCGCTCATGGTGAAGTCGAGATCGATCCGGCGCCGTTCGCGCTCCTCATCGAACGACGTCTGCGCGGCGAGCCGTTGCAGTACATCCGCGGCAAGTCGGAGTTTTATGGGCGCGATCTTCGTGTCGACGACCGTGTTCTGATTCCGCGTCCCGACACGGAGATCCTCGTCGAAGCGGCGATCGCCCGCGCGCCCGGCGGCGGACGCGTGCTCGATGTTGGGACCGGCAGCGGATGCGTCGCCATCTCGTTGGAGCGCGAGCGGCCGGATCTGGAAGTATTTGCGATCGACATCTCGTTCGCCGCGCTCGTCGTCGCTTCGTCGAACGCACGCACTTACCGATCCCGCGTTCGATTCGGCACGTCTGACGCGCTCGATGCCATCCGCGGCGAGTTTGATCTCATCGTCTCGAACCCGCCATACATTCCCGCAGCCGAGGTCGAGCATCTCGATATTGAAGTGCGCGATCATGAGCCGCGGGTGGCGCTGACTTCCGGGCCGCTGGGAATGGAAGTGATCAAACGTATTCTCGAAGCGCGCCGCGCGCCGCTGGTGATGTTCGAGATCGGATTCGGCCAGCTCGGCGATCTGCGTCACGTCGCGCGCGGTTACGACATCATCGACGTCACCAACGATCTTGCCGGAATCGAGCGCGTGGTCACGCTCCGGCGCCGCACCTGACTTCGCGGCGCGCGCGTGGCATCGTCTGAACGTCGTATCATTTCATTCATGCCTGCCAATGACCGCTGCCTCTTCTGCCGCATCGCCAGTGGCGAGATCGCCACGAAAAAGATCTGCGAAGACGATCAGGTAGTCGCGTTCAACGACATCAATCCGCAAGCGCCCACGCACATCCTGGTCATCCCGCGTAAGCACATCGCGTCGCTCGACGATCTGAACGAGGAAGATGCCGCGATCATCGGCACGACGCTCGTGCGGGTCTCGGAGATCGCGCGCTCGCTCAAGCTGAACGGCGAGGGCTACCGGGTGGTTGCCAATCATGGCGAAGACGCTGGCCAGACCGTCTTCCACATCCACTTCCACCTCCTCGGCGGCCGCAATTTCAGTTGGCCGCCGGGATAGTTGCGCTTCGCGCGTTGTCGGTTGTCGGTTGATTGCGTCGCTGGCGCGACGCGTTGTCGGAACCGCGGAAGGACAACGCGCGAAGCGCAACTACCCGTCAACCGATAACGCGCGAAGCGCAATTATGCCGAGGGCGGTACTCGGAAGCGCGTCCCGCTGAACGTGATGGAACGCGAGATTTTCCGCCGTGCGGCTTTGCGGCGCGTCAGGAAGTCTTCCTTCGCTTCGACGAGCGTCGTGGGGACGTACGTCGCGCCGGCGGAGAGGGTCTTGGCGCGATCGCGGGCGAAGGCTGAGCCGCCTGCGCCGATCATGAGATCGACGAACGACGCTGCGATCAGTTGCAGCAGGCCGTAGCCAGCTTCGAGGTGATCCGGATTCGTGCAGGAAACGAAGACCGCTTCGGGCTTTACTTCGTTGACAAACGAGATCAGCTCCGCGTCCGGCAAGTCAGTGAAGTAGTCGATCGAGAAGCCTTCCTCGCGGAGCAACTGGGTGAGCATCAGCGTGCCTAGGGAGAGGCGTTCGCCGGCGACGGAGACAGCGACGATGTGTCGCTCCGGATCGGGGACGCCTGCGTTGCGGTCGCCGAAGCGGATGATCAGCTCGCGGATCACGTCCTTGATGAAGTGATCGTTGGCCGAGGTGATGCGCTTGCGGTCGAGCTCCTCCTGCGCGAAGGTCAGCGTCGGAATGAAGAGATCGGAGAACATCTCCTCCATCGTGTCGGTCTCGGCGTGACGGTCGGCGATGGCGATCGCGCCGGTGCGGTCGCGCAGCAGCAGGCGGTTGTAGAAACTGAGATAGCCCTCAAGCGGATCCTCCGCGCCAAACATGATCGAGAAGATGCGCAGGGCGGGGATGAACTCGCCGCCGACGGTGAGGCAGACGGAGATCGGCGTCGCCAGTAGCAAGCCAACCGGCCCCCACAACCAGCCCCAGAAGATCGCAGACACGAGCAGTGCAATCGGCGAGACACCAACGCGATGTCCGACGACGATCGGCTCGATGAAACCGCCGATAAGCTGATCGGTCAGGATGAACAGGGCCATCACAGCCAGCGGGATGTACCAGTTGGGAAAAACGGCGATCGACAGAAACGTCGGTAGCGCCGCGCTCAACACCGCGCCGACGTACGGAATGAAACGGAACAGTCCCGCGAGCACACCCCACAGCGGCGCGTGCGGAACTTTCAGCAAGAAGAGGCCGAGGCCAATGAGCACGCCGAAGCCGACGTTGAGTAGCGCGATGGTCAGCAGATAGCGGCTGATGCGATCCGAGGTCTCGCCGATCGCCTGCGTGGTCACGGTGAGATGCGCACGGCCGGCCAGCCGCAGCATCTTGTCGCGCAACTGCTCGCGGTCCTGCAGCAGAAAGAAGACGAGCACGATGACGAGGAAGGACGCCGCGACGAGCTCGATCTCGGGCGCCAGCGTTTTGTAGCGGCCGGCGACATTCTGCCGGTCAGGGATCACGCGCACTTTGAGGTCGGCTTTCTCCTGCTTGTCAGCGGTCGCTTCGGTGACGCGCGCGAGCGTCTTCTCTAGCCTGTCGATCGTGCCGCCGGGACTCCGTTTCAGGAAGCGCAGCTTCTGCTCGATCTTCCCGCTCGTTGCCGCGTCCGTGAACTCTTTCGCCACGTCGTTGAACTGCTGATACAACCACCAGCCACCGAATCCGAGTCCGGTCACGATGAGGCTGAGCGAGAGGACGACGGCGCCCGTGCGGCGCAACGGCGTCCGCTCCAGAATCGAAACGATCGGCGTCAGCAGAAACGCAAAGAGGATCGCCAGCGCGATCGGCACACACACCGGCTTGGCGGCGTAAAGAATGGCGATGACGACGACGGTGATGAAAAGGATGCGCGAGTTCGAGGAGCCGCGCCGCTCCGACGAGGTGCGCTTGTCGGAGAACGTCGTGACAGACTCCGGCAAACGGCGCAGGGAAAGCGTCCGATCGAAGTCGTCCGTATCTTCGTCGTCGTAGGGACGCACGTTGCGCTGAGTCTACTGCAAGGGGGAAGCCGGGGCGCGACGCACGGTTAGCCCACCTTAGCGGCGGGCAACTCGGGTGGCGCTCCGTGCTCGTTCAGATACTCGCGAAGCGCCTGACTAACGACGGCAGAATCGCGGAACACTCGAGCGACATCCGGCTCGAGTAGAACGATATTGGTTTCAGCTATGGCACGATCGTAGTACTTGCCCCGTACCGCTCCGGACAGATCCGTCTCGGGAATCTCCAAATCGTGCGACTGGCTAGGATCTTTGCTCATAATGGCGACGCTCTCGCGCAGTGACTTCTGGGGATACCACTCGTGCTCCACGCGCCGAATATCGACGGCAATGTTGCTCGGACGGGAGCAGATCGTTGCGTGAGCGGCACCGCCGGAAACTCTGCCGGGCTGACGGCTTTGCGCTTCAGCCGCGCAGTGGCTCACGCGGCGCTGTCGGTTACGCACCGCTCCGACCAGCTGCCCTAGCAGAGTAACCGCAACGAACCAGAATGGCACGGCGTAGGCCAAGTACTCTCCCGCCGCGATGAGGGCAGGTGGTGTGTAGTGAAACGAACCGCCGAGTGGGACCAACCCCGCGTTTGAGGCGGCAAAATAGCTGTAGACGCCGCGGTGAGCACCCAGATGCTCGGCAAGCCAGGTTGGGGGAAGGACGATTGCTGTGAAGAGTGGCACGATGGCTCGGGTCACTGGTGGAGGATTTTCACCTGAGTACTCGATCGCTGGCTTTCCCGGAGCTGACGACCACTGCTCCCACATGGCGAACGGTTGGACGAACTCCGGATAAAGAATGCAAGGAATCACCGCGACCAGGACCGCGACAAGAGCGTAGACCGTCAATTTCATCGGAGGAACGTGGCCACCTAACTCATCGCTCGGTGACAAACGGGTCCTAATTCGTCCCCATCGCTGCCGCTGCTTCCGTCGCCTTCTTCGCTTCGTACTTGGCGGACTTCCCTTCGAAGATGAAGATTCCTTCGCCTTGGGTGCCGACGTAGAGCCGTTCGCCATCGAAGGGATCAAGCGCGACCGACGTCACCTCGGCGGTGCGCGACGGCAGCGGGAAGCTGCGCCACTCACCGTTCTTTGGTTCGGCGACGAGCATCTCGTGCTGCTGGCGTGAGGTGAGGAAGACGAAGTTGTCGTTGCTGCGGGAGCTGCCAAAGACCGACGCAAACTGCGCGTCCGGCGCCTCGGCTTCGATCCATTTCCTGTCCGCGCCGACGCGTCCTGCTTTCACGCCCTGCGATCCGGCCACGAAGACGAGCTGGTCGTCACCCGAGCCGCGCACGGCCAGCGTACGACCTTTCGGCGGCGCGCCTTTGATCGTGGTCCATTGTGTGCCGTCGAACGCGAGCACGCCGACGCTGGTCAGCGCGAACAGCGCGCGCTTGTCGCCGAGGTTGCCGATGGCCATGTCGACCGCGCGATTGTCGGCGCCGGCGAGGAGGTACCAGCTCTTGCCCGAATCGCGACTGGTAAACACTCCTTCCGAGGTCGCAGCGAAGTAACGTGACTTGTTGAATCGCAGCACTTTGTCGACGCGAATGGGAAATGCTGCCGGCTGCGCCTGCGTCCACTGCTCGCCGTTGCTGCTCCAGAAGAATCCCTTCTCGGTTCCCGCAACGAACTTCGCATCGGCGTCGTCCGTGACCACGAGCGAGAGCACCGGCGGCAGATCGATTGACGCCAGCTTCGCCCAACTTGCACCGGCATCGACCGAGCGATAAATGCCGCTCGACGCGCCGCCGAACGCCACCGCGGCATACACGTTCTTTGGGTGCGAGGCATCGGAGGCGACCGACGTGATGGTGAGATTGCGAAGACCATCGCACATGCGCGTGAACGTCTTCGCGTTGTCGTTGGAGAGATAGACGCCGTCGCCTTCGACGCCGAGGATGACGCGGCCGGGGCGCTGTGGATGAAGCGCGATCGTGTTCACGACCAGCGACTCATCCGAGATGACATACCAGCTCTTGCCGCCGTCGTGACTGCGATAAAGGCCGGCCACGGAGCCGGCGTAAATCGAATCGCGGTCGCACGGATCGAGCTCGATGTCGTGAATGCGCCGGTTATCAAAACCGTCGCGATAACGCGTCCAGTTGTCCCCGCGGTTCGGCGTGTTGTAGACCCAGCCGCAAGTCGAGACCCAAACTTTGTCGGGGTTGTAGCGGTCGATGGTGATCGAGAACATGTCAGTATCGAGCACCATGCCGTTGTTGATCAGCTTCCACGTCTTGCCGCCGTCGTCGGTGCGCGTTCCCTGTCGCCAGGTCCCGACGTAAATGCGGTCGTGCGTCCGTGGATCGAGCGCGAGCGACTCGACATTCGTCTGCTTCGAGATCTGCTCCCACGACGCGCCGCCATCGGTCGACCGATAGACGCCGGTCAGGCCGCCGACGACGATGAAGTCGGCATCGTGTGGATCGATGGCAATCGCGCGCACCGAGAAATCCTCGAGCCCCGCATCGCGCCTCGTCCAGTTCTGCCCGCCATCCTCGGAGACCGCGATGACGCCGCCGCCCCACGCGCCCCAGCAAGCCGCCCAAAGTCGCCCGCTGCGATCGAGCACGAGGTTGTCGACGACGTAACCCGGAAACGGGATGCCGCGCCGCGGGTTCTGCCACGTTTTCGCGGCGTCGTTCGAGACGTACACCTCGCCGCCGCTGGTGCCGAGGTAGAGCGTGTCGGGATTGGAAGGATCGATGATCAGCGCGCGGACGTCGGCACCGTAAAGATTGGCGCGCCGCCACTGTGCGCAAAGAGGTAACGCAATGAAAAGAATCGTGAGAGTGATGAGGAGTCTACGCATGCCCGCCCGTTCCGGAAGAGTTTTACCACGAGGCGGAAGCAATATCGTTGCCGTGGGGGCGGAGTGGGGAGTTGGGGGTGGGGTGTGGGAGATGGCTCATTGTTCCGCCTCGCTCCCACTCCCCACACCCAACTCCCCACTCCCCGTCACTGCTATCCTCGCCAATCATGACCGCCCTTCGCACTTGCGTCTTTCCTTGCGCCGGATTCGGCACGCGTTTTTTTCCGGCGACGAAAGTCATTCCGAAGGAGATGCTGCCGCTCGTCGACAAGCCGATCCTGCAATACGGAATCGAAGAAGCCCTCGGCTCCGGACTCGACAAGCTGATCGTCGTCAGTTCGAAGGGGAAGGACGCCATCCTCGATCATTTCGACCGCACGGCGGAGCTCGAACGGTCGTTGCAGGAGCGGAAGAAGAACGATCTCCTCAGCGAGGTCGAAGCAGTCAGCACGATGGCGGACCTCATCTCCGTCCGGCAGAAGGAAGCGCTCGGGCTCGGCCACGCCGTATTGCAGGCGAAGGATGCCGTCGGCAATGAACCGTTCGCGGTCGTGCTGCCAGACGATGTGATCCTGGCCGATGAGCCCTGCCTGCTTCAGATGCGCCGCGTCTTCGAAGAGACGGGCCGTCCGGTCATCGCGCTGATGGAAGTGTCGGCCGCCGAGACCACCCGCTACGGCATCGTCGCCGGCAACAGCCTCGGCGAACGCCGCTTTCACATCACCGACATGGTGGAAAAACCGAAAGTGAATCCGCCGTCGCACTACGCGATCATCGGCCGCTACATTCTGCCGCCCGATATTTTTCCGCTGCTGGAAAAGACCGAGCGCGGCGCAGGCGGCGAGATTCAGCTCACCGACGCGCTGCGCGAGTTGGTGCGCACGGGCGACTTTTACGGCTACGTCTTCGAAGGCAAGCGCTACGACGCCGGCGAGAAACTCGGCTATCTCAAAGCGACCGTCGATTACGCGCTACGCCATCCCGCCGTCGGCAGCGAGTTCCGCACGTATCTCCAATCGCTCTTCGGAAATGACAAGCGCTGATGGACAAGCGATTCGACATCCTCGATGTCTCCGAAGACCTTCGCGCGCTGGTCGGCGAATGCGAGCTGACCGGCAATCGCACCACGTTCCTGCGAAACGACCGTCCCATCGCCATCCTGATCTCGCACGATGAATACCTCGCCCTGCGCGAAACGATCGACATCGCCGACGACGCGCCACTCCGTGCCGCGATCGAAGAAGGGGAGACCGAGGTGCTGCGCGGCGCGATGCTGGCGGTGGAAGATTTGCTTGGTGAATGAACCGCCGGCGGGCCACCAGCGATCCAGCCGCCGAGCCGGCGGCGCTACGGCGGCGATGATCGGTTGACGCGCGAGGCAAGCGTAGCGCCGCCGGCCCGGCGGCTGTACCGCCACCGGCTCGGTGGCGACCTTCCAATCCTTCGCGAGTAGACTTCGCTCATGTGGAATGACCGCCTCCGTTTCGCCGAGCGCGTTGAGAAAGATTGGCGCGCGCTCACCGACGAACAACGCGCCATCACCGCCAAAGCGCTCGAGACCATCGACGAAGATCCCATCATCGGCGCGCCGCTTTTCGAGCCGTTGCGCGGCTACTGGAGCTATCGCAGCGAAGGCATCCGCATCATCTATCGCATCGTCACCGAGGCGCGCTTCATCGTCGTTCTGAGCATCAGTCTGGTGCTGGCGCGATGAGCTTCATCCTCGCTTCGCAGTCGCCGCGGCGGCGTGAGTTGCTGACATCGATCGGCCTCGCATTCGATGTCATTCCGAGTGACGTGCCGGAAATTCATCAGCCGGGCGAGTCACCCGAGGAGTATGTGGCGCGGCTGTCGCGCGACAAAGCCGAGGTGGTCGCGGCCAGTCATCCCGACGCCTGGATCATCGCCGCCGACACCACCGTCCTCCTCGGCGATCAACTTCTCGAAAAGCCGGTCGACGCGACTGACGCCAGACGCATGCTCGGCTTGATCGCCGGCAAAACGCACATCGTCTACAGCGGCGTCACGCTGCAAAACACCGGTCGCGACTGGCGCGAGACGCGCGTGGCCGAGTCGGAAGTGCGCATGCTGCCGCTCGACGAGCGCGAGATCGCCTGGTACGTCGCCACGGGTGAGCCGCTCGACAAAGCGGGCGCCTACGCCGTACAAGGCATCGGCGGCATGTTCATCGACTCCATCCACGGCAGTTACACGAACGTAGTTGGATTACCACTTGCTTTGCTGTTCGAGATGCTGCGACGGGCAGGAATCGATCTGGTGCAGGAGCTGGGAATCGGTTGTGGGGAGTAGGGTGTGGGGCGTGGGAGCAACCAACGAAAATTTGCCAACTCTCGACACGCGGCTCATGCAACTCTTTTGGAGAAAGGACGGGGACCTATGAAGTGAGGCTTGGAAGCGGGAGCCTTTCTCCCACACCCAACTCCCCACTCCCCACCCACCACACCCATGTCATCCGCAGCCAAAGTTGGCGTTTTCATGCTCATCGTCCTGGCGATCCTCGGGTACTTCGTGCTGAAGATCGAAGACGTGCAGATCGGTCACGGCACCGGCGCGCGCAAAGTGACGGCGCTCTTCGATTCCGTCGCCGGCCTCGATAACAAATCGGCGGTGCGCGTAGCCGGCGTGCGCGTCGGAAAAGTGTCGAATATCAAGCTTCGTCCGGATGGCAAAGCCGAGGTGACGCTGGATATCGATCCGGACGTGGTGCTCCATCCCGGCGCCGTCGCCCACGTCGCCAACCTCGGCCTCCTCGGCGAGAAGTACGTCGAGCTCGATCCCGGCCCGTCCAACGCGCCAGTCATTCCGCAGGAGCAGAGCGTCGTGCTACATGGAACGCAGCCCGCGTCGATGGACGACATCACTAATCAGGTTGCCGCGATCGCGAACGATGTAAAGGCGATTACCGCTTCGTTGCGTGCCGCGACGAGCGGACCTGCCGGACAGCAGCGTCTCGTCGACATCGTCGAGAACGTCCGCACCATCACCGAGCAAGTGCGCGATCTGATCGCGGCGAACAGAACCAACGTCGATGCCACAGTCGCTAACGCCCGCGTCATCAGCGAATCGCTGCGCGTCGAGATCCCGCGCCTGGCCACCTCAATCGACCGCATGGCAACGCAGATGAACGGCACGGTTGGCGAGAATCGCGAAGACGTCCGCCACATCGTCGAAAACCTGCGCACGCTTTCCGCCGATCTCAAAACCACGTCCGACAATCTCAATGCCGTGACCGCGCAGGTCCGCAGCGGAGAGGGCACCGTCGGCAAACTTCTCTACAGCAACGAAGCGCACGATCGCCTCACCGCCGCCCTCGGCTCCGTTGAGAGCGGCGTGAACGAATTACGCAACACGCTCGGCCGCGCCAGCAGAATGCAACTCGACCTCGGCCTCAATGGCGACTATTACGCCGGTTTGCCCGCACAACAAGATGGCAACGGCAAGTTGGGCAATTCGCGCTCCGCCGTCTGGCTGCGCCTGAACCCGAATCCCGAGCACAATCGCTTCTACAACATCGAACTGGCCGACACGCCTTATGGCAAACGCCGCGATAAGACAATCGAAGAGACAGTGACAAATCCCGCCACCGGCCAATCGCAAACCACAATCACACAACAGACCCGCTTCGATCGCTCGTTCCTCGTCTCCGCCCAAGCCGGCTGGACGATCGCCCCCTTCGCCGTCCGCCTCGGCATGATCGATTCCTCAGGCGGCGCCGGCGTCGACTACTTCTTCAACAACCGCATCCGCGCCACCGGCGAAGTCTTCGATTTCGGCCACCGCAGCGGCGAAAACAACCCCCACGTCCGCCTCTTCGGCGAATACGTCTTCCGCCAGGAAAAACCAACCACCCCCACAATCTTCATCCGCAGCGGCGTCGACAACGTCCTCAATCACACCGCCTTCACCTTCGGCGGCGGCATCCGCTGGCGCGACGATGATTTGAAGTATTTGCTGGGGAGTATTCCGATCCCGAAGTAGGGGATTTGACCTGGCAGCAGTAGAATTCAACAGATGATCGCTCAAGACCAGATCGTGCACGCCGATCCAGAGATCCTGTCGGGCGAGCCGGTGTTCGTGGGACCCCGCGTACCACTTCGCAATCTGTTCGACTATGTCGCAGCGCTGGCTCGGCCTCCGAAACGGCGTTCTGCTGGACGCCGCGGCATGCGCTGGCGGGGATGATATGATTGAAGTATCTGCGCTGGGAGTATTCACTAAGTAGAGGGAGTGGGATTCGCGCGTCAGTAGCATCGACGTGCTGCGTACTTTAAGTCGCGGTCGCCTGAGCCTTAGCACTGCTGCGAGCGAGCTAGTGCGGTCAGCTTCGGACCGTAGTCAGGTGGGATTCGATTTGCCGACGTTGTCGGCAGGGGCTGCCTGTTGAGGTATGGATCGATGGGCCATTTCCTCCCAAAGCCTGTTTCCTAGCGCGATAATGCGTTCGGCCATCTGAACGGTCTCCTCATAATCTGCAACGCGAGATTCTAGATCTATTTCTGTAATACGGCGATCGCCTTTTAGTTGATCCCTCACGAGCGTCATTGATGAGAGGTTCTTGTTCATTTCTTCGAGCATCGCTTCCATGTCCGCTTCAATGAATTGCCCGCGGCTCTTGGCCAGTGATTTCATCTCCTCGATACGGCCTATTGCATCTTTTATTCGAAACCGAATGACGTTGACCGTACGCATTAGTGCTGTTCGCTTTTCTTCTATCACCAGTGCACGTATGTGGCGATTTTGGCGTCCGGTGTTCAAAAAAGTAAGAAGCGACACGCAAAGAGCCATGGTCGCAAGCGCATCAGACCATTTCAAGCCCGCCGCCAGCGTGTACCACAATTGGGTCATTCTGCCTCGAGACACTATCGCTAGACTAATTAGAATATGGCGATTGTAGCATGGGGGATCGCGCCTTCTCGATTCATGTCAAGCTATCGCCGCCTCGCCGTCTCTAATGCGAGCGCATCATTCCAGCTCAATCCTTCATTTGTTGGACTGTTTCTCTAGCACAACCCGGGAATGCCTTCGGTCCTAATACGCGAACCTATTTACCCACTAAACGACTCCGCCTCTCAAATCACACCCAAATCAATCGCCCGCAACACGGCCCGCGTCCGATCGCGCACGCCGAGTTTGGCCAGCAGGTTCGAGATGTGATTCTTTACCGTGCCGTCGGTGATATTGAGCAGCTCGCCGATTTCTTTGTTGCTGTAGCCGCCGGCGAGCAGGCGGAGGATTGTGCGTTCGCGGTCGGTGAGGGGCTCGGGGAGGTTGGCGGATTCGAAGGACGAGTCGCTCTTTTCGAGGGCGCGCATGATCCGTTCGGTGATCACGGGCTCGATGCACGTGCCTCCTTCGGCCAGCGTGCGGATCGCGCTGGTCAGGCGCTCCAGCGAGACGTCTTTGAGCAGCCAGCCTTTCGCGCCGGCGCGGACGGCTTCGAAGAGGATGGCGTCATCGTCGAACGTGGTCAGGATCAGCGTCGGCCGCGCGGCGCCGCGCTCGCGCAACTGGCGGAGGACGCCGACGCCGTCGAGCTTCGGCATGCGCAGATCGAGCAGGACGACGTCCGGCTTCTCGCGCTGGATGACCGCCACCGCCTCCTCGCCATCGCTGGCCTCGGCGGCCACTTCGATGTCTGGGACGAGCGCGAGGAGGCTGCGCAGACCCTGCCGGACGATCGTCTGATCCTCGACGATGCAGACGCGGATCACGCGGCACCGCCGAGGGGCAGGGTGACGCGAACGGAGAACCCGCGTCCGCGCATCGACGTCACTTCGAATGTGCCGCGAATCTGCTCGACGCGCTCGCGTAGGCCGAGGAGTCCGTTTCCGAAACGGATGTTGTCGACGCCGGTGCCGTCGTCACGCGCATCGATCGAAAGCGCGCGGTTGGCGGTGGCGAGTTTGAGCCACAGATTGCGCGCGCCGGAGTGGCGCACGGCATTCGTCACGATCTCCTGGACTGTGCGCAACGCAACTTGCGCGACGTTGGCGTCGGCGACCGCGAGCTCGGGCGGAAAATCGAGATGAAGCGACGGCGCGACCATCACATCGCGCAACGACTCGAGCGATGCCGTGAGATCGACCGGCTCGTCGTTGCGCAGGCGGCTGACGACTTCGCGCACATCGACGAGCAACTGCTTCGCGATTCCTTTGCTCTTCTCGACGTGCTCCTTTGCTTCGCCGCTGGCGAGATGGCTGGCCACTTCGAGATTGAGGCTGAGCGCGGTGAGGTGATGGCCGATGAGATCGTGAAGATCGCGGGCGATGCGCAGGCGCTCCGACGTGCGGCTGCTGATCTCGAGCAACTCCGTGGTCATCCGCAGCTCCGCATTTGCCTCGGCCAGCGATTTTCGCGCTTCCATCTCGGAGTGCGCGACGTGCATCGCGAACAGTGCGAAGAGCGAGAAGGCGAGATAGACCAACGCGTAGATGACGAAGTCGCCGTCGGTGCGCAGCTCGATCAGACCGAGCACCACGGAGTTGAAGACGATCACGGGAATCGCGAAGCGGGGCGGGAAACTGCCGAGCTGCGCAGCCACGATCACCAGCATGACCGGCAGGAAACCGACGGGCTGCAGCGCGGTGCAGACAAAGGCTGCCAGTAACTCCACGGCGATCACCGGAATGCGCAGCCGCTTATCGCACCCGGGGCGCGTCGCGATCAGGAAGCCGGCGAGAAACAAGAGCAACGCGCTGATCAGAATCGCGCCTCGGATCGTGACGAGCGAGTGGTAGTGATCGACTTCCCAAATCAAGCTTGGGATTCCGATCAGAATCCACGTCAGGATCCCGGTCAGCGACAGCTTTCGTTCGCTCAAGTTCATGATGTTTAGAAGTAGAAGCGTGCGCCACCCGTCGTCACGCGCCGCACCTGCATGTACGCGAGCTCGCTGGCGCGCGCGCCCGCGAACTCGGTGTCGATCAGGTAGATGCTCATGTTCGATCGGAGCTTATGCGTGAACGTGGCGCGTGCCAGGAGTGAGCCGTCTCTCATGTTCGTGATCACGATCAGCTCGGCGTCGAGTTTTTCGAAAGGCCAGTCGACGCGGACGAACGCGTAGTCGCGGGCCATGCGCAGCGGAGCGTACTCCCCATTCGCTGTACGAAGCGTCGTTTCGCTGTGCGCGTTGTCAGCCATGAGGCGAAACTCCCGCCACGCGCGGGCATCGAGTCCGTCGCCGCTGTGGTACAGCTCGGCGACGATGTTGACGTTGCGTTTGAAGGTGTATTGCGCCCCGGCGAGGGCGTGACGGCGTGCGATTTCGGCGTGCAATTCGAGCGCGTCGCCGAAGACGCGTGCGGCGCTGATGCCTTGTTGCGTGCCGTCGGCATCGCGACGGAAGTGGAGCGAGACGTCGGTACCTGCGACGAGACGATAGACGCGCGCGGCGACGGCGCCATGATCGAGCGCGTAGAGCGAGATGTTCGTGCCGCGGGCGAACAGATCAGCACGCAGCATGTTGATGCCCTGATTCGCGGAACGGTGATCGGATGGATCGGTTGGATTCTTTTTCGGACTGACGAATGCGGTCGGATTCCACGCGTAGCCGGTGCCCCATTTTTCGATGACTCGGCCGATGGTCACGTCGAGCCACGGTTTGGGATTGAGCTGCAGGTAGGCTTCGCCGTCGGTCGCTTGCTGGCTGCCTCCCTCGCCGACATCGCCGCGAAGTTTGAGGTGAAGCTTCCACGTGCGGCTTTCCGGCGCGGCATCGAAGAAGGCAACGGCATCAGCGGACGATGTTCGATAGGGGATGGCAGCGACGTTGTCGGGATTCAGTGGGGAGGCGGTGTTGGCGGGGGTGAGCTGGGACTCGACGCCCGCTGATCCGAAGAATTTGAAGACCTCGGCGTGCGTAGTCGTCGCGAGCAGCGTGATGAGGAGACCGCCGGCGAGCCGCCGGCGATACAGCCGCCGGGCCGGCGGCGCTACGTTCGGTGAACCTACGCTGCTTCCGATTTTCACCATTTGCCGAGGGAGTCCTTCGTGAACATCTTTTCGGCGTTGTCTTTGGGCGTGAGGTTGGCGTAGCGCATCGTCGTGCGGTTGCCGGGGCGGAGCAGGTCCTCGATCTCCACCTCGGTCACCACGCGGCGGCCGGCCATCGTTCCGTACTGGCGATAGTTCGCGCGCTTGATCAACTTGCCGGAGACGACGTAGAAATCGGCGCGGCGCGGTTCGTAGCTTTGTTTGTCGATCCAGAGTTTGACGCGGTTGTAGGCGACGGCTGGATCTCTTGCCATCAGATCGAGCACGTACGCGTCGCCCTCCTCGGCTACCGACTTCGCGTCGTAGTCGGTCGCAAAGTTCGTCCGCGCCACGTCGCCGTTCGAGGCCTGGCCCATCAGCCGTTGCAGCGGCGAGATGCGGATCGGGCGGCTCGCTGTCGGCATGTAAATCCACATCGCGTCGCGCAGCATCAGCAGGTACTTCCCCTTCTCCGTCTGCGGATAGGTGAACTCGACGATGCTGCGGTCCGCACCTTTGCCGTAGACGCGAAAGCGCGAGGTATTCGATTTGCCGTCCGGCGTAAACGAGGTGAGCTCGACATCGATCGAAAAACTGGCGATCGGATTGCGGAAGACATCGGCCCGTGCGAGGACGGACGCGGCGTCAGTGCTCGCTGCGCGCAACGGCGCAGCGGCGAGAAGAAGGATGAGCAGGATTCGTTTCATGGTGCCTCCGGGGTGTGGGGAGTAGGGGGTGGGGTGTGGGAGAAAGAACGCAGTGAGGGAGTGCGGAAGAGGGGCGGTGCGGTTGAGAGCGAAAGTTCGGATCTGTTTGTCCGTCTCCCGCTCCCACACCCCACCCCCTACTCCCCACTCCCCCAACCAACTCAAATGTGTCCCAGCGCATCGACGATCTTCAGCCGTGACGCTTTGAGCGCTGGCAGGATCGAGGAGAGCGTTGCGGTGATCACGGCGATGAGGAACGCGGTGATGAGGATGCCGGGTTGCAGCATCACGCGAAGCGGGTAGCCCTGCGTGTAGCCGGGAGGCGGCGGCAGCATCAGGTGGACGTGGTTGATGATGCTGGATGCGCCGGCGCCGACGAGCAGGCCGGCGATGCCGCCGAGGAGGCCGATGAAAAGGCCTTCGAGGAGGAAGAGACGCCAGATGCTGGAGCGCGTCGTGCCGATGGCCATCATCGTGCCGATCTCGCGCGTGCGCTCGAAGATCGACATCACGATTGTGTTGGCCACGCTGAAGATCACGATGCCGAAAACGACCATGCCGATGAAGCCGAAGATGCCGTTGTAGAGCAGCACGACCTGGTGGTAGAAGCTGGCGAGCTGCGACCAATCCTTCATCTCCAGCGCCCAGTGCTTGCGGGCAAAGAGCGTGGCCAGATCGGCACGGACCGCGGCGGTATCGTCGGTCTCGTTGAGAAGGACGAGGAGACGTTCGACCTTCGTCGTTTGAAGAAGTTGTTGCGCGCCGGCCAGCGGCATCTTGATGGCTCGGTCGTCGTACTCCTTCACGCCGCTCATGAAGATTCCGGCCACGCGGACGTCGATGGCGTTCAGCGATCCTGAGGTTGTCGTCGACATCAGCGTGAGGTAGTCGCCGGGCTTGGCGTGCATCGAGGCGGCCAGGCCGCGGCCGATGATCACGGCATCGCTTTCGCCGTCCGGCAGATCGGTGCCGGCGACGAGGCGCTGCGCGTTCATGGCGCGGTCTTCCTTCGGCTCCACGCCGGTGGCCATGAAGGTCTCCGACTTGTCGCCGTTGCTGATTAGGCCCATCAGCGTGATCTGCGCGGTGGTCATGCGGACGCGTTTGTCGCTCTCGATGGCGCGGCGGAGCGGAGTGACGTCATCGAGCCCGAATTCGAGCGGCTTCTTCGCTTCGGCGTGCTCGAATCCCTGCTTGTAAATCTGGAGATGTCCCAGCCGGTTGCGGATCGTGCTCTCGCGAAGGCCGTGGAAGGTGATGGCTTTGTAGCCGCCGAAAAGAATGAGGCCGACCGCGCCGAAGACGATGACGAGCAGCGTGATGGCCGAACGGCGGCGGTTGCGAAAGACGTTGCGAAGGGCGAGTTTGGTGAGCATCGGTTTTCCTTACGAAGCGCGCGCTTCGAGCAATGGCTCGGCGACGATTGCGCCGTCGTGCATGCGGACGCAGCGCCGGGCGCGCGCCATCAGCGCGGGATCGTGCGTGGCGAAGATGAACGTGCAGCCTGTCGATTCGTTGAGTCCTTCGACGAGGTCGAGGATTCGTCCGGCGGTGACTGAGTCGAGATTGGCGGTGGGCTCGTCAGCGAGGACAAGCTTCGGCTCGCCGGCCATGGCCCGCGCGATGGCCACGCGCTGCCGTTGTCCGCCGGAGAGCTGGTCGGGACGCTGGCGGGCCTGATCCGTCAGTCCGACCTGATCGAGCCAGTAGCGAACGCGGCCGCGGCGCTGACGCGCGGGCAGATGCTGCAGCAGGAGCGGATACTCGACGTTCTCGAAGGCGGTGAGAACGGGGATCAGGTTGAACGTTTGAAAAATGAAGCCGAGCGTGTCGCGCCGCGTCGCGGCCAGGCGGTGCAGGGGAACGTCTGTCACATCGACGCCGTCGATCACGATGCGGCCGCTATCCGGCTTGTCGATACATCCGATGAGGTTGAGCAGCGTCGTCTTGCCGCTGCCTGACGGGCCGGCCAACGCGAGGAAATCACCGCGATCGATATCGAGCGAAACGCCTGTGAGTGCGCGGACCTTGACGCGTCCGAGCGGGTAAGTGCGGGTGACATCGGTGAGCCGCACGAGTGGTTGTTGGTGCATGAACATCTCCTTCGCAAGCCAATCTAGGCGGCTGTGAGAAGATGCACATGTGCCTGAAGCGCAGCAGGCTCATCATGACTTTTGGCACATCGACCGAAATTCCACGTTTGACGCGGTGGGTTCAGTAGCGCACAATCCGCGCAAACGTAGAACAAACGTAGGAGAGGAAATTACTAATGGCGACAACGAAGAAGAGCCCCGGCAAAGGTCTTGCCGCGGAAGTTACTCCGAGCAGCGACCTGGCCACGATCGTCGGCAGCAAGCCGATCCCCCGCAGCGAAGTCACGAAAAAGGTGTGGGATTACATCAAGGCGAACGGCCTTCAGGACAAGACGAACAAGCGGATGATCAACGCAGACGACAAGCTGCTGAAGATCTTCAACGGCAAGAAGCAGGTCTCGATGTTCGAGATGACCGCTCTCGTCAGCAAGCACCTGAAAGCGTAGTCCGGAACCGCGAGCCCAACGAGGCCGGCGTTCTGCGCCGGCCTTCTCGTTTCCGCCGAGCCGTTCAGCGGATGCCGGTATCGATGCTGACGTTCAGGCTCGTGACCGTGTTCGCGTGAATCTCGACGAGTTTCGGCAGATCGCCCGTTTTGTCGATGCCGCTCGGCTTGAGGTCGATCGTGTATTTGCCCGGCGCGAGATCGATGACGTACGCGCCCTGCGAGTCGATGTCGACCGTGAAGAGCAGGTTCGACTTCGACTCGTTGTAGACGAGGATCTTTCGCGCGGCATAGGCCGACGGCTGCGCCGGACAGGTCGTGGTCTCCGGACCGGGGCAATTCGGTCCGATCGTGACGATGCCCGAGAGCCGCCCATGCTGCGCGGGCGTGCCGCTGTCAGGCGACGTCGGGCTGTGGCAGGCGGCGTTGAGCAGTAGCAACAGCACCGCAGCAATCATGTGGAGACCTCGCACCGGCGTATTCTAGATCGGATGTGGGGGGTAGGGTGTCGGGTGTGGGGGGTGGAGAGACGAGTGCTGCCCTATCGAGAATCTTTCACTCACACAGCCCGAGCGACAGATTCAACGTAGATCTGCAGTGGGGCTCGCACATCGAACTTGACCGGAACGAAGCGCCACACTACATTCAGCGATAACAGCGCCAGCGGTTCTGTCTGCTGGTTTTAGGCGGTCCCGAAAGGGGCCGCTGTTCGTTTCGGAGCATTGCCGTCTCCCACTCCCCACACCCAACTCCCCACTCCCTCACCTTCCCGCCGACTCGATCAAAATCACGTCCGCGATGTCGCGGTACTTGCCTGCGAAGTGGTGTCCACCCGGTTCCGCCACGATCTTGAACGCTCTCCGATCGAGCTGGTGGCAGAGCGAGTTTTTCTCCTTCGCTCCGAAGATGCACAGCACGTTCTGGCCGCGCAGCTTCTCCACTTCGGGTTTCACGGCCAGCATCGGTTCCTTGTGCTTGTAGGCGTTGAGACTCCATGCCGGCGAGTACTTGAAGTCGATCGAGGGCTCCAGGCCGAGGAGGGCGATGAGTTGGGTGGAGGCGCGAAGATCGGCGGGAAGACGGGCGGCCATGAACGGCAGAACATCGGCGCCGCGCGAGTAGCCGATCAGCATCACTTTGTTTCGTTTCCACTGGATCCGGTAGTAGCGAATGATGCGCTCGAGGTCGCAGGCCGACTCGTCGGGCGTGCGGCGCGTGCGGTAGTAGTCGGAGGCGATGAAGCCCACGATCGGGATGCCAGCGGCGCGAAGGCGGTCGGTGATCTTGCGGTCGATGCGCCGCCAGCCGCCGTCGCCGGTGATCATGATGGCGAACCGATCGCTGGGAACTTTGGCGCCGAGGGTCACCACGGGCAGGCCGGTGATATCGGCGCGCGCCCCGCAGCGCTCGTCAGGTGCCTGGGCGCGCGCGGTGGCGGCGGTGAGAGCGAGAAGTAGTAGCGCGATTCGTTTCACTTGAGGTGCTCGATGATGATGCGGCCAAGGTTGTCATAGCCGCCGTCGAAATGGTGTGCGCCCTTGAGCGTGATGACGTCGATGTGCGGACGGCCGGTCAGCTCGCGGCAAAGCGATTCACGGTCATCCTCGCCCGAAAGACAGAGAATGCGATGCGCGGCGAGTTTGGCAATCTCCGGCATGACCGCTTCGCCCGCCGAACTACTGCGCATCCAATCGGCGACGTGAAACTCGAACTCCACCTTCGGGCTGGGACCGAGCAGCACGATCGCGCGAATCTTGGCCTGCGTCTCCGCCGGCAGCCGGCTGATCATGGCTGGCAGAACGTCCGCGCCGCGCGAGTAACCGGCCAGAAGCACGCGCGACTTGTGCCACTGGCCGAGGTATTGATCGATGATCGTGCGGAGGTCGCGGGAGGCGCTGTCGGGAGTCCGCTTCGACCAGAAATACTGGAGCGCGTTCAGCCCAACCACCGGCATTCCCTCGGACGCGAGGACCTTCGAGATCTCCTTGTCGATCGCCGCCCAGCCGCCGTCGCCGGAAACGAAAACGACCAGCGTGTCGGACGCGCCGCGCGTGGCGGGCACTTCGACCAGCGGGAGTTTCGGTGTCGATGCGGAGAGCGATGCAGCTCGGGCGAGCAGCAGCAGAACCATGAGTGTCTTCATACGGACCGGCGGGCAGAACAAGGCACCCCCGTTTCGTATTCACGAATCGAGTGAATCAATCGATCAGTTGAATCCCGCCCGTCACCGGCTTCGAGGAGGTCGCGGCAGGCGTCCCGGCATCGATCACGTGCGAGAGGAAGAGATCCGTGTCGGGCTTTTCATCGGGAGTGAATCCGATGACGAGGTAGCGCTGCGGCTGCGGCAGGTACTTGTACGCGTGGCCCCACGGATCGCGCAGAAGCGATGGCGAAAGGTAGAGCGGGACGAGATCCTGAAGCCTGGCCGGAAGCCGTCCGTTGATGACGTTGTACATCTCGAGCGACTGGCCGATCTGCTCGATCCGCTCGATCGAGATCGCTTTGCGCGTTTCCTCGACGGACGATGATCGATGCGCCGGTCCGAGCGGATGCAACGAGTTGAGCGGATTCCGGAACGAGGTGGCCAGCGAGAGGAGCGCGAGAAGTGCCAGCACGGCAACCAGCGGCAACGGCACCGGCGTCTCGGCGACTTCGTCCTCGTCCAACGGCGTCATGTGGGCGAGCACTTCCGCGGCCTTGCCGCCGCGAACCTCTTCGATCAGATCGCGCGTCAGGAGCTCGTACAACGCCTTCGCGGTGTCGAACTCCGGCAGCTTCGACAGCTCCATCACGCCGGTGACCGACGTCGTGCCGTCGACCATGTCGTAGATCGTTTTCTCGTCGCGCGAGATGCGGACCTTGTCGGTCAGTGCCGGCTTGCGGCGGCGCGTGGGCGCGGCATCGAAGTCGACCTCGTCCGCCTCTTCGCTGGCACCGGCGACGACGATCTCCTGATCCGTCATCTTCTTGCGGAAGACCATGTCGTACGAGCGGATGCGCTTCTCGATGATCGGCCACTCGTCGATCATCCGCGCGCCTTCCATCAGGATCGATTCCGCGCTGACCGGAACGACGTAATCGCGGTCGTACTCGATCGTCGTCTCCTGCGAGAAATGGTAGTCGCCGTCTTTCCAGCGGAAGAGGCGGAAGACGATCTGGAGAATCTGAAGCTGCAGCGCCTGCTTGAGCGATTCGATGGAGATGATGCCGTAGTGAACGAGGATGAATCCGAGCCGCTGCAGCGTCTCTTTCTGAATCTCCAGCGCCCGGTTGAGTTGATCCTGCGTCAGCAACTCGCTGCGCAGAAGTACGTGTCCGAGACGGTTCTCCAGACGATGGCTGATCGAGTCGGCACCGACGACCTTTCCATCGAGGAACGTCACCGTCACGGTGTCGTCCTTGCTGCGAAGCGTCAGAACTCCGGTCTTTCGCTGCAGACCGATGAGCTGGAAGATATCGGCGAGACTGAAATCTTTGAGTGTGCCTTCGAGTGCCATGTCAAACCATCATCAAACCGAGTTGATGTTCCTCCGATACACCGGCAGCGTAATGAACAACCAGAGTGCGGCGGCGAGGACGATTGCAACGATGCGGACGATCGTCCTGGCCGTATCTCCCGGCGCCAGAACCGGCGCAAGCCGGCCCGAAAGAATCGCAAGCGAAACGAAAAACGCGAATACGAACGAAGCAACGGCGCCTTTGAGCGCGTGCCCTTCGATGACTTGCGCGGAGCCCGGCAGAAAGGTGGCCAGCCAGCGATTCCGCTTCAGGACGGCATGCTGATGCTCGTTCACTTCTTCGAGCTTGGACCGCTTCGTGGCCGCTGAAACTCCGTCGCGCTTGAGGTAGATATGAATGCATTGCGTGCAGAACGTCGTGCTCTCCCGCGCCGATTTGCAACGAAGGCAGAACGTCCGTCCGCACTTGAAGCAGGAGCCGGCGAATCCCGCACGGCGTCGTTTGAGAAAGAGTAGCGGCGCCAGAATCAGCGTGAGGATCGCGCCGGCCGTCAGCGGATTGCGCATGCTCTCCACCGGATTGAACCACGCGTAATTTCCGAAGAGCGAGCGTGCGATGCCTTGTTGGGCAATGTCCGAGGACACGGCCCAGGCCTGCGAAATGCTCGGATGGTAGAGAACGACTTCGAGTTTCTGCGAACGCAATTCCGACGACGAGAGCCGTTCGATGAGACCGCGGTCGATCTTCTTGGCCTGATCGAGTTTCTGCGCCTGCTGGTCGAACTTGTACAACTCACCGAGAGCGATCGATTCGTCGTAAAACGCGATCGCCAGCCGCGGATCCAGCACCTCCGCTTTGTTGTACTCCGTCACTGCCGTCGCGAAATCGTTGTTGTAGAAATGAAGGTTGCCGAGGTTGACGTGGGCGCCGGCGTTGTCGTGAAGCTCGGCGGAGCGCTGGTAATGCTGGCTCGCCTGCTGGTCGTTTCCGTCCTGGAGATAGAGCGTGCCGAGGAGGAGATGGAGCATGGCATCGTCAGGAACGATGTTGACCAGTTCCTGCATCCGGCGAAGCGCGTCCGGCTCGTAGGTTCGCTCGTCGCTGGTGATGGCTGACATCACGACCGGGCTGTCGATGCCGGCGATCCGTTGCGAGGTCCAGTCGAGCACCAGCGGCGCGACGGCCAGCAGCAACGAGAGAACCACGATCACGATCCGCTCGCCGCTCTTCGCGTACCCGAAGAAAATGACGAACCAGTAAAAGACGAGCCACACCGGTCCGAGCCAAAAGAAGATCGGTAGGAAGAGAAGCGCGAAGGCAATCACTGAAACCGAGCCGCCGTGCAGCCGTTCTCCGAGCATCTCGCGGAAGTCGTGCGTCATCGCGCGGCCGTAGCGGATCAACAAGGCAAGCGCGAAAATCGCGGCCGTCAATGCGAGCGCGAGAAGTATCGTGATGACGGTATCGGAACGGGCGAGCAGCCGCGAGCGGTAGTGAGCGAAAAGTCCGGCGATTCCGCGCGCGAACAGCGGCAGCACCGCGCCCCAGCTCTTCGAGTTCGCTGCCTCCTCGGCACGAATGAACGCGACCGTGGACGAGCCGGGATCGAGCGTGTCGGCAGCCTTATTCGCCCAATCCGCAACCGGCTTGTTCGACTGCGCCGTCTGGCGCGCCAGAATCGCGGCAGAAGCGGCGTACGACGGATAGGTGCGGATGCCCGACACCTTGCCGATCTCCATCAACTCGCTGGTCTTCTTCGCGGCCGCTTCGACATTGCCGGCGTCGGCGGATGCAGCGGCCTGTGACCAGATGTCGCGCGGCGCTGTGTCTCCCGCATGTGCCGCGGCGGACGCGAGGCACATCGACGCAGCGAGCAGCGAGATCAGGCGTTGTCTCATGTAATGCTTTTTGTTCGTTGGACGAATGCGAGCTTCAATTCTCCCAGATGTGTCGACAGAAAATCGTCTTCATCCGCGGTCAGGTTGCCGTTCGTCTTCTCTTTAAGCATCGTCAGCATCTCGATCATCTGACGCGCCGCGGCGGCATCCAGCTTCGGTTTCGGATCATACGGGTTGCGCAACATGCCCAACGACATGTACGCCTGCGCGATGAGCGGCTCGACGAAATCCGCGAACGGAGTGCCGGGATTCAACGCCTTATCCGCGACCGACTTGTTGCGCCGGTCGGCGGCCGGAGGCTCGGCAGCACGAGCGGGCGGAGCGGCGGCCTTCACGGCTTCCGGCGCCGCCTTCGCGGGCTCGGGTGCAGCAGGAGCAGCCGGTTTGGCCGCCGCCGGATCGACCGGCGTGACCTCCTGTTTGAACTCTTCGCGAATCTCTCCCTCGGCGGTAAAGATCCGCTTGTCCGTTACTTTGATCTCGGATTTCGGTCGTTCCATCTGGCTCCTGGCGAGCGGCCAGCCTGCGTGCTGGATTCGGTGCGCGAAGCTCCTTTCAAGGGACCGGAAACGATATAGCAAGTGCGCGGTTGCGCGCTACCGCCGGTACAATCCGCCCCCTCGCCGATGCGCATCTTCCAGATCCTCGAATTCAATCAGTTCAACACCGGCTCCGTGCACCAGATGTTTCAGGCCGCGTCCGGTTTGCGCGAACGTGGCCATGACGTCACGATGGTCAGCCGTCCGGACGCCGTGCTCGAAGAAAAAGCGCATCAGGCCGGCGTCACATTCGTTGGACTGCGCATGCGCAACGAGTTCGATCTCGTCAGCGCGTGGAAGTTGGGACAGCTTTTTCGCGAACAGCGGCCGGACGTCGTTCACGTTCACAAGGGCGTGGCCCACTCGCTCGCGCTGGCTGCCACGTTTGCCCGGCCGGTGGGCGCATTCATCGTGAACCGCGGCGTCTCGTTTCCGCTCGACGTCTGGAATCGGATCAAGTATCGAACGCAGCGGGTCGACCGCGTGGTCACCGTCTGCGCGCAGATTCAGGATGTGATCGTTGACAGTGGCCGCCTGCCGCGCGAGAAAGTCGTCGTCGTCTATGCGGGAACCGACGTTCACTTGTTCGATCCGGCTCGCTGGGACGCAACCATCTTCCGCCGCGAAAAAGGCATCGCGGACGATGCCTTCCTCATTGCGCAAGTCGGCGTTCGAACGTGGAAAGGGTGGAAGGAGCTGATCGATGCCGTCGCGTCGATCCTTCCCACCCACCCGCACGCCCACCTCGCACTGATCGGCTGCCGCGACGAATCGGAGCGCGCCGAGGTGGCGAGCTACGCGAACGAGCGCGGCATCGCAACGCACGTCACCCCGGTCGAATACCGCGACGACATGCCGAACGTCTTCGCCGGCTGCGACCTCGTCGTCGATGCGTCGTGGGCCGGCACCGGCATCACCGGCACGATCCGGGAGGCGATGTCGATGCGAAAACCGGTCATCGCCACCGATTGCGGCGGCAACCGCGAGCTCGTCTCATCGCCCGATGTTGGCTGGCTGATTCCGGCGAAGGAAGTGCCGCCGCTGGCCCGCGCGATCGCGGAAGTGATCGACGATCCGGCGCGTCGCGGACGCGTCGCCGCGTACGCGCGCGAACATGTCGTGCGAGGCTTCTCGAAAGAGTTGCGGATCGCGAGGTTGGAGGAGTTGTACCAGGGAATTCTGGCGCGGCGATGAGGCCCGCACATCGGTGCCGCGCAGATCTGCGAATGTTTCCAAGCGACCACGATACTGGCAGCGCGATCAGTGCTTCTTCACCGCCGCGGTCGTCGTTTTCGTGGGCGTTGTGATCGTCGCGGTCGTGTCGGTTGGCGTGGCGACGGAGGCGGTCGTCGTGCCGCCCGGTCCCTGCAATGTAGACGTCGTGTCGGACTTCTGCGCGTGAACGTCTTCCGTGCCGGTCAGGACGGGCGCGGTTCCGGTGGCGGAGCTGGGGGCGACGGTGCCGAGTTGCTGCGCGGCGGTGGCTGTACCGGTGGCGGGCGAGACTGGTTCGCCAGTGCCGCTCGTGCCGGTGGCGGGATTGCGGTCGGTGGCGTTGCCCATCGTGTTGGTTTCCGCGGGCTGCTCCTTCGTTTTGCAGGCGGCCGGCAGGAGCGCGACGCAGCAGACGATGAGCACGAGGGCAAGGATCTGATGACGGCGATTACGCATGTTTTGCCTCCGCCGCGAAAGGAAGGCAAGAGTCGTGCGCAGTAGAATCGCCAGACGTCATGCAGCGCGTTGTATTTCGTCCGGCCGCACTTGCTGCGCTGCTGATCGCCATCGGCGCGATTCGGATGGCCACCACGTTCCGGGTTTTCTCGGCGACCAGCGACGAGGCCACGCACATCGGCGCCGGGTTGGACATCTATCAGTACCACCGCTATTGGTTTCAGCGCGAGAACCCGCCGCTGCCGCGGCTGGTGATGGCCATCGCGCCGTATCTGGGAGGGATGCGTTACGACAACAGTGGGAACTATCCCGAGCAGGTTCACAGCATCTTCTACGGTCACGGCGAGTATCGAGCGAACCTCGTGCGCGCGCGGGTCGGGAACATCGTCTTCTTCGTCATCGCCGCGGTGACGTTGTTTTTTCTGGCGCGCGACGCGATCGGCGAAAAAGCTGCGGTGCTGGCCGTTCTTCTCTTCACGATGGAGCCGGTCGTCCTCGGCTACTCGGCCCTGGCCACGCACGATGCCGCTGCCACCGCCGGCGTGGCCGTGGCGCTCTTCGCGTTCACACGCTGGCTGCGAGAGCCGAACCTCAAGTCAGCGCTCTTGTTCGGCGCCGCGTACGGCTTCAGCATTCTTTGCAAGTTTTCCTGCATTCCCTTCGTCGCAGTCGCTTGCATCGCGCTCGTCATAGTCCGTCTGCTGCACGATGTCACACTCCGCGCTCGCATCGGCCGTGCGGTAATCACTCTCGTTCCGGCGGCGGCGATCACGTTGCTCGTGATCTGGGCCGGCTACGGATTCCGAGTCGGAACCATCAGCGAATTGCAGCCGTGGGCGCCCGTCTTCAGCCCGGCGGTGCAACGTCTCCTCATACAAACCAACCCGCGGACGCCGCTGCCCGCGTCGAACTTCTTCATCGGCATCGCGGGCCTTCTGAAGTTTGAAGAGCGGGGCTACCAGACCTACCTGTGCGGCAAGATCCTGAAGAACGGGCGATGGTGGTATTTCCCGTTCGCCATCGCGCTGAAGACGACGATCGCTGCTCTCGTTTTTTTCTTGACGGGCTTCTGGTTCGCGCTTGGTGACCGCGAAATGCGATGGCCGTTCGCGGAATGGACCGCCGCCGGAATCGCGATCATCGTCGCCGCGATGCCGAGCGCTCTCGACCTCGGCGTCCGCTATCTTCTTCCGTTTTACATCCCGTTCGCGATCGCCGCGGCGTGCACGGTGATGGCGATGATTCGGGCATCGCGTACGACCGCGGTCATCGCCGCCGTACTCGTGGCCGCGCAGATCGCTGCCTCGGCGCTTGCTCATCCAGACTACTTTCCGTACTTCAACGCCTTCGCCGGTTCCGACCCGTCGCGCTACCTCGTCGACAGCAACATCGACTGGGGACAGGACATCCTCCGCCTTCGCAAAATCGCGCGGCGCGAGCACATGGAAAAGCTGACAGCGTCGTTGATGGGACCAGCCGATTACGTGGCCCTCGGCTTTCCGCCGGTCGAGCCCGCGAGTCCGTGGACGGAATCGCACGGATGGGTCGCGGTCAGCGACCACGCGTATCAAATCTCGGCTGCCGAGGGTGGATTGAAGTGGTTGCCGGCGAGGTATGAGCGGGTGGGGAAGTCGATTCGGTTGTATCGGATTCCGTAAACCAGCGCAGTAGAATCGCCGCCCAAAATGCAGCGCTTCGCATTTCGTCCGGCCACGCTTGCCGCGTTGCTCATCGCCATCGGCGCGGTCCGTATGACCACGACCTTCCGTGTTTTCTCCGCCACCAACGACGAGCCGGCGCACCTCGGCGTGGGCATGGAGCTGATCCAATATCACCGCTACAACCTGCAGACCGAGAACCCGCCGCTCGCATCCCTGATCTTCGCGGCCCTGCCCGAGCTGGGCGGAATGCGTTTCGATCCGAATGGCTCGTTCAGCGATCAGATTCACAGCGTCTTCTACGGACACGGCGATTACAAAGCGAATCTCTTTCGCGCGCGTGCCGGCACGATCCTCTTCTTCGTCATCGCAGCCATCGCGCTTTTCTACGCAGCGCGTGATGCGCTCGGTGATGCCGGCGCAGTCGCGGCAACGTTTCTTTTCACGATGGAGCCGATCGTCCTCGGTTACTCGGCGCTGGCCACGCACGACGGCCCCGCGGTGGCCGGTCTGGCCGTGGCGCTTCTGGCATTTCTGCATTGGTTGCACCGCCCCGATCTGACGCGCGCGCTCATCTTCGGTGCGGGCTTCGGTTTCAGCATCAACTGCAAATTTTCCAGCATCGTCTTCGTACCGGTGACCTGCGCCGCCATTGCCGCTGTCCGCTTGTTTCGCGATACGGAGCTTCGTCAGACGTTCGGACGCGCCATCGCCACGATGCTGCCGGCGGCGGGCGTGACGCTCTTCGTGATCTGGGCCGGCTACGGCTTTACCGTGCGCACGTTCGCGGAGCTGCAGCCATGGATGAATTCGTACCCGCTGCCGTTGCAGCACGTTCTCGCGCGCATCAGCCCGTCCGTCCCGCTGCCAGCGCCCGGCTTCTTCGACGGCATCAGCGCCCTTCACAAAACGAATCAGGAGGGATTCCTGACCTTCCTCTGCGGGCGGACGGGGACGACCGGCTGGTGGTGGTATTTCCCATTCGCCGTAGCCTTGAAGACAACGATCGCCGCGCTGGTGCTTTTCGCCGCCGGCGCCTGGTTCGCGTTGCGCGACCGCGTATTGCGCTGGCCGTTCGCAGAATGGAGCATCGCCGCTCTCGTCATCATTGTCACTGTGATGCCAAGCGCGCTCGACGCCGGCATCCGCTACGTCCTCCCGTTCTACGTGCCATTCGCCATCGCCTCGGCGGCGGCGTTCCTGGCGATGTTGCACGCCTCGCGCATGAGCGCCGCCGTCGCGATCGCGCTGCTCGTCTGCCACCTCGGCGCATCAGCATTCGCGCATCCTGACTACTTCCCTTACTTCAACCTCTTTGCCGGACGCGATCCTTCGCGTTACCTCATCGACAGCAACATCGACTGGGGACAGGACATCCTCCGGCTCCGCTCCGTCGTCCGGCGCCAGCACATCCCGTCGCTCACGCTCGATCTCATGGGGCCGGCCGATCTCGCAGCGCTCGGGTTCCCGACGACCTATCAGATCAGCATGTGGACCCGCTCGCACGGATGGATCGCGATCAGCGACCATGCTCGCCAGATGATGCAGCAGCAGGGCGCGCTCCGATGGCTGCCGCAACCGGCTCGCCGCGTAGGGAAATCAATCTCGCTCTACTACATCCCCTGAACGGCTATATTCGCCACCCATGCTGCCGTCCTTGCCGAAACTCCGGCCCGCGGTGCTGGCCGTATTGCTGATCGTCATCGGCTGCGTACGCATCGCCTCGACGTGGAGAACGTTCTCCGACACCGTCGATGAGATCACGCATGTCGGCGCCGGTCTCGAGCTTTTGCAATACCACCAGTACGTACTGCAGCCGGAGAACCCACCGCTTCCGCGCGTCGTGATGGCGGCCGCGCCGATGGCGGGCGGTATGCGATGGCCAGTCGAAGGCAACCGGTTCGAGAAGATTCACACCGTCATGTACGGGCACGGCAAATACGAGAGAAACCTCGTGCTGATGCGTGTTGGCAATCTGGTTTTTTTCGTCCTCGCGTGCTGGGCTTTCTTCGTCTGGGTGCGGCGCGAATTCGGCGAAACCGAGGCGGTCATCGCCGTGCTGCTCTTCACGATGCAGCCGATCATCCTCGGCTACTCCGGACTGGCCACGTTCGACGCCGCCGCCACCGCCGGACTGGCCGTTGCGCTGATCGCCTTCTCCGCCTGGCTGCGCAAGCCGGACGCCATGCACGCCGCACTGCTCGGCGCCGGCTACGGCTTCAGCATCCTGATGAAATTCTCTTCCATCGGCTACGTTCCCGCCGCGTGCGCCGCGATTTACGTGGTGCGTTTGCTCGGCGATTCGGAGCGGCGGCGCGAGCGTCTGCGCGCGCTCGCGAACGTGCTCATCGTTCCGCCCGTTGCGTTGGCTGTCATCTGGGCGGGATACGCATTCACCTCCGGCCGGTTGTCGGAGCTTCAACATTTTCGCGGTGAGTTCGGCATCCTCGACCGCGTTCTGCTGTCGCATCTGCCGCAATGGATGCCGCTGCCTGCGCCCGCGTTTTTCCGGGGGGTCGGCGGCCTGCTCGAAATCAGTCACGCCGATTTCGACTCGTACCTCTTCGGCCACATCAGCAAGAGCGGCTTCAGGTGGTACTTCCCCGCGGCTGTTGGCCTGAAGACAACGCTCGCATTTTTCGCGTTGCTTCTGGCCGGCATCGGCGCGGCGTGGACGAATCGCTCGCGGCGATGGGCGATGGCCGAGGCGCTGGCGGGATCGGCGGCGATATTCGCGGTGGCCATGCCCAGCATTCTCGACCTCGGCGTGCGCTACGTCCTGCCGGCCTACGTGCCGCTGACCGCGGCAGCCGCGATCGGAACGGTTGCGCTGCTCGACAGCGCGCGCAAAGAGATTCGCATCGCAGCGATATTGTTCGTTGGGCTTCATATCGTCGCATCGCTCGCCGCGCATCCCGACTACTTCCCCTATTTCAACGCGCTGGCCGGACGCGATCCCGGACGCTACCTGATCGACAGCAATCTCGACTGGGGTCAGGATCTGCTTCGTCTTCGCAGCACCGCGCGCGCGCTCCGCATCGAGCGAATGGCCGTCAACCTCGGTTACCACGACTACGACGCGCTCGGATTTCCGCACCAGCACGAAGCCATATCTACGCATCCCGAGAAGGGTTGGGTCGCCGTCGGCGAGCACGTCTATCGTCTCGATCACGCGAAGGGCGGATGGTCGTGGCTCGATCCGTTTCCGATGACGCGCGTCGGCATGTCGATCCGTCTTTACTACGTGTCGCAACTCATCGCGCCAGATGGAGTGAATCAATCGCCCGAGGAGACGATTCTGCTTCCGATTGCAGGCACGGTGGGTGTAGTGGGCGCGCCTTCCGGCATCTGGTTCCACGTCGATCAGACAATCCGCAATAGTGGTACGAGTGCGATTCATGTTGCACTGAGCACGTGCGGAACCAGGCCATCGCCATGCGCTCTCGATCTTGAGCCGGGACAAACGGAGCGACTCGCATCGGGACCAGGAGAACGGCCATTCCTCTTCGTCAGCGTTCCTCGTGGCACTGCGAAGCAACTGGCATTCTCGACCGTGGTTCACGCAGGGAACTGGCCCCCGATCAATATCCCCGCCCTTTCCGAGAACGATTTTCAGAATGATCGCGTTTTGCTTCCTTCCGTTCCGGTGAACGCTCGCCTGAATCTGCGAGTCTGGCTCCGTGATGCCGGTTCGGGGACGCCAGTTGATGTTCGCGTTTACTCGCCGCGCGATGGACACCTGATCGCCGGGAAAAAGTTCGCCGTCGATCGCGATGGCTACTTCGCAAACGGCGACCTCGGAGCGGAGTTTCCGCAGCTTGCCGGCGAGCCGGTCGACATCAGGATCGAATCAAACGGCACGAAGGTGTGGGCCATGATGACGACGACCGATTATCGAACCGGAAAGATCGTGCTCTCGGTTCCGCGATGACCGGCCTTTGAGAGCCCGCAATCATGATGTTGAAGACTCTCTATCGGAGGTGGGTAAGTTGGGAATGGGTCGCGATCGTCGCGATTGCTGTCGCGCGTCTTTGGCTCACTGGGGTGCGAACTCTCAGAGCAATCGGTTGGGCGTCGATCGACGACTATTGGTTCCTGCAACGGGCCCGCTCGATCATGGCAGGCCAGTGGATGGGGCCTTACAACTATCTGACGCTGATCAAAGGCTCCGGATACCCGCTATGGATCGCGGCGATCTCGTCACTACACATCCCTTTGTTGTTCGCGCAGCAGTTGCTGTACACGCTTGCGTGCCTCGCCATCTGCCGCGCGGCCGCTCCATTGGTTCGTTCGGCGCCGGCGCGCGTCGCCCTGTTCGTTGTGCTTGTTCTCAATCCGATGAGCTACGCCAACGACATTGCCGATCGCGTTTCGCGGGAGGGCTTTTATCCCGCGCTGTGTCTCCTGGCCTGTGCCGGTGTGGCTGGCGCGTTTCTGCGGCTCAGCGCTCGCCGGCGCAGTGTGCTCCCATGGGTCATTCTCGCCAGCGTCGCGCTCGCGTGGCTCTGGCACACGCGTGAGGAGAGTCTTTGGATCACGCCCCTGCCCGCATGCGCTGCTGCCGGCGTTTTCGCATGGATGTACAGAGACTGGCGGGCGCGCTGGAGACGCGCCATGCTGGTACTCATCACGCCCGCGCTCTCGCTGGCCGCGGCTCACGCGGCGATCGTCGTCACCAATGGACTGCGATACGGCGTCTGGAGCGACGTCGAGTTCAAATGGCGTCCGTTCCTCCTCGCGTACAGCAGCCTCAGTAGCGTGCGCCAGCATCCTCCTGTGCCGCATGTACCAGTGCCGAAGGAAGTTCGTGAGCGCGTCTACGCCGTGAGCCCCGCATTCGCGGAGCTTCGTCCGCTGATCGAAGGTGAGTTCGGAACACGTTGGAAGGGGGACAATGCGGACCTCGCGAATGGAGCGTTCATGTGGGCGTTTCGCGAGGCGGTCGAGAAGACGGGCTACTACGCGCGAGGCTCAGCCGCTGTCGCCGGCTACTACGATCGCGTCAGCCGCGAGATCGACAGCGCTCGCCACTCCGGACGCCTTGATGCGCGAGAAGCGCACGCCACTCTTCTCCCTCCACTGCTGTCTGGTCAGAGGCGAGACGTCGTCCTGCGATGGCTCTTTGGTGCCAGGCGCCTTGCAACGTTCGACAGTTTCGCGGCAAAACCCGCGTATTCGGAAGGGCAGCCCCGCGAACTTCGCGAGTTCGTCGAGACGACGCGAACGGCGCTGACACCAAGGGCGGGAAGCGTCGAGCAGGTGCATCTCGTCGCATGGATCATTCACGCGGAGGGCTCGCTCGACGTCAGCGTCGAACACTCCAACGGAACGCCGGTTCCTGACGCGCGCGTGACGCGTTTCCAGACGCCCGATCTCTACGACCACCTGAAGATTAGCTGGAAGGATTTTCCTCCGGCGCGGAACGCCGGCTTCGAAATCAGTGCGCATGGACCGGATGTCGTACTCGTGCTGTCGCTGCACGGACGGCCGGTCGATCGCATTGCACTCAGCACGGATCCGCTTGTGCCTCACCACCCGCTCGTGCGCATGGGGGGGTATTCATACGAGAGGACCGTTAGTGACCCGGGCCTCCGTTCGATTGACGCCGTTCGTTTCGCCATTCTGAATGCGATCGCGCGCTTCTATCAGGCAACATTTCCGCTGGTGCTCGCGACCGCGCTCCTCCTCTTCATTCTGACGCTGAAAGGGAGCGTCAGACACCGAGGCGATTGGACGGTTGCGATCCTCATCGGCGGGATCTTCGCGGCGATCGCAGCGCGTGTGATAATCCTCGCCATCATCGATGTAACCTCGTTCCCGGTCTTCTTCGTTGGCTACGAGTCATCGGCATATCCGCTGTTGCTGACGGGGACCTTTCTCGCGGCGCACCAAAGCGTGGTTGCATTACGTGCGAGACGCGCGGTTGCCGCGCTGCCACCACCTTAATCCAACCCTAATCCGCACTTTCAAAATGGGGTCAGGTCTACTTTTGAAAGTGCCCCCCTCGTATTCTTCTGGCGCACCATCGGTTTTGGCACTTTCAAAAGTAGACCTGACCCCATTTTGAAAGTGGCAGGAGAAATCGGCGTCAGTTCACCGCGATCGCCTCCGGTTCGAGCGCGAGCTCGACCTTTCCGTCGTCGCCGGCGTTGACGAAGACGATGTCGCCGGGCTTGAACTTTCCTTCGAGCAGCTTCATCGCCAGCGGATCGATGATCAGTTTCTGCAACGCGCGCTTGAGCGGGCGCGCGCCGAAGGCCGGGTCGTAGCCTTCTTTCGCGAGCTGCTCTTTGGCGTGATCGCTGATCTCGATGGTGACGCCGCGGTTGGCGATCATCTTCGTCAGCTTGCGGATCTGGATCTCGATGATGCGTTTGATGTGCTGCATGTCGAGGGCGTGGAAGATGATCACGTCGTCGATGCGGTTGAGAAACTCGGGACGGAAGTGGCGGTGCAACTCCTCCTGAACGTTGCGCTCCATCTCCGCTTCCTGCGCCGGCGTCTGCATCGACTTTTGATAGTCGAAGATGAACTGCGCGCCGACGTTCGACGTCATGATGATCACCGTGTTCTTGAAGTCGACCACGCGGCCCTTCGAATCGGTGAGACGGCCGTCGTCGAGAATCTGCAACATGATGTTGAAGACCTCGGGATGCGCTTTCTCGATCTCGTCGAAGAGCAGCACGGCGTACGGCCGCCGGCGAATCGCTTCGGTGAGCTGGCCGCCTTCCTCGTAACCGACGTAGCCGGGAGGCGCGCCGATCAGACGCGCGACGGCGTGGCGCTCCATGTACTCCGACATGTCGATGCGCACCATGGCGTTTTCGTCGTCGAACAGAAACTCGGCCAGCGCGCGCGCCAGCTCCGTCTTGCCGACGCCGGTCGGTCCCATGAAGATGAATGAGCCGATCGGACGACTGGGATCTTTGAGCCCCGCGCGCGAGCGGCGCACGGCGTTGGAGACAGCGGTGATCGCCTCCTCCTGCCCGATGACGCGGAGCTTGAGGTTGTCCTCCATCTTCACGAGCTTCTGAATCTCGGACTCCATCATTCGCGTGACCGGCACGCCGGTCCACTTCGACACGATCTCGGCGATGTCTTCGTCGGTCACTTCTTCGCGAAGAAGGGCGCCACCTTTCTGCATCTCCATGAGGCGCGCCGAGGCGGCTTCGAGATCGCGATTGAACTGCGGGAGCGCGCCGTAACGAAGCTCCGCTGCCTTGTTCAAATCGCCCTGACGCTCCGCGGCGTTGGCCGCCTCGCGCGTCTCTTCGATCTTTTTCTTGAGATCGGTGATCTGCGTGATGACGCCTTTTTCGTTCTCCCACTGCGTGCGCAGCGTGCTGATTTTTTCCTGCAGCTCGCCGATCTCGCTCTCGATCTCGCCGAGGCGTTGTTTTGAGGTTGGGTTGGTCTCGCGGGAGAGCGCCTGCTTCTCGATCTGAAGCTGTGTCATCCGCCGCGTCAGCTCGTCGATCTCCTGCGGCATCGACGTCAGCTCGATGCGCAGGCGCGACGCTGCTTCGTCGACGAGGTCGATCGCTTTGTCGGGCAGGAATCTATCGGTGATGTAGCGGTGCGACAGCGTTGCCGCTGCGACGATCGCGGAGTCCTGAATCTTCACTCCGTGATGCACTTCGTAACGTTCCTTGAGCCCGCGAAGAATGGCGATCGTGTCTTCAACGGTCGGCTCGCCGACGAACACAGGCTGAAATCGCCGCGCGAGAGCGGCATCCTTTTCGATGTGCTTCTGATATTCGTTGAGCGTCGTCGCGCCGATTGCGCGCAGCTCGCCGCGCGCCAGCGCCGGCTTGAGCATGTTCGAGGCGTCCATCGCCCCTTCCGAAGCACCGGCGCCGATGAGGGTGTGCAACTCGTCGATGAAGAGAACGACGTTTCCTTCGCTCTCCTCGACTTCCTTGATGACGGCTTTGAGGCGGTCTTCGAACTCGCCGCGATACTTCGCGCCGGCGATCATGGCGCCGAGGTCGAGGGCGACCACGCGTTTGTTTTTGAGACCTTCCGGAACGTCGCCTTCGATCACGCGCCGTGCCAGTCCTTCGACGATGGCGGTCTTGCCGACACCGGGCTCGCCGATCAAGACAGGATTGTTTTTCGTCCTGCGCGAGAGCACCTGAATCACGCGCCGGATCTCTTCATCACGGCCGATGACGGGATCGAGTTTACCGCGGCGTGCAAGTTGCGTGAGGTCGCGCGCGTATCGCTCGAGAGCCTGGTACTTGTCTTCCGGATTCTGATCGGTGACGCGCTGGGTTCCGCGCACCGATTGCAACGCCTTGAGCAGCGCATCGGGCACGGCGCCGTGCCGGCCGAGGATCTTCGCAGCGGTCGCTTCTTTGGTCTGCGCGATCGCGAGGAGAAAGTGCTCCGTCGAAACGTATTCGTCGTTGAATTGGGTGGCGGCGTTGAACGCGGCGTCAAAAACCTTGCGCAGCGTCGGACCGGTGATCGGCTCCGCGGAGGCACCTGCGACGCGGGAGTATTTTGCGATCTCGGCAGCGGTCTCGGCCTCGATCTGTCCCGGCTGAATCCCGAGCTTGGTCAGGATCGGCCCGACGATTCCGCCTTCCTGCCGGAGGAGCGCAATCAATAGATGTTCTGCGGTAACTTCCGGGTTACCCGCGCCCCGTGAAAGGTTCTGCGCCTCAGCCACGGCTTCCTGAGCTTTGAGTGTAAGTTTGTTGAAATTCATACGATTACCTCACATTGAGTCTCGCGGACTCAGATTATAAAACCGGCAAAAGTTACCGGACATTCCGGTATGTTCTCTGCGGGGTAGTTGGCGTGCAAAAAGGACGCGCGATTGCAGAAAGCGGCGACGGGCTTACACTACGCACGTCATGAGAAATGCCGTCAAAGCTGAATACGACAAAGAGAGTCAGACGCTTCGCTTGCTGGAGCCGCTGGAGGGGTTCGGAGACCACGAGCAGGTTTCCGTGCTTGTAGACAGAGTCATCGACTCCGAACGTCCATGGCTGGCCTTGGAGAACACACTTTCCAGCGAAGAGGGAGAGTTGTTCGAGCGGGCGATTGAAGAAGCCTTCCCGACCGAGCGATGAAGGAAAGCCTCGCTGTCGATTCCAGCGCTGTCATCGATCTGATGCGAGAAGATCGAGTTACACCTTCCCAGCTCATGGGAGAAGCGTACTCGGCATTCCTGCCTCTTCCTGTGCTCGGAGAGCTTTACTTCGGCGCGTTCTCGAGTCAGCGTCCTGAGCACCAAGTCGGTTTGTTCCGAGGAGCTACGCTTCGATGGCCCATCCTCACTCCCGATGAGGACACGGCGCGAATCTATGGGCAACTGCGCGTTTCGACCGGCAGCGCGGCGCCAATCAAACCTTCGAAGATGAACGATTTCTGGATCGCTGCCCTTTGCATCCAGCACGCGCTTCCCCTCCTCACAAACGATCGGGGCTTTGATCACGTCGCCGGATTAACCGTGATCCACTGGTAGTCTCACACCATCCAGTCGGGGCGAAAGCGTTGAATGAAGACTCCGCCCCGTATCACCATCGTCACGCCCTCGCTGAATCAGGCGGCGTTTCTTGAGCAGACCATCCTCTCCGTCCTCGGGCAGGACTATCCCAACCTTGAATACATCATCGTCGACGGCGGTAGCACCGACGGGAGCGTCGAGATGATCAGGAAGTACGAGCACCAACTCGCCTGGTGGGTGAGCGAAAAAGACAACGGCCAGGCGGCGGCAATCAATCGTGGGTTCGCGCGCGCGACGGGCGAAATCCTTGCCTGGCTCAACTCGGATGATGTGTACCTGCCGGGCACGCTAGCGTACATCGGCAAGGTGATCGACCCCCAGCGATCGGAAATCCGCTTCGGCAACTGCACGCATCTCGTCGAGGATCGGGAACAGATCCGGGGCAGCGACGTCCGCCGCATGCACGAAGAGATGGATCTGGCCCTCGCCGACTACATCATCCAGCCCAGTTCGTTCTGGACGCAGAGAGCGTGGGTGGAAACCGGGCGGCTCGACGAATCGCTGCACTTCGCTCTCGATTGGGATTGGTTTCTGCGCGCGAAAAAGCAGGGCGTCAACTTCGCTCCCGACGATCGCTACATGGCGATCTACCGGATGCACGCAGCGCACAAGAGCGCGGTTGGCGGCGAGAGGCGCCGTCGTGAACTGGCGACGATCTATGCACGGCACTCCGGCGAACGTTACGAGCGGCTGTTTCTCGAATCCTGCGCGCGGCGTCCGAGCATTCTCTCGATTCGAGAATGGCTCGGGCGCGCTCGGCTGTCGCGACTGACTCCTGCGATCCTACGAGCCGCTTTTCCACAGGTGTTTCGAGGCTTCGCGAGCCACGAAATCGCAGACCTGCTCACGATGCTGTAGAGTGCGTCGGAGGACGCGGCGCTTAACGAAAAATCGCGCGCCCGTCCAATCCGATACACTCCGCCCGGAGAACCCCATGAGCGCGACCGCGCAGAATCTCGAACGTATCTCACCTGAAGCGACCCTCTTCGATTCCATCCTCGAGCTGATCCGCCTCACCTCGACGCAATTGCCTGACGATGTCGTTCGCGCTGTCACCGGAGCGCGCAGGAATGAGGTCGAAGGATCGAATGCTGACGTCGCATTGAACGTCATCGGATGCAACATCGGCCTCGCGCGCGACAGCTCGCTGCCGCTCTGCCAGGACACCGGCACCATCCTCTTCTATGTCCACACGCCCGCCGGATATGACCAGCTTGCGTTCGAAGAGATCGCCACTGACGCCGTTCGTGAGGCCACGAAGAAAGGCTACCTGCGGCAGAACAGCGTCGACAGCATCACCGGCAAGAACACGGGCGACAATACCGGCCCGGGCTCGCCGGTCTTTCATTTTCACCAGTGGCGCGAGCCTCACGTCGAAGTGAAGCTGATGCTCAAAGGCGGCGGCTGCGAGAACATGAACGCGCAGTATTCACTCCCGCACCCCGACCTCGGTAACCGCGATCTGAACGGTGTCGAGAACGCGATTCTCGATTGCGTTCTTCAGGCTCAGGGTCAGGGCTGCGGACCCGGCATCCTCGGCGTCTGCATCGGCGGCGACCGCGGTACCGGCTACGGCTTTGCGAAAGAGCAGCTTCTTCGTTTGCTCGACGACACCAATCCCGATCCGGTGCTCGCGGGGCTCGAAGAGCGTGTCGTCGAGAAAGCGAACCAGTCCGGCATTGGACCGATGGGCTTCGGCGGCAAGACCACGCTGCTGGCGTGCAAGATCGGAAAACTCAATCGTCTTCCGGCATCGTTCTTCGTCTCGATCGCGTACATGTGCTGGGCATATCGCCGGCGCGGTGCACAACTCGACCTCAATGGCAATGTGACTGAGTGGTTGTATTGAAGGAGAAACGAAATGTTCAATGTTGAATGTTGAGTGTTGAATGCGCTGCCGAGGTGGGGTTCTCATTCAACATTCAACATTCACCATTGAACATTCAACATTTCAATGGTCCTCGTAAAACTCACCACCCCCATCGACGAACAAACCATCCGCTCGCTCCACGTTGGCGACACCGTCAACATCACCGGCCGTCTCTACACCGGCCGTGACGCCGTTCACCATCGCATTCACACCGGCACGAAGCCGCCGGTCGATCTCGAAGGGCAGATCATTTATCACTGCGGTCCGGTGATGGTGAAAGAAGGCGATCAGTGGATCTGCAAGGCTGCTGGTCCGACCACGTCGTCGCGCGAAGAGCCTTACCAATGGGAAGTCATGCGCGACTACAAGATTCGCGGCGTGATCGGCAAAGGCGGGATGGGCGAGAAGACGCTGGCCGCGTGCAAAGAATACGGCGCGGTTTACATGCACGCCATCGGCGGTGCCGCGCAGGTTTGCGCCGCATCGATCAAGCGCGTCGATGGCGTCGATTGGATGGACCTCGGATCACCCGAAGCGATCTGGCATCTTTGGGTCGAAGATTTCATGGCCATCGTCACAATGGACGCGCACGGCCAGTCGCTGCACAAAAACGTTTTCGAGGATTCGAAGGCGCGGCTCGAAGCGATGAAGGTGTGAGGCAGCTGTTAGCTGTTAGCTGTTAGCTCTTAGCTCTTAGGCTCTGGACGGAGTCCTAACAACCCCTTGCGCCGCTCATTTCTGCGGCGTTACCAGCGTTACCTGCTGGGTGTCGTTGTTCGTGGTCGACACAAAGGCCCAGATCGGCGATGAGCCAGCCGGGCGAAGCTCGATGGCGAGCTCGGGCACGCTTGCGAGCTGAGGATACGCTGCCACCAGGTCGCCGATCATCGCAAACTCCGGTCGCGGCGGAGTGTAGAAAGCGCTCGATGGTTGTACCGGTTCCGCATGCAATGTGAGCGAGGTATCGACCAGGGATTGGAAGGTATTGCGGGCATCGTAGATTCGAATCAGCACGCCGTCGCCGTCACTTCCAGCACCATAGACCCGCAACGTCGATCGAAAACGTTGATCGGTGATCACGCGCGGCAAAGCCACGACGGTCGAGTAAAACTCGCTCTGCCGGACGAGCGGAATCTCCGTCCCTGCGCTGGCCGCATCGCGCGTGGTATCGCGGATTCGCGCCGACCACTGCACATCCTCGGGTCCCGCCGCCTGCGGTATCTCGATCCAGAGGCCGGTACCGCTTTGCTGCAATGCCTGAAGAGAATTGCGGCTGTGCCGCGACAGGACCCCCGTCCCCGGAATGCATGTGCAAAACGGCGCCTGCTCGAACAGGGGATAGGAGTACGACAGGTCAGATCCGCTGGTGTTGTAGGCCACAACCTCAGTGACCCAGTGGGAGCCGTAGCTTCCGGCGCTGGAAAAGAAAACAGGAAGGAGGACACGATCTGTAGCGGCGCCGGCTGCGAATGCTGATGATGCGCAAACGACGATTAACGTGGTCAGGAGGGCTCGTTTCATATCTCACAATAAGTATCATAGACGCCGAATCACGGCAAGAGTCACGTCTTTTGCTACCGTCAAGGACATGAACAGCCGCACCGAACGCGACACCCTCGGCGAAGTCCAGGTTCCTGATGACGCGCTTTACGGTGCGCAAACGCAGCGGGCGGTCGAGAACTATCCAATCAGCGGACTGCGCGCGCATCCGGTTTTCATCCGCTCGTTCATTCTTCTGAAGAGGGCGGCGGCGCTGGCGAACCGCGAGCTCGGCTCGCTCGACGCGTCGCTCTCCGATGCCATCGCGCGCGCCTGCGACCGGCTTCTCGGCGACGACGAAGGCAATCGAAAACACTTCCCGGTCGATGTCTTCCAGGCCGGCGCTGGCACGTCGTTCAATATGAACTGCAACGAGGTGATCGCCAACCTCGCCAACGTCTCGCTCGGCGGCAAACTTGGCGAATACAAGCCGATTCATCCGAACGATCACGTGAACATGGCGCAGTCGACGAACGATGTTTTTCCGACCGCGATTCGAATCGCCACGCTGCTTCTGCTGCGCGAGCTCACGCCGCAACTCGATGCGCTGGCCGGCGCGTTCGACGATCGTGGCAACGCGTTCGCGGACGTCATCAAATCCGGCCGCACGCATTTGCAGGATGCCGTTCCGCTCACCCTCGGCCAGGAGTTTCGCGCCTACGCGGCGGCCACGCGCCGCGCCACGCGATTGCTCGAAGCCAGCGCCGCCGAGCTGCGCACGCTCGGCATCGGCGGCACTGCCGTCGGAACAGGAATGAACGCGCCGCGCGGCTACCGTCAAGTTGTCGTTCGCAACCTGAACGCGTTGACGAATCTCGATCTCGTACCGACGGACGACCTTCGCGAGGCCATGCAATCGCAGCTTCCTGTCTCCGCGGTTTCCGGCGCGCTGCGCAATCTGGCGCTGGAGCTGACGCGCGTCACGAACGATCTGCGTCTCCTCGCTTCCGGACCGCAGACCGGCCTCGCTGAAATCACGCTGCCGTCCGTGCAGCCCGGCTCGTCGATCATGCCCGGCAAAGTGAACCCGTCGATGCTGGAGTGCATGAACCAGGTGCTCTTCCACATCATCGGCTCGGCCACGACGATCGACTATGCCGTGCAAGCCGGCCAGCTCGAGCTGAACGTGATGATGCCGCTGATGGCGTTCGAGATCCTCTTCTCGATCGAGATCCTGAAGAACTATCTGCCGGTCTTCATCGAGAAATGCATTCGCGGAATCGAAGCCGACCGCGCGCAGTGCGAGGCGTATTACATCAGCTCACCGTCGCTGGCCACGGCACTCAACCCGATCATCGGCTACGCGCGCGCGGCCGAGGTGGCGAAGGAGTTGGCGAAGAGCGGGACGCCGATTCCGCAGCTCCTGCGCGAGAAAAAACTTCTCAGCGAAGAAGAGATCGCCCGGATCTTCACACCAGAGTTTCTCGCAGGCCAGGCGGATTGACAGCTACAATCCACATCCGTCCAATCCATGCGCCTCTTCATCGCCACCTCCTTCCCGGAGCCCGAGCTCCGCGCGATCAACGACCGCGTCGCGAAGGTGAAGTCCCGGCTTCCCTCGGCATCCTGGGTCCGTCCCGAGACGCAGCACCTCACCTTCGCGTTTCTTGGCGAACAGCCGGAATCGCTCTTGCCCCTGCTGACGCCAGCCGTCGAGTCGCGACTCGCAGGCGTGCCGCGATTCGAGGGCCGTCTTCACGGCGGCGGCTTTTTTCCCAACCGGCGCCACGCCAGGGTGGGCTGGGTGGGCGCCGGTCCTGAGGATGATTTTCGCGCGGTCGCCGACGCGGTACGCGGCGCCGTGAAAGACGCCGGTGTCGAGCTCGATCGCGGCGAGTTCCGGCCCCACCTCACGCTCTTCCGCATTCGCGACCAATGGCCGCCGGCATGCACGGAAATCTTCATCGGCGCGCTCCAGGATTACGCCTCGGAACCCTTCCCAGTCGATGGCGTGACGCTGTTTTCGAGCGTGCTCAATCCGAATGGCGCGGTGCACACGCCATTGCGAAAGTTCGCGCTCGCGTAAGAAGCGCACGCATCGCAACGCCCACACTCTTTCGGGCGTCTGGCCCGAGTCCGTTTTCCGAAACAGCGCAGCGGCGGGCCGTATCATCGCCGCAATGGCTCATGCTGTTTTCGTAGCTACCATCATCTGCGTCGCTGCCGCCGCAGCCGAGGGTGGGTTGGCGGGATCGGGAGTGCGTCAACGCTTTCAGGAACTGCGGCTCCCAACGGCTGCGCCTCCGATGTGGCTCTGGGTGCTGATCGGTGCCGCGTATTACGTCATCGCGTTCACGAGCCTCATCCGTTTGCAGATCGTGGAGCGGACGGCCGCGACTCGCGCGGGGTTCGTCCTCTTCCTCGTCGTGCTGTTGGCGAACGCGATCTGGAACTACGTCTTCTTCCGTGCAAAGAATCTCGCCGCCACGCTGACCTTCAGTGTCTGTTACAGCGTCTGCGTTCTCGCGTTGCAGATTCTGCTCGCTGTGTTCGATCGCGTTTCTGCCTGCGCGCTCCTGCCATACACGCTCTACCTGAGCTACGCCAATTGGCTGCAATACGAGGTATGGCGGCTGAACCGATAACCGGCATCTGCTTCCGATTGCGAATAGCGCTGATGACCTCGGCACTTACCTGCCGAGGCGGAAGACTGGTCCTCGCTTTGCAAATTATTTGATGCAAAGGAGAGCGCCGATGCGAATTCAGGAGACCGATCGAATCCTCAAAGAAGCTCGCTACGCCAGGCACGATCATGAGCTTCATCAGCGCAGGCGTGGCGGCCTCTGGCAGCGAACGTGGCGGTCGGTGACTTCGCTCTTCAAACGTTTGCGAAGAAGCCGGCTCGCGCTTACGAAGTCTCTTCGTTCTCTTCCGCTTCTTCGGTCGCCGGCATCTCCGTCTGCACGATGACCCAACGAACGCGGAAGCGCTCGGCATCGAGCACTTCGATGGCCAGATCGCCGAGCTGCGTGCGGTCGCCGGGAACGACTTCGTGGCCGATGCGGGCCGCGACAAAGCCGCCGATCGTCTCTTCTGCCGGCTCGCCGACATCGACTTTTAATCGATCGGCAAGATCTTCGATCAGGTAGTCGCCGCGCACGCGGTAGCGTCCGTTGCCGAGGGGCTCGATCTCCGGTCTCTCCCGGTCAAACTCGTCCTGAATCTGCCCGAACAACTCCTCGGTGATGTTTTCGAGCGACACGATGCCGGACGCGCCACCGTACTCGTCGAGCACGATGGCCATGTGCGTTTTGTGCTCGATGAACTGGGAGAGCAGTGCTTCGACCGTTGAGTTTTCGGGCACGAAGAGCACGTCGCGTTTGAGCTCGAGCATCGTTCGCCCCGGCCCGCGAAGTTGCGCGAGGAAGAGATCTTTGACGTGAATGAGGCCGATGGTCTGATCGAGCGTGCCGTCGCAGAGCGGATAGCGCGTGTGACGCGTGATGCGGATGATCTCGAGGTTTTCTTCGATCGACTTGAGCGTGGATAGAACGGAGACGTCGGTGCGCGGCACCATGATCTGCCGCGCCGTCCTCTTGGAGAATTGAAAGACGCCTTCGATGATCTCGCGGTTTTCTTCGGAGAGGATGCCTGCTTTCTCCGAGTGCGCCAGGATGAGTCGCAGCTCATCCTGCGAATGGACCATTTCCGCACCGCTGGCCGGCTTGACACCGATGAGGCGGAGCACGCCGTTCGATGCGCGGTTCAGCGCCCAGATGATCGGGAACATCACCAGGTAAAACGCGCGCAGCAGATGCGCCGACCAGAGCGCGGTGCCGAGTGTTTTGTCAATGGCGAGGTACTTCGGTCCGAGCTCGCCGAAGATGATGTGCAGCGATGAAATGACGACGAAGGCAACGCAGGCGGCGATCGTGTGCGCCACCGAGTTGCTGTAAACGCCGAGGAAGGCGAGGCGCGGTTGCACGAGCTGTGCGAATGCGGGCTCGCCGACCCAGCCCAGCGCGAGCGACGCCAGCGTCACGCCGAGTTGCGTCGCCGAGAGATAGCTGTCGAGTTTCTTGACGATGCGTCGCGTCATGCGGGCGCGCGCGCTGCCGGCGGCGGCCATCTCCGCGAGCTGCGTCGGCCGCACCTTGATGATCGAGAATTCGGCGGCGACGAAAAAGCCGTTCGCGATGATGAACAGCAAGGCGAGTAGCAAGTACCAGGTAGGCATGCTCACCGAGCGCGATGGGCGAACGCGCTACGAGATGGGTTGGCGTCCATGAGAAGGCCGGTATTGTATGACACGTCTTCGCGGGCCTGCCCAGACGGCGAGAAGCGCTACCGATTCACTTCCGCCGGCTTGATGTTCCAGATCTCTCGCGCGTACTCGCCGATCGTGCGATCCGAGGAGAACTTGCCCATTCGGGCGATGTTCAGTAGCGATTTGCGATTCCATTGCGCGCGGTCACGCCATGTCGCATCGACGCGTTGTTGCGCCTCGATGTACGGCTCGAGGTCGGCAAGGTGCACGTACTCATCGCGCGCGCTGAGCAGGTTGGCGACGATTGGGCGGAAGATGTCTTTGTCGCCGCGGGAGAAATGTCCCGAGGCGATGGAATCGACGACGCGGCGCAGGTCGCGGCTGGAGCCAAGGTAGTGCTCGGGGTGATAGCCCTCGGCAACGAGGCGCGCCACCTCATCCGCGCGCAGTCCGAAAATGAAGATGTTCTCTTCGCCGACTTCGTCGCGAATCTCGATGTTCGCTCCGTCGAGCGTGCCGATCGTCAGCGCGCCGTTGAGCGCGAGCTTCATGTTGCCGGTACCCGAGGCTTCTTTTCCGGCGGTTGAAATCTGCTCGCTCAATTCCGCCGCCGGAATGATCGCCTCGGCCAGCGTAACGCGGTAATCAGGAAGGAAAACGACGCGCAGCCAGTCGCGCGTTCGCGGATCGGCGTTCACGACCTCGCCGACCGAGTGAATCAACTTGATGATCAGCTTGGCCATGAAATAGCCGGGCGCCGACTTGCCGGCGAAGAAAAATGTGCGCGGCACGAGCGGCGTTTGCCGGTCTTCGGCGAGCAGCCAGTAGCGATCGACGACGTGCAGGATGTTCAGCAGTTGCCGCTTGTACTCGTGCATCCGCTTGACCTGTACATCGAACAGCGAGCTCGGATCGATGACGATGTTGGTCAGCTTCTTCGTCAGGTGCGCGAGCGCAAGCTTGTTCCGGCTCTTGACCGAATCGAGGCGATCGAGCAGACCGGCGTCATCGACGAATCCTTCGAGCTGTCGCAGATCGTCGAGATTGCGAATCCAACTGTCGCCGATCGCCCGCGTGATCAGCGACGCCAGCGGGCGGTTGGCATGCAGCAGCCAACGGCGCGGTGTGACGCCGTTCGTCTTGTTGTTGAAACGCTCGGGATAAAGCTTGTGAAACTCGGGTGCCAACGCGGTCTTGACGAGCTCCGAATGCAGCGCAGCCACTCCGTTGATCGAATGACTGCCGGCCATCGCCAGATTGCTCATGCGCACGTTGCGGCGCTCGCTCTCGTCGAAAAGCGAAACGCGCTGCACCATCGTCGCGTCGCCGGGAAAGCGCCGCTCGACCTCGGCCAGCAGGCGTCGATTAATTTCTTGCACGATCTGCAGATGCCGCGGCAGCAGTCGCTCGATCAGATCGAACGGCCATTTCTCCAGCGCCTCCGGCATCAGCGTGTGATTCGTGTAGCCGCACGCGGCCACCGTGATCGACCACGCCTGCTCCCACGGCAGACCGTAGTCGTCGATGAAGAGCCGCATCAACTCGGCGACGGTGAGCGCCGGATGCGTATCGTTCATCTGGATCGCCACCTTCTCCGAAAAATCGTCGAAGGAGTTGTGCGCCTTCAGATAGCGCTTGACGATGTCGCGTACCGAGCAGGCGACGAGGAAGTACTCCTGCGTCAACCGCAGCTCGCGGCCACGATCGACGGAGTCCGAGGGATAGAGGATTTTCGAGATGGCCTCGGTGTTGATTTTGTGCTGCACCGCCGCGATGTAGTCGCCGGAGTTGAAGATGCCGATGTCGAACTCGTCGGATGAGCGCGCGGTGTAAAGGCGCAGCACGTTCACCGTTCGCCCGCCATAGCCGACGATCGGCATGTCATGCGGAACGCCGACGATCTCCTTGAACCCGACCCATTTCGGTTTGTAGACGCCGTCGATCGTGGTGTGCGCGATCGAACCGTAGACAGGGACCTTGATCGACTCGCCGGCGCGATCGATGAGCCAAGGCGAGCCATCCTCCTCCAGCCAGTGATCGGGCTTCTCGTGTTGATACCCGTTCATGAAGGTCTGCCGGAAAAGACCGAACTCGTAATTGATGCCGTAGCCGAAGCCGGGCATGTCGAGCGAGGCGAGCGAATCGAGGAAGCACGCGGCCAGCCGCCCGAGGCCGCCGTTGCCGAGCGCGGCGTCATGCTCGAGCTCCTGAATCTCATCGAAATCGACGCCAAGCTCTGCGATCGTCGACTTCGCCTCGTCGTACAGCTTCAGGTTCGAGAGATTGTTCCCGAGGGCGCGGCCCATGAGGAACTCCATCGAAAGGTAATAGAGACGCTTCGAGTCCTGATCGCGATAACGCCGTTCGGTATCGCGCATGGCATCGAGCATCGGCCGGCGAACCGCAATGGAAAGCGCGTGCAACTTCTCATGCCGCGACGCGTCCTGCCACACTTTGCCGCGCGCAAAACGAAGAAAGGTCTCGATGCCCTCGCGCAGGTTCGCGACGGCGTGGGTGGGAGGTGTTTCAGCTACGGGATTCATGGATGCATTATCGCGCGAGTAACGTGCGGCCTGGCGGCCGCGCGTTATGCCGCGCCAATCGAGGGAGATTTCTTCGCCGCCGGCTGAAAGCATCGACGCGAGCTTCGCGCGCAACAATTTTCCCAGTGGTGAGCGCGGAATGGCGTCGACGCGATGAACGGCGCGAATGCGCTCGAACGGATGGACGCGCGCATTGAACGCCTCGACGATCGCGCCGGCTTCGATCGTCGATGCGAGATGAATCACGCAGCCGAGCCGCTCGTCGGGCATCGCGACGATGGCCGCGGCCTCGCCGGCGAGCTCGCGAAGAATGCGATCGAGGCGCCCGAGGCCGGCGGACTCGCCGCCGATTTTGACGAAATCGGAGGCGCGTCCGTGAATGTGTATCGTTCGTCCATCGATGACTCCAGCATCCTCGGAGACAAACCATCCGTCGATCTTCGGATCGATCAATCCCTCGTCCGTTACGTATCCGGTCAGTAGCGACGATCCGCGAAATGCCAGTCGTCCGCTTGGCTCGACGCGCGCTTCGAGATGAGGAAGAAGAACATCTTCGATGGCGATCGTGGAGCAGCATTCGCTCATGCCGTAACTCGGCAGGACTGGCCATCCAGCTTCGCGCGCGCGCTCTACCGCGACCTCGTCGAACGCGCCGCCGCCCACGAGAATGGCGCGAAGGTTTGGTGGTGGAGTGATGCGAGCGGCGAGCAGATCGTGCACTTGCGCGGGAACGAGCGAGGCGAGCGTGGCCTCCGACTCGGCGAAGAGCTTCGCATTCCAATCCATCGGCAGCGCGCGCGCGCCGGCGAGGTGGCATCGCGCGTAAACGCCGATGCCGCCGACGTGAAATGTTGGCAGGACGGCAGCCCAGATGTCCGCGCTCGTCACTGAGAGCCGTTCGTTGACTGCTGCGGCGGAGGCGAGAATGGCGCGCTTCGACAGTGCGACGAGCTTCATCGCGCCCGTTGATCCCGAGGTGGCGACGAAGACGTGAGCATCGATCGCCGGCAGCATTCGCTCGAACTTCTCCCTCTCCTCGGCGGGCATGCGCGCGTTGAGAAGAAGGTGGGACGCGGCGGATTCGAAGTCGATCATGAGCGTTGGGCGCAAAAATCGCCGGCGAGCCGCCAGCGATACAGCCGCCGGGCCGGCGGCGCTACGCTTCGCGAGCGCGCCAGGCTCGATGATTGGAATTGCGACTTGCTCCCGTCGAGCGCCTTCTCCCCCCGCGCTTTTTGCGGGGGGAGAAGGTGGCGAAGCCGGATGAGGGGGGCGTTTGGTGGCGCAACCTGGCCAGCAGCGCATCTGTCGACGTCCCCCTCATCCGGCCTTCGGCCACCTTCTCCCCCACTGAGAAGCGTGCGGGAGAAGGCGCTCGATGTTTGAGCGGCGCGAGTGGTTAGACGCGGCGCCATGGCAACTTCTCCAATAGATCATCGAAGCCGAAGCCGGTGCCGGCGGGTGGAATGAGGCGCGCGCCGTCGATCTGCATTCGTTCGATGAACGGGTTGGGCTCATAAAGCACGTGCGTGACGAGGCCGCACGTCGTCGTGATTCCGGCGCTTGCGGCGGTGTATGCGGCGCTGAGCTGGCCGAGTGGGTGGTCCATGTAGGAGGTGATGACGATTTCGGCGCTGCTCGAAGGGATCGTTTGCACCGCTGGTTTGACGACCATCACATCGACATCTTCGTCGCCGTTGCCGCGATCGAGGGCGAGGCGGAGGCCAGTGCGGTCGCGGAGATCGCGCCACGTCGCGGCATCATAGGGACAAGGGTCTTCGATGAAGTCGATGCGCTCGCGCGGAAGCGTGGCGGCGATGCGAACGAATTCTTCGGGAGTGAGTGTGGCGTTGAAATCGATGCGCAAGCGGACATGGCCGGGGATGCGATCGATCGACTTCAACTTCACGGTATCGAAACCGGGCGGCGGATCCGGTCCCGGCCAGTGACTCGGCGGGATGCTGAGTCCATCGAACACACTCCGGCCTTCACGGCGCGCGGCAGCATCGATCGCGGCGAAGCGGAGCGAGGCGTCGGTCAGCGGCGTTGTTTGGCCGCGTTTGAGCATCGCGAGTTGCTCGTCGAACGGTGCGTCGCCAAGCTCGGCCCACGGATGAACATCGGCGAATCCATCATCGACGCGAATGAGCGCGCCGCGGCGCGGACCGGGCGCGGCGATCGCGCTCAACGCGCGGCGCGGGGCCAGCTCGTACGGCCAGTACCAGATGTCAGCCCTTTTGTCAGCCCCTTTGTCAACCAATGCTCGCTCCGATGACGTAGAGGATGCCGAACAACCATTCCAACGCGCCTGCCAGAGCGAGACAGCGATTGAGCTCCGCGCCGCGGCTTCGGGCCACGCGCACGAGAAGTGTAACCGCGAGAACAGAGGCCAGCATCGGAATCAGCATCGTCCATCGGCCGCGCAAGTACGCGATCGCGGCGACGCAGAGAAATGGCACGATCGCGAATACGGCGATCTCGCCGAATGCGAAGCGCGGTCCGAAGCGCGCCGCCAGCGTTCGCTTGTTGCTGGCGCGGTCGTTTTCAAGGTCACGCAAATTGTTGATTGCGAGAATCACGACCGCGAGTGCGCCAACCGCAAGACCGCCGATCCACGCACTCGGATCGAGCGTCAGCTGCTGCAGGTAGAACGATCCGCCCACCGCGACGAAGCCGAAGAAGATCATCACGAACACTTCGCCAAGGCCGTGGTAGGCGAGGGGGTAAGGTCCGCCCGTGTATGCGTAGGCGGCGACGATCGATGCAATACCAATCGCAGCGATCGGCCATCCGCCGCGAAGAATGAGCGGGATGCCGCAAAAGGCGGCAATTCCAAAGCACACATACGCGCCGCGCAGCACGGCATCAGCGCTGAGCAATCCCGCCTGCGTGACGCGCAAGGGTCCGAGCCGTGTGTGCGTGTCGGAGCCTTTCTTGAAGTCGAGCGCATCATTCACGTAGTTCGTGCCGATCTGGATAAAGACTGCGCCGAGCAGTGCGAAAACAAACGACGGCCAATGGATCGGAGCGGCGCCTCGCGCCAGGGCGGTGCCGGCCAGCACCGGCGTCACCGCGGCGGCGAGGGTTTTCGGGCGTGCAGCGAGAAGCCAGGGAGTCATTGATTGCGCTTCGCGCGTTCCCGGTTGATTGCGCTTCGCGCGTTGTCCGTTGTCGGTTGTCGAAGGGATTGAGCTGACAACTTGCCAGGACGCGCTCCGGTGCTTGGTTCGCCTGCGCCTTCAACTCGCTTTCGAGCTCGCCTCACTCTCTCATCGAGCGCCTTCTCCCCCGGTGCTTTTCGGGGGGAGAAGGTGCCGAAGGCGGATGAGGGGGGCGTGGCAAATTCAAGTGCTGAAGCTCGAGGCAACAACCCCCTCATCCGGCTTCGCCACCTTCTCCCCCACAAAAAGCGTGGGGGAGAAGGCGCGCGATGGGAGGGTACGGCGATGAGTTCGTCGACAACGCGCCGCGTCATCGGCGCAATCAACCGACAACCGACAACGCGCGCCGCCAGGCGCGCACTAAAACCAGCGCACATCAAGGAAATCTCGGGAACTTCTTGAAATCGGGCTTTCTTTTTTCTACGTACGCATCGCGGCCTTCCTGTGCTTCCTCGGACAGGTAGTAGAGCAGCGTGGCGTCGCCGCCGAAATCGAGCAGGCCGATCTGGCCATCGCAGTCGGCGTTCATTGCGGCTTTGAGGAAGCGGAGCGCAGTCGGGGCGAGGGCCAGCATCTCGCGGCACCATTTCAGCGTCTCTTCCTCGAGTTGCGCCAGCGGCACGACGGTGTTGACGAGGCCCATGTCCAGCGCCTGTTGCGCGTCGTACTGGCGGCAGAGGAACCAGATCTCGCGCGCTTTTTTCTGGCCGACGATTCTTGCCAGATACGACGAGCCGAGGCCGGCGTCGAATGAGCCGACGCGGGGACCGGTCTGGCCGAAGCGCGCGTTGTCAGCGGCGATGGTCAGGTCGCAGACCACGTGGAGCACGTGGCCGCCGCCGATCGCGTAGCCGGCAACCATCGCAACGACCGGCTTCGGCATCGAGCGTATCTGCTTCTGCACGTCGAGGATGTTGAGGCGCGGGATCTTCTCGTTCGGATCGACGTAACCGCCCTTGCCGCGCACCCGCTGATCGCCGCCGGAGCAAAACGCGTCGGGACCCTCGCCGGTGATGATGATGACACCGATGTCGCTGTCGTCGCGGGCCATGTCCAGGGCCTGCTTCATCTCGTTCACCGTCAGCGGCCGGAATGCGTTGCGCACCTCGGGGCGATTGATCGTGATCTTCGCGATGCCGTCTTCGGTGCGCTCGTAGCGGATGTCCTGAAACTCGTGAATGGTCGTCCAGATCTCTGCCATGCGCGGCAGGCTATCAAGCGCAGCGTGATCGATCAACGGGATCGCGTACTGCTGTGCCGGCTACGGACGCACGAGTGCGACGCTCGTCGTCTGCGGCTCGGCCACGCCCTTCATGTGCATCGTCACCTTGAGCGACGGGGAAGGCGCGGGATCGTCGACTTGGAGGATGAACTTCGTCGCACCCATCGCCGGAATCGTGCCGAGCAATTTTGTTTTCGGCGTCGTCTCCCATGTCAGCTCGTTCGCTGCCGCGCCGTAGACGACCACCGCCACTTTGTTCGATGCGGTCGCGCTCGGGATGAAAATCTGCCCGCTTAGCTCGAACGGATAGTCGCCCGTCGCGCCGCGGTCCGTGCCTTTGACGAGAACCCATTTTGACTGTTCATCGATCGGGATCGGCGGCAGCAGCGCCACGTCGCCGGCTTGCGGCACGACGACGTCGGTTCGGGCGTAGCCACGCCGGTCTGCATCGCTCGTGCGCTTCGCATCAGGCTCGCCGGCAAGGACGAGCGACTTGATGGCATACGTTCCGGGCGGCAGCACGAGGGTGCCGTAATAGCGAAGTCCGCTGGCGCGAAGACGATCGCCAATCTTCTGCATGTCCAGCTTGACTCGTTGGTACAAGCGGTCGCGAACGATCCCCTCGGCATCGAAGGCGTAAACATAGATTTCCGCTCCGGCGGCATTTCCCCGAACCTGTTTCGCGAGGTCGGCGCCATTGAGCTCGAGGATGACGGGAACCTGTGAGTTGCCGTGTGCGACGGGAAATGGAGCGGCGAACGCGGCGACGCGCACACCACTCTGGGGAATGTCGTTGATGACCACCTCGGCGGTGCTGAGCGAGCGCTCCGTCGCGGACTCGCCACCGTTTTCGAAATAGCCCATCCGATACGAGGCGCGTCCCGGCGAATCGACGAGCTTCACCTTCAAATCGTGAACCTTGCCCGGACTCGATGCCGACCCCTGGAAGCTGAGGACGTAGGTAACTTCCTGCGCGTGAAGCATGCGATCGAAGTTGCTCTTGAGATCGTTCGTATTGCGGAAGACTTCACCGCCGGTAGGGCGGGAAACTGCGAACAGTCCTTCATTGGAGTTGGGGGAAGGCGAGGACGAGCCTGCGCCCCCGGCATTTTCGTTTTGAATACGCACCCCCTGAATGTCGATGGCGTTGAGAACGACATCCGACGAACGAAAGGTCCGCGCCATTCGATCGAGGATCGACTGACTGGATGTAGTGCCGAACTGCTGGTTGCTATCGACGTTCCAGACCTCTCCCTTGGCAACCGATGCGAAGTCACGTTGATTGGCCTTCGTCTCGCTGGCATCTCGTCCCGACAGATACTTTGCGTCGAAACCTTCAGACAAGAAGACGACCTGCTTGCGGCCGGGAACGGCGCGCAGCGTTTTCGCCAGATCGGCCAGGTAGTCGATCTGCTTCTCGACACGAGCGCGGACGAATTCCTCGTTGCTGGCGGTCATGCTCCGCTGCATTTCGCGATTATCCTCGTCCAACAGTTTTGCCGTGGCGCTCTTCTGTGGGGCTCCCGGACTCGCATCCTGGGCATCCTGCATCCCCACGTCGTCGGTAGAAATCAGGTCGCTGACGAACGTCCGGTTCCCAATCTGCAGCGGATCTTTTCCGTGAAAACTGTGCGGATCGCTGATTGCCGCGGCGACGAGATCATGGTCCGTCGTAAAGGCCGTGAGCAGCCGGAAGCTGTGATCGACGTCAATCGTGCCAACGCCGACGAGATCGCGAGGATGAACGGCGGTGGTGACGAAACTGCGCGCCGCCTCCTGAGCACGGACCAGTGACCGCGGTGAGGAAAATCCGAGGTCGAAAAGAAGGAGGAAGGAACGCCGTGCGGATGGATTCAGCGGCGCAACAGCACTGGCCGTTTCCTTCAAGCCAAAATCAACCTTGTCGAACGCGGTGATGGTCTGTTTCTTTCCGTTGTCGTAGACCTCGAAGTTGGCGGCGGTCAAGCCGCGGACCGGATTGCCGCTGGAATCGACGACGGTCACCGGAACTTCGACGACGTTGACGTTGACCGTTTCGCGCATCTGCGCGAACGCGGACGTTGCGCACATCACTGCAACGGCAAAGAGACGAAGCCTCATCGGATCCTCCTTCGAGTGGACGATTAGACACCATGTCCGAAAAACCGCTTCGATGTGGTTACAGGACGGTGGCGTTTGCCCGTATCACCGCCGTCAGGTTCCCAGCACCAGACCCCCATCGACGGAAAGGACCGCCCCGCTGATGAACTTCGCCGCGTCGCTGGCCAGCCACACGTACGCATTGGCAATGTCCTCGGGTTCCCCAAGTTTCGCCAGCGGTGTTCTCGACACCATCGATTCGACGACCCTCTGCGGCAACGCGGCAACCATCTCCGTGGCGATGAATCCTGGTGCGACCGCGTTCACGCGAATGCCGTAGCGTCCCAGCTCGCGCGACCATGTCTTCGTGAAGCTGATCACGCCCGCCTTCGTGGCCGCGTAATTCGTCTGGCCGAAGTTTCCGTACAGGCCGACGATCGAAGAAGCGTTGAGGATCACGCCGCGTTTTGCCTCGATCATGTGCGGCACGACGGCGCGGGTGCAGAGGAAGACACCTCGCAGGTTGACGTCGATGACGGCATCGAACGTGGCGTCGTCCATCATGCCGGCGACACCGTCCTTCCATTTGATGAGCTGCGCGTCGCGGACGATGCCGGCGTTGTTGACGAGAACGTCGATGCGGCCGTGTTGTGCGATGACGTCATCGACCGCACGCTGAACGGAGGCTGCGTCCGTGACGTCAACTCTGGGATCGCCGTTCACGTCCCACGAAACGGCCTTCGCCCCCTCGGCCTGGAACCGTTCGACCGTGGCGCGCCCGATTCCGGCGGCCCCACCGGTGACGACGACAACTTTGCCGCTGAGGTTGAGATCCATTTCTATGACTCCGCGCGAGAGTGGCAGACACCCGGCATCCCGCACACGCGTTAGAATCACACCATGTCTCTGCTCATGCAACGCAAAGGACCCGCCGCTCCGCTTCCCCGTCTCGAAGGAAAAGAAGTTCTCGTTGGACCCAATCCCGAGATCGCCAAAGTCAAAGGAGTCATGTTCGGCGGGCGCAAACAGTTCCTTTCCGACGTGGCGGGCGAAGAAGGTTTCGCCTCGATCATCGCCAAGCTCTCGCCGAAAACGGCCAGCTACACGAAGACACCGCTCGCTTCGAGCTGGTGCGAATTCGCATCGCTGATCGAGCTCGATCGCGCCATCTACGAAAACTTGAAGCAGAAACATCCCAACGTGCTGGCATTGATCGGCGCGGCGTCGGCCGAGCTGGGAATTGGTCGTGTCTACAAATCGCTCGACAGCACCGAGTTGGTGAAGTTCCTCGAGAATCAGGCCATGTTTCACAATCAGTTTCAGAAGTTCGGCAACGTGCGTTTCGAGAAGACCGCGAACGGCGGACGGATGATCTGCAGCGACTATTCGGTCTACAGCCCGATCTATTGCGCCAGTGCCGCCGGCTTTCATCTCGAGTCGATCCTGCGCCACGGCGGCACCGATCCCAGCGTCGTCGAAACCAAATGCCAGACCCTCGGCGATTCGAACTGCACCTACGAGATGACGTGGAGGTAGTTGTTGGGTTGGTTGCTGGGTTGTCCGGTTGCCCGGTTGCCCTGGTTGCCGAGTCCCGGTTGCCCAGTTGTCTGGTTGCCGAGTTTCTGAGTCCAAAGCACACCGAGCTTTCCAAGGACTAAGATGCCCGGGCAACTTGGAGAGTCAGCCAGGCAGCCAGCAACCCGGAAACCCGGCAACCCAGCAACCAGGCAACCGGGCAACCGGGCAAGAGGCAACTCGGCAACCCAGCAACCCAGCAACCCAGCAACCCAGCAACCAGGCAACCCAGCAACCAGGCAACCAGCACAATGCACTTCCACCAGTTCTACCTCGGATGCTTGGCCCACGCGTCGTACCTGATCGCGGACGGCGGTGAGGCGGTCGTCGTCGATCCGCAGCGCGACGTCGGTCAGTATCTCGACGCCGCAAGCACCCTCGGCGTGACCATCCGCTACGTTCTCGAAACCCATCTGCACGCCAACTTCGTCAGCGGACATCGCGAACTGGCCGAGCGCAGCGGCGCAGAGATCGTGTTCGGCGCGAAGGCAAATGCGGCGTTCCCGCACCGCGATGTGCACGATGGCGACGTGCTTCGCATCGGCAAGGTCGAGCTGCGGGCGATCGAGACGCCTGGCCATACGCCGGAATCAATCTCGTGGTTGGTGTCCGCAGAGGGGCAAGCGTCGAAACTGCTGACGGGCGACACGCTTTTCATCGGCGACGTGGGCCGGCCCGATCTCGCCGGCGCGCGCGGGCACACGCCGGAAGAAATGGCCTCGATGCTCTACGACTCGCTGCACACGAAGATCCTGACGCTGCCCGATGACGTCGAAGTCTGGCCCGCGCACGGCGCAGGATCGGCTTGCGGCCGGAACATGTCGAAGGAGCTGACGTCGACGATCGGCATGCAGCGAAGACTGAATTGGGCGCTGCGGCCGATGCCGCGCGAGGAGTTCATTCGCGAGCTGACGTCCGGGCTTGCCGCGCCTCCCCGCTATTTCCCGCTGGACGCCGAGTTGAATCGCATCGGACCTTCTTCGTTGAGCGAGACCGGTCCGCAACTGCTCACCGCCGGCGCGTTGCCAAACGATGCATTGATCCTCGATGTCCGCGATGCCGCGGCGTTCGGGAAGCGCCACATCGACGGCGCGATCAACATCGGACTCGATGGAAGCTTTGCGTCGTGGTGCGGTGCATTGCTGCCGTTCGACGCGCTGATCGTCATCGTTGCTGATGACGCGGATGCCGCGTCGCAGGCCGTGATCCGCCTGGCACGCGTCGGCATCGAGCGCGTTGCCGGCTACATCGCCGCGATGGACGACTTCCCAACCGCGCCGCTCGCGCAACTCACAGTGCAGGAACTGCGCGGCGAGTCACCCGCCGTCCTCGATGTCCGCCAACGCGCAGAGTTTGCGGAGACTCACGTACCCGGCGCGACGAACATCCCGCTCGACGAGCTTCCCGAACGCCTGGCCGAAGTCGACCGCGATCATCCTGTCGCTGTGATCTGCGCCGGCGGCTACCGCTCATCGATCGCCAGCAGCATCCTCGCCCGCGCCGGATTCACGAACATCATGAACGTACAAGGCGGAACGGAAGCGTGGCGGCGGATGGCGTTTTAGTGGGTTAGCCGATTCGCTGGATTATGGCTTCAAAGGCCCGGCGACTTTGTAAGCACTGAGGATGAGGCCGGACGAAAATGGCTGCGTGCTGACAAGCTCGAACGTGCGTGCCGGGCTTCCCTCCTCAAAGAAACGCTTCCCGGTGCCCAACAGGACGGGATAGACGATCAGCATGACTTCATCCGCAAGCCCATGTTCGATCAGTGTCGATGTCAGCGTGGAGCTACCCCAGAGGATAAGGTCCGGGCCGTCCTGCGACTTGATGCGGCGAATGCCCTCGACGATATCCGGCCCAACGGCCTCGAACGGGCCCCATTCAAGACTCTCCGGGCGGTGAGTAGCGACGAATTTCGTCGCCGCATTGAGTCTGTCCGCCATCGGATTGCCCGCCGCCTTTGGCCAGTAGCCCGACCAGATATCGTAGGTGCGGCGGCCAAGCAGCAGATCGAAGCGATCGCCTTGCGCGGCCATGACTGCATCCCGGCCAGCGGGACTCCGATAAGGCGCGGTCCAATCGGAGTAGGGGAAATTGTCGTCATCGGCGGAGTGCTGAATCACGCCGTCCAGCGAGATGTGCTCGAAGATTTTTAGTTTTCTCATTTGAATTAGTGATTAGTGGATTAGTGATTGGTGGATTAGACGACGAGTAATTTAGCGCGCTGCGCCGCGATAATAGGAATTTTACTTTGTCGAATGCTCAGTGTTGAATGGAACCGAAGAGCCGCTTCTATTCAACATTCAACACCCAACATTGAACATTTAACATTTGCCGATCCAGCCGATCCTCGTATCCACTGCTCTCTAATCCACTAATCACTGCTCTCTCTCCGCAAAAGCGCCCGCTCCACCACCGCCAAACGCGCCAGCATTTCCGACTGTCCGCGCAACAACGCCGCGATCTCCATTTCTGCTTTCAGGTTTACTTGATAATCGTTCTCGGCGAGGAGCTTGTCTTTCGCTGACTGCCGGTTCTGACTCATCATGATGATCGGTGCCTGAAGCGCGGCGACGGATGAAAGCGCGAGGTTCAGTAGGATGAACGGATAGGGATCGAAGTTCGCCACGCGCGCGACGTTGACCGCCATCCACAACGTCATCACGATCGAGAAGGTGATGATGAATGGCCAGGAGCCGCCGAATCGCGCCACACGGTCGGCGATGCGCTGGCCGAACGTAAGCGACTCCTCGTGCTCCTCGAGGACGTTGCGCGAGACTTGCCGCGACAGGAATTCGTTGTTCTGCCGGAGCCGGTCGCCCATTTCTTCGATGATGCGCAGCGATGCCGCCGGATTCTTGTGCACGAAATCGACGAGGGCCTCGCGGTCAAGGCGAATTACGTGCGTGTGCTGCGTTGCCTTTGCGGTGGCCGTGCGCGGCGCGGCGTCAAACAGCGACAATTCGCCGAAGTACTGACCATTGCAAAGCGAGTCGAGGACGATATTTTCCTCACCTTCGCCATACGCGATCTCGACCTCGCCGTCTTCGATGATGAAGAGCGACGAGCCGTCTTCGCCCTGCTGAAAAATCACCTCGCCGGGCTTGTAGTGGCCTTCCTCGAGGCGCAGCGTCAGCCCTTCCAGATCCTCTTTCGTCAGCGATTCGAAAAGGGGAATGCTGGCCAGCAACTCCTGTCGCGTCATGCCACGGAAGAGTATGTCAGCGGTCTTCTTCTTCCAAACGCTGGCCGTGCGCGCTGAGCAGATCGCTGCGCGTGAGCATGCCGACGACGCGCGTCGGATCCGCCCGCTCGACCACCGGCAGGCGGCCCACCTTCTCGCGCACCATGTGATCGGCGGCATCGCGCAACGAGAGGTCCGGGAACACGACGGCGGGCGGACGGCGGATCAGATCGCCGACGCGCGTGAACGGCTCGCGGTCGATGAAATCGCGTCTGGTGACGACGCCAAGCAAGCGGCCATCGCGATTGACGACCGGGAAACCCTGATGCGTCGGCACGAGCGCATGAACCTCGCTGATGCGCTGATCCTCGCGCAGGCTGACGACGTCGCGCGAGCAGGCGCTGGCGACGTTGATCTGATCGAGGTAGTCGGCCGCGTACTCACTCGGCACACGCACCCCGCGGCGCGCCAGCTTTTCCGTCATGATCGTATTGCGCATCAGCAGCGACGACACGAGAAAACCGGCCGTGCTGCCGGCGAGCAGTGGAAGAAGTCCCATCGGCTGCAGCGTCGTCTCGAACGCGAAGACCACCGACGCCAGCAACGCGCGCGACGCACCGGCGAACATCGCAGCCATCCCCACCAGCGCGCAGATCCGCGGATCGATTCCGAAGTGGGGAAACTGCACTGCTCCCAGCTCGCCGAGGATCACGCCGCAACCGCCGCCGATGGTGAAGAGGGGAGCGAGCGTGCCGCCCGACGTGCCACTGCCGAGCGAGATCGACCAGGAGAGAAACTTCATCGCGCAGAGGAAGAGCACCGCCTTCCCGGCCAGACTTCCGTTCACCATTCCTTCGATGTTGTCGTAGCCGACGCCGAGCGTGTGCGGCGCGAAAATCCCGATCGCGCCCACGACTAAGCCGCCGAGAACCGGCCACCACATCCAGTGAATGGGAAGGTGCTCGAAAAGATCTTCGATCCAGTAAACGGCACGTGTGACATAGACGGCGATCCAGCCGACGAGCGCTCCGATGATCGCGTACGCAGCGAGCGCCTCGCCGCTCTGACGCGCCAGCGCCGGCATGGCGAAGATCGGCTCCGTTCCGACGTAAAGCATGCGGATCGCAGTAGCCGCGGCGCTGGCGAGTGCGACCGGCACGATCGAGCGCGGACGAAACTCGAACAGCAAAAGCTCCACGGCCAGCAACACCGCGGAGACCGGACTTCCGAACGTTGCCGCCATTCCTGCGGCGGCGCCTGCCGCGAGCAAGGTCTTCCGCTCGCCCGCAGTCGTGTGCAGGATCTGCCCGATCAGCGAGCCGAGCGCGCCGCCCGTAGCGATGATCGGTCCTTCTGCGCCGAACGGACCACCGGTGCCGATTGAGATCGCGGCGCTGAGCGGCTTGAGCAGCGTGACGCGCGCAGGAATCCGGCTCTCGTTCAACAGCACCTGCTCCATCGCCTCGGGTATCCCATGTCCGCGAATCGCTTTCGATCCGAACCGCGCCATGACGCCGACGATCAGTCCGCCGATCGCAGGGATGATGAGCACCAGCCAGCCGCGATGATTCCCCGCCGGCGAAACGAAGGCGCTGGAAAAGCGTCCGTAGAACGCGATGTTCGTGACGATGCCGATGAGACCGACGAGCCCTTGCGCGATGAACCCGGTGAGCACCGCGAGGACGACGGAGCAGAGACAAATCAAGAGAACACGTGAATCGATGAAGGCGCGCTCGATGGGGACGCGGCCATTGACGATCTCGGGCTCTGCCTCCGTCCCGATTGGAATCCCCTCAGTGGTTGCTGCACCTTCGATACTCAGGTCACTGCGCCGCTTCATCCTCACCTTTCAAACTTCTGCTGTTGCGTACTTTGTTTTTTCGATCATCTTCAAAAAGCATCGGCGCTGGTCCGGCCTCCGCACCGAGGGATTCCACCAGCGCCGTGAGCATGTCTGCAAAATGCTTGCGCTCCGCGGCGGGAAGCTGGTCTGTCGCGCTGAGAATCTGTTCCTGCGGCACCGCCGGCGCGCGATCGAGGACCGCACGGCCGCTCGGAGAAAGATTCAGCACGAGGCGCCGCGCGTCACGCGAATCGCGCTCGCGCGTGACCAGGCCTGCTTCCACCAGCCGGCTGACGACGACCGAGACGGAGCTCTGATCGGTGCGGGTCAGCGCGGCAACATCGTTCAGCGAGAGCGCGGGAGTTTTCCCCAGCTCGGCGAGCACGAAAAGCTGCGCGCCCGAGATTCCCAGCTCGCTTTGCGCCGCGCGGTCGGCCAGACGAAGATGCCGCACGAGGCGGCGGATAGCGTCGAGGATTCGTGCACTGTCGCTCATGACGAATGCAACGATACTTGGGATCGCATGAAAGTGCTACCGTCACCCGTGCCGCATAATCGCGCGCCTTTGAAACGGAAATCGATATGACGACGAAGCGCTACGACCGCGCCTATTTCGACCATTGGTACCGCGGCCGCAACCGCGTCAGCAGCCGCGATGAAGTGCGGCGAAAGGTGTCGCTCGCGGTCGCGACGTGCGAGTACTTCATCCGCCATCCGCTTCGCTCCGTGCTCGATGTCGGCTGCGGCGAGGGAGCATGGCAGCCGCATCTCGCGGACCTCCGACCGAAAGCCAAATACCTCGGCCTCGATCCGAGCGACTACGTCGTCGAACGTTTCGGTGCATCGCGCAACATTCGGAAGGCGGCGTTCGGCGAGCTGGCATCCGCGCGGCTGCGGCGCCCTTTCGATCTCGTCGTCTGTTCCGACGCGCTGCACTACGTTCCTGACGATGAGATTCGCGCCGGCCTCCCCGAGCTCGTCCGCCTCGCCGGCGGCGTCCTCTTTCTCGAAGTGCTCACTGCCGACGACGACATCATCGGCGACCTCAACGGCATGATCAAACGTCCGGCCATCTGGTACCGCAAGCTGTTCGAAAAAGTGGGTTTGCTGCAGGTCGCGCCGTATTCGTGGCTGGCGCCGGGGCTTCGTTTCGATGCAGCGGAGTTGGAAAAACCTTGAACCAGAGAGGCACAGAGAGCACGGACTCTGTGGTGATAATCCTTTAAGGAAAATACCCGAGCGGAATCCGCAACTGCTGCCCGGCGCTCGACGAAACCCGCAGCGCGTGCCACTGATCGGGAACGGAGAGGTCGGAGTAGAACGCCAGCTGATATTGATTGCGCAGCTCGTCCGCGAGTTTGGCGTAGACATCCGGGAGCTCGCGCTCACCTTTGATGATGAAGTACGTGGCGCCGGTGTCGCGTGCGATCGCGGCCAGTTTTCGCGCTTCGAGATAGCCAACTCCGAAACGCATCAGGCGCGTCAGCATCTTGTTCTTGATGATCGGATACACCGGCACGCCGGCGTAGCGCGCGTAGTGAACGAGGTGATCGAGCTTGAAGTGACTTCCCTGATCGACGCCGTCGGTGAGAATCACCAGCGCGTGACGTCCGGGCTGTTTCTGCAGCTCGTACAACATCTCGATTGCCGTGTCGTAGAGGTGCGTTTCGCCCGCTGGTTTCACGCGATCGACGGACGCCGCGGCGGCGTTGAAATCGTTCGTGAACGGCGTCAGCCAGAACGTTGTTTGGTTGAAACCGACGACGGCGATCCGATCCTGCGGACGCAACAGCTTCTGCGCAAACTGCCGTGCGGCCAGTTTCACCACAGGCAATTCTTCGAGCATCGATTCGGAGTAGTCGATGAGCAGAATGACGTAGAGCGGCTGATCGGATGCAGGAGTGAGCGCTTCGATTTTTCGCGCGGCGCCGTTGTCGAGTAAGGTCAACTCGCCGGCCTTCGGCGCGCGATTGCCGCCCACGACCGACACCGGAACCTGCTGCACCGCGACATCGACCTGCTCGCTCGGATTCGTACCGAAAAAGAAAACGTCGTTCGCCTCGCTGCCGTCGCTCGCGTGCGCGACCACGCGCGCGTAGACCGCGTTCGGATACTTTGCGGGATCGAACGCCGTGCTGTACGGCGGCGCGCTCGCGCTGGCGACTTTGTCCTCGCCGATCAGAAAATCGACCGATGAGATTCTGAGCTGCTCCGGCTTGACGACGTTCGCTTCGAGCCTTCCCGGACTGGCGTGCAAACGGATTCGAAACGGAGGCCGCGGATCGTTCACGACCATCTCGTCTTCGCCGGCGACATTGCCCTGCGCGTCGTAGCCGACCGCACGAAAACGCAGACGCCGGATGTAATCGCCGATCACGACCGGGAAGTCGAGCGACCCGCCCGGCTTTTCGTCGAACTTCACGCCGTTGATGAACAGCGCCACGCGAACGACCGGTTCGTGCGTCTGCACCGGCACGAAGAGTTTGCCGTAGATAAGCGCGGTCGGTTTCGAAGTGATCTGCACCGTTTGCGCGAACGCCGCGGTGCTGACCAGAAAAAGGAGAAAGGCGAGTCGTCGGATCACGAGCCGATCAACGCCCATTCATCGTTCATGCTTCCGCCGTCAGCCTTTCCCGTCACCTGCTCCATCAAACACTGGCGCGGTTTCTTCTCCGGCCGCCAGCGCAAAAACTTCGATCCGTGCCGAAAGCGGCCCTGCGAAAAGTAGTCGTACTCGACCTCGCAAACGAGTTGCGGCTTCACCGGCTCCCACTCGCCGGTTTTCTCCGTCGCCCATCGCGACGGGCCGCCGGGAACGCGTACTTCGAACGGATTCTCGCCGCGCAGCGCTTCGAGTTGTTTGGTCAGCGCGGCACGATCGTCCTTGCGGATCGATGACGTATGCCCGATGTGAACGAGCCGCCCTTCGGAATCGTAAAGGCCGAGAAGGAGCGAGCCGACGGATCGGGTGCCTTCGCCGTAGCGAAAACCACCGACGACGCAATCAGCAGTCTTGAGGTGCTTTACCTTCACCATTCCTTCGCGGTCACCGGAGTGATACGGCTCGCCGAGCCGCTTGGCCATGACGCCGTCGAGTCCTGCTTTGGTGAATTTGTTGAACCAGTCGCCCGCGATCTTGCGGTCGGTCGTCGCCGGCGAAAGCCTGATCAGCGAGTCTTCCGGCACGCTCTCGAAGAATTTCTCCAACTGCTCGCGTCGCGACTCGACCGGTTTGTCGATGAGCGATTTTCCCTTCGCCACGAGCAGATCGAAAACGAAGTAATGCGCCGGCGTTTCCGCGGCGAGCTTGCGAACGCGCGATTCCGCTGGATGAATGCGCTGGAGCAGATGGTCGAAGGAAAGACGACCATCGACGGAGATAACGATCTCGCCATCGATCACGAGCTCTTTCTGCTTCAACCCGCGCACCGCTTCGACGACCTCGGGAAAATAACGCCCGAGCGGTTGTCCCGCTTTCGACTGCACGACGACGTCATCCCCGCTCTTGAAGACGACGGCGCGGAATCCATCCCACTTCGGCTCGAACTGCCAGATGTCGCCCGTCGGAATCTTGTCGACGCGCTTTGCTTCCATCGGGGGATACGGCGGCGTGATGGGGAGATCGAGTTTGGGAAAACCCTGCGTGGTGATCTTTGGAGCGGTGCTTTTCGGCATGTTTACTCTGTGACCTCTGCGCCTCTGTGGTTCAACGTTTCTTTGTCGCCTTTGGCTTCGGTAGGGAAAATACCTTCGTCAGATCGAAACGCTTCTTTCCGGTTGCTACCGGCTTCCACAAATCCCCAACCTCGGCCACACGCTGGCGGACGTTGTCGATGCGGAAGTCCTGGATGTCGATTCCTTCGTCGATCTCCTCCCACGTCACTGGCGTCGAAACACCCGCGAACGGTGTTGGCCGCACCGAATAAATCGACGCCAGCGTGCGTCCCCAGGCGTTCTGGTTGTAGTCGACGAGCACGCGCGCGTACGGCCGTTTCACTTTTCGATACTCGGCCGTGATGATGTTCGGATGGCGTGACTCGAGCTCAATCGCGATCGCCTTCGCGAACGTCCACACCTCTTTCTGCAGCGGACCGCGAACGATCGGGATGTAGACGTGGATGCCTTTCGAGCCGGTGGTCTTGGCGAAGGTCGGCATGCCGAGGTGATCGAGGATCTCGTGAACGCGAAGCGCGACCTCGCGGATCATTTTGAAATCGGCGCCGGGACCAGGATCGAGATCGAAGTGAAGCACGTCGGGACGGTTGTAGTCATCGCAGCGCGCGTACCACTGATTGAGATCGATGCATCCGAGGTTGATGAGCCAGAGGAGGGAGGGCAGATCCTGCACGATCGGGAACTGGACCGGGCCGGCATCGTGCGGAATCGGGCAGATGTCGATCCACTCCGGCCGCGGCTCCGGCGCGCGCTTCATGTAGAAAAACTCGCCCTCGGCACCATTCGGATAACGCTTCATCACCATGGCGCGCCCGGCAAGGTGCGGCAGAAGGTACGGCGAGATGTTGGCGTAGTACTGCAGAAGATCGCGCTTGGTGATCTTCAGATTTTTCCAGAAGAGCTTCGGCAGATTGGTCAGCCGCACTTCGCGCGTACCGACATTGAGCACAACATCGGTGACATCGGTGGGGATGAGCAGGCGTTTGGATGCGGCCACGATCCTGCGAACTGTACAATTTTCGTGCGCGCGGAGTTGGTATCGTGTCTCCGTGACCGTCTATTCGAAGCTGCTGTTCCAAGTCCTGCGAGGCAGCTCCGATGCGAATGTCCCGTTCGAAGGGTTGTGCAATCTGCTCCTTCGGGCCGGATTCGATATGCGCATTCGAGGCAGTCATCACATATTTTCGAAGGAAGGCTTGCCTGAGATTTTGAATCTGCAACCACGTGGCGCCAATGCGAAGCCATACCAGGTCAAACAGGTTCGAATGATATTGCTGAAGTACAATCTGATCGGAGATCTGCATGACTGAGCAGCCGCGTTATGAGCTGATCATTTACTGGTCTGACGAAGACAATTCATTCGTCGCGGAAGTCCCTGAGTTGCCGGGCTGCGCCGCCGATGGGGCCAGTTACGCCGAGGCGGTGGTCAACGTCGAGACGGCGATTTCGCTCTGGGTGGATACGGCCCGGGAGCTTGGCCTGCCGATTCCTGCGCCTCGGGGACGCCTGATCTTCGCGTGAGCTAGAACAGCGGCGGCATCTTCCCTGAACCGCCGTCCGTGCGATGCCGTGGCGCATCGAGCGTCGTGTATTCGAGCTCGCGGTTGGCGCGGACGGCGCGCAGCATCAGACCTCCGCGCGACATGTCGCCGAGGCCGGCGAAGGCGGCGGGAAAGCGGAGACGGGTTTCGAAGATCGGCCAGAGGATGTCGACATATTTTCCGCTGGCGACGCTGCCGAGGAGGATCACTTCGGCGTCGTGATCGAGAGCGGCGGCGAGCGAACGGGCGTCGCGCTCGAGCGGCTGACGATAGTTTCGCTTGCTGCCATCGACCGGCGTTCGTGACATCACTTTCATCCGATCGGGAGTCAGTCGCCAGTCGGGCGGAACGAGTCCGAAGCCGGGCGTGATGACGAAGACGCCGCAGCCGCCGGCGTCCGCGGGTTTCGCAAAGTGCTGTGCGTATCCGATCTTGCCGCGAAAGTAGAGAGAGCTCATGAACGCGAACGCCTTCGCGATCTCGACGCCGTCAGGCGATTGATACTGGAGCGCTGCTTCAAAGCGCGCGCGCGGCGAAGTGAATTGCTTCGCACGAATCCCGCTGGTGTTCGCGGGAGAGAGCAGGAAGATCCGGGATGGCACGACGGTCGGAAACACCCCGGAGCGAAAAAGTCATCCCCCCTGGGACCGCTGGCGTCCCGCCCGCAGAAAGCCGAGTCCTGGCCAGAAGCGAGATTCGTTCAGCGAAGACGAAACCCGGCCATGAGCGCGCGAGACGCCCGCGGTCCCGGGGGTAAGCTACGCCTCGCATGCCGCACATCCTTCTCTTCACACTCGCCGTCGCGGCGATCAGTACGGTTTGCATCGCGCCGGTGGCGCTGGCGCTGGCTGCGTGGTCGTGGCGGGCGGGCGCGAAGGGGCTCGTTCTTGACGCGCTCGCGGCGCTGCCGCTGGTCGTACCGCCGACCGCAGTGGGGTTCGTGTTGCTGGAGATTCTCTCTCGGCGAAGCGTATTCGGCGCGTTTCTCGATCGCATTGGCGTCGAGGTTCTCTTCACTCCGAAAGCGGTCGTCCTCGCGTGCGCGGTGATGTCGTTTCCGCTGATGTTCACCGCGTTTCGCGTGGCGATCGAGACGACAGACCGGCGCTATTTCGATGTGGCCCGAACCCTCGGCGCGTCGCCGTTTCGCGCGTTCGTGCGCGTGACGCTCCCGCTGGCCTGGCGCGGACTTCTGAGCGGCGTCCTGCTCGCATTCTGCCGCGCGCTCGGCGAGTTCGGCGCGACGATCCTCATCGCCGGCAACATCCCGGGCCGCACCCAGACGATGGCGCTGGCCATCTACGACCGCGTGCAGAACGGCAACGATCACGAAGCCGCCGTGCTGGTCGCTGTCGTCGTCGCCATCGCCTGGGTTCTGGTGTCGGTCAGCAGCATCCTGATCATGCAACAGCGAAGGCGGCTGGAAACATGATCGAGATCGATATCCGTCTGCCGCTGGCGCACTTCGAGCTGGAAGTTCGCTGCGCGCTGCGTGCGAACGTCACCGCGATCGTGGGACCTTCGGGCGCGGGGAAAACCTCGCTCATCGAATCGATTGCCGGACTTCGCCGTGCCCAGGGAATGATCGCCATCGATGATGCGGTCCTCGTTGATGCCGCGCACGGCATCGATCTTCCGCCGGAACGCCGGTCGATCGGTTACGTGCCGCAGGATGCCGCGCTTTTCCCTCATCTGAGCGTGCGCGAAAACATTCGCTTTGGCGGTACGGACCACGATCGATTCGATTCGCTCATTGACGCCCTCGAGCTCGCGCCGGTCCTGGCGCGTTCGCCGGCATCGCTTTCCGGCGGCGAAAAACAACGCGTGGCACTCGCTCGCGCACTGATGACGCGGCCGCGTCTGCTCTTGCTCGACGAGCCGCTGGCATCGATCGATCAGCCTCTTCGCGAGCGCATCCTGCTCTACCTCCGCCGCATTCGCGACCTCGGCATCCCGATGATCTACGTCACGCACCAGCCGTTCGAAGCGCTCGCGCTCAGCAGTTGGTGCCTTGTCCTTCGCAACGGCGCGATCGCCGCGGAAGGACCATCGCGTAGTGTGCTTGCCGATCCGGACGTGGCGGGAAGCGCCGACAACGTGTTCGAAGTCTCGGAGCCAGTTCACGATCGCGAGCTCGGCATCACGCGCGCAACGACGAGCGATGGTTTGACGCTGGTTCTTCCATACGATCAGGTGGCCGAAGCGCGGTTTCCGATCGTCGTGCGAATTCGCGCCGATGACATCGTCGTGTTCGGCGAAAAGCCGGCGTCGATCTCTTCGCGCAACATCTTCGAAGGGACCGTGTCGTCGCTGCGCGAGAGTGACGGCATCGCTGACCTCATCGTAACGACACCTGCGCCGCTGACCGTGAGGATTACGCGTGCGGCCGCGCAGGATCTTTCGTTGAGTATTGGCTCGCGAGTCTGGCTCGCGCTGCGCAGCCGCGCCTTCCGTATCGTCGGCTAGCCGTGTCGATTGTTGCGGCGAGCTCGCAGGCGCTCAAGCCTTCCTGACAGTTGCTTTGTTCTTTTCCGGTCGAGGCTGCAGCGATTTAGTTTTTCGGGTCGACGCGCTCTTCGCAGAGACCGTCTTTGCAGCAATGTGGCGAGGTAGCCGCACGCCTTGCCGGCGCCAGAGTATTCTTGTTCGTGGTAAAGGAACCTCGCGAAAAAAAGCATCGAGAAACACTGACGGATCAGTTGCCGCAGAGATTTCAAGCTTCAATTGCCTGGACCACTCTCCCCAGTAAAGAACAAAGTATTCACCCTGGTCGAGTCGTATCAACGCTGCTTTTGAAGGCTCCGGAGTCTCCTGCGGATCTGTGAGGTAGTGAAATGGGACCGGAAACCATCTGGATAATTCCGACTCAGAGATGCGCGCCGTAAGAATCGGGAATGCTCGCGTTCTCAGTTCGTCTGGCTTGCCCACTCGCATATGTCTACTCTGCGTCGCGCCTCATCGTAACAACAACGTCGATCGCGACCAACTCCCCTTTTCGCAACACGATCACGCCCGGAGAGCCTTCGCTCCATTGTGGCCAGCCGGGGACAGACCACGGATCCGGCGGGACATCCGTGAAGAATTCTACTCCCACTGCGTTCTGAGGTAGAGGTCCGTTCCAAGCCTTCACCGCTGGAAACAAACCGCTGTAAAAGTTTCGCCTCGGCGCGCCCCATAACTGTCCCGATGTGCAGACCAGATCGTTCTCCTCTGGTTTCATATCGGAGCGGCGATGAAACGGTCCGAAGCGCGCTGGCCTGTCACGCGAGCTCATCGGCGCCAGATGATATGCGAGCATTTCGAGACCTCGCCGATTGCGACTGCGAACGCCTGCTTCAATTCAACACATCTCGCGGCGGTTGTGCCGGCGGTGCATTTTTGCCCAACCGCCCGAAGACAGGTTTCTACCGCGCAAACTCCCCATTACAATGTGCGCCATGTTGATCAAAGGAATGACGGAGCAGGAGATTCGAGTCCTGCAGGAGTACCGGCGTGTGGGCACTGAGTCGCTGACGATCGCGGCGATCACGGCAATCAAGCATCCGGCGGGAGGCGGCGAGAGTCCAGCGTTGTCGCTCGTCGAAAAGGGCTTTCTGACGACCGATGCGGCACGTGAAAACTTCGCCCTGACGCCGAAAGCGAAGGAGTTTCTCTCCTACGATCCGAAGCCGGAGTTCGAGGAGGGAGGGGCCTCAGGAGACGTACCGGCCGAGGTTGCCGAGTAAATTGCACACTAATCGGTGCAATCTATAACTCACGCAAATTCAGCAGTTTAGACGCGTGACCTTGGGTCACAAATGATACCTGTGCGCGTAAACGCCATTGACTCAGGAACTTAGCTGACGTAGCATGAGTCGCCGAGGATTGGAAATGAACGATGGCGACAAAGCAAAAAGCAAAGCAGCCAAAGCCAAAGCCTCAGGGAAAGAAGCCAGCAGCAAAACCGCAGCAAAAACAAAAGACGGCCAAGCCGTCAAAGCCGGTGGCAAAAAAGAAAGTGGCAGCTCCGGCAAAGCCAGCGAAAAAAAAGCCGGCACCGTCAAAGCCAGCCCCAAAATCGTCGTCAAAGCCGGTAGCAAAGTCGCCGGTAAAGGCAGCGCCAAAACCGCAGCCGGCGAAAAAGCCGGCCGCTCCGACGACGGCGACATCCGATTCACCAACCCAGCCATCGAAAGCGCCTTCAGGCGCGCCGTCAAAAAATACCCCAACGCCTTCCGCCGTCTCACCGACTGACGGAAGCGTTCGGTACCTGACGGTTCAGGACATCGTCGAGCTTCACCGCGCGATCAGCGTGGAGTTCGGCGGCAACCAGGCGCATCCCGGCGTCGTCGACTCCGCGTTCGGACTTCTCAACAGCGTGCAGCGGCCGCAGGTCATGATGCTCGGCCGCGAAGCGTACGGAACGTTTCCCGACAAAGTCGCGGCATTCCTTTTTGCGCTTTTGATGAACAGCCCGTTCCGCGGAGGCAATCGCCGCGTGGCGCTGGCGTCGCTGTTCGCGTTCTGTGAGCTGAACAATCGCGACATCGATACGCGTCTTCTCGACGAGAAGGCCGCGGAGAATCTTTTCAAGCGCGTGGCCGGACATCGCGAGCTTGGCATTCCTCCAGAAAACGTCTTTCGCGAGATTCGCGAGGCGATGACGCGCGTGATTGTGCCGCTGCCTTGAATGGGCACGCCTTGTGATCTTCCCAGCGCGGAGGATTCCATGGCTACCAGAAAAAGCAGCAAGGCATCGAAGAAACCGTCTTCGCGCAATCCCGATGCGATCGCGCTCCTGAAGAAGGATCACGAAAAGGTTCGCGGTCTGTTCGCGCAGCTCGAGAAATCGGCGATGCGCGGAGGTCCGAAGGTGCAGCAGCTCGTCACGCAAATCGACACGGAGCTGAAGATCCACACGACCATCGAGGAAGAGATTTTCTATCCTGCGTTCCGCGACGCCGTCCGCTCGAAGGACGACAAGAAGATGTACTACGAGGCGCAGGAAGAGCACCACGTCGTCAAGCTCGTCATTCCGGAAGTCGATGATGCGGAGATGAGCGGCCCGGAGTTCGCGGCCAAGGCGAAGGTGCTGCAGGAGCTCGTCGAGCACCACGCCGGCGAGGAAGAAAAAGAGATGTTCCCCAGCGCTCGCAAGGCTTTCAGCCGCTCCGAGCTTCAAGACCTCGGCGACCGCCTTGCCGCACGCAAGAAAGAGCTGGGCGGGTAATCGAAAAACGGATTCGGCCCAGCACCACCGGGCCGAATCGTCACTTCTTCTCGCGCGCCTCGCGCTCGTGAAGCGTGGCGTTGATTCTGCCGAGGAGGATGCGGGCGACGCGCAAATCGTGTCCGGCATCGATCAGCAGGATCGTGATGTCGCCGCCGGCCCAGAGCAATCCCGCAAGCACGAGGAGCCGCGTCGCTTCGCCGAGGAGCGTCATGAACGCGCCGACGCCGCTGGTGATCACGCCGGTCACGACCTCGCCGAGGAGCATGACGACGAGGAGAATCGCCAGGACTTTGAAGAGCCGCGCGATGTAACGCAGCGCGATGTACGGTTCGAGATCTTCTGTGCGCACCTCGCTATCGCGGGCGCGCTTGTCGTCGCTTCGCATCGGCGGCGCACCGCACGCGGGACAGACGCGCGATGGGTCGGGACGCTTCGCGCCACATTCGGGGCAAGTTGCCGGGGTGTTCGTTACTGCGTCAACCACGTTACCTCCTGATGTTCTTCGCCGTTCGCTCGTCGGGTGTCGGAAGTCTTGCGTCCCCGCCAAGAGCTCAGAGCTAACAGCTAACAGCTAACAGCTCCAATCATCCACTTCCAGTTCCACGCCAACGTGCGCGATAGCCGCGAACGTCGATGTGCGTGAACGGGCCGTGGCCACAACATGCGGAATAAACGCCAACTCCGCCGACGAGCGACGGGTTCTTGATCTCGACCCTTTCCACGGCCTGTTGCACGACCTCGGCATCCCGAACATCGACGCGTCCATCGTGGTTGAGATCGTCCATGACGCCGTTGCCGTCGTTGTCGACAAAGGTGTCCGAGGCATCGCCGTACATGTGCCGGCTCAGATTGGCGCGGCCTTCCGTGTTGCCGCCGCCATGGTTGTACTCGGGCGTGCGAAACCCACTCATGATGTGGAAGCGCTTGACGGGATGGCCGGACGCCTCCAACTCCTGAATCGTCAGCTCGAGTTTGTCGAGCAGCTTGGGATTCAGCAGCAGGTACTTCGGCCAGACGTTCGGCTGATCCTTGGTCAGAAAGTCGCGCAGCTTGAAATGTTCGGAGATCGGCGTATCGGCATTCGCCTGCGTGACCTCGATGAAGCCGCTCGGATTCGCGTACGCCGGCGTCTTCGGCTTCCCCCCGTTTTCGAATGGCCAACTGCCGAGGAAGTAGGTGCCGATGTGGCCAGCCCGCTTTTCGGAAAATGGGACGAGCGTGATGACGCTGAAATCGTCGAGCTGCCGCATGGCCTGATCGAGTTGGATGGCGAGCTTGTAAACGCCCGGCTGCTCCGGCGCGGTAAAGTCGGAGGAGACCTTCTCGGTTCCGCCGGTCAGCACGGACTTCGCTCCGCCCGGCGCTCCGGCGACGATCGGCGCGCCGGGTGTGAGCGTCGTGAAAAATACTTTTCCGCTCCGTCCGCGCAACGGATTGAGAAAGCCGAGCATGGCGTCGTCGATGTAGGCGGTGGTCGGCGCCTGCGGCTGAAGAATCTGCGTCGCGATGGGTGCCGGCAGCAAGGGCGGCGGTGGGACCGGCAACGGCACCTTAGCTCCCGGCACTCGTGCTTCCGCCTCCTTCGCAATGCGGGCAATCTCCCGCCGTTGCTCGATGACATCGTGAATGGCGCCGATCCAGCCCGTGACATACAGCATCACGATGACGACCGTAATCCAGTTGAAGATGTGCTTCTGCCGCGCGTTCAGTCCCCCGAACACACGATGCCGCTTCAGAGCACGCGGATAGAGATGATGCTCGGCCACACGCAGAGAAGTTCACGACGCATGCCGTTGCTGGGAGGTTGGGAGTTGGGAGTGGGGTGGGAGCGATCGGGTACCCGCAACACCTATACTCCGCGCGTGTTGGACGAGTCTCGCAAGGACCTCGCCGCGGGCGTGATCAAGTCGCTGCTTTGGATCGCGGCGTTCTGTTTTGCCGTCGGCATCTTTTTGACGGCGACGCTGCTCTTGCGCAGCGTTCCGGCGACGCCGCATGTGGCTGTTGGCCGCGTCACGGTCGAGAACGCGTCGAAGCTGCGCGACTACCTGACGGTCCTGCTCTTTTTCATCATCGCGCCGGCGGCGACGATCCCGCTTTACCAGCTTGGTGCTCGCGAGAATCAACGGCTGCGTGGCGCGGTCAGCGGTGACGGCGTTCGCGATCTCGTCTCGCTTCTATTCGTCGCGCCGTTTTTTCTTGCGCCGTTTCTTTATCTCACCACGTTCAAGCCGGCGTGGCCGATTCTCATCCCGCTTGCGTTTTCGATTCTGCTGCCGCGCGCGGTCATCACGTGGCAGGGGACGCTCTGGATTCGCAAACTCTTCGTGCGTGATATGGCGCCGCATCACGCGCTGATCGTCGTCGAGGCGCTGGCGTGGATTCTCTTTCGCTACATCGCTGTCGGAAAACGGATCGCGCACATTCCCACGCTGTTTCTCGAGATCGCGTTCATCGCGTTCTTCATCGCGCTCTTCTGGCTGGCGTTTCTGCTGATCGCGCGCATCGCCTCGTTCACCTCGGTTCTCACCACCGAGGAGGCGCTGCAGAGGATTGGAATCGCGGCGTTGCCGCTGGTCATCCTTCCGCCGCTCGCGCTTCTCTTTGTGCCCGGAAACGTTGCGATTTCGTTAGCGATGGCGATGATCCTGCTGGCGCTTCCACTGACACTCAGCCGCAGCGCGCCGATCGACTCGCGTAGTGTTCGCAACCTCGTCGCCTTCGCAATTCTCCCCGCGCTTCTCTTCTGCCTCAGCTACGCCTCGACGGCATCGCTGACGCAGTGGATCGATCTCTTTCATCGCGGCGAAACGCTCGGACCGGCGTCCGACCTTCTTCGCGGCAAGGTGCCGTTCCGCGATGTGTTCGCGCTGCACGGCCTGCTCGAGGACGGACTTCTCGACACCTGGCTGATGGAGCTCTTTGGGCGAAATCTCAACATCGTTCTCCTCCGTCCGGTCGTTCTCGGATCCGTCGCCGTGGCCATGCTCTGGTACCTCGGCATGGTGATCTTCGACTCGATTCCGCTGGCGATCCTGTCGATCCTCCTCGGCGCCGTGACCACGGTCGACAACGAGCGTGCCTTGTTCGAAATCCTCGCCATCGCGCTGCTCATCGGAGCGATGCGGCGCAACGCAAAATGGCTTGCGGTTGCGAGCGGCGTTGCGGCAGGGGTCACGCTTTTCTACAGCCTCGACATCGGGCTGTACACCGTTGGCGGCGGCGTGCTGGCGATTCTGGCTGTTGCTCTGTTGCGAAGCTCCGCGCAGCGCACTTGGTCGCTGCTGGCAAGTTTCGTTGCCGGCATCGCGCTCGGTGCCGCGCCGTTCGTCGTTTACCTCGCGATGCGCGGCGCGTTCGGCGCGTTCGTGGAGACATCCTTCATCGCCATTCCGCGCATCATCGACGCCGTCTGGTCGCTGCCGTTTCCCGATCTGACCACGACCTTCCGCAGCAACCTCAGTCCGCACTCGCTGTCCGATTTTTTCTTCAGCGATCGCTTCCGTTTCATCCTGAATCCGCTCGTGATCGGACTGGCGATGATCGTGCTCGTGCAGCGCAGAATCACCCGCCGTAACGATGACTTCGACCTCGGTCTCGCCGTTCTCACCGCCTTCGCGATCCTGACGCAGCGCAGCGCACTCGGGCGCGCCGATTTTCAACACCAGTACTTTTCCGCGGTCCTGATCGGACCGATGATCCTCATCCTGCTAGTGCTTTTTGGCCGCGCGGTTGCGGGCATCTGGCGCACGCGCGAGCAGGCTGCGAAAGCGTTTGTCGTGCTGGCCGCGGCGATGATGCTGCCAGTTCTGGCGATCATTCTGTGGGTGCCCGACATCATCAACACGCGCCTCGACGACACCACGCACTACCTCGGGCGCGTGAGCCGCATCGGCTGGATCGATCCGGCCGCGGAAGAAATTCGCAATCGTGTCGAGGCGGTCAAGTCGGCCGTCGATGCGCTCAGCAAACCGGGCCAGCCAATCTTCGACTTCTCCAACCAACCGGCACTTTATTTTTTCTGCGACCGTCCCAACCCGACTCGCTTCTATCAGGTCCCAATCCTCTCGCCGCCCGCTTACCAGGCCGAGACGGTCCGCGCACTGGAGCGTGCGAAGCCACCGCTCGTCATCAGGCACTCACCGCAGGAGTTCGACGTCTTCGACGGCATCGACAACTCGATTCGCGCGCAAGCGGTGGCCGCGTACATCGATGATCACTACACGTTCGCACGAACGACCCACGGGGTCGAGATTTGGCGTCGCAGGCCCGAGGCAACGCCGCTGAATCTCGCGAGCTATCTGCGCCGCATCCGCATTCCGACGGTAGAGGAGCTCGGCGCGATCGGCGATCGGTCGCGCGTCGTCTTTCCTTCCGTCGGCAGTCTGCCCGGCGCGAACGCGTCGTACTGGCGAAGCGATCTGACGCTGCACAATCCGTTCAAAGAGCGGATGACGCTGGAGCTGCGCTACGTCGCCGGCGATTCGCGCATCGACCGCAACATCACGATCCTCGGCGGACAAAGCCTGCGCTGGGAGGATGTCGTCCGGTCTCTGTTTGGCGCACCTGAGGGAAGCGGCGTGTTGTGGATCGAATATCGAGGACTGCATCAGCCGGTCGCGCGAATCAAGACTTACGACGCCGCGCACAACGCCCGAGGCTCGGTCAGCGCGCCGTTGTCGATGCGCGACTCCGCGAGCGCCGGAAGCGACAATCAGGACCTCACGATCATCGGCATCCCAGGCGGCACCGATCGCCGCGTCAACGTCGGTATCGTCAACATCGGGAAAATCCCGGCGATTTTTCGCATCACCGTCCGTACGCGAACCGGCCAGAAAATCGGCAAGACGTTCGAAGAAGCGCTCAACGAAGACGACTTACGCACGATCCCCGAGATCGAGAAAACACTCGGCGTCACGATCGACGAGACCAACGCCCTGCACATCTCGATGATCGCCGGTACGTGCGTCGCCTACGCCAGCGTCGTCGATCCCAACGGCGACTCGCAGTTCATGGCCGCGGTCGCGAGGTAGTGGGTTGTGAGGTTGCCGGGTTGCTGAGTTTCCGGGTTTCCGGGTTGCCGGTTTCTTGGGTTGCCGGGGTGCTGGGGTGCTGGGGTGCTGGGGTGCTGAGTTTTTGAGTTGCTGATTTTCTGGGTTGCTGGGTTGCTCGGTAGTTGAGCCGCATGGTCCCGAAAAACCTCATGCGCACTGACCTTCCCATCGAGCGCCTTCTCCCCCAGCGGCTTCTTGCTGGGGGAGAAGGTGGCGAAGCCGGATGAGGGGGCGCGAACCTGCAGCCGAAACTCACGATCTCCGCGGGAATGACGCGCAAACCGCGAAACTACGCAACCTCGCAACCGCAACTACGCGCCCCACTCCCGCAACAACGCCCTCGCGTCCGCCTGCGCCTGCGCGTTCTCGACCTCGTAGTTTGGATCGTTCGGAGAGTTGATCACCTCGCGCAGAATCCGAATCGCCTCGGGCGCATTCTTGCTGTCGTTCGACACCAGCGCCTCCGCCAGAAACACGCGCGTGATCTTGTTCGTCGGATCGATCTTGTTCGACTCGCGCAGAAAACGAACCGCCTCTTTGCTCGACGCCCAGCCGGTGATGAATGGCACATGCGGCGTCTGATCGTGAAGGCGCCCCAGGACGCGCTGCGGACCGCCGCCATCGAGTTTGGGATCGATCAGCATCGCGATGGTGGCCTCGCGGCGAATGCGATCGGCGGCGCCCTGACGCACCGCGGCCATCTTGCCGTACGCGAGCGCCCACTCGCCCCAGTTGACGGAATCCCAGAAAAAAACCTCGGCCGCGCCAGGAATGGCGCGTGCGGCATCAGCAACATTTTTCTCCGGAGCGTCGGCCTTCACACTCTTCGCGGCGAGCTGACGATTGACCACGGCCATCGCGGCGTTGCCATCGTTCTTGGCGATCTCGTAGATCACCTTCTTCTCATCGTTCGTCGACACGACGTACGCGCCTTTGAATCGGATCGCGCGCATCAACTTCCAGCGGGCATCGAGATTGGCCGGCTCCTGAGCGACTGCTTTTCGATAGGCAGCGATTGCCGCATCGATCTGCGCCGCTTTCGCCCGCGCGCCCTGATGTCCCTCGGCACGCGCGTTCCAATGCTGATCGCCCTCGCTCACCTGCGCGAACGAAGGAAGCGCGAACGCGATGGCAGCAATGACAACGACCAGCATTTTTTTCATGATCAGAATTGTATGGCACATCACTTGAAGCGCATTTCTGCATGCGAACCATGATTGCCGCTGCAACTGCCCTCATGCTCCTCGGCGCTTGCCGCGGCGAGAAGGTGCCGCGCGATTACCAGAATGCGCCTCCGGCGATGCGGCATCCTCCAAACTCCTCGTCGCAAACACCCACGGCGAACGGCATGCCGGGCGCCGCGCCCGAGCCGAGCAAAGGTGCCGAGGGGGCGAACATCACGCAGAAACCGGCAGGCCCCACTCCGGCATCCGAAACGCTCGGAAATCAGGCGCCTTCGACGAGTACCGCGGCGACGGCGACGCATACGTGAGGTTGCGCCCGTCGCGTTTCGGGAGTCGGGTGTCGGAGCAGTTCCGATCTCCAACTCTTCGATCCTGATCCTCTCCGACTCCGGACACCCGGGCCTGCGCTCCCGCGGCTACAATCCCCGCCTTGCGCCTCATCTTCTTCGGTACTCCCCAATTCGCCGTGCCTTCGCTCGAACGACTGGCGCGCGAGCATGACATCGTGCTCGTCGTCGCGCAGCCGGACAAACCTGCCGGACGGGGGATGAAGATGCAGGCGCCGGCGATCGCGTTGAAAGCGCGTGAGCTCGGACTCCCGCTCGCACAGCCTGCGAAGATTCGCGACGCCGGGTTTCTCGATTCGATCGCCGCGCTGCATCCCGATGCCGGAATCGTCGTCGCGTACGGAAAGATTCTGCCGGCGGCGCTTCTGTCGATTCCCACGCGCGGATTCCTCAACGTGCACGGCTCGATCCTTCCGAAATACCGCGGCGCCGCGCCGATCCAGCGCGCCATCGAACGCGGCGAAACGACGACCGGCGTGACCATCATGCGCGTCGACGAGCAGCTCGATCACGGACCGATGCTGGCAGTCGAGACCACCGAGATCGGGTCCGACGAGCGGACGCCGGCGCTGGCCGCGCGACTTTCGATCATCGGCGCCGAAGCTCTCGCCCGGGTGCTCGCGAACTGGCCGGAGGAAACGATGCAGGATCACGCCGCCGCGACCATCGCGCCGAAGATCGAAAAAAGCGAAGGGTCGATTCAATGGAGCCATACGACCGCATCGATCTACAACAAGTTCCGCGCCTTCGATCCATGGCCCGGCGTTTTCTCAGGCGAGTTGAAACTGATCGAAATGGCACCAGCGACCGGCAACGGCGCGCCTGGAACGATCCTTTCGATGAGTGCCGAGGGAGTCGTAGTCGCCACCGGCGACGGCGCCTTGCGATTGATTACCGTGCAACGTCCAGGAAAAGGACGAGTGGCGGCGGCCGAGGCGTTGCGTGGTGAAACAGAGATCAGATAAAGCAGAGACGAGAGATCAGTGGATTCGTGAACGGCGGATCAGAGATGAGAAGAGAACAAGCCTAAGCTCACGAATCGATTATCGACTAATCGATCAGCGATCGGCCTTCGAATCTCTGATCTCTCGTCTCTGATCTCTGTTCTGCACCGGCCGCGCCGTCCGGCGTATCCTGTCCGGCACACATCGCCACGTGAAAGGAACGTTCGCGCTCCGCGGCGCGACCCGATGAAATTCCGCAGCCTCGTCGCTCTGCTGATTCTTTGCTCCTCGCTTGCCGCATTCGGGCAACAGGGGGCATCGCACGGCTCGTTCATCGGTCACTTCTTCGGCTACGGATTTCTTTTCCAGATTGCGGCGCTCATTCATTGGGCGCGCAAACGGCCCGAGGCGTTCTGGATTTTCATCATCATCATCGGAGGCATGATCGGAGCGATCGCTTACTTCCTCATCGAAGGGCTGCCCGACTTTCGCAATGTGCAGAGAACGCTGCGAGGCCCGTCGCGCCGGAAACGGATCGGCGTGCTGCGCGTGCTGGTGATCGAGAATCCGTCGCCCGGAAATTATGAGGAGCTCGGCGAGCTCCTGCTCGAAGACAAGCACTATCGCGGGGCGCGCGAGGCCTTCGACCGCGCCCTGGCCGTGCGCACCGATTCGATCGATCCCTTCTACCGGCGCGGCATCGCGGAGTTTGAGCTGCGTGAGGACGAGGCCGCGGTCAGCGATCTTCGCCGCGTCACGGCGGCCGATCCGAAATACGACTTCTATCGGGCCGCATGTCTCCTTGGCCAGTCGCTGGCGCGGCTGGGCCGCTCGGACGAATCGATGGCCGTCTTCGACAAGTTTGCGCAGAGCGCCACCGGCCCGGAGCCGCTGCTCAGCGCCGCGGAGTTCTACGCGGATCACGGCCGTCCGGCAGAAGCGCTCGAGATCGCCCAAAACATCGCCATGCGCGAAATGACGATGCCCGCCTACCAGAAACGCCGCGATCGGGTGTGGCTGCGCAAGGCAAAGGCGCTGGAGCGAACGTTGCGGAAGAAAGGGTGAGGCCCGAGTCTGCGGTAGCCCGTCACTTCGACGTCAGCGCCCAGTTCACCATCCGAATCCCGTTGAATCGTTTGAAATCCGCGATGTTGAACGTGACTAGGGCAAGGTCATGGACGTGAGCGATCGCTGCAATCTGCCCGTCGATGAACGGTGGCGTCTCTCCGCGGGCCGCGAGACGCGCGCGTTCTGATGCATGCCACGCGGCCGCAGCGGCGTCGTAATCCAGGATCTGCATCGTCGCGAGGACGACTCTCTCAAGGTAATCCTCGATCGTCGTCCGGCGGCGTGAAGGGGGAAGGCGCTCCACTCCAAATCGCAATTCATGCCAGACCAGCGACGGGATCGCCAGCTCGCCCTCATGAAGTTTCAGCCGCCGCAAAACGCCCTCCGACGGTTTCAGACGAAGCGGCTCGGAGACTACATTGGTGTCGAGCAGGAACTTCAGCGTCACAGCGCTGGGTCCCGTCCCGGCGTACGGTCACGAACGTCTGCGAAGACTTCGTCAGGGTCGATATTCAGATCCGCAAGCGCGTGCTCGCTGGTGAATGCCTCCCATGCTTCTGAGAATCCCCGTGACTTCGAGATCAGGCGTTCGTACTGCTTCCGGCCGATCAAAACCGCAACACTCTCGCCTCGTCTCGTCAGTTCGACAGGCTTTCCTGATTCGGCTCTGCGAACGAGTTGCGGCAGATTGCTGCGCGCGGACGCGATTGAATGTTGCTCTTTCATGCTTCACCTCATGTACATCTGCGTGTACACCCTAACACCGGCGCAAATTTCTCGGCGGCATTTCTCCAACTGCCGTGCTCGCTACCGATCCGAGCTTAGCCGTTCGTCAAATACTTAACAAAGGACTCGCACTTTCCAAAACTGGTACTCCCCTCCTTAGATCGGCGGACTTATACTGAAGTCCTTATTGACAGGCGGCGGTTGCGGTGCCCTGGCTGGCGTTGGTTGTCGTCGCCAAAAACAAGGAGGCGTTTGTGAAGAAGGCCCTATTCCTCTTTCTCCTTCTCGTCGCGATCAGTCCCATGGCGTTTCCGTCGTGCAGCACGCTCGACATCACCGACGAGAGTCTCGGTGGGTTCTTCGTCGGCGTGCCCGCCAGCGTCCAGGTGCACGCCTGTTGCGGCACTGGGCCGTACACCTGGTCGATTGGCTCCGGAGCGCTGCCCCCGGGACTGAGCATGAATAGCAGCGGCCTGATCACGGGCACTCCGACAACTGCCGGCTACGGTTTCTTCGTCTGCATCAAAGTAACCGATTCAGCGGGTTGCACGCTGACGAGGTGCTACGACCTGGAAGTCGACTGATCCCGCCCACACGCTGACGCATCATCGAGCGCCTTCTTCCCTGCGATGTCTTGCGGAGAAGGAGGCGCTCGAAGTTTGTGGGGGCGTTCGGCGCCTTTCCGGCCGCAGCCGGGATTCAAAGTTTCGCGGGCACCGTCTCGCCTTCACGCACCGTTACCTGCGTACTGCGCAGCACTTTGCCGCCGTCGACGATCTGCAGCGTGTAGATTCCGGCGGCGATGTTGGCGATACGCGTCTGTCCCGGCGCGGGATCGAGGCGAACCATCCCTGCCGCCGGGCCCGGCCCGAAACGAACAGGCTGACCGGCGGCGTCGATGATCCGAAGTGAGGCCACCGACTCGCTGCTCGATGAAACCACAATCGTTCCGCCAGGAGTCAGGGCCACGGTTTGCTCTCCCGGCGCGACCATCGTCATCGTGCGCGGAGCGTACGCCGGGGCGCCTACGGTAATGCGGTACGAGCCGGCGGCAAGCGCGACCGGCGCCGGCTCCGCGGTCCCGGCGATCGCGCCGTCGTAACTCTCGCCGGCGGCCGACTCGGCGTGATACCAGCCGTTGAGCGGCTGCGCGTCACGCGCATCGACAAGGCGGATCACGATTCCCTGCGACGGCGACAACTTTACTTCGAGCGGCGGCGCGCCATCCTGGCTGACGGTCACTGGAACGCTCGCCGCGCCGTAGCCGGCCTTCTGCACGCGCGCCTCGAAACGGCCCGCTGCAACCTGCTCGAACGAGAACCCGCCGCTCGCGTCGGAAAGCGCGGAACGCATATCGGACGCACCGGCATCCGTCCGCAACAGCTCGACGCGCGCATTGGCGATTGCCGCGTCCGTCGTGGCGTCGCTCACCCGTCCGGTGATGCGAACGCCGCGCAGGTCGATGTCGAAATTTGCCGAGCCCTTGACGTCGTAAAGCGTCGAGTACGGCCCCTGCTCGGCATCGTGCACGGTCACCGAATAGCTGCCGTTGTCGATTCCGCTGATCTCGTAATGTCCGTTTCCGTCCGCCGCCGTTTGGGCATAGCGTTGCGCCACCGATTGCGGCGCGAACGAAACCTGCGCGCCCGGCAGCGGCCTGCCGTTTCGCGTGATCCGGCCAGTGATGGTGATCTCTGCGGTGAAGTCAAAATCGACGTTCACCGTCGCACCGGCATCGAGCTGCACGACTTTCGTCACCGCGTTGCGCGCGTTGCCCGACAGTGGCCGGACGCTCGCGCTGACACGCACCGAGCCGGCCGCGGCGCCCTCGATGCGATAGCGTCCGCTCTCGTCGGGCGATGCCGAGGCGGAGGTGGAGTCAGGGGACCACGCCTGTACGGAAGTGCTTTGCAATTCGGCCGGAGTCAGACCGGTGATCGTTCCGGTGATGATGCCGCCCCGCTTGATCACGAGTCGCAACATGGCCGGCGACGGAATCTCCACGTCGCGCAACGTCGCAGAGCCGGTGCCGGCGCGCGACGCGGTGATCTCGTAGTGTCCGGCCGGCGCGCCCTGCATGATGAACGTTCCGCTGTCATCGGTTTGCGCCGACATACCCGCGACGTCCGCCGCCGAAAATGCCCGAACTTCGGCACCAGCGACCGGCGCACCGCCGTCGAGCATGACCACGCCGGTGATGGACGCGCCGCTGCCGAGTTGCGCGTCGACTTCGGCCGCGGAGCCGGAAAGCGTGACGCTCTTGCGGACGGTGACGAGTCCACTGCGGCTGAATGCGAGCGTCGCCGGTCCTGCGTCAACGCTGTCGAGCACGTACGCACCATCCGGATCGGTCAGCGTGAACGAATCGTTCGTCGTCGCGCCGCGCGTCGACGCTGTGGGATCGACGCGCACGAGCACGCCGCCGGCGGGACCGCCGTCCGGTCCCGTCACGTGGCCGGTCACGCGCACGCCATGATCGAGCGCGACCTCGATATTCTCGATGCTCTTTCCGCTCTCGATGTTGATGTTCGGCACGCGCGCCATCACGTAGCCGGGCGCGGTGACCGAGAGCGTGTGCGACCCGACCGGCGCACCGTCGATGACGAATGTGCCGTCATCGCTCGTGAAGGCACGCATAGCCGGCGTGCGCATCACCGCCGCGCTGCCGCGAGTGATGCCCGCGTCGAACGACGTAACCGGCTGGCTTGTGCTCTTGTCGACGACGCGTCCGGCGATGCGGCCGCCGGCTGGCACTTCGATATTGACGTCCGCGGCCGGCGCTGTGACCGTACGCGTTGCCTGAATCAGCTCCGCCGGTTTCTTGAAGGCGAGCGTCACCTGCCCGGGCGCGAGATCGGTGATGCGAAATCTGCCGTCGCCGCCGCTCTGCACTGGCGGCGCGTCGCCGCCGCTGATGATGAAGATGTCGACGCCATCGACCGGCACTCCGCCGCGCGTGACGCGTCCGCTGATCTCGACGCCCGGCTCCAGCGTCACCTCGAGCGGCGGCGTGCTCGCGGACGCCTGCGCGCGCAACGTGCGGGGCGCGAAACCGGCCGCGGTCACGGTGAGGTCGTATGCGCCTTCGCGCACGCGCAACGCAAAGGTTCCGTCGCCTTTCGTCCTCACACCTTCGGCATCACGCACGCCGCCGCCCAGCTCGTTGGCCGTAACCGCGGCACCCGCCACCGGCTTCGCATCGCGCGTGATGACCCGGCCGGCGAGAGCGACGCCGCGCGGCAGGGTGATGACGACATCCGCGGTCCGCGAGCCGGGCGCGACGCGAATGATTCCGGAGTGCGCCCCCGGCAATCCCGTTTTCGTCGCGTCGAGCTGAACGTTCCCTTCTTCGGCTGTTCGCAAAAGAAAGCGCCCGTTCGGCGCGGTGATCGCGCGCGACGGCATGGACACCGAGGATGGCGTCGAAAGCATGTCGCCACCGATGCGACGAGCGTTGATCGAAACGCCCGCAACAGCACGCGATCCTTCGTCGATCACCGAGCCGGATACTCGCGAGAGCGCGGTCGTGTACAACGTCTTCCGCGCGTTGCTGCCGGGCGGCGCTGTGACGACGAGCCGCGGCGTGGCGTAGCTCGGATGAACGGCCGTCAACTCGTATTCGCCTCCCGCCAGACCGGCGATCGTGAAGTTCCCCTTGTCGTCGGTGATCGTCCACCCGCCGGGATCTATGCCGCCGTATCGCGGCGCACCCGCGGTCACCTGCGCGCCGGTGATGGCGGTTCCGCTCTTGATGTCGCGAAGGGATCCGCTGATTGTCGCGGAAGGACCGAGGCGGAAGAGGAACTGCTTCGCGCCACCGGCGAGCCGCGCGCTGATCCGATCGCCCGCACGTGCGGCGATCCGGCGGCTTCCGATGGGCGCGTGCTCGATCACGAACGTGCCATCCGCTCCGGTTTTCGCGAGGACCAGATCGTCGATCTCAATCGCAGCGCCGGCCACCGGCGTCTCACCATCGGCAGCAACGACGCGCCCGCGCATCGTGATGCCCGCGGTCATCACGATGTCGGGATTTCTGAAAGCGACGGTATCGATCTCGCGCTCCACCGGCGCGTATCCGTCGTGCTGCACGAGGATGCGTGAGGCGATGCGTTTCGGATCGGGCAACGAATACTGCCCATGCGCATCGGTCGTCGCCACACCCTCGGTGCCGCCCGATCGAATGATGACGGAGGCGTCAGGCAACGCCTTGCCATTCGCAGTGACCGTCGCGCGAACGAGTGGTTGCGACGGCACCTGCAGAACGCCCACGTCGTCGCCGTTCGCCGCACGGATACCAATCGCCGGCTGGCCCGTAACCTCGACGCGAAGGTCGGCAACGGACACCTTCGGATCGATGGAGAAACTGCCGCTCGCGTCAGTCACCACCGTCACGAGCGGCTTCCGCGCAGGATCGGCCGAGACCCATCGCGCCCGCTGCTCTTCCGAGGTCTCGAGCGCGAACGCGGCAACCTTCGCCGAGGCGATCGCTCGCCCATCCCCTCCCACCACCGTCCCCGTGATCGCACCACGAGCAGCGAACGAAGAGAAGAGAATCGAGATCGCCAGGAACAGAGCCCGCACGCGACGCCTCCGATTGCGACGTCATTACATCATGCCCGAGTTGTGCGACGAAGGGAAAGCGGGCGCGGCGGCGAGACGAACGTGCTATCAACATCGCTCACGGCTTCTTCGCGACGCGGCTTCCGTCTTTCGATGCGCCGTACGGAGTCACGTACTCGCGCTCGATGACCGGAGCATGCTTGTCGTCGCCGGGTTCGCGCACTGCGGGAAGGATGATGTGCGGGATCGGATCGGTCGAGGCCGCGAACATTCCTTTGCGGCTGCTGAAGTTGCCGGCGAAGGTGGCCACGATCAGGTCGAGCTCGGGGATCACTGTCACGGTTTGGCCGCCGGCGCCGCGGGCGGAGAAGGTGTGGACCGTCCGGTTCTTGTATGGATAGTCCTCGCTCCACCATAGATAGCCGTAGTAGATGTTGCGCAGGTGGTAGAGCGGCGCGCTGGCGCGTACGACGAAATCCTTACTGACGATCCTTCGACCTTGCCACGTTCCGCCGTTGAGCATCAACTGGCCGAGCTTGATGAAGTCGCGTAACAGGAGACTCATTCCGCCGCCGCCATACGGATTTCCCGCGGGATCGAGGCCCCATTCGTAGCGGCGCATTTTCATCGGTTCGCCGATCAGACGATCGAAGAGCGACATCGGAGATTCGTGCGCAGCGCGGCCGAGCATGCCGAGGGCGAGGTTGGGACTGGCGCTGCAATAGACGGCGTTTTCTCCCGGCGGTGTGGCCATCGGAACCTTCATCGTGTAGCGGTAGAAATCGGGCTCCGCCTCCTGATCCCACATCTTGTCTTCGTTGCCCGGCGCGTCGTCGTTGGTGTCGTCGCAGAAGTAGCCGGACGACATCGTGAGGAGATTCTCCAGCGTCATCGCTCGCTTCTGCGGCTCGAGGTCCGGCGGAAACGTGCCACCGTTCATGACCTGATAGACGGGACTGGAGAGTTTGAGCGGAACGCCTGCATGCATTGCGGCGCCTACGAGCAGCGAGGTCAGGCTCTTTGACGCGGAACGGGTGTTGTGGAGTTGGTCGCGATCCTGTTCGTGAAAGTATTCCTCAAGGACCAGCTTTCCGTGCCGCGCGATGAGAAGGCCGTGAACCTGCGGCGCGTCCGGCGAATCCATCGGCGTGTCGAGAATCTGTTGGACGAATTTCTCGATCGTGGCGCGGTCGATATTCTCCGCATCGAGCGTGCTCACCGTCCAGCCGTCGTCGCGTGCGAGCGGCGGGCGGTATGCGTAGCGACCCGGCTGTTTGCCGCGCGGGTAGAACGCGCTGTCGTCGCCGTCGCGGATGAAGTCGTAACTTCCGCCGCGACTGGGGAACGCGAAGGTGATCACTGCATTCTCAGGGTCATACGTTCCGTTCGCGACCTCCTGTTCTTTTCCGCCGCGCCTCCCGATGAGTTTCAAAGCGTTTCCGTCGCGCGTCAGCCGTCCCACACCCTGCTGCGTGCCCATGTCGCGCTCCGGATTGCGCAGGACGGCGCGGAGCGAACCATCCGGCTGCGGTTGGAGCAGGAGATAAAAAGTGAACGTATCCTCGATGGGATCGACGTTGCCGCGCCATCGATTCGGACCGTCCGGCCGCAACACGACGAGCGATGCGCCGACAGGCGTTGTCCGCCAATACACCTGTGTTCCGGGCCGCAGCCAGTGGCCGCGGATCACACCTTGATCGTCGCGCTTTCCGTGGAACGTCCCACCATTGTCCGGTAACGAGAACGTCAGCTCGCCGTTCGCGATACTGACCGGCACGATCCGCCCCGCCATGTCCGCGGTCCAGGCGCTTCCGCTTCGCTGCAGCACGAGCGTGCCACGCGCATCGGGACCGAATCGCTTCTTCGCCTTCCAGAGTCCAGCTAGCTCGTTCGCGGAGCCGGTGGTTTCGGCGAGGAGCGACGCACTGACGAGCAACAAAGCGATCGTGATCGCGGCGATGCGGGTGAGGATCGGCGAAACGTCTCTCATCGTTCTAGTTCTGTGATTGCGGACTTCGAGTCGCAACGATGTTAGACGCCAGCAGAGACGCCTGCGTTAGTCACCCCGCGCTGCTGGCGAGATAGTTCTGCACGATCAGGGCGCTTTCACCAACTTCGATCACGCGGCCGTGGTCGAGCCAGACGATGCGGTCGCACATTTCGGCCAGGCGGCGGACGTCGTGCGAGACGACGACGCAGGTCATGCCCGCTCGGCGAAATCCGTCGATGCGCGCCCCCGACTTGCGTTGGAACATCGCATCGCCGACGGACAGCGCTTCGTCGATGAGGAGGATGTTGGCGTCGACGCTGGTGGCGGTGGCGAAGGCCAGGCGGACCATCATCCCAGCCGAGTAGGTTCGCAGCGGGGCGTCGAAGAAATCGCCGATGCCGGCGAAGTTGGCGATCGAGTCGATCCGATCGCGCATCTCGCGGCGGCGAAGTCCCAGCAGTGCGCCGGTCAAGTAGGCGTTTTCGCGGCCGGTCAATTCGTGATGCAAAACGCCGAAGAGATCGATGAGTGGGGCGACGGTGCCGCGGATGCGAATGCGGCCGCTGGTTGGCGAAAGCACGCGGGCGATGAGCCGGAGGAGCGTCGTTTTTCCGGCGCCGTTGCTGCCGATGATGCCGATCGTTTCGCCGCGACGGATCTCGAGATCGACGCCGTGCAACGCCTCGTAATCGGCAACTCGGCGGCGCTGGCGCCGGACGACGAGCTCCTTCAGCGACAGCCCTTTGTCGATGGCCATCCGATAGCGGACGCCCACGCCGTCGAGGCGTACTACGACGTTGGATGCGGCGTCGGATGCAGCGTCAGCCGCGATAGGCAATGTCATCGGCGCAGTGGGTGAAGACGAGCCACCCGGTCAGAAGGGTCGCGAAGGCAATGGCAAACATGATCCCGAACGAAGCGAGCGAGGCGGCGCTGTTGTCGTACATCGGGCCGCGAAAGGCGTCGACGAACAGCGCCATCGGATTCAGCGATACGAGTTGCGAAACACGCGGCGGCAGAATGTTGCGTGGATAGATCACCGGCGTGATGAACATCCACGGGATGAGCAGCATCTGATACAGATCGGCGGCATCGGGGAAATAGATCGCCACCGCGGCGATCAACAAGCCGAGTCCGAGGGCGAAGGCCGCGGTGATGATCGCGGTCAGCGGGATCGTCAGAAGCGGCAGGCCGAGGCGGACGTGGGCGATGACGAGGAGGATGAGAAGAGGGATCGTTGCCAAACTGAGATTCAGCAGATTGCTGCAGGTCGTGGCGATGGCCAGCGCCGTCTTCGGCATTCGCACGCGCCGCCAAAGCTCAGCACCGGTGGCAACCTCGCCAATCACGAGCGACGTTGTCTGCGCGAAGAAGTGCCAAAGGATCAATCCCGGCGCGAGATAAAGAGCGTACGACGAGGCCCGCGGCGCGAACGCGTGCGAGAAGATGACGGTCAGTACGAGCAGCATCGTGGCCGGCTGCGCCATCGTCCAGGCCACGCCGAAAACGGATCGTTTGTAGCGGACCTTCACGTTGCGGGCGACAAGCGCGAGGAGAAGCTGGCCGTTCGAAGCCACATCGAGCAACTCTTCGATGGCCCGAGGCGGGCGTGCTGCGGAGTCGTACTCGGCCGCGGTCAGCATTTGTCTGCTCCGGTGGCTCGGGCGTACAGCGAAGCCAGATCGCTGCCTGTTCTCGCGAGCGTGAAGCGCTCGAGCATCAACGAACGTCCCGCGCGCGCCAGCCGCTGCGCCTCGTCGCGATCGGAAAGCAATCGTTCGATGGCAGCGGCGAGCGCGTCGGCATCGGCAGGAGGGACGAGGAGTCCCGTTTCTTCGTGACGCACCGCTTCGGGCATTCCACCGACTCGCGTCGCCACAGTCGGCCGCTCCATCAGAAGCGCTTCGATCGTACCGCCGAGACATTCGGTGAGCGCGCATTGAACGGCGACGTCGAACGAGACGAGCACTCGTTGCAGGTCGTGGCGATGATTCACGAAGAAGACTTTTTCGATGAAGCCGTCCGCGCGGCAGCGTTCGATCAGCGACTGACGATAGCGCTCGCCGAGGTCGTTCGAACCGCTTCCGACGAGGACGAAACGCGCTTTGGGAAAACGGCGCGCGACGATCCGCGCCGCAGCCAGAAACGTGTCGTGCCCTTTCAGCCCGACGCCGCGCGTGGCATGCGGTGCCTGCGGTCCGCGCATGGGAGGATAGAAATGCGCGACCAGTCCGACCAGGGGCGTATGGGGCGCGATGCCGAGCTCACGGCGGAACGCCAGTTGATCCTCGGCGGCGGGATCAAAGTTTTCCGCGGGCGAGCCGTAGTAGACACAGGTGATGCGATCTACGGCGACCTCGAGGCTGCGGTAGAGCGAGGCGATGTATTCGCAGCCGCCAACGATCAGATCGTCGGCCCGGCAAGTCAGGCGTTCCGTCAGGCGTGTGACGCCCGCCTCGAGATGCCTCGGCCCTGCAATACCGGCGACGTGGCGCGTTCGCGCGAGCAGACACGCAAATCGCGCCGCGAAATTCGCCACGAAGACATGCGAGTGAGCGATGTCGATTCGCTCCCGGCGAAGAATCCATGCGATCCGCCCGATGATGATCGGAAGAGAGAGAACGTACAGCGGCAAGCGTGCGCGATCGAGATTGCCACCGAAGTACAGCGGCACTTTGTAGTAGCGAATCCCCGACGCGGTCAGCCGGCCGGCGAGATCGCCTTCCGACGAGTCGATGATCGCGACAATCTCGAATCCTCGGCGCGCCATCTCCGAACAGATGTTCGTGAACCATGGCGAATGGCTCGACGCTGCGACGATCTGGGCAACGCGAATCGGCCGCGACACGACCTTCTTTGCTTCGGGAAGTGAGCTTTGATCCTGCGTTCGCGCGGCAAAAAGACTTGCGACGCGGCGAGAGATGTTCTGAATGAAACGAAGCGGCACGGAGCTCACAAAAGCGGAGTGGTCAGACGGCATAGGCGGAGACTTGTTCGGCGACTGCAGCGCAGACGGATTCGATCTGGGCCTCGGAAAGATTCGGAGACATCGGCAGCGCCAGCATGCTGCGGCCTGCTGCTTCGGCGGCGGGGAAGTCGCCCTCCACGAAACCAAATCGCTCCGCGTAAAACGGCTGCAGATGGATCGGCCAGAAGTACGGACGGGTCATGATGCCGCGCGCCGCGAGACCGTCCATGACCGCGTCGCGGTCGATCTCCGGCGCGAGGCGGATGGCGTAGAGAAACCACGTTCGCGTTCGCCCTGCAGGCACATCGAGCAGCGGTGTCACTCCATCGACCTCGGACAACAACGCTGTATACCGATCGGCCACCGCTTGTCGCTTGCGCAGCAGCTCGTCGAGACGGCGGAATTGCGACAGTCCGAGCGCCGCGCTCATCTCGTCGATTCGATAGTTGAAGCCGAGCCGCTCGTAACGCAGCGTCGCGCTGTCGTTGCTGCGTCCCTGATTGCGGAGCGAGCGAAAGAGGTCCGCCCATCCTTCGCGATCGGTGAGAAGCATGCCTCCTTCGCCTGTCGTGATCTGTTTGTTCGGATAGAAACCGAATGCTGCAGCGTCGCCAAAGCGTCCGGCATAAACGCCGTCCGAGGTTGCCCCGATGGCCTCGCACGCGTCTTCGATGACGACGATTCCTTCCTCGCGCGCGGCGGCGACAACCTCACGGATCTCCGCCGTTCGGCCGAACAGATGAACCGGCAGGACGGCTCGCAACACACCCGAGGAATTGCGGGCGGAACGAGGTAGCAGCGCTCGCCAGCCCTCGCGCTTTTGCGCGAGATCGCGAAGGGCCTCGATGGTTTTTTGAGGATCGATCGTCAGCGTATCGGGATCGATGTCGACAAAGACCGGAATGCCGCGCTCGTACAGGATTGCGTTGGCCGAGGCGACGAATGAATAGGGAGAGGTGATGACGAAGTCGCCGTCGCTCACGCCCGCGGCAATGATCGCCATGTGAAGCGCCGCCGTACCGCTTGATACCGCAATGGCGTGGCGAGCACCGAAACGTTCCGCGAACTCCCTCTCGAATTTTTCCGTCATCGGCCCGGAGGCGAGATAGCGCGACCGCAGGACCTCATTGACCAGTTGAAAATCGTCTTCGTTGATATCGGGAGAGGAGAGCGGAATCACTGCGCTACGATAACGCAACTGCTGATGGGATCGAGTGACACGCACGTCAAGAGAATCGTCATCGTCTGCGCCGGTGGCCACGGAGCGGTGGTCGCCGACATTCTGCAGCGTGCGCGGGAAGCGGGTGCGGATGCGGTGCCGGTTGGCTTCGTCGACGACACGCCCGGCCTCGCCGGAACCGCAGTGCTCGGTCTTGACGTTCTCGCGCCGATTGCGTCGCTCAAAGACATCGGCCACGAGGCAGTGATCGTTGCGCTTGGCGATAATCGAGCGCGGCGCGAAATGACGGAGCGCCTGGTCGGTTCCGGAGAGCGGCTGGTCTCTGCGATTCATCCGCGAGCGTGCATTGCGCCGAGCGCGAGCATCGGCGAAGGATCGATGATCTCCGCCGGCGCGATCGTTACGCCGCGCGCGGCCATCGGACGCGGCGTCATCGTCAACACAAACGCCTCCATCGATCACGACAGCGTCATCGGCGATTTCGCGCATGTCTCGGCCGGCGCTACCGTCGGTGCGCGCTGTCATATCGGCGCCGAGGCGCTCATCGCGCTTGGCGCAACGGTGGTTTCCGGGATGACCGTTGGCGCTCGATCGATCATCGGCAGCGGTGCGGCGGTCGTCGCTCACATTCCCGCGGACGTCGTCGCCTTCGGCATCCCGGCCCGCATCAGGCCGGACCGGAAGCCGTGACGCGCGGTTTGCGTACTGCCGCGATGCAGCGGAAAAACAGATGTCGGAGCCGTTGCCCGGCAAAACGAGAAGGCGAAAAACCGTGACGTCGCAGGCCACGGTAGACGCCGAAGGCCATCGGGAGCAGGCGAAAAGGCAGAGCAATGGTGCGCGCGACGCTCACCGACATTCTGTAGTGGCCATCGGCGGTCCGGCGTCTGCGAGTGAGGAGTTTCTCCGTGTCCGCAACCGCTCGCGCGAGTGTGAATCGCTCCAGCATGAGGCGGCGTCCGTTTTCGCCGAGGCGCTGGCCCAACTCCCGATCGCGAAGCAGCCGTGCCAGCGCTTCAGCAAGCGCAGGCGGATCATCGACCGGCACGACCAGACCTGTTTCTTCGTGAAGAACGGTGTCGGCAAAACCGCCGATGTCCGATACGACGAGCGGCCTCGCCATCAACAACGCCTCGACCGTTCCGGCGAGGTTGTCGCTCAACGAGCACTGCACGGTGATGTCGAAGGCCGCCAGAAGGTCGGGGATATCGCTGCGCTCTCCCGGAAAGATGATGGAGCCGGCGACGCCGAGACTGTGCGCGAGATCCTTCAACTCCTGTTCGTATTTCGGTCCGCCGGCGCCCCAACCGCGGCCCACCAGGATGAATTTGGTGTCGGGGAAGCTCTTCAACACGTGCGGCGCCGCGCGAATCAAAACCTCGTGTCCTTTGATTCCGCGTCCATCCACGCGCGAAGGGAGAAGGCCTTTCGTATTCGCCGGAGGATAAAAGTACGCGATCTTTCCGATGACGGGAGTATCGGCCGCGATTCCCAGCTCCTCGCGCACGCGGGAGCCGCCGGCGAGCGCAGGATCGTGGCCGCTTTGATCGACGGCGTAGTAAATGAGCTCAAGCTGCTTTGCCGGGATGCCGTGCCGGAGCATGAGGTCGCGCGTGTAGGTGCACGACGCGATCGTGGCCGTGTCGCAGAACGAGGTGCCGGTTTCGATCGGACGAAGGACGTCGGATTCCATTGAGTACGGATGCGCGTTGGCGCCGAGGTGCATGGGAACATCGGCGATCCACGAAGCGAGGCGCGCCGTGGCCACGGAGTTGATGATGTGGCTGTGTACGACGTCAGGACGCAATCGCCGAAGCAGGCCTGCCAGCCGGAGCAGCGCGGCCGTCTTCCCTGCGAATGATGGGATCGCGAAAACGATGTCGACAGGCGCAACGTGACACGGGATCCCGAGTGCGTCGAGCTGCGCTCCGATGCCACCGTCGCGCGCGGGAATGATTGCCGCGACGTCATGCCCGAGCCGCTTCTGCTCCCGCATCAGCGCGATCATCCACGGCGCTCCGAGGGCCGTGGCCGCGACATGAATGATCTTCAGCGGCTGGGCGGTGGGCATCGTTGACTTAGGATAGCAGCGTGCGCGTGAAGACCTCGGATGACTGGAATCTCGAGCGCGACGCGCTGGTCGCTGCGCTGCGCGACTTCGCCGCGATCATGAAGCATCGCCCTTTCGACAACGAGCAGGGTCTGCGCGGCGTCAGCGCGTTTGCTCTTTACTGGTTCGTCCGCCGCATCGCCCCGAGCGTGGTGTTCGAGTCCGGCGTCTGGCGAGGATTCAGTACGTGGCTGATCGAACAGGCCGCGCCCGAAGCGGAGATTCACTGCTTCGATCCACTCTTCATGCTCCAGCATCTCATCCCGCGGCGGAAGCTGGGGAAGACCTATCGCTCGCCACGCGCGCAATACTCAACCCAGGATTTTTCCTGCGCCCCGATTCGGGAGCTCGCCGCCGGACGCGCGGACGCATTGGCGTTTTTCGACGACCACCAGAACAAGCTTCCCCGCCTCCTGCAGTGCAAGGCCGCAGGCATCAAGCACGTAATCTTCGATGACAACCTGCTGGCGCCGTACACGCACAAAACGCTCGAACACGAGCGCGCATCCGATGCGACGCTGCTGGAAAGCGAGATCGAATCGTACGAAACGTTCCCCGCCCTCTGGCCGGTCGATTTCCGCGTCGGCGGTCTTCACATCAAGGAAGACGGAATGGGGTTTCCCGTTGATCGGGAGCTCGGCGATATTCATCGCGAGCGCGATTGGCATTCGTATGTGACCTATGTGGGGTTGAAGTGAGGAGCGCTTTGCGCCGCAGCGATGGTGGATGTACGTTCGACAGAACAACGCTGCACTTCAGCGGGCAGATCGCCACTACCCAGTGGATGCGACGCCGCTGGAGGTTCGCGTCAACCTTTCGCAAACGAACACGGCACCGCCCTCGTTCGTACAATAATGTGCGCACTGAAACGAAGGAGCCCGCATGATCTCTCGCAATCGATTCCTGACCTTTTCGTCCGCCGCTTTCTTGATTCTCGCGGGTGCAACGCTCGCAAGCGCGCAACAGCCGCAGGCGCAATACAAACCGATCTATCCGAGCCAGAAAGCCAGCGTGATGCAGACGATCGGCGTCACCGACGTGACCATTAACTACTATCGTCCGGCGATCAAGGGCCGCACGATCTTTGCCGAGGCGCCGCCTGAAATGGAGACGCGCGCCAAGGGTGAGGCCACGCTCGACAACCAGAACGAGCGGAAGCCCGGCGAGCCGATCGTTCCGTTCAACCATGTCTGGCGCGCGGGCGCGAACGACGCGACCGTCTTTCAGGTCAGCGACGACGTTCTGATCAACGGTCAGCCGCTGAAAGCCGGCACGTACAGCCTGTCGGCGATCCCCGGCAAAGACGAGTGGACGATCATCTTCAACAATGACTACGGACAGTGGGGCGCGTTCTCCTACGACGCGAAGAAAGACGCGTTGCGCGTGAAAGCGAAGCCGCAGGCGGTTTCGCAGAGTCAGGAATTGCTGGCCTTCAACTTCGACCCGGTGACCGCGAATACGGCCACGGCCAATCTGCGCTGGGAGAAAGTCAATGTGCCGTTCACCGTCGAAGTGAAAGACGTGAAGGCAGTGTGGCGCGCGAAGACCGACGCGTTGATCGCCGCAAATCCTGCGAACGAAGTCTTTCCGCTCCAGGCGGCCAATACGTTCGTCGCCGACAAGAATTGGGACGAGGCGCTGAAATACGTCGATCTGTCGCTCAAGACCAAGCCGACGTTTCGCGGTCTTTCTGCCAAAGCCAACATCCTGCACAACGCGGGCAGGAAGGACGAAGCGCTTGCCGCCGCCGATCAGGCGATCGCCAAGGGCAAAGCCGACGGCGTTGACACCTCGGCGTTCGAAAAGCGCGTGGCCGGCTGGAAGAGCGGAACGTAGAGCCGATTACGAGTCCCGAAGGTCGGGCGGTTATCGCCCGGCCTTGGCAATCATCGGCGCGAAGAATCCGTCGTACCACTCCGGCGAGCCCGCCTTCATGTGCTCGATGAACTGCGTCGCCACCTGCTCGAGATTGCGATACATCATCGGATTCTTCTGCGCCGTACGCGCCTCGGGCAGGAAGATGCGGATCTTTTCCCACACGAACAGTATTTCTGCGTTCGACGCATAAAACAGCTCCGCGCTCAGCACGTCGCTGGCCACGAGCGAGGCCACCATCTCCCAATACGTCACGACCATCCGGTACGAGGCGTTCTCTTCGCTTCCGGGCGGACAACACTTCAGCCACTCTTCCCGCGATTGAAACTGCGGTGCGCCGCCGAACCATTTGCGGGCGTCGCGAAGGCGCGGTTCGCGGCGAAGGTCGTAGAGCTTCAGAATGAGATTCGCGTCGTCGTACGTGGCCGGATTCTTCATAGATCGAGAACTCTATCGCGAGCCCGGTTCCCATGGATACATCCAATCAAGCAGACGCCGCGTAGGTCCAATCGACTTCAGAGAGAGGAACCAAAACATGGCATTCGTCGTTCACTTCACCCCGCCGTCGTTGTCCTCAGCGCAGTATGACGAGGTCATCAAGCGCCTCGAAGCCGCCGGAGAAGGCTCGCCGAAAGGGCGGCTTTTCGCGGTTGCATTCGGGTCCGGCGACGCGCTGCGCGTTACCGACGTCTGGGATACGCAGGAGAATTTCGACCGCTTCGGTCAGACGCTGATGCCTTTGCTCCAGGAGCTCGGCATCGATCCCGGCACGCCGGAATTCATCGAGGCGTACCACGTCAGTCCGGGCGCATAACGGGGTTGCACGTAGGTCGGACTCTCCAGTCCGACATCACGATACGTAGGTCGGACTCTCCAGTCCGACATCACGCCGCAGGTCGGACTAGAGAGTCCGACCTACGTGCGCCTGCTCAGCCTTTCGGCTTCTCGATTCGCTTGTGCGTCTCGTACACGACCATCATCGCGGCCGATCCGTACCACAGCGTCAGATCCGGAACGAACACGCCTGCTTTCACCGCCGGGTCGAGCAGAACGAGCTTCTCTGCCTCTTCGATCGTGGCCACGTTGAAAATGTAGAGACCACGATAGGCCTTGTCGTTCCTCCCGAATGGACCGGCGACCGCCAGCTTTCCTTCGTCCGCCAGGCGTCCGATGTTCGCGAAGTGACCGGCGAAAATCTCTTCGCGAGCCTTTCCCGTGATCGCAGCATCCTTCGGTCCGGTCTTGAGAATGCACAGCACGTACGTCTTCATGCCCCGCTCATCGGCGCCGAGCCGTTTGGCAAGCGCGGGATCGAAGGAATGTTCCGCTGCAAACGAGGTGAAAGCGCCGGTGCAAAGCGAAACGAGGATCAGGAATCGAATCGATTTCATCGCGTCAATATAGCCGCAGCATCCGGCAGAGGCAGATGGACCGCGCCGTTCGTTCCGTACGACAAGCCGCTCTCGACTCCTGGATGGCACATCGTTCGCGAGTGATCGAGTATCCAACCGATATGATCGCCATCAGCGGTACTTGTACAAACCTTGCACTCACTCGCCGAAGCCACAAAGGAGCAAACGAACATGACACCAAAGAACACGATCTGTCTCTGGTACGACAACGATGCGGCCGAGGCGGCGCGCTTCTATGCAGCAACGTTTCCGGATAGCAAAGTGACCGCCGTTCACAAGGCGCCCAGCGACTACCCGGGCGGAAAGAAGGGCGATGATCTGACCGTGGAGTTCACCGTTCTTGGCATTCCTTGTGTCGGTCTCAACGGCGGCCCCACGTTCAAGCACAGCGAGGCTTTTTCGTTCCAGGTCGCGACGGACGATCAGGAAGAGACGGACCGCTACTGGAACGCGATCGTCAACAATGGCGGGCAGGAAAGCCAATGCGGTTGGTGCAAAGACCGCTGGGGCCTCTCCTGGCAGATCACCCCACGAGTGCTGACCGACGCGCTCGCGGCCGGTGGCGATGAGGCCAAGCGCGCCTTCGAAGCGATGATGCCGATGAAGAAGATCGACGTTGCCACGATCGAGAAAGCGCGGAGGGGCTGACGGGAGCGAGGAGAATGTCGAACACGCCAACCGTCACGCTCAACAACGGCGTCCGGATGCCGCTCCTCGGCTTTGGCGTCTTTCAGATCGCCGATCTCGCGGAGTGCGAGCGCAGCGTTGTTGACGCACTGAACGCTGGCTACCGGCTGCTCGATACCGCTGCTTCCTACGGCAACGAAGAGGCGGTCGGCAACGCGATCAAGCGCAGTGGCGTGCCGCGCGAAGAGATCTTCGTCACCACGAAGCTCTGGATCGCGGACGCCGGCTACGACAAGACCCGCCGCGCGTTCGACCGCTCGTTGCAGCGGCTGCAGCTCGAGACGCTCGACCTCTTCCTCATCCATCAACCATTCGGCGACGTCTATGGCGCGTGGCGGGCCATGGAGGAGCTCTATCGCGAAGGACGCATTCGCGCGATCGGCGTGAGCAACTTCCACCCCGATCGCGTGATGGATTTTCTGATGCACCACCAGATCCCTCCGGCCGTCGATCAGATTGAGACGCATCCGTTCCATCAGCAGGTCGAGACACAAAAGTTTCTGCAGGAGAACGGCATCCAGATCGAGTCGTGGGGGCCGTTCGCTGAAGGGAAGAACGATATTTTCCATAACGCGGTGCTCCGGTCGATCGGCGAGAAACATGGCAAGAGCATCGCCCAGGTGATCGTCCGCTGGCTGACGCAGCGCGGCGTCGTGGCCATTCCGAAATCGGTTCACGCGAAGCGCATGGCAGAGAACTTCAACGTCTTCGATTTCGAGCTCACGCCGGACGAGATGAGCTCCATCGCAGCGCTCGACACCGGCACCAGCAGCTTCTTCGATCATCGCGATCCGAAAATGGTGAAGTGGCTGAGCGAGGCGCAGCGGCCCACGTAATGCGCTTCCAACCCGATTGAGCGGTTCAGTTCCGCTTGTCCTACTATGGAACGATCGCGATGAGAAACCGCGACCGGGCTTTGAAAGGACGATCGAACATGACTCTCGCACTCGAGCCCACACAGGACGTCCCCTCGGTCACGGCCGCCGGCGATCGCATCGAGCCGCTCATCGAAGGAGTGGTCCTGCGCAGGCTTCCACCGCATGAAGACAAGCGAGGAGAGCTCGTGGAGCTCTATCGGAACGACTGGGGCGTGCATTCCGATCCTCTGGTGTGCTCGTACATGGTCACTCTGCGTCCCGGAGCCATTCGCGGCTGGGCCATGCACAAGATTCAGGACGATCGGATTGCGATCATCAGCGGCTTTTTTCGCTGGGCGCTGTACGACAACCGTCCGGAGTCACCGACCTACCAGCGGCTGAACGTCCTCACGGTGAGTGAACGGAATCGCGCGCTCTTCACGATCCCGAAGAATGTCATCCATGCCTGTCAGAACATCGGCACCGGCGAAGCGGTGTTCGTGAATCACCCCACGCGGGCCTACGATCATGCGAATCCCGACAAGCACCGCATCGCCCACGACAGCGGGTTGATCCCCTTCCGTTTCGATGATGCTCCCGGCTGGTGAGGTGCCAGGTGACGTGCCCCGTGTCACGGTCATCATCGCCACGTTCAATCGGGCCCGGATGCTTCGTTGCGCGCTGCAATCGGTACTGCAGCAGGAGCTGAGCGAGATCGAGGTCCTGGTCTCGGGCGATTGCTGCACCGACGATTCCGAGGAGGTTGTTGCGCGCGCCGGCGACGCGCGCGTGCGATGGCTCAATCGCAGCACAAACTGCGGCAGCCAGTCGGGACCCAATAACGACGCCATCGCACTTGCCCGCGCTCCGTACGTGGCATTCCTCGGCCACGACGATCTCTGGTTTCCCTGGCACCTGAACGCGCTCGCCGCCGCGCTCGATGCCGGTGGCGCGTTCGCCCACTCCATCAGTGCGAACGTTGCTCCCGAAGGTCTGCGGAGTTTCGCCACGCCGCCGCCGAACGGTGAGTCCTACGAAACAACGTTCATTCCGCCCAGCAGTTGGCTCGTCCGCCGGAGCGTCCTCGACGCCCTCGGCGGATTTCGCGATCACGCAACGATCAGCCGCGGCACGGATTTCGACCTCACGCGCCGTGCCGCCAAAGCAGGCTACCGGATCGTGAGCGTTCCTCGTTTGAGCGTCCTGAAGTTCCCGTCACATTGGTGGCGTGCCTACGCTGCAGATGCGACGGTTCCGCAGCAGGAGTGGCTCGTCGCGATAAACAACGACGCGCCCGCCGTCGAGCGAGAGCTTCTCACCAATGGCGTACTGAGATTGTCGTCCGATTCCGCCGAGACCGGGTTGCTGCGTGCGGTCCGTTTGAATCTCCGCGCGCGCCTGCGCCGGCTGCGAAACATTCTGGATGGAGATCGCAGTCTCTTTCACTCATTGTTTCGCTGGCTCTTCAAGCGGCAACGCAGCGTATTGAAGAAGCGTCGCGGGTTGTGACACGTGGAGTGCTCAGGTGCTTGGTTGGGAAGTACCGGACGAAGTTCTCGAATCGCCTTGCTCGTTACTGCAGCAAGATCACGATGGCCACAGTTCGCCTTGACGCGCTGCACAACGGCGAGGTCCACGACTCCGCACGAACCGCGAAGAGACCAACCAAGCCATTGTCCGAGCTATCGCCGCATTCCAAGCGAGCCGCGACCAAACTCCCGACGACCATGCTTATTTGACGGCCATGACTCGTTAGGTATCCAGCGCCAAGCACAGTGTGCCGTAGACGACTTTGCACTCATCTTAGGTCAGGTATGTGTCGAGTCGTTGCTCACGGTCCTGGGCGTTATGAATGAGTGCAAGAGCGGAGCGTATCCGTCGTGGATGCCATCTCGGTTGCGTCTGGAGTCGTCGTTCACTCAGGCTGACGCACGTCCGGTCGGTTGCTGTGGGTGCTCTGCGCGGCCTAGTTCTCCGGCTAATACGCCCAGACGTAAGCGCGCGTTCACGCCATCGATGGCAATGCTCGCAGTTCTGCTGACCGTCGCGTCGTCGGAGCGCACTAATTCGCGCAGCGCAGCCAAGGCTCGGGATGAAGGAATCTCGCCGAGCGCTTCGGCCGCCTCGTGACGCACAAGCGTGCTCGTGTCGCTGATCACCGAGCGGACTAGATCATCGATAACGCGCTCTAACCTTAGAGCGCCGAGGTAGTATGCGGCTTCGTGGCGGACAACTTCGTCCTCATCATTGCTCAGCACGTCCCGCAGTGCCGCTGTCGAGTCCTCGCAAGGCAAAAGAAAGAGAAGGTAAAGACCGCGCGAGCGCGCAAGGGGCTTTCCTTGTCGTAGTGTGGTCGTAATCGTCGCAGCGTCCGTCGCTGTGGCAGCCATCTGTTGCGCCGCCGCCAGACCATGTGCTATCGCGGTTTCCTCGCAGGCGAGCGACAGGTCAATCAATGCTGTTTGGCTCATGCCGATCTCAGACGTGCTCATAGTATTTATTACCTTCGGAATGCTTCAGGTGCACTCTTCGAGCAGTTTCATTCTCGTCGTGACAAGTGGCAGTTTTTCTTCAGTCGCGTTCTTCCTGATCGCCTGACAATGCGTCACACCGTCAGGAATTGCATCAGCCTCCCGCTTCAGAAGGTCAATCTCAGCTTCGGTCGCGTGTTGTTGCGTCAGCGCTCCGGTAAGAAATTCCAGCTCAGTGGGGCGATCTTTGATTCGATAAATCAGCCAATTACGCAGGTGATCGAGGACTACTCGGGCCGCTGTCGCGTTATTTCCAAGCGTTGACGGATAATGTGCCGACAGCCACACGCAAGCGCCCTTGCGCCATGCCAGCTTGAGAAAATCGATAAGTTGTTGCGTTCGTGAAGCCGCTTGTGGCCCGCTAAAAAGTTGTCCGGCTTCCTCTACAAGCAGAAGCGTGTTGACAGCGCGTGGCGTGCCGCCGGTCACTCCGACTCGTTGCTCGATCTGCTCCGTAATGGAGTCAAAGAGCGGTTGCAGTTCACTTCGGTCACATTCGATAATGCTCACGCCCTCACGCGCTAATGCGCCTGCCGCGTCGGCAACTGTGAGCATAGCGATATTCAACCGCGTTCGGACAGCTGGCGCGAGGAGATCTAGCTTCTCTCTGATGCTCTTCGATGAGTCGAGAACGACGATGTGAGCCACAAACCTCGCGGCTTCCGAGATGAGCACGACATCGCCGCTCGTTTTGCGGGTTCCGGGGTCGCCAAGCGTCACGCCGTGAGCGCCGAGGCCACTGACGGGAAAGCGCACCGGATATGCCTTCTCGGCAATCTGTGGATGCGTCAGCCAACCGACATGGAGCGAGTCTGCAGCACTCTCGTACTGTCGGCCCCGCGCGAGCGTCTCAGGCACGTCGGAGAGGTATGTGGGGCTATCATTTAGGATTCGTTCAAGTGGATAGTTGTAAAGGTTCACATTGACGTCGTTAGCATCTTGATAGACTCGATAAATCGCGGTTTTCCATTCTTCGCGCTGTAGCGGCAACGCATAAGTATTGATGAAAAAATAGTTCACGCCTTCTTCTGCAGGATCGCCGACGCGGTAGGGGCGCACACGGAGAAGTTCGGAGACTGGGCGCAGGAGTTGCTCGTCGTTAGCGGCTGCAGCGAGCAGGTTTTCGATCGGTTTTTCGCGGTGCGAACTGATGATCATGGGAATGTAGTCCTGCGTCGTGTACGCGGCGATATCGACGGTTGGTCTGAAACACAGAATGACGTGCTCTTGCGCCAGTCGTCGCAGGTACGCTCGGAGACCTTCCTTTGCTCCCTTGAATAGGTTGGCGCAGTCGTCGCTGCGGTAATTGCGAAAGGCCGCTTCAAACTTCTCGCGTTCACGTGCGAGTTCGCGCAGTATCGCTGGCGATGGTTTCCCGAACTGTGTGATTGGTTGGCCGCACTGCAGCAGGGGGCGAACCACTTCAAAGGCGGATACGGCGTTCGTGGCGCTGCTGAAGTTCTCGATACCATTCGCGACGAGAATGTTGTCGAGGTCGGTGAGAAAGGTCTTGAAGTGGGTTTCTTGAAGCTGCACGTTGGCGACGAAATCCGCCATCCCGCCAGTGCAGTAAGAGCGAACGTTGTGACCTTGCGTCTCGAGGAACTGCCGGACAGGCCAGTAGACCGAATCGCCCATCGTGTCGATCGCGACGATATAACGTTTCAGACTGTTCTCGGTGAGATGTTCGAGTACGCTGGGGTGGGGGATGAAGGACCATCCTTCGATGTGCGGTAGGCCCGTACGGCGTTGCTCCATCGCGTTCGCAATCTGCCGCGCGCGCTCAGGGAGGTCGAAGTAGGACTTGTGTTCAAACTCTGGTGCGGCTTCCTGAAATGCCCAAAGGAGAACCAGTTCCTCCGGCGGCTTCAACTTGAGTTTCGTCGCCATCTGTTTGCTTTACGGATCAAGAGGGTACCGACCGCCACAGCCATGCTACTCGCGACATGCACCCGCCATTCTTCTCCTGACTAAGGAGTCACGACGAGCCTTCAATCCCTACCCCCGTTGGCGAGGCACCGAGTGGATCGTGTCATATCTTGGATCTTAAGGCGAGCCGCCGCGCGCTGCGTGCGCGAACTCGGCGAAGAGCAGCGTGATGGGTACCTAAGGCGTGAGGGATAGTCGCAAATTAGTTCGAGTCCCTGTCTCTCTCCTCGGTAGTAACTCGAAGATTCTTCGGGCCTGAAGAGTTGGCTGGGAGACAGGGAGTCGAACCCCGATTGAGCGGTTCAGAGCCGCTTGTCCTACCATTGAACGATCTCCCAGAATGGCGGGCTGTGGATGCTACACGGCGATGAACGCCACGGTCAACGTCCGCATTCCTCTCCGCGGTCTCGTGGTTTTGCGGTCGCGCGGTAGCGTGGGGGAAGATTTCGGGTCGCGGACTTCGGGGCTTCGTCACTGCGCATCCGCGAGACCTCAAGACCGCGTCTTTTCCGGTTTCGTGCGACAATTCTCTCGCGAGGATGCGATCGTGTTACCCGAGGTTTTCGAGTGTCCGCAGTGCCAGCGGCAGTTTGTTTTCGAGCTCGTCGAGAACACCGACGACCGCTCCATCTACTGCCCGCAGTGCAAGCGTTACCTCGGCGAGAAAGACCTCAACTTCATCCTCCTCAGCGAGATCGAAGAGCTGACCGAACGTCTCAACTTCGAGCGCGAGCGCCTCGAGAAAGACGAGGCGGTCTACGCCATGACCGACTGCGACGCCGAGCTGAAGTTGTATGGCACCGAGGTACACAAGGTCGTTCACGTTCTGCGGAAAGCGATGGCGGAACTGGATGCGTTGAAGGAGCAGTACAAGTAGATCGCTGGTGAACGCCCGTTAGCCGGCTGATCTCGAATCCACTGATCGCTGATCGCTACGCCAGTTTCTGCAGCAACTCGATCCGATTCCCGAACGGATCGCTGACGAACATGCGGTCGTAGCCTTCGATGACCATCGTATCCGGCCGCGACGGATGGCCCGCCGCCTCGGCCAGCGCAACGACGGCCGCGAGGTCGTCAACGAGAAACGCGGGATGCGCTTTCTTCGCCGGACGGAAGTCGTCCTCGACGCCGATGTGCAATTCGAGCGCTCCGACGCGGAACCAGAGTCCGCCGCGCTCGCGCTGACCGGCTGGCTTCGGAATCTCGGTCAGCCCGAGAATGCCGCCGTAAAACGCGCGGGCTCGATCTTCTTCGCCGCGCGGAATGGCAACTTGAACGTGATGGAGCGCGATGGCGGGCACGCGGATTACTCGTTGTCGTACTTCAGATCGCGGCGGAAACACGTACCGCCTTCGATGTCGAAGACGACGCAGGAGTCGATGGGACGCGAGTAGACGTGGAGGCTGACGGCGCGCTCATTCCACTCGCTCAGGTTCTTGATCCGATGAATCGTCTGCGTCTTGTCCACCGTATTCACCGGACCTCCGGGGACGCAAAGCTCGGTGCCGAGGGCTTGCATGTCGATGCGGGTGGCTCCGGCCAGACAGTCCATACCCACCACCTGCTGATTCTCGGGGCGGTTGCAATCAATCTTTTTGTAGTTTTCGACGATCAGCTTTCCTTCGATCATCGTCATCCAGCCGAGCTGCCCGTTGTGCGTGTGCAGCGGCGTGATCGTGCCGACCGGCCAGCAGATCACCATCGCTTCGATCATGTCGTTGCGGAAGACTTTGTTGCGCGTGTGGCGCTCGGGAAGCCACATCTTGTAGCGCTCGAGATCCTCGTCGCGAATCTGATACGTGGCCAGAAAGTCGTAGATCTTCTGCTTGGTGATGACGCCCATCGACAGCTCGCGGATGCCGTCGATGAACTGTTCGACCGGAACCGGCGCCGGCGAGTAAACCGGGTGTGCGGAAGAGGCGGGGCTGTTGTGCAGGTCCATGCGGGTGCAACTATAACGCGGGTGTGGGGAGTGGGGAGTAGGGAGTGGGGTGTGGGAGTCGAGCTCTTCTGCATCGAGACTCTCCAAGTTGTAGAGAGCGATGATTCACTGCGGGTGCGGGCGAGCATCAACACGCTTCCACCCCCCACTTCCCACACCCCACCCCCCGCCCATGCTAGGCTCCCCGCCGCATGAAAAACCTTGCAGTCATTGGCGCCCAGTGGGGTGACGAGGGGAAGGGAAAGATCGTCGATCTTCTCTGCGAATCCTTCGACGTCGTGGCCCGCTACCAGGGCGGGCACAATGCCGGCCACACGGTGAAGTTCGGCGACAAACATTTCGCGCTGCGGCTCATCCCGTCCGGCATTCTCCATCCTGACAAACTCTGCATCCTCGGCAACGGCATGGTCATCGATCCCGAAGCGCTGCTCGACGAGATCGAGAAGCTGCGCGCGCTCGGAATCGTGATCGAGTCGAACCTCAAGATCAGCGACTCCGCGCACGTCATCTTTCCATTTCACAAAGCCCTCGATCTCGCGCGTGAAGAAGCAGCCGGCGACGGAAAGATCGGCACCACTGGACGCGGTATCGGCCCCGCGTACGAGACGAAGGTCAGCCGCTACGGCATCCGCGTGGCCGACCTGCTCGATCCCTACGTTCTGCGCGACCGCATCACCTTCGCCTGTGCCGAGAAGAATCCGGTGCTCAAGGTCTACGGGAAAGAACCGTTCGATCCGCAAAAGCTGTACGACGACTACACGCGCTACGGCGAGGTGCTGGCCGCCCGCATCACGAACGGAACGATTCTGATCAACGAGCAGATCCGCGCCGGCAAGAAAGTGATGTTCGAGGGCGCGCAGGGAGCGATGCTCGATATCGATCACGGCACGTATCCGTACGTGACGTCATCGAGCACGGTCGTTGGCGGCGTTTGCATCGGACTCGGCGTCGCGCCGAAACACATTCATCGCGTGATCGGCGTGGCCAAGGCATACACGACGCGCGTCGGCGGCGGCGCGTTCCCCACGGAGCTCAACGATGCCCCGGGCGAGCATCTCCGTGCCCGCGGCAACGAGTTCGGCACCGTCACTGGCCGCCCTCGCCGCACCGGCTGGCTCGATCTCCCCGTCCTTCGCACGTCGGCGATGCTGAGCGGTCTCGACGCGATCGCCCTGACGAAGCTCGACGTGCTCGACGAGTTCGACGAGATCCCCGTCTGCACCGGCTACAACGTCCGCGGCGAGACCTGGAAAACGTTCCCCGCCTTCGCCGTCGCCCACAACGACTACAAGCCGGTCTACCAAACATTCAAAGGCTGGAAGTCGCCCACGGTGGGCATGACGTCGTACGACGAGTTGCCGCAAGCAGCGAAGGATTACGTCCGCTTCATCGAAGACGAAGTGGAGTGCCCAGCCTCGATCATCTCGACGGGACCGAGGCGCGAAGAGACGATCGTGCGATAAGGCTACGACCGGTCATAGGCACTCAGGAAGTCATCGCGCGAGATGCCGGCCTGATTGCAAATGGACCGAAGTGTTGATCCTTTCAATGTGCGGTGATTCGGAACCGTCATCGGTGTCCGAGTTTTGTCATCATTCACGCGTTCAAGCGCGATGTGCTCGCGTTCTCGTACAACCTTGAAGCCGAGATGCGCCAAGGCTGCGAGAACGCGTGCTTTCGGTGCGTCGACCGGAAACTTAGGCATTACACCGCAACTTCGGTTTCAGCGAGGAACGCTTCGAGTACGGGCGAGTCATCCGCGAATGCGGTCGCTCCGAACGTCTCGATGTGAAACCTGATCGCCGAACGAACGTCGGCGAGTGCCTCGTCGTAGGTATCGCCTTCACCGACGACGGCTCCGCGCATGCCGACCGGATAGGCAACGTAACCGTCTTCATGTTTCTCGACGATGATTTTGATCGAGCTCATAAGCCCAGTATCGCATGACACGGCGTGGTTCGACGCCGTCTACAATGTCGCCCCATGCCGACTGCCGCACCGCCCGTTCGTCCTGTCACGCTCGATGAGATTTACGCTGCCCGCGAACGGATTCGCGGTGTCATCACGCGCACTCCGTTGATCAAATTGCGGCATGACACGGCGGCGCCGGAGATCTGGCTCAAGCTGGACAACCTGCAGCCGATCAACGCGTTCAAGATTCGCGGCGCGGCGAATGCGGTGGCGATGCTGACTCCCGAGGAGCGGGCGAAGGGCGTGTGGACAATCAGCGCGGGAAATGCGGGGCAAGGTGTGGCCTACGCGGCGCGCGAGTACGGCATTCCATGCTCGGTGATGGCCATCGAGACGGCTCCCGAGACCAAGATCGAGCGCATGCGCAACCTCGGCGCGCGCATCGTCAAGGCTCCGTTCGACGCTTGCTGGAAAGCGATGGAGGAGCGGCGATTCGAAGGGATGGAAGGCTCGTTCGTGCATCCCTTCGACGATCACAACTTCATCGCCGGCAACGCCTCGCTGGGGTTGGAGATCCTCGAAGACTTGCCGGCGGTGCGGACCGTCATCGCGGCCATCGGCGGCGGCGGACTCGTCTCCGGAATCGGCAGCGCCATCCGTCAACTCGCGCCCTCGGTGAAGATTCTCGGCGCCGAGCCCGAGACTGCCGCGCCGGGCGCGCGATCATTTCAGGAAGGATCCGCGCAGCAGTTCGAGGAGTGGCAGCCGTCCTTCGTCGATGGCGCCGGCGGCAAGAGCGTCTTCCCCAGGATGTGGGAGCGGATGCAAGGCATTGTCGACGGCTCGATCGTCGTCACGCTCGACGAAACGAAACGCGCCATGCGCATGGTTGCGGAGAAAGTGCGCGTCATCACGGAAGGCGCGGGCGCGCTTGCCGTCGCCGCCGCGCTCAGCGGCAAAGCCGGCGAAGGTCCGATCGTCGCCGTGATCTCGGGCGGCAATATCGATCTGAAGAAGTTCGCAGAGTTGATCGGCGCAGCCTAGCTCTTCTTTGCGAGAAGCTTCTTTTTCCGGCGATCTTCCTTGAAGTTATGCCTCGCCTCGGCTTCCTCAATCGAGTGCGACTCGGTGATCTTCTCGGCCCGTTTCGCCATCTCCGCGAGACGCTGATAGTGGATGCGCAACACTTTCAGCTCTTCTTCCGATAGATCCTCGACCGAGATCAGGCGATTGCTCGCTCCCTCCAGCGCGGCCACGATCTCGTCGAGCTTGAGTTGCACGGCCAGCGCGTCGCGGTTCTGCGCGCGTTGAATCAGAAAGACCATCAGGAACGTGACGATCGTCGTGCCGGTATTGATCACCAATTGCCAGGTATCGGAAAAGTGAAAGAGCGGACCGGTGACGATCCAGATGAGGATGATCGACGCCGCGCTGACGAACGCCGGCGTCGAGCCGGTCCATTCGGCTGCTGCAGTGGCGAAGCGGGAAAGGGGACTTCGGTGAACGCGGTGTCTTCGGTCGGCCATGGGTTTCACTGCCGAGCCTGTTCACGCGCGGTGCCAACGCTGTTTAAAATGCGCCGCCATGGTCCGTCACCTTTTTCGATGTGTTGCGATCGTTCTCTGTTCGCTGCCTGCGCTCGCCGCCACGAATCCTCGCGACTTCAACATCTACCTCGGCGACGCCAGCAGCGAAACAAACCGCCACGGCCAGTCCCGTTTCCGCACGATCAGTTTCGAGTTGACGACCGGGCCGCATTTTTTCAAACGCTACGCCGAGCGCTGGCTGCCGAATGCGCGGGTTGGCGTCGATATCGATTACGCCGACGTCCGCCAGCCACGTAGTTGGTTCGGTCACACCTACGGCGATCCCGATGATTCCGTGCGCGCCGAGTGGGCGCACTTTTTCGTGCGGCAGTACTGGTTGGCGTCATCGAGTTCGATCAGGCCGTACATCGATATCGGCACCGGACCGATGTGGTCGAATCGCCGCATTCCAGCCGCGACGTCCAAACTCAATTTCAACTCCCAGCTCGGATTAGGCGTCGTCCTTTTTCCAAACGCGCGGATGCCGCTCTACGCCGGCTATCGCTTCTTCCACATCTCGAACGGCGGCCTGACCGGACGCAACCCGGGTCTCAACGTGAACGGCTTCTTCGTCGGGACGAATCTGCGACGGCGGTGAGTTCAGAACAAAGCGGCATCGGCGACATAACGCGACGTTCGCCGATGCCTTCGGATGTTTCGTGGCTCGCCGCCAGCTCGATGATTTGCATCGCCAGTCTTTCGATTCGTAGGACTGGGCCTCAAAAAGCTCCAGTAGATGTCTTGTGGGAGATGCGCCAACGCACCTTGAGTTCGCGGAATCCGAACTGTTTCGTGCTTCCGGCCACCGGCTGGAACTCTCCGTGGGCCTCAATTGCGGAGGTTGGATTCGTGACGAGCTGGCCAGCCAGCTGCTCCTTGAGCTCTTCATGCCGGAGACGATCATCAGGTAGCGCTGGATGGGATTCGTGCGGTGCCTCCCCGCGGTGAAAGGCTTCTTCCCGGCGCAGCCAGATGGCCCAATCCTCCAGCGCCGCATCGAATACTTCCTCGTTGATTGGCGTCAGAAGAAACGAATCCTCGAAGTCGTCTTCGAGATCGCTAAACCTTGATTCGTACAGGTGCGGAAGTCCGCGGAAATTTGCGATGCCCTTTCGGGGACCATCGTAGTACTCCGTCATCGTGAATACGCGCTCGAAATGGATCTCCTCGGACATGGTTTTTGGCGGCTAACGTTAAAACTGAGCGGCTTCGGCCCGCTCGATGCTCGTCGTTCCAGGCTAGCAGCTTGGCGGGCCGAAGTCCGCTCCAGTGCCTAGTTGCACGTCACTTCCTGGCACCGACAAGGCGACGAAAGGCAGCTTCCTTGTCGCTTGAAATTGGTTTGGACCCAAAAGTGCCAGCGCGTTGTGTTTCCAGGAAACCATGACCGACGCCGATATGGCCGAGGAACGTACTTCCAGAAAAGAATTCAACGGTCGTGTCCGGAATTGGAATGCCGTACCACGGCGCTTGCCAGCCGCTGCATTCGCCGTTCGCGAACGCAACGATGCTTTGAATTTGCCTCGTGTCATTGACGGCGAACGACAAATTGTTTGTTCGGATCTTAGCTCGCGTGACGTTCTGGAACGCTGCGAACGTCCGAGATGGTTCGGAGCAGCTCACGAATGCGACTGCAGCGAGTATCAAGAATCGCACTTCTGACGTCCAACGTTCAAAGCTCACCGGCCTGGAGCCGCACGGGGAATGGTACCGCACTTGGGATGCAGCAACCCGCGGCTCCAGGTCCGGTGCAGCTACGAGTTAGCCAGCGAGTTTGGCGATGCGTGCTTCAACGCGCACGGCATCGGGAGCGAAGCCGATGTAGAACATGAGGACGTGGAAAGCGAGTGCGCCAACAGCCGCGAAACTCGCCGCGTAAATATCTCCCTGAACGACAAAGCTCCCTGCGATCCACCCAAACACGAGAAGAACGATTGCTACAGCAGCAGGATGAAGAGTCTGGGTCAGGAAGATTTCGCTGCCACCTTCACAGTCACGGACTGATCCACGAACTAAGGGGCGGTACGTGTTTCGGCCTTCCAGCACTGGGATGAGTTGGAAAGTGTCAGGGGCGACTCTTCCAGTGAACTCGAATTGCCCCACGAGCGACCGGAACCATGGCTGGTGAGCCGAGGTTACGCTCTGCAGACGTGCAGAGAAGTCGGCGGCCGACCGAGCCGATCGGATGCGGGTTCTGCGATAGGGAACAAGGAACGACATTCCGCTGGCTACCTCCTACTTCACCTTCGCCAGCGGTTGATACGTTGCCGGCGCCATCGGGTAGTCGTGGCGATCAGACATCTGCGCGATCGGCGTGTTCATGATCGGGATGCGCTGGCCGGCGATGGTGACGAACTTGCCGCTCGGAACCTCTTTGTCGATCTGCATCGCCATCCGTACCTTCACGCTTTTTGGATCGAGCAGGACGACCGATCCTTTCTTCAGCAGCATCGACGGCACGAAGATGTTGGCGTTGCCTGGAACATCGGCGAGGACGAGATGGGCGGCGGCGGCGTTCGGAGCGGTGAAGGTGATCGTCACGTTTCCGGGCGGCACGTCGAGCAGCAGAAACGCACCGGTCTCGGCGACGCCGCCCGAGACGTACGGCGCGTTCTCGACCCAGACATTCGTATCGTGGAAGAGACTCGCCTTGCGCGCCGACTCCGTCTCGATCGTGTGGTACGCGGCAGCGTTCTCGCCGGCATCGACGTCGGTGATCCAGCCGCGGACGCTGATCGGCTCTTTAGCAACACGCGGGCCGGATTTCGATCCGACGTCACAGGCGGCGGTGATGAGCGCGAGAAAGAAAACGATGCATCGTTTTATGTTCACAGCAAAAGCATAGACTGAAGTTCTTGGATCGTCTCGCTCTGCTGCAAAACGCAAAACGCGTTGGGTATGTTTTTTCGGGCGGCTCCTCGCGATGCGCCTTTCAGATCGGCGTCATCGAAGCGCTCGCCGAGCTTGGTGTTGTGCCGGCGCTGGCAATCGGCGTTTCCGCCGGCGCCTGGAACGCGGCGATGGTCGCGGCGCGCTACGAAAAACGCCTCCGCTACTACTGGCGCTCCTTCATGCGCATGCCGCACATCGATCTGCGCAACCTTCTCGTCGATCACTCGCCGTGGCGCTTCCGGCGATTGCATGAGCGAACCTTCGGACGATTCATCGGACGCGATCGATTCAAACAACCCGACGCGCTGCCGCTGCTCGTTTCGGTGACCCGTTTCCGCGACGGCGCAAATGTCATCCTCGACGCGCGCGACGTCGACGATCCGCTCCAGCTTCTTCTGGCCACGAACTACTTTCCGCCGTTCTACACGCATCGTCCGCGCATCGCCGGCGAGGCGTACGGCGACGGCGGCATCTCCGACAACGCGCCGTATCAGAAAGCGCTGGAACTGGGATGCGATGCCGTCGTCGTCGTGTCGCAGAAAGGCGAATCGGAAGGTGGCCTCTTCAAAGCGAAGGGCGACTACGACCACGTCGTCACCGATCCGCGCGTCGTCGTCATCCGCCCGCGCCACCGCCTTCCGTTCCGATTTACCGAGCGGCGCTGGAACGTTCTCGATGTCCTGGCCCGCATCGGCTACCTGCGCACACGCGAAGTTCTCCTCGGCGAAGAGCACGAAGAAGCGAACGTGCGCGCCGAGGGTGAGGCGCCGAGCGCGAGAGCACGGCGAATCCTCCGTGCGATAATCCGTCACCCCGTATGACCCGTGCCCTCTCGCTGATCTCGATCGCTCTCGCCTCCGCGCTTTTACTGCTCGCGCAAGCGCCTCCAACGACGGCGCCGCCGAATCCGGCCAATCAGGCCACCGTGCGCGCCGCGAACGGTGATCACAAAGTCACCATCGCGCAGCAGAACGGCCAGACGTACTTTGCTGTCGATGAAGTCATGGCCGCACTCGGTGGAACCTTGACTCACGAAGGAAACGGTTTCAAGGCCGCGCTCAATAATTCGGTCGCTTCGTTCGGAACTGACAGCCGCTTTGCCGTCGTCAAAGATGATCTGATCGAGATGCCTGTTCCGCCGGTGACGATCGACAATCGTCCCTTCGTTCCCTGGCAGTTTTTCCAGGGCTTTCTGCTGCGCTCATCCGGGCTCGATGCAACGTGGGATCCGGCCGCGCGCGTGCTGCAGATTCATCCCGCGCAGACCACCGCGCCCGGAATTCAGGTCTCCGTCGCCAACGTGCAGGGAATCTCGAAGCTGGTTCTGACGCTCACCGCGCCGGCGGAGTACGGCATCATCAAAGAACCGGGCGCGTACACCGTTCGATTCAAGAGCGCCATCAAAGCGCCCTACGTCGAGCAGACGCACGAAGATCCGTACGTCGCGAAGACGTCGTTCATCGGCAACGACCTTCGCATCCAGCTCACCGCGCCCGATGTCGTCGGCGATGCCTACCGCCTCGAGAACCCGTTCCGCATCGTCCTCGATCTTCGCAAAGGCGCAGCAGCCGCACCGGGCACGCCGCAGCCGCTTACGTCCTCGCGGCCTGTTGAATCGCCCGGAATCCACACGATCGTGATCGATCCTGGCCACGGCGGAAAAGAAGTTGGCGCGATCGGGCCGGGCGGGCTGATGGAGAAGGACGCCACGCTCGCCGTTTGCAGACTGCTGGCCGCATCGCTCGAAGCAAGATTGAAAACGCGTGTCGTCCTGACCCGCAACGATGACTCGGTCGTGCCGCTCGATCAGCGCACGGCCATCGCCAACCAATACCACGCCGATCTTTTCCTTTCCGTGCACATGAACGCCGCCATCGTCAAAGGCGCGCACGGCGCTGAGACCTACTTCCTCTCGCTCGACGCCTCGGACAAGCTCGCCGAAAAAGCGGCCGAAGTCGAAAACAATTCAGCGAAAGCGCAAGCCACACCGGCCTCGTCGAGCGATCTGAAACTCATCCTCTGGGATCTCGCGCAGCAGGAATACCTCAACGAATCGAGCCGCCTCGCGCAGGCCGTGCAGGAGGAGATGAACCGCATCACCGGGATTCAGAGCCGCGGAGTGAAGCAGGCGCCGTTCAAGGTGCTGGTGGGCGCGACGATGCCGGCCGCGCTGGTTGAAGTCGCCTTCATCACGAATCCTGACGAAGAGGCGAAGATCAAGTCGGACGTTTTTCAGAAGACAGTCGTTGAGGCTCTGACCACGGCCGTGGCGCGATACAAGACCGACTACGAAACGCGCATCGGCGTTGCGCAGCCGCCGCCCGCACCGGCCGCACCCACGACAACGACACCGGCCGGCTCGATGACGACTCCGACGACGACCGTGCCCGGGACGACGACAACCGCGCCCGCGACAACGACAACCCCGAAAACAACGACGAGGACGGGAACGTAGTGCGCCGGTCGATTGCGATCCTGATTGCGATTCTCGCCGTCGTCAGCGGATGCAAGAAGCGGGAGTTGACGCAGAACCTCAACGTCGAAAACAAGGTCGAAGTTCGTCCGGTGACCTTGTTCTTCGAGGGCCCCGAGATGCTGCTCGTGCGGGAAACGCGCAACGTTCCGCTGGCAGAGAATCCGGCGGCCGCGTTGCCGGTCGTGGTCCGCGAGCTTCTCAAAGGATCGGCCAACGCCGGAGTGCCTCACATCTTTCCGCGCGACACCATCGTCCGTGCCGCTTTCCTCCTCCCCGACGGCAGCGCTTTCGTCGACCTCGGCGGTCCAACCCTGACGAATGGCTGGGCAACCGGCAGCCACGAAGAATTGATGGCCGTCTACTCCGTCGTGCAGACGGTTATTACCGATTTTCCCGCAGCCAAACGCGTTCGCATCCTGATCAATGGTGAGCCGGCCGAAACACTCGCCGGTCACGTGAATCTCGAGCACGCGCTGACGCCAATGCCGGCATTCGTGGCTCGATAAGCCATGGTTTACGTAGGTCGGACTCTCCAGTCCGACTCTCACGAGCGGACCGGCTTGAACGAGCAGTCGGACTGGAGAGTCCGACCTACGTAACGCATCTACCTTGCTCGATCCGGATACGTTCCCTTCAACTGCGGCGGCATCTTCGCGTCCATGCCCAGCGATGCTTCGAGCTCGACAGCATTCACAATCGCCTGGCCGCGGAAGTGATTGTTCGTGATGACGTAGGTCTCTTTCGCATCCGACATCCGCTGAATCCGATCGACCCACGGCGTCAGCTCTTCATTCGAGTAGAGGTAGTTGTAGCGCTCCCACGACTCGCCGTGCGCGAACCATTTTTCGAAGTTGCGGCCGTGTAGTCGCACATAGCCAACCGGTCCGGTCAGCGTGTCGGATGGCTTGACGGAATCGTGAAAGAGCGGCTGATCGATGTTGACCCACGACACCTTGTGTTCGTCGAGAAACTGCAGGAACGCATCGTTCTGAAACGTGGAATGACGCACTTCGAGCGAGAGCGGGTAGCCGTCGAACGCGGTGAAGAGTTGATGCAATCGGTCGAGCGATTCCTCGCTGTTGCGGAAGCTCCACGGATACTGGAGTAGCACCGCGCCGAGGCGGTTGGAATCGGCGAGAGGGTCGAGGTAATCGCGGAAGGCTTTGACATCGTTCTCGGTAAACCCTTCGGCCTCGTGCGTGAAGCCGCGAAACACTTTCGTCGTGAACTTGAAGTTGGGATTCGCGGCCACGCGGCGTACCCACGACTTCGCGTGCGTAGGCGGCGGGATCCGGTAGAACGGCGAGTTGATCTCGATCGTGTCGAAGAACGAGGCCAGATAGGCGAGGTGATCGAACTTCGATCCGTGCGGCGGATAGACGATTCCCTCCCAATCTTTGTAGCTCCATCCTGCGGGTCCGATGCGGATTTGATGTTCCATGTTGACGGTGAAATTGATGGTCAATACGTTGACGAACTTATTTTGAGCAACCCGTAATTCGTTGCCAGCGTTAGGCATCTATGCTAAAAGGCGGCCTAACGAATCCAGCAAAAAACTCATCCTCAGGACTGCGACAAAGCGTTCCAGGGGTACCGCTGTATTCGCTACCGAAGGGAGGCTGGTCGACCTAACCGATTCGCTCTTGCAACACAACAGCGGGGACAAGGTCGCGGCACCCCGCACACATTCTGCGCTGCGGCATCACCATCTGATCGTAGATTCAAAGGAACAATTTTAGGAGATCAAGGTTCATGGATACATTCAACGATAAGTCTCTCAACTGCGCCGACTGTGGACAGGAATTCGTGTTCAGCAAGAATGAGCAGGCGTTCTATTCGGAGCGCGGCTTCACGAACGAGCCGAAGCGCTGCAAGAACTGCCGCGACAAACGGAAGACGGCGCGCGACGGAAACGGCGGCGGCGGGAGCCGTGAGCGCTCGATGGTGAGTGTGACATGCGATAGCTGCGGAGTGGGAACGGAAGTGCCGTTCACGCCGGTCAGCGGCAAACCTGTGTATTGCCGCGATTGCTACAACCAGCGCCGCACAGGCGCCCGCTCCTCGAGCTGGGCGTAAGTTTTTTCAGATCGATTTCTTCCAACGGCGGGCCTTCGGGTCCGCCGTTTTGTGTTTGCGATATCGCACCGCCACCCGCTCGTGGTGCGGTTCACCTGCTAGGATTCAGACATGAGACAAAACGCGTGTGCGGCTTTGTTGTGTTCTTTGATCGTTGTCGCTAGCTCAGTTCCTGCATTCGCTGCCAGGACTTCGACGGCGGAAGAGCGGAAGCGGACCGTCGAGACAACGCGCTGGCTCGAGGAAAACCCGCTTTCTCCGGACGCGAAATCCCGAGCTGCCGGGCTGCTGACTTGGTGGATCGCCGTTCCTGACCTGACGTTGAGCGCGTGCCCGTTGCTGCTCGAAGTAAAAAACAAAAAGATTGGTCCCACGGTCGCAACTCAGGCAATGCTCTCGACCGGCGCGTTCATCATTGAGCATCCGAACGCCTCGCGCGCCGAGCAGGTTCAGGCAGGCGTTGAAGGTGCTTTGCGCGCGTACGCGAATGCTGTGAAGAGCGATGAGAAGATGCGTGACCGGTTTCTCGACGAGCTGGTTGCCGCGCAGGCCGCGGGCAAACTGAAGGAAGCCTACCTTGATGCAGCAGTGAAGCACTGCGAGGAATCGGGGAAGTAAAGCGAGCTTCGATCCTCGCAACCCACAACCTCGCATACAATCCCGCGCGCTTGACCCGGCCTCTTCTCAAACCCGTCCGCAACATTCTCGATCTCGTCGGCAACACGCCGATGCTCCAGCTCACGAACATCCCAACGGCCGCAATGGCTGATCTTTTCGTCAAGCTCGAGTTCCTCAGTCCGGGCTTCTCCGTCAAAGACCGCATCGGCGTCGGGATGATCGAGCGTGCCGCGCGCGACGGCAAGCTCGCCAAGGGCGGCACGATCATCGAGCCGACGGCAGGCAACACCGGCATCGCGCTGGCGCTGGCCGGCACGCGCATGGGCTATCGCGTCATCCTCTGCGTCCCCGAAAATTTCTCGCTCGAAAAGCGCGAGGTGATGAAAGCGCTCGGCGGCGAAGTGGTGCTGACGCCGAAGGACGATGGGATGAAAGGCGCGATCGCGAAGGCCGAGGAGCTGTCGCGGTCGATTCCCGATTCGTATGTGCCGCAGCAATTCACGAATCACTACAACAGCGATGCGCATTACGCCACCACCGGCCCCGAGATCTGGGAGCAGATGGAAGGGCGCATCGACGGCTGGCTTGCCGGAGCGGGCACCGGCGGAACATTCAGCGGCGTGGCCAAATATCTCAAGGAGCGCAATCCCAACTGCTGGTGCGTCGTCGTCGAGCCGCAGGGATCGATTCTCAAAGGTGGCGAGGCCGGTCCGCACGAAGTCGAAGGCATCGGCGCGTCGTCCTTCATCCCGCCCGTTCTCGATATGTCGCTGGCCGACGACGTGATCCAGATCTACGACGATCCCGCATTCGTGATGGTGCGGCGCCTCGCTGCCGAGGAGGGCGTGCTGGGCGCGTCGTCGGCGGGCGCGAACGTCGCCGCCGCGCTGCAGGTCGCCGAAAAACTCGGCCCCGGCAAGCGCATCGTCACGCTCATCCCCGATGCCTCGGAACGCTACATGTCGAAGGGCATCTACACGAAGTGGGCGAAGGCGGGTGGTCGGGATTCGGAAGTCGGGGGTCGGGAGTCGGAGTAGATTCAAAACCTGACACCAAACTTCGATTACTGAGATCACTCGACCTGCGCAAACTCCGACCCCCGACTCCCGACCAACGACCCCCGCGAAAGGAACTCCATGGCCTTCTCCACTGATTGCATTCACGCCGGGCAGGAGCCGGAGCCGGTCACCGGTTCGGTCACCTATCCGATTTTTCAGACCTCGACCTATGTGCAGCCGGAGCTCGGCAAGAACAAAGGGTTCGAGTACGCACGCACGAAGAATCCGACGCGGTCGGTGCTCGAAGCCAACCTGGCCGCGCTCGAACGTGGCAAACACGCACACTGCTTCGCCTCGGGTATGTCCGCGACGGACACGGTTTTCCGTCTGCTGAAGTCGGGCGATCACGTCATCGCCGGCGAGAACATGTACGGCGGCTCGTACCGGCTCTTCAGCAAAGTCTGCGAGAAGTTCGGTCTCCGTTTCACGTACGTCGACACCTCGAACGCCGAAAACGTCCGCGCGGCGTTGCAGCCGGAAACGAAGATCGTCTTTCTCGAAACGCCTACGAATCCGATGATGACGGTGACGGACATCGCCGCGTGCGCCGAAGTCGCGCATGCCGGCGGCGCACTCGTGGTGGTCGACAACACGTTCTGTTCGCCGTACCTCCAACGTCCCATCGAGCTCGGCGCCGATCTCGTCGTCCACTCGACCACGAAGTTTCTGAACGGTCATTCCGACTCAGTCGGCGGCGTGGTCATTTCCAACGACGACGCGATCGCGGAACAGATCGGATTCCTGCAGAACGCGGTCGGCGCAATCCTCTCTCCTTTCGATTCATGGCTCGTCCTGCGCGGCGTGAAAACGCTGGCCGTGCGCATGCGACAGCACGAAGAAAACGGGATGGCGATGGCGCAATACATCGCGCAGCATCCGAAAGCGCTGAAGGTTTACTACCCCGGACTTCCCGATCATCCGCAACACGAACTGGCCAAGCGCCAGATGCGCGGCTTTGGCTCCATGATCTCGTTCGATGTTGGCTCCCTCGCCAACGCCAAGAAGTTCCTCGATCGCGTCCGCCTCTGCTCGCTCGCCGAATCCCTCGGCGGCGTCGAAACGCTGATCTCGCATCCCGAAACAATGACGCACGCCTCCGTCCCTCTCGACACCCGCACCCGCCTCGGCATCACCCCAGGCCTCGTGCGAATCTCGGTTGGCATCGAGGATGTCGAGGACTTGATCGCCGATGTAAAGAACGCGTTCGACGGGATTTAGGGTTTTCAAAACCATGCACCACGGAGACGCAGAGGTCACGGAGAAGTTCTCCGTGTCGTCGGTGTCTCTGGGGTTAAATTGCTCACCGTGGAAGTCTCCGACGCATTGCCCGGCGCGGATCTGATTCGCAAAGGATTGAGCGATCTGGCCGGCGGCGTGGAATCGATCGAGTCGTTTCTCGTCCTCGTCGGTGCTCCACGTTTGCGGCGCATTGGATTCGATGTTCCTGACGACACGCCGTTTCTCCCCGAGGACAGGCTCTACGCGATGCTGGCAGCGGAGGATTCCGACTCGGCGCACTCGCGCTACAACGCGTTGATCAGGCGGCTCGTTAGCTTCGAGCGGGCGGCGGAATGCGTGAGCCCGTAACCGAGCCGCGGCTGCGTGAGTTTATGCGCGCGATCGGCGCCGCAGCCGTCGAACCAGGCCGCATCTACTTCGCCGGCAGTGCCAGCGCAGTATTGAAAGGCTGGCAGGTCAATACGCGAGCGATCGACATCAAAATCATGCCCGAGAATGACCGCATTCTCCGGACCCTTCCTGATTTGAAAGAGCGTCTTTACGTGAACGTCGAGCTGGCGTCGCCAGCCGACTTCGTTCCTCCGTTGCCGGGATGGGAGACGCGCAGTCCTTTCATCGCACTTGAAGGTCGGATTTCATTTCATCACTACGATTTCTACACGCAGGCGCTGTCGAAGCTGGAGCGATCGCACCGTAAGGATCTTCTCGACGTGAGCGCGATGATTCGAGACGGGCTCGTCGATCCCGACCGGCTCAAAGCGTTGTTTGCGGAAGTCGAAGATCTCCTCTATCGATACCCGGCCATCAATCCACGTTCGCTGCGCGCAGCCGTCGAACGACTTCCGCGCCTCTGAGCGCTTTACAATACGGCCCCCATGGCGCCCGCTCTTCCGTATCTGCTGCTGATTGCGGCGTATCTGATCGGGTCCATTCCGTTCAGTTTTCTCGTGGTCAAGCTCGCCGCTGGAGCGGACATCCGTCACCTCGGCAGCCGCAATGTGGGCGCGACGAATGTTGCGCGGACGTTCGGGAAAGTGCCGGGCATCATCGCGCTGGCGCTCGACATTGCCAAAGGCTACGCCGCAGTCGCGCTAGCGGAGTGGATCGTGCAACGGCCGGACTGGCCGCTGATCGCCGATGGCGCGCACATGTCAGCGCTTTACTCGACGTCGTTCTGGGTCTCGCTAGCGGCGCTCATCGCTGTGCTCGCCCACATGTTCCCGCTCTGGCTGCGCTTTCATGGCGGCAAAGGTGTGGCCACTGCCACCGGCGCTTTTCTCGCGCTCGATCCGCTCGTGATCCTGGCGGGCGTGCTTGTGTTTCTGATCGTCATTCTGGCGACGCGCTTCGTGTCGCTGGCGTCGATTCTCAGCGCGTCATCGATTCCGATCTTCTTTCGTTTTCTCGTTCACGCGCCGTTCTGGACGATCATCTTCAGCATCCTCATCGCATTTGCCATCATCCTCAAACATCACTCCAACATCGCCCGGCTCGCTGCCGGCACGGAACGGCGCATGGGAAAACGGGAGGAGTGATGAAGATCTCGATCATCGGCGCGGGCTCGTTCGGGACGGCGATGGCTGCCGTCGCCGCGAGCTGCGGCAACGATGTGGTGCTCTGGGCGCACGATCCGAATGTTGCTGATGAGATCGAGAGCACGCGTCACAACCCGATTTATCTACCGAGCATCGCGCTCGATGCGCGCGTGCGCGCTACGAGCTCCTTGGCCGAGGCGGCGGAGTTCAGCGACGTGCTTTTCATGATGGTGCCGAGCCACCATTTCCGAGGCGTGCTCGCGCAGATCCGGCCGCACTTGAATGGCCAGGTCTCGATCGTCAGCGGCACGAAGGGAATCGAGAACGACACGCTGATGCGGATGTCCGAGGTCTCAGCGATCGAGTTGAAGGACGCGTTGCGCGGGTTCGCTGTTCTATCCGGTCCGACTTTCGCGCTGGAAACAGCGCGCGGCGATCCAACAGCTGCGGTCGTGGCCTCGACCGATCTCGCGCTCGCGGAACAGGTGCAACACGCGATGTCGTGTCCGACGTTTCGTCTCTACAATTCGAACGACGTTGCCGGCGTCGAGCTCGCCGGCTCGTTGAAGAATGTCATCGCCATCGCTGCTGGCGTGCTCGAAGGACTCGGGCTGGGATCAAACACGACCGCGGCTCTGATCACGCGCGGTCTTCACGAGATGACCAAGCTCGCCATCGCTCTCGGCGGACGTCCGGAGACACTCGCGGGATTGGCAGGAATGGGCGATCTCGTCCTCACCTGCACCGGCTCACTCTCCCGCAATCGCAGCGTCGGCGTCGCCCTCGGCAAAGGAAAAGCGCTCGCCGAGATTCTGTCGGAGACGCGCGCGGTAGCGGAAGGAGTGCGGACGTCGAAAGCCGCAAGGGAGCTCGCCGAACGGCATCACATCGACATGCCGATCACCGTCGAGATGGTCCGCGTGCTTCACGAAAACGAATCGCCGCGCGTGGCCTTGCAGCGATTGATGACGAGGTCGCTGAAGGCCGAAGCGGCACTCTAGACTGGCGGCTTCGGCGTCGTCGTCTGCATCGTCGTCGGTGTCGCCGGTTTCATCGTCTGAACCGGACCCTCCGCCGATGCCGGCTGATCGTTCAGCATCCCTTCCGGCGTATCGCCTTCCATCAGTTGTGCGGCGCGCTCGGCGGCGAGCCTTTTCTCGTGGTCGCTTTTCGCCGCTGCTGTGGCCGCGAACGCTGCCTCGATTTCTTTTCTGCGTCTGTCAGCGAGCCACTGCTCCTCGGACTGACCCGGTGCGGCGTGCACCGGCGCGATCGGCTGTTGCGACGTGGTGGTGGTGAAGTGGCCGCCAGTGCGGACGAGCGTTTCGTTCGTGATGACTGTTGAGGCCTTGATACCGGATTTGTGGGCGGCCTTGGCGGCGCGGACGAGCGGCGAATCAAGGCTCGCGGCGTTTGAGGCCGGCAAAACCGCGGGAGCAGAAGCGGCGGGCTGTGATTTTGCTGCGTCTTTCGGCTTGGACTGCGGGTCGTTTGCGTAGAGCGAAAGGGCTGCCAGGAGCAGGCTGGCTGCGAGTACGATCGGCTTCATCATCGGCTTCACTAGGGCCTCCGGTAAGGTTCAATGTTACGCTTCGCCCGCCAAATTTCATGAGATACCCCGAATCTTGCAACCTGCGGGTTTGAATGTCGCCCGAGCTACTGCTCCATAAGTTTGGATACCTCGCCGTCTTCATCGGGACTTTCCTCGAAGGGGAGACGATCCTGGTGATGGGCGGCTTCTTCGCGGAGCGCGGATACATGACGCTCCCGCTGGTGATCATCACGGCGTTCGGCGGCTCGTATGCCGGCCACGTCTGCTGGTTCTGGCTCGGCCGCACGCAGGGAGTACGGCTGCTCGACCGCTTCCCGAGGCTGAAGAAGCACTTCGGGAAGGGGATACGCCTGTTCGAGCGCTACGGCGCGCCGGCAATCTTCATCACCCAGTGGCTCTACGGATTGCGTATCACGTGCGCAGTGATCATCGGAATCTCGAAGATCTCGACGATCAAGTTCCTCCTCTACGAAGCGCTGACCTGCATCATCTGGGCAATCGTGATCGGCACAGCCGGCTTCTATTTCGGCCGTGCGGTCGAGCGCGTATTGGGCCGTGCGGCGCACGTCGAGAAATGGGGCCTGTTGTTGCTGGTCGTCGTGGGAGTCAGCGTCTGGGCCTATCACCGCTGGAAGGACAAGCGCGAGTCGCAGGAACCACCGGAATCTGAGGTTCGCTGATGCCAAAACCGTTAGCCAACGTCATCGCCCAGATCGCAGCGGGCAAGATCCCGCCCGTGATCCTTGTCGGCGGATCGAGCGATTTCCTCGCCGAGGATGCGTTCCGCGATCTGCGCAACGCGATCGTCGCGGCGAAGCCCGGCGTGTCGGTCGAATCGTACGAAGCCGGCAGCGAGCTTGCGGCGATTCTCGATTCGTACCGGACGATGTCGCTCTTCGGATCGGCGCGCCTGATTCTCGTTTCTGACGTAAATGCATTCGTCTCCGCGAAAGAACTGGCGTCGCTGTACGACAAATCGGTCGCGGACTGGAAATCGGCGAAGACGGACAGGAAGCGGTCTTCCGCAGCCGCCAAGCTCCTTCACGTTCTCGGTCTCGCCGGCGCCGATTTCGACATGACCGATCGCGAGATCGCCACAGCCCTCGGCGCGACGCTCGATCCGTTGCTTACTGACATGCTCGCGTTCTGCCGCACGACCGGGAAGAAAGCGTCGCGCGGCGAGGATGATGCGGCCCTGCTCATCGAGGCGATCACGCGCGGCGGCGCACCGAACACGTGGCTCCTGATGCGCAGCGGCGAAGTGCCGCGCGAGTCGGCCACGGTCGAGCTAATCGACCGAAACGGCGCTGTCGTCGTCATGGACCTGACGCGCGAGACGTTCGCGGGCGCGCTCGATCGCGCGATTGCCGAGGTGGCGGAAGAGGCGCAGGTGCGCTTCGATCCACGCGCGTTGTCGATGCTGCGGCAACGGCTCGGCATCGAGCGACTTCTGGCCGACAAGTTCGCGAAAGATGTCCCCGACCTGCGTCCCGCGGTGTCCGAGGCGGAGCGGCTGGCCACGCTCGCGGGCGCGGGCGGGCGCGTGACGGCGGAGATGGTGGAGCGCGAAGTCGCGATCGTCGAAGGCGGCGCGCGCTACGAGTTCGGCTCACTTTTCACCGAGGGAAAAATCATCGAAGCGATCGCGAAGCTGCGCGATCTCGTGGCCCAGGCGCGCCGCGACGATCCGAAGGCGCCGCTCGACATCCAGTACGGCAAGTTCCTTTTCCCGCTCGCTGATGAAGTGCGCCAGATGATCGGCGTGGTCTCGTTCGCGCGCACGAACCGCATCGATCTCCGCGCCCCGATGAACTACAACCGCTTCAAAGACACGCTCGCCGACCGCCTCGGCGACTCGCTCAAAGCCAACGGCCTGGTCCGCCAGAAACCGCATCCGTTCCCACTGCACAAAAAGTGGGAAGCCGCGCGAAACCAAACCGAGGCAGGTCTGTTCCGCGCCTTAGCCGCGCTGGCGGATCTCGAGATCAAGCGCAAGTCAGGCGGGATTCCCGCGGATCTTGGCATCGAGACATTCCTGCTGCAGCGGTTGCGAGCGTAGCGCCGGCGGCCTCGCCGGCTGGACCGCCGCCGGCCCGGCGGCGACTATTGAAACGCCGCAGCTTCGAACCCTACGCTAAACTCCCGGCTTCATGTCGTCGCTTCGCTCCGTCGACCGCCGCGCGTGGCATGCGCTCTTTGCCGCGCAGCTCGGCTGGATGCTCGACGCGATGGATTTTCTGCTGTTCAGCTTCGCGGTCATTCCGATCCGCGAGGAGTTCCACCTTACGAACTCCACGATGGGCGCGCTCACCTCGGTCGCCCTGATCGCCAGCGCCATCGGCGGAATGGTCTTCGGACGCCTCGCCGACCGTCTCGGCCGCGTGCGCGCGCTGACGCTTTCGATCCTGCTCTACTCCGCGGCGACGGCGGGGTTGGCGACGAGCGGCGCGCTTTGGCAACTCGTCGCCTGGCGCATTCTCGTCGGCCTCGGCATGGGTGGCGAGTGGTCCGCGGGCTCGGTGCTCGTCGCGGAGACGTGGCCGGCCGAGCATCGCGGAAAAGCGATGGGACTCATGCAATCGGGCTGGGCGATCGGCGCGTTGGTCGCCGCCGCGGTGTCGGCGTTGACGATCGAGCGCTACGGCTGGCGCGTGCTCTTTCTCATCGGCGCGCTGCCGGCGATCGCCGCGTTCTTCATCCGGCGCAACGTCGAAGAGCCGCAGGTCTGGCGCGAGCGGCCGGCCGAGGCATCGCGGTGGAGCGAGATGTTCGCTGCGCCGTTCATCCGCCGCACGATGATCGCCACGCTTCTCGCCAGCAGCGTGCTCATGGCTTTCTGGGGCGTGACCTCGTGGCTCCCAACGTTCCTGGCCACGCCGCTGGCCAAAGGCGGTGCCGGCCTCACCGTCGCAACCTCGGCGAGCTGGCTGATCGTGCTGCAAGTTGGCGCGTTCTTCGGCTACATCACGTTCGGCTGGTTTGCCGACCGCATCGGGCGCCGTCCCGCGTTCACCTTCTTCATGATCGCGTCGACGATTCTCGTTCCGCTCTTCGCGTTCTACGCCCGCACGCCAACCCTGCTCCTGATTCTCGGTCCGCTCCTCGGCTTCTTCGCGCACGGCTACTTCTCGCTCTTCGGCGCGATGCTCGCGGAGCTGTTCCCGACGCGTATCCGCGCCGGCGCGCAAGGCTTCTGCTACAACGGCGGACGATTCGCTTCCGCGGCGGCAACGTTCGCGATCGGCAAGGCATCACTGACGCACAGCTTCGCGACCGTGATCACCTGCGCCGCGTTCTTCTTCGCCGTTGGCGCGGCACTGGTCTGGCTGCTGCCCGAAACGAAAGGAGCCGAACTGTGATCGATCTCAGCGCCAACCTCGGCGAAGGCGCCCCCGACGAGCCGGAGATCTGGCCGCTGATCACATCCGCGAACATCGCTTGCGGCGGCCACTACGGCGACGCCGACACGATGACGCACGCCGTCCGCCGGGCGCGCGACCTCGGCGTCCGCATCGGCGCGCATCCGTCGTATCCCGACCGCGAAAACTTCGGACGCAAGTCGATGACGATGGCGCCGGAAACGCTGCGTGCATCGATCATCGAACAGATTGCAGCCTTGCTCGACATCGCCGGCAAGTTGCACCACGTCAAACCGCACGGCGCGCTCTACAACGACGCGCACAAAGAACGGGCACTCGCAGAGATTGTGATCGATGCCATTCGTGCAGTCGATGAGTTGCTCCCCATCGTCTGCAGCGATTCCTCGCAAATGGCCGCCGCCGCCCGCGCCGCCGGCACACCCGTCATCCGCGAAGCCTTCGCCAACCGCCGCTACAACGCCGACGGCTCCCTCGTCGCCCGCAGCGAAGCGGGTTCGCTGCTCGACGTTTCGGAAGCCGCCACACAAGCCGCGATGCTAGCGAATGAAAATACCGTCGTCGCGAAAGACGGCACTCGCATCACCATTCCGTTCGACACAATCTGCATTCACGCGGACATGGAGTACGCCGTCGAGAGGTTAAGGGCGATACGAGAAACGATCACCAAGTGGGTGGCTTCCAAAGCGTCTTCGTGCCGATGACGACCGTATCTGGGAGTTGATGGCGTAGATAAGCTTCTCGCGTAATGCTGATGCTGGTAGTCACGAGAGCTTCCAACTCAGCAGGCTTCCTGTTCCAGGGGAAGGCGAAGCACACTTCTTTGTCAGGATAGAGCTTCTTTGCTGTCCGAACAGCGGGCGCGAGGTCCGTGTCTCCGGTCATCAGGACAACTCTGTCAGCCTGATCAAGGGCAAAGATTTCGAAGAGTTTCGCAGCCACGGCGACGTCTGTTTCCTTCTCCTCGTAACGCTTGATGGTCTTACTGCAGTTGTTGCAGCGAGTCACCTTCTTCTTGAAACGGCCCAACTCAACGGAAACGCCGGTTCCTCTCAGCATTTGGACGTAGAGTTGATGGCGTGCAGTGATCCCAGGATGTGTTGACTCAAGATGATGAGCGAGTGCCGAGTAATAGTGAACGCCAACAAGGGTGGCCTCCGTTCCGAAAACGGGGAGATAAGACTCACATAACCCGCGCAAGTTCAGCCACTTGGTGCCGCCTTCGTCCGGTAAGCCGAGAGTCCTGCTCGCGTCAACCAGCGAGTGGTAGACGTTGAATCCATCGATCACGAACGCCGTTCGGCTCGCGCACATAAAAAAAAACCTCCGGATCGTAACCCGGAGGGGGCCGGGAAACCCTCACAGATGACCTGTCAGGAGTCTCGCCGGTGGGGATGCTTTCAATATAGGTACTACCCAAAAGTACGTCAAGAAAATAGTTGCTGCATGCAGTAACTGTACTGCCAATGGAACCGATTCCATCCAACGACTCGCACGCATGGAACTGGAGATGGAGACCCGAAGCAATGGCTGGCTCCGGTACGATACGCGCCATGAAACGGATCGCCGCCGCTCTTCTTTTCGCTCTCGTCGCGCTCGCTGCTGCCGCGCAGCAGTTCGATCTTTCGATCGACAACATCATGCGAGGTACCGGGCTTTACGGCTGGACGCCCGAGGATGTGCGGTGGTCGCCGGATGGGCAGCGCGTTTACTTTTCGTGGAAGCTCTACACGGACACGCTGGAGAAAGATCGCGACACGTACGTCGTCAATCGCGACGGCAGCGGATTGCGCAAGCTGAGCGATGACGAAAAAAAGGACGCTCCGCCGGCGAACGCGCAGTGGACCCGCGACAAGCATCGCGCTGTCTTTACCGACGAGGGCGACGTCTTTCTCTGGGATGCGGCAACGAACAAACGCCGTGCGCTGACGCAGACCAACGACAACGAAAACTCGCCACAATTCACGTTCGATGAGACGCGCGTGACCTTCGTTCGCGCCAACAACGTCTACGCGATCGATCTCGCCAACGGCTCGCTCACGCAGCTCACGAACATCGTCGCCCCCGACGACAAGGGGCCGAACGTCACGTTGTGGGACGACGCCGCGAAGAAAGGAACGGCCAGCCAGGAGTACATCAAAGGCGAGGAGCGCAAGCTGCTCGACATCATCGACCGCAAGGCGAAGAAACGCGAAGAGGACGAGGCGAAGCGGAAGCGCGAACATCCCATCAAGCCGTTCAAGATGGACAAGAAACAGACGGTCGCCACCGCGCGGCTTACTCCGGATGGCAAGTACGTCGTCCTCGTCATCAGCAACGAATCGGACAAAGCGAAGAAAACGATCGTGCCGAATTACGTGACCGAGGCGGTGTACACGGACACGATTCCGGGACGCGAGAAGGTGGGCGACGCGCAGCCGCCGTCGCGCATCGCGGTGGTCAGTACTGCCAACGGTGAAGTGAAGTGGTTCGATCACGGACTCAAGCCGCCGGCGCCGGCAGAGAAGGAGCCGACGAAGGCAACGACCGAGGATCAAGGCAAGGCTTCCGAGCAGAAAACCGAGAAGAGCGCCGACACGCAGAAGGAGAGCACGCAGCCGAAGGAGCGCGACGTCAATCTGCGCGCGCCGATTTGGTCGGAGGACGGCAAGCACGCCTTCGTCGTCGTCCGTTCGTCGGACAACAAAGACGCCTGGATCATGGCCTTCGATCCCGCCACGGCGAAGGGCCGAGTCCTCGTCACGATGCACGACGATGCCTGGCTGCGCTTCGACATCGCATTCGGCTGGCTCGCTGACAACGCCACGATTTACTACACGTCGGAAGCGACCGGCTTCATGCACTTGTACGAAGTCGGATTCGACGGCGGTGCGGCAAAGGCGCTGACCCGCGGCAAGTGGGAAGTCGACAGCGTCACGCTGTCGGACGATAAGAAATCGTTCTACCTGACGACCAGCGAAGGAAGTCCGTTCGAGCGTCACCTCTACCAAATGCCGGCTACTGGCGGCTCATCGACGAAGCTGACGTCGATGCCGGGCGACAACGAGACCGTCGTTTCGCCCGATGGCAACGCCGTCGCCAACGTCTATTCGTACACGAACAAACCGCCGGAGCTGTACATCGGATCGAAGCGCATCACGACGTCGCCCGCGCCCGACTTCGCGAAGCAGGCATGGCTCGACGTCCCCATCGTCAACGTTCCCGCGCGCGACGGCGTGAACGTTCCGGCCCGCATCTACAAACCGGCGAACTGGAAGCGTGGCGGCAAAGCGGTGGTCTTCGTTCACGGCGCCGGCTATCTGCAAAACGTGCATCGCTGGTGGTCGAGCTACTCGCACGAATTCATGTTTCATCACCTGCTGATGTCGAAGGGCTATCTCGTCCTCGATGTCGACTACCGCGGATCGAAAGGCTACGGGCGCGACTGGCGCACGGCCATCTACCGGCACATGGGCGGCAAGGATCTCGACGATCAGGTCGACGCCGCGCGCTGGCTCGTGAAGGAGCACGGCGTCGATCCGAAACGAATCGGCGTCTACGGCGGCAGTTACGGCGGCTTCATCACGCTGATGGCGATGTTCACGACGCCCGACGTTTTCGCCGCCGGCGCCGCACTGCGTCCCGTCACCGACTGGGCCCAATACAACAACGGCTACACCTCGGGAATCCTCAACTTCCCGCAGACGGACGCCGAGGCGTATCGCAAATCGTCGCCGATCTACTTCGCGCAGGGACTCAAAGGGAAGCTGCTGATCTGCCACGGCATGGTCGACACGAACGTGCACTTTCAGGACAGCGTGCGCCTGGCGCAGCGCCTGATCGAATTGCGCAAAGAGAATTGGGAGATCGCGCCATATCCGGTCGAGAACCACGGCTTCGTCGAGCCGTCGAGCTGGGCGGATGAGTACAAAAGGATTTTGAAGTTGTTCGAGTCAATGTGATTGCGGCGCTTCGCGCGTTGTCGGTTGTCGGTTAGTTGCGCTTCGCGCGTTGAAGGTGTGAAGAGACTCAGAGCTCTTTCAGATAATCCACCGCCACATGCGCCATCGCCCGCACGCCGAGCTCCAATCCGCTCTCATCGACATAAAACAACGGCGAGTGATTCGACGCGGCTTCCTCGGCGGTCTTGTTCTTAGGCCGCGTTCCCAGCCAGAAGAACAATCCCGGCACTTTCTGCTGGAAGAACGAAAAGTCCTCGGCGCCCAGGACTGCATTGACGACGGCGACATTCGCATTGCCAGCCACGCGGCGCAGCGTTGGCGCCATCTGTTCCGTGATGCCGGGATCGTTGTAGGTGATCGGGTAACCTTCTTCGATTGAGACTGTCGCGGTTCCGCCGCCGCTCCTGGCGATGTCTTCGGCGGTGCGTTTGATTCTTGCGTGGATCTCGTCGCGCATTTTCGCGTCGAGCGAGCGGATCGTGCCGATCATCTCCACGTCGTCGGGAATGATGTTGTTTCGCACGCCGCCGTGAATCGCGCCGACGGTCACGATCGAAGGTGCCAGCGACGAATCGACTTGGCGGCTGGGGATCGTCTGCAAGCCGAGAACGATCTGGGCGGCGATGACGATCGGATCGACGCCGAGCCAGGGGTAGGCGCCGTGCGTTTGTTTGCCGTGCACCGTGATCTTGAACGAGTCGACGGCGGCCATCATCGAGCCGGAGCGATAGGCGATCTCACCAACCGGGTAACGCGACGTGACATGAAGGCCGAAGACGGCGTCGACCTTCGGATTGTCGAGCGCGCCTTCTTTCACCATCAGCTTCGCGCCGCCTTCTTCCCCTTCCGGCGCGCCTTCCTCGGCGGGCTGAAAGAGAAACTTGATCGTGCCCGGAATCTCGTTGCGGATTCCGGAAAGCACTTCGGCGACGCCGAGGAGGATGGCTACGTGCGCGTCGTGTCCGCAGGCGTGCATGACGCCAACTTCGTGTCCGTTGAACGTCGTTCGCACCGTCGACTTGAACGGAACATCGACCTGTTCGGTGACCGGCAGCGCATCCATGTCGGCGCGCAGAGCGACGACGCGTCCCGGCTTGCCACCGTGCAGGATTCCGATGACTCCTGTGTGCGCGACCGGCGTTTTCACCTCGATGCCGAGCTCTCGCAAACGGTCAGCGACGATCTTCGACGTGCGGGTCTCGCGATTGCCAAGCTCGGGATGCTCGTGAATATCGCGGCGGCAGGCGATGACCTTCGCTTCGACTTTCTTCGCCGCGTCATCGATACGCTGATCAAGTGTTGTGGCGGCGTCGAGCGTGACAGTCATAAGAACCTCCAAAGCGAAGAGTGCGATCAGGCGCATGGCGCATTGTAGATCGCGGTTGCGGGCCTCGCGGTTACGGGGTCTCGCGGCAAGTCCGCGTCTCGCGCAAGCGCAGATGCGAGACCGCGTAACCTCGCGACCTCGCAACCGCAAATCTACTGCGACACGATCTCCGTCTTCAGCGCCTCGGCTTTGTGAATCAGCTCGCCGAACCATTCGGCGAAGTGCGTCTCGCCTTTTTCCTCGGCCAGGGCTTTTGTGCCTGAGGCCATGGCGATGAACTGTTCGATGAAGCCGCGAAGATCGTCTGCCACGCCCATCAGCATCAGGGTCGACGATTGCGCTTCGATCGCCTTGAACGCCTGCAGTGCCTGCGCGTACTCGTTCGAAAAGTACGCGAACGTTTCGCGGGACTCATCGGAACGCTGATCGTCGTCGCTCATCGTGATTGCCGGTGCGGATTTTAGGCCACGTGAGCACGGCCTCATTCCGGAGGGCGCGTACAATTCGACCCATCCATGCGGCGCTTCGCTTCCGCGCTTCTGCTGTCGATTTTCTGCGCGCTTCCCGCGCTCGCGCAGAGCCCGGCAATTCCTCACGCTGGCGAGTCGATCGAGGTGTCGATCGTCAACATCGACACGGTCGTCACCGACAAACACGGGAGCCGCGTTCGCGGCCTCGGCAAGGACGATTTCGAAATCTACGAGAACGGCGTGCGCCAGCCGGTCACGAACTTCGCGGAGTACGGCACCGAAGCGAAAGCGTCATCCATGGGAACCATGACTTCGCCGGCTGGCACAGCACAAAGCGCTCCTCGCACTGCGCTGCTCCCGCCGCCCGCGCAGCCGCGAACGATCATCGTCTTTGTCGAGCGCTTCCAGCTTCCGTCGTTTCGCAGCGATCCGGTTTTTGCGGCGATGAAGAAGCTGCTTCACGAGACCGTCCGCAAAGGCGATCGCGTCATGGTCGTCACCTGGAATCGCGGCATTCTGGGGATGCGCCAGGAGTTCACCGACGATCTCGTCCGCATCGACAAGGCCATCGAAATGATCGCCGATCGCACGACGACGCTGAATCACGATCCGATCGCGGACCTGGAGCAGGAGGTCGATTCCATCCAGGCCTTCGAAGAGGAATCGGCGGTCGTGAACGGCGGCAGAATCAGTTCGTCCGACATCGCCAACGAATCCGGTCTGAGTTTTTTCGTCGAACAGATGGCACGTTTCACGGCCAAGGACGCACTCATCGACGAGAAGCGAAAAGTGGAGACGCTCAACGCATTGATGCGCTCCGCTGGCGGCACGGAAGGAAAAAAAGTGTTGCTGCTGGCCGCGCACCGGTTGTCGATGTTTGCGGGCGCCGAGGCGTTGTTTGCGGCCGGAGCGACGGTGCTGCCGTCGGATTTCAAGAATCAATTCGATGGCAAGCAGCTCATCAAGTCGCTGATTGAAACCGCAAATCAGAACGGCTTCACGATCTACCCGATCTACGCCGAGGGCCTGGCAACGACCTCGGGTGCAACGTCGGAACTGCGAGCGCGGCAGAACAAGGTGATCGGATACGAATACCTCGTGCTCAACAATGAAACGCCGATGCTCGAGTACGTGGCCAAAGAAACTGGCGGCGCGGCGGCATGGGGCAGCAACGACGTCACGAAACTGATTCCGAGCGTCGGCGAGGATCTCGATTCGTATTACTCGCTCGCTTACCGCGCCACGTCCGGCAAGGCAACGGCGCGAAAAATCGAAGTGAAGGTCAAAGATCCGAAGCTGGTCGTCCGCGCGCGAACGCAATACATGCCGAAGTCGGACACGGCGCGGATGGACGAGCGCGTCATCGCCACGCTCTTCGGCAACCAGCCGCCGGCATCCTTCGAAGTAAAAATCCGTCTGGCGCAGCCGAAGCTCGACGAGCAGAAGCACTACATCATCCCGGTCACGATCGAAGTACCAATCTCCGCGCTGACGACGCTGCCCGCCGCCGGCAATGTTCACAATGGCGCCTTCACCGTCTACATGGCCTGGGGCGCCGTCTTCGGCGGCCTGAGCGAACCGCACCGCGACACGAAGCAGTTCTCGATCGCCGACGCGGATCTGGCGAGAGCGAAAGGCAACTACTTCACGTACCAGGTCGGTGTCGCGTCAGCCACCCCGTATCTGCGAATCGCGCTCGGCGTGTACGACGAGGTGTCGAAGGACTACGCGCTGAGCCTGATCGATTTGCCGCCGCCTGTGAAGAGGAAGTGATTTCCGGGGCGTGCGGTAAAACCCCAAGCAGATCATCCCAAGAGCATTTGACACGAAATTTCCCCACCGCTAGACTGTTGATCTCACTTGCGACTGAGTCTCAGTTGCCAATCACGACAACATGCCAACCATCGAACGCGAGATCGAGCGCTTTCAGGACTATCTGGCCCGGCAGGGACAGAAGCTGACGCAGGAGCGGACCGCGCTCGTCCGGGAGATCTTCGCGACGCATTATCACTTCGAGGCCGATGAGCTGCTCTTCAAGATGAAGCAGAAGAGCACCAAGATCTCGCGTGCTACGGTCTATCGCACGCTCGAGCTGCTCGTGAAGTCCGGCCTCGTTCGCCGCGTTCACCTCGGCGAAGATCACTACCACTACGAGCACGTCCGCGGCGATTCGCATCACGATCATCTCGTCTGCACCGCCTGCGGATCCGTCATCGAGTTCAACGATCCTGAGCTGGAAAAACGGCAGCTCAAGATCTGCGCACGCAAGAAGTTCACCCCCACATTTCACAATCTCCAGATCCTCGGCGTTTGCGATTCCTGCCGCCGGAAAGGGGAGCAGCCCGCCTCACCCGATCGTGTGACCTCGATCGGCCAAGGGGCCATGCGGCTCCGAAAATAACGCCCCATGATCCCTGCCCTCATCATCGTTTTTCGCGAAGGTTTCGAGGCCTTTCTTTCGGTCGCCATCATCTTCGCCTTCCTTCGCAAGACCGGCCGCGACTGGCTGCGGCCCGCTGTCTACGCCGGCATCCTCACGTCCATCGCGGCCAGCTTCGCGCTCGGCTACGCATTGATGCGCATCAGCGAGCATCAGTCGCTGATCGAAGGCATTCTCGGCGTCGTCGCTGCCGTGCTCGTGGCTTCATTCGTCGTGCACGTCTGGCGCATCGCACCGCGCATGAAGGGCGACATGGAGCGCCGTCTCGACACCTACACGTCGGCAACTTCGCGCTTCCTCGCGATCGCCGGCGTCTTCTTTTTCACCGTGCTGATGGTGACGCGTGAAGGGATGGAAACCGCGCTGATGCTGATCCAGGTCCGCAACAGCCGCTTCATCCTCGGATCGCTCCTCGGCATCGCCGCGGCCGCCGCGATGTCATGGGCCTGGGCGCACTACGGTCACCGCATCGACATCAAACGCTTCTTCCAGGTGACCGGCCTTTTCCTGCTGCTCTTCACGCTGCAGATCCTTTTCTACTCGATTCACGAGTTCTCGGAAGCCGAAGTTCTCGGCCGCTGGAGCGAAGCGATTCACAATGCCACCGAGCCCTTCTCGCCCGTTGGCATCTACGGAAAATGGATCTCGATCGCAATGGTCGGCCTCTGCGCGGCGTGGCTCGTGGGCGCGTCGATGAAGGACCGGATCGCAAGATCGCGGGCGGCTTGAGCTGATACTGGTTTAGTTCAGCGCCCGATCCAACCATCGAGGCGGGACGCCTCGATGGCCGCGGACGGGACGTCCGCACTCCTCAGTGCGTCGAAAGGAGTGCGGTCGTCTCGACCGCGGGCACTCGGGCGTCTCGCCCGAGTGCGGTCAGTTCGGAGGTTGAATTCGCTGCTGTTCTGCCGCGAAGACTGCTAGACAAGCGCCGGCAGACGCTCGATCAACCTCTGCAACCTTCGCAGCGACCGTTCCTTACCCAGCACCACCGCCACATCGAAAATCGGAGGTGACGCTCCTTTTCCCGTTAGCGCAAGCCGCAGCGGATGAATCAATTTCCCGGCGCTCACTCCCTGCTCTTCGGCAACCTTGCGGAGAACGGCCTCCGAGGTTGCGACATCGAACGGCTTGGTTGAGGCGAGCGCATCATGCAGCGTCGCGAGACGCGCGCCGAGATCGTCGCCCTTGATGTGCTTTTTCACGACATCCGGGTCGTACTCGATTGCGTCATCGTCAACGAAATAGATCGCCATCTGCTCGGCGATCTCGCGAAGCGTGCGCGCACGCATCTTGTGGAGGTCGATGATCGTCCGCAGCGCTTCGAGCGGCTGAGGCGCGTCGCCAAGAAACGAGATGAGGTGCGGGTAGATCTCCTCGGCGGACATGCGCATCAGGTATTGGCCATTCATCCAGAGCAGCTTCTCCGGATCAAAGACGGCGGGCGCCTTGTTGACGTGCGAGAGATCGAACCACTGCGCGGCGTCGTCGCGCGTGAAGATCTCGCGGTTCTCGCCGGGCGACCAACCGAGAAGCGTCAGGAAATTGAAGAGCGCATCGGGGACGATGCCCATTTCGCGGTACTCCTCGGCTGACGTCGCGCCGGTGCGCTTGGAGAGACGCTTCTTGTCGCTGCCGAGGATGAGTGGAAGATGGGCGAATGAGGGGACAGCGGCGCCGAACGCGCGAAAGAGCAGCACGTGCTTCGGCGTGTTCGAGAGGTGATCGTCGCCGCGCGCGACGTGCGTGATGGCCATGTCGATGTCATCGACGACGACGGAGAGGTGATAGGTGGGATTGCGATCGGAGCGGAGAAGAACGAAGTCGTCGATCAGGTCGCCCTCGAATTGCACATCACCGCGGATGAGGTCATGAAACTCGATCGTCCCGGACGACACCGCAAAACGAATGACATGCGGCTCGGCGGGATCGCCTTCGATGGCGCGGCAACGGCCGGAGTAGCGCCATTGTTTGCTGGCGTTTTCCGCGGCCGCGCGCTCGGCGTCGAGCTCCTCGACCGTGCAATAGCATCGATACGCTTTCCCGCCGGCAACCAACTCCTCGACGCGCTCGCGATAACGCTCCAGCCGGTCGCTCTGGTAAACCGGGCCCTCGTCCCACGCAACACCGAGCCACTGCAGCGAGCTGATGATCTGCTCCGCATGACGCTGACGGGATCGTTCGACGTCCGTGTCTTCGATGCGCAGCAGCATCGTGCCGCCGTGACGTCGCGCGTGAAGAAGATTGAAAATCGCGGTGCGGGCGCCGCCGACGTGGAGGAAGCCTGTGGGACTGGGAGCGAAACGGAGCTTCATGGGTTGGATCTTAGCGCGTAGCTTCGGAGAGATCGGAGACAAGAGATCAGGCAGGCGGCGCTCCACTCGCCCGAGGTCTATACTCATCTCCCCGCCCATGAAGGAAAAGCGTGACATCTACCGCTTCCTGCACGTCACGCCGCGGCGCATCTACGAGCAGCTCGATCAATACGTCGTCGGCCAGAAGCACGCCAAAGAAGTGCTGGCCATCGCCGCGTACAACCATCTCAAGCGGATCGAGTATCTGAAGTTCGGCGGCGACGTCGCTATTCGCAAGTCGAACATATTGATGATCGGCCCCTCGGGATCAGGCAAGACGTACCTTGCGCGCACGCTCGCGAAAATCCTCGACGTTCCCTTTGCCTACAACGATGCAACTGCGTTCACCGAGGCGGGATATTACGGGGAGGATGTCGAGGTCGCGATCGGAAGGCTGCTCTTCGCGACGAATCAGAACGTCGATGCCGCGGAGAACGGCATCGTCTTCATCGACGAGATTGACAAAATCGCGCGGCGCTCCGGCGGCACGCGCACTGGATCAGGATCGCGCGACATCGGCGGCGAAGGCGTGCAGCAATCGCTCCTCAAGATCCTTGAAGGCGAAAAGCTTTTCGTTCCGCTCAACGTCACCTCGCACTGGAACAAGTACGACTACGTTGAGATCGACATCGCCAACATCCTCTTCATCTGCGCCGGCGCGTTCAGCGACATCGACGACAACAGCGACACGAAGTCGATCGGCTTCTTCGGCGATGGCGACGTTCGCGCGAAAGACATTTCAACCGAGGAACTGGTGAAGTATGGATTCCTGCCGGAGCTTGTCGGGCGGCTTCCCGTTCACGTCGAGCTCGACACATTGACCGCTGATGATCTCGTCACGATCCTCACCGAGCCACGCGAGGCGATGATTCCGGAGTACCAGCGGCTTTGCGCGCTCGATCAGATTCAGCTCGAGTTCTCCGCCGGCGCGCTCCACGCGATTGCCGAGGCGGCGCTGAAACAGAAGCTCGGCGCGCGGGCGTTGCGCGCGATCCTCGAGAAGGTGCTCCATCCGGTACTTTTCACCGGCCCCGAGCGCGCCGGCGACCGCGTCGTCATCGAGCCGGAAGATGTGCGAAGAGTGATCGCGTAAACTCTTCCCGTGCAGACCATCGGCATCTCCGCGAAGACCACCTCGGAGGACGCACTCGCATTCGCGGCGCGCGTGACCGCCGATCTTCGGGCCCGCGGCTATACCGTCTGCTTCGACTACGGCACCGCCGACAAACTCGGCGACCGCGGCAAGTGCGTCGCCAAGAGCGACCTCGGCAAACACTCCGAGCTTCTGATCACGTTCGGCGGCGACGGCACGCTCCTATCCGTTGCCCGCCACGCTCCGAAAGACGTCCCCATCCTCGGCGTGAACATGGGCACGCTCGGGTTTCTGACCGAGGTGCGCGTTGAGGATTTTGCGGAGGTGATGGAGCGCGTGCTCGCCGACGATTTCGAAAGCGAGAAGCGCGTCACCTTCGATGTCGAAGTCCGCGGACCGGGCCGCGACCACCGCAAGTACCGCGTCCTCAACGACGCCACGATCAACAAGAGCGCGCTGGCCCGCATCATCGAAATGCGCGTGACGGTAGGCGGCCAGTTCGTCTCATCGTTCCGGGCGGACGGACTGATCATTGCTACCCCAACCGGCTCCACCGCCTACAACCTCTCCGCCGGCGGCCCGATCATCTATCCAACAATGGGTGCGGTCGTCCTGACCCCGATCTGCCCGCACATGCTCTCCAACCGCCCCATCGTCCTCCCCGACGACCTCGAGATCGAGATCGGCATCGCCACCCCCAACCAGGAAATCTTCCTAACCCTGGACGGCCAGGAAGGCCTCCCCATCGCGCAAAACGACAAAGTCTGTATCAACAAGTCGCCTAACCCAGTGACGCTGGTCCGCACATCAAAGACGAGTTACTTCGATGTGCTGCGGACAAAGTTGAAGTGGGGGGAGGGGTGAGGGGCTGATTTACACACCGCAGCAATTGATGGGAGATTCTCTCGATGCGTGACGACCCGTCGCGCATCGCTGCCGCACGCCATCGGCGCAATGGTTGGCTATCGCTGGGAACACACCCGCTTCGCCGACGACGATGGCAAATTTCCCCTGCCGGACGTGCATGTCGTCAACGCCAAAGCCGATCGCGCATTCGGCCGGCTGCGGGTCGTGCTGGAAGCGCTGAATGTGCTCAATGAGAAATACTCGTACGTCGCGTCTATCCTCAACGACTTCCGAGGCAACCCGAACGTGCTGGAGTTTCCCGCGCCGGGACGGACGATGCGGGTGAGTGTTGGCTGGCGGCATTAGTTGCCTTTCTCAGCGCAGTGAGGCATCGCGAGGAGTGCGGTCGTCTCGACCGCGGGCACTCGGCGCGTCCCCGCCCGAGTGCTGTTTGGGCGGAGGTCGAAAATTCGCCGGCGTTCTTGCTTGATTGAAGTACGGCCAGGTAGTTTCTCGCACGCAAACCCAGCATCTGCGTTCATCTGCGTAGTCTGCGGATACGCTTCTTGCCGGCGACTCATGGATTTCGTGCCGCCTCTGCCGCGTTCCACGCGTCGCCGATGAGTGACCCCAAACCCGACAACGATCTTCCGTTTTCTGAGCGCGTGCGCATCGCCGCGGAGCTGCTCGAATCGCTCGACCGCAATCGCGGACAACTCGTCCAGGTCAGCGCGGAAGAGCAGCAACGACTGCTTCACGCCACGCGCCGTGTCGCTGAGCCCGATCATCGCGCGCGGCGCAAGCTCGTCAAGGCCAGCGTGCGGGAGCGCAAAGCGGCGCGGATGAAGCTGGACGATCAGGTGCTCAACTCGGCTGGGATACGCGAGCTTCGCCGCAAGCCGGTCTACTCCACGCCGAATTCGTATCGCGAGGAACCGGCGCCGCAGGAAGATCCGCGCATCCTCACCGAGTCGCAGCATTGCTACGTCTGCAAGCAGCACTATCTGACGGTCCATCATTTCTACGACCAGTTGTGTCCCGCGTGCGGCGATCTCAATTTCGCCAAGCGTACCGAGTTGGCGGATCTGCGCGGTCGCGTGGCACTGCTGACCGGCGGGCGCGTGAAGATCGGCTACCAGGCCGGACTCAAACTCCTTCGCGCCGGCGCGCGGCTCATCGTCACCACGCGTTTTCCGCGCGACTCCGCGGCTCGTTACGCACGCGAGGACGATTTCGGCGAGTGGTCCGACCGCCTGGAGATTTTCGGACTCGATCTCCGCCACACGCCCAGCGTCGAAGCGTTTTGCCACGAGCTGCTGACGACGCGCGATCGTCTCGATTTCATCATCAACAATGCCTGCCAGACAGTGCGCCGTCCGCCTGCGTTTTACGAGCACATGATGGAGTCGGAGACCGCCGCGCTGCACACGCTCTCCGACGCCGAGCGCCACCTCCTCGGCGCCTTCGAAGGTTTGCGCGGTTACCGGATGCTGCCCGAAGCGTCGTCATCGATGACAACGATGAAGCTCGAAGAGGTGACGGGCCTGACGCATTCTGCGCAACTCTCACAAGTACCGCTGCTGCCGGACGATCATGATCGCGATCTTTTCCCCGAAGGCCGTCTCGATCAGGATTTGCAGCAGGTCGATCTGCGCGGGCGCAATTCGTGGCGGTTGTTGATGGCCGAGGTGTCATCGGTGGAGTTGCTGGAAGTGCAGCTCGTCAACGCAGTCGCGCCGTTCATCATCAACGCGCGTCTCAAGCCGCTCATGCTGCGCACCGCGAACCGCGACAAGCACATCGTCAACGTATCCGCGGTCGAAGGACAGTTCTATCGCAATCAGAAAACGACGCGTCATCCGCACACGAACATGGCCAAAGCCGCGCTGAACATGATGACGCGCACCGCCGCCGCCGATTACTTCACCGACGGCATCCACATGAACAGCGTCGATACCGGTTGGGTGACGGACGAAGATCCGGCTGCTCTAGCCGAGCGCAAGACGGCAGTGCATCGCTTCCATCCGCCGCTGGACATCGTCGACGGCGCCGCCCGCATCCTCGATCCGATCATCAGCGGCATCAACAGCGGCCAGCACGTGTGGGGACAATTTCTCAAGGATTACAAACCAACGGATTGGTAGCATGCCGTTCATGTCCAAGTCACGTGTATCCGCGGTCGTCGCGGCAATCGCACTTCTCAGCGTCACTCTCGTCGCGCAGCCAGCGAGTTATCGCGCCAAGGTTCAGAGCACGCCGCGCTTTCTGCAGACCGATCGTGAAGCCGGTTTCGAAAACGCTGGCGACCAGTACTGCGCGCCCACCGCGGTCTCGAATTCGCTGATGTGGCTTGCCAATCACGGCTACCGGAAACTGAAACCTTCCGCGGCCTCCGAGAAAGCGGCGCAGATTCGCATGATCAAACTGCTCGCTGACTCGGATCTCATGAACACCAATCCCGAGAAAGGAACCGACGTCGCCGAGGTGATTGCAGGCGTGCAGGGGTACGTCGGAAACGTTGGATACGAGATCGAGCAATTGCAGTATTCAGGCTGGCGTCCCGCCCCTCGGGACGTGGTGTCCGGCAAGTTTCCCGATCTCGATGCAGTGAAAGAAGCGATTGCCGATCCGCACGGCGCAGCGTGGCTGAACGTCGGTTGGTATCGCTACGACGAAGACAGCGGCAACTACGCCCGCAGCGGCGGACACTGGGTCACGGTCGTCGGTTACGACGGCGACGATCTTCTGATTCACGATCCGTCGCCGCGCGCCGGTGCCGGCTTCTCAACGCAGCGAATCACGCTCGAAGCGATCGAAGACGGCCGGCTGACCGGCCGTCAAGCCAACCTTCCGCGCTCCGCAAAAGGCTATCTCATCGTGGGCGGTGAGATGAAGGTGTCGAAAAACGTGACCTGCATTCTGGATGGCGCAGTGGTGATGCAACTGCACTGACGACTCTTCCAGATACTCCGCCGCGAACTCGAGCAAAGCGTGGACGACTGCGGAACTCTTACGATGATGCGGCGTTAGTCCGCTGAGCGGCTTCACGTTGGCGCTTCCTCACACGTACTGACCCGCATCGACGCGCATGATCTGTCCCGTCATGCGCCTTCCGCCGTTGCTGGCCAGGTACACCACCGCCGCGGCGATGTCGTCGGGTTCGACGAGCTCGCCGAGGAGGGTTTCGTTGACGGCTTGCTGGCGGAGCGTGCCGGGGAGCGATTCGGTCATCTGCGTTCGCACCCAGCCCGGCTCGATGACGTTTACGCGGATGCCGAAGCGGCCGGTTTCGCTGCTCACGCTTTTGGCCAGTCCGATCAGACCGGCTTTGCTCGCGGCGTAGGCTGAGGCCCCGAACTTTCCGCGGGAGCCGTTGATCGATCCGATGAGAACGATGCTTCCGGCCGCGCCGCGGCGCATGACCGGGATGACGTGGCGCATCAGCAGGAACGCGCCGCGCAGATTCACTTCCTGGACGATGTCCCAGTCGTCGACGGCAAGTTTCCAGACCACGGCATCGCGCGCGATTCCGGCGGCGTGGACGGCGACGTCGATGCGGCCATGCTTTGCGGCGACGTTTTCGATTGCGTTCGCCACCGATGCGTCGTCGCGCACATCGCAAGCGATCCATTCGCCGGTTGATGGTGGTGTCAGGTCGAGGCTGATGACGTTCGCGCCGGTTGCGCGCAGCGCGGCCATGATGGCCAGACCGATGCCGCCCGAGCCACCGGTGATAACTGCAACTTCGCTCATGCTGCACTCCTGCGCGCCAGAACATCGTGCCGGAACGCGCCCCACAGCGCGGCGCCGATTGCGCCGGCGTAGATGGCGCGCGGATCGGTCACGATCTCCATCGCGAATTTTTCTTCGACGACTTTTTCCTGTAACGCTTTTGCCAGACCGACGTCAGCGGAGAGTCCGCCGGTGATCGCCACCTTGCCTTCTGCGCCGATCGCGCGGAGCAGTTTGAGATAGCGCCCGGCCATCGAGACGTGAATGCCTTTGAGGATGTCTTGCGTCCTGATGCCACGGCTGACCATGTTGATGACGTCCGTCTCGGCGAGCACAGCGCAGATGCTGCTGACCAGCTCCGGATCGTTTGCGCTGCACGAAAGCGGGCCGATGTCTTCGAGCGTGATGCCGAGGTAGCGGGCGACGTTTTCGAGGAACTGGCCGGAGCCGGATGCGCATTGATTCGTCATGCGATAGGCCAGCACGCGGCTCTTCGCATCGAACTTCATCGCTCGCGCGTGCAGCGCGCCGATGTCGAGCGCCGCCTCGGTGCCCGGCATCAGGAAAACGGCGCCGCGCGCGTGCGTGGTCATGCCGTAGAAGTGGCCGCGGCGGAAATCGACGAGCTCCCCTTCGCCGGTGGTGGCGAGGTAGACCACGTCGTTGCGCTGCATGCCGGCGTCAGCGAGGACTGCCTCGTACGATTCTTCGATGACTTTGCGCAGCTCGCGGCGGCGGATGCGGTCGGTGCGCAACGCGATCGGTTCACCGTCGACGATGACGGCCGTTTTCACGCTGCTCGATCCGACGTCCATTCCGGCAGTGACGGTCATGCTGCGACTTTCCTTTCCGCGGCGCGTTGCGCGAAGAGAGCGGCGCCGAGCGAGCCGGTGTAGATCGAATCGGGCGATGTGTTGAGCGTGCGCACGCCGTAGTTTTCCTGAATGAGATCGCGCAGCGCGGCAACCGCGGCCGGATTTCGCGCCACGCCGCCGGTGAACGTGAGTTGATCGGTGATGCCGCCCGAGCGCGCCAGGAGCGACATCGCGCGAAGGATGATCGCGCGGTGCAGCCCCGCCAGAATGTCTTCGCGTTTCTGTCCCAATGACAGCCGCTCGCGTAGTTCCGCGCCGGCGAAAACCGTGCAGGTGCTGTTGATCTTCACGCGCGTTCGGCTCTCCTGCGCCAACGGCCCGAGCTCGTGCAGCGCGAGGTTCATCTCGTCGGCGATATAGCCGAGGTAACGGCCGCATCCGGCGGCGCAACGGTCGTTCATCTGGAAGCTGGTGACGATTCCTGTGGCATCAACCTGGATCGCTTTCGTGTCCTGGCCACCGATATCGAGCACGGTGCGTGTTGCCGGAAACATCGCGTGCGCGCCGAGGCCGTGGCAGAGGATCTCGCTGCGGATTTGTTCTTTCGGAAACGGCAGGCGCGCGCGTCCGTAGCCCGTGCCGACGGTGGCGCGCTCGACGAGATTTTCGTTGCGTGCATCTTCGACCGCTCGCCGCAATTGCTTTGCGTCGCAGCTCAGATGCTCCGCCAGCGTCGTTTCGAGCGCGGCTCCGATGTGACGCTCGAACGCGCGCTCGATGGGCAAGTTCTCCACTGCGAGAATCGCGGCGTCGAACACGCCGCAGAGAGCATCGAACGCGATTCCTTTCGGATCGGCGAGTTGCTCGGCGAGATGCATGTAGTCGGCGGCAGCGAGGTCGCGGAAGAAGTCGCTCTTGCGCGTGGCGCCAGGTGCGAAATGTTCGCGCGCCAGCGGTTCCATGCCGGCGTCGATCTCGTCGAGACGCTCACGAAGTTCCTTGGCATGTGCGCGATGTTTCGGGCCGGCGACGATCATCGCCATCGCCTCGCGCAACCGCGCCAGCAATTCGAGATGCTGCTCGAGCTTGAGGTTCCGTTCCAGCGCGGCGACCACGAATGCGTCTGCGCCGATGCTGCGCTCGACGAGCGTGAAGCGCGTCCGCACCAGCGCTTCTTCGCGCACGATCAGCGCCGCCACGTCGTAGTTGCTGCGGCTGTTCGTGATGCCGCGGCCGATGACCTGGCCGTCGCCATCGAGCACGATCGCTTTGGTTGTCGTCGACCCGAGGTCGATGCCGGTGAAGACCTCGATCATGCTGCCACTCCGCGCTTCTGATCGAGCATCTGCAGATAGCTCTCGATCCGGTTCTTGATGTTGGCGGCGGAGAAGTAGCGCGGATCGACGAGATCGTTCTCGATGAAGAGGCCGGGCACGCCGGTTCGCGTCTCGAGTTGCCGCAGCATCATCAGTTGTCCGACGCTGAACGAATTGCAGCTCTTCACGCTGTTGACGAGAAATCCATCGGCCTCGTAATCATTGATGTATTGCTCGAGCAGATCGACGCGCGTTGGAAGGCCGAGGTTGGTGTAGCAGCCGAGGCAGTAATCGGCGAGAGTCTCGAGCGGATGATCGGGATCGTGGCGGAAACCGCGATCGTACAAGCCGCCCACTTTCGTGTACGTGCTCGATACGAAGACCGCGCCTTCGTCGTAGAACATTTTCCAGAACTCGCGAAAGCTGGTCCAGTTGGGAGGACCCTCGACGACGAGGCGATACTTTTCTTTTCCCATCGGACCTTCGGGTGTCACCGGTCCCTGGCCGTTGTCGAGCCGTTCCTGCACTTCCTCGCGCAACGCCGCGTAGTAATCGACGGCCGCTTGCATTCCGCGAAACGCGCTGAAGATCGGACCGATGTAGTGGACGCCGCCGAAGTACGCATCGATCGGCGACGGCGTCTTCTTCGCGCTTTCCAGCGTCCACACCAAGTCGTCCTCGGCGCGCGCAGAGAGGCGCAGCATTTCGCGCAAACGGTCCTCATCGAATTTGCGTCCGCTGACCTGCTCGAGCTTCGGGATGATCTCGCTGCGCATCTGCTGCACGACGTAATCGCGCTGGTGCGGCTCGATGCGGCCATTGGCCTGATACGGCACGTGCAGCATCGCCACCGGCACGTCGCCGTACTCTTCGCGCAGCAGCTCGAACCATTTCAGAAACGTGAAGCAGCCGGTGTAGGAGAGGAGCAGGAGATCGGGTTTCGGAAGTTGGCGGCCTGTCGGTCCGATGTTCCCTTTCTTCAACATGCCGATGTCGCATTTGACATACGTGCAGACGTCTTCGCTGTGCCCGTGCTTTTCCGCCTCGGCGATGTACTCGCCCGATTTCTTGCGCAGTCCCGACTGCAACGCGTTGATCTCCGGGAGCACGGGAAGCAGACCGAATGAGCGAACGAGCTCGTTCAGATTGCCGGGCACGAACGTGTAGACCACTTTTTGTCCCTCGTCGTGCGCGGAGGCGAGGCGATCGTAGTGGTTCGAGATCATCTGCTTTTGCAGAAGCATCGAGTCTTCTTTGCGGATGGCGCTCATGCTTCGCTCCACAAACGAATCGAATCGGAGAAGGTGCCGGCTTGCTCGCGGATCACGGCGAACTGGCCGGTGTCCTCGGCGAACTTGAACTCGGTATGCGGAATCCCTTTTCGATCGAGCGCAGCGACGAGCATCGGCTGATCGAGCAGCGCCGGATCGCAGAAGCTAGCCGCCGCGAAGATGACGCCCTCGGCACGATTGCGCTCCACGGAGTCGATGAGCCAGCTTCCGCGATCGCCGTCGGGCGCGTAACGCGAGGCACTCATCGCGCTGTGATTCAGATAGGCATCGACGAGCGCATCGAGTGGATCGCCGGTCGTCGCGACGTCGTCCTGCAACCAGCGAAGGCCGAGGAGGAAATCGTCGTCGACGACGTAGCAACCGGCGCGCTCGAGCGTCATCACCAGACCGTGCGGCGGCTGCTCGCAGAACATCCCGGCAAGTACGACACGGCTGCGATCCTGATCGCGCCGGCTGGTTTCGAGCGGAGCAAGCGCAAGGTATTCGTGCAACAACGACGTGTGCTCTTCGGGCGGCAGCACGTTCCCCGCGCGCAGCAGGTAGTAAACCTCGGACATCGGAAAGATCCACGGCCGCTCGCTGCGTGCGCGATAAAGCTCGCGAATGACGCTGCGATTCTCGTTGTAGACCGCGATGCTCGCGCGCAAGGCATCGTCATCGATGGCGACGCCGGAGAGTTGCGCGAAATCGGCGCGCAGCGTTTCCAACTCGCGGCGCCAGAACCTGCCCCCGACCTCGGCGTCGAAATTCTGCGGGACGTCGACGTAGTGCACGTAACGATCGGGAAAGATCATCGACCACATCCCCGACAGATTGCGGATCACGTCGCAGATCGACGGAAAGAGCATGCCGTCGAGCATGTCCAGCCGGTGCGAAAGCGCCAGCTCGATCGTGCTTCGCGGAATGCGGCAGATGTAGCTCTGAAAATAGGCGTCGCCGCGAATGATCTCGAGCTTATCGCCGCCGCCGGTGATGCCAACGGCAAGCATTCCCGCCGCGTGAATCAGCTCGCGCGGAACGTAGGTGGGCATGTGTCCGATCGCTTTGCGTCCGGTGCGCGCCTTCCATTCGGTGACGGCCGCGAAGTCGATGTCCTCGGAGAGGTTTTGAGCACGCTGCATGAGTGCTGAGAATTTTTCAACACCCTCAATCGAGCGTCCTTCGCCCCCGCGCTTTTCAGCGGGGGAGAAGGTGCCGGAGGCGGATGAGGGGGCTGACAATCTCGCGTCGCTCACACTTCCACCGTCTCCTTCAAAGCAGAGCCGACCCACGGCGCAATCTCTTCGATCAATTCCTCGCCCCACACCGCGCCTTGCGCCAGCCGCTGCCGCAGGAGAATGAAGTCCACCTCGCGCTGCTGCTTCGTCCCAAAATGGAACGCGCGGAACCCAGCATTCGCCTCGGTCATCATGTTCAGCGACAGCCACGCGCGGTTCGTCTCGCGATTGCGGTCCCAATGTTCGAGCTTGTGCTTGCGCAGACTCTCGATCGTCTTCGTCAGGCAATCGGGCATCGTGTAAAGCAGCTTCGTCGTCAGATCGGCGACCGCGTCGTCGAGCAGCGTGAGATCGACGGTGCCGCGCGCCATCAACGCCTTCGCCGCATCGCGATCCGGCCCGGTTTTCAATTGCCCGACGACATTGCGTCCGTACTCGTCGATCACGCGATCGGTGACGACGAGCGGATTCGCGACCCACGCGCCGTCGACGCGCAGCGCAGGAACGATCGACGTCAGTCCGCCGAGCCAATAGAACTGATGCGCGCTCCAGTTCTGGCAAAGTGTGGCACTGGCCATCGCGCGCTCGATGCCAACGAAAAGCGGAAGGAAATCGGTGCTGCCGCCGTCGGGCGCCGATCCGTGTTTCGGCCCGGCCTGACTGAAGATGGCAAGGTCGCTGGCGATCGAAAAATCGCAAGCCATGCCGAGCTCCTGGCCGCCGCCGACGCGCATTCCATTCACGCGGCAGATCACCGGCTTGTCGCATTGCAGGATCGACGTGACGGCGTCGTTGAAGAGGCGCATGTACTGCCGGTATTCGCCCGGCCGCCCCGCATACTCCTCGGCGTATTGCCGCGTGTTGCCGCCCGTGCAGAACGCCGCCGTGCCCGCGCCGGTGAGGATCACGGCCACGGCAGCGCGATCGTTGCTGGCTTCGCGCAGCGCCAGGATCAGCGCCTTGAGCATCGGCGTCGTGTAGCTGTTGAGCTCCTTCGGATTGTCGAGCGTGATCCAGACGTTGTGCAGACCTTCGACAGGATTTCCGTCGCGGTCAAACACGGCGCGGTGCGAAACGGCGACCGCCTGCGACACGAGGCCGGAGACGAGGTTGTGATCGTTCATGCAGTGGTCCTTTCGAATTCCGAGCTGACGACGTTTCGCGCGACGCCAGCCGGCGTCACGATGGCGCGGCGGCGCAGCTCGTGGCGCGATGCGGCGGCGAACAACTCGGGCAGCTCCGCGAGCGGGCGAATGTCGATGAACGGCGTCAGCTTCACTTTGCCTTCGAGCACGAGCGCCAGTGCGTTCGGGTAGTTCGACGGCGCGCATCCCCAGTTGCCGCGAGCCGTGGCATCGAAGGCCATCAGATTCGAGAGCCGGATCTCGACTTTGTCCGGCGTGTAACCGACGACAGCGAGCTGACTGCCGAAGTCGAGAAGGCCGAACGCGGTCTCCTGTCCGGCCACTGTCCCGCTCATCTCAAAGATCTTCGTGCCGATGCGTCCGTGCCCGCTCTCGCGCGCGAGACCGCGGATCGAAGTCTTCATCGTCTTCGGCGCGACCTGTTTCGGATTCATCGTCAGTGTCGCTCCGTGCGCGCTCGCCAGTGCCAGCCGCTCGTCATCGACGTCGATGGCGACGACCGTCGCGCCGTACGCGGCCGCGATCTGCACGCCGAATCCTCCGATGCCGCCGGCGCCGACGATGACGACGAGATCGTCTTCGTTGACCGAGGCACGCAACATCGCCGCGTATGGTGTGGTCACGGCGTCCGCAACGACCGAGAGCATCTCCAGCGTGATGCCATCCGGAAGATGATCGGGAACGGCGCAGAGTCCGCGCGCCGGAACGACGACATGCGTGGCAAAGCCGCCGTCGCCATCGTTCCCCGGCATGAACTGATTGCGGCAGATTGTCGGACGTCCGGCCAGGCAGGCCTCGCAGTTGTCGCACGGAATCACGGCCGGCACGATCACGCTGCGGCCGAGCCACGCTGCCGCGCGCGCGCCAGCATCGACGACCCGTCCGGAGATCTCATGCCCGAGGATCAGCGGAAGCGGGTGACGGGTGGAGACGCCGCCGTACGCGAAGCCGACGTCGGTGTGGCAAAGACCGCAGCCCGCCACTTCAACGACGACTTGATCATCGCCAGCCTCCAGCCCCGGCATCGCGAATTCAGAAAAAACTCTCGGAGCGTTCAACCGCAGCCCAATTGCGCCATCGATCCGTGCCATATCCACTCCTCCAGCTTGGCTTCGGATCGTAAATTGGCCCCGCACGCGGGCCGGTGATGCCCGCCACCGGTCGAGGTGATGGAGATCGCTTTTGGGGTTGCTGAGTTGCGAGGTTGCGCGAAGTTGCAGGAGATCGTCGAGGAGATGTTCGAAGTCGGAAACATCGTCGACTCTATCGATCAGCTCAGCGACCGCGATACCTCCGAAAGAAGAACCTCCGCCGGCCGCGATCGATTTTTCGATTGCGCAAGCGTGAGGCTGTTGCCCTTCGCGCCCGCCGAAGTGGTTAAATCGAGTCGACCACAGTCCCATTGATTCATGGAAGAGACATTGCCGAGCCTCGATTCACATGTCGCCGGGCGGCGCCATGCCCTTGCGCTTGGGCTGGTGCTCTTGTTCGCAGCGGCGATCCGGATCTATTGGAACGACGTCGAGCACTTCTTCGGCCGTTCGGACGAAGGACTCTACCTCTATGAAACTCGCATGCTCGTCGAAGGTGGAATCGGATCCTATCCCGCGATGGTCGATGAGTATCTCGCCAATCCGGCGCGATGGCTTTATCCCCCGCCGCTTCGGTGGGGTTACCTCGGCGCGGCCACGCTGCTCTGCCGGCTGACCGGCGAGATCAGTTTTCGGATGCTGGCCACGCTGTCGGCCATCGCCGGGATGTTGTCGGTCCTGCTCACGTATCTCATCGGCGCCGAGGTCATCAACCGGACGGGAGCGGTCCTCGCAGCTGCGTTGATGGCAACGTCGCCGCTGCAATTGGCGCTGGGCCGGCGCGCGCTTGCAGACGAGCTTTTCTGTCTGATGTTTCTCGTCACGATCTTCACGTCGCTCCGTTATCTACGCGCGGACCGGCCGCGGGAACGGGCGGCGTGGCTGATCGGATGGGTGGCCGCGGCGACGTTGACGATGGCGGTGAAAGAGCTGTTTCTGATGGTGTATCCGCTCGTGTTGCTGTTCTGGTGGCTGCGCTCCGGGCGGCGGCTCACGCTCGGAAACGTCGTGAGCTGGATGGTACCGCCCGCGCTGTTTGGCGCCGTTTTCTGTCTGCTGTCGCGAAGCGTGATTAAGTTTTTCCAAATCGGCAGGATCCTCACGTTGGCGATGGACGCGTCGTATGTGCACCAATTCCAGAGCGGTCCGCCGCAGCGAATCGTGATCGATTTTCTGGCGATCGCGCCGATCGTCACGGTTGCCGCGATCGTCGCCGCGGCCTTCTTGCTGCTTCGGCGCACGGAACATGAAGAAGCGGAGTGGCACCTGCTTCTTTTTCTCGCGGCGATCGCCGACGCCCACGCGTTGCTGCCATCGAAGAATCTGCGCTACCTCATCGAGGCCGATCCGCTGGCGCGCATCCTGGTGGCGTCATTCTTCTGGCGCGAGATCCGGCGCCGAGGATGGGGAACGATCGCTGCGGTGACGGGAGTCGTCGTCAACGGTGCGGTCGAGTTGATGATCTTCGTGACGATCTTCGTTCGATACGAGGCCTACGATCCGGTCACCGATGCGGTATTCCGCGCGTTGGGGATGCTGCCCCGCTGAGTTTTTTGAACCTATGTGTCGTCAATCCGAACGGTTTCTCTTTTTTGAACAGGTCGTTGGCGGAGCCGCAAGAATCTAAGAGACTGGCTGTGCTGCACTTGCGCGGGCAGTGGGAGTGGTCCACGGCTTGATGGCGGGTGATGCCATGAGCGTCCTCGACTTTGAGATAACGACTTTTCACGACAGGTATCACGCGCCGTGCTTCCACTGTCGTCAGGACTTCGAGCTCGTTTCATCGAAGATGTGCGATTGCATTGCACGCGAGAGAACCTTCGTCTGCCCACATTGTGGAAGCTGTGCTTGCGATGCCTCGTACATTCGGCGCAACGAATTCTGGATGTTGGCGCCGCCGGCATTGTGGGAGCGCAGGCGAGGTGAAGAGATCGGCGGAATCGCCCGGCTGCGGTCACTTGATCCAAAGTCACTCCTGCGACCGCTGGCGTTGATCGTCGATGACGAACCGCTGGTGCTGACGGTCGCTGAGCGCGTTTTGCGCGAGATGGGCTTTACGACCCTGGTCACGACCAAGCCCCAGGAAGCCTATGAGATCGCGCTTGCCACGCTCCCCGACCTGTTGCTGACGGATGCCCTGATGCCGGTTATCGACGGCAGGGAGCTTTGCTTGCGAATCAAACGCCGCTCAACGCGGGAGATCAAGGTCATCCTGATGTTGGCGGTCTATCGTCATGTCATCTATCACAACGAAGCGTTCAAGAAGTTTCGCGTCGACGAATACCTCGAGAAACCGATCAAACCGGGCGTTCTTCGCGACGCCGTCGATCGCCTGATGCCCGCGTTTGCACGCGCGCATCCTCACTCCGATGACGTCCGCGCGGCTTCATGAGCGATACGAGCATGACCAGCGAGCAGCCTCGGGCATCGTCGTTCACCACGCGTGAAGAGCTTCTCGAAACGTTCGAGGGAGATGCCGCGTTCGCCGGCGAGCTCGTGGAAACGTTTCTAACGCGCTGCCCGATCCTGCTCAAGGAAATCCGGTCGGCGCTCGACGCTGGCGACGCGGTGGCGGCGTCGCGCAGCGCCCATTCACTCAAAGGGTCGATTGGCTATTTCGAAAATGGGGATGCATACGCGGCAGCCCTGCAGTTGGAGCGAATTACGCCGCAGGATCTGCAGCGTTCTCCTGATCTGCTGGCGGCTCTCGAGAATCGATTGGGAGATCTCGCCGCGTGGATGAGAACTGAGTTTCTCCGATGAGGTGGCGCGAACAGGCGCACGGTCGCATAAGGACGACGCTCGCCGCGCGCGTCGTGCGTGCTGTGACCGCGACTCTCCTGGTGTTGATGCCGCTCTTTGGGTTTATCGGTTATCGAATCTCGCGCGGCATCGTCCGGGAGCAGATCGTCCAGCGTCAGAAAATCGCCACGGCTGCGGCGATGGCGACTGTCGGCCGGCTGGTCGCGGTTGCGGGTCATGACATTCAACTCGTCGCCGAGGATGGCCTGATCGAGCGAGCACTGGAATCGCCGGAAAGCGCGCGCGCGCTTTCGACCAACGGCTGGCAGCAGCTCCAACTCGACGAGATGGCGGATCTTACCGGACCGTGGGAGCGGCTAGTGATCGCCGACGCCGCTGGAAAGATTCTGCTTTCCGCCGACGGACAGCATGTTGGCGAGTCGATTCCCGACGATCCGGCGGTCCGTGAGGTTTTCCTGCGCGCATGCAAGGGAGAGACGACCCACAGCGACGCCTACCTCTCAAGATCCGGCGCACGGGCGATTGTCTTCGGCGCCCCCATCCGTAGCGATGGCGCGGGAAAGGACCAGAGTCTGGGTGTGGCCCTGGGATGGTTCTCGTTGCCGGTGCTCAGCCGTTTTCTCGATCAGATTCCGTCGCCCACGGTGCCGCGAATCGTGAATGCGGCCGGAGTAACGATCGTCACCCGGAGCGCCGGCGCCCAGCAACGACACCGGCTTCATTCGATGTCATCGGAGTCGCCGGTAGTGACCACGGTTGCGTTTCAGAAGCCCGTCGACGGCTCGCGGAGCGATGGCTGGCAAATGGTCTTCGATGTTCCGGAGGATGCGATCTTCGCGGCAGCTCACGAGTTGGGCCTCTGGTTTCTGATCTGGGGGGCCATCCTGACGGTTGCGATCATCGCGGTCGGAATGCTTCTGACGCGCTATTTCGTCCGGCCGGTCACCGTGCTGCGGGAGGCGGCCATCCGAGTCTCGAACGGCGATCTCGAGAGTCCTGCCGCGATCGAGACAGGCGACGAGTTCGAGGAGCTCGCTCTGGTCTTCAACGGTATGGTCGCGCAGCTCAAGGCGCAGATCGCTCGGACCGAGCGCAGCGAAGAGCGATTCCGGCTCGCCGCGCGAGCGACGAAGGATGTCATCTTCGAGTGGGACCTGAAAACGAATGTCTGCTGGGTGAATGAAGCGTGGCAGCGTCGATACGGATATCCCGCCTCTGGTGACCTTGACCTCTCGATGTGGACGGAAGCGCTCCATCCCGGCGAACGGGAGAGCGTCGTCGCCAGCCTCGAAGCGGCGATCGCCGGCGGCGAAGAGTTGTTGAATCTCGAGTACCGCTTCCGGCGCGCCGATGGAACCTACGCAGACGTGGTAACGCACGCGTACATTTCACACGACAGCGCAGGCGCGCCGGTTCGCATGGCTGGCGTGATGACGGAGATCACCGAGCGCAAACGGGCCGAGGCGGAGCTGCGCAAGAGTGAGGAACGATTCGCACTCGCTACCCGCGCCACCGACGATGTGATTTACGAGTGGAACGTGGGAACGAGCCACTGTTGGGTGAACGAGGCCTGGCAGAGCCGGTTTGGAAATGAGACGTGGGGCGACGTCGATCTTTCCGTTTGGTCGGATGCGATCCATCCTGATGACCGCGACCGTGTCCTCGGAAGCCTCCAATCAGCAATCGCGTCCGGGGAGCAGCGGTGGGCCAGCGAGTATCGATGCAGGCGCGGAGATGGGACCTATGCCGACGTGCTGACCCGGGGGTACATCGCCCGCAACCCCGCAGGCGAACCGCTACGGGTGGTCGGTGCGACGATGGATTTCAGCGAGCACAAGAGGGCGGAGGAAAAACTCCGATCGGCGGAAGCCTTTCTCAAGCTCACGATCGACAACATCCCGGAAGTGGTCGCGGTCAAGAGCGCGAAGGACTTCCGTTATGTGATGGCAAACCGCAAGGCTCATGAGTGGAGACATTCGGTTGTCGGCAAGACGGACGCGGAGCTTTTTTCGCCCGAGATCGCAGCGCGGATGCTCTCCGAGGACGAATGGATCGTTGGCCACAAAACCCCTCTGTCCGCCCTCCCTCACAAGTTCGCGATGGAAGATAAGGTGAAGACATTCGAGGCATCGCGCCTCCCGCTGTTCGATTCCAACGGCGAGATCGAATTCATCCTCGTCGTCGCTGAAGATGTGACCGAGAAACTGGCGGACGAGGATCTGCGCCGGCAGAAGGAGGCAGCCGAGGCGGCAAGCGCGGCCAAGAGCGCCTTCCTTGCGAGGATGAGTCACGAGATCCGCACTCCGATGAATGGTGTTCTGGGAATGGCCTCGCTGCTGAGCGATACAGAGCTGACCTCCGATCAACGGGAGTACGCCGACACGATTCAGTCGTCGGCTACCGCGCTTCTCTCCGTCATCAACGATGTTCTCGATTTCTCGCGAATCGAGGCCGGGAAGATGGTTCTGGAGCAAACGCCGTTCTCGCTTCGAAAGACGATCTCGGATAGCGCCAAGGTCCTTGCCGTCGCGGCCGCACAGAAATCGATCGAGCTGATTGTCGATATCGAGCCGGACGTGCCGGACGCACTGATCGGCGATGCCAGCCACCTTCGGCAGATGATCATCAATCTCGCCGGCAACGCAGTGAAGTTTACGGATCGGGGCGAAATCGTCATCAAGGTGGCTCTCGATTCGTCTGCGGACCAAACAGTGAGTCTTCATTTTTTGGTTCGCGATACCGGCAAAGGAATTCCTGCGGACGAGATCGACCGGCTATTCGAAGCCTTCGAACAACTCGACTCTTCCGATACGCGAACTCACGGCGGTACTGGCCTCGGGCTGGCGATCACCCGGCGTCTTGCTACGCTGATGGGGGGACGGGTGTGGGCTGAGAGTCGTCCAGGCATGGGCTCGACGTTTCACTTTACGGCGAACTTTGGCGCGGAAGAACAGCGCACAATTCAAGGTGTGGAGCTGCGTGGACGACAGGTCTCGGTGTACATCGAGAACGAGTCGATTCGAAGCGCGGTAAGCCGCATCGTTGCAGCTCATGGCGCCGAGGCCGGCGTATTCGATGGGAAAACAGGAGCAGATGATTTCCCGGAGAAACCCGGCGGCGATGTCATCCTCGATTTGCCTCTCGATGGCGATGCGGCGATGATCGAGCGCGTGCTCGAGAGCGGAGTCCGCGCCGAACAGATCGTCGTTCTCATCGCGGCGACACGGCTGCAGGTGGGAGCGCAGCAGATCGCGCGCTTCGGCATCAGCAGATATCTGGTGAAGCCTGTGGTCGAAGAGCGTCTGATTGGGATGATTGGAGACGCTGCTCCTGGCGTGCCGCCAGCGGAGCCGGAGAAATTCGATCCGGTGCGGCCGCTGCGAATCCTTGTTGCCGAAGACAACCTGGTCAATCAACGGGTGGCGACGCGCTTTCTCGAGCGCGATGGCCACCTTGTCACGGTAGTCTCCGACGGATACGCCGCGGTTTGCGAATTCCAGCGGCACCCCTTCGACGTCATTTTCATGGACGTGCAGATGCCGGTCATGGACGGTTTGACCGCGACGCATGAAATCAGAAAACTCGAATCATCACTGGGTCCGCACGTCCCGATCATCGCGCTGACGGCGCATTCGGTGAGCGGCGATCGCGAGCACTGCCTCGAAGAAGGGATGGACGGCTACGTATCGAAACCATTCAAGGCGGCGGAGCTTCGCAGCGCGATTGCCGCTCTGCATCTGAGGAACTGTGCATGAACAAATCGCCGGTTGCGCTGATCATCGAGGACGAGCCATTCTGGTCAGGACTCATCGCGCGCCTGCTTCGGCAGATTGGCGTTGACAGTCAGGTCGCCTCCGATGCGAGTCGGGCGAGAGCGATGCTGCACGATGGGTACTTCGACGTCGTTCTCATCGACTTGGTGCTGCCGGGTCAGGAGGGCACGGACTTGATCAACGAGATCCAGCGCGATCGTCTGCTCGCGAGCCGGTGCCTGATCGTTACGGCCCACGAGCACGTCGCGAGCTACTTCAGCGCGGAGATTCCGATCGTCGACAAGAACCGCATGCAGGAGCTTGTTCCGCAGGTGACGCGAATCCTCGGCCAGCGGGCAGACCCTTCGCAGCCCGGAGACCTTGCGGCAAACTGAGAAAGCGCGCCTCCGCGTTTCTCAGGAATCGGCGGCCACAACCTGCTGGCCGGACTGGACGTCGCCGAAGTAATCTGACATCGCACGGATTCGTGCACGGCATTCAGTTTTCCTCGGAGGAACGTGATGGTCAACTTGCAGGCGCCCAGGCGATCGAGCTTGGGTGGAGCACTATTCATTTTGCTCGCGTTTCCCGCGACCGCAGAGCCGCTGTCGGATCTTCGCACGGTGCTCCAGCGCTTTCCCGCGAACGGACCATTTGCCGTCTCGGCGACACTTCAAGTGAACGGCGACTCGAAGGGTGTCGCCGGAGCGCGCGCGGGCTCCGCAAGGTTCGATGCGGAAGTCGGAACGGGCGGCCTGATGATTCGCGTCGCGCCCGCGGCCCTCGACGCCGCTGAGAACGAAGCCGAAAAGAAGAAACGCAATCCCGAGAATCTCACGCCCACGCGTACGGCGATGGCGGCGCTGACACTCTTCGATGTCATCGACGCGCTCGACGCAGCGGCGATGCTGCTCAACGATCTCGATGGCGCGACGCTGATCGCGCAGACACCGTCGTCGCACAATGGGAAAAACGTGACGCTGCTGCGCATCAAGGTGAAGCCGACACTCGCAGGAACGAGCAGTCGTTTCGTGAACGAGCCGAAGATCGAGCTTCGCGTCTGGATCGACGCGAATGGTCTTCCGGTGGCTGCGGAGCGCGATTCCATCTACTCCGCTTCGCTCCTGTTCATCAAAGCGGGAAACGAAAGAAGAGAACGATGGGAGCTCGTCACCACCGGCGACCGCCTCCACGTTTCCCACAACGAACAGGAAGACCGCGCGTCGGTCGTCGGCAAGAGCATGGTCACCTCGCGGTCGGTGACGTATGTGGCAAAGTGATCAAAAACATTTCACGCGGAGCCGCGGAGTCCGCAGAGAAACCCTCCGCATCTCCGCGTGAAATGCTTTTGACTCTCAGTCCGGTGAGATGATTGCGTCCGTGATCGGAACCTGCGGACGATGACACCGCTGCTCTTCGTTCTCGTCGTCGCCGCGATCTCGTTCGGCGCGGGATTTCTCGGGTCGCTGCTCGGCCTCGGCGGCGGGATGATCGTCGTTCCCGCGCTCACACTTTTGTTGCACATCGACATCCGCCTGGCCATCGGTGCGTCGATCATCTCCGTGATCGCGACGTCGAGCGGCGCGGCGGCGGCGTACGTGCGCGACCGTCTGGCGAATCTGCGCGTGGCCATGTTCCTTGAATTGGGCACGACCTCGGGCGCGATCACAGGCGCGTGGATCGCCGGACTTCTTCATCCACGCTGGCTCTACATCCTCTTCGGCTCGATCCTCGGCTACTCGGCGCTGGCGATGCTGCGCCGAAAGCGCGCGGCAAAGCATCTTCCGCACGCGCCGAGCGCACTCGCGCATCGCCTCAACCTCGGCGGTTCCTACTTCGACGATGCACGCCGCGAGGAGATCGTCTACGAGCCGGCGCGTCCGATGATTGGACTCGGGCTCATGTACATCGCCGGAATCGTCAGCGGTCTGCTCGGCATCGGCTCGGGCGCGCTGAAAGTGCCAGCGATGGATCTGGCGATGGAACTGCCAATCAAGGTGTCGACGGCGACGAGCAACTTCATGATCGGTGTGACCGCCGCGGCAAGCGCGGGACTCTACTTCTCGCGCGGACAGATCGATCCATTCATCGCCGCGCCGGTGGCGATCGGCGTCGTCGCCGGCGCGTTCGCGGGATCGAAGTTCCTCGCTCGGATCAGCAGCCGTGCGGTCCGCGCCACGTTCGTCGTCGTGCTGTTTTTCGTATCGCTGCAAATGCTCGTGCGAGGCGTGCAATGGTGAGCGGGCGCTTCGAGGGCGGCCATGAACCGCACTGGGTCGATATGGCCATCTCGCGCCTGCTGCGCGGTGGAGTCATCATCAGCATTTCGGTGGTGATCGCGGGCCTCGTACTCACCTTCGTGCATCATCCCGCGTACCTCTCGTCGAAGCCGGCACTCGGCGAGCTGACGGCCGTTGCCGAGTCGTTCCCGCACACGCTCGCCGATGTTTGGAATGGCCTGACGCAGATGCGCGGACAAGCGCTGGTCGCGTTCGGACTACTCCTGCTGATCGCCACGCCCGTAGCCCGCGTCGCCCTCTCGATCATCATCTTCGCGATCGAAAAAGACCGGCTCTACGTAGCGATCACGGTGACGGTGCTGCTGCTGTTGTTCGCGTCGTTCGTGCTCGGCGCAGCGGGATGAGGAGTGCTGCTGACTTACACCATCAGCACAGCGCCGCCGTACCCGGCAAGTTGCGCGTCGGCGGTGACCAGAGTGATGCCTTCGGTGTGAGCCTGAGCGAGGAGCAGACGGTCGAACGGATCTTTGTGCAATCGAGGCAAGCCATCGACGTTAACGGCGTGTTCGCCGGTTATCGGCAATTCGGTGTAACCGTTCTCGATCAGGTTACGGCGCAGGAGCCGGACCTCGACGCGGAAGTCCTCACGGCCGAGGGCCTTCTTGATCGCGATCTCCCACAGGCTGGCGACGCTGAAGAGCAGCTCGTTGCGAGGATCGTTGATAAGTGTGCGCGCCGCCGCCGAAAGTCGCTTGGGCCGCAAGGCCGACCACAACAGAATGTGGGTATCGAGAAGAAGTTTCACTCGTCAATTCCGAACAGCTTTTCGATCTCCTCTTGACCCATGCGGTCAAAGTCATCTGGCACATTAAACTGGCCTTCCATGAAACCCAGCCGCCGCGGCGCCGCCGGGGCATCGAGCGCCACAACCTTGACTAACGGTTTACCTGCTTTGGCGATGATGAAGGGCTCGCCCTTGGCGGCTCGATCAACCAACTTTGAGAGCTGAGTCTTGGCTTCATGGATGTTGACGGTGACCATAGTTTTGTCTCCTGACTAAGTTGATTGAACTAAGTCTGAGCGCTTGTTGTTCCCAGCGCAACCCGTTTCGGCCTGGAGAAACAGGTCTCCTCGCCCTTCACTCCGTAAACTTGAACGACTCCAGCACTGCCGGCAGTTCGCCCTTTTTGCCGAGGTCTTGGGGGGCGCTGAGGTCGGGGCAAAGGGATGTGCCCATCAGCAGGAGCGTGACGCCTTTCGTGCCGTCGGCGTTGGGGAGCAGGATCACGCGCGTGTAGACGCTGACCTTCTTGTCGTCATCGCCGGTGGATGAGGTGAAGAGGCCTTCCCAACCGTCGTACGAGCCAACCTTCGTTGCGCCTTCGCTGATTTTTTTCAGGTCGTGAAATTGCTGTTCGAACTGAGTCTGGAACTGCGCGATCAGAGCCGGATAGAGCGCCTGATTCTTCTCCGTGCTGCCGGCGGTGGAGAAGTAGCCGGTGTTGAGGTTCTCGTACGTCTGGCCGGCCACCGCGCGCTCCACTGTCACGAAGTTCGCCGCGTCGGGATCCGGCTTCAGAGACCACGACTTCGGATAGCGAAACTCGAAGCCAGTGTAGTTCTCGGCCAGCTTGCCTGTGCGGCCTTCGCGCGTGTTGCGATAGACGACCGTATCGTCCGTCGATGATCCGCTGGTGAGGCTTGGCACATGCGAGCCGCCGGCGAAATACGCGGCTACAAACAGGATCAGCGCCAGGAGGAAACTCAGGCAGCCGCATCCGGCGAGAACCCATGGAGATTTCGGTGTGGCGTTCATCGCATCAGCCTCACAGTCGGTACTCGAAGCGCGCCACGTCGCCGCCCAGGATCAGCGTGTCGCCCGGACTGAGCTTCGCTTCGGTGATCGCCGCATTCGGATCGTTGAGGAACGTGCCGTTCGTCGAGCTCTGATCGGCCGCGACGACCGTGCCATCCTTCACGCCGATCCAGACATGACGTTTCGAAATGCTCGGCGAATCGATGACGACCTGCGACGTGGCGCGGTCGCGTCCGATGTAGAAGCCGCTGGCGTCGATCGGAAAGACACGTCCTGCCAGCGGACCGGAAGTTCCGTGAAGCGCACCGAACAACTGGCCGCGCCGCTGGTCGGTCATCACTGTCTTGTCGTCATCCGCCGTAGCGGGCGGCGAGTAGGAGCCGGCCATCGGCGGAACGGTTGGTTGAACAGCCGGTTGCACGGGCTGCACGGGAACGGCGTAAGGAACCGGCGCGGGAGCGGCCGAAACAGGCTGCGCAACGCGCGGGGCCGGGGCCGGTGCCGGCGGCGGCACGTAAGGCGCCGGCGCAGCCGCAGCGCTCGCCCGATTGCGCGACATGAAGTACGCCACGATTGCCGCGATGAAGAGGACGAACGCGAGCAACAGGAACAGCACGCCAGCGACGATCAGCGGAACCGTCATCGATCATCCTCGGTATTTCGATTTTGGACCAATGGCGCATGATAACCGGTTGGTTGCCTGGTTGCTGGGTTGCTGGCTTGCCGAGTTGCCGAGTTGCTGAGTCTCGCGGTCGCGCAGTATCGCGGGCCAGATCCCAACCGCGAGACCGCGAAACCACGAGACCTCGTGACTCAACAACCCAGCAACTCACAACAACCCAGTAACCCAAGCACGCCATGATTTACTAATGACGTGGCCATCGCTCCCGTCATCCCGTTCAACGCCATTCCGCTGCTGGCTGGCATCCGGCCCGCGGACCGCAGGGCGCTCGAGCCGCTTTGCCTCATGCGCCGCTACGAGAAAGGGGAGACGATTTTCTACGAGTCGGAGCCGGCGGAGCGCATGCATTTCGTCGTCGCCGGACGCGTCAAGATCGTCAAGGCAACCGGCGCGCGGGAGATCATTCTGGAGATTCTGGGGCCGGGCGAGCCGGTTGGCGCCGTCGCCGTCTTCGAGCGCCGCGCCTTTCCGGCTACCGCGGTGGTGATGGAAGACTCGACGATTCTGTCGATCCCCGAGCGCGAGTTTTTCCAGCTCCTGGAGTCGCGGCCGGAGATGACGCGTCACGTCCTCAGCGGTCTGACGATGCGCCTGATGATGATGAACAAGCGGCTCGCAGACATGACCGGCTCGGTCGAGGTGCGCGCGGCAAGATTGTTCGTCACGCTCAGCGAACGGATTGGTGTTGCGCGCGACGGAGAGAGCTTCATCCCACTGGCTCTGTCCCGTCAGGAGCTTGCCGATCTCCTCGGCACCACGTTGGAGACGACGATCCGACTCATGAGCCGCTGGCAGAAAGAGAACCTCGTGCTGACTGAGCGCGAGGGCTTCGTAGTGCCGAGCGTGCAGGCGCTTCGCGCGCTCGAGCCTTGAGTGCAATATCGTGCACGTCGATGAACACGGTTGCATATGACATCGGTCATTTCTCAATCTGAAGGTTGGGATACCATCAAACGAAGGGAGGGCCGCATGTTCGGTCGTGTGGGCAGCGAGCGGTGGGTGGGAGCAGCGTGGGGAACGCTCTTCACCTCGATCCTGGCGATCCTGATCGTCGCCGGCTCGCGCAACCTGCAGCACTTCGATGCGGCGCTCGTCGGCTACACCTTCGCTGTTCTCTTCGCGACGTTCGCGATCACGTATCGGTACGCGATGTGGCTGCTACGGCCGCCTACGAAACGTTACTGGAATCGCGGCTGGCGGCTTTTCTTCAGCCGGCGCTACTTCGTCACCAACGTCGCCAACTGGTTTCGGCGGGTGACGGCGGACTTTGCGCTCAACCGATTCATCTTCAAACGAAATCCGAGCCGCGGCGTGGCGCACTTTTTCATCATGTGGGGCTGCATCCTGGCGTTCGCGATCACGTTTCCGCTCGTCTTCGGCTGGATTCATTTCGAGACGCTGCCGGGCGATATCGATTCGTACCGCACTTTCGTTTTCGGCTTTGCCACCACGTCGTTCAAGATTCATTCGGCCGTTGCCTTCCTGATCTTTCACGGCCTGGTGTGGTCCGCATTCATGGTGATCGCGGGCGTGATGCTGGCGATGCGCCGGCGGATGCTGGACCATGGAGCGGCGGCGCTGCAGCGATTCGCCGAAGACTTTCTGCCGCTCGTGCTTCTCTTCGCGATCAGCATCACCGGGCTGCTGCTCACCGCGAGCTACACGTGGATGCAGGGTTACGGTTACGACTTTCTCGCGCTGCTGCACGCCATCACGGTCATCTTCACGCTGCTCTATCTGCCGTTCGGAAAGTTCTTTCACATCTTCCAGCGGCAGGCGCAGCTCGGCGTGAGCTTCTACAAAGATGTCGCTGCGAAGGAAGGGATGGCGGCATGCCGGCGCTGCCAGCAGGAGTTCGCGCCGCTCCTGCAGATCAACGATCTCATCGAAGTCGAGCGCGAGCTTGGCTACCGCTACGAAACGAACGTTCCCGGCGTCGAGCACTATCAGCGCATCTGTCCATCGTGCCGCCGTTCGATGATCGGAATCGCGCAAGGGCGGGTGTGGGGAGTGGGGGGTGGGGAGTGGAAGAAGACGGATGATCTATCTCCCACACCCAACGCCCCACGCCCCACTCCCCACTAAGGACCGAATTAATGGCAACGCTACCGAAGGAACTGGATGTCCTCGCCAACGCGTGGGGACCGCACCTCAATCGCATGGACGGGCCGCGCGTCGATACCGGCGCGGAGCCTGACAAGATCGTTCCGACGCACTGCTGTTTCTGCGGGCAGCAATGCGGCATCAATCTCAAGGTCAAGGACAACCTCGTCATCGGCTTCGAGCCGCGCTACGACTTTCCATTCAACAAAGGGATGCTCTGTCCGAAAGGTGTGAAGCGTTACCTTCAGGGCGGGCATCCTGACCGGCTGACGACCGCGTTGCAGCGCGATCCTGATGCCGCGGCCGGTTTTTCGCCGATGGCGTACGACGCGGCCATTGCGCGCGTGGCGTCGGAGATTGAGCGCATTCAATCGACGTACGGGCCGAACGCGTTCGGCGTGCTCTCGGGCGCGAGTCTGACGACGGAGAAGGCGTACCTGATGGGCAAGTTTGCCCGCGTCTGTCTCAAGACGAAGTACATCGATTACAACGGGCGGCTTTGCATGGTCAGCGCGGGGGCAGCCAACAAGAAGGCGTTCGGCATCGATCGCGCGGCGAATCCGTGGGACGACATTCTGAAAGCCGAGGTGGTGGTGATCGCCGGATCGAACACGGCGGAGTGCTCGCCGATCACGACGAACTACGTCTGGCAGGCGCGCGAGAACGGCGGCAAGGTCATCGTCGTCGATCCGCGCATCACGCCGATCGCGCGCACCGCCAACCTCTTCCTGCCGGTGAAGCCGGGCCGCGACGTGGCGCTGTTCAACGGCATCCTCCAGCTCATGATCGAGAACGACTGGATCGATCACGACTTCATCGAGCAGAACACCACAGGCTTCGAAGCGGTCGCGGAGCACGTCGCGCAATGGACGGCGCGCCGGACAGCCGAGGTGACCGGGATCGCGGAGAAATCGATTCGCGCCGCGGCGGAATTGTGGGGAACGGCGAAGACGAGCTTCCTCATGCACGCGCGAGGCATCGAGCACCATTCGCACGGCGTCGAGAACTGCCTCTCCACGATCAACATCGTGCTCGCCTCCGGCCGCATCGGGAAGCCGTACTGCGGTTACGGCACCGTCGTCGGGCAAGGCAACGGCCAGGGAGGGCGCGAGCACGGACAGAAATGCGATCAGCTTCCCGGCTGGCGCGACATCGCCAATCCCGCGCATCGCGAGTACGTCGCAGGCGTGTGGGGCGTGAAGCCGGAAGAGATCCCCGAGGCGGGCGTCGACTGCTACGAGATGATGCGGAAGATCGATGCCGGCGAGATCAAGGGGCTGCTCCTGATCTGTTTCAATCCGAAAGTGTCACTGCCCGACAACGCCTTCGTCACGCGCGCGCTGGAGAAACTCGAGTTCTTCACGGTGATCGACTTTTTCCTGAGCGAGACGGCGCAACATGCGGACATCGTTCTTCCCGGTTCGCTGCACGAAGAAGATGAAGGTGTCGTCGCGCAGGTGGAAGGGCGCGTCATCAAGATCAACAAGGCTGTCGATCCGCCCGGCGAGGCCACGCAGGACTGGCGCATCATTCAGGACATCGCCAAAGCCCTCGGCCGTCCGCACGGCTTCACGTTCGAGAGTCCGCGCGCGATCTTCGATGAGCTCCGCGTCGCGTCGAAGGGTGGCGTCGCTGATTACTACGGCATCACCTATGAAAAGATCGAGACGCAGAACGGTGTCTGCTGGCCGTGTCCGACCGAGGATCATCCCGGTACGCCGCGCCTCTTCGAGCCGGGATCATCGAATCCGATCGCGAACGGCGCCGGGCCGTTCTATTTTCCTGATGGCAAGGCCCGCTTCGTCGTGCCGGCGTATCGTCCGCCGGCGGAAGGGGTGGACGAGGACTATCCGGTGATTCTCACGACCGGTCGCGTGGTGAGCCAGTTCCTCTCCGGCACGCAGACGCGGCGCATCGGGCCGCTCGTCGATCAGTATCCGGAGCCGCGCGTGGAGATTCATCCGCGGCTCGCGCAAAGGTACGGAATCGCGGATGGCGATTGGACGACGGTCGAATCGCGCCGCGGCACGATCACGCTGCGCGCGCAAGTGGTGACGTCGATCCGCCCCGACACGGTGTTCATTCCGTACCACTGGCCGGGCCGCAAGTCGGCCAATCAACTGACCATTGCTGCGCAGGATCCCGTGTCGAAGATCCCCGAGTACAAGGTTTGCGCCGTGCGTCTCAGTAAGAGCGAGAAGCCGGCTGATGATGCCGAGACGACGGCGCCGAACGCAGCTGGATCGAACCTGACGCGCGGCGGCACTGATGACGTTGCGCGAACCTCCGTGCAGCAGGGAAGGTGACGATGACGCGGATTGGAAACATGGAGTTCTTCCTCGATCCGAACCGCTGCATCGGCTGCCAGTCGTGCGTGGCTGCGTGCAGTGAGTGCGACACGCACCGCGGCCACTCCATGATCCATCTGCAGTACGTCGAGCGGCCGATCTCGGTGCAGACCGTGCCGGTCGTCTGCATGCACTGCGACTCACCGACGTGCGCGGAGGTTTGTCCCGCCAACGCCATCAAGCGCACGGACGATGGCGTCGTGCAGACGGCGCGCAAGCCGCGCTGCATCGCATGCAACAACTGCGTCCTGGCTTGTCCCTTCGGCGTGCCGAAGATGCAGACCGAGTTCTCGCTGATGATGAAGTGCGACATGTGCTACGACCGCTCGTCGGTGGGACTCAAGCCGATGTGCGCGAGCGTCTGCCCGTCCGGCGCGCTTTACTACGGGACTCGTGAAGAGATCGAGCACCTTCGTCCGCGCTCCGCGCCCATCAACACATTCCAGTTCGGAGAGCAGACCATCACCACGAAGGTGAACATGATGGTGCCGCGCGATGTGCTCGGGCACGTCGACGCTCAGCACATCGACGTCCTTTCCGCGATGGAGGAGAGTCCCGTCGGAAACGCGGCCATGCTCGATTCCGTCTTCGACGATCTGTGAGGCCCTGACTCGCATGACCACGACTCGCATGACCACGACACCCACGCGCACGACGCCCGATCAGCTCTCCCTTCCGCCCGACGGACGGCCGTACCACGATCAGCCGCAGTGGCGAAACGACTTTCCGATCGACTGGCCGCAGGACGAGCTGGTGGCCCGCCGCGATTTCACCAAGTTCCTCGTGCTGACGAGCTTCGCGTTCGTCGTCGGTCAGGTTTGGATCGTCATCGAGAACTTTGCCCGCAAACGAAAGGGAAAACCGCCGGTGAAGCGTATCGCGCGTGCGGATGCGATCGCCGCCGGCGGCTCGCTCGTCTTCAACTATCCCGAGGCGCATGACATCTGCGTAGTGGTGCGGACCGGCGCGCAGCAGTACTTCGCATACAACCAGAAGTGCACGCACCTGAGCTGCGCGGTCGTGCCGGACGTCGCCAATGGGCGGTTTCATTGCCCGTGTCACAACGGTTCCTTCGAGCTGGCCACCGGCGTTCCGATTGCCGGCCCGCCGCGGCGCGCGCTCGAGCGCGTACTGCTCGAGATTCGCGGCGACGATCTTTACGCGGTTGGAACCGAGGTGCGGGCATGAAGCGCGCGGTCTCGCGGCAGCAGAAGATGACGATCATCTTCGGCATCCTGTCGATCGTCGTGATCATCGCGGTGTTGCAACTCTGGCTGCTCACAGCGACGATGAACGCGTTTCTGGCCGGTCAGGAGCGCGTGATCATTCCCGCGGCGGTGGCGAGCCTGATCTGTTTTGCGTTCAACGCCGGGCTGCTCTCCTACATCTACCGGCTGGAGCGCCGGCGGTGAGTACGGCCCCGCGCGAGACCATCCGCACCTTGCATCCCGCGTATTTCGCACTGGTGATGGCGACGGGAATCGTCTCGATCGCCGCGCAATTGCTTCACGTTCCCTTCATCCCTTCCATCCTCCTCGGCATCAACCTTCTCGCCTTCGCCGTGCTCTGGACGCTGACCATCGTGCGGATCGTGCGCTATCCGCGGGAGGTGATCGCGGACATTGCCGACCATCAGCGCGGCGTCGGTTTTTTCACCGCCGTGGCGGCGACGAGCGTCCTCGGGTCGCAGCTCGTGATCGTGGCGAACGGCGAGCGGTTCGGATTCGCGTTCTGGATCGCCACGCTGGTTCTCTGGCTCGTGCTCGTCTATGCCGTCTTCACCGCGCTGACGGTCAAGGAAGTGAAGCCGGCGCTCGATCAGGGCATCAACGGCGGCTGGCTCGTTGCCGTCGTGGCCACGCAATCGGTGTCGACGCTGGCGTCGATTCTCGCGCCTTCGACGGCGCGCGCCGAGCTGCTGCTCTTCGTCAGTCTGACGTTCTGGCTCGCCGGCGGCATGCTCTACATCTGGCTCATCTCACTGATTTTTTATCGCTACACGTTCTTCCGTTTCGCGCCGTCCGACCTGATGCCGCCGTACTGGATCAACATGGGCGCGATGGCCATCTCGACGCTCGCCGGCACGCTGCTGATCGCGAATGCGAAGTACTCGCCGCTGCTGACGATCCTGCATCCGTTCACGCTCGGCTTCACGATTCTTTTCTGGGCCACCGCCACCTGGTGGATCCCGATGTTGCTCATCCTGGGATTCTGGCGTCACGTCTACAAGCGATTCCCGCTGACGTACAGCCCGCTCTACTGGGGCGCGGTCTTTCCGCTGGGCATGTACACGGTCTGCACGTTCCGGCTGGCGAACGTGGCCGCGATTCCGATGCTGCACGTCATCCCGAAGATCTTCGTGGTCATCGCACTCGCAGCGTGGTCGGTCACGTTCATCGGCCTGCTGCTGAGTCTCTTCCGAAGCATGCGAACTACGTCTGCCGCGCGCTGACACCTCGCTGCGACACAATCTCAATTTCGTATGACGTCCGTCATGTGCTTCGTGCGCGCGCCGCACGACAATGCCCTCATGACGGAGGAAACATCCATGACCACGACTCTTGATGTAACTACACAGACTGTGGGCGATCTCGCTGCCTCGATGCCGCTCTCGATCCGCGTGTTCGAAGCCTGGAAGATCGACTACTGCTGCGGCGGCAAAACTCCGCTGACCGATGCCTGCACCGCGGCCGGAAAGAGTGTCGATGCATTCATCGCCGAGCTGGAAGCGCTGGCCACGATTCCTGATGCCGCGTCGCGCGACTGGTCGTCGGACACGCTCGCCGCGACCGCTGCCAGAATCGTGGCCACGTATCACGCCTACACGCGCGAAGAACTGCAAACGATTACACCCATCGCCGCGAAGGTTCTGAGCGTCCACGGCGAGCGCCGGCCGGAGCTCGCGGAAGTCGTGTCACTCGTCGCAGAGCTGACCACCGATCTGCTGCCGCACATGCTGAAAGAGGAACAGGTGCTCTTCCCGTACGTCGACCAGTTGGAAGACGCCGCGAACGGGAACCGCACGGCGCCGACGCCGTTCTTCGGCACGGTGAAGAATCCGGTGCGCATGATGATGATCGAGCACGATCGCGTCGGCGAGTTGCTGGCGCGCCTGCGCGTCGTCACCGACGATTACACGCCGCCCGAGAGCGCCTGCTTCAGCTATCGCGAGTTGTATCGCCGCCTGACGGAACTGGAGTTGCGCACGCACGAACACATTCACGTCGAGAACAACATCTACTTTCCCGCCGCGGTCGCGCTCGAAGATCGGGCAGGCCAGCCGAACAATCTCAGCGATGGTTGCGGGAATGGCTGCAACCACGGATAGCCAACACGTTTTCTGAACGCCTCTCTGTTTTGGTGTGACCGCACCGATCAGGACTGCGCGCCCGCCGGCATGTGCACCACGCGATTCCGGCCGGCGTTCTTGGCGGCGTAGAGCGCTTCGTCGGCGGCTTTCAGGAGCGTTGCGGCTTCGTCGTTTCCGTTCGGGATCATCGTGGCGATGCCGACGCTGATCGTGACGACATCGGACGCTGGCGAAGTGCGATGCGCGATCGACATCTGTTCGACCGAGGCGCGTAACGATTCGCCAAGCTCGCGGGCGCGATCGAGGTCTACGCCGGCAACCAGCACCGCGAACTCTTCGCCGCCGTAGCGCGTGACGAGATCTCCCGCACGATGAAAACGTGATCGCAGCGATTCGGCCACGCGGCGGAGGCAATCGTCGCCGGCTTGATGTCCGTACGCATCGTTGTAGGCCTTGAACGCGTCGATGTCGATCATGATCAATGAGAGCGGCGTGCGCGAGCGGGCGGCGCGGCGCCATTCGACATCGAGGACGGTGTCGAAGTTGCGGCGGTTGGCCGCGCCGGTGAGCGGGTCGGTAGTCGAGATCTGATGAAGCGTCTCGATGGCGCGGGCGAGATGTTCGTTGGCCTGCTCGAGGTCGCGCTTCGTCGCCGCAAGATGGATCGCGCCTGCAACCTGATGCGTCAATGTTTCGAAGGCAAGTTGCGTGGCCAGCGTAAGGACGTCTTCATCGGTGCAGCACACTTCGAGGTGCCCGAAATCTTCTCCGCGAAACCGGATCGGAAAACTGATCTGCGGTTCGGCCGATGAGCTTTCACCGGCGTACGCGCTGATGTCGCGAAGCGTGATCGAAACGCGCTCCACCGGAAAACGTTCGTGAACGTAACGGACGATTCGCTCGAGCAGCTCGACGAGATCGTGTGCTTCCAGCGCCGTACGCGAGACTTCGCTCATCATCTCCATCAACTGCGCGCGGCGCCGCATCTCGTCGAACAAGCGGGCGTTGGCGATGGCGCCGGCGATCTGATCGGCGACGGTGGTGAGAAGCGGAACCTGATCGTGGAACGCGCGAAGCTGTGTGCTCTCGAGATTGAGGATGGCCACGAGCTCTCTGCCGTGCAGCACGGGAACGCATAGCTCCGACTTCGTTCCCGGCATCGTCTCGACGAAGCCGGGATAGGTTGCAACGTCGTCGAGCAGAATCGGCTTCTCGGTCGCAGCAACGGTTCCGACGACGCCGCTGCCGAGGGGACGACTGTAACCGGCGTGGACTTCGGTGGGGACGGCGCTGGTCACCGCTTCGCAAACGAAGGCGGCTTTGCGCGGCTCGACAGTCACCAGCGCCACGAACTCCCATCCGAACTTTTGCGCCAGAGCATCGGTGATGCGCTGCATGAGCGGCCGAAGCTCGAGATCGAGCGTGGCGATGCGCGCGATCTCGTTGATGGCCTCGAGTTGACGCGCGTACAACGCATCCGCTTTCGGAATCGACGAATTCTGCTCCGATTGGCCTCTCATGCTCTCTCGTGCCTACCCATGGTACGCGCGGGAGGAGTGCGACGTTGCTTCCGGGCCACTCTGGATAAATGGCGCGTGGTTGTACGTCGTCCCGTTTTAGTCTTCCGCAACCACGATCACGAGATCGTTCGCGCCGAACGTCACCTTCTCGCTCTTTGGCGGATTGACGACGATTCCGTATTGCTCGGCGGCGTTGTGGGCGTGCTCGATGATGCGATAGCCGATGGCCACTTCGCCGCGGCGGCGGGCCGACTCGACGATCGTGTAGAAGTTCACGGACGCGCCGGGGGCGACGTAGTTGCGGGCGGGCTTGAGGTAGATCTCCGAACCTTCGCTGTCGAACAGGTCGGCGAAGAGCGCGTGCAGCGCTTTGTTCTCCGAGACCTGCGACATCAACAAGCTGATGAGTTTGTCGCTGACGATGAAGTCATCCGCCTGCGTGACCTCAGCCAGCTCGCGGTTGCGGACGTCGAGCATCTCGCTGACGATGCTGACCGGGTTGCCGGACGTCTCCTCGATGTTGCGCAGGTGAAGCAGCGTGATGAGCGTGCGCGCGTCGGCTTGTTGCGGCGGAAGCAGATCCGAATAGGCGAGCACGATGACATGGGAGAAATTGGTGACGCCGAGGGAATCGAGAGTGGTGCGGTCGGTGGTATCGCCTTCGCGGAACGTGATGCGCTGATTGCGGGCGTTGCCGCAGAACCGCTCGATCTCCGTTTGTGGCGTATCAGTTTCAGCGATGACGATGATCTCCGATCCGGCAGCGACGTAGTTGTCGAGCTCATTGATGATGGCGCAACCGCGGCGGTTCCAGCCGAGGATCAGCGTGCGCTCAGGACCTCGCGCGGGCGCTTCGCCCTCGCGAATCGCGGAGGCGTCGACTCCGAATTCGCTCTTGCCGGAGAGGACGACTTTGTCATCGTCCTCCGAGATGGCAATCAGCTTGTCGCCGGCGGCGATCACGGTGTCCATCGGCGGATTCGCTTTCACGCGGCCATCGGCGAACTGCATCCCCATCACCGACGAGTCTTCGTATGCGAACAGCGCGTCGCCGAAGGTCTTGCCAACCAGCGACGGCTCTTCCTGGAAGTACATCTCGTCGCCGTCGAAGTCGAGCAGCTCGGTGTAGACGACGCTCATGCCGGACTGCCGGCAGGTCTGCACGGTGATGCGGGCGATGAGGTCGTTGGCTTCGATCAGAGTTGCCTCATCGCGGCCGACGAGACGGGCCGCTTCCATGCTCTTCGGATCGCGGATCTCGGCGACGATGTGATACGGCTCGGTGCGGCGGGCTGGGTTGTTGGTCAGCGCCAGGATCGATTTGATCACCTGCGAATCAGGGTTCTCCGCTTCCGGCGAGAGGATGATGATCGACTTCGATTCGTGCGGATTGACGAGCTCGAGATCGTAGAGGTCGATCGGGCTGCCGGTGCGGCAGATGACTTTCGTGTTCTTCGTCGATCCGACTTTCGAGCGGATCTCCTCTTCCATCTCGACTTTGTCTTTGTCGGCGAGGATCACGATGCGCGGCTTGCGCTGATTCTCGTTCGCGACCACGAGCTCGGAGATGATCGTGAAGATGCTCGACGACCAGCCGAGGATCACCTGGTGGTTTTTTTCGATGACGAACGAGCGCCCTTTGCGCAGCTCGTCCATCTTGCTCTCGAGACCACTGGTCAGAACGCCGATCAAGCTGCTGACGAGGAAGATGCCGCCGACGGTGACCAGGAACATCACGAATCGGAAGGCCCAACCCTGATCGCCGCCCATCGTTCCGGCATCGAGCGTGCGCATGAGGCTCATCCACGATGCTTCGACGAATGAGAGCTTCTCGTTCGGCGCGGGGCCGATGCCGGAGAAGACGAGCACGAGTGAGAAAATCACGATCATGCCCAGCGACACGAGCGCGAGCCAGCCGATCAGCGCGATCGGCCCTGCTGCCATGCTCTTGTCAAAGTTGTAGCGGAGATGATCGGCGAACGTGATTCGCCTTCTGGTGATGGGCATTGGTGTTCCCCTCGACGCGATTTGTTTGGATTGAACGGACCGTTCGGGAGGAATTGTGTCACACGTCGCGGTGCGCCAGCGCAGCGAGCCGATCCCGCAGGCTTTGTGTGAATGTAAGGAATCCTCGGCGGCGACGACTGCCAAGAGTGAGGTCCGAAAACGAATGACGATGCTGGAGAGGCAGGACGAACTGTACGGGGAGGCCGCGAGCGCGTACGCAGCGGCGCTCGAGCGTCTGGCCCGTTCGTATGAAGCCGATTCGGAAAAGCGCCGCGATCTTCTGCAGGAGATTCATCTGGCACTCTGGCGCAGCTTCGCGGGATTCGAAGCGCAATGTTCGCTGCGCACATGGATCTATCGCGTTGCGCATAACGTCGCCGCATCCCACGTGATCCGGCATCGGCGGCAACGGCCGGGCGCCTTCGTTACGATCGACGAGGCGGCCGGGGAGATCCCGGTTCTCGATGCCGATCACGGTGCCGCGATCGACCGGCAACGAGTGCTCGATCAGCTCTACGCGCTCATTCACCGGCTCGAACCAATTGAGCGGCAGGTGATCCTCCTCTATCTGGAGGGCTTTGACGGCGCATCGATCGGCGAGATCACCGGCATTTCGGCCGCCAACGCTGCCACGCGCGTTCACCGGATCAAGAAAGTGCTGGCCTCGCACTTCAGGAAAGGAGAAACCGATGTGCGCTGACACGCCGCTTGACGACATTCGTGAGCTTTGGTCGAGCCAGGCCACCGGAACATTTCGCCTCTCTCTCGACGAGGTTCATGCGCGCATGGCACGTTACAACCGGAGGTCCAGGCGAACGGCCTTCGACCTCTTCCTTGTCATTGCCTGCGTCACCTCCGTCAACATCGGGGCCATGGTTCTCTTTCACAATCTGCTTCTGCGTGTGGGAGCGATCCTGACCATTGCATCCTTCGGATTTCTGGCGTGGGAAACGCTGTCGGGTCTCATGGCGGAAAAGGAAGCGGCGCGGCTGGCTGCGGAGAGCGGAACGATCGACGCCGTTGCCTTTCATCGCGAACAACTGCGGCGTCAGCAGCAACGTCACTCGGGGATTCGATTCTGGCGGCGGTGGTTGATTCTCCTGCCCGGAATCACCTTCTTCATCGGACTTGCTCAGGCCCGGCCCGACCTCTCCGTTTACGGGTGGGTGGAAGCCATTACCTTTGTCATCGCCATGGTGGTCATGATCCCGATCAACCGGCGCGCCGTTCGTCAGTTACAGAAGCGAATCGACGAGCTCGATCAGCTTCGCGAGGAGATCTCATGAGACGCATTCTTTCTCTTGCCGGCGGAATGTTGTTGCTCGCGCAGGGTGTGTTGGCGGGCGCGCCGCCCGATGCCGAGATCCGCAAGATCATTCACGACCGTCTGGCAGGACAAACCGGCGTCGGCATCGTCGTTGGTGTCATCGATGCGGACGGACGCAGAGTCGTCTCGGATGGCGTGCTCGACGACAAGAAGCCGCTGAACGGCGACACGGTGTTCGAGATCGGCTCGATCTCGAAGGTCTTCACATCGCTGCTGCTCGCCGATGCCGTGCAGCGAGGCGAAGTCGCGCTCACCGATCCCGTCGCGAAGTTTCTGCCTGCCGACGTGAAGGTGCCGGAGCGTAGCGGAAAGAAGATCACGTTGCAGGATCTTGCGACGCACACGTCGGGATTGCCGCGCCTGCCGGGGAATCTGTTCCCGGCCGATGCGGCGAATCCCTATGCCGATTACACCGCGAAGCAGCTTTACGAGTTTCTGGCAACCTACAACCTGCCTCGCGACATCGGGTCGCAGTACGAATACTCCAACCTCGGCGGCGGATTTCTTGGCCACGCGCTGGCACGCCGCGCCGGAACCAGTTACGAGGCTTTGCTGCGATCCCGAATCACTGCGCCGCTAGGTTTGAAGTCGACAACGATCACGCTCTCGGACGCACTCAAACAACGGCTTGCCCTCGGGCACGATGAGAGCGGAAAGCGCGTTTCCAACTGGGATCCCGGCGTTCTGGAAGGCATGTACGCGATTCGATCGACCGCAAACGACCTTCTCGAGTTTCTCGCCGCGGAGCTCGGCTACACGAAGACGCCGCTCGCGACGGCGATGGCTGCGCAACTGGCGGTGCGCCGTCCCACGGGCACGCCGGGTCTCGCCATCGCACTTGCCTGGCACATCCTGACCACTCCCAGCGGTCAGGAGATCGTCTGGCACAACGGCGCCACTAGCGGCTACCGATCGTTCGTCGGATACGACGCGAAGAAGCGTACGGGCGTCGTCGTGCTCACCAACATCTCGGCCAGCGTCGATGACATCGGCCTCCAGATAATCGATCCGACGCAGGCTCCGAAACAAGCTCCGAAAGTTGCGATCGATCCGAAGGTGTTGGAGAGCTACGCCGGCCGATACGCACTTGCACCCGGCTTCATCCTCACGATCACGCACAGCGGCGATCACCTCTTCGTTCAGGCCACCGGACAGCCGAAGTTCGAGCTGACTGCCGAAGACGAACGAAACTTTGCGATCGCGTCCGTCGGCGCGCGCATCACTTTCGAGAACGACCAACTCATCCTTCATCAGAATGGCGCAGACAAGCCAGCGAAACGAATCACCGGCGATGTCCCGGCTCCGAAAGAGCGAAAAGAAGTCGCCGTCGATCCGGCGATCCTGGAGCGCTACGTCGGCCACTACGAGCTGGCGCCGGGCTTCATCATCGCCATCACCCGCGACGGCAGCCATCTGTTCGGGCAGCCCACGGCACAGCCGAAGGCCGAGCTCTTCGCCGAGGACGATCACAACTTCTTTCTGAAAATCGTCGACGCGCAGATCACATTCGAAACCGATGCGCAGGGCCGCGCCACGAAACTGATCCTGCATCAGGGCGGCGATCGTCCGGCGAAGCGGATCGAGTAGGTACAATCCAGCTTCGAAGGAGACAACGAATGCCTCGCATTGCCCTTGTGATTGCTCTCGCCTCGCTGCTGCTGACCGGTTGCGCGCGCAAGGAAGCCGCGCCAGCCACGTCCGAAACCACGTCCGCGAGCAGCACCGCGAGTACGGCCGTCATCAGCACGGCGTCTGCGGCGGCGACAACAACTACTGCGGCTGCCGACAGCCAGGAGCCGTCGCTCGTCTCTTTTTCTTCGGGTGCGCTGATCGCGCAGAAACCGCAGGAGTATGACGAAACCTGGTCCGCTTTCCGGATCCTCGACGAGAAGGCTTCGACCGGCTGGGCCTCGCCGAAGGGTGTGATCACGCCGCAATCGATCGTCATCGCGCTTTCCGAAAAGACGGAGCTCAATCGGCTCGAGTTTGATACTGCCAGCGCCGATGGCGACCTGCGCGGCGCGAAGGATGTCTCGGTCGAAGTCTCGGACGTCAGCGCCACCTCCGGCTTCCAGAAAATCGCGGACGTGTCGCTCCATGACAAGACCGACAAGCAGAGTTTCCCGGTTGCCGCCGCGGTCCCCGGGCGATGGGTGAGGCTCAACGTCAAGAACAACAATGGCTCTCCCGACTACATCGAGCTGATGGACTTCCGCGGATTTGGAAAGCAGCTCACACATAGCGAGTTTTCGAACGCCAGCGGCACGTACGCCACGAACTTCGGCAACTTCCACCTCAAGCAGGAAGGGACATCAGTGACCGGCTGCTACGAGCATGCCGGCGGACTTCTGACCGGCGGCATCGAAGGCCGGATCATGAAGTTCACCTGGACTGAAGTGCCGGGCAAGAAAGGTCCGGCCATCATGGTCTTCGATCCGAGCGGCCAGCAGATGTTCGGACTCTGGTGGTACGACACCGATTCGCAAGGCGCAGGCAGCGATTGGAACGGCAAGAAGATTTCCAGCGACACCGGCTCCTGTCCTCACTGGGCGGGCAGCGGTGCCGAGGCAACGATGGAGAAGGAGTTGGAGGACGCTGGCCGCACGCGCGTCTACGGCATCAACTTCGACACCAGCTCCGACGTGATCCGCGATGAATCGAAGCCGACGATCGACAAGATGGCGGCCATGCTCAAAGCGAAGCCGGATTGGAAGCTGACGATCGAAGGACATACCGATTCGAGCGGTGGCGATGCGCAGAATGTTCCGCTCTCGCAGCGGCGCGCGGACTCGGTGAAGTCCTATCTGGTGAACGCCGGAATCGCCGCAGACCGCCTCACGACGAAAGGCTTCGGCGCGTCGCAACCACTGGCCGGCAACGAGACCGCAACCGGACGGGCACAAAACCGGAGGGTCGAGTTGGCGAAGCAGTGAGCGCTTCGGGGGTGAGTCTGGAAACCGAATGTTGAATGTTCGGTGTTGAATGTGAATGTTGAATGAGGAATGAACACGCCATCTCATTCAACATCGAACACTCAACATCCAACATTCAACATTTCGCCTTTCAAACATGAGCTCGACTAACCAACCGCGCGTCGCCTATCAGGGCGAGCCGGGCGCCTTCAGCCAATCGGCCGCGCGACAACTCCTCGGCGACGATGCGGCGACGATTCCGTTCCGCTCGTTCGAGGAGATGTTCCATGCCGTCGAAACGGGCGACGCCGATTGCTGCGTTGCGCCGATCGAGAACAGCCTCGCCGGCTCCATCCATCGCAACTACGACCTGCTTCTAACGTCAGGACTGACCATCCGCGGCGAGACGTTTCTGCGCATCGTTCACAACCTCATCGCACCTCCGGGAACGACTCTCGCCGATGTTCGCCGCGTTTATTCGCATCCCGTCGCCCTCGCGCAATGCGGCCGTTTTCTCCGCCAGCATCCGGAGATGACATCGGAGCCGATGCACGACACCGCCGGTGCCGTCCGCGTCGTGATGGAGCGCCGCCAGCCCGGCGAAGCAGCCATCGCCTCGGAGGCCGCGGCGAACATCTACGGCGGCGTGATCCTGGCCACAAACGTCGAAGACGATCCGCAGAACTTCACGCGCTTCTTCCTGCTCGCGCCGCAGAGTGCCTCCATTCGCCCGATCGCCGAACCCGCCGCGCAACGCTGGAAAACATCGCTCCTTCTGGAGATCGCCAACAAGCCCGGCTCGCTCTACCGCGCCCTCGGCGTCTTCGCCACCGCCGGCATCGACCTCTCCAAAATCGAATCGCGCCCGATCCCCGGCAAACCGCGCGACTACGCCTTCTACCTCGACATCATCGGCAACCTGTCCGACGCCGCGATCGCGGAAGCAATCGAGCAACTGCGCGAGGATGCCGATTCAGTGACGGCGCTGGGAAGCTACGCGACGAGTTGGTGAATCAGACTGCTTCGCGATCGTAAACAACCGAATCGACAGACTCGCTGTCGCCCGCACTTCCATCAAAGACGCCTGCCAATGACATGCACGGACGGTCTGACGACTCGCGCACGATGAGCTCGGCCACCGCTCGCCGGCAAAGCTCCGCGAACGAAATGCCGCGGCGCTTTGCTGATAATTGCGCTTGTGCGACGACGTCCGCGTCGAACGAAATCTGTGTGCGAATCATTGTCATCAACCGTTCCGACTAAAACGGCGAGAGCCTCGCCGCTAATCCCCATCTCTCTTCAGTGCTTTCCCGCACGCTGCTCGGCATCTTCCAGCCAACCACGCCGCAGCTTCTCGATCGGAATGCTCGACGTGTACGGCTTGATGTCGAGTATCGGCGTCTGGTCGAGCATATCGACGCCGTGAACGCGCAACGTCGCGCCGTCGCGTCGAACCAACTCGACGACCGTGAGCGCGATCGGATTCGGCCGGCGCGGGGAGCGGGTCGCGAAGACGCCATGCGGAACCGTTTCGCCGGGCGGAGCGCCGAGCAAATCGTAACCATCCGAGCGATCGAATACCCAGATCACAAAGAGGTGCGAGAAGCCTTCGATGTCTTTCAACCCTTGCGCGAACTCCGGCAGGATTTCCAGCGTCCCGTCCGCCTCATGCTTCGTCCCAGGACCTTTCGGAACCTGTGCCGTGTCTTTGAATGGGGTGCGCGCGAATCCGATCGCGCGTGGTATGAAGAGAACGTTTGTCATCTGCTGCACTGTAAAACGTTTTCACGCGGAGACGCGGAGGAGCGGAGGGTTTCTTGCGTGCTCCGCGCGCTACGCCATCAGCCTGCAGCGATTTGCTCGAGTCGCGAGAGCAGCAGCGGGAGTCGCGCCTGACTTGCGGCGTCGGGCATGAGGCTGCCGGGCAATGCGTCGAGAAACTCCTGGCGCGCGAGAAGGTCGCGAACTTCAGCGGCGAGATAGCTGCGAAGTGTCGCTTCCGTTGCCTCGATTTCTGCGACGAGCTCCGGGCGGCCATCGACAACCGTAAGGAAGTCTTCGAGATCGTGGCTGCCGGCGTAGTCGCCGTTCCCTCGTCCGTGAAATGCTTCGATTTTCGTTGCGCAGAAGTAGGGAGGTGTCACGACGTGAATGGTGAGCCCTGCTTCGAGCTCACAATCGACTGCGTTCGCAATCGCTCCGACGTACCACTTGTTCGTGAACCCGAGCACGTTTCGATCGGTGGGCATGACGTCGAACGTGAGGTCATTTCGGTGTTTCCAGCGGCAAAAATGACCTTGGTGTCTTCGTGGAAGCCGAGGGCGCGCAGACGTTTCGCGATGGCGTAGTACTCCGCGACGGAAGCGGTCGCAACGATGACGTCCACATCAAACGTTGGCCGTATGTTCGCCGCGGCCGGATCGGTGATCAGTAAACCAGTGGTACATCCGCCGACGAAGACGAATTCGCCTCGAAGATCGCCGAGCAACTGTGCTCCACGAATCAAAAGCTCGCGATTTTCATCGGCCATTCGATGTCGCTCAATCGCAGACGGAGCTGTTCCTCCGCGATTTTTCGTTCACGCGCGCGTCCTTCGCGAAGCGCGTCGGCGATGGCGAGCAATTCGTACAGTGCCGGATCGCGCGACGCAGCAAATGGAACAGACGGATAGAGCGGCTCGAGCTCGACGCCGCGCTCCTTTCCCTCGGCAAACGGCCAAACCGGAATCGGCTCCTCTCCTCTGGCGATGAATTCGTTCAGCGGCGCGGCGGCATACGACGTGGCCATTCCACGAGTCATCCCGCCTCGGCGTGGCGGGAAGACGTACTTGAGGCCATGCACGAGAAACTCCACGACGCCGGTAACGTTGATGCGTTCCCGCCGAAAGTTTCTCGCTGCGACCTTCGACGCCGGGTGCCCAACCCGGAGCTTCTCGGAAAGATGTCTTTGTTTCGTTTGCCGTTTGTCGATTGCGGGGAAAGTGTCCTGAAGCAGTCCCGACGCCCGTCCCCGCCGGATTGCCGCATGCACCTCGGACGAGCTGAGTCCCAGCTCGACCCCAAGCACGGCCATCGGCGGACGCTGCGGCACCACTCCACTTTTGGGCGAAGACGATGCCGCCGCACAAAGCTTGAGCACCACGAGTACATCCTGCGGTTTGAGGCTTTCCATGGAAGAGTATTGTAGCATTCGTGATTCGCGAATAGCGAACGCTGGAGATCGTCGCCCGCATCACGAACGTGAGAAGGCGAGCCGGAGCCCGATTCACTTGTCAAGGATTCCTTGACAACTGCCGCTGACGGCAAGAACTACGCGACCAGGTCCTACAACCTTCCGGATGTGGGCGACGCAACGTCTGCGCGAATACATCGGATTCAACTGTCAAGAAATCCTTGCTTACTCAATTGACCGAGCGCCAATTCGAAAAGCCACCTACGCCATCCGCACGAGCTTCTCGAACAATCCTTCCAGCGCGGCTTTCGGATCTTCGTGAACGCCCGAGTGCACGGCCGACGTCTGGATCACTGTGCTGCGCGGTGCCACCAGCCAGTGGAAACGAGCGCGTTGGGGGAGGTCGCCGATCGAGCCGGCTTCGCCGCCGCCTGCGCAGATTTTGGGGATCGCTTCGAGGTAGCTTTCGACGACGCCGACGTCGATCGATGGAGCGAGGGCGAGGAGGCGGGCGTGATCGAGCTCGATGCGGCAGTCGAGGAAGCCGGCGGTGGGCGAGAAGAGGATGACGCCGGCGTTGAGGAACTCGCCGCGGTCGACGCGCGGGACGATCCGCACGACGGCGTAGTCAAACACGAAGCGTTCGTGCATGAACGGCGTCCTCCATCCACTTGCGCGGCGATGCCAGGCGCTGCATCAGATAATCACGATACCCGAGGCGGTGCGCGGCGATGGTGGGGAAGCGGGGCTCGTCGCCGAGCCACGATTCTGGAATCAGCTCGACCACTCCCTCAATCGCCTCGGGAGTCAGAAGCGCGGCCAGCTCGGCATCGACCTCCGCGATCTCGCTGGCCCAGCGCAGCAGCACATGCTCGCCGATCTGCCGGAACGGATTGCCGCTGCGCTCAAGGTAGCCGTCCCAATTGTGGTGGAAGATCAGCGAAGCGCCGTGATCGATCATCCAGAGCTTGCGATGCCAGACGAGCAGGTTCGTGTTTTTCGGTGTGCGGTCGACGTTCGTGACGAGCGCGTCGAACCAGACGATTGATGACGCCAACCGCGAGATGCCGGCCATCGGCAGCGCCACGATCGGATCGAACGTGATCGAGCCGGGGAGATAGTCGAGCGCGAGATTGAGCCCTTCGCTCTTGCGCAGCAGATCCTGAATCTCGGGATCGGGCTCCGTCTTGGCCATGCGCGGATCGAGATCGACGAAGACGATTTCCGGCACCGGAAGCTTCAACAGCCGCGCGATCTCGCCCGAGACCAACTCCGCGATCAGCGCCCGCGCCCCCTGCCCCGCGCCACGAAACTTGAGCACGTACGTGCCTTCGTCATCGCCCGCGACGATCGCAGGAAGCGAGCCGCCCTCGCGCAGCGGCATCACGTACTCAGTTGCGGTGATCGTGCGGATCATTGGTGGCAACGATGATAATGGCGGAATGGATTTGGATCCGCTGCGGGGTGTGGACATCGAGAAGCGGTACGTAGAGTGGTTCGCGCAGTATTTGAAGTAAACGACGCATGGGCCGACAATAGACGCTATGGTCAAACTAGATCGGATCACGGTCGAGCCGGGAAAGATGAACGGTCAGCCGTGCATCCGCGGTATGAGGATCACGGTAAAGCGCGTAGTTCTCGCGGTGGCTGCGTACGGCATGGGCGAAGAGTTGAAGCGTGCCTATCCGGATCTGGATGCCGAAGACATCCGACAGGCTCTCGAATATGCGGCGTCGAGTCTCGAGGATCGCGTTGAAGAGCTCGTGGCTCAGAACTGACGGACCTTTGTTTTGACTTGCGTCAAGCGCATTGACTTAGGTCTGGGCTGCTCTCTACGCTGCGGCGCGCGATGAAGTTGCTGCTTGACCAGAACCTTTCAGCCGCTGCGGCGGAGATTCTCCGCGCGTCAGGAATGGATGTCTTTCATGCTCGCGAAGTCGGGCTCGCGACCGCGGACGATGCAGACATTCTGATTTGGTGCCGTGAAAACGCGCGAGCTCTGATCACACTTGACGCCGATTGCCATGCGATCCTGGCTCTATCCGGAGCGACGGCGCCCTCAGTGATTCGCATTCGACTCGAAGGCTTGCGCGATCAAGCACTGGCTGATCTCATCCGACGCGTCATCGGCGTAACTGGCGCTGAACTGGAACAGGGGAGTGCGATGACGGTGAACGCGACATCGATCCGAATTCGCCGGCTTCCGCTCGTTGCCTCTCTGAAATAATTGTTCCCAGCTCACCCTTTGCGTATCATCCCCGGCCCGGCTCTCCGCGGTCGGGACATCTTTTGACAATCTGTCCAGCTCCTTGAGCCATCCGCTCCAGGCGGAGGCTCCGCTAGGCCAGAAGGAGGATTTATGAGGACTTATGAAGTCCTGTTCATCCTTTCTCCGCAAGTACCGGAGGAAGAGGCGACGACGCTTGCCACTGAGTTCAAGCGTATCGCCGAGGGGTCGGGCGCAAAGCTCACCCACGAAGAAGTATGGGGGCGGCGCCGGCTCGCATATCCCATCCAGAAGTTCAACGAAGGCAACTACCAGCTCCTCGTGTTTGAGACCGAGGCCGGGCTCAATGAGCTCGACCGCCGGATGAAAAACTCGGACCGGATCCTGCGCCACATGATCGTGCGCACGGATCTCGACCACAAGCGCGCCGAGAAGCTTGCCAAGCGCAACCCGAAGAAGGAGCGCATGCGCCCAGCCCCTTCGTTCGCAGCCAGCCCGGGAGCCCCGACTTCGGCCCCCGCGGAACCCTCGGCCATTCCTGCTTCCGACGAAGCGGTGCCGGCTGAATAAGGAGAGGAGACTGATATGGCAACCGAAATGAGACGACCTGGTGGCGGCGGTGGTGGTGGCGGACGCGATTCCGGCCGCGGCGGCGCCGGCGGACCTGGCGGCGCGCAGGGTGGCAAGAAGAAGTTTTTCTTCCGCCGCAAGCGCGTCTGCAAATTCTGCGTCGAGAAGCTCGAGTACATCGACTACAAAGACATCAAGACGCTGCAGCAGTTCATCCCTGAGCGCGGCAAGATTCTTCCGCGCCGCATCTCCGGAACGTGCGCGCTGCATCAGCGCAAGCTCCAAAGCGCAATCAAACGTGCGCGCATCGCGGCCATGCTGCCGTTCGCGACCGACTAAACGATTACTCTGATGACCGAGACGTCTCTGCAGCACGATGAGCCGGTAGCGACAACACCGGTGCGCTCGTTCGGGAAGCAGGCCCGCAGTCTGGCCGGCTACACGATCCTGAGCGCGCTGATGTTCGTTTCGCCGCTGCGCGTCTTCCTGCCCGCGGCGCTGTTCCATTGCGGGATACGCAACGGGCGGCGCGCGGCGTGGCTGGTTTTCGTGTTGTCGGCGGGCATCGCCGGGCTGCTCGTGTTCGGGACCACTCGCGCGGGAAGCGCTGCCGATGCGCCGATCACGTTCGGCTATCTGCTCGCCATCTGTCTCGCCATCGGCATTCCGGCACTGGCCGCGCTGCCGCTCGTCGAGCGCGGCGAACGTTTCGGGCGCGTGCTGATGTTCGCGCTGATCATGGGCATCGCCGGACTCGCAGTCACGGAGCTGACGATGCGGATGGTGACCGGGGCGTCGCCGTACGCTTCGGAGCTCGCAAACGCGCATGTAACGACCGCCACGATGGTGGCGAATTACCAACAGGCAGGCTTGCCTCCCGATGCCGTCAGTTTCTTCAAGAGATGGATGGACATCGCCACGCTCTGCCTGCCGGCGTTATTGCTGATCGACATCATTCTCGTATTCGTATTCAGCCTTGTCATGCTCGGCCGTCTTCGCGCCTGGCGCAATTACGCGCTCGTTCGCGATCCGGCCGTGGTCACCGCGTATCTGTTCCGCAATCTCTCGCTCCCCGAGTGGCTGCTCTTCGCGTTCGTGGCAAGCGGTCTCACGCCGCTGGCCAGCGGGATGGTGCAGCAGGTCGGCGCGAACGTGCTGGCGGTGGTCGCGTTTCTCTATCTGCTGCAGGGATTGGCGATCTTCCGGTCGTTCATCGCCCGCACCAGCTCTGGATTCATCGGCTCCCTCTTCGCCTGGATGCTCCTCGGATTCCTGGCGTTGACCGGCATCTCCCAGCTCTTGCTCTGCATGGCAGGGCTATTTGACTCGTTTTTCGATTTCCGACATTTCAATCGAAAGGATCACTCTGATGAAAGTCATTCTCATTGACGAGATCCGCGGGCTTGGCAGCCGCGGTGACGTCGTCACGGTCAAGGGTGGCTACGCGCGCAATTTTCTGATTCCGAAGCAGCTCGCGCGCGAAGCAACACCCGGTAACCTGAAGTCGATCGAACAGGAGCGCAAGAAGTGGGCGGCTCTTGGCGATCAGGAAAAAGCAGCAGCGCAGAAAGCGGCTGACAGCGTGAAGGGGATGAAGATCGTCATCCACAAGCGCGTCGGCGATCACGGCAACCTCTTCGGTTCGGTGACGTCGAACGACATCGCTGATGCACTGACGAAGAAGGGCATCGAAGTCGACAAGCGCCGCATCGAGCTCGGACATCCGATCAAGAGCGTCGGCGTTCATGACGTCGAAGTCCGCCTGCACCGCGAGGTGGCCGCGCACATCCAGGTCGAAGTCGTCCCCGAGGGGAAGGAATCGATCGAGGTGCCGCCGGCTCCTGCGCCAGTCGCGGCGGCTCCGGCTGCTGCTGAAGAAGCGGAAGCGTAGATCCTCGGAGGGTGCACGGGCAGAGTGTCTGTGCACCCTCAAGTTTCCTGCTGATATCCTCCCATCAATGAGCGACGACCGTTTCGTCGATGCTCCGCCGTCGGGAGCCGATGGCTGGCGCGACACGTGGGAGCACGACCGGCGATTCCGGCCGCGGCCGTCCCGTTTCGATTTTCTCCTGCGTACCTTCCGGCGGTTCGTCAATCGCTCCGTTGAGCCGGAGGAAGAACGTCAGCGCAACTTCAACGTCGCCCTTCTCGATCTTCTCAACGACATCCGCAACGACGTCGTGCGCGCTCGCGAGGATCTCAAGCGCGACATCGAAGCGGTGCAACGCGATGTGCGCGCCGCCGATGAGTCGCTGGCCAGCGAGCTGGCTAAAATCCGCGAGCTGATTCCGATCGCGGCAAAGCGCAACGATTCGCTGATCGCTGCGCTCGATCAGAAAATCGAGACCGTCGCCGTTCGCGTGCGCGACGTGACGAATCCTCTGATCGCATCCGGAACCACGGTTGCGAACGACTTCCTCTACCGCCGCCTCGAAGACGGCTTGCGCGGCGACGTGTCGGTGAGCGAGTACGTCGAACGTGTACGCGAGCAGCAGCCGGTGATCGATGTCGGCTGCGGACGTGGCGAGTTTCTGATCGCCTGCCGCGATGCCGGGATCGCCGCGCGTGGCTTCGATACGAATGAGCGCTCCGTTGCCGATCTTGTGGCGCGCGGTATCGATGCATCGGTCGCCGGAGTGCCGGGCTGTTTCGCTTCGATCAACGCCGGCTCGATTGGCGCCGTCGTGGCGATGCATGTCGTCGAGCATCTTCCGGTCGATGCGTTGTTCGCGCTGTTTTCTGAATCCGCGCGCGTGCTGCGGGCTGGCGGTCTGCTCATCATCGAGACGCCGAACGCGGAATCGCTGGCAGTCAGCGCGTCCGAATTCTGGCGCGACCCGACGCATCTCGCACCGCGCCATCCAGCGGCGTTGACGCTGCTCGGCCGTGAGCATGGATTCGCGATCGATGAGATTCACGCGATTCACCCGTTCCCCGAGGGCAACCGATTGGTCGCCGCGAACGAAGAAACGCGCACGCTGGTCGATGCCCTGAACGCCCGCATCTTCGGCGGCCAGGATCTGCGGCTGGTACTGCGTCGCGGGTGATGGCGGCGAGGACGCCGCCAAGCCAGCCGGCGTCTCGCCGCCGCGCTATTGCGACGACTGGTCCATCATCCCCACATCGATCACGCTCTCCCGCGGCGGTGGCGGCGGGACGCGGTGGGGGATGATGAATCCCAGAATCAGCCCCGCGATCAAGCCGCCGAGGTGCGCGACGTTGTCGATGAATGGCAGCGAATAGCCGATGGCGATGTTGACCACGATCCAGAAGACCAACTGACCGATGAGCCCGCGCGTCCAAGGCTGGTGACGATAAACCGGCGACCGTGCGATCGAGAAAATGAACGCGCCGAGGATGCCGAAGATCGCGCCGCTGGCACCCACCGAAAGTCCGTTCGTAGTCCCGATGCGAATGGCGCTGGCCAGCGAGGCGACGAGGCCCGTCGCGAAGTAGGTCATCGCGAAACGCTTCGAACCGAACAACACTTCGTACAACGTTCCGAGCTGGTAGAGAGCCCACGAGTTGACCGCCCAGTGCAGAAAACTCGCGTGCAGGAACATCGCCGTGACCAGCCGCCAGAACTCGTGACGGACGAGCATTCCGCCGACGATCGCGCCGAGCGATTCGAGCACTTCACCGTTCACGTCGCCGGTGAGAACGCTGCTGTTCGACCCGAGGCGCGGTCCGCCGAGGAGCATTTCGAAAACGAAGACGAGGGCGATGACCACCAGCAACGTCACCGTCACCGGCGCTTTGCGTCTCATGACTTCGTCTCCACGACCGAGGAAACGCGGCGCATCAGAAGGTGGGCGAGACGCGGAAAGAGCTCTTTGAATCGCATGTACATTGCAGCGCCCAACGGCAGGATGCGCCGGTACCTTCCATCCTCCGCGGCATCAGCGATGGCGCGTGCGACCTTCGGCGGTTTGATAGCCAGGATCAGCCGCGATGCGCCGGGCATTTTGCCGCGCTCCGCTTTCACGAAAAATTCGGTCTCGACCGTCCCTGGACAAACCATCGCCACGCGCACTCCGCGACTCGCAACTTCATCGCGCAGCGTCTCCGAGAAACCGATCATCGCGAACTTGGTTGCACAATAGCCGCCCATTCGCGCGTAACCCATGATGCCGGCGATCGAGGCGACATGGACGATCGTTCCGTTGGCCCGCGCCAGCATCTGCGGCAGCACCGCCTGCGTACACCAGACCGTGCCGAAGTAATTCGTCTGCATCATCGACGCGAGGTCGTCGGGACGCGCGGACTCGATGGCGTCGAAGATGGCGAAGCCTGCGTTGTTGACGAGCACATCGACACTGCCTGCGATGTCGATGAGGTGCTCGCAGTCGGCGCGTTGCGTGACGTCGGTGACGACGACCTTGCAGTCGACGCCAATCGCGCGGCATTCCTTCGCCACGACTTCGAGCAGTTCTCCGCGCCGCGCAGCCAGCACGAGATTCGCTCCGCGTCGCGCAAACTCCAGCGCCGCCGCGCGCCCGATCCCGCTCGACGCGCCGGTGATGACGACGGTTTTTCGTTGCAGTTTCGCGCCCATGCCGGAGCACTCATATCACGTGCTACGCTCAGTGCCGATGCTCAGAGGACTCGCGAAGTTCAGTGCCCCCTCATCCGGCCTTCGGCCACCTTCTCCCCCACAAAAGCGTGGGGGAGAAGGCGCTCGTGGGGAAAGTCATTCGAGGACGCCGAGCTCTCGAACACGCCTTCGTTCAAACTCTCGCCTGTCACAAACATCGAGCGCCTTCTCCCCTCGTGCTTTTCGAGGGGAGAAGGTGCCGAAGGCGGATGAGGGGTGTCGTGAACCCATCGGCGCCGCTCCTGTACAGCGACGTTGCTTCCTTTTGTTAGTCATATTTCTCGCTCTGGCCTGCCACCACGAATCTGACCTCCCGAAGCTTTTCCCCATCCCGGAAACACAACTTGTCAGCGACACGAATCAGCCGGTGCGGATGAGTGAATTGAAAGGCAGCGTCGTCGTTTACGACTTCATCTTCACGCACTGCGCCGGCACGTGTCCGATGATGACGGCGACGATGCGGCGGCTCACCAAGAAGATTCCGAAGGACGCAAAGGTCCGCTTCGTCTCGATCAGCGTCGATCCGATTCGCGATACGCCGCCGGTGCTTCACGACTACGCCGGTCACGTGCGCAACGATCCGCGCTGGCTGTTTCTGACCGGCGACCGCCAGACGATCGTCGATCTCTCGATCAACGGATTCAAGCTCGCCGCCGGCGACGCCACCGGCAGCGTGAACGAGTCGGTGCTGCACAGCACAAAGTTCGCGGTCGCCGACAAGAACGGAATCATTCGCGACTACTACAGCGCCACGAACGACGATGCCGTCGAACACGTTGTCGGCGTGGTCAACGAGCTGCTGAGAGAAGAGTGAAGAGTGAAGAGTGAAGAGTGAAAAGGCGGGATTCAAGCCACTTTCACTCTTCACTCTTCACACTTCACTCTTCATTCAATCCTGCTACAGTCCAGCGCAGTGTCCACCATCCTTCCCGCGATCAACGCTTCGCTCAACGCCACTACCGGCGTGCTTCTGCTCATCGCCTACATCCTGATCCGGCGGCATCACATTCAGATGCACAAGCGCTTCATGCTGGCGGCGTGTACGACGGCGTCGATTTTTCTGGTCTGCTACGTGCTCAACCACATCCTCCGGCACGGTGTGGTCACGCGCTTTCCTGGCACCGGTTGGGTGAGGCCGCTCTACTTCACGATTCTCATCTCGCACACCATTCTCGCCATCACGATCGTGCCGCTGGTGATCCTCTCCGTGCGCAACGGGCTGAAAATGCGCGTGCCGCAGCACCGGCGCGTCGCGAAGTGGACGTTCCCGCTCTGGATGTACGTCTCCGTCACCGGCGTGCTGGTCTATTTTTTTCTCTATCACTGGTACCCGCAGCCATGAGCGTGCGATATCTTGGCGGCAGGAGTTTGATGTGAGTGTGAATCCCCTTCTCGAGACCGACCTCGATCCCGACCCGTTCGAACAATTCGACCGCTGGTTTGACGATGCCAAAGACGCCGGCATCGCGATGCCCGAGGCGATGACGGTGTCGACGGCGGCACTCGATGGCGAGGTCTCCGGGCGCGTTTGTCTCCTCAAATCCTTCGATCACCGCGGATTCGTTTTCTACACGAACTACTGCAGCCGCAAAGGAAAACAGATTCACGACAATCCGCGCGCGTCGTTGGTTTTCTGGTGGCAATCGCTCGAGCGTCAGGTGAGGATCGAAGGCGCCGTCGTCAAGACGACCGAGGAAGAGTCGGACGAGTATTTTGCAACGCGTCCCCGAGGCAGCCAGCTCGGCGCCTGGGCATCCGAACAAAGCCGCGTTCTCGCCGGCCGTGGCGCGCTCGACGCCCGTTTCGAGGAACTGTCGACGACGTATCGCGACGTCGTCATTCCGCGTCCGCCGCACTGGGGCGGCTACCGCGTGATCCCGCTTCTGTTCGAGTTCTGGCAGGGACGCGACGATCGTTTGCACGATCGTTTCTGGTACCGCCTGCGCAACGACGTGAAGGATTGGGTGGTGGAGCGGCTGTCGCCGTAAGCACCGCTCATCCTCTCGACGCGCAACGCATTCCGAAATACTCTGCGCTCCAATGATCGTACGGCGCTTGCGCTATCTCGCCATCGCGGAGCCGATTGTCATCGTGCTCATCTTCGAGGGATTGCGATCAATCACGAGCTTCGCGATCTCGCAACGCGACCGGCTGATTCTCGACACCCTCATCATCGCTGCTTTCATCATCCTCGGCGTCGTGATGATCCGCGCGATCCGCCGCACCAAGCAAACCCTCGAGCGTCAGAACGCCGAGCTGCTCGCGCTGCATGGAGCGGGTCTCGACGTCAGCGCGGAGTTGTCGCTCGATGCGGTCCTGAACAAGGTCGTCGAGCGTGCGCGGAGTCTCGTCGGCGCGCGATACGGAGCACTCTCCGTCGTCAACGATGACGCATCGATCCAGACGTTCCTGACTTCGGGTGTCACGAGCGAGCAGCGCGCGCGCATCGGACCTCCTCCCGCTGGCCACGGCCTCCTCGGCGTCGTTCTCCACGAAGGCGAGCGTCTGCGTCTGCCCGACATCGGCAAGGACTCCCGCTCACAAGGATTTCCGCCCAATCATCCCGTGATGCGTTCACTTCTGGCCGTCCCGGTCACATGCAAAGGACCGTTTGCCGGCAACCTCTACCTCAGCGAAAAAGCGGACGGAAGCGAGTTCACGCCGGGCGATGAAGAGACGCTGGAGCGCTTCGCCGTGCAGGCGGCCATCGCCATCGACAATGCGCACATGCACCGGCAGGTTGCGGATATGGCGGTGGCGCAGGAACGGCTACACATCGCGCGCGAGATCCATGACGGCACGGCTCAAGTCCTCGGCTACGTGAACACGAAGGCTCAGGCGGCCAGGGAGTACATCCGCCAGAACAAGATGGAAGAGGGGATGGAACAGTTGCGCGAGTTGGCCGCGGCAGCGCGCGAGGCGTATAGCGACGTGCGCGAATCGATCGTCGATCTCCGCACGTTGTCAGGTCCTGCGCGATCGCTGCACGTGGTGCTCGAGGAGTACGTCGCGCACTGGAAGATGCAGGCAGGAATCACGACCGATCTCCTGCTCGACGACGACATCACCGTGCCGCCCGGTATGGAGCTGCAGGTCGTCCGCATCATCCAGGAATCGCTTGCCAACGTCCGCAAGCATGCCAAGGCCACGAAGGCCAGTCTCGAAGTCCGGAAGCGCGCCGGAAAGCTGTCGATCACCGTGAGCGACGACGGCATCGGACTCCCGGACGCGCCGCGCAAAACCGATTTCCCCCGGTTCGGGATCTCGACGATGCGCGAGCGCGCAGAATCGATCGGCGGCACCTTCTCGATCGAAAGCAACCCCGGCGGCGGGACGGTCGTTCACGCAGAGATTCCGTTGCCCGGCAACTGACGGTTACACTGATCGTCCCGTGCGCATACTCATCGCTGACGATCATCCGCTGTTTCGCGACGGTCTTCGCAGTCTGCTGGCCGCGCAGGGCCACGAGGTCGTGGGCGAAGCACACAACGGTCACGAGGCCGTCGAGCTCGCGCGGAAGTTGCGGCCCGAGCTCGTGCTGATGGACGTCTCGATGCCCGAGCTCGACGGCATCGGCGCGACGCGGCAGATCACCGCCGACGTGCCGGACGTGAAGGTCGTGATCCTCACGGCGTCCGATCAGGACGAGACGCTGTTCGAAGCGATCAAGGCCGGCGCACAGGGCTATCTGCAGAAAAATCTGGAGGCCGAGGAGTTCTTCACGCTTCTGGATCGCGTGACGCGCGGAGAGTTGGGACTCACGCCGCTGCTGGCGCGCAAACTCCTGCAGGAATTCGCCAAGCCGGCCGCGGAACCGAAGGTTTCGCAGGACGTGCCCGATGCGCTGACGGCGCGGGAGCGCGAAGTCCTCGAACTGATGGTCGAAGGCGTCACGTCAAACCGCAAGCTGGCCAAACGACTCGACCTCAGCGAGAACACGGTCAAGTTCCACGTGCGCAACATCCTCGACAAGTTGCATCTTCACAATCGCGCACAAGTGGTGGGGTACGCACTGCGGAAGAAGATGATCGAGTGACGTTATGAAGAAGAAACCTGCAGATCTCGATCTCGACGATGACCTTCGTCCGCACTACGACTTCGACTTCAAGAGCATGAAGCCCAATCGCTTCGCACGGATGGATCTGAAGCTCAAGGGGCGTCCGCCAATCGTTCTCGATGCGGGCGTGGCCGAAGTCTTCGATTCGCCCGAGGCGGTCAATACCGTTTTGCGCACTGTCATCAAAGCGATGCGTTCGTCCACTTCCGATGGCAAGCGAAAGACGGCCGGCAAGGCAACAGCCGCGCCCCGAATCGCGGCAAAGCGGCGCGCTTCGTGACGAAAAAGCGCCTCCACTCTCGGCAATCGTAACGGCACCGTCCCGGCTCTCTGCGCTAGCCGCTACTGGCTGCCCTCTTGCGTAGGCTGCGGCTGAATATTCGAACCGAAGTCCGGCCACCCATAGGGAAGGCCAGGCAGGGAGCCTTGCATGCGACAAGCGATGAGGAAGCTGGCGGCAATCCAAATCTGGCAGACCGCGGTATTTGCTCTGGTGCTCACGCTTGCAGGAATCCCCGCCTTTGCGTCGTCGCCGTCCGCGGACCGCGTCTTGAGCGCATGGCGGCGCATCGAGTCCGTGTCTCCGCGCGTGCATGCGCGCTCGATGGTGCCCGTAACCGCCGCTGCTTCGAGTATGCGAAGGCATGCAGCCACGCCGCCAGCACCATCAGCCTGTTCGCCTGGCGTCATTGCGCGAATCGTTGAAGTTGGCGATTTCGCTCTCGATGATCATTACATCTACTTCATTGACGGAGAAGACCAGATTGCACGCGTTGTCAAAGGTGGCGGAACGCCGTCACTCCTCGGCGAAGTCCCTAGCTCTCTGATCGTTTCGATGACAACCGACGACACGCGCATTTATTTCACGACCTGGGATGACGACTCGCTTACCGGGTCGATTTATTCAATCGCGAAAGACGGCGGTCCGATTAAGGCGCTCGTTCGCGGCCTGAACACGCCATTTGCCCTCGCGACCGACGGGCAATTCGTTTATTGGGTCACCGTCGGGACCTCGTCAGGCGAAGATTTCCTCGCCGATGGCTCGATTGGGCGCGCCGCAAAGAGCGACGGATCGGGTGTTGTCAAGCTGGCGTCAAATCTTTCATTTCCGCTGTCGCTCGCCGTCGACGCCACAAACGTTTACTTCGGCGAAGCTGGCGCCGGCCTCGGCAACGCCAGCGCCGGGCTGCGCCGCGTGCCACTGGCGGGAGGCTCTGTGACAAAACTCGTAGACAGCGTCATTGTCGCTTCCGTCACATTGGACAGCGCCGCCGTTTACTACGCCACCCTCATTGGCGATGGGTCACTGCAAATTGCCACGCTTCCAAAGAGTGGCGGCTCTCCTCGATTTCTTGTATCCGGTTTGGACGATGTGTCGAGTCTTAAGGTTTTCGGCTCGACGCTCTATTACGTCAGCGAGAGTGAGGAGACGACCATTAACGCCATTCCGATCGCTGGCGGCACGCCCCGAATCATAAGAACGGGCGACCTGGCCACCGCGACGATCGCAATCGAGGATTGCCTCCTCTATTTCGCATCCGACGAGAATTCCACGCTGGAGCGCATCCCGCGCTGAGACTTCGTAAGTAGCGCAAGTGCCACAACACACCCGCCGGTAACGATTCCCGGGAAGAAAGCTATCAAAGGCCAGGGAATCCCGGCCCATCGCTGAAGCTGATTCGCGAAACCGAACCCAAATACCGACACTACCGCCCCGCCGCAAACGACTCCGACGAGCAAAGGAAGAGGAATTACGCGGCCCGATGGGATCAAGAAGAACGTTACCAGCGCAAAGGCGCCACCGCTGAAGACGAGCACGATCCCCCAGGCCAGCAGATCAAACTCCGCGCGCTGCCACGCGGATCCGAATTCGCCTCCCGGATGAAACGAGGCCGCGTCGCTAATGGCGAGAACGATCGCAGTGGCAATGAACACGGCAGCGAAGCCGATGAGCGTTGAAACATAACTCCGAACAGGATTCATCAGGCCCTCCGACGACGCATGACGGGCGCCGGCCCCCCGAATACTACTGCTGCTGGCGCTAGCGCACTTCCGCCGTCGCACTGATCGTGTACCTGCAGGCGACTGGTTGTCCGTGAAGGGTCGCCGGCCGAAAGCGCCAGCACAGAATGGCCTTGCGGAACGCATGGTCCATTGTGGCGTAGGGCTCGCCGAGGTGCCGGTCTTTGGCTTGTCGGACAGAGATGACCTCACCCTTGTCCGAAATCACGACTTCGTAAATGAAGAACGGCTGCGTGATTCGGCGCTTGTTGAGACGTGCCGGAAACTGCGGCTCGCAGTTCTTGATTTTGACCGGCGCTTTGACCTCGCCGCCAACAGCCAGAATGCGCTCGCGGGCAGGCGCCCCGTAAAGCGACGTAATTGTTAGTACCGCGCTGAGAAACAAGATGAGTTGACGTTGTGTGCGAAGCACCGTTCAATCACCTGACATCAACAATCACCGGCCGATGATCGCTATGTCCCTTCCAGTCTCCATACGAGCCGACGTCGACACGATCAATCCGTGTCGCCCATGTGGCCGGAACGAAGCAATAGTCAAGATGATAGGGCCGGTCTTCTTTCCATTGAAAGTAGTACGTCGGCTGACTCTCTTCTCCGTGACGCTCATCGCGGAACGCGTGATAAGCGCTGACCAGCCCCAACTCCGAAAGCAATCGAACCAGCGCGCTGTGATTGCGATCGTCGTCGTGGTTCGCATCCCAGAACGTGTTCGAGTTCAGATCTCCCATCAATACGACCGGCTCTGTAAAAAGGTGCCGGTACAGCCGGACCGCTTTGACCACGGCCTCGACATACGGATGCTTCTTGTTGGCCTTCGACCAGACGGCCAGCAGGAGAAAGTTTTCCGGTCCAGTCACTTCGATGGGAATGGTGTACCGCGGAACGCCGATGCGCCGCTTCATCGCGCGAATGCGATACGGCTCACGGGAAACAACGGCGATCCCCTGGCGCGGATTGCCTCCGAACCACAGACAATGATCGTTTTCCGCCAAAGGCTTCGCGCACTCCTGAATCACCGCGACATCAAACGCGAGCGGCTCCAGCAAAGGAGCCTTACGCGTAAATGCACCGCGGCAGCAATTCCACGTCACCAGTCGCATCGACGATCCGGCTCCGCGTCCGGAAATCGGACTCGTATATCACGTGCGTCGGGCCCGCAACCGGCGTTCCAGATCCTCATCGGATCGTTGCTTGGCTTCGGGATACCGTTCCAGAAACTCCTGCAGGACAACGGCCCGCGCGATCATCTCCTCGGGGAGGTTCTTGCGAATCCAGACGGTGTCGGGATCGAGAAGGTAAGAAAGGAACTCCTCGCATTTCTCCACCGAGTGATACGCGGCCTGATAAAAGGCGCCCTTCTTGCGCTCGAGAATCCGTCCGAAGACGCGCGAGCAGATGCCGTATGGCGCCTGAATGAGCAGGAACTCTTCGAGCTGCATGTTCGGCATCTTGCTGATGTTCTGCCGCTCCATCGCTCCCTGAAAAAAGCGCCGGAGGATGGTGAGGTGGATCTTGGGTGGATTGTTTGCCGTCCACGTGGAGACGATCTCCTGCAGGAACCGCTGCACGCTCTCGATGGCCGCCCGATCGGGATAGATCAACTCCCGAAACCCATGCCTGCGCGCGATCGACCGCTCATCGAACGCCGCCTCCCCGCTCGTCTCATCCTTTTGACCCACGAAGCGCGCTCCTCCTTACCTTGCCTGACGTTTCTTCGCCTTTCGCCGGCCGGCACGGCCTGACGGTTATACATCACGATGATCGTGACGGCATCATCGCCGCTGGCGAGGTGGCTTGCGTGCTGGAAATGCCAGGGTCTGCGCTCCTGATTCCCTCACGTCGGATACTCGACTGTATGTGGTTAGTTCGTTAGGCAGCTGATGCAGAGGCAAGCGTCAGCCTGTCGCTCCATCGCAGACGATCTCGAGGCCCCGACCAAGTGAGCACCCCGTCGTCACGCAGTTTTCCAACCTCGACAACGACGTCAGTCTCGGAAAGAGAGTCTCGCAGGTGATCGAGTAGACCGGCGAGTGTAATATCACTACCGGTCGTCACAAGGGTCTTCACCGAATTGATCACACGGTCACGGATGGTCTGTTCCCGGGCCTCCGCTTCAATCTTCCGTGATTCTTCTACGGCGCGACTCAATAGCCCCTGAAGACTCGACGACACATCAGTAAGACGCGCGTCCGTTGCGGCTTGGTTACTGACAAGGCGCGACACGTCATCATGAAGTCTATGTTGGAGCGCCTCGATTTTCAGCTGGGCGCGCGATTCCGCCTCCGCATCGATCGTAGCAGTTGCTTCCGGCCAAGCGTGCCTGCGAACATCCGCAACGGTTTCGCGCATAACCGAAAAAGTGTCGCGGTAGAATCTGTCAACAATAAGCTGCACGCTCGCAACACCGACGGCAACCTTATCTGCCGAATCCTTGATGCGAGTCGAACTGCCTTCCGACATTCGGTAAAATAGTACGGAAAGCCAAATCGCAACTATAGCGAGTACGATTGATGTTATAGACGCGGCCAGTGACAGGGCTTCCGCTAAGCTCATGCCATCTCCGGCAATGTTTTGAGGTCGATGTCGACAGCCAAGTCAATGCGACGGCCAGCTTGCGTCAAGCTTTGGTCGATTTCACCGATATCAAAATCGACTGGCACGGTGATCTCAAAATTTGACCAGAAACGGAGCGTCCCGCTATCGGAATCGAACGTAACTTCCGAGTCCATAACGTCCAAATTAATATTCTTGCGCAACAGATATAACGTCATTGACTCTATGATTCCGCTTCGATCTGGCCCTGAGACCTTTACAACGTACGTCAAGCCGGGTTCAGGAGAGGGCGCGAAGTCGCCTATCGATACCTCGCGCGCAAATACGACGAACGTGTCGCCGAGGGCATTTGGTCTTAGCGTGAGCAACGCCGCCCGAAATCCACGATCATTGCTCAAATCGAAATTCGCAACAAGTGTGATGGTGAAATCGCCGGCAATTTTCGTGGAGCGCTGCAGAATCACGTTGCCACCGTTTGTGGAGATTATTTCAGCAATTTCGTTGACGATTCCGGGTCGGTCATCGCCCGCCCCGGACACTTTAAGTAGGCGCCCACTGGCGCTGCCAGACACGTCTTGCACGATTGCACCTCATTGGTTGTTGATGTGGAAGGAGGGCATGATATAAAACCATGATCGCGAAGTCAAACCCACTCGTATTGCGGTCGCGTTTTCGGTTCGGGTCGTGAGGCAAACTGAGCCTCCGGTTCTTCTAACGAACTTCGGAAACTATGGCTTGGGCATCGTGAGTGACGATTTTGGCCGATAAATCTGTAGCGCGGCTTTTTCAGAGTTCACGAGGATCGCTAAACAGTGCTTACTGAGGACTCCGTAGCGGCCACGAGGGCGTTGCTTCTGCGTCGGTCTGCCACGGCAAGAGAGCTGGGAAAGGGGGGTCGGCCTTGGATCAAGGCGCCGCGTCTTGACTGTGGCCTCGGGTGGGATGCCCGAACATCAACTGGTGCAACGCATGACGGGACGCCGCGCTCCCATGCTAGTACGCGATCCTCCGCGTTGGCGCCGCTGGCGCCACCCGCTCCACCCGCACTCTTGCGTCAAGGGCGATCGCTCCTTTTTCGAGGACCTTCAGTGGATTGATGTCGAGCTCCTGGATTTCGGGGCAGAGACTTATCAGCGCTGAGAGGCGCATGATCGCTTCGCGAAGCGCGGGGCCATCGCTTGGGGCGGCGCCGCGGACGCCGGTCAGCATCTTTGCGCAGCGTAGTTCGTTGATCATGTCCTCGGCGTCGTTGGGCGTTAGCGGGTGGATGCGGAAGGCTACGTCGGAGAGGACTTCGACCAGTGTGCCGCCGGCGCCGAAGGCCAGTACGTGGCCGAAGGTGGGGTCGTTGGTGGCGCCGAGCATGATTTCGACGCCGCCGGTGACCATCGGCTGGACGAACGCGGATTCCATATCGTCGCCGAGGAGGTTTTTCATTTCGAGGAAGGCTTCTTGTGCCTCGCATTCAGTTTTCAGGGACAGTCTTACGCCGCCGCGATCGCTCTTGTGGAGGAGTTTGGGACCGATTGCTTTGAGTGCTACCGGTTTGCCGATTCGCAATGCCGCTTTGAATGCCTGCCCGGCGTCGGACACGAATTCGCCACCTGCTGTGTCGATACCCGAGGCGCGGAGAAGTTGCTCGATCTCGATCGGATCGAGCCAGCCGCCGCCGTGTTCCAGTGCACTCTCCACAATGGACCGGACCGCGATTGTGTCGAGATGCAGCTCCTTCGCTTCTTCTTCCGGACGGCGGCGCCACTCGGCGTAGCCAACCGCTCTTGCCAGCGCGCCGACTGCGCGCTCCGGGAATGGGAACGCCGGGACCGGCTCGAGTGATGGAGGAACGCCGTTCGCGCTCATGAATGTCGCAAGAATCGTCTTGCCGGCAGCGCGCGTGGCGGTCTCACGAATCACCGCGGCGACGTCGGGCGCCTGCGTCGGCACGACCGGGATGTAGATCACGAGCACGTTGTCGATCGACGGATCGGCGAGCAGCGCTTCGAGCGATTGTTTGTAATGTTCCGGCGACGCGGACGCGATCATGTCGACAGGATTGCCGACGCTCGCCGCGGCGGGAAGGAACGAGCGAAGTTGGGTCACTGTCGATTCGGCCAGCGACGGAAGGGTGAGCCCGCGCGCTTCGCAGGCGTTGGCGGCGAGAATGCCGGGACCGCCGGCGTTTGTGAGGATGGCCACGCGGCGGCCGCGCGGCAGCGGCTGATTGGCGAGGAGCGAGGCAACGTCGAACATCTCTTCGAGCGTGTCGGTGCGGATCACGCCAGCCTGGCGCAGCAGATCCGCGACGATGGCATCGCTCGTTGCGAGCGCGCCGGTGTGCGATGCCGCGGCGCGAGCCCCCGAGGCGGAGCGGCCGGATTTCACGAGGACGATCGGCTTGGTCTTGCCGACGCGCCGCGCGATCTCCGCGAACTTGCGCGGATTTCCGAAGCTCTCGAGATAAAGCAGGATCACATCAGTCCGCGGATCCTCAGCCCAATATTGAATGAGGTCGTTGCCTGAAACGTCGGCCTTGTTGCCGACGGAGAGGAAGGTCGAGAAGCCGATGTTCAACGACCGCGCGTAGTCGAGAATGGCCACGCCCAGCGCGCCGCTCTGGCTCGACATCGCCACATTGCCTGCCGGCGGATAGACGGCCGCAAACGTGCCGTGCATGCGAATAGCGGGGTCGGTGTTGATGACGCCCATGCAGTTCGGCCCGACCATGCGCATGCCGGCGGCGCGCACTTTGTCGAGGAGACGGCGCTCGGCGTCGCGGCCGGCCGGTCCGGTTTCGCCGAAGCCGGCAGTGATGACGACGGCGCCGCGTACGGACTTCTCCACGCAATCGTCGATGACGCGCTCCACTTCGGACGCCGGTACGACGATGATGGCCAGATCGACGACGCCTTCGATGTCGCGCAACGACGGGTACGAGCGAACACCATCGATGTCATTCGCTTTTGGATTGACGACGTAGAGCTCACCGGTAAATCCCGATCGCTGCAGGTTCGCGACGATCTCGTGGCCGAGCTGGCCGGGCTTCCGTCCCGCACCGACGACGGCGATCGATCGCGGCTCGAAGATGGCTTTCATCGATTGGTGCGCGGCGTTCTGGGCGCGGCTGGCGGTTCGCGCAACCGACGTCGCAGTCGGCTCGATGGCGAAGGAAACGTGCGTCGTGCCGCGATCGGTGTTGCGCGTGACGACGTATCCCGACTGAAGAAAGACATCGAGCATCCGCGCGTTCTCGTCGAGCACCTCGGCTTCGAAGCGCTCGATGTGATTGATGCGCGCGGCGACGGCGAGTTTTTCCAGGAGAAGAGTTCCGATCCCGAATCCCTGCTGATCATCCCCAATCGCAAACGCGACCTCGGCAATCCGAGGATGCTGCGCGGACGAGTAGTAGTGCGCGACGGCGACGATCCTGTCGCCCACTTCGCCAACGACGCCGAATTCGTGAACGTAATCGACCTGCGACGGAGCGTAGACCAGCGCCTGATCCGCCGTGCAGACGGCAAAGAATCGCGCGTGCAGCGTCTCGGGCGACAAGGTGGAAAAGAACGCCCGCATGCGTTCGCGATCGTCCGCGCGGACGGGCCGGATACGCAACGTGCGGCCGTTGCGAAGTACGACATCAGCTTCAAGGTGCGCGGGATAGGCAACTTCCAGTTCAGCGATGCTCATGGAGAACACAGTAGCGGGCGGCGTTTCGGAGGGCAGGCAAACGGGTCACATGCGGAGGTGATGGGTGTCACGAGGAGTGCAGGCGTCTCGCCTGCGGCCGGCGGGCGTCCTCGCCCGACGGTGAATGCTATGTGACGAAAAGAACGTCCGGGCATCGCGAAAACCACGCCGAGGCGAGGACGCCTCGCCGCCGCGAGCGAGACGCTCACACTCTTTCGGCACCGACCCTCACGCCACCGCGATCGGCGCGCCCGTCAGCTCAAAGTAAAACGTGGCCAGATCCTTGTTCGTGAAGTCGTCCCAGCCGTTGCAGGAGTCGTGTTCTTTCTGTTGCACGTCGCAGGCGATCGGCATTTGGTTCACTTCCTGCCGGGCGAGCTGCCAGCGATTGGCGAGGTCTTCCAGCTCTTCGCGCGACATGCCTGGACGGCGTTTGTCGAGCCATGAATAGCAGCGGCGCAGGCCGCCGTCGCTGCTGCGATGGAAGCCTTTGCAAAAAATGCCTTTTTCCGCGGCGACCTTGCAGACGGAATTCTCATCATCCGCGAGCTTCATCAGCTCGTCGCGCAGACGATCGATCGCTTCGGTCCGTGTGATTGATTTTTCTTGCAGTGTCGTGCGGGGCATGCTGACCTCCAGTTTCAACATGCACAGTGCGCCGATGCCGGAAACCTCGCCGTAGGCTTGCTCACACCGCCATGTGTTGCGCGTCACACGACGCTTTTGCCGCCTCGCATGACGGACATCACATCCCTTTGTGACATCAATCATCGGAACGATTCGGCGGGCAGTTTCTAATCGCCGCATGCTAAAACCAGTCGAGCTGGAGATCGAGTTGTTCTGCCGCGGGATGCGCATCGACGAGTCGTGCGACACGGAGCACGATGGACGGCGCATCAGCCGCACACGCGCCGGTCTCGGGTCGGGACTGGAGATCGTCATTCCGTCGGCGCCGAAGCCGGTGTGGGTCAACGTTCCGGTTGTCGAGCCGTTCGCGCTCGACTCCGTCTTCACGCTTCACGAAAACGAAGGCAACTACTTTGTTGTCGACGCGCGTGATGGCGAGGCGTACGAGGTCACGATTCCGCCAGAGCCGGCGTGGTACTCGCGCAACACGAGCGCGGACGTTCCGATGAGCCGCGTCGGCGTTCTCCAGGGCAACTACCTCGGCATCTACATTTCCAACCGATGCCTTTACTGGAGCTGGTCGCCGTCGCTGGCCTGTAAGTTCTGCACGACCGGCAAGAACGTTGGTGCCGCCGAGGAGTCGCGGAAGCGGGTGACGGACGTGGTGGAAGTGGCGATGGCCGCGCGGAAAGAATCCGGCTGCATCTTCACGCACTTCAACACCGGCTATCACTACGAAGACCGCGCCGATCGCGAGGTCATTCACGGCCTGCGTCAGGCGCAGCCGTTCGTGCGAGCGGTGCGGACGCATGTGGGCGGATTCATCGGCGTGCAGGCTGTGCCGGTGCCGCGCGCGAATTACTACGAATACGATGAGCTGATCAAAGCGGGCACCGATCATTTCTCGTTCTGCTACGAGTTCGAGGATCCGGAAGTCTTCGCGCGTCTCTGCCCCGGCAAAGCGCAAACGGTCGGCCAGCATTCGTTCTTCGAGGCGATGGAGTACACGTCGCGCAAGCTCGGACGCGGGCGCGTATCGGGCGAGATCATCGCCGGCGTCGAGCCGATCGAAGCGACGAAGCGCGGCATCGACCGCATCGTGAACGCGGGCGCGTTTCCGACTGTCTGCATCTTCCGTCCGACCGTCGGCAGCGAGATGGAAAACGTTCCGCCGCCGGATCCCGAGGCGATGAAGGAAGTCTTCGCGTACCTTCACGAAAGCTGCCGCCGCGCCGGATTGCCGGTCGGCATTCTCCCGATCGAAGTCTCGCTCGTCGTACAACCCGAGGAGACAGCGGCGCTTGTCGAGCCGAGTCTGGCGGGCGATTTCTACGCGTTCAAGAACAGGGCGCTACGACAACTGGCGCGGCCGTATGTCGCGTGGAAGCTGCGCCCGCACGGATCGCGCGCGAGGGCGATGGCGTAGTTCGCGTGCTACGATTTTCGCGTCATGCCGGAGAGCTTCGACGAACCTGACGAAGACGTGGACGCGGCTTGGGCGATCGAGATTCGCAATAGGGTAGGTGCGTTGCTTACGGGCGAGCTCGAAAGTGAAGACTGGCGAGTCGTTCTCGATCGCGTCGAGAAGGAAGTTCTCGGTCGCTGAAACGGCCATTTCGTCTGCCGCGCGTATGCTGCGGTCGTGAACGACTGGGAAGATCTCGCGCGGCGCGAGCCGTACTTCGCGCTTCTGAACGATGACGGCACGCCGGAAGTGGCGGGCAATACGAATGCGACTGCTGCGTTCTTCGATGCTGGCGAAAGTGATGTCGCCACGCTTCTTCCCGCGATCGCCTCGCTCCTGGGACGTGACCTCACGCTCGATCGTGTACTCGATTTCGGATGTGGCGCCGGGCGGCTGACATTGCCGTTGGCGCGGCGCGCGCGAAACGTTGTCGCCTGCGACATCGCGCCGGCGATTCTCGAGCACGCGCGGCGGAATGCGGAACAGGCCGGGCTGCACAACGTGATGTTCATCGGGGTCGAAGAGCTGGCAGGTTCCGGCTTGTTTGATTTCATCTGCTCGCTGCTCGTCTTCGAGCACATCCCGAGCGCGGCCGGGTACGAGATCATTCGAACGATGATGACGTTGCTGGCTCCGGGCGGCGTTGCCGCGCTTCACATTCCGTTTCGCCGGCATGCTGCCACGCTGCTTCGTCTGATCCGATTCCGGTCACTGCCGGAGAATCGGACGCGTGGCGTCATCCGTCAGGTTCAACGCCGGGTTGCCGATCCGGCGGAACGATGCGAGTACGAAGAGCGATCAATCCTGCGCACGATCGCGCTTGCCGGCGCCCGCGTGCTTGCCCGCCTTCCGATTCATCATGGCCGTGCGGGCGGCGTCTTGATCATCGAGAACAAGGGATAACACGGCTGTCGACCAAACCGTCGATGGCGTCAAGCCAAGTCATCGATGGCATCAAAGCCAAGCCGCCGCCGTCATTCTCAGGGCCGGGCGGCACGCCGTCGTGGTATCACGCCGCCGTCGCCAGTTCGAACGAAGATCCACGCGGCGCCTGAGAAACCGTTGTCAAACGGTCCTCCGAGGATGATCGTGGTTTCGTCCGCCGAGAAGGCGACCGAGTTGCCTTGTTGCGCTCCCCCCTGGATCCCTGATCCGATCAGCTTGCCCGATTGCTCGGTCCAGACGCTTCCACTCCTTTTCCAGAGCCAGACAGCGCCTGTGAGTGCTGCTCCGTAGAAAGGTCCTCCGACAAGCGCAGTATTGCCGTCGGAGGAGAGCGCAAGGGAATTGGCGAACCACGAATGGCCTATGTTTTCAGCGGGGAGCAGCTTGGCGGACTGCTGTGACCAGAAGCTCCCGCTCCTCGTCCAGACCCAGAATGCACCCGTGTTGCTGTTGTCGTTGACCGATCCGATGAGAGCTGTATTGCCGTCAGCGGAAAGCGCCACCGACGACCCCTCCCCCGACCTATTGAAAAGTACCGCGCCCGTCCCAACCAACTTGGGACCCTGCTGGGACCAGAGTTCTCCACTTCTCGTCCAGATCCAGGCGGCGCCGATTCCTGCGTTGTCGCCGGATCCTCCGATGATGGCAGTATTGCCGTCGGCGGAAAGAGCAACGGAGCAGCCCTGCCGGCTACTGAGCTCTCCTGCGCCGGTGCCACCAACCAGCTTGCTCCCTTGCTGGGTCCACACGCCACCACTCCTCGTGAATACCCAAGCCGCTCCGCCGGAGTCGTTGGCGTCGTATTGCCCTCCGACGAGAGCGGTGTTTCCGTCGGCAGACAGAGAGACCGCCACGCCTTGCTGTGCTTGGCCAACTGCGTCGGAGCCCAAAAGCTTGTTGCCTTGCTGGGTCCAGACAGTTCCGCTTCTCGTCCACACCCAGGCCGCACCAATCTGGCCGTTGTCCAGCGGTCCTCCGACGATGGCCGTATTGCCGTCGGCGGAGATGGAGACTGCATTGCCTTGATTCGCATTTCCGACGGCGCTAGAGCCGGCGAGCTTGTTGCCCTGCTGCGTCCAGACGTTGCCAACCCTCGTCCAGACCAAAGCCGCGCCGGCGCCGCCATTATCGAGGCTCCCGCCAACGATGGCAGTGTTGCCGTTCGCGGAGATCGACACCGAGCTGCCCTGATGCGCGCTTCCGACGACGCCGGCGCCTGCCAGCTTCGGCCCGAACTGCGCGAACTGGGCGAAGGCGTGATGGGCGGAAAGAAGCGCGGCACAGACGACAACGATCAGAGCAGGCTGATGGCGCATTTGGATCCTCCGGACCTGCTTTCATCGTACACCCGGAGTCGAGTGCACCTTCCTCTGTTTCCGCATTACCGCCGCCTCATCACCGTGCCGGCGCGAACGCGCGCAAAATCTCCTCCCGTCCCGGCGGCGGCGCGATCCCGATCGCTTTATCGCGGATCTCCAACATCTCGTCCACCAGCGTCGGACGCTGCGTGTCGTACAACACGCCCACCGTCATCTGATCGTCGTCCTCATTCGTGAAGCGAAGGGCGGCCGTGCGATCGGTGAAATCGTGATCAACGGGAACCGCGCGCTGTTTGGCGCGGAGCTCTTTCGTCTGATCGTCGCCGCGCCAGGTGACGCAGGGCGAGATGATGTTGAGAAAGGCGAAGCCGTGATGGGCGATGGCCAGTTTCATCAGCTCGGTCGTTCCCTTCACATCGCCGGAGAACGCGCGTGCGACCCATGACGCGCCGAGCGAGATCGCCAGGCCGCAGGGATCGACGGAAACCTCCGGATTGCCATACAGCGTCGACTTCGTCTTGTCGCCCGACGGCGTCGTCGGCGCAGCCTGACCTTTCGTCAGCCCGTAAATCTCGTTGTCCATCATGAAGTAGGCGATGTCGACATTGCGCCGCGCCGCGTGCATGAAGTGATTGCCGCCGATGGCGATGCCGTCGCCGTCGCCGCCGACCGCGAGAACGGTCAGGTTCGGACGCGCCAGCTTCACGCCGGTCGCAATCGGCAGCGCGCGGCCGTGCAGCGAGTTGAAGCCGTACGTATCGACGTAGCCGGGCAGCCGCGACGAGCATCCGATGCCCGACACGACCACGGTCTCATGCGGCTCGCGGTGCAGATCGGCCAGCGCGCGATAAACGGAATTGAGAACCGCGAAGTCGCCGCATCCGGGACACCACACCGGCTTCAGATCGCTTTTGTAATCGTTGGGTGAATACGGTGAGCAGGTCATACGGCCACCTCCTGAGAACGGCTCGCAAGAATTCGTCGCACTGCGTCTTCGACCTCGGATGCGGCCAGGTTTTTTCCGCCCGACCGCGAGTGAACCGTCGTCTTCCATCGCGGCAGGTCGACCTGAGTGCGCAGATGCTGCGTGAACTGCGCGGCGTAGCTGATCTCAACGACGAGGATCGCTTCGCAGGAATCGATGAACACCTGCAGCTCGTGCGACGGCAGCGGCGTGATCATCCGCGGCGCGAACACGCCGATGCGATCGCGCTCGTCCATGTGCGCGAGCGCCTCACGCACGACGCCGGTCGATGAGCCCCAGCAAAGGATGCCGATCTCCGGCTTCTTCGCGCCGAAGCGATCGACCATCTTGTAGCGGTCCGCGATCGCCGCGAGCTTGCGGTACCGCTTCGCATTCATTTCTTCGTGCACGGCAAACGACGACTTTGGCCGTCCCTGTTCGTCGTGCTCCAGTCCATTCGTCTGATACATGCCGCCGGCAATGCCGGGAACGCTCATCGGCGAGACGCCGTCCGCGGTGTTGCGGTAGCGCCGGTAGTCCTCCAGTTCGTCGGGCTTGGCGATGTGGCGATCCAGGACTTCGTGCTCGAGCACGCCGGCCATGATGGTTTCGCGCCGCTGTGCGATCGACTGATCCGTCAGTACGATCACCGGCAACTGGTACTCCTCGGCGATGTTGAACGCGTCGACCGTTGCGTGGAACGAGCTCTCGACGTCGGTGCATGCGATGACGACGCGCGGCGTGTCGCCGTGACTGCCGTAGACCGCGTGGAAGAGATCTGACTGCTCGCTCGCGGTCGGCAAGCCGGTCGAAGGTCCGCCGCGCTGCACATTGACGATCACCGCCGGAACCTCGGCCATCGAAGAGAGCCCGAGCAACTCGGACATCAGCGAGAGTCCGGGCCCCGAGGTTGCGGTCATTGCTTTGGCGCCAGCGAAGGAGGCGCCGATCACGGCGCCGATCGCCGACAACTCGTCTTCTGTTTGAAGGGATGATCCGCCGAGTTTCGGCAGCCACTCGGCCAGGAAGTGCAGGATCTCTGACGAAGGCGTGATCGGATAACCGGCGAAGAAGCGGCAGCCTGCGTGGATCGCCGCAAACGCTGACGCTTCGTTGCCGGACATTAATAGTTTCGGCTCTGAGTACGTGTACTCGAGCCGTTCTTTGCCATCCTGCGGCAGCGTCTCTTCGAACGTGACGCCGCGGTCGAACGCGCGAAGATTCGCATCGATCACAGCGGCCGGCTTCTTGGCGAAGCGGCGGGAGATCGCGTGACGCGTAACATCGAGCGAGAGTCCGTAACGCGCCATGACGAGACCGACGGCGATGACGTTCTTCGATTTCGGTGCGCCCGCTTCTTTCGCCAGCGCGGCGAACGGCACGGCAAGACAAGTTCGCGACGACAGCTCGTCCGGCGGCGCATCGCCCGATTCATGAAAGATCACCGCATCGGGCGCGAGGAGCAACTCGTTCTTGAAGCGAGCGAAGTCGGCCCAACTGAACACGACCAGCACATCGACCGTGTCGGCCTGCGCGTAAATGGGCTTGCTGCTGACACGAACCGTCGACGACGATTCGCCGCCGCGGATCTGCGGCCCATACGCTTCCGTCTTGATTACTTGAAGGCCCTCGGTGGCACAAACCCCGGCAATGATGTCGCCGGCCGTCACCGCGCCATCGCCTCCGGCTCCGACAAACGCAAACGTCAAATCGTGCATAACGCGTCTCCTCGAATTACGATTCGAAGCATCGCCCAAGGAGGCACACCTGCTGATGCCGAGGGTCACAGCCGGGCGTGACAATGGTCACACCAGGGAGGTCCGGCAGGATCGCGGACGAGACTCAGATATCGACGATGGCCGTTGCGCGATCCGCCACCGTTACGCTCTTCGAGTCGATGGGCTGGCCGTTGTCGCCGAGGATTTGGAGCGTGTAGGTGCCGGCGAGAATGTGCGGCAACTCGAGGGTTCCCGTGATGTACAGATCCGTGTTGTCAGACCAGAGCTGTAATCGGTACGGCTCGCCTGTCGCCGAGATCAACCGTGCACGAACACGTTTGTTGTCTTTCGAGACGATGCGCAGCATCCCGCCATTTTCCATCGGCACGCGAAGCTCTGGCGATGGCGAGGTCACGATCAGCGTTCTCGGCGCGTAGTCCCATGAACCGATCGTCAGTTTGTACGTTCCGGCTGCAAGAGCCAGATGGTAGGTTCCTCCGGTGCCCGGCTCCATCGACGAGCCGCGCAGGATCGCTGTTCCCGCGGTGTCGGTGGCGTAGAACACGGCTGTGACGGTCCGTCCGTCACGCGCATCGACGGGACGAATGACCACACCATCGGTCGTTGCCAGCGAAACTTCAACGGGCGTCGAGGACGGAACTGTGAAATCAATCGTCTGCGCTGCATACGAGCGTTTCTCGACGCGAAGGCGATACGAACCGTCTTCCAGATTGTCAAAGAAAACGCTGCCGGATGCGTCGCTGAGCGAGCCGCTGCTTGTAGCGCTGGCTTTCTTTTGATCGTCGATCCGTTCCAGTGATGCGATGGCTCCTTCGATCGGTTCGTGGGACGCCGAGTCGGTGATGTGACCGGTGACTCGCGCGCCTCGTACTTCGATGTCGAAGGTTCCCGAGCCATTGACGGTGTACGTCGTCTCGTAAGTGCGAGGGTATGAGTTGGTATAGACACGATACTTTCCGGAAGCGAGGCCAGTGACCTCATAGTTTCCGTCGCCGTCGGCCGGGCTGCTGGCGCGAGTCGTAATCGCCGGATCGATTGGTGCGAACGAAACATATGTATTGGACGACGGTTTTGCGCCCCAGATCACACGGCCATGGATCGTTGCGCCGGCGCTGAAGGTCAATTCGGCGTGTTGTTCGGCACCCTCGGCGACCGTGACGGTCTGATCGTCGCTGGTGCGATTGGTTCCGGCTCCTTCCCGGAGCTCGGCACGAAGGGTGACGACTCCGGTCAGACCATCGATGCGGAAAGAGCCATCCGGTTGAAGAGGCGACGTGGCGTACGTTCCTGTTGAAAATGCGCGGACCGTGACGTCCTTGTACTGGCTGGCCTCCAGGCCGCGGACAGATCCGGTGACGACGCCGCCATTCTGAAGCGTGAGGATCATCGGCTGCTGGACGGTATCGATGTCGATGTCTTTCAGGATCACGGTCGCGTAACCCTGCTTCTGGGCGCGAACCTCGTAGCGTCCGGAGCCGAGACTCTCGATGTGGAAGTTCCCGTTCGCATCCGACCGTGCGACGCTGCTTCCCGCGTCCTGTACCGGAGTTCTGGCTATGATCTCGGCGTCAGCGAGCGGCGATCCGGCAGGCGTGCGCACGATTCCGATCAGCGTCTTCGCCGTCTTGAGCGTCACGTCGAGATGCGTGACGCCCTCGGCGAGTTTCACGCTTCTCTTTTCGACGGAACAGCCTTGCTTGCTGATGGCGAGCATCTTCTCGCCCGATTCGACATCCTGGAAGAGCGCCTCTCCGTTGGCATCCGTCGAGCCCCGCAACGATCCATAGAAATCCTGCACGACCGGACCGCCGCCCGTTGCGACCTCGCGAATCGCGGCTCCTGTGATGGGTGCGCCACTGGCGTCGGACACTCGTACGGTCAGGCTGACGCCGCGAGCGAGCGTCACTTCCAGCCCCTCGATATTCTTTCCGTCTTCAACGCGGACAGGTGCGCGCTTGACTGCGTAACCGGCGGCGTCGACGACGAGGTCATACGCGCCCGGACGAATGTGATCGAGAACGATCCGGCCGTCGCTCGTATGAAACTCCTGCATCATCGCCGGAGCGCGGTTGATCATGCTTCCCATCACCTGCGTCACGGATACTCCCGCGCGAAACTCGAGAACGGGCTGGTGTTTTTCATCGACCACGCTTGCGCTGATCCGGTTGCCTTGTTCCGCCCGGAGCACCACGTCCTTCGCTGGTGCGCGTACCGTCGTCGATGCCGTGAGTTGCTCGTCCGTCTTGCTCGCGCTGACCCTGTACGTCGTCGAAGCGAGGCCGGTAATGGTGAAGCTCCCGTCTGCGCCGCTGAGGGTAGGGACCGGGCTGCCGGTCTGACCTGCGGACGCGTACAGGCTTGCGCCCTGGAGTGGCGTCCCGTCCGGCCGGAGAGCGCGGCCACTGATCTCGACCGCGGGATCGAGGGTCGTTTCCAGCGGTGGCATCCCATCTTTTAGATCGATCTTCTTGAGGACTCGCACGACATAACCGTCGCGCCGGAAACCAATGTCGTAAGAGCCAGGCGTGATGCGAAACGAGAAAGTGCCATCCGCGGCGGACTGGGCGTAGTCCGACGGCTTCGCCGAGTAGAGGGAGTTCTGCATGACCCAGTCGCCCTGCATTCCCATCAGGTCGTTATGTTCGATGGGAATCACCATGACGCCGGCCAGCTCGTGCTTCTCGCCGTCGAGGACCCGCCCTTTGACGACGATCCCGCTGGGGATGGTCACATTGAAATTGTTTTTCTTCTCGCCGGTGGTCAGGCGGAAGGAACTGCTGCGTCCCGGCGGCAACCCCGGCCTGCGAGCCATCAAGGCATAGTCGTATCCCGGATCAAGCGGGCGGACGACGTAGTGCCCGTTCGGTCCGCTCCACGCGAAAGGCTCGCGCGATTGGACGTCGGGTCCTGCCTGAGCAAACGAATAGTCGATGCCCGCGGCCGCGATTGGCGTTCCGCGCTCGTCGGTGATCGTGCCCGCCACGGTGCCGCCACTACCGATGCCGGCCGGGTGACTACGCGAAGCGGCGCGGCAACGGGGGGCCGGGTTAACGTGCCGAGGCGATCCTCTTTGTGAACGCGAATCTCGCGCCAGAGCGGATCGGCGTGTGCGACGGCGAAATGCCCCTCGCTGTCCGTCGTTCCGAGGGGGAAGCCGTCGATGTCGACGACCGCTTTCGGAACGGGCGACTTCCCGTTCTCCATGACTGCCGTTCCTTCGATGGCCACGCCAGCCGGTAACGCCACGTCGAGGTTTCCGCGCTTCGCATCGGGCACGATTCTGGACACCACGGCGTAACCCTCCGCGACGACGACCATCCGCGCCGGCGCGGCGTTTTCCGGAATCGTGAACGACCCGTTGGCATCGGTCTTTGTTTCGTAGCCGCTGGTGAACGAGACGATTGCGCCGGCCACCGGTTTTCCGTCCGCGCGAACCTGCGCGGTACGGACGGAAGCGGCTCGAAGCATGAACACGCCAGCATCATCGCCGTCAACGGCAATCTTCTTCTGCGTGCCCAGCGATGGAGCCGTGATCTCCAGCTCGACGACCGGCAGCTTCTTCGGATCGATATCAAACTCGCCTTTCGAGCTCGTCTTCGCGCTGGCGATCACGGGACGTTCCGGGGTGGCGGAAACGAGCCGTGACGATCGCTGGTCCGCGGTCTCGATCGCATACGCGGCAACGCTGGCGTTCGCGACTGATTTGCCGTCTCTGGTCATCACGAGACCGTGAATCGACGCCGATGCCGCGGTTGCTGCGAGCATTGTGCTGATCGCTGCCATGCCGATTCGTCGCATTGGCTATTTCCTTCCTTCCTATGGATGGACGTGACTCCATCCTACACTTGGACGCACGTCACATCGTCAGGTGACGATTGTCACGACCTCACATCTGAGGGTTCGCTACCGTCGCTGAGACAATGTCTCAGCTTGCGATGAATCACTCAGGAATCGAGGACGGCGAAACGAAATTCGCCGGACGTCCGCTGCTTCTCGTTGGCAATCCGAATGTTGGCAAGTCGCTGCTTTTCACGCGGCTCACCAACCATTACGTCACCGTATCGAACTATCCCGGTACGACCGTGGAGATGACGACGGCGGTGGCGGAGATCGGCGACGAGAAGCGCTCCATCATCGATACGCCCGGCATCAATAGCCTGCTGCCGCAATCGCAGGACGAGATCGTGGCGCGCGATCTTCTGCTGCGCGAGCGCGACATCGATGTCATGCAGGTAGGCGACATCGGAAACATGCGCCGCACGCTTTTGCTGACGCTGCAACTGAGCGAGTACGCGGTGCCGTTTGTCGTCGCGCTGAACATGGCCGACGAACTGCGAGGAATGGACGAAGGACCCGATGTCGCCGCGCTTGCGGAAGCGGTCGGTGTGCCGTTCGTTTCCGTCTCCGCGCTGCGGCGCTGGAACATCGGAAAGCTCAAGACGGCGCTGGAAAGTGCGTGCCCGGGATCGATGACGGTGGCGTATCCGATCGCGGTGGAAGCGGGGATCGCTGCGGTTCGCGAGGTGCTGGAATTGCACGCGCCGTTCATCGCCAACCGCGGTGTGGCGCTTGCGATCCTCGCGGGCGACGTCACCTTGCGGCCCCTGCTCACGGCGTCGTGTCCCGCATCCGCGCTCGCGAAACTCGACGACCTTCGCGCTGCCGTGCAAAGCCAGCTCGCGCGTCCGCTCAGCACTCTGATCTCGCACGCGCGCGTTGCGGCGGTCGACGAACTGCTCGCCACGATGCAGCGTAAAACCGCCTCGCATGTCGATGGACTACGCGATCGCATCGGCCGCACCTGCATGCACTCGATCTACGGCATCCCCATTCTTCTCGGCGTTCTCGCATTGGCCTGGCTGCTCGTCGGAAAGATCGGCGCCGGCACGCTCGTCGATCTCATGCAGAGACACGTCTTCGAACATGGGATCAACCCGTGGACGATCCGCTTCATCGACTGGATCGCGCCGTTTCCGCATCGGCATGTCATCACCGAGGGCGTGATCACCGCCGCGTATGCGGGGCACGCGTCCGGATTCTGGGGAAATGTTGCTCGCACGATTCACGACCTGCTCGTCGGTCCGTACGGCGTCGTCACGATGGCGATCACCTACGCGATCGCGATCGTGCTGCCGGTCGTGGTCACGTTCTTCACGTTCTTCGGACTGCTCGAAGATTCGGGCTACTTGCCGCGGCTGGCCGTGATTCTCAACCGCGGTTTCCGCAAGATCGGACTCAATGGCAAGGCCGTCCTTCCGATGGTCCTCGGACTCGGATGCGACACGATGGCCACGCTGACGACGCGCATTCTCGATTCAAAAAAAGAAGCGACCATCGTCACGCTTCTCCTCGCCCTCGGCGTCCCTTGTTCCGCCCAACTCGGCGTGATTCTGGCCATGCTCGCGCCGCTCGGCATCACGGCCACGCTGATCTGGGTGATGGTGACGCTGGCGACGATCGTGCTGGCCGGTTGGGCGGCGTCGCGCGTCGTTCCGGGCGAGCCGGGCGATTTCGTGCTCGAGATTCCGCCGATGCGCGTTCCGCGTCTGTCGAACATCGCCATCAAAGTTGCGGCACGGACAGAGTGGTACTTGAAGGAAGCCGTTCCGCTGTTCATCGTCGGCACGCTGCTGCTTTACGGACTCGATGCCGTTGGCGCGCTGCGATACATCCAGCGTCTCCTCGGCCCGCTCATCATCGGCGGCCTCGGATTGCCTGCCGAAGCGACGAACGCATTCGTCATCGGATTCCTGCGGCGCGATTATGGTGCCGCCGGTCTCTACGCGATGCAGCGCGCCGGCCATCTCACGCCGAACCAGGTCGTGATCGCGCTGACCGTCATCACGCTCTTCATTCCGTGCATCGCCAACCTGCTGGTCATGCTCAAAGAGCGCGGCGCGCGGATGGGTTGGGCGATCGCCGGCTTCATCATCGTCTACTCGTTCGGCATCGGCGTCGTGATGAACGCCGCGTTCAAAATTCTGGGAGTCGTGTTGTGAACGGCGAAACGCATCTTGAATGTCCGATGTGCGGCACCGATTTCGTGGCCGCGGGATGTCACTCGTCGTGTCCGATCTCGCGCGGATGCGAGATGTCGCGCTGCCCACGCTGTTTCTATGAATTCGTCGGCAGCGGCCGCATCACACGCTTGCTGACGTCGTTGTTCAAACGGAGGTCCCATGATTCACGCAGCATCCGATGAAGTGCTCGAGCGGCTCTGGTACGCGGCGGAGGAAGCGCGTTCGGTGGCATCGCCGGAGGAACTTCGGCTCGATGCGGACGATGTCGATCTCGGTGCCGTCCTCGACGCGTTGATCGCCGAGGGATTCGTTCAGTTCGGAGACGGCTATTCGCTCTCGCCTTCGGGCGCGCACCGCGCACGAGGCATCGTGCGCCGGCACCGGCTCGCGGAAGTGCTTTTCATCCAGGCCTTCGGAACGAATCTGCGCGACGCGGAAGTCTCGGCCTGCGAGATGGAGCACATGCTCTCCGAGTCGGTCGTCGATCGCGTCTGCGCGTTTCTTGGCCATCCTCCGGTTTGTCCGCACGGCAAGCCGGTGCCGGCAGGGGAGTGCTGCCGCGTCTATTCGAGCAGCGTGCAGCCGCTGATCCGGCGCGCGACCGAGTTGCCGGTCGGCGCAAGTGCGACGATCGCATTCATCGCGCCCAAGACGCTCTCGCGCATCGACCGTCTGGCCGCATTCGGAATCGTCCCTGGCAGCGAGATCCGTCTTATCGCGCGGAACCCGAGCTGCGTGATCGGCTGCGGCTCGAGCTCGATCGCGCTCGACGACGACATCGGAAGAGAGATTTACGTTCGCAGCGTCGCATAGCCTTGCTTTTGGCGATGCGGAGGCAGAGCTAGAATTCCATGATGGCGCGCCGAGTACTCATCGTCGAAGATGACGCTGTTTCGAGCCGGCTCCTGAAGAGGATTGTGGAGATCGAAGGCCACATTGCCGAGCCGGCGTCCGGCTACCACGAGGCCGTCGCGCTGATCGATCGCCAGCCCTACGATCTGATTCTTCTCGATCTGACGCTCGAGGATGGCGATGGCTTGAATCTCTGCCGCCACATCCGAGCGCGGCATCAGACTCCAATCATGATCATCACGTCGCGCGGAGCCACGGCCGATGTGGTGACCGGTCTCGAGCTCGGCGCCGATGACTACGTCGTCAAGCCCTTCAACATCGACGTGCTGACGGCGCGGATTCGCGCACAGTTGCGGAGGACGTCCGAAACGCGGCGCGGCGAACCGGTGGATCAGATCCGCATCGGACGGCTCGTGATCGATAACGGCCTTCGCGACGCCATCGTCGACGGCGCGCCGGCCGGCCTGACGAACAAAGAGTTCGAGCTCCTCTTGCTTCTGGCGCGCCGGCAGGGGCGGGCGATGGCGAAGGAAGAGATTCTCGACCACCTCTTCGAGGGCGAAGTGCGTTCCGAGAAGATTCTGGCCGTCTACATCCGCCGCCTTCGCCAGAAGATCGAGGCCGATCCCGACAACCCCACCACCCTGCATACCGTCCGCGGTTTTGGCTACCGGCTTGGTTCCTCCCTGGATGCAGGATAGAATGATGTCTCAACAAAATTAATCGCTTCTTAGTCTGATCGCTTCCAATTCCAGGGCGTTCCCGATCAAGATGCGGTGGTCACTGATCAATATGCGGAGTGCCAGCGGTTCATCATGCGGACCGCGCCGTTGAGGATCGAATCATGATTGTGAAAACGATTTCGCCCGACGATGTTCGGACTGCCGATGGCGATGAATCCACAGCTGCCGATCTGCTCCGCAGCGCGCCGCCGCTGACCATCGCGACGTTGTGGTCGATGATCGAGTCGGACACGGAGTCAATGATGTTCCTTGCCGAGGGCGGCGGCGAGATGCCACTGTTCGAACCGGAAGAAGAGCCGGACGATGCCATCGATGAAGGTGTTGATCGTTGAGAATGAGGGCGATGTTCGACGTGTCGCCGTTCTCCCTTGGCTAACCTTGGCTATACAAAACGCGCTCGATTGGTGAGCGTCGCGAGAGGAAAGAGGAAAAAAATCCGCTTTCGCCAACACAACCCGCCCTCCGCGTGATCACCATCACACCTCCGAATGATCACGGTCATCGCCGTGCTTGTTTCTCGCTCCTATCGTCACCGAGGAGTCAAAGGGAGGGCCACGATGACGGAGAAACTCAACTGCATTCTCGTTCCCTCGGACTTCAGCGAGCCGGCTCTCCACGCGCTCCGTTACGCCGGCGAGCTTGCGCGCGAGCTCGATGCGCGGCTCGTTCTTCTTTACGCCGATCCCTTCGCTCCACCGATCGATTTCAGCGCTACCGTCGGCGGATGGGATGAAGAATCGTTCGAGTACGCGAAGGTCTGCGCGGAAGAGCAACTGCGCATCGACGCCAGAGCGAATCTCGATCCTGCCGTTTCGTACGAAGTCGTTGTGCGCGTGGCCATGCCGCTTGCGGGCATTCTCGATCAGGCGCATGAATCGTCCGCGGGGCTCATCGTCATGGGCACGCATGGCCGCAGTGGATTCCGGCGGCTGATCATCGGATCGGTCACCGAGGCAGTGATGCGGCATGCGGAGGTACCGGTGATCGCTGTGCCGCCGCGAGGTGCCGCGAAGCCATCGATCAAAACCGTCGTTTGCCCGGTCGTTTACAAAGCGCAGTGCCGCGACGCGCTGGCCTTCGCCGCGGAGATCGCGCCGCCCGATGCGCGGTTCATCGTCATCAGCGCCAATCCGGATGAAGAGACGGAGCGTGATGACTATCTCGCCGCGTTGCGAGCCTGGATTCCGGAAGCGATCGCCTCGCGCTGCGACGTGCGCACGTTCGGCGATGAGCATGCTGGCAACCCGGTCGAAGGCTTCGCGAAAAGTACGCACGCCGATTTGATCGTGGCCGCGGAGCCTGCGATTCGAACGACCGCGGATGTGTTGCGCGGCACGTTCGCCGCGCGCCTTCTGCAGCACAGCGAATGTCCCGTGCTGACGGTGAACGTTCCCGCAGCAAAGCTTGCCGCCCGCCAGGAAGCGGCTGCGGTCGTCCATCAATGAGGTGCTCATGACCAGCAACGATGCTCATCCGATCGTGATGTGGGAGCTCACGCGCGCGTGCGACATGCACTGCCGCAATTGCTCCATCGGCGCCACCGGCAGTCCGGGAGCGAACGAACTGACAACATACGAGGTATACAAGACGATCGATCAGATCGACGTCCTGGCGCCGCGCGAATTCATCATCACGGGCGGCGATCCGCTGGCGCGCGAAGACATCGCGCAGATCATCAACTACGCGCGGCGCCGCGGCCTCGATCCCGCGCTCGTCGTCAGCCCGTCGCACCAATTGACCGCCGATACGATCACGCGGCTGGAGCGCAATGGCCTCACGCGCATCATCTTCAACATCGATGGCTCGTCGCCGGCGATCCACGATTCGGTCAAGGGAACGACGGGAACCTTCGCGATCACGCTCCACGCAATGCGATGGGCGGAGCAGGCCGGGCTCGCCATCGAAGTCAACACGCTCGTCACGCGCCACAACGCGGGCGATCTTCGCGCTATCGCCGATCTCATTCGTCCGATCGGCATCAAACGATGGAACCTTTACTTCCTCGTGCCCATCACGGCGGCGTATCAGTCAGCAATGATCACCGCCGTTGAGGCCGAGAGTCTCTTCGGCACCATCGACGAGATCCAGCGTAGCGAAGAGTTCGCGGTTCGCGTCGTTGAAGCACCGCACTACCGGCGCTACCTTCTCCAGCGCGATCTGCAGACACGGATCGACAACGCCGAGGTGGGAGGATGGGAGGATTTCCGCGGATACGAAACCGGCGACGATCATCCGCAACGTGACCTCATGGATTCCGCCGTCGACAACGCGCGCGGCTTCGTCTTCATCTCGCACGCCGGCGACGTCCGCGCCAGCGAGTTCCTCCTCGCCAGCGCCGGAAACCTCCGCTACCGCCCGCTCAGCCAGATCTACCGCGGCAGCGATCTCTTCGTGGCCTTGCGCGATCCCGCCAATCTGACCGGCAAATGCGGCCGCTGCGAATTCCGCCACATCTGCGGCGGCTCCCGTGCAAGGGCGTGGGTGACCGAGGGGAACATTTTCGCTGACGATCCGCTGTGCGATTACGAGCCGGGCGTCGCCATGCCGCTCCACGCCGCGGCGCACGGTCACGCGGCGGCATCGTAGGGGTTTCGCGCGGCCGGGAACGCCTGCGATGTACGCGCGGTCACATGAGCGCCGCTCGTTCGTCACCGACGCCGTCCGCGGCCGGGCCGATGCTGACGATAGGAAAAACCGCGAAACTTCTGGAGGCACCATGCGCGATCTCGAAATCAAACGGATTCTCGTTCCGACCGATCTCAGCGAACAGTCGATCGTCTCGCTGCAATATGCGCGGTTCTTCGCGGAGCGCTTCTCCTCATCGCTCACGCTGCTCTACGTCGATCCGCTGGTCTTTCCGATCAGCGATGCCGGCGCGGACATTCCGCTCTACATCGCCACGACGCCCGCGCACATCGCCAAGCTTGAAAAGGACGTGCGCGTCTACGCCGATGCCGCGCTCCTCGGCTATCCCTACGATGTCGCCGCGGCGGTCGGCGAGCCGGTGCCGGCGATCGTTCGTGAAGAGCAGGAGCGTGCCGCCGATCTCGTGATCATGGCCACGCACGGACTCCGCGGCTGGCGCCGTCTCGTCCTCGGGTCCGTCACCGAAGGCGTGCTGCGCGGCGGCGATACTCCGGTGCTGAGCGTCAGCCGGAGCGGCGAGCGCCTTCGCACGCCCGATCCGGTGAAAAAGATCCTCTGCCCGGTCAACTTCACGGACACGGCGCATGCGTCACTCGAGTACGCGTCCCATCTCGCGGCCACGTTCGACTGCGAGCTGATCATCGTTCACGTCGTCGAAGAAGGCGCCCGGACAAAGCCTGCAGCGGGAAGCGGCATTCGAAGCTGGATCGATCCCGCGATCCAGAACCGATGCACGTTCCGCGAGATCGTGCAACGCGGCGGCGCCGCCGAGCGCGTGCTCGATTGCGCCGAGGATCTGGGCGCGGATCTGATCGTGATCGGCGCGCAACACAAACGCTTCCGCGACGAGAACGTGATCGGCACGACCACGGAGCGCCTGGTCCGCTTCGCACGCGTGCCCGTGCTGTCGATTCCGAGGCGTGTGGAAGTGAAGAAGACGCGCGATGAAGTGTTGGCGGCGCACGTGTACTAGCGCGCATTTCTCACACGATCAAGCGACTCCCATCAATCAAGCGCCTTCTCCCCCCGCGCTTTTGGCGGGGGGAGAAGGTGGCGAAGCCGGATGAGGGGGCGTTGCAAGAGGGGACACACGTTCATTGCGACCAATAAGCCCAGCGTTTGTGCAACGTTGACGCGACAGACAAGCGCCCCCTCATCCGCCTTCGGCACCTTCTCCCCCACTGAAAAGCGTGGGGGAGAAGGCGCTCGATGGGAGAGCTGGGATAAGGGTGTGAGAAATGCCGGCTAGCGAACGGGGACCCACCGACTCCTTACGAAATCTTGCGCTTCGCAACGTACGGCTTTTTCGGCTCGCGGGTAACGACGCGATTCTTCATCGCGGTCTGCATTTCTTCGAGGTGAGCGGCATTACCGTCAAGGCCGCCGTGCTCCTGCAGCAGGCGCTTCTGGATTCTGTGAAGCTCCTCGACTACGGGATCGTCAGGCATCAAGCGAGTGCCGCGAACGTCCGGAGCTGCACGCGGAGTCCGATCGTCCTGAACCGCTACAATGGCGCGAATGTCCAAAGAAGATGATCGGGCGCTGAACGAGTTCACGAGCGAGGCGGAAGAGCTGCTCGATACGCTCTCGCGCGATCTCGTCGAGCTCGAGGCGCAGGGGCGGGATGTGCGTCCCGAGGTCATCAACAAGATTTTTCGGGAAGTGCACTCGCTCAAAGGGCTGGCGGGCATGCTCGGCTTCGGCGAGATCTCCGAGCTTTCGCACACGCTCGAGGACATGCTCGACCGTTTGCGTATGGGGAAGATCGAGATCACGCGCGATCTGATCGATCTTCTTTACGATGCTGTCGATTCGCTGAACCGGCTCGTGATCGCCATCAACGATCCGGCGGTGAGCGGGTTGATCGACATCACCGGCCTCACGCGGCGCATTCATCACGTCATCAGCAGCCAGCCGCAGAAGGCGCACGACGATCCCTTCGCCGATCTCACGCTCGACGAGCAGACGAAGAAGTCGCTGACAGAGTATGAGGAGCATCGCCTCGTCGAAAATGTGCGCGGACGCAAGCACATCCTCGCGGTCGAAGTCCGCTTCGACTTCTCCGATTTCGACGAGAAGTTGCGCGCGCTGACCGAGTTGCTGAGCCAGTCGGGCGAAGTCATCTCGACCTTGCCTGCGATCGACAGCAGCGGCGGCGCCGGCATCGCGTTCCGGCTTTTGTACGGATCGACGATGAGTCTCGCCGAGGTGGCGGCGCTTGTGCCTGAGGGGAGCGTGACGTCATTGCGGATCGCGGAGCCGGCTGGCGCGCCGGAACGCATCGCACCCGCGCCCACCGACGTGCCGGAAGAGGATCTGTCGCTTCGCTCGATCTCGCAGACTGTGCGCGTCGACATCAGCAAACTCGATCACGTCATGAACATCGTCGGCGAGTTGATCATCGAGAAGACGCAGCTCGATGCGCTCACGCGTTCGCTGCACCAGGGCGAAGCGCTGCAGCAGGCCCGGCTCACGGCGCACGAGCTGACCAAGATCGCGCGCAACTTCGACCGCAAGCTCAACGAGCTGCAGAAGTCAGTCATCGAGACACGCATGGTGCCGGTCGGGCAGATCTACGCGAAGTTGTCACGAACGGTTCGGAAGGTCGCGCGCGAGCTCAACAAAGAGATCGAGTTGGTGCTGCGCGGCGAAGATACGGAGCTCGACAAAGTGATGGTCGAGGAGCTGACCGACCCGCTCATGCACATCATCCGCAACGCACTCGATCACGGGATCGAGTCAGCCGAAGAGCGGGTGAAGGCGGGGAAGAACCCGATTGGACGGATCACGCTCAACGCCTACCAGCAGGGCAACTCGGTGGTGCTCGACGTGACCGACGACGGACGCGGCATCGATCCGGAGAATGTGCGCAAGGCCGGCATCAAACGCAATCTCATCGCGCAGCACGATCCGTTCGATCAAGTGCGCGCATACGAAATGCTCTTTACGCCCGGCTTCTCGACCGCGTCAGCCGTCAGCGAGATTTCGGGACGCGGCGTCGGTCTCGACGTCGTGAAGAAGAATCTGCAGGAGCTGAAAGGAACGATCGATATCCGCTCCGTTCCCGGCGAAGGAACGACGTTCCGGATCATGCTGCCGATCACGCTGGCGATCATTCAGGCGCTGGTCGTGCGCGCGGGCGGCGAGCAGTTCGCGATTCCGCTGACGTCGGTTGAAGAATCGCTGCGCATCTACTCGCGCGACATTCGCACCGTGGAGCGGCGCGAGGTTTTCACGCTGCGCGATTTCACGCTCCCCCTTCTCCGCCTCGCCGATGCCTTTCACCTCGGACACGAGCGCGACGAGAATCCCGATTCGAAGTGGTTCGTCGTAGTGACGCGCTCGGGCGAGAAGGTGGCCGGCATTCTCGTCGACGCGTTGGTGCGCCAGCAGGAAGTGGTGATCAAGTCGATCGGCGAGCGATTGAAGACGATCCCGGGCATCGCCGGAGCGACGGAAGTGGGCGAGGGAGAGATCGTGCTGGTGATCGACGTCGGCACGCTGATCGAGCAATTCGGCGGCAAAGCGCGGGAGATGCGGGCGGCGGTGGCGTGGGTTTCGTGAGATGTAAGGAGAATGTTGAATGTTGAGTGTTGAATGTTGACTGTTGAATGAGGTCAAGAGCGGTTTCGCGCTTGGTTTTTCATTCAACACTCAACATTCAACATTGAACATTCAACATTCTCCGTTCTGGTCGGCGGCAGAATCGTATGTTCGAACAATTCTTCGGCTTCACCACCAAACCCTTCGGCAAAACGCCCGATCCGGGATTCTTGTATGAGAGCCCGCAGCACGGCGAGGCGCTGGCGAGGCTCGAATACGCGGTCGAGGAGAAAGAGCTCTCGCTGCTGGTGGGCGACATCGGTTCGGGGAAGACGACTCTTTCGCGCGCGCTGATCGACCGCATTGGCGAATCGCGTCCGGTGATTCTGCTCATCAATCCGCGCCTCACGCCGGTGCAGCTTCTTCGCTCGATCGCGTCGGGTCTCGGACTGCAACCGGCGCGCTACCGCAACGAACTGCTCGATCAGATTCACGCGAAACTGTTCGAGCTTTACGAAGCCGGCCGCGAGCCAGTGCTGATCATCGACGAGGCCCAGCTCATCCCGTCGAAAGCGACGTTCGATGAAATCCGCCTGCTGACGAACTTTCAGCTCGACGATCAGAACCTCTTGTCCGTGCTCCTCATCGGACAGCCGGAATTGGAGACGCGCCTCGATCGTGCGCACTACGCGCCGCTCCGCCAGCGCATCGGCATGCGCTATCGCCTCGGCCCACTCTCGCTCGACGAAACGACGCGCTACATCGAGCATCGAATTCGCGTGGCAGGCGGCGCGCGTAATCCGTTCACCGAGGATGCGGTGCGAGCCATCCACGCTGTGAGCGGCGGCATCCCGCGCGTGATCAACACCCTCGCTACGACCGCGCTGCTCGATGCTTTCGGCGACGATGCCCCGACGATCGATGCGCCGCGCATCGCCGCCGCCGCGCGCGAACACCGCCTTCGCGAGGCGCCTCCTGCGAATGGAGATAGGATCGCGCAAACCCATGGTTGACCTGGTCAAGTTGCGGAAGAAGGCGAAGGGCGCGCGGGCGGCGGAACCTCCGCCTTCCGCGGAGCCGGTGCCGGGAGTCGGGAGTCGGGAGTCGGAGCAGGAACCGGCGTTCGAGCCACCTCAATCCGCAAAACTCGAGCAGCCCGCTCCGACAGCCGACAGCCGACACCCGACACCCGCGGACGCTCCGACACCCGACACCCGAACTCCGACACCCGCGGATGACAAGCTCGCCCAATTCCGCGAAACCGCCGGCAAGAAACGCGACGGCTTCATCGAAGAAGAGGCCGCAACGAATGCCGGCGATCAGGTCGAGTTGCTCACATTCGTGCTCGCCGGCGAGCAGTACGCCGTATCGATCGATCACATCGTCGAGATCGTGACGCCGCGGCCCGCCACACACATTCCGAACGCCGATCGCTCCATCGTCGGGATCATGTCGCTGCGCGGAACGATCGTGACCGTCGTCGATGTCCGGCAGAAACTGGGACATCCGCCGAAACCAGGAAGCGGCGACACGCGAACGATTGTTGCCGAGCGCAATGGCGAGACTCTCGGGTTCGAAGTCGATCGCGTTTTGCGCGTCCTCAAAGTCGGGACCTCGGCCATCGAACCGCATCCGGTCGTCCATGCCAGCGAGCAAAGCGAAGCTGTTCGCGGCGTCTTCCGGCACGCGAATGCGTTGACGATCCTCCTCGATTTGGACAAGCTACTGGCCTGACTTGAGATCATGGAACTTACCTGCAAGCAATGTGGCGCGAGATTTCGCGCGGCGATCCCCGAGCCGTTGACACGCGCGGTGCGTCTGGCCTGTCCTTCGTGCAGCAATCAGATGGTGCTCAAGCCGGCGTCGGAAACGGTGGCAACTCCAGACCATCAGCCGAAATCCGTCCCCTCGGCGCACACGGCCCGCCGGCGCGTTGCTGTCATCGCCGATGAGCCGCGCCCCTTTCGTTCGTTTCTTTCCGAACATCTGCGCCGCCTCGGCTTCGATGTAACGACATTCGAAAACGGCGAGCATGCCTTCGATTCCATCCGCCGCTCCCGCGCCGACCTCGCCATCGTTAACGTCTATTTGAAAGGCCGGCTCGGCGTCGAAGTGACGGAAGACATCCGCGCCGATCCCGCGCTGGAGCACACGCGCGTCATCCTCATCGGCGCGCTCTTCCGCGCCAATCGCTTCCGCGCCAATCCGACGAATCTCTACGGCGCCGACGAATACATCGAAGAGCAGATTCCGGAGCGCGAGTTCCGCCAGATCATCCGCAAACTCTTTCCGCAGGTTGGGCACACCGAGGAGCTGCCGATCGAGCCGAAGGAATACGACGAAGCGCGGCGCCTGGCCCGGCTCATCCTCAGCGACATCGTCATCTACCATCCGGGAAAAGTGGAAGCCGGAATCCGCGACGACAACTTCTTCGACGTGCTGAAGGACGAGATCGCCGAAGGCCGCAACTATTACGACTCGCGCGTTCCTCTGCGCGTCCGCCAGGACTCCGAGATTTTCTCGGAGACGCTGCAGTTGTTCGTGCGCATGAAACGCGAAGAAGCCGGCCGTTTAATGACGGGGACGGAACGATGAGTGGGGGTGCGGTGGTTGCTTCGCTGCTGAGTTGCGAGGTTGCCGGGTTGCCCGGTTGCCGCGTTGCCAAGACGCTGAAGGACCAACAGAGACGGCAGCCAGGAAGGCAACCCAGCAACGCAGCAGCAACCGAGCAACCAAGCTCGCCGGCTTTCCGGCAACCGGGCAACCGGGCAACCCGGCAACCCACCAACCCAGCAACACAACCCAGCAACCAAAAACCATGAACGCCGATCCCCAACTTCTCGAGCAGGCCCGCTCGTCCGATGCCGATGCGCGGCAGAAGGCGGCCTACCTCGTCGCGCACATGGTCGACGAGCGGGACTATCCGCTGATGTTCGAGCTCCTCGGCGACAAGGATTGGCGCGTTCGCAAGACGATCGTCGACGGCCTGTTGCACGATCTGCAACCCGAGGTTGTGACTGGGCTGCTCGATGCGCTGGCGGATTCCGAGAACGCGGGCAAACGAAACTCGGCGACCGAGGCGCTGATTCGGATCGGCGAGCCGGCGATTGGACCGATCGTCGACCGGCTGCGCATCGAGAAAGACGTCGACGTCCGCCTGTCGCTCGTCAATCTCCTCGGCGATCTTCGCAGCAGCGACGCCTTCGACATCCTCGTCGAGTCGTTGGAAGGCGAGCCGGATATCAACGTCTCTTCATCGATCGTTTCGTCGCTCGGCAAGTACCGCGACGCCGCCGCGCTGCCCCATCTCATGCGCGTCTTGAAGCGCGACGATTTGTGGCTCAAGTTTCATGCGGTGGAAGCGTTTGGGGAGATCGGCGACCGTGCCGCGCTGCCCGCGATCATGCCGTTGTACGCGGAGAAGTCGCTGCGCAAACCGGTGCTGGAAGCGATCGGCAAGATTGCCGACGTCGGAACCGTGTCGTTTCTGCTGCGGATCATCGCGTCCGAGGAGAGATTGAATCTGACGGCGTTGCGGGCGCTCGTCAGGATTGCAGAGACCAGCAAACCGAAGATCGTGGAACAGGCCGAGCGAACGCTGATTCAGCGCAAGTTCCGCGAGTCGTTCCCGGAATCGAAGATTGGTCCGTTGATCGATCATCTGCACGCAACGCCGAAGCGCGACGTTCGCTCATTCATCATCAAGTTTCTCGGCTGGTCCGGCGACATGCGCGCGTTGCCGGAGCTGATGAACTGTTTGCAGCATCCCGACTCCGCCGAAACGGCTGCGCAGGCGCTGACCGACTTCGGCGCCGGGGCTGTGCCGTCCGTGCTGGAAATGCTTCGCACCGCCGAAGAAGACGAGATCATCGCGCTGCTGCTGCGCGTGCTGAACGTCATCGGCGGCCGCGATGCCGGTCCGAATATTCTCCCGCTCCTCGATCACGAAAACGCGCTGATCCGCAGGCTGGCCATCGAGACGCTCGGCGAGATCACCGATCCGCGCTCGATCGATTATCTGCTCGCGAAACTCGATGACACCGACGTGGCGTCGCAGCAGGCCGCGGTCAACGCCATCTCCGGTCTCGTCGCCGCGTACCCGGAGAAAAAGGGCGAAGTGCTGACCAGGATTCGCCGGCTGCTGGCGGCGACCTCGGTGCCGATGAAGCTCAACTCGCTCTCGGTCTTCGTTAACATTCAGGGCGACGGCTATCACGACGAGCTGCTCCTCGCTTCGAAGGACAGCGATCCCGTGATCCGGCAGAAGGCCATCTCGCTGATGGGCAAGTTCAGCGAAGAACGTTTTGGAGATCAGCTCGTGCTTTCGCTGACCGACGAAGCGACGGCCGTGCGGCTCGCGGCGATCAATGCCATCGTCCGTCATCTTCCGGCGCAGGGCCTCGAGCCGCTGATCAGCGCGCTGGAAGATTCCGACATCTGGATCCGCACCGCTGCCGCGCAGGCGCTCGGCGAATACCGTCATCCCGATGCCTTGCAGCCGCTGATGCACCATCTCGATCACGACCTTCCGCCTGTTCGCATCGCCGCGATCGAAGCCCTCGGCAAGTCGGGCGATGAGCGCGTGAAGGATGTTCTCTTCAACTGCGCTCACGAATCCGATCTCGAAGTGCGCCGCGCCGCCATCCTCGCCCTCGGACGCGTGCCCGGCGACGAGGTCTTCGACTACCTGATGTTTGCGACGACCGACGACGACTGGCGCGTCCGCGCCGCGGCCGTCACCGCGGTGGCCGTGCGCGGCGATCTCACCGCCCTTCCGGCGCTGCACGCGGCGCTGCAGGATCCCGATACGTACGTGCAGCAATCCGCGGTCATGGCGCTCGACAAACTGCCCGACCGTTCATCGTTTCCGTACCTGTTCCGGGCCTTGGAAAACAGCGCCATTCTCGACGAGGTATCCGATTTATTCGTCCGGCACAAACAGCTTTACCGCGATCTTCTGGAAGAGGCGTGGCGCACGGCCGACAGCCGGCGCGAGGTGGTGATCGCGGCGATTTTGCAGGCAATGAAGGGGTAGTGGGTTAGTGGATTAGTAGATTAGTAGATTAGGGAAATGCCAGTCGTGCTCACCTAATCTACTAATCCACTAATCCACTAATCGACTGGCAATGTCCACATTCAATCTGTCCCTGAATCATCATCTCGATCTGCCGGACGACGTGTTCCGGCTGATGCGGGATCAGATTTACAAGCGGACGGGGATGTGGTTCTCCGACAACTCGAAGTACCTGCTGCAGAAGCGGCTTTCGCCTCGGGCGAAGGAAATGAACTTCGACTCGTTCCAGAAGTACTTTTACTTTCTGCAATACGACCCGCGTGCCGAGGCCGAGTTCGATCAGATTTACGACCTGGTCACAACGAATGAGACGTATTTCTTTCGCGAGCCTGCGCAACTCGCCGCGTTCGCGGAGGAGATCGTCCCCGAGATCCTCAGCCGCAAGACGGTCAAGAAAATCCGCATCTGGTCCGCCGGCTGTTCGTCGGGTGAAGAGCCGTATTCGATAGCAATGCTGCTGTCGGAAGCCGGCCACTACAACCACGCCACCTTCGAGATTTTCGCCAGCGACATCAATCAGCAGGTCCTGGCCAAAGCGCGCCGCGGGTTCTATCGCGAGAGCGCGTTCCGAGCCACCGAGATCCCGCTGCGCGACAAGTACTTCAGTCCCAACGGCGACGGATCGTGGCGGCTGCACGACGACATCCGCAATCGCGTTTCGTTCGGCCGCCTCAACCTCTACGACGAAGCGCGCGTCTCGCTCCTCGGCCACCTCGACATCATCTTCTGCCGCAACGTCATCATCTACTTCGACGACGTATCGAAAAGAGTCGTCGTCACGAACTTCTACAATCGCCTCACCGAGTCCGGCTACCTCCTCCTCGGACACAGCGAGTCGCTCATTTCCCTCTCCACACAATTCAAGCTGCGCCACCTGAAAAACGACATGGTCTATCAGAAGTAAGCCCGCTGGTAGGATGCCCGCCCCAATGCCCCTCCGTGCCCTGGTCATCGACGACTCTGCTTACAACCGCGTGACGATCTCGCGGATGCTGGAGTCGTCGCCGAAGATCAAGGTCGTGGCCACCGCCGTCAACGGTGAGGACGGGATCAAGCAGGTGATGAAGCACAAGCCTGACGTGATCACGCTCGATCTCGAGATGCCGGTCATGGATGGCTTCGCGTTTCTGCGATGGCTGATGGCGAACGTGCCGACGGCGGTGATCGCGGTGTCGTCGCGGTCGAGCGATCGCAGCGTCTTCAAAGCTCTCGACCTCGGCGCCATCGATTTCATTGGCAAGCCGGGCGGGCGCGTCTCGCCGCGCCTCGAGGAGATCGAGCGCGATCTCGTCGCCAAAGTCCTGCAGGTGGCCGACATCCGCATGGAGAATCTGCGGCGCCGCATCGTCGAAGAGGAAGAACTTGCGCCGCAGGACGCAGGGCCGTCGGGGACGTGCGAAGGCGGCATCGAGCTCGTCGCCATCGGCTGCTCCACCGGCGGACCGCCCGCGCTACAACATGTTTTTCAATCGCTGCCGCTGCTACCGATTCCGATCGTCGTCGCGCAGCACATGCCGCCGGCCTTCACCCGGCTCTTCGCTGAGCGCGTGAACAAGCTCACCAGCTACACCGTGAAAGAGGGCGACGACGGCGAGAAGATCGAGAACGGGACGGTCTACATCGCCCCCGGCGGCATGCAGATGGAAGTGCGACGCAACGCCGACGGGCTGTTTCTGCGCACCTTTCCGGCGAAGGTCAGCGACGTTTACGCGCCATCAGTCGACCGCCTCATCACATCCGCGAGCGACGTCTGCGGCGAGCGCCTCGTCGCCATCATCATGACCGGTATGGGCGACGACGGCGCACAAGCGATCCGCCGCGTCCGCGAGCGCGGCGGCAAGACGATCGCCGAGTCCGCGAAGTCCGCCATCATCTTCGGCATGCCGAACGAAGCGATCAAGACGGGCTGCGTCGATCAAGTGCTGTCGCTCGGCGAGATCCCACGCGCGATTCACCGGTTGTGCAGCGGGTAGAAACCTCCTTCGCGTCTTCGCGCCTTCGCGTGATTGGGGTGGCACGCGAAGCCGCGAAGACGCGAAGAGATCGTCACGCCGTCGCCGGTTTCGCCTTCGTGTTGTCCTGCTGCGACGACGCCCACTTGGCGTGTTCCTGGGAGACGAGCGACTCGACGCGCTCGGCGAGGAGGGCTCGCGGATCGGCGACGCCGGCGTACGGCGATGCCTTGGCGATGAAGACGTACTTTTCGTGCTTGAGTGATTCGCACGTGGAGCGGTAGGCGATCCAGTTTTCCTGGTACTGATTCAGATGGAGCGCGCCTTCAAGGATCGTGATCAACACGCCGAGGCCGCCGGCAATCCAGTCGGGGTGCAACAGCGGAAGCGCCGGCAGGAAGGGGAGGATTGCCGCCGCGACGATCTCCGTGAACTTGATCCGCTTGTACGTTTTCTGGTTGCTGCTGCTCTTGCGGTCGTACCACGAGATCTGATCCTCGAGGCGGTCCACAACCGGATCGGCTTCCATCGTCATGGCAACTCCAGTGATTGATTGATGGATCTATTGTAGCGCTCGTTGCGATGCTCGATCGCGATCACTTTCTTTTCGTCATCCCAACGGCTGCGCGCCCTGTGCTACTCTCCGCGTCGGTCCAAGCGAGATTTTCATGACGGAAGAAAGAGCGGAGAAGTTCCTCGAGCTTTTCAATAAGGGGAAGGAATTCACCGAGGAGCTGCTGCGGGAAAACCAGCGGCTGCGGTATCGCCTTGCCACGCTTGAAACTGGATCGGTGTCCGGCGCCGATGACGAGGTGCAGCGGCTGCGCGCCGAGGTGAAACAGCTCACCGAAGAGAACCGCCGCATCGCCCAGCGTTTCAAGGAAGTCGAGGAAGAGAACAAAGACTTCGCCAACCGCTACATCGAAGTTGAAGAGCAGAACAACAACCTCGCCAATCTGTACGTGGCCAGCTACCAGCTTCACTCCACGCTCGATTTCCGCGAAGTCATCCAGATCGTGCAGGAGATCGTCATCAATCTCGTTGGCGCGGAGTCGTTCGCGATCCTGCTCCTCGACGAGAAGACGAACGAGCTCAAGACCATCGCCTCGGAAGGCGAAGACGTCATGCCCGGCATCGAGAGCATCTCGACGCGCCTCGGGGACGGCATCATGGGCGGCGTGGCCCGGACCGGCGAGAGCTACTACATCAATCAGGACATGGAAGGCGGCGGCAAAGTCACGCTCGAAAAGCCGCTGGCCGCGGTGCCGCTCAAGATCAAGGAGCACGTCATCGGCCTGGTGGTGATCTACAAACTGCTCCAGCAGAAAGACTCGTTCTCGGCGGTCGACTACGAGCTCTTCTCGCTGCTCGCCGCGCATGCAGCGACGGCAATCTTCTCGTCCAAACTCTATTCGCAGTCGGAGCGGAAGCTGAACACGATTCAGAGCTTCCTCGACCTGCTGACGACCACATCCTGAGGGGCGGATAAATCTTGGCACTCGAGAACGCGAACTTTCTGGTTGTCGAAGACTCGCCAACCATGCGGCAGTTGATCTCGTTCTCGCTGAAACGATTCAAGAACGCCAGGATCATCGAAGCCGTCGATGGCGTCGACGCGCTGAAGAAACTCTCCGGACCCGACAAGATCGATCTCATTCTCACCGACATCAACATGCCGGTGATGGACGGACTCAAGCTCGTATCGCTCGTCCGTCAGAATGCGCAGCTCCGCAACATTCCGATCATCATCATCACGACCGAAGGCGCCGAAGAAGATCGCGAGCGCGGTCTGGCCCTCGGCGCGAACGCGTACATCTCCAAGCCGATTCAGTCGTCGCATTTGATCAAGACGATCTCGGAGTTGCTGGCGGTGTGAATCGAAGGATGAGTGATGAAGGATGAAGGATGAATCGGAGATTACGCGTCATCCTTCATCCTTCCGCATTCATTCTTTGTTGCTGATCGCGACCCTTTTCCTCGCGCTGCGCGTGCCGCTTCTCATCGTCCGCGCGCCGTTCTTCGACGAGCTGTTCACGCGATGGATTGCGGATAAGTCGTTCGCTGGAATTCTGGCGGCGCTGCGGCTTGATTCGGGGCCGCCTCTTTACTACTTCGTCGTGCACGCGATCGGCGATCCGTCGATTGCGGCGACGCGTTTGCTGTCGTTAACGTGTGCGGCGATTTCGGTCGTTGTGATTTTGCGGGCGGCGCGTTGGGCGCCGGCTGCGGCGCTGCTATTTGCGGTTTTTCCTCCGGCGGTGCTCTTCGCGGTGGACGCGCGGGCGTACGCGATGTGCGCGATGTTCGTGACGATTGCGGTGCTGGCGATCGATCGGGACCGGCCGGTTGTCGCTTCGCTGGCGCTGGTCCTTGCCGCGTATTCGCATTACTACGGGGTGTTGTTCTTTCCGATCCTTCTTTTAACCGCCGCCGGGCCGGCGGCGATACAGCCGGCGGGCCGCCGGCGCTACGTTTGGCAACCGCGCTTCGCTTCGCTCGCGCTCGCGATTATTTTGTTTTTGCCTGGGTTTTGGCTGGCGATGCGCCAGCCGGCGGCGGCTCGGGAATGGATGGCGAACGCGTGGCCGGAAGGCTTGTTCGTGCGGCCTCCGCTTGCGCTGACGATTGTCGGTGCGATTGCAGTCCTGGCGTCGCTGCGGATCAATCGTTATCTGTTCATGGTCATCGTTCCGCTGATTCTCGCGATCGCATTGGGCGTGTACGTGCCGATGCGGTTCGAGGCCGTGATCGTCGCGCCGCTGGTGCTGTGGATTGCTGCATCGCTGCGGCAGAATCGGTTTCGGCTGGCGTTGATGACGGCGCTGGTTGGCGTTGGAATCGCGTGGAGCGTGCTCGGCATCGCCGATCACATGAACCGGCCACCCGATTCCTTTCGTCAGGCCGCGCGATGGGTTTCAGCAAACATCGCCGCGAATCAGAATGTCGTCGCCTCCGGATATTGCTACCTCGAGACATTGATGAATGCTCATCCGCGCGTCACCGCGTTTCCGCCGGAGCAGGCGGAGCATCCCGGCTGGCGGGCGCTGCCGCAAGCGGGACTGCGATCGCCCGCGGGGTTGTTCTTCTGGATTGGTGAGCGGAACGCGCCGGAGCTCGATGTCTTTGTGCGCGACCGCCGCAGAATTCAGCCACTCTTCATCAACGACCGTGCGATGGTTGCACTGGTAAGGTAAACTCCGAGCCCATGCCTCATTTCATCACCGACAAGTGCATTGGATGCAGCGTCTGCGAGGTCAAGTGCCCCACGAACACCATTTGGGGGGCGGCTCGAGGGATGTACTACATTCATCCGGAGAGGTGCATTGATTGTTCTGTGTGCGGCATCTACTGCCCGGTGGACGCCATTCAGAACCAGCATGGCGAGTTCATCCCGCGCGTGAAACCGAAAGAGATCCCGAAGGCCGAAGTCATCAAAGAGCTCTGCACCGGATGCGAGTTCTGCGTCGACATCTGTCCATTCGAGTGCATCAAGATGATCGACCCGAACGACGAGACGGTGGCGAATCATTACAAGATCGCCTTCGTTGACGAAAAGAAATGCGTGGCCTGCCGGCTCTGCGAGTCGGTTTGCGACAAGGACGCCATCGTCGTCCCCGACGCGCCGACGCAGCTCAAAACGTATCTCCCTGACTTTGTCGTGATGGGCACGGGACGTTGAGCGGGGTGTCGGGTATCGGGAGTGGGGAGTCGGAGAACGAGGGTCCCATCGCGGAATCGGAGAAAGCAGTTGCTCCGACACCCGACACCCGACAGCCGGCACCCGCAACCGACATCCCCAAAGAATCCTCGCGAACGATCCTCTTCCAGTTCGTCGTCTTTCCGCTCGGCATCGTCTTCGTCGCCGTCCTGATCTTTTTTCTCTTCGGCAAACTGGCCACCGACGAGCAGACCATTCCCGATTACCTCAACGCCATCCGCTCCGGCAGCTCGCACGAGCGCTGGCAGGCCGCGTATCAGCTTTCGAAATCGCTCAAACGCGGCGAGGCGTCGCGCTATCCGAACCTCGAGCCGCAGGTGGCCGCGCTCTACACCAATTCGAAAACCGACGATCCCCGCATCCGCCGCTACCTCGGCATGGTGCTCGGCACGCTCGGCGACCGCCGCGCCACGCCCGTGCTGCTCGATGGTCTCAACGACAAAGACACCGACAACCGCGTCTACGCGCTGATGGCGCTCGGCGAGCTTCACGACCCCGCCTCCGTGCCGCGCATCGCCAGAGCGGCAGCCGAGGATGACAAAGACATTCGCAAGACCGCCTACTTCACGCTCGGCGCGATCGGCGACCAAAGCGCGGTGCCGGTCCTCATCAACGGTCTGCAGGACGAAGTCGCCGACGTTCGCTGGAATGCCGCCGTCTCGCTGGCCCGCCTCGGCGACCGCCGCGCCATCGGACCGCTGCGCGAGATGCTCGACCGCTCCCGGCTCAACGCCGTCGCCGGCATGCGCGAGGATCAAAAAGAAGACGCCATGATCGTGGCCATGTCCGCCTACGTGAAGGTTGCCGGCCGCGATGCGATCCCCGATCTTCAGCGCATCGCCACGACCGATCCGAGCATTCGGGTGCAAGCCGCGGCGAAGCAGGCGTTGGAGAAGAAGTAGGTTGGTTGCTGGGTTGCTCAGTTGCTCGGTTTCCAGGTTGCGAAGTTGCCCGGTCTAATACGCCGGTTGTTCCTTTTCACTTGGCCGGCCTTTGAGCCGACGACCGACTCCGCAGCTAGGCGATTCGATAACTCGGCAACTAGGCAACCGAGCAACCCAGCAACCGAGCAACTCACGAACCCAGCAACCAAAACTGCTGAAACCGCATCACATCAACCCGTGTCCGCCGTCACCTTTTTCGTTGACAGCGATTGACGAAAAGCAGATATTTACGCCCGCGCCGGAACGGCCTCAATTCGCCACCAATCACGACCTCGGATGTCTGAAGAAATCAAGCCATATCAGTTGGTTCCGAAGACTCCCCTCGCAGGGAGCGCGGCTGCCGATATCCGCGAACAGGGCGAGATTACGAGGCGTAGTTTCCCCTTCGTTCTCACCACGGCGTGGCTTGCTCTCGCGGCCGCGCTGGGCGGTCTGGCCAGCATCCTGGGGCGCTTTCTCTTCCCCAACGTCCTCTTCGAGCCCGTCCAGAAGTTCAAGGCCGGTCTGGTCGCCGACTACTCAGTTGGCGAAGTGGACGAGCGCTGGAAAGATAAGTACGGAATCTGGATCGTGCGCACCGAAGAGATCGTGTACGCCCTGATCACCGTCTGCACGCACCTCGGCTGCACGCCGAACTGGCTTCCCACGCAAAACAAGTTCAAATGCCCCTGCCACGGCAGCGGCTACTACAAGTCGGGGATCAACTTCGAAGGACCGACTCCCCGCCCGCTCGAGCGCGCCAAGATCTTCATCGACATCGCCGACGGCCAGATCGTCGTCGACAAGTCGAAGCAGTTCCACCAGGAGCGCGGCGAGTGGACCGACCCGGAAGCGTTCATCAAGTTATAGGGAGCTGAATGGCGAACCTGACGGCACTCAAAGACGGCATCGTCAACTCACAGGTCTGGAAGTCCGTCTTCCGTGTCGGCATCCCGAACACGAACCGTAAGCGTGTTCTCGCGGTTCTCGGCTCGCTCATCCTCCATCTGCATCCCGTCAAAGTGCGCCGCTCGGGCGTGCGTATGAGCTACACCTGGTGCATGGGCGGAACGTCCTTCTTTCTTTTTCTCGTCGAGACGGTCACCGGTTTGCTGCTGATGTTTTACTACCGGCCGACGATCGAATACGCCTTCACTGACATCATGGATCTGCGCGAGCAGGCTCCGTTCGGGATCATGCGCGAGATGCACCGCTGGGGCGCGCACGCCATGGTCATCGCCGTCTGGCTGCACATGTTCCGCGTCTTCATGACCGGCTCGTACAAGCCGCCGCGCGAGTTCAACTGGAACGTTGGCGTCATCCTCCTCGTCCTCACGCTGCTGCTCTCGTTCACGGGATATCTTCTCCCGTGGGATCAGCTCGCAATCTGGGCCATCACGGTTGGATCTTCGATGGCGCGCGCATCTCCCGGGGCCGGTAATGAGGGACCCATGTCGGGGCTGGTCAAACTAGGCGATATCAGGCTCATTCACGCAGGTGACGACGCCCGATTTGCGCTCATCGGCGGACGATCGATCGGCGCGGCCACGCTGCTGCGGTTCTACGTGCTGCACTGCGTCGTCATTCCGCTGGCGGCCGGCTTTCTGATGGCCATTCACTTCTGGCGCGTGCGAAAAGACGGAGGAATCTCGGGTCCGCTGTAGGACGACGAGCGCGCGATGGACTTCATCAAGGATTTCGTCAACGTACTCTCCGCGGGATCGATCTCGTTCCTGTTGTTGACGTCGATTTTCGCGCTCATCATCTATTTCAATCTGCTCAACGGCCGCATCAAATCGGCCGGCGGATTTGCATTTCTCGGCTTCGGCGTCCTGCTCCTCGTGGTCGGTATCTTCATCCGGCCGCTCTTCTACCTTGGGGTCGCCTACCTCGCCGTTCTCGTCGGGCTGGCGGCACTTGGCGGACGCTTGTGGGATACCAAAGTCGGCCTTCGTCTTTTCGTGGTCGGCGGTCTGGCATTCGGCCTGTCGATGCTCGATCCGAACTTCTTCCTCATCGCCGCCAAGCCCGACAACGTCCCCATCGTGGCGATGATCTTCCTCCTCGGATTTTTTACCTGGCTGGCACTGCGCAAGGCCTACCTGAACGACTCGCAGCTCGCCCTCGGCGGCATTCCGTGGGAGAAGACCGAGTCGGATGAGAAGCTCTTCACCTGGCCCGATCTCGTCTACACCGAAATGCTCTGCATGATTCTGCTGACGATCGTAATGATCGTCTGGTCGGTCGTGCTGCGCGCGCCGCTCGAAGAAGCAGCGAATCCCACGTCGTCACCGAATCCTGCCAAAGCTCCCTGGTACTTCCTCGGACTGCAGGAGATGCTCGTCTACTTCGACCCCTGGCTGGCCGGCGTCGTGCTGCCGACGCTGATCATCGTCGGGCTCATGGCCATCCCCTACATCGATACGAATCCGAAGGGCAACGGCTACTACTCATTCCGCGAGCGCAAGTGGGAGATCGGCGTTTTCCTCTACGGCTTCCTCGTGCTCTGGTCGTTCCTGATCATCACCGGAACGTTCCTGCGCGGACCGAACTGGAACTTCTTCGGACCTTACGAATTCTGGGATCCGAACAAGCTTGTGCCACTCGTCAACGTCGATCTTTCCGAGCTGATGTGGGTCAAGGTTCTCGGCACGTCGCTGCCGAAACTCTGGATCATCCGCGAGATCTTCGGGCTCGCCCTCATCGGCGCGTACCTCGGCACGCCGCCGGTCATGGCCGTCGGCCCGTTCCGCCGCTTCTATCTGAAGATGGGCGCGGCACGCTACTACGTCGGCGCCTACCTCTTCCTGATCATGATGTCGCTGCCGATCAAGATGGTGCTGCGCTGGCTCTTCAATCTCAAATACATCCTTCACATCCAGGAGATTTTCTTCAACGTCTGAGGGCGCCGCGTAACCGATGAAGCCACAAGAACCGATTCCGCACAATTACTCGATTCGCAGGCTGAATCTGATCTTCGCCCTGTCGAGTCTCGTTCTGCTCGCGGTGACGGGTCTCATCGTCGGTTACGACTACATCCGCGGATGGAAGTGGTTCCAGCTCGAGTTCATGCGCATGCAGCGCGAGCGCATCTCGCAGGAGATGAGCGTCGCCCAGAGCGAGGAAAACAAGCAGCAGCTCACGGACCTCGACGCACAGGTGCAGAAGAACAGCATCGAGCTGGCCGGACATCGCGATCAATATCTGACCGCGCAGAAACAGCTCGACGCCATCGAAGGCGATCACTACCGCGCCGACCAGGACTATCGCTTTGCCAAAGCCAATCTCGACGCCCAGCGCTACATCACCGAGGCGTCGGTGGTGCAGCATTTGCCGGATGCGGCGCGGCAGCAGGCCGAATACGAACGGCAGACGAAGCATCTAAACGATCTCCAACTCGCGTTGCAGGAATCGACGCGCAAACGCGATGCAGCCAAAGCGAACGTCGATCAGTGGCTCAAGAAAATCAAGGACGCGGAAGACAAGAAAAAAGAGCTGACCGCTTCCGCCGACCTGCTCAACAAGCAGCTCGGCACGGTCGACATGAAGCCGTTCAGCACGAACTGGATCCTCAGCCAGCCGCTGCTCGACTTCGTCAATCCAGTCCTCAAAATCGATCAGGTCGTTCTGAACGATCTGTCGATCGACATGAACTACATGAACGTTCCGCGCGTCGACCGCTGCCAGACCTGCCATCGCGCCATCGACACGCCGGGATGGGAGTCAAAGACCGAAGCCGCAAGGCTGTCGAAGGAGTTGCAGGGGAAGCTCGACGCCTACCAGATCCCGCAGGAAAAGCGAAAAGAGACCGAGGAGCGGATTGCGCAGCTCAAGCGGATTCAGGATGCGCCCAACGACATCCTCAACCCGTGGCGCACGCATCCGAAACTCGATCTCTACGTCGGATCGGCATCGGTCCATCCACTGCTCGAATACGGCTGCACGGTCTGCCATCGCGGCCAGGATCGCGCCACCGAATTCGGCCGCGCCGGTCACACGCCGGCCAGTCCGCGCATGGAGCATCGCTGGGCCGAGCGCACGTCGCTTTCTGCCGGTTTTTTCCCGCTGCCGCGCGATTTCGAAAAGCGTCATTGGGGCTACGAAGAAAACGAGTTCATCGAAACGCCGATGTATCCGCGCCACTACTACGAAGCAGGCTGCATCAAATGCCACTCCGGACAAATGGGCGTCGATCGCGGCGACGACATTACGAAGGCCGAGCAAACGATCGAGATCTATGGCTGCTACGCCTGCCACAAGATCGCCAACTGGCGCTTCACCGATCTCCGCAAACCCGGCCCCGACCTCGGCGGCATCGCAGAGAAGACGACGCCGCAGTGGGCGTTCCGCTGGATCAGCGAGCCGCACAATTTCCGCTCCACGACGCGCATGCCGTCGTTCTTCTACCAGCGCAACATGATCGATCCGCGCGTCGTGCCGCCGCAGGAGCGCGCGCACAACATCAAACTTCAGGACGCCGAGATTCACGCCATCGTCAGCTTCCTGTTCGACAAATCGACGCATCGCCCCTGGTCCGCGCCGGGCGCCGGTGACGCAGCCCGCGGCAAGCAACTCGTCAGCAGCGTCGGCTGCATGGGCTGTCACATCGACACCGAGCAGGTCAAAGACGAGAAGAGCGGTCAGATCCGCCTCGCCAAGCGCGAAGACTTTCCGCTCGAGCGCAACTACGGTTTCAATCTCACCGGCGTCGGAACGAAAGCGAATCCGGCCTGGATCTACAACTGGGTGAAGAATCCGAAGGGCTACTACGCCGACGCGCCGATGCCGTCGCTGCGGCTCACCGATCAGGAAGCCGCGGACGTGACCGCGTATCTGGTCACGCTGCAGAAACCAGCGTTCATGACCACGCCGATCCGCCCGCCCGACGCGCAGGCGGTTCACGATCTCGCCAAGGGTTACCTGATCAACACGCTGAGCGACGTCGAGGCGGAGTCGAAACTGCGCTCGATGTCTCAGCAGGAGCAGCTCGTCTACCTCGGCCAACGATCGATCGAAAAATACGGCTGCTACTCCTGCCACAACATCAAAGGATTCGAAGGTCTCAAGCCCATCGGTACCGAGCTGACGGTGGAAGGCTCGAAAGCGTTGCACCTTTTCGATTTCGGCTTCATGAACGATGAGCAGTGGAAGAACGAAGACGGCGCAACCGAACACGTCATCCACACCGTGCCGTCGTGGGTCTACAACAAGCTTCGCAACCCGCGCATCTACGACGACCGCCGCACGAAGGTCTACAACGACAAGCTGAAGATGCCGAACTTCCACCTCTCACCGGAGGAAGCGCGCCGCATCGCCATGGTCGTTGTCGGACTGACGAAGGAAAAGGTCGCCGAAAACCGGATGGCCGGACGCGACGCGCGCACGCGCCTGATCGAAGAAGGCCGCAAGCGCGTTTCGCAGCACAACTGCCGCGCATGCCACGTCGTCGATGGACGAGGACGCGACTCGATCGCCTCGACGATTGCCGACGCCAATTTTCTGCCGCCGGATCTTTCGCCGGAAGGCGCCCGCGCGCAGTCGCCGTTCCTGTTCAACTTCCTCAAAGATCCGACCGTGATGAAGATCCGGCCGTGGGTCAGCGTGCGCATGCCGACCTTCCACTTCAGCGACGAGGAAGCGAACACGCTCGTTACCTTCTTCGCGGAAGCAGGGAAGGGCCAGCAATTCGAAACATCGCGCGGAATGAATCCACCGGCGCAAAACGTGGCCATCGGCAAGCAGGTCTTTACGATGATGCGCTGCACGCAATGCCACGGAGTCACGCCGGTCAATCCGGAGAATCCGCCGGTGCCGAACACTGCCGATTCGACGTCGCTCGCCCCGAACCTCACGCTCGCGCGCATGCGCCTTCGTCACGAGTGGATCTCCGATTGGATCCGCCGTCCGAACGAAATGATCAACGGCACGCGTATGCCGACGAACTTCCCGCGCGATGCTGCCACCGGCGGTTTCCAGTCGCCACTGGCGATGGCCATCGACACGCCGGCGTTCGCGCAGTACAAGTCCGCGTTACTGCCGTTGTTCAAGGGCGACGAGAAGGAATTGAAGCGCACGATGGGCGACGCGGTCGCGCTGACCGACTATCTGCGCGATTACATCTGGAGCATCGGCATCACACAAATGCGCACGGCGGCGCCCGGCGAGGCAGTTCCCGCGATCGCCATGCCGCAACCGTCGCTGCCGCCACCAACGGCGCCGGCATTGAAGTCAACCCGCAATCAGCGAGGCGTCGCCGGTAACAGCGGCGGCCCCGGACGTTAGAAACAGGAGACAAGACCATGAAGAAGTTCGTATCACTGCTGTTCGCAACGACACTCGTTTTCTCGATTGCCTGCGGTAAAGGCAAGGAAGCATCGAAAGAAGATCAGGGCGAGGATGACGAGACGCAGACGGCCGTCGCCACGAACACGGCAACGACGACCGCGCCTGCAGCCGCAGCTCCCGCCGCCGCGGTGTCCGCCGACGCAGCAACGCTCACCGGCATGGTGAAGTTCGAAGGCGGCGCGCCGAAGATGGCGAATATTCAGATGTCAGCCGATCCCTACTGCCAGTCGCAGCACGCCGGCGCTCCGCCGATGGAAGAGGACGCGGTGGTCGGGTCGGCCGGCGAGCTCGCCAATGTTTTCGTCTACATCAAGGACATCAAAGGCAATTTCCCCGCGCCTTCGACGCCTGTGACGATCGATCAGAAGGGCTGCCAGTACCATCCACACGTCAACGCCGTGATGGTCGGCCAGCCGCTCGACATCAAGAACGACGACAACACGCTGCACAATATTCACGCTCTGCCGGTCGCGAATTCACAGTTCAATGAAGGGCAGCCGGTCCAAGGAATGGTTTCGACAAAGAAACTCGACAAAGTCGAAATGACGCCGTTCAAGATCAAATGCGATGTCCACGGCTGGATGAAATCGTATATGGCCGTGATGCCGCATCCGTTCTATGCCGTTTCCGCGGCCAACGGCACGTTCACGATCCCCAATCTCCCGCCCGGCCAGTACACGGTTGTGGCGTGGCACGAGAAGTACGGTCAGCAGGAACAGGCGGTCACCGTCGGGCCGAAAGAGTCGAAGGCGTTGAGTTTCTCGTTCAAGGGATAACCCGCTACAACGAGCTAACAGCAAAGAGCGAAGAGCCAAAACATGGGACTGAGACGACAGATCCGGGTAGGTTCGCAATGGATGTACGCGGATGAAGCGCACAGAGCGCTCCGCGAGGCGCTTCGCGTCATGGACGACGAGCATGGCGAGCACGGTGGGCATCATCAGCCGTGGATTCGCCGCTATGTCTTCTCGACGGATCACAAGTGGATCGGCATCCAGTATGGCTTCACGGCCCTCTGCTTCCTGCTGCTCGGCTTCTGTCTGATGATTCTGATGCGTTTGCAGCTCGGCTGGCCGGGACAACCGTTCAGTGTGATGAAACTGCTCGGCGCGACGCGCGCGCCGGGCGGGATTTTGTTACCCGAGGCTTATAACCAGCTCGGCGCGATGCACGGAACGATCATGATCTTCCTTGGCATCGTGCCTCTTGCAGTCGGCGCATTTGGCAATTACCTTGTGCCGCTTCAGATCGGCGCGCCCGATATGGCCTTTCCGAAACTCAACATGGCCAGCTACTGGTGCTACCTGCCGGGCGGTCTGATCATGCTGGCGAGTTTTCTCGCGCCCGGAGGCACTGCGCAATCAGGCTGGACCTCGTATCCGCCCTTGAGCGTTATTGCCTCGCAAGGACAAACGTGGTGGCTGATCGGAATGGTGTTCTTGATCACGTCATCGCTCCTCGGCTCCGTGAATTTCATTGTGACGATCATTCAATTGCGCGCCAAGGGGCTGTCGTACATGCGTTTCCCCTTCTTTGTCCACGCGCAGTTCGTGACCTCGTTTCTTCTGTTGCTCGCATTTCCGCCGCTCGAAGCCGCGGCCGTGTTGCAGCTCATGGATCGCGTCGCCGGCACGAGCTTCTTCCTGCCGAGCGGTCTCGTCGTCAGCGGCCAGGCATTGACGAATGCCGGTGGCGGTAATCCGCTGCTCTGGCAGCATCTCTTCTGGTTCCTTGCACATCCCGAGGTTTACGTTCTGATTCTGCCGGCAATGGGAATCGTCGCGGAGATCATCGCGAACGGAACGCGCAAGCCTCTCTGGGGTTACAAGTCGATGGTGTTCGCCACCATCTTCCTCGGCTTCATGTCATTCGTCGTTTGGGCGCATCACATGTTCCTGACCGGCATGGGCACGACGATCAGCGCATTCTTCCAGACGACGACGATGATCATTTCGATCCCGTCAGTCATCATTCTCAGTTCGCTGTTCATCTCGTTATGGGGCGGCTCAATACGATTTACGACGCCGATGATGTTCGCCCTGGCGTTCCTGCCGATGTTCGGCATCGGCGGACTGACGGGATTGCCGCTAGGACTCGCTGCCGCCGACATTCATCTGCACGACACCTATTACGTCATCGGGCACTTCCATTACGTCGTCGCGCCGGGAACGATTTTCGCGATGTTCGCCGGCATTTACTACTGGTTCCCGAAGGCCACCGGCCGCAAGCTCAATGAGTTCTGGGGCCGCGTGCACTTCTGGATCTCGTTCGTCTGCATCAACGGAATCTTCTTCCCGATGTTCGCGCAGGGCCTGGCCGGTGTTTCGCGCCGCCTGTACGACGGTGGCATGCAGTACCAGCACGCCAAACAGATTGCCGCACAAACGAATCCGTTTATGTCGATTTGTGCGATCGGTTTGCTCGTCGCGCAGGTGCCGTTCATTTTCAACTTCTTCTACAACGCGATCGCGGCTGCGTTTGGACATCGCGACGAAGGCCTCGGCTCCAATCCGTGGGGCGCGACGACGATGGAATGGGCTGCGACGACGTCGCCTCCATTGGCCCATGGCAATTTCGAAGTCCTGCCGGTCGTCTATCGCGGACCGTATGAATACAGCGTTCCGGGCTCCGAGGTCGATTTCATTCCGCAGCATCAGCCGGTTGCGATTGAGCCTGCGCCTCGTGGCGGCCTGCTGCCCGAAAAAGCCGTAGCGATGAGGGAGAATTAATGGACGCGCACGCTTCGGTCGGTCATGCAGAGCTGGAGATTCCCTACAACGTCCACCCGCGGCCGGACACCGGTGTTTACAACGCCAAGCTTGGAGTCTGGCTGTTTCTCGCTTCGGAAGTCATGCTGTTCGGAGCGCTCTTTTCTTCGCTGATCCTGCTGCGAACTGGCGCCGACTCCTGGCCGCGCGGCTACGAGTTCCTGAACGTCAAGCTGGCCACCTTCAACACGTTCATCCTCATTCTGTCGAGTGTGACGGTGGTCATGGCCTGGTCGCATCTTCGTCTCGGCAATCTGAAGAAGGGGCGGATCTACATCTCCGCGACCGTGCTTTGTGCGCTGATCTTCCTCACAGCCAAAGGGTTCGAATACGCACACGAGTTTCGTGAGGGACGGTTTCCGAAGACAAACAACTTCCTGGCCATCTACTTCACGATGACCGGTCTGCACGGCCTGCACATCCTCGGCGGCGTGATCGTCTTTCTTTACTTCCTGGGACCGGGCGCAAAGATGTGGAAGCACGAGCCGGAGCGCTACACCAATCGGATCGAGGTGGTCGGCCTCTATTGGCATTTCGTCGACCTCGTCTGGATATTTCTCTTCCCGATTCTGTACCTCATGTAAGGAGCCGAACGTGACCGATCCAGCAGCCGCAGTGGAACCGGGTGTCGACGTGCACGAGCACGCAGGCATCGGCGATCCCAATGCTCATCATCACAGTCCGGAGCAGATCCGCGCGGAAATGCGGGTCTATCTCGCCGTTTTCATCGGTCTGGGCGTCCTGACGGCTGTGACCGTTGGCGCCTTCTACATGCTGAAGTCCTTCCCCGTGCGTACTGCCATCATCGTGGCGCTCATCATCGCCTCGGTGAAGGCGTTCCTTGTGGCCGGATTTTTCATGCACCTCCTCTCGGAGAAAAAAGTCATCTACGGCGTTCTGATCCTGACCGTGGTCTTTTTCATTTTCCTGATGGCGTTGCCGATCAGTCACCACGCCAACCCATTCGGATCGTAAATGTCCCTGCGCGTCTTTCACATCGTCTTCATCAGCGTTTCGGTCGCGCTGATGGTGTATCTCTCGGTGTGGGGAGTACGTGAGTACATGGCCACGCGCAACGCGCTCGGTATCGGCATGGCCGTCTTCGGCGTGGCGGGTGGCGTGTCGTTGATTTGGTACGGAAAGCGCGTGTTCGCCAAGCTGAAGGAGCTGTCATGAAGCGCGGGATACCAATCGCTCTGGTGGCGTTGACGATCGTGCTGGTACCTGTGGTCTTGTCGGCGTGCCCCGTTTGTTATGGCGCGCCCGATTCACCGATGACCAAGAGCTCAAACAATGCCATCGGATTTCTCCTCGGTGTCATCGGTTTCGTGCAGATTGGATTCATTGCCATGTTCTGGAGTTTCTGGCGGCGCGTCAAAGCGATGCGCCGGCTGCGGGAGTCATTCCGTCTCGTTGACGGAGGAGCGGCGCACTAACACGCGTCGCCGGAGGGAACCATCATGGAAAAGTTTCTCGCTCAGTTCATGCCGGTCGATGCCTCGGAGCATGGTCCGGCGCTGGACCGCCTCAGTGCGAACGTGCACTGGCTGATGCTCGTTCTCTTCGTCGCCTGGGGGCTTTATTTCCTTTTCGTCCTCTTCCGCTTCAGCGCGAAACGGAACGCGAAAGCGAGCTACCACGGCGTTCAGAGCCATTTCTCGAGCTACGCCGAGGCCGGCATTGCCGTGGTGGAAGTCATTCTGCTAGTGGGTTTTTCGATCCCGATGTGGTCGGCGTGGACTCATCCACCCTCAGCAGCATCGAACCCGTTGGAAATCCGCGTCGTCGCCGAGCAGTTTGCGTGGAACGTTCAGTATCCCGGCCCGGACGGGATCTTCGGAAAGCGCGAAGTCAAACTCGTGACATCGTCGAACCCGCTCGGAATCGATCTCACCGATCCGCACGCAAAAGACGATATCGTTACGCTCAACGACCTTCATCTCGAGGTCAACCGTCCGGTGATCATTCATGTCTCATCGAAGGACGTGATTCACAGCTTCAAACTGCCGGTAATGCGCGTGGAGACCGACGCCATCCCGGGGATGGAGATCGCCATCCACTTCACACCGAAAATGACCAACGAATCGGGAACGGAAAACGACAAGTGGGAAATCGCCTGCGCACAGCTTTGCGGCCTTGGTCATTATCGGATGCGCGGCCAGATGTTTGTCCACTCGAAGGATTCGTTCCGGAAGTGGCTGGCCGCCGCGCCGCCCGCACAAACAAGTATTGGCTCCTAGAAAAATGAAACCTTCCTTTGAAGCGGCGCCTGAGGCGCTGCGCCGTTCGGACGAGACACCGGTCTGGTTGCGGAGATACACAAAGCTCGTTGCCGCGTCGACGCTGTTCCTCATCTTCGCAGGAGCGATGGTCACTTCGACCGGCTCCGGCCTCGCCGTTCCCGACTGGCCGCTTTCGTATGGCATGGTGATGCCGCCGATGGTCGGCGGAATCTTTTACGAACATGGTCACCGCATGATCGCGGCTACAGTCGGTCTGCTCACGGTAATTCAGGCGATCTGGTTGCAACTGCGCGAGCCGAAGCGCTTCGCACGCATCCTCGGCTGGTGCTCGGCCGGCGCTGTCATCGCGCAAGGTGTTCTCGGCGGCGTGACCGTATTGCTGCTGCTTCCGCACTCAGTGTCGATCGCGCATGCCGCACTCGCGGAGATTTTCTTCTGCCTGAACGTCTCGATCGCGTTCTTCGCCTCGACGTTGTTCCGCTCCTCGCGCATCATCGAAAAAGGTGACGCGCCGATCGGGTTGACTTCGCTGCTCGTCGTCGTGACCTACGCGCAAATCGTCATCGGCGCGCTGATGCGCCACCTCGGCGCCGGCCTCGCCATCCCCGATTTTCCGCTGTCGTTCGGACGCGTCGTACCTTCATTCACGAGCCTCGAAGTCGGTGTGAACTTCGCGCATCGCGTCGGAGCGATCTGCGTGGCGACGCTCGTGATCGCAACTGCTGTCCGTTTGCGACGCTTTGAATCAGGACATCCGCTGCGGCAACTCGCCAACCTCCTCATGGCCGTCGTCGCGATCCAGATCGTCCTCGGTGGCTACGTGGTCTGGAGCGGCAAGCAACCGCTGATGACCAGTGTGCACGTGATGACGGGAGCCGCGACGCTGGCGCTGTCGCTTCTGACTGCGCTGACTGCGCGAACCGTTGGTTGGAGAACGCGGCGCCAGCGGACCGGTGCACTTCTCGTATCCGAGGTGCCGGCATGAGCGATGTTCTCGCGTTGCCGCGGCCGGTCGGATTCGGGAGCGTGACTCGCGACTACCTCGAGTTATCGAAGTCGCGCATCGTGATGATGGTTCTCATCACCACGGCCGCCGGCTATTTCTTCGCGGCGCCGCGTGTCGATTGGACGCTGCTCTTCAACGCGCTCATCGGAACTGCGCTCGTTGCGGCGGGGACGAACGCGCTCAATCAATACGTCGAGCGGGAGCACGACGCGAAAATGCGCCGCACACGTCTTCGTCCGTTGCCCGACGGCCGGATCACACCGCGCGCGGCACTGTTCTTTTCGATCTCGATCTCGATCATCGGCACCGTCTACCTCGGCCTTGCCGTGAACTGGCTCACCGCGGCCCTCGGTGCGCTGACGTTGCTGACCTACATCTTCATCTATACCCCGCTAAAACGGGTCTCCACAATCTGCACGCTCATCGGCGCGGTGCCCGGTGCGATTCCGCCGCTGATGGGATGGACGGCCGCGACCGGCTCGCTCGGAACCGGCGGATGGATCGTCTTCGGCATCCTCTTTTTCTGGCAGTTGCCGCACTTCATGGCCATCAGTTGGATGTACCGCGACGACTACGCTCGCGGCGGGTTCGCGATGCTGGCCGTGCAGGATGACGAAGGGCGCGTCACGGCGCGGCACGCGGTGTTTTACAGTTTCGCTCTGCTCACCGTGAGCGTGCTTCCTCCGTTGTTCGGACTGGCGACGTACGTCTACCTCGTTGGCGCAATCGCGGCTGGAGTAACGCTCACTGTGGCCAGCTTTTTCTTCCTCGCGGACCGCACTCCTCGTAGCGCGCGGCGCCTCTTCATGGCCTCGAATATTTACCTGATCGTGGCCATGCTGCTGCTCGTTCTGACGTAGAGTGCGCTCGCCAAATTGCGGTTCTGGTGCGGTGCAAGCAAGCCGTCAAAATGGCAAATTTGTCGCATTGACTTGCTGAAACGCCGGACCCTATACTCCGGCAACTTTCCAGCCTAGGCGCGCCGCTGATGCCCGTCCACCGCTGCCACCGATTCAGGAGGCTCCGATGCCGTTCGAAGAAGTGAAAAAAATCTGGATGAACGGGCGCCTCGTCGACTTTGCCGACGCCAAAATTCACGTGCTCACGCATGCCCTCCACTACGGTTCGGGCCTGTTCGAAGGCATTCGCTGCTACGACACGCACAATCAGGGGCCGGCGATTTTCCGGCTCGACGATCACATCCGGCGGCTCTACGACAGTTGCCGCATTTACCGGATGGAGATTCCGTACACGCCGGACGAGTTCAAGCAGGTCTGCGTCGACGTCGTCGCTGCGAACGGCTTCGACGATTGCTACCTTCGTCCGGTCGTCTACCGTGGATTCCATTCGCTGGGCGTTTTCCCAGCAGCCTGTCCGGTCGACATCGTCGTCGCCGCCTGGCACTGGGGCAAATACCTCGGACCGGAGGCCATCGAGCAGGGCGTCGATGTGCGCGTGTCGTCGTGGAACCGCATGGCGCCAAACACGTTCCCCGCTCTCGCCAAAGCAACCGGCAACTACATGAACTCGATCCTGATCCGCCAGGAAGCGGCCGCGGATGGCTATGCCGAGGGGATCGCACTCGACGTCAATGGCTACGTAAGCGAAGGTTCGGGCGAGAACGTTTTCGTCGTTCGCGACGGCAAGATCATGACGCCGCCGCTCGGCGCATCGATCCTCGCCGGCATCACGCGAGGCAGCATCATCAAGATGGCGCGCGAGCTTGGATTCGATGTGGTCGAGTCGCTGATTCCGCGCGAGCTGCTCTACATCGCCGACGAGGTTTTCTTCACCGGTACCGCCGCCGAGGTGACGCCGATCCGCAGCATCGACCGAGTCCCTGTCGGCAACGGACGCCGCGGTCCGGTCACCGAGCGTATTCAGAAAGAGTTCTTCGACTACATCGCCGGCGACATCCCCGACCGCTACGGCTGGTTCACGCCGGTGTACGCGGAGCGGTCGGCAGCGTTACCGAAGCCGGCGCTAGTGGCGGGGTAGGGAACGAGGCTCCACGCTCTAGATCGGTCGGCTTAGAGTTAGTTGACGCCTTGCGAGTTTTCGATTTTCGCAGCTTCTCGAATGAGACTCTCGAACTCGGTTTCGAACTCATGCAGTGCCGATAGAACGGCACTCTGTCGCGCCTTCATCCGCGGCGAGAGAAGTGCGCCCTGGAGGTTATTGCTCGTCTTGTACAGCGCCGAGTGCTCGACCTCCCAATAAGACCCGATCAAGCTCGACACAATTTGAAGCTCTGCGGTTAACGTCGTTAACGCGGACTTGCAACGGCCGTGGTATTTGAGTGCGACGGGCACATCTCCCGGCTCGATTCCCGGCACCGGATCCGACGTCCATTCCGACATCAGCGGAAGCAGTGCCGTATGCACTTGCTCTCGCCGGTAGCTGGGAAACACGAGCACTCGAACGGCAACAAGGTCCCGGAGACTGGACAGGGAGTAGGCTCCGATACTCTCGGGATCGAAAACGTGTCTCTGTTGCCGTCGACGAAGCGAGTCGATGGCGCTCTCGCACTCTTTCAGCCGTGCGCCTATCCGAACCTGCTCGTATCGGTTCAGCGCGATCATTACCGGCAGCAAGTGATGACGAACGTCCGCTTCGAGCGCAACCAGCGTGCGTTGCATGTCCGGGACGAGCTGGAAGTACTCGGCACGCAGCCGGTCCTCGACCGTTCTGAGCTCATTCATCTCAACATAGCCAGGAGCGCTTGCTTTACTGCGGCTGAAAGCGGTGGGTCGTAATAGAAGAGCCAATCGCCCGAGTCATTCACTTCCGCAATCAGTCGCCGCAGCCAGTCCTCCGAGCGCTCTTCGACAGTCTCGACGCTAACTACCTTCTTCGACTTGGTGTTCACGTAAGCCATGCTGCCAAAGTGATAGAGGAACCCCTCGGAGTGGAGCAGTTCATCCTTTTCGAGAGCTGTTTCCATGAGCATATTCTACGCCTCCGAAATGCGTTGACTGGGCCAGATGCCGTACGCACTGCGCGACAGGCGGCGCAAGTTTTGTCGCGCTGGGCCACGTAATCGCCCCCTCAAATCGTCCCCTCAAATCGTCCCCTTCCTTTTCATCGAAACGAAGCTGTGCGCGCCTGCGATGATGTGGTCGACGAGCTCGATGTCGATCGAGCGGAGGGTGTCATCTGTTTTTCGCGTGTATCGCTTGTCTTCGCCGGACGGTGTCGGGTCGCCGGAGGGATGGTTGTGGTAGAGGACGACGCCGGCGGCATTGGCGTCGAGGGTGAGACGGATGACTTCGCGGGCCGAGACGAAGGCGCGGTCGACGGTGCCGACGTAGAGCGTGCGGTCGCGGAGGATGCGGTTGCGCGAGTCGAGCAAGAGTGCCCCGAGCCGTTCCTGACGCAGCCGTTTGGAGCGGATGATGAGGTTGCGGCCGAAGAGGTTGGCGTCGAAGTCACTCGGATCGTCGGTTCTGACATTCGCCAGACGTCGTGCGATCTCGAACGCGGCGACGATGCGCGTTGCTTTTGCTTCGCCAATGCCGTTGCGTTTCGCCAGTTGCTCCGCATCGCAGCGAGCGAGCGATGCGAAGCCATCGTCGAGAAGTTCGCGAGCCAGTTGAATGGCGTTCTTTCCGCGGAGGCCGGAGCCAAGAAGAACGGCCAGCAGTTCTGCATCGGAAAGCGTTTCTGCTCCGTGCATCAGCATCCGCTCACGCGGGCGGTCATCGAGAGGGAGATCGGCAATCAGTTCGTGCATAGGACCACGAAGTTTAGGCCGCAAGACAACAATAGGCGTCAAACTCTACTGGGGCGGGGGATAACAGCTATCCGAGGTCGCGAAAACCGCCGGAAAAGCTACGAGGTGTAGAGCGCGCAAAAAGAAAAGGGCGGACCTTGCGAGTCCGCCCTTTGATGATTTTCGTTACGCTGCAAGCTACGTCGTCGGGATGTACTGATCGTTAATTTGGATAAACGCGTCTTTACGAAGGCGCTCGATGTAGGCCTTGTAATCGCGCTGCCAGGCATCTTCGCTGGCGTCCTTCCGAAGGCGGTCTTTGACGGATTCGAACGCGGGCACTTCGGACGGCAGGCGTGCTTCGACTTTCAGGATGTGCCAGCCGGACTTTGTCTCGATCGGGCCGAGTACCGCGCCCGATTGCGCATTGAACACGGCTTTATCGAGATCGGGGAGAAGCTCGCCGCGTGTGACTTCGCCGAGGTCGCCGCCTTTGTCTTTGGTGCCGGAGTCGGAGGAGGTCGTGGCCAGCTTCGCGAAATCGCCGGTGCGGCTCTGCGCAGCAAGCGTGTTTGCGCGCTCGCGGGCAGCTTCGACCTTGGTTGGATCATCCGGCTTGATCACGATGATCTCGCGCAGACGGGCGCGCTCAGGGAGGCGGTAGCGCTCTTTCTCGCGGTCGTAACGGTCGCGCAGTTCCTTGTCGGACAGATCTTCGCGCGATCGCAGCTCGCGGCCGAAAACCTTGTTGGTGAGGATCGTGTCGTGAAGGCGCGCTTCCATGTCGGCACGCGACATTCCAGACTTACGGAGCGACGCTTCGAACTCCTGATCGGTCTTCATGCCGTACTGCTCTTTCAGGCGGACCAGCGCTTCCTTGATCTCGTCGGGCGTGACGCTGATGCCGAGCCGGTCAGCGCGGTCTTTGATGAGTAGTTCGGCGATCAGATCGTTCGAGAGATTCTTGCGCATCTCTTCTTTTTTCGATGCGACCTCGGACGGAGATGTTGCCGTCTGGTCGATCTCGGCGCCGGCATCGTGCAGTCTGCGCGCGTACTGGGTCCGAGTGATGACGCGGTCGCCGACGCGGATGACGATGGCTTCGAGCAACTGGGCCGCGAAAAGCGTGGCCGCCGAGAGAGTTAGAGCGAGTGCGAGAATCGTTTTTTTCATGCGTGTCTCTTTGACGTAGATGGAGTGGTTGGGTTGCTGTACGGACGGACAACGGCGGTATGGAGCCGGTTTATTCGTTCTCGGACTTCGGAAAGCCGCCCGTGTACTTGAAGGGGAGGCGCTTCGTAAGGACGGCGATGGAAAGCTCGGAGCGAGCGCGGCCGACGAGCTGAGCCATGCGGTCGCGGACGGCATCGTCCTTCAGCCGTTCGCGAATGACCGGCGAGGCAGTGGCAAGGTCGATGACGCCGGGCGGACGGCGGTCTTCCACCTTGAAAATGTGAAAGCTGGAATCGGTCCGGATGACGCCGCTGACGTTGCCTGGCTTGAGCGCGAAGATCTCATCCTCGAACATTTTCGGCAGCTCGCCGCGGCTGACGTATCCGATCTCTCCGCCTTTCTTTGCATTCGGGGCCAGCGAGTATTGGCTGGAGAGCGCTTCAAACGAGCCACCGGCGTGCAGCTTCTGATCGATTTCCGTGGCGACGTTCTCGTCATGCACGAGGATCTGTTTGACGTGCACTTCCTCGCCGCTCTTGAACTCTGCGGGATGCTGTTCGTAGTAGGCGCGAATGTTGGCGTCGGCCGGCGGAGCGACGCTTCCCGACGTGTCGCCGATGAGCCGCTGGCGCCGCATTTCGTCGCGTTTTTCGATGACCGTGACTCCGGCATCGGTGCGGACCGCGGCGGCGATCTTTTCCGCAGGAATCTCGACGCCGTGGGCCGCGGCGTACTCGGAAAGAATCACTTCTTCGAGGTACTGATCCACCATCGCGCTCGCGACCTCGGGGCCCATTTGCGCGAGCTCAGTGCCGGTGTTCCGGTCGAGGTAGCGTTTGAAATCGCTGAGCGTGACCATCCGCTCGCCCACACGCGCGACGACGTCCGGCGGCACCGATGGTTTTCGGTTGCAGGCAGCGATCAGGACAACGGCAATGAGGACGAGAGCGCGACGATCCACGAGGCGCCCAAAGTGTAGCCGATTCGCGATTGCGCTGCGACCGTAAGCGGAATCAGAATGGGACCGTTTTCGGAGGAACCCGACCCATGAAACGCACGATCCTGTTTTTCGCATTGAGCGCATTCGCGATGACGTTATCCGCGCGGCAGCCGTCCCGCCTGGCGCGTCTTTCCGCCGCCAACCCTGCAACGCTCGTATTCTCGTCCGTCGAGCCGGACCTTCCGGCGCGGCTTCTCGCGCAGCTCCACGCGCGGCGCGTCGCGCGTCCGAAAGGCGTGCGCGCGTCAGCGATCACCGATTCCATCTCGGCGCGGGCCTTCATCATTCCGGCGGCAGGAAGCGTGGCCGGAGCCGGAGGTCTTTTCTTCAAGTCCGACGTCACGCTCGTCAATTACCGCGACACGCCGCAGCAGGTGGTGGTCGGCTTCTGGAAACAGGGCACGGCCAACACGCTGAACCTGTCGACGTACAAGTCAGTCACGCTGCCGGCGGGACAGTACGTGACCGTTCAGGACTTCGTGGGCACTTCGCTGACGTCGTCCGGCCTCGGCAGTCTTGTTTTCCTTCCGTACACCGGCACCGCGCTCGACGACAACTCTGCCATCGACGGCTTCTCGCGCATTTACACGAAGCAACCGGGATCCGCGGGCACGGTTTCGCAGCCGTTCGATGCGATCGATCCCGATACGTTGTTGGCGCAGTACATCGACGAAGGCGTCGCCCTTGGGCTGCGGCAGGATGCGGATTTCCGCACGAACTTCGGCATCGTCAACGTCGATGCCTCGCAGCACATCTACAAAGTCAGCTTCGTGGGAGAGAAGCTGCAAACGAACGTCACGGTCACGATCCCGCCGTACGGCATGATCCAGCAGGCCATTCCCGCGGGCGATTACGGGGCGTTGCAGATCCTCTATCAGGTTACCGACGCCCCGAGTAATGCCTTCGTGAGTTGGATCGGATACGCCAGCAGCACCGACAACGTCACCGGCGACGGCTGGGTCTCGATCGCGTCAGCCGACTTTTCCCCGGATGAGTTGACTCTGATCGGATACTGATTTTTTGCTTCGCGTTGTCGGTTGATTGCGCTTCGCGCGTTGTCGGTTGTTGAATTCGACAACCCGACAACCGACAACCGACAACGCGGCGCGCACCAGCGCGCCGCAATTCAAGCGCCGCAATTCAAGCCGCGAGTCCCCGCAATGTCGCCTCGATCTCATCAATCACCTCGGGGCCTTGCACTTTTAGCGGGAAAATCAGCACGCCATTCGGTGTGAACTTCACTTGCGGATTGGCCTGGATGAGCATGAGCAGTTTGTTCGGATCGACCTTCGCTTGCGGCGTCAGTTTCACGACCGCACGTGCGCCTTCACGCACGATCGAGATCACTCCCATTTGTTGCGCGAAGCGTTTCACCTGGACGAAGTGGAGAAGGTTCTCCACGTTCACCGGTAGAGCGCCGAAGCGGTCGCGCATCTCGTTGCGGATCTGGTCGAGGCGGTCGTCGGTCGATGCCGAGGCGATCTTTTTGTAGAACGTCATGCGCAGGTTTTCTTCGCTGATGTAGTTCTTGGGGATGTAGATGTCGACGCCGAGGTTCATGGAGGTTTCCACTTCCTCCTCGATGCGCTCCCCTTTCATCTCGCGGATCGTTTCTTCGAGCAGCTTCGTGTACATCTCGAAGCCGACGGCGGCGATCTGGCCGGACTGTTCGCCGCCGAGGATGTTGCCGGCGCCGCGGATCTCGAGGTCTTTCGCGGCAATGCGGAAGCCGGCGCCGAGGTCGGAGAACTCCTGGATCGCGGCAAGGCGTTTGCGGGCGTCGGACGTGAGCACTTTGTCGCTCGGCACCAGCAGGTAACAGAACGCCAGCCGGTCGCTGCGTCCGACACGGCCGCGAAGCTGGTAGAGCTGCGACAGGCCGAATCGCTCGGCATGATTGATGAGAATCGTGTTGCAGGCCGGGATGTCGATGCCGTTCTCGATGATCGTCGTCGCCAGGAGAACGTCGTACTCGCGCTGGATGAACGCGAGCATGGCGCGCTCGAGCTCGCGCTCCTCCATCTGTCCGTGACCGACGACGACCTTCAGGCCAGGAACGAGCTTCTCCAGATACTCCTTCATCGCGTAGATCGACTCGACGCGGTTATGGACGAAGAAGACCTGGCCGCCGCGACTGACCTCGAACTCGATCGCCTCACGGATGAAGTCGTCGCTGAACGGCACGACCGCGGTTTGGATCGCAAGGCGATCCTTCGGCGGCGTCTCGATGACAGAGATGTCGCGGATGCCGACCATCGACATGTGCAACGTGCGCGGAATGGGCGTGGCAGACATCGACAAGACATCGACCGCTTTCTTGATCTGCTTGAGCTTTTCTTTCTGCCCGACGCCGAAGCGCTGCTCTTCGTCGATGACCAGCAAGCCGATGTCTTTGAAGTTGATGTCTTTCGAGAGGACGCGATGGGTGCCGATGATGATGTCGATCTCGCCCGTCTCCAGTTTCTTGAGGATCTCTTTCTGTTCCTTCGCCGTGTAGTAACGCGTGAGCAGCTCGATGGTCACCGGGAACGACGCGAAACGGCGCAGGAACGTGCGGTAGTGCTGGTAAGTGAGGACGGTCGTCGGCGCGAGCACGGCCACCTGCTTGCCGTCCATCACCGCCTTGAACGCGGCACGCATCGCAACTTCCGTTTTGCCGTAGCCGACGTCGCCGCACAACAGCCGGTCCATCGGTTTGCGTGATTCCATATCCGACTTCACGTCATCAATCGCCGATTCCTGATCCTCGGTCTCATCAAACTCAAACGCATCCTCGAACTCGAACTGCCACGGCGAGTCTTTCGAGAACGCGTGGCCCTGCACCATCTGGCGTGTGGCGTAGAGCTTGAGCAGCTCGTCAGCCATGTCGCGCATCGCCTTCTTGACCGATGCCTTCGTGCGCGCCCACGCTGTGCCGCCGAGGCGGTCGAGCTTCGGCTGCGTGTCAGCGCCGCCGGAGAAACGCTGGATGAGATTCAGGTTCTCCATCGGCATCAGCAGCTTGCCGCCGCCGGAGTACTCGATCTCCATCACCTCGCGCTCCGTCGGGCCAAACGGAATGCGCTGCAGGCCGTGGAAGCGACCGACACCGTGATCGACGTGAACGATGTAGTCTCCGACTTTCAGGTCGCGAAGGTCGGTGACGAACGCCTCGGTCGTCCGCTTCTTGCCGCCGACGCGCGTTGATGCCGGCGGCTCGAAGAGATCCCATTCCGAGTAAATGGTGAGATTCAGTTCTTCGAAATCGAAGCCTCGGGGCAGCGCGCCGGAAGCGAGAAGGATCTCGCTTCCAGGTTCGGACTTGCCGCTGGAGGCGTCATCGACAAAGACGACATCGAATTCTTTCAGCAGCCGCTCGACCTTCTCGCGTCCACCTTTCGTCGCCGCGAAGAAAACCTGCCGCCGGCCCTTCTCGTGCCCGCGTTTCACATCGTTCGTGAACTCGGGCAGCCGGTTCGTGTAGCGATCGACCTGCGGCGCGCGCATCCGCGACTCTTCGAACTCGGCGGTTGCCAGCGTCCGATCAACTCTCGGCGCTCCGACGTGAACCTCGCTAAACGCGATCCGCGCTGTGCCCAGTAACGCCAGCACGTCCGCGCCCGGCGTCGTCAGCTTCTCCGGCCGGTAAACCGCGCGCCCTTTCTCCGACGCCGCCTCGTACTCGTTGGACAGCAGCGACTCGAACTTGGCCACATTCGTCGTGATCTGGTCCGGCTCGATGAGCGCGAGCATCCATTCCGCGGGATCGAGATAGTCGAAGAACGACACGGTGTTGGTGGCCACCGGCAGGTAGTGCTCCATGCCCGGAAACGTGCCGTTCTCGTTGATGTGCTCGATCTTGGCGGCGAGATCGCGTTTGTAGATCGGATCGTTGAAATCGAGCGAGAGCCGCCGCGCCAGCGCGCTGCGCATCGGCTGCGTGACTGGAAACTGCGTCATCGGCAGAACGATGACCGGACCGCTGGCTTCTTCCGAGCGCTGCGTCTCGACGTCGAACCAGCGCAGCGAATCGACCGTGTCGCCGAACAGCTCCACGCGCACCGGCTTGGCGGTGTTCGGCGGAAAGAGATCGAGGATGCCGCCGCGAAACGCGAACTCGCCCGCCTCGCCTGCGAGGTCCGTGCGCACGAAACCATTCTCGACGAGCCGCTCCAGCAGCACACGCAAATCGAGCTCGTCGCCTTCGGCCAGCCGCACCACGCGCGCCGCAAACTCCTCCGCATGCGGCAGCCGCGAAAACAGCGCCCGCGCCGGCACGAGCAGCACGTCGACGCTGCGGTCGATGAGCATGCCCAGCGCCCGAATCTCGTTCCGCGCCACACCCAGCGACGGCGACAGATCCTGATACGGCGAAAGCGAAGGGGAGGGATACGACGACACGCACTGCGGATCGCGATGAAACAACTTCAGCGAGGCCTCGAAGTCATCGATGGCCGCATCGCCCGGCACGACGATCGCCAGCCGCTGCGCCGTAGAGTCCTGCAGCGTCGCCAGCAGCAACGCCCTCGCCTCGACCGCCGCGCCGGTGATGTCCACCCGCGACTCCGCGATCTTTTTCCCAATCGCACGAAACGCCTTCGTCCGCGCCAACTCCGCGCGCACCTGCGCCAGCAGCCTGTCGTTTCGCTCAGTCATCAGCGGGGGATTCTATGCGGGGTTGGCCGCAGGGATCGGCGATCATGACTGCTGATGGACGAACCGGTCGGTGGAGTGCTGGATTCAACGGATGGCGGTATCCTAGGACCCGAAGCACATCGTGAACTCCGACCCTGAGATCGTCAGCGCAACGCCCATCTTCGTGGGCATGGGGAGGGGGAGACCACACAGTCTCTATCTACCCTATTTCGACAGCGGAAACTCACGCTGCAAGCGTTCGTATCTCCGATCGATATGACGATCGACGCATCGACACAGTCAGATCGGATTCCCGAGTCCGGCGATCGCATCCCTGCTGCCCTGCGCGGATTCGGACCTCTCGGCATCGTGGCGATTCTCGTCATTCTCGCGGGCAATTCTTTGGTGCCGCCGCTCAGCGCAATTCTTGTGCTCGTTTGGGTGACGTGGTCGCGGACGCCGTGGCGCGAGATCGGATACGTTCGGCCTGCGAGCTGGGTAAAGACTGTCGCGATCGGCATCGTCTTCGGCGGCGCGTTCAAGCTGTTCCTGAAGATGATCGTCCTGCCTCTCCTCGGCGCGGATCCGGTCAATCATACGTACCACTACCTCGCCGGCAATCGAGCGGCGTTGCCGGGGATGATTTTCGCGTTGATCGTCGTCGCGGGTTTCGGCGAGGAGACAGTGTTTCGAGGCTATCTCTTCGAACGCTTCGGCAAGTTGTTCGGATCAAGCGTGTGGGCGAAGGGGATCACGGTTCTGATCACGGCCTTATGGTTTGGAGCGCTCCACTACCCCGTGCAAGGACTTGCAGGAGCGGAACAGGCAGCGATCGTCGGGCTCGTGTACGGAACCATTTTCGCCATCACGGGACGAATCTGGATGCTGATGGTGGCGCATGCGGCGTTCGATCTGGTTGCGCTGGCGATCATTTACTACGATCTCGAAACGACGGTTGCGCACCTCGTCGTGTCCAGGTAGCCAGCTCTCGTCGCGGCAGGAATCCGCGATAGATCAGGAAGGTGCCGAAGACCCAGGCGGCATTCGGGATTGGGTCCAGAAATAGATTCAGCATCCATTGGTGCTCGACCGGCGCGACGGCAAGCCACATCATCAAACCGGGAAGGAATCCTCCGAGCGCAAGACCGATAGTGAAAAGCCAGAATCTCTCGCCATGCTTGCGGTCGACGATTAGCAGTAACAGCCCTCCGAGCACGCCGCCCACGAGCGCTTGCGACGTGATCCTCGGTAGCCCGAGTGGGGGAACCCTCTCCGTTACGAATGCGGCAGGTCCCATGTTGTGCGCGTGCAGCAGTGAAACTACAGGCTGCTGGAACAAGAGCACGGCGATAAATCCGGCGGCGAAGCCAAAGATCAGACGTCGAGCCATGTCACGACGGCTACCGCGGAACGAACACGCGATAGATCAGCGCGGTGCCCAGTCCCCATGCGCCGTTCACGATCGGACCGATCGCCATTGTCTTCGGGTTCCAGCCGCCGGCGATCGGCATGTGCTTGAGTGGCGCGACGACCAACCACGCGACCAACGTTGGAAAAATCGCGCCGAAGAGAATTGCGGCGATCCAGAACGCGGAGCCGCGGCGGCGCTCGATCAACGGCATCATGATCATTCCCCAAACGCCGCCCCAGAACGAGAGCGAGATGACCGAGGGGATACCGAACGGCGGGACCGGCTGCATCGCCCAGGCGCCCCGAGGGATGTAGCCGAAGTTGTGGAGGAGCGCGATGACGGCCTGATGAAAGACGAGCGTGGCGACGAAGCCGGCAGCGAACGCGATGATCAGCCGTTTGGCCATGATTACAAAACCCTTCGAAAGTAATCGATCGTTTTCGTGAGCCCTTCATCGAGCGGCACGCGCGGCTCCCATCCGAGAAGCGTGCGGGCCTTCGTGATGTCGGGACGGCGAATCTTCGGATCATCCTCGGGTAGTGGCTTGAACTCGATCGGCGCGTTGCTCCCGGTCAGCCGCTTGATCTCCTCGGCAAACTGCAACACGGTCATCTCGTTCGGATTGCCGATGTTCGTCGGATTGATCTCATCCGACATCAAGAGCCGGTAGATGCCTTCGATGAGATCGGTGACGAAGCAGAACGAGCGCGTCTGCGATCCGTCGCCAAAGACGGTGAGCGGCTCGTTGCGCAACGCCTGTGAGATGAACGCGGGCACGACGCGGCCGTCTTTGATGCGCATCCGCGGACCGTACGTGTTGAAGATGCGCACGATGCGCGTTTGCACGCCATGGAAGCGGTGATACGCCATCGTCATCGCCTCGGCGAACCGCTTCGCTTCGTCGTACACGCCGCGCGGGCCGACCGGGTTCACGTTGCCCCAGTAATCCTCTTTCTGCGGATGCACGAGCGGATCGCCATACACCTCGGACGTCGACGCGATGAGGTAACGCGCGCCTTTGTCCTTGGCCACGCCGAGCGTCTTGTGCGTGCCGAGCGAGCCGACTTTCAGCGTCTGGATCGGCTTCTCGAGGTAGTCGATCGGGCTGGCGGGGGAGGCGAAGTGCAGCACGTAATCGAGCGGACCGTCGATGTGGATGTAGTTCGTGACGTCGTACTTCACGAACGAGAATCCCTCGCGGCCGATGAGATGCTGGATGTTGGCGGGGTTACCGGTGATGAAGTTGTCGATGCAAATCACTTCATGACCGCGCTCGAGAAAGAGCTCGCAAAGGTGTGACCCGAGGAATCCGGCGCCGCCGGTGATGAGCGCACGGCCCATCAAACGCGCTCCCGAGTGCGAACGTCTTCGCTGCGGCCGACCGAGATGTACGTGAACCCTTCAGCTTTCATTCGCTGCGGATCGTAGACGTTGCGCAGATCGATGATCAACGGCTGTTTCAAGAGTTTCTTCACGCGCTCGAGTTTGAGCGCGCGGAACTCGTTCCATTCCGTTGCGATCACGAGCGCATCGGCGCCCTCGGCGGTCTCGTAGGCATCGCCGCAATACGTCACGTTCTCGAAGATCTTCTTCGAGTTCTCGATCGCGCCGGGATCGTACGCGCGAATCACCGCCCCCATTTCCTGGAGGCCTTTGATCAGCGGGATCGTCGGCGAGTCGCGCATGTCGTCGGTCTCGGGTTTGAATGCGAGGCCGAGGATTGCGACCGTCTTGCCGCGGACATCGCCGAGTGCATCGACGACTTTGCCGACCATGCGCTGCTTGATGTTCTTGTTGACGCGGAGCACCGCTTCGATGATCTCGAACTCGTAGCCGTACTGCCGCGCGATGTCGGCAACGGCAGAGGTGTCTTTCGGAAAACAGGAGCCGCCGAAGCCGGGGCCGGCCTGCAGGAACTTCGGACCGATGCGCGAGTCGAGGCCGATGCCGCGGGCGACGTCCTGAACGTCGGCGCCGAGGAGCTCGCACATCACGGCGACTTCGTTGATGAACGAGATCTTCGTGGCCAGGAACCCGTTCGCGGCGTACTTGATCAGCTCCGACGATTCGACATTGGTCACGACGAACGGGATCTCGAGCGAGTGCAGCGGCGCGTAAATCTCTTTCATCAGGGCGATCGACTCTTCGTCGGATGCTCCGATGACGACGCGGTCGGGCTTGAGAAAGTCTTCGATGGCCGAGCCTTCGCGCAGGAACTCGGGATTCGAGACGACGGACCCTTTGTGGCCGTTGCCCGATTCATCGAGGATGCGCTCGATCAGCCGGCCCGTGCCGATGGGAACCGTCGATTTCGTGATGACGAGCTTCGGTCCGTTCATGTGCTGCGCGATCGTGCGCGCGACATCCTCGACGTAGCGAAGGTCAGCCGAGCCATCGGGTTTCGGCGGCGTGCCGACGGCGATGAAGATGGCGCGGCTGCCGCGGATCGCGTCGGGGAGGTCGGTCGTGAAGCGAAGCCGCTTCTCGTTGACGTTGCGGTTGACGATCGTGTCGAGGCCCGGCTCGTAGATCGGAATCAGGCCGTTGTTGAGCGCTTCGATCTTCTTCGGGTCGATGTCGCAGCAGATGACGTCGTTGCCAAAGTCGGCCAGACCGGCTCCGGTTACGAGCCCGACGTAGCCCGTTCCGATGACTGCAATATCCAACTGGGAGTCCTCCGGAAAATAGTGCGCGAACGCGCGGCGCGAGATCGTATCACGTGGGTTTGCACTCGATTAAGGGAGCGCTCCCATCGAGCGCCTTCTCCCCCACGCTTTTTGTGGGGGAGAAGGTGGCGAAGCCGGATGAGGGGGCCTTTGACTGTCGCGAAGAAAGCGTTTGTCCAAATCTTGCGACGCCCCCCTCATCCGCCTTCGGCACCTTCTCCCCCCGAAAAGCACGGGGGGAGAAGGCGCTCGATGGGAGGGCGTCGCTGAAAAAGAGAATGTGGTTATGCGGGCGGAGCGGTTGTCGTAGTCGTCGTAGTCGTCGTTGTTGGGGCCGGGCTCGTTGATGTTGCCGGTGCCGTGCTCGTGACTGGCGGAACGGTCGGAGCCGGCGCTTCACTCTTAGGAACGGGAACTGGAACGGGCGCCGGAACTGGCTTCACCTCCGGCGGAGGCGCGGCGCCGGGAGCTTTCGACTCCGTGTCGTAGCGCTTCTGTATCCCAGTCTGCTGCCGGTTGCGAATCAGCCAGCGAAGGAGTTTCGATTCGTTGATGCCGATGAGGATGTCGTTTACCGACTCGTAGACGGACGGGTCGCTGATCAACTTGCCGGCGGTGCCTTCGCCGCGATTCACTTTCGCCACCGTGTCGTTAAGTTGTTTCAGCAGGCCAGTGAATTCGTTGAGTGCCTGATCGCCGTAGGCCTTGTCGTTCATCAGGCGCGGCACGAGTCCCTGACCGTTCTGGTAGGAGGCGGTGAGCGCGGCGAGATTCGCGGATGTGACGCGAAGGTTGTCGACGAGCTCGAAGACTTTCTTTTTCCCCTCGGGGTCGTTCAGAAGGGCCGGAATGGTTCCCTGCCCGGTCTTCAGACTTCCTTCCACGCTGGCGACGAGACTCTGCAGCGAGCGCGCGGTGTCCTGCAGCGAGCCGGTGAGCTGCGTGGCGTACGCGTCGTCGTACACGAGTTTGCCGACCAGTCCTTTGCCGCTCTCGACGTGCGCGAGGATGGCGTTCGTTTTGTTCAACGTGGTCAGGAAGGTGTCGGTGATGCGCTGTTTCGTCTCCGGCGTCGACGTCAGCTCGCCGATCAGTCCTTCGCCGCGGTCGACGCGCCCGAGGACGTTTTTCAGCGAGTAGGAGATCTGTACGAAGTTGTCGACGAGGTCCTCACCGGATGAAATGAGCTGATCGACGTTCGTCTGCCGCGCCGCAGGAATGAGGGAGCCTGGCTCGACGGCGTCGAACTTGGGACTGCCCGCGGAGATGTCGATGTAACTGTCGCCGCCAAGGAGGCCGAGCTTTTTCAGACGCGCGCGTGAGTCGCTGCGGATACGTTCGGCGTACTTTTTGTCGACCATCAACTCGATGTCGACGTCATGCATCTTCGGGTCGTACGGAAGGGTGATGTCTTTGATGACCCCGACCGTCACACCCGAAATTTTGACCGGATTCCCCTCGGCCAATCCAGTCACGTTGTCGAGCCGGACTTTGTACTCGTTCTTGCGCGAGAAGATCTTCTGCTCCGAGCCGATCAGAAAGACGAAGATCATCAGCACAACGAAGGTGACTGCGACCAGAAGCCCCACGCGAATCGTTTTTTCTTTCGGTTTGGTTGCCATCGTTTCGTACCGAACGGTTTTCCTTCGTTGTGAGATTTCAGTGGGTCGGCTGCGCGGCCGTGACCGCTGATGCTTTCAGGAATTCGCGCAGCAGGGGATGATCGGAGTTTCGGGCATCTTCCATGGTGCCGACCCATTCGAAAATGCCTTTGTTGAGAAATGCGATGCGGTCGCCGACGGAGAACGCGGACTGGATGTCGTGCGTGACGACGACCGAGGTGACGTTTAGCTTCGATTGCAGATCGATGATCAGCTCGTTGATTTTCTGCGAGGTGATCGGATCGAGTCCGGTGGTCGGCTCGTCGTAGAGAATCATCTTCGGATCGAGCACGATCGAGCGCGCCAGTCCGACGCGCTTGCGCATGCCGCCCGACAGATCGACCGGCATGAGCTGCTCGGTGTTCGGCAGGTTGACCAGCTCGAGCTTTTCCTTTACGGCCCGGGCGATCTCTTCCTCGGACATATCGGCATGCTCGCGCAGAGGAAACGCCACGTTCTCGAACACGGTCATCGAGTCGAAGAGCGCGCCGCTCTGAAACAGCATCCCGAACTTCTTGCGGACGCGGTAGAGCTCTTCTTCGGGGTGATCCGTGATGTCTTCCTCTTCGACGAAGACGCGGCCTTCGTCGGGCGCTTCAAGTCCGAGCATGTGCCGCAACGTGACGGACTTGCCGCTGCCCGATCCGCCGAGAATGACGAGGACTTCGCCGCGATAAACCTTGAGGTCGACGCCGCGGAGGACAATCTTCGAGCCGTAGGCCTTCTTGACGTTCTTGAATTCGACGAAGAGGTCGCGCGCATGGCTGCGCCGCTCAGGCGTGACACGCGTTTCCGCGCGGCGGTCGGGAATCGTCGGAGTTTCGGTCATCAGAAGATGAACAAGAAAACCTTGGTGAGAAAAAAGTCCATGATCAGAACGGTGATCGAGGCGGTGACGACCGTGGCCGTTGTTGAACGACCCACACCATCAGCGCCGCCTGTGGTGCTCAGCCCGTTGTAACAGGCGATGAGCCCAATCGCGAATCCGAAGAAGAATGTCTTGCCGATGCCCGACGCGAGGTCGTTGTACTTCACCGTTTCAATGACGCTGCGAATGTAGAAGTTCGAGCTGAGGTGAAGGCTGCCCACCGCGATGATGAGACCGCCGATGATGCCGATGAAGCAGGCCAGCGTGGTCAGGAGCGGCATCATGATCGTCGTCGCCAGGACACGCGGGACGACGAGTTTGCGCACGGGATTCGTGGCCAGCGCGCGCAACGCATCGATCTGCTCCGTCACTTTCATCGTGCCGAGCTCCGCGGCGATGCCGGCGCCGACGCGGCCACCGACCATGAGCGCCATCAGCACCGGCGCGAGCTCGCGAACGAGCGAGAGCGAAACGACTTTGCCGATGAAGAGCGCGCCGCCGAATTCCTCGAGCGAATACGCGGTCTGCAGAGCCAGCACCATCCCGATGAAGAGCGAGGTGATGGCCACGATCGACATCGACCGCACGCCGATCTGATCAAACTGCGCGATGACGATGGCGCGGTCGACCGGCTTGCGCACGAATTGCTGGATGGTCTCGCCCGCCAGGTCGGCGATGCCGCCAAGGTGCAGCAGCGCTTCGTCAATGTGACCTTTGACGCGATGGAACAGACCCTTGGCCTGCGGGGCCGCTGCCGGTTCGGCAGGGGCGGGGGCGGCGGTGCTTTGGAAGATAGAGGCCACGGCGGAGTTTAGTGAACAACAAAAACGCGCTGAAACGAGGAGTTAATTGCGAATTGCCAAGTATCGTTAAGTTTAATAGACGATCGCTGGATTAAACCAAAGTGGCGATTTGGTTTAATATGGCTGTCTGCAAGGGACGCAGAGTTTCATGAACCGCTCGCAATTCACGACTCGTGACACCGGCCGATTGGTCCGCACGCTGGACGGCCACCTCGGCTTTGTGCCGGCTCCTCTGCCGCCAAAGATCGATATTCCTTTCGAGTTGATGCGCCGGCTTTCAGAGGCCGATCGCGCCGTCGGAACACTCGCCGGAGTTGGAAGGATACTTCCCAATCCTCACATTCTGACGCAGCCGTTTCTACGGCGGGAGGCGGTCCTTTCCAGCCGGATCGAAGGGACGGAGGCATCGGCGACGGATCTCGCGCTCTTCGAAGCGGCTGGCTCGCCGCAGTCCGAACAATCGGATGTACGCGAAGTCTCGAACTATGTCGACGCGCTCCGATTCGGGCTCAAGCGTCTCGATTCGTTGCCGCTGAGTCTCCGATTTCTTCGCGAGGTCCACGCGAAGCTGATGGCGGGCGTGCGGGGCGGCTCGCTCGCGCCCGGCGAGTTCCGGCATGTGCAGAACTGGATCGGTCCGCCCGGATCACGAATCGACACCGCGACGTATGTTCCGCCTCCGATCCAGGAGATGCATGCTGCGCTCGATCGTTTCGAGCGTTACCTGCACGAGCCGTCGCCGATGCCGGTGCTGCTTCGCGTCGCGCTGATCCACTATCACTTCGAGGCCATCCATCCATTTCTCGACGGCAATGGAAGAATCGGCCGGTTGCTCATCGCATTCCTGCTGCACATCGAGAAGGTGCTCGATGAGCCGCTGCTCTATTTGAGTGCCTTTTTCGAACGGCATCGCAGCGAGTACTACCGCCATTTGATCGACGTCACTACGAAAGGTGCGTGGAATGAGTGGGTCGATTTCTTTCTCCGCGGCGTCACCGAACAGGCAAACGATGCGGTCCGGCGCACGCGCAGTCTTCTCGATTTGTCCGAGCGCTATCGCCGCCTCATCGCACCGGCGCGGAATGCAGGCGTGCTGTTGGCGTTGGTCGATCGGCTCTTCGCCGTTCCAGCGACGACAATCACGTCGGTCGCGGCGGATCTGAACATGTCCTATCCAGCCGCAAAGAAGAACGTTCAGAAACTAGTCGCGATGCACATTCTGAAGCCGAGGCGGAGCGGACGGGGATCGGTCTACGTTGCGGAAGAAGTGCTTCGAATCATCGAAGCTCCCTGACCTGTGCCTTCTTCCAAAACACGATCGCGGATATCGTTGCGACGTGCCGGCCAACTGGAGCGAATTCTATTTTTTGTGCGGATCGGCTGCTGCGGGCTTGACAGGTCTCATGTTCATCGCGGTCACGTTTGGCTCGCGGCTGATCACGAAGGAGAAGCTCGAGTACGTCGAGGCATTTTTCTCGCCGATCTGCGATCACTTCATCCAGGCGTTTCTTCTCAGTGCTGTCGCGCTGATCCCGATCGTTGGGCCGAAAGCTCTGGGCGCCACGATCATCCTTACGACTGCGTTTCGGATCGCTGAACTGGCGCGAACCTATCGACTGACGAAAGCGGCCTCCAAGGAATCGCACGACATCGAAACATCCGACTGGGTCCTCGGCGTGATTCTCCCGGCCTCCGTTTATGTGTCGTTGATTGCGACCGGCGTCTGCTTCCTGCTCGGAAACGCCGCCGCTCCCGCTCTCTTCGCGATCTCGCTGCTCTGCCTCCTCGTGATTGCGCTGCGAAGAGTCTGGGAAATGCTCTTGTGGATCGCCACGAAAGTTGATTGATCGGGCGCGCCGCTAACTAACCCCTCGCTAACCCGCATTTCTCACAACTTCCAGCGACTACTTCCCATCGAGCGCCTTCTCCCCCTGCGCTTTTTGCGGGGGGAGAAGGTGGCGAAGCCGGATGAGGGGGCGTTGCAAGAGCTAGTTCCCGCCGAAAATATCGCGCAGCAACTTCCGGAGACCGCGCTCTTTCGGTTTCGGTTTTTGTTGCGGCTGCGCTTGATTCGGAACCGGATACGCCGCCGGATTCTGCAACTGTCCCTCGGCCTGCGATGGCTCCGCGTTGTCGCGCCAGAACGGGCTTGGCTCGCCGCTGCCGGCGTGGATCGGGCAAACGGATGTGGGCTCGGTGCCGGCGACGAAGATCTCGTCCTTCGTCGTCGGGCAATACGGCGTGGCCAGCATCCCCGACTCCGGATCGATCCGGCGCTCCACGACATCATCCGGGCGTTTCCAATCGACCTCCGGAATCAGGCCGCCGATGCGCGTCATGTTCGTCGTCCAGATCGGAACGCAGGCGTCGCCGCCGGCAAGGCGAACGCTGTGACCATCGTCGAAGCCGAGCCACACCAGCGACAGAATGCGCGGCGAGTAGCCGATGAACCAGGCGTCGCGATAGCTGCTGGTCGTGCCCGACTTGCCTGCGAATGGCCGCGTGAAACCCATCAACCGTGCCTTGCTGCCGGTGCCGTAGATGAACACGTCTTTCAGGATCTGGTTCATTACGTAGGAGACGCCGGCGCTGGCGACGCGCTTCATCTTCACTTCGCGCGATTCGAGCAAAACGCCATCGCTTGTGGAGACAGCGAGGATCGAGATCGGCTCAGCCTTGACGCCGAGGTTGGCGAAGGCGGAGTAGGCGTACGCGATCTCGAGAGGGGTGACTTCGAACGCGCCGAGTGCAACCGACGGATACGGCGCGAGAGGACTCTCGATGCCGATCGTCGACGCGGTCTTGATCACGTTCGGAACGCCGGCGTTCATTGCCGCGCGCACGGCTGGGATGTTGTACGAATGCGCCAGTGCCTCGCGAACGGTGACGTGACCGTGATACTTGAGGTCGTAGTTCTGCGGCGTCCAGACTGCGTTTCCGGTGCGCACGCTGATCGGCGAGTCGTCGAGAACCGTTGCCGCCGTGAATGCCTGCTGCCCACGCGCAGGATCCATCGCCGTCGCGTAGACGAACGGTTTGAAGAGCGAGCCCGGTTGCCGGCGCGCCTGAATGGCGCGATTGAATTGCGTCTTCGAGTAGCTGCGGCCGCCGACCAGCGCTTTCACGTAACCCGTTCCCGGCTGGATCGTGAGCACCACTCCTTCGAGCGGCGTCGGCGAGTTGCGCAAATACGAATAGCGTTTGTTGAGCGAGGCGATGCCTTCGTCGAGGGACTGCTCCGCCGATCGCTGCATGATCGTGTCGAGCGTCGTGAAAATGCGCAGCCCCTCGGTGCGAAGCTGCGTTTCCGGATGCGTCTCCTTCAACTGCTTGAGCACGAGATCGACGAAGAACGGCGCACTGCGCGAGGTCTTCGGGAACTTCGTCGTCGTCACCGGCGTCGCCACCGCGGCGTCGTACTGCTCCGGCGTGATCAGGTTCTGCTCGCGCATCAGGCTGAGCACGAGGTCGCGGCGAGGCTTGGCGCGCTCCGGATACTTCAGCGGATTCTCAACGTTCGGCGAGTGAATGATCCCCGCGATCGTCGCCGCTTCCGGCAGCGTGAGGTAGGTGACGTGTTTGCCGAAATAAACCTGCGACGCCTGCTCGACGCCCATGATCTGGACCGCGCCGTTCTGCCCGAGGTAGATCTCGTTCACATACGCCGCAAGAATGTCACTCTTGCTGTAGCGGGCCTCGAGCAGCACTGCATAAAGTGCCTCGGTCACTTTCCAGCCCCAGGTGCGATCAAACCTGCGGTAAAGATTCTTAATGAGCTGTTGGGTGAGCGTGGATCCGCCGTGTGTCGTCGAGCGGTTCTTCAGGTCCGTGCGAAGCGCGCCGAGGGTTCCGGTAATCGACAGCCCATGGTGACTGTAGAAGCCTTTGTCCTCGACCGCGATGATGGCATCCGTCAGTGTCTTCGGAACGGCGCTGAGCGCGACCGGCAACCGGTCTTCCATCTCATTGTTGTAGATCGATGTGATCAGTTCCGGCTCGATGCGGATGCCGCGCAAGGCCACGCCATCGTCGAGCCGGTGGATGGCGCGGACAGTGGCACCGTTCATGTCGATGACGACCGGCAGCGCACGAAATTCGATGTCGGGATACTCGAAGTTCTGCAGGTAGATCTCGAGCGTGTTGCCGGCGTAGCGGTACTCGCCCGGATTGGTCACGCGCGATGCCGCCGCGTGATAGCCAACGTGGTTCAGCTTCTCCTCCAGCAGCGAGCGCGGAATGGTCATCCCCGGCACGATCGGCGTGGCATCGGAGTAGATGCGGCTCGGCAAATCCCAGCGCCGGCTGGATTCGAATTTCTTCGTCAGGACGACGTACGAGTACCCAACGAACGCCAGAAACGCCACGAAACAAACCATGACGATCGTGGCGATCCCCGCCGCATGACGCCAGAGAAAATCTTTGATTCGGGAACGCTTAGCCATCAATGTGAGGGTACCAACAAAAGGGGAAGGCGCGTGTCATCCCGTATTTGTTGCTAGTCTCCGCCTCAATGCCGAAAACGATTGCGACGCTCCTGCTGATCTTTGTGGCGATCACCGCATCGGCAGGCGAAACGCCGGCTTCCATCGCGCTCCTCGTGAACGAGGCAGACGCGGCTGCGGTGGCGGCACGCGTAGCGTCTGCTCTTGCCGCGACGGATGCCGTTACACGCGCAGCGGCATCGCGCGTTGCGCTCGTGCGGGGGCTGACGGACGTGCTGCCGCAGATCCGCGATGCGCTCGCGGTCGAAAGCGATTCCTCGGCAGCCCGCGAGGAAGTCCGTGCGCTCATCGTCCTCGGCGACCCAGCCGGCGTCGATCGCGCACGCGCCGCCACGCGCAAGTTCGCTCCCGGCATCGACGATGTGATCGCGCGAGCGGTGGCGCGCCGGACCGACGCGTTCGATATTTATGTGTCGGTCCTTCGCGGGAACGGCTTCATTCCCGACGCGAGCTTTTTCACGCAGGCGCTCTGGCGGCGCCCTTCCGCTGCCGTCGCTGGTGGTTCACGGCTCCTCGGCATGCGCGATGCCGCCGGATGGACTGCGCTTCTGGCAGCGGTCCGCGACGCACATCTGGCGATGCAGCCCGATGTGCTCGTGGCGTCGCTCAACATGCCGTCCGAAGAGATCCGGACAGCGTCGGTCTGGTACCTGGTCCATGCCTACGTGCCCGATCCCACGATGATCGCTCCGCGCGTGCGAACCGTTCTTGGCGCTCCGACGGAGGAGGGCAGCACACGGGAGGCATTTGGCCGTGAACTGCTGCGACGCATGCTCGGTGGCGAAAAGAAAGATGATCCACGCTGGCTGGAATGGCTGCAAACCAGCGAGGCCGATCCGCTCCTGGCCACGGACGACGCGTTGTTTCAGCATTTCACCGACAAGGAGTTCCTTGTCCGCAAGAATCATTGCGGCATCACCAGTTACGACTGCCGGATGCCCGAACGGCGGCCTTACGCTCACGTGATTCCGTCGACCGATGTGGCGGAGCCGGCGTACTTTCTGCCTGACCTCTTGCCTCCCGGCGTTGCCGCCGCGGTCGTCGCAGAAACGCGCTGCAACGGGTTTTGGCTGGCGCTGGCCGGGGCGACGGCCGATCTCTCCGGCCGCATGCAGGCGGTCACAGTCAAACGGATTCAGATGGACACTGCCTGCGAGAAAGCAGTCACGACGCTGATCCGGCTTTCGCTGGCGACGCCGGCGTCACTCGACGTGCCTCTGGAAGCGAGCAACGTTGTCCTTGTTCATGGATTCAGGCAGCCGCCTTGCCTCGATGAAGGACCCCTTGAAGCGTCAAACGGCGCGCCGCGTGACGTCGGTGGAGACGTCACGGCCCCAATCGTCAAGCGCCGCGTGGAGCCGCAGTTCCCTTTGGATGCGCGTCGTCGGATGACGGGAAATGCGATGGTTTCGGTCGTCCTTCAATGCATCATTTCTCGCGACGGTTGCGTCCGCGCCGTGCATCTCGTCCGGCAATCGCCGTATCCGGATATGAACGGCGCCGCACTCATGGCCATCTCCCAATGGACCTTCGAACCAGGCCGGCTTCGGGGCGTACCAGTTGATGTCGTCTTTCTTTTGACAGTCAGCTTCATGAGGAACTAATCCCGCTCGGCATTTCGCACGCCGAGGGGCTGGAATGCGTGGCCTGGGTAGGCCACGCATTCGAGGATGGACGCGCGCAACGATGACGCTGGTTGCGTTGATGACCTACTGATGCTGCTGGCGTTCCTTCATGCGAGCTTCTCGCTCTTCCTTGATCTTGGTCCACTGCGCTTTCTGTTCGTCGCTGAACGTCGCGGCGATCTTCTCTTCGTGGGCGCCGCGCAGTTTCGTCATTTCGGTGCGGGCCGCATCGACTTTCGGGCGAATCGCGTCGAGCTTGGCGGTATCGTTTGCCTGGCGGGCTTCGCGAAATTCGGCCATCGTTTTCTGGTACGACTCGATAAACGTGGCGTTGTCTTTCTGGAACTTCCCGTCCATTTCGTCGATCTGCTTCTTCTGGACGTCCGTCAGGTTGAGCTGCTGTCCGTAGCGCTGCGTGAAGGTCTGGTTGGGTCCGCCGCCCTGCTGCGCAATCGCCGAGAATGCCAGCATCAGGCTGACTCCCGCAGCGAGGATTGACCATCGTGTTTTGTTCATGCGTAGTTCTCCTTGCAGCCTGATACGAGCCAGCGAGGGTTCTGCGTAACCGCCTTCAAGATTCTTCCCGCCGCGGGCTCGTCAGATGCATTCCTCTCACGCATAATCAGCGAATGGCATGTCTGGCGAGATGTTCGAGGATTTTCCGGTGAGCACGTCCGATCCGCCGGTGGCGATCGAGGCGTCCGAGTCATCGGCTCACGATCACCTGTTCCCGACGCTGACGGACGCGCAGATTGCGCGAATCGAGGCGCATGGACGCCGCCGCACCGTTGCGCGCGGCGATGCGCTCGTCGAAGTCGGAGACAAGGTCCTTCCGTTCTTCGTCGTCCTCGAGGGTGAGCTTGAGGTTTTGCGGCCATCTCGCGGAGCCGAAATGCTCATCGTCACGCACCGGCGCGGGCAGTTCTCGGGCGAGGGCACGATGATTACGGGACGCCGTTCACTGGCGCGCATCCGCGTCAGCGAGCCGGGCGAAGTGATCGAGCTCGATCGCGACCAGCTTCTCGCGCTCGTGCAGACCGATGCCGAGTTGAGCGAGATCCTCATGCGCGCCTTCATTCTCCGCCGCGTCGAGCTGATCGCGCGCGGCCTCGGCGACGTCGTCCTGATCGGTTCCGCGCACTGCGCCGGCACGCTGCGGGTGAAGGAGTTTTTGACGCGCAACGGTCACCCGTATGCGTATGTCGATCTCGATCGTGACGCCGAGGCGCAGGAACTGCTCGATCGATTTCAGGTGAGCGCAGCCGATGTGCCGGTGTTGATCTGCCGCGGTGACGCAGTGTTGCGCAATCCTTCCAATCAGCGGATCGCCGAATGCCTCGGATTCAACCCGGCGATCGACCAGACCCAATTGCGCGACGTGGTCATTGTCGGTGCTGGTCCGGCCGGTCTCTCCGCGGCAGTTTACGGAGCGTCCGAGGGGCTCGATGTCCTCGTATTCGAGTCGAACGCACCGGGTGGACAAGCCGGATCGAGCTCCAGAATCGAGAACTACCTCGGCTTTCCGACCGGCATTTCCGGATTAGAGCTCACGGGACGCGCGTACGCGCAAGCCCAGAAGTTCGGCGCGCAGATCATGATCGCGAAGGGTGCCGCGAAGCTGACCTGCAACCGGAAGCCGTACGCGATTCAGATCGATGACGGGCAGCGCGTCCTGACTCGAACGCTGGTGATCGCCACGGGCGCCGAATATCGCAGGCCTCCGTTTGAGAATGCCTCGCAGTTCGAGGGCGCGGGGCTGTACTACGGCGCAACGCCGATGGAAGCGCAGCTCTGCAACGGCGAAGAAGTCATCGTCGTCGGCGGCGGCAATTCCGCGGGACAGGCTGCCGTGTTTCTTTCGCAGAGCGTGAAGCACGTGCACCTGCTGGTCCGCGCGGACGGTCTTGCGGATTCGATGTCGCGCTACCTCGTTCGCCGCATCGAGGACAACCCGGCCATCACACTTCATCCCCATGCCGAGATCGTCGCACTGGAGGGAGAGCGTCATCTCGAGAGCGTCCGCTGGCGCGATAAGTCGAATGACGCGGTTGAGACGCACGGCATCCGCCACGTATTCATGATGACCGGCGCCGCGCCCAACACGCAGTGGCTCGAGCGCTGCGTCGCGCTCGATGAAAAGGGCTTCATCAAGACCGGGCCTGACCTGACGCCCGAGGATCTCGTAACCGCGGAATGGCCGCTTACCCGGCCGCCGTATCTGCTCGAAACGAGCCTTCCCGGCGTCTTTGCCGTCGGCGATGTTCGAGGCGGCAACATCAAACGTGTGGCCTCCGCCGTCGGAGAGGGTTCCATCGCCATCGCCTTCGTGCATCAAGTGCTTCATCAATGAAAGGACCTCCCATGCCTGAAACGAGCTGTACACACATCGGTGCGATTACGACGGTGAAACACGCAAAGCGCCGCGAGTGCGAGGAGTGCGTGAAGATTGGTTCTCGATGGGTTCATCTGCGCACCTGCCAGGAATGTGGCACCACCCATTGCTGCGATGACTCACCCAACCGGCACGCCACCAAACACGCGCACGCCACCAGCCATCCGGTCATCGCGTCCGCCGAACCGGGCGAACGCTGGCTCTATTGCTATCCGGATGAGGCGTTCGCCGAGTACTGAAACCTGCGAAGTGTTGCTGGACCGCGGCCGGTTCACTCTTCTACAATCAATACAATCCCTTTATCGCGACGGACAAGTCGAGCCCGGCCCTGAGTGACTCGCGTCGCTGCCACACTACCGTTACGAGCGTCAGTGAAGCAGGTTCACAATGAAGAATCGCATTCTCGTCGTTATCCTTCTGTCCTTTGCAGTGACGCCAATGTTGTCTGCGGCAACGGTGAGCGTGAAGGTGAATCCGGACGGATCTTTTTCGCCTGCTGTCGTTACGATCGCGAGCGGCGACACGGTTGAGTGGACCTTGAACGGGGCGGGGGACTCGATCATCCCGGTGAACTGGGATGGCCTATCGAGCGGAGTCTGCTCCGCGGTCCGTCCGTACTCTGCGACCGACCCCAACGACTTCACCGGACCGATGCCGCTTGCGGTCTCCGGCATCTTCGCACTCAGCCCCATCGACCTCGGATTCGCGGTCGTTCCGGCGAGCACGACCTGTCCGCTGGGCATCACGCCCGCAGCCGTCGCCGGCTCGCAGATGCTGTGCCGCGGATCGCAAAGCGGCGCGACGATGGACGTGACCTGGCAGGATCCCGGTCTTGCGGGCGTGTTCATCCGCCTGCTCTGGAAAGACGTTCAGACTGCGCCGGGAACGGCCGACTCCAGCTTCGATTTCACGGTCCTCGATCGCGAAGTCAACAAGGCCGTGAAGAACGGAAAGGTCTACAGCCTTGCGATCCGAGCGGGCGACGACGGCACACCTTCCTGGCTGTTCACGAACGGAGTCACGCCGTTACAGCTTCAGGATTCTGGCGATGACACGCCGGACTGCGGCACGCGAATGACCCTTGGCAGTCCGACGGAAATTGCCTATCAGAACCGCTACTTCGATCTGCTGCGCAAAGTGGCTGCTCACATCAAATCGCGTGCTGATTGGTACAGAGCGCTCGCGTACATCAAGCCATCTGGCGCCAATCTCCTGACGCACGAAAACCGGTTGCCGAAACGCTGTACAGCGGGTTGCATCTGCAATACACAACTCTTCGCACAAGACGGCTATACGCCTGCGGGTCTCTACGCTTTCTATCAGGCCCAGACCAACCTGCTCGTTTCCGAGTTTCCAAATAAGACGATGGTCTACGCGCTCATTCAGGATGGGTTCCCGAGGGTGAACAATAATGGCGGATATGAGACGAGCTCCGGGACGTCTTCTGGCGGCGGCTCGCTGCCGGGCAACTCGGAGCAAACACAGACCATCATCGATAACGGCCAGGCGGCTCATGGTCTCTTATTTGCCGTCGCGCACAACGGGCTCCAGACGAAGAAGACCGACAATTGCCTCAGCAATATCAACGGCCTCGGATGTCCGAACAAATGGGTTCTTCAAGAAGGATTGGAAGGACAAGTCACCGGATGGCAGACCGTGAATTCGGATAAGGTGGCCAATGCCGCGGACACCGACTCGGCATTGCAGAATGCGTTGAGCAATTCGCAGGGAGTCTATGTCGAGCTTTATGAGGAGCGGTTCTGGGAAGCGACGCATCAACCCAACGGCATTGTCAATCCTTCCGGTTCCGGCCGCACGATGGCACAGTGGGCCACCGAGTTTCATAATCGACGCCGCGCCCTCTTTCCTACGCTCGGCGATCCGTTTCCTCCCATTTACCGGCACACGTTCACGCGAACGCTGAGCCAGCCAACCGGGAACCAGACTTTCTATTACATCCACGGATCGAAATGCGGCGTTGGCAGCGCCGCGCCCGGCGCGGTTGTCATCCTTGCGCCCGGCGGACCGGGTCCGGTGCGCCACCGCGCCGCGCATCATTAGCGTGAGACAGCAGATTCCGGGGGCGCGTAGACATTCGGTGCGTGACGCTCCATGAAACGATCGGGAGCGGCCATCGGGACAAAGCCGAATTTCGCGTAGAGGTCGTGAGCGTCGCGCGTCGCGAGGAGCCATCGCCGGAGTCCCTGGAGCGACGGGTGAGCGAGGATTGCTGTCATAAGAGTCTTTCCGAGGCCGCGACCTCGATGTGATTCGACCACGAAAACGTCGGCAAGGTAGGCGAACGTGGCGCAATCAGAGATCACCCGCGCAAACCCCACCTGCTGATCGCCATCGTAAAGACCGAAGCAGAGCGAGCCGCGTATCGAGCGCTCGACGATCTCCATCGGGACACCGCGCGCCCAGTAAGAATTCGTCAGAAATTCGTGGATGATTTTCAGATCGAGACGATTCTGGTCCGTGTCGACTGTGATAGCTGCGTTGAGTTGATCGGGCATCGCGTCGTCCTTCTTCTTCCTGTCGCTGGCACGCCATTCGTGCCATCGTCGCTTGAAACTGCCCGCATTTTCTCGCGTATCAACGCCGCACGGAGACGCTGATGACAAGACGGACGATGATGTTTGCTGCCGTGATCGTGTTGTGCCTGTGCTCGTATTCCGCCGTGGCGCAGCAAACCGCGACGAAGCAGGAATCCGCGCCGCTCTACGACGAAATCGCGCGCATGGATGCCACGATGTTTGCCGCATTCAACGCGCACGACGCAGGCACGCTCATGTCCTTGTTCTCCAACAAGCTGGAGTTCTACCACGACCTCGGCGGCCTGCAGTCCTACAACGATGTCGCCGCAGGTTTCAAGAGAATGTTCGCTCAGAACAATGGAATGCGCCGCGGGTTGGTCAAAGGAACTCTCGAGGTTTATCCGATCAAAGACTACGGCGCTATCGAGACCGGAACTCATCGTTTCTGCCACACCGAAGAAGGAAAAGAAATCTGCGGCACGTTCAAGTTTCTTCACATCTGGCAGAAAGAGCGGACAGGCTGGAAAGTCACGCGCGTCGTGAGCTACGGGCACTAAAGCAACAGGGAACGATTACCCCGCGTTCGGCCCCAGCACCAGTTTTGCGAATCCATTTACGAGCGGCTTCAGGGCGGGAGAGGTTTCTGTATTCGACAGCACGAACACCTGGTCGCCTTTTCCATTGTCGATTCGAGAAAAATAGAAACCTCGCTCGGAGCCGTTGACGGTGAAGCTGGGTTGGTTTCCGGCCTTCTTGTTCGGAAACAGTGCACCGCTGGCCAAACCGTCGTAGTAACGGCGCAGGTCTTCGAGTGTCGAGAACATCCCGCCGCTTCCCATCACCAGCCATGACGTAGGTCCCCAATTCGGAGGAATGTTGGGAACACCGGCGGAGTGGACTCCATAGCCGGCCGCGAACGAATCCACGGGAAGGTTCAACGATTCGCCATAAAAGCCCGTCCGCGTCATACCGAGCGGACGCAGGATCTCCGCGCGGACGAAGTCGCGGTACGTCTGGCCGCTCACAATCTCGATGATCGCCGCGAGGAGGCCATACGCCGAATGGGAATGTCCGCGGCTTGCTCCCGGAGCGAACAGCAACGGTTTCGAGAGAATGCGGCGCACCGCCGTGTTGCGGTCGATCCAGCCCAGATCGGGATCCCAGTCGTCGTTCGTGTTGTGAAAGTTCGGGAGTCCGCTCTTGCCGTCGAGGATCATCCCGATAGTCATCGAAGTCTTATCCGCGGGAACGTCCGGCAGATAGCGCCCGATCGGATCGTCGAGATGGAGCTTTCCCCTCTCCACGAGCAACCGCGCTGCCGTGATGGTGAAATCGATCGGCGCGGAACCGATGCAATAGACCGAGTCGGGCGCTGTCGCTCGCCCGGCTTCGCGATCGGCCATGCCGTAGGTCTTGCGCAGCAAATCGCTTCCGTTGTGGCGGACGAGCACCTGGCCCGAAAAACCTGCCGTCACCGCCGCGTTGAGCGCGGGACTCAAATCGTCCCACGTCAATGCCGGACCGGCGGACACGTTTTTCGACGCCGACGGCTGCACCAGCTTGAGCGATGAGATGTGAAAGGGAGCGCCCGCGTCCATCGTGAACGACACGATCGGACCAGCGGATTCATCGAAGTGAATGTGGACGCCTTCCGCATCTTCGTTCACGAGGATGGTGCTGGCGCTCGCCGCCGCCGCGCGAATCTTGCTGACGAGCTCGAGGCGCTCGCTCCGGCTGGTCCGCTGCAGATACTGCGCGCTGAAATGATCGCGTTCCAGCATCGCCAGCGTGCCCGCGGTGTCCATTTCCGAGGGGCCGCTCAGCGCCCGCACGTGAAAGGGACGTGCTTCTTCTTTCGTCGCCGGTTGTTTTGCTCCCGCTGCCGGCGGACGTGGGCCGTCGGTGACAGGAGGCACCGGTCGTGATTCGCCTGAGCCTTTCGCCAATTCCAGCTTTGTGATCAGGAAGCGATCGTCGAGCATGAGCTCCACGCGCACATCGTCGCCGAGAACGATCGTCAGCGTCTCATCCGGAGAGCGCATGACGCTGACGGAAGAGGTGTGGCCGTGGGCGGCATCGCGAATCTTCCGCAGATGTTGCAGCAGTTCGTCGCTCTTGAAACTTTTGCGATAGAGATCGGCCAGCGACTTGTCCGCAAACTGCTTGAGCGCATCATCGCCGTCGCTCTCCACCATCGCCACCACTCCGGAGATCGCGCGCCGAACCTCGGGCGGCGGTCCTCCCTGAGCCTCCGCCCCGGTTGAAAAACTCATCAAAAGCGCGGCCAGAGCCGAAAACAGCATGAAACGTTTCATTCGAGAGCCTCCGATGCCATTCGCGGAATCTGCGATGGCGAGCGAAGCATGCCGGTCTGTTATGAAGAGGTTGTGAACGCAGCGACTCTTTCGTAGCCGCGTGAGGCGCGCTCACTATTGCCGGGTCTGCCGGTTCCAACATCTATTAGCATTTGCCGATGCGGCGCAGGACGATTGGAACTCTCACGATCGCAATCGCGGGCGTCATCCTGCTCCCCGCGGCAAGGAATCGAGCGTCCCGTCCGCCCGAGGCGTCCGTGATTCTGAGCGCCACGCGCTCGTTCGAGATCACCGACAAATCGATCGTCGCGTCATTCACGCTCGACCGCGTGCTGACGCAACTGATCGAGCGGAGTGGTGTGAATGGCCTTACCGCGGATCAGTTGATTCGGCGGATGTTCGATACGCAAAATCCGCGGTCCAGCGCCATCGATCCTGACGGTCCACATTGCGACGACGCACTGACGAACGGCGTTCCATCGTTCAACGGCTTTCCGCGCCGATGTCCGACGCCGGAAGCAAAGCTGACCGCCGTGCAGAATCTCGCGGGTCAGTTCTTCACGCTCGGACTCATGAATCGCTTCGATCAAGCGCCCGCGGACGGATCGAACTGCGGCCAGTACCGCATGGTTTTCGCTCACCGCGATAGTGAGACGAGCGCGAGTACATTGGTGCGCCGCCATCTCATCTTCGAAGCCGTCCTGCCGAATCCGACGCCGTCCCTCGGACTCGCCGCATGTCGTCCGGTAGCGCAGTTCTGGGCCGGTCTCAGCGCGATCGATTCAATGGATGAGCGCCGCGCGCAACTCGAGAAGTTTTTCTTTCAGGGTCTCGACGGATTCGCGCCGGTGGTCGATGCCGCGAACTTCGCCGAGCCCGGCGGCATCCGCACGTTCATGCAATCAGGGGATGGCGGGTCGAACATCAGTATCCGCTTCTATCAGTTCCGCCTCGCGAAGCAATGTGCTTCCGCTGGGTGCACGCTCCGCTTCATGCCGGACGTCCTTGAGAACCAGCCCTTCGGACTCCTCTTCGATGGCACCAACACTTCGTCACAGGCACGCGCGCTGCGCACGGAATTCCTGAAGCACGTTCCGACGCTCGCCATCGAAGATTTGAACCTGATGAGCATGAAGATTCCGAAGGACTATCTGATCGCGGAGAGCGATTCGCCGGGCACGCCGGGCGTCGTCTTTTTCGAGACTGCATTCGACAACAGCAAAAACTCGAACGATGGTGTTGCCTTCCGCGCCAACATCCAATCGCAGCTCACGCTCGCGGGCAGTAATCTCACGCCGAACAACGTGGTTGTGCGCGCCGAGGAGATGTCGTGCGCCGGATGCCACGGATTCAACGGCGGCGGCGTCCTCTTCGGCGGAAACGTCAAACTCGTGATCGGCTTCCAAGGGAGCCAGATGATCAGCGAAGACATCCTTGCCGAGGGAGAGGCGGGATCATCAACCCGCTTCGGCATCGATCCAATCATCGAAAAGCAATTCATCCCTCACCGGATGCAGATCCTCTCCGATTTTCTGCGCGACGGCACGCCGCCCGTGCACTCGCAGTAGCGGCGGCCCGAGCAATGCGACTTGGAGTTCTGAGTACGCCGCGAAGCGGGAACTCACCGTCATTAGGTTAATCTGTCAGTGTGTCCTCAGACGATGAACGAGAATGGAAGACGCGGAAAAGCCGCATTGATCCGAGTCTTGACGCGTTGGGTTGGAAACGCACTCCGTCATCGGGCATAGGCGCGTATCGAACGGAGGAGCATCCAACCGAGCACGGACCTGCCGACTACGTTCTCCACCTCGGGGATTCTCCAATCGCGGTCGTCGAGGCGAAAAAGCTCTCTGTGGGTCCTCAGAATGTCCTCACCCAGGCCCAACGTTACGCGCGAGGACTGAACGAAACGAACGCGCGATTTGGTGAGTATCGCGTTCCGTTTCTATACTCCACGAACGGCGAAGTCACCTGGTTCCATGACGTCCGGCATCCATTGAATCTGTCGCGCCGCGTCGCGAACTTTCACACGCCTAGCGCACTTCACGAGGCTCTGGGGCGTGATTTCGAAGGCCAATGCCGCTCCCTGAACGACCTTGATTTCTGGCACTACAAGCTGCGGCCATATCAGCGCGACGCGAACGATGCGATCGAGCGTGCGATTCGCGAGCGCAAACGCCGGATGCTGGTGGCGATGGCCACGGGCACGGGCAAAACCTTTACGTTGGTGCACGAGATTTACCGGCTGATGAAATCGGGCGTCGCCCGTCGCGTTCTCTTTCTCGTCGACCGGAGAGCACTGGCTGCGCAGGCTGCTCGTGCCTTCGCCTCGTTCGACCCTGAGCCGGGACTCAAGTTCAATCAGATCTACGAGGTCTATACCCAGCGCTTTCAGCGCGACGACTTCGATGAGGACGACGCGTTCAACCCGAACGTCATGCCCAACTCGTATCTCACCGATCCCAAACCCGGCCAGGCATTCGTCTTCATTTGCACGATTCAACGGCTGGCGATCAACCTGTTCGGCCGTAGTGCAATGCTGGAAGGGCGAGAAGGTGACGCCGAGGATGATGCCGCACAGCTCCCCATTCCGATTCACGGTTTCGATTTCGTCGTCGCGGACGAGTGCCACCGCGGTTATACGGGGCAGGAAGTCTCGGTCTGGCGAAACACGCTTGAACACTTCGACGCCATCAAGCTGGGACTGACGGCTACACCGGCCTCGCATACAACCGCCTATTTTTCAGACATCGTGTATCGATACGAGTACGAGCGCGCGGTCCGTGAAGGCTTCCTCGTCGATTACGACGTCATCACCATCCGATCGAACGTCCGGATGAATGGTGTCTTCATCGCAGAGGGCGAAGAGGTCGGCGTCATCGACACAAAGTCGGGACTCGAGCGACGTGATCTTCTGGAGGATGAGCGTCAGTATGCCAGCGCTCAGATCGAGCAGGACGTCACCGCTCCGGACTCGAACCGCAAGATCATCGAAGAGCTCAAGCGTTTCGCGTTCGAGCATGAGGAGAAGTACGGCCGCTTCCCCAAAACCTTGATCTTCGCTGCCAACGATTTGCCGCATACGTCGCACGCCAACCAACTCGTGAAGACGCTGCGAGAGTTGTTCGGTCGGGGTGAGTCGTTCGTTGAAAAGATCACCGGACGAAGTGTCGATCGTCCTCTGCAACTCATCAGGAAGTTTCGTAATCGACCGGAGCCGAAGATCGTTGTTTCGGTCGATCTCATGTCCACGGGCGTCGACATTCCAGACCTCGAATTCATCGTATTTCTTCGTCCGGTGAAGTCGCGCATTCTCTTCGAGCAGATGCTTGGCCGCGGAACGAGAAAGAGCGAGTCGCTGCCTGACAAGTCCCACTTCACAGTCGTCGATTGTTTCGACGGCACGCTCATCGCCTACTTCGCGAAAGCAACGTCTATCACGGAGGAGCTTCCGGCCAAACCAGGCCGGTCGATCGTCGAGATCATCGAGGATATCTGGAACAACCACGATCGCGCGTTCAACGTTCGTTGCCTCGTCAAGCGTCTCCACCGCATCGACAAGGAGATGTCCGGCGATGGTCGAACACAGTTTGCTGCCTTCGTCGACGACGGCGATCTGGCTACCTTCGCGCGCCAACTCGCGAAGAGATTGGACGAAGACTTTGTGGGCACGATGGCGCTTCTTCGTAATCCCGCTTTTCAGGACCTCCTTCTCAACTATCCTCGCCCGAGGCGCACCTTTCTCGTCGCCTACGAGGCTCAGGACGAGGTTTCTTCGGAGGTTCTCATCCGCGACTCGGCGGGCAAGGCAATCAAGCCGGAAGACTATCTCCAACTCTTCGCGACGTTCGTTGCCGAGAAGCAATCCGAGATCAACGCCATCGCCGTGCTGCTCGATCGCCCGCGCGACTGGAGCCCCGGCGTTCTCGATGAGCTTCGCAGAAAACTGGCTGCTACTCCCGAGCGATTCAGCGAGGATCGTCTTCGCATCGCCCACGCCGCCGCCTACCGCAAAAGCCTCGTCGACATCATTTCCATGGTCAAGCATGCGGCGAAGGAAGAGGAGCCATTGTTGACCTCGGCCGAACGCGTCGAGCGTGCCTTTACCCGGCTGACGCTCAACCGAACCTTCACCGCTCAGCAGAAGCAGTGGCTCGATCGGATCCGCGAGCACCTCGTGCAGAACCTTTCGATCGACCGCGAAGACTTCGATACCATCCCCGTGTTGCATCGCCTGGGAGGTTGGGGGGCAGCCGACCGCGCGTTTGCGGGCCGGTTGAAGCCACTTCTCGTGGAAATTAACGAAGCGGTTGCAGCCTGACCGTCAGGAGACACTCGAATGAACGACGTTCGACGATTCACAGCAATGATCTACCGCGAGAACGACGGCTACGTCTCTCTCTGCCCCGAGCTTGACGTCGCCAGCCAGGGCGACTCGATCGAGGAAGCCTCGGCCAACTTGCGCGAAGCCGTCGAGCTTTTCATCGAGACGGCTGACGCCTCGGAAGTCGAAGGACGGCTCCGCGGCGAGATGTACGTGACGGCGTTGGAGGTCTCGGCTGGCTAAGCTTCGCGTCTTCTCGGGCGCCGATGTCTGCGCGCTCCTTTCGTCACAGGGATTCCGCGAGGTTCGCCGCCGCGGCAGTCACGTGGTAATGCAGAAACGCACAGACAATTCCACCATCACGGTTCCGGTGCCCCGACACAGAGAGCTGCGCATCGGCACGCTTCAGTCAATCATCCGCCAGTCGCAACTTCCGCGAGAGCTGTTCGAGACCCATCCATGACCGATATCGTCCAGAAACTCTGGGGCTTCTGCCACACCCTTCGCCACGATGGCATCGACTACGGCGACTACATCGAGCAGATCACCTATCTGCTCTTTCTCAAGATGGCCGACGAGCGCGCCATCAATCTCTCGGCTTTGACCTATGACCAGGAGGGCAAGGGCGGACGCCGCGTTCAGCGCAAGAAAGACTGTTCGTGGCCAGAGCTCCGCAAACGCTCCGGAATCGATCTCACCGATCACTACGTCGAGACCCTTCGCATCCTCGGCAAACAGCCTGGCATCCTCGGCGACATCTACGCCGGCGCGCAGTCTCGTTTCGCCAATCCCGTCAATCTGAAGAAGCTCATCTCACTCATCGACGATACAGATTGGACCTCCCTCGGCGTCGATGTTAAGGCCGAGGCGTACGAGGGTTTGCTCGAGCGCGCGGCCAGCGAAGGGAAAAAAGGGGCAGGCCAGTACTTCACGCCGCGCGTTTTGATCCAGTCGATCGTTCGCTGCATGCGCCCTGACCCGCGCGCTGGCAACCATTTCACGATCTCCGATCCGGCTTGCGGCACGGGCGGTTTTCTCGTCGCCGCCTACGAGTGGCTTGTCGCCGAAACGCACGGCGGCGCGATGGATCGCAGTCTTTCGAAGCGAGTCAAGGCAAAGACGTATCACGGGCAGGAACTGGTGGCGCGTCCGCGCAGGATGGCGCTGATGAACCTCTACCTGCACGGCATCGAGCCCCACATCGTCCTCGGCGACACGATCTACGAGACGCCTTCGAGCGATCGCTTCGATGTGATCCTGACGAATCCTCCGTTCGGAACGAAGGGAGCTAATCAGGCACCGGACCGCGACGACTTCACGATCGAGACCTCGAACAAGCAGCTCAACTTCCTCCAGCATGTACTGACCGTCCTCAAGCCGGGCGGACGGGCCGCGGTGGTTCTCCCCGACAACTGCCTCTTCGCCGATCAGGCGGGCGAGGTCTTCGAGATCGTCACGCACGACTGCGACGTCCACACGATCCTGCGGCTCCCGCGCGGCACGTTCACGCCCTATTCGCAAGGAGTGAAGGCGAACGTCGTCTTCTTCACCAAGGGCTATCCAACCGAGCGCGTATCGATCTACGACGCCCGAACGAACGTTCCCGGGATTACAAAGAAGGACCGTCCACTCACCGCCGCTCACTTCGCCGAATTCGAAGCGTGCTATGGCAAAGATCCGAATGGCCGCTCACGACGCGATGCACACGATTCGAAAGAAGATCGCTGGCGCAGCTTCACAATAAGCGAGGTCAAGGAACGTGAGTACAAATTCGATGGGCTCAAGTGGCTTCGCGAGAATTCACTCGATGACTCGGATGACTTAACTGAACCGACAGAGTTGGTGACCGATGCAATTGCGGAGTTGGAAGAGGCAGTCGCGGAGCTTAACGCCGTGATGCGATTACTGGAAAATGGGGCAGTGGATCATTCGGCGGAGGTTGTGCAAGCATGACCACGGGTTCCGTCACACGCGGCTCCGACGACGTTGATGAAGCATCTGGGTTGCTGCCAGAGGCATGGACGACGACCAGGATCGAGGAACTATTCGACTATTGGGGCGGCATGACTCCTTCAACCGAAGTTGGCGCCTACTGGGGCGGTGCTTTTCCATGGATTTCATCGAAGGATGTGAAGGACGACCGGCTGTCCGACAATCCCGAATCCATCACTGCGCGAGCGCTTCACGAGACGCGGCTCCGCGTCTGTCGGCCGGGGTCAGTTCTCGTCGTAGTCCGGTCTGGTGTCCTGGCTCACTCACTGCCCGTGGCGATCTCGGATCGTCCGGTTGTAATTAACCAGGATCTAAAAGCCTTCGACAGCGGTAACGACGAGCTGAATCGTTGGCTGTCTCTTTTTCTTCGGACGACCGCGCAAGCCGTGCTGCGCTCTAGCCGGCGCGAAGGAACTACTGTCCAGAGTGTAAAGGTGCCGGAACTTGTAAGGCGGGGCATTCCGATTCCTCCACTCGCCGAGCAGCGCCGCATCGTGGAGAAGGTCGAGGCGCTCCTAGCGCGGGTCGGTGCCGCGCGAGAACGACTGATTAGAACATCGTCGATACTCAAGCACTTGAAGCAAGCGGTCCTCGAAGCGGGATGCTCTGGCGCTTTGACCGTTGAGTGGCGGGAGAATTCAGAACAAGTCATCAACCGTGAATCTCGGCGAGCGAACAAGTACAAAGGGTCCACTGACATCGATGACACCGACCTGCCCCTCAACTGGCGAGCGGTGTTGCTCGGGGATGTCGCTACCATTGCAGTTGGTGGAACTCCCACACGCAAAGAGCCGAGCTACTGGAGTGGAAAAGTAAGATGGGTCTCGTCGGGTGAGGTCGCGAATTGCCGTATTCAAACGACCAGGGAGACACTCACTGACAATGGTTTGGCAAACAGCAACGCCAAGCTGTATCCAAGGGGAACAGTACTCATCGCGATGATCGGCGAAGGAAAGACACGGGGCCAGTCAGCAATCCTTGATGTCGAAGCTTGCACGAACCAGAATGTCGCCGGAGTGATATGTGACCAATCTCTTGTCGATCCTGAATTCGTCTGGCGATGGGCGCTCAGGGAGTATGAGATGACGCGGAGTGTCGGCCGCGGGGGGAATCAACCAGCGTTGAATGGGGCCAAAGTACGAGCGCTCGGATTTCCGCTACCTCCGCTCGATGAGCAGCACGCGATCGTTCAGCGAATGGACTCACTGCTCGCCCTCATCGACACGATCGAAAAGCGCGCGAACGCCGCCTTCGCCCGCGCCGACAAACTCACGCAATCCATCCTCTCCAAAGCCTTCGCCGGCGAACTTGTGCCGACCGAGGCGGAGCTGGCGCGGCGGGAAGGACGCGACTACGAGCCAGCCTCGGTCCTGCTCGAGCGTATCGGGCAGAAGCGCGCGGTTGCCGCGAAGTCCGGGCGATCGTCGCCCAGAAAACGGTCCGGCAAGTGAAAATACACGGCGAGGCCGCACACTCCCAACCCCCCACTCCCCGCCAAATCAAAACCACGCAGTTCGCCGCATCAATTGTTCGTTAACCCGAGGCTGTGACGCTTCCATTGCTTTCGGAATGTCACCGCGGGTTATCATCCACGGCACCCCCCGGTCCGCGGAGCCATACATCTTGTACGTTGCCAGCTTCAATCCGCTGCTTGTCGCCGCTTCGCTGTTTGTGGCGATTCTGGCTTCGTACACGGCGCTGGATATGTCGGGGCGGATTGCCACGGCGCAGGGGCGAGCGGCGCAGTGGTGGCTGGCCGGCGGCGCCTCGGCCATGGGGGTCGGCATCTGGTCGATGCACTTCATCGGCATGTTGGCCTTCAGCCTCCCCATCCGGCTCGGCTACGACCCGCTCATCACCGTACTGTCGCTGTTGATCGCCATCGCGTCTTCGGTCTTCGCGTTGTGGCTCGTCGTGCAGGATCGGTTGCCGTGGTCGCGGCTGGCTCTTGGCGCGGTGCTGATGGGGCTCGGTATCGCCTCCATGCACTACACCGGCATGGCGGCGTTGCGGATGATTCCGCTGATTCACTACATCCCGTCGCTGTTCATCCTCTCCATCATCATCGCCATCATCGCCTCGGGCGCCGCGCTCTGGATCGCCTTTCATCTCCGGCATCCTGGCTCGCGCGTCTATCGCTACCGGGCCGGCGCCGGCGTCGTGATGGGGTTTGCCATCGTCGGGATGCATTACACCGGAATGGCTGCCGCGCAGTTCTCGATCGGCAGCGTTTGCGGTGCGGCCAGTGGAGGCGTGAGCACGGGCTGGCTGGCGCTCCTCGTCATCATCGTCACGATGGCGATCCTGGCCATCACGCTGATCGTCTCGGTGCTCGACATGCGGCTGGAGTCGCGCACATCGAAGCTGGCGGTCTCGCTGGCCGAGGCGAATGAGGAGCTGACGTATCTGGCGCTGCACGACAACCTGACCAAACTTCCGAATCGCGCCCTTCTCGAAGATCGTCTCAAACGCGCCATCAGCACCGCCGACCGCGAAAAACGCCTCTTCACGCTGATGTTCCTCGACCTCGACGGATTCAAAGCCGTCAACGACGCCTACGGTCACAGCGTCGGCGATCTGTTGCTGGTCGAAGTTGCCCAGCGCATCGAGCCGAGGATTCGGACTCAGGACATGATCTCGCGCGTTGGCGGCGATGAATTCGTGTTCCTCGGCGACGTTGGCGAGCCCGCCGATGCCGCGGCGCTAGCCGATAAGCTCCTCATCCTGATCCGCGAACCGTTTCACATCGCCGGCCACGAGCTGCGCATGTCGGCCAGCGTCGGGATCGTCATGTATCCCGGCAATGGTGCGAATCAGCACGAGCTTCTGACCAACGCCGACGCCGCGATGTACCACGCAAAATCGCTGGGCCGCGATTCCTACTGTTTCTTCGAAGCGTCGATGAACGCGCATGTGCAGGCGCATCTGGAGTTGGTGCAGGACCTCCGCCGCGCCGTCGATCGCCATGAGCTGGTCCTCTACTACCAGCCGAAGTTCGAAGCGCCGAACGGTCCGTCGATCGGAGCGGAAGCGCTGCTGCGCTGGGAACATCCGAAGCGCGGCCTCATTCAGCCGGACGACTTCATCCCGCTCGCCGAAAAAACGGGACTGATCGTGCCGATCGGCGAGTGGGTGCTCGACGAGGCCTGCCGGCAGATGCGCGAGTGGCACGACGCCGGCCGCACGAATTGGACGATGGCGGTGAACCTGTCGCCGGTGCAGTTCGGTCATCCGTCGCTGATCGAGATGGTGAAGACCACGCTCGAGCGCCACAAGCTGATCCCGCACTGCCTGACGCTGGAGATCACGGAAACGACCGCGATGCACGATGCCGATGCCAGCGTCGTCATCCTGCAACAACTGCACGAGATGGGCGTCCGCATCGCCATCGACGATTTCGGCACCGGCTATTCGAGCCTGCTCTACCTGAAGCGATTGCCGGCCACGGAGCTGAAGATCGACCGCGGATTCGTTCGCAACCTCGCGCACGACTCGGAGGACCGCGCCATCGTCTCCGCGATCGTGGCGCTTGGTCAGACGCTCGATCTCAAGATTGTGGCCGAGGGAGTGGAGACGATCGCGCAGCAGGAGTTCCTCACCGACATGGGCTGCAATTCGCTCCAGGGCTTCCTCTTCGGAAAACCGATGCCTCCCGCGCAGTTCCTCGCAGCGTTAGCACACCACGAAACGCTGCACGGCGCCACAGGCGCCGAGGGTTTGACGCCGGCGATCGAGTGAGAGGAGTTTCCCTTCGGACCACTCCGGCTCCATTGCCGGCGCTACATTCATCATCGATGAATGGAGAGAGGAGCAGATGCTTCTCGTCAGGATTCCCTTCGCCGCCGAAGCCAGTGCCTGGTTGTTGAGTGTCCAAGTTCGGGCGGCTGATCTGCCCTAACTCTATTCACAACCCCACGTGCAGCGGCACCGGCGTCGCGGGCGTGGTCGCGAGAATCGGGAGCAGTTTATTGGCGGTCAGCATTGCTTCCACGCGGGCGAGGATTTCGGTGATCACGAACGGTTTGCTGAGGAAGGCGGTGGCTCCGGCTGCGAGCGATTGGGGTTCCTGCCTTGGGTCGGCGGAGAGGACGAGGACTGCGACGGGGGCTTCGCTGGCGAGGGCGGCCAGGACTTCGAAGCCGTTCATGCGGGGCATCTGCAGGTCGAGCAGGATGAGGTCGTAGGGTTGTTCGCGGTGCAGGTCGCACACGCGGTCGCCCCGCATCGTCGACATGACGGAGAGATAGCCGCCGCGGCGGAGGGCGAATTCGAGCAGGCGGACATTTGAATCCTGGTCGTCGACGATCAGGATTCGGGCGCCGAACGCGTCAAGCGACGAGGACATGACCCTCCTCGGCGAATTCCATCGCTGCGTTCAGTGCGTCGGTGAAGTCGGCGACTTTGATCGGTTTCGTGAGGTAGCGGAAGAAGCCGGCGTCCATGCCCTTCTGGATATCGCGCGGAATGGCGTTGGCGCTGAGGGCGACGACCGGAATGTGCGATGTGCTCTTGTCGTCGCGCAGGATCTTCAGTGCGTCGATCCCGCTGATGCCCGGAAGGTTGATGTCCATCAGGATCACATCGGGCTGGCACGTGCGCGCAAGCTCGACGCCGCGCGTGCCGTCGATCGCGCTGAGAAGGCGGATGTCGTGACGACGAGCCACGAGCTTCTCGATCAGCTTGAGATTGGCAGGATTGTCTTCGACGTAGAGCAGTGTCCGCGTACGCGCGCCCGGTAGGATCGCAGGTTTGGAAACCTCGGCCGATTCCGTGCGGGCGGGAAGCGTGAGTGGTGCAGTCGAGGAGAGCTCGATCCAGAAGATGCTTCCCGTTCCGACGGTGCTTTCCACGCCGATGACGCCGTTCATCAACTCGACGAGACGTTTGCTGACGACGAGACCGATGCCGGTCCCTTCCTCGGTGTTGCCCTCCTGGCCGAGGCGGTTGAAGGGCTGGAAGAGTTGGGAGAGCTTTTCGGGAGACAGTCCGGCGCCCGTATCGGTGACCGTCATGCGAACGTGGCCCGGGGTCGTCGACAGGCAACAGTCGACGACGACGGATCCGCCGACCTCGTTGTACTTGATGGCGTTGGTGAGAAGGTTGATCAGAACCTGTTTGATGCGGGTCCGGTCGCCGCGCACGGAGTGAGGCTTGTCGAGGGTGGGGAAGGTCATGTGGATGCCGCGTCTTTGCGCCAGCGGCTCGATCATCGCCTGGCATTCGAGCATCACCTCGGTCAGCGAGACCGGTTCCAGCGACATCGACAGTTTTCCTGACTCGATCATGGCCAGATCGAGGATCTCGTTGATCAGGTCGAGCAGGTACCAGCCCGCGCTCAGGATCTGGCTGATGCTGTCGGTTTGCGCCTGCGTCGGCGGCGGCGAGTCGGACTCCATCAATTGGGCAAAACCGAGGATGGCGTTGAGCGGGGAGCGAAGCTCGTGGCTCATGCTGGAAAGGAAGTCGGACTTGGCGAGATTGGCTTTGTTGGCGACGACGCGGGCGCTCTCCAGCTCGACGTTCTTGTCGTGCAGCACTTCGTCCAGCCGTTTACGCTCGGTCACATCGCGCGCGGCGGCGAACACACCTTGCAGCCGGCGATCGCGGTCGTAGAACGTGGTGGCGTTGTAGGAGACGTTCGTTTCCTTGCCGTCCCGGGCGCGCGCGGTGAGCTCGTAGTTGGTGACTTTCGTCTCGCTCAGCACGAGTTTGATGCCCGCTTCGGCGCGGTCGGGATCGGTGAAGTAATTCTTGAACGGTGCGCCGATCAGCTCATCGCGCGTGCAGCCGGTCAGCGCCTCCATCTGCTTGTTGACGTCCGTGATGATGCCGGCGGGATCGGTCGTCATCAGGGCGTCAATGTTCGACTCGATGAGCGAGCGCGTGTAGAACTGCTGATCGCGCAGCCGTTGATCGAGCCGCTTCTGCTCCGCCTCGACCTGCTTGCGCGCGGTGTTGTCGGTGCCGATCAGCAGGTAGCCGATGATCGCGTTCTGCACATCGCGCAGCGCGGTGACCGAAACGATGGCCGGAAACCGGCTCCCGTCTTTGCGGATGTAGGTCAGCTCGTAAATGTCTTCGATGCCGCGCGATGCTTTGAAGACGAGCGCCTCGAAGCCGGGCGTGATGGCCGTCTCGAGCTCGCGGCTGAGTGCTGCAGCGCGGGCGATCACTTCCTCGGGATCGGAGATGTCTGCGGGCGTGATTTGGTCCATTACCTCGGCGGCGGTATATCCGAGCATGCGCTCTGCGCCGACGTTGAAAATCTGGATGACGCCTTTCGCGTCGGTGGCGATGCTCGAAAAGTTGGCGCTATTGAAAATCGCGCTCTGCAATGCGCCGGCTTTCAGCAACGCTTCCTCGGCTTGCTTGCGCGCCGTGTTGTCGGTGCCGATCAGCAGATAACCGATGATTGCGTTCTGCACATCGCGCAGCGCGGTGACCGAGACGATGGCCGGGAAGCGGCTCCCGTCTTTGCGGATGTAGGTCAGCTCGTAGATGTCTTCGATGCCGCGCGATGCCTTGAAGACGAGTGCCTCGAAGCCGGGAGTAATCGCTGTCTCGAGCTCACGGCTGAGCGCTGCTGCGCGGGCGATCACTTCCTCCGGATCGGAGATGTCGGCCGGCGTGATCTTGTCCATCACCTCGGCTGCTGCGTATCCCAGCATACGTTCCGCGCCGACATTGAAAATCTGGATGACGCCTTTCGCATCGGTGGCGATGCTGGAGAAGTTGGCGCTGTTGAAGATGGCGTTTTGCAGGGCGCCGGCTTTGATGAGCGCTTCCTCGGCTTGTTTGCGTGCAGTGTTGTCGGTGCCGATGAGGAGGTAGCCGATGATGCCGGCGTCGTCGCCGCGCAGCGCGGTGACCGACACGATGGCGGGGAAGCGGCTCCCGTCCTTGCGGATGTAAGTCAGCTCGTAGATGTCTTCAATGCCGCGTGACGCTTTGAACGCCAGAGCGTTGAATCCGGGCGTGATCGTCGTTCCGAGCTCGAGGCTCAGCGCGGCGGCGCGGGCGATCACTTCCTGCGGATCGGAGATGTCCGCGGGCGTGATTTGATCGACGACGTCGGCGGCTGCGTATCCCAGCATACGTTCGGCTCCGACGTTGAAGAGCTGAATGACGCCCTTCTCATCGGTGGCGATGCTGGAGAAGTTGGCGCTGTTGAGGATGGCGTTCTGCAGCGCGCCGGTCTTCAAGAGAGCTTTTTTCCGGCGAAACTCCGTCACGGCGGCATCGCTTGCCGCTTTCGACTTTCGCCTGCGGCGGTCGGTTACTGGGGGAATCACTACCTTTTCCAATCCACTCATGGGGGCTCTCTTTGCCCTCTTCGCTCAGGAGAATGGACGAGTGACGTCCCGCCGGTGGTCGCACCACCAGACGCACGATCTCGCTCTCCTGGAAGGGGGAACGCCAGAGAATAGAGCAACCCGTGTGCCGTCGGATTGCGGGCGTCTCGCCCGGGTGCTTACTGCGTCACCCGCGATGCGTCGTCCGCGCGCAAAATAAAATTACTTGGTCCAACGGCCTTAATGCTCTAATCTGCCATCTGTAACTCAGCAAGGTCTTCCAACAACAATTCAATCCTCCCGGCGTGCTGACCCAGCGGTGCGTCCGTGCGGAAGTTCTGTAACCGGTTTCAACAAAGGGAACCCAAATGTCCGACCCTCGTTTCCGCCGCCTTGCCCTGTTCATTGCGACCGTCAGCCTTTTCCTCTCGCTTCCGGCCATGGCCGCGACGACTCTTTCAATTGCGCCGCCGCCGGTTTCCTGGAATGTCATCGGCCTCGATAGCAACACTCCGGCGACGGGACCGCACCTTTTTCCCGTGGGGACGCGCGTTTGCAGCAGCGTGGCCACCACGAACGTGTCGGTCACCTTCACCTTCGACACCGCGAATCCGTTCGTCAACCTTCGCGCAGGCGTTGAGCACAGTCGTCATTCCGGCGATTGGCGCAGGCCAGTGTAAGGACGCCTACTTCGAGGTTGACGTCACACAGACCGCGGCTGCGTTCGACACGACGCGCCGCTATCACATCACGGCGACCGACGTCTCCGGATCGGTATCGACACCGACGCCGAGGGAGCTCTATGTGGAGCACCTGATCTCGCAGAACCGCAACTCGGTCACCGACGTGAAGTACGGACCGCTCGGCTGCGGCGTCGCCAACACGTGCACGTCGGTCGCCGCGGGCGGATCCATGAACCTCGTCGTTGGCAACAGCTATGACATCCAGCTTCTCGGCGGCACAGCCACGCAGGGCTACAACCAGTTCGAAGCGTTCATCAACTTTCCCAACACGATCTTTTCGATCCAAAGCGTCAACACCACGTATTCGGCCGACAACTCGCCGTTCGTCCCTAACCCAAATGACAAGTTGTACGCCGATGCCTGCCTTTGGGAGAACGATCCGAACAGTCCCGCCTACCGTTCGTGCGTTGGCGGAGATTTCAAAGCCGGTGGCAGCAACGTCGTCACCACGTACAGCATCAAGATCGTCAGCGGCGGCGGCACGAGCCAGACATTGGGCTCGCTGCTCTACGATTTCTCCGGCAGCAGCTACCACTACAACGCCGACTTCGGCGTTGGCGCGCGCATCGCCAACATCATCGACCCGACGGCCGCAAACATCAGCAAGTCGTTCACGCCGAATCCGACGAATCTCAACGGCATCTCCGCGCTCAAGATCACGCTGACGAATCCGAACGCCGCGCCGGTCGGGGGCTACAACTTCGTCGACAACCTTCCGGCGAATCTGATCGTAGCCACTCCGCCAGCCGCAACGACATCCGGCTGCGGCGCGCCGGCGCTCACCGCGGTGGCGGGATCGAGCACGATCTCGTTCTCGAACGGAACGGTAGCCGCGAACGGCAACTGCGTGATCAGCGTCAACGTCACGCCGACCGCGACGGGAAGTCTCGTCAACACCACGAACCATCTCTTCATCGATGCCAACGACACGGGACACTTTGGCACGGCGACGCTGACCGTCAACAGCGCACCGCCTCCGGGAACGGGACTCTGCGGCGTGACGATGGCCTCGTGGACGGTGCCGGTCGGGACCGTCGCCAATCCTCCCGATCTCGCCGGCGGTCTGCCGACAGCGAAAGCCGCGAACGTGGCCACGGCAACCCTCGTTGCGAATGTCCCCGCGGATACGGCAATCGTCACCACTGGCGGGCACGGCGACACCACAGCCTGGCGAACGAACGGCTACAAGAACGACGGCAACTTCATTCAGTTCACGATCGATACGACCAACTACACGGCCGTCCACTTCAGTTTCTGGGTAGCCAATCCGAGCCCGGCCAATGGTCCGAGTGCGTTCAACCTCACCATCAACAACGGTGGTGGTTTCGGGGCGCCGATTGCGCTGGCCGTTCCGCCGATTGCGTTTACGAACTACAACATTGATGCAACCGGCCTCACGAACGTGTCCGGAAACACGATCTTCAGGCTCACGGCAACCGGCGCCAACAACGACGCCGGCGGCGCCTCGTTCAACTACGACGACATGCTCTTCACAGGCTGCACCTCGGCGGTGAAGGCCACGATCGCGAAGACGTTCGTGCCGAATCCGATCGCCGTCGGTGCCGTGTCGACGCTGACGTTCACGCTCACCAACACGAACACCGCGCCTCTCACCGGCGCCACGTTCACCGACTCGCTTCCGTCCGGCGTTCAGGTCGCGGCGACGCCGGTCGCGGCCACGACCTGCGGCGGCACATGGACGCCGGCTGCCGGCAACACCACGCTGAACTTCAGCGGCGGGACCATCCCCGCCAGCGGCTCATGTACCGTCAGCGTCAACGTCACCGCCACGACCGCGGGGCCGCACACGAACACCAGCGGATTCCTTGCGACCACCGAGGGGGGGACGAATACGACGAGCGTGGGGACGGCGCCGTTGACCGCGGTCCTGCCTCCGTCGATGGCGAAGGCCTTCGCGCCGTCTCCGATTCTCGCCGGCGGCATCTCGCGGCTCACCTTCACGATCACCAATCCCAATCCGAACGATGCCATCAGCGGCGTCGCTTTCGGCGATACCTTCCCGGTTGCACCCGGCGCGATGACAGTCGCCGGTACTCCGAATCCTTCGACCTCGGGTTGCGGCGCTCCGACGTTCAGCCCTGTCGCCGGCGCCGGCTCCATCGCGTTTTCGGGTGGAACGATCGCGGCCGGTGGCACCTGCACCGTCGCCCTCAACATCACCGCGCCGGTCAACGGCACCTACAACAACACCAGCGGCAACGTCTCGCACATCGTCAACGGAGTGCCGGTGAACGGCAACACCGCCAGCGCATCGCTGACCGTCAATCCTCCGACTCCGTCGATCGGTCTGCTCAAGCAGGTCAGCACCACCGCCACCGGACCGTGGGAGTCTTTCCTGGCGATCGCTTCCGGATCGGTCTTCTACCGCTTCACCGTTGAGAACACCGGCGACGTTCCGCTCACGCTGGGACCAGCGACGATCACCGATAACACGCTGAACGTCTCGACGTGCAACGCCGGATTCAATGGCTCGATCCTGCCCGTCGCAGTTGCAGGGAACGACAACCACATCGTCACCTGCGTCGTCGGACCCGTCGCCTCATCGCCTGGCTCACACACCAACACGGCCAGCGCCCACGCCACGTTCGGCGGCAACCCGGTCGACTCGCCAAACGACTCCGCGACGTATGCAACGACCGGTCTGACGCTGGTCAAGAGCGCCACGGAGACCACGTTCACAAACGCAGGCGACGTGCTGCACTACAGCTACCTCGTCACCAACAGCGGTTTCGCACCGCTGCAAGGACCCGTGACGGTGGCCGACGATCACACCACGGTCACGTGCCCGGCGGTCAATACCGTCGGTGATTTCGACAACTTCCTCGATCCAGGTGAGTCGGTCACCTGCACAGCGACCTACATCGTCACTGGCACCGACGTCACCAACGGTTTTGTTACGAACACCGCCTCCGCTACGGCCGACGGTGTGACATCCCCGCCTGACAGCAAGACCGTCAATTTCGCGGCGAACGCGGACCTCGTGATCGCGAAGACGGATGGCGTGGCAAGCGTTCTGGCCGGTGGCACGACGGTCTACACGATCACAGTGACGAATAACGGCCCGACCAGCGTGACCGGCGCGATCCTTTCGGACCCAGCGGCGGCCGGCCTGTCGAAGACGGCCGTGGCATGTTCCGGTACGCCGGGCGCGTGCGTGTCCGCGCCGACGGTGGCGCAGCTCGAGTCAGGCACGTTTGCCTTGCCTGCATTGACCGTTGGAGCGACCTATCAAATCACGGTGACGGCCACCGTCACCACGACGACCGGCAGCGTCTCGAACGTCGCTACGATCGCGATCCCACCCGGCGGAACCGATCCGACACCGGGGAACAACAGCGCAACCGACACCGACACGGTGACTCCGGCGGCGGACCTGGCCATCACCAAGACTGACGGAGTGGCCACCGTGGTTAGCGGCAACCCCACCACGTACACGATCACGGTAACGAACAACGGTCCGTCCAGCGTGACGGGGGCGATTCTTTCGGACCCGCCCGCAACAGGCTTGTCGAAGACGGCCGTGGCATGCTCGGGAACGCCCGGCACATGCGTGACGGCGCCAACGGTGGCACAGCTCGAGTCGGGCACGTTTGCCCTGCCGGTATTGGCTAGTGGAGCGACATACCAGATCACGGTAACTGCCGATGTCACCGCGGCGAGCGGAAGCGTTACGAACACCGCGACGATCGCGCCGCCGGCTGGTACCACCGATCCGACGCCGGGGAACAACAGCGCCAGCGACATCGACGGTTTGGGCGCGACGGCCGATCTGATGATCGCCAAGACGGATGGAGTGACGAACGTTTTGGCAGGAAGTACGACGGTCTACACGATCACGGTCACGAACAATGGTCCGTCCGGTGTGGCAGGTGCGATTCTTTCGGACCCGGCGGTAGCGGGTTTGTCGAAGACGGCCGTGGCATGCTCGGGAACGCCTGGCAACTGCGTGACGGCGCCTACGGTCGCGCAGCTCGAGTCTGGATCGTTTGCTTTGCCGGCACTGGCCAACGGAGAGACCTACCAGATCACCGTCACTGCGACAGTCACCGCGACGAGCGGCAGCGTTTCGAACACGGCGACGGTCGCCGATCCTCCGGGTACGACGGAGCCCAATCCGGGAGATAACACCGCCACGGACACCGACACGGTCGACCCGTTAGCGGATCTGTTGATCGCGAAGGACGATGGAGTAACGACCGTTCTTGCGGGCGCACCTACGACGTACACCATCACGGTGACGAACAACGGTCCGTCCGCCGTTACCGGCGCGATCCTCACGGACGCCGCGGCGACGGGATTGTCGAAGACATCCGTCGTGTGCTCCGGCACGCCGGGCGCGTGCGTGACCGCACCGAACGTGGCGCAACTCGAATCAGGCACCTTTGCTCTGCCTACTCTGACCAGCGGAGCTACGTATCAAATCGCGGTGACTGCAACGGTCACGGCGACGAGCGGCAGCGTCTCGAACGTAACCACGATTGCCGAACCGGCCGGAACGTCCGATTCGAACCAGGGGAATAACAACGCAACCGACACCGACACGGTGACGCCATCCGCAGACCTCGTCATCGCCAAGACAGATGGCGTAACGAGCGTTGTTGCGGGCACCCCGACGACGTACACGATCACAGTGACGAACAACGGTCCGTCCAGCGTGACGGGCGCAATCCTTTCGGATCCAGCGGCAACTGGCCTGTCGAAGACGGCTGTGGCGTGCTCGGGTACGCCTGGTGCCTGTGTGGCCGCGCCGACCGTGGCGCAACTCGAGTCGGGCACGTTTGCATTGCCTGCATTGACGAGCGGAGCGACCTACCAGATTACGGTGACCGCAAACGTAACCGCCACGAGTGGAAGCGTCTCGAACGTCACCACGATTGCGGTGCCACCCGGCACGACCGATCCGACTCCAGGAAACAACACCGCCACCGACACCGACACGGTGACGCCATCGGCAGACCTCATCATCGCCAAGACGGATGGAGTGACGAGCGTTCTCGCGGGCACCCCGACGACGTACACGATCACGGTGACGAACAACGGTCCGTCCAGCGTGACGGGCGCGGTTCTTTCCGACCCAGCGGCAACGGGTCTGTCGAAGACGGCGGTGGCCTGCTCCGGTACGCCGGGCCAGTGCGTGACCGCGCCGACTGTGGCGCAGCTCGAATCGGGCACGTTTGCGTTGCCTGCGCTGGCCAACGGTGCGACCTACCAGATCACAGTAACGGCCACCGTCACCGCGACGAACGGCAGTGTCTCGAACGTCACCACCATTGCGCCACCGGCCGGCACGACCGATCCGACGCCTGGAAACAACACCGACACGGACACCGACACGGTGACCCCATCGGCGGACCTTGTCATCGCCAAGACGAATGGAGTGTCGAGCGTTCTGGCCGGTAGTACGACGGTCTATACGATCACCGTGACGAACAACGGTCCGTCCAGCGTGACGGGCTCGATCCTCTCGGACCCCGTGGCTGCTGGCTTGTCGAAGACCGCTGTGGCCTGTTCGGGAACACCCGGCGCATGCGTGACCGCGCCGACGGTTGGACAGCTCGAGTCAGGCACGTTTGCATTGCCTGCATTGTCGAGTGGAGCGACCTACCAGATCACAGTGACGGCCACTGTCACCGCGACAAACGGCAGCGTCTCGAACATCGCCACGATTGCGGTCCCACCCGGCACGACCGATCCAACGCCTGGGAACAACACCTCCACCGATACCGACACTGTGACCCCAGCGGCAGACCTGGCCATCACCAAGGATGACGGGGTAACCACCGTGATTACGGGCACCTCGACTGTCTACACGATCACAGTGACGAACAACGGTCCATCCAGCGTTACGGGCGCGATTCTTTCCGACCCGCCGGCAACCGGTTTGTCGAAGACGTCCGTGGCCTGTTCGGGAACGCCCGGCACATGCGTGACGGCGCCGACTGTGGCACAGCTCGAGTCGGGCACGTTTGCTCTGCCGGCGTTGGCAAATGGAGCGACCTACCAGATCACGGTGACGGCGAACGTCACGGCCACGAGCGGAAGCGTTACGAACGTTGCGACGATCGCCCCGCCCGCTGGTACGACCGATCCGACGCCGGGGAACAACAGCGCCAGCGACACCGACGGGTTGGGCCCCACGTCCGATCTCGTGATCGCGAAGACCGATGGCGTGACGAGCGTTTTGTCAGGAAGTTCGACGGTCTACACGATCACGGTCACGAACAATGGCCCGTCGGCTGTGACGGGGGCGATTCTTTCGGACCCGGCGGCAACAGGGTTGTCGAAGACGGCCGTAGCATGCTCGGGAACGCCCGGTACGTGCGTCACGGCACCCACGATCGCGCAGCTCGAGTCGGGCACGTTTGCTCTGCCGGCGCTGGCCAGCGGCGCGACCTATCAGATCACCGTGACGGCGACGGTCACCGCAACCAGCGGCAGCGTTTCGAACACGGCCACCATCGCCGTACCGCCCGGTACGACCGATCCGACCCCCGGAAACAACACCACCACAGATACCGACACGGTGACGTTATCGTCGGTCGATTTGGCCATCACCAAGACCGCATCGATCCCCGCCGCGGCGCCGGGCCAGACGTTCGACTACACGCTCGTTGTCGTGAACAACGGTCCGTCCACCGCCACCGGCGTCACCGTGGCCGACACGCTTCCCTCCGGCTTCAGTCTGATTTCGGCGACGTCCACGCAGGGTACGTGTACCGGCACGGCGGCGGTCTCCTGCACCATCGGGACGATGCTCAACGGAGCCTCGGTCACGATCACGCTGCACGGCACGGCAGGTAACGGTTCCCTCTCCAATACGGCGACCGTCACCTCCAACGAGACGGATACGACGCCCGCAAACAACTCGTCGTCCGTGAACCTGCAGTTCGTCGCAGGCGGTCCGACCCTGAGCACGCTCGGCCTCATCATCATGGGCCTGCTGCTCGCCATGGCCGGCGCAATGGTCATGAAGTCCGGCGAATAACGACAGGGGAGTGAGGACAGACGCGCGTCTGTCCTCACTCCGTTTCGGTCGCGCCGTTCGGGACGTAGCGCCGCGAAAAACGCGGGTTAGAATCGCGCGGCATCGCGTCAACCGCTCCATCCATGCTCAAAGCAATCGCCTTCGATCTCTGGGAAACGCTTCTCACCGACACGCCCGAAATCTCGCGGCGTCAGGAGCGGCTGCGGCTCGATCGCATGGAGCGCGTTCTCGTCGAGCGCGGATTTGCGGAGACTGCCGCCCGCATCGAGAGCGCCTACCGAAGCTTCTGGCATCGATGCTACGAGCGCTACTGGTCGCGCGACGAAGACATCGCCTGCCGCGTCCAGATCGAACACTTCCTCGACGAGCTCGGACTCGACTTATCGACGTTCGATGAACCGTCGCTGGCCGCCCTCGAAGATGCCTACGCCCGCGCCGCCGTCGATATCCTTCCGCGTCCAGTACCGGGCGCACCCGAAGTTCTGACGTCGTTGCGCGAGCGCGGCTTTCTCATCGGTCTGATCAGCAACACCGGCCGCACTCCCGGCTACGCGCTCCGCGAGATCCTCACCCACCTCGGCATGGCTTCATCGATCGATGCCATGGTCTTCTCGAACGAACACGGCGTCTGCAAACCCAACCCTTCGATCTTCTCCACGCTTCGCGACGCACTCGGCTGTCGCTACGACGAGATGATGTTCGTCGGCGACAACATCTACGTCGACGTCCACGGCTCCCAAACCCTAGGCATGACCGGCGTCCACTTCGACCCCCCCACGCGCGGCACCGCCATCGCGCCGCCTGTCGATCACGGATTGGAGATCATCCCCCACGCCACGATCAGCGACCTGCGCGAACTGATCGAGATCGTCGCGTTGCATCCGTAGGCGGCGGGGACGCCGCCTGGCCAGCCGGCGGCACGCCAGCGTTCCATCCGCGAAGAACGTGCTTTTGTGCGGAGGAACGCTGGTGTCCTCGCCGCCGTTGCATTGCCAATCGCGTCCGAGGTAGTCTGCTCGCCCCACACCGCATCGAACGCGCTCTCTCCCCGCGCGCTATGCGCTACGACAACTTCATCGTTCCCAATCAAAGAACTTTCAAACGTAGATCCAGAGGACGGCTCCCGCACTGGGAGCTCGACCAATCAAACTACTCGGTCACATTCAGGCTTCGCGACTCGCTGCCTCGCGCCATCGCGGAAGCCCTGTTCGAAGAACGCCAGCACATGCTTCGAACCGCCATGAACGCCTCGGAACGCGCCGAAGCGGACCGCATGTTCGCCCTGCGGCTCGACACGCACCTCGACCCCGGCTACGGAAGCTGCATCCTGCGCGAAGATCGCAATGCCGCCATCGTCGCGCGTGCCTTGCAGCACTTCGATCGCATTCGCTACAACCTTCACGCGTGGTGCGTGATGCCGAATCACGTTCACGCGATGTTCTACCTCGAGCACGGCGCGGACCTCGAGAAAGTCATGCACACATGGAAGTCGTACACAGCGCACAGGATCGAGCAAGGCGTGATCTGGCAGCGCGAGTACTTCGACCGCATCGTGCGCGACCCGCGAGATTTCCGCGATTCGCGCAACTACGTGCTGAACAACCCAGCCAAAGCCGGATTGCGCGGATGGAAGTGGGTGGGTTACGGCAGTGGCGGAGCAGGCGAGGATTAAGCGGTTGGCGGCGAGGACGCCGCCAAGCCAGCCGGCGGGACGCCAGCGTTCCGCCGGCTTCGAACTTGATCGCGGATGGAACGCTGGCGTCCTCGCCGGCTGGCTCGGCGGCGTCCCGCCGCCGTTGCCGCGTGGAAGACTCCTGCTACGCTCTTCCCGATGCACGACCGCTCCTCGGACGACTGGGAATCACTCGCACAACAGGAGCCATTCTTCGCCGTCCTTACCGACGAGCGCTTCTTACGCGAGCGCATGTCCGACGATGATCGGCAAGCCTTCTTCGGCAGCGGCGAAGCGGACATCGCGCACCTCTTCGGCCTCATCGCGGACGCGCACTTCGCCCCAAAATCGGCGCTCGATTTCGGATGCGGCGTTGGCCGGCTCACGCGCGCGCTGACGAAGCGAATTGAGCGCGTCGCCGGTGTCGATGTCGCGCCGAGCATGTTGCGAATCGCGAGGGAGAACGTGCCGCAGGCGACGTTTTCGGCGGAGATTCCCGACGAGCGTTTCGATCTCATCGTCTCCCTGATCGTCTTTCAGCACATCCCCGTGCGGCGCGGCGAACAACTGCTCGATGAGCTTCTAAGCCACCTTTCGGACGACGGCGTGGCCGCGCTGCAATTCACTTTCCGCCGTCCCGGCTCGTTTCTGCGCCGCATCGCCCGCACGATTCGCGGCCACGTGCCGCTCGTGAATCGCATCGCCCAACGCATGCGCGGCGAGCGGCCGATGCCGTACATGCAGATGAACGAGTACGACCTTGCGACCGTGACTGCGATTCTGCAGAGGCACAGCTGCGACGATCCGCGCATCATTCCGACCGATCACGGAGAGATGAAAGGCGCAATTGTGGTCGCCCAGCGGAAAAACTCCGGCGCGCGTCCGTCTAACTGATTGCGTGCAGAGGCCCCCTCGATGGCCAGGTTGGGCACGGCTATGGCTGGTGCGAGCGGCGGCCCTGCACGAGTTTTGGTCCTCTTCCGGCAGTAATGACGCAGTTGATGACACCGACGCCACGATATGTTTAGAATGTTGTCAAACCAACCGTGACAATCGCCATCAGTCTGAAAGTGAACGACGGCATCGTCCTCGCGTCGGACAGCGCTACGACCGTTACGGGTCAAGCGACAGGGTCCGCCGCGCCCGCTGTAATTAACATCTACAATAACGCAAATAAGATCGTTAACCTCCAAAAAGGGCTTCCGATCGGCGCGATGACGTGGGGTTTTGGCAGCATCGGTCCAGCGTCGATCTCAACCCTCATGAAGGATCTCCGTGACCGGTTCGTGAGCGCTGACTCCGCGTGGCTGATAGATAAAGACACGTACACAGTCCTCGACGTTGCCGAAAAGCTCCGCCGCTTCTTTTTTGAAGAACTGTACCAACCGCAATTCGCAAAGGTTCAGCAGAAGCCAGCTCTCGGCTTTATCGTCGCGGGCTACTCCCCTACGGACTTTCTGGGAGCTGAATATCGGATAGAAATCACGGAAGGCGAGTGCCCGCCTCCCGAGCCAGTGCGCGGGAGCACCGAGTCGGGAATGACCTGGGCTGGCATGCCAGAGGCGGTTGCGCGGCTCATCATGGGGTTTGGGACCGGTCTACCCGCCGTGCTTCAGAACAACCTTGGCGTTCCACCAGATCAGATCGGGCCGGCCATGGCCGTGATCGCTCAGTCACTGCAAGCGCCGCTAGTTATTCCTGCTATGCCAATTCAGGATGCGATTGACGTGGCCAGGTTTCTTGTTGAAACAACGATTGAGTTCTCGCGGTTCATGCCGGGTGCCCCCACTGTTGGCGGCCCGGTTGAAATCGCAGCAATCACGAAACACGAAGGTTTCAAATGGGTACGCCGCAAGCATTACTATTCTCAAGAACTGAACGTCGAAGAGTTTAAGGACAGGAGCAAGAAATGACCGTAGCCGAAATGCCCGCTGCCGCAGACCAGGACACCGACGCTCGCGCATACTCCACGGTTGAGACTGGCAACCTAGTAATGGAAAGCTCCCCAAGAACGATGACGCTATCTTCCACGGCACAAGAGCCCCCACCCCCGGTTGTCCTTCGGTTCCAGCTACCTTCCGAACCTGCCGAGCTGCAACGTCTGATGCACTTCTCATCGGTGCACTGCAACGTAGTTGACGCTTTTGGCGCGCTTCCGCGCGATTGAGTTTGGACCTTCGTCGGAATGCCCGACAACGCTTATCCGTGGTACGAAGTCACGGAATCGGCCGATTTGGAGCAGGGTGACTTCATCGAGAAGTGTCCCATTTTTGTCTTTCCTCCTGAGGCCGCCGACGAAGCGTGGGACGGCACTCTCCAGCGCTCGTTTAACGATGCGATCTTGCTGACGCAATCGTGTGATTTGGTTTTGAATCGGGGTCGGCAGCCGATCGATACAGTTGTTGTGTGCCCGATCTACTCGAAGACCGCGCTCGACAATTCGTCTAGCTCCGTTTTTGGCTCTCGTGACCGGTGGAATCTAGTTATCAAGGAGCACGTGATTGGTTGGCGAGCTTTGCCTGATTGCCCACTCCTCGATTTCCCGCGCGAACTGAGTGCGGTGGATCTTCGCAGGTTTCGTACCCTTCCACTCGCCCTCGTTCTCCGCCTCGCTTCGAGCAAGAAGCGGCTGCGGCTCAGGTCACCATATCGTGAGAACATCGCTCAGGCTTTTGGCCAGCAATTTACGCGCGTTGCGCTGCCGAGTGACATTTCACGGCTCTGAGTAGACGTAACATCAGACGCCCGACTCAGTCAGCCGGGAGAGAAGTGCAAAGCCGCCCACGCCCCGAAAATCAGAACAACTTCAAGAACACCACATCCGCCACAAACCCCTTCTGCGCGTTGCGTCCGATCGTCTTGCCGAGGTCGAGGCGGAGCAGCGTTCCGTACGGACCGACTGTCTGGCCGGCGATGCCGAGGCCCTGAAACGGTTCGCGCTGGTAGCCGGCGAGTTTGTTGTCGATCAGGCCGTGGTCGTAAAACGCTTCCAGGCGGAACTGATCGGAGAAGACGAAGCCGTACGAAAGGTGCCCGAGGATGGCGCGGTTGGCGAGGACGGAGCCGGACTTGATGCCGTGAATCCGTTGCGCGCCGAAGAAGCCGAAGCCGTACTGCGAGAAACGGTCGAGGCGCGTGCCGTCCATGTAATCGACTTCCGCGCCGATGCGTTGGAACTTCGGCAGGTAGAAACTCTTGGCGATCGAGCCGCCGAAATCTATGAACGTCTTGTCCTTCGGATCGAACTCCGCCAGGTTGCCCCACGGCTTCCAGGTCGTTCGCTTGTTGTAGTCGAAGAAGCCGGTGACGGTGGCGCCCCAGCGCGCGTACTGCCCGTCGATCGACGGCGAGATGACGAACGTGTCGGACGGCACGATGAACGTAGAGGCCGTGTTCTCGCTGCGCATGTACGTGTCGTGCTCGACGGTCAGCGAGACATCGATTTTGCCGAACTGCAGGAAGGGATGCCCGGCCCGGATGGAGATTCGCGTGGGCAGCGCTTTCACCTCTTCGCCGAGTTGCTCTTTGCCGTTGCGATAGAGCGATTGCGTCGAAGGGAGCGCGATCGCGAAAAGGTCGGCGCCGACGTTCGTCTGCGTGTTGGCGACGTTCGGATTCGTCGCGTTGGCGACGAGCACGACGCCGGCGAAGAACACGTTGGTCTGAATTCCGGTGTGCTTGAAATCAAAGTTGAAGTAGTCGATGCCGCCGAGCGGGACGACCGGATATTGCAGGCCGGAATCGTGATGAATGCCGCCGAGGAGGAACACGCGCGACGAATCGAAGCCTTCTTTGACGACGCGCTCGCCGGTCGGTGTGCGCTCGAGATAACGCAGTCCCCCCTTCGTCTCGCGCACCATCCGCGCGTCGGATTTTTCCGCCTCCGCGAGGTGCGTGTCGTAGTCGGCAGGATCGATGCGGAAGTCGGTGAAGTCGGTCTCGCGCAGAACGACGGTGCCGTGTCCGGCCGCGGAGACGACCTGCTGCGCGGTGACGATTTTCGGCAGCCAGAGAATCTCGCGCGGATCGGTCTTGGCAACGTTGGCGGCCGTGAGCGGCGCGTGCGTCGTGCGCGCGAACGGCTCGAAGTCGACGCGCTCATCGTTCGACAGAATCTCGCCGGTGAGATTGAGCTGCACCATCGACAGGCGGATGCGCGCCCACGTTCGCGTGTCGATCCAAACGGTTCCCCGGTAGAGCGGCAGAGTCGCCGCTGCTTTCGCGGGCGGCTCGAAGCGCACTTCGTAGGTGTGGTAGCCGAGGAGATCGGTCTCGCGAACGAGCTCGTAGCGGTATTCGTTGGTGAGATGGATGTCGAGCGGAAGCTGCGTCACCTTCTCGGGCTGGATCAGAGGCAGCTCGGGAATCTTGCCGTACTTCCACTTCACGCCGTTGAGGTAGAAGTCCTGCCACACCCAGTCGGCACGACCGTTCGGATCCGAAAAGTAGTCGCCGGAGATCGTCGCTTCGATCGCTTCGCCGCCAGTCATCGTGAAGCGAAGTTTCGTGGCGTCGCGCGCGACGTAACGCGGCTGGATTGACTCCTGGTACGACTTGTACGTCTGGTGATTGCGGATGATCTCTTCGACCGGGATGGTGCGGCTGCCGGTGATGTTCAGCGCTTCCTTCGTCACGTTCGCGCGCGGCACTTCGTTGTGCTCGACCGTGAAGACGAACGGCTTCGTCACTGGCGGCATGCCCATGAGAAAACGCCCGCCTTTGGTGCCGACGTCGGTCACGTCTTTGTCGCCCGCGGCATCGTAGCGGCGGGGAAGTTTGTAGTCGTCGCCGGCCAGCGAAACGATCGTGGACGCCGAGGCATCGCCCTTCGGAACGATGATCGTGCGCAGATCTTCGCCGCGCACGAACGCCAGCGCCGGCTCGTCGATCTTGTTGCCTTTGGCGTCGAGCAGGTCGATTTTGGCGGTGGAGTCGTAGGCGTAATCGCCGATGAGCGCGCGGTCGAAACTGGCCGCCGAGGCGAGGAGATCGGCGGTCGCGGGCGCGCTCGTGTAGGCCCGCGTGGCGCCATCGGCGAATGCGCGGGCAACGTCGAAGAACACATTCGGCGATTGCGGCGGGACGACGGCCCAGATCTTTTTCACAGGATCTTTTTCGAGCACCCACGCAGCGGTCGATTTCACGTTTGCAGCATCGGTGAGGAGCACGTCAACGTACGATTGCGCGCCGGTCTCGGCGAGCATGCCGAGCGATTCAGGAGTCAGCGCGGGCGTTGCTCCCACTCCTTCGAACACGATCCGCGATGCCGCATTCTGACCCTGCGCGGTGACGGCGAGCCGTTTGATGGCGTAGCCGGAGACGGCTGGCGTCACGTTGTCGACTGCGATGCCGATCGCTTCGAATGGTCCGTGCGTCCGTGCCCAGTCGACGATGGCCTGCGTGTGCGTCTCGACATCGGCCATCGGATCTTTGTCCGCGGCGACGGCGTATCCGATGACGACGGTCATCTTCGCGCGCACGGCCGGAGACATGGCGTCGAGCGCACTGCCCGCTGTCGCGAAATCATCCTGACGAATGCGAACGAGCAGCGGTACGGGCGCGGCAGGAACGATGGCGAGATCCGAGACAACGCCTGCGCAAAGAGCGCATTCTTTCGGAGCATCCGCGGCCGCGAGCGAGAGGACGGAAACTTGCAGAGTGACGAGTAATGCGGCGAGTAAGGTAGTCCGGTTCATTTTGCCGTTCTGCAAACGCCAGCATCGGAGTTGATATTGCCGGAGCAAAAAGTTAAAGGCGTCATGTTTTTCAATCCGTCATCGGGCCTGAAGATGCCTGAGGCGGAGCAGGATGCACTTCGGGAGGCGGCAGCCGAGGCCGGACTCGAGGTGATTCGCGTGGCGCGCGGACTCGATTGCGCGGACGTCATTCGCCGGCGAATGCAAGAGGGTATCCGCCTCTTCATCGCTGCGGGCGGCGATGGAACGATCAACACGGTCATCCAGCCGCTCGTGAACACCGACGCGATCCTCGGCGTCATCCCCGTCGGCACCTACAACCATTTCGCCAAAGACCTCGGCATCCCGCTGGCCTGGCGCGAGGCACTCGACGTGATCCTTTCCGGCGCCACGAAGCCGATCGATACCGCCCGCGTAAACGATCGATTCTTCGTCAACAACGTGTCGATGGGTCTCTATCCGGAGCTCGTGGCGCGCCGCGAAGAAAAAGGACGCGATTATCCACGCTGGAAGGCCCGTCTCTACGCCGCGCTCGCGACCCTCCGAAAATATCCGCACATCGCGGTGACGCTCGACAGCGAGAATCACCACGAGGTGATTCGCACACACGTTCTGATGATCTCGAACAACTCCTACGATCTTTCCCGCCTCGGTATCGAAGCGCCGCGCATGGCCCTCGAAGAAGGGCGGCTGTCGGTCTACTGGCTGCCGCATGTGCGGCGGCTCGCGTTAACGAGTTTCGTTGCGCACTACCTCGCCGGCCGCGTACACACCGCGCCCGGTTTTCGTTCATTTCGCACCTCGCGTGTGCGCATGCAATCGTCGAAAAAACACTTTCCCCTCGGCGTCGACGGCGAAGTCGTGACGATGGAGATGCCGCTCACGATCACGATCGTGCCGCAGTCGCTGTCCGTAAAAGTGCCACGCGAAGACGCGAAGACGCCAAGCGTTTGAGGATGGCGACGCGCGGTTACGGTCTTCGCACCTTCGCGTCTTCGCGTGAGAACGGGTCGCGTGCTCTAGGTATAATCGCCCACCTTTATGACCAACGTTCGGATCAAAGAGCTTTCGCAGCATGTCGGGGAGAAGGTCACCATCGATGGGTGGCTGTACAACAAGCGCACCGCCGGCAAGCTGATTTTTCCCATCGTCCGCGATGGCAGCGGCTATCTGCAGTGCGTCGTTTTCAAGAAGGAAGTCAGCGAAGAGACCTGGAAGGCTGCGGACGAAGTGACGCAGGAGTCGTCCGTTCGCATCACCGGCACTGTTCGCAGCGAGGCACGCGCGCCGGGCGGCGTGGAGCTCGGCGTCGAAACGCTGGAGATCGCCGGGCCGGCAGTTGACTATCCCATCTCGCCGAAAGAGCACGGCACCGATTTCCTGATGAACCACCGCCACCTCTGGCTACGGTCATCGAAGCAGCACGCGGTGCTCCGCATTCGAAACGAAGTCGAGAAGGGCATTCGCGATTTCTTTTACGACCGCGATTTTGTCCTCATCGATTCGCCGATCCTCACCGCCAACGCTGCCGAGGGAACGCAGTCACTGTTTGAGACCGACTACTTCGGCGAGAAGGCTTACCTCTCGCAATCAGGCCAGCTCTATCTCGAGCCGGCCGCGGCGGCATTCGGCAAGGTCTACTGCTTCGGACCTACGTTCCGCGCGGAGAAATCGAAGACGCGCCGGCATCTGACCGAGTTCTGGATGGTCGAGCCCGAGGTCGCGTTCATGGAGCTCGAGGGCTTGCAGTTGCTGGCCGAGGAGTTTGTTGAATACCTCGTCGCGCGCGCGCTCGAGCGCTGCCAGGAAGAGCTGAAGACACTCGAGCGCGATCAATCGAAGCTCGAAGGTGTGAAGCGGCCGTTCCCGCGCATCACGTATCGCGAAGCCATCGACCTCCTCGCATCCAAAGGAATGGAAGCGAAATTCGGCGACGACCTCGGCGGCGACGAAGAGACGGTCATCGCCAATTCTTTCGATCGTCCGGTGATGATCAGCCGCTATCCGACCGACATCAAAGCCTTCTACATGCAGCCCGATCCCAACGATCCCTCGGTCGTTCTCGGCCTCGACATAATCGCGCCCGAGGGTTACGGCGAGATCATCGGCGGCTCGCAGCGCATCCACGATCACGACCTGCTGCTCGAACGCATCAAGCAGCACAACCTGCCGGTCGAGAAGTTCCAGTGGTACCTCGACGTGCGCAAATATGGCACCTTCCCGCACTCCGGCTTCGGCATGGGAATCGAGCGCTGCGTGGCCTGGATCAGCGGCGTCCCGCATCTCCGCGAGACGATTCCGTATCCGAGAATGCTGAATCGGATTTACCCGTAGTGCGGTCTGTGCTGTTCGCGAGGTTGCTGCGTTGCAAGGTTGCTGTGTTGCTGAGGGATTGATGAGCGAATTCGAAACAGAGCAACGAAGCGACACAGCAACCGAGCAACCGAGCAACCTGGAAACTCAGCAACCAAACGCGCAACCGAGCAACCCAGCAACACTAAGAATCATCCCTCTCGGCGGACTTGGCGAGATCGGGATGAATCTGATGGTCTACGAGTATGGCGACGAGGCCATCATCGCCGACTGCGGGATGATGTTTCCCGACGCCGCGACCCTCGGCGTCGACGTCATCGTTCCGGACATGACGTACCTCTTCGACCGGCCGGAGCGCGTGAAGGCCGTCTTTCTCACGCACGGCCACGAAGACCACATCGGCGCCATTCCGTTTCTCGTCGAGCAGGTGCGCGTGCCCGTTTACGGAATGCCGCTCACGCTGGGATTCGTGCGCGACAAGCTGGAAGAATTCGGGATCGAAGACGTCGATCTTCGCCCGTTCATGCCGCGCGATGTCGTCGATGCCGGCGTGTTCCGCGTCGAAGCGATTCAGGTGACGCACTCGATCGTCGACGCCCTCGGCCTCGCCATCCGCACGCCGGTGGGAACTTTGATTCACACCGGCGATTTCAAGATCGATCACACGCCGGTCGATGGCAAGCGCACCGATCTGGCGCGCTTCGCGGCGTACGGCGAAGAAGGCGTGCTGGCGCTGATGAGCGACTCGACCAACGCGCTCGTGCCGGGCCACGGACCGTCGGAGAAGTCGGTCGGCAACTCGCTCGTCAACATCTTCGCGAACCTCACAGGCCGCATCATCGTCACGACGTTCGCCTCGCACATTCATCGCGTGCAGCAGATCGTCGACGCCGCGCGCAAACACAAACGCAAGGTCTTCCTCATCGGACGCTCGCTCGTCGACAACGCCGAAACCGCCGAACGCCTCGGCTACCTGCGCATCCCGCACGAGCAGCGTCCCGGCGCGAACGCGAAACCGTCCGACTACGCGAATCACGAGGTGCTGATTCTCACCACCGGCACGCAGGGCGAGCCGTCATCGGCGCTCTCGCGCATGGCCATCGGCGAGCACAAGTCGGTCGAGATCCAGAAAGGCGACGTCGTCATCCTTTCGGCGCGCACGATCCCGGGCAACGAACGCGCCGTCTCGCACGTCATCGATAACCTCTATCGCCGCGGCGCCGAGGTGCTGAACTGGGAAAACGCGAGCGTTCATGTCTCGGGCCATGCGTGCGAAGAAGAGCTGAAGCTGATGCTCAACGTCACGCGGCCGAAGTTTTTCATCCCCATTCACGGCACGCTGCGGCATCTCATTCATCACGCGCGTTTGGCGAAGAGCGTTGGCGTCCCGCACGGCATCGTGATCACGAACGGGCAGGTCGCGGAGATCGCCGGCGACGAGATCCGCGTGCTCGAGGAGCGCGTCCCGTACGGCAAGGTCTTCATCGACTCCGAGGCTGAGGAAGTGCCGGAAGTCGTCGTGCGCGACCGGAAGCATCTGGCCGAGGACGGCTTCGTGATCGTCGTCGTGGCCGTCGACTCGACTGGCGTCGTCGGACGCGAGCCGGAGATCATCACGCGCGGACTACTGCATGTCGATGAAAGTCAGGACATTCTGGCCGAGGTGCGCGCACAACTCGTGCAGATGCTGCACGCGTGCGGTCCCGACGAATTGCGCGACAGCGATCTGGTGCAGGAAAAGATGCGCGCCCTGCTCAAACGCTACTTCCGCAAATCGATGGGACGACGACCAATGATTCTGCCGGTGATTTGGGAGATGTGAGGTAGTGGGCAGGGGCAGCCTTTTGGCCGAGAGATTTTCTTAACCAAAAACCGCTGGCCCTTTGGCTGGCTGCAACCCGAAATTGGGCGGCAAGGCTCTCGACGCCCTGCCGCGCTTCAACTTATGGAGAAGAGGAGTGCCTTTACTTCTTGACGCAGTTCACCCGACGAAGCATGTCATCCGCTTCGCATTTGTAGTGGCCGTCCGGTGCATTCGCATCCCATTTTACTGACGTAGAGCTTCTGTCCACGTTCGAGACGGTCACCTGATCCGACGTGATCCCGCCAATTGATCGTGCGGTCTCACGCGCTAGGTTGTCACCAGTCGAAGCACAGGCGACCGCAAGAAACACTACAACCACAGTCAATGCCATCGATACTCTCTTCATAGATACTCCTTGATGAACACGCTATATGCCTGCGCACACCTAAACAAGCGGCAATAATGGAAGTAAACTGTGACTGGCGCATAACGACGGTTATGTGTCCCTACCTCACCCAACCACTGATCACCTGGAGCACCAATGACCATCACCGAAGCGATCATCCTCGGCCTCGTTCAGGGCCTGACCGAATTCATCCCCGTCAGCTCGACGGCGCATCTGCTGATCGTGCCGTCCGTTCTCGGATGGGGCGATCCTGGCGCCGCGGTGTTGGCGGTGATTCAGTTCGGGACGCTGCTGGCGGCGATCATTTATTTCTTCCGCGACATCGTGCGCCTGATCGGCGGCTTCTTTCGCGGGCTGATCACCCGCCGGCCGCTGGCTGACGTTGACTCGCGCGAGGCGTGGCTGGTCGTCATCGGCACGATCCCCATCGTCGTCCTCGGATTGCTCTTCAAGAAACACATCGAGTCAACCTTTCGCGGACTCTGGATCGTCACGACGATGGTGATTGTGGTCGCGATCCTGATGCAGATCGCCGAAGCGTATGCGAAACGGCGGCAGATGCGGGGATTCGACGACATGACTGTCACTGACGCCGTCGCCATTGGCCTCGGGCAGTGCCTGGCGCTGATCCCAGGCTCGTCACGCAGCGGCTCGACGATCATGCCGGCGATCTTCCGCGGCATCGACCGGCCCACCGCGGCGCGCTACTCGTTCCTGCTGTCGATCCCGGCAGTTGGCGGCGCCGGTTTCCTGGAGTTGTTCAAAGAACGCCACGCCCTCGGCGCCCTCGGCTGGACGCCAATCGCCGTCGCCATCGTGGTGGCATTCATCTCCGGCTACGCATCGATCTGGTTCCTGATCCGCTACCTGCGCACGCACACGACCCACGTGTTCATCTATTACCGATACGTCCTGGGCGCCGCGATGATCGCCATGCTGATGACGCACTACCTGAAGTGAGTTTTACGTAGGTAGGTTTACGTAGGTCGGACTCTCCAGTCCGACTCCGCGTCTTGTCGGACTAGAGGTCTTGAGCGAAAAAATGCTTAGCAGATGAGTCGCATTTTCAAGCGACGCATTTCTGCTGTTCGGCGAAGCGTGCGATTTGGTTTTCCAGAGAGGCGAACGCGCGGCGGAGCGGGATGGATACGGGGGCGGTGGGTGCGCTGAGCGACAAGCCTGGGCGTAATAGTCGAGTCCATGCCCGCGAGAAGAACACGGCTACGCGCAGGCCTTGATCGGTGAGGCGGTAGCGATGTGTGTGCTCGATCCGTTCGAGGATGCCGTGCAGGCGTAGTCGTCTGATGTCGTAAGTCATTCGGCCGCGGGTGATGGTGTCTGGGGCGATGCCCAGAAGATGCGCCAGTGGCGCGCGGAGCTGTGAGCTCGTAAACCCATCGGCCTGGAATGCGAACATGACGAGAACCGCGAACAAAGCCTGAACCCTGGGATCGTCGAAGCGAAGAGCGGAAGCCCTTTGTTGTGCTACCTCGATGGGACGCACCACCTGATTCCACGTGTCTTCGCCGATGGCGCAGTCGTGACTGACTGTCTGGACGCTGAGCATGCGTCGGTTGGCCGAAAAGCCGAACTCCCGCAGACGCGGGAGATTGTGCAGTCGCTTGCCGATCTTGAAGTCGCGGGGGTTGTTGATGGTGGTCTCCACCCGGAGAGCACGTCCCAGTTTGAAGTACTCCTTGATTTTGGCAGTCCTGTAATCCACATGCAGCGAGGGGATGACTCCATCTGTGATCACCCTCGTGCGGAAGTGACCCGGCGTCTGACGAGTGATTTTGCGTGCGAAGATCAGTTGCACGATGTCAGGACGTCCGAGGTCGAGGTTCTCGCGGATGACTTCCTCGAAGAAGGCACGACCGGTCAGGGGTCGATCCAGAACCATCGTCAGTGAGAACTCGGCTTGGAGGATGGAGACGTCGTAGCGGTATCCGGCCTTTCGATCTCTCGCCGTGAACGGATGCGGCAGCCGGGCCAGCCACTTGCGAAAGACAGCATCGATCTTCGCGGCGTCGAGCCGGTCACAGAGTTTCTGTGCTTTCTTCGGATCTGCACAGGAGAGCAGGCCGTTATCGAGAGCCTCGAATGCGATCCCTCTCTGCAGTAGTTGTCGCTTGAGCCACTCGTGGCCATTCAGACAGATCTTCGCGTTGAACGGAAAGTACGAGCAGAACTTGATGAAGAGCGGGCCGAAGTCCTGATCGATGATGTAGAAGTAGTAGTGATTGACCATGCCCGAGGACCGAACAAGCCAGGGATAGGTCACCCCGCTGTTCACATAGCGCCGCTTCTCCGTTCGATAGATGGTGGCCCGCTCCTGCGCCTTGCCGATGAAGTAGACGCCTTCATCGCCATCGAACTCCTTGCGCATCTTTGCTGCGATGTCGTCCTTCCGTTCACCCTTGGCGAACGTGATGAGCGGAACATCCTCGGCTCTAGCGAGTTGCTCGATGGCATCCACGAACTGCTTGGTCATCGGATCCATCAGAGTCGAGGAAGCGAACTTCGCGGCGCGATGCCGCCGGAAGAAACCAACCACACCCTCGGTCATCTGCAACTTCGGAACGTACCCGTTCAGATACAAACGATCGATGCCTTCGGTCTCCAGAACGACGTGCTTCGCCAGGATGTCTTTGACGGACAGTGTTACGCTCATCTGCGGCTCCAGCGGATATTGTCCGAAAGGACCTTCGCCGCTTGACGGCTCAATATACGGTCGCGCGCGCTTCGGCGCCGCTTCTCATCGTTCCGCTGGAGTCACTCACCCAAGGAGCTTTGCCTACATCTCGTCGGTTTGAGGCGGAGCCTCGCTAGAGAGTCCGACCTACGTAAGACCTACTCTTCGAGAACCTGGATCTCCGGGATGTTCCGATACTTCTCCGCGTAATCGAGCCCGTATCCGATGACGAACTTCGGCTCGATCGAGAAGCCGATGTAGTCCGCTTTGAACTCCACCTTGCGCGCGGCCGGTTTGTCGAGGAACGTCGCCGTGCGCACTTCTTTCGCGCCGCGATCGAGCTTGATGTAGCGGAAAACTTCCTTCATCGACAGGCCGCTGTCGATGATGTCTTCGATGATCAGCACCGTCCGGTCGCGCATGTCGAGTTGCGGTTCCTTCAGGATCGTGACCACGCCGGACGACGTTTTCTGATTGCCGTACGACGAGATCTGGATGAAGTCGAGCGCGACATCGAATCCGATCTGCCGCATCAAGTCGCTGCAGAAAAACATTGCGCCCTTCAGCACGCACATCGCGATGAGATCGCTGCCGGCGAGGTCTCGCGTAATCTCCGCACCCATTTCCGCTACACGCCGGTCGATATCAGCCTTGGTGAACATCGTCGTTTGCGCCATGGCTGCGGATTCTACGATTACAATTCGCCGCTGTGAAAATCTATCGCTTTCTCCACGATGGCACTCCGACAGTTGGGGTGGCCAAAGACGGTCACCTGGCGATCTACTCCGGCAATTCGGCGACGGCGCTCGGCGACGCAACGGGAGAGTCGGTGGCGCTCTCCGATGCGCAGTTACTGGCTCCGGTCGATCCCCGCAAGATCGTCGCCGTCGGTCGCAACTACGCCGAGCACGCGAAGGAGCTTGGCAACGAAGCGCCGTCCGAGCCGATCATCTTTCTGAAACCGTCCACCGCCGTTCTTCCTCCGAATGGGCTCATCGTTCGCCCGCCGCAATCGCAGCGCGTCGACTTCGAGGGAGAACTGGCCATCGTCATCGGCAAGACCGCCCGCAACATCGCCGCCGCCAACTGGCACAGCGTCGTCCTCGGGTTCACCTGCGCCAACGACGTCACCGCTCGCGATCTGCAGAAGAAGGATGTGCAGTTCACGCGCGGCAAGAGTTTCGACACCTTCTGCCCCCTCGGCCCATGCATCGAAACCGATCTCGATCCATCCGCGCTCTCGCTCCGCACGCGCGTCAACGGCGAGATCAAACAGAACGGCAACACGCGCGACATGGTCTTCAACTGCGGCGCGGTCATCGAGTTCATCACGTCGGTGATGACGCTCGAGCCAGGCGACGTGATCCTGACCGGCACGCCCGCAGGCGTCGGCCCGCTCGCCGCCGGAGACCGCGTCGAAGTCGAGATCGAAGGGATTGGGGTGTTGGTGAATCAGGTGGGATGAAGAGTGAAGTTTGAAGAGTGAAGAGTGAAAGAGAGTCAAAAAATGCCGTTCTTTTTCACTCTTCACTCTTCAAACTTCACTCTTCATGAACAAAGTGAATGACCTGAAAGACAAACTCCTCAAACTCTTCCCCCGTCTTCGAACGCTCCCCGCGGATGCCTACGTCGTCGGCGGCGCGGTCCGCGATCTGATCCACGGCGCCGCGCCCGCCGACGTCGATGTGGCGTGTCTCGATCCGCTCGCCTGCGCGCGGGCGCTGGGCCGCAACGTCATCCGGCTCGGGCGCGAAGATCATCTCAGCGCCTGGCGCGTGGTCGATGGCCCGCACGTTTACGATTTTGCGGCGCTGCTCGATGGCAGCATCGACGCCGATCTTGCCCGCCGCGATTTCACCGTCAACGCTATGGCTGTCGATCTCCGCTCCGGCGCGCTGCTCGATCCGCACGGCGGCCGCGCCGACCTCGAAGCGCGTCTCGTCCGGATGGTCGACGCCAGCAATTTCGACGACGATCCGTTGCGCATGGTGAAAGCGATCCGGATGGCAGTGCGATTCGGCTTCGCGATCGATGACGCCACGCTTACTGCGATTCGCGAGCGCGCTCCGCGCATCGCCGATGTCGCCGTCGAACGGGTTGCGTACGAATTGACCGTCATCTTTTCCGCGAACCAATTCCGGCGCGCCATCGTGCTCCTTCACGAGACCGCGCTCGATGTCCCGCTCTTCGGGCGAGCGCTCGAGGCAAGCGCGTTCGCAGCAGACGATGTGCCGTTGGCTGCCGCGCTGGCGTTGCTGATTCCGGACGCTGAGACATTTGCGAAACGCTGGAGGCTGAGCGGGACGCTGCTGCGGGACGTGCTCACGCTGCAACACCTGCGCGATGCTCACTCGCTGCTCGATCTGTTTGACGCGGGCAAAACGGTCGCCGAACAGTTGACGCCGATGCTGCGCGCCCTCGGACGCGACGAGCGAATCGACTTTCCCGATTTCGAAACGCGGCCGTTGCTCAGCGGCGACGAGATCGTCTCGCTGGCTGCGATCGCCGCCGGCCCGCGCGTCGGTCAGTTGAAACGCGCGCTGCTCGGTGAACAGCTTGCCGGCCGGATCACGACGCGCGAAGACGCCGTCGCCTTCATCACTGCGTCAGCGTGACGTGTACCTCGCCGAACGTCGAGTGGACGCTCACGTCGGACCGACCCGCCGCGTTGTGAAAATGCGCCACGCGCGGAAAGACGCCTTCGTTCTCGATGTAGTGATCGCCGAAGTAGGTGTGTACCTCGCCGATGAGCACGGAGGCGTTGAGATCGCGGACGTTCACGCGCGGCGTGCGGACGTGAACCTCGCCGGCGCGCAGATCGCTGTCGATTTTTCCGAACGCGCCGTCGATGCTGACTTCGCCGTAGCGCGTGGCCACGTCGACGTCCACTCCCGGCGGCACGTCAACGGTGACATCGACCGCGGAATGTGTGCTCTTCGCGCCCCAGCTTTGCGCGCCCGGACCGAAGTGACGCCGCACCGTTGCTTCGTCGCCGTCGATCGTGATCTCGGCGGTGATGTCGTTGGCGATCGACTGTTCTTTGGCGCGGCGCCGGTAGCCGTCGAAGTTGCGCCGGATTTCGCCGCGAACGGTGATGCGATCGGAGGCGCCGTTGCGGATCTTCACGCTGCCGGCCGGAATGTCGATGACGACGCGGCGGACGTGGCCGTGGGTTGCTGCCGATGCCGCGAAGGAATGGGTCACTTCGTCATCAGCCGCCGCCGCTCCGGCGAGAAGGAGCGCCGCCGCGGCGATGAAGAGTTGTTTGCGCATGGGGTGTGGTCCTCCACGAGAGAGAACGGTGCGCGCGCGAAAAGGTTATCGAAAAAAAACGAGGGGCCCGAAGACCCCTCGAGTACGACTCCCCAAAAGTCGATGAAGTGCTTACTTCTTCTTCGCTGCCTTCTTAGCTGGTTTCTTCGCTGCTGCCTTTTTCTTTGCGGCCATCAAGCTCACCTGCCTTTCATGCCGTACGGGACCTCACGGTCGCGCCTACTTGGCAAAACACGCCGGACTTCTCCGGCAAATCGTTTTTCGTATTTGGATTGCGGCGGGGAGTGAAGAGACGACGACCTTCGACATTGACCGGAGCTTCGAGGTTGTTCTTCCAGTTCGTGGCGATCATCGTTTTAACTTGTCGTTAATATGCGATCGTTAAGTCATATTGTCAAGCAATTGTTTATGAAAATCGTAATCGAGACGCGATGTTCCACGTCCGTTCCACGAAAAGGAGCGCTTTTCAGCGCGTCATCGCGGCGCGATACGCAACGCAAGTGCGCTCCGCGCATCGCAGCCACGTGAAGTTTTTCGCGCGCTCGACGCCGCGACGCGCGAGCTCACCACGCAACGCCGCATCCGATGCGACGCGTTGCATCGCACTTGCGAGCGCATCGATCGTCGCATCGACGTGCAGCGCCGCATCGCCGGTGATCTCCACGAGCGCCGCTGCATGCGACGTGATCACCGCGCATCCGCACGCCATCGCTTCGAGCGCGGGAAGTCCAAAGCCCTCTTCGCGGCTCGGCATCACCAGCGCGATCGCGCCGCGGTAGAGCGCCGCCAACTCGTCGTCGGTCACGAATCCGCTGACGACGACGCGCTCGCGCTCGCGGAAGCGATCGAACGGCGCGCCGGTGAGAACCAGCGATGCGCCGTCGATTTTTTCGAACGCATCTTCAAACGCATCAAGGAGCACATCGACGTTCTTGTGGGGCTTGTCGTTGCCGACGTAGAGAAAGTAGCGCCCTTCTGCAGCCGTGCCCACCGCCGCGAATGGAGCGCCGACGCCGTTCGGCGTGACCACGACATGCTCGTCGCCGCAGCCGAACGTGGCCACGATCTCGCGCTTCACGCTCTCGCTCACCGTCAGCACGCGGCGGCTGCGGCGCACCGCGCGGCCGATCATCTGCCGCGCATACATCCGCGCCAGCGGGTTCGGATGGCGAAGGTGGATGAGATCGTGAATCGTGACGACGAACGGCACGCTCGTGAAAGGGACGACGTAATGCGGCGCATGAAAGAGATCGATCTTCGCGCGGTCTGCGGCGCGTCCGATGGCGACGAGCTCGCGAATCGAGTAGTGCGGCGCATCGACGACGACGTGCTCGATCCCTTCCGGCAAAAAGCGAGCGTGGCTCTCCGGCGCGAAGGCGACGTAGGTGTCGCCATCATCGAGCGCGGCGAGAGCGCTCAGCAATCCGCGGATGTAGGTGCCGATTCCGAAGTCGGCGATCTTCCTCGCGTCGATCCCGATCCTCATCGCGCCGCCTCGGCTAACAGTTGCGTCATCAGCGCCGCCGATCGGTCCCACGTGTACGCGCGCGCACGCTCGACGCCGCGATCGCGCAACTCATCGCGCAATGTCTGATCGCCGAGGAGTCGAACCAGTGAGGCGCGTAAAGTGTTGCGATTGCCGGGATCGATGAGCAGCGCCGCGCCGTCGGCGTATTCGGGAATGGCGCCCGTGCGTGTGGCGATGACCGGCGCACCGCACGCCATTGCCTCGAGCGGAGGAATGCCGAAGCCTTCGTAACGGGAGGGGTACACGAACGCACGCGCGCCGCGGTAAAGCTCGCGCAGCTTCGTGCGATCGACGTAGCCGGTGATTTCCGCGCCGTCCGGAAGTTTCACGCGGCCCCAACCGGCGTCGCCGCACAGCACGAGCCGCGGGTGCGGCTGCGGCAGTGAATCCCAAACCGACAGCAGGTCATCGAGCCCTTTTCGCGGCTCGATCGTGCCAACGTAGAGGACGTAATCGGATTCGCGCTCATCGATCGCCGGCGAAAAGAAATCGTCGACGCCGTTCGGCACGATCTCGATCCTTTCCCTCGACACCCCAAACCACCTCACCGCCTCCTCGGCCACCGCACGCGAAACGGCGGCAATGCGCGTGGCCATCTGCAAGCTGCGCCCGATGAACGCATTGAACGAGAGCACGGTCTTGGCGCGATGCCGCAACGGCATCGTCAGCGAGCTGAAGTCGTGCAGCGTCGCCACCGACGGGATGCGCAGCGCGAGCGGCAACGTTCCATGCGGCCCCCACAACACACCGCTGTTCGCGATCCGCGGAAGTACGAGCTGCTGCCACAGGACGCCGAGCGGCATGGGATCGACGCGAAAGCGGCAATGATCGATTCCCGATCGATCGGCGATCTCTGCATGCGATGCGATGAGCGGGACGTCGGATAGCCGCCGCGCGATCTCGGCGGTGTGAACGCCGATTCCTGTGCGGTTTCCGACCAAGGGGCGTCCATCGATCGTGACTGTCAGGCTCACTTACGAGAAGTGTACGACGCGTGGTTTCGTAGCGCCGTCGTCGTCGTACGTAGCGCCGTCGGCTCGACGGCTGTGCCGCCGCCGGCCCGGTGGCGGTGTTCAACCTTGCGCAAGAGCGTCGAGCGTTCAACTTGCGAGGTTCTGTGCTGCGATGTTCAGAAGTCGCAGGCGAGCCGCCTGCGGTACAGCCGTCGAGCCGACGGCGCTACGTCGTTGGCGCGTTACGGTGAATCATCCTGCAGCCTTTCGCAACACAGCCAGCGTCTGCGCGGCGGCAACATCCCACCGAAACTGCGCGACGCGTTGCGGGCCTGCCGCGGCGAGGTGAGCGCGCAGCGCGGCATCCGTTAGCACGTTCTCGATCTGCGCTTCGAGCCCTTTCGCGTCCTGCGGCTCGAAGTAGAGCGCGGCATCGCCGCCGATCTCGGGGAGCGACGATGAGCGTGCGGCAATCGACGGCACGCCGTACGCCATCGCTTCGAGCAGTGGAAATCCGAAGCCTTCGTAGATCGAGGGGAAGACGAACAACTCGGCGCCTCGATAAACCGCGGCGAGTTGTCCGGCGGGTAGGTAGTCGAGATGATGAACGCCGCCGGCGCGAAGTCGTTCGCGCGTTGCCTCCGCCTTCCATCCGACGCGCCCGACGACGACCAGCGCGCCGTCGTACGCGCCGCGCGCGCGGAGCCGCGCATAGGCATCGAGAAGCACGTCGAGGTTTTTTCGCGGCTCGATCGTGCTGACGAAAAGAATGTAGCGGGATGGGAGGGTGGGGAGTGGGGGGTAGGGAGTGGTAGCGGATGGAACCGCGAGCCCGGAGTGGATCGTGATCGCTCGCGACGGATCGATGTTGTAGAAGTGCAGCAGATCCTGTCGCGTCGATTCGGAAACGCAGATCGCTGCATCAGCGTGAGCGAGCTCGCGCGTCATTTGATAGTCGAGGTTGGCGAGCGTCTCTTTCTGGAGCAGCTCGGGGAAGCGCTTGAACGTGAGGTCGTGGATCGTGACGACGCGGCGGCGGGCGACGGCACCAAGGAGGCGGGGGAGGAAGTAGTTGGCGGCGAAGGTTACGTTGGCGTCGATCAGCTTCATCCAAAGCACGTACGCGGCTGCGGTCAGCGCGCGCCAGCGGCCGGAGATGATTCCTTTGCCGCGCAGGTCGAACCAGCAGAGGTGCGCGGACGGCGGCAGATCGGCGTGGAGGTTCGGGCCATAGTCGGTCACGCGCGCATCGCCGAACAGATAGAGCTCGACGTCGTCGCGCTTCGCGATCTCGTGCAGCAGATGGTAGAGATACCAACCGATGCCCGTGAGCGGCTCATAAAAAGGGCGGATGTCGACGCCGATTCGGAGCTTTCGTTCGCGGCGGGTGGCTGAGCGAAACGTATTCGCGACGCGATCGCGTAACGCCTGGCTCAGAGCGTGAACGATGATGCTCGCGGTTGATTGGGGTGGCATCGGACGCGGATCGTAGCGTATGCGCTGCGCGCGTTGTCGGTTGTCGCTTGGTTGCGGCTGCGCCGCGTTTGAGACAATGTGACCACTGCATGAGAAAGCTGCTCGTCATCGGCGGGATCATTCTCGCGCTCGTCGCGGGCGTCATCATCTATTTACTGGCGACGACGCCGAAGACTTCGGCAGGCGTTCGATTTCCGCTGAGCGCCTCGCAGCGCGCGCTGCTCGCGTCGGTCCCGGAATCGGCGGAGTCGTTCGCGCTGATTCCGACGGCGGCCGCGCTTGACGGAATGCTGCGCGCGAATCCGGTCACGGCGCAGGCCATCGAAGGTTGGGAGCATTCGCATTCGATTCCGTCGCCGTGGATGGTTGGCGGCGCGGATCTGCTGGCGTGGCGCGACGCCACCGGAACGCGCTATTTGATTCGGCTCGACCCGATCCGGTCCGCGGTCGTCCGTACCTACCTGATGCTCGGCGGCGACCTCGGCGACACGCTTCTCCTCAACGCGCCGCCCGCGCAACCGATCAGCGCTGCGGCGCTCGATCAAGTTCTCAAGCTCGCGGAAAAACTTCCGCCGGGCGATGCATTCGTCGTGCAGCGCAGCGGCTCGCGTGGCGCGTTCCCGCCGATCGCGCGGCCGGCAGTGACATCGCTATCTGTTACCAGCGACGAGATTCTGCTGACATCTCGCGCGGCGCGTGGTCCCGAGGAGCAAGCACCGATGCAGGCGTCGCAGCCTGCGCAATTCGTGCGCGGCGCGCTGCTTTCAGCCACCTTCGCCACGATGCCGCGCATCGTCGAAGACCTCAACCGCGTCTTCGGCACGCGCGTTTCGTCGCTGCTGGAGAACGGCGGATCGCTGACGATTTACGACGTCGATACCCACAAGTTCCTGCCGCGGCCGCTTGGCGTGATCGCTGTTCCAGACGATCCCGTGCGCCGCGCGGCCTTCGACGATTTCGTCGCCAAAGTGAAGCAAGGCGAGTCCCTCGGCATCCACATCCAGACCGCCGAAGAGAACGGGAAGCTGCTCCTGTCGTTCGACGATTCCATCGACCAATATAAGAATGATGCGATCGAGCCTGGCCGCTGGCCGGCGGGGAAATGGGCGGTGCGCGCCGATTCGAAGCGCCTGGTGCCGATCCTGAGCAAGCTGGACGACAGCATCGGACTGCGCATCGCCGCTGGCCGCGTTTACCGTTCGGCACGCGATCTGAAGCGCTGGATCGACGCGCTGCAATCGGCCACGAGCATCGAAGCGGCCGCCTCGGACGACGGGAATGTAGAGGAGCTAAAGGTCAGAATCGGTGCGAAATAGAAGCCGGGAGGGCGCAGTTACAGCGTCGAACGTCCATGCCCGACAAAGACTTCATCGTCTTCGACGATATCGATAAATACGGCTCGGAAACTTACGAGCGAACTTACCAGTTCGCCGTGAGCGAGCTGGATCGCATCGACCTGGCTGCCATCGGCCCGGTAGCGCTTGTGGCCACGGCCATCAAGGGCGATCTCGCGGCCGAATACCTTGCGGACGGTTCGACGACATTTACCGGCGATCTGACCTGTTCCCGCTGCCTCGAGCCGTTCCCATTTGCGAATTCGTCTGAGTTTCACTTAAGATTCCGGCCCCGGCCTGCCGTACTTGGAGAGAACGAGGTCGAGATCACACCGGACGAGCTCGACATCGAGTTTTACACGGAGCGGTTGATTCCACTGCGGGATCTTGCCGCCGAGCAGGTCCAGCTTGCCATCCCCATGAAGCCGCTGTGTACGGAGAGCTGTCTCGGTCTCTGTCCGCAGTGCGGGGCGAATCGGAATCAGGAAAGCTGTTCGTGTCAGTCAGCAGCGGGCGATGATCGCTGGGGCGCGCTGGCCGGGATACGGGCGGAGTTGGCGAAGAAGAACGAGCAGTAGAAGCAGTAGATTAGTGGATGAGTCGATTAGTGGATTAGATGATCAGGAAGAGCGCGCGTTCATGTTCTCCTAATCCACTAACCTACTAATCAACTAATCCACCGCAAGCAACGGATCCACCACAGACAAGGAGCACACCATGCCGAATCCCAAACGGAGACACTCGAAAGCTCGCACGCGCACGCGCCGCGCGCACGACTTCCTGGAAGCGAAGTCGCTTTCGACGTGCCCGCAGTGTCACGAAGCGAAGATGCCGCACCGCGTTTGTCCGAAATGCGGTTTCTACAAAGGCCGCGAAGTCATCGCCGTCAAAGACTCGTTCTAAACTCCACCTGCGATGAGTGACGTCTGTATCGCCCTCGACGCCATGGGCGGCGATCATGCGCCGGCCGAGGTGGTGAAGGGCGCGGTCCTGGCAGCGGCCGAATACGCGGTCGAGATCATTCTCGTCGGCCAGGAAGACGTCGTGCGGCGCGAGCTCGCTGCTGCGGGCGGTATGCCGCGCAACATCAACGTTTTCGACGCCCGCGAGATCGTGACGATGGAGGACACCGCTCTCGCGCCGTTGCGCAGGAAGCGGAACTCGTCCGTGCGCGTCTGCGCGAATCTGGTGGCCGAGGGGAAGGCGAATGCGTTCGTCTCCGCGGGCAATACCGGCGCGACCTGGACCTCGGCGCGCGCCGTCATGGGCATGATCGAAGGCGTGAGCCGTCCCGCGCTCGCAACGGTTCTGCCGAGCTTGAAGGGTCACACGCTCCTGCTCGATGTTGGCGCGAACGTCGACGCCAAGCCGAATCATCTTCGCGAGTTTGCGGTCATGGGCCACTTCTACGCGCAGATGCTTTTCGACATCGATGCGCCGCGCGTTGGCTTGCTGTCGATCGGTGAAGAGGAAGGCAAAGGCAACGAGCTGACGAAGGAGACGTATCGCGTCCTGAAAGAGACGGGACTCAACTTCATCGGCAACGCGGAAGGACGCGACGTCTACAACGGCAACGCCGACGTCGTCGTCTGCGACGGCTTCATAGGCAACGTCGTTCTCAAGGCATCCGAGGCGCTGGGCGAGTTCGTGTCGACGACGCTGCGTCAGGAGATGACGAAAACGCTGCCGCGGAAGATCGGCGGTCTGCTGGCGAAGAGCGCGTTCGAAGGCCTGAAGAAGCGAATGGATTACTCCGAGTACGGCGGCGCGCCGCTGCTGGGCGTGAAGGGCGGATGCATCGTCTGCCACGGCCGCTCGAACGCCAAGGCGATCAAGAACGCCATCCGCGTGGCGCGCAACTTCGCCATCAACCGGATCGACGAAAAGATCATGACGAAGGTCAACGATCTTCACAAACGCGAGCACGACAGCAGCGTTTTGGCTACACAATAACGATCATGCAAAGCCGATCGGCGTGTCTCCTTCTCTTCGCCATCACGATCGCTGGCTGCGCCACGCACACCGCGAACCTGCCGCCCGAACCGAACGTGGTCGAGCTGGTCACCGTGCCACCGCATGCAAGCGTGACCCTCGACTGCGGCGCAGGAACGGTCGCCCACGGCACGACGCCGATGCGCGTCGATGTCCCGCGCTACCCCGAACGATGCACGATCGACGTCACCGCCGCCGGCTACCAAACGCTGAACATGCGCTTCGACCGCGGCCTGGTGCTCAAAGAGGGCGTGCCGCTGCGCGTCGAAGCGAGCCACACGCTCGATCGAACCGCCACGACCCTCGACATGATCCTCTTCCCGCTCCGAAACCTCGCCGACCGCGTCGAGAATGCGGCATCGCGTGCGGGAAGCGCGGACTACCGGCTGGAACTGAAGTTGATCGCCCACTGAGGAGTGCGAGCGTCTCGCTCGCGGCATCGGGGCGTCCCGCCCCGATGGATGGATCCGAACGACAGCGGGAACCTACGCCGACGCCTTCTCGTACTCCGCGAACCGCTCCCGAATCGCTTCCTTCGGCTCCGTCGCTGGCCACATCTTGAGAATCCGCACGAACGGATGGCCGGCCGCTTTGCTCCGGAAGTACGCTTCGTGATCCCACTCCACCTCGGCCATTGTCAGCAGGCAATCGATCATCTCGTCGTGGCCGCATTCCGCGGCAAAGACAGCGGCGTCTTCATATTCGACGATATTGCCCCGCTCCAGCCGGCCGGCGCCGTACATCGGCGCGAACCATCCGCCGACGTGACAGAAGCCGGCGATGAAGTGGCCGATCCACCAGAAGATGAATTCGCGGAGGCGGCTCGGTTTCCCGCCGAGTTGCCGCAGCAGTCCGCCGACGAGCTCGCGGTGATGCCACTCCTCGGCTTCGATCTGGCGGATGTGCTCACGCTCGCCCGGGTCGCGCACGCTGTGCCAATGCCCTCGATACGCGTAGCCGGCGCCGAGCTCCGCCGAGTAGGCGATGCGGAGCTGGCGGACGAGTTTTGCGCGGACCTCGGCGGACATTCGCAGCGATTGTAGCCGCTCCGCTCCATGTATGATTCCGCGCCGATGGAGCACAACACAGCATTCGTTTTCCCCGGACAGGGAAGCCAGTACGCCGGGATGGGAAAAGACGTCGCCGCTGCCTTTCCCGCGGCCCGCCGCGTTTTCGACGACATCGACGCCGCGCTCGGCTTTTCCATCTCGCAGCTCTGCTTCGATGGACCCGACGATCAGCTCAAACTGACCGAGAACACGCAGCCGGCGATTCTTGCGGTGTCGTTGGCGATTCACGCGGTGCTGGAAGAGCGCGGCGCGACCCGGCGCGACGTCGTGGCCGGTCACTCCCTCGGCGAATACAGCGCGATCGTCAGCGTCGGCGGACTGACACCGGCCGATGCCGCGCAACTCGTGCGGATGCGCGGCCGTTTCATGCAGGAAGCGATGCCCGCCGGCAGCGGCGGCATGGCCGCGCTGATCGGTCCGAGCGTCGACGAGGTTACATCGATCTGCGAGGAAGCGGCGGAAGGCGACGTCGTATCGATCGCCAACATCAACGCGCCCGGCCAAATCGTCATCGCCGGCACGAAGGCCGGCATCGACCGCGCCATCGCCGTCGCCAAAGCTCGCGGTGTGCGCCGCGCGTTGCCGCTTCCCGTCTCCGCGCCGTTTCACTGCGCGCTGATGAAACCGGCCGAAGAGCGATTGAAGCCGTTGCTCGACGACGCGCCGTTCAAAGATTTGTGGATGTCGCTCGTGTCGAACGTCGATGCCTCGCCGATCGGAACGTCGACTGCGGTTCGCAACGCGCTCGTCCGCCAGGTCGCATCGCCCGTTCGTTGGGTCGAGTCGGTGCAGAAGATGGTGTCGATGGGCGTGCGGCGCTTCGTCGAGATCGGTCCGGGCGCGGTGTTGACGGGTCTGATCAAACGCATCGATACATCGGTCGAGTTGATCAACATTTCCGATGTTCCGTCGATCGAGAAGTTCCTGGAGAGCATGCAATGAAAATTGATCTCACCGGACGCACCGCTCTCGTCACCGGCGCCTCCCGCGGCATCGGCGAATCGATCGCGCTGCGGCTGGCCGAGTCGGGCGCGCACGTGCTTTGCGCCGCGCGCAACCTCGAGCACGTCGAGCGCGTCGCCGGCGCCATCACCGCGAACGGCGGCACCGCAGCGGCCGTGCAGCTCGACATCACCAGCGATGACATTCGCGAGCGCATCAAAGCGCTCATCGAGCAGCAGCCGATCGAGATCCTCGTCAACAATGCCGGCATCACCGACGACGATCTCTTCATCCGCATGAAGCCCGAGGCGTGGACGAGCGTGCTGCGAACGAACCTCGACTCCGCGTTTCACATCACGCAGGAAGTGGTGAAGAAGATGATCCGCGCGCGCTGGGGCCGCGTCATCAACATCTCCTCGATCGTCGGACTGATGGGCAATCCCGGGCAGGTGAACTACGCATCGTCGAAGGCCGCGCTGATCGGCTTCACGAAAGCGCTGGCGCTGGAGATCGGCTCACGCAACGTGACCGTGAACGCGATCGCCCCAGGTTTCGTGAAGACGGCGATGACGGACGCGATGACTGACGACGCCCGCAAGACCCTCGAATCCCGCATCGCCCTCCACCGCCTCGGCACCACCGACGACATTGCGTACGCGACCGTCTTTCTCGCTTCCGAGCAGGCTGGCTACATCACAGGGACAGTGATGAATGTGAGCGGCGGTCTGTATACGTAGTTTCGCGGGAGTGGGGAGTGGGGAGTCGGGCGTCGTAGAAACACCAAACGCCATTCCTCTACTGCAAACCGAAGGCAATGTTGTGATGCCTCAATCCGACTGTTGTGCTGGTCGCGACGAGGCACTAAGTGGAAACCATCGATACGACTCCCGACTCCCGAAAAACGACTCCCGTCAGAAATCCAGATCCCGCAGATGAAACGGCGAGAACCCGCGCGAAAACGCAGGCGCCCAGACACAAGCCATCCGCTCGTTCGCGCCTGCAAAACGATGAGCGCCACGGGCTAACGTTCGCGAGCCGCGATTCGGCGTCCCATCCAGCACGCCGCTCGCTTCGCCATTCTTGTCAAGGATCACGTAGTCGCCCGGAATGGCGATCGAGAACGTTCCGTCCGGCTGCAGCCACTGGCCGGAAACGCGAAGCCGCCCGAGGTCGATGAAGTTGGCGGACATGAAAGCGCGGGCGCGGTCCGGCCATTGCGCGCCGTCCGCCTGCGCGATGTGGCATCGCGTCCGGACCAGATCCTCCGGCACGGTATCCGCGACCAATCCGCGAGCGATCGCATTGCGCGTGATGAACTCGAGAATGAAGTAATACGGCCGGCGCCGGTAAATCAGCTCGCCCTTGTAGTCCATGACCAGCTCGCCGGGACGCGAGACGTTCAGGAGCTGATTCTCCATCGTGATGAACTCGGCAGTCCGATTTGTCAGCCAATCCGCGTAGTAGCCGGCGCCCGTCAGCGAGACGATCGCCATCACGATCATCGCCTCGATGAAGAATTTCCGGTGAGCCAGCGCCGCGACGAAGAAGATCGTCAGGAACGGCAGAAACGGGAGGAAGTCGCGCGGCGAGATCAGAATCCAGAAAGCGAAGAGCGTCGCGAAGAAGATCCCTGTCGCCACCGCGAAGAAGTAGCGCGCATCCGTCGACCTTCCTCGGTACCGCCAAGCCTGACGAAGAACGATGAACATCATCGGAACGTAGAGGACCCTCGGCATCCACACGACGAACGGAGAGCGGGTGCCCGCCACGAGACTGTTGAAACGAAAGGCGCCATAAACGAGATCCGGCCAGGCACCGCGCGCGACGAAGTAGCCCGCGATGAGCGAAGGCACGATGGCGAAGCCGAGAAAAAAGACAGCGACGAGTCCCGCGCGCATGCCCGCGCCGCGCCCGCGCCGCCGCAGGAACCAGGTGAGCGCGCCGGCGGCCACGAGCGTGAATAGCAGCAGCATCGTTTTGAGCGAGACGGAAAACGCGCATCCCAACAGCAGACCGGCAACGAAGAACGTGCTCGCCGAACGCCGCCGGAGAAACAGGACGACGATGGCCAGCATCCAGAAGGCGTTCCAGAGATTGTCGGTACGAAACTCGATCGACTTCAGAAAAAACGGCGGCAGAACGTTCAGCAGCACGACCGACCAGATCGCGATGCGAACGTCGTAAAGCCGCCGCGCGATCGCGTACGTGCACGCGACGACGATCAGCCACAGCAGCACCATCGGCCCGCGCATCCAGAGAAGGATGTCCGCGCGCTCGCCGAGGAGCAGAAGCAGCGGTGCGGTGACGATGTGAAACAGCGGCGTGTGATTGTCAAAGACATCGCGATACTGCAGCAGCCCCGCCGTCCAACCCCACGCCACATGCAGATGCTGCGGCTCGTCGGAATCGAAGCGGTAGTGGAAGAACGCGACGATGCGCATTGCCAGCGTCACGGCGGCAATGACGATCAGGGCGAGCCGTTCCGATCGCGGCAGTGCGGAAGACCCAGCGTTCGGGATGTTGAGATCTTCGGCCGAATGGGCGTCCTGATGTTCCGCGTTTGTATCCATCGCTGAGGGCGCGGAGTGTGTCACACGCCGTCCGGAATGCGCCGCTACCACCCCGCGTTCTCCGGACCGCTCGACAGTACCGATTCACCTCAGTAGAATCGCCCGCCGCATCTTCAAGCCGTTGTAGCTCAGTTGGTAGAGCAGCTGATTCGTAATCAGCAGGTCAGCGGTTCAAATCCGCTCAACGGCTCCAGATCTTCTTCAACGTCTGGAGATGATTTCTTGAGTGCATCGACTGCGGTTCTGCATGAGCGTGTCCGCCAGATCCAGGCACGAGCGGCCATCCAGCGATGGGAGATCCGCCAGCGCGGCCATGCGGCAGGTTCCTGGTTTGCTCTGCAGCGGCTCTTCGCCTTGAGCCTACCGAACGATCCCAACGCTGCGCGAATACGTAATCGTGTCGCATCGCGAGCGGCGCATCGTCGTCGAAACGCGCGGCAACGACGGCACGTGGACTTCGCGCGCCGCGACGAATGGCGAGCGGATCGAGGTCGCCTCTCTTGACGCTGAGCTGATCGTCGACCAGATCTACCGCGACAGTTCGGTGGTGTGAAGGGAAGCGTTCGCACCTCAACGCGACAAACGGTCGACGACGCTTCCCGCTTTATCGCCTGACTCCTCTCACGCGTCAGACAGCGGTGAGCCGTTGAACGACGATGCCGTAAACCTCGAGCGCGTTTCGCTGTTCAGGAGTGAGAACTACGTCCTTGTATTTCAAGTTCTCACTGACGAGTGCCACACCGCCGTCAGGCTCTACGCGAAGACGTTTGACGCATTCGTAGTCCTCATAACGGCAGACGATAATTCGTCCATTCGCTTCATTTGCTGAAACGTCGGTGCGAACGTAGAGAAGATCGCCCGTTTGAATGCCAACGTCCGTCATCGAGTCACCTTCGACCGTGAACACGCGGCGTACGCCTTTATCCCGAAGATCCCTGGGGATCTGATGTCGCCGCACCTCGCGTACGTCGGTGAATATCTCCAAGTGGGGTGACGCGGCCACCGAGGGTGCGATGACAGGGCGATTCGTGCGCGGCCTTCGCCGCCGCGGCAAAGGGGTCGTAGCCACGTGCTGCTCGTTGGGCGCTGAGAGCACCTGGGTGGTGATGATGCTGACCGCGCTCCTGACTATCTCCCGCTCGTGCCGAAGAAGGGGGTGTGCGATACGGCCAAGAAGCGCATCGACCGATTCGCCGAGCACATCGGCGATTGCCGCGAGCGTTGAGGTGCTCGGGTCGAGAGGATGCCGTTGATGATGTTGCTGAGCGTCGTTTTTGAGATACGGGCGCCTTGGGCAACCCAAGTGTCCTTCAAGCCCTTCGCATCGATTGCGGCCCGAATCCGTTGCCCAACGGTCATTGAAAACACGCTAACCGTGAGCGGCCGCCAAGCGGCGACCACCGGTTCTGCCAGCGCGCTACCGCTACCGATTTGATAGCGTTGACACGAACAAGACGCCTAAATGAGTCTGTTCGCGACAACAACGCTAAGTAACTTATCAGAGTCAATGAGCAATTATATTACTCCGGTCAGCAGGCACCATGAACCGATCATCAGTGGACGAAGCTACCTGCCATTTCTAACCCTCTATCAGCCGATTGGGAGCGCGATGCCGGCAATTCCACGGAGAGTTTGAGAAAGGCAGGCTGACGCAAGGCGATCGCCGCTGACTGCAACCCAATCGTCACGCGCGCCCGAGTCTGCTTGACAGTCAGCTCCGCGCCGTCGCTATAATCCGCGCTGACAGAATTGCAGTTCCTGAAAGAGGGCGTACCCACGCCCTCTTTTTGTTTATTGGGGCGTAGGCCCCTTTTTCATTTGGAGGAGACATGAAAAAACGCAGCTTGCTCTACATCGTGTTCGTTCTCGTTCAGATCGTCGCTGCGGGGATGCTGTTCGGGGATGACGTGCGGGCGTCGGTCGCCAACGGGCCGTCCGTGGCCGCGTCGGTGGCGGCCGGGCCGGTCAAGAGCGAAAACAACGCGCAGGCGCGCAGACGGGCCGGTGCACCGCCGAAGGCAGAGCCGGAACTGCAGTTCGAAGGAACCATCACCGCCGCCTCGGCGACTTCGATCACCGTTCATGACTCTCACGGCAACGACGTCGTGCTGGCGCTGACGTCAGCGACCTCCATTCGCAAGGGCGACACGACCCTCGCGGCCGCCGACTTGAAAGTGGGCGATCAGGTTCACGTCAAGGCTACGTCCGCGAACAACGTCAACACGGCACAGCAGATCGAAGTGCAGGCGCCCGACACGCAGGAGAAGCCTGAGCCCGTGCTCGAGATCGAGGGAATCATCACCGCTGCCTCGGCGACCTCCATCACCGTCCACGATTCTCACGATGACGATGTCGTCGTGGAGCTGACGTTGGCGACGATCATCCGCAAGGGCGAGACGACGGTCGCCGCCGCCGATCTGAAAGTCGGAGAGCGGGTTCACGTCAAGGCCACCTCAGCGAACAACGTCAACACCGCCGTTGAGGTCATCGTTCAGAACGAGGTACATCCGTTGGAGGTTGTCGGGACCCTGACGGCGGCATCGTCCTCATCGATCACCGTTCACGACGCGCACGGCGCTGACGTCATTCTGATGCTGACCGCTGACACGATCATTCGCAAGGGCGACGCCACGCTCGCCGCCGGCGATCTGAAGGTTGGCGATCATGTGGAGGCCGAGGCGATTGCGGACGGTACGGTCAACAATGCAATCTCCATTCATGTGGATGGATCCGGCGACAACGGGCACGGTCATCATTGATCGAATATCGCGGCGCCGGTTCACGCCGGCGCCGCTGACTCTTCAAGGTTGCCGCCCGAAACAATCGCTTGGCAGTAGCGTTACGATCCGTTCATGTTGATCGGCGCACTCCTTCTCGCCACCGCAATCTCCACTCCAATCCCGCTCGACGCTGCGCGCCGTGCGTTCGATGACGCGCGGATCGTTTCGGAGGAGGACGGCGGACGTCTTTGGGGGAAAGTGCTTTACGGCCCGATCCTGCTCGTCGATCCGATGACGCGCTATGCCGTGGCGAACGCCGCGGATCAGGGCGGGGTGTTGAAAGCCGAGGGAACGGTTTTCGCCGGGACGTTGCCGCCGTCCGTCGTCATCGCCAATACGGCCACGACATGGAATGGCGTTCATTGGACCGAGATCATGTGGAGCTCGATCTCCGAGCGCTCGGTGCCACGGCGGCGGTTGATGCTGCACGAGTGCTTTCATCGTATCCAGGACGACGTCGGATTTCCTGCCGGGGCGAACGACAACGCCCATCTCGATTCGCTCGACGGCCGCTACTGGTTTCTGCTCGAGATGCGCGCGCTCGCATCCGCGCTTCGCAGCGAGGACCGGAAGCAGGCCGTTGCCGATGCGCTGGCCTTTCGCGCCAAGCGGCGAGCGCTCTTTCCGGCGGCGGCAGTCAACGAGCGCAGCCTCGAGAACAACGAAGGGCTGGCCGAATACACGGGAACGGTGTTGCGCGGCACGGGCGACGAGGAGACGCGTCTTTCGACCGCGCGGCGGCTCGATGGCATCGATCGCCGCGATTCATTCGTCCGCTCGTTCGCGTACAGCAGCGGTCCCGCGTACGGACTGCTCCTCGATGTCACGAATCCCAACTGGCGGAAGACGTACAAGATTGGATCGGATTTCGGTGACACGCTCCGCGATTCGCTGGCGCCGTTGCCCACGCCGAATCCTGAGGCTCGCGCAGCAGCGTACGGCGGCCCAACGCTTCGCACAGAAGAAGAGAAACGCGATCGCGAGCAAAAGGAACGCGTCGCGCATTTCCGCGCGCTACTCGTCGACGGACCGACGCTGGAGATCGCCGCAGACGGCGCCCATTTCGGATTCGATCCCTACGCCCTCGTTCCCCTCGGCGACGCCGGCACCGGCTATCCATCACTCGAAGTCACCGGAAAGTGGGGTCGCATCACGACAACGACAGGTGCACGCATGGACGCGCAATACACGAAGCTCGTTTTCTCCGCAGCCGATCGTGCGAACCTCACTCTCAATGAAGGATGGATGCTGCAGCCCGGCGCGCGGGCCGGTGATCTGGTCCTTGTGCCGGTGAAGAAAAAGTAGATTGGACCGAGCGATTCCGAGCAAACCCTTCGCCGCGTTTGCGCCCGAAAGACACTGGAGACGACACTCAGAGAGGGCGTCTTATACTCAACCGCCAATGGAAAAGATCCTCGTCAGCGCCTGCCTTCTCGGCGAACCTGTCCGCCATAACGGCGCGCACAAACGATCCGGCAATGACATTCTCCGGCGTTGGATCGAGGAAGGACGCGTCGTGGCCGTTTGTCCGGAGATCGCCGGCGGTCTCCCTGTGCCGCGGCCGGCTTCGGAGATTGTGGGAGGCGCAGACGGATCGCGAGTCCTCGCCGGCGAAGTCAGCGTGACCGACGTCGATGGCCGCGATGTCTCCCGCCATTTCGTGAATGGCGCGAACGTCGCGCTCCAAGCCGCACGCGCCAACGGCATCCGCATCGCCATTCTCAAAGAAGGCAGCCCGTCGTGCGGCAGCGGCTACACATACGACGGGACGTTTACCTCCACGCGAGTGCCTGGTCACCACGGAGTCACGGCCGCACTACTCCGCGACAATGGCATCCGCGTCTTCAGCGAAATGCAACTCGCCGAGGCGGAAGAGTGCCTGCGAACGTTCGGAGCGGAGTGAGAAGCAACGACGCGGCATAATCTGCGTCGCATGGAACCCGCCGCCGATTCCCTCGCTCTTGTGCTCACCGGTGGCGGCGCGCGCGCCGCGTACCAGGTCGGCGTGCTGCGCTGCCTCGCGCGGCATCTGCCGGCGAACGCGTTCGACGTCATCACCGGCGTTTCCGCGGGCGCGATCAACGCCGCCTTCGTCGCCTCGCGAAACGCGCCGTTGCCTGACGTCATCGACGAGCTCTCCGAAGTCTGGCGCAATCTCCATCTGAAAGACGTCATTCGGATCGATTCCCGATCGCTGGCGCGCAACGTTTTCGGCTGGGGCACGAAGCTCATCTCCGGAGGAACGTCTGCGGCGCCCGGCGTGCGAGGGCTGGTCGATACGTCGCCGCTTCGTCATCTGCTGGAGCGCCTTTTCGCGCCGAATGACAAAGGCGAGATCGCCGGCATCGCCGCGAACATCGTTCGCTGTCATCCGCGTGCAGTGGCCGTTACCGCGCTCGACTACACGACAGGCAAAACGGTGACGTGGGCCACCGGCTGCGACATCGAGACGTGGACGCGCCCGCTGCGCCGCAGCATGCAGGAGCCGTTGACCGTCGATCACATCATGGCCTCGGCCGCGCTGCCGATCGTCTTCCCGGCGATTCGCGTGGGCAGGCATTGGTACGGCGATGGCGGGATCCGTCTCTCGGCGCCGCTCTCCCCAGCCCTGCATCTCGGCGCCACGCGCATGCTCGCCATCTCCACGCATTACGCGCCCTCGGCCATCGAAGCCGACGAGCCGCAGATCGCCGGTTATCCGCCGCCGGCTCAAATCCTCGGTCAACTGATGGACGCCATCTTCCTCGACGTGATGGACGAGGACACGATTCGCCTGCAGCGCTCCAATGAGTTTCTGCGCGACCTCCCGCCCGAGCTACGGCGAGGTTATCGCCCAGTCGATTTCGCCGTCATCCGCCCTTCTCAAGACATCGGCAAACTCGCCGCCGAATACGAGCCCGCCCTCCCGCGCCCCTTCCGCTTCCTCACCCGCAGCCTCGGCACCCGCGAAACCTCCAACGCCGATTTCATGAGCCTCTTCATGTTCGTTCCTGAGTACCTGCAACGTCTGATGGAGATCGGCGAGGCAGATGCGGATGCGAATATCGAGGCGATCAAGAGGGTGGGTGCGATTACGTCGCCCGGCGTCTCCGCGTGATTTCGGGGAGCTCGTATTTCACACGGAGACGCGGAGGCCGCGGAGTTTCTCCTCCGCATCTCCGCGCCTCCGCGTGAAACGCTTCTCGTCAATAACCACTCCGCCGCCAGCTTGCGCACAAGAAACTGACGGCGCCCTCACCGACCGTTCCAGCGCTCCTCGATAACGACCGCGACGATATCGCCGCCTGGCTCGGGGGTGGGCGGTGGAACGCGCAGGATCTCCTCGTCCCGGCCGCGTCGCGCGCGCCGAATGACTCCGTTTCTTTCCAGCCGGAACAGGCGACCCTCACCAAGGGCTCTGACACTTTCAGTCTCTGGCATGACCTCGTTGAAGCGCCCGTTATCGGGCCGTTATCCGCCAGAATACAATGACCGCTATGAAGATTTCATCCGTCGTGGTTCTCGCCATTGCGCTTTCATCTTCGGCCATCTCTGCTGCCGAACAGGGAAAAGTAACCGGGCAGATGGTGATCAACGGCAAGACCATCAAGCTCACGCACGTCTACGCCTCCGCAAGGCCGAGCCGTTGGGACAAGAAGAAGGTGGAGATCCGTGTCATCGTTTCTGACGTGCCGCTCGGCGATGAGGAGCTTGCCAGCGGAAGCAAACGCGAAGCGCTGGCCAACGCTGGCAAACTGCACGCGATGGAGCTGATCCTCGCCGACGATCCGATGGGCCACCCAGGCAAGCGCGCGATGTCCCACGACATCTACGACTCCGCCTTCACGACCGCACAACAACCAATGCGTCTGAGCGGTCTCGACACGTTCGAGACAAAGACCGACGACGGCAAGGTCATCGCCGGCTGCCACTTCTTGGAATCGCCGCACAAGTTCAGCGACATAGGCAACAACGTCACGTTTCAGGACGACATGACGTTTACGGCGGCGATTTCCTCCTAGTAGCCGGGAGGGACTTAGTCGGAGAGATCACAGTGACCAAGCCAATTGAAATCTTCTTCTCTTATGCCCATGAGGATGCCGATCTCATGAACGATGTTCGTCGCCAACTAGTCGTCGATGAACGCAATGGTCGCATCCTAAAATGGCATGACAGAATGATTCCGCCGGGAACTGATTGGCGCGCTAGGATTGATTCTCGAGTTGAGCAGGCGCAAATCATTCTGCTATTTATGAGTCCACATTTTATAGACTCGCGGTACTGCTACGAGGTTGAAGGCGGCGTAGCGCTCCGACGCCTCCAGGCCAACGAAGCGCGGGTGATTCCAATCATCCTTAGGGCATGTCCATGGCAGCGAACAGTATTCGGTCACTTGCAGGCGCTCCCGACCGGGGCAAGGCCAATCAAAACATGGCCAGATCTTGACGAGGCCAGTCTTGATGCGGCCCGAGGAGTAATGGAAGTTGTTGATGAATTGGTTTTGCAAGACGCTCCCGCTTTCCCAATAACTGTTTCTGCGGCGCGCGTTGAGCTTACATATTGCGCGAGATGTGGTCACAAGGCTGGTGAACGGACAGTCTGCACAGGTGCTTACACTCAACATGAATTCGTGCGTGGAGTTGCCAGCGACTATTGCTCACGATGCGGTTGTTGCCCGGGTGTCGCCAGCCATTGCACTGGCGCATACACTCATCACGCTTTCACCAAGAATCCATCGAACTCTGTTCATTGCTCAAGATGTGGCACTCATCCAAGAGAACGGACGATCTGCACTGGTGCGTATACCCAACACGAGTTTGTCGGCGGTTAATGGGATTGTTGTGTATTTCACATTCTGTCCTGTCGATCCGTGACTCGCCGCCTTAATGGGTGCCTTCAGCTTCAAAATGCGGTCAGCGATGCTCTTCCACCGTGGATTCCGGGAGATGGATTCGATTGTGTTTCGGGGAGGACGACTGCGAAATACTGTTCTGTTCTCCTTCGCGCCCTTCGCGGCTTCGCGTGACATCGATTCTCGCGAAGACTCACTTCTCCCGCTTCGCCAACTCCCCCTCGATCTCGCTCCAGTCGATGCCCTCATCCGCCATCAGGACGGTGACGTGGAAGACGAGGTCGGCGATCTCGCTGATTATGCGGTCGCGCGTTTCGCTGAGCGCGGCGATGACGACTTCGGTCGCTTCTTCGCCGATTTTCTTGACGATACGGGCGCGTCCGCCGCTGAAGAGTTTCGCGGTGTAGGAGCCTTCGGGACGTTTCTCGCGGCGGTCGCGAAGAACGTTCATCAATCGGTCGAGCGTTCGCGGCGGTGTGCCGGCGAAGCACGATCGCGCGCCGGAGTGGCACGCGGGGCCGTTCGGAATGACGGTGATGACGAGCGCGTCGCTGTCGCAATCTTCGGTGATGGCGACGACGCGCTGCGTGTTGCCGGATGTTGCGCCTTTGTGCCACAGCTCGTTGCGCGAGCGGCTCCAGAGCCACGTCTCGCCGCTCTCGCGCGTGCGGGCGAGCGACTTCTGATTCATGTAGGCGAGCGTCAGCACTTCGCCCGTGCGCGAGTTCTGGATGATTGCGGGGATGAGGCCGTTGGCGTCGAACTTCAAGTCAGTCATCGTTGCTCCTGCACTTTCAAAATGGGGTCAGGTCTACTTTTGAAAGTGCCCGTCACGTGCTTTTTCTGGCGCACCATCGTTTTGGCACTTTCAAAAGTAGACCTGACCCCATTTTGAAAGTGCCTCACCGCACCGGAATCCCTTCATCAGACAGGTAGCGTTTCACATCTCCGATTGATAGGCGCCGGTCGTGAAACAGCGACGCAGCCAGCACCGCGCGGGCGCCGCCGGCTTCGATCGCTTCGCGGAAATGTTCGAGCGAACCGGCGCCACCCGAGGCGATGACGCTGATGCGGACGACGCTGGTGACGGCGCGCAGCAGCTCAATGTCGTATCCGGCGTTCGTTCCGTCGCGGTCGACGGACGTGAGCAGGATCTCGCCCGTTCCCAGCTCCTCGGCCTGCCTGCACCACGCCACGGCATCGACGTCCGACGATTCTTTGCCGCTGCGGACCATTGCTTCGAAATGATCGCCCACGCGCTTTGCATCGCACGACAGCACGACGGCCTGCACGCCGAATTCGCGCGCGCAATCGGCGATGAGCTGCGGATTGCGAAGCGCGGCCGTGTTGATGGCCACGCGGTCGGCGCCGGCGCGAAGCAGGGAGCGAAAGTCCTCGATCGTCCGCACGCCGCCGCCGACCGTCAACGGAATGAAGAGCGACTCGGAGACGCGGTGAACGGTCTCCAGCGCCGTGGTGCGATTGGCGTCGGTGGCCGAGATGTCGAGAATCACGAGCTCGTCGGCGCCCTCGGCTTCGTAGCGCGTCGCACATTCGACCGGATCGCCGGCATCGCGAATGTCGACGAAGTTCACGCCTTTGACGACGCGTCCGTCGCGCACGTCGAGGCAGGGGATGATGCGCTCCGGGATCGCGTTCGGCGTCGCCACGCGCGCCCGCGCCTCGGCCAGTTGAATGCGGCGATCGAGCAGCGCGCGTCCGATGACGCATGCGCCGACGCTCGGAATGCGGCTCAACGAAACGACGTCGCCGAGGGTGGAGACGCCGCCGGAGGCGATGATGCGCAGCTTCGTTTGCAGCGACCGGTAGAGCGCGAACGACGGCCCGCGCATCGCGCCGTCTTTGTTGATGTCGGTGATGAGCGCCTCGCTGATTCCGATCTCTTCGACCCGCGCGAGCACCTCAGTCAGCGTCGAGCGTGCGTCGCTTTCCCATCCGTTGACGCGGACAATGCCGTCGCGCACATCGATCGCGGCGATGACGCGATCGGGTCCGAGTGCGTCGACGATCTCGCGAAGGATCGCGGGAGAGTCGGCCGCGACGGTGCCGATGACGACCTTCGCTGCGCCGGCATCGATCCATGCGCGCGCGTCGGCGAGCGAGCGAATTCCGCCGCCGACTTGAATCCGAAGATCGCGCTTCGCCAACCGTCGCACAACTTCCAACTCGATCGGGCGACCGCTGCGCGATGCTTCGAGATCGACGAGATGCAGACGCGATCCGCGCGGCACATCGAGCGAATCGAGCACGGACTCCGGATCGCCGTAGCCCGTGACCTTCGCGAAGTCGCCGTGTAGCAGGCGGACGACTTGCCCGCCGAGGAGATCGAGGGAAGGGATCACGTCCATGAGACGAAGTTCCTCAGGACGCGCAGGCCGGCCGTTGACGATTTTTCGGGATGAAACTGCACGCCGAAGATGCGATCGCGTTGCACCGCGGCAGTGAATGGACCGCCATAGTCGGCGCGCGCAATCTCGTCCGGCGCGTTCGACGCGGCGTACGAGTTGACGAAGTAGAAGACGCCGTTCTCGACCCCTTCGAAAAGCGGGCCGCCAGCGCACTGAACGCGATTCCATCCGATCTGGGGCACGGGAAGCGTGCCTTCGAACTTGTGTACCTCGCCGCGCACTAGTCCGAGCCCGGCGGTCGTTCCCATCTCGTGCGAAACATCGAAGAGGAGTTGATGCCCAACGCAAACGCCAAGCAGCGAGGCACCTTTCGCGACGGCCGTGGCAATCGCTCTATCGATACGATTCTCTTCGAGCCAGCGCATTGCCGCGATGAATGAGCCGACGCCCGGAAGGACGAGTTTTTCCGCGCTCGCGATCGCGTCGGGATCGCGCGTGATCTGCAGATCCGCGCCAACGGTGCGCAGAGCACGCGCGATGTTGGCGACGTTCGCTACGGGAGAATCGATGAGGGTGGTGATCATGGGTATCGTGAAAGGGGTCAGGTCGAAACCGAAACTGACGACGAGATCGATTAGAGCGAGTGGTTCGTGGCTGGCCGTCGTCAGTTTCGGTTTCGACCTGACCCCTTTCGCTAAATGACTCCCTTCGTGCTGGGGATGTCCGTCCCCACCACGCTTTTCGCTTCGCGCAGCGCGATCGCGAACGCTTTGAAAATCGACTCGGCGGCGTGGTGTCCGTTGCGGCCGCGGATGAGATCGACGTGGATGTTGCACGCGCATTTGTTCGCGAAGGACTTGAAGAACTCCTCGACGAGGGCGAACGGAAAATCTTTGTGAATGAGGAGCATTTCGCGGTCGAAGGGAACGTCGAAGACGAGGAACGGGCGGCCGGCGAAATCGACGACGACACGCGCCAGCGCTTCATCGAGCGGCACGTACGCGTGGCCGAAACGGCGGATGCCGCGCTTGTCGCCGAGGGCTTGGGCGAAGGCTTCGCCGAGGACGAGGGCGGTGTCTTCGACGGTGTGGTGATAGTCGATGTGTGTGTCGCCGGCGGAGACGATGTCGAGATCGACGCGGCCGTGACGCGCGATCACGTCGAGCATGTGCGAGAGAAATCCGACCGGCGTCTCGATCTTCGAATGCGTTCCATCGCCGTCGAGGTCGAGCGTGACGGAGACGTTGGTTTCTTTGGTGGTACGGGTGATGGTCGCTTTTCTCATGATCGATCCTTCGTCGTTTGTGCGAGTGCTGCCAGAAACGCATCGTTCTCCGACGGCGTGCCGACGGAGACGCGCAGCGCGTTCGGCACTGCGGCGCTGACATCGCGAATGAGGATGCCGTCTGCGTGCAGCGCGTTGAAGACGTCTTTCACGTTGCGCTGCGTGGTGAAGGCGATGAAGTTCGAGCGCGATGGGAACGGCGTCACGCCTCCGATTTCCTGCATCGCCGCGAACATTCGTCCGCGCTCGGCGATCGTTGCAGCGACGTTGCGCGTGCGGATCTCGGGATGTGCCAGCGCCGTTGCGGCCACGGCCTCGCTGATGATGTTGAGCGAGTAGGGGAGCTTCACTTTGCGGATCTCGCGGCACGTTGATGCCGTCGATGCCAGCCAGCCGACGCGCAGTCCCGCCAGTCCCCATGCTTTCGAGAATGTCGAGAACGTCACGAGCCGGTCGTCCAGCGGCGGCATCGTGTCTTCGGCGAAGTCGCCATACGCGCGATCGAAAAGCACGGTCGCGCCGGTGGCGAGCAGCGCATCGATGCCGCCCTCGGGGAGCACGCCGCCGGTCGGATTGTTGGGCGAGCAGACGATGACGACGGCGTTGTCGCAGCGATCGATCGCGCGCAGCATTTCGTCGAGCGGCAGCAGTCCAGTCGACGGGTCGACAGCGATCGGCAAGGCGATGCCGCCGGCAACGGCGACGAGTTTTTCGTACAGCGCGAACGTCGGCTTCGGAAACACGACGGGAGTGCCGGGGCCGATGAACGTCGGGATCGACGCTGCGAGCAATTCGTTCGAGCCGTTGCCGACCAGCACGTTCTCCGCTTCGTAGCCGTGCGCCTTCGCAAGCGCGCCGCGAAGCATCATCGACTCGAAGTCGGGATAGATGTTCCAGTGCCGCACGGCCATTTCCGCGAGGATTTTCTCCTTGAGCTCCTGCGGAAAATCCGTCGGGCTCTCGTTCTGATTGAGCTTGATCGCCGCCTCACGCAACTCCAGCGTGTAGGCGGTCATGGCAGCTACGACGTCGCGAGACATGCGGTCCTCCTGATGGCCATCGATGCGGCGTGGGCAGGCAATCCTTCGAATGTTGCGATCCGTTCGCCGGCCTCGCTGACCTCAGCCAGCTCCTCGGCGGTGATGGAAACGACGTTCGCGCGCTTGACGAAATCGTAAACGCCGAGGGGTGAGAAAAAGCGCGCGCTGCCCGCGGTGGGAAGAACGTGATTTGGGCCGATCACGTAATCGCCAGCGGCCGGCGGCGCGGATGGACCGCAGTAAATGGCGCCGCAGTTCTGCACGCGCGCTGCGATCGATGCTGCATCCCGTGCGTGAATCGAAAGATGCTCTGGCGCGATGAGGTCCGTAATGGCGATCGCTTCGTCCATCGATTTGACGACGAACGAAAGCGCGCGCTCGGGCATCTGCGCGGCCAGTTCCTTCGAAGTCGTCAGCAGAACGACTTCCGAGTCGGTGCCATGCTCGGCCTGCGCGAGAAGATCGGCGATGACGAATCGCGAGTCGGCGCTGTCGTCGGCGATGACGATCAACTCCGTCGGCCCGGCGGTCATGTCGATTCCGACTTCGCCGATGAGCCGCATCTTCGCAGCGGTGACGTACGCATTGCCGGGCCCCACGATCTTGTCGACGCGTGCGAGCGACTGCGTGCCGATCGCTGCCGCGGCGACGCCGGCTGCTCCGCCGCAGCGGTAGATCTCGCGGACGCCGAGGCGGTTGCAGACGTAGTGAAGCTCATCGCGATTGGCGGCAGTGGACGTGGTGATGCAGACGATCTCCTCGACGCCAGCGATGCGCGCAGGAACCGCAGTCATGATCAACGTCGAGAGATAGACCGCGCGGCCGCCGGGCACGTAGACGCCGGCACGCCGGATCGGCCGGACGCGATGTTCGAGGTTGCCGAGTTTGTAGGACTGCGGAAGCTGCGGCCGGTGAAAGGCTTCGACGCGATCGATAGCGAGGTCGATGGCGCTTTTCATCTCCGGAGAGATCGTGACGTTACGCGGCGTGACTTTGATCGCGTCCGGCTCGATCGCGACGCCATCAAATTTCGCGATCACCTCGGCGACATACGCATCGCCGCGGCTACGTACGCCGGCGATCATCTCGTCGGCAACGCGCAACGCGTTCTCGTTCGTAGCGCTGCGGCGCTCGAGAATCGCGCGCAGCGCGTCGTCGGATTCGGGGGTGTTTGCGGTGAACACTCGCATGAATTCTCCGGTCACGAGGACACTCGTGCCGCCTCCTCAATTTTCGCGATCAGCTCCCGAACCATTTTCGGCTCGGTGCGATAGAAGTTCTTTCCGACGATCAGCCGCGGCGAGATCTCGGCCACGACTTCCTGCATTTCCAATTTGTGAATGCGCACGGTCTCGCCAGTCTCGACGAGATCGACGACGTGCGAGGTGAGGTTGAGCACCGCGGCCAGTTCGACGGAGCCGTTCAGCGGAACGATCTCCGCGCGCACGCCGCGCTGGTCGAGAAACTGGCGCGTGATGCGCGGATACTTCGTCGCCACTTTCGTCAGCGGCGGCGCACCCGGCGCAGCGATCAGCATCATCCGGCAGTGGCCGAACGGGAACTCGACCGGCTGATACGCAGTGCATTCGTGCTCGAGAATCTGATCGAGTCCCGCGATTCCGGCGTCAGCCGCGCCATGCTCGACATAGACCGGCACGTCGCCGTCCTTGACGAATATCCATTCGATGCCGCCCCGATCGAAGACGAGTTTTCGCGTCTTCAGATCGGTCTCGGACGGGATGTCGTATCCGGCATCGGCGAAGACGCTGAGTGCTCGATCCTGAAGCCGGCCTTTCGGTATTGCGATGCGCATGTCGTTCAATCCAGATCGTCGATGGTGAATGTGAAACCGATCGCCGCGGCGCGCTGGCCGAAGCGTTCGTAAAGGTTGTCGTAGCGTCCGCCCTGCGCAACTTTCGTGCGCGCGCCGCCGGCGTAAACGCGAAAACGGAGACCGGTGTAGTAGCCGCTGTCTTCGATGTCGTCGAGGTGCAGCGAGAAGACCGCGTCGCCGGCCACCGCTTCTTCGATCGCCGAAAGTCTTGCCGCGGCCTCGGGCGCGAACGGCGCGACATCGCTCAGCGTCGCTTCGCCTGAGATCAGTTTCGCCACGATCGTCTGCAGCGCCGCGGGAACTCCGGCCGTCATCCGCTTTGCCGCGAGCGCCTCGCGCACAGCGCCGGCCTGCGCGATCAGCGCGGCGGCGATCGAGACGTCGTTGTACACGATCGTGGGCTCAGCGGCCGATTCATCGCCAGGCGCGCGAACGACATCGGCGGCCAGGCGCAGCATCGCGACATCGGCATCGATCGAATCATCGCCGACGATCTCGGCGCCGATCTGGAAGAGCTCCCGGTTCGCGCCGAGTCGTGAGGCTTCGACGCGAATGACATCGCCGCGGTAGAAGAGACGAAGCGGCAATTGTTCGGGCGTGATCGCCGGCGCCAGCGCGCGGGCCAGCATCGGCGTGAAGTCGGAGCGGATGGCGATGAGCTCCCCTTCGCGATCGACAAAGCGATAACTCTGCTTCGCCGTGGCCGGCTCGACGAGCGCAGCGTATGGCTCGACGTAATCGATGATCGGCAGCACGACTTCCTCGAAGCCGGCGCTTGTGAACGCTTCGACGAAGCGCGACTCGATCCTTCGCCGGCGCGCGGTCTCGACGGCCAGCAGTGGCCGCACACCAGTTGGATATCTCGATTTCGTGGCCATAAAGTCAAAAACCTCTTCTCGAAATCGGAAGAGGTTCAGGTCAGTTGGCTACGTGTCGTCGCTGAGCGCCCCTCGTCCGATCGGGGCGCGCACGGCACCCCTAGATGTGGTGATGGTGGTGCTGCTGGGCGGCGCGGATGCTCATTGGGTTGCGGAGTGTAGAGACGGGATCGATGGCTGTCAAATTCCTTGGTGGGGTCGCGCGGTGGCCGGGTTGCCGAGTTGCCAGGTCGATGATCGGAAATTGGCTCAACTCAGCGGCCAGTAACCAATAACCTAGCAACCCGGCAACCAAGCAACCCAACAACCAAGCAACCCCGAGACCGCGAGACGCCGATCTACAATGCGCCACATGACACTCGACGAACAACTCGACTTCCTCGGCAAAGGAACTGTCGACTTTATTGAACGCAAGGATCTGAAGAGCAAGCTGGCGCGCGGGAAGCCGCTGACGATCAAGGTCGGCTTTGATCCGACCGCGCCTGACATTCACCTCGGGCACACGGTCGTCATCCGGAAGATGAAGCATTTCCAGCAGCTCGGGCATCGCGTCATTTTTCTCATCGGCGATTTCACGGGGCTGATCGGCGATCCGACCGGCAAGAAGGCGACGCGGCCGGCGCTGTCGAAAGAGGAAGTGCTCGAGAACGCGGAGACGTACAAGCAGCAGGTCTTCAAGATCCTCGATCCGAAGACGACGGAGATCCGATTCAATTCCGAGTGGCTCGGCGCGCTCGGCGCGGAAGGGATGGTGCGGCTGGCGGCGAAGTACACGCTGGCGCGCATCCTCGAGCGCGACGATTTTCGCAAACGATTCGACGCGCATCAGCCGATTGCCATTCACGAGCTGCTCTATCCGCTGGCGCAGGGCTATGACTCGGTCGCGCTCAAATGTGACGTCGAGATGGGCGGCACCGATCAGCTTTTCAATCTGCTGGTCGGCCGGGATCTGATGCGCGAGTATGGCCTCGAGCCTCAGGTCGTCATCACGATGCCGCTCCTGGAAGGGCTCGACGGCATCGAGAAGATGTCGAAGTCGCTCGGCAACTACATCGGCATCAACGAGGATGCGGGCTCGATCTTCGGGAAGGTGATGTCGATCTCCGATGACCTGATGTGGAAGTACTACACGCTCTGCACCGACCTGACGCCGGCCGCGATCGCGGAGAAGCGCGGTACGGTCGAGTCGGGAGCGCTGCACCCAATGGATGCCAAGCGCGAGCTGGCCAAATCGATCATCCGCGACTTCCACGATGCCGGCGCCGCGGATGCTGCCGAGGCGGAGTTTCGACGAGTGTTCAGCGAGAGGCAGGCGCCGGCGGAGATCGAGGAGACCACGCTGCCTGCCGCGCCCGAGCCGCAATTGCTGTCGAAAATCATCGTCCAGGCGGGCCTCTCGGAATCGAATAAGGAAGCCCAACGCGTGATCGCGCAGGGCGGCGTGCTCGTCGACGATGCGAAGGTGAGCGACCCGCGCGCGACCCTCGATGCCTCGAGCGGAAAATCGTACGTGCTGAAGGTTGGGAAGCGGCGGTTCGCGAAGATCACGTTCGGGTGAAGTCTTTTGATCACGAAAAAGGGACGAGGGTAGTTAGCCCCCGTCCCTGATCTCTGGTCTCTGATGTCTCTGATCTCTGTTTCTGAATTACCGCAGGTTGACCGGGATCGTGATGATGTCCGTCGAGTCGTCTGCCGTCACACGAAGCGTGAGCGTCGTGGTCGTGCCGGCCGTCGATGCATCCGCGTTCCAGAGGATGCCGCCGTTTGCGTCCAGGAGTTTCACACCGTTCGGAGGATTGACGAGCTCGATCGTCGCTCCGGCCGGCGAGTTGACGACGACGCGGAAGCCGATGGGCCACGATCCCGTCTGGATGTCGAGCGCACGATCCAGCACGCCGTCATGATTGGCATCCGCGACGTCGATCACTCCGGTGTCGCCGAATGAGACGCCGGCGAAGTTGATGCGCAGATCGGGATGGACGATCAGTCCCGGGACGTAGGTGGGGTCACCCGATTCGTTGTTGACGGCGCTGCCGTATGCGAGCGCGCGTCCGCTGGTGACGACCGCGTGAACGGTGTCGCTGTTCTGTCCACTGGAATTGAAAAACGACGCGATGCCATCGTTGTATTGGTTCTGCGATCCGGCCGCGTACGACACTTCTTTCGATGCGGCGATGCTGCCGCCGGCGCGCACGAGGTCCCATCGCACGGTCGCTGCGGTCACGGCATAGACGCCGAAGTTGAAGCGGGCATCGGTGGCCGAGGAGGGTGCGCCGAGGACGATGGTGTTGCCGGTGGTAGGGGTGCTGGCTGCATCGACGGCGGGAATGTCCTGGCCGAATTCGCCGCCTGAGGACTTGTTGAATGTGCGCGAAGCAACGCTGAGCTTCTGTGCGAATGCGCTGTCGAACGTGATCTCGATGGCGCCCGTCGCGCTCTCGCGTCCGAAGCGGCTGGCCACGATGTCCGCGATGGCGACGGTGGCGCGCGGCGCGACCTCGACGGCCGACGTTCCTGCGGCGCCGGCGGCGTCATGGAAGGTGAGTGTTGCCGTGACCGCGCTGGCGCTGGTGTTGTGAAGCGTGAGCTCGGTCTGCCAATGGCTGCCGTTGGCGCCCGGGCCCGTGCCGGAAGCGGGAACGATGAGCGTGGTGGCGCTGGCGGCGAGCGGAAGAAGTGCTGCGATGGTGGCGGTGAGGATGCGTTTGATGTTCATTCGGTTCTCCTTCGTAGTTGCGCTCTGGTACGCCGGTACGAAAAAGAACGTCTATAAAATTATGCGATCAAAGCATCAGAATGCGTGCCCGTAAATAGACACGAAAAACGCACACGCGCAGCCGCGTCGTGCGGCTGCGATCGTGTGCGTTGTGCGTGCTTGGTACGGGTGTGCTGCGGGAATCGTTGGGGAGTGGGGAGTCGGGAGTGGGGTGTGGGAGTTGGTGGCCAGAAGCTCGTTGTCTAGTTGTAGGGGGAATCCAGAGTCGCTCCGTGAACATAACCGACAACTGACAACCGACAACCGATAACCGACAACCGATAACCGACAACCGACAACCCGACAACCGATAACCGATAACCGACAACCGATAACCTCCTCCCACACCCCACCCCCCACTCCCCACACCCACCCACCCGATATACTCCGCCGCCATGCCAGTTCCACTTCTCGATCTCAAACTTCAATACGCCACGATTCGCGACGAAGTGCTTCGCGTGACCAGCGAGGTTTACGACTCGCAGTACTTCATCCTCGGCAAGCGCGTCGATGACTTCGAGCGCGATTTCGCCGCCTACTGCCACAGCAAATACTCGGTTGGCGTCTCCTCGGGTACCGACGCGCTGCTCATCGCGCTGATGGTTCTCGGCATCGGTCCCGGCGACGAAGTCATCGTCCCGGCCTACTCGTTCTTTGCCACGGCGGGCGTCGTCGACCGGCTCGGCGCGATCCCGGTCTTCGCCGATATCGCTCTCGACGACTACAACATCGATCTCGCGAAGATCGAGGCGCACATCACGCCGGCGACGAAGGCGATCATGCCGGTGCATCTCTACGGACAATGTGCGGCGATGGATGAGATCAACCGCATCGCGGCGAAACACAAGCTGGCGGTGATCGAGGATGCCGCGCAGGCTGTCGGCGCTGAATACGACGGGCGCCGCGCGGGCGTGCTCGGGACGATGGGCGCGTTTTCTTTCTTCCCCTCCAAGAACCTCGGCGCGTTCGGCGACGCCGGCGCCGTGACCTGCGAAGACGAAGCGACGTACGAGCGCCTCATCGACTTCCGCGTTCACGGAATGCGTCCCAAGTACTACCACCGCTACGTCGGCGGAAACTTCCGCATCGACGCGCTGCAGGCGGCGATTCTTCACGTGAAACTCCCGCACCTCGATTCGTGGGCGGAAGGGCGGCGGCGCAATGCGACGGTGTATGCGGAGCTCTTCGCCAATGCCGCGCTCGGCGATCGCGTGCTTCTCCCGCGTGAGTTGCCGCGCCGGCGGCACGTCTACAACCAGTACGTGATCCGCTTCAGCGATGGCAGCGACACGCGCGATCGCGTCATGAGCCATCTCAAGAGTGCCGGCATCGGCTGCGACATCTACTACCCGTTGACGTTGCCGCAGCAGGAATGCTTCAAGGACAACCTCTCGGCTGGCGGAGAGTTCCCGAACTCTGATCTTGCGGCGGCGCAGACACTGGCCATTCCGGTTTTTCCGGAGTTGACGAAGGATCAGATGGCCGAGGTTGTGCGGGAGATTGGTCTGGCATTGCGGTGATGTGTTGCGACCGCGATGATTAGCATTCGAACACCCGAATGTTGAATGTTAACTGTTGGATGTTGAGTGTTGAATGAAGCGCCGCAAGTGTCTGTTCATTTAACACCCAACCTTCAACATCGAACATTCAACATTCCGCATTTCAGAAGCAGTGACCAGCGGCGTAATCCCGTCATCCAATGATTCCCCTCCGCCACACACTCCCATTGCGCACGACTCCGGTCGTCAATCGGGCCCTTGTCGTCGCCAATGGACTCGTTTTCCTGACGCAGCTTTTTCTCGGATCGCGGACGGAAACGCTCATCAACATCTTCGGATTTGTTCCGGTGCGCTTCCTTCATCCGGCGGCGTATGGCTACTCGATCTTTGAGGTGTCGCTGACTCTGGTGACGTCGCTTTTCCTGCACGGCGGGTTCGTGCACCTCATCGGCAACATGATTTACCTCTGGGTTTTCGGAGGAGCGGTCGAGGATGCGCTCGGCCACACACGCTACGCCGGCTTCTTCGTGGTCTGCGGCGTGATCGGGAGTCTCACGCACGCGTTGCTGTTTCCGCACTCCAGCGTGCCGTCGATCGGTGCATCGGGAAGCATCGCCGGCATTCTCGGCGCGTTTCTGGTCCTGCGCCCGAGGGCGAGGATCGTTACGTTGTTGCCGCTGGTGGTTTATTGGGCGATGGTCGAGATTCGTGCCGTCATCTTTCTGCCGATCTGGTTCGGCATGCAGTTCTTCAACGGATTCCTTTCGATTGCCGCCGCGCATCGCACGCAGGAAGTGACGGGAATCGCCTGGTGGGCGCACGTGGGCGGATTTCTTTTCGGCGCGCTGATCGGATTGATCGCCAGGCGGAGCCAGCGGGAACGTGTGACACCATATGCAGTCGAAGGAGAGGCTTCTTGAAAAAAGGGATCATTCTGGCCGGCGGTTCGGGCACACGGCTCTATCCAATGACGTCGGCGATGTCGAAGCAGTTGCTGCCCGTGTACGACAAACCGATGATTTATTACCCGCTGACGACGCTCATGCTCGCCGGCATCACCGACTTTCTGATCATCACGACACCGGAGGACCAGGCCAGTTTTCAGAAGCTGCTCGGCTCGGGATCGCAGTGGGGCGTGCGGCTCGAATATGCCGCGCAGCCGAATCCGGGCGGACTGGCGCAGGCGTTTCTGATCGGCCGCGATTTCGTTGCCGGCGAGCCGAGTTGCCTGATCCTCGGCGACAACATTTTCTACGGTCATGGTCTCCCCGAATCGTTGCGGCGCGCCGCGAAAGCACGCAGCGGCGCGACCGTCTTCGTCTACCGCGTCAATGATCCGGAGCGGTACGGCGTGGCGGAGTTCGACGACAGCGGCAAGGCCATCAGCATCGAAGAAAAGCCGGAGAAGCCGCGTTCCAATTTTGCCGTGACCGGACTCTATTTTTATGACGAGAGGGTTTGCGACTTCGCCGCCAATCTCGCGCCGTCGGCGCGCGGCGAACTGGAGATCACCGATCTGAATCGCATCTACCTTGAGCTCGGCGAATTGAGCGTGGAGCAATTCGGACGCGGATTTGCGTGGTTCGACACGGGCACGCAGGAGTCGTTGCTGCAGGCCGCGAACTTCGTCGAGACGGTGGAGCTGCGCCAGGGTCTGAAGATCGCCTGTCCCGAAGAAGTTGCCTACCACCTCGGCCTCATCGACGCGCAACAGCTTCGTGAATTGGCTGCGAAGCTGGCCAAGAGCTCGTACGGCCGCTACCTCACCGGTCTCATCGAAGAGCAGGAGCAACGTGCCGCCCGCGGTGCGGCCCGGCCCGCATGACGAAACACGTCTTGATCACCGGCGGCGCGGGATTCATCGGATCGAATCTGGCCGATGCCTACTTGGAACGTGGATGGCGCGTCACGATCATCGATAACTTCTCGACCGGCGACCGGCGCAATCTCAATCTGCACGCCGAGTTTCACGAGGCCGACATTCGTGACGCGGCGGCCGGCGATCTCATTCGCAGACTGAAGCCCAACGTCATCAGTCATCACGCAGCGCAAATGGACGTGCGCAAGTCGGTGCAGGATCCGGCGGCGGATGCGGACGTCAATGTCGTCGGGACGTTGCGTTTGCTCGAAGCGGCGGCGGACGCCGGAGTGAAACGCGTCGTCTTCGCGTCGACCGGCGGGGCGATTTACGGCGAGCCGGTGGAAGTGCCGCAAGGGGAAACGCATCCGACCGCGCCACTTTCACCGTACGGCTGCGCGAAGCTCGCCGTCGAGCACTACCTTCACTATTTTCGTGTCGTGCGCGGGCTATCGTCGATCGCGCTACGCTACGCCAATGTTTACGGCCCGCGCCAGAACGCGCACGGCGAGGCGGGAGTCGTGGCCATCTTCGCGAAGCGCATGATCAATCGTCAGACAGTTGGTCAAACAGTCACGATCAACGGCAGCGGCGAGCAGACGCGCGACTTCGTCTACGTTGGCGACGTGGTCGCGGCGAACCTCGCAGCATCCGAGAGTGATTGGGAAGGGGAATACAACGCCGGCACCGGCGTCGAGACTTCGATCAATACGCTGTACGAGACGCTCGCGTCGATCGCCGGCCTATCGGCTCCCGCCGATTACGCGCCGGCGAAAGCAGGAGAGCAGATGCGGAGCGTCCTGGATGGGCGGCGGTTGCGCGCTTTGGCTGCGCTGCCGGAACCGGTGACGTTGCGCGAGGGGCTAAGAACGACTTTCGACTGGTTTCGAAAGAATCAGATCTAACCGTTCCGAAAAACCAATGTTGGATGTTCAATGTTGACTGTCGAATGTTGAATGAGGCGCGATTCACGCAGCGAGTTCGTTCAACATCTAACATTCAACAACCAACATTCAACATTTCTCTTTTCGAAAACCGCAGCGGATGACCGCCAGAAGTTCAGCTTGCCGCCGGAACAACCGTCCCTTCTTCGTATCCCTCTTCCGCTTCTTCCTCGCGTACGCGGTTGTGCAAAAGGCAGGCGACCACGGTGATGGGAAAGGCGATGAGCAGCACGAGCAGGCCGTACAGCAACAGCCGCGACGGACTGAACGTCGTCTCCGTGTGCGAGACCGGAGTATCGGTTACGGCGTAGATCTGCGTCGACGGGTTCGTATTGCGCGAGACCACCTGATAGATCTCGTTCATTTTGAGGATGAGCTGACGCACTTCATCGACGGACTGTTCGAGCTGCCGCTGAACCAGGGACGGGTCGCTTCTCTGCGCGGACACGGCCGAGTTGCGCACCTCGTTCAGGATTTGCGTGTCGTAGGCGACGGCCTGTTGCAGCGGAATCATTTTCGTCGTCGCCACGCGGTAGTCGTTCACGAGGCGTTGCCGGTATTGCGTGTCCGCCGACTGCGTAGTCAGCGTGAGCAAGCGGTCGAGGAACGTGTCACTGAGCTGCGGCATGACCGTCTCCCCGTTGGCGCGCGCCGCCCCGGCTTTCTCGGTCGTGCCTGCGGGAGCCGAGGCCATCGATTCGCCTCGCTGTTCCGTGTAGACGGCCAGCGACTGCCGGATTACGTCGGCCTCGCTCTGCCGCGCCTGCAGGAGACGCTGATCGTAAGCGAGCTGGTTTTCGAGAAAGCGGATGGTCAGCGCCGGATTGGCGATCAAGCCGCTGTTCCGCACCAGGCCGACCAATGGCTCGAAACGGAACCGGACGATCTCCTCGAGCCGCAACTGGATCTCGTTGAGGGAGAGATGATCGCGCGTCCGCGCCAGGTCAGCGCCCGGCATCTTCTGCAGATCGGCAATATTGTCGATGATGCGAAACACCTTCGAGCGCAAGACCTGAATCCTGGTGATGTAGTCGTCCGGCTCGATGGACGGAGCATCCAGGATCTGCGGCGACAAGACTGAGACGCGGTAGTCGAGTGCATGCTGCTCGTTGATCGCGAACTGCGCCCAGGTCGCCAGCGTGTCACTCAGCACTTTGCGGACCAGCGTTTCGGGCATCCCGCGATCGAAGCCGCGCAGATAGTTGATCGAGTATTCGTTCTTGGCCAGGCTGGCGCGCTTCATCTCGAAATCATTCTCGATGCGCTCGCGATCGACCGGAGTCAGCTTGGGATCGGCGAGGCGCGACTGGTATTGCGCGGAAAGCAATTCAAAGGCAGGGTTCGATTCGAGGATGACGATCGACTTGCTGAAGTTCCCGAAATTCGTGAAGCGCTCGAGGTGATTGGCATCGAACACTTTCACGAGAACGGGTGCGCTCACGATCTCCGAAGGGGAGAAACGAAGTCCGTTCGGGAACTGCCTGCGTTCGGCTCCTTCGAAGTCGAGGCGAAACGAGAGGCTGGTGGTTTTCAGCGTCGGAGCGAACAGGTAGAGACCGATGGCAACGATCGAATAGGCGATGAAGACGCCGGCCATCGACAGGAAAATCACCACGGCGTAGGCGCGGATCGTGTGAAAAAGATGGCTGAATGAGATCGGAGTTTCGGGCTCGAGAGGCAGCTCTCGATCCACATGAACGCTATGAGTAGTTGGCACTGAAATTGGCTCCTGACTGATGGGATAGAATGTCAGCGCAGCACGCGCTCGTCAAGCATGCCTGGCTGCGCGCTTCTGAATGGATCCGCTCTCACGCTTCCTCTTCGCTCGCAATTCGGCGTCCGCGGTTGCCCTTAGTTAGCCTGCAATGTGTGGAATCGCTGGCTTTGTCTCCTTCGATGGTGAGAGAAGCGCGGAGAACCTTCGCGCGACGGCCGGGGGAATGGCCGCGCGCCTCGTGCATCGCGGTCCGGATGATGAGGGAATCTGGGTCGATGCTGCCGCCGGAGTCGCACTCGGATTTCGCAGACTCCGTATCATTGACCTGACCAAAGCCGGCGCGCAGCCGATGACCTCGGCGAGCGGCCGCTACGTAATCGTTTTCAATGGCGAGGTCTACAACTTCGAGCGCTTGCGTGAGGAGTTGCATCGCGCGGACGCCGCGCCGAAGTGGCGCGGACACTCCGACACCGAGGTGATGCTGGCGTGTTTTGAGGCGTGGGGGATCCGGAAGGCAGTCGAGCGTTTCATCGGCATGTTTGCCTTTGCCGTTTGGGATCGACAGGAGCGAGCGTTGATCCTCGGGCGCGACCGCGCCGGCGTCAAGCCGTTGTACGTGGCGGGTGAAGGAAAGAATCTTCTGTTCGCGTCGCAAGTCGATGCTCTTGCCGCGCATCCCAACTTCACGATGGCGATCGATCGAGGCGCCGCCGGACTTTACGCACGGCTCGGGTATGTGCCGGCTCCGTTTTCCATCGCGCGCGGTGTGCAGAAAATCCGGCCGGGAACGTTGCTCATTGCGAAGGAAGACGGAACGAGAGCGGAGGAGCAGTATTGGTCGCCCTCGGACGTCGCCGCGTCGATGCCCGCATTTCAGGGAAGTGAGGATGACGCGCTCACGACGCTCGACGCTCTTTTGCGAGACTCCGTTTCGCTTCGCATGATCGCGGACGTTCCGATCGGTATTTTTCTTAGCGGCGGCATCGACTCAGCGCTGGTCACGGCGATGGCGCAGCGAGGCGCATCGTCGCCGGTGAAGACATTCACGATCGGATTCGACGACCGGCAACTCGACGAGTCCGAAGCTGCTTCGCGTGTCGCAGCACACCTTGGCACCTGCCACGAGGAACTGCGAGTCGATGAACGAGCACTCCTCGACGCGGTTCCGCTGATGCCGCAGATCTACGACGAGCCGCTCGCCGATACGTCCGCGATTCCGACCTATCTCGTCGCTCGTCTGGCGCGTCCGCATGTGACGGTCGCACTTTCTGGTGACGGCGGCGACGAGCTGTTCGGCGGCTACCATCGTTATTTTCTTGGCCGGAAAATGTGGCGGCCGGTCGATCGCGTTCCTCGTCCTTTTCGCAAACCGATTGGATTCGCGCTCGCCGCCGCCGGCTTCGCCAGCGAGCGTGCCCGCCGTTACGGGGCGGCCTTTCGCGCGCGCGACGCGATCGCGTTTCATGCTGCCGCGCTTTTTGATGAGAGGCTTCCGATTGGCGATGCTCCGTCGCTGCCATTCGTGCTCAATCAGCCTTCCGCCTGGCCACGTTTGCGCGATGTCACCGAGCTTCAGATGTATCTCGATTTCATGTCGTACCTTCCCGACGACATTCTGATGAAGGTCGACCGCGCCACGATGGCGGTGAGTCTGGAGTCGCGCGAGCCAGTTCTCGATCATCGTCTGATCGAGTTCGCCTGGTCCCTGCCGGTGTCGATGAAGATCAGGGATCACACCGGGAAATGGATTCTTCGTCAGTTGCTGCAACGGTACGTTCCCGAATCGCTGATCGGCGCGGAGAAGCGCGGCTTCGGCCTGCCGGTCGCCCATTGGCTTCGCACCGCGCTGCGCGATTGGGTCGAAGCGAACCTGCCCCGCGATGACGACTACTTCGAGCGCCGGACGGTCCAGAGCCTCTGGAAGCGTCACCTCGCCGGCGAGAATCTCGACGCGCTGATCTGGCGCGTCGTCATGTTCGAAGCCTGGCGGCACGCTCGCGCTTTGTGAGGGAATTTCGCGTACGCGCTACGCCGTCATTAGGCGCGCATGCCCATCCTGCGCAGGGAAAGCGAGATTTTTCCAGCCGGTCTTTTCTCGATGCCGGACGGCGGACCGTGGACGATCGTTCATGTCCGCAGCCGTCAGGAGAAGGCTGTGGCGCGCTTGTTCATGGAACGGAAGCAGCCGTTCTATCTGCCTCAAATCGAAAAGCAGGTTAAGCGCGGCGGGCGGACGTTCAAGTCCTTCATCCCGCTCTTTGGCGGCTATCTTTTCATCCGGTTGAACGACGATACGCGGCAGACGCTTTGGGCAACGAAGGCCATCGTGCGGATGATCCAGGTTGACGATCAGGAGTTGCTGGATCAGGAGCTGCGCCAGATCCGTGCGCTGCAGGAAGCGGGCGCGGTCCTGATTGCCCATCCGGATATCGCGGCGGGAGATGCAGTCCGCATCGCCAACGGCGTTTTCCAGGGCTACATGGGCATTGTCGTTCGAGAGCTCGATCTGACGCGTCTCGTTGTCTCGATCACGGCGCTGAACAAGTCGGTGACCGCGGAGTTTCCGCGCGAGAGTGTTGTCGCGACGCGCGGGTCAACGCGATGACGTCAAGGGACGTTGCGCGTTGCCGGTGGTTATGGTTGAATTCACAGCGTTCAACGATTGAACGCTGCTCAGTTGGCCGGTTCCCTCGATTCGCATCGTTAGTGGACTGTCCAGCAGCCAAAGGATGCACAGGCGCTCCCGTCCGCACGTCAAGACCCATTTGTGGGTAATGGTGCAAGCGCGGACGAGGTTCGCGTCAGCGCCTGGGAGAGTAATCGCTCCCACAAGAAAGTTTTGCGATGTCGATTCCGGTCGAAGGCGCCGCCTCCAGTGGCGGTATGTACACCGAAAGGGGCGAAGCCCGCCCGATTCACCAATCGTAATGACGATCGAAGAAGCGCCGGTAGTTGAGAGCCCCAGATCGCTGGATGCGCTGATCGAAAGAATCGGCTCACGCACCGCCCGCATCGGTGTGATCGGACTCGGATATGTCGGCCTGCCACTCGTTCTTCTCTTTGCTGAGGCCGGTTTCGAGGTCATCGGTTTTGATGTCGATCCGAAGAAGGCCCAGGCGCTGAGCGCGGGCGAGTCGTATATCCGTCACATCGGTGCTGGTCGCGTCCGCGCTGCGTTTGTCGAGCAGGCACGAGCCTCTGCGACAATTGACTTCGCGCAACTCGCCGGCTGCGACGCCATCATCATCTGTGTTCCGACCCCACTTGGCGATCATCGCGAGCCCGATCTTTCGTATGTCCGCGCTACGGCGGACGCGATCGCGAAGACGCTCCGGCGCGGTCAGCTCATGATTCTCGAATCGACTACCTATCCCGGCACCACAAGAGAAGAGCTGCTGCCGCGATTTGAGGCAGGCGGTCTCACCTGCGGAAGCGATTTCTTCCTCGCGTTTTCACCGGAGCGCGAAGACCCAGGCAACGAGATCTACTCGGCCAAAACGATTCCCAAGGTTGTTGGCGGAATCGATGGCCCATCATTAAACGCTGCTGCTGCGCTTTACGATGCCGTCGTCGATCAGGTAGTACCGGTTGCGTCTGCCGAGGTGGCGGAGTCCGCGAAACTGCTCGAAGAATATCTTCCGCTCCGTCAACATCGCGCTGGTCAACGAGCTGAAAGTCGTATTCGACCGGATGGGCATCGACATATGGGAAGTGATCGCCGCCGCGACGACCAAGCCGTTCGGGTTCATGCCGTTCGAGCCCGGACCTGGCCTGGGTGGCCACTGCATTCCGCTCGATCCGTTTTATCTCACGTGGAAAGCCGCGGAGCATGGCGTGTGGGCCCGCTTCATCGAGCTGGCCGGCGAAGTGAACACGTCGATGCCGCGCTATGTAGTCGAGAAGACCTCCGCCGCTCTCAATGACGCTGGAAAAAGTATGAAAGGCGCGCGTGTGCTCGTTCTGGGCCTTTCGTACAAGGCCGGAATCGACGACGACCGCGAATCTCCCAGCTTCGAGATTCTGGAGCTCCTTCGGGAGCGCGGCGCCGAGATCGCCTATTGTGACCCGCACATCCGTGTGGCGCGGCGCGGGCGTAAACACGATCTGCACCTGGTGTCGGTCGCCTGCACGCCCGAGTCGTTCGCTGGTTACGACGCCATCGTGATCTCGACGGCGCACAATGAGTTCAAAGAGCCAGGGCTTTATCGCGATGCGAAAATCGTCGTCGATACACGAAACATCGTTCCCGCATCTGCTCTAACGAACGGACGGCTCTACAAAGCATGATTCTCGTCACTGGCGCCGCCGGCTTCATTGGGTATCACGTTTCGAGGAGTCTTCTCGATCGTGGCGAAACCGTTTTCGGGATCGACAATCTTAACGACTACTACGATCCGGCGCTGAAGGAAGCGCGGCTGGATCTGCTGCGCCCATATCCGAATTTTCGATTTCTACGGGCTGACGTTGCCGATCGCGTGGCCATGTCAGCGGCCTTCGCGGATGAGAAGCCGCAGCGCGTCATCCACCTTGCCGCCCAGGCAGGCGTTCGGTACTCACTGACGAATCCGCATTCGTATGTGACCAGCAACATCGAGGGATTTCTCAATATCCTCGAGGGCTGCCGCCACAACGCCGTCGAACATCTCGTATATGCGTCGTCGAGCTCTGTGTACGGCGCGAACGTGTCGCAGCCTTTCTCCGAACACGATAGCGTCGACCATCCCATCTCCCTCTATGCCGCGACCAAGAAGGCCAATGAGCTGATGGCGCACTCGTACTCGCACTTGTACGGGATGCCCACGACCGGCCTGCGCTTCTTTACCGTTTACGGACCGTGGGGCCGGCCGGATATGGCGCTCTTCAAGTTCACGCGCGGCATTCTGGCGGGCGAGCCGATCCCGGTCTTCAACAACGGCGAAATGATCCGCGACTTCACCTACATCGACGACATTGTCGAAGGCGTGATCCGCGTTCTCGGCCATGTGCCTGTCGCGAATCCTGCCTGGCTGCGCGAAAATCCCGATCCGGCCACCAGTTACGCGCCGTATCGGGTTTTCAACATCGGCAACAACTGTCCCGTGCCGCTTTTAGACTGCATCGCCGCACTGGAAAAAGCTCTCGGAAAAACGGCCACACTGAACATGCTGCCGATGCAACCGGGCGACGTTCCCTCGACGATGGCCGATGTTTCGGATCTTGAGAACGCTACCGGCTTTCGCCCCAACACGTCGATTGAAACCGGCATCACCCGATTCGTGGAGTGGTATCGAGAGTTCTACGGTAATGAGCAGTCCGGGAACACTCCGCTGGCGGCGGCAGAATCATCGATCGTTTAAGGCTTGGCGCGATTCAATGATTTCTTTTTCACGCCTGCAATCGCGGCGACACTTCGCGAAGTGCCCGGTCCTCTTGCTTTTGACCGTTTCTAATGCTTCAACCTCTACGTTCAACCATTGAACAACATGATTCCCGCTCTCAACCAGGAAGTCCGCTATCGCATCCTCAAATACGTCGCGGATCATCCTGAGGTCACGCAACGCGAGCTTGCCAATGAGCTGGGTGTCAGCCTTGGCAAGGCAAACTATTGCCTCCGCGCGCTCATGGAGAAGGGGTTGCTCAAGGTTCGCACTTTCAGTACGAGCAAACGCAAGTCGGCCTATGCGTACATTCTGACGCCCCAAGGTATTGAGGAAAAAATCAACGTAACGTATGCATTCCTTCGACGGAAGATATCGGAGTATGACCTCCTCTCGAGGGAGATCGAGACGCTAACCGACGAGGTTCGGAACCTTGCCGCCGAAACTGGTCGTTCCGCGTAACGGGTCGAGTTGCAAGCGGCAGCGTTTGATAGGCCTTGATCGCATTCAGTGCGTCGCTCAGGGAGTCTCCAATGTTCCGTAGTAATCTCGGGATCACGCCGCATGACCGCGGCCCAATTGGAATCGAAACGAAATGACTATGTCGAGCGCGAATACGAGTCGGAAGAGAGCTCTCGTCACCGGAATCACAGGACAGGATGGGTCCTACCTGGCCGAGTTGCTCATTGAAAAGGGCTATGAGGTCCACGGTGTCATTCGCCGGTCATCGTCGTTCAATACACAGCGTATTGACGGCCTTTACCAGGATCCCCACGATGCTGACCGGAGGCTCATACTTCACTTCGGCGATCTCAACGACGCCTCCTCGCTGAACCGAATCCTGCGGATCGTCAACCCCGAGGAGATTTACAACCTCGGCGCACAGAGTCACGTCAAGGTCTCCTTCGACACGCCCGAGTACACCGGTGAGGTTACCGGTCTAGGGTCGGCGCGCCTGCTCGAGGCCATTCGCGAGCTCGAGATTAGGCCCCGTCTCTATCAGGCATCCTCGTCAGAAATGTTTGGAAAAGTGATGGAGACTCCACAGAAGGAGACGACGCCTTTCTACCCGCGCAGTCCTTATGGTGTGGCGAAAATGTATGCATACTGGATGACCGTGAATTACCGCGAAGCGTATGGCCTTTTCGCTGTTAATGGCATTCTCTTTAACCACGAGTCGCCACGCCGCGGCGAAACATTCGTCTCTCGCAAGATCACAAGGGCAGTAGGCCGGATCAAGCACGGTCTTCAGGAAAAACTCTACCTCGGCAACCTCGATGCGAAGCGGGACTGGGGTTATGCCAAAGATTACGTCGACGCGATGTGGCGCATGCTGCAGCAAGACGAGCCCGAAGACTACGTGATCGCCACCGGCGTGACACGGACGGTTCGCGAGTTCTGTGCTTTGTCGTTTGCTCGCGCCGGCATGGACCTCGAGTGGCGCGGAACTGGCGCCGGGGAAAAGGGCATTGAGACGCAGAGCGGAAAAACGGTTATCGAGATTGATCCTCGCTATTTTCGTCCTACTGAAGTCGATTTGCTCCTCGGCGACGCTACGAAGGCAAAAGAGAAGCTTGGCTGGACGCCATCAACTGCTTTCGAACGGCTTGTGGAGTTGATGGTTGACGCAGACCTGGAACTGGCCGCGGATGAGGCACACCTGAGAGAAGCGCGTGCTGTTTCCCGGCCTCCTGCCGAGGGGATACGCTCGTGATGGCCGTCAGCCACGAGTTCTGGCATGACCGCCGCGTCTTATTGACGGGAGGCGGCGGTTTCCTGGGACGCTTTATTCGGACCGCGCTGGCCCGCAAAGGACCTGCCGAGATTCTTACGCCGCCCACAAAGGAGCTCGACCTTCGCGACGCCAGTGCCATCAGACAGTTCCTTGTCGAAAAGAAGCCGAACCTGGTAATCCATGCGGCAGCAGTGGTCGGTGGAATCGGCGCGAACCGGCTCCACCCCGGGCGTTTCTTCTACGACAACGCCATCATGGGAATTCAGCTCATTGAGGAATCGCGTCTCGCAGCCGTCGAGAAATTCGTCTGCCTGGGTACGATTTGCGCGTATCCGAAATTCACCCCAGTGCCTTTTCGGGAAGACGATCTTTGGAATGGCTATCCTGAAGAGACGAACGCACCATACGGCATCGCAAAAAAAGCGTTGCTCGTGCAGCTCCAAGCCTACAGGCAGGAGTACGGATTCAACGGCATCTTCCTGCTTCCGGTCAACCTATACGGTCCCGGGGACAACTTCGATCTTGAATCGAGCCACGTGATACCGGCCATGATTCGAAAGTTCCACGAAGCCAGGGAACGTGGTGATGAGCGGGTCGAGCTATGGGGTGACGGCTCTCCGACGCGAGAATTCCTTTATGTTGAGGACGCCGCCGAGGGAATTGTGACGGCTGCGGAGAAGTACGATTCCCCGGAGCCGGTGAACCTTGGGCGTGGCGAGGAAGTCTCGATTCGGAATCTCGCAGAGCTGATCGCAAATGAGATCGGGTACTCGGGCGAGCTCGTCTGGAATTCCGCGATGCCAAACGGCCAGCCGCGACGCATGCTCGATGTCACACGAGCCGAGCGTGAATTCGGATTCCGGGCCCAGACCGGGCTCGACGAGGGACTGCGCAAAACGATCGGGTGGTACGAAAAAAACGTCACTGCATCGCGGCGGCGATGATTCGCCGCTCGTCAACGATGAAGAACCCGCGTCCAAGCCCAGAGTTTCTTTGATTGTTTATTCGCCCTGATCTGAGGAAACGTCATCTTCCATCTTTCCTCGATTCGCCGGATCTTCGAAATGCGTAATGTATAGTTCTTAGCGCGGGCAATGGCTCAAAACTATCGGCGGTTGACTGCTGAGTTGTCGTGGATCGCTTCTGGGCAAGGCTTCGGAATGCTCGGTAGTTTGATTGGCGTCCGCATTTTGACGTCGGTCCTCCGTCCATCGGTTTATGGCGAGATCTCGCTGGTTATGGCGACGTCAGCCATTGTGAGTACTCTCCTTTTCGGACCTCTGCAGCAGGGGATGCTACGGTTCTTTGCCGCAGCAGCAGAGGCGGGGCATTTGCCGGCATTCGTTCTTGGCGCTCGCCGTCTCCTTAGTAGAGTCACCGTCGTGGTCTTGGCGCTGACTGTAGCCAGTACCTTGTTTTTGAGCACCATTGGATCGTGGAAATGGGTGGTCCTGGTGGCTACGGCATCGCTGGTCGCTCTGCTCACAGGATACGAACGAGCTCTCGATGCGCTGCAGAGCGCCGCGCGTCAGCGGGCAATCACCGCATGGCATCAAGCGATCAGCCGTTGGGGTTTTCTCTGCATCCTGCCGGCGGTCTGGCTGCTCGGTCCTACCAGCTCGGCGGCCATGCTTGGATACCTTGCCACGACTGCCTTCGTGTTGCTGTCACAGTACACTTTCTTCCGCGCCCGTTATCGCCGTGCAATCTCTCTCCCGGCCGGCGACGAGAGCATCGCTGACTGGGCCAGGCGGATTCAGCACTATGCGACACCGTTCATGATTTTCGCGATTTTTCCGTGGCTGCAACAATCGAGCGACCGGTGGGGCCTGCAGATTTTTCGTTCGGCGCGCGACATCGGATTGTATGCCGTTCTTCTGCAGCTCGGGTTTCAGCCAGTCGTTCTGGTGTCGGGAGTGTTCGTACAGCTCATCAGTCCAATCGTTTTCGAGAAGGCGGGGAATGGTCTTGACCCGGTTCGCCTTCGCGGAGCGCAGAAGCTCACTTTCCTTGCCGTCGGTTTTTTTCTGGTCATGACGGTCGGGGGAACGTTACTGGCGGCTGTGTTCGGTGACCCCGTGTTCAGCTTGTTTCTCGGCAAGCAGTATCGTTCGGTAATTCCGCTCATGCCGTTGATGATCCTGGCCGGCGGGTTCTTTGCTGCCGGCCAAGTGGCCGCGCTTGTCCTCATGAGCAGGATGCGCACCCAAATGCTGGTGGTTCCGCAAATCGTCACCGGCCTTCTCGGGACGGTACTCAATGTTGCCGGCGCTGCCTGGCTTGGCATTCGTGGTGTTGTCTTCGCAAACGTCTGTTACGGGGCCATCTACCTTGCGTGGATGCTTCTGCTGGCGGTACCAGAGCGTCGTTTGATTGGCGCGGCCATGTGGCGGAGATTCCGCTCCGCCATTTTGTGTGGCGAGCTCTCATGATCGATCTTCACGACGGTCCAACAAGGCTCGTTCTAGCCGGCGATGCACGAGGCTTTGATTGCGATGCTGCTATCCAACTCTGGGAGTACGTTGCCGGGCACAGGCCGGGTACTGTGTTGAGTACCATCGGCGATGCGATCGCCATTTTGGCCGTGGAATAAGGTTGTCACAGTGCGCATCTTTCAAATTATCGAGGCGACCGCTAATGGCGCCGTTTCGGGGAATCAGACATGGCTTCGGAACTTGCACGAGCCTCTGATAGAGCTTGGTCATGAAGTCGTTCTTGTCTCTTCGGAGCGGGGACGGCGAGCGATGGCATCAAAGGACGACAATGCGCGCGCCGCGTTCAGTGAGGATGTTCTGGCCACTTTCCGAAAGGAGCATGCCGCCGGAGGAATCGACCTCGCGTTCACGTATCTGATGGATGGAATGATCGATCCGGAAGTCATCGATGAGATCAAGCGCGCGGGCGTCCCCACATGCAATTTCTCTTGCAACAACATTCATCAATTCGAGCTTGTGAGGACGTTGTCACCACATTTTGATTTCAACCTTCACTCAGAGAAGCACGCCCGTGAAAAGTTCCTGGAGGCCGGCGCCACGCCGGTCTGGTGGCCACTGGCGTCGAATCCTCGTCACTTCTATCCGCGCCAGATCCACCGCGACGTTCCCGTTTCGTTCGTAGGGATGAATTACGCGTTGCGCGGGCGCTATGTCGAGCATCTCTTGGACAATGGAGTCGATGTCCAGGTCCACGGTCCCGGGTGGTCTCCCGATGCGCGTAAACGGATGCGGTTGCTCGCAAGAAGATACGTTCATATCGCGCAGGCGATGATGGCACCGGCTCCTGACGAGCAGTACCGCGCTTCAGTCCGGCTTGCTGACCTGGATCATCGCCGGCGACTGGCCTCGCGGTACGCCGGTCATTTCCATCCACCTCTCTCTGATGAAGCATTGATCGAGATGTACAGCCGCAGCTCCGTGAGCCTCGGGTTTCTCGAGGTGTACGAGGCACATGATCCGGCCCAGCGAGTTCTTCAGCATCTTCATCTGAGGGACTTCGAGGCGCCGATGAGTGGCGCGTTGTACTGCACCGGGTACTCCGATGAGTTAGCCGAGATGTTTGAGCCGGACAAGGAGGTCGTGGTCTATCGCAGCCCGCAAGAGCTTCTCGATAAGGTCCTCTATTATCTTGCAAACGAAGCAGAAGGGGAGCGGATTCGGAGCTCCGGGCACAAGCGGGCCCTGAGGGATCACACATATCAGGAGCGGTTCCGCTCTCTATTTCACTTGATCGGATTGGACAAGTCCTGACTGCTGACGTCTCTGTACCCCCAGTATCCGGCCCTCATCCGAGTAGTAGCGCGATCCAGACCATTGACGTTCCCTCAAGGTTGCAGATGCCGCTGGTCACTGTCGTCATCACCACATTCAACGCCGCATCGTTCATTGGCCAGACACTCGACTCCGTCATGGCGCAGGACTTCAAGGACTTCGAAGTCCTCGTGGTCGACGGCGGTTCAACGGATGAAACTGTTGGCATTGTGTCAGCGTATCCCGCTCCTGTCCGCCTTGTCGCCAGAGGCCGGCTGACTAAATCGGCAGGCCGCAATGCCGGGATCGCCGCAGCGAGAGGCGAGTACATCGCTCTTGTTGATGCGGATGATCTGTGGTTGCCACATAAGTTGACGCGACAAGCAGAATTCCTGGAGAATTCGCCGCATATTCAATGGGTGTACTCAGACTGTTTCATACTCGACCATGGCAATAAACAGAAGAGCTCGACATGGTCCAGTCGAACCGCTCTCCACGCTGGGGATATTCTGGAACCTCTCCTGCTTGACTGCTTCGTTCCATCACCAACGCCGATGATCCGTCGAAGCGTCTTCGACCAGGTCGGTGCGTTTGATGAGTCGTTTCTGCGGCACGAGCCTGAAGACTGGGACCTGTGGCTGCGCATCGCGTCGAGGTTTCCGGCCGGATTGATCAATGAACCTCTGGCACTTCTGCGAGTTCATCCGGAGAGCCTCACGGCACGCGAAGATCTGCGTCTTACGGCAGATGGAGCGTTGGCAGTGGTCAGGCGTGCATTGGACCGTAATCCCTCCATTTCCGCCGGCAGGGGAAAAGAAGCGCTAGCCAGATGGTACATGAGCTTTGGGAGAGGCCTCGCTGCTCTCGGGAGGGGTAGAGAAGCCAGGACCCTTCTCTCGCGCGCGATTCAGGCAAACCCCGTCCAGGCAAGTGCTTACCTGTTGTGGGCGTGCACCTGGTGCGGGGATAAGATGTTGCGACGACTCAAGATTATCTATGACCAGTCTTCCCGCCGTTGGAGAAGTCGTGCGAAATCGAGATTTCTACCGTTGTGATCAGGGCTGCCCGTAGTCTCACTTTCATTCTAATGGTGCCTCTTGCGGCGCTGGCTATGTATCGCCTCGACGCCCTGTTGCGTGAAAACAGCAGCATGATCCAACTAAGCAAATGCATCGTGCCGGCACGTTGGGTTGTCGATTTGAGGCGCATTGGGCGGCCTTCTGCGTCCTCTACCCCTCCGAATGGCTACTGTTTGCGGGCCCTCCGAGCGCGCGAAGGAGCGGCCAGGCGATTCAGGGCCCGGCTGGAGCTTATTGATGGCGACATTGCAGCACAACAGGGTGAATGGACAGCGGCCCTTTCGCATTATCGAAGCGCGATCGGCTATTCCGACGTTTCTGTTGCGGGTCTCTGGAATGACGTAGCCGCAGCCGAGGCGTGGAAGATCAAGGACTATCCTGCTGCACTGGCTGCGTCGCTTGACGGTTTAAAGAGTAGCCCAGACGATGAAGGCCTGCGGACAAAGGCCGCTATGATGTATCTCTACTATGTGCCGCCCTATAGCCGCTATGGTGAAGCAATCAAAGTCATGCGGCCAGGGTTAGGGTTTTCTCACCCCTATTACTACAACATTGCGGCGAGCTGCTACCTGGCCCTGGGCCAAAACCGGGAAGGTTTGCAAATGGCGGAGGAGGCCGTTCGCCTGGCGCGGCCCGCAAAGGATCCAAGCCTTCCGGCCGCCCTCTATCTCCAGGGCGTGCTGCTTCGTTGCTCAGGCCGGGACAATGCCGGAATCGCGGCATTGGAAGAGAGCATGGCTCTGGCCCCGGCTGATCAAACCCGCACTGCCTTGTCTGCCGGCGCAGCGGCGGTGTGTGCATCGGCGAGTGCAAATCGATGACGGAAACAGCCGCACTTCGAGTGCCGCAGCATCGGACGCCTGCATTGTCAAGCCGGATCGCGCTAGCGCGGCCACGGCGAGAGTCGGGCGTGTTGTTGCGGCGTGCCATGAAGGTCGCGTTTTATACACTGTTTACCACGTCGATGATGCTTACGCTCCTCTGGCAATCGCCTGTGCGCCTGACCATTCAGATGGGAGCGTCTCAATTGCGCGAGACCGACCTGCTTCTGACAGTCTTTCTGGCGATTTGGCTCGTGGAACGGCTGGTACGCGCGCAATCGAGCATTCGTCTCGAGCACGGACCCGTCTATCTCCTCATTGGTGTCCTGAGTATTCCCATCGTCACGGGGCTTGCCTCCGGAAAGGGCGTTGGCATAGTACTGCGCGACTGTCGCACGACGCTGTTCTATCTAGCCATATTGCCGATGCTTGGCGTGCTGCGGAGATATCGCGACCTTCGGCAATTCGTTCGATTTATGCTGCTGCTCGGTGTGCCCACGCTGGTTGCTGGATATGCGCACTGGTGGGTCGCAAATGATACGGCCAGACCCGACACGTATCGGTTTGGCATCGACACGGCCGACGGGATGCTCGTGTGGTTGATGCTATTGGCAGCGGGCGTGATTTCCGTTAAGAGGCATAACGCTGGTTTGCGGCGATTGGCATGGCTGTACATCTCTGCGACGCTGGTCTTCGTTTTCTGTGCGAATGACGTTCGCTCACTCTACGGTGGTGTGCTGGCAGCGTTCGTGTTCATGATTTACATCGTGGCGGTGTCAGGACGACGTTTCGGTGTACGAGCGCCGATGAGGCGCCTCGCGATCGCGGTCTGCGCATCGGCGGTCCTGCTAAGCCTGGGTACTGCTGCGGCTGTAGAGTTCGTACCAGGAACAACGTCGCTAATTCTGAAAGACATGCGTCTTCGACGACTCTACTCCGTCCTGGACCCCACCCTCCAGGGCACCGTCGAGGTGGGCGATCACGATACAAACCGCGACGATCGGTTGTTAGGCGCCACGTATGGCCTGAAGTTGGGACGCCGCAATTACGGATTCGGTCTCGGTTATGGAGATAACAACTTCGTGGACCTTGACGAGGGGAGGATTCAGAGGCTAACGCAGAGAAATTCCCTCGAAGGCAATCCTGGCAATACGGTGGAGAACCTATTGTTCACGCACAATTCGTTCGGCTGGGCGTTCGGGCGGCTGGGGTTGTGGCCGGCCCTGACGTACTTTGGCATCGTACTGCTTCTGTGCGAGCGCGGCCGCCGGGCGATGTTCAGAACGCAGTCCGAAGGGTTGCGCGCAATGTTGATCGGGACTATTGCGACGGCGGTTTACCTGCTGGTCCAGGGTTTCGGCGGAGGAAGCTTCTTTGATTATACCGGACAAAGTGTAATTCTGTGGTTGGTATGCCTGACCTTCCTGGTTCGCGCAACAGAACTTGCCCAGCGGGAAAGCCTTCCGTCCGGTCCCGGTGGGAATAGGGTAGCGCCGGGAAATACCTCCCCAGTCCTGAATCGAATGAGCGCAGGGTCCCAAATCGCGTGAGAATGGAACGGGATCGAATCGTGGCGGTGAAATCGAAGCTGATGGGCGTGCCCGTTGTCTACAAAACATATCTTGCACTCCGGCGCAGCTATGCCCGGCTCTGCTCTGTATTCACCAGCACTGAACAAACGTTTACACGAATCTATCGAAACAACCGCTGGGGAGGAGTGGAATCCGTATCCGGCCGCGGCTCCGATCCCGATCAGACCACAAGGATCATCCGGGATCTTCCAGCGCTGCTGCGTGCTTCAGAGACAAAGCGCCTCTTGGATATTCCTTGCGGTGACTACCGTTGGATGAGCCAGGTCAACCTTAAGGAAATCGACTATGTGGGCGCAGACGTCGTCGAGGCCCTCGTCGCGGAAAACCGGCGGCGCTTTGAGGGACCTCGAACACGGTTTGAGAAGCTAAACATCATAAGCGATACTCTCCCTCCCGTTGACCTCGTGCTATGCCGCGATTGTCTAGTGCACCTGTCCTACGCAGATGTGTTTGCGGCCTTACGCCAAATATGCGCGAGCGGCGCTCGTTTTCTTCTCACGACAACGTTCACCGCCCGCGAGACCAACCATGACATTCTTTCTGGCGACTGGCGGACGCTCAATCTAGAGAAGCCGCCGTTCAACTTCCCACCTCCACAGCAAGTGCTGAACGAGGGATGCACCGAGGCTGGCGGCGCATTTGCCGATAAATCTCTCGGTTTGTGGCTTTTGAAAGACATCGAACGAGTCCTCGTCAAGAGCGGCCGATGCTGACAATGGTTCGCCGATGGGCGGCGCTGATGGGAGTGGACATACAACGCGTGTGGTCTTGGCGCTTTCTGCCAAGGTTCGCGAGCGACTGGGCATCCTACCGCCGGCGGTGGTCTGGACCGCGATTCCCGCTTACCATCAGGAACGCTCATCCGATTCTGATCGACTACAGTGAGCATGCAGGGTCTGCGGCTGGTCATTATTTTCATCAGGATCTTTGGGCTGCGCGTAAGGTGTTCGAGCAGAGACCTTTGCGTCATGTTGACATCGGCTCACGCATCGATGGCTTCGTGGCCCACGTACTTCCGTTCATGCCAGTAACCGTCGTCGATATTCGACCGCTCGCGAGTAGCATCCAGGGCTTGGAATTCGTGCAGTCGGACGCCACGACCCTAAGCACGTTTCCGGACGCGTCGGTACCTTCGCTTTCGTGCCTTCATGCGGCCGAGCACTTTGGGCTGGGCCGCTACGGGGATCCAGTCGAACCTTCCGCCTGCTTTACGGTGATGGCGGCGCTGTCGCGCGTGTTGGCCGCGTCAGGCAGTTTGTACTTCTCCGTGCCGATCGGACGAGAAAGGTTGGAATTCAACGCACAGCGCGTTTTCAATCCACTGACGATCCTTGAGGCGTTCGCCGATCTCCGGCTGGTTTCCTTCAGTGCAGTCAACGACGCTGGCGACCTAGAGCATGACACCGATCCGGAGCGATTTCTCGGTGCGACGTACGCGTGCGGACTGTTCGAGTTCACGAAAGACCCGGCAGCCGGATTGCGACAGCTATCAATCGGCCCGGTTGCGGAGACACCGTAAGAGCCGGGCCGTCCCTGCTCCGCTTGCTGCCCACTTTGCAATTCTAATGGTTTCCGAGTGGTATACGGAGGCAAACCGGGTGGCTTGCCCTGGCATTGAGCCGAATTCCGGCAGACCGTAATGATCGTCCTTGCAATCCATTCGGGCTGGCAGTTGGGCGGCTCGACTTTGAATCTTGGGTTTATCGTCAAAACGCTCGTTTCTCGCTCCCACACCGTGTTTGTTTTAAACCGGGAACCTGCCGACGAAGGGTCGCGCTATTTAGAACGCTGTGGCGCGCGCCTGCTGTACTTCCCGCGTTTTTCGCTGAGGATGAATACGACAACAATTCTTGAAAGTACTCAATGTGATTTCGTCGAGGAGCTTCGAACGACAGTCAAGGATTGTGTCAAACTGGTTACCGGCCTTTTTCTTGCGTTCAAATATATCAAAAGAGTCAAGCCGGACATTCTGTTTGTGACGGACTCCGCTTTGCCACAATTTGTGCAAGCTGCGAAATGGTTGCATATACCGGTTGTTTGCGAGCTTCAAGCCGAGTTGATCAGGGGGCGCTTCGGCCTCAGAAGATGGATTTACACTTATTTGCTGCGCCGCTCGGACTGGGTGTTTGGCATTACGCGATTTCACGTCGAGCCTTTCCAAACCTCTCCGAATCGTGATGGGAAGGTGACGGTGATTCCGAACACTGTCGATTGCGAGGCGGATGGCGGACGGCCGGAATTCGATATTCATACGGCGTACGGGATTCCCAGGGGTAAGAAAGTCGTTTCATACTTCGGCGGCGCAAGCCAGGTAAAGGGCTGCCGCTTTTTGTTGTCCGTCGTGAAACAGCTTGTGGCCAATCGCGACGACGTGGTGTTCGTCGTGGCGGGGCCGTTTCACCTGGACTTCAAGTCGGAATGGGGGCTGGGCTCCATTAAAACTGACCGTCCCGAAACCGAGTACCTTTTCGATTTCGTGAACGACAATGCACTGTCCGGAAACATTAGAATTGCAGGCGAGGTCACGAACGCAGTGGCGATCATGAAGCAATCTGATGTTGTTGTTTCATCGAACTCTTTTCCTCACTTTTCAAGGACGATTATCGAGGCCTTTCATAGCACGGTGCCGGTTTTGGCATCGAAGGACAAGTTCAGCAGAGAGCTGATTGAGGACGAGCAAAATGGCATGCTTGCGGAGTTCGGAAGGCCTGGGGAGTGGGTGGAGAAGCTGACACACCTACTCGACAACCCCACGCGTGCGCGAGAAATCGCGGAACAGGGCCTGCGTGTGTACGAGTCCACTTTCCACCCTGATATGGTGTCAGCTCAGATTTTGCGGGGATTTGAGAGTCTCTATGCAGAACACTGCCGGTAGCCAGCACCGGGCCGCAGGTTCACGGAAGCATGTCCGAACCGGTGTGGCGATAGTGACGCCCTGGCAAGTCTGTCATTCGTTCCGATTGCTCCTGCCCTCGGGCAGGCGAGGCCCGCGGGCCGGACAGGCGCCGCGTTAAGAGACTGTGATGACAGAAGTGGAGCGGGCGGAACCAAGTGGAGGACTCATTGACAAGGGGAATTGGCGCCGGGCTATCGCAGCGCGAAGAGCCGGCCAATACCAATCATCGAAGCAGACAGGAAACAGTTCGAAAATGCGCATTGCCATAGTTTCGCGAGGGAAATTTCCGGGTTACGACGGTCCTGCGAGGAGAGTGAAATACCTTGGCGCGGGATTAGCGAAGAACGGATGCGACGTATCGCTCATCGTTGCGTATCCTCCCGAGCCGCTGCCATGCGACAAGGAGTTCGTGAACACATATGGTTATCGATATGTTCACACGATTCAACGCCAACTGACCGGCACGACTGGGCTCGTCAGGAAGCTTTACTACAAGCTCGCGGGCACTGTCAGGGTTTATGGTTTCGTCGCAAGAATGCATGCGGCGAAGCCTGTGGACGCGATGCTTCTTTGCGGCGTCGGGTTTGTGGAGTTGTCCGTGGCCTCTTTTATCGCCTGGCGCTTTGGAATCAAGCTCGCGGTAGACAAGAACGATGTTAATTACCGGTTGAAAGCTCGTTCCAGACAGAGTTTGTATGGACTCCTGTCCGGAATCAACATGGCGCTCAGCGAGCCACTGTTAAACAGGTGTGCCGACGTTATTTTCACGGTGAACACCTACCTGTATGATCTCTACAGCAAGACCGCCAGGGGGAGGGTGAGGCATATCATCCCTTCGTTCATCGACCGCCGTGAGATCGAAAGGGAGCAGTCTGCAGCCAATTTGTTCGATGACTTCGACGGCGTGAAGTTTCTGAGCGTCGTGACGACGCCATATCATCTCTATGGCCTGATACCGTTTGCGTCGGCACTTTCGATCCTTCGAGAGAGGGTCAGATTCCGATTGTATCTCCTATGCTCGCAAGATCCGGAAACGTTGGACGGAGTGGATCGGTTGCTTATGAAGAACGGCCTGAAAACATACGCAACGATACTGACGCGGGTTCCACCCGAAAATGCCCACGCCGTCTATGCGAGTGCCGATATCATTTTGAATGCGCAACAAGAACCAGCCATCGCCGAAGGCGGGTTTCCTGGAAAGACGGCAGAGATCCTCGCCTCCGGCACTCCAATCGTAACCACGATGTTCAGCGATCTTCGCCAGTTCTATGCAGATGGCTCGAACTGTCTCGTGGTGACGTATGATGACGTTGCATCGTATATCCGCGCAATTTCGGCTCTGTGCGAATCGCCCGAACTGCGGGAACGGTTAGGCGGCGAAGGAAGGAAAACGGCTCTCCGGGAATTCGAGTACATCCGCGGCGCGATGCGGATCAAGGCAGACCTTTCCGATGCTTTGCAGTCCTCGCCGAAATGAATCGGCAGTTCACGTCACGAACAACGGCGGAGGCGGATGGCGCTTGAAGGTGAGCGGATCCCGCGCCTGGCGGGACGGACGGCATGAGCGAGTGAACCGGCGCGTTCCGCTGGCAATGGAGAATTCCATCGAACCCCTGCGGAGTGTTGCTTCAGCATGCAGTCGTTGCAAGCGCTCGTGAGCGCAGGTTTTTGAATGGGAGTGAGAGCGTATGAATCGTGTATTCGCAGGTCGCTTCGATACTCCCGAGGACTTGGCACCAACCATTTCAGAGGCACTGAGATGGATACGTGCCGATGAAGCGATCCGACCCGAGACGAGGGTCTTCATCAAGCCCAATTTGACATGGCGCGTCCCCATGCCGGGCGTCACTGTGACCCCGTACTTCATCAGAACATTCGTTGAACAGTTGCTCCTGCTCAGCAAAAACATCATTATTGGGGAGTCAGAAGGAGGCCAGGCATCATTTCGGGCCGAAGAGGCATTCAAAACGCACGGTCTTTACAACTTGGCTGAGGAGTATGGGGTGCAGGTAGTTAACCTAAGCAAGGGCCGCCACGAACGGGCGACGACGACCGTAGGCGGGCGGGACATTACTGTCGAGCTACCGACACTTCTATTGCATGAGATTGACGTATTCGTAACTTTGCCGGTTCCGAAGGTGCACGCGATGACACGAGCATCTCTCGGTTTTAAGAATCAATGGGGATGCCTCGGGGACAAGATGCGTGTCACGCAGCATCCGCAGTTCGACAACTCGATTATCGCGATCAATAAACTCCTCAAGACCCGGTTCTGCATTTTCGACGGGACTTATTTCCTCGACCACACCGGTCCGATGATGGGTGATGCCGTTCCCATGAATATCGTGATCGCCGGAGACGATCCGGGTTCAGCGAGTTTTGTGGCTTGCGAGGTTATGAAAATCGATCCTTTCAGCATCGGGCACCACATCGTGGCGCGGCAAGAGGGTCTTTTTCCCGGCGCCTTATCGGAAATCGAGTTGAACCGGCCACCCTCTGACCTTTCCACGCGAACGTTCCGGCTGCGCCGGGCATTCATTAACTATATTCATTTGGCCGCGTTTCATATTCGCCCTCTGAACCGCTTTTTTTACGACTCGATATTTGCGGATGCAGTACACGAAGTGCTCTGGTTTATTCGCCGCCAGCCAATCGTAAGACGTTTTTTGTATGGAAAATTTGGACCGGGAGATGCGATGCGCGGTGCTGGCGGAAAACCAGAACGGGAAATTGAATTCTGAGCAGGCACGACGTTCTCCGCCGCAGCCAAATGAATCGGAGTGGCGACGACGCACGCACGGCGCAAGGTCAGTTTCCCGAGCCGGCTGCGCGCCGTAGATTCTGTCTGGTGTTGCATTTCAAAGGGGATAAGTCTGAGATGGGGAGCAAGGGGTGAGAGTACTGATTCTCGGCGGGTCGGGTATGCTGGGCCACAAGGTCTACCAATACTTCGAGGAGCGCTTCGACACCTATACTACGCTGAGGCGTTCGCAGTCTGGCCTATCGAGGCTTTCTTTGTACAGAGATTCGGCCCATGTGATCGATGACGTGGACGCCATGGATTTCGAACGAGTGCGGGCGATTGTCGATGATGTTAGGCCAACGGTGATCGTCAACTGCATTGGTGTGATCAAGCAGGTAGGCGAGGCACGCGAGGCGGTCCCGTTGATCCAGTTGAATTCGCTTTTCCCTCACCGGCTTGTGGGGGCGGCGGCGGCAATTGGCGCTCGCCTGATCCACGTGAGCACCGATTGCGTATTCAGTGGCCGGAAGGGGCAATACTCGGAGTTGGACCTCGCCGACCCACCGGATCTCTACGGACAATCGAAGCTGCTCGGTGAGGTGAGAGGCCCGAATTGCCTGACGATACGAACATCAGTGATCGGGCGTGACTTCACCAAGAACGCCGGTCTTCTGGAGTGGTTCATCAGCCAGCAGGGCAAGAGCGTCCAGGGCTATGTCAACAGCATCTACAGCGGATTCACGACGCAGGCGCTGGCGGTGATTCTGGCGTTCATTGTCGAACGCCAGCCGGAGCTTCAGGGGCTTTACCACGTCGCCAGCAATTCGATCTCGAAATACGAATTACTGGTGAGCATCAATAACGCTATGAATCTCGGTATCGAAGTCGAGCGCTTCGAGAACGCACTTTGCGACCGGAGCCTGGACGGGCAGCGATTCATCGCCGCGACGAAGTATCAGATCCATTCCTGGGAAGAAATGATCGCCCAGATTGCAGGAGACACCACGCCATATGACCGATGGAAACATGAACTTACAGCCGCTTGAAGGGAAAAGAGTGCTCGTGACTGGTGGCACAGGGTCACTCGGCCAGATCCTGGTCCGACGCCTCCTCGGCGGAGAGATGGGGAGAGCAGCGACAGTAGTCGTCTTCTCCCGCGACGAGGCAAAGCAACACGCGATGCGTGTCGAGTACAAGCACCGTCGCGAGGCAACCGATGAGGTGATCTACCAAAACGCCGAGGAGAGGCTTCATTTCCGCATTGGCGACGTGCGAGATCTGCATTCGGTCTCGGCCGCGTTGCGAGACGCCGACTTGGTGATCAATGCGGCTGCGCTCAAACAGGTTCCGACCTGCGAGTACTTTCCGTTCGAGGCGGTGCAAACCAATATCGGAGGGCCGGAGAACATTGTCAGAGCCATACAGGAGCAGCGCCTGGCGATCGAAACCGTCGTCGGCGTGTCGACCGACAAAGCCTGCAAGCCTGTCAACGTCATGGGAATGACCAAGGCGATTCAGGAGCGGATCTTCATTCAGGCAAATATGCGGTGTCCTGGGACGCGCTTCATCTGCGTTCGTTACGGCAATGTGCTGGCCTCCCGCGGCTCGGTGATTCCGCTCTTCCATGAGCAGATACGCAACGGTGGACCGGTTACAATCACCACGCGGGAGATGACGCGATTTCTGCTCAGCCTGGATCACGCCGTGGACACGATTTTTGCTGCTCTCCGTCACGCCAAGCGCGGCGAGACCTATATTCCTCATGCCGCGTCGGCCAATATGGTCGATTTGGCGACATCGTTAATCGGCGAGAGGCAAATCGAAATCACCGTGACCGGAGTCCGGCCTGGCGAGAAAATCCACGAGATCCTGGTCTCGGAGGAAGAGTCAAACCGCACTCGCCGCCGCGGGGACTTCTATGCGATTAGCCCCATGCTTCCGGAGCTCGCCGATCCGGCAGATACTTCCCCTACGCTCGAGCGCGAGTACAGTTCTGCCGACTGGGTAATGCCGTATTCCGACTTGACAGCGATGCTGCGCGAATACCACCTCATGCCGGGCGAGGCCAAGTTCGAGCACGGGGAATTTCTCCGATGAAAGTCATGACGGTTCTGGGCACGCGGCCCGAAATGATCCGCCTCAGTTGCATCATCGCGAAGCTCGATCAGGCCTGTGATCACATACTGGTCCACACGGGGCAGAATTTTCTTCCCTCGCTGAGCGACATCTTCTTTCGCGATCTCCGCATACGGAAGCCGGACTACTTCCTCGATGCCGCAAGCGAGACGTTCGCAGAGCAGCTTAGTAAGATGTTTTCCGCGTTCGATCGAGTGCTCGAATCCGAGCGGCCGGATCTCTTACTGGTCCTGGGTGACACCAACAGCGGTTTATGTAGTCTGCTTGCCCGGCGGCGACATATACCCGTGTACCACCTGGAGGCGGGCAACCGTTGCTACGACGATCGAGTTCCCGAGGAGTTGAACAGGCGCGTTATCGATCATGCAAGTAATGTGCTTATGCCTTATACGCATCGAAGCAAGGAAAACCTTCTTCGGGAGGGAATCGAGAACCACCGAATCTTCGTCGTCGGGAATCCTATCAATGAGGTCATCAACGCCTATGAACAGGAGATCAGCGCTTCGACAATTCACGAAACACTGGGGGTTGAGCCTCAAAAGTATTTCCTTGTCACCATGCATCGATCGGAGAACGTCGATGACCAGCAGGTGTTACTGAAATTGATGAAAGCGCTGGACGATGTGCAGCGGCGATACGAGCTCCCAGTCATTGTCAGCACACACCCGCGAACGGTTTCGCGTATGCGCGCATTCGGAATCGAAAACCACAACAGCGCGATTCGTTTCCTCGATCCATTCGGATTCTTCGATTTCATTCAACTGGAGCGGCGCGCCTACTGCGTGCTCACCGACAGCGGAACGGTGCAGGAAGAATGCGCCTTGTTCGGCATACCAAACGTTACGATCCGCGATGTGACGGAACGCCCGGAGACGATCGAGTGCGGAAGCAACATCCTGTCGGGCTCCGACCCCGAACGCATCCTTCTCTGCGTCGGACTCGGGCTCTCGTCAAACGGTAACTGGTCGCCTCCCGCCGAGTACTTGGTTCCGAACGTGTCGTCGACAGTCCTGCACATCGTGCTTGGCTACAACCAGCCGGCGGCTTCATGAATAGTACTGCAGTGACAAGGGCGCCACGCGCTGGGGGTTTGGAAGGTGCGTCGATCCAATGGACCGTTCGCGAGCTGCTGGTCCCTCGCAACGCACGCCGGTCATTCTCTTGCCGAAAGCGGAACTAAGAGTGCCATGGCTGAGATCCCAAAATTGAGTTGGCGCAACAGACTCCTCCTTTCAGTGCGGGGTTTCTTCCTCCGGCGGCGGGTGAAGCAAATCGCGAAATGGCTGAGAATTACGCCAGGGGCATCCGTTCTGGACCTTGGCGGTGGATCAGGCGGCCTGGCACTCTATTGCAGCCGGATCGGCATTGAGGCCAGATGGACCGTCGCAGATTTGTATCGGCAATTGCCCACCGCCAGCGGTGAGATTAGCGACTTGCGTTTTGTCCAATTGCCCGCAGAGGGACCGCTTCCCTTCTCCGATGGCGAATTTGACGTGGTCATCTGCAACGCGGTCATCGAGCATGTCACGTTGCCCAAAAAGGAGTGTCAGTCGACATCGATTTCCGAGCGGGAGTGGGCCAGGCGATCGTTCGAACATCAAACGGACTTCGCCGCAGAGATTCGGCGAGTCGGACGGTCGTACTTCGTAGAGACACCCCATCGCGATTTCCCGATTGATAGTCACCTATGGCTTCCATTTACTAATTGGTTTCCTCATTCCGCTCTGGTCCGTTTAGTACGAATTTCTGACCGGTATTGGGTGAAATCGGCGGATGGCAACGTCGATTGGAATCTGCTCCGTACCTCGCAGATGAAGAAGCTGTTTCCCGCGGCCGGCATTCACATCGAGCGGGTCCTCGGCTTGCCGAAGGCCATCATTGCCGTTTATAACGCACCGCCGGCTTGACAAAGCGGACATGATCTGCGTCCCTATCCGGAGGTCTCGCATTCGCCCCTCGAAGGTTACTGATACGCTCAAGGTGCTTGAGGATGTCGTTCTTTAGTATTGAACGGCGTCCACGTGTACGTAATGCTGTCTTTTGGGCTGGATGTTCTTCGTGCGAAGGAGAAACAGCTGTTGCTTATAGAAGTTTTCATTCGAGAGGATCGCGAAGAAGCCTGGTCGGGGACGATTCCCAGGTTTTCGCGAATGCCGGTCCCCTGCTCGTCATAGGAATAGCCGGCGAGGTACTGAGCGGTGTCGCCGTCGCTCGGATGCTTGCCAGCCGGCGGCGAGTGTCCGCCGTCACAACCGTGTGGCGATGAAAATCCTTCTACTGAATCACAATATCGTCTGGAGCGGCGGAACGTTTTTCCGCGCGTTTCATTTTGGACGGGAGCTGACGCGACGCGGCCATGACGTGTCGCTTCTTGCAATCTCGCGTAGCCGGCTGTTGACCTTTGAGATCGAGAGTCGAGACGGGCTAAGGATAGTTGGCTGTCCTGACTTGTTGTGGGGACGTGGTCGGACGGGTTGGGATGGCTGGGACACGCTGCGGCGTATCTTGTGGGTACGCCGGCGTGAATGGGATGTCGTGCACGCCTTCGATTGCCGGCCAGCGGTTATTCTTCCAGCTCTGACCGCGCGAGCACCGCTCGTGCTCGACTGGGCGGACTGGTGGGGACGCGGCGGCACGATCGAAGAACGGGCGACCGGCACCATCGTGCGGACCTTGATCGGCCCTCTGGAGACATGGTTCGAGGAGGCCTTCCGCACCCGCGCCGCCGCCACGACTGTCATCAGTTCCGCGTTGGAACAGCGAGCCATTGCACTGGGAGTAAGACCGGAGACGATTCTTCGATTGCCTCAGGGTTGCGATACGGAAGGTATCGTACCGCGGGAACGAAACGCATCAAGGGAGCTGCTCCGGCTAACATTCAATGGACCGCTTGTGGGATACCTCGGAGTCCTCAATCGAAGCGATGCGCAATTGCTCTTCGAGACTTGGAGCTTCGTTCGCGAGGCGCGTCCAGACGCCCGGCTGATGCTGATCGGCAATCCGAAGGTCGAGGTTCCCTCAGACAGTTCGATCATCAGGACCGGCTTCGTGCCACACGAGGAGATGCTCAACCTGATCGCTGCGTGTGACCTCATGCTACTTCCGCTAAAGGACACTGTTGCCAGCCGCGGCCGCTGGCCTTCGAAAATCAACGATTACCTGGCGGCGGGAAAAGCAACGGTAGCAACGGCGGTGGGCGATTGCCGCGAGCTGTTTGCCAGGCACGCGATTGGACAGATCGCGCCGGACAATGCAGCCGGCATGGGCGCCGTCGTCCTGGCACTCCTCGATCAGCCGGAACGTTGCCGGCTCATGGGAGAGGCAGCTCGACAACTCGCGGAGCAGGAACTCGCGTGGCCCATTCTAACGGAGCGCTTGATTCGTCACTATGAACGGGTAACCGTCTGCTGACGCCAACCCGGACATAACCCGTAAACCCAACGAATAACTCACTTGCACCGATGCCACCAGAGAGTAAGGTGTACGCGTTTGAGAGCAACCAGCCATGATTCCCCGGCGCTTCTTCTGGGTTCTTGACTTCGCTGTGGTGGCGTTCGCGTTTTGTCTGGCGTATGCGCTATGGCCAGCGCTGCATCACCTGTTGTCAGGCGTGCGTTTCGACTGGATGCCAATGACCCTCCGGCCGCTTGAAACGACCGGGGAACTTCCTCCGTTTCACGTGATCGCGAGGATGCTTGTGGTCGCCGGCGTGGCCACGATCTTCATTCTGGAGGCGGAGGAGGCATATCGTCCTCTGCTCCAGCAAAGCCGCGCACGCGTGGTGCTGTCGTCGTTGTTTGCGCCGGTTGGCGCTACGGGCGTGATCACACTGTTCCTGTTCTTTGAAAAGAGTGTCGGTTGGAGCCGGTTGTTCCTGGTGTCATTCATGGTGTTCGGCTCGGCGGCTCTGGTCCTGTTCCGCGTGTCACTGCGTCAATACCTTGTGCAAAGGCGGGAAGCCGGTTTCTATACTAAGAATGTTCTGCTCGTCGGACCGCGCGCGATCGTTCGATGGATGGTTAAATACTTCGCGGAGACGGTTCGGGAGAGCGAGTACCGCATCACAGGCTATCTCGCGATCCCGGAGGACTCGGATGGACCAGAGCCCGGAGCTCCCTTGATCGAACAGGCCGGGGAACTGGGTAACGTACTGATCAGCCATCCTGTTGACGAGGTGCTTGCCGTGCAGCCGAACGGGAACGCGGACTGGTTGCCCGACGTGATCGAGAGTTGCGATTCCCTCGGTATTCTCTTGCGTGTCGTTCCTCAGGGCCTGCTGTTCGGGAAAGTGCGGACGCTTTCCACGTTGTATCCCTTCCAATTACTGCACCTGCCGGCGATCGTTCTCGCACCGCCCCATTTCGACTCTGACGCGCTGTTCTTCAAGCGTCTCTTCGACATCATCATATCGGGAATCCTGCTGTTTCTGTTCTCGCCACTGTTCCTCTTGATCGCGATCGCCATCAAGTTCACCGACCGCCGCTCGGATGTCTTTTATCGCTGGAAAGTCGTTGGTCGCAATGGTGCTCGCTTCACTGGATTCAAATTTACGACGATGTATCCGGACGCGGATGACCGGCGGGATGAACTTCTCGGTCAGAACGAGATGAGCGGCCCTGTGTTCAAGATGAAACAGGATCCGAGAGTCACTCCAATTGGCAGGTTTCTTAGGAAGTACAGCCTCAACGAGCTTCCGCAGCTTTGGAGTGTTCTTAAAGGTGACATGTCGCTGGTCGGTCCGCGTCCCGCCTTCCCGCACGAGCTGGAGGGTTACGGGTTTTGGCACAAACGAAAGTTGAGCATTCGGCCTGGGATCACATGCCTGTGGCAGGTGCGCGGGCGAAACAAGATCTCTAACTTCGACGACTGGGTGAGGATGGACCTTGAATACATCGATAACTGGTCGCTATGGCTGGACTTCAAGATCCTGCTGCGCACGACATGGGTTGTGATCGCCGGCACAGGTTCGTAGCGATGTCCAACGAAAACGGAGCCTTCATGAGAATCCTATGCCTTCGAGTGGCCATCGTCATCGTCATGGCTCTTCCGATACCGGTTGTGGCGCAGACTATTTATGGCATACGTTTCGTGCCGGCATCTGGAAACGTCGGTATTTACTCCCTCGATCCTGCGACCGGCATCTCGATGCTCATCACTGACACAGGCGTGCCCGGCTACGCTGGTGCCGCGACGGCCTTTGATCCCGTTGGCAGGCGATACTTTTTTGTTTACAGTGGCGAGTTGTTTTCGGTCAACCTCGCCAGCGGTGGCGTCACGCACGTGGCCGGTTCGATGGGCGAACTTCAGTACGATCCTCTGACTGGCAATCTTTATGGGATCCGCTTTGTACCTGCCTCTGGAAACGTCGGCATCTATGCGATGAGCCCGGCTACCGGAATTCCGGTTCTCATCGCTGACACCTTTGGATGTGGCACGAAACCGGACGCGCTTCACGAGATATAAGTTCAGGCCCGTGAAAATCGATGCAGGACGATCGCCACTAGCATCTGCCGCCTAGCCATGAGATGGCCGGACCGGTCTTCAAAAGCCGGCCCGCCCGTGTGACCCGGCTGGATCGGGTCCTGCGCGAGCTCAGTTTGAATGAACCTCCCAGATCGAGAGCTTTCTTCAAGGTGACAAGTCACTTGTTGGGCCTCGCACGGCTTCCCACATTGAAGATTTTATCGTTGACGGGTTCGGGCGCAAGCGAGTCTCAACGTCCGTCCAGTCTGTGGACGGAACGCGACCTCACGCTTCGACGACTGGGTGAGGATGGCCTTCAGTACATCGACAACTGGTCGCACTGGCTGGACTTCAACGATTCTACTCTCCGCATCACATGGGGTGGTGATCGCCTGCACAGGATCGTAGCGACCAGACGTGCCAAACTCTGTCCAACGCCCCGGCTTGGTGCGCGGCTTGGTGCGAAGATTGATAGATAGGTATAGAATCAGCGACTACACTGACAGCTAACGCTTGATTCGAGGAGTTTGAGCCATGGTAAACATTTCTTCTTCGCTGAAAAAGACAACCGGCATCTTTGTCGTTACTCTGATCGTCACGGCCCTCATCGGGCCGTCAGCCTCAGCCCAATGGACGCAGGCCGGTTCGACGGTCTTTCCAACTTCGGCCACTTCGGTCGGGGTGGGGACGAGCAGCACGGCCCCGTACTCATTGCTTGTTGTCAACAACGGAAACACGTTCTTTGGAGTCAGGTCAACAAACACGGGTGGTGGCCCTTCCACGTCGCTCGCCGGCTTCATCATGGATCGTGGGAATGTAAATTCTGGCTCGTCCCTCAACTTCCGCACCGGGGGTACAGACAACTGGATCCTCGGCATCGGAGTTTACGCCGCCGGCACGGATTTCCAACTCGGTGACGCCGGTGCTCCGAAGTTCACATTTACGCAAAGCGGCAACCTCGGCATCGGGACAACCGCACCGGGAGCGAAGCTCGACGTGACCGGCAACGTGAACGTAACGGGCTCGCTCACGGCGGGCTCAGTGATCGGCGCTGTCTATCAGGATATCGCTGAGTGGGTTCCAACCGAGACGAAGATGACGCCGGGAACGGTCGTTGTCCTGAACCCGGCGGCTTCGAATGAAGTGATGCCGTCGGTTCACGCCTACGACACGGGTGTGGCAGGCGTAGTGTCTGCGCAGCCCGGTGTCATTCTCGGTCGCGCCGGCGAGGGCAAGGCTCAGATCGCTACGACCGGCCGGGTACGGGTGTTGGTCGACGCGAAGAAAAGTGGTATCCACGTCGGTGACCTTCTGGTGACGAGCGATGAGCTCGGTGTAGCCATGAAATCCGAGCCGATTGACATCAACGGCCGCAAGTTCCATCAGCCGGGCACGATTCTCGGCAAAGCCCTCGAGCCGCTTCCGCCGGGGCGCGGAGAAATCCTGGTTCTGCTCTCACTTCAATAGCCTACCTGGCCTCCGGATCGTGCGCGAACACGCTTTCGCGCACGATTCGCGCGTACCACGATCAGTGCGTCGCCTCAGCGAGTCCGCAAACGCGAGTGCGGCTGGTTCCGTTTCGCGCTCATGAAATCGCCCCTCCAGCAGGGGTAGTACGAACGTAACCCAAAACGCGGTCATGAAAACATTCGTCACCGGTGCTGCCGGTTTCATCGGAAGTAACGTCGTCGATCGCCTTCTCGCCGACGGCCACGAAGTCGTTGGCTACGACAATTTTTCGACAGGACAGGAGCGCTTTCTGGCGAAAGCTCATCGTGCCGAGGGGTTCTGCATGGTGCATGGCGACGTGCTCGACCTTCCCCGGCTCAGTGCGGCGATGTCGGGATGCGATGCCGTATTTCACTTTGCAGCAAACGCCGACGTCCGTTTCGGTCTCGATCATCCGAAGCGAGACCTCGAGCAGAACACGATCGCCACCTTTAACGTGCTCGAGGCGATGCGCGCTACCGGCGTCAAGCGCATTGCCTTTTCGTCGACAGGCTCGATCTATGGTGAGTCGTGTCAGTTCCCGACTCCCGAGAACGTCGCGTTCCCCGTTCAGACGTCGCTGTACGGCGCCTCGAAGCTCGCTGGCGAAGGCTTGATCCAGGCCTATTGCGAAGGCTACGGATTCGAGGGCTACATCTTTCGCTTCGTTTCGATTCTTGGCGAGCGTTACTCGCATGGACACATTTTCGATTTCTATCGCAGCCTGCGCGAGAATCCCGACGAGCTTCGTGTTCTCGGCAATGGCCGCCAGCGCAAGTCGTATCTCTATATTCAGGACTGCGTCGACGCGATTCTTCTCGCGATGAAGAATCCGGTGTCGCGTGTCCACGTCTACAACCTCGGCACCGACGAATACTGCGAGGTCAACCAGTCCATCGGCTGGATCACGGAGAGTCTGGGCGTGAAGCCCCGGCTTTCCTATGGCGGTGGCGAGCGCGGTTGGATCGGCGACAGTCCCTTCATTTTCCTGGACTGCTCGAAAATTCGAAGTTTGGGGTGGACGCCGAAAGTCACCATCCGCGACGGGGTCATTCGCACTCTCGATTATTTGCGCGCCAACCCGTGGGTTTATGAGGCCCGCACTTGAGAGTTTGTGTCGCCGGCCTCTGGCATCTCGGCACAGTGACAGCAGCATGCCTGGCGTCCGGAGGTCACAGGGTCGTTGGCTGGGATGCAAACGAGCAGACGATTGAGGCGCTGGCTCGCAATGAGCCGCCAGTCTCGGAGCCGGGCCTTTCGGAGCTCGTGACGCGTGTCGCAGAAGAAGGGCGTTTGCGATTTACTGCCGATGCCGCGGACGCGCTGCGGGACGCCGAGGTTGTCTGGATTGCGTATGACACACCGGTGGATGATGACGACCAGGCTGATGTCGGATTCGTCCTTCGATCTGTCGAGTCGCTTCTCCCTCACGTTCCGCCCGGTGCGTTTGTACTCATCTCCTCGCAACTCCCTGTCGGGTCTACGCGCGTTCTCGAGAAGAAAGCGGCCGGTCTCGACATCACATTCGGTTACTCGCCGGAGAACCTCCGGCTTGGAAAAGCGATCGAAGCGTTTACGAAACCCGATCGCGTCGTCGCCGGCGTGCGCAACGAGCGAGACCGGGCGCGCGTCACGTCACTTCTCGCGCCGTTTACCGATCGGATTGAGTGGATGAGTGTCGAATCGGCGGAGATGACGAAGCACGCGTTGAACGCGTTCCTGGCTACGTCCGTCGCCTTCATCAATGAGATCGCCTCGATCTGCGAGCAGGTGGGCGCCGATGCGAAGGAGGTCGAGCGCGGTTTGAAAAGCGAGCCTCGCATCGGACCGAAAGCCTATCTCGGGCCGGGCGGTGCCTTCGCAGGCGGCACGCTGGCGCGCGACGTCGTTTTTCTCTCTGCGCTCGGACGGGAGCATGACGTGCCGACGAACCTGATCAGCGGCGTGAAAGCGAGCAATGACGCGCACCGCGGCTGGGCCGCACGCCGTTTGCGCGATCTGATCGGCGATCTCGCCGGCGTCCGCATCGCCGTTTGGGGACTCACGTACAAGCCGGGCACGGACACGCTGCGCCGTTCGTCCGCGATCGAGCTTTGCCGCTGGCTCGTCGCACAGAAAGCGATGGTTGCGGCGCATGATCCCGCGGTGAAGTCGATCGATATCGATGGCGTTGAACTCTGCGTGGAGCCGCTCGCGGCCGCAGCGGCTGCATCCGCGCTCGTCGTGATGACGGAGTGGCCCGATTACCGGAACATTGATGGCGGCGCGATCGAAAACGCGCTCGCCGGAAAGAAAATCATTCTCGACGCGAATCGCTTTCTCGGGAACCAATTGGCCGATCATCCGGGCGTCGTTTACGCCACCGTCGGAAAGGCGGTCTAAACCATGCCGTACGATCTCGCCGGACGAAACGCCATCATCACCGGAGCGAGCCAGGGTCTCGGGCTCGCCATCGCGCGCGCCTACGTGAGCGCGGGGGCCTCAGTGCTCATCTGCGCGCGCGACGCCTCGACGATCGGTGCGGCACGCGAGGAGCTCGAGAACCTCGGAACCGGCGAGACGCGCGTTTTCGCCGAAGCCGCTGATGTGGCCAACGAAGAGGATGTGGCCCGCGTCGTCGATCGCGCCATCGCGGCCTTCGGCGTGATCGACATCCTCGTCAACAACGCCGGCATCTACGGTCCGCTGGGAACGATCGAAGAGATCGACTGGAAAGAATGGGTGCGTGCGATCGAGATCAATCTGTTCGGATCCGTCCTCTTTTGCCGCGCCGTCGTGCCGCACATGAAGCGGCAGGGGAGAGGGAAGATCATCCAGTTGTCGGGTGGCGGCGCGACGAATCCGTTGCCGCGCATCAGTGCCTACGCGGCGTCGAAGGCGGCCATCGTCCGTTTCGCCGAGACGCTGGCCGAGGAGTTGCGGGAACATCGAATCGATGTGAACTCGATTGCGCCAGGCGCCCTCAACACGCGGCTCCTGGACGAGGTGCTTGCAGCCGGACCGGAGCGCGTCGGAGCATCATTTTACGTGCGCTCGCTCAAGCAGAAGGAGAGTGGCGGCGCCGGACTCGATGCGGGCGCGGAGCTGGCGCTCTTTCTGGCATCGTCCGCAAGCGACGGGATTACCGGAAAGCTGCTCAGCGCTGTCTGGGACCCGTATGCGGAATTGCCGCAGCATATCGATGACGTAACGAAGACCGACATTTACACGCTCCGCCGGATCGTGCCGAAAGATCGCGGCCTCAAATGGGGCGTCGATTGAACATCGCCATCGTTGGCTGCGGTCTCATCGGCGCGAAGCGCGCCAAGGCCTTGGGTGCCTGCACGCTCGTCGCTTGTTGCGATGCCGTTCCCGATCGTGCGGCGGCGCTTGCGCGTGCGTACGGCGCAGCGTCGTGCAGCGACTGGCGCGATGTGGTTGCACGCGAGGGTGTCGAGATCGTCATCGTCGCCACCACGAACGAATCGCTCGCACCGATTGCGCTTGCCGCGATCGAAGCCGGCAAGCACGTTCTTGTCGAAAAGCCGGGCGCGCGCTCGGTTGGCGAGATCGAGCCGCTCATCGCTGCTGCAAAGAAGAATGATGTGCGTGTCCGCGTTGGATTCAATCATCGCTATCACCCGGCGCTGCAGAAAGCACGCGAGCTGATCGACGACGGCGCGTGCGGTGAGCTTATGTTTGTGCGAGGACGCTACGGACACGGCGGACGCATCGGATACGACCAGGAATGGCGCGCCGATCCGGCGCTCGCGGGCGGCGGAGAGTTGATCGATCAGGGCGTTCATGTCATCGATCTCGCCCGCTGGTTTCTCGGCGATTTCACGCACGTCGATGGCTACGCCGGAACCTACTTCTGGCAGATGCCGGTCGATGACAATGCCTTTCTGCTGCTGCGTACGGAAAAGAACCTCGCCGCATTTCTCCATGTGAGTTGTACCGAATGGAAGAACCTCTTTTCATTCGAGATCTATGGCCGCACCGGAAAACTGGCTATTGACGGACTTGGCGGCAGCTACGGCGTCGAGCGGCTGACGTATTACCGCATGCTGCCGGAAATGGGGCCACCGGAGACGACATCGTGGGAGTATCCGCGCGGTGACGACTCGTGGAGACTGGAGTTTCGTGAGTTTCTCGACGACATCGAACAAAAGCGCACTCCATCGGCGGGACTTGCCGAGGCGCGAGCGGCACTCGATGTTGTTCGCAAGATCTACGAGGCATCCGGCCTTTGAGTTGGAAATCTTCGGCGGTTTTCCGCGCGGCATCCGAGGGTGCCGCTGTGTGGGCTATCTACGGAGTCGTGGAAAGCACCGCCACCGTATTGGGGCCATTCGTAAAGGTACTTGCGCACGCGATGTTCGCAGGCAAGCCGGAGCCAAGCGTCACTCCATTTCCGATCAACACGTGGTTTACTCTGTTCGTCCTTGTGGCGTACCCCATTATTGGCTGGATCCTCTCCGCAATCATTGCAGCGATCACCATATACGCCGGTTTCGGCCGGCAATTGGCAAACAACGATCCCTTCTGGCTGGCGGCATCGACTCTGATTCTCAGCGTCATTTTCGGCGCATTCGCACTGTCAGTGAACGAACCATTCGTCCTGGCGCCGGTCGCGATCGCAATCGCGCTCTCGGCCGCCAGATTCCGGATCGGTAACAATCCACGGAGTCGTCTGGGCGAATTGACCAATCCTCTGACGATCTCACTCGTGTTGGTGGGAGGGTCGATCGTCGCCGAGCCGCGCCAATGGGTTTCGGCACCGCTTAGCGTCGTTCTTGTCGTGGTTTATGGCGTTCTGGTTTTCATTGTCGCCTCGTTGTTTTATCGCTTGCGGCGCCTGCACGCAGTCGAGGGATCAGAGAGGTCCTGGCGCCGATATCTGATTGTTTACTCAATCCTTGTGCCGGCGATTGTGGGTGCGACACTGCTCACGCACGATCACATTGTCACTCCGGACGCGCTTCCGCCACGCCGGGCGGTGAGCGATCCGCGCCCGAACGTCATCCTGATCACGCTCGATAGCGTTCGGGCAGACCATCTGTCGCTTTATGGATATGCGCGTAATACGACACCCGGTTTGAATCGGTTTGCAAAAACGGCCGTCGTGTATACATCGGCGATATCTTCAGCGAACAACACGCTGCCGAGTCACGCCGCGATCTTTACGGGAGCGCCCCCATCGCGCAACGGAGCGAACCGCTACTTCCCGAACGCGTCCACATCTTTCCCAAACCGTATTGGGCCGGCTCCGTCCTGGCTGAGCTTCTTTCCCGTCGTGGCTATCGCACGGGCGGCTTCGCTGCGAATACGGCGTTTCTTCTTCCGATTTTTGGCTTTGATCGTGGCTTCGAAATATACGATTGCGAGGTTGCAGATGACTTCTTTTCTGCAGCAGCGAATCGCGCGTATCTCCTTCGTTCCTTTCTCAGGCACCTCGTGGCGGAACGGCTTGCTTCTGTGCGAAGCGATGCCGTGTTTCTTGATGCGGAGCGGATGAACCAGAAAGCAATCCGTTTTGTCCGATCGGCCCGGGCGAATCGGGAGCCCTTCTTCCTTTTCATCAACTACATGGATGCGCATTCGCCGTACGTCCCACCGTCTCCCTACGACCAACTTTTTCCAGGCAAAGACATGTCCTTTCAGTGGAATCAGTACAGCGATCTTGCCGGAAGGTCTATATGGGATCACCAGCCTTTGAAGGTCCGGGAGGTACAGCATCTAACTTCCCAATACGACGGTTCGATTGCCTATCTCGATCGGAAGCTTGGAGAGCTGTTTGAGCGGCTTCGTGAGCTGGACGCGTTCGAAGATACGCTCGTGGTGATTACCTCCGACCACGGCGAAGCGTTCGGCGAGTCGTATATCGTTAGCCACGGGATAACGTTGTACCAACATCAGATTCATGTTCCGCTAATCATCAAATTTCCACGATCGCGAATCGTGTCAACTGTGACGGCTCCCGTCAGTGCCGTCGATATTCTTCCGACGATCATGGATGTTGCTGGCTCGCCGGTGCCTGGCGGTGCAGGCATTAGTTTGTACCACGGCGATTTTACCAGGCCCAGATGGGTCATGAGTGAGTCGTACCATCCGCGTGTCCTCGGCCCCAATGCCGACGCTGGAAAGCCGGTCGAAATTGCCTATGTTTTCGGTACTCTCAAAGAGATCTTCGGCTCCGGCCGTCAAACGGAACTTTACGATCTGGCGAGCGATCCGAACGAAACGATAAACCTGTCCGGCCGCCGCGAGGTTGCACCGGAATTGCAGTTGGCGATGGCCGCCAGCTTCGCAGAGGAGCGTTCGCGATCGTCTGGAGAACGCGTGACCGACGAGCAGGTACTGAGGCGGCTTCGTGCATTGAATTACTTACAGTAGAGGCATCCACAAAATGATCATTGCCCGCAGTCCGCTTCGAATCACCCTCGGGGGTGGCGGCACCGACCTTCCTTCGTACTATCGCGAGCATGGCGGCTATCTTTTGGCCGCTGCAATCGACAAGTACGTCTATGTCACGGTGACGCGTCCATTTACGCCGGGCATTTTTCTGAAGTATTCGCAGCTCGAGCATGTCGGCGACGTGCACGAGGTGCAGCACCCGATCATTCGCGAAGCGATTCGGATGCTCGATTTCAAGACGCCGCAGGTCGAGATCACTACGCTGGCCGACATCCCGTCAGGTACGGGCCTGGGATCGTCCGGCAGCTTCACCACTGCGCTGTTGAAGGCGCTTTACGCGCATCGGCGCAAGACGATTCTTCCTCATGACCTGGCGCGCCTCGCCTGTGAAATTGAGATCGACCGGTTGCAGGAGCCGGTCGGCAAGCAGGATCAATACATCGCCGCGTATGGCGGCATCACCTGCTTCCGGTTCAATAAGGACGAATCGGTGAGCGCGTCGCCGTTGCCGATCTCGTTCGACACGATGGCTGACCTCGAGGACAACGTGCTCCTCTTCTTTACGGGATACTCGCGCAGTGCGGGGAGCATCCTGAAAGATCAGAAAGTGCGCAGTCAGGCCGGTGATGACGAGATGATCCGCAATCTCGATTACGTCAAGGACCTGGCCGTGCGAAGCGAGGCCGCGCTGGTCAATGGCAAGGTGACTGACTTCGGCAAACTGATGCACGAGCATTGGGAGCACAAGAAGCGGCGCTCGGGCGGCATGTCCAATCCGAAGATCGACGAGTGGTACGAGCTCGGAATTCAAAACGGCGCGGTGGGCGGAAAACTCGTCGGCGCCGGCGGCGGAGGCTTCCTTATGTTTTATGCGGAAGACCGCAACCGGCTACGCCACGCCATGTCCCACGCCGGCCTCGAAGAAGTCCGGTTTCGCTTCGATTTCGAAGGGACGAAGATTCTGCTTTCGTAGAGTTGGCTCGCTTCCTCGAAAGCGTGCTGCTATTCTCGTCATCTCTGGAGAAATGATGTCTTACACCAAGCAACATCTTGCTGAAGCGTCGGAGGTAATTGCCCGGCTCGACGCCGATGCCATCGAGCGGATGGCGGTCATGCTGGCGGATCTTCGCGAGCGTGGCGGCCGGCTTTTCTTTCTCGGCGTCGGCGGCAGCGCGGGCAACTGCTCGCATGCGGTCAACGACTTTCGCAAAATTGTGGGGATCGAGTCGTACGCGCCGACCGACAACGTTTCCGAGCTGACCGCCCGCACAAACGATGAAGGGTGGGAAACGGTCTTCGTCGAATGGCTGAAGACGAGCCGGCTGTCGTCGAACGACATGATCTTCATCTTCTCGGTCGGCGGCGGCAATCTCGAGAAGAACATCAGTCCGAATCTCGTCCGCGCGCTGCAATACGCGCAGACGGTTGGTGCGAAAGTGACCGGCGTCGTCGGCCGCGATGGCGGCTACACGGCGAAAGTCGCGGACGTCTGCGTCATCGTTCCGACCGTGAATCCGGAGAATGTCACGCCGCACTCCGAAGCATTTCAGGCCGTGATCTGGCACCTGCTGGTATCGCATCCGGCGCTCAAGGCCAAACAGACCAAATGGGAATCCGCATCGCTTGAAACGAGCCGTGTTTCTTGATCGCGACGGCGTGATCAACCGCGCCATCGTCCGCGATGGCAGGCCTCATCCTCCGCAAACGCTTCGTGAGGTCGAGCTCGTTCCGGATGCGTTGCCGGCGCTGCAACGGCTGCACGACGAAGGCTTTCTGCTGATCGTGGTCACGAATCAACCGGACGTTGCGCGCGGCACGCAGGAACGATCGGAGGTCGAAGCGATCAACAATCACCTCGCCGCCGCGCTGCCGATCGACGAGTTCGTCGTCTGCTATCACGACGATGACGCGGAGTGCGAATGCCGCAAGCCCAAACCAGGCGGCATTCTCGACGCCGCGGCACGACTCGGCATCGACGTCAAATCATCATTCCTGATCGGCGATCGATGGCGCGACATCGAAGCCGGCCAACGCGCCGGTTGCAGCAACTACTTCATCGACTACGGATATGCTGAGCGCCAGCCTGTGCGGCCGTTTTCGCGCGTACACTCGCTTGCCGAGGCGGTGCGTGGCATCGTAGGGATAATCGCAACGGAGGAATCATGAAGACGCTCCAGGATCTCAAAGTCAAACTGTTCGCCGACGGCGCCGACAAAGCCGGGATGGTCGAGATGTATCGCAAGCCGTTCGTGAAAGGCTTCACGACGAATCCGACGCTGATGCGCAAGGCCGGCATCACCGACTACCGCGGGTTCGCGCACGAGATTCTGGCGGCGATTCCCGACCGGCCGATCTCGTTTGAGGTCTTCTCCGATGAGTTCGATGAGATGGAGCGGCAGGCGCGCGAGATCGCCACGTGGGGCCCGAACGTCTACGTCAAGATTCCGATCACGAACACACGCCGCGAGCCCGCGTACGAGCTCGTTCGCGCGCTTTCGCACGATGGCGTGAAGGTGAACGTGACCGCGATGATGACGCTCGATCAGGTTCGCGCGATCGCGGACGCGCTTCGCGGCGGCGCGCCGAGCAACGTATCTGTCTTCGCGGGCCGTATCGCCGATACCGGACGCGATCCGATGCCGATCATGGCGGAGTCCGTGCGCATCCTCGCCGATGTGCCGGGCGCGGAACTGATATGGGCCAGTCCGCGCGAGCTGCTGAACGTCTTCCAGGCCGACGAGATTGGCTGCCACATCATCACGGCGACGAACGACATCCTCAAGAAGCTCGACCTCATCGGCCGCGACCTTGCCGACTATTCGCTCGACACGGTGAAGATGTTTTTCAATGATGCCGCGCAGGCAGGGTTTGCACTCGACGTGACCGCGTCCGCGCCGCGATGAGGTCCGCGGGCCCGCGGCGCCGCGAGTGGGAACGATATTGACCGTCGCCGTGCCTGACACGCCCAGTTCGCGGCCCGCCTTCCCGCGCTTCGTCTGGGCCGAGCTTTTCCTCGTTTTGCTCCTCGCGCCGTTGCTGGCGTTCCCGCCGTTCGGACATCCCTGGCTGCTGCTTCTGCCATTCCTTCTTCCGGTGCTGTGGTTGATCAAAGCGCCGCCCATCACACCTCTCAACGGATCGCTCCTTCTTCTGCTTGTGGCCGTTCTGCTCAGTTTGGCGGCGAGTTTCGACATCGCCTACAGCACGAGCAAAGTTCTCGGTGTCGTCCTCGGCGTCGCAGTTTTTTTTGCCGTCGTGCGCGTCGTCTCCTCGAGCGGCGCACTGGATATCGCGATTGAAACCTACGCCGTTGCTGGCGGCGCACTTGCCGCGATCGGCGTTCTTGGGACCAACTGGATCGGCAAAGTTGGTGCGCTGCAGAGTCTTGCCGCGCGCATGCCGGCCGTGATTCGGGGAGTGCCGGGGCAGCAGGAAGGCTTTCAGCCAAACGCGATCGCAGGAGCGTTGCTCTTTTTCATTCCGCTGCAGCTTGCGCTCGCGGTCAGCGGACGGCGGCGCATCCTGGCCGTCCTGCTACTTCTCTTCACCTCGGGCGTTTTTCTATTGACGCAATCGCGCAACGCCTGGCTCGGTCTCGCCGTGGCGATGGCCGCGTGGGCGATCTGGCAGAGCCGCGGACGGCTGCGGCTTGCCGTGATCGGAATCGTCGTCGTCGCGATCCTCGGCGGCGCGGCGTTCTGGGTGTATGGCAATTCGCGCCTCAGCGAGCGAGTCGTGGGTGGCGGCCTTTCGAGCGACGTGGAGAGCCGTGTCGAGTTGTGGTCGCGCGCCATCTACATGATCGAAGACTTCCCATTCACCGGCGTGGGCATGAACGATTTCCGCCGCGTCATGCCGGTGATGTATCCGGCATTTTTCACCGCTCCGGAGACGGACATTGCTCACGCGCACAACCAGTTACTCAACACAGGTGCGGAACTTGGTGTCCCTGGACTGGTCGCATACATCGCGATTTTGTTAGGAGCGGCGGCAATGCTGGTGCGAACGTTCCGCATCACGAGTGACGCACGGCTGCGCTGGATCGCCGCAGGCCTCGGCGCCGGGTTCCTGGCGTTCTTTGGATTCGGAATGGCGGATGCGATCGCACTCGGCGCCAAGCTGGGCATCGTTTTCTGGGCAGCGCTATCACTCGTCGTTGCCGTGGACGCGCGAAGCCGGGAAGCGTTGTCGTGATCGATTGGTGGTTCGTCGTACGGCACGCGGTCTGGATCACCGGCGCCGCGATCGTCGTCGCTTCGTGGAGCTTCCAGCGGACGCTCGTGTCGCGCTATGCGTTCGCCGGCGCGGCGATGTTTTGTGTGGGGATGGCATCGGTGAGTCGTTGGTGGGAAGCCGTTCTCTGGCTTGCGCTCCCGTTCGTTCTGCGATGGAAAACACGGAAATAGAAATCGACTGGCGCGGCCGCCTGCGCCGCGCGCTGCCGCAGATCGTCATCGGCGCGGTCATCGGGATCGCCACTCTGATGCTGGCCGTGCGCGGCGTCGATTGGCCCGCCGTGCGGAGCGCGCTGCTTCACACGCGCGGCAGCATGATCGTCCTCGCTCTTTTGTCCGTGACTGCCGCCATTTCGCTGTCTGTCGTTCGCTGGCGACTGCTTTTTTTTCCCGCGCATCGTCAGCTCAGTTGGCGTGGTCTGGCCGGCGCAATTCTCATCGGCCAGACAGCGAACATCGTCATCCCTGCGCGCATCGGCGAGTTGGCCAGGATCTACCTCGTCGGCAGCCGCGAGGGAGTGAGCAAGGCGCACGTGACGGCGACGATCGTTGTCGAGAAAGTCGCCGACCTGGCCATTTTCGCGGTGGCGATCGGACTTGCGCTCGCCGGCATGGCCATGCCCGAGTGGATGGCGCGCTCCGGTGCGGCGCTCGTGGCGGTGGCCGCGGTACTGGTCGTGGCCACGGTCGCGCTGACGTTCTGGAGTGAATCGCTGCTGCGGTTCCTGGAGCGTCTCGCGGAACATCTTCTCCCTGCGAAGTGGGCGCGCCGCACAGTTGGCGTCGCCGATGCCGCGCTCGAAGGACTGCGTGCACTGCGCGACTGGCGGCTGGGGCTCGGCGTCTGGCTCCTTTCCGGCGCGATTTTCTTTTTGTCGGTGATGAACAACTATCTCGTCTTCGAAGCGATGCGGCTGCCACTCTCGCCCGTCGCAGCGTTGTTCCTGACGATCGTGTTGCGCATTGGCGTCGCGCCGCCATCGCTGCCAGGACGTCTTGGGCTGTTCCAGTATCTGGTCGTGCTGGCGCTGGCAATGTTCCACATCGATCGCACCGCCGCGCTCACGTATTCGTTTGCGCTCTATGGCACGGCTGTTCTTCCGGTTCTGTTCGCGGGAGTTGTGTCGCTCTTCGCGATTCGGTGGAGTCCGTTGCCACGCGTTGCAGCCGGGGATTGATGCGTGCGCGTCTGGCTCCTTAATCCTTACGGGCCGATTCCGGGCGAGGGATGGCGCGACTATCGGTTCACACTGATGGCACGCGCGCTGGCTGAACGCGGCCATGAGGTGACGTGGTTCACGGCCACGTTTGCGCATCAGTCGAAGCAGCAGCGGGCGGCCGGGTGGGAACGGCGTGAGGTCAGCGAAGGGTTCGCAATCGAGCTCGTGCCGGCGCCGTCGTATCGCCGCAATATCGGCGTGGCGCGGCTCTGGTTCGAGCACGTATTCGCGCGAAGCGTCAGCAAGCGTGGCCGAACGCTTCCGCGGCCCGACGTCGTCCTCGCCGCCGACCCGCCGCAGTTTTGCGGCGCAGCGGGGCGTCGATTGGCTCGTCATCATCACGCGTCATTCGTCACCGACTGCTTCGATCTCTGGCCGGAGCTGTTCGTTGCCGCCGCTCCGTCGCCGTTGCGCTGGCTCGTGTCGATGGCCGCGATCCCGTTTCGAATGTTGCGGCGCCGCAATCTTCGCGCGACCTCGCTCGCCATCGCCGTCGCTGAGTCGTACCGCGTAATCCTCGAGCGCGAGGGCGCACGACGAACGATGGCGATTCCGATTGGGATCGATGTGGATGCCTTTGCGCCGCGCGAGAAACGCGTGGCCGATCGTCTCGCGCTGGTCTATGCCGGCAGTCTGGGCGAGCACTACGATCTCGATACATTGCTCGACGTGCTTGCGATGATGCCTGAAGTCCGGCTCACGATTGCCGGTCGAGGACCTGCCGAAGAGCGGCTGCGCCAGCGCGCGGCGTCGCTGCCAAACGTGACCTTCGCTGGCGCGGTCGGCGTTGCGGAACTCTCGGAGCTCTACGCGGCCGCGGACATCGGACTCGCGCCGTACCGCGCGGGGTCGACGGTTGCGTTGCCGACCAAACTTTTCGATTATCTCGCCGCCGCACTTCCCGTGATCACGTCGCTCGACAGCGAGGTGAGCACGTTGATCGAAGACGCCGGTGCGGGCGTTCGATACCAAGCCGGCGAAGCGTTGTCGCTACGCGCCGCGATCGTTGTGCTCTCCGATCCGGCGCGCCGCGGACCGATGGCAACGGCGGCGCGCGCGCTTGCGATGCGATTTGATGCACGCGTGCTCTACGCGCAATTTGCGGATGCCATCGAATCGCTGGTGCGCTCATGATCGAGGTGCGGCCGATGACGCAGCGAGACCTTGGCGATGTCGTAGTCATTCATCGCGCCGCGTTTCCAAACTTTTTTCTGTCGTTTCTCGGGCCGCGATTTCTTCGTGTCTTCTACGGGTTCATCGTCAGCGACGGCATCGGTATCGTCGCGCTTGCGGATGGGACGTTGGCTGGCTTTGTTGCTGGTGTTTCGGAGCCGAGGTTGTTTTACCGGCGGTTGATGCGACGGCGGCTCGTGAGGCTCGTGTTGGCGATCGTGCCGGCCGTGTTGCGTCATCCGTCGACCCTCGGACGTGTGGCCCGGCGCGCGCGACAGCGCACGAGCACCGACGCCGAAAACCGAAGGCCTGGCACCGACGACCGAATCAACGACCGAAGGTCTGGCCCCGTCGGAAATCAGTTGGCCGACGGTGCAGAGCTGATGTCGCTGGCGGTTGATCCGAAGCAGGAACGTGGCGGGATTGGGCGGGCGTTGGTCGCAGCATTTTCGGAGCGCGCGACGGCGTCGGGCGAGAAGCGCTTGTGGCTGACTACCGATGCCGCAGAGAATGATCGCGTGATTCGCTTTTACGAAGACTTGGGCTTTGTGAAGTCGCGTGAGTTTGTGACTACCGAGGGACGTGCGATGGTCGAGTTGACCCGCGAACTGGAGCAATCGTGACGTTCATCCCATTCGCAAAACCTGACCTCGGCGACGACGAGTTTGCAGCCGTCCGCGCGGTGCTCGAATCGGGCTGGCTGACGACCGGCGAGCGCGTACATGAGTTCGAGGCCGCGTTCGCCGGTGCGGTCGGCGCGAAACACGCGATTGCTCTCAATTCGGGTACGGCCGCGCTGCATCTGGCCCTCGAGGCGATCGGTCTTCGCGCCGGCGACGAGGTGATCATTCCGGCGTACACGTTCACCGCAACCGCGGAAGTCGTCCTCTATTTTGGCGCGACTCCCGTGATGGTTGACGTCGACGCCCACACGCTGAACATCGACTCGCGCCGTGTGGCCGAAGCGGTGACAGCGCGGACGAAGGCGATCATTCCCGTTCATTTCGGCGGACTGGCTGCCGATCTCGATGCCCTTCGCGCAATTGCGGAACCACGCGGAATCGCCATCATCGACGACGCCGCGCACGCGTTTCCGTCGCGCTACAACGGGCAGGTTATCGGCGCGATCAGCGACATCACCTGCTTCAGTTTTTACGCGACGAAGACGATCACAACGGGCGAAGGCGGCATGCTCTGCACCGACAACGACGCGTACGCCGCGCGCTGCCGTTTGATGGCTCTGCACGGCATCAGTCACGATGCGTGGAAACGGTATCGCGCCGAGGGATCGTGGTTTTACGAAGTCGTCGCGCCCGGCTTCAAGTACAACATGACCGACATTGCGGCTGCGCTCGGCCTCGCGCAATTGCGACGCGCGGATGCGATGCGCGCGCGCCGGCAACAGATCGCCGAGCGGTACAACGCAGCGTTCGCAGGTCATGACTTCGAGCTGCCAGCGTTCGGTGATGCGCGCGATCACGCCTGGCATCTCTATCCGTTGCGGCTTCCGCGCGGTGCCGATCGCGGGGCATTCATCGATGCGCTTCGCGCACGCGTGATCGGCGCGAGCGTGCACTTCATCCCGCTGCACCTTCATCCTTTTTATCGCGACCGCTACGGCTTCACGCCGGACTCCTTTCCGGTCAGCAACGCCGAGTACGAGCGCGAAGTGTCGCTGCCGGTCTACTCGGCGATGAGTGATGCCGAGGTGGACGCGGTGATCGGCGCGGTGACCGATTTGATTAGCGGCGCATCTCGCGTTCTGGCTGGGTGATGCTGCGCGCGTTCGACGTCGCCGTCTCGCTGGCCGCCCTCATCTTCCTGTCGCCGGTTTTTCTTGTCATCGCGCTGGCAGTGAAGCTCACCTCTCCCGGCCCCGTCTTCTACCGCGGGCCTCGGGTTGGCCGCTTCGGCGCGGACTTCTCTATCCTGAAGTTTCGGACGATGCGGAGTGGCGTCGCGGGACCGTCGATCACTCGCGCCGCCGATCCGCGCGTCACGCCAATCGGCCGTTTCCTGCGCCGCTGGAAGCTCGACGAGTTGCCGCAATTCGTGAACGTTCTGCGCGGCGAAATGAGTCTCGTGGGGCCGCGTCCCGAGGCGCCCGAATACGTGTTGCTGTACACCGAGGAGGAGCGACGCGTGTTGCGGGTACGGCCCGGCATCACCAGTCCGGCCTCGCTACGTTATCGCGATGAGGAGTCGCTGCTGACGGGCGAAGCGTGGCGCGATGCGTACGTGAATCGCATCATGCGCGACAAGCTGCGCATCGATCTGGAATGGCTCGATCAAAGGACGTTCGCGTCCGATCTTCGCCTCCTTGCGCGCACCGCGGCCTCGCTCGTCAGCTCCCGGCGAGATACGGATACTGGCGCTTCAACCCGTCTCTGACCTCGGCCTGCACATCGGCCGGAAGGTCCTGCAAATAGGCGCGGCTGAACGAGACGGCGGTCAGCAGGTCGGCGATCGCAGCGTCGCGCTGATGCAGTTGAAGCTCGACGACGCCGAGGTTGTAATAGAGCTCGGGGCGGCGATCGTATTGCAGCGCGCGGCGATACATTGTCGCGGCATCCGCATCGCGTCCGATCAGCCGGTCGTTTGCCGCGGCGAGCATGTAGAGAGCGATGTCGTGGGGCGCGGCCTCCAGGCAAGGCTCAAGCGCGGCTAGATTCTCGTGCGCGTTATGTGAGGCCTGGATCGGATCGGTCACGCTGTCGTACGTAAGACTCGTTCGTGCCTGAATCACTTTTTCGCTCAGATTGCACCGCCACGGCTGAAGCGCGATTCGGCTGATCAGGAACGCTGCCCCGATCACGACCACGACGACGAGGGCGACTGACAAAGCAGCCGGCAAACCACGCGGCCGGATGATCGAAGCGAGCCGCTCGTTCAGTGCCGGCGGAACGTTCACCTCCGCATGTGCTCCCCATGCGACGCAGAGCGTGGCGATGTAAATGATGACGACCGTCGACGCGGCGAGGTGCAGCGGAAAGTGAGCGAGACAGAGAATAGCGATGGCCGCGCTGGCCGGAAGAGCCAGCATGCGAACGAGCGTGTCGCGCTCCGTTTCCTCGTTGTTCTCATTTGCGTTGTCGCTGTTCTTTTTGCGGCGCGATGAGGCAGCCAGAACGACCAGCGCGGCGGCGAAGAGCGCGTAGCCGGGCAGACCGCCCTCGGCGAGAGTCTGCAGGTGATCGTTGTGGGTCTCGCCAAAGTTGAAGTCCGCACTCCACGCTTTTGCCAGCGACGGATGTTTCCGCTCGGCGGCGACTTTGTATTCGAAATAGGCCCAGCGGAAGCAACCCGGACCGACTCCGAAGAGCGGATGATCCATGGCCATCATCGACGCCGCGACGAAGGCCGTGAGCCTGCCGGCGGTCGCTTCGGCGTAGTCGTGCGCGCGTACTGAGGACGCGATGCTCGTCGCGCGCGCGCGCAACGGCGGATCGCCAACGACGAGAGCGATTCCCGCAACGAGGATCAACGCGGTCGCGATCGCACCGGCTTTGCGCGATCGCACGAAGCCCATGACCAGGAGCCCCGCACCGCATGCGAGGAGCGAGGTCAGGCGCCCTGTGGCAACGGCGGCGAGCAACAAGAGCGCGATGGGAATCCAAAGTGCGCGCCGCCGCCGGTCACACAGAACCAGCGCGGCCGCGACAAGCGCCGGTGCCACGAGCAGGCCGCCGACATCATCAGGGTTTCCCAGGAGGGCGGTGTAGCGCATGTGATCCGGCAGGCCGGCCGGGAATGTCATCGGATTCCAGACGTGAAAACGCTGCAGAAGAAAGATGGCCGCGTTGATGGCTGCAGGAATCAGCGCCCAGACGATTGCGAGCGTGGTGCGGGCGCGCCCGCCGAGGTCGATGGCGCAGGCGAAGACGGCGACGGCTGCAACCCAGAGGATCGCGCGGTTGCTGAGAGCGTGGTTGGTGCTGAAGAGCGACGCCAGCACCGCCCAGCAAACGCTTCCGATTGCGATCAGAGGCACCGTGCGAATCGACGACACCTGTTTGTTGCGCGTCTTGCTCCGCAGCCAGACCACGATCGCGGCGGCCGCGATGGCAATTGCGAAAGCGGCGAAAAGCAGGTCCTTCGGAAGCCGGAATGGATCTTGTCCGCGCAAACTCATCGCGACCGGGACGAGCAGAGTCGCGGCCACCGCCAGCGTCCACGGTAGTTTCGAAATTGCGGAGCGACGCTGCGGACGCTCCGCCGGTGAACGGATCTTGTACTTCGCTGTCATGGGAAACGTTTGATGCGCGTCCAGGCCGTCAATTCACTGTCGCTCCGGCGCCGCTCATCTCCGCCGCTGCCGGAACGGCTGGGCACTCCGATTCCGGACTTCCCGCATCGTACTCCGGGATGAGCTCTCGAAGCAGTTGCTTGACGTTGCCGGTGCGAAGAGTCACCGCGGTTTCGAGGCGGCGGTACCAGGCAGCGACAATCTCGGCATCGGGCTGCTGGACTTCGACGCCCATCACTTGCGGATGCTGTGTCTCGCAGACGGTGTCACCGCCCGTGAAGAGCTCTTCGCTGAGTTTTTCTCCAGGACGCAGGCCGATGAACGTGATCGGAATCTCTTCGGGCGTGTGACTGGAGAGCCGGATCAGATCGCGTGCGAGCTCGGCGATGCCGATCGGCTCTCCCATGTCGAGCATGTAGATGCGGCCGCCTTCGCCAAACGCCACCGCCTGCAGAATCAGCGAGATCGCTTCGGAAGGGCGGAGGAAATAGCGCGTGACGTCGGGATGGGTCACGGTCACCGGCCCGCCGGCGGCGATCTGATCGAGAAAGAGCGGCACGACGCTTCCCGACGATCCGATGACGTTGCCGAAGCGGACCACCATCACGCGCAGTTGCGTTCGCGCGGCGAGGTCGAGGAGTGCAATCTCCGCGGCGCGCTTGCTGGCGCCCATCGCGCTCGATGGGTTGATTGCTTTGTCCGTCGAGATGAAGACGAAGCGCTCGACGTCCGCGGCGGCGCACGCTTCCGCGAACTGATGCGCGACGAGGCAGTTGTTGCGCACGTACTCGGCCGGATTCTGCTCGCCCAGCGGCACGTGTTTGTGCGCGGCGGCGTGAATGACGATGGCCGGACGGATCGACGCGACGAGGCTGCCGGCCTGCGCGCAGTCGACGAGGTGCGGGTAGACGACGCGCTGCATCTGTGGCGCCTCGCGCTCGATGCGGCGCATGCAGTTGTAAAGCGCGTGCTCCGATCGTTCGAAGAGGTGCAGTTCGGAGGGCTCGTAGTTGAGACTCTGCAGCGCCAGCTCGGAGCCGATGGTGCCGCCAGCGCCGGTGACGATGATCTTGCGGCCGTGGAAAAGCTCGCGGGTGGAGGCATCACCGATCACGATCTGCTCGCGGCGCAGGAGGTCCTCGACGTTCACCTCGCGCAAGCTGGTCACTTGTGCTTTGCCGCTGGCCAGTTGATCGAGGCCCGGCATGGTGCGGAACTTCAGGCCGGCGCCGGAGACGTGATGAATGATCTCGCGGATCCGGCGCCCCGATGCGCTCGGAATGGCAAGCAGCACTTCATCGGCGCGCGTGTCTTCGGCAATGGCGCCAATGCCGGAGATGGGGCCGAGCACTTCGATGCCGCGGATCTGCGACCGCCATTTCGCGCGATGATCGTCCACGAAGGCGACGATTTTCATCCGCAGTTGCGGCCGGTGCTGGATCTCGCGCGCCAGAGCTTCGCCGGTATCACCGGCGCCGACGATGAGGATTCGTTTGGCTTCATGCGTGGCGTCGCCGCGTGTCAAGTCTTTGGTCAGGCGTACGAGTACGCGCGCGCCGAAGATCGCCAGCAGCGCGAACATCGAATCGATCAGCAGCACGCTTCGTGAGACGCCCACGACCGGCTGAAATGCAACCGCTGCGCTGATGTACCAGAGCGCGATCGTTGCGGCGAGGGCGGCGACAATTCCGGCCGCGATCCGCACGACGTCCGTCATGCCGACGTAGCGCCACCAACCTCGAAAAAATCCGAACATCGTGGAAACGCCGAGTTGCACGAGCACGATGAAGGGAAGGCTGCTCCACATCACAGCGGCGTAGCGCGGAGGCACGGAAAAGTCGAAGCGCGCCAGCCAGGCCAGGAGGTAGCTGCCCGTGAAGACGAGGGTATGGAGCAGGAACAGAATGGCCACGCGCACACCGGATGTGCGCAGGAGAGGCGTGGGAAGGGAACGGCTGTCAGTCGTGACGTTCATCAGGGGCGTTGGGAGTGGGGAGTGGGTGTCGGATGTGGGAGATAAACGTCCGCTCGAAAGCGATCCATTTCTCCCACTCCCCACACCCCATCAACCACTCCCCTAAGGCACCAATGTGTTTGTGCCGATCATAATCGAAAAGTTATTCTAGGAACTGTTCTTCGCCGTACCATCAAGTCCATGCAGGATTCCAGCTCTGCACTCCGGAGCCTTTCGCGGGAAGAGCTCGCGGCGTTCTTCGCCGGGAATGGCTCTTCGCTGCTCGAGGCCGAAGCGCTGGCGCTGCTGGACAATCCTAACTGCGGCGCCCCGATCTGTCAGGCCATCGCCAGAACGACGCATCTCACCGCATTTTACGCGGTGCGTTTCCGGCTGGTGCAGCATCGCGCCACGCCGCTGACGCATGCGGTCAAGCTCGTTCACTACCTTTTTTGGCCCGATCTGCTGCGCCTTTCGGTCGATGTAAGGGTCCCGGCGCAGGTCCGGCGCGCGGTCGAAACCCAACTCCTCTTTCGCGTGAAGAAGCTCTCCCTCGGCGAGAAGATCGCGGCGGCCAAGCGCTGCAGCGCGACGCTGATCAACGTTTTCCTCTTCGATCCCGATCCCAAAGTCTTCGCCGCATTGCTGCTCAACCAGCGTTTGCGCGAGGAGGATCTGCTGCTCTTTTCCGGCTCCGAGAGCGCGTCCAAAGAGTCGCTCCGGCTCCTGGCTGCGGATCAGAAATGGTCGTTCCGCTACGCAATCCGGCGGGCGCTGGTCATGAATCCGTCGACGCCGCGGTCGTCGGCAGCGTCGCAGTTGCGCTACCTGTCGCAGCGCGATCTCTGCTTCATTCATGAACATCCGGCAACGTCGACGTACCTGCGCCGATGCATCGAGCGGCTGCGGGAGCGCGTTTTCGTTAGAATGGCGGCAAGTCAGGTGACCAGAGATCAGAGATAGCAGAGATCAGGTAACGCATCTCCTGCTGTTGTTCTCAAGACTCCGATCTATTGTCGCCCGTCAGTCGCTTACCTCTGAACTCTTGTCTCTGATTCCTAGTCTCCGCCAATAACCCGACCCAATGCCTGATCAGGAACTCACGCCACACCCATCGGAGCTCGCGTCGTTCGGCGAGGAGCTCCGGCGCGAGCGTGAGATTCGCGGCATCTCGCTCAAAGAGATCGCCGACGCCACGAAGATCAGCAAGCGCTTTCTCGAGGCGATCGAGCGTAACGATCACAAGACGTTGCCGGCGCCGGTCTTCACGCGCGGTTTCGTCCGCGAGTACGCCGGCTACCTCGGCCTGAATTCGGACGAGATGGTCAATCGATACAACTTCGCCGCCGTCGGCGACGATCGCATCGAGCAGTTGGCGCATCTGGAACGGCTCACCACCCCGCAGGCGCCGCCGATGCCGAACAAGAAGCCGCCCAAGGTCAGCATTCCGCCTCCGTACGCCCGAGTGGACCGCAACGTTTACATCCTCATCATCGTGGTCATTGCCCTCGCCGGCGTCAGCTACTGGGCGCTCAAGCACCGCCGCGAAACCCGCCTCGCCAACGAGGAACGCCTGAACGCCGAGGCGAAAACGGTCGTCACAGCTCCGCCGCCGAAAGCACCGGCAACAGTGACGCAAACCGCGACGGCGCCCGCCGTTTCTCCCTCCGCGCAGACCGCGCCGCTGATGCTCAGCATCGAGGTCAGCGAGCCATCAGTCGTCGTTCTCGAAGCCGACGGCGAGACGGTCATCAACGACGAGTTGCGGCGCGGGTACCATCGCACGATCGAAGCGAAGGAGCGTTTCCGCTTCCGCACGATCGGGAACGCGGGAGGGATCACGTTGACGCTCAACGACAAACGGGTGACACCGCTCGGACGCGAGGGCCAGGTGCTGCACGACGTCGTGTTTGATCTCGAGTCCCTCCAGAAGACCCAGCAATGACCAGCGCTCCCCCGGCCGAACTATCCGGCGACATCATCATCGAGCGGATCGTTTCCGGCGATTACCCGCGTGAAGCAGTCGAGACGTTCGCGCGCGGTTTTCTGCCGCTGCCGCAGGACGACCTCATCGTCGTGCTGGCGTATCTGACGCGGTCTCCCGATGCGGAGATCGCCGCGGCAGCACGCAGCTCTCTGGCCGACGTTCCCTCGCGCAGCATTCAGTCGTTTGCGGCGAACGAAAATCTGCCGCCGGCGCATTTGTCGATGCTGATGCGCGCGAGTGAGGATCCGTTCGTCCTCGAAGCGCTGATCCGCAACCGTGCCGTGCCCGACGCGCTCATCGTGGAGCTGGCCGCCGTCGCTGATGCTGCCGTGCAGGAAGTCGTGGCCATCAATCAGGCGCGCATCATCCGCACACCGGAGATCCTCGACGCACTCCTTGCCAATCCGCAGCTCACGCCCGACGTGCGCCGCCGCGCGCTCGAAACGCGCGAGGAGTTTTTCGACAAGAAAGCACGCGTCGCCGCGCTGCAGCCGGCCGATGGTGAGGTCGGGGAGGACGAGGCGATGCTGTCGCTCTCGAACGAGCCGATCGCCGATCTTCTGGAAAAAGCGGCGCAGGAGCCGGAAAACGACTCGCCGCCGCCAGCGCTGATGGAGAGCGAGAAGGTTGACGAAAAGAAGATGTCGGTCTTTTCGCAGATCCTCTTGATGAGCGTTTCCGAGAAAGTGCAGGCGGCGTTCAAAGGCGGCAAGACCGAGCGGATGATCCTGATCCGTGATCACAACCGGCTGGTCTGCGGCGCCGTGATGCGCAACCCGCGGATGAGCGAGGCGGAGGTGGAGTCGATCGCCGGGATGAGAAACATCGCCGAGGAGGTGCTGCGGCTCATCACGCTGAAGCGCGAATGGATCTCCAAGTACAACATCGTCGCCACGCTGGCGCGCAATCCGAAGTGTCCGGTGGGGGTTGTCCTGCCGTTGATCAATCGATTAACCTTGCGCGATCTGAAGGGCTTGAAAGACGACAAAGGCGTGAGCGAAACCGTCAGAGGCCTGTGCCGGAAGGCTTACATCCAACGCACGCAAAAATCCTGAATGAAGGTCAACTACTACGAAGTGCTCGGAGTCGATCGCTCCGCTTCTGAGCCGGAAATCCGGGAGCGTTTCCGGAAGCTCGCCCGTGAACAGCATCCCGATCGCTACAAAGGTCCGGACAAGGCCGATGCGGAGCGGAAGTTCCAGACGTTGACCGAGGCCGTCAACGTGCTGACGAATACCGGCCGCCGCAAGCAGCACGATGCCGAAATCGGCTCCGCGGGATCGCGCGCCGCCACAGGCCCGGCCGATTTCGTCCAGGTGGCCAAGGTTTACCTGTCGCGGGGAGTCAAGGCGTACAAGGAAGGCGACATGAGCGCCGCCTACGAGAACTTCGACATGGCCGCGAAGCACAATCCGGCGGATGGCAAAGCGTTTCACTACCTTGCGCTCGCCGCGACCCGGATTCCGGCATACTCCCGTCAGGCGGTGCAGGCAATCGAGACGGCAGTGCAGCGCGAACCGATCAATCCTCTGTTCCTCCGGGACGCCGGATCGATCTGCAAACGCGCCGGTCTGACCGCAAAAGCAGAGAGATATCTCGAGGAAGCGTTAAAGTGGGATACAGACAATCCTGAAATCCGTGCAGCACTGGCCGAATTGCGCCAGCGGGGTGAGGCGAAGGAAGGCGGAAAGGGGTTTACCCTTTTCAAAAAGGGCTGAGGAATGGAAGTGAAGGCATACGGCCTCACACATGTCGGGCGGCAACGGCAGCACAACGAGGATTCCTTCCTCGTCGCTGATGAGGCGAAGCTGTTCCTCGTCGCCGACGGGATGGGAGGCCACGCCGCCGGCGAGATCGCGTCACGCATCGCCGTCGACTCGATCTCCGAGTTCATCGTCCACACGAAGGAAGACGACGGCACCTGGCCGCACGCTTACGACGAACACTACACGCGCACGACGAACCGGCTGATGGCGGCGCTGCGCATGGCCAACACGCGCGTCCTCGAAGCGATGCGCAAGGATGCCCGGCTGCGCGGCATGGGCACGACGGTTGTCGCGGCGATGGCCGACGGCGACAAGATGTCGGTCGCGCACGTTGGTGACTCGCGCGCCTACATGATCCGCAACGGGCAGATCAAGCGCATCACCAGCGATCACTCCTGGGTCTTCGAGCAGGTGCAGGCGGGGATGCTGACCGAGGCGGAAGCCGAAAAACACCCGCTCCGCAATGTCATCACCCGCGCCCTCGGCGGCGCACTCTCCGTCAATCCCGATGCCTCCGAGATCGACAGCAAGCCCGGCGATTTCTACCTCCTCTGCTCTGACGGCCTCACTGGCATGGTTCCCGAAGAAGAGATCCTCAAGCTCGTGACCAGCAACGCCGACGATCTCGAAAAGGCCTGCAAGGAGCTGATCGACACCGCCAACGAACGTGGCGGGCTGGATAACGTGACCGCGATCCTGGTGAAGACGGTGTGAGGCAATCGACAATTGATCATTGACAATGGACAACGATCTTCCCTGATTCGGATCGTCTCCTCCGTTGTCAATTGTCAATTGTCCATTATCAATTGATCATGCATATTCGAATCGACTACTGCGGCGTTTGAAACTACCTCCCACGAGCCTCCAGTCTGGCGGCTGAGATCAAGCGCGAATTCGGGATCGACAGCGAAGTCGTCCGCGGCAGCGGCGGAATCTTCGTCGTCTCGATCGACGGCAAAATCATCTTCTCGAAGAAAGAGCAAGGCCGCTTCCCAACCGAGCGCGAGATCCTGGACCAGGTGACCGCGCTGCGCGCCTGACGTAGCGCATCGCGGCGTCGCGATACACTTCGCGGCCGATGAAGATCGATCGCGACGAAGCAAAGCGCATCGCTGGCCTGGCGCATCTCGAATTCGATGACGCCGGTCTCGACCGGATGGCCGGCGAGATGACGAAGATCCTTTCGTACATCGACCAACTGCGCGAGGTCGACGTTGCCGGATTCGAAAACGGTTCGTCCGCCGAGGCCACACCGTTGCGCGAGGATGTGCCGCGGGCGTCGGTTGATCGCGCGGCGGTGGCGTCGAATGCGCCCTCGTTCAGCGCCGACGGCCACTTCATCGTTCCGAAGGTGATCGGTGAGTGATCTTCTCAACCTTCCGTGGCACGAGGCGAAGACGCAGGCCAGCGAGCGCGAGCTCGTCGACGCTTCGCTTCGCGTCATCGACGAGCGCAACCCGGCACTGAACGCGTTTCTGCACGTCGCTCGTGACGCCGCCGAGGGAATGCCGGTGGCGGTGAAGGACAACATCGTCACCACGGGAATGCCGACGACGTGCGCATCGCGAATTCTCGGATCTTTCGTTTCGCCGTTCGACGCCACGGCCGTGGCGCGGTTGCGTCAGTCCGGCTGCAGCATCATCGGCAAAACGAATCTCGACGAGTTCGCGATGGGATCGTCGACCGAACATTCCGCGTTCGGCACGTCAAGAAATCCGTGGGACACGACGCGCGTGCCGGGCGGATCGTCGGGCGGCTCGGCAGTCGCCGTGGCTGCGCGCATGGTGCCCGCCGCGCTCGGGTCAGAAACCGGCGGCTCCGTGCGTCAGCCTGCGGCGCTTTGCGGCGTGGTGGGACTGAAACCGACCTACGGCCGCATCAGCCGCAACGGCCTCGTGGCCTTCGGATCGAGCGTCGATCAGATCGGCATCGTGACCAAGACCGTCCGCGAATGCGCAGAGGTTCTTGGCATGATCGCCGGTCACGATCCATTCGATTCGACATCGTCATCCGCGCCGGTCGATGATTACGCCGCGGATCTCGATGCCGGTGTGCGAGGCCTGCGCTTCGGCGTCGTTCGCGAGGCGGTTGCTCAATTAGAAGGAGAAGTTCGCGCCAATTTCGACGCCGCACTGGCCGTGCTTCGCGGCGGCGGCGCGGTCATCGAAGAGGTCAGCGTTCCGACCATCGGCTACGCCATCGCCGTTTACTACATCGTTGCGAATGCCGAGGCCAGCGCGAATCTCTCACGGTTCGACGGCATCCGGTATGGTCATCGCAGCGCGCGCGCGAAAACGATTCGCGAGGTCTACTTCGAATCGCGCGGCGAAGGCTTCGGCGACGAAGTGAAGCGCCGCATCATGCTCGGCACCTTCGCACTTTCGTCCGGCTACTACGACGCCTACTACGGCCGCGCGCAGGCCGTGCGCGCGAGACTGCGCGCCGATTTCGACGCCGCGTTTCAGCGCTTCGATTTTCTCCTGACGCCAACGACGCCCGAGCCGGCGTTCCCGATCGGCGCTAAGACCGGCGATCCGCTGGCGATGTATCTGAGCGACATTTTCACCGCCCCCGCGAACCTCGTCGGCATCCCCGCAATCGCCATCCCGTCCGGTTTTTCGCGCGACAAACTTCCGCTGTCGTTGCAGATCATGGGATCGCAGTTTTCGGAGCGCGCCATCTTCCGCGCGGCGAGCGCGTTCGAGCGGGAGACCGAATACTGGCGGGAGTTGCCGCCAATCGTGAAGGCATCCTAAGCGTCGAGGAAGCGTCCTTGAGGCCGAGGACATCGTCGAGCCGATCGACGTCGCGTGGGAAGCGAGCCAGTGATCGTTGCGGACACGGAGGTCCCGCCTCTCCATGACTACCGCGTCGCGTGCGACCTCGACACGAACGTCACCAACCGTCCGGCAATGTTGCGCTCGCCATGGCCGCTAAACTTTTCATAGGCGACGAGGAAGTTCCCATCGCCCAACGAGACGACGGACGGATCGCGCTCGTCCGCGGCCGATGTGGCGATGGAAAGCGGAATGACGTTGCCGGTTCGATCGATGGAGGCACCGACGATGTCATGCGAGCCGTCGACTGTTGCCGTCCGCCAGACGACGAGGTATCGCGCGCTGTCGCTTGCGATGTCGGGACGCGTCGAACCGCTTTCAGGGCCGCGGCTGCCAAGAACGCGATATTGATTGACGGCGTCGGAAAACTCCGCGAAAGGCGGAGACAGGAATTGCGACATCACCACTTGACCGCCCTGTGCGTGCGCGCCCTGAAGCCATACGATCGCCACGTCCCGGCCATTGCTGCCGACCGCGGGCGCGGCGTCGGTTTCGAAATCGAAGATCTTCGATGCGGTGATGCTGTACAGCGAGGTGAACTGCAGTGAAGCCGAAGTCACTGGAACGAGCGGACAGTCACAATGGGAGATGCGGGCGTTAACGGCGCAAGCCAACGGACAGACGAACCCTCTGGTGAAGTGACCGAGAGCCACGATCTGAGGAAAATCGGTGCCGACAGTCATGTCGCTCGCGGTCATGCCTGCGTTGAGCGGCGCGCTGAGCGAGCCGTCATCGCGGAGCTCCCATGCCGAGGCGCCGGCGGAAATCCATGTGGTTTTCCCGGAGCGAACGATTGCCGGTGCCGTCGCCGGCTGAGGCATTTCGAGCAGCACTACCGGCTTAGACGGCTTCAGATCGCGATCGAGCTGGCAGTACGCCGCGCGTGTGACTGGCGGTGATATGGATACGATTTCGAGCCAGGCGAGAGTGAATCCGTCGCCGCGCGGCGCGGCGGCGAGGGAGGGCCCGACGACATAAACGGGTTCGAATGAGGCGGTGGGAATCGTCTGCACCTGACCCGTGAAGTGGGCGGTGACATCGAGGCGAACGACGGAGATTCGATCGCCAATAGAGTCGGGCATCAGCCATGCGATGGCAACGCCCGTTCGGTCTTTCGCCATCGCTACTGCCGGCGCCGGCAAGAAGGGCGTCAAGTTCGTGAGCGGAAGCGAGCCCGAAGAGATCTCGGCGCTGATCGTCGGTTGGGCAAGTGCAGTAACCGTCTGTAGCAGGAGAAGGGAAAGGATGACCTTGTTCACGATGGTAGTTACGGCCTTGACCCGCAAAACGTCCGCAAAAACGGCGCTGCATTGCCGCGTCCGGTGCTACACTTTCTCTCGTGCGTAAGTGGTGGGTGGGTCTCCTCGGGGCTCTTCTTTTTCCGGCGGCGTTCGCTGCTGCGTCTTCCTCGAAAATTCTCGTGGTCGCGAATGTCACGCCCGAGCTGCGCGCGTCGCTCACGGATGACTATCGTCTCGAAATCGTCGTCAAACCGCACGTGGGCGATGCCTGGAGCCGGCTGGCCAAGCGCGTGACCGGCGATGGCGCGCGCTGGAACGAGATCGCGTCGTTCAATCAGGCCGGCGGCAACCTCACCACCGATCAGAGCGTGCGCATCCCATTCAACATCCTCCGTCCGAATCTGCAGCACGATGTCGTGACGATGCTGTTCCCGTCCGACAGCGCGGTCAGCAACGGCTGGCGTCATGTCGTCGCCGGCGGCAGTGGCATCGAAGGAGAGTCGCTGTGGAACATCGCGGAGTGGTTCACGGGCAGCGGCGAGAACTACGCCGCGATCCGCGCCGCCAATCCGTCGCAGGGCCTCTCGACGCACAAAGGTGACGTGATCCTCATCCCGAAGGAGCTTCTCGCTTCGGCATTCCGCCGCGGCGAAATGGAGGAACAGAATGCACCGAAGACAGCCGCGGTTCGGAAATCGGAGGACGATCCGGAAGAGCGTACGAGCACGGATGCTCATGATGCGGCAGCGCCGCTATCTGAAACCGTGGCCCTGGGCGAATCCGCTCAGCCGTCGCTGACTTACGATCGGACCGGTGCCGAACCGTTCGCGGTCTACCGGCTGCAGAAAGGCGAAGCGCTCTACTCATCGGTGGCCATCCGCTTCACCGGACGCGTCTACGCGAAAGACGTCGGCGACGTGCTGGAGCGCATCGAGCGCTTCAACGGCATCGACAACGTGGCGCGGATTCCCATCGGCTATCGCGTGAAGATTCCGATGTCGCTGCTGCTGCCGGAGTATCTGCCTGCCGACGATCCCACGCGCGTCGCCAGCGAACAGTCGAAGCGCGAGAGCGAGATGCTGGCCGTACGTCCTCGCGCGAAAGGCCTCGCTGGCGTGCGCGTGATCCTCGACGCCGGTCACGGCGGACGCGATGCCGGCGCCACGTACGACGATGTCTGGGAATCGAACTACGTGTACGACGTGATGTGCCGGCTCAAGCGCATCCTCGAAAAGAAATCGGGTGCGACGGTGTCGGCGACGACGAAGTCAAAGGAAGCCGGCTACGCGATTCCCGACGGCGACGAGCTGGAAGAGCAGACCGATCACATCATCCTGACGTCGCCGAAGTACGTCATCGGCGATCCTGCGGTGGGCGTGAACCTGCGCTGGTATCTCGCCAATTCGATCTTCCGCCGCGCGATGAAATCGGCCGTGCCGAAAGAGAAGGTGGTCTTCCTTTCCATTCACGCCGACTCGCTCCATCCGTCGCTGCGAGGCGCGATGGCGTACATCCCGGGCCAGCGCTACGTGACCGGCTCGTACGAAAAAAGCGACGACGTCTATCTCGCGCGCGCCGAAGTTCGCGAGAGCCCGGTGGTGCGGCATTCGGAGAAGGAATCGCTGGCCGCCGAGGGGTTGTCGCGCGATCTGGCGGAATCGATCATCGACGCGTTCGAGACGGACGACCTCAAAGTTCACCCGTTCCATCCAGTGCGCGACAACGTCGTCCGCGATGGACGCGAGTGGGTGCCCGCCGTGATCCGCTACAACCTCGTCCCCACCCGCGTCCTCCTCGAAATCTGCAACCTCGGCAACGAGAAAGACCGCGCGCTCATCAAAACGAAAAAGTACCGGCAACACATCGCCGAGGCGATTTACGAGGGTCTGGTGAATTACTACAACGACCGCGATGACGTCCGCGCGGCGCCGTCGATCGCAAGCGGACGGTGAGTCGGACTAGAGAGTCCGACCTACATTTCGCCTGGTTGACGTAGGTCGGACTCTCCAGTCTGACGCTTGCCGCGAATCTCACGCGCCGACGAGGACGTACTCCGCATGGGACGATGACTCGGGAATCGGCAGACCGTCTTCGCGCAATCCTTCGATATGCAGTTGAATCGCCTCGTACATCGTCTGTTCCGTCTCTTCGCGCGTGCTTCCAGTCGCAACACATCCGGGAAGATCGGGGGAGTACGCAGAGTAGTTGGCGCCAGCGTCTTCAACGACGACAAGAAATCGGTGGGTTTTCATTTTTTCAAACCTGCCTGCCTCAGAATACTGTCGAATGTCTTTGGCGCCAAGTCATCGCTGGCCTTGCCGCTAACGGTGACTCGACCCGGCTTCGTCGCGTGTTTGTACTGACGATGGCCGCCTCGCGACTTGACCTGATACCAGCCATCTCCCTCGATGATACGAATGGCTTCGCGAACTTTTGTCGGCACGACGAGATCGCTCTTTCGAACTACGGCATCGGGCACGTTGGCGTTACATGAATCGTGATCGGCGGCGCCTCGACTGTTCCGTTTGTCGGACCGGCGTCCTTGCAGATCAGGAGTCCGGGCTGGCCGGGGACTGTGATCGTGTAGCTGCCGGCTGCGGGGATGCCGGGTGGAAGCGATGGAATCGGTCCGCCGCCAGCGCCGAGGGCGATTTCGTTAACGCCGCGGAAGACGTGAACGGGGAAATCGGCGTCGTTGAGGAGCATCGTGATCGCGCCTGGTCCGGCGGCGGCGCTGATCGATTGCGTGTCGTACGACGGTCCCATGTTCGCGGTCGTGCATTGGCCGTGGAACGTCAGAACCGACGGTCCGCATCCCGATCCGCTGCCGCCGCACTGATTGCCGCCGGTGACCGTGACCGTTCTTTCCTTGTGGCCCGCGCCCGGAAAGTAGAGCGAGAACTCCGTCGTCACGTTGACGTGCTCCTGCCGTGTTCCTTCCTTCGGCAGGATGGCGGGTGTGGCCGGCGAAACCGGCTGATCGGAATTGAGATGCACGCCTTTGTCGCTGGCCTTCCACGTCAGCGTCACGTTGCCGGGGCATTGAAGCGTATCGGGCACGACGGTGAACTTCGAGATCGTCGGATCGCACGCGGCTCCCGCGACGATCGCCAGCGCGGCCAGAAGCAGTTTGTTTCGCATGGCGTTATGGTACTGCCTCCTTCTGGCGCGCGATATGGCGAAGCCGCGCATATAATCCGCGCCCGCTATGCCCCGCTCTTTTGAAGGCGATCACAACGCCGGAGGTCTTCGCTTCGCTGTGATTGCCAGCCGGTTCAACGACGAGATTGTCGACGGACTTCTTCGTGGCGCGCTCGAGTGCCTCGCGCGGCACGGCGCGGCGGACGATGACATCAGCGTCTATCGCGTCCCCGGCGCATTCGAGATTCCGTCGTTGGCGCGCATGCTCATCGATCGCGGCGGACTCGACGCCATCATCACCCTCGGATGCCTTCTTCGCGGCGACACACCTCACTTCGATTTCATCTCCGCGCAGGTCACGAACGAGCTTTCGCACGTTGCGGTGAAGACACGTTTTCCGGTCGCGTTCGGCGTCATCACGTGCAACACGCGCGAGCAGGCCGAGCAGCGATCGTCGCCGGGCAGCGGAAATAAAGGTTGGGAAGCCGCGTTGGCAGCGATCGAGATGGCAAACCTGTGGCGCGAGCTCAACAGCGGTGAGTTTTGATGGGCGCGCGAAGAAAAGCCCGCGAGCTGGTGCTACAGATGCTCTACCAGCACGACATGTCCGGGAACGCGCCCGACATGATCGTCGACACGTTCGACGATCTTCAGAAGTCGAAGCCGAATACGCGCGACTTCGCCACGAAAGTCTTCCGCGGCACGGTCGACAACCTCTCCGAGATCGACGGCATGATTCAGGCGCAGGCGGACAACTGGCGTCTCTCGCGGATGGCCGTGGTCGACCGCAACATCATCCGGATGTCGATCTACGAGTTCCTCCACGAAGCCGGCACGCCGAAGCTGGTCGTGATCGATGAAGCCATCGAGATCGCGAAGAAGTTCGGCACGGAGAAGTCGTCGCAATTCATCAACGGCATCCTCGACGGGATACTGAAACGCTACAATCTCGCGTCGTGAGCGAAAGGCAGAAGGCAGAGGGTAGAAGGCTGAAGGGCGCCCGGTCGTCTGTTTTTCATCGATCCGGTTGTCATCGCGCCGGCAGCGGAATGTTCAATGTTGAATGTTGGATGTTGAATGTTGAATGGGCTTCGGCCGGTCTCCCGCCATTCAACACTCAACATTCAACAGTCAACATTAAACATTCAGCATCCTTCGTACGACAGCCACGTCCGATGCCGGTCTTCGATCGTTGCGTGAGCCAGGCCGCCGGCGGCCGAATCTTGAATGTTGAATTAGTGCCCGGGCCTCGGACATTCAACACCCAACATTCAACATCCAACATTCAACATTCAACGTCCGCCGCTCAGTTGCTCCAAAGAGGCAACGAATGAGTCTCCTCGGCCGCCTCGAAGATCTTTCCCTCACCGACATCGTGCAGATCGTCTATCTCAGCCGCCGCACCGGTGTGCTCGAGATCGTTGATGAGCATGGACGCCATACCGTGCTTTTCCGGCAGGGACTCGTGGTCAACGCCTCATCGCCAGAACATCCTGATCTTGCCTCGTATCTCGCCGCGAAAGGCCTCGTCCCCGCCGCTGCTGTGCCGGGTTTGCGGCAGATGGAAGAGCAGGGAATCCCGTACGGAACGGCTGCCATCGACATGAACCTCCTCACGGCCGCCGATCTCGCCACCGCGATTCACGAGCGAATCGTCAGTGTCGTCGCGCCGCTGCTGCAAAGCCGCGAGGGCGAGTTCAACTTCATCCTCAGCGATCACGTCGGGCCGCTCGACGTCGAGTACGACGCCGATGCCATTTTCAAGGAAGGCGGTTTCGCGCCGCAGAAGATCGTTGGTGCTGCCGACGGCGAGAAGTTGAAGCCGTTGCGCGGACTCGAGGAATCGATGAAGGTCGGCAAGGCGCTGTTGCGCGGCGCGAGTTCCACCGAGGCCCCGGCCCCGTCGCTCGACCTCGGCCTGGGCCAGCCGAAGCCGCCCGAGCTTTACGCGGTCGTCGAGGATAACGTTCTTCCGTTTCCGACGCCCGAAGAGCGCGACGACGCGACGTTCGCGCCGGTTCCCGACGACGAGCCGTTCCCCGACGTCGCGCCGGCTCCGGAATTGAAGCCGGTGCCAGAACCGGAAGCGCCGAAACTACGGCCGGTACCGCCGGAGCCCTCTCCCGTATCGCGGGCATCGCAGTTCAAAGTTGCCGGCGGTCTGATCGAAGTTGAGTCGCCGGACGCCACCTATCGCAACGTCGTTCTCTTCGAGCGCAACCCGCTCATTCGCGTCGCCGCACGCCGCGCGTTCGGACGGAACGGCGTGAAGATCGCGCAGTTCGGATCGCTCGATGACGCGCGCACCGCCATCGGCGACTACATCCGCGCGAACACATTCTTCGTCACGTTTCTCGAATTGAATGCGGACGCCGAAGTGCTGATGCAGCAACTCAAACGAAAGAACCCGCGGCTGCCGGTGGTCGTCATCGATGCCGAGGCGGATTTGCGGCGGCGGCACGATCTTCTCCGCAAAGGCGCCGATCTCTATCTCACCAAGCCCTCGGCTGCGCGGCTGAGCCTGGCCTCGCCGAGGAGGAGCTGAGCCTCTTCGCCGATGAGTTGGTGTTGTTTGCCGAGCGCGCATTTCAGCAGTGGGAGCAGTTCACCGGCGGACTCGATCCCGATGCCGGTAAGCGTTTTTACGAGACCGCCGAAAAAGAAAGCGTCGATCGCAGCTTCGGCATCCTCAAGCAGCTCATCAACGAACTATCGAATCCGAACGACATCGGCGAGGTGTCTGCGACGATCCTTCGTCTGTCCGCCGAGTATCTCGATCGCGGCGCCCTCTTCATCGCCGGCGATCACATGTTCACCGGCGTAGCGGGATTCGGCCCGACCGATGGCGGCGACATGACGAAGCGGATCAAGTCGCTGCGGCTGCCGCGTGCAGTGCCGTCGATCCTGAGCGACGTGGCGTCGTCGGGCGAAGCGCATCGCGGCAAGATGCGCCGCACTCCCGCCAACGTCGAGCTGATCAACGCCCTCGGCAGTCTTCTGCCTTCCGAGGTGGTGGCGCTTCCGATCATGCACGCAAAACGAACGATTGGTATTCTGTACGGCGACAACGCGGCGCACCGCGCACCAATCGATGCCATGACAGGGCTGGAGATTTTCCTTTCGCAGGCCGGATACGCATTCGGAAATGCCGTGTTCGCAGCGGAGAAGGCAGGCCGTTGAAAGTACTCGTCGTCGAAGACTCGAGCTCCATGCGTGCCTACCTCACCACGATCATCGAGGGTGGGACGGAAGCGTACGACCTGGAGATCGTCGAAGCCGCCAGCGGATTCGAAGCGCTGAAGACGCTCCCGCACCACAAGTTCGACGCCATCCTCACCGACATCAACATGCCCGACATCAACGGCCTGGAACTGGTTTCGTTTCTGAAGAACCATCCCGTCCACCGCTCGATCCCGATCATGGTGATCTCCACAGAGTCGCGCGACGAAGACCGCAAACGCGCCGCCGCGCTTGGCGCCGAGGAGTATCTCGTCAAGCCGTTCCAGGCGAAGGATCTGATCGAAAAACTGCGGCGGCTGTTGAAGGTGGCGTAGGCACGGCCTTACATAAACGAATGACGTCCGGCATCATTGATGAGAGCGCAATCGCGGAAGCGTTGCGGCTTACCGAGCCGGGTGAAGGGATCAAGCGGCTCCTGAGACTCCAGGGTCTTGGCTTGTGGCATGGCGATCTCTCCGAAATGCGTGGTGACCTGCCTCGGCGTCGGAGAAGACACGCCGTTGTGTCCTCACCGAACAGCACTGAAGCAGCCGATCGGATGGTCATGGTTTTGCGGGTCAAGGCAGCGCTCAAGAAACTGTCATCTCGGGAACTTGAGGTGCTACGTCTTCGCTACGACGAGGGTCTGCCGTCAGAGGAGATCGCCAAGAACCTCGGCGTGAAGAAAAACGAGGCGGCGGCGTTGATCGACGGAGCGCTGCGGCACGTCAGCCAGATCTACGTCAATGAATTTGGACCGCCGCCCAACCGCGCTCGGGCGAGGACGCCCGAGCGCCCGCGGACGAGACGTCCGCACTCCTTGCGCTGAGGAGTGCGAGCGTCTCGCTCGCGGCCTTCGGGGCGTCCTGCCCCGATGGTTGGATCTACGATTCACCGCAACAGCATCCGCTCATACAACTCCATCCACGCGTTCTGCTCGCGGTCCAGCGACAACTCCTCGGCAAGCGCCAGGCTCCCTCGGGACAAACGCAGCGCGAGCTCGTCGTCTGCGAAAATTCGTTCGATGGCGTGGCCCAGCGCGCGCGGGTCGCCGTGCGGAACGACGAGGGCGTTGTCGTTGTCGCGCAGAACTTCCTGCATGCCGCCGACGCCGGTCGCTACGATGGGAACGCCGCACGCGGCGGCTTCGAGCATCGCGTTCGGCAGGCCTTCGAACGCTGAGTTTTGTACGTAGACGTGCAGCGACGACAGCGACGCCAGCACCTCGTCGTGCGGACGCTCGCCGGTGATCTTGAGCTCCGCTTCGATGCCGAGCTCGCGCGCGAGCGTGAGCGACCATCGTTCTTCCGCCGGCTCCGTGAAGCGTCCGATGAGGCGCAGGCGATGGCGAAAATCCGGCTTCACCGCCGCGTAGCCGCGAACGAGCAGCGGAATATCTTTGACGCGGCGAAACTGTCCGACGGTTCCGGCCAGGCCGCGCTCGCGCGTTTCGGGACTCCAGCGAAATTGTTCCGGCACCGCGGCGATGCCGTTGCGCAGCACGCTGCAGCGGCCGTCGAGATTCACGAACTGGCGCGCGGAATCGAGCTGCACCTGATTCACCGACGTCACCCACGTCGCCTTGCGCAGCGAGAAAAGCGCTGTTGCGCGAATGGCGGGATGGTGCTCGGTGAGCATGTCGCCACCGCGAATGCTGACGATCACGGGACGCTTTCCCGCCAGCAGCGTGCAGGAGAACGCGGTGATCAGGAAGAAGCTGTGAAAGAGCGCGAATCCGGCGTCGCGGTCGATCTCGCGAACGTGCTGCAGAAAACGAAGGCTCGATGTCTCTAGGCCCGCCGCGAGGTCCATCGAGATCCTGTGAACCGTCACACCATCTTCGACTGTGTGCTGCGGCGCGGCGGACCCGGCGTGAAAGAGCGGCACGATCACGTGCACGTCATTCCCGGCCGCGGCGAGGCTGCGCACGAGCCGTCCGACGGCGATGGCCACTCCGCCGAGTGACGGCGCGTATTCGATGGTGACAAGACAAATCGCGCTCATCGTGATTTGTAAAACGCTCCCGGCGTGTAGCCGTCGGCAACGGCCAGCCATTCGCGGTTCGCGTTGTTGATCAGTTCCAAATGATGCATGCCGAGCGAGTTCCATCCCTCGCCGGTTGCTTCGAGGATCGGACTCTCCGGCACCTCATGCTCGGAGTACTCGGAAGGCGTCAGGCGATCGATCTCGATGGCGCGAATGCGGCTGCCGTAGTGCGGCCATCCATCCTGCGAGAAGCGGATGATGCGGCCGTCGAACGTGACGACGCGGCCGGCCGGACGCGAGATCCGCCGGTTGCCCGCAACGATCGGACTGGCCGGATGCTCGCTCCATGGGCCGGCGATTTCCGGCGCGGAGAACAAGCGCAGCTCGTCGAGTCCGCGATGCGCGAACAGCCACCAGCGATCGTCGTGCTGAAACGCAGTGGCGTCCGCAAAATCGCCGGGGACGAGATCGGCGACGTACGTCCATCGCGTCGGAAAGTCATCAGTTCGGTAGAGCCGAATGGCCTGGCATTCGCGCGTCTCCGGGATCATGTAAAAGTCATCGCCGTCGCGGAAGATGCACGGATAGGAGAGGTGAAAGGGCTCGCGAAGGACGACCTGACGGTACGTCCACGATCGGCCGTCGTTGCTCGTGGCCCAGCCGATCACGCCACGCCCATCGCGGACGTCGAGCACTTCGAAGAAAAGATGAAACGTGCCGCCGGCGGCAATGCAAAACGGATCGGCGACGAAGCTGGCCTTGACGTCGGTGACGGATGCCGCGGCCAGCACCGGATTCGGCTCTACGGCTCGTAGCGAAAAGGGCGACGCGCCGGCGTAGAGACCGATCGACCAGCAAGCTTCCCAGGCGATCCGCGTCGGCATGAAGTCGCGAAGTATAGCGAAGGAGCCAATCCGTCTACTGCACCAGTGCGAAAAGACGAACTGACACAAAATTTACTTTCCGGGATTGACTCTTCTTTTACTTGCGCGATAGCATCTTCTCAAATCTCCCATACGTACATCGTGCTGTAACTCTGCCCCGCAACAATCTCTTTTCACTACTTAACGCGAGAGAAGGAGGCGTCTCATGGCTGTGTTTCTGCTGGAAAGTAAGCGTCTGTATTTTCATCTGAATAGTCTCGACAGCGAGGGTCTGCAGGGCGTCAAGGACAAGATCCAGGAAGGCGTCAAGAAGGGCGCCATCATCGGTGCCTGGGGCAAGGTCGGCGGCGGTAGCGTCTGGATCGTCGAAGCGGAATCGCATGCCGCTCTGGCGCGCCGGCTGCGCGAGCTTGGCGTTGGCGGCTGGGAAGTCACGCCACTGCTCGATCACGCAAACCTGATCGACGCTCACATCGCTCACCGCGCTGCCGCGGCGAAAGCGAAAGCATCGAAAGCCAAGAAGTAACTCATCCGGATCAAAAGCGGAGGCGCCCAAGCGGCTGTCGGCATGAGTCGTTTTTCAGTCGTCACGATCACACCAATCGGCCTCCGCCATCCCGGCCTGGCGCTCGCATCGGCGCGCGCCGCCGGGATTGCAATTCTCGACCGCGAATTCTGCGATGACGCGCAGCTCGATCGCGCGCAACGCAATTTGGCGCAGCTCATCGCCCTCGCTCCCGATACCACCCTCGGCATTCGCTTGCGCGCCGATCAGATGGCGTCGAGCCGCGAGCTTCTCGCACAACTTCGCGGACGCCATCACTGGCTGATCGTCAGCGGCTGGCAACAGCGGAAACGCGCGGTCAATGTTGCTGATGACGATCGCGTCGTCGTGTTCGAAGCGATCGAAGCAAGTGACGTCGCGCTGGCGAAGAAGCGCGGATGGAAGCCGGATGCATGGATCCTTCGCGGCAGCGAAAGCGGCGGGTGGATTGGCAGCGATGCCGCGTTCATCCTGTTGCAAAAACATGCGCGTCAGGATTCCGGCGACACTCCTTTCTACGTCCAGGGCGGAATCGGTCCGGTCACCGCGGCGGGCTGCCTCGCTGCCGGAGCCGCAGGTGTCGTTCTCGACGATCAACTCTGGCTGATGCCGGAGTCGCCGCTCAAAGAAGCGCTCGAAGGATTCGATGGTCCCGACGCGCAGCCGATCGGAGACGGCCTCGGCGCGTCGTGCCGCGTTCTTCTTCGCCCGCGATTGGCCGGCGCGCAGGCGCTGCAGAAACTCGCCGTCGATTGCGTCGCCGCAAATGACGACAGCCGTTGGCGCAGTGATGCGGACGCGCTCATCGGATGGGGCTCGCTCGATGATTGCGCCTGGCCGGTTGGTCAGGGAATCGCGCTCGCCGCAGAGTTGCGCGATCGCTTCAAGACCACAGGCCGGCTCGTCACCGCCATCCGCGAGACGACTGTCGATCAAGTCAATGCCGCGGCGCGACTGCGGCCGCTGGCACCCGACGCACCGCTCGCTCTTTCCCATCGCACCCGTTATCCGATCGTGCAAGGCCCGATGACCCGCGTCAGCGACAGCCCCGGATTCGCCGAGGCTGTCGCGGAGGCAGGCGGGCTGCCGTTGCTCGCGCTGGCGTTGATGAGCGGCGAACAAGTGCGCACGCTTCTCGACGAAACGCGCCAGCGCCTCGGCGAACGTTCGTGGGGTGTCGGCATTCTCGGATTCGTTCCGCCCGACCGCCGCGACGAACAACTTGCTGCGCTGACAACGGGCGACGCCCGGCCGCCTTTCGCGCTCATCGCCGGCGGACGTCCGGATCAGGCCGCGGAACTGGAGCGGCACGGCATCGCCACGTATCTCCACGTTCCGATGCCCAAGCTGCTGCATCTTTTTCTCGAACAGGGCGCGCGGCGCTTCATCTTCGAGGGACGCGAATGCGGCGGCCACGTCGGCCCTCTCAGCAGCTTCGTGCTGTGGGAGTCGATGGTGCAGATGCTTCTCCGCGAGGTTTCCAAAGGCGACGCTGAGAATGTTCACGTCCTCTTCGCCGGCGGCATTCACGATGCGCTGTCGACAGCGATCGTCGCCGCGATTGCCGCGCCGCTGAACGAGCGCGGAATGAAAACCGGCGTCCTGATGGGATCCGCGTACCTCTTCACGCGCGAGGCCGTTTCGTCCGGCGCCATCGTCGAGGAGTTTCAGGATCAGGCGCTGCGCTGCGAGCGCACCGTCAAACTGAAAACGGGGCCGGGACACGTCGTGCGCGTGGCGCCCTCGCCGTTCGCGAACGAGTTCGAAGCCGCGCGCCGGAAGATGACCGCGGAAGGAAAGCCGCAGGACGCCATCAACGACGCGCTCGCCCTTCTCGCGCTCGGCCGGTCGCGCGTCGCAGCCAAAGGTGTGATGCGCGACGGCGAAGCGCTGGTCGCACTCGACCGCAACCGCCAGCGCAGCGAAGGCATGTTCATGATGGGCAGCATCGCCACGATGCGCTCCGAAGTCGTGAGTGTCGCTGATCTGCACCACGACGTTTCCGCGGGCAGCCAGGAATTGCTCGAGCATGCCGCCGCCGAAACCGAACACGCGACGGTGATGGCCTCGCAGCCCGCCGACATCGCTGTCATCGGCATGGGATGCCTTCTTCCCGGCGCACCCGCACCGAAAGACTTCTGGCAGAACATCCTCAGCAAAACGAACTCGATCACTGAGATCCCGAAGCATCGTTTCGACTGGCGTCTGATGTATTCGCCCGATACGAAGGAGCGCGACAAGAGCTACTCGAAATGGGGTGGCTTCCTCGACGAAGTGCCCTTCGATCCGCTCCGCTTCGGCATTCCTCCGAACTCGATGCCGTCGCTCAGCACTTCGCAGTTGCTCGCGCTCGAAGTGGCGCGGCAAGCGCTCGCCGATGCCGGCTACGAAGACGGCAACTTCGACCGCGAGAACACCTCGGTCATCCTCGGTGCTGCCGCGAACGGCGATCTCGAGCAGGGCTACATGATTCGCGGCCTGCTTCCGTACTACGTCGACTCGCCGTCCGAGGAGACGTTGAAACGGCTGCCGGAATGGAGCGAGGAGAGTTTCGCTGGCGTGCTCGCCAACGTCACCGCCGGACGTATCGCCAACCGTCTAGACCTCGGCGGCGCGAACTACACCGTCGATGCCGCGTGCGCGTCGTCACTGACCGCGATCGATCTTGCCGTTCACGAACTGCGCGGCGGCAACAGCGAGATGGTCATCGCCGGTGGTCTCGATCTCGAACAGCATCCGCACTTCTACCTCGGCTTCAGCCGCACGCAGGCCTTCTCGCCGCGCGGCAAAGTGCAGACGTTTGATCGCAAAGCCGACGGCATCGTGATCAGCGAAGGCGTCGTCGTCGTCGTCCTCAAACGGCTCGCCGATGCGGAGCGCGACGGCGACAAGATTTACGCAGTCATCAAAGGCATCGCCGGCTCGAGCGACGGCAAAGGCCTCGGCATGACCGCCCCGCGCCCGATCGGACAGCGCCGCGCCGTCGCGCGCGCGTACCGATCGGCAGGCTTCTCACCATCGACGATCGGACTTTACGAAGCGCACGGAACCGGCACCGCAGTTGGCGATCGCGCCGAGCTGGAAACGATCGTCGGCGCGTTGCAAGCCGCGAAGTCAGACGCGAAGAGCGTGGCCGTCGGCTCCGTCAAAACGCTGATCGGACACACGAAAGCCGCGGCCGGAATGTGCGGTCTCGTGAAGGCCGTCTACGCGCTGCATCACCGCACGCTGCCGCCGCATGCCGGCGTCGATGAGCCGCTCGATCCGCTGGCCGATCCCCGCGGCCCGGTGTATCTGCTTCGCGACGCGCGTCCGTGGTTTGCGAACGGCGGAGCGCCGCGGCGCGCCGGCGTCAGCGCGTTCGGATTTGGCGGAACGAACTTCCACGCCGTGCTCGAGGAGTACGCCGGCAACATCGAGTCGAGCGCGCCGGGCGGCGACGAATGGCCGTCGGAACTGATCGTGTTTCGCGCGCCCGGCCGCGACGCGCTCATCGCCGACATCGCATCGCTGCGCGACGCGCTCGCAAGTGGCGCGCAGGTTCGCCTCGCCGGTCTCGCTGCCAGCCTCGCAGCAAAAGCGTCGCGCCGCGTCAACGATCCCGCTGTGCTCGTCATCGTCGCCGGCAGCATCGAGCAGTTGCGCGATGAGCTCGATCGAGCGCTCGCGCATCTTCGCTCCGGCGAAGCACTCGGCGCCGGCAGCAAACTCAATCTCAATGCAGCGCCGTCGTCGGAAAAGATCGCGTTCCTCTTCCCCGGTCAGGGCGCACAACATCTGAATATGGTCCGCGAGCTCGCGCTCTACATGCCGGAAGTGCGCGCCGCGATCGAGTACGCCGACGCGCTCACTGCCGGCCGGTTCGCCCAGCCGTTGAGCCGCATCATCTATCCGGAAACGCTCTTCAATACCGACGCGGAGCAGCAGCAGGCGAAGCAACTCGACGACACGCGCGTGGCGCAGCCGGCGATCGGTGCAGTCTCCGCCGGCATGCTCGATCTGGCGCGGCGGCTCGGCTTCGCGCCGTCGATGGTCGGAGGCCACAGCTTCGGCGAACTGACCGCGCTTCACGCAGCGGGCGTGCTGGATCGCGAAGTCTTCCTCGCGCTCGCCGAAACGCGCGGCCGGCTCATGGCCGGTGCCGCCGACGGCGCGATGGCCGTCGTCACCATTGCGTCCGAGGCGCTGGAAAAGCGTCTGCCGGGCCTCGGGCCGGTCGTCATCGCCAACGTCAACGCGCCGCAACAATGCGTCATCTCCGGACCGCGCGCTGCTGTCGAAGCAGCCGTCGAAAAACTCGGCGCCGATGGAATCACCGCGCGTTTGCTCCCGGTCTCCGGCGCGTTCCACTCGCCACTCATGGCTGCCGCCGAGGAGCCGCTCGTCGACGCGATTGCCGCTTGCGACCTCGCGTCGCCGCAACTTCCGGTCTACGGCAATGCGACAGCCCGTCCGTATCCCGCGAATGTCGATGCACTGCGCAACCAGCTCGAAGCGCATCTGCGCAGCTCCGTCAATTTCGCCGGCCAGATTCGCGCCATGGCCGCGGACGGCGCGCGCGTCTTCATCGAGATCGGTCCGAAGAACATCCTCACCGGCCTCGTGCAGCAGATTCTCCCCAACAGCGAATGCACGGCGGTCTCGCTCGGCAACGGCGGCATCCGCGGATTCCTCGGCAGTCTGGCGACGCTGCTCACGGCCGGAGTCGCAGTCGATGTGAGCGCGCTCTTCGCCGGTCGCGCACTTCAATCCGTCGATCTCGATCATCTCGCTGACACCGCCCCGCCGTCACGCGCATGGTGGGTCGATGGCGGCGGCGTCCGCCGCACGCGCGACGACGCGCGCAACGTCCTCGGCACACTTCCGCGGCTCAACCTCGAAGAAGTCGAGCGCCTCGCCCGCGCGAAAGCCGCGGCGCAGGTTGCGTCGCCGAATCCAGCGTCACCGACAACATCAGCGGCTTCGTTCGCGAACGCCGATCTCCTCGAAGGTTACCGCGCGCATCAGGAGACGATGCGCCAGTTCCTCGCCGTGCAGGAGAGCGTGATGTCGCGCTTCCTCGGATTCAGCGGAACCGACGCGCCATCGCTCCTCGCGCCTCCTTCGCTTCCGGCGAAGTCCGTAATGCCGGCCGCGATCCCCGCGCCATTAACTGATCAGCGGTTGCCGGTGGCCGAGTTGCCGGCTCCGGAGCCCGCTCCCGTTCAGACTTTCGAGCCCGTTCCCGCACCGCAGCCCGAAGTTGCTCTCGCAACTGCGCTCGATCGTGCCGGCGCCAATGAGATCGTCGTCCGCCTCGTCAGCGATCGCACCGGCTATCCGCCCGACGTCCTCGGCCTGGAGCAGGACATCGAAGCGGAGCTCGGAATCGATTCCATCAAACGGATGGAGATCGTCGACGCACTGCTAAAGCGCCTGCCCGAGAACGGCAGCGCGCAATCGAAACGCCGCGCCGACGAAATGCTCCGCCTCAAGACGCTCAAAGGCTGGGTTGATGTGATCCTGCGAGCGCAGGAAGAGATTGTCGTCGCGCCCGTTCCGATCGCAGAAGAACCGCCCGTCGTCGTCGCGCCCGCGATTCCGGAATCGGCGCCGGCGGCGTCACCGGATATCGCAGTCGAAGCCTGCCCGCGCTACGTCATCACCGGCTACGAAGAGCCTGCACCGCTGTTCAGTCTCGCTCTTCTGCGCGGCCTTTTCCTCATCACCGAGGATGCGTTCGGAATCGCTGCGGGCGTTGCCAGCTCGCTGCGGCAACTTGGCGGCGAAGCCATCGTGATCGATCGCGCCACGCTCGAAAATCCGGAAACGCTCGCAGCCTACGTTGCCGAACAGCAAGCCGACCTCGGGCCGGTTCAGGGCATCGTCCACCTCGCGCCGCTTGCGCCGGCCGCGATGCCGGCGACGCTTACGGAATGGCGCCGCCGCACGCAAGTCGACGTCAAGAGTCTGTTCCAAATACTACGCATCGCCGCGTCCGATCTGCAGATCTTCGGTCTCGAAGGCGATGCCTACGCGCTCGGCGCCACTCTCCTCGGCGGCGCGTGGGGCCGCAACGGCGTCGCCGGTCCCGGGCTGCCGACGGGCGGCGGAACGTATGGCCTGTTGAAGACGCTGACGAATGAAACGGCCGGCGTCAACGCCAAAGCAATCGACTTCGACGACGTCTCGAATCTGGCCATCACCGTGCCGACGATCGTGAACGAATTGCTCGCGCAGAGTGACGATTTCGAAGTCGGCTATCGCGACGGTAACCGCTCCGTTTTCCGCGCCGAGGAGTCGCCGGTCGCGTCAGCAGCACCGGCGTTCGAGCCATTGCCGGCCGGCGGTGTCGTGCTCCTCACCGGCGGCGCGCGCGGCATCACGGCCGAGATCGCACGCAGTCTGGCGCGTCCCGGAGTTCGAATCGTCCTCGTTGGCCGCGCGCCCGAGCCGGTCGCCGAATCCGCGGCCACTGCCGCTCTCGATGTGACCGCGTTGCGTCGCTACTTCCTCGATCAATCGCGCACCGCGGGTGAGCCCGTCACACCGGCGATCGTCGAAGAGAAGATCAAAGCGCTGATGCAACGGCGCGAAAGCCGGCAGACGCTCGACACGCTGCGGCAACTTGGAGCCGAGGTCGAATACCACTCCGCCGACGTGCGCAACGAAAGCGAACTCGCGAACGTCATCGCCGGTGTCTATGCACGCTACGGGCGCATCGATGCCGTCGTGCACGGCGCCGGCATCATCGAAGACAAACTGCTCGCGGACAAGGACGAAGCATCGTTCGACCGCGTCTTCGATACCAAAGCGGACAGCGCATTCCTCCTCACGCAACTACTGCGTCCCGAATCGCTGAAATGGGCTCTGCTCTTCAGCTCCGTCGCCGGCCGCATCGGCAATCGCGGCCAGATCGACTACGCCGCGGCGAACGAAGTCCTCAACCGCATGGCCTGGTGGATGGCGGCCGCGTGGCCGTTGGCGCGCGTCGTGGCCGTGAACTGGGGACCGTGGAGCGGCGCAGGAATGGCCTCGCCGGCAGTCATTCGCCAGCTCGAAGAAAGTGGGATTCGCGCCATCGCTCCGCCCGCGGGACGCCAGTTCCTCTTCGACGAGCTCGCGTCCGGCGCGCGCGACGCCGAGGTGATGGCAGGCAAGGGATATTGGGGCAGCTCCGAGCGCGAAGAGCTTCTCACCTCGGTGCTCCGCACGAGCGGACGCAGAAAGAAGCCGCGGTGAGCGCGACGGCGGAGCCACACGCTGCCGCCAAGCCGGATCCGTTGCACCAGCCTGCGCGGATGCAGTCGGATGTACCGCAGCGCAGTTTCGCTCCCACACCCCACGCCCCACACCCCACCGCCCGGTTGCGTACACCGCAGCGCGTACTCTTTTACGTCCAGCACCTCGTCGGAATCGGACATCTCAAACGATCCGCGGTGCTCGTGCGCGCGATGCTCGACCGCGGGCTCGATGTCACCGTCGTCACCGGCGGCGTGTCGGTTCCTAGCATCGATTTCGGCGACGCCACGATCCTTCGTCTCCCGCCGCTGCGCGCGCGCGACGTCAAAACCTACGATCTCATCGATGAGCACGGTCGCCGTCCCGGCCCGCTGTTCTGGTGGCGCAGGAAACGAGAGCTGCTGCGCATCTTCGAGCGCGTCGCACCGCACGCGCTGATCATTGACCTCTTTCCGTTCGGCCGCATGCAGTTTCGCGGCGAGCTGATTCCGCTGCTCGATGCCGCGGACGCACGAGGCTGCGTTCGTTTCTCATCGATGCGCGATGTCGTGCAGCCAAAGACGAAGGAGCGCGACAACGAGCGGATGGTCACGCTCGCCGAGAAACATTTCGACCGGCTGCTGATCCACGGCGATCCATCGCTGCTGACACTTGATCAAAGCCTGCCAGCGGCAGCGCGCATCGCGAACTTGCTCGAATACACCGGCTACGTCGTCGAAGAAGCGCGCCCGGCCGCGCCCGCGGCGCCTTCAGTCGTCGTGTCAGTTGGCGGCGGCGCCGTTGGCGAGGAGCTGTTGCGCACCGCGCTCGCGGCGCGCCCGCTGACGCGCTATCACGCGCAACCGTGGCATCTGCTCTGCGGCATCAACTTCGATCCCCGAGGCGTCGAAGCGCTGCGTCGCGAAGCGCCGGACGGCGTGCTCGTCGAACAGCATCGAGACGATTTTCCGTCGCTGCTTCGCGGCGCGCTCGCCTCCGTGTCGCAGGCGGGGTATAACACCGCGATGGAGATTCTCGCCGCGCGCGTGCCCGCGGTCCTCGTGCCGTTCGTGGCGGACGGCGAGACTGAGCAGTCGGTTCGCTGCCGCGCGCTGGCGTCTCGAGGTCTTGCGCAGGTGGTGACGGCGTTGACGCCGCAGTCGCTCGCTGCCGCAATCGACAATGCACAACGTCCTCCCGACGATCTTCACATCGACCTCGGCGGCGCGCAGCGCACGGCGATTCTCGTTCACGACGCCATCGAAGCGGCGCACCAGAAAGCGAGACACGCACGTTGACCGCCGCTCGTCCGCGTGTCGGTCTCATCGTCGAGCAGCTCGATCAGGTCGGCGGCCTTCGCCTGGCCTCGGCGCGCCACATCCGCCTCATGGCCGGCGATGTCGACGTGATTCCGATCGCGGTGAATGAAAGCAAACGCGAAAGCGACTGGCCTGGCGCGGTCGAAGAGATCGACTACTTCGGCCATCGCGGCTATCGCATCCGCGCCGCCGATCTGCGCAGCGACGCGCTTTCGGGCGGCCATTCGCATCTGCGCATGTACGCCTCCAGCCGCGCCGTGGCGCGCATTGCCGCGCGCGAGCACCTCGACGCGCTGCACGTCTTCGGCGCGTTCGAGCAGCGCGCACTCGTCGGCGCGTACGCCGCGGTGCAATCGCAGTTGCCGCTCATTCTCTCGTTCCGCGGCATCGATCTTGACGCCTGGGTTTTCGGCCCCTACCTCAGCCACCTGCAAGCCGCCGCCGGCGCCGCGCGCGCCTGCGTCTGCATGAACGAGCAGTCGAAGCGCCTGCTCGAAGGCCTGCTCCGTCCCACCGGCCCTGTCTTCGTCAGCCACAACTACGTCGATCCCAACGACTTCGCCAACGCGTCGCCGGTGACGTTGCCGCCGCTCGCGCCGCAAGTGATCGGCTGCGTTGGCGAGTTCCGTCGCATCCTCGGCTTCGACTTTCTCCTGCGCGCCTTCGACGAGATCGCCTCCCGCCGCGACGTCTCGCTCCTCCTCGTTGGCCCCCACCGCGCCATCGAAGCGCACTACTACGCAACGCTGCTCGACTCCCTGAAAAACGCCAACCGCATCATCCGCACCGGCAGCGTCCCGCACGAACAGGTGCTCGCCTACATGCAAGCCTGCGACGTCCTCGCGTTCCCCTCCTTCTCCGACGGCAGCCCCAACAAGATCCTCGAAGCGATGGCCGCCGGACGCGCCATCGTCGCCGCAAACGTAGGCGGCATCCCCGAAATGATCCGCGACGGCATCGACGGCATCCTCGTCGAGCCAACCGATCACGCCGCGCTGGTGCAAGCGATCGAGTCGCTGCTCGACGACCCGGCCCGCCGACTGCAACTCGGCGAGTCTGCGCGCGAGCGGGTGCTGAGCGAGTTCAATGAGGAACGGTCGCGACGCGATTGTCTTGCGTATTACCGGGCGGCGGGTCTGGCGACCTAATGCAAAAACTTTTGAGTCGAGGGTAGGGACTTCCTCAACACCGTCACTCCTATTTTAGAAGAACCGGATAAGGAGATGGCGATGCGAAAAACCAAAGACTTTATTGTTTGTACTCCGAAGTCTCTTCCCGACCACAAGCTCGTCGATGCAGCGGCCGTCGCCGTGCGCATCAATCCCGCGAATCAACCTCCCAGTCATGTGATGGCTCAGGCGCTGGCCGGTGCACCACCCACTCCCGCCCGGATAGCGCTGCTCGTGGCAAAGCGGTGGCCGTCAGCGGGTGTCCATCTCACGGTGGCGTTTCTTGACAAACCTCCGGCGGACCTGAGAAAGCGAATTCTGCTGCACATGAACGCGTGGGCAAAAACAGCAAACGTCAAGTTCACGGAAACGAAGACGGATCCTCAAGTGCGGATCAGCCGTCTCGATTCGCCCCCCGATATGTCGGGTTACTGGTCGTACGTCGGCACCGAGATTCTCAGCATCGATAAGGATCAACCGACTCTGAATCTCGAGGGATTTACGATGCAAACCCCGGAATCGGAGTTCCACCGCGTCGTGCGGCACGAGACGGGCCACACCCTCGGGTTTCCTCACGAGCACATGCGCAAGGAGCTCGTCAACCTGATCGACGCCAAGAAAGCGATCGCCTACTTTGAATCGACGCAGGGTTGGTCGAAGGAGGAGGTCATTCAACAGGTTCTGACCCCTCTCGAAGAAGCGTCGCTGCTTGGCACCGCGCATGCGGACCCGCGTTCCATCATGTGCTACCAGATTCCGGGGACGATCACGAAAAACGGGCAGCCGATCGTCGGTGGTCTCGATATCGACAAGTTCGACTTCGCCTTCGCGGGATCGGTCTACCCGAAGGCGGTCGCAAAGGGCGCCGCCCTTCATGTCAAGCCGCACGAGTTGAAGCGGCCAGCTTCTAAGAAATCAAGCCGCCGGAAGTAGCGACAACATCACCAACTCATCCGCCACCTCGCGCGCGTCCTCGCGCGCGAGGTCTGCGTCAAACACCTCGGTCCAAAATCCGCCTTCGCCGAGGGCGTCGTTTAGCAGGGACGCGCCGGTGGTTTGCCACGAGGCGTCTTCGTCGTAATAGCGGCTGGACGGCTGGGACTCGGCGTATGGCACGTTCGCCCAATCGGGTGTATTCATGGCGATGATGTGTTGGTGGATGGCGTGATCGGTTTTTAGCGCGGCAGGAACAGCGAAGGCAGCCTGGATGAAATCGGGATTGAGGAACGGGGCGACGACGAGGTTTGTCTGCGAGGCCAGTGAGCCGGCGTTGAAGCGGCGGGTGTTTTCGTGGAGGTATAAGAAATCGAGAATGGCCAGGCCGGTCAGTTTGTAGCGATTGGCCTCGCGGTAGGCGGCGAGGATGATCTCGTGAACGGCGTCGCGGAGATCGTGGCGAACGCAGCGCGGGGCGGCGGCCATGATGTGTCCGATGAAGCGCTTTTCCAGTTCGGCGTCGCTCCATGGCAGGTCGCGGATGCCGTGTTTCCGCATCATTTCGGAGTAGTGGAACGCCCGGCCGATCTCGCCGTGCTGGCCCATGATGTTGACGCGGCCGCGGTCGAGGCGCTGGCCGCCGGCGAAGAGCGTCTTTTGCTTGTCGGTGTCCATCTGGCCGGCTTGCCAGAGAAGGGCGAGCGAGATGCTGTCGCGCCAGTCGTTCGGATCGGACGAGGGAAGCTCGGCGGATGTCTCGATCTGCAGCGGGATACCGGCGAGGCGGGCGAGCTCGCGAGCGACAGTCACGTCGGGCGAATCGGGTTGGCCTTTGACGCGGGCACGAAACGGAACGCCGAGTTTGCGCAGCGACGACACGATCGCGCGGCTGTCCCATCCGCCGGTCAATCCCGCGAACGCTTCGCTCCAGCCGCTGGCGGCGGCGCCGAGTCGGCGAAGAAGTCCAGTGCGGGCGATCTCCAGCCACTCATCGTGCGGTCGCGATTCGGGATGGAGCCATCGGTCGAGCACATCGATGCTTGATCGGTGAATGCCATCCTCATCGATGCGCAGATGCGTTGCCGGATCGAGCAGGCGCACGTTCTTGAATCCGGTCAACTGCAGCGGAAACCAGCCCAGCGTTGCGTGCGCGGCCCACTCGGCTGGCACCGGCTCGAGGCGAGTGCCGAGCGCGCGAAGCGCCATCACGCGATTCGTCAGCGCCCAGGTGCGGCCGTTTTCGTGTTCGAAGAGTTGGGCCTGGCCGAGGGCGTCGTTGTGAATGTGGATGTCGTCGGAAGCGTGCGTGCCCCATAGCAGCGAGAAAGGCGGACTGAGTTGGGCCAACAACGCGCTTGGATCTCGTTCAAGCTCGCGGCTCGCGCGCAGCAGAATGCGATCGTCATCAAGATTGAGCGTGGCATCGAGTGGGTAGTCGATCGCTTGCACCCAACGCTCGTCATCCTCTTCGACGAATGGCCGCGTCCAGCCTTGCACCGGCAGATGGAGCACGACGAGCGCCGCCGCGCGGTTGCAGCGGATCGAACATTCCGGTTCCTCGGTGAAGAGCGGCGCGAAGAGGCGAAGGAGATCGCCGGCCACACGTTCCACCTCCTCCGGCGCGGACGGCCTCCACAAAAGGAAGATCTGCATGAATTCCGAGAATACCTGCGACGCCCGTTCAGACGCACCGTAAAATCGCGGGCACGTGTTCGTCGTCTGCTTTCACAACATTTTGCCCGGGCCGCTCGACGTTTACGATCGCCAATCGTCGCGTTTGCGTACGGACCGGTTTGTCCGCGATGTCGATTTTCTCGCGCGGCATCTGCATCCCGTTTCGCTGCCCGTGATGCTCGAACACTTACGCACGGGCCGTCCCGATCCGAAAGCGGTTGCCATCACCTTCGACGACGGTTTTCGCGGCGTGCTCGATCATGCCTTTCCGCATCTCGCGGACCGCGGCATTCCGGCGTCGGTGTTCGTGGTGACGAGCCGGCTCGATCCGGACAGCAATCCGCTTTTTCACTTCGATGAGATCGAGCTGGCTTGCCGCCTCACGCGCCGGCGCCGCTACCTCAAAGAAGACATCCTCGGATTTTTTCCGCTGCCGATGGCGTCCGCACTCGGCCGGGCCTGGACGCTCAAGCGAATCAAGCGGCGGCTCAAAGTACTTCCCGAAGACGAGCGGCGCGAATGGCACCGCCGCATTCTCGAAACGTTGGAAGTGACACCCGAGGAGTGCCGGGCCGCCGCGCGTGGCAACGAGAAATACCAAACGCTTTCGCCCGGCGATCTGCGCACGCTGATGAGCGCCGGCTGGACTGTCGGCTCGCACACGCGAAGTCATCGCACGTTGAGCCGTCTGTCGCCGGATGAATTGCGGGATGAGATCAGCGGATCCCGCGACGATCTCGCCCGTCACCTCGGCTTGTGCGACATTCCAATCGCGTATCCGTACGGCGACGCGGCGCACATCAGCGAAGATGTGCAGCGCGAGGCGGAGCGCGCCGGCTACTCGTGTGGTTTAACGATGATCCCAGGCGCGAACAGCAGCGATGTCGATCGTTTCGCGCTTCGGCGGATGGAGTTCTGGCAGTTGCGTAAGGCGATCGGGTGATGTTGTCCGGAAGTGCCCCCTCATCCGGCTTCGCCACCTTCTCCCCCGCTGAAAAGCGCGGGGGCGAAGGCGCTCGATGTTTGGTTTCGGATTTCCGTTGGTGTTCAACGCGGCCCGAGGAGTGCGGACGTCTCGTCCGCGGCCAGCCGGGCGTCCCGCCCGGATGGTTTTGATCGAACGAAAAACAGGAATCACCCCAACTCAAAGATCCGCTGAAACACATACCCGAGTGTTTGGAACATGCAGCATCGGTAGTCGACCTGCACGCGCGGCACGTACCGCGGCAGCAACTGTTTGAGAATCCCCTGCTCCGAATCCGGATGCAGTGGATGCGGCGCCGTGCGGCACGCCTCGCCGAAGAACTCACGGCAGAAATCGAGGCGGCCGATCCATGCGCCGCCGTTGAGGTAGCGGAAGTCGCTCTCCGCGGCGCCGGGCAGCGCATCTTCGAAACGTTTGAACTCGGCCACGTTCGGCCAGTTGATTTTTCCGCCGTTGAAAACGAGAGCGGTATCGAAATCGTTTTCGAAGCGTGGGATCAGCAGTGCGGGATCATCGACGACGATGGCGTCGAAGGAGTCGATGCCGAGGACGTACGGCGTGTTGATCTCGCCGAGCGCTTCGAGGGTGAGGCGCGGTTTGTCGCGGCTGTTCGTCCAACCGCCGATGCCGCGGCCTTTGACGATGTAGGGGATGCCGAGGTGGTCGAGGCTGCGCTCGAGGAGCCCGGGCTCGGCGCGGCTGTTCCAGGTGATGATCGAGTAATCCTTCGACGCTCCGATGTGCCGCGCCGGCGTTGCGAAAAACGATTCGCGGACTTCACGCCAGAACGGATGAATGATCTCGTCGCCCTGGCCGTGAATCACGACCGGCTCGGTGCCGAAGAGGGTGTTGCGGAAGAAGGTCATGCAGTTCTGGCTCGTTGCGCGAGATCGGCGAGCGTGACGAGCTCGAAGCCGATTGCGCGCAGCCGCTCCGGCAACTCCGGTGCGCAGAGCGAACGAAGTTCCTGCTCGCGCTCTTCGACGTAGCTCGATACCTTGCGCAATTCTTCGTCGGCATAGGCGGGGTGGCACATCATCTCGACGATGCCGTTCTCGCCAACTTCATCGCTCGCTTCGGCGACGAGCGCGATGAGGCGATCGACGGTCGGCTCGCTCTCGGCCCAGTGACCGATGAAGGCGTCCGCGCAAACGACGCCGCGCCTTCGAAGACGATCGGTGATGCCGGGGAAGAACGCCGCCGCGGCGCCGCGCGCGGAGACGCCGAGCTCGAGGGCGAGATCGCAGTAGACATCGAACGCGACCGGCGCACGATGAATGTGGTGGTGCGAATCGAGATGGCTCGGCTCGATGCCGAGCGCGCGCAGTGCCGCGAGCTGCGCATGCCACTCGCGCTCGACTTCCGTCTTGCGATAGAGCGGCATCGGCGGCGGTTTGCGCGGGAAGCGCGTGGCGGTGCCGACTAGGGTGCGTAGCGTTGCCGGATCGCAGAGTGGAACGCCGTCGGTGAGTTGCAGATGCAGACCGATGCGGCCCGGAATCTGCGGCGCGAGTCGGGCGATGTTTTCTGCCGCGCCTTCGACGCAAAGCATCGCGGTCGTTGCCGCGACGGCGCCGTTGCGGATCGACTCGACGATGCCCGCGGTCGCGCCGGCGGTGAGGCCGAAGTCGTCGGCAGTGATCAGCAGTCCTTTCATGCGTTCGCCTCCGATGCGGCATCGAGGATCCACTGCGCGGCGCGTTTTGCGCCGTCGGTGGAGAAGGGGAGCACGCGCTTGCGACGTCCGGCGGCGAGTCCGCGTCCGATCGCAGCCGCGAGCGATTGCGCTGCGTCAGGCTCGCGGTCGTCGATCATCTCGACATCCGGTAGTTCGGCCAGCCGCGCGGCGCGCATCGCTTGTTCTTCGTTGCCGCCCATGAGCGGCGCGAGGATGATCGGCAAGTCCGATTGCACGACGCTGTACGCGGTGTTGTAGCCAACGCGGCAGACGATCAGCGACGCGCCGCGAATCGCCTCTTCGACCGAGCCCTCGGCCCAAACGTCGATGTTGTGAAGCGCGCTCGTTTGTTGTCGCACGTCGTCGGACGAGGCAAACGGTCCGACAACGAAACGGAGCTGGAGCTTGCCCGCGGCGAGAAGGTCGTTGCTCGCGGCGAGCACGAGTCGCGTCAGACGCTCCGCTCCTTCGCCGCCGCCCGACAGCACCGCGATCAGCGGCGCTCCGGGCGCGTGATCGGACGCAACGACCGGAGCCGTCACGAAGCCAACCGACGCCGTCCGTTCGGGCAACGCGAAGTCGCGATATTTGTCGAGCGTTTCGAGCCACGCGGCATCGGTGTACGCAATCGCGCTGTGGTAGCGAAGGATGCGGCGCTTGATCGGCTCCTCGCCGCCAGCGAAACGAATCATGCTTTTGAAGTGATCGGACGCCGACCAGATGTCGCGAATGCCCCAGATGAAACGCGTCTGCGAGTTGTCGTCGATTGCCTCGGTCAGCTCGCCCATCAGTCCGAGGGGATTGTGATCGACGAGCGTGACGTGCGGCTGCCACGTGCGGATTCTTTCGGCGATCATGCGACTTCGCCGCCGGATTGCGGTGCCGAGGAAGGTGCCGTCGAGCGGCGTGAGCCTCCCATCCGCCTCGGCACGCAAGGCTGGCAAGCGGACCACTTCGACGGCGGGCGGAACGCGAAGCTTGTCGAGAAAACGGCAGCCGGTAATGAGCCTGCATTCCGCGCCGCTCGCAACCAACTCCTCGGCGATGCGCATCGACCGGACGATGTGACCGAAGCCGAGGGTGTTGTGGCAATAGAGCAGAACGCGCGCGGTCACGCCTGCACCTCGGCGTAGTGATTGAACAACGCGACGGCGCGCTCCACGCCGTTCTCGCGCCGAACCCAGGTCGCGAGCGACGCGGCGCGGGAGCGCATCGATTGCGTGCGCGTGGCGATTCGAATCCCATCGGCCAGGCGCTCGACGGTCAGCTCCTGCTGCGGGATCGGTTCGGGTCCGATTCCCAGCTCGGCGATTCGTCGTCCCCAGAGCGATTGATCGAAACCGAAGGGCGTGATGATCGACGGCACGCCCGCGCGCACCGCGGCCGCTGTCGTTCCCGAGCCACCGTGGTGAACGACTGCGGCGACGCGCGGGTAAAGCCATTCGTGCGAGACCGACTCGACCTGAAACACACTTGGCGGAAGCGTCGTCGTGGTGAGGCCGCCCCAGCCCGTCAACAGCACGCCGCGCGTTCCGGCGCGATCGAGCGCGTCGACAGCAAGCTGCGTCAACTCCTCAGGACGCCGGCCGACCATGCTGCCGAATCCGACGCAAACCGGCGTCGGACCGTCAGCGAGAAACTCCTCGAGACCGGGCGGCGGCACGGGAGCTTCGCGATCCGTGAGTGTCCAGTAGCCGGTGACGTGCGTCGTCCGCGGCCAGTTCCTCGGCGCGGGAAGGACGTTCGCGCTGTAGCCGAGAAGGTGCGGCAACGCGCGGACGCGGCGGCCTTCTTCGCGGCCGGTGAGCGGTTTCAATCCGAGCGCTTCGCGCCGCCAACGGTTGACGTTCTCGCGAAAAATCCGCCAGAAGAGCGGCTCGACGACGGCGTACGTGAAACGGTTGTAGAGCTGCGCGAGCGGCCACGGAAACCGCTCCATTCGCCGCCAGGGACTGAAGAACGAATTGGCAAATGCGCCGGTTCGCTGGTACGGCAGCGGATAGTGCGAGACGCCGAAGCATGGGATTCGCAGCGCTTCCGCGATCGACGGACCGATGCGCAGGAATGGCCAGTAGAGAACGGCGTCCGCCTCGCGACAAACCTCCAGCGATTCGTTGAGAAAGCGGTCGATGAACGGGCCGAGGAAGCGCTCGCAGAATGAGAGGAGCGTACGCGGGTTGCGCCATTTTTCGCGCAGTGCTACACCGGCAATGCCTCGGAAAAACTGTTCCGAGTCACCGCTCAAACGACGGAATGCGAGGCCATGATCGCGGACGATCGACTCGAATGGAGCGTGCGTCGCCACCATGACGTCGTGGCCCGCCGCCGCCAGTCCTTTGCCGAGGGCGACGAACGCCTGCAGATCGCCGCGCGAGCCGCTGGCGATCATTGCTACGCGCCGGCGCCGCGACGCGCCGGCGGTTTCAGGCGCTAACGCCAAGCTGCTCGCAGACGTGGTCACACAGCGTCCCCAACGCCAGGTCTTGCGCGTACTGGCCATTCCGGATGACGAGCGTTTCGAGTCCGAGCGGCTTCTTGAATGCGTCCTCGAGCGAGATCATGAGATGGATCGAATCGACGGATGAGAGCCCGAGGTCCTGGCTCAGACGCGAATTCGAATCGAGCTCGCGCGGATCGACGCCATCCTTATCGAGCTCGCCGATCACTTGCAGCAGCGTTCCCCACACATCATTCCGTTGCATGTTCGTCGGTTCTCCTCAGCGAATTGACTGCCGCGGGCGCTGCGAGGTTCGCGGCCACACTATTTTCGTTTCGTTCGATGCGAAGGTTGGGTGTGACGCCGATGACGTCGAGCTCCCTGCAGCGGGTGCGGACGTTGCTCCCATCGAAGTCGACGGCCACCGACGCCGGCGGCAGATCGAGTCCGAATTGCGAGGCGAATTCGCACACCGTTTCCTTCGCCACGATGCGGGCCAGCAGGTCGTCGTTTGCTTCGGCACGATGAACAAAACTGTACCACTGGCGAAGCTCGCTCCGGTCCATGAAGAGGTGGGCCAGCGCGCGGCTCCAGATGCCCCAACTTTCTTCGAGAAAACTTGCCGGCAGCGTGTTGAGAACGCGGTGTCCTTCGCCGACTGATGTCGATAGAAACGCGCGGCGCCGCTCGGTTCCGAGAAGGTATTTGGCGAAGGTGGGCGGGAAGGGGAGGTAGCGCTGCTCGAATCCTTCGAGGCGATAGAGCAGTGCATCGTGCTCGTCGAAGAATTCGATGTCCGCATCGGTCGCTCCGCGGTCGTCCCAGCGGACGTTGGCGCGCGCGAAGATCGTCGTGCCGGCCGGCGGTGTTGCGCGAAATTGACGGAACGCGCGAAGGCGAAACGGGAAGATGCCGAAGTCGCGGCGGCCTTGTTCGAGGAGCCAGAGTCCGACGAGCTGGCCGGCGCAGTCGAGGAGGGCGGGATCGGCGGACATGAGATTGCTGCCGGCGATGTCTGTGACGACGAGCTCCGCCTCGATCGAATCGCCATTCACGGCACGCACGTCGCGGATACCTTGGAACGACGGACCGTGAAACGCGAAGTTGGCGTAGAAGCGGCGCGCTGTCCATTTCGTTTGCGTGCGTTGGGCGAGAGGAGTCGCGGTCGCGCTCACATAGTTCAGTGCGACTTCGGCGCGTGCCTCGAAGGCGAGCACCTTGCGTCCGGTTGCGTCGATCTCGAAGAGCTGCACCGTTGCGCGATTCGCGTCCGGCAACGCTTCGGCCACGATGGCGAGAGTCAATCCACCCTGATCGAGCGCGAGCCAGCGGTAGCCGCGCACCTCGGTCATCGCAGTCACGACGGCGCGATGGCCGAAAAGATGGCGGCAGGCTTCGGCGGCGATCTCGATGCTGAGCGTGAAGGGAATCACCGGCAGCGGATGGAGTTGGCGGCCGCCGGCCGGGTTGGCGCGCCCGAGGCTGTGGTCGCGGAGGAGGGCGCCGCTGCCGGTCAGATCGAAACGGCGTTCGACCTCGAGACGAAGGCTGCGATTTTCGGCGCGCGGCTTTTCGGCGAAGAGGAACGGGCAGCAGGAATCGTGATGATCGTCCGATGCGACGCGCGCGGGATCGTTCATCGCAGTACCGAGGAGTATGGAAAGACGTTGTTCGGAGGCGAGAAACTCCTGCATCAACGCGAAATGCTCCTCGACGATGTGCGAGCGCGCGTCTGCCGAATCGGCAGATGGAACGGCGCGGCCAAGCGATGCTTCTTGTTGTCGAAGATCGAATTTGCGCGCATCGATCGGGAAGCCGTTCACGAACAATTCGCCGGCGAGATGGTGAAGCTGTTCGAGATCAGGCCGGACGCTGTTGCAGGCGGCGACGGCAAGATGCGGCCGTTTGCGCAGAACGTCGTCGACGAGTCCGGTCAGCTTGTTGCCCGGGCCGACTTCGAGAAACGTGCGGTAGCCATCGGCGTAAAGCCTCTCGATGGTGTCGCCGAATCGAACGACTGTCGCCCATTGGCCGGTGGCGAGCGCGCGGGCGCCGTCGGGATCGCGGGGATACGGACCGGCGGTGGCGCAAGAGTAAAGAGGAACCTGGCCGCGGCCGGCCGCGATGCCGCGATACAGCTCATCGAGCCGCTTCTTCCACGCTCCGAAAAGTGGCGTGTGGTAGGCGTGCTCGAACGGCAACCGGACGCAGATCGCGCCGCGTCCGGCGATGCGCTCGATGGCGGCATCGATGGCGGTGGCACGTCCGGCGAGGACGACCTGCGACGGGCTGTTGTCCATCGCCAGATAGAGGTCGGGAGTTTGCTCGATCACGTCGTTCAAAAGCGTCCGCGGACAGGCGCTGACGGCGACGCTGCTCTCGGCGATCGCCGGCGGCGGCAGGCCGCGCGCGGCGAGCATGATCTCGCGCGCCCCTTCGAAAAGCTCGGCGCGCGTGGCGTGAACGAAGGTGCCCGAGGCGACGAGCGCGGCGTGCTCGCCGCTGCTGTGGCCGAGCATGGCGTCGGCAGTCAGGCCGAAATCGTTGAGCAGCTCGTGCAAGGCCAGGCCGGCGATGAACGCGAGCTGCGCACCGCCGTCAAGACTGAGCAGGCGCGCCATCGCTCGCGGTTCGTCGTCGGGCGAAGCGGGTGCAATCGCGAGCGTGCTCGGACGGACGATGTCGCCGACGGCATCGTCGAGCGCTTCCAGCCAGGCGTCGACTTTCGGAAACGCGTCGCGAAGCTCGGCCAGCATTCCGAAATGCTGCGATCCCTGCCCGGGAAAGAGAAACACGGTGGGACCGGGTTGCGGCGCCGCGTCCGCGAGGTAGATCCCGGTGGGAACGCGCAGACGGTGACGATCGGCGTTCTCCAACGACCGGTTGGCGGCGGCGAGGTTTGCGGCGAGGGTCGCGTAATCTTTCCCGATCACCGCCAGCCGGCACGGCCCGTCGCCATCGCGCTCCGCGGTCATCAGCGCTTCCGGCTCGCGCCGGCTTTCGATCGCGTGCTGCAATTCACCGATCCGGCGCCGAAGCGCATCGCGATCGGAGGCAGCGACGAGCAGCAGCCGCGACGGCCGGGCCGCGGATGATCCTTTTTTGCCCGAATTAGCGTTGTGGGTTGGACTCACCTTGGATAAACTAACATTTCCCCATTACGAAATCTCTACACGTCGAAGGAGTTGCGCATGGCCAAGCTGAAAAAACGCATCCGCAAGGCGTTCAAGCATGTCGTGAAGGTGGCCACCGTGGGAACCCTCCTCCCGCTCAAGATCATGGGCGTTCCGTCCCGCTTCGTCCCCTCCAAGTTCCGAGGATTTCTCACGCATTGGAGCGTGGCGATGATGTGGGTCTACGTGAAATCGTTCGGCACCCGCGCGTACATCGACCAGCCGTGCATCTGGCCGCAGCCAGCAGTTTACGAGCCGAAGACACAGCCGGTCGAAGAGAAAAACCGGATGTCCGCCGACGAGATCAAACGATTCTACGAGCGCGGTTTTGCCGGTCCCTACACGGCAATCTCCGAGTCCGAGATGGCGCAGTTCTCGCGCATCCTCGACGATGAGCTGGCGCATGAATCGACGGCATTCGGTCGCAAAACCGTTCGCGACCGTCACCTCGATAACCCCGCGCTGTTCGAGCTTTTCTCGAAGAACGCAATCGTCGATCGCCTGGCGCAACTGATGGGCCCCGATCTCGTGATCTGGCGCTCGCAGGTCTTCAATCAGATGCCGGGCGCGCCGCCGATCACGTGGCATCAGGCCACGACGTACATGCTCGAGGATTACCAGCGCCCCGTGCTCGAGCCGGAAAACATGAACGAGCTGTTTCAGTTGACGACGTGGATCGCGGTCGACGAAGCCGTGATCGAGAACGGCTGCATGCAGTTTCTCCCCGGTACGCAAACGAAGACGCGAACGCTGAAGCTCGATGCGAAAGACGGCTTTTACGCCGCGAAGTTCGAGCTGGACCGCCCCGTGACGAACGATCAGGTGGTGTCGATGGAGCTGAAGGCGGGCCAGTTCGTGATCTTCTCCGAGCGCACGATTCACGGCTCCCCTGGCAACCGCTCCAACCGCCGCCGCCTCGGCGTCAACTTCCGCACCGTCGTCCCGAACGTTCGCATCTACCGCGACCAGGCCGCCCACTTCGCGATGCACCTCGAGGAGACCTGGGCCCTCGACAACTGGGGCGTGATGATGCTCCGCGGCGAGGACCGCTACCGGCTGAACAAGGTGGCCCAACCGCGCGTGGCGGAGAGGATGGCGGTGAGCGCCTGATCGGGAACGTCGTGATGTCCCGGTTGTAATTTCGCGCATCGAAGAGCGCCGGTGCCCAACGCGCCGGCGCGCAACGCCAACTACGCCGCCGCCTTCGCCGCAGCCTCCTTCCGAATCACCGTCATCACCGCGTGCTTTGCGTAGCGCGTGATTCGCTCGGTGGTGGAGCCGGCGACGGTGGTGTCGGCGAAGCGGCGATGTTGGGCGCCGATCACGAGCAAGTCTGCGTCGATCTGATCGGCGACGGCGAGAATCGCGGTGGCGGCGTCGCCGTGGACGACGACTTCGCTGTAACGGGTGTTGGCGCGGACCAGCGGGTTGACCCAGGCTCGGAATTCGTTCTGCACCTCGGATGCGATTTGCGGCTCGCTTCCTTCGCAGACGTGCATCACGACGAGTTGGGCATCGAACGTCTTCGCGAGATCGCTGGCTTTTTCGAGCGCCGATCGCGCGATCTCCGTGAAGTTGACCGGACAAAGGATCGTGCGAATACCCGCGACGGCATCGGGCCGGAACTTCGATGGATTGACGGTCAGAACCGGCACGTCGGTTTCGCGAAGGACGTACTCGGCGACGGATCCCAGGATGGCGCGGCGAATCCCGCGGCGTCCGTGGGTGCCCATGATGATCAGACCGGCGTCGACGTCGCGCGCGGTCTGCACGATCGCCGATTCCGGCGCGTCGTCGGCAAAGAGCGTATCGGCGTCGGGCGCGTGTGATGCCGCGTAATCGCGAAGGCGATGCAGCAACGCCTTTCTCGCCTCCGACACATTTTCGAAGTAATACCCAATCGGATGCTCCTCGGCCAGCCAGGAGATTTCATCCGCATACAAAAACGTCAGCTTCGCGCCGAGCTTCTTGCGGAAAAGAAGCGCGTAACGCAGCGCCAGATCGCCGAAGGAGCTCAAATCGGTCGGCACGAGAATGCGCATCGCTGGGTCGGATTTTGGCGTGAACATAGCGGAGCCTCCATCGACAAGATCTTCGCTCCGCGATGACGATGCGGCGGTGATCGCTGGATTGTCCGGTGGTGACGACGCACACTCGGAAGAGGCGTTGCGTCCCCGCATTTTCGCGGGGACGCGGAAGGCAGGCGGAGTGGACGCTACGCGCGCGCGAATCCGGCGTGGCGCAGGGATTCGTACGAGGCGTGAATGTCCTGACTGAGCAGCCGGAGAACCGTGAGCCAGAGGTCGGGACTTGCGTCGAGCATCTGCGTAAACGATTCCTTGTCGATGAATCCGAGTTTGCACGCCGTGACCGCGCGGGCGGTGTAGTCATGCGGCCGGCAGGAGACGACGGAATCAAGACCCAGAATCTCGCCGACGACTGCCGAGCGGACAGGTTTCAGCTCGCGAGTGCGTGCCTTGAAAAGAAGATCGATCGATCCCGAATGAACGACAAAGATGCCGCGCGTCGGTTCTCCCTCTTCGAAAAGGATGGCGCCTGCAGGCTGGAGCTGAAGCGTTTCACGTTCCGCCAATGCATCATCGAGAGTCAGCCGCCGAGTTGCGATTTCAGTAATCATCACAGGTCACCCCGTGCAGCACGGTAGGCGTGCCCTGATAGCGCCGCTGTGATGCCTGCTACCCGAAACCGTGATTTGCGAACAGAAGTGTGAAGAGTGAAGAGTGAAAGAGATTCAGTAAGGAGCGCGAGCGAAGAGCGAAAGCCGGCGTAGCCAACTTCACTCTTCACTCTTCAAACTTCACTCTTCAAATGCTCACCATCGCTTCGAGCGCCGGCACCTGCAGAAACATGCTCGAGCCTTTGACTTCGATGATCTTGCGGCGCTTGAAATCGCTGAGCAGGCGCGTCACGGTCTCGCGCGTCGTGCCGATCATCTGGGCGATCTCTTCGTGTGTCAGGAGCACTTTCAGGCGGCTGCCTTTCGCGGTGGCTTCGCCGGTGTTGTTGGACCAGTCGAGGAAGAGGCGCGCCAGTTTCTCGGACGTGCTCTGGGAGAGACCGAGGGAGCGGATCTCGCGTTGCGCGGAGTGATACTTCGCGCTCAGTTGCTGCGCCGTGTGAAGACACGCTTCGGGATGGCTGTTCAGGAAGGCCATGAAGTCTTCGCGGCGGATGAAGTTGACCTGCGACGGCTCCAGCATTTCGGCGGAGACTTCGTAGGGAGTGCCGAGGATGCCGGCGCTGGCGCCGAGGACTTCGCCGGCTTCGGCGATCTTGACGATGAGTGTCTTTCCTTCGGCGGAAGACGTCGTCAATTTCGCGCGGCCGCTGCAGATGATGAAAACGCCGCGGGGCTGCTCCCCTTCGACGAACAGGACCGAGCCCTTTGGATAGACCGCCGTGAACTTGATCTCATCCATCCGCTGCACGGTCGCCGTGCCCATGTTGCAGAACGGGCGCTCAGAGCGGAACGTGCAGGACTGGCAGTGGTTCTGGGTGTCGACGTTGTAAGGGGTGTTCATCATTACCTCCAGGCTGTTCGGTGTCATCACCGTAGCGTGTAGCCAATATCACCTCGATTCGTGATCAGCGCCCCACCCGGTGGGGTGGGAGAGCGAGCATGGATAGGTGGGGCTTTGAAGTTTGAAGAGTGAAGGGTGAAGAGTGAAAGAGGCGGTGGGCCGCGCCTTCGTTTTTTTTCACACTTCACTCTTCACCCTTCACTCTTCTGACTCACGCTTCACTCTTCGGGTGATCGCGATCACAAGCCCACGTGATTGCCTGCACGGATCGAATCGCATCTCCGCCCTAACCTTACGCACATGAACATGGGCGGCGGATCGACACGCTGGCAGGCGAGATTCAGACGATTCCGGACGATCGCGCTTGCGGCGCCGGTCGTTCTGCTCGTGGCGCTGCATGCGGTCATGCTCCTTCGCCGCGTCGGCGATGCATCGATCACGCGGCCGGCGGTTCTCGGCCAGTGGGCATTCGCGGCAGTGCTCCTGACTGCGGTGTTGTTCGTGCGGCGCGCGCTCTCCCGCAACGGCGGCCGTCGCGCGGCGATCATCTTCTGGCTCTTCGTGGCCGTTCTTCATCTGGCTCCGGCGGGCGAGCGCTATTTCAACCTTCGCGAAGACGCGGCGTTGCTCGTCGAAGTGGGACTGGCCGCCGTTCCCGCGATCGTGATTCTCGCGTCGCGGCAACGTTCGGGCGACGTTCAAGCGCAGTCTGGCTGGACCGGCATCGACCTTCTCGCCTTCGCACCCTTCAGCTCCGCGGTCTGCTTCGGCGATCGCGCTCCTCCTCTTTTCTAACCCTTTCGATCCGCAAAAACACCGCGCGACGGTCCAGAACACCGGACCACGAAATGAGGATTTGGAAATGACTTCCGATAGCACCCTGCACTCGGCCCTGCTGCACCTGCCGGTCGTGACCACGATTCTGTCCGTTCTCTTCGCAACGATTCTCTTTACTCGCTATCGCCGTCACGGCGGCGGTCTTCACCTTCTGTGGTGGGGCATCGGGATGGTGACCTACGGTATCGGCACGATGACCGAGGCGTCGACGACGTTGTTTGGTTGGAACCCGCTCGTCTTCAAGTTCTGGTACGTGGCCGGCGCGTTTCTCGGCGGCTATCCGCTGGCGCAGGGCTCGATCTATCTATTGATGAGCCGTCGCTTCGCGCGATGGTCGGCGCGGATCGCTTGCGCGGTCATCGCCGTCGCCGCGATCCTCGTGTTTCTCTCGCCGCTCAACGCATCGCTGGCGGAACCGCACCGGCTCTCCGGCGTTGTTCTGCAATGGCAATGGCTGCGCGCCATCAGCCCGCTGCTCAATCTTTACTCCGTGACTTTCCTCGTCGGCGGCGCGGCAGTGTCCGCGATTCGCTACCGCCGCAATCCAGCGGCGTCGAATCGTTATGCAGGAAACATCGCCATCGCCGTCGGCGGACTTCTTCCGGCGATCGGCGGGACGATGACGCGTTACGGTGTCGTGGAAGCGCTCTACATCACCGAGCTGGCCGGACTTCTTCTGATTTACGCCGGCTACCGCTGGTGCACCGCTGCGCCGTCGCATGCGATCGCACCGCAGCGAAAAGTGGCGATGACCGCGGCGGCGATGCTGCTGGTGCTCTTCCCGATGAGCGCACTCGCCGAAGACGCCACGCCGGTGAAGCCAGAGACCGTTGTCGCGACAACACCCGCCACAACAACTGCAGCAACTACTGATACCAAGGCCGTCCCGAAAACGGAAACAGCAGTCCCGTCCTTCTTCGCCGAAACGACCGTCACCGCCACCGGAACGAAGCGGGACGTCTTCCAGCTCGCCACTCCCGTGACTGTCATCCGTCAGGAGACGATCGAACAGAAATCGCCGCAGAACGCGGCCGATCTTCTTCGCGAGCAGCCGGGTGTCGACGTCAATGGCGTCGGTCCGAATCAGGCCCGTCCCGTGATTCGCGGCCAGCGCGGCCTGCGCGTTCTCTTCCTCGAGAACGGACTGCGCATGAACAACCCGCGCCGTCAAACCGACTTCGGCGAGATGACCGGACTCGTCGATCTCAACAGCGTCTCCACCATCGAAGTCGTTCGCGGTCCGGCTTCTGTTCTTTATGGGACAGACGCGATCGGCGGCGTCCTCAATCTCATCAGCAAAGAGCCGTCGTTCAACAGCGGCTCGAACCTCGGCGGCTTCGTCGAAGGGCGTTACTCGAACAGCGGCAAGCTCGCCAGCGGCAGCGCCGGATTCGATGCGCGTTTTGGTGCGCTGACGATTCAGCTTGGCGGCACCAAGCGCGACGTGAACGACTACTCCGTACCCGCCGGCCAGTTCGGCAGCATTCACCTTCCGAACAAAACGGACGTTCTCGACACGGGTGTGAACGATACGACCGTGTGGGGCAGCGCAGGTTTTGCTGCGAGCGATCGCGACAAATTCACCTTCCGCTTCAATCATTACCGCGCAGGCCAGACTGGATTCGGCTACGTGCCTGCGAGTCTTTACGGCGCCACCGAAGACGCCAAGATCCGGATCCTCTATCCGGAGCAGGCGTTCGATCGCTACCTGTTGTCTTATGCCGGCTCGCCACTGAACCAGGTATGGGCCGACTCCACCAACGTTCAGGTTTACTACCAGAACAACAAGCGGCAATTGGCGAACGATATCGACATCAACATCGGCCCGGTCGCGCCCGGCTTCCCGAATTCGTCAGTCCTCGCCAACACGCTGAATCATTCCGACGTTCGCACGTTCGGCCTTCGCACCGACGCCGTCAAAGTGTTCGGCAACGGCCGTCACATTGTCACTTACGGCTTCGAAGGAACGCGCGATCACAGCGACAACAGCGATTACTCGGTGACCACGGCCATCATTCGCACCCCATACGGCAACAGCACGTCGGTCGCGCCGCCCGACACGCTCGCCAATGCGCCGAATGCAACGAACCTCAGCTACGGCGTCTTTGGTCAGGATGAAGTGTCTGTAACAAACAAGCTTCATGTAACGGCCGGACTTCGTTATCACGATGTAAAGACCGAGGCCATCGCCACACCAGGCTGGAATATCGACGGCCTCGGGTTTTCCGATCACAACATCGTCGGCGCGCTGACGGCCACATACCAGATCACCGATTACATGAACCTTCTCTCGTCCTATGGCCGCGGTTTCCGTTCACCCAACATCATTGAACGCCTCTTCAATGGATTGACACCCGAGGGGAGCGGCTACCAGCTCTTGAACCCGGCGCTCAAGTCCGAGACCAGCAACAATTTCGACCTCGGCGTCAAATACCGCCGCTGGGATGCCTTCATGGAAGCCGTCGCCTTCCGCAATGACATCAGCGGCGGAATCATTCAGGCCTATCTCTCACCCTCGGAAATCGCGCAGCTCGACGCCGCAACGCGCGCTGCAATCAAAGCGGGCGGCGTGCAATTCGTCGTACAAGACCGCAATGCCGAGCGCCTTCGTTATCAAGGCGTCGAAATGGCTCTCGGCTGGCACTCGCACAATGGCCTGACCCTGGGCGGCAACTACACCTGGGTCGATGGCAACCGCACCGACTCGATCAATCCGCCCACCGGCGACAGCTACTCGCAAAAGATTTACGCTTATGCCCGCTTCGAGCCGCAGAGCGCACGCTACTGGCTCGAGTATCACGTCCGCCACAATGGCGCCGTCGCCACAAACATCGATCCCAACTCGCCCGTGCCTCCAGTCGGCAAGACGCTCCCCGCATTCACCGTCCAGGGCACAGGCCTCGGCGTCCGCCTCTTCCAAACCGCCGGCATCTCGAATGAAGTCACGTTCTGGGTCGAGAACCTCACCAACCAGCTCTACGCCGAGTTCTCCAACGCCACGTTCTTCCGTCCGGAGCCTGGAAGGACGCTGAAGGTCAATTACCGCGTCAAGTTCTGAAGAGCAGAGATCAGGGAAGTCAGAGATCAGAGACAAAGAGATCAGGGATGAGGCGCATCCCCGATCTCCAAGTCTCTGATCTCTTGTCTCTGATTTTCTGATCTCCGCATTCATGTGACGTCCATCACTCCGAACGGTGAGATTCAGCGCCGGCCGTAGCGACGAGCGACTCTATATTCGGTGACGGGGTTCTTTAACCATGCCGACACCGTACAACCTCGACGTTCACAATGACTGCTCCGAATGCGATGTGCGTGCAGGACGTACATTCTGCAATCTGGGTCCCGAAACGCTCGCGGAGCTCGACAGCATCAAATTCACCGGGATTTATCCCAAGGGCTCCCTTCTCTTTGTCGAAGGCGAGCAGCCGCGCGGGGTTTTCCTGCTCTGCGCCGGCCGCGTGAAGCTCACGACATCATCGTCGGAGGGCAAAACGCTGATCGTCAAAATCGCTGAAGTGGGAGAAGTTCTCGGAGCGAGTGCCACGATCCTCGGCAAAGCCTACGAAGTCTCCGCCGAGACGATCGAGCCATCGCAATTGAACTTCATCAAGCGCGAAGATTTCGTCCGCTTCCTCAGCTCCCACGTAGACGTCTGCATGCACACCGCGCAGCAGCTCAGCGAAAAGTACCAATCCGCCCAACGCGAGATCCGCTCCCTCGGCCTCTCGCAGACCACTTCGGAAAAACTGGCCCGACTCCTTCTCGACTGGTGCACCAGAAACGGCGAACAAACGCCAAGAGGGATCCGACTCAGCGTCCTGCTAACTCACGAAGAAGTCGCCCAGATGATCGGCACGACAAGAGAAACCGTCACCCGCATCTTCAGCGACTTCAAGAAACGCCAGATCATCGAAGTGAAAGGCTCAAACATCTTCGTGCTGGCCAAACCAAAGCTGGAAGCGATGATCGGGTCGTAACTCTTAGTCATAACCACTGTGTGTGGAACGCCGTCGTCTCAACGGCTGGCCCGGCGGCGTCCTCGCCGCCGGCCGCGTTGTCAGCACAAATTGGGGCCAACGCGGCGCATGACCTCCTCTCATCATTAATAGATACCTGAACATCGAGCGCCTTCTCCCCCACGCTTTTTGTGGGGGAGAAGGTGGCCGAAGGACGGATGAGGGGGCAGTGAATTGAGTCAGCGAGGGCAAATGTTCTGACTTCGCCCTCCGGCATCAATGCTCATTCGAGACTGCAAGCGCCCCCTCATCCGCCTTCGGCACCTTCTCCCCCACAAAAAGCGTGGGGGAGAAGGACGCTCGATGGGAGAGTGTCGCGATGAAAAAACGATGAGCGAATGACTCCCTCGGATTTGGGCATTGATCCGATCCAATCGATCTTCCTCGATGGTAACGTTCGCCGCCCAAGCAACTCATGGCCGACGACCGCAACGCGCGCAAGCGCAATCAACCGACAACCGACAACGCGTTGCCGTCGCGCGCCAGCGCGGCGGCAACGCAATACACAGGTCCTGATCCAACGCGCATCAAAACCATGTTCGGCTCCATCGCCGGACGCTACGATCGCGCGAACACTGTTCTCTCGGGCCCAATCCATCACCTCTGGCGCCGAACCGCTGTCCGCTGGTCGGGCGTAAAACGCGGTGATGCAGTACTCGACTGCGCGACTGGCACGGGCGATCTCGCCATCGCGTTCCGAAAAGCGGTCGGTGCAGGCGGCCACGTCGTCGGCACCGATTTCACTCCCGAGATGATCGAGCTTGCGCGCGGCAAAGCACGCGACATCACCTTCGAAGTCGCCGACGTGACTGCGTTGCCATTCGACGACGACTCGTTCGACATCGCCAGCATCTCCTTCGGCATCCGCAACGTCGGCGATCCGGCCAAAGGTATCGCCGAGATGGCACGCGTGGTTCGTCCGGGCGGATGCGTCATCGTGCTCGAGTTCGGCCAGCCGTCGAATCGAGTCGCCGCCGCGCTCTACGACTCCTACCGCCGCCACTTCCTCCCGCGCCTCGGCGGCGCCGTCACCGGCGAGCGCGGCGCGTACGAGTATCTCGAATCGTCCGCGGCGAAGTTTCCGTGCGGTGATGAGTTCGTGGCGATGATGAACGGCGCGGCGAGCTTCACCTCGATCGATGTGAAGCTACTGACGTTTGGCGTCGCGTATCTGTATCGGGGCGTGGTGTCGTAGCGCGACTTTCGTAGCGCCGTCGGCTCGACGGCTGTACCGCCGCCGGCCCGGCGGCGATTCTCGCAAATGTGGGCGGATGCCACAGAATCCACCACCTTTCGACAGGTCAAGCACCGCCGTGAACTTCGATTTCAAGTCGCCGCCGAGCCGGCGACGGTACAGCCGTCGAGCCGGCGGCGCTACGATCCACGGCGCTACGAAAACCTACGGCTTCGCATACATATCAATGATCCGCTCGATCGCCTTCCGGCACACGCGGCAGAATCCCACCTCGTCGCGGGTGAACATGATGCAGTCCACTTCGGGACGATAGAGCCCTTGCGCTTCGTATGCGGCGCCTTCGAATGCGCCAACTTTCCCGGCGTACTTTTGGCCGCCGAGGAATTGGGCTTCCCAGGCGCGCTCGGCGGTGAAGAGTTTGTCCATTTCCGACTCCGGCGCGTTCGTCGCGCGCAGGCGGGCTCGCTCCTTCTGAATCTCGTGGCTGTGTTTCTCGAACGTCTCCTTGTCCCACGGCGTCGGCAGGGGAGTGGTCGTGTCGATGAGATCCTTCCACTTCACGTTGGCGGGATCGTGAAGCGCGGTCGCATTCGGCTCCCACGGCTCGATGTGTTCGGTGCCGCCGGCGCTCGTGTACGAAACCGGCGACGTGTAGTACTCGTCCGCGAGGGCCGCGAAGTGATGTCCGAACTCGTGAACGAACACGTACTCGGCGAACGCGCTGTCGACGCAGGCCGTGGCCTGATCGTTGAAGATTCCGCCGCCGCCGTACTGCTTTTCGTTGACGAGGATCTCGATAAAGTCGTAGGGAGCCGCTGAGGCCACATCGCGCATGCGGTGATCGTCGAGCGTCAGCACGTAACGCTCGGAATCGAAGATGTTGTATTGCACGCCGGTCATCGTGCGGCGGTTGTCGTTGGTGCGCGGACGATGAACGCCGCTAGCCGGCTCGGCCAGATCGAGCGCACGGACGTTGAAGTCTTTGCGGCGGCTCTTGAACGGCTCAGTGGCGAAGAGCTTGCCGATCATGCGCTCGACGTCTTTGTGGAACTTCGGCAGCTCCGATTCCGTGTAGCCCTCGCCGATGACGAGGAGATCGACTTTCTCCGATGCCGGCCCGTTCTCGATCACATTCCACACATGACCGGCGGCCTTGCGGTCGGACGGATTGACGAAGCGCGACGACGGATCGATCAGCGTCGAGAAAATCTGCTGGAACGCGCCTTTGTCGTCGCGCTTCTTGATGACGAGCTGCACCGGCTTCTTCGGCCACGGAAAGCGCACCGACTCGGCGAACGTACCGGCGCGCTCTTTGGCTTCATCGGTCGTCTGCCATTCGCCGTAGACCGAGGCAAAGCCGCGCGAGTAGATGGGCTGATTCGTATCGCGGTCGATGACCTCGAAGTAGTAGTTGCCGAGGTTGAGGGTGTCGATGAGGCGGGTGCGGGAGCCCGGCCACGGACCATCGGAAACGACCGAATCGAGCGCGATGACCTCCTCGCCATGATTTCCCGTATGGAAGTAGTTCACGCGCATCGTCTTGTCGAGAAACGAATCCTCGAAGCGGGCGGCGAAGGCGGAGGAAACAACGAGAAACATCGCAGTGCCGAAAAGAAGTTTGCGCATTGGGAGATTGTAGTTGTGAACGATCTGCGCCGATCTGCGACATCTGCGGATCAACGGTTTTATCCGCAGATTACGCAGATGAGCGCAGATGTAGACTGCCGGCATGCGCTCTCTTCTCGTTGCGCTCGCGCTGTTCGCCACGTCCCTCGCTGCCCAGATGCAGGAGCAGATCACCGTCGAGCGCGTCCTTGTCGATGCGCGCGTCACCGACGACCATGGCAATCCCATCACGGGACTGAAGGCGGATGACTTTCAGGTGCGCATCGACGGCAAACCGGCGCGTGTGGAATCGGCGGAGTGGATTCCGGAGACCGCGGCGGCGCGCGAGCTGGCCAGTATCGATGCGGCAATCGCCGACGTGAACACGACGCTCGATCAGCCTGCGCCGCACGGACGTCTCCTCATCTTTTTTTACCAGACCGATTTTGCGCGCAACTCCTCGCGCCTCGGCGGGCAGATGCAGACAGTGGTCAACGCCGATGACTGGCTCGACTGGCTGGACCCCGAGGATCGTGTGGCGGTTTTTTCGTTCGACTCGCACCTCAAGTTCCGCCTCGATTTCACCAACAACAAGGACCACATCAAGGATGCGATGAAGCAGGCGTTGTACACCGACGATCCGCCTCCGCCGCGCATGGTTCCGATGCCCGCGCTGGCGAAGCGCCTCGATCCGGCCGAGATGCACAAGGCCGCCACGCCCGAAGCGGCGTTGATCATCCTGGCCAACGCGTTGCGGCAGATCCCGGGGCCGAAGTCGATCATTTTTTTCAGCTGGGGTCTCGGCCGGCTGACGCCAATGGGCGTGCGGATGGAAGCGAAGTACGTACCGGCGCGCCAGGCGCTCGAGTTGGCGCGCGCGAGCGTCTTCTCGATCGACTTCACGCAAGCCGATTTTCATTCGCTCGAAGTGGGATTGGGGAAAGTCGCGGACGATACCGGCGGCTTCTACGCGAAGACGTATCACTTCCCGAAGATCGCAGTCGATCGTCTGCAGAAAACGCTGGCCGGCCATTACGAGCTCGAAGTGCGCAAGCCCGACACGAAAGTGCGCGGCACCCACGCGATCGAAGTCGACGTGCCGTCGCAGCGCCGCGCGTCGGTGCTCGCGCGCAGCACATACGTCGATCGCGATTGATGCGGGCAAACGACTTGCACTCTTTCCTGTGCAGAATCGAAAGGAGATTTTGCATGGCAACCAAGTACGGGAAGAAGGCGTCGGACAAAGTCGAGAAGGCGATGAAGGAGCGGAAAAAGGGAACGCTGAAGAGCGGCTCCTCGGGCAAGAAGGTGACGAGTAAGAAGCAGGCCATCGCGATTGGATTGTCCGAGGCGAGGCGAGCGGGCGGGAAGGTGCCGGCGAAGAAGTCGTCATCGAAGAAATCGTCCTCGAAGAAGTCATCCTCCAAGAAATCTTCGTCGAAGAAATCGTCCTCGAAGAAGAAGTAGAAACGGTTCTAAACTGAGCGCGTGACGAACCGCATCCTTCTCACAATCTTCGCCGCGTGCTTCGTCTGGTCGCTCATCCATCCGCACGATTACTTCACCTGGTTCCTCGAAGTCTTTCCGGCCATCATCGGTATCGCCCTCGTCATTGCGCTGCGCAACCGCTTTCCGCTCACGCCGCTCCTCCTCACCCTTCTGACGATTCACGCAATCATTCTCATGACCGGCGGGCACTACACGTATGCCGAGGTGCCGCTTGGGTTTTGGATGCGCGACGCGTTGCACATGGGGCGCAACGACTACGACCGCATCGGCCACTTCGCGCAGGGCTTCGTGCCGGCGATCGCGGCGCGCGAGATTCTCATCCGCCGCGACGTCGTGCGCGGCCGCGGCTGGCGCTACTTCATCATTGTGTCGATCTGCCTCGCCATCAGCGCCGCGTACGAGTTGCTGGAGTGGCGCGTCAGCGTCGCCACCGGCAGCGCCGGCGATTCATTCCTCGGCACCCAGGGCGACGTCTGGGACACACAGGAAGACATGGCCACCGCGCTGATCGGCGCGCTCATGGCGCCTTTGGTTTTGGGCTGGCTGCACGATCGTCAACTGGCGGCGCGGGGACTGGTGCCGGCGTCGCAACGGGTGTCGCTATCACCCGATCGCGAACGCCCCGAAAATCGGTGAGCGCCCAGAGCACCAGCATCATCAGCCCGATCATCCAGTAGAAACGCGGCGACGTGACGCCGTTCGTGAAACTGCCGAACCACGGCGCGCCGATCAGACAAGCGATCAACAGCAACTCGACGAATCCGTGAAGCGCAAGTCCGACGATCTTGATGACGCCGAGCGGGTAGCGCGTCAGCAGCGCCATCACGAACAGCAGGCCGCCGAAGATATACGCCCACGTCGCCTTCACGCCCGCGAAGCCGGCAACGGACGGGCCGATGATCAGCAGGATGGCGATGGCGTAGTCGAGGATGCCGTGCGATACCGCTCCGATGCTGTGATGAGGCTTCATGGCAGATCGCGTCCTTCTCCCTGGCCGAGTACAAGAAACCGCGGATTGCCGTTCGCGGCCAGTGCTTCGTTCAGATCGTGAATCGGATCGTACTCGCCATCGTCGCCGAGCGCGAATGTCCCGAAGTGAACGGCCACGCTGGTCCGCGCGCCGAGCGCGAGGTGGGCGTCGACGGCCTGCGCGGGATCGATGTGCGCCGGCTGCATGAACCAGCGCGGCATGTACGAACCGATCGGCAGCAACGCCGCGCGGACCGGCGCGAAACGCTGGCCGATCTCCGCGAAGTGATTGCCCCAGCCGGTGTCGCCCGCGAAGTAAACGTGACCCGACGCACTGCTGATCACGAAGCCGCTCCAGAGGTTCCGATTGCGATCGCTGATCGCCCGCGCCGAGAAGTGCCGCGCCGGAACGACGGTGGTGTTGATGCCGTTCGCGTGATGCGCCGCCTCCCACCAATCGAGCTCGAACGCATCGTGAACGCCGTGCTTGCGCAGCAGTGCCGCGTTGCCAATCGGCGTGACGATGGCCGGCCGGTGCCGCTTCTGCACCGCGCGCAGCGTGGCCACGTCCATGTGGTCGTAATGATTGTGGCTGACGAGCACGAGATCGACCGGCGGCAGATCATCGAATCGGATCCCAGGCGCCCGATGCCGCCTCGGACCCGCAAACGAAACGGGCGAGACGCGCTCCGACCAAACCGGATCGGTGAGGATGTTGACGCCATCGATCTGAACGAGCGTGGTCGAATGATTGATGAAGGTGACGCGCAACCGCCCCTCGCCAACGCGCTCCGGCGGCGCCGGTCCGTAGTTCGCCTCGGGATGTTCCGGCCACGCCCCCCGCTCCCGATTCGCCATCCACTTCAGAAACGATCCCTCGGACTGCCAGCCGTCCTCGCGATTGCGAAACCGGTCACCATCAAAGTGATCGGTGACCGCCCCATGCCATCGCGGCGCCGCAAACACGAGCCGCTCGATCGCCGCCGCACCAAGGGCAGAACCAATCGCGATTGCTGCCTTCGTCATTTTTCGCATCGGCGCGTATTCGAACACAGATGGTGAAAGCGTTTCACGCGGAGACGCGGAGGGCGCGGAGTAGTCTTCTCCGTGTTCCCCGCGCCTCCGCGTGAAATGCCTTTCCTCTGGAGCATGAATCGATTCCTCGTGACTACCATCACTCGCTCGAAGCAACGTCCCCCGGATACTCGCGCAATGCATCCAAAGCGCTTCGTCCTCGCGATCGCTCTCGTGTCATCGCTCGCACTCGCATCGACGCCGAAGGGCATGGCCCCGCTGCCCGCGCAATACCTTCACAGCGGCACCTTCCATTCGCCGGACGGCTGGTTCGAAATCCATGTGCCGTTGAATTGGGAGTGGTTCGAGATGCGCGCCTTCGACGGAGAGGCCGATCCTCGCTGGCCCGATGCCATCAATCAGACCGTTGCCTGGCTCGCGCGCGATCCGAAAACGTTCGACGATCTGGTCGTAATGGAGTCGTACCGCCCCGGCGGCGAGATCATCACCGAAAGCTATGCCAGCAGCTTCGAGAGCCTCACACGCAAGGCCGTCGAGCCGGAAACGATGACCGACTACTCGTCGGAACTGCTCACGATCGCCGGCGAACAATCACTTCACTACCGGTACAGGCTCGTGCGAAAGAATCGCCCTCCGATCTATCGCTTCGGCTACATCACCGGCATGGACCACAAGCTCACGCTCTCAACCTCGGACGACAAGCCCCAGGAACCGAAGCGTCTTTGGCAAATCGTGGTCTCGATCGGCTGGCTGAAATCGCCATAGGGTCGCGAGGCAGAACAGAAATGTTGAATGTTGAGGATTGAATGTTGCGTGTTGAATGAACCGTTGGCCACACGCAGTTCGGGCGCCTCTCATTCAATCCAACACTCAACATCCAACATTCCGGTTGACGACCCGAGCAACCGGGCAACCCAGCAACTCAGCGCGACAACCCCACGCTCCAGCTCGCCATCTTTACTCCCCAAAATGTGACCGCCGTCACTCCACCGTGATGAGCACGCGACCTATCTATACCTGCTTCAACGTCCACCTATGGACGTAAAACATTGAGGAAAAGGAGAAAAACCAATGCCCGCTAGCGCTCGGAATGCGAATATCCAACTGGAAAAACTCGTCGGCCGTCAATCGCTTCACGTCAGCGTCCCGCGCGATGTCACCGGCAAAGAGTTCGCCCGCCTCGGCGCCTCGATCATCGACGTGATCAAGGGCCACACCGGCTGCAGTTGCCTCTCCGGCGTCATCGACGTCATCGTCACCGGCGACCTCACCGGCGCCATCAACGTCGAGCTGGGGTAGACCTGCGTGTCTCTTCTGAACAGCGGTGCTGACGAAACCGTCAGGCCGATGGTCGGACTTCTGAACAATCCCGCGATTCCGGGGATCATCTCTGCGGCCGGCAGCCTTGTCGAGTACGTGGAGGTGATCCCCGATCGTCTCTGGTTTGATTTCGGAAAGCACGGCCGCGGCGGACGTTTTCACAAGACGCACGCCACGGTCGAGATGCTGCGCGAAATGTCACGGACGAAGAAGCTGACCGGACACGGGATCGGCCTCTCGCTTCCAAGCGCGATGCCGCTCGATGAAGAGATGCTCGCCGAGATCGCGTCGCTGAACCGCCAACTCGATTTCCAGTGGTACAGCGAGCACCTCAGCATGTTCCTCGTCCCGCACGGCAGCGTCCCCAACGCTCAGGCCGGACTCGGGCTCCCCATCGCGTACGACGACGAGATGTTCGCGCTTGTCCGCGAGAAACTGGCCCGCTTGCGCCAGGTCCTCGACTGTCCCTTGCTGATGGAAAACCCGAGCATCTTCACGCCGATCGACGACGCCGAAATGAGCGAGCCGGAGTTCCTCAACCGCTTGTGGGACGAAGAGCGCTGCGGCACGCTGCTCGACCTGCACAATCTCTACGTGAGCTGGCGCCACGGCGGAATGGATCCGTTCAAGTACCTCGGCCAGCTCAATCCCGACGCCGTCACCGAGATTCACCTCGCCGGCGGCGACGAGATCGCCGGCTTCTACACCGACTCCCATTCGCGCCTCACGCCGCCCGAGGTTTGGGAGTATGCGTACGAATTCGTCCCGCGATGCCACAACCTCCGCGGCATCACCTTCGAGTTCCACGAGTCCTACTTCCCCCGCCTCGGCCTCCCCGGAATCCTCGGCGAATTGGAGTCGATGCACGAGCTGGCAGCGTGCGCGGGTGCCGATGTTCGGGAGTCGGGGGTCGGAGATAACCCGCGTTCCGAAGTCCGGCAATTGACAATTGATAATTGACAGTCGACAACGGGCACCGGACACCTGATAGCCGGCAACCCGGCAACCCGGCAACCCGACAACCCGGCAACCCGACAACCCGACAACCCGGCAACCCGACAACCCGACAACCCGACAACCGCCAACCGCACACCCATGCTCTCCGACTTCCAACAAGCGCTCGCCGACCTCGTCTCATCGCCCGCTCTCTGCATCGAGGCGCGGCGCGATCCGGCCGTGCTGCGCAACCGTTACCAATTGACCGATCGCGACTCGAGCCGCCTCGAGCAGATCGTCAACCATCCGGGCATGGCCTGCAACTGCATGCTCTACCGCGCCAACCGCCTAGCCCCGCTCGCCCTCAACCTCCCCGATCTCATCAAAGCCCTCGGCCCCGACCTCCGCGAAATGCTGGACGCCTTCTGGTCCGAGTACTCCAACACCGACGTCCACTTCTACGTCGAGTCCTACCGCTTCTGCGAATTCATCGAGCGCCAGATAGCCAATGGCCGCAAATTCGCCACTGAAGTTGCGCCGTCGCTCGAACGCGAAATGACCATCCTCGCCGGCCGCCTAGAAGTAAGTCACACCGAGATCTACAGCCCGCTCCGCGAGCAACGCGCGTGAGGAGTGCGGTCGTCTCGACCGCAGGCACTCGGGCGTCCCGCCCGAGTGCTGGGAGGCGGGAAAGAAAATCGTCGTCATGAAGTACGCCTCGTATTCGTCTCCCCGCGCCAGCCATCCCCGCACTTCCCGCTCTCGCCACTCCCAAACATCGAGCGCCTTCTCCCCCACGTTTTTTTTGTGGGGGAGAAGGTGCCGAAGGCGGATGAGGGGGCATAACCAACCGCGACGCCCCCAATTCCGCACGAGAAGATCAACTCACCGCATCCAACGCCTTCCGGAAGTTATCCGGCAAATCGTCCTCGGCGCCGTTTCGAGAGGCGAGGCTTGCCGGCAGGAATCCGGGAGCCGTTTGAGCCGGAGGCTCGACGGGTGGCTTCCGCCGGTTCATCGCCTTCTTCACCACGCGCCGCATCTCGTCGAGATACGGCCGCAACCCCGCTCCACTGCGGCCTTTCGCGTAAGCCTTGGCCCACGCATATGCCTGCAGCGCTTCCGCTCCGGCATCGGCGAGCTGGCTGTCGATCGTGAATTCCACGCCGTCGAGCAGAGCGGATAGACGTTGCGCCACCGGACGGAGCGCGTCGCGGTACTGCAGCGCCGCCTTCCCGCGCTCGATATCGAACAACTTCCGTTCGCTGGCCGGCGCAAACGAGCTCACCGCGGTGATCGTCGGTTGGATCAGCTCATTGGCAAAGCGTGCCGCCGTCGCCACACGATGCACCTCCGCCGCGTCATGCGGCTGGAAACCTGGGACGAGAGTCTCGAACTGATCGAGAAGTCCGATCAGTTGAGCCGCCACGGCATCCGTTGGCGGTTCGTTAAGGGGCGTGGATCGTTCGGAGGTTTCGGATTGGATACTGCTGTCGCCGTTTCTGTTCGTATTCATCGGATAGTCCTCAACAACATCACGCCGGACACACTGGCAGTGCGCGCGTGGGAAGCGTTCGTAAGTACAACGTCGTCGTTACGGGCCGTCAGCGACACGCCGCCGGCCAAGGGCTTCATCGATGAAGATTCACTGTCGATTAATCGATTTCTGATCTCTGCCTATCGATTCCTGATCTCCGTTGATCACCTCCTGATCGATACCGATCGCATTTCAATCTCCGCAGATCGCAGCCTGATCTCGATCGATCGATTCCCGATCGATGCCGATCCGTTTTCGATCTCGTTCGATCAACATTGGATCGACGTCGATCAACGTTCGATCGATGTCGATCGCCTCTTGATCGATCGCGATCGTCTTCCTGACTGCGCAGATCCGAATCGATCGAAATCCCTGCGCCACGGAGAAAGTACACAGCCCGGCAGCCCAAAAACAGTCCTATTTCTTGATGCCAGACAATAGGGCTCGGTGAAGACAGGATGGCAACACTTTGCCCGTCGATCAGATGAACGCGGTATTTGCCTCGGGTGGAACCAATGGCGGCGGCGTTCGCGTGGGAGCGCTGGCGTCCCGCCGGCTGGCTCGGCGCGCGTCCTCGCCGCCGCGATACGGAACAATCCGTCTTCCTCCGGAGGCGGCGGGACGCACGCCTGGCCAGCCGGCGAGGACGCCAGCGTTCCTTCGTGTCTAGTTCAAGCCCCCCGATCGGACCCCTTCGCGCTGAGCCCGGGCGGCGACGCCGGAGGTGGACGGCACACCGTTGACGCAAGCCCTGCCGCCGAACTATGCTGCCGCTCCCTTCCTAGAAATAGGAAGATCCATACGTTCGTTGAGACGATCCCAAGCAGGCGCTTAGCTCAGTTGGTAGAGCATCACCTTCACACGGTGGGGGTCACCGGTTCGAGTCCGGTAGCGCCTACCAAATCGCACTTCGTTCACGCCGCTCAGGTTACGAGCGGCGTTCTTGTTTGTACGCTTCCCGTTTTTGCGTAAGATCCATCCTGCGGTCCAAAAAACTGGAGGACTCATGACGACAATCGTCGCGGTGCATGGGATCAACCAGCAGCTCAAAGGTCCGGCGAAGCTGCATGACGAGGAGTGGTGGCCTTCACTGCGGGACGGAGTGGCCGCGGCCGGGCGGACGCTCGGCCGCGCTACGCTGGCCTGTGCGTTCTACGGCAACCTCTTTCGGGAGCAAGGCAGCATTCGCGCGGCAGGCGCGGAGCGCCCGTATCGCGGTGCGGTCGACCTAAATGACGACTTCGAGAAAGAGCTGCTCCAGGCCTTCTGGGCCGAGGCGGTACGGACAGAGCCGGGACGCGTAACCGATCCGGTCGCCGCCAAGCGCGGTACGCCGGCAATCGTTCAGAGTGCGCTCCGCGGCCTCGCTCGTTCGAAGTTCTTCGTCGGGATGACTGAGCGCGCGCTGATAGGAAGCCTCAATCAGGTGCGCCTCTACATGCGTGATGCCGATATCCGCCGCAAAGCGCAGGACTCGGTTGACTCCGTCGTCACCTCCGAGACGCGCGTCATCGTGGCGCACTCACTCGGCTCGGTCGTCGCCTACGAGGCGTTGCATCGCTTCGCCGATGCCGCCAACTGGGCCAACGTTAGAACGCTCGTAACCCTCGGATCGCCACTCGGCATCCGCAATCTCATCTTTGACCGTCTCTCTCCCACGCCGGAGAACGGCAAAGGAAAGTGGCCGAAGCTCCTCAGCCAGTGGACCAATGTCTCTGACGATGGAGACATCGTGGCGCTGCTCAAGCGCCTAGGCGACCTCTTTGACGGCGTCGTCGACTACAGCATCGACAATGAGGCAAACGCACACGACGTCTCGCCGTATCTGACAGCAGCGAAAACGGGAGCAGCGATCGCTGATGGCCTTTGACGCGGCGGCGGTCGAGCGGCGGTTCGTAGTCGGGATCGGCGTTTCGGACTATGACGTACGCGAGATGAAACTCGTCGCCGTTCCGGGCGATGTCGCGACGATGACCGAGTGGTTCTCGCAGAAGTGCGGCGTCGCGCACGTCCGCGCACTAGATGATCTGGCCGACAGTCCGACGCACGAGGAGATCAGCGGCAAGCTGCGCGGGTGGCTGCAGCAGCGCGAAAACTCCGACGTGGCAGTCATCTATCTAGCCTCGCACGGCGAGCTCGAAGGCGAGGTCGCCTACATCCTCGGCCGTAACTCGCCGCGGGAGCTGCTCGCCGGCGCCGCCCTCAGCGGCGAGACGCTCGGCGACATCATCGGCCAAGCCAAGCCGCACAACTTGCTGCTGATCATCGACGCCTGCGTCGCGGGCAAGCTCGCCACGGAAATCCTCACCCGAGCCATAAAGATGGCCGACGCACTCAACCGCCGCGACCCGTACCGTGGCGCCTGGTCTATGGCCATCCTCTCCAGCACGTTCCAGCGCGATCCCGCCCACGACGGCCGCTTCGTCGAAGCCTTTCTGAAAGTGGTGTCCGAGGAGAATCGCACGGGGACACTGCGTCGCTGGATCGGCATCGACACGATCGCCGAGGCGCTCAATGAGGAACTGCGAGCGAACGAGGTCGCACAGGTTGTCGAGCAGATGACTTGGGGCGTCGGCGTCTCGAAGCTGATTCCGAATCCGCACTTCAACAAGCGCCGCTGGGGCGCGTTGATGGACGACGCGGAGTTGATCACGCACTTCGATCCGCAATCGCGCGGCGTCGCCGCGGGCGAGGCGGGCTGGTACTTCACCGGGCGCCAGAAAGAGCTCGAACAGATGGTGAAGTGGCTGTCGAAATCGGATACGAACGGCAAGCCTTACGTCGTCACCGGCTCACCCGGCTCGGGCAAGTCCGCTCTCGTGTCGCGGCTCATCACCCTCAGCGATCCCACGCGCCGCTCACGAATCCCCGACCTGGAGAATGTGCCGCCGAAAACGGTCCCGCCAGACAACTCGATCAACGCGGTTGTCTGGTGTCACAACAAGACCGCCGAGCAGGTCGTCACCGACCTCGCCGGCCGACTCGGTGTCGGCGCGAGAACGATGGATGAGCTGCTCAGCGCTCTCGCGAATGAGACGCGTCACCTCGGCATCGTGATCGACTCGCTTGACGAGGCAGTCGAGGGGGAGGCGCCGAAGATCGCCTCGGAGGTGATCCGCCCCTTGGCAGCTAAGAACGAGCGGGTAAAGGTGATCGTCGCAACACGTCCTCACCCAGTGCACGGCAGCGAAGCGGGCACCGAGTCGCAGGATCTCCTTACCAGGCTCGGCGTCAAACCGAAGGACTCGAACGTCCTCGTCCTCGACAAGGCAAGGAACCGCGCCATCGACATGCGCGCCTACGTCGCCGCGCGGCTGATGGCGTCGGCCGAGCCCGATTGCAAAACGCCTTACACCAACGATCCGGCGCTTGCCGAAAGACTGGCAATGCGCATTGCCGATGCAGCCGACACCTCGTTTCTCGTAGCTTCGGTCACCGCGCGCTCATTCGCGAATCAGAAGACGGCGGTTGATCCGGAGGTCGAAAAACTGCCGACCGAGGCTGGGGAGGCGCTCGGGCAATACATCAAGCGGCTGAAGGATCCGGCAGTCGCGGTGGACATCCTCCGCCCGCTGGCATGGGCTGAGGGCGGCGGGCTGCCTTGGGGCACGCTGTGGGCGCCGATTGCCAGCGCGATGGCCGGTGAGCAATATGACAACGACACGATCGTACAGGTGCTCGAGCGCGCAAGTGATCTGATCAGCGAAACCGTGGCGAACGGCGAGCCCGCGTACCGGCTCTTTCACGAGGCGCTGGCCGAGTATCTACGCCGCGATCGGAAGTCCGAGGAGGCACACACGGCATTCGCCGACACGATCGGCGCGATGCTCACTCCGACGTCATACGAGAACGCGAGCTCGTACGCGCTTGCGCACGTGACCTCGCACATGGCACGCGCTGGCAACGATCAGAGGCTGTATGACCTCGTGGCCGACCCGGCGTGGGAGCGCGCGAAGCGTCTGCGCTTCGGAGACTCCACTCGTTTCCTGCGCGATGTCGATCTCGCCATCGTCGCAGCGACGCAACGCAGCACCGCGCCCAACGAGTTGCTCGTCGGCTCCTGCATCATCTACGGCCGGATGATGGCCGTCGCGCCGGCGATCGTCGTCGGGGTGATCGCTCGCGCCGGTCAGCTGCAACGCGCGGAGTTGCTGGCGAACAATATTGAATTCGCTATCGATCGGGCGCAGGGCTACGCGCTGATCGCTCCCGCGTTCGCGGCCGACGGCGACCTCGCAGGCGCACAGCGTTGCCTAAGGGAGTCGGGTCGCGCCATCTCGGCGATCAACGCGGCACATGCGGCGATGGCGTGGTCGTGGATCGCGCAGGCGGCCGTCGCATGCGGATTCGGCGACGTCGCCACCCGCGCATCGAAGAGTGCGACGGACACCGTCGGGTTGCTCCGCGCGCAGGACTGGGAATTCGACAACGCACTCTTCTGGGCGGCGCTCGCCGCGCGAACGGCGGGTGACGAAGAGTCGCTCGGCGCGCTCAAGGAACTCTTCATCGAAGGCGGCCGCATCGCTGGCCGCAATCAATATCTACAAGCCGCCGCGGTCCTCGGACTGAAAGAGCCGCTGCGAGCGATGTGGAAGCGCGCGATGGAGGCCGAGACGCTCGATCTCGTACGCGATGGCAATATCGCGCTCGCGCTCGCCGACGCGGGAATGCAGGACGAATTCAAGCAGCTGACGGGGGAGGTCGCAAAGCGCGGCCAGCCGCGCGGCGAGGAAGACGCGCAGAAGCGCTACGCGTGGGCGCTCGCCCTTGCCGGCGACTTCGACGGGGCGGTCAGGCACCTGCACACCATTGAGAGCCAAGAGGAGCGCGCCCGCGCACTTGCCCGCGTGGTGCGCACGGCGGTAGACCGCAAGCACGATCAGACGCTCGATGAGGCGAAAAGGATTGCCAAGAAAATGATGAGGGTCACTGACTGGCGCGTGCAGTCGCTCCTCGCCGACGTATTCTTCATGCTAGGCGAGCGGCACGAAGCGATGCGGCTGGCAGAAGAGGTGGTGCGGCAGGGGATCATCCCCAGCGAGTCCAACACGGTCGCCTTCGGGCAGGGCGACGGGTTGCTCGACAAAGTCAAAGGCTTTTGGAAGAGTTTGCTGAGAACATTCAAGAGCACACGGACTCAGCTGCCGACCGACATCCGGGCGCTGGAAGATTTCAATGTCGCCGCTGACGTGGTGAGGCTGGTGCACGCGGGTAAGCTCGATGATGCGACTGCAAGGCTCGCAAACATCCGCATCCCGCGCGCGCGCTGGACGGCGCTCAAGCCGCTCGCGGAAGCGACGACCGATGAAGCGAAGGCGTCGGTGCTATGGCGTGAGGCGCTGCTTGAATCGCGTCTGGTAAACGAGCCATCCGTCCGTGAGACGGTAATCGCCATGACCGCGAAGATGACGGACACAAAGCTACGCAAGCGCCTACTGGCGGAGGTGCGACGGATCAACGTGCGCTGGATCGAGGCGAGCTTCGCCGAGCAATACGAGTCGATGCGCAGCTCTCTGCGCTCCGGCCCGGAACGTACGCATCTGCTCGAAGAGCTGATGGTGCTCAAGAAACGCCGGATGTTGCCGGGCGGTGTGCCAGCGATCGATCTGTCGTGGTGGATGCCGAAGCAGGTAACGACGTTGGCCGCCTTCGGAAGCGAAGGGAAACGAGCGTTCGCGCTCGCGCTGATGGAGGCCGATCCGAGATTGGCGCGCTTCGAGACCGTGCTGAAAATGATCCCATCCTCACTCAGCGCCTTCGAGCAGTTCCACTCGCTCCGCGTTCTCAGCAAGATGGTGAGCAATCTGACGCCGACGCAATGCAAACGTGTCCAACGCCTTCTCGCCGCCGAGCGCAAACGGCACATCAGGCCCGGGACCGATCGAGAGCGAGTGGCACAGGAGATCGAGCGGCAGATCGCGGCGGCTGAGCGGCAGCGAAAACCATAGTGGCTTGCGATCCGATTGTTCGAATTCCAGCTGCACTCAGTTGCATGGCAACCAACCCTTCCTTCTACGACGTCAGGAGCTTGTGCCTTCGGAGCGTGTTCGAGTCCGCTACCGCCTACCAGCCCCCCCTCAATGCCGCGCTGCGCGCTTCCTCGGTACCGCGCACGTATCGACCAGCACGGACACGTTGTTTGATCCCCAATTCGGCACCGCAACGCCGGGGCGGCCGTTGAAGGAGCCAGTGGCGATGCCCCACGGCGTGGTGCCCACTGGGGTCGTCATCGGGGTCTTGAATGTGCCGTCTCCTTTGCCGAGGAGGATCGAGACGCTGTTGGTCGATTGGTCTGCCGTGACTACGTCGATTCTTCCGTCGAGGTCGAAATCGCCGATGGCGATCGCCGTTGGTGTGATTCCGGACGGGTATTGGACCTCGGGGGCGAACGTTCCGTTGCCTTTGTTGATCAGGATCGAGATGGTGGTGGAGATTCCCATCGCCAAGTCGGTCTTGCCGTCGCCGTTGAAGTCGCCGGCGGTAATCGAATTCGCCGGGCCGTTGATCGGGTACGTCACTGCCGTCGCGAACGAACCGTCGCCGTTGTTCAGGAGAACGGAGACCGACCTGCCGGTGAGATTCGACGTGGCGACATCGATCCTGCCGTCGCCGTTGACGTCGGCTGCAACGATGCCGCGCGGCACGCTGCCACCGACGGCAAACAGCTTCGATGGGCCGAAGCTCCCATCGCCGTTGCCGAAACGAATCGAGATGCTGTCCTCGTTCGCCTCGAGCATCGCCAGATCGGGCTTGCTGTCGCCATTGAAGTCGGCGACCGTGAGTCCGTAGAGATCGTCGGCTTCTGAAACTGTGAATCGGTTCACGGCGAAGGTTCCATCGCCATTGCCGAGGAGGATGGCCAGGACGGTGGCCTCGTTGGTTACGGCGACGTCGAGCTTGCCGTCATGATTGAAATCGCCGGACGCCATCGCCCAGACGAAGGGAATCGTCGTGACTGTGCTGACTCCGGAGCCGAATGTTCCGTCGCGGTTCCCCGGAAAGAAGATGACGTTGCCGCTGCTCTCGGCGACTCCGACGAGAAGATCGGTGATTCCATCGTCATCAAAATCGGCGGCGATGACGGCGCGCGGCTTGCCGGAGATTGTGTAATTCGTGCGGGTGAAATTGGGACACTGTGCGGAGATCGAAGCGGCGAATGCGAAAAGCGCGATTAGCCCTACGAAGGCTCGTCTCATCCATCGATCTTAGCGGGAGACCAAACGGAATCGCACGAGAATCTTGCCGCGCGAGCTCGGTCACTTCATCGCGTTGGCCTCCTCCCACCATCGCTTGGCGTTCACGCCCATCGCGAGGAGCCACAGGACCAGCAAAAGCTCGCCGATGTCGAAGATCAGGAGGTAGCGGAAATACGCTGTGGCGAATGGCGGCCATAAGAAGCTTAGGCCGACTGGGCAGGAGATCGCCATTAGAACGCCGAGGATGCGCGGGAGGAAGGTGGATTTGTAGACGAGGTAGCCGATTGTGAGGTTGTAGAAGCCGAAGAAGACCAGACTGATGCCGTATGTCGCGGCGTAGAGTTTGAGCGACAGGTAGGCGAGGGAGTGCAATTGGGCGGGGTTGAAGGTGCCGAGGTAGGGGTCGGGGGTCAGGACGATGAGGGGGGCGAGCTCGAAGAGGCAGGCGAAGGCCTGCGTCCCGCATCCCATCAGGCTGAAGAATGCGGCCAGCATGGAAATGTTCCGGTTCACTGGCCTCAACAAGTCGTACATCAGTGCTGTGAAGACGATGTAGATGGCGACTACGAGGAGGTCTCCGGCGAAGGCGAGGCGGAACATAGGCTCGTGCGCCATCATGTTGGCGGCTGTGATTGTGGCGTCGCCTTTGACGACGTAACGGCCGCGGACGTACATGGCCAGGCCGCCGGTGGGGAGCATAAGGAGGTAACAGAGGCCGGCGATTCTGGCTTTTAGTCGGGGCGATGATTCTTTAATCGGTGTTGTCATTTGCTTTTTTATGCCCCTCATCCGGCTTCGCCACCTTCTCCCCACAAAAAGCGTGGGGAGAAGGCGCTCGATTTGCGTTTGCTCGCTATCAATTTCATGGAAGTGGAAATACCGGCTAAGGTTAGCGGCGGGCGGAAGGGCGGGACATGACGCGCTGCATCAAAAGCATGGCCGCAGGTTGCACGGAGCTTCGAAGACATGGGTAACCCGACGATTTCTGCTGGCTATCCGAGGGCGTTGCTGGATTTCGCGGTGTCGCGCGGCGCGGATTGGGAGACGCTGATCGCGCGGTCGCACATTCATCCGGATGAGCTTCGGAATCAGGACAACCGCATTCCGGTGGCGAATTACATCGCGCTGATCGACGCTGCAATCGAGTTGTGCAACGAGCCCGCGCTTTCTTTGTTGTTTGGCGAGGCGGTCAAGATGACGGACATTTCCATCGTCGGCCTGATGGGACAGGTGGCCGGGAACAGCGAGGAGTCGCGCCGGCAAATGAGCCGTTATGGGCGACTCGCGCTCGATGAGGATGACGGTGATTCCGTGGAGCTCATGGAGGTCGTCCGCGATGGCAATGATCTTTGCCTGCGGTCGACAAGCCGGCTCTATGTCGAGAATCCTCATCTCACGGAAGCGGCGTTCGCGCGCTGTGCCTGTGGTGTGCGAGCGATGATCGCCACGGTGCCGGCGTTGGCGCACATGTGCTTTCCGAAGGCGATTCACTTCACGCACAAGGAGCCGTCCTATCGCGCCGTGTACGATCGGATCTTCGGTGTGCCGCTCGTTTTCGAGAGTGACATGAATGCGATCGTGGTCGATGAAGCCTTGATGCAGATGTCGCTGCCGAGTCCGAATCCGTATCTGTCAGAAGTGTTGCGCGCGCATGCCGAAGGGTTGCTCGAGAATCTCGAGCGCTCGAAATCGTTGCGAGGACGTGTCGAGAGCCTGCTGATTCCCGCCCTGCACAACGGCCAGACAAACATGGACGCGATCGCCGGAAAGCTCGCGCTCAGCCGCCAGACGCTATTTCGCAAGTTGAAAGCCGAAGGCGTGACGTTCGAGAAAGTGCTGGATGAGTTGCGCCGCAAGCTGGCCATTCACTACCTGAGCGACAAGAAGGCTTCGATACACGAAACAGCGTATCTGGTCGGCTTCTCCGAGCCCGCCGCGTTTTCGCGCGCGTTCAAACGATGGACGGGATCGAGTCCGCGCACGATGAAGCGAGGAGTGCGGGCGTCTTCGCCCGCGGCCATCGAGGCGTCCCGCCTCGATGGTTTGGATCCGGACTGATGGATGGTCTGATCTGGAAACCTTACGGTAATCACCGCTTCCGAGCCAGCCAGCGAAGGAGCCGTGTTCCCATCGGTCCGATGACCGGCGTTTGCAGCACGCGCTGCGCTGCATTGGCCAGCATCCACGTGCGTCCTTCGCGGTGCCGCTCGCGAATGGCCAGCGAATGCAGGAACGCTGACGCCGCGCGGCTTTCGGCAATCGCGTCGCTTTTTGAATCACTGCGGGCGTGCTCGTCGATCACACTCTCGTACAACGACAATAGCGACTCGTGGAGCGCATCGGACGGCGCAGACTCGCGAAATCGATCCGAGACTTTGCGCGCATCCTCGGCGTCGAACAGCGCGATCTCCGCAAGAATGGTCTCCGTCGTCAATGGCTGCTGAAGCGTGCGGATGCCGAAGTTGAGGCGGCGCAGGCGATCGAAGTCACTCGAGCGAACCATGCCGCCGAGGCCGGAGTCGCTGCAGAGAATGACGGCAAGGCCGCAAGCCATCGCGTCCATCGCGCACTTTGCTTTTGCAAACGCGAGGTCGTACTTGCCCAGTATCGCTTCCGGATGTTCCTCGGCAGTGCCCGCCGCAGCGCTTACGACGTCGAGCTCGATCGACGATTGGCGGCAGGCTGCGCGGATCGCCGGCAGAAACGTCAGCTCGTGCGCGAGATTGCCGAAGACCACCGCGCGCAGCGGCTTGGCGGGCAGAGGTTCGCGTTGCCGAAACGCGTTCGTATCGACAGCGTTGAGCAGCACCGAGATTTGATCGGGCGCTATCCCTTCGCGCGTCACGAGGCGATCGGCGCACGTATCGTCGACGGCGACGTAGCGGAGGATGCGCGGGAATCGCGGCGTGGTGCGCCCGAGGTCTTCCCATCCGTGGCAAACGAAGATCGCGGGAGTGGTCGGAAAGTGGAGCAGCGCAGCCATCGTTTCGATCGCGCTGTCGCCGTGGATGATGTCGACCGGCGCAGTGATCGTGTTCAAATCATCGACGACCGGCACGGTCAGTGCGTTGAGCTGGCGCGCGGCATCGCCGATCTCCGTCCCATAAACAACCGGCGAATGCCCTCGGGCGAGCAGCCACGACGCGAGATCGCGCTCGTAACTCTGCACGCCGCCGATCGCGCCGAGCGAGTGGCCGGCGATCAGAACGCGCATGAGCGCTTTTCCACCGCGGCACGCAACGCGTCGCGCAACGGAAGCATGTGCTCGCGGCGCCGGATGACCTGCGTGTAACGATGCGCGGCCACACGCTCCTCGCCATAACGTTCGTAGAGCGGCGGTTCGTCGCCGCCCGCGGCCGTCCAATCGGCGATCGGATAAATCGCTTCGGTTCGAAAGGCGTCTGCACCATGCCGCGACAGCATCGCGTCGATGTCGGTCAGCGTAGCCGCCTGCCCGCGCGCCTGTTCCATCTTGGCGGCGTATTCGATGGCGTCCAACTCGAGAACGATCGCGCCGGAGTCGTTCGCGTGCGGATGATTGACCACGGCGTATTCGTACTGTTTCGTGGCGACGCCGGCCATTTCGATTGCAGCTCCGGCGATGAGGCGGCAAAGATCATGAACCGGGTTGTAGCCCTCGGCCGCATCGCCAACGATGATCGCCGGCTGATCCTTCTCCAATTCCGCCGCAAGCTCTGCAACGAGCGAGCCGAGCAGCGGCACGTTCCGCTCCAGGATCATCGAATACGCCTCGGCATCCGAAAGCCGCCCAAAGATCGCGCCTTTGCGGGCGCCGAGGTCACGCAGAAGATCCGCCGTCCTGCCGAGACGTGCATCAGAAGAATGCGCCGAAGCGTCAGTCAGGACATGGACGACCGGTTTGTTCCGGGAAATCCAACCATGAAGGAGAAGTTCGTGACCTGGGTGCGCGATGAGTAGATGGGGCATCAAGCGGAACGAAATTATAACGCGAGTGCGGCAACGTCGTTTTCGGCGAGGCCCGCCTCAGGGTTGTGCCTGTCCGATCGCTGGATCGAGAGCGCGCGCCCGCCGCGACATGAGATAGCGGAATGGATGGACGAACTGGCCAATCAGCGTCTCGGGAACATCCATTCCGGACACGCCGTATTGACGCGCTGTCGTCGAAGAGCGAATGAACGTTCCGAACATCGCATCCCAGAGCGAGAAGACACGGCCGTAGTTTCCGTTGTATTCGCGCTCGTCCGTCGAATGATGGATCTTGTGAAAAACGGGGCTGACAAGAAGTCCGTGCATGGGGCCGAAGGACCAATTCAGGCGGGCATGCTGAAGCGTCTCGCTGAATAGTTGCAGGAAAAGCAGCGGCAGCCATAAACGCTGGGGAACGCCGAGGAGAAATGCGGGGATGATCATCAAAACGCCGCTGAATAACTGCTCGACCGCGTGAATCCGGTTGGCGCTGAGGAACGTCAGTTTCGTTTGCGTGTGATGAACGCTATGGAACGCCCACAACGCCGGTATGGCGTGCAGCAACCGGTGGCTCCAATAGTTCAGAAAATCCATCGCGATCCAATAGGCGATGACGGAAACGATCGGTGGTAATGACGACAGCAATCCCACGCGTGCGAACTGCAGGCGCGGCGACAGGAATGAAAAGAGCGGCATGACCAGGATGTTGTAGATGCTGCACTTGTAGAAGACGGCGTACGCGAGGTCGTTGAGCGCGTTTCGCGAGGCATATACGCTCATATCGTCTCGCCGTCTCAGCTCCGCGACCACGATCACCAGCGCGCAGACGGCATACACACCGAGTCCGGTCAGCGTCGAGATGACGAGCTCGCGGAGAAACGGATGCCGGGACAGAAGGTCAAGCATGGATGGCGATCCTTGGCGGAACGGCCGGCGATCCGTGGAGTAGCGATGAGGTAAGAGTACGCAAAAGAGAAATGGATGGAAGCCCGTTCCAACGAAACGCGGCGCCGATGGTCAGCGCCGCCACGCGGCCGAGATAATTGCGGCCGGCGTTGCGGGCGATTTCCCGTCCGTCAAGCACTGCATAGGCATAGTTCGAAAGCCAATTGCCGGGAACCGTTCCGAGCCGCGCTTTTAGCATGTCGTTGATCTCAGTGTGTGCGCTCAAAGTCGCGCTGACAGTCTTGGTAGCGGGATGGAAGCGCGAGGCCGCAAGTTTCACCGGGATATGGGCGAAATGAGCTCCGCGGGCGGCAAGGCGCAACCAATACTCGTAGTCCATACAGTAATTGAGCTTGGCATCGAACGGCCCGAATTTCTCCAGCACTCTGCGGCGAAAAAACACAGCAGGCTGACAGAGGAAACAGATCAGTTTTAGACGCTCCGGCGACCACGCTTCGGCCGGGTAGCGATCAATGAACCCATCGTTACAATCGATTAAGTCGGCCTCGCCGTATACAACATCGACTGAAGGATCTGCCTCGAAAGCGGCGACCGCGGCAGCAATGGCGCCGTCGTAATAAACGTCATCGGAATTGAGGTAGGCGAGGATCTCGCCGCCGGCTCTTGCCAGCCCGTCATTGATCGCGGCCGACTGTCCGCCGTCCGGACCGGTCAAAAAGGAGATCCGATCGCGCCACCGTTCCAGAATGGCGATCGTGCCGTCGGTGCTTCCGCCGTCCATGACGATGTGCTCGATCTCGCCGGCGAGCTGGCCGCAGTTCTGCCGCCAGACGCTCTGAAGCGTCCGCTCGATGAACTGCCCCTGTTGCAATGAGGGCGTGACGATGGACACGCGCATGGTGAGTCGATTGTAGCAAGGAGTGCGGTCGTCTCGACCGCGGGCACGCGGGCGTCCCGCCCGAGTGCGTCTACTCGCGAGACATGACTTCATCGCGCCATCAAATCATCAACCTCGCGCGCCAGATCCTCTAGATACTCATCCCCTTTCGGATGATGCGTCAAAGCGACGATCACATAGCGCCGGTTTGGACCTTCGATGATCGCCGAATCGTGCAGCCAATCCTGATACGTCCCCCACTTGCGCAGGATCGTCAGTCCTCGTCCTGAAAGCGCTTTCACGAACTTATGGTCGTCGTGCGGAATATCGGGCGAGAGGAAAATCGCGCGCATTTTCTGCGACGCGGCCGGCGAAACGAGTTGATCGCGCGACAGCAGCCAGTAGAAACGAAGAAGCTGGCGCACGGTCGCCGCGTGGGAGTGGTTGGCGACAGGATCGCCAATGCGCTCGCTGTTCGGCCCGTAGTGTTTGCCCACCCAGATACCGCCGCCGTGCGCCGCGTCATAGAACCCCTGGTCATTGAGCACCTGCTGAATCTCGCGCAATCCCATCGCCCGCGAATATTTCGACGCCATTTCATTGCTGGAAGCTTTGATCATCAGTCCCAATTCGTGTTCCGTGACTGAATCCATCTGTGTCGCGGCGTCAGGATGTAGTTGAAAATACGCCAGCAGAATCCCCACTTTCGCGACGCTGGCCGCGTACTCGATCCGATCGGGATGAATCATCGCCAGCCGCAGCCGGTTCAAATCGAGCACACCAACGGCCGTCTGTTCGGTGGTCATGCCGAATTTTGCGCGCAATCGCGAATCGATCGCCTCGACGCGCGCCTGTAGCCGGCGGTCAGTTGCCGTGTTGTAGTCGAGCACGAAATTCTCCGGCGTGACTCGGGGATGTCGAAATCCCGTAGCGCACGCGACCAGAAACAGCAAAGCACCGGCGAAGAAGAAAGCGACTCGAAAGTTCACGGGCGAAGGATACCCGCGATGGCCCCTGGATTTTCTTGCGCCCATCGCGAACGCCGCGCCGCCGGCCCGTGTTCTCTCAACCAAAGGGAGAACTGATGACAACCGCTGAGCTGCTGAAATCCACCGCGGTAACGATCGCACCGATTCCACAGTCATTCCTCGACCGTGTCCGCTCCAAAGGCATCGACGACCTCGGGCAACCGGTCAAACGTCTCGTAGCCGAGGGCGGAGAGCCCTGCCGCGATGTTCTGCGACGGGCAAAGGCAGGGGAGGAGCTGATCCTCGCGAGCTTTACGCCATTCAGCAAGCCGGGGCCATACAAGGAATACGGTCCGGTTTTCGTGCTGGCAAACGCAGACACCGAGCCCGTTCGGCGTGATGCACTTCCACCGGCCGGTTCTCCCGTCGATTATCTGCGCGAGCAGTTCGTGATTCGCGCGTATTCGTTTGATGAAGAGATCGCCGGCGCGATCATGGTCAGTGCTTCGGCACTCGAAGAGACGGTCGATCGCCTTTTCCAATCGCCCGGCACGGCATTCCTGCACGTCCGTTTTCCAACATACGGCTGCTTCGCCATGCGCATTGATCGTGCGCACGGCGAAGCGTGACCGGTTCCGCGAACGCTATTTCGCTTTGTGCTGACTGATTGAACACGCGTCGACAATCTTCGTCGGATCGACCGCTTCACTGTCGACCTGTTCTGCCGTGATTTTTCCTTCCTTGTCGATCAAGAACGTGGCCCGGCGCGCTGACGCCATTGTGGCGCCACCGATGTGATACTCCTTTTCCAGTCCATACGCTTTGATCGCTTTGGCGTCCATGTCGCCGAGGATCGGGAAGGTGATGCCGTTTTGCATGGCGAAGGCGTGATTTGCGAAAGGGCTGTCAATGCTCACACCCAGGACCTGGGTGTCTGAGCCTTCCATCTTGGCCATACTGGCCTGGAAGGCTTTCATTTCCTGCGTTCAGCCACCGGTGAACGCGAAAACAAAGAACGCCAGCGCCACCTGCTTCTTGCCTTTGAAGTCGTGCAGCGAAACCGGCTTGACCTTCTGCCCGTCGTACTCGACCAGCGTAAAGTCGGGCGCAACGTCGCCCACTTTGATCTTGAGTGGCTCCGCCTCTTTCTTCTTTTCCTGGCCGAAGCCCGCCGCTCCTGACAAACAGAGCGCGGTCACCAGCAGGATTCCCACAACACGATGTCGCATGTGAACCTCCTTCGCGTTTGCACGAATTAGATTACTCCTGTTCCGCAGGTTGCAAAACGGAATCAGCTCTTCCATTTTGCGTCGCAAAATGGAGTCAGCGATTCCAAAACTCCGATTTGTGTGCGCTACGCCAGCCTTCGCCGGACGACGATCAGCGTCACGTCGTCATCGGGCGCGCCGCCGGTTCCTTGCCATTCCTTCACATCGTTGATGATGCGCGTCGCAAGCGCAGGGGCGTCGTCGCCGGCGTGGCTCGTGATCGTTGTCTGCAAACGCTCGTCACCCCACATTCCGGCGTCGCGGTTCGCGGTTTCCGTGACGCCGTCGGTGTAGAGGACGAGGGTGTCGCCGGGAGCGAAAGGGCTGGTGAGCTCTTCGTAGCGGGCATCGCGGAAGCGGCCGAGGACGACGCCGGGCGCGACGATCTCGACGGACGTTTCGCCGTGACGAAGAATCGGCGGAGGGTGACCGGCCGATGCGACGACGAGTTTGCCGTCGGCGGGATCGATGTGGACATAGGCGGCGGTGATGAACTGCCGCTCCAGCCGGCCGCAGAAAAGCGTGTTGAGCGCGGCGAGGATGCGCGCGGGCGACGCCGCGTTTTCGATCTGCGTCGCGAGCGCGATCTTGAGCATCGAGGCGACGAGCGCGGCCGGCACGCCGTGGCCGGAGACGTCGGCGATGAAGACGCCGAGCGTGCCGTCATCGAGCTCGATGAAATCGTAGAAATCGCCGGCGACTTCGGAGGCGGGCATGTAGACCGTCGCAACATCGAGGCCGGCGAGATTCGGATTCGTACGCGGCAGCGCCGCCAGTTGAATCGTACGCGCGGTGGCTAATTCGCTATCGACGGCGGCGAGCCGCTGCTGCGCGCGCGTCCCTTCACGCATCGTCGTGATGACGATCGCCAGCATCAGGAAGAGAAAGCCGGTGGGCTCGCGCGTCAGGCCGTAGGGATCGCGGATCCAGCGAAAATGTTCATTGAGCACGAATGCCGTGAAGATCAAGGCCCCGATGCGCACGAGGCCCCAGCTCCGTTTCTCGTCGCCGGGCGCGAGGAGGTCGATGGTGAGGACCGCGATCAGCACGAGGACGAGCGCGTTGATGACCGGGTTGAGCGCGTAGGGCGAGCGGAACGCGATCTCGATCGGAATGGCCACAGCGGCGCAGATCGCGAGCGCGGTGGCGACGATCCGATGCAACGACGTCCGCCGGCCCTGACTGAACGACTTGAACAACAACGCCGCCGGAATCGGCACGAGGTATTCGAACGCGGAGCGCACATACGGAAGCCAGGATGGGCTCTCCGAAAGCAGACCAAACGACGCCGTGTTGAAGCCGAGTCGGACCCCGTAAGCGATGGCGAAAAGTCCGGTGTAAAGAAACGGCCGCCGCGCGTTGCGCGCGCTGAGCGCCCCGAGGAGCAACATCCCCGCACCCATCGTGCAGAGCACAACCGCGATGACGATCGCAATCGTGTCGGCGCGAAAGGTGGCGATGATTTCGGCGGCGGTGGGCATCGGGGGGGGATGATGACACGGCGAAGGCCTGCTTGTGTCCTCAGTGCCTCGCCCAAAACATTTCGCGCGTCAATGCATCGGCACCTTTGGCGTCGGCGGTCCGTAGAGTGTCGTCGGGCCACTCTCCGTCATGTGATCGACCGAGCAGTTGCTCTTCACCAGAATCGGGCCGATCGGGTTCACCGGAGTCGTGATCCGTTTGTATCGCTGGGAGGCTCAAATGAGGTCGGCGAACTTCGCACGGACCGAGAACAGGCCCCGGTCCGCGCTCACGAACTGCGGATCTCTTCCATTTCTTACTGACGTGGATTGCCCTCAAGATCGCCGTGCCCGCACGAAATGGGTCAATCAACATGACCAGATTACTCCGGCTTACCGCCGAACAGATTCTGAAGCCCAATTCCCAGAAAATACTGCCGTAGTTGGGTGAACACCGGTCCGGAATGACCGTACTCATATGAGGCAACCGTGCCAAACTTCGAGGTAGCACTTGCCGCGTAGAACACCTCGGCTTTGTACGAATGCTGAGTTCTAGGCGTCGCCAACGTGCCTTTCGAAACGTGGTTCAAGAGGGTACTCGCGGACAACGCTACACGATAGTGGTCGAGCAGGTACAAATGGTAGGCCAAACTCCCTTCTGCGATGTCTCCTGTTGAACTGACTCCGCTCGTCTTCTGCGATCGTAAGCCGACCGAGATCTTGAAGCTCAAAGGAAGTGTCCGAGTTTGTGTCTGCTGCAGGAACGAGGGAGCCTGAAGGAAGGGAAGCCAGCCGTCAAGTACGGCTTTCAAATCGAGATTGCGATCTTGAGAATGAAAAGCTTTCGCGAATTCACCCGTTGCCCCGATTCGAGCCCGATTGAGGATGTTTCCGTAACTATAATCGGGCGAATGCACGCCGGCCGACACCCGATTATCGTCGACGAATTTCTGCGAGCCATTTTTGCGGTCTGTAGTGTCGATGGAGACAGTGAACTCAGTTTGCAGTCGACGAGCCGCTGGTAACTTTGATAGATCGCTATTAAGAAGTCGGGTAGTTAGGATTGATTCCGCAAATTGAAATCGCAGCGCTCCGGCGCGAGGCGTGTTGCCGGAGGTGTCGGCGGCAGGAGCCGCGCCGGAGTTAGTCGCTGCACTTTCGTCGGACAGCGCCGGGCCAACGTGAAAGGACTGGCTTTTCTGGTTGACGGGATCAAGCGCACAAAGTGAAACGGTCTCGGCGCTGGCGGTCTTGAGCTGGGCGTCGCTGGACGAGAAGACGGGAGGGTTCGCGGCGGCCAAGTTGGGGTTCAGGCCGGGAGGCACTGAGAGTTCAACAATCTCAGGAAGGGGCGGCGCAGGCGGGACAACTTTTAGGACTGTTGCTTTGTATTCCGTTGATCCGATGATGAGAGAAACTGAATCGTCCTTCGCAAGAGCCGGTGGCTTTGACGTCGGCTGGAACGTAACCGTGACAGTGTTTCCATTGGCGCTGAACTTCAGCGAGTCCTTTCCTGAACACTCGTCAGCACGTGCGGTGGAGAGGGTAAAGAGAACGCTTAAGGCAAACGGCAGAACGTATTTCATGAGATCCTCGCAGCAACCGCCGCAATCAGATTCGCGCCAGTGATTCTGGTTCCCTGATCGTGAAGGACATCAAAGGTCCCCGCGAGGTTCGGAATGCTGAACCCCTTGCCGGTCACGCAGATCTCTATCGCGTCGCCGAGGTCGTTGCAGGTCTTCTGGTCGAACTGGTCGTCGCCAAAATCGATCAAATTGCCCGGCTGTAGGTTCGTGATTCCGATCGCGTTGAACCCCGCGCGGGTGCATTCCTCAGCCACGTTCTGTACGCCCTCCAGTGACGGCGGTTCGGCAAATGCGAGAAAAGTAGCGGTTGTTTTCGTGTGGATTGCCGGTTCTGGCTTTTTCGAATGTTGCTTCATGGGTTGCCTCCTCCTCCCTTAGAGGGACAACGATGGAATTTTCCAAGAAGCGGTGCCGGTCGTCGCCAGGCGTTTGCGCTCGAAATGTCACTCTCCCCGTTAGACTGTCTGCGATACCGAGAGCGGGTTGGCAGTCTGCGCGAACCCCGATTCGTCCTCCTGATCCTCTATCGCGTCTCCGCCTGCGCAGTGGCCAGCGGCGGTCCGGCCCGTCACGATCGCGATATGGGGGCGCTCAGGGAAATCGCTCACGAGACCAGCCGAGACGATCCAGAGTTCTTGACGACGTTTACGCCCATTGATTGGGCACTTGCCTTGTCATGACAGAATGATTCCGCTCAAATCGGTTCTTACCAGACCAGGAGATTCCCATGAAACGTTTCATCGTCCCACTCTTCGTTTTGCTCTCGCCCTTCGCGCTGGCGGATCAGAAAGCCGGCAAACCTCTCACCCAACTTCCCTACACGCCGAGCCTCGATGTTAAAGCGATCGACAAGTCGGTCGAGCCTTGCAACGACTTCTATCAGTACTCCTGCGGGAACTGGATGGTCGCGAATCCGATACCGGCGGATCAGGCTTCGTGGAGCGTTTATGGGAAGGTTGGGGATGACAATGCTCACTATCTTTGGGGCATTCTGGAGGAGGCGGCGAAGCCGTCCGCGAATCGGACGAAGGCGCAGGCGGAGATTGGGGATTACTTTGCGTCGTGCATGAATGAGGATGCGATCGACAAGCTTGGTGCGGCGCCGATCGAGCCGTTGTTGAAGAAGATCGAAGCGATGAAGGCGTCGAGCGAGCTGGCTGCGGTCCTCGGCGAGGCGAAGCGCGATTCGTCGCCTTACTACTTCGGGACCAACTGGCTTTTCCGGTCGGGGTCGACGCAGGATCTGGCCGATGCGAGCAAGGTCATCGCCGAGATTGATGCGGGAGGCCTCGGGCTTCCCGATCGCGACTACTACACGAAGATCGACGACAAGTCGAAAGCGATTCGCGAAAAGTACGCGAATCATGTCGCGGCGATGTTTGAGCTCCTCGGCGAGGAGAAGGCGGCGGCTGCGAATGACGCGAAGACGGTGCTGACGATTGAGACTGCGCTGGCCGAGGGGTCGATGACGCGGGTGGAGAAACGGGATCCGCACAATCTCGATCACAAGATGACGCTCGCGGATCTCGAGAAGATCACGCCTTCGTTCGATTGGCCGCGTTACTTCTCGATCCTCGGGCTTCCGAAGGTTGGTTCGCTCAACGTCGCGCAGCCGAAGTTCTTCGCCGCGGTCGAGACTGAGATCAAGAACGTTCCGCTCGCGGATTGGAAGACGTACCTTCGCTGGCACGCGGTCCACGCGCACGCGCAGTACCTGTCGTCGAAGTTTGTGGCCGAGGATTTCAATTTTTATCGGAAGACGCTGCGGGGCGTGACGGAGATGCCGCCGCGGTGGAAGACCTGCGTCCGCCTTGTCGATCACGATCTCGCCGACGCCCTCGGGCAGGAGTTTGTCCGCCGCACGTTTACTGCGCAGACGCGCCAGAAGACGATCGAGATGACCGTCCGGATCGAAAAGGCGATGGCGCAGGAGATCGCGTCGCTCGACTGGATGACCGATACGACGAAGGAGCATGCGCTCGAAAAACTTCACGCCATCGCGAACAAGGTCGGCTATCCGGAGCGGTGGCGCGACTATTCGTCAATCCAGCTCAAGCCTAATGATTTCTACGGCAACGTCGCGCGCTCCGCAGCGTGGGCGAGTGATCGCGATTTCGAGAAGATCGGTAAGCCGGTCAATCGCGAGGAGTGGTTCCTGTCGGCGCCGACGGTCAACGCCTGGTACAACGCGCAGCTCAACGACATCAACTTCCCGGCCGGCGTGCTGCAGCCGCCTCTCTACGATCCGAAGATGGACGATGCGCCGAACTACGGCAACACAGGATCGACGATCGGTCATGAGCTGACGCATGCGTTCGACGATGAAGGACGCCAGTTCGACGCTGCGGGGAATCTCAAGGACTGGTGGACGCCCGATGATGCGAAGGCGTTTGAAGATCGCGTCAATTGCGTCCGCGATCAATACGCGCAATACACGATCATCGATGACCTCAAGATCAATTCGAAACTGACCTCGGGCGAAGATGTCGCGGACCTCGGCGGCACGCTACTGGCGTACATCGCGTGGAAGGAAGAAACAGAGAACGAGGATTTGAAGCCGGTCGACGGATTCACGCCCGATCAGCGCTTCTTCATCGGATTCGCGCAATGGGCCTGCACGAACGAACGTCCCGAAAATGCACGTATGAGCGCGGTTACGAATTCGCACTCGCCCGCGAAATACCGCATCAACGGGATCGTCTCAAACCTGCCGCAGTTCCAGAAGGCGTTTCAATGCAGCGACGAAAAGGCGATGGTGCGTAAGAAGATTTGTAAGGTTTGGTAATGGGGGTTGCTATTTCAGAGATACCGGGTTGTGTCATCAATCGAGGGTCTTGTTAATCCTGCCAATAAGCCGTGCAGCGATGCCCACTTCAGGCATCGCTGCACGTTCAATCATTTATCGGTTATCCCCGCCGAGTACGAAGACGCCGTCGACGATGACGTCGATGATGGGCTTGACTTCGGGGGAGCCGGGGATCGTGAAGGTGTATTTGCCGGTTTGATCCTGATCGTCGGGGACGAAACTCCGCTCGTTGCCGCGGACGCGGGCCTGGATCAACGAGGTGTAGCCGGGTCCGAAGTAGTTGCCGTAATGGTCGCGCGGGGTGACGGTGAGCGTCGTGACGCCGGATGCGTTGGTGCTCTGCGTGATCTCAGTCTTGGTCCGGTCAGCGCGCGGCTTCACGTTCTCTTCGACGGTTTCCAGGCGGACGACGTGGCCGGTCAGCTCGGTGGTCCAGTCGAGCGATGCTTCGAACACGTACCTGCCGGGCACGGTGCTGTCGGGGAACGTCGCGGCATAAATCCCGCGGCCCTGATCCTTGAGCGTGAGGACCGCGACTTCCCGGGGAGTGATGCGCTCGAGGAGGGACTGGCCTTTGAATGATGCGATTTTGGCGTCGAGCGGCGTCTGGATGTCGCCGGTTGCCGTGATCGTGTTTCCGCCCTTCACGTCGCGCTGCGTCTGGTGAAGGATCGTGCCGATCCCGTCGGGCTGGCGCAGCACGCGGACCTTGATGGCGCCGTCGGGCAGACCTTTGAGCGGCTTGCCATCCCAATCGATCAGGATATGGATCCCGAGCGGGTCGCCGGTGACCGCGTGGAGATTGTCGAGCGAGAACTGATAGTCGAGATGTTTCTCGAGGAAAATGACGTCGAGCGCGTAGGGCACGGGCTCGGCGCTCTTGATGTCGCGCTTCACGCGGACGGTCCAGACGCCCGGACCGAACGAGCGGCCCATGTCGAACGACTGAATCGACGCTTGCGCCGTTTTCTTCGATGACGTTGGCACCGCTGGTGTGACGGCGCCCGGCGGGTAGACGTCGAGGTCGAGCAGACGGCGCGACGGAGGCGCCCACTGCACCGAGAAGACCGCGCGTTGCGCCGAGCGGTCGACGACGACGGGAACGGCGGCACTCGGTCCCGCGCCATTCAGCGTGTCGAGCCGCGACGTGGACATCGACGCGGTGTTCCCTTTGAGGATGGCCACGAGCGTCTTCGCCCAGAGATCGAAAATCGTCGTGGCGCTGATGGCCTGGAAGGAAATGCCGGAGGTTTCGAGCGACATGTTTTGGAGCAGCGTCTGGTCCACCTGCGCCGGCGTACCGAAGGCGATGGTCTGGATGGGGATGAAGCGTTTGCGCAGCTCCTGCGGCAGGCCGGCCACCGGCGTCAGGCCGAGGAATCCGCTGCCGGTGGGGGAGATCAGCGGCGCGGTGTTCTGCATGCCGTCGGTGACGACGATCAGGTTCAGATCGCTCTTCGGATCGGCCTTCCACTGGCCCATTCCTTCGTTGACGCCGGCGCCGATCGAGGTCGAGCTTCCCGGCGCCAGCCCGTTGGCCGCGTTGATGACTTCGTCCCAGGCGTTGGCGGCGCCGCGTTGGAGGAAGAAGTTCGCGGGCGCGTCGGCCCCGGCGAGCACCTGCGGATGCGCGGTGGAGTCGAAAAAGACGAGGCCGAGCCGGTCGCCCGACCACTCCGGTCCGCCGCCTGGAGGCGCATCGAGCAACTCCCACTGGCCAACGAAGTTCTGCACGGCCGTCTTGAGGATCTCGAACTTTTTCGGACCCGAGATTGCGCCCGGAGGAAAGTCGGCCATGCTGCCGGACTTGTCGAGGACGAGCGCGACGTCGAATGTGTTGCGGCCTTTGTTGATCGCGTCGAGCTGCGGCGCCACGCCGTCATCGTTCGGGATCAGGCTCGCTGGCGTGTCTCCGGTGTGCTTCGACACCTGCGAGCACTCGGCCATCGGCGCGGCCACGATGTAGGTCGACATCCGGTAGGCGACGACGTCCTGCGCCCCAACGAAGCGCATCGGGATGTTCTTGTCCGAGGCGGCGAATCCGGAGCAGAAGTCCGCTCCGAAATTCGAAAGCGGCACGTAGGTGATGCGGACGTTGTTGCCGGTGAGGGCCTCGTAGGTCACCGAATCGCCCGCGACGACCTGGGTGGCGCCGAGGTTGAGGGTGGTGCCGTTGACGACGAGCTGCGAGCCGGCAGGAGCGGCGCTGAGCTCGAGGGTGGCCCGCACCATGCCGGTTTCCTGGTTGGGAATGCCGCGCACGGGAATGTTGAGTATCCATGCCTCACTCGCGGCGGCTGTGAATGGCTGCAGGGCGGCAGCCAGAGCGAAGAAAACAGAGAGAGCGACGATTGGTCGTTTCATGAATGCACTCCTTTTTCCAGGGGAAGATCGAAATACGCGAGGTTAGGCGGATGCCCTGATCGCTCGCGTGTCCGGCATTAATGGGTCGTATACGTGCCGCTTTCCGTGTTCCAGGTCACAAGGTGGGGGTTGGTGCGAGGGTTTGGGCGGCGAGACGCCGCCCGGCCAGCCGGCGGGACGCCAGCGTTCCGCCGGCATAAACGTCCGAGCGCGGATGGAACGCTGGCGTCCTCGCCGGCTGGCTCGGCGGCGTCTCGCCGCCGCACGTGGCGTCTTGAGCAGCACTTACCAAAATTCGCGGTAGGGATCTGCCGGAGCCGGTCACTCCTTACGCAAGGAGATGTCGTTATGGCCTCAAGCCGCAAGAAGACTTCAAGCCCCAGGAAAAGCTCCAAGCGTAAACAACACGAAGCGGAGCAGGATGTCGATCACTACAAGTTCTGGATACTGAACCGCCTGGGGTTTTCGCGGACGCTCGATACACGAGGACAGTTCGATTTTGCCCCGCGCTCCCGGACGACGATCGCGCTCGATTTCATCGGCAATCCGGTGGCGAAGGATGGTGTCCCGGTGCAGTTCCCCGAACGGCACCTGACGGGATACACGCTCGAGCCGCCGATTCCAACCGTGCCGGAGCCACATCGCCGGGTCGTCTTTTCCAATCAGTTCACGCAGCACTCGGAGTGGCACATCGGCGATCCGCAATTGCTGCTCCTGCCGGCCGGGAAGTCGTTTCCGGAGCAGATTCCGCCGAGTCCGAAACCGCCGGCGACGCACTATCTCTGTTACCAGGTCCGGATGGGCGATGTAATCGACCGCGAGGTAACGCTTCAGGATCAGTTCGATGACGTCATTGGCGCTCCGGAAATCGAAGGGCCGCTTTTCCCGGCGTATTTCGGCGTGCCTGTGGAGAAGAATGGTGAGCCGATCGGAAATCCCGACGTGCATCTGGCCATCTATCGTTTCCAGCCGCGAACGGGATTGAGCAGTCCGATCTACATCCGCACGTCGGATCAGTTCCTCCCGCTCCTGCCGATTCTTCTGAGCGTTCAGGGACCAACGATGCTGGCGGTGCCGTCGACGAAACTCGATTGGAACGAGGAGCCGTAGGCGATCGAAAAGCAGTTTCACGCGGAGGCGCGGAGGACACGGAGGAACTTACGCCGCGTTCTTCGCGCTTCGCCTCAATGCACCATCAGGATCGCTGCGAAGAGCGAGCCGGTCATGAGGACGACCATGACTGCTAAGCGCCCGCCCCACAGGAGCACGGTTTTGAACGCCGTCGATGCGGGACTGTCGCCATAGAAGCGGCGTTGCGCCAGGAAAAGATAAATGAGCGAGATGCCGATCGTTGCTGCAAGGGTCATTTTGTGCGTAAGCCCCGGTTGGAGCCCGGCGATGGCGAAGATGGGCCAGTCGACGACGAGGCTGAGAATGTACGAGAACGCAAGAAAGTGCGCGGCGAAGACGAGATGCTCGGCGAGATAGCGCCGGTAATAGAGCACTTTCAATACAAGAGCGAGACCGGCGATGTTCACGAGTTGCAGGAGCGAGTAATTCTTGTGAAACCGTTCGTCGATCCGCTGATCGAGCTCGTCGGCGGTGACGTGAATCCGTTTCGCTTTCTTATCGAGAAGTTTGTGCAATGCTCCCACTCTGTCGAACTTCTTCATCGACTTCACGGAGTAAAGCGCCGCGGGCGAGTAGGCCGTGAAGGCCAGAAACTGCAGGGCGAAGAGGACGAGGAACAGCCGCAGCGCCGGGATGTAACGCGACTTGCGTCCCGCGAAGTACTCCTGCGTCAGGAATCCGGGCTTTGCGATGAGATCGCGCAGCGTCAGGAAGAGCTTCGAGTCGACGTGCGCGATCTCGTGGAAAACCTCGTGCGCGAAATGAGCGACGCTGAGGTCGTGATGGCCGGGCTGGCGCTCGCCGCAGCGAGCGCAGTAGATGGCCGCGGAGTCCGCGCCGCAGTTCGTGCAGGTGGTCAGCGCGGTGGCGTTGGCGGTCATCGTTGAGAGTGTAGAGGAACTTTTATCCGCAGATGACGCAGATGTTCGCAGATGACCACGAAACATCTTCGTTCCTCTGCGGCATCTGCGCATCGAAACCCCGTTGCATCGAAGGGCGGATCCGGGCTATCTTCCCTCTCCCGTCGAGGGGAATCATCACGGGACCGGCCCTGTTCGTGGGCTGGTCAGCGCGTCTTTTCACAGGCCCTTAGCTCAGTTGGTTAGAGCACCACCTTGACACGGTGGGGGTCAGCGGTTCGAGTCCGCTAGGGCCTACCAATTTCGATTTTCGCCCACGCCGCGCTCGCGGCGTTTTTTGTTCGCCACTACCGCTACACTACGCGGCGCGATGGGGCGGAAAGCACGGCTGAAACAAACTCGGGAGGCCGATGCGCCGGCGACTGCGACGGCTTCCGCGCCTGCCTCCGACTGGACTTCGCGCGACTGGACGATCGTCGCCGTCCTCGCTGTCCTCACCCTCGTCATCTTCGCGCCGGTCACCTCGCACGCGTTTCTCAACCTTGACGACGGCCAGTTCATCTACGAGAACGCGCACGTCCTGAACGGCGACATCGGCTGGGCGCTCACGTCGGCAACGACCGGCTGGTATCCGCTGACGTGGCTCTCGCACATGCTCGACGTGAAACTGTGGGGGATGAATGCCGGGATGCACCTGCTGACCGGCGTGCTCCTTCACGTCATCAGCACGATCCTTCTTTTCCTGGCTCTGCGGAAGCTGACGCGCGCGCCGTGGCAGTCTGCATTCGTCGCGGCGCTTTTCGCAATTCATCCCATGCACGTCCAATCCGTCGCCTGGGCCTCGGAACGCAAAGACACGCTCTCCACGCTTTTCGCGATGCTGGCGCTCTGGCTTTACGCGCGAGCGCCGCGGCGGATGCTCGGCGTGTCGATCGCGCTGGCGCTCTCGCTGGCGGCGAAGCAGATGTACATCACGCTGCCTTTCGTATTGCTGCTGCTCGATGTTTGGCCGTTGAAACGCCTCGAATCGATCGCCGAGCTTCGCCAGCGCATCATCGAGAAGTGGCCGCTGTTCCTGTTGACGATCGCCGGCGCTCTGGCCGCATTCATCGGACAGCGAAGCCTCAACGCGGTGCAATCGGCGACGTCGCTGCCGATCGCGGACCGCCTCACCAACGCCTTCATCGCCTACGCCACCTACCTCGGCAAGCTATTCGTTCCGATCGACATGGCGCTGCCGTATCCGCTGACGCGCGTGCCGTTCACCGCGGCAATCGTTCCGCTGGTCGTGCTGACTGCGATCACGATAGCCGTTCTCACCGCACGACGAGCCGCCCCCTACCTCGCAACCGGTTGGTTCTGGTTCCTGGGTACGCTCATTCCGGTGATCGGCATCGTCGCCATCGGCAACGAGTCGATGGCCGAGCGCTACACATATTTTTCGTACATCGGCCTCTTCATCGCCATCGCGTTCGGCGCAGCCGGCCTCGCGCGGCGCTTGCGTGCGCCCGAGATGGTGCCGGGCACCGCTGCGATCGCGGTGGTCGTCGTCCTCTCGATTGTGACGAGCCGCCAGCTTGGCTATTGGAAGGGCTCAGAGACGCTCTTCACGCACACGCTGGCGGTGACGCGCGACAATCCGGTGGCCGAGTACACGCTCGGGCAGGCGCTGCAGACGACGAAACCTGATGATGCGATTCCGCATCTGGAGCGCGCCATCGCACTAACGCAATCGCTATTGACGCGTCCCGATGCCACGCGTCCCGATTGGTTTCCGCAAGCCTTCGTCGCCATCGGAAACGCGAAGCTGGCGAAGGCCGGCACGCTCGCGCAGTCGCCCGCGCGCGAGACGCTGATCCGCGATGCCGTCGCCAATTACCGGCAAGCGCTGGCCATCGATCCGAATGCGCAACACGCAGCACACAACATCGAAGTCGCGGCGCAGATGATGCCGAGCGTCACGCTGCCGCCTTCACTGCAAGCCGATTACGACGCCTATCTCAACGAAGGAACCGCACTTTCGCAGCAGGGTCAAATCAACGAAGCGATCGGCGAGTTTCGCCATGCCGTGGCGCTCGCACCGCATGCGGCCGAGGCGCACATTTATCTCGCGCTGGTGCTATTGCAGGCCAATCGGCATCCGGAAGGTTTGGTCGAATTGCAGACCGCGAAATCGATCGATGCAAAACAGGCAAACGAGATCCTGTCGAAGGCGCTACATCTTCCTGCCAATGACGGGAATCTGGATGCGTTCATTGCGCAGGCGGCGCAGTAGGCTATTAGAAGCTGGAATGTTGAATGTTATGTGTTGAATGTTGGATGTTGAATGGATGGCATAAGCCTCGATTCATTCAACAGTCAACAGTCAACACTAAACATTGAACATTCGTTTGTTGAGCCAGCCCGTTGAGCCAGCGTCCCGACTTACGCCAACTGCGCAACCGTCTCCCGAATCGAGCGCTTCACCGCTTCATCGCTTCCCATCTTCGGAGTCCAACCCAGCGCCGTCATGCGCGATGTGTCGAGCCGCACTTTCGGGACATCGCCGGGCCAGCCGCGGGAGCCGCCGGTGCGGGTGATGGCCACGCTCTTCGGATCGATGCCCATCGCTTCAATCGTCCAATCGGCGATCTGATTGACCGAGGTCCAGTCGGGGACGGCGAGGTTGTAGCAGTTGACGAGATCTTTCGCCGTGCGATGGCCGAACATCATGCCGTCGAGACAATCTTCGACGTGCACGTACGGCTTCGACTGGGTGCCGTCGCCGAGGATTTCGAGACGCGTGGGATCGCGGCGCAGTTTCAGGACGAAATCGTGAATCACGCCGTGCGTCGGATAGCCGCCGACGATGTTTCCGAAGCGGAAGATCCAGCATCGCATCTGGTAGCCGGCGGCAAATGCCGTGATCAGCGTCTCGCAGGCGATTTTGCTGGCCGCATAAAACGAGATCGGGAAAAGCGGGCCGTAGTTTTCGGGAGTGGGCAGCACGGTCGGCTCGCCGTAGATCGCGCCGCTGCTGGAGAAAATGAGCTGTTTCGATCCGGCGACGCGCATCGCTTCGAGCAGGTTGTACGTGACGAGCGTTCCGCCCTTGAGATCGAAGTCGGTGTAGCTGGTACCGAAACTGATGTCGCTATTGGCTGCCAGATGCCAGACCAGTTCGGGGCGAATCCGCTGAAACAGCGCGACGACGCGGTCGCGGTCGAGCAGATCGAACTCATGAAAGGTGAAGCCCGGCTTTGCCAGCGACCGCGCGACGTACTCGCGCTTGCCGAGAAAAAAGTTGTCGATGCCATGCACCTCGTGCCCATCGGCGAGAAGGCGCTCGAGAAGGTTGGTAGCAATGAAGCCGGCTGCGCCGGTGACGACGATTCGCATAATGTTGTGCGCAGATTAGCCGATTGGGGGCTGGAGAACAGAGATTCGTGGACCGGAGATCAGAGACTAGCCTGATCTCTTATCTCCAGTCGCTACTCACTTTTCCAGCGCCGCCCGCGTTTGCGCAAGCTCCTCCAGCGTACCGATGTCGTAAAAGTCGAGATCGACGATCTCGCCGGCCAGACGGCGTTCGGCGGCAAGTACCGGAAAGATCGACTCCTCGAACGAACAAGCACCTTCTCGAGGGAGAAGATCGATCACGCTCGACGGCATGATCGAGAAGCCTGCGTCCACGTACGGAAGTTCGGGCGCTTTTTTGTCGAAGCGAATCACACGATCGTCTTCGATCTCGACGTTTCCGGCTGTCCGGCGCGGATAGACGGCCACGCACGGCTCGTCGTGTGCGCTCACAAAACGGTCGTAGTCAAAGTAGCGAAGGACATCGCCGTAGGTCATCACGAAACGCTCGCCGAGGAGTTTGCGTGCCTCGCGAATGGCGCCGCCGGTGCCGAGGGGCTGGGTCTCGCGGCTGTAAGTGATGCGAACCCCGAACGCCGCTCCGTCCCCGAAGTGCTCCTCCACCGCCTCGGCACGATAACCCGTGAGCAGCACGATGTCGCGCAATCCGCATCGCGCAAAGGATTCGATCACGCGCTCGAGATACGGACGGCCTGCGATTGGAATCATCGGCTTGGGGATGTCGCGGGTGAGGTTGCCGAGACGGGTGCCGAAGCCGCCGGCGAGGATGGCGATTGTGACGGGCGAAGAGGCGGAATGTTGAATGTTCAATGTTGAATGTAAATGTTGAATGTTGGTTTCGAGATGGGCTCAGTATTGCCCTTGCCTTTTTGATTATCAGCCGCTTGGAAGCTTCTGGAGCCGGGTCAATCAACGCGCCTCTTTCAACATCGAACATTCAACAGTAAACATTCAACATTCCGCCGTTACAGTCGGCTAACTCGCCGCGCTCGCCAGAGCCTCTTGAACGTCCAAACCGTCGAATTCCAGCGTTGCAACGTCGATGCGCCGATGCGGTCGCGGTATTCAATCGGGATTTCTTTGACGCGGAATCCCATGCGGTACGGAATTACGAGCATGTCCACGGGCAGCGCAGGTCCGTTCGGATTCCATTGCACTTTCTCGAGCATTGTCTTGCGGTATGCCCGCATGCCGCTATGAACGTCCGTTGTGCGAATGCCGTGCAGCAGCCGTGCGGTCCAGGCGAATATACGGTTAGCCAGGTAGTTCGCAAACGGCATCGCTTTCGGAAGTGTGGCCAGGCGCGTGGCGTTGACGAGGTCGTAGCCTTCGTCGATCAGCGCGACAAGCGTTGGGATGGTTTCGACGGGATAGGTGTCATCGCAATCGAGCGTAATGACGATGTCGCCCGCGGCATCGCGGACTGCGCGATCCATGGCCGGGCCATAGCCTTTCGGTGGGAATTGCTTGAAGACGCGGCAACCCATTTCGGTGGCGATTTCGGCGGTGCGGTCGCGGCTTGAGTCGACAAGAAAGATCTCCGCATCGGGCGCGACGCGCCGAATGTCCTGAACGACCTTCGCAACGGCGCGCTCCTCATTGAGCGTGATCATGGAGACGGTGAGTTTCATCGGAAGTTGGTTGGTGGATTAGTAGATTAGTGGATTAGGAAGACGTCTACTAATCCACTAATCGACTAATCCACTGCTTCTCCTTGCTTCGAAAATCATTTGAAACGCCAGCGCGCCCGGCCAGACTCGGGCGACTGCGCGCTCGATCGGGTAAATCGTTCTCAGATACAGTTTGTACGGTTTCGATTCGAGAAGCGCGGATGGATCGTGCGATTCCGCGCTGCCGCCGCCGAGGAGTTTCTTTGCCAAGGGGACGAAGGGGCGCACGAGGCCGGGATTGTACGTGCGGCGGACGATTTTCAGTCCTGCTTGTTCGATCATCTCTTTTGCCGTACGGCGGGTGAAGAATCGAAGGTGGGTGTGATCGAGGACGCCGGTCTCCTGATAGCGAAACCGTCCGGTGAGCAGACTGAGTCTCACCGACCAGAGGCCGACGTTCGGCAACGAGACGATGACGCTGCCGCCTGGGTTGAGCAGATCGAGATAGCCGCGCAGGATGCCGATGGGCCAGGCGAGATGTTCGAGGACGTCGGCGAAGATGATGACGTCGAAGCTGCGGCCTGCGAGAGCAGTTTTAACGGCGTCGAGTTGTTGCAGGTCGGCATGAACGATGTCGCTCACCCGCGTACATGCAACGGGCACCGCCTCCGCGCTCGACTCGATCCCGGTCACGCGGTTGCCGAGGGCTTTGATGTGTTGCGAGGTCGTGGCGAAGCCGCAGCCCACATCGAGTACGTCGAGGTTTTTTCGGCCGTTCCACAGGCGCAATAATCCCCAATTGACGTCCTCGAAGTATTGATAGTCGGTGGACTCGTACATTTTGTTCTGAAGGTTGTCAGGAAAACGAAATGTTGAATGTTGAATGTTGAATGTTCTGCGAAAGTCTCACGATGCCCGGCCATTTAACGCTCAACACTCAACATTAAATATTCAACATTCTCTGTTCACGCCTGACCACCTTCCAGCGATTTTGCTAGTGCTATCGCTCGTTCGATGCAAACATCGCTATTGATGTAGTCGAATTGCGCAAATCGTCCAAGCAAGTGCAGCCCGGTTGCGGCGACGGCGTTGCGCATCGCTGTGACATTGGCGCGATAATCGAGATCGTAGACCGGGTAACCGTATTGAAAGCGCACAGCCTTGCGGTAAGTGATCGTCGATGGGTCGATGAGACCGGTGCCGGCCAGCTCGGCGATCGTTCGTTCGATGATTTGCTCGTCCGTCATTTCCCAGACGCCGTCGCCGCCTTCGTTTGTGGTGATTTCGGCCATGACGGATGACGAGCCAGCGGGCACGCAATGTTCGCTGAAGGCTTTTGGAAACGAGAGGCGGTGAAAAAGGAGATCGGGATCGGGAACGTAGAGCGCCGTGTAGGGATAACCTCGGTCCTCATTGCAGCCGATGAGAATGTTGATCAGTGAGTTGTAGCGAAGCGGCGCGACAAGGCGATGAACTTCGTCGGGTGCGTCGGTCCAGACCTTTAACAATTCATGAATCGGCAAGGTGGAGACGAGCGTGTCGTATGTGCGCTCTTCGCCGTCGGACGAGGTCACGCGCCACTGCTTGCCATCGCGCGCCACGGCGGTTACGCGCCAGTTTGTACGGAGCTGGCCGCGCACCTTTGCTGCGAACGCGTGAACGAGCGACTCATATCCGCCTTCGATCGGATAGTAAAAATGCAACTGGTGCAAATACCCTTCAGTCGCAATACCGATCGACGACTTGAGCACATCCTCCATCGGCGGCTTGGGGATTCTTTCGACGAATTCGAGCCCGAGTTTGGTCGCCGGATAGTTCCAGATCTTCTCGTTGTAGGGGATGAAGTACTTGTCCGAAATGCCCTCGCCGAACGTCTTGTACGACCACTCCGCCAAATTCGACGGCACGTCATCGGCGTGCGGGTTGACGATGTAGCCGTAGATGCATTCGAAGTTGTCCTGCGGCGGCAGCGCGGCCAGATCGTTCTCGAACGGATACTTCACCAGCCGTCCTTTGAACCAGATCTTGTTCTCGCGGCGGCGCTGGTGGACGTTCTCGCCGAGCGTGGCCACCATCAGGTTCAGAACCTCTTTGTTCTTGCTGAACATGATGTGCGGACCGGCGGCGTCAAAGGTGAAGCCGTCTTCGATGATCGTGCCGCAGAGGCCGCCGATGCGGGCGCGTTTCTCGAGAACCTCGACGTCTTCGCCGAGGTGGGCGGCGAGGGAGACGCCGGAGATGCCGCCGCCGAGAATGCCGATGGAGTGATGGGTCATGAGTTGGGCCGCGTATTGTAGCCGGGTTGCGGCGTTGCGCATTGACAAGACTGTCACCCACCCGATGACAGATTCATCGGCGGCACGGCTCGCGCGTTTGCATCGCATTCGTTCCGGTCGCGATCTGGCGGAGCACATCCAGATCGGGAACGTGCCATTGCGGCGGCTCCGACGCTTCGAGTTTGACGCCGCGCACCGGCTGGCAGAACGCGAGCTCGTTCTTCGCGCCGATGAGCATGATGCCGAGCGGTTGCGACTCGTGCGAGATTGCGTCGATGCGCTGGCCGCGGCGGAGCGTGAGCGTGTTGGATGGCGCTATCGCCGCGCCGTCGATGAGCCAATCGACACGCGCGCCGCGATCGGTAGGAGAGGGCGGACGAACGCCTGACCACGCGGGGCTATCGAAACGGAACGGATCGCGAAACCAGGGATGCGATGCCAGGTTCGCCGAGGCGTAGACGTCGTAGGTGCCATCGGCGAGGACGATCCAACGTGCTGCGGGATTTGCCGGCGTGAGGCGCGCGCTCATGCCTGGTAGCCAGATCTCGCGCCACACCGGCAGGTAATGCGTGAGGATGAATCCGGCGAGTTGGCGGTGCAGCGTCAGCCAGTGGCCGACGCTGTAATCGGCGAGAACGGCGGCCGGTGGATCGCGGAGAACTTCCTCGATGCGGTACGGCTCGAAGTAGCCGTGCTCCTCCATCACGAAAACGTTGGCCCGCAGAAACCAGTATTGATAGGAGGGTGCGTGGTGCAACATCCAGCCGGCACCGTCCCAGACTTTCGCACCGGCGGGAATGCGGCGATCGGCCTCGCGCATGATGAAGTCTTCGTACTGTATGTCCGCTTCTTTGCCTCGGAAGACAGCCACCGCGATGTTGACCGCGGCGGCGATGACGATGAGCGCGACGAGAGCCCGGCGCCGCGCCTCGGATGTGATCAGCCGGTCGATCTCGATGGCGGCGAGCGGAACCATCAGCAGCGCTACGATCTCGAGGTGATAGTTGTAGACGTACTTCATGGCGGCGATGAAGAGAAGGTTCGTGACCTGGAGAAACGCCAGGGAAAACTCATCGCCCGGAGCGCGGAACCCGCGATAGAGCGCGCGGACGATGGCAATTCCGCCGATGACTAGGATGGCCATGCCGCCCGGATCGGCGAGCGAGAGTTGAAAACTCGGAACGGCATCGAGGAGCCGGATGCCGAACGGTGCACCGATGCGGTGAAGGAACATCCATTCGCCATTCGGCGCGAAACGATCGGCCAGGAAGTTGTCGATCCAGAGCCGCTGCCAGGCGATGCGTGCGGAATGCGTCGCGATGAAATAGACTGCGGCAGGGACGAAGGCCGCGGCCGCGCCCACGAAGCTCCAGGTTGCGCGCGCATTGCCGCCCCAGGCGCGATCGCGCGTGCGCACGACGCGTACGAGCAGCAGCGTGACGACAGCCAGCGGCCCGAGGCGGAGATTGGCGAGGCCGGCCAGGCAGAGGAATGCGCCGCCGAGAAAGGCGAAGCGACGACCGTTGGCGAGGCGTTGCAGACAGGCGATGCCCGCGATGTAGACGACGCATCCGAGCACGTCGACGCGGTACTCGACTGCGGGCAGCATGAAGAGCGTGCTCGAAAGAACGAGCGTCGCTGCGCTCGCGGCTGCGAAACCGGAAATGCCCGCGCGCCGCATCCATCCGCGAAGCAGAACGAACGCCGCGATCCAGAGCGGCAGTTGCACCCAGCGCATCAGGATGATCGCACTCGCACCCGGGCTGTTCGTCAGTGCCGTGAATGGCGCGAAGAGGAACCACTGCAGCGGCGTGTGGTGCTCCCAGAAATCGCGATACGGAACGAGCCCGCGCCATACCCAATCGGTAGCACGGAAGAACTCGATCTCATCCCAGACAAGGGGATGGAGTCCCTGCAGTTGCAGCAACCGGGCGAGGATCGCCAGGAGCGCGATGATCGGGAGCAGCGCGGTTCCGCGCTCGGTTTTCATTGGCGCGGGATGAGGTCAAAACCCGAAAGGGGCGCGGCAAACGCGCGCCCCGATGGGTCGTTCCGCTGTGGAGTGGTCAGATCTTTTTTGCGGCGCGCTTCAGCGATTTCGAGCCGGCCATGAGAGCGTCTTTGGTCATCGACTTGGCCTGCTTCACGCCTTTCGCGACCTGCTTCTTGACGACTTTCTTTGCCTGCTCGACCTTCGGTCCAGCCGCCTTCTTCATCGCCTTGATCTTCGGAGCCGCGGCTTTGCTTGCCTTTTTGTAGGCCTCTTCGCCGGCTTCGATGACGGCGTCCGCTGCTTTCTTGGCAGCCTTCTGAACGTCTTTCTTCTTGATCATGGGAGTGCCCTCCTTTTGTTGATGGATCGCTACCTTAGCATGCTCGCGGTCTCGCGGTCGCGGGCGGGGTCGCGGGGTCGCGGGGTTGCTTGGTTGCCGAGTTGCCGGGTTGCCAGGTTGCCGAGTTGTCAAGTTGCCGAGTTGCCGAGTTGCCGAATTGCTGAGTTGATCGGGAGTCAGACCTTTCCGACACTTCATACCCGCGAGACCGGGAAACCCCACAACCAGGCAACCAGGCAACCAGGCAACCAAGCAACCCAACCCCTCCCGCACCCAACGATTTTCCCCCTTCCTACATCTGCTTTGACTTTCGCAACGTAGACTTCCCCGAACCACGGAAACGGATCCGTGGAGCAAAGGAGAACCGATGAAACTCTCGCTCTCGCACCGGCTGGCTGGTGCACTCACTCTCGCCGCTGCTGTATTGATCGTTCCGATGGCACGCGCTTCCAGCCATCGCGAAGCGCTGGCCATTCTCAATGAACCATGCGCCGACAACACCGACACGTATGCGTGGGTGTCGAACGCGACGCACGACAAGCTCTACCTGGTGATGGATTTCAATCCCCTGCATGAGCCGGGTCAGGGAAATCAGGGACTGCGCGCCTGTAACGGCTATCGTTATGAATTCCACATCGGCAAAGGGACGAGCCTCAAAGACGAGGCCGTATACCGCGTCGAGTTCAAGAACACCATCGTACCCGAGGCGGCGCCGAGTCCGACGGATCCCCTTGGCGGTGGTAACGAGCTGTTATGGCAGCTAACGGGCGGCACCGAGACGATGACCATTACGCGCGTCGTGAGTCCCGGCAATCCGAATCCGGTCGTCATCGGCGAAAACCTCAAAGTTCTCCCCAACAATCACGGTCCGCAGACCGATCGTCTTGTCTACGGCCTCGGAGCCTTCAAAGGCTACGATTCGGGCGATCCATCGAGCCGCGAACAAGGTCTCTACGACCAGGCGTTTGTCGATACCTTCATCCAGTCGCTTATCGGCGGAGGCCGCATCATCGCCGGTCAGTTCGACGATCCCTATCAGCTCGACGAGAAGGGCATTTTCGATCTCGTCAACCTCGGGCGCGGCGATCTTGGCGGAATCCAGGGCGCGCGCAGCACACCGATCAAGGACGTCTTCACAGGCTTCAACATTTTCTCGATCGCACTCGAGATCCCGACTTCGGACCTGTTCCCGCAAGGAATTCCCCACAATGGAACGCTCAATTCCCAGTCGACCGACAGCCTTCTGCGCGTCTGGGCGAGCATCAGCCGTCAGGCCACGCAGACTGTGGACGCGACTAACATCATCACCGGCCAGCGCGGCTCGGGAAATTACGTTCAGGTCGGCCGTAATGCCCTTCCGCTATTCAATGCCGGTCTTGTGGGAACCCAACGGCAGACGCTCTATCTGCACACCGATCCGATGAAAGACGTTTCCCGCTTCGGCGCGGACATTCTTTACCCCGTTCTAGTCCGTGACGCTGAAGCCCTCGGCATCTACAAAGCGCTCGGCGTTCCGGCCGCCGCGGTGACGACGCTCAAGGGGCCGCGGCTCGACATCATCAACGCCATCAACCTCGGGCGGCCGATTCCTGTCGCCGACGGCTCCACAGGCGATGTCATTACGATCGACGCCGCAATCGATTCGCAGTTTCCGAACGGCCGCATGATCGGCGGCGGCACGGCGCCCAATCGCAATCAGGTCAACGTCAACAGCGTGTTGATCAGCCTCATCGTGGCTGGCGACCCGGGCGCGGGACTGGCCAAGGGTGTCGAAGTCAACGATAAGGACTATCTCCCGCGCTTCCCATTCCTGGCACCGGCCAATCAGGGGCTGCTGCAGGGACACGGCGGTACCAACGTTCCCACGCAGCCAGTGATCCCAAACCCGGCGCAACCGTAATTACGAGCCGCAAACAATCAACAGGAGATCAATCATGAAGAGACTCGCATCTCTCCTCGCAATCACAATGGCAGTCATCGCGCTGCCGGCTCTTGCGCAAACGCGCGCTCCGCATGCGCAGAGTTTTGCGTCCGACTTTCAGACGGTGCCGGTCATGGGCAACGTGCCAGGAATCGGATCGACCTTTCAAACGTATGTGGCTCTGTTCAATCCCACGGCGTCGGGTTACCCCATTACGGTTTCGCTCTTTGACGCCGCCGGTGCCAGGCACGACGCCATCGTCACGCTTGCTGCCGGCGAGCTAAAAACCTACACGAATTTTCTCGACGCCGTTTTTCAGGGTTATCACGGTGGCGGCGCTGTGACGTTCCGAAGCTCCGACTCCGCTGGCGGAACCCGTAACAACCGGTTCATCATCGACGCAGAGGTTCGCACGAGCGGCACGAACTTCGGCACGTCGGTTCCGGCTCTTGAATTCCCAGGTACGAGCTCGCGCTCGTTCAGTCCGGGAGTCACTGTCGGGGCGGCCGCACGCACAAACTTCGGATGCTTCGATCAGTCCGGCAGCCCGAATTCGATCAAAGTGACGGTCCTCGACAGCTCCGGAACGCAGACCCTCGGCATCCAGACGCTCAATCTTGGCGCGAACGCGTGGACACAGACTGCGCTCACGACGATCGTCAGCAACGGCACCCTGCAATTCGATCCCTCGGATTCCGCGGTTTGTTATGCGGTGGTCGTCGATAACAGCTCCAATGATGGACGGTTCGTGATGGCTTCGGAGTACCGGCCGTAGTCGTTAGAATCAATGAACCACAGGGGCACAGAGGTCACAGAGAAAAACGACTCTGGGACGCTGTGTCTCTGTGGGGCGCTTTTTGTAAGCAACCTTATGCGAACCACTCTCACATTCATCGTCGCGTTCATCGCCAGCACTGCATTTGCGCACGATTTCTGGATCGAGCCATCAACATTTCATCCGAAGGTCGGAACGACTCTTCTTACGACGCTCCGAGTGGGGCAGGAATTTGCCGGTGACCCGGTGCCGCGCGACTCCTCGACAATCGAGAAGTTTATTTTTCGCGACGGCGCGGGCGAGCACGACGTATTGGGCATCGAGCGGAGGGATCCCGCTGGGTTTTTCGCGGTTGAGCGTCCCGGTCTCGCGGTGATCGGTTATCGAAGCCAACCCCAACATCTGGAAATGCCGCCGGATAAATTCGAGCAATATCTCAAAGACGAAGGGCTGGAGTCGATTATCGCAACGCGCGCCAAGCGAGGCGATTCAATGAAACCGTCGAAGGAGATTTTCTCCCGCTGCGCCAAAGCGCTCATCCTCGCCGATGGCAACGGAACAGGCGCCCGCGCCGACACGCCATTGGCATTCCGCTACGAAATCGTCCCGAAGACGAATCCGTACGAGGTGAAAAACGACGAGATGCAGGTCGCCGTTCTCTATGAAGGCAAACCGCTGCCGAACGCGCTGGTCGTGGCCATGCACCAGGAAGATCCGTCGCTCCGAATCCGCCTCCGCTCCGACGCCAAAGGCCGCGTCACGTTCCATTTACCGAAGCGAGGAGTGTGGCTGATCAAATCAGTGCAGATGATCCCCGCGCCTGCCGGCTCGAATGCTGATTGGGAGAGCCTGTGGGCTTCGCTGACCTTCGAACGGTGAGCTCGTCATCGCTTCTTGGTCAAGTAATCCGAATCACTTTCTCTGAATTAAACGGAGATTGTTTGCTGTGCGTTCGTCCGATGGCCTGATCGAGAGCACTGTTGCATACGCCTGGGCCGCCTGATCACGGAACCCGAGTTGTGCCAGCGACCAGCCGAGGTTGTTCCAAGCGTCGGCGGATCGCGGGGCGTCTCGCAGGGCATCGCGGTTCGCAATCGCGGCAGCAGCCCAATCGCCACGAGCAATGGCGGCGAGGCCGGCATTGAATGCTTTTTCGTACGAATCAAAGTGCTGGTCGATTTCGGAGAGGACGGCCGCAGTCGGATCGATCGTGCGCGTTTCGGCAGCGAACGCGTTGGCCGCGCGCTCGTCTCCAGATGCGGAGAGCAGCCGCAGTAATAACGATCGCGCGTCTGCAAGAGCAGGACTAAGCGTCAGAGCGCGCTGCAGGTGAGGGATCGCCTCGGGCGCACGCGCCTGCGCAACCAACCAACGCGCGTAGAAGAAATGGGAGCTGGCGTCCGGATTCAGCGCGAGCGCTCGCTGAAAATGGCGCTCGGCCGATGCCTGATCGCCTGTTGCCGAGGCGACGATTCCGAGATTGATCTCGAGGGTTGAATAGTTGGGAGTGAGTGTGGCCGCGTGCTCAAAACTTTCCTTCGCCGCCGGATAGTTTGCGCGAGCCATCTGCGTGAGACCGTAGTTCATCCAGGCGCGCCCGTTCGCGGGGCTCTTGGCGATCACATCGCGCCACAGCGTTTCTTCGGTGCGCCACACCTTGTTCCGCTCATGAGTGCCGATGGCGTGGGCCGTCAGAACGATGATCGATACGATTGCCAGCGCGCGCGCCGGAATGAGTGCCGCAACCGCAAGCACCAATCCGATGTACGCGAAGAAGATCCGATGTTCGTTCACCACCTCGGCCAGCGGAAAGAAACTGGAAGTCGGAATGAGCGCGATCGCAAACCAGATCAGGCCGAACGACGCCTCCGGCTTCGCCTTGCGGATGGCGTACGCAAGCAACGCGAGAAAGGCATATCCGGCCACCGCGCGTGTGTCGTACCAATGCGCGAACGAGGTCCAATCGCTGTCCGCGGTCAATCCAATCGGCAGGATGAAGAGACGAGCGTAGTGCAGCCAGACGAACGGCTGCGTCATCGCGTAGTGAATCGCGGAGCCGCCGCCACCAACCCATTCCGGCGCATTCATCCGATTGAGAAACGCGAGGAGGGCGATGCCCACGATCAGTGATGGAAGCGCGATTCGCAGTGCCCGGCGCGGCGGCTGCCGTTCGATGAGGAGCGCATACGCGAATAGCAGCGGCGCGAAAACGACCAGCGGTGCTTTGGCGAGGGCGCCGATGATGAGCGGGATGAGATAGAGCAGCGTGCGGCGTGCGAACGGCGAACGCTGATAGAGAAGGAACGAACCGAGCAGGCCGATCGTGGAGAGAAGCTCCGAGCGCGCCGAGATCAGGTTCATCGTCTCGGTATTCGCGGTGTGAACGCAGAAAAAGGTCGCTGCGAACAGTGCCGGCCACCTGCCGGTGATCGGGAAGAAGAACGCGACCAGCATCGCGCCGGTGATCAGCAAAAGCAGGATTTGCGTTTCGTGGAACGGGCGCGGATTCAGACCGCCGCGTGCGTAATCGAGGGCCAGCGAGAGCGTGACCAGCGGCCGGTACGTGGCGTTCTGCGGCAGGCTGCTGAACGTGTGCGCATCCGTGAAGAAGCGCGGGACATTCGCGAGGCTGCGGAGGTAGAGGTTGTTCTCGATGACGTGTGAGTCATCGAAGTGAAAGGCGTTGCTGAACGAGTTTGCGTACGCCGCCGCGATCAGCGCGATTGCGGCGGCGCAGGCGAGGACGAAGTTGCGAGTCACTTCTGCGGATGATCGCTCAAAAGCCTTTCGATTTTCTCCAGGCGCTGGCGTAGTTCCTCGTTCTCCTGGCGGAGCGCATCGATCTGCTGCTGCTGCGTGGTGCTGCGTGCTTCGAGCGCTTTCGCCGCGGCGAGAGCGATGCCGCCTTCATCGACGGTGCTGATGCTGCGGTCGGAGTCGCCGAGGTGGAAGGCGGCGGCGAAGTCCTGGGCCATCGGGCCGAGGTGGCGGGTCGTCGTCGATTCCTTGCGGTAGTTCCACGTCGTGATCGGCATTGCGGCGAGTTTGCGGAGGATCGCCTCGCCATCGACGTCGATGAAGTTCTCTTTGAGATTGCGGTCCGACAAATTCGTCCAGGTGCCGCCTGACGTGAGGTAGGCGCCGGTCGATGTATCGATCAAGTGACCGGCGGTCATGACCGGCGTGAAGCTGTCGCCGAGGAAGATGCCACCGGCGGCGCGGATGGCTAGCGTATTGGCGCCGGCGTCGGTCGTCGGCACACCGAAACTGTTCCCTAGTGCGATGACCATGGCGCGGCTGTTCGTGATGGTGGCACGCTCGCCGATGGCGAAGTTCTGCGCGGCGCCGAGGGTGTGCCGGATCCCGAACGCCGTGGACCCCGAGCTCGCGCCGCTGTTGATCGTATTATTGGAGCCGTTGACGAGGCTGTTGTTGCCGGCGATGGTATTGATGTTGCCGAATGCGTACGAGTCGATGCCGGTGACGCTGTTGAACTTGCCGAAACTGCCGGAATCCTGTCCGCTGACAACGTTGCTTTCGCCAAACACCAACGACAGGTGGCCGGAGGCGGTGTTCCTCGAGCCTGAGGCAAACGAGCCGGTTCCGATGTTGGCGTCGTCCCACCCCCCGGCGCTTGTGTAGCCGGCGCGGAATGCGCCCTTCGCCGGATACCACATGAACCGCGTGCCGTCGCCCGCGGCCGGAATCGTTCCTGCGCCGACGATGTCATTCGCGCCGTCCCACGTGCCGCGCGCCAGAATGCCGCCAGCGTTGTCGACGCGAAACCATTCCTGATCGAACGGGCCGCTGGAGTACGTGCCGCTGGCGGAAAGTCGGAGGAGATCGCTCGTGCCGCTGGTGCCGAGTGTCGTGGTGCCGAGGAGCTTCACGTCGATCAGGGGGTTGGCGGTGCTGGCGGTTTGCGTTGCCGCGGGGGCGAGCTCGACGTCGCCGGTTACGTGGGCGGTCGTGATGGACGCAGCGCTGTTGTTGATTGCCGTGGCGATGTTCGCGCCGGCGGCGGCAGTCATGGCGATGGAGGGATTGGGATAGGTGCCGGTCAGATCGCCGCCCGCGGCGATGCCGGTGATGTCGCCGGTTGCGCCGGTAGCTCCTGTGGCGCCGGTGTTTCCGGTTGCTCCCGTCGCGCCGGTAGATCCTGTGGCGCCCGTGGCTCCCGTTGCACCTGTGAAGCCGGTCGCTCCCGTCGCACCGGTAGAACCGGTAAAACCTGTCGCTCCTGTGGCGCCGGTGGAACCTGTAAAACCCGTCGATCCGGTCGGTCCGATCGGGCCGATGTCGCCTGTTGCTCCGGTCGTACCGGTCGCACCCGTTGAACCGGTGAAGCCGGTCGCTCCCGTGGCACCAGTGGAACCAGTAAAACCGGTCGGGCCTGTTGCACCAGTAACACCGGTTGCGCCGGTATTTCCCGTCGATCCGGTCGGTCCGATGTCGCCGGTCGGTCCGGTTGCTCCCGTTGCGCCAGTTGCTCCGGTGTTTCCCGTAACTCCTGTTGCTCCGGTTGTTCCGGTAACTCCGGTTGCGCCAGTGGGGCCGGTTGGTCCGGTCGGTCCGAGGTCGCCGGTGGCGCCGGTGCTCCCCGTGAATCCCGTTGAACCGGTTGCTCCCGTTGATCCTGTTGGACCGGTTGCGCCGGTAATCCCTGTGCTTCCAGTGGCGCCCGTCGGTCCCGTTGGTCCTGTTGCGCCTTGCTGCGCGATCAGATCCCAGCTCGTGCCGCTTCCGGGCACCTCATTCGTATTGGTGGCGATCGCGATGTACGACGATCCATTGCTGGCGACGGCATCGTTGATTGCGTACGTCGTCGCGCCGCTCCAGGGGCCGCGCCAATTGATGCCCACAATTCCGGTTGCGCCCGTGGACCCGGTCGCTCCAGTTGCTCCGGTCGGACCGGCAAGACCGGCAGGCCCGATCGATCCAGTCGCCCCGGTTGGCCCTGTCGGACCCGCGGTGCCGGTGGCACCTGTCGCCCCATTTTGTCCGGCGGCGCCGGTCGGGCCCGTCGCGCCCGTGGGACCAGCTGGGCCAATCGAACCAGTGGGCCCGATCGGACCAACCGGACCAGTTGCTCCGGTCGCACCGGTTGCGCCGCTGGCGTTGATCAGCTCATCGCGGAACACCATCTCGAAACCGCTGGCGTCCTGGCTTTCGTTGGCGACCTGCGAGCCTAGTGCGAGGGCACGTCCGTCGCCGCCGGAGGCCGTGAGCCGGAGCGAGCCATCGGTGATCGGGACGCTGGTGATGGCGCCGAGTCCGAGGGAGTGATGCTCCCATGGGCCGAGCGTGATGGTTGTGGAACCCGCGGGGATTCCGGCTGCGTCGGACAGAGCCAGATTGACCGTGATCGTGCCGCCCGCGGTCTCGACGAGAAAAAGGTTGTAGCGAAAATCGGCGTTCTGCTCGATGCCCTGAAGCACTCCCGACTGCCCGTTGCGGATACCGAAATCGACAGGGATGCCGGAGCTGAAGAGTCCCTGCGATTGCGCGACTGTCTGGCCGTCGTTCTGGTTGTAGATGCGCGACGAGACCAGCAGCGCCTGTGCCGAGCGCACGCGTACGGCGCCGACGACGCCGTTGATTCCGAACATCGATACGGCCGCGTCCTGATAGCTCTTCGTCGCACCGGGAGCAACGGAGTCGTGAAAGAGCACCGGCGAAGGATTGGACTGTCCGCCGCGAAGAAACGACGCTTCGAAATCGACGCGATCGGTTGGCGACGGATTCGTGATCCAGATGGTTGTGTAGAAGTGGCTGCCGGCAAGTCCGTCAATACGGCCGACCGCCGGAAGGATGAGATCTGTGCCGCCGAAACCAGCGCGGAGAGGCAGCGGCCGCAGCGCGAGAACAGACAAAGCAATGGCCAGCCACACGACCGGTTTTTTCACGAGACTCTCCTGAGGATGAAGACGAAGACGATCTGAACGCGGACGATAATAACTTAGTCTTCAGGAAACTTGGAGACGTATGGCGCCGCTCCCGGCTTACTTCCCTGCGCGAATCTGATCCAGACGCACGCGAAACTCGCTGGCCCATGATGCGAACGCGTTCTCGACATCGCCCCAGCGGTGATACGGACGAAGGCCATTGAAGTAGGCGCGGCCGGCTTTGCGGTTGGCGAAGGCTGCGACGCGTTGATTCGTCTGCGAGTCGCGCATGTCCACTTCGATCGCTGCGTGACCGATGTCGACCGTGGGCAGGAACACTCCTCCCGGGATCACCGCTCCAACCACTTTCGCTGCTGCGTTCTTTGTCGGATCGACCGGCCCGAGCTCCGTGAGCGCTGCGCGAACGCGAAGCACGCCCGCGCCCGGAACATCGACGACGGAATACCCTCCGCGCCGGAGCTCTGCGGCGAAGGCATCGCGAAGGTGCGCGCCGAGCTCCGTCATCTCCTCCGCGCTGACCTGTTTGTCCGGCGCCTGGTTGCTCAGAATGACCACGACCGGCTCGAAAAGAAAGGCGTGATAGTCGCCAAGAGCGCCAGGCCGGCTGGCCCAGGCGCGCATCGAACGGCTTCCGGGAACCGGCTGCAGATCGAGGTGGCCCTCCAGAAAGACGATATCCGCCGGTTTCGACGACACGCATCCGGCGAGGATCAGAAACGCAACAGCGGCCACGAGCTTCTTCATCGAATTCTCCTGATCAACCTGGGGTATGTGTCTTCTGCGTCTCGATCCAACGATCGACGTTCGCTTCGAGCACCTTCAGCGGCACCGCGCCGCTGCCGAGGACGACGTCGTGGAATGCGCGCAAATCGAAACGCGGGCCCAAAGTAGTTTCGGCTCGTTTGCGCAGCTCTTTGATCTTCAGTTCTCCGAGTTTGTAGGAAAGCGCCTGGCCCGGCCAGGAAATGTAGCGGTCGACTTCCGTTTCCACTTCGTGCAGCGGCAAGGCGGTGTGGCTGGCCAGATAATCGATTGCCTGTTTCCGCGTCCAGCCCATGGAGTGAATGCCGGTATCGACGACGAGCCGGCAGGCGCGCCACATCTCGTATGTCAAACGGCCGAAGTTCGAATATGGATCGGAGTAGATTCCTGCTTCGAGTCCGAGCCACTCGCAATAAAGACCCCAGCCTTCGCCGAACGCGGAGATGTAGGAGAAGCGGCGGAAATTCGGCAGGCCGGTCAGCTCGCGGCTCAATGAAATTTGCAGGTGATGTCCGGGCACGGCTTCGTGAAGCGTAAGCGCCTCGAGGTTGTAAAGCGGACGGCTTTCAAGCATGTACGTATTCACCCAATAAATGCCTGGCTGCGTGCTCCCTTCCGGCGCGCCGACATAACGACCGCTCGTGTATTTCGGCGCAATATCGGCCGGCACCGGCTCGACTGTGTACGGCAAACGTGGCAGCGTCTTGAACAATGACGGCAGTTTCCCGTCGATCCGTTTGGCGATCCTCGACGCGCGCATCAGCAGTTCCTCGGGAGTCTTCGCATAGAAGCGCGGATCGGTGCGCAGGAAAACGAGAAACGCCGGGAAGTCGCCTTTGAAGCCGACCTCCTTGATCACTGCATCCATTTCTCCCGAAATGCGCGCCACTTCGCTGAGTCCGATCTTATGAATCTCTTCCGGCGTCAGATCGAGCGTCGTGTACTCCCGGATCTGCTGTTTGTAGTAAGCGCGGCCATTGGGAAGCTCGGACGCACCGAGAGTGGTGCGGGCGTGCGGGAGGTACTCGTTGCGGAAGAAATCGAGGAATTCACGGTAGCCAACGACCGCGCCTTCCATCACCGCTTTGCGCCCCGCCTGCCGCAAGCGTTCGCGATCAGATTCAGGGACCGTTGACGGGAACTTCGCGAATGGCTTCCAGAAAACGCTCTTCTCCGGATCGTCCACGATGTGCGCGGTGATCGTCGAGTCGTAACCGTCGAGCGTGGCTCGCGCTACCGTCATGCCGCGGGCGATGCCGATGCGCATCAGCGCGATCTCCTCACGCACGTGGCGCGGCCACTGGTTCAGGCGGCTGATGTAGTTCTCATAATCCTTCGTCGTGGCCATCGGCATGCTCTGCGCGAGCCGCGAAAATCCAGAATGGAATCCGGAGTTGGCGTTGAATGGCATCTGGTAATCGCCGAGCTCGAAGCTGGCGATGCCGTTCTCGATCTGCTCCTCGAAGATCTCGTAATTCACCATCTCCTCGGCTGGCAGCTTCGACCGGTCGATCGCCTTCAACTCGGCCAGAGTCGCTTTCTCCTGCGCGTTCCGCCGCTCGAGGTCGGCCATCGTCGATGACCCCAGCCGGTCGTCGTACTCATGACGCCCGACCGACGTAGCGAACATCGGACTCTCTTTGATATTCGCCTCCCACGTGCGATCGAAGAGCGCGTGAAGACGGACGACTTCATCGGCTGCGTGTGCGGGAAGTGTCATCAGAGAAAGTGTGAGAAGGAGGACGAATTGTCGCTTCATTTGGGAAGCTTATCGCGGGTGGGATGCATCGCCTCGCCCTACTTTTGAGGCCAGGCGGCGACTCTGTCCCATACGGCGAACTCCGAGGGATCTTCAGGAATCCGCTCATATGCATCGCGCTCCATGCGCTCGAGATCCGCTATGGAGAGGCGCTGCAGATCGTCTTCGGAGGCGACACGAATCGTGCTCACTCCGTAGACGCTACTCCACGCACCATTCGCGGTCAAAGATTTTTGCCCCCCCGACAGCACTCGGGCGGGACGCCCGAGTGCCCGCGGACGAGACGTCCGCACTCCTTTAGAATCGCGGCGATGATTGCGAACCAACCCGCGCGAGGAGCTGACGCGTAGATCGGTGCAGATGGACAAGCGAATCGTTTTCGTTCTCGCGATCATCGCGCTCGCATCGCCCGTCCATGCGCACGAGATCGGCACTACGCAGGTTCACGCGGTGTTTCGGAAGGATCACACTTTCTCGATCGACGTCGTCACGGCGCCGCAGGCGTTGTTGAACAAGATCGAAGCGCAGAAGCATCTGCCGCGATCGTCGAAATTGACTACGGTCGACCTGCAGCAGCGATTGCGGTCGTTCACTCCGCAGCTTGCCGAGGCGGCCAGCATCCGGTTCGGTAATCAGGCTGCAGTGGCGCGCGTGGAAGTCCAGCCGATCGTTGCTCCGGCGGATCCGCGGCAGGCGTCGTATGTCGTCGTGCGTCTCAGTGGCGACATTCCTCCGCAGGCCAGCGACTTCACCTGGCAGTACGCGCTCACCTATGCCGCGTACGCGCTCACGCTGGAAAACGAGGGGCATGGCGCGCCGGCGCATCAATGGCTCGAAGGCGATCAGCGCAGCGCGCCGTTCCCGCTGGCGAAGGACATCCTGCCGCCGACGCGCTTCGAGGTCATGAAGCAGTACCTGAAGCTCGGCTTCACGCACATCGTTCCCCATGGCCTCGATCACATCCTCTTCGTCCTCGGCATCTTTCTTTTGACGACGCGCATCCGCGCCATCCTGGCGCAGGTCACAGCCTTCACGATCGCGCACTCGATCACGCTCGGATTGACGATCTACGGTCTCGTGTCGCTTTCGCCGCGCATCGTCGAGCCAATGATTGCGCTATCGATCGTCTATGTCGCGGTCGAGAATCTCGTCACGAGCGAGCTCAAACCGTGGCGGGTGGCCATCGTCTTCGCCTTCGGACTTCTGCACGGAATGGGCTTCGCCGGCGTGCTGAAAGAGATGGGTCTGCCGCGCTCCGAGTTTCTGACGGCGCTGATCACATTCAATGTTGGCGTCGAGCTGGGACAGTTGACCGTCATCGCCACCGTGTTCGTGCTCGTCGCGTATTGGATTCGGAGAAAGCCATGGTACCGGACGCGGTTCGTGATTCCGGCGTCGCTGGTAATTGCTGCCGTTGGACTGTTCTGGACGGTGCAGCGCGTGCTGTTCTGAAATCAAGGACGTTTCACGCGGAGGTACGGAGTTGGGGTTCTTCGCTGCCTCCGCGTCTCCGCATGAAACGGTTTTTTTCACTCGGCACTCTCGACAAGCCTCCGGGGTTAGCATTGCCCCATGAAGCGCGGCTGTGTCCTCACCCTTTTGATCCTCGTCGCGTTGCTTGGCGGCTATTGGTATCTGCTGCACGGAAAAATCGAGCCGCCGGTGCTTTGGTGGAGCGTCGGCATCGCCAGCTTCTTCATGTGGATCTCGACTGGGGCGCTGCGGACGGCGGCGATGGCGGCACGGGATGCGTCGCGCGTGGCGAGCCAGTCGTCGTTCGCGGGATTCAGCGGCGAGGAGATGACGGACGGCGAGACGGTCACGATCGTTGGCCGCGTGCGCGCCCTCGGCACCCCGCTGCGCGCTCCGTTCAGCGATCAGCCGGCCGTGTTGTACAGCTACGAGATCGAGCACATTTCGCAAGATCCGGAGAGCACGAGCACTGCGAAGGATTACTCCGGCTTCGCGCTCGCTCCGACCGCCATCGATTCCTCGCGCGGCTCCATCAACCTCCTCGGGTTTCCGCTGCTGGAAGGTTTTCCGAAGACGACGATCGATACCGACGCGGCGCGGCAAAATGCAGCGGCCTACATCGCATCGGCATCGTTCACCGACATGCAGGGGTTTCATCCCGGCCAGATCTACCATCAGATCCGCGACATCCTGACCGAGGATGATGGACATCTTCGCAAGGACTGGAAGATGACCGAGGACCGCGATCTTTCGGACAAGACGCTGACCGAGCAGATCGTGTCGCCGGGCGAGCAGGTTTGCGTCATCGGCAGTTGGTCGGCGGCGAAACATGGGCTGGTGCCCGGCGGCACAGACGGCGTCATCCAACTTCTGCGCGGCGATCCGCAAAGGATCGAGAGCGGGTTGTGGGGCAAGTGCATCCGCAATGTGATCGGAGGGCTGGTCGTCGCCGCGATCGTGAACGCCGGCGTCTACACAATTCTTCGCGCTGCGGCCGGCGATCCGCACTTTTCGTTTCTGAGTCAGACAAGAATGGCGCAACACTCCATTCACGCCGGCGAGATGCTCGACGCGGTGACGAACGGCGATATCGCCGCGGCTGAGAAGCTGGTGCAGAACGGAACCAGCATCAACGTTCGCGACAGCGATGGCCGCACGGGTTTGGCGAAGACGTCCGACGCCGCGATGGCGCGCTGGCTGATCGCGCGCGGGGCCGACGTCAATGCATCGCGCGACGACGGTCAGACGCCGCTGATGGAACAGGCGGCGGCCGGAAACGCGGCGGTCGTTCGCGTGCTCGTCAACTCCGGCGCGAAGCTCGATGTCGTCAGTTCGAAGTGGCACACCACCGCGCTTCAACGTGCGCTCGATGCGGAGAAACTCGACGTCGTCCGCATCCTGCGCGATGCCGGAGCAAAAGACACGACAGCCAGCGAATCGAATGGTCTGCCGCTGCACGAGAACGACCCGCCGGTGCAAGCGCTCCTCGCCTACCTCGACGCGATGCAACGCGAAGATTTCGACGGGATGCTGAAGTTCTCGACGTTCAAACCGTCAAGCGACGTCGATTTCAAGTTCTGGAGGAAGTACCACTTCGCGCATCCGGGCTCGATCAGCGGATACGTAGCCGGCGATTCCGCAACGATCGTCGCTCGCGGCGCAGTTCCGAACGGGACATACGAAACTTACACGTTTACGGTCGTGCACGTAGGAACGGAATGGCGCGTCAGCGATGAGCGGTGGGAGACGCGGTTGAGCGGGCGGGAGATGTAGGCGAGCTATCCCGCAGTTGATCTGAGCATCTTGTGGAATGTTGACTGTTAAATGTTGAGTGTGAATGTTGAATGTGCGCAATCTTCGGTTCATTCACCATTCAACATCCAACATTAAACAGTCAACATTCGGTGTTCCAGTTCCAGCCGAAGAGCCAGATTCGCAAAAGCTCTGACCGCTACCGCGCCATCGCAACCGCACTCACGTCGCCGCCGCTCGTCACGATCGTCACTTCGCCCGACGCGGTTACGTCGTCGAGGGATTTGCGGATGCGTTGGAGGAGCGTTTCGGGATCGTGGCAATCGCCGGCGATGGCGCCCGCGCAGCGGTTGCGGCCGGCGTTCTTGGCCACATACAGGCATCTGTCCGCCACATCCAGCACCTCGGCCCACCCAAATCGCAGCCGGTCCTCGGGGAGGAATGGGAACGGCGCGAAGCCGATCGAGCAGGTGAGCCGCAGCGAAGTCGTGCGCGTGCTGACGACGAACGCGTGGCTGGCGATGGACGCGCGGATCCGTTCGGCGATCGCGGGCGCTTCATGGCGCGACGAGTTGCGCGCCACGAGCAGAAACTCTTCGCCGCCCCAGCGAACGAGCGTGTCGGTGTCGCGCATGATCGTTTTCAGAAGCTCGTGAATGTCGACGAGAACCCGATCGCCCGCGGCGTGGCCGAAGCGGTCGTTGATGTCTTTGAAGCGATCGAGATCGAGCAGAAAGAAAAGTAAATCGGCATTCGCGCGCGTCGGATCGAGTCCCGAGCGCGAGAGCGACTCGTGACGGCGCAGCGCATCGGCCATGTACTCCGGCATGCAGTAATCGAGGTAGCGCCGGTTCTTCATGCCGGTGAGCGCGTCGGTGACGCTGAGATTGAGGAGGCGCGTGTTGACGTCGGCAAGCTCGCTGGTGCGCTGCGCGACGAGCGCTTCGAGCTCGCGATTGCGGCGGCGCAGAAGCGCGACGCGCATGCGATGGCCGAGGACGATGAGCGCGGCGACGGCGAGGAGCGCGAACAGTTGCGCCGATGACGTTTGCCACCACGCAGGCGCGATCGTGAACGCCACGCCCGCGGGCGCGCTCCACGCTCCCGGCCGCAGCCGCGCGCGCGTTTCGAAGCGATATTGGCCGGGCGCGAGCGGCGCGTAACGCACTTCGCGCGAAACGGCGGGGCGCCATTCTTCTTCGAGGCCGAGGAGACGAACTTGGTATTCGATGAGATCCTGTTTGAGGTAGGTCAGCGCGGCGAAGGCGGCCGAGAAATCATGTTTCGCGCCCACTGATGACGATGTGATCCGCACCGGCGGCGGCTCGATGCCCGGCGCATCGGCGCGCGGAACGTAGTGGCTGAATCCGGAGCTGGTGCCGATGAACGCTTCGCCATCGGGGCCGGCAAGAAAGGCCATTGCATCGATGTCGTCGCCCGACAAACCGTCGGCCATGCCGAGGTGCTCGATGAGCGGGCCTTTCTCGGAATTGGTAATGAGATCGACGCCGACTCCGGTGCCGACCCACAAACGCCGGCGCGCATCCTCGCCGATCATGAAGACTTTGTTCGTGGCCAGTCCGCGGCGAAGGTCAAGATGCTCGACGACGTGCATCGCCTTGTTCGCGTCGATCGAAAAACGAACGATGCCGAGCGGCTCGAAGTAGGCGGCCCAGAAATCCCCCGATGCGCTTTGAATGATGTAGGCGGCGTGGTCGTGCGCCAGTCCGTCGCGCGTCGTGTAGCGCCGCCAGACGCCGGCGTCGAGACATGCGATGCCGCGCTCGCCCGCAGCCCAGAGCCGGCCAGCGGAGTCGATCGTCAGCCAGCGAAAGGTCTCGTCCGCAGGTCCGCTGGGAACGGCGATCGGTGTGAAGCGATCCTCGTTCGCTCCTTTGCGCAGAAGACCGCCGCCGCGCGTGGCAGTCCACAATGCGCCGTCGCGATCGCGAACGATTTTCAACACGGTTCTGCCGGCGACGGGAAACTTGCGCACGGTGCCGTCGCGTCCGAGGCGCAACACTTCGGCCGGACTTCCGCCAGCCCAGAGAGTGCCGTCGGACTCTTCGACGACGCTGCGGATCTGATGACCGGCGGTGCCGGCGACGGTCTCCCAACCGGTTGGCGTGGAGCGCGCGAGGCCGAGGTCGGTGCCGGTGAGGAGATGTTGATCGCGGTCCCAAACGAAGCACCACGTGACCGCGTTCGGCAGACCGGCGCGGCGATCGTACGTCGTCAGCTCGCCGCGGCCGAGCATGCGATGGACGCCGAGGCTGGCGATCCAGATGGAACCTTCGCGGTCTTCGAGTACGTCGCGCGACCATTCGATCGGCAAGCCGTCCGCGGCGCCGATGACGCGCCATCCGTTCTCGTCGTGAACGGCCACGCCGCGATCGGTGGGAACCCAGAGATTGCCGCGCCGGTCGAGAGCGAGATAGCCGCTCGTGCTCGTGGCCGGCAGCGCGGCGCTTTCATCGTGGAACGCAGGGTCAGCTTCGTTTTTCGACCAAAGATGCGCTGCACTGCGCGCCCAAACGGTGTGATTGCGATCGACGACGATGGCGTCGATGCGCTCGTCGGCCGGATTGGGCCAGAAGGTCCAGGCGCCGTTGGCGAGACGGCCGATGTGATCGCGCGAGGCAGACCAGATTGCGTTCGCGGGAGTCGCGTTTCGGGAGTCGGGGGTCGGAGAAGAGGCTGGCGCAGTGTTCCGGTTTTCGCTCCGACTCCCGACCCTCGAATCCCGACTCCCGCACCAAATCGTCGTCGCTTCGCCATCCGGCCATCCGGAGATCTTCGCAAATCCATGCGTGGCATCGCCGCGCAGAATCCCGTCGGCAGTAGCAACCCAAACGTTGTTCTGTTGATCGATTGAGAATGCGTTGATCGGACTCTTTGATGAAGCGATGGCGGCGAATCTTCGTCCGTCGAAGCGGGCCAATCCGCCGTAGGTGTTGACCCAGACGCTTCCGTCGTTCGCGGCCTGCACGTTCTGCACGTAGCTCGACGGCAATCCTTCGTCGAGTCCGAAACGCACGAAGCGGTTGGCGTCGTAACGATAGACGCCATCCTGCGTGGCCACCCAGAGAAAGCCGGCGGCATCCTGCGCGAGCCGCATCGCCGCCAAATTGCCCAATCCCGCCTCGGTGCCATAACTGCGGAATGGACGGACGCCGGAAGGTAACACGCGCGCCGCGACCGGGACGGAAACCAGGAGGAGGATGAGCACGCCGCGCCGAAGGGACATGGGACCGGAAGATGGTAGCGCTGTTTCGGCGCGGAGGTACGATGTTCGGCATGCGCCGACTTCTGATCGCCTCCGCCCTTTTTCTGTTCACCGCCAATCTTTCCGCGCAGTGCGCGGACGTTTCCGCAATCACCGGCCAGCTCGATGGAGCGCGGATGAAGCAGACGGTCGAGAAGCTGGTTTCCTTCGGCACGCGGCACACGCTCTCGGATACGACGTCGCCGACGCGCGGCATCGGCGCCGCGCGTAAGTGGATCTTCGACGAGATGACGCGCATTGCCGCGGCCAGCAGCGGCCACATGACGGTCGCCTATCAATCATCGATGCAGAAGAGTGTCCGCACGAAGAACGAGCCGGTGGAGATGATCAACGTCGTGGCCACGATCAAAGGCACGACCGATCCCGACCGCATCTACATCGCCACCGGTCACTACGACTCGATCAACTCCGACAATGCGAACGCGACGCTGGACGCGCCCGGCGCCGACGATGACGCATCCGGCGTGGCCGTGATCATGGAGCTGGCGCGCGTGCTTTCGCAGCATCCGCTCGAAGCGACGGTGATGCTCGTCGCTGTTCAGGGCGAAGAACAGGGACTGTTGGGATCGCGCGGGCTGGCCGAAGAAGCCGTGGCGAAAAAGTGGAACGTCGAAGGGATGATCACGAACGACATCGTTGGCGGCGCCGTTGGCGGCGAAGGCGACATCGACAATCACACGGTGCGCATTTTTTCGGCGAATCCGAAAGGCGCTGGCGAAGGATCGGCGCGGCACTGGGCGCGCTTCGTGCGCGACGGCGCGCGCGTCTGGCTGCCGCACGTCAACGCGCGCCTGATCTATCGTCTCGATCGTTTCGGACGCGGCGGCGATCACACTCCGTTTTTCGAGAAGGGCTTCCCCGCCATCCGTTTCAGCGAGGCGAACGAGGATTACAAACACGAGCACCAGACGGTGCGCGTGGAGAACGGCGTGCAGTACGGCGATCTCCCGCAATTCGTCTCTCCCGACTACATGCGCGTTGTCGCCTCGGTCAACGCAGTCGCGCTCATCACCGGAGCCTGCGCGCCCGCCGCGCCGCGAAATGTGAAAGCGTCGGGCGCCGTGACGAATGACACGACGTTGAGCTGGGACATGGGCACGGACGCGGATCTCGCGGGCTACGAGATCGTTGTCCGCGAGACGACGTCGGACGATTGGGAGAAAGTGATTCCGGTGGGCAAAGTGGCTCGCTACACGTTGAAGGACTTCACGATCGATAACGTCTTCATGGGCGTGCGCGCCATTGACCGCGACGGCAATCGTTCACCGGTGCGGACGCCGGAGGAACGGCTTCCGCAATAGTTTTTTTTGTGTTCCCCGCGTCTTCGCGTGAAACGTCTTTCAAGAAATCTTCTTGATCGACATCCGCGGCGAATGCGGCTCGACCAGGATGCGCGCCGGATCGGCGGGCATGTGGTTGCGCCGTTTCTGGATCGGCAGGCGCGTGTAAACCTGCGTCGAGAGAATCGAGGCGTGCCCGAGGATTTCCTGGATGTCGCGGATGTTGGCGCCGGACGACACCAGCATCGCCGCCATCGTGTGACGCAACGCGTGGGGCGTGATGTGGCGCTTGATCTCGGCGAGCCGGACATGCTTCTTGAAAATGTTCTCAATCGAATAAATCGTCAGGCGCGTTCCCGAACGGCCGACGAAGAGCGCATCGTTCGTCAGGCTGCGCTCGCTGCGCATTTCCAGATAATTCATCAGCGCTTCGATGACGACGTGCGACGTGATCGTCACCGTGCGTCCGCGTGTGGCCCGGCCGATGATGTGAATCTGGTTGTTCTCGACACCGACGTCGGTCACGTTCAATGCCACCAGCTCGCCGATGCGGATGCCGGTGGAGAAGAGCAGTTCGAGAATGACGTTGTCGCGCACCGCGCAGAAGTAACGGTTGCGGCCCCCCGCAGAGTGATCGCGGGTTCCCACAAGCGCGCCGATCTGATCCTTCGGCGCGGAAAGCAGCGCGCGCACTTCGCGCGACGAGAGCACCGTCGGAACGCGGTTCTCGACCGGCTTCCGGATCTTCAGCCGCCGCGCCGGCGACTCGTGAAACATCCCTTTTTCCTCGAGGTAGCGGAAGAAGACCTTGAGCGCGGCGACCTTGCGGCGGATCGACGTGTCGCGATACGGGCCGGTGCCGAGCTTGTCGAGATATCCCTCGAGGTGATCCGGCGTGATGTCGACCATCGCCGCGCCATCCACGTGGACCTGGAATTGGCTGAGGTCCGACTGATAGGCCCGAATCGTGCGATCGGAGAGATTGCGTTCAGCCTGTCCATGTTGCAGAAAATCAGCAATCGCTTCTTGCACGTTCATCGTTCACACTCACGGAATAATTGTTGAAATGCTTGCTGGGAGGATTCCGGCAGTGTAGTTCGCCGCGAATCATTGTCAAGTATTATTTGCCCGAGCTTGGTATGCTGTAAAAGCATGACAGGAGCGGGTTTGAGGGATGACAGGCGCGTCTTTTTGGCGCGTCCGTTGACAGTAACGTGAAGGGTCAGAAGCTCTTTGTCCGGCCGGTTGAGGCAGGCGATTCCGCCGCACTTCGCGCCTTTGCGGGGCAGCATGGCGGCGATCCAGCGCCGGCTGCCGGACTCATCGGCAAACTCGCCGGCGAGCTCGTGGCAACGTTATCTATGCAGGTCGAGCCGGACGCGATCCGCATCAACGATCTCGTCGTTGCCGAAGAGTTACGGCGCAAACGAGTCGCACGCGTCATGCTGAATGAGCTCGCGATTCTGGCAGGGACGATGAAACGCGAATGGCTGATCGCCAGCGTTGCGCATCGCGAATTTCTCGAGCGTGTCGGGTTTCATGAAGCAGACGGCCTGATGAGGCGGAGGGTGTGATGGAAGTCAAAGATCAGAAGGCTGGACGCTCGTGGTTGTTGCTGCTTCTGCTGGCCTTGATCCTTCTCGCTTCATGCACCGGCTCGAAGCCCGAAGTCCTTCCTCCGCCTCCGCCCATCCCCGCGCCTGCGGCTCCCGAGCCGGCTCCCGCTCCCGTCGCCGAGCCGCCGAAACTTCCGACGCTCGACGAAGTCCGCGCCTTCCGCATAAATCAACAGCTCGACCTTTACGAGAGCGGCCTGAAGTCGCTGACGCAATCGTCTGACGCGATCACGCAACGCCGCGCACTGGCGCTGCTCGCGCTTTTCTACGTCGATCAGAAGCGGACCGCCGAGGCGCTGCCGGCGCTCGCCCAGGCGGCCGATGCCGATCCGCTTGTCGCTCCCTGGCTGCGTCTGCGCATCGTCGCGCTTGATGCCGGCGCCGCCAACTGGCCCGACGCCATCGTCAACGCGAATCGCATCATCAATGACACACCTGCCAGCTCCGCGGCGACGATCGCCCGCTTGCGCCTTCCCGCGTTCTACGCTGCCTCGGGTGACACGGCGAACACGAACGCCTCTTTCCAAATCGCGAACGGCATCGGCATCGACGCGCTGACCGAGGAGGATTTCGTCGCGCTGGCGAAGTCGCTGGCAATCGCGAATCGGATGGACCTGGCTACGCCGCTACGCATGCGTCTTCTCACCGAGTTCACGCAGGGCCGCTTCACCGAGGATACGTACGACCACGTGTCGATGGCCACGCCGTCGCCGCTCGATGCGCTCTCGTTCGACGACGAGCTGAAGATCGCGCAACAACTCGGACGCAACGATCGCTACGGCCGCGCCTTCGATCTCCTCGGGCGCATCGCAACACGCTTTCCCAACGAGAGCCGGAGCTCGAACGCCTATCGGGCCGTCCGCCTTCGCGCGCTCTTCAATTCGCGCCGCTACACCGACCTCCTCGCCGAGACCGCGAAGGTCAAGCTCACCGAACCGTCGCTCATCCTCACGCGTGCGCGTGCCGCGTGGCGTGCGAACCAGCCGGACGCGTTTCTTGCCGGACTGCGCCAGGTCGAGAATCAATTTCCGAAGACGAGCGAGGCGGCCGAGGCGAAGATTCTGCGCGCGAAGTACTACACGACCGATGAGGTGGACTACAACAAGGCCATCTCCAACCTCGAAGCCGCCATCGCCGCCGGCGACCTCGGCAACGAAGGCGAAAATCTCTGGACCCTCGGCTGGACCTGCTTCCGCGCGCAACGCGACGACGACGCCCTTCGCACGTTCGGCCGCTACATGACGCAGTATCCCGACGGCGACTACCTATCGAACTCGCTTTTCTGGGCAGGCAAGATTCACGATCGCCGAGGAAAGACCGAGTTGCGCGATGCGGCGTTTCACGAGCTGGAGATGCGCTATCCGTACAGCTACTTCAGCTTCCGCGCGCGCCAGATCGCAGGCGAGCCGGTGCTGGCGCCGAATGAAGTAACGAACGGAAACGTCTTTCCCGATGTCGATGGCCAGCTCGCATCCGTGAACGAGCCGCGCCTCGATTCCGTGCGCGAGCTTGCCTGGCTCGGCGTTTATCGCGAAGCAACGCGCGAAATGAAATCGATCGCCGCCGCCTATCCCACCAACCTCGGCATGCAATTCATGCTCGCCGATCTTTACGTGCAGGGCGGCGAGCCGTTTTCGGCCAACAACGTTCTGCAGAAGAAGTTCCGCCAATTCGTACGCCACGGCGGGACGAACGTGCCGCATCGATTCTGGGAGATTCTCTTTCCACTCAACTACTGGGACACCATCAAGAGCGAATCGGAGAAGCGCCAGGTCGATCCGTACTTGATGGCGTCGATCATCCGTCAGGAGACCGGCTTCGAGCCAACGACCGTTTCCAATGCTGACGCCGTCGGCATTATGCAGATCATGCCGGCCGAGGCCGCCAAGATCGCGACTGGCGCGGGACTGCCCGCTCCAACACGCGAACAACTCTTCGATCCGAAGGTCAATATCGCCATTGGCGTCGCTGAATTTACGCAGAAACTAGCGGCCGTCCACGGTAACCCGATGCTGGCAATCGCTGCCTACAACGCAGGTGAAGATGCAGTTGGCAAATGGATTGCTCAAACGCCCGTCGATGATGAGGATCTATTTGTCGAATCGATTCCGTTTGCGGAAACGAGGCTCTACGTAAAAACCGTCAGCCGGAACCGATTCGAGTATCGGCGGATTTATGAGGCACCAGCAAAGCCGTAAGTTGTTTGTTCTGTCGTACGCCGCACTCACACTGCTCCTACTCGCCACCGCCGCCCGCGCCGCTGCTCCGCCGCAGCTCATTCTTCAGCGCGACAGCCAGGCCAATCTCGAGGAAGAGATCAAAGGTCCAATCGATCTGACCGTTGTTCCCGGAATCGACGACGCACGCGTAACGGTGTCGATCGATGGCCAGAAGCTCACCGACGGACTTCGTTCTCCGTGGCACATACCGGTCGACTTCGGACCGATGCCCGTCCAGCACAAGATCGTCATCACTGCTACTGGCGCCGGTCATCAGCGCGTGCAATGGCAGACAACGATCAACAAGGGGCATCAGACGCTTGGAGTGAAAATCGAGCCGGTCGATGTGGCGAACCGCATTTTCCAAGTCAATGCAACCGCGCCGGACGAAGATCCGATCGGCGAAGTCTCCGTTTGGAATGGCGGCAAAGCGGTGGCCACGGTCAATGCGCCTCCATACCGGTTTACGATTCCCGAGGAGGCGTTTGCGGAGAAAACCGTACAAGTGACCGCGAAAACAAAATCGGGCGCCGAGGCTGCCGATTTCTGGTCGGCGGCCGGAGACGTCAAGAGCGAGTCCCTCGATGTCCGCACGGTTCCGTTATTTGTCTCGGTCGTGGACAACAACGGCACGGCATTAGACGACGTCGATCGAGCGCTGTTCAAGATCGTCGACAACGGCACGGAAGCGAAGATCCTGCAAATCGGCAAAGCGTTCGACCAGCCGATCTCGATCGCGTTGCTCCTTGATGCCTCGACCAGCATGCTGTACGAAATGCCCGAGGCGGCGCGCGCCGCGGCCCGTTTCGTCGAAGGAACGCTCAAACCCGGCGACCGTTGCGCCGTCTTCTCAATCCGCTCAACGCCACGCCGTGAAGTTGCGCTGACTGGCGATTTGTCCGTGGTCGGAAATGCCGTAACGACTCTCAAAGCAAGCGGCCAGACGGCACTGTACGACGCTATTTCCAGCGCCGAGCGCGAATTGCACGACGAAAAGAACCGGCGGGCCATTGTCATTCTTACCGACGGCGGCGATACATCGTCCATCAACTCGTTCGACGAGATCGACAGTCTGGCCAAAGAAACCGGCGTCCCCATTTACGTAATCGCGTATCGGAGCGGCGACCCCGACGAAGATCCGCACGAGATCAACCGCCTCCAGTATTTGGCCGGCGAAACCGGCGGCTTCCTGGTGACCGCCTCCACCCAGAACCTTCAGGCCAAATACACCGACATCGAAAAAGACCTCCGCGCCCAATACGCGATCGTCTATCAAATCAGCGACCTCGCAAAACACAATCAATGGCGCAAAGTGAATGTGATGCTGAAATCACCCACGCTGACCGCCAGAACGATTCGGGGCTATTTCGCGCCGTAAGACCTTGATGGCGTCATTCATGGTCCGCCGGGTCCAGCTCCAGGCAGGATCACCGCGTCGATCGGCGCCAGAACGCAAGCGTCGTGGAGGCACGAGGTTGGAAGGCGCGGAAAAAGCTACGGCAGGATCAACTTCAGGAAGCCGGCTGCAATCAGTTCCGAGTTGCGTAAAACTGTATTGATCAAACCAAGGTCATCTTCGCGCAGGTCTTCCTCGATATGGAAATCGCGCGTGGTACACATCGAAATGAAGTCTCGGGGCCTGACCTCGCGCAGGTTGATGACCGTCTCCAGCGGGAAGCAGGCGTATTTCTTCGCCGGAATGACGACGATGTCGTTTTGAACGTATTGATTGTTTTTGTAGAACCCTGGCCGGTCGCTCGTCGTGAAGGCGAAAATCACCGTAGGCTCAGGTGGACAATGGATATTCAGGATCACGGCGAATTTAGGTTTGTTGAAAGCTGCTTCCCACCAGCGGCAGACGCTGCCGCGGCGAATGCGCCTTCGTGCCCATTCCAATCGTTGTTCGGCACTGAACACAAGAGGGCCAAATCTAACCGACAATCGCGGCGAAATCGCGGTCTTCTTGTTCAACGGAGGCAACTTCAAGCATCGCCTTGTCGGCCTCGCCCTCGAAGAATGATTCGTATGGCATTGGCGCGCGCTTTCCCTGTGGCCGGTTCTTATCAGCGAGAGCGTATGCAGGATCGTCGTGCGACAGCTTTCTCAGTTTCGACGCAGACATCCGGCCGAACTTCTCGACGACCTCGCTCAACACTTTGAGATCGGAACGCGAAAATACTCCGTAGTTCTCAGGCCCCACCGCCGCGATGACCGGCCATTCGCCTGTCGATTTCAGAGTGAGATACCCGTCAAAGTGTTTGCGTACCGCCGCATCATTGACGCCGATCGCAAGATCCTCAGCGGTGTCGAGATCGTCATCGGCGCTGGATGGAAGAGGGCCGTGATCGAGGGCGAAATATTCGTCGCCAATGATCGGCCGGCCGTAGCGAATCAAGTGGAGTTTGTCTGCAAAGAACAGCAGTTTGTGGATCTTCATCTTCGTGAGATCCGTAATGCCGCTCTTCGAAAAGAAGACGAGCGACTGCACGAACTTTTGCGGGTTGAATCGGAAGTCTAGCCGGCTCATTTCTACTGTGCGTAGAGTGTAGCGGGAAACTCCGCGGAAGAGTGCGTGAAATCGAAACAAGACAGGTCGGGGGTGGCCGTAATTCATCTTAGCGAGATCGCAATTTACGCTCGATTACCGCCCTCGTCAAGTGCACTTGATTTAAGGAGATCGATGAGCCTGCCGGGTTCGTCCTCACTCCACCGTCCGGCTGAAGTGAAAGGCCAGGACGTGCATCCGCTCCCGGAAATAGAAACGGTGAGCATCGGCCCGATGAACCGCGGAGTCGAGCTCGACGACGCTGCAGCCGTTGCGGCGGGCCAGGTCGTAGCACCAATCGAGAAGTTGTTTCCCATACCCTTTCGATCGCCCCTCGGCGGCGGAGATCAGATCATCCACTTCGAGCATCGGTCCCGTGCGCAGCATGTCGATGATGCGATAGCCAGCCACGGCCTGAATGCGATCGTCCGCGGTCAGATAGGCGAGTCGATAACCCTGCGTCTCCATCTTTCGGACGAGCCGCACAAACTCCGTGCGCTGCACATGCGGACGAAGCTTCGACATCACCGGAAAACAGGCGTCGATCTCCGCGTCGGACTCGGCAACTTTGATTGCGTCATTCATTGCAGGAGTCTACCTGCAGCGAATTCTCAACGCTGCGCTATCCATCGAGCGCCTTCTCCCCCACGCTTCTTGTGGGGGAGAAGGTGGCGAAGCCGGATGAGGGGGCTTTGACAGTCGCAAAGAATGTGTGCTTGCCCAACGTTGCAACGCCCCCCTCATCCGGCTTCGCCACCTTCTCCCCCCGCAAAAAGCGCGGGGGGAGAAGGCGCTCGATCAGGGTAGGGGCGCTCCATTCAGGGTCGAGGCGAGCTCGGAAAACGATTTCGGAAGTGCGGCCAGCGGAGCGCCGTCAAAACCATCGCGCAATCGAGCTCGCACAGAACGGACCTGAACGGCTGTGCGCTTCGCGTCAAACCGAAAGCGGCGTAATCCGCGTTTGTGATGCCAGTGGACGGAGTGCCGTCCAGACTGCGGCGTCGCCTTCGCCTTGCGACACGACGATGCCGAGGGCTTCGAGGCTTTCCAGTGCGCGCTCGATCTCTTTTTTCTTCGCGCCGGAGAAGCGTTTCGTCAGCGCGCGCATCGTCCATTGCTGCGACGAGGCCAGCAGCACCTGACGCACGGCGCTGAGTTGTTGCGGCAATGCGCCCGGCCAGATGATCGGCACCTCGGCTGCTGCTGCCGATTCGTAGGCGCCGGTGTCGAGTCCCGCCATCGATTCCTGTGTGGCCTCGCGCGCGCCCGAGGGATTCTGAAACTCCGGACGCAGCCAGCGAATCAGGCCGCGTTTCTCTTCCTCGGCGCGCTCGTGATTCAGCGCCACGAGCCGCTCCAGAATCTCTTCATCGGTCAGCGTGGAGGGCCAGCCATAGGCATCAAACACCGCCGCATCGAGGTCGTCGTGAATCTGTTTGAGGATGGAGACGAGTCCTTGTATGTGAATGACTTTCTCTTTCGCCGTCAGCGCTTCCTCGCTGCGCAGCTTCTCCAGCACGTTGTACATTCCGGTGATGGTCAGCTCCGGATGCAACGCCTGCTGCCGCTTGCGATGCGCATCGAGTTGCTCGCCGAGGTCGCGGATGCGCTGCTTCTGTTCCTCGGTCGCAGCAGGGAACGGGAAGGGATCAAAGCAAACTGTCTTGTTGTAGCGCGGTCGATCTTCAAGAGTACCGCCGGTGGCGAGCGCCCAAGTAACGTGAATTCGGCCTGAAAGAATACCCAAGACATAAGCGTCGTCTGACGCAATATTCACAAGCATGTTGTCAGGAATGACCGATGAATCGAGAAACACGAAAACGCGGTGTTTCGATGTTTCTCCTGTCGCGATAAATTGAGGGATCGTGCGAAGCGCGGCGCGCAACTCAATTCGCGGCTCACCAAAAATCCACCAACGATCGCGATATGAGGCTCGGTTGTTCTGATCCCGCGCGGGCTTGACGCGATCAAATACTTGCTGAAATACGCCCGGGTATTTCGCGCGGATGTCTTCAATTTCGCAACCGAACAAGTCGATTACGAGCACATTGCGCGGTATGTCTGCGATATCTTTGCCGTTACGATATTCGCGCACAATCCGATTGATCTGTGGATCGGTTCCGTATCCCAGCCGGGAGGCTTCATCACGAGTAATAATAAATCCGCTCCCGTGCAGCTTCATACCCGGCGACGAGATGCCGAGATTAGCGCGAAGTGCAACACTGGTCGAGACGTCTGAACCGACTGTCAGGTCGGCATTGATCCGTCCGCGTCGTGACCGCAACGTCACGTCTATCTCCTGTGTGTCATTGTGGCGCTCATCGATAACCGTCTGCAGGACACCGTCAACTTCGCCAGCAACTCCGGCCGTCATTGCAATTCGAACCGAAGCGCCATCCTCCGAGGCAACCCATGGATGGTCCGGAATAGCGAAGACGATCGATAACGGGGGCTTGGCCCGAAGTTGGGTCTCCGCCACTCGACGGCCAAAAGCCTGAGAGAAACTGTTTGTTGTGATCAGGCCAAATCGCCTTAAAGAACGCCGACGCGTCAATTCCGCTGCTTTGTGCCACCAGTACATGACGTAATCAACGCTTTCGGGCACCTCTTCATAGATCGCCCGAAGCGCTGCGGCATAACCGTCCCCAAGAGCGAATCGCATTCTCCAATTGCCAATGAATGGTGGGTTGCCCACGACGAAATCCGCTTCAGGCCATTCGGCCTTTGCTGGATTAACGTGCCGCGTCACCGGCACTCGTGCTTTTTCATCCGGAACGTTCTCCCCCGTCACCGGATGCACCTTCATCGTCTCCCCATCCCACCTTGTTACCGGCTTCCCATCCTCATCGAGTAACGGTTCGACGCGGTCATACGCCAGCACGGCGTCGCGGCATTCGATGTTGTGGAAGTCGCGCAGAACGGGCTCGGGGACGTTTGTGCGCCAGCCGCGCGTGCGGATCTGCCATTGCAGGTAGCCGATCCAGAGAACCAGTTCGGCGATCTCTTTGGCCCACGGTTTGATCTCGATGCCGAGGAACTGTTCGGGCGAGATGGGGTTGCCGTGCGTGACGAACATCGCTGTGTCGCCGAGGTCGTGGAGGAGGTCGAGAACCTCATTCTCCAGGCGCTTGAGAACGTCGAGGGCGACGAAGAGGAAGTTGCCGGAGCCGCAAGCGGGATCGAGGATGCGGATCTTGCGCAGGCGGTCGTAGAAATCGTGCACCGGTTTGCGCGCGGCCACCTCGGCTTTGCGGTCGTCGTCGCCCTTGCCTGCGGCGATGATCGTGCGCACCTCGGCGCGCACGATCTCCCACTCTTCGCGCAGCGGCTCTTCGATCGTCGGCTTCACCAGCCGCTCCACGTACGCACGCGGCGTGTAGTGCGCGCCGAGGCGGTGACGCTCCTTCGCGTCGAGCGCGCGCTCGAGCAGCGTGCCGAAGATCGCCGGCTCCACATCCGCCCAATCCTGCTGCGCGGCCAGACGGAGAATCCAGAGCTGGCTCTTGTTCAGCGGCAGCGCGGTGGGATCAGCGAAGAGGCCGCCGTTGAAGCGAAGGATCTTGCCGACGATCGGCAGCGAGCCGCCTTCATTCATCGTCCGCCAGAACGCCTCGACCTCGGGAACGAACTGCTCGGGATCGTCGAACCAGCGGTCGAGCATCTTGACGAACGTTTCCCGGGTCAGCAGTTCGACGTCCTCGGCGAACATCGTGAAGACGCAGCGCATCAGAAACTTGGCCACGCGCTCCGGATCGTGCTTCGCTTCTTCGAGCGACCGCGCGAGATTGGCGAGATGCGTGGCGATCTCACGCGTTACTTTTGCAGCGTGCTTCGACGGATCGAGCGAGCGCGCGTCGGTGAAGATGGCGCGGAAGGTCCCGGCGTGCTTCTCGATGTCGGCGAGAAAAATCCGAGACTGCTGCGCGTGCGGAAACGGCCGGTGGTTCCAGGTGCCATCGAACGTCGCGTAGAGATCGAAGCAGTAGCCGATGTCGCAGACGATGATGAACGGCGGCGGCTGATCGAGCGTTTTCGCATAGCCGAGGGCCTGACCGAAGGCGTCGTGCATGGCGATGTTCCATGACGGCGTGTTGCGTTTGGCCGTGCCGAGCTTGGCGCTCTTCTCCTCGCTACCCTGCTTCGCTTCGAGCAGGAAGCAGCCATCTTTGTAGAGATCGATCTTGCCAATCGTGGTCCGGCCGCCTTCGTGCGCAAAGACCGCATCGCGCTCGAAGGCGAAGGTATCGAGCGTGGGATCGCCGGTGGTCGGACGGGGCCGCTCGACGCCGAGGACGTCACAGAGATCGGTCAGGAACTGATCTTTGTTCGCGCGCTCGTTACCCGCCGAGTCCTTCCACGTTGCCAGAAATGTGGGGAAATCCACCTCGGCAAGTGTAGCGGAAGGGCGGCTGCATCGGACGCGCGATCATCGATGCAAGGTTTCTCACACACAGACGCGTCGATCACCCATATCCGTGACGTTCTCCCGACATACGCACCCGTGATTTTCCGTACGTGGGTAGCGTGACCGGCTCGACTGCTTTTCGGACGCTGGGAGCCGAGAGTGTCTCCATCGATGTGCGACGGCGTTTGCCTTCATGGCCCGCTCGGATCGCCATCCTCCGGAACGGAACAAAAGGAGAAAGGTCATGGAGACAGGGAAACATCGTCATCACCGAATCTTGCTCGTATTGCTGGCGGGGATTCTGATTGTGGGTGTCGCGGGCGGCGCATGGGCCGCGGCACCCGTTACGATCACGACAGCGATTACCGGCGATCCGGTGCCGGGAGCGACGGTCACGGCGAAAGCCAACGTCGCCATCACGGACGGATCAACGTTGACTGCAATCAAGTGGACGCAGAACGGCGGTCCGGCGGTAACGCTCACCAACACCGACACCAACACCATCACCGTCGCGCTGCCGAATCGGAAAGTCTTCCGCGAGGCGCTGTTGACGGCGTTGGAAGAAGCGCCGATCGCTGAATCGCAGTACCCGGCCAATCTCCCGGTCACGCCGTTCGAAGGCGGACTCCAGAACCGCTTCACGGTGGCTTCGGTATCGCCGCATGCGCTCTCCGATTCGGCGGCCGTCAAGTTCGACGTCGCCGTGACGACGACCTCGGGCACCTATCACTTCGCCGCAACCGTCGCGGGCAACACGCCGTATTCGACGGCCACCGGCACGCGCAACGTCCCGGTCAACCTGCCGGTGCTGCTGCACGGCAAGACGCAGGCGCAGTACAACTGGTCGCTGGCCGGTCCGACTGGATCGACGGCAACGCTGCTCGATGCGACGACGCAGAACCCCGAGTTCACGCCTGACGTCGCCGGCACCTATCAGCTCACCGTGCTCGATCTGGCAACTGCCAAGCCGGTCACACTCACCGTTCACGCCGGCACTTGGAAAGGCATTATCACCGGACAAGATGCCACCGGCCGTCCCGTGGCCGATGCCGCCTGCATGGGATGCCACGTCAAGAACACGCCGCACTTCGATCTCTTCACGCCGTGGGCGAAATCGGGCCACGCCGAGATCTTCACGCAGAACATCACCACGCCGGCCGGTCACTACACCGCCGCGTGCGTCGGCTGCCATACCGTCGGCTACAACGCCAAACCGGTGCAGAACAACGGCATCGATGAAGCACCCGACTGGAAGGCATTCCTCGCCACCAACCTGCTCACCGTCGGAACGGCCACGAACTGGACGACGACGCTGGCCAACTATCCCGCCACCGCGCGCATGGCCAACATCCAGTGCGAGAACTGTCATGGACCGCAGGACAGCGCGGCGCACATGAAGAAAGACGGCTCGCGCATGTCGCTCTCGTCCGACGTCTGCGGCTCCTGTCACGGAGAGCCGACGCGTCACGGCCGTTATCAGCAGTGGCAGCTATCGAAGCATGCCGACTTCCCGACTGCGGTTGCCGAGGGGTTGGATCCGACGTGCGCGAAATGCCATAGCGCGCAGGGATTCGTGCAGTGGCAGGACACGGGATTCAGCACCGCGAATCTGAACGTCACCTGGACCGCGGATGAAGTGCAGCCGCAGACCTGCGCCGCCTGCCACGATCCGCACGACGTTGGCACCACGTCCAGCGATAAGAACACCAACGCCAAAGTCCGCATCACCGGCACCACGCCGCTGCTGATGGGCGGCTTCAAAGCCACGAGTGTCGGAACGGGCGCCATTTGCATGACCTGCCACAACGGCCGCCGCGACCTGCGCGACGACTCGCACTTCACCGTCGCCAACGCCACGCGCGCGCCGCACGAAGGACCGCAGGCCGACATCCTCATGGGCCAGAACCTTTACTTCACGAAGGTCGGTACCCGAGGATTGCACTCGATGATCCAGGACTCGTGCGTGTCGTGTCACATGGAATCGACCGATCCGCCGTCCGCGATCGCGCTCCAGAATGCTGACGGCTCCTACGTCGGTACGAACCACGCGTTCGCAGCCAGCGACACCATCTGCAACAAGTGCCACACCAACATCACCAAGGACACGGTGCAGGCGCCAGTGAAAGCGAAGATGGATACGCTCAAGGCGCAGATGGAAACCGCCATCAAGAATCTGATGGTGACGCAGATCCGCGCCGGAAACTCCATCGACCTCAATGGCCTCAAGACGATCAAGAACGCCTCTGACATCACGGGCGTCGAGTTCATCTCCAGCCACGGCCGTCAGGGAGTCAATGTCACGCTGACCGGCGGAACGAAAGTCAGCGACCTCTCGCTGGCGACTGTCAAGATCGTTCGTCCGGGCGGCACGGCCGTCGAGCTCTACTCGGTCGCCGATCCCTCGATCGCAAAAGCCGGCTGGAACTACTTCATGGTGGCGAGCGACAAGAGCATGGGCGTTCACAACCCGGCTTTCGTCAATTCAGCGCTCGATATTTCGAACTTCGCCGTCAGCTCCTTCAACGCGTCGGCCACCGCAACTCCTGGCCCCGGCAACGTGAACAACGCCGCGATCGGCGGAGGACTCGGCAATGGTGCCGGAGCCGTCTCCTGCAAGAGCAACTACGTCTACTGGAGCGAGATGGTCGGCCACACGGCAGGCCAGGCTGGCAGCCAGTGGCGCACCGATCTCGTGGCGCGCAATCTCGAGTCGTCCACGGCGTCGCTTCGTTTCATCCTTCACCAGGCCAGCGGCGATCTCGAAGCCACCGGCACGGTCAACGGCAATTCGCAGAAGGCCTTCGAAGACCTGACCGCGATCATGGGACCGAGCAACATCGGCGCGCTGGAAGTCTGCTCCGATCGTCCGCTGCTCGTGGCCACGCGCATCTTCAATCAGGCCGACAACGGCACGTACGGTCAGTCCTACGACGGCCGCGTCGCCAACCTCGGATACAGCGTCGGCCAGACGATCAGCCTGATCGGACTCCGCCAGAAGACGGGCACCTATCGTTCGAATCTCGTCGTCACTAACGGCGGCAAAGCGGAAGCCCAGGTGGCGATCAATCTGTTCGACGCGAACGGCAAGTCGCTGACGAGCTACAACCTGACCGTTCCGGTTGGCGCCGGCGTGCAGGATCTCGAGCCGTTCAAGAACCGGGCGAATGCGCCGGACCTCGATTGGGGCTTCGCAACCGTCACCGTGCTGAAGGGAACGAACGTTCTCTCCTCGGCATCGCTGATCGACATGAAGACCAACGACCCGACCACGATCCCGGCCAAGCAATGACCATCGTCACATCGTGAAGTGAGAGTGGCGGCCTCGGCCGCCACTCTCTTTTTGTAGGCTCATTGCGCTGCTTGGCACTCCGGCAGCATGATGCTCACCTCAATTGAAGGAGAAACATATGAATCGAAAACTACTGTTCGTCACGATGCTCGCCCTCTTTGCCGCCTCGGTGTCGTTCGCAGCCGCACCCGGCGCGGCCGACATCTACAAAACGAAGTGCGCCACGTGCCACGGCCCTGACGGCAAGGGCCAGACCACGATTGGCAAGTCGATGAAAGTGCAGGATCTGAGCTCGGCCGACGTGCAGAAACAGACCGACGCCGACCTGCAGAAGATCATCTCGGACGGCAAGGGCAAAATGCCCGCATACAAAGCCAAGCTGAGCGTCGCCGACGTGAGCTCGCTGGTCGCGTATATTCGCGGTTTGGCCAAGCACTAGGCAAAATTAATCAACCACAGAGACATTTCTCACGCGAAGCCGCGAAGACGCGAAGGCCACCCAACTCGCAAACGCTTCGCGTCTTCGCGGCTTCGCGTGAGAAGTCTTGTGGCGATGGTTTCTGGTGCGCGTCATCACACGGCCGTGTGTTGCGCGACATGCGCGGCCGTCGCATCCCGACGCGATCATTCTTCGTATGGCGAACGAAGCGAAGCGTCTGCACACCAAGGCAATTCATGGCGGGCTCGATCCGGCGGCACATCGCGGCGCGGTATCGGTGCCGATCTATCAGAGCTCGACGTTTGCGTTTCCTACCGCCGAGGAAGGGGCCGCGCGTTTTGACGGCACATCGAGCGGTCCGATCTACACGCGGATGGGAAATCCGACCGTGCAGGCTCTCGAAGAATGCGTCGCCGATCTCGAAGGGGGATGCGGCGCGGTTGCCACCGCCACCGGCATGGCCGCCATCAGCACCGTCTTTCTCGCGCTGCTGCGACAAGGCGATCACGTCGTGGCCACCGATCCGCTTTATGGCGCTTCCCGCGGATTACTGACGCGCTACTTTTCGCGCCTCGGCGTGACCTCGACTTTCGTGCCCGCGACTGACCCTGCTGCGCTGACCGCGGCCATCCGTCCCGAGACGCGGCTCATCTACGCCGAGACTCCCGCGAACCCGACGCTCGATCTCGTCGACCTCATCGCCGCATCGGCAACCGCGCGCAGCGCCGGCATTCCGCTCGTCGTCGACAACACATTCGCAGGACCGCATCTCCAGCGCCCGATCGAGCTCGGCGCGGATGTCGTCTTGCACTCGGCCACGAAATCACTCAACGGCCACAGCGACGTCATCGCAGGCATCGTCGTCGCCCGCGATCCTTCGATGCTCGCGCCGTTGCGGGACGCCGCGATCATGTTCGGCCTCACCATCGACCCGCATCAATCGTGGCTCCTCCTGCGCGGCATCCGCACACTCGGTATGCGCGTCGAGCGCGCGCAAACGAACGCGATGACCATCGCCCGCTGGCTCGAAGATCAGGAGCAGGTAGCCTGGGTCCGCTATCCGGGTCTGCCGTCGCATCCCCAGTTCAAGCTCGCGCAGCAGCAGATGGACGGCCCGGGATCGATCATCGCCTTCGAAATGCGCAACGGCGTCACGGCGGGCAGCATCCTGATGAACAGCGTGCGCATGATCACGCTCGCGGTGTCGGTCGGCGGCGTCGAATCGCTGATCGAACATCCCGCATCGATGACGCACAAGAGCGTGCCCGAATCCGAACAACGAAAGCAGGGAATCACAGCCGGCCTCGTGCGCCTCTCGGTCGGCTGCGAAGACCTCGACGATCTGCTCGCCGACCTCACGCAAGCGATGGCGCACGTCACCGCGGCAGTGGGCTAATTCATCTGCGAACATCTGTGTCATCTGCGGATAAAGCCTTTCTCAATGTTTCAAATAGACGCGCCCACCGTTTGACGCCCCTACGCGCTCGCAACAACTAGCCAGTTGCGACATCACCGGCGCGTCATCCGGAACATGCCAGAGGAACACGTACGGCACCCGAGCGAGGTATGGCGTGAGATCGATTTCGCTCACCCTCGGGCCGGCGAGGTTCGTTTCAGGCGGCGCGATGCCGGGCCGGAATCGGATGGGAAAGTATCCGGCGGCGGCTTCGTAGTTGGCGATGTCGACGGAGCCTTTCTCGACCGCCGCGTAGTCGATGGCGTGCATCTGCACGGCCACGAACGATCCGTGTGGACGGACATCGCGAATCAAGGGAACGAATGCGGTGCCGGGCCCGATCGCATCCGCGCTGCGTACGACCTCCTCAACGCGCCGCGAGAGTCTGCGGTAGCGCTGCACGAGAAATCCGGTGTACGCGACGGAAACAACGGAAAGCAGCATGACCAGTGCGATCGTGGCGCGCCGCGGCAGGCGAGGCGCCAGCCAGACGATCGGCGAAAGGACGACGAAGAGCGCCATCCGCTCCATGATCATCGTCCCGCCCGACGATGCTGCCGGCGCGCGCGCGTAAACGACGATGAGAGCGAGCGTGACGAGGATGAATGCATCCCCTTCGCTCCATCGCCATCGCCGGCGGATCAACGTGATGATGATCAACGCGGCGATGCCGAGGAAGAATGCGAAGCCGAGCTTTGCCTGAAACTCATCGAACGTGAGCAGCACCCACATCCTCATGATGTAGCTGAAAAGACCGGCCGCGCTGACCGGCGCCCGCGCCAGCGAAACACCTTGCACGCGAAAGAACCACACCAGCAGAGGCAGAACCGGAAGCAGCGAAACGAGATGCCGCGCGTGGATTGCGATTGGCCGCCCGGGCAACGTTGCCAGCCAGAGAATGCCAATCGATCCGATGGCGAGGAGCGTCGACATCGGATGCGAGAAGTAGCAAAGGAGCAGCAGGCCAGCCACGATGGCAATCGTGCGCGCGCCGGGAGTGTCGCGCCGCTTCCACCAGACCGCGAGCACGAGAAAATAGAGCGCCGCGCTGATGCAGAAGTTGTAGAAGCCCTGCTGCAGAAGAAGGTTGTATGCGAACGGGAACGCGATGAAAGCAAAGGCCTGACGCGATTCATCGGCCGCGCCGGCGTATCTCCAGATCGCGTAGAGAAAGAGGAGCACGATGCCGCTGACGAGGAGTTTTTCGGCGATCAGGGGCGGCACGACAAACATCAGAAGCGCCATCACCGCGTGGCCGAGCCAGTTCGGAAGCGGTCTCCAGTCGATGGCATACCAATCCGCGGCCGGACCGTGGCTTCCTCTCACGAGCTGCTGCAGAACCCACGAGTTGTAAACGTGCGAAGGGCCATCCGAAGTCGGCAGGTAGGACGCGCTCCAGATCGGGGCCAGAGACAGGATCGCGAGACAGAAATAGACGCGGCGCAGCATCCCGCCACTCATCGCGCCGGCAGTTCCTTCGCTGCTTCCTCGATGACGGTCTTGAGGATCGAACGGTGGCAGTTGTTCTCATCCTCGCAGAAGCAACCGATCGAGATTGCCGTCTGTTGCGCCAATGCCGCCAGCAGCAGCACCGACTGGCGTGCCGCGGGATCGCTCTCCAACTCGCGTGCGTAGCGATTCTGAAACGTACGCTTCGACGCGGCATCGTTGGCGATGTCGTGTTTCTTCACCCAGGCCAGCAGCTCGCGCGACGGCGCGACGACGGGAAACCAGACATCGAAGAAATCGAGCTGCGCGTACTCTTCCTTGCGCACGCCGCGCGGTGGAAAACGGACAGTGCCGATTCGAAGTCCTTCGCCTGGCTTTCGCGGCGAGCCGGCCTGATACGTCCGTAACGACATGGCGAAAAATTTAGCACAGTGACACCGGCTGGCTCGGAACCGGCAGACCAACCATCACACGCAGCGGCCGTCCCTCCTTATCTTCGAATGGTGACCGAGAGCACAGTCAGTTGTGGCTCGTGACGCAGCGGCCGCACGAGGCCGCACCGATCATCGAGACAAGGAGAATTCCTATGAGCGTCGCCTTTGCTGTTGAAGAGAAAACCAAACAAACAAAGCTCGCCGGAACGATGCGCGCGGCAGTGTTTCACGGCGTCGATGACATTCGCATCGAGGACGTCCCGCGTCCTCGCGCAGGAGCGGGCGAAGCGGTCATCCGCGTCACCATGACCACCATCTGCGGCACCGATCTGCACATCCTGCGCGGCGAATATCCGGTCAAACCGGGCCTCATCGTGGGACACGAACCGGTTGGCGTGATCGAAGAGCTCGGCGCTGGCGTGACCGGCTACAAAGTCGGCGATCGCGTCATCGTCGGCGCCATCACGCCCTGCGGCCAGTGCAATGCCTGTCTTTCCGGCAACCTGTCGCAATGCGGACACGGCAGCGGATACGAAGCGATCGGTGGCTGGCGTTTCGGCAACACGATCAATGGCGCGCAGGCGGAGTACCTCCTCGTGCCGAGCGCGCAAGCGAATCTGGCGAAGATCCCCGACGGCGTGACGGACGAGCAAGTCGTTCTGCTGACCGACATCGCTTCGACCGGCATCGGCGGCGCGGAATCGGGCGGCGTCAAAATCGGCGATTCGGTCGCCGTTTTCGCCCTCGGTCCGATCGGCCTCTGCGCAGCCCTCGGCGCGAAGTTGATGGGCGCCGCACTCGTCATCGGCATCGATGGCGACGACAACCGCATCGCCATCGCCCGCAGGATGGGCGTCGACGTCGTTCTCGACTATCGAATCACAGACGTCGTCGCAGAGATCCGCAAACTCTCCGGCGGCACCGGCGCAGACGTTGCCATCGAAGCGCTCGGCACCCAGGCAACGTTCGAGAACGCACTGCGCGTGCTCCGCCCGGGCGGCACGCTGTCGTCGATCGGCGTCTATTCGCACAATCTCCAAGTCCCCTACGACGCCTACGCCGCCGGCCTCGGCGAGCACCGCATCGTCACGACGCTATGTCCCGGCGGCAAAGAGCGCATGCGCCGCCTCATCGAAATGGTCCGCCGCGGAAAACTCGACCTCACGCCGCTGCTGACGCACCGCTTCAAGCTGGCCGATATCAACGAAGCCTACAAACTCTTCGGCAAGCGCGCGGATGGGGTAATGAAGGTTGCGATTGTGCCGTAAGCGGAAGGGGTCAGGTCGAAACCGAAACTGACGACCCCTCTATCGAGCGGAATGTCCATAGCGAGGCGTCGTCAGTTTCGGTTTCGACCTGACCCCTTCCGCGATCTATTTGTCCTTCAGCTCGACCAGGATGAGGTGAATCGTCGTTGTACCGATGTTCTCCGCCCAATGCGTGAGCGGATCGCGGTAAATCACGTCGCCGGTCTTGAATTCCGATTCGCTGACCTTGCCGTCAACGCTGTGATTGCGGACCTTGCCGCCAGCGATGACATAGAAAAGATAGCTCGGGTGCGAGTGTAGGTGCTCCTTCTGTCCCGGCTTCAGCGTCGCTTCCAGCACGCGCACACGCGCGTTCTCGAGCTTGAGACGCAACGTCTTCGCATTGACGACGAGTGGATCCTGAGCGAATACGGACTGCGACGCAAGCAGCAGCAACCCGGCCACGAAAACGAGTTTCTTCATCACGAACCTCCTGAATCACGATCCCAAAGAAGTATAGCTCTCGGAAATAGAACGCATGTCCCGACATGGGCCGCCGCTTGCAGGTAGAAGCTCCATCGGCCTGCGCGTGGCGCAATCCTGCGTCGCCCGGGCCGCTGAAATCGGAGGTAACCCCCATGAAACGAATTGGATTGACCGGCGCCATGCTTGCGCTCTTGCTTTTTGGCACGTCCACCGGTGCCTACGCACTGCAGGAAAATCAGGACAAAGAGCACGGAAACAAGCATGACAAACAGAACAAGGATGAGAAAGACAAGAAGAAGGCTGACAAAGACAAAGGGGACGCCGAGGCCCTGAAGCAGCAGCAGGCACAGCAGGCGGCACAAGCGCAGCAGCAAGCCTTGCAGTCGCAACAGGCGCAGGCGGCGCAGGCGGCGCAGGCGGCAGCACAGGCGGCGCAGCAGCATCCGCCACAGCCACAGCCGCAACCGCAACCAGTTCCTCCCGGAAGGCAGCGTGCGCAACATGGCGCAACGACCCAGCCAAATGCGCAGCAGGCCGAGCAGCAGAGACAGCAACAAGCCGCGGCGCAGCGTCAGCAGGAGTTAGCGCGTCAGCAGGAGCAGGCCCGCCTGCAGCAACAGCAGAATCAGGCCAATCAGCAGCAACAGGCCGCGCAGCAACAGATCGCCATCGAACAGCAGCGCGCGGCTCAGTACCAGAATACCCTCGAGCAGCAAGTGCGTGCCGTCCAGGCGCAGAATGCACAACTGCAACAGGAGAATCGCCGGTCGCAATACCTGGCGCAACAGCAATATGCGCAGGCGCTGCAAGATCAGGAGCAGCGGATCCGGAACGAGCGGAATTACAACTACAACAGCGATCCCTTCTACCGCACGCGATCAACGTATCGCTATGTGATCAACGGCCAGACCCGCCGCACGAATCGTTATGGTGCAGACGTTCTGCGCCAGGCGGTCAATTATGGGTACGATCAGGGATATCGCGCCGGCGAGGCAGACCGGATGGATCACTGGAAATACAAATACCAGGATGCCTTTGCCTACCGTGACGCCAATTACGGGTACCCGGGGCGGTATGTCGCGCAAAGCGATTACAACTACTATTTCCGCCAGGGTTTTCGCCGCGGTTACGAAGATGCCTATTACCGGAGAGCCAAATACGGCCGCCGGTCAAATGGTAAGACGACGATTTTCTCTGTGACCATTTCGGGGATTCTCAATCTTCGCGTGATTCGGTGAGGCCGTAAGAGCGCGGGAGTCGGGGGTCGGGAGTCGGAGCTGTCCTAATGTTTAACCTCCGACACCCGACTCCCGAAATCCGACTCCCTCACTTCGCTACCACAAACTCCGCGCGGCAGCCTTCACTCACCCAGATTCCGTCGCGGCCGTAGCCCCAGCTCTTATTCAATACACAATCGGTGTCGCTGATCTGGCGCAGCAGACCGACGCCGTGCGATGCGTCGACCTCGCAGATTTTTTTCTGGCCGCCGGCGGATTCGCAAATGAGTTTCGTCGCCGTCGGCGGCAGTTTGGCTGTTGGAGGCAAGCGGTAACCGCCGAGGGCGAATTGGGCGCGGCAGCTCTCGGCGACCCAGACGCCTTTGTCGTCGAAGCCCCAGCTCTTACCGAGGACGCATTCGTTCTCGCCGGTGTTGCGTACGAGCGCGACACCGTATTTCGTCTCCGCCGGGCAATCGACGCGGTCGTTGTTGTGCGATTCGCACGTAACAGCCTGGATCGTGGGCTTGGGAATCCCGCGGATCGCAAACTCGGCGCGGCAGCCACCGGTCACCCAGATGCTTCTCTCGTCGTAGCCCCACTGCTTCCCGAATCCGCATGTTGTGTCGTTGAGAGTGCGGATAATGCGCACGCCGGCCGCAGTATCCGCCGCGCATTGCACCTTCTGCCGATTGGGAGTCTCGCAGACGACCTTGGCGTCGAGCGCCTCCACAGCTTTGAATGGATTGGCGTGGCCGACCATGAATTCGCCGCGGCATCCTTTATCGACCCAGATCTGATCCCGCTCGATCTCATATCCCCAGCTTTCGCCCTCGACGCAGGTTTTCTCGCCAAGCTGGCGGACGAGCGATACGCCAACCTTAGGATCGGCGGCGTTGTTCAATTCGGCGGGGCACCATGCCAGCGTCCCTTTCTGCGATTCGCAGATGATGCGCCGGTTTCCGATGAGGCTGCCGCCGCGAAGCTTGAAACGTCCGCGGCAACCGCGATCGACCCAGACGACGCCTTCCATGCGCGTCCCGTAGGTGGTTCCCTCGATGCAGAGGTTGTCGCTCAGTTCCATATCGAGAACGGCTTTGCCGGCGGAGCCAGCGCGGCATTCGCGGTAGTGCCCATCGACCGACTCACAGGAGATCGTTTGCGCCAACGCCGGCACAACACACGACAGGAGAACCACACACGTGACGAGGAATCTGCGCATCGCTGCCTCCGAATTTTGCTGATCATGTTCGCTTCGGGGGCGGGGGTCCAGTGGTTTGGGTTGGGTTGGCGGTTGCCTGGTTGCTGGGTTGCCTGGTTGCTGGGTCTCGCGGTCGCGGGGTCTGGAAGTGACAGACTGGTGTCATGTCCGTTTTGGATCTGGCGTCACGTCCAGCTTACGAACCGACGAGGGGCGCCTCGGGCTAACGAAGATCGTGCTCACCTGCGTGCCCTGCAGAGGCAACTGGAGATTACAAGCGTGACGCGACACTAGCCGGGCAACCGAGCAACCTCGCGACCCGACACCGCATAGACTTCGACGCACGAAGGAGAACACCACCATGTCCGAGCATTACTACGAACCGAAACATCTTGGCGCGTTTGGCGACATCGCGGAGGGCGCGCCCGATCTCGCTAAAAAATTCTTCGACTATTACAACGCCGTTTTCGCGGCGGGCGCGCTCACGGAGCGCGAGAAGGCGTTGATCGCGCTGGCGGTCGCGCATGCGGTGCAGTGTCCGTACTGCATCGACGCCTACACGACCACGAGCCTCGAGAAAGGCGCCGACCTCGAGCAGATGACGGAGGCCGTGCACGTGGCGTGTGCAATCCGCGGAGGAGCGTCGCTTGTTCATGGGATGCAGATGAAGGAACACGCGAAAAAAGCGGGAATGTGATCGAAGAGTGAAGTGGGAAGAGTGAAGAGTGAAAGGATCAACTGAAGAATCGATCGACGGTCCGCGTGCGGCGCAGTCGCTGCGGGCGCGGCATTCGACGCTTGCGGCACCCGCGGAGCAGTTGCGTCAGCTTGCGGATGTCGTCATCGAAGGTCAGCCGCTCGACTTCGAGCAGTCCATCGCCGCTGCCGGTTTCGCCGGCCTCCATCCTGCCCCCCTCGAAATCTTTCAAATCAACCTCGGGAAGCTTTGCAACATGACGTGCCGTCACTGCCACGTTGACGCAGGGCCCGACCGCAGCGACGCGATGATGAGTCTCGACACGATCGAGGCCTGTTTGCGCGCGCTGGATCAGACGACGGCGCATACGGTCGATCTCACCGGCGGCGCGCCGGAGCTGCATCCGCACTTTCGCTACGTCGTCGAGGAATCGGTGCGTCGCGGAAGGCATGTGATCGACCGGTGCAACCTGTCGGTGCTGCTTCTGCCGCGCAACAAGGGACTCGCAAATTGGCTCGGCGAGCGCGGCGTGGAGATCGTCGCGTCGCTGCCGCACTATCGGAAGCGCAACACCGACGCGCAGCGCGGCGACGGCGCGTTCGACAAGTCGATCGAGGCGCTCCATCTTCTCAACGAAGCCGGCTACGGCATGGGCGATCCGCGCCGCCGATTGACGTTGATGAGCAATCCCGCTGGCGCGTTCCTCTCCGCGAATCAGTCGAGCATCGAGAGCGAATGGAAAGAGGGTCTGCAGCGCAATTTCGCGATCACGTTCGATCGCCTCTTCACGCTCAACAACATGCCGATCTCGCGGTTTCTGGAGTGGCTCGTCGACAGCGAGAATCTCCATCCGTACATGGAGCGCCTGGCGAAGTCGTTCAATCCCGCCGCGATCAACGGCCTGATGTGCCGCAACACGATCTCGATCTCGTGGGACGGCCGCCTCTACGACTGCGACTTCAACCAGATGCTCGATCTCGATGCGCTGCCCGGCGATGCCGCGATGCACGTCAGCGAATTCGATCTCGCCAAGTGGCAAACCCGCCGCATTGTCACGAGGCGCCACTGCTTCGGCTGCACGGCCGGAGCGGGAAGCTCGTGCGGTGGGGCGACGGCGTAGGCGCGCGATCAGATCGGCGGTCCCTCACCACGACTCTCGGACCAAAGCGCCAGAAGCTCTATTCGCTCAGGTGCCTCATGCACCCGGTAGTAGAGAAAGTGCCAGATGCGCGAAAGATGAATTCGGCGAACATCCGGAAGTTCAGCATCAACCGCGCGAGGTCCGGCGAACGGTTGGAGCGTGATCACGCTGAGGGCTCGTTCGATCTCTTTGCGAACGGCGTTCGGAGCCGCCGTGCGATGCCTCCGCCACCAACTCTCCAACTCACGAATATGCCGGGCGGCGAGATCGCTGATTTCAACCGGCAGGGGTGATCTCATTCCCGGCTTCGCATCTCGCTGAGCAGTTCGTCAGCGGAGATCGTCTCTCCCCGTTCGCACTGCGCGATCGATTCGAGAAGAACGGCGCGAAGCTCGGGGCTGACTTCGAATGTCTCCTCATCCTCACGTGCGATCAGCGTGATGTCAGCGCCCTCGGGAAGCTCTCCTTCGTAGACGATTTGCCCGTGTACAACTTTGCCCGACGCGATTTTCATGGCTGGAATTCTAACGCAGCGCTGATCTGACGAAAAACTGAGATGTCTTTTCAGAGCAACTTCTCGACCGTGATCGGCAAGTCGCGCACGCGCTTTCCCGTCGCGTGAAAGACCGCGTTGGCAATCGCAGGCGCGACGCCGACGATGCTCACTTCGCCGATTCCTTTGACGCCGATCGGGTTGATGTGCGGGTCGTTTTCTTCGACCAGGATTACTTCGATCGATTGGATGTCCGGATTCACCGGCACGAGATACTCGGCGAAATTCACGTTGGTGAAGGCGCCGAGCTTCGTGTCGAGGTGCGTTTGCTCGAGGAGCGCCTGTCCGATGCCCCAGACGATGCCTCCGTAACACTGGCTGCGTGCGGTTTTCTCATTCAGGATTTTGCCGGCGGCGAAAGCGCTGACGATGCGGCGTACGCGGACGACGGGGATGTCTTCGTCGATGGCCACCTCGACGAAGTGCGCGCCGAACGCGTGCGACGAGTAGGGATCTTCCATCGGCGGTTTGGCGTCGAACTGCGCGTCGATGTGATCGAGATAGTGCTGCCGCAGGATTGCGGTGTAGTTGTTGGGATCGAGCGAGGCGGGATCGGCGCCGGCCAATTCGGCCAGCTTCCTCTTTAATTCCGAAGCCGCGCCGAAGACCGCGGAGCCGACGCTGGCGGCAGTCAGCGATCCGGCGGAGATCGGCGCGGTGGGCAGCTTCGTATCGCCGTATTCGAAGCGGACGCGCTCGGCCGGAATGCCGAGCGTCTCGGCGGCGAGCTGCGACATCACGGTGGCGGTGCCCATCCCCATCTCGTGCGAGCCGCAGCTCACGGTGACGGTGCCGTCCGCGCGCATGAGCGCACGCGCGGAGCAGGGCGCGCGGTGTGCGGGGCGGTTGGCGCTGGCCATGCCCCAGCCGATGAGATTGCGGCCGTCGCGCATCGAGCGCGGCTCGGGCGTTCGCCGCGACCAGCCGAAACTCTCGGAAGCGCGGGCGTAACATTCTTTGAGCGACTTGCTCGACCACGGCTTGCCCGACAACGGATCCTGATCGGCGTGATTGATCAGCCGGAACTGAAGTGGGTCGATCTTCAGCGCGTAGGCCATCTCGTCCATCGCCGAGTCGAGCGCGAACATGCCCGTGCTGTCGCCGGGGCCGCGCATGTACGTGCCGCTCGGGAGATTGAGATCGACGACGTGATGGAAGCCGCGCATGTTCGGCGACGCGTAGATGACGCGCGTTGGCGCGGTAAAACCTTCGACGAATGAGCAGACTTCGTTGCCCTGCCCGAATCCTTCGTGAATGATGGAGACGAGCTTGCCGTCGGAGCCGGCGCCGAGCGCGACGCGTTGTTCGGTTTGCGGACGGTGACCGTTGGCGAAGAAGAGTTGCTTGCGCGTGACGGTCAGCTTCACGGGACGGCCAACGACGCGCGCCGCCATCGCCGTGATGACGACGTGCGGCCAGACGCCGCCCTTGCTCCCGAACGCGCCACCGACGAAGGGCGAGAGCACGTGCACGTTTTCTTTCGGGATGCCGAACAGCGTCGCGAAGGTGCGTTGCACGGCGAAGATGTTCTGCGACGAGTCGTGAAGCGTGAGGTGATCGCCATCCCACGCCGCGATGAGGCCGTGCGCCTCCATCGGATTGTGGTGCTCGTGCGGCGTGCGATAAATCTGATCGATCTTGACGGCGGCACCGGCCAGCGCGGCATCGGCATCGCCTTTCGTGAACGCGCTCGGCTGCTGCTGCGATCGATCCTTCGCTTCGCCGCGATACTTCTCGATGTCGGTGCGCGCCGGCGCGGCGTCGTACGTGACCCGCACTAACTCGGCGCCGTGAATCGCGTGCTCGAGCGTGTTGGCGACCACGACGGCGATGCGCTGCCCGAGGTAGTGGATGGTGCCGTCGGAGAAGGGGAGGTACTTCGATTCGGTGAGGCTGCTGGACTGCTCGCCGCCGCCGCCCGGCTTCGGCGGTGGCGGCGGATTGAGTTTCGGTGCGTTGAGGTGCGAGATGACGGCGAGAACGCCCGGCGCTTTCTTCGCCGCGGTAACGTCGATCGACTTGATCGTTCCCGCCGGAATGGTGCTGTCGACCAGGGCGGCGTACGTGACGCGATCGAGCTTGTTCTCTGTGGCGTAGCGCGCCCCGCCGGTGACTTTCTGCCGTCCGTCGACGCGGTCGAGTGGCTTGCCGATGTTCGGAATCATACGGCACCTCCCGCGAGGTCGCTGAGCGCGCGCACGAGCGTCCGTTTCGCGAGCTCGATCTTGTATGCGTTTTGTCCGTGGCCGGTTGCGGATTTCATCTCCGCTTCGGCTGCATCTCGGAACGTTTCTTTCGTTGCTGCCTTCCCAATCAGTGCCGCCTCGGCAAACTTCGCCCGCCACGGTTTCGTGGCCACGCCGCCGAGGGCGATGCGCGCTGAGTGGATGGTGCCGCCGCTGATCTCGAGACCGACGGCGGCTGAGGCAAGCGCGAATTCGTACGCGGATCGATCGCGGATTTTGAGATACGCCGAGCGTTTGGCATGCGGCGCGTCGGGGATGAAGACGGACGTGATCAGCTCGCCGTGTTTGAGATCGTGCTCCATTTGCGGCGTCGTTCCGGGCAGGAGATGAAAGTCCGCCGCGGCGACCTGACGATCGCCGTGCGGACCGTGCAGCGTGAGGACGGCGTCGAGCGCAGCAACGGCAACCGCCAGATCGGAAGGATGCGTGGCGATGCACGACTCCGATCCGCCCAACACTGCGTGCATGCGATTCTCGCCATCGATCGCCGCACAGCCGCTGCCGGGATTTCGTTTGTTGCACGGCGCGAACGTCAGCTCGCGAAAGTACGCGCAACGAGTGCGCTGCATCAGATTGCCGCCGATCGACGCCGCGTTGCGCAACTGCGGCGATGCGCTGGCCAGCAGCGCCTGCGAAACCGCGGGAGCACTCTGGAGCACGAGCGGATGGCGGGCGACGTCGCTCATCCGGGCCATGGCGCCGATGCGAATCCCGCCGCTGATGCGCTCGATGCCGGCCAGCTTCAGATCATTGACGTCGACGAGATGCGCGGGCCGCTCGACGCCGCATTTCATCAGGTCGACCAGGTTCGTTCCGCCGGCGATGAACTTCGCATCAGCGCGCGAGCCCGACGAAATCGCACCGGAGACTTCGCGCGCGCGAACGTAATCGAATGGATTCATGCCCGCCTCCCCGCTGCTTCGCGAACGGCGGCGACGATTCCTTCGTAGGCGCCGCAGCGGCAGATGTTGCCGCTCATCCACTCGCGGATCTCATCGTCGTTGCGCGTATGCCCTTCCTGAATCACGGCGACGGCGGAACAAATCTGTCCCGAGGTGCAGTAGCCGCATTGAAAACCGTCGTTGCGGATGAACGCGGCCTGCACCGGATGGAGCCGTTCGTTCGCAGCGATCCCTTCGATCGTCGTGATCTTCCGGCCGCTGTGCATGACCGCGAGCGTGAGGCAGGAGTTGATGCGGCGCCCGTCGACGAGCACCGTACACGCGCCGCACGCTCCCTGATCGCAGCCTTTCTTGGTGCCGGTGAGATTGAGATGTTCGCGCAGCGCATCGAGCAGCGTCGTCCTCGGATCGAGCCGAAGCTCGTGAACGCGTCCGTTGACGTTGAGCGCCACGGGAATGGCGTTCGGATCGGCGATCGCGTCCGCGTGCATGACGGGTTTGGCGAACGCAGGAGCGACGAGCAGCGTCGCCGTCACCGTCGCCGAACTGATCAAGAAGGAGCGCCGGCTCGGATCCGATGGCGAATCATTCGTCTCGTCGGGATCGTCATCCGGCGGCTGATAACAGGGAGGCAAGGTCATGCGTACCCTCCTTGGAAAACCGGAGGGCGGGGATGCAGCGAGTGGGCCAATGTTCGGTGGTGCGATCGGCGCGCGCGGCTCGATGCGAAACGTTGAATGGTGAATGTTGAGCGTTGGCTGTTGAATGAACCCGGTGCCGGCTGCGATCAGAACAACTCGCCGGTGTTGTTGAATGTCGAATGTTGAATGCGGTTAATCCCGGGCTCATTCAACACGCAGCATCCAACACGAAACATTGAACATTTCGGGTCGTCGAAACGCAGCGGACCATTCGTCGTTGTACTCACGCCGCTCGTCACCTACACTTCCCCGCACATGGCACTTCCGAAAGTTTCCCTCACGCAGAAGATCTTCATCGGTCTGGCCATCGGTGTGCTCGTCGGCTGGCTCTGGCCGGATTGGGGCCAGATGATGCGGCCCCTCTCGATGCTTTTTCTGAACCTGATCAAGTCGATCATCGCGCCGCTGATCTTCGCCACACTCGTCATCGGCATCGCCGGAACGGGCGACATCAAACAGGTCGGGCGCATCGGATTCAAGGCCCTGCTCTACTTCGAGATCGTGACGACGTTCGCGCTCTTCATCGGTCTCGCGGCAGTGAATCTCACCAAGCCCGGCGTCGGCGTTTCGCTCGCCGGCGTTCACACGGAAGTGAACAAAGCTGTCCTCGCGGATCGCGCATCGAAGCTGGCGAAGGAAGCGAATCTCGCAGCCGCGCACGGCGACAACGTCACCGCCGCGGCGAAAGCGTCGCAGGCTGCTGATGCCGTTGGACAAGGACTCACCGCGCCCGATCCGCCTGCCAAGCCGCAGAAATTCGGCGAGATCATTGCCCACCTCGCGCCGGCCTCGATCCTCAAAGCGATGGCTGAAGGCGATGTGCTGCAGATCGTCGTGTTCTCGGTCCTCTTCGCGCTCGCAGTCACATCGATCGGCGAGAAAGCGCGTCCGATCATTACCTGGTGCGAGTCGCTGGCGGACATCATGTTTCGCTTCACTGAGTTCGTGATGAAGTTCGCGCCGGTCGGTGTTGGCGCGGCGATGGCCAACACGATCGGCCATTCCGGTCTCGGCGTTCTCAAGAACCTCGGCATGCTCGTACTGACGCTGTACGGCGCGCTGGTCGTTTTCCTGCTCTTCGTGCTGCTGCCCGTCGCGCTGCTCTTCAAAGTTCCGCTGCTCGATTTCTTCCGCGCCGTGAAAGTGCCCGCCACGATCGCCTTCGCCACGACCTCCTCGGAGTCCGCGCTTCCGAAGGCGATGGAGAACATGGAGCGCCTCGGCGTCCCGCGCCGCATCGTCGGTTTCGTTCTTCCGACTGGATACAGTTTCAATCTCGACGGCACCACGCTTTATCTCGCCCTGGCGTCGATTTTCGTCGCCCAGGCCGCCAACGTTCATCTCTCGTGGACGCAGCAGATCGTCATGATGCTGACGCTGATGCTGACGTCGAAGGGCGTTGCCGGCGTTCCGCGCGCGTCGCTCGTCATCCTCCTCGGCACGCTGGCTTCGTTCGGACTCCCGGCCGAAGGCGTCATCGTGATCCTCGGCGTTGACGAGTTGATGGACATGGCCCGCACCTGCGTCAACGTCATCGGCAATTGCCTCGCGACGGTCGTTGTGGCGCGATGGGAAGGCGCCTTCCGAACGAAAGAGTGGATCGCCGAAGAGGCAGAACTGGAGCAGGTGATCGGCCTTCCGGCAATTGCGGGATGATGGTTGCTGATTGCGAGTTGAAACCGGCGCAGTATCGCGAGCGGATATCGGTCCGACTCCCGATCATTGACGCCCGAGGGGTCATGATGAAACGAACGTATGCATTGCTGGCCGCGGTTTTTCTTCTTGCCGGATGCGCGTCGAGCGCTGTCCAGGATCCCAATGCGTCGAAGATCGCGCTGCACCTCGAGCAGGTTGATAGGGGTACCGATTCATTCGCCAGTGCCGGACTAACGACAGTGCAGTTCGTCCTGACCGGCACGAATACAACGACGGAGCCACTGACGCTCGCGCGCCTCAAAGTCTGGACGATCGATGATGGCGCCTACAGCATTCCGTCGGTCACGAAGACCCTCAACATGCAGCTCGCTCCCGGTCAGTCGCAGCAGCTTCCGATCTCCGTTTTGGCCAATGCTCACGGCGGCCGCGGGTACTCCACTGCGCCGGTCATGCTGCGCGGCGCGGGCTACCTGACCGGTCCGAAAGGCCACTTCGTCGAGCTCTTCACCGAGGGCATTCTCCAGCGCTGATGGAGTCGGTCCCAAACTGCATTTCGCAAGAATGCCCTGTTTTTGAAAGGGAGATACGCAGCCACGTCTGAACCTCAAGTGCCTTGCGTCGCCTGACACGCGACAGCGACACGCGCGCGCGGCGTCGTCCCGATTTGGAGGAATCATGGCCGTAGCAGGGGAGTTGCAGCCGTTGACTGCAATGCCTGGGATTGGGAGCTGACGATGACAAAACGAATCTATGCGCTGCTGGCTGTGCTGCTCCTTCTCGCAGGCTGCGCGTCGAGCGCTGACGAAGATCCGAACGCGCCGAAAATTTCGATGCACCTCGAGCAGGTCGAAACGGGCGTGAACAGTTTCACGTTCAACGGACCGGTCACCGTGCAATTCGTGCTGACGGCGTCGAATACCACGAGCGATCCAGTGACGCTCAACCGCATCGAGATCCGCACCGTCAGCACCGGTGCCTACGCCATTTCGCCGGTCACGACGAACCTGAACGTGCCACTCGCTCCCGGACAGACGCAACAATCGATGATCTCCGTCTGGGGCTACGCCCGCGGTGGCCGCCTCTCATCCGAGGAGCCAGTGACCGTGCGCGGAACCGCGTATCTGACAGGACCAAAAGGCGCCTTCGTCAAACTCTTCACCGAGTACATCGCCCAGCGCTGAGGCGTCCCAATCCCAAGGCTGCTGTGTATGGCTTCAGCCGTGCAGAGCGGCTGGCGAAGGAAACGGATATGGACACGATCAGAGTGCGCTACATGGTCAACGACCTCGATCCTGCGATTACCTTCTACACGCAGCATCTCGGCTTTCAGGTCAAGATGGAATCGCGACCCAACTTCGCGTTGCTCTCTCGAGGGCCGCTGGACCTTGTGTTGAGTACACCGTTTGGTCCGGGAGGCGCAGCCAAACCGATGCTCGACGGACGTCACGCGGAACCAGGCGGCTGGAATCGAATCATCATCAATGTTGACGACCTCGAGTCCGAGGTTGCGAGACTTCGCGGGGCCGGCATTCACTTCCGGAACGAAGTCGCAACCGGCCCGGGAGGATCAGAGATTCTGTTGGACGATCCATCGGGCAATCCGATCGAGCTCTTTCAGCCCGCGCGTTGACCGTCGCACGAGCGCGCCGATGAAATCAGACCGTCAGCGTGGACTAATGCCTTCTCGAACCGAGCTGGCGAGTTTCGCAAAATCGAATGGCTTGCGAAGGATTGGGATCGATGCCAGCCGGATCGCATCGGGGATCGCTTCGTCGGCATAGCCGGTCATGAGCATCACCTTCATCGCCGGCCGGAGCGACAGGCCCGCCTCGGCGAGCTGATATCCATTCAGACCCGGCATCTTGACGTCGGTGAGCAGAACATCGATCGGTGCCTCCGATCGCAGCATCTCGAGACCGGCGGTGCCGTCTTCGGCCTCGATGACACGATATCCGGAGTGGCGCAGCGTCTCGCAAACGACGCGGCGCAGCATCGGTTCGTCTTCCGCAAGAAGCACGGTGATCGGGTTCTCTTCGGTCACGACACTTGAGTCTCTCATGCATTCTCCGATGATCCAATCTGACGGGGGAGCAGGATCACGATCGTTGTCCCCTTGCCGGGGAGAGTTTCGATGTTCAGATATCCATTGGATTGGCGGATGAAGGCGAAGGCCATGCTCAGTCCCAGTCCCGTTCCGAGCCCCTGAGGCTTCGTGGTGAAGAACGGATCGACGGCCATCTTGCGCACCTCTTCGGTCATGCCGGTCCCCGTGTCCCGAACCCTCGTTTCGACATACGCACCCGGCGCGATCGTGCCTCCGAGCGCGCCGTCGGTCAGCACGCAATCGCTCGTCGCAATAGTGAGCGTGCCACCGTCGGGCATCGCATCGCGCGCATTGATGGTCAGGTTCAGGATCACGTTTTCCATCTGATTGACGTCGCAGAGCGTTTTCCAGGTTGCGTTGAGCTCCCAGGTCACGCGCACGCGATCGCCGGCGGAATGGAGGATGAGATCCTTCATCCCGATGAGGAGCTCGTTGAGGTCGACACTCCGCGGCGAGAGAGGCTGGCGACGAGAGAAGGCGAGGAGACGCCGCACGACGTGGCCGGCGCGCTCGACAGCTTCACCGGCGCCGTCAACGTAGGTTTGAATCGCCGACGGATCCTGAAAGCCACTCAGCCGCAAGAGGTGCAGGTTGCCCTGGATGATCGTCAGGAGATTGTTGAAATCGTGGGCGAGCCCGCCGGAAAGTTGCCCGACCGCCTCCATCTTCTGGCTCTGGCGCAGCGCATCTTCGGCTTTGCTTCGCTCCTCCATCTCCGTTTGCAGAAGTTGATTCGTTTCCGCCAGCGCCAGCGCGCGCGCTTCGACCTGCCGGTTCACTTCTCGTAACGTTCGCTGCGACGTTCCCATGAACGTCACGAGCAACGCGGCCATGATCGCGAGGAGCATGATGGCGATGTGGCGGGTGAGCCCGGTGTTGAAAGGCTCGTCGATCGCGCGAATGGAGACGGCGCCGAGGGTGGTGCCATCCTGGAGCACGGGCACGATGACCATCGTTTTGCCGGCCAGAGTGCGCGTGTCGACGTGGGTTCGGGAGAGCGGCTCGCTTCCCTTCCGCACGAAGCTCGCCACGAGCATCTGCCGGGTGTCGTACACGCCCACTGCCTCGATCTCAGGATTGATCTCGAGTGCGCTCACGTGTTCCTGCATCACTTTCGGATCGCCGAAGAACAGCGCAGCGGTGACACTTTTTGCAAGGATCTCACCCTGGACCCGCACCTCGCGGAGCTGCTGCGCGCGAAAGAGCCGGTCCTGATACGTGGAGACCAGCACACCTGCCACAAGCAGAATGACCGCGCCGGCGAGAGCAAGTGCCGGCGTGAACCGGCCTTGAAGATAGCGCCCGCTCATGGGGGATTTCCCGGCCGCGCGCCGTTGATCTTGTGCGCCAGCGCTAGCAGTTTTGAGCTGATGACCAGATGGTTCTTCGCAGCGAGCGCGGTATCGATATCGAAGCTGACACGATCGTCTGCAATGACGAAGTGGATGATGCCGGTGGCGGGACCCAACGCCGAATCGGTGACTGTAAGAATCGGCGAGCCTTCGACTGCGCGCAGCGCCTCGCTGGCCGTTTGACTGGCGGCCGTTCCGATGACCATCGCGTGGCAATTGGCTTGCGGTTCCGCTTTCGTGAGTTGGCGCAGGACGATCGGGTGCCGGCCGACGCTCTGGCCGAAAACCGCATTCTTGATCCGGCCGCCAAAGGGATCGGCGCCAACCACGCAAAGATTGAAGGGAGCCGTGTCGTTCGCGAACGTCCCCGCCGGCCAATCAACGAAGAAGCCGAATTTGTAGAGAAAGGTCGCCTTCACCGCGTATTCAAGCGAGCGGTCTGCTGCACCCGCGGGAACCGCGATGAGAAGGAGCACGAGCGCGACCAGCCGGAGGAAACGCGTCGCGCGTGAGCTCGTCGCCATGGTTCAGGACTTCCATCGAACGGTCAGGGAGACAGATCTTGGAACCTCGTTCGCTGGAATGGACGGGTTCACGAACTCGAGATGCCGCGCGTGCACGAGGTTCTGTCCATCGATAGCAAGCTCGAGTCTCTCGGTTGCCGCCCACGCGATCCGGGCATCGCCATCGAAGTAGGCAGGAATAGCAGGACTTGGCAGACGGCCGATCTTTCGAGCCCAGAGGTCGATCTGCACCCGTCCGGGAAGGTCCATGCTCGATCGCATCTGCCATTGCGAGTGCGGATCGTTCCCGGCGAAACTGACGCCAAAAAAGTCACGGCTGCCGGGAACAAGCTTCAGATCTTTTTGCAGCGTGTTGAATCCGGCGCTGACGTGCCACCATTCGCGCACGGCAAGGTTGCCCCAGAGCTCAACTCCTTGCGTCGTCCCCTCCATGCCGTTGCGGATGACGAGCGGAAAAATGGCAGGTCCCGATCCTTCCACTGTCCGGAGATTGCTGTAATGGTTGGAGAATGCCGAGACGGAAAGAGAGAACGCCGGCGTCACCAGGCCGCGGTAACCGGCTTCATAAGCCAGCAGGTCTTCGGAGCGAAAGTCAGGACCGCCGGCGAGGATGCCGGTGTTGATCAAGTCCGCGTCGAAACGCGATGGCGTGCGGACGGCGCGCGAGACCGAAGTCCAGAGCATCGTCCGGCTCGAAGCGTTCCACGAAAGGCGGACGTCGGGCATGAGCTCGACGCCCGTGTATGTGTTGTCTTCGAGTTTGAGGCCGATGGCGAGCTTTGTCCGTGCGCCAAGAGCGATCGTGTCCTGCGCGAAGACGTTGGCGAAAGTGAGCGTCCGTTTGGCGGGAGCGAGAAACGCGGTTGCAGGGCCTTTCCGGAACTCATCGTGCGTCGTGCGATACCCGGCTCCGATCACGATGGCGTGCCGGGCACCGAGGGTGGTGTCGTATTGGGTTTCCAGCGCGTACTGATCGACGCGCGCATCAATGCCGCTGACGAGAACCCTGCGGATGTTGTCGAAATACGTCTGCGTGCGCAGATGGCCATTTTCGAGCGTGCGATCCCAGGCCGCCGAGACGTTGCCTCCGCTGATCTCACCGCTCGAAAGAAACGCCGGCCGGCCGATCCCGGTACCGCGATACAGATCGCCTTGCACGGTGACGCTGTCGATTGCCTTCTGCCAGTTGGCGCGAAACCCACTTTGGAGCAGGTTCCACGAATCATGGACGCTCGCGCCGGTGGCGCGCTCCATCGAGCCTTGCGTCATGCCGAGTCCATAAACGCGAAAGTTGCCGCCGCTGCCAAGTGCTCCGCCATCACGCGCACTCAACCTGCCGTCAAGCGTACCGGCCCGCGCGTTCACCATCGCGCCGCGCGTTTCGGCGGCGTCCTTCGTGATGATGTTGATGACGCCATTGACCGCGTTCGCTCCCCAGAGCGTGCCGCCGGGGCCGCTGATCACTTCGATGCGGTCGATGTCATCGATGAAGGTGCGCTGCGCGTCCCAGAACGTTCCCGAGAAGAGCGGCGAATAGACGGCGCGTCCGTCGATGAGCACGAGCAGCTTATTCGCCGTGCCGCTCGACTGATTGAATCCTCGGGCGGTGATCGCATACGTATTCGCATCGAGCCGCGCCACCTGAAGATTGGGCGCGAGCCGCAGGATTTCCGGGATGTTGGTTGCTCCGGAGCGATGAATCTCGTCCTGCGTGATTACGAACACCGCAGCCGCAGCCTGGCTGAGCGGCTCGGCGATCTTCGAGACAGACGTGATCTTGATCTGCGCCAGCTCTTCAATCGAGAGGCGGTTCAGGTCGCTGGAGGATGCGTTCTGAACCTGCGCTGTCAATGGAGTGACCAGCAGCGAAAGCACCGCGACCAGACGGAGCACCGGCGCCGGTCCAGTGGCCGCCGCCCGCTCGCGTATTCTTAGTATCAGCCGCAGCGCTCCCTCCGACCCTGGCAAACGGCAAATTTGCCGCGGGACAACTGGATTCCCGGAAACGATAGCACGGACACTCTGCCTAAGTTTTCCGCGTGATCGAAGGACCGCGCCCGGCCTCCATCGACACAGAACTCGCGCTACGAATTGCCGATCCGAACCGCACGAGCGCATGCGAATGCCGGCACCAAACAGAAGCGCTGGTCCCGCCAAGTCACCGAGTCGAGCAACGCCCTCGATCTCGCGAATGGTGTTTTTTCGAAGCGCGATCCGGGCGCGATCGCGCGCTCGCTCAAGCGCTCGGCCGACCGGAGCGTCCGCCGCAAAAGCAATCCTTATCGCTCAGCCATGTCGATGCGGATGTTCTACGTCAATCGCGCCGGCAAACACCTGAACAAGAATGATCGTCACCGCTTGGAGAAAGCGAAAGACGAGCTGCGGCGCATGTATCACGGGCCTCCGCGCGGAATGGTTCATCGCGCTCATGAGGCGTAACGGCAGCGACGCGTGATAAAGTACCTCCAATCGTCAGGCGCTCTGGAAATACAAGACCTTCCTCAACAAGCGGGCGTAGCTCAGTTGGTAGAGTAGGAGCTTCCCAAGCTCTTGGTCGCGAGTTCGAATCTCGTCGCCCGCTCCAGAGATCCCTAGCGAATAGACCCCGAAATGACGACTTCGATTCGAAGGAGTCTCTATCGTGGTCTCTATTTCTGTTTCGCAGCCGCGCATTTCGAGCCATTCCTACCTTGCCCTAATGAACGCCGCGATGCTGGTTCCCGTGGAGGGATGCGATGCAGGACGCATCTCGTCCGCGGAAGCGGCGAAGCTCATCGGCATCAAGACACAGACGCTCGCGAAGTGGCGCTGGCAGGGGCGCGGTCCGCGCGGATGGGTGCAGGTCTCGACGACGCACGTGACGTATCAATTGAGGGAAGTGGAGGAGTTCATCGCCCGCTGTGACCTCTGTGCGAGCGAGCGGCGCGCTAGTCAACAGCATGGCCCTCGGCGCGCCCACCGGCGCCGTCGCTGCTCACGCCCAGGTCGACGGGGACGAGCGTTGAAGACGCCATGAGTGTTCAGGACCGCAGCCCATCAGAAAGTTGGACGGACGGCACCGATTGGGGTAATGATATCTTTCCTGAGACGCAGCAGAAAGGAGCGCGCATGCGGAAGCTTACAGGGCAATTCTTCCTCGCATTGTTGGCGGTCACCGTATCGGCGATGAGCGCTGAGGCCGAGGCGCCTCCCGCTGGATGGTACGCCTGGGGAACCGCGCCTCAAGATTATGAGATGAAGATCGACCGCGCACAGACTCGGGATGGACATCCAAGTGCGGTCGTTCGATCGGTCGCCACGAAGCCTTCCGGCTTTGGGACGCTCATGCAGACGTTCATTCCCGAGGAGTATCGGGGGAAGCGCGTTCGCTTCGCTGCCTGGGTGAAGAGTCAGGATGTCGGTAACTGGGCAGGCTTGTGGATGCGCGTCGATGGCACCGGATCGCGGCTGCTTGCCTTCGACAACATGGGATCGCGGCCAATCAAGGGAACGACCGATTGGCACCGCTATGAGGTGGTTCTTGACGTCGCTGAGGAAGCAACCGCGCTGAATTTCGGCGTCCTGCTGGACGGCTCTGGGAGTGTGTGGCTCAGCGACGGGGAGCTTGTCGTGGTCGGTCGCGATGTTCCGACGACGGACAAGAACCTCGCCCGCAAACCTCGAAATCTCCGATTCGAGGAGCAGTGACCGGCCTGAATCAAATTGCCGTCGTCCAACAATAGTTCCAGCCGGCCGCAAGAAATGCGTCCAATTACCCGGCACTCTCGCCAAGCGCAGCGCGAGGACCCTTGCGGAAACCTTCCAGCCTCTGCGGCGCTGCCCGGCCGCTGAACACGAACGGGCTAACTCTTCACTCGAGCTGTCAAGCCGCCGGTCCTCTGGCCCGGCGGCCGAGCCGCCTCGGGCGGTTCGAACTGCACGGCGTCATGGCGGGTGCACCTCGCTCCCTCCGAACCTTTCGTCAGTCGCGGCACCCGCCCTGCCGCAGTGGGGCAGCCACGTTGGGGCGGCTTGCAGCTCAGTGGAGGCGTTAGGCGCACCTGATGTGAATGCTGTCTCCCATTTTCGGTCGTAGAATTAGCCTTCGTGAAAGCCACACACTCCAAACGCCCGCTACACCTTCCGAGCGAATGAATTGTCGCCTTCATCGATATCTTGGGATTCAAGGACCTTATTGCGATCCTTGCGGCCGCGCGTGCTGATAACCGCCGTTCAGCGGTTTCCGCGAGAAAGCGCTACTTCCATGCGATGCGGAAGTCCTTGATCTCGTATTCGATACTTCCTTTCGCGAGCGTGCTCGAGGTAAACCCCCCTTTCCCGAGATCGTTCACGACGTCGAAATGGAGCAGGAGCGAATAGGCGTCCTCTTTGCCGTCTGTGTTCTTCAGAACCACGTCAACAGTGAACCGCCGGTTATCTTCGCTGTGTGCGCCCGTAAATTGCGCCCAGAGACTGTGATTCCAATCGGTGCCGTACAGCGGAGTCGCCTCGTCCGGCTCACCGTCGCGCTTCCGCAACAAGTCGACCTTCCCGCGTGGAGACATACGCATCGTCGCGTCTGCTCCTCCTCTGCTTGGCCACACGTTCTCCAGGAGTTTCAATGACATCTTCATATCCCAGGTGAACAGCAGTTTCGCTTCGGGGCCGTTGTAGCGGAAGAGGTCGAAAATCAGGTCGTATCCGACCGGGCCGCCCTGCGGGAAGTTGTACGCCATGTGGGCTTCGAGCGTCCCTTTCGCGAGCAGCCGGTACGGCGTTTGGTCCGCACGGATTGCGTGGATGCCGTGTTTTTCGTCGTTGCGGAGTCCTATGCGGTTCTGGTTGTTGTCCGTCGTACCGAGCGGGGGTTTCGAGACCAGGCCATCGCCGGATACGTCTGCGCCTTGCAGGAAACGCATATCGCAGAAATCGGCAATGATCACGCGGTTCTCACCACCTTTGTCGACCTCCTCCAGAGTGTCGAGGTCATACCACCGCGCGACGACTCCTCCAAAATCGGAAGTGAGCGGCATGTCCATTGGGGGCTGCCAGGTCAACCACGGCAGGAAATAGTGAAGCGCTCGGAATCCGCTCTTCGACTTCCCACGCAATTTCGCAGATTGCCTGTCGGAGCTCACTTCCCATTCGATGGGAGCATCTGCCTTGGCCAGGGGGCCGATCTCGGTGCCCTTCGAGCTACCCCATGGCGGCATCGAAAGGGTGCGCTCACGATCGGCCTCGGTGTTGGCGATGCGGCCGTAAACCGTACCGTGGATTCCGGCGACCGTCGCGGGCCCGGCGCCCACCGCAGCGTAAACGAGGGTTCGCAGCACGTTCGCGCGGCGGGCGATCTTCACGATCACAGGGGCTGGCGTCGTTGGCGCTGGAGAGCCGAGGAACCTCGTGGGCTTGTCCGTGAAAATCGCCATGACGATCTCGTTGGCGCACTGCACGAACAGATCGGCCTCCTTTTTGAAGTGCGGTGAAACCTCAGCCAGGAAGTCCTTCGTGATGCTTCTCGCCTTCGCCTCGTCCCGGACGTCGCAACACATCGCGGCGGCGACGAGGCCGAGACCTTTGAACTGAATCTCCACAAGCTGTTGGAAATATGCTTCCAGCGCCAGGTACGTGCTCAACGCCCGCGATGCGTTGTTTCCACGATTTGCCGAGATCAGATGATCGGTGAAAGCCTTGAGGAGGGGCGTCTCTCGCAACGTTGACGTCTCTCCGGCGATCTGGGCGATCCTTACGACGTGCCGTTGGATATCCCAGGTGCCGAGGACGTTGCCGGCGAACCATTGCGTGTCTACGGTGTTGCCTTTGGAACGCCGGCTGACCGCCTGCGAAAGAGAGGTCACCTGTTCGCCGGCCGCTCCCATCAATGACGACGACCCAGTTCCGTAATGGGTGTCGATGACCGAGCGCGAGTTGGCGATCGCACTCTCGTCGATCGCTCTGAGGATGTCCGCCTTCACGATCCCCAACGCCTCAAAGAGCGCGTCGAGCTGCAACCGTATCGCCGTCACCTCCTGCAGGATCTGATCGATTCCCGCCTGGATGTTCGTGAGACGTCTGGCCAACTCCGTCGACGTTTCCTTCAGTCCGATCAGGGACAGCACCTGATCCATCCCGAATCCGGCGCCAGCCCCGAAGGCGCCACCGACGAACTTGTCGAAGACCCACGCTGCGATTTTGGTCCCCGCGGACGCTTGCGAACCTGCGCTCTGACTTCCGGCTGGTGTGCTCATATCAAGTCCTCTTCCTCGGGAAAACTCAATGGACTGACGAGCGTAGCAGTTTTTCCAACGAAGAGAGGCCGTGAGGCGCCCGGCTCGACGCGAGTGTCGATAGGTGGTCCCCAGCGACTGCTGATGGATCCTTCGAGACTTCGCGGATGCTCCGGGACCACGGAGTCCGTCCCGAGAACGGTCGTGCGCTACGGTCCCGGAGCGGTTCCCAAGCTCCTGGTCGCGAGCTTGAACCTCGTCGCCCGCTCCAGACTTCATTGAGAAAAGAAAAGGCCCGCGGCGATAAACGCCGCGGGCCGGGATTGTTGCGTCTATCTCGTTACTGTGCGTTGTTGAAGATTGCGTACTGGAAGCAGCGGTTTGGGCTGCCGGTGGTCTGGAAGGATCCTTCGCTCTGGGAAATGATTGCCAGTGCGTTTCCATTGGAGCCGGCGTCGGTGTAATTGAGAATGACGACGCTGCTCGCGTGCACGGAATTGTCAGACACGGTGAGCTGGCTGTTGGCATTGTTGCCCGGCGGGTAGCAGTTGTTTCCTTTGACGACTGTTAGTCCACCTGGCTCGCCCTTGTCGCCCTTATCGCCTTTCGGGCCTGCCGGACCTTCAGGACCGGCCGGACCCTGCAGTCCGCTGTTGCCCTTGTCGCCCTTATCGCCTTTTTCGCCCTTGTCGCCTGTGTTACCGGTCGCGCCAGTATCACCTTTGTCGCCTTTTTCGCCATTGGCACCGGTATCGCCCTTATCGCCCTTGTCACCCTTTACGCCGTCGGCGCCGTTGCCACCTTTGTCACCCTTGGGGCCGATTGCACCGATGTCGCCTTTGTCGCCCTTCGCACCGGTGTCGCCTTTGTCGCCCTTTACGCCGTTGGCACCAGTGTCGCCTTTCGGGCCGATCGCGCCAGTGTCGCCTTTGTCACCCTTCGCGCCGATTGCGCCGGTGTCACCTTTGTCGCCCTTTGCGCCGTTAGCACCGGTGTCGCCTTTGTCGCCCTTGGGGCCGGTTGATCCGGTGTCACCCTTCGCACCGATGGCACCGGTGTCGCCCTTGGGGCCGATCGCGCCCGCCGCACCGGTATCGCCTTTGTCACCCTTCGCGCCAATGGCACCCGTGTCGCCCTTTGGACCGATTGCGCCCGTTGCGCCGGTGTCACCCTTCGCGCCGGTTGCGCCAGTGTCGCCTTTCGGACCGATTGCGCCAGCCGCACCCGTGTCGCCCTTTGGTCCGATTGGACCGATCGCGCCCGTGTCACCCTTGTCGCCCTTCGGGCCGGTCGCGCCGGTGGCGCCGGCTTCACCTTGATCGCCCCTGTCGCCTTTCTCGCCTTTGTCAGTGTTCGGGTCGGGTAGCAGGTATCCAAGAATATCGACCGTCACGTTGGCGCCGGCGTTCCACGTCTGCACGCCAAACGTGCCGTCGGGGCCGAGCATGACGCCAGCTTCGAACATCAGGATCTCGCCCTTCTTGAACTTGAACACGGTCGTCGCATTCGGGCTACCGGGTTGTGTCGGATCGATATGAACCTCGCCGTCGCCGTCGCCGGGCGTTACGGTGAAGCGTCCCACGATGCCGATCGCTTCGCTCGGAATCGCTTCCGAGCAGGGATCGACGAACATCGGGGTGGCCAGCACACCGCGGCTCCGGTAGATACGCGCTTCGTTCGGGAGGTAGGCGGCCCCGCCCCACGGAGTGTCATAACGATCGCGGCTCAGCGTCGAGGATAGGCGGCAGGGTGCGATTTCCTGGAAGACCGTCGGCTGGATGCGTCCCTGCCACGAGTTGTTGTTGATGGGGTTGACGATGGACATGCGCACCTGCAGCCCAGGCGCTGTGAACGGCTCGTGCGGCTTTGTGTATTTGTCCGCCTGTTCGGCGTGGATGGACATCGTGGAAAGCAGTACGACGGCCATTGCGATTGTGGATACGAAAAGTTTCCGAGTGGTAGCCATGAGTGTCCTCTCCTCTGCAAGTTTTTCTTCGCGTTGTTTGCGATTCGAAGAGGGAGTGAGACGGCCAAAAGTGTTTTTCCACGCTTCCCGAAAGTTTCCGGTATTCTGATTCCATCCAGAATGCCGCCGAAGAGCTGTTTCGCGCGAATCTTGCGCTCGTGGAGCGCGTCATAGCCGGCGTGTGCCGCCGCGCCGGACTCCGCGGTCCTGATGCCGAGGACTTCGGCTCGATTGTGAAGCTCGCTCTGATCGAGAACGATTACGCAATCCTGCGCGGCTACGAAGGCCGTGCGCCCCTCGGCGCCTTTCTCACGGTGGTCGTGCAGCGGATGCTGTCGCGCGAGTGGGTGCGTCTCCGCGGACGCTGGCATCCGTCGGCGGAAGCGGAGAGGAGCGGCGACGCGGCAGTTCTTCTCGAGAAACTCACGGTGCGCGACGGACGCTCGCTCGACGAAGCAATCGCCATCGTTCGCAACGTCGATCCGTCGCTCGATGCGCGCAGCGTGCGCGAGCTGGCCGAGCGCTTGCCGCCACGCTTCGCGCGTCCTCGGCTCGTCCCGTTGCTGGACGACGAGCCTCGCTTCGTTGCGCCGGACGCCGCCGATTCACGCGCCAATGCAGCCGATACGCGGCGAACGTCCGCCCGCGCCGCGCGCGTTGTGCGGGATCTGATCGCAGCCCTTCCGCTCCAGGATCGGATGCTGATCCGCTTTCATTTCGGCGCAGAGCTCAGCATCGCCAACGCGGCCCGCAACCTCGGCGTTCCGCAGCGACCGCTGTATCGCCGGATCGAAGCGCTGCTGCGCCAGCTCCGGGAGGCATTGATGCGGGAAGGCGTCGGACCGGCTGCCGTCGAGGAGCTGATCAGCGCAGGAGAATCAGAATCTTTCGATTTTGGTCTGAGAAATGGGAAAGACGGGCCAGGCCGTCACACTGATGATGTGGAGGCGCCCAATTGATCCCTGCATCGAACACCTCGTGCCAAACTGATGAGACCCTGGCGCAGTTCGCCAGCGGCAACATCGACGATTCAACCCGAAACAACGTGCTTGCTCACATCGAGACCTGCAGCCAGTGCATGGCCGCGGTCCTTTCCGCGAACGCGTATCTCGAGGAAGAGCGCAGCGCCCGGCGCGGATGGGCCGAATCGCGCTGGTGGATGAGCGCCGTCGCGGCAGCCATCGTCATCGCGGTCATTTCCTTCCCCCTGATTCGCGGCCACAATGACCCCGTCGCCAGACTGGTCGCTCTCGCGCCGGTGTCAGGACGTCAGGTCGAGCCGCGCCTCTCCGGTGGCTTCGCGTGGGCTCCGTATCACGGACCGATGCGCGCGACGAACGCTGCCACCGATACCGCGGGGCTCAAACTCGGCGGCGCCGCGGGTGACGCGATCGAGCGCGCCCAGCGCGACCATTCGCAGGAAGCGCAGCGCGCCGCCGCCGTGGCGCTGGTCCTGATCGACCGCCCGACGGATGCCATCAATCGTCTGCAAACGATTGCCGCGCAATCGCCTGGCGACGCGCGCGCATGGAACGACCTCGCCGCCGCCCGTTACGCCGCGGCCACGCAGCTCCGCCGTCCGCTTCTGCTCCCCGAGGCGCTCGCCGCCGCCGACCGCGCTGTGGCCGCCGATCCCCACTCCGCCGAGGCACTCTTCAATCGCGCGCTGATTCTCGAGCACATGAGCCGCACCACCGACGCGCGAAAAGCCTGGCTCCGTTACCTCGAAACCGACAACGCCTCGCCCTGGGCCACGGAAGCGAGAGCGCACGTTCGCGAATTGCCGGTGAAGTAGGAAAGAGTGTGCGCTAATCGCTCCATGGATTGATTAGCGGCACTCCGGTCAGACGAAAATCTTTTGTATTCCGGGTGACGAACGTCAATCCATGATGGAGCGCCGTCGCCGCGAGTTGCGCGTCAATCGTCGGCAGCGTGACTCGTTGTCTCCTGGCGAGCGCCTCGATTTGACCCCAGCGTTCCGCGACCCATTCATCGAACGGAAGGAGCCGGCCCGCGAAGCGGACGCGCAGGTCGTGATCGAGCCAGCTTTGAAGAGTTCCCCGCTTCGGCTCATCTTCATCGAGAAGGTCGATCCCTTTTCGAATCTCGCCTATGGTGATGACGCTAAGGTGGACAAGATCTTCAGGAGTTGCACCGATCCACGCAGCTACTGACCGTGCGGGACGCGGCTTCATGAGCTCAGAGATGACGTTCGTATCCAGAAGGAAGCCTGAGAAAACAGCTACCACTTGATAGTCCTCGTCGTGTCGCGCTTTCGCTTCAGATCGAGCTTCGTGCCGTCAGCAGCGGATCGAAAGAACTCGAGCAACGATTCTGGTTGCCGTGCAAGCTCGCCGGTTCGGTCGAATTCTTCGGCGCGAACGATCATCACAGCCTCGCCGCGTTGTTTGACGATGCGCTGTGGTCCTTCTGCTCGCACGAGCCGGAACACTTCGCTGAAACGAGCTTTGGCTTCGTGCAATTGCCATACTTTGGATGCTTTCATATTGTCAGACTACATAGACGAGTCCAACTGGTCAAGCTGGTGCTGGCCTGTCGCGTGCGCCGGCCGAATCACAATGCTGATCCGTGCCCCTCGCCGGCTTCGATCACCGGCTCTTCGTCAGTCTTCAGCCACACGCAAAATGATCTTGCCGAGCACGTGTCCCTGGGCGAGGCGCTGATGTGCCCGCACGGCGTTTGCCAGGGTGTAGGTTTTTGCGATCGGGATCTGGAGCTTCGTCTGGGTCCAGGCTCGATCGAGGCGTTCGAGCTCGCGAATGCCTGGTGTCGCGTCATACGCCGTAATAGCAATTCCGCGGCGCGGTCTTGGAACGGGCGCGATACCGTTGGGATGGGCGGCGCGGCCGCCGCGACGCAACGTGGCGAGGCAGCGGGTTAGCGTCGGGCCTCCGGCGAATGCGAGCACCGCGTCAATCCCGTCGGGCGCGAACGCGCGCGCGACCGCTTCGATGTCATCCTTCCTGCCATCCACGACCAGATCGGCGCCCAGTTTGCGAGTGAACTTGACACCATCGTTTCCGGAAGCAGTCGCGAGTACTCGCGCCCCACGCGCCTTTGCGAACTGAAGCGCGAAGGTTCCGACCGCGCCCGAGGCTCCGTGGATCAGAATGGTTTCGTCGCGCTCCAATTGGAGCGTGTCGTCGACTCCCTGCAACGCGGTCAGGCTGGTCACGGTTGCCGCGCCGGCTTCGCGGAAGTTGTATCCGGCCGGGATGCGAGCGACATTCGCGGTAGGAAGAGCCACGTACTGCGCATAGAAGCCGCCCTTCGCGTTTTCGTAGGCGTATGCAAAGACGCGATCTCCCACATCGAGCCGTCGGACGCGCGAGCCGGCGGCGACGATGGTTCCAGAGCCATCCGTTCCGAGAATCTTCGGAAAGTGCTGGTGCTCCGATTCCGATGGTCCCTCGCGCATGAACGCGTCCCAACCGCCGACGCCAGCGGTATTGACTTTGATCAGAACCTCATTCGCGCCGGGCGACGGCACCGGCAACTTGTGCAGAGCGAGAACGGAAGGGTCGCCGTATTGATCGATGGCGACTGCGCGCATCGTTTCAGGAATCTTCATGCGACGGGCTTTGCAACAACTTCGCCGAGGGTTCGGCATGTGATGCGTGAACGATACAAGTGCTAATCAGCGTCTTGCGCGTGCCGCATGATCGTGATTGTCGGAGACGACGATCGCGTCTACGCCGGCTTTGCTCATTCGTGCGGCGGCGCGATCGGCTTCGGATCTTGACGCGAACGGTCCGGCGGATACCAGTTGGAGCGATCCGGACGACGTGACGTTCGCCTGGTAGCCGAGGCGTTCTAATTGGCGGCGGGCGATGGTGACGTTTTCGGCGACGCGATAGGCGCCGGCCTGGACTCGGAATTGACGATCGCGATTATCGGGAATCGGTGTGTGGTTGGTGATTGGCGCCGGTTGGGCGGCGGCGATGACGGGCATTACTGGCGGCGCGTTGTTGAATGTCACGGAAAGCGCGGTCGGTTCGGCCGGAAGTGTGACCGTGCGCGTGGCACTGCCCGCAATGATCGTGAACGTTCCCGTTGGCAGTGAACGGAAGACGAAGTTGCCCGAGGGATCGACGGTTGCGGTGCGGCCGAGGGGCTCGATCTGCACTTCGGTCGCGCCGATTGCGGTTCCGCTGACGCTGCGAAGGGCGCGGACTTCGAACGCTAATTGTTGCGGGCGATCGGGCTTCAGTTCGACTTCGTGCGTCGTGGCTCCGTTGGCGATGTAACCGGACGGCAGCGTTTCCGGGGACAGCGCGATCGTGTATTTGCCGGCGGGAACTGCGAGTGCGAACGCGCCGTCGGAGTCGGTTGTGGCGGTTAGGTTTTTGCCGTCGGGCGTTTTTGCTGACACGACCACTCCGGCGATGCCGAGGGCTGCGTCGCTGATGACGTGGCCGTTGACGCGGGCGGAGGACCAGACCAGGCCAAAGTCGGCGCTGGCTGACGGCTCTACTTCGACGCGCGATGCAGTCGTGAAGAATGCCGGCTTCGATGCGGAGACCTCTGCAGCAACATGATGGACGCCGGGCGGCACATCGCGGAACGCGTAGTGGCCGTGCTCGTCGGTTTGCATCGAGCGCGCGCCGTCGAGCGTGACTGCGACACCAGCAACAGGAGTGGTTCCTGCGATCCTCGCACCGCGCATGTTTGGATCGAGATAGACGATGCCTTGAATCGTGCCTCTTCGCCTCAGGAAGTCGGGCATTCCGTCGATGCGCTGGCGGATCCCCACCTGGTACGCGGAGCCGTTCGCCTGGCGCGAGAGCAGGCCCGTTCGCCATTTCGAATACGAGCCGAAAATATCGATCGCTTCGAACAGGCGGCGCGAGTACGTCAGCGTCGCGATCGTTGAGCTCCGGACCGCGCCCACACCCTCGGCGCGATCGGTGACCGCGTGCAGCCGCAACTGGTTGCGCATGTCAGGCGAGTCGACGGCGACGTCGAGTCCTGCCTGGCGGCGAAGCGGCGTGAGATTGACGGTGACGCCCTGGATGTAGCCGAGGTTGATGAGGGCGGCGTTGTCTTGAAGAACGCGGGCAAGGTCTTCCGGCGAGCGCACCGAGATGCCGAGCCGGAGAAGCGCGAGCTCGAGGCCCGGCTCTTCGCGAAAAATGAGATCGAGCGTCGGCGCCTGACGTTGCCGTTCCGCCCATGCGTTGACGCGGAACAATCCGGTTCCGGCGCGAACGCTGAAACGGAGCACGTCGCCGCGCCGGCTCGAATTCGAAGTGTCGAGCAGCCGGTACGAACTCGCGGCGCCGAAGCGCGGCGTGTCGAAGGTCAACCCGATCGGAATGCCAATCGTGCGAAACGATTCGGGTGGCTCCCGGACGAAGGTCGAGCTCACGCCGGTCGTCGCTGACAAGGTTCGCGACAACTGGTACCGCGCGGCGATGTTCGCGATGCCGATCGTTTGCCGCAGCGACGTCGTGGTCAGTTGGTCGTACGAGCCGTAGCTGTCGAGCTGCAGCTTTCGTGTCGCGCGGTAACTCCAATCGCCCTCGGCATGCGTGCCCGGAACATCGGAGAGCGCCAGCGTCGGAAAGTCTGCGGGCTTGTAAGAAGCGCGTGCACGAAGAACATTCGCGTCGTCGTTGTAGCGGACCTCGGCCGAGCCAGCGGGCGACCGGCTCATTGCAATCTCGCCTCGGGCAAAGAGCGTCTCGCCGATTTTCTTTTCGACGGCGAGCGAGCCGATGATTCCTTTTCGCGCGGCGGTGCCGGATGGCTCGGATAAGAAAATATAAGCCGAGGTGATGAGCCGGACGTTGCCGAAGCCGATGCCGTATGCGGCCGAGGCAAGCCAGCGGCGGCCGGACGGAAGGAACAGATCGTCGTACAAACTCGTGGCCGCGTATCCGGCGTGGATCTCCAGCGAGCGGTCGAAGTAATGAAATCCGCGCACCTGCGTGGAGTGGATCGTGACCGCCGACGTGTCGACGATCTCGTCGAGGAACGTGATCGTGCGGCGCGGTGACGTGATGCGGTAGAACGCCGAAGGAATTGCGTCGGTGGACTGGCCGAAGTAATTGTGGAAGCGGTGAATGGTGACGAGGTGAAACTGCGACTGCCGCTCGCCGTCGTTCGTGAATGCGTCGAACCCATTCTGCATCTGGCCGGAGTCGCTGGCGTAACGCGACTCGACGCGCGCGATCGGCTGGTGCGAAGGGACGGCATGCGGAACCTGCGTAGACACACGCGCGGCAACGGTGATGAGGAACGAGCGCGTTCCATTCGCCGTGACGCCAATCAACTGCGTTGTTCCGGCGCTGCGTCCGGTGACGATGACGTGTCCGCCAGACGATGCGCTGACGTCGGCGATTGCTGGATCGATCGCGTAGGCGGCAGTGACGCCGGGAATCTCGATCGTCGCCGTTTCCTGCACGCGCACGGTGAAGTTTTCCGCGCTTGCAGTCAGCGCGAACAGAAGCAGCGTCAGGACCAGCACCGCGCGTTTCATCGGACCTCGAACTGGCCGGACGACGTGATGGTCTTTCCGTTCTGAAGATCGTAGGTGATGAGCGCGCGGTAGTGTCCGCGGAGCAACTCGCCCGGGTACTCCGCGCGAATGTCAGTGCTTTCTCCTGGCAATAGACGACGCGACGGAAGCGCGCTCTTCGCGATCAGCGTGCCGCTTCCGTTGAGAATGGCCAGCATTCCTTTGGCGAAGAGCGGCTCATTGCCGTCGTTCGCGAGCCGCTGTGCGAGCGTGAGGTTCGTGCTCGCAGTTGGCGCTTTCACATCGAGCGGCGAAGCGTTTGCGCTGACCTGATCCGTGAGCGCGAAGGTCATCAGCGTGCCGAGCGATGCGACGACGCGCATGCCGTGGCTGTTCATCTTCGACGTTCCGTGAAACATCGTCACGACGGCGCGAACGGTGGGATTTGCGGGGACCGTCAGAGTCACGCTGACGTTTCGTTTTTCCCCAGGCAGTACGGTCGCCGTTCTCGTCGAGAAGACGGCAGTGGCTGCGACGCTCCCCGCGACTTTGCCCGCATCGACCAACGACCGCGCTCCGTTGCGAACGACCACATCCCTGGCCAGCATCTCGAACGAAAACGGCTGTGATGTGGAGTTCATGATCGTGAGTACCTGCGTCGTGCTCTGACCCGGATTTCCCCGCAGCATCACCACCGCCGGAGCCGCCGAAAGGGCGCCTTCACTGGCGTTGAGAAGCATTGGTACGAGCAGAGCCAGAAGTCCCATGCACCATGATGTCTTCATTTGCATAATTACTCCACAATTGCTTCCCACCGCAGCGAGGCAGCCAGTGCGCCCTCTGCGACTGAGACCGGAATGTCGATTTCGAGTGTGTGGACCGTGACCGGTCCGACTGCCAGGTGCGTGTCGATGGTCACCGGCACGCTGCTGAGTTGCTTTCCGTCGATGCGAAACGTTGCCCGGCCGTCCCACGACTCGAGCCGGACGCTGATCGTTGCCGATCCGGACGCCAACCCGTTCGTGCGCATGAGCCGGATTCCGATCCGGCGCCGCAACCTCGTCGTCAGCTTTTCGGGGGCGCCCTCGTGCGTGACCGTTTTGAGATCGAGCCACGCTTCGGAACCGGCGGCGGTCATCGGCGCGTCACTCGAATCGGCGTCGATGAATGCGATGGTCACCGAGTCGTCCGTTGGTGGCGCCGTCGCGCGCCGCTTCTCCGCTCGCGCAGGCCGAGTGCTTGCGACCAGAACGAGAAGCGTGATTGCCAGTGCGCCGAGGCGTTTCATAGATAGTCCAGGGGCCGGTGCAGGAGAGCTTCTCCGGCACCGGCCTTCTCATGTTTTTTGGTTGTTAGTTGGATGTGGCCGTGAAGTTGATGCTGTTGTCGATTGCGGCGGCCGCGGCGCTGTCGGCGACGACGATGTCCCAGGAGTAGCTGCCGGTCGAGGCGTAGGTGCCGGTCGAAGTCAGCGTCGTCGCTGCAGAGTCGCTCAGCGTGCTTCCGTTGAGCTTCCAGGCAACGCCCGAGGCGGGCGCGCTTCCGAGCTGCGCGGTGAGCGTGTAGTCAGTGCTGGTGAGATTCGCTTTGACGACCTGGACGCCGACGGTCGATGAGATCGTCCAGTCGCTTGCGCCACGTGCCAGCGTGAAGCCGGTCGGCGCCGAGCCGAACTTGCTGATGCTGCCGAGGTCTGAGGTCGCCGCCGCGGTGCCGGTGCCGGAAGTCGTGCCGCCCGCGGATTCGATCGTCAAGCTGATCGAGCTCTCCACGGTGCCGGTCACGGTGAGCGTGCCGCTCGAAGTTGCCGCCGAAGCCGTCGAAACAATCCCAAACATCGCTACTACAAATCCAACTGCCAGTGTCTTCTTCATTTGTCTTTCTCCCTTTTTTGAACTGCTTGCGGGTAGGAGTGGCTGGGAGAGGGAGAAAAAATACAGAGGGGCGAAAAAAGATGGGGGTTTTCCCCCTCGCTCTGCAAAGTCTTCTCACGCGAAGACGCGAAGACGCGAAGACGCGAGGGGTTCTGCTACGTAGTCTTCGTGTCTTCGTGGCTTCGCGTGAGAAATGGGCCGCGGCAAGAGCTGGGTGATGCCTTACCTTCGCCCGGCCCGCTCGCGCCGCACGCCTTCGGTGATGAACCTCAGGTGGGACTGCATCAGCATCAGGCGTCGCCGCTCGGCGGACGCGAGGTCGATGCCGGGGGCGGTGACGCCTTCTCGCATCGGCGTCATGTTCTTCGTCAGCAGGTAGAACGTCTGCAGCCACGTGCCGTTGCGGTCGAGGACGCGGCCGCTTTCGTATTCGACCGACGGGACGTCGTCGATGTGGGGATCGACGAATTGTGTGATGCGCTCGACTTCGTGCGGGCCGAGCATGAACGCGAGGAGGAGGTCGGGCGGGGTTCGCATGCCGATCGCGGAGAGCTCGCTCGCGACGGCGGGCGTCCAGTTCGCGGCGATGCGATCGAAGGGGACAGGTCCCTCCTCGAGCCGGCCGATGACGATCGTGAATGCGTTCGGCACGTTCGGGACATACCAGATCGTCGTGTTCGGGAAGACCTCGCGGAAGGCGCGCACGATCTGCAGGTAGTTGTGCGTCGTGAGCGAGTACATCGGCAGCCACATCGAGATCACGCCGCCGGGAAGCAGGCGGCGGCGGCAAAGCTCGAAGTAATCCTTTGTGTAGAGCGAGCCGTTGCCTGCGTAGCGCGGGTGGATGGAGTCGGAGAGGATGACGTCGAATTTTTCGGGCGAGGCGAGCACGTAGTTGCGCCCGTCGCCGATCGCGGCGTGAACGCGCGGATCGCGCAGCACGCCGTGGTTCACCGACTGCAGTCGTGCATTCGAGATCTCCAGCACCTCGGGCGAGATCTCCGCGATCGTGATGCTGTCGACCGGATGCCGCGAGACCGCCCACGCCGTGCCGCCGCTGCCGAATCCAATGTGCAGCACGCGTTTGGGGTTCTTGTGCATCAGCAGCGGGATGTGTCCCTGCAGTTTCTGCGTGCCGATTAGTTCGCCCGAGGTGCCGGCGACGTTGACGCCGTTGAGCTCGAGCGAGAGGAATCCGGGATTCAGTTGCCGTAGCGTGACGGTGGCCGTGACGTCCTCGCGGAACAGCAGAATGGGCGCCTGCTCCTCGGTGAAAAGGCCCGCGGAGAGAATGACCTGATCTTTCTTTGCGAACGCGAAGGCGAGGACCACGATGACTGCCGCGATTGAAGCGAGCCAACGTTCGCGCCGCGCGGATCGCCATAACATCCCGGCGCCGACGCAGAGAGTGATGCCGCTCATCACGAAGAGGCCGTTCTGCGAGCCAATCAACCGAATGAGAGCGAATCCCGCCAGCAGCGAGCCGGTGATGCATCCGATCGTATTCGCCAGATAGACATTCCCGACCGCGGACGCCTCTCCGCGGCGCGCGTTGATCTCGTACAGACGCACCGTCAGCGGGAAGGCCGCGCCCATGAGCGCCGTCGGAATCAGAAGCGCGATCAACACCGCAGTGAGAAGCGGCGGAAAGAGCGAGTTGGATCCGATGGCGATGAACGGGCGGACGACGAGCCCGAGCAGATCGGCGAACTTTCCGAAGAGATGAATCTGCAGCGCCAGCACGACTGCCAGCGCGATCTCGACGACGCCGAGCGCTTTGGCGATATCGAGCCGCGACATGAACCGTTCGATCACCGCGCTGCCGATTCCGATGCCGATGAGAAACGAGAACAGCATCAACGAGTAGGCGTAGACGCTGCTGCCGAGGTGGAGGACCAGGATGCGCGACCAGAAGACTTCGTCGGCGATGGACGCGAGTCCCATGAGCAGCGAAGCGAGAAGCACGGCCATCGGCGCGAGCGTGCTCGTCGCGATGCCCGGCGCGGGCGTTTCGATGATGGGCGCGTCGTTTTGCAGTCCGATGGCGAGCAGCAAAAGCGCGACGATCGCCAGCGTGAAGTTGAGGAGCACGGCGATGAAGATCGTGGTCAGAAGTCCGGCTCGCGGAATCAGGACGAAGCCAGCCAGCGCCACGCCTGTCGTCGCGCCGAGGGTGTTGATGGCGTAGAGCGCGGAAACGACTTTGCCGCTGCCTTCGCGCTCCCCAACAAACCGGCGAACGAGCAGCGGCAACGTTCCGCCCATGAGAATCGTCGGCGGAAGGAGAAAGAGCGCGGCCAGTCCGGCGCGGACGAGCGACAACAGCAGGGGACTGTCGTGCATCGACGGAAAGGCCGCGACGAAAGCGCGATTCAGGAGTGCGAATCCGTTCGGCGAGAAGGCGCCGAGGGTTCCGATCAGCGCTTCGGCACCCGCATAAAGAAGCAGCGGCTGTACTTTCAGCAGCACGCGGCCGAGGAGAAACGCGCCGATGCCGAGTCCGGCCAGAAAGACAGCGATGAGCGTGGCGGCCGCGTAGACCGTGTTGCCGAAGATGAGCCCGAGGTATTTGAGCCAGACGATCTGGTAAAGAAGCGCGCTGAGTCCGGAGATGAAGAAGACGAAAAGAAGAATGCCGCCCCTCTTCCACATACGTCCCTCGTCTGTCATCCAGGCGAGCGTAACAGTTTCACGCGGTTGCGGGGGGTTCTGCGTCGTCCGCGTGAAACAGTCTTCGTCTCAGGACGTGGATAGCGAAATCTGAGGTGCTCCTCGCAGGGCGGCCAGTACCTCAGCGGCGCGCTGCAAATCGTCGCAGTGGAAGCCCTCGGTGAAGGTCTCGTAGACGGCACTGAGTATCCGTTCCGCCTCTTCGGTGCGGCCGCGGGTGCCCAGCCAGCGCGCAAGGCTGACCGTCGTTCGGAGGGTCAGCGTCTTCGCTTGCTGCTCGTTGCTGACCGCGAGCGCTTTGCTGAACGAATCCTCGATTTCGAAATCATCAGCGCCGGCCATTGCCTGGAACTCCGCTTTGTAGCGAAGGATCTCCGATCGGTAGTAGCCCTCATCCGTGTCGACGAGATTGCGAAACCCGCGCTCCACCGCCTCCATCCCTTTCGTCACATTTCCAGCCCGGAACCATAAGTCAGCAAGCATCGAGAGGTAAAACTGTCCATTGAGACGCGCGCCGGTTGCGGCGAAAAGGCGTATCCCTTCCTCCAGCAACGCGACGCCTTCGGCGAGCCGCTCGCCGTCGCGCGCGGCGATGGCCCAGCCTTTCATGGCCGTCCCGACCGCGATCCATTGTCCGAATCCATGCTCGTTGGCGATGTCGAGAGTGGCTTGCGCCAACCGATTCGCCTCTTCCACATCGTGGCGTTGGACTGCAATCCAGGCGAGAGCGAAGAGAACGAAGCCCCGGCTGAACAAGTTCTTCAAGCGAGGTATCCAGCTCTCGAAGTCATTACACAACGCTCGCGATTCATCGATGGAGCCGGCGAGGAAGAGATTGAGCGTGAGGTACGTGATCTGTACGATGCCGGGGTCTTCGCCGTACCTCGACACGTGCTCCTCATGATCGCGATCGAGGTCGTACATCGCCAGGCCCGCGCGGGCGTGCTCGATGGCCGGTGCGACGTGACCCAGCCAGCTATGGAGGTCAGCAGTCGCAGCTTCGGCCGCGGCCATGTAGCGCTCCAGGCCGGGCGTTTGGGCGATCTCACGCATTTCGGCGGCAACGCGAAGGCCATCGTTGAGACGGCCGGCCACCATCAACTTCTTCCACAGCACGTACCGAAGTTGCAGCGCCGGAAGGCTGGTGTCGCTGTGAACCAGTTCCATCCCGCGTGACAGGATGTCCTGCAATTCGTTCGATCCCCATCCGCGCAGAGCCGCGAGCACGGCGGATTCGAGCGCGAGCAAATGGAGCTCGCGCTCGTTGCGCGCCGCTCCCGCCGGCATGGCATCGACCTGCGCCAGTCCGCTGCGGATGTTCGCGTGCGCCTCGGCGTTGGCCGAGCGATTCACGGCCATCTCCGCGGCGCGAATCCAATAACCGATCGCGTTGACTGCTTCCCCCGCCTCGGAATAGTGATACGCGACGACTTCCGGCTGGCTGCTGGCCACGTCCGGGAACCTCTCCTCGATCACCGCCGCGATCATCCGGTGGTAGCGCTTTCGTTCACGCTTGAGCAGTGACTGCCGCAGCGCCTCCTGCACCAGGGCGTGTTTGAAAATGTATCGGGCCCGGCTCAGAAGTCCTCGCTTGTAAAGAAGGCCGGCGGCGACGAGGCGATTGAGCTCCGTTGTCAGCCGCTCGTCATCGATGTCGGACACGGCGCTGAGCAGATCGAAGAGAAACTCGCGGCCGAGCGTCGCGCCGAGCTGGGCCACCACGCGCGCCGATGCCAGACGCTCCAGGCGCGCCATCAGCGTCTCCTGCAACGTATCGGGAATCGCCAGCGAGCGGAGAGGCCCGGAGACTATGTACTCCTGGTCCCGCACCTCGACCATGTCCGACTCGATCACCATGCGCGTCAGGTCTTCGATAAACAGCGGGAACCCGTCCGTCTTGCGCGTGATCTCGGCGAGAACCTCGCGCGGGAGCGTCTTGCCGCCCGTGATCTGGAGAATCATTCGCTCCATCTCTTCGGGGTGAAGTTTGCTGAGCGTGATCTGGCTGATGTTGTCGCCCCTCATCCACGCGGAAGGCGGCCCGAACTCCGGGCGGTATGCCAGAAGCACGAGCAGCGGGACGGTTGGCACCTGGCTGATGATCGTCTCGACCAGCTCGAGCGTCGATGGATCGCACCAATGAATGTCCTCGACGACGTAGACCGTTGGACGCAACTGGCTGCGCGCAAGCAGGATCACCGTGAGCGCCTCGATCGTCCGCTGGCGCAGCTCCGCGGGCAAAATCGTAAGCGCGGTGTAGGGCGGCGTCAGCGGAATCGATAGAAGAGATGCCACGATCGGAACGACTTCCGCAGGATCGACGTCGGGCAGCTCGGCGAACGCACGCTCGAGACGCTTCAGTTTTCCAGCGCTGGTTTCCTCTTCATCGAGCCGGAGCCATGGGCCGAAGAAGGTGGCGATGATCGGATGGAACGGCGTGTTCTGGTGATACGGCGAACAGCGTGTCTCGATCCAATTGTGGGGCTCGCGGGAGATCCGTTCGCGGGCCTCGTGCAGAAGCCGCGACTTGCCGAGGCCCGCCTCGGCACAAATGGTAACGACCTGTCCGCGCTCCTGTTTTGCAGTCTTCCAGCGGTCGAGGATCAATTCCACTTCCTGCGACCGGCCGACGATCGGAAGGAGGCCCTCTTTCGTTGCCGTATCGAAGCGCGTCTCCGCGCCACTCGATGCCACGACCCGAAACGTCTTGAGGCGGCGCATCGTGCCGGGCAAACCGATCTCGCCCGCAGGCTCGGTCTCGAAGAAGCCACGAACGAGCCGGAGCGTCGCTTCGCCGATCAGCACCTCGTCTTCTGCGCTCGCTTCCTCGAGCCGTGCGGCGATCGGCGCGGCATCGCCTTGCAGCGATTCATCGCCCGCGGCTACCACCAGACTCGTATGAATGCCGATGCGCACGTGAAGCAGAACGTCGAGCTCCTCTTTGAAGCGCGCGCTGAGCTGGCGAATCGCATCGACGAGAGCAAGCGCCGCGCGCACCGCACTCCGCGAATCGTCCTCATGGACGACCGGATGACCGAACCACACCAGCATCGCATTGCCGGTGACCTGCGCCATCGAACCGCGGTACTGCGTGACCACGCGCTCGCTCAGACTTCGGAAATCAGGAATGATCTCGTGAAGAATCTCCTGCGCCTCGTCGCCGTCGAGCGGCACTCCGTCTTTTTCCGTGAGGCAGAGCGTGCAGCGGAGCGCCGTGACTTGTTTGCGCTCGGCCACCGCGGCGGCGGCTGCCTCAGGCTCGACCCGCCGTTGCCGCATTTCCTGGACGCGCTCCAGCGCCGAGCGGAGATCCGTTCGAATGCGGAGGAAGAGCCGCTTTCGCTGACCTGCTTCCGGATAATCTTCCTCGATCGTTTGCTGACCACCGGGAAGAAACTGACGCGACGCGATCCAATCGTGCCGTTCCCATTCACATGCCGACAGGATGATCGGAAAGACGACCATGCCCGCTTCCCGGCGAAGATTGAGATGCTGGCTGACCGCAGGGTCGGTACACCATTCCGAATCGAGGAATCCCTGGCTCACGAGAACGACGGCGACGTCGCAGTCGTCGAGGTCCGCACGCAACGCCTCCGCCGCGCTGGCCGCCGTCGAGAAGACGACTCCGTCTCGTTCCAGACCGCGAAGAAATCCCAGAAGCGAATCGGACTCGAGGTAGGAGTGGTCGCGCTCGCTCGCGCAAACCAGCACACGCCCGCCGAGCGCCGCTGGCGTCTCGCCGGCGCTCACGCAATCTCTCCCGCTGTGGCCGAGAGCAGCGCGCGCGCGTCATCGACCTCGGGGACTCCGTCATCGATGGGACAGGCCGCGCAGACATCCTCGAGGAGCGCGGCTGCTTCCGCAATCTTCCCGTCGCGGATGTAGAGACGGGCCAGATCCGTCCCGGCGCGGACGCGAAGAACCGTCGCGTTCTGCTCCGACGCGAGGCGCAACGCTTCGCTGTACGCCGCGATGGCGTCCGCCTGTTCGCCGCTTGCCAGCAACAAACCGGCTCGAAGGCGGTGCAACTCCGGCAGGTAGTAACGATCTTCACACGCCTCGGCGCCCGCAAGTCCGACGCTCACCCATTGCAGCGCGTCATCGGTGAGGCCGGCACTGGCGCAGATGTCAGCGATCTTTGCCGGCATCCAGCACGCGGCGACGCGCGATCCCGTCGCATGCCACTCCCGGCGGCCCTCGGCCATCAGCTCCTCGGCGCCGCTTGCGTCGCCGGACATGCCCATCGTCCAGCCGCGGTACAGCTTCGCTAACGCCACCCAGGCCACGAAGTGATTTGCCTCCGCCAACTCGGCCAATGCCGCAGCATTGGTCAGCGCGGCCGCGACGTCCCGGCGCTCGATTGCCGCCCAGGCCAGACCCATGATGAGAAAGCCGCGGCTGTACGGATGCGACGAACAATCGAGCAACTCGGCGGCCTGGCGGCTGCATTCGAGCGAACGGCCGCGCTGCCCTGCCATCTCCGCCGAAAGCGCCGCGTACGTGAGACAGGCCGCGCCCGGATCATCGCCATACGTGAGCGCATGCGTCAGATGGTGCAGATCAGGCTCGTAGATCTCCAGCGCACGATCGCACGCGGCACCCGCTTCATCAGCGCGACCTTGCCAGAACCGCGTCATCGCGCGTGCACGATGACTCTCCAGCAGCAGATCCTTGTCGTTCGCGCGCTCGGCGACAGCGTTCATTTCGGCCGACGTCGCCTGCGCCTCGTGCAGCCGCGCCGCCATCGCCTGCGTCTTCCACAAGCCATGCAGAACGCTGAACGGCGCCGGCGCGCCCGATCGGATACTCAGGTCGCGCGCGTGCTCATACGCAGCGCGCGTCTCCGGTGCCGCATATCCCTTGATCGCGATGAGGGCCGCACCTTCGATCATGCGCACCGCGAGCTCGCTTGCGCTGCGGGCGGCGCTTTCCGGCAACGACTGCAGCGCCTCGATGGCCCGCCGGGCTTGCGCGAGCGCTTCGCGATTCGCGTACGCCTGAAGTGCGCGTTGCGCGGCCCGCTCCCACCAGATCGCGGCCCTGCCCGGATCGCCGGCTTCGCTATGGTGATGCGCGACGAGCTCCGGCTGCGTGCCGGCCACATCGCGGAACTTCGACTCCAGCACCTCGGCGATCACCTTGTGATACTGCCGTCTCTGTTTGCGCAACAGCGACTGCTCGAGCGCTTCCTGCACCAGCGCATGTTTGAACACGTACTTCGCTTTGCTCAGAAGGCCGCGTTTGTAAAGCACGCCGGCGGCGATGAGGCGGTTCAGCTCACCGATCAGCACCGCGTCGTCGAAGCCGCTCACGGCGCGCAGGACATCGAAGACGAACTCCCGGCCGATCGTGGCGCCGATCTGCGCGACCGGTTTCGCCGTTGCCAGTTTCGCAAGGCGCGCCAGCAGCGACTCCTGCAGCGTCGCCGGAATCGACAGCGAGCGAAACGGGCCAACCAGCTCATACCGGTCGTCGCCTGCGACCAGCAGATCGGATTCGATCGCCGTCCGCGTGAGATCCTCGATGAAGAGAGGAACGCCTTCGGTCCTGGCAAAAATCTGATCGAAGACTTCCGGCGGAAGCTGTTTCCCGCCGGTGATCGCCAGCACCATCTGCGACGCCGCGGCGCGATCGAGCCGGTCGAGATTGAGGCGGCTTACGTATTCGCGGGTCGCCCACGCCGGAACGGCCGGCTCGAGCCGCGAGGTGACCAGCGCGAGAATCGGTGCGGCCGGGACCTGTTCGATGAGCAGGTCCAGAAGCTCCATCGTCGACGCGTCGATCCATTGCAGATCTTCCACGGCGAAGATGAGCGGCTTTTGAAGGGAGGCGTCGAGCAGGAGTTGAACGAGCGTCGCCAGAATGTGATCCTTCTGTTCGCGCGCGTTGCGCGTGGCGGCGTTCTTCGGGAAAGGGATCGAGAGCAACCCGGCGATCGTCTCTGTTGCATCGCCGGGTGCGCCGCCGAGGGTTGCTATCTGGAGCTCGATACGGGCGAGCTTCTCGGCGGCGCTCGTCCCTGATTCCAGGCCGGTCCAGCTCTCCAGCCAGCCCAGCACTGCGTGGAACGGCGTGTCCTGCTGGCGCGGCGCCCCGTGCCATTCGATCCACTGCGCCCCGCCGGTTGATGCGGCGCCCTTCATCTCCGCCAGCAGCCGCGATTTACCGATGCCGCTGTCGGCGCGGAGCAGGATGACCTGTCCGTTTCCCCGTCGAGCCCTCGTCCATCGGTCGATCAGCAGGTTCATCTCCTGCTCGCGCGCGACCAGCGGAGTGTGCGCGGCCATGGTCGCCTGCATCTGGTTTTCGAATCCGGTGTCGCGCAAAACGCGGTACATCTGCATCTCGCCGCGCCCGCCCCGCAGTTTCAGCGTCTCTGGTACTGCCGTCTCGAAGAAGCGGTTGATGAGCACATAGGTGGCGTCGCTGACGACGACCTCGTTGATGCCGCCAGCCTCCTGAAGCGCCGAGGCGATGGAGGTGGTCTCGTTGTCGGCGAGACTCTCGATCGTGGCCGACGCGACGTCGGCAATGACGAAGCCGGTGTGGACTCCGATCCGGACCGCGAGCCGCACTCCGAGCTCGCTCTCGATCCGCGTGCCGAGCTTCTGGACCGTCTCGATCAGGGCCATGCCCGCGCGAACCGCGCAGCGGCTGTCGTCCTCATGCGAGACGGGGTAGCCGAAGATGCCGAGAACGCCGCTGCCGATCGATTGCACGACCTCGCCCTCGAGGTTTCCGAACGTCTGCCGGCAGACGCCGAGAAACTCGGGCATCAGCTCGTGCAGGATCTCCGGGAGGTCATCCTCGTCGATCGGGCGGCCATCGAGCTCCATCGGCACGAGATCGCAACGGACGGCCGTGAGCTGACGCCGCTCGGCGGCCGCATGCATCAGCATCGGAGCCGCAGCCGCCGGAGCGCCGCCGCTCTTCCGCGTCCGGGCCGCGGCAATCGCGGCACGAAGTTCCTGCCGGATCCGCACGAAGAGCCGCTTTCGCTTTCCCGGCTCGCGATAGTTTTCTTCGATCGTTTCGTCGCTGCCGGGAAGCGGACTGCCGCCAGCCAGCCAATCGTGGCGCTCCCACTCGCACGCGGAAAGGATGATCGGAAAGAGGGCCATCCCGTCCTGCCGGCAGCGGTCGAGGAACGTGCTCATCTCGACGTTCCGGCAATACGACGAGTCGAGGAACGCCTGGCTGATCAGAATCAGCGCGATGTCGGTAGTGAGTAGCCGTGAGCGAATCTCCTCGTCCCACGACATGCCCGTTTCCAACTGGTCGTCGATCCAGAACTCGGCGTCCTCCTCCTGCTCAAGTCCTCGAAGAAAGCCGATCAGCGAATCGTCGCCGAGGTATTCACGGTCACGATGGCTGTAGCTGACGAAGATTCGGGGACGAGACATAGGTGGGCAGGGACCTTCTCTCTTTCATTCAGGACGGCTGGCAGCAGGTTGTTTTCCGACGCCACCAGAACTTTTTGGAGCGTTCAGGCCGGCGCAGAAGGAGGACAACTCGGCGTTGAATCGTGCCGAGTCCTCGAGAAACGGCGAGTGGCCGGTGCCGGGCAGCATGACGAGACGTGCGTGTGGGATGACGCGGGCGTGATCGGTCGCGGCAGACGTTTTGATCACCCTGTCCTGTTCTCCATGAATGATCAGGACAGGTTTCGTCATCGCCGCAAGAACATCGTCGTTCGAGACCTCGCGAGTGAACAATGACTGGCGGACGTGCGCGGGAACGGCGGCGTTGTACGAGACGACGCGCTCCACTTCGTGCGCGGTTGGCTGTCTCTCGAAGCAAAGCTCCACGAAGCTCTCAATTGCCGGTAAACCCACTTGCGGATCATCCGAAAAGAATCCAGCGACCAGTGGCGGAATGCCCTGGCCGAGGTCGGGTGCGAGGCCGCTTCCGACTTTGGAGATGGCGCCCACGAGGATGATGCCGCCGATGGCATCCTCGCCGAAACGTCTCAAGTAGTCGCACGCGACGACGCCACCGTAGGACCAGCAGACGAGAACCGGCCTGTCGAGATCGAGCGATTCGATGATGGCGCGGATGTCATCAGCCCACAGTCCGCCATCCGCATAACGATCGACAGGCTTTTCGGACTGGCCATGCCCGCGCAGGTCGCATGCGACGAGCCGGAATTGCGCTGCAAGAGCCGGCGATTGCAACTGCTCCGACCACGCTGCATGCGACTGCGAGAATCCATGCACGAAGAGAAGAGAGGGACCGTCGCTCAGGCCGGACTCGAACACAGCCAGTTGAATGCCTTCGCCTCCGGCGATCATGCGCCTTCTCATCGTGGTCTCCGAAATTTGTCGGGGTTAAGGAAGGATACCATGATGGCGTCACGATGATGCCTTATCTAAGCGAGCAGGACTGGGCCGGAATGGCTGGCCTCGCCGGTCCGTTCCCAGCGACGCATGCGCCGCATTTTCGCGTTGATCGTCGTACTGACCGTGAGTGGAGTCCTTCCGCTGATGGCCGGCGTCAGCGCCTGCGCCACCACGCCATGCTGCCGCCCGCACACAGCGAGCGATCAATCGATCACCGCTCCTCCCTGCTGCAAGGAGACGACGTGCGGGCCGGCAACTTCGGACGTGCAGGCGACGAATCAGATCGCGCAGGTTCTGGTGAAGCCTCCCGTTGCGGCGGTTTCGTTCGCAGCAGTTGCGGCTATCGGTTCGCGATACGCAGTTGCTGAACCGCTTGCTCCTGGATCCCCTCCGGCGCAGCAGCGGCGGCTCGCGGTGCTCTCCACGCTTCTCATCTGATCCTCATCACGCTCGCGCACTTCTGAACGCGGACGCACTTCGTTCGCGTAATCCGAGCTTGTGAGGAATCATGGACCGAAGGCTTATCGCCGCCTGTTTGACAGGCGTATTTCTGATCGCCGGACGCGCTGGGGCGCTTGATTGGAGCATTGACTGGAACACTCCCGACAGCGTCGTCGATGCGGCGATCGCGACCGCGCCGTCATTGCGCGAGATCGATGCGCGCATCGCCGCCGCGCGCGCTCGTGTCTCCGGCGCGGGAACGCTGCCCAATCCGATGCTGATGGCCGGCGTGCAGAACCGGCAGATCGACCTCTCATCCGATCCGATGACGATGTACATGGTCGGCGCGTCGCAGACCTTCGTCCGGCGCGAACGCCGCGAGACGCAGCAACGCGCGGCGGCGCTCGACGTGCAGCAGCTCGAGCGGGAGCGCGACGTGCGCGTGGCCGAGGTGAGGCGCGATGTGTTGATCGCGTACGACGAAGCGGCTGCGGCTGCGAACCAGATCGCCGCCAACGAAGAGATCGCAACGCTCGTCGCTTCGACTGGCGACGCCGCGCGCATCCGCTACGAGAGCGGCTTCTCGCCGCAGATCGACATCATCCGCGCAAAGCTGGAGGAGACGAACGTCCGCCACGCGATTCTGATGCAGCGCGGCGCGTTGCAGCAGGCGCGGGCCCGGCTTCGCGCGCTGCTCTTACTTCCGGCTGACGCGGAGATTCCTTCGTTCGCGCTCAGTCATTCGATGGAGCACCACGGAGCGACGAGCGTTCCGAAAGTGCAGGCGGCGCCTTCGACTGCGGTGGCCGAGGCGGCGGCGGCAAGGGCGGAGGCGGAGATCAGGATGGCGAAACTGATCGCGAAGCCGGACGTGAATCTCGAAGCGTCGTACGGATTCCGGCCGCAGTTCAAGGACATGTTCAGCGTCGTAGCGCGCATCGAACTGCCGGTTCGCAGGACGGTCATCGAGCCGCGGATTGCGCAGGCGACGGCGGAGCACGACGCGGCGCTGGCGCAGATCGACGTCGTCCGCCAGCAACTCCAGGTCGAGATCGGGAAAGCGGTCGCGCAGCGCGACGAAGCGGTCGAGCAGATCAACCTGCACGTCGATCTGCTGGTCCCCGAGGCGAAGCTGGGTTTTGACTCGGCGCTGGCTTCATATCAATCGGGGAAGACGTCGTTCGATACGGTCATCGGCGCGTTGCAGACGTATCGCTCGCTGCGCGTCGACTACTACGACTTCCTGCGGCAACTGCTCGTGGCCGAAGCGTTGATCGATGCGATCGAACATGGATCCGCAAACACGATCGTTCCGGAAATGGGAGGTGCGCGATGAAGCGCGCGCTGCCTTGGATCATCGTTGCAGTTCTTGCGATCGCGCTGATCGTCGTGCTCGTTGCCAGACGCGAAGATTCATCGAGCGCAGACGCTGTTACGCAGGATGGCTCCGGCCGCCGCGTCACCGCGTGGATCGATCCGATGTACTCGATGGGACCGCCGCACGTTTACAAATCGAATCATCCCGGCCGCGCGCCCGACTGCGGGATGAAGCTCGTTCCTGTCTACGCCGACGACGCGCCGGCGGCGAACGCGTCGACGAATGTCAGCGGCTACTCGAACGTCTCACTGTCGCCGCAGCGCCAACAGCTCATCGGCGTGAAGCTGGGAACGGCGGAGCTGCGCAACCTCTCGCAAACGACGCGCGCGGCGGGCCGCATCGCTGTCGATGAGCGCCGTGTGGCGCAGGTTCACACGAAGCTGGAAGGAACCGTTGAAGCGCTTTCGGTGAACTTCGTCGGCCAGCCGGTGCGCCGCGGCGATGTGCTCTTGTCGCTTTACAGCCCCGATTTGCTGGCAACCCAAAACGAGCTCCTCCTCGCCCAACGAAACTCCTCCGACCTCGGGCGCACGCTCGCCGCCGCCGCGCGCACGCGACTTCGCCTCTGGGACATGAGCGAGGCGGACATCGATCGTGTCGTCCGCAGCGGCAAGCCGATGCGCGACGTCACGCTGCGCTCGCCGGTCAACGGTGTCGTCATGACGAAGAACGTCGTCCTCGGCGCGCGCGTGATGCCGTCCGACACGCTGTTCGAGATCGGCGATCTGTCGCACGTCTGGGTGCTCGCGGATGTGTACGAGTCCGAGCTGGCAACGCTGCGCATCGGCGCGAGCGCGCAGGTGGTCGCAAACGGACAGACGCTCAACGCGCGCGTGACGTTCATCGGGCCGGTGATCGCCGCGCAGACGCGCACGGCCAACGTCCGGCTCGAGCTCGACAATCCAGCCGGACTGCTGAAGCCGGACATGTACGTCGATGTCGTATTGCAGCAGCCGGTCGGCAATGTCGTCGCCGTGCCGGACAGCGCGGTGATGAACACCGGCACGCGGTCCGTTGTCTTCGTCGCCGCTGCCAACGGAACGTTCGAGCCGCGCGATGTGACCACCGGCGCGAAGGTGGCGGGCTTCTATGAGATTCGCTCCGGCGTCGCCGCGGGCGAGCGCGTCGTGATCGATGCGAACTTCCTCGTCGATTCCGAGTCGCGCCTGAAATCGGCGCTCTCGAAGTTGCCGTCGGCGACCGGAGGCACGCCGTGATCGAGCGCGTCATCCGCTGGTGCGCGACGAACCGCGGGCTCGTCATCATCGTCGTGGCGGTGCTCGTGGCCATCGGCGTCTGGAGCATTCAAAACATCGCCGTCGATGCGTTGCCGGACCTTTCCGACACGCAGGTGATCATTCTTTCGAAGTGGGATCGCAGCCCCGACATCATCGAGGATCAAGTCACCTACCCAATCACCACCGCCCTCCTCGGCGCGCCGCACGTGAAAGCGATCCGCGGTTTTTCGGACTTCGGCTACTCGTACGTGTATGTGATCTTCGACGAAGGGACGGACACGTACTGGGCGCGCAGCCGCGTGCTCGAATATCTCTCCAAGGTTCAATCGCAGTTGCCGCAGGGCGTCGAAACGTCGCTCGGTCCTGATGCCACCGGCGTCGGCTGGGTGTTCCAGTACGTGCTCGTCGACACGACCGGGCAGCACTCGCTGGCCGATCTTCGCTCGCTTGAGGACTGGCACATCCGCTACGAGTTGCAATCGGTGCCGGGCGTGGCGGAAGTGGCGAGCGTCGGAGGGTTCGTTCGTCAATACCAGATCACCGTCGATCCGAACAAGCTGGCAGGCTACGGCATCCCGCTGGCGCAATTGAGCGACGCGGTGCGGAAGTCGAACAACGAAGTGGGCGGCCGGCTGATCGAGTGGAGCGGCGCGGAGTACATGGTCCGCGCGCACGGCTACGTCCGCAACAAAACCGATCTCGAGCAGATCGTGCTGAAAGCGAAAGACGGCACGCCCGTGCGACTCGGCGATGTCGCCTCGGTGCAACTGGGACCAGAGATGCGGCGCGGCATCGCGGAGCTCGACGGGCGCGGCGAGGTCGCAGGCGCAGTGGTCGTGATGCGGCAGGGCGAGAACGCGATGAAGGTCATCAGCGCGGTCAAAGAACGGCTCGCGCAGATCGCCACGTCACTTCCAAAAGGAGTCCAGATCGTCACGACCTACGACCGCTCGCGCCTGATCGAAGAATCGATCCACACGCTCAAACACGAGCTGCTGATTCAGATGCTGATCGTGTCGCTGGTGATCCTTCTTTTTCTCTGGCACATCCCGAGCGCGATGATTCCGATCGTCACGCTCCCGGCCGCGGTGATCCTCGCATTCATCCCGATGCATCTCTTCGGGATCAACGCCAACATCATGTCGCTCGGCGGGATCGCCGTGGCCATCGGCGCGCTGGTCGACGCGGCGGTCGTCGTCGTGGAGAACGCGCACAAGAAGCTGGAAGTGTGGGAGAGCAGCGGGCGCGTCGGCGATTACAAGGAAGTCCTCATCAAGGCCATTCAGGAAGTGGGACGGCCGAGTTTCTACTCGCTGCTCGTGATCGCACTCTCGTTCCTGCCGATCTTCGCCCTCGAGGCGCAGGAGGGAAAACTCTTCAAGCCGCTGGCGTTCACGAAAAACTTCTCGATGGCCATCGCCGCGTTTCTGGCGATCACGCTCGATCCGGCGCTACGGCTGATGTTCACGAAGTTGAAGCGCTACGAGTTCAGACCGCGATGGCTGGCCGGCATCGCCAACGCGGTCTTCGTTGGGCGAATGGTCCCCGAGGAGAAGCATCCGATCTCGCGCATGCTCTTTCGCATTTACGGTCCGCCCGCGCATTGGGTGCTGCGCCACACGCGGCTCGTCATCGCCGCCGCGCTGATGATCGTCCTCGCAACCATTCCGATCTACTTCAAGCTCGGCCACGAGTTCATGCCGCCGCTCAACGAAGGCGTGATCCTCTACATGCCGACGACGCTGCCGGGAATCTCCGTGGCGCAGGCGAGCGCGCTTCTGCAGACGCAGGACGCGCTGCTGCGGCAGGTGCCGGAGGTCGAGCGCGTTTTCGGAAAAGCGGGACGCGCCGACACCTCCACCGATCCCGCGCCGCTGTCGATGGCGGAAACGACCGTGATCCTCAAACCGGAGTCGCAGTGGCGGCACAAAGAGCGCTGGTATTCGAACTGGCTTCCGTCGTTTCTGCAGCCGGTGGTCCGTCCGCTCTGGCCCGACACGATGTCGTGGGAAGAGCTGGTCAACGATCTCGATCACCGCCTGCAACTGCCGGGACAGACGAACGCGTGGACGATGCCGATCCGCAACCGCATCGACATGCTGACCACCGGCATTCGCACACCCGTCGGCATCAAAGTCTTCGGTGCCGATCTCAAACAGATCGAGGCCGTCGGCAAACAGCTCGAGCAGATCATCGGACGCGTTCCCGGCGCGCGCAGCGTTTACGGCGAGCGCGTCGCCGGCGGTTACTTCGTCGATTTCGACATCGATCGCGCGGCCATCGCACGCTACGGACTGACGATCGAGGATGTGCAGCAGACGATCATGACGGCGATCGGCGGCGAGAACGTCTCGACGACGATCGAAGGGCGCGAGCGCTATCCGATCAACATCCGCTATCCGCGCGAGCTGCGCGACGAGATCGACAAGCTCGGACGCGTGCTCGTAGCGACACCAAACGGCGCCCAGGTTCCGCTCGGCCAACTCGCCAACGTGCGCATCATCGAAGGTCCGGCCATGATCCGCGACGAAGGCGGCAAGCTCGCCGGCTACGTCTACATCGACGTCGACACCGCCCGCCGCGACCTCGGCAGTTTCGTCGACGAAGCCAAACGTGCCGTCGATGCGCAATTGCGCATGCCCGCCGGCTACACGCTGCAATGGAGCGGGCAATACGAGGCCATGCAGCGCGTGCGGCAACGAATGATCGTGGTCGTTCCGCTGACGCTGTTCGTGGTCGCGTTCCTGCTCTTCATGAACACGCGCTCGATTCCAAAGACGGTCATCGTTCTCCTTGCCGTGCCGTTCTCCGCCGTCGGCGCGGTCTGGCTGCTCTGGGCCCTCGGCTACAACATCTCCATCGGCGTCTGGGTCGGCCTCATCGCACTCCTCGGCCTCGACGCCGAGACCGGCATCTTCATGCTGCTTTACCTCGATCTCGCGTTCGACGAACGAGTCGCACGCGGCGCGATGCGAACACGCGAAGATTTGCGCGAGTCGATCTACGAAGGCGCCGTGAAGCGTGTGCGGCCGAAGGTGATGACCGTAGCCTGCGCGTTCTTCGGACTCGTGCCGATCATGTGGTCGACCGGCGCCGGCGCGGACGTGATGAAGCGGATTGCCGCGCCGATGATCGGGGGTTTGTTTACATCGTTTTTGATGGAGTTGCTGGTTTATCCGGCGATCTACTATCGATGGAAGGGGAGGGCGATACGCGAGTTGGAAGGGTGACGATCACGCGAAGACGCGAAGGCGCGAAGCTGAGCTGGCTTACGGAAAAAGACCTGTTACGAGCACGAATTGATGAGCGTTTTCTGCATCTCGCTTGCAGCAAAATCGGCAGGAGGTATGAGCCATGAAGTTAAGAATCCTTGCTGTTGCGCTCGTCCTTTTTGCCAGTACGGCGATCGGCTACGCGAAGAGCTCTCCGAACGTGGCGGTCAGTCTGCAGCAACTCACCACGACCAATGACACGTTCTACTTCAGAGGTCCGGTGAGCATTCAATACCGGCTCGAAGTGAGGAACCCAACATCGCAGCCGGTGACAATGAGGAGCCTGCGTCTTGAATCGATCGGACCCGGCGCGTACTCGATCCATTCGTCGTCGACACCGGTGAGACTCCAACTCGGCCCGAACGAGTCCAGGGCGATCACGATCTCAACTTGGGGCCGCGCTCGCGGCGGCTTCATGTCGGCCAATGAGCCAGTGACGATTCAAGGAACGGCGTACTTCAACAGCCCGTCCGGATCGTTCGTGAAGCTCTTCAACGAAAACATCATGCAGCCGTAGGCACGCGCGCTGGGGCGGAGTTTCTCTCCGCCCCTCCGCGTCTCCGCGTGACTACTTCTTTCTCGCCATCGCGGCCTGCACGATCCGATCGATCATCTCCGTGTATGAAAGTCCTGACTCCTTTGCCGCCATCGCGAACTCGGCGATTGGATCGAGCCAGGGATTGGGATTCGCTTCGATGAGGTAGACGCGGTTGTTGGGTCCGAGGCGAAGATCGATGCGGGCGTAGTCGCGGAGTTTCAGGGCGCGGACCGCGGTGACGGCGACGCGCTGGATCTCGGCGACGACATCTTCCTCGAGATCGCTCGCTACGGCTGATTTCGTTTTCTTGTAGGCGTCGGTGCTTTCGTCGAACTTCACATCGTAGCTCGCGATCTTCGGTGTTCCTTTCGGGAGCTGGGAGAGATCCAGCTCAACAAGAGGCAGCGCCACGGGTGGATCGTTGCCGATGACGGCAGCGTAGATTTCGCGGCCTTCGATGTACTCCTCGATCAGCGCGGGAGAGTCGAACTCGTCGTGAATGTACGCAATGCGCTCGAACAAATCTTTAATCGATGACACCACCGATCCTGCATCGATCCCTTTCGACGCATCTTCGGCGGCCGGCTTCACGATGACCGGAAACTGGATGTCCTGCGCATGCTCGACGCGACCTTTGTCGATGACCGCGGAGTAGGGCGTGAAGAGACCGTGGTAGCGGACGATGGTCTTGGCGATGCTCTTGTCCATTGCCAGATACGAGCCCTGCGGTCCGGAGCCGGTGTAGCGCTTTCCGATCAGGTCGAGATAGGCGGCGAAGTGCATCTCCATTGTGTCGTCGCCGTTGTAAGACTCGATCAGATTGAAGAAGAGATCGGCGTCCGAGCGGGCCAGGCGCGCTAGCGTTTGCGGCCGGCCGTCGATGGCGAAGGTCGTCGTCTCGTGGCCGAGCTCGCGCAGCGATTCGGTGATTGCTTCGACGTCCGTCTTCTTCTTTCTTCGTTTGCGCTTCGGTTTCGCGCCTTCGTTTTCTGCGTTGGGCTGTTCGTCGTAGCCCTCGAATTGTCCAAATAGAATCGCGATCTTCATTTCACCTTCCGATGGCGGAGTGGGCGCTTTCCGATGAGAAACGTCATCGAGAGCGTCGTGATGTAAACGGTCAGTTCGATCATTTGCGAACGGCTCCTTTCGCGGACGGCGAGCACGCCAAGCTCGCGCAGGCGTTGCTCGACGGCGGCCACGAGCGCGCGCACGAGCGTGCGCCGGACGCCGGTCCACTCGTAGACCTTGTCGATGATGTCGCGGCGATGCTCGGCGAGAAGGTCGTCAGCAGGCCGGTAGTCGACGCCTTCGCGCTGCTTGGATGGATCGAGAAAGATGTCGCTGAGATCGGTATCGAGCGCGAGGCCGGCGATCATCGCCAACTCGTCGTTTCGATCGCCGCGGTAAAACTCTTCGACCGTCTGCTCCATCTCGTCGACCGTGATATCGGTCTCGCCCACGGCGTGCGGCGGCGGCACATCGCGCACTTCGGCCGCGACGCGATCGACGTACTGCAGTTTGCGCAGCGCCGGCCAATTCGCGTAACGCTGCTGCCAATGCGAATCGGGATCGAGCCACACCGCGAACGTCTCCGCGAAGTCTTCGTCGGGATGTTTCTGCGCGTACCAGCCGGCGATGTGGCGCACGTAGTCGCGTGAAAAGGGAACGAACGGATAGTCGTCGCGATACGGTCTTCGAAACGATCCAAACAGCTCGTGCCACGCATCCGTTCGATAAAACTCATACGCATAGTTGAACGCGTGGCCGGCTTCGTGGCGAAGGTACATCATGATCTCGCGCTCGTTCTCGATGTCGTTCACCGCGTCTTCGAGATGGGCCACGCGCGCATCGCCGAGGTAGAAAGGAATGCCGATCACGGGCTCTTCGGAAGGGCAGCCCCATTCGTCCGACAAATAACAGAGAGGCCGGAAGTGACGCAGGCCGGAAAGCTCGAGCTCGGCATAGAGTCGCCGAACGTACTCGGCGACCGGCGATTGATCGAGGCGAAGCCCCAGCTCGCGGATGGGAACGGTGAGCAGTTGCCGCGCTTCGGGCGGGGCTTTTTCGAAAGCGGCCACGGCCTTTTCGGGAGCAACAACCGGGCCGGACTTCCTGAAGCAACTGGTTCTGGCGTCAAATCCGCATAGCCCGACCGGATATGCCCTCGGTCCCCCGAATCCTCGTAGTGGAGGACGATGACGCGATTCGCGCGTTGCTCGTGGCCGCCCTGCGGCGCGAGCCATTCGAGGTGCACGCGGCGATGCATGGCGCGCACGCGCTGAACATGACGCAGGCAACGGATTACGCGGTCATCCTTCTCGATCTGATGATGCCGACTCTCAACGGCATCGAGTTTCTGGAAGCCTTTCATCAAGCCTCGCCGCAATCGCGCACCGTGATTTTCGTGATGACCGCCGGCGACGACACCGTCCTGCGGCGCATGCCGTCGAACGTCGTTCACGGCATCGTGCACAAACCGTTCGATGTTCCGCAGCTCCTGGCCATGGTCCGCGAAGTGACGCTGGCGCGGTCCGAGCAGACACCGGAATCAGCGGTGGATGCGGTGGTCGCAGAAGCGGGCAACGAACAGTTGCGGACCGACCGGCCGAATTAGCGCGTCACGTCCTGTTTCCTGAAACGGCGCAGCGCTAAGTCAAGCCCGATTGCGCCCAGCGCCAACTCGTAAGGCAGCACCGGAAGCCAGTAGCGATACTCGATCCACATTGGCAGATGGACGACGAGTGTTGCAATCATGAACAAGGCGCAGAGCGACGTCGCGGGATTTGTGGCGCTGCGCGTGAGGCCCAACGTTGCGGCCGCGAACGGCAGAAGCGAGAAAATGATCAGGAGTGCCGCCAACAACGCGGCGACGCCGAACCGGCGTTGCGCGATGACCTCGCCGATCGTCTGATCGACGCCGATCTTTCCGCCGAACGTGCTGATGAAGAGGTGCGGGTAGGTTCGAATCCTCGACATCAGATATGCCCGCGGGTTGGCCTCGATGTTCCGCATTGCCTGCTTCTGGCCAAACGCATTCAAATCGACCACCTCGGCTTCCGTGTGCGCGGCCGCGAGTCTCTGTCCGTACGGATCGTTCGCGAACGCCCGCCAAATCGCGGTCTGATCGTTCTGATCCCAGTCCCACCTCGTCGGAAGGTACCAGTTGCAAATCCCCGCTGCCTGCGCGATGACGAGACGGCCGGTCACCGCGGTGCAGCGAATCGTCCACGGCAGAATCACGAGCGCGCACGCCGTTGCGAACCCCGCCGCGTGAACCAGCGCGCGCGGCTGCTTTCGCCACGCGAGCAGCACGAGCACGGCGGAGCCGGCGTAGATCGCGCCGAGGGGCCGGCAAAGAACAGAGAGTCCCATGATGATGCCGGCAACTAGCGCGAACGGGAGCCGATCAGACTTTCGCGCAGCGATCACGAGTAGCGCCGCGCAGACGACAAGAAACGTGAACAGCGTTTCCGTGAGGATCGTCGATGCCGCCTCGACGGCGGCAGGGTGAAGCACGTAGATCATCGCTGCTGCGATGCGTGCGCCTCTCATCGGCACGGCCGCCGTCAACAGGAAAATCGCTACGGCGACTGCGCTATCAAGCACGATTTGAATCGCCGCGACTCGGTCCCGATGAGCGGGGCCGCGGCCGTTGATCATCGCGAGAAATGCGGGATATGCGGCTGGCCGCCGCACGGTAGGGATGAATGGCATTGCGGTGCTCAGACTGAAGCCGTTACCGGCGGCGATGTTGGATCCGATCGCCTCGTACTCAGACGTGTCGGTACTGATATGCGGTCCGGTCAGAATCAGAAAGGTAAAGCGGACCGCAAGCGCCAGCGCGAAAATCGCGAGACACCAACGAAGTTCGCTTGATGAGCGCGTCATCGGCGCATCGTATGACGCGGCGTGTCACGCGAAGACGCGAAGGGCGAAGAAACGGGACGTTCTCTGCTGCTGATCTTCGCGTCTTCGCGACTTCGCGTGAGAAATGGTCACTCGTAACGCAACGCGTCAATCGGATCGAGTCTCGCTGCTTTGCGTGCTGGGTAGAAGCCGAAGAAGATGCCGACGAATGCGGCCACGCCGAACGACAGCGCTACCGACGCCGTCGTCACCACGATCGGCCATTGCAGGAAATGCTTGACGGCGAGCGATGCGCCGACGCCGAGGGCGATGCCGAGAACGCCGCCGACGATTGCCAGCGTGACGGCCTCGAACAGAAACTGCAGCAGCACGTGCCGGCCTTTGGCGCCGATGGCCATGCGGATGCCGATCTCGCGCGTGCGCTCGGTGACCGACACCAGCATGATGTTCATGATGCCGATGCCGCCGACGAGTAGCGAGATCGCGGCGATGACGAGCAGCAGCATGCGCAGGATGGCGGTTTGCGCGCCCTGAGCTTGCGCGATCTCTTCCTGCGAGCGCATCTGGAAATCGGCGTCGCCGTTGGGTGAGATGCGGTGGCGCTGCCGGAGCACGGAGTCGATCTGGTTCTGCGCTTCCTGGACCTGGCCGGCCGAGGCGGCGGAGAGTTGGATCATGTCGATCTTCGTCTTCCCCGAGAGCCGTTTCATCACGGTCGTGTACGGAGCGACGACAGTGTCATCCTGATCCTGTCCCATCATGTTGCCGCCCTTCTTTTCGAGGACGCCTTCGACTTTGAAGGGGACATTCTTGATGCGCACGATCTGGCCAACCGCTTGGCCGTCAGGAAATAGGTTGTCGGCGACGGTGGTGCCGAGGACGCACACCTTCGAGGCGCTCTTCACATCCTGATCGGTGAAGAAAGTTCCCTGCGAGACGTTCCAGGAGCGGATGAGCGGATAGTCGACGCTGACGCCTTGAATCGACGTTCCCCAGTTGAGCTCACCGGCGACGATCTGGCCGGTGGCGCGCACGGTGGGGGAGACGTAGGCGACGGCGGGACACTCGGCCTTGATGGCGTCGGCGTCGTCGGCGGTGAGCGTGGAGTTGCCGGTGAACATGCGCGCGCCGCTCGAAGTCGAGGCGCCTGGGAAGAGCATGATGTAGTTGGTGCCGAGGGAGTTGATGGTGTTCTCGACCGACTTGGTGGCGCCGTTGCCGATGGCCACGACCGCGATCACGCAGCCGACGCCGATGATGATGCCGAGCGCGGTGAGAAACGAGCGCATTTTGTTTCGTGAGATGGCCCGAAGACCGACCATCGTGATGTTGCTGATGCGCATGACGGAGCTTTTCATCGGGGTGCCTCCGCAACGGGTGCCGGTGCGACAGGAGGAGCGATTCCCCGAAGGTCGACGCGGCGCTGCTCGACCTTCTCATCGTGCTGAATCACGCCGTCGCGCACGGTGATGACGCGCTTGGCGTGCTGCGCGATGTCGGGCTCGTGCGTGATGAGCACGACCGTCTTGCCGCTGTCGTTGAGTGATTGAAAGATGCCCATGATCTCTTCGGACGTGCGCGAGTCGAGGTTGCCGGTCGGCTCGTCGGCGAGGAGCATGGCGGGATCGGTGACGAGCGCGCGGGCGATGGCGACGCGCTGCTGCTGACCGCCGGAAAGCTGCGACGGATGGTTGTGCTCGCGGCCTTTGAGCCCGACGCGATCGAGCGCGTTCATCGCTGCCTTGTGCCGTTCTTCGCGCGACCACCCGAGATCGCCGTAGATCAGCGGGAGCTCGACGTTTTCGGCGGCCGATGTGCGCGCCAGCAGGTTGAAACTCTGGAACACGAATCCGATTTTGGCGTTGCGGATCACGGCGCGCTCGTCGCGATTGAGTGTGGATACATCGATACCATCGAGGTGATACGTGCCCGCGGTGGGGCGGTCGAGACATCCGAGAATGTTCATGAGCGTCGATTTGCCGGAACCGGATGGCCCCATGACGGCGAGGAACTCACCTTCATCGACCTCGAGGTCGAGGCCCGCAAGTGCGCGAACCTCGACCTCGCCCATCGAATAGACCTTCGTTAGTCCGTGAATCTCAATGACCTTTTTCGGCACTACCGCCCACCTCTGCCGCCACCTGGCCGTGCGCCGCCGCCCATCGGGCCCGCGCTTCCGGGAGGCGCGTTCGTCTCGACCTTCGAAGTCGCCAGGCCGACGACGATCATGTCGCCAACCTTCAGGTCGCCGGAGACGATCTGGGTGAAGTGACCGTCGGTGATTCCGGTGCGGATCTCGACCGGTTTGAGCTTGCCGTCGGCCTCCATGATGTAGACCGTTTGCGGACGTTTGCGCATCGGGGGTGCGCCACCGAGAGCGCCTGCTGCGCCTTCGACGCCCGAGGCGCGATTGCCCCAGCGCGCGGCGCGCTCTTCGGGACTCATCGTGCTCGTTGCGCCGCCGGGCTGTCCGCCTTCCATACGCCGGCGTCTGCGTGCGGCGCGCTCTTCGGAGAACTGACCGCCCGCCGTTCCTGAGGTTTGCGTTTGTGCGGATTGCGCCGTTGACGTCGCCGTCGTGTTCGTCGCGGACGTGGTCGCCGGCTTCGCGCCCGTTGCCGCCGATTCGGGCTTGAATCGAAGCGCGGAATTCGGAATGCGCAGAACGTCCGGCACGCTGGCGACGTCGATGGTGACGTTCGCAGTCATCTTCGGACGCAGCTTTTCGTCCGGATTCGGCACTTCGATGATCACCGGATAGGTGACGACGTTTTGGCTGACCGTGGCGTTGAGACGGATCTGCGAGATCCGTCCGCGGAACTCCTGGTCGGGATAGGAGTCGACCGTGAAGCGCGCCGTCTGGCCCACAGCGATGCGTCCGATGTCGGATTGATCGACGTCGGCCTGCACCTGCATCTTGGTCATGTCCTGCGCGATCGAGAAGAGCGTCGGCGCCGAGAACGAAGCAGCGACGGTCTGGCCGATGTCGTACTCGCGGTCGACGACGATGCCATCGATGGGCGAGACAATCTTCGTGTACTTGAGATTGGTCAGCGACTGATTGAGAGACGCGGTCGATTGCTGGACCTGCGCATTGGCGCTCTCGTAGGCAGCGCGCGCGGCGTCGAGGTCGGCCTGCGGCGCCAGTCCCGCTTTCACCAGACGCGCCTGGCGCTCAAAGCTGATCCTGGAGTTGGCGGCTTCGATCTTTGACTTGGTCACGTCGGCCTGCCGCTGTTCCACAGTCTGCTGAAACGGCGTCGGATCGAGCTCGGCGAGGAGCTGCCCTTTGGTCACGCGGCTGTTGAAATCGGCATGAAGTGCTGCGATCACGCCGGAGACCTGGCTGCCGATCTGAACGGTGGTGACGGCGGATAACGTGCCGGTCGCGGTGACCGTCATCGTGATCGTGCCGCGATCGACTTTCTCGGTTCGGTATTGCTCGGATTTGTTGCCACTGCCTTTGCACGCTGCCAGAGCAGCAATCGTCAGAAATACGGCTAAACGTCTCACGCTAAAGACTCCCTCCGCGCTCCTCTACGACCCGTTGAGTCAGGCGTTGAATGAGCGCGCGCAGTGTAATGCAGCGATCCCGCCTGCAATTGCGCGGTTACGGGGCGCTACCGATTCGTGACGGCGGGGACAATTGACAATTGACAATGGACAATTGACAACGAGAGGTGACGAGAGCGCTTCTCGATCGATCAGTGATCAGTCGATCGAAGATCAGAGCTCAGGACCGTCCCAATCGCTGGCCCCGATGGCTGGTTTCTGACGGGCTCTGATCTCTGGTGGCTGATCTCCGATGTTGGTCGTCGCTGACTGGTCGCTGACCGTCTCTGCTCACCAGTTGTCAATTGTCCATTGTCAATTGTCAATTCCGTTCTCCTCCCATCGTCCGGCCGCCGGAAAACGTCTGCTATGCTCCGCCGCCATGGCGCTTTTCTCATCCAAAGAACCCACTCCTCAACCTCGGGGACTCGATTCCCAGCCCAGCGGCGGCGGCAGCACATTCATCGGTCCCAACATCACCATCGATGGCACGATCAGCGGTTCCGAGACGGTGCTCATCGAAGGTACTGTCCGCGGGAAAATCAACCTCACCGGCGAGCTTCGCATCGGCACAAAAGGGCGCGTCGAAGCGACAGTTCACGCGAAGAACGTGACGATCGAAGGGAAGCTGACCGGCGACGTTTCGGCGGACGACAAAGTGGAGCTGGTTGCCAGCGCCACGGTCGACGGAAACATCAAAGCGCCGAAGATCGTGGTGGCCGAGGGAGCAAGGTTCCGTGGATCGGTGGACATGGGATCGGCGAAGCCGGCGGTTACGAAGAGTGAAGGGTGAAGTGTGAAGCGTGAAGTATCCTCGAACACCGAATGTTGACTGTTCAATGTTGGGTGTTGAATGCTGAATGAAAGCATGGCCCTTCATTCAACACTCAACACCCAACAGTTAACATTCAGCATTCTCACCAGATAGATTGCGGCATAGCTCGCGCTGCACTTTTTCACTCTTCACTCTTCAAACTTCACTCTTCTCAATTCCGGAGGAATCATGCCCAGCACATCCCTGCGCCCAACGCGCGACTACAAAAATTACATCAACGGCCAGTGGGTCGCATCTGCGAGCGGAAAGACGTTCGAGAACCGCAATCCTGCCGATAGCGATGACCTCATCGGAACGTTTCAGGAGTCGAATGAGCACGACCTGAATGCCGCCGTCGAGGCTGCGGACCGCGCATTTCAAGCGTGGCGGCTGACGCCGGCGCCGCTTCGCGCCGAGTATCTCTACGCCGTCGCCAACATCCTCAAGCGCGATAAGGAAGCGATCGCATCCGAGATGACGCGCGAGATGGGGAAGGTGCTGCAGGAGACGCGCGGCGATGTGCAGGAAGCGATCGATATGGCCTTCCTGATGGCCGGCGAAGGACGCCGCCTGCACGGCGTGACCACTCCTTCCGAACTGCCCAACAAGTTCAACATGGCAGTTCGCATGCCCCTCGGCGTCGCCGGTCTGATCACGCCCTGGAACTTTCCGATCGCCATCCCGGCGTGGAAAGGAATGGCGGCGCTGATCTGCGGCAATACGGTCGTTATCAAGCCGGCATCGCAAACGCCGCTGTCCGTGGTGATGCTCGCGGAAGCGTTCGAAGAGGCCGGTCTGCCGAAGGGTGTGTGGAACGTCGTCACCGGTGGCGGCAAAGAAGTTGGCGAGCCGATGCTCCATCATCCAAAAGTCTCGGTGATCTCGTTCACCGGTTCCACGGACGTCGGGCGGCGGATCTCGATCGCCTGCGCGCCGCAGTTCAAGCACGTTCACCTCGAGATGGGCGGCAAGAACGTGATCCTGGTGATGGACGATGCGGACGTCGATCTCGCCGTCGATGGCGCGCTTTGGGGCGCATTCGGTACGGCCGGTCAGCGCTGCACGGCGGCATCGCGGATCGTGGCGCACTCGAAAATCTACGATCAGTTCGTCGAGAAATTGTCCGCGCGTGCGAACAAACTGCGCGTCGGCAACGGCCTCGATGCGAACACGGACATGGGACCGAACATCTCCGCGGACCAGATCGCAACGATCGCGAAGTACGTGAAGATCGGCAGCGACGAAGGCGCGACGGTCACGGCTGGCGGCGCGACGCTGACGGACGGCGCGTACGGCAAAGGCCACTTCCACCAACCGACTGTTTTCGCGAACGTGAAGCCGGATATGCGCATCGCGCAGGAGGAGATTTTCGGGCCGGTGACAGCGGTGATGCGCTGCGAGTCGCTCGAAGAAGCGATCACGATCGGCAACGGCGTGAAGTACGGGTTGTCGTCGTCGATCTACACGCGCGACATCAACAAAGCGTTCGTGGCGATGCGCGATATGTACACCGGCATCTTCTACGTGAACGCGCCGACGATCGGCGCCGAGGTGCATTTGCCGTTCGGCGGGACAAAGCAGACGGGGAATGGGCATCGCGAAGCCGGAATCGCCGGCATCGACGTGTTCAGCGAATGGAAGTCGATTTACGTCGACTACTCCGGCGCCCTGCAACGAGCGCAGATCGATACGGAAGAGGTGTAAGCCCCCAACCCATTTCTCACGCGAAGACGCGAAGACGCGAAGCAGAGCATCGCAACGTTCAAACGCTTCATTTCTTCGCGCCTTCGCGTCTTCGCGTGAGAAAGTCTTACACTTCGCCGGCAATGAAAAGCGTTCTCGGATTTCTGCTCCTGCTCGTTTCCACATCTGTCTTCGCCCAATCGACCGCAGACGCAATCATCGCCAAAGAACTGCAATCCTCGCGCGCTTACGAAACGCTCAGCCATCTCACCGACGACATCGGCGCGCGGCTTTCCGGATCGAAAGGTGCGGCTCTCGCGGTGACGTGGGCGACGCGGCAGTTTCGTGAGTGGGACATCCCGGTTTCGAACGAGCCGGTCAAAGTGCCGCATTGGGTGCGTGGCCGCGAAGAAGCGCAGCTCGTGTCGCCAGCGAACCATCGCCTCGTGCTCACGGCCGTTGGCGGTAGCGTGGCCACGCCGGCAGCAGGAATCACCGCCGACGTCATCGAAGTCGATTCCTTCGATGATCTGAAAACCCTCGGCACCGCAAAACTGCGCGGCAAGATCGTTTTCTACAACAATCCGATGGACATGGATCTCGTCCGTGCCCACCGCGCGTTCGAGGCCTATCGCATCGCCGTCGCCTTTCGCGGAGCAGGCGCCAGCCGTGCCGCGGAGTACGGCGCGAAGGCAGTCGTGATTCGTTCGGTTGGGTCGGCATCGCTGCGGACGCCGCATACAGGCGCGCTGCGCTACGATCCGAAGCAACCGAAGATTCCGGCGGCAGCGTTGACTGCCGAGGATGCGATGCTCGTGCATCGGTTACTGGCGCGGGGGAAGCACGTGCGCATGCACATGGTGCTCACGCCGAAGACGCTCCCGGATGTTATGTCGGCCAACGTCATCGCGGAGATCCGCGGAAGCGAGAAGCCGGAGGAGATCGTCCTCATCGGCGCGCACCTCGATTCGTGGGACCTGGCAACGGGCGCGATCGATGATGGCTCGGGCGTGGCGATGGTGATGGAGACGATGCGGTTGCTGAAGGAAATGAATCTGCATCCGCGCCGCACGATCCGCGCGGTGCTGTACATGAATGAAGAGAACGGTCTGCGCGGCGGGCAGCAATACGCAAAGGATCACGGGAAAGAAAAACACATCGCCGCGATCGAGACCGATGCCGGCGGCGCGGCGCCAACCGGTTTCACCACGACGCTGAAGGGCGACGCGCTGGCGGCGCTGGAGTCGAGAACGAAACCGCTGGCGGCAGTTTCATCCAACCATTTCGAAATCGCCGACGAGACAGGAGCGGATACGAGTCCGCTGACGGCGATGGGAGTGCCGGGATTTGGCCTCGTGCCCGAGCCGCTGCACTACTTCGACTATCACCACACGAACGCTGACACGCTCGACAAAGTCGATCCGAAAGAGCTCGCGCAGGATTCGGCGGCGGTTGCAGCGCTGGCGTGGATTCTCGCGGAAAACTGAGCGGGAACTTTTATCAACACTCCCGAATCCCTACTCGCCGCCTCCGTAGTAATGGCACCTCGAGCTGCAGGTCTCTTCGATCGTGATGCGATGCAACTGCGGGATCTGGGGCGCGAGCTGATTCCAAATCCAGACGGCAACCAGCTCGGATGTCGGGTTCTCGAGACCTTCGATCTCGTTGAGGAGGTAATGATCGAGCCGGACGACGATCGGGTCGATGGCGCGTTTGAGATCGGCGAAGTCGATCAGCCAGCCTGTGACGGGATTGATCGGTCCGCGCACGACCACTTCGCCGCGAAACGAGTGTCCGTGCATCCGGCGGCACTTGTGTCCCTCGGGCACATGGGGTAGAAAGTGCGCCGCCTCGAAGCGGAACTCCTTCACAAGCTCAACGACGTCGGACATCGGCGGCGATTGTAGCGGCGAGGCACTCCTTTTGCTCCAATCGGCGCGATATGGCTCGAAATACTTCAGAGACGGACACCGATCGCTCGCTCGGCACGATCATCAAGGAGCTGACCGAAGACATCACCACGCTGTTCCGCGGCGAGATCGCGCTGCTCAAGCTCGAGGTCAAAGACACAGTCGCCAAGCTTGGCGGCGGCGTCGGATTGTTTGCCGGCGCAGTGTTCGTGGCGCTCTTCGGACTGGCCTTTCTCTTCGTCACCATCATGCTCGTGCTTGTACGACTCGGCGTTCCTGCATGGCTTTCCGCGTTGATCGTAACCGTGGTCCTTTTCGCGACGGCGGCCGTGCTCGGTCTCATGGGGAAGAAGAAGTTCGCGGCGGTGGAGTTCGTCCCGACGAAATCGATCGAGAGCATCAAGGCTGACGTCGAAGCGATCAAGAGCGACATCGCGCAGGCGAGGAGTAAATAGATGACCGACGAAATGCAGCAACTCGATCAGACCATCGTCAGCGCTCGCGATCGCGTCGGCGACCGCATCGATGAGCTGGACCGCCGCATCCGCAAGCAGCTCGACGTGAAGAGCATTGCCTCCGAACACGCCACCGAGCTCGTAGCCGGCGGCGCGGTGGTCGGCTTCCTGGTTGGCTTCGGATTCCCGAAAGTCGTGAAGCGAATCCTCCAAATCGGCATCCCGGTCACGCTGATCGCGATGCAGGTGAAAAAGAGGAGCAACGGCGCGGGGTGGATGTCGTAGCGATCGTCTCAGCGTAGCGCTGGCGGCTCGCCGGCTGGACCGCCAGCGGCCCGCTGGCGACTCTCTTCGTCCCAGCGCTTGAGTAGGACTTCCAGCGGAATTGTTTCGCCGCGATCCGCTTGCGCGATGGCTTCCTGGATGGCAGCGTCGAGCTCTTCGTCGATTTCCACAAGTTCGCCCGTTTCGGGGTCTACGTTGAATCTCGGTTTGCGTTTGGTCATGACGAGAGTCTCCCGGGGCCTCTCGAATAGTTCAAATGATCTGAGTCGTCAGTTCTCGTCGAACAGTTCCTTCCGGAACACTTCCCATGGAATCGATTCGCCGCGTTCCGACGACGCTGCTGCCTCCTCGATGGCCGCACTGAGCTCTTCGTCGATCTCAACTTCTCCCGTTTCGGGATCCACATTGAATCGAGATTCGCGTTTGGTCATGACGATGACTCTACCTCGGTGGGGCGATCAACAGGCTGATTAGATTGGCGGCCCCTTTCCGCGTCTTACGTGCCAGAGAGCCATCACCTGCAGCACCGGCGGTGTACCGGTTACGCGATAGAAGATTTCATATCCCACACGCGGTAGACGGATGTGACGAACGTTTGGCAGCTTGACGTTGGTTGCGATGCGGCCGATCCTCGGCGTTCGGGCGAGGATGTTGATCATCGCGCTGAATTCATCTCCGACTGCGTCAGGCGCAGCGGTTCGGTTGACGAGCCACCAAGCTTCCGCCTCATCGAGTAACTGCTCGGACAGAGGAGTTATCTCGATCGGCAGGGCATCTACTTCTCCCAGCGTTTGCGAAAGACTTCCCAGGGAATTCCTTCGCCTCGATCCGCTTGCGCTGCTGCCTCGTCGATGGCCGCACTGAGCTCTTCGTCGATTTCCACCATTTCGCCCGTTTCGGGATCCACATTGAACCTTGGCTCGGGTTTGCTCATGCCGGAATTCTACCTCGGAGACGTTACCGCACGCGGACATAACGGCCTCCGGGCAGCGCTTTCAGCCAGCCTCCCAGTTCGAGCTGCAGGATCGGCTCAGAGATCGCGGCCACCGAGCGGCCAAGTGCCTCGGCGGCGTTGTCGATGTGCGTTCCGTCGTCGCGGCGGAACGCCCGCAGCACCTCGCGAATCGGCGCATCGAGTTGCGGCGATGAAGTATCCGGAACGCGCAGCTCGCCGGGCAGTTCGTCGAGAATGTCGTTCGTTTCGTGAACCAGCTTTGCGCCGTACTGGATCAGACGATGCGTCCCTTCCGAGCCGGGAGAAAAGATCGGACCGGGAACGGCGAAGACTTCGCGGTTCTGCTCCGCCGCCATCCTCGCGGTGATGAGGGAGCCGCTTCGCCCGGTCGCTTCGACGATCACCGTGCCGAGCGTCAGGCCGCTGATGATTCGATTGCGGACAGGGAAGTTGAACTTCAGCGGCGGCGTACCCGGCGGAAACTCGGTGAGGATGAGACCGCGCTCCTCGATTTTCTCGAACAGCCGCCGGTGCGAGCGCGGATAGACGATGTCGATGCCGGTGCCGAGGACGGCGATGGTGTGGCCGGAGGCATCGAGCGCGGACTGGTGCGATGCGGCGTCGACACCGCGCGCCAGTCCGGAGACGATCGTGATTCCGGCCGAGACGAGCTCGCGCGCGATGTGCGTTGCGGCGCTGATCGCGTACGCCGAGGCGCGGCGGGAGCCGACCATGGCCACGGATAGCGTGCGGGCCAGCGACAGGTCTCCGCGATAAAACATCGCCAGCGGCGGATCGACGATCTGCCGGAGCAGCGGAGGGTAGTCGTCGTCCGCCAAGGTGATGGCGGAACTGCGAAGCGCTTCGACCCTCTTGCGAAGTTCATCGTTCCGCCACGGATCGAGAGGCGCTGCTGCGTCGATACTAAGCAGCTCACGCAACATGGACTCGGAGGCGCTGCACAACGATGCGAGCGGATCGAATGTTTGAAGCAGGAGACGAATGCGTGACGGTGAGAGTGGGAGTAGGGCATACGCGATCAGACGATCGCGAAGCGAGACATCGAGCATGGGCGTGGTTGGTGCCGCAGGAGGGAGCGATGCGTGGGACGCCGCTGGAGACAATGATAATCTCTACAGCCCTGTCCGGTAAAGTCCGGATTGCATCGCCTGCCGCTGCGGAAGGAGATCCCCGATGAAAAGGACGTTACAAGGGACGCTTCGACTCGGAACACTGGCTACCGCCATGCTGCTGGCGGCCGGCTGTTCGCATCAGTCGGACCTATCCCGGCCCGCTTCGCAGGACAACTTTGGCGTCGAGATGGCGAAGATAAACCTCTGGCGGGAAGCGATGTTCCGCTTCGAGCGCGCCATCGAGATCAATCCCGGCGATGCCCAGGCGCACAACAACCTCGCCGTCGCCTACGAAGCGAACGGCGATTTCGAGAAGGCGCGCAAGGAATACCTCGAGGCGCTGAAACTCGATCGCACCAATTCCTACATCCAGAAGAATTACAGCCGTTTCGTCGAGTTCCTCTCGCGCAACAAGAAGCGGCAGATCGCGCCGAAAGGCACGCCTGCGTCGCCAACTAGCTCGACCGGCGCCTCCACCACGTCTTCGGGCCGTCCTGACAAGCCGGTCACAACGCCGCCGGCGCCGGGCCTCGTGCCGCCGCCTGGGGCCCCCCCGAGTGATCGTCCGCAGCCGGATCCGCAGCCGCCGCCAGCACCGAAACCACCGGGAGGTGTTGCATGAAACGAGTCGCTGCGCTCATTGCCTTTTCGCTGCTGCCCGTCGTTGTCTTCGCTGGCGTAACCGAGGTCAAACTCAAACTTCCTCTCAAGCCGAAGCTGTCGATCGGCGGTGGAGAGAAGATCGCCATCGCGCCGTTCGTGATCGCCAATCGGGAAAAGAAGAACGATCGCGCTTCAAAGGTAGACATCCAGGCCGAGTTTCAGCGCTATCTGAAAAAGCAGCTTACGAAAAGCACCAAGCTGCGCCTCGTCGACGTGCCGCAGACGCGTCTTCCCGGCACGACAATGAAAGCTCTCGAAGCAAGCCGCGATTTCTGGCGCAACCTCGGCTCCCAGACCGGCGCCGACTTCATCGTCTCCGGCGTGATCGACTTCGATGTCAACGACAAGTCCGGCTACAAGACCGAGGAGTATGTCTCGCCGGCCGATGGACGGACGTATTACCGCCAGGTTCTCATCGAGACGACAGGATTTGTCTTCGATATCGATATCGCGGTCTTCAATGCGGACACTGGCGAGAAAGTTCTTGAAGATAATTTCCGCGACTTCAAAGAATTCGACCAGCGCAATTACGACGAAGTCCTCGGATTATTCGAGAATCTCCGTTCGATGGAGACACAGCTTGTCGGTATTTTCGTGCCCCAGGAGACGTCAGCTACACGGTATGTGTTCACTGAATGACGCGGATGTCGCTGGTCGGGAGTCGGGTGTCGGAGTGAAACATGACCTACTCCGACACCCGACCCCCGAATTCCGACACGCGTTTGGAGGCTAATTTGAAGCGATCGATCGCTCTGCTCTTCGTCGTCTCCATGTTGTTCGCGCCGAGTGCGTTTCCGTTCGGCCAGAACAAGATCGTCTACGACAAGTTTCATTGGAACGTGTATCACGCCACGCATTTCGACATCTATTTCTACGATGAGGAAAAGCCGGCGCTGGAAAAGGTCGTGGACATGGCGGAGAGCGCGTATGACGACCTCTCGCGCAAATTCAATTTCCAGGTCTCCAAGAAAATCCCGATCATCTATTACGCCACGCACTCCGCATTCGAGCAGACGAACGTCGATCTGAATTTCATCCCCGAGGGTGTTGGGGCGTTCGCGGAGCCGACGCGTAATCGGATGGTCATCCCGATCGATACCACCGACGAGAAGCTTCTTCAGCTCGTACAGCACGAGCTGACGCACGTGTTTGAGTACGAGATTCTCTTTCAGGGGAAATTGGGCAAAGAAGTTACATCGAATCCGCCGACATGGATGATGGAAGGTCTGGCGTCGTTCATGGGGAACGACGAAGACAGCAAAGACCGGATGGTTCTTCGCGATGCCGTCGTCAATGATGCGGTGCCCCCTATCACGCACGCTCAGGGCGGCGGTTACTTTGCGTATCGTTTCGGTCACGCCGTGTTTGCGTTCATTCAGCAGAAATACGGATGGGAAGGGCTTCGCGACTTCATTTACGAATACCGCAACACGCTTGGGAACTCGGTCGACAAGGCGCTCAAACGCGCGTTCGACGTGAAGCCTGACGAATTCGACTCACAGTTTCGTACGTGGCTGCGCAAGCAATACCTTCCCGCCCTCGTGGCCAAGGGCGAGCCGCAGGAGTATGGCGATACGTTCAAGATCTCGGAAGGGACCGAGAGCGAGGATATGTCGCCAGCGCCGTCGCCTTCGGGCGATTTGCTGGCGTCGTACGCGACGTACAAAGAGGATGTCGACGTCATCCTCTACAACATTCCCGAGCGGCGTCTGCTTCGTAATCTGACCAGTGGTTTTACGAGCAAATACGAGTATGCCATCGCGCAGATGCTCACAGTCGGGCCGGTCATGGGCCGCGACATCGGCTTTTCGCCGAGCGGCGATCAGATCGCTCTGTTTGTGAAGAAAGAGCGCGGCCGGAATCTGCTGCTCATCAATGCCTTGAACGGCCGGATCGAGCGCTCGGTGAAGATGGATTTCGAGCAACAGCTCTCGCCGGCGTATTCGCCCGACGGCAAAACGATTGCCTTCGCCGGATTCAAAGGGAACGTTCCCGATATTTATGTTTACGACATTGGCAGCGGCGCGATCCGGAACCTGACGAACGACAAGTTTTTCGACGGCGCGCCGGTTTTTTCGCCCGATGGTAAATGGCTGGTGTACTCATCCGTCGTCAATGGTTACGCCAAGTTGTTCAAACTGAATCTGGCGAACCCTGTGGAACGTTTTCAGCTCACCAGCGGCGAGTGGAACGACATCGACTCCTGGTTCTCGCCTGATGGGAAGCGGATTTTCTTTGCTTCGGACAAGCAGACCGGACGCAATATCGCAGAGGCCGTGGCGATTTTGCAAAACGCAGAGGTAAAAGCGAAACCCGAGACCGCTACCCCGGCGCCTGATCTCGCGAAGTACGCCGCGTACAACATCTATTCGCTCAATCTCGACAATGGCGACCTGCTGCAATACACCGACGTTGTCGGCGGCTGTTTCACGCCTGTGGTGTTCACTGGCACAAACAATCGCGAGCGCATGGTGTTTGCGTCGTACTACAAGCGCCACTGGCGCCTGTATTCAACGACGACCGATAAGCCATTGCACGCCGCGGAGAAAACCGTGCTGCCGTCGGCACCGATGCTGGCCACCGCCCGCCCCTTTTTCCAGCCGCCAGTCGAGGTGACGATCGATCCGGAGAAGATCGAAGAGGTGAATAACCACAAACTCTTCATCGATGACGTCGAAGTGAACGCCGGCGTAACGTCCGACAACCTGTTCCTGTCGCGCTCGGTCATCTTTATGAGCGATATGCTCGGCGACCGGCGCTTTATCGCATCGCTCGATTCCGTATCGTCGTTCTCGAATTTCGACTTTCTCTACCTCGACCTGAAAAACCGCACTAATTGGGGATTTCGCGTTTTCGACAGCCGCTCATTCTTTACGACGTTGTCGACGACCAGCGAGTTCACACTCGACCGGAAGCAGATCTACCGCGAAACCGGCTTCGTTGGCATTCTCAGTCATCCGTTCGACCGCTATCATCGAGTCGATACGGGCGCCGGCTACGAAGAGCGTGACGTCAATTACCCGTTCCTCGACAACGACGGCAATCTCTTCTTCATCAATCGCCGCGACAACTTCCCATTTATCACGGCGAGCTTCACAGGCGATACGACGTCGTTCAAGGAGTTCGGACCGATCGCCGGGCATCGTTATGAAATCGGTACCGTGTTCGCACCGAACGTCCACCGCACCGCCGGCACCAGCGGACTCCTGACCAATGACTACACACTGGATGCACGTCAGTATTTGCCGATCTCTTCGCGCGCATTGCTTGCGACGCGCATATTCGCCGGCTATTCGCGCGGTTCGTTCCCCAATTTCTATTACTTCGGCGGCCTGAACACCTTGCGTGGCTACGAGTATCAATCCATCGTCGGAACCAAAGCCGGGTACGCAAACATCGAGCTCCGCTTTCCGCTGATCGACGTTCTCGTTACCCCGATCATCGCGTTGACGGGAATCCGCGCGAACCTTTTCCTCGATGTTGGCGGCGCCAGCCTTCCGGGTCAGCCGTTCGTGTTCTGGAAAAACCACCGGCTTGTGGATGGCCTGGCATCGGTCGGCTACGGTATTTCGTTCAACATGCTTGGTCTGCAACTGCACTGGGATTTCTCCAAACGGACGGACCTCCACAGAACGGACGGTAAATTGCGCACGCAGTTCTGGATTGGAGAGGTGTTCTAGGTGTTTTCAACCGTCCTGCGATGATCAAAGGCCCCTCATCCGGCCTTCGGCCACCTTCTCCCCATCAAAAAGCGATGGGGAGAAGGCGCTCGAATCGAGTGCTGGCTGGCGATTCACGCCGGGCACGGCTCACATTGTTTCGGGATCGAGCGGCTCCGTACGGCCAGCGACGTAGTCTTCATGCGCTTCATCGGCGAGCTGTGAAAGGACATCCCGCGGGCTTGCGAGAAGGTCAGCCCAACGGCGATTGGATTCCAGCTCCTCTAATGCGCATGCAGCGAACGCTTCTTGCTCCGACTCCGGCAGCTTGGATACTTCTGCGATGATTTTTTCGAGTAGCGTACCCACGACGTAATTCTACGGCCAACCCTACTCTTCGCCATCCTCGACATTCTTCAGGTAGAACGAGAGCGACTCGAGGTTGATGCGGAGGTCGACGGACTTCAACTTTACGCCGGGACGTGCGCGAAGCTGCGTTGGTGCGAAGTTCAGTACGGCGTTGATTCCGGCGTCCGCGAAGGCGTCATACACACTTTGCGCGGCCTCGGGAGTTACGGCGACGACGCCGATATCGACGCGGTGTTCCCGTACGACGGTTGCGAGGTCATCCCACGCCAGTACTTCGAAGCCGCTCCGGGATCGGCGGCCGATCTTGGTCTCGTCGTTGTCGATGAGGGCGGCAATCTCGAAACCACCTCCGTTGAAGCCACCGTAATCGGCGAGGGCCATGCCGAGGTTGCCGGCGCCGGCGATGAGAACGCGGCGGATGCGATTGAGGCCGAGCTCGTGGACGAGATGCTCCCTGAGGCGCGGCACGTTGTAGCCGACGCCCCGCGTGCCGAATTCGCCGAAACAAGCCAGATCCTTTCGAATCTGCGCGGAATTGAGGTGGAATCGCTCGGCCAGTTCTGCGGACGAAACGGTTTCCTGCGCGGCCGCCTGAAGATACGTGAGGCAGCGAAGGTAGACCGACAATCTGCCGGTCGTCATCTCGGAGATCGTTTCGCGGTCGTTGTTTGGCCGGTCGTTCGGCATAGCTCGGGGCTACGGCAGAAGCGCGCGCGCTGCAGCGCCTGCCGCGTTGAAAAGAGGCGTTGGGAAAAGGCCGATGGCCAGAATGCCGGCGATGGAGATGACGAGGGCTCCGGTGCCGAAGATGTCCGCATCGAGGGTGTGGGGAGTGGGGTGTGGGGTGTGGGAGACAGAAGCGCCCGCACTGCCCGCTGAACCGTGAGTGGCGGTGGGCTCCCACTCCCCACTCCCCACTCCCAACTCCCCTTCCTTCATGTACAGGAAGTAGACGACGCGCAGGTAGTAGTAGACGGAGACGATGCTCATCAGGATGCCGATGAGGGCGACGGTCATGTGACCGGAATCGACGGCGGTTTTGAAGATGTAGAACTTGGCGATGAAGCCGGCGGTTGGCGGGAGGCCGGAGAGCGAGAACATGCAGATCGTCAGCGCCAGGCCGTAGAAGGGGCGGCGAAATCCGAGGCCGGCGATGTCGTCGAGCGTCTGCGGATCGTTCTGGTTTTTCGCGAGCATCGACACGACGCCGAATGCTCCGATGTTCATGAGCGCGTAGGTGATGACGTAGATGCTGATCGCGGCCACCGACTCATCGCGCAGCGAAAGCAATGCGATGAGCATGTAGCCGACATGAGCGATGCCGGAGTAGGCCAGCATGCGCTTGAGGTCGCGCTGGGCGATGGCGACGGCGTTGCCGATGATCATCGACAGGATCGAAAGCGCGGCGACCATCTTCATCCACGACGCCTGCTGGATCACCGGCGTCATCGACGAGAAGATGCGAATGAGGGCGATGAGCGTGGCTGCTTTCGGCGCGACCGAGAGCCATCCGGCGACCGGCGACGGCGCGCCCTGGTAGACGTCGGGCGCCCAGCCGTGGAATGGCGCGACGGCGAGCTTGAATCCGAATCCGGAGATCATGAGGACGAAGGCGATCGTCAGCAGCGGATTGGTTGCGTCGGCGGTGGCGAAGTACTTCGAGAACGCGGCGAAATTTGTCGAGCCGGTGGCGCCGTAGAAGAGCGCGGTGCCATAGAGAATGAATCCCGTGGCGAACGCGCCCATCAAAAAGTACTTGAGGCTCGCTTCGTTCGAGACCGCGATCCGGCGATGGAAGCCGACCAGGATGAAGATGCAGATCGAGAGCAGCTCGAGGCCGAGGATGACGATGAGGAGATCGAGCCCCTTGGCCATCATCATCATGCCGACGGTGCCCCACATCAGCATCGCGTAAAACTCGCCGCGCTCGAATCCCTCGCGGGCCAGGTACGCGCGCGCGAAAAGCGTGGCCAGGATCGCGGCGAGCAGGAAGGTGTAATCGAAAATGATGGTGATGGCGCTGATCTGGTACGTGCCGCCGAACCAGTTACCGCCGAGCACGAGGCGCTCGCCCCATCCGGCGACGAGGAAAACGATCACGGCCAGCGACGCGGTGGCGCCGCGCAACTTCGGAGCGAAAGCATCGAACAGGATCAGCACCATGCCGCCGATCGAGAGGATCAGCTCGGGCAGGATGGCATTCATCCATCCGGGTTCGAGCAGCGGAGTCAGATTCAACGGACACCTCCGGGGCGGGGGAGTCGGGGGTCGGGAGTGGGGGGTGGGAGCATTGCCTCATGCGGCCGATTCTGGTCTCCGACTTCCGGCACCCGACTCCCGACTTCCGCGACCAGCGCTTTGCTGGCGTCGGTTTTGTGGACGATCTGCAGCAGCTGCTGCACGCTCGGCGTCATCTTGCGCAGGAAGATGTTCGGACGCACGCCGATCCAGACCATGAGCACGACCAGCGGAACGAGGGCAACGATCTCGTTCCAGGCGATCTCGCGGACGTCCTTGTTCTCATCCTTCGTGATCGGTCCGAAGAAGACGCGCTGGATGAGCCAGAGTAAATAGATGGCCGCGAGAATGACGCCGGTTGCTGCGACGATCGTCAAACGCGGCCAGGTCTGGAACGAGCCGGCCAGAATCAGGAACTCGCCGATGAATCCGTTCAGGCCGGGCAATCCAACAGATGAGAGCATGGCGATGATGAAGAACGTGGCGAAGACCGGCATCGTCTTGGCCAAGCCGCCGTAGTCGGCGAGGAGCCGCGTGTGACGGCGTTCGTAAATCACGCCGACGCAGAGGAAGAGCGCGCCGGTCGACAAACCGTGATTGACCATCTGCAGGATCGAGCCTTCGATCGAGGTCTGGTTCAGCGCGAAGATGCCGAGTACGCAGAAGCCGAGGTGAGAGACGGAGGAGTAGGCGACGAGTTTTTTCATGTCCGGCTGCACCCAGGCCACGAGCGCTCCGTAGACGATGCCGATCACGGCCAGCGCGATGAGCAGGCCGGCGTACTTGGCGGTGGCGTCGGGGAAGAACGGAAGAACGAAGCGGAGGAAGCCGTAGGTCCCCATCTTCAGCATGACGCCGGCGAGGATGATCGAGCCACCCGTTGGCGCTTCGACGTGCGCGTCAGGCAGCCAGGTATGCAGCGGGAAGAGAGGAACTTTGATGGCGAAGGCGAGCGCAAAGGCGAAGAAGAGCAGCACTTGCGCGTGCGGCGTGAGCATCGTGCCGTACAGCTCCGTGATCGTGAACGTCAGGACGCCGGTGTCGTGGAAGTGCGCGAAGGCGAGATAGATGATGCCGAGGAGCATCAGCAGTGAGCCAGCGATGGTGAAGAGGAAGAACTTGATCGCCGCGTAAATCCGGTTCGCGCCGCCCCACACGCCGATGACGAGATACATCGGCAACAGCGTCAGCTCGAAGAAAACGTAGAAGAGGAGCAAGTCGCTGGCGACGAAGACGCCGATCATCGCCGCTTCCATGATCAGAAACGCGATGACGTACTCCTTCGGATGTTTGTGAATCGTGTTCCACGACGAGAGGAAAACGACCGGCGTGAGGAGCGTGGTCAGCAGGATGAGCCAGAGCGAGATGCCGTCGACGCCGAGCGCGTAGCGGATGCCCCACTGCGGAATCCAGTTGAGTGATTCGGTGAGCTGCAGTCCGGCCACGCCTTCCTGAAATCCGTTGAGGATGCCGAGCGATGCGACGAACGTGGCCAGCGAAGCGAGCAGACCGAAGCCTTTGATCGCGGTCGCGGCACTCTTTGGGAAAACGAGCAGGATCACCGCGGCGGCGATGGGTAGCCAGAGGGTGATGGAGAGGATGTTAGACATTGCGCGGCTCCTCTTGCGGAACGCAGGTCGGACTCTCCAGTCCGACGAACCGCGCAGAAAGTCGGACTAGAGAGTCCGACCTACGTTTGCGTCGGACTGGAGAGTCCGACCTACGTTTGCGAACTGCTACGTACCGCCTCATGCCAGCACCCAGATGAAGACGATCACGCCGAGAAAGAACATCAGCGCGTAGTTGCGGACGTTGCCGGTCTGGAAGAAGCGGAGGAGGTCGCCGATGGCGGCGACGATGTAGCCCACGATGGCGAGGGTGCCGTCAATGAGGGCATCGATGCCGCGCCAGAGGAATTGCGAGAAGCCTTCGAGCGGGCGGACGATCGTTGCGCCGTAGGCTTCGTCGACGTACCACTTGTTCTCCATGCCGCGTGCGACCGCAGGCATGTTCTGCGCGAACTGGTTGTCGGCATCGAGCCCGCGTGTGCGGAAGCGCGTCCGTGCGATCCACCAGCCGATGACGGCGATGGCGCTGGAGACGAGCATCAATGCGTACTCCACGTTCGGCGAGATCTCGTACTGCGCCTCGGGTACGCCGCCGATCTCGGGGAAGATGGGTTTGAGCCACGCTGCCAGGAAGTGATGATGCGGCCAGCCGAGGAGCGCGCCGCCAACCGCGGAAAGCGCGGCCAGGATGATGAGCGGAATCGTCATCGACGCCGGCGATTCATGCAGGTGATGCTCCTGATCGTGCGTGCCGCGGAAACTCCCAAAGAACGTCAGGTAGACGAGCCGGTACATGTAATACGCGGTGCAAAACGCGGCGATGGTGCCGAGGCTCCAGATGAGCCAGCTGAACGGTTTCGGGAAATACGGGTTGTTCAGCGCCGAGGCCAGGATCTCGTCCTTCGAGAAGAATCCCGCGAAGGGCGGGAAGCCGGCGATCGCGTACGTGGCGATGGCGAAGGTCCAGTAGGTGATGGGGATCTTCGATTTCAGGCCGCCCATCTTGCGCATGTCCTGTTCGCCGCTCATGGCGTGAATGACGGAGCCGGACCCGAGGAAGAGGCAGGCTTTGAAGAAGGCGTGGGTGATGAGATGGAAAATGCCGGCGGTGAATGCGCCGACGCCGACGCCGATGAACATGAAGCCGAGCTGCGAGACGGTGGAGTAGGCGAGGACTTTCTTGATGTCCCACTGACGGATGCCGATCGTTGCGGCGAAGAGCGCGGTCAGCGCGCCGATGAGCGCGACGACCATCATCGCGCCGGGCGCGAGACGGAAGAGCGCATTCGAACGGACGACCATGTAGACGCCGGCGGTAACCATCGTGGCGGCGTGGATGAGTGCCGAGACGGGCGTTGGTCCGGCCATCGCATCGGGCAGCCAGACGTAGAGTGGGATCTGTGCGCTCTTGCCGACGGCGCCGAGGAAGAGCAGGAGACAGATGGCGGTCAGGAGCCAGTGCTCGACGCCGCCTGCGGCTGCGATCGATGAGACTTTCGCGAAGTCGACGCTGCCGAAATACGCGAACATCAGGAACATGGCGATGAGGAATCCGAAGTCGCCGATCCGGTTCACGACGAACGCTTTCTTGCCGGCTGCGGGCGCGTAATCGGTCTCGTAGTAGAAGCCGATGAGCAGATAGGAGCAGAGTCCGACGCCTTCCCAGCCGACGAACATTAGCAAATAGCTCGATCCGAGAATCAGCACGAGCATCTCGGAGAGGAAGAGGTTGAGATACGCGAAGTAGCGGCCGTATCCCTCTTCGTGCGCCATGTAACCGACGGAATAGAGATGGATGAGGAAGCCGACCCAGGTGACGACCATCAGCATGACGACGCTGAGGGGATCGAGCTGGAAGGAGATGTCGGCGCCGATCGATCCCGAGGCGATCCAGTTGTAGACGAGATTGAGGTGACGGCCGCCGGTGGGATAGGCGGCGTGATACTGCACGACGGCGATGGTTCCGGCGATTGCGGCGCCGAGGGATGCCAGGAGCGCCACGGCGGTGACAAACCCCTTGCCGAGGCGCTTGCCGAACAAGCCGTTCAGCAGAAAGCCGGCGAACGGCAGGATGGGGATGAGCCAGAGTGTGTTGAGCATGGGGCGGAAGGATGAAAGATGAAGGATGAAGGATGAGCTATGGGCGTGATCGCCGCTTAGTTCATCCTTCCGCCTTCATCCTTCATCCTTTGATTTCTCCTCGCATACGCCGATGCGAGGAGAGCCCCGCATCAGCCTTGATCTTTCAGTCGTTCCCGGTAGTCTTCGGAAGAGGCGGGATCGAGCTCCCAGCGATGTTTGTCGCGCTCCTCTTCTTTCTCTCCGACTTTCAGCGTTTCGTCATCGGCGTAGGTGATGCCCATCGCCGCTGCGGTTTCCTCCGTGTTGTTCTGGCCCGGTGTCGGTGTACTTCCTGTCGAAGCCTCATCGCCCTGCGATTCGGCCATGTCCCACTGCGCGTCGATGTCACCGCCCGAGAGCGAAGGATCGACGCCGTTGTTCTCGCGAAGCCGGTCGGAAAGCTGCTGCGATCCGGCGGCGATGTCTACGCCGGGCGGCTCGATGCGGTCATCGATTCCGTCCCGATTCCTGTCTTTGCGCTCGTTTTCTTCCCAGTCAATGAGCTTTTCGGTCTTGTGCATGGTCGTGCTCCTGCGAGCTCGAAAATGCGACCTTCGTGCCGGGGTGTGGGGAGTTGGGTGTGGGGGGGTGGGAGAAAAAGGCCCGAACTTACCTTCTTGAACCGTTTCTCCCACCCCCCACACCCAACTCCCCACACCCCGCCCCTACCACCTCATCAAATTTGCTTCATCCACATCGATCGTATGCCGGTGATGGAACAACGAAATGAAAATGGCCAGACCGACGGCGGCTTCGGCGGCGGCGATGGCCATGACGAAAAATACGAAGAGAAGGCCGTGAAGCTGGTGGAACTGGCGGGCGTAGGCGACGAAGGTGAGGTTCACGGCGTTCACCATCAGCTCGATGCACATGAAGATGGTGATGCCGTTCCTGCGCGTCAGCACGCCGCAGACGCCGATGGTGAAGAGGATGGCGCTGAGGATGAGAAACCAATGCGTCGGGATCATGGAGCCACCTCGATGCGTGGTGTTGCTTCGTGAGACGCCGCCAGGTTTTCCGTCGTTGTTTCTGCGGACAACGGGGCCGTTCCCATCGCGCCGGTCCGTCCGCTGAGCAACAGCGCGCCGACGATCGCGGCCAGCAGGAGAATCGAGACCATCTCGAATGGGAAGATGTAGGCCTCGAACATCCGGATGCCGATCGTTCGCGCGTCGGACACGAACGGTCCGTCGGGGAGTTTCGTGACGCCGAACTTGGCGAGGTAGTAGATGAGCGCGAGGCCGAAGGCGGCGCTACTGGTGTAGCCGAGAAACTGCTGCACGGGGCGCGTGTGCGGCTCTGCCTGATGTTGCAGGTTGAGCAGCATGATCACAAAAAGGAAGAGGACCATGATCGCGCCGGCGTAGACGATGACCTGCAGCGCGGCCAGGAACGGCGCTTCGAGCAGCACGTACATCACCGCCAGCGCGAAGAACGACGCTACGAGCGAAAGCGCACCGACGACCGGATTGCGATGCAGTACGACGGTCGCCGCGAAGATCACGGCGATGGCGGCGAAGAAAAAGAAGATGGCGAACGTGATCATGGGTTGTTGGGGGTCTGAGTTGCTGGGTTGCTTGTTTGCTGCGAGGTTGCCGCGTTGACGGGTTGCCAGGTTGCCAAAGAACAGCGCTCGCCGTTAGCAGCAACGGCAACTCGGCTACCCGGCAACTCGGCAACCCGCAGCATGCTCATAGCCATCCTCTCGCAATGAAGAGCGCCACGATGACGACGTTTATCACGGCCATCGGCAGAAACACCTTCCATCCGAGTTTCATGAGGAGGTCGTATTTGAGTCGCGGGATCGTCCAGCGCACCCAGACGAAGATGAAGAGGATGATGCTGACCTTCGTCACGAACGAGAGCACCGACAGCGCGAAGCCGATCCACGTGGCCGGCTCGTTGTACCAGGGGATGTCCCAGCCGCCGAGGAAGAGGGTGGTCACGAGCGCGGACATGGTGGCCATGGCCATGTACTCAGACATGAAGAAGAGCGCGAACTTCATCGACGAATATTCGGTGTGATAGCCGGCCACGAGCTCAGCATCGGCTTCCGCGAAATCGAACGGCATGCGGTTCGTCTCGGCAAATCCCGACACGAAGAAGACGACGAAGGCCATCCACATCGCCGGCGAGAAGATGTTCCAGGCGGGAAGTTTGATGACGTTGAAGAGCACGAACGATCCGGTCTGGCGCCAGACGACGTCGGGAAGCGAGAGCGAGCCGGCGGCGAGCAGCACGCTGACCGCGGCCAGTGTCAGCGAGAGCTCGTACGAGATCATCTGTGCCGAGGCGCGGATGCCGCCGAAGAGGGAGTACTTGTTTGCCGAGGCCCAGCCGGCCATGACGATGCCGTAAACGCCCATCGACGCCAGCGCGAAGATCAGCAGGATTCCGATATTGACGTTGGCGATGATTGGCTCGAAAAGGCGTCCGCCCGGCAGTGCGAACGGCCTGCCCCACGGCACCACGGCGATCGTCGTCAGCGCCGGAATCAGTCCGAACATCGGCGCGATCGTGTAGAGGATCTTGTTGGCCTTCGCCGGCAGCATGTCCTCTTTGAGCACGAACTTGAAGGCGTCGGCGAACGACTGGAAAAGGCCGAACGGGCCGACGCGGTTCGGGCCGGGACGGTCCTGAATGAGCGCGCTGCCGCGGCGCTCGACCCATACCATGATCGGCGTGACGTTCAGCATCGCGCCGAGGACGATGGCGATCTTCAGTACCGAGAGGCCAACGTCAACCCAATCGATCCCGTGCATCGTCGTCCTACGCCTGCACCGCCGCCGCTTCGGCGACCGGAAGTTCGGGGATGTGATCGAGCGTGCGCAGCTCGGCCGCTCCCGGATAGAGCATCGCTCCGATGCGGCGATAGACCTCGGCGTCGCTCACTGCCTGTCCTTTCGGCGGGTAGGCCTGATGAATGCGCTGCACGCGTCCCTGAAGATTGGTGAAGGTCCCTTCCTTCTCGGCATGAATCGTCGAGGGGATGAGGACGTCAGCGACGTCGTTGAGCGGATGGTTGGCGTCCCACGACATGACGACGAGGAACTTCGCTTTGCGCAAATTCGCAACGACGGCAGGATCTTTGGCGCGCTCGCTGAAATTGGCGTCGGTGATGAAGAGTACGTCGATGCCGCTTGCGCCTTGGTTTAAGAGGTTTTCGATGAGGGGGTTGGGTGTGGGGTGTGGGGTGTGGGAGCCATCAGTTGCGGGATTGGAGCCGGAGGCAGACGGAGTTTCTTTTTCTCTCACTCCCCACTCCCCACTCCCCACCCCCAGCACCGCGGCCACGCCTCGGTAATTCGGCGCCGCCTGCGTTCCCACGATCCACTCCGTCCGCGACTTCATCCTGATCGGCTCGATGGGATCGACCATCACGCCGGCTGCGGCTCCCATGTTTTCCACGAAGACTGCTTTGGCGAGCGACGCTTCTTCGTTCGTCATGTTCGCGGAGAAGATCGCGGCGGTCTTTTTCGCGCCACGAACAGCCGTGGCAATCGCGTCGAGCGCTTCGGTCCAGGTGGAGATGCCGAGGTACTCGTCATCGTTGCGGACTTTGGGGACGACCACACGGTCAGTGTCGTAACGCTCGTAGGAAAAACGTCCGAAGTCGCACAGCCAGTGATCATTCACATCAGGATTCACGCGCGGCCGGTAGCGGAAAATCTGTCCCTGCCGGAAGCCGATGAAGATGTTGCATCCGACGTCGCAGCCGTTGCACACCGACTCAGCGGACTCGAGGTTCCAGACCCGCGATTCGAATCGGAATTCACGCGTGGTGAGCGCGCCGGTCGGGCAGACGTCGGTGACGCACGCGGACATCCAGTTGTTGAGCGGCGTGCCGGGAAAGACGCCCACTTCGGTCGATGCGCCACGCTTGAAGAATCCGAGCTCGCCAGTTTCGGTGATCTCGGACGTGAAGCGGATGCAGCGCGTGCAGTGGATGCAGCGGTTCATGTTCTGCACGACGTGCGGACCGATGGCCGTGCGGTCCATGCCGGGATAGGTGCGTTTGAACTCACCGTAGCGCGAGGCCACAGAACCGTAGTTGAAGGCGTAGTCCTGCAGCGGGCATTCGCCGGCTTTGTCGCAGATGGGGCAATCGAGCGGATGGTTGATGAGCAGAAACTCCATCTGCCCTTTCCGCGCTTCGTCGACCTTGTCGTTCCAGACGTGGATCTTCATCCCTTCTTTGACCGTGGTCGAGCAACCTGCCTGCAGCTTGGGCATGCCTTCGATCTCGACGAGACACATGCGGCACTGGCCGACGACGCTGAGCGAGGGGTGGTAGCAGAAATGGGGAACGTGAATGTCAGCAGCCTTCGCCGCTTCGATGCAGTTGATGCCTTCCTGCACGTCGACTTCGACGCCGTCGATGGTGATTTTTGCCATACGTTGTTCTCGGTGGGGCTCCGAAGGAATGCAGAATCAGGGCCGTGGAGCTGGCCTTTCGTGAAGGCTTTCCGGATGAGAATCCGTGAAAGTTTTCACAAGCGCGGAGAATACTTGTTGGGGTAGTTGCCGTCAATCATTGCGGCGCCCTGGCGGGCACCGCGTTGCCGGTTGTCGGTTGGTTGAGCCGCTGGCGCGCCGCGTTGTCGGGGCTGCGACAACTCCCGTGGCGTTGTAGACTCCGATCAACAAGCGGCCAAGCCGCCTCGGTTCCGACAACCGACAACCGATAACCGACAACGCGCGGCCACCGGGCCGCGCAATTCTGGAGATATCTTGAGAAAAGACATCGTCATCGCGATCACAGGGATCGCAGTCGTCGCCGCAATCTGCTTCGGGCTTGCGCTCATGAAGCCCGATTTCAAACCCTTCGCGTCGTTCCGCAGCGCCACTCCGGCGACGACGACGGAAGCCGGCAAGGATCACGTCATCATCAAAGTGAATGATGACGAGATCACCGAGAGCGAGTTTCAGGCTGCGTTCTCTCAGCTTCCGGAAGACATGCAGCGCCAGTTCGGAACGGAGCCCGGCAAGCAGGCCTTCGCCGAGCAGCTCGTGCGGCTGAAGATCCTGGAGCAGGAAGGCCGCAAGCTCGGCGTCGAAAAGGATCCGAAGGTTGCCGGCCAGCTCTCGGCCGACCGCACGAACATCATCGCCGCCGCCACTGCGCAGAAACTCCTTCCGGCGCCGACTGATGCCGCGGTCCAGAAGTTCTACAACGACAACAGGAAAAACTTCGAGGCAATGGAGCTTAGCCACATCCTCATCGCGTATCAGGGCGGTGCAGTTCCGCCGCGCTCAGGCAGTCCGTTGAGCCAGCAGGCCGCGATGCAGAAGGCGATGGCGGTCGAGCAGCAGCTCAAGCAGGGCGCCGATTTCGCGCAGCTCGCCAAACAAGTCTCCGACGACGCCAGCTCCGCCGAGCGCGGCGGCAACCTCGGGCCCTTCAGCCCCGGCATGCTTCCGCCGGAGATCGAATCGCACGTCGTGCAACTACAGCCTGGCCAGGTCAGCGAGCCGGTGCCGTCGCGCTACGGCATTCACATCTTCAAAGCGGGCGCCCGCACCGCGCAGCCATTCGAGCAGGTGAAGCAGGGGATCGCGCATCGCGTGCAGCAGCAGAACACGATGGACAAGATCGAGGTAATGCGCAAAGCGGCGAAGGTCGACTTCGATCCGAAATTCTTCCCCGAGGCAAATCAGCCGAAGACGCCGGCAAAGAAGCCGTCCTAGATCGTCGATGAGCGAACCCGCCCGAGTCCTCGTGGTCGAGGACAACGACATGAACATGCAGCTCGTCGAGTACCTGCTCGAAGAGGGCGGCTACCAGATCGTGAAAGCCGCCAGCGGCGAGGATGCACTCTCCATCGCGCGCAGCGGCGATCCGGTCGACCTGATCCTGATGGACATCCACCTTCCGGGAATTGACGGCCTCAGCGTCGTCCGCGAGATGAAGACGGACGAGCACACGAAAGCAATTCCGATCCTCGCTCTCACCGCCCACGCCATGCGCGGCGATCGCGACCGCTTCCTCGAAGCCGGCTGCGATGGGTATATCTCGAAACCGATTGACGTGAAGACGTTTTTGACGTCGGTGAGGCAGTACTTGAGTCAAGAGGACAAGTAGACGTCGGGGTCTGTATCTGGGAAGGGCAGATAACCGATGCTATGAATCCGAGCGTTCGTCCTTCGTCTTCTTAGCCACGCGGAAGGCGTAGACAAGGCTGGCCATCTCGGAGAGTATCGCCGTGATTCCGTATGGTCCGAAGCCGCTGAAGATGAGCCAACCGGACCCGATCAAAATCGTCATGACGATGACTGCGGTGGCGTACATCGACCATCGCTCGGTGCGAAGGGCGTAGCGATCGCCCCAATGCCGCTCGGCCGATTCGTTCTCGGCCATCGTAACGATCCGGTCGGCGAGCCCAGGCAGCGCCTCTTCGTATTCAGCCAATGCAGCCGCAGACGGCAGCGGTCCTGAATGAAAAGACTCATGAACAATCGCCTGGCCTTTCGGCGGGAACGAGCGGCCGGGCGTGCCGCTACTTGCGGTATCACTGGTGCGACGCAATCCGCCTCGGTCCTTTTTCATAGGCATCCGGCGGCGACGTTTCTGTGCGTCAGCCCCTGACGAGACGGCTTGTGCCGCGCTCACGCTTGGATTCTTCGATGGCGCTGCGAAGATCGTTTCCAACGCGCTGCCAATCACGGCCGATCGCGCGAGCGTCGCGCTCCGCGGGCGACATCGATAGGTCGCGTTTGTCCATCTGAACGCCCAGATCGAGCAGCCGCGCTACTCCACGAATCGCTTGTCTGAGGTGCTTGGTCATCGCGAAGGTCTCCGCATTTCAGTGACGGTAACACGAACGATCGACGGAAATCATCCCCCAAATGCAGCCGCGCATTACCAACCAACCGACAACCGACAACGCGCCGGCCGCCAGGCCGGCGCAATTACAGCCCGTCGTACTTCGAGTACCCGCGCTCGCCCCAGAAATCACGGGGTTGATCGGCAACGTACGCGATCTTGGTGATCGCTTTGATGTTCTTGAGGCCGAGTTTCATTGGCGCGACTAGGCGTAACGGCGCGCCGTGATCGGCGCCGAGCGGCGTGTTGTTCAGGCGCGTTGCAAGCAGGGTTTGCGGATGGTGCGCGGTCGGCAGATCGATTGAGACGTAGTACGGATCGGGATTGCCGTTTCCGTCGAGGTTGGCGGCGGATTCGATGGCTGCCCACTTCGCGTTCGCAGCTGGCGGATAGGCGCGAAGCAGATCGGCGAAGCGGACGCCGCTCCAGCCGGCGATGGCGCTCCATCCTTCGACGCAGCAGAGGCGCGTGATCTGCTCGTGTTGTGCGAGTGACGAGAGGTCGGGCAGTCGCAGAACGACGTCATTGCCGGAAGCGAGGCCGGTCAGCGTCAGCGTCCAATCTTTGATGTAGTCGGGCGACGGCGTGCGGCCTTCGTAATTGTTGCGAAGCGGCGTGATGTCGCGTTTCGAATACGTCCGCACGGTTCGGTTCGTCGAATATAACGCTTCGGCGATGTCGTCATCGAACGTCAGGGCGCGATTCTGAAACCGTTCGCTGCGCTCGTGGGTTGCGCCGAGGCGGGCGGCGAGTGTGTCGAGGGCATCGGCGGTGTGCTCGCCGAAAATCTTCTTCTTCGATCCCAGCGGCGCGATCCACCAGAGTCCCGCCAGCGCTGCGAATGCGCCAGCTCCGAAGAGAATGAAATCGCGGCGCGACTGGCGGCGTAGTTTTTTCTCATCGACAAAGCGCGACTGCATCTCGTCAGTCATGGTTCCCCCCGACGATTCTTTCCGACCAGCCAACGATCATCGAGCGCATCGTGTCCCATCCGTCGACCAGCACGAGGATCACGTGCGGAATCAGGAAGAGAATGAAGTAGATCATCACGATGAAGTGAACGATGCGCGCGCCGTCGTACGAGCCGAAGAGCCGCTCCAGCCACCAGAACTGCACCGGCTTGTGCATCGCCCAGCCGCTTGCCAGCGCGAGCGCGCCCGCGACCGGCATCGATGCGTACGCGCCGCGCTGCAGGGCGTTGTACTTGGTCGTGATGTGCGGATGCGGCCACGGACGGCGAAGGATCTTCATCGGAACGACGCCGGCGTAATAACGGATCATCGCGAACGAATCCGCGATCATGCTGCGCCGCGGCAACAGTGCGCGATACCCGCGGCCGAGGAGAAGGCCGAGGATGTAGAGGACGCCGGTGGCGAGGAAGAGGTAGACGAAGAGCCAGTGCCAACGCAGCGCGCCGGCGAGATTGAAGACGCCGAGGCCGAAGTGATCGTAGAACCAGAAGCCGTCAACCTTTGCGCCGGGAACGTGGCGGGCGATGGCGATACCGATGTTGGCGAGATAGTCGCGACTGTGCGTAACCGGATCGGGCTTGTGCAGGAAGACCGGCGACGCCCAGTAAATCGACAGACCGCTGACGACGAGTGCGAAGAGAATCGGGACGTTCAGCCAGTGTGAGAGCCGCACGAGGGCGTGATGTTTGATGACGACGAGGCGTGTGTTGGGGAGGTTGACGGGTTGCCCGGTCGCCGGGTTGTCTTCCTGCGGGTTGCCCGGTTGCTGGGTTGTTGGGTTGCTGGGATCCTCGGCCGCGCTGGGAAGGTCGCCAAGTTGACTGGTTGCCGGGGTGCCTTCTGACGGTTTGCCCGGTTGCCGCTCTGCTGAGTCGCGGGGTCCATCCGCGGCAACTTCGCGATTCAATGGCTCCGAAACAGCCCCAACCCGCGCTTCGCCGGCAACCTGGTCACCCGGCAACCCTGCCACCGGCGTTTCATCGGCAACCGGTTCACCTGGCAACTCGGCAACCGGTTCGTCATTCGCAACGACCGGCACTTCCTCCGCGGATTTATCTTCGTCCATCTGCGTCATCTGCGGATGAAAACGTCGTCCGCGGATCACGCAGAAGTACGCAGATAAACTACCATGCGCCGCCATGCGAATCCTCGTTCTTGGCGCCGGCCGTATGGGATTCGGCGCGGTCCACGATCTCATCCAGCAACCCGATGTCGACGAAGTCACCGTCGCCGACGTCGCCGCCGATCGCGCCAACCATGTTGCCTCGGCCGTCGGCGGCAACGTCACGCCGCGCGCGATCGATGTCAGCAATCACGCCGACGTCGTCGCACTGATGCGTGGTCACGACAGCGCCATTAGTTGCGTCAACTACTGGCTCAACGAGCGCCTGGCCCGCGCCGCCATCGAGGCCGGCACCAACTTCTGCGACCTCGGCGGCAACAACGACATCGTCGATGCCGAGCTCGCGCTCGACGCGGAAGCGCGCGCCCGCGGCGTCAACATCGTCCCCGACTGCGGCCTCGCGCCCGGCATGGTGGCCGTGCTCGTCGCGCACGGCGCTGCTCAGTTCAAGCAGCTCGATGAGATCCACATCCGCGTCGGCGGCCTGCCGCAAAATCCGAAGCCGCCGCTCGACTATCAGCTCGTCTTTTCCGTCGAAGGTCTCATCAACGAGTACATCGAGCGCGCCCGCGTCATCCGCGACGGCCGCATCACGATGGTCGATTCGATGACCGAGGTGGAGGAGATCGAGTTTGCGGAACCGTTTGGGAAGATGGAGGCGTTCCAGACCTCCGGCGGCACATCAACGCTGCCCGAAACCTTCCTCGGCAAGGTCCGCGAGCTCGACTACAAGACGATTCGCTATCCCGGCCACTGCGCCAAGTTCAAAACGATGATCGACCTCGGACTCTGCAGCAGCGAGAAGATCACCGTCGATGGTGTGCAGATCGCGCCGCGCCGCGTGCTCGGCGATCTCCTCGTCCGCAATCTTCCCGCCGACGAGCCGGATGTTGTTTTGGTCCGCGTCGAATTCGTTGGAGACGGACGACGTCTGCGCTACGACATCATTGACCGCTACGATGAAGCGACCGGCCTCTCAGCAATGATGCGGACCACCGCGTTCCCCGCATCGATCGTCGCCCTGATGATGGCCCGCGGCCAGACGACGCAGAAAGGCGCGCTGCCGCAAGAACGCTGCATCCCGCCGGAGCTGTTTATGCAAGAGCTGGCGAGAAGGAAAATTGTCGTCCACATCTCATGATTGCGGCGGCCTGGCGGCCGCCGCGTTGTCGGTTGTCGGTTGATTGCGCTTCGCGCGTTGTCAAAACCGAGCTGCCACGCAACCGATAACCGACAACCGACAACGCGCGTCCGCCAGGACGCGCATAATGAGCCATGCACCTCATCCTGCGCTGGGCCCTCAACACACTCGCGCTTTTCGTCGTCGTCACGGTCGTACCGGGGTTTCACTACCGCTCGATCGTCTCGCTCGCCATCGCCGCCCTGATCCTCGGCCTGCTCAACGCCATCGTCCGGCCGATCCTCGTGTTCCTCACGTTGCCGCTGACGATCGTCACGCTGGGACTCTTTCTCATCGTCCTCAACGCCGTGATGCTCGAGCTGACGGCGTGGCTCGCCCCCGGTTTCCGTATCGACGATTTCGTGGCCGCCCTCATCGGCGCGATCGTGCTGGGCATCATCTCGTGGGTCACGAACCGCATCGGCCGCGAGCCGGAAAGGAAGCGCTGAGCGCGGCAAGCTGACACGCGGAGGCCAATCTCGTACACTAGGCGCCATCGCCGAATCGAAAAGGGAGCTTTGCTTTGAACATCATCAAGAACCGCGTTGACGACGTGACAGTGCTCGACATCCAGGGCGTGATCAAGCTGGGGGAGAGCGCGCGCGAGTTCTCGAGCTACCTCGAGAAGGTCCTCAACGATGAGACCGGCCCGGTGATGATCAACTTCGAAGCGATCAACTACATGGACTCCACCGGCCTCGGCGAGCTGATCGGCTACCTGCAGAAGTTCGAAGACCGCCAGCGCAAGATGGCGCTCGTTAAGCCGTCGCACCGCATCCTGGCTCTCCTCAAGATCACCAAGCTCGACACGGTGTTCAAGATCTTCGACTCCCGCGAGACGGCGATGGAGTACCTCACCGATCACGCGGCCTAGTTTTGCGGGGTAGCGCCGGCGGCCCGCCGGCTGTACAGCCGCCGGCTCGGCGGCGACCCTTGCCCGGCACCACCTTTGCGACTAGCATTCACCGCCGTTCATGACCCACTCACTCCTTCCCGTCCTGATCATGATGCTCATCGCCGTCGTCGTCGGCGTCGTGATGCTTGCGCTGGCCTGGTTCGTCGGCGGGCACGCCCGTACCGCTTCGAAACAGGAGCCGTACGAAAGCGGCGTGCCCTCGCTCGATGAGAATCGGAAGCGCGTCAACGTCCGCTTCTATCAGATCGCCATGCTGTTCATCCTCTTCGACATCGAGGCGGCGTTCCTCTACCCGTGGGCCGTCATCTACCGTGAAGCGTCCACCGGCGCGCAGGGCATGTTCCTCTTCGGCGAGATGCTCGTCTTCATCGTGCTCCTCGCTGTCGGCTACGTTTACGTCTGGAAAAAGAAAGCATTCGATTTTTAGCCATGGCTGACCTCCATCCCGATAATCCTTATGCTCCCGATCGATTTCCCGATCGGAACAAGCCCGTTGAGTTCCCACCTGACGCGAAAAAGAAATTCGATTACATCCTGACGCGATATCCGACGAAAGAAGCGGCGCTGTTGCCGACGCTCCATCTCGTCCAGGAAGTGTGGGGCTGGATCTCTCCCGAGGCTGTCTTGTATGTGGGAGAGTTGCTGGATCTCTCGCCGGCCACCGTGTTCGGCGTCGTCTCGTTCTACAACATGTACAACCAGAAGCCTGTGGGCAAATACCACCTTCAGGTTTGTACGAATCTCAGTTGTATGGTCCGCCGCGCGTACGACATTTACGACCATCTCTGCGACAAACTCGATGTAAAACCGGGAGCGACGACCAAAGACGGCCAGTACACCGTCGTCGAAGTCGAATGCCTCGGCTCCTGCGGCACCGCGCCAGTCGTGCAGGTAAACAACGAGTACCACGAAAACATGGACGTAATGAAAATGGACGCGCTGCTGGCGGAATTGAAGTAGTGGATTAGTAGATGAGTAGATTAGTGATTTGGAAGCCATCCACTAGTCAACTAATCCACTAATCGACTGACACAAGACAACCCATGGATCAAATCAAAGTCCTTCTCGCCAACATCGACAAGCCGAATTCGACGTCGATCGATGTCTATCTCGACGGCGGCGGCTACAAAGCCGTCGAAAAAGCGCTCAAGATGACGCGCGATGAAGTGACGCAGGTCGTCAAAGACTCCGAAATGCGTGGCAGGGGAGGCGCAGGCTTTCCGACCGGAATGAAATGGAGTTTCGTTCCCAAGAACGCGCCCAAGCCCACATGGCTTCTCTGTAATGCTGACGAATCCGAGCCAGGCACATTCAAAGACCGCGTCATCATGGAAAAAGACCCCCACCTTCTCATCGAAGGGATGATCATTTCCGCATGGGCTATCGGCTCGAATCCGATGGCGTACATCTACATCCGCGGTGAGTTTTATTACGGAGCAACAGTCCTCGATAAAGCCCTCGACGAAGCCCGCGCCAAAGGTTTCCTCGGCAAGAACATTCTCGGCAGCGGTTTCGACTTCGATATCACCGTCGCAAGAGGCGCGGGCGCCTACATCTGCGGCGAGGAGACCGGCCTTATTGAATCGGTCGAAGGTCACCGCGGGCAGCCCAGGGTGAAGCCGCCATTTCCCGCTGTCGTCGGCGTTTTCGGCGGACCAACCGTCGTTAACAATGTCGAGACCCTAGCTTGCGTTCCGCTCATCATCAACAACGGAGCGGAGTGGTTCAAATCATTCGGTACGCCCAAGAACACCGGCCCGAAACTCTATTGCGTATCGGGCTCAGTGAGAAAGCCAGGCGTCTATGAGTTCCCAATGGGCATCAATCTCAAGGAGCTCATTTACGATCACTGCGGCGGCATCCTCGGCGACCGCAAGCTCAAAGCCGTCATTCCTGGCGGTGCCTCGGCTCCCATGCTCAAGCCCGACGAGATCGACCTCCCCCTCAATTTCGACGCGGTCCAGAAAGCGGGATCGATGCTTGGCTCCGCCGGCATCATCGTCCTCGACGACTCCGTCTGTATCGTCGACGCCGTCTGGCGCCTCGCCAAATTCTTCGCACATGAAAGCTGCGGCCAATGTACCCCTTGTCGCGAAGGTACCAATTGGCTCGAATCCGTCCTCGACCGCGTCGAACGAGGCGAAGGCCGCCCCCAGGACGCCGACCTCTTGTTATCAATGTCCGACAACATCGGCGGCAAGAGCCTCTGCGCATTGGGCGACGCCGCCATCGGCCCGGTAATCTCGTCCGTCAAAAAGTTCCGCGACGAATTTATGTACCACATCGAGCACAAGGCCTGCCTCCCCGAAACGGTCCGCTATCGCCGGCTGGATCGCGCGGTGGCGGCGCATTGAACAGGCACGGCCGAGCGGCTGAAAAAACTCAGGGCGCTCCAATCTCGGACACTACTGCTGTTTCTGACCAGGTTTCATGCGGTCAGTTGCTCGTTTGCGCAGCAGTTGTCGACGCAACGCTTTCTGCCACGCATGCGGAAGAGTTTGTTCGAGGTACGTGAGATGACAAAGTGGTTCCGCTAAGCCTGATTCGGTTGCCAACCAGTATTCGGTTGCACGGAGATCCGGGAAATCGATATTTCCGCGTAGTTGCTCTAGATTGGGAAAGGTCACACGGTTGATGTCCGCTGCCACAAATGTAGCTCGGTTCAGTGCGGCGTGAGAAAGGTCGGAATCGGTCAAATCGCAGTAGGCGAAGTCGGCATTCGAAAGATCTGCCCGAAAGAACGAGTTTCGCAGCGAGGCGCCATCGAAGCTGACTCCGGCAAGTTCTCCGGACGTAACAACAATTCCCTGGAGTTGAGCACCGTTCAATTTGCCCGAGTTGCGTCGAATTAGCGATGTGAGGGCGAAGCTTGTGGCGATGAGCCGCCGATTCGCTCCCTCCGCGTCCTTCCGGGCTGATGCGATCTCGTCATTGCTGCAATCGCTCAAGTCCATGTCTCGGTACCTTCGCCACTCCAGCGCGAAATTCGAGCTGTAAGTTGACCGTGTCAGAGCTACCACATCAAATGTGGGAATGCGGTGTCCTATGTACGTCTCTTCCGCTGGCACCTGCATCAAGCGTAAGTACGTCGAGAGCGACGTGACTTGGGCTTCTCTTAAAGGGTCTGTGAATGTGTGGACAGCGCACGAACTTAGGCCTGCATACCTGCCAATGGCCCGCACGACGGCGACTGCAGCACGACGATTCTGCTCGACAACCATCGGAAGGGCGGCGGTCCCAACCCGTTCTAAGCCTCTCGCAATGGACGAGAAAACGCCTTGCTCTTCCTCGTAACCAAGGCGTGAAGCGAGGACGGCGGTTGCCTGCTCACGTAGCTCCGCGTCAAAATCCTTTGATACTGCGATGCGCGCGAGTGTTTCCGCACCACTACTCCGCGTTGCGGCGCTGGTGCTGCCGAAGTGTTCCAGCGCATGCGCAAATGTCTCCTCGCGACGATATCTCTCGACTTGTTCGTTCGCGGCGCGACTTTTCATGCGATCGAATATCCAACCGGATGTCGCGAGACTCACGGAGACGATCGCCGTTACGACGCAGATAACGAGGTTACGCGCAAACGCGTTGCGAAGGGATTCGATCTCAAGCCGGAGTTTTTCGGGCTCTGTCACCTTCTTGGTTTCAAGTAGGTCGACTTCGAGCAAGAGCTTCTTGGTCTCCAGAGCCGACCGATCTATGTCAGTTGTCTTCGGCGTCATAACTGAGGAATCCTCTTAATGCGGCGGACGATTGAGTTCTTCTCATCTGAAATGAAAGATGATAGGTCGAATCACGTCAACGCGTGGGCGAGCTTCGCAGCTTGCAGTCTAATCCTTCGCGCGTCGCGACGAGTGTGCACAGCGGAGTCAAGCGTCGGGTCAATGGCGGTGTCCGGCTGGCAGGTCCTTGGAGGCATTCGCCGATTCACGGGACATAGACTTGCAGGAGTCTAAACGACGATGTGGCTCGCTCCGACGCCGCTTGCTTTCTTTTCATTCCGCCACTAACCGAGGTACCCTCGGTTTGAGGAGTTGTCATGAAGGAGCACAAGTTCAAAGTCGTGGTGCTGAAGGACGGGCAGGTCGTCGTTGACGGCGTGCCGGTCACCGAAGGGCAGGAAGTGGAGGTCACTGTGAGGATCGAGGAGCCGGTGCCGGTCACGTATCCGCTGTTTGGCCTTCCGTTCCGTTACGACGAGCCATTTGAGCCTGCCGTTGATCCGTCGGAGTGGGATGTCTTGAAGCCGAAGCGAAAGGTTTCGTAAGCGCCACCGGCTCAGCGGCTGTTCTGGCGGAGCTGGTATCCGCGAATCGCAAAACTTACTGCGACCGCACCGGCGCTTTCCCGGTGTTGAGATAATCGATCAGGATCTGCATTCGGTGAGGGATGAATCCGTCGCGCATCCCGTCCGAGATCAGGAATCGCTGGCCACCTTCTCCCGGCTCCTTCGTATCTTCGGTCACGTGCTGAATGCCGTCGATTGAGTGCGGGAAGCTCACGCCTTCGCCAACCGTGCCGCCGAAGAAGTGACAGCCAACGCAGTTCTGTGTTTCGGCGCGATGGACAACCTCTTCAGGTGTCAGCGTGCTTGAGATGGCCGTCAGTTTCGCCTGAATGCGGTTTCTGAAATCGGGAGCAGTAATCTTGGTCTTATTGAACGACTTGACGTATTCGAACGCCTTGATGGCACCTTCGTAGGGATCGCTTTCGGCCATCTGATAATCGCGCGGGATGTCCATGAAGAACTCGTTGGCGTTGCGGACGGCGAGGTTCGGCACCTGCTCGACGAACGTGTCGCGGAACGCTTGCGCCTTCGCGCTGTTGTCGGTCGAAAGAAAAAGATCGCCGAAGATCATGTTGTTCAGAACGTCCGGCGTCATGCGTAGCGTGCAATCGCCGCTGCTGCAGTCTTTGGTCACGTGAAATTGATACATACGCGGGGCGGCGTTGATTTCTGAAATCTGCGTCGTGCGGATGCCGCCGCCGGTCACTCCGAAGTGATCGGGATCGATGACCGGAGCGACGCCCGGGATGCCGTCGAAGTAGAACTGCTCGAGCTTTGCGCGCCGCTCCGCAATCGAATCGATCTTCGTGAGATCGGCCCAGAACTGCGCGATGGGGCGGCATCCGGCCAGCCCCGCCGATGGATTGGGATTGCGCATGACGGGCTCGAGGATTATGTGCATCCGCTGTCCCGGCGGCATCTGCTTGGCGAAGATGATCCGGTATTGGCCGCAGTTGGAGCCGTTGGCGGGCGTCTGATCGAAGCGGTTGACGAGCGCGATCGGAAAGTACTCGCCACTCGTGTACGGCGTCGCCGCGAACTCCCCCTCGGCAGTTGGGCAGCGTCGCGGGTATCCATTGAACGAAAAAGTGCCGCCGGTCAGGAAGTCGTCGCAGTGCGGGCCCGTCGGATCCGCGAGGCCAGGCTTCGGATTCTGCGTGTCGAACCACTGCCGGTAAAGCTGCGCCGAGGTGACGTTGTGGACTGCACTGCGCGTGATGAGCTGGTCGAGGAATCGCTGAAAAGTGAAGCCTTCGAGCAGGGCAAGATCGGTGACAACCATCGAGCGGCGAGCATTGAGCGATGTGATTGGTTCGGACGGTGTGTTCGCCGGCGGGGCCGCGGCGCGATGTCGCGCGGAAGCAGCGAGAGTGAGAAGGACGACGAGCGATAAGGCGGCCAATAGCCTCGGGCGTGGGCGCATGACGGGCTCCTGTTTGTGGTGTTTACGCTCGAGGGCGCGCGTCGGATTGGAAGCGAGGACTAGAATCCGCGGCATGGCGCGGTTCGAGAGATGAACGTCACGTTTGGCATGAAGGCGCATTCCGGCTGGGCCGCACTGGTCGTTGTTGGCATCGGCGATGGCGAATTCGTGGTCGTTGACCGGCGCCGCGTCGAGCTGGTTGACGAGGAGTGGGCAAAGCAGCCGTATCACGCCGCCGAGGAGATGAAGGGCGCCGCGGCGCGCGATGTAGTGAACCGAGGGATCGACGCCGCGCGGCGGATTGCAGTGCGCGAGATGCGGGCAGCGGTGAAACGCGAGAAGGAACGAAAGAACAGCGTGATCGCTTGCGCGGTGCTTACCGGCAATCCCATGCCCAACTGGAGCGTCGACGAAATCCTGTCGGTGCATTTCCGAATGCACAAAGCCGAGGGAGTGCTATTTCGAGATGTACTCGCCCGCGCCGCGGAAACCTGCGGACTGAAGCTCGCCGCGATTCCGGAGAAGCAATTGATGAAGCACGCGGAAGCGGCATTCGGGATGACTTCGAGTGCACTAGCTAGCAAAGTTGCCGCGCTCGGGAAGGTCGCCGGGCCGCCGTGGGGGAAGGATCAGAAGGATTCCGCGCTGGCGGCGATGGTGGCATTGCAAGAGCGATGAACCAAGAGGTTGTTGTCCGGTCGGATCCGCTCCGGGCGCGACGTTCAACCTCGAGGAAGAGGCATGGTCTACAATTCCGGCTGTGTCTCTCGAGTGGGACGAGGCCAAACGCGAATCAAACCTCCAGCGTCACGGTTTGGACTTCGTTGACGCCTGGGAAATGTTTCATGCGCCTATGCTCACGGCCCCGGATGACCGAGAGGACTATGGCGAAGATAGAACTGTCGGTATCGGTTTTCTTCGCGACCTTGTTGTCGTTATTGTCTTCACGGAGCGCGATCCAGATGTCATTCAGGTCATTTCCATGAGAAAGGCCACCACCTATGAGCGACAGAGCTTTGACACCTATCTCCAGAGCCGATTGGACTAAGGTCGCATCACTCTCGGATGAAGAGATCGACACTTCCGACAGTCCGTCGCTCGATAATTCGTTCTTCGCTCGAGCAAGCATGCGCATGCCGAATCGGCCCCTCGCCGAGGTGACGCTCCATATCGACCCGCTCATTCTTCGTTGGTTTCAGGACCAAAGCGCACAGTACGAGCGGCTCATCAACGCCGCGTTGCGGATCTATGTGGAGGCCCATTCCTCCTACGAACCGCCGCCGAGCAACGGCGCCTAAGATCGTCGTTCCGATATCGATTGCAGCCGCGCCAACCTCCGAGTAGTGTTCGCCTCGCAAATCGTCAGATCGGAGGCATGCGTTGAAAACTGTTCTGCTCGCGATGTTCGTGTTTGTATCGGTTGCGCTTTTTGCTGCGGAGAAACCGGCTGCGCCGAAGAGCGCCACACCCAAGACCACCGGCGCGAAGGCTGCGCCGGCTGCGGCTGCGGATTACAACGAGATCTTCAAAGGCATCAAGTTCCGCGAGATCGGGCCTGCGGTGATGGGTGGGCGCATCGACGACTTTGCGGTCGTCGAGAGCAATCCCGACATCATCTACGTTGGTACCGCGTCCGGCGGTGTGTTCAAGACCATCAATGCCGGAACGACGTGGGAGGCGGTGTTCGACGATCAGCCCGTGTCGACGATCGGCGATGTCGCCGTTGCGCCGTCCGATCCTTCCATTGTTTGGGTCGGCAGTGGCGAGGCGAACAATCGTCAGAGCTCGTCGTGGGGCAACGGAGTTTACAAATCGACCGACGCCGGGAAGACGTGGAAGCACATGGGGCTCGATGCCACGATGCACATCGGCCGCATCGTGATTTCTCCTGCCGATCCGAACACGGTCTACGTCGCCGCAGGCGGCAACTTGTGGGCGCCGTCGAAGGATCGCGGGGTTTACAAGACGACCGACGGCGGGAAGACGTGGAACAATGTGCTCTTCGTGAATGAGGATACGGGCGCGAGCGACATCGCCATGAATCCCGACTCGCCGGGCACGCTGATCGCGGCGATGTACCAGCGGCGCCGCACTGTCTTCGGCTACAACGGCAGCGGACCCGGTTCGGGAATGTACAAATCGACCGACGGCGGCGCGACGTGGAAGAAGCTGGAGAAAGGGCTGCCGTGGGATCCGGATGCGAAGAAACCGGCGGCATCGGCGGACAAAGACAAAGTCGTCGATCCTGAATCGGTCAAAGAAATCGGCCGCATCGGAGTCAATTTCTACCGGCGCAACGCGAACATCGTTTATGCGTTGATCGAGCATGCGAACGGCGGCGTCTTCCGCAGCGACGATCAGGGCGAGACGTGGACGCGCGCATCGGAGACCAACCCGCGCGGCCAGTACTACAGCCAGATCATCATCGATCCGAACAACGATCAGCGCCTGTGGGTTCACGGCGCGCAGATGTACTACTCCGAGGATGGCGGGAAAACGTTCAAGAGCAACCTCGTGCAGAAGATTCACGGCGACTATCACGCCATGTGGATCGATCCGCGCGACTCCGATCACATGATCACCGGTTCGGACGGCGGCATTTACGCGAGCCACGATCGCGGCAAGACGTGGGACTACCTCAACAACGTTGCCATCGGGCAGTTTTACGAGATCGGATTGGACATGCAGCGGCCGTATCGCATCTGCGGCGGTTTGCAGGACAACAACGTCTGGTGCGGACCCTCGGCCACGCTCGATACGCACGGCATCGCCAACTCCGATTGGTTCACGGTCGGCGGCGGCGACGGTTTTTACGCGCAGTGGGATCCTTCCGATCCGTCGACGGTTTACGGCGAATCGCAGGATGGCAATCTGCTGCGGCGCAATCTCAGGACGCATGAATCGCGCTCGATCCGGCCTCCGGCAGCCGAGGGGGAGCGGCTGCGGTTTCAGTGGAACTCGCCGCTGGTGATCTCCAGCTTCGACAACACGACGCTCTACTACGGCGGCAACTATCTCTTCAAATCGACGGATCGCGGCGATTCCTGGACCCGCCTCGGCGGCGATCTCACCAACAATCAGGACCGCGACACGCTGCCGATCATGGGACGCGTGCCCGACAGGCTGACGATGTCGCGGCACGACGGTGTGCAAGCGTGGCCGGAGATCACGACGATCAGTGAGTCGCCGCTGAACCGCGATCTTCTTTACGCCGGCACCGACGACGGCAATCTTCAGGTCACGCGCGACGGCGGCAAGACGTGGAAGAACGTGTCGCCGAAGAAGGGGATCTACGTCAGCCGGATCATTGCGTCGCGATTCAACGAGGGCACGGCCTACGCGACGCTCGATGGGCATCGCAGCAACGACTTCGCGGTCTACGTGTTCATGACCTCGGATTACGGCGCGACGTGGAAGCCGATTCGCAATGGACTCACCGACGACGCCGGCACGGTTCACGTGATCCGCGAGCATTTCCGCAATCCGAAGCTGCTCTTCCTCGGCACCGAGCGCGGCTTGTACATTTCGAGCGATCAGGGCGGGCACTGGTCGCGACTCAAACTCAATCTGCCGACGGTGCCGGTCGACGACATCGCCATCCATCCGCGCGAGAACGATCTCGTGCTTGGAACTCACGGCCGCTCGATCTGGATCCTCGACGACCTCGGCGCAATCGAGCAGATGACCGACGCGATCCCATCCGAGGATTTGCACGTGTTCAACACGCGAACCGCGACGGAGTGGCGACTCGCCAATCGCAGCGGCGTGACGGGACACAAAGCGTTCTTCGGACCGAATCCGCCGAACGGCGCGCTCATCACCTACTTTCTGAAGAGCAAGCCGGCTGAGAAAGAGAAGGTGAAGATCACCGTCAGCGACAAGGACGGCAAGGTCGTTCGCGAGATCGACGGCACCGGCGATGTTGGCGTGAATCGCGTGACGTGGGATATGCGAATGCGCAACGCGAACGAAGCGCCGCGCGAGGAAGGTGCAGCGGGCGGCGGTTCCGAGGCCGAGTCGGAACAGGCCGGAGGTCCGGGTGGTGAGGCCGGGGCCGGTGGTGGCGGCGGTGGTGGAGGTGGGGGTTTCGGCGGGAATCAGGGAAGCCGCGTCGAGCCGGGCGAGTACACGGTGAAAGTCGTTGCAGGCAAGAGCGAGCAGTCCACCAAAGTCGTCGTCGAAGATGATCCGCGGATCGAGATGACAGCGGCGGATCGTGCGGCGCGGCGCCAGGCAGTGACGCAGCTTTCGCAGATGGCGCAGCGGGGGGCGGCCACGCGCCGATCGGTCACCGGTCTGCACACCGCGCTCAAGGATTACAAGAAAACGAAGCTGCCCGAAAACGTGCAGAAGGCCGTCGAAGAATTCACGAAGAAGGTCGACGATCTCTGCCTCAAGGTCGGCACTCCCGCGCAATGCGGCCAGCCCGCCCAGCCCCTCGGATGGGCCGGACCGCCGGTCGTCTACGTTGCGCCGGCGGTGACGCAGCGCATCACGCAGTTGCTCGGTGGCATCGAGAACTATTCCGCCGCGCCAACCGCGTGGCAGTTCGATCAGATCAAGGTGCTGCAAGGCATGCTCGCCGAAGTTTCGACGGCGGCGCAGACGCTGACAAGGACTGATCTCGAGTCGCTCAACAAGATGATGCGCGACGCAAACGTGCCCTACATCGCCGTCCCCGCGGGCGGCGGCGGTGGGGGGCGGCGGCCGGCAGGAATGTGAACCAGGCGTCCCGCCGGCAACGGCGGGACGCTTTCGGCTCTTTCACGCGAAGACGCGAAGACGCGAAGGGTTTGTTTTTTTTCGCGTCTTCGCGTCTTCGCGTGGCTCGCTATCAGTACTGCAGGCGCTGCGTGATGTAATCCTCCTCGATGCCCGACTTTCGCCGAACCTTGGAGCGTGCGTTCCGGCGACGCATTGTCGTCAAGGACACGGCGGACGCGGTGGTGGCGTCGGGCGCGAGCGCGCAGCTCGACGAAGTGTTGGGCGGCGATGTCACGACTGCCGCAGCCACGGGGACCATCGCCGTCATGCTCGCCGGCGTTGCGGCGTTTCTCAATCTCTACGCGACGCAGCCGTTGCTGCCGATGTTCGCGCACGTTTTTGCGGCGTCGAAAGCTGCGGTCGGAATGACGGTGAGCGCGGCCACGATCGGTGTGGCGCTTTCCGCGCCGTTCTGCGGATTGATCGCAGAGCGCGCGGGCCGCAAGCGGGTCATCGTCATGTCGACGTTGCTGCTGGCGATTCCGACGCTGATGGCATCGACGGCGACGTCGCTGACGATTCTGATTTTCTGGCGATTCCTGCAAGGCCTTGTGATGCCTGGGATTTTCGGCGTGGCCATCGCGTACATTGCCGAGGAGTGGCCGCCGGGGAACGTGGCGCGGACGATGTCGCTCTACGTCAGCGCCACGGTGCTGGGCGGATTTCTTGGGCGCGTCATCATCGGCTACGCGGCCACGCATCGCATCGTGCCGTCGATTGCGCCGAGCTGGCGCACTGGCTTCGTCGTCATCGGCGCATGCGATCTGCTGTTCGGACTTGCCATCGCTCGCTGGCTGCCGCGTGATCGCAAGGCAGTGATCGCAATCGCGAAGGCAGATAGCGGCGTCTTCCGCCATCTGCGAAATCCGAAACTGCTGGCGACGTACGCGGTCGGCTTCAACGTGCTCTTCTCGCTCGTGGCCGTTTTCACCTACATCACGTTTCATCTCGCCGCGCCGCCGTACTTGCTGACGCCGGCGCAACTCAGCTCGCTCTTCGTTGTCTATCTCGCTGGACTCATCGTGACGCCGCTGGCGGGCATCGGCATCGGACACTTCGGCTCGCGGCCCGTGCTCGTCGTCGCCGTCCTCGGGTCGATGATCGGCGTGTCGATGACGCTTCTTCATTCGCTGCCGCTGATCATGCTTGGTCTCGTGCTCTGTTCGTCCGGTGTGTTCGTTTGTCAGTCGGCGTCGACGAGCTATATCCAGATGGCCTCTTTGCCGGGCGGGCGCGCCTCGGCGGCCGGTTTGTACGTCGCGTGCTACTACACCGGCGGCAGCGTGAGCGGCGTGCTGCCGGGATATTTCTGGCGTTTCGGTGGATGGACGGCGTGCGTCGTGCTCGTTCTCATCGTGCAGCTCATGACGATTGGCGTTGCGGCGATCGGATGGCGGGAGTCGTGATCAATGTCTGCTTCATTGACGTGAACGTTCCGCGCGACGTCATCGGCGCGCTCGCGGAGTTGCTCACGGACGCGGAACGCGCGCGTGCGGACCGCTATCGATTCGACGACGATCGTCGGCGCTCGATCGTTGCTCGCGCCGCCACGCGCCGGATTCTTTCGCGAATGACCGGCGCAACTGCGATGGAGCTGCCGATCATCGAAGGTGAGCATGGCAAGCCGGCGTTGGAAGGCAACGAGATCGAATTCAACGCCAGCCATTCCGGCGATCTCGTCGCGCTGGCGTTCGCGCGCGCGACGCCGGTCGGAATCGACGTCGAGCGCCGCCGCGAAATGCACGATCCCCTCGGCATCGCCAGACGTTTCTTTTCCGAGGCGGAGCTGGCGTTCGTGGAAAACGCGGATGATGTCGCAGCGGCTTTCTTCATCGTCTGGACGGCGAAGGAAGCGATCGTCAAAGCGAGCGGCAAGGGAATCGGCGCGGGCGATCTTCGCGGCTTCACGGTTCCATTCGGTGCCGCGCGGCTGCAGCCGGTCACCGGCGCGTGGAGCGTGGCAACTCTGCAGGCGCCGATGTCCGGCTATCACGCCGCGCTTGCCGCGCGCAGCGATGTCGAGCCGGTTGAGATGCGAACCGTCGATGCGTCGTCGCTTCTGTAACGGTTTGTTTTACACTTGATGCAGTGGTTCGACCGGCCGAAGAGCAGAGAAAGTATCAACGCGTGACGCTCGTCCGTCCGCTTGCCGCGCGCATCGGCACGGCGAAAGTTTACGTCACCGAGGCATCGCTGAGCGGGCTTCGCGTGGCGCATCAGAGCAACATTCCGGCCGAGGGATCTACCTGCGGAATCGTGTTCGAGTGGGATGGGATTCCGGTCTCGCTGGAGTGCCGCGTCACGCGCAGCACGCTCTTCAAGGCCGCGCGCAGCACGCGCGAAAAGAGCGTGTATCACGCCGGCCTGGAGATCGTTCGCGGCGGCGACGCGTCGATGATGACGCTGCGCGACATGATTACCAGCATCGTGGCCCGCGCGCTCGACGAGCAGAAGGCGAATGCTCGCGGCATCCCTCCGATCGCCGCGCAGACGTTTCAGACGGGCAAGGGAACGCTCTTCATTCGCTGCGAGTTGGTCGACGGAGCATGGCGGCGAGTGGAGACGAAGCGTCCGGAACAGCCGAGAAACGGATTCACGATCTCGGCCGAAGAAGATCCGGATCACATCGCCATGCTCTGCGACACGTTCGCGCACGCCAACGGCGAAGGTCAGGCGCTGATCAAACTGATGGCAGAGCTCAGCATCAGCAAAGCCGAGGGGATTCCGACGCGGCGATACCACCCGTAGGCCTCACGCGAAGACGCGGAAAACATCTCCGCGCCTCCGCGTGAAAAGCCTTTGAATTACGACTTCGGCGCAGCAGGCGCCGGCTTCGCGAAATCGCCCGCCTTGACGATCGTGATCTTCGACGGGTCGATCCACTTCTTGACCGCCGCATTGACCTGCTCCGGCGTCAGGTCGGAGATCTTCTTGTCCATCGCTGCATCCCACGCCAGCGTGCGATTCGTGAAGAGCTCCGCGGCCAGAGTCCGCGAGAGTCCGGCGTCCTGGGCGCGGCCCAGCTTGCGGCTTTCCAGCAGGCCCTTCTTTGCTTCCGCGACCTCGGCCGGCGTGAAGCCTTCCTTCACGGCCTTGTCCACTTCTTCCTTGAACGCCGTCTCGAGCTTTGCGGCGTTTTGCGGCGCGTAGATGGCGAACGTCGTGAACGCGCCGTTCTTGTCGAATGCGCTGGCCTGAACGTTCGAGCCGACGCCGTAGCTCAGACCTTCTTTCTGACGGATGCGGTTTCCGAGGCGCGAGTAGAGCGTGCCGCCGCCGAGAATGTAGTTGCCGAGGACGAGGGCGGGATAGTCGGGATCATCGTCGCGAAGCTGGAGATTGATGCCGGCCATGAAGATCGCGTTGGCTTTGTCCGGCGTTTCCATCGACTGATTCGTTGCCGCGATGTCGTGGTAGATGCGCGGCACGCGTGTGAATGGCGATGTGCTCTTCCACGAGCCCGCGATCTCGCTCAGTTGCGCGGTGACCTGTTTCGGATCGAAGTCGCCCACGAGCGCGATCTCGGCATTCGAAGCCCCGTAAAACGTCGCGTAGAAGTTCTTCACATCCTCGAGCGTCAGCGCATTGATGTCCGCGATGTCTTCCGCGGACGTCGTGACGTAGCGAACGTCGCCCTTCGGATACGGGTTCATCCGCCGCTGAAACTCCGTCGATCCGATTGATTGCGGATCGCTGCGTTGCTGCTCAGCCTGCGCGAGTTGCTCCTGTTTCCACGTGCTGAACTCCGAAGCGGGGAAGACCGGATCGCGCAGCACTTCGCCGACCAGCGCCAGCACCGCCGGAAGATTCTCGCGCGTCGTCTCGACGTTGATGCCCAGCTGCGTGGCTCCGCCGCCGATGTTCACGCGTGCTTTCAGTTTGTCGAATTCATCTTTGAGCTGCTGGCGCGTGTGCTTGCTAGTGCCGCGCATGAGCATGTCGGCCGTGGCCACGCCGGCCGTGGAGCGGCTCATGAGCGACTTCTCGTCGCCAAAGTGCAGCGTGCCGGAGACATTCACCGTTGAACCGCGCGTCTTCTTCGGCAGCAGGGCGATCTTCAAACCGCCCGGCAGCGTGGTGCGTGTCGTGCGCGAATCGATGTTTGCAGGAGACGGATCGAACGCTTCGCCGGCGGCGATGGCGGCGTCGCCTTTGTAGTCCTTGACCATCCCAGCGATGTCAGACGGCGGCGGAACTTCCGCGCGAACCGGCGTCTTGTCGGGGATGAACTCGCCGACGGTCCGGTTCGACGCGATGAAATACGTGTTGGCGATGCGCTGCACATCCGCCGGCGTGACCTTGCGGATGCGGTCACGGTTGATGAAGAAAAGCCGCCAGTCGCCGGCCGCGATCGTCTCGCTGAGAGCCAGCCCGACGCGGTCGGCGGCATTGAGGGTCATGTCGATGTTCTTCAGCATGCCGATGCGCGCGCGATCGACTTCCTCTTTCGTCGGTGGCGTGGCTTTCAAATCGTCGATGGTCTGCAGGAAGGTTTTCTTCGCATCATCCAGCGACTGCTCCTGCCGCACCTCGGCAGACAATGTCACGAATCCCGGATCGTGCAGGCCGGGCATGAAGCCGCCGACCGACGTCGCTTTCTTTGGCTCGACGAGCGCTTTGTAGAGCCGTCCCGAGGGAGTGTCGATGAGAAGACGGAGCAGCACCTGCGCTGCTGCCGAATCGGGATGGGACTCCGCCGGCACGTGATACGCGACGGTCAGTGCCTGCACGTCGCCAACGCGCCGCAGCGTGACGGCACGCTCGCCATCCTGCGCAGGCTCGGCCGTGTATGGCTCCTCGAGCTTGCGCGTGGGACGCGGAATCGATCCATAAATCTTTTCGACCTCAGCCAGCGTCTTCGCTTCGTCGAACTTTCCGGCGACCAGGAGGACGACGTTGTCGGGCTGGTAGTACTTGCGCCAGAACGCCTGCAGACGATCGATGGGAACGCGCTCAATGTCCGCGCGCGAACCGATCGTCGAATGTCCGTAGTTGTGCCAGAGGTAGGCGGTGGAGAGCACGCGCTCGTCGAGGACGTTCTCCGGATCGTTCTCACCCGACTCGAACTCATTCCGCACGACGGTCATCTCCGAGTCGAGATCCTTGCGGGCGATGAAGGAGTGCTGCATGCGATCGGCTTCGAGCGCGAGCGCGAACTTCACGTTGTCGTCCGTGGCCGGCAGGATCTCGAAGTAGTTCGTGCGGTCGTACCAGGTCGAGGCGTTGTAGTTCGCGCCGTGCTCCTTGAGCGCCTGCGGGATGTTTTTGTGGTCCGGCGTTCCCTTGAACATCATGTGCTCGAGGAGGTGGGCCATCCCGGTCTCGCCGTAACTCTCGTGACGCGAACCGACGAGGTAGGTGAGGTTGATGACGACCGTCGGCTTGGTCTGATCGGGAAAGAGCAGCACGCGCATGCCATTGGCAAGGTCGTACTCCGTGATCCCTTCGACCGACGTGACTTTCTCAGCCGCGGCTTTCGCCGTTGTCTTTGCCGCGGTCGTTGCTTTCTTTGCAGTCGCCGGCGCGGCGAACGACGCCGCCGCAAACACGACGAGGAACAGGCACGATATCCACTGTTTTCTCAAGGGCTCTCCTCTGGTTTCGTGGTTTAGGGACGCCATTCTGCAACTTCTGCTTGGCTTGCGCTACTTGCACGCGAAGATGCGAAGACACGAAAAAACCCTTCGCGGCTTCGCGCCTTCGCGTGGCGGTTTTCTTTTCCCTGAAGCCGGTGTCTGACATCGCATAACGGAGGATTCCATGCGACACCGAATTCTGATTCTTGGTCTCGTTCTTTACTCGACCTCAGCCTTTGCCGCCCGCACCAGCGGCTTCGCCCTCAACGTGCTCGTCGATGACGTCGCTCGATCGGAGTACTTCCACGGCGGCAAGGTCTACATCGAAGCCGTCCGCGGTTCGAGCTACAGCCTGCGCCTCACCAATCCGACGCCGTATCGCGTTGCCGTCGCGCTTTCCGTTGACGGCCTCAACACGATCGACGCGAAACACACGGACGCCCGCAGCGCTTCGAAGTGGGTGCTGGAGCCGTACGAGTCGACGACGATCTCCGGCTGGCAGGTCAGCGACCGCGCCGCGCGCAGTTTCTACTTCACCGGCGAGCGCCATTCCTACGGCGCCAAACTCGGCCAAACCGAAAACCTCGGCGTCATCGAAGCCGTCTATTTCCGCGAACGCCAGCACGAGCCCGAGGTCTACCGGCATTCGTATGGCGAGGAACGCTCGAACAGCGCACCGGGGAGTTCTGCCGGCGCTGCTCCACCTCCCAGCCTCGCCGCACCCTCCGCGAAAACGCAATCCGCCCCGGCCGACGACTACGCCGCGACCGGCATGGGCGAGAAAGCCGAGCACGAAATCTACAGCGTCGACATGGACCTCGAGTCGACCCCAATCGCCTCCGTCCGCATCCGCTACGAATTCCGTCAGCAACTGGTCAAGCTCGGCATCCTTCCGCAGCACGTTTCACCGCTGGAGCGACGGGAACATGCGAGCGGGGTTGGGGCGTATTGCCCGGAGTAGGGGACATAGATGGCCTTGAACGCTAATGTCGGAGAGTGGGCCGCGAGTTCTCGTTTGTGGTGATGAGCGGGACTCTTGCAGCAAAGAATTGTCGGCAGCGCGTGTATGGCGGCGTATGATGATGGAACAATGGCCCGAAAAAACGCCACCATCCTGCGCATCTTTGTAGCCTCACCCTCCGACGTTAATGAAGAACGCGCAGCGGTTGAGCAAGTAGTAACGGAGTTAAATCATCTGTGGAGTAAGACATTGGGCGTGTTCCTGGAGGTAGTTCGATGGGAAACGCACGCCTATCCTGGCGTTGGTGTTGATTCCCAAGATGTAATCAATCAGGAGGTCGGAGACGAGTATGACATCTTCCTAGGGATGATGTGGGCTCGCTTTGGTACGGCGACATCGCGCTCCGACTCTGGTACAGCAGAGGAATTTGAGCGGGCGTTCTCCAGATTCTCAGCCAATCCGACCAATCTTCAAATTCTGTTCTACTTTAAGGATGCCCCGCTGCCGCCGAGTCAGTTTGACGCAATCCAGTTGGGCAAAGTCCAGGAGTTCAAGAAGAAGCTCGGCACTCGTGGAACGCTGTACTGGGAGTACACAACCACTGAAGAATTTGTGCAGCTTGTGCGGATACACGTTAGCAGATGCGTCCAAGCATATGGATCGACATGGGGAACCGATGTCTCGGTCGACGAACGAGCGGCAATCATCCCGACTTTAGACGTTTCTTCCGGCGTACAGACAGTTTCCGTGGGTGCTCTCGATTCCGACGAGGAGGAGCTCGGATTCATCGAATTAATCGAAGAGGGCAACGAAGGTATCGAAGCAATGACGCGTACGCTCGCCAGAGTGACCCAATCTCTTGGATCCTTTGGTATGCGAATTGCGGAGCGAAAGACGGCGTTGGACGAACTTCGCGAGAGCGACACAGTCGGCGTTGCCCGCATCAAGAAGGCAGGCAACTGGATTGCCGAGGATCTTGACCATTTAACTAAGCTCCTTGAGGCTGACCTTCCGCAGTTTGGCTCGGAGTACGCGCACGGGATTGACGCGTATACGCGTGCGTTTTCGATGTTGGAACTTGGCGAGAGTGAGAGGGGCGGCGCTGCGATCGCGTTGGAGAGCGTACGCAGTTTTGGTCAGGTTATGGAGAACGGTCTTGCCACTACAACATCGTTTCGTGACATGATCGCCTCTCTTCCTCGAGCCACAACAGCGCTTAACCGAGCAAAGAAGCATTTACTCGCGGCCTTAGACGAGCTGGGCGGGCAACTCGCCACAATTGTCAACCTTACATCGGAGCTTCACAAGACAATAACAACTTACACAGAGCCTCCGTTTAGTGGACTCTTGGCCGAGCATCAATGAAATCGCGACTCATCCGGATCGGGAATTCGCGTGGAGTTCGGATTCCGAAAGCACTCCTCGAACAGACGCGGATGACTGCGGATGTTCAGATCGAGGCCGAGGCGGGACGAATCGTCATCCGCCCGGCCCGTTCGCCGCGAGAGGGTTGGGACGAGAGCTTTCGGCGGATGGCTGCCCGAGGAGACGATCGGTTGCTTGACGAAACCGGCACTACCGAATTCGATGACGAAGAGTGGACGGGGTAGCGCGGGAGGTCACACCTTCGGCTCGGCCGCAGCCTCGTACAGCTCGTGAACGTCGAGCTGCGCTCCAACAAGCAGACCCGCGGTCGCGCCCTCTCGTACGATAGCTGAGCGCCCGCGATTGTCGTTTTCGCGCGTCCAGACTTTCAGCGAACGGTCGCGGTGAGACACGAGGACGTATTGCTTCAGGGACGCGAGCGTTTTGTAGTGCTCGAACTTGTCACCCTGGTCGTAATCCTCGGTGCTGCGGCTCAGGACCTCAATGATCAGCGCGGGATTGGTGATGGCTTGCGTGTCTTCCTCATCACGCTCGCTTGGTCCGCAGATGACGGTGACGTCCGGATAGGTCGATAGCCCGGACGGCGTGCGCACGCGCAAGTTGGCGTCGTACGCGCGGCAGTTGCCGCCGCGGAGTTGTCCGAAAAGCAATCCGCTTGCGGCGGCGGCGAGAGCTGCGTGCTCCGGCGTACCTCCGGCCATCGCGTAGATCTGGCCGCCGAGGAACTCGTGCTTGACGTTCCTGGATGCCTCAAGCGCGAGGTAGTCCGCGTAGGTGAAGTTGCGTCCCGACATCGAGATTGAATGATCGCACGCGAGTCGCCGAAAGCTTCGTCCGGCAACGGCAACGCGTTATCATCGATCCATCCTTCAATTCATCGGGAGACGATCGAAAATGAAAAGAGTCGTTGCGGCTTTCGTTGGTGCGCTTTCGTTCTTCGCGGTTTCGCTTTTCGGGCAGACCAGCGCATCGCTCACGGGCATCGTGACCGCCGAGGGACGGGCGTTGCCGGGTGTGGTGGTGACGATCTCTTCGCCGGAATTGCAGGGAACGCGGACGACGGTCACTGGCGAGAGCGGCGGGTACAGTTTCCCGGCGCTACCTCCAGGCGAATACGCGATCTCGATGACGTTTGGCGGGATGGAGACGCAGCGGCTGCGGTCTTCGTTGCGTCTTTCGCAGACGTCGCGTGTCGACGCCGTGTTAAAGCCTGCCGGGACGAGCGAGGCCATCACCGTCACCGCCGCGGCGCCGTCCGTGATTGAGAGTCCGCAGATCTCCACGAACATGACGCTGCCGTTCATCGAGCGGCTGCCGGTTCAGCGCAATCAGCTTGCCACCGCGCAGTTTGCGCCGGGCGTCAACGGCAACAAGCTCGCGAATGGGGAGCTCTACATCTCCGGCGGTCCCGGTTACGACAATCTCGTGCTCGTCAACGGCGTCGCGGTCACGGAGCAGACGCGCGGACAGATGCGGCCGATGTATGTCGAGGATGCCATCCAGGAGACGACCGTGCTCACCGGCGCGATCTCCGCCGAGTACGGCCGGTTCAGCGGCGGCGTCGTCAACTCGATCACGAAGTCGGGCGGCAATCAGATGGCCGGGTCGTTGCGTGATTCATTGAGCAATCCGGCCTGGGTGGCGCAATCGCCGGCGCTCGAAGCGCGCGAGAACAATCTCAATCACGTCGGCGAAGGCACGCTGGGCGGATTTCTCATTCGCGATCACCTCTGGTTCTTCGGCGCGGGGCGGCTGGCCAAGAACGACACGTCGCGTCAGACGGTCTCGATTCCGGCATCGACGACGAATCCGATCTCGGCTGCATCGCCGGCGATCAGTTATGCCGAGGGGAACGATCAGAAGAGGTATGAGGCGAAACTGACGTCGCAGATTGGCGCGCGGCAGACGCTGGCCGCCTCGTGGTTCGGCGTCAACACGAAAGGAACCAACGCGCGCTTCTCCGCGAATCTTTACGACGAAGCCAGCCTCACCACGCGCACCGATCCGGAGTCGCTCGTGGCCGTGCATTACAACGGCATGGCCGCGACGAACCTGCTGGTTGAAGGCCATTACTCGGCGCGCAAGTTTTCCGACCGCACCGGCGCGCCCACGACCGATCTGATCGCCGGCACCGTCCTTCTCGATCGAAACAACAACAACACGCGTTTCCACTCGCCCACACTTTGCGAGGTCTGCGACGCCGAGCGCCGCAACAACAAGGACATCCTGCTCGAGGCTCACGACTTTCTTGATGCGAAATCGTTCGGCAGTCATGACCTCGTCGCCGGCGTCGATCGATTTTCCGAGAGCCGCTACGCGAACAATCATCAGTCGGGCAGCGACTTTTCGATCTTCGTGACGAAGGCGCAGTACAGCAACGGCGTGATTTATCCCGTGATCACGCCGTCGAACGCGAACGGCGGCGGCACGTTCATCCGCTGGACGCCGATCCTCACGCCCGCGAGCGCGAACGACCTGCGCACGGATTCCGCGTTCGTCAACGACACGTGGAGCGCGACGTCGCGCCTGACGCTGACGATCGGCGCGAGATACGACCGCAATCACGCGGTCGATGCCGATGGCACAGTCAGCTCGAATGATTCGAAGCTCTCGCCGCGGCTCTCCGCGCAATACGATCTTCGCGGCGACGGACGGCATCGCTTCAGCGTTTCGTTCGGCGAATACGCGTCGCGCATCGCGGACACGATCGCGTCGTCGAATCAGGCAGCCGGCAACGCCGCGGCGATCGACTTCGCGTACAAGGGTCCGGCCATCAACAACACCTCGCTGACGGTGCCGATGGATGACGCGATCCGCCGCATTTTCGATTTCTTCAACAACACCCAGGGCGGCACGGCCAACCGCACGGCGGCGAATCTTCGCGCCAACGGCTCGCGCACGATTCCCGGTTTCGCCACCTATTTCGACGGCTCGCTCGCATCCCCCTCGGTGCGCGAATTCACGACCGGATACGGCGCGCAGCTCGGCAGGAACGGTTTCGTTCGCGCCGACTACGTGCATCGCGACTGGCGCGATTTCTACGCCGCCAGCGTCACCACCGCCACGCAAAAAGTGAACACGCCACTCGGCATCCCCGTCGATCTGCAGCTCGTCCGCAACAGCAACAACATGGTGCGCCAGTATCGCGGCGTGCAGTTGCAGGCGCGCTGGACGCCGGGCCGTTTCGACTTCGGCACGCACTACACGTGGTCGAAGCTGCGCGGCAACGACGACGGCGAAAGCGCGACGACAGGCGCCACTGCGAATATCGATCCGGCGCTTTTCTATCCTGAGTACTTCGCGTACAACCGCGCCGCGCCAATCGGCTACCTGGCCGGCGATCAGCGTCATCGCATCCGCGCGTGGGCCGGCTATCGGCTGCCGCTGCCGGCTGGTTCGCTCGAAGCGACGGTTCTGCAAAGTTACGAATCAGGGATGCCGTACTCGATCGCCGGCGCGATCAACCTCACGCGCTACCCCGGCGCTCCCGCGAACCTCGGCTACAACGCGGTGCCGAACGGCCTGTACTACTTCAGCGGACGCGGCGAGCTTCGCACGGACGCGACACGCTCAACGGATCTCGCACTTCGTTACAGCGTTCGCGTCTCCGCAATCGAGTTTTTCGCGCAGGGCGATTTGCTGAATGCGTTCAACAACGCCGCGATCTTCGATCCGCAACGACTGAGCACGACGGTCACGACCGCCGCGACGTCCGCGACGTTCCTGCCATTCGATCCCGCGAAAACGACGCCGGTGCAGTGCCCGACGGGAGCATCCGCGGCAACGTGTACAGCGATGGGCGCGAACTACCAGTTGGCGGCGAATTTCGGGACGCCGCTGAATAACCTGGCGTATCAGACAACGCGAACGGTGCGGATGTCGCTGGGCTTTCGGTTTTAGAACCGTTTTCACGCGGAGACGCGGAGGACGAAGAGATCATCCACCGCGTTCTCCGCGTCTCCGCGTGAAACGCTTCTGACTCGTTTTTTCGTGTGACACTTGCCGAATGAAATTGCGGCTGGTGTTGATCATCCTTCTTGCCGTTGTCGCTCGTGCCGAGGAACCGGGCCACTGGGCCGATGTGAATGGGCATCGGATGTATTACGAGACGAGTGGCTCGGGGCGGCCGCTGCTATTGCTGCACGGCGGCGGCAACACGATCCACGGCTCGTTCGCGAAGCAGCTCGACGTCTTTGCGAAGACCCATTCGATCATCGCGCCGGAGCAGATCGGCCATGGGCACACTCCTGACGTCGAGGGTCCGTTCACATACGCGCGCATGGCCAGCGACACGGCTGCGCTCCTCGTCAAACTCAAGCTAAAAGATGTCGATGTCGTCGGATGGAGCGATGGCGGGATCGTGGCGCTCATCCTTGCCGTGCAACATCCGGAGCTCGTGCGGCGCGTCGTGGTCAGCGGCGCGAACTTCACACCCGAGGGATATTTGGCAGATGACTTGCGCCAGATGCGCGCCAGAGATGTGGAGTCGCCGTCGACTCTCGACCAGAGGCTCAATCACTTGTGGGCGACATCGCCAACGAAAGACGAGTTGAATCCGGCGCTCCTGTCAGGAATCCACAAGAGAGTGCTCGTCATGGTCGGCGACCACGACGCCATCCGGCTCGATCACACGATCGCGCTTTACCGTGCGCTGCCCGACGCGCGGCTTTGCATCTTGCCGGGAACGGGACACGGAACATTCATTCAGCGGCCCGAGTGGGTGAATGCGATTGTGGCGTCATTTCTGGACGAGCCATAAATCGCGCAACGCCTGCAATCAGTGAAGTGTGCGCGTCGCCGCTTCCAGCATCTGCTCCGGCCGCGCGCGGATGCGGAGATCTTCGGTCAGGTTGCGCCAGCGCACGATGCCATTTCGATCGACGAGGAATTCGGCCGGCCGCGCGATATCGTGTCCGCCCGGGCTCTCGCCTTTGTGAACGAGGTCGTATTGCCGGATGGTCTCGGCGTTGGGATCGGAGAGAAGCGGAAAGGTGTAGCCGGTTTTCTTGACGAGATCGCGTGACTCCTCGGGCGTGTCGACGCTGATCGCAACCGGCTGAATGCCGGCGGCGCGAAACTCGGCGAGATGGTTTTCAATGCCCCGTAACTCGGAGTTGCAGAACGGTCACCAGTAGCCGCGATAGAAGATGAGGAGCACGCCCTTCGTCGCCGGCTCGGCCAGCAATTGCGCCAGCGCAACCGGCTTTCGATGAATGTCGAGCAGAACGAAATCGGGTGCCTTGCTGCCGATCGCCGGCGCGTGCGAGGAAGCAGGAAGCCACTTCGCGCCGATGAAAATGTCGAAGCAGAAAAGGATGCAGAGCAGTACTCCGAAGACGGTCGCGATCCACGCGCCGATCCGTCGTCCCGTTGCGCGCCGGAGTCCGATCACCAACAGCGCGATGGCGATCGCGAAGAGAACCCCATTTACCCACGGCACATCGCGTGTGATGGGAAAACGGGCAAAAAAGACAAAGTAGCTGAGTAACGCTACGAGGCTGAGCGCGAAGCCGGACCAGAGCTGCCAATTGAATCGGCGGGGCACGAGCCCATCATAGGCGAACGTCGTTTGACGCGAAGGAGGCGGGTAGGGATTTGTCTCGTTCGCGACTCTCCTCAGCATGCTGACAGCACTCTTTTTCGCCGCCGCCACGACCGTCCTCCCGTCACTTCCGCCAATGTCCGGCACCGGGTCTCTCGGCACTCCGGCCAATTCCACGCAGTTCACGTTCTACGTTGGCGGCGACAACCGTCCCGACTCCGGCGACGCCCCCTCGGCGGGGTTCGTAGCGTTGATCCCGGCGATGCAAAACGCCATGAAGACGAAGCCGGCCGCATTCGTGCTCTGGGGCGGCGACATCATCAAGGGCAAGAAATCGTCGGATGCGAAGACGCAGTACCCGCTCGTGCTGCCGTGGTTCGCCAAGCTCGGCGTCCCGGTGTTCAGCGTCCCGGGCAACCATGAGCTGGACAAGAAGGGGAGCGGCGATTGTAACGACGCAGCCGCCGACGACACGAAACTGCTTGACGACTACACGAGTGCTGTTTCATCGCAGCCGTACGGCTGGTTCCAGTACGGGAACTCCGTTTTCGTCGGCGTCAACACCGAGGAGATTCCGGGCAACGATTCTCAGCCCAGCGGCTGCTTCAACGGCTATGTCAGCACGACCCAGCTTTCGCTCATCCAGGACAAGATCGCATCGGTGCCGAAGGGGACGAACGTCTTCCTTTTCATGCACCGTCCGACGCAGGACGATAACTCTCACGCCATGGCACCGGATAAGGCCGACAAAGACACGAACTACGGCAGGAAGATCAAGGCCTTCGTTAACTACGTCAACGCGCTGACCAATCCGAATGTGGTCTACGTCTTTGCCTCGCACGATCATCGTTTCTATCAGGCGGTTGCCGGCACCTCCAGCAAGACAGGATTCGTCGTCAGCGGCGGCGGAGGCGCGCCGCTATCGGGCTGCGACGACGACAAGGGCCGACCGGGCGCGTACTACCACTGGCTGCAAGTCGCAGTGAACGGCGCAACCGTGACGGTGACACCGGTTCCGCTCACGAACACGACGCCGTGCGGCGCGCCGCAGTGAGGATGTCGAAGTCGTAGAGCAGGCATTCTTGCCTGCTACCGCCGGGCTTTCTTGCCCGGCGGTGGTTCTTCGAGAAGATGTGCGTCACGCAGCGATTCAAGAAGTCGATTGTCGTTTTCCCGCACACCGCCGGGCAGGGACGCCCGGCGGTAGCAGGCAAGAATGCCTGCTCTACTTCTTCAAAACCTCGTCGTCCGGTTGTACGCCGAGCACCGCGCCTTTCGCTTTCATCCACGCCGCCAGCTCATCGTGTTTTCCACGCATCGCCTCGGCCAGCGGTGTCTGCCCGTTGTCGGCGACCGAGTTGATCTCGGCGCCGTGATCGAGGAGAAGTTGGACGAGATCGTTGCGGCCGAGGAGTGCGGCTTCGTGCATCGGCGTGAACCCTTTCGATTGACGGATCAGAACGTCCGCACGATGGTCGAGCAGGATCTTCGCGGTCGCGTGCTGGCCGGTCAACAATGCGGCTTGCAGCGGTGTGTTGCGAAACTTCGAGCCGGCGCGCGCGTCGATTACCGCGCCTTTTCGGATAAGCAGCTCGGTGTTCGCAGCGTTGCCGCCGAATGAAGCCATGTGCAACAGCGTCCATCCGAATGCCGTGCGGCTGGCGAGCGCGCCAGGATCGGCGAGCATTGCTTCGAGCTGCGATGTGCTGCCGAGGGCTGCGGTTTCGAAGAGATCGAGCTTCGCGTACGGGATGAGCGCATGCAGAATCTCGTTCTTCGCAGGATCGGTAAATCCTTCGCCGACGTTCGTGAACAGCGCCATGGTGACGGCGTCCGTTCCTTTCGGGCTTCGCGCGTTCGCGAGCGCGGGATCGCGCGCCAGCATCGACTTCACTGCGGCGAGGTCGCGGCCGGAGACGGCCTTCAGAAAATCCGCGGCATCGTCGGCAGCCAGCGGCAGGGCGACGATGATGAGCAACAAGAAAAGTCCTGCGAATCGCATGATGAAATCCTCCGCTGCACAAGGTAGGCAACGCCGGGCATTCGCGCATGTGCCGCTCGGGGCAACGCGCGGCATGTGACTTCCGGCCTATTCACGGGCCCGATGCGCTGTGTCATCCTCGCGCCATGCCGCACACGCGCACGCTCGGCATTGCCGGTTTGACGGCGTGGCTGATGGTCGGCCTTCCCGTGATCATCCAGGGCGCGACCGTGCCCGGCACGATGGCGCGATGGGCGGTTGCGTACGTGCTCTTCGGCGTGCTCTTCGTCGCTGATCTCATTCGTCCACGCCGTTCGTTGATGGCGATGGAAGTGCTCTGCATCGTCGTCTTGGTGCTGCTGCTTTGCGACGGCTTCGAAGGGACGCTGCTCGTGCTGATCGCGATGCGCCTTCCCTCGTTGATGGATCGGAAGCGCGGGCTTGCCTGGATCGTGATCCAGACGCTGCTCCTCGCCGGTGCCGTTGCGTTTCACTGGAACGGCCGCTCGGCGTGGCTGCTCGCGCCGCCGTATTTCGGGTTCCAGATTCTGGCTTTCTTCACGTTCGAGATTCTCGATCGCGAAGTGCGCACGAACGCGCAGCTTCGGGCGATGCAGGATCTCGTTGCCGACGGTGGCCGCCTCGCGGAACGGCTTCGCATCGCGCGCGAGCTGCACGATGCGCTCGGCCATCACCTCACCGCGCTGACGCTGAATCTCGAGGCCGCCCTCGTGCGAACCGAGGGCGCGGCGCACGGCGATGTCGAGAAGGCGCAGTCGCTCGCGCGAACTTTGCTGGCCGACGTCCGCTCGATCGTCGCCGAGAAGCACGCTGACGATTGCCTCGACCTCGGGCGCGCTCTGCGCACGCTCGTGGCCGATCTGCCGCGGCCGCGCGTACAACTCGAAGTCGACCAGTCGTTGCGCGTCGAAGATCCGGAGCAGGGCCTGGTCATTCTTCGCTGCGTGCAGGAAGTTGTGACGAACGCGGCGCGTCACTCCGGCGCCGCGAATCTCTGGATCACCGTGCGCCGGACCGTTGACGGATTCGAAGTTCGCGCGCGCGACGACGGCCGCGGACGTGGCAGCGCGCGCGACGGCTTCGGCTTGCGCGGCATGCGCGAGCGCATCGAAAACGCCGGGGGCGCGCTGACGATCGAGAGCAGCAACGGCCGTGGTTTTGCGCTCACCGCGTTTCTGCCAGCGCGGAGTGCGCCGTGATCCGCGTCTTCATCGCCGACGATCAGCTCCTCATCCGTCAGGGCATCCGCACGCTGCTGGAGATGGATGCGGAGATCGTCATCGCCGGCGAAGCGGAAGACGGCGCAGAAACGATCGAGCGCGTTGCGGAGTACGAGGTTGATGTGCTGCTGCTCGACGTACGGATGCCGAAGAAGAACGGCGTCGACGTTCTTCGCGAGCTTTCCGCGGCCAATTCGCTTCCGCCGACACTCGTGCTGACGACCTTCGATGACACGACCGTCGTGCTCGACGCCATCCGCAGCGGCGCCCGCGGATTCCTGCTCAAAGACATCTCGTATCAACAACTGATGAGCGCGATCCGCGCCATTGCCGCGGGCGGAACGGTATTTCAGCCTGCCATCACGCAGCGTCTTCTGCGCGCCGCCGGAACGCCCGCTCCCGACGCGTTGCCGATCGAGGAGCTGACCACGCGTGAGCTGGAAGTGGTTCGCCTCATGGCCGGCGGCTACAGCAACAAAGAAATCGCCCACGCCCTCGGCACCGCCGAGGGGACGATCAAGAATCAGGTGTCGAGCATTCTCTCCAAGTTCGGCGTCCGCGATCGAACACGCGCGGTGCTGAAAGCGCTCGAAGCGCGGTTGTTATAGATCACGAAGGCTGAACGTAGGTCGGACTCTCTAGTCCGACATCACGAGCGGCGGACATCACGAGCAGTCGGACTGGAGAGTCCGACCTACGTTTCGCTCGCACATCGATTGTGTGGATAGAGAAATCGCTTCCCGCGAAACGTTTATCATCCCCACTTTCATGGCCATCACCAACGGCAGCCGCCTGGGTCCGTACGAGATGATCTCGCTCATTGGCGCGGGCGGGATGGGCGAGGTGTACAAAGCGCGCGATACGCGGCTCGACCGCAGTGTGGCGATCAAAGTGCTGCCGCCGGCGTTTGCGGACAACGCGCAGCTCAAGCTCCGCTTCGAGCGCGAAGCGAAGACGATCTCGCAGCTCACGCATCCGCACATCTGCACGCTCTACGACGTCGGCAACGATCACGGTGTCGAGTTTCTGGTCATGGAGCTTCTCGATGGCGAGACGCTCGCGGACCGCATCGCTCGCGGGCCGTTGCCGATGCGCGACGTGCTTCGCTACGGACGCGAGATTGCCGCGGCGCTGGATCGCGCCCATCGAGCAGGGGTGGTGCATCGCGATCTCAAGCCCGGCAACGTCATGATTACGAAGTCCGGCGCGAAGCTGCTCGACTTCGGGCTGGCCAAAGGCTGCACGATCGAGATCACCGCTGACGGCGCGACGCAACAGAAGTCGCTCACGCAGGAAGGGACGATTCTCGGGACCTTCCAGTACATGGCGCCGGAGCAACTCGAAGGGACGGAAGCCGATGCACGCACCGACATCTTTGCGCTCGGCGCGTTGCTCTACGAGATGGCCACAGGCCGGCGCGCGTTCGACGGAAAAACGAAGACGAGCCTCATCGCGTCGATCGTTGGCGGCGAGCCGAAACCGATCCGCGAGATTCAGCCGCTGACGCCGCCCGCCTTCGAGCACGTCGTCGCCAAATGCCTGGCCAAAGATTCCGATCATCGCTGGCAAAGCGCCTCGGACGTGGCCTCCGAGCTCGAATGGATCGGGACATCGAGCTCGCAGGCGCAGAGCATCGGCGATGTCGCTCGAAGAAAAGGGCGCAACCGTTGGATGCTCATCGCGCTCGTCGTTCTGGCGTTGATTGCGGCAGGGGCTGCGTCGATGTTCTTGCTTCGCCGTCCAGCGGCCGCTGAGACGCCGTTGCTAATGTCGATCACGATGCCGAAGCATGATGCATTTGACCTGTTCGGTCAGTCCGCAATGTCTCCCGATGGTTCCGCGATTGTCTTCGTGGCTCGCGCCGGAGATGCGTCAGGTATTGCGTCGTTTTCTCTCTGGATACGGCCAGTCGATCGGGCCGAGCCACGCCAACTGCCGGGTACGCAGGGAGCCAGCGAGCCGTTCTTCTCGCCGGACGGAAGATCGGTTGGGTTTTTCGCACAGGGAAAGTTGAAGCGCATCGCCATCGCCGGCGGGCCGCCGCAAACGATCTGCGACGCGCCGCTGGCGTACGGTGCAGCGTGGAGCCGCGACGGGGTGATCCTTTTCTGCGGCCAGGATGGTCCGCTATTTCGCGTGGATGCGAACGGCGGGACACCGCGGCCAGTGACACGCCTCAGCCCGGGCGAAGAAGCGCATCGCTGGCCGGTGTTTCTTCCCGACGGCGATCACTTCGTCTTCCTCGGCGATGCTCCGCGGACCGAGAATCATCACATCAAGGTCGGAACGCTGCGCGACGGGAGCAGCCGCGATCTCGTGCAAGCCATCACCAACGTTGCTTATGTCGAGCCTGGCTACCTGCTCTTCGTGAGATCAGGAGCATTGATGGCGCAGTCGTTCGATCCGAAGACGCTCGCCCTCTCCGGCGAACCGCGCGTGCTCGCGGAGCAACTGGTCGAAAACGATGGCAACCATCACTTCGAGTTCAGCGCGTCGCAGAACGGACGGCTCGTTTACCGGTCGGGCAGTCCTGACTCCCAGCTCATTTGGGTCGACCGCTCCGGGCACGAGCTGGCTGCCGCTGGCGACGCAAAACGGCTGGGATTCGAGCTGCGTCTTTCTCCCGATCAGCAGCGGATCGCGACGGATCGGAATGACTCTGATGGCCGCCCCGAAGACATCTGGATTCTCGATCCGGCTCGCAACGTGACCACTCGCTTCACCTTCGATCCGGCCGGCGAGTACGCGCCCGCGTGGTCACCTGACGGATCGGCGATTGCGTTCGCGTCGATGCGCGCCGGACTTGGAAACCTGTTTGTCGCCGATGTTGCCAATCCGGCGAACGTCCGGCGATTGACGAATTTTCCGAAGGATCAAGTCTCTCCTGACTCCTGGAGTCGGGACGGAAAGATGATCGTAGCGGAGCGGCTGGCCGGGGCTAACACGGATCTCTGGCTGTTTCCGGTGGACGGGAGCGAGGGAAAGCCGTATCTCACGACGCCGTTCGCGGAAAGGTCGGCGGATGTCTCGCCGGACGGCGCGTACATCGTGTATATGAGCAATGAGTCCGGAAGGGATGAGGTGTACGTCGAACGCTTTCCATCCCATGCCGAGCGAAGGCAGTTGTCATCGTCCGGTGGCGATCTGCCTCGGTGGCGCAGCGATGGTCGCGAGATTTTCTACGTCTCTCACAGCGAGTTGTTAAGTCTGGATATGACCAGTAAGACTGCCACGCCAAAGAAGCTCTTTCTATTGCCCGGCAACACCTACGATGTTGCCCGCGATGGGCAGCGCTTCATTGTCGATCGCCCGCTCGACGACAATTATTCTTCTCCTCTGACCTTCGTCTCGAACTGGATGGCGGAGCGAAAGTAGGCTCAGCAGTGGTCGATCAGAATTTATTTGGAGTAATCGGTCGTTCCTGCCTCTGCTAAGCAATCAATATTCGAATCATCGCGACGCAGGAGAGTGGCCGCATGTCGGTTCATGGCGAGATTACGACCTCTGAATCCGAGGGAAGCCGGGAAGTTGGCGAGGCTCCGGAGGGACGCAGACGAACCTTTCGGGCCTTGGTCGTCGAAGATGACGATTCCATCATCCTGCTGGTGCGCCGGGTGCTCGAGCGGGAGATGTTCAGCGTCGAGTGCGTGAAGACGGGAGCGGCGGCGATCGAGCTCATGAAAGTCGTCGCCTACGACCTTCTCATTCTCGATCTCGTTTTGCCGCTTGTGAGCGGGGAAGAGGTGATGGAGTTCCTCGAGGCCACACAACCGCACACGCTGCGGCGCGTGATCGTGATGACCGCGTCGCCGCGCGCGCTTCCGTGCGAATTCCTCCAGCGGATCTGCAAGCTCCTGACGAAGCCGTTCGACATCGACGAGCTCGTGCTGATGGCGCGCGAGTGTGTGCAGGGCGACGATTGCGGGCTATCGGCAGACTCCTGCCCTGCGTGACCAGTCGAAAGCGCACCAACGCCTGTACTCGCCACAATCCCGCCACATTTCTGCTGTTGGATCTCCTCATCTAAACACTCGCATGCCACATCGCGGGCGTCATATTGCGCTCGAAGGATCGAAGGAGATAGCGATGGGGAGCAGCGACACGACGAACACGGAATACGAACTGCGGGTCCCGAGGGGACTAGTGCGGCCTACGTCACGAAACGGCAACGCCCGCCGTGCTACCCTCCGCCGCATGAAGCGAGCGTTACTTGGGATCGTCCTTTTTCTTACTGCTATTTCTTCCTTTGCTGCCGACAAAAACCTCACCATCATCAAGGCCGGACCGATTGGCGAAGTTGCCAATCTGGCCGAGGCGAATGAGATACGTGTTGTGTTCAGCGAGCCGATGGTTGTCGTCGGCAAGATCCCGAAGCAACTCGACGTGCCGTGGTTTCATGTCGAGCCGGCGATCAACGGATCGTTCCGCTGGTCGGGAACGACGACGCTGATCTTCACGCCCGATGCGAAGACGCCGCTGCCGTTCGCGACGAAGTACAACGTCACGATCGATGCCGCTGCGAAAGCGGTCAGCGGAAAAACGCTCGGCAAGGCGTATCACTTTTCATTCACGACGCCGACGATCCAGCTTCTGAGCACGAACTGGTATCGCAAAGGCGGCAAGTACGACGGCGCGATCGTCATCGCGCTGACGTTCAATCAGCCGGTCGATGGCGCGACGCTCGGTTCGCACCTCGTGCTTCGAACCGTCGCACACGAATTCAAAGCGCCCGATCTTCCGGCGCGCGAGCGGCTCGCGAAACTCGAACCGGCGCAGCCCGCAGCGTTCGATGCGAAAGTAGCGAAGGCGACGCAGGCCGCGGCCAGCGACGGACAGCCGGTGCTGTCGTTTATTGCGACCGATTGGGACAAGAAGCATTTCAAGCCATCGCCGGAGATGGTCGTCGTCGAGACGAAGCCGGGAGTACCGCCCGACACGAACCTGCAGGTCTTCGTCGACGACAAGCTGGCGAAGGATGCGAACAGCGTCGCCAGCGGACATCCGCAAACATTCACCATCGAGCTCGGTCCGACCTTCTTCATCGAGAAGACGGAGTGCCTGACCGAGTGCGGTCCCGAGTATTACAACCCGATCTCGTTTCGCGTCAGCGGCGGCGTGCCGTACGTCAACTTCAAGAAAGCCGTCAGCGTCATCGACATCACCGATCCAGCGCACGAGGTGCCGGTCACGCCGACCGAGCCAAAGCGCGCCGTCGATCCCGACGCCGCTCCCGCGACTCAGTACAGCCTCGACGAGCTCGGATACTCGGTGACTCCCGCGCACACCTACGCCGTCCGCGTCGATCCATCGCTCAAATCCGAGAACGGCCAGACGCTCGGCTACACCTGGATGGCCGTCATCGAGTATTGGCACAAAGCCGCGTACATCAGCTTCGGCGACGGGCACGGCGTGTGGGAATCGAGCGGCGGGCCGATGCTGCCATTCCACGGACGGAACTACAAGAACGTCACGCAGTGGCTGACGCCGTTGTCGCTCGACAAGCTCGTTCCAACGATCGTCGATCTTCAGAAAGAGAGCTTCAAGAAAACGCCCGCAACCGGCGGCGCGCCGCGCAATCTCGCGCCTGTTCCGGACAAGCTGCAGTCGTACGGCCTCAATCTCAAATCGGCACTTTCATCGATCGGCAATGGCATCGTCTGGGCTGTCATCAAGCCGGGCGACCCGATCGCGAAGTCGAAAACGTATTCCGAAGACACCGCCGGCACGATCGTGCAGGTGACGAACCTCGGCATCACCGTCAAAGACTCGCCGCAGAACACGCTCGTCTTCGTCACGCGCCTCGACAACGCCGCGCCGGTGGCGGGAGCGAAGGTGTCGGTCCGGACGATCGAGAACAAAGTCTTCTGGACTGGAACGACCGACGCGAACGGCATTGCCATCGCGCCGAATACCGATCTTCGCGTGGAGCGCGACAAGAAAAACGAGAAGGGCGAAGACGTTCCCGTCGAATCGTGGGAAGCGTTCGGACTGCACTTCGTCGTCACCGCCGAAAAAGACGGCGACACCGCGTACGCATCGAGCGACTGGAACGACGGCATCACGCCGTGGGAGTTTGGCCTCAACTTCGATCTCGATGAAGCGAAGCCGCTTCTGCGCGGCACGACGTTCACCGACCGCGGCGTCTACAAGCCGGGCGAAGAAGTACACGCCAAGATCGTGCTTCGCAGCGACACGCCCACCGGGATGCAACTCCTGCCGGCCGGCACCGACGTCGAGATCGTCGTCACCGACGCGCACGACAAGGAAGTCGACAAGCGCACGGTCAAGTTGAATGACTGGAGCAGCTCGGAATGGGTTTGGACCGTTCCCGCCGACGGCGTCCTCGGCGACTACGGCATCAAAGCGTCGGTGAAATCGCAGCGCCTGATGACGTTCGGCAGTTTCCTCGTCGCCGCGTATCGCCGCCCCGAGTTCCGGGTCGATGTCACGCTCAAAGGTGCGCCGCCGATTGCCGGAACGAAACTGAACGGCACGATCATCGGCAAGTATCTCTTCGGCGGCGCGATGGCCTCGCGGCCGGTGAAGTGGACGTATTCGAAAGTCCCGGTTTACGACGTTCCCTCCGCGATCCGCGAGCGGTTCCAGGAAGGGCAGTGGGAGTTCCTCGGCGAAGATTCCGAGCAGCGCCGCGAAGGCGAAACGATCAACACCAAAGAGGTGAAACTCGACGCGAAGGGCGAGTTGAAACTGACGCTCGATACCGACGTCGCCGCCGGCGTGCCGTGGAGCTACGTGCTCGAAGGCAACGTGACCGATGTCTCGCGCCAGCAGCTCGCCAATCGCACGGCGTTCCGCGTTCATCCGGCGCCGTGGTACATCGGCGTGAAGTCGCCGAACTACTTCTCCGACGCAACGAAAGGTCTCGATACCGCCATCGTCGCAGCCGCGCCCGATGGCACTGCGACGCCCGGCGTTTCCGTCAGCGTCGATCTTCATCGCATCCAGTGGAACTCCGTCCGCGAAGCCGCGGGCAACGGTTTCTACAACTGGTCCACCGAGCGCAAAGAGCTCCCGGCCGGACATTGGGACGTGACCACGCAGGCCTCTCCGGTCCCATTGCACATTCCGCTCGGCGAAGGCGGCGAATACCTCGTCATCGCAACGGCGAAGGATGCCGAAGGTCGTTCGACAACGACGCGCACGTGGTTTTACGCCGTTGGCGGCGGCTACACGGCATGGGCGCGCGCGGACAGCAACCGCATCGAGCTCGTGCCGGAGAAGAAGACGTACAAGCCCGGCGAGACCGCGCGGATCATGGTGAAGTCGCCGTGGGAGCACGCGACGGCGCTGCTCACGACCGAACGTGAAGGCGTGCGGACGTGGAAGACGTTCGAGCTCACTTCGACGCAGACGACGGTTTCCGTGGCGATCACCGAGAAAGACATTCCGAACCTTTTCGTTGCAGTGACGTTGCTCAAAGGCCGCACGAAGGATGGCATCGAAGACGAGAGCGATCCTGGCAAACCTGCCTTCCGCCTCGGATACACCGCGCTCAGCGTCGTCGACGCAGCGAAGCGTTTGAAGGTCGCGGTGAAAGCAAATCGCGATGAGTACCGCCCGGCGTCGAAGGCGCGCATCGAAGTCGATGTGAAGGATGCCGCGGGCAAACCAACGCAGTCCGAGGTCACATTGTGGGCCGTCGATTACGGCGTCCTCTCGCTGACGGCGTACGAAACGCCCGACGTGCTCCAGTCGATCTACCTCGAGAAATCGCTGCAGGTCCTCAACTTTGATTCGCGCCAGAAGATCGTCAGCCGCCGCGTGCTGACGCCGAAGGGCGAAACGCAGGGTGGCGGCGGCGGCAAGGACGCCGGACCGGGCGTGATGCGCAAAGACTTCCGCGTGCTCGCGTTCTGGGTCGGCTCGGTCGTCACCGACGCGAAGGGCCACGCGAAGACCGATGTCACGCTCCCCGAGTCGCTGACGACGTATCGCATCATGGCCGTCGCCGGTGACCGCGGCTCGCGCTTCGGCTGGGCGCAGAACGAGATCCGCATCAACAAGCCGGTGCTGCTGACGCCAACGTGGCCGCGCTTCCTCGCCGTCGGCGACAAGGCGTTCTTCGGCGGCGTCGTCCACTCGCAGCTCAAGCAACCGGGCAAGGCGACAGTGACGATCAAGTCGCTCGATCCGTCGATCGTCGAGTTCACGCAGCCAACGTCGCAGACAGTCGACATCGCCGCGGAAGGTTCTGCCGAGGTGCGTTTCAACGCGACGGCGAAAGCGGTCGGTAACGCGAAGCTGCAAATGACCGTGTCGCTCAACAAGGAAACCGACGCGTTCGAAGACTCGCTGCCGGTGCGCATCCTCACGCCGTCCGAGACCGTCGCCGCGTATGGCGAGGCCAAGCCCGACGCGAAGGAAACGCTGGCGGTGCCGAAGGACGTCGTGCCGTCGTCTGGCGGATTGCACGTCGAGCTGTCATCGACGGCGATGGTCGGTCTTGCCGAGGGCGCTTCGTATCTCGTCGATTATCCGTATGGCTGCGCGGAACAGCGCTCATCCGGCGCCATGGCTCTCATGCTCTCCTCCGACCTCGGCGAAGCCTTCGCGCTTCCCGGCATCGATCCGAAAAAAGGCCGCAGCATCGCGCAGGCGACCATCAATGAGCTCAACAACTACCAGTGCGGCGACGGCGGCTTCGCATTCTGGGCCGGCGAGTGCTACACCGAATCGCCGTACATGACCGCGACTGTGTTGCACGTAATGCAGCGCGGCGAGAAGTTGAAGTACGACGTCAGCAAAGACGTGACGAAGCGTGCGTACGACTACCTCGACGCGAAGCTGAAGGAACCGCGTCCGACGAATGAAGGCTGGTGGCCGGCATATACGGCGTGGCAGGCATTCGCGGTGAAGGTGCTGACCGAGGGCGGACGCAACGAAGACAGCCACATCACGCGGCTCGACTCGTACATCGATCGCATGCCGCTGTTCGGCATCTCGTATCTCGCCGACGCCATGCTGGCGAAGGGTGAGAAGGGTGCGCGCGTCGATGAGCTGATGCGGCGCATCACCAACGGCATCCTCCCCGAGGGCGGCAGCGCGCATGTCGAAGAGCTGAACGATCCCTACCTTCTTTATTACTGGAGCTCGAGCGTTCGTTCCACCGCCATCGCCCTCGGCACCCTCACGCGCCACGGCGAGAGCGAGCAGATGGTCAAGCAAATGGTGCGCTGGCTGATGAAAGTGCGCCGTCAGGGACGCTGGGGCAACACGCAGGAAAATGTTTGGGCGATGGAGTCGCTCGTCGATTACTACCGCAAGTACGAAAGCGAAACGCCGGACTTCACCGCAGTCGTGAAGATCGGCTCCGACGCGATCGCCAACGATTCGTTCAAAGGCCGCAGCACCGAGGCGAAGAATCATGACGTCCCGATGCAGCAGCTCATGGCGCGTCCGGCGGGAGACACGCCGGTGACGTTCGATCGCCAGGGCACCGGCACGCTGTTCTATCTCATGCGCCTGAAGTACACGCCGGCTGGCTTGATGCACGATGCGCTCAATCAAGGCTTCAGCGTCGAGCGCAAGTACTCGCTGAAGACGTTCAAGGCGGGCGACTTGATCAAGGTCACGCTACGCATCCGCAACACGAAGGAGCGGCGCTTCGTGGCGGTGATCGATCCGATTCCCGCGGGCACGGAGCCGGTCGAGTCGTGGTTCGCCACGACGGCCAGCGATCTCGCCGCAGAGCAGAGTAAGAACGATACGCAGGGCGATGACTGGATGTCGTGGTGGAAACACGGCGGCTTCGATCACGTCGAGCGTCACGACGACCGCGTCAACCTTTTCGCCACGCGCCTCGGCGAAGGGATGCACGAGTTCACGTACATGGTTCGCGCCACGACCGCCGGCACGTTCATTACCGCGCCGACGCATGCCGAGGAGATGTACGAGCCCGAAGTCTTCGGGAGAACCGCCAGCGAGGTCATCGAGGTCAAACCTTGATGACGATGGAACGCCGGCGTCTCGCCGGCTGGACCGGCGGCGTCCTCGCCGCCGGTCTTCTCGCTCTCGCACTTTGGATCCGCCTCGGCCCGATTCCAACCATCACGCCCGACACCTCGCCGGTCATCGTCGACCGCAACGGCGTCGTCTTGTACGAGCCGTTGTCGCCGAGCGGCACCCGCAACGAGTGGATCGATGTCGTCCCGGAGTCGATCGCGGCCGCGACGATCGCAGCCGAGGATCGAAGATTCGAGCATCATCCCGGCATCGATCCGATCGCGATTGCGCGCGCCGTCGCGCACGACATCCGCCATCTTCGCGCCGTCGAAGGCGGCTCGACGATCACGCAGCAGGTCGCGAAAATGCTGCTCGGTAATCCGCCACGCACGATCGCGTCGAAAGTGCGCGAGGCTGTCATCGCGCTGCGCCTCGAGCATCGCTACACCAAGCGGCAGATCCTCGCGTTGTACGTGAATCTCGCGCCGTACGGCGAGCAGACAATCGGCGTGGCGCGCGCCAGCCGGCGCTACTTCGGATGCGCGCCGGAGGAGTTGACGACCGCGCAGTTGGCGTGGCTGGCGTCGCTGCCGCAACGCCCGTCGACGCCGCGCCGCGCGCTGGCAAGGCAACGCGTCGTTCTCGCTCGCATGCATTCGCTGGGATTGATCGATGACGCATCGTGGCGCGAGGCACGCGCCGAACGACTGTCGCTCGATCGCGGCATCCAACCGACACTCGCTCCTCATTTTGTCGAGCAGGTGCGAAGCCGGTCAGGAGCGCAACCCAATCACCTGGTGAAGACGACGCTCGACGCGGTGTTGCAGCAGAACGTTCGTGGCATCATCGCCGCCGAGCGCGCGAACCTGCTTCGTCACGGCGCGCACAGCGCGGCCGTCGTCGTCCTCGACAACGAGACGGGCGGGTGGCTGGCGTGGGAAGGTTCGGGCGATTACTTCGGTACCGAGTTTGGCGGCGCAATCGACGGCGTGACGACGTTGCGTCAGCCCGGCTCGACGCTCAAGCCGTTCACGTACGCGCTGGCGTTCGAGGAAGGAATCACGCCCGCTACGGTGCTCGCCGATGTGCCGTCGCACTTTCCCACCGCCGAAGAAGGTGTCGTCTACACGCCGCGAAATTACGACGGCGGCTATCGCGGTCCGCTGCGCGCACGCGCCGCGCTGGCCGGATCGGAAAACGTTCCCGCGGTCGCACTGCTGGAGAAAGTTGGGCCTCCCGCGTTGCTGCGCGTGCTGCGAGGCAGTGGCTTTCGCGACCTTACCCACACCGCCGACTACTACGGCCTCGGGCTCACACTCGGCGACGCCGAAGTCACGCTCGAGCAACTCGTGAGCGCATATGCAACGTTCGCAAGGGGAGGCGTAGCCGTCTCGACGACGATGCTGCTCCGACCCCCGACTCCCGACAACCGACCCCCGCGCATCGTCTCCCCGCGCACCGCGTTCTGGATCACCGACATCCTCAGCGACTCGCACGCACGCGAGTTCATCTTCGGCCGCGGCGGCAATCTCGATTTTCCGTTTCCGGTCGCGGTGAAGACCGGCACATCGCAGGCGTATCACGACAACTGGACGATCGGTTACACGCGCGCCGTCACCGTCGGCGTCTGGGTCGGCAACTTCGATCGCCAGGCGCTGCACAGTTCGAGCGGCGTCACTGGCGCCGGCCCGATCTTCCACTCGGTCATGCTCGCCGCGATGCGCCGCGCCGGCGACAGCGGCGAGCGCGAGATCGTCGATCGACCGGACGATCTGGAGCAGCAACCGATTTGCGCGCTGTCGGGACTGCGGCCATCGACGTCGTGTCCTGCGATCGAAAGCGAATGGCTGCCGCGCGATGCGCCCGTCGAATTCTGCGCCTGGCATCATGCGGGCCGGATCGACTGGCCCGAGGAGTATCGCGATTGGGCGGCGGCACGCGAACGCCGCACGACTGCGTCCGCCCCGCGCGCCCTCGCCGGACGCGAGACGAGGTTCCGCATCACCAGTCCGTCGAACGACACAACGTACCTCGTCGATCCGACGCTCCATCGCGAGTTCCAGGCGATCCACCTGCGCGCCACGAGCGACGCAACGTGGAGCGTCGACGGAAAGCCGGCGACAAGCGAGTGGCCGCTGCGGACGGGCAAGCATTCGATCATCGCGGTCAACCGCAGCGGAGAGCGGGATGTTGTGGCGATCACGGTGCGGTGATTGACCTCAGGTAAGGAATTTGCTAGAATCCTTACTTGGAGTAAGGAAATGCCAACCGCGACGCTGACGACCAAAGGACAGGTAACGATTCCGAAGAGTGTTCGGGATCTGCTTCGGATCGAAGCCGGAGACCAGATCGACTTCCACGTCACCGATGAAGGAGACGTCTACGTTCGGGGACTCAGTATTGATGTCCGCTCGCTGCGAGGCATGCTGAAGAGAGACCGGCGGAGCAGCGTGAGCGTCGACGACATGAACGCCGCCATCCTGCGGGAGCACTCGGGGAAACGGTGATCGGCGTCGACACGAACGTGCTCGTCCGCTACCTCACGCAGGACGATCCCGGCCAGGCGCGGAAGATCGATACGTTCGTGGCCACGGCTATCGAGCGTGGCGATCGTCTCCAGGTGGACGACATCGTTCTCTGCGAGTTGGTCTGGGTTCTCCGCGCTGCCTACCGTTTCGGCAAGCCGGTGATCGCCGCCGCGCTCGACAAAGTGATGAGCACCGGAATCTTCGCGTTCGACGACCGCGAATTGCTGCGCTCCGCTCTGAACGACTATCGCAACGGATCGGGCGACTTCTCCGACTACGTAATCGGCCGCCGCAACCTGCGCGCCGGCTGCGAGCACACGGTGACCTTCGACCGGCCGTTAAACCGAGAACGTTCCTTTGTGTTGCTCTGACGCTGACACTGAAGAGCCATAGTTCAAATGAGCGACGCTCAGATACACTTTCATCGTGCCTACTGTTTTGCGCACAGGTCCGTACCGGGTGTACTTTTACAGCCACGAACCGGGCGAGCCGCCTCATGTGCACGTCGATCGCGCGGAACTGTCCGCCAAGTTCTGGCTGAGGCGCGTAGAGGCAGCGGCGAACTTTGGCTTTTCGGAACGAGAGTTGCGGGTAATCGAGCGGATCGTGCTTGAGAACCGTAAAGATTTGATCAGGGCATGGAATGAATACTTTGGAACCTAAGGCTGGCGAACAGGTTATCGACGTCCATGTCACGGACGAGTCGCTGGTCGTTGATCTGGCAGACGGCAGAATCGTGAGCGTGCCCCTTGCGTGGTACCCGCGCCTCTTCAATGCAACACCTGAACAGCGCAATCGATGGGAGACCGCCGGTGCCGGCTTCGGAATTCACTGGCCCGAGATTGACGAAGACTTGTCGGTCGATGGAATCCTTCGAGGCATTCCAGCGCCCGGAGTTCGGGTTCCGCTTCGAAGCGCCGGTTAACTCGCGTGCGGTACTCGGAGCATCTCCCCATTCCTCGCACGAATCCCGCATAATCAACATCATGAACAAGCCTCTCATCGGAATCGCCTCGGATGTCGTTCACCGCGAAGGGGAGCGCGACCGGGCCTTTGTTTACACGACCTACATCGAATCATTGAAGCGGGCCGGCGCGGTGCCGGTTTTGATTCCGCCGCAGCCGGAGAATGCGGACGACGTTCTCGATGGACTCGATGGGATTCTTCTTGCCGGCGGCGATGATTGCGATCCGTCCGAATATGGTGAAGAGCGGCATCCGAGCTGCGAGCCGATGGATCCTCGCCGCCAGAAGAACGACCTCGGCCTGGCCAAACTGGCGCGCGAGCGCGGCGTTCCGACGCTCGGCATCTGCCTCGGCGTTCAGGTGATGAACGTGGCCGCAGGCGGGACGTTGATTCAGGACATCGGCTCGGCGGTGGGTACCGACATCGATCACGCCAGCGAGCCGAGCGACCGTCATCGTCACGACGTGATCATCGACGGCGCCACGAAACTTGGCAGCATCCTCGGCGCGACGGAATTGAACGTGAACTCGTCGCACCATCAGGCCGTCGGGCGTGTTGCTGATGGACTTCGCGTCACGGCGCATGCGCCCGACGGAATCGTCGAAGGGCTCGAAGATCCGTCGCATCCGTTCTACGTCGGTGTGCAGTGGCATCCCGAAGACATGCCCTCGGAACCGTCGGCGACGTCGATCTTCGGTGCGTTCGTCGAAGCCGCGCGCAGGCATGCCGCGGAGAAGGAAGCGGCATCGGAATTGTCACCAGTCGGTGCGGCGCATTCGGAATAGCGACTTTCCCGGTGCCGTTTCCGACGCCCGGACGGGAGGACTCACGTGAAAAGGACTGCTCTGATCGCCGCGATTGCGCTGCTGCTCGTGCAGCAAGCCGTCGCCTCGCCGTGGCTCAAAGACGTTGCCGTCGCGCAGAAGAAGGCGAAAGAAAAGAACCAGCTCATCTTTGTCGACCTTTTCGCCGACTGGTGCGGCTGGTGCCACAAATTCGAGCAGGAAGTGATTCCCTCCGAGGCGTTTCAAAACGCCACCGACAAGATGGTCCTTCTTCGTCTCAACACCGAGGATGGAAGAGATGGGACGAAGCTGGCGCGTGACTACGGTGTCACCACCCTTCCGACCTTCGTCGTGCTGAACAGCGATCTGCTGATTGCCGGCGTTCTCCACGGCTACTCTCCCGCGAAAGAATTCGCGCTGTCGCTCCAGGACTCGGAGAACAAGTACAAAGAGTTCATGAAGCGCGTCTCCGACGAGCCGTCGATTGCGAAGGATTACGCGAAACGTTTGTCATTGGCGAAGGAGTTCGAGTCGCGGGCTGGCTATTCGCAAAGTGAGGCGCGCCTGCGCAAAATCATCAGCGAATCGGCGGTGCCCGTTGGCGTCCGCGACGATGCGTACATCGAGCTGGCCATGACGCAGATGCTGCAGAAGAAATTCGACGACGCAAAGAAGACGATCGCCAAGTTCCAGACGGTTCAAAGCAAAGGCGACGCATACGAGCGCTCGAAGCTTCTTACCGGCGACATCTACCTGCAATCGGGAAATGCAGCCGGCGCGCTGGCCGAATACCGCGCCTTCCGGACGAAGTTTCCCAACTCGCAATACAACCGCAACCTCGAGATGATGATCGCGCAGCTCGAGCGCCAGCTTGGCGCGCCGCGGCGGTAGTGCTTCGCGAAAACGGAATGTTGAATGTTCAATGTTGAGTGTTCAATGTTGCATTGAGACGAATGGCTTTCTTTCAACATCCAACACTCAACACTGAACATTCAACATTGAACCGAATGATGCGCGTGCGCCGAATCCTTCCTCTCATTCTTCTTCTCATCGCAACAACCTCCTTCGCTCAGCTTTCCGTTGGCGGCGCCGCGAATGCGATTCCGCAGCAGGAGTTGATCAAGATCAGCGGCGCGGTGAATGCGCGCACCGGCGACGAGGTTCATGGCGTCGTCACGGCCACGATCGAGAACGGCTGGCACATCAATTCGAACAAGCCGCTCGACGAGTTCGTGATCAAGAGCGAGCTCCTATTCGATCAAACAACCGCCGATCTTGTTTCTGCCGAATATCCGCCGCACACGGTTCGCGGATTCACGTTCAGCGGTGACCAGAAGCTCGCGGTCTACGAGGGAACGATCCGCATTCCGTTCACCGCGAAGTTGAAAAACGGCGCGACGGCGATCAAAGGCAAGCTGCACTATCAGGCCTGCAACGATAACGTCTGTCTTCCGCCGCGCGATGCCGAGGTGACGATTGATGCGGCTGTGGTTGCGGCGACTGCTGCCGCGCCCGCGCCGCCCCCGGCCTCGGCGAACTTCGCTCCTCTTTCCGCCGCACCGAAGGACGGCTTGCCCGTCGCGAACGACCAGCTCTCCGCCGCCTACGCCGCGCACGGCCTGCCGCTGGCGCTCCTCATTCTCTTTATCGGCGGCCTGGCGCTGAATTTGACGCCGTGCGTTTTTCCGATGATCCCGATCACGGTCGGGTTCTTTGCGATGCAGAGCGACGGACGCCGTTCGCGCCGGTTCGCACTCTCGCTGGCGTACGTCATCGGCATCGTCATCACGTATTCCGCCCTCGGCGTTTTCGCTGCCCTCAGCGGACGGATGTTCGGTTCGTGGCTGCAGTCGCCGGCCGTGCTGATCGGCTTCGCTATCCTGATGCTCGTTCTGGCGTCATCGATGTTCGGCGCGTGGGAGTTCCGCGTGCCGCAGTTCATCACCAGCCGTTCGGCGGGCAAGGCCGGTGTCGCGGGCGCGCTGACGATGGGACTCTTCGTCGGCATCGTTGCCGCGCCGTGCGTCGGCCCGGTGGTGGTCGCGCTCTTCACGCTGGTTGCGGCGATCGCGAAGCCGGTCATCGGATTGGCCATGTTCGCCTCCCTCGGATTCGGACTCGGTTTTCCCTATCTCATCGCGCTCAATGTTTTCCCGAAGCCGGGAGAGTGGATGGTGCAGGTCAAGAAGGCGATGGGCTTCGATCTCATCGCCATGGCTTTCTACTTTTTGCGCGCCGTGATCGGCGAGACAGCGTTCCACGCCGGCGTCGCCGCCAGCCTGCTGATCGGCGCGGTGTTTCTTTTTGCGAGCCGGGGACCGAGGGGAAGAGCGATGCGGCTGGCGTGCGCGACGCTTTTGCTGGTCGCTGGAATCTTCTTCGCCATCCCGGCGCGCAAAGGCGCGGAAGTGCAGTGGCAGAAATACGACGCGGCCGCGCTCACGGCAACAAACGGCAAGCCGGTCATCATCGATTTCTTCGCCACGTGGTGCATCCCGTGTAAGGAGCTCGACGAGAAAACGTTCAGCGACGCGAAGGTCGCGCACGACCTCGACCGCTTCACGCGCATCAAGGCAGATCTGACGAACGCCGAGGATCCGGTGGTGAAGGAGCTGACGAAGCGCTACGCCATCGTGGGCGTTCCGACGGTGGTCTTCATCGATTCGACGGGACACGAACAGCCGCAACTGCGACTGACCGGCTTCGAGAACGCGGAGCAGTTCCTGGCCCGGACGCAGCAGGTCAAGTGACGATTCTCTCGATCGAGGCTGTCACGCGCGTGCGCGAGCGCATCGCCCGCGCGCACGATCTCGCCAACGCCCGCTTCCGCGAAGCCTTCGCGGCCGGTCCGCTCCCGCCGATGGCGCACATGGCCATGCAGGCCGCGGCGCTGATGGAGTGCGCGGCCGGCCTGCGCGTTCGCGGCGAGATCCGCTACGACGTGATCGGCGACGAGAGCACTCCATACATTGCCGGCGCGCGTGATGTTCCGATCTACGACTCCTTCGATGTCGATCGCAATGCCGAGGCGATTTTCGAATACTGGCTCGTCATCAGCGACATCGTTGGCGCGACTTCCTGGCGCATGACGCGGCTCGTGGCGACGCCCGACGATTACGACGCCGCGCTAATGCGGATGCAGTCGCCCCAGATCGTTCGCGCGCTGATCGTCACGCATCTGCCGTCAGTCGACGTCCGCGACGACGGCACCGCCTTCCTCGAAGCGACGGTCTACACGCGCGCCGAGGAGGAGCGGGTCGAACGCCGCCAACTGCTACTCGACGTCCACAACGAGTTTCACTACCACGGCCGCGAGCTGATCGCCGAGGGCCGCGGCGGCGTGCGAATTTAGCGGATTTTCGCAAAGTGTGACCTCGTCGCGTTCCCCTTCGAGGCACGATGACGTCGTGCCACTCGAAGTCCATCTCAAGCCGGTGGAAACGCTCCTGTTTCGCAGCGATATCGTGGCCGTGGGCAGGTTCCGCTGCCCTGCGAGCCACCAGCTTTTTCGGGATTCCGGACCTTGCAGTCACCACACGTTCGTCTTCCCGCGAAGCGTCACGGCGATCCGGTTCGACGACGGTCACGCCTTCGTGGGCAGCCCCGCATCGGTCGTCTTTTACAACCAGCATCAGCTCTACACCCGGTCAAAGATCAGCGACGTCGACGCCTCGGACTGGTTCACGCTGGCTGACGATCAGTTGGCCGAGCTGCTTTCGACCGATGATCTTCGCCGGCCTTTCAAGATTGCCGAGGCCACTCTCGATGCCGCGACATTCCTGCGGCAACGGCAGTTGTTCGACGCGCTCGATCAAGAGGAGAAGCCGGACGCGCTCGATGTCGAAGAATCGGTGCTGCACATTCTCCGGCGCATCGTTCCGGCACCGCGAGGCGCCGACGTTGCTGATGATGCGGTCGAGGAGGCACGAGCGATTCTGGCGCGCAATTACTCCCGCCCCTTTTCGCTGGGCGAGCTCTCCCACGCCGTCGGGCTTTCTCCTTTCAGGCTTTGCCGCGCTTTTCGTGCGCGCACCGGCCAGACGCTGACGCGCTATCGTCACGATCTCCGCCTGCGACTGGCGCTCGATCGCCTGCGCGATCCCGCGGTCGATCTCACCGATCTCTCCCTCGACCTCGGCTACGCCAGTCACAGTCATTTCACCGCGCGCTTTCGCCGTCATTTCGGAATCGTTCCTTCCGCGGTCCGCGCAAGATCGTGATAGAGGCCCCGAGCCGCGGCGGCGTAGTCTCGCCTCCACGATGCGATACACCTTCATCCTTCTCTTTTCGTTCTCTCTTTTCGGGCAGACCACGCCGCAGGATTGGTTCAACACGGGCGCCACGCGCTACGGAAGCGGCGACTATGCCGGTGCTCTCGCGGCGTACGAAAAAGCACGCGAGCTGCATTTCGCGATTCCGAATCAGATCTCGATCCGGCTGGCACGCACGTACGCGAAACTCGGCCGCAAGGACGAAGCGTTCGCCGAGCTCACACGCGCGACGACGGCCGGATTCAGCCGGCCTGAATTGCTGAACGCCGACGACGATCTGATCCCGCTGCGCGGCGACAAGCGATTCCAGGAAGCCATCGCCGCGGCGACGAAGAATCAGAAGCCGTGTCTAGCGTCGCCGGAGTACCGGCAATTCGACTACTGGCTCGGCGAGTGGGACGTCATGGCGCAAGGCAGCAAGGTCGCCACCAGCAGCATTCAGCTCATCCTCGACGAGTGCGTGATCTTCGAGAACTACGAAACCCTCAATCACTACAGCGGCAGGAGTTTCAGTATCTGGGACGCCGCCACGAAGCAGTGGCAGCAGCGATACGTCGACAACGGTGGTGCGTTTCACACCTGGACCGGCGGCCTCGAGAACAATCAGATGCGCTTCTTCTGGAAGCACGACGTCCGCGGCACCCCGACCACCGATCGCATGACCTATATCCGCGAGGATGCCGATCGTGTGCGCCAGACGATCGACTCGTCGGCCGACGACGGCAAGACCTGGGCGAAGACGTTTGACGGGCTGTACGTGCGGCGGAAGTAACTTCAATGCGCCGGGAGCTTGGTCGCCGGCGAAGCTCTTGACGCCGTGACACTGAGGACAGATGTGCGCCGCGCCGCAGGACCGCGTGCGTGTCTGGTGAGGACCGTTCAGGCGATCAGCCCCCTCAAGATCTCGTACGACTTCAACTCGTGACCAAGAAAATTGCGCCGGAAAAACGCCGCCAGCGAACGGACCTCGAACAACACATCGGATGCAAGCTCACTCGCCGCGATCTCACCAACGGGCGTTCGCATGATGGCGTCGAGCGCGGTGGCGACGTCGTTGGCGATCACCTGCGCTTCACCGGGCGCGCAGTTCGGGCAGACGAATCCATGCGCATGCGCGTCGAATCGCAACGGCCGCCCAAGGGGCTCGTCGCAGACGTTGCAGTTGCGCAGCGATGGCAGGATTCCCGCCAGCCTCAACGTCCAAACCTCGGCATACGCGACGACGCTCAGCGGTGACGCGCCCGCCAGCAACGCCTCGGTCGTCCGATCGAGCAGCCGGTAAATCAGCTCCGCCGGATCGCCCGACTGCGCAAACGTGTCGACCGTCTCGGCGAGATACGACGCCGCAACGCTGGCCGCAAGATTCTGCTGCGCCGGAAAGAGCGACCGGATCAAATCGACCGATTCGATGCGCACGATCTCGTCGTTCTCGCGCTCGACGTAGCCGATGCGCACTTTCGCCAGTGGCTCCAGCGACGCCCCAAAACGCGTCCGCATCGACCGCGCACCGTACGCATACCCCTTCACTTTGCCATGGTCCGGCGTAAGAAACACGACGAGCTTGTCGCGCTCCCGAGCCGGAAAGGTGTGCAGAATGATCGCTTCCGTGCGTTGAGGCCGCATCGCGGAGGAGAGTACATTGGATGGATGTTCGGTGGATCGTTGCGCTATCGAGTGGAGCTTCACGAATCCGAGGAAGGCGTCGCGGTGAGTTGCCCCGAACTTCCCGGTTGCTGGTCGCAAGGAGCGAACGAAGCCGAGGCGATGGAGAATATTCGATCGGCGATCGAAGAGTACCTGGACGTGAAGGCCGAATTGCTTAGTGCGACCAATGCTCGTTGATTGCGAGTCCTTCCGCCTCATCGACCGGTTCCAGATACAACTCGATAGCCTCACCTATGTTCGACAGCGCCTCGTCACGTGAGTTGCCTTCGCTGATGCAGCCGGGCAACGCCGGCACATACGCGGTATATCCGCCCTCATCACTCGGTTCAAGAACGATCTGCAGCTTCTTGCGGTGATGATCAGACTACGCGGCAAACTGACCTTCTCGCCGCGTCCGAAAGAACCTCATCAGGATCGCGATGATGAGCGGCAGTGACAGTGCGAGAAGACCCCACGGAAACAGGAACATGAGTCCGAATCCCGGGGAGGTGAAAGCGATGAGGCCCCAGACAATCAGCACGATCCCGCGCCACGTTTTCCTCTCGGGCAGGAAGGCGGCGCCGATCATGAGGACGAAGCCTCCGGCGAGCATTCCCCCCGAGATGATCTCCAGAAACCACGTCCCCACCATCCATCCGAAGTGGGTTTTGTCGAACATGACGAGAGCGGTGGTCAGCATCGCCAGCGTGGCGAGAGCGACGCCGGTCGTGGCCGTGATCAACCAGCCGCGCCGCGATGCGATTGTTGCCGAGGGAGTCGTGATCGATTCAGACATGGGCATGCCTTTCGTTGGTACTCATCGAATTGGTTTGGGGATTTGGGCTTCGCGCAGTTTAGCAGGAGTGCGGTCGTCTCGACCGCAGGCACTCGGGCGTCTCGCCCGAGTGCTGTCGGTGCAGGGCGGAAATTTCTCGACGTTCTTGGTCGCGTAAAGTAGGGCTTCTGCCGGGCAAACTCTTAGAATGCGAGCATGACAGATCGCGAGCTCCTGATTCGCGAAGTCGAATCGCTCGATGAGAGCAGCATCGACTACATCGCGCGTCTCGTGCATTCGCTCAAGGCGAGGCCTGCTGAGGCGCCCCTTCCGTCGTGGGATCCGGCGGTCTTCGGTCCACTCTTCCGAGAGTTTGCAATCGAGGACAGTCAACTTGCGGAACAAGGCATGGTTGATTACGCGAGTGCTCTCGCCGCCGAGGATCGTGTTTGACCGCGCGTGGCAAGAAATCCGACACGCAAGCGGGAGCATCCGCCGGTTTTCGTCCGCCGCCCGACAGCACTCGGGCGAGGACGCCCGACTGCCCGCGGGCGAGACGCCCTCACTCCGATCGCGCTTTGCGGATGTAATCCAGCCGCGGAAAGTTGCGATTGAGCCAGGCGTTGCCGCCGGCGAAGAGCGCTTCCTGATGACCGGCGCGCATGCCGCCGCCGGACGTCTCGCCGTAGCCGGAGTAGAGGCGATCGACCGCCTCCATTCCGGATATGACGACGCCGAATGGCGCGAAGCCTTGCGCATCGAACGGATGGTTATCGGCGAGGTTGACGAAGAGTTGCGTGGTGCGGGTGTTCGCGGTCGTGAAGGCGTAGGCGATCGTGCCGCGGGTATTGGAATGCTGCGGTGGGTCGTCGGGGATTGTGGCCGTGCGCCAGGCTAGCGCGATGCGAGGATCACCGGGGATTCCGAATTGCGCGAAGACGCCCTGACGTACACGAAAGAATCGCTGGTCTTCGAAGAAGTGATGGTTAACGAGGTTGTAGAAACGGTCCGCGCCAATCGGCGCCCAATCGCGATGAACTTCGACGACGTAGTCCCCCTGGCTCGTGACGAAGCGGACTCGAAAGTGTTCGGGAGCGCGCGCGTTCACGCGCGGATCGTTCGGGTCGAGAAGCAGGGAAGCGCAGGCGGAGAGCAGGAAGCTGAGGAGGCAGATGCAACGACGCATGGCTGTCATTCTCCGATATTGCCGTAGCCGGACGGAATCGCGGCGAGTACAGACCGAATGCCGAACCACACCCCAGGCAACCTCGCAACCGAGCAACTCCGCAACCGCATATTGACACCTCCGCTCTCCGCCATTACCCTCGCACTTCGATGAACGCGTCTCGCAACTCGTGGTGGTTCCGCCGCAGCTAGCGGGCAGCGCGCATGCGCCCCGCGATTGGGAAGGGGCGCGAAAATTCTGACGGTCAGCCAACCTCTTCTCGAATCGGGAAGAGGTTTTTGTTTGATGAAACTGGTCGTTACGATTCTCGAAGAGACGCCGGAGCGCGCGATCGACGCGATCCGTGCGCTGGACGCTGATCACGATGCGATCGAAGTGCGCGTTGATGCCTTTCACGGACAAGCGGTCGATTGGCAGGCCGTGCGCGCCGCGACGCGCAAGACGATCATCGCTACGAATCGCGGCGGTGGTCATGTTGATATCTTCGCGTCTTCGCGCCTTCGCGTGACCGCCCTCGCCGCCGGAATCGATTTTGTGGATGTCGAGTGGGGCGGGGCGATCCCGGACATTGATCGCAAGAAAATCATCCTCTCGCATCACGACTACGAAGGCATGCCTGACGTCGAATCGCTTTTGCCCGCGATGCGCGCCGCGGGATGCGCGCACGTGAAGCTGGCGGTGACGCCGCGCGATTTCGCCGAAAACGCGCGGCTGCTGGCCTTGCTTGACGGCAGATCCGATCTCACCGTCATCGGCATGGCCAGCCGCGGCCTGTACGCGCGCATCCTCGCTCCGTTCTTCGGCTCGGCGATGCAATTCGTCAGCGTCGATGACGCGCACTCCGCGGCGCCTGGGCAACTGGCGCTCGAGAGAGCGCTGGCGATTTACGGACCTCATCGCGATGCACTGCGGGCCGATGCGATCTTCGCCATCACCGGCAACCCCGCTGCGCACAGCGGATCGCCCGCCATTCACAACGCCCTCTTTCGTGAGCGCGGCATCGGCGCCGCGTATGCGATCTTCGAGACGGACAACTTCCTCGACATCGCGGAACCGTTCGCAAGAGGAGAGCGATTCGCGCCGAAAGGACTGTCGGTCACCGCGCCGTTCAAGGAAGAAGCGCTGGCATTCGCGCAGCGCATCGGCGCGGAGATCGCGCCGAACGCGCTCGAAGCGGGCGCGGTCAACACACTCGTTCGCATCGCCGGACGGATCGTCGCCGACAACACCGACGTCGACGGATTCGCCGCGCTCATCGCCAAAACGTCCGCACGCAATGCCGCAGTGATCGGCGCTGGCGGCACCGCGCGCGCGGCGCTCGTGGCGCTTCGCCGCGCCGGCATAACCGCAACCGTTTTCAACCGAACCGCGGGCAAACTTAACGCGCAGCCGCTCGATTCGCTGTCATCGTGGCGCGGCGATCTCATCATCAACACATTGCCCGGAAACGTCGTCATGGCGCTGCCGCCTGCCGCTACCATCATCGAAGCGGCTTACGGCGGTTCATCGCGAGCGACTTTCACAGGACTCGATCTTCTTCACGCACAAGCAGTGCGTCAAAACGCGCTTTTTCTCGAGGCATGCAAATGAACCTGGATGATCTTCGCAAGGATTACGACATCGTTCCCGTCGCGCGCGAGCTGAGCGCCGACGCCATCACGCCGGTTGCCGCATTCGCGGCACTTTCCGGCGACGGCGAGGCCTTTTTGCTTGAGAGTGTCGAGCGGGGTGCGAGCGTCGGCCGCTACTCATTCGTTGGTTTCGACCGGCGCCGCAGTCTTCGTTTCGACGCCACCACGCCCGACCCGGCCCGCATTCTCGACGAGGAGCTGCGTCCTCTGCGCGTCTATCGCGAAGAAGACTTTCCGCCGTTCTTCGGCGGCGCGGTCGGCTTCTTTGGCTACAACGTGGCCGGCTGGACCGAGCGCATCCCCGACACGCATCCGAACGAGAGCGGCATTCCCGATGCGCGCCTGCTCTTCTTCGACAACGTCGTCGTCTTCGATCACGTCAAACAACGCCTGCACGTCATCGCCAATCTCTTCACCTCCGATGCGCATGCGTCGTTCGAAGAAGCGAATGCGCGTCTCGACCGCGCCATCGAGCGTTTGCGCGCGGCCCGCGTCGAGCTGCTCGCGTTTCCCGAACAAATCGCCGAGGTCGATTTCACGCCGAACATCCCGCGTGCCGATTTCGAAGCCGTGGTGCGCGCGGCGAAAGAAGAGATCACGGCCGGCGAAGTCTTCCAGATCGTGCTCTCTCAGAGTTGGAGCACTCCATTCCCCGAATCGGAGGCACTGACGCTGTATCGCGTGCTGCGCTCGGTCAATCCGTCGCCGTACATGTTTTTGCTTCGCACGCCCGAATGCACGCTCGTCGGCGCGTCGCCGGAGATGCTCGTGCGCGTGGACGGCACGCGGGCGGAAACGCGTCCGATCGCCGGCACCCGTCCTCGCGGCGCGACCGCGGAAGAAGATGCGGAACTGGAGCGCGCGCTGGTGGCCGATCCAAAAGAACAAGCCGAGCACCTCATGCTCGTCGACCTCGGCCGCAACGACCTCGGGCGCGTCTGCGTCAGCGGCTCAGTATCCGTCTCCGACTTCTGCCACATCGAGCGCTACAGCCACGTCATGCATCTCGTCACCGACGTCGAGGGAACGCTGCGCGATGACCGCAGTCCGGTCGATCTTTTTCTCTCCTGCTTCCCGGCCGGCACGCTCACCGGCGCGCCGAAAATCCGCGCCATGCAGCTCATCGACGCGCACGAGACCACGCGCCGCGGACCGTACGGCGGCGCCGTCGCATACTTTGGATTCAGCGGCAACATGGACAGTTGCATCACCATCCGCACGATCGTCCTCGCCAACGGCAAAGCCTCGGTGCAAGCCGGCGCCGGCATCGTCTACGACTCCGATCCAGCGCGCGAGTACGAGGAGACGATGAGCAAATCCGCCGCGCTGAAGCTGGCCATCCGAATCGCGAAAACGGTGTTGGCGTGAGGAGTGCGGTCGTCTCGACCGCGGGCACTCGGGCGTCCCGCCCGGGTGCTGTCGCGTCGAAAATCCGTCGGTGTTTCGCGAAGGACGGTTTCGCAGTTTCTGCCGCGCAAACTCCTGGAATGACTGAATGCTCATCGCGCTAACCCGTGCCGTCCCGCGGTCGATCAACCGCTGCGAACTGACGCACCTCGATCGCAATCCGATCGACGTGGATCTTGCGAGGAGGCAGCATCAAGCGTATGAAGACGCGCTCGCGAACGGCGGTTGCCGGATCGAACATCTCCCAATCGCAGACGATCTCCCCGATTCCGTCTTCGTCGAAGACACGGCGATCGTGGTCGATGAAGTCGCGGTCATCACGCGTCCGGGCGCGGAGTCGCGAAGGCCGGAGACGGAATCCGTCGCCGCCGCACTGCGCAACTACCGCGAGCTGGTTTTCATGGAACCACCAGCAATTCTCGACGGCGGCGACGTGCTGCGAATCGGCCGGGCTGTGTTTGTCGGTCAGTCCAGCAGAACGAACGCAGACGGCTTCCGACAACTATCGGCCGCACTCACTCCGTTTGGCTATTCCGTGAAAGCCATCACGCCCCGAGGATGTCTGCATCTCAAATCAGCGGTGACCGCGTTCTCTGACGATGGTGTGGTCATTAACCCGGAGTGGGTCGACGCATCGGTATTCAACGGAATGCAAGTCATCACTGTTGATCCTTCCGAGCCTTCCGCAGCGAATGTGCTTCGCATTGGCGACGTCGTCCTCTGCGCGTCCGCGTTCCCGCGAACCGCGCAGCATCTTCGCGACGCCGGCGTGAACGTGCGGACGGTCGATGCCTCGGAACTGGCAAAGGCAGAAGGCGCGTTGACGTGTTGCAGCATCATCGTGGCGAGTTAAGGCAGGAGAAGGTTTCACGCGGAGACGCGAAGGACGCAGAGGTGTTTTGATTTTGCTTCGCGCTCTCTGCGTCTCCGCGTGAAACCGTCTCTGTGGGCGTTATTATGGGATAAAATACCGCTGGAATGAGCCAGCCTCCGAATATCGCCTCCGTTGGTGGTCTGGCAGTTCTCGGAGCGTTGGTCACTGGCCTGGGAGCGCTGGTCCTCGCGGTCAGCGCTCACAGCGCAAATCCCTTAGCGTCCGCGGTCGCTTTGCTTGCCGCTGCGGTTGCCTTTTGCGGGACCGCGTTCGTGATTTTCGGGCGATAGGAATCACTCGCCGCGTTTTGGCGATGCCAGCCGCGACTCAAGAGAGCCGAGAATCGCTCGCTCCACCCATTCCGTCGTCGTGACTCCCTCGGATTCAGCGACCGCGTCGACGCGGAAGAGCAGGTTTATTGGAAGCCGCCAGGTGACCGCGACGCGCCGCGATGTGCGGATTGGTCTGCCCGCCTTTGCGCGCTCAGGCATGCGTGAGGGATTCTTTCAGGGGAGCTACGTGCCCCTGCCTGAGGCCGAGCCGCAGCCAGATGTCCTTCAGCGCAAGGTAGAGCGGGTCGTTGAGAACCTCGCGGCGATTTCGCGAAGCCCGGAAGACGGGAGAGTTGAACGAAAAGGCGAAATCTTCAAACTCGAGCCACGACTCGTTTTTCTCTAGCTTCTTCATGGCAAGCTGGAAGAAACGCTTTCGCTCGCTGTCAAGACCAGACAGGTCGATCTTCAAGCCGGAATCCAGATTGTGGTATCGCATGATGATGGCGCTCCTTCGCTCAGCAGAGCATTAGATAAGTTTGAAGTGGACTCGTACCGCTTCGAAATACATCACTTCTTGCGCGAACACCTGACGCGCGTCGCCCAGGAACGCTTGCAGACGTTGGACCTCGGATTCCTCAGTGATGACAATTTTGACGCAGCGATGGTGTTCCGCGATGCCCTTCCAACTCCCGCGTGCCGACAGTTCGTGATGGGGACCGAACGTGACGATGTTGTCCAGCCACCAAGACCAAGCACCCGCAGAAAACGGTCTGCCGTCGTTTCCTTCTGTTGGGAAAAGCATCGTGACCTTGGTCGCGTTGGGATCGAGCATTCGGTTCCCCTCTCGGCCGTTTTAACTCAAAGCAACAGACCGTTCCCGCGGCCACTAGGTCAATATCGTATTCCTTTCGAATTCTGTCAATACAAAATTGGTGAGAGAGATTCGTCCCGAAGAATCGGCGGTGAATTCACCCCAGCGCTCGCTCCGTTCGATTGCCCTCGTCCTTTTCGTCCGCTCTGCCAGGCGACGATCATCAGGAGTCCGATGCCGATGCCGAAGATGACGCCGAGGAGGAAGTCGGTGGTGTTGTTGGAGTGGACGGTGCGGTCGAGCAGAAGTTGCAGTGTTCCGCGCACGGCCAGTGCGGCCAGGCCGCAACAAAAGAGAGTGCTGGTTTTTGCGTTGAGAAGGCTCATTTTGGGTCTCCGTTTCAGTCGTTGATTCGATACCAGATCAGTACTGCGATCTTCACCACGGCGGCTGTCGCGATGATCGAGAAGAGATCCCAGCGGATGACGTCGTGATGAAAGAGGTTGTAGAAAAAGAGGATCGCCGCCAGTAACGTTGCGGCGAGGCCGCCGATGCTCGTGGAGCGGAGGCGGTGCGTGAGGAAGCGCTCATCGATTGTCCAGCCGAGGACCGGCAGCTTCATTTCGTTCTCTCCAGTTTGAAGATTTCGTCCGTCGTGTGGCCAAACACGCGCGCGAACATCAGCGCGAGTGACAGGCTCGGCTCGTAGCGTTGACGCTCGATCGAATTGATGCTCTGCCTCGACACTCCGACCGCGTCAGCGAGCTCCTGCTGCGTCCATCCGCGTTCCGTGCGGAGCTCTTTGACTCTGTTCTGAACCGTCGGTGCCATGACAAGCATGCTTTCCATGACGATGATAAGAAGACTCTAAGAGCATGTCAAGCATGCTTGGCATTTGGAGTGGTTGTTTAGCGCGCGACGGGATTGCGATTCGCATCCACGAACCGCACCTTCGTCGCCCCGAGCGTGTGCAGCAATCCCGCGATTCTTGCCTCGGCGTTTTGTTGCGCCAGCGGGAGGATGCCTCGATGGACCGCTTCGTTGCGGATGTTTTGTTCGGCGTATTGGCGGGCGCGGCCTTCCATGCCGACGTTGGCGCGGCGGAAGACGCCGGTGCGGCGGCCGGTGACGCGCGTGGTGCGGTTGTCGATTCGCGAGACGAGAATCTGCGCCTCGGGCAGGCGGACGACGATCGTGCCGTCGGGCTCGCGCCGAATGTCTTCTTGCTTCAACAGCGACAGATCGACGCCGGCGATGACGTCGCCGGTTGCGTAGAGCGTCAGCTCGTCGCCGGCCAGCGCGTTCGGGATCAGGTCGTACGTTTGTTTGATCGTGCTGATGTTGGTGACGCGCATCGTCGCCGTTTCGAGGCGGTTGAGGTCGCGGACGCGCGTGACGAGCGTTCCCAGATCGACCGTTTCTTCCTTCGACGTTACGGCGCTGACCACGGCCCGGTCGATGCGGCGCACGAGATACCAGACGGTCGCCGCCGCGATGGCCACGATGAACGCCGTGGCGCCGAGAAGGATCAGAATTTGTCGTCGCGTCATTGGTTCCAGAATTTCATTTGCTTTTGGAATTTTCTGCTATCCTTCCGCTCTCCCGGTACGGTCCAAAGAAGAGTTCAAGGGTACGGCGGCCCTTCCGGCCTTCGGCCTTTCGCGGAATCAGTGGATCGTGATCGGTAGATTGGAAACCAGTAGATTAGTGGATCAGTAGATTAGTCATCAGAAGCGGCAGAGACTGAACGATCGGCGATCCGCGTCACTTCCTCAGCTGATCCTCACCGATGACCCCCACTAATCGACTAATCCACTTATCTCTAATCCACTGATCCCTGATCTCTGCTCTACTCAATCCATCCCGCTGTCTCTTCGCAACCGCCACTGCTTCTCGATGTGTCCGGCAAAGCTTGATCTGCCGGTTTCGAGCCACTCGGTCAGGAGGTCGATGCTGATCTCGTCGAGCGAATCGATGATGCCGAGGCTGGCTGCCTGCGCCACGCGCTCGATCGGCTTCTCGAGTTGGGCGATGACTTTGGCCGACCGGGTCAGACGCCAGGCCAGATCCTCGTCGCGATTCATCGCCAGGATTCGGTTCGCGAGCAGCGTCAGCAGCACCGCACCGTTCCAGTTCGAGCGGCGGTCCCAGCGCGGCGGGATCACGAAATCCTCGGCATTGATCTCGCCCGCCAGCGCGGCGATGTGACGCTCGGTGGCCAATCGGATGGGGCCGAGGTCGGCGTGGAAGAGCATTTCGTAGGTGTCGTTTTGATCGTCGCCGGTGAGCGATCGCGCGAGAGCGTTGCGCGCCGTGGCGTCGAGCTCGATTGGTGCTCCGGCGAAGAACGAGGCGGCATACTTCTTTGCCAGTTCCGCGAGCTCCGCCAACGCGGAGAGATCGGTCGTGACGGGATAGATGATCGGAATCACCACGCCCCACCGCAGCCCTCGCTCCTTCGCCTCGGCGAACAGCGTTTCGATTCGCGAGAATTCGAGCGGGAATGGCGCGATGGCGACGACGGCATCGTCCTGAATTTCCGCCGGCAACTCGCCGCGCGCGGAAACGAGGTGCAGCGCCGCCACCTGCTGCTCCGCGCAGAACTGCAGCGCTTCCTGCCCGCGCCGGAAGATCACCTCGGCGAACTCCGTCGCGTCGATCAGCGCGGGCGCGTGCAGCGGATGGCGGGCCGTGGTGCGCTCGAGATCGTCGCGCACGTTCTCGCACACCGTCACTTCGAAGCGGTCGGCGCACGACGCGCGCAGGTCGATGTAGTCGATGGCGATCGGTGCCGCGCGCCGCGGGCTGTACGGCGCAATCGTCGTAGCCGCCCAATACGGCGGCTCGGGCACGTGCGCGCGCGTGAGCCGCAGATGCTGCGTCTTCTTGTAGACGATCAAGCCGCGACAGTGTAATGCGCGTCTCAGCGCCGGAGGTATGGCGCGACCAGCGACTGCACGTACTTGGCGAGCATGTCGAGCTCGAGATTCACGCGGCCGCCTTCGACTGCGTTGCCGAGGTTGGTGCGGGACAGTGTTTCGGGGATGAGTGCCGCGCCGAACGTGGAGCCGTCGGGCTCGACGACGGTCAGCGACACACCGTCGACGGCGATGGAGCCTTTGTCGACGATGAGCGCCGCGTACTCGGCGGGATGACTCCAGCGATAGACCGCGAACGCCCCTTCGCGTTTGATGGACTGAAGCATTCCCACTCCATCGACGTGCCCCTGCACAAGATGCCCGCCAAGCCGGTCGCCGAGAGCCATCGCGCGCTCGACGTTGACGCGCCCACCGCGAACGAGTGCGCCGAGGGTGGTGCGCGCGAGTGTTTCGTTCGAGACGTCGGTGAGGAGAGATCCGTCGTCCTGCGGGAGAACGGTCAGACAGACGCCGTTGACGGCCAGACTCTCGCCACGCAGGAACGGCTCGGGATCCTCATTGCGCAAACGCAGTTGCGCGCCCGACTCGCTGATGACGAGCGATTCGACGATGCCGGTGCGATGGATGATGCCGGTGAACATGGCGTCTCGTAAGTTACCGCTTAATGCCGAGCCAAAGACATACGGCGTCTTCGATTCTGGTGAGTTGTTCCGGTCGAAGTGTTCCGAGACGGCGAAGAAGCTTGGCGTGAGGAACAGTGACGATCCCTTGTGCGTCGAACGCGCCCGGCTTCAGGAAACCGACTGGAACGGAACACTCGAACTGCGTTGCGCGCACCGCGGTCGTGTGTGGGATGAGTGCAGCCAGCGCTCGGTCCGAGTCTGCGGCAGGAACGCTCAGAACCAGGCACGGGCGAACCTTGGCGGCTAGTCCGAGATCCACAAGCCAGACCTCGCCGCGGTCAGGGATGCTCAACCGTGTCTTCCAGTGCGTCGTAAGCGAGGAAGACTGCATTCGCCGTCCCCACCAACTCCTCGTCAGACATCTCTGGATAGGAGATTCCTCGAGAGAGCTTCAGAAGATTGGAGAGCACCTCGCGCTTTTCGAGGTCGGGAAGCGACTCGAAATCTTCCAGAATGTGCTTGCCGGCGGCAGTCATGAGCGGAGTATTGCAAGTTGCCGGCACGTCACGCAAATTTCGCAGCCGCTGGTGAACATCATGGATAAGCAGTAATCATGACATCGCTCCCCACCAACTCAACGCGATCAAAGCGAAAGCGATATGCGTCAGCCAACTTCGCGATGCCCTCGCCGCTGAAGATCGAAGGCGCTGTCGCTCCGCCGATGATCATCGGTGCAACGAAGAGGATCATCTTCTGCCACATTCCGCGGCGGATGAACTCCGAGAGGATCTGCGAGCCTCCTTCGACGATCACCGAATGGATGCCGCGTTCGTAGAGATCGGTGAGCAGCTTGTCGAGATCGATGTCCTTCGTGATGTGAATCGTCGATCCGCCGTCAGTTAGAACGGTTGCGCCGGGTGGGACGACGGAGCTGCGATCGAGGATGACGCGCGTCCAGGCGGTGGCCGATGTGTTCAAGCCGAGGCGGCGGGTTAGGCGGGGATTGTCGGAGTGAACGGTGCCGCCGCCCGCGAGGATCGCGTCGTACTCCTCGCGCAGCGCCAGACTCTTTTCGCGTGAGGCTTCCGAGGTGATCCACTGGCTTTCGCCGGTCACGGTGGCCAGCTTGCCGTCGAGCGTCATGCCCGCTTTCAGCAGAACAAATGGGCGGCGGTGGGTGACGGCGTGGATGAAGATTTCGTTGAGCCTGCGCGCTTGGTCTTCGAGCACGCCAGTCGTTACTTCGATCCCTGCCGCGCGTAGTTTTTCAATGCCGCCGCTCGCTGCTTCGTTGGGATCGCGCATGGCCATGACGACATGCGTTATTCCGGCCGCGATGATGGCGTCGGCGCAAGGCGGTGTGCGGCCGTGGTGCGCGCAGGGTTCCAGTGTGACGATCATCGTGGCGCCGCGGGCGTCGCAATTGCGCAGCGCCTCGATCTCCGCGTGCGGCTCGCCGACGCGGTGATGCCAGCCTTCGCCGATGACGTTTCCATCGCGGACGATGACGCATCCGACCATCGGATTCGGGCTCACGGAGTAGCGGCCGCGCGCGGCGAGATCGAGCGCGCGTCGCATGAGGTCTTCCACGTCGCGATTGTACGTGGAGAGGTCTGGCGAGCGGCGAGCGATCACGTTATTCAAAGCGGTGGCTGGCGCCACCGCAGTCCAAAGCGCTTCGCGCGAAAAGCATCCCCCAATTTTCGGCGAAGCCTTTGGAGTGCGGTGGCGCCAGCCACCGCTTTCAAACGCGCGAGGCGCAGCGATCAAAAAAATCCCCGCCACCTTTGCAGGCGGCGGGGATCGTTGATTCGCGTGAAGGGATGTTGTCTCAGGGCACGTGGATGAAGCGGTAACCGGAGATTGCGGCGCCGCCACGGCCTGCGGGAGATGTCACGTAGATACGCGCCGTCTGGCCGGGTTTGAGGCGATCGATCGCTGCGCGGAACTGCGCCAGATTGCTGATCTTCTCGCCCTGCACTTCGCTGATGACGTCGCCCTCGCTGAGGACGTCGCCGGCGGCGGAGACTTCCTTGACGCTCGTCACGACGACACCGGAGATTCCGTCGGCCTGGCCGTACTGCTGGCGCAACTGCGGCGTGAGCTCCTGAACGGACATGCCGAGTTTGTTGTGCGCCGGTGCGGCTTCATCGGGATGAGCCACTTCGCCCGTTTCGCCGTCGAGGGTTCGCTCGATCGTCGATGCGGTCAGCGTCTTGCGCTTGCCGTCGCGGATGACCGTCAGGTTGATCTTGTTGCCGACCGGCTGGTACGAGATGTAGTCGATGAGCTGGCGGTTGTTGTTGATCGGGTGACCGTCTGCCTCGACGATGATGTCGCCGGGCTGGAGGCCTGCGCGCTCGGCCGGTTTGCCGGGCTCGATCGTCTGCACGAGTGCTCCTCGGGCATCCGCGAGATTGAAACTATTCTTCACGTCTTCAGACACGTCGATGATGCCCATGCCGAGGTAGCCGCGCGTGACTTTGCCCTGCTTGAGCTGCGAGAGCAGACGCTTGGCGGTGTTGATCGGAGTGGCGAAGCCGAGGCCTTGCGCGCCACCGCCGCGGATGGCCGTATTGATGCCGATGACTTCGCCGCTGACGTTCATCAGCGGTCCGCCCGAGTTGCCGAAGTTGATGGCGGCATCGGTCTGGATGAAGTTCTCGAACGAGCTCGTCTCCTTGCTCAGGCCCAGCGAGCGGCCCTTCGCGGAGATGACGCCCACGGTGAGCGTGTTCTCGAACTGATAGGGATTGCCGACGGCGATCGCCCAGTCACCTTTGCGGATGCGGTCGGAGTCGCCGAGCGGAACGAATGGAAGAGCCTGGCCGGCATTGATTTTGAGCAGAGCGATGTCGGTGGCGGGGTCGCGGCCGATGATCTTCGCTTCGAGCGTGCGGCCGCCGATGCCGTTCTCGTCAGCGCCCATATGAACCTCAACAGTTCGTGCGCCGTCGATGACGTGGTTGTTCGTCATGATGTAGCCATCGGGGGAGATGATGAATCCGGATCCTCCGGCGACCTGCTTCTGCTCGTCGTCATCGCCGCCCGGGATTTTTCCGTGAGGGCTGCGCTGGCCGTTGCCGTTGCCGCGCGGATCGGGGAAGAAGAAGTCGAAGGGATCGCCGCCGCCGAATGGAGTGCCCTTGCGGAGGTCGCTGGTCTTGATGACTTCGGTCGACCGGATCGATACGACGGCGGGCATGACGCGCGCCGCGACGTCGGCGAAGGACGGAATGGCGACCGTCGGGACCGGAGCGTTGGAGAGAGTGGCAGGAACGGCGGACGATTGTGCGTTCGACGCCTTCATGAAGCCGAGGTCGGCACTGAGCACGACTCCGAAGGCAACCGACGCGATGATGATCGCGATCGTCGACAGAATACGTTTGGTGGTTGGGTGCATATGCGGAAGCTCCTTAGAAAGAACGGTAAATCGGTTATGTCTGGGATTGTCCGCTCATTTGCCCCGACAGGCTAGTGAGCGGGAGGCGTGACCGCCTTTGTATCGTGAGACGAACGGACTCGCGAAATGTTTCGGTGGCCCGCCCGTCTGCGAATACGGATAACACGACCGGCCGTTGAAGCGTTCCGTCGAACAAGAAAAAGGCCCCGTTTTGCGGGGCCCGATGACAAAAACGGCGGGTTGCGGCGAAGCGTCAGACGACAGCGCGCCGGCCCACGATCAAACGGTAGATGAACAGCAGGGCGATTGCACCGATGATGGAACCGATCCAACCTGCCGTCTGTTCGTTGTGACCGATCATCGAAGCGAGAAAGCCTCCGACGAACGATCCGGCGATACCCAGCAGGATCGTGACGATCCAGCCGCCCGGGTCGCGTCCGGGCATGAGGAACTTGGCGATCGCGCCAACCACGAGACCGAATAGTAGCCATCCAAGGATGTTCATTTTTTCTCCTTCAAAGTTGGCCAGCGCAAGGGGCCGGCATGGTTCTGTTGAGCAAGTGAAGTGCCATGGTTTTTGTGTAGGGAGTGGGGTGTGGGGAGTGGGATTTGGGAGTTGCGATTTGTGGCGCGTCGCGCTTTCGGTTTCGATGCGATGAGCCCCTGAGTGAAGCCAGATGTTCAGTCCGGCAGCCTTTCTGATCCCACTCCCCACGCCCCACACCCCACCCCCCAAAACCAATACAATGCCCGCCTCAATCACCGAAACAGGAGATATCAATGTCTGGAAACCTCATCGATTACCGGGTGGAAAAAGGGGTGGCGATCCTCGAGCTGAACGATCCCCCCGCCAACACCTACACCTATGAAATGAATAAGGAGCTCGATACGTGCATCCTCAACGCGCGTATGGATGACGACGTCTACGTCATCGTGCTCCGCGGCGCGGGCGACAAGTTCTTCTCGGCCGGCGCGAACATCAAGATGCTTTCGGAGGTCACGCCACAGTTCAAGTACTACTTCTGCCTTCATGCGAACGAGACGCTCAATCGCCTCGAGCAGACGCCGAAGCTCGTGATCGCCGCGCTCAACGGCCACACGGTCGGCGGCGGACTTGAGATCGCGATGGCTGCCGACATCCGCATCGCACTCCAGGGCGCAGGGAAAGTTGGACTGCCCGAGGTCACACTGGGCGTTCTTCCCGGCACTGGCGGCACGCAGCGTCTCTCGCGTCTCGTCGGCAAGACGAAGTCGATCGAGCTGATGGTCGAAGGCGGCCTTTTCGAATTCGAAGAAGCTCTCCGCCTCGGCGTCATCAACTATCTCTGGCCTGCCGAAGAGAATGGGCAGAAGTGGTGGGACCGCGTCATGGCCTACGCGCAGAGTTTCTGCCCGCCGAACAAGGCATCGCGCGCCGTCGGCCGCATCAAGCGCTCCGTGCAGAGCGGCTGGGAAGTTCCTTTCGAGTCCGCCCTGGCCATCGAGCGCGAATTGCAGCAGCAGCTTTTCCAGAGCGAGGATGCGAAGGAAGGGCTCGCCGCGTACAACCAGAAGAGAAAGCCACAGTTCGCCGGGAAGTAGTACAGTTTCCGTTACAGCAAAGGGTCTTCAGGCCGGGTGCCTGGAGACCCTTTTGCTTTTGGAGGACAAACATGCTCCGCGCACTTCTACTCACCGCCGCGATTGCTCTTTCGTCCGTTTCTGCGATGGCGGAGGCCGGACCCTGTTTCGCCGGGATTCAGGATCCGCCGATTTTCAGCCTCGTGGCGAGCAGTCCTGTTCGCCTCACGTTCATGGACACCATTCAGGCAATCCTCTCCGAGCCGTCTGTAACGATTGCGGGGAACGAGATCACCGTGGTGCAAAAGGAGTTCGAAACCTTCGCCGCCCCACCCGTGTCGTGTAACAGCCAGTCCGTCTCGCTCGGAGATTTGCCGCCTGGTTCGTACACGCTCACCTGGCAGTACCAGTCGCTTTCGAGCACTCCACTCGAGACGTTCTCATTCGGGTTTACGTTGCCCGAGCCGGCGCCCTGCGTTCCCGGATTGAGCATTCAGCCGCAATTCCCGGCCTCGGGTCTGCCGGTTTCGATTACCTACTCGGCAACATTCCGAGGATTTCTTCAGACGCCGGCGGTCTCAATCGACGGGAACCAGATCACGATCGATCAACCGTCCGTCATTGCCGATCCGGCATTCTCCGGCCATGTTCCGTGTGCACGGGGAGTCGTGCAGGCTGGCTCATTGCAAGCGGGCTACTACGCAGTCGCGGTCCGCTCGGGGAGTTTCGCAACAATGTCCGGCACGTTCATCGTCAGACCGCCGATGAGAGGCCGCGCCGTACGAGGGCATTGATCGCAGCGCTGGAGGGCGTTGTGTTTGTGGTAGAAACTTCGCAACGACGGAGACCACCACCATGCGCTACCGAAACCTTCACGGCACCAACCTCCAACTTTCCGAGCTCGGCTTCGGCACATGGACGCTCACTACCGGCTGGTGGGGCAACTACACGGATGACGAAGCGAGGCGTCTGATCTCGATCGCGCTCGACGCCGGCATCAACTACATCGACACGGCCGACGCGTACGGCAACGGCCGCGGAGAGACGATGCTCGCGCCTCTGCTGGCGGAACATCCCGAGGTCATCGTCGGGACGAAGTTTGGATACGACTTCTACAACAATCCCGAGCGTCCCCGCGGACAGCGCGAACTGCCGCAGGACATGTCGCCGAAGTTCGTCCGCTTCGCCATCGAGCAATCGCTGCAACGGCTCGGCGTCGACCACGTCGCGATTTATCAACCGCACAATCCGCGCGTCGTTACGCTGATGGAAGACGAGCATTGGGAGACGCTGGAGTCGTTGAAAAGCGAAGGAAAAATTCTCTCGTACGGTCCGTCGCTCGGTCCTGCAATCGGCTGGCGCGACGAAGGCATCTATGCGAACGCCGTCCGCCACGCGCCGGTGACCCAGATGATCTACAACGTCCTGGAGCAGGATCCCGGACGCGAGTTCATCCTGGCAGCGGAAAAAGGTCCATCGTACGGCGGTGTGACTGAATCGATGCGCGGGGAAATCGGCAAGAAGGTCTGCACGCCGTCATCCGCATTCGACGCGTCGTTCCGCGCATGGAAGGCCGATCCCGAACCCCAGTTCCTCATCCGCGTCACGCACTCCTCGGGCATGCTCGAAGGGAAGTACACGATCGACACGAAATTCGACGAGAGCGATCACCGCTCGCATCGCCCTCGCTCCTGGCTGGTCGAAGGCCTGCAGAAAGTCGATCGCCTCGAACCGCTGCGAAAGGAACGCGGCGTGACGATCGGCCAGTTCGCGCTGCTCTGGCTCTACGCGCACAAGTCGATGCTCTCCGCGCTGCCGAACATCTACGACGAAGAACAGATCCGCGAGTTCGCCGCCGCCTCGGAGCACGAACCGCTGACCGATGCCGAGATGGAGCGCATCCAGGAGATGTACGTCCGCAACTTCGACATCACGCCGTACGTGGAAGAGGCAGCGACGGCATAGGGCCGCACTTTCGTAGCGCCGTCGGCCCGACGGCTGTACCGCCACCGGCTCGGTGGCGGTTTTCTTTTTGCCGTCCGCGACCCGCTGGCGCGACGCTCGATCCCGCCATTTGCTAGCATCGCCATATGACCGCAATCGCAAACGACTCCACCATCCAGAACAAGCTCTTCATCAACGGCGAATTCGTCGACGCGCAGTCGGGCGAGACCTTTGCCACGACCAATCCTGCCACCGAGGAGAAGATCGCCGATGTCGCGTTGGCGGGGGAGGCTGATGTCGATGCCGCGGTCCGCGCCGCACGTGCCCAGATGGAGCCGGGCAGCGCGTGGCAGAAGATGAAACCGCGTGACCGCGCCAAAATCCTCTGGCGCATCGCCGACATGCTCACCTCGCGCGCAGGCGAGATCGGCCGCATCGAGACGATCGACAACGGTAAGCCGATCTTCGAATCGGAGTTTGTCGATACACCCGCTGCCGCCGAGTGCCTCTACTACTTCGCCGGCTGGAGCGGCAAAGTCACCGGCGAGACGATTCCCATCGCGGACAACGCCTTCACCTACACGCTGCGTGAGCCGGTCGGTGTCGTTGGCGCGATCACGCCGTGGAACTTCCCGCTGATGCTGGCGGTCTGGAAAATCGCGCCGGCGCTGGCGTGCGGCAACACCGTCGTCATCAAGCCGGCCTCGAACACGTCACTCTCGTTGCTGAAGTTCGCCGAGTACGCGAAGGAGTGCGGCTTGCCGCCGGGCGTGCTCAACGTCGTGCCGGGACGCGGCTCCGTCGTCGGCAACGCGCTCGTCGATCATCCCGGCGTCGATGCCATCGCTTTCACCGGCTCGACCGAAGTGGGGAAGGGACTGATGGCGCGCGCCGCGAAGACGCTGAAGAAAGTCTCGCTGGAGCTCGGCGGCAAGTCGCCGAACATCGTCTTCGCCGATGCCGATCTCGAAGCGGCCGCACGCGGCGCGCTCAACGCGATCTTTTATGGCAAAGGCGAGGTCTGTGCCGCCGGTTCGCGGCTGCTCGTCGAGGAAGCGGCGCATGACGAGTTGATGTCCAAGATCACCGATCGCGCGAACAAGATGGTCGCCGCCGATCCGCTCCATCCGAAAACCCGCCTCGGCGCACTCGTCTCCAAAGAACAGATGGAGACCGTTCTTTCCTATATCGAAGCCGGCAAGAGCGACGGCGCGAAACTCGTCGCCGGCGGTGAGCGCACCGACATCGGCACCGGCAAAGGCTACTTCGTGAAGCCGACGATCTTCGATGACGTCGACGTCAGCCACCGCATCGCGCGCGAAGAAATCTTCGGCCCTGTCCTGGCCACGATCCGATTCAAGGACGCCGACGACGCCGTCGCCAAAGGCAACGCTACGGTCTACGGCCTTGCCGCCGCCGTCTGGACACGCGACATCTCCAAAGCCCACAAAATCGCCCGCGCAATCAAAGCCGGCACCGTCTGGATCAACAGCTACAACCTCTACGATCCCGCGCTCCCGTTCGGCGGTTTCAAAGAGTCCGGCTTCGGCCGCGATCAGGGCAAAGACGCACTCGAGAAGTACACGCAGACGAAGAGCGTGTGGGTGAATTTGTAGGCACGGCCATCTGCGCCAGATGGTGCAGGTGCAAGCTATACTTCCATCGTGCAGTTCGAGTGGGATCCGGCAAAGGAGCGGAGGAATCGCATCCTGCACCGCGTCCGTTCGTCGAAGCGGCAACGGTGTTTGGTGATCCGCTGCAGTGGATCATCGAAGATCCCGATCATTCAACGGTAGAGGCACGGTATCTGGACGACTGGATTTTCTAATCGCCAGCGACTTGTGATCGTGTCTCACACTTATCGTTTCCCGGCGCGTTCGCATCATCAGCGCGCGGCTGGCAACAACTACAGAGCGTCATGTCTACGAAGAAGGCAGCTAAACCAGCACCCGACGAAATGCGGCCGGAGTACGACCTGCGGGGAGGCGTCCGCGGTAAGTTTTTTGCCGAGTATCAAAAGGGAACGAACCTTGTTTTGCTCGATCCTGACCTGGCTGAGAGGTTCCGGGATTCCGAGGCGGTCAACCGCGCTTTACGCCAGTTTGCGGACGAGCATCCATCGGCGAGGGCGCCAAAGCGGCGCGCGGGATAGCGAAACTTCCAAGCGATCTTTTGGTAGCGGTCCTCTCTGCCAAGAGTCGCTTATCCTTGGCGTCAGGCAACAGAATGAGGTTCCGACTACTCGCACTCCGCGCAATTCTGATTCTGGCATTGGCGTCCACTGCTTCGGCCGCCGATCCCGTCCTCCCGCACGAAAGCTTCTCGATCGAATCAAAGGTGCTAGGCGAAACGAGGCGCATCAACGTCTACTTGCCGCCAGGCTACGAGAAGTCCGACGCCCGCTACCCCGTGCTTTACATGCCTGACGGCGGCGTTGACGAAGACTTTCCGCACGTCACTATCGACATCGATGCCGCCATTCGCGCTGGTGAGATGCGGCCGGTGATCGTCGTCGGTATCGAGAATACCGAGCGCCGGCGCGATATGACCGGACCAACCGAAGTCGAGTCGGACAGGAAGATCGCGGTTCACGTCGGCGGCTCGGCGAACTTCCGCGCGTTCATGCGCGACGAGCTGATGCCGGTGATTCGCAAGCGCTTCCGCGGAAATGGCGAGAGGGCCATCGTGGGCGAGTCGCTGGCGGGACTGTTAATCGTGGAGACCTTCTTCAAGGAACCGAAGTTGTTCGATACGTACATCGCGCTCAGTCCGAGTCTCTGGTGGAACGATCAGGCGATCGTTCACAGCGCCGGCAAGTGGTTGCGGTCACGTCCGAAGCTGAAGGCAACGTTGTATCTGGCGAGCGCTGGCGACGATGATCGCGGCGACGCGGTCAAGGCGCTGGCCGCGGTCCTCCGTGCCGACGCTCCGAAAGGGTTGACGTGGTACTACGAGCCGCGCTCCGACCTGCAACACAGCACGATTTACAAAGGCGCGTCGCCGGAAGTCTTTCGCAAGCTTTTCTCGCGAAGATGATGGAGCTACTTTTTCTGGCTTTGCTGCCGGGCATCATCGGCTCGTACGGCGGATCGTATGGGCAGTTAATAAAGACGCTGACGTCGTAAGGAGGCGGTGCGGCCTCACTTGCTGGCTGCACTACGCTCTTTCCCTTCGTGCTCCTTCATCACCTTCCGCAGCGTCTTGTCCGCGAGCTTGATGTTGATTTTGCTCTTGCCGACGCGAAAGGTTTGAATCGTTCGGACCTTGAGCTTCCGCGGCGGCTCAAGCTCCAGCTGCTTTCTTTCTGCCATGTCGCCTCCCGTTGTGAATGATACGCCCGAGGATGGCTCGCGTATTTCCGGCTCTCTTCCGGCGATAGCGCTTGAGCTACTTTCCAGGAACGTTCCCTGCTGTACAATCCGCAACTCTTTGAAGAGGAGACCTATGCGCAAGAACTTACTGATTCTCATTTCCATCGCCGTGCTGTCGTTTGGACTGCTCGGCTGTCCGCCGAAGGAAAACGGCGGGAACACCACCACGGCGGCTGGTAGCGGCGACATTCTCATCGGCGAGTACGGCTCGATGACCGGCGCTCAGGCGACGTTCGGCCAGTCGACGCACAACGGCATCATCATGGCTGCCGACGAGATCAACGCCGCTGGCGGCATCAACGGACGCAAGATCAAAGTCCTCAGCGAGGACGATCAGTCCAAGTCGGAGGAGGCGGCCAACGCTGTCACCAAGCTGATCTCGCAGAACGGCGTCCTGGCCGTCCTCGGCGAAGTGGCGTCCTCCGCCTCCATCGCCGCGGCCCCGATCTGCCAGTCGAACAAGGTGCCGATGATCAGCCCTTCGTCCACCAACGACGAGGTCACGAAGAAGGGCGACTACATCTTCCGGATCTGCTTCACCGACAGCTATCAGGGCGAGTACCAGGCCGTTTTCGCTGATCAGTGGGCCACCGCGAACAACAAGCCGAAAAGCGTGGCCATGCTCACCGATGTGAAGAGCGACTACTCGCGGGGACTGGGCGCGGTCTTCACCGCCAAGTTCACCGCGCTCGGTGGGAAGATGGTCGGTACGCAGAGCTACGCGAACGGCGACAGCGATTTTCGCTCGCAGCTCACCGCGATCAAAGCGACCAACCCGTCGCTTCTGTACGTCCCCGGCTACTACACCGACATCGGTCAGATTGCCAACCAGGCCCGCGACCTGGGAATCACCTGCCCGCTCCTCGGCGGCGACGGCTGGGAATCGCCGAAGCTGATCGAGATCGGCGGCAAGGCCCTCGAGGGTTGCTTCTACACGAACCACTACTTCTACGCCGATCCGGCGCCCGTCGTCGCCAACTTCGTACAGAAGTACAAAGAGCGCTTTGGCCAGACTCCCGACGCGCTTGCCGCACTCGGTTACGACGACATGAAGACACTTGCTGATGCCATGAAGCGCGCTGGCAAGCTTGATGGACCGTCGCTCCGTGATGCCATCGCGCAGACCAAAGGCCTCACCGGCGTCACCGGCACGATCACGATCGGACCGGAGCGCAACGCCATGGGCAAGAAGCTCGTCATCGAAGAGATCAAGAACGGCCAGCTCACTCTGGCAGCGACGATCGATCCGGCCACAGGCGGCAAAGTCGAGATGAACACCGGCGCGGCGCCCGCGGCAGCAGCGCCGGCGACGGCGACGAACAAATAGGGAATCGGTGATCGGTTATCGGGAGTCGGGGGTCGGAGATTTTTCCGGCTTCCGGCTCCTGAATCCCGCCGGCTTTGCTCCCACCCCCCACACCCGACTCCCCACTCCCCATACCGACACCAAACTTTATCTTTACAGGACACGGTCCGGCGGGTAGCGTTCGCCGGATCTTTTTTTGTAACGGCGAGTACAAGTCTTGACGTCAGTCAGATTTCAGTTACCGTCTCGCCGACACCCGACACCCGACACCCGACACCCGACACCCGACACCCGACACCCGACACCCGACACCCGACACCCGACACCCGACACCCGACACCATAGCGGCCACTGAATGCAGGAGATCCTCCAGAATCTGCTCAACGGAATTGCCGTCGGCGCAATCTACGCGCTGATCGCCCTCGGCTACACGATGGTGTACGGCATCCTGAAGCTCATCAACTTCGCGCACGGCGACGTCTTCATGCTCGGCGCCTTCGTCGGCTTCTACGCGGGCGGCTTCGCTGGACGACACTTGCAGACGCATGGCGGGCCGCTGGGCTGGGTCTATGCCGGGCTGGTCATGCTCGTGGCGATGGTCGTCTGCGGGCTGTTCGGATTTCTCAACGAGCGCATCGCATACCGGCCGTTGCGCAGCGCGCCGCGCATCGCGTCGCTGATCACGGCGATCGGCGTCTCGTTCCTGCTCGAGTACGGCGGCCAGTTCGTCTTCGGCGCCGACCCGAAGTTCTTCCCTACGCTCGTCGAGAAGCACCTCATCAACTTCGGCGGCGTGACGACGACGAACTACCAGATGATCGTGCTCGTCGTCGCCGTCATCTTCATGGGCCTTTTGCAATACATCATCTACGGCACGAAATTCGGCCGGGCCATGCGCGCCGTCTCGTTCAACTTCGAGACTGCGTCGCTGATGGGAATCCCGACCGACCGCATCATCTCGATGACCTTCATCATCGGCTCGATGCTCGCGGCGGTGGCCGGCATTCTCTACGGCCTGTCGTACCCGAAGATCGATCCGCTGATGGGCATCATGCCCGGACTCAAAGCCTTCATCGCCGCGGTTCTCGGCGGCATCGGCAACGTGCCCGGCGCCGTGATCGGAGGACTGATCATCGGCATCATCGAGTCCTTCGTCGGCGGCAGCCACTTCTCGAACTACCGCGACGCCATCGCCTTCATCATCCTGATTGCGATTCTTCTCTTCCGCCCGTCCGGGCTGTTCGGAAAGTACCAGGCGGAGAAAGTTTGAGTGTGAGAAGCGGAATGTTGAATGTTGAATGTTGGATGTTGAATGTTGAATGGGCCGCCGCCGGCGGTTGCTTCTGCATTCAACATTCAACAATCAACATTAAACATTCAACATTCGCCTCGGGAGGGTGGGCGTGAAAACGTCTCTCCCCTGGTGGCTTCGCGACGTCCTTCTTCTCTCCGGCTTCGTCGCGGTACTGATCGGATTGTCGTACGGCCTCGAAGCCATCCCCATCGCGGGCATCGCCTACTACAACCGGATCCTCGTCATCATGGGGATCAACATCACGCTGGCGGTTTCGCTGAACATCATCAACGGCCACGCCGGTCAGTTTTCGCTCGGTCACGCAGGCTTCATGGCTGTCGGAGCGTATTTTTCCGCCTATCTGACCTACTACCACTTCGCTCCGCGGCTGGAGAAGATGCCGGCCGGCACGGAGCAGTTCGTGATGCAGAACGTCTACCTCGTCATCGCGGTTCTGGCCGGTGGACTGCTCGCGGCTCTCGCCGGCTACCTCGTCGGCTTGCCCTCGTTGCGGCTGCGCGGTGACTACCTAGCCATCGTCACGCTCGGATTCGGCGAGATCATCCGCGTTCTCATCCTGAACATCGACACGATCGGTGCCGCGCGCGGCTTCAGCGGTATCCCGCACTGGAGCAACTTCTTCTGGGTTTTCCTCGTCGCCGGACTGACGATCGTCATCTCGTGGCGGCTCGTGCAGTCGTCCGTCGGCCGCGCGTTTCTGGCCGTGCGCGAGGACCAGATCGCTGCCGAGGCGATGGGTGTCGATACGACGAAATACAAGGTCAAGGCGTTCGTGATCGGCTCGTTCATGGCAGGCGTCGCAGGCGGGCTTTACGCGCACTACATGATGTATCTCAATCCGCAGATGTTCATGTTCGTGAAGTCGTTCGAAGTCGTGGCCATGGTCGTTCTTGGCGGGCTTGGCTCGATCTCCGGCTCGGTCGTCGCGGCGATCATCCTGACGTTTCTGCCCGAGGGATTGCGCTCGGTGAAGGACTACATGCCGGGCGGCCGCGATCCGCGCATGGTCATCTACTCGATCATGCTCATCGTGCTGATGCTGACGCGGCCTCAGGGTCTCTTCGGGCGGCGCGAACTGTGGCAGATTTTCGGTAGACGGAAGAAAACGGATGTCACTCCCGATCCTGATAAGAACGAGAAGGGGAACAGCGGCGGCGCAACGCCGGTATCGTGATGGCTGACGCGAACGCTCTGCTCGACGCACGCGACGTGACCATCCGCTTCGGTGGTCTGACGGCGGTGTCGCATTTCAATCTGGCCATTCAGCCTCACGAACTGGTTGGATTGATCGGTCCGAACGGCGCGGGAAAAACGACCGTCTTCAACATGCTCACCGGCGTCTACAAGCCGACCGAGGGGGAGATCTTCGTTGGCGGTGTATCGACGCACGAGTTCAAACCGTACCAGATCACTGCGCTCGGCGTGGCCCGCACGTTCCAGAACATCCGCCTCTTCAAAGAACTCTCAGTGATCGACAATGTGAAGATCGGCGGCCACATCCACTACAAATACTCTGGCACCGCCGCCGTTCTGAAGACGAACCGCTTTCACGATGCCGAGGAGATTGCGGATCGCGATGCGACGGAGCTGCTCCGCATTTTCGGATTGGAGAAGCGCGCTGACTACTACGCGAAGAATCTGCCCTATGGCGACCAGCGACGTCTCGAGATCGCGCGTGCGCTGGCGGCGCGTCCGAAGCTGTTGCTGCTCGACGAGCCGGCCGCGGGACTCAACGATCGCGAGACGCTCGATCTGATGGAAACAATTCACGAGATTCGCGACCGCTTCGACATCGCCATCCTCCTCATCGAGCACAACATGGAGCTGGTGATGGGCATCTGCGAGCGGATCATCGTCCTCAGCTTCGGCAAAACGATTGCGCAAGGAAGCGCGGCCGATGTTCGCGCCAATCCAGTCGTCATCGAAGCCTACCTCGGCGAACCGGCGGAGGCGGCCGGCCTATGACCGCACTGCTCAGCGTTCACAATCTGGAAGTGACGTACGGCAACATTCCGGCATTGCGCGGCATCGACCTCGAGGTGAACAAGGGCGAGATCGTGACGCTCATCGGCGCGAACGGCGCCGGCAAAACGACGACGCTGCGGACGATCTCCGGACTGCTCAAACCGAAGACAGGCGAAGTGACCTACGACGGCCGCACGATCACCGGCACGAAGCCGCACGTGATCACGGCGATGGGCGTGTCGCATGTGCCCGAGGGACGCGGAATCTTCGCGAATCTGACGGTGAACGACAACCTCGAGCTCGGCGCGTATCTGCGCAAAGACAAGATCAAGCAGTCGGAGTACGAGCGAATCTTTGCGCTCTTCCCGGTCCTCAAAGAACGGATCAAGCAAAGCGCGGGAACGCTGTCCGGCGGCGAGCAACAGATGCTGGCGATCTCGCGCGCTCTGATGTCGAAGCCGCAGGTTCTACTCCTCGACGAACCCTCGCTCGGTCTCGCGCCGCAAATGGTTCAAACGATCTTCCGCGTGATCAAAGAAATCAACGCCGAAGGGACGACGATCCTCCTCGTCGAACAAAACGCGCACATGGCCCTCGTAACCGCCCACCGCGGCTACGTGATGGAGACGGGCCGCATCGTGCTGGCCGACGAGACGAAAGCGCTACTTTCGAGCGATCGGATCAAGAAGGCCTACCTCGGAGGGTAGTCCGTACTTCTACTCATCGGGAGCAGACAGCGCCGTGAGGGACGCCCGCCACGCATCGATGGCTTCCTTCGGCAACGTGCCCTTCAAGTTGAGCCACGGCTTCGCATCCGGCGTTGGCACTACATGCAACGAAACCTGAAAACGGGCGTGATCGGCCAGGCCTTCAAGAGGTTCGTCGAGCTTCAGTTTCTGCTCTCGTGCGAGGTACTCAGCTTCGACCGTCTTTGACATCATCCTGAATCATACGCCGCCCGCGCCAAATCCTCCGCGCGCATCACCCTTGCAGTTCCCTCCTTGAAGTCAGGAGGAATCATGCATCCATTACGAACGGCCGTGCTCGCTCTGTTTGTCGCGACGGCGCTGTCGGCCCAGCCGGCGAATGATCTGAGCAGGGCGCAGCAGGCGTTGGCGGCGGCGGACACGGTTGGCGCGGCTGTATTTGCCAAGACTCTTTACGACGACGCAGTCTACCGGGCGCGCTTCGCGGAGCAGAACCTGAATTCGTCGAAGCCAGCGATTCGGGGGCAGGCGCAGATGAGCGCGATCGAGGCGACAGCAGAGGCGCAGGCCGCGGCGGCAAAAGCGCGGTGGTTGAGCACGAACACCGCGATTCACGGTTTGCAGAACGACATCAACCGTTTTGGCGGTACGTCGAACGTGACGCTGCTGCCGGAAGAGCCGCCGGTGATCGAGCTTCATCGCGGTGCAACGACGAAAGAGCGCATCGCGACGGCTCAATTCGCCGTCGATCAAGCGAAGGCCGCTGGTGCGCTCGACACGGTTCCAGACAATGACCTCAACATCGCAGAGCAGTACATCGACAGCGCGAAACGCGTTTCGCGAACCACGAGTGAGAGCGATCCCGGGGACGACCTGGCATTCCGCGCGGAGATGATCGGACGCCGCGCGTTTTACCTCGCGCGGCTTGCACAATCGAGCAAGCTGCTGCCGTCGGTGCAGCTCGATCGCACGCGTCTCGCGCAACGCGAGAGTGAGCGGCAAGCGGCGGCCGAGCGTGCGCAACGCGAAGAGGCGGAACGGCACACAGTCGCGTTGCAGCAGCAACTGGCGTCGGAGCAGGCCAATCGTCAGGCGCAGGCGGAGGAAGTGGAACGGCTTCGCCAACAGGTCGACGAGAACCGGCGCGCCGCCGAAGCGAGAATCGAATCCGATCGTCAGGCGCGCATCGCCGCGGAGCGTCAGCTCGATGAAACTGTTGGCAGGTACCAGGGATCGATCGCCACTTCAAGTCCCTCCGACGTCGACGCCATGCGCCGGCAGATCGAGGATCAGCAACTGGCGCTGCGGACGATTCAGGAGCGCGAGCGCGCCAACGCCGAGGCAATGCAGGCGGAGATCAACCGGCTGCATACAGATCTGACGGCATCACAGCAAGCGGGAACGCTCCCGCCGGACGTCCTCTCGCAGCGTCAGGCGGACATCCTCGCGCGGCAGCAGCAAGTCGATCTGCTGCGTCAGTCGCTCGAACGCGAGGCGGAGACGCGCAAGCAACTTGCCGATCAACAGCAGCAGGCGATCGCCGCCGCGGAAGCGCGCCGCAAACAGACCGACGCGGAAGCCGCGGCGTTGCGACAGCAGGCCGAGAATGCCACGCAGCAGGCGCAGGCTGCGCAGGCCGAGGCGCAGCAAGCCAACGCGCAGGCACAGCAGGCGAATACGCAGGCGCAACAGGCCCAGGTTGCCGCGCAGCAAGCGCAGGCCGCTGCGCAACAGGCGCAGAGCCAGCTCGACGAGACGCGAAAAGAGCTCGCCGAGCGGGATGCGGAAGCGAGACGGCTGCGATTTCAGAATGAGCTGAATCGGATCGCGGCCACGCGAAACGATCCCCGAGGGCTCATCGTGACGCTGAATGGCGGCATTCTTTTCGATACAGGGAAGACGGCACTCAAGCCGGGCGCGAAGGCTACGCTCAAGAAGATCGCCACACAGATCGCCACCGATCCGTCGCTCAAGATCGCTGTCGAAGGGCATACGGACAACGTCGGCGGGAAGGATACGAATCAGGCGCTCTCCGAAAAACGCGCCGGAGCCGTGCGCGACTATCTCGTGTCCGCAGGCGTTCCCGCGGATCACATCAGCGCCAGCGGAAAGGGCGAAGAGTCGCCGATCGTGACGAACAAAACCGCCGCGGGACGGCAGCAGAACCGGAGGGTGGAACTGGTGATTACGCAGTAGCGCGGGAACGATTACGCCGCGGCGGACTCAGATGTGACGCGGTACACGTATGCTTCCTCGAAGATGGATCCGTTGATCGCCTGTCGGGGAAGCAGAATGCCGCTGATCTTCCAGCCAGTCTGGATTTCTGAGGCCAAATTGCTGACGAGCGAGTCATCCGGCGCGACGATGGTGATGATGTAATTGAGATTGGAGCGCGACTGGCCGAGTGCTTTGAGGGCGTTGATCAGAGCGCCATACGCCGCTTTCATACCATCGGTGTTCACGCGGGGCGATGCGAGATAGAGCTTCCAACGATTGAAATCGGATTCGAAGTACCAGAACGACGCGACGACCGGCCAGCCAGCCTCATCAAGCTTGCGGGTGACCGAAGCGCCGAGGCTCTTCATCTCTTCTGTGAGCGTTTCCTTCAGTAGTATTTCTTCAGCCATGCGAGAACCCCACTGGTCGGATCGGAGACTGCACGAAAGAGGACTGTTGCCGCGTCTTCCGTGATCGCGGCATTATACCGGCTCGCCTCTGACCAAGCTTGCACGATTCCCCAATTTGCCGCAAAAGACTCGTTTCGGTCCGCCTCCTCCCGGTGGAGTTGGGCCAAGCGGGAGACGTTGAGAAGCTTCGTAAGGTCGTGAACGTAGCTGTCATTGACAACCTTCCGATCGGGAAAATCGAATTCGCGAAACTGACGGGCGATGCAGGCTTTGAGCGCGAATTCGACCGCGTAACCGCAGAGGTAGTACGCAGCCTGAAAGCGCCCGGCAGCGAGAAGCGCTGCCGCGTCGGCAACCCGTTCATCGGCCATCCTCTGAAGGTCGAAGCGATTCATCCGTTCCTCTGGATGGCAATCGTATAGCACCTGCTAACTTCGCCGCGCCCCCAGCGTCCAACGCCTCAGAACGGAGGATCACCATGCGCCGCCTTGCATTCCTGGCAACCCTCATCGCCCTCACGCTGCCCCTCGCCGCCGTCTCGCATTCATCGCACACCAGCTACTCGAATCACGGTCTTTCGATCACGACGGAAGACTGGGAAGACGTGCGCGACTGCAGCGCGATTCACGTCCGCTACAACGAGCGCGATGTGCCGGTTGTCGAAGAGAATGTTCCTGTCGGCAGCCTGCGCTCGCTCAAAGTGCGCAGCGATCGCAATGGCTCGATTCGCGTTCTCGCATCGAGCACTTCCAGTTTCGTCGTGAAGGCGTGCAAAGCGTCGGCGCTCGGGAATGTCAGCGATCTGCGCGTGAACGTCAGCGGCAATGAAGTGAGCGCCGGCCGCGCCGAGACCGACGGCCGCTCGATGATCTACTTCCTCGTCTTTGCGCCGCGCAACGCCTCGCTCGATCTCGATGCCAGCAATGGTCCGATCTCGATCGATGGTGTCGATGGCGCGATCACCGCGCATGCGCTCAACGGTCCGATCTCGGTCAAAGCGTCGTCGGGCACGCTCGACATCAACACGCAGAATGGACCGATCGCCTTCGCCGGCGACTCCGGAAACGTCAAACTGCGCGCGACCAATGGTCCGATCTCTGTGAAGTTGTCGGGCGGCGCGTGGGGCCCCGGAAGCCTCGATGCGTCGACCGAGAACGGTCCGCTGTCACTCAAGCTCCCCAGCGGCTATCGCTCGGGCGTGCTCGTCGAAACGGATGGCAACTCGCCGGTGACGTGCCGTGCCGCCGGTTGCGCGGCCGCGAAGAAGGCGTATGCGGCCAGCCGCGACGATGACGACGATTTCGGCCCGCGCTGGCCACGCCGCATCGAGCTCGGTTCCGGCACGCGCGCCGTGTCGCTGTCGACGCACAACGGACCGGTGGCGGTGAAGGAAGCGGATTAGGTTTGCGGCCGCGGGGTTGGCGCGGCCGCGCGGTTACTGAGTTGCACGGTTGCTGCGTTGCAGAGTGGAGTCGCAGGTCTCGGAGCAAGCCGGCAACTCAGTAACCCGGCAACGCAATAGCCAACCCCGCGACCACGAAGACCCCGCGACCCCGCGACCGCAACACCACGTTACACTTCCCCCGTCTTGCCACCGCGCGCGAAACTTCTCACCGTCCTCGGCGTGACGTTCGGCCTTGCCGTCACGGTGGGCAACATGATCGGCGCGGGCATTCTCCGCACGCCCGGCGACATCGCCACGCAGCTCCCTTCTTTCTGGCCGTTCCTTTCCGTCTGGGTCATCGGCGGCCTCTACGCGCTTCTCGGCGCGAACGCGTTGGCCGAGCTGGGCACGCTCGTTCCTGAATCCGGCGGGCAATACGTTTTCGTGCGGCGCGCGCTCGGTGATTATGCCGGCCTCGTGGTCGGCTGGAGTGACTGGATCTCGACGTGCGGTACAACGGCGGCCGTCTCCATCGTCGTCGGTGAGTACGCGCTCGTCTTGTTTCCGGCATTGCGCGGCATCGAGCCGACGGCACTCACGGTCATCGCCATTCTCACGCTGATCCAATGGTTCGGCGTTCGCTGGGGCGGCTGGACGCAGGACGCGACGAGTCTTTTGAAAGCGCTGGCCTTTCTCTTCCTCATCGCCGCCTGCTTCTACCTCGGCACCCGACACCCCACCACGTCGATCATCGAAGCGGATCACGAAGGATCTATCGCCATCGCCTTCATCCTGGCGCTGCAAGCGGTCATCTACACCTACGACGGATGGACGGCGGTGATCTATTTTTCGGAGGAGGTGAAGGATTCCGGCCGCAACATCCCGCGGGCGATGTTCGGCGGCGTGTTCGCGGTGATGACGATCTATCTGCTCGTCAATATCGCCTTTCTTCGCGTCGTGCCGCTGGGTAGCCTGGCTGGACAGAAGCTCGCGGCGGGAGTCGTGGCGCAGCATCTGTTCGGCGCGTATGGCGACACCATCGTCCGGGTCATCATGATCGTGTCGCTGATCAGCGCCGTGAATTCGAACGTCCTGATTGCGCCGCGCGTGCTGTTCGCCATGAGCCGCGACAAACTCTTCTGGCGTGGCGCGGCCGAAGTGAACAAAGGGGGGACGCCGGACATCGCGCTCTTGTTCAGCAGCATCCTCGCGGCCGTGTTCGTGATCTCCGGCAAGTTCGAGCAGGTCATCGCGATTCTGGCGTTCTTTTTCGTGGCGAACTACGCGCTCTCGTTCGCGTCACTCTTTGCCATGCGCCGCAGCGCGCCGGATGCGCAGCGTCCGTTTCGCGCGATCGGTCATCCGTTCACGACCGGCTTGGCTTTCCTCGCATCGATCGCGTTCCTGATCGGAGCGGTCATCAGTGACACGCGCAACTCGCTCTACGCACTCGCCGTCCTTATTCTGACGATCCCGTTGTACCTTCTCGTTCGAAAAAAATGAGCGACTACCAATTCGATCCCCGCCTGGCTTTCGCGCGGACACTCCCGTCGCGCTACTACTTCGACAAAGACGTGCTCGATGCCGAGAACCGCAACGTTTTTGGGCGAACCTGGCAACTCGCCGGACACGCCGATCGAGTGCGCGATCCGGGTCAGTTCTTCACGACGACGATCGCCAACGAGCCGGTTCTTGTCGTACGAGGAAGTGATGGCGTTTTGCGCGCGATGTCGAATGTCTGCCGCCATCGTGCTGGTCCGGTCGCGAAAGGGGAGGGCAAACGTCCTGTCCTGCAGTGCGGTTACCACGGCTGGACGTATGCGCTCGATGGCAGCCTCCTGAACACGCCGGAGATGAGCGGCGTTGAATGCTTCGAGCGCGACGATTTCTCGCTGCCGCAATTTCGCGTCGAGATCTGGAGCGAGCTGGTCTTCGTCAATCTCGATGCGGCCGCCGCACCGCTGACCGAGTTTCTTGGCGATCTCGTTGGCCGGCTCGCGCCTCGCAATTACGCCGGCTACCGGCTCGCGGCACGGAAGGAATGGTCGCTCGACTGCAACTGGAAGGTGTACGTCGACAACTATCTCGAGGGGTACCACATCCCGATCGTTCATCCGGGGCTCTTCCGCGAGATCGACTATCCCAATTACCGGACGGAGACGAAGGCGAACTATTCGATCCAGGTCGCGCCGCTCAAGCGTCCCGATCGCATCCGCGTGAATGACGCTGGTGACGACGTCGATTACTTCTGGGTCTGGCCGAACCTGATGCTGAACGTCTATCCCGACAATTTCTCCACGAACCTCATCCTCCCCCTCGGACCGACTAAGACGCTGACGTTGTTCGAGTGGTACTTCCGCGATCCTGATTCGCCCGCCGGACGCCAGCGCATCGAAGAGACGGTTGCCTTCAGCGACGAGATCCAGCTCGAAGACATCGACATCTGCGAAGCCGTGCAGCGCGGACTGGCCTCATCGACGTACGACAACGGCCGCTACTCGCCGTCGCGCGAAAACGGCGTCCATCATTTTCATGGGTTATACGTGGCCGCGATGGGAATTTGAAAACCAGCACCACAGACACACAAAGACGCGAAGACGCGAAGTTCGATTGAAGGTTTGCGATGCTCTCCTTCGCGATCTTCGCGGCTTCGCGTGAGAAAGCCTGTGGTTCAGATCAGAACGGACAATCCACGCAGCCCGAGCCACAACAGGTTGGCTCGAAGGCAACGCGGATTTCGGGCCGGAGAATGACGTCATTTGTCTCCGGGCGTTCGGATTCAGCCGTTTCGATCCGCGGAACTTCTCCCTCGGATGGCGTTTCATCGTTCTTCATCGATCAAGCGCAAGGAAGGCGTCGCAATCTATTCGTGAACGATTTCAGACCAGGGGAGCTTGCGCACCTGCTGGACCTTTTCGTCGATCTGCTGTTGCGTGGCTCGTTCGCCGAGGACGCGGCGGAGGTAGTCGACCTCGGGGGAAACGAGCTTGTTGTTCTTGGGCAACAGACGGAGCGCGGCGCTTTGCAGGTTGCGTTCAGACACGGTGACGGTCTTGGAGACTTTCGCGGTCTTTTCGCTCATGACGATTTGCAACGGCGGGATCGGGTGAAGTAATCCTGCACCTCCATTATCGCTTCCTGCCGGTTGCCGCAGTGCGGACCGGGAGGGAGCTGCGGAAGGTGAGCGACTCCTGCACCGCGACCGTGCGCTGGGAGTTGCAGCGGCACAACGCGCAATGAACGCCATCGACGTGCGCCGCGCGTGAATGGCCGCAAATCTCGCATTTCCTCGTGTCCATCGCATTCATATAAATCAAGCTCCGTGCCTTGATTGTCGCTGCACGGCCTGCTGGAAATACAAGAGTCTGCAATTGGTAGAGAAAATGGCGAAAAAAAGGGCTTAACGCGGGTTTCACTCTCCCCGGCGTGGATTACGATTTCACGCCATGCAGGAGAAAGAGCTCTTCGACGCCATCCGCGAAAACGACGCCGCGGGCGTGGCGCGCCTTCTCGACGGCGATTCTTCGCTCCTCGGCGCCCGCCAGAACGGCATCACGCCGATCCTCTTCGCGGTCTACAACGGACATGCCGGGCTGGCGCAACTCTTCCTCGATCGCGGCGCGGCGCTGACGTTCGGCGAGGCCTGCGCTCTTGGGCGCGCCGACCTCGCGACGAAGATGCTGGACGCGGATCCGGCGCTGCTCGATTCATTTTCTGACGATGGATTCCCGGCGATCGGTCTGGCTGTCTTTTTCCGTCAGCCGGATCTGGCGTGCACGCTGATCGAGCGCGGCGCGGACGTCAACGCCGCTGCGCGCAACGCGTTTCGTGTCACACCCGTCCACGCGGCGGCGGCCGTTCGCGACGCCGCCATCATGCAACTGCTCATCGAACACGGAGCCGATGTGAACGCGCGGCAGCAACTGGCATACACCGCGCTTCACACGGCCGCACAACATGGAGACCAAGTCATGCTCGACCTTCTTCTGGCCGCAGGGGCCAACCCGCGCGCTGCTGGCGACGACGGCAAAACGCCCGCCGACCTCGCCGCGGCGCAAGGACACACCGCCATCGTGGAACGTCTTTCATGATCATTCGTCCGATCCGTATGCGCAAACTCGCACGCTTCGCTCTCGCTGCTCTTTTCGTAGGTTCGTCATCGACGATTGCACATGCCGCGATCACCGGCACGATTGTCGATCTGGATGGGAAGCCGGTCGCCGGCGCCACCATCCGCGCGTTCGTCCCCGAGGATTCCGCCGCGATGCGCGCGCGACTCGTGGCCGGGAAGGCCGATCGCGAGCCCGGCGCAACAGCCCAATCGTCGGATACCGGCTTGTTTATGATCGACCTCAAGTCATCGCCTGCTGTCGATCTCGAGATCGAGGCGCCCGGCCACCCACGCACTGCCATCGCTACCGTCGACGGCGACGACATCGGCGTCGTTCAACTCGGCGCGGAGCCGGTGTCGAAGTTTCGCGTGACGAGCGCAGGCAAGCCGGTCGCGAACGCGATCGTTGCGTCGGGAACCGAGGTGAGAAAAACGGATGCTGCGGGCGAGACTCCGGCATTCGGCATCGGTTCGGTCTCCGTCATCCATCCCGATTTTGCTGTCGGATCGCGCCGCGACATGGGAGGCGTAGTCTCGACGACCTACGAGATCAAACTTTCTGCCGGCGTGACTGTTCGTGGCAAGGTCGTGAACGCCGCGGGGCCGGTGCCACATGCGATCGTGTCGATCAACGGCTGGCCGCTGGCGGAATCGGCGGCCGACGGCACGTTCGTCGTCGCGCATGCTCCCGAGAATTGGCAGTCGGTCAGGGCATCGCACGGGAGCGAGATCGGTGCAGCCACGCGGCCGCCAAAAGCGGGAGCGGTCGAAATTCGCCTGGGCAGAGGCGACACGTTCACCGGCACGATTCGCGACTCGTTGAGCGGCGCGGCCGTGGCTGGCGCGCGGATGTCGTTGAACGAAGGCACGGACTCGGTGGCAATGTCGGTCAGCGACGCGAAGGGCAGATTCACGTTCGCCCCACTGCTTGCGCACTCGTATCAAATCGAAGGAGCGCATCCGTCGTACGGGATCGCGTCCGCCGCCGTCGTCGTGCCGCATGTTCTGACGCGCTCATTTTCAGCCTTGCCGTACGCCCGGGCGCGTGGCCGCGTGATCGACGAAGAAAAGAAGCCAGTTGCGAGCGCGGTGGTGACTTCGCCGGTGACCAACGGCCCGCGGCGTCCGAGCACGCTTACGAATGCGGCGGGCGAGTTTTCAGTTCGCGTGATGACCTCAGCGACTCCGTTTGCGCTGCCGATTTACGCGAGAAAGCACGGTTACGCGGGCGGGATGGTGGAAGCACGCAAGTGGCAGCCCGGCGAAACGCGAAACGACATCATGATCACGCTGGTGCGCGGATTCACGATTCCGGTGCACGTGCGCGACCGGCAGCATCAACCCGTAGCACACGCCTACGTAGATCTGACCCGAATCGGCGACGGCGCGCAGCAAGGCTTCTTCTCTCCCGCCGAATGTGACGATCCGTCGCGTCAGGATTGCCGCCGCACCGGCGCCGATGGCTCGGTCGTCTTCCGGACATCCGAGGGTACGCATTCTGTTTTCGTGACCGGCGATGAGGTCGCGCCGAAACGGGTTCCCAACATTGCGCTGACCGCGCGCTCCGAGCCGGTCGTCGTCGAAGTCGATCGTGGCGTCACGATCACCGGGCGCGTTGTTCATTCGGATGGCACGCCTGTCGCCGGCGCCACCATCGAGATGCCGCGCTCGCAGCTCGCGCCGCGAAACGCAACGACGGATTCCGACGGTTCCTTCACGCTCGCCGGCATCGCCTCGGGTGCCACAACCCTCACGGCGGTTTCGTCCGACAGGCACATGACATCCGCTCCGGTTCCGGTCACGGCACCGGCAAAGAATGTGACGATCACGATGCCGCACGGCGCGCGCATCGAAGGACGCGTCGTCGATCGAGGGACGAAGCAGCCGGTCACCGATTTCACGGTCTCGCTTCCATCGCGAGGCAGGCCGGGCCCCTCGGCCACGCCGCAACAGGTGCATGCGGACGACGGCAGCTACGCGATCGACAACGTGCCGCCGGGAACAGCGCAAATCTCCGTCACCGCTACCGGTTATGTCACGGCCACGCGAAGCGATATCACCGCCGAGGAGTCCAAAACGGTGAGTGGGATCGACGTGCAACTCGATCGCGGTGCCAGCATCACCGGCCGCGTCACCTCGGGCGGCGCGCCCGTGGCCGGAGTGCAGGTATCGCTCACCGCGAATCGAATGCCGTTTTTCGGCGGCCTGACCACCGACGCCGATGGGAACTACACACTCGATGGCGTTGCTGAAGGTGAGCGCTCGATTCAGTTCCAGAGAACGGGATTCATCGTGCTGCACAAGACGGTCGAGGTCACGGCGGGGAAGGATCTGCGTCTCGACGTGGAGCTGGATCATGGCGCCGAGATTCGCGGCCGCGTCACCGACCGCGCCGGTCACAACATTCCTGGCGCCAACATCGCGATCGCAGGTGACCGCGGCATGCCGAGCAACATGGTGCAGACGGATCTCGATGGCAGCTTCGTCATGCAGGGCCTCGCAAACGGCAGCTACCACCTCACCGCGCGGAAGGAAGGTTACGTCAGCGAGGATGTAAACGACGTCACCGTTCCGCAGAGCCAGCCGCTCACCTTCGCGCTCGATCACGGCGCTACGATCACCGGACGCGTGACCGGTCTGCCGCCCGAAGATTTGACGCTGGTCGTCGTGGCAGCGGCAGGAAACACGTCACACAGCCAGACACCGGTCGATTCAGCGGGCAACTTTACGCTGCGGGGCATTCCGGATGGCCGCGTCCGGGTGGATGCGTTTCTCTCCGCGCCCGGAAGGAGCCGCACTGCGTTACCGAAAAACATCGTCGTGGAAAATGGCGCCGCCCCGCCGGTGGAGCTCAATTTCAACGAAGGCATCACCATCAGCGGCCACGTGACGCATGCGGGCGCGGTCGTCTCGATGGGCAGCATCAGTTTCTTTCCGACTCCGCCAACAGCGCAGAAAATCGCGGCCGCCCAAATGCCTCAGGCCGGTGGCAACGGAATGATCTCCGCGGACGGCAGTTACGTCGTCACCTTACTGATGCCCGGCGACTACAACGTACGCATCAACGGATCGAACATCAACTACCAGACGGCCTACACCGCCAGCGGCAGCGGCACGTTCGACGTCGATGTCCGCGGCGCGATGCTGCGAGGCCATGTCGTCGACGCCGCCACCGGCGCTCCGCTTGCGAACGCGCAGGTACTGGCGTTCGCGCGCACCGTGCAGGCCAGCGGATCGGCCACGACCGACTCCGAGGGCCACTTTGCGATCGATGCTCTCGTCGACGCTGTCTACGAATTGCGGGCGACGCGCGAGCCGTACTCCGTCGCTACGCAGCAAGTCACGGTCTCGGGCGGAAGTGCGCCGGAAGTGGAAGTGCGGCTCGAGCAGGCGCCATCCGTGACGTTTCATGTCACCGACTCCGTCACGGGAGCACCCGTCGATGCATCGATCATGGTCGCTACCGAGCAGCACACGAATCAGGCCCAGGCCCAACGCGTGGACACCGGCGTCCTCAAAACCTGGTTGAAGCCGGGCAGCTACGTTGCTGCAACCTTCGCGCGCTTCTATGTCGGCAAGACCGTCAACTTCACGACACCGCCGGCCGACGTGCCGATCACGCTCGTGCATGGCGGTCAACTGATCATCCAGGCGAAGAGCGCACAGGTGGTGCGGCTCGAAGCGATCGGGACGCGTTTTCCCGGTCCGATTCGCCCGGGGACCAATGGACCCTATCCGACTGTTCCGCCCGGGTCGTACATGTTGTCCGTGCTCGACAACAGCGGCGCCGTCGTCAGTAGCGTGCCGGTCACGATCACCGCGGGAGAGACCACGACGATCCAATTGCCGTGACGCGGCGGCGATGCGAATTGGGTCACACTGGATCGCGTGATACTGCCGCTGCTGGCGTTGTTTCTTCTCGCGATCGACGATCCGCCCGCGTCCGCGCCGCCGAGGGCTGCGGACACGATCGTCGTCACCGCCACGAACACGCCGGCGCGTCTGGGCGACACGCCGGCGAGCGTCGTCGTGATCTCGCGCCAGTCGCTGGAGTCCACTGCGGCAGCGACCACGGATGATGCGCTGCGCCAGGTGCCGGGATTCACGCTCTTCCGGCGATCGGGAAGCCGCAGCGCCAATCCGACCTCGCAGGGCGTGTCGCTGCGCGGCATCGGAGCCAGCGGCGCCTCGCGTGCGCTTGTGCTCGACGACGGAATCCCGCTGAACGATCCGTTCGGAGGCTGGGTCTACTGGGGCCGCGTGCCGCGAGAAGCGATCGCGCAGATCGAAGTGGTACGCGGCGGTGCTTCGGATCTCTACGGCAGCGGCGCGATGGGTGGCGTCGTCCAATTCATCCGTCGAGGAACGGCGTCGGATGATGTCGCGTTCGATGTCAGCGGCGGAAACGAGCGCACCGGAACATCGTCGCTGTTCGCATCGATGAAACGCGGCGACTGGAGCGGAAGCATCGCCGCCGGCTGGCTGACGACGGCCGGATACATTCTCGTCGCGCCGCCGCAGCGCGGTGCGGTCGACGTGAAAGCGGACACGCGTGACACGACGATCGACGCCACGCTGCGCCGCAGCGGATCATTCGTACGGGCGTCGCATTACGCGGAGTCTCGCAGCAACGGCACGCCGCTGCAGATCAATGACACCGCCATCCGCCAGATCGCGATCGGATCGGACATCACTGCCGGACCGGGCTCGGTCGTCGTTCGCGCATACGACAGCGATCAGGATTACCACCAGACGTTCTCCGCGATTGCCGCGGATCGCAACAGCGAACGCCTCACCGTCGATCAGCGCGTGCCGTCATCGGGACGCGGCGGATCGCTGCAATGGCTCGCCGGATTCGGCAGGAATGTCGTCGTCGCTGGCGCCGACGCGCGTCAGGTGCGCGGCGCTAGCGATGAGCTGCAATACGCCGTCAACGGCAAGGTCACGCCGTCACGTGTCGCGGGCCGGCAGGATGACGGGGCGGTCTATCTCGAAGACATGGCCACGCTTTCGACGCGCATCACGATGTCGGGCGGCATTCGCTTTGACTCTTGGCGCAACTTCGATGCGGAGCGAAACGGAACGAAGCTCGCCAATCGCAGCGACGACGCCTGGAGCCCGCGCATGTCGTTGCTCGTCCGCGCCTCGGACCGGCTTACGCTCACCGCTGCCGCGTATCGCGCCTTCCGCGCCCCGACGCTTAACGAGCTCTATCGCGCGTTCCGCGTCGGCAACGTGCAAACGCTCGCGAACGAATCGCTCGGTCCTGAGCGTCTCTCCGCATTCGAGGCCGGCGCGCGCAGCGGTCCGTTCCGCCTGACGATGTTCTCGATGACGACCGGCGACACGATCGCCAATGTCACGCTCTCCACGACTCCCTCGCTCATCACTCGCCAGCGCCGCAACCTCGGCAACAGCCGTTCCCGCGGCGCCGAGCTGGAAGCGGAGCAGTGGCTGTCGCCGCGCTGGCGGTTGTCGGCCGGCTATCTCTTCTCCGATGCGCGCGTCACGTCCGGCGATCTCGCCGGTAAACGTCTTCCGCAAGTGCCGCGCAACTCGGCGACGGCGCAACTCGCATTCAACGGAGCACGCGGCACCGCCGGCTTCCAGGCGCGCTGGTCATCGATGCAGTTCGACGACGATATGAATCAGTTTCCACTGCGCAGTTACGCCGTCGCCGACCTCTTCGCATCCCATCCGATCGCGCCTCACCTCGAAGCTACGTTCGCAATCGAAAACGCTACCAACCGCCGTGTCGAAGTCAGCGCCACGCCTGTGATCACGCTAGGAACGCCGCGCACCGCGAGGGTGGGCGTGCGTTACGGGAAATGACGTGTCGTCCAATTTGTCCGGTAGCCGGACTGCCTGCGAAATCCACTACTCTATTCACCATGTCCTGGCGCATCGACAAGCAGGCGAACGGCAAGTTCGCGATCTACTCCAGCCGTGTCGATGACTACATCGTCATCGACGCGGACGAAGCGGAGATCGAGCGCATCTACACGGAGAAAGGCATCAAGGTCTACCTCGCCAGTGCCCGCGCCCAGATGACGACGCGCATTACGCCGGTCGCTCCCGCCGGTGAGGCAAAGATCGATGCCAGCCGTTCGCGCGGCGCTACGCCCAAGGAAGGGGTTGTGCCGATTGGGGTCACTGGGTTCACAATGAGCGACGAGTGATGGTCATTACAACAAGCGAAATGTTGAATGTTGGATGTTGAGTGTTGCATGTTGAATGAAGGCCGATGAAAGCGTGGAGCTGTAACTGACAGCGCGGCTTGAGAATCGATAGGAAAACCAGAGCCGGCTCGCCGTCCATTCAACATCGAACACGCAACATCCAACATCCAACATTCCGCTTCTCAAAAAACAAAATGTCTTCGCCGGTCCTCGATTTCTCGCCCGTCGCCGTGACCTTCCAGGCGATCGGAACGCTGCTGCTCGCGCTCGTTCTCGGGCAGATCGCGCGGACCTTCGGCTGGGCGTACGTGAAGCGCTGGGCGCTGGCCTTCGTGTCGTTGTTCTGCGCCATCGTGGCCGTGCGCGTCTACATCACCACGTCGCATCCGCTGCCGTGGTGGCTGGTCTACATTCTCGCGCAATGGGTCTTCCTGGCGCTGCTATTCGCCGGCTGCCGCGATCTCGTCGACAAGCCTTTTTCACTCAAGCTCTTCGGCTACACCATTCCGATGGCGCTGGCCGCGGCGATCCTGATCGTCATCGCCGCTCCCGATTTTGGCGCGCTCTTCATGATCGAAGCGAGCATCGTGAGCGTGGTGGCCATCTTCTGTTTCGTGCTCATCGGACGCATCACTCCGCGGACCGTCGGCTGGCAGATGATGCGGATCTCGCTGGCGATGATGGCGATCTTGTACGCCGCCTACATTCCTCTCTACGCGATGGCGCGCAACGGAATCACGGTTCCTTATCTCGACTCCTCGTCGCTCGCCGATCTCCTCGCCTCCGTGCTCCTTGGATTCAGCATGGTGCTGATCGCCGCCGACTTCGCCCATCGCGAGCTCACCGACGCCGTCGCCGCCCTGCAAGTGGCCCGCGATCAATTGACGATCAAGGCGAATACCGATCCGCTCACCGCCGCGTTGTCGCGCCACGCCTTCAACGCCATGCCGCGCGAAATGAGCGGCACCGTGGTCATGGTCGACGTCGATCACCTCAAGCGAATCAACGATCACGAAGGACACGCCGCCGGCGACGAAGCAATCCGCGCCGTCGCCAACGCCATCCGCACACGCGTTCGCGCCGACGACCTCCTCTTCCGCTGGGGAGGCGATGAGTTCCTCGTCGTCCTGCCCCAACTGTCGATCGATCTCGTCACACAACGCTTCGCCGGTCTCGACCGCGCCATCACCACGCCCCGAGGCACCACGCTGACCGTTTCGTGGGGTGCCGCCGCCTTCCAACGCGCCGGCGAACTTGACGAAACGATCAGCACCGCGGATCGTGCGATGTACGCGAGGAAAGCGATGGAACGGGCGGGGTAACGGGGTGTGAGGTAGAGCGCGTGGGTCTTGATTCGCGCGTCGATTTTGGTGTGCACTTCGCACATCGGCTGGGCGTCCAACCGTGAAGTGGTTGCTACCGGGCAGTTAAGCCTTGTTGTCGAGCCAGAGGTGGCCGACTGTTCCGAATACGAAGAATTCGATCATGCTTATTACAAAAATAACAACTTGGACTCGAACAAGCCACATCGGCGCATGCTCGCCTGCCACTATCATGAGGGCAAGTACTATTAGCGCCGGTACCACTCCAAAAACGAACAGTGCGGCCACCGCGAACGAAACTCGCTGCCAGCTGGGCTTGCCAACCTTTGAAAGCCCGGCTACAAACTTAACCAGAGCTTGGCCACACAGAATCGCCGATCCGAACGACCACTCTGGAGAAGCAAACGCGCGGCCGCCTTGCTCCTTAAATATCATGACTATCGTAATCACTAGTAGCGGCAGTAACGCAAACATTAGTTCTGCCGCTATACCGGCAACCGCGTTTACCGTTTCTGCAGTAGAGAGGTTCCCCACGCCACGAGGCTTGTTAGGCTGTTCCGGCATCTCAGATCTCCTGAATCTCCTCGAGTTCACCACGCTCCACGGAAAAGGGCATGACGCGGACTTCCTCGCCGACTTTGATGTTCAGTTTTGAATAGAACATCGGATGAATGGCGCAGTCATCGCGAGATGTAATCGCCAAGCGCTCCATTGACGAATACTCAAACTCCGCATCCACAAAGCCAGCCGCGTCGTTTCTATTTGTGACGCGACCAACTATCCCAAGCTCCGCAACAAGTTGGCGAAAGTTAGCTAGTGAGTACGCTTCTTCCTGCCATTCCCCGCGAGTGTCTTTAGCGCGACGATCAAGTTCTGACCCAGGGAACACTTTGGGCATGCCGCTGAGAGCATTTACTATTCGTGCGACGTTAGGGTAAGTGAGTTCGTATGAGTTTAGAATTTCGTTGGCAAGATCGGCCTCCGCCTTCTTGACCGCCTCTCGAATGTTTGTCGGAGTAAACGTCGGGAAGTCCCCGCTCCTGATCGCCTCCGCTGCAACCGTATTGCATAGGAAGATCATTTGACGTGGTCGCATTTGTGTGTGCCGCAGCATGTACACGAATGTTCGCTCTCGCTGGCCTAGCTTGTTTTCCAATGTGGTTCCAAAGAACGGTTGCCACAGCCGTTGAAAGACTTCGCGATGCCTGTTCCATCGGATGTCAGCAAGCCGAAGGCGGTACACTTCGTTTTCGGCAGTCAGATGACGCCAGAAACGCCATGCGATCAGACGCAGCAGTTCTTTTGGGCGCCAGAAGAGATATACAGCATGCTTGACCGTCTTGAGGGGATTGAGCAACACGGATTCTTTCAGATAGGGGAAGATCTCGCCCGAAAGAAATACTTTGAGGTGGATTCCCTTCGCAGCGTAGCGTAGGTTAAAAGAGGCAGCACACTGGACGAGTGCCGCCATTGCAGTCATGAGGGCATCTTCCCTGATGTCGTACTTCTCTAATGTATCCATTGCGATAAAAATCGGTCGTGTTTCTGCGAACTTCAACACAGTAGCGATATTTTCATCAAGGTGTGCGGCATCAAGCATTGCGTCGACATCTTCACCGAGGTTGGCGGGCTTTCCGTCTTTGAAAAGGTTGGTGACGTGCTCGAAGAGTGTTTTAACCACATCAGAAACTCGTCGCCGCTTCTGAGGGATGTCGCAGACCAGCTTTAGGTTGACGTTTTCAGCGCGCAACGCATGAAATATGGTAGACCAGATGACGAACTCCCAGACCTTGGCAAGCGGAGGCACCGCAACGACCCGGGATTGAGGCGCGCGGCTGGCAAGGGATCCGAGGACTTCTTGGTAAACGTCCGGCTCATGGATTTCTATGCAGAGTGGAGTGGCGGTTCGTTTTTGAAATGAAAAATACTGAGATAGTGCCGTCTTCCCGGAGCCCCGTCTCCCGACAATCAAGTAAACACGTTCGTCAAGAGCTGCATCGTTGAATGGAGTATCTTCAAAGAAAAACTCGCTGTACCGTTCGCGGAGCGTCTCAAGTTCGGACTCGCAGTCGGATTGCCCGAAAGGTTCGACGAACTCCGATGTGTACCCTTGACGATGTGACATCAGTTCAGCTCCTCTCTCTGGGGAGTGATTCGGCAGAGCTTTTCCCTACCCCCTGACGAAAAGTTTTCAGCTGGCGTCCGACAAACTGCTCTTGTTCGAAGGAGTTCAGCACTACTTAGACTTTGGGTTTTAAAGCGTGTTACGGCGCACGCTACTTCCCTCTCCGCGTGTTTGACGGCACGCACAGTCATTCTCTGGGAATGGGAAAACCGTACGAACCCTCGCACGCCTATTCCAGCGGATTCGGCGACGCAGGCGACAAACTCCGCGCGCACTCTCGGCGCTGAAACTACCGTCCTAGACTGCGAACACAAGTCCGTCCTTCTCGTGCGTCAGCGGGCTTTGGACGTCGATTTCGCCGCTGTCGAGCCAGGACGCTGCGGCTCTGGTCTGCTCGCCAGATCTCCGAGTTTCCGGCCCAGCATCTTTTCCGAGATCTGTACCGCGACAAACTGACGTCCGTTGTAAATGGCGATCGTATGTCCGACCATCTCGGGAATCACCGTCGACAGGCGCGAGCGTGTCTTGATTACCTTCTTCTCGCGTTTCTCGTTCATGGTTTGAACTTGCTTGAGGAGCTGGTCTTCCACGAAGGGACCTTGCACGTTGCTGTTGAGCTGCCGGAACACCGAGCGTGCCTCGGAGAGCGTGACGTTTGTCCCTTCGACGTGAGGCTTGAGGATCGTGCGGATTCTTGCCATGGCAGATGAAATTGTACGCCGGAATCCAAGCTGTGTGACGCAGCTCCGGCTCGAAACTACACCCTTCGCCTCGACCTTGACGCCACCTTTTCCGTCTCCACCCACGGTTCGATTCCGGGTGCGGTGCAGCGCGGGATCTTCTCGCCGAGGATCTCTTCGATCTGGCGGACCATCGGCACGTCCTGCCAGGAAACGATCGTTGACACGATTCCGAGTGCGGCGCCGCGGGCGGTGCGGCCTGCGCGGTGGACGTAGTCGTCGACGTTCTCGGGGATGTCGAAGTTGATCACGTGCTCGATGCCGGGGACGTCGATGCCGCGGCCGGCGATGTCGGTGGCCACGAGGATGCGGTGCTGTCCTTTTCGGAATCCGGCCAGCGCCTCGGTGCGGCGGCCCTGCGAACGATCGGCATGGATGCGCGACACCGGATGGCCGCGGCGCTCGAGGATGTGGTACAGCCACTCGGCGTCGATTTTCCTTCGCACGAACACGAGCGTTGTTCCCAACTCCTCGGTCAGCAGCGTGATCAAACAGTTTCGCTTGTCTTCTTCTTTGACGAGGTAGAGCCGGTGCGTGATGCCTTCCGCCGCGCCGCCCTCGGGCGTGATGTCGATGCGCACCGGATCGCGCATGAAGTCTTTGGCGATCATCTCGATCGAGTCGGGCATCGTGGCCGAGAACATCATCGTGTGGCGGTCGCGTGGCAAGAGACGCAGAAGGTCGCGGATCTGCGGGAGAAAGCCGAGGTCGAGCATGTGATCGGCTTCGTCGAGTACCAGCTCTTCGATCGCGTCGAGCTTCACATGGCGCTGGCGAACGTGATCGAGCAGACGGCCTGGCGTCGCAACGATGATGTCAGGCTCGTTGCGCAACGCGTCGGTTTGCGGCTGCATCTTGACGCCGCCAATCACGCACGCGGTTTTGAGCTCGTGATTGGCGCCGAAGACGTCGAGAAACGCTTTCGTCTGCAGCGCGATCTCGCGCGTCGGCGAGAGGATCAGTCCGCGTACGCCGCGGCCGTGCGTGAGGCGCTCGGCCAGCGGCAGCGAGAACGCGGCGGTTTTGCCGGAGCCGGTCTGCGCGAGGCCGATGACGTCACGTCCCTCCAGCGCCAGCGGGATGGCCGCGGCCTGGATCGGCGTCGGATTCTGAAACCCGATCTTCGCGATGATGTCGAGAATCGGCGTGCTGAGGCCGAGGGATGAGAAAGGCTTGTCGGTCGTTGAGACCGGATGTTGCGGGATCGCTAAAGAGACCATTCAGTGAAACACTTTCCTATAAACCGCGGTGTTGACCACGATGACGAATGCGGCGATGGCGAATTCCATCCCGCGTGTGAGGCCCTGGGGGTAGATCACGCCGAAGATGTGATGGGCGATGAAGCCGTCATCATACCCAGCGGCGCCTGCTCTGCGCAGAAACGCATTTTCGACACTCGTGAGCGGACAGACGAAACCGCCGATCTCGATGACCGCTCCCCAGATCGCCGCCGGCAAATGAACCCACTTCAGCACCGGCCAGCGAAGCACGAGAAATCCGCCGAGGATGACGAAAACGATGAACGCAAAGTGGAGAAAGGCGACCGCGGTCGCGAGGGTCTGGTAGAGCATCGTGCGTTTGTTTTGAATGAGCATGCAACACGTCGAGCAGCGTAACGGACAACGCGCTCCTATACTTGCGCTCCATGAAACGGCTTTCCTTCCTCATTCTGTTCCTCGCCGCATGCGCGACTGCGCCGCAGGCTCCGATCGCGCAGGTCCCGATCGCGCAGCCTGTCGCCAAATCGGCGCAGCCCGTTCACGTCATCATCGTCTCGACGACCGATCGTCATGGCTGGTACGACAGTCATCACGAATCGCGAACCGCGCCTCCGTACGGCGGCCTGCCGCTGATGGGCGGCTATCTTCAGAACCTGCGTGCCAGTCATGACGGACGTGTCATCGTCGTCGACTCGGGAGATCTTTTCCAGGGCACGCTCGAATCGAATCTCTTCGAAGGCGAGCCGGTCATCAAAGGCTACAACGCGCTCGGCTACAGCGCGGTCGCGGTCGGGAATCACGAGTTCGATTACGGTCCCGCCGGTCCCGATTCCGTTGCCCGCCTCCCCGGCCAGGATCCCCTCGGCGCGCTCAAGAAGAACGCGGCGGCGGCAAAGTTTCCGTTCCTTTCGGCCAACCTGACCGAGACGACGACCGGAAAGACGCCGTCGTGGGCAAAGCGCTACACAATCGTCAACGCTGGCGGCGCGAAGGTCGGAATCATCGGTCTCTCCACGCCCGACACGCCGAACGTCACGATGTCCGCGAACGTGACCACGCTGCGTTTCGGCGATCCGATCCCCGCAACGGTGAGCGCTGCGAAAGAGTTGCGCGCAGCGGGCGCCGACGCCGTGATCGTCATCGCGCACATGGGCGGCCGCTGCAAGAACATCGACACGAATCCGGCGGATCCGTCGAGCTGCGAATCCGATCAGGAAGCGATGCGGTTCTTGAACGCGCTGCCGAGCGGAACGATCGACGCCTACTTCGCCGGTCACACGCACTCGCAGATGCGGCACTACATCAACGGTGTGGCTGCGCTTCAACCAGCGCCGTTCGGCCGTGAGTTTTCGATGCTGGACATGACGGTCGATGTGGCCAATCACAAGGTCACCGGAACGGAGATGGGGCCGCTGACGTCGGTTTGCGCGCAGGTCTACGATCACACGGAAACGTGCGATCCGAAGAAAGCACCGGCCGGTGCTGCGCTCGTGCCGCGCGTGTTCGAAGGAAGCGCGGTGACCGAATTAGCAGGGCTTCGCGACGCTCTGAAACCGTATCTCGATCAGGTGGCCGCGAAGCGCAATCAGGACACCGGCATCCGCACCACCGACCGTTTCAAGCGCGCCTATTCCGGCGAATCCCCCCTCGGCGATCTCCTCACCGACGCGATGCGGTCGTACATGAAGACCGACATCGCGGTGATGAACTCCGGCGGCATCCGCACCGATCTGCCGGCCGGCGCGCTGATCTACGCGAACATGTTCGACGTCGCGCCGTTTGACAACTTCCCGGCGATCGTAACGATGACCGGCGCGCAAATCCGCCAGATGCTCGACCTGACGTCGATTGGCGGCGGACGCGGAATCCTCCAAGTTAGCGGAATCCATTACACCTACGATGAAGCGCTCGATGCCGATAAGCCGGCCGCGCAACGGCATCGTCTGACCGAGGTGACGCTGGCGAATGGGCAGCCGCTCGATCCGAATGCAACCTACCGCGTTGCCATGATCGACTTCCTCGTCACCGGCGGCGAAGGTCTCGACGTGGTGATGAAGCAGATCCCGGCCGCACTGAAGACGACCGACTACTCCCGCCCCATCCGCGACCTGCTCATCGATGCCATCAAGACGATGCCGCAGCCAATCGCGCCCAAGACCGACGGCCGCATCACGGTGCTGCATCCGAAAGCAGGGGAGGATTAGGGCGTGACTTCATCGAGCCGCAGGAGTTGACGGAAGTGAATATCGAGATCACTTTTCGAGCATTGCATCGGGATCGCATTGACGGTCATTACGTCGCCCAGCTCACTTGATCTCATTACGCGTGCGAGCGCGGCGCCCGGCTTGAAGCGCGCGTTGATCTCGTCGACGGTGTCGATGCGTGCGCCGCCCGAGCAAAGCGGTTCGAGCTCGATCCGGCAGGTGCATCGCGTCACGATGGCACTCAATGCTTTGCGCAACACGGCCTGCGTTGCCGTTGCCTGATCGGCGCTTACCAGTTGCACGGCGATTCCTGATGTGCGCAGTTGCTCGGCGAGGAAGAGATCAGCGCGGCCGGTGTGTCCCGACACGAGTTGCTCAACAGCCTCGGGAGACGAGGTCAAGGCGCGCAGCGACGACACGTAATCAGTGGTCGTGTAAGGCACGGGCCTATCGAACGTTTTTCGGAAGAGTTGCCACGCATCGCCCGTGCGCGCGGCCGCAATCCACTGCGTCACCAGGCCGCAACTGTAGACGTTGCGGAAGCGCCCCTGATCGCTTGCCGTCGAGAGCGAGGTGTCGCCGATCGTCACGATGCAATCGTTCGCCGCTTCGACGATGCGCCGATGGACCGTCCGCGAATCGCCTCCGCCCAGATCGCGAAACGCCATCATCGACGCGTACTCGGCGGTCGATTCACCCAACCATTCCGCGCGGTCATCCTTGAGGAAACGCTGGCTCTCCCACAGATGAAACACCTCATGCGCAACGTGCCGGTACCACTCCTCGGCGCCTTCCGCAGATTCTTTCGACCATCCCGAACCTGAAACATCGAGTTGCACCAGACCGCGCACCGTCCCGCCTTTGAACGAATAGCCGGACGATTCCGCGCCGCCATACGAAAGAAGAACGAGCGGACGGAAGCCGAGGTCAGTCTTCATTTTCGCGGCGTAGTAATCGAACATCGGCGGCACGCGCTCGCGCAATTGCTTCGCAATCCATGGAGGCAGACCGGGATCGACGATCAGCGTCATGCGTGGCGTGCTCACAGGCGCGATCGAGCCGAAATAAACGTACGTTTCCTCGGTCGACGACCACGCCAGCGAACCGGTTGCGCTTCGATCGGGAGTACGAATGGTCCGATCGGCGGCAGTGTGAAACCGCCACGCGTGCGGCTCATCGCTGACGCGCAGATGGCCGGTATACAAAAGCCGGCTGCCATCGGTGAAGGCGACGTTGAGCAGATAGTCCTTCTCGCGCTCGGAAAAGTCATCCGCAAACTCGATCGTGGTCTGCGTTGCAGGACTGCGAAAAACGATGGTGTCGTGATCCGCGAACGATTTCCACGCGGCACCGGCCGGCTCGAGGATCGTCCAGCGATTGTTGCGAAACGTCCTGCGCGTATTCGGAAAAGAGACCTCGGAGACAGGACGCGGAAATTCGTAATGAACGCGCCAGCGCCGCGTTGCAGGCTGCTCTTCGACATCGACACGAACAGCGGTGATCTGCGGAGTCGTCGCGCAGGCGAAGAGGAGGAGAGCTACGCAGGCGGCGAGGGTTCGATTCATTTTCTACTTTGACCTGCGTGGATCGTTGAGGTTACGCGCAGCATTATCGAGTGATCGCCGAGGTATCCTTTTTCAAAATGACGGAACTCGCGCTCCGGCACGCGACCTACGAGGATCTGCTGAAGGTTCCGGAGAACCTCGTCGCGGAGTTGATCGATGGGGATTTGCATACATCATCACGGCCGGGTTCGAGGTGTGCGCGTGCGAAAACCATCCTCGCCGCGAAGCTCATCACCGTCTTCGACATTGACGATAGAGAACCAGGCGGCGGCTGGTGGATAGTCAACGAACCCGAGCTGCACTTTGCTGGTAACGCACTCGTACCCGATATCGCTGGCTGGCGGCGCGAGCGAGTCCCAGTGTATCCCGATGCACCAGCATTCGAGCTTGCTCCCGATTGGTTGTGCGAAGTGACATCGCCCGACACCGCGCGCACCGACCGTGTGAAGAAGCTTCCGCTATACGCCAAGCATGGAGTTCAACACGTTTGGATTGTCAATCCGGTCGCTGAGTTAATCGAAGTGTATCGGCTCGAGAGCGGCCGATGGGTCGTCGCAGGAAACTACGGTAGCGATGACGTAGTTCGCATCGAGCCATTCGAAGCGTTCGAATTTCAACTCTCCAGGCTGTGGATTAAGCCTGCCGAGGAGTAGGGTTTCCAACACCGATAACAGAGGCGTTCGGAGCAATCACCCTCGCGACTACTCATGGGCTTTAACGCCGAGGTATCCTTTTGCTATGACGGAACTGGCACTCCGGGACGCAACCTATGAGGACTTGCTGAAGGTTCCCGATGATCTCATCGCCGAGTTAGTCGATGGGGAGTTGTATACGTCTCCGCGGCCGGCGCCTCGGCATATGAACGTCAGCTCGGTTCTGGGCGGTGATCTGAACGCCCTTTTCCAGCGAGGACGTGGGGGTCCAGGCGGTTGGTGGATCATCATCGAACCGGAGTCGCACGTCGGGGGACATGGTTTTGTTCCAGACATCGCCGGCTGGCGCCGTGAACATTTAACCGTGCTGCCCACCTCCGCCACCATTGACGTTGCTCCCGATTGGGTTTGTGAAGTGCAATCACCGAGCACGGCGCGCTTCGACCGGTTGAAGAAGTTGCCCATGTATGCGGAGATCGGTGTCTTGCACGCGTGGCTGGTCGACCCGGCTGCCAGAACGCTTGAAGTATTGCGACTGGAGAACGGGCGATGGATTCCGGCGGGAACCTACCGCGACGATGATGTGGTGCGCGCGGAACCATTCGAGGCTGTAGAGATCGAGCTTGCGCAGCTCTGGATCGACTGAGACCAAGTAGCGATCTACCTCTTGGGACCAAACGCCCGCGCCTACCCCTACGCCTCAACCTCCGCGAAGTTCACGGACACCAGCCGCGAGCATCCAGCTTCTTCCATCGTTACGCCGTAGAGCACGTCGGCGGCTTCCATTGTGCGGCGGCTGTGGGTGATGACGATGAATTGTGTGTCGCGGGACATGTCGCGGACGAGGCGAACGAAGCGCTCGTTGTTGACTTCATCGAGCGGCGCGTCGACCTCGTCGAGGATGCAGAACGGGGACGGTTTGTAGCGGAAGATCGCGAAGAGGAGCGCCAGCGCGGTTAGTGCGCGCTCGCCGCCAGAAAGCAGCGCGATCGATTGATTCTTTTTTCCGGGCGGCTGCGCCACCAGCTCGATGCCGCTCTCGAGAACGTCTTCCTCGTCGAGCAGTTGCATGCGCGCCGTGCCGCCGCCGAAGAGTGAGATGAAAATCTCCGTGAAGTATTCATTGACCGCGTGGAACGCGTCGCGGAAAAGCTCGCGTGAGGTGAGGTTGATCTTGCGGATCGTGCTTCGCAGCGACTCGATTGCCTGTACGAGATCGTCGCGTTGCGTGCGCAGGAACGACTCGCGTCCCTCGAGCTCCTGATGCTCGTCGATCGCCAGCACGTTGACCGGTCCGACCTTCTCGATCTGGTCCGTCAGTTTCGCGACTTCCGTTTCCAGCGCCGCCCGCCCTTCATCATCAGCCGGCGGTTCCACCTCGGCAAGCGCATCGATGCCCGCGTGAAGATCGAGCGCGATCTGTTCGCGTAGGAGGTCGAACGCCGCAGTGGCGCGGTCGCTGCGGCGCTCCGACTCGAACAACGAATTCTTGGCCGTGTTCCACTGCTCGCGCGACGCAACCGCGCGCGTCTCCAGCTCCTGCACGCGCACCTGCAGATCGGCAACTTCCGCTTCGATCTCGACGCGCACTTCGCTGAGATCGTGCAGCTTCCGCAGCGATTCGTCGAGCTGACTGCGCGAGCTTTCGACCGCGGCCTCGGTCTCCTGACGTTTGCGCGCGAGCGATTCGATCTCCTGCAACAGACTCGTGGCGCGGGCGCCGAGGGAGACGACGATGCGGGAAAGGTTTTCGTGCTCGCGCTGGATCGCGTTCACGTTTCCGGCCGCGGCCTCGACATCGACACGCGCCTTCGACGCTGCTTCCGTCACCGCTTCAAACGTCGAGCGCAGGATCGTGAGCTGTTCCTCGTGTTGTTTGATCTGGTCCTGGCACTCCGCTTCCTGCGCTTCGAGTTGGCGCAGTTCCTCGATCGCCGCGTTCTTGCGCGCGATGAGCTGCTCCTTTTCTTCGAGGTAGAGCGTCTGCTCCTCGGATGCCACCGCGAGATCGCGCTCGAAGCGATCGAGCTCCTGCTTCGCGCGCTCGCGATTGCCGCGGCGCTCGCGCAATTCCTGATCCGCGGCGCGCGCCCGCTCCTCGGCGAGGATGCGCGCGTCATCGGCGCTGCGCACGTCTTCTTCGATCCTCTGCAAATCGCCGGCGATGCCGCTCGCGCGCGTCTCTTCCGTGCCGAGTTGCGCTTCGAGATCCGACAACTCGCGCTTCAGCGAGAAGACGCCGGGCGTCGCATTCGCGGACTTGCCGCCGATAACGAGCGGACCGCGCACGATGTCGCCCTCGAGCGTGACGAACGTCGCGCTCGGCCGTTCTTCGGCGCGATCGAGCGCCTCGCCGAGCGATCCGACGATGTACGCCTCGGGCATCGCGCGCCGCACGGCATCCGCGATCTCGCCTTCGCCGACAACCGCGTACTTGGCGTCGCCGCGGCGTCCGCCTTCGCCCGAGGCAACGAAATCGAGTGTGATGAACGCGCCGCGTCCGGCGCCGCGCTCGCGAAGGCGTTCGATGGCGTCGATGACCGTGCGCGCATCCTCGACGACAACCGCCTTCGAAACATCGCGCAGCAACGTGTCGAGCGCTCTTTCGAATCCTTCCGCCCCACGCACCGCCTCGGCTGCCGGTGTCGCGTTTGGGATCAGCTCCAGAATCGCGCGGCGCACATCTTCGTCCTGCGACTCGAGCGAGACGAGCAGCGTGCGCAGTGAGTCGAGCTTGTACGTCATCTGCGAAACGCGGTCGCGCGTTCCGGCGAGCGTGTCGCGCAGTTCATTGCGGCGCAGCGTCAGTTCATCGGTGCGCGAGACTGCGTCGCTCGCCGTCTGCCGCGCAGTTTCGAGTGCGGCCTCGGCCTCGGAAACGCGCTGATCCCAATCGGCGCTCAGAGTCAGCGCGCCATCGCGGCTCTCCGTCGCTTTGCGTGCCGACTCGCTCAGCTTGCCGAGGTAGAACTCGCATTTTTCGACGGCGACTTCGATCTGATGCAGTTGATTGCGCGCCTCGGAAATCCGCGCGATCGTGCGCATCAAGACTTCGCGCGCGTCGGCGAGAGCCCTTTCGTGGCGGCGCACTTCGTCGGATCGTTCCTGCCGGTCTTTCTCCGTCTGCTCGGCGATCTCGCGAAGTGCGTTGCGCTCGCCGCGCGCGACTTCGAGAGCCTGCGCGCGCTCATCGAGCAGCGCCTGCTGTTCCGCCGCTTCCGTCTCCAGTTGCGCGATCTGCGTTTGCGCGTTCTCGCTGCGCTGCACCAGGTCGCCGAGGTTCGTTTCGGATTGCTGCAGGAACGAGCGAAGGCGCTCCACGTCGCCGGAAAGCGACGCCATCTCCTCGCGCACATGCGACGCGTGCGACGAGCGCGAGGTCAGCGTCGTGCGGTTCTCGGCAAGCTCCGCTTCGTCCGTCGCCAGTTGCGCGGACAACTCCGACTCGCTCAACTGCGCCGCGGCCATCCCTTCTTCGGCGGCCGCTTGCTCCGCCTGCGCGGCGACGATGCGGCCTTTGTACAGCGCGCGTTTCGCAGTGGAAAGTTGCTCGCTCAGCTCTTTGTGCCGGCGCGCTTTGCCCGCCTGCCGCTTGAGCGAATTCAGATTCCGCGTGACCTCGGAAAGCGTGTCGTCGATGCGCAGCAAATTCTGTTGCGTCTCCTCCAGCTTCAGTTCCGCGGCGCGCCGCTTCGTTTTGTACTTCGTGATGCCGGCCGCTTCCTCGATTAGTTTGCGGCGGTCCTGCGGCTTGTTGGAAAGAATCAGATCGATCTTTCCCTGTTCCATCACCGAGTAATTGCGGATCCCGAGGCCGGTATCCATGAGGATGTCGGAGATGTCTTTGAGCCGGACACGTTTGCCGTTGAGGCGGAACTCCGACTCGCCGGTGCGGAAGACGCGGCGGTTAATCGTGATGCGTCCGTCGTCGGAGGCAGGATGATCGGTATCGCCGTTGACCGTCGCCAGCGTCAGCGTGACTTCGCCCATCGACAGCGGACGGCGACGCGCCGAGCCCTGAAAAATGACGTCGTCCATCGTCTCGCCACGAATGTGGGAGGCGCGGTTCTCGCCGAGGACCCAGATGATGGCGTCGCAGATATTCGACTTGCCGCAGCCGTTGGGCCCGACGACGGCCGTCATCGGAGCGGGGAAGGCGAGATGCGCCGGGTCGTAGAACGATTTGAAGCCGTGAATTTCTAACTTGTCGAGACGAAACATTGAATGGAAAGCACCTGACGGATCGATTTGAACGCGCCGGATGGTAGCAGCAATCCCGCGACGCGGATGGGTGTGAATTGCGTCGTCGTAAACGCATCAAAGCAAAGGGAAATTCGCGGTTGACAGCGATGCTGCGCAATCGTTCCTGTGCATGTGCAGCTCATACAATGTGCCGGCATGACGCTCGACGATTTTCTGCAGCATGAGATCGACGTTGGCAGTTTCCCCAGCGCGGTCTACGCGATCGGCTCCTCGCGCGGCATCGAGCGCGAGAACGCCCTCGGCCACGCGGTCGCAGTACCGATGCGCATCCCGGCAACGCTCGACACGCTCTACGACTGCGCTTCGATCACAAAGCCGTTGATCACGACGACGCTCGCGCTGCAGTTGCTCGATCTGAATCCGTACGTTCGCAGTCTGCTCACGCACACCTCGGGTCTCCGTGCCTGGCTTCCGCTGTATCTCTACGACAACTACCTCGATGCGATCCGCGAGCACGGCCCGGAGTACGAGCCGGGCACGCGCGTCATCTACTCCGACCTGAATTTCGTTCTCCTCTGGTCGATGCTCCCCAACTTCGTCTCGCTCGCGCGCGAACGAATCCTCGCCCCGCTCCGCATCAAGCACGACGCGATGTTCAATCCGCCGCCGTCGCTGCGGCCGCGCATCGCCGCGACGGAATGGGGACAGCGTTACGAAGCGAAGATGGCGGCGGCCAGTGGCCAGCGGCCAGTAATCAGCGGCCAGTCACCCTTCGCGCAACGCGACAGTTTGATCTGGGGCGAAACGCACGACGGCAACTCCCACTTCGCCGGCGGCACCGCCGGCAACGCCGGCCTCTTCGCCACCGCGCGCGCAATCTTTCGTCTCGCGCAATCGTGGGCCAACGCCGAACTGCTTCCGCGTGCACTCGTCGACGAAGCCACGTCCAACCTCACGCCCGCACTCGAAGACGCCCGCGGCCTCGGCTGGCAGAAGCCCACCGGCAGCCTGGCGACATCAATGCTCTCGGATCGCGCTTTCGGCCACACAGGCTTCACCGGAACATCGGCGTGGATCGAGCCGGAGCGCGATCGCATCATGGTGCTGCTCACGAATCGCGTGCATCCGTGCGCCGCGCCAATCGCGATGCAGAGAATAAGGGGGGAGTTTCATCGCCTCGCTCTAAAGCAAGCCAACCATTCGCATCATTCGTAGCGCCGACAAGCTAACGTACGTAGCGCCGACGGCCCGACTGTACCGCCAGCCGCCCGCTGGCGACTCTCAAACCGCGCCGGAGCTCACCACAACTTGTCAGTGAATCGATTGGAGATTAATGTTTTCTTCGTGCGTATAACGCTCGACATCCCCGAACTTCTGCTCGAAGAGGCGCGCACGCTTCTTGGTTGCAAGTCCAAGTCGGATGCGGTTGTTCTCTCATTGCAGGAGTTGATCCGGCACAAGCGCATCGGTGAGCTGAAAGCCATGATGGGGCACGTGAATCTCGAGATCGACCTGCCCAAATCGCGCCGCCGTTCGCGCTCGTGATCATGATGGCTCCAACAACAATGAACACATCGAAGGTCTGAGATCGAGCGGTGAGGGCCGCGTGGATGAGCGGGGCCGTTGTCCGAACTATAATTGCCGAAGTGCTCAGACCCGACGATATTCGTCAGATCTTCCGCCAGCACATGGGCGACGCGGCCGAGCCGCTGCTTTCGCCTTTCGACGACTTCTTCCGGCGGATGGATCGACTCGAGCTTCCGGAAAAAGGACAGACCGCAGCGATCGCGCTCACAAGTCCCAAATCTGCTGCTCTTTGTTATGACAGAGTGTGGTCTGGGTTGAGTGAGGATGTTCCTGCCGGAATCGGGTTTCGCGGGCACAGCGCGTCCGAGTCTGGTCTCCTTTTCCTTTGGGCGCTCACGTCTGCGTTCGAAAAACTCGGTCCTAGTGCATCTCGGTTCTACTTAGAGTCCGGTCAGGGCTTTGCAGAGGCCTTGGGCTTTGACTCCATTCCAGACGAACATGCGATCGACAGGTTTGCGCGCAAGCTGGCCGAAGGATTAGCGGATGAGTACGGGATCGCAGCAACAACGATCTTCAGAGAGCCGCGCGACCGTGATCTCGCGTACGGCGAAGGCCAGCGTGAGGCTATCGTCGCGATCATTCAAGATGTGCCCGTTGTTGCCGAGGAGGAACTCACATGGGAGCAGGTGGCTGAGTTCCGAAGCGATGCGGAAATGCTCCGACGCTTTCGAAAGCTTGTTCACTGGCTGGACTCTTCATTAGTTGGGAAGAGCCATCGGTTCATCTGCGAAGAAATCGCCGAGCGCCTTGACAGTTACGAGGTAGCGATCAGTAAGCATGGACTTCCCACCCAAATCGGTAGCCTGTCAGCGGTCCTAGATCGAAAGGCTGTTCTCGCGGCGTCGGAGGCAGGGATAGACATCATCTACGCGGCCGAGCCGTTTATGGCACTACTCAGCGGTGCAGCCGTCATCGATGGTCAGGCTGTTCTGCGCGCAGTAGCCGCCAGGTTAGATTACAATGACGTTACCGCCTCTGCCGCCGGCGAGATTGCATACCTCGTCGAGTTAAGAAAGCGTGTATCGGGGTGAATCGTCCCATCACTCACGAGCAACGACGCTCCGTCGTCATCGTGCCTCCGCAGCGCATGTCGCGAAACGACGGCCACCCCTTAACCTCCCTGGCGTCGTTTGACGCCGCTGGGCGATCGGTCTACAGTCAGTTCACGCATTAGTTAGCGGATACGAATAGTGGCATTCACGAACACACTACGTGAGATTAGGGAGCTGGACACGAAGTGCCGGGCCAGTGGCTCGGTCGCGTGGTATCGGGGCCATGCCGACGCGACGTGGAAGCTGTCATCTAGTCTGCATCGTCACGTGGACCGATTTATTGCTCCATTCAAGTCACCGCAGCCGCCTGAGGCGAAACGCGATGTTCTCAGGGCAGAGTACAAGACGCTGTATCGCAGGTTCAAGGCAGACGCATGGCCGCTACTGTCAGATATAGAACGATCAGACTGGGGTGTCATTTTCTCAATGCAGCATCATGGCTTGCCAACGCGGCTCCTTGACTGGTCCGAGAGTATGGCGGCTGGAATTTTCTTTGCCCAGTTCGGTCGCGAACGGACAAAGGATGCAGCCCTTTGGGTACTTGACCCGCAATTACTCAATCAGGCGAGCATCCAATCGGTGGGGCTAGTCGCCTTAGACGAGGACATATCCCCGGCAACGGTTAGCGCGAACAACTGGCATCCCAAGTGGGTAGCTCCTTCGACCAACCTTCCGTCCATAGCAGTATCGCCGATTTTCACAAACCCTAGAATGACCGCGCAGCGATCAGCATTCACTCTCCAGGGCGACACTTTTGCGCCGCTCGATCACGAATGCAACTCCCTCGTTATCAGCGGTCATCTCCGAAGATTCCTCCTTCCGGCGAGTGATTTCGAAGAAGTCGACGAGTTCTTGGTGGCGGCCGGTTTCACCCCTTTCACGGTTTACCCAGACCTGCAGGGGCTGGCCTTCCGTCACGAGGCAGACACCGAACGACGTCTGCGAGAGGCCAAAAGGTGGTATCCAGAGTTTTACGACTGAGAGCGCACACCTAATTGTTTATTTTACCTCGAGCATAGGCCGATCAGTCGTTTACGCCGCCAGGCAGGTACAATACGAGTCCTATGCATGACTTCTTTGACCGCCGAAGCGCCGTTGATCCCTCTTACGAGTTCACCGCCAAAGATCTTTACGCGGCCCAATTTGTACGCGACTTGTGGCATCGCACCGAGCCGTATCTTGAGCCGCGGCGGCCCGACGCAGCTGCGGCGCAGTTTCACGATACGTTTTGGGAGATGTACTTGGCGGGGGCATTGCTGGACGCGAACCTTCCACTCGTCGCGCGACCCAAACGTCGGCAGTCGGCGGGAGGTCCCGACATCCAGATCGGACAAGTCGAGGCGTGGGTCGAGGCCGTCGTAGCTCATTGCGGAACCGCTCAGGACCGTGTTCTCCCGGAGGAGCCTAGATCCCAGTGGGTTCAAGAGCCTGAACTGGTCAGGCGAATCCGCGAGGTAATAAATCGAAAGCATCAACGATACCAAGAGGACCTTGAGCGGGAGTATGTCCTGCCAAGTGAGCCGTACGTGATAGCGATCAATGGAGGCATGCTGACATATGCGCGCTACGAGGATGACATTCCTCGCATCGTACGCGCGGCGTTTGGAATAGGTGAGCACACGATGACGATCGATGTCCATGCGGGGCGTGTCGTCCATGAGGGGTATGCACCTATGCCGATGGTTACTACTAGCACCGACACGTTTCCGGTGGCGTTTTTCTGGCGTCCGGAATTCTCATTCATCAGCGCGATGATTTGGGGGACTGCCGACGCGCAACACCGCCCCGCGATGATGGGTCATGACCTCATCACCGTTTACAACCCGAATGCAAGCTCGCCTCTGCCACGAGGCTGGCTCCGGCAAGGGCTCGAGTATTGGGTCCAAGACGACAATTTGCGATGTCACGATTGGCGGATCGGCGAAGCCTAAGGACGAGCGAACAAAGAGTGAGGCTATGCCTGGGCCATACGGCCATGCCTTCGATCTTCGATTTCGGTAAGCAGCGGAAGTTCTTAAGGCGCCTTCTGGTCTTCCGCCCACAGCCAACCGACGATCGCTTCCTTGATGTTTTCGAGCGCTTCCTTTTCATCGCGACCTTGCGATATGCAGCCGGGGAGTGCGGGGCATTCGACGACATACCAACCATCGGATTGTTCCATCGTCACATGGAAGATCATGGCGCAGTTATACAGCGGCTGTGCGGTTGGCGCTATTCCGCTGTTGGGATGATCAAAGGCATTTCACGCGGAGACGCGGAGATGCGGGGGGGGCTTCGCGGACTCCGCGTCTCCGCGTGAAACGGTTTTGACTTTTCTCTACGCACGACTCCACACACTTCCCGGCGCCCATTGTGCGGCTTTCGCGCGTAACGCGCTCGCGCGAGAAGCATCGCCGGCGTCCGACAGCGCGGCGAACATGACCAGCGTTTCGGCGAGGAGCGGATCGGGGTCGGTGTAGTCGTCGCGAAACCGAGTCTCCAGTAACTCGACGTTGTCGTTGTAAATGCGCAGCGCGTCTTCGCGCTCGCCGCGTTTCAGTTGGATGTAGGCGAGGCCGAGGGCTTGGAACTCCTGGATTTGGGGGTGGAGGGCGATCGTTTCTTCCATCAGTCTCTTCGCTTCGTCGAGGTCGCGTCCGAGGTGGGCGAGGGAGAGGGCGATGCCTTCGCGGGCGGCGGGGTCGTTTGATTGACGATACGACGCGATTGCTTCGTCGAAGCGGCCGAGGAGTTTGAGCGCTTCGGCGCGGTGGAGGGGGTCGTCTTTTGCGGCGGTGATGGCGTCTTCGTAGCGGTGTTGTTGGATGAGTTGCTGCGCGTTGGTGACGGGCTTCTGCGCGAGCATCCAGGCGGCGAGCCAGCCGATGAGGATGACGGCGGCGATGATGATGACGATTTGGAGCATATGTTTGAGAGTCTACTTCTTGAGAAGCCCCTCATCCGGCTTCGCCACCTTCTCCCCTCGGCTGAGAAGCGCCGTGGGGAGAAGGCGCTCGAATGTTTGATTAGTGCGGTGTTGGATGCGGTGGCTGCCCAGGAAGTGGTTTGGGCGCGGCGGTCACGGGCTGCGACGGAGTCTGCGCGGTCGCAGTTTGCGCGGCGGCTTGTTGCGCGGCGAGCACCTCGGGCGGTATCACTGCGCCCGGCTCGGTGACGAACGTTCGCATTGTTTGCGGATGGCCGTCGAATGCGTATTTGAGATCGGGCATCGGCAGCGGTTTGTTTTCGTCCTGCTGATTGGTGAGGTCGGTGACTTCGGTCAGCGGAATCGCGGCGGCGGCGGAGACATCGCGGGCGTTGCGTCGCGTCACGTATTCGTGCAGGCCGGCGAGGAGGAGGATGACGAGAACGACGCCGAGGGCGACGACGACGCCTTGGCGTTGGCGGGCGAACTCGACGACGGTTTCCGATGCCGTGGTCTCGCGCGCATGGAAGACTTCGTTGAGCATCGCCTGCGTATCGACCGGCTTCTCGCCGGTGCGCGGGTCGGCGCCGCAATACGGACAGATGCGGGCCACAGCATCGATCTCGTGCTTGCAGGCGGCGCAGGCAACGCGGTCAGCAGCGGTGGTTCGCGGATCGGCGGTCATCGCGGACGTACCGTTATATCGACAGCGAAGCGCGATGTCACGGGCTGGCCGTTTTCAGTTGCTGGACGGAAGCGCCAGTTCTGCACTGCCGCGATGAGGCGCGGCATCTCACCGGGGATCGACTGCGCGATGTTGATACCTTGCACGCGACCTTCAGAACCGACGGTCAGGATGAGCCGCGCGTTCTCCGGACGATAGACCTGCATCGCTGGAACGGGCTGATAAAGCGGGACAGGCTGCGTGCGGGATCTCTGCATCGCGGCAGTTTCCGCGCGTCGTGCCGGCGACGGCGTCGCGTGACGCGCCGGACCTGATTCGAGGCCGCCAGCGATTGTGCGCGGATCGACAATCCCGGCATTCGGCCGTTTCTCTCGCTCCGCACGCGCACGCTCGACCGCGACCGAGTACGCGCCGGACGGCAGTGCGGTGGCGTCGGTACGCTCGCCGTTGATTTCGGCGCTCCCGGCACTCGCGGACGGTGGCGCGGGCGCGCTCGTGACCGGTGGTTGTTCCTGCAACGGATTCGCGCCATCGACCGGAACGAGCACCACGGTCGTGCGCGATGTCGCTCCCGCGGCAGGCGACGGTGTGGGACTCGATGCCTTCTCGGATGCGCTTGTCTGAATCGCTTCGGAACGGTTGAGAAGTGATCCGACGAAGAACGCCAGGATCACGGTCACGACGAATGCCGCCGCGCCGAGGAGGCGATTGCGAGCGCGATTGTCGGGAGGAGGCGTGTACGGATGCGCGATCGGTTGCGTTGCCGCTTCGGCCGGGCGCGGAAGTGCCTGATCCCAGGCGCAATAAACACAGGAGCGCGCCGAGGAATCGATCGGACGCTCGCAACGGACACACGGTTTCGCTTCAGACATAACTCTTTCTTCTTCGCAGCTCTGCTGCAACCGCCGTACCGGTACAATGCGCGGCGTGCTTTCGCCTGACCAGATGCTCGGACCGTACCGGCTCATCAACCGCGTTGGCGCCGGCGGCATGGGCGAAGTCTGGCGCGCCGAGGATTCGCGGCTCGGGCGCGTGGTCGCGATCAAAGTCCTGCCGCCGAGCTTTGTCGCTGATGCCGAGGCCACGTCGCGGCTCAAGCGGGAAGCGAGGACTGCAGCCCAGCTTTACCATCCGTCGATCGCGACGATTCACTCGATCGAACAGGATGGCGACCACATCTTCATCGTCGAAGAGTTTGTCGAAGGCGATTCGCTGACGAAAGTCATCAAGCGCGGCGGGCTGGCCGAAGCGGAGATCTGCCGCATCGCGCGCGCGGTGGCCGACGCGCTGGACGAGGCGCATGCTAAAGGCATCGTGCACCGCGACATCAAGCCCGACAACATCATCGTCGCCGGCAATCGCGTGAAGGTCCTCGATTTCGGAATCGCGAAGCAGGTCGGCGCGCCGGGAGCATCGCCCGAAACTTTCGTCACGCAGCAGGGCATGATCCTCGGCACGGTTCACTACATGTCGCCCGAGCAAGCCCTCGGCAAGACATTCGACGGCCGCACCGATGTCTTCTCCCTCGGCGTCGTGTTGTACGAGATGGCGACCGGGCGCAAGCCGTTCCAGGGCGAAACGATCACGGAGACGATGACGCAGATCATCCGCGACGAACCCATGGATGCGGCGGCCGTCAATCCGGGAGTCTCGCCGGGGTTGAACGCGATCATCGAACGTTCGCTTCGCAAGAATCCGGGCGAGCGATACACGGCGGCGGAACTGGTCACGGCGCTCGATGCGCAACTCGGCCGCGCCGGTACCGCGCCATACACGTCGCCCCAATCCGCAGCGCCAACGATGGTTGTCACCGCGGCCGCAGCGGAGGCCCCGACAATTCGCACTGGCCCCCAAGTTCAGTCCGCAGATCCGACAATTCGAACGGGATCGCAAGCAGCGACGGTGCAGGAGCTGGCCGCTTCGCAACCGCCGCCGAAACCAAAAGGCCGCGGCGCGCTGGCGGCAGTCATCGTGGTGATGGTGATCATCCTCGCGGCGGTGGCCGGTCTGTGGGCAACGCGTCGATCGGAATCGAAAGTGACGCCGGCGCAATCAGTCGTGCCACCGCAAACCTCGGCAGCGCAATCATCGACCGCGGTGAGCGTGACCGCGCCGTCCGACGCAACGGTCGATGAGACGGCGACGGACACGACAGCCACAGACAAACAAGTCGGCAAGACATCGACGACGGAGACGACCGACACCGCCGAGGAGACTGAGCCAACGGCATCGGCGTCCGAATCGGAGTCCGCGCCGGGAACGGATGTGCTCTACGCCAATGCGATGAAGCAGATCGTGGATGGCGATGCGATCGAAGCGCGAAAGACGCTGCATCGCGTTCTTCAGCAGGATCCTCATTTTGCGAAGGCGCACTTCCGCATGGGCGAAATCGCTCTCCTCAATCGCAATCTCGATTTCGCGAGCAAGGAGCTTCAGAAAGCGCTCGACGACACCGATCGTCTCGGCGCGCGCGAGGCACAACTCACGCACCTCGGCCTTGCTATTGCCACGCACGAAAAGCGAGAAGTGGAGCGGCTCAGCGATGAGATCTCGCTGCGCTGGCCAAACGATCCCGATCTCGAGCGGATGCGCGAGACGTTCCCCGGGATGTTCGGAGAGCTGCGGCGCGATGTTCCGCGCGATCACGGCCGGGCGCGGCGTTGGCAACGGCCGTAGCGCATTCGCGGCGGCGAGACGCCGCCGAGCCAGCCGGCGGGACGCCAGCGTTCCGACGCACTTGCAAATGATCCTTTGGATCGAACGCCGCCGTCCCGGCGGTGTCTCGCCGCCGATGCTGCATGAAGCCCGATACAATCCGCGCGCTTATGTTCGACCTCATTGCATTTGCGAAACGGCTGATCGATATCCCATCGCCGACCGATGACGAATTCGATATCGCCGTTTTTCTGCACGACGAGTTGCGTGCGCTCGGCTACGCGTGCCGCACGCAGAACGTCAGCGAGCGCCGCTTCAATCTTTACGCTGCCGCCGGTGGCCGCCCGCGTGTCGTTCTCAACTCCCACATCGATACCGTGCCGCCGTGGTTCGCAGCGAGCGAAGACGCCGATGCGATCTACGGGCGCGGCGCATGCGACACCAAAGGCATCATCGCGGCGATGATTGCGGCAGGGGAGCGGCTGCGCGCAGGCGGGATGAACGACTTTGGATTCCTCTTCGTCGTTGGCGAGGAGACGGACTCGATCGGCGCGAAGATGGCCAATCAGGAGTTTGCCGGTCTCGGGTCGGAATTCGTCCTCGTCGGCGAGCCGACGCAATCGACATTCGCCCGAGCCTCGAAAGGTGCGCTGACTTGCTTCGTGCGATTCGACGGAATCGCTGCGCACTCCGCGTATCCCGAGCGCGGCGACTCGGCGATCAACAAGATGGTCGCGGCGATCACGGAGATCAATGCCACGCAATGGGGCGTCGACGATGATCTCGGCGCCACGACCGTCAACGTCGGTGTCGTGCGCGGCGGAGAAAAGCCGAACGTGATTCCGGCGGAAGCGGAGTGCCAGATGATCTTCCGCACCGTCACAGATCCAGCGATTGTGCAGGCGAAACTGCAATCGATCGTGGCGCGTCACGGCGGCACGATCACGGTGTCGCGCGGCAATCCGCCGCAGTTCATGACGGTTCCGGACGGCGCGAAATCCACCGTCGTCGCGTTCAACACCGATGTCCCACACCTCGGCGCGCTCGGCAAGCCGCTGCTGTTTGGACCCGGATCGATCCTCGACGCGCACGGCGCAAATGAGAAGATCGGGAAGAAGGAATTGTTGGACTCGATCGAAACCTACGTCGAAACGGTCCACGCGCTATGCCGAAGCTGAACGAAACGATTTACCTGCTCGCCGCTGTCCGCACGCCGATCGGAAAGTTCGGCGGCGGTCTGTCATCGCTCACCGCCGTGGACCTCGGCGTCGCCAGCGCGAAAGCCACGCTGGAGCGTAGCGGCCTCGATCCGAGCGCGGTCGATGAAGTGATTTTCGGTAACGCGCGTCAGGCGGGAGTGGGGCCGAATCCGGCCCGGCAGATCGCGATCAAGAGCGGACTAGCGCACGAGACGCCGGCCTACACGGTCAACCAGGCTTGCGGCTCCGGACTGCGCGCCATCATGAACGCCGCCGATCAAATCCGCCTCGGCCAGGCCAGCATCGTTCTGGCCGGTGGCACCGAGTCGATGTCGAACACGCCGTACATGCTGCCGCGCGCTCGCTGGGGCTATCGCATGGGCGATGCCGAGGTTGTCGATGGGATGTATCGCGATGGGTTCATGTGCCCGATCGCTGATGAATTGATGGGCGCGACCGCGGAGACACTCGCCGATCGCTACTCGATCTCCCGCGAAGAACAGGATGCGTACGCCGTCGAGACGCAGCGCCGCGCCGGCGTCGCGTACGACGAGAACCGGTTTCGCGATGAGATCGTGCCAGTCACGGTCGCCGGACGAAAGGGCGACGTCGTCATCGATCGCGACGAGCATCCGCGCTTTGACGCAGACCTTGGATCGCTGGCGAAACTGCCGCCTGTGTTTCGCAAGAACGGCACGGTACACGCCGGCAATTCATCGGGCGTCACGGATGGCGCGTCATCAATGTTGGTCGCTTCGGAGGACGCGGTGAAGCGTCACGGACTGACGCCGATGGCGCGCATCATCGGCTACGCGCAGGCAGGAGTCGATCCAAAAGTGATGGGGATTGGCCCCGTTCCCGCGACGAAGAAACTGCTCGCCGAAACTGGAATCGCGCTGTCGGAAATCGATCTCATCGAGCTCAACGAAGCGTTCGCCGCGCAGGTGCTTGCGTGCGATCGCGAGCTTCATCTCGATCGCGACAAGTTGAACGTTCACGGCGGCGCAGTCTCCCTCGGACATCCGATCGGAGCGACCGGCGCGCGCATCACGACGACGCTGTTGCATGCGCTGGCATCGCGCGGCAAACGATTCGGCCTTGCCACGCTGTGCATATCCGGGGGCATGGGCATCTCGCTATTGGTTGAAAGGCTGCGGTAAAGAGAAACAATGATCTTCACCGACTCTCACTGCCATCTCACGATGTCTGACGCCGAGGGCAATCTTGCTCGTGCGCGTGCGGGCGGCGTGCGGGGATTTGTCGTTCCGGGTACGAAGCTTTCGGATGCGCCGCAAGCAGTTGCGGTGGCGCAGAGTCACGACGACGTCTGGGCTGCGGTCGGTTTTCATCCGCACGAGGCGAAGGATTGCGATGACGCGGCGTTCGCGGAGATCGAGCGGTTGGCCGGCGAGCCGCGCGTTGTCGCCATCGGCGAGTGCGGACTCGACTATCACTACATGCACTCGACGCGCGAGACGCAGATCGCCGTCTTCGAGCGGCATCTCGATCTGGCGCAACGGGTCAACAAGCCGATCATCGTGCATAACCGCGAGTCGACGGACGATATGGTTTCGATCCTGACGAAATCGGGTGCGCGCGGCATTCTTCATTCGTTCACGGAGTCGGAGGACGTGGCGCGCAAATTCATCGACGCCGGCTACTTCATTTCGTTCTCGGGCATCGTCACGTTTCGCAGCGCCGAGTCGTTGCGCGTCTGTGCGAAAGCACTGCCGCATGATCGCGTGCTGATCGAAACCGACACGCCGTATCTCGCGCCAGTGCCGTTCCGCGGACGCGACAACGAGCCGGCGTATGTCGTGAAAGTGGCGGAGCTGCTGGCCACGTTGTGGGGCATTCCGCTCGACGACGTCGCGGCGCAGACGACGGCAAATTTCGAGACTGCGTTCGGCGTTACACTCCCGCGCTGATGGCATCGCCTGACCTCTCCGTCGTTTTTCCCGTCTACAACGAGGAAGAAAACATCCCCATCCTTCTCGACGAGATCGCGAAGGCGTTGGACAAATCGCCGTGGTCGTACGAAGTCGTAGCGGTCGATGACGGCTCGAACGATCGCAGCCTGGACGTGTTGCAGGAGAGCAAAGCAAAGCATCCGTCACTGCGCGTTCTTACCTTCACGAAAAACAGCGGCCAGACCGCCGCGCTCGATGCCGCGTGGCGCGCCGCGCGTGGCACGTACGTCGTGTCACTCGATGCCGATCTCCAGAACGATCCCGCGGACATTCCGGCGATGATGCGCAAGCTCGAGGATAGCGCCGCCGATATGGTCATCGGCGTCCGCGTGAACCGCCACGACACGTGGTCGCGAAAGATGCAGTCGAAGATCGGCAACGGCGTCCGCAATTGGCTCACGAACGATCACATCACCGACACCGGCTGCTCGCTGAAGTTGATCAAACGCGAGGCCATCGACCGCGTCCGCCTCCACACCGGCATGCACCGATTCCTTCCGACGCTCGTTCGCATGCAGGGCTATAAAGTGGTGGAGATGCCGGTGAATCACCGCGCTAGGCAGTTCGGTGTGTCCAAGTACGGCGCGATGAACCGCGCCTTCCGCGGCCTGGCCGACTGCATGGCCGTGCGCTGGATGTCGAAACGCGTGCTTCGGTACGAGGTGCGGGAGGAGTAGGGTTGGGTGGCGAGTTGAGAGTCAAAGGCGTTTCACGCGGAGACGCGGAGATCGCAGAGAAAACCCTCCGCTTCTTCGCGCCTCCGCGTGACACGCCTTTCTGTCCAGCAAGCCCCGACCGCGTAAACTGCACCGAATGCACTTTCCGCTTTCGTTTGATCCGCGTACGTGGCACTGGGATCTGCTGGCTGCGTTTGGGTTCATTGCGCAGGCGCTTTTTGCCGCGCGGTTCATCGTGCAGTGGATTGCATCGGAGCGGCGGAAGATGAGTCATGTGCCGGTCGGGTTCTGGTACCTGTCGCTTTGTGGCGGGCTGCTCATGACGATTTATGGCGTGGCGCGACGCGACCCGGTCATCATCTTTGGTCAGGCACCGGCACTGATCGTGTACATCCGCAATCTGATGCTGATCCGATCGGCGCGCGTCCCCTGACTATGTTTGAGCTCGACGACGATCAACGGCGCACGCTCCTTGTCATTGCGAGGCAATCGATCGCATCGGTGATCGAGGGGCGTGCGCCCGAATGGAACGCCAGCGACTTTGATGACGTGCTCCGCCAGCCTGCCGGCGCCTTCGTGACGCTCAATACGCGCGATGGCGATCTGCGAGGATGTATCGGCTCGATTCAGGCGGTTCATCCGCTCTTCCGGGCGGTGGCCTCGAGCGCGATCGCAGCGGCCTTTCGCGATCCGCGATTTCCGCCGCTTCATCCCGGTGAGCTCGAACAACTGCACATCGAGATTTCGGTCATGGGGCCGATCGAGGTGGTCACGAACGTCGAGGAGATCGTCGTCGGAAGAGACGGTTTGATCATGAGCCAGGGCCGCAATGCGGGACTGCTGCTGCCTCAAGTTGCCAGCGAGTACGGCTGGGATCGCCCGACGTTTTTGCGGCAGACTTGCCTCAAAGCGGGGCTACCCCGCGATGCCTGGCGGTCGAAAGACTGCCGCATCGAAAAGTTTTCAGCGCTGGTGTTTGGCGAGTAACTCTCCTACTCGCAGCGACTTGCGCTTTGTTTCGCAAGTTTGAGCTTGCCGATTGGCGGCATAACCTTCACTCCAACCCGGTTCTCGGCGCTTCAAGAGCTGTATTATTCGTAGTGCTAATAACTGAGGGAGGACGATGCCGAGGAAAACGCTGTCGCTCACGGAATCTCTGTCCACTCGCTCGGCGGCCCTTCGCCGGAAAGCGCAATCCCATCGCGTTCTGCGCTGGATCGGAGCGCGGGCCGCAGCCGTTCTCGCCGTTGGCGCCGCGCTGTCGGTCGGTGGGGTAACCGAGGCATTTCAGGGCGTTCATTTCCTGGTGCTCAAAGATCTCGACACGGTGAAGATCGTCGAGCAAAAAGGCTCCCACACGACGGTCCTTGCAAACCTCGGCGACGACTTCGCCGGCAACTCCTTCTTCAAACTCTCCCGAAGCCTTCCCAACAGTCTCGTCTCGCACCGGAACAACCTTTTCAATGAAGCGTGGCTGACGGATTCGTCAACGCCGGAGATGGCTGCCAGCCAGCCGGCGGATCCGTTTCACAGCGAGATGCAGCGCATTAATCTGGCGATTCGCAAAGAGTTCTTCGCCAACGCCATTCCATTCGGCGACATCATTCACGCCAAAGCGCAGAAGTACGACGTCGATCCGGCTCTGGTTGCTGCCGTGGTCGAGACCGAGTCGCGCTTCCAGACGCGTGCGCGGTCAGGCGTCGGCGCGCGCGGACTGATGCAACTCATGCCGCGGACCGGACGCTGGATGGGAGCGAAAAACCTCTACAACGCCGATCAGAACGTCGACGCCGGCGCGAAGTACCTCCGCTACCTCAATCATCGCTTCGACGGCAATCTCACCAAGATGATCGCCGCATACAACGCCGGCGAGGGAAACGTCCGCCGCTACAACGGCGTGCCTCCCTTCCGCGAAACGCGCTCGTACGTGAAGCGGGTGATGACGCGATACGAGAAGCGGAAGCAGGAGATCAAGCAGTTCGATGACCAGCACGGCGGCGGAGCAATTGGCAATGATGGCGTGATGACGCTGAGGTAAGTCGGGTTGCTGAGTGCTTGGTTGCTGAGCGGGTTATCGAGTCGCCTGGTTGCCGAGCGGGTTACCGAGTTGCCTGGTTGCCGAGTTTCCCATTGGAAGTCTTGAAGCCCATCGGGTCAGCTCATAGATCTCGGCAACCCGGCAACCCGGCAACCCGGCAACCCAGCAACCCAGCAACCGGGCAACCCAGTACCCCAAAACCCTAACCCCCATCCCCTCCGAAACTTGACCGCTCCGGCTTGTTGGGATAACGTTTTCACCGACCTCGACAACCTTGGGAGGGGAAAATGGTCAGTGTGCGTAGGGTGGTGGTTCCCGTTCTCCTGCTTGCGGTCGCTATTCCGATTTTCGGGGCGCCGAAGAAGTCCGCATCGCACCCGCCGCGCGACCTCCATCGCGCAGGCGACCATTGGACCGCGTACAACCCTCCTGATCCTGCCACCTGGCCCGCCGGATCAAAGACCTACACGATCAAGCGCGGCGACACGCTCTGGACTCTCGCGGAGCAATTCTTTAAGAACGCCTACATGTGGCCGCAGCTTTGGGAAGGCAATACCTGGATCACCGATGCGCACTGGATCTATCCCGGTGACGTGCTTTTGATCGACTCCGAGACCGCGCAGCAAATCTCCGCCGCGCAAACCGGCGGTAACGATGCGACCCTCCCGCCGCCGCCCGCGCTCATGCCCGAGTCCGTTCCGCCGGCGGCCGGTGGCGCCGCGGCAGGTGGCGTCTTCGCAGGAGGAGATGGCTACATCACCGCGGCTGACGCGGCTGGCGGCAGCCGGAGCCCCGTGCCACTCGGCACCGACGCCGATGTTTATTGCTACGGTTACATCGGCAGCGACGGCGAGTCGATGCCGAATACGATCCTTGGATACGAGGATTCCGAGGTGCGTTATGCGGCGGGTGCTGTGGAGCAGGTCATCAGTGGCGCAATTGGTGATCTCGTTCTCATCAAAGGTGGCACGGCCAGCGGACTGGTGGCTGGCGAGACGTACATTCTCGTCGACGTCGGCCGTCTGATCAGCCATCCCAGCAAGCGCCTGCAGGTTGTCGGGCGTGAGTACCTTTATCGCGGTCAGGTAAAGATTCTCTGCGCCGACGAGCATACGGCGCGCGGTCTCATCACGCAGTCGTGCACTGAAGTTCCGGTGGGCACGCACCTCAAGCCCTTGCCGCAGATTCCGATTCCGCTCGCTCGGATCCCCGATATGCCGGCGTTCTGCGACAACTCCAGCAACAAGAAAAACGGGTACATCGTCGGTGCGCAGGGCGGATGGGACGAGGCACTCGGTGAAGGCTTGCTCGTGGAAGTAAACCTGGGCCAGGCCGATCAGCTCCAGCCCGGCGATTTCCTCACTGTCTACACCGAGGATGTCGCGCCCGGCCAGCCGCGCCAGGTGCTTGGCGAGGTGGGCATTCTGACGACGAACACGCACACGTCGACCGGAAAGATCGTGGCCATGCGCTACTCGATGAAGGTCGGCGACCGGGTAGAGATTCGATGAAGAGTGATTGAAGAGTGAAGTGTGAAGAGTGAAGAGTGAAAGAAGTAAGTCATCGCCTTACACTTTTCACGTCGCCGTTCCTTCACTCTTCACTCTTCCGCTTCACTCTTCGAACTTCACCCTTCATTAAAACCCTCGACTCCGCACTCCCTTTTGTTAGAATCATCCGTCCGGGTCCATAGCTCAGCGGTTAGAGCTACCGGCTCATAACCGGCAGGTCCCAGGTTCGAATCCTGGTGGACCCACCAGGAAACCGATGGTTGAAATCCTGAACATGACGAACGATCGACTGCACTGCCGGCGCGGACCAGCCGGAGGATCGCTCGCCCTTTCCGCGCCGGCATTCATGACGATGCTCGACCGGCCGGCCGGGCAAATTTCTTTTCGCACAGGCGTTCCATCACCGGAACGCCTTTTTCGTTTTTGGAGGATTGGTTGAATCAGGACGTTGAAAAACTTTGGGAGTTGCAAACAGTCCTGTCGGCGCTCGGAGACCGCGAAAAACAACTGACGAACAAGCCCGAATCCTTCGCGGCCGTCGATCGCGAGTGGCAGAGCGTGAATGCCGGGATGGAGAAGCTGCAGCAGCAGATCGAGCAGCATTCCCGCGAACGGCGGCGCGTCGACGGCGAGTTATCCGATCAGCAGGAGCTCCTCAAGAAATATCAGGGGCAGCTCATGCAGGTGAAAAACCAGCAGCAATATGCAGCAGCGTGGAAAGAGATCGACGCCACGCGCAAGCAGGTCAAGGAGCTCGAAGACTCGACGCTCAAGACGATGGCGGACGTCGATGCGCTGCAGAAGCAGAACGATGATCTGGCCGCGGGCAGCGTCGAGCTCAAGTCCCGCTGGGATGCCGAGCACGAAGCCTGGCAACACTCCCTCGGCGATCTTCGCAAAGAGGTCGAGCAGCTCAAGGCGCGCGCGGCGAAGATCGAGGCGTCGCTCCCCGAGCGCTTGAGCCGCGAGTTTCACCGCATCTTCAAACAGCGTCAGGGCGTAGCCATCGCGCGCGTCGTTGCCGATTCCTGCAACGGCTGCCGTACGCGCGTTCGTCCGGCCGTGCTGCAGCAACTCAAGCGCGGCGATCTCGTTCACTGCGAAGGTTGCAGCCGCATCCTCTATCTGGAGAGTCCCCCATCCTGAAGATCATCGCTTTCGTCGACGGCGCCTGCCGCGGCAATCCCGGCCCCGCTTCCTACGGTGTTTTCATGCGCAAGGACGACAGCGAGATCATCGAGATCTCCGGTTTTCTCGGCACGACGACGAACAATGTCGCCGAGTACGCCGGTCTCCTCGAGGCGTTGGCGACGGCGCAATTGGAAGGCGCGACCGACGTCGAGATCGTCTCCGACTCGCTCCTCCTCGTGCAGCAGATGCTCGGCAAGTACCGCGTCAAGCATCCCAATCTTGTGCCTCTGTACGAGCGCGCGAAATCGATGACGCGGCGCTTTCCGAAATTCAAAATCCGTCACACGCTGCGCGCGGGAAACAAAGACGCCGACAGGCTGGCCAACGCCGCGCTCGACCGTCCCGAGCGCACGCCGAACGATCGATGGGTCGAGAGACGCCGTGTCGATTCGTGACAACATCGCCGCCGTCGAAGAGCGGATCGCGCGCGCGTGCTCTCGCGCGGGACGCGCTCGCGAGGACGTGCTGCTCGTGGCCGTGTCGAAAACGTTCCCGGCCGAGTTTGTGGATGACGCCATCGACGCAGGCATCACCGACATCGGTGAGAACCGCGTTCAGGAAGCGCGCGACAAGAAGCCACTCGTGCGCGGCAGCGTCCGATGGCACCTCATCGGCCATCTGCAAACAAACAAAGCAAGGGACGCCGTGAAGTTGTTCGACGTCATCGAGGCGGTCGACTCGCTCGATCTCGCCGAGAAACTCGCTCGCGCGGCTGAGGGTCAGGGTAAGGCGATCGAGGTGATGTTGCAGGTCAACATCGGCGACGAGCCGCAGAAGAGCGGACTTGCTCGTGGCGACGTCGATGCGGTGGCGAAACAGGTTGCCGGACTGGCATCGCTCCGGCTCATCGGACTCATGGCCATTCCGCCGGTTGGCACTCCGGACGAGTCGCGTCCATACTTCCGCGAGCTGCGGTCGATGCGCGATGCGCTCGGCCTGAAGGAACTGTCGATGGGGATGAGCGAAGACTTCGAAGCGGCGATCGAGGAAGGATCGACGATGGTCCGCGTTGGCCGCGCGATTTTCGGGAGCCGGGGATAGATGGGAATCCTGGTGGTGTTCTTCGACGCGCTGATGATCGTTCTGCAGGTGATCCAGTGGATCGTCCTGGTATGGGTGATCCTCTCCTGGGTGCTCTTCTTCGCGTCGCAAACGTCGTTCCGCTGGCGCTACAAAGGTGCCTACAGCATCCTCAATCAGCTCAACGACATCTTCACGCGGATGACCAGCCCGTTCCTGCGGCCGTTCCGCCGTCTGGTGCCGCCGCACAAGATGGGCGGCATCGACTGGTCGCCGCTGCTGCTCCTGCTGGCCATTTACATCCTCCGCGGAGTGCTCTCGTATATTTTTACCTCGATGATCGTGCACTGATCGTTCGTTCGTCAGGGCGTCGGATTGACGTTCGTGCCTTTGCACTGTGTGGTCGTGCCGTCGGTGAGCGTCGTGCCGGGCGGACAGACGAGAACGCCGCCGGCTGGAGCGATGACACCAGACACTGTAGCCGCGGGCGAACAGGCGTTGCCGAGGGGGGCGGCGTCGAACTCGCCGGTCAGTCGGTTTCCGGCACCGGCGTTGCCGAACAACGTGATGGTCACCCAGTTCTGGTTCGGGCGCGGACCGACCGTCGACGAACCGTTGGGTGACAAGTTCGTCCGCGCATTTGTCGGAACTCGCTGGCCTCCGATCTCTTTTGTCACTGAGTAGTTTGTGCTTCCTCCGTTGTTGAGGTTGAGGTACATCCACCCGCCGGCGTCGCCACTGACGGGTGCATATTGAGAGAGCCTCGGATCGGATGACGAGATTGAGGACGTGACTGGCAACTGGGATACCGGTAGTCCTGGGCATAGTGAGGCGCAAGGGGGAGGGAACGTAGGGTTTTCGTGCTCATCGAATCGGACGATGTCGGAAACGACCATCGTTGCAGACGCGACTGCATCCGCACAACTGCCGATTCCGAAACCCTCACGCCAGATGGTGAGGTTTGTCGCGAACGCCCCGGATCCGCCCTGAATGTAGCGCGCTGCAAACGTTGAGGGAAGCGGCTGACGGCGGTCAATCGTCCGCGTTCCCGCCGGGGTGTAGCGGTCGTAGAACGTGTAGGGCAGCCGCGTGCCGGCATTCGAGCCCGCGCCTCCACCCTCGGGTACGGCCCGGATGTGGACCATCGCGTTCCCCGTCGCATCAAACGAACTTTGCCGCTCACCCTGTGGATGCGGTCCCAGGTTTTGATAGTCGCCGACCAGGACGTTGTCGAAGAGCAGGTCGTTCGTGTAGTAGAGCGGATCAGCCGGAGTGCGGGACGTGCAACTCGCGACTACGTCAATGGTTGCGTAGCCGATCGCGCTCGCGTGGACGCTTCCAACAGCGCGGTTGCATGAACTTGTCCCGCCAGTCGTCAGCGCTCTGCGCACCTCCGCCATGATGGTCGCCGGTACGACGCCAGGAATCGTGGCGCAATCGATTGAGGCGCGCAGATTGGGGTTGGCGGCAGGCCAAATCGATGCCGGTGAGGTGCCGGAAGTGGCGCCGTTCGGCGGCGCGATCGTATTTCGTATCAGAACGTCGGCCAGGTTGATGGACTGCACGTCGTAACCACCGAGGAAAAGGTTGAAGGTCATCACCGGATAGGCATAGTCGGTCCAGAGCGTGACGTGCGCAATCTGTGGGTATCGCGAGACATTGGTGACGCTGAAGAGCGTCGTCTGTCCGGATAGGCCGGAGAGATCGACCTCGAAGTACGGCAGCAGCAACGTCGCGGCGGGCGCGATCTTGACGTCGCAACTGTCGTCGTTGTCGATCGACGAGGGAGGCGCCGACCTTCCCACGGCTCGCCTTCGCTCCGCCGAAGCAACATGAGTGGAGGGAGTCGCGGCCATCTGCGCGCACTGCGCGGTTGAGCCGCTCGTGAGCGTCGTTCCGGGCGGGCACACGAACACTCCGCCGGCCGGCCCGATCGGTGCCGCGGAGCTCGGGAACGCAGCAGGCGAGCAACCGTTGCCGAGCGACGCTGCGTCGAATTCCGCCGCCTGCCGGTTGCCGAGGCTGCCAGTGCCGAACATCGTCATCGTCATCCAGTTCTGGCTTGGGCGCGGACCGAAGGTGGTCGTCGACCCAACGGGCGCGAGGCTATCGTGGTTCACCGAGTAGGTCGTGCTGCCGCCATTGTTCAGATTGAGATAAAACCAGCCGCCGAGGTCCGAGCTGACTGTGGCCGGATACAAAGGACTTGACGACGACGTCGAGGAGGCCGCCTGCAGCCGTGGACTCGAGACCAGCGCGTCGCTTCCGAGAGTGAAGGGGTTCTCGTGCTCATCGAAGCGCACGACTTCCGCCACGGCCATCGTCGCTGACGACTTTGCATCGCTGCAGCTCCCGTTACCAAATCCCTCACGCCAGATATTGAGGTTTGTACGGAACGTTGCTGGGCCGCCCTGAATGAACCGCGCCGCGAACATGGACGGTAATGGCTGCCTGCGATCGATCGTTCGACTCGATGCAGGCGTGTAGCGGTCGTAGAAGGTGTACGGCAGCGCGGTCGCAACCTTCGAGCCGGCGCTGCCGCCTTCGGGCACCGCGCGAATATGTACCAGAGCATTGACTCCCGCGTCGAAGGCCTCCAGTTGCGGTTCGCTGGCCGGGCGTGGCCCAAGCTGCTGGTAGTCGCCGATGAGGACGTTGTCGAATAGAAGGTCGTTCGTGTAGTAGAGCGGATCGTTGGGCAGCCGGCTGGTGCAGTTCGACACGACGTCGATGGTGATGTAGCCGATCGCGTTCGGGTTCCCGCTCGCGTTCGCGTGAACGCCGCCGACGGCGTTGGGGCATGCATCGGAACCGCCCGGCTTGAAAACACCGGTGGTAAGAGCTGTTCTGAGCGCGAAAACGAGCGCGGGCGTCAGCGATCCAGACTGGCCCGAGCAGTGGATCGTGGCGCCACCACCGGCGAAGTTCGGGTTGGCGGTGAAGCCGGCCGAGAGCGCGCCGAGTGGCGACTGCGCCTGGGTCGGGCCGGTGCCGCCCGGCGGAGGGATCATGCCGATCAGAATCTGGTTGATCGAGATGCCTTGAACGTCATAGCCGGTCAGGTAAATGTTGAAGCTGTAGAGCGGGAATGACCAGTCCGTCCAAATGGTGACGTGAGCTATCTGCGGCAACCGCGTCACGTTCGTGATCGTGAAAAGCGTGTCCTGCGTACGGTTGGTGAAGTCCGCTTCAAAGTACGGCAGGAGCAGCGTGGCCGCGGGAGCGACCGTTACATCACAGGAGTCGTCGTTGTTGATCGACGACGGGGAGACAGCGAACGCGGACGTGGCCACGAGGAGCAGCAGAGGCAATAGGCATTTCATTGTTTTCACTCGCTGAGTTACGGCGTTGGATTGATGTTCGTGCCTTTACACTGTGTGGTCGTGCCGTCGGTGAGCGTCGTTCCGGGCGGGCAGACGAGGACGCCGCCGGCGGGGCCGAGCGGCGCGCTGCCGAAGTACGCCAAGGTCGCGAACGCAGCCGGCGTGCAACCGTTGCCAAGAGCGGCAGCGTCGAATTCGCCGGTCAGGCGGTTTTCGTGGGCGAAGCCGAACAACATGACGGTCACCCAGTTCTGGCTTGGGCGCGGGCCCGCGATGGTTGTCGAACCGGACGGTGCCAGGTTCGTACGCGCGTTTGCCGGTCCCCGCTGTCCCCCGACGTCTTTTGTCACCGAGTAGCTCGTGCTCCCTCCGTTGTTGAGGTTGAGATAGAGCCAGCCACCGACGTTGGCGCTCGAGAGTTGCGGCGGATAAGTCCAAGCAGAGGTCGCGGTCGAAGACGTGGCGTTTAGCGTGCGGGGAGATGTTGCGCATTCCCCTAGCCCTCTACAATCGTCAATGATGGCGAAGTTTTCGTGCTCGTCGAACCGGACGATTTCCGAAACGATCAGATTTGCGGACGTAGATGCATCCGCACAGCTGCCAATGCCGAAACCCTCCCGCCAGATGGTGAGGTTCGTCGCGAACGCCCCGGTTCCACCCTGAATGTAGCGTGCTGCAAACGTTGAAGGGAGCGGCTGGCGGCGGTCAATGGTTCGCGTTCCCGCCGGCGTATAGCGGTCGTAGAACGTGTAGGGCAACCGCGTATCGACATTCGAGCCCGCGCCTCCGCCCTCGGGCACGGCCCGAATGTGCACCATCGGGTTGCCACCGGCATCAAATGACAAGGCAGCCGTTCCCGCCGGATGCGGGCCGACTTGCTGGTAATCGCCGATCAGAACGTTGTCGAAGAGAAGGTCGTTCGTGTAGTAGAGCGGATCAGCCGGAGAGCGGGACGTGCAACTCGCGACGACGTCGATGGTCGCGTAGCCGATGGCATTCGCGTGGACGCTTCCAACAGCGCGGTTGCATGAACTTGTCCCGCCAGTCGTCAGCGCTCGGCGCACCTCCGCCATGATGGTCGCCGGTACGACGCCAGGAATCGTGGCGCAATCGATTGAGGCGCGCAGATTGGGGTTGGCGGCAGGCCAGATCGATGCCGGTGAGGTGCCGGAAGTGGCGCCGTTCGGCGGCGCGACCGTATTTCGTATCAGAACGTCGGCCAGGTTGATGGACTGCACGTCGTAACCACCGAGGAAAAGATTGAAGGTCATCACCGGATAGGCGTAGTCGGTCCAGAGCGTGACGTGCGCAATCTGTGGGTATCGCGAGACATTGGTGACGCTGAAGAGGGTCGTCTGTCCGGATAGGCCGGAGAGATCGACCTCGAAGTACGGCAGCAGCAACGTCGCGGCGGGAGCGATTTTGAGGTCGCAACTGTCGTCATTGTTGATCGACGAGGGAGGCGCCGTGCTTCTCGCTGCCCGCCGTCGCTCGGACGAAGTAACAAGAGCGGACGAGGTCGCAGTGGAGGCGGGAGTCGACACGAGTCTATCCAGACATAACATCGTGGAGCCATCGGTGAGCGTCGTTCCAGGCGGACAGAGGAACACTCCGCCGGCCGGTCCGATCGGTGCCGCGGAGCTCGAGAGGGCAGCAGGCGAACAACCGTTGCCGAGGGAGACCGCGTCGAACGCCGTCGCCAGGCGATTCCCTCGTGGAGCGTCGCCGAACATCGTTACGCTTACCCAGTTCTGGCTTGGACGCGGACCGGCTCTCGTCGTCGATCCGGCATCGTGCGCCGAGTAGGTCGTGCTGCCGCCATTGTTCAGATTGAGGTAAAGCCAGCCGCCGGTGTCGGAGCCCGAGTTGGCCGGATAGAGAGAAGCTGACGACGACGTCGAGGACGCTGCCGGCAGCCGCGGGCGCGAGACCAGCGAGTCGCTTCCGAGCGTGAACGGATTTTCGTGCTCGTCGAAGCGCACGACCTCCGCCACGGCCATCGTCGGAGATGTTTGCGCATCGGTGCAACTGCCGCTTCCAAATCCTTCGCGCCAGATATTGAGGTTTGTCAGGAAGCCTGCCGGGCCTCCTTGAACGAAGCGCGCCGCGAATGTGGATGGCAAGGGCTGCCTGCGATCGATGGCCCGGCTCGTTGACGGCGTGTAGCGATCGTAGAACGTGAATGGCAGCGCGGTTGCGACCTTCGATCCGGTGCCACCGCCTTCGGGGACAGCTCGGATGTGAACCATGGTGTTGGCACTGCCGTCGAACGAAGAAGCGGTCGTTCCGCTCGGCGTCGGTCCAAGCTGCTGGTAGTCGCCGATCAGGACGTTGTCGAACAGAAGGTCGTTCGTGTAGTAGAGCGGATCGGTGGGAAGCCGGGTGGTGCAGTTCGACACGACGTCGATGGTGATGTAGCCGGTCGCGTTCGAGTTCCCGCTCGGGTTCGCGTGAGCGCCGCCGACGGTGCTCGGGCATGCTGCGGAACCGCCCGGATTGAAGACACCCGTGGTAAGAGCTGTTCTGAGCGCGACAACGAGCGTGGACGTCAGCGATCCTGGCTGGCCCGAGCAGTTGATCGTGGCGCCACCACCCGCGAAGTTCGGGTTGGCGGTGAAGCCGGCTGACAGCGCGCCGAGCGGCGACTGCACCGTGGTCGGGCCGGTGCCGCCCGGCTGAGCGATCGTGCCGGTCAGAATCTGGTTGATCGAGATGCCCTGAACGTCATAGCCGGTCAGGTAAATGTTGAAGCTGTAGAGCGGGAATGACCAGTCCGTCCAAATGGTGACGTGAGCGATCTGGGGCAACCGCGTCACGTTCGTGATCGTGAAAAGCGTGTCCTGCGTACGATTGGTGATATCCACCTCGAAATACGGCAGGAGCAGCGTGGCCGCGGGAGCGACCGTCACGTCACAAGAGTCGTCGTTGTTGATCGTCGTCGGTGAAGCGGCAAATGCGGACGTCGCCACGAGGAGCAGCAGAGGCAATAGGCATTTCATCGTTTTCACCCGCGGAGTTACGGTTTCGGATTGATGTTCGTAGCGGTACAGAGATCGGTCGTCCCGTTCGCCAGCGTCGTTCCGGGCGGACAGACGAAAACGCCGCCCGCGGGACCGATGGTGCCGGGGCCGTAGGTTCCCGTCGAAAACAAGAAGGTTGCCGTCGGAACTGCGGCGGGCGAGCATCCGTTGCCGAGTGATGCGGCGTCGAGCTCGGCGACCAGATGCTTCGTGCCGAGGTTGCCGAACATCGTGATCGTTACCCAGTTCTGGCTGGGACGCGGACCGATCGTCGATGAGCCGGAAGGCGCGAGGGTGCTCCTGCTTCCAGGACCGGTGATGACCGCCGGCAGGTCACCGATAACGCTACGCGTGGTCACCGAGTAGCCGGTGCTTCCGCCGTTGTTGAGGTTCAGATACATCCATCCTGCGACGTCAGGCCCGAACTCTGTAGGATAGAAAGCGCTGCCCGTGTTGGTGGACGAAGTTGCCGGGAATGCGGGTACGGATGGGGAAGGGCATTCATTACAAGGAAAGGGGATATTCGGGACATTCACGTTGTCGTGCTCGTCAAAGCGCACGATCTCCGAGGCCGGTAACGCACCATTCAACGCCAGCGAAGCGCCGCACGCGCCACTCCCGAATCCCTCCCGCCAGATCGTGTAGTTCGTGGCGAACGCACTCGTCCCTCCCTGAATGAAGCGGGCGGCGAACGTTGACGGCAATGGTTGCCGCCGATCCTGGATGCGATTGGCCGCCGGTGTGTAGCGGTCGTAGAACGTGTACGGCAGCTCCGTCGCTACATTCGATCCCGCTGCACCTCCCTCGGGAATGGCGCGGATGTGAACCAGCGGATTCCCACCGGCATCAAACGAGGCAACGGATGTTCCCACTGGCTTCGGGCCAATCTGCTGATAGTCGCCGATCAGGACGTTGTCGAAGAGGAGATCGGTGGTGTAGTACAGCGGGTCCGAGGCCAAACGGGTGGTGCAGCTTCCGACGACGTCGATCGTCGCATAGCCAATCGCGTTCGCGTGCGTCCAGCCGACGTTTGGGCAGGCGGTAGAAGCACCCGGATTGTAGACACCAGTTGTCAGAGCGCTTCTGACCGCCGCAAGGAGCGTCTGCGAGATGACGCCGGGAAGAGCGTCACACTCGATGACCGCCTTGAAATTCGGATTGGCGTAACCAGGTCCAAACGGCGGTGAGGTCAACACTCCCAACGGCGACTTCACCCTCGTTGGACCGGTCCCTTTCGGCGACGCCACGATGCCGCTGACGAGGATGTCACGCAGGTTGATGCTCTGAACGTCGTACCCAGTGAGAAAGATATTGAAGGTAAGAATCGGGAAGCCCCAGTCAGTCCAAATCGTCACGTGCGCGATCTGCGAATACCGCGACACGTTGGTGATCGTGAACAGCGTCGTCTGCTCGCCCGTATTCTGCAGATCGACCTCGAAGTAGGGAAGGAGCAGCGTTGCAGCAGGACCGACTTTGATGTCGCACGTCGCATCGTTGTCGGAAACTCCGGCCAGCGCGGAAACGGTGACCGCCAGAGTAAGCAGCGCCAACGCGATCCGAGTTTTCATTGCAGCTCCTCGTGTGATTGAAAACGCCAATTTATGGCATTACACCATAGCGCGCCACACGTATTTGGCGGGTATACTCACCGTTGAATGTGATGGGAGGGTGTCCATGCAAGGTCTTACACCGCTCGATATTCAGAAACAGACGTTCGCGCGCGTTTTCAAGGGCTACAACGTTGATGAAGTGCGCGGCTATCTTCATCTGATCGCCGAGGAGATCGAAGGGCTGATCCGCGACGTGGACCGCCTCTCGCGCGAGAACTCCATGCTGCGCGGCGAGCTCGATGAGCACAACGCTCGCGAGCGCATTCTCAAAGACACGCTGCTTTCCGCGCAGAAGGTCTCCGAGGATTTGAAAGCCAACGCGCACAAGGAAGCGGAGCTCATCGTGAAAGATGCCGAGCTGCTCTCCGACCGGCTGACGTCGCAGGCCATGTCGCGCGTCGGCGATCTGGAGCGGGCCATTCAGGATCTCAAGATCGAGCGCCGCGGCAACCGCAACAAGCTGCAGTCGATGCTCGATACGATGCAGCAACTGGTGATGCTCGACGCCGAACAGGAAGCGAACGAACAGCCGATCACGTCGATGTTCCGTTCGAGGGAGTAGGGCGTCGGGAGTGGGGTGTGGGAGCAATATGAAGCGACCAAGCCTGTCTCCACACTCCCCACTCTCGACCCCCCACGCCCCAAACCCCACTCCCCACCCCCCGACTCTCCTGATCCGCAACCTTTCGCAGATTGCTACGCCGCTCGGCTTCGTTCCGGCGCGCGGCGAGGCAATGCGCAGGCTGGCGATACTTTCTGACGCCGTCATCGTCATCCGCGACCGCCGGTTTGCGTTTGTGGGCGCCGAGTCGGAAATCGATCCCGATCTTCGCGCGCTGATCGATGACGACATCGATGCGCACGGCGCCACCGCGGTGCCGGGCTTCATCGATTCGCACACGCACATTCCGTTCGCCGGGTATCGCGAAACGGAGTTCAATCGCCGGCTGCAGGGCGAGACGTACGAGCAGATCGCGGCGTCGGGCGGCGGCATCGCATCGTCGGTTCATGCCACGCGTCACGCCTCCCAGGACGCGCTGACCGAAAACATCCTCGGGCGCGCCCGCACGATGGCGCGCTACGGAACGACGACGGCCGAGGCGAAGAGTGGATACGGATTGGGCGTCGAGGGCGAGCTTAAACAGCTACGCGCCATTCGCGACGCCAGCGTGCATTCGCCGGTGCGCCTCTTGCCGACCTGCCTTGCCGCGCACGACTTTCCGCCCGAGGGACGATCGAGCGCGGCGGCCCGGCGCGCGTACGTGTCGATGATCATCGGCGAGATTCTGCCGGCGGTCGCGGAAGAAAACCTCGCCGTTTTCTGCGATGCGTTCGTCGAGCGCGGCGTCTTCACGGTCGAAGAAGGCGACTCCATTTTGCGCGCTGGTGCCGCCCTCGGGCTCATTCCGCGCCTTCACGCCGACGAGCTTTCCGACACGGATGGCGCCGCGCTCGCCGCATCGCTCGGCTGCGCATCCGCCGATCATCTGATGCAAGTCTCCGATGCCGGCATCGCCGCGCTGGCGGCATCGAACACGGTCGCCAACCTGCTCCCGGCAACGAGTTTTTTTCTGATGTCGGAGCGCTACGCGCCCGCGCGCAACCTGATCGACGCCGGCGCGATCGTCTCGCTCTCCACTGATTGCAATCCCGGCACGTCGATGACCGAGTCGATGCCGATGGTGATGCAGTTGGCGACGCTGCAGATGAAGATGACCGTGGAGGAATCGCTCACCGCGGCCACGCTCAACGGCGCCGCTTCGCTACGCCTCGCCCACGAGATCGGCTCGATCGAAACCGGCAAACGCGCCGATCTCGTCCTGCTCGACGCCCCGAACTACTTCCACCTCGTCTACCACTTCGGAGTGAACCTGGTCACGCATGTGATGCGCGACGGCGTTTGGGTCGTTTAGAGGAGTGCGGTCGTCTCGACCGCGGGCAGTCGGGCGTCCCGCCCGAGTGCTGTTCTGCCGCGCAAACTACAGCGGTCGCGGCGCCGGTCGAATGCCCGCCCGCCGACGGCCGAACTGCTCATCGACCTCGATCAGGATGTCCGCGCCGCGCTCTCCAAACGACGCTGGGACCCAAACACGCGCTTCCCATGGCTCCGGCTTATCCAGAACGATTTCTTCACTGGTCAGCATGGCCAGCGCCGTCCCCGCCTCGATGACGTACGGAATGTCCGCTTTTTCGAGCCGGTCGAGCAGCTCCGCCACAAGCTCCGCCGATCGCTCTTCGGCCAGCGGCAGAAGATTGCCGAGGTGCTCCGGCACTTGTTGCGAAAGATCGGCGACGAGGTCGACATCGCAATCGGAACAGCGCGTGATCCCGTCGCGATATTCGCTCTGGCATTCAGGACAAAACATTGGCGGGCGATCTTCTCACAGTCATCGGCCGGCGTAATGCGCGCAGATCTTCTCGTACAGTTTCGCGCCGATCGCGCTCTTTGCCTCGGCTGTGCAGCCGGCGATATGCGGGGTGAGGATGAGGCGCGGATCGTCAGGCCACGTCCGCGTGGGCGGCTCGGGATCGTAGACGTCGAGTGCGAGTCCGCCGAGGTCGTTGCGGGCGAGGGCGGTGAGGGCGGCATCGACGTCGAGTACTTCACCACGCGCGGCATTGATCACGATGGCGCCGCGCGGCATTGACGCGATCTCGTTCGCGCCGATCATGCTGCGCGTCTCGGCGGTGAATGGGACGTGAAGCGTGATGATGTCGTTCTCGCGCAGCAGCGCATCGAGCGATGCAACTCGTATCGCGCCGCGCGATACGAAATCGTCATCAGTGATGTACGGATCGAACGCGGTGACGCGCATGCCGAACGCGGCGGCGAGACGCGACACACGCATCCCGACCTGGCCGAGTCCGATGATGCCGAGACGATGGTGACGAAGCTCGTGGCGCGTGGCGCAATCGTCACGGTTCCAGACGCCTGCGCGCGTCTCGCGGCCGTACGCGGGCAGCGTGCGCGTGAGCGCGATCATGAATGCGATCACCAGCTCGGCGACGGCGTTCGCATTTTCGCCCGGCATGTTGATAATCGCGATGCCGCGGGCGCGCGCGGCGTCGATGTCGATGTTGTCGGTGCCGCTCGTGCCTTGAGCGATCAGCTCGAGCGACGGCGCGGCGTCGATCACGCGTTTCGAGACGCGGTTGTAGGAGCGGGTGACGAGAATCTCGCAGTCGCCGGCGATCGCCACCAGCTCGTCTTCGGTTTTGACAGGCCGGTCGGCGATCGCGAAGCGGCCGTCGGCGTGCGCACGCGTGAGCAGAGAACGATCGACGTCGGCAGCGATGAGGAGGCGCTTCATAGTCGGCGCTAACTCTATCGTGATGCGGCTGCGTCTCAGCGCAGACGCATCGATACTCCGACCGAGATCACCGCGCCACTCCCTTTCACGACATCGCGAAAAACCGGCAAGCGGAAACTGTAAAACCGCGCGGCGACGAACGGCTCGAACCGATTCTTTGAACGCCACTCGAAGCCGGTTTCGGCGTTCCAGGTGGTATTCGACGACTCGTTCGTGCTCACGAAGGTGGGACCTGCGCCGATCCAGAAGGTGTTGCGCTCGTTCTGGAACAGACGCCGAACGTCGATGTGAACTGCGTGCAGCCCATATCCGCCCTGGATGCCTTCGTACGCGGGAGCAAAGGACCAGTTTCCGTAACGCGCATCGAGCTCGATCGAAGCGGCGGGGTGATTGTCGCTGCCGGCGAAATCGCCTGCGCGGGCAGCGGCGCGTACTTCGGCATGCAATGGGATTGCGATCAGGGAAAGGGAGAGGAGCAGGAGGATCTTTTTCATGGATGCAGATACGGAGCGGCGGCGTGTGTTGTTGGGTTTCTTCCGCGTACTCCGCGCCTCCGCGTGAAACCGGGCTCAAGGTAGACTTCGACTGACCTTGCGCATTCTTCGAAAACATCGCATCGCCCTCATCGCGCTCGCGGTCTATCACCTCGTTTTCTTCTTTCCGACGCTCTTCATGGGGCGGATCGCGTCGCCGAACGACGTCTTCTACAACTGGGAACCGTGGAAGAGCGTGATGCGCCCGGTCGATGTGCAGAATTCGCTCATCAACGATCCGCCCACGGCCTATTACACCGTTCTCTCGCTGATCAAAACGGACTGGCGCGCCTTTCACTGGAATCCATTCATCGGCTCGGGCGTGCCGGGATTCGGGTCGACGCTTCTCGCGCCGTTCAGCTTCCTGCCGGCGATGCTGCTACCGCTGCCGTGGATCTACACCGGCATCATCCTGCTGAAGCTCAACGTCGGATTCTGGCTCGCATATCTCTGGCTTCGCGAGGAGCAGCTCGGCAAACGCGGCGCGGCGATCGGCGCGATTCTTTTCGCCGCAGCGGGACCGATTGCCGTGCGCTGGTGGTGGCACGTGACGAACGCTGCGCCGCTCTATCCGGGCTTGCTGTGGATCTCGTTGCGCACGGCGCGCGGCAAACGGACGCCGGCATGGGCCATTGGTCTCGTCGCGTTCTGTTACGCGCTCTCGGCGTTTCCCGCGGCGATGGCGTATGGCGCGTACGCGGCGGTGGCGTACTTTGTGTTTGTTCTGATCGGGAGCCGGTTGTCGGGAGTCGGGCGCCGGAGCGAATCGGTTCTCCGACCCCCGACCCATGACCCCCGACTCCCGATCATCATCGCCACAATCGCCACCGTCCTCGGCATCGCCATCGCCACGCCGTCGTTCGTTCCGCTCGCGCAACTCGTACAGCGCAGCGGTTATCTCGTCTCGCGCGCCAACGCGGCGGCGGAGCATGTCTTCCCGCTCCACCACCTCCTTCTTTTTCTCAATCCCGATCACCTCGGCAACTGGGCACTTCACGATTGGCGCGGCGACCGCACGCTCGGTGTGCTCAACAACTACATCGAGGCGACGGTCTACATCGGCATCGTCGCGATTCCGCTGATTCTCATCGCGTTCATCAATCGCCGCGCGCGCCGGCGCTGGTTCTGGTTCGCGATGCTGGCCGTGATGCTCGCGGCGATGTTCGGCTTCGTGCCGGTGGCGAAGATCGTGGCCATGCTTCCGGGATTCAAGTTCTCGCCGTTGACGCGCATCCAGATGATGCTGCCCATCGCTACGGCATACCTTGCGGCAACGGGCGCCGCGCTCATCGCACGCGGCCGGTTCCGCAACGCCATTGCGATGCTGCTCGCCGTCGCCTGCGCGGCCGATCTCGGGGTCTTCGCTGGCCGTTTCTATCCCTACCTCGATCCGGCGCTGGCCTCGCCGCCGAGCACGCCGACGATCGCGTTTCTGCAGTCGCAGCCGAAGCCGTTTCGCATCGCGCCGTTCTTCGATGATCTCTGGCCCAATAGTTCCGAGCTCTATCGCCTCGAAGACGTCCGCAGCCACTTCTCTTCGGAGGCGAGTTACCGCCGTCTGCTCGAACGAATCGATCCAAGCTCCGCGCTGAACGGATCGACCATCATCTATTTCAACAGCCTCAAATTCGACTTCAGCGATCCGCTCGTCTCCATGCTCGGCATCCGCTACTTGCTCGAACAGCGAACCATCGACGTGATGAAGTGGACGATTTTCAAGTACACGAAGCCGGGTGTGCAGGAGATCGCCGCGACGGTTCTCGAGCCGGGCCGCGTGATGCAACGACATGTGCGCGTCGTCGAAGAGCCGTTCTTCGCGATCGAGATTCCTGTCGAAGTTCAAGCGACGTTCGTCCGCAATCCGGTTTTGAATGTGTCGCTGATCAAGGGATCAAACATCATTTACGCACGCGCGTTCACCCCGAGCGACATGGGCGCGCTGAACAAGATCTACATCCCGCTGCGCCCATACGCGCGCCTCGGCGAGACCGTGGTTCTGCGCCTCGCAGCCAGCGGTGTACGCGTGCGGCTTCTCACCGGAGCGATCGATGTCGCGGGCGATGCGCCCCTGTTTTACGGCCGCGTGACGACGCCGCTGATCTTCGACCGCGAGCTAAACGACGGACGCATCTTCCGCAACGTTGCCGAGGTTCCGCGCTTTCACGCCGTCACGCGCGTGCGCCGCATGAGCGCGGACGAGATGCTCGCAATAAAGGACATCGATTACGCCGATGAAGCAATCATCACGGACGCGCGTCCGCTCACCATCGAAGCATCGGACGCCGTTGTCTCGCTGCGCAGCTACGCGACGAATGAACAGGTGATCGACGTCGCCGCTCCCGCGAAAACGTTTCTGGCATCGTCCGAGAAACTAACGCCGGAGTTGCAGGTCACCGTCGATGGCGCCGTCGTGCAGCCGGTCGAGATCAACGTCCTCTTCGCCGGCGTTCCCGTCCCCGCCGGAAATCACCGCGTCGTCTTCTCGCGGCGTTTGGGTCGCGGATGGTGGCTGCTAGCAGGAATCGCGGCGGTGATGCTCGTGGGATTGTCAGCGTTCGACATCGTGAGCGCGAAGCGGCGCAAACGGATGTCTTCGTAAGCTTCCACTAGTCATTCGGGCCGCCGAGGAAGGGGTCAGGTCGAAACCGAAACTGACGACACTTCGCTCAAACATTCCGCTCGATCAAGCTGTCGTCAGTTTCGGTTTCGACCTGACCCCTTCCAACCTACCTTGCCACCATCAGCAAATCCGCAAAGTAGCCGTTGCGATCCGTCCAGCGCTGCTCGATGGTGAATCCGCCGGCTTCGGCAAGCGCGTTGAGAGCCGCGTCGTCGTACTTGTGCGAGTTCTCCGTGTGGATCGATTCGCCCTCGGCAAACGCAATCTCGTAGCCGTCGATGAGAACGCGCTGCGCTTCGCGGCTGACGAGATGCATTTCGATGCGGCCGGCGGCTTCGTTGTAGAAGGCGCGATGCGCGAATGAACCGAGGTCGAACGTTCCGCCGAGCTCGCGGTTGATGCGGCCGACGAGGTTGAGGTTGAAGGCTGCGGTGACGCCGAGGGGATCGTCGTAGGCGGCTTCGAGGATGACGGGCGATTTGCGCAGATCGGCGCCGAGGAAGAGGGCGTCGCCGGGAGCAAGCGCGGTGCGCAGATTGGCGAGCATCGCGGCGGATTCGGCGGGATCGAGGTTGCCGATGCTGGATCCGAGGAAAAGGACGATCGTCCGTTCGTCGGAGGGCGGAAGATGGGGCCGGAGCAACGCAGCGGGCTCGCGGAAGTCGCCGCAAATTGCGCGGATCGAGAGCTGCGGATAATCGGTCAGCAGTTCGTGGGCGCTGGCGGTGAGGACGCCGGCATCGACATCGACCGGAACGTATTCGAGCGTGCTTTGCCGGCCCACGATTGCGCTGATGAGGTGACGGGTCTTCTTCGCGCTTCCGCTTCCCAGCTCGACGAGACGCACGCGCGGTCCGAAGCTGGCCGCAATCTCCGCCGCTCGTTCGCGCAGAATCTCATCCTCGGCGCGCGTGACGTAGTACTCGGGCAGCTCGCAGATCGCCGAGAAAAGCGCCGAGCCGAGCGCGTCGTAAAAGTAGTGAGGCAGCAGGAACTTCGGCGACGCCGTGAGTCCGCGCCGGACATCGGCGGCGAAACTCGAAACCGGCGCAGCAGCGGCGTAATGAATCGCGAATCGCTCGCGCGTCACAGGCTGCGCGGGTTCGGCGAGCGATGGATTCATCGGGGCGGGATTGTAGCTTGGATGAGAGGGGATACGGTTTCACGCGGAGGCGCGGAGGACGCGGAGAAAAACCGCTCCGCGTTTCTCCGCGTCTCCGCGTGAAACGGTTTTGCTTTTCATCGGACGGTGTATCCCGAGGCCCGCAACGCAGACACAGCGTGATCGAGCACGCCATCGCGAACAAGGACGTAATCGGTGTCGTACGTCGAGACGACAAAGAGCGCGACGCCGGCGTCAGCGAGAACGCGGGTGAATGCGGCGGCGACGCCCGTCTGATCGAGCGGAAACGGGCCGGCCAGTTTTAGACAGCGCCAGCCGCGGTCGGCGACGACGTCAGGAACGTTCGCCGCGTCGCAGACGATCGACAACTCATCGTGCGTCCGGGTGATCGAGAGAAACGCGCCGTGTGCCCATTGCGGGATTGCGGCGTCCGCATGCAGGCGCACGATGGCGTAGTGGCCGGCAACGAGCGTGAACGTCGGACTCGATGCTTTTTTCATCGGTAATCATTGCTCGCTCATGCGGCGGACGGCGTCGATGAGCTGCTGCGGTTCGAATGGCTTCTGTACCACGGTTGGGACCTCGCCGGAAAGCGCATCGATGAGCGAGTCGGGTGATGCCGTGAAGAGGATCGAACGCTTGAGCATGGCCGGGTCGTTCGTACGAAAGTGGCGGATAACGGTCATGCCGCCTTCGTGCGGCATCATCAGGTCGAGAAGGAGCACGTCGTACGAGGCGTCCTTCAATGCGGCAAGGGCCTGCCGGCCGGTGAGGAAGACATCGACACGAAAGCCCTCGCGCCCGAGGATCTTGGCGACCAGGCGTTGCATGGAGGGATCGTCTTCGAGAAGGAGAACACGTTTGCGGGTTTTGAAGAACATGGCGTTGGTGGCAGCTCGCGCAAGGACTGCGCCAATGCCGCGGGAGGAGTGATGGTGCGGGGTGCCGGGTTCGAACCAGCGACCCTCTGCGTGTAAAGCAGACGCTCTACCGCTGAGCTAACCCCGCGTGAGGGAGGGGGAGAATAGCATGGTGTTCGTCACGTGGATTCGTATCAACGATTCGAAATGTTGAATGTTGATTGTTGAATGTTAGGTGTTGAATGAGCCGCGTTCGACGCTGGCGCATTCAACATTCACACTCAACATCCAACATCCAACATCCAACATTTGCCTTGCCGCTTTCTTTCGCGCCCGCGCTCGCTATCGGCGGAAACGCTCCGGCACATCCACCCGTCCCGCCACACGCTGCCACGTCACCGAGCCGCCGCCTTTGTTGCCGAGGCGGAAGTTGCCGCCGATGTCGGAGACGTCGACGCTTCCGGAGCCTTTGTTGCCGATGTGGACGTCGCGCTTGACGTTGCGGATGCCGATCGAACCGCTGCCGTCGTTGCCGACATCGACGCTGCCGGCGCCGCGCACGTCGATGTCGCCGGAGCCGTCGCTGACACGAACCTCGCCGGCGATGTTCTCGAGCCGCATGTCGCCCGATCCGTCGTGAACAGACAGATTGCCGCTGACGTTGCGAATCGTCATCTCTCCGCTCCCATCCGTCACCTCGGACGCGCCAACGTTGTCGATGGTCAGGTCACCGGATCCATCTTCGACGTCGAGCGGAATGGTGTCGGGAACGATGACGTCGAAGTCGAGTTTGGAGCTGCCGAACATCTCGTTGTCGGGCGTCACCGCTTCGATGCGAATCTCCGAGCCGCTGCGGGTCAGGACGAGTTTCGTGTCGCTGAGCCGGTCGCGACTCGACGCGCACGCGATGCCGTTGGCGCTGATTTGCGTTGCGCCGCGCCGTCCGTTGATGTGAAGCCACCCCGCGCGTCCGACGATGACGATGCGGGTGATGCCAGCCGCGGGTGCGGCCACGTTGCGTTTCTCGCTGACCGAACAATCACCGAAAAGATCAGCCGAGGCGGTTGTGGCGGTGAGAAGGAGAACGAGCGAAGCGAGCGTGCGCATGGGTGCTAGGTACGCGCTTCCGGGCGCGGAGTTTCTGCATCAGTGTCGCGGCGTCGCGAACGCGGCGCCGAGAAAGTCGAAGATCGCTTTCCAGCTTCGGTACTGCGCTTCCTCGAAGGCCGGCGGCTGTACTGCCGAGTCGGACCGAATCAGCGGTAGGACGATTGGGGAGAGTGGCGACTTGATGTCCGGCGTCATCGAAAATGAGTTGTGTGATGGGATGCTTGAAGTGCATCCGTTTGGCGCGCTGCTCGATCTGCATTCGTGAAGCAACTCGGCGGGAGCAACGATCGCGACTTCCGCGTGCGCGCCGGTCGTGATGATTGCAAAGCAAAAGCTCAGTAGCAGGCGAAGCCAGGACAATCGTTCTCCTCCGAAATGCACCGATTACTTCCTATTACGCAGCCGGCGGATTTCGGGGTGCAGCGATCGCGAAAAATTGTCGCAGCGTCGAACTTACGTCAGTCGAACTCACGTAGGTCGGACTTTCCAGTCCGACGCTTCTCCTTTCGAATTCGTGATGTCGGACTGGAGAGTCCGACCTACGTTGTCCTCGCTGCGGCTTGCAACTTTGGCAGACGTCCGCCGGCGTCGTTACTCGCGTCCCCAATACAACGCGTTGAAAACCATCGGATAGGTCGCGTGCGTCTGGCCGCGATGTTGCGGGCGGAAGCCAAAGAGGACGATGCGGCCTTTGCCGAATGTCATCGCCACGGCCGCGGCTTTGCGCGACAGTTTTTCTTCGCCGTTGATCCAGCCGGAGAGGAGGACGTCGCGGGCGTCGTCGGGATACGTCGCCAGAACCCAGCGCTGCATCTCATTTCCGGGCGCCGTCGTTTCGAATGCGATGGGATGATCGATGAAGACCGCGGTTTCTTCCGGCATGCCGGCGGTGACCGGATGATCGGTGCGAATGTGAACGCGCGCCAGTGATCCGGGCACGGAGAAATCGTTCGGTGTGGCTTTCGCCAGCACGTTGCGAACAGGGATGTTGAAGTTGTCGATGACGTAGTCGCAACCGGCGTTGAAGGCGATGAGAGTGCCGCCGTTTTCGACGAACGTGCGCAACGCCTGCGCGCCCTCTTTTTCGAGCGCGCCGCGATTCTCCGGCGGCAGTTCGTCGACGTACTTCATCGATCCCTCGCCGCCGGCGCGGCGTCCTGTTGCGATCTCCTCTTTGTCGATGTCAGGAATGATGAAGACGTCGAGATTTTGCAGGCCGGCTTTGACTTCCTGCGGATGGAGCGACTTCGGCGTGAAGCCGTAGGAATCGAGCAGCCAGCGGGTCCAGCCTTCATCGAGCGCGCCGCCCCACGGGTTGTAAATGGCGATGCGCGGCTTCGGCTGCGAGGCGTGGCGCTTGACGACTTCCTCCGTCTCCGGCTTGATTGCGGTCACCGGCTTGTACGAAGTCTTCGCCGGCATCACGCTCTTCTCGACGGTGACACCCATCGCCAGCGGCAGCGTCCACGACGCGACGTCGTATGGCCTAAGGATGTCCTTACCCGCCTGCAGACGAACCTCGGGATAGCGCTGCGGCTCGAGCAATTCGCCGAGAAATCGCGAATACGGCTGCGCCATCGAGATCCAGTAATCGTCGTTGTCAGCCTGCTGGATCTCGACGCCGTGCTCGAGCAGAAGCGCGGCCAGGAATTGCGCGGTGGGCCAGTCGTGCTGATCGTGCGGAATGCGGTACGCAGACGTGCCGCCGAATGCCACTGCCGCGCGAGCACGCACGGCGACGTCGCGAAGAAGATCTTCGCGGCGATCGGCGGCGGTCTCGAGCAAGGCGTCCGAAGCGATGCGCTCGTAGTCCATGATGTCGCGCATCCGCCAGGTGCCGCCAGCCCACGGATGCGGATGATTGATCGTCGCCTTGTAGTCAATGAGACCCTTTTGTCCGCCGCGCAGCTCGCTCGGATCGATGACGATCGGCGACGCGATGCGCGCCGATGCGGTCTCGAGCAGCAAGCCGGTGATGTTCTTCCACCAACCGGTGTTGCGCGTGCCGCCGAGCCAGTAAGCATCGAAGGAGAAGCCGTAGATCAGTCCAGCCTTCTCCTGCTGCTCCAGACGAAAGGCCATGTTCGTGCCGACGAGATTCGCTTCGCGCCAGATCAGCGGATGCACCGTGGGATCGAGCGGATCGGCAAACGGCGGGATGAACATCCGCGGTCCATCCGTGCCCATCTGGTGCTCATCGACCCAAACCTGCGGATACCACTCGTGATAGACGGCGCGGCTCAGCTCCTTCGTCTCGATCTGCGTGAGCATGAACCAGTCGCGATTGTTGTCGTGGCCGACGTAGTGATGGTAGAGCCACGGCAGCCGGCCGCCTTCGTAGCGCGTGCCGAGGTACTTGCGGTAGTAGTCGGTGATCATGATCTGACCGTCGGGATTGAGCGACGGCACGAGCAGAAGAACGACGTTGTCGAGCCGGCGCTTCGTCTCGGCGTCGTTCGCGGTGGCGAGTGCGTGCGCCCACTCCATCGCCATCTGGCTCGACGCAATCTCGGACGAATGGATGTTGCAGGTGACGAGGACGATCGATTTGCCTTCGCGCGCGAGTTGCGAGATTTGCTCGTCGCTGAGTCCGCGCGGGTCCGCCAGTTTGCGCGCGGTCTCCCGGATCTTCTCCAGGTTCCGCATGTTCCCCTCGGACGTGACGACAGCCATGATGAAGTCTTCGCCGAGCGTAGTCTTGCCGAGCGATTCAACCTTCACGCGCGGCGACGCGGCGGCGAGCGCGTGAAAGTAGGAAACGATCTGCCGGTAGTCAGCAAGCTTGCGATCGGCGCCAATTTCGAATCCGAGGAATTGGGAAGGAGGCTGGATCGCAGCGGTGAGGGTGGTGGCGGAGAGAAGAAGGAGGAGTGCGCAGACGAAGCGTTTCATGCGCGGGGGATTATGGCGCAGGCTGGGGCGCCGGCGATTCTCGAGGAGCGGCACTGCTGATTGCTTCCGCGAACGCTGCTTCAAACGCTTGCAGCGCGCTGAGGACGTCATCTCGCCGTTGAATCACGTCGGAGCGAACCGCGCCGTGAAGGTTAGGATTCGGTTTGTAGATGGCGGAGTGCTCTACCTCCCAGAATAAACCGATCAACAAGCCAACGATCTGCACTTCTGCGGTGATCCTCGCATTCGGAACCCACTTCCCAAAATACTTAATAGCGAGGGGTGTCGAGTCGCCGCCCCCCGCAGGAACTGGATCAGCTTTCCAGCCGGAAAGAGTCTGCCGGAGAGCTTCGTGAGCATCAGTCACGCGACGTTCGGGGAATGCCATGACGCGAACTGCCGCTAAGTCAGGCAGCGCTGTGATCGAGTAATCGTGGGCTCGCTCGGCGACGAACAAACCCCAAGGTTGCCGCCGTCGCAGGGCATCCACGGCGCTGTCGCATTCTTTGATTCGAGACGTGACGAGGACTCTCTCGTACCTTTCGAGCCCTAACGAAACCTCCAGTAAGTCGCGTCGGACACGCGTCTCCGTTTCGAGAAGTGTGCGCCGAATGTCGGGCAGAAGCTCGAAATACTCCGCGCGCAGCCGATCTTCGACCGTCCGGCTGCTATCCATTGATTTCAGCGAGGAACTCGTTGATCACGCTTTGCGGCGGTTGGGGCTCAGAGTACAACTGCCAGCCGTCAGAATCATTTGGCTCGGTGAGCGCGCGCCGCAGATCCTCGGCATCTTTGTCGTCGATCCATTCAGCGGTAAACGCTTTCTTCGTTGCTCGGTTGTAGTACGCCATCCGATCAAAGTTGTACACGTAACGAGCAGCTTTCAGGATCTCTTCTTTGTCAACCGACACTTCGTTAGCGATCGTCACGCCCATATTCTAACTCTCCTCGATGTATTCAACGGCGATGTCGGGCTCGATCGACTTTCGGTAGGCCTCCCTCTCTCGCCTTCGTATCCGGCCGCAGGTCATCCCGCACCACCGATCCGAAGAACGACAGCCGCCGCACGCCCCACTTCCGGCAGAACGCCGCGATGGCCTCGTGAGGGATCGGGATCGCAAGCTCGCGGGTCGTGGCCATCCATGCAATTCTAGAGGAGAAGCTGCGGTTCAGGTGCGGACTGACGTAGCTGTACCCGGCGTCAGGCGGCGCGAGTTGATTTTGATCCGCGCCGCTGTTAAGGTGTCGCGTTTCAAAGCGGACGATTGTATTTACAAGGGTTTAAGTCTTAAGGAGACACGGATTTGCCAACCACGAAAGAGCAGAAAACTGAGCTCATAACCTCGTATCGAGTCCATGACGTCGATACCGGATCGCCAGAAGTGCAGATCGCACTCCTCTCGAACCGCATCACCTACCTGACGGAGCACTTCAAGACGCACGCGAAGGATCATCACAGCCGCCGCGGTCTCCTGAAGCTGGTCGGCCGCCGCCGCCGCCTTCTGGACTACCTCAAGAAGACGGACCAGGACCGCTACCGCACCATCATCGACAAACTGGGCATCCGCAAGTAACCACATCAGGGCGCGATCACGCCCGCAGCAAACGGGCGCACGTCATGTGCGCCCGAAGTTTTTTCTGGCGCGTGGCACGCCGCGCGCTCCCCTCCGGCTGGATCCCATCGTCCGGCCACAGCGGACAATTCAAACGCATCGAGGTGATGAGTGGCCTCGGGCACCAAAGGAATCGAATGTTCAAGAAAGAGCTCCAGATCGGCGGGCGTACGCTTTCGCTCGAAACCGGTGCGGTTGCACGTCAGGCCAATGGCGCCTGCGTCATCCGTTACGGTGACACGGTCGTCCTGGCCACGGCCTGCTACAAAGATGGCGCCGTCCTCGGCGACTTCATGCCCCTCACCGTCGACTACAAGGAATACACCTACGCCGGCGGCCGCATCCCGGGCGGCTTCTTCAAGCGCGAAGGCCGTCCTACCGAAAAAGAAATCCTCACCTCCCGACTCATCGACCGGCCTCTCCGCCCCTCCTTCACGAAGGGCTACCGGCAGGAGACGCAGATCATCGCGCTGGTTCTCTCGGCCGATGGTGAAAACGATCCCGACATCCTCGCCATCAACGCCGCATCGACGGCGCTGGTGATCTCCGAGATCCCGTTCCCGAATCCGATCTCCGCCGTTCGCATCGGCTCCATCGACGGCAAGATCGTCGTCAATCCGACCAATGCCCAGCGCGATCTTTGCGACCTCGACCTCGTCGTCGCAGGTACGCCGGACGCGATCGTCATGGTCGAAGCAGGTGCCCGCGAAGTCGATGAGAGCGTCGTGCTCGACGCCTTCGAAGCCGCGCACGCCGAGATCCGCCGCCTCTGCGCGCTGCAGCTCGAACTGCGTGCCGAAGCCGGCAAGCCGAAGCTCGACGTCACCTACACCGCCAAGTTCACCGACGAATTGGTGAACGAGCTGATGTCCACGTACGGCGCGCGCCTCAAAGACGCGATGCTGACCACCGGCAAGCACCCGCGTTACGCCGCGCTCAAAGCACTCAAAGCGGAGATCGTCGCATCCGTTCCGCCGGAAGACACCGAGCGCCTCTCCGCGGTCGGCGCCGCGTGGGGCGAGATGGAAGTGCAGATCTTCCGCAACCTCATGCTCAAGGAACAGCGCCGAGTCGATGGCCGCTCGTTCAACGAGATCCGTCCGATCACGATCGACACGAAGGTCCTGCCACGTACGCACGGCTCGGCCATCTTCACCCGCGGCGAAACGCAGGCGCTCGTCACCGTCACTCTCGGCACGCCGCAGGAAGCGCAGAAAATCGAAGACTTCGAAGGCGAAACGCACCAGCGCTTCATGCTCCACTACAACTTCCCTCCGTTTTCAGTCGGCGAAGTGAAGTTCATGCGCGGTCCCGCACGACGCGAGATCGGTCACGGCAATCTGGCGCGCCGCGCGCTGGCTGCTCTGCTGCCGTCCGAGGACGAGTTCGCGTACACGATAAGGATCGTGAGCGACATTCTCGAGTCCAACGGCTCCTCCTCCATGGCCTCGGTGTGCGGCGGTTCGCTCGCGCTGATGCAGGCCGGTGTTCCGATGAAGGCTTCGGTTGCCGGCGTCGCGATGGGACTCGTCACCGGCGAGCACGCCAGCGAAGTAGCGATCCTTTCCGACATCGCCGGTATGGAAGATCACGAAGGCGACATGGACTTCAAGGTCGCCGGCACGCGCAAAGGCATCACCGCGCTGCAGATGGACATCAAGGTGGCCGGTCTGCCGCGCGAGATCATGGCTCGCGCGCTGGCGCAGGCGAAGGAAGGTCGACTGCACATCCTCGACAAGATGGATGCCGCTGTCACCGGTCCTAGCACCGAGCTTTCCGAGTTCGCGCCGCGCCTCTACACGGTCATGGTTCCGAAAGACCGCATCCGCGACGTCATCGGTTCCGGCGGCAAGACGATTCGCTGGATCGTGGAAGAGACCGGAACGAAGATCGATGTCGCCGACGACGGCAAGGTCACGATCGCATCGAGCGACGTCGCCTCGGCCAATCGCGCCATCGACATCATCAAAGGACTCACCGCTTCCGCCGAGATTGGCAAGAACTACAAAGGCACCGTCAAGCGCATCGAGCCGTACGGAGCGTTCGTCGAGATCCTGCCGGGTCAGGACGGATTGCTGCACATTTCCGAGATGGCGCACGGCCGCGTGGGCCAGGTGACCGATGTCATGCAGATCGGCGACGAGATCGAAGTACAGGTCGTAGGCATCGAGCCGGACAGCGGCAAGATCCGCCTCTCGCGCAAACCGCTCCTGCCGCCTCCGACTGAGGAAGAAGCAGCAGCCGCAGCCCGCGCCCCGCGCCGCGACGGCCCGGGCGGTGGTGGCAGCGACCGCGGCGGACGCGGCGGCTTCGGCGGCGACCGCGATCGTGGTCCGCGCGGTGGCGGCGGAGACCGCGGACGTGGCGGCTCCGGAGACCGCGGCCCTCGCCGCGATCACGACCGCGGCCCGAGACGCGATTCAGGCCCGCGCCACGAAGGCGGCCCGCGTCACGAAGGCGGCGCCCCGAGCTTCAACCGCGAGAGTTCTTCGTCCTCGTCCGACGCCCCGAAAACCGGCGGTAACGATGAGGGTGGGAACTCGTAATCAACTCTCAAATTGAACTGACAAACGCCGCCTTCGGGCGGCGTTTTTTTTTGTGGATTCGGCGTGATCTTTGCTCCGTGTAAGTCGGAGAACACATCATGAAAAAGCTACTGCCGCTCTTACTTGCTATTGTTCTGGCGTCCTCATGCGCCGTTGACATGTATCACTCGCGCCGAGGCGACCGCGTCTATGTGGAACCGGAGTTCTACGGCACCGTAACGTTTATCGATCCGGCTGCCCACCGCATCGACCTAGACTATATTGATGCTGGAAGGCATTACACCCGGAACGTCTACTACGACGAAGGTGCCACGCGCTGGAACGGTGTCCGCTACACCGAGATCCGCAACGGGGATCGCATCACCGTCCGCGGCCGGCAGGATGGAAGACGGTGGCGCGCCGAAGAAGTTCGCCGCCACGAATGATCGAACCGTAGCAATCCAAAACGCCGCCTTCGGGCGGCGTTTCCATTTGTGGTAAACATGTGCTCCTTCGGAGGAAGTGCGCATGAGTCATCGTCTGCGAGTGTTCCTGGTCGTTTTCTCCTTTGCTTTTCTCGCCAACGCGGCGGCGCCGCCCAAGTCAACAGCTCCCGCGCTTCCGGACGCTTCGATTCTCAAGTCGATGCAGTGGCGTGAGGTGGGGCCGTATCGCGGCGGGCGCGCGGATGCGGTCGCTGGCATCGACGATCAGCCGAACGTCTACTACTTCGGCTCGACCGGCGGAGGCGTGTGGAAGACGACCGACGGCGGCCAGTCGTGGAAGCCCGTTTCGGATGGCTTCTTCGGCGGGACGATCGGGGCGGTGGCCGTGGCGCCGTCGGATCCGAGCGTCGTTTATGCCGGCACGGGTGAAGAGACCATTCGCGGCAATGTCTCGCCCGGAGCCGGGATGTGGAAGTCGACCGACGCGGGCAAATCGTGGACGCACATCGGGCTCGACGACTCGCAGCAGATCGCGCGGATTCGCGTCCATCCAACCAACGCCGATCTCGTTTACGTCGCCGCCCTCGGCCACGCCTTCGGTTCGAATGACATGCGCGGCGTTTATCGCTCGCGCGACGGCGGCAAGAAGTGGGAGCGCATCCTCTTCATCAATCGCGACTCCGGCGCCGTCGATCTGAACATGGACCCGTCGAATCCGCGCATTCTCTACGCGTCAACCTGGCGTTTCCGCCGTGGGGCGTACTTTTTCGACAGCGGCGGCGACGGTTCAGCGCTCTGGAAGTCGACCGACGGTGGTGACACGTGGAAAGAGCTATCGAAGAACAAAGGCATGCCGAAAGGAACCCTCGGCATCATCGGCGTCAGCGTTTCGCCGTCAAATCCGCAGAACGTCTACGCGATCGTCGAAGCGAAGGAAGGCGGCGTTTTCCGCTCGCACGACGGCGGCGACACGTGGGCAAAGACGACTGACTCCGCCGATCTCCGCCAGCGCGCCTGGTACTACTCGCGGATCTACGCCGATCCGAAAGATGAAGACGCTGCCTACGTCGTCAACGTTCGTTTTCACAAAACGAAAGACGGCGGCCGAACGTGGAGCGCGATCAACACGCCGCACGGCGACAACCATGATCTCTGGATTGCGCCGGGCGATCCGAAGCGGATGATCGAAGCGAACGACGGCGGCGTGAACGTCACTACCGACGGCGGCATCAACTGGACGAAGCAAGACAACCAGCCGACGGCGCAGTTCTATCGCGTCTCTGTCGATACCGATTTTCCCTATCGCATCCTCGGCCCGCAGCAGGACAACACTGCCGTGCGCATCCGCCATCGCAGCGGTGGCGGCGGCATCGGTCCGCGCGATTGGGAAGAAACCGCTGGCGGCGAGAGCGGCTACATCGTGGCCGATCCGAAGAACCCCGACATCGTTTACGGCGGTTCGTACGGCGGCCTGCTGACGATCTACAACCACAAGACCGGCGAGCAGCGCGACGTCAATCCGTGGCCTGATAATCCGATGGGCTGGGGCGCGGCGGACATCAAACATCGCTTCCAGTGGAACTTCCCGATCTTCTTCTCGCCGAATGATCCGAACAAGATCTACGCGGCGTCGCAGTATTTGATGATGTCGACGAACGCGGGCCAGAGCTGGAAGACGATCAGCCCTGACCTGACGCGCAACGACAAGTCGAAGGAAGGGCCGAGCGGCGGCCCGATCACGAAGGACAACACGAGCGTCGAGTACTACGACACGATTTTCTACGGCGCCGAGTCGCCCGTCGAAGCGGGCGTTCTATGGGTCGGTTCGGACGACGGACTCGTTCACGTCTCGCGCGATGGCGGCGGTCATTGGGACGACGTCACGCCTCCGAAAGCGATCATGCCCGAATGGATCATGATCAACGAGATCGACGCCAGCCCGCTCGACAAAGGAACGGCGTACGTCGCGGCCACGAACTTCAAGTGGGACGACTTCCATCCGTATCTGTACAAGACGAGCGACTACGGCAAGACTTGGAAAAAGATCGTCGACGGGATTCCGGCGACGGAGTTCACGCGCGTCATCCGCGCCGATCCGAAAAAGCGCGGCATGCTCTACGCCGGCACGGAGCGCGGCGTCTACGTTTCGTACGACGACGGCGGCCACTGGCAGTCGCTCCAGTACAAACTGCCCGTCGTTCCGATTCACGATCTGCTCGTTCACGACGATGCGCTGATCGCCGCGACACACGGCCGCGCGTTCTGGATGCTCGACAATCTCGAGCCGCTGCGGCAACTCACGCCTGACGTCACATCGAAGCCGCTCTACGTCTTCACGCCCGCGCTGACCTGGCGCACGGCCGGCGGCGGCGGGCGCGGCGGTGGGGGTGGGCAGGGAACGAATCCTCCCAACGGCGCCATCATTGATTATTACCTGCACGACCAAAAGGTGGGCACCAAAGTCACTCTCGCCATCGAGACTGACGACGGCAAAGTCATTCGCGAATACGCCGGAACCGTGCAAGCGGAGCCGGCAAAACCGGCCGAGGCAAACGGTACGGCCGCAGCGGCTCCGACGGCGTTGTCCATCGAAAAGGCCGCCACACCGGCTGCTCCTGAAAAGAAAGAAGGGATTCAATCGGAAGGCAGCGCCGCCGAACAGAATCCGGCCGGCGAGGCCGCGGAAGAGGGCGGCGAGGAAGGCGGCCGCCGTGGCAGCGATTCCAACAAACTCACCGAGGTCGTCAACGGCCACAACCGGTTCACCTGGAACCTGCGCACGAACGAAGCGAAGCGCTTCCCCGGTCTCATTATGTGGAGCGGCGGAACGATCGGTCCGCGTGTGATCCCCGGAACCTATCAGGCGCGGCTGAAGGCCGGCGATCAGACGGCAGTTACGTCGTTCGAGATCAAACAGGACCCGCGCAGCACGGCCACGCCGGCCGATCTGAAAGCGCAGTTCGATTTCGTCACCAGCGTTCACGACAAACTCTCCGAAGTGAACGGGCAGATCACGCGCATCCGCGAGGTGCGCAAGCAGCTCACCGACGTGAAGAAGCGCGTCTCCGACAACAAAGCCATCGTCGCCGCCGCCAATGATCTCGACAAAAAGATGACGGCAGTCGAAGAGGCGCTCTATCAAACAAAGAACAAGAGCTCGCAGGATCCGCTGAACTACCCGATCAAGCTGAACGACAAGCTGGCCGGCGTCGGCGACTCCGCGGCATCGGGACCCTACGCACCGACCGCGCAGCAGATCGAAGTGCGCGACGAGTTAGTCGTGCAGATCGACGCGCAGCTCGCGAAGTTGAAAGCGATCTGGGATACGGATCTGCCAGCGTTCAACAAACTGGCGGCGGGGATTCCAGTCGTCAAGTAGGGTTTGCGCAGATGGGCGCTGGCGCGCCCATCTGCGCGTTGTCGGTTGTCGGTTGATTGCGCTGGGCGCGTTGTCGCCTGTCTTTCGAGTGGGGGGCGGCGAATCTCTTTTCAACGCAGCGCGACTCTTCCAGTGCCGCTGACGCGGCACGTCATTGGTGGGACGAGGTTCCAGAGGTTGCTCGCTGCGCTCGCCACCTCTGGCTGATATGGAGTGACATGTCAACTTTGCGCTGCTTTCGATGCTGTTGACTTTGTTGTTTCTCCTGGATGCGCTTTGCCTTTGATTTTGCTTTTTGTGCAGTCGTCCCGTCGACCGAGGGGAATGCAGCGACGATGATCACACTGATATACGCGGGTTGGTTCCGCACGACATGTGTCCGTCGGGAGCTGCCTCGATCTACCTTGCGTGAATCACGGGTGTTCTCGTGTCAGGAATAGCCAGGGTCGAGGGTTCTCCTTTCGATTGCCGGACCCTCGGCCGGCGGCACGGCTGCACAAGTTTGGTTCGGTTAGGGATGCGCGATTTGTCCGATCGCCCAGACGAAGCCGAGGAGCTCCCGCGCTACGGCGACGACCGCAACGGTCGACTTCTTGTTCCGGCTTGTGAGCCGGTGAAACTTCGAGTTCAATCGCTTCTCGCACTTCTCGGCGATCTCGACGATCTCCTTGGGCTGGTCTTTCCGGCGAGCCTTGATGCTTCGCCCAAGCGAGGATCGTCGCTGGTACTGCCATGCTGCTTCGACCATGATCCGGCGAACGTGTGCGTTGCCTGTCTTGGTGATAGAGAAGCGGTTGGTCTTGTCGCCCGTGCTGTACTCGGACGGAACCACTCCGACCGCGGACATGATCTGCGGCGCCGTACCGAACCGGCGCAGGTCACCCAACTCGGACAGAACCGTCATCGCCGAGAGCGTATTGATCCCTCGTAGCGTGCGCAGTGCAGCCAGGTACGGTTGATACTCAGGGTTCTGCGCGGCCAGCTCGATCTGCTCGTCGTACCGCTCCACTTTGCTGATCCGATGTTCGAGCTCGCTGATCATCTCCTCCAGGACAAAGCGGCTGTGCGCGCCAGCGAGCTTGGTCTTCTTCAACCACGACCAGAATCGCAGCGTCCAGGCCTGGCCCTCGCGGTATCGATGTCCATACCGAAGCAGAAGGTGAACGATCTGCTTTCTCATTCGCCCCACATCTTTCATTGTCGACTCTCGGGAGCGGATCAGATCCCGTAGCGATTCCCGATCATCGTCCGGCACGACCACGAAGGTCAGATCGTTCCCTCGAAGGTACCGACCCAACTTCGCCGCATCCCTGCGGTTGGTCTTTACCCTCTGGCCCGGCTTCCGCGGTGTAAGCGCCGGCGCTGCCACCTGACACTTGTAGCCAGCCTTGGTCAGCCTTCGATACAGTTCGTACCCGCAAGGACCAGCCTCGTAAACGATCCGAACCTCACCTTCCAGTCCCTTCAAATGAGAAAGCAGCCGCCGCCAGCCCTTGTCATCCGGAACCAGCTCGAACTCTTTGCCTGGACGCTCTTCATCGCCTCGGTACTGAGCAATCGTCCACTTGTCTGCGTGATCATCGATTCCAATCCAGTAGATAATCTTCATGACCCGTTCCTCCTTGTATGTGGCTCTGTTCCTCTCGAGGTTCAACCCACGAAAAGGTACATTGAGCGACCGGGTCACTCCATCTTCTCTACCATCCATCGCCGCTGCCGCGGCGTTGTGAGATCGCGACATGTTCTCGGAGCGATCTAACCGGTGATCTCGCGTTGAAGGGTGGATCACGCCAACGCGACATCGAAGGGGGGTGGATCGGGGCAGTGCAACGACGAAGGATGAATCACGAACTCAACGCCGCGTAGCGGCAAGAGAAGGTAGCCAGAGGTGCGAGCGCAGCGAGCAACCTCTGGCTACGGCGCAATATCAGAGTCTGCCGCGTCAGCGGCAGCGGAAGAGTAGCGCCCGCTCGAATGACAGGGACTGTGATTGCTACACCGCCACCCAACACCCCTCGCCTGCGCTCGATGTGCGCGCGGCGTCGAGCACGCGTTGGTGCGCTAGGCCATCATCGAATGTTGCGGCGTTCGTCAATGCGCTGCGGTCGCCGTTGTCGAGTGCGGCGCGAATTGCGAGGCCGAGGTGATACGTTCCGCTGCCGAACGCGCCGCCGGCGGAGTTGCCGCGGCGTGGCGCCAGCTCATCTCCAGCAGCCAGCGTGAACGGCTCGCCGCGCAGGGCTGTGAGAAGCTCTTCTCCAACCAGCCGCAGCGCGCCGTCTTCGCCGTGAATCGTCACGACCGTCGATTCGTCGGGGCCGGATGCGACTGCGCTCAGCGTCATCGCGGCGATGGCGCCGCCGGCGATGCGGAGATTGACGACCGCGCAGTCGTCCGAGGTCACGCGGCGCTTCGTATGTTCGGAGGGACGCTCGTCGATGATTGTCTGCAGACTCGCCTGCGCCGCTTCGATCTCCATGCCGAGGAAACGCAGGGTGTCGATGAAGTGCGAGCCGACCGCGCCCCAGATTCCGCCGCCTTGTTTTGCGTCGCTCCACCAATTCCACGCCCGGCTTCGATCCCCTCTCCCCGGACTCGCATACCGCACCTCGGCATACCTGATTCCGCCAAGCTCGCCGATGCGCTCGCGCGCGGCACGAAACGAAGGGAGGAAGCGCAGCTCGTGATCGATGAGCGCGAGTTGATCCGGATGGCGCCGCGCCGCTGCGACGAGCTGCTCCGCTTCGGCCACATCGAGCGCCATCGGCTTCTCGCTGAGAACGTGTTTGCCCGCTTCGAGCGCAGCAGTCGCCATCGTCAGATGTTCGGAGGGCGGTGTCACGATTGAAACGAGATCGACGTTTGACGCGAGCAGGGAACGCCAATCGTCGAACGCTTCGAGCCCGAGCTCGCCGGCCGCGCGGCGCGTGCGATCGGCGTTGTGTCCGGCGATGGCGACGACCTCGAGGCCTGCCTCGCGGAACGCGGGAACCTGAACACGCGCTCCCCAACCGGTGCCGATGATGCCGACGCGCGCCATGCTGCGGATCAGCTTACTTCGTTGGCCATCGGCGTGCCGAGGCCGCAGAAGAGACCGACGAGATCGAGAAGCTCGGCGACGTGGAAAGGCTTTTCGAGAATCACCGCCGGCTTCAGATCGTCGTCGCTCGCCTCGAGCTTGTAGGCCGAGATGATGATCACCGGCGATTCCTTGCGGCAGCCGCGAAACCAGCGCAGCCACTCGCGGCCATCCATGCGCGGCATGGCCAGATCGAGGATGACCAGGAGGATGTCGGGGTTCTGTTCGACGAGCGGGATCGCGTCCTGGCCGTCCGATGCGGTGAGCACCTGAAAGCCGTAGGGAAGTAGGAGATCGCGATAGGAGGCGAGCAGTTTCGCGTCATCGTCGATGACCAGCAGCTTGCGCAGTTTGAACGGCGTACGCCGGGCTTGAATGCTCACCTGTGCTCCGTCGGTTGCGTGAAAGTTGAGTTTCCGAGGTCGGGAAGGACGACTGCAAGTGGCATACCGTGCGGGACAGTGGGGTGCGGGGAGTGAGCAGTCGGGAGTGGGGTGTCGGAGATACAAAATCGGTAGACGGTTTTTCTCCGACTCCCGACTCCCGACACCCCACTCCCCACACCCCGCCTACAATCCCCGCAATGCTCGACGTCTCGGTTCACAATCTCTCGCTCGCGCTACCCAACTTCGCGCTGCGCGATGTCTCGCTCACGTTTCCGAGATCGACGCATACGGCGGTCGTGGGACCAGCGGGGTGCGGTGCGTCGACACTCTTGCGGATCATGGCGGGTTGGATCCGGCCGGACGCGGGCGAGGTGCGTATCGGCTCTCGCGTCGTCAACGATGTGAAGGCAGGCCGCCGTCCGCTTCTTCATGCGACCTCCGCGATCGATGCACCTCGGCGCTGGTCAGTCCGCCATCTGCTCATCGCTGCGGCGCGGCAACGAACCCTCGATCGCGAAGACCGCCAGCACGAAGTCGAGCTCGCAACCTCGAAATGGCAACTCAGCGATCTGCTCGACCGGCGCCTCGACACGCTTTCGTCGACGGAAGAAGTGCGCGCGCACCTCGCGCGCATCGAGATCCTCAAACCTGCCATCCTCCTCGGCGATCGGATTCTCGAGCGGCTCAATCTCGCCGAGAGTGTCGGCATCGTGGACGAGTGGTACCGCACGCTTCGCGTTCTCGGCACGACGGTGATCAGCGCGCCATCGTCGCTGATCGAGCTTGGGGCCAGCGATCGCGTCGTGGTGCTCGACGATGGCCGCGTTGTCCAGCAGGGCGTTCCCTCAGCAATCTACGGCGATCCGCACAGCGAGGCTGCGGCGATGGCGACCGGCGACGTGAACGCGATCCCGGTCACCGTTCGCGGGAACGTCGTCGAGTCGTTGATCGGTTCGTGGGAACTGGCGACGCCGCCGTTCCAGGGTAACGGCATCGCCCTCGCGCGCCCCGGCGACTTCACACTCGCAGGCCCGAACGAAGAATCCGACCTGATCTTCGGCGTCGAAGAAGCCAGCTTCTACGACGGCGCCTGGCACGCCAGCGGACTACTCAGCGGCGCGTTCCTGCTTCGCGTCACGCTCCCCGGCAGCATCGAAATCCACAAAGGAAAGCTGATGGCACTGCGTTACGACGCGACGCGATTTCGTTTGTTGCCTCGATAACAACGTGGAAAGACCTTCTCACGCGAAGGCGCGAAGGCGCGAAGGCGCGAAGGGGTTTGACATTGCGATGCTCTCTTCGCGGCCTTCGCGCCTTCGCGTGAGAAATGAGTTGCGGGTAAAGAGAGAGTCCTATCTCCGTCTTGGGTTCATTCGCTCGTTCTTCGGGCGCTGCTGCGGATTCGCGTTGCCCAGTCTTTCGAGCAGGCCGCTGCGCATGCGGTTCCATTGCGCCTCGTTGAGGACGCCGCGCATGTCGGCGAGCATCATCAGTTCGCGCTCGAACAGGCGGCCGCGCGCGTCAGACAGTTTTTGCGCGTCGCGGCGAATTGCGGTGCGGTCGAGCTGGGCCTGATCGAGGTCGCCGCGAAGCGTGATGTTCTGCTTCTCCACTTCGCCGCGCAGGTCGATGAGATCCGCCGACGACACGCGAAAAATCGTCTCCAGCTTGTTCTGCTGTTCCTCGGCGAGATTCAGGATCTGAACGATCTCCGGACGGCGCCACCATTTGCCGGGCGGAAGATTCTGCGCGAACGTCGAAGTGGCGATGGCAGTGAGGAGGATTGCCAGAGCGACACGCTTCACAACGAGCTCCCGCGAGTGGGCGCAGTCTTGCTGTCCGGAACCCACGCTTCCCATTCGACGACATTGTGGAAGTCCTTAAGCTCATCGGACTGCCACGCGTCATGAATGTCGCTTGCTGCGGGAGCAGGCGAAGTTACCGCGACCGGCGCGACGCTGACGACCGGCGCCGGCTGCTGCTGCGGAACGGGCTTGACCGTCTCGTACACAACGGCGCCGCCGAGGAAGAAGGCGAGGATCGCGGCGGCAGCGACGCGAAGCGGGCGGACCGCCGGCGTCTGACGCAGCGGGTGCGTATTCACGCGGCGCATGATCTGAAGCCGTTGCCGCGCCCAGAACGTGTCGGGTTTTTCGGTATTGCACGACGCGGCCTGACGCAGCTTCTGTTCGAGGCGCTCGTAGCGCGCCGCACAGTCGCGGCAGTTTGCCAGGTGCATCATCACCGGCATCGACTCGCCGGGCTGCGTGTAGTACGTCTCCAGTAGTTCTGCTTCGTTAAAGTGTTTCATCGCTGACCTCTCTCATCGTCACCCACTCCGCAAGCTCTTTGCGGACCTTGTGGATGGCGCGGAACAAATGCGCCCGGACCGTTCCGGAGCGCAACCCGAGGAGCTCTGCAATCTCCTCGAGTGAATGGTGCTCATAATGCCTCAAACGGAAGATGATTTTCTGCTGCGATGACAGCGACCGCTCGGCGCGCGTGATGGCCGCCCGAAGCTGGTGGGCCATGAACTGCCGCTCGGCATCGGGCCGCTCGTCGACCGGCTCGATGACGTACTGACGCTCGTCGCTCTCGTCGTCATGCGAAAAAAGACTTACGAACTTCCGGCGCCGCAGCCAATCGCGCGACCGGTTGATAGCGATCCGCGTCAGCCACGTCTCCAGTTCCGACCGTCCCTGAAAACGCGCCAGATGCGTGTAGGCCTGGACGAACGTGTCCTGCGTGATCGTGTCGGCTTCGACGTCGTCGCGGACGATGGCGTAGGCCACGCGGTAGATCTTGCGCTGGAAGCGATCGACAAGGATTCCGTAGGCGTTGCCGTCGCCGCCGAGCGTTCGGGCGATGAGCTCGCTGTCGGTCGCTGCGGATTCGCTGATCGGTCTCACTGGAAATGCCGTTACGGTTCCCACGAGCCTTTGGACGGCCGTCCGGCTCCTCTGTTTACGCGATTATGATGGCCGGCCCTTGCAAAAGCATCCCGGACCTCTCGTTCTGCACGGCGTCATGGCTGGCGTCTCCGTGCTGTTCTCGCTGAACTACATCATTTCTAAGATCGGGCTGCACGCGTTCAATCCGCTGACGTTTGCCTGGCTGCGAGTCGCGGCCTCGGCTCTGATCATTAATGTACTGTTCCGCGAGCGGAACGCCTCACCGCTGGCGCCGGGCGACGGATGGCGCATCGCCGGCTTCGCGATCCTCGGCGTCGTCATCAACCAGACCCTTTTTCTCGCCGGCCTCGCCTTCACCTCGGCACACGTAGCCTCGATCCTGATCACGACGATTCCGGTCTTCGCGCTCGGCGCAGCGATCGTGATCGGGCGCGAGCGCGCTACGGCGGCGAAGGCAGGCGGCATCGCGCTGGCCGCGGCAGGCGCTCTGCTCGTGGTCGGCGGCGAAGGATTCGCGGGGACGACGAAGTCGCTGATCGGCGACCTGCTCATCATCGGTAACTCGATGGCGTACGCGCTCTATCTCGTGTTGTCGAAGCCGGCGATGGCACGCATCTCGGCGAGACGCGTCATCGCGCGAATGTTCGCAGTCGGGACCGTGGTCATGCTGCCGATCGCGGCGTACCCGATGATGCACGAATCGTGGTCCGCGATTCCGCCACGTGCGTGGCTGGCGCTGTCACTGGTCATCGCCGGACCGACCGTCGCCGCGTACCTGATGAACGCCTGGGCGTTGAAGTATGCGGATAGCTCGGTCGTTGCGGCGTACACGTACTTGCAGCCAGTCTTCACCGTGATTCTCGCGGCGATCTTTCTCCACGAACAGATCCGCCCGATCGTTCTCGTTGCGGCAGCGATGATCTTCGCCGGCGTCTACATCTCGGGCCGCCCCGCGCCTCCGGCCGCGCGAGAGATGGCGGTGCCGGGGAATCCCGATTGAGTTTGTTTGGCAGAAACTCCAGTCGTGTTTCTTTCCAGATGCTCTCCCCCCTCATCCGGCTTCGCCACCTTCTCCCCCCCGCAAAAAGCGCGGGGGAGAAGGCGCTCGATGGGAGGGTGCGTCGGAAGAGCTCGGGGGCTTTGAACCGGAGCCGAAAAATACCAGCCGTTTCTCGCACGCAAGAGCGATCGACGAACTCTTTAGCACCGCCCGAACACCGACGACTCTTTAGCGCCACCCGAACACCGGCGAACTCTTGAGCGCCGCCCAAACATCGAGCGCCTTCTCCCCCACGCTTTTTAGTGGGGGAGAAGGTGGCGAAGCCGGATGAGGGGGTGTATGGAGTGATCGATAAAATAAACGAGCCGCAGTCCGCGCCTCACCCTTCGATCCACGTCTCGTGATACCGCACCGGCGGCGGGACCAATGACGTGTGCAGGCCGCGCACTTCCGGTTTCTGCAGGACGAAGAAGCGTTCGTGGAAGAGTGTGGCCAGTGGGGCTTCGCGGACGACCATCTGATCGAGTTGGCGGTAGATCTCGGCGCGGCGTTCGGGATCGTTCGATCGGCGCGCTTCGACGATCTGCGCGTCGATGGCGGCGCTGTTGTAGTAGATGCCGCGCGCCGAATGCGCGTCGCTGTGAAAGAACACGTAGAAGAAGTTGTCGGAGTCGGGGAAGTCGGCGTACCAGTTGGCGCAGTACACGGTCCCGTGGCCGGGTTTGAAAAGCGGTTTGCGCGCTTCGACGGCCGAGTGCGACGTCACGTTCACGTCGATGCCGATTGCTGCAAGGTCTTCGATGATCAGCGGCAACTGGCCGGAGTTGTTGAACTCGTCGGTGTCCCACGTCCGGTACTCGACGCGGAAACCGCCTGCATAACCGGCTTGCCGCATCAGCGAGCGGGCGCGATCGGGATCGTGGTCGATGCCCTGAATGTTCTCGTCGTAGCCGAGGAGACCGGGCGGGAGGAGGGACTTGGCGACGACGCCGAGTCCGGCGAAAACGCGCTCGTTAATTCGGTCGCGGTTGATGGCGTGATTGATCGCCTGGCGCACTTCGACGCGATTGAACGGCGCCACCGAGCAGTCGTACCCGAAGTACGACGTGTGAAGCTGGATCGTCGTCAGCATGTACGGCGCGATGCTCGGATCGGAGCGCAGGTCATTCACGATGTTCAGCGGCACGCCGTGCGCGACGTCGATCGCGCCGCGCAGGAAGGCTTGCGCCACATCGCGGAAGCTGCGCAGATCGAGACGGAACTCGAGCTCGTCGAGATGCGGGATTCCGGGGATGTAGTAATCGCGGTTCCGTTGCATCCGAACCCGTTCGCCCTCGATCGCTTCCGTCAGACGGAACGGACCGGCACCCACCGGATGCAGGCGGAACTGTTCCGGATCGCGCGCGGCTTCGCTCGGGATGATCGCCGCTTCGTGCATCGTCAGGAGCGAGAGAAAGAACGCCAGCGGCTCGTCGAGGATGATGTCGACGGTGTGTTGATCGCGAACCTGAATCCCGCTAAGCGTTCGGGTGCGGCCTTCGATGACGTCCGCCGCGCCGCGCACCTCGCGCATCAGCCAGCTCGACGCCGAGTTGAGCTCCGGCAGCAGCAGACGAACGAGCGAATCGTGAACATCTTTGGCTTCCAACGTGCGGCCGTTGTGGAAGCGAACGCCGCGCCGCAGATGAAAGCGGTAGACGTGACCTTGCTCCAGCACCTCCCAGCGCTCTGCCAGGCCGGGCACCAGCTCTGCTCCTTCGCCGTACATCACGAGATGCGCGTGAACCGCTTTCGACATGTAACCCAACGCCGCAGCGCCGATGTGGATCGGATCGAGCGTCAATCGCTGCCACAACACGGTCGATGTCGTCAGCTTGCCGCCATCGGTTGGAGTGGGCAGTGTGAAGCGTCCCAGCTCCGAGTTGAGCAGCGTCGATTCGTGCGAGAGCGAGTTGGCCATCTGATTCAGATCGCCGATGGAGACGTTTGACTCGCGTGTGGCCTGCTGGATCACGCCCATTGCCTTGACGATGGCGGAGCTTTCCGTTGCCAGTACCGACGTCGACTCCAGCACCGTCTGCACGAGGCCCATGATGTTTTCCATGGCCCGGCTGATGGCGCGGCTGCCGGTTTCCTGCTCCGACATGGCGCGCTTGAGGTGCTTCGTGTAGTCGCGCACCATCGATGTCTGTTCGCCCACTTTGCGCGCGGTCTGCGATTGCTGCTGCGTCGCGCTGGCGGTTTGCTGCACCATCTTGGTCACTTCTTCGATGGCCGCCGTTGCTGCTGCGCTGCCGCGCGATTGTTCTTCCGTGGCGCGCGCGATCTCGGCGATCGAGTTCGTCGAGCGAGCCGTGATCTCGAGGATCTTGTCGAGCGTCTGTTCTGCGCGCGCCGTCAATCCGACGCCGTCGGACACGCGATCGCTGCTGAGCGTCATCTGCTCGGCGGCGCGCTCCACGGCGCGCTGCACGTTCTGGATCAGAGTGCGGATCTCGTCTGTCGACACCGAGGTGCGCTCGGAGAGGTCGCGAATCTCGTCGGCCACGACCGCGAAACCTTTGCCGCGCTCGCCCGCCTGTGCAGCGATGATCGCGGCATTCAGCGCCAGCAGGTTCGTCTGTCCCGCGATCTCGTCGATCACGCGCACGATCTCGCCGATTTCCTGCGAGCGGTTGCCAAGCTCGCCGAGGACGACCTTCGCTTCTTCGACGGCGACCTGGATTTTGCGCATCCCTTCGACGGTGCCGCTGACGGCCACGCGTCCTTCGTTCGCCGCTTCCTTCACATACCTCGCAAGCTCCGCCGATTGCTTCGCCGACTTCCCGATCTCCTCGGTCGTCGCGTTCATCTCCACCATCGAGCTGGCGGTTTGGATCGCGAATGAGGAGAAGCTCTCGGTGTTCGTCGCCACCTGGTTGATCGACGCGCTCATTTCTTCGAACGCGGACGAAGTCTGCTCGACGAATTCGGCGAGTGTGTCGGCGATGCGGCTCACTTCCTCGATCGATGCCGACATTTCTAAAATCGACGTCGACGTCTCCTCGGCATTCGCAGAGAGGTCTTCCATCGACGTCCGCACGTTGTTGATCGATTGATCAATCTGTCCGACGGAGACGGAGGTCGATTCGGTCGAGACCAACTGCTCGGCCGCGCCGCGCGCAAGGACGCGCGATCGTCCGCTGATCTGGCCGCTGGCCGTCGCAACATCGGTCGCCAGTTGCGCGAAGCGTCGGATCGTCCGTTCGAGATTCGAGACCAGGGCGCGCATCGCTGCCGACATCCGCGCCGATTGCGTGGCCAGTTGAATCTCGCGCGCGTTGAGCGAGAGGTCGCCGGCGGTGATGCGGTTCAGCAGCGCAATCGACGAATTCTGCCGACGGAAGACGCTGCGCAACCACCATTGAAATGTGGCGATGGTCATCCCCGAGGCGAGCATCGCCGCGATCAGCGCGCGCCACCAGATCGCGAACGTCACTCCCGGCACGAGCAGCAGGAAAATCGCGAAAAGGACGAAACAGGCGACCACCAGAACCCACATCTGCTGGGCGCGGCCGAAGTGTTTTACGTTCATGGTTTTCCTGAAGCCGAGGAGGCCGATGCTACCATGCGCGCCGAGTGAACGACTACTTCGCCGCGCGGCGGGCGCTCATCGATGAAGCGCTTCGAAACATCGCCCAACGCGCTGCCGCCCCGAAGATTCTTGCCGAGCCGCTGAAGCGCGCGCTGACCTCGCCGGGCAAACGCGTGCGCGGCGTGCTGATGATGGCGGTGGGGGAGTCGGTTGGTATCAAGCCGGAAAAACTCGCCGATGCCGCCGCCGCCATGGAGATGATCCACGCGTCGTCGCTGATCCTCGACGACCTTCCGGCGATGGACGATGCACTTCTCCGCCGCGGACAACCGACGCTGCATCGCGAGTTCGGCGAAGACCTGGCCATTCTCGCCGCCGTCGCGCTGCTCAATCATTCGTACGGACTCGTGGCCAGGAACTACGCCGCGCTGAATCCGCGCCAGTGGACGATGCAGCAGGTGATCAAGCGCGTCGTCGACGCCGTCGGCTGGGACGGCACGATCGCCGGCGAAGCCATCGATCTGCACAGCGAAGGCTCGCACCTCGATTTCGACACGCTGGAGATCATTCACTCACGCAAGACCGGCGCGCTCTTCGTGGCCGCCGCGGCGGTCGGCGGGATGCTGGCGAACATTTCGCCCGCCGCACTCGGCAGAATCGAGATCTTCGCCAAAAACCTCGGCCTGGCTTTCCAGATCACCGACGACATCCTCGACGTCATCGGCACCCCCGAGCACCTCGGCAAAGACGTCGGCAAGGACGCCGACCGCCTGACGTTCGTGAAACTCGCGGGCGTCGAAGGCGCGAAGAAACTGAGCGACGAGCTGGCCGAAACGTCGCTTGCCTCCATCGCCAACCTCGGCCCCAACGCCGCGCCGCTGCGCGACCTGGCCATCCTTGTCCGTGATCGTACTCGCTGAGGGAGCCGGGTGTTCGGGACTCGGGTGTCGGAGACTGACCTGCGCTCCCGTGCTCCGACCCCCGACTCGCGACACCCGCAGCAGGAATGAACCGCCGCGTCCGCAGCATTTACAGCCCTGCCTCAGCGTGGTACTTTGCGCGCTCTTTTCACCCCGCCCCCCTCGGGCCCAGGTAGCTCAGTTGGTAGAGCAGAGGACTGAAAATCCTCGTGTCGGCGGTTCAATTCCGTCCCTGGGCACCATTCAAATCCTCCCGCATTCGTCAATCAAAAGGTCTGATTGAATTCTGCTTGGACTGATTTGCTATGTTCCCTGGATCCAGCAGTTAGCCAAATCAAGTTCAATTCTTCGAGCGAAACACTTGGGCTGATGGACCAATTCAGATCGACCGCCGTCTATTTCTGATTTGGCGTTGACGTGTGCGATCGGCGCAGGTATGCTGGCATACCATGAAGCGCACTACGGTGAAGCTCCCAAACGATCTCGATGCGAGGCTGCGCCATGAAGCCGAACGTCGGGGCAGCACGATCGCAGACGTCACACGAGAGGCGATCGAAGCACATGTGGGCGGAGCGGCTCGTTGGCGCCTGATTGCGGCCAAAGCTGGGCGAAGCGGACGGCGTGACACGGCGCGCCGCATCGAGGAGATCATCAGGCGGGAGGCTCGCCAATCACGCTGATCGTCGATTCAGGACCGCTTTACGCGTATGTCGACGAGGACGACGGCGACCATGACGCGAGCCTGGAACTTCTTGAATCCTACCCGGGGCCACTGCTTGTGCCGCAACTGGTCATCGCCGAGGTGTCCTATCTCATCGAGAGTCGACTCGGCTGGATCGCAGAGACCCGGTTTCTTGGCGATCTCGCCTCTGGAAATTTCGCTACGGCGCCCGTTCTTCCGGGCGATTGGATTCGGATCGCAGAGCTCGTAGCCCGATACCGCGATCTACCCTTAGGAACCGTCGATGCATCCGTCGTCACGCTTGCAGAGAGGTTGGGGCACGATGTCATCGCCACGCTGGATCGACGGCACTTTACTGTGGTCCGTCCAAAACACATTCGTGCCTTTTTGCTGCTTCCATGAACGTGTCTTGAGGCGGATTGCGGCAACGCGAGAGCATTGCCGCCTCCAAGACTCCGAAACTGTGGTCGTCTACTGCGCCGGCTGCGGTGACACTGTGAAATTCTTCTCTGTATCTACATCTGCTCCCGACTGGCCGCCTACTTCCTCCTGCCCGTCATTATGGTACTTTTCCGAAATTCCTTGACGACGTTCTTCGATCGATGTTTCCGGCCGCACGATCGCTTCAGTCAGGATGATCATGAAAACGAAGGTCGCGAGGCGAATGGAACCAGGTCGGGCAGAGCGAGTACCGGCGACACGCCCATCCCGCCTTCCTTTCACGGTATTCTGATCGCCGAGGATCAGGGAGAAGCCATGGCCAGCGGTGACTCGCTCGGCATTTCCGGGCTCGGGCCCGGCAAGGTGCTCGATGGCAAGTACGAGATTCTGACTCGCCTCGGCGGCGGCGGGATGGGTGACGTCTTCAAAGCGCAGCACGTTCACCTCAACGTCTTTCGCTGTATCAAGGTGATGAAGGAAGCGATGCTTGCCGACGAAGGCTACCGCGCGCGATTCCTGCGCGAGGCGCGGCTGGCAACGCAGATTCACCATCCCAACATCGCCGTCGTCCACGACTTTTTCATCGGCGATGGCGGCAGCTACATGGTCACGGAATTCATCGATGGCACGACCGTGCGGCAGTGGGGGAGAGCGAACGGGCCGTTCCCGCTGGCGCTGGCCGCCGACGTGGCGGTGCAGGTTTTGTCGGGACTCGATCACATCCATCGCCGCGGCCTGCTGCACCGCGACATCTCGTCCGACAACGTGATGCTCTCGTACGATGAAGACGGCTCCTTCCTCGCCAAGATCATCGACCTCGGCATCGCAAAAGACGTGAACACGCCGTCGGGCGAGATGGCCACGCAGGCGGGGATTCTCATCGGCAATCCGAAGTACATGTCGCCCGAGCAACTCGGCAGCATCGATGACGGCGAGCAGCTCGATGGCCGCGCCGATCTCTACGCGCTCGGCGTCGTCCTCTACGAAATGCTCCTCGGCGTTCCACCGTTCGCCAGCGAGACGCCGCAGGGCTACATCATGAAACACCTCACGCAGCCGCCGCGCCGTTTCTCCGACGCGAAGCCTGACGGCGATTGGTCCGCGTCGCTCGAGGCGGTGGTGATGCGCGCGCTGGAGAAGGATCGGCGACGCCGCTTCGCCGACGCGCGCGAGATGTTGGCGGCGTTGCAGCCATTCCTCTCCGCGCCAGCCGGCACGCTCACGCGCGAGTCCGTTGCTCGTCTGCGACGTGGTCCGATGAAGACCTTCGACTCGGCGCTCGAATGGAGAAAGACAAAGGCGATCGACACCATCTCCGCGTATCGCGACTATCTCGCCAAAGTCCCCGAGGGTTCGGATACGACGGAAGCGAAGGCGCGCCTCTTCGAGCTCGAGTTACTCGCGGGCGTGCGCGCGAAGGAAGCCGATGGCGATCGGGACGCGCTGCAGCGGCTGGCCGAGGCGCATCCGCCCGGGACGCTCGTCGGCGATGCGGCGCCAGAAGCGCTCGGCCGCGTGATCCGCCCGCCGGAGCGTCAGGCGGAAGAAGAGCGCGACTTTCAGCAGGCGTGGGAGAAGGGAACGGCGGGGGCGTGGACGAAGTTCATCGATAAGCATCCCGGCTCGCCGCGGATGGAAGAAGCGAAGCGCTGCCGCCAGGAAGCCGTCGATTTCGAGCTGGCCACATCCATGGACCGCACCGCGATGTGGCGCGCGTTCCTGAAATCATGGCCCGAGGGACGGCATCGCCTGGATGCGGATATCCGATTACGCGCGAAGAAGTGAGGAGCGCGGTCGTCTCGACCGCGGGCACTCGGGCGTCCCGCCCGAGTGCGGTGAGGGCGGAGGCGCCGCAACTTCGCTGCTAGAATTTACCCATGCGCATCGTGCTGCAAGGAAGTCTTCTCCATTTCGGAGTGCGTGATCTTCTCGCGTTCGTTGCCCGGAGCTCGCAGGAAGGCACGTTCGATGCGGAGTCCGAGGGCAGCCACGTTCGGATCGCGTTGCGCGGCGGCCAGGTCATCGGCACCGAATCGGCGGACGCGTCGGATGCCGCGGACGCGGTGGCGAAGCTGCTCCAGTGGAGCGATGGATCGTTCACGTTTCTCGATGATGTTGTAATTCCAGAGAGCACCACCGCCGACATCGAAGCGCTCATCGCCGAGGCGGAGATGCGCATCACGGAAGCGCGGAGGCTCGCGGATCTCTATCCCGATGACAGCGTCAAGTTTCGCGTCGTCAACCGGCCGCCGGGCGAGATCAGTCTCACCGCCGAGGAGTTTCAGCTTCTCTTCCAGATCGGCACGGGCAAGTCGCTCGCGCAAATGAAGAGCGATAGCGGCCGCGCGCCTGCCGATCTTTTTCCGATCGTGAAGCGTCTTCAGATGACAGGACTCATCGAGCCGTTCGGCGATCCTGACGCGACGTCACGCGATGCTGCATCGCCGAACGTTGCTCCGCCGGTATTTGCAACCGCGGTCGTCTCACCTGTTGCCGAGCCGGCTCCCGCAGCGGAAAAGGCGGCCACGCTTTCCGCGCCCACGCCAACTGCGCCGCCTCCATCTGCGTTTGCCGACGAGCAGCCGCCAACGTTGATCGAGCCGTTGGCACCCTCGACGGCGGCAAACAGCGTCGGACCAACTGGCCAATCCACGGAGCGGCCGTTCGTGGCCACGCTCACCGCAGACGACGGAGTGATGCATCCTCTGTTGGAAGAGTCATCGACGATCGGACGAACTGCCGCGAATGCGATTGCGTTGCGCGATCCGAGCGTTTCCGCGAAGCACGCGCGCATCGTTCGCGGCGCCGGCGGCTTCACGATCGAAGACCTCGGCAGCCGCAACGGCACGTACGTCAACAGCGAGAAGCTGTCGGAGAAACGGCTCCTCGCCGAGGGCGATCTCGTCCGCCTCGGCAAAATCATTCTGACGTTCAACCTCGCGTCGAATGTGCAACAGAAGCAGTCGACGGAGCGGGAGATGATGAAGTGAAGGTGGGGTTTCTCCGCATCTCCGCGGCTCCGCGTGAAACGCTTTTCAGCCATTGATTGAGACAACCATAACGTCATGCAGACCCTCGACCTGATCATCGTCGGTTCCGGTCCTGCGGGACTTGCGGCGGCAAGTCACGCGCAGAGCAACGGGCTTTCATACGCGCTGCTGGAGCGCACCGACCATCTTGCCGACACGATCGACGCGTACCAGGCGCGCAAGTACGTGATGGCCGAGCCGATGCTGATTCCGGCGCGGGGCGAAGTGCCGTTCAAGGCGGGCTCGCGCGAGTCGATCCTCGCGGCGTGGGGCGGACATGTGAGCGAGAAAAAGCTCAATGTCGTCTTCAACGCAGAAGTGCGTTCGGTGAAGAAAGAGGGATCGCGGTTCAAGGTCAAGACGGCGAAGGGCGATGAATTCGATGCCGCCAATGTCATCCTGGCGATGGGCACGCAGGGCAATCCCCGCAAGCTCGGTGTGCCGGGCGAGGACCTGCCGCATGTGCGTTATCGCCTCGTCGATCCGGCCGAGCATCGCGATCAGGATCTCCTTGTTGTCGGTGCGGGCGACTCTGCGCTGGAGATTGCCATCGCGCTCGCTGATGAAAATCGCGTCGGTCTCATCGTGCGCGGCGCCGAGATCACGCGCGCCAACGACGTCCTGATCAAAGAAGTGCTGAGCCGGCAGGCCACCGGACAGATGACGATCTACTTCAACGCCAGCGTGAAGCAGGTCTATCCGGGCTACGCCGACCTGACGGTGCGCGGCGATGTGACGCGTGTCGCGGCGGAGCTGATTTTTCTCAAACTCGGCGCCGACGCGCCGCGCAAATTCTTCGAATCGATTGGCATCACGTACAGCGGGCAGGGGAAAGACTCGCGGCCGATCCTCAGCCAAGTTCACGAGTCGAGCGTGCCGGGACTCTTTCTTATCGGCGCCGCCAGCGGACGCGATCTCATCAAACTCGGGATGAATCAGGGCTACGAAGTGGTCGAACATCTGATGGGGCGCGAAGTCGAGCCGGCCGATGAGGCGGTGCTCAAAGAGCGCTTGCCGTTCTGGGAAGGGACCGTGCGCGAGCGCATCGCATTCCTGCGAAAACGTGCTCCGTTGCTCGCCGCCGCGGACGAGCAGCAATTGCGCGAGACGTTCCTCTCGGCACGCGTTCGCGAATATGCGAACGGCGAGATCATCATTCGGCAGAACGACTACACGAACGATTTTCTTGTCATCGCTGACGGACGCGTCGAGCTTTGGAAGAAGCCGGAGAAAGCGATTGAGGAAGTCAAGATCGTCGAACTGACGGCTGGAAACTTCTTCGGCGAAATGAGTCTCATCTCTGGCCGCCGCCGTACTGCCACGGCGCGCGCGGCCGGCGCAACGCGCATTATCGAAATTCCGCGCAAAGCGATTCTCAAGCTTCTCGGCGCAGCGCCGCGGGCGAAGGCGCTGGTCGATCAGGCGTTTCTGTTGCGCGCGTTTGGTGGCTATCTTTTTCCGGGGATCCCCGAGGCGCAGCTTGGCGAGCTGGTGGAACTGGCGGTCGTCAATAACCTCGCCAAAGACGCGGTCGTTTTCAAAGAAGGCGATCCGGCCGATGCGTTTTATCTGATCCGCAATGGAATGGTGAAGATATCCAAGAAATCCGGAGACAAGGAAGTGGTCCTTTCTTATCTCGTAGCGGGCAATTTCTTTGGCGAAGCAGCGCTCTTTTCGGACGCCGATCGGACGGCTACAGTAACAACGATCTTTCCGTCCGATTTAATCAAATTATCCAAACGCGATTTCAAGAATTTCCTCACCGCGCATCCTGACTTGCGCGAAGCGCCGTTGCGCAAGCTCGAAGAGCGCCGCATTTCCAGTCTCATCGCCGATGCTACTCCCGGCTCCGGCAACATCCTCGGCGATCTGATCCGCGAAGAAGTGGTCATGGGCACGCAGACTCTCATCATCGACGAGCACAAATGTATTCGCTGCGGCAATTGCATCGCCGGATGCGAGGGCGTGCATCGCGACGGCCAGGCGCGTCTGTCATTGACCGGGATCAAATTCTATAACCTGCTGGCGCCAAATTCCTGCTGGCAGTGCGAAAACCCGATGTGCATGCTCGACTGTCCGCCCGATGCCATCGTCCGTGATCCCCGAGGCGAGGTTTATATCAAGAGCAACTGCATCGGCTGCGGGAACTGCGAGCGCAATTGTCCCTACGGCAATATCTTCATGATCCACAAGGAGCCGAAGAAGACGATTTTCTCGTGGGTGGCCTCGCTGTTCGGAAAGAGCGCCCACGATGAAGTCGAGCAGACCGTGGCCGTGAAGTGCGACCTCTGCCGCGAGATCAAAGGCGGGCCGGCTTGTGTGAGGAGTTGCCCGACGGGAGCGGCAATTCGTTTGACGCCGGAGGAGTATCGGTCGACGCTGGAGGAGTTGGTGATTACGCGCGGGGAGCGGTGAAGCGAAATGTTCAATGTTGAATGTTGGATGTTGAGTGTTGAATGGGCACGATTTGAGCGAAGGTGCCGCGGCGCTCATGCAAGATCCAACATTCAACATTCAACATTCAACATTTCGTCTTTCCAGGGACGGCTGTGCCGATAGCCCGCTCCGGCGTCCTCTGGCGCCGCATCTTCTTCGTTCTGCTGATCGCCGCCACCGCGTCGTTCATCTGGTATGCGCAGCGCGAGTATCCGCACGGCGGCTCGCGCATGGGCTTGATTTACGGGATCGCGGGCTTTTTTCTCTGTTTCCTATTGGCCTTCTTCGGTATTCGCAAGCGCTGGTATCGCTCGACGTTCGGCACGATCGAGCAATGGATGCAATCTCACATCTATCTTGGCATCCTCGTGCTGATCATCCTGATCTTTCACACCGGCGGACGCTTTCACGACAAAGTAGCCGTCGCGACGCTGATCCTCGTTGCGATCGTGGTCTTGAGCGGAATACTGGGCGCGATTCTTTATGTGACCGTGCCGCGCTTGCTGACCGAGGTGGAATCGAACCTGACGGTTGCCGAAATTTCGGATCAGCTCAATCAACAGGGCAAACAGATGGCCCGTATCGCATCCGGGAAGTCAGCGCCATTTCAGCGCATTTACGACCAGCTCATTCGCGAGGCGGCGCCAGGATGGCTGGCAGGATGGCGATTGCTGATCGCACGCATGCGCCGCGGGAAGCCGCAGACGGCGGATTGGGCCAACCTGCTCGGCCTCGTGCAGAAGGATGAGCAGGAAGACCTTCGCCAGCTTCTCGTTGCGTCGCGTCAGCGCAAGGAATTGTTGATCCGGCTAATTTATCAACAACGCTACAAGAACATCCTCGAATTCTGGCTCTACATCCACATTCCTTTCACAATCCTGTTGCTGGTATTCGCGATCGTGCATGTCGTGGCCGTGTTTTATTACGGGAGGATTGTGTGGTGAGGGCGACGTTTGGGCGCGGTCCGGCGTTGTTGAGCGACGAAATGTTGAATGTTGAATGTTGGATGTTGAATGGTGAATGTCCAGGCGGCGGTCATTCAACATTCAACGCTCAACATTCAACATGGAACGTCATCTTCGGCTACGTCGTCCGCGGTCTCTGTCGCCCGCTGAAGCGGGCTCAAATGGGTTTGCGTCGCGCGGTCAACCCCCGGCTGAAGCCGGGGGCTACGGTTCTTAGGCAGGCTTCGCCTGCGCTTCGGGAGGCACACGCGTCCGCAGCGATTGCAACGACGTTTCGAACGAAATCTGAATTGGATCTGGCAGCGCGCAATGCGCGCATGAGATCCGTAGCCCCCGGCTTCAGCCGGGGGTTCAGGGGGTTCCGCGCGTCCCGAGGGCGCCGGTGAGTTTCGTTCTCCAACGCGCTTCCGGCCGCGGTCTGGCTCTTACGCAGGTGCGGGGCAAATTGCTGCGCATTGGGCGGGGGACGAATGCGGAATTGCGCTCCGAGAATCCTGCGGTATCGCTTGAACATGCCGTCATCGAGAGCGACGCAAACGGTTTCACGATCACGGATAAGGGGAGCATCACCGGCACCTACGTCAATCGGCGTCCTGTCGAGACGGTGCGATTGTCGCGCGGCGACGTGATCGAGATTGGCGACTTGCGCATCGAAGTGCAAGTGCTCGAGATCGGGAAACCGTTGTTTCTTCGGGTCAGTTCGACGGCGGCAACCGGCGGAGCGGCGTTCGACGAGGAAGAATCTGTAGTCGTACCAGGCGCCCGTGGTGGCGTCCTCAAGGCGCCGAAGATCGATTATGTCGATGCGTTCCGCCTCAAGCGCGCGTGGCTGACGAAACTGTCGTTGATTGCCATCCTTCTCATCATCGCGTTCCTCGTCGTTGCTGAGGTTACGAAGCCGGAGAAGCAGACTGCGTTCATGCCCGGAGGCGTCTCGTCCGCGCATGCGCACGCGAAGGACGCCAACGGCGAGCCGATCGCGAAGAACTGCCGTGCGTGTCACGATCCGTGGCGCGGTGTGTCGGACGCCAGTTGCACCGAATGCCACGGCAAGCTGCCGCATGCCGAGCAGCAGACCGGGGCGCCGGCGTGTGCGGACTGCCATTCGGAACATCGCGACATCGCCAAACTTGCTGCTTCGGCCGACGCGACTTGCTCGACGTGCCATCGCGACCTTCTCGCGCACGTCATGAATCCCGAAACGCCGAGGGCGAAGGATTTACTGAGCATTACCAGTTTCGGCGGACAGCATCCCGACTTTTCGCCGCGCAGCGATCCCGACACGCTGCGTTTCAATCACGCGTTGCATCTCAAGGCCGGCGGCATCTTCAACGGTGAAGGGCGGCGCGAAGAATTGCAATGCGTTCAGTGCCACAAGCTCGTCGAAACCAAAGGGAAGGCTGATCCGGTCGCTCTCAAGTTCCGCGACGCCTGCCAGCGCTGCCACAAGCTGACTTTCGATCCACGATTTCCCGATGTCGAAGTGCCGCACGGCGGCGATCCGGGACTCGTTTACGGTTTCGTCCTCGCCACCTACGCGGGCAATCGCGACATCGTTGGCAAGTCTCCCGACGAGATCCGCCGCATCCTCACCTCACGGCCGCCGGTCGCTCCCGACGCACGCGCCGTTCTCAATGCCGAGCAGGTCATCAAGACGAAGTGCAGCAAGTGCCACATCATCGAGCGCGCCGGAACCCGCATCGCCGCAAAGCCGCCCGAGATTCCGACGCGTTGGCTGCTGCACGCTAAGTTCACGCACACACAGCATCGCAATCTTGCTTGTGAGTCGTGTCACGAAAAAGCGCGGCAGAGCACGAATACTGCAGATGTGCTCATGCCGTCGCGTAAGGACTGCACCGGATGCCACGGCGGACCATCCGCGAAATCATCCAGCAGTTGCGCGACGTGTCATGAGTATCATGAGCGTTCGAGACTGTTGTTGACCAAGATGGCGCCTGCATTCAAACAGCGCGCGCCGCGTGCAATGAATGCATTGGGAGGCGGAGCGGGGATGCTGAACACCGTACTTCTTTGGGCGATTGTTCTGCTGTTGCTGGTCGTTCTCGTGCCGGCAGGCATCGCGCTCGTTCAACGGATAAGAGCGGGCGAGCTCGATCGCGCCGCAGGAGTTCGCGGCAGCGCGCCACGGGAAGGTCCGAGCGCGAAGATTCCGCCGTTGCAGACCGCCGACGCCGCCGCGGCACCGGCTGCGCCGGCATCGTCCAATGCGGAGAAGAAAGCGGGCAAGGACGTGACGAGCATGGCGCCCATGCCGGAGCCGCAGGCCGAGGGTGGGGCGACGGTCATGGTGCAATGGTATGGATTGATTCAATGCACCAGCGGCGTGCTCGAAGGTCAGCGCTTCATTATTGAGGAAAGCGGTCTTTATATTGGCCGCGATCCCGCGCTTTCACAAGTAGCCATCCCCGACAAGCGCATTTCGAAACGGCATGTCCGAATCATTCCGCGTGATGGTAAGGTAATGGCCATCGATCAGAATTCGACCAACGGCACCTTCCTCGGGAAGGCCGGTGGTGAACGAATCACGGAGCACCAGCTCAAGCGAGGCGACGTCCTCGTGCTTGCCGACAACGCTGCCACGTTCGTGTACCAGATTTGACGGAAAGGGGAGGGAGACCGCGGATGCGTCCGAGCGTCACATCGATCCTCATTTTTTCGGCCGCCACCGTGTGCCTCGCGCAGGGCCGCACGACCGGAAGGCGCGCGAATGTGCTGGCGACCGTGCCCGATCCTCCCTCATGCGCCATTCCTTTGACCGCGGTCGTTCCCGACGTTTGCACTGACGGTACGATCGGCAGCGGCACGCCCGAATCGTTCAGCGCCATCTCGAAGGTGGAAGCGAATGCGATCGTACAGGCGGCGGCGACCGCGCTCGCGGGCGACACCGCGACGATTGCCATCGTCGATCGCACCGGGCGGCCGGTTGCGGTGTTTCGCCAGGCCAACGCCAACCCCGCCAACGATGACATCGCCCTCGGCGTCGCCCGCACCGCCGCGTTCTTCAGCAACAGTCAGGCGCCGCTCTCGTCGCGCACCGTGCGCACGATCTCGCAGGTTCACTTTCCGCCGGGCGTCGTCAACGCTCCGGTTGGCGCGTTGTACGGCATCGAGCAATCCAACCGCGGATGCGATGTGAACCTGTTGTGGAACGCGAACCAGTGCGTTCCGCGCGCGAAATCGATCGGACAGTTTGCGTCCTTCACCGGCGCGCCGAAGCCGTGTCCGGCCGCCGATCGATCCGGCTGCGGTCCCGGTCTTGTCACCGGAAAAACGTTGCCCGATGACGGGCCGTACCCGCAGGAAGTCGGCAACCGGCCTGTCAACGCGGGCGGCATTCCGCTCTACCGAATCCTTGACGTTGGCGCGGTCAAGCAGGGCATCGCCCGAACGGGCAAGCTCCTCGGAGCGATCGGCGTCGCCGGCATTCCCGGCGATCCGCAGCTTGGTGAGTTTGCCGCGGTCACCGGCGCATTCGGTCCGCTCAACGCCGGAGTCGCGCCGATCATCCCGCTGCCGAGCTATCCGTTGCCGGAGCCGCAGAACGTCTTCATCGACGGCATCCGTTTGCCGTTCATCGGACCGGATCAGAAGCTGCGGTTCAACACCGATGGGCTGCCGGTCGGGTTACAACTGCTCAAAGGCGCGCAAGCCGGAACTGCTGCCGGATTCACCGGCGGCGCATTTGTCTACGGACCTTTCAATGGCGGCTGTCCTCCAGTTGGCTATCTCGTCGGCCCGAACGCCAGCGCGTTTCCGGGCGGTCTGACTGCGACCCAGGTCGACGCCATCATCCAGCGCTCCGTCGCAGCATCGAAAAAGACGCGCGCGCAGGTGCGGCTGCCGCTCAGCAGCTACACCCGCATGATCATCACGGTGGCTGATATCGACGGAACGGTCCTGGCGCACTACCGGATGCCCGACTCGCTGTTTGATGCGGTCGACGTCGTGCTTGAGAAGGCACGCAATGTCGCGTACTTCAACGGCAGCGATCCGAGTGTCCGCAACGACCTTCCCGGCATTCCCGCGGGCTACTGGGTAACGGGCCGCACGATCGGATTCGGTGCGCAGCCGCTTTACCCGCCCGGCATCGACTCGAATGTGTTCGAGGTCGGTCCGGGACCGTGGTTCTCAACGCTGTTCGTGCCGAACATCGCAAACACGTGCAGCCAGGGATCGCAGGCGCCCAACCCGAATCAGAACGGCGTGATTTTCTTCGGCGGCTCGACGCCGCTCGTGCAAAACGGCAAGCTCGTCGGAGGACTCGGAGTCAGCGGCGACGGCATCGAGCAGGACGATTACGTCGCCTACCTCGGCGCTGGCGAGTTCCTTCCGCCCACCGACAAGTGGGCCGATCAACTCAAGATCAACGGCGCCCGCCTTCCGATGTTCAAGTTCCCGCGCAGCCCCGAGGGAGTTACGGAGTGCGGAGGCAACCCGTGTCCGTAAACACCGCGCGAAGCAAACGTAGGTCGGACTCTCTAGTCCGACTCCGTGGTGCGTTTCGTCGGACTAGAGAGTCCGACCTACGTTTCGCTTTCTGGTTTTTTGTTGCGCTGGTGCTGTTGACCGGCTCCGCCTTTGCGCAGCCCGCAAACACCATCATCATCAACGACGACCAACCCGTGTACGCCGAGGGCGTGCCGTTCATGTTGAGCGGAACGTTGGCGCCGGGCGCCGTCATCGCCATCGCAATCGAAAAATCCGGCAACGGACAAACGACCGCCGATGCGACCGGACATTGGACGTTGATGTGGACGCCGCCCGTGAAGACCGGCACGTGGACGATCACCGCGAGCTCCGGCGGCGTCACTGCCACGCAACTCCTGCGCGTGCAGCTTCCCGGCAACGTCCAGCGCCAGACGCCCATCGAGCCGGTCGTGCGCTACGGCACGCCGGAGATTCCGCATCCCGACGCCTATCAGGAGATGACGGACCGCTGGCGAATCGCGCCGCCGCCGTACGAGCTCGATGAGAAGGCAAAAGCGCGCGCCATCGGCAAGCGAGGCGCGACGCTCGATCCGTACAACCAGAACCTCATCAAAGGCGACTTGCCGATCTTCGGCAAGGATTGGTTCTTCAACTTCACCGGAATCAGCGACACGCTCGCGGAATCGCGCACGCTGCCGACGCCGTCCGGAGTCAGCGCAGTCAAGCCGACGTCGATCACCGTATTCGGCAAAGACAATCAGAATCTCTTCAACGAGAACCTCATCGCCTCGTTCGATCTCTTCCAGGGCGACACGGCGTTCAAGCCGATCATGCAACGCTTCAAGGCCACGCTGATCGCCAACCTCAACTACGTTCATCTGCGCGAGAACGGGCTGGTCAAACCGGATGTCCGCCGTGGAACGTCGCGCACGGACGCCCAGGTTTCGCTCAACGAGTTTTTCTACGAGCGCAAGCTCAAGGACGTCTCGCCGAACTACGACTTCATTTCGATCCGCGTCGGCTCGCAGCCGTTCAACAGCGACTTTCGCGGCTTCATCTTCAACGACACGAACCTCGGCGTCCGCGTGTTCGGTAACTTCGCGTCGAATCGCTATCAATACAACGTGGCAGTTTTCGACCGGCTGGAGAAAGACACGAACTCCGGTCTCAACACGCTCGAGCTTCGCGATCAGCAGGTCGCCATCGCCAACATCTATCTGCAGGACTTTCTCGTTCACGGTTACACGCAGCAGTTCAGCGTTCACTACGTTCGCGATGAGGCCACGTTCCACTACGACCGCAATGGGATCCTCGTGCGTCCGGCGCCGGTTGGCGTCTTCACGCCGCACGAGATTCGCGCCACCTACCTCGGCGAATCAGGACTCGGTCACATCGGCCGTTTCAATGTCGATCACGCCGTCTACTACGTCTTCGGTCACGACGATTTGAATCCGATCGCCGGTCCCGATCCGAGACTCAAAGAAGGCAACGGCGTCAGGATTGGCGCGGGCAGCGCAGCGCTCGAAGTCTCGTACGATCGCGATTGGATCCGTCCGCGGCTGGCGTTTTTCTACGCCTCGGGCGACAGCAGCCCGCGCGATCGCAAGGCCACCGGCTTCGACGCGATCTTCGACAGCCCCAACTTCGCCGGCGGCGGTTTCTCATTCTTCAATCGACTCGGCATCCGTCTCGCGGGCACAGGCGTCGCGCTCGTCGAGCGCGGCTCGTTGCTAACGAGTTTGCGCAGTTCGAAAGATGAGGGACAGCCGCAATACGTGAACCCTGGCGTGCAAATCGCCAGCGCGGGGCTCGACGTCGATGTCACGCCGCGCCTCAAAGCGATCTTCACCGGCAACTACATCCGCTTCGATGCCGTGCAGTCGGTCGAAGCGATCTTGTTTCAGGGCAACATCCACAAAGAGCTCGGCACCGACCTCTCGATCGGACTTCGCTGCCGCCCGCTGCTGAATCAGAACGTCGTCATCGTCGGCGGCTCAGCGCTGTTTTTGCCGGGCCGCGGATTCAAAGACATTTATGAAAGAGACCGCCCGCTCGTTCACGTCTTCACGAATGTGATTCTGACCTTCTGATGAAAAGGATAACGATCGTTCTCGCCGCTGTTCTCACCGTCGCGCTGGCCGTGATCCGCATCCGCGCGCAATCATCGCCGGAACTTCCCGCGCTCATGCGCCAAACGCAGGCCGAGGCCGACGCGAAAAGCGCGGGCTGCCTGAGTTGTCACAACGGGATCGAACCGATGCACGCCTCGGCCGCCGTGAAACTCGCCTGCACCGATTGCCACGGCGGCGACGGCAACGCCCGAACGAAGGAAGCCGCGCACGTCAAGCCGCTGCATCCCGAGATTTGGAAGACGTCGGCGAATCCGCAGCGAACATACACTGCGTTACTGCAGGAACCGCCGGAGTTCGTGAACTTCATCAATCCCGGCGATCTCCGCGTATCGCAGGAAACGTGCGGCGCCTGCCATCAGCGCCAGGTCAACGCCGTGCCGCGCAGCACGATGACGACGTCCGCGGTTTTCTGGGCCGCCGTCAGTTACGCCAACGGTCTCGTCAGCCGCAAACAAGGCCTTCTCGGCGAGAGCTACAGCCGCGAAGGCAACGCGCAGTCGCTCAAACCGGCCACCCCGCCGACTCCTGAGCAGATCGCGAAAGGCGCGCTGCCTGTTCTCGTTCCGCTGCCGCGCTGGGAGTTCTTTCAGCCGGCCGAGTACTTCCGCGTGTTCGAGCGCGGCGGCATCTCCGGATCGAGCTCATTCCCCGACATCGGCAATCCGAGTCCCGAGGTCGATGCAGGCCGGCCGGACATCCGCCTCGGCAACCGCGGTCCCGGCACCGGCCTGCGCATCGCGCCCGCGCTCATCAACATCAACAAGACGCGGCTCAACGATCCGCACCTGTGGTTCATGGGCACCAACGACCAGCCCGGCGACTACCGCTCGTCGGGCTGCACCGGCTGCCACGTCGTCTACGCCAACGATCGCGATCCGCTGCACTCCGCCGGCTACGGCCAGTACGGCAATACCGGGCTCTCGATCACCGGCGACAAATCGATTCCGAAGAACGAGCCCGGACATCCGCTGCGCCACCAGTTCACGCGCGCGATCCCGACGAGTCAATGCATGACCTGCCACATGCACCAGCCCAACTTCTTCGTGAACACCTACCTCGGCTACACGATGTGGGACTACGAAGCCGACGCCGAGCTGCTGTGGCCGAAGAAGCAGAAGTATCCGACGCAGGCCGAACGATGCGCGTCGCTCGACGCCAATCCCGAAGGCGCCGCGCCGCGCGGCATGTGGAGCGACGTGAAGTTCCTCGAGAACGTCACCGATCTCAACCCGCAGGTGAAGGACACGCAGTTCGCCGACTACCACGGCCACGGCTGGAACTTCCGCGCCGTCTTCAAGCGCGACCGCAAAGGCAACCTGCTCGACGCGGACGGCAAGCAGGTCTCGTTCGACGATCCCGAGAAATTCAAAAAGGCCGTGCACCTGCAGGACATCCACCTCGAGAAGGGCATGCATTGCGTCGACTGCCACTTCGCGCAGGACGAGCACGGCAACGGCCAGATCTACGGCGAGTACGGCAACGCCATCGAGATCGACTGCCAGGACTGCCACGGCACCGTCGATGCGTACACGAATCTGCGCACCTCGGGCCCGGCAGCGCCTCCCGGCGGCACCGATCTGTTGCTCGGCACGACGCCCTTCGGCCAGCGCCGCTTCGTCTGGGTCGACGGCAAGCTCTACCAGCGCTCGATGCTCAATCCCGGCATGGAGTGGGAAGTGATCCTGGTCAAGGACTCCATCACGCCGGGCAACGAGCACTACAACGAGAAGTCTGCATACGCGAAAACGATCCAGCGCGACGGCTCGTGGGGCGCGAAGGCCGGCAGCAATCTCGCGCACGCCGACGAGAAGATGACCTGCTACGCCTGCCACACCTCGTGGACGACGTCCTGCGCCGGCTGCCATCTGCCGCAGGAACAGAACGCGAAGACCGAGGTGCATCACTACGAGGGCGGGGAGACGCGCAACTACGCGACGTACAACCCGCAGGTCATCCGCACCGACGCTTTCATGCTCGGCGTGAACGGGACGACGAAGGGACATCGCCTTGCGCCGGTGCGCTCGTCGTCGGCGCTCGTCATCAGCTCGACCAACGCGCTGCGCGATCGCATCTACATCCAGCAGCCGCCGATCTCGTCGGCCGGATATTCGAGTCAGGCTTTCAACGCGCACTTGCCGCACACCGTGCGCACGAGCGAGACGCAGGCCTGTGGAAGCTGCCACGTCTCGAAAGAAAACGACAACAACGCCTGGCTCGCGCAGCTCCTGTTGCAGGGGACGAACTTCGTCAACTTCGTCGGGCGCTACGCGTACGTCGCGGAAGGGAAGGGCGGCTTCGAAGGCGTTTGCGTCACCGAGTGGGATGAGCCGCAGGCGGTCATCGGCTCGTCGCTGCACAAAATCGTCTATCCCGACTACTACGCGAAGCATCAGCAGAACAAGATGGAGTTGCAGGTCGCGCACGAGCACCACGGCGACTCGCGCTCGCTGCAGATGCGCGGCGAGTTCATCTACAGCGCGAATGGTGAAGAAGGCTTCAGCGTCTACGACATCGCCAACATCGACAACAAAGACTTCTCCGAGCACATCGTCTCGGCTCCGGTCTCGCCGATCGGACAGCGCACGTTCGTAAAGACGAAGTTCGCGTCCGCGGTGGCCCTGCCGACGACGATGCCCGTCGATCCGAACCGGCAGACGCAGTTCATTCCGGAGAATCAGGAGCAGCCGATTCATCCGCTCTACAAATACGTCTATGTCGCCGATCGCGAAGAGGGACTCATCCTCATCGACGTCACGACGCTGGCGGACGCCAATCCGTCGAACAATTTCCTAACACGCGCCGTGACATTCAATCCCGGCGGCGCGCTGAACGGAGCGCGATCGATCTACGTGGCCGGTCGATGGGTGTTCGTCGGCGCCGAGAGTGGGCTGGTCATCGTCGATGTCGACAAGCCGCTCGCGCCGCGCATCGTCGCGACCGTTCCTGAGTTGAAAGATGCGACCGGCATCGCCGTGCAGTTCCGCTATGCCTTCGTGACCACGCGCGACGGGTTGTCGGCCGTCGACATCACCGAGCCGTCGAAACCATCTGTTGCCGGTCGTGTCGCGATTCCCGACGCGCGCAGCGTCTACGTCGCTCGCACGTACGCATACGTTGGCGGCGGTGCACAAGGAATGGTCATCGTCGATGTCGGACGTCCGGAGAAGCCGGCGATTCTGCCGTGGCACGACGACCTGTCTCACGACGCGAACGATGTGAAAGTGGCGTCGACGAATGCATCGACATTCGCATACGTCGCCGACGGCAAGTACGGTCTCAAGATCTACCAGCTTCTGTCGCCGGAGTGGACGCCCGGTTACGCCGGCTTCAGCCCGGAACCTGCTCCGCGTCTCGTGGCCACGCGCCATACGCACGGCCCGGCGCTCGCGGTGTCGAAAGGCCTCGACCGCGACCGCGCTGTCGATGAAGGCGGCAATCAGGTCTCGATCTTCAACCGCATCGGCGCCCGCCCGATGACGCTCCTGGAAATGCAGCGGCTCTACCTCCGCGACGGCCGTCTCTACACCGTCAGCGAGACGCCGGGTACGAAGCCGGTCACGAGGTGATGACGATGAACGACGCACGAAAACGCAGCATCACGATTCCTTCCGCCGGCCAGATCTCGCGCGAGAGCGCGCTCCGGCAGCGACTCAACGCAGCCGCTCTGGCCTTCGTCGTCATCGTTGTCGCGCATTCGGCACCCGCCCAGCAACCGAGCAACCGCGCAACCGCGCAACCGCCAATCCCGGCAACCGGTCAACCCGCCAACCCGTCAACCCCGCCTGCCGCGCCGCCATCCGTCCCCGGCCATTACGACGGCGTCGCCTCCTGCGCCAACTCCGGCTGTCACGGCTCGACGCAACCGCTCAACGCCGCGCGCATCCTGCAGAACGAGTACTACACGTGGCTGAGCAGCGATCGTCACGCCCAGGCCTACAACGTCCTTTTCAGCGAGCGCTCGGCGCGCGTCGCTCGCAACATGCGGCTCAAAGGAAAGGCATATCAGGAAACCATCTGCCTCGATTGCCACTCGACGAACGTGCCCGCGCGCTCCGTCTCGGGCAAGGTCGATGTTGAAGACGGCGTGCAGTGCGAAGCGTGCCACGGACCCGCCAGCGGCTGGCGCGCCGAGCACACGATGGCCGGCTGGACGCACGAGCAATCGGTTGCGCGCGGCATGATCGATTTGCGCAACGTCCCGACCCGTGCCTCCGGCTGTCTCTCCTGCCACCTCGGCAACGACAAGAAGGAAGTCGATCACGAGTTGATCGCGTCCGGCCATCCTATCCTCGCGTTCGAACTGGACAACTACACCGAGACGATGCCGCCGCATTGGCGCCGCGGCAAAGACACGGTCACCGCCGAGACGCACGGCGCGCGCGCCTTCGCGGTCGGCCAGGCGGTGGCGTTCAGCCAGTCCCTCGACAATCTCGCCCGTCACGCGCGCGGCGAGAAGTGGCCCGAGTTTTCCGACATGAGCTGCATCAACTGCCATCACTCGCTCGAAGGGAGCGGATGGCGCCAGGAGCGCGGCTGGCCCGGCCGCGCCGGCCTTCCGGCCTGGAGCCCGCAGCATTGGGCCGTCCTCCGCCTCCTCGTCGGCCGCGCCAACCCCTCGGCACGCGCGCAACTCGACAACGACGTGGCCATCATCGCCACACGTGTGAGCCACATGAACGATTCCAACGGCGTGTTCCAAACCGCCGTCGAAGCCCGTCACATCATCGATAACGTCACCCCGCAGATCGCCGCGCTGAGCTGGCGCGACGACGACGTCCGCACGCTGATGCGCACAATCGCCGGGGACACCGATTTCATCCTCACCTCCGACGTCCACTCCGCCGAACAAACCGCCCTGGCCCTGCAAAGCCTCGGCTCCGCGCTGACACGCAACAATCCAAAACTCCTCAAGAGCCCCATGACCGAAGCCATCGACGCCCTCTTCGCCGAGATCCAGAACCGCGAGCGCTACGAGCCCGCGCGGTTCGTGCAGAAGCTTGGGGCGTTGAGGGCGGCGCTGTAGATCGAAGGGAGATTCGATTCCGGATTCCCCCGCGGATCGAAGCGGTAGACAAAGGACATTGGTGTCAACGAGAGTGGCGGCCACGATCGTAGAGATCCTCGCGCTTCCAGCCACGGCCCGCTACGCTGGTTCCCTTCAGCGACGCCTTCCGATTGCGGACAGATTGCCGGTTTGTCGCGGCGTCGAAGAGATCCAACAGTTTCTCCAGCGGAAGCGGCGCTCCTGCGTTTCCTGACAAAAGGCGAAGCTCTTCGCCAGCCATTCGCCACTCGATCTCGTCACCGGGCTTGAGCCGAAGTTGATCGGCGAAGCGGCGAGGGATACTGACCCGAAACTTGCTCGTCACCTTTGCCATTCTTTACTGTAGCAAGAATCTGCGTGGTTGCCGGAGATGTGTCCGTTGCCGGCGGACGGCGAGTCAAAATGTGTGATCAAAGCGGTTGCGGGCGGCGGCCGGCCATGGAGATTCTGACGGCCAGCGTTGGTCTCGATGACCAGGTCTGCAAGGAAACGACGGCTAACGCCCCATCTACCTGCCGCACCGCCTCCTCATCCCCAACATCCATTGACTTCCAGCCGCGAAGACATACACTTCCTTTGCCGCCTACGCGTGGCGGCTTGCCGGCCTAATCCTCGGCGCCGAGGAACGGGGGAACCAATTGAGCGACGGCTTGCCACCGTCCGGGGTGAATCCAGCCAAAAGCTGGTAGGGCTTCCAGTCCGAATCCGACAGCTAACCTCGTAGGCAGCCGGAAGGCAGGCCTCAAACGCCGCGAAGAAATTCGCGGCGTTTGTCATTTTCGGCGTTCCTTGTTTCCCGAAAGTTTGCTAAGCTGCGCGGAATCGTTCCCCGGGCAAAATTCGAAAAACAGGCGGCAAACGACGGTGCTTTGAATCCGTCGCCGTTTTAGCAGTGTATGAAAAAGCACGTAACTCGTTGAACAGTTTGACTTTGTCAGTTCAGAGCCATTGGGCTGCGGATCTGCACAACGTCGAAGGAACCCCAGTCAGGTTAGGTCCATCAATCAGGTCAGTGACAGGTCAGAGGAAGGAAAGGAGCTGCTATGAAACGTTTCCCCATCCCGAGGTTACTAGTACTAATTACGGTTGCACTGTGCATCTCGCTGCTCGCCGTGAGCGCGTTCGCACAGCTAGCTCAGTCAGGCAACATCTACGGCAAAGTCCAGGGGAAAGACGGAAGCGCGCTGCCTGGCGTGTCCGTCACTCTCAGTGGCGTTGGCGCGCCGATCACGCAGATCAGCGATGCCCAGGGCAACTTCCGGTTCATCGGACTTTCTCCGGGAACCTACACCCTGAAGGCTGAGCTGGCGGGTCTTGGAACAGCCACTCGCGCCGGTATCGGCGTCAACATCGGCCGCAATTCCGACGTCAGCATGACGTTGAATCCGGCCGTTGCCGAGTCGATCACCGTCACCGCAGGGGCGCCGATTCTCGACGTCCGCAAGTCGGGCGACGGCACCAACATCGCGAAGGTCGAGCTTCAGAACGTGCCGACCGCACGCGATCCGTGGGTCATCCTGCAGCAGACCCCGGGCATCCTGATGGACCGCAACAACGTCGGCGGTAATGAATCCGGTCAGCAGTCGGTCTACGTTTCGAAGGGCGCAGCGCAGGCCCAGGCGACGTGGAACGTCGACGGCGTCAACATCACCGACTTCGCGGCAACCGGCTCGTCGCCGGCCTACTACGACTTCGACGCATTCGAAGAGATGCAGATCACGACCAGCGGTACCGATCCGCGCATGCAGACTCCTGGTGCGCAGCTCAACATGGTCACCAAGCGCGGCACCAACGATTTCAAGGGCTCTGCGCACGCCTACCATACGAGTGAGGGTTATCAGTCCGTCCCGAAGATTCCTGCCGAGGCGACTACGTACCTGGCCTCTGTCAATCAGATCAACAAGATCAATGATAACGGCGGAGAAATCGGCGGTCCGATCCTGAAGGACAGGCTGTGGTTCTGGGGCGCCTTCGGCGACCAGCACATCAATATCCTCACCGCCACGCTTCTCGATCCGAAAGACCCGAATTCCCGGTTCCACGATACGACGCAGTTGAAGAACGAGAATCTCAAAGTCAATGCCCAGCCGATCTCGTCGAACAGCCTGACTCTTGTCGATCAATACGGATCGAAGATCAAGTTTGGCCGCAACGTCGGTCCCCAGCGCACTCCCGAGACCGCCTGGAATCAGGACGACAACTACAAGAACGGCACGGGCAGTCTCAAAGATCCGACCCTGTGGAAGATCGAAGACACCCAGCTCATCGGGTCAAACCTCTACTTCACAGGTCTCTATTCGAAGGTGCAGGGCGGCTTCCAGCTCATCGCCGATAACGGAAAGAAATGCACCTCCCTCGAGTGCGGGCTCGATTCGCTCCCCTACTGGTACGACGAGACCGTCGGCACCTATCGGCGCAGCTACTTGAGCCAGGTCATCCTGCGCCCGCAGACGCAATACCGCTTGGACGGTTCCGCATTCGCCACCACTGGTACGGTCAGCCACGAGCTGAAATTCGGATGGGGCTATCGCGGCGCAACCTCCAATACGCTCGTTGCTTACCCGGGCGACCAGTGGACCGACAACTACACCACCTTTGGGCCTAGTGGCCGGGACACGGGCGTTGTGCACTTCCGTCGTCAGTCGCAGGCGACCTATGGTGAGAAGACCAACGATCTCTATGTTGGCGACACAGTGTTGTTCGGCAATCTGACGGTCAATGCGGCGCTGCGATACGACAAGCAGAAAGCATTCGTCGGATCCGGTGTTGCGCTGGCGAACCCGACCATCCCGCTCATCCTTTCGGAGCTCGACTTCCCGGCCGTATCGGGAAATCATTGGACGAACATTTCACCGCGCCTCGGACTCACCTACGCTCTCGGCGCGGACCGGCGTACCTTGCTGCGAGGCTCGTATAGCCGGTACGTCAACCAGATCAACTCGGGCATCGTGACGCCGATCTCGCCGGGCGCTTCCAGCCAGGCGATCTATTACTTCAACGATCTCAACAAGGACAACGTCGCCCAGTTCAACGAGGTCGACTTTGCAGCCGGTCCTCGTTCGGCACTTCCGTCAAACACCGTGAGCTCACCCACGACCCGTTTGGACAAGGATCTCAAGGCGCCTACGACTGACGAGATCGTCCTGGGAGCCGAACGGGAAGTTCTCACCGACCTCAGCTTCGGTATCAGCGGTACCTACCGTAAGTTCAACGACCTGATCGGTACGTTCGGCGAAAAGGGAGCCGGTTCGGGAATCTTCTACACGTCCGCCGACTACCATTTGTCGCCCACCTCCGTCATCGCAAAACTGCCGACGGGAGTCAACGTCACATTGCCGTTCTACGTACTCAATGCCGGGACGCCGGCGGCAAGCCGCTTCGTGATCAGGAATACCCCTGACTATTCGCAGACGTACAAGGGTCTCGAGCTGACAGGCACGAAGAGAATGTCGAACCGCTGGATGGTTCGCGGCAACTTCACCTTCCAGGATTGGAGACAGCAGGTTGGCTCAGGTTCCATCGTCGACCCGACGCGCGGAGCGCTCTGTGGCGTTTGCGACGGTGGCGAGGTTGTCGTCCAGAGCGGCGGCAGCGGCAGCAAGGGCAACGTCTACATCAATTCGAAGTGGGCGTATAGCCTGACGGGTGCGTATCAGATTCCGGTGATCGAGACTTCTGTCGGCTTCAACCTCAACGGCCGCCAGGGTTACGTCGTCCCTTATACGGCAGTCGTCAGAACCTCAACTGGTGAGGGAAACAAGAGCCTTCTCGTGCCGCAAACGGTGCAGACGTTCCGTAACAACGACGTCAAGGAGCTCGACCTTCGTTTCGCCAAGGACGTCCGGGTCTCGCGTATCGGACTGACGTTGTCGCTCGACCTGTTCAATGCGCTCAACGCCCAGACCGTTCTTCAGCGCAACACCCAGCTTTGCAGCGTGTCCCAGGCGAATACGGGTACGACCACGACGTCGACGACCACGAACTGCAACGCAACGGCGAATCTGACGGCGAATGCGAATCGCGTTACGGAAGTTCTCTCTCCGCGCGTGTTCCGCCTCGGCGCTCGTCTGTCGTTCTAGTTCTTTCGTTTAGCAGTAATCGCCAAACCCGCTGGGGCAACCCAGCGGGTTTTTTTTAATGCAGGAAGTCCTCGGTATCCGTGCGCGGCCTCCGTTCCCACGCTTGTTGCTAAGATTGGAAGAGCTTCGCGGCGTCGTGCGTTCTGAGGCACCGCCCGCGAAACGTTTCCATCAACGGAGGATTCATGCGCAGACTCACTTTCCTGGTTGCACTCATTCTGACGGTCGCCGCCACGACCACCGTCTCGGCGCAGGTGCGCGGAACCGGCCGGCTTCAGGGGATGGTCACCGACAAGACTACCGGCAAGCCTGTCGAGGGCGCCGTGGTTACGGTGGGCCTTCCCTCGGGCAACACCGCGCCGATCGTGTCCAAGACCGACGCGCATGGGCATTGGTCCGCGCTCGGATTGATCAACGGCCAATGGAACATCGACATCGTCGCTCCCGGATTTCAGACCACGCGGGGATCCGCCAGTGTGAGCGAAATGCAGCGGCAGCCCATGATCCGGACGGAGCTCGCTCCCGAGGTGAAAGTGGAAGCCGCGCCCGCCGCGGTCGCGACGACTCCGCTGATTCCGAAAGAAGCGGCGGATGCGATCACCGAAGGTCAGGAGTTCATGACCCAAAACAAATATAAGGAAGCGGTGGTTGATTTCGAGAAAGCCTATGCACTCGTGCCGGTAGACAAGCCGGAAACGAAAAAGATTCACGACCAACTCATGCAGGTGATGGCGCAGGCGTACTACCGCGCTGGCGATGTGCCGAAGGCGATCGGGATGCTCGAGACCATCACGGCCGCTGATCCCGCGAACACCGGAGCGGAAGTGCTTCTCGCGAATCTCTATCTGCAGAATGGTCAGCTCGAAAAAGGAAAAGCGCTGCTCGAGAAGCTGCCGGCGTCGGCGATCACCGATCCCAGCGCGTACACCAATGTCGGCATCCTGTTTCTGAACAAGAACAACCCTGCCGACGCGGTGACCTACTTCGCAAAGGCTATCGAACTGAATCCCAAGGCTGGTGACAGTTACTACTACCGCGGGTTGGCGTATGCCCAGCTCAAGAAGAATGCCGAAGCGCGCGCGGACTTCGAGCAGGTGCTTGCACTCACCCCCGACTCGCCGGAAGCGAAGGATGCGAAGGCAATGCTCGCGGCATTGCCGAAGAAATGATCGCCCCGACGGCGGCGCTGCGGCGCCGGCTCGCGTTCTTTTCACTGGCCGCGCTTCTGGCGATGCCGGTGCTCGTCTCGTGTGGCCGCCGGTCCATCGGTGCGCCATCCCGGACGACGCCGGTCATTCTGATCTCCATCGACACGCTTCGTTCGGATCATCTGCCCGCGTACGGCTACAAAGGTGTAGCCACTCCGAACATCGACGCGTTGCGCGCCGACTCGATTCTGTACGAGCGGGCGTACAGCCATGTTCCGCTCACGCTGCCGTCGCACGTCACCATCCTCACCGGCATGCTTCCAGCGGATACGGGCGTCCGCGACAACATCGGCAATCGTCTTTCTGAGTCGGTCCCGATGCTGCCCCAGCTGTTGAAGAAGAATGGATACGCGACTGGCGCGGCGGTCTCAGCGTTCGTCCTCCGCCATGAAACCGGCGTCGCCCGAGGATTCGATTTCTTCGACGACTCCACGACGGCGATGGACACGTCCACGCTCGTTCTCGGCAGAATCCAGCGCAACGGAGGAGAGACCCTTCGCGCGGTGCAGCCGTGGCTCGACAAACAAGGCTCGCAACCTTTTTTCCTTTTTCTTCACCTCTACGATCCGCACACTCCGTACGAGCCGCCCGAACCGTTTTTCAGCAAGTATCCGGATCACTACGATGGCGAGATCGCCTATTCCGACTCGGTCGTCGGCGCTCTCATCGACGATCTCAAGAAGAGAGATCTCTACGACAAGTCGCTGATCATCCTGCTCTCAGATCACGGAGAAGGGCTCAACGAGCACGGCGAAGAAGAGCATGGGATGTTTCTTTATCGGGAAGCACTGCAGGTTCCTCTGCTCGTGAAACTTCCGAATTCGCGGCGTGGCGGTGCGTCGGTGAAAACGCCCGTGCAGCTCGTCGATGTTTTTCCGACGATTCTCGAACGGACCGAAACGCCGGTGCCGCAGACCGGCCGGCGAACCGGTGAATCCTTGCTGACGTTTCTCGATGGCGGAGCCACACGTCCCATCTATTCCGAGACCTACTATCCAAAGTTTCACTTCGGCTGGAGCGACATGGAGTCGCTCATCAACGGCAACGATCATTTCATCCGGGCGCCCCTGCCGGAACTGTTTGATCTGGCCGCCGATCCCGGCGAGAAAAAAAACATCGTGCAGGACAATCGCCGCGCCTACGTGCGGATGCAGAGCGCGATCAGCCCCTTCATCAAGGACGCGGTTGCGCCCTCCGGCTTTGACCCTGAAGAAGCAGCCAAGCTCGCTGCCCTCGGATACGTCGGTTCGACGGCGACGACGCAAGCCGGCAAGCCGCTCCCCGATCCCAAGACCACAATCGGGGTCCTTCACGAGATCCGGCTGGCCTTCACTCTTTTCGAGGATAAGAACTACCCCGAATCGCTCCGGCGCACCAACGCCCTTCTGGCCGCGAATGGACAGATCGTCGATCTCTGGGACATGAAATCGAAAATCCTCTGGGCGATGGGTCAGCGTGCTCCATCGATCGAGGCTGCCAAAGATGGTCTTCGTCAAAACGCCGGTGCGATCGCGCTGATCTTCGACGTCGCGCAGCTTTCACTCGCCACCGGCGATCTCGATGCGGCGCAGAAGCATGCCGAAATTGCTGTGAAGATCGAACCCGGCGAGGCACACGAGATCCTCTCCAAGATCTGGATGGAGCGTCACAACCCTGAGCGCGCCGAGCAGGAAGCGAAGCTCGCGATGCAGACGGTCAACGATCCGACGACGGAGTTGATGATTCTCGGCGGCATCGAGATGGATCGGAAAAATTACCAGAAGGCGCTCGACTATCTCGATCAGGCCGCCGCGCGCGTGCAGAAAAAGTCGCCGCCAAAACTCGTGAATCTCCATTTGACCCGCGGCGATGCGCTGGCACGGCTCGGACGAGGAGAAGAGGCCGAGCGCGAGTTCCGCGCCGAGATCAGCGACTTCCCCATGGATGCGCGCGCCTACTCGTCGCTCATCATGTTGCTGGTCAGCGAGCACAGGACGGACGAGGCCACGAAGATCGTTTTCGATACCGTCAAGGCCGCACCGTATCCTCATTCGTATGTCGTCATCGCCGAAACGCTGAAGGCGATTGGTGACGATGGGGGAGCGATGTTCTGGACGAGTCAGGGCCTGCAACACTTTCCGCAGGACCCCGAGCTTCGCGGTCTGCCGAAGCGACTCGCCGCGATGACGCCGGTCCTCAGGTCGAATCTGAGATGACGATCGTGTTCACGGAATGAAGAAAAAATCGAGGCTCAGAACTGCGTCCGAACCGGCGAAGGAATCCGTCAGGACTGCCGGCATTCTGCCTCCCGAAGTACCTCCTCGCGCCGGACGGCAGCGCCGCTGGGCAATCGTTCTGGCGATCGCCGTCGTGCTGCTCGTTGCCGCCGCCGCGACCTTCATCGTGCTCCGCGTAAAAGGACACATAGGTGCTCCCGCACGCGACATCATCCTCATCACGATCGACACCACGCGCGCCGACTCGCTCGGATACACAGGAAACACGGGTGTCAAAACGCCTTTCATCGACGCGCTTGCGGGACGTGGAATCATCTTCACGAACGCGCACGCGCACAATGTCGTCACCCTGCCGTCGCACGTGAACATCCTGACGGGCCTCTTTGCCTATCAGCATGGCGTGCATGACAACTCGGGTTTTGTGCTCGATCCGCGGTATCTCACCGTCGCCAGCAGACTGCGGCAGGGTGGCTACACGACGGGCGCTTTCGTGGGCGCGTTTCCGCTCGACTTGAGGTTCGGACTGAATCAAGGGTTCGATACCTACGACGACAATTACGGAAAAGGGCAGGCGAGCGTCGATTTTGTCGAGCAGGAACGGAGGGCCACGTCCGTGCTCGAAGCCGCTACAAAATGGTGGCACGAGAAGGAAGGGCAGAAACGCTTTCTGTGGGTCCATCTGTACGATCCACACGCGCCGTATCTTCCGCCCGAGCCGTTCCTCTCCGAATATCGATACAACGAATACCTTGGCGAGATCGCGTACGTCGATGACTCGTTGTCGAAGGCGATCGGGCCGATCCTGGCCGCCGATCCTGACGCGCTCATCATCCTTACCTCCGATCATGGGGAGTCGCTCGGCGAACATGGCGAGAAGACACACGGTCTCTTCGCCTATGAATCGACGCTCAAGATTCCGTTGATCGTGGCGCGCAAAGGAATCGACCATCACGTCGAGCCAGCCTACGTGCGCCACGTCGACATCGTTCCGACGATTCTCGATGCCGCTGCGATCGCGATTCCAAAAGAGCTGCCGGGACAATCCTTGTTGCGCGAAGTGGCCCAAAGCGACAGCTATTTCGAATCGTTGTCGGCATCGCTGAATCGCGGCTGGGCACCACTCACAGGCGTCATTCACGGCGGCTTGAAGTACATCGACCTTCCCCTTGCGGAGCTCTACGATCTTCCGCGCGATCCGCAGGAAGCCACGAATCTCGTCGATCAACGGCGCCGCGATGTGGAGTCAGCAAGGAAATTGCTGCAGCGGATGACCGCGGAACTGAATGCTTCGCCGAGGACGGTTTCGCCTGAAGAAATCGCGCGGCTTCGCAGCCTCGGCTACATCACGAGTCAGGCGCCGGCGCGTTCTCAGTTCACGCCTGCCGACGATCCCAAATCTCTCACCGCGCTCGACGGAAGGATGCACGACTCGATCACCGCGTTCGAGCATCACGAAGATGCGCGTGCCCTCCAACTGGCGCGCGAGGTCGTGGCGGAACGCCCATCGATGCTTGCGGGGCGCGAGATTCTCGCCTTCATGCTGCGCCAGAATGATCTCGTTGCCGAAGCAATCGACCAACTGGCGATCGTGATCCGGGATCCGGGCGCCAGCGTTGATGACCGCGTCCAGCTTGCACTGCTCTACTGCGAGACCGAGCGGCCGGATGCAGCCGTCGCTCTTCTCGCGCCGCTGGCGGCGACGAAGAATCCCGATGTTCTCAACGCATATGGAGTCGCTCTCTCCGACCAGAAGAAGAGCCAGCAGGCGCGCGAACAGTTTGAGCGCGCTCTCTCGCTCGACGCGAACAGCGCTCCCGCACTCCAGAACCTCGGCATCCTCTCCCTGCGCGAAGGCGATGTTCGCGCGGCCTTGTCGTATCTGAATCGTGCTCTGGCGTTGAATCCGAAATTGCCGCTGGCACTCAACACGCTGGGAGTGGCCTACGCACAGACGAACGATTTAAGCCGGGCTGTCGACGCCTGGAATCGCGCGGTGCAGGTTGATCCGCGGCAGTACGATGCGCTTTACAACATCGGAATGGTCGAGGCCCGCGCTGGCCGTCCCGAAGACGCGCGGCGGGCATTTACGCAATACATCGAGACTGCTCCAAAGTCGAGCCACGCGGCGGACATCGCTGCCGCCAGAAAGATGCTGGCGCAGTTGCCTCTACACTAGCGGCACAATTCCGTCTATCATTACAAGACTCGAAAAGCGGCATGTTCCGGCGTGTTCGGTCCGCGGAGAGAATGAAAAGGAAAATCGAGCGAAACAGCACGATGGTCCAGACCATCCTCGTTGTGCTGTGTCGCGAATCGGAATGACGGTGGGTCAAGGACTGAATGGAAGAGCTCGATTCAGCCTGGGCCCCGGAATGACAAACCAAGGTTCGTTTGACGGACTCATGATGCTAAGCTACGCGATGAGATTCAGCTTGATGGGAATCCAAGAAAAAGTGCGGCCGGCAACGGCCCTTTGAATTTTGAGCAGTTCAGGGATTCCAATATTCCGCACTAACTCCAGCTTCTACAGTGATTTGCATGATCGTTGGCATTCGGCCAACTGCATGCAGACAGGTGGTTCCAGGGAATCTTTCACGAATCGAAAGGAGCTAATCATATGAAACGAAAGTTCACTCCCAGGTTTCTCGCGGCCATAACCGCCGCGCTGTGCATCTCACTGCTGGCCATCAGTGCATTTGCCCAGGTGCAGTCAGGCAACATCTTTGGCAAGGTTCAGGGTAAGGATGGAAGCGCGCTTCCCGGCGTTACCGTCACACTCACCGGCATCGGCGCGGCGCAGACTGCATTCACCGACGCCGGGGGCAATTTCCGGTTCATCAACCTCTCTCCCGGCAGCTACAGCGTGAAGGCCGAGCTTGCGGGTCTTGGGAACGCGGTGCGTAATGGCATCGACGTCAACCTCGGACGCAACGCCGACGTGACGCTGACGCTGAACCCGGCCGTGGCGGAATCGATCACGGTCACGGCGGGCGCGCCTCTACTCGACGTCCGCAAGACCGGAACGGGCTCTGACGTGTCGAAAGTCGAGCTCCAGAACATCCCGACGGCACGCGACCCATGGGTCATTCTGCAGCAGACTCCCGGCGTCACGATGGACCGCAACAACGTTGGCGGTAACGAGTCCGGCCAGCAGTCGGTCTACGTCTCGAAGGGGACCGGCCAGGGACAGTCGACATGGAACGTTGACGGTGTGAACATCACCGACTTCGCCGCCACGGGCTCGTCGCCCGCGTACTACGACTTCGATTCATTCGAAGAAATGCAGATCACCACGGGTGGCACCGATCCGCGAATCCAGACCGCTGGCGTGCAGCTCAACATGGTCACCAAGCGCGGCACGAACGACTTCAAAGGTTCGGGACGTGCGTTTCACACCAGCAGCTCCTACCAGGCGGATCCCAAGATTCCGTCCGAGGCAACGGGTTATCTCAGCCGCATCAACCAGATCAACAAGATCGACGATGACGGCGGAGAGATCGGCGGACCGATCGTGAAGGACCGCCTCTGGTTCTGGGGCGCGTATGGCGAACAGAAGATCGACATCCTCAGCGCGACGCTTCTTGCCAGCGGCGCTCGGTTCCAGGACAAGACCACGCTGAAGAACGAGAATCTCAAGCTCAACGCGCAGCCGATTACCTCGAACAGTCTGACCGTCGTCGATCAGTACGGCGCGAAGATCAAGCTCGGGCGTAGCGTCAGCTCGGCTCGCTTCCCGGACGCCGGCTGGAATCAGGACAATGCTTACAAGCACGGCACGGGCAGCCTCACCGATCCGACATTGTGGAAGATCGAAGACACGCAGCTCATCGGTCAGAACCTTTACTTGACCGGTCTTTACTCGAAGGTTCAGGGCGGTTTCCAGCTCATCGCCGATAATGGCAAGGGCTGCAAGACGTTCGCATGCGGGGTCGACACACTGGCCTCGTATATCGATGCCACTCCGGGAGGAGACAATGCATTCCACCGTTCGTATCTGTCGGTGGTCGGTCTTCGTCCTCAGAAGCAGACCCGTCTGGACGGTTCCGCGTTCGTCAACACCGGCACTCTCAGCCACGAGCTGAAGTTCGGATTCGGATATCGCGATGCGTCGGTCACCTCGCACACGGCGTGGCCGGACGATCAGATCGCCATCATCACCGGGCCCGGAGTGGGCAACGGTGACAACGGAATCGCCGAATTCACGCGTTTCCCAGCCCTCACGTTCACGTCGAAATCGCAGGATGCCTACATCGGCGACACCATGCTGTTCGGCAACCTGACGGTGCAGGCTGCTCTTCGTTACGACCTGCAGAAAGGAACGAGCTCCTCGGGTACCGCACCGGCGAATGCGATCATCCCCTCGGTTCTCCCCGCGGAAACGTTCGGTGGTGTATCGGGCCAGAAGTGGAGCAACCTCTCGCCCCGCCTTGGCTTGACGTATGCCGTCGGTGCCGACCGGCGCACCTTGTTGCGAGCCCAGTACAGCCGCTATGTCGACCAGCTGCAGAGTAACGTCGTCACTCCGGTATCGCCGGGTGCATATTCGTACATCTATTACTATTTCAACGACATCAATCACAACAAGCAAGCAGACCCTGGCGAGGTTGATATCGCCGCTGGCAACCTCGGCTTTGCCGGATTCGATCCGAGCAATCCGAATTCCGCACTTGCTCATACTCGTTGGGTGAAAAATCTCTCGGCGCCACATACGGACGAGATCATTCTCGGAGGCGAGCGCGAGTTGATGACCGACTTCAGCATCGGCATCAATGGCACCTATCGCAAACTGTCGAATTTCGTCGGCACCATCGGCGAGAAGACGCCGGGCGCCGGCGACTACTACACCTCGGCGGATTACGTTCTTCACGCTCCCGTCACCGCGCAACTGCCGAATGGTCAGAAGGTGCAGTTGTCCTATTACACGCTCAAGCCTGGTGTGTCTCCCGCGGTCTTCAGGGTCATCCGCAATACCCCTGATTATTACCAGCAATACAAGGGTATCGAGCTCACCGGCACGAAGCGTATGTCCAACCGCTGGATGCTCCGCGGCAACGTAACCCTGCAGGATTGGACGCAACACGTCGGTGCCGGCGCGATCGTCGATCCGACGAGGGGCAAGACCTGCGGTAATTGCAACGGCTCTGAAGTCATCGTCCAGAGCACCGGCAGCGGCGCCAAAGGCAACGTCTTCCTCAACTCGAAGTGGTCCGCCAGTCTGACCGGCGCGTACCAGATTCCGGTGATCGAGACCTCGTTTGGCTTCAATGTCAACTCCCGCCAGGGCTACTCGATCCCGTACTCATGGGCGGTCAGTGCTGGCTCCGAAGGTACCAAGCACCTGCTCGCTCCGGCGGAGGTCGATACGTTCCGTAACCCGACCGTTACCGAGGTCGACGTGCGGCTGGCCAAGGAGTTCAAGCTCTCTCACGTTGGCCTGACGGTTTCGATCGACGGGTTCAACATGCTGAATTCGAACACCGTCCTGCAGCGCGTCGTTTCGGGCACCGGTACTCAGGGAGACCTGAACCGTTCCGGCGGCTCTTCCGGTCAGTGCAAGACGCTTGCGGATGGATCGGTCGACTGCACGTCAGCGCTCAACGGAAACGCGAATCACATCACGGAAGTTCTTTCGCCTCGCGTGTTCCGCCTCGGAGCGCGTCTGACCTTCTAGTTTCTTCGTAACTCTCGTTGTGACTGAAACCCGCTGGGGGCAACTCCAGCGGGTTTCTTTTCGATTAGGAAAGTCGATCCGTTGACCGAGGCTTTATCCTTCCCGGAACTATGAAGTGCTCTCCTGCAATCGCGCACCGCATCGTCGTTTCCCTTCTCGTGAGCTTGCTCCTCGCCGCCTGCGGACGAAACTCCGTTGGTACGCCGTCCCGGACGACACCGGTCATCCTGATCTCGATCGATACGCTTCGTTCCGATCATCTTCCTGTCTACGGCTACAAAGCGGTGGAGACGCCGAACATCGACGCGCTGCGCGGCGACTCGATCCTTTATGCGAAGGCTTACAGTCACGTGCCGCTCACCCTCCCATCACACCTGTCGATTCTCACGGGGATGTTGCCGGCAGACCATGGAGTTCGCGACAACGTCGGTTACCGGCTCGCTGACTCCATTCCCACGATGCAGGAGCTCCTCAAGAAGAACGGTTATGCGACGGGCGCCGCGGTCTCCGCCTTCGTGCTCCGCCACGAGACCGGCATCGCCCGCGGATTCGACTTCTTTGATGACGATGTCAAACCGATGAACGGCGAGAACGTCATCGGCCGTGTGCAGCGCGATGGCGGCGAAACCCTCAAAGCAGCACGGGGTTGGCTCGATGCGCAGAAGACCCGGCCTTTCTTCCTTTTTGTTCATCTTTACGATCCGCACACACCCTACACGCCTCCCGAGCCGTATCTAAGCCGCTACCAGAACCACTACGACGGAGAGATCGCCTACGCCGATTCCGTCGTTGGCGACCTCATTGCGGACCTCAAGCAGAAGGGCGTTTATGACGATGCGCTGATCATCCTTCTCTCCGATCATGGTGAAGGTCTCAGCGAGCATGGTGAAGAAGAGCACGGTCTTCTTCTCTACCGTGAGGAGTTGCAGATTCCGCTGATCGTGAAGCTGCCGCAGCAGCGAAAGAAAGGTGCGACAGTCGGGACTCCGGTGCAGCTCGTCGATGTCTTTCCCACGATCCTCGATCGCACCGCAACGCCGGTTCCGGCCACGGGCCATCGCGTCGGGCAATCGCTGTTGACGTTTCTGGATGGCGGTGCGGTCCGCCCGATCTACTCGGAGACCTACTACCCGCGCTTCCATTTCGGCTGGAGCGATCTGCATTCGCTCATCGATGGCGATGATCACTACATCCGTGCACCCGCGCCAGAGCTTTACAACCTCGCCTCCGATCCGGGCGAGAAAAAGAACACGATCGACGAGAACCGGCGCGCCAATGTGAGGCTGCGCGCCGCCATCGAGCCATTCGTGAAGGAAGCGGAGACCCCTGCCAACATCGATCCCGAGGAAGCCAGGAAACTCGCGGCACTCGGCTATGTCGGCTCGACGGTCCCGACCAAAAGCGGAGAGGCTCTTCCTGATCCGAAGAACCAGATGGGCGTCTTCCACGACATCAGGCTCGCGTACACCTACTACCGAAATAACAACGAGCCCGAAGCGCTCAAGCTCACGGACAAACTTCTGGCCTCCAACGGGCAGCTCACCGATCTCTGGGATCTGAAGTCGAAGATCCTCGTGAAGATGGGCGACAACCGCGCCGCGATGGAGGCTTCGAAGGAAGGGCTTCGCCACGTACCGGGCGCGATCTCGCTGCTCTTCGAAGTCGCCAATCTGGCGCTGACCATGGGCGATCTCGACACGGCCCAGCAACACGCGGAGATCGCGGTAAAGATCGAACCTGGGCAAGCGCACGACATTCTTTCCAGGGTGTGGGAGCGGCGGAAAGACATGACGAAGGCCGAAGCCGAGGCGAAACTCGCTGTCGCGACGACGCACGATCCCACCGACGCGCTGATGATGCTCAGCCGCATCGAGAGGTCGCGCGGCAACATGCAGCAAGCACTCGTTTACCTCGACAAGGCGGTCGTCACGAACGGAAGGTCGACGGAGAAACACCCGGGACTTCACGGCGCCCGCGGCGATTTGCTCGCCCGGCTCAACCGGAATCAAGAAGCGGAACAGGAGTTTCGCACCGAGATCCAGTTGAATCCCGGCGTGCCCGATGCCTACGGTTCCCTCGTCATGCTTCTGGCTACGGAGAACCGGCTCGAAGAGGCGAAGAACCTCGTCTTCGAAATGGTGAAGGCGGCGCCGAGGCCGCACACCTATACAGTCGTGGCGGAGACGCTCACCGCGATTGGCGACGATCCCGGAGCGCTCTATTGGGCCAACGAGGGACAAAAGAAATATCCGCAGGATGCCGAGTTGCGTCAATTGCCGCAGCATGTCCGCGCTGCCGCAGCACAGCCGAGACGCCGATGAACAGAAACAGAGATCAGAGACTGGACACCAGCGAAAAGGGACGAATCCGCTCGTTAGCGGACCCTGATCACTTGTCTCAGGTTCATTTGTTCTCTGCAGAAACCCGTTCCTCTGATCTCTGATCTCTGCTTCTTGTCCCTGAACCCGCTTGCCACGCTCCCGTATACTTCCTTCGATTGCAATCCGACCTCTCCGAGTTTGAATCCCGTATCGGCTACACCTTCCAGCAGCGGGAGCTGCTCATCCGCGCGCTGACGCATAAGTCGTACTCGCACGAAGCGAAGAACAACGCGCTGCGCGACAACGAGACCTTCGAGTTCCTCGGCGACTCCGTCCTCGGTTTCGTCATCGGCGATCTCCTCTTCCGCCGTTTTCCCGAGCTCGACGAAGGGGCCATGTCGAAGATGAAAGCGTATCTGGTCAGCTCCACGAGTCTGGCCCGCAAAGCGCGCGCATACGGGATGGGCGATGTGCTCTTCCTCGGCGTTGGCGAGGAGAAATCGGGCGGAAGGAAGAAGGATTCGCTACTCGCCAATCTTTTCGAAGCGATGCTCGCCGCGGTCTATCTCGACGGCGGCATCGACCCGGTGCGGAATCTCATCCAGCAATCATTCACCGAAGATCTCGAAGCGATCGATGCGGACGATCTCCTTTTTCAGGATTACAAAACCGCGCTTCAGGAGCGTGCGCAGGGACGGGGTCTTCCGCTGCCCGAGTACAACGTGATCGATGAGGTCGGTCCCGATCACGACAAGCGCTTCATCGTCGAAGTCAAAGTCGGCAGTTACGTCACGCGCGGCGAAGGCTCCTCGAAAAAGGAAGCGCAGCAGCAGGCGGCCAAGCATGCCTTGCGCGAATTCGTTCAGGATGCATAGAGCCCTAACGCTGGCGCTGATTGTTGCGATCAGCTTGCCGGCGGCGATTGGACAAACGTCGCGCGATGCCGACTTGACGCGCATTCGCGGCGAGATCGCCAACCTTCGCAAGCGCCTCGATGACGTGCGCACGCAAACGAAAAGCGCGGAGCACGATCTCGAAGAAGCCGATCTCGAGCTGAGTATTCGCACCGGAGAGTTGCAGCTCGCCGTCGACATGCAATCGCAGCTCGAACAACAGCAGCGCGAGATCGAGAGCGAGGTGGCGTCGCTGACGCCGCGAATCGCGAGTCATAAGCAGTTCCTTCGCAAACGTCTCGCCGCGCTCTATCGCCTCGGCGGGCTGAGCTACCTTCGCCTGTTGCTTTCGATCGATGAACGGCGCGACCCGGTCAAAGCCGTATCCATGCTCAGCTTCCTCGTCTCGCACGATGCGCACGCGGTGACGCGCTTCCAGGGTGAGCGCGAGCAGCTCCGCGCCAAGTACGCCGAGCTCGCGAACAGGCAGCAACAACTCGCCGGCGTACGACGCATGGTCGAAGAGCGGCAACACGCCATGGCGTCGGCACGCGCAGCGAAAGAGAAAGTTCTCCGAACGTTGCAGAACGAAGGCAGTCACGATGAAGAGAAGATTGCCGGACTCGAGGAGAAGGCGAGAAGACTTGAGCATCTTCTCGATGTGCTGTCGCGTCAGAATGGAGCGGCGCCCGCAGCGATCGACATCCGCACCGTTCAGGGAGCGCTGGCCTGGCCGCTGAAAGGGAAGATCGTCGAGCAGTTCGGGAAGCAACGGAATCCAAAATTCTCGACCGTCACGTTCAATAACGGCCTGAAAATCGCCGCGGCAGCAGGCACCGAGGTGCATGCTGTGTTCGCGGGAACAGTTCTATTTTCGCAGTGGTTCAAGGGATACGGCAATCTGGTGATTCTCGATCACGGCAATCGCGTCTTTTCACTTTACGGCAACCTGAAAGTGCCCGCTCTCCTCGTTGGAAGCCACGTCAACGCTGGTCAGACCCTTGCAGGAGTTGGCGAGTCTGAAGACATGCAATCCGGCTTTCTCTACTTCGAGATCCGGCAGGACAACAAGCCCGAAGATCCGCAGAAATGGCTGCGGTAGCGAGTTCAACGACATGAGCAAAAAGAAAATCGTCTTCCTTTCCGTTTCGGTAGCCCTCTTCCTCTCGCTCCTCGGCGGCGCCCTCTTCGGACAGGCCACGCAGAAGAACAACGGTTACCGCTACCTCAGCATCTTCACCGAGGTATTTGAGCTCGTGCAGCACAACTACGTCGAGCAAGTGCCGGCCGATCAGTTGATGGACGGCGCGTTCTCCGGCGTGACCGATGCCATCGATGAGTTCAGCTACTACGTCCCGCCGCCGCAGATGGCCGCCTACAAAAACTTCAGCGACGTCGAAGACAACGGTGTCGGCCTGATCGTCACGAAGCGTTTCGGCTACGCGTTCGTCATCGCGCCGGTGTCGGGATCGCCCGCCGCGAAAGCCGGCATCGAGCGCGGCGATTTCATCGAGAAGATCGACGGACAGCCGACGCAGAAGATGGCGGTCTGGCAGGTTCGCAATCTGCTTCGCTCCGGCAAACCGATGCACCTTCAGGTTCTCCGCGGCGGCCAGACCAAGCGCGACGAGTTCGTTCTGCAGCAGGCAACGTTCCATCCGCTCGCCCTCGAGACGAAGACAATGGGCGGCGTCGCCTACATCAAGATTCCGTACTTCGAAAAGGGGACTGCCGGGCAACTGGCGACTGCACTCGAGAGCGTTCGCAAGAGCGGGACGCGCAAGCTGATCATCGACGTTCGCGGAAACGCAGGCGGCGATGTCGATGAAGCGATCAACGCGGCCGATGAGTTGCTGACGAGCGGCATGATCACGTCGCTGGCCGGAAAGGTCGAAGCAAAGAAGTGGCAGGCGGACCGGAACACCGCCTACGACGGCGACGTCGAAGTTCTCACCGACGGCTCGACAGCCTCGGGCGCCGAGATTTTCGCCGCCGCGATTCACGGCAACCAGCGCGGCAAAGTCGTCGGCGTGACGACCTACGGCAAATCGATCGTTCAAAAATTCATGACGCTGCCGAGCGGCGGCGGTGTCTACATGACGGTGGCCCACTACACAACACCCGATATGAAGCCGATCAAGTCGGGCGGCATTCGTCCCGACGTGGTGGTCGATCTGACCGCGCTCGTGCTCCGCGATCCGGAAGCACCAAGCGCGACGAAGGCTGCTGCGAAACCAGCAGAGGATCTCATCCTCGAGAAGGCGCTGCAGTTGTTCAACGAGCCTGCCGCTGCAGCGAAAAAGGCCGCGTAAGGCATATTCACCACCAAGACACAAAGGGCACAGAGAAAGGCCTTCTCTGTGCCCTTTGTGTCTTTGTGGTGATCAGCCTCTAAAGCAAGACATCGAGCGCGTCCGCCAGTTTCTCGTAGTCCTCGATCGAGTTGTAAAGCTGCGCCGACACGCGCAGCACGCGTTTGCCGGGTTGCGGCCACGGCACGATCGGTACTTCGATTCCGTGATCGAAAAGCAGCGCATCCTGTAGCGGATCGCCGTAGAGCGAAGTCGCGACATACGCCTCGCCATCCGGCAATGGCATCGCAGCCATCGAGCCGAGCATGTCGTCGGGCGCAGGGTGTTCGATGCCGAGGCGCGCGCAGAGAAGGTCGCGCGCGGCGAGCGCAAGTTCGTGATTCCGCCGCATCACCTCTGGCCATCCGCCTTCTACGATCGATCCCATAAAACGCAACGCCTCGGGGACGCAGAGCCACGCGGTTGGATCGAGCGTGCCGGGCCAGTCGAACTCGAGGTGGAAGCGGCTGCGGTCGTTGCGCGTAGCGTTGTAACCGTGGCTGATGACGACCGGATGGATGCCGAGGCGGCGGTTGGGAGCGACGTAGAGGAACGCGGCGCCTTTCGGTGCGCAGACCCACTTGTGCAGATTGCCGGTGTAATAGGCGGCGCCGAGGGAGTCGAGGTTGAGCGGAAACATGCCGGGGGCGTGTGCGCCGTCGACGAGCGTATCGATGCCGCGCTGCTTCAGCTCCGCGATGATCCGTTCGATCGGGAAAATCAGCGCTGTCTGGCTCGTCACGTGATCGATGAGCAGAAGGCGCGTGCGTTCCGTGACGGCGGCGAGGACGCGTTCGGTGACTTCGTCCGACGAGCCGATCGGGAAGGGGATATCGATCGGGACGACCTTCGCGCCCGCGAGGCCGGCGACGTATTCGAGCGCGTTGCGCGAGGCGTTGTACTCATGCGACGTGACGAGCAATTCGTCGTGCTTGTCGAGATCGAGCGAACGCAGAACCGCGTTCACGCCCGCAGTCGCGTTGGGCACGAACGCGAGCGACGCAGGATCGGCGCCGATAAAAGCGCCTAGCGCTGCGCGCGCTTCGTCGAGCAGCGGTTCCAGCTCCCGCACCATGAAGCGCACGAGCTCACGCTCCATCTGCGCACGAAGCTCGTTCTGCTTCGCCAGCACGACCTTCGGCGTCGCGCCGAAGGATCCGTGATTGAGGTAGGTGATGTCTGGGTCGATGAGCCAGTGTTCTTTCATGAATGCGGAACGATGAAGGATGACGGGTGAATGGGCAAGAGCATAGTTTTCATTGGTCGCGAGCTGATGAAGACGAAATGCAAGGCAAACGTAGGTCGGACTCTCCAGTCCGACTGCGTGGCATTGGAAGCCGGACTGGAGAGTCCGGCCTACGTTCGATCAATTCGTGAAGATGTTGGGGCGATCCGGGCTTACCGTTTCGAGGAGGCGGGCGATGCCCTTTTCGAAAATATCTGGAGACGTCAAAAGCGAGACCACCGCGTGTCCCTCCGTTTCGAAATCGAAGAAGTAGCCGGGATGAACGACGACGCCATGCTCCTCGATCAGGCGGAGCGCGAAGGCTTCGTCGGATTCGAGACGCGGAACACGCAACACCGCGGACCAGCCTCCTTCGACGGGCAGGAGTCGCGTTGCAGGCGAGGACTCGAGCATCGTTCGCAGCGAACTCAAATTCGCCGACGTTCGATCGCGGATCGCACCGCGGATTTTCGGAGCGATCGCCAGGATCTCGGGAAGCGCAACCTGCACTGGCGTCGCGACCGACAGAAAGTTGTCCCCGATCCATTCGAGCGCGTTGACGGCTTCCCTCTTTGCCGGACCGCTCACGCGAATCCATCCGAGTTTGTAGTGCGGCAGTCCAGCGGATTTCGAGAGTCCGCCCAGAGTGAACGTGAGGACATCGTCGCGAACGAATGACGGACCGCTCTCGCCGAACGCGAAGGGATGGAAGACTTCGTCCGAGATCACCGGCGTGCTGATGCGCGCGATCTCGTCCTGCTCGGATGCAGTCACATACGAACCGGTTGGATTGTTGGGATTGACGACGAGGATGGCGCGCGTGCGATCGGTCAGTGCGCTGCGCAGCCGGTCGGTCTCGATCTCCCATCGCTGGTGAAGCTTCAGCGGGAAGGAATGCATCTCGATCAGTTCCAGCGCGGCAAGATGTTCAAGCAAGGGATACGACGGCGTCGCCGTCAGGACCGCATCGCCCGGATCGCAAAGGAGTTTGAAGAGATACGAGTAGGCCTCGCTGGTGGAAGCGGTAATGACGATGTCGTCGGCATCGCATCCAAGCTCGCGCGCGACCGCCTCACGTGCGCACGCGAGTCCGAGCGGCTGCGGATCGTACGGCGCACGCGCCGCGCGGGACATGATCTCGGACAGCTCATCGAGCGGATAGGCGATGCCAGCTTTTGTCGGATTGGAAATTGTAAGGTCGAGCAGTTTGCCGCGATAGGCCTCGCGTGCGCGCGTGAGTTGGTTCGTGGCTGCGGTCCAATGGGCGCGTTTGGAAAACACGGCGGGAGTTTTTCACGCGAAGCCGCGAAGACGCGAACAAAACCTTCTTCTCGCCTTCGCGTCTTCGCGTGACTACCCGCGGCAACCAGTCCGCGCGTCAGACATTGCTTTTTCGAGATCGCCACGAGCAGCCGTTCGAGCCGGCGGCACCGCGTCGATCGCGGCGCGGAACGTCGTCATGGCTTCGTTGCACGAACCCTTCGCGGCCAGCACGCGGGCGAGCGTGTCGAGCATCAAGTAGGAATCGGGACCTTGCAACGCGACTGCTTTTCGGGCCAGCGACTCCGCCTCGTCGTAGCGCTTCGTTTCGTAGAGCAGCCAGGCAAGATTGTTGAGCGCATCACGCGACGAGGGATCGATCGCCAGCGCTTTGCGGAACGCGTTCTCGGCATCGCCGCGGTTGCCGAGTTGCACTTCGGTGTTGCCGAGGTTGGTCCAGGCGAGGAGGGAGTCGGGGTGGTGATCGAGGATCGATTGATACGCACGCGCAGCCTCGGCGTACTTGCCTGCGTCTTCCAGCGCCACCGCCGCACGCAACGCCTCGCCAGCGGCGCGCGGATGGATCAGGATCGCCGCATGGCCGCCGCCGGACCATGCTTTCTCCAAGCGGTCGAACGTTGTCCAGCGTCCGTTGCCATCGCCGAATTGTGTGCGCACGAGGCCGCGATCCGGATCGATTCCATCGGCCACGATGTAGTGAAAGAAATCGTAGTGATGGCCGGGCGAGTCGACGACTTGCAGCATCAGAATCACCGGCCGGCCCTGGCGAAGCTCGTCGCTGATGATTGCCGGCGTTCCGGTGATGAGCTGGGCATCGAATCCTGATTTTCGCGCGGCGATCAGCATGTCGATCGTCAGCACACCGCCGCGCGTTTTCGGCAGCGTGTCGTCCCACGCGCGCATCGTGGTTGGATCGCCGTAGTGTTGCAGCACCGTCGACAGCGAGCCCGCGCCGCACGACTCGATGCCCCAATGCTGCATCGGAACGTTTGGGATTACGGACGCGGATGGGGAGGCGTGTTGGGTTTTGGGGGTGATGGTGATGCAGGAGGTGAGCAGGAGCGCGAGAAGAAAGACGAATGTTGAATGTTGGATGTTGAATGTTGAGTGTTGAATGGGCCGCGGTGTCTGCCGCAACGCCGCTCGATTCGCCGAATCGGAATCGCATTCAACATTCACCACCCAACATTCAACATTAAACATTTCGGTCCTCCCCATTCTTCAGAAACAAACCCACATAAAAACACCGAGCGAGCGGCCCAACCAGCCCGCTCGCTCGGAAGCTACGCCGAAACTAGTTTCATCAACCGATGGCAATGACGAGGATCAACGCGGCCAGCGCGCCGATGCCTACCCAAATCCACTCCTGACGCGTCAGCCCGGCAGCCTGCATCTGGTTCACGTTCTGCGCAAGCTGGTGGAGATCCTGTGGCGAGAGCTGGGCCAGGCGCTGGTCGACCTGATCCTTCGTGAAGCCGCGGTCCGACAGGACCTTGGCTACCTGCTCGTTCGCCGTGACGTCACGGACGAGGGCGAGATCGGCGGCGCGCTGGTCGATGCTCTGATCCGCGGCGGTCTTCGACGGGACGGGTGCTGCGAATACCGGCAGAGCTGCAAAGGCGAAGACGAGAACGAGTGCTACGAGTTGTGACGAACGCTTGGACACGACAATTACCTCCATGTTGTGTGAGGCCGGTTCGACCGTCCCTCACCGTTTCAGTTAATCCCGGCATCCAGGGCCCACGACCATGGCGACGGCATCCAGAGCGGACGGGAGCAATAAGAATGCCCGGACGAGCGCGCCGCACGCCGTCCCAGAATCAGCTACGATTCCAAGCCTGTTACCAACTGCCGTGATCCGCTTCGAAGACATCCTCGACAAAGTCGAAAGCTACAAGCCCGACTTCGATGAGGAGTTGCTCGACAAGGCCTTCGTCTTCTCGGCCCGGGAGCATCGCGGCCAGGTGCGCAGCTCCGGCGAGCCGTATCTCGTCCATCCGCTCAATGTCGCCTACATCCTCGCCGAAATGCGGCTTGACGAAACATCGATCGCCGTCGGTCTGCTGCACGACGTGCTCGAAGACACGCTGACCACGAAGGAGACGTTGCAGGAGCTTTTCGGCGACGACGTGGCCGAGCTGGTCGACGGTGTCACGAAGATCTCGCGCTACGCCTACGTGTCGAAGGAAGAGCAGCAGGCCGAGACGTTCCGCAAGATGTTGCTGGCGATGGTGAGCGACCTGCGCGTCGTCCTCGTCAAGCTGGCCGACCGGCTTCACAACATGCGCACGCTCGAGTTCTTACCCGAGGAGCGGAGGCTGGCGATTGCGACGGAGACGATGGAGATTTACGCCCCCATCGCCAACCGCCTCGGCATGGGCCGCATCAAGAGCGAGCTCGAAGATCTCGCATTCCGGCACATGCATCCGCGCGAGTGCGAAGAGCTGCAGCGCACCGTCAACGAAAAGCTGGCCGTGTCCGGCGAGATCGTCGATCGCATCAAGAGCACGCTCACGGCCAAGCTGGCCGAGAACGACATCAACGGCGACGTCTTCGGGCGCGTGAAGTCGATGTACTCGATCTGGACGAAACTTCGCCGGCAGGAGATCGACGTCGGCCAGGTTTACGACTACCTGGCGTTCCGCATCGTCACCGCCAACATCAAAGACACCTACGCCTGCCTCGGCATCATTCACCAGATGTGGCGTCCGGTCCCTGGCCGGATCAAAGACTACATCGCCATGCCGAAGCCGAATTTTTATCAGTCGCTGCACACGACCGTCGTTGCCGATAAAGGGCAGCCGTTCGAGGTGCAGATCCGGACGCGCGAGATGGACCTCATCGCCGAACAGGGCATCGCCGCGCACTGGAAATACAAGGAAGGGCGCATCGGCGCGCAAACGGACGACGCGAATTTTCTCTGGCTGCGGCAGCTCGTCGAGTGGCAGCACGAGATCACCGATCCGCGCGTCTTCATGCAGTCGCTGAAGATCGATCTCTATCCGGATGAGGTGTACACGTTCACGCCGAAGGGCGACGTCTTCGCGTTTCCGCGCGGCGCCACGCCGCTCGATTTCGCGTATCGCATTCACACCGACGTCGGCCACCACTGCGTCGGCGCGCGCATCAACGGCAAGCTCATGCCGTTGCGGACCACGATCAAGAACGGCGACATCATCGAGGTGCTCACCGCGCCGACGCAGTCGCCGTCGCGCGAGTGGATCAACATGGTGGTCACCTCGCGGGCCCGCCACAAAATCCGGCACTGGCTCAACACCGAGCAGAAACATCGCTCGATCGAGTTGGGCCGGAAGCTGATCGAGAAAGAGGCCAAGCGGTATCGCGTGCAGTGGCGGAAACTCGTCGCCGAAAACGCGCTCGACGCCGTCCTCGCTGAATACGGACTGCCTCGTCTCGACGATCTCTACGCCGACGTTGGCTACGGCAAGGTATCGCCGCGCGCGGTCGTCGAGCGTTTTGTGAAGGATGAACAGCCGCCTGTCGACGAGGGTCCCATCCAGCGCGCCGTGCGGAAGATCTTTCCCTTCACCGGCACCTCGCCGGCCATCAAGGTCAGAGGATATGACGACCTGATGACGTATCTCGCCAAGTGCTGCAATCCGCTGCCGGGCGAGCGGATCATCGGCTACATCTCGCGCGGCAAAGGCGTCGGCGTGCACAGCGCGAACTGTCCCAACGTGCGCAATCTGATGTTCAACGCCGACCGCCAGATCGCGGTGGAGTGGGCGGATCAACGATCGGCGCAATTCCAGGTCGAGCTGGAGATCGCGATGGAAGACCGGCAGGGGATTCTGGCCAAGGTCGTCTCCACCGTGTCCAACATGAAGACGAACATCCGTCAGATGGATAGCCGCAGCACAGACGGCAAAGCCACCGCCGAGTTGACGCTGGAGATCGCCGACCTCAAGCATCTCGAGCGTGTCATCCGCGCAATCGGCGACATCGAAGGCGTCGTCGCCGTCGAGCGCAAATTCAACGTGCGGCACGCGACGGCGTGAGTGTTCAGTGGATCAGTCGATTAGAGGAATCGGCGAGCGACAATCGGCCTGTTCTAATCCACTAACCACTAATCCACGAATCGACTATCCACATGCCCCGATTCGAACGATACGTTGCCATCGGAGACAGCACCGTCGAAGGACTGGACGATCCCGACGGGCGTGGCGGCTATCGCGGATGGGCTGACCGGCTTGCAACGATGCTCGCCGCGGAGCAGGGAAGTGTGCTCTACGCCAATCTCGCCATTCGCGGACGGACGACGCATCAGATTCGCCAAGAGCAGCTCGAATCTGCCGTTGCCATGCAGCCGAACCTGGTAGCTGTCGTCTCCGGAACCAACGATCTTCTGCGGCCGCGCTTCGATCCGGCGGCACTCCGCGATGATGTCGAAACGATGCAGGGCACGCTGACCTCCATCGGCGCGACCGTCATCACCTTCACCCTTCCGGACCTGGGCGACGTGATGCCGCTGGCGCGCATGGTTCGCAAACGGCTGGTGCAGATGAATCAGATCATCCGCGACGCCGCCGCAAAGTCAGGCGCGATTGTTTGCGACTTCGCGGCTTATCCGGTGGCGTCCGATCCTCGCCTCTGGTCGGATGACCGTCTCCACGCCAACACCGCCGGCCACGCCCGCATCGCCGCCGCCCTCGCCGATCACCTCGGCCTGCCCGGCGCCAATCGATCATGGTCAGAGCCGCTGCCGGATGCACCGCCGCCGCGATGGACGGACCAGCTTCGCGCCGAAGCAGCCTGGACGCGCCAGCACCTGCTGCCATGGCTCTGGCGTCATGCGCAAGGTCGGTCGTCCGGCGATGGCATCACGCCGAAGCATCCGAAACTCACGCTGATCGAAGTGTAAGGAGCTCGCGGCGGAGGGTCCGAGACAAATTCGCGCGATGGAGAAAGATTCTTCAAGTCTCGCGCCGCTCAAATATCGAGCGCCGGCCGAACATCAAGCCCTTGCGCTCGATGGAGCGTGGAGTCGAGAGATAGCGAGCGGCTCCCGCCACGCGAAAACCGGACGCACAACTCCATCCGGAACGGACTTGCTCGGGAGAGGGAAGCAGGGTTGGTAGGAAGGAAAGTACCGCGCGTTTTACCGCGCGGCTTTGGCGATCTTGCCTGTACGGATGCAGCGGGTGCAGACGTTCATCCGCTTGACTGCGGCGCCGACCATCACGCGGACGCGCTGCAGATTCGGCAGCCAACGGCGGCTGGAAATATTGTGGGCATGACTGACCCGGTTACCGAACACGGGGGCCTTGCCGCAGACTTCGCACATCTTTGCCATCTTGACTCCTCAAATAACGTGAAAGGGGTGGGATTGTAACGGCTGACCCGTTCTGGCGCAACCGAAAGGGCTTGAAACGGGCTCGACTTCGCGTATCCGACTGATAAATCTAAAGGCTGTAGAGTTGACACCCACCATTAAACGTTGTAATTTCGACTGACTTTTACACATCTGGAGCCGCCGAGAAGTGAGTGTGTGAGATGGACGGGGTGAGCGGTGTTCTTCTCAAAGAGCAAAAATGTCGTAGGTCTCGATATCGGCTCCTCAGCCGTAAAACTGATTGAGCTGAAGGAGAAGAAGGGCGGCACGTTCCAGCTTGTGAAGCTTGGAATCGAGCACCTTTCTCCCGAGGCGATCGTTGACGGATCCATCATGGATTCGTCGCTGGTGGTCGAGACGATCGGTCGCCTGAACACCAGCAAAAACATCAAGAATTCCAACTACGCGACCTCTCTGTCCGGGCACTCCGTGATCATCAAGAAGATCACGCTTCCGGCCATGTCACCCGAGGAGCTGGCGGAGTCGATTCAGTGGGAAGCTGAGCAGTACATTCCCTTCGACATCAACGACGTAAACCTCGACTACGTCCCGCTCACGGCACCCGGAACCGGCGACAACATCGACGTCATCCTCGTCGCGGTGAAGAAAGAAAAGATCAACGACTACACCTCCGTCATCAGCCAGACCGGGAAAGTGCCGGTCCTCGTCGACGTCGATGCGTTCGCGCTCCAGAATGCCTACGAGATGAATTATCCGATCGACGAGAACAAGGTGCTGGCCCTGGTGAACGTTGGCGCGTCGGTGACGAACGTCAATGTCCTGTCCGGCGCAACTTCGCTTTTCTGGCGCGACATCACCTTCGGCGGCAATCAGTACACGGATGCCATTCAGCGCGAGCTCAGCCTCTCGTTCGAGCAGGCTGAGGAGCTGAAGAAGGGCCATCAGACTGGCGACTACAGCATCCAGCAGGTTATCCCCATCCTCAACTCGGTCAGCGAAGACTTCGCCGGCGAGTTGCGGAAGACGCTTGATTTCTTCACCGCTACGTCGGGTGCGGACCGTGTCGACGAGATCGTTCTCGCCGGCGGCGGCTCAGGCGTTCTGAACCTTGATGCCATCCTGCGCGACAAATTCGGCATCCCCGTCTCCATCATGGATCCGTTCCAGAAGGTCACCGTCGACGAGAAATTGTTCAACCCCGAGGAGTTGGCCGAGCTTGGTCCGAGTATGGCCATCGCGGTCGGCCTGGCCATCCGAAAGCTGGGGGATGCTTGATCAAGATTAATTTAGTGCGGGAAGGGCGGGCGGTACGGGGCACTGGAGCGGCCCCTAGTTCGGCATCTGCCGTTTCGGGTCCGACCAACCTCAACAACGTCTTCCTTGCCGGCGCGCTCATCGCCGGAGTCGTGGTCGCCGGCGGATGGTATTTCGTCGAGAACCGAAAGCTTTCCGAGCGCCAGGATCTTCTGGTCCAGAAACAGGCCGAGGCGAAACGTCTCGAGGGAATCATCAAGGAAGTCGACAACTACAAGAAGCAGAAAGAGAGCCTGAAGACGCGGATCGATCTGATCAATCAGCTCAAGCAGAATCAGAAGGGACCGGCGCGTTTGATGGACCGCATCAGCCAGGATCTGCCCGACCTCGTCTGGCTCGACAAGATGAGCGTCGTTGGGAACGTGGTTTCGATCGAAGGGCGCGGTTTGAATCCCAACGCAATCGCGAACTTCGTCGAGAGCATCAAGAACGATCCGATGTTCGAAGAGCCGGATCTCGGTAACCTGACGCAGGTCTCGACGACGCCGCTCGTTTACTCATTCCCGATGAGTTTTCACTTCAGCTATGCACCGAAAGGTGCTCCTGGAACAACCGGAACGGCCGCGACCAGCACCGCTCCGGGTAATGCAGCACCCGCGACGGGAACGGCCGCGGCGCCGCCGGCGTCAACGGCGCCGAAGCGGTAGGAGGATAGATGGCGGGGCTTTCGCTCGAAGGAAAACCTTGGTACTTCGGCCTGATTGTCGGGCTGGTGCTGGCGATTGCCGTCGTCTGGGGCGTGAACTACGCGTTCATTGGCAGCATCGACGATCAGATTCACACTGCCGATGGGCAGTTGAAGGATCTCGACGCCAAGATCGAGCAGGGACGTTCGGCGCAGCAGAAGCTCCCGCAGTTCCGCGAAGAGGTCAACCGCCTCACCGTCGAGTTGAAGAAGCTCAAAGACATTCTGCCGTCCACGCGCAACACGGAAATGATCATCAAAAAGATCAAGCAGCTCGTCGATGCCGGCAACTTCGTGCTGCTCAAGGCGACGTTCCCGAAACTTGCCGCGGTGCAGGGGAGCGATCCGTACGCGGAGTGGCCGATCTCGATCTCCGTCAGTGGGCGCTATCACAACCTGGCGATTCTCTTCAATTCGCTCGGCAACTTCCCGCGCGTCATCAACGTCGAGCAGATCACGATCAGTGCGCTACCGTCGCAGGTTGACCGCACGATCACGGCGGATTTCGTGGCCAAGACCTTCGTCTACGTCGAGCCGAAGGAGCCGGAGCCGGCTGCGGGTAAGGACGTGAAGAAATGAGAATGAGCCGGTTCGTTCTATCGCTCATCATCGTCGTTGCCGCGATGGCCACGCTGTTCGCTCAGGGAACCACCCCGAAGAAGGGCGCGCCACCGGCTACCGCGACGACGGCAACGACTACAACGTCGAGTCCCGATCAGGCGATGCAACAGAGTCTGCAGGAGATCGTCGAAGAGCCAAGCGCTCCCGATGCTTACCACTACGATCCCCAGGGGCGCCGCGATCCGTTCCAGTCGCTGATCGGGCCGGCGCTGAAGCTGCAGACGGGCGCGCGTCCGCAGGGACCGCCGGGATTCCTGATCGACGAGATCAAGATCCAGGGCGTCGTGAAGACCCGTTCGGGACTTGTGGCGATGATCAACGGTCCTGACAACAAGAGCTACCTCGTGAAGATCGGGGACAAGGTCCTCGACGGCGAAATCATTCGCATCACACCGAACTCGATCGTTTTCCGGCAGGAGGTCAACGACCCCACCCGGATCGAACGGTTCCGTGAAGTCGTCAAGGAGATCGTCTCCTCCGAAGTTCAGAAGAAGTAAGGATTGCGTCCCGCGTTGTGCAGGCCATGTGTGTGGAGGGCTGTGAGATGGTGAAGGTGAGACGTATGACAAGAGCCAAGCTGATCCTGCTGATCACAGGCATGCTGGTGGCGAACGTTACCGGCGCGTCTGCAGCGTTCTGGAAACGCAACACGGCCGCAAAGGCTCCCGCGCAGGCTTCTGCCGCCGCCACGCCCACCGGAATGTCGCTCACGGCGATCGATATCGAATCGGCGCCCGTGCCTCGCCTGATTCTGCGCACGACCTCAAGCCCGGTGTACACCTCCTACAGCCCGATGCCCGATGTCTTCGTGATCGATCTAACCGGCGCGTCGAAAGCGGCGTCGCTCGTGATCCCCTCCATCCTGCCGTCATCGCTCGGATCGATCTCTGTGGATGAAGTCACGGAGATGGGATCGAAGCTCACGCGTGTCACGGTCCATCTCGCGCAGTCTGCATCGATCGAAGCAGCGGCGGAGGAAAACAGCATCGCGATCAATTTGCCGGCTGCAAGCACGCCCGCTGTTGCCGAAGTGGCACCAGTAGCGAAGCCTGAGGAAGCGCCGCCGCCCGTCAAGACGGCCACGACCACCGAAACCGCGCCAGCGGTCAAGGTGGAAGAGATTCCCGCGTCTGCCTCTGCGCCGGCCATCGAGCCGGTCGCCGAAGCTGCCAAACCAACCATTGAGCCTGCGGTCACCGCCGAGCCGCTTCCGCTGACTGCAAAGGCGAAAGTTCTCCGAAAGATCGAGACCAGCGGTGCCGGCGCGGCGATGGACGTAACCATCGCAACCGATGGCGACACCACCTACAACACGTTCAAGCTTCAGAGACCCGCCCGCGCAGTCATCGATCTCGACGGGATCAACAACAAACTGGCAAAGAACATCATCGATGTCTCCGATCCGGTCGTAAAACGGATACGCGTTTCCCAGTTCAAAGGCGCGCCGCAGCCGGTCACGCGAGTGGTCCTTGACCTCGATGACAACGCCACCTACCAGGTCACCAAGACGGCCTCAGGTCTTCACGTAACCTTCGGCGCCGCGGCAATCGCCACCGCGCCAGTGACACCGCCGCCAGCACCAAAACCGAAAGACGAGCAGCCGCTCGTCGCTGCCACACCCGCTCCGCCACCTCCGGCCATCATCGTGACGGCGAAAGCGGTGCCGCCGCCGGCCGGCATTCCGGAGCGTGTTCCGACGATCGCCGAGAACGAAGCCTGGAAGATGCCGGAGCCGCCGAAGCGGGCCAAGTCGGTGATCAACGCGCCGCAGGATCAGACACCGCCGATGTCGACGAAAAAGCGCCGGAACACAACGTCTCCGACGACGGCCGCGGTCGTCGATCCGACTCCTCCCGGTGAGAACGTCTTCAGCGATCCGCAGGCTCCCACGCCACCAGCAAGCCAGGCACCGAATGGGACTCTGCTCTCCTCGGGAAGCGGCGGCCGTACTCTCAGCGGAAGCGACAAGCCGTACACCGGCGAGCCGCTTTCGCTCAATCTCAAGGACGCCGATATCAAGGACGTTCTTCACACCTTCCAGCAGCTCACCGGACTCAATATCGCCGTCGATCCCCAGGTCACCGGTTCCGTGACCGTTGATTTCACTGACATCCCGTGGGATCAGGCGCTTGAGATCATCCTTCGCCAGAATGGACTTGCCTACGTGCTCGAAGGAAATGTAATGCGCGTCGGCACGACGACCCGTCTGGCCGAAGAGACGAAGTCGAACCGGGAGCTGGCCGAGCAGCAGCGCCTCAACGTGCCGCTGGAGACGGTAGGGTTCAAGCTCTCTTACGCGCGCGCCACGGACGTGTCGGCGCTACTCAGGGAGATGGCGTCGCCGCGAGCCCGGATCATTGTCGACCAACGCACGAACCAGCTCATCATCAGCGAGATCCCGCTCTATCTGCAGACGATGCGGAATCTCATCCAGTCGGTCGATGTGCCGACGCGGCAGGTCGTGATCGAAGCGCGCATCGTCGAAACGACGAAGACGTTCGCGCAGCAGTACGGCTTCCAATGGGGCTTCCACTCTTCCATGGATCCGTCGCTCGGTACGGGCACTGGATTGGTCTTCCCCAACCGCATCGACACCGTCGGTGGTCCATTCAACTTCGGGGCAGGCGTTCCCGCACTGTCGTTCACGCTGCAGAACGTCCTGGGCACGTTCAACCTCGATCTCGCGCTGCTGGCGGCGGAGAACGAGGGTCTGGTGCGTGTCATCTCCGCACCGCGCATCACGACTCAGGACAACACCTCGGCAGAAATCCAGAGCGGGTTCCAGATTCCGTACCAGACTCGCGTCAACCTGACCACCACAGTGCAGTATGTCGATGCCACATTACGGCTCACGGTCACGCCCCAGATCACCGAAGCGGGAACCGTGATCATGGACATTCAGGTGCAGAAGAACGAGCCGGACACCGGTCTCAATATCGTAGGCGGCGCCGGCACGCCGTTGTCGACGCGCCGGGCGCAGACGAAGCTCATGGTACGCGACGGCGGTACGACCGTCATCGCGGGTATCTATCAGGTGAAGGAAAACAACGGCCAATCGCGGATGCCCTTCCTTCATCAGATCCCGGTTCTTGGAGCCCTGTTCCGCACGCATGACATCAGCTCGTCGCATGACGAGCTCCTGATCTTCATCACGCCGCGGATCGTGAGGTCGTCCTGATAGGTCGTAATAAAATAGGAACCGGTCGATCCATGTGGACGAAAAGTGTTTTTGGAGGGTGGGGCATGAGGATGAAAAAAATTGCACTGATCGCGACGGTCATGCTGCTCGGCGTGGCGGTCTTGTCCTGTAATTCGATCGCCAAGGAAAGCAGTCCCGTTCAGTTGGTCGTGTCCGGCACGCAGAACCTCAATCAAATCGATCTGCAGGCGGGGGCCGCCGGTTGCGGGACGTCGATTGGAACGGTCCAGCTGACTGTCAAGCTCCTTCAGAATCAGACCGATCCTCTGACGCCGCGCAATGACTTCAACGACGTCAAGCTCGATCGCTACCAGGTGACGTATCAGCGCACCGACGGTGGAAAGCTCATTCCGCCCAGCTTCGTGCGCTCGACCGCGCAAGTGCTCACGGCAGGCGGTGCCGCGCAGAGCCTCAGCGATTTCATCGCCTTCGAGACGAACGCCTTCAACCTGGCGCCATTCGCCGCGCTGCTGCCGCAGAACGGCGGTAAGGATCCGGACACCGGCCTTGGCTTTGTGAAGATGGACATCATTCTCACCGTCTACGGATCCACACTGGCCGGTGAGCGTGTGAGCGGTTCAGCGAGGTTCCCGCTGAACTTTTGCTACAACTGCGGCGGCTGCGGCTAGTTACCGCGCCGGCCTTTCAAGGCCGGGCCCTATGGGTGTGTGAGGAGTTGACGGGGGTAGACCATGAAACAGACAAAACAGCAATTCATCTTCCTGGCGCTTGCAGCGCTACTGGCGCTCTTCGCGGGATGCAAAGGCGAGTCACCAACCGCACCGCCTCCCCTCACCGGCACGACCGGCACAGGCACAGGAAGCGGCGCAACGCAGCCGCCCGTCGGCGCCACCATCACGCTTGTGGCATCGACGAACCCGGCAACGACCGGATCGATCTCGACGATCACAGCGACGGTGACGCAGAACAATGCACCTGTGCCGAACGGAACAGCGGTCGAATTCTCGACCACGAGTGCGAACGCCAATTTCACCGACACGACGGACAATCCGACGACGCTGATCCGCACGACTACGGCAGGCGTTGCCAAAGCGACGGTCACGGCAAGCGTGGCCGGTCCGGTCGTGGTGAATGCCACCGTTAACAACGTGACCAAGAGCATCACGATCAACTTCCAGGACGCGGTCATTCCCCCCAATCCGACGCCGACCACGCCGACGATCGCTGCTATTACGCCCGCGACGGGACTACCGACGGGGAACCAAACGGTGACCATCACAGGCACGAACTTCCGGTCACCGGTGCGGGTCCTGTTCGATCCGGGTAGCGGTCAGGCCGTGAAAGAAGGGTTCGTCACCAGCGTCACACCGACCTCGATCACGGTCACCACGCCCGCGTTCGACCTCGGCGTGAGCCAGCAGCTTATCGTCGGCATTACGGTCATCGTGGAAGCGGGTGCGCCCACGGAACAGCGCGTGACCAAAGCCGCTGCGTTCACGTACACAGCGCCCGTTCTGACGCCAGTCTTCCGTGCGCTCTCGCCGACGTCTGGTCCGATTGATGGCGGAACGCGAATCGCCATCATCGGCGACGCCTTCGAATCGCCGGTCCAGGTCTTCTTCGGGTCGGCCGCGGCGCAGGTGCTCGGCGTGACCTTCCACGAGATCGACGTCCTCTCGCCGGTCGCACGCGACACCAACCCAGACGGCTCGGGAGCGAAGACCGGACCGGTCGACCTCCGCATTCTCAACGTGAACTCGGGCAAGTCCGTCACGGCACCCGCAGCCTTCCGCTACGTGAACAAGATGCAGATCACTGCAGTGTCGCCGACATTCGGTAGCTCCCTTGGCGGCACGAATATCCTCATCAACGGAACTGGCTTCACTGACGGCGCTGTCGTTGACGTAGGCGACGTCCGCGCTTCGGTCATCAAGGTTACGGGGAGCGAGGTCACGGCGCGTACGTCGCCAATCGCAGTTCCGTGCGCCAGCACAGGGGCACTTCCAATTAGGGTGACGAATATTGACAATGGCGACTCCGCGACGGGTGGCACTTTCAGCTATATCGGCGTGCCTTCCATCATCACATCGGTCGCATCGTCGGGAAGTCCGACAGTCGGTAGTGCGCTCACAGTCAGCGTTCAAAATCCCGGTGTTGGTCTCCTCGGTACGGCCACCGTCGCATTTACGGTTGGAGGCGTGGCGGCCAACGTAACTCCGCTACAGATCTCGACTGGAACGGGCACGCAGGGCTTTACGGTCATCGTCCCACCGGGCCTGACCTTCCCGACGGGTTCTTGCCTGGTAGGGGGATTCCCCGGCACACAGCAACTGCCGGGCTCGTTCGAGGTTAAGTTCACCAATGCGACGACAGGATGTACGGCGGCGGCCACGATCACGATCAACCCGACGGCCGCCGGAGCAGCGTGCGTGGTGCCCCCGACCGCTACCGTAACGTCTCCCGCGCAGACGTGTCCGGTGGCCAACCTTGCGCCGCCCTCAGTCGTTGCGGTTGGGCCCGCGACTCAGACTGCGACCATCACGATCATGAACAACGGAACGCAGCCGTTGGTGCTCGGTCCGCCGACGGTGGTTACCACCAACGCCACGCTGGTTTCGATCACCCCAAACAGCGGACAGACCGTGTCCGGCGGCAACAGCACATCGCCATCATACGTAATCACAATCGACCCGACGGCCGCCGGGGCGACGGGCGCGACAATCACTTTCACAACGAACGATCCGACAAAGCCAACCCTGACAGTGACCGTCTGCGGAAGCGGAACTTAAGGTAACCGGCGGCGAAGAATCACCGAACCGCCCCTTCGTTGGGGCGGTTCGTTTCTGCGGCCGAGGTTGCGCCGCTCACTGTTGTTGAGCAGAATTCGAAATCCAGCACATGGCTCAACCCGGCATCAACGCCAAACTCGAAGAGCTGCAATTCCGGCTCAAGACCGATCCGAAGAGCAGGCTCTTTTTCCAGCTCGCGGAAGAGCTGCGCCGTCACGGCAAGCTCACGGAGGCCGAGCAGGTGCTTCGCAACGGCCTCCATGTTCACACGTCCTATCTCTCCGCCTGGGTCAGCCTCGGGCGCGTACTGCGCGAGCAGAACAAGAACGCCGAGGCGGTCGAGGCGTTGACGACGGCGATGCAGGTAGATCCGGGGAATGTCGTCGCTGCCCGTTTGCTGGCTGATGCGTACCTGGTCCTCGGCGAGAAGGTCGAGGCGATCAAGAAATACAAACTCGTGAATGCGCTGATGCCTTCGGAGGAGCTCGAGGCGAAGATCGCGGATCTCGATCGCGAGATTCAGGGATCGCTGCCGGTGTCGCTGCCGGAACAGATTGCTCCCGAACCAGAGCCCGATCTCGCGCCGCAGTCGCCCTTCGCCGTCGAGGAGTCGCCGTCGCCATTCGCGCAGGCGGAGCCAGAGCCGGAGCACACCGAGGAGCTGGTCGGTGCGTCGTGGGAAGAAGAGCCGGTGTCCACTCCGACAGTTCACGTGAGTGACGCTGAGACGCCCGAGGCCGAACCGGTTGAGCCCTATCACTACACGGTCGAAACGCCGTTCGATACCGGCGATGACGAACCGATGGCTGCGCGGCATGCGGTCAGTCCGTTCGAAGATCCAGCAGGCGGCTACACCGCGGCTGCACTCGAAGTCGAACAGCCCGAGGGGATGCATGTCGAGGAGATGCCGGCCGAGGCGGCGGAATCCGACCCCTGGTCCGAAACGCAGACGGAAGCGTTCACGGAGAGCGAGCCGGCCGCCGAAGTCTTTGCGCCTGCCGAACCGGAGCCGGCGCTTGCAGCAGACGCGGATGCTGACGTCACCGAAACGACGACGATGGCCGATCTCTACGTGCGGCAGGGTTTGATCGATGACGCGCGCAAGATCTACGAGCACGTGTTGCAGCGCAATCCCGACGATCACGAAGTCCGCGCAAAGCTCGAAGCGCTCACCGATTCAGAAACTCCAATCGCTGCCGTTCACGAAGAGCACGAACCAATCGAAGAAGAGACGCATGAGCCGGTTGCCGGTTCTCCGAAGGTGAGGGCTCTCGAACAATGGCTGGCCAAAGTCGGCCGGCGGGAGGAAGGGCGTGCGTAGCGGCATTTTTCGTGACACGCTCGAAGCGATTCGCGATCACGTCGAAGGGACGCTGGCGGTCAGTCTCATCGCTCTCGACGGCATCGCCATCGAGTCGATCACGTCCGAATCCGTCGCTCTCGACGTCATGGGCGCGGAATTCGGCGGCTTCATCAAATCGGTCCGCTTGTCGAACACCGACCTGCATACCGGCGATGTTTTGCAGTTCTCCCTATTCACCGAAAAGTACATTACCTTGCTCTCGGCGGTCACCCCGGAGTACTTTCTGCTGCTCGTGATGCAGCCGGACGGAAACTATGGCCGTGCACGGCACGAGCTGGCGAAGGCGAAATACGCACTTCGCGATGAGCTGGTCTGAGGGATTGAATTTTGAATTTCAAAGAGATTCTCGAACTGATCGACAAAGTTGCGGACCGCGGCATCGGCGGCGTTGAGATCGAACAAGCCGGTCTGAAAGTGCGCATCGACGGCACCGCCGCCGCACAGCCGCAGGTCATCCACTCGTACGGCGATCGAACCAGCACGCACGCCGCGCCGCCCGCGCCGGCGCCCGCCGCTCCTGCGCCGCCAACTGCCGCGGAAAAAGCGGCCACGGCCAAAGCGGAAGAAGAAGCTGCCGAGGCAGGGCTGCACATCATCACGTCGCCAATCGTCGGCACGTTCTATCGCTCGGCCAATCCCGAAGCGGAGCCATTCGTCAACGTTGGCGACCGCATCTCGAAGGGGCAGGTTCTCTGCATCATCGAGGCGATGAAGCTGATGAACGAGATCGAGTCGGACGTCGACGGCGTCATCGCCACGATCTATCCGCAGAACGGGCAGCCCATCGAATACGGCGAAAAACTCTTCGCGGTGAAGCTCTCCTCCTGACGTTATGCCGACAATCTCGAAAGTCCTGATCGCCAACCGCGGCGAGATCGCGCTGCGCGTCATCCTTGCGTGCAAGGAGATGGGCCTCAAGACCGTTGCCGTGCACTCCGAAGCCGACCGTGATGCACTCCACGTCCGCTATGCCGACGACGATGTCTGCATCGGTCCGGCGGCGTCGCGCCAGAGTTACCTCAACATCTCCTCGATCATCGCCGCCGCCGAGATCACCGGCGCCGACGCCATTCATCCCGGCTACGGCTTCCTCGCGGAGAACGCGCACTTTGCGGAGATCGCAGGCGAGTGCGGTCTCACATTCATCGGCCCGACACCCGAGTCGATCCGGCTGATGGGCAACAAAGCGGTTGCCCGCGACACCGCGAAGAAGGCCGGCGTTCCCATCCTGCCGGGCAGCGACGGTCCCGTTCGCACGTTCGAAGAAGCGCGCGATGTAGCGCTGACCATCGGATTCCCGGTCATCCTCAAAGCCTCGGCTGGCGGCGGCGGACGCGGCATGCGCATCTGCGGCGACGAGACCACTCTGCAAAGCGCGTTCGACACGGCACGCAACGAGGCCGAGCGCGCCTTCGGATCGGCCGACGTCTACATCGAAAAGTATCTCGAGCATCCGCGCCACATCGAGATTCAGGTTTTCGGCGACACGCACGGCCGCGTCGTTCACCTCGGCGAGCGCGAGTGCTCGATCCAGCGCCGTCATCAGAAGCTGCTCGAGGAGTCGCCGTCGCCGGTCCTGACCCAGGAACTGCGGCAGGCCATGGGCGAGGCGGCGATCAAGTTGTGCAAGGCGGTCGATTACGTCAACGCCGGAACGATCGAGTTTCTCTTTCAGGATGGCGAGTTCTATTTCATGGAGATGAACACCCGCATCCAGGTCGAGCACGCCGTCACCGAAGAGGTCACGGGCATGGATCTGGTGAAAGAACAGATCCGCGTTGCATCCGGTCTGCCTTTGACCGTGCCGGAACACGAATTCCGTCTGCGCGGTCACGCCATCGAGTTTCGCATCAACGCCGAAGACCCCGTGACCTTCGCGCCGAACCCGGGAAAGATCCGCGAGTTTCACATCCCGGGCGGCCCGGGCGTTCGCGTCGACACGGCCGCGTATCGCGACTACGTCATCCCTCCGCACTACGACTCGTTGATCGCCAAACTTGTCGTCAGAGGAAAGGATCGTTCCGAAGCGCTGGCACGCGGCCGGCGGGCGCTGGAGCAGTTCATCATCGAAGGAGTGAAGACCTCGATCCCACTTCACCGCGCCATCGTCAACAACGAGCGCTTCATCCGCGGCGACTTCTCCACCAGGTTCATGGAGGAGTTTGAGTGGGGAAAGGGTGATTAGCAGTTAGTAGATCAGTGGATTAGTGGATTAGACGAGGGCCAAGCCGCCATTGCCTTCCGATCTACGCCGGCGACCCGCTGACTCCTAATCCACTAATCTACTAGTCAACTAATCCACTGCCTCCACATGAAAATCTTCGTCGTCGGATTCATGGGCGCTGGCAAGACTACGGCCGGGCGCGAGCTCGCGGCGCGCCTCGGCGCTCCGTTTTTCGATCTCGATGAGCTCATCGAATCGGCCGAGCAGACATCGATCAAAGACCTCTTCGCGCAACACGGCGAACCGTATTTCCGCAAGCGGGAGCGCGAGGTTCTGCGCTCCACCCGCCACCTCGAACGAGCTGTCATCGCCACCGGCGGCGGGACCTTCACCTTCGACGAGAATATTCAGTTCATCCAGACCGAGGGGCTTTCGGTGTACCTTTCGGCACCGTATTCGCTCTTGCGTGGCCGTATCGGTGACAAAGCAGGCGAGCGCCCGCTTTTTCGCGACGACGCTGCTGCGCACGAGCTGTACAACAACCGCATCCGCTACTACCGCATGTCCGACATCACGATCGAAGTCCGCGAAGAGGAAACGACGAACGAGATCGTCGAGCGCCTCCTGCTCGAATTGCCGAAGGGCTTTCTCGATCCCGGACGCCGTCCGCCGGCGGGAAGTGCGCGTTCATGAGAGCACTCGTCGTCAGCGACCTGCACTCGAACGCGGAAGCGCTGCGCGTGGTGATGAACCGCGTTCGCCGGAAAAAGTTCGATCGCGTGATCTGCCTCGGCGATTTCGTCGGCTACGGGGCACAGCCCAACCAAGTGCTCGACACGATGCGGACGATGAAGATCCCGAAGCTCTACATCCGCGGCAATCATGACCGCGTAGCCGCCGGACTCGATCAGGGTGAAGGTTTCAATGCCGTCGCCAAGACCGCTGCGCTCTGGACGCGCGATCATCTCTCCGCTCGCAATCGCCACTTTCTCGTGAAGCTCCCCCTCGGGCCGCTGGAGCAGGACGGCGTGATGATCTGCCACGGCGCTCCGCACAATGAAGACGAATACGTCTTTCACGAAGGCCACGCCCGCGACATCTTCGCCGAGACCGACGCACCGTTTATCCTTTACGGCCACACGCATCTACCAGTAATTTTTTCGATCGACCGTATGCATCGCGTGCAAGGCGTTGCCATTCGCGGCGACGTCGTCGTGCGCCTCGACCGCGATCATCGCTACCTGATCAATCCCGGCTCCGTCGGGCAGCCGCGCGATCGCAATCCCGATTCATCGTTCGTGATTTTCGATTCGAAACGGCTCACAGTTCAGTTCTTCCGGGTCGCCTACGACGTCGCCAAAACGCAGGCGTCGATCCTTCGCGCGGGTCTGCCCGATATCCTCGCGCAGCGGCTCGCGCACGGAGCGTAACCGATCGGTGACGGCGCTGTCCTCGATCGGGGAGGCGGGCATCTGACGCGGTTGTCCGAAACTCGGTAAGTCGCTGAAAACAGGAACAGATCGGCAATCGTTGCGTGGCATGCCGACCGCAGCGGAGCGGTTCAGGTCAAAGAGGAAAACGCAATGCGCAAGTCCACTCTCCTTCTCCTTCTTTTCGCAGCGATCGTCGCCATTCCGTCGTATGCGCGAGACCGCAGCCATTCGTACATCACCTATGACGATGGTGGAACCGTCATTCGCCAGGCCGAGGATGGCCGGGAAGTTGATGCGGTGGTCAATATGCCGGTCTTTCCCGGCGATGAGGTCACGACCAGCCGCCGCGGGCGCGTCGAGATCCGCATGGCCGATGGCAACATCATCGCCCTCGACCGCTCCACCACAGTCGTTTTCAAATCGATTCTCGATTCGTACGACGGCGATTCCGATCAAACGATCGTCGAGCTCCGCTCCGGTCACATCGCCATCCAGCGCGATGAAGAGACGCGCGACTTGTTGCGCCTCGACACGCCGAACGCCAGCTACGCCGCCAGCGAGCCGGCGATCTATGCCGTCGAAGCGGATCCAAAGAGCCAGGACCGCGTGACGGTGTTCGACGGCACGATGGAAGTTCGCACGCCGTCTCGTACGACGCGCGTGCGGCAAGGTGAGGTTGCGCACGTCGACGGCGAAGGAATGTACGACCTCCTCGGCTCGCACGACACCGCCGACGAATTCGAGCGCTGGTTCCTGCAGCGTGCCACGCGGTACAACACCGCCAGCAGCCGTTACCTCGATCGATCTCTTGCTTACTCCGAAGCCGATCTCGGATCGAGCGGCGCGTGGGTCTTCGCTGCAAATTACGGCGGCTGGTGCTGGCGCCCGCATGTTGCCGCCGATTGGCGTCCGTACTACAACGGCTATTGGCGTCACAGCCCGGGCGGCGTGCTCGTTTGGGTTTCCTACGATCCATGGGGCTGGGTTCCTTATCACTACGGTCGATGGGCTTACGAGCCGGCGTACGGGTGGGTGTGGTTGCCAGGCGCCGCGTATGCTCCGGCGTGGGTCTATTGGATGTATAGCGAGACGCTCATCGGCTGGGCGCCGATGGGCTGGTACGACTGCTACCGCCCGTACTACGACTGGGCTTACCGTCCGTACTCGCGCGCCGGATTCGAAATCGGCGGCGGCTTCCATGGGCGCGTCCGTCCCGGAGAGATCGACCTTAAGCCCTGGACGTTCGTGACGCCGGAAACGCTGATGCACCGCCACATCGATCAGGCGTCGCTCGCAGCCGACATCGCCCGCGAACGTCTGCGCCGCGACGGCAACAGCGGTCTGGTCACGAACTCGCCGGCGCGGTTTTCTCGAAACGACATGCGCGATCCGAACACCGCCATCGGCAACGTCTTCAAACACGGAATCCACGGCGGTGGTGGATCGGGTGCAGGGAGTGCTGGCTCCGCGACGGATATGACGCCGTTTTTCCGCCGCGATCCGAAGCTTCCCAACGAGATCCGTGAGCGCGTCGTTCGTGCGCAACCCGCCGGCGGGACCGTGTCCAGCGGCTTGACCGGCGGCCACACAGGCGCGCCCTCGGGCGTCCCGACACCGGGTACGTCCGGCACTCTCGAAGGCCAGGTCAATAAAGGCGCCGACGGCAATGTGCCGCGCTCCGGAATTACACCGGGCATCATTCATGACGGACGTGTCGCCGGCGGACGCGACGACGTTCCCAACGGCGGTCTGCGACGCGGCGACAACCCGAGCGGCGCGACAACGACGCCTGCCACCTCGGGAAGCAGCAACAACGACTGGCGCCGCGGACGTGCCGCCGATGGCGGCCTGCATCACGGCGACGCGTCACAGAGTCCTGCGGCTGACACTAACAAGCGCGAGGCGCCCGGCGATCACGGCGCGATCGACAAAGGGCGAGCGAACGGCAACGACAGCGGCCTGCGTCACGACGCACCGCCGGCGAACCAACCGGTACCAACCGTAACGCCGGCGCCGCCATCCGATAACTGGAGAGGGCGCGCGGTCGGGCGTCATGAGAACAGCAGCGGACCGTCGGCGCCACCGCCCGCGGCCGGTACGAGCAGCCGCGACGTGCCACGCCGTATCATCGACGGCATCGGCGGCGCGCGCATCTCACATGGAGACTCTCCTTCGAACGATGCGCCGAAGCACGAGAGACCGGTGCATTCTTCGGAGCCGGCCTCGAACAGCGGTCAGAGCTCGCATGATTCCGGACGCAGCACGGAGCGCTCGTCATCTCCGCCGCCTTCCCATACCGAGCATTCGTCTCCACCGCCGTCTCACACCGAAAGCTCTCACGACAGCGGATCGCACGAGTCGAAAACCGACGGCGGCCATCCCAGAAAAAATTGACGTCTTCGGAGAGCGGCGGCCTATGCCGCCGCTCTCCATCCGTCGATGTCACGGGAGTTGATCCGCGGGCGCCCCGCGCGAACCTTCCGCTACAATCCCCCCGATGTCCGTTCCCCTCTTCTTTGCCCTCTACTGTCTCGAGGCAGGGCTCTTTTTCATCATCGTGCCGTGGACTCGGGTCTGGAGCATGAACTCGCTTCTGCACGCAACGCCGACGCTTGTGCTGCTTGCAGCGAACCCATTCGTGCGCGGTTTCATCTCCGGTTTCGGCGTGGCCCACTTGCTCGTCGGAATCAAGGACATCATGCGGATCGCGGGACGCAAGGACGGGCAGGCGGAGTGAGCATCAAATCCGTCCGCCGGGTTGATGTCTGGCGCTCCGCCGGTCCTCTGATCATCAGCGCCGCCTTCTTCGCGCTCAACCGGCTCGTCTATCTCCGCAATAAACCGATCACGGTCAGGGGACTCGACGATTTGCGGCCGCTCATTCTCGAAGGGTCCCACTTTCTTGCGCTGGCCGCGTTGATCATCTTCGTCGTCCGGCTCGTCGACGCGGTTGTCTTCGATCTGTTGATGCACCGCCGGCGCGATGTGGTCGCACCCCAACTCCTGCGGCAGATCGTCTCCATCGCGGTCTACCTTCTTCTCTTCGCTTGGGCGCTCAACCTCTTTTTCCACTACGACGTCACGACAGCGCTCACGACCGGCGCCGTCCTCGCCGCCGTCATCGGTCTCGCCCTCCAGGACACCCTCGGCAATCTTTTCGGCGGCATCGCCATGCACATGGAGGGAGCCTTCAACGTCGGCGACGTGCTGCACTCCGGCGAATACGTCGGCGTGGTCGAGAGCGTGAGCTGGCGCGCGACGCGGATGCGCGGCTTCAACAATCAGGCGATCCTTCTTCCCAACTCGGTCATCGCACGCGAACGGCTGGAGGTTTTTCCTCGGGGACGTCTGACGGCGCGCTTGCTGCCGCTCAGCGTCGACTACAACATTCCGCCGGCCACCGTAATCGGGATACTGGGTCAGGCGGCCGCGCACGTCGACGGCGTGGCACGCGATCTGCCGTGTTTCGCGCGCGTCGCGTCGTTCGCTGATTCCGCGGTCATCTACGAGATCAAGTATCACACCCGCGATTACTCGGAGCGGGACCGCATCGACGCCGACATTCGCAAGGCGGTCTGGTACGCGCTGCAGCGGAACAAGATCGCCTTCGCCACGCCGATCCGTGCCTACCAGCAATACACGCCGCCTGAGGTTCAACACGCCATCAGCGCCGAGGATGTTCGCGCGCGCCTGAGCGAGGTCGATGTCCTTTCGCCGCTTTCCGAGGAGGCGCGCGCAACCATCGCCGCGGCCACGCGCATCCACTTCTATTCGAAGGGTGAGACGATCCTCCGCCACGCCGCCGCCGGCGACTCGATGTTCGTCGTCCACGCGGGCACCGCCAGCGTGCGCCTTCCCGACGATTCACCCGAGGGATGGCACGAGGTCGCGCAGCTCGGCTCCGGCACGGTCTTCGGCGAGATGGCCCTCCTGACCGGCGAGACCCGAACCGCCGACGTCGTCGCCCTCAACGACGTGACCGCGCTGGAGATCGGAAAGGACTCGCTCCAGCCCATCCTTCACGGACACCCCGAGCTCGCAAACGCCATCACCGCCAAAGTCGTCCACCGCCGCGGCCACCTCGACGCCATTCGTAGCGAGGCGGAAGAGGAAGAGACCACGATCGTCTCGCGAGTGAAAGCGTGGTTCGGGCTGTGATTTTTCTTGAGCGTAGCAGCCATCGTTCGTCTCCAGTAGCTCGGAAAGCATTGGCACGCGGAGACGCGGAGAACGCGAAGACGGTTTCACTTTCTCTCCGCGCCTCCGCGTGAAACCGTAACCCTGGACTTGACGGGTTCGACGGAATCGACAATTGCCGGTAAGGTAGTGATCAAATCTATGGATCTCGCTAATCTGGTTCACGCGATCCTGACTGGAGACTTGCTCGCTGCCCGCCAGTGGGTCGCTGACTCGCAACGTGCTCGGATCGAGTGGGAACGGTACGAGAAGCCTATGGGACTGGACGAGCGCGAGATGATCCTTGCCGCTGGTCTGGCAGAACTGCTGGCCGGACGGGAAGGTACTCCAGCTCCCTCCTGGACCGCTTCCGTTGGATCACAGGAAGGGCCGCTAGTGCTCGATCCGGGGCTCGAGCGGATGCCGCGCTCATTCGAGCAGGCAAAGGAAAATGGTCCGGAGCCGCTGCGCAGACGAAACATGATCGCTTCGCCGGGCTTCCTGGACATCCGCTAGGCTGATCACCCATGAAGCGCCTGCTCATCGTTGAAGACAAGGAATCGCTTGCGCTGATGTTGCGCGAGACTGTGGAGGCCGAGGGGCTGGAAGCGGATGTGGCGCTCGATGGGAAAGAGGCTGTGCGCAAACTGGCGGCCGGTAATCGTTACTTTGCGGTGCTCACCGACCTGCGCATGCCGGGAGCGGATGGGATTGCCGTGCTGCGTCAGACCAAGGAGAGCGATCCCGATTGTCCCGTGATCGTGATGACCGCATTCGCCACGATCGAGAACGCGGTTGAGGCGATGAAGCTCGGCGCGTACGATTTCGTGCAGAAGCCGGTCGATGCCGATCATCTGCTGCTCCTCTTGCGCCGCTGCCGCGAGAACCGCGAGCTGCGCTACGAGAACATTCTGCTGAAGGACGAGTTCCGGCAGCGCTACCGCTTGCCGGCGATCGTCGGTGAGTTGGCGCGCATCGTCGAGGTGTCCAACGCCATTCAGCGCGTGGCCCCGACCGATTCGACTGTGCTTCTGCAAGGCGAATCGGGAACGGGGAAAGAGCTTTTTGCCCGCGCCATTCATCAGCTCTCGCCGCGCCGCGACCGTCCGTTCGTTGCCATCAACTGCGCGGCCATTCCGGAGACGCTGATCGAGAACGAGCTTTTCGGACACGAGAAAGGTTCGTTCACCGGCGCCACCGGACGGCAGCTCGGCAAGTTCGAGCTGGCCGACAGCGGAACGATTTTCCTCGATGAGATCGGCGAGCTCGGACTGGGAGTGCAGTCGAAGATTCTTCGCGTGATTCAGGAGCGCCGCTTCGACCGCATCGGCGGCACGAGCACGCTCGAAGTCGATGTGCGCATCATCTGCGCGACGAATCGTCCGCTCGCGGGCGAAGTGAAAGAGGGCCGTTTTCGCGAAGACCTTTTCTTCCGCATCAACGTCTTCCCGGTGACCGTTCCGCCGCTGCGTGCGCGGCGCGAGGACATCGACGGACTCGCCGATTTCTTTCTCCAGAAGTTCGCGCGCGAGCTGAAGAAACCGTCGCTGCGGATTGCGGCCGATGCAGCCGCGGCCTTGCGCGCCTACGACTGGCCGGGCAACATCCGGGAGCTGGAGAACTGCATCGAACGCGCGGCCATCCTCTGCGACGGCGGCGTGATCGAGCGTCGCGATCTTCACATCGAAGACGCCTCGACCGATGCGCTCCGCGACGCGCTCGACCTGTCCGGCACGTTGGAAGAGGCGAGCGCGCGGACGATGCGAGTCGTCGAGCGGCTGAAGATCGCCGAGGCGCTCCAGCAAACGGATTCGCGCGCGGACGCCGCGGAGAAGTTGGGCATCTCGGTTCGGACGCTTGCTGCGAAGATGAAAGAGCACGACATCGAAGAGTGAGTCGCCACCGAGCCGGTGGCGGTCCAGCCGGCGAGCCGCCCGGCGCTACGCTTGAGTTGTCCTGTTTGCGTAAAACTCGCCGCGTGCAAATTCCCAATGCTCGCGGCGTCATCCACTATCTCAATGGCGCTCTAGCCGTAGCGCTGGCGGCTCGCCGGCTGTTCCGCCGCCGGCCGGCGGCGACCTTCGCGTAAACTCGGCGCGTGGAGGTCCCCACCGCCCGCAACGTCATCAATCACCTCAACGAGCGCTTCGCTACGCGCGGACTGCCCTATCGTCTCGATCAGATCACTGTGCTTCCCTACGTCTCGCCGTTGTGGTTGGCTAACTGGTCGGTGCCTCAGCTCGATGATGCTCCGGAGCGCGGCATCATTGATGAGGAGATCGCCGAGGCAAGATGGAAGTGGCCACAGGTACTGGACGAGGAATGGGAATTCAATCCTCCCGCGGCCACCTGAGACTCACGCGAAGACGCGAAGAGCACGTAGAGCAGCATCCCGCCCCTCGCTTCGTTTCTTCGCGCCTTCGCGTCTTCGCGTGAGAAGTCTTGCTACTTCCGCCAGGTAACCAGCAAGTCCGGCATGCGCGTGATGTGGCCCGCGCCGTCGACGATCGCAACTTGAACGTCAGTCTTCTCCGGTACGCTGCCAGGGCGATGATCGACATGCGCCGAAAACGACGGAAGCGTCGTCTTTGGATACATCGGATACAGGCCGCTGAGTTGCGCATTCGGCGTACGCGTTGCCACGACGCGCACGCGGCCACTATCAATCAGCACATCAACCTCGGCGATCCCCGCTGGTGACAACGCCCATCCCGAGACATCGAGCGGACCGGTAATCGTGCTGTTGTAGCGCGGCTGGTCGACGCGTCCGAACGTCGCGTTGTTGTACGCCGGCTTGCCGTCGAGAAGACGCTGCAGTTCTTCGTTGGGCACGCTGCGTGGGCCGTGTCGCAGTGCGAAAAGCCAATCGCCATTCGCTTCGTGATCGAAGCGGCGGACGAAGACCATCCGTCCTTCATCGAGTCCGCGCCGGATCCAGTCGAAGGCGACGCCGGGAAGTGGACTGAACGAGTCGATGTGGATGAGGACGAAGCGGCATCCGTTTTTCTCCAGCAGATCGAACGTCGGTTCGCCGAGCAGCTCGGTGCGCAGGCGGCGATGCAGCGGCGGCTCGAATCCGGAGATGCCGTTGAATAGCGGAACGTGGTGCGATGCGGCGCCCAGCAGGTAGCGATATTCAAGATCGTTGCGGAGTGGCAGCTCGATGAGTGGCCCGGCGTGCGTCGCAACGAGCCAGCGATCGAAGGGAGCCGGATCGCTTACCGCAAGCTCCCAGCGAATGCGCGGCCAGACATCGACGGTGGCAAGAAGCGCGAGCACGATCAGCGTTCGCGTCCGCATTCGTGCGAGCGCTACAGCCGATGCGGCTGCAAGGCCTGCGGACGCGATGAGCGCCCATCGTGCGGGCGCGCGTGTGGCGCGGAAGCCGGGAACGTCGTGAAAGAGGATCGAGTGAAAGAAGGCGTGCAACCCGAAAGAGGCGACGACTCCGATGATGATCCAGAGCGCGGCGATCCACAGTTCGATCGGAAAGCGTGAGCGGGCCATCCATTCGCGCAACGGCAGGCGCGCAACGATTGCGATGACGAGCAGCGCGATCGGAATCGTCGATGAATGAAGCACGAGCCCGACCGCAGTAGCGAGGATGAGCAAAATGATCAGCGTATCGAGCCATCGAAAGTGGTACCGGCGTAATTCATTTGCAGCCTCGGGATCGCGACGCTTCCGCGCAAACGCGGCGACCGTCAGCGCGATCAACAGCAACCCAGGAAACAGCTCGCGTTCGCTGTGATGCCATGCGTCGGGAACGACGTTCCCGTAAATCGCGCTGTTCGACGAGGGCACGAGCCAGTCGAGCGGCATCGCGGACGCGCCGAGCGTCTCGCCGTCGCCGCGGCGCATGTCGTACGTCTTCGCCACGATCGCGTACGGCATCAGCACTGGCAAGACGGCCAGACAAGCGATCGCCAGCGCGGCCAGAATCGTCAGCCAGAAACGCCGGTCGCGTTTTTCAGCGATCGCGATCAGCACGAGCGTCAACGCCAATGCCACCGCGCCGAAAAGGAAAAGGTAGATGTTGATGATGGCGCTCAGCGCGAACGCAATCGCCACGAGCGCTGCATGTTTTTTCGAGGGCGTGCGGCGATACAGAATCAATGCCGCCAGCAACAGCGCCGGCGTTGCGCTCCAAATGATCTGCACATGCGCGAGGTGTCCGAGTTTGTAGGGAACGAAGCCGTACAACAGACCCGCGATTGCCGAGGCCACGGTCTTCTTTGTCACGACCCGCGCCAGGAAATAGCCGGCATACGCGGAGATGGCGATGCCGAGAAGCATGGCGATGTTGTAGACCGCGAGCGGCGGCAGCCCGGCAAGGTGAAACGGCAGCACGACGATTGCGATCCCGATGAGGTTCTCGCTGTACGCCAACGGTAGCTTCGACGGATAGAAAACCGGCGCGTCGAAGATGTGCAGCGGCGCGTGCGTCAGCGAATAGCAATCCCAATCGATGATCCACGCGTTCAGCAGCGGATCGCCGAGGTCGGAGACGGCGGTATCGAGACGCGCGGCGAGCGGCCACGTCGCGGCGATGGCCACGAGGAGGAACGCGCAGAAAATCGCGGCCTCCCGGCCTGCGCGCTTTGCTACATCCACTTCGCCAGCCAATCCCACAACTCGCCGTACCAATGCCGGCTGTCCTCGGGATTGAGGATCCAGTGGTTCTCATCGGGCCAGACGAGCAGTTTGCTGGGGATGCGGCGGCGTTGCAGCACCGACCAGTTTTCGAGCGTCTCGTTCATCGGCACGCGGTAATCGTGCTCGCCGACGGAGAGAAGCATCGGCGTATGGAACTTCGCCGCGTAACGGATCGGGTTCTGCTCGCGCCACACTTTGTTCTGCTCCCAGACGGGTCCGAGGTTCGTGAGCTCGCGGTGATAGATGCCGTCGCTCGTGCCCCATTGCGACTCCAGATTGATCTCGCCGGCGTGACTGACGAGGCATTTGTAGCGCGTCGTCGTCGCTTCGAGCCAGTTCGCGAGATGGCCGCCGTAACTTGCGCCGCCCGCGGCCATGCGTGTGCCGTCGATGAACGTAAAGCGCTTGACCGCCTCGTCCGCCGCTTCGTTCAGCTCTTCGCCCGGACCCTTCAGCGGATCGCCCTGAATGTCTTGCCCGAACTTCTCGCCGAAGCCTGTCGATCCCGTGTAATTCGTCAGCAGCACGACGTATCCCGGCTTCGCCAGCAGGTGATAGTTCCAGCGCAGCGAGATCTCGTCGCGCCACATGTTGGCAGCGCCGCCGTGAATGACGACGAAGAGCGGGTACTTTTTCGTCTCGTCGAACGCGGGCGGCAGCACGATCATGTTGTGGATCTTCTTGCCACGCTTGCTGGCGAACCAGAAGTGCCGCGGCGATTGCCAATCGAGCTGCCGCGCGTTGGCGACGTTAATCTCCGTCAGATTCCGATGAGTCTTCGTCAGCGTATCGACGCGCACGACCTCGGGTGGCTCTACGGAACTTCCCCACTTGGCGATGAGCAGCGGCGCGTGCTCGGCGCTGGTCAGGCTCGTGTAGACGCCCCGCGGTGGATCGACAGCGAGCGAAACCTTGCCGCCGTCCGCGCTCACGCTGTAAATCTTCTCCAGCCCCGCGTCCTCGGCGGTGAAGTAAACGTTCTTCGAGTCGTACGTCACCGCAAACGAGCCAACCGAGCGATCGAACGGTGGCGCGGTCACGGCGACGCGATTCTGCATCGACGGCCAGTCGAAACGGATCAAGCGATCGAGGTTGTAGACCTTGCCGTTGTTGGCGCTGAAGACGGCGAAGAGTGACTTCCCATCCGGACTGAATCGCGGCCGCACGTACGATCCCTCGGCATGCGCGATGACCTGCGGCTCAGCGTTCTCTTCTCCAGCGATCGTGGAGATGCGATACAAATCGGTGCCGTACTCTGCATACGCCGAGGTGTTGCGCGCTGTCGTCGCGGCGAAGACGATGGCACGTCCGTCAGGGGACCATGTCGCATCGAGATCGTCGCGCGAGCCTTCGGTCGCCCGACCTGCGAATCCGGGCTGTTTGGCCAGTCGCGTCCCCGCCAGTAGATCGTGCGGTTTCGCTCCTGGCTCCAGTCTCTGAACGAGGATGTGAACCTGCATGTCGTCAAGCCATCGGTCCCAACTTCGGATCGGGAACGACTCGTACGAGCGCACTTTGTACTTTTGTTCTTTGCGCTCCTTCGCAATCTTCCGGTTCGCATCATCATCGAGCGCTCCCGGATAGACCACGCTGGTGAAAAGGATGGCCTTTCCGCCCGGGCTGAACTGCGGCGAGCGCGCGCCGGTGGAGACCGACGTGACGCGCTGCGCCTCGCCGCCGCCGATGTCGAGAACGTAAATCTGCGTGGCGTCGTCGCCCTCGCGTTTGGCGGCGAATGCAATGCGCCTGCTGTCCGGCGACCAGGTGACGTCGCTTTCGGGCGACTTGGTGTTCGTGATGATGCGCGCCGGAGCGCTGGCATCGGGACGAATCATCCAAAGATCGGACGACACTTCCTTCTCGTCATACGACGGCTCAGTCACCGGATAGACAACCCATCGCCCATCCGGACTCGGCACCGGCGTCCCGACACGCTTCATCATCCAGATCGCCTCATGCGTTGGCGCCTTCTTCGAGTTACCCGGCTGCGCGACAAGCGGTGTGACGATGAACGCGGCGACAACGGCCGTTCGCAGGACGATTCTGAACATGGCAATCTCCTAATGATGAGTGTGATCCGGAGAGTATCGCAGGGAAGGTGCGCCTACGTGAGGAGTGCGGGCGTCTCCGCCCGCGGCCAGCGAGGTGTCTCGCCTCGCTGGTTGGACCGCCCTGATCTCGCCGCGAACTTCTAACGCCGCGACTACTTCGCCGCGACAACTTTCGCCGCCGCATCGGGCCGGAGCACTGTTTCCGCGTTGACGATCGAGGCGCTTGTGCCCGGTTGGATGGCGGCGAGGAGGTCGATGCCTTTGACGATTCTTGCGAAGCCGATGCAGGTGGCGTCGTTTTCTTTGGGCTGATTCATGTCGATCGTGATGGTCGCTTCCATGCGTCCGGCGCCGGGGCGGCAGTAGGAGACCGTCCCCAGTTTTCGTTCGATGCCGGATTCGGTGCGCGTTGGCTGGAGAAGCGAAGCGGTGCGGGCCATTGGTGGAGTGATCGCGATCGTCGCATTCTTCTGGCCGATGAGGCGGATGGAGTCGAGGGCGCCGGAGAGGACGAAGCGTGAGACCTGGATCACCGTATCGGCGGCGTGCTCGCGGTCGAGCGCGGCCGTGATCATGCCGATGTTCGTGTTCAGGACGAGCGTGTTCGAGTCGAACAAAGCGGCCGAGGCGCGGGCGAGTTGATCGGATGTGGGAACGGCCAGCTCCGGATCGTCGAGGCCGAGGAAGACGGAGGCCATCGAGTTGGCGTTCGTCTTTGTGGGATTGTCGTACGTGCTGATGAGCGAGTACTTGTGCGCGTGAAGCAGCGGCACGCCTTCGGTGCTCGTGAACTCATCGACGTGAAGCAGGCCTACGCCGTTCGGCGGATTCTCGGTCTTCGCCAGAAAGACCGTCTTGCCGGTAGTCATGTCGCGCATTTCGAGCGAGCGCGCGAACGGATGAAGATGAACGGCCGCGTAGTGAAGCTTCGTGTCGAACTGCAGGTTCATGAACCAACTGATGTCGCTGTGGTTCACCTGTTTCCCGGGCGGCACGATCCAGTGCCCGGTCATCTTGCGTCCCTGCGGATCGACGTAATCGGCCGAGGTGCTCGATGCTTGCGGTGCGCGCGCGCCGATCAGGCAGCTCATGTTCCCGCTCATGTCATGACCGGCATCGGCGGGCGTGCTTGCCATTGACGCCATCGACGGCATCGAAGCCATCGAGTGCGCCAGCGCCAGCGGATTGTCATCGAGCTGCACCATCCCCGAGGCGCCCACGTTGAAGAGAGGCTTTATGGGCGAAGTCAGATCGCGGGCGCGGACGTAATCGATCGTCACGCGATGCCGCACTTTCAGATTCTGCGGTTTCTCGATGTTGAGATTAAGAACCTGCGTGAAGAGCAAGAGAGGCTCATTGGAAGCGAGCGGGAAGCCGAAGCCATCGGGCACTTTCGCGGTCAGCATTCCCTGCGAGAGCGTCATCAAACGCGCGGCCGTCGGGCGGCGGAATCCGAAGAGAGCCTGATGTTTGCTGGGATCGAGGTCAACGTTGACGTGACACATCAACTCGGGGAGTTGCGGCGTCTTGCCGTCTGCGTCGACCATCTCGGTGCGGATGCCGGTGACCCACAGCAGCTCTGCGGGCGCGGCCGGATCGCCGAGGTAGACGCGCTCGACGCTCGAAGGGCCTTCCATCGAGTGATAGATCTTGTCGATCGTGTAGACGGGAGAGATGAACTGCTTCGATTGTTCGGGTGACGCGGCGAGACAAGTGGCGGCGATCAGAGTCGCGATGATGGCGAAGAGCACGCGGTTCATGTGGAACGAAAGAGTAGCACCTGGGCCGCGCGAATGGTTATCTGGACCAAGATGGCGGCCGTCGTATCGAGGACGACATCGTGCCAGGTGCCGGTCCGCGATGGAATGAACGACTGGTGAAACTCGTCGATCGAAGCGACGAGCAAAGCCATGACGATCGCGCCCACAGCCCAACGCAAACGCCATCCCGCGCCTTCCCGGCGGAGTGCGCGAAACGAGAGCGCGCTGAGGATGCCGTACGCCGTGACGTGACCGAGTTTGCGGAGGATGTGATTGACGAGCTCGAGCGTTGCGGGTGCCAGCGAAGGCCCGACGAACGAGGTGATGCGCGCGATCCAACCGCCGGTATGCAACGACGAAAAGAGATCGCTCGATGCCGCCAGAATGACGGCGGCCCAGAGGAGCGGCGGAAGCCAGTGGGTGAGGAAGCGGCGCATGGGGTCTTTAGTGCCGCAACGTTATACGCGGCTTCGACGCCCATTGCCGCCTTCAACCCTCCGGCGTATATTCACGCATCGATTTTCCCGAGCAACTTTCGCACTATCGTCTTATTCGCTCGCTTGGCGCGGGCGGAATGGGGGAAGTGTTCCTGGCCGAAGACCTGACGCTGGGACGACAGGTCGCCCTCAAGATCCTCCCGCCCGAGCTGGCGGAGGAGACCGATCGCCTCAGTCGCTTCCTGCGCGAGGCCCGGGCTGCATCGGCGTTCAGTCATCCGCACGTCGCGCACGTCTACGAACTGGGCCAGGCGGACGGACTCCACTTCATCGCCATGGAACTGGTGGAGGGGGAAACGCTATCGCGCCGTATCGGCGCACTCGATATCCGCGAGGTCAGGACGATCGCAGTCCAGATCGCTGACGCGTTGGCGGCCGCCAGCGAGAAAGGGATCATTCATCGCGACATCAAGCCATCCAACATCATGATCGATGCGCGGGGAGCGGTGAAGGTTCTGGACTTCGGTCTGGCAAAGCTTCGCGACGAATCAACTCCGCCCGGGAGCGACGGGGATCTTCAGACCGCCACCGGCGCTGTCATCGGCACCGTTCCGTACATGAGCCCTGAGCAGGCGAAGGGGCGGGCGATCGATGGCCGGTCCGACATCTTCTCTTTCGGAATCGTGCTTTACGAGATGCTCACCGGCCGGCGCCCTTTTGCCGGCACCACGACCTCGGAGATCATCGCCAACATTGTTCATCAGGCGCCCGAGCCGATGGCCCGCTTCAACTACGACCTGCCTCCGGAGCTGGAACGGATTACCCGCAAATGTCTGGAGAAGAGCGCGGGGCTTCGCTATCAGTCCGCGCGGGAGTTGCTGATCGACCTGCAGCGCGCGAACCGCGATGACATCGAGCCGGTAACCATGAAACGGCCGAGCTCCGATCTGGCAACTGTCGTGATGGATGAAACACGCGAACGGCGGGAGCCTTCGCGGCGTCGATGGATCCTGCCAGTCTCGCTCGTCGCCTTCGTTCTCGTTGCGGCCGCCGCAATCGCGATCTTCCGGACGACACGCCGCGCGCCGCCTCTGGTTGCGGAGCACGAGATCCACTCCCTGGCCGTTCTCCCTCTGCTCAACAACAGCGGAAACCCGCAGGCGGACTATCTGCCGGACGGTATCTCCGAGGATTTGATCCACGACTTTTCGCAACTGCCTGCTCTCCGCGTGATGTCGCGCAACTCGGTCTTTCGGTTCAAAGGACAGAATGTCGACGCGCAGGCAGTGGCGAAAAAGCTCGGAGTTGGCGCCGTTCTGACCGGCGACTTCCGGCAGACCAACGATGTCGTGACGATCAACATCGAGTTGATCGACGCATCCGACGGGAGTCTGATCTTCAGCAAGAAATACTCGCAGCAGGCCACCGACCTGGTGGCGCTGCAATCGGACATCGCACACGACGTCGTGGAGCGGCTCCGGCTGAAGATCAGCGGTGAAGACCGGCAGTACATGACGCGAAGTACGGCAACCAACGCCGAGGCGTACCAGTTGCGGCTCAAGGGACAGTTTCACGCCAACCGGCAACTGCCCGCTGAACTGCACGAGGCCATTCGCTACTTCGAAGAGGCCGTGAAAAAGGATCCCGATTACGCGCTTGCCTATTCCGCGATGGCCGAGGCGTACATCGAGCTCGGTCTTTTCTTTGAGTCGCCGAAAGAGACAATGCCTCTGGCCAAGGCGTATGCGCTGAAAGCGCTCCAGATCGCCCCGACACTGGTCGATGCGCATGCAACGTTAGGCCTCATCAGTCTGGTCTTCGACTGGAACTGGCCGGCAGCGAGCCAGGAGCTCGTTTCCAGCTCCGGAATGAATCACGCTGCTGTGGAGACGTTTTCCTGCACCGCACATGTCATGCAGTCGCTTGGTCGTAGCGGCGATGCGATCCGGGAGATCCGACGCGCGCTCGTCATCGATCCCTTCTCCTCAGGTCTCAACACGGAGCTTGGTTGCAGCACCTATTACAGCCGGGACTATCGAGCCGCGATCAGGGAGTACAGGGAAGCGTTGACGATCAATGCCGCCAACCCGGAAGCGCAATGGGGACTTGGCCGTACCTACGATCAGTTGAAGATGTACCCGGAGGCCATTCTGGAGCTGAAAAAAGCGCAGGCGCCGAACGGCGACGCACCTCCGATCATCACCTCCGAATTGGCGTTCGCCTATGCACGGTCAGGCAGGCGCGCGGAAGCACAGCAACTCCTGGACAAATTGCTGGCAGACCAGAAAACCACCTACGTCGATGCATACCTCATCGCCGTCGTCTACCTCGGCCTGAACGACAGGCCGCATGTATACGAATTCCTCGATCGCGCGTATGACGCCAAGTCGTCGTTCCTCGTATCGCTGCCCGGCGAGCCCAAACTGGATGAGCTGCGAAGTGACGACCAATTCAAGAAACTGCTCAGACGAATCGGATTCTCGAGCCAGGCATCGACGATATGAATCGGGATTCGAGAACCCGCGTGAAGTTCACTGTCTACCAGCCCGGCCTTTCCCCGCAGCAGGTGACGCTTGGCGTTGACAACATCACGCTCGGCCGCGCCTCGGACTGCACGATTCCGATCAAGGACCGATTCCTTTCGCGCAAGCACGCCGAGGTCGTGCATGACCGCGGGTCGTGGTACGTGCGCGATTGCGGGAGCGTGAACGGCACGATGCTCAACGGCGTGAAGCTCGCCGAAACCGCATTGCTTCATCCCGGCGACCGCATCGCCCTCGGCGACAGCGAGGTGGTCTTTCAATCGGACGTCACGACCTCGCAGTTCATCGCCATCGACACGGACTCGCACGCCACCAATCTATCGATCTCGGTCGACGACGATGAGAAAGAGCGCAGCAGCGAGCGGACGCAAATCCTGTCGACGCTGGCGCTGGAGTTTCTCGCGGACCGGCCGATGTCGGAGCTCTTCGACTTCATTCTCGACCGCGTGGTTTTTCTGTTGCGCCCAACGCGGGCCGCGATCGCGCTCCTTGGCGATGACCGCGTCTCCTTCGCGAATGTGAAGTTGCGACTGCTCGACGCGACGGAATCGAACGACCTGACGATCAGCAAGACCTTGCTGCACGAGGTTGTCGAAGGCCGCAAGGTGGTGTCGTATTTCGACAGCGCGCAGAACAACAAACTGGCGCAGGCTCAGTCGATCATCGCGCAACGAATTCGCTCCGCCGTCTGCGCGCCGCTCCTGGTCGCCGATGCCGTCCTCGGCGTTCTCTACATCGATTACACCTCGGCACGCGGAGTCGTCGAAGAGGATGACGTTCGTCTCCTGGCGCAGATCGCGCGCTTTGCCGCCGTCACCCTCGAGCGCACGCGCCTGCGCGAGGAGGCGTTCGCCAAAGCGAAGATCGATGAGGAGTTGCGCACCGCGTACAAGATCCAACGACGCCTGCTGCCGGACACGTTGCCCGAGATCGAAGGCTACCGTTTTGCCGGTACGAATCGTCCGTGCAAAACCGTCAGCGGCGATTACTACGACGTTGTCACGCGGCCCGACGGGCGGATCTATTTCGTGATCGCCGACGTCAGCGGCAAAGGAATCACCGCGGCGCTGATCATGTCGAGCGTAGCCACGGCCTTCGCGATTTTCACGCGCACCGATCCGACGCCCGCCGATCTCCTTCGCGAGATCAACGCCACGCTCGCTCCGAAAACGGCGCCATCGAAATTCGTGACGATGGTCGCGGGCGTGCTCGATCCGGCGACTGGCGAAGTTAGTTTCGCCAATGCCGGCCACGTGTCGCCTCTGGTCGTGTCGAAGAACGGCGTCGCTGTCATGAGCTCAACGGACATGGTCGTCGGCATCCTCGCCAACGCGCAGTACCGCAATCAATCATTGACGCTGGGCCGCGGCGATTCGCTGGTCCTGTTCACGGATGGAGTGACCGAGGCCGAGAACATCGCCGAGGAGCAACTGGGCCTCGACCCGATCTCTGAGATGCTGCTGTCGATGCACTGCAGCGAAGCCGAAGCGATCCTCGATCGGATCGATACGTACGTTCACGACTACATCGGCGAAGTCCCGGCCGGCGACGACGTGACGATGCTGGCGATGACGCGGTGTGCGTAGCTGGTAGCTCTTAGCTGTTAGCTCGTAGCTCTTAGCGGCTGCTCGCACGACCTTGCTTCGTCGCTTCAAAGCAAAGTCTTTTTCACGCGGAGACGCGGAGGGGCGGAGAAAAACCCGCGATCTCCGCGTCTCCGCGTGAAACCTCTTCTGCTTTAGCAAGCGAAGAACCTCGTTTCTCCTAATAGCTAACAGGGAAGAGCTAAGAGCTTCCACACCCCACGCCCCACCCCCCACACCCGCCCGCTACAATGCCGCGTGCCTTTCCAATTCCGGCTGGCGGCGGTTCCGTGGGTGGTGATGTGCGTGGCGCTCGTCACGCTTGGTGGCGTGATCGTGATGCGGCAGCGGGCGTCGCGGGTGGCGCGGCTGTTTTCGCTGATGTTGTTTCTTGTCGCCGGATGGTTTCTTGGATTTGCGGCGATGTTCTCGGCGGCGTCGCCATCGGTCGCTGCGATGTTCGGGCGGCTGGCCATCGCCTGCGTGGCGTTCCTTCCCGCCGCGGTTTACGACTTCACGGCGACGTCGATCCGCTCGTACGTTCGAGACCGCGTCATCGTTCTTAGTGCCTGGACCGCCGCCGCTGTCTTCGCGGTGCTCATTCTGGCGACCGATCTGATCCTCGACGGCACGCGGACGTTTTCGTGGGGCAGTTATCCGCGGGCCGGTCCCGGCGGCGCTATCTTCCTTGTCTACTTCTTCGCCGTCCTCGGCTTGCAGATGTACGCGTACGCCGTCGAATATCGAAACACGTCCGACGAGCGGCGGCGGCGGCGGATTCTCAACCTCATGGCCAGCTTCGGCATCGTCTATCTGTCGGCGATCGATTTCGCGCCGATGTTCGGCGTCGATCATCATCCGGCCGGCTACGTGCCGGTCTTTGCATTCGTGCTGTTCGCGTGGCGCTCCATCCGCAGTCATCGTTTTTACAACATCACCGCTGCACGGGCCGCGCGCGAGATCCTCGACACGATGGCCGACGCGCTCTTCGTCATCGACAGCGACGCGCGAATCCGCGTCATCAACGATGCCGTCCACAAACTCTTCGGCTACACCGATCCCGAGATCCTCGGCAAGACCATCGACACGCTCGAATACATCGATCACGAGGGGAGCATCTCGCGCACGCTGCACGACATGCTGCGCCGCGCGCCGATCCGCGATGAGGAGCGCGTTTTCTGCACGAAGAGCGGGGAGCCGATCGATGTCAGCATCTCAGTCTCTTCGCTGCACGAGCGCGAGATCGAAGGAGGCGCGGTCGTGATCGCGCGCGACATCCGCGAGCGGCGGCGCGCAACCGAGGAGTTGCACGCGTTCACGGTGAAGCTGCAGCAGAGCAATCGCGAGCTCGAGGACTTTGCGTACGTCGCCTCGCACGATCTGCAGGAGCCGCTGCGCAAGATTCAGGCGTTCGGCGACCGATTACGCGCCCGTTACGCGGATGCGCTGACGGGCGAGGGAGCCGATTACCTCGACCGGATGCAGAAGGCGGCCGCGCGCATGCAGGCGCTCATCAACGATTTGCTCGCGTTCTCACGCGTGACGACGAAGGCGCAGCCTTTCGTGCCGGTGGATCTCAACACGGTCGCGCACGAAGTCGTTCACGATCTCGAAGTGCGCATCCATCAGGCGGGTGCTTCGGTGACGATCGATGAGTTGCCGGTGATCGACGCCGATCCGTCGCAGATGCACCAGCTCATCCAGAACCTGATCGGCAACGGCCTCAAGTTTCACAAGCCGGACACGCCTCCTCGGGTGCGCGTTTCCGGCAAGGCCTCGCACGATTCCGCGGAGATTGTCGTCGCGGACGAAGGGATCGGTTTCGACGAGCGCTACGCCGATCGCATCTTCACGATGTTCGAGCGCCTGCACGGCCGCGGCACGTACGAAGGCACCGGAATCGGCCTGGCCATCTGCCGCAAGATCGCCCAACGCCACGGCGGCGACATCCGCGCGGAGAGCACGCCCGGCGAGGGGGCGACGTTCACCGTCACGCTGCCGGTGCTGCATCGGAGCGGGTTCGGGGATTAATTGACAATGGACAATGGACAATTGACAACGATCCGTTGCTGACCGCTCGCGCGAGAGTCAAAGGCGTTTCACGCGGAGACGCGGAGCACACAGAAGTAACCACCGCGATCTCAGGTCTCTGCGTGAAAACAGAACTTCACGCCTGCTCCGAGACACCCGTTGTCAAATGTCCATTCTCAATTGTCAATTCTCTCTGTTGCCCGACTCACTAATCCAGTAATCTACTGATCCATGGCCGCTCACGCGAAACCGATCGTCATTCTTCTTGCCGATGATGACGAGGAAGACAGGATGCTTACCTCCGATGCGCTCGTCGAGAGCCGCGTCGTTAACGACCTACGCTTCGTCGAAGATGGCGAAGAACTTCTCGATTACCTTCATCAGCGAGGCCGTTACGCCGAGGCGGGCGCCGCGCCGTCGCCCGGGCTGATCCTGCTCGACCTGAACATGCCTCGCAAGGACGGTCGCGAGGCGCTTCGCGAGATCAAGGCCGATCCGCATCTTCGCCGCATCCCCGTGATCGTTCTGACCACCTCGAAAGCCGAGGAGGACATTTTCCGCACGTACGACCTCGGCGCGAATTCATTCATCACCAAGCCGGTCCACTTCAACGCGCTCGTCGAAGTGATGAAAGAGATCGGCCGCTACTGGATCGAGATCGTCGAGCTCCCGAACGGAGCCGCAAGCCGTTGATCGACGTCCGGGAAGTCCGGGTTCTGCTGGTCGAAGACGATGAGGATGATTACGTACTCACACGCGATCTCCTGACCGACAGCCGCCGCACCCGCTTCGTTCTCGATTGGACGCCGTCGTACGGCGAGGCGATGGCGGCGATTGCCCGCGGCCAGCATGACGTCTATCTCGTCGACTACCGCCTCGGCGAGCACGACGGCCTGGAGATCCTGCGCGAGGCGCGCGCCGCCGGCTGCGTGCGGCCCATCATTCTGCTGACCGGGCAGGGCGATGGCGAAGTCGACATCGCGGCGATGCAGGCCGGCGCCGCCGACTACCTCGTCAAAGGGCAGCTCGATTCGCAGCTTCTCGAGCGCTCGATTCGTTACTCGCTCGAACAGAACCGCACGCTCGAAGCACTGCGCGAAAGCGAGGAGCGTTACGCCCTCTCCGCCCGCGGCGCGAACGACGGCCTGTGGGTTTGGGACCTTCGCGACGACACGGTCTACTACTCCGATCGCTGGAAAGAGATGCTCGGTTTCACGCAGGACGAGGTTAGCCCATCGCCGGATGAGTGGTTTTCGCGCGTCCATCCCGACGATGTAGCGATGCTGCGTGCCGACATCGACGCGCATCGTCACGGCAACACGCCGAGCATCGAGCACGAGCATCGGATGCGATGCTGGGATGGGCGGTATCGGTGGATGCTGGCCCGAGGAGTGGCGGTGAGGGATGCGGCGGGGGTGGCGACGCGCGTGGCTGGATCGCAGACCGACATCACGGAACGGAAGATCGCCACCGACCGGCTCATGCACGACGCCTTTCACGACGGTCTGACCGAGCTTCCCAATCGCGCGCTTTTCATGGATCGTCTCGACAACTCGCTGGAGCGATCGCGCCACTACGCCGACAGCCAGTTCGCGGTTCTCTTCCTCGATCTCGATCGCTTCAAAGTCGTCAACGACAGCCTCGGGCACGCGCTCGGCGATCAACTCCTCATCGCTGTCGCTGACCGCTTGCGCGCCACGCTCGGTCCCACCGACACCGTCGCACGCCTTGGCGGCGACGAGTTCACGATCCTTCTCGAGATCGACCATCTCGCTGACGCGGTGCGCACCGCCGAGCGGATTCAGGAGAATCTTCGCGTTCCCTTTCGCGTCGGCGAGCACGAGATTTTCGCGACGGCCAGCATCGGTATCGCGCTGAGCGCCACCGGCTACGAGCGCTCGCAGGATGTGCTGCGCGACGCCGACATCGCGATGTACCGGGCCAAGTCGCGCGGCCGCGCCGTTCACGAAGTGTTCGATAAAACGATGCACGAGCGTGCCGTGAAGCTCTTGAAGTTCGAGACCGAACTGCGGCGATCGATCGAGCGCGACGAGTTGCGCGTCTACTACCAGCCGGTGGTGTCGCTGGAGACAAACCGCGTGGCCGGTTTCGAGGCGCTCGTGCGATGGCAGCTCGGCGATGAGCTCGTGACCGCGGACGAGATCGTCCCCATCGCCGAAGACACCGGCCTCATTCTCTCGATCGGCCTGTGGGTTCTGCGCGAGGCACTGCGGCAGCTCGCCGCCTGGCAACGAATCAATCCGGCAATGGAGAGGCTGGACATGCACGTCAACCTTTCGGCGAAGCAGTTTCTCCAACCGAATCTGCTCGAACAGGTCGCGGCCGCGCTTGCAGACAGCGGTATCGTTCCTCAACGGCTGCATCTCGAGGTGACCGAGAGCGTCATCATCGATAACCCCGAGGAGGCGGCGGCGCTGCTGGAGCGGCTGCGGGAAACGGGGGTGCGGATCAGTCTCGACGACTTCGGCACGGGCTATTCATCGCTCAGCTCACTCAGCCAGTTTCCGTTCGACACGCTCAAGATCGATCGCTCCTTCATCTCCACGAACGGCGACCGCCGCAACGACGAGATCGTCCGCACGATCAGCAACCTTGCCCGCATCCTGGGCATGGACGTGACCGTGGAAGGATTGGAAAGCGCCGGCCAGGTAGGCCGCATGCGCGAGCTCGGAATCGAGTACGCGCAAGGGTTTTTCTTCTCGCCGCCGGTCGATGCGGAGACGGCGATGCGGTTTGTAAGTTTCTGAAAACGCGTTTCACGCTGAGCCGCGGAGATGCGGAGCGGTTTCCTCCGTGTCCTCCGCGCCTCCGCGTGAAACGCTTTTCGAGAAACCTATTACGAACGCCTTCGTATCAGTCCCGCAATATGCGAACGAAGGCTAACTTTGCCCGCTCTCTGTCGTCTCACACGCCAATGCGCCGCATCCTCTTAATTCTTGGCGCGGCGTTCTTGCTTTCCCGTGCGGCGATGGCCGCGCAGGCTGCGGACACGCCGCAACTGACCATCCACCGCGCTGCCGGTCCGATCACCATCGACGGCGATCTCTCCGATCCTGGATGGCAGAACGCTCTCAAGTCGGAGACATGGTTCGAGACCAATCCCGGCGACAACATCGAGCCGAAAGTGAAGACGATCGGGTACACCACGTACGACGATCACTTCTTCTACGCGGCCGTTCGTTCGTGGGACAACCCCACCGACATCCGCGCGCAACTCGGTGATCACGATGGCATCAGCGGCAATAGCGACGACTTCGCCGGTGTCATCCTCGACACGCGCAACGACGGCAAGACGGCGATGGAGTTTTTCGTCAATGCCGCCGGCACGCAATACGATGCCTCGCAGGACGACGCCAGCGGCAACGAGGATTCATCGCCCGATCTCTTCTGGGATTCGGCGGTGAAGAAAACCTCCGACGGATGGATCCTCGAGCTGCGCATCCCGTTTTCGTCGCTCCGCTATCAGCAGACCAGTCCGCAGGTTTGGGGCGTTCTGCTTTATCGCAACATGCCACGCGAGCGCCGCTATCAGATCTTCGACCACAAACTTCCGCGCGGCTCGAACTGCTTCGTTTGCAACTGCAACAAAGTGGCGGGCTTCGAAGGGCTGCCGACCGGAGGCCACATCATCGTTGCGCCGTACGTGACTGCAAACGAGAGCGGATCTCTTCGCGGCAATGGCAGCAACAGCCTCGTCAACCGTCCCGTCAGCGGCGACGGCGGCGTCGACATCAAATACACGCCGAACGAGCACACGGCCATCGATGGCACGATCAATCCTGACTTTTCGCAGATTGAATCGGACGTCGCCCAGATCTCGACGAACCAGCGTTTCGCCATCTTCTTTCCCGAGAAACGGCCGTTCTTCCTCGAGCGCGTCGAGCTTTTCTCGACGCCGATTCAGGCGGTCTACACGCGGACTATCACGTCGCCGCGATGGGGTCTGCGCGACTCAGGCAACAACGGTCATGACAGCTACACCATGCTCGTGGCGCAGGACCGCGGCGGCGGCGCGGTCATCATTCCATCATCGACAGGATCGAGTTTCGCCGACCAGGACTTCGGCGCCACCGACGCCATCGCTCGCTGGCGTCACGACTTCACCGGCAAGTCGTTCGCCAGTCTGCTGGTCACCGACCGCGAATACGAAGGCGGCGGTCACAACCGCGTGTTCGGTCCCGACTTTCAATGGAAGCCGAACGATACTGACACGCTGACCGGCCAGATTCTGGCCAGCCAGAGCCGCACTCCGAATCGTCCCGACCTCGCCTCGGAATGGGACGGCCGCAACCTTTCGTCCTTCGGCTCCGATCTCTGGTGGTCGCATTCGAATCCGAAGCTCGACTTCTACACGGAGTTTAAGGACTACGGTGACGACTTCCGCGCCGATCAGGGTTTCGTGCCGCAGGTCGGCTACCGCTCGAATTACATGGAGAGCGGCTACACGTTCCGGCCGAAAGGTTTCTTCAATCGCGTGCGTGTCTTCGGTATGGGCGAGTACGACTCGCAGCAGGACGGTTCGCGGTTGTACAGCATGAAATCCGCCGGCTTCGGCGCCGACGGAAAGTTCCGATCGTTCACCAGGCTGCGCCTCGCGGACGAGCACTTCCGCAATGCCAACCAGATTCTCGAGCGCAAGCAACTCATCTACACCGTGCAGTTCACGGTAAACCGTCTCATCCCGCAGGTTTCGTTTGACGGCTGGGCCGGACAGGACATCGACTTCTTCAACAACCGAGTCGGTCACGGCGCGAGCGTGAACATGGGCGCGCAGTTCCGGCCGACATCCCGTCTGCAGCTTTCGTCGACGACGATTCTGCAATGGCTTTCCGAGAAGCTTCCCGGCGGCGTGGAAGGCCGTCTCTTCACGGCCCAGGTGGAGCGGCTGCGCGCGCAGTACATGTTCTCGCCGCAGATGTTCGTCCGCGCCGTCGTGCAGAATCAGCGCACGAGCTCGAATCCGCTGATTTACGGCGCCGACGTTCCGCTTCGCGACGGCACGCTCTCATCGCAGATCCTCTTCGCCTACAAGGTCAACTGGCAGAGCGTCCTCTACCTCGGATACGGCGATATTCGGGATGTGAACGAAGAAGTGAACAACACCGATCCCAATAATCGTCTCTACAAGCGCAACTTCCTGCTGTCCAACCGCCAGGTGTTCTTCAAATTGAGCTACGCGTTTCAGCGATAGTAAACCGAGCGCTGGCGTCCTCGCCGTCGATCGTGCACGCAGGCGAGACGCCTACGAGCCGGCCGGCGAGACGCCAGCGTTCCGTCGCCAATCGACCTGTGTTCTTTCAACCTGAGCTACCCATCTCAGAAGTAGCAAGCGGAACGCTGGCGTCCTCGCCGGCTGGCCCGGCGGCGTCCCGCCGCCGATCTCGCTTCACCGCTTCGACGCCACACGCCGCCAGGATCACGTATTGCGGCATGACCGGCACGCGGAAACGTGACTCCGATTCGCCTCCCGCCGAGATCAGGACGTAATAGCCGATTGTCGCGATCAACAACATGGCGAGGTTCCGATCGCGCCGCCACAACGCCAATGCGCCGATGGCGGCGAATGCGAAGACGATGGCGGTGAACGCGTCAAGTCCGTGTTGAACGATCGTCGCCGGAAAAGCGCTAACGACCTCCATTCCCTCCCAGCGGCTGTCGAAAAGATTCACCAGCAATCCGCGTAACGTCAGCATCGCCGCGGCGCGGGGGTGCTGTCGCAACACACGCCACGCGATCTGCGAGTAGTACTTGCTGCGCACGGCATCGGGCAGGTCCTCGGCATCCGGAATGTGCAGCTTCGCCTGGATCTCGGCGTCCGCATCCTCGACGAGACCTTTGTCTTCATCGACGAGATCCGTATCGAAGTTGCCGTCATCCTCGATCGCCAACGCTCCGGCGGCGCGGTACGAGAGCATGTTCATCCCGCCGATTGACGAGATCGTGAAGACGCCGGTGTCATGCAGATTGCGAAGCTCCCATCCGACCGGCAGGACCAAGGCGAGAGCGATGAACACCGCGATCGTGCGCGCGCGTACGCGGTTGAGCGCGAGACAAAACGCCACCACGATGAAGTAGACGATCGCCACCGGCCGGATCAGCACGAGGACGCCGGTGAGCACGCCGGCCAGCGGCAGCTTCCGGTTGCGAGCGACGAGCACGAAGACGACGAACAGCAGTGCCGTGAAAAGCGACTCCGTCAGGATCTTGTTCGCGTAGTGCAGCGTCGGCGTGTCGATAGCGAAGAGAATCGCGGCCGTCAACGCAGCAAACCGGCTCCCGATGCGGCGCGCAACGAAAAGGTAGAGCGCCACGGCCAGCGCCGCGTTCAGCAAGTGCTGGAAAACGATCACCGGCACAACGCGCAATCCGAACGCGGCCAGCAGCAGCGGGTAGCCGGGCGTTCGCATCGTCTCGATGATGCCGTTGCCGGTCGTGAAGCCGAGTCCGTGTAGAAGATTGCGCGCAGGCTCGAGATACGTGAATGAGTCAGGGAAAAAATAGTCAGGAGCGGCGTAAGCGAAGTAGAGAAAATTCGCCGCCAGCGAGACCATCGCGATGACCGCAATGTCGATTCGTTCGCGCTTGCTCAGTCCCATGGACCGCGCATTATCGCCGGTCTCCATCTGCGAACATCTGCGACATCTGCGGATAAAACTACGTCCGCAACTGGCTTTCCAACTCGTCCGGCCGCGCAGAGCGCATCCGCGCGTCTTCGACCGTGATCACGCCCTGCCGCACCAGCCGCGCCAGCGAATCCTCGATCGAGATCATGCCCTGGCGTTTGCCGAGGGTGATTTCGGAGATGAGGTTTTCCATCTTGTCGCGGCGGATGTGATTGCGCACAGCGCCATTCGCAAGGAGCACTTCCACCGCCACCGCCCGCCCATTGCCGGAGGCCGCGGGCAGCAGTTGCTGCACGACGATCGCGTTGAGGCTGAGCGAAAGCTGTTGCCGGATCTGTGTCTGCTGCCCGGGCGGGAAGACGTCGATGATGCGGTGAACCGCCTGCGCCACATCGCTCGTGTGCAGCGTCGAAAGAATGAGGTGACCCGTCTCCGCTGCGGTGAGCGCGGTGGCAACGGTTTCGAGATCGCGCATCTCGCCGACCAGGATCACGTCCGGGTCCTGCCGCAGTGCCGCGCGCAACGCCGACGCGAACGATGGTGCATCGCGGCCGACTTCAATCTGCTCGATGACTGATTGTGCGTTGCGGTGCTCGTACTCGATCGGATCTTCGATCGTGATGATGTGTCTCGATTCCGATCGATTGATCGCGCCGATCATCGCAGCCAGCGTGGTCGTTTTTCCCGCGCCGGTCGGTCCGCAGATCAGCACAAGGCCGCGCGTCGGTTTCACCAGCTCATCGAGAATCGGTGGCAGGTTCAGCTCCGCAATCGTCGGCACCGCCGTGGGCAGGGAACGGATCGACGCCGCGAACGTGCCGCGCTGGCGATGAATGTTCACGCGAAAGCGCCACGCGCGCCGCTCCTCGCTGAGCTCCGGCGCGTCCAGGCGCAGTGAGAAATCGATCGCGCCATCTTCGGCGATGCGCTCGCGCACACGCGGAGTCAGCAGAGGTTCGAGAAGGGGAGCGACATCGTCGTCGGAAAGGGCGGCGCCTTCGCTGCGCACCAGCCGGCCACCGACGCGAAACACCGGGACCGAACCAGCGATGATGTGCAAATCGCTGGCGCCTCGCCGCGCGGCGTCGATCATAAGCGTCTCGAGCGGATTCCCGCGCGGCACCTGCGCCGCCGGCCAGGTCTCGCGTTGTGCCTTTGCCGCCACCGGCCACATCCCCCGCGGGGTTTCGGCGTCTGCCGCCTCCCCTTCATTCAACTGCCGGACGAGTTGATCGAGCTCAGGATCAGGAAGGAGTCGTGTCATATCGAGCAGAGTACGAACGAAGCATGCCAGAAGTAACGGGGAGTGTGGGCGTCTCGCCCGCGGCGGCGAGGCGTCCCGCCAGGGCGTCCCGCCTCGGCGTGTGGATCACGCGTGGCGCTTGTCGTCAGTTTCGCGGCTGGCCGTCAATCGTCGCTACGTGTCAAGCAGGGCGACCAGCGCGGGTTCTCACGCCGAGGCGAGACGCCTCGCCGCCGCGGGCGAGACGCCCGCACTCCTCGGAATGCCCGCCCGCCCTTGTTTCGTTGCACGCGTCCATGCGTAAGTTATTTGCGATCGCAGTCATCGCGTTCCTGCTGGCTGCTGCGGCGTCTGCCGATGACAGCTCCTTTCGCAGCATGCAATCAGGATGGCTCAATCACGACACCCCCGTCTTCGATCACGGCATCCTCGGGCAGCACCAGATCATCGCGATCCTCGACACCGGGCTCGATTGGGACAGTTGCTACTTCGCCGAGGCTGATGGCTCGCGGCCGCCGGTCAACACCGGCTCGCCAGCGAATGGTTTGAATTCGACGAATGTCGACACCAGCCGGCGCAAAGTCATCGCCTACGATTTTCTCTACTCCTGTGATCAATATCCTGGCGCCTTCGGCTGTGATGATCCGAACGATCCCGCCGCGTTCGACAACGCCCGCCACGGAACTCTCGCTGCGAGTGTTGCAGCCGGCGACAGCCACGCCGCGCTCGCTCCCGACGATCTGGCCGATGGCATTGCGCCTGGCGCGAAATTGATCGTGCAGGATGGCGGCTTCATCGGTGGCGACAACTGCAGTCAGCGTCCGGGTTTCGGATGTCCCGTGAATCTCACACCGATCCTCGATCAGGCCTACAAACAGGGAGCGCGCATCCATTCGAACTCGTGGGGCGATCGCCAGAACACACCGTCATTTCTTCCCACGCCGACCGCGAATTATTCAGCCGGCGCGCGCGATATCGATGCGTTCGTCTGGTCGCATCCCGACATGCTCGTCGTCTTCAACACCGGCAATCTGTCGACGACCACCACACCGCCGGCCAGCTCGCTTTCCGCGCCCGGCTGTGCGAAAAACACGTTGCAGGTTGGCGGAACGCGCTGGGCCAACATTCACGCCTACGATGATGTGGTCACGCCGTTCTCACTGGTGGGGCCAACGCGCGACGGACGGATCAAACCCGATCTGGTCGCGCCGTCGTATGTCCTGGCGGGCGATGACGACGGTGACATCACCACGCGCAACTGCAACACGAGCCAGCAATCGGGCACGTCATGGTCCTCGCCGTCGGTCGCCGGTGCCGCCGCGCTCGTGCGCCAATACTTCACCGATGGCTTCTATCCCACCGGCGCCGCCACGGAGTCGCACGCATTCATTCCGAGCGCTGCGCTGCTGAAGGCGACGCTGATCGCCGCAACGCGTCCCGTGCCGAACGATTGGAACTACAACTCCGGTCTCACACCCGCGAGTCCGGCACCGACCTACGAGCAAGGCTTCGGCTTTCCGGTACTCGACGACGCGCTTTACTTTCCGGGCGATCGGGCTCGCGTCCGCGTCGCTGATGTTCTGCTGGCGCAAGGATTGGCGCAGGGCGAAACGGCCACGCTGCATCTCAACGTCGCGGCGGGAACACAATTGAAAGTCGCGCTGGTCTGGACCGATCCCGCCGGAATTCCGCGCGGCGTTTCCGACTCGACTCCCGAGCTGGTCAACGACCTCGATCTGCGCGTCACCGACTCCACCGGCGCCGCGTTCCTCGGCAATGAATCGCTCCATCCCGGCCAGCCCGATCGTCTGAACAACGTCGAAGTGGTGTCGATCGCTGCGCCGCCCGCCGGCAACTACACGATTAGCGTGACCGCCAACCACCTCGGCAGCGGCCCGCGCCAGAGCTACGCCCTAGTCATCACCGGCGACCTGACCGACGCGATCCCGCCGATCGCAAACGCGAATGCGCGTGTGCGATCCGCGCGGCACTAGCAATCTGCGACATCTGCGGATAAAACTAATTAGAATCCCCCGCCATGCTTTCCCGTGAATACCTTCGCGAACATACGGACGACTACCGCACCGCACTCAAGAATCGCGGCGCCAGCGTGGATCTCGAGCGCTTTCTCGAGCTCGAAGCTGAGCGCCGCCGCTCCATCGCCCAGGTCGAAGCGCTCAAGGCGCAGCGCAACGCCGCGACGCAGGAGATCGCCAACCTCAAGAAGAATAAGCAGGACGCGACGGAACAGATCGCGGCGATGAAGCGTGCCGGCGACGAGATCAAGCAGCTCGATGAGCGGCTCGCTGGTATCGAAGCCGATCTCCGCAACGTCGAGCTCTACTTCCCCAACGTCCCACACGAATCCGTCCCCATCGGTCCTGACGAAACGCACAACCGCGTCGAGCGCATCTGGGGCGAGAAGCCATCTTTCGCCTTCACGCCGAAAGCGCACTGGGACATCGGCGAAGCGCTCGGCATCCTCGATTTCGAGCGTGCCGTGAAGGTGACCGGGGCGAGGTTCTCATTCCTCGCCGGCGCCGGCGCGAAGCTGAATCGCGCGCTGATGAACTTCATGCTCGACGTTCACGAGCAGCAGGGCTACGTCGAAGTCGTCCCCCCGTTCATGGTCAACGCTGACTCACTCCTCGGCACCGGCCAGTTGCCGAAGTTCGAGGAGGATCTCTTCAAACTCACCGACCGCGATTACTACCTGATTCCGACCGCCGAGGTGCCGGTGACGAACCTGCATCGCGACGAGATCCTGGATGGGGCGACGCTGCCGCGCATGTACACGGCGTATTCACCCTGTTTCCGCAGCGAGGCGGGATCGCATGGCAAAGACACGCGCGGCCTCATTCGTCAACATCAATTCGAGAAAGTCGAGATCGTGAAATTCACGACGCCGGAGAGTTCCTGGGCCGAGCACGAGAAGCTGACCGCGGACGCCGAGGCGGTGCTGCAAGCCCTCGGGTTGCACTATCGCGTGATGACTCTCTCCACCGGCGACATGGGCTTCACTTCGGCGAAAACGTACGACATCGAAGTGTGGCTGCCCGGCCAGCAAACATACCGCGAGATCAGCTCCTGCTCGAACTTCGCCGACTTCCAGGCCCGCCGCGCGAACATCAAGTACCGCACCGCGGACAAGAAGACCGCCTTCGTCCACACCCTCAACGGTTCCGGCCTCCCGCTCGGCCGCACGCTCGTCGCCATCCTCGAGAATTACCAGAACGAGGATGGTTCGGTGCGGGTGCCGGAGGTGTTGAGACCGTACCTGAAGGGTGTGGAAGTGATTCGTTCGTGATCTTCCGGAGTCCGATGGTTGCCGGAAATAAATGCTTGACAGCCAGCGATATATCGTCTAAATACAACGTGCGGTCTGACGTGGGTTTCCTTGTTTGAAACCCCCGAGCGAAAGCTCATCAGCCGCCTTTTTTTTGCCGACTTGCCGACGCATGTATTTCTTGTATCTCGACGAGTCCGGTAATCCAGAAAACCCGGCGGATCGCCATTTTGTCCTCGGCGGTGCCGCCGTCTTTGAGCGGACCACGTTTTACCTGAATCGCGATCTAGACGATTTGCAGCGCAAGTACTGGCCGTCATCACCTCCCATAGATTTCCACGCCTCGCCCATGCGTTCGGGCTCTGGCTTTTGGCGCTCGGTTCTTGAAACGACTCGTCAGGATGTTCTTTCCGACATCGGTTCGACGATAGAACGAGCCAATCGTCCCGGCCTAGCGCTCTTCACTGCCGTGGTCGAGAAGGACGCTCAGCTCTATGGCGAAGACGCAGTCAAATGCGCTACCGAGCAGGTGGTGAAGCGATTTGATACCTTTCTGAATCGTCGCGCACATGATCACAACGATCCTCAGCGCGGCTTGATCGTTTTCGCCGAAAGTCACTACCAGCAACGCGCCAAGCTGTGGGTGAAGGACTTCCGCAGGCTCGGCACTCAGTGGGGAGTCCTGAATAACCTTGCCGATATCCCTTACTTTTCTGCGGCAAAGGAGAGCAGGCTTCTTCAGATCGCGGATTACGTGTCACATGCAATGTTTCTGTTGTACGAACGCCGCGATCCCTCTCTCGCGCAACGCATAATCACGCGTTTCGATCAGAAGCACGGAATCCTTCACGGGCGTGTCCATATGTCTGCCAATCGCGGGGCGACTTGTGACTGTCCGGCCTGCGTGAGTCGCCGGTCACCTGGAACATTAGGTCCCTGGGTTCAGCAGTGATCGCGATGTCGCACGAGAGATTCGTAAGGTTGTCTTCGGGATCATCCCGACCGGCTAGAATCTTTGCCATGAAACGATTCGCTGCCTCGCTCGTTCTGCTCGCCGCCTGCACGACCACTCCACCGCCGCCCAAAGTCAGCGTAGCTCCGGCGACTCCTCGTCCCGCCGTCGTCGAGAAATCGACCATCGAAGCGAAGACCGCCAAACTCCAGAAGTTCGATGGCTTCATCCCGCTCTTCTGGGACGCGGAGAACGGCAAGTTGTTCATGCAGATTTCGCGGTTCAATGAGGAGCTGCTTTACCAGGTCTCGCTGCCTGCCGGCGTTGGATCGAATCCGATCGGGCTTGATCGCGGGTTGCTTGGGCAGACGCAGATCGTCACGTTTGAGCGCATCGGGCCGAAGGTGTTGATGACGGCGACGAACACTCGGTTTCGTGCGATCAGCAATGACGAGGCGGAGAAACGCGCGGTGGCCGACTCGTTTGCGCGGTCGGTGCTCGCGTCGTTCAAAGTCGAAGCGAGCGATGCGACGTCGGTTCTCGTCGATGCCACCGACTTTTTTCTCAGCGATCAGCAGGGCGTCACGCGCTCGTTGCGCAATACGCAACAGGGAAACTACTCGCTCGACAAAAATCGCAGCGCGATCTACCTGCCGCGCACGAAAGTGTTTCCGCGCAACACCGAGGTCGAGGCGGTGCTGACGTTTCAAACGGGTGAGAGGCCGGGCAACTTTGTCAGCGGCGTCACGCCGATCCCTGACAGCCTGACGGTTCGCGAACATCACTCGCTCGTCGAATTGCCGCCGCCCGGCTACACGCCGCGGCGTGCCGATCCTCGCGTCGGCGTTTTCAGCGTCGACTTTTTCGATTACGCCAGTCCGTTCACCGGACCGATCGAGAAGCAGTGGATCGCGCGGCATCGTCTCGTGAAAAAAGATCCGAGCGCCGCAGTCTCCGAGCCGGTCGAGCCGATCGTCTACTACGTCGACGCCGGCGCGCCGGAGCCGATTCGCAGCGCGCTGCTGGAAGGCGTTTCGTGGTGGAGCGCCGCCTTCGAGGCCGCCGGTTTCAAGAACGCGTTTCAGGTGAAGGTACTGCCGCCCGACGCCGATCCGATGGATCTTCGCTACAACATGATCAACTGGGTGCATCGTGCGCAACGCGGGTGGTCGTACGGCGCGGCAGTCATCGATCCGCGCACCGGCGAGATCATCAAAGGCAACGTCACGCTGGGATCGCTGCGCATCCGGCAGGACGTCATGATTGCCGAGGGGTTGATTCCGCAGTTCGATGAGCTGCACGACAAAGCGCTGGCCGATCTCGATCCGATGACGTCGCCATCGATGATGGCACTCGCGCGCATCCGCCAGCTCGCCGCGCACGAGACGGGACACACGCTCGGCCTCGATCACAACATGGCCGCCTCCAGCTTCGGCCGCGCCTCCGTGATGGACTATCCGTCGCCGTATGTGAAGATCACCGGCGGCAAACTCGATTTGTCGGACGCGTACACGAAGAGCATCGGCTCGTACGACAAGTGGGTGATTCGCTATGCCTACGCGCAGTTTGCGCCGGGCGCGAGCGAAGAGCAGGAGCTCGATCGCATCGTGCGCGAGGCGCCGCTCTTCATCACCGATCCGGAATCGCGCCCGGTCAGCGCCGCGCATCCCGATGCCTCGGTTTGGGATTTGCCGGGCGACAACGTGGCCATGCTGCGTCACGAGATCGAAGTGCGCCGCATCGCGCTCTCGCAGTTCGGACTGCGCAACATTCCGATGGGGACGCCGCTGGCGCAGCTCGAAGAAATGCTCGTGCCGCTCTTCCTGCATCATCGCTATCAGCTCGAAGCGGCGGCGAAGTCGATCGGCGGACTCGATTACCGCTACAGCGTGAAAGAAGAAGGTGGACTGGTTCCGACGCCGACGCGCCGCATCGTTCCTGCCGCGGCGCAGCGCGATGCGCTCAACGTCGTGTTGTCAACGCTCGATCCTGCGTTCCTCGAGATTCCTCCGCGCATCCTCGCGCTCATCCCGCCCCGCGGCAATGTCGACGTCACCAGCAACACGGAGCTGTTCGAGCATCGCACGACGCCGGCGTTTGATCCGGTGAGCGCGGCGATGGCCTCGGCCGACATCACGCTTGCCGCGCTACTCGACGCGCGCCGCGCCGCGCGGCTCGTGCAGTTTCACGCCGAGGATGCTGCGAATCCTGACTTCAACGAGATCGTCAACGATGTCATCGCGACGGTCACCAAACACGAGAACGGCTACCGCGGCGCGATCACGCGTGCGTCCGCGCGCCTGACTGCGACGCGGCTCATGAATCTCAGTGCCAACGCCGACGCCGATCCGCAGGTGCGCGCCGAGGCGAGCGAGGGATTGCGAAGGCTTGCGGCGAAACTGAGCGACGCCGGAGTTCGCGATGAAGCCGAGGTTGCCCACCGCCACGCCATGCGCGACGACATCGAGCGCTTTCTGGCTCGTCCGGATCAGCCGCGTGCCTTGCCGAAGCTGCCTGAGGTGCCTCCCGGCCCGCCGATCGGGGATTGAGCGTGAAGTTAGACCGCTAGAACTTCGGAACTGTGGCATCGTCAAATCACTGATGTTGCCATTCGCCAGAGCATTTTGCCGAATGCTCGCCGTAGGTCTCGTCGGGATCAGCCTCACGGTCGTCACCGGCTGTCACCATGAGTCGCCATTCGGCCCTGGCCTGAATCCAAGGCAGCAGCGCGAAGCGCACCAGCAAGTTGCTCGGGACTATGAGGCTGCCACAGTTCGGACCCTGAGTTGGGCAAAGTCCCTCATAGGGTCATCCGAGAGTGCAACTTTGTTTCACATCACAAACCCTCTTGACAAAGACTTCCAACGATCACAGCACAATCGCACGTTTTATGGATACCCAATTCTAGAAACGAGGGATCTCGGAGAAGGAGATGGTCGCAAAATTGGAGAAGCTCTTCTTCTCCGTTCCAGTTGGGCTGCAAGCTCTGCCGAAGAGATGGCGTGTCTCTTTCAACCGCGTCACGTCGTCGAGTTCAAGCGGCCTGCCGATTCGCTGGACGTAGTGATTTGCCTCACTTGCCGAGATGTTGTCTTTCGTTCGACCTCGCACGCTGAACATCTCGTGCTCAGCGAACTTGGGCGAGACAGGTTGCTGTTGCTGGTCGAAGGCGAAACCCTCGTCCTTGACCCAGCGGGTCTAACGGATCAGCACTCAGCGGCGCGAGCCGCGACGGCAAGATGGTACAAACTGGAGGTGCAGAAACGAAGCGGTTCGCGTCCGCTGCGGAGTTAGCCGCGGATTCGACAATGGTGGATGCTCGGCATGAACGGTGCCCGGCGATGGCTATTCGACAGACACGATTGAACACTGCAGTGAATTGGGTGTCAGCGCCGATACCGCGGAGCATACCGACAGAATCGTCGGCAGCTGGCCGACTAGCGCAGCGGGCACTTCCACGGAGCCACCTGTTGACGGCAATGCTGCTGGATAATCTCTAACATCTATATGCGCTGAGCTGGATCCGATCATGGGGTCGCTAGGGAACACGCCATAAACTGTGACCCCGCCATCGGCGTTCTTTTGGACGCTTGCCACAGGACCGCCGACAAATTGCCAGTGGTGGTTGTCATCGGCCCAGATTTGAAACGATATGGTCCCCCGAGCCCGCGACGGCCTGGATATTGACCAACGATATTCAAGGAGGCCAGGAAGCACGTCCGGCGATATCTTTGTGACAGGGTCACCGAACGAGCCGTCGCTGTTCTTAAGGAAAAGGAACAACATCCCACATGGTGGCTTGGTGCAGAGATCCGGGAACCAGGCGGAATCCTCGAGCGTGACCTGCCCAGCACGGGTCGTCAGGGTCAAAGTGTAGGGGGTACTGCCTTCCAAGACCTCACGCAGCGGCCAACCCATACTGATGGATGTCTTTTGCGCGGGTGGCTCAGAGACGTCTACAAAGATTGATGCGTGAAACCATGCAAGTTCGGGCGGACGGACGGCGCGCCGCTTCACCGGGTAGGCGGCGGGTGCGACGAGTGAAATGAGGACCGCGGCAGCGAGAATCTTGGCGTTCATGACCGGCCTTCTGTGCGTATCGTACCCGCTTGCTTGACCCGGGCGGCTAACTTTCGGTTCAGCCCCGGGCCGCTGAAGCGCAAGGCCCCTTTTTTTCTACAACCAGTGGATTTTTGTGGACAGTAGTGGTCGGTAGTGGTACAAAGAGGCTTCGAAACACGAAAGTCAGAGCGGAAATGGTCGAGCCAGTCTTGATGGGGCATGCCCCGGCGAAGGTCGACGAGAAGGGTCGTCTCAAGATCCCATCGCACTTCCGCAAGGTCATTGAAGAGCAGCACGGCTCCGAGTGCTTCATCACTTCGACCGACGGCGAGCGGGCCCTCATCTATCCGATGGCAGTCTGGTACGCATTTCACGGACGGCTTTCGAAGGTGCCTTCCACATCAGTCGCCAAGGCCAAGCTGCTCGAGAAGGTGAACTACTTCGGTCACACCGGAACGATCGATCCGCAGGGGCGGGTGTTGATCCCGACGATCCTGCGCAACGTCGCCGGCATCACCGAAGACGTCGTCGTGATGGGCCACACCGATCACCTCGAAGTCTGGAACGGCGAAAAGATTCAGAAGCGGATGTCCGAGGCGCCGATGAATGCCGAGGACTGGAAAGAGTTGGAGTTGCATGGTGTGTGAGATGTCATGCACCAGTCGGTTCTTTTAAGCGAAATCGTCGACTTTCTCCGTCCTTCGCGCGATGACGGAACGCTCGTCGATGCCACGATCGGACTTGGTGGTCACGCGGAAGCACTTCTCACGCGCTACCCATCGATCCGCATCCTCGGCATCGACCGCGATCCGGCAGCGCTGGCCGCATCGGCAGCGAGGCTGGAGAAATTCGGAGACCGCGTGACGCTCGCACAGGGACGCCACGAGACGCTCATTGACATTCTGAAGAAGCAGAAGATCGAGTCAGTCAGCGGACTTCTCGCAGACCTCGGCGTCTCGTCGATGCAGCTCGACGACGCATCGCGCGGATTTTCATTCCGCTACGACGCGCCGCTCGACATGCGGATGGGGCCGGAGTCGACGACCGCCGCGGAACTGGTCAACACGCTCGACGAACGCGAGCTCGCAACGATCCTGCGCGAGTACGGCGAAGAGCCGATGGCGCGCGGCATCGCACGAGCGATCGTGAATGGGCGTGCCGAGGGGCCGATCGAAACGACGGCACGGCTCGCGGAGATCGTGCGGAGCGTGAAGAAGCCGCGGTTCCGCGAGATCGATCCATCAACGCTCACATTCCAGGCGCTTCGCATCGCCGCGAACGAGGAGCTGGTGGGGCTCGACAAGTTCGTCGACGACGCGGTCAGCGTTCTCGAAAAAGGGGCGCGCATCGCAATCATCGCCTTCCACTCGCTTGAAGATCGCATCGTCAAACGCGCATTGCGGCGGTTGGAAGGGGAGTGCACGTGCCCGCCGAACCTGCCGGTCTGCGGGTGCGGTGCGAAGGAAGTCGTGAAGATTCTGACAAGCCGTCCGGTCACTGCTTCGGAGGAAGAAATTGATCGCAATCCGCGGTCGCGAAGCGCGAAGTTGCGGGTGGGGGAGAAGCTCTTAGCTGTTAGCTCTTAGCTCTTAGGGAAACCGAAATCTGAGAGTTGACAGGTAAGTGCTCGACGATCGAAAGCTGAAGACTCTCGCACCTAAGAGCTAACAGCCAAGAGCTAAAGAGCTGCAGTAAACCGGAGCCCGGAAACAAGGGTGAAGGTTGGGGAAGGGTGGGCGTGTGTGCGCCGCGGGAGCTCGGGAGGGGTGGCTGGGGGAGCGTGGGTGGGTGTGGATGGTTTCCGGGTCGTGCTTGTAGGCAGATCTTCACCCTTGTTCCCTGGCTCCGTGACGTCATCCCTGGAAGGTTCCCCGCATGTACGCGCAGAAGAAATCGATCGAAAACAGCCACATCGTTCGCGAGCGCGACCGCAAGCGCTTCCGTGAGCTGCTTGCCGTCCTCGGTCTGGGCGTTCCGATCGGACTCTTCCTCCTGCTCTTCACCTGGCAGAACCTCGAGGTGATCCGCCTCGGACACGAAGCGACGCGCCTGCAGAAAAAGAAGCAGGAGATCGAGAACGCGAACCGTGCGCTCCAGCTCGAGCTCGATCGCCGCACGTCGCTCGGCGCCGTCGAACAGCGCGCCACCGAGCTCGGTTTCCAGCACACCGACCCGCGCGTCGTCGTAATGGTTCAGTCACCGTCGGACAACGCTGCCACTCCCCACTCCCCACAACCCACCCCCTCAGGAATTCGCTGATGCCAGTCTCGCAAAAGCGTCTCCTGCAACTCTTCGCTTTCCTCGCCGCGTGGGCGCTGGTCGTGATCGGTCGTCTGGCGCAAGTCCAGCTCGTGCGACACGCGGACTACGTCGTCAAGGCGCAGAGGCAGCAGGAGCGGACGCTTGCTCTTCAACCTGTGCGCGGCTCGATCTTCGACAGCCGCAAGCGCGTCCTCGCGGAAAGCGTGAGTGCTGAATCGATCTACGCCGACCCGCAAGCCGTTGGCGATCCCGCACAAACCGCGAAGGAATTGGCGAGCGTCGCCGCGTTGCAGATGACCGCGGCGGAGCTGAATACGAAGCTGGCATCCGGCGGCGGCTTCGTCTGGATCGCGCGCCAGCTCCCGCTCGAAGTCAGCGCTGCGGTGAAGGCTCTTCGCCTGCCGGGCATCTACTATCTTGAGGAACACCGTCGCTCGTATCCGCGCGGCATGCTGGCAGCGAACGTCGTCGGATACGTCGGGCTCGATGGCGAAGGACTCGGCGGCATCGAGCATTCGTTCGACGCGCAGGTCCGCGGACGTGCCGGCCGCATCACGCTGTTGCGCGACGCGCGGCGCGGCATGTACCAGGTCGGCGGCGAAGGGCCCAACCGGCCGATCGACGGCAAGGATGTCTATCTCACGATCGATTCCGTCGTGCAGTTCATCGCCGAGCGTGCGCTGGGCCGCGTCGTCGATCAGTATCACGCGCTCGACGGTGTCGCCATCGTCATGGATCCGCGCGACGGCCGCATTTTGGCGATGGCTTCCAACCCATCATTCGATCCGAATCGGTTCCCCGACTTTCCGCCCGACGCGCGAAAGAACCGTGCCGTGCAGGACACCTACGAGCCAGGCTCCACGTTCAAGATCGTGACAGCGTCGGCCGGCCTCGAAGAAGGCCTGGTCACTCCGTCGCAGATCATCGATTGCGCCGACGGCTACATTCAGATCGGATCGACGCAGATCCACGAGCATGGCCACGCGCGCTACGGACTGATCACGTTCGAAGACGTCATGACGCACTCCTCGAACGTTGGCGCCATTCGCGTCGGTCTGTCGCTGGGGCAGGACCGTTTCTATCGCTACATTCGCCGCTTCGGCTTCGGAGACCGAACCGGCATCGCGCTTCCGGGCGAGGCGTCGGGACACGTGCGGCACACCGAACAGTGGTCGCAGCTTTCCAATGCCTCGCTCTCGATCGGTCAGGAGATCGGCGTGACGCCGCTGCAGGTCGTCAGCGCCATGGCCGCGGTCGCGAATGGCGGACTCCGCGTCCAGCCGCGCATCATCGACAAGGTCACCGACGCCAACGGAAACATCGTCGACGTGCCGCCGGCCGCGGCGCCGGTGCGGGTCATCTCCGAAAAGACAGCCGCGGTTCTGAACGAGATTCTCAAGTCGGTGGTAAGCCGAGGAACGGGCGTGCACGCGGCGCTGGCGGAACATGTGGTGGCGGGCAAGACCGGCACCGCACAGAAAGCAGGGCGGGGAGGCTACTCGGACAAAGTGGTCGCATCGTTCGCCGGTTACGTTCCGGCGGACCGGCCGCGCCTGGTCATTCTGGTCATGGTCGATGAGCCGAAGGGCGAAGAATACGGCGGCACGGTGGCCGCCCCCGCCTTCAAAGAGATCGCCGAATCGACTCTCCGTTACCTCGGCGTTCCTCCCTCCATCCCGGCCCGGACGATCGATGTGGCCGCGCCGGCGCTGGCGGCGTTTTCGCAAAAGCCTATGCCGGCAGCGGGACCGGCAGTGCCTGACCTGCGCGGCCTCGACGCCCGAGCGGCGTTGGTGCGCGCCACGGCGGCAGGCTTCCGGATCCGCGCCTCGGGGAGCGGAGTGGTCCAAACACAACAGCCAATGCCCGGCGAAGCTCTGCCGGCCGATCATCAGGTCGTGCTCACTCTTGCGGAGGGAGCGCGATGAAACTGCGCGAACTGTTGCGCGATGTGCCTGTCCGTGCGAGCCGCGGAAACATGGACATCGACAGCGCAAGCGTGACTGCGGATTCGCGGCTCGCCGGAGCGGGATCGGTGTTCGTGGCGGTGCCGGGATTCAAAACAGACGGCGCGCGATTCATCGATTCTGCGCTCAGCAAAGGTGCGGCAGCGATTGTGAGCGAGACGCCTGCGAACGCTCCGGTGCTGATCGAAGTCGATGATTCGCGAGCCGCGCTGGCGACAATCGCAGCCAATTTCTATGGCCGTCCCGTCGAGCACCTCACCCTCGTTGGCGTGACCGGAACCTCAGGAAAAACAACAACGACGAAGATGATCGAGTCGGTCTTCGACGCCGCGGGTGGTCCGGTCGGACTCGTCGGTACGATCGAATATCGCGCCGGCGACGAGCGCCTGACCGCCGATCGCACCACGCCCGATGCCGTCGTGTTGCAGCAATGGCTGGCCAAGATGGTCGATGCCGGCGTCCGCAACGCGGTGATGGAAGTGTCCTCGCACGCGCTGTCCTTGAAGCGAACCTTCGGCATGCATTTCAGCGCGGCGGTCTTTACGAATCTCACGCAGGATCACCTCGACTTTCACAAAGACTTCGAGGACTACTTCGCCGCGAAGCGCAAGCTCTTTGATCAGATCGACCGCACCCGCAAGACCGCGATCGTCAACATCGACGACGAATACGGACGCCGCCTGGCGAAGGAGCTTGGCGACTGCGTGGTCACCTTCGGCCGCGATGCGAAAGCGGACATTCGTGCACCGGAAGATTTCGATATCTCAGTGCGCGGACTCCACGGCGTCGTCCAAACTCCGTCCGGTGATGTGACCGTTGACTCCCGCCTCCTCGGCGCCCCGAATCTCTCCAACTGGCTCGGCGCCATCGGCGCGGCGCTGGCGGTCGGCATCGACATCCCGACGATCGAGGCCGGCATTCGCAATCTCGCCGCGGTCCGCGGCCGGTTCGAATACGTCGAAAGCGACGGCGGTCCGACGGTGATCGTCGACTACGCCCACAAACCCGACGCACTCGAGAAGTTGCTACCCGCCGTGCGCGATCTCGACCGCAACCGGAACGTCATCGTCATCTTCGGCTGCGGCGGCGACCGCGACAAAGACAAGCGCGCCAAGATGGGAGCGATCGCGGCCCGTCTCGCCGATCGCGTCGTGCTCACGAGCGACAACCCGCGCAGCGAAAAGCCCGAAGCGATTCTCGACGACATCGAGAAAGGGATGAAGGGGGCGGCGAACTACGAGCGCATCGCCCGCCGGCGCGAAGCCATCGCGCGCACGATCGCAGGCGCGTCCGACGACGACGTCATCGTCATCGCCGGCAAGGGCCACGAGTCGTACCAGGTCATCGGCGATCAGGTCATCCACTTCGACGACCGCGAAGAGGCGGAGCGGGCTTTGCAGGCCAGGCAACCGAAAACAAGCCACAAAAACGAAGCAGTTAAATCGACATCAAATTAGTGTTGAAATCAATGATCAATTCGTCTTATCATTTAGCGACATCAGACAGGTGCTCTGTTCCGGCTCCGTCGATTGCCTTCTGTGCGGGTGGATGGTTGGCGATCGCCGGGCAGCTTCGGGGGAAGGGCCGCGATCGGGTTGGCGCGGCGGAGCCGGAAGAGAGCATCGCGGTTGTGGGAGTGGGGAGTTGGGTGTGGGGTGTGGGAGACTCGACCTCCGCTTCATCCACTCATGCCTCGCGGCGGGACCACGAGACCACGAGACCGTGCGACCGTGGGCTCAACTCCCACTCCCCACTCCCCACCCCCCACTCCCCGGAGGTCCCATGCACCTGACCTTCCGACAGATCGCCGAAATGACCGGCGGCGAGCTCGTTCAGGGCGGCGACGTCACTATCGATTCCGTCGTCATCGACAGCCGCGAAGTGAAAGCGGATTCCGTCTTCTTCGCCATCACCGGCGAGCGTCTTGACGGCCACCAGTTTCTCGCGCAAGCGCTGACCACGAGCCGAGGTGCGGTCGTTTCGAATGTGCCGGCGAATGTGCCCGATGACAAAGGGATCGTCCGCGTTGACGATATGACAGTCGCGCTGCAGAACCTGGCGCGCTCGATTCGCGAACGCTATCCCTTCACGCTCATCGGCATCACCGGTTCCGCCGGCAAGACGACGACGAAAGAAATGATCGCCACGCTCGTCGCCTCCGAGCGGCGCACGTTCAAATCGTGGGGCAACTTCAACAACGTGATCGGCTGCCCGCTCTGCGTTACCAACACGCCGGACGATGCCGAAGTCGTCGTCAGCGAGATGGGCATGAATCACAAGGGCGAGATCGCGCAGATGGCTGGGCTTCTCCATCCCGACATCGGCGTCTACACGAACATCGGGCCGGTACACATCGAGTTCTTCGGCACGATCGAGAAGATCGCCGAAGCAAAGCGCGAGCTGCTCGAGAACGTCAAGCCGGGCGGCACCATCGTCCTGAACACGGACAACCCATACGTGATGAACATCAGCGCCGGCTTCGAAGGACGCAAGATCACCTACGGCATCGATCACGAAGCCGGTTTCCGCGGCGTGAACATCCGCGAGCGCGGCTTGCTCGGAACATCATTCGAAGTCGCCGGCCATTCTTTTTCGCTGTCGCTTCCCGGCCGCCACAATCTCGAGAATCTCCTCGCCGCCATTGCCACCGCGCGAGCCATCGGCATTTCGTGGGAAGGGATCGAGCGCGGCGTCAGCAACCTGAAGCCGGCTGCGCATCGCGGCATCATTCTTGACGCCGGCGGCGCTACGATTTACGACGATACCTATAACTCGAACCCCTATGCACTCGGCAGCGCGCTGGCGCTGATGGAACAGGCCGATGTGACCGGGCGCCGCATCGCCGTGATCGGCGACATGCTCGAGTTGGGCGAAAAAGAGCTCGACTACCACCGCGATGCCGGACGCGCCATTCCGAAGAGCATCGACGTCGTGATCGGCGTCGGCAAGCGCTCGCGTGCTCTGCTCGAAGGCGCTGCCGACGCGGGCTTCGCCGACGAATCCCGCCATCATTTCGACGACGCGATGGGCGCCGCCGAGTTTCTGAAAACGTTCATCCGTCCGGGCGATCTCGTGCTGATCAAAGCCAGCCGCGGCATCGGACTCGATCGCACCGTCAACCTGCTCACCAACTCGACCGCGGAGGGCGCGCACTGATGTTGTACTACCTGCTCTACCCGCTCCGGAACATGATCTCTGGCTTCAACGTCTTCCGCTACATCACATTCCGGTCGGCATGGGCGGCGCTCACGGCGCTAGTCATCTCCTTCATCTTCGGTCCGTGGCTGATCGAGCGGATGCGCCGCATCAAGCTCGGCCAGTACATCCGCGAAGAAGGGCCGAAGTCACATCAGCAGAAGGCCGGCACGCCGACGATGGGCGGCATCCTCATCAACGTCGCCATCATCATCCCCACGATTCTCTGGGCCGACATTCTCAACCCGTACATCTGGATCATTCTCTTCGTCACCTTCGCGTACGGCGTGATCGGGTTCGTCGACGACTACCGCAAGTTGATCAAGAAGAAGAACGAAGGTCTGACCGCGCGCGAAAAGTTTTCGATGCAGATCGGCGTGGCGCTGGCCGCGGGACTGGCCATCGCCTACCTGCCGTCGATTCACAACAACTACTCGACCGTCCTCACCTTTCCGTTCTTCAAGATGCTTCACCTGAACCTCGGATTCCTCTACATCCCGTTCATCGTCGTCGTCCTCGTCGGCGCCTCGAACGGCGTGAATCTGACCGACGGTCTCGATGGGCTGGCGATCGGATCGACGCTGATCGTGGCCGTGACCTACACGATCCTCACGTACGCGGCCGGCAACTTCCGCGTCGCCGATTACCTGCGCATCGCCTGGGTTCCGCAGGCCGCCGAGCTGGCCGTTTTTTGCGGGGCGATGGTCGGAGCATCACTAGGATTTCTCTGGTTCAACGCCCACCCCGCGGAGATTTTCATGGGCGACGTCGGCTCGCTCGCGCTCGGCGGCGCCATCGGCTGCCTCGCCGTCATGATCAAACAGGAAATCCTCCTCGGCCTCGTCGGCGGTCTCTTCGTGCTCGAAGGAATGTCGGTCGTGCTGCAAGTTGCCTCATTCAAATTGACCGGGCGCCGCATCTTCAAGATGTCGCCGCTGCATCACCATTTCGAGCTTTCAGGTTGGCGCGAAACGAAGGTCGTGGTCCGCTTCTGGATCATCGCCATCATCTTCGCGCTGATCTCGCTGTCGACGTTGAAGTTGAGGTGAGGCAGTGGATTAGTGGATTAGTAGAGGAGTGGATTAGTGGGCAAGTGGATTGGTAGATCAGCACGCAGAAGACTTCCAATCGACTAATCAACTAATCGACTAACAACTCAAAAGACACATGAGCAGAACCTTAATTATCGGAGCCGGCAAGTCAGGCGTAGCCGCAGCGAATTTTCTTGCTGCGCGCGGCGAAGACGTGTCGATCACGGACTCGAACGCCAACCCCGAGCTGCCGTATCCACTGCACTCGTCGGTCAAGCGCGTGTTCGGCCGCGACGACGCTGGCATGCTCGATGGGATTGGAATGATCGTGTTGAGCCCCGGCGTGCCTTCGACGATTCCTCTTCTGGCGCAGACGGGGTCGATTCCTGTCGTCGGTGAGATCGAGCTTGCCTATCGCTACGTCCCTCGCGGAAGCAGGATCGTTGCGGTGACCGGATCGAATGGGAAATCGACGACGACGATGCTGATCGGCGAGATTCTCAAAGTGGCCGGACTGCAGCCGATTGTCGCTGGCAACATCGGCGAGCCGTTCATTGCCGCGGTGGATTTGGAGAAGCCGAGGACGTATGTGCTGGAGTTGTCATCATTTCAGCTCGAGAGTGTGGACACCTTCCACGCCAACGTCGCGCTGCTGCTCAACATCACGCCGGACCACATGGATCGCTACCCGAGTTTCGACGCCTACGCCGCGGCGAAATACCGCATTTTCCGCAATCAACAGCCGCACGATGTTGCGATCGTCAACGTTGCCGATCGCCGTGCGCAACCGCGCGATTCCATCGGCAGGCTGTGGCGTTTTTCTTCCACGCAGTCGATTGAGGAGGGCGCGTTTCTCGACGGCGGCGATCTCGTGTTGCGCATCGATGGCCAGGAGCGGCGGATTCCCCGCTCGTCGCTGAAGCTGGAAGGAACCGCGAACGCTGAGAACGCGCTTGCGGCGTGGCTGGCCGTCAAAGCGCTCGGCGTTGATGAGGTCAGCGTGCAGATCGCGTTCGGTTCGTTTGCCGGTCTGCCGCATCGCATGGTCCTCGTGCGCGAAGTCGATGGCGTGCGCTGGATCAACGATTCGAAAGGCACGAACGTCGATGCCACGCTCAAGTCGCTGGAATCGTTTCCGGCTTCGAGCGTCTGGCTGATTCTCGGCGGCAAAGACAAAGCGGGCGAGTTCGAGCGGATGCGCGACCTCGTCAAGGAAAAGAGTCGCGCGGTGCTCACGATCGGCGCCGCCGCGGATCGCGTCGCCGCGGCGCTCGACGGAGCCGCCAACATCGTGAGCGCGGGTGACCTGCAACATGCCGTCGCCCACGCGCGCAAGCACGCGAAGCAAGGCGACGTCGTCCTGCTGTCGCCCGCGTGCGCGAGTTTCGATCAATACCGAAACTTCGAACATCGCGGCGAGCATTTCGAGGAGTTGGTGAGGGGGATGAAGTGAGGTTGCTGGGTTGCCAGGTTGCCGCGTTACCGGGTGGGGTCTCGCGGTGTCCGCGTCCCGCGGGTTCGCGGCCGCAACCTTCTGCGTTTCGAGCAATTCGACCGCGGAATCCCGCGACGACCTCCCGACCTTGCGACCGCGCAACCGCAACGGCAACCAGGCAACCAGGCAACCAGGCAACCCAACCATGAGCCGCAAACTCACCTACGACACCTACCTCTTCGGCGCGGCGATGCTCATCGTCGTCGTCGGGATGGTGATGATCTACTCGGCATCCGCGATCATCACCATGCAGAAGGTGGGGTCGGACAATCCCTACTATTTCATCACGCGCCAGCTCGTGTTTCTCATCGCCGGAAGTCTGGTCATGGTCACGCTGATGCACGTCGATGCCGCGTTGTTGCGCGACCGCCGGATCATCTACAGCATCGTCGCCGCCGTGCTCACGGCGCTTGTGATCGCGCTCTTCCAGCCGACGATCAACGGCACGCATCGCTGGATCGTCGTGCTGCACCGCTTTCAACTGCAGCCGAGCGAGTTTGCGAAGCCCGCGCTCGTTCTTTTTCTCGCGTCGTACCTGGCGCGCAAGGAAGAGCGCATCAATGAATTGACGTCGACGCTTCTGCCGCTGGCCTTCGTCGTCGCGATCTTCGCGGGATTGATTCTGCTCGAGCCCGATTTCGGCACGGCTTCGACGCTCGTGCTCGTCGCCGCCGGAATGATCTTCGCGGCCGGCGTTTCGTGGATGCGCGTGGTCACGTTCGCGCTGATGATCATTCCCGCGGGATTGCTGCTGGTTCTGAGCGCGGACTACCGGCGTGAGCGGCTCGTCACGTTCCTGAATCCTGAGGCCGATCCGCTCGGAAAAGGATTCCAGGCGATGCAGTCGTTGATCGCCCTCGGCACCGGCGGACTGCGCGGACTCGGCATCGGAAACGGCCGGCAGAAACTCTTTTTCCTGCCGGAACCGCACACCGACTTCATCTTCTCGATCATCGGCGAGGAGCTCGGCTTCATCGGTGCGTTTTTGCTCGTTGCCGTCTTCGCGTTCCTCGTCTGGCGCGGTTTCCGTGTGACGCGTTTCAGCCAGAACCGCTTCGACTTCTACGCCGCGCTCGGCTTCACGCTGATGATCGGCATCCAGGCGCTGCTCAACGTCAGCGTCGCGCTTTGTCTGTTGCCGACGAAGGGTCTGCCGCTGCCGCTCGTCAGTTACGGCGGATCGTCGCTGCTCACAAGTCTCATCGCAGTCGGAATCTTGTTGAATTTATCGCAGCAATCGGGCTGAGGAAACTTCATCCATGGGTGTGCAGGGTGTGCGGGAAATGTTGATGATCGCCGGGGGCGGAACGGGGGGGCATATCTACCCGGCCATCGCCATCGCGCAGGAGTGGATGGCCCGCAATCCCGCACGGCGCGTGGTCTTCGTCGGCACCGAGCGCGGTCTCGAGAAGACGATCGTTCCGAAGGCCGGCTTCCCGCTCGAGCTCATTTCCGCCGGCGGGCTCAAAGGCAAAGGCCTGGGCGAAACGATTCGCAATCTCCTCCGCCTGCCGCGCGGTTTCGTGCAAGCCTTCTCCCTCCTCGGCAAGCATCATCCCAACGTCGTCCTCGGCGTCGGCGGCTACTCCTCCGGCCCTGTTCTGCTCGCGGCGAAGCTGCGCGGCGTGCCTTCGGCGATTCATGAATCAAACGCCTTTCCCGGTCTGACCAATCGCCTGCTCGCGCGCGTCGTCACCGCGGCTGCTGTCGCGTTCGAAGTCGCCGCGGCGCGGATGAAGAGGCCCGACGCCGTCGTCACCGGCAATCCAATTCGCAAAGAATTCTTCGACGCCGCCTCCGGCACCCGACGCCCGACACCCGACTCCCGCAAACGCCTCCTGATATTCGGCGGCTCGCAGGGATCGCGAGTGATCAACGACGCGATGATCGGAGCGCTGCTGTTTCTCGCACCGCTTAAAGATCGCATCGACATCGTTCATCAGACCGGACCGGCAGATCTTCAGAAGGTTCAGGCGGGTTATCGCGCATCGGCGTTTCCGTCCGCGCGCGTCGTGCCGTATCTCGATCCGATCGTCGCGGAGATTGCTTCGGCGGACGTGGCCGTAGCGCGCTCCGGAGCGATGACCGTCGGCGAGCTTGCCGCCGCCGGACGAGCGGCGATTCTGATTCCGTTCGCTGCCGCGACGGACAACCACCAGGAGCTGAACGCGCGTGCCGTCGAGCAGGCGGGCGGCGCCGTGGTCATCACGGAACGCGAGCTTTCGCCGGAGCGGCTGGCGTTTGCGATCACCGGAATCATCAGCGACCCGGAGCGAACGGCTCGCATGGGAAGTGCCGCGCGAGCGCTGGCAACCCCCGACGCTACAAAAAAGATCGTTGATTTACTCGAAAAAATAGAGCGAAGCGAATAAAATTGGTTATTACCGAGCCACTATCCAGCATGAATTTAGACAAGATTAAGAATATTCATTTCGTCGGCATCGGCGGCATCGGAATGAGTGGCATCGCCGAGATCCTCCATGGACGCGGCATGACCGTCTCCGGATGCGATCTGAAGCGCTCGTCCTCGACGGCGCTTCTGGCCAGCCGCGGAGTCGATATTCACATCGGTCACGATCCGGCTCACCTTGCCGGCGTGGACGCCATCGTCGTCACTGCCGCGGTCCGCGGTGCGAACGTCGAAGTCGATGCCGCGCGGGAAGACGGCGTCGAAGTCATTCGACGTAAAGATCTCCTGGCCGCCATCGTCAACGAGAAGCGCGCGGTTGGCGTCTCCGGCACGCACGGCAAGACGACGACGTTGGCGATGATCGCAACGGTCCTCGAGAACGCCGGCCTTGATCCCACGATCATCATCGGCGGAATGCTTCGAAACTTCGATTCGAACGCCAAGAGCGGTAAGGGCGACGTGATCGTGGTCGAAGCCGATGAGTACGACCGCACGTTTCACGAGCTTCGGCCCGAGATCGCCGTGATCACGAACATCGAAGCGGACCACCTCGAGTACTACGGCAGCTTCGAGAACATCGTCGAGGCGTTCCGGATCTTCACCGAGAACGTGCAGCCGGGCGGAGCGATCATCGGCTGTGTCGATGATCCGGCCGTGGCAGCGCTTCTCGATCGCCGCGGACGATCGAAGGATTCGAGAGTCATTCGTTATGGACTCGGACCCGGCGCCGATCTGACGACGCGCAATCTCACGTTCGACGAGCGCGGCTCTTCGTTCGAAGTCGAAGGCGTCGGATTTTTCAAGCTCTTCGTGCCGGGCGAACACAACGTTCGCAACGCGCTGGCAACGATCGCTGTAGCTCGCGCGCTCGGCGTCGGTCACGACGCCATCGCCGCCGGCCTCGCCAAGTTCCTCGGCGTCGACCGCCGTTTCCAGATCCTCGGCGGCTACAACGGCGCCATCGTCGTCGACGATTACGCGCATCATCCGACGGAGATCCGGGCCACGCTGAGCGCCGCGCGCAGCGGCTATCCGCGCCGTCGCGTCGTCGCGCTGTTCCAGCCGCATCTTTATTCGCGGACGCGCGATTTCGCCAGCGAGTTCGGCTCCTCGCTGACCGGCGCGGATGTCGCCCTCGTGGCGCCAATCTACGCCGCGCGCGAACAGCCGATCGACGGTGTCTCCTCTCGAATGATCGCCGAATCGACGGAAGGGGTCGAGTTCATCGATCGAAGCCACGGCGAGATCATCAACGAACTTCGCCGGCGCCTGCAGCCGAACGATCTGTTCATCGCCATGGGCGCGGGCGACGTTCATGAGATTGCCGAGGCGCTGGTGCGCGGCGACGATGGAGGAGCGATCTGATGTCGGCCGGTTACGACAGCACCTCGCCTCGCTTCTTCCGCCCGGCGGACGTGGCGCGCATTCGCCGTAATCAGCGACGGATTCAGGTGCAGCGATTTGTCGCCATCGCGGGGAAAGCGGCCATCGTGATCGCTCTCGTCGTCGGATCGATCCTCGTTTTTCAGCACACGCGCGGCGACAACCGTTTCGCGGTCAAGTCGATTGAAGTCAGCGGCGTCGTGCACACGCCTCGCGCCGAGATCGATGCCGTCACCCGCGCGTACATCGGCGAGAACCTCTTCAAGATCGACATCGGCCGACTGCGTCACGATCTGCGCGGGCTGGGCTGGATCAAGCGTATCGAAGCCGAGAAGAAACTTCCCGACACGCTTCGCATTCGCATCGTCGAGCGCACGCCGGCTGCACTCGTTGCGGAGAACGGACGCATTGCGTACGTCGACGAAGAGGGGATGGCGTTCGCGGAGCTGGCACCGTCAGTCGGCGATGGCGACCTGCCGCTGATCACGAATGCCTCGGGTACCGAACTGCAACGCAGCGTTGCGCTGCTTCAAACCCTTCGGACGCGCGATCCGCAAATTTACTCGCGCATCTCGGAAGTCCGGCCAATCGCGCCGAATTCGTTCGCGCTTTTCGATCGCGAGCTCGGCGCATTCGTCTACGCGGAAGACAGCGACCTTTCCGCGAAGTGGCGCGACCTCTACGCCGTCGCGCGCGCCGAGCACTTCGGCATTCACGACATCGAATACGCCGATCTTCGCTTTGCGGGACGCATCGTCGTGAAGCCGGTTCATCCCGCCGCGCTGCAGCCGGCGGCACCAAAGCCAACGAATTTCACACCGATCACGAATTAGCCAGTCAGGAGACAACGAATGCCGAAGACCGAAGAAAAATACATCGTCGCGCTCGATATCGGGACGTCCAAGGTCTGCGTGCTGGTCGGGGAAGTGACCGACCGCGGCCAGATCGAGATCATCGGCAAGGGCACGTCGCCGATGAAAGGAACGCGCCGCGGCAACATCATCAATCTCGATCAAGCCATCGAGGCGATCAAGAAAGCGGTCGATGAGGCCGAAGTAATGGCGGGGCTGCAGATCGAATCGGTTTACGTCGGGGTAGCCGGCGATCACATTCGTTCGGTCAATTCGCGCGGCGTCATCTCCGTCACGGGCAAACATCGCGAGATATCGCGCGAAGACATCGATCGCGTCATCGAGGCGTCGAAGTCGATCAACATTCCGGCGGAGCTGGAGTTGCTGCACGTGATCCCGCGCGAATTCGTCGTCGATGGACAGGACGGCATTCACGACCCGCTCGGCATGACGGCCGGCCGGCTGGAGGCGAACGTCCACATCGTCACGGGCGCGCGCACACACAACCAGAACGTGCTGACCGGCGTGAACAAAGCCGGAATCGCCGTGCAGGAGTTGGTGCTCGAGCAACTCGCCGCCGCCGAGGCAGTGCTGACGCAGGACGAGCGCGAGATGGGCGTGCTGCTGATGGACATCGGCGCGGGAACGACGGACTACGCGGTCTTTCTCGAAGGCAACGTCGTCCACACCAACGTGTTGCCGGTTGGCGCCGGCCATTTCACCAGCGACATATCCGTGGTGCTGCGGACGCCGATGGAAGATGCGGAGCGGATCAAGAAGCGCTACGGATGCGCGCTTGCGTCATTGGTGACCGAGGATGACCCGATCGAAGTGCCGACGGTGGGGGGCCGCGCGCCGAAGATTCTTTCGAAGCACGAGCTGACGAACATCCTCGAACCGCGCGCAGCCGAGATCGCGAAACTCGTTTATCGCGACATCGAGAAAGTGGGATTGGACAAAGAGATCCGCAGCGGTGTCGTCGTCGTCGGCGGCGGCGCCGAGATGGATGGCATGGTGGAAATGGTCGAGCAGGTCTTCGATCAGCAGGCGCGGAAGGGCGTGCCGCGCGGATTGAGCGGACTGTCCGACACGGTCGCCGGACCGGAATGGGCGGCGGCCGCGGGCCTGCTTCTGTGGGGATTTCGCGATCGCGCCAAGGTGCGGAAACGTCCGCGGCGTGGCTTCGCTCGCATCGCCGACGGCTTCAAGTCGCTCTTCACGCAAACCTAGAAATGCAAATATTGTTTGAATGCGTAACGAAAAATGATTACTCTTCCTGGAGACGGTAAATGATCACATTTGACGAAAAACCTGGTGACGGCCGATTGGCGGTGATGCTCGACGAAGGGCAGCAGCTTGGAGCCAAGATCAAAGTCATCGGCGTGGGTGGTGGTGGCGGGAATGCGGTCAACCGGATGATTCAGGCCGGGATCAAAGGCATCGAGTTCATGGTCGCGAACACCGATGTCCAGGCGATGCGAACATCGCTGGCGCCGGTGAAGCTGCAGATCGGCGGCAAGCTGACCAAGGGCCTCGGCGCCGGCGCGAACCCGGAGATCGGCAAGCAGGCCGCGCTCGAAGATACGGACCGCATCCTCGAAGCGCTCTCCGGCGCCGACATGATCTTCATCACGACGGGGATGGGCGGCGGGACGGGCACCGGCGCTGCGCCGATCATCGCGTCGCTGGCCGCGGAGCTCGGTGCGCTGACTGTGGCAGTCGTCACCAAGCCGTTCGGATTCGAAGGCAAGCGCCGGCGCATTCAGGCGGAGCAGGGCATCCGGGCGCTACGCGAGACGGTCGACACACTCATCACGATTCCGAATGAGCGGCTGCTCAACTTCGTCGAGCGCGCGACGTCGCTCAACGAAGCGTTCAACATCGCCGACGACATCCTCCGGCAAGCGGTTCAGGGGATCTCGGATCTGATCACGGTTCCGGGAGAGATCAACCTCGACTTCGCCGACGTGAAGACGATCATGCACGGCATGGGCATGGCCCTGATGGGCACGGGCGTGAGCTCGGGCGAGCATCGCGCGGTCGAAGCGGCGCAGCGCGCCATTTCATCGCCGCTGCTCGAAGAGGCGTCGATCGAAGGGGCGAAGGGCGTTCTGATCAACATCACCGGCGGTCCCGACATGACGCTGTTCGAAGTTCATGAAGCGGCGTCGATCATTCAGGAAGCGGCCGACGAAGAAGCGAACATCATCTTCGGCACGGTCATCGACCCGCGGATGAAAGACGAAGTCAAAGTCACGGTCATCGCGACCGGGTTTGATTCCGCGACAAAAGGATTTCTCAACACGCGCGGCGAGCAGCTCTCGTCGGGTCATTCGTCGCGGCCTGCGACAACGTCCACGCAGGTGCCGTTCCGGCCTTTCGCGCCGAAAGAGATCGCGGCGCAGCACGAGGTAACGCAGGAAGCGGTTCAGGCGGCGCCGCAGTTGGGCGCGGAGGGGGAGATTTACGATCCTCCCTTTTTTCGCAAAGGATTCAGCCGTTCCGACGGCTCCGGCGGCTTCGGGCCGATGGCGTCGAGTGATTTCGGCAATGACCTCGATATTCCGACGGTGATCCGCAACTTGAGCGACTAGCGTTTCCCAACGCGGCGCGCCCCTCCTGCGCGCTGCACGCGATCCAGGGGAGAGGGACCCGGGATCATCTGCTCTGTAACGGGGCGCGGTCTTCCGCCGCGTCCCGTACTTTTTTCTACGTGAGCAGTCCGAGCGCGACGTTCGCGTGCAAAGAAAAACCGCGCGGCGCGTGGAGGATCTCCACTCGCCGCGCGGTTTAGACTAAACGATCAGACTCGCGGATCTAGTGAACGACGCAAACCAAGTCGGGATCGCCACCCGTGCGGTAGAACGCGCCGGCCGTCAAGCCGCCGGCAACTGCCGCGGCGTTGTTGGCGAACGCTGGCAAACCGACGACCTGCAGTTTGCTGGTAGGCGACGTTGTCCCTATGCCTACGTTGCCGCCGGACTGAATCCTGACAATGCTGGCCGCATTTGTGCCGATGTCGAAGTTTGTTGTATCCGCACTATAGACACCAGTGCCCATGATGAACTTATCAGTTCCGTTTTCACGGAAGTTGATGGCGCTCTGGTTATTGGCTGTCGTGTGGTTTAGAAGCATGCCAGCAGTGGTTCCTTTGATCTCCAGGAATGCTGTTGACGTTGAACTAACATCCAGGTTGAATGATGGCGACGCTGTTCCGATACCGACGTTGCCGCTCGCCGCGATATCGATCGAGCTGGTCGGTGCGCCGGGACGAATGCGGAACGGAAGGCGCGAGCCGCCGGTCACGTCGCGCACGAAGAAGTTCGCTTCGTTGCCCGCGACGTCCCAGGTCTGCGCGGTAAAACCACCGCTGTTGTTCTGCTCGAGACGCAGTGCAGGAGTGTTGCTCGTGGCAACGTGAAGGTCGAGGACGGGCGTGGCCGTGTGAAAACCGACGCGGCCACTGCTGTCGACAAAGATCGAGTTCGTCGGCGCGGACCCGGTGACCGTGACGGGAACCGTCGCCGCGGTGATGTCCTCGATGGAGAACTTGTTCGCGCCGCCGCTGGCCGAGTCGTTGGCCGTCAACTGCCAATCATGGTTCGCGAAACCGGTCGACGTGCTGGTGTCGTCGAACTTGATGCGCGTGTTGTTTTCCTTCAGGCGGATCGTGTCGAAGCCGAACGACTCGTTGTTCACGCAGTCGAGGCCGACACAGAGGCTCCCTTGAATGATCACGTCATCAGCCTGCACGATGTCGAGGGCGGTGGGGTTATGCGGCGCGGTGATCGATGACGCGCTCGGTGTACCGCTCGTCGTGCTCATGGCGGCCGGCGCAGGCTGGTGCCCTGGCTCGGTGGAGTCGGGATTGATGAACGCACCGTTCGACACCGACAGTGTCCCCGACTGCACCATCTGCTCCGCGATACCGGCCTCGCGCTGAATGCGGGCCGCCGCTGCATCGTCGCCCGCTTCGCGTGCTGCTGCGAGCTGCTGCTTCGTGGCGGATGAAACGTTCGGGATGATGCGCATCTCGTACGTGTAGGAACCGTCCGCCACGTTTTTGCCGAGATCCTGCAGGCGGAACATTGGCGTGGCACCCGCCGCAAACTCCTTCTGGAACACGGCTCCATCAGGACCAACGACGGTGAGTGCGATCTTGTCGTGGCTGACTGCCGTCGTCCAGATTGCCACCGAGCCGGATGCCGTCGTTCGGGCAATCGGATCGGAGTTGCCGGATTTAGCGAGGGCGATCGCTGGAAGCAGAAGCAGACACAACATGGAGGCGACGATGAAACGGGTAAGAGACCGGGCTGAGTTCATGCAGGTTCTCCTCTTCACCACGCACGATATGTGCGAGGAACTGTTTTTCGGTAGGGACGCGTATGAGTAACTTACAACGTCTTGTGACGCAGAGCTACACAAAAATGGAAAGTCGGGAGGCGGGCGAGTAATTGATTCTCATTCTCCGTCACTCCCATTCGATCGTGCTGGGAGGTTTTGAGGAGATGTCGTAGACGACCCGGTTGATGCCGCGAACCTCGTTGACGATGCGCCGGCTGATGGCATCGAGCACGTCGTGGGGCATTCGGTACCAGTCGGCGGTCATAAAATCCGTCGTCGAAACGGCGCGGACGGCGACGACGTTTTCGTAGGTCCGCTCGTCCCCCATCACGCCGACGCTGCGCACCGGCAGCAGGACCGCAAATGCTTGAGAAATCTCGCGATACAGGCCGGCCCGGCGAATCTCCTCGATCACGATCTCGTCCGCGTTCTGCAGGATCGCCACGCGCTCGGCGGTCACCTCGCCAAGGATACGGACAGCCAGTCCCGGGCCGGGAAACGGATGGCGCCAGACAAATTCGTCCTCGAGACCGAGCTCGAGTCCGAGGCGGCGCACTTCATCCTTAAATAGTTCGCGAACCGGCTCAATTAGTTTGAGGCCCATCTTTTCCGGCAGGCCGCCGACATTGTGATGAGTTTTGATGACGGCCGAGGGACCTTTGACCGAGACCGACTCGATGACGTCGGGATAGAGCGTTCCCTGCACGAGAAACTCGGCGCCAGCGATGCGCTTCGCTTCCTCTTCGAAGACAGCGATGAATTCGTTTCCGATCTTCTTGCGCTTGGCCTCAGGATCTTCGATGCCTGCGAGCTTGTCGTAAAAGCGCTGCCTTCCGTCGATGGCGATGATGTGCATGCCGAGGCCTTCGGACAAGCGCGACATGACTTGGATGGCTTCGTTCTTTCGCAAGACGCCGTTGTCGACAAAGATCGCCGTGAGCTGATCGCCGATGGCTTCGGCGACGAGCAACGCGGCTACCGATGAATCGACGCCGCCGCTGACTGCCGCGATGACTTGTTTGTCGCCGACCGTAGCGCGAATCTCTTCGACCTTTCGTTTGCGGTAGTCGCCGAGGTTCCAGGTGGGAGTGCAGTGGGCGATGTCGAAAAGGAAATTGCGAAGAATCGATGTTCCGGCCTCGCTGTGCGTGACCTCCGGATGAAACTGAATTCCGAAGCACTGCCGCTCGATGCTTTCGAACGCTGCGATCGGCGCGTTCGCCGATGACGCCGTGATGCGGAAGCCGGGCGGCTCGCGCAGGATTTTGTCGCCATGACTTGCCCACACGCGCTGATGCGCAGGCGTGCTTGCGAAGAGCTTCGAGTCGTTTGCGCTGACATCGATCTCCGCGCGGCCGTATTCGCGCTCGGCCGATGCTTCGACTTTGCCATCGAGCAGATAGGCAGTGAGCTGCATGCCGTAGCAGATGCCGAGGATGGGGACGCCGAGGTCGAAGATCTCGCGCGAGCAGATCGGCGCGGCATCGGCGTAAACCGATTGCGGTCCGCCGGAAAAAATGATCGCTTGCGGCGCGAGCGCGCGGATGCGATCGATCGGAATGTCGAACGGATGGACGACGGAGTAGACGCTCTGCTCGCGGATGCGCCGGGCGATGAGCTGCGTGTACTGCGAACCGAAATCGAGAACGAGTACAGTCTGGCTGTTGCCAACAGGCCGCCGGTTTTCCTCGGGCGACACTACAGAAGGTTCCGCAGTTCTTTGCCCGGTTTGAAACGGATGGTGTTGCCGGGCGGGATCTTCACTTCGACGCCGGTTTTGGGATTGCGGCCGATCCCTTTCTTCCGTTGTTTGACTTGGAAAACGCCGAATCCGCGGAGCTCGATCCGCTGGCCGCGCGCGAGCGCATGGCGCAGGCCTTCGATGACCGTGTCGACCGCCTGAGCGGCTTTCACGCGCGAAATTTCGGACACTTCCGCCACCTTGTTGACGATGTCGGCTTTAATCATGGCCGGGATTATAACCTCTTCCGAATGAGCGACTCAGAGCGTCATCGCATCGACACCTGGCTCAAGCATGTCTGCCTCGTCAAGCATCGGACCGATGCGACCGAGGCATGCCGCGGAGGTCACGTAAAACTCAACGGCCAGCGCGTCAAGCCAGCCGCCCCGGTGCGCGAAGGAGACGTCGTCGAGCTGTACGCCGGCGATCGATTCCGGAAGTTCGTCGTGAAGGGCATCCCCGACAAACAGCAACCGAAGGAAATCGCCCGCACGACGTACATCGACGAGACGCCCGTCATCGAAAAGATTGATGATGCCGTGTTCCGCGAGCGAGGAGCGGGACGTCCGACGAAACGCGAAAGACGCGACGCGGACAAGTTCAAAAGACCTTATTAGTGCCTGCGGCGTTGGGTATTGCCTTCGGCGTTGTCAGTTCATTGCCTTTGTCGTTTTCATTGTCAGGCAAGTTCAAACTGTTCATTCAAAGCGTGCTTCAGGCTGCGATCGAGAACGCCGAAGGCAATCAACCGACAACCGATAACGCCGAAGGCAATACATCAGTGTCCGAGGTTCGGGTTCGAGCCTTCTTGCGCAGCGGGCGCTTTCTTGACCTGGCCGGGGACGGGCGCTTGTCCTTCTTTGATTGCCTGGAGCGTGTCGGGATTCGAGAGATCGAGGTTGGCGTTCAGGACCTGTTCGCGGAAGCGCGATTCGTATAGCAGCTTGGCCAGCGGCGCGGCATCGACACCGCCGTGTCCGCCGTGCTCGACGAAGACGACCACGACCATCTGCGGGTTGTCCTTCGGCGCGAACGATGCGAACCACGCGTGATCTTTGTACTTGTAGGGCAAGCCTTCGGTCTTCACCCAGCCGTGTTGCGCGATGACCTGAACAGTGCCGGTCTTGCCGGAGACGTTCAGCCCTTCGATGCGGGCGTTGCCGCCGGTGCCGCCTTCTTCATTGACCACTTTCCAGAGACCGAGCCTCACAGTCTCCAGCGCTTTCGGAGCAAGCGTGACCTTGTGCAGTACTTCGCTCGCGACCTGGAGGCGTTCGACGTGGCCGTCCGGGTTGACCTTCTCGATCATCTTTACGACGTGCGGACGGTAGACGGTTCCGCCGTTCGCGATCGCCGCCATCATGTTTGCGACCTGAAGTGGCGTCACGATGAGCGGGCCCTGACCGATGGCGACGGAGATCGTTTCCGACGGATACCACTTGCGGTGCTGCTTGGTGTTGGCCCACTGGGTTGAAGGAACCAGACCGGCTTTCTCGCCATCGAGATCGATGCGTGAGATTTCGCCGAAGGTGAGCTTGTGCGCGTACTCGGAAATCCTGTCGACGCCCAGCCGCGCGCCGACGTTGAAGAAGAAGATGTCGCACGAGACTTTCAAGGCGTTGGCGACACTGACGTCGCCATGACCGTTCTTGTTGTAGCAACGGAAACGGCGTCCGAAAAACACGCCGCTGCCGCTGCAGAAGAACGAGGTCGAAGTATCGATCGCACCTTCGGACAGGCCGGCCATGGCCATGACCGCTTTGAAAACGGATCCCGGAGAATAGAGTCCCTGAATGGCGCGATTCAGCTCAACCTTGAACGGATTGGATGCGATGGTCCGCCAGACTTCGGGCGTGAAGCGGCGCGAGTAAACGTTGGGATTGAACGCGGGCGACGAGACCATCGCCAGGACTTCCCCGTTGCGCGGATCGAGTGCGACCGCGGAGCCGACAAACTCGTTCTCGATGAAGTACTGCTCGGCGCGGCGCTGCAAATCGAAATCAATCGTGAGGTAGACGTTGTCGCCGGCGACCGGTTCTTTGCGCGCCGGACGATACTCATCGAGGCGGCGTCCGTGACTGTCGTATTGCCAGTACTGTGCGCCGTCGCGGCCGCGCAGATATTCGTCGTACATCATTTCCACGCCGCGTTTGCCGAGAAGATCGCCCTGCCTGAGCTCTTTGTGTGAGGTGAGGTCTTTATCGTTCACCTCGCCAATGAAGCCCATCACGTGCGCGGCCATGATTCCGTACGGATAGTTGCGGCGCTGCACCGGCTCGACGTCGAGCTCGGGAAACGCGACCGCCTGCGCCTGGATCGAGGCGACCTGCGTCATCGACAGATCTTCCGCGACCGGAATGGGCCGCGCGTTGGGAATGGCCTTCCCTTTTTCGAATCGAGCCTCGATCTCCTGCGCTGGCACGCCGAGAACCTGAGCGAGGAAGGCCACGAGCTTGTCGCGATGCGTGGGATCGTTCTTGATGATCGGACGCATGACCACGCGGTCGAGCGACAGCGAGTAGGCCGGCTGGTTGTCGGCGAGGATCTTTTGCCCGCTGCGGTCGAGGATCAGTCCGCGCTTGGCCGGCGTGACGAGCTCGCGAAGGGCGTTGGCTTCCGAAAGGTTCCGATACTTCTCCGCCTGCACGCCTTGAACGACCCAGAACGAGCCCGCCAGAAACACGAACACGATGACGATCGCCCAAAGAAGAGCGTTGATGCGAAAAGTCAGGAACTTCTGGTCATCTCGGTAGACGCGCATGTTTTGCCTTCGGCGTTGTCGGTTGATTGCCTTCGGCGTTTATTGCCTTCGGCGTTGTCGGTTGTCAGGTAATGCGTTTGTTGTTGTGATTGTGAGGCAAGTTCAGGCTGTTGAAGTAATGCATGCCGTAGGCCGTTGTGACGACGCCGAAGGCAACCAACCGACAACGCCGCAGGCAATAGCCCAACGCCGCAGGCAATCAACCGACAACGCCGCAGGCAACTAACGCCGCAGGCAAACCTACCATCCCGTCGGCCGCCGCGTGGCGTCGATCGGCTCTTCTCTCAAAAACAGAGTCAACAATAGATAGACGATCATCCCGAAAAGACAGGTGAAGATGGTTTTTACGATCATTCCCTGCTCGAACATCTCCACTTTCTGTTTGAGGAGGATGTTCACGAGGATGTAGATCACGAGCTCGTTCACGATCACGGCGCCGACCAGGCAGGCGCCGAACGCCAGCGTGCCGCGGAGCGCGAGGCGGGAGTTGACGTACGCGACGGCATACGCGCAGACGGTGAGGGCAAAGGCGTGAAGTCCGAACATGGCGCCGGAGTAGGCGTCCTGCACGAGTCCCGCGATGACGCCGGCGATGATCGCGCCGAAGACGTTGCCGCCCATCGAGTAATAGACGACGAGGATGACGTAGGGATTGAAGAACGCCAGCGCGTTCGGGAAAAAGCTGTCCAGTAGCGAATGGAGAGTCAGTGCGATCAGGAGTCCGACCGCGAATCGAAGCCACCTCAAGGTGTGTACCTCACCACATCATTCGGTATTTTGCGCGTGTGCAGCACGATCACTTCTTCGATCGAGCCGAAGTCGATCGATGGACGCACGACGATGGTCTTGAACAGATCCTGCCCCTTTTCCGCTTTCGTGATCACGCCGACCGGGATTCCTTTCGGATAGATGCCGTCGATGCCCGCGGTCATGACGACGTCGCCCGGCTTGACGTCGGACAATGACGGGATGTCGTAGAGCTGCGCGGCGGCCGCGCCATCGCCGCGCAGAACACCCTGTCTTCGCGTCCGGTCGATGAGCACGCCGACCGACGAGTTTCCGTCGGTGATCAGTTGCACTTTGGCCATGTCTTTCGTCGTCAGCACAACGCGGCCAATGAGTCCGCTGGCGTTGACGACGGCGTCGTTGACCTCGATGCCGGTGTTCGATCCGCGGTCGAGGATGATCGATTTGAAGCGTCCCGAAATATCGAGCATGACCGGCTCGGCCATCGTCGTCGGCATCGTGAACTGTTCGGTATAGCCGAGGAGACTGCGCAGGCGGCGGAGGTCGCCTTCGGACTGGCGGAGGCGAAGGTTCTCGGTCGTGAGCTCGTCGATCTGACGGTGAAGCTGCAGGTTCTCGCTCACGGAGCGGCGCATGTCGAGATAGCCGTGGTAGATGTCCGACATCGACTGGCCGGCCCAGTTCACGGTCTTCGGAATTGGCGCGAAGAGGATCATGACGCTGCGCTCGAACATCGTGCGCGTCTCGCCGATGTAGCGCGTGCGGCTGCTCAGGCTCATGAGAAAAAAGAGCAACGCCAGAACGACGATGAACAGCAGCGTCGGGCGCCGGGGGATTACGTCAGCAGGTGCAGCCATGGTTCTTCAGCGTCTTGAGCAGGTTTTGAGCCAGAGGGTTTGGGAAGTGGGGGGTAGGGTGCGGGAGATGAAACGGAGCTGGATTCGAGATGAGCTTTCGCCTGAATCCCACACCCCACTCCCTACTCCCCACACCCCGCTATTCAATCGAGATCTTCCGCAACAGATTGAAGTCGGTCAGCATCTGGCCGGTGCCGAGTGCCACGCACGCCAGCGGATCTTCGGCCAGCGTCACCGGCAGGCCGGTCTCTTCGCGCAAACGCTTGTCGAGATTCTTCAGCATCGATCCGCCGCCGGCGATGATGATTCCTTTGTCCATGATGTTGGCGGAGAGCTCGGGCGGCGTGCGCTCGAGCGCGACGCGAACGGCTTCGACGATCGTTGCCACAGTTTCTGACAGCGCCTCGCGGATCTCTTCATCGCTGACGACCAGCGTCTTGGGAACGCCTTCGACGAGATCGCGGCCTTTGATCTCCATCGTCATCTCTTCGTCGAGCGGGAACGCGGAGCCGATCTCCATCTTGATCTGTTCGGCTGTTCGCTCGCCGATGAGCAGGTTGTACTTGCGTTTGATGTACTGAATGATCGCGTCGTCCATTTCGTTGCCGGCCACGCGTACCGAGCGCGAGTAAACGATGCCCGCCAGCGAAATGACCGCGACGTCCGTCGTGCCGCCGCCGATGTCGACGATCATGTTTCCCGTCGGATCGGTGATCGGAAGTCCGGCCCCGATCGCCGCCGCCATCGCCTGCTCGATCAAGTACACCTCGGTCGCGCCAGCGCGCAGCGCGGAGTCTTTGACCGCCCGCTTTTCGACCTGCGTGATTTCCGAGGGAACGGAGATGACGATGCGAGGCTTGACGAGGAAGCGCCGGCCGTGCGCCTTCTCGATGAAGTACTTGATCATCTTCTCCGTGACTTCGAAGTTGGCGATCACGCCATCTTTCATCGGGCGGATGGCCACGATGTTGCCCGGCGTGCGGCCGAGCATTTCCTTCGCTTCCTTGCCCACCGCTTCGACGTTGTTGTTGATCTTGTTGACCGCGACGATCGATGGTTCGCGGACGACGATGCCTTTGTTCTTTGCGTAGACGAGCGTGTTCGCTGTTCCCAGATCGATCGCCAGATCGTTCGAGAACATCGAGAGCAGCGATTTGAGAGCCATTTTCTAGATCTTGTCCTTTTTCGGTGTTTGGGAGGTTTGCTGCAAGAGCGTTGCCCTGGTTTCGGGGAGTGGGGAGTCGGGAGTGGGGAGTCGGAGAAGAACCGAGGCGAATGACTGTCCGCTTCCACACCCCACACCCCACACTCCACTCCCTATTCTTCCACGTGTACCGTCTCGGATTGCCGGGTTTGTTTGCCTGCTGCGTTCGTTGCTTTGACGACGACCAGATTGGTGCCGACCTTGTTGAAGCTGACGAGCTTCTTGAAGTGACCGTTCGCCTCGACGTCGGCGTCCTCTTCGTTGATGAGGACCGTCGCGCCAGGGTCCGTGTCTCCTTCGATCATGAAGAATGGTCCGCCGATCGAATACGGGCGCTTGAGTTGGAGCCGGGGTGCCGGAGCGTCCGAAGCCGGCGTTCCTTCGTGGCCCGCTCCATTGACGCGGAAGCGGCGGAACGCGGAGAACGGGCCGATGTTGCCTGCTGCATCCGTCGCTGCTACGTGCCAGTAGAACGCCCCCTCGGCGGTCACTTGCGCTGAAGCGGTCGTCTTCTGGCGCGGCGAGTTGATCTCCAGCGATGTGAAAAGGCGCGAGCGGGAGACTTGCAGGACGTAGCCAGCCGCGCCCGGCACTGCTTCCCATGAAAATTGAACGCGCGAATCGGCCGTGACCAGAAAGACCTGATTGTCGGACGGCGTGAGGAGCGCAGGCGGCATCGGGAGTTTGCGGATGGCCGAAAGTGCTCCCTGCGGCGTGGCGGTGATCTTTTCTCCGACGGCGAGCTTCACTACCGCGCTGCCATCGGACGGCGCGATGGAAGCGGATCCTTTTTCCGCCAGCACCGCGGTTGTCTTCTGCGGATCGACACCGACTTGCGTGGTCGACTCGGAGTCGATCGTCACCTGGCTTCCGGGCGTGCGGACGCTCGAAGCATCGTCGGTTGTTGCCACCTCGACCGAGCCGACCTGCATCTGCACAGAATTGTTCTTGCGGCTGGTCGCTGCATTGAATTGCGAATAGATCTCGAGCAGCGCATCCGGTCCGATCGTGTAGAGCGAGCCGTTCGAAAAGATGAGCTCCGCGGAAGCGCTGCGTCCGGTCTTCACCCAATCGCCGTTGAAGAGCGGCGTGCGCGTCTCGGCGGGACTCCAGTCGCTGGTCGAAGACTTCTGAAACTGTACGTCGCCTTCGACGGTGAGGAATTGCGCGTCGTTGTCCGCGCCTCCTTTTCCGCTGAGCGCGGCGCGGCTGAAGGTTTGCGATTCCACCGCCGCGCTTTCGGCGTCGGGGTAATTGCCGGCGGCGAGCTTGGTGCCGGCTTCGTCGAGCTTGTGCTGTGCGCGATCAAAATCGCTGCGATGCATTGGAAAATCTTTGGAAGCCGCGAGCGTGTTCAGCGCCTGTCTCGCCTCGGCGATCGCTGCCTCGGCCGAGCTGCGCGGATTACGTTTCTGATTGGTGTAGTACCACCACGCACCGCCGCCCAGAAGAACGATGAGAATCACGATACCGATCTGCTTGAGGCGCTCGATGGAAACGAGATACCAATCGATCGCTGCTCCGGAGCTCTGCTTCTTTTTTGCCATCGGGACGAGGCGAAGTTTATAGCACGCGCCGCGGTACAGTTTGCTCCCGGCGACGGGAATAGCTACACTGCCGCGTTTTTTACGGATTCACGCGATCGCCCGGCTGGAGGTGTCCCGCGCCGCGGTTGCCATCCAAATCAAGTCAAAACAGAGGTTCGTCCCGATGCTCAAGTTGATGCGCGATAGCTTTCAGCAACTCAAATGGATTCTGGTCGCCATAGTTGCGGTCTTCATCCTCTTCATTTTCGTCGACTGGGGCGCCGGCGGCGCCGGCAACGGCGGCGGAATCGACCAGCATGCCTACGCGGCCCGCGTGAACGGGGAGACGATCTCGTCCCGCGAATTCGATCGCGCTCTCTACTACACCGAAAAGAATTACGAGCAGATGTACCGGCAGCCGCTCACGCCCGACCAGATTCAGCAGCTCGGTCTGCCGAAGCAGGTGCTCGACTCGCTGATCGATCAGCATCTCATCCTCCAACAGGCCCGCCGCCTTCACCTCGGTGCGTCAGCCGAGGAAGTGCGGAAAAAAATTCTGGACCTGCCGACGCTCAATCCCGACGGCAAGTTCGTCGGCGCCGAGATCTACAACCGCTACATCACGATGATGGGATATCAGTCGCCGGCGGAGTTCGAAGAGGAGCTTGCCCGCGAGATCACGCTCACGAAGATGGAGAGCGCCATCCAGAACTCGATCATCATTTCGCCAAAGTCAGCCGATGATGAATACCGCCGCACCAGCGAAAGCGCGCGGATCAAATACGTCCTCTATCCCGCTGCCCGCGAAGCGGCGGCCGTCACCGTGACGCCGGCTGAAGTGCAGCAGTACTACACGACGCATCAGTCGCAATACACGCACGGCGAGCAGCGCGCCGCCAAGTACCTCATCGCCGACTACGCCAAGGTCAAGACGCAGATCAATCCGAGCGATGCCGAAGTGCGCAAGATCTACGACCAGCGTCACGAGGAATTCAAAGCTCCTCAGGGCGCGCACGTTCTTCACATCCTCATCAAGGTTGATCAAGGCGCTCCCCCGGCCGTCGAGCAGGCAGCCAAGGCGAAAGCTGATGATCTCGTCCGCCAGCTTCGCGCCGGTGCCGATTTCGCGAAACTGGCGAAAGAAAACTCTGGCGATCCGTCCTCCGCGGGAAAAGGCGGCGACATGGGTTGGGTCGACAAGGACACGACAGTCGAGGCGTTCGACAAGGCGGCATTTACGATGCCGTTGAATACGATCAGCGATCCGATTCGCACCACCGAGTTTGGCTACCACATCATCAAAGTGCTCGAGCGCCGTCCGCCGGGTTACCACCAATTCGAAGAAGTGCGCGACCGCCTCCGCGGTTTGACGATCGAGCAGCAGTCGAAGGATCGCGCTCGCGACGAGATCACGCGCATCGCCGCACGAATCAAAGAAAACAAGCCGAAAAACGCCGCTGAGTTCACCGCGCTGGCGAGCGGCGACGTGGCTTCGAATGACTCGCAGTGGTTCGGGAAAACCGATCCGATTCCGGGTATGGGAAACAATCCTGCGTTCAACGGCTGGGCCTTCGCGGCCAAGCAGAATGACGTGGGCGACATCATCGGCACCCAGCGCGGTCCGGCCATTCCGTTCCTCTACAACATCCGCTCGGCCGGCGTGTCGCCGCTCGATGAAGTGCGCGCCAAGGTCGAGAACGACGCCAAAATGGAGAAGGCCCGGGTGCTCGCGCAACAGGCGCTGACGAAAGCGCTGCCTGCACCGTCCGTCGATCTGGCCGGCGTCAAGCTCGGCCTCGCGTCCGCGGAAACGTCGGTCAACCGGCAGGGCTCCGTTGCGGGATTCAGCGGCGATACCTCAGCCCTCGTCAACGCGGCGATGAGCGCTCCGGTGGGCGAGGTGAAGGGTCCGATCATGACCGGCGACGGCGCCGTGATCTTCCAGGTCATCGAGCAGAAGACAGTCGAGCCTGCAACGCTTGCCCAAAACCGGTCGCAGTTCATGGAGAACCTGCGCCAGACGCAAGCACGGAACCTTCGGGCCGCAATGCTCCAGGGCCTGCGCAAAGCGGCATCGATCGACATCAACAAGAAGGTTACCGAACAGCAGACGCCTTCGCAGCAACCCGGCTAGGCGAAATGCCTGGCTGGGTTGTTCTCAGGGACGACGGAACGATCGGGATTTCATTCTGCGTGATCGAGCATGACTGAAATCGCCGAACGCTGGGCCGAGCCCGCCATCCGCGTGTTGATGATGCCGCGCGACACGAACGCGCACGGCACGATCTTCGGCGGCGTGATTCTCAGCTATATCGACCAGGCCGGCGCGATCGAAGCGCGCCGCCAGGGCTCCCGCCTGATGCTGACCGTGTCGATGGACAAGATCGTCTTCCACGAGCCAGTCTTCGTCGGTGACCTCATCAGCTTCTGGACCGAAACCCTCCGCATCGGCCGGACCTCGATCACCGTCAAAGTCGTCTGCGAAGCGATCCGCGGCACCGACCCGCAAAAGAAAGTCCTCGTCACCGACGCGCAAGTGGTCTACGTGAACGTGGGCGAAGATCGCAAGCCGCTGCCGATCGAGCGCATGGCCAACGCGCTGAGCCGGTGACTCTGACCCCTTCCGCTGAGCCGTCCGGTATCGGCGCAGGATCACTTGCTCTTCTTCCGCGCGTCGCGCATTGCATCCAATCGCGCCTTGATCTTCGTCTCGGCGCCTGCTTCTTTCGGCTCGTAGAAACGGCGGCCGGCAAGCGCTTCCGGAAGGCATTCCATTGCCGCGGTCTGGTCTTCGAAGTCGTGCGCGTACTGATAGCCGCGGCCGTACCCGAGGTCTTTCATCAGGCCTGTCGGCGCGTTGCGGATGTGGAGCGGGACGCCCGGGTTGTCGCCCTGACGCACTTCGCGAACGGCCTCGCCGTAGCCGGTGTAGACGGCGTTCGATTTTGGCGCGGCGGCAAGATAGGTCGCGAGTTGGCCGAGAGCGACGCCGGCTTCGGGCATGCCGAGGAAGTGGACGGTTTGCTGGACGGCGATGGCGAAGACGAGCGCTTGCGGATCCGCGTTGCCGATATCTTCGGACGCCGCGCGCACGAGACGGCGGGCGATGTACATCGGATCTTCGCCCCCTTCGAGCATGCGTACGAGCCAGTACATCGAGGCATCCGCGTCGCCGTTGCGCAGCGATTTGTGAAGGGCGGAGATGATGTTGTAGTGCTCTTCGCCGCCTTTGTCGTACATCAGCGAGCGGCGCTGGAGGATCTGCGTCACTTTCGTTTTGTCGATCGCGCCGTCGTCCTTCGTTGCGGTCTCGACGACGAGCTGCAGCGAGTTGAGCGCTTGGCGCGCGTCGCCAGCGGACGTCGCGGCCATGAAGTCGAGGGCATCGTCGCTGACGTCGATGCCGTATTTGCGCACTGAGGGATCGGTGACCGCGCGGCGGAGAATCGTCATGACCTGCTCGCGCTCCAGCGCGGGAATGACGACGACTTTCGTCCGCGACAGCAGCGCGGAGTTCACCTCGAACGACGGATTCTCGGTCGTGGCGCCGATGAGAATGATGTCTCCCGCCTCGACGTAGGGGAGAAAGGCATCCTGCTGCGCCTTGTTGAAGCGGTGGATCTCATCGATGAAGACGATCGTCTTCGTTCCGCGCGCTTTCCGTTCGCGGCGCGCTTCTTCCATCAGCGTGCGGATTTCTTTGATGGCGGTGCTGGTGGCGGAAAACGTGACGAACTTCGCGCGGGTCTTGTTGGCGATGATGCGCGCCAGTGTCGTTTTTCCGGAGCCGGGCGGACCCCAGAAGATCATCGACGGAATGCGGTCGCTCTCGATGGCAGTGCGGAGGAAACGTCCTTCGCCGAGGATCTCGTCGAGGCCGATGATCTCCTCGAGCGAGCGCGGACGCAGCCGCTCCGGCAGCGGCGCATCGCTGCGAGCGGGCGGTTCGAAAGGGTCGTCAGCGAAGAGGGAGCCGGTCATTGTTTGAAGAGTGAAGAGTGAAGAGTGAAGAGTGAAGAGTGAAGAGTGAAAACGGGTTCGATCAGCGGAGAAGCGAAATGTTGAATGTTGGGTGTTGAATGTGAATGTTGAATGTCTTCGTGCTTCCTGGGTCCTTCATTCAACAGTCAACAGTCAACAGTCAACATTGAACATTAGGGTCTTCTTCAGAATCAGTGGGTGAAAAAGTCAAAGCATCCCGGCTCGGAGCCGTGACAATGGAGTTGTCGAAAAACCAAAAGTCACGGGGAGCACGGGATGCTGGTGAAGTCTATTCTGAATCAGGTGGAAGAGATTCCAGGGTTCGTCTACGAAGAGGTCGGATGGAACAAGGATAAAACGGAGATCGAGGTGCGCATCCGGCCGCGGAAGAACAGCTGGCCGTTATGTTCGGGGTGTGGATCGATTGCGGTTTTGTACGACCGCAAGGAAACGAGACGGTTCGCATTCGTGCCCCTTTGGCAGATCCCGGCGACGCTGATTTACCAGATGCGGCGAGTGAACTGTCATCGCTGTGGAGTGCGTGTGGAGAGTGTTCCGTGGGCGGAGGGGAAGAGCCGGGTGAGTACGACGTATCAGTGGTTTCTGGCGAACTGGGCACGCCGGATGAGCTGGTCGGAAGTGGCGAAGACGTTTACGACGACATGGGGAGTAGTGAGCCGTGCGGTGGAGCACGCCGTGGAGTGGGGACGTAAGCACGTGTCGCTGGATGGGATCAAGTCAATCGGAGTTGACGAGATCATGCACCGGCGAGGGTCCAAAGCACACGGAGGACCGAAGTATCTGACCTTGGTTTACCAGATCGACGAAGAGAGAAAACGGCTGCTGTGGATGGGGAAGGACCGGCGAGAAGAGACTTTGCACGCATTCTTCAACTGGTTCGGCCGGGAGCTGTCCGAGAAGTTGGAGGTAGCGTGCAGCGACATGTGGCCTGCGTATTTGAAGGTCATCCGGCTGCGGGCAGCAAAGGCCATCCAGATCCTGGACCGGTTTCACATCGCATCGATGATGAATAAAGCGATCGATCGTATCCGAGCCGAAGAGGTTCGTGAGCTCAAGAAGAAGAACGGCAAACCGGTATTGACCAACTCGCGGTGGCTGTTCCTGAAACGAGAGGAAAACCTCAGCGAGGTCCAGCATGAAAAGCTGGCGGACCTGCTGAGGAAAATCTCAGGATCGTCCGCGCCTACCTACTCAAGGAAGGCTTTCAGCGGTTCTGGGATTACGTGTCACCGCCGCACGCGGGACGCTTTCTCGATTCCTGGTGCACACGAGCGATGCGGTCCCGAATCGATCAGATGAAGAAGGTCGCAGCATCGCTCCGAAAACATCGACCTTTGCTCCTGAACTGGTTCAAGGTCAAGCACATCTCAGCGGGCGCCGTGGAGGGTCTCAACAATAAGGCGAAAGTGACTATGAGAAAATCGTACGGTTTTCGGAGCTTCCGAATCGCGGAACTTGCTCTGTACCATTCACTTGCAGATCTGCCTCATCCGGATTTCACCCACACATTCTGGTGAAGAGGCGAACATTAAACATTCGGTGTTGAATCGAACATTGATCAGCAAAGGAGTCGAAAATCGAGGTTGCCCCCGGAAACCACGATCGCCGTCTTTCCTTTCGGTTTGATCGCGCCCGACATCAACGCGGCGATTCCCAGCGCGCCGGTTGGCTCGATGACGAGTTTCGTGCGGTACATCGCGAACTTCACGGCATCGAGGAGGACGTCATCTTCGACGCTGACGACGTCGCGAACGCGTTCGCGGATCACGGCAAAGTTGCGCTCGCCGATGGCCAGGGTTCGGGCACCGTCGGCAATCGTTTTCGGCGGATCAATGGTGACGATGCGGCCGGACTTGAACGACTGCTCGCCGTCGTTGCCGGCGCGCGGCTCGACGCCGTAGACCGCGATGTCCGGCCGCGCCGACGTGGCAGCGATCGACACACCGGAGAGCAAACCGCCGCCGCCGAGCGGCGTGACGATCGTCTCGACGTCGGGCCATTCCTCGACGATCTCCAATCCGACCGTGCCGGCTCCGGCGATGATGCGCCAGTCATCAAACGGAGGGATGACCGCCGCGCCGCTCTTGCTGGCGATGTCGCGGGCGACCGTGTCGCGCGTCGCTGATGTGACGCCTGAAGTGACCACCGTCGCGCCATACGCCTCGGTCGCCGCAACCTTCGACGGGTTGGATCCCTCCGGCATCACGATGGTGGCTTTCATGCCGAGGAGGCGGGCGGCGAGGGCGACGCCCTGCGCGTGATTGCCGGAGGAGAAGGCGACAACGCCGTTGGCGCGTTGGTTCTCAGGTACCTGCAAGAGCGCGTTCATCGCTCCGCGGATCTTGAACGAGCCGGCGCGCTGGAGGTTTTCGCACTTCAGACGAACCTCCACGCCGATGGATTCGGAGAGCGACCGGCTGCTCAAAAGGGGAGTGCGGTGGACGTACGGCTGGATGCGGAGAGCGGCTTCCCGGACATCCTCGATCGTGACAGCGGACGCATCGATATTTGAAGAATTCACCCGGGCAGTATAAACTCCGGCAAACTGGCCATGGATTGAGCGCCGATTCATCAACGAACCGGCGCGTTTACGCCAGGCAAAGCAGTATCGGGCAAAGGTTATTTTCGGGGAGGTTGGGGTTATGTGGAGAAGGGTTACCCGCGGCCTGGTTCTCGCCATTCTGATGTCGTTCGTTGTCGTGCCTGTGCTGACCGCGCAAACGGTCGAGACGCATGGCGCGCTCGAATATCCTGACTCGTCCGTGACGCAAAGCGGCGTGATCCTCGTCAAAGGGTGGTTCCTCGACCCTGCGTCGATCTCGCGGGTTGCGGTCTACGTCGACGATCAGTTCGTCGTCAACTCCAACACGAACCTGCCCCGCATCGATGTGGAGCAGGCCTACCCGAACTATCCCGGCATCCAGCACATCGCGCCCGGCTTCCAGATCGGGATGCTGGCCAGCCGGTTCACGAACGGAGCTCACACGATCGCCGTGCGCGTGTTCGCCAGCGACAACACGGTCACCGAGCTCGGACGCCGGACGATCAACGTCGACAACACGATCAATCAGTCGCCGTTCGGCAATGTCGACATTCCCGATCTCGCAGCCACGTACAACGCATCCGGCTCCTTCCCGGTTTCCGGCTGGGCGCTCGACACCGACGGCGTGGCCAAGGTCGAAGTGCTCATCGACAACGGGGTCGTGCAGAACGCGATGTACGGCGACGCCCGGCCGGATGTTGCCAACACGATCGCCGACTGGCCCGATGCGCTCAACAGCTCGTTCATCGCGAACGTCGATACGACGCGAATGATCGATGGGGTACACACGCTCGACGTACGTGCGACCGATCGCCTCGGACTCTCGCGGCTCATCGGACGACGCACCGTGCAGATCTTCAATGAGAACGCCAATCTGAAACCGTTCGGCTACGTCGACGAGCCGAAGCCGAATGCCGTTCTTTACGGGACGCAATGCACTACGCCACCCCTTGTTTCGCCAGTCATCAACCCTGCATCGCACATCACGCCCGTTCGCGGATGGGCTCTTGATCTTGGCACGCGGACGGATACGGGCCGCGTCGCGTACGTCGAGCTAATGGTCGACGGCCGGATCTGGTACAAAACCGGCGACTGCGGCTTCAGCCCGATCTTCAACGCGTACGTCAATTGCTACGGCCTTACGCGCTTCGATGTGGAGCGCTACTATCCCAACTATCCCGACGCGCCGCATTCCGGCTTCCTCTTCACCATGGACGTCGGCGCTCTGCTGGCTCTCGGCGTCGAGCCCGGGAGCCACGTCCTCAAGGTTCGGGTCGGCGATCAGTCGGGAACGTTCGCCGAGCTGCCGAATCGCGACGGCATCCCCGTCATCTTCCAGTGCGCACTGAACACGATCGCTTCCGCAAACGGGTTCATCGACGTCCCGCAGACGAACGATTTCATGAAAGGGACGGTAACGTTCCAGGGCTGGGCGCTGCTCGAAAGCGGCCTTCCCAATTCGGTTGAGATACGCGTCGACGGAGACTTCAAGGGACAGGCGCAACTCGGATTCCCGCGGCCCGATGTTGCGGAGCAGTATCCCTATCTGTTCAATAGTCAGAACTCGGGATGGCGCTTCACCATCGACACGACGAAGCTCGCCAACTCGAAGCACACCGTGACGGTCAGCGTCGTCGACAGCCTTGGTCATCGGACGGAGATCGGGTCCACCGTCTTCTACACGCAGAACGCGAACCCAGTACCTTAATTGCGCGGCCCTGGCGGGCCGCGCGTTATCGGTTAGTTGCACTTCGCGCGTTGTCGGTTAGTTGCGGCTTCGCGCGTTCGGTTGTCGGTTGGTCGCGGCTTCGCGCATTCTCAGTTGTCGGTTGGTGCGGCTTCGCCGCGTCGCGGCGATTGACGATAGCCAGGGGTGCGAGCGCAGCGAGCAACCCCTGGAAACGAAGATCGTGCGAAGGGTGTTTGCCGCGTCAGCGGCAATGGATTCGTCCGTCGAGCGTGCCAGTGCCGCTGACGCGACACGATGTCTCGTGGGCCTCCGGTGCCAGGGGTTGCTCGCTGCGCTCGCACCGCTGGCTACCTTCTTTTGCCGCTGACGCGGCCCCACGAGGTTGCGCTTCGCGCGTTGTCGGTTGTCGGTTAGTTGCGCTTCGCGCGTCGTCATCCCTCATGGAGTAAGGCCAACAAACCAACAGACAACGCGCGAAGCGCAATCAACCGACAACCGGCAACGCGCTCGCCACCGGCGAGCGCAATACATCACTTCCACGCATACACATCCACATTTGCCCGCGCCCGCAACTGCGTCGTCCACGTCTCGATTTGTTCTTCGAGCTGCCGTGACCGGATCAGCGTGCGGATTTCTTCGCGGACGTCGTTCAGCGGCGGAACCGGCAGTCGGCGCGCGACGCGTTGCTGACGCCACGGACCGTTGTAGTACGCAGCGATGTCGTCGTTGGCGACGAAGATCAGGGGCGCGAAACGTTCCTGGATGTACGCTTCGACCTGCAACTGACGCTTGATCAGCGCGCGCAAATCGTCCTGCGTCAATTCCGCGCGGACGAGCGCCGCATCGAGCGATGCCGGCGCCACGAAACGGTTCTGGATCTCCACCAGGCGCGCTTCGATCGAATCCTTCGGAATGTCTTGCGCGCCGAATCTCTCCACGTCGCGATAGCGCAGCGCCTGTGCGATCAGCGCCTCGAGGATGTCGTGGTGGTAATCGTCGTCACTTCGTCCGGCGATGCGCGGAATGAAACGAACCTCGGCCATCTGGTCGACTTCGCTGACGGTCAGCACCTGTTGATCGATGACGGCGGCGATGCGGTCGAGCGTCGCGGCGCGCGCGGGCGGGGGAAGAATGAAGGCGATGACAGAGACGGCTACCAACGCGAGCGAAGCGGCCCGCAGCAGAGAGTTACGTGTCATTCTGAGCCTGAAGGCGCCCGCGCTGGTTGCGGGTTTTACGCAGCCGTTCCGCGCCACAACTTGTGAGAATGTTGAATGTTGAATGTTGAGTGTTGACTGTTGAATGTGCGCGCCCGGCCCCGGTCCATTCAACATCCAACATTCAACATCCAACATTGAACATTCAGTTTTCCCGAATCCATGCGAAGAACCAGAATCGCCATGCCGCGCACCGATTCTCACATTTCGTACTTGCATGGTCGGTAGATCCTCGCCGTTACCGTGATATCGCCCCTCGAATCTTGACACCATCCGGCGCAATTCCTACATTCTCGTCTTTGTTGGCAGTCATTCGGCGAGACTGCCAGACAAGCCCGGCCATTCGCTGCCAAACTCGCCAGTAAGCCCATGCCTCAATATATCGATCGAAGTGGTGATGATCTCGACACGCGCGCTCGCGAAGTGCTGCGCGAGATCATCATGCAACACGTCGCCACCGGTGAAGCGATCAGCTCGCGCACGCTGGCGAAGTGCGGCCGGTTTCAACTTTCGCCGGCCAGCCTGCGCAATGTGATGGCGGACCTCGAGGACCTCGGCTACCTGCAGCATCCTCACACTTCGGCTGGCCGCGTGCCGACCGATCTTGGCTACCGCTTCTTCATCGATCACCTCATGCGGTCGCGCACGCTCACGCAGCGCGAGCGGGAGACGATCGACGATCAGGTCAGTCACGCCAACGAGATCGACGAAGTCCTTCATCTTGCCTCCCGCGTTCTCTCCCGGCTTAGCGACCAGGTTGGCGTCATCTTCATGCCCACCTTGCTGCAATTCACGGTCCGCAGCATGGACTTCGTCAGCGTCGCTGACAACAAGATCATGTGCATCCTCGTCGGACAGAACGGCGTGGTCGTCAACAAGATCATCGAGACGCGGCTGCCGTTCACGCGCGACGAGCTGCAGAAAATCTCGCGCTACATCACCGGCGAGTTCAGCGGGATGCGGCTCGACAGCATTCGCCGGCGCTTGATTCGGATGACCGAAGAAGAGCGGGCCATGCACGACGGAATGTTGCAGAAGACCATCACCCTCGGCATCGAAGCCGTCAACGACGTCGCGCCGCTCGAACACGAGCTCTACGTCGAAGGAACCGCGTCGATCCTCACCAAACCGGAGTTCGCCGACGCCGTCTCCATGCGCAAGACCTTCCTCGCCCTGCAGGAAAAAGAAAAGCTGGTGGAGATCTTGAACTCCTGCCTTTCCGAGGAAGGTCTGCAGATCCTGATCGGATCGGAAAGCAATTTCACGCAGGTCTACAACTTCAGCCTCGTGGCGCGGCGCTACGGAACGCAAGCGGCTCCGCTCGGCATGGTCGGTATCATCGGACCGATGCGCATGGAGTACGCTCGCATGGCGCCGCTGGTCGATTACCTCGGCCTCGCGCTCAGCCGCAAGATCGAAGAAGAACAGGAGCAACAGCAGTGAACGACAACAACACACCGAATGACGAAGACGACGACCGCTACGTCATCGAAGACACAGGCGACACGGTCGAAGACATCGAGCACGAAATGGAAGTGGCCGCGCAGGAAGCGTCCGTGCCGGTAGCGGCGCCTGCTGGCGACGACTTCCGCGACCGATACCTCCGCTCGCTCGCCGACTTCGAGAACTTTCGTAAGCGCTCCGAGCGCGAGAAGAACGACTTCCAGCGTTACGCCCTGGCCGGAATGGTCCGCGATCTCCTCCCGGTGCTCGACAACTTCGACCGCGGTCTCGAGCATGCAGAAGAAGGCGACGAGTTCCACAAAGGGATGGCCCTGATCTACAAACAGCTCTTCGACGTCCTGCAGCGTCACGGCCTGAAACCGATCAGCGAGTCCGGCGTCCGCTTCGATCCGAACATTCATGAAGGCGTGGTCCGCGTCGAGGATCCGTCCGTCCCTTCGCACACCGTCGTTGAAGTCATGCAGAAGGGCTATTTTCTTCACGACCGTTTGATTCGCCCGGCAATGGTCAAAGTCGCGGTTGGCGGTCCCGAGGAGACGGCGCCGGCAGGCACGTAATTCATGTCGAAGATCATCGGAATCGATCTCGGGACGACGAACTCCTGTGTCGCCGTCGTCGACGTCACCACCCCTCAGGTGATGGCGAACCGGGAAGGCAGCCGCACCACTCCTTCGGTCGTCGGATTCACCGAAGACAGCGAACGTCTGGTCGGACAGATCGCCAAACGGCAGGCCATCACGAATCCATTCAACACGGTCTTCGCGATCAAGCGCCTCATCGGCCGCAAGTACGACACTGATGAAGTCAGCCGCGCCAAACAGGTTCTCCCGTATCAAATCGTTCCCGCCGACAACGGCGACATGAAAGTGAAGATCCGTGACCGCGAATACTCGCCGGAAGAGATCTCCGCATTCGTCCTCATGGAGATCAAATCGTTCGCCGAAGACTTTCTCGGCGAGCCGGTCACGGAGGCCATCATCACCGTGCCGGCGTACTTCAACGACAGCCAGCGACAGGCCACGCGCGATGCCGGCAAAATCGCCGGTCTCGATGTGCTCCGCATCATCAACGAGCCGACAGCCGCCGCGCTCGCGTACGGCCTCGAAAACAAAACGAACCAGCGCATCGCGGTCTACGACCTCGGCGGCGGCACATTCGACATCTCGATTCTCAAGCTCGAAGATGGTCTTTTCGAAGTCCTCTCCACGTCCGGCGACACCTACCTCGGCGGCGAAGATTTCGACAAGCGCATCATCGACTGGCTCATCGAAGGTTTCCAGAAGGAGACCGGCATCAGTCTCGCCGACGATCGCATGGCCTTGCAGCGTTTGAAGGAGGCAGCCGAGCGCGCCAAGCACGAGCTTTCCGTCGCCCCCGAATCGCGCATCACGCTCCCGTTCATCTCCGCCGACGCTTCCGGGCCGAAGCATTTGAACAACGTTCTCACCCGAAGCGAGTTCGAGAAGATGGTCGAGGACCTGATCCAGCGAACGATCGATCCCGTCAACGACGCGCTCAAACAAGCTGGCCTCACCCCTGCGGATATCGATGAAGTGGTTCTCGTCGGCGGTCAGACGCGCATGCCGCGTGTCGTCGAGGCCGTGCAGAAAGCATTCGGCAAAGAGCCCAACCGCAACATCAATCCCGATGAAGTCGTCGCCGTCGGCGCCGCCGTGCAAGCAGGCATTCTGCGCGGCGACATCAAAGACATGATCCTGCTCGACGTCACGCCGCTGTCCCTCGGCGTCGAAACGCACGGCGGTGTCTTCACCAAAGTCATCGAGCGCAACTCCACGATCCCGACCAAGAACTCGCTGATCTTCACCACCGTCGTCGATCATCAGAACAAAGTCACCGTGCACGTCCTCCAGGGCGAGCGCGAGTTCGCGCGCGACAACAAATCGCTCGGCAAGTTCGACCTCGTCGGCATTCCGGCGGCACCGCGTGGCGTGCCGCAGATCGAAGTCACCTTCTCCATTGACTCCAACGGCATCGTCAACGTCACGGCCAGCGATCAGGCCACCGGCCAGTCGACCGGCGTGAAGATCAATCCGGCCGGCGGACTGTCGCAGGACGAGATCGACCGGCTCGTCAGCGAAGCAGCCGAGCACTCTCGCGGCGATGCCTCACGCCGTGAAATTCGCATGCTGCAGAACAAGCTCGAAGGCATGCTGTACACGAACGAAAAGGTCTTCCGCGAGTTTGGCAAAATGCTCAGCGACGAAGACCGCGACAGGGTCCAGAAGATCATCACCAAATCGAAAGAGCAGGTGACCTCGGAAGAAAAACAGCGTCTCAACGACGCCATCTTCGAGTTGCAGAGCGCCTCACGCATTCTTACAAGCGTGATGCTCTACAACCCGATGAAGATGAACAGTCCGAGCGAACCGACCAACCAGTAAACGATGGCTACGACAGAAAAACGCGACTATTACGAAGTCCTCGGCATCGCCCGCACGGCCGCCGTCGACGACATCAAGAAGGCGTACCGCCGCCTCGCCGTGAAGTACCACCCGGACAAGAATCCGGGCGATGCCGATGCCGAGGAGAAGTTCAAGGAAGCGGCGGAAGCGTATGGCGTGCTTTCGGATGATGAGAAGCGCGCGCGCTACGACCGCTTCGGTCATCAGGCCGTCGGCGGCGGCGGTTTCGATCCGAACCAGTTCGCCGATTTCGGCGACATCCTGGGCGACCTTTTCGGCTTCGGCGATTTCTTCGGAACCGGCCGCAAACGAACGACGCGCGCCGCGCGAGGCAACGATCTCCGCTACGACCTCACGCTCGAATTCGAGGAAGCCGTGTTCGGCAAGGATGTGACGATCGACGTTCCCCGCGTCGCTACGTGCAACGTCTGTCACGGCAGCGGCGCGAAGGCCGGCACGCAGCCGGTCACCTGCACCGGATGCGCAGGCCGCGGACAAGTGCGCTACTCGCAGGGATTTTTCGCCGTCGCCCGCACCTGCCCGCAATGCGGCGGCGCCGGAAAGGTGATCAAAGATCCGTGCGCATCCTGCGACGGCGCCGGCCGCGTTCGCGAAGAGAAGACGATCTCGGTCAAGATTCCGGCCGGTGTCGACGACGGCTCGCGTCTACGTGTCGCCGGCGAAGGCGAGGCAGGATTCAACGGCGGTCCATCCGGCGATCTCTACGTCTTCCTCGCCGTCCGCGAGCACGCCACGTTCACGCGCCGCGATTACGACATCCACTCCGAACAAACGATCTCCTTCACACAAGCCGCCCTCGGCGCCGACCTGCAAACCGCAACGATCGAAGGAACCGAACCGCTGCGCGTTCCACCCGGCACGCAACCCGGCCAGATCTTCCGCCTGCGCAACAAAGGCGTGCAATTCCTGCAAGGCCCCGGCCGCGGCGACCACTACGTCCACGTCTCCGTCCGCATCCCCACAATGCTCGACGAAACGAAGCGCGATCTGCTCGCGCGCTACGCCGAGCTCGAAGGCGAAACGCCTCTGCAGGACAAGGGCGTGTTCGGGAAGGTGAAGGACTTTTTTACGGCGCCGTAGGGATATACTAGTCAGCATGACTAGAAATCGAGAATCCGCCGCAAAGAGCGAGCAAATCCCGTCACGCTGGGCATTTCAGGATGCGAAAGCTCGCCTCAGTGAAGTTGTCCGCAAGGCAAAGACTGAAGGGCCGCAGCAAATCACAGTGCATGGCCATGAAGAGGTCGTGGTGGTTTCGGTTGAGGATTATCGACGCATGAAGGGCCGGCCGACTGGCGCGCTGCTGGTGAAGATGATGCAAGACTCGCCATTGGGCGACCTTGAGTTCGAACACGAGGGAACGCGCGCGCCTGTGCGCGATGTGAAGTTGTGAGCGGTTGGCTTCTTGATACGAATGTGCTTTCCGAGTTGCGCCGGCCGAGACCGGACGCGAACGTGGTGCACTTCGTTTCCAGCCAGCCACTTGACCTTCTGTTTGTCAGCGTCGTTACCTTTGCTGAAATTCGCTTCGGTATTGAGGTCGCCAAAGATGCAATCCGGCGGATTGAGATCATTAATTGGTTAGCTCAGACTGCGCGTCCGATGTTCGAGAACCGCGTTCTCGATCTCACCGAAGACATCCTTGTGACATGGAGACTGATGGTTGAAGATGGACGCAAGATCGGTCACACGTTTGCTCACCCCGACCTACTTATCGCCGCGACTGCTCTTCATCACCGGCTGACAGTGGTTTCTCGCGACACAAACGACTTCAAGAAGGCAAACGTTACGTTGTTGAATCCATGGGAGCCCGCGTGACGGAACGCCGGTAAGCTTCGCGCTAGAATCCCTCGCCGTGTCCGATCAAACCTTCTCCCGCTGGCGTCCCCATCCCTGGCACGGGCTGCCTGCAGGGCCCGATGTCCCCAGTATCGTCAACGCCTACATCGAGATCACGCCGTTCGATCTCATCAAGTATGAAGTCGACAAGGCCAGCGGCTACCTTCGGGTCGATCGTCCGCAGCGAACGTCGTCGCAACCGCCGGCACTTTATGGATTCATCCCGCGGACCTACTGCGGTCCGCGTGTCGCCGCGCTCACGCCCGTGACGAAGCGTGGCGACGGCGATCCGCTCGACATCTGCGTCCTCAGCGAGCGGCCGATTGCCAAGTCGGAGATTATCCTTTCCGCGCGCGTGATCGGCGGGTTGCAGCTCGTCGATCGCGATGAGGCCGACGACAAGATCATCGCCGTGTTGCAGGGCGATTACGTCTGGGGCGAGGCCCACGACCTCAGCGACGTTCCCTCCGTGCTCATCGAAAGGCTTGAGCATTACTTCGCCACGTACAAACTCGTGCCGGGCGGCCCGGTGCACATCCGCGTCTCCGGCTCGTACGGTTTCGCACACGCGCACGCCGTCGTGCAGGCGGCGATGGAAGACTACGCCGAGCTTTACGGCGCACCCGAAGCGTGAAGGACTTCATCCTCGATTTTTCGTTCGACGCGCGCGACCTCGCGCTCGAAGATCTCGTGCAATCGCGACTGTTCCTCACGCAATCGACCGGCAGCTCGTCGTCCGAGGCGAACGGTCAATCGATCGTTTCCGCGTATTTCGATTCTGCGCAAGATCGTGATGACGCCGCCGCGGAGTTGCGCGACCTCGAAGGTATCGAGCTCCACGCCACCGAGCGCGAACGGATCGACTGGCTCGAGCACTATCAGCAATCGCTCGAGCCGCTGTTCATCGGCGAGCATTTCATCGTCGCGCCGGACGCGTCGCTGATTCCGAGCGACACCAACCGCCACGCGCTCGTCGTGCCGCAGGAGCAAGCCTTCGGCACCGGCTCGCACGAAACGACGTCGCTCTGCATCGAGATCCTGGAAACGATGGACATCGCCGGCAAACGCGGACTCGACATCGGCGCCGGCAGCGGCATCCTCGCCCTGGCCATGTGCCGCCTCGGCGCACAAGACGTCATCGCTTTCGACAACGACGTCGATGCGTTTGCGGCGCTGCGCGAGAACCGGTCACGCAACGGCGTCGATGAGTCGCTGATGCCGCTCTTCATCGGCGGAACGGACGCCTTGCGCGACGGCGCCTTCGACATCGTGACGATGAACATCATCCCCGAGGTCATCATCCCGCTCCTCGGCGACGTGAAGCGGCACGTCGGTGGAGCATTGATTCTCAGCGGCATCCTCGTCATCAAACGCGATGAGGTCGTTGCCGCGTGCGCGGAACACGGCCTATCGATCGTTGATGAGCGCTCGAAAGGGGAGTGGTGGGCGGGAGTGTTTGTTTGAAAAGCGAAATGTTGAGTGTTGCGTGTTGAATGTGAATGTTGAATGGAACGCAGCGATCTGCCTGTCATTCAACATTCACATTCAACACGCAACATTCAACATTCCGCTTCTACCCACGTCCGCTTCGCGAGTCCGCTCTCCTTTCGATAAACTACCCACATGAACCAGATCAGCGATCGTCTCCGCGGCCTCGTGCAGTCTGATATCCGCCGTATGTCACGCGAATGCGAGCGCGTCGGCGGCATCAACCTCGGGCAAGGCATCTGCGATCTGCCGACGCTTCCCGAGCTCGTCGACGGCGCCTGCGATGCCATCCGCTCGAACAAAGCGACCTACTCGAAGTTCGAAGGCATCGACGTGCTTCGCGAGCGCATCGCGCGCAAGGTCGAGTGTCACAACGGATTCAGCGCCGACCCGGTGAAAGAGATCGTAGTCACGGTCGGATCGAGCGGCGGCTTCCTCGCCGCGGCGATGGCAACCTTGAATGTTGGCGATGAAGTGATCCTCTTCGAACCGTATTACGGGTACCACCTGAACACATTCAAGGTCCTCGGCTTCGAACCGAAATTCGTTCCGCTCCAGGCGCCGGACTGGACGATCGACTTCGACGTTCTGCGCGCCGCCTTTTCGAAAAAAACGAAGGCAATCGTGGTCTGTACGCCGTCGAATCCGTCAGGAAAAATGTTCACGCGCGAGGAGCTGGAGAAAATCGGCGAACTGTGTCGCGAATTCGGCACGTGGATCTTCACCGACGAAATCTACGAGTACATCGTCTACGGCGGCCGGAAACACGTGTCCGCCGCCTCCATCCCATCGTGCCGCGATCTGGTCATTACGATCAGCGGATTCTCGAAAACGTTTTCGATCACAGGGTGGCGCGTCGGCTATGTCATCGCCGATGAGCGCGTGGCCGGCCCCATCGGTCTGATGAACGATCTTTTCGCGATCTGCGCGCCGACGCCGCTCCAATGGGGCGTGGCCCGGGCACTGGAGATCGGCGACGATTACTACATCCAGATGGCCGCCGACTACGAGAAGAAACGCGACCTCCTCGCCGGCGCGCTCTCCGAGGCCGGCTTCACGCCCTCGGTGCCACAGGGTTCGTACTACATGCTGGCAACGATCCCCGACGATTTCCGCGACGACAAAGAGGCCGCCCAATCACTCCTCGAAACCTCGCGCGTAGCCTCCGTCCCCGGCTCCGCCTTCTTCTCCTCAGACACGGGCAAACGCATGCTCCGCTTCTGCTTCGCGAAGGACTTTGCGTCGTTGGAAGAAGCGTGCAATCGGATTCGCGCGTTCAAACCGGCCGCGGTGTAGCGCCAACCTTTACTTTATCGGCCAGGAAGGGCCGCGATACTGTTCGCTCAACCGGCACGACTCGGTGTCAGTGCAGGGAAATCCTGTTTTCTGTCCCTCCTATCAACGTAGTCTCGCCTTTCACATCAGGGAGAGTGACATGAACCAGCACACCGTGCACCGCCTGTTCCACTGGCGCCGTGACATGAGTCCACTCGGCTTTCTAGGCCGCGCCATCAGTATCGCGGTTATTTCGACGCTCCTGACGTTAATTTTCCCCGGCCTAATTGCGAATCGGGGGGGAGTTTTCTACAAGGGGGACATGATCGCGCGTTTGCCACGCGACGCGCGCCAGCGTCTAGAGACCTTCGAGCGGACGCAAAGCCAGCGCCAAGCTGCCAGAGACCAGCTGGTTTCAGACGTGCTTTCCCAAAAGCCCGGCGCCGCGGCCTCGTACCAATTCTGGGATGTGTTGAGCAAGGACGCTGCTCGGGCTGAACCGCCAGTCGCGATGATTCCTTTTTATCTCAATCCACAGATGCTCATGTGGCCGGCTATTTATACTTGTCTGCTCTGGATCGCGATCATCATGACACCGGATCCGGAGCTCTCATTCGCCCAGGTGTTACTAAGCCGCAAGACGCTTGAGTTGGGCGTCGTGACGCACATCTTTTACGAATGGCCGCTGTGGCTGCGCAACTTTGCGCTGACAAGCGAGGGTCGTGTCGTTTACGGGTATCCGAATATTGATATTCACGTTGCCTCCTTCGTCATGCAGGAGATCATCGTGTTGGGTTTCTGTCTGCTACTCGCTGTCATCTGGCGACAGTGGTCGATCTACTTAGTTCGCAATCAGCATGACGATCCGACAGGGCAATCAGGACCCGCGCATCTTGCTGTGCTGACTGATCCTGCTGCCGCAGCTTCCTTTGCCGAGGTATTTGTACGTTGGTCGGAGTGCTCGGTCGTACTGGCTCTTGGCTTTATCGGGCTAACTACCTTTTATTGGAACCTGGTCGGGAAGTATCACGATCAGAGATATTTGCTCTCCGCAATCCTGGCTCATGTGTTATGGGGCATTACGTGGATCATGTTTTCCATGCCACTGCGCAACGAGTGGCTGCTGTGGAACCGCTGCCGAACCTTCGCTGTTCAGTTTCTCGCGAGCGACGACACAGTCGTTGACAAGAAAACGCAGCTTGCGATTATCAGAGGAATACAGCCCGTAACTGCTGGAACCCTGAAGGTCGCGAATATAGCCTCTGTCGTTTCGTTCCTGTTGCCAGTGTTGCAGGCATTTATTAGATAGCGCGTGGATCGATGACTCATTCGGAAGGTTTGCGCGGCCCCATCCAAGTGGTGATGGGGAGCAGAGCGTCGACCGCCGGTATGCGAGACGATTGGTGCAACTGCTGATACTCGAAGCTGAGGCGAGCGCGGCACAATAAGAAAACAGGCGGCCAGACGGCCGCCTTTTTCAGTGAGGGCTACTGCGAAAGTTATCGCAGGCGGATCACCGCGAGTGTTCCCAGGAGAACGCCGAGCATCAGCAGCAGCAATGTCGATTGCGCTGGCACAGGGCTCGGGGGCGGGCTCACGCCGCTCACTGTCGTCGCTGCGGTGGAACTGTTGTTTCCCGGTGTCGGGTCGTTTTCGGCTGCGGTCACGGTGGCGGTGTTCGAGACGGTGCCCGATGCTGCGGGCATTTGAATCGTCAGTGTGACTGTGGCGTTGCTGCCGTTATTGATTGCGCCCAGCGAACAGATCACGGTCGTCGTACCGCTGCAAACGCCCTGTGTGGTTTGCGCCGATAGGAACGTGGTTCCGGCAGGCAGGACGTCTGTGACCGTCACTCCCGACGCGCCGGTGGGACCGCTGTTCGCGACGACGATCGAGTAGGCGACGTTCGCGCTTCCGGAAGCGGTTGCGGCTCCCGTCTTGACAATTGACAGATCGGCTGAGCCGACCACGTCGTCGTTGTTGATTGTTCCCAGACCCTGGTTGTCGATGATGACCGCGTTGGCGGGAGCAGTGAGATTGACGAAGAAGTTCTCCGTCGGCTCGAAGACGGTGTCACCATTTACGACGATCGCCACGCTCTGCGATGTTTGGCCCGGTGTGAACGTGACGACGCCCGACTTCGTGGCGTAGTCCGATGGCGCGGTGGCAGTTCCATCGGCCGTGGCGTAGTTGACGGTGATCGTCGAGGCGGAGCTGGCAGTGAGCGAAACAGTGAAGTTGAAGTTCGTCGTGCCGGCATTTCCTTCGCCGGTCGTCACGTCGCTGATCGAGATGCCGGGCGATGCCAGACCGTCGTCATTGATGATCGTGCCCGTTCCCTGGGACTTGGCAATCGTGGCTCCGGCCAGCGAGCCGAGGTTCATGAAGAAGGTCTCGTCCGGCTCGACGGTCGTGTCGCCGTTGATCCCGATCGAAACCGTTGCCGTGACATTACCGGCGAAGACACTGAAGGAGCCGCTATTGGTCTGGTAGTCGCTTCCGACGTTAGCCGTTCCGTTGGCGAGACTGAAGGGAACGGAAAGCTGCGTCGAGGTCGGATTCGAAAGCGTGATCACGAAATTCATCGATTTCGAACCGCTATTGCCTTCGACGACGGAAGGATCGTTGATCGTGATCGACGGATTGGCGTCGTCGTTCGTGATCGTTCCCAATCCCTGCGCGTCGCTGATCGAAGCGTTGCCCGGATTGAAGAGATTGACGACGAATGTTTCGTTCGGCTCCGTAGTCACGTCGCCGTTCACGAGAACGCTGATCGTCTTCGTCGTTTGTCCCGCGGTGAACGTCAGCGCGCCGCTGGCAGGCTGGTAGTCGGTTCCGGCGATGGCTGTTCCGTTGGCGGTCGCGTAGTTGATCGTGACGGGAAACGCTGCGGCAGGAGCGAGCGTGACCGTGAAGTTGAAACTGGTCGTGCCGGAGTTTCCTTCGCTCAGCGTGACGTCGCTGATCGAGAGTGCCGAAAGGTTGTCATCGTTTCTGATCGTGCCGATGCCCTGGCCGTCGAGGATCGTGGCATTGCCCGGCGTGTTCAGGTTCACAAGCAATGTCTCGTCGGCTTCAGCGGTCACGTCGCCGTTGATCGTGACGGTGACGGGCTTCGTTGTCTGGCCGGGGCTGAAGGTCACCGTGCCGCTTCCGGCAACGTAATCGGAGCCTGCGGTGGCGGTCTGATCGGCGGTCGCATAGTTGACGGTGACGGTCGCTGCCGACGCGGCTGAGAGAGTCACGTTGAAGGTCATCAGCGACGTGCCGGCGTTCCCTTCCACCAACTGCGCGTCGCTGATGCTGATCTGCGGCAGGACCGGCGTGGTGATCGTCTGGCAGGCGGAGAATTCCGAAGTGTTACCGAGCGAGTCAGTGGCGAGGGCCGTGACGACTCCAGCCGCGGTGCCGGCGAAGTTCACGTTGAAGGTGCCGATGCCGGATGCGTCGGTGTTGACGGTGGCCTCGCCGAGAAAGGTCTGTCCTTCTCCCGCGCCGGATGGGTCGCACGCCGTACTTTGGAAAAACTGCACGTTGTAAGCGCTGGAAGACATGCTGTTTAGCGTTCCGGCGATGGTCAGTGTTCCGGCGCCGAACTGGGCGGAGGTCAGCACGGGAAAATTCTGGAGATCGTTGAACAGGCCGGTGTCGCCGTCGCCGGAATCGTTCGGCGTGATGCCGTCGTCGCCGAGGTCGATGCCGAGCGTGCCGTTGCTGTAAATCGAGTTGTAGCGGATCGTGTTCAGGCGGGACGTCTTCGATGTGAACGCCTGCAACGCCACGCCGGCTTTCGTGTTGAACGCGATCGTGTTCGGCTCCGCCTGCGTGCCGATGGTGTTCGAGAGCGCGCCACCCGAGAAGCCGTCGGAGAGCGTGATGCCGTAGGTGTTCGGGAGTGGCGCCGTGCCGTTGGCGGTCGTGCCGATCTTGTTGCCAACGACGAGAATGTGGTTGCCGAGGTTGATGATGGAAATGCCCGCAGAGAACGTGGCGCTGGTGTTGTTGCCGGAGATGACGTTGCCTCGGATCGTGTTGGCGTCCGGGCTGTTGAGCGAGATGCCCTGAAGGTTGGGGAGAGCGCCCGTGCCGGCGGCGTTCGTGCCGATGTAGTTGTTCTGAATGACATTGCCGGTAGTGCCACTGTTGCCCATCGTGATGCCGGCGGTCGTGCTGCCGGAGATGATGTTGCGCGCAGCGGCGGTGGCGCCTCCCACCGTGTTGTTCGCGGCGGAGTTGAGAATGAAAAACGCGCTGCCGTTGGCGGTCGCGGATGACGTTGCCGTACCGGTGGCGTTCGTGCCGAAGAAGTTGCCGTCGATGGTGAAGTTGGTGGTGCCGGACATCTGAATGGCGTTGTTCCATTTGGTGATCAGCAACCCGCGGATCTCGCCGCTGGTCACGGCAGCACCGAGGTTGAAGCCGATGCCGTTGGAGATGGCGGTGCCGGTCACCTCGATCTGAAGAATGGCGTTGTCGCCGAGGGCCAGGGTGTTGGCGCTCGATCCGGCTTGCGAGTATCCATCGATGATGACGGCCTCGGTGATCGCTGGGAGGTTGGTCGTTGGGGCGATCGTGTGCAGGCCGCTCCCGGGGATCGCAAAGGCGATCGTGTCGGCGCCCGCGGTCCCATTCGCATCGGTAATTGCCTGACGCAGCGAGCCCGCTCCGGAATCGAGCGTGTTGATGACGGTGAACGTAGCCGCCTGGACGTTCTGTACAAAAAGAATTGCGATGAATAGAGCGGCAGCGGCGAGCGCCGTCTGCGACCGGGAAAAATGCATGAAAGTTCTCCTATTTGCGGCTGGACGAAAGGTGACTCATCGTAGCCGGTATCCGAAAGCGGCTCGTGACGAAGGTCACGGATTGCATGCTTTGGACGAAAAGGAGTGATGCGACTGCGTTGACGGCTCAAATAGCCGCCCGCAACTCGATCATCAGCCAAACCGGCCGGTCGCAAATCACACCTACTTCTTCACGTGCTTCACCGCCTCGATCAACTCCGGCGGGGCGTCGTGGGCTAACTCCTCTTCCTTTTCGGCGACGCCGCGCACGAGGTCAATCGTCTCCTGGTAGCTGGCGAGATAGGCGCGGCACGATGGACAGACGAGGAGGTGGAGGTCGAAGGTGGCGCGGGTTTCGGAGTCCAGCTCTTCGGCGATGTAGGCGTCGAGGAATGAGATGAATTCGATGCAGGTCACGTGGCTCACATCGCACCTCGCATGTGAGGATCGAGCAGGGTGCGCAGGGCCTGGCGGGCGCGGTGGAGTTTGACTTTGAGGTTGTCGCGCGTGATCTGCAGCTTCTCCGCGACGACCTCGGGTGACAACTGTTCGATGTCGCGCAGGACCAGCACGACGCGATACGACTCCGGGAGGCGATCGATGCATTCGCGGACGAGGGCTCGCGATTGCTCCCGCTGCAGGACGTCCTCGACGCTTTCTTTCCAGCCGACCGACGATTGTTGTTGATGGCCATCGGCTGCGAAGTGCGGCAGTAGCTCATCGACGTCCTGCTCGCGCCGGCGCTCGCGCACGCGAAGTTTCATCAGCGCGCAGTTCACGGCGATGCGGTGCATCCACGTGGAGAGGCGGCTCTCGATCTGAAAATCGCCGATGCTGCGAAAGGCGGCCACGAATGCTTCCTGCACCGCGTCGCGCGCTTCCTCTTCGTCTCGCAGGATGCGGCGGGTGACGGCGAGAAGCGGCGCGGCGTGGTTGTCCACGAGCTCCTCGAATGCTCGTTCGTCGCCGGCGCGAAGCCGCTCGACCAGTCCGCGCTCGTCGGGACGCGCAGATGCCACTGATTGCATCGGGGAAGCGTAGCGCGTTTCCTCACGCGAAGACGCGAAGACGCGAAGACGTGAAGAAGGCCAGGGATAACGCTGGCTATTACTCTTCGCGGCTTCGCGTGAGCGCCTTCGCGTGACCGTCACTCGGCGAGGCATCCTTCGAGAAGCGCATTGAACATATGTCCCGACGTCACCAACCGGTCCGCCGCCTCCTCGGATAGCGGCTCGGCGAAGAGAAATCCCTGCGCGTATTCGCAGCCGAGCGATGCCAGCAACCGGAGCTGCGACTGCGTCTCCACGCCCTCGGCGATCACTTCGATGCCGAGGTTGTGGGCGAGGGCGATGATGGTTTTGACCAGCTCGCAGTGTTCGCTGCTCGAATCGAGCGTGCTCACGAACGATCGATCGATCTTCAGGGCGTCGATCGGAAGATTGACGAGGTAGGCGAGCGACGAGTAGCCGGTGCCGAAATCGTCGATGCAGAGCTCGATGCCGAGCTGGCGAACGCGCTCGAAGAAATCGGCGGCGCTCCGTTCGACCATCGCGCTCTCGGTGATCTCGAGACGGATCGACGCGCCTTCGACGTGGGCGGCCGCGAGGACGCGATCGAGCTCGTCGATCAATGTCGGATCGAACGTCTGCCGCAGCGAGACGTTGATACTCGCCGTCAGCGGCGCGCTTGCCATCGTCTGCCAGCGGCGCAACTGCGCGCAGACGCGTTTGAGAACCCACACGCCGATTGGCACGATCAATCCGTTTTCTTCGGCGATGGAGATGAAATCGTTCGGCGCGATCGTGCCGCGGACTGGATGATCCCATCGCAGCAATGCCTCGAAGCCGGTCACCTCGCCGGAGCGGATCGAGATTATCGGTTGATAGACGATGCGGAACTCTTCGCGCTCGACGGCGCGGCGAAGATCCATCTCCATAAGCATCCGCTCGACGGCCTGCACATGCATGCGGCGATCGAAGATCTCGTATCGACCCTTGCCTCGCTCCTTGGCGCGGTACATCGCCGTATCGGCATCACGCAACACGGCGTTGGCGGAACGGTAGCCGGTGGCGCTGACTGCGATGCCGATGCTCGCGGACGTGAATACCTCTTCGCCCGAAACGGTGAAGGGACGCGAGAGCTCGGCGGAGATCCGCTCGGCGATGCAGGTGGCCTCGCTGGCGTCGGCGATGTTTTCGATGAGGATGGTGAACTCGTCGCCGCCGATGCGGGCCACGAGATCGGAAGGACGCACGCAGCTCCGTAGGCGATCGGCGGCGGCGCGAAGGAGATCGTCGCCGGCGATGTGGCCGAGGGAATCGTTGACGAGCTTGAAGCGGTCGAGATCGAGAAAGAGCACCGCGAAGTCGTAAATGTGCTCGCGTGCATTCATAGCGATGGCGTGATCGAGCCGGTTCATGAAGAGCGAACGGTTGGGCAGGCCGGTGACGGCATCGTGCAGCGCGTCGTGCGTCATCTGCCGCTGGCTGCGCCGCTGCTCGGCGATCTCGCGCTGCAGATCGGCGTTGATGCGCTCGAGCTCATCGCCGCGCTCGGCGTGAATGGCGAGATCGGCGTGCGCACGCTCGAGCGCGATGGCCGTTTGCTGGCGCTGCAATTCTGCGGACGTTCGTCCCGCGACGAAGAGAAGGGTTGCCCGGACCTTCGCGCCGTCGCGCATCGGCCGGCGGCTCATCACGCCGATCCATCCGAATGCGGCGCCTTCCCCATCGATCAACGCGATGGCGGCGTAGCTCTCGATCGACTGCACAGCCAGGCCGTAATCGAGCGGATAGCGTTCCGCAGCGCCTTCCGGAATCCAGCAGAAATGCTGTTCGAGGACGTCGTTGCACGGCGTTCCGTCGAGGACATATTCAATGTTCGCGACATGCTCGTTATCGGCGAAGCGCGCCACGGTGCGCGCGCGCAGCGGCTCTTCGCCGGACAGTTCCGCGGCGAAGGCGATGTCTGCGTCAAGCGCGCGTGCCAGCTCGCTGACGAGCGTCCGGAAGTACTCCGGACCTGGTGCGCAGAGCGAGAGGCCTTCGAGCAACTCGCGGATTGGCTCATGGCCGAGGATTGGTTTTTCCACTTCGAGGATTCCGGTGGCACAGTCGTTCATCGACATCGAAACTCCTTGCAACGTCCCTTAGATGGCGATTCATGTAACCGGTTACACCGGAAACGGAACTTTCTTGATCGAGTTCACATTCTGTTCACGAAATTCGCGCGGCGCGTGGGTCAAGAGGCGAGCCATTGACAGGGTGCCGTCCTGAACCGCTGTCTGCTTCACGCGAAATCGTTCGGCGGTGCGAGGCGTTTGTAACAGAGATGTCCGCGTTGCTGCTGATGCTTCGCGAGACCATCGGCGCTCCCGAACCGTAGAGACTTGCAGCGCGAAAAGGAAACTGTCATGCGACTCCCAATGAGAAAAACGATCGTAGCCCTTGCCCTCGCGGCATTCGGACTGAGTTGCGGCGCCAACGCCGAAGCAGTGAACAAGTCGATTCCTGCACCGGCTGTCGACACTCCGGCCGCCGAGGCAACCGGTTCGCAGGTGGCCGTCCTCGCCGGCGGATGCTTCTGGGGATTGCAGGGGATGTTCGAGCACGTCAAGGGCGTGACGAAGGTCGTGGCCGGCTACTCGGGCGGCGACAAGTCCACCGCGCATTACGAAATGGTGGGCACCGAAACGACCGGGCACGCGGAGTCGGTGGAGATCACATTCGATCCGAAGCAGATCTCATACGGCCAGCTTCTGCGCCTGTTCTTCTCCGTCGCCCACGATCCGACGGAGCTGAATCGTCAGGGTCCGGACAGCGGTCCGAGTTATCGGTCGGAGATCTTCTTCGCGTCGCCGTCACAGGAGCGCGTGGCGCGCGCGTACGTCGATCAGTTGTCGAAAGCGAAAGTCTTCGCATCGCCGATCGTGACGAAGATCGAGCCGCTGAAAGGCTTCTACGCCGCCGAGGATTACCACCAGGATTACCTGATCCACAACCCGCATCAGCCCTACATCGTGTTCAACGACCTGCCAAAGATCGACGCGCTGAAGCGGGTCTATCCGGAGTGGTATCGCGCGAAGCCGGTGATGTTGACGGCGATGAAGTGAGGATCAATCCGGCTTAGTCGCGATCGACCGCCGGATGCGGAATCCCGGGACAGTCTCGAGGCGGTCACTGGGCCGGTCCTGCAACCAGGCGCGGATCTTCACTTCGATTTCCTGCTCGGTGGATTCGGGAAATTCCCGCAGGATGTTCTGCCGCAAAAGTGCCTCGGCTGCATCGAACAGATCGAACGCGACTCGGAGGCCGTAGGCTGGATCGTTCTGCGAGGACATGACGTGATTTTACTTGGTTATGCTGCCCTTTGACAGCGCCGCGGAGCGAAGCCTCCCGGCGACTGAAGGTGCTGACAAGGTATACCGATGTGAGGTATGCTGGCCGCGAAGTGGCGATTCGGAGCTTTGCCAGTGAGGACGTTGAGTCGTTCTTCATCCGAGGACGAGCGAGCGCACGCCTTGGCTGGGCGAGCGTCGCTCGCGTCGTTGCACGCAAACTAGACATGATCGAGTACGCGCATGAACTGCGAGACCTCGCGTCGCCGCCAGGAAACCGGTTGGAAGCATTGAAGGGACGCTGGCGCGGATTTCACAGCATTCGTGTGAACGATCAATGGCGTGTTGTTTTTCGGTGGACTGATCTGGGAGCTGTAGATGTCCATGTCGTCGACTACCACTAGCCGAGCGCTGATCTTCGAGGAAGGCACAACATGATTCGTCAAAGAACTCCAACCACTCCTGGCGAGATTCTTCGTGAGGAGTTTCTTGCACCGCTGGCGATGACGCAGAACCAGTTGGCGGCGCATATCGGATGCGATGTCAAGGTGATCAACCGCATCGTGAACGGCCGCACGTCGGTGACGGCGGAGATGGCGCTCAAACTAGGGGCAGCACTTGGAACGACGCCGGACTTTTGGCTGAACGCACAACGAGCGGTTGACTTGCATCGCGCAGCCGCGCGCGTCGGGAGTCTTCCGAGGCCCCTTCGGAAAGCCAGCTGAGTCGCGTTAGCCCTTCCGCCACCGCGTACCCGCCGGCGTGTCCTCCAGCAGAATCCCCCGGCCGAGGAGCTCGTCGCGAATGCGGTCGCTTTCGGCGAAGTTGCGTGCTTTGCGTGCGACATTTCGAGCGGCAATGAGCGATTCAATCTCGGCGTCGAGGTTTTCGCGCTGCTTTGGAAAGAGGTCCAGCACCGGATCGATTTTCATCACCGCCGTCTTCAGCCCCTCGGCATCACCGGCCAGGATGCGGCCTTCGTCCATGGCCACGTTGGCTTCGCGGATCAGCGTGAAGAGCGCGCCCAGGGCGCCGGCGGTGTTGAGATCGTCGTCCATCGCGGTTTCGAAATCGATCAGGAACTTGCCGATCAACTGATCCGCGGCGCCGTCGGAATGGCGGGCATCATGCGCGGCCGATCGCGAGACTTCGTCGACGCGCAGCAGGAACGATTCGATCCGCGACAGCGCGTTCTTCGCGTCGTCGAGCGACTGCATCGTGAAGTTCAGTTTCGTGCGGTAAGGGACGGACAGCAGCGCATACCGCAGCGCCAGCAGGTCATACCCCATCTCCTCGACCTCGGGCACCGTGTAGATGTTGCCGAGGGACTTCGACATCTTCTGCTGATCGATGTTGAGGTGCTCGCCGTGAATCCAGTAGCGGACGAACGGTTTGCCGGTGGCGCCTTCGCTTTGCGCGATCTCGTTTTCGTGATGCGGAAAAATGAGATCGACGGCGCCGGTGTGGATGTCGAAGGTCTCGCCGAGGAGGTCCATCGACATCGCGGAGCACTCGAGGTGCCAGCCGGGACGCCCTTCGCCGATCGGCGTCTGCCACGCGGGCTCGTTGTCCTTCTTCGATTTCCAGAGCACGAAATCGCGCGCCGACTCTTTCTCGTACTCGTCGGACTCGATGCGGCTGTATTCGCTGGTCTGATCGATCTCGATCCGCGCGAGCTTGCCGTAGCCGGGCAGCGAGGCGACTTTGAAGTAGGTCGAGCCGTCGGCGACGTACGTGTGGCCGCGGTCGGTCAGTTGCTGGACGAGCGCAACCATCTGCGGGATGTATTCGGTGGCGCGCGGATAGGCATCGGCGCGGCGGACGCGCAACTTGGCCAGCGAATCGTGAAAGGACTCGATGTAGGGCGCGGTGTACGTGGTCAGATCATTTCCGGCGGCCGCGGCGTTGCGGATGATCTTGTCCTCGACGTCGGTGATGTTCATGATCTGCTTCACGCGCAGCCCGCGAAACTCGAGGTAGCGCCGCAGCAGATCGCTCCAGAGGAATGTGCGCATGTTGCCGATGTGCAGGTGGTTGTAGACAGTGGGCCCGCACGAATACATGCGCACCTCGCCCGGAACGAGCGGCTCGAAGGTCTCTTTCTCGCGCGTGAGGGTGTTGAAAAGCTTGAGATCGGACATAGAGCGATAGTAGATCAGTGGATGAGTAGATTAGTAGATCGGAAAGGGCTTCGGGTCGTGGGTGTGGGGGGTGGGGTGTGGGAACAGAGCAAAATAGACCAGTGAATTGATAGATAGTGCACCAGAGTCCGGAGTGGCTCGGAACTTCCGATTCCTGAATCTATCGATCGGCTAATCCACTAATCTACTGATCACATGCTGAGCCGCGACGATTTTGCAAAACGCTTCTCCCGCAACGCCATCATCGGCATGGTGCACGTCGGTGCGTTGCCGGGCGCGCCTCGTTTTGGCGGATCGATGGATGCGGTGGTCGATGCGGCCATGCGCGATGCGCGGGCGTTGCGAGGGTGGCTGCGATGCGATCGCATTCGAAAATTTTGGCGACCGGCCGTTCTTCAAAGGGAGCGTTCCGGCCGAGACGATCGCGGGATTGACGCGCGTCATCACCGAGGTCGTGGCGGAGGTGAAGCTCCCGTTTGGTGTGAATGTGCTGCGGAATGACGCGTTGTCGGCGATTGCCATCGCTGCAGCGACCGGCGCGGCGTTCATCCGCGTCAACATCCACACGGGAGCGATGCTGACCGATCAGGGGATCATCGAAGGACGTGCCGCGGAGTCGCTGCGATTGCGTGCGGCGATCGCGCCCGCGTTGCTGATTTTTGCCGACCACATGGTCAAGCACGCCGTGCCGCTGACATCGATCGACGAGGTGCAGGCGGCCAAAGACCTGCGCCATCGCGGCTTCGCGGACGGCATCATCATCAGTGGTTCGGAGACTGGAGCGGAAGCCGATCGGGCCAGCTTCGCGCGCGTGCGGGAGGCGCTGCCTGATACGCCGGTTCTCATCGGCAGCGGACTGACTGAGCAGAACGCGTCAGCATTTGCCGATGCGGATGGCGCGATCGTTGGCACCTCGATCAAAATCGACGGACGCGTCGGAGCGCCCGTCGATTCCGATCGTGTGGCGCGGCTTGTCGCCGCGTTCAAACGCTTCGTCAGTTAGCCGGCGTGCAGCGCGCTCGCGCAACGCTGCCTGCCGGCCGCTCTAGACGACGCGCCGGCCTGTGATGAGCTGAATGATCAGCACAATCACAGCGATGACGAGCAGCAGGTGGATGAGACCACCGCCGATGTGCATCGCAAAGCCACCGAGCCAGAGGATGACGAGGATCACGATGATGAGCCAAAGTAAGTTTCCCATGAGGCTCAGCAATAGCGACTCCCGTGCCAGAGTGTCTTTCTGTATGTGTGTCATCGAGGTTCGGGGGCGAAAAAGAGATCAGGGACTGGGACTTAAACTTCGTGTTCGTCTGCCTGCGCGGCGCCCCTCATCCGGCTTCGCCACCTTCTCCCCTCGAAAAGCACGAGGGGAGAAGGCGCTCGATGTTTGTGACTGGCGAGAACTGAGGAGGATGTAGAGCGCGTACGAGTTCTGGCTGAGTTGAAAACGAGAGTGCTGAATGTGTGAAAATCATCGGCCACCCACTCCCATCGAGCGCCTTCTCCCCACGCGTTTTGTGGGGAGAAGGTGGCGAAGCCGGATGAGGGGCACGGGCGGTCGAGAAGAACATGTTATCTCTCGCAGGCCGGAACATTCAGTGTGCCCTCGACACCTCGCAGGAACGTCCGCTCTTCGCGAAGGATGAATCGCTCGGTCTGCGCCAGCGCGAAATTCTCGCGGGCTTCCGGATCGGCTTTGAGGCGCGCTCGGTAGCTCTCGTACGACGCGAGGCTGTCGAACGAGATCAATCCCCAGGCGATGTTGTTCGTTCCTTCGTGCGGCAGAAAGTAGCCGATGAGGTTGCCGCCGCAGCGGGGGATGATGCGGCCCCAGTTCGTTGCGTACTCGTTGAAGGTCTCCAGCTTGAACGGATCGATCTCGTAGCGGATGAAACAGGTAATCGTCATGCGCCGCAGTATCGCAATTTGCGAACAGGCACACTTCGTTTATCATCAAAGTATGGATGTTGCTAACGCTTCGCTCTCCGGAATCGCCGCGGCCATCGCCGAACCTGCCCGCGCACGCATGCTCTGCTGTCTGATGGACGGGCACGCGCGGACGAGCACGGAGCTTTCCGCCGTGGCGGACGTGAGCGCATCGACGGCAAGCGTCCATCTCGCTCGACTGAAGGAACAGCGCCTCGTGAACGTTCTCGCGCAAGGCAAACATCGCTACTACAGCCTCGGTGGGGCCAGCGTCGCTGCAGCTCTGGAAGCGCTAATGGTCGTCGCAGGCGGGCCGCGCGAGCGCTTCGTTCCGAACACGCCGAGCCGTCTGCGCGACGCGCGCACTTGTTACGACCACATGGCCGGTGCGATTGCAGTCTCAATCCACGATCGCTTCAAAGAACGTGGCTGGCTGAAAGACTTGGACGATGGCGCCTACGAACTCACCGCGAGCGGAACGAAATCAATCGAATCCCTCGGCATCGACGTCGACGCTGTTCGCGCGTTGCGACGCCGTTTCGCCTGCTCCTGTCTCGACTGGAGCGAGCGCCGCCCCCACCTCGCCGGTGCCCTCGGCGCCACCCTTCTCAACTTGGCGTTGAAACGAAAATGGGTCGTCCCCGATCTCGATAGCCGCGCCTTGAGCGTGACTCGTGTTGGCGTCCGCGAAATGAGCACGCGATTCGGATTGGAGTTTTGAAGGCAGGCACGCGAAGGCGCGAAGTCCGCGGGAGGGGTCAGGTCGAAACCGAAACTGACGACACTTCGGTGCGAAATAGTCCGCTCGATGCACTAGTGGAGTGTAAACGTGCAATTGGGACCAGTAGACTGCTGTTCTCAACTGCATGGAGAAGCTGGTACTTAAGCGGTCGGATCAGGAAGAACTGGAGAGCCGAGCCCGGAGCAGGATGGTGCGGGCCGAGGATGCACGCCGAGCGCGGTTGATTCTGCTGTTGGCCGAGGGTGAGCCGTACACCTCGATTCAGTCGAAGCTGGGATGCAACCGGAGCTACGTGAGCCGGTGGAAGGGCCGATTCCTGGAGGGAGGCATTGCCGGGTTGTACGCCCGACAGCAGGGCCGGAAACGATCGGTTCTGACTCCGGCCATGGAAGCTCGCATTCTGAAGTGGACCTCGCGCAAGCCGAGCGATGGATCGACGCACTGGACGACCCGAAAGCTGGGAAAGAAGCTCGGGATCAGTCACACGCTGGTAGCGACGGTATGGAAGCGAGCGAACCTCAAGATTCATCGGATCGAACGCTACGTGGCTTCGAACGATCCGGACTTTGAGACAAAGGCGGCCGACGTGATCGGCTTGTACGTCAACCCGCCGCAGCACGCCGCTGTTTTCTGCGTGGACGAGAAGACCGCCATTCAAGCTCTCGACCGCCTCGACCCGGTTCTGCCGTTCTCACCGGGACGACTCGAGCGCCACGGATTCGAGTACTACCGGCATGGAACGCTTTCTCTCTACGCAGCGCTCGACACCAAGTCCGGAGAGGTCATCGGCAAAACAGCGGCCCGGCACACGAGCGAAGAGTTCGTCGCCTTTCTGCTGTCGATCGTGGCCTCGCAGCCAAAAGGCAAAGAGATCCACGTCATCCTGGACAATCTCTCAGCTCACAAAACCGAGCGGGTCAGGCAGTTCCTGGCCGACTACCCGAACGTCACGCTGCACTTCACGCCCACCTACTCCTCCTGGCTCAATCAGGTGGAGATCTGGTTCAGCAAAATCGAGCGCGACGTGATCAGCCGCGGCGTCTTCACATCGATTCCTGACCTACGCCGCAAGCTGATGACCTACATCACTCGCTACAACGACAAGCCACGCCCGATTCGCTGGAGTTACGTCGACGTGCAGCACCGCATTACTGGTCCCAAACGATCCTTTACACGCCACTAGTCGTCAGTTTCGGTTTCGACCTGACCCCTCCCGTCAACGCGTCAAGTCCGAGGCCAGATAGTGGTCATGTCGTTTTGCCAGATCCCGGATTCCAGAACGGTAGCGGCCAGCAGTAGCGATTGCAGCCTCGCGCAGAGCAGATCGATCGCGCGTCGACCGGCCTTTGGCTGCATCGGCTTCGCGCAGCCGTGCGGGCTGCTCTTCAGTCAATCGGATCTGTGTTCGGATCATCGTTCAAATGATAACGCTAGCTACGATGTGTAGGCACTTTGCGGGTTCGTGATGGGCTCACTCGGAATCGAACGAGACACTTCCATCTGCCGCCCGCCGCGCCGTTGGTGCGTACGCGCCGAGGAGCTCGCGTCGCCACCAGGCGCCCGTTCGCGAACGCTGTTCGCGCGTGGTGAACCAGTACTGCCATGCCACGGCGCGAACGGCGATTGGTGGTTTGTTCGCGAATGGATTGTTCGCAAACAACTGCAGAGCTGGCGGCGAATTCTCCATCAGCCTCGCTTCGGTGTTGAGGACCCATTGATTTTCCTGCACCGAGCCGAGTGATGCGAACCAGAGATTCCACTCGAAGCGTGGTTGGTAGGGCGCGTAGATTCCGGGGCGCGCGCGAACGTCCTGAGGCTTGTAGCGGAACGGATAGGCGATCCAGTTTGTACCGTCGCTCGTGCCCTGGAACTCGATCTCGATGCGTTGCCGCGTCATCACGGCGAAGAGGCCGTAGCGATTGGCAATGCGGAACGGATCGACCAGCGTGACGGTAGGAAAGGACGGCATCAGGAAACTGGCGATCGTCGTGAGGAAGATCGTCGTCAGCACGAACGCCGCGACGAGCGACGGCTTGTTCTTTCGCGGCACCGGCGCGGGTCCGTGAAGGATCGCGTCATCGAGAAGAAGAACGCCGAGACAGAGGACGAGGTAGTTGAGGAACGCGTAGTTCGCGGTGAGGATGATACCGATTTGCAGCGGCGTGACGATGATGAATGCGATCGTCCGGCACAGCGAATTCTTGCGCGGCGCGAACAACAGCCAGACGGCGAACAGCTCGACGAAGAGCGTCAGACCCGCCGAGAACGCGTGGAACGAATGCGGCCACTGCTGGATATGCCAACCCCCCCACGATGGCAGCGGACCGTTCTCGTAGTACTTGTCCATCGCCGTCAGGTTGCGCCACTGCTCGTCGCCGCTGAGGATCTTGACCACGCCCGATTGGAAGTAGATGCGGAACCACTCCCACTGCAACAGGAAGACGGATGCCCGCGACGGCGGCTGATCGGTGCCCATGCGCGGCCGGATTCCGCGCGGCGCGAGAAAGATCGAGAGGAACGCCGCCTCGAGCAGCATGCCGTCCGATTGGTATCCGGCGAAATCCTGCGCTGCTCCGATGAACGAGAGGAAGCAAACTCCGGCCACTGCGATCGAGAGTCGGGGCCAGAGATTGAGGATGATGGCGATCGATGCGGCGAAACCAATCCAGACGATTGCGCTGAGCATCCCGTCGCTCGCACTGAACCAGAGCAGCGTTGGCGCGAACCAGTAGCCTTTGAGGCCGAGGGCGCGATGCACGGCGCCGAGGTATTCGCCGGACGGAAGGATGCCGCGCGGTCCGATGAGGCCTTGAATCTGGAAGTAGAGGGAGTAAAACGCGGAGAAGAAGATGGCGCCGAGGCAGCGAAGCCAGATCCAGCGGGCGCGAACGAACGATGGCGACGCGGACGGCGCAAACCAACGCTCCAGGATCGGCGGCTTGACCGGCTCCGTTGTGAATTCTTCGAACATCATCGTTGATAGATGCGCAAGCCTGGCTCGCTCCAGAGTAGACGGAACTGGCGCGGCTCTGCGCCATGCTGAACGCGCCACCACCACGTTGATTGCAACTCCTGATTCTGGCCCGTGATTGCGTTGGCCGAGGCGACGCCGAACTTCGGAGTGTCGAGGATCAGGTAGCGGATGCCGTTGGCGTCGCAGTAACGCGCCAGCGAAATCTCGTTGCGGCTGAGCAGCGCTTCGTGCGCGCGCTCGAACGTGCGCGCGTCGGGCATGGTGCCGAAGTTGTCGAGGACGACGGGATGGTTTCCCTCGACGTCGATGGCGTGTCCGAGCGACCACGGCCCGAGGACGCGTCCGGGCGGCAGTTGCTTGATGAACGCCGCGGCGCGGAGCCATTGCTGCTGGTTGGGCGGAACCGGCGGCATCGGAGTGAGCAGCCATCCTGCGAGTTGCAGCGGTGGGATGAGTGCGATCGCCAGCGCGGCGAGGATCGCCCAACGTTTCTTCGCGATCATCGGCACGTAGAGCGCTCCGGCGAGTGCGAGCAATGGAATGGCCACGATCCAGAAGCGGCGGCTGGTGATGGTGAGGCCGAGGTAGGCGATGGCGAAGATGGCGACAGCGAGTTTTGTGCGGTCGCGTGTGCGCATCGCGCGCACGAGGAGGAACCAGACGAGGATGACGCCACCGGAAAGGCCGGCGATGGCGGAGAGAAGGTCGTCAGCGTGTGCGCGCCAAAGGGGCTGAAACTCCTGGATGGTTTTGAGCCATCGGTCGCCGCCGAAGAAGTGCGCGCCGGTGAGGAGGGACGGGAGGGCGGTGGGGACGGCGAGGAAAACGATTGCGCCGGCGGCGAGGGCGAAGAGTCGCCGGCGGGCCGCCGGCGGTACAGCCAGCGAGCCGCTGGCGCTACGCTCGGCTGCATTATCGGCGCTTGTTCGTTGGATGATCAACGCGCACGCGACTGCTGCGCCCGCGAAGAGCGCGGCGTGCGTCCAGCCGAGGAACCATTGGTTGTCGGGGAAGCCGTCCGCGCGGGTGAGGCGATAGAGCGCGACGGTGATTGCGGCGATCGTGAAGCCGCTCGTTGCGGCGATTCCATCGCTCCAGAAGAAGAGAATGGCGAAGGCGAGGGCCGCGGCGATGAGCAGCGCTGTCTGGACGAACATCGCGGCGGTGATGGCGATGCCGAGGAGGAGGCCGGCGATCAGTTGGTGGCGGTGGTCGGTTCGTCGGAGCGCGAGACAGGTGGCGCCGAGGATCGCGAACGTCAGCGGCGGTTCGAGGTAGTGGTGATCGATGCTGCCGATCCAGGATGTCGTGACGAGAAAGGGCGATGTGGCAAGCGCGATACCGCAGAGAATCGCAACGGTCTCACCGCAGACGCTCGCCAGCGCGAAGACCGTGAGTGCAACGAAGAGCGCGAAAAGCAGCGGCGGAAACCAGACGATTCTCGCGAGCACGGCGTCGGCATTCGTCGCGCCGAGGAGTCGCGCGGCGCCGCCGGCGGCGACATCGTAGAGCGGAGGCCACGGACAGAACGCGCCGCCGATGCCGCGGTCGCGATCGAATTCGAGGACGTGCGGAAAATGCGCCGCGGAAAAGGTGATCCGCTTCCAGTGGTAGTCCTCATCGACGGGCGCGATGCGCGGCGAATCGCTTTCGAAGATGTAGGGAGCGTTGAGAAGCCGGACGGCGAGGGCGATGGCGAAGGCGAGTAAAGCAAGTGGTATTCGATGGGAGCGGAAAGCGGGTTCGGCCTCGTTGTTTCCGATCGTTGACCCGCCGGTCTTCGAGATCTGATCGTCGTCCACTAAAGATTCAGAGCCCGCAGACGGACTCTGCCCGCTTCCACCCCCCACCCCCAACTCCCCGCTCCCCAAATTAGTTCTTGCCATTTTCCCCGCTTTGCCCGAATCTTATTTCGCGTCCGTCCAAGACGTCCGAAAATCAAGGTGATCCCGCTGCGAAGACCGTTCGCCGCTTTCCTTTTTGCGCTCGCCGTTTACCCCGCGGCGGCCGGAGCGCAGGAATTCGTGTCGACACGCTGCCACGAGTCGGAGGTCATTCTCGACGCATCGCACAACGCCGCCAAGCTCACTGATTGCGGCGACGCTTCGGCGCCCGATCTGCTCTGGCATCTCGACCGGATCGATCAGCACGACGGCACCCTCGACGGCGTCTACCGCCGTCACGACCTCGGCGCCGGAACCGTGGTCTACGTGATGGACACTGGCATCCTGGCCACGCACGCGGAGTTTGCGAACGACGCCGGCGACGGCAGCCGCGTGATCGCCGGCTTCGACGTCACCCGCGGCGTGACGATCGGATCATCGAACTGCAAGAGCGCGAACAAGTCGCTCGATCCCTGTTACTCGAACATCAATGAACTGACCGGTGCCTCGCATGGAACCAGTGTGGCGTCGCTGGTGGCCGGCAAGAACATCGGTGTCGCGCCCGAAGCGCTCATTGTCAGCATCCGGGTGATGAACGAGTTGGCGCTGGCGACGACGCGAACCTACCTCGAGGGATTGAACCGCATCGTCTCGCACGCGTGGGAGCCGTCGACGCCGCAGTTCCGCACGGCGGTGGTCAACATCAGCGGATGGGTGCTGGAGAAGCTGGCCTCGAATCACGATGCAAATCCGGTGACGTACGCGTCGGTCGAGCAGAAGATGCGCGACATGATCAACGGCGTCGATGCGATGGGCCATCCCGATCCGAACGGCAAGCGCTTTCTCTTCGTCGTCGCCGGCAACAATGTCGACAACGGCTGCGGCCGCGCGGGCGTGGTCGACCGTTTTCCTGCAACGCTGGGGAAGGAGATCGACGGCTTGATCACGGTCGGCGGCATGACGGCGGACAACAGTTGGTGGTCGGGCGCGTGTCACGGCGGCCTGGAGATTCTGGCGCCGTCGCAGGGAATCTTCAGCGCCTCGATCACGGCCGTCGATCACTACCGCGGCACGAAGCCGAACCTCCGCTCGGGGACGTCGTTTGCGGCGCCGATCATCTCCGGCATCGCCGCGCGCCTCCTTTCCGAGAATCCGAACCTGACGCCGCAGGAGCTGGAATCGATGATCACCGCGACGCAATCGCGAATCATCAATCCCGACGCCACCCGCGCCGACGGCAAGGTGGCGTTCGTGCAGGACGCCCCCGCGGTGATCACGGCATCGCACGGCGTGGGACGGACGATCGCGCGCATGGCGCCTTAATTTTTGCGCACGCGAAGCCGCGAAGCCGCGAAAGAAATTCGTTAAATCTTCGCGTCTTCGCGCCTTCGCGTGAATCACTGCATGTGGAACGCGCGCTTCCCTTTGATCTCGAACTTCTCCAACAAGGTGTGTCCGCGTCCATTCAGCAACCAATCGACGAATCTTTGAGCGTTTGCGGATTCCGGCCTGCCCGACGGTTGGGGAAGGATGACGGCGTAGGTGTTGCGAAGGAAGGGATCGCCGGCGAAGAGGAGGCGGAGTTGCAGGTTGTCCGCGAGCTGCTCGAATGTGCCACGGTCGCTGAGGGTGTAAGCGCGCATCTCGCTCGATGTACGAAGCAGCGCCGGCATCGGCTGGCCCATCTTGATGTAACCGGGATTGAATGCCGGCACGACCAGCGCGGCCCGCCAGATTGCGAGCTCTTTCGTATTCGTTCCCGACTGATCATCGCGCGACAGGAAAACCCGATGGCCCTCATGAATGCGGCGGAATGCGTCCGCGGCGCTGCGGGCGTGCGCGACATCCGCCGGATCGTCGGGCGGACCGACGATGATGAAGTCGTTCCACATGAACTGGCGGTAGAGCTTCGCGCCGTTCGCTTTGAGGAACTGCCGCTCGGCGCCGGGATCGTGCGTGATGGCGACGTCGGCTTCGTGCTGCGCCGCGAACTCGAGAGCACGCGCAGAGCTGACGACGAGGGGATGGATGTCGATGCCGCTGTCGCGCTTGAATTCGACGATGAGCATCGGCAGGACGCCCGATCCCTGAACCGTTGTCGTCGTCGCCAGAACGAACGATTTCGCTTTCGGCTCTCGCGTGCATGCGGCCAGCAGCAACGCGATGACGACGAGAGCCCGGCGCATGAATCTACTTCTTCACCGCCGCGCTCGTGCCAGCGAGAAACTCGGCTTCGGATAATTGCAGATCATCGCGTTTCGGCCCGTCGCCCATGACGCCCCCATAAACCTCGGCTGCCGTTTCGCGCGTGAGGTGCGAGTAGACGATGCCGTCGACGATCATGTTCGGCCCGTGATCGCAGAGGTCGAGGCACGACACCGCGCATACGCGGACAGTGGCCTTTCGCTTCATCTGCTTGTTGTGTTGCTTGAGCTCCGCCTGAATGCATTCGCCCCGCTCAACGCCGCGCTCGGGATCGCTGCATCGAGCGCCGATGCAGACCAGGAAATGTTTCTCGAAGGGGTAGTTCATGGTCGGGGTGTGGGGAGTCGGGGGTGGGGTGTGGGATCAGGTTGTGTCATTCAACATTCACATTCAACAGTGAACATTCAACATTCCGCTTCTTCTCACGAAAGCGCCCACTTCTTCCCCGCATCCAACACGTTCTTCAAATCCCGTGGGCTGCACGCCTCGGCATAAATACGCGCCACCGGCTCGGTGCCGGAGAGGCGGAAGAGGAGCCAGTTGCTGTCGTCGAAGATCAGCTTCACGCCGTCGGTCTTGTTGACTTCGCGGACGGTGAAGGCGTCGATCGACTTCGGCGGGTTGGCCAGCTTCTGAGCCAGCGAGTCTTTGAGTTGCGGCGTCAGCTTCATGTCGATGCGTTTGGAGTAGAAGTAGCCGAACTCGGCGTACATCTCCTCGACGAGCTGATTCAGTTTCTTGCCGGTTGCCGCGACCATCTCGGCGACGAGCAGGCAGGCCAGGATGCCGTCTTTTTCCGGGAGGTGGCGGTACATCGACATGCCCGCGCTCTCTTCGCCGCCCATGGCGATTTTGTCCTCGAGGATCAATTCGCCGATGTACTTGAAGCCGACCGGCGTTTCGAACAGCTCGATGTCGAGCTTTCGCGCGATGGCGTCCATGAGATGCGTCGTGGCAACGGACCGCGCCAGGCCGCCGGGGATTTTGCGATTGCGCTTCAGGTAAAGCGCGAGCAGCGAAATGATCACGTTCGGCGAGACGAAGCGGTTGCGGTCGTCGATGATGCCGAAGCGGTTGGCGTCGCCGTCGGTGGCCAGGCCGAGGTCGAAGCCTTCGTCGGTGACGACCTTGCGCAACTCGCCGAGGTTCTTCTCATTGCACTCGGGGGAAAAGCCGCCGAAGTACGGGTCGCGATAGTTGTGGATGATCTTCACCTCGACGCCCGACTCGAGCAGGAAGTAGTCAAGGTAATCGCGCGAGGTGCCGTAAAGCGAATCGATGGCGATGCGCAGTCCGCTCTTGCGAATGACGTCGACGTCGACCTTTTGTTTGAGCTCGTTGAGGTAGCGGTCTTTCGGATCGATCTCTTCGATCAGCTCGGCTTTCTCATAGACATCGATCCGCTCGCCGGTCTCGGCGACGATGCGGATCTCTTCCTCGATCTGCTTCGTGATCTCAGGCAGTGCCGGCGCGCCGTTCGACGTCGAGAACTTCAGGCCGTTGTATTCGGGAGGATTGTGCGAGGCGGTGAAATTGATCGCGCCGATTGCTTTTCTGCGGACGGTCTCGAACGCGGCAGTGGGCGTGGGAACGTCGCGCGTGCAAAGGTAAGCCTGGATGCCGTTGAAGGCGAGGATGCGTGCCGCTTCCGACGCGAACTTTTCGGAGAGGAAGCGCGTGTCGTAGGCGATGACGACGCCGTTCCCTTTCAGATTTGCTTTTTTGAGGTAGTTGGCGATGCCCTGGCTGGCGATCCGGACGTTGTTGAAAGTGAAATCCTCGCCGATGATGCCACGCCATCCCGAGGTCCCGAATTTGATCATGGTTCTCCCGTCAATGCGGCGTGGGAACTTAACACAGCGGAAGAGTGAAGGGTGAAGTTAGAAGAGTGAAGGGCGATGGTGAGTCTCGCGCGTCGGAATGATGCTTCCTTTGGTCAAGTTGGTGCCGATAATGGAGAGAGGATGACGGTTCCCAACGAGCAAGTCGTTTCCTTCGGCGCATTCAGCCTCGATCTGCACACGCTCGAACTGCGGAAAGAAGGCGTGCTCGTCAAGCTGCAGAACCAGCCGGCACGTGTGCTCGTCGTTCTGGTGGAGCATGCCGGCGAACTAGTTTCGCGTGAGGCGCTGCGCCGGACGATCTGGAATGACGATACATTCGTCGACTTCGATCGAGGGCTGAATTACTGCATCAGTCAGATCCGCATGGCACTGGGAGACATGGCCGGCTCACCGCAATTTCTCGAGACGTTGCGCGGGCGAGGCTACCGGTTCCGCCTTCCCCATGAATCTGAGAGTCCCCCTCTTCCTCTCGCTTCTTCATCGCACTCGATGGTGCGCAACGTGTCTCTCGCTGCGGCAGCGGTACTGCTCGTTGCGCTGGGCGTGTGGGGGGGGCGCTATGGACGTGTTGAGCGCGCCATCGCCGTCGCGCCGCTCACGGCACCCCAGGGGGAACAGCAGTGGGCTGCCGCCCTACATTCTCAGATCGTCAGCCGCCTTTCCTTCCGATCGCGGGTTCCTGTGATCGATCTGGCCGCGAGTCCTTCTGCCGGTGGGAACGCGCTCTGGCGCGTCGAAGGGCGTGTGGATCGCAGTGCCGCGCAGTATCGCGTCACGATGCGGATGCGCGACGCGCGCGATGGCTCCGTGCAATGGGCCGACGTTTTCGCCGGACCACCGGGCGACTGGGTCGATGCGCAGAGCGAAATGGCCGATCGCATGACCGAAGCAATCCGCTACAAGATCGAAGGCCCGTCCGCGGGAACACCGCAACGCCGCTCCCGCCTCCCGCCGAACAGGTCGATGGCCTTGGCGCCGCGGCAAGCGCCGGCTGACAGTCTGCGTTAGCGTGCCTGCGGCGCTCACGGCTTTACACGTTTTCGCAGTACGAATCGAAACGCGGGCATTTCCAGGCCGGGCGGCGGCACGAAGCTCACTCCGCCGAACCGCATCTCTCCCGTCAACGTGCCGTTCACGAGCCGGGCTTCGTGCAGCAGCATTCCGCGGGGACGCATCCCGTTCATGAAGCCGAATGTCAGCCCCGACTTCGTGACTTGCAGGTATTGGAGCGGCGTCTCCAGCTTCGTTTCGGGCTCCGGCCAGGAGATCCAACTTCCAGCAACCTTGTTTCCTTCGACGGCGAGATGCAAGGACGCCTTGCTTTTCGACTCGGCGTTGATCCAGCTCTCGCCGTCCCAGTCGCCGAGGTATGAGCGGATTTCCTCTGCCGTCGGGAATGGCGTCGCCAGAAGACTCTCGACTGTTTCGGTTGGCGGAGGGCGGCGCAGAACGCCGGCGATCTGTGCTTGCAGCGCCGCTGCTCCGGCCGGCTCTCCGTAGTCCTCAGTCAATCGATTGAGCGCGGCGTGCGCTTCTAAACCGCGGCCCTCGATCAGCAGATCCTCGATGACACGCGTCAGCAGTGGCGCAGGAGGCGTCATCGCTGCGCCATACGAAGGTGTCAGTTTGTCGTACGACGGGAGGATGCTTGTCGTCGGCCAATCCGGCGCCGCGAGCATCGAATAGTCGCGGAAGAGCTCGCGCAACCCGATGTACGCGCCGATGAACTGCATCGACGTATGCGATTCGTGAGGCACGTGCTCGCGGTAGAGATTCCAGGTTGACGGGGCGTTGGAAGTTACCTGCCTCCAGGCCTCGTCCTTCCATCCATAGAGCGCGTCGATGGCGGCGAAGTGCAGCGGCATTGCGTTCCGGGATGCCGCGCGTTGTTGGAACTTCTTCGCGAGCCAGCCGTCTTCGAGCTGCGCCGGCGTATCGAGCGCCAGGATGAAACGGAACGTGTCCCGCGTCGAGGCCGCGTATGTAGCGAGAAAGCCTCCGGACGATGTGCCCACCAGCGTTCGGGGCGCCCCAGTCCGGAACTGAGAGTCCAGTGCTGGCAACAGCTCGCGCTCGATGAAGTGGAGAAAGCGATCGCCTCCTTCGTGGAGGCTGCTGCCGCTGACCGAGACGCCGGGCGGCGTCAGATCGCGCAGACGGGTTTCGCCGCTCGTGTTGTGTACGGCCACGATGACCGACTCGGGGATCTGGCCTTCCTCAATGAGCACATTACTGACCGTGACGACCGGTTTCATGAGCCATTCGCCATCGAACACAATCGTTACGGGATAGCGGCGTGATGGGGCGCTCTTGTCAAACGAGGGCGGCAAGTGGATGAAGACCCGGCGTGTCTCGCCGAGGATCGACGACTCGATCTGATACGACTGCGTATGACCCGCCCGAGGAGCCTCGGCGATCAGATGGGGTGGGGTGAGAATGGTACCTGCGGCGAAAAGAAGGAGTCCGATGAATGGCATGGCACGAGTCTCGTCTCGCCTCGGGCGTCGCTCCATGCAGCGAATGTGAATTCCTCATCAGTTGATTGTCAGGAGCGACGAGAGACCATGCAGGCGCTTCGAACTTCTAACTTCACTCTTCACCCTTCACTCTTCAACCCACTGGCCCGGTTCCAGCAATAAGATGCGCAAGCCATGCCCGAGCGGCCCGTGATTCTGATCGCCGATGATGACGAAGACGTGCAGCGCCTGCTGACGTTGTATGTCCGGCCGCTCGATTGCGAAGTGCTCACAGCGCGCGACGGCGAGGCGGCGCTGGCCATCGCACAGTCGCGCCTGCCTGACCTCGTGCTGCTCGACGTGATGATGCCGAAACGAAGCGGCTGGGAAGTCTGTCAGGCGCTCAAGGCGGTGCAGCGAACGTCGCACATCGCCGTCGTGCTCGTGACAGGGCGAGGAGATGTGAAGGACCGGCTGACGGGATTGCAACTTGGCGCGGACGACTATCTCGTCAAGCCATTCAATCGCGACGAGGTCGTCAAACGAATCGCCGCGCTCCTGCAACGCAAACATCGCGGCACGCAATCGGGCGGCGATTTGGCCAGGTCCTCCGAGAGCATGCTCTTCGACAAAGCCAGCGGCCTGCCGACGATGCCGATGGTGCTGGGGCGGCTGAAAGAGATGCTCATCGAGCAGGGGGAGATCGGTATCGTCTACGTCGACATTGAGCAGTTCGAGTCGATCGAGGCGGAGTACGGCTGGGCCTTCTTCGATGAGTTTCTGCGTTGCGCGGGCGAGGCTGTGGCTGCCGAGGCGCGAACGCGTTTCCCGAAAGCAATCGTGGCCGCGAACCTCGTTGGCGGATCGAGCTTCTACATTTTCTTCGAGTCGCGCGGCACCGACCTGCGCCAGGAAACGGCCTTCGACCTCATGGCCAACGACGTGCGCGAGAAGTTGATCGCGGCGATGCGCGAGCGCTTTCCGAACATGCAACAGGGGCAGATCGGATTCTTCGTTGGCGCGGCCCGAATCGATTACCGGCCTCAGATCCGGCTGGAGCGGCAGGTCTATCAGGGGATGCAGACCGCCGGCGATGCCGTGCGCGACGCCGAGCAGCAGCGCAAGAAGCAACTGACGCGCGAGTTGCGCGACATCATCCGCCGCAAGAAGGTGACGACGCTTTTCCAGCCGATCGTCTGGGCGCAGAAGTCGACGGTCTTCGGCTACGAGGTGCTGACCCGCGGCTTGCCGAATTCATCGTTCCGCAATTCCGACGTCCTCTTCGGCTTCGCGCGCGAGGCCAAGCTGGCCTGGGCGCTCGAGACGGTTGCGCTCGAAGCGGCATTGAAGCGCCTGCGCTCGTTCGAGCTCGACGGCAAGAAGTTTCTGCTCAATCTCGAAGCGGAGATGTTCGAGGAGTCGGAGTTCCGCATCCACGAAATGGTCTCGTTCTTCTCCGAGCACCGAGGCAATTTCGTGTTCGAGTTGACCGAGCGCGCGGCGATCGAGGACTACGCTGTCTTCCGCAGATTGCTCGATGAGTTCCGCGAGAAAGGCATCGAAGTGGCGATCGACGACGCCGGCTCCGGCTACGCCTCACTCGAAGCGATCGCCGCACTCGCCCCCGACTATTTAAAAATCACCAAAGGTCTGGTCTCGACACTGGCCGACGAGCCGATCAAACAGGATCTCGTAAAGATGCTGGTCGATCTGGCGGGCAAGATCGGCGCAAAGACGCTGGCCGAGGGCCTGGAAACCGTCGAAGAATACGAATGGTGCCGCGACCTCGGCATCGACTTACTCCAAGGCTATTACCTCGCCCATCCGCAAGACGAGCCGTCCATTGGCGACGAAGAAGTGGAAGCGTCGCTGAAAGCCGACGCCGAGCGGCGGTTTGAGTCAACAGCTTTATCCGCAGATGTCGCAGATTGACGCAGATTGATTTGGGTTTTTATCTGTGTGATCTGCGTAAATCTGCGGACCGCAGCTCAATGACCGTAATCTCCGGCGAGATCCCAATCCCAAACCGCCACGGCAATAACCAGTATCCAGTGCCGGTATTTACATAGAGCTGCGACGTGCCGCGCTGATACAAACCCATGTGATAGGGAAGAAACACGCCCGCCAATGACCAGTGCAGCGGCCGAAACGCAAACTGTCCTCCGTGCGAATGTCCGCAAAGCGTTAGCGGCAATCCCCGTTTAATCGCCTCGGGGAACGCCTTCGGCTGATGCGCCAGGAGGATCGGAAACGCGCTCGCAGGCTTACCTCGTAACGCCGCATCGACATCCGGCGCCAGCCGCGGTGTCCGCGCCGCAAAGTCCGAGATCCCCGCAATCCAGACGTTTCTTGTGGACGTTCCTTCATTGACGAGGAGCTGAATCCTGCTGCCGCGCAATCGCCGGATGACATCAAACGGATCGCCGTACATCTCATGATTGCCGAGTACCGCAATGAGCGGCATCCGCGCATCGAGCACGTGCGTGGCATTCAACAACTTCGTCGTGAACACCGGATCGTCATCAACGTTGTCGCCCGCAAGCAGAATGACATCCGGCCTTTGTGCCGCCGCCGTCTTGAAGATCGTCTCCAGCCGCGAAGACCGTGTGTAAAGCCCCGTATGCAGATCCGACAGCAACGCGACGCGAAATCCCTCCATCTCCCGCGGCAATCCCGCGACCGTCACTGCCACCCGCTCGATCCGCAATGGCACGAGCGCATTCCAGACGCCAATCACCACCGCAAGCAACGTCGTCCAAAGAAAAACCCGCGACGGCCACCGAGCAAACCGCGCAAACGCCACCCGCCGTCCTGCCACGATCCATCCGATTGCCACGAGCAGCACGAACGCCGAATACAAAATCGCAACGCAAGTCCACGCAAACCACGGCGGCCCCAGCGTCGCCCGCACGACCCGCGAAAAATCCGTCCGCGCATTCAGCCACGGAAAGAAGAGCCACATCGCATTCCCGGCAACAACCAACGCGATGACGATCCTCCGCCTGCGCGGATGCGCGCGCACGAGCACGCGATACGCGGCGACGTTCGCGAGGAGGAAGGTCGCGAGAGCGATGGCGATGATCAGGGCGGGCATGGGTGGGGATTGTAAACGTGCCGATGGGAGCTCGACGAATGCAGCTCCGTCGGAACAAGCTCTGTCGTACACCGTTACAAAAGTGTCCGTAGACGCCGCTAGCAGTATGGACGTAGGATCTGTCTGGAGGTTTTAGCGTATGAAAGGAATGCTCCTCGGTATTGCCGTTCTCCTCCTTCTTGTCTTCACGGCAACGGACTCCCAAGCCCAGTGCCAGACGTGCGGTCCCGATCCCTTTTATCCGGCCTGTACGACCTGTCATTCCACTCTTTACGACGCGTGGATCTTGTGCTCTACGTTTGACGTTGGCGTAAATTGGACCTTTTGCAACACGCAGGGGCTATGCAACGGTTATTTGGGTGCGGATACTTGCGCCGCCTCGTCGAAATCCGGCTGCGTTCCCCAATTAGTTGAAGATTGGCGTGGACCTCACCTGCCCTACCGTTCCGGCGAGTGGAAGCTGGTGTCCGTGACCCTGAAGCGCGGGCCGGACGGACGGTCCAGCTTGTGACGATCCTGATCGCCGCGTTTTTGGCGGTGCAGACTGTTGCAGCAGCGCCTTCCACGTTCTGCCTTCAGCAGCGTTGCCAGCCTGTCAACGAGATCCCGGGCACCGTCGCCCCTTCGGACACTGTCCGGGATTTCGTGTGGATCTCCTCTGACCTCAAGCAGATCGCAACCGGAACGATCCAGGCCGGCGCCAACGTACTCACTCTTCCCGCTGCCTCGCAGCACCATAAGCTGGCCCCGCGGCTGTCGGATGGCTCGACACGAGCGACCCTCGATTTTGAGCTTCGATGCCAGGATTTGACCTGGAAGTGGTCTCTCACGCGCATACCGGTGCCGGGCGTGGATCTCCGCCATCCTGGCAGCGGCTGTACTCTGCTGCTCAACAGCAACGGATACCGAGGTGTCGAACGGCAACTGCGTGATGTAGAGGTTGGCAATGTATTCCTTCAGAAAATACCCATCCTGTCGGGGACGGTCATCGACGCGAAAACCGCAATTCCGCTCCGAGATGCCCGCGTGTATCTGCCCAGCGGCGCCTCACTTGCGGTGACCGACCGGAAAGGTAGCTTTCGCGCGCCTGTCGCCGGCTTGTGGCCGCAGTTTGTTCGCGTGGCCATGACCGGTTATGCAAGGCGCACCGTTCTCCTGCCCAAGGCCGTTGCGGATACTGAGCTTTCCATACGTCTGTCCAAAGGTGGATCGCTGACGATCAGCCTCGTTCCGGCACTTGGCCAGGAGGAGGTCGTTTGGGAAGTAAGACGTTTGTTGCCGGGGCCTCCTGGCGACGAGCTCACGCACAGCGGACGGCTCCCGGGAGGACAAAAGGAGGCTTTTGTCGAGGCGCTCGAGCCAGGCAAATACCGTGTGATCGTCGCAGGTGCGGATCCACTTCAGCGAATCGGCAAACTCGTGACGTTAACCGAAGGGGGCGAGGCAGAGGCAGTCATGCAGATCTCTCCGTCGGTGCTCGATGTGACCGTTCGCTACGACGACAAGCCACTCGCCGGAGCCACCGTCCGCATTCAACCCGAGGATCGCTCGTGGAGTTCCTCCGTGACGACGGACAGCGAGGGGAGCGTGACGGAAGAGGTCTGGCAACCGGGGACCTATGACGCGACCGTTACGCAGCGGCCACTCATTCCATTCTGGCGGGAGACAGAGCGTATCGAAGGCGATAAGAACCGGTGGTCCATCTCCGTTCCGAACCGACGGCTTCTTGGGCACGTCATGGACGACTCCGGTAAACAGCCCATCCGCGATGCTCGCATCGAAGTCACGATGAAAAACGACGATCAATCAACAAGCGTCACGCTGCGGAGCGGGGAGGACGGACGTTTCGAGCTGGGCGCCTTTCCGACCGGCAGCTATATGCTCGCTGTCTCGAAGAGTGGATATCAATCCTGGCGGACATCATGGATCACCGTCGACGAGACGGCAACCGACCAGACTCCCCAAGTGCAGCTCAAGGCGACCGGAAACCGGCCGGTCGTTGTGACGAACGTGTTCGGCGCGCCAGTTTCGGCAGCCGTATACGTAAGCACTCGGAACGGAACTCAGCTTGTAGGAGCTACTGACGAGGACGGCCGCTTCCTATTGCCAGTCAGCCCCGAAGACTACGGTATGGTTTTCGCTCTCCCAAGATCAGGCTCCATCGGATTCGCTCGATTCGATTCGCTCGCGAAAGGGGCAGACGACATCCTCGTCCGGGTCCCCGAGGGTAACGCCTCTCTCGAAATCGATTGCGAGACGACATCAGGCGCCGCGTTGACTGGCGTCGCGGTGCTGATCCGCATCAACGGAGTCCTGCTGCCGATTCCTGTCTGGGAAGGAATGGTCCAATACCAGGGCCTGCCCATGTTCAGCGATGACCAAGGCCGGCTCTTGCTGACGCATCTTCCGGCCGGCCGCTACGAGATCTGGCCCCTCGACCGGCAGGAATTGAGCGCGGTCACATCCGGCTCACCACCACCCGCGCGGGCGACCATCGCAGTAACGGCTGGTTATCAGTCCGCGAAAATGGTGTTCGCAGCGGCCAAACCTTGAATCTTTCGAATGACGTCCGCTCCCCTTGGGGCCGGGCCTTTGGTCATCGACTCCCCCTTGCGATGATCAAAGGTATGACGCCGATGATGCCGCGGTCTTGTTCGTCAGAGCCGCATCGACCGAGGTGCCATAGCTCGCGTACCAGTCGCACACACCCGGGTTCTTACTCTCTATCGTCGCAAACAATGCCTCCCTCATCGCGTACTTGTATGCATGCGGCGACCACTCATCGTGCTCCTCCTCCTGTGCGCCGGCATCGCGACCGCCGTTGTCGTAAGCACTAATCGGGAAAAGATTGCGAGGCCGGTGCACTCGAGTAACGGCGCCCTTCGGGTAATCGTTTTGGGCGACTCGGTTGCTCACGGAGCCGGCGACGAGCAGCAACTCGGTTTGCCGGGCTGGTTGGACCGTGAGCTGCGAGCGAAATCCTCAGTCGTTGGCGCGACGCTGAATTTCGGGATCGACGGTGCCCGAATCGCCAATGTCGTACGAGCACTGCACGAACCGGCCGTGCGCGCGGCGGTCGGGCAGTCGGACGTCATCGTCCTGTCTGTAGGCGGGAACGACCTTTATGGCGATTCGTGGGCGCGCCTGCTCAGCGGCGTCTGGCCGTGGTATCAGCGCGAGCGGACGCTCATGAGGGTTGAGCGTGCCGTCACTGTGATCCAACAAATGAATCCCTCGGCCCGGATTTATCTCCTCGGGCTTTACAACCCGTATCGGCGTACCAGCGTCGCGTCGTGGATCGATACGCAGGTGAACCTGTGGGATAGCGGGTTGATTCAGGAGTTCGCCTCCACGCCAGGCGTCACGGTTGTTCGGATCGCCGATCTTCTCGTGCGCGACGAGCGCATCAGTCCGATCGATCATTTCCATCCGGGAGCGCTGGGCTACGCTGCCATTGGGCGCAGGCTTGCAGATGCATTCTGATTTGCGAGACGATCCGCAGATGACGCAGATAAACGCAGATCAAAGGCGATCGTTAATCTGCGAACATCTGCGACATCTGCGGATGACCTGCTATGCCACTTCTAGAAGACGCACTCCGTTTCGCTGAGAGCCAAGCCACGAGCGCGGACCAACTCCGTCGCGCTTGCGAGCTCCTCGACCTCGACTCCTCGGGTGCGCCGTCTGAGGTTCGCGCAAGATTGCTGGCGCACTTGAAGACGTTGGATGCTGCGGAGCCGGTCGTCTGTCTGAATCCGAACGTTAAGGCCTGAGGCGAATCCGCAGATGTAGCAGATGAACGCAGATTGAGACGGTCTTCGTTGTGAGAAGCCTCACAACCTGCCGCACATCCAGGCGAACAGAATGACGCGGTGCCCCGGTGGATCCTGCTTGCCGTCATCCTCTCGATCGTCGCGAGCTTGTCGTTTGCCGCAACCGAGGGCGGCGCGATTCCGGTTCCGTTGCCGCTGTTTCCGGCCAACAACTGGTGGAACACCGACGTCAGCAACGCGCCGCTCGACACTAACTCGGCGAACTTCATCACGTTCATCGGTGGCGCCGCCCGCGGACTTCATCCCGATTTCGGCGGTGATGCCGGCGGAGGCGATGTCTATGGCTTTCCGTTTATCATCGTCGATGGCTCGCAGGCGAAGAAGACGGTGACGTTCACCGACTTCGGCGATCAGAGTGATGGCGTCAATCACGTCACTGGCCAGCCGTTTCCGTTCTATCCGATTCCGGACGAGGCCATCACAATGAACGGGTGGGTGGAGGGCGGGCAGCCCGGGAACGTCGATCAGCGCGCGGACGGTGACCGTCACTTGCTCATCGTCGATCAAACGAACAACACGCTGTACGAGCTTTACAACGTCTGGTTCGACGGCACGAATTGGGAGGCGGCGTCGGGCGCGTTTTTCGACATGAACACGAACAACCGCCGCCCCGACACCTGGACCTCGGCCGACGCCGCCGGCCTGGCGATTCTGCCGGGCCTCGTGCGGTACGACGAAGTGTTCGGCCCCGACGAGATCCGCCATGCCTTCCGCGTCACCGTGCTGCCGACAAATGGGTATGTGTTCCCCGCGTCGCATGACGCTGGTTCGACGTCTGGCGCGCTGCCGATGGGCGCGCGTCTGCGGCTCAAGGCGGGCAAGGACATCTCCTCGTTTCCGGCCAGCGTGCAGAAGATTTTTCGCGCGTTCAAGAAGTACGGGCTCATCGTCGCCGACAACGGCACGAACATGTTCATCAGCGGAACCTACGACGTCCGCTGGGACAACGACGTCCTCAATCCAGCGTTCGGCGCGTTGAAGGCGAGCGACTTCGAGGTCGTCCAACTCGGCTGGGCGCCCACCGGTCTCCTTCGTGATCGCGATGCCGTCATCGGTGGGGACGGGCATCGCCAACGATGCAACGGTCACGGCCTACGACGCGAGCTACAACGTCGCCACCGGATACACGGGAACGATTCATTTCACATCGACGGATGGCGCGGCAACGTTGCCGCTGAACTACACATTCACTGGCAGCGACGCCGGCGTGCACACGTTCACAGGCGGCGTCACGATGCGAACGACGGGCAGCCAGATCGTCACGGCGATCGACATCGCCGATGCGACGATCAATGGCTCGAAAGGCGTGACAGTCGCCGTGTTTCCTTCGACGCCAACCGGACTCACTGCAACGGCTGCAACGACGACGCTAATCAATATTTCATGGAGCGCCTCGTCCGGCGCGTCGCAGTACGAGGTCGTGCGCAAGTCGTCATCGAGCGGCTACACGACTCTGATCGTGACTTCCTCCACGAACTACTCCGACACCTCGGTCATCGCAGGCGCGAGCTACGTTTACAAAGTCCGCGCGATCGATGCCGCTTTGCATCAGTCCGCGTTCAGCGCGCCCGACGCTGCGACAACGATCTTCTTCAGCGACGACCCGCTGGTAGTCGCGACGACTCCTGCCAAAGCCGTCCACGTGACCGAGCTTCGCCAAGCAGTCAGCGCCCTTCGCGCCACCGCCGGCCTCAGTGCGGCTTCATTCACCGACGCATCGCTGGCCGGTGTCGCGCTGAAAGCAGTGCACATTCAGGAGTTGCGCACCGCCCTCAATCAAGCCCTCACCGCCCTGGGCATCAACGTGATCACCTTCACCGATCCGACGATCACTCCAGGAGCCACGATCGTGAGAGCTGCGCATGTTCAGGAATTGCGGGGTGGAGTGAAGTAGGTTACTTGGTAGCTCAACGCCGCCGCGACGTCAGCCAAGCCTTGGCTTCTTCCCACGATTCCTGAGCCGAAGGGTTTTCTTCAAGATCTGCCATTCGAGACTCGAGGATTGTCCGCTCGGCGGCGGTAACTGGGAGCTCCGAGCTGTCACTCTGACTGAGGTTCGAATTCGAACCGGTTAGCTTAGAAATATCTTGCTCAGCCCAGTTACGCGATCTTCCGCAGCTTCTTCTCGACTGTTGCAGGCAAGCGGACGCGAACGAAGTAATCGCTCGGGAAGAGATAGTCCTCTCCCGACTCGTCGATCACGCGGATCATGTCGTGCTGCGCGGCAAACTCGTCGGATAAAACCGGATAGAGCTTGCGCAACTCGAGGGAGGCTGGATAGTCATCGTTGCGAACACAAATCGCGAATTGCCCGTCAGCCGCGGTGGGCTTGGCGAGCATTGCTGGACGCCTAGCGGCTCCCGAACGGCCTTTTGAACTTGAGCTCTTTCTTGCCGATGCCATGCGCTTCGTACCAGTGAATCTCAGCGTCGCAAATCGTACCATCGGATAGGCGAACGATTGCCTGCCCCTTGACCTTGCGCCACTCACCCCGGCCATACAGCCGCGCGAGACGCCGCCGATCACGAAGGCTCGTCCCTTTGGCGATCACTTCGATCACTCTTATTTTTCCGATGATCTCGAATCTCAAGCATCAAGAGACTACTACCGGAGTTGCATTGCCGGCCGGTCATCGTGGTTGTCGTAAGTGCGACATAAACACGCTTTTTAGTTACGCCGGCGATATCTACGTTCCGGGAACTTGCTGGTCAGTCGATCACCTTGATCCGTCCCGTCACCGTTCCGTCGCGGGCTCGTTGCCCGCCGGCGCGGAACTTGGGCCCGCGATCCCGTATTCTTCGCACGCACATGAAAAAACGCTCTCTCCTCATTTTCGTTACTGCCATCGGCGTCGTCACGGCGGCGCGCGCGGCGAACTGGCCGGAGCATCCGGTACTTCGTGCGGTGCGCGTGGCCAAAGGTCCGGTCATCGACGGCGATCTCTCCGATGCGGCGTGGCAGAACGCGCCGGAGTTCACGGAGTTTACGCAGCACGATCCGGACGATGGGAAGCCGCCGACGATGCAGACAAGCATCCGCATTGTTTACGACGATCAGGCCATCTACTTCGGCGCGAAGATGACCGATCCGCAGTCGCCTTCGCGCGTCCTCTACCGCCGCGACAACTTTTCCGATCAGAGCGATTTTCTCTCCATCAACATCGACTCGCAGCACGACCACCTGTCGGGCAATGCCTTCACCGTCACGCCTGCCAACGTCCAGGGCGACACCGTTCTTTACAACGACATCGGCGAAGACCCGAGCTGGGATGGCGTGTGGGATTCGGCGGTGAAGATCGTGCCGGACGGCTGGGTGGCCGAGGTGAGGGTGCCGTTTTCGCAGTTGCGGTTTCCGGAAAAACCGGTGCACGTTTGGGGACTCAACATCACGCGGCGCACCGTGCGCAACAACGAGATTGTTCGCATCGTCAACACGAGAAAAGGGGAGACAGGATTCGTCTCGCACTTCGCGGACATCGTTGGATTGGAAGGAATCCACCGCGGACGTCCGCTCGAGATCGTGCCGTATGTGGTCACGCGAACGGATCTCCTCTCGCGCAAAGATCCGAACAACCCGCTGCTGCAGAATCATGATTACAAGGCTGACGGCGGTCTCGATGTGAAATACGGGCTGACGTCGAGCCTCACGCTGACCGGCACGATCAATCCCGACTTCGGCCAGGTCGAAGTCGATCCGGCGGTCGTGAATCTCAGCCAGTTCGAGACGTTCTATCCGGAGAAGCGGCCGTTCTTCACCGAGGGCGTGAATATTTTCGCGTTCGGCGACACGCCGGCGCCGAGCCACTTCAGCTTCTTTTTTTCGCCGAGTCTTTTTTATACGCGGCGGATCGGGCGCGCGCCACAGGTCTCGCCGGACGCCGACTTCTCCGTCTCGCCATCCGACACGACCATCCTCGGCGCCGCGAAACTCACCGGCAAGTTGCCTGGCGGCTGGGCAATCGGTGAGCTCGACGCGCTCACGGCCGCGGAGCACGCGCGCGTCGTCAGCGGCGGCGTGTCGGGGCGGCAGACGGTGGAACCGCTGACGAACTATTTCGTCTCCCGCGGAACGAAAGAAATCGGCGACGGTAACCGTCTCGGATTCATGCTCACCTCGGTCAATCGCAGTCTTCCCGATGCGCTGTCGCCGTCGCTGCGAAGCGATGCGCTGACGGCTGGTGTGGATGGATACGCGAGCTTCCTGAAAAAAACGTGGATACTCGAAGGCTCGGCGGTGGGATCGAAAATCAGCGGCAGCGAGGATGCCATCGCGCTGGCGCAGACGTCGTCATCGCGTTACTACCAGCGGCCCGACGCGGAGAACATTCAGTTCGATCCGACGCGAACCTCACTGACCGGCTGGGGCGGCAGGATGATGCTCTCCAAGGCCACCGGTTTCTGGCGGCCGAACGTGCAGGTGCAGGCGTTCTCGCCCGGCTTCGAGACCAACGACACCGGCTTCATGCAGCGCACCGACATCATCTCGTCGCACGCGCTGATGCAGTACGTGAACGACAATCCGAATGCGCATTTCCGGCAGCGAGGCGCCTACATGGGCTTCTGGCAGAATCGGAATTTCGACGGCAACACGATCGAGCAGGGAGCCTTCATCGACTCGCAGGCCACGCTGCTGAACTACTGGTTTTTGCGTGGCTCCCTTTTTCTCAACACGGGAGCGTTGTCCGACCGGCTGACGCGCGGCGGTCCGCTCGTGCGCACGCCGGCGAGTTGGAGCAGCGACGCCAATGTTTCCAGCGATACGCGCAAGCGCTTCACGATCGGATGGAACGGTCACGCTGACCATTCGCAGGACGGTTCGTACAGCCACTCGATGAGTATCGATCTGTCGGCACTGCCGATGCCGAATTTGCATTTCACGATCAGCCCCGCTTTCACTCGCTCGCACGATCACACCGCGTATGTGAAGGCGTTCAGCGATCCGGCAGCGGTGGCGACATTCGGAACGCGCTATGTGTTCGCGGACCTGGAGCAGCGCTCGTTCGAGCTCGGCACGCGCGCCGACTGGACAGTCAGCTCACACCTTTCCTTCCAGCTTTATCTGCAGCCGTTCGTTGCCGCGGGCGATTATCACGATTACCACGCGCTCGTCGCCGCCAGAACGCGCGACTACGCGGCGTTCACCGGCGATCCGGGCAATCCCGACTTCAATTTCCGCAGCGTGCGCGGAAGCGCGGTCGTTCGCTGGGAGTTCCGTCCCGGCTCGGCGCTGTATGTCGTCTGGAACGAAAACCGCGCCGACGTCCTGCCCATCGGCGACTTCCGTTTCGGCCGCGATTTTCGCGCCATCCGAACGGAACCGTCGCATGACGTGTTTCTCGTAAAGGTTTCCTACTGGCTGCCACTATGAGAAATGAGGGATGACATGACTGAGGATCAGAAAACAGTTGCTGCAATCGACACCGAGTATCAGGCCGCCGTCGAGAAGAACGACGCCGCGACGATGGACCGCATTCTGGCTGACGACTTCGTATTGATCGGCAGCCGCGGCAAAGTCTTCACGAAGTCCGATCTGCTGGAAGAAGCGCGCAGCGGCCGCGTCGTCTACGAATACCAGACCGACAGCGAGCAAGTCGTTCGCGTCTGGGGCGACACCGCCGTGATCACCGCGCTGCTCTCCGCGAAGGGCATCGAGGATGGAGAGCCGTTCCACTACAAGCTGTGGTTCAGCGACACGTACGTGCGCATCGCCGGCGAATGGAAGTACGTGCTCGGCCAGGCGGCGGGACGGTTAGCGCCGGAGTGAGTTCTCAACACTCCAAAGGCGTAAGCTTTAACCTATGAAGCCGAGCGTTTACGTCGAGACAACGATCGTCAGCTATCTCGTCGGTTGGCTGAATCGAAACGATCTCCAACTTGCTGCAAATCAGCAGCTTACTCGTCGTTGGTGGATGAATCGGAGAGGCGCGTTCGAATTGTTTGCCTCGGCACTTGTCGTTGATGAAGCGAGCGATGGCGACGCGACGCTCGCCGCTGAGAGACTTACGCTTCTTCAGCACGTTAGTATCCTTGGCATTTCTGCGCAGGCCTATGAGCTGCAATCTGAACTGCTTCGCTATGCTCAGATTCCAGCGAAGGCAGAGAATGACGCGCTGCACATAGCCGTTTCAGCTACTCAGGGCATGGATTACCTGGCCACTTGGAATTGCAAGCACATCGCGAATGCGGTGACGCTGCCGCGGGTCTACGATGTTTGCCGGGAGTTCGGTTATGAGCCACCGCTTGTGTGTACGCCGTACGAATTAATGGGAGCAGACGATGAAAGAATTTGAAGATCCGATCGTCGCTGAGGTTCATCAAACCAGAGCGCGACTGCTACAAAAATATGGTGGCTCGCAAGGATATGCGGAGCATTTACGTCAACTGGAAACCGAGTTGTCCGCGCGGCTCGTGAACCGCGAGCCTCGGTCTCCAATCAAGACTCGTCGCAAGGTTTCGTAGCGCGTTACGTCTCTAACTTCGCGGCCAATTCATCCACGACCGGCCACGTCGCCGCGCGCCAATCGTCGCCCATCAGTAGTCCTGCCGAGGCGAGGTAGATCGCCACATCGCGTTCGGGGAAATTGTCGACAGCTTTCACGGCGTCGCGCACTTGTTCCTGCGACGGCGCGGCGTAGTCGTCACCTTCGATCGAGCCGTTCACGTGCGGGATTTTCCACTGGTCGAGAAACGCGGCCAGCAGCGCGCTCTGCTCATTCGTGTGGTAGTGCATCAGCGCTGTGTCGAGGGCCTGTTCGAACTCTGGTGCGGTCGCGCGCGAGGCAAACATGTCCGCCTTCTTTTCGACGGGAAGCTTGCGGATGGACTCCTCGCGAAAATGCAGCGCCTTGGCGAGTTGCGCCACGGCCAGCATCTTCGCGGTGTCGTCTCCGAAGCGCCAGAAGGCGACGAGAATGCGACGGCGGCGGTCGGAGTCAGCGAGCTCTTTGATGATTCGGCGTGCGGTCCACATGGATCGTGATCGTATAACGGGGGTGGGGAGTTGGGTGTGGGGAGTGGGAGTTGGTGCCTATCCGCCGCCACCCAGCACGCGAACTTCCTCGGCCGTCAACTCCCGCATCTTCCCGATCTCCAGTTCGCCGATGGCGATCGATCCGATAGCGATGCGGACCAGCTTCATCACCATCGCGTCGAGCGCCTCGACCATGCGGCGCACCTGGCGGTTGCGGCCTTCCGTGATCGTGATCTCGAACACGTTCTCGCGCACGCGCTCGACGCGCGCGGGACGCGTCGGGCCATCGCGTAACTCGATGCCGGTTCGGAGGAGGTCCAACTCCTCATCAGTGATGGGCCGCGAGGCTTCGACGAGGTACGTTTTCGGGACGTGGTAGTCGGGGTTCGTCATCTGTTCCGCGAACTGCGTGTCGTTCGTCAGGATGAGCAGACCGCTGGTGTCGAAATCGAGGCGGCCCACGTGGATGAGGTGTTGCTCGCGGTTGGGAAGAAGATCGTAGATCGTCGGCCGGCGCTGCGGATCGCGATACGTCGTCAGGTAGCCGGCCGGTTTGTGGAGAAGAACGTAGACGCGCTGCTCGCTGCGCAACGGCTTGCCGTCGAATTCGATGCAGTCGAGCTCGAGGTCCACCCAGACGTCGGGATCGCGGATCACGCTTCCGTTGACCTTCACGCGCCCGCCGCCGATCCACGTCCGCGCTTCGTTGCGTGAGCCGAGGCCGGCCTTGGAGAGGACGCGTTCCAGTGTCTTGAGCGGGCGATCGCCGGGTGGCGGCTTTTGAACGTGCATGTTTGAAGAAGGGTGAAGAGTGAAGTGTGAAGAGTGAAAAGTCTACGCGATGGTTGACGATCCAGACTGGACGCACCATTTACAATCGTCCCGGTCCATGAAGCGGTTCCTCGCAATCATCCTCTTCCTCACGGCGTCGACCGCGTGCGCGGACGAGTACCGCGCTTACTGGGTCGATACCTTTCGCACTCCGTTTGCGACGCCCGCTGATGTGAATCGCATCGTCGAGGCCGCGGTTGACAGCAATGCCAATGCGCTCTTCGTGCAGGTACGGCGGCGCGGCGATGCCTGGTATCTCGATGCCTCCGAGCCGATTGCGGAGACGCTGGATGGCTCGTTCGATCCGCTTCGCGCGCTGCTCGACCTCGCGCACGCCCGCGGGATTCAGGTGCATGCATTCGTTATCGTTGGCGCCGTTTTCCGCGGTGATCCGGCGAAAGATCCGCTGCCGCGCGATCCTCATCACGTCTTTCTCCAGCACTTCTGGGATGCGAAAACGCACAAGCCGTTTCGCGGTTCGCGGCAGTGGGGAACGCGCACAAGTAAAGGCCGCTATCCCTTCGCCTCCGACTGGTACATCGACCTCGGGCATCCGCAGGCGGCGGCGTACACGGCCGACGTTCTGCTCCACCTCGTGCGCGCCTACGACGTCGACGGACTGCACCTCGATCGCATTCGTTACCCCGAATCGCCGCGCGCCGACGTCGGATACAACGAGACGAGCGTGGCGCGTTTTCGTGCGCGTTACGGACGTCTGCCGCGCACGAAGGATCCGTTCTGGAACGACTGGCGCCGCGAGCAGGTCACGAATTTCGTCCGCCGCGTTGGACTCGGCGCGAAAGCAATCCGGCCGTCGATCACGATCTCCGCGGCGCTGATCTCGTGGGGCACCGGCCCCGGCGCGAATGGCGGCTTCAAAAACACGGATGCCTATCGCGTCGCGTTTCAGGATTGGGAGGCGTGGCTGCGCGAAGGCATCATCGACGCCGGTAGTCCGATGCTCTACAAACGCGAGCATGTGCCGGCGGAGAAAAAGCAGTTCGACGATTGGCTGCAGTTTCTCGTGACCACCGCACACACGAACGGCCGCGCCGCGCTACCCGGCATCGGCGCGTATCTCAATTCGATCGAAGGAACGTTGCGTCAGGCTCGCCGCGCGCGTGCCGCGAACGCGGACGGAATCATCTTCTTCGCCATGGGCGACACGAAGCCGTGGTCGATCCTCGCCAACAGCACCAACGACGCCGTGCGGCACAATCCGTACGCGATTCCGGTCGCTGGTATTTACACGCCGAAGCGACCGAACGAAGAATTCTTCCTGGCGCTGCGCAAAAGCACGGACGGCCAGACCGCGTTCGAGCAGACCGACTTGCCGCTGTTCGCCGCAACGCTGCCTGCGCCGCGACAAGCCGAGGAGCGGAACGGATCGGTGATGGGTTACGCAAATGGCGACGGTACGCTCGTCACCGTCGAGTCGCTGACCACGCACGAAACGCGCACGACCCGCACCGACGGCAACGGCTTCTTCGGCATGCTCGGACTTGCGCCGGGCGAATATCGCGTCGTCGCAGGCGCCTCGGCTGCGATCGTCACGATTGCGGCCGGCAAAGTTGCGGTGTGGAGTCCGGCGTAGCTTTGAAACACCAGATCTACTTCACTCCGAGCGCCTTCTTGATCGCGTCGATCGTGAATGACCCCTCGGGGCCGAAGCCGAGGATCTGGCCGTTGACGATGTAGGTCGGCGTCGAGAGGATGCCGTTGTCGAACGCGCGGCTGACTTGATCGATCAGCGCCCTCTTCTCGGCAGGCGACCGGTAGATTTTCTCCACCGCTTTCCAGTTCACGTCGTGGTCCTCGACGAAATTCTTGAGCGTCGTGTCGAAGGGCTGTTTGCCGATCGTCTCCTGATTCTCGAAGATGAAGTTCACGTAGCTCCAGTACTTCGCCGGCGCCACTTTGGAGATCGCACGCGCACCGAGGGCGGCGGCGAGTGCCCATTCGTGATGTTCGAACAGTGGGAGATCGAGGCGGTAGTAATCGACCTTGTCGAGGTTCCTGGCGATGATCGGCTCGACCTTCTTGTGCGCGCGTCCGCACGTGGGACATTCGAAGTCCGACAACTCGATGATCTGCACCTTCGACTTCGGATTGCCGCGCCGTGTCGCGCCGGCGAGTCCGATCGATTCGATCAGCGCCTTGCCCGGATCGCTCCGCAAATTTCCTCGGGTACCGACGATCAGATAGTTGTTCGACGCATCAATGAATCCGTGGTACGTGAACGCGCCGCCAGCCTCTTTCGATTGTTTGGCGATCGAGACCGCGTGGATGCCGTCAGGCAGCGGAAAGGGTGCGATCGTCGCCACGACTTTGCTCTTGAGCGCGATGCCGGCGACCTCGGCGATCTTCGCCGTCGGTGTCTTGCCGTTTTGCTCGAGCGTGAAAATCGTTCCGATCAACACCTGCGATGTGGCCGGTGAGAAGAGCAGGTACGTCTTGCGCTGGCAGCTGGGGTCGGACGATTCCTGCGTCAATTGATAGATGGTGAATCCGGTCGGGCCGCCCTCGGCGCCGACGGGGTCAACGGCGACGCGCTGATCGGGACATTGCGCCAGCGAGCGCGATGCGAAGTTTTTCAGGGCGACACTGAGCGAAGGAGCCATCTGCGCCTGCGCACAGATTGGGAGAAGTGCCACCGCGGTGGCCATCAGGATTCGTTTCATAGTTTGATTTTTCCTCGAATCGGATTCAGTCACTGCGCATTAACAGTGCGGTACTTGTGTTCAATCCAATTCTTGATGCCGCCATTGATGTGAACGATGTTTCGGAATCCGGCGACCGTGAGTAGTTGCGCCGCAACCGCGCCATCGGTCGATGTCTCTCCATATACGAGCACGGTCTGATTCTGATACGGCAACAGCTCGGGCAGCCGCGTCTCGATGACGTCGAACGGCGCGTTGATGGCGCCGGCGATGTGACCTTCGGGACCGCGATAGTCAGCCGTGGAGCGTACGTCGATCACGACGATCTGCTGGCTGTCGACGATCATTTCCGCCGCCACTGCCGGCGAGATCTGGCTGAAGCCGCCAGTGGTTTTCGAGACGCCGACGGTGTTGCAGGCGGCGGCTGCGATCGAAAGCAGAGTGAGAAGAATTGCGTTGCGCATGGCGCTCCTTGAATGACGTTTCTACAAAATTTCCAGGTCGAATTCAGCCCGAACTTCACCGACTACCACGCCGGCAACGTTTGCCACCGGCAGCTTGCGGAAAGGCTGCAGGTCGGGTGCCGAGGCCACGTCGACGCCGAGTAGTTCGAGCGTTCTCAGAATCACGGGATAACGGCCGCGCACCATCGAGCCATCGTGGATCTTCAGGGCGATGCCGAGAGCCACATCATCCGCGAGGCCGAGGCGTCCGGTCAATGTGGATGCGAGCGAGGGAGCGAGCGCCATCGAGTAAAAGCCCTCCGCTCCTTCTTTGGCCAGCAGCTCGCCGTCGAAAGCTTTCATCAGCGGCGTGGTGATGCTCCACGCGCCGGCGACGTAGTAAGGAAACGCCGTCATCGCGCCAACGATGTGCTCCGTACTCGTGGAGTAACGCTTGAGCGCTCCTGGCGCAGCGCCCGCGCTCGTGGCCATGAGGCGCGCGTACGCAAACGCCGCGCGGTGGAGCGTGAGAAAAAATGCGGGCACGCCGCAGCCGTCGATGGCGATTGGAATCTCTTCCGGATCGAGGCCGGCAAAATCGCCCAGCGTCGCGCGCATGGTTTCCTGCAGCGGATGACCGGCATCGATGTAGCGCGCCGCGGGAACATCCATCACCTGCGTTGCCAGCAGCATCCCGGCGTGTTTGCCGGAGCAGTTGTTATGAAGCGGCGAGGGCTCTTCGCCCGACGCGCGCAACTCCGCCGCCGACTTCTCGTCGTACGGCATGTGCGCGCCGCAGAGCAGATCGGTCTCGTCGAACTCGCCTTTGCGCAACAGCGCCGCCGCGGTTGCGACATGCAACGGTTCGCCTCCGTGCGACGAGCAGGTGAGCGCCAACTCCTCGCCGGAGAGCTCATACTCTTCGAGCCCGCCATATTCGAGAAGCGGAATGGCCTGAAACGGCTTCGCCGCGGATCGCAAACAGGTTCGAAGACCCGGCTCACCGACGTAAGCGACGAGACGTCCAAGCGAGTCGACGACCGCAATCGATCCCGTGTGAAACGACTCGACATGATCGCCGCGGTACGCGCGGGTGAGGATTTGCACGGCGTGAGTGTAGCGGGAGTGGGTGAATCAGAGATCAGAAGATCAGAGACCAGGAGATTCAAAAGGCCGGGAGATCAGCATGCCAGCCTGATCTCTGATCTCTCGTCTCTGATCTCTGCCTTCACGCGGTCTTCGCCGCCCCGCTTTCCGCGCTGACCGCTTCTTCCTCGGTGTTATAGATCTTGAAGACGGAGTCGAGCTTGGCGAGTTTGAGGAGCTTGAGGATCCGTTCGGAGGGGTTGACGAGGATCAGCTTGCGGTTCTGGCTGGAGAACTTGCCGAGGTAGCCGACGAGCTCACCGATGCCGGTGGAGTCGATGTAGTCGATCTTGGTGAAATCGATGATGACGTTCGCGCTCTCGTTCTTGAGGACGTTCTCGAGCGCGGCGGAAAAGAACTCCGCGCTCTCGCCGAGCTTGATCAGCCCTTCGACATAAAGAATGGTGAAGTTCTCAGTGTGCTTCTTTTCGACGATCAAGACGGCCCTCCGGGTGTTCGGGTGAAGAGTAGCAAATCAGGTGCCGGGGGGGTGGGGAGTTGGGTGTGGGGAGTGGGAGTTGAGTCAGAGAGTCTTGCGCGCACGAGTCGCGGCCGAAGAAACTGGAAGAGGAACGAAGAGCGCTGTAGCTCGAAAGCGAAGCGTGGTTCTGCTCCCACCCCCCACTCCCCAAAACCCACCCCCCAACATCACACCAACGCTTCGATCGTCTCCACCATGTCCCCGAACGTGCGGATGGCGCGGGAGCGGTCGTCGGGGATCGAGATGTGGAACTCTTCCTCGATTGCGAAGAGGATCGTCAGCGCATCGAGCGAGTCGATCCCCGCCTCGGCAAGCGGCGTTTCCGGAGTCATCTTGTCGTCCGCGACATTCTTCTCTTTGCGGACGATCTCGGCCAGCTTCGTTTCGATCTCGGAGCGCGTCATCGGGCCGCTATGATACCGCGCGTGTCCCGGCGCTACTGGCTTCTCTACCCCGCGTGGATTTTGCTTTGCGCGGGTCTCTTTCTGGCGTGGCAGCATCGCGCAGATCCCTCGCGCCGCGCCGGCAGAATGCTCAGCGATGACGCGGCAATCCGCGCAGTTGCCATCCTCAAGCAGCGCGATCCCGTCCACTTCCGCGGCTACGAAGGAGTCCACGTGGCCTGGGCCACGCGCGGCGAGGGGGGCGGCAACACTGACCGTTGGATTGTTCTCTGTGATCGCGTTCCGCACACCGGGCTGCGCGATGCGGTGGTAGTCGAGCTGGATGGGAAGGATGGGCGGTTGCTGGCGATTCGGAAACCAGACAAATCCTAATGTTGAATGTTGGATGTTGAATGTTCCGTGTTGAATGAATGCGACCTGTCCATTCAACATTCAACATTCAACAGTCAACATTTACCATTCCGCCGTTCAGTAACGCCAATCGAACATCCTTCATACTTCACCCTTCCAATGCCTCGTCCCATGAAGCTCACGCCGATGCTCGAGCAGTATTTCGAGATCAAGCAGCAGGTGCCTGACGCCATCCTTTTTTATCGTCTCGGCGATTTCTACGAGATGTTTTTCGAGGATGCCGAAAAGGCGGCGCCGCTTCTCGATCTCGTGCTCACGGCGCGCAACAAGGGGCAGGAGCACGAGGCGCCGATGTGCGGCGTGCCGTATCACTCGGCTGACGGCTACATCGCCAAATTGATTCGTCACGGCTTGCGCGTGGCCATTTGTGAACAGGCCGAGGAGGCGAGCGCGGCGAAAGGGCTGGTGAGGCGCGAGATCGTGCGCATCGTCACGCCGGGTACCGCGACGGAGAGCTTCATCGTCGATCGGGAGAGTTGCTATCTGGTTGCGTTGGGGGTGGGGAGTGGGGAGTGGGGTGTGGGAGATAAGGAGAGCGCTTCTGCTCCCACCCCCAACTCGCAACCCCCCACTCCCCAACCCATCGGAGCCGCCTACCTCGACGTCTCCACCGGCGATTTTTTCGTCATCTCGTACGCCAGCATCGACGATCCGCGGCTTGCTGACGACATCGCGCGCTTCGCGCCGCGCGAGGCCATCGTTCCGCGCGAGGCGGCGTTCGCGTTGGAGATTCCGGTGACGCAGGTCGAGCCGTCGATGTTCGAGACGATCGCCGCGCACGATTACCTCTCGCGTCATTTCGGGACGCAGTCGCTGCGCGGTTTCGGTCTCGATGGCGACGATCCGCGCATCGGCGCTGCCGGCGCGGCGTTGCGCTATGCCGCCGCCAGCCACAAGAAACCGCTCGATCACGTTCTCGGACTTCGCGTCGATCACGAAGCCGATTTTCTGCAGCTCGACGCCGCCACGCTCGCCAATCTGGAGATTCTCGACTCGCGCGATGCGGCCCGTCCGCGCGCCTCGCTTTGGAGCGTCGTCAACGCAACGCGCTCGGCGATGGGCGGGCGGATGCTGCGCAAATGGTTGACGCGTCCGCTCAAATCGCGCGACGCCATCTTCGACCGCCACGATGCCGTCGATGAGCTGACGCGCTCGCGCGCCATCCTCGAGCCGATGACGCAGCGGCTCTCGCGCATCGCCGATCTCGAGCGGCTTGCGTCGCGCGTCACGTTGCGAACGGCCAGCCCGCGCGAGTGTTTGACGCTCGCCGACTCGCTGCTCATGGTCGATGACTTGCGAACGGTGATGGCGCCGCTGCAAGGTCCGTTGCTGCAGCGGCTGCGCATCGCGCTCGATCCCATCGCGCCGGTCGTCGATCAGATCGCAGCGACGCTCGCCGATACGCCGCCGCTCAACATGCGCGACGGCGGCGCGATCAAATCGGGCGTGGACGCCGAGCTCGACGAGTTGCGCACGATCGCGCGCGATTCGAAAACGATCCTCGTCGCGATCGAAGGGCGCGAGCGCGAACGGACCGGCATCGGCTCGCTCAAAATTCGTTTCAACTCCGTCTTCGGTTATTACATCGAGGTCTCGAAATCGAACCTGGCCAAGGTGCCGGACGACTACATCCGCAAGCAGACGCTGGTCAACGCCGAGCGCTACATCACGCCCGATCTGAAAGTGCTGGAAGAGAAGATCGCCGGCGCGGAAGAGAAAGCGATCGCCATCGAAGCGAGGCTTTACGACGCGCTGCTCGACGGCGTGGCGCGGATGAGCGGGGCGATTCTGGCGACGGCGCGCGCGGTCGGTGAGGTCGATGCGCTCTCGTCGCTCGCGACCATCGCCGTGCGCAACCGCTACGTCCGCGCGACGCTGTCCGAGGCGGCGGAGATTTGTATCGAGGACGGGAGACATCCGGTCATTGAGGTGATCGCCAGCGAGCGCTTCATCCCCAATCACACCATCGTCGAGCGTGACCGCAACGGAATCCAGATCATCACCGGCCCGAACATGGGCGGCAAGTCGACGTATCTGCGGCAGGTCGCGCTGATCGTTCTTCTCAATCAAATCGGCAGTTTCGTCCCCGCCTCCAAAGCCCGCCTCGGCATCTTCGACCGCATCTTCACGCGCGTCGGCGCGTCGGACCAACTGGCGCGCGGCGAATCGACGTTCATGGTGGAGATGCACGAGACCGCGAACATTCTCCATAACGCGACCGACCGCTCGCTCATCATCCTCGATGAAGTCGGCCGCGGCACGGCGACGTTCGACGGCCTCTCGCTGGCCTGGGCCATCATCGAATACCTGCACGACAATCCAACGCGTGGCGGCATCACGCTCTTCGCCACGCACTACCACGAGGTCACCGACCTGGCGAAAACGAAGTCGCGCGTCGCCAACTACTCCGTTGCCGTGAAGGAGTGGAACGAGCAGATCATCTTCCTCCGCCGCGTCGTCGAAGGCGCCGCCGACAAAAGCTACGGAATCCAGGTCGCGCGACTCGCCGGCATCCCGCAATCGATCATCGAACGAGCGCGCGAGATCCTGATCACGCTGGAACGAAAAGAACGCGACGTCGTCGCCGAAACCCAAAAGCGCGGCGGAGCGCCCGTGCGGCAACTGGGACTCTTCGGCGACGCACGAGAGATGGACGTGATCGCAGCGCTTCGTTCGATCGACGTCGATTCACTCACACCGATTCAGGCGCTGAATGAACTTGCGAAATTGAAAGACAAGCTGGATTGATGCGCAGTTGACGGCGGCGAGGACGCCGCCGAGCCAGCCGGCGGGGACGCCAGCGTTCCGCCGCAAGTGGCAGGTGATCCTTTGGCGGAACGCTGCCGTCCCGGCGGCTGGCCCGGGGGCGTCCCCGCCGCCGAAATGCAATTGGTCATGTTCACCAGAATTCCGCGGCCGGCGGTTACGACAACGCGCAATGCTACGATCGGACTTCATGGGCAACGACATCCTCGGCATCGGCCTCACCGGACAATCGCTGACGGACTTCGAGCGGCGCATCCTGCGCGAATCGACTCCTTACGCCGTCGTTCTCTTCGGACGCAATGTTGGCGAGGCCGAGGAGTTGCGCGAGCTTGTGAAGGAGATCAAGTCGCTGGCGACCGGCGCGCCGCCGCTTTTCATGATCGATGAAGAAGGAGGGCGCGTCGACCGGCTTCGGCATCTCATCCCCGGTCTTCCAAGTGCCGAAGCATTCGCGGAAGGCGCCGAGCCGGCGGCGATGTCGCAGTGGTGCGGGCGCGTGATCGGAATGGCGCTGCGCTGGTTCGATGTCGAGATCGATCTCGCGCCGGTGGTGGACATCCGCGGCGACGAATCGCCGAAGGGTCTGGAGCGCCGCACGTTCGGCAACACCGCCGAATCGGTCGTCGAGCTTGCCGGTGCATTCATTCGCGGACTTCAGGCAACCGGCACCGCCGCCTGCCTCAAACACTTTCCCGGCATCGGACTCGGCACCGGCGATCCGCACTACGGCGAGACGGTGATGGATCTCTCGATCGATGAGCTCGACCGCCGCGATCTCGTGCCTTTCGCAAGACTCGGCAACGAAGCGGGTGGCATCATGGTCGGTCACGGAACGTATCCGAAGATCGATGCCTCAGGCAGCCCGGCGACGCTGAGCCGCATCCTCAATCGCGGACTGCTCGACCGCATCGGTTTCCACGGCGCCGCGGTCAGCGACGACATGGAAATGCACGCCGTCTCCGACCTCGGCACCTACGAAGAAACGGCCGATCGCGCGCTGATCGCCGGCAACGACGTGATCCTGTTTTGCAGTCACATCGAGCGCGTCCCCGATCTGCAGCAACATCTGCTCGAAAAGACGAAGCGCGATTCCGCGTTCGCCGCACGGTTCGCCGAAGCGTGCACGCGCGCGGACGGCTATCGAGCACACGTCGCACGTTTGCGAGAAAACGCGCCGCCGCCGGTAGCGACTTTCGATGACGTCATCGACGAGGCAGTTCGCTTCGTCGAGAAACTCGAGCTCACCCGCCCACACCGCGAGATCGTCATCCCCGACATCGATCGCCGCAAAGGTGGCCGCGTCCCCGGCAAAGGCCGCACCGGCCGCGAAGAGTGGACGTAAGTCGACCGAGATGTTGACAAGCGTAGCGCCGGCGGCTCGCCGGCTGTACCGCCACCGGCCCGGTGGCGACTCTAACAACCATCGGTAAACCGCCGCCGAGCCGGCAGCGGTACAGCCGGCGAGCCGCCGGCGCTACGAGCTCCGCCGCGGCACGATCATCACTGCCGCTGCCGCCACCAGCGCCAGTCCCGCGCCCGTCCAGAACGCGGCGCGTGGCGCGATGTGCTGGTAGATCGCGCCGAAGAGGATCGTGCCGGCGAGCACGCATAGCCCGTTGGCGAGGTAGTAGATGCCGAAGCTCTTGCCGCGTCCTTCGGCCGGCACCATGTCGCTGATCCAGGCGCGTTCTGCTCCTTCCGACAAAGTGAACGGAATCGCGTAGAGGACGAAGAGCACAACGAAAAACCAGAGGGATCGCGCGAAGGGAAAGATCGCGTAGATGACCGCGTAGGCGCACCAGCCGGCGACGAGAAGAAGGCGCCGGTCGATACGGTCCGACAACGCGCCCGCTTTTGTGGAGAAGAGCGACTTGATCACGTGATGCGCCGCCCACAGCGCGGGAAGCATCGCCGTCGAGACGCCCGATGCGTGCGCCTGCAGGATCAAAAACGCATCGCTCGAATTCGCGAGCGAGAAAAGGGCGACTGCGGCGATGGCCAGCCAGAAACGAGAGGGAAGCGGGACAGCTCCTTTGAGACTGGGATCGTGCGATGGTCCGGAATGACGTGGCTCCTCCTTCAGAAACAGGACCAGCATCACCACGCCGATCGCGCCGGGAATGACCGCGATCATGAACAGCGTCCGCATCGGAACGTGCAGAAGGTTCAGAAAAAAGAGCGCCAGGAGCGGGCCGGCGACGGCGCCCGTGTGATCGAGCGCGCGTTGAAAACCGAAGGCATGACCCCGTTCCGATGCAGGCGTGACGTTGGCGATGATGGCGTCGCGCGGCGCGGATCGGATCCCTTTGCCCGTGCGGTCGATCAGGCGAGCGGTCAGCACGGATGGCCACCGGCCGGCGACCGCGATCAATGCGCGCGATGCCGCCGCCAGCGCGTAGCCGGCGACGACGAACGGTTTGCGCTGCGGCAGCCGGTCGGAGATCGAACCGGCGATGAGTTTGAGAATTGACGCCAGCCCATCCGCCGCTCCTTCGATCACGCCGATCGTCACAGGTGTTGCGCCGAGCACCGACGTCAGGAACACAGGCAGCAGCGGGTAGATCATCTCGCTCGCCGAATCGTTCAGCAGCGACGCGAAGGCGAGCAGACGGACTTGCGGTTTGAGGCGCGGCATGGCAAATGATGAACGAGGAATGACGAGACAGGAACGGCCATCACCGTGCAATGTGTTTGCCGCTCATCCCCGGCCGGTCATCCTTCGTTAGAATGCGCCGCTGCAAAGGAGCAGGACATGTCAGAGATCAAAAAAGTTGGCGTCCTCGGCTGCGGCCTCATGGGCTCGGGGATCGCTCAGATTGCGGCGCAAGCCGGCTACGAGACCGTCGTGCGCGAAGTGGAACAGAAGTTTCTCGACAAAGGCTTGGCCGGGATCGACAAGTCGCTCAGCAAGTTCGTCGAGAAGGGCAAGCTGCAGGCGGCGGACAAAGACGCCAGCATGAGCCGGTTGAAAGGCACGACGAGTCTCGACGACCTCGCCGATTGCGACATCGTCATCGAGGCCATCATCGAGAATGCGGAACTGAAGAAAGAGACCTACGCCGCGCTGGACAAGATCGTGAAGAAAGACGCGCTCTTCGCTTCCAACACGTCGTCGCTGACGATCACCGAGCTGTCGATGGCGACGGCGCGTCCGAAGCAATTCGTCGGACTGCACTTCTTCAATCCCGTGCCGCTGATGAAACTCGTCGAGGTCGTGCGTACGATTCTGACGAGCGACGAATCGTTCAACCGCGCGTTCCAGTTCGCGAAATCGCTTGGCAAGGAAGCGGTCGCCGCGCGCGACAACTCCGGCTTCATCGTCAACCGCCTGCTCGTGCCGTACATCCTCGACGCCATCCGCGCGTACGAGGAAGGCGTCGGGTCGATCGAGGACATCGACAAAGCGATGATGCTCGGCTGCGGCTATCCGATGGGTCCCTTCACGCTGCTCGATTTCGTCGGCCTCGACACGACGTACTTCATCACCGAGGTGATGTTCGCCGAGTATCAGGAGAAGCGCTTCGCTGCGCCGCCGCTCCTTCGCAAAATGGTCCTTGCCGGCCGCCTCGGGCGCAACAAGACCGGCACCGGTTTCTACGACTACGCCAGCGGCACGCCGGTGCCCTTCGACAAAGCAAAGTAGTTTTCATCTGGAGATGCCATGCCTTACGAGAATCTCGAAAACGTCAAAGCTGAAGTTCGCGACGGCATCCTCTACGTCACGATCGACCGGCCGAAAGTTCTCAACGCGCTGAATGCGCAGACGGTCGAAGAGCTGTATCGCATCTTCGCGAAAGGTCGCGACGATGAGAACGTCAAAGCGGTGATTCTGACCGGCGGAGGCGAGAAGGCCTTCGTCGCCGGTGCCGACATCAACGAGCTGGCGCAGAAGACTCCCATCACGGGCAAAGACACGTCGGAGCGCGGCCAGTTCATCCTGTCGTTCATCGAGCGCTTCCCGAAGATCGTCATCGTGGCCATCAACGGCTTCGCGCTTGGCGGCGGCTGCGAACTCGCGCTGGCCTGCCACATCCGCATCGCGTCCGAGAAAGCGCAGATTGGGTTGCCCGAGGTGACGCTGGGAATCATTCCCGGGTACGGGGGAACGCAACGCATGGCGCGGCTGCTCGGAAAAGGCAAAGCTCTCGAGTTGATCTGCACCGGCGACCGCATCGGCGCCGCCGACGCCGAGAAAATCGGCCTCGTCAACCGCGTTGTCCCCGCCGATCAGCTCATGAGCACGTGCGAGGAGATGGCAAAGAAGATCATGTCGCGCGGACCCTTAGCCGTGCGCGCTGCGATCGAAGCCGTCAACCACGGCAGCGAGATGTCCTTCGAAGAAGGCCAGTTCCTCGAAGCGACGCTCTTCGGCCTGCTGTGCGCAAGTGCAGACACGAAGGAAGGGATGCAGGCGTTTCTGGAAAAGAGGGCCGCGAATTTTCAGGGGAAGTAGAGGCTGGCAGGGTGGTGCGTTGAGTGTGAAAGATGAAAAATCGGCATCCGGACGATCCACTCGCGTTCATCCAGCGGTGCGTTCGAAGCCGCAAGATGTACTGGACTCATCATGTGAATATGCGGCTCGCGGGAAGGTTCATTAGCCGAGATGACATTCTGTCCGCGGTGGATTCGTATGTAGTCATCGAGGAATACCCCGATGACAAGTATCTTCCGAGCTATCTGGTCCTTGGCGCCGGGTTTCACATTCTCTTCGCCATCGATAATAATGACGACAACGTGCGTGTCGTCACCGCGTATCACCCCGATCCTGATGAATGGGAGCCGGGATTTACCAGGAGGAAATGCTGATGAGATGCCGCGTTTGTGGAAGCCTGCAGGCTCAGACGACGACGGACTTGCCGTTCAAGCTCGGAGAGCACACGATTGTGATTCTGAAGGGTCTTCCGACTCTGCAGTGTGAGCGTTGCGCCGAGTACTCGCTCGCCGATGCGACCATGGCTCGGGTGGAACAACTGCTTGCCCGCGTCGACAGCGGTACCGAGCTGGAGATCATCGCCTTTGCCGCTTGAAACACCACCTTGATATGGCCGAAGCGCGAAAACAACTGAAGATCTGGTACGACTCCGAAGGTGACTACCTCGAAGTGATCTTCGATCAGAAGGTGGGCTATTTTCGCGAAACCGAGAATGATCGGGTGATGGCGAAGTTCGACGACGAAGGGAATGTGCTCGGCTTTTCGGTGCTCGGTGTCAGTGCGATGAACCAGAACGCGCTCGACGTGGTGCTGTGAGAGTCTGACGTCTCGTACGACATGCGTCCGATTTACTCGGTATGAAAACTATTAGTGCCGCTGCTAAAACTAACCTGCAGAACTTGATCGACCTCGCCTACGTGCGTGAGGAGGGGCGCCGGCATCTGATCGAGTTCCCTGACGCCCCAGGCTGTCAGACCTTCGCGGATCGCGAGGCGGACATCGAGTCGAATGCCAGGGAGGCGATCGAGGGGTGGATCGAGGCCCACCTCGTGGAAGGGATAGACTTGCCGCATATGCACCGGCCACCAAAGGCAAATGAACGGCGCGTCCACATCACCATCTCTCCCAAGCTGGTTCTTGCCCTGCAGTTCCGATCCATGCGAAGTGAGCGGGGCTGGAGCCAGGCCGAAATCGCGAAACGCGTTGGTGTCTCGCAACAACAGATCGCCAAGCTCGAAGATCCTGATGCAAATCCCACAATTGAGACGATCATGAAGGTTGCTCGTGCGTTCGACAGGGACCTCCTCGTCAGTTTCAAGAAGATCGCCTGATGTCCGAAAACCTCCAGAACCTCATATACGACTGGAACGCCGGCGACGAGCGTCCCGCGCGTCCTTCATCGAAGAAGATTGAATTCGATGATGAGACGCTGCGCGATGGCTTGCAGTCGCCGTCGGTGACTGATCCGTCGATCGAGGAGAAGATCAGGATTCTGCATTTTCAGAACGGCATCGGCGCCGACACCTCGGACATTGGTCTTCCGGGCGCGGGGCCGCACGTGCAGAAGTCGGTCGAACGGCTGGCGCGTGAGATCGTCGATGCGAAGCTCAACATCGCCGCGAACTGCGCGGCACGCACGGTCGAAAGCGACATCCGCCCGATTGCGGAGATCTCGCAACGCGTCGGGATTCCCATCGAGGCTTGCACGTTCATCGGATCGTCGCCCATCCGTCAGTTCGCGGAAGAGTGGGATCTCGACTGGATCATCGAGCAATCGACGAAGGCGGTTCGCTTTGCTGTTGGCGAAGGGCTGCCGGTCATGTACGTCACCGAAGACACGACCCGCGCGAAGCCGGAGGATGTCGAGAAGCTCTACACCGCAGCGATCGAGGCCGGCGCCAAGCGCGTCTGCGTCTGCGACACCGTTGGCCATGCCACACCGTGGGGCGTTCGGAATCTCATCCGATTCGTTCGCGGCGTCGTCGATCGCGCCAATCCCGACGTGAAAATCGATTGGCATGGCCACAGCGACCGCGGCCTCGGCGTCATCAACTCCATCGCCGCCATCGAAGCCGGCGCGGACCGCATTCACGGCTCAGCGGCGGGCATCGGCGAGCGTGTCGGCAATACGCCCATCGATCTGCTGATGGTCAACCTCAAGCTGATGGAGTGGATCGACAACGATCTGACGACGCTGCCCGAGTACGTGCGATTCGTATCCGAAGCCGTACACATTCCGCTGCCTGATCAGTATCCCGTTTTTGGACACGACGCGTTTCGCACTGGCACCGGCGTCCACGCTGCGGCAATCATCAAAGCGAAGAAAAAGGGAAGTGAATGGCTCGCCAACCGCGTTTACTCCGGCGTCCCAGCAGGAATGTTTGGCCTCGAGCAGATCATTGAAGTCGGTCCGATGTCCGGCCTCTCGAACGTGATCTACTGGCTCGACGCGAAGGGTTATCCGCAGGACGAAGCGCTGGCGAAAGAGATCTTCCAACTGGCAAAGTCGACAAACAGAGTCCTGACAGAGGAAGAGCTTCACGGTTGCGCGAGAAGGTGGAAGGAAAAGAGTGAAGTGTGAAGAGTGAAGAGTGAAGAGTGAAAAAAGAAAGTGTGAGATTGCCATTTCACTCTTCACCCTTCACTCTTCTCACTTCGTTTTGGCCCGAGTGGCGAAATGGCAGACGCAGCAGACTCAAAATCTGCCGAGGTTAACCCTCATGTCGGTTCGAGTCCGACCTCGGGCACCACTTGATGTGAACAGATCGTGACGCCTTGCCCGGTGGCAATTTCGTCGCGACAACCGCGAGTTTCGCGGAGAGCAGTCAACGGAGACCCAATTCGTCCATGCGCCGTCACCTGATCGCATCACTCGTCCTCTTCGTCCTTCCGATCGCTGTTTACGCGCTGCCACCCGGTGACGCGACCGTACGCCGTCATTACATCCTCGAGAGCGCAGTTCCGCTCGATGCCGCCGCCAGTGCAGAGCTGGCTGCCGAAGGAATCGAGATCCAGAAGCCTCTCGCGAACCACCGCTATCTCGTAAGGATGAGCGACGACGTCACGCCTCCGAACGATGCGCGCATCCGTTCGCTGAGCGCTTTCGATGCCTCGCGAAAAATCGCACGCGCCGCGTATGTGGAAGCCGCGAAGGGAACCACCTCGCGGCTGCGAATCCTCTTCCAACCCGACGTGACCTTCGAGGAAGCGCGGAACGCGGTCGCCGCTGCCGGGGGCACGATCGACACGCCCTTCGCGATGCCATCATCCGTGGGCCCGCAGCGGTTGACCGTGAGAATCCCGTCGATGTCCGTGACGGCTCTCGCCAACGATGAGCGCGTTTTCGGCGTCTATGGCCCTCCGCTGATTCCGAAGAGTCTCAATTCAGTTGCGGCCAGCATCTCGAAGGTCACTCCGCTTTTCAGTGCGCCCTATAACCTCACGGGCAGTGGCGTGGTCCTCTCGATCTTCGAGCCGAACGGTCCTCCTGACGTCAACCATTTTGAGTTTGGTGGCCGCGTGACCAATCATTTCCCTGCTGGCATTGCGGCCGATAAGCACGCCACGCACACATCGGGAACCCTGGTGGCCGCGGGCGTCGACCCGAGAGCGAAGGGGATGGCGCCGGCAGCCACGCTGCACGCGTTCACCGCTAATCCCGCGCTGCCCAACGGCGATTTCGACGAGGACAAGCTTTTCCAGACGAAGCGCGACGACACCAAGGCCGTCGGCAGCGTCGCCGACAGCAACTCCTGGGACTTCGCGTTCAGTTGGCAGGCAGGCAATGTGTGGTTCGGAAACGAAGATGGTTACGGCGCCTACAGCGGGCTGGAGTCCGAACCTTACGACGCAGTCATGCGGACGCCTGGGGAGCCGCTGATCGTCCATGCCGCGGGCAATGACGCGGCCGCCGGCAACCCGTCGCTCACGCTGCCGTGGTCGCCGCACCGGCACATCGAAGATCAGGATCCGGTCACAGGCATCTACAAACACACCTATTGCTATTCGCAGGATGGAACGGGTACCGATTGCCCGGCGGGCTTCGGTTGCTCGACCGGAACGACGTATTGCGAGAAGACCAAGCATCCGACGCACGGTGCCGACACGACGATCGGTTTGATGGCCAGCACGAAGAACTCGGTGACGGTCGGCGCACTCAATCCCGATGGCGTCACCATCGCTTCATTCAGCTCCCACGGCCCAACGACCGACGGCCGCGTGAAACCGGAGCTGGTCGCCAAGGGCGTTTCTCAGTTTTCGACGGTTCTCGCAAACGGATACGACACCCTGGATGGTACGTCGATGGCCACGCCGGTCGTCGCCGGCATGTCTGCACTCCTGACGCAGCAGTATCGAAAGACGTTCGGCAAGACGCCGTCCGGTTCCATTCTCAAAACGCTACTCATCGCCGGCGCCGACGACCTCGGCCCTGCCGGTCCCGACTACACCTACGGTTTCGGTTTGGCCGACGCCAAGGCCTCGGTCGATCTCATCATCGCCAACAACGCCACCGGCTCGCGCATTCGCACCGGTACGATTTTGAATCGCCAGGATGTCGATATTCCGGTGGTCCTGCCGGCGACGCCGAAGTTCCGGGTCGTGCTTGGCTGGTTCGATCCCGAAGTGCTGCTCGTGCCGGCGAACTCGAACGACGATCCGCTTGCGGATAAGACTCTCGTCAACGATCTCGACGTCCGCGTCATCGACCCCACCGGCGCAACCGTGTTCCCCTACGTTTTGAACGGGAAAACACCAAGTGCGCTGGCTACCAAAGCCGCCAACCATACCGACACGACCGAAGAGATCGAGATCGCAAATGCGGTCGCAGGCACGTACCACGTCCTCGTTCACGGTGCGGTCGGCGATCCGAATCTCGCCACGCAGGATTATGTGGTCGTGACGAATGCGGGCACCGCGCTCACACCGTGCAGCGATGCCTACGAGCCGAACGATACCCAGGACGCTGCGTTCGGCAATCTGATGAGCGGACAGACGATCTCCGCGAAGATCTGCAATCCGATCGACGTCGATTACTTCACGTTCACTTCGAACTCGATCTCACCCCTCTCGGTTTCGGTGACCGCGACGGATACTCCCTTGAAAGTGACACTGAGCAGCACGCTCTCGACAACCGTTACGAAGACCATCGCGGCCGGTGCCTCGGCCACGCTCGATTCGATGATCAGCACGCTGATCTCGCCAACACCGAACGTAGGCTTCTTCGTGCGCGTCGAGCCCAACGGAACAGTCGGAGCGACGGGTGCGTACACGCTTACGCCGAGCTTCAGTTACAACTCGACTCCTCGCAAACGTGGGGCGAAGCATTAGGTTGGGGAGTGGGGTGTCGGGAGTGGGGGGTGGGAGCGAGTAGTTGTGTGGCGAGCGCTGGATTTCAGTTGCTCGATATGGGCAGTCTCTTCGTCGCTCCCACACCCTACATCCCACCACCCACACCCCACCCACGCATACAATCCCCGCATGACTTACAAAACGCTTCTCGTCGACGAAGCGGACGGCGTGCTGACGGTCACGCTCAACCGTCCCGATGTCCACAATGCGTTCAATGACGAATTGATCACTGAAGCCATCGACCTTTTCGGCGGCATCGGCGCATCGCGCGCGCGGGCCGTCATTCTTCGCGGCACCGGTCCGAATTTCTGCGCCGGCGCGGATCTCAACTGGATGTCGCGCATGGTTGCGTACACGCGCGAAGAGAACGTCCGCGATTCTTCGAAGCTCGCGAAGATGTATGCGCTCATCAATGAATGTCCGTTGCCGGTCATCGGGCGGATTCAGGGAGCGGCGATCGGCGGCGGCGTCGGTCTCGTCGCGGTCTGCGATCTCGCCGTTGCCGCGCGCGACGCGAAGTTTGGGTTGTCCGAGGTGAAGTTGGGCATTCTTCCGGCGGTGATCTCGCCGTACGTGATTGCCAAAATCGGCGAGACGCATGCACGGGCGCTTTTTCTCACGGGCGAGCGTTTCGACGCGGAGCGCGCGCAACGGATCGGTCTTGTTCATCGCATCGTTGACGACGTCGATGCCGCGGTGGCGGAGACGGTCGCGGCACTCAAATCATCCGGCCCCGAAGCCGTTCGCGAGTGCAAGAAGCTGATCGCGCACGTCGCCTCGCATCCTCTGATCGACGCGATCCCGTACACGATCGACGCAATCGCATCGCGCCGCGTGAGCGAAGAAGGACAGAGCGGCATGAGCGCGTTCCTGAAGAAGGAGAAGCCGCCATGGGTGAAGTAGGGAGTGGGGAGTGGGGAGTGGGGAGTGGGAGATCAACAAAGCACGGCGAGCGCGCCGCTGGTTCCCCCACTCCCCACACCCTACCGCCCACTCCCATCCGACGCCTCCTCGTCCCCAATCGCGGCGAGATTGCCGTCCGCATTGCGCGCGCGTGCCGTGAGGCGGGCATCGAATCGGTGCTGGCGTATTCGGAATTGGATGACGTTCGCTACGTCCGCCGCTACTTTGACGACGCCATTTCCCTCGGCAACGGCGATGCGCGCGAGACCTATCTGAACGTCGGACGCGTGATCGACGTCGCGCGACGCTGCGGCGCCGATTCCCTTCATCCCGGCTACGGTTTTCTCAGCGAGCGCGCCGAACTGGCTGCTGCGTGCGACGACGCCGGCATCATCTTTGTCGGTCCGAAAGCGAGCTCGATTGCGGCGATGGGATCGAAGGCCGAATCGCGTCAGCTCATGCAGCGCCTCGGTGTTCCGGTCGTTCCCGGCTACGACGGCGATGACCAGAACATCGGCACCTTGACCGCTGAGGCGTCGCGCATCGGATTCCCGCTGATCGTCAAAGCGAGCGCGGGCGGCGGCGGCAAAGGGATGAAGATCGTTCGTTCAGCCGCGGATCTGCAAAGCGCGATCGAGTCGGCACAGCGTGAGGCGAAGAAATCATTCGGCGATGATCGTCTCCTGCTCGAGCGCTACATCGAAGAACCGCGTCACATCGAGTTTCAGATCTTCGGCGATGGTGAGGGCAACGTCGTCCATCTCTTCGAGCGCGATTGCTCGATACAGCGCCGCCATCAGAAGGTGATCGAGGAAACGCCGGCGCCGCGCTACAGCGAGGAGCTTCGCACGCGCATGGCCGCGGCGGCGGTGGCAGCGGCACGCGGCGTCGATTATCGAAGCGCCGGCACGGTCGAGTTCATCGTCACGCCGGAGGGCGAATTCTATTTTCTCGAGATGAACACGCGGCTGCAGGTCGAGCATCCGGTGACCGAGGAGGTAGTTGGCGTCGATCTCGTCCGTGCGCAGCTCGCAGTGGCGGGAGACGCGCCGTTGCCGTGGCGGCAGGATGATCTTTATCAACGCGGCCACGCCATCGAAGTGCGCATTTATGCAGAAGATCCAGACGATCGATTCCTTCCGCAAAGCGGCACGATCCGTTTCTACCGCGAGCCGGCCGGCCCCGGTGTGCGCGTCGATGCGGGCGTAAGTCAGGGCACGTCGATCGGCGTCAGCTTCGATCCAATGCTCGCCAAATTGATCTGCTCCGGCCCAACGCGCGATGCCGCCATCGATCGCCTCTCCCGCGCCCTCCGCGACTACATCGTCCTCGGCACCAAAACCAACATCCCCTGGCTACGCCGCGTCGTCCAGCATCCCGCCTTCCGCGAAGGCCTCGTCTCCACGCGCTTCATTGCCGATCACGAAGATTCGTTGCGCCGCACGATGCCGGACGAAGTTCCCGCGATCGCGGCCGTGTTGTCGGCGACGACGCAACGCGAGCAACGCGCGACAGGCAGCCACGCGCCCGCCATCGCCAGCGTGTGGGACTCGATCGGCGAATGGGGAAGGGCGTAGAACGGATTTCGTTGTTGCGATCGGGCCTGTCGCCCGCTGAAGCGGGCTCCAATTTTTTGGGAGCTTCCGGACCCCCGGACCCCCGGGACCCCCGGCTGAAGCCGACGGCTTCAGCCGGGGGTAAACGGAGGGGCCAAAGAAATTGAGCCCGCTTCAGCGGGCGACAGATTCGCCCGCTACGCAGAGATTTCAGGGCTCTCGATCATTACTTTCCCAAACTCTCTGGCGCGCGAACGCGTCCGGCGATGCCACAGAGAATCAGCAGCGTCACGACGTAGGGCATCGCGAGCAGCAAATGGAACGGGATTCCGCGGCCGCTTGCTTGCAGCGCGTACTGCGCGGCGGCGGCGATGCCGAAGACGGCGGTGCCGAGAAGGGCGCCTTTGAGTTTCCAACGGCCGAAGATCACGATTGATAGCGCGATGAAGCCGCGGCCCGAGGTCATGTTTTCCGCGAAGCCGCTGGAGAGGGCGAGCGCGAGGTAGGCGCCTGCGATTCCGGTGAGGATGCTCTCGATTGCCAGCGCGGTCCAGCGATGGAGCGCGACGGATGCTCCGACAGCGGTCACCGCCGCGGGCAGCTCGCCGCACGCGCGCAGACGAAGTCCGAATCGCGTTCGCCAAAGGAGGAACGCCAGTGCGATCGGGATGACGATCCAAGCGAGCGGCACGATGACGTCCGTACCGATGCGCGGCACCGGCTGGAGAAAAATCGCGCTCTCCTGCAGTTGACGATAAATCACTCCGGTCAGTCCCTGGGCGAGCAGGACGATGGCGGTGCCGGTCACGATCTGATCGACGGCGAAGCGGATGGCGAAGAGGCCGAAGAGCGCGCCAATCGCCGCGGCGCCGGCGATGCCTGCGAGAAATCCGATCGCGATGCTGTGTGTCCATTGAACCGCGACGACAGCGGTCATCGCTGCGGTCAGCATCATTCCTTCGATGCCGAGGTTGATCATGCCGGCGCGCTCGACGACGAGCTCGCCGAGGACGGCCAGCAGCAGCGGCGTCGACGCGACGATCGCCAGTGGAATCGCGGCCAGGAGTTGCGAGGTCATGACGATGCTCTGCCTCGCCGCATGAATGCGATCATGGCCAGAATGACGATCGCTTGCGCCAGCGTCGCCACCATCGACGAGATGCCGGCGGTGCGTTGCAATTCGCCCGCGCCGGTCGTCAGCGCGCCGAAGAAGAGTGCCGAGGCGATGGTGCCGAGTGGGTGGAGTTGCGCGAGCAGCGCGACCGCGATTCCAGCGTAGCCGTAGCCTGCAGCGAAGCGTTCGAAGAGGCGATGCGTGACACCGAGAAGCTCGATGCCGCCGGCCAAGCCGGCCATCGCGCCGGAAATGGCCATCGCGCGGATGAGTTGCGCGTCGACGTTGACGCCGGCCCATTTTGCGGCGGATCGATTGAATCCTGTCGCGCGCAGACGAAGCCCTTCGGCCGTTTGGTACAGCAGGTACCAGGCGGCAATCGCGACGACGACCGCGATCACGATTCCGGCGTGCAGCTCCAGGTTGCCGAGGAGCGGCAGCGCAGCGGCGGCCGGTACTGCGTCGCTCTGCGGATATTTGCCGCTCGCTTCCTGCAGCGGGCCGTTGACCGCGTAGCCGAGGAGATGGATAGCAATGAAGTTGAGGAGGATGGTCGTGAGGACTTCGGGTGCGTTGCGCCACAGCCGCATGGCAGTCGCGATCGAAGCCCAGATCGCGCCGGCCAGAACCGCCGCGAATAGCGACGCGATCACGCCGTAACGCGCGCCGAGAAAGGCGCCGAGTGCGCCAACGAGAAACTGACCTTCGCCGCCGATGTTCCAGACGCCCGCGCGAAATGCGACGGCCACGGAGAGTCCGGTGAGCAGGAGCGGAACGGATTTGAGCAGCGTTCCCTGCAGCGCGAACGATGAGCCGATCGAGCCGCTGGCGAGGATCGCGAGCAGCTCTCCCGGCGAGCGGCCGAAGGCGATGCCGCAGATTGCGAGGAAGGCGATCGCAGTCGTTGCGGCGAAGACCGCGATTCCGATTCGCGAAACGGAAATCGGGATGCGGAATTTGCCAATTCCTGCGCTCACGCTCCGACTCCCCCCATCAACATCGGCGCTTTCTCCGCCGCCTCGGATGGCGTCAATCGAGCGCTGAGTTTTCCGCGATAGATGACGTGAATGGCGTCGCCGAGGGCGAATGCTTCGTCGAGGTCGGAGGTGATGAGGAGGATGGCGGCGCCGCGCGCGGCGGCAGCGCGCAGTTCATCGTGAATGAATCGCGTCGCTTCGATGTCGAGTCCGCGCGACGGCTCGGCGGCGATGATGATCTCCGGCTTCCGCTCCAGTTCGCGCGCGAGGATGACTTTCTGCTGGTTGCCGCCAGAGAGCGATCCGGCGCGCTGAAGCGGCGACTGCGCACGAATGTTGAAGCGCTCGATCAGCGCCGCCGCGGTCTGCGCGGCAACGCGCGGCTGCCAGCGCGGCTCCGCCAGCGCGATGTTTTCCGCGATCGTCATCTCCCCGATGAGACCATCGCGCGCGCGATCCTCGGGGATGTGGGCAACGTGTCCGCGCAACGAGTCGCGCAGCGACGCCGCCAACTCCGACTGCCCGTTGCCGGCCACGCCGATGATGGCCACGATCTCGCCGGCGCGGACGGAAAGCCCTTCGCGCTCGAGACGAAGTCCGTGCGAACGTAGCGCCGGCGGCCCGCCGGCTGTCCCGCCGCCGGCCCGGCGGCGATTTTCATCAACCGACGCTCGCCGCTCCACCATCGCTTCCGCCAACTGCGACGCCGTCATCGTCCCGCCGTCGGCAACGATTCGTCCTCTCCGCATCACCACCACCCTCGTCGCCACTTCGAGAACTTCAGGAATCTTGTGGCTGATGAAAACGACTGTTGTCCCGTTGGCCGCCAGTTGGCGCATGACGATGAAAAGCTCGCGCGCCTCCGCGGGCGCGAGCACGGAAGTCGGTTCGTCGAGGATGAGAAAACGCGGATGGCGCGCAACGGCTTTGATCAGCTCCAGCTTCGCCTTCTCGCCGACGGAGATGTCCGCCACGCGACGGTGCACGTCGCGCAGCGCGATGCCGGAGTCGCGAATGATCGTTTCCGCATCGAGGCCCCACATCGCCAGCGCCAGGTTCTCGGCGATTGTGAACTCGCTGACGAGGAGGAAGTGCTGGTGGATGATGCCGGCCGAGGTGCGGTCATCGATCGTTCCTTCGTCAGGGGACAACTCGCCGGCAGCGATCGACATCAGCGTCGTCTTGCCCGCGCCGTTCTCGCCGACGAGTCCGACGATCTCGCCCGGCGCGAAGTCGAGCGACACGTCATCGACGGCGACGTTGGTGCCGAAGCGCTTCGTGATGTGTGCGAGTTTCATGGGGTCAGACCGAAAGTGAAAGTGACGAAAAACGTCCGTCGCTCCTGAGGTAAGCCAGTTTTTGTCACTTTCACTTTCGGTCTGACCCCACTTATTTGAAGCTAGAACTTGCCGCGCGGGACGGTGAAGGTTCCCGCCTGGATCGCGGCGTCAAGTTTCTCGACTTCGGCCACGGTTTGCGGCGACAGCGTTGGTTTGAGCTTGTCGTTCCAGACGAGCGAGACGACGCGCTGGCGGCGGCCGAGCCAGTAGATCTGCGGCTTGAATTTGTGATCGTGGACTAGTTTGGCCATGTAGACGAACGCGCCGGGGACATCGAGGACGGCCGAGGCCACGATGACGTCGGGAGCCATGTCGTTTTGATTCTTGTTCGATCCGAAGCAGCGAACTTTGCGTTCCTGACACGCCTGGAACACGCCGCGGCCGGCTTCGTTGGCTTGATGAAAGATGAAGTCGCAGCCGGCGTTGATCAGCGAGAGCGTGGCCAGCTTGGCGGCCCCGGCGTCGTCGAAGTTGCCGGTGTAGATTTCCTTTACTTCGAAATTCGGGTTCACCGATTGCGCGCCTGCGCGGAAGGCGAGGAATGTCGAGGCGATCGACGGCAGGTTGATGCCGCCGACGACGCCCGCCTTGCCGGTTTTCGACTCGCGCGCTGCGATGACGCCGAGGAGGTAGGTGGCCTGCTCGAGCTCGAAGACCATCGGGGAGACATTCGGCGCTACCGAACTTCCTGACGTCGTGATGAAGATCGTCTTCGGGTACTGCTTGCCGGCTTTGAGCGCGGCGTCCTGAAATTCGAAGCCGTGGCCGAAAGCGAGGTCGTAACCTTTCGCGCCGTACGATCGAAATCCTTCCTCGACTTCCGCCGGGGTCTTGGTTTCCTGGTTGGAGATTTCGGCGTAAAGCTGTTTGTGAATCTCCTGCAGACCTTCGTATGCGATGGCGTTCCATCCGCCGTCGTTGACGGACCCGGGAGTGAGCAGCCCGACCTTCATGGCCGATGACGATGCCTCGGGTTTTGGACAGCCGAGGAGAAGAAAGGCGAGTGAGGCGAGTGCGAGGGTGCGTTTCATGGCGGCGGATTGTATTGCGCTCGCGTTGTCGGTTGTCGGTTAGTTGCGCTTCGCGCGTTGTCAGTTGTCAGTTGCTCATGCCGGGTGGACAACGCGCGAAGCGCAATCAACCGACAACCGAGAACGCGCGAAGCGCATTTTGTGATACATCCTCACCAGCGCGGAAGGAGGCGCATCCTCATGGACGACATCGAACGGGATAGCAATGAAGGCGATGACGACGAACAGTTCGAGCAGATGATCGTGGAGAACAGCATCCTGCTTCACAGCCTCGCTGCGCTGCTGGTCCGCAAGGGGCTGATCAAGCAGGAAGAGATCGATGCGGAGATGGACAAACTCTACGACGAGATGGAGAAATTCGACGGCGAATGACGCGCCGTTCGCATGGAATAGGCGCGATCCTGAGATGTTTCGGACGAACGTCGATTCAACCGGAGAAACTGATGAAAATTCGTAACTTGTTGATGGCCGCTGCCGTCCTGGCAGCAACGGCCACCAGTGGTTTCGCCGCGCTCTCGCCCGCCAAAGTGGATTGGGGCAGGGGCCCGGTGCAGTACATCATGAGCAACGAAGAAAAAGCGGCTTGGAAAGCGCTGCAGACAGATGCCGATGCCGACGCTTTCATCGAGCTTTTCTGGGCTCGCCGCGATCCCACGCCCGCCACGCCCCGCAACGAATTCCGCGAGGAGTTCGATGCCAGTGTGAAGGCCGCCGACAGTCAATTCAGTCACGCGCGGAAAAAGGGCTCGATGACGGATCCCGGCCGCGTACTGATCGTCTTCGGAGCGCCGACCACCGCCAAGCGCACAACCACGCCTGGGACCGGCCAGCAGAACACGAGACAGGACATGCGGAACGCGGAGATCGGCAGTGCGATGACGAGCTCCGGTTCGGCGGACATGACCTGGACATACGAAGCGGCGCTGGCGCAGAAAGCCTTCGGACTTCCCCGCCTCGACGTGACGTTTCACGATCAATATGGCGAAGGCGATTTCAAGCTGGCCACGCCAATGGTCGATGCCAATTCGGCGATGACACAGAAGATGATCGCCAGCTTCATCACGCAGCCTGGCTTGACGAAAGCTCCCACGTTCCAGGCCGCGAGTGCAGTTCCGGTGGTGCCACCTCCGCCCGCCGCAGCTGCTACCACTCTCAAGACCGCAGCGCTCGAATCGGCGGTCGTCGAAGCGAAGGGCGGCAAGGGAAACAATCATGGCGCTGCGCTCGCGTACGCGGAGCTGATGTCGCCGGCAGGCGAGCCGTTCATCCCGGTCGCCGTCTACGTTCCCGCGTCCGCCGGGGTTGCCGCCGATGGAGCCGACACGATCTTCGGTGCGGTCGAGGATGCGTCGGGCAAACGCGTGACGATGTTCGAAGAGCCGGCGAAGCTGACGGCCTCGCGTACCGACTTCTTCGCCGACAAGACCTTGACGCTCGAGCCGGGAAAGTACACGGCAGTCGTCGGCCTGGCCAAAGCAGGTCAGCCGGTTCTGGTGACGACTGGTCCGATCGACGTGACCGGCCTCTCGAAGGAAACCGTTGGCACATCGCGCCTGATTCTGTCGGACAACGTTTACGAGCTCGGCACCGCCGAGCCTCCGAAATCGCCGTTCGCATTCGGCAAACTGAAGATCGTGCCCAAGGGCAATCTCATCTTCAAGAACAGCGATGAGCTGAACTACTTCGTCGAGGTCAACAACCCGGGCATCGACACGGCCACGAACCTGCCGAAGCTGCAGTACAAGCTCGATCTCACCGGCGGCCCGGACAAGAATACGATCAGCGCGCCGTTGCAGGAAGCGGCGGCGCTGCCGCTCACCGGCACACCCGGACCGGGCCATTTCGCCATCCTCAGCGCGATTCCGCTTGCTCAGGTGAAACCGGCGCTGAAGCCGGGCGACTACACGCTGAAGATGAAGATCGTCGATATGGTCTCGAAGCAGTCGTACACGGTGGAGCAGCGGTTCAAAGTATCGGGATAGGAATTGGTGAGTGGGGAGTTGGGGGTGGGGTGTGGGAGATTGAACCGGTTGATTTTTCTCCCACTCCCCACACCCCACGCCCCACTCCCTCTACAATCACAATCACACCATGCCCTTTGCCACCATCGATGAAGCCGCTGAGCTGTACCGCCGCGGCGAGGTCGTGATCATCGTCGATGACGAAGATCGCGAAAACGAAGGCGACCTCTGTATCGCTGCCGACAAGATCACGCCGGAAGCGGTCAATTTCATGGCTCGCTTCGGGCGCGGCCTGATCTGCCTGGCGCTCACCGAAGAGCGTTGCGCGGAGCTCGATCTGCCGCTGATGGTCGAGCACAACACGTCGAACTACGGCACGGCGTTCACCGTCTCGGTCGAAGCGCGTGGCCGCGTGACGACCGGCATCTCCGCACGCGACCGCGCCGAGACCGTGCGCGTGGCCATCGATCCGCGCACGCGTCCCGCCGATCTGCTGCGCCCCGGTCACATTTTTCCGCTGCGTGCAAAGAAGGGCGGCGTTCTCAAACGCGCCGGCCAGACCGAAGCATCCGTCGATCTCGCCACCATCGCCGAAATGACTCCGGCCTCGGTGATCTGCGAGATCATGAACGAAGACGGCACGATGGCGCGCATGCCCGATCTTCAGGCGTTCGCCATCAAGCACGGCCTGAAGATCATCACGGTCGCCGACATCATCAAGTACCGGATGCAGACCGAGAAGCATGTGCATTCGCTGGCCTCGCCGCGCATGCCGACGCCGTACGGCGATTTTCGCGTGCATCTGTACAAGAGCGACATCACCGGCGAAGAGCATGTCGCGCTGGTGATGGGGGAGATGGGCGAAGAGGACGAGATCCTCGTGCGCGTTCACTCCTCCTGCCTGACCGGCGACGTCTTCCACTCCGCGCGCTGCGATTGCGGCGACCAGCTCGATCGCGCCTTCGAGCTCATCGCCAAGGAAGAGAAGGGCGTCATCCTCTATCTATTGCAGGAGGGACGCGGGATCGGGTTGCTGAACAAGTTGAAGGCCTACGAGCTGCAGGAGCAGGGTCACGACACGGTTCAGGCCAACGAGAAGCTCGGCTTCCCGCCCGACATCCGCGACTACGGCACCGGCTCGCAGATCCTCCGCGACCTCGGCGTCCGCAAAATCCGGCTGATGACGAACAATCCCGCAAAGTACGTCGCCATCGAAGGCTTCGGCCTGGAGATCGTCGAGCGGGTTCCGCTGGAGATCGCGCCGTCGAACGACACGCGCAAATACCTCGAGGCGAAAAAAGCGAAGCTCGGACACATGCTGGAACTGGTGTAGCTGCCTTCGGCGTTATCGGTTGGTTGCCTTCGGCGTTAATTGCCTGCGGCGTTAATCGGTTATCAGTTGTCCACAGGTTTCACGCTGCAGTCATCAGGACCGACAACACAACGACAACGCCGCAGCAACTAACCGACAAACGCCGAAGGCAACCAACGCCGCAGGCAATCAACGCCGAAGGCAACAGGAGCAAACGCATTGGGCACACACACAGGCCCCATTCTCGAGGGCCGCGGCGACACCGATTACGAGCGTTACGTTCGGGTTCCCGAACTGCTCGAGCTGCAGAAACCGGCCGCGCTTCTGGCGCATCCGGAGGAGCGGCTTTTCCAGACCACGCATCAGGCGGCCGAGCTCTGGCTGCACCACGTCGACTACGAGATCGAACGCGCGATCGAGCTGCTCGCCGCCGGCGACATCAGCCTCGCCTCCGATCTGCTCGACCGCTGCGCGCGCATCATTAATCTATTGCGACAGCAGATCGTGATTCTGGAGACGATGGCGCCGGCTGACTACCACGTCGTCCGCACCCAATCGCTCGGGCGCGGCAGCGGGGGAGAGTCGCCCGGCTTCGCCAAACTGCTGACCGTTGGCAAGCGGCTCTGGCCGGTCTTCGAATCGCTTCTCGAATCGCGCAAGATCACCGTCATCGAGATCGAGCGCGCTCCGCGGGAACATGGAGAGCTGTTCCGTCTCGTGCAGGCCATGCTCGACTATGACGAAGCCTTCCTGAACTGGCGGTATTCGCACATGCGCCTGGCGTTCCGCGTGATCGGATCGAAAGTCATGTCGTTGAAGAACGTTCCGGCGGCGCAACTGGAGCAGGGGACGCGCGAGCCGTTGTTCCCTGCACTTTGGGAAACCATCAGCTCGTTGACCCAGGAATTCAAGCCCACGTACTGATGAGCATGTTTTGCGTGGTGTTCGAGGTCATCGGTGTGTTACAAGGACGCCGCGATGACGCAGATCTTCTCCTCGGTTTCTTCTCCGCTGGGCAGCGTGTCCCACCTCGGGACAAGCTGCATGAATAACAGCGGCGTAATGCAACTGAAACTTTCGGTATCACGTGTCAGGAACGCCTTGACGGTGCAAAAGTCGATCGGTATAGTCGCGCGTCATCTCACGGGAGGGGCCGCCCACACCGCCCGGACGGCCTGACAGCTCGCTTCCGTTTCCCAGACCCGCGACGTACCACTACGTTTTGGAGTTAGACATTTCATGAAAAAGGTTTTGTGCCTGATTGCGGCACTGACTCTCGCCCTTTCCTCGCTCGGCTGCACCAAGATCCAGGCGCGGATGGAGATCAAGGCAGCGAACGAGGCTTATCAGAAAGAGGATTGGTCCACGGCCGGCCAGCACTACCGCCGGGCGCGCCAGATCGATCCGAGCTTTGATGACCTTACTCGTCTGGTTGGCTACTCCGAAATCGGCCAATATGTCCCGGATGACAAGTCGCCGAAAAACGAAGCGCACGCCGATGCCGCCATCCTCGAGCTCAACAACTATCTGCAGAAGAAGCCCGATGACCGGATCGCCCGCGACGCGTTGATCAACATGTATCTCAACGCCAACCGCACCACGCAGGCAATCGACTACTTCGTCGGCTACCTCAAGACCCATCCTGCCGACCTGGAAGCGGTCAAGTCGATCGCCACCCTCTACGCCAAGCAGGGCGACTTCAACCAGTCGCTGCTGTGGTACGAGAAGATCACGCTGCTCGACGCCAAGAACCCCGAGTCGTTCTACATCTACGGCGTCGTCTGCTACGAGAAGGTCGCCAAGAACATGGCTGGCGCCGATCCCGCGCAGAAGATGGACCTCATCAACAAGGGCAAAGGTGCGCTGCAGCACGCCATCGACATGAAGCCCGACTATGCCGAGGCCATGGCGTATCTGAATTTGTTGTGGCGTCAGCAGGCTCTGGTCGACGCGATTACCGATCCCGTGAAAGCACAGGCTGACGTCGCTCAGGCCGACGCCATCCGCAACCAGACCATGCAGATCCTCAACGCCAGAAAGGCCGCTGGCGCGAAGAAAAGTTAGCGCGGCTGCGTTCCACATACAGGCGAAGACAATGTTCGAAACTACCGTCGTTGAATCGAAGAAACAGAAAGTCGGTATCCAGCGCGTCATGACGCTTCCGGTCTCGGTCGCGATCCACGTCGTCGTCGTCGTGGGGCTCGTGATCGGCGCGATCTGGAATGTCGACTTTCCGATGAACTCGCCCGCGCAGGCGGCGCAGTACTCGGTCGCCTCGGCGCCCCCGCCTCCACCACCGCCCCCGCCGCCGCCGAAAGCCGCGCAGGCCACACAGGTCGTGAAGCCGGTCGAAGTCCCCAAGAACGTTCAGGAAATGGCTCCCACGCTCGTGCCTGAAAAGGTGCAGCCGGTTGCTGCCGCGCCGAGCAACGCAGGTGTCGAAGGCGGCGTTGAAGGCGGTGTCGAAGGTGGTGTGCCGGGCGGTGTCGTCGGTGGCGTCATCGGCGGCGTGATCACCGAAGCTCCGCAGCCGAAGCCGGACGCACCGCTGCGTGTCGGCGGCGACGTCAAAGCGCCCACCGTCATCAATCGCGTCGAGCCGTTGTATCCCGAGGTCGCCCGCAAGGCGCGCATCTCCGGAATCGTCATCGTCGAGTGCACGATCAGCAAGAACGGCGACGTCACCGACATTCACGTTCTCAAGCCGCTGCCCTTCGGTCTCGATCAGGCTGCCGCGGACGCCGTCAAACGCTGGAAATTCAAGCCGGGGACTCTCAATGGGCAACCGGTGGACGTCATCTTCAACCTAACGGTCAACTTTAAACTGAACTAAAAGAACGTCCGGTCTGCCCGGAAGTCATTGGAGGAAACTGCATCATGGATATGAGTCTCGGAGCGTTGTGGGTTTCAATGTCGACCGCGGCAAAGGGCATCGTGATCGTCATGATCATCATGTCGATCTACTCGATCTGGGTCATGATCGAGCGTTTCATTACGTTCAATCAGGCCAAGAATCAGTCACTCAAGCTCCTCGGCGCGCTTTCGAACGTGCTGACGAAGGGTGACTACCAGCAGGCCATCGACATCACCAAAAAGTACAAGCAGTCGCATCTGGCCAAGGTCATCTCGGCCGGTCTCCTCGAGTTCGAAGCAGCGCGCCGCGACAAGCGCTACAGCGATCCCGAAGTGGCCGTCGAAGCAGCCCGTCAGGGTATGGACCGCACCGCGATGATCACGGTCGCCGAGCTGAAAGAGAACCTCGGCGTTCTGGCCACCATCGGCGCCACCGCGCCGTTCGTCGGTCTCTTCGGCACGGTCATCGGCATCATGCACGCGTTCGGAAAGATGGCCACGTCGGGCGGCGGTATCGCCTCCGTGTCGGCTGGTATCGCTGAAGCGCTGCTGACCACCGCGTTCGGTCTCTTCGTGGCCATCCCGGCCGTCTGGGCGTACAACTACTTCCAGAACCGTGTTGACCGTTTCACTGTCGAGATGTCGAACTCCGGCTCGGAGATGTCCATCTACTTGCTGAAGGAAGCCGGTACCCATGGCAACTCATCGGTGGCATAGCTCTGTCGGAAAGTTCACCGCGGCGTCGCTGACGTCCGACATTAACGTTACGCCCCTGGTGGACGTCTGCCTCGTCCTGCTGATCATCTTCATGGTCGTCACGCCCATGCTGCAGAAAGGCGTGCCGGTGAATCTGCCGGTGACCGAAGAGCCGGAGAAAACGCCGGACACGGAAAAGCAGTTGCAGATCTCGGTCAAGGCCGACGGCACGGTGTATCTCGGCTCGTTGCCCGTGATCAAGCAGCAGATGCAGGCCGAGCTCGAAAAGATTCACGAGCGCACGCCCGACCGGGAGATCGCGGTCAAAGGCGACAAGCTCGTCAAGTACGGCGCGGTGCTCGACGCACTCAAGGCCTGCCGCGAGGTTGGCTTCAACAACGTCGGTCTCATCGCACAGCCAAAGAGATCACCGGGATCGGGGACCTAAGCAATGCAAGTAGGCGGCAGCGGCAAAATCAAATCGGACATCAACGTCACGCCACTCGTCGACGTCGTGTTGGTGCTCCTCATCATCTTCATGGTCATCACGCCGGTCGTGCAGATGGGATATCTCGTGCGTGTTCCGCCGAAGGCTCCTCCGGGCCTTCCTCCATCGGCGGTCAACGACCAGATCATCCTGCGCCTGATGCCGGACAATCACATGTATATCAACAAGGATGAAGTGACGGCGGCTGATTTTCCGATGCGCATCCACGACATCATGCACGGCAACCAGTCGAAGATGGTCTTCTTCCAGGGCTCACCCGACGTCGATTACGACGCGACGATCAAGTTCCTCGACATGGCCCGCGCCAGTGGCGCCAAGAACATCGGCATCATCGTCGAGGCAGCGCAGTAACAAGAGACGCGGTCAAAACGACGTCTGGAGAGCGGCGGCTTCGGCCGCCGCTTTCGTTTTTTGGAGTGCGGGCGTCTCGCCCGCGGGCACTCGGGCGTCCCGCCCGAGCGCGCCGGCGACAAAGGATCGAGCTAATTTTTCGATGATCGAAGAACGCATCGACAACAACCCTTTTGTCGCCGCCGAACCGCCGCCGCGGCCGCAGCATCCGGTCGCGCAAGCGATCGGGGCATTGAGTCTGTTCATTGCGTTTTACGTCGCCACGCTCTTCGCCGCCGGCTACCTCTCGGCGCTCATCGGTCTCTACTTCGGTCAGTGGATCACGCTGCTCGCCGTCAGCGTCGCGACGATCGCCACGGTCGCCATCTTCGAAGGCGGCCATTGGCAGCTCGGCCTTTTCGTCGCGCCGCGTCTGGCAGTGCGCGAGTGTCTTCTCGGAATCGGCACCGCAATTCTCCTGATCGCCGCCGCCGATGGCCTCGTCATGCTCACCACCCGGCTCCGTCACGTCGCCGGAAACGGATTCCCATGGTTCGAATTGATCGCCGTCTACCTGCCGGCCGTTTTTCACGAAGAGCTGCTCTTCCGCGGCTATCCGTTTCAGAAACTGTGGCGCATGAACCGGCTCGGGGCCGTGGCCTTCACCTCCATCGTTTTCGCCGCACTCCACGGAGGGAACAACGCCGTCTCCGCGCTGGCGATGATCAACCTCTTCCTCGCCGGAATCCTCCTCGCGCTTGCATACGCGCGCTACGAGCGGCTCTGGTTCCCGATCGGAATTCATCTCGCCTGGAACCTTCTCTCCGGCCCCATCCTCGGATACAACGTCAGCGGCTACGTCGCGAACGAAACGGTGTTCCGCACCGTCGGCCGCGGCACGCCCTGGCTCACCGGCGGCCTCTTCGGAATCGAAGGAAGCGTCTGGATCGGAATCGTGGAACTTGCAGCCGTCGCACTGTTGTTACGAAGCGTCAGATGGAGAAGCAGTAGATTAGAAGGTAGTGGATTCGTAGATTAGAGACCGGCACTTGTGGATTGGTAGACTAGGATCGCGATTGAAAGATCAGAGGTTGATCGTTCCCGCGTCTTGGATCGAAGTTCCTCGCTGGACCCACGTCCTGCCCTGGAGTCCACGAATCCACTAATCTACTGATCGACTGATCCACGAACACCCACCGCACACGAAGGAGTTTGCCAATGCACTTCCGCCATTTCGCGGCCGTCATGATTGCTGTCCTCCCTCTCGTCGCCTTCGCCGCGCCGATCGACTATCCGAAAACGAAGAAGGTCGAGCAGGTCGACGAGTATCACGGCGTCAAAGTCGCCGACCCGTATCGCTGGCTCGAAAACGACGTGCGCACATCGAAGGATGTCGCCGACTGGGTCGCCGCCGAGAACAAGATCACCTTCGATTACCTCGGCTCCATTCCCGAGCGCGAGCCCATCCGCAAGCAGCTCACCACGCTCTGGAACTACGAGAAGTACACGGTTCCCTTCAAACGCGGCAGCCGCTACTTCTTCTCCAAAAACAACGGCCTGCAGAATCAGTCCGTCGTCTACACCGTCGACAAATGGACCGACACGCCGCGCGTTCTCCTCGATCCCAACACCTGGTCGAAAGACGGCACCGTCGCCCTCGGCGGGCTGGCCATCAGCGATGACGCCAAATACGCGGCGTACGCAACGGCCGAAGCGGGATCGGATTGGGAAATTATCAAGGTGGTTGATGTCGCCACCAGCCAGCCGCTTCCCGACGAGATCAAGTGGGTGAAATTCTCCGGCATCTCCTGGACGAAAGACGACAAGGGATTTTTCTACTCGCGCTTCCCGGCGGTCGAAGCAGGGAAGGCCTACCAGAGTCTGAATCGCGATCAGAAGGTCTACTACCACCGACTCGGCACTCCGCAGTCCGACGACGTCGTGGTCTGGTACGACGCCTCGCAGCCGGAGTGGAATTACGGCGCCGAGGTCTCGGAGGATGGCCGCTACCTGATCATCACCACCACGCAGGGCACCGCCGCGAAGAATCAGGTTCACGTCAAGGATCTTCAGGATCCCTACGCGATGCCGGTGGCGGTCGTCGACAAGATCGAGAACGACTACTCGTTCGTTGGCAACGACGGGCCCGTCCTCTACTTCCGCACCGATCTGAACGCGCAGAAGGGCCGCCTCATCGCCATCGATCTGCGCAACGCCGCGCGCGAGAATTGGAAGGAGCTCATCCCCGAGAGCGACGCCAAATTGCAGGGCGTCAACTACGTCGGGCACCGCTTCGTCGCCAACTACCTCCGCGATGCGCATAGCGAGATCCGCCTCTTCGACACCGCCGGTAAACCCGTTCGCACCGTGGAGCTCGACGGCATCGGCTCCGCCGCCGGATTCAACGGCCGCTCCGACGACAACGAGACCTTCTACAACTTCTCCAGCTACGCCACGCCGCCCAGCGTCTATCGCTACGACCTCAACACCGGCGAAAAGCAGCTCCTCTTCCGCGCCAAAGTGGCAATGAACCCCGATGACTACGTCGTCAAACAGGTTTTCTACACGTCGAAGGACGGCACGAAAGTGCCGATGTTCATCTCGCACAAGAAGGGCCTCAAACTCGACGGCAACAACCCAACGCTTCTCTACGGATATGGCGGCTTCGACATCTCGATGACGCCTGGCTTCTCGATCTCGCGCCTCACCTGGATGAACATGGGCGGCGTCTACGCGGTCGCCAATCTGCGCGGCGGCGGCGAGTACGGCGAAGCGTGGCACGAAGGCGGGATGAAGCTGCACAAGCAAAACGTCTTCGACGATTTCATTGCCGCCGGCGAGTACCTCGTCAAGAACGGCTACACCAAGCCGGCGAAGCTGGCCATTCAGGGAGGCAGCAACGGCGGCCTGCTCATCGGAGCCGTCGAGAATCAGCGCCCCGATCTTTTCGGCGCAACATTGCCGGCCGTCGGCGTGATGGACATGCTTCGCTTCAATCAGTTCACCGCCGGCCGTTACTGGGTCGACGACTACGGCTCGTCCGCGAACGCCGATGAGTTCAAAGCGCTCTATGCCTACTCGCCGTACCACAACGTCAAAGCCGGAACGAAGTATCCGGCCACGCTGATCACGACCGCCGACACCGACGACCGCGTCGTCCCCGGCCACAGTTTCAAGTACGCCGCGGCAATCCAGGAAGCGCAGGCCGGTCCCGCGCCAGTGCTCATCCGCATCGAGACCCGTGCCGGTCACGGCGGCGGCAAGCCGACCGCGAAAGTCATCGAAGAAGTAACCGACCAACTCGCATTTCTCGTGAAGAACCTCAGCATGAAGTTGCCGCGAGGGTTTTGAGAGGCAGTGGATTAGTGGTTAGTAGATTAGTGATTAGTAGATTAGTGATTCGGCCAACTCGCCTCCTAACCGACTAATCCACTAATCGACTGACCACTCCGCACGAATCGACAAATCACCATCAAGGAATCCTAATGAAAGACATCCTCATCCTCGACGGCGCTCGCACGCCGATGGCCGAATACAACGGCTCGTTCAGTGACATCAGCGCCATCGATCTCGCTGTCGTCGCTGCCAAAGAAGCGCTCTCGCGCAGCGGCGTCGCACCCGAAGAAGTGAACCATGTGATCGTCGGCAACGCTCTGCAGACTTCGGGCGATGCCATCTACGGCGCGCGCCACGTCGGCCTAAAAGCGGGCGTGCCGAAGGAAGTGCCGGCGCTCACGCTCAACCGTCTCTGCGGCTCCGGCATCCAGTCCATCATCAGCGCCGCACAGCTGATCCAGCTCGATGAAGCGGCAACCGTCCTTGCCGGCGGCATGGAGAACATGTCGCAGGCGCCGCACGTCATTCGCGGCGCGCGCAAGGGACTTAAGCTCGGACAAGGCGCCCTCGAAGACTCGCTGATGGTTGCGCTGCTCGACAGCTACGTCGGCCTCTACATGGCCCAGACCTCCGACAACCTCGCGCGCAAGTACAGCATCTCGCGCGAAGAGCAGGACCAGTTTGCGTTGCAAAGCCAAAAGCGCGCGTCCGACGCGGAAAGCGCTGGCCGCTTGAAAGAAGAGATCGTCGCCGTGTCGGTCGGCAGAAAAGGGGAGCTGATCACATCCGATGATCACCTGCGTCCCGACACCACGATGGAAGGCCTCGCCAAACTGAAGCCTGCGTTTGCAAAGGACGGCTTCGTCACCGCCGGCAACGCCAGCGGCATCGTCGATGGTGCTGCGATGGTCGTCGTCACCAGCGCGGACAATGCGAAGAACAAGAAACCGATCGGCCGCATCGTCTCCTGGGGCATCGCCGGATGCGATCCCGACATCATGGGCATCGGCCCCGTTCCGTCGACGAAGATCGCGCTGAAAAAAGCGGGGATGTCGCTGAACGACATCGACCTCATCGAGATCAACGAAGCCTTCGCCGGCCAGATCCTGGCCGTATCGAAAGAGCTCGGCGTCGACATGGCCAAACTCAACGTCAACGGCGGCGCCATCGCCCTCGGCCACCCACTCGCCGCATCCGGAACGCGCCTCGTGATCACGCTTCTCTACGAACTTCGCCGCCGCCAGAAACGCTTCGGCCTCGCCTCGGCATGCATCGGCGGCGGCCAGGGCATCGCCATCATCGTGGAGAGAATCTAGTGGGAACGCTGGCGTCCCGCCGGCTGGCCCGGCGGCGTCCCGCCGCCGTCCTGTCGTTCATCGTTCTCTTGATGCTCGCCACGAACGCCCACGCCGTCGAGACAGTCCGCATCGCTCCCGTCATCAACGCGCCCGCCGGTGTCGTCGCTCACGGCACCGCGGAACTTCACATCGGCGGCACCAGCACGATCCGCGACCTCGACGGCACGGTCCTCACGACGAAGCGCATCGCCAGCGCCGACCGCGAGGAGTACACCGACACGACCCTCGCGCGCGACGCCGCCGGTTCGCGCTTCCGCCGCGTCTACGGCCGCGTGCTGCACGAAGAGGAATCGGGCAACACGTTCGGCGTGATGAACGGCCGTTCGCTGCTCTTCGTGATGAAGGGGAGGAACGTCACCGTCACGCCAGAGGGCGGCCCGGACCTCACTGTCGACGAAACGATGGGCCTCACCGAGTTGGCGCAACGCGCACTTCGCGTCGAATCGGCCAACTTCTGCATTGCGCCCTACGCGCTCACGGTCGGTGCGTCATGGAACGTCCCCGCCTCACTGCTCGCTGATTGCTACGACGAGCTAGGCCACGTTGTAAAAACGATTCCGGGGCGAGGAACGTTGCGCGCGATCGAGAACCACGACGGCCACCGCGTCGCCGTCATCGAGCTCTCCTTCGTCCGTTCGATCGATTCGATGGGCGAGATCAAATTCGATTCCCTCGCCGATGCCGCCATCACCTCGAAGATCGAGATAACGCTAGACCAACCCGTCAAATGGCGCCGCCTCACCCTGACCACGCTCTCCGGCGTCTCCCACCCCAAAGGCCCCGACAAACCGTCGGTAACGATCGCGCTCCAAGCCTCGGAGACAGTAACTTCGTCGCCGTAAAGGAGTGCGAGCGTCTCGCTCGCGGCATTCGGGCGTCCCGCCCGAATGTGTCTCTCTTCCCGATGCACCAAAGTCACCCAATGCGATTGAGCTAAACTCCGCCTCCGGCCTGAAAATCCAATGAACAAACGAAATGCGATCAAGCTCGCGATGCTCGTCGTCCTCGCCGGAGGCATCGCCGCGCTTTACTTCACACCGTTGCGCGCCTACCTCACCAAAGCGCACATCAACGATTTCATCGCCTGGCTGCGCGGACTCTGGTACGGCCCGCTCGTGCTCATCGCGCTCTACGCCGCCGGCTGCGTCTTCGCACTTCCCGCCAGCATCTTCGTCATCGCCGCCGGCGTGATCTGGGGATGGAAGCTCGGTGGGCTCTACTCGATCATCGGCGGCTTCCTCGGTGCCATCGCCGCCTACTACGTCGGCGGTTTCCTCGGCGAAGGTCTGCTCGACAAATTCGGCAGCGTCGGCCGGGGCGTGCGGAAACAGGTGGAGAGCTCAGGCTTCATGTCGATGCTCATCGTGCGGCTCATCCCCGGCCCGCCTTTCGCCGTCTGGAACTACGCCGCCGGCGTCGCCAAAATGCGCTTCCGCGACTACGCCCTGGCCACGCTCATCGGAATCATCCCCTCGCACCTCGTCTTCACCTACTGCGCCGACTCGCTCGTCAACGGCACGATGACCCAAGGCGACGCCCTCAAGCGCCTGGCCATCGTCTGCGCCTTGCTTCTCGCACTGATCCTGATTCCGCTGTACATCAAGAAGCGAATGGGCGTGAAGCCAATCGAGTAGTTTTTCGATGAGCACGCTCCTCTACTTCCACGGCTTCGCATCGTCACCCGCCAGCGCGAAGATCACCGCGCTCCGCCCGATGCTCGAGCCGGACATCGAGATGATCACGCCCGATCTCAACGTCCCCTCGTTCGAGTCGCTCGACTGGAACGCCATCGTCGAACACGCGATGAATGTCGCACGCGCTCATCCTCCCGACATCATCGCCGGCAGCTCGATGGGCGCCCTCGTCGCTCTCGCAATCGTCCAACGCGGCATCATCGCCCCCATGGTCCTCATCGCCCCAGCCCTCGGCATCGCCAACCGCTGGCGCACGCACCTCCCCGACGGCGATCCGATCCTGGTCTTCAATCACGCCAGAAACGCCGAGGTTCCGATCCATCGGAAGTTCTTCGAACAGATGTTTCAGGTCCGCGTCGACGCGAAACCGCCCGCGTCTCCGGTCACCGTGATCATGGGCCGCAACGACGAGAGCGTTCCCTTCGACCTCGTCGAAGCGACATGGAGACGATGGCAACCGGACCTGGCTCCATCCTCGAAATTCATCGCCATCGACGAAGGCGATCACGGACTCACCGCGCATGTGGCGCTCATCGCACGAGAGATTTCGAACCGGTAGAGGAGTGCGGTCGTCTCGACCGCGGGCACTCGGGCGTTCCGCCCGAGTGTTGTCAGGACGAAAGTCGAAAGATTCGTACAGATCCGGCTTTCACCTCGGGCGCCCGGCCGACCCGCTCACTTGGTCGCAGTCACGCGCCACGACTCACTTGATCACCTCGAACTCAGCCTGTTCGAACTTCAGCGCCTCCAGCTTCTTGATGTCGAGCGTGATCGCGTTGGACGAGAACCCTGGTGCGCTGCGCATTTTCCCTTTTCCACGCTGCACCATCAGCCGAAAGGTCATGCCATTGAAGCTGAGGATCTGCTTGCCGTCGTTAGCAACGATCGCATTGAGAAGCAGGCCGGGCGTCTTCGGCTCCGGATCGCGAGTCCCGAGTTGGAGATAGATGCTTTCGGCGGAGAACTGCATGGCCCGGATTGCGCCGGTTCCCGCGCGGAGCCTTCCTGCCTCGGTGCAGTCGATCGCGCGGATCTGTAGCTGGCGCTTCCTGTCCACATTGGGGTCTCGAGGCACGCTGCGAAGGTAGCTGACCGGCATTGGCGGCTGGATTTTCACGTGTACATTTTGAATGGGATCGTCGTTGCAGCAGTCGAACTCGAGGTCGCCGGCAAGCATCTTTTCGTTTGGGGCGGCTTGATGGCAGTCCGTCCGCGCGAAGTCGGCGCGTAGGCTGAAGTGAGAGAGCTTCGTCGAGAACGAACTGCCTTCGCCGAGCTTCTTCGTCCAATGACAAGTCCCATCCTTGTCCAACGGCAACCATTGGTTGTCCTGGTCTACGTCGTCGATGACGAGGAAGACGTTCTTCAGTTCGTCGCAGCGCCTTCCGTTAACGTGCACATTGACCCGCGTGGCCGTGACTTGTGCCTGCGCCGCCGCGGCAGCGAGGAGAATGCAAACAACGGTTCTAGCAAGGGGGAGTATTGGGTTGTGACGAAACAAGGGCGGGTACCCACTTTCCGACGAACGAATTCAAGCGCGCGGCGGGGATCGTCGCGGGTTTCCTGGTGGGATGGCCGGGAGCGTCGTCGGACTCCTGGACGTCGACTTCGAGCGTAACTTTCTGCGTGCCTAGGAGCGGCACGATCTCGGCGCTGTTGAGGCGGTAGCCGCTTGCGTCGCATTTTGGCTCGAGCGTCAATACGGTCAGCTCCACGTCGCGCTCGCCTTGGGCGATCGTCGCCGACGCCTTCTCGATGCGCAGGTCGGCGTCCTTGATCGGGAGCGTGCCGAACTTCAGCCGCTGCCCGACGATCGTGGCGCTCTTCGGTCCGGTATTCGCGACGTGCACGGTGATTGCCTGCTCGTCTGCGTTCACGAAGTTGATCGATGTCCGCGAGGGCAGGAAGTAGTTGATGATCGGGCGCGCATAGAGGATCAGCACAAGCAGCACTGAGGCGATCGCTGCTGCGGTCGCGAGCTTCACCTGCCACGACACATAGAACCACCACGGCCTCGGCGGAGGCTCGCGGATCTTCGCCACGATGCGGGCCGCAAGTTGCTCCGGCGAAAGCGTCTTGTCGAGCCATGCGATCTTCGCCAGTTCCGGTACCTTGGTGCCGTCGAGCAACACCGGCAACATGTAGCCCGGCTTTCGTTTCGCGACGCGCCGTACGATCGCCAGCTCTTTGGTAGTCCACTCACTCTTGAGGTACGCCTCCGAAATGAAGACGACACAGAACGGCGCCTCATTCTTGTAGCGGCGCTCGAGCGCCTTCACGAGCTCCTCGCCCCAGATCCCCTCTTCCGCATAGTCGAAAACCTTGACTTCCTCAGGCAACGCGGAGTGAACCGCGTGTACGTAGTCCTTGTCCGCGGACGTGTACGAGAACAGTACGTGGTGCCGGAAGCGCCTCGGCAGGGGTGGAAGCTGTATCATTTGTGCTCTCGTTAAGGAGAGCCATCAGAGAGCCAAATCCCTACCCCTACCCCTATTTCTTCTTTCGTGGTCCCTTGCGCCCGAGGTCGCGTTTGAGATGGCGAAGGCGCACTTGGAGTTGCTGATTCCGTCCGTCGCGCGCCAGTCCTTTGGCGATGGCGTAAGTCTGCAGCGCTTTTCCGGCGACGGCGGCCACGCGCATGTCGATGGTGTAGGTGAGGCTGGCCAGCAGCGCCGCCAACTGATCGACGATGGGACGAAACGCCGATTCGAACTGCAGCGCTGCCTGCGCCTCGTCCGGATCGAACGTGCCGGTGTTTCGCAGCTCCTCCAGCGCGTCCGTCGCCGCGATCGTCGTGCGAATGAACTTCCTCGGCACCGTTCGATGCCCGCTAATGCGCTTCGATGTCTTCGCATGAGGCGCCTTCAGTCCCGGCACGCGCAGCGCGGCAGCGTTAAGGATCACCCTCACCCGCGCCGCAGCCCGTTCCGCATTCGTAATCGTCGGTTCCGCTCCCGCAGCCATGTCTTCCTCCAATCCAGCCCTGACGTCCAGATGATCAGGTCTGCCGCTCAGATCTTCAGTAGTCCCGGCGGAAGATTAAGGTCTGCGCGTCAGATCTTGAGGAGTCAAATCGGTAAACGAAGATCTGGCGATCAGATCTTGAAGTGGCGAAATGGGCAAATCAAGACAGGACGGTGGCCTTGCACGAAGGAAAACGACGAATGAAGATCTGAGAACCAGATCTTGAAGTAGCGAGGCGGCGGACGAGCGCCTGCTACTGACAGATCGAGAAGGGGACACCTCCGCCGCAAGGGCAAAGATGCCATCCCCGCAGGTGAAAACGACGATTCCGAGCCAGCAGCCGGATCAGGATCTGCGAACCAGTCGCCATTAGGAGCAGTTTCGTGGCGCGATCCGCTGCCGGCGCACGCAGCTTTTGATGTGACGGCACCCCGTTGAGCACATGGCCCGACTCCCGATCCCTCATCCCCGAACGTCCGCCCCGGAATGGATCCGTTACCCGATCCGTTAACCGCGCTTGCCATCGCGAGACAGCCCAGCTATCCTCGCGCTCCCACCATCTGGCGCATTCGTCTAGGGGTCCAGGACGCTGCCCTCTCACGGCAGTAACACGGGTTCAAATCCCGTATGCGCTACCAACCCCCTCAATCGGCTCATGAATCGGTATTAACTCGCTGAAAACCAAGTTAGTTCGCCGTCGAAGTAAACGCCGTTTGGAAGGAGGAGTCCTGAATCCTGCGCTTCAGGTCGGATGAAGATTCCTCCCACAACTTGCCCGCATTGCTCAGGATCTGTTTCGCGAAGCTGACGACCGCTCGGCTGTAATCGCTCGGCGAATCGACGGAATTCGTCCTGTACTTCGCACGCGACGAAGGTGCGCGCCGTACTGTCACGAGTGGGGCAGCGGTAGTACGCGTAACGCTCATTTCAGCCCGGTTGAAAAGCTCCAGTGAGTGGCTTCGAACAGAGCGAACACCTGACGAAGTGCCGGAGCGGGGAAGTCAGGGTTGTGCCGAACATGCGGTCCGGCCGCTCCTCCGATACTTACGCGAAGCACTACCTGAACACGATCGAACAGCTCTTCGGCAACGATCGCCTCGAAGTCGCCGCGAGCTCCCTTGTTCCAGACTTCGATGCGACCGCAGAAGATCGACTTCTCCAGCAACTCATTGAAAGTCTGTGGCGTGAGCATGTTGCTTTTGATCGCGTTCGGTTCGGATACGAAAAATCGTCGTTTCGAAGCGCGGACGAAAGGCCGAAAGTTGAATCGGTGTCGTACCTCTGGCCGGTCACGAGGCCGTCACTGTGGGTGGCCGGCTACAAAGTTAGCCCTTTCCACATGTCTGGGGGTAGGGAACCTCTCGGTTCCTGACACACCTCTCATGACGGAAGTTTGCCGGCAAGCGAGGAAGGGGCTCAATGGCAAAAGGAATCGGTTCGGGTGACCGCTCTCTTCTGGAGCGCGTAAGCCGCGGTGACTCCGACGCATTCTGGAGCCTGTGGATCGGCCACCGGCCGCATCTGCGGGCGGTCTGTTACCGGCAGATGCGGTCGGTGCAGGCGGATGCCGACGACGCGGTCAGCCGCTCGATGCTCGTGGCGTACGCGAAGTTGCCGGCGTACGCAGCCGAGATCATCGACATCGAGGCCTGGCTGACGCGGCTGGCGTGCAACGTCTGTCTCGATATGAAGAAGGAGCGGTGCCGCGGATCGCGCAAGACCGAGGTGCTTGACGAGCGGATGATCGCGCGCCGCGAGGCGACGCTTCCGGAGCCGATGTCGCCGGAGGACACCGCCGTCCACACGCAGATCGCGAACACGATCCTGAAGGCCATCGACGCGTTGCCGTCGACGCTTCGCGATGTGGCGCATTTGCGATTCGTGCAGGAGGTGAGCTACGACGCGATCGCCGAGACTCTGGCAATCACGGAGGTGAATGCGCGGAAGCGCGTACAGCAGGCGCGCGAGCAACTCCGCCCGCGGCTGATGGGTTTTGCCGCGCCGTCGTCGTGACGCTCACTGCGCCTGCAGCACGAGGAATTGCGGATTGCTCGCGCGCAGGCCGGCGGAGCGGCACTCGACATAAACGTAGTAGATGCCGCTGAGCGGCGGGATAAAGGCCGCGGCGTAACGGCCGTCGCCGATCGGCGTGAGCCGCTGGCGGTCGGACCATGTGCCGCCGGCCTGCACGATCAGCACGCCGGCGTCGTCGAGCGCGGCGGCCGGCTTGCCGGTGGCAGGATCGGTGAGCCGTACCTCGATCTGGGCCGGTTTTCCGGTGGTGATCCCGTCGCGGCGGGTGAGGTGCTCCACGCGCAGCGAGGGTAGCGGCTTCGGAATGGCCGGATTCTCTGCGACGCGTACGGTGAAGCAGGAGATGAGGCGCGGCGAGTCGACGAAAACGGCCACGTCGTAGATGCCGGCCGGCGGCATCGTCGCGGTCGTGGAGAAAACGCCGGGCGCGCGCTCGCCGAGGCTGCGGTCGAGCACCAGTACCGCCTGCGGGTCGTGGCCGTAGTTCTTGAAGTAGCCGCTCGGCGCGGCCATCCCTTCCTTGTAGAAATAGACGTGCTGGTCGGCAGGATTGGCGACGAGCACGGCGTTGGCGCCCGGCGCGGCGACGATACCGTTGGCGATCGTCGTCCGTGCGCGCTTGCCGAACGTCTCGTCTCCGCCGGGGAATTCGGCCACGCTGAGCTGACTCCCTTCCTGGCCGATGTTGGCCAGCGGCACCATCAGTACCAACTCGCTCGCGCGGCGGCGGATGTAAGCGATCGTATCGGTGAATGTCGCCTCGAACGGACCGCCCTCCAGCTCTCCGGTCTGGACGACCCGGTTGGATGCCACGTCCAGGATGTGCAGAAGATCCTTCGACGGATTGAGCACGAATCCATAGCGGCCGCCCGGCGCGAAGCGGATCCGCTCCACTCCCGCGTCCGTCTTGACGGTCGCCACGCTCTTGCCGGCGCGAGGCTCGATGGCGGTGATCGATCCATCGGCCGAAGCGACGTAGGCCAGACCGGCCAGCTCCGACCAGCCGACCGACAGCGGCTGTGCGCCTGCCGGCTCACGGCCCGCGATGGCGAGCTTCGCCACATCGATCACGGTAAGCGTGCCGTCGCCGGCATTCGTCACGAGGACCATCCGGTCATCGGGCGTGATGACCAGATCGTGTGCTCCCTTGCCGGTGGTGATCGTCGCGGCGACGCTCAGATCGGAGGTGCGCACGGCGGTGACGCCGGCGGCCGTGGTGATCCAGACGTAGTGACCGTCGCGCTGCGCGACGATGCGCCGCGGCTCCGCTCCGGCGTCGATGGTCTTCAGTAATTTCCAACGCGTCGTGTCGATCGCCGCCACGCGGCCGGAGGCGGGCATCGTGATGAGGAGACGGTTGTCGCGACCGGCGAGGGTCCAGTCGAATCCGGGTGAATCAAGCTGAAGCATGGCGAGCAATTGCGTGCCGCCAAAGCCGAAGACTGGATCGACGACGGTGAGCGAACTGTCGCTGTTGAGAGCGAGGACGTAGTAGTTGTTGAGGTCGAGCGCCGGCCGGGTGAGCGTGTTCTCGCCGGCGTAGGCGGCAACGATGCCGGCGCACTGATGCCGGTCGATCGGCTTGTCGTCGGCGCGGAGATGGAACCAGGCGTTCGGAAAGACTCCGGCGAGCGGAGTCCCGGTGCTCTCGTTTCGCAGCGTGAGCGTGACATGCGCTGCTTCCCCTTCGCGCACGGCGATGCCCGAGACCGGTTCCAGTTTCAGCTCCAGCGACGTGCCGAAGTCGCTGGTCTTCAGCGGCGTCTCCGCGGCGTGCAGCGGCAACACCACCAGCATTGCAGCGACGAGTACGCGGCGAAGGAGAGCGTGCATCGGGATCGGGATGATAGACGACCGCGCGCGGCGGGATGTGAAGAGGCGCGACGAGCTTCACAAGCGTCCGCCGCGGCGCGTCTTTCCTTCAAAGGATCTACTCATGTTCGACGGGGCGGGCCGGTTGGCGGTCGTTGCCGTTCTGGAGCACTGTCTGGCATCGGCCGATGAGCTCTCCGCGATTGCGGGGCAGGCGGCATGCCTCGAAGTGCGGAGCGAGCTCGATTGCGAGTGGTTGCGGGCAAGGACTTCCGGCACGTTGCTCTACGCGCCGCGGGAGCGCGAGCAGGCGCGCCTCATCGCCGCGGCGCGGCGTTATGACCTCGTCGACCTGCGGCTCGAGGAGTGCGTTCCCGACCTTTTGAAGGCGATCCCGGCGTCGAAGAGGGTTCTCTCCGCGTTTGACTGTCCGGCTGATCCCGTGGCACTTCGCGAGAAGCTCCGCGCGATGTCGGCGATTCCGGCGCGGCTTTATCGCCTCACGGTGCGGGCAGACCGCTCTGGCGATGAGCTCGTGCCGCTGCAGCTGTTGAAGGATGCGAACCGCGACGACGTTACTGCCTTCGCCACCGGACCGATCGGACTTTGGTCGCGGATCGTGGCGCCATGGCTCGGTGCGCCGGTCGTGTTCGGCAGCGCGCACGGCGATGTCGCTTCCGAGGGGCTGCCGGGCATCGAGCGCTTGCTCGACTTTGGCTTTCCCGATCTCTCGCCATTCGAGGAGCTGTTCGGCATGGTCGGCAGCCCGGTGCTGCACTCGTACTCGCCGCGCATTCACAATTCGGCGTTTCGCCGTGTCGGCCGGCGCGCGCTCTACGTGCCGTTCCACGTCGAGTCGTTCCAGGACTTCTGGACGAACGTCATTGAATCGGGCGGCATTGAGTCGCTCGGCTTCTCGATCGACGGTCTGTCGATCGTCTCGCCGTTCAAGGGCGTGGCGCTCGAAGCGGTGCGGGAGTGGAGCCCGATGGTGGGCCGCGCAGGCTCGACGAACTTCTTCCGCCGCGATCCTGGGAACGGCTGGGTGGCCGAGACTACCGACGCCGACGGCGTGCTCCTGACCCTGCGAGGCCACGGCGTGCAGTGCCGGAACCAGAGGGCGGCGGTGATCGGATGCGGCGGCTCCGGCAGGGCGATGGCCGCGGCGCTGCAACAGGCAGGCGCCGACGTGACGCTCGTCAACCGCGGTCTGGAACGGGGCAACTACGCGCGAGACTTGCTGCGCCTGCCGTTTCTGCCGCTGCGGGAGTTCTCCGGCAAAGGCTTCTCGATCGTCGTCAACGCGACGCCGGTTGGCCGCGACAGCGATGAGATCTCGTTCCCGATCGAGCGGTTGCGCCGTGATGCGGTAATCGTCGATCTCGTCTACCGCGAGGACGCTACCCAGTTAATTGCCCGCACCCGTGGACCCGGACGGATCACGGTCGATGGCTGGGACATGCTCATGACCCAAGCGGGGCGGCAATTTGAGCTGATGACCGGAATGGAGATGCCCGTGAACCACGCGCGGCATGCGCTGGGCTTCACGGAAAGGAGAGAGAGAGATGGCAGAGCCGAGCTACTCGCGGCGGGCGCGTGAGGATGTAATGCGTCCCTATCCTCCGCCGCGCATCGAAGCCGAGGTGATGGACGGCCGCTGGTTCAAGACGAACGACAAGCTGCAGTGGATCGAGCGGCTGGAGATCGACAGCGACACGGAAGCAGGCGCGACGTACGTCCATATCCACGGTGGAGCGGCGCCATCGCCTGCCGACTGGGGCCGGGTCCGTTGCGACGCGGTCTTTGCGAACGCGGCCGACACGTCGAGCGCACGGGCCGGCGGTTTCATCGCCCACTACGATCTCGACGGCATGCGCGTGGAGGTGCAGGCCAACTACAACCTCGGTCTTCTGGTCGTCGCCACATTCGTCAACTTCGAGACGCCGGGAGCGCTCTCGGATAGATTCACACGCGAGTTCTTCTTCCGCGAGGAGGAGAACGCATGACTGCCATCGTCGACAGTCCCGCCACCGCTCTCGACCCCGGCATCCTCGCAGGCGACTGGCGCAACACGAACGCCGGCGGCGGCATCGCCCGCATCGTCTGCCGTCCGATCGACGGCGGACGCCTGTCCGTGCAGTGCTTCGGCGCTGACGACTGGGGCTCGGTCGAGGCGCCGGTGTATGCGTTCGCGTTCGAGTCGAAGCAAGCCGGCGCGTTCAACGCTGTCTTCGACCTCGGCTACGAGGACGTCCACCTGCAAGCCAACGTGAAGGCTGGAGTGCTCGTCGTGGCCAGCTTCAATCACATTAAGGACCGAAGTGGCCGTTCGAGCTACTTCGATCGCGAGTTCTTCCACAGGATCACAACGGAATGACGATCGACGCCATGGCCGGCGCGGCGGCGCGCACGGGGACGTTCGCTGACTCGCTGCTCGCCGGCGAGCCGCAGCGCGCGCTCGTGCAGCGCATGGCTGACATCGCGCGAGAACGTCTTGCACCACGCGCCGCGCACTATGACCGTACCGCGACCTTTCCGCTCGAAGACTTCGATGACCTCTTCGCTGCCGGACTCCACGCGCCGACCGTACCGCGCGAATACGGTGGCCTCGGACTCGGCCCGTATCGCGGCGACGTCTTCACGCTCTGGATGATGACGAAAGAAGTGGCCAAGGCTGACCTCTCGCTGGCCCGCTGCTGGGAGGGCCACGCCAACTCGCTCGTGCTGCTTGACGGGATGGCTACGGACGAACAGAAGCGGCGCTGGTTTGAAGGCATCGTCGAGCGCGGCGAGAAATGGGTGGCCTGGAGCGGCGAACCGCAGTCGCGCGCGCCCGGCGATCACACCGGCTTTGGCACATACGTCGAGCGAGTCGACGGCGGCTACGTCATCGACGGTAGCAAGGCGTTCTGCACGAGCGCCGGCGGTGCTCGCTGGGCGCTGCTATTGGTCAACACCTCGGGACCGGGCGGTGCGCGGCACGCATCCGTCGAGGCGGCGGAGACGCTACTGCTCGTCGCGTGCGATCTCGACGATCCGTCGATCCGCTTCGACGGCTCCTGGTGGGATCCGATCGGCATGCGCTCGACGGTCAGCCACGTCGCGCACTTTGACCGGACGTTCGTACCGGAAGAGAACCTCGTCGGCACCCCCGGCGAGTACCTGCGCGAAGGATGGCAGACATGTTTCGTGCCGCACTACGCGGCGTCGTTCCTCGGCGCAGCGGAGGCGGCCTACGAGTACGGCGTGACGCACATCCGCGCGCAGAAAAAGGTCGACGACCCGTACGTGCAGCACCACGTGGCGAAGATGGCCATGAACGTAGAGACGGCGCACCTCTGGCTGCGACACGTCGCAAATCTTTGGGAACGAGGCGACTACGACGAGGCCCGGATTGCCGGAAGCCGCGCGAGGCATCTCGTCGAGCACCTCGCGCTGGAGACGGTCGACCACTGCGTCCGTGCGTGCGGTGCTCGTGCCCTCAATCGGCCCAGCCCGATCGAGCGCGTGCTGCGCGATCTTGCGATCTACGTCCGCCACGACAACGACGACCAGGTGCTGGCCACGATCGGCAAGTCGATCCTCGGCTGCAGCTTCGACTCCTCCTTCTTCAAGCCATGAACCGTCACCGGATCATCTGGGCGTATGCCCTCGGCTTCGTGGCGTTTTATACGCCGTATGCCGCGTTGTCGAAGGCGGTTACGGCGGGCCTCGTGCCGGGCGTGCCGCTCGGACTGGTCGCCCTGGAGATTCTGCCCGCGGCGATCATCGGCACCGTTCTGACCGTACCGCTGATCATCACGCTCGCGGGCTGGTGGAAGCACGCGCGCCTGCCGACGCCGAAGATCGCGCTGTCCGGCGTCGGGCTCGCGCTGATCATCGGCAGCACGACCGTGGCGTTCACGTTCAAAGGGATCTCGATCGTGCTCGCGCTGATTCTCATGCGCGGCGGTCTCCTGATCATGGCGCCGCTCGTCGACACCGCGTACCGGCGCCGCGTACGCTGGTTCTCGTGGGCCGCGCTGTTCATGAGTCTGGCGGCGCTCGGCGTGTCGCTCGTCGCGGCAAAAGACAAGTCGCTCCCGCTCGCCGCCTTCCTGAACCTCTCGATCTATCTCACCGGCTACGCGCTGCGCACGCCGCTGATGACGAAGCTGGCGAAGGTCGAAGATCGCGACGTCACACGGAGCTACTTCGTGCGGGAAGTGCTCGTCACGATTGTCGTACTTCCAATTCTTCCGGCGCTCTTCGCGACGTTCGGCAGCGGTCCTGCGGCGATCGCGTTGCGGCACGGATTCCTCACGTTCTGGATCATGCACCCAGCAGCGGTCGTGCCGGTGATGTTGATCGGCGTTTTCTACGCCAGTCACAACATCTTCGGCACGTTGATCTATCTCGACAGACGCGAGAACACGTTCTGCGCCTCGCTCTTCTGCGCCGGCAGTTTCATCGCAGGTCTGCTCGCCGTCGGCGCGCTGGCGCTGGCGACCAGCTTTCCCGTGCCACCCCCGGCGCAGTTCCTCTCCGCCGCGATCATCGTGTTGGCGCTGCTGCTGCTCTCGCCGATGCACCACTACGTCGAGGACGCATGGGACTTCGTCAGCGGCGGGCGTCTGCGCGGCGCGGTTTTGGTCGATGCGGCCGGGCCGCGCCTCGTGCTTTTCGTCTGCAGCGGCAACACCTGCCGTTCGCCGATGGCCGCGGCGATCGCGAACGCGGAGGTCGCGTTCCGCGCCGCCACGCTTCGCATCCGAGCCGAAAGCGCCGGACTGGAGCCGCGCCTCGGCTTGCCGATGAGCGAGTCGTCGCGCGCCGCCCTCGACCGGCTGGCGGTGCCGCACGCGCATCAGGCGCGGCACCTCGCGCCGGCCGAGGTCGAGCAGGCGGACACCATCTACTGCATGACGGCATCGCAGCGCGACGCACTGCTGGCGTTGTATCCCGCCGCGTCGGCGAAGACGTTTTGCCTCGATCCGACCGCCGACATTCCCGAGCCGGGCGGAACGATGCAGGAGTCGTACACCGAGCTTGCACGGCACATCCAGAGTCTCGTGCGGATGCGGCTCGGCGAGATGGGGATCGGAGCGGCGGCGTGAGACTTCGATTTCACTGGAGCATGTCGTCGGCCGGCGAGAAGTTCCGCGGCGCGAAGGCGCGCGCGGCGGTTGGCGTTCCGTCGCTGGAGACGCTGGCGCGCTTCTGCCGCCACGCCGAGGAGTGCGAGATCGAGTCGCTGCTCACGGCCTTCGGCTTCCATCGCCCCGATCCGCTGGTCCTCGCTGCGGCGCTCGGCGTGATGACCTCGCGCATCAAGTTCATGGTCGCGGTCCGCTCCGGCGTGATCTCCCCGACTCTCTTCGTGCAGCAGGTCAACAGCGTCTCGGCGCTCATCGGCGGACGCATCTGCCTCAACGTCGTGGCGGGCCACACGCCGGAGGAGCAGGGCTACTACGGCGACTTTCTCACGCACGACGACCGCTACGCGCGCACCGATGAGTTTCTCCAGGTCTGCGATGCCTTCTGGCGCCGCGATGGCGAGGTCAATTTCGAAGGCGCGCACTATCGCATCGAGAAAGGGAAGCTGAACATCCCGTTCGTCGCGCCCGATCGCGGCAAGCCCGAGGTCTTCCTCGGCGGCAGCTCCGCACTCGCGGAGCAGCTCGCGATCAAGCACGCCGATTGTCTATGGCGTCTGCCCGACACCCCGGAGAAGTTGCGCGCGCGGACATCCGAGATCATCGCCCACGGTACGGAGGTTGGACTGCTGGTCTCGCTCATCGTGCGGCCGACGCATCAGGAGGCGGTACGCGCGACTGAGGCGATCCTCGAGGAAGTTGGCGAACAGCCGAAGCGGACGCACGAGGATTTCGCGAAGCGCTCCGATTCGGTGGCCTTCACGTCGACGTTCGCGCTGGCCGCGAGCAAGGACTGGCTCACACCGTATCTCTGGACCGGCGCGGTGCCGTACCTCGGTGCGCCGGCAATGGCCATCGTCGGCTCGCCCGATGAGGTCACGGATGCGCTGTTCGAGTTCCGCGCCGCGGGGATCACGCAGTTCCTGTTCATGGGCTGGCCTGACATGGAAGAGATGTCGAACTTCCATGCCGAGGTTCTGCCGCGCGTCCGGGCGCGCGAGGCTGCCGAGGCCGCATGAAGAGCGTGCTCCACCGCGTAACGGAGGCGGACATCGATCCGCATCCGTTCCCGCACGTCGTGGTCGACGACGCGGTGGAACCGGAGCTGTATCGCCGGCTTGCCGCAACGATGCCTGAGTCCGCGGCGATCCTTCGCGGCCGCACCGCGGAGAACAACGCGCCGTATCGCCTTTCCGCGCAGGAATTGCTCGCATCGTCCGGGCGCGAAGCGTGGCAGGATTTCACGCGGCTGCACACATCGCGGGAGTTCTTCGGCGATGTCGTGCGCGTATTCGGCGAGACGATCCGCGCGCTTCATCCGGGGCTCGAGTCGCGCGCGGGAACGCTCGACTCGCTGCGCACGAGCGTCCGGTTCGCGGAACCGTTTGCCGATGCGGCGCTCGACTGCCAGATTACGTGGGGCTCGCCGGTGGACGCGCCGACGCGCTGCCATCGCGTCCACGTCGATCGCCAGGTGGCGCTGTATGCGGGGCTGTTGTACATGCGGCGGCCGGAGGACGATTCCCGCGGCGGCGACCTCGAGCTCTATCGGTTTCGCGCGCGGCCACGCATCTTCGAGCCAGGGCGTTACGTCGACGACGCGCTCGTGGAACGAGTGAAGACGATTCCGTACGCCGCGAACCGGCTGGTCTTCTTCATTCATTCGCCTGACGCGTTGCACGGTGTCTCCGCGCGCGCGGCGACGCCGCATCCGCGGCTGCACGTGAATTTCCTCGCCGAGCTGGGGGAAATGTTCTGGGAGCTGGCAGCGTGATTCCCGTCGATCGCGATACCGCCGTCATCGTCTGCGCCGGACCGTCTCTCGAACGTTTCTCCGCACGCGCATGGGCGGAGCTCGGGAAGGTCGGGGCGGTAGTGGGCGTGAACGGCGCACCGGCGGCGGAGGCGTGCGAGCGCCACGGCGTCGCGTTCACGATGCTCTCGGCGATGGACATCGGCACGGGCCTCTTCGAGCGCGTGCCGCGCCTCGCGGCAATCTGGCGCTCGACGCGCGCGTGGCGCGTGACGTCGACCGATTGCGCGAGCCACGAAGCGGACTTTTACATCCGCGAAGTTGACGAGGACGACGGCGTCTCCGGTTGGAGCGACGATCCCGGCGAAGGCTACAAAGGCGGCAGCACCGGAATGGTCATCGGCAACTGGCTCGCCAATCGATGGCCTGCTGATGCGGCATCGAACGGACGGCCGTTGCCGCGCCGCGGCTTCCAGCGGCTCGCCTACATCGGACTCGACATGCATGCGGATGACGGGCGCCATGCAGCCGGGGCCGGAGCGCACGTCAGCGGATTTGCCCGCTCGGCCGGGCAGCACAGGAAGGTTTGCGACGCGTGGGCGAAGTTCTGCGCGCAGGCTGCACGGCGCGGCGTCGAAGTCGTGAACCTCACGCCGCTCACCGGTCTCGATACCATGCCCCGCGCTCTCGTGCCGGACGAATGGGTGCTGGCGTCATGAGCGTGTCTCTGTCGTTCGTTGCCTGCGTCGAGAGGGGCGAGCTCGAAGCGAAGACGCTGCTGCTCTGCCGCTCGATCCGCCGCTTCGGCCGTCGTCACGCCGCGGCGCCGATCTACACGTTTCAGCCGCGCGTCGGCACCGGGATCGCGGCGGAGACTCACGACCAGTTGCGCGACCTCGGCGTCTTCCACAGCAGCGAGCCGCTGAATCAGCATTACGCGCACTACGCGATCGGCAACAAAATCTTCGCCTCGGCACGTGCCGAGGAGATCGCCAATACGGACGTCGTCGTGTTCGTCGACAGCGACTCCGTCATCGTCGGCGAGCCGAGCGCGCTCGAGCTGCGCGACGGTATCGACGCCGCCGTGCGGCCGGTGGACATCCACCGCTCTCCGGGCGAGCCGGAGTCCGACGACGATCCGCACTGGCGCACACGCTTCCGCCGCGTCAGCTCCAGCGGCCCCGGCGATCCGATGGACCCCTACTGGGTGCGCATGTACTCGCTCCTCGGCGTCAGGGACGAGCCGTACGTGGAGACAACGTGCAGCCGGCAGCGCATCCGGGCGTATTTCAATTCCGGACTGATCGCCGTGCGCCGCGGCGCGCGCCTCTTCGCGCGCTGGCGCGACGACTTTTTGTCGCTGATGGAGGCGGATCATCTTCCGCACCGGCGCGAGATGCACTACCTCGATCAGCTCTCGCTCGCCGCGACGCTCACGCGCGTCTGGGACCGCGTCGAAGTGCTCGACGGACGCTACAACTATCCGCTGCCGGGACGCGAAACGCTGGCCGAACCGTACCGCTCGATGCCCTTCGAGCGGCTCGTTCACATTCACTACAACGCGATGTTCGACGCGGCGATCCAACTCACCGGCGCGGCAGAGGGGTTATGCAACTGACGCGCGCACAGATCGGGGAGATGAGCGAGCGCGGCTTCCTGCTCTTGCCGTCGTTGTTCGACGCCGATGAGCTCGCGCTGATCCGCGCCGCCTCGCTGCGGATGGCCGCGCGGCGGGGACCGGAAGTGGTCGCCGAAGACGACGATCCGACGATCGTGAAGATGATCTTCGGCGTCCACGAGAACGACGATGTTCTCGCCCGCGTCGCCCGCCACCCGCGGCTCGTCGAGCCGGCCGAGCAACTCCTCGGCGAGCGCGTTCATCTGTTCCAGTCGCGCATCAACGTCAAGCGTCCGTTCCGCGCTAGCGGCTGGGCGTGGCATCAGGACTTCAATCAGTGGTATCGCATGGACGGCATGCGTACGCCGCGTGCGCTGATCGCCGGCATTTTCGTGGACGACGTCAATCCGTGCAATGGACCAATGCTGGCCATCCCCGGCTCGCATCGCCGCGGGCACATCGTCAACGACGCCTCGATGGAGATTACCGACTCGATTGTGGAGGAGGCGGCGAACGAGCACGGCATCGAGCCGCTGATGGGCGCGCCTGGCACGGTCATCCTCTTTCACTGCCTGTTGATTCACGGCTCCGCGCCGAACATCACGCCCTGGACAAGGACGATCTTCTATCTCAACTTCACGCCTGTATCCCAGCGCGAGCTGCAGCCGCTGCGGGAGTGGTTTCATTGCGATTCGAACGCGAGGCCCGTGGTGCCGCTGCCGGACGACTGTCTGCAGCAACGGAGGGCGACGGCATGACCGTCGTTTTGACTCCGCCAGTCCGCACGCGGCCGTTCGCCGCGCCGACGTATCCGTCGCCGCGTGAGCGCGCGTTGCTGCTCGACGCGTACGACAGCGGCGAGTGGTCGGGGTTCCGCGCGGGCATCGGCGAGCACGACGCGCGCGAGCTCTGCACGCTGCCGTCATCGGTCGTACAGGAGCTGCCTTCGCACGAATCACGCTTCCTCGGCGGACGCTACGTCCGCACACTGGAGGCGCTCTTCGCCGCGCGGACCGGTTGCATGTACGCGATTGCCTGTAACTCGGGGACGTCCGGTCTGGCGATGGCTGCCGGAGCTGCCGGCATCCAGCCAGGCGACGAAGTGCTCGTGCCATGCATGTCATTCCACGCCACGGCGACGGCGATGCTCGCGTTCGGAGGCGTGCCGGTATTTGTCGAGGCCGACCCGGAGACGCTCTGCATCGACGTCGAGGACGCGGAGGCGAAGCTGACGCCGCGGACACGCGCGATCGTGGCCGTCCACCTCGGAGGGATTCCGGCGGCGATGACGTCGATCGTCGCGTTTGCGAAACGCGCCGGCCTCGCAGTCATCGAGGATTGCGCACAGGCGCCCGGTGCTCGCGTGGGCGGGCGGGAGGTCGGGTCGTTCGGCGACGCGGGCGTCTTCTCGCTCGTGGAGACCAAGAGCATCACCTGCGGCGAAGGGGGCGTGGTGGTGACGAACGATCCGCGCATCGCCATGAAATGCCGGCTCATTCGCAACCACGGCGAAGGGGCGGCCGAGGAGAATTGGAGCGACGACGAGCTGACGAACGTGATCGGGATGAACTACCGGCTGACGGAGCTGCAGGCGGCGGTGGCGGTCGGACAGTTCGAAGAGCTCGACGCGCGCAACGGCGTGCGCAACGCGAACGCGCGGCATCTCATCGAAGGGCTGCGCGGCTTTCCGCAACTCGTGCCGCAGCGGATCGGTCACGATTGCGAGCCGGCGTACTTCGTTCTGAAGCTGCGCTATCGCGGCAACCGCGACAAGTTGGTGCAAGCGCTCGCGGCGGAAGGAATCCCGATGGTGCCTGGCTACAGACGCCTGTTGCATCAGCATCCGCTGTTCGCACGGCGCTCGCGCGGCGCCTGTCCGCGATCGGTGCGCATCAACGACGAACTGCTCTGGTTCTCGCATCTCAATCCGCCCAACACGCGCGACGACATGGACGACGTGTTGCGCGCATTCGCGAAGGTGCTGCCATGAGCGCGGCGTTTGCCACCGATGGCGTCGCATTTCCGCTGCGCGTCCTCGACGACGGGGAAGTGGCGCGCTTCCGCGGCGAGTACGAACGCCTCTCCGAAGCGCAGGGGGGCTCGCTCAAGCGCTTCGATCGGGCACACCTTTTCTTCCGCTGGGCGTACGAGCTGGCGCTGCACGCGCGCGTCGTCGACGCCGTGGCCACCATCCTAGGTGATGACGTCATCGTGTGGGGCTCGCTGATTCTTTCGAAGCCGCCGCACGACGACGGCTTTGTTGCCTGGCATCAGGACGGCGCGTACGCCGGCTTCCTCGGCGAAGCAACGGCGGTCTCCGCATGGATCGCCTTCAGCGATAGCACGACGGAGAGCGGCTGCATGCGCGTGATTCCCGGTTCGCACCGCCGGCGGCTCGCACACGCCGTGCGCGACGAGCCGCGCAACATGCTCAGCCACGGCCAGGAGATTGCCGTGGACGTCGATGAAGGTGAGGCGGTGGACATCGTGCTGCGCCCCGGCGAGATGTCGCTCCATCACGTCGACATCATCCACGGCTCGAACGCGAATCGAGCGTCGTGGGCGAGGACAGGCTTTATCGTCCGCTACACCACGCCGGGGATGCTGCGCTCCGTCACGCCGGTGCTCGTCGCGCGGGGCCGCGATGTGGAGCACCTCGACGTGATGCGCGAGCCGCCGCCGGGCGACTTCGACGCTGCGCTGGCGAGCTATCGCGCGGCGCGCCGCTGAATCACTCGGGCGCGGCCGCGACGAGATCCATCATCACCAGCGCGCCTGCAGGCAGCGCCAGCGCGGCGAAAGCTGTGCGCGCCGGCAGCGGCGTCACGCCGAGGCCCGGAAGCCAGCCGGCGTAGATCACGTCGACGGCTTTGAAGTCCTTGATGTTGGCGAGCAGCAATGTGACCTTCACCACATCGGCCGGCGTGCAACCGGCGGCGTTGAGGATCGCGTCGAGGTTGGCGAACATCTGCCGCGCCTGTGACTCGAGATCAGCGGGCAGCTTGCCGCCGCTGTTCGGGTCGCGGCCGGTCATTCCGGAGACGAAGACGAGGTCGCCAACGCGGATCGCCTGCGAGTACGTGCCCGTGGCGGGCGTGGCGGCGTTGGTGGCGATCTTGATTTTCGCGGGCATCAGAGCACCTTCTCCGCGCGCATCGGGATCTCGAAGTGCGCCTTCACCGGCGCGCCGGCCATAGGCGCGAGATCGAGCAGCTCCAGATTTCCGGGATAGATGATCTGCACGAGCACGCAATTGCTCGTGTCCTCGAGATCGAGGTCAAAGTAGTGGAACTCGGTGATGTTCGAGGCGTAGATCCAGAGGTTGTTCTGCTGGCGGATATACGCGGCAAAACTCTCACTCTCCATCGGCTCGGTGCGGATGTCGAGCGGCACGTCGCGCAGGATCTGCCGCGTCAGCTCGAAATGCTCAAACGCGTACTGCCAGCTTTGCTCGTACGGGCGCTTCGTCGAGCCGCGCTCGCGTGGCAGGCAGCCGCGCTGCTTGAGGCGAATGTTCTCGCGGACGAATTCCGCCAGCTCGCCGTCAGCGTGATAGTCGCCGTCGGTGAGCCTCTGCAGGAAGTGCGCGACGTCGCGGCTGCCGATCCACGCCTCGCGAATCAGCTTGAAGTACGTGATCGCGGCTGGATTGACGTCGAAGATCGTCAGCCGCGACGGTTTCCAGAGTGGAATCAGATTCAGTCCATACAAGCCGCCCACGACGCTGATCATGTGGATGTCGTCGCGGCGCCACGGCTCGACGCTTTCGTAGTGCTCGCGGATCTGCGCGAACTCCCGAAACGACCCATCCTGCGCGCCGTCGTCGGTGCCGTAGAAAACGTTCTCCGCATGGTGGTGGTACATCTCCCGATTGAATGCCCGTGGAGCCTGCGCCATAGTGCTCACGATCCCTCCCTCTGCCGCACAAGCGGCAGGACTTCGCGGCCAAAGCGGACGATCTCGTACCCTCGGCCAGTTAGCCCGCGTTCCTCATACTTCGGAAAATTCGAATGGAATCTCAGCGGCACGCTTCGCCCTCCCGGATCAGCGGCAGTACATCGCGTCCGAAGGTCTCCACCGTGTCGAGCTCCGGCCAGCCGGAGAGGATGAACTGTTCGACGCCAACGCTGCTCCAGGCGAGGAATGTGTTGGCGAGCTCTCGCGGCGTGCCGGCGAGCGTGGTCCAGACCGGACCGTAGAACGGTACGAGGCCGGTCCAGATGTTCGGCGAGTGCCACGCGGCACTCTTATCCGCCGCGGCCTCGCGGTGCATCACCGAGTCGTTCTTCAACCGGGCCGCCGCGGCCTGTCCGCCGCCGGCGTCATTTGGCACGAGCGACTCGACGGCGCGCACCGCTTCTTCGTGCGTGGGGCGCGTGAGGATGCAGAGCCGGAGTCCGACGGAGATGCCGGCGTCGCGCATTGGCGCCACGCTTTCCGCGATTGCCTCAGGCGTGTCAGCGACGCGCAGCCAGCACGAGCCATGTTCCGCCACCAGGCGAAGCGCCGCCTCAGAATGACCGGAGATGTAGACCTCGGGTTTGCGCCGGCCATTCGCGCTCCACGGTGTGTGCAGCTTGCCATTCTCCACGGAGAAGAAGCGTCCCTCGAAGTTCGCTTCGCCGCCGTTGCGCCAGAATTGTTCGCAGATGGTTAGGAACTCACCGGCGCGCGCGTAGCGGTCATCATGCGCCAAGAAGTCGCCGTAACCGCGCTGTTCGGCGAGCGAGCTGCCGGCCACGAGGTTGAGCGACACGCGTCCACCGAGGATGCCGGAAAGCGTGTTGAGCTGCTGCACGAATGACGCAGGCTGCGTGAGCCCGGCGCGGAAGGCGAGCATGAACGTCAGCTTCGAGGTCACGCATCCGAGTGCCGCGCTCACCACCAGCGGATCGGGCTCGTAGCGGCTGAAGGAGATCAGCACCGACTCGATGCCGGCCCGTTCGGCGGCATGCGCGAAGTGCGTCCATCCGGGCAAATCGGGACGCGGCGCGATCGAGCCTTCCGTCGTTGATGCCGCGCGGTAGCGCAGTGCTTCGTGCGGCGTCTGCGAAGCGCCCGGCACGACCTCGCCGCCTTTCGGCAGCATCCAGTGAAAGCGCAACGCCATCAGCCGTTCCTCACGACACAGCAGTGTTGCCATTCCGGTGCGACCGGCAAGTGAATCGTGGCGTCGGGGAAGAGCGACTGCATCGTCTCCGTGGTGAAGTAGACGCAATACGACTCCCACGGGCGGCCGCGATGCTCACGGCGCGACAGCCCTTCGCCCGGTTCGACCAACAACTCGCCGTCGACGGCGATGCACCAGCGCGCCTGCTCCGCGCGCGCGACGAGCTCCTCGATCTCCCGCGGGTTGTGAACCTGCACCCGATAGAGGTTCTTGCGGACGTCGGAGCCGTGCGGCAGGGATGGATCAGTGAGCGCGCAGTCGTACCGCGCGTCGCAGAACGTGAACGCGAGCGTGCCGCCCGGCGCGAGCATCTGCCGCAGCGCCGCGATCTGGTCGATCATCTCGCTCGGGTAGTGATGGGTGAAGACGGAGAAGGCGAGGATGAAGTCGAAGCGGATGCTGGGCTGCGGCAGCGGGAGGCCGGGCACGCCGTCCGGGTTGTACTCCGCGCTGAAGCGGTTGTAGTGGACGAAGTGCGCGCGCGGAAATTCGCGGCGGCCGCGATCGAGCATCGGCTCGTGGACGTCCATGCACCAGTAGTCGTCATGATCGATGCCTTCCGCGCGGCGGAGAAAGATGCCCCAGTTGCCGCCGAAGTCGAGAACCTTGCGCCCGCGCCAGTCGGGATGGCCGAGGATCTCGTCGAAGTACGCGAACTGCGTCTCGCGCGTTGCCGTGTGGTCGCGCGTTACGAGCGTGGTCATGCGTCCACCGTCCACGGCACATCAGGCCGCAACGCGCCGTTGCGCTTCGCCCATCGCTGCAGCGCCCACGGCGGCGTGTCGATGTCGCGATAACCGCCGAGGAGCTGCCGCGCGATCGGATGGAGCGGGGCGAGGAGGCGCGAATCGGGAGCGTCGAGGTAGATCTCAGGCTTCATCCATCGATATGCGTAGCCGTAGATCACGACCTTCGACGTGCGGTCGCTCAGGTTCGGCGAGGCTGTGTGGTAAAGCCGGTTGTCGAAGAGGAACGCGTCGCCCGCTTCGGCCGTGAGCTCGGCGATCTCCACTCCCTCGGGATCGATGCCCCCCTTCGGCACGCGCAGCGGCTCGTTGCGCAAGTGCGTGCCGCGCGTGAGAAGCGTGACGCCGGTGTTCGGGCCCGGGAACGATGTGAGGCAGTAGCAGATTTTGATGCCGACTCGTGGCAGGGCGTTGTGCCCGAGGTCTTTCGGAATGCGGATGTCGCGATGCCATCCACGCCGGAACGACATAGTGGGACGCGACGGCCGTTTGTAAATCAGTGCGGTGGAGTGCAGGTGGATGTTGGGGCTGAGGAACTGCGTCATGAGCGACACCGTCGCCGGATGCGAGACGAGCTTCAGCAGCGGCTCCTCGGTGAAGAGTCCGGGACGGAGGTCGAGATGGTTGTACTCCGGCTTCTCGGGAAGTTGGGGCTTGCGCAGAAACGCCGCGGCGAGGCGGTCACCTGCCTCGGTCGCCGCAGCGACGGTCTCCGCGTCGAGCATGTTCCGCACGACGAGGAATCCATCGGCGTCGAACGCGCGGCGCTGCTCATCGGTGAGGCTGGTGAATTCCATGGTCACGCTTTCCTGATCACGCAGCAGTGCTGCATCTCGTCGTTGACGGGCATGCGGATCTCCGCGCCGGGGAAAAGCTCGCGCATCAAGTCCGTGGTGTAGAAGACGTGGTGCGTCCGCTGCGCATCCGGTGGGTAATCGCGGATCTCGTCGGTCTCGACGTAGAGGTCGTCGCCATTGACGAGAACTGACCAGCTTCCGGAGCGCGCGCGGTCGAGGATCTCCCGCGCGCGCGGCGACGTCACCTCGCCCCGCTCGCGCTCGAGGCGCCAGCGGAAATTGTCTCCGTGAAAGCGGCGCGGCCACGAGTTATGGCGGGGATCGATGAAGCTGAACGCAAGCGCGCCGCCGGGAGCGAGCATCGCGGTCAGTTGCCCGACCAGATCCACCATGTCGCCGCGGCTGGTGTTCGTGAAAACGGAGTAGGCGATGATGTAGTCGAAGCGCGTGCCGAGGTCGGGGATCGCCACATGCGGTTTTCCCGCGGGGTTGAAGAAGAAGCACTGCCGGTCGTAGAACTGCCAGTGAGCTTCCGGCCAGCGCGCGCGGCCCGCCTCCACCGCTTCCGGCACGACATCGAGACACCAGTAGTTCGACGGTTCGATCGTGGAGCGTGGATCGCGCAGGATATTGCCGATGTTGCCGCCGAAGTCGAGCACTTTCCGTCCGCGCCAATCGCCGTTGCCGAGCTGCTGCGCGAAGTAGGAGAACTGATCGGTCTTGCGGGAGAGGAACGGCGACGGGCCGTCGGGCGGTGCGTTCCGCTCCAGCGCCTCGTCGAGGTTCTTGTACGGAAAGCAGGCCAGGCGCGAGCGCCGGTTGCAGTTGAAGATATGCGGCATCCACGGCTGCCGGCTGAGGTGCTCGAGTCCCTCCATGTGCAGCGAATAGACCTCGCCTGCATTACTGGCCGGATCGTACTCGTCGAAATAGCGGCCGTTCTCCTCGTAGAAGTCGTAGCCGAGGAGATAGATCGGATCGCCGCCGAGGAGGATTGCCGTGTGCAGCGCCGTGCAGCCGCCGCCACCGCCGTACAGCCCCTCGGCGAACGAGCGTCCGACGAACGTCGAGAGCTCCGCGTTTCCGCGAAGCTCGAACGTGTTGGCGTTGTGGGCGACTTCGAACACGTTGTCGTGGGTCTCCGCCGGCGCCGCGCCGGCGCCCGCGATGATCATGCCGTTGTAGCCGGCTAGCGGCGCCGCATGTTTGTGGTGCGCGCTGACGTCGACGAAGTAGACGATCGATGGGTGGTAGTGCTCGACGATGCGGTTGATGCCGATGGTGACGCGGCCGTTGAGACGCGCGAAGTCGAAGTCGCGCAGGCTCGTTCCGGTGGAGAGGACGAAGATCGGACGATTGGCGTAGAGCCCGTCGAGTGGATGGCGGCGGCCGCTCATCGAGCCGCCGGCCCTGCGGTATTGCTCCTGTCGATGCGGATCAGTCCGCGGCAGTCGAAGACGTGCAGGCGGTCGCCGGCGCCGGTCGCATGTACGAGCAGGCTGCGCAGCGTGTCCTCGTTGCCGCGGAACCTCGCCGGTTTCGCGCCGGCGCGCGCGGCCAGCGTCGCGTGCAGCGCGTCCATCATGCGCAGGTGCTCCTTGAAGTACGGCGTGCGGCCGACGTAGAAGCCGCCAATCACTTTCTTGCCGTTGGTGACATTGATGTCATGACCGAGAACCCCGCGCAGTTCGGCGTTGATGTCGACGTTGCCGCGGATCGGTCCGAAGAGCACCGCGTCGGGATGTGCAGCGATGCTCTCCTCGACATAGCCGATCCATCCCGGATCGACGTCCACGTCTGCGTCGAGCTTGATGAACCACGGCGCGGTCGCCAGCCGGTTGATGTCGCGGATGGAGAAGAGCTCGAAGTTGTAATAGCTGTCGCGGCTGTGCCGCGGCGTATGAAGGACGTCGTAGAGTCCGTGCAGTTCGTGCAGATCGATCTGGGAGAGGAAACTCGAGGCGAGGTGCACGGTGCCGTACGGGAGCAGCTTCGGAAGAAGGTCGCGGAGCTGCGTGAAGTGCTGCGTTCCTCCGCAGAGGAAGATGTCGAAGCAGCGTTTGTAGTCGCTCACGAGCATGGCGATGGAGGAGCGGCGGCGCGTGCCGCCGCTCCCATGGCGGTTGCTAGTTGCTGGGCGGCTTGGCCGGGGGAGCCGCCGGGGGTGGTGCCGGGGCGATGAGCTGCGCCGGGCCCTCGTTCTCACCCGTCGGTGCGTTCTGCTCGTTGTGCGAGCGCTGTTGTCCGACGAAGCGGTTGCTCTCACCCACCGGCTGCTTCGGCGTGGTGATCGGCGCTCCCTGCGGCGTGGCCGGGGCGGCGACGATGATGACCGGCGCAACGCTTACGCCGCCGTTGGGCGATTTCGCGGTGATCTGCCAGTTGTCATCGTTGACGTCGGTGTTCTTGGTCGGGAAGTTCCAGAGGCCGTTCTCGCCGACTGGCACGGTGGAGCTGAGGAGGTCGCCGAGCTGGCCGTTGTGGCCGAGGAAGAGCGATACCGTTGGCGCGCGCTCGCCGTTCTTCGGATTGGAGGCCTTGTCGAGGAAAACGCCCGTTGTGCCGTAGACCGACAGATTGCCGCCCGAGGTGAATTGCGCGCTGGTGACCTTCACCGAGTCGACGCCCGATTCGCTCACGCGGAAGATGCCCCATAGACCTTGCTGCAGATAGTTCGACGGCGTCGTGCGCCAGAGGTAGTCGCCGGTGGTCGGATGCGAGCCGCCGGCGCTCGGGATGATGATCGGATACGAGGTGTTGGTGCCGTGGGAGTCGCGTGCACCGAGGTGCTGCGAGAGGCGGTTGTGGCCGAGCGCTGCCGACGACGCGCGGAACGGCAGCTCCTCCCACACGTGTCCGTGCAGAGCCATCACCTGCTGGTTCCCGCTTCCGGCCGGATGCAGCAAATGAATGCGTGTCGGCGTACTGAGCGCCGCGGAGAGGATCGGCGTCAGCGGATCGGTGAGTACGAGTCCGTTCGAGAAGCCCATCCAGAGGTTCGGGTTCGCGTTGAATGAGCTCGCCTGCGCCGCGAAGCGGTATGGCATCGGCTCGATGCGGTAGTTGACCCCCAACTGCGTGGTGCCGCCCGGCGCTTTGAATTGCGTCGCACCAATGGTCGTCAGCCCGCCGTACCACTCGACGTCCGACAGGTCATCCTGCGTGATCAGCACGAACTCGCGGTAGAGCAGCCTGCCCGGGCTGGCGCAGGTGCCGCCGGAATAGACCGTGGCGGCGCCGTACTGCGGCAAGTTCAGCGCAGGGTTGTACGTGTCGAGGCAGGCGATCGCTCCCTTCGGTTCGACCACCAAACCGGCGACGAGTCCGTGCAGATCCTGCTCGAGCGGGTCGGACGGGGTGATATTCACACCGCCGAGCTCGAGCGCCGTCCCGGTGATCTTGCCGTTCTGCGCAATGCTCGTCTCACCCGCGTACCAGTAGTACGTCTTCTGGCTACCGACGGGGATGATCTGATCAGGATTGAACCCGACGTTCAGGCCCGTGCTCTTCATGGCATCGAACGCCAGCAGCGAAGGCGTCGCGCCGGCGTACTTTGAGGGCGCGAGCGGGATGTTGGTGGCGAACGCCGCGGTCGAAGTCTGGTTGAACGTCTGCGAGCTTGGATTGAACGCGTTCTGTACAGTCAGGGCGATGCAGTCGCCGGCATTCGCGCGCACCACCGCCGGCTGGCCGGTGTCGTTGCTGGCGCCGACCGTAAAGACCATCGGATAGAAGTTGGTGATCTGCGTCCCGCTACTGAAGAGACCTGCCGGACCAGTGCCGCGGGAATTGAAGATGACCGTGCCCGGTGTGCGCGCGACGATCGTGAACGACTTCTTCGGCGCGCTCGGCGGGCAACTGTAACCGGCGTCCGTATCGGCTGGCGGCGGCAGCGGCTTCACCGTCTTGTTCGTGGTGAGTGGGAGGAGAGTCGTCTTGGTGTCCGCCGTCGACTTGTACGCCCGGAAGATGCCCCAGGTGCCGTCGATGATGCCGTGCTTCTGGTTCGAGGCGTCGGGCATGTAGAGGTAGTCGGTGAAGTTGTGCGTGCCGTCAGCCGACGGGCTGGCGCGCGGTGTCCGGAAGAGCATCTCGAAGTGCTCGGAGATGCCCATCGATTGCGTGCTGCGGTAGCCGGAGTCGGAGAACGACGGCTCGAACAACCACTTCATGCCGCCGACCGTGAAGGCGTGCGGCAGCATGTGGGCGCCGGCGATCACGCGCACTTGCACGCGGTCTCCCTCGTAGGCGCGGAGAAGTGGCGTGTACGGGTCGCCGCCCTCCATTCCTTCCGTCAGCGGCTTCTGCGGATAGGCGAAGACCGAGCCGGCGGCGATCGGCGCGCCGAGGGTGGGCTGGGAGTTTGTCGCTGCGTTGTTGCGTGTGACGTTCGAGTTGTAGACGTACGACAGATCGGCCGCGTGGGGATCGCTCGACGATCCCGACTGCACGCGGAAGGGGAGAGGCTCGTTGCGGTAGTTGAACGACGTCGTGCCGGAAGTCGGGCCGGCGCTGATGATCTGCGGCTGCAGATTGTTGTTGCCGCTGCCGAACGGCGCCTCGATCACGTTCGGTGGATCGGCCCAGCCGGGGAACCCGCCGCCGCCGAGCGTGTTCTTGCTCGTGCTCTTGTACGCGAACTGGAAATCCTGCATTGCCAGTGCGAACTCGCGGTACGTGTTGGCTTCGCTCCTCGGCGATTCGATGACCGCGTTCCAGGTCGTCGGGCCGCCGTCGTCGCGCGTATGGAGCTGCGTTCCGCTCTCGGACTGGAACCAGGTGCTCCTGGCCGGCTCGATGAGAAGCGCGGCGTAGAGGCCGACCTGCTGGTGGGTCGAAGGGCCGAAGTGATCGTGCGTGAAGACGGTACGCAGCGTGCGCGTGCCGTTCTTCAGCGCGTTATTGGACGGGCTGCGGTCCTCGATCGGATCGGCGAACCAGCGCTGCACGGTCGTTTGTGCGCCCATCCAGCCATTGCACGGCGCCTGCGCCATCTCGCCCGCGGGACAGATCGTGGCGGGTGGCGGCTTCAGCGTCAGAGGCTGGCGGTTCGCGGCGGTGCCGCACTGGCTGAGCGGCGTACTGAGCCCGAGTCCGCCGCACTGATTCACACCGTGCACCAGTTCCTGCACTTCCTGATAGCTGAGCGTTCCGTCCTCGTAGTTGTAGCCGTTCGCCGCGCCGTCGGACGACGTCACGTCGAACTTCACGAGGTGGATGTGCTGGCCGATGATGTCCGTCGGCGTGCGCACCTGGTAGTCGTCGACCTCGTAGTACGAAGGCACAAGGTTCGTGTGCCAGTAGACGACGCCCGTTCCTGCATTGGCGCGGATGAAGAACGGCTCCTGCGGCACCTGGCTGCGGATCGTCGGCAGCACGTCGCTCCAAAGCGTGAGCAGGCGCGATTGCGGATAGTGCCAGCCCTGCTTGTTGATCACGAGGTCGGTCTGGATGACCGCCGCCTTGTACTCTGTCCAGTTGTTGATGCCGTTGCACTGCTGGCTTGGCGGCGGCGGATTGTTCGGATCCCACGGATTGAGACCCGGATCGGCGTAAGGCGCGCCGGAAACGGGCTTCCTTCCGTTCGTTCGGAAGCCCGGATCGCTGGGCGTCGATCCGGTACCATCCGGCCGGAAGGACGGATGGAAACAGGTGGAGTGGAACTTCATCGCCGTCTTTTCCACCGGCGTTCCGTCTTCCGGAAGCTCGTAGGCGTTGACGTGATCGATGTTCTTCGTAAAGTCCGTCGTCGTGTGCAGCTCGGTAGTGACCGCGGCGTTGAGGAGCAGATGGCGCGGCAGGCCGCCGTCCTGCACGATGTTGTTCTCCACCGCAAAGTCGAGCGGCGGGTGCGGTGCGCGGGTGCCCCCGACGCCTGGGATGAAGAACGGAAAGCCCGGATTAATCTTGATATCGCTGGGGTCGACGACCGCCTCGTAGCCGGCCGGATTCGGTCCGCCGTTCGGATCGGCCACCGCCTGGATCGAGACCTTCGCCGGCATGAGCGGCATCATCAGCGTCGGCATCGGTACGATGGCCGGAATCGGCGTGCCTGCGGCGATCTCGCCGTCCGGCAGCGCTCGGGTTGCGTACTTCGCGAGCTGCCGGAACGTGCTCTGGAGGAACGGCGAGCCGACCTCGTACACGTCGTGGGAGCGCCACATGGCCCACATGCCGGCCGCGAAGTGGGGATAGAAGTGACAGTGGAAGATCGAGTCGCCTACGACCTTGTTCCGGTTGCCGGAGCCGTTGAACGTGATCTCTTCCGTGTAGTGGCTGCCCGGATTGATCAACTGGCTGTCGAGATACGTGCTGCCGTCACTGTTCGGCGAGTGCAGCCATTGATGCGCGTGCAGGTGGTGTACGTGCGAGACGCCGGTGCCGGTGTGCAGCACCCGGAAGATCACGCGGTCATTGATGTAGCTGTGGTAGACGTTGCTCGGGTCGTCGGGGTAGAGCGCCATGGTCGCCTTGCGGATCGGCGTGATGCCAGACGGCGCGTTGCCTGTGACGCCGCCCGTGCACGGAGCGCTCGGGGCGCTGCCTGAGTTGACCTGGGGGTTGTACGGCAGGCTGTTGTACGGCGCGTTGCTGCACGGTGCGTTCGACGGCACGTCGACCAACATCGACGCATCGCCAACCGCCCATGAGCTGAGGAAGAACTCTTCGAAACGGCAATCGGCGCAACTGTTCATGGGACCGAGGCCGAAGCGATTGGCCAGGATCTCGGCGCCGATGCCGCCTGTGCCGTAGTTGATTGCGAACGCGTCGCCGGATGAGCCGAGCGTCGTCGCCAGGTCGGGAGTCTTCTGGCCGAAGATCGGGTACGCCTGCACCGCGTCCATCAGTTCGTGATAGCCGATGGTGAACTCGCGGAAGGGATCGAGCCGGTTCGGTTCGATGTTGACCTTATCGAGACTCGGATCTGACGGCACCGTGTTGACGAACTTGCCATGCCTCGGGCCGGTGATCACCGCCGTCAGGTCGGTGTAGATGAGGTTGTTGTCCTTGTCGAGCATATTCAGCACAGGGAGGCCGGTGTTCGGTCCCGAGGTGAACGTCGCGCTGTAGTTGATCAACGGCTGCCCGATAGGACTGAAACCGCTGATCGCTGACTCGAGCTCCTCGTGCGTCACCTGGCTGCGGTACCACTCGGCTTTCTTCGGCTCGACGTTCACCATGCCAAAGAGACCGGCGGTGACCTGCGCGCCGTCATTCGGCTGGTTGTTGCCGCCGAACGCCGCTCCTTCGCTGTTCAGGATGTACGTTCCTTCCTCGGTGGCGCGGAGCAGATAGTGCCTTATCTGGCCCGGCGGGATGGTGGAGTTGTCATTCGACGCGACGTACGAGCCATCGTCGTCGATGGTGTCAGCGACCTCCATCCCCGCTATGTGGACGCTGGCATAGCGTGTCGCCGGCTGCGTGCTGGTGGGGAACTTCGCCAGGAGATTGCAGAAGGTGATGGCCAGGCAGTCGCCGACGTTGGCGCGCAGCACGATCGGCCGCGGGCGTTTGCCGGGGCGGAGCATGACCGCGCCGTGCACGAGCGGGCCGGTTCCCGATTTCGGCACCACATCGCGTCGCAGTGCATACATCATCCCCTCGGGCATCGATGCGCCGAGGCGGTTGACCAGGAAGGGCTGGTCGAGTGCGACCATGTCGACCCAGACGGTCCGGCCGCATCCGGGCGGCTGGACGTAGCCGGGCCAGTGTCCTTTCATCTGAGCGCTCATAGGAAGTGCACTGACGACGGCAGCGACGAAGAGAACGAACGGTAGTACGCGGTGTCTAAACATGCGTCTCCACTCCTTGCGGCAGCAGGGGATCCAGGTAAACGAAAGCTTTATTGAAAGACGCGTTTCCGCTATCGTTCGTGAACTCCGTCCCGTTCGTCTTTCAAAGAGGAGCCATGCTGCACGTCTTGATCAACTGCGGCCTTTGCGAGGACTACATCGAGCGATGTCTCGCCTCGGTGCGGAGACAGACGTACTCCGCGTGGCGGGCCCACGTCACGATCGATCGAACAGGCGACGCGACCTTTGCCGAAGCGCTCGCCGCGAGCGCCGGCGACGAGCGGATTGCCATTACCCGCAACGATACGCGGCGCTTTCCGATGGCAAACCTCGTGAGCGCGATCGCGCGCAGCGGCGCCGCTCCCGACGACATCATCATCGTGCTCGACGGCGACGACTGGTTGATCGACGACGAGGCGTTCGCCCTCATCGACCGCACCTACGCCGAAAGCGGTTGCTGGGTCACGTACGGCAGTTGGATCAGCAATCGCCCCGAACGTCCCGGACTCTGGCCTCCATACGCCGCCGGCACCACCGACTTCCGCTCCGAGCCGTGGCTCGGGACGGCCGTCCGCACCTGGAGGCGCTGGCTCTTCGACCGCATCGATCCCGAGGCCTTCCGCGACGAGTGCGGCGACTATCTGCGGAACGCTGACGATCTCGCCTGCATGTTCCCGCTGCTCGAGATGGCCACCACCGAGCGGGCCCGTCACATCGAGCGCCCGCTGATGCTCTACAACCTCCTCAGCCACCACGACGAGGGCCCGGATTCAGCACGCGAAAGCGAGCGAAATACCGAGTGGCTTCGCTCCCGCCCCCGCTATGCGCCGCTCCCCGCATTCACAAATGTGTGCGCCCAGCCGTCTTTCTGACATCGAATCAGGAGGTTGTGTCATGGCGTCCACCACATCTGGCGGCGACGTTGTCATTTTGACGATCAACCGCACGTGCGCGAAGCAGTTGCTGCTCGCGCTCACGCTGGCTCTCGGCGGTACGCCGATCAAGCAGCTCTCCTACGGCAAAGGAAAAGGCAAGGGCAAGGGGAAGGGCACCGCCACCACTAAGGGCACGGCGGCGTCCATCGCGTCGAAGAAGCCCGTTCGGTGACTTCTGGCGTAGGACGGACACTCGGGTCCGTTCCACTCGACGTTCGAACCCTGCTCGATGTGCTTCTGTCGCGCCGCGTCTATGACCGCGGCGACGGGTTGATGCTGCGCGATCGCGCGCGTGACCGCGGGGCGCCCTGGCCGGTGCGCGCCGTGGCGGCGCTGATGCTCGAGCATGTGTTGCTCCGCATTCACGCGAACGACGCGGAGGAGCACGCGTTCTGGTTCCGCGAGCTCGGCATCGACGAAATCGGCGTCGCGTCATTCCGGCGCCGGCTGGAGCGGCTCGCGCGCGTACACGAGCCGCTGCGCGGCGCGCGCCCGAGCGACAAGGCCATCGGCGACTTTCTCCACCTCGCGCGCCGCGACTGCCGTCTGATGCTGGCGCGCTGGCTCTGGACGTCCAAAGAGGTGATCGAGCGGATTGAGGAAGACGTGCGGCGGTCGGAAGGGATCCGCAGCCGCCCCGACTACGGACATCGCTTCGTCGGCGAGGAGTTGGCGCATGCTCTGGCCTCGGTGCCCCCGCTGGAGCGCGAGATCCTCCTCCATCTGGGCCATCGTGCGACGATCCGCTGGGTCGCGCGCACCACGAGCAGCGAGATCAATTCGCTCGTGGAGCATCCGCTCGGCACCGTGGTGATGGTCATCAAGCTGCCTGGCAGCGATCACGAGATCGAGATCAAGCGCACCGGTTTGCGCGGTGCGTACCCGCTCGATGCTGTGTACTCGCGTGGCGATTGGATCCTGCCGTCGTCCCACTTTCTGCAAGGCGGATCGATGGAATCGCTGCTCGGTCTCGAGACCTCGCAGTCGAGCGTGATGTCGAAGCTCTACCGCACTGTCCACGGCACCGTCGCGCCGATGTCGCGCACCATCCACATGTCCACGGTCTTCACGATTCCCTCTCCCGTAGGCGAGATCGATCTCTTCGACTACTTCACTGACCCGCGCGTCTTCGGCGAGCGTCATGCGTCGATGCGCCGCCATATGAGCTCGGTCGTCGAGGCGATGGCCAACAGCACGAATCAGCCGCGCGCGCAGCAGCAGAACGACCTTTCCCTCACCGTCGAGTTCCTCGGCCTGACCAAGCCCTCGCAGGCGGTGCAGACCGGTACGACATCCTTTCGCCTCGATCGCCTGGCGATCTACCTCGCACCGGCGGGCGACAGGAAATACTTCGACGAGCTCGGACTGCCGCACACGCGCGACGACTCGCGCCGCTTCGCCGATGAGTTGCTCGATGAAGTTCTCTGCACCTACGACCCGCCCCCCACTCCGTTTCGCGGCTACCGGTCGTACGTCACCGCCGCGTTTGCGGTTCCCGCCAATCGCCGCCGCGCAAACCGCAACTACCTCTCCGTGCTTGAACAGCTCGGACGCTTCTGGGGCACGATGCTGGCTGCGCGCGGCCACACGAGCGGAGAATCGTTCGTCGGCCGCAACTGCGGGCTGCGAAGCGTGTTCGAAGAGGATGAGTGGCGTATTCGATTCATTTTCATGGACCACGACTCGATGGCGTTCGCCGCCCGTTACGAGGACACCTACCACCCGCGGCCCTCGGTCCGCGCGGCCGCGATCGATGGGAAGTTCATCCTCGGCAGTCACCTCGGCGACTACGAAATTGTCGGCGAGCTCCAGCTTCTACGCGACATCTATCGAGCGACGGATGCACTCGAGCGGCGCGGCATCGCAGCGATGCGCCGCGCCATGAAGGCCGCATACAGCCAGACGCAAGCCGCCATCCATACGCATCCCGATCTCGACCGGCTCTTCCGCCCGTCGTTCGTGCAGCGCCTCGACGACTGGGACGACGCGGTCCGCTGCTGGCTCGCCGCGCGGCGCAACGGCTGGCAGCAGGACGTCGCCTCCCTCCTGCAGACTCGCGGATACGACGCGACGCTTACCGAGAACTACATCCAGGCAATCGTGCGACAGGAGAAATTCCTGACCTGGATCTCGTTTCTGTTTCAGCCGTGAGCGCCGAGGCCGTATCGCGTTTTCAGCGTCTCGTACACGCAGCCCGGCTCGTAGGCAGCATCCTTGTCGCGGCCCGCACGCCGCCACATCTCATTCCACAGATGGACGGCCACCGCGGACGGCGGCAGTTGCGGCGGATCGGCGGCGAGCAGCGATTCCCAATCGCGATAGCCGATCGGGCAGAAGACCTCGTGGGTGCGGACGAACCGGTGCAACGCAAAGGTCTCGACCACGTTGCGAACCAGCGCCGGACCAGTCTCTCCCCAGCGGATCTGCGTCCGGTCCTTCGATTCGCAAACGTCCCACGCGTGTTGCATCGCCGCGCAGCCGGCAGGCGCCTTGATGAAGCCGGCGTTGATGAACTGCTCGCCGCGCCCTTCCTCACTGGAGAAGACGTAGTCGTCGTCGAAGGTGAGCGGCTGCAAGGCCACGAGGTCTGTGTCGGCCCAGCTTCCGCCGCGTGTAAGCAGCAGGCGGTAGCGGAAGTAGTTCGCGAAGCCGGAGAACGACTGATGTTCGCGATAGGTGAAGATCGCCGACTCCGGCAGAACCTCGTTACCGTCGCGCACGCGCACGCCGGCTGGTACTTCCTCGACGTCGCCGTACGTGTATAGATCGACCTCGTGTCCGTTCTGCAGGAACGACGTCAGCGAAAGACGCTCCATCATCGAGAGACGCGGGCCCACCCAGAGGCACTGAATCCGTTCGGTCATTGCGCCAGCAATTCCTCCCAGCAGTCCATGATGCGATCGACGGAGAAACGATCGACGACCTCGGGCGCGCGGGCGGCGAGCCGCAGCCGCTCATCGTCGTCGCGCATCAGCCGGTCAAGAAACGAGGCGAAGAGCTCGGACCCTTCGCCCGGTACGAGCAGACCGTCGACGCCGTCGCGAACGATGGTGCGAACGCCTGCGCCGCAGTCGACGACGACGGGCACGGCACCGCATGCCATTGCCTCGCACAATGCATTCGGAAAGCCCTCGGTCGACGACGTCATGGCGAAGAGATCGGCCTGGCGCAGCACCGCGTGACCGTCGCGTGCGTGGCCGCGCAACCGGATGCGATCGCCGGCACCGAGGCGCTCGATCAATCCTTCGAGAAAGCCGCGCTGATCGCCCTCACCCCAGATGTCGAGCCGCCACTGCGGATGACGGTCCGCGATGTGCGCGAAGGCGCGGATGACGATCTGCAGCCTCTTGAACGCGACCAGCCGCCCGAACGTCACGAGCGTTCGCGTGCCGTTGCTCGGACGCCGCGGCGAGGATTGCGGCGGAAGGACCATGTTCGGCACGACGCGGCAGCGCGCGTTGAAGCGCTCGAAGTGACGCGCCGCGGCATCGGTCTGCGCGGCGACACCATCCGCGTCCAGGTAGAACCTTCGCCGCAGCGGCTCGAGCACGCCGATCGAGGTCCGCTCGGGATCGCAACGTTCCGAGACGTAGCGCCGAAAAGACAACCCGGAGGTGGCCACGAGCATCCGGATGTTCATGACGTCGCCGAACGACACCACGGCCTCAGGCGCGGTCATCTGAATGGCCCGGCGGAGCATCACGAGCAGGACGATATCGGCGAGCAGGAGGTCGTACGGCGGGTCAGAAAGGTCGAGCACGCCGAGGATCGCGTCAAGGGAGGCGCGATCCATTTCGTCGTCGTTGGGATCGCGGCGCCAGCCGATGTCGCGGTGGATGACGTTCGGGTCGAGCGCGTACGCAACCGGCCGGCCGCGCTGCGACGTGGTCAGAATCGTCGGCCGCCAGCCGCGTGCCGTCCAGGCGTTCGCCATGTTGACGACCGCCCGCTCCGCCCCTCCGGCGTTGAGTGTCGACACCACCATCGTGACCTTCACCCGAAGCTCCGTTGACAAGACGAATTCGATGCCCGCACCGTGAAAGAGGTAGGGAAACCGGCCCGCGCGACACTCCCTATTCAAACGGTCATGAAATCGTCTGCCCTGGTTTTGTTCCTCCTTCTCGGCACCATCGCGCAGGCGCAGCCACGCCCGCGGACCTACACCTTTCCCGACGTCAGCGTCCAGACGCAGAACGGGCAGGCGGTACACTTCTATCGCGACCTCGTGAAAGGGCGCACCGTAGCCGTGAACTTCATCTTCACCAGTTGCACGACGGTCTGTCCGACGATGGGCGTCACGTTCTCTCAGGTGCAGACCTTGCTCGGAAAGCGTGACGTCGCGCTCGTCTCGGTCAGCATCGATCCTGGCAACGACACCCCGCAGCGTCTGGCAGCCTGGAGCCGGCGATTCGGCGCCAAGCCGGGATGGACGCTGGTGACCGGCAACAAATCCGACATCGACGCGCTGCTCAAATCGCTCGGCCTCTTCAGCGCCAACCCAGCCGCGCATTCTCCGGTCGTTCTCGTCGGCGACGACGCCCACGGCCGCTGGGAGAGAATCGACGGACTGGCGCCGGCCAAAGCGATCGTGGCCGCCATCGACCGCATTTCGGGAAAGGAACAGTGATGCGAAGACTGCTCTACCTCGCGCTGCTCGCTGCGCTCCCCGCGCTCGCGCAGGACGGCCACGGTGCCGCGCACTACTTCGAGAATCTGCGGCTCATCGATCAGGACGGCCACGCCGTCGATCTCTACAACGATCTGATGAAAGGAAAGGTCGTGCTGATCAACTCGTTCTTCGCCGAATGCCACGGAAGCTGCCCGGCGATGGCGAAAACGATGCAGCGCGTGCAGGAGCGCCTCGGCGATCGAGTCGGACGCGACGTCTTCCTGATCTCGATCACAGTCGATCCGCACAACGACACTCCCGCGGCGCTCAAGAAGTACGCGGCGGAGTGGAAGGCGCGGCCTGGCTGGACGTTCCTCACCGGCTCACCGGAGCAGGTCGCCGGGGCGTTGAAGAAACTCGGGCAGTACGCCGAGCAGCGCGAGTCGCACACCAACATCATGCTCGCCGGCAACGACCGCACCGGACTTTGGAAGAAGGTTTTCGGCCTCGCGAAAGCGGACGACGTTTACGCGGTGGTGGAGAGCGTCGTGAACGACAAGGGCGGGTCGGACTGACGCGACGCCTCCTCTGCGCGCTGTTGCTCGTTTCCGCAGCCGCGCGCGGCGCGGAGCTGACGCCGCAGGAAGCACGCGGCCGTCAGATCTACCGCACCGGTACGAGCAATTCAGGCGTACCGATCCTCGCGCGCATCAGTGCCGATTCCGATCCCGTCCCAGCCAGCGTGTTGCCGTGCGCGAGTTGCCACGGCCGCGACGGCCGCGGCAAAGGCGAGGGAGGTGTGCGGCCGCCGAACTTGCAGTGGAGTGCGCTGACGCGTCCGTACAGCTTGACCACGCCGGGCAGCCGCGCGCACCCGCCGTACACACTTGCCACGTTGAAACGCGCCATCACGATGGGCGTCGATTCCGCGAAGCAACCGCTTCGTCCGCCGATGCCGCGCTACGTGCTCTCGATGCGCGACGCCGATGATCTCGTAGCCTATCTCGGCCGCGTCGGTACGGATCCCGATCCCGGCGTGAGCGACGAGGCGCTGCGGATCGGCGTCCTCCTCCCACCATCCGGCAGCGAGCGCGAGGCCGTGCAGACGACCGTCAGCAGCTATTTCGCAAGCGTCAACGGGAACGGCGGCATCTTCGGCCGCCGCATCGACCTCCATTTCGGCGACACACTTTCGGATGACGACTTCGCCGTCACCGCCGCGTACATTACCGGCCGCGAAGAAGAGGTGGGCCGCGCCGCCGCTGAGAAGCAACTGCCGGTCATCGCGGCGTTCGCCACGCAAGGCGACGACACGAATCGATATCTCTTCGAGTTGCTCGCAGGTGTCGAAGAAGAGAGCGTCGCGCTCATCAACGCGCTGCCAGCCGATGCACGTGTCCGCATCGTTCACAACGCGTCAACCAACATGCTGGCGGAACGTCTCACTCGACGGCTCGGCAGCCGCATCGCCGATACCGGCGCGAGCGCGATTCTTTTTCTCGGCGGTGCGTTGCCATCGCCGCTTCCAGAGACGATTCTGATTCCCGCCCCGTACACCAGCGACGCGCTCCTCTCCGCTTCCAGTCGGATACTCGTCGCACTTCCCATCGACGAATCGAAAGCGTCCGGCCTCCCTCCGGATCACCGCGCGGCCCGCGCCGCCGCTCTCGCCTCATCGCAATTGCTCGTCCGCGCCCTCGAGCGAGCCGGCAGGGACGTTGGCCGCGAATCGCTCATCGACACCCTCGAGAGTTTCCGCCGCGAGCCGACCGGACTCACGCCGCCGATCACGTGGACGCGAACGCAACATACCGGCACGAGCGAATGCGTGATCGTCCGTGTTCCAAAATGACCCCGCGTCTGATGCGGCCCTCCCTCTTCGCCACCACCGCGGACGCTTCGGTGCTGCGCGGCCGGGCGCATCTGCTGCCGTACGACCGTGACTCGATGGCGCCCGGAGATGTGCTGCCAATGAGGGACGAACGCTTTCTGCGTGCGCTCCTCGCCTCTCGCTCGATCTATTTCGATGGCCGTGCAACGAACCTGGGCGACGCGCTGCTGGGCCTGTCGTATCTCGAAGCCGTACGTGACGCGGCCTCGCTACTCGGTCTGCCGCGGGGCGTGACTGCGTCTCCAACCATCGCGCAGCTCCTGCAAGTGCCATCCACCAACAACCCGCCGGATACCGCCATGCGCATCAGCGTTGCGCAAGGCCGCGACGGTCTCTTCGACACCAATCCCGATCTGCCCGCATTCCGCACGCCGGCGCATGTGTATGCAGCTCTCCCATCGCGCTACTACCTCGACGTGGAGCGCCGCCTCGGACTGCGTTTGCCGAGGAACACGGCATTCCTGCCGGCGTTGTCTGGACCCGTTGCCGCTGGCCGCGTCCGCCCGTTGCTCTGCTACGTCGCCGCTTCCAGTTGGCCCAAAAGGAAAGACTACGGTGCTCGCGGCTACGCCATGGTCGCGCGCCGGATCGACGCGATCACGGGCCGGGACTTCGACCATGTGCTCATTCCCGGGTTGGACGATCCGCAGGAAACACACCCGCCGCTTCAGACGCTCTCACCGGAATCGCGTGACATCGAAACTCTGCTCGGGCTGTTCGCGGAAGCGACGCTGGTCATCGGCAATGACACCGGACTCATTCACGCCGCAGCCATGACGACGTCAACGTCCCGCCGCGGAGTGATCGGTATCTACGGCCGGCACTCATATCTTCGATTCACGACCGGCCATCGCAACCAATACGCGATCGCGACACCGTTCGCGCAGGCGATGGCGTTCTCGGATCTCAACCCCGTCCGCGATCGGATCGACGACCAGCGATACCGGCGCGCGGGCGCGGTCCGCCGGATCGCGCCCGAATACATCGCGGAGTGCGCACGACGGGTGCTCGATGGAGAGTGGTCTGCGGGAGCCGGATCGCCTGATGATCAGAAAACAAGGCCGTAGCGTTCGTGGAGCACGTTCAGATGCCTCTGCCAGTGGCCTGCAGCGATGAACGCCAGCGCCCGGACGGAGAGAAAGTTCCCGCCGAGCGTCCCGCCAAATCCCCACGCCTCGTAGGGCAGATTCTCAAACAGTTGCAGAGTGCCGTCGCGCGTTGCCACCAGCTCGCGGACGAGGCTCGGCATCGTCCGGCCGTCAAAGCCAGCAGCGGCGACGTAGCGGTCCGGGTCGTACTTGGGCATCTCGCCAGCATCTCCGCGGGCGAAGGCCAGAGCGCGATAGTCATAGACGCGCTCGGCGTCTGCCATGTGTCCTACCACCTCACGGATCGTCCACTTTCCCGGCGCATAACGGTACCCAGCCCGACCCTCATCGACTGCGAGGAGGATTCCCTCGACATCATGCCGCTGCCGGCGCAGCGTCTCCAGGACCGGCCCTTCCGGCACGAGGTCGATGTAATGCTGATGATGCGGCGAGTGCTCTTGACTCTCAGGACGTCGTGTCGGCATGAGCAATTGTGCTACGGAACCCACGCTTTCGGCACCGCGTAGGGAGTGCCGTCAGGGTGGAGGTCGAAATTCATCGACGTCCTTTCTTGCGTGAGGTACGGCTCGCAGTCTCTGTCGCGCAAACTCTTGGCTTCGCGGTGTGGGCGCACTGACTTCTCTTAGAACGCCGCCGCTGCCGGTCAGATCGGCCGGCCCTTCTTCGCCTTGCCGGTCCTCGGGTAAGGGACCTCGCAAATCATGCCGACAATTTTGCCCCAGCCGCCCGCCCCCGAGTTCCCCTTGAAAGCCGCTATTTCGAATCCGGTGAAGGATGTCCCAGCGGAGGCGATCGTGCGATGTGGAAGGGTTCGCCAATGCTCGGATCGGCGTCTACGCGGCGGCTCTTCTGAGTGCATCGGCCTCTCGAATCCAGTCGAGAAAAAGGTTCGAACTCACTACGGTAAGGTCTACCAATCGGCCAGCCAGTATTTGAGGCAGTGCGCGCGGCCTTGTCACGGTTGGGGCCGCTCACGCGGCACTCACACATCGGCCCTCCGGCGGCGAAGTCAAATCCGCGCGGGTACCGATTTTCGTCACGATCGATGGACGCGGACAAACGATCGGGTGCCTCCCTTCTGCCGGCTAGAATCCCGGCGCGGTCCGAGGTTTCCATTTTCGTGGAGGGTGTTCATGGCGAAGCGCTGGTTTGGGTGGGTATGTCCCGTCGCGGTCCTTATCATGGCGGTTTTTTTGTCGGCTACGGCAACCGCGCAAGCTGTCGCGGAACGGAGAAATCTCGTCGTTGCCGATGCGGCGAAGCAGCGTGGTGTTGCCGATCCGCAGGTGTCGCCGGACGGGCGGTGGATCGCCTACACCGTGAGCACGATCGACGCCGAGAAGGACAAGCGTGACACCGATCTCTGGATGTCGAGCTGGGACGGCGCGGATCGCGTTCGCCTGACATCCACGCCCGAAAACAGCGAGAGCAAGCCGCGATGGAGTCCTGACGGGCGCTATCTGGCGTTCATCGCAAAACGCGGCGATGACGACGAAAAGAAACTCGGCTCGCAAGTGTGGCTGCTCGACAGGCGCGGCGGCGAGGCCGTGAAGCTCACCAGCATCAAAGGCGGCGTCTCCAGTTATGCGTGGTCGCCCGACGGGAAGCGTCTCGTGCTGGTCGTCAATGATTTCGACCCGAGCTCCGACCCGGAGAAGAAGGAAAACTGGAAGCGCAAGACCGCGCCGCCGATCGTCATCGACCGCTATCACTTCAAAGAGGATTCCGACGGCTATCTCGGCTCACTGCACACCCATTTGCAGCTCTTCGATATCGACTCACGCAAGAGCGAGCCGCTCACCTCGGGTTCATGGAACGAAACGAATGCGAGCTGGTCGCCGGACGGCCGCCTGATCGCGTTCGTCAGCAATCGCGAACAGGATCCCGACCGCGCCGAGAACGATGACATCTTCGTCATCGAGCCTAGGACTGGAGCGCAGCCGAGGAAGCTGACGACATTCGTCGGGCCGGATCATGGAGTGCCTTCGTGGAGTCCTGACAGCCAGTCCATCGCGTACCTGCAAGGCGACGAGCCAAAATTCACTGCGTACAACTTGAACAAACTGGCGGTGATCTCTGCCGCAGGTGGCGCGCCGCGCGTGCTGACGGCCGCGCTCGACCGGGCCGTGCAGGAGCCGCTCGTCTGGAGCGCCGACGGCAAGGAGATCTCGTTCGTCGTGCAGGACGATCGCATCGCCTACCTCGGGCGCATACCGGCCGGCGGCGGCGCGGTCGAGAACCTTACACCGATCGAAAAAATGGGCCGTCGCGTCGTCTCCTCCATCTCGCCGCGAAACGACGGCGCATTCGCCCTGCTTTGTTCAACAGCGAGCATGCCCGACGAAGTACACGTTTATGAGAAAGGCGGGCTGCGCCAGATCACACACGAAAACGACGAGTGGCTCAGCAAGATCGCCCTGGCCAGCGTCGACAATTTCACATGCACTGCGAAAGACGGCAACGAAGTGCATGGATTGATCTTCAAGCCGCCGTCGTATGTGGCCGGCCAGAAGTATCCGACGATCCTGAACATTCACGGCGGTCCGAATTCGCAGGACCAGTACGCGTTCAGTTTCGAGCGCCAGTTTCTTGCAGCGAATGGATACGTTGTGCTGGCCGTGAACTATCGGGGAAGCGCGGGCCGAGGCAACGCATATCAAAAGGCGATCTTCGCCGACTGGGGAAACAAGGAAGTGACCGACCTGCTGGCCGCCGCCGACTACGCGGTCGCTTCCGGCATCGCCGACCCGAACCGCCTCGGCATCGGTGGCTGGAGCTACGGCGGGATCCTCACGGATTACACGACGGCGTCGGATCCGCGCTTCAAGGCCGCCATCTCTGGAGCGGGAAGCGCGTTGCAGTTGTCGATGTACGGCAGCGACGAGTACATCGCGCAATACGACCTCGAGCTCGGGCCACCCTGGAAGAATCCCGATGGGTGGCTCCGCGTTTCGTACCCATTCCTCCATGCCGATCGCATCAAAACTCCCACCCTCTACCTCGGCGGCACATCCGATTTCAACGTGCCGGTCATCGGCAGCGAGCAGATGTACCAGGCATTGCGAAGCATGGGAGTCGACACGCAATTGGTGATCTATCCCGGCCAGCATCACGGCATCACCATGCCGAGTTACGTCGCGGACCGGTTGACGCGCTATGTGGCCTGGTATGACAAATATCTGAAGCCGGAACCGCCCCTCCCTCCTTTCGCTCGCTGGGTCGCTGGCAATCCCGTTACTGAATCGCCGAAGCTTGAAGGCCCGGTCCTGATTCTTGCCGGTGGCGGCGGTGATCACGACGTGGCGATGCAGGCGGCAATCGACCGCGTGCGTGGTTGCACGGATTGCGAGCGAAAGCTCGATGTCGTCGTGCTACGCGCTACGGGAGGCGATGACTACAACCCATACTTCATGGGGATGAAGGGCGTTAGCTCGGCCGTCACGCTCCTCATCAGGGACAGGAAAGCCGCCGCGCGTCCCGATGTCATCAACGATGTCCGGAACGCGGAGATCGTCTTCTTCGCCGGCGGAGATCAGTGCAATTACATCCGCTGGATCAAAGGGACACCGGTCGAAGCCGCGGTGAAATCGGTTTACCGCCGCGGCGGCGGGGTCGGCGGAACGAGTGCCGGCCTGGCCATTCAGGGGGAGATTTCCTACGACGCCTGTCCCGATCAGAGCGCGGTCTCAGCCGATGTCCTCAAGGATCCGTTCAGTATCGACGTCAGTCTTTCGCGAGATTTCTTCGAGTGGCCTCCGTTGCACGGTGTCATCACCGACACGCATTTCAAGAAGCGCGATCGGATGGGCCGCCTGCTCGTCTTTCTCGCCCGTGCGCTCGACGAAAACCGTGAGCCCCGCCTCATTGGCCTTGGTGTCAACGAAGGAGCCGATGCGATCATGGACGGGAAAGGAATCGCCACGGTATTCGGGAACGGGCCGGTAAACGTCATCGTCGCCGACCATCGGGCCGAAGTCCTCGAAAAAGGCAAGCCGCTCACATACCGCGGATTCAAGATCTGGCACTTCGACAATGGCCAGACGATCGATTTATCGAACCTGCCTCCGACGGGCTACAAGACGATTGATGTCATCGAAGGGGTGTTGAGCGGGGATCCGTACTGACCCCTCTCGTCAACCTGACGTCGACGTGAGGAGTATGTGCCACGTCATGCGGAAGTGAATGAACAACTCGCGAGAGCGATTTTGCGACGTGCCTGTGGAGGTCAAGTATGAGATTTGCCGGAAAAGTGGAGCGAGATGGCCGGTGGTGGTTGGCCCAGGTTCCGATGCTTGATGCATTGACGCAAGGCCGCACACGCCGTGAAGCGCTCGAGATGATTCAGGATTGGATCGAGACCGCGGTAAATCGCCGCGGCTTCCGAGCGACCGTGCACGCAACCGGTCGCACAGAGTTTGAGGTCTCAGGCTCCGATGCAACATCGATGATCGCGCTCCTGCTGCGACGGCGAAGAGGAGCGAGTGGCGTATCTCTGCGCGAAATGGCGTCGCGGCTTGGCGCGACCTCGCGAAATGCCTACGCAAGGTATGAGCGCGGTGAAGCTGCACCAACTCTCGAGAAACTGGACGCACTACTGAAAGCGACGTCTCGGGGCGGAGATTTTGTCATTCGAGAGATTCAGTAGATCTGCTAAACAACGGCCCCTGACCTGCAATCAGCGTCTCAACGCTCCAACTGTCCCAGCAGCGCGCGGGCGGTCACAATGTCGTCCGCGTATCGCTGCGGAGGCGCTGTCTCAATGAAGCGATGCAAGGCTTCGCGGGCCACGTCGTTCCTGCCTGTGCGGCTGGCGACGATGGCCAGGTTGTACATCGCGTCATAAAGCCGCGGATCGGCCTTGACCGCTTTGCGCCACCAGTTGATCGCCGCGTCGGGATGGCCGCTCTTCATTTCAATGACGCCCATCAGGTTCAATGCGGTCGGGAGCTGGTCGTTGAGCGCCAATGCCTTCGTCAGGCTGGCGCGCGAGCCCGCGACATCGCCGGCGCGAAGAGCGACAACGCCGAGGTTTTGATAGGCGGTAGCGTTTGTGTGGTCGATCGATAAGACGCGATCGAATTCAGTGCGAGCGGCCTGTAGGTCGCCGTTGTCGGCTAGGGCAATGCCATAGGCGTTTAAGACATCGGGATCTTGCCCCGAGGCGAATGGCCGCAAGGTTTCGAGCGCTTCCTTTGCCTGTCCCGTGGCGCTGAGCAACAGCCCGAGGCGCACTTGCATGGCCTCGTTCGCCGCGCCTGCCCGGACGGCTTTGCGCAGCATGTCGATTGCTGCCGACGGGTTCTCATTCTGTTGCAGCATGAAGGCGAGCATCTCCGCGGCAACTTTGATGTTGGGATCGCGTTTCAGGATTTTTCGGAGAGTATCGATCGCCTTCGGTATCTGGCCGGTTTGATACTGCGCCACCACCTCGTGCAGCTCATTGTCGACGCCGATGAGACTCTTGGGATCGTCGGCAATCGTGTAGGTTTTCTTTTCCGAGGAGCCTGAGATGTAGCCGAGGCTCATGAGTTGCGCTTTCTCGGCGGGATCGACGCTGCGTTTGATGTTTTGCGCGGCAGGAGTGTTATCCGATAGCAGCTTGCGGATTGCGAACAGGTCGCGGCGATCCGTCTCCGCGAGATTCTGTTTTTCTCCGGGATCGGCGGCCAGGTTGTAGAGCTCGGGCACCGGGAGGTCGATGTATTTATGCCCGCCGTGGATCAGACCCACAAGAGGAGCCCATCCGCGATTGAGCGACGCGGAGATTGCCTCGAAGTAGCTATCCGCGTTGCCGTTACCTGGCAGAAGCGGACGTCCGGGAAGTGGGGAAGGAATTTGCAGGCCGAGGCGGTGAAGAATCGTCGGGACGAGATCGACATGCCTCACATACGCCGGTTCGCGGCCCGGCGGCCGGTCAGGATCGATGATGATCAGCGGAACCTTTAGTGTCGATTCGTAGGCGAAGAGGCCGTGCGTCTGTTCGCCGTGATCGCCGAGGGCTTCGCCGTGATCGCCGGTGATGATGACGAGCGTGTTGGGATGGGCTTGGAGCAGCGGCTCTAGAAATCGCGACAACTGCGAATCGACGTAAGCGACTTCGCCGAGGTAGGGAGCATCGCGATACTGCTCGCGAAACGGTGAGGGCGGGTCATAGGGAGCGTGCGGATCGTAGAGGTGGACCCATAAGAACTTCTTCCGGTTGGCAACGGAGTCGTACCATTTGACCGCCGCGGTGAGCGTTTCTTCCGCCGGCCGCTCCTGGACGACGAAATCGAGCGGATTCGATCCTTCGCGATATTTGTCGTCGTAGACATCGAAGCCGGCGTTGAGTCCGAAACGTGAGTCGAGCGGGAAGGCGCTGACAAACGCGGCGGTCGTGAAGCCCGCCGCGCGCAACATCGTGCCGAGCGTTGGATGGCTGGGATCGAGCGTGAATCCCGCATTGTCGCGAATTCCGTGTTGATACGGGTAGAGACCGGTGAGGATGTTGGTGTGGGATGGCAGCGTGACGACATTGTGTGCATGCGCATTTGTGAAGACCGTGCCGCGCGCGGCCAGACTGTCGAGATAGGGCGTACTGACGCGATGGTTGCCGGCAAATCCGAGGGCGTCGGCGCGGAGCGTGTCGATCGTAATGAGGATGACGCCCGGCGCCTCGTTCCGGCGATGAAGGATCGACCCGAATACGATCGCCGCAAGCACGATCACAATACCGATCGCGACGAGCCAGCGGTTCCGTTTTTGTTTGAAGAAGTCCATCGGCATCAGCCAGCGTACTTTCTAATCCGCGGATCGCCCGGAAACTTCTGTAATCCTCGGGTGGCCCAATACCGCGAGCCGTTTTCGTCGCCAAGTGTCTTGAGTGTTTCCGCGATCGCAGCGAAGTTCGACGCGGTGGGCGCTGTATTCATGAGTTGGAAGACAAGACGCGTGGCTTCGTCGCCGCGCCCTTCACTCACGAGCAGCACGATGAGGCTTTGGTAGGCGCGGGCATCGCCGGGAGAAAGCGCGATCTCCTGCTTCAACGCCTCTTCCGCTTCGGCATTGCGCCCCATCCGGGCCAGCAGATCGCCGCGCAGGAACGACAGACCGGTAAATGGCGGCTTGTGTTCTGTCGCGATGATGCGCGCGGCGTCATCAAGGGTGGCCAGCGATTCCTGATACCGATTGGCCTGTTTGAGGATGCGCGCCAGTGTGACATTCGCAGCGGCGCGGTCGCCGCCGCCAATGGCCTGCCGCGCTTCCTTCTCTGCATAGGCGAGATCGCCGCGAGCGAGGAAAACCCTCGCCAGAATCTCGTGCGCGCGCGGCGGATCGAGTTTCAAAATCAGCTCCGCATGTTGTTGCGCGTCATCAAGGCGTCCAGCCTCGAGTGCGAAGTTGGCTACGGTCATGGCCAGGACGGGGGAACCGGGATTCGTTTTCAAGCCCTGCTTTGCGGCGGCGATGGCTTCGTCTTCGCGCCCGAGCCGCCAGTAGGTTTTCGCGGTCACATCCCAGACGTCCGTCATGCGGGGATTTTCGCGAAGGATTTTCTGAAAAGCCGCCAGTGCGAGTTCGTTATTACCGGCACGGAACAGAGCAAACGCGCTTCGCAGCTCACGAAACGTTTGCCGCTTTTCTTTTGGATCGGGCAGCGCTTCTCCGGGTGTTGTTGGCCCCGCGCTGCCGATGTATCCGAGTGCCGCGAGCTTCGCCGCTTCTTCAGGTGGCACCGCCGTCGCCGCGGCAGCGTCCTTGAGCATCGGCGTAATGGCCTGCTTCATCGCAAAGTACGTCCGGCGATCTGTGCCCGCGAGATTGGTCGTTTCGGCCGGGTCGGCGTGAAGGTCATACAGCTCCGGCTGCGGAGCCTCGATGTAGTGTTTTGTGCCGTCGGTTAGCGAATGCAAATCACTCCAGCCGAAATGAAACCGCGGATAAAACGTCTCGCTATAAACGTCGCGCGATGCCGCGTTGCCAGCAAACAACGCGCGGCTCGTTACACCTGATGGAAGCGGGATATGAAGTTCTTCGAGAATTGCCGGCATGACATCACGCAGCCCCACCGTCGCCGAGATCCGAGAACCATGCGGCGACCCGGGCAACTTGACCAACAGCGGAACCTGGATGGCTTCGCGATAAAGAAAGATTCCGTGCTCATCTTCGCCATGATCGCCGAGACCTTCGCCATGATCCGAGAGAATGATGATCAGGGCGCGGTCGTAAATCTTGACTCGTTTGAGCGTGTCGAGGAAACGGCCCACGATTGCATCGGCGGAGGCGATTTCGGCGTCGTAGGGCTTGAAGCGCGAGCGGAATGGCTCCGGCGCTTCGTAAGGTGCGTGCGGTTCGTACAAGTGCAACAAGAAGAAAGCCGGTTTCGTCGCCTGCGCGCCGAGCCATTTCTCCGCAATCGCTTCAGTCTCGTTACCATTACGCTGAATTCCGCCAAGCGCCTGATCCGCGCGTTCCGGAATCTGATCGTCGAAGAAGTCAAAACCTCGGGCAATTCCAGTTTCCTTGCGCAGAACGTACGCTGATACTGCCGCTCCCGTCGCGTAGCCGTTTCTCTTCAGAATTTCCGCTAGTGTCGTCTTCGAGGCATCGAGCCGGAATCCCATGTTGTCCCGGACGCCGGTGTCAGCGGGCAAAAGGCCGGTGAGGATCGTCGCGTGGGAGGGCAGTGTCAGCGGACAGTGACTGAACGCGTGATCGAAGACCATGGCCTCGTGCGCGAAGGCGTCGATTGCAGGCGTTTCCACGCCTCGATAGCCATAAGCAGGCAGGTGATCCGAGCGCAGTGTGTCGATCGAGATGATGATGACCGGCGGCCGTTCATCAACCGTGGGCTTTCGATCGCAGGCCGTTCCTGCAATGAGCGCAAGAAATAGCAGCGAGATCCCGGCGCGCATTGCAGAACAGGTCACGGACTTCATAGGAGGGGCGAGCCAGAAAAAGAAGGTCCGCCGCGAACGGCGGACCTTCCCTGAAACGCTGAGGCTCAGAATTTCACGCGCGCTCCAAAGCGAAGCACGCGCGGGCTCATGAGCGTGGAGATGTGGTTGTAAATGGGCTTGGTGCCGTCCGCACCGACGTCCAGCAACGTGTTGCGGTCGAGCACCGTGTGGTGGTCCAGAACGTTGAAGGCGTCCAGGGAGATATTGAGAGCGGTCTTACCCGAAAACTTGAAATCCTTGGCGATGCGAAGATCGAGGTTGGCGATGTTGGGAAGCCGGTTATCGTCGAAATTCGTCGATACCAGAAGATGCTTCGTCGTTCCCTCTTTCTTGTCCTTGAAGCTCACGTAATACGGGATCACGTAGCCTTCACGCCCGTTGAATGCGGCGCCGACGCTTACCTTCCAGGGCAACTGGTAGACACCGGTGAGGCTGTAGGCCCAACGCGAGTTGATGTAGTTGTTCCCGATTCCGCCGCCGGATGCGACCTGCGCGCCATTGCAGATCGAGCAACTGTCGAAGGAATTTGTGCTGTTGCTCAGCAGCGGCGAAGGATCGATGATCGCGCCGGACCCGACGTGCTGTGTCCAGTCGGATAACGTGACGTTCGCGCGCATCATCCAATTGTTGGACATTCGTTTGACGGCGGACAACTCGAGATCCTGATACGTCTGCGAATAGTCTTTGCGATTCGTGAAAACGTAATTGACGGGAACTGGCACGCCCGCTTTGATCGTGTAGTACGGCACACTATACGCCGTGCCGTCGGGCAGCTTTCCGGTTCTGGTGCCGGCCAGCACGTAGTCGGCGCTCGTGTAGTAATTGCCGGCGCCGCGGGTTTTCTCGAACTGATTCCAGGTGAAGTCGGTGCTGTAGCGATGCGTGTAGTTCGCCGAGAGGGCGAATCCAGGCGTTACCTCGAATTGCACGCCCCCGATGATCTCGTTCGTATTGGGCGCCTTCATGCCGTAATCGACACGTCCTGGCGAATACCCGACATTCGTGTGATTCGGATCGATATTCGCAAACGAGTAAACGCCGGAAGCGAAGTCGATCTCATTCCGTTGGACGTTGCGGTCGCCGTTCAAGTCATCCCAGTAGTAATAAAGATACTGCACTCGATAGAACGGATTCGACGAACCGACGTCGCTCGATCCGAGCTGATTGATGTAATGGTTGTAACTCCCGCGTATCAGTGTGCGTTTGTCTTTGCCGATCGCGTACGTGAGTCCGACCCGAGGAGAGAATCCATTCCATTTCAGTGACTTCGAATCGCCCTGATAGTCAACAGCGGGGAGGATGTCGGGCACCAGCGGATTCGCCGGAACGGAGCTTGCGAAGTTCTTGGCGCTCTGCAGGTCATAGCGGCCGCCTGCGTTCACGACCAGATTGCCCAGGATGACGGTGTCGCCAACGTAGACGTCTTTGTACTTTGATCCGAATTTCGGGACGGCATTCCGGGTCAGCGCGGCGAGCGCCGAACCGTCATAGAAATTGCCGAACGTCTGATTGCCCGGCCAGGAGGTAATCGAGCTCGCCGGCGTATTGCGATACTCGAATCCCCACTTCAGCTCGTGATCGACCTTCGCCACGGTCACGAACTTCGAGCCGTCGAGGCGGTAATCGTCCTGTGGAACATCCTGGTGGAAATAGCTGTATGTCCGATGCCAGCCGGACGTGATTCCGGGATGCTTCGCGGAATAGCTCGCGCTCGTCCACCATGCATTCACATCGCGTCCGCCGATCGGCGTCAGCGTGTAGCCGTTCTTGATGATGCCAACGAGACCGGTCATGTAGAAGTTGTTTCCGAACGTCTGCGTGTCCTCGAACTTGATGACGTGTCCGGGGCCGCTCTGATCCGTAGCCGTCTCAATGGGGCGCGTAATGCTCAGGCCGCGGCCATGCACGGTCTTGTCATTGAACATGTAGAAGCCGGAACCGGTATTCGACGGTGTGAGCTGGAGATTGAGCTTGCCGTTCCAGCTCGTAATGTGCGTGAGCTGTGGGATGGTGGGTCCAGCGATGAAGTTGTTGATGTCGTTCTTCGAATAGGCGGCCCAGAGCCAGAGACGATCCTTCAGGAGCGGACCACCGGCCTCGAACCCATAATCGTCGATATTATTGATCGAGTTTGCCGACGTGAGGTACGACGTCGCCTCGGACGGAATCACAGCATCCGACTGAAATTGCTTGTCAGTCCAGAAATAGCGGCCCGATCCCGCGAATTCGTTCGTGCCGCGCTTCGACACGAGATTGATTTGTACGCCAGGCGTGCGCAGCCGCGGATCAGATCCGCCCGTGCTGATCTGCATGTCCTGGAACGAATCGAAGTCGTAATAGAAATCGGAGGTACCCGTGGACTGCATCTCGGTGACGTTGACGCCGTCGAGATTCCACTCGGTCTGGTGACGCTCGATTCCTTTTCCGATGAAGTAGGACTGTTGCCCGGATTGATTGCCGCCTACATTCACAGTACTAACGAGAACGCCCGGAACGGTTTGGAGCACGACCCAGGGATCGCGCGCCGATGGCACCTCGCGCATCTCCTGCTCGTTGATGTCCGATCCGGTCCCTGTGTTGCGGACGTCGATCAACGGCGTCACTGCAGAGACGGTGATGGCCTCGGAAACCGTCGGCGACATCGTGAAGTCGATTTCGGAGTTTGCTCCGATGCTGACATCGACCGGCCGGTGAGAGGTTGAGAAACCACTGAGCTCGGCGCTGACGTCATAGCGGCCGGGCGCCTGATTGAGGAATCGATAGCTTCCATTCGGGCCAGTGACGAAAACCTGGGGAGCACCAATCCCTGAAAGAGTGACCGTGACGCCCGGGATACCACTTGCCGAGGAGTCGGTGACTTTGCCGACGACATTTCCTCCCGCGGTTTGTGCAAACGCCATTGGAGCTGCCCACAACAGGATTCCCGCTACGATCGCCGCGAGGAGCGGTGCGTATCGGTGCAACGCATGGTTTCGCTTCATTGATCCCCCTTACCTTGTCGAGATGCTCTAGTTTTCGGACCTGACCGAAGAGTGAGACCGTGCACGCAATCGAGGCCTTTGTCAATGAAAGACGAGCACTTCGTGACCGCCTTCTTTCCTGGACGCGGGTTGCGCGAAAACGAGCACGGAACTTCTGATGAGGATAGTAGACTCCGGGCGGGACGGAGAGCAATGGAACGAATGGAAGAATCGGGTGTGATCGAGCGAATCATTGCGACAGCGGAAACGAGATTGGTGGACCTTTGTGCGATCTCATCGGAAAGCGGCAACGCAGCCGGAATTCGCAGCGTGGCAGAGCAACTGAGGCCGGAGCTCGAGCGCCATGGGCTGCGCGTCGACATCACCGACGAGCCGGACGCCAACGGCAAGCCACAACCCGTCCTCATTGCTCGCGGGCCTGCGGCGGATGGAAATTCTCATCTTCTGCTCCTCGGCCACATGGACACTGTCCTTCCAGCGATTGAACCGCAGATTGAGGGGAGGACACTCTTCGCAACCGGTTCGCTCGATATGAAAGGCGGCTTGTCGATGCTCCTCGGCGCGCTCGACGTGCTCGCGGCTCGCGGCCAGCAATTTCCGCCCGATATGCTCGTCGTGCTCGTTCCCGATGAGGAGTCGGAGAGTCTCATCTCCGGTGACGCGACCAATCGCTGGAGCAGGAACGCGCGTGCGGTGCTGGTCCTCGAGCCCGGACAAGCGCGCGCGAACGGCGAGACGCTCGTGGCCGGGCGGCGTGGGATGGTCGAGTGGAAGCTCGAAGTCACCGGCCGGGCGGCGCATTCGGGGCTCGCGTACTGGGCTGGCCGGTCGGCTGTTGCAGCCACTGCCGATTGGTGCGCGCGTGCGCAGGGATTCTCGAAAGAAGGCACCGCGCCGACGGTGAACATTGGCCGTCTCGTCGGCGGCGGGGCGGAGTTCGTGAAAGATCTTGCGCGGCACCACGATCTCGTCGGCACGTCGCGCCAGCTCAACGTGATCTCCGACTACGCGATCGCCGAAGGAGAGCTCCGGTTTTTAACCGCAGCAGATGGAGACCGCACGCTCGCTGCACTCACAAACCTGACCGCGGAAATCGCAGCGCGCCATGAAGTGACGGCCACGTTTACGCCCGGGATGAACGTCGCGCCTGTCGATCCGCACGGCCCGGGAGCGAGTCTCATCCAGCGCACCGTCGATCTCGCAGCCAAACGCGGGCTGCACCTCGAAGTCGAAGACGACCGCGGCGGCATCTCCTTCCCGAACTTCATCGCCGATCCGGCCAAAACGCCGGTCGTCGATGGGATGGGTCCGACAGGCGATGGGATGCACATCCGCGGCGAGTTCCTGAATCTCGATTCCCTCGGCCCGCGCATTCTTCTCCTCGCGGACTTGCTGGCCACCCTCTGACGATGGGCACGCGACGGTTACGTAGGTCGGACTCTCTAGTCCGACCGGACTCTCTAGTCCGACTCCTTGCGAAGACCGTCGGACTGGAGAGTCCGGCCTGCGTTTTTCGAATGCAGAACAGGAGGCACGAACCGCATGTCTGATGTGGCAGATCCAAAACCGCGGCGCTTCCAGATGCCGCACACGCTCGTCATCGTCGGCGCGCTCATCGTGATCGTGCTGATGATGTCGTGGGTGATCCCGTCCGGCGCCTACCAGCGCATCGATCGCGACGGCCGGCAGGTCACGGTTCCCGGCACCTATCACCAGGTGTCGAAGGTCTACCTCGGCGGGCAGTGGCTGATGATCGCGCCGATCAAAGGCTTCGTCGACGGCGCCCTGATCATCGCCTTCCTGCTGCTGATCGGCGGTTCGTTCAACGTGATTCAGGAGACGGGAACGATTCACTTCGCGATCAAGCGCGTGACGGCCGCACTGCGCACGAAACCGTTCCTCGAAAAATTGCTGATCCCCGTGCTGATGATCATCTTCTCGCTCGGCGGCTCGATCTTCGGGATGGGCGAAGAGACCATCCCGTTCATCATGATCTTCGTGCCGCTCGCGCTGTCGCTCGGCTACGACTCCATTGTCGGCACATCGATCCCCTTCCTCGGTGCCGCCGCCGGATTCAGCGCCGCATTCTTCAACCCATTCACGGTCGGCATCGCGCAGGGGCTGGCCGGTCTGCCGCTCTACTCCGGCTTCGGCTATCGCGTCGTGACCTGGTTCATCGGCACCGGCATCACGATCGCGTGGGTAATGGTCTATGCGGCGCGCGTGAAAAAGAATCCGCGGTTGAGTCCCGTTTATGAGCTCGATCAGGCGCGCGATCTGAGCGCGTACGACGTCGACGCCGCGCCCGAGCCCTGGACCACGCGCCGGGCTTTCGTCCTCGTGCTTTTCGTCATCAGCATGGTCACGCTGATCTGGGGCATCCTCGAGGCCAAGTGGTTCATCGAGGAGATCGGCGCTCTCTTTCTGGCGATGGGATTGTTGATGGGCATCGTGGCGGGGCTTCGCGCCAATGAGATCGCCAAACACTTCGTCGCCGGTGCAAAGGACATGGTCACGGTTGCGCTCATCATCGCCTGCGGCCGGTCACTGCTGATCATCGCGCGCGAAAGCGCCATCCTCGACACAATCCTTCAAGTCAGCTCGCACACCATCGCCGGCCTCACTCCAATCGTGGCCGTATGGGTGATGTTCTTCATCCAGGCCATCATCAATTTCTTCATCCACTCCGGCACCGCGCAGGCAGCGCTGACGATGCCGATCATGACGCCGCTCGCGGACCTGGTCGGCATCACGCGGCAGACGATGGTTTATGCCTACCAGCTCTGCGAATTCATCAACCCGATCCTTCCCACCTCCGCCGTAACGATGGGCGTCCTCGGCATGGCCAAAATCCCGTGGGAAAAGTGGGCGCGTTGGTTCCTGCCGCTGATGATCATCCTGGTCATCCTGAGCCTTCTTCTGCTCATCCCGCCGGTGTTGATGAAGTGGGGACCGTTCTGATGAATCGATTGAGACTGCTCTTGATCGTGGCCACGATCGCGCCATCTGCGCTCGGCGCCCCCGCGTTACCAGCGTCCGTCATGCCGGCGAATCATCGCGCGCTGACGAAGACGATTTCGTATGAGCAGATGAAGACCTTCCTCGAATCGGTCGATGGCAAGGGACCGGTCCATGTTTCGATCGAAGGCTCGACAACGAAAGGCCGCTCGATCTATCTCGTCCGTCTCAGCCGCACCGCCGATCCGGCATGGAAGATCGTCTTTTACGCGCAGCAGCATGGTGACGAGATCTCGAGCAAGGACGCGCTGCTCTATCTGATTCGCGACATTTCCGAACATCCGGAGAAACTGCCGCGAGACGTTGGCGTCTGGATTCTGCCGATGATGAATCCTGATGGCGCCGAGGCGGGAACAAGAGTCACTGGGGCTGGAGTGGATCTCAATCGCGACCACATCACCCTCGAACAGCCGGAGACCCAGGCGCTCTATCGCGTCATCCGCCGCGTGCGGCCGGACATTGCCGCCGATTGCCACGAGTTCGGCCGCGCCTCCGAATCGTGGCGGAAGAAAGGTTGGGAGAAGTGGCCCGACATCACGTTGGACCGGCTCAACAATCCATTGTTCGATGCCGCGCGTGTTGCCGCCGGCGAGCGCTGGTTCGCCGAAGCGGCGAAGGCGGAAGCGGCGGCCGGTCATCCCTTTCTTCGCTACACGGTTGGCGGCGTTCCTCCCGATGACGAACAGCGCCACTCCGCGCCGGAAACCGACTCGGCGATGAACGCCATCGGCACCTACGGCGGCCTCTCGTTCATCATCGAAGCGGCGGCACGCGATGGCAAGGATGCTGTCGTGCATGAGTTGGGCAATCGCGTCGACGCGTATCTCGTGCTCTTCCGCATGTTCGTCAGGGGAGACGGACATCGCGCCGAAGATCGTGCAGCGATCCAGGCGGCGCGCGAAAAGAAACTGCCGCCGTTTCTGCCGGTCAACTATCCATGGGTCAACGTTGGCGGAAAGATCACGCGCGTTCCGGTGACAGAGACTGCCACGCGGCGAACGGTCGAGGTGCCGACGGCGAACATGATGACGACGGTCGCGATCAAGAAAAGCGTCACGACGCCGGTCGCTTACGTCATCGAGCCGCGCGCCGCGGCCGCGATCGGCGCGCTCCTCGATCGCCACGCCATTCCGTACGAGACGCTGACTGCTCCTCGCAGCTTCGAAGTCGAAGCATGCACGCTCCTGCGTCTCGAAGATCAGTTCGACGATGTCTACTCACGATACGAAGGACGTCAGATCAGCCGCGTCGAACCGCTTGCGCGGCGCGAACTGCCAGCAGGATCGCTGCTCGTTCCGCTGCGCGGCGGGAGCGCGATGCGCGCGGCCCTCGTGCTCGAACCTGCATCGCTGTACGGCATCTACCAATACAAGAATTTCCGGACGCTGGTTGGTGCTGATGGCGCGCTTCCAGTGCTGCGCGTCATGCGCTGAAAGGCGGACATGGACGAATCAGGCTCGAACATCCGCGCACTCGCTGAACGCTCGATCGGCAAGATCGATCAAATCGAATTGCGGACGGTACGGCTGCCGTTCGTGAAGCCGTTTACGATCAGTTCCGCCACCTGGACCGTGAAGGAAGCGCTGCTCCTTCGCATCGATGGCGATGGAATCACCGGGTGGGGAGAGTGCGTCGCCGATCCCGATCCCTACTACGCCTCCGAGACGACGACCACTGCGCACCACGTCATCAAAGACTTTCTGCTCCCGGTCGTCGAGAGCGGAATCACGCTGGCGGAATTGGAGCGCCGCTTTCAGCGCGTCCGCGGTCACCGCATGGCCAAGGCCACGATCGAAAACGCATTGATCGACCTCATCGCCCGCCGCGAAGGACTCCCGCTCCACGAGATCCTCGGCTTTCCGCGCCGGCCGATTCCATCCGGCATCAGCATCGGTATCCAGGAGACCGCCGAGGAGCTGATCGATGCCGTCGCCGAGGCGATCGCAATCGGCTACCACCGCATCAAGATGAAGATCAAACGCGGTTGCGACGTCGAAATGGTGAAAGCAGTCCGCGAGCGATTCCCCGACGTTCCGTTGATGGCCGATGCGAACGGCGATTATTCGATCGAAGACGCGGAGCACCTGCGCCAGCTCGATCAATACAACTTGATGATGATCGAGCAGCCGCTCTCGTACAGCGACATTTACGGCCACTCGATCCTCCAACGCAACCTCTCCACGCCGATCTGTCTCGACGAATCGATCCACGATCTCGCCGACGCCCGCGCCGCCATCGCCCTCGGCAGTTGCCGCATTCTCAACATCAAACAAGGCCGCGTCGGCGGCCTGATGGAAGCCCTTCGCATCGCCGATTTCGCCGCCTCGAAAAACATCCCCGTCTGGTCCGGCGGCATGGACGAAACCGGCATCGGCCGCGCGGTCAACATCCACCTGCAAACCTCTCCCTCCTTCACATTGCCCGGCGACACCTCCGAAACCCGCCTCTACTTCCACGAAGACATCATCGATCCGCCCGTCACCCTCGACGAGCAAGGCTTCATCGCCGTCCCCGAGGGACCCGGAACCGGCGTGCGGATCAAGGACGAGATTCTGAAGAAGGTCACCTTGCAGACGGAGCGTCTGCGTTGAGTCTGCGGCGAACAGGCCACCCGCGCGGGTGGCGTTCCTGCACGGCGGGTGCTGCTACAGTACGGCCATGGTGCCGCTTGCCCGTCGGATGCTTTTCCGTGACCGCGGGCGCCTCCTCGTTACCGTCATCGGACTGGGCTCGACGGTTTCGCTGATCCTGTTTCTTCTCGCCGTATACGACGGGGTCCGCGATGGAACGACCAACTACGTCCGCACGGCCGTCATTGACCTATGGGTCTGCCAGAAAAACGCGAACAATCTCATCAAGAGCTCATCGTTCGTGCCGGCTTCACGAGCCGGCGAGATCAGCCGGATACCGGGAGTCCTTGGCGCTGCACCCCTGATGCGCATCATCACGCGAGCGCGCATCGGCCAACGGGATACCTCCACTCTTTTCATCCTTGCCTTCGACCCGCGTACTCGGATTGGCGAGCCGGCTTCCATCGCGGAAGGGACGCCGCGTCTGGCGCGGCACGACATCATCCTCGACCGGTCGTTCGCGCAGAAGTACGGCCTCGCCGTGGGCTCCGTCCTGCATATTCAGGAAACGCCATTCCGCGTAGCAGGCATCAGCGAAGGCACGAATGCGCTCCTTGCCCAGTTTGCCTTCGTCCGGATCGACGACGGCGAAGAGCTCCTCGGTATCCCCGGCATCGCCAGCTTCATTCTGGTCCGGCTCGCCCCGGGCGCAAATGTCCGGCAGGTGAGCGACGCCGTCCGCCGGCTGGATGACAGACTGACCGTCTTCACACGGGACGAGTTCGTCGCCAACAACCTCGCCGAGATCCAGACAGGTGTTCTGCCAATCTTCGGCGCCATCATCGTCTTCGGCGCAATCGTCTGCGGGCTGGTGATTGCGCTGATGCTCTACAGCTCTGTTCTCGAGCGTCGCGAGGACTACGCAACCCTCAAGGCTCTCGGCGCCTCGCAGCGGTATCTGCTGCGGCTGATCGTGGTGCAGTCGATTGCCGGCTCGCTCAGCGGATTCGTCTGCGGCTTGATCGTGACGGCTGCAACGACGCCGGTCCTGCTCCACTTCGCGCCGTCGGTTACGGTTCATTACACGCTCCCGGCCGGATTGATCGTATTCGCGGGCTCGATCCTCATCAGCGTCCTCGGTGCGGCCGTCCCGATCCAGCTTCTGCGCCGTATCTATCCGGCAGAGGTCTTCCGGGCATGAGCGGCGTCACGATCGCGGCGACTCGTCTGTCGAAGTCGTACGAGAGTGCCTCGACCGTCACCGCAGTCGACGAGGTATCGCTCGATATCCACGCTGGTGAGGTGGTGCTGATCAGCGGCCCGAACGGGAGCGGCAAGACCACTCTGCTGGCGATGCTCGGCGGATTGCTGCAGCCCTCGAGCGGCACGGTCACTCTCAATGGCACGAACATCCACGCGCTGCCGCCGGGGAGCCTCCCCGCGTTCCGGTTGCGACACATCGGGTTCGTGTTTCAGGCCTTTCGCCTGATCGAGGAGCTTACCGCGCGCGAGAACGTGGAGCTCGTCCTGGAGATGGCTGGTGCGCCGGATGCCGCGCATCGCGCCGCGGCGCTGATCGAGGAAGCCGGCATGACCGGGCGTGCAGACCGGCTGGCTCGGAATCTGAGCAGTGGCGAGAAGCAGTGTGTGGCGATCGCGCGCGCACTGGCGAACGATCCGGCCGTGATTCTTGCCGACGAGCCGACTGGCAGTCTCGACTCCCGAGCGGGAGAGCTGGCGATGCGGCTTCTGGGCGCCGCGGCAAGAACCCGAGGGAAGGCGGTGGTGATCGTCAGTCACGACGCCCGGATCGAGAAGCACGCCGATCGGGTACTGCGCATGATTGACGGGACGCTCAGCTGATCGGTTATCCCTCGAGAGGAGCCTGTTTTTCGGAGAGCGTGGAACCCCGGATGAAGCCTGCAACCCCCCATGAGGTCGATGTCACCGTTCTTTTCTTTGCGATCGCTGAACTGGGACGGGCGAGGTTTGTTTCGGCGATTCGCGTTGAAAATCGCGATGGTGAGTGATCCAGGCCGGTGACGTCCTCGGAGGATCGATCTGTCTCAATCGAAGGTCTGGCCGTACGTCATCGTTTTGAAGACGTTTCGGTACTTCCGACGTGACCCATTGTCGTGCTGAGCCTGTGCGCGACTTTTTCGCTGGAACGTTCCAGGCATCGCTCGCGTTGTCAATCAAAGGTGCTTAGACTGAACTGCTCCATGGCGATGACACGGGTCTTAGCACTCGCGGCAATTGCTCTCGTGTCTGTCACTGCCGCCGCCGAAGACCACTTCCCGCTGTGGCAGCCGGCCACGCAGAGCACGGTGGGGTCGTATCCGAAAACGTTCACCGAGGTCAATGGACGTACGGTTTTCTTTGCCAACACGACCGCAAATGGCCGGGAGCTGTGGTCCACAGACGGTACAGCCGGCGGAACGTTTCTCCTAATGGACGTCCAGCCCGGGTGGCGCGACGGCATTCCCTACATGGGCCAATCGGCCACCGTACTCGATGGATTCGCTTACACCGTTACTGAGAACGCAGATGGAATGTTCTTGTGCAAGACCGACGGCACTGTTGCGGGCACAACGCTGATTCCTCTTCCATGCTCGCCGCCGTGCGGCGTCTACTCTGGAGCACCGGTGACTGGACAAGCCGGTGGCATTCTCTATTTCGTGGGTCCGTCGACGAATAGCAACGCGCTGTGGCGAAGCGATGGTACGCCTGCCGGCACGTCCATGATCAAGGATGGGTTTGTCGATGTACCGGCGCAGATGACGGACGTCGCGGGTTTGCTGCTCTTTACGGCTGCGACATCCTACGGCTCCACGGGTCCTGACACGGAATTGTGGAAGAGCGACGGCACGCCGTCGGGCACAGTTCGCGTCAAGGACATCAAGCCGGGTCCCAGTACTTCGGCGCCTGCGTACCTGACCGCAGTTGGTAACGTACTGTTTTTCGCGGCGGATGATGGCACTCATGGAGCGGAGCTGTGGAAAAGCGACGGTACGGATACGGGCACGGTGATGGTTGCCGACCTCTCTGCGAGTGGCGGTAGTGCGCCAACCTCTCTCACGTCGTTAAACGGTGCGCTTTTCTTTACGGCATTCAATGAGACCAGTGGTCGCGAGTGGTACAAGACCGACGGTACCGGCGCCGGCCCGTTAATCGTGAATGATTCGTGCCCAGGCACCTGTAGTGGCGCAGGCACCTTCCTTGGATTGCTCGGGAACCGCATCTACTACGGCAGCGGTTCTGACGGCGGCCAGCACTTGTGGGCTACGGACGGAACAGCCGCCGGCACCGTTGAAGTCTCCACCATCGCAGCGCTGGCCTCGCCATCCTCGATCGTCGTCGGGTCGACTCTTTTCTTCATGCCCGACAGATCCCGAATATGGAGGAGCGACGGCACCACCGGTGGAACCGTTGAGATCTCACAATTCATCGACGTGGGTCTGGTGCCCGCACTCGGTGCTCTAGGCGAGACGCTCCTGTTTGCAAATGACCGAGGAGGGGGCCCCGAGCTCTGGAAGAGCGACGGCAATGGGATCGAATTGCTCAAGAACATCAACCCCGATCTTCCTGCCGGCGGCACGTTGTGGCTACCCCTCCCTGAAAACCGGATCACACTGGCGGCCCCCAACCTTACCGTTACGGACGGCAGCCGCAGCGGCATGACGGAACTGCAGAACGTCACGCCATTCGACCGCGGCGTTCTCGCTGGGAAGTATGACTACTACCAGGCAGCCAACGGGACGCAGCTTTGGAGAACAGACGGCACGCCGGCGGGCACCATCCTGTTGATTCAGTATCCGGAAGGTACCCGAATCCAGTCCCTCAACAACGTGAACGGCATTCTGTACTTCGCAACCATGGCCTACGTCGACATCCAATATCGTGGTCAGGTCTGGCGAAGCGACGGAACCCCGGCAGGAACGACCGCAATCACGACTGCGAGGTTTTCGCCCGGGATAACGACGTTTACGTCGATCGGATCATTGGTTTTCTTTGCCGAGACAAACAACGGTGTTTGGGTTACGGACGGAACGGACGCGGGAACACGGCTATTTTTCAGGTGTGAAGCCTATGAGTTGTTGCCGTTCAACGGAGCCCTGTACATTGGCACGACCGCTGGACTTTGGAAAGCCAACGCCGGATTCACGTCAGCAACGCTCGTGGACGGAGAGAACAGCGCCGTTACCAACCTTGCGATTGTTGGTTCGAATCTGCTGTACTACGCCAACCGATCCTCCCAAGGCCTTGAGCTGTCGAAAACGGACGGGACGACTGCAGGCATCGTCAAAGAGCTGTGCGTTGGCCCCTGCTCGTCGGTTGGCGGTTTCGGCTACTCAACGCAGGTTGTTGCCGGTAATGTCCTTTTCTTTACCGGAACGGACATTACGCACGGAAGCGAACTGTGGAAATCGGATGGAACGGAAGCGGGGACGGTTCTCGTCGCCGACATTTGTTCGGGCGGGTGCAGCTCCATTCCGTACGACTTCGCAACCGACGGGAGACGCGTCTATTTCACGGCGAACGACGGAATCCACGGTGAGGAACCGTGGGTCAGCGACGGGACGGTGGCGGGTACCCACATGTTGGCGGATCTCGAGCCCGGCTCGGGCGCATCCAGCCCCATCGGCCGCATCGCCTTGGGAAACCTGTTCTTCGTGCAAGCGTACGATTCGACGCTGGGCTACCTGACTAGAGTGTTCTGCATGGCTCCCGCGACCAAGGTCGGATTCAAGGGCCCACTTGTCGTCGAACGCGACCACACAGTAACGCTTTCCATTGGCGCATTGGATTCGACATCGCAGATTGTCCCGTGCTTCCACGGGAACATTCATTTTTCGAGCACCGACCCCGACGCGACCCTTCCGCCGGACATGCCGTTGGTATCGGGCGACGGATTCAAGACGGCGCTCTTCAGATTCAAGAGTCTCGGTCCGCAGACCATTACAGCCAGCGAGGTCAACGGTACGCTGACGGGAACTTTCACGATTCACGTTGCATACGCGACAACGACCACGCTCACATCCACCTCTCCGAATCCGGAGTTTCCGGGCGTGGCGGTCACGTTCCGCGCCACGGTGACTGCAGAGCAAGGCAATGCGTCCGGCGGCAATGTCACTTTTTTCGACTCAGGGCTTGAACTGAGCACCGTATCCCTCACGGGAAACATTGCGACGTTTGTCACCAGTGACCTGCCACCCGGGCAGCACGAGATCACAGCGACGTACAACGGTACCGATGACCTCGCCCCCAGTACTTCTAATGGATACTCACAGCGTATCCGTCTCTTTGCGCCCGCGAGCATTCGCGCAACGCGTTTATCGGCAAGCTCGATTGGTGTCGTATGGGCTCCGGTCAGCGGTGCTGTCCATTATGAGATTCTGAGGGCTACCGGCAGCGGAGGATACGGGGTCCTTGGCACGTCCAACTCGACGTCGTATGCAGACACATCAGCCGTGCCGAACACGGTCTACCTCTATCGCGTGCAAGGCGTCGATTCGAGCGCGTTCGCAGGAGTGCAAAGTGTGGCGGACATAGGTACTACCGTGGGGTTTACCGATGATGTGCTAGCGCAGGGCATGCCCGCAAAAGCGATTCACATCACCGAGTTGCGCGGGGCGATCGATATGGTCCGTGCCGCTGCCGGTCTTCCGGCCGCGACATACACGAACAGCGTCGCGTCAGGTTCGCTCATCAGGGCGGTCGATTTCTCGGAAATGCGCTCGGCAATCGATGCCACGCGCGCTCCCCTCGGCATGCCTCCGCTCGTTTTTAACGATCCATCTTTGCCCGGCGTCCCGATCCGTGTGCTGCACGTGAACGAATTGCGAGACGCGGTCCGGTAACCGATTCGCCTTTGAGCCGCGGGTTGCCACTGGCGTCGCTTGATCCGACGATCTCCACGACCGAGGGATGACCATGTGCGCGTTTGGATCGGAGGAAACGCATTCGAATGCAGCACGCACAAGATCAGCGTTGCCTTCGAGCCGCAAACTCAGTTGGGCCACCCCCGCGTTACCGCCGGCGCAACTCTTCGACCGGTTCACGACGACGTTCAGTTGACCGGGCGACACGGCCTCGGGCCCTTCGGCGATGAGGATTCGTCCGTCGCGTGCGAGATCGAAGTCTGATGCATTGCGCTCGACGAGAAGCCTCGGCGTTCCTGCTCCCTCTGACATAGGAGCGCTACAATTCTCTTTTATGCCAGATGAAGGGCTGAAGGAGCGGCTAAGAAACGGCGAGTTGATCGACCTTACTGAGGCCGAGGACAAGACGGTTCCAGCCGAGTGGATCGTGGAGTTGGCCTCGGGGAGCGATCGGTCGTATCCGGCGGCGCTGCGACTCCGCGGCGTGACGATCACCGGCGATCTCGTCCTTCGGTTCATTACGTTTCCTCACGAGGTGATTCTGCGCAATTGCGAGTTTGCGGGGTTGCTCAACTGCCGCGGCACTCGCTTTCATCAATCGGTGCACTTTGACCATTGCAGGTTCAAAGAGGAGGCCGTCTTCGAGCGTGCCACCGTGGGTGGCACGCTCCTCCTTTCCGGCAGCACGTTCGAGAAGCAGCTGTCGCTCGAGGACGCCGTGGTCGACCACAATGTCATGGGCATCGGCGTTACGATCGAGGGCGATCTCCGTGCCTGGCGCGTCCGTACAGGCAAGACCTTCGCGTTAAAAAGCGGCGTCCAGGACGGAAAGGTCAACCCAACGGTCATTCGCGGTGAGACTCACCTTGCCGACGCGCAGGTAGGCGCTACCGCGGAGTTCGGGGGCGTCACGTTTGGCGGGCGTGCGCGCTTCGTCCGGATGCGCGCGATCGGTGCGGCGATCTTCAACAGTGTCGTCGCAGGGCCCGACGAGTTCGCGGTGACGACGTTCGGCGACCGCGCGGAGTTCTTCGGTGCCTCGTTTGGGACCAGTGAGTTTCGCGGGGTTCGGATGGAGGGCTTCGCCGATTTTTCGAATTGCTCGTTCGGATCGATTGCTTTGTTCAGTCCGATAGAGGAGTTTCTCGCCCACTTTCAGGAGGATGCGAGATTCACGCAGAGTCACGCCAGCGGATGGTTCATCTTTCCAGGAGCGCGGTTCAGCAAGAGGGCCGTTTTCAGTCACGTGCGGGCCTATGGTCTGGATTTCTCTTCGGCGAGCATCGCGGGTCAATGGCGCGAAGCGGTCTTCAGCGGGGCGACGGAGTTCACGGGCTCGAAGATCGACGGCCCGCTCTACTTTGCTGGCGCGCGGTTCGAATCGGCCGCGGAGTTCAATTCCATGACCGTCGCGGGAGATGCTTTCTTCAACCCGCGACAGACGTCGGGCAGCGTCTATTTCGCAAACGATGCGAGATTCATCGGTTCGTCCTTCGGTGGCAAGGTGAGCTTCCGCAACGCGCGGTTCGGCCAAACCGCATCGTTCGAGACGGTTCGCGTCAACTCTATTGCGAACTTTACCGGCATTCACGCACAAGAGCTCCGGCTCTTCGGCGCGCGCTTCAGCTCCGATGTCGAGCTGATGGAAGCCGAAGTGAAGACTGCGAACATGTGGGGAATGCAATGTGGCCAGGATCTCCGGCTTTCCGGTGGGACGTTTGAGCATCTCGACCTTGCACATGCGAAGGTTTCTGGCGTACTGGAGCTACGCGCTGACATCAACGACAGACTCCTGCTCAACGACACGTCCGTCGGTGCGGTCGATTCGTCCGTGACGAAGCCGCCAAAGAGAGTCGACCTTCGCCGCTTTTCCTTTGCTTCTTTCGAAAGTAAGAGTTGGCGGCCTCTGCTTGACCCTAGTGACCCTTTCGATCGAGACGCTTACCTCCGCATCGAGAGGTTGTACCGCGCCCGAGGCGAAGACGTGGAGGCCAACGACGTCTACTACGCGATGCGTCAGCGGGCCACGCGGCAGATGCGTAACCAGGGCGAGTGGCTGCGCTGGCTATTCAACCGCGTCCAATCGGCGTTGTTCGGCTATGGCGCGAAGCCGGGACGCTTGCTGGCGATTGCAGTCGTCACCATCCTCATCGGAACCTTCCTCTTCTTCGGTGACGGTGCGCTGGTCAAGAAGGATCCGCCGAAGGAGAAGCCCGGTGCGGTCGACGCGTTTATCGTCAGTGCAAAGCTCTTCGTGCCGACGCCGGACCTTGCGCCATTTCAGAAGTTCGAGCCTGCCTCGCAATGGGCGCATATTCCTTTCACCCACTACCTCTTTCTTCCCTCGCTCTACGCCCTCCTTCACCGCTTCCTCGGAGCGATCATCGTGCCGGTCGGAGTCCTCTTTCTCGCCGGATTCTTCCTCCGGCGGTAAGTCTTAACGAGCCTCGCGTCGCTCACCGAAATTAGGTTGATGGGTCGGAGACGCCATGCAAAATCAGAGAACCTCGGACGGTGTGCGAGGCAGGCCCGTTTTGAATCACGATTCCGCTGCGCATCGAGGCATCTCCCGCGCGGCGTACGCTGTCAGCGCAGGCTCAGAGCGCCGCAATGTGACACTCGCGGATTTGAAAGAGATTTCTTTCTGATTGAGCACCTACCCACTCAAAACCAATACGGCCGCACTTCTTCGAACAGGCGATCTGCGGATCGTGAGCAAGGGTCACGAACCGCCAATTACTCCGGCGCCACACCCTCCAGCCGGCGACGCAGATTGGGCACTGGCCCGCCGATGAACCATAGTGCGAGGAGGCGGCGCTGAAGCGGTGAGTTGTTCGGTCCCGAGCCGTGCGCGAGGTGCGGATGGAAGATCACTGCGTCACCTGGGTCGAGCGGGATGAGCGTTCGGCGGCTCTCGTCGAACACGCCCGCTGTCGTCTGCGATGTGTCGTAATCGAACCTCACGATGCCGCTGACATGGGTGCCGGAGAGGACCTCGAATCCGCCGTTCTCCTCGTCCGCGCGATCGAGGGCGATCACCAGGTTCGCGCCGCCGAACTGGGCGATCGCGTCACGCTGCTGCCATGCGACGAACGCCACGTCCTGGTGCCACGGAAAGCCCGTGCCGACCCTCGGCGCCTTCAGGTTGATCTGATCGACGATCCAACGCGGCGAGCTTACACCGACGCTCTCGATGAGCCTCAGGACCTGACGGTCCGTGCGGAGGAGGCCGACCTCCTCGCTGACCGATGACGCAAACGTGATTTTTCGCAACGCCCCGGGATGGATCGCCGCCTCACCTCGGCGCCCGCTCGCGGATTGCACTTGATAACGCGCGCCGTCGATCTCGGCATCCGCCAGGAGGTGCGCACCTTTCGACGCCAGTTCGTCGCTCGCGGCGCGAAGCCGTTCGACGTCTCGTAGCGTGAGGAAGCGCTGAACCAGCGCCCAGCCATCGCGCTCGAAGCATTCACGGAGGGTCACTGTGCCAGCGGCGGGATGCGCGTTCATTACGCTGCGATTGTGGCATCAGGACGCGTTCAGGTCACGGTCAGCGCGAAGAGCCCACGCTGACGGGAGTTGGGACGAAGGGGTCCTGATCGCCTAGAATACCTGTCCACTAGGACATCCCCGAAAATGACCGAGCCTCCAATCCGGGGCCGAGCAGAGTGAAGCTTCCCGCCGGCTCTTTCTCGGCCCTTACGAAATTCTTTCTCCGCTCGGGGCAGGGGGGATGGGTGAGGTCTATCGCGCCCGGGATACCCGGCTGGGCCGTGATGTGGCCATCAAGATCATCTCGGGCCGCGACGCGCACGACCCGCAGTCGATCAAGAGATTCGAGCAGGAGGCGAAGGCGGTGGCTTCGCTCTCCCACCCCAACATTCTCGCCATTCACGACTTCGGCTCGGAGGACGGAACCGCCTATGCGGTGATGGAGCTCTTGCACGGCGAGCCTCTCAACGACCGCATCGCGCGTGAGAACTTCTCGTGGAAAAAAGCGGTGGAGATCGTGGCCGCGGTCGCCGACGGCATCGCCTCCGCTCACGCCCGCGGTATCGTCCATCGCGATCTCAAACCGGCGAACATTTTCCTGACCAGCGACGGTCAGGTGAAGATCCTCGACTTCGGACTGGCGAAGACGCATCCGGCCAGCGGAGCAGGGCAGAGTCAAATCGAAACGGAAAGCCGGCCGGGCCTGGTCGTCGGGACCGTCGGCTACATGTCTCCCGAGCAGGTGACCGGCGCTCCGGCGGACGGGCGAAGTGACATCTTCGCTCTCGGTTGCATTCTGTACGAGGTGATCAGCGGCGAACGTGCGTTTCGCCGGGCGTCGCCCGGTGAAACTCTCGCTGCGGTCTTGAGGGACAACCCTGCAGATCTCTCGGAGTCGGGCCAGCAATTTCCAGCTGCGATCGCGAAGGTCGTGCGACGGTGCCTTCAGAAGAATCCAGACGAGCGATTCCAGTCAGCGCGCGATCTGAGTTTTGCCTTGCGCGAGATCCTCACTGCTACCGAGGTGATGAGAGGCGCACGGCCGAAGCGAACGCACATGGGATGGGTCGCGATGGCAGCAGCCGCAGCGGGGATCGTCGCGGCCGTCGTGTTCGCGCTGCGATCGGGACGCCTGCCAGTCCGGCCCACGGGAATTCACTCGCTCGCAGTCCTGCCGCTGGTAAACCTCTCAGGCGACCCAGGACAGGACTATCTCGCCGACGGGATGACCGAGCAGATGATCTCCGATCTCGCCCGTATTGGAGGTGTGCGCGTGATTTCGCTGACATCTTCGATGAGCTACAAGGGCGTGAAGAAGCCGCTGCCACAGATTGCGAAAGAGCTCGGGGTGGAAGGGATCGTGGATGGCTCCGTGATCAGGTCCGGAGATCGAATCAAGATCACCGCCGCACTGATCGATGCCAAAAGCGACGAGAACCTCTGGTCGGATTCCTACGAACGCGATCTGAAGGACGTTCTCAGCCTCCAGCGCGAGATCGCCCGGGCGGTGGCGCAGAAGATTCGCATCGAATTGTCGCCGGAAGCACGCAGCCATCTGGACGAGCAGCGATCCCTCGATCCCCGTTCGTTCGACGCGTTCATCAAAGGCCGGTACGCGCTGAACAAGGGAAACAGTGCGGAGGCGCTGGAGCAATTCCAGCGCGCGCTGGACCTGGATCCGACGAACTCTGATGCATACGCGGGCCTGGCCGACACCTACGCCCGAATGGGGTATGCCAATGACCTCAGCCCAAGCGATTCGTTTCCTAAGGCAAAGGCGGCCGCCGTGCGGGCATTGGAGCTCGACCGCAACTCCGCCGATGCCCATGCTGCCCTCGGCTACGTGCACATGTATTACGACTGGGATTTCGCGGAAGCAGAGAACGAATTCAAGAAAGCCATATCGTTGAATCCGAGTCTGGCCAGCGCTCATCGCTATTACGGCGTCTATCTCGCCGCCATGCTGCGGCCTGCGGAAGCGAGCCGGGAGGTCAGTGCCGCGCATACGCTCGATCCGCTGTCGGTTCCTGTTGCAACGGACAACGGCTTCGTCATGTATTACGACCGCGACTACGACACGGCGACGAAGGCGCTGAAGGACGCGATCTCCATGAATCCCAAGGCCGCCCTTCCCCACTTCTGGCTGGGCCGGGTCTATCAAGCGCAGGGACGGTATTCTGACGCTGCCGCCGAATACAACGCCGGATTGCCGGGCATCTCGAAATCGCCGGCGATCATTGCGGGCCTTGGCCATATGTACGGCGTCATCGGCCGGCGCGCTGACGCATTGAAGGTGCTGCATCAGATCGAATCCATGCCCGGCTACGTGACGCCTTACGCTGCGACCCTCATTTACCTCGGCCTCGGGGAGAAGGAAAAGACGCTCTCGCTGCTCAATCAATGCCTCGAGGGACGTTCGCACTGGCTGGTGTGGCTGCTCAAAGATCCGCGCTGGGATCCGATGCGCTCGGACCCCCGCTTCCAGGCAATCGTCGCGAAGGTTGGTTTTCCCGAGAGCGCACAGGCGCGGCAACCACGCGGGTAGTCAGATGCCAGGTCTGGTAGGGCGCTGGCCTGAGTTCCTGCGCGGCGCAGGATGGGCAGCGAACTTGCGGTCGTCGTCGGAGCGCCCGGGCCAGCCGCCGAGACGGCGCCCTTCCACTGAGTTCACTTCAAATTTCGACTGAAGCGTGGACCTCACTCTTTCTTTCGCCCCTCCCCATTCTTCACGTACTTGTCGAACCAGCGCAGTTCTTCGTATGCGAGTTGCTCGTTCGACTCCATGGCGGCGTACCAGTGCGGTTCGTGGGGGAGCATGACCAGGCGGACTGTCCCGCCGTTGCCGCGGATGGCCTGGAAGAGTTGCTCGGACTGGAGTGGGGTCGTGCCGGGGTTGGCGTCGTCGGAGCCGTGCATCAGGAGCAGGGGAGCGTGCATCTTGTTGGCGAAGAAGTAGGGCGAAACTTTGAGGTAGACGTCTTGTGCGTTCCACACTGAACGACTCTCGTTCTGGAAACCGAACGGCGTCAGCGTTTTGTTGTACGCGCCACTCGTGGCGACGCCGGCGCGGAACAGGTCCGTGTGGGCGACCAGGTTCGCGGTCATGAGCGCGCCGTGGCTGTGGCCTGTGACGCCGATGCGATCGCGATCGACCACGCCGAGATCCACCGCTTTGTCCACGGCGGCTTGCGCGTCGTCCACGAGCTGATCGATGTAAGTGTCATACGCCTTCTTCGGGTCGCCGACGATCGGGAACGCTGCGTTGTCGATGATCGCGTATCCGGAGAGGAGCAGGAGTCGATAGTCGGCCACGCGCGTGAAGGTCTGCTCGGAGCCGCTGACCTGGCCGGCGGTTTTCGAGCTCGCGTAGTCGAGTGGGTAGGCGTAGAGGATCGCCGGGACACGCGTGCCCTCTTTGTAGCCGGGCGGCGTGTAAAGCGTGAACGAAAGGTCGATGCCGTCCTTTCGTTTGTAGGTCACGAGCCGTTTCTTGATTGCACGCACTGCGGGCGTCGGGTCGGGGATCTGCGTAATCGCGCGCAACGTCGAGGCGATCGTTGCTTCGCCCGCGGCGGCGTTCTGCACCGGCGTTCCGAGCGTGCGCAGCATTAGGTTGGGGGAATCCGAGGGAGTCTGGTGCCACGTGAGGAGGGCGGTGGTGGTGTCGTCGGTGAAAGTGAGGAAATTCTCGTACGCGTCCTTGCCGCTGCGGAAGAGGCGTTTCGATTTGCCCGCGCGGAGATCGTAGCTGTCGAGAAACGGACGGTCGCCCGCCGTTGACGCGCCCTGCCCGCTCAGGAAGATCGTGTCACCCTTCTGACGGACGACCCACTGGCCGTTCGGCAGGATGCGATAGACCGGCTGGCCTGGATCGTTGTAGGTCTCGTCGCTCGAGAGGTCCCAGATCAAGCGCGGTTTCGTGTCGCTGCGATCGACGTCGATCAGGAACGTCCGGCGCCAGTGACGGTTGTCGTCGTACTCCTGGAGCAAGCCGGTGCCGCGGCGTTCACTCCAGTCGATCCCTTGATATCGCTGCTCGGTGCGCGCGATCTCGACCGGGTTGGCAGTGAACGGCGCGCTTTGCATGAGGACTTTGTCGCGCGCGGGCACGCTCGTCTTCCAGTCTCCACCGTCCCGCGCCTCGGCCCACACCAGTGTCGCGGGCTCGGTGGGACGCCACTCGTGGTCGCGTGGACCGACGGGTACACCGTGGATCGGAACGTGGTCCGCGATCGGCGACTTCGCGATCGGCGTCGATTTGCCGGCGCGGTCCCAGACTTCGACGTCATTCGCAAAGCGGCCGTAAGTCACCGCATACGAATACGGCTTGCGGATGGAGCTGACGAGGATGTGCTCACCATCGGGCGAGAGCGCGACGCTGCTCAAGACTGCCGGCGCGCCGACGCGAGTGACGGTGCCGCTGACGACGTCGACCAGCGCGAGTTGGCTCGTGCCGTAATACTCGAAGAGTGCCGCGTCGGCCTGGTTGCGCAGGGTGTCACGCGCTTCGTACGTGCTGAACTCACCGCCTCCGGCCGACTCCTGAATGCGCGGTCCTTCGGCTCCCGCCTCCGCTGCCGGCGGCGCGCCGATGTTGTCGGGAACCAGCTTGACCAGAAGGGTCTTGCCGTCGGCCGCCCACTGATGCGAGTTGCCGAGCATTGGGTTCAGGCGCACGTCGCCAACGCGGTGCGTCGCGCCGTCACGGGTGCCGGCCCAGAGCTCCACGGCGTCGCGAGAGGTGTTGCGGAACGCGAAGCTCGCGCCATCCGAAGACCACGAGAAGCCGTCAGCGCATCCGCCGGGCGTCAACGCGATCTTCGTCTCGCGATGGGTGGTGACGTCGACGACGGAGAGCGTCTGCGCGCACTGCGCGACTCCGTAACCGCCGGGCGTGTCGTGCTTGCGTCGCGTGCGTGGCTCGACGCGCACTCCGGCGAGTTTCAGAAATGGCTCCGACACCTGCGCCATCGGCGGGTATTGAACCCATGACACCAGAAGCACGCTGGCGCGCGTCGGACTCAGGACCGGTCGCGGCGGCGCCGGCGCGTGCAGGACGTCGAGCACGTACTGCGGCGGCAGGTCGTAACCGGAGACGCGCTCCGGCCCGGGCGCGGCCGAGCCGATCGTGGCGGTCGAGAGGAGAGCCGCCGTCAGAACGAGAGTGCTGCGAGAGATCCCACGAGTTGAAGGTGACATGGAGAGATTATCCGACAGAACGCCGCAAGTGCCGTCTCAAGATCCAACAGAAGGACATGAAGCAGGCGACTCCTGAAGAGAAGCGGAGCCAGGGGTTTTCCGGCCTCGCAGGCTGATCAGAACCAGTAGGGCCGCACCTCTTCGAACAGGCGATCCGCGGTCTGGCGGTTGCGGCGCTCGATTTCGGGGCGGGTGGGGACGGCGTTGGCGGGGAGGGGAGCGTCGTGGAAATGGGTGGGGGGCTGACCGCCCATCACGGTGCTCCACTTGGTAAGCCATGTCTCTGGGAGCTCCTTTGGGATCGGCAGGTCATGCAGCAGAAGATAGAGGAGTGTCCAGATGCGGGGCGTGGCGCGGAAGGAATAGCCGCCGCCGAGGGTAAAGAGGACGCGGCCGTCCGTGTACTCGCCGGCCCAATCGAGGATGAGACGGAAGATTCGTTCGTAGTCGAGGGTGGTGAGCATCAGGTCCGCAAGAGGGTCATCGACGTGGGCGTCGGCGCCGGCTTGAACCACGAGAACCGCGGGAGAGAATTGCCGGAGCGCGCGCGGAACCACCTTCTGGAGGACTTCGATATAGCTCTCTCCTTCGGTGAACGGCTGCAACGGGATATTCAGTTTGTAGCCGCGTCCGAGACCGGATCCGATTTCGTGGACGTCTCCCGTGCCGGGGAAGAGATACTGCCCCGACTCATGAAAACTCATCGTCAGGACGCGCTTGTCCTCGTAGAGAATCTGTTGCACGCCGTCGCCGTGGTGGACGTCGATGTCGAGGTAGGCGACCCATAATCCGCGGCGCGTCAGATGCTGGATGGCGATCGCCAGATCGTTGTAGATGCAGAAACCCGAGGCGGTGTTCCGTTGCGCGTGATGCAAGCCGCCGCCGAGTTGGAGCACGCGTTTCGCGCCGGCGTTGATCATGCGGGCGCCGTGAAGTGCGCCGCCGACCAGCCAGCGAGCGGCTTCGTCCATGCCCGGGAAGATGGGATTGTCGGGAGTGCCGAGGCCGTACTCTTCGCAATCCGGAACGGTCTCGCCGGCGCTCAGTGCGGCGACGCGGCGCACGTAGTAATCGGAATGGACTTCGACGATCTCCTGATGCGTGGCTGGCTTTGGCGCGACGGTTTCCACACGGTGCCCGAGGGATTGGAGGAGGTCGAGCACCATGTCGACGCGCAAGGGGCTGAAAGAGTGGTCTTCTCCGAACGAATAGTCCCGATACGCCGGATGGTAGATCACCTCGGCCATGGTTTTTCCGCGGGCCAGACGACTTCGAACCCGTCCTCCCGAAGATCGTGAGCAAGTGCGCGCGTCTCGATCGAGCCGACGCGCAGCACCGTTCGCAGCCACTCGCCGTCGGGATGGCTGAGGATCGAATGAATGTTGACGTCGCGGTGACTGAGGAAGCTGGTCAGCCGCGCCAATCCGCCAGGTTGGTCGGCAAGGCGGATTTCCAGCCGGCCAGAAGGTTTGTCCACACCGGTCATGCGCAGCAGCGCGTCGAGCAGATCGATGCCGGTGATGATTCCGACCACCGCGCCGTCCTCCATCACCGGAAGACAGCCGATCTTGCGCTCGCGCATCCGGAACGCTGCGTCTTCGATCGGATCGGACGGATCGGCGGTCAGCGGATGGCGGCACATGACGTCCGAGATGCTGCAGGCGGGAAGATGAGGCGAAACGGTGAGCGAGCTGGTCGCGAGGCGAAGATCGCGGTCGGTGATCACGCCGACGAGATTCGTTTGTTCGAGCGTCTGTTCAACGACGAGCAGGTGCCGGATTTGTTTCTCGTACATGACGCGATAGGCGTCCTCGAGAGTCGTGTCCGGCGAAATGACAACGGCCGGACTGGTCATGACGTCGCGGACCAACATGTGAATCTCCGTTTTGTGTGCCGGCGGAAAAAGCGAGATCCGGAGCGGCCTCGATTGCCGCGAGGCCGTGATCCGGATCCCGCCGAATGAGCGTGAGCTGTGTTGCTTACTCCTGAGTACCGAACTGCTTCAGATCATCAGGCCCTTCACGGAATGCCACCTTCTCCTTGCCCTGAACGGCGACGCGGATCTGTTCCACCACATCGGGGTTTGCCAGCGTGGTGATGTCTCCCGTGTCGAGTGTGTTGGAAATTGCCGCCAGGACGCGGCGCATGATCTTGCCGGAACGCGTCTTGGGCATGTCCGGAACGATGTGTACCCGTTTCGGCCGCGCGATCTTGCCGATCATGGTTTCGATCGTGGCGATGACCTTGTCGCTGATCTCCTTGTTAGCGGCGTATCCAGGCTTGAGCGAGATGTAGATCTCCGGTACCCGTCCCTTGATCTCGTCGACGACGGGGACGACGGCGGCTTCGGCTACTTCGACTACGGTGAGGCACGCCGACTCGAGCTCCTTGGTGCCGAGGCGGTGGCCGGCGACGTTGATGACATCGTCGACGCGTCCCAGAATGCGGAAGTAATGATCGGCCGCCTGCACGGCACCGTCCGCGGCGAAGTACGGCCAATCCTGCCATCTCTTGCTCTTCGGATCGCGGCAGTACTTCGCGTAGTACTGCCGCACGAAGCGCTCGCGGTCGCCCCAGATGGTTTGGAAGATTCCGGGCCACGGATTGCGGATGCAGATGTTGCCGGCCTTGCCGCTTCCCGCTTTGACTTCCTGATTGTTCTCGTCGTAGATCACGGGATAGATGCCCGGAACGCCTGGTCCTGCGCTGCCCGGTTTCATCTTGTCGATGCCGGGCTTGGTGCTGCAGAGGAAGCCGCCGTTTTCGGTCTGCCACCAGGTGTCGACGATGACCGCTTCTGTCTTGCCGACGATGTTGTAGTACCAGCGCCAGACTTCGGGCTCGATCGGTTCGCCGACGGTGGTCATGTGTTTGAAGTGGTAGTTGTACTTCATCGGTTCGTCAGGTCCGGCTTTGCGGAGTCCGCGAATCGCGGTGGGCGAGGTATGGAAGATGTTCACGCCGAGACGTTCTGCGATCCGCCAGACGCGTCCGGCGTCCGGATACGTTGGCAAGCCTTCGTAGATCACCGATGTTGCGCCGAGAGCGAGCGGACCGTAGACGATGTACGAGTGTCCGGTGATCCAGCCGATGTCGGCCATGCACCAATAGGTGTCCGTTGGATGAATGTCCTGGATATATTTGGACGTGCCGGTCACATAGGCCATATATCCACCGGTGCGATGCTGGCAGCCTTTCGGTTTGCCGGTGGTGCCGCTTGTGTACATAAGAAACAGCGGCGCTTCGGAATCCATCGGAACCGGCTCGACGATCGCGCGCTTGAAGTCTTTGAGAATTTCGTCGACGAAGAAATCGCGGCCCGGCACCATTGGAGTGGCCGAGGTGTATTTGCCGGGGTAACGCTTCCAGACGAGAACCTTGTCGATCTTCTGGCCTTCCTTTTCGGCCGTGGCCACGGCGATCTCCGCACCGGCCTTGTGATCGATCATCTTGCCGCCGCGGTAATAGCCATCCATGTAGATCAGGACGTTGCTGCCGGAGTCCGCGGCGCGGAGACCGCAAGCTTCGCCGCTGAATCCGCCGAACACGACGGAATGGATGACGCCGAGGCGTGCGCAGGCGAGCATCGTGATCGGGAGCTCGGCCACCATCGGCATGTGGATGGTGACGCGATCGCCGGCTTTGAGGCCGCAGAAGCTGCGCAGCAATGCCGCGAACTCGTTCACGCGAACGTACAGCTCCTGATAGGTGAGCGTCACCGGCTCCTCATCCTCCGGCTCGGGGACGAAGACGATGGCGGCCTTGTTCCGGTACAGGTCAAGATTGCGATCGACGCAGTTGTAGGAGGCGTTGATCTTGCCGCCGGTGAACCACTTCCAGAACGGCGGGTCCTGTGTGTCGAGCACTGTGTCCCAGCGCTTGTACCATGTGAGCATGTCCGCGTATTCTTCAAAGCATTGCGGGAAGTTCTTTTCCGCGAAACGTTCGTTGATCGAAGGATCCGTCAGATTCGCCTGCGCCACGAATTCCGGGTTCGGAGCGTAATACTCCTCTTCCTTCCAATGCACTGCGATCTCTGACTCGTCGGTATGTACAGCGTCCAATGTATCTTTTTCCATTGTAATCGTCGTCATCGTTGTCTCCCTTTAATGCTCTGCGAGAGTAGTTCTCTCGATCTCTTATCAGTGAATGGTCAGCGTGCCGGCGTTCCGCCTAACACAGGGGCGGGAATGCGCAGAGGAGCTGGAACGCCCGGCCGTCTGGCGAGGAATTCGAACGCCAGAGCGATCACGGACAGTACGGCCGCGGTATAGAAGGCCGCCTGATAGTTTTCGTAACGGTCAAACAACTTGCCGGCGATCTTCGGTCCGATGATTCCTGCGACGCCATACGCGGTGAACAAGAGGCCGTAGTTCATGCCGGCGTTCTTTGTGCCCCAGAAATCCGAGGTTGTGGATGCATTCACGGATAGTTGCGTACCGAAACACCAGTAGACGACGAACACCATGACGTAGAGAAGCGCTACGTTGTTGCCGGTCAAATAAAGGAGCGGCATCGCAACCGCGGAGACGCCGATCATTAAACGCAGCACGTTGAGGCGGCCAAGCCCGTCGGACATCCAACCCGAGAGCACGCGGCCGGAAGCGCTGCCGATGGCGCCAACTACCAGACTCATGGTCACGAGCGCCGTGCTGGGAAGATTCATGCTCTTGGCGAATGGAACGAGCTGGCTGATCACCATCAGTCCTGCCGCGCACCCAAGCGCATACGCAATCCACATGAACCACGCCGAGGGGGTGCGCCACATCTGGCCGGGAGTGAATTCGAATGTGGTCGCCGCGGCCTTGGCGGCAGGAGCCGGAGTCCAGCCTTCGGGGCGGTAGCCTACAGGGGGATTCTTCAGCAGGAACGCGCCGATCATCGTCATGACGAAGAAGACGGCGCCGAGCACCAGGAACGTGCTGCGCCATCCGAAGGTGGGGATCAGCCACAAGTTGGCCAGCGGTCCGAAGATCGCCGATCCACCGCCATAACCAGCAACGGCAAGACCGACGGCCAGACCGCGCTTGTCGGGGAACCATTTGGCCATGACCGGGATTGGTGTGGCATACCCGAAGCCATTACCGATTCCGACGAGCACACCGAAACAGAGGATCAGATACGTAAGGCTGTGCGTCTGCGAAGAGAGCAGGAATCCGACAGTGAGCAGGATCGACCCCACGACGGACACCATGAATGGTCCGAGTTTGTCCTGCAGGCGCCCGGCCAGAACGAAACTGAGTGCGAACACTACGATCGCCCAGGTGAAGACGAGCGAGGTGTCGGCACGCTTCCAGCCGAATTCTTTCTCCAGCGGTGCCACAAACACGCTCCACGCGTAAAGCGAGCCCAGGGCAAGATTCATGAACAGACCGCCCAACACGCGCCACCAGCGGTTGAGTGTGACTTCAGGAGCTGCGTTAGCCATTTTCTCTGCCTCCGTTATGTTTCATTGACTCGTGCTTGCTGAAGACGTCTTGCGGATTTCTTAGAAATAGAAGAACTGCAATTGCACGGTGAGCTCGTTCGTCTTGTTGCCGAAGCGGGGATCGACGCGCGTATAGGCCCCTTTGACATTGAAGTTGTGGCCGTTCGGCAGCCAGGCCAGGCCAGCCTGCATGCGCTTGTTGTCCTTGAAGTCGTCGACGCTGCGCATGAAGTTCTGCTGCTCGAAGCGCAGGAACGGCTGGATCTTGAGCTTGCCGACGTAGTAGCCCGCCTGAACCATCACGTCGTGCTGCCGGGACATATTGGGGAAGGTCTTGTTGCCATCGAAGCTGAGTAATTGCACGTCGGCGTTCAAAGCATTCGTCTTCGCTGCATTGGGAAGCGAGAGGAAGACATCTCCGGAGTACGCCTGATAGTCCGACTGATGATCTGTGCCGGCGCCGACGGCCACAATCTTCTTATTGCCCATGTAAAAGCCGGGATAGAAGAATCCGCCGACTTCGGTGTCGAAGAAGTTGTATTGGAGGCGGGCCGTCGTGCGCAGCGGATTGCGCGCGCCTGTCAGTCGCATTCCCTGTAGCAGCGCTGCCCGATACTCGAGACGGCCGCCGTCGAGGTAGCCTTTGGCCTGGAATCCGGTGTCGCGGCCGACAGAGGATTGCGTCGCGCCGCTCTCAATGAACGAATTGGAGCCGTAGTCGAGCGCCAGGAGTGTGCCTGCGCTATTGAGGCAGTTGCGGCACAGTGGAACGAGCATCAGACCGGCGTCGAGGGCGAAGGCGTTGCTGCCGGTCGGTTTCCACTCGACATACGCGTCCTGTGTCATGAAGCCGCTGCCCAGCGTCTTCGGCGCCTTGCCGAGGTTGGGATTGTCGGATTCAAAGAAGAAGGTCAGGTTCGGAGTCACCTGTCCCGAAACCAGAAAACGCATGCGCCGGATGAAGAGGTTGTTCCCGTAACCTTGCGAGGTCGCATCCTGCAGCGAATCGCCCCATGACTGCAGCAAACCGCCGAAGCGGATGTTGACGTTGTCGTTGACTTTGATGATCGCCTGCGCCTGTGCAATTACCGGCATCAGGAGTAGAACCGCGCCCGCCAGGAACGTGAGGATTGACGGACCGCAGATACGAGCACTTCCCTGTTTCTCAGACATACGATCTCCTTGAATGTGAAGGTTTCCTGTCGGACGATTCCGCCAGGACGCCGCCTGGCCGGCAATGCGTTGTCATTCGAAGAACGCCGGAAGACGGCGTTCTGAGGTCTGAATACTTTCGATTGCGCGCCATGGATCACGTCAGCAGTTCGTCGTCAGCCGGTTTGTTTGTGATGTGAGGATTCGAAGCTAGGCCTCGCCGGCAGTCCCTGCGGTGACCGGTCGTACCCGCCGCGCGTGACGATCGACACCCTTGGACGTGCAACGCATCACCTCACGCCGTGGATGAGCGCTGAAGTTGTAGTGACCACGAAGACGCCTCATCCCGTTTTCGAAACGTCAGGAGAGGTGATCCAGCCGTTCAGGATGTGTGTTGCGGACACACATCGACCGGAAGCGAAATCGGGGATCGATCACCCGGCGGTGTTGGAGCGGGCGAAGTCTTCAGAAATGGCGTGGATCGCAAAGGAGTGGATGCCGAATGTAGTGCGCATGAAAAGCTATGGGTTTGAGCGCGCCGGCAGTTGTCTGAAGAATGTTCCCTGAGAAAAAACTGATCTCGATCGAAAGGATCGACGCTTATCGATGCTCAATCGTGAGGCGCTCGCAGCGCTCGCGCTGGACGAACAACCTGCTTGAACCGCGCGACGTTCGCGGGCTGTTTTTGATCGGTTACCGCTTCTTTGGCGCCGGGCCGTTCTGAGCAACCGCGGCCTTCACAAGCGCTTTGAATGCCCGCGTATCGACCTTCTCACCCTCGGGGATGTCGATCGCCCTTCGCGTATTGCCTTCCAGGCTGGAATTGAAGAGATGCGATGGGTCCGGAATGCTGGCCCCGCGGGCGAACGTGAGCTTTACGACATTCTTGTACGTCTCGCCAGTGCAGACAATCCCGTTGTGCGACCAAACCGGAACCCCCATCGCGTTCGATGGCTTCTTCCATTTCCGTTCCTCGATCATCTCGGGGTCCGCCTCCAGGATGAGCTTTCGCATGCGCTCCAGGGTCTCCTCGCGCCAATCCCCCGAGTCAGGAGTACGGTTATCGAGAAGCCGGGAAGCGGGTTTCGCGGCCGCTTGCTTATGGTTCTTCATGCTGTCCGCCATGATATCGCCTCATTTCTGATCGCATTGTGCCAGCCGTCTGGGAGTAGTCAGCAATCAACAGGCCCGGCCCGCTCCGTAACAGAGGGACGGCTCGCGAAGGGACTCGAGGGACGCTCGCGAGGGGCCAGGCCTTCGGTCATTATCGGACCAATCTGCGAACGAAGGCCTGGCCCCACGGCGCGCGTGTCGCCGCTTTCGCAGGGGGGCCAGACCTTCGATCGGGCCTTCGCCGGGGGCCAGACCTTCGATCGTGTCCTGCTGAATCAACGAGCGAAGGCCTGGCCCCACGTTCGTGGCAAACGTTGCAAAGCGGAGGAAGGGTTACGGCAACATCGTCGTACAGACCACTGGCTCTGCTCTGCCGCTCATCAGCACTCGAACGCCGATGACAGCTTCGCCGTGTGATCAGGGCACACTCGGCACTGCACGCTTCGCCGGGTGTGAGGAAATCACTTCGAGCGCTTCATTGAGCATGTCGCGCACTTCTGACGGGAGCGATCTGCGTACCGGCTCGTTTACGGGCGAAATGAGATGCGTTTCTCGCGTCGCGAAGATCGACTTGCTGCGGTCCTGGTTTCGCTGGGGCCAGACCTTCGATCGTGTCCAACTGAATCAACGAGCGAAGGTCTGGCCCCACGCTGGTGGAAACGATGGGGCCAGACCTTCGGGCCCGGAACTGAGAAACGCGTTGGGCAGGATTTCTCGACCGCTCTCTTCTTCGACGCGCTCTACTACTCGTATCGTTTTTTACCATTCCGAGGAGGTCGGAGCGTTTTTTCTCCACACCACGTAGATTCCTCGGCGAACTTGACAATGCCGAGGGATCCTCGGTCGCACTATGGCAAGACCACTACGACTCGAGTTCGCTGATGCGCTGTACCACGTCACCTCCCGCGGCAATGAACGGAGACCCATCTTCCGCACTATCCAGGACCGCCAGACGTTTCTCCTTTTCCTTGGGGAAGCCGCGAAGCGATTCAGTTGGTCGGTCACTGCATGGGTGCTGATGACGAACCATTTTCACCTCGTCATTCAGATCGCGGAGCCCAATCTGTCCAAGGGGATGCATTGGCTCAATAGCGCCTACGTCAACTGGTACAACCGTATCCACAAACGATGCGGGCACTTGTACCAGGGCCGTTTCAAAGCGCTCCTCATCGAAAAGGAGGCGTACTTTGCTGATGTGTTGCGCTACGTCGCCCTCAATCCGGTGCGTGCGAACATGTGCGCGCGTCCGGAGGACTATCGTTGGTCGAGTTATCGCGCTACGGCTGGACTGGAAGCGGCGCCGGACTGGCTCGATCTCGCCGCAGTCGATAACCTCTTCGGTCCCGAACGCGAGACAGCGCAGGCAGCGTATCGTGAGTTTGTCCTGGCGAAAATCGGGTGTGACGACCGGCTATGGGACAAGTTGACGAATCAGCTCTACCTCGGAACGGAAGCGTGGTCGAAGGAGATGCGCAAGAAGGTCGAGACGAAGCCGCGATCGACTGATCATCCACGGACGCAGCGCGCCATCGGGCGGCCGAAGATGTACGAGATCGTCGATGCAGTAGCGAAGGCTGCCGGCGAGACGGCGGAATCGATCCGCCAGACGCCCGGGAACATACTTCGAGGCCTCATCGCCTGGATCGGCTGGCATGAAGGTCTCGTGACGTTACGCTCGATTGCAGCCTCGCTCCGGCTCAGGAGCGAAGGTCATATTTCGAATCTGATCAAGGCGTGCGAGCTCTCGTTCAGTACGAACACGACTCTGCTCACCCATTACGACTGCGCGATCGCACAATTGCGCGCCTGAGACTCTCACTCGGGTTGTGATCATCGAGCCGCGGATACTCCCGCGCTGCAGACGCTTGTCTTGTTCCTGCTGTTGAGCTGAAACCGGGAAACGCATTCTCTTCTGAATGCGCTTTTCCTGCATTACGGTTCAACGAGAAGCTAAGAAAGAACGTGGCCGAATCGAATCGGCGGCATCCGGACCGTGTTTTCTAGCGACAACAAGGATCTTCGATCGAGCGTCGCCCATTTTTCTCGCGTTGTGAGGGCCAGACCTTCGATCTTGTCCCACTGAGTCAACGAACAAAGGCCTGGCCCCATCCGGCAAAGGCCTGGCCCCATCCGGCAAAGGCCTGGCCCCGGCCCGCTGGAGGGGCTGGTGCTGGACCAAGTCGGGCCACCCGCGACAAATGACTGCTTCCCTTCCAACGTTGGGGTCTTCTTCAGAATCAGTGGGTGAAAAAGTCAAAGCATCCCGGCTCGGAGCCGTGACAATGGAGTTGTCGAAAAACCAAAAGTCACGGGGAGCACGGGATGCTGGTGAAGTCTATTCTGAATCAGGTGGAAGAGATTCCAGGGTTCGTCTACGAAGAGGTTGGATGGAACAAGGATAAAACGGAGATCGAGGTGCGCATCCGGCCGCGGAAGAACAGCTGGCCGTTATGTTCGGGGTGTGGATCGATTGCGGTTTTGTACGACCGCAAGGAAACGAGACGGTTCGCATTCGTGCCCCTTTGGCAGATCCCGGCGACGCTGATTTACCAGATGCGGCGAGTGAACTGTCATCGCTGTGGAGTGCGTGTGGAGAGTGTTCCGTGGGCGGAGGGGAAGAGCCGGGTGAGTACGACGTATCAGTGGTTTCTGGCGAACTGGGCACGCCGGATGAGCTGGTCGGAAGTGGCGAAGACGTTTACGACGACATGGGGAGTAGTGAGCCGTGCGGTGGAGCACGCCGTGGAGTGGGGACGTAAGCACGTGTCGCTGGATGGGATCAAGTCAATCGGAGTTGACGAGATCATGCACCGGCGAGGGTCCAAAGCACACGGAGGACCGAAGTATCTGACCTTGGTTTACCAGATCGACGAAGAGAGAAAACGGCTGCTGTGGATGGGGAAGGACCGGCGAGAAGAGACTTTGCACGCATTCTTCAACTGGTTCGGCCGGGAGCTGTCCGAGAAGTTGGAGGTAGCGTGCAGCGACATGTGGCCTGCGTATTTGAAGGTCATCCGGCTGCGGGCAGCAAAGGCCATCCAGATCCTGGACCGGTTTCACATCGCATCGATGATGAATAAAGCGATCGATCGTATCCGAGCCGAAGAGGTTCGTGAGCTCAAGAAGAAGAACGGCAAACCGGTATTGACCAACTCGCGGTGGCTGTTCCTGAAACGAGAGGAAAACCTCAGCGAGGTGCAGCATGAAAAGCTGGCGGACCTGCTGAGGAAAAATCTCAGGATCGTCCGCGCCTACCTACTCAAGGAAGGCTTTCAGCGGTTCTGGGATTACGTGTCACCGCCGCACGCGGGACGCTTTCTCGATTCCTGGTGCACACGAGCGATGCGGTCCCGAATCGATCAGATGAAGAAGGTCGCAGCATCGCTCCGAAAACATCGACCTTTGCTCCTGAACTGGTTCAAGGTCAAGCACATCTCAGCGGGCGCCGTGGAGGGTCTCAACAACAAGGCGAAAGTGACTATGAGAAAATCGTACGGTTTTCGGAGCTTCCGAATCGCGGAACTTGCTCTGTACCATTCACTTGCAGATCTGCCTCATCCGGATTTCACCCACACATTCTGGTGAAGAGGCCAACGTTGAATCGCGTCCCGGCGGCCGCGGCCGGATCCCGTGGTCCAGGCGATCGGGTGATTCTCTCGATGACCAGGAAGCCGCCGCTTACGGTGGGGTTACGCAGGTTCAAATCCCGTAGTCACTGCGGCACGGCCGTCGTCCATCTCTGCTCGTTTTCCTCCGCGACCTGTTCAAGCGTCTTGCGAGCTCGCGTTGCGGCCGGGGCCCTGGCGCTCAACGCGCGATCGGTTGACCGCTGTTCGTGACGACCTTCGTACGCCACTGGTCTACGATTCCCTCACCGGCACTCTCCTGCGAGGGCTGGACATGCTGCCGCGGTATATGGGCAACAATTGCCCGCCGCAACGTTTCTGCGATGCGGCGGGACGCTGGCGCTGCGCCGGAGAAGTCACCGGTCAGGCGCGCGAACGGACCGGCGAACCGGTGAGACGATCCCATGCGATCGCCAGGATGGATTTTCCCCGTTTTTATCGCCATTTCGTCTCGCGGACAGCAAGCCGCCTGAAGGAATTCATCCTCAAGACGGTACCTTACGTGGGAGATTCTTCATCGTTGGAAATGGGGGCTTCACATGTACCGTCGCACTGCGGTTGCCGTGCTCGCCGTGTCTGCATTGATTTGCGCCCGGCTCGCCGTTGCTGGCGATCGCGCGGTCAGCGTCACCCCGTCCGGGGCGGTGCTGTCAGGTACGGAACACTTCGCAGATCTGACTGCCGGCGGACTGTCGTTCCGGCCTCTGCGCGGTCCCGCGTGGCAGTGGCGGCTTACGCGCATGACCGCCGGAGGCAAAGACGTTCCGTTCGCGCGTGATGTGAAGCCGCGCGTGACCAGCGACCGCTCGGCCGCAGTTTACGAGCGAGGTCCTGCCGTCGAGCGTTACGTGGCGAAAGACCGCACCGTCGAGCAGGAATTCGTAATCCCTGAGCGCCTCGGCAACGGCGACATCGTGATCGAAGGCGCCGTGGAGACGGAGGGACGCTTCCTGCCATCGAAGCGTGGCTGGACGTGGCGGGACCGGAATGGTGTGGTCTCGCTCGGTCGCGTGACGGCGTTCGACGCCTGCGGCGCGCCCATCGCCGCGACGATGGAAGTCACCGCGGCATCCACGAAGATCACGCTGAACGGCGAAGGTCTGGCGAGTGCGGTCTATCCGGTCACCATCGATCCTGAGATCGGAACGAATGACTTCCGCATCACGACGATGGGAAGCGAAGGCAGCGGAACGGCCGGCGTTCCGCAAGTCGCCTACAACAGCACCAACAACGAATATCTCGTCGTCTTCACCGGCGAGGACGATAACGGCGAGCAGGAGATCTGGGCGCAGCGCGTGAGCGGCAGCGGGACCGTCACGGGCAACGAGATCCGCATCAGCACGATGGGGAGCACGTTCAACGCAGCCGGGCCGTTCTATCACGCGGGCTCACCCGATGTCGTCTACAACTCGACCAACAACGAATATCTCGTGGTCTGGAACGGTGATGACGACACGCTCGGTGTGCGCAACGACACCGAGATCTACGGAAATCGTGTGAGCGGCGCGACCGGTACGCCGGTCGGGCAATTCCGCATCAGCCACATGGGTGCCACCGATGCGGCCGACAGCTACTTTGCGCGCAATCCGTCTGTGGCGTGGGACTCGGTCAACAATCGCTACCTCGTCGTCTATTACGGCAGCGACAACAATCACGATACGACGGCGCACGGAGCGCTGAATGCGGATGAGACGGAGATCTATGGCCGCGTGCTGAGCTCTACGGGCACGAGCATCTCTTCCGATGAATTGCGCATCAGCTACGCCCTCCCCGATGGGACGTTCTCGCGCAGTGCCAACTCCCCCGCCGTCGCCTTCGACTCGACCAACCAGCGGTATCTGGTGGTCTGGAATTCGGACGGAACACCATGCGCCGATAATGAGAACGAGGTCTTCGGCCAGTTCGTCACGGCGGCAGGAGCGCTCTACAACCCGAGCAGCGTGTCCGATCTGGCCACACTCAATTTCCGCATCAGCGACATGGGCACGGACGGCTCGACCGCGTCGCTGGTCGCGGCGATCGCAATCACCTACAACCCCGACGCCGGAGAGTTCCTCGTGGTGTGGTCCGGCAACGACGTCAGCAGCGACTACGAGATTTACGGCCAGCGCATCAGCGCCTCGACGAGACTGGAAGTGGGGACGAACGATTTCCAGATCAGCGAGATGGGACCCGCCGCGGACGCCTCGTTCAACGGCGTCTCGCCCTCGGTCGCCTACTCCCATGCGGATCTGCAGTATCTCGTCGTCTGGACCGGAGCGGACGTCACGGTCGGGGATGTCGAAGTGTGGGGGCAGCGGCTGTCGGCATCCGGAGCGTCGGCCGGCCGCAGCGATTACCGCTTGAGTGAAGACGGCGTCGACGGGACGTCGACCTATCAGCCCGGCGATGCAAACGTTGCCGCGGGACCGTCCGGCGAGATGCTCGTCGCGTGGCGCGCGAACTCGCCAGCGCTCACGGTCTCCTCGGAGACGGAGATTTTCGGACAGCGCTTCAAGCTGGCCAACGGAACGCCCACGCTGTCCACGGGCGCGAGCACACCGGCGTTCACGGAGAACGGGTCAGCAGTCACGATCGCATCGACTGCCACCATCAGCGATGACTCCGAGGACTTCGCGACGGGGAATCTGACAATTGCAGTCTCGGCAAACGGCACGACGGATGATCGGCTGGCAATCACCAACCAGGGCACAGGCGCCGCGCAGATCGGCGTGTCGGGATCGAACGTCACCTACGCCGGAACAACGATTGGCACCTACTCCGGCGGCACCTATCCGGCGTCGCTGGCCGTCACGTTCAACGACAATTCCACGCCAACGGCAGTGCAGGCGCTGATGCAGCAAATCACGTTCAGCAATGTCTCGGATAATCCTTCGACGTCGGCCCGCACCGTGAGCTTCACCTTGAATGACGGCGATGGTGCGACCTCGTCCGCGGCGACCAAGAGCGTGACGGTCACGGCAATCGATGACCCTCCGAACGTTGCCTTCGGCGGTGGAAACGTCACCTATGTCCGCGGAGCCTCGGGGTTGGTCATCGACGCCGCGGCGACGGTCACGGATGTCGATTCTGCCGTCTGGAGCAGTACCACGTTCACGGCAACGCTGACCGCGAATGGCAGCAGCAACGATCGTCTAGAGATCATGAACACCGGCACCGGCGCCGGTCAGATCGGCGTGTCGGGTTCCAACGTGACCTACGGCGGCACCACGATCGCTACGTACACGGGCGGCAGCGGTACGACGCCGCTCGTCATCACATTCAACGCCAGCGCCACGCTGGCGGCAGCGCAGGAGCTGGCCCGCAATGTGACGTTCCGGAACGTGGACAACGTCAGTCCGTCCACCACCACGCGCACCGTGCAGTTCGTGCTCACCGCTGCGAGCGTCAGCGGCAGTAGCGCCTCCAAGTCGATCGGCGTGACGATCGTGAACAGCAACCCCACCCTGTCGCTGCCCAGCGGAACGCTGAGCTATACCGAGAACACGGCAGCGACGTCCCTCGATGCGGCGGCAACGATCACCGACAGCGACTCGTTCGATTTCAACACCGGACAGCTGACCGTCACGATCACATCGGGAGCGGCGAGCGGCGACGTGTTGAGCATCACCAATCAGGGGACCTCCGCGGGACAGATCGGCGTGTCGGGATCGAACGTGACCTATGGCGGCACGACGATCGGCACCTGGACGGGCGGCAGCGGCGCCACTGCGCTCACGATCACGTTCAATGCCTCGTCGTCGCCGGCCGCAGCTCAGGCCCTCGCCCGCGCGATCACCTTCTTCAGCACTGCCGACGCCACGACTTCGCGCAGCGTGCAGTTCGCGATCACCGACGGTGACGGCGGCAGCGCGAGCGCGTCGAAGAACATCAGCATCACGCTCGTGGACGATGCGCCGGTCGTTACGCTGCCCGGCGGCGCGGTCAGCTATACAGAGCTCGATCCGGCCACGATCCTCGATGCCGGTGCCACCGTGACGGACGCGGACTCGGCGGACTTCGCGGGGGGCCAGATGCAGGTCGACTTCGCTTCGAACGGCACGACGGATGACATTCTTGAGATCAGCTCTTCGGGTCTGATCTCAGTGGCCGGCGCAAACGTCAGCTACAACGGCACCCAAATCGGCACGTACAGCGGCGGCAGCGGTGGCACGGCGCTCATCGTCTCGCTGAACGGGTCGTCGAATGCGGCGAACGTTCAGGAGCTTGCGCGCCATATCACCTATCGCAATGGCTCGCAGGCGCCGTCCACGCTGCAGCGGACGATCGAAATCCTCGTCAACGACGGCGATGGGGCAACCAGCACCGCAGCGACAAAGCTGGTCAATGTCACCGGAATCAGCAACGCCCCGGTGCTGACGCTGTCCGGAAATGCGGCCTCCTATACCGAAGGGGGATCCGCAGCCGTACTCGATCCGGCGGCGAGTGTCAGCGACGTCGACTCCAGCGACTTCGACACCGGCTCGCTCGTCGTCGATATCACTGGGAACGGCCAGAGCAGCGATCTCCTCAGCGTAAGGAATCAGGGCACGGGCGGCGGGCAGATCGGGCTCAGTGGATCGGCGGTCACCTACGAGGGGGGGCAGATCGGAACCTTGAGCGGTGGCAGCGGTGCTACCGCGCTCACGATCGCGCTCAACAGTTCGGCCAACGTCGTCTCCACCCAGGCACTCGCGCGCAACATCACCTTCAGCAACACTGGAGACGCGCCGGGAACATCGCGCGCCATCCGCTTCGTCCTGAACGATGGCGACGGTGGTGCGAGTAGCGCACAGACTCTGAATCTCGGCATCACCTCCACCAACGATGCGCCTTCACTCAGTCTCGGCAATCCCTCGCCGTCGTACGTCGAGAATGGCGCGCCCATCGTGATCGCGCCTGCGGCGACGGTAACCGATCCCGACCAGCCATCGGATTTCAGCGGCGGTACGGTGACGGCCGACTTCAGCGAGAACGGCTCGGTCGATGACCGGCTGGCAGTGCAGAACACCGGCACCGGTGCGGGAGAGACCGGCGTATCCGGCGCGAACGTCACCTACAGCGGCGTCGTCGTGGCGACGACGACCGGGGGAAGCGGTACGACGCCGCTCGTCATCACATTCAACGCCAGCTCCACGATGACTGCGGTGCAGACGGTGGTCAGGAACATCACCTACAGCAATGTGTCTGACGCGCCTTCGGTCTCCGGACGCACGATCCGGTTCGTCGTTGCGGATGGACAGGGTGGCACCAGTCCGGCCGGAGTTACCGCACTGACCTTCACCGCGGCGAACGACGCCCCTGTCGTGACGCTGCCAGGCGGTGCGCTCACCTATACGGCAAGTGACGCAGCGACGGTGATCGATTCCGGAGCGACGGTCACTGACGCCGACTCCACGGATCTTGCCTCGGGAACACTCACGGTCTCACTGACAAATGCCACGACGGACGATCGTCTCGAGATCCGCAATCAAGGCACCTCCGCAGGACAGATCGGAACCTCCGGCTCCAATGTCACCTACGGCGGAACGACGATCGGCATTTACTCGGGCGGAAGTGGAACCGCGGCACTGGTCATCGCATTCAACCCTGCATCGTCGCCCGCCGCGGCTCAGGCGCTCGCGCAGAACGTCACGTTCCGCAACGTCTCGTCGAATCCGTCGACGGTTGCGCGCACCGTCAGTTTCGTCATCGATGATGGTGATGGAGGAGTCTCGCCCGCTGCCACGAAGACGATCAACGTCAGTTGCACGGTCACGACGCATTACGGCATCGCATCGACGTCGCCGGTTCTGGTGAATGCGTCAACGCAGATCACGGTTTCGGCGCTGACTGCCGCCAACATCGTCAGCGCGTGCTACGCCGGAACGGTGCATTTCACTTCCAGCGATGCCGGCGCAACGCTCCCTGCGAACTACACATTCACGAACGGCGAAGGATCCCACAGCTTCAACTTCACGATGGTTACGCCGGGCATGCAGACGATCACCGCAGTGGACACGGTGACGGGCTCGATCACGGGGACCTTCGACGTGACCGTTCAGGCTTCGACCAGCACCGCCCTGGTGTCATCCGCGACCTCATCACCACAGGGACAGACTGTTACGTTTACCGCGACGGTGACTTCTCCGGCGAGCGGAACGATCAGTGGCAATGTCACCTTCAAGGATGGTGCGACGGATCTTGGCAGCGTCGCGGTCTCGAACGGCACCGCCGGGTATTCGACGAACGCGCTCTCCGTGGGGTCGCACTCCATCACCGCCGAGTACGAGGGGAATGCGTATTTCCTCGCGAGCACGTCCCCGACGGTTATCCAAACCGTGACGACGACCGGTGCCCCTGCCTCGATTTCGGCAACGGCGGCGAGCACGACGAGCGTGCTGGTGTCGTGGCCGGCGGTGAGCGGCGCGGCGACGTACGACATTTACCGCAGCGAACTGAATGGCGGATTTGCCCCCGTGGGGACGACGTCCAGCACCTCATTCCTGAACTCAGGGTTGATTGCGAACCGCACGTATCTCTACAAGGTAAAAGTCACCGGCGGATCATCGTTCAGCGCGGTCGATGTGGCGACGACGATCATCTTCACGACGCCGTCGATCACGGCCTCGTCGACGATCGTGCACGCGGTCGACATCACCGAGCTACGCACTGCTGTCAATGCCATGCGTGAGGCGGCGGGTCTTGGAACGGCATCGTTCACCGATTCGTCCCTCGCCGGCACGACGATCAAAGCCGTGCATCTAACGGAGCTGCGCACCGCACTCGACGCTGCACGGCTTGCCATCGGCGTTCCGACCATGAGTTACACCGATCCAACGATCACCGCGACGACGACTACGATGAAGGCGGCACACATCACAGAGCTGCGCGCGGGCGTGCAATGAGCCGGCGCTGGCAAGGAATGCCGTTTCTGATCTGCTCGCGCGAGATCATTCGCGAACGTGCAGCGTCAGCGGCATCGACGCATCGCGCTTCTCTTGCGTCACGACTGGCTTCGTGAACCGGAGCGTCTTGCCGTCGAAGCTCCACTTGCCATCGCTGCAGCGCGAGCCTTCTTCGATCGGTTGCCCGGCACGTATGCGCAGTGCGTTCGCAGTGGCCTCGCGTTCGGCGCGATAGCGAAAAGCACGTTGCCAGCCGATGTCGATCGTGCCGTTCGGATCCTTGCGATCGGCGGGCTCGATCACACGATTGGGCTCGCACGCGTTCGTTCGCGCGAGCTCACCGGCGAGAATGCGATCCCGCTCGATCCTCTCGGCGAACGGTTTCAGCGGGAACATCTGCTCCTTCCGCCTCCGCCAATTCTCGAACTGCAGCGTCTCGATCAACGGCCGCACGAGGTCGCGTTCCTGCACCTCGGCGAACCATGCCGGCACCGGAAGCGGCATCTTCCACGCCACGGCGTTAATCGTGCGCGTCATCGACATGGCCACGGCCCGCAGGATGACGTGCGGATGTGCGTGGAGCGATTTCGTCAGGTTCCACGCCGCGTGCAGGTCATCCCAGGCGGCCGCGTCGTGCAAGCGTGCGCGCCCGAGGGCGCTCGCGACCAGGGCGCGCATCAGCGACAGGTGCATCGCCACCTTTCCCAGAAGACCGCCGTGCTGTTGCACGAGGTCGCGCTCCCAAACGACCGGCTCGCGCAGTAGCAGATCGCAGATCGCGGTGACGTCAGCGATCGCCGGCGGCTCGGCGATGGTGAGCTCGCCGCGCACGATTTCCTCTCTAACGTACGCCCTGACGGCGTTGCTGTCTGCGATCGAAGCAGCGAGCTTGGTCAGCTTCCGGGCGGCGTCATTCTCGCGCTGCGGCGGATACCGATCGGGGACCGCAGCGAGCGTCCCCAAACCGTCCGGCCATGGCCGCGCGGCCGCCGCATCGATCTTGTCTCCCGCCCAGAACCACGACGCGACATAACCCACCGCGGCCAGCACGACAATCAGGATCAGCGCTTTTTTCATAGGGCAAACATCGCGCGCCTATCACGGCATGCGAAATCGACAGCGATGCTAACAAAGGAACGCTGCATCCAGCGGCCTGAAAACGTAGCGCAGGCATTCTTGCCCGGCGGTAATTTGACACTGCAACTTCTGACGTGCGTCACAATTCCGGATCGTCGGACGCGCTCAGGCAGTCAGGCGCTGCCCGGCAAATTGTGACCATGCGTTGATCGGCGATCGAGGATCACGACCTGCGAGTGCGAATCGTTCCCGCCAGCATGAGCGCGACAGCACCATCCTGAAGCGCCTGAAATCCGCGTGAAACCTCGGTGACCTTATGCGTGTTGATGGCCAGCGGGATGTGCACGAGGAAGAACCAACTGATGAGCATGATCCCCGACAACGTCGCCGCCAGCCGGGCCGTTTGCGGCACAAGAAGTCCGATTCCTCCTGCGATTAGCGCGACCGCGGCAAAGTAGGTCCAGAACATATGCCCCGGAATCCACGGCGGAATCAGGCCCGCGACGTACTTGGCGTACGGAAAGTGCAACGCGCCGCAATACGCCATGAACGCTCCGAGCGCCAGCGGCACAAAGCGTGACAACTTTTCGAAAACGCGGTCGGCGGAACTGGCTCCCTCGCGGGGAACCACCGTCAGGCCCACGCCGCTGAGGATCGTCAGAATCATCAGAGGATCGACCCAAACGTATCCCATCGAAGCGTTCGGAATCGCGACCCTCAGGCTGAATCCAAAGAACAACACGAGCAGAAGAATGGCAAGCGTAATGGCCGCCGCGGTAACCGTTCTTCTTATGAGTAAGCCCACGCCGATGAGAATCAGCACCACGCCGAGAACGTAAGCCTGCCACGGCTGGACATGAGCAGGATTCACCGGCACGAGGTTGACGAATCGCCCCGTCACGAGTTGATAGATCCCGGACGCAACGACCGACAACGCGAAGAGGAGGCGGCCGGTACGCAGTTGCGGCGATGGCGTTCCGAGTTCGTTCATTTGCACGAAAAGGTAGCAGGTTGCCGTCTCACGGTGAGGTCCAAAACGGTGACGATTGTGAGCATCAGCGAATGCACGTAGGCCGGACTCTCCAGTCCGACAATCCTCTTTCGGAAACGCCATGCAGTCGGACTGGAGAGTCCGACCTACGTTTGTCTTCGGTCGGCGCCATCGTCACGACTGGCCATGCGCGAGGTCTGCGGGGACAGACACGTGATCGTGCACGACCAGCCAGACGCCATCGATTCGCCGGAAGCACGCAGTCCAGCGAACCCATAGGTCAGTGACATGACCATTGGCCAGCGTTCCGTTCACGTGGTTCAGACTGTGAACGAATGCCAGCTCACTGTTCGTGATGACGCTTAATTCATGGATCTCGTAGACGACCGGACCAGCAAAGGTGACGAAGAATTCTTGCCACGCTCTCCGTTTCTTGTCAGTCCCGGTGTATCGCAGGGGTGGATTCAGATCGAATGAAACGATGGTCGGTGCATAAAGAGACATGACGCGGTCGATGTCCTTCGCGCCAATCGCCTTCGCATAGTCCTCAACGCGCTGTCGTACTTCGGCTTCAGCCCCTGTGCCCTTCCTTTCCATAGCGTCATTTCTCCGGGTCTTCGCGTCAATGCTGCCGGCGCGCCAGCCTGCGGTGCCTGCAGACTGGAAAACGCAGCGAGGCATGCACGTCGGAAGGAGTGCGGTCGTCTCGACCGCGGGCGCTCGGGCGTCCCGCCCGAGTGCTGTCAGGGCGGAGGTCGAATTCGCCGATACGAAGTACGGCTTCGTAGTTGCGCTACGTCCCGAGCTAGAAGTTGAGCCGGTATACGTTGCCGTGCCTTCGAGCCATCGCTCCGTTTCCGAGGCTCCGTGGTGTTCGATCCGGCGGCGCTGAGGAGTGACACTGCCGTGGAATCTCCACGAGCACCTGCCTACCTCGCTCTGATTGACGGTGTCACCTGCGTATTCGACTTGAGTTGAATGACTTCGGATCTCGGGTTGCGCGAGATCAACGTTCCGGAAATGCAATGCGATCCTTATTCGTAGGCTTTGCTTCTATGACGGATATAAATGATATCCACCATACGCCTGCCGTCATCGATCGCGAAGATGACTCGCCAGTCGCCGACACGAAACCTCCACCGTCTTGGCTCCCCCTCCAGTTTCTTGACACCATGGGGTCGTGGTATCTGGGCCAGCGAATCGATCTTCGCTGCGATTCGCGCGGCAACAGTGAGCGGAAGCTTGTCGAGCTCCTTCGTGGCCGACGGTTTGATGACGACTCGATAATCAGACACGAGCTTGACGTTTGCGTCGTTCGAGGCGGCGTTTTACGACCTCAAATGAGACGCTTTTTTCGTGCGCTCTGGAATCTGCGACAAGCTGATCGTGGATGTCTTCCCACAACTTGCCGTACCGGCCGAGGTCGATCTGGACAGCGACTTTCTTACCCTTGTCGTCGGTAACGAATTGAATGCCTTCCATCACTTCTCCTCACTCATGCGCAGCAACGATGATCGCACAGGATGGCTTTTATCCGGTCGAATCGCGATTACCGTGGTCTCGCCCCGAACACGTAGCGCGGATATTCGTCCTTCGCTGCCGCCGCGGCGGACAGGTCGATGTCGATCGTCGCGAATGGCGCTTCGGCGGTCGTCCGCGCGAGGATGGTTCCGGACGGATCGATGATCCATCCCACCCCGCCGCAGGCGCCGGTTGGGTCGACGCGGTTGGAGGAGAGGCTGAAGGCGCCGGAGCGCACCGCTGCCACGACGCCGATCGACAGCCATTTTGCCGTTGTGGCGGCGGCGGTTGCCCGAGGGGAGAGGATGACGGGCACGTTGCGGGCGGCGTACGCGGCGTACGTCTCGACGGCCCACAGTTCTGTGCAGATGTTGAGGCCGAACGACCAGATGCCGGCCTCGTATTCGGTGAAGTGGGCGTCGCCGCGGTCGAACCAGCGCGCTTCCCAGCCGCCCGGCTCATCGGGCAGGTAGAACTTGCGGCGCAGCGGCGCCAGCTCGCCGGAGGCTGACCAGAAAAATCCCTGGTTGAAGCGGCGGTCGTCGATCGTGATGGGGCGCGTTCCGACCACGTGCGCGACGCGCAACTCGCAGAGGCGATGGCGCCATTGCTCGCTGCGTTCTTCCGCGGCTGCCCAGCGAGTCGCGTCGAAGTGCTCGTCGAGCCAGAGCGGATCGATCATCGCCAGCTCTGGCAGCAGCACCAACTCGGAAGAGTGACGCACCGTGTGTTCGCAGAGTGCGGACCACGCGGCGGCAAGTGCTGCTGGCTCGTGCGGCAGTTCACAGACGGTGACGCGCATGTTGATTTCTACCAGACCCGCACGCGCGCAACGGGCTCGAGGTAGAGCCGCTGACCGGGGCGCACGTCGAACGACTCGTACCACGCATCGAGATTGCGAACCGTGTCGGCGCGGTAGTCCTCGGGTGCGTGGTCGTTGGTGGCGACCTGCTTGCGCATGGCTTCCTCGCTGATTTTTCGCCGGAGTGTTTGTGCATAGGCGATGAAGAATTCGCGATCCTGCGCGCGTCTGAAATTCGCATTCGCCGCGCGGGTGCCAAGCGTCTTATGGAAGGCGTCGAGCGCCGCGGCGAGGCCCCCGAGGTCGGCGATGTCTTCGCGGAGCGTGAGCTTGCCGTTGATGGAAAGTCCGGGCAGTGGCTGATACGCCGCGAACTGATCCGCCAGCGGCTGCGACAGCGCCTCGAAGTGTTGCATATCCTCGGCGGTCCACCAATGGCGCATCTGATGCTCCGTGTCGTAATCGGCACCGAGCGTGTCGATGTAGTGCGTAAGATCGTGCCCGATGAGCGCCCCAACGGAACCGTAGGCTGCGGCGTCGGACGACGCGTGATCGTACTTCGGCGGTTCCAGTAACGCGGCATCCATCACATACGAGTTTTGCTGAAACACGAGCAGTGCGGCGACCGTCTGCGGCGCGCTGTACCAATACTTCAGATTGACGGGCTGCCCGAGGCGGGCGAGGGCGTTGTGATAGGCGCGATCGGAAACGCGTTGCAGATTGCCGAGCGGGTCGGTTGGGTCGATCGTCAGCGACGAGTAATCCTCCCACTGATCGGGATATCCGAGTCCGACGTACAGCGTCTTCAACTTTTCCAACGAACCGGCTTTGGTGGCTGGCGACATCCACGTCGCGGTTTCGACGCGTTTGATGAGTGCCGCGCGGACGTTGTCGGAGATGCGCTCCAGGCGCGCCTTCTGCGCGGCGGGGAAATAGCGCTCCGCGTACATGCGGCCGATCGCGTCGCTCATTGCTGATTGCGTGGCTGCGAGCGCGCGTTCGGCACGCGTTGATTGTTTCCCGTTTGCCGCCAACGCCTCGCCGGCGAATGCGCGCGGCAGCACGTCCGCGTAATCGTGAATGGCGTGGAAGCGGAGGTAGTCCTTCCAGACTTCCAGCGGTTGCGATGCGACGAGCGCCGCCAAACCGGTGACGGCGGTTGGTTGCCAGACGACGAGCTCCTGTTGCCGGCCGAGATCCGCGGCATCGAAGAACGCCATCCAGTCCATTCCGGGTGCGCGTTGCGCAAAGTCTGCGCGCGTCCAGACGTTATCGGCGTTGTGGTCTCTTGATGATTCCTCGCTCGTGGTGTGGCTCTGCGCGATCGCCGTTTCCAGCGCCAGTACCGCGGTCGCGCGTTCGTCTGCCCGGGCGTCAGGACTGAGAGGGCCGGCGAGCGTGAGCATCTTCGCGATCGATTGGCGGTAACGATCTCGCTTGACGGAATCAGCGCCGAGGTAGTCCTCGCGGTCCAGTCCAAGTCCTCCCTGTAGCAGGAAGGCGACGTTGGTCTTTTCTCCGTGGATGCTCTGCTCGACCGACAGCCCCAGCACGCTGGCCGAATCGTAGACACCGAATCCCTCAGGATCGACGTCCGCGCGCATGCCGCGCCCGAGGAGGCGTGTGAGCTGGGCGCTGTCCGAGACGTTCTCAATGCGATCGAGCTGCGGCTTGAGCGGCGCGAGACCTTTGGCTTCGATGGCGGCTTCGTTTATGTACGCAGCGCGAAAGTCCGCGACCTTGCGCGCCGCGGAGCCGGCCGGTGCGCTGCTGGCGGTGTCGAGCAGCGTCGCGACGCGGCTGCGGGCCAGTCCTTCCAGCTCGTCGCGCGCTCCCCATCGCGACTTGCCTGCTGGAATCGTGTTGGCCTTGAGCCAGGCGCCGTTGGCGTATGCGAAGAAATCGTCGCCGGGTTTGATGTTCGCGTCGACGGTGTTTTCGAGGCTTGGCTTCGGATCGCTCGTCGCTTGCGCGGACAGCGACACATGCCACCACGCGAGCGACGCCGCCATGACGATCGGCAGCGCAATCGCGAGTAAGTGTCCATCGTGGCGACGAGTGGTTTGGGATGCTTCGATATGCATGCGGCGAAGGTACCGGCGTCCCGATGTCCTGTCGCCGCGCAGCCCGACATCTTTCAATCATTTTCGGACAAGGACCTTCTTCGCGTCTTCGCGCCTTCGCGTGAGCAACTTTCACGCGAAGACGCGAAGGCGCGAAGAGAGCTATTCTGATCGCTGGCTTTTCGCTCATGAATACCCGCGCTCAGCTCATCGACGTCCTCTTCGTCATCGTGCCGCACTCGCTGCTGCTCGACATCGCTGGCCCCGCGGAAGCCTTTCGTCTCGCCAACCAGCATCGCGAACTTCGAGGACTGCCACCGCGTTTTCGTCTTGCGTTCGCGGGACCTGTGACCACGATGCCGACATCAGTCGGACTCGCCCTCGGCGACCTCGCTCCATTGCCGGAGCAACTCACCACACCGACGTGGGTGGTCGTCGTCGGTCAGCCGACAGCGCACGTAACCAATGTCACGCCGGAGATCGCGCTCACCGCGCAATGGCTGCACGATCGCCTGCACGACGCGCTGGGCGACAAGGACTCGCCGCATCGTTTGCTGACGATCTGTTCCGGCACGCTCCTCGCCGCCCGCGCCCGCCTCCTCGGCACCCGCCGTTGCACGACGCATCACGAGTTGCTGCCGATGCTTCGCACTCTCGCGCCGCGCGCGAAGGTCGTCGAAAACCGCGTCTTCGTCGTGGACGGTCCGCTCGCATCGAGCGCCGGCATCACCGCGGGAATCGACGTCGCGCTGCATCTGATCGCCGAGGAGTGCGGGGAGGCGCTGGCGGCGAGCGTGGCTGAGGATATGGTGGTGTACCTGCGGCGCTCGCCGCGCGACACCGAGCTGTCGCCGTTTCACATGCACCGCCGTCACCTCCACCCGACGGTGCACCGCGTGCAGGACGCGATCGTCTCCGAGCCGCAGCGCGACTGGGACATGGCATCGCTGGCCGAGATCGGGCACGCCGCGGAGCGTCACCTGCTGCGACTCTTCGTCGACCACGCCGGCATCTCGCCGCTGCACTACCTCCGCCTGATCCGCCTGGAGCGCGCAAGACAATCCCTCGAGTACGGCGCCACCGTCACCCGCGCCGCCGCGGTCGCCGGCTTCGGCTCCGACGTCCAACTCCGCCGCGCCTGGAGCCGCCAATGGGGCGGCTCACCGAGAGATGCGGCGAGGGCGGCGGGGGAGGGGGCGCAGGAATCGAGGACACCTATTCCGGAATGATCCCAGTGGTTATGGAGAAACATGTCAAAGCGAATCCGTGATGAGGCGGTAATACGCGACCTCATTGCCACACATGGCCGGTGGTGGCACGAGATCGAGCTCGCCCCCGGCATCGTGACGCCAGGTGATGACTCGAATCGAATGAAGCTCCCGATTCTCGATCAACTGGGGCTTCCCGCCGATATTCGCGGCTACAGAGCACTGGACATCGGTTGCTCCGACGGTTTTTTCTCGTTTGAGCTGGAGCGTCGCGGCGCGGACGTCGTCGCAATGGACTTTGTACCAGAGACCTACACCGGCTTTGCAACGGCGCGCCAGATTCTTGGCAGTGACGTCTCCTACCGGATGGATAACGTATACAACCTAACGCCTGCCGAGTACGGATTTTTCGACATCGTACTGTTCCTGGGTGTCTTGTATCACCTGCGCAAGCCGCTGGCCGCTCTTGACGCAATTCGTTCGGTGATGAAACCGGGCGCAACGCTGTTTGTCGGGACAATGCTCATCGACGAATATGTGCTCCTGCCTGACGGATCGATTACGACATTGAACAATCTGAACCCTGCTCTCACCACGCTTCCGCTCTGGCAGGCCTATCCGGCAGACACGTTGAATGGTGACTACACAAATTGTTTTGCGCCCAATATGCGCGCGCTGGAGGTCGCTCTTACCGAGGCGCAATTCAGCGTGGACGCGACGCAAATCGTTTCGATGGGCGGGTATGCGCGAGCTTCAGCAATCGATGCAGCAATGACCGCGAAGTATCAGCGACTAGATACCCGCCTCGAATCGAGTCCCTTCGACCCCAGCGTCCCCTATTTTCTGGACGAAGAGGGCTCCGTTCATCGCGTCACTGGACGGTCGGAGGCAAAGGACGGCTGTTTGCCTGTTGTCCCCCCGTCTGAGGCCCTGCGACCCGCGCAAGAATCGCGTCTATGGTGGAAATTCTGGAAGCGGTGATCCGCCCAACAGTCTACGAATTGTTGTCAGGGTCTAAAAACAACGCTCTCTGCCACCCACAATGCCCCGATTTGCAGGCAAAGTTGTGCACTGCGTACAGGACGCGATCGTCTCCGAGCCGCAGCGCGACTGGGACATGGCCTCGCTGGCCGAGATCGGCCACGCCGCCGAGCGTCACCTTGCTGCCTGTTCGTCGACCACGCCGGCATCTCGCCGCTGCACTACCTCCGCCTGATCCGCCTGGAGCGCGCAAGACAATCCCTCGAATACGGCGCCACCGTTACGCGCGCCGCCGCCGTAGCCGGCGTAAGATCGGTTCCATGAACTTCACGACGGCCGCTCGCAAGATGGAGAACTGTGTCGTCGGTGTCGTCCAGAGATTTCACCGCGACAACCAGCAGATACCGACTCTTTGGGGGACGGGTTTCTTCATTTCGGAGCACGGAGTCGTCGCCACATGCCGACACGTTCTCGAGCACGTAATGTCGCTGCCCTTGCCCGAAGGCTACGACGAGAAGCACGACGGCTTACCCGTCGCTGTCGTCTGCTGGCGTGAACGCGAGAAGAACGGCGTCAAAGAGTGGGGATGGTTCGAGCTTGAAGTAGAACATCTCGGCGAGGCAACGTTCGTCGGAGGCCGACCGCACTACGTCGAGGATGAAAAGCCGGATCTCGTTTTTCTCACGCTGAACGTGCGCGAGACACCGAGTGTTCGCTTAGCAGGGCAACCTCCCGAGATCGGCGAACCGGTTGCATTCTCAGGTTACCCGATGGGTCTCCGCGTGCTTCTCGGACACGCAGGCAAAGGGTTTCGTCAAGAGTCGCCGACTCTCCACGCCGGGGTCGTAGCCGCAATCAATCCGAGTCGGCTCGCGGCTTCGCCGTATCACTTCCTCGTTCACGCGAACACACAAGGTGGTGCGAGCGGGAGTCCCGTCTTCCGTGAGGACGCTTCGGTGATCGGTATGGTCTACATTGTCATCCCCGAATACTACGTGGGCGATGAGGACAACCCGGCGAACACGTTGTACGCCGTACCGACGGCGCTCACGGGATGCATTTACGGCCCGCTTATGGCGCAGTCAGCGAACTTGGCGCATGAAACGGCTGCGAAGCGTGGTGATCGGCCGCTTTACGCGGACAAAGTCAGGAACGCGATCGCCATCACCACCGAACCGGGACAGCCTGTAATGGAGCCGTATGTTCCCTCCGACCAACGCAAACATGGCTGAAAGACCTGTTCCACTCGAAATGTGCAGGCCGAACTGCTCGGGATCCTAGCGAACGCGTTCGCCCAACACGATTTCAAGCTCTTTCTCTTTTTCGGCAATACGTGCCCGGAGCTTGGCGGCACGGCCAAAAACCAGCGACGAAAATGCTACGAGAGCTAGCGCGACGACCATAATGATGACGACGATGTTTTGGCCCGATAGGAAGTCTCGCTTGCCCCACATACTCGCGTAGAAACCCATGAAAGTCATACCGAGCACACCGAGGCTTGCTACTACCGTGGCAGCCATCGTCTTGGAAAGGCCCTGCCGCGCGAGCTGATATTCCAGTTCCAACTGCCTCAGTTCCACTTCCAGTCGCTGCGCTTTCTCCGGCAATGCCGCTTTCGGGCTATCGAGCTGTTCCACGCCATCATCTCTTTTGATTTCGTTACTGACCAGATGACTTGCCCGGAGATGCGGCGTGATGACCTCCCGCAGTTCGCTCGGTAAGATCGGCTTTGTAATGTATCCGGAGCCGTTCTTCTCGAACCACTCGCGGTGTTCGCGGTCGCGCGAAACCGAAAGCCCAATGAACGGCAAGTCAGGCCGATGGTCCAATATGAACCGTCCGAGAACCAGTCCCCCGTCCAGTCCTCCGCGTGAATAAGCCACATCTTTACCATCCAACGGCGATCCGTCACTACCGACCGGAAGGTGCATGTCTATCAGTGCCAGGTCCAGCCGCGGGTAACTGCTGATAATTTGCTTTGCCTCAGCAAGCGTGGTCGCGGTGACCAGCTCGTACCCCTCAAGATATAAGGGCGCCGCCAGCGCCGTCATCTCGTAGAGGTTGTCATCTACCCAGAGAATCGCCTGACGTTCTGCCATGATCGGAGGATTGTCGCATATGGTCGGCCCCGCTTACTTCCATCGTGTCAACTCGCGCCGCAGCTCCGAGAGATCGCCGCCCCACGCGCGCAGCTCCGTTTTCCCGCCGCGGATTTCCTTCACCAGCGTCTGCGTGAAGAGCCGAGCCTTATGGAGCATCGACCGGGCAAGCCAGATCGAGCCGATGAAGGCGCACGCCAAGAGGAGGTAGGGGTGACTTTCAGCAATGGATTTGAGAAACTCGACTACAAGATCGCGCATACGGCCGCTCCATTCCCTCTTCCGAGGATTTGGCGAGTAGAGCGGTTATGTGCGCACTAAAGCGTTTTTTAACCGTGGAATCACTTGTAGCGATGTATCATGCCGCGACGCGCGGCAGATGTTTTAGCTACGGACCGAGTCGGTTACTCGCGAACCGAATCTATTTCACGGTCCGCTACTTGCGGAGTTTTTGGCCGACCTGTAAGGCCCGACCACACGCCCTATTTTGGACGCTTTCCGTGCGCGGAGATAATACCACGACTCTGGATGCTTGACTCTTTTGGTGAGTTCTCTTCACAGTGACCCTTCTCGACGACTTGTTGATTTCGTTGGTGGCGACAGTTCCTGCTTCGGCTCATCCCACGTGGTCAGCTCTTTCTTCAGCCGCTTTCCGACTTCCATTAGCTCAGCCGCCTGATGTTTGAACTGCCGAATCAGCACGATTGAAATCTCACCGGCGATCTTGCCGTCATGCATGCCACCGAGAAGGAGGGTGATCGCGAGAAATACAGCCGCACCTTTCCACATCAGCGGATGGTGGATAGCACTCTTCTGGACAAAGGCTGCAATCTCGACGACGCTCATAACTGGCTCCTGGTTCCTGCGGACATGTCCGCGGCTTTAAACCTTTCGGCCCGGCTTCACCGGTCCTTCTGCCATACAAAGGCACCCGGAACCGCAGAAGAGGTCGAAGACGCTGATCTCTGAGGCTGCGACCCCTTTTTGCTATGTATCGGGCGACCTCGGGTAGTTTCTCCGGCAGCAGCGCCTACCGACCTACGATGCGAACGAGACCACCGAATTCTCATCAATTCCGCCACTTTTCCGCGTACCGCATTGAAGCGTTTTTCCACCGGCTACCCGTTTTTCTGCTGCTGAAACTCGTCGATCCGCCACCGACCTCAAAGTCGCCCTAGATTCGCGAAAGTAGTACCTATCTACTTCGGACCAAGGTCGTCGCACACGCTCCTTCACAAGGACCATGCCTTAATTGTCATCATTCTTCTTGGGGGATTCGTTCAGGCGGGATGGGTTAAGGGTAAGCCGATCGACCCACGTGTCAAGTTTGGGCAAATGGACGGCGTGCCATTCGGCCATGGCCGATTTAGACATAACACTATTCAAGTCAGCGGTTTAGAAGAGGTGCGTAGCGAAACTGCGCATTCTACGAGCCGTAGAATGCATCCATTCTTCAGCAGGTCGATGATGCAGAATCCCTGACAGGGGGACTCGCCTGCTGATAGGAGTGACGCCGCCGACGATTTCTCCTACTCCCGCGCATGAAGGTGTTGCCTATCAGTGTCGAGATTTCCTTCGGCGGTTCGTCGTAACGTTCGACGTTCGCGATGTCGGTAATACCGTGTATCCGATGCGCAGTTCGTGGCACATCGCACCTTGGATTGAACCTCATGTCTGCGTATCCAGGAGAAGGAACGACTGGGAACGTTGATCCCCAGGAAGGTAGTGCGAATAATCCGGAACTGCCGAAGTGCGAAGGTCTCAACCCCATCCGCGCTCACTCGCTTCCGGCCGGTGTACGATCCCCCCACCATCGGAGGCGCGGATTTCCTCAACCAGTAATGTCTGCCGGGTTGCACTGATCGTCGCGCTCTTTCTCGGGAGCGGCGCTTTCGCGCTTGACTCCGGGCGGGCGCTGACGCAGTCGCGGCTTTCGGTCTGGGCGAATGGGTCCGGGTTACCGCAGACGACGATTGATGCCATCGTGCAGACGTCGGATGGGTATTTGTGGATTGGCACCGAGGAGGGGCTGGTCCGGTTTGATGGGATGAGGTTTGTCGTTCGGGACCGGCAGAATGCGCCGGGACTTCGGAGTCCCTTTATTTCGTCGCTTTATGAAGCGCCGGACAAGACGTTGTGGATCGGCACGTACGGCGGCGGCGTGGCCCGGCTGAGAAACGGGCAGATCGAGGCCTTTCATCCGGAGTTGCTGGGATCGGATCGCATTCGAGAATTTCATACGACGCTCGACGGAGCGCTATTCGTCGCCACGGCAGGTGGCGGTCTGCTCCGCATCGACGGTGAAAAGGTCACGCGTTTTACGGTTCGCGATGGATTGCCGAGCGATCGCATCTGGACGATCGCGGACGACGGCGAAGGCGGCTTGTGGGTTGCCACGCACGGCGGAGGAGTGGTGCGATGGCGCGACGGGCGCGTGCAGCAGCGGATCACGACGCGCGAAGGGCTGCCCAACGATTTTGCGCGCGCGCTTCTGCAAGATCCCGATGGCACGCTCTGGATCGGAACCGACGGCGGCGGTCTGGCAGCGTGGCGCGCGGGCTCGATCGTCCGGACCGTGACGATGCGCGACGGGCTGCCGAACAACTTCGTCCGCACGCTCAGGCGCAGCGGCGATGGAAGCCTTTGGATCGGTACCGATGGCGGACTGGCGCGCCTGCGAGGAACGCGGGTCGAATCGATGGGTGTCGCGGAAGGACTGCCCAGCGCCGGCATCCGTTCGATGATCGAGGATCGTGAGTCCAACCTCTGGATCGGAACGACCAGTGGACTCGTTCGGCTGAGCGATACGCGCGTGCTGTCGTTCACGCGGAAGGAGGGACTCCCGGTCGATGCCGTCCGCGCCATTCTTGAGGCACGCAACGGCACTGTCTGGGTGGGGACGGAAGGCGGCGGACTGTGCGAAGTTTTGCCTGGCCCGGTGCGGTGCTACGCGGCCGCCGACGGGCTTCCGCACAACACCGTGTACGCGCTGATCGAGAGCCGCGACGGCAATTTCTGGGTGGGGACCGACGGCGGCGGACTTGCTCGTTTTCGTGATGGCAAGTTCGTAGAAGCGATCAATGCGCGCAATGCCGGTCTGCCGAACGACCGCGTGCGCGCGCTCGTCGAGACCCCGAATGGAGATCTCTGGGTCAGCACTGCCGCGGGCCTCGCACTCGTTCGCGGAGGACGCGCAATCCGCATCAAAGAATTCGAGGACCGGCAGCTTCGTCCGCTTCTTGCGCTGCCCGATGGGAGTCTCCTTGTCGGAACCGACGGCGCCGGACTTTGGCGCGTGAGCAGTGATGGATCGAAGGCGGCCGTTGTCGCCACTCTTGGGCGCGGTCTCCAGAGCGATCGCGTGTTCAGCCTGAGAATGGATGCCGAAGGGAGAGGTGTGTGGATCGGAACATCGGGAGGAGGTTTGTCGCGACTCGATCTCACCCATGTCTCCGTTAATGGCTCCGTCCGAACGCTGACCAGACGCGATGGCCTGCATGACGACGTCGTGTTCGATGTCGTGGACGGCGGCGCGGGCGCTGATCTCTGGCTCACCAGCAATCGCGGCGTCTATCGCGTGAAACGCGATCGCGTGCTCGCGGCAATGATGGGGAAGAAGTCCGATCTGTCCGGAACCGTTTACGGGACGATCGACGGGATGCCGTCCGCGGAATGCAACGGCGCCTTTCCCGGTGCGATGCGCTCGCGCGACGGACGAATCTGGATCGCGACCTCGCGCGGCCTGGCCGTGATCGACACGAAAGCGAACATTCGAAATGAGGTCCCGCCTCCCGTGCGCGTGGAGGAGGCGGTGATCGATGGCAGCGTTCGCGCGGCCGGCGGCTCACTGCGCGTCCCTCCCGGCTCGCAACGGCTCGAGCTGCGCTACACGGCGCTCAGCCTTCGCGCTCCGGAGCTGGTGACGTTCCGCTACCTGCTCGAAGGATTTGACAGAGGTTGGGTCGATGCAGGAACCAACCGCGTTGCCACCTACACGAAACTCGCGCCGGGCGATTACACGTTCCGCGTTCTGGCTACGAATGAGGATGGCGTGCGGAGCGGAAGCGAAGCGCGGCTGACGGTTATCGTCGAGCCGCAATGGTTCGAGACCTGGTGGGCGCGCCTCCTCGGCTTGGCGCTTCTCATCGCCTTGGTCTGGGGAATCGTGCGCCTCCGCGTCGTTGCGCTGCATGCCCGTCACGCCGAGCTCGAAGCGCTCGTGGCCGAGCGCACCAGCAGCCTCGCGGACGCCAATCAACGCCTCAGCGGTTTGTCGTATCTGGACGGATTGACCGGCGTAGCCAATCGACGCCGCTTCGATGAGGCGCTCGAAGAAGCGTGTGCGTCGGCGAGCGAACGCAACGAGCCGCTGTCGCTGATTCTGCTCGACCTCGATCATTTCAAGAAACTCAACGACTCGCAGGGACACCAGGAGGGCGACGAGGCCTTGCGCTCCGTTGCCGCGCTTCTGGCCGCGCAGACCAAATCGCGCGGCGGTCTGGCCGCGCGCTTCGGCGGCGAGGAATTCGCCTGGCTTCTTCCGGGCACGACGCTGAACGAAGCAAAAGCCGAAGCGGAAACGCTGCGCACGAAGATCCGCGACGCTGGCATCCGCCACGTGGGCGCTGATCAAGGCGTCGTCACCGCGAGCTTCGGCGTCTCATCCGGCTCCGGAATGACGCCACCAGCCCTCGTGGCCGCCGCCAACGCCGCGCTCTACCGCGCCAAGTCGGGCGGGCGGGATCGGGTGGAGGCGGAGGGCTGGGCGTCTCGCCCGCGGCCATCGGGCGTCCCGCCCGATGGTGATTAATCGAATGCCGCAAAGACGTTCTTAGTCAGTTCTCCCGCAGAAATAACCGCGATCACTGCCGGACGAGACGTCTGTCAGCCGCCGGCGAGACGCCTCGGGCGCCGAATTTGCTTCCACCTCCCGGCTTGTGCCTGATTAGGGAAATCCACCTCACGCAACACTCCTTTACTACATCAGTTTTACGGAGGGAACATGGCCGACGATAAGGAGAAACGTCCCCAACGGCAAGGCATCGCCAATCCCGGACCGCTGCGCGATGCGCTGGAAGCGATCGATACGGCGATCGTCGAAATTGCCGCGCTGAGGAATGAGACTGCGGAGAGCGTCGAGGATGCATTCAGTTCGCTCCGCTCATCCGCCCAGCTTTTCCGGGAGATTTTCTGGGGCGTGGAACTGCCGGTCAAATCGGCGGACGAGCTCTTGAAGCGCGCAGGCGGACCACTTCGCCTGATTACGGCGAGCTATCGTGAGACCGGGCCGATCGTCCTGGCCCTCGGCGACATCGTTGAGGCCATTCCGGACTTTGAGAAGGTTTTTCCCATCACGAACTTTCAGAAACTGGCCGACACCCTGGAAGAGATCCGCGAGGCCGAGGAGGAGGATAGCGGCACGTTCTGGTTCGTCACGAGGGTCAAGAAAAAGTTCCTGACGCAGGCATTGAAAGCACGCGGGAAGGCCATCGACCTCTCGGTCCTGTCGCGCACCCGGGCGCCACTCAGTTCCTGTACGCAATGCGGAGCGAAGCACTCGCCCGCGGCCGTTGTGACCGGAGCGTTCGCGGATCTCCAGATCGCCGTCGGAGCAGAGCGCTGGACCGGCAAACGAGTGGGACAGGAATAAGGAGCGAGCCATGCCCACGCTTACAGACACCATCACCACTCTCGTCAACTCCGCCGCTGCCGCAGCTTTGACCGCGAAAGACGCCGCGCACACAGCGATGGACAATGCCGTCGCTGCGTCGCCGGCAGGCCCGGGCTGCCTTTCCGGGATCACGCAGATGGAGGACGCCTGGGGGCAGGTGGCCCTCGCCTTCAAGAACGCCGGGAAGATCGAATCGCTGCAGGGATTGATCGCCACCGCCGCGCTGACGGGTACTGTGCTCCCTGGCGTCGGCTCGCCGGTCACCGGACCGCTCGACGTCACCGCGGCCACGGCAAATGCAGCGACCCAGTTGGCGGCCGCGAATGCCAACGCAGACGATGCGCGCTCGTACGTCCTGACACACAGCCCCGACGTACTGGCCAAGTACTCGAACTGCATCTGCAGCTCGCTGAGTCTCGCGGGGATCCTCGATGCGCAGGCGTGCATCAACGCCAACCTGCCCCTTCTCGACAGTGCGGTGTTGCAGGTGGCCAATCCGGATAACACCGCGGTCCACGGCGCGGTCGACGACATTGTGACGAGCCTCGTCAACCGCGCGGCCACCCTGCCATTGTCGGGCGACTGCAACGCCGGCGTGACGGAGCTCAAGAAAGCGCTCGACCTCATCAATCACGCCTCGAGCGTCGTCAACGCGATCAAGGCGTGTATCGACAAGCTCACCGCGCTCGCGCCGGCCGATCCGTTGCTGGCCACTGCGCTGCCGAAGTTCAACTCCGCGAAGACCGCGCTCGACAACGCCACGAATATCCTGAACAACGACACCGCCGTGATCACCGCGTGGCAGAACCGCGCGCGATGCATTCTGCGCCACAAGACGATCACCATCGTCGTGCGCGATGAGTCGGGCGATCAGATGGGCGCTGGCGTGTCACTCTCGGTTTCCAATCCAATCATCGATGCGCTGCACCTTCCCGGTATCGACGCGACCGGCGTCATCGGGAGCACGGTCTGTCCGGGTTCGCAGGCGAGCATCACCGTGCCGTTGGCGGGAATTCACCTCGATCCGCCGGCCGGTGCCCCGCCGCAGCCGCCCAGCGTTCCGATCATTCCGGAGACGGGACTCCTCATCTTTAATGTGACCTCACAAGGTGATCACCCGGCGTTCACGGCGCCCGTCAATGCGACCGGTATGCTGACGACTTCGGATCCGTTGCGAATCACGCTGCAGCTCCCCGACACGTCGAGCATCACCTCATGCTGAATCCGGGACGTCTGTTGTTGGGCGCCTTCGACGACCGGGAGCACGCGGTGGCGTTCGCGCAGCGTGTGGCGATCATCGAGCCGAAGGTCGTCAGGGCGCGTTGGGCGGCGGCGCGCGACTACTTCCTCGCGTCGTCCGCCCCCGCGCCGGTCGAGACGGCGCCGCTCGACGACGCGACGCGCGGCACCGTTGAAGAGATCCTCTCCGCGCCGCTTTTCCAATCGACCCTCGGCGAGCGGCCCTGGTCGCTGGCGTCTGTGCATGCGCCGTCGATCACCGCGTTGCAGCCGGTAGTCAACCTCGGGCGCGTCGCCGTGATGAGCGATCGCCTCGGCGGAGGCGACATCATCCCGATTCTGTTTCCAGTCACGACCGCGCTTGACGTCGAGCCGGAGACGGCCGAGGGACCGACGGTGTCGTTCATTTCGTCGCGCGGCGAGCTGGCTGTTTCTGGCGCGGAGATTCGCCGGGCCAACGAGACCGCGCCGATCGAGCTGACGTTCCGCATTGAGCCGCGTCCGAACTACGTCAGCGTGCTCGCCGCCGGCGAGCAGCTCGTCCTGCGCAATGGGCACCATCGCCTCATCGCCGCATGCCAAAGCGGCCACGCCGCCGTCCCGATGATCGTCGTGGAAGGAAACGTGGAGACGCTCGCCGCGCGCATCGACGGTCTGCCTCCAGTCACCAAGACTGGGGTACGCGCGGCGACGTTGTCCGACTTTCTCGCGCCAACCGAGGCAACGATCGACGTCGAGCTGCGCCCGAAGCGATATGCCTTGCGACTACGGGTGGAGCGCGAGACGGTCTATGCCGGATAGCCTATTGGGGCCAGACCTTCGGTCTTCACGAATCATCGCGATCGCGGAGATAACTCATGCAGTTTCATTGACTTGCGTGGATCGCTCCGGAGAAGCCTGTGCGCGCGCTCAGACTGGAATTCGCGCCTAAGTGATTGCAAACGCTTCATTTGTCCCTGTGTTGGATCGCGGGAGCCAATATGGCGTGAATCGAGTCAAAAGCCGTAAGTCATTCTCATAAAATGGCTTGCGCGAGAATAGCGCGGGATGATCGAAGTTCGAAGGTCTGGCCCCACCACGCTGGCCCCCACCACGCTGGCCCCACCGCGCTCCCGCCCCCGAGTAACCCGTTGGGGTCAGCCGCTGGGGTCAGACCTTCGGTCTTCGCGAATCATCGCGATCGCGGAGATAACTCACGCAGTTTCATTGACTTGCGTGGATCGCTCCGGAGAGGCCCGTGCCCGCGCTCAGTGTTGAATTCGCGCCTAAGTGATTGCAAACGCTTCATTTGTCCCTGCCGGAAGGAATGGTGGGTCCGGCACTGACCGGCATGGGCAATCGCAGTTACATCGCTGGCCGCTTTCCGAACGAGCCGATTGATATGGAAGAGTGGCTACAGCATCCGCAGGCGATGAAACCGGGAACAGCGATGCCTGACCTCGGCGTCACACAGCGCGACGCCAGTGATCTCGCTTCTTACCTGGCCACGTTGAAATGAAGGTGGCGCCCGCCGGCGGCGGAATCCGATTTCCATTCCTGCCGCCGCAATCATCGACGACGAGTTACGCCAGAAGGCGGTGCGAGACGCTCGATGCCGCCTGACGAAATACGATCGAGAAGAAGGGCTGAGCCTGCCAGGACAATCGTGGATCGCACAAAATGCCGGTATATTGCTTCGTGCGCGGCGGCCCGGCCTCGACGACGGTAATGGGAGGTTGTACATGCGTGAGTCCTCGTGGAAAGCCCTCGGTGTTGCATTTCTGACGATGCTCGTTACATCCGCCGTATGGGCCGATGTCTACGTGGCCAATTCCGGTGGTGCGTCGGTGACCGTCTACTCTCCCGCCGCGGTTGGAAACAGCGCGCCATCCCGCACGATCGCCGGCGCCAACACAGGATTCAACTCGCCGGAAACGCTTTTCGCCGATACCGTTAACAACGAGCTTTATGTAGCCGACTTTTTCGGAAAAGCGATTCGCGTTTTCGCACTCAACGCCAGCGGCAATGCGCTGCCGGTTCGAACGCTCATCGACGGTGGCAATTCGCAGATCGGTCAGGTGCGTGACATGGTCGTCGACACCGCGCACAATGAGCTGATCGTCCTGACGGGCAACAACTCGATCCGCGTGTTTTCACGGACGGCCAGCGGCGACGCGTTGCCGGTGCGAGAAATCAGCGGCGCGAACACGAAACTCAATAATCCAATCAGCATCGCTTTCGACGCGGTGGCCGATGAGCTTTTCGCTGACAGCTACGACGTCGCCGGGCCCAGTCTTCCGGGCATCCTCGTTTTCAACCGCACCGATTCCGGCAACGTGGCGCCAAAGCGTTTCATCGCCGGAAGCAACACCCAGTTCGGCAACTATACGAACTACGTGACCGTCGATCGCACCAATGGCGAAGTGCTCGCCCAGGGCGATACCGGATTAGGTGTCGTGGTCTTCAATCTGACCGATAGCGGCAACGTGGCGCCGAAACGCAACCTGACCGGCGCTTCGACTGGCTTTTCGTCCATCGGCGGCATCATCGTGGACAACGCAAACAACCGTCTGATCGCCTCCGACCAACCCGGTGGAGGAGCTGACTCCCTGCGCGCTTTCTTACGCACCGCCAATGGAAACACGCCGCCTCTTCTTGTGGTGTCCGGACCGGCTACGGGCCTTTCATCCCCCTTTGGCCTCGCGCTCGACGCGGCCGGCGGCCTTACCGGCACCGGAGGCGTAGTGGTTCCTGCGTTGACCTGGGAGGGTCTCCTCGCGCTTGGATTGGTGATGGCAATTGCTGGCCTCCTGGCCGTTCGCCGGCTTTCGTAATCGTTGCTGCGATCGAATATTGTTCTTGTGGGTACACGTACACCTTCAATGGAGGAATCAGGTGATCCATCGCTTCTGGCTCTGTATCTGTCTGGCCGTACCTGTTTCGCTTTTCGCCCAGAACTACAGAATCGACACCATTGCAGGAATTGGCACGTTCGGAGGCGACGGTGGTGCGGCCACTGCGGCGTTGATCAATCCGGGACCGGTTGCCGTCGATGCGAATGGCGTGGTCTACGTATCGGACCCTGGCAATAACCGCATTCGAAGAATCGACAACGCCGGCACGATCACTACACTGATCGGCAGAGGCTCCGGCGCCTTCCGCGGCGACTACGGCCCTTCTGTGTTGGCAGGGATGACCACCGCGTACTCGATCGCCCTGGATGCCGCCGGCAATCTCTATTTCACGGACGACGGCAGCCAGCGTATCCGCGAAGTCACCACGGGAGGCGTCGTCGTGACCATCGCCGGAAACGGAACCTGCGGGACGCCAACGGCTGGCATGAACGCTACGCAGGCGCCGCTCTGCGACGTGGAGAGCGTCGCGGTCGACGCTCAGGGACGCGTCTTCTTCGGCTCCGAAGCCCGCATCTGGATGGTGGCGGCTGACGGTACGCTGGTGCTGATCGCCGGAAATGGCGGATTCGACGCCAGCGGCGACGGCGGTCCGGCCAACAATGCGCAAATCGGTTATCCCGGCAGCATCGCCGTCGATCCCAATGGCAACCTCTACATCGCCGATCAATTCAATTTCAAGATCCGTGAAGTGACGACAGACAAGGTCATTCATCCAGTCGTCACCATCTCCAGTATCAACGCAACGACAGTCCAGCTCGCGTTGGACGCTTCCGGCGCTCTCTTTTATGTGATCGGTACCAAAGAGGTATTCAAAGTACAGGGCTCGCCGTTCACCGTAGCCACGGTGACGGGAGTTTCAACGGCCGATTTTGTTGCCGTCGACCGCACTGGCGCCCTTTACGTCTCGTCGATTAGCGACGAGCGGGTCCTGAAAATCAGCAACGGAAGTACAGCCGTCATCGCCGGCGCCTATCCGTACACTCTTGACCCGCTTCCCGCCCCCGCGCGCAACGTTCGGCTGCATCTCAATCCCCTTCTTATCGGCCTGGCCGTTGACTCCGCGGGGAACGTCTACTTTCCGGAGCTGGCCGGCGATCTCGTGCAGCGCATCGACAAAGTAACGCCCGCGGGAACGATGACCGCGCTAAACACGCCGGCGAAACTTCCGACCAACGGCGATTTCACCGTGCAGGCCGTCGCCATCGGTCCGAACAGCACCATCTACTTCAGCACGTTCACGCAGGTGTACCGATTGGAATCCAACGGCACCGTCACGCTGATCGCCGGCGCGCCCGGATTTCCATCAGCAGTGGGCGATGGAGGCCCGGCCACGGCCGCCCGGATCAGCAATCCATCGAGCCTGGCTTTCGACGCAGCCGGCAACCTCTACATCACTGAGCCGTTCGACAGCCGCGTGCGCAAAGTGACGCCGCAAGGCACGATCACGACCTTCGCCGGCAATGGTCACGCCGGGTACAGCGGCGATGGAGGGCCGGCCTCAGGCGCGCTGCTTTCGACCCCGGTCGATGTGAAGACCGACAACAACGGCAATGTCTTCATCGGCGATCTGACCGCCTCGGTCGTCCGAAAGGTCAACGCCAACGGCATCATCTCCACGGTCGCCGGCAACGGCACAAAGGGTTTCAGCGGCGACGGCGGCCCGGCCACGCAAGCGACGATCAGCGGCGCCGCCGCAATCGCGATCGACCCCTCCGGCAACCTCTTCATCGCCAACCATCCGTCCGCCGCCTCCACAATCTCTCCCGCCACCGACAACAACCGCATCCGCATGGTGAGCCCCTCGGGCATCATCACGACCGTGGCCGGTCCCATCCCCGGCTACAACGGTGAAGGCATCGCCGCCACCACAGCAGCCATGGGCGATCCCGTCGCCCTCGCCGCCGATGCCCAAGGCAACATCTACATAAACGAATCGGGCACCCAACGCATAAGAAAACTCACCCCGCTGGCCAACCCGGTTCAGAGCAAGCGACGAGCATGTTGCAAGTAAGCGAATCGGCGAAGCGCGCAGCGCGCCTTCGCCGCGGGCGGCGTGAGGTAGGTGCCATGAGTATCCGCCAGCCTCGAGTTTTGACGGATACGAGCTCCATTTGTCACGGTGTTAGTGCATGCCGCTGGCAAGCGATAGTGATCCGACTTGAACAGACGAATCAACGAACAGAGGCTGGACCCATTGGCGCCCCCAGACATGCACGCCGGTAGCGGAGCGCCGACGCCTCAAACACTAGACGGTAGGAATGTCGACTGGTTCGGCGTCGCCTGTAATGAGCGCCGCGGCACCGCCCAGGCAGAGATGTGTGGGAGCGCTGGCGCGGACGAAAGCAGCATGCTCATGGCGGTCGGGTGAGATCCTTCCGGTGGCAAGTTCTTGGACTAAGGTCCCCAAGCAAATCGTATTTCTCTCCAGACCTTGCGCAGGCACGTCGAGACGATGGGCACGTTCGACGTTCGGATTCAGGGCCGCGCATCTCGCAGATAGCTGGGTACAGGCAACGTGGGCCGCAGGAAGCGCCCCTTCGACGACACGGATAATCTCGGGCCGCGGTGTTCGATGTTTGCCTCGGCCCAATGAGAAGACAACCGTCGTTGCGCCTACCGATCGGCAGAGGCGATCCGCAAAGTCAGCGTTATCACCCTGCGGCACGTGGCCGCCGTGATGTGGAAAAACGAGTAGCTCCGCGCGAAGATCGACCTCGCCCCGCTCAAGATCGGCAAGACCAACGTCATCAAGATCACCGGTCAGGAGTGCGCGAGGAACGTCGTCATGAATAACTCGCACAACAGCCGAAAGCGAGTTTGAGGAAATCGGACGCCCACCATGTTCGGGAAGTTCCTTTCCTCCGACGCCGCCTAGCGCCAGCGTGTTGGAAGGACCGAGGACCTCGACTCGAGTAACGCCGAAGGTGATCGCGGGAAAGTCGCACGCAAGATACGGTGAAACTTGGAGTTCATAACGTTTCTTGGCAACAGCGACGCTACGTCGAAAGTCATTCCATGTCTTATTGTCCTTGGTTGCATCTGGATTCACCACGATGGTCCGAACGATGAAACGTTTGTCGAGAAGAATCGACGTGACACCCTGCACATGGTCAGCATCGGCATGGGAGACGATGATTGTGTCGATCGCTGTAATGGCTCGTGACAGCAGTAGCTCGACGAGGGTCAAGCCCAGCGGAGCGTCTATGATGACAACACCGTCAGCGGCGTGGACCACGGCAGAATTGCCGTGGCCAACATCGAGAATACAGAGTTCAGGCAAGGCCATCGTTGGGGTCGGGTTCGGGTGCTTCGCGGAAATTATCGAAAAACAGTTCGTCGCCGGTCTCGGCGCCGATATTCACATCGGCAATGAATCGGCTGCCAAGGTCAAGTGTGGATGAAAGAGCCGCCGGAAGAAGCGAGCGCGGCAGGCGAACGGCCTTGCGAGGATTCCAAGCACCAATGATGACGTCCAAGACATCTTCCCCAGTCTCGTAGGCGGTACGTTCTACACGAACAATCGCGGGCTGCGCCCTACGGGAGGAAGGGCGGCCGTAGCGCAGTTCGCGCAAGCACTTGAGGAAAGCCTCGTTAAGCGTGTCCTGGTCGACAGCGTCGCGCTCGAGGAGGACGGGTATGTCCCCTCGCCAGCGGCGGATTCCCACATCGGCATCCATAACGTAGGCCGTTACAAGTATGGCCGGTACATGCAGCTTATACATCAGCGCTGCGGCCTGCGCTCCGAGGTAGGGCGCGCACTTTCCGTGCGAGAGCAGGTGATCGAAAATAAACGCCGTTCGCTCCTCGACCAGTGACTCTAGTAGATCGAGTGGCGGCGCAGGGCAGGTAATGATGATCGGCTTGAAACCTGCGTCTTCAACTTGATAACTCAACAACTCGGCGCCGTCGCGTTGGTCATCTATGATCTTGACTTGCTCGATCTCGCCGGCCGCTAGCGTCATTGGATGTCCTCTGCACGGGAGAGTTGAATGATGAATTCTGCACCACCGAGTTCACCGTGGGCAAGAGCTTGGGCGGCTCCGCCGAGATCTGTCACGATGTCTCGAACGATCGTCAAACCTAAACCGCTTCCTGCCTGAAACGTGGAGTACCCCGGCAACCAAATGTCGTCGAGCGCGATGCCGGTGATGCCGGGGCCGCTGTCCGCAAACGAGATGACGACGTTGCGCTCGGCGACAGTCGTTGTTACGTGGATCTGGCGCTCCCGATCTACAGGTTTCGCGTTAAAGGCGTTGATCGCATTTGTAAAAAGGTTCGCGATAACCGCCTGAATCTCGGCGAAACTGCCGGATACAACGAGATCCTCCGGCGAAAGATCGAGTACAACCTTGACTTGCGATTCAGCGAGGAACGGTTGCAGAAGCGCAGAGACCTCGTTGATCACTTCGTGAAGAACCACATGGCCGGTCTTGCGTTTCCTTCGCTGCATGAGCGTGAGAGGAACGCGAGCGAAACTCCGAAGGGCTTTTGCTGAACGTACGATGAGATCGAGAGGCCTCTCGATCGTTTCGCGATCACTGGCGTTGGTTAGGTACTTCGCGATGCGGCGTTGGACGATGCCCGCGGCCTTCTCGATCTGCGTAACGGGTTTTGTGACTTCGTGCGCGAAGACGGCGGATGTGGTCCCAACGGTCGCGAGAGTACGGTAGAGGCGCAGCTCCTCCTCAAGGAGTGACTGACGCTTGCGCGTCGCGGCGTCGAACTGGTCCACGGCAGCGCGAAGGGCTGGTTGAGCGTCGGAAGGAAGATCGGCGATGGCTTCGTCGAGCGCGACTCTCGCTTCGGAGACATCGCTCGGAGCTTCTTGCTTCTGCTGTTCCCTGCGAGCTTCGGCGGCGCGAAGCCGCTCTTTGGCCATGAATTCAAGCGCGTCTTGAGCGAACCGCTTGAGCTCGCGATACGCGTCGTTTTCGATGAAGCCTGAGCGGTCGGTCTTTTGTATGAGTTCGTTCTTCCGATCATTGACGACAACACGTCCAATCGAGGTGATTGTCGAGGGACGTTCCTCTGGGCTCCGTGTGCGCGCGAGGTTCATCTCAAGCCAGTCATGGCCCGGGTCACCATACGGATGAACACGTAGACCCCGCTGATAGAGATGCACGCCGCCAACAACCTTGAGCCACTGGCGAATCTCAGTTACGCCTACCGGCCGAGGTATGAATCGTTCGCCACCGAGGAGGAAAACCCAGAGGTCGAACTCCGCGGGGGGGCACTGATAAGGCCCCTCATCGCCATGCAAAGGCTCACCTTCGGCGTGGTAAAGCACGCGGTCATCCGCGCCTTTCACGACGGCGGTAGCATGTCCTTTCGCATCGACCGTAGCGTGGAGTTGGAAATCGGATTGGTCGAAGTAGGACTGTTTGACGCGAGCTTCGATATCTGCAAATTCCGGTGCTATGAGCGTCGGTTTGAAGCTTTCGGAATGATCGAAAGGGTCGGAGAGAAGAAGCAGCGCTCGCGCTAGACGCGTCACCTCGGCGCGGCGAAAGCGCGAGCGCAGATTGGTGATCTCAATCGTTGTTCCGGCTTTGTCCTTCTTCTCGCGCGCGTGAAGAGTGACGGGAATTGGTACTTCTTCTACGACTTTCGCGTGCTCAAACTGATCCCAATCAAAAACCACACGATACTGACGCTTGCGCTCTGACTTGGGTCTGGTTGTAAGTTCGGCTTTAGTACCCATGCGCAAAGCTGCGAGGCGACCGAGCCCTTTCTCACCAACGGGTATACGACCAAGCTTTGTTCGTTTGTGGGTTGCCTTGCCAGACCGACCTAGAATGAGCCAGCCGTTCAATATCGCATTGCGCGTCATCCCAACGCCGTTATCCGTTATGCGCAGCGTGCCGTTCTCTTGGTCCGCGTCAATCAGTTCGATCTTGCAGGTGGTGGCGTTGGCGTCGTACGCGTTGCGGACAAGTTCCACTATCCCCTGATCAGGGTGAGGAATTAGTTCCTCGCCGAGGCGGCGGAGGATGTCAGTCGCGAATCGGAGATGTGGTGGCGCCATCGGTGTAAGGCCAAGGGATGTCGGCAACCGCACGGACAGTGAGGTGTCGGCAGCGGATTCGTTCGTTGAGCCACTCTGTCGTTGTGTCGTGCCGCAAGACTTGAATCAGCTTCTCGCAGTCTCGTAGCGTACGGCTACGCGGTGAAATGACGATGAGGTGGTTTTCGACGGCGACTTCGGAATCGCCGACGATGATCGTGCCGACTGCGCGCTGCCGGTCGTCAGGTCGCGAGGTGCGGCGGACGGCTACAAAGGGCGGCCGAAACGTCTTCCGGTCGAAACGTCGTGAAGGTGCACTCGCGACGTTGAACTTCTCCAGACTGGAGATTGTACGCGCGTGTAGGTACTTGCGCCATGGCCCGGTCTCCGGATCGCGGTGCGGGACGACGCCGCCGACATGGACGTCGAACCTATCGGTGATACGCAGTTCTGCTGTAGACGCTTTCCACCACGTAATCGGAGAACCCTGTTTGTCATGAAAGGCCCGCGTATCGCCATGCATTGTAAAAACGTCTATGTCCGCCCAATTGTCAAAGATGCCGACAATATTTAGCGTGGCGATATTCAAGCGTTGTTCGATTTCGCAACGCCACTTGCGATAACGCGTGCCCGTGCGGAGAACATCAGGCAGAATCGCTACGACCTTCGTGGCGGGCGGAATGCCCAGCAAAAGTTGAGCCGTGAACACGGCGGCGCCAGATACTAAACCGGTGGCCCATGTACACCCTGCCGGCGCGGGTCTGCTGCCGTAGGGTGGATTCATGAGGATAACGTTCACATCATGGAGGTCGCCGAGCAGACCGTCAGAGACACGGATTCCGGAAAGTAGGGATGTAAGGTTTTCCAGCGTCGTACCGTGCGCGCGCGAACCGCGAGCAATAGCCGCGAGGACAATCCGCAAACGAGTTGCTTCAACAAAATGCTCGTGAATGTCGTAGCCGCGTAAAACGTTCGCCCACCCTCGCAAGGTCGCGCGGAGGTCAGGCTGAATCGAAAGTCGGTTCGTCGCAGCAATCAAAAGGTCGCCAGCGCCGCAAGCTGGATCGCAGATCACAGAGTCGCGAGGGACGGTACTTAGGAACTGCGTAACGACACGTTTCGCAAGCAAGCTGCCCGTGAAAAAAGCGCCATCAGCTCGGCGCGTTTCGAGAGGCACGAGCCGACGCAACTCCCGTCCGGGTTGTCCATTAAGGGCCGCAGCGATGCGAACATCACCGGGCGGCGCGACGTCAAAGAGGGCGTCCGTAACCAAGGCTCGGAGTGTAACGACGTATTCTGCGAACGGCCGCATGCTGTTGGTTGAGAGGACGACCTCAGCCTTCGGTGACTATAAGTCACGCGCCGACGGCCTCTGATAAGTTTAACATGCAGGACCGTCCCAGCAGCGATGCTCCGGCGAACGGGTTCAGGGACGAAAAAGCGAGTGACCGTCACGCGACGTCGCTGACCGGAGCGGTGCTCCGGCTCGACAGCGTGCTGCCCACCGATGCGGCGATGACGCATGCGATCGCGACGATTTGCAGCGACGCGAGTTTTTCTTGCAGCAGGATGCGGCCGATCACCGCGCCGAGGGCGGGCTCCACGCTCATCAGGACGCCGAATGTGTGGGCGGGGAGGTGCTTCAGGCCGAACATTTCCAGCGAGTAGGGGAACGCGCCGGAGAGGATGGCTACGAGGATTCCGATCGGGAGGATGGCGGGATTCAGGAGCGGCTTGCCTACGACGGCGACGCCGAACGGCAGCACGAAGATGGCGCCAGTGGCCATGCCTAATGCGGTGGCGGTGCCGCCGTGAACCGAGGCGCCGGCGCGCTGGCCGAGGAGGATGTAGGCGCCCCAGCAGGCACCGGCGAGGAGCGCCCAGAGGACGCCGTGAAGGTCGACCGGCGGAGAGGCGCGGAAGATCGGGAGGATGAGGACGATCCCCGCGGCGGCCAGCGCGGCCCAGACGAAATCGATGGCGCGGCGCGATGCGATCACTGCAACGACGAGCGGCCCGGTGAACTCGACAGCCACGCCGATTCCGAGCGGGATGGTCTTGAGCGCGATGTAAAAGGAGAGGTTCATCCCGCCCATGGCCAGGCCGTAAATTGCGATGGTCCGGAGCTCGGCGCGCGTCAGTTTCTGCCGCCACGGCCGCCAGATGGCACAGAGGATAAGCGCGCCGAAACCCAATCGCAGCGTGGTCGTTCCCACCGGTCCGACGAGCGGAAACAGTTGCTTGGCCAGCGAGGCGCCCGTCTGGAAGGAGACCATCGCCACGAGTACGGCCAACACCGCCAGGAGCGTGCGGCTCATATCGTGCGGGACTCCGGGAAACGCGATGAGGGCGATGCTCTGCGCGCGGATTTGGTCGTTTTGTTGTTGGCCATCGGAGCTTCATTCTATGTGGCGTGACTGGGGCTTTCGATGGCGAAGTATTGGCCTTTCCCGGATTCATCCATCGAGGCGGGACGCCTCGATGGCCGCGGGCGAGACGCCCACACTCCTCGTGGCAGAATGGCGGCCGATGCGCTCCGGTCTCGCCGTCTTGACCCTGCTCTTTTCCGCCTCGGCTTTGCTGGCCGCGGCGCACGATCCTTCGTCAACGTTGAAGCCTCCGGCGTCGATGCAGGAGGTTGTTGTGGTCAGTGGTGGGGAGCGGCTGAATGGGTTGGTTTATCTGGCCGCGGGAGCGGAGCCGCATCCCGTAGTCGTGTTTCTGCACGGGTATCCGGGGAATGAAAAGAATCTCGATCTTGCGCAGGCGGTGAGGCGGGAGGGATTCGACGCGGTCTATTTCGATTACCGCGGGGTGTGGGGATCGGGAGGGACGTTCTCGTTTGCGAATTCGATCGAGGATGCGAAGGCCATCGTCGATTGGGTCCGGGCGGCGGAACAGGTGGCGCGCTTTCATTTCGATCCGCGGCGGATCGCGATCGTTGGTCACAGCTTCGGCGGATGGCTATCACTCATGCATGGCGCGGACGAGGCGCCGCCGGTCTGCGTGGCCGGATTGGCGGCGTGGAATGTCGGTTGGGCGGGGCAGCGGTTTGCGACGCACGAAGAGGAGCGCAAAGCGGGTCTCGACGAGTTTCGCAGCAGCACGAATCCCTCCAGTGGTCCGGTCCGCGCCAACGCCGACGCGCTGTTGAGCGAGATGTCGTCGCATCCGGAGTGGGATTACGTCACGAAGGCCGCGGGGCTCGCGAGTCATGCGGTGCTGCTCATTGCCGCGACGCGCGATTCGAACGACGAAGATGTCCCGATGCACGAGCGCATGGCCAAAGCAATCCGCGCGGCCGGCGGCAAGCGCGTGAAACTCGTCACGTACGACGACGACCATCCGTTCTCGTCGCATCGATTGGCGCTCGGCGATGAGTTGATCCGCTGGCTGAACACCGATTGCCGCGCCACGCAGGAGGCGGCGCCGAAGCACTGAATCGATTGCGATCGATTCGAGGTTCGAAGGTTTTGCGGGCGCGAGTGCGCTACGATTTCAGATGCGGCGCCAAGCATTTGCATGTGGCAGTCCGTGAAAATTCGCAGGAGCCCAGATGGCAAAAACGCCAGCACAAAGGGGAGCGCTCGGACGCCGGCGCAAGGCCACCGTCAATAAAGCCGCCGCCATGAAACGGCATCGCGCCATCGCGCAGAAGGCTTCGGCGACGACGCGCAAACAGAATGAGTCATCGCCGAAGAAGCCGGCGTAGATAACGGCTGGCAACCGGAAGAAAACCGACTTCAGTGCGCTGAACTGATGCCCACGGCGTCGAGGAACTGCCGCGCCACTACCGGCGCGTCGTATCGTTGTACTCGTTGAAGGCCCGCGGCACCCATCGCGGCGCGCCGCGATGGATCATCGAGGAGACTTTCGAGCTTGTTCGTCAGTTCCATTTCATCTCTCGGGTCGACAAGGAGTGCCGTCACACCATCTTCCACGACCTCGGGGACGGCTGCGGCGCGGCCGGCGATCACCGGAAGCGATGAGGCCATCGCTTCGAGAAAGACGATTCCGAAGCCCTCCTGCGCGGTCGGCAGAGCAAAGATGGTGGCGTTTCGGTATTCGGCGGTGAGGGCATAGAAGGGAAGGTAGCCGAGGAATTGAACGCGATCGGTGATGCCGAGGTTGCGGACGAGATGATTGAGATGATCGTGTTCCGGACCGACACCGACGATCCGTAACACGGCTGGCCGTTGCAGGCGCGCGAAGGCCCGGAGAAGTGTATCGATCCCTTTGCGAGGATAGAGGTGAGCGACGCAGAGAATGCGGGGCGGCCCATCGCTGAGTCCCGCGTTCGCGAGCCCTCGCTGCCAGGAGCTGAGGTCGATCAACTCCGGAACCACGACGACCTTTCGTGGATCGGTTCCATAAAATCTTGTGATCCGTTCGGACGAGTAGTTGCTGGTCGTGATGACGCGGTCGCAATCGCGTACATGCCGCGCTTCCAGCCGGGCCAGAACGGCAAGCTCCAGCCGGCTGACGCCATGCTCATGACTGGCCTCATCTGCGAGCACACCCTTGATTGCCGCGACGTGAAGGAACGAATCGTTTCGCACGAACACGCCATCCAGATCGAAGCCGACCAGGACATCCGCCTTCATTTTCTTGAGGCGCGAGCGTGCTTGAAGATTGAACACGATCCTGCCAAGCATTCCCTGGCGCTCCGCGTTGATGAGGGTGACTTCATGCCCGAGCGCGACGATGGCCTGGCGCCGCACGAACACGCCATCCAGATCGAAGCCGACCAGGACATCCGCCTTCATTTTCTTGAGGCGCGAGCGTGCTTGAAGATTGAACACGATCCTGCCAAGCATTCCCTGGCGCTCCGCGTTGATGAGGGTGACTTCATGCCCGAGCGCGACGATGGCCTGGCGCAGCACGGAGATGCCAACCCAGGTTCCACTTCCCTCCGAAATCGAAGCCGGAGTGCCGGTCAGGAAGATGAGATGGGCCATGAAATTTCCAGCTTCGGCTCGGACGGGCTGAACGTTGCATTGACTGAACCACGTGGCGGCCATCGAGCAGGTTCGCGCGTATTACAACGCCGTGCTCCCGTATTACGACCTGGCACTGCAGGATCGCGGCGACCTCGCATTCTGGAGCGCGATGGCCCGACGTTGGAGCTCGAAACGCATCCTGGAGCTCGGGTGTGGCACGGGCAGAGTCACGACCGTCCTGTCCGAACAAGCGCAGACGATCGCCGTCGATCTGCTGCTGGAGATGCTCCAACGAGCCGCACGACGCGCGCCGCGTGCGCAGTTCGTCGCGGCCGATCTGCGTGAACTTCCGTTTGTCTCCACCTTTGATCTCGTCGTGCTGGCCGATGATCCGCTGGCGCATGTCACATCGTCCGAAGAGCGAACGAAGGTCCTGACGTGGATCGCGGATCACCTGGCGGCGGGAGGACGACTCGTTCTCGAAGGCCTGTATCGCGCGCCAGGAAAAACGGTGCTCGTTCCTGCTCGCGAGATCGTGAACGACGGTGAGCTTTTGTTCACCGTCGAGGAATCGTGGGAGCCCGCGGGGGCAAACGCTCTCTGGAACGCGAGGTACCGGTTTACCACCGGATCCGTCACGACCGAGGTGGCAACGACACTTCGATCGTGGACTTCGGAAGAGATTCGCCGGCTTCCCGAATCCGGACTTCAGGTGGAGAAGCTCTGGGGAGATTTTGACGAACGCCCATTCTCGGCTATGTCTCCAAGAGTCGTGATCGTGGCTAGCGGAAGGGGTCAGGTCGAAACCGAAACTGACGACACCTCGCTATAAAGATTTCGCTCGATACAAGCGTCGTCAGTTTCGGTTTCGACCTGACCCCTTCCGCTGCCGGCGCTCCTCGGTTGAAGAGCGCCGGCGGCTGAGAAGAATCACTGCGCAGGGACGTAGGTCGGGTCTTGCGTCTGCATATCGATGACGGAGCCGTAGGCGGCGATGCGGCCGTCGCCGTCGATGACGCGGATGGTGATGCGGGCGTTGTAGGCGGTACCGACGCCGAGTTGCTGGAGGACGCGGAACTGGCGGTATTCGTTCGCGGCCAGCGGGATCTGCAGTTTCGGCGCGACTTTGGCGTCGGGGAGAAGGACCGATACTTCGACAGTGGCTGGCTTGCCGCTGACTTCGGCGATGCCGAGGTTGGTGCGGTAGCGCGTGGAGTCTTCGACCTGCAGGACGTTCAGCGTGCGGCCGCCTTTGCCGACGGCATCGGCAGGCGTGACCGCGGCGATGAACTGGCCGTAGGTGCCGCCGCCATCGACCTGGTTGTAGGTGCGGCCGGTGACGACGAGGTTCGCATCGGACAGCGTGTCTACATGCAGCGCGCCGCCGACGTTGGTCAGGCCGAAACGTGAAGCGAGCACGTTGTCGAGGATCGAGACTTCGCCGGGATTGATCGTCACCGAGCGTGCGATGGGATCGCTGCTGGCGCTGCCGGTCTGCGGATAGAGCGTCATGGTGACGTATTGCGGATCGGTGCCGGCGTTGAAGACGCGGAGGTCGGAGCGCCAGTTTGCGCCGCCGTTGCTGAGGTCCGCGACGCCGGGGAGGACGTAGCTTCGCGCGGGCGTTTGCGCGAGCGGTGTGCCGGTGACGAGCAGCGGATCGGTGGTCTTGTTGTCGACGACCGAGGCGTAGGCGATGACTTTTCCGTCGCCACCGGTGACTTTGACCTCGATGCGGCCGTCGGTCAGCGTGATGCCCTTCGCGCCGAGGAAGGAGTTGAGCTGCTGCTGCTCGCCGGCCTTGAGATCGATGGGAAGATCGAGCAGATTCTTGCCCGCGGCATCGAAGACGCTGACGAGCACCGAGGTTGGTTTGCCGGCGGCTTCGACGATGCCGAGGTTTGTGCGGTAGGCGGAGGACTGCGCGATCTGCTGCATGCTGAGGATGCCGGCGCGGGCGTCGCCGGAGATGACTTTGCCGACGAAGTTGGCGAACGGAATGGCCGGGATGTATTGGCCGAGGGTGCCGCCGGCGGATTGGTTGAACGTGCGGCTCGATGCGACGGTGACGAGCGAGACATTCACATCTTCGGCGTTCGGCGCGCCTTTGCCGCTGGTGTTCAGCGGGCGGACTTCGAGGACGCCGTTCGCGGCATCGCCGAGCGCGCCGACGCCGTACCAGTTCTTGACGATGTCATCGAGCGCCATGGTGTCGTTGGCTGCGATCGAGATCTGCGTTTGCTTGATGGCCGAGGGATCGCCGCCCGCGGGCGTGAAGCGGAGCAGGTAGTTGATCTTCTGTTGCGCGGTGTTGGTGATGCGGACGTCGGAGCGCCACTGCGAGTTGATGCCGTCGAGATGGCCGACCGAGGGGATGATCAGCGAGTTCGCTGGCGGCGTCGAAAGCGTGGCCGGCGAGACCGGCGTGACGACGCTGATGGAGACCGGCACCGAAACGGCCGGCTTCGTATCGAGCGGGCTGGTTTTTGCGGAGCTGCCGAGCGTGAGGATGAGCGTGGCGGTGAAGGTGCCGTTCGGCAGGTCGGCTGGATCGGCGCTGACCTGGAGCGTGATTCCCTGCGGCAGCAGAATGCCGCTGGAGGGTGAGACGCTCAGCCACGGCTCGTCGGTCGTGGCGGTGTAGGGCGTTGCCGGACCCTGGCCGGGGATGAAGACGCTCTGCACGACGACTTTCTTGTTGTTGATGTCGACGACGGCGCTGTTGTCCTGCGTGTTGACCGGCGGGATGGGAACGATGACGACACGCTCGGACGCGGAGAAGGGTCCGCCGTTTTGATTGCAACCGCCGAGAGCGCGGACGCGGTAGAAGAAGGCGGTGGGAGTCGTCGCGTTCTTCGTGAATGTGCGCGATGTACCGGTGACGGTGAACGAACCTGGGTTGTCGAACGCTGGGGTCGCGGCTTCCTGCAACTCGTAGCTGGTGATGCCGGGGAGCGCGGTCCAACTGACGGTGTAGGTCTGGCCCGATGTGTTGGTGCCGACGACGGCGATGACGGGCGTGTCGAGCGAGCAGACGCTGAACGTGCGCGTGGCCGAGTTGAGCTGCGTGCAGTTCGGGACGCCGAGGGCCTGGACGGACCAGGTTACGCTGCCGCTGGCGACGGAAAGCGTGATCGACGTCGCGCTCGTCGATCCGATTTCCTGCGTTGATGCGCCATCGATCGATGCGAAGACTTTGTAGCCGGTCGCGCCTTGCACCGCCGTCCAGGAGAAGGTGACCGGCGATGTGATCGTGGCGCCGTTGGCAGGAGCGATGAGCGAGGGAGGCTGCTGCCCGCACGCATTCGTGCCGATGGTGGTGGTGACGCTGGAACTGTCGTTGGCGGCGTTGGGATCGACGGTCGAGCCGCTGACTTGCGCGGTGTTCGTGACCGAGCCGGAGGCCGCGGTGACCGTGTACGAAGCGGTGACCGTGACGCTCTGGCCGGAGGCAAGGTTGCCGAGCGCGCAAGGGAAGCCGCCGAAGCAGGCGCCGCCGGTGGCGAGGAACGTGAGACCGGCAGGCGTCGGATCGGAGACGCTGACGTTCGCGGCCGCGCCCGGACCGCCGTTGGTGATGGTGAGCGTGTAGGTGACGGTCGATCCGGTGGTTGCCGAGGCGGGGCCGGACTTCGTGATGGCGAGATCGGCGGCAACGCCGAATGATGTGGTCGCGGTGGCCGTGTTGTTGCCGGCATTCGGATCGGACGTCGTGCTGGTCACGTTCGCGCTGTTGGCGATGCTGGTGCCGGTGAAGTTTGGATCGACGGTGAAGGTGCTGGTGATCGTCTTCGACTGGCCGGCAGTCATCGTGTCGAGGGCGCAGGGGAAGGCGGTGGTGCAGGCTCCGGTGTTCGAGACGAAGGTGGTGTTTGCCGGCGTGGCGTCGGTGACGGTGACGGACGATGCGTCGGACGGACCGTTGTTCGTGACGGTGATCGTGTAGGTGATCGTGCCGCCGGGGATTGCTGACGGCGGTCCGCTCTTGGTGATGGTGACGTTGGCGCTGCCGGTGATCGACGTCGTCTTCACGGCCGTGTTGTTGGTTGGCGTCGGATCGGTGGTGCTCGATGAGACCGTGGCCGTGTTGGTGATGACCGACGCGGCGGCGCCGGGTGCGATCGTGTAAGTGGAGGTGATCGTCGCGCTCTGGCCGTTGGTGAGGTTGCCGAGCGCGCATGGATAAGACGAGGTGCAGGCGCCGGAGTTGGAGACGAACGTCAGACCGGAAGGAGTCGGATCGGCGACCGAGACAGCGCTCGCCGTCGATGGACCGCTGTTCGTGACGACGATCGTGTAGACCATGCTCTGGCCGGCGATTCCGGCGCTCGACGTGTTCTTGGTGATGGAGAGATCGGCCTGCCCGTTCACGGTGACCGATTGCGATGCGGTGTTGTTGCCCGCATTCGGATCGGCGGTGGCGGCGGAGACGGACGCCGAGTCGACGGCCGGACCGGAAGCGGGCGCATTCATCGCGATCGTCAGCGGCGGTGCGCTGCTGCTCGCGGAGATCGAGGTGGTCGATGTGCAGGTGATGACCGATCCGGAGAGTGCGCCGCAGCTCCAGCCCGGACCCGAGCCGGTGGCGGCGGTGACACCGGACGGCACGGTGTTCGAGACCGTGATCGTGCCGGTGGTGGCGTCGGGTCCGGCGTTTGAGACGTTGATTGCGAACGACAGCGGCGCGGCGGCGTTGACCGGGTTCGTCGAAGGGGTGTTGGTGATCGAGAGATCGGCGGATGCAGCCACCGTCGTGAACGCCGGTCCGACGTTGTTGTTGGCGGTATTGGGATCAAATTCGGTTGCGGTGACCGAGGCGCTGTTGGAGATCGTGGAAAGCGACGACGCGTTCAGAGTCAGAACGACGTTGACCGACTGATTGGCGGCAAGCGAACCGATGTTGCAGGTCACCGGACCGGTACCTGTGCATCCAGGCGCACTGACGAACGAGGCGTTGGAGAAGGTGTCGGTGACGACGACGTTCGTGACCGGGGTCGGGCCGTTGGTGATCGTGATCGTCCACGTCCCGTTCTGGTTGTGAACGACCGATGGCGGCGCAACCTGCGTGATCTGGAGATCCGACGCAGTAACGACGGCGGTGAGGCGGAGAAGATTCGGCGAGCCGGCGACGTAGGCATTCTGGAAGCTGCCGCCGCCGGGGAAGGTGGGGAGGTTGTAGGTTGCGAAGTCGCCGCTGCGCGACGCGAACTTGAGGATGTCGAAGGTGTTACCGGACGATGGCGTGAAGCCGTTGAAGAGCGTGACGTTGAGAGTGCCGGCGAGGTTGACGCTGTTCGTCGTGTTGTCGACGACGTCGTACGTTCCGCCAGGTCCGATGCCGCCGATCTTGAGATTCATCGATCCGCCCGCGCCCTGCGAGTAGGCACCGCTGAGCGTGATGATGCCTGCCGCACCGGGCGCGCCGGGTGCGACGATCCCTGCGCTGTTGTTGATCGCGGCGAAGACGGTGCCGTTGCCAGTGAGCGAGCCGCCGGCGAGCGAGATGGTGCTTGGCGAGAGAATCGAGCCGCCGAGGAGATTCATCGACCCGGCCGATTGCGCGAGTCCGCCATTGAAGGCGAGCTGGCCGTTGCTGGCGTTGATCGTTCCCGTGTTGGTGACCGATGGCCCGATGCCGATGCTTCCGATCTGGGTGCGTTGGAGGATGCCGGCATTGGAGATTGCGTTGCCAACACCGGAGACGGCAAGGGCGGGCGTGGCGTCGAGGGTCAGCGTCGCGCCGGATGCGTTCGTGATCACGGCGCCGTTCATCATCGTCAGGCCGTTCGTGACTGCGCTGTAGTTTGTGCTGCCGTTGTTGACGATCGGCCGTGTGTCGAGCGTCATCGCGCCGGTGATGCCGTCGATGATGAAATTCGAGCTGGCGCCGACGGTCAAGGTTCCGTTTCCGCTGATCGTGCCGCCCGTCCACTCGGAGAGAGGCGATGCACCGTTGATGGTGAGAGCGCCCGTGCCGCTGAGAACTGCGGCGTTGTGGATATTGAAGGTTCCGACCGTTGCCGCGGAGTTGAGGGCCACGCCGCCGGAGTTGAGCGTGAGCGTTCCGGGTGTGACGACGCTGCTGGCGATCGTCGAGGTGCCGGAGTCGAAGATGACTTTGCCCGCGCCGCTGATGGTCGACGTGTTGCTGAAGGTGTTGTTGGCCGTGAACTCGATGGTGCCCGCAGCGAGCATGCTGAACACGGCGTTGTGTGTGCCGTTCTGCATGAACACGATCGTTCCTAGGTTGGCGGCGACAGTGCCATCGTTGTTGAACGGCACGCCGATGGACGCGACTCCGGTGCCGGCCGTCTTGTTGAAGGAGCCGAGGTTGTGGAACGCCGGGGGAACTGCGCAATTGCAGGCCATGCCCACGTCGCCCTGAACGTCGAACGCACCGGTGTTGGCGAAGAGCGCGCCGTTCTGGAGGTGCAGAACGGAGCCGCCGTTCTGATAGTTGACGGTGCCGTTGTTGTTGAAGGTTCTGGCGTCGAGAGTCGAGGTCAGAGTATTCGCCATCGTCAGCGTGGCCCCACCGCTGTTGGTGGTGGTGCCGGAGCCGGCCATCGTGCCGCCGCCCCAGGCGTTTGATCCCGTTAGCGTCAGCGTGGCCGAGCCATCGATCTGGCCGGAGTTGAAGGTCAGGTTGGTGAGGGAGAACGGCGCGGAGATAGTCACGTCGCCTCCGGTCACCCAGAAACCGCCGCCGCTGCCTCCCCACGTGCCGCCGGTGATGGTGAAAAGCGATCCGACGCCGAAATTGATGGCGGCGGGAGAGACAGCATCGAGCGTTCCGCTGCTGGTGCCCGCGAGCAGTGTCAGCATGCCGCCGCTTGGTTTGATCAGTCCCGTCGCATTGTTCGTGATCGCCGGCGCGACGCTGGAGGAGCCGGAGGTCAGGAAGTTGCCGCTGTTGATGATGCTCGTTCCGCCGCCACTCTGCAGGAACGAGGAGTTGTCGGTGGTGGTGATCGTGGCGCCGCTCTGGTTGGTGATCGACGCGGTGCCGAAGAGCGTGAGCTGATTGCCGGTACCGCCGGTGAGCGGCTGATAGGTGATCGTGCCGCTGTTATTGATCGTCTTCGACAAGAGCGACAGAGAAGCCACCGATGAGGTGCCGGAGACGAGGAGGTTTCCGCCGCTGGCGATCACGACCTGCCCGCTGCCTTGCATCGAGCCGCCGTTCCAGGTGTAGGTGCCGCCGCTGGGAATGGTCAGGTTCGCCGATCCCTGCAAGGTGCCGAAATTCTGGATGAAGTTCTTGACCGAATTCGCAATGTTGACCGAAACGACAGCGCCGTTGCCAGTCATGCGCAGCGCGCCCGGCTGGCTGTTGTTGAGCAAGCCGCCGTTGATGTTGAAGGTGGCGTTGAAGAAGTCGACGAAGTTGGTCGACGACGTGGCCTGCAGCGCGCCGCCGCTCAGGGTTCCGCCGTTGTTGAAGATGATCGTGCTGCCGGACGTTGGTGAATTCGCGTCGGTCGTGCCCGCGGACTGGGTGTACTTGACGTCAAAACGGAATCCCGATCCGCCCACGGTCTTCTTCACCGTTCCGGTGTTGTTGAAGGTGGTGATGCCGATGCCGTCGGTGAGCATGGAGCCATCGCTCTGGATGTCCAGCGTGCCAGTGTTGTTGAAGGTTGAACTGTTGTCGAGACTGATGGGTTGCGTGAGCGCGGACATCGTGGCGTTGCCGGCGTTGTCGATGGTGTGCGTCGTCACCGAGCGCGCGCCGAATTCGCTCAGCATGTCGAATGTGGTGCCGGAGGTGATGATGGTGTGGCCGGCGCCGGTCAACGTTCCGCCCGTCCATTTGAACGTCGCCGGCGAACTGACGGTGAGCGCAGCAGGCGTGGTGAAGGTGCCGCCGTTCAGTTGCAGGTTGGTATTGTTGATGGTCATGGCCGCGGTGGTGGCCACGTTTCCGGCGTCGATGGTGACCTTGCCGCCGCTGAATGTCGTTCCCGGCGCCCACGTGTACGTCTGCGAGAACGGCACCGGGAACCAAACCTCGGTGCCGGGAGACATGGTCCATGCCGCGGTGCTGACGCCGTCGCCGTCCAGCGCCAGCACGCCGCCGGTGATCGAGACGCCGGTGCCGTTGTTGTTGAACTGCGGCTTGACGATGAACAGGCTGCTGTTCGTTTTGTTGAACTGTCCGTTGTTCGTGATGGAGACGGCCGAGCCGTCGGTGTCGATCGTGCCGCCGCCGATGCCGGTGAAGGTGCCGCTGCCGCTGATGACGATCGAGGCGCTGTTCTTCAGGGTCAGGTTATTCGTGGGGGAGTTGTAGACGACGGAACTGTTGTCGTTGAACACGCGGCCGTCGAGCGTCATCGGTCCCACGGAGCCAGTGATCGCCATGACGCCGCCCGACGAGACGTTGAAGGGACTGCTGCCGGTGATCGTGCCGCTCGTCCAGTTCGATGAGCCGAGGATAACGACCGTGCCGGTGCCGCCGAGCGTGCCGCCGTTAATGTTTAAGCTCGGCGAACCGCTTCCGAAGTTCGTGCCGGCGCCGTTGACGTTCAGCGTTCCGCCGGCGACGTTGATCGTTCCGAGGCCGGAGAAGACGCCGTTGTCGTCGAACGTGCCGTTCGTGAAGTTCATGATGTTCGTGCTGGCGGGCATGCTCATGTTTCCGGTCGACTTGCCGCCGCCGGCAAAGTTGAGCGCGCCCGTGGCGTTGTTCGTCACCGTGCTGCTGGCGTTGTCGACGTTGGCCAGGATCGACGAGCCGGACGCGCCCGCGCTCTTGGTGATCTGTCCCGTGCCGCCGCTGACGCGCAAAGTGCCGGCGCCGGAAGGGACGGCCTGGATGTCGTAGTCGCCGGCGATGGTGAACGTGCCGCTGACCGTGTCCAGCTTCGCCGCCGCGCCGTTGATGGTGAGCAGATTCGTGATCACCGTGGGCGCGTAGGTCATGGTGCCGGTGTTGTTGATGACGCCGGTCAGGATCATGCCGGAGTTGCTGCCGTCCAGCGTCGACGTTCCGGAGACGGTCAGCGGCCCGGTGCCGGCGATTCCGCCGCCGGCCCACTTGATGCCGCCGCTTGCGGTCACCGCGGCGTTGAAGGTCTGCGTGCCGGCCGCGAATTTGATTGGCGCAGTCCCGCTGAACGACGCGCCGCTGTTGAAGGTGTTGTTGCCGCCGAAGCCGATCGTCTGCGTTGTGGAGCCGGTGATGAACGAGCCGCTGTGCGTGCCATTGCCGGAGAGGCCGAAGCTGCCGCTGGAGCCGGCAACCGTGACGGTTCCATCGTTTTTGACGAAGCAGGAGATGGTGTTTGTGCCCGTCCCCGACGTCTTCTGCATCGAGGCGCCGCTGGCGATGTTGATCGTTTCCGTGGCCGTGCCGTTGATCGCGGCGTCGGTTGCGATGCTGAATTGCCCCGCGCCGGTAACGTTGATGGATGCGCTGCTACTGAGCGTGATCGGATTTGTCGTCGAGGTATAGCTGAGAAACCCGCTGTTGTTGATGGTCGTGCCGCTGATTGGCATCGCTCCGAGCGCGCCATCGAAGATCCCCGAGTTGGTGATGTTGATCGTGCCGCTGCCGGTCAGGCTTCCGCCGCTGTACGTGAACGTTCCACTGGTGAGCGCGATCGTGCCGGCGCTGTTGAACGTCCCGCCGTTGACGTGCACGTTGGCCTGGAAGCCAGCGATGTTCGCGCCCGTATCCGTCCCCATCGTGCCGCCGCTGCCGACGGTGAACGTGTTGCTGCTGGTGGCGGTGCTCGATGTCTCGAGCGTGAGCGTGCCGCCACTCGCCACCTGAATGGGGATCGAGCTTGCGCCGCCACTGATCTGCAGGATGACCGGATTGGCGAACGTATTGACGTTGAGCGTGAAGCCGCTGAGCGTCACGACCGCCGTATCGCCCGATGCCGTCTGTCCCGGATATCCACCGCCGCAACTGCTCCACTTGGTGGTGTCGCTCCAGTTCGTGACTGGCGCAGTGCTCGTGAGCGTGCAGGTGTTCGCGGCGCTGGCGTCGGTGGGAGAGAATGCGATCGCCGCGAACAGCACGAGGAAGGTGACCAGCGTCGCGCCGAGGGAGATGCCGACGATGCGGCGGCTTCGCGTTTGCGCAGCCTCGATTGCAGGGCTCACAGCAATCGCGGACGAGTCGTTATTTTGTGTCGGCATGGCGGCACGAGGCTCCTATTGGGTCAGTTCGGATCGGGATGCGCGGCCCGGACCGGCCGCATCAAATAATGATTTGTACGAATTCTAGGGCAAATCATCAGTTCCGCCCGCGTTTTCGACCGTGACGAAACGCACGGAATCGCAAAAAGCGGGCTCAGCACGCGTATCATTTCGGCAGTGTCCGGGTTCCTCGAAGCAATCGTGACGCTGCTGCCAGCCGACGCGGGAGGGCGCATCCGCCCGATCGCGCCGCGCGACGGGAACTACTGCCCTGCGCTGCGAAGAGCGCTTCCGGACGCGCCGCCGATTCCGATCCGCTTCATCGAGGGACCGCCGTGGATCGCGCCCGGTCAGGAAGGATCAGTCGTTGTCGCGATCGAAGCCGGTGCGCTCGATTGCGCGGGATTCGCGTCCGGCGTCGAGCTGGAGTTGGTGGAAGGGCAGCGGGTTGTGGGGATCCTGACGGTCGTTCGCTTGTGGCGCGAAGCGATGGTGTCGTAGTCGGGGAGTGGGTTTTGGGGTGTGGGGTGTGTGGGAGGGGTCGCTAGTTTTTCGCGGGTGAGTGCGGCGAAGACGCGATCGCGAGACCAACCTCGCGACCGCGCGTTCTTGCTTCCACTCCCTACTCCCCACACCCCACCCCCGGGCAATTACTTACTCGCGACGTTCTCCGGCGCAATTCGCTGCGCGTCGTTGATCATCGTCAGAAAATCGCGGCGATAGCCTTCGAAGTCGCGGCCGAGCGATTTCTGCGCAAGCTGGCGCACTTCGTCGTACGTCGCGTCCCCTTTGTGCTCGGAGTTGCGGAGGAGCATGCCGAATTCGGCGACCGCGGCGGCGAAGCGCGCGTTGTCGGAGGCTGAGGCGAGCGTGGCGCCAGAGTCGTTGACCGGATAGGTGAGCAGCTTCGACGTCTCGCTCGCCGGCTCTTTGTAGCGCAGTTTCAGCGTCAGCAATTCGGGCGATGCGCTTGCGATGTGCGTCGATTGATACTTGAGCGGATCGACGCTGTTGCCGGCGACGGTCTCGCTGCCGGGAGGCACGAGCTCGTACAGCGCGGTGACGGAGTGGCCTGCGCCGATGTCGCCTGCATCCTTCGCATCGTTGTTGAAGTCTTCTTTGCGCAGCAGGCGATTCTCGTAACCGATGAGGCGATACGAAGCCACCTTCGCCGGATTGAACTCGATCTGAAGTTTGACGTCCTTCGCGATCGTAAAGAGCGTCGCACCCATCTCCTGCACGAGCACCTTGCGCGCCTCGGCCAGCGTGTCGACATAGGCGTAGTTGCCGTTGCCTTTGTCGGCCAGCAACTCCATCTTCGAATCCTTCGTGTTGCCGGTGCCGAAGCCGAGAACGGTGAGGAAGATGTTGTCCTTGCGCTCCGATTCGATGAGTTGCTCGAGGTCGCCATCGCTCGATGCGCCGACGTTGAAATCGCCATCGGTGGCAAGGATCACGCGGTTGTTGCCGCGATCGAGAAAGTTCTGCCGCGCCACGTCGTAGGCGAGTTTGATTCCGGCGCCACCCGCGGTTGAGCCGCCCGCTTCGAGCGCCTGTATCGCGGAGAGAATCGCTCCTTTGTTTGAGCCGGCAGTCGAAGGAAGGACGAGCCCTGCGTTGCCGGCGTAGACGACGATGGCGACGCGGTCCTGCGGTCGCAATTGATTCACGAGCAGCTCGAGTCCCTGCTTCACAAGCGGCAGTTTGTTCGGCTCCATCATCGAGCCGGAGACGTCGATGAGAAAGACGAGATTGTTCGGCGGCAGATCAGCGGTCTTCATCCGCCGTCCCTGCAGTCCGACGAGCAGCACGCGATGCCTTGCATTCCAAGGACACCCCGTCACCTCGGTCGTCACCGAGAATGGCTGCGCGCCGGACGGATCGGGATAGGCGTAAGTAAAGTAGTTGACCATCTCCTCGATGCGCACGGCGTCGCGCGGAGGCCGCTGCCCGCTGGTTAGGAAGCGCCGTATGTTGCTGTATGCCGCGCGATCGACGTCGACGGAAAAGGTGGAGAGCGGATTGTCCGCGACATTCAGGAATGGGTTCTCCGCCAGCCTTCCGTACTCCTCGGTGTTGAATTGAGGCTCATTTGTCACCACCCCGATCACGCCACCGACGACGCCACCTTCGACGCCGCCCATGACACCTCCAGCAATGCCGCCCGCGAAATCATGCTTCGCGGCTGGGGAACTGACCCGGATCGATTCAGCGACTGCAATTGGCGCGGGCTGTTGCGCGGCGGTGTCGTACACGCCCGTCGGTGACGCCGTCTTGGGCGGCGGGGGAGCGAGTGCTGGTTTCAATTCGCTCTTGCACGAGACGAGCGCAAGGAGCGTGAAGAGAACTGCGGACAGGATCAAGACGATGCTGTCGAGTGCTGCGCGGATTTGCCGGTTTGCCATGACTTCCTCCGTTTCGTCCCGTTGGACACGGAGGAGTGGGAAAAGAAACCTGTGGTCTGTTGCAACTCGTCCGCAACTCAATCGGGGTGACCGCTCGCGAAGAACGTGGTTGCCCCGTCATGAAGCGCCCCCTCATCCGGCTTCGCCACCTTCTCCCCCCGCAAAAAGCGCGGGGGGAGAAGGCGCTCGATGGGAGGGGAGTCGTTGAAGAAAATGAGAATCGCGGGTTATCGGCGGCGTGCGTGGCGCGGTGGCGCTGTTGCACGCGCCACTTTCAACGGTGCTCGTGCTGGTGTTGCGCGCGGAGCGGTCTGTGCGTGCGGGCCGGGATTCACTTGGCCGAGGTAGAACATTTTCAGGCCGGGCGTGGCGTAGGCGCCGTACGCGAGCTCGCGATTGATGAAGAGCGCGTCGGGCGAGCGATAGACCTTGCCCTCTTCAACGTAGACGAACGTGCCGGCCAGGCTCTGTTGGATGAATTCGCGCGCGGCGATTTCGTCCGCGGCAGGAACCTCGACGCTGGCGAGATGCACGACCTCCTCGGGGCCGCCAACGTGCGCGACGACGATCGTGCGGCTGTCGGTGACGCGGACGAAGCGTGCCATCGGCACGGCGGCCATGACGCTCGGAGCGAAGACAGCAAGGGACACACAAAGAATGAGTGATTTCATAGTCGTTCTTGTGTGGTGCGTAAAGACGGGGAAGCAACCGCGCAGGAAGGCGGTCTCGGTGGGAGGCGGGACATTAACACGGGTGTGCGACAATCTGCAACAGGATGGCGGGACGGGAGGGGAATCGGAAGCTGGCGCCGCGCACCGGCTCATTCAAGTCGGTTGCGCTGCTGATGCTGATCCCGATCGGCGGCATCCTCCTCTTTTTCTTCTGGAGCTTTCTGAACAACGCGCTGTCGTTACTCCCGCGTCCGAAGCCCTCCGAAAAACCTGTCGTCACCGCCTCGGCCATCGGCGAACGGCACCGCGGCGACATCGTCCTCATCCTCGATGACGTTGGCTTCGATCATCAGCCGTTGTCCGAGGCGATGACGATCGATCCGAACGTGAACTTCGCCATCCTGCCGAACGGAAAACGTTCCACGGAGTTCGCGGCCACGCTGCACGGACGCGGCTTCGAGCTGCTCTGTCATCTGCCGATGGAGCCGGAGGGCTTTCCGCGCATCTCGCCCGGCACGGGCGCGGTGCTGACGTCGATGTCGGACGCGGAGATCGCGCGGACGACGCGCGCGAATGTCGATGCCATCCGTTTCGCGCGCGGCGTCAACAACCACATGGGCTCTCGCGCGACCGCCGACCGCCGCGTGATGACCGACGTCCTCGGCGCGCTGCCGCAGGGAATGTACTTCATCGATTCGAAGACGACGGGCAATTCCGTGGCGGGCTCGCTCGCGCATTCGATGAATGTGAAGACCGCGTCGCGCAATGTGTTTCTCGATGACGCGCAGGACGATGCGTCGATCCGCCGTCAGCTCGGAGAATTGCAGAAAGCCGCCGCCGCGCACGGAGTCGCAGTCGGCATCGGCCACATGTATCCGTCGACGGTGCGCGTGTTGACTGAGGACGCACCAACACTGCGCGCAAACGGCTTCCGTTTTCGCCGCGCCAGCGCGGTGGTGGAGTAAACGCGATTTACGTAGGTCGGACTCTCCAGTCCGACAACACGAGCAGTCGGACTAGAGAGTCCGACCTACGTAAACCGACATCACCTGCAGTCGGACTGGAGAGTCCGACCTACGTAAACCGAGACATCACCTGCAGTCGGACTGGAGAGTCCGCCTTACGTAAACCGATCCTGCGTAAACCGTGTCAACGGTACACTCCGCGCCGCATGCTGCTCGCGCTCTTCCTGATCGATCTCGCCGCCGGCCTCTACCTCTTTCTTCCGCTCGTTGGCCGGCGCAACGCGGGCGTCAAGTTTTACCGGCTTATCCTCATCACCAGCGGTGTGCTTTCGCTCTGCGCGTACCTCGCCGACTTCGCCGCGCACGGTGGCCACTTCCGGATCCAGGCGCTCCCAGCCATTGTCTTGACGATCATCGTCTACGTGACGCTCCGCTTTCCGAAGCGCCTAATCTTCCGCGTTCCCGCCGCACTCCTCGGCATCACGTACATTGTTCTTCCCGTGATCGCGTGGCGTGAAGCGACACACGCGTCGATCGCTTGGTCCATCGTTGGCGCCTTATCGAGTGTCGCACTCCTCGGCAGCGTCAATCTGGCCATGCTGCTCGGTCACTGGTACCTGGTCGTGCGCGGGATGGCCATCGATCCGCTGAAACGGCTCACGATCGCAACGCTGGCAGCAACGAGTTTGAAGATCATCGCCGTCACAATCGCCATCGTCGCCGGCGGCGCCTGGTACGAAGTAGCCATCCGTCAGGGAATCTTCTTCTGGATGCGCGCCGGATGGGGATTGATGGGACCACTGCTGCTCTATCCGATGGTATGGGGCACTGTGAAGATCCGCTCAACGATGGCTGCGACGGGCATCCTGTACGTCGATGTGGTGGCCGTCGTGATCGGCGAAGTGCTCGGCGCGTGGCTCAGCGCGATCGTCCACCTTCCCGTGTGATCGCAATTGACAATTGATAATGGACAATTGACAACGAAAAGGAAAACGGGTTGGCGTCCCCTCGTTGTCAATTGTCAATTATCCATTGTCAATTGCTGTGATGTCCTTCTTCCGCGCCCGGCGGCGCAGACCCATAAACATGCCGATCGTGAATCACAAGATCGAATGGTTTGAGCTGCGGATTTGGCGGATAGCCGCGGTGCACGGCCTGGCATTCGTAGCAGACGATCACGTCTTTCACGATGCGCCAGACGATGTAGTCGAGGATCGTGACGCCGAGGAGTGAGAGGCCGTAAGTCCAGGGGACGAAGATCGAGCCGATGACGACGAGCGTGATGCCAGTCTTCCGGTTGAAGTCTTTTTGAAAATAGAGCTCGGTATGTCCGCACGCGGCGCAGCGATCGATGACGGAGTTTTCCGCAGGCGCAACAACGCTGTTCGCCACGCCGCAGAAATCACACGGCCGCGACGCCTCGCCCGCATCGCGCGTGAGGCGCTTTTCGCATTGAAGACAGAGGAAGTTGACGGACGGCATGGAGCAGTGGATTAGTGGAGCAGTAGATTAGTTGATTAGGGGCAAAAACTTGGCGCTCATCGAGTGATCATGCGGACGAGCAAGAGGCAGTTGCCAATCCCAATCCACTGATCACTAATCTACTAATCACGAATCTACTGATCTCTGATCCAGGCTACTCTTTCTTTGCCCGTTCCAGATACCGGTTCTCGCTCGGGTCGACGATGATCTCTTCGCCTTCGCTGACGAACGGCGGTACGAGCACGGTCACGCCGTTTTCGAGCTTGGCAGGTTTGTACGACGCAGACGCTGTGGCGCCTTTAACCTGCGGCTCGGTCTCGGAGATGCGGACGCGGATCGTCTTCGGGAGCTCGACGCCGATCGGTTTGTCTTCGTAGAACTGCACCTGCAACTTCACGCCGGCATCGAGCCACGCGGCGGAGTCGCCGAGGTCGTCGCTGGAGATCTCGACCTGCTCGTAGTTCTCCGTGTTCATGAAGTGATGCGCGTGGCCGTCGGAGTACATGTACTCCATCTCATGCTGGTTGATGTACGCCTGCGTGATCTCGTCCTGCGAGCGGAAACGGTGCTCGAACTGATTGCCGGTGCGCATGTTGCGCAACTTCGCCTGCACCATCGCGCGGAGGTTCCCGGGCGTGTGGTGATTGAACTCCATCACCTTGCAGAGATCGCCGTTGAACACGATGACGATCCCTCTCCGAATGTCGTTGGCCTGCATGAAGTGGTGAATCCTTTCGCTGATAGACTCCCGGCCCTATGAGCCGGATATTTGCGATTTCTCTCTCTGTTGCGGCAGTTCTCGGGTTTGGTTGCCGTCCCGGAGCCGAACGACAAACGACCGCCGAGACGAGCGATATTCCAGTGGGCGTCTATGCGGCGACGAGCGGATCGGAGGCCGCGTTCGGGCAGGCCACGGTTCAGGGCGAACAGCTTGCTGCCGAGGAGATCAACAACTCCGGAGGCGTGCTCGGCAAGAAGATCCGCCTCGTCATCGAAGACGATCAAGGCAAAGCGGAAGAAGCGGCCTCCGTCGTCACCAAACTCATCACCCACGACAACGTCCTGGCCATCCTCGGCGAGAACTCCTCGAACCAATCGCTGGCCGCCGCGCCGATCGCGCAGGCCGCGAAGGTGCCGATGATCTCGCCATCGTCGACAAATCCGAGCGTCACGAAGAAGGGCGACTACATCTTCCGCGTCTGCTTCACCGATCCGTACCAGGGCAAAGCGCTGGCGATGTTCGTGCGCACCAACCTGCACGCAAAGACGGCCGCGATTCTGCGCGACAACAAGAATGACTACTCGGTCGGACTGGCGGAAGTCATTCGCAAGGAGTTCGAAACACTTGGCGGCAAGATCGTCGCGGAGCAGAGTTACAGCGGCGGCGACAGCGATTTCCGTCCGCAGTTGACGGCGATCAAGTCAGCGAATCCCGAGGTGCTCTTCATTCCTGGTTTCTACACGGAGGTCGGTCAAATCGCCATCCAGGCCCGCGACCTCGGTATCACAGTTCCGATGGTTGGCGGCGACGGCTGGGACTCGCCGACGGTGATTCAGATCGGCGGCAAGTCGGTCGATGGCTGCTACTTCTCCGATCACTATTTCGTTGGCGAGCCGCGTCCTGCGGTGCAGCGATTCGTCGCCGAGATCCGCAAACATTCCGGCAAGAATCCCGACGCCAACTCCGCCCTCGGCTACGACGCGCTCTACACGCTCACGAACGCAATCAAACGCGCCGGCTCACTCGACCGCAAAGCCATCCGCGATCAGATCGCATCGACGAAGGATTACCAGGGCGTCTCTGGCGTCATCACGATGGGCCCCGACCGCGATCCGATCAAGCCGGTTGCGATGATCAAGATCGATGGGGGAACGACGCACTTCGCGGGTTGGATTCAACCGTGATGCACTTCGTGCGTTGTCGGTTGTCGGTTGGTTGCGCTTCGCGCGTTGTCAGTGTCTATGGGAGCGTCACGGCTGACTAACGTTGTTCACCAATGGACGACTTCGAGTTCGGTGACCTCGTCGAACAAAGCGTCGTTTGTCAGAAGCGGGAGGTCGAACTGGAGGCAGAGTGCGGCAATCCAGAGATCGTGCCCGAATGCTTCGCGTTTTTCGCGAGACTGCGGAACGGTTCGGACTCCGGCCAGAATGTTTCGTACGCGAATGTAAAAAGGAATCGTATCGAGATCAGCGACGATAACCTTGCAACGCCGGGCCAGAGCCTCGACTTGCGCTCCGTTTTCCGTTGTCTGCCGTGAACGTGGCGCGCCCAGGCGCAGTTCGGCGAGGACGAAGAGCGGCATGAACAACGCGCCTGCTTCTTTCAACGGAAGCGGGAATGGCCGCGCGGGCCGAAGCGAATCGATCGCTGCGTTCGCGTCGAACGCCAGCCGTTCAAACTGCAATGTCTCTCCCGAACGCGTCGCGAACGGCTCGCGCCAAGTCGCGTCCTCCTTCCTCGCTCACTGTGGGCCAGTCACCACGCTCGAGTGCGACGGGTCCGTCAAGGACGACGCGCACCATCTCGTGGTTGCGCACGCCAGCTAGCGGCTCGGTGAGCTTGAGGACCTTCTCTTCGGCGATGTATTCGGCTTCGATTGTTCTGCTCATGTGGATAGGATAACGATGTCAGGTGAAAGAGTGTATTCCGCGCGGCGCGCCCCTCCGACAACCGACAACGCCCGAAGGGCAATCAACTGACAACGCGCGCAGCGCAGTATGGTCATGCCGCAGGAATGCGGCGGTAACGCCCATTGATCAGCGCGTAGGCGCCGTACGCGGCGAACCCGAGTCCGGCGGCGGTGAGAATCCAACTTCCCATTGGCAGCGCCCACAGTTGGCGGAGCGCGCCCGAGATCCCCTTCGCGTCGGCCGAGTGGCGGCGAAGGGACGCGCGGATCAGTGAGGTTCCGATGACTCCAAAGACGATTCCGCGAGCCACAACTCCGAAGCGCGAGATTGCCAGGATGGCTCTTCGGGCGCGGGCAGATGTGGATTGGAGATCCAACTGTTTGCCGAGCTTCGTGCCCGCGGCGCGGAAACATTGCACGCCGCCGTACACGATCATCGAGAGCCCGGCGAGCATCACCAGCACGAACCCGTATGGATGATCGAGTGCCCGCGCGGTCCAGTGCCGGCTCGTGGCATCGCTGCCTTGTCCGCTTCCGCCTTGATGAAGAAGCATTCGGATGATGGTGTAGGCGAGGGTGCCGTAGAAAAGACCGCGCACGATGCTGGCGGCGCGAATGATCATGCCCTTGGCGTCGCTGCCGTGGTTGTCAGCATCGGTGAACGCGCTGACGATTCGCCAGAATGCGTATCCAATCAGGCCGGCGGCGATCACCAGAAGCATGGCACGGCCGAACGGTTGTTGTGCGATGAACTGAATGGCGTCGCGACGATCCGCGGTCGTGCCGCCGCGATGAAGACCCGCTTCCGCTGTGAGAAGTCCGGCGGTGGCGTATAGCACGCCTTTCGACGCATAGCCAAGGCGGGCGAACTTCACAATCCAGCGCTTTGTGGTGCGGGTACTTTGCGATTCGTATCGCGTCATCGGTTACATCTCGATCTGCGCGCCCAACTCGATGATCTGGTTCGTCGGCAGCGAGAAGTATTGCGCGGCGCTCGACGAGTTGCGCATCATCCAGCCGAAGAGACGCTCGCGCCAGATGGCCATGCCGGGGCGCTTTGTTGCGACCAATGTTTCGCGCCCGAGGAAGTAGCTCGTTGTCATTGGGTTGAAGGTGCCGATCTGCTTTGACAGACGCTCGAGGTATTTGGGAAGGTCTGGATCTTCCATGAAACCGAAACGGAGGACGAGGCGAGAGACGCCTTCGCCCAGTTCCTTGTATTCGAATCGCTCCTGGTCCTGCAGATGCGGCGATTCTTCCACGCTCACGCTGAGCAGGATCACGCGCTGATGGACGACCTTGTTGTGCTTGAGATTGTGCAGCAGCGTCGTCGGGACGCCGTCGGACTGCCGTGACAGGAAGATGGCCGTGCCGGGCACGCGTGGGATGCGGCCGCCTTTCAGATCGCGCAGCAAATCGTCGGTCGACAACATCGATTCTTTAAGCCGCTCGGCGAGGATCTGCCGGCCGCGCGCCCAGGTCGTCATCGCCGTGAAAATCAGGGCGCCAATCACGAGCGGGAACCAGCCGCCTTCTTCGACTTTGATGATGTTCGCGCCGAAGAACGAGAGATCGATGATGAGGATTGGAATCGTCAGGCTGAGCACGGCGATGAGCGACCAGTTCCAGCGTTCGCGCTCCACGATGGCCAGAAGCGCCGTCGTGATGCCCATCGTCGCGGTGACCGCAACGCCGTATGCGGCGGCGAGCGCGCTCGATTCCTTGAACGCCAGCACGAGGCCAATCGCGGCGATCATCAGCAGCCAGTTCACCGAGGGAATGTAAATCTGGCCGATCTCGCGCGCGGACGTGTGGCGAATCAGGATGCGCGGCGCGTAGCCGAGCTGCACGGCCTGCCGCGTCAGCGAGAACGCGCCGGAGATCACGGCCTGCGATGCGATGACCGCAGCGACTGTGGCCAGAATGACCATCGGATACTTGGCCCAGTCCGGCGCCATGTGAAAAAACGGATTTCCGACCGCGGTTTTGTCGTGGAGGAGCAAGGCTCCCTGGCCGAAATAGTTCAGCAGGAGCGCTGGAAAAACGACGATGAACCACGCCAGCCGGATCGGACGCGCGCCGAAGTGACCCATGTCGGCATAAAGCGCTTCGCCGCCGGTAACTGCCAGAAAGACCGCGCCGAGAACGAGAAAGCCTTGCACTCGATTGACGATGAAGAAGTGAACAGCGTGCGTCGGCAGGATGGCCCAGAGGACGCGCGGATCGACAGCGATCCAGCGGATGCCGAGGATGGAGATGACGGCGAACCAGACCATCATCACGGGTCCGAACAACGCGCCCACCTTCGCCGTCCCCGCACGCTGCACGGCGAAAAGAATGATGAGAACGATCACCGTGATGATCTCGACATACGGCCCGAAAACGGGCGTGGCCACTTCGAGTCCCTCGATCGCGCTCAGCACCGAGATGGCGGGCGTGATCATGCCGTCGCCGTAAAGAAGAGCCGATCCGAAGAGGCCGAGGGCGATGAGAATGGCCCGGCGGGTCGACTGCGACTCGCGCGTGCGCGCCAGCGACATCAACGCCAGGATGCCGCCTTCGCCACGGTTGTCGGCCCGCATGACGAAGACGAGGTACTTGAGTGAGATGACGATGATCAGCGACCAGCAGATGAGCGAGAGAATGCCCAGAACGTTCTCGGGCGAGGCCGCGACGCCGTGCTTCAAGTGAAAGCATTCGCGGAACGCATACAGCGGGCTCGTACCGATGTCGCCGTAGACGACACCGAGGGCGCTCAGGGAGAGGATGACGAGATAGCGTCCGCTGCTCTTGTGATCTGGGGAACCTTCCATCGGGCGGGCGAAGGTAACACGGAACGGGGAGTGGAGTGTGGGGAGTGGGGAGTCGGGTCAGGCCTTTCGCGTGGCCATTGTTTATGATTCGGGCATGGCGCTGATCGCCTTCGTGGATGAGTCGGGAACCGCGTCCCTCGCAGCCATGGACAACCGCGTTCCCGTTTTCGGCCTCGGCTTTCTAATCTGTGATTCCGAGAGGTATGCAAACGAGATCGTCCCAGCCGTGACGAAACTGAAGATCGCCACGTTCGGTCATGATGCCGTCATTCTTCACGCGGCCGAGATGCGCAACCGCACCGGTGATTTCTCGGTGCTCCTGAACGCGCAGAAACGTGAGGCTTTTTTTGACGCACTGAACGCGATCATCCTTGATGCGCCATTCAGTCTGATTGCGGTAGCCATACGAAAACTGCTGCACGCTCGAAAATACGGTAGCCGCGCTAAGGATCCCTATGAACTTGCGCTCGAGTTTGGACTGGAACGGTTGGCGCCCTGTCTGGAAGATTTAAACCAGAGTTCGCTGTCATCGTCGCAGAGAGCCGCAACAAACACGAGAACGAAGCGCTTCGCGCAGCATTCGACCGGCTGATGAAACAGGGTTCTTCCTATCAGTCCTTTGGCCACCTTCAGATTGATCTAAGGTTTGCCCCAAAGTCAGCGAATTCGGTGGGACACCAACTCGCCGATATCTGCATTAGCCCGATCGCAAAGTTTGCAGAAACGCAAAAGAAGACGCTTCCATTTGAGATCGCGAGGACGAAGATCCTCGAACGCCCGGGCTGGCAGCACGGTCTGAAGATTTTCCCTTAGAAACAAACGACCCGCCCGGGGGTCCGGTGCGGGTCGATGGCGTCGCGGAGAAGTCTCGGCGGCGGCTCGGGCGGAGCAGTCTCAGCCCTGGGTGATCTGATATTCGTACTCCTGAAGTGCTTATAAGGTCAAGAAAATTTCGACATCCTCGGGTTGGAGTGTGGGGAGTGGGGGGTGGGGAAGTGACGTGGAGTGGAGAAGGGAGTGGTGAGCAAGAGTGGTATGAAGAAACACTGCGAAGCAACGCGACGGTTGAACGGATCGACGTCAGCGCCCCGGCTCATTTCCCCCCCCCACACCCAACTCCCCACACCCCACCCGCACTGCCCAACCTTCGCGACACACCCTGTGTTATATTGACCGACCCCGCACAGTCCCGCGGGTACGTGCCATGATCGAGATCCAGATCGTACCGAGCGATATCCGCCGTCGTGTGCGCTATGTCTTTTTCGACCGGCGCCGCGTCGTCATCGCGCTCGTCCTCCTCTCGGTCGTCCTGGCCGGTCTCCTCGGCTCCATGGCCGCCGCGCCGACCGTCATCCGGCGCGTCTACAAAGACAACTATCTGAAGTCGATGCGCGACGAGCGCGACATCCAGCGTGAGCGTTTGCAGGAAAACGTCGTGCAAATGACGTCGGTCGAGAGAAGCCTCGAGGAGCAGCGGATCCGCGTCGAGAAACTCATCACCATCTACGGACTCGATCGCAACCTCGGCACCGGCGGTTTCTCCCTGCCGCTGCACCTGAAGTCCGATCCGACCGATCTTCACATCGACGACGCGCGCCATCGCGAGACGGCACTTCGGACGGCCATGCGACGTCTTCAGGCGCAGATCGAGCTGCTGGCCAGCTACGAGACGGCGAACGCCGACCTCGTACGCCACACGCCGTCGATCCTGCCGCTTCCTTCCGATCAGTTCGTGCTCACATCACCGTTCGGCATGCGCATCTCGCCGTTTACGCGAGCCTCCGATTTTCACAAGGGAATGGACCTCTCCGCGCCGACGGGCACGCCTGTTTACGCGACGGCAGACGGCGTGGTGAGTTTCGCAGGGCGATTCCCGCTGCGCGACAGCGTGGCCTGGTGGCGCTTCGGCAACGTCGTCGTCGTCAATCACTCCGACCGCTTCATCACCATCTACGGCCACTGCGACACGGTCAAAGTTCACGCCGGACAACAGATCAAGCAGGGCGAGAACATCGCAACCGTCGGCTCGACCGGCTGGAGCACGAATTCGCACCTTCACTACGAAGTCCGGAGCGATTTCGAACAGCCCGGCGCGTACGTCCCGATCGATCCGCGCATTTACATCCTCAACTATCAGTGGCCTAATGAAGCATCCCTGTTGATGAAGGCTCGTACGACCAAGGATTACAAGGACTTCGATCCGCTTCCCACGGCGTTTCTCGGGCGCAGGAGGGTGTGAGATGAGCAGCAACGCCGCCGACCAGGCGAACTTTCCCACGATGATCATCCCGCGCGGCACGGAGATCCGTGTCAATCAAAGCGGGCAACTCTCGATCAAGACTCCGGGCAATCTCGTCATCCAAAACTCGGGGACGTATTCCGAGATCGAGTCGACGAACGGCTCGATTCGCATCGAAGAAAATGTCACCGTCGAAGCGGTCAGCATCCGCGCCGGACAGGCCTGCTTCATCCAGGGCACCCTCACCGCCTGGCGCGTCCACGCCAAGCGCATCACCCTCGAGGAGCGCGCCCGCGCCTTCATCATGCTGCAGGAGTCCGAGCACCTCGAGATGGCGAAGAACGCGCGCCTCGTAGGCAACTTCTCCAACGAGAAGGAGCTCTTCTTCATGATGGGCAAGTTCAGCCCGCAACTGAAAGAGCTTCCCGGGACTGTGGACATGTCTACGCCGCCCACGATCGAAGGACGAGCGCCTGCTGCCTGGATTCCGCCAAGCTCGCAGCCCGGCACGATGCCGGCGCCAACGCATCGCGAAGAAAACGGCGACCGGCTTCGCGTCGCGCAGTCGCTGCTGGAACGCGAGATTGCCCGCACGGATCTCGCCCCGGCTGAAGCCGAGGCGCTTCGCGAAGTGCTCTACGCGCTGCGCGAGCGGAACGTGACACGCGTCGGCGGCATCTTTCGCGGCGCATTCGCCGAGCTCAAGACGCAAAGCGACGGAGTGCGGCAGGCGTACGAGCAGTTGGATAGCTACTTCGGTACGCGATAGTCCTGCGCTGCGCGCGTTGTCGGTTGTCGGTTAGTTGCGCTTTGCGCGTTGACCTTGTGTTTGCGAGCTCGCGCCGGCCGGTAGTCGATCCGTGACGTTTGTCGCTTCAGCGGACGACAGATCGCGAAGCCGTTATCGGTGCCCGGACTCCGCTTGTTCCGCCAGAAATGCGCGGATGACCTTGCGCTGATCCTCGTCCTTGATCCGGGTGAAGAGCTTTTCGCCGAGGTCGACGATGGTTGCGGAGCGGTCGAAGGGGCGCTTCGCGTACATCTTGCCGCCGGGGAAGTGGCAGGGCTGGCACTTCGCTTCGAGAATTGGCTGGATCTGTTTCTCGAAATCGACTGGTTTTGCCGCCGTGGTGGTGGACGCGGTTAGCGCCAGCGTCAGGGGCAACGCGAGGAAGAGGAGCAAACCGCGCATGAAGTGAGTGTAGAGGATGCGAGTTGTTTTCGATGTGACAGTTGGCGCGTGGGTTACTCTTTCTGCATGACTGCATTCGTTTGTCTATTGCGCGGGGTCAACGTCGGCGGCAACAAGATGCTCAAAATGGAGTCGCTGAAGAAGCTTTTCAGTTCCCTCGGTCTTGAAGATGTGAGCACCTATCTACAAAGCGGCAATGTCGTCTTTCGCAGCGATGTGACCGATCGCGCGGTTCTGGTCCGGAAAATCGAGGAAGCGATCCGAAAGGCCACCGCGCTCGACGTGCGCGTCATCCTGCGCACCGCTGCCGAAATGAAGAAAGTCATCGCCGCAAATCCGCTTGATCCAACGGAACGGAATCCAAAAGCCCTCCTCGTCGCCTTCCTGAACGGTGAGCTTCTCAAAGGAGCGAAGGAGCTGTTGTCGGGACTGAAAATCGTCTCCGAGGAGATCCACTTTGGCAACCGCGAGCTGTATCTCTATTTCCCCGAGGGCATCGCCGGCTCCAAGGTCTCCAACGCGCTGACCGAGAAGAAGCTCGGCGTGAACGTGACGGCGAGAAACTGGAACACCGTCAATGCGCTGCTGACGATGGCGGAGGAGATTGAGGGGTAGTCAGGGTTCCTTGATCAGCCGCAGGTCGATCACGAATGGCTGCGGCGCCGAACGCTTGACCCGTTTGAAGTCGGGATGCAGTGGGTTCAGCAGGTAGTTGCTTTCGTGTTCGATGATGCTGCTCGGCACTTGCAACACGACCGACTTCGCAGTGCGCAACCATTCGTCCCCGATCTCCTGAAGCCGCACGGGAGCCGGTGATTGCCGCCAGTTCGATGGCAGCTCGGAAGGCTCGACGCTGAATACGAGCGCGTCGTCGAAGTCACACGAAAGGAGCTCGAAGCTGGCGAGAAGATCTCCGCGCTGGACGTTCGCGAAAATCTCGAGCACTGCCAGCGAGGCGGTGGCTGACGTGTAGACGACAGGGAATCCCGGCGAGCTCCAGCGGCCTCCGTAGAGCCGGCTTCCTTCACCATCGAAGGCATGCTCGGCGAATCGCGATTTCACGAGACGCCAGGTTCGGACCGTGCTCACGAATAGACGCCGTGCTCAATGCGGCCGGCGAGATTCTCGACCTCCCGCGAGCCAAGCTCAGTCTGTGCAACGTCAATCGGCGTTTCGCCGCCGAGTGCTGGCTGCGGAGTGAGCATCCACTCGGATGCAGCGTCGCGATCGCCCTCGAACAACTCCAACGCCTTTCCGAATACGCGTGAGGCGCGCAAGAGGCGGTCAGACTCCTCTGGCAGGAAACGTCTCTGCTGTTTTCGTCGCGCCATCGTACGTGGCGAGATCTGCACCCATGCGAGCAGTTTCTCGTAGCCGATGCCGGTGTTTCGCTGAAAGTGCTCCAGTGAGTCGTACGTCAATCCACGAGCGGCCATTCGCATCAACTCTGCCCAGTCGAATGCCTTGACGCCCAGGAGCACAACATGGAAGTGTGCGCCCGAGCCTCCATTCATGAGGCTCGTGAAGTGAGCCAGATCCTTCGATGGTTTCGGACCAGGTTGGCGATGCGTCGTCGAGGTTGCCATATGTCAACTGGCGTAATTATCCTCGCCATATGGCGAAAAGTCAATGGACTTCCTGCTCCTCCGGCGCGACGTGCCCAATCTTGTTAGAATTCACGTCATGGGTGCGTTGCTCCAGAAAGCCGTTGCCGAAGCCTCGAAACTGCCGGAGGCTGAGCAGGAGGTCGTCGGTGCATGGCTCCTCGCCGAGTTGGAGTCGGAACGACGTTGGGACGAGTTGTTTGCGCAATCGCATGACATGCTCGCGGAAATGGCAGCAGATGCGATTCGTGAGGATGAGGCGGGCTTGACGCAGCCTCTCGATCCGGACGCGATGTGAAGTCGCGGACCAATCAGGCCTTCCGGAAGATGCTCGCCGAACTTCCTCGCGATGTGCGCGAGCAGGCGCGCGCCGCGTATCGCCTCTTCCAATCGAACCCGTGGCATCCGAGTCTTCACTACAAGCGCGCATTCACGCGCGAGCCGATCGTATCTGTCCGAGTCGGCCGCGACTACCGAGCGGTAGGGGTGCAGCGCGAGGCAGGCGCCATTCTCTGGTTCTGGATCGGACCGCATGAGGCATACGAAACGATCCTGGCAAATCGGAAGCGGTAGGTTTGCCAATTGATGCGGCTCCGAAAAACAGGAACGTCTCGCCAGTCCACTCCCTACGCCGTCAGCTTCTCCCAATCCTCATCCGGAGCGTCCAGCGCAAGCGCGAGGCCACCGTCGGAACCGACGAAAACCGGGTCGCGCATATGGGTGACTTTGCCGCCGCCAACTTGTTTGAGTGCGGCTTCGAGCGTGGTGGAGAGATTGCGAATCAGGCCGCCGCCGCCGGAGAGGATCACGTTGTTGCGGACGCGCTCCTGAAACTCGGGCTCGACGCGCGAAAGAAGATCGAGCATCGTTTCGATCGTCGGAGGAACGAGCGTTTCGCACGCTGCCTTCATTTCGTTCGTGATGTCGAGCTCCGTTGGGACGCCTTTCACAGGCGCGGTGACCAGCACGCGCGAGGGAGGCTCGCCGACGAAGCTGTGTTTTTCCTTCCACTCGCGGACCATGTAGATCGTCACGTTCGCTTGCGGGTAGCGCTCCTCGATCAGCTTGAGCAGTTGGGTGTCGAGCGAATCGCCGGCGTTCGTCAGCGTGCGCTGATCTTCTTCGCCCGGGTAACGCCCCTTCATCACGCAGAAGTCGGTCGTGCCGGCGCCGATGTCGATGATCATCGTGTGCAGCAGGGCGTTCAATCCGTACGCGACCGCGAACGGCTCGCTAACGATCATCAGGCTGTCGACGATGCCTTTCATCGAGTTGCGCAGATACTGCTTGTTCGTGCGCAGCGACGCCGCTGGGACGCCGACGACGGCGCGCACGTTTCCGCTGTCGATCTTGCCGTTCGAGCTGACGCCGACGAGGCGCAGCAGATGCTTGAGCAACTCGCGAACGGCTTCGACGTCCTTGTCCGAGCCTTCCTTCAACAAGCCGCGCTCGAGCGGGCGATGAAGATCGAGCATCGTCCGATTGGCGACCGCTTCGTGCCCGATGAGCACGTCGCGCTTGAGGACTTTGCGGGCCACCATGTTGGCGGGCCAGCCGACGAAACTGTCGACGACGAAACGCTCGCCGTTCGATGCGGAGATCGCGCTGCGGGAGGTGCCGAGGTCAATCCCGACGTGGAGGATCTCGGATTCGTTAGGCATTAGGTTCCTTTCCTCTGCGGCGCGTCGTTCGCGCGGGCGTATGCATTGATTCCGTGGAAAAGCGCTTGCGCGATCTGTTCGCGATAAGCGCCGCTGCGCAACATTTCCGCCTCGCGCGAATTCGACAGACACCCCACCTCGGCGAGAATTGCCGGCATGTCGGTGGCCACGAGCACGATGAACGGCGCGCGCTTGACGCCCCAGTTTTCGAGGCCGGGATCGACGCCGCGCAGTCCGCTGAAAAGCTGATGCTGTACGACGCTGGCGAGGCGCTGCGATTCGTCGCGGCGCACATCGGCGTACACGCGGTCGAGCAGTTTGCGCAGATCGGCGAGCGCGTATCCCGACGTGAGATTTTCCTTCGCGGCGAGCTGCGTGAGCGAAGGATCGTTGGTCGGGCCGAGGTAGTAAGTCTCGACGCCGTGGTTGTTGCCCTGGGGGATGGAGTTGACGTGAATCGAAACGAAGATGTCGGACTTGGAAGTGTTGGCGAGATGCGCTCGCTCGCGAAGCGGAATGAGACGGTCGTCGCCGCGCGTGGAGACGACTTCGAATCCGTTCTTGCGCAACATATTGCCGAGGCGTTGTTCGATGTCGAGCGTGATGTCTTTCTCGCTGACGTTCGATGTGGACGACGCGCCCGGATCGGTGCCGCCATGTCCAGCGTCGAGCACGACGCGGCGGACCGACAGCGGAAACGCCGACGCGCTGACGGTCTCGAGCGAGTCGGTCAACAACGCCGGCGCGGCCGTCATCACCGATGCGCGCTGCACCCGTTGCGGTGAAATTGATTGCGCCGCAACTTTCACGGTCGCCGCCGCGGGAACGCTGGTGCCGCTGAGATACGCGAATCCAGCGAGCATCAGCGGGATGATGAGCAACGGCGCGCGGCGCAGGAAAGCGTGGAAGGTTCTGCGGGCCGGACGCAGCCCGCGGGGAGGCAGGCCGCGAATCGTGTCGAGATTCTCCGCCACCGCCTCGCGCAACGCCTGCCGCTTCACCCGCTCGATGTTCCCCGCTCTCATTCCGCTCATTCTACGGGATTTGGAGGCGGGGGAGTGGGGAGTGGGGCGTGGGGAGTGGTTCGATGGGGGTCGGGAGTCGGGAGTCGGGGGTCGTAGAGGGCAATGAAAAGGACGCCCGATATTCGCGCGGTCAGCAAGTCGGGAGCCGGGGTCGGGAGAGGGTTTTCGCTACGACACCCGACTCCCGACCGCCGACTCCCGCACACTCACTTCGGCGCTTCGAACACCTTCTCGTCCACCGGTGCTCCGAGCGCGATTGATGTGTATTTCCGTGTCGCGCTCTGGCCGCCGTTGATGCTGGCGACTTTGACCGTGAACGGAACCTTGACGCCGGACGCGTCGCGATAATCCTCGAAATCTGTTTGCGTCGGGAGACGGCCGACTGGGCTGTCCATCGAGACGACGCGCCTCACCACGAGTCCGGTCGTGGCATCGAAATAGAGACGCTGGCGCGTGTGATCATCGATCGGCGAGCCGACGATCCAGGTCTCGTGGCCGTCGATCGTTTCTTTTCCCTGGACGCGCGCCTTGTCGGAAAGCGTTCCGTCGAATGGCTCGTATGCGCGCGCCGAGGCGAGTGCCGTCGCGGCGTCGCCACCGGTGATCGTATGAACACCTTGTCGTCCCGTCATCCATCCGCCGTCGGGGCCGTACATTTGCGTCATTGCGGGGCCTTCCGCCGGCGTGCCGCGCATCATGAACTTCCCGCCGGAGCGATAGACCTCGATCGGCATCGACTGTCCGTTTCCGCCGACGCGCGACGCTTTGGCGGTCATCGTCGCGGTGGCGAGTTTCTTCGCTGCTGCCTCGCCGCCGATTGCAGCGACGTATTTCGCGGCAATGTCTTTCGCCGCCGGATACGCCTTCCTTTCGGCCGTTTCCTCCGCCTCGGACTTCGTAGGCGGAATCGGCGCGACCGGCAGGGTGACCATCAGAGACGGATGCTCTTTGCCGAGGTGGCAGGTGTAGCAGCCGACGACGGTGTGGCCGTGGAAGCTCTTCTCGTTGAGATCGAGGACCATGCGGATCATTTCGCGCGCGGTCTTCTTTTCACCTTTCGCATCGCTGGGAAAATCCCACTGTTTCGTTGCTTCGTTGCGGACGTGGCAGGCGTCGCAATGCACGCCGAGGGAGGCGGTGAAGTTATCCATCACCGCTCCGAGCTGCCAGTCGGAGAGGTTCGTCAGCAACTGCACGTTCTTCTGTTCTGCGTGAACCGCGACCGCGGTAAATAAGGCAATGACCAAAGCGAATTTCCGCATGAATGCTCCTTCGTTCTTCCGTTTGCGCGACGGAGGATAGCGCAAGGCTCTCCGCAGCGGCGTCTGTTGTGCATTACGTAACACATCGTGCCCGATCGCGTCGAAGTGCGCATCCCTTTCATAACGCTGCTGAAAGTGGCGCTGGCCTTCCTTCTCTGCGTCTGCGTGATCCAGCTCTGGCCGGTGATTCTGATGATCATCGTGGCGATCCTTCTGGCGGTGATGCTCGATCCGATCGTCGTGTTCCTGGAAAGGCATCGCATCCGGCGCGGCCTCGGCGTCGCAATCATCGCCGTGGTCCTGCTGGCACTGCTCGCCCTCTTCTTCGCGGTGATGGTTCCGGCGATGAGCCGGCAATTGCTCGAGCTCTCGAAAGTGCTGCCGCAGCTCGAGAAGAGCATCGCCGGCCGTTTCCCGGTCACCGCTCCATACCTGGCAACGCTTCATGGAGGCCCGCCGCCGGAACTGAAAGTCTGGTTGACACGCGGTCTCGTCGCAGGAAAGTTCGCGATCGAATTCGTTACGGCGATGATCTTCGTCCTCTTCCTCGCGCTCTATCTGTTGATCGAGGGACGTACCGCGTTTGAGTGGCTCATCGACCTGGCGCCGAAAAACAAACGTCCGCGGCTGCGGCAGACGGGCGTGGAGATGAGCGGCGTGATTCTCGCGTACATGCGCGGACAGGCCATCACCTGTTTCATCTGCGCAGGGTGGGCCTACCTGGTCCTGCGCATGCTCGGAATTCCAGCCGCCCTGCCGCTGGCGGCGATCGCATTTGTGGCCGACCTGCTTCCCGTAGTCGGAACGATCGCCATGACGGTTCCCGCCGTGATGCTGGCCGTGACGGCCGGTCCGGTCAAAGCGCTGCTCGTCTTTGCCGGCTACATGCTCTATCACTTCGTCGAGAGCTACTTCATCATCCCGAAAGTCTACGGATCGCAAATGCGCCTCTCGACGCTGACCGTTCTCCTGGCCATCATGGCCGGCGGCACGCTGCAAGGTGCCGCCGGCGCGATCCTGATCCTCCCATTCGTCGCGGCCTACCCAATCGTGGAGCGGCTCTGGCTGCGCGGCAGTTTGCCCGCGGACACCGTGGCGCGGCACGAGGAGTTGGCGGAGTAGGATGGAATCCGGCGTGAATGACCGATTCGCCCAAACACAACGATGAAAGAAGGAGAGGAACGATGCCGAAGTTTGTAATCGAACGAGAAATCCCAGGAGCCGGAAAGATGAGCCCCGCCGAGCTCCAGGCCGCATCAAAACATTCGAACGATGTCCTCTCGTCGCTCGGCCCCGACATCGAGTGGGACCATAGTTACGTCGCCGGCGACAAGATCTACTGCATCTACTCCGCGCCCAGCGAGGAGTTGATCCGCAAACACGCCAAAGAGTCCGGCTTTCCCGCGAACAAGATCACGGAGTTGTCGGCAGTGATCAGCCCGAAGACGGCCGAGGGCGCGTAAGGAGTGCGGTCGTCTCGACCGCGGGCACTCGGGCGTCCCGCCCGAGTGCTGTACGGCGGTGCTCGAAAATCGTCGATCCCCTCGGTCTACAATGCCCGCCCACGTTTGAACCAAGGAGCAATTGATGAAACGGAAAGCATCAGCGGTTTGGAATGGCAGTCTGAAGGAAGGAAAAGGAACGATCTCGACCGAGAGCGGGCTGCTGAGCGATGCCCAGTATTCGTTCGGGACGCGCTTCGAAGATGGGAAGGGAACCAATCCCGAGGAGTTGATTGCGGCCGCGCACGCCGGCTGCTTCTCCATGGCGCTGTCGGGACAGTTGACTGCCGCCGGTACGCCGCCGTCGAAAGTCGCCACGAGCGCGACGGTGACGCTGGAGAAGTTGGAAGCAGGGTTCACCGTGACCGCTGTTCATCTCGACGTCGTCGCCACTGTTCCCGGCGCCACGCAGGAGAGTTTCGACACCGCCGCTGGCAATGCCAAGAAGGGTTGCCCGATCTCGCGTCTTCTGAATGCCGAGATCACGATGACGGCGCGTCTGGAATCGTAGTCGAGGGAGTCGGGTGCCGGGAGTCGGGTGTCGTAGCGGAACCCGCGCGACCTCCGACCGCTCCCAAGAACCTGTCGGTTCTGCTCCGACACCCGACACCCGACACCCGACTCCCTGTACATTGACGTCAGTCCTTAGGGGCGCTAACGTTTACCCCAATGAAGTGAGGTAGGTATGGCGGAACAAGGTGTCGTCAAGTGGTACAACGATGCGAAGGGCTACGGTTTCATTGTTAGGGAGCGAGGCGCCGACGTGTTCGTGCACCACGCTTCGATCATTGCCGAGGGGTTCAGGACGCTTGCGGAAGGCGACCGGGTGTCGTTTGAGGTCGTCGAAGGGCCGAAAGGGTTGCAGGCAAAGAACGTCGTCAAGATTTCGTAGATCGAAGCACCAGCCATCGCTCGCGATCGACGCCGAACGTAGGTCGGACTCTCTAGTCCGACTATTATGCGCCCGGAGTCGGACTGGAGAGTCCGACCTACGTTTGCCTGGTTACCATGCTGGCGGAAGGCGACCGGGTGTCCTTTGAGGTCGTCGAAGGGCCGAAAGGCTTGCAGGCGAAGAACGTCGTCAAGATTTCGTAGATCGAAGCACCGTCCATCGCTCGCGATCGAAGCCGAACGTAGGTCGGACTCTCTAGTCCGACTACTATGCGCCCGGAGTCGGACTGGAGAGTCCGACCTACGTTTGCCTTTAGGTATCCCGCAGCAGTCCGATTCTTCGCGCCACTCTGCTCGCTGCGGTCTTAAGTCGGGGATTGGCATTTAAGAGCCGGTGCAGACCGCGCGCGATCTTGCGAGTCACCGGTCCGAACGAGTCCCACTCCGCTTGCGCCTGTAATGCGCGAACGTGATCGATCGGGATATAGCGATCGGTGACATTGGCCGGGTATTGCAGCAGGTGCGCACGTGATGCCTCTTCGCTGGGGATGTAATAGCGATTCCAAAGATCGCTTCCGGCCAGTATGTACCCGGCGTTTACGATAATCGGAGTCCACGCCTCGGGTTTGTAGCCCGCTTCGATGAGGATGACTCGAGGGCGCCATGCAGTCAGATCGATTGCGCGAAGAATCTCCAGCTCGTGACCCTCTGCATCGATCTTGAGAAAATCGACGGTGCGGCCGGCACAGTATTCGCGAACGATATCGACCAGTGGGTGTGTGGGCACATGGATTCGTTCGAGTTTGTGGCCGGCGCGCGCATACTCATCGGCCAGCTCCTGCGTCATCGTGCTCAGTCCCGGCTCCGTGTGATCGACGATGAGGTCCATCGTGCCGGGACTCTCAGAAACCGCGGTGTTGAGATTGATATCGTTTGGCCGCGCGGTCACGAGCCGCTGAAAGAATTCCGGCAATGGCTCGATATTGATCCCGCGCCAGCCCGACAGGAAAAAGTGCTGCGTCACGGAACCAACAATTGGATCGTGAGCGCCGATATCAATGTAAAAGCCCGTCGCCTGTTCGCCAAAGAAGCGGCGGAGCATGACGTCCTCCGCGCTGCCGGCGTAGGACACCATCATCCCGTTGTATTGAAGCGGCATGTCGATCGCGGTCATCGATTTCACGGCGGCAGCCGGCGTGGGTTCCCCGGCTCAAACGCCTTCTGAATATCCTGCGACGTCATGTAGTGCAGCCGGGCGTTCTCCTGATAACCGGCACTGTCGCTGACGATGCGGTTCAGCACCTTGGTGTAGCGGCGCTCGAACATGAAGCGCTTCAGGTCCGGATAAAGAAAACCGGCCGCCATCAGCGCGATCGCGAACATATCCTCGAAAATGGGGATGAACGGCAGCGCGATGATGATGCTGCCGATGAAGAGCCCGATCAGCGCGAACACGAAACGCGCGGCCAGATCGCCGCCGCGCCAGATCATGAAGTTAGTTCGCTCCAGCTCGGTCATCTCGCGTGCGGCCACGAGATAGCGTGGAACGACGACCTCCTCGACCTCTTTGTCGAGCGCTTCCCAATAGGCCGCCGAGCCGCCGAATTCGTCATACGCGGCCTTGATCTCGGCCATCTTCTCCGCGGCGCAGGCGCGGATGTCCTGATCGAATTCCTCTTCCTCAAAGCCGCGCCGGCGGTGCTCGCACTCTTGCAGCACCACGTACACGACTTGCGCGTAGTCGTATTCGCTTCCTGCGATGTTGAGCATTACTGGTCGTTCTTCTTCTGTTCGTATTGGATGACACCGAGCTGTTCGAGAAGCTTGTTGCCGTCGATGATCACATTGCCATTCGGCAGCTTCGGAATCTGGCGGATCTCTTTCTTCTGCAATGCATCGATCAATTGCAAGCTCACATATGCGTCGCCGGCACTCCCATTGAGCGCGGCGCGCTCTTTCTTGATGCCTTGCGCAACGGCGCTCTTCTCGGAAAGCGTCGCTTGCGCATCCTGTTGTTTGCGGACCACATAAGCGTCAGCCGCTCGCTTGGCCTGCTCGAAATCGCCCTGCGAGTGGGTAAGCTGCTCCGTCAGATCCGCCACCTTGGTTTGCAAATTCGCTTTGTTCGATTCCAGCGTGGCCAGAATCTGCGACTCCAGTTTCTCAGCCTGTTTCTCAGCTTCTTTGCGCTTATTGATCAAATTCTGGTAGTCGGGTTTGAACGAGAAGTCGCCAAGGATGACCTGCTCGACGATGACGCCATACGGCTTCAATTGCGCCGCCATGACCTTCGTCGCATCACTGGCCGCCGCGAAGCGCAGATCCGGGTTGTAATACTCCTCGGAATCGAGCCGGTTGAGCACGTCGCGCACATACGCGCGCGCCAACGGACGCACGAGACGTTCCTTCAATGCAACCGTATTCGGCGCAACCGTGCGCCATATGTAGGCTGCTTTGGTTGGATCGATCCGCCAGCGTACGGTGACATCGGTCTCGATGTCATTCCCGTCCCGCGTCTTGAAGCGCAGATCGTCCTTCTCTTTGCGGTCTCCCTCTGCAGCCTTGGCCGACATCACCAGGTTCTGTGTCGATGTGTCATACGTCGCCCAATCATTGATGACTGGCGCAAAGAAATAGGTCGCGCCCGGATCAGACGTCTCTGTCGATTGCGTAATCTTGTTGAAACGCACCCCGACCTCAGTGGCCTGCGTCGTATGCGGCGTACATGCAGCGAAGATTGGCAGGATGGCGAGCAATGCAATCAGTCGTATTTTCATTGTCGCCTCAGTGTTTGCCTGTCAGCTTGCCGATGTCAGTCGGATCCTCGCTGATGTAAATCGGACCCTTGATGCCATTGAGAATGGCCAGTCCTTTGCGCAGCCGCAGCAGTTTGTCCGAGCCCGCGCCTTCCATCGCCCGATTGATGTCTTCCGTTCCCTGCGCCTCGGCACTCTTGACCAGCAAATCCGCCTCGGCATGCTTGGAGCGCTCGTAATTGTCCTTTTGCGCATTGAGCCCGGTGATTTGCGCCTGAAACTCCGCGCTTCGCACATTGATCGAGTTCTGTCCCTCGGCCGTCGTTTGCTTCAGTCGCGTATCGACCTCGGCCTGCTTTGCCAGCGCCCGATTCGTCAGCACCGACTGATCCTGAATCTTCTTCTGTTCCGTCAGTTGCTGGAACGTGTCGGGGTAGTCGTATTGGCGGATCACGACGTCGGCCAGCTCCAGGCCATTCTGGCGAAACTTCTCGGCCAGCTCCTTCTTGAGATCGTGCACTTTGGCGATGCGCTGGTCGCGGTAAAACTCCTCGGCGCGCAATTCGCCGAGGTGCTGCTTGATGGCGGGATCGGTAAAGCGGAGGACGACGTTGTCTTCATAACCGCGCCCGAACCCAAACTTTGATACGACCAGAAACGGATCGGCGATGCGATAGAGAACGGTGATGTCGACCGCCACGGGATATCCATCGACCGTGGGAACGTTGATCGCCGAGACCGTGCGATGGTCCGCACCGCGCTCGGTCTCATCGTTCGTGAACTCGACCGCCTGGATGTTGCGCGGAAACGTGCGAATGGTTTCGTAACCCGAAATCGCGCGCCGGTAGCCCGGCTCCACGAGCTGTTTCTGCAGACCCTTGTTCATGCCGAATGAGATCTGCCGGAGCCCGATCTGATCGAGCGGAACGTATGTGATCAGGCACGCCCGCATGAGGATCAGCGGAACGATGATCACGCCGACGCGCAGCAGGAATCGTACGAATCCTCCTCGCAACGGCGGCAGTTTGATGGGGAACGAGGGCTTGAAGCGGGGAGTGGATGGAGCGGATGTAGCGGACTCGAACATTCAGCGAACCTGCTTTCCCGATTGGGCGGTGTGCCTTTGATTCTACGTCGGATCGGGCTTTGGGTTTGGGGACGCTTTGACCCGGACTGCGGTGCCCCCACGGAGCGGATGACTTTCGGCACGGGGCAGAACTGCTGGTCAAGGCAGCGATTCCGACGGTCGGATTCGTCCGTTGGACAACGTTCCTTCGTTAAGAAAATCGACGTTCTCCGTCGGGCAATTACTCCTTCATGACACGGATTCGCGACGGTCCGAAGGATGGGTAGTACGAGATGGCCGATCTTCCCTGACCGATCCCGATGACCGTGGCCGGCGCGGGCGCGAGCAGGACGAATCCAGCATTGGGAAAATCACCGTCGAGTCGCCGCCCTTCGCTGGTGATTCGCTCGAAGGAGGTCGAACCCTGCTGACCTTCCCAGGTCACGATGAAGGACATGCCGTCCCAGGTGACCTGACCATCCCAGGGAGTGGGACTGCCTGAGTCTGTGTAAGAAAGCGGGGGAGGTGCAGTCCCAAGCAAAACACCCTGCGGTCCGTCGAGCAGACTTCCGCTGCGGTCGATCCTGCTGTAGCGGACCTCGTTGTGAGCCGAAACGGCGTCGCGCACGGTTGAATACCAGGACAGCAGCGCTTCGAACCCGTTCCAGGCGATGGAGCCGCTGCCGATGGAAGGGCTCTGCGAATCGATCCTCGTGATCGGCGCGCCGAGCGATGATCCGCGGAGCGGTAACACCTCGAGGATCTGCGCGTAGCCGTGCGCTTCGTCCAGCAGGGTGTTTCTCGCGATCCAGTACTCGCTTCCCGTCCACACGGCCGAGATGCCGGACTGCCAGCCGCCGATGTTCAAAGGCGACGGATCGAGCAGCGAGCCGGCGGCGCTGACGCGCGTGCCCTTCATCGCGCCATTCCCGTAGAAATCTCCAAAACCCAGCCAGAGCACGAGGCAATCGTCATCTCCGCAGGTGACGCTGACATCCCTCAGATTGTTGTCCGGCAAAAGCAGCGGTTCGGTATCGAGGAGGTGTCCGTCAGTGCGAATTCGGGCCGCATACCCTTTGTCGATGGGGTCCACCCACGCCACGATTCCGGTATCGGAGTGGCTCAAAAACGAAAGCGCCACCCGTCCGTATTTGTTTTCCGTGGACAACGGCAGCGGTTCTCCAACCGGATTGGCCAGATCTCCATTGGTGGAGATTGCGGACTCCATGAGGGGATAGGAGGCTTTGCCATTCACAGCGTCGCTTGCTTCCCATAGAGCAAGGCCGCCGCTCATTCCAAACGCAATCACCGCCGCCCCGTACGACTGGAACTGCTTATCGCCAAGCGTGACCTCGGGTGTGAGGACGCGGATCGGAGGAACCGCCGATCTTCTCCTTCCGGCTGCAATCGACGCCAGGATTTTTGCGTCAGGCTCGTAGCGCAGCGACGCGATGACGTCTTGCGCGGCGATGACGGCCGCGAAGATGAGGACCGGCACCTTCCAGGGTTTCATGGCGGTTTAATCGTAGGTCATCCGACGGGCCTGCGGCAAAACCTTCGACATAGCCGGGCTCGCTGGCACTGCGCGACCCCGCAGTCGCGAGGCCGAGCAGCAGTGCGGACTACTTCACGCCGAGGTTTTCCTCGATGAACTTCCACATCGCGGCGCGCATGTGTGCGACCAGCGCCGGATCCACGACTCCGTGCCGCGATTTCGGGTACACCTGCAACTGATACGGCTTGTTCGCCTTTTCCAGCTCGTAGATGAACTGAATCGTGTTCTGCATGTGAACGTTGTCGTCGATCGTGCCGTGCAGCAGGAGGATGCTGCCGTGAAGATTCTTCGCCGCCCAGCGCGGAGCAGTCTCCTTGTACCCCTCGGGATTGTTCTGCGGCATGAGCATCACGCGCTCGGTGTAAATCGAGTCGTAATCGCGCCAGTCGGTGACCGTGCCGCCGGAGATTCCCGCGCTCCAAATCGTGCTGTGCGTCAGCGCGTACGACGTCATAAATCCGCCGTAGCTCCAGCCGCTGAGCAGGACGCGCGACGAGTCGACGTACGGCTGGGACTCCAGCCACTTCAGCCCATCCTCGAGATCGCGCAACTCCCCTTCGCCCATCCGCTTGTACGATGTCCACGCCGACTCAGCACCCTTCCCGCTGGCGCTGCGGTTGTCGCAGATCCAGACGATCACGCCGTGCTGCGCCAGGAACTGATGCCAGAGATAGGTCGACGCTCCCCACGCGTTGCGCACCTGCTGCGCGTGCGGACCAGAGTAGGTGTGCTCGTAGACGGGATACTTTTTCGTCGGATCAAAATTCGGCGGCTTGATCATCTCTGCTTCCATCACGAAGCCGTCGCGCGTCTTGACCTGCACGAACTCCGGCTTGGCGATGTTGAGATTGCGCATCAGGGGCGCTTCATTGGCGTCGACGACGCGAACTTTTACGCCGTCGTTGTGATGGAGCGAGGTCGACGGAGGCGTGGCCGCATCCGAGAACGTATCGAGATACGACGTGAGCGACGGATTGAAGTTCACGGCGTGCTGACCGGGCGCCTCGGTGAGCCGTTTCAGACCGCTACCATCGAGATGGACGCGATAGAGATCAGTACCGAGGACGCTGCGCTCGGTGCCGGAGAAATAGATCCAGTCGTTGGCGCCGTCGATGCCGTGCAGCGTGCGCACTTCCCACGGTCCGTTGGTGATCTGGCGAATGAGTTTGCCGTCGGCGGCGTATTGATAAAGGTGCTTGAACCCGCTCCGCTCGCTGAGCCAGAGGAATGATCCATCCTTGAGCCAGACGGGATTGCCGGTCGGTTCCGTCCATGCTTTCGAAGAATCGCGGAAAAGCGTTTTCGGTGCGCCCATGCCACGAACCTCGGCGGCATCGAGATCGAGCCACGTCTGCTCGCGGTTCTGCACCTGGTAGATGACCTTCGCGCTGTCCGGCGACCAGTCGACGAGAACGATGAGGATGTCGCCGCTGCTGTAGCTTTCGGTGCTCACTTCATGCGGCGTCTCGCCCGCGGCGCGCACCGTGAAGAGCTTCACGCCCGGATTCGGCGCGCCCGCTTTCGGATAAAGCTCCGACTCGACGTTCTGCTGATACGGAATGTGATCGACGACGGCGAAACGTTTCACCGGTCGCTCGTCGAGCTGCAGGTAGGCGATCGTCGACGAATCGGGGCTCCACCAGTACGCGCGGAAGTTGCCGCGGCCGTACACCTCTTCCTGATAAACCCAGTCGAGGATGCCGTTCTGGATGTTCTCGTTGCCATCGGTGGTGAGTTGCCGTTCGCGTTGCGTGGCGACATCGACGACGTAGATGTTGTTGCCGCGAACGAACGAAACCGAGCGTCCGTCCGGACTGAACGCCACTTCCTCTTTCGCGCCTGGCGAGGAGGTGAGGCGCGTCATCGAATCGCTGTCGAACGTGTAGAGGTAAACGTCGTTCGCGATCGTGAGCAGAACACTTTTCTTGTTCGGGCTGAAGTTCCAGTTCCGTTGTTTCGTGAACCCGGTCGCTTCGTCCGCCGTGACTCCGGCGATCTTCTTCGCCGCCGTTTCGAGCTTCGCAGCGTTGAAGAGGACGCGCTTGTTGCCCGTCTCGCTCTCGATCACCGCCTGCTCGACAACTTTCCCTTCCTCGGTTCGAGGCCACGCAAACGTCTTGTCATCAAGCCAGACGAAGCCGCCCTGCGGCGTGCCGCCAAACGAGACCTTGGCTTTCGGATCAAAGACATTCTCGAGGGTAAGCTCGCGGATCGTCGGCTTCGGCTGCGGCGTGGTCTTGACGTCCTGCGCGAAGAGCGAGGAAGCGGTGATCAGAAGGGCGGCGGCGATGCAGTTCTTCAGCATGACCGCGTTTTATATCGCAAGCGGAGTGCGGTCGTCTCGACCGCGGCCTCGGCGGCGTCCCGCCGCCGAGGTGGTTTTGTTCTCGTGCTTACCGCCTGGCGCTGGATCGCGGAGCGCTTTCCCCGGACCCCGAAAACGACTTGATAAACCTCGTCAACTGCCACCGCCGCTCCTCAGGCAACCTCGACCACGACGGCATCCCCTTCCGCAAATCGCCGTCCGTCAGAAACTGGACGAGCGCCTCATCGGACATCATCTGCACGGAAGCCGTGTGCAGGCTCGGCGCGCGCGTCGTTCCTTGCGCACCCGCTCCGTGGCACGAGGCGCAGTGCTGCGTGAACAGCTTGCCGCCCGCCGCAACGTCATTGGAGAAATGCTCCGCCGTGAGCGGCGCCTTCGGTGCGTCGACCGCACACCCGGTAAGGATCATAAATAGGCCCGCGATCAGTATCGATTTCATTGAAGACTCCTTGCCCCGATCACCGGAAATTCGTAAGCGACGCCGAACCGAATAAGCGCGCGATTACTGTTGCCATTGATTCCGAACGATGGACTGAAGCGAAACGTCACGCCATTGGGCAGGTTCCAGGCCACGGACGGCGCGACGTAATGCGAAGTTCCCGAGAGCGTCATCTCGTGTTGCTCGCCAAGCCCGCCGTACATCTCCACACCGAGCGTGAAGTTCTCCGCGCAGAGAGAGCACTGGTTAGGAGTTGCGGCCAGCGCCAATGGACGGCTGACACCGGCGGCATAGCCGAATTCAACCGGCTCACCGCTCAAATTCTTTTCCGCGATGAGATTGCCAGCAAAGTTCCATCCCCGGCGGTTGCTGGAAAGGATCAGCTTCGCCTCCACCTCGCGTTTCTTCTCCTTGCGCAAATCCTCGGCGGGCTCCAATAGATCCCGAAACGAATCAAAGCCGACGACCTCTTTGAGAATCTTGTCCGCGCCAGTGATGTCCTCGTATTCGACATACAGCACAGGATTGACCGCATGCTCCTTCATCAGGAGCCTGAACCGATTCTCGAGTCGATATCCAGTAAACACAGCGCTGTCAGGCCGCGTCCTCTGCCCATCCAGATACAACTCAGACGTCCACCAGCCATTCACGCCGTACTCCAGCTCGAGAGAGGAGGCGGTGAAGTGCTTCGCACCGCCCTTGGGATTGCCGAGGACGGGATTGAGAGCAATCTCCAGACTCCCCGGCTCCTCCATGTGATGCGTGTACGTGATGAAGTAGGGGTTCTCCTGAGCGACGCCGAAGCGTGCGGCGCCGATGAAGACGATAAAAAGCAGGGAGGTTCTTAGATGTGAAGCGTTCCTTCTGGCTGGCAAGTGATCTTCCTTCGAGGCGCATTACCTGAGACTGAGTCTCAGTTGCAGGTAAAGTCTACACATCTTTGGAGGACGCGTCAATGGTCTCGACGATGAAGAGACAATCACAAAGGAGGGGCCGGGGCAGGCCGCGAATGCCCTATCCCGGAATCGCTCCAAGCTGCTGCATGAGACCGAGCTTGTCGAGCACGGCCCGATGCTCGCAAAACCTTCCGTCTCGAATCGTCAGGATGTCGACGACCTCGAACCGGACAGGCGCTCCTGTCGCCGGAATGCCGAGGAATGGACCGCCGTGCGTGCCGTGAAAGGTCTTGCGCGTGACGACGCGGTCGTCCTCCGCAATCTGGTCGCTGATATCGACCTTGAGATCCGGAAACGCCTGGCGAAGCGCCGCAAACAGCATCCGCACACCGTCCCGATTTCCCGGCAACCCCTCCATCGGCGTGTGATCCACAAAATCCTCCGACAGCAATTCATCGACAACCTCGAGCCGTCCCGCAACCTGCGCCTCATCCACCAGCCTGCGAACCAGCAGTTTGTTCTGATCGAGCGACATATCGTTCCCTCCGTCTCGCCCTACCTACGAAGACTTGCAAGGATCGGATTGGTGGAAAGGATCACCGGCTTCCGGTGATCGGGTGTACGATAAAGCAGCAATTCCACCCCAACTGAAGGCGGCGCCCAATCGCGCCAGTTTCGCCAGTGACGACTGTCACACGGATCGATGACCGTTGTCATCGGTCGATGGTCGCCACCCGAATACCATTTTTCCGTCCACTGAAAACTGAGCAGAGAGAAACGAAGGAGCTCGTCATGATCCACGTGCGCCGCCTTGCGATTGCGATCGCTATCTCATTCATTGCTTCCTTTGCCATTGCTCGCGGAAACCTCAAAGAGCTGATGGTCCCGCTGAAGTACCTGCCGCAAGAGGGAGTCCACGCCACCTCGGCCGACCTGCCGCCCGCGCTCCTCGCTCAATCAGTCGAAATCCGCGTGGAAGACGCCCGCAAACTCGACGACCCACTCGAGATCGGCCACGGAACCGGCGGTGACGACAAGCGTTTCCCGATTCACGCCGATCACGACGTCGTCGCCTTCATCCAGGAAATGATCACCGGCATCAGCAAGGAATGGACGCTCAAACAAGAGCACCCCGCCGCCCGCGACCTCATCCTCCAAGTCACAAGATTCGACATCGACGAATCCAATAAAGCCCTCGGCTCCATCTACGGCACCGAGGTGAAACTGGCATTCACCCTCAAAGACGCACGCGGCAACGCTCTCGCCGAGGGAATGGGCACCGGCACCGCCCACCGCTACGGAAAAGCTCACAGTCCCGAAAACATCAGCGAAGTGCTGAGCGACGCGCTTAAAGAAGCCTACGCAAACGTCCTCGCGGATCCCGGCCTTCAAAAAGCCTGGATCTCCGGCGTCAGCTCAACCTCTGCGCCCCCCACCGCCCGCCCCGCCGAATCGGCCGAGGAGCGCCTCCGCAAGCTCGACGACCTGTTGAAGAAGGGACTCATTACGAAGGCGGAGTACGACAAGAAGAGGGCTGAGATTCTGAAGGACATGTGAGGAGCGGAAAACCACCTTGTCAACCAGCGCATTAATTTTCATACCATGCGGCCGAGGGTCGCGATCGAGGGTGATCGAATGACATTCTATCCACGGATACCACTACTTCTTCTACCTCTTGCTCTAGTGTTCATTTTCGCTCCAAAGGCAGAAGCTCTCCACGTCCGCCGGCTGACGCTGGAGTCGCTCACTGCGACCGCGGCAGATGTGTATGTCGCCACTGTTCTTTCAGCGACTCCTCTGCTCGATTCAGGCACAAATTCGGTTTGGACTGAGTATTTGCTGCGAATCGACGAAACTTGGAAGGGTTCACAGACGACGACACGACGCTTGAGGTTCTTCGGCGGGGAGACGGACGGGCGCAGCGAGGGGATCGCGGGGCAGCCGACCTTGGATATCGGCGCGCAGTATCTCTTTTTCGTTGATTCCGACTCCACCAATTTCGCGCCGACGGTGGGCGTGGGACAGGGAATTTTCAGAGTTATTACTATTGCGGGCGAAGGCGGGGGGCCGAACGCGATCGAACTGATATCGGCCGAAGGTGAACGTTTGGAGATCGGCGACGATCACAAGTTGGTCCGCACCGGGCAGTGGGCCGTTGTTGGCGGACTTCCGGTTCAGGCTCGACTTCTCGAATCCCAAGATGCGAGAGCGGAGAGCGATCCAGATCCCTCGCAGTCGACTGGTCGTCCATCGGTAAGCCGACCGCCAACGTTGCCGGTAAGCTCAACGCGTCCTGCGACGCTTGAGGAAGTTCGGCTCTGGCTGATCGAGCCCGTGCTTGCACAGTTGCGTGCTATGGAGCACTGATCGATGCGACCGAACCGCGCCAGCCTTCTCGCCCTGATTCTTGCCGTATTCTCGTGCCTGATCTCCATCCCGGCTGCGGCGCAGCATGGCGGGGGCTGTGCCTGCGGAAAGAACAACAGCATACCCGCCAATTGGGAGCTTGAGTTTACCTCAGGAAGTGTTTGGCTCCCTGCGGCCACCGCAGAGTTTGCCAAATGGAACACCTATGCAAATGTGTTCGGGTCACTTCCCGCGGGCGATCTGCTCGTATCTAAGAACAATGGCAAGAATGAACTCATGTTTCTTACCAAAGCACAGGCGCTATCGGCCTACGGCTTTTCGATTGACGAAAATACATTTGGCATCACATGGCTGTCTCCCAATTCCAGTTTCGGCTCGCCAAGCTTCAACGCCTGCCCACCGCCAGCTGGCACAACTTGCGGCACCTTTTCCGAAACGGATGTGATTGTCAATGCTGAGTTCTCGAACGGCTGGACTACCGTCGGTCCACCGGACTTCAATGACAGTTCCGGCCCCGCATACTTTGGAGCAACTGTCCTTCATGAGCTCGGCCACGCTATCGGTCTGCATCACAACTTCTCGAACCTGTCAACGATGAACTATTTCGAGGACTATGCAGCCTGGTATTGCACACTCGCAGATGCGTCGACGTTGCGGGCGCACTATACAAGCCAGACTCGGACGGTTACCGACATGGCTGCCTATCCTTTCAGACACAATGGCGGGTATCAGTATGGCGCGGCGGTTATCACTTCGGCGACTCCATCCTCCATTGACCCTGGAAAAACCATCACGATCAAAGACTTCAGCCTGGAGAACATCGGGACAAGTACGGCCAATAACGTGCAGCTGGCCTTCTATCTGTTGGCGGACACGACTGTGACGACAAGTGACACTCTGCTTGGGACGCTAGTATGGACGTCGTTTGGGTCGAATTCATATTGGGATGGAACGTCGTGGGATTTCGTAGTTCCCGCGACGGTGCCACCGGGGACGTACTATCTCGGTGGGATCGTCACCGTAGGTGGTTCCGAAGACGCCGTCACATACAATAATCGTTGGATACTAGACTCTGGACGGAGAGTTACAGTCAATTGCACCGACCCGTATGAGCCAAATAACAGCTCCCTTCAAGGTTATGGGCCCATTAGCACCGCCACCACATATCAGGGCAAGATTTGCGACTCTGCAGATGTCGATTGGTTTAAGTTGAACTTGACCGCCGGTCAAGTCCTCGCCATCTCACTCGGCGTTCCCGCGGGTGCGGACTTCGATCTTGAGCTGTACGACACGTCTGGGAACTTCCGGAAAGGTTCGTACAACGGATTTGGCCAAACCGAGAGAATTGACGACACTGTTCCGGTCACGGGCACGTATTACGCTCGTGTCTATGGCTTCCAAGGCTCCAGCAGCGTCCAAAATTTCTACGCCCTGTCGTACACTGCGACGTCTGTGCCGGCCTGCACGAGCTTCACGCTGGGCTCTACTTCAGCGAGTCCGAGTTCGCTGGCAGGTTCTCAGCCGGTGACGATCAGCGGATCGCCGGGCGGATGCCAGGGCGGGAACTGGTCTGCGTCAGGGAATGGTTCATGGCTGACTGTATCTCCCTCAAGTGGAAGCGGCTCAGGATCGGCAACAGTATCGTGGAGTCAGAACCCGTCCACGTCTTCGCGATTTGGTAACGCGATGATCGCGAGCAATACTTTCTCGGTGACGCAATCGGGTACTGCGCCGCCGGCATGTACGAGCTTCACGATTGACCCGTCATCATCGAGTCCGAGTTCGGCAGCGGGTTCCCAACCAGTCACCATCAGCGGGTCGCCGAGCGGTTGCCAGGGTGGGACCTGGAATGCATCCGGGAACGGATCATGGTTGACTGTTTCTCCATCGAACGGAAGCGGATCCGGCTCCACTACGGTATCCTGGAGCCAGAACCTGCTTACATCGTCGCGATCGGATCACGCGACGATCGCAAGCAATACGTTCTCCGTCACACAGTCGGCGAGTGGATCCGGTGGTGGTGCGCCGCACTCCTTCATCGATGTGACCGGAGCCGCGGTGCAGGTGCATGACCTCGCCGTCGGCCCTGACGGGTCCGTCTACGTTCTCTTTCCAACCTTCAGCCCGACGGCGCTGTCGGTCGTGAAGAGCACCGACGGCGGTACGTCGTGGAGCTCGCCCGTTTCAATTCCCAATAGTGCGTTTAGCAACTATGAGTATCATTTGGTCGTCGACTCCGGTGGCACGATTCATGTGGTTTGGTGGCTGAGCAGTGCCAATGGTACGGAGACTTATTACTCGCGGAGCAGCAACGGCGGAGCCAGTTTCAGCTCGCCGATTCAGGTGCGCACTGGAAACAGCTACAACGGCTATCGGACTAACAATGCTACCGAGCCGGTCGTGGCTTCCGATGGTGCGGGGAACGTCTACGTCGCCTACGGTGCATATACGAAAGATGGCGGCGGCAACTTTGTGGGCTACAACATCTGGGTCTCTCAAAGCACAAATGGAGGCGCCTCTTTCCAGCCAGAGTTCTCGATCAACACGATTTCGAGTGCACAGAAGTTTCCTCGAAGAATTCGCGCTACGGCGTCGAACTTTTACGTGCTCTACATGGATGAGACGAGCAACGATTTGTACTTCTACCGGCGCAACGTGGGCGCTGCATCCGGAAACACAGGCCGGCTAAACGCAAACCTGGGCTCGGTGCAATACGACGGCGATTTCGCCGTGGGGCCGAGCGAAATGACGTTCTATGGTACGTACTCGGATACTACCGGCGACTCCGAGGGCAATATCACATTCTGCAAAAGCACGGACGGAGGCATCACCTGGCCCTCGTGTGTTCGCGTTAACGACAGTTCTAGTCGCCGCCAGGACTCGCCCAGGGTTGGTCTCGACAGCCAAGGTAGGCTGCACATGGCCTGGGCCGACGGCCGGTCCAACGGCACTTCCCAGATCTATTACGCGTCTTCGATTGACGGCGGTGCGACCTTTGCGTCCAACGTTAACCTCTCCTCACCTGTGACGCAGACGGACTTCACGCAACCGCACATCGTGATCGATGACCCCAGCGCCACGCTCTACGTCTCGGCGACCCGCAACTACAGTCAGGTAGTTGTGGCCCGCCTGTCAACTACGCCAACTGTCCCGCCGCCGCCATCGCCGACCGGAGTGACGGCCGGTGCGATTACCAGCACCCGGGTCGACGTCACTTGGAACGCCATCGCGGGAGCCACGTATCAGATCGACCGTCAGGCAGCGGGGGGCGGGTTCTCGCAGATCGGCACACCTGCGACCAACAGTTTCTCCGACACTACGGTATCTGCCGATTCTTCGTATCTGTATCGCGTCCGCGCGGTCAATTCTGGTGGACCGTCGGCTAGCAGCGCAGCAGATCTTGCGACGACAGTGGTCTTCATCGATAACCCTCTTACGGCAGGGACGCTTGTGAAAGCCGTCCACCTCTCCCAGCTCCGAACAGCTGTAAACGCCGTTCGGCTCCTCGCGGGTTTGACCCCGGGAAGCTTTACCGGCGCCGCCGCGTCGGGCACGTTAATCGGCGCCATACACATTACGGAGCTCCGGGCATCCCTCGACGCTGCGCGCGGAACGCTGGGTCTGTCGACGGGTGGTTACACAAACCCGTCACTAATTGGAGTCGCAATCAAAGCTATTCATTCACAGGAGTTGCGTGACCGGGTCAAGTAGCGAGATGGGCGCACCGTCGTTCTTGCCAAAGCGGGGCCAGGCGCGGACAGAGTTCGCGCAATCCGCTGCTTACTTCTTCCGACTTTCGTGGATCGCGCTGAGAATCTGTTCGCGTTTCAGGCCGAGGTCGATACCTTCGACGTCGAAAGGAGAGCGAGATGGTTGCTCGGGACGGACGATGAAGCTCTTCCCGTCGCGTCAGCGGATGCGGACTTTGCCAGTTCGTGCGGCTTCTTCGAGAAGTCTGGCCAGGTTTCGACGCGCTTCGGAATAGGTGTAGATCTTCACGGCGCCGAGTTTCACCGGAGCGCGAGGGAGAATTAAGGCACCCGCAGCGCGGTTCCGGCTCGGCGCTGCGTTAGAATCCTCTATCCCACCGATGGACGGTCTTCTTGCCGGCCTCGTATTTTTCGAAGGAGCAACACATTCGTATGACTGCAACACTGGAAGTTACGCATTCGTTTGAGGCGTCCCGCGCGGCGGGGCGGGAGCCGTTCAAGGTTCGGGATTTGTCGCTGGCGGCGCTTGGGCGCAACGAGATGAGGCTGGCCGAGCATGAGATGCCGGGGCTCATGGCCGTTCGCGAGAAGTATGGGAAGTCGAAGCCGCTGGCGGGAGCGCGGGTCATGGGGTCGTTGCATATGACCGTGCAGACCGGCGTCCTCATCGAAACTTTGGCCATCCTCGGCGCCGATGTGCGCTGGGTTAGCTGCAACATTTTTTCGACGCAGGATCATGCGGCGGCGGCGGTGGTCGTCGGGCGGCCGGAGTCGGGCGGGAAGGTTGACGATCCGCGCGGCGTGCCGGTGTTTGCCTGGAAGGGCGAGACGCTCGAGGAGTATTGGTGGTGTACGTCCGAGGCGTTGTTGTGGCCGGATGGCGGCGGGCCGAACCTCATCGTCGATGATGGTGGCGATGCAACGCTTCTTGTGCACAAGGGCGTCGAGTTCGAGGCCAAAGGAAAAGTTCCCGAGTTCAATGCGGCCGATGAACCGGAAGAGTGGGAAGTCATCCTTGACCTTCTTCGCGAGGAGCTGAAGAGCAATCCGAAGCGCTGGACGAAAGTCGCGGCGGACATCAAAGGCGTCTCCGAGGAGACGACGACCGGCGTCCATCGGCTCTATCAGATGATGGAAGCGGGCGATCTGCTCTTCCCGGCCATCAACGTCAACGACTCCGTCACGAAGTCGAAGTTCGACAATATCTATGGATGCCGCCACTCCGTCGTCGACGGCCTCAATCGCGCCACCGACGTCATGATCGCCGGCAAGCTGTCCGTCGTCTGCGGATTCGGCGAAGTCGGCAAGGGTTGCGCGCAGGCGTTGCGCGGGCAAGGTGCGCGTGTCGTCGTCACCGAGATCGATCCGATCTGCGCGTTGCAGGCGGCGATGGAAGGGTACGAAGTGCGGACGCTCGAGTCGGTCGTCGACCGTGCGGACATCTTCGTCACCGCCACCGGCAACAAGAACGTCATCACCGCGGATCACATGTCGCGGATGAAGAACAAAGCCATCGTCAGCAACATCGGGCACTTCGACAACGAGATCGACATGGCGGGACTGAAGAAGTTCGCCGGCGTCGAGCGGGTGACGATCAAGCCGCAGTACGACGAGTGGGTTTTTCCTGACGGCCACAGCGTGCTGATTCTCGCCGAGGGGCGGTTGATGAACCTCGGGTGCGCGACGGGGCATCCGTCGTTCGTGATGTCGGCGTCATTCACGAACCAGGTGCTGGCGCAGCTCGCGCTCTGGCAGAACAAGGGCGAGTATCAGAAGCAGGTCTATGTGCTGCCGAAGAAGCTCGACGAGGAAGTGGCGCGGCTGCATCTCGCGCACCTCGGCGTCGAGCTCACGAAGCTGTCGGCCGAGCAGTCGAAGTACCTGGGGACGCCTCCGGAAGGGCCGTACAAGGCGGATCACTACCGGTATTGAGCTTCGTTTAGAAAGCATTTTCACGCGGAGACGCGGAGGTCACCGAGGCCTCCGCGTTTTTTTGCGCTTAGTGAAAGCGCGTGACGACGAATGCGATGTCGTCGCGCATCTCCTCGGTCGCCGCGAACGTGGAGACATCCTCGAAGATCTTTTCGTAGAGCGTGTTGAGGTCCGCGTCGCCGGAGTTGTTCAGCAGCGCGACGATGCGATCGATCGAATAGAACTCGCCGGCCTCGTTGCGGCGATCGGTCAGACCGTCGGTGTGGACGAAGAGCGTGTCGCCGGGTGCGACCTGCAGGCGTTGCTCTTCGAAGATCATCGACGGCAGCGCGCCGAGGAGGTGGCTGGGTGACTCGTGGATCACTGTTTTGCCGGTGTCGCGCTTGAAGAGCAGAAACGGCGGATGCGCGGCATTCGAGTAGGCGAGATTGCCGCCGGCATCGATGCGAAAAAGTTGCGCGGTAGCGAACTGCGTCGGAAGCGAAACACTGAAGAGGAAGTCGTTGAGGCTGGCCATGAACGACGACAGCGGCTTGTTCGCGTCGGCCTCGGTGTGGATATAGCTCTTGAGCAGCGCGACGAGAATCGAGGCCGGAAGTCCGTGCCCGGAGACGTCCGCGACGAAGAGGTACATCAGCTCGTCTTGCAGGAAGTAGTCGTAGAAATCGCCTGAGAGGGTTTCGCTGGGGATGTACGCGGAGCGGATCTCGATATGCGGTCCGCGAAACATCCCGTTCGGAACGAGCGCTTCCTGAACGCGCCGGGCGATCTGCAGGTCGCGCGTGATCTGCTGATTCAATTTGCGGAGCTGATCCTGATAGCGCTTCACGCGCAGCAGTGCCCGCAGGCGCGCGAGGAGCACCTCGGTGTCGGAGCCCTTGGTGACGAAATCGTCAGCGCCGGCTTCGAGTCCTTCCACGACTGTCTGCGACGTGTCGGCGCCGGTCAGCATCAACACCGGAATCGTCTGCAGCAGCGGGTCGGCTTTGATGCGCCGCGTGACTTCGAAGCCGTCCATGATCGGCATGCGATAGTCGACGATGAAGGCGGCGGGCGTGATGGCCTGGGCAAGCGCCAATCCCTCCTCGCCGGACGTCGCTGCGGAGACGTCGAATCCGCGCCGTTCCAAAAAACGGCGCGTCACCTCCAGATCGTTCGTGCTGTCGTCGATCAGAACGATCCGCTCGGGCGTGGAAGTCACGCCGCGATTCTACATTTCAATTGAGAGCTGTTCCCCATGTGAATGACGTCGCGCTGGCCGGAAAACTAGCCCCCTCATCCGGCTTCGCCACCTTCTCCCCCCGCAAAAAGCGCGGGGGGAGAAGGCGCTCGATGTAAGGTTTCGCAGAGAAGTTCTTCCAGAGAGCCAGCTTCATAGATCGCTACACCCAAACATCGAGCGCCTTCTCCCTGAACCGACTGGGACATCGAGGACATTAACCGGAGACATCGAGGACAGTTTCGGAACAGTATCAGGGTGTTGATTTTGTGGTTTTGATTTTCCTTTGTCTTGCTTTCTTTTCCAGCGGTGGGGGCTGTGGGAGATGTGGGAAACGCGGGTGGTGGTTGGGGGGCGTTTTCCAAGTCCTGTGGGAAGGCGCGGCCTCATCGCGGCTTTCCATAGGACGTCAGCTTCCATAGCCCGGTCCCTGATTTTTCCGTTCGAGATCAGACAGTGAGTTTGGGCGCGAGCCTCTCCGGCAGCCGGTTTTGTACGCGCTGGGCCAGACCGTCGAGATAGCCAATGCGAACGGCGCCGAAGTAGATCGACCAGACGCTCTCGTCGATGGGGAGCAACCCGATGTTCGCTCCGATGAGAACATCGCTCGTGAAGATCACGGCACCGTTCCACTTGATGTAGCCATTCGAGTGCACCAACCGAACCACCATGGTGGAGTCGTATTCGAGTGTTTTGGGACGCGATGAGAATGGACGATACGGCTTGACTGCGGTGGACGGCGTCTCTTGTCCGAGGCTTTGATGTGGACGCACGTAGTTGAAGTCCTTGCGGAAGGCATCGAAGCTTCGCTGCTGCGCGCGCAGATTTGGTTGAGGATGCACGCCAATCCAGTCCTTCAGTGTTCGGTGCATCCGTTCGTGAATGCCGTTCTGCTGCGGGTGCCCTGGCTGAATCCGAATGGGGATGATTCCCAGCTCGATCCACCAGCGCGACAGCTGCGTAAGTCCTCCGAGCGAATGAGAGCTGCAGAATGGCGTGCCGTTGTCGTTGACCATCTGCCGCGGAATCCCATACTCGTTGAACACCGCTTCGAAGCAGATCTTTGCCGGTGCCATATGCGTTGACGTGAAGGCCTCGATCGCAAAAACGTACCGGCTGAACGGGTCCGCGATCGTGAGCGGATAACACCAGACCTTGTTGCCCATTCGGAACTGTCCTTTGTAATCGGTCGTCATCGTGTCACCGGCACTCGCGACTTCGAATGGACAGTGCTCGATCGGCCCCGCAGAGATCCGCGCTCGCCGTTTCCTGACCAAGTCGTGCCGAGCCAGAAGCTCACCCGCCGTGCTGACCGCCATGACGTGTTCGCCATGCCGCTTTTCGAGCATCGTCACGAGCTTGGCAGGACCGTACGAAGGTTTTTTTCGCTTCAACGTGAGTAGCTCCGTTACCAGCTTCTGCGAGATCCGGTTTGGACTGAGCTCCGGTGCTCGAGACCGTTCAATAAGTCCTGCCAATCCGAACTCTCGATATCGATCCACCCACTTGTAAGCGCACGACCGCGTCACGCCGTGAATCTCCGCGGCCTTCGTCACGCTCACTCCTTTGTTTACATCCCAAATCAAAGCTTCCTTCGCACTCATCGGGCTCCTCCAAGGCATCCAAATATCCTCCGGATGCATCATCGTTGAGTCGTCCTCGATGTCCCCGGTTAATGTCCTCGATGTTTCCGGTCAGTACCCCCCCACGCTTTTTGTGGGGGAGAAGGTGGCGAAGCCGGATGAGGGGGTAGTTAGTTGTCCCCGCCCGCGCGGCAAAGACCGACGATCGCCTTCGTGAACTCCTCGACGTCGAATGGTTTCGAGATCACGAGCTTGACTACATCGCGGTCGAGTTTCGTCAGCGATTGTTGTGACACCGCTGATACGACGACGACCGGCGTGGTGATGCCCTGCTTCTTGATGAAGTCGATCACTTCGTAGCCGCTGGCTTCGGGGATCATGAGGTCGAGGAGGATGACGGCGAAGTGGCCTTCGCGCAGTTTCTCCATGGCGACGAGTCCGTCGCTCGCGATCTCGGTTTCGATTCCGTGGCGGCCGAGGAGTTTCTCGACCAGGCGGCGGATGGCGGGATCATCCTCGACGACGAGAACGGGGGAACATTGATTGGATTCGTCTTGCTGGACGCTTGGCACTGCCAGCAGTGTAGCGCGGCGCGGTGTTACAACCTCGTCACGCCGGGCGGCTCGGCCCAACCTTCGCGCGCAATGGTCGTCAATAGCTATGTGAGACGAACGGCGGCGCTCCTCCTTCTAGCTTCTCTGGTTCTGGCCTGTCACCTTCCTGAGAATCCGCAACGTGCCGCAATCCGGGCGATCACAACGTTCGTCCTCGAGTCCGCGATCGATCTGCAGAGCCGGGCGGTGCTGACGCAAAGCAGCGCGCGTCCGGCTCTGCAGTCGACGCGGGTTCACGCGACGGCGACGCCATCCGCGCCGAGAATCAGAATCTGCACGAAGCGCGTTGTTGCGGCGCCTGTTCCCGCATCCGTCGCGCGCTGCCGGCCGGTGATCGCGTCGGAATCTACGCGCCCATTCCCGATATCTTGAACGCGATCGGGATCAGTACGAAGAGCTGCACCGCGTCGAAGATGCCGTGGGCGATGATGCCTGGGATGAGGTTCTTCGTCCGGTAAAACGTGAAGCCGATGATCAGCGAGATCACGGCCACGCCGATCAGCAGCAGCGGCTGGCCGAGGCCGGAGTGGGCGAGGGCGAAGAGCGCGGTCGAGGCGATGACGCCGATCCGCTTCTGCAGCCACCCGCGGAAAAATGCCTCCTCCACAGTCATCGCCGAGAGAACGATGGACGCCTTCTTCCAAAGTGGCAGCGCCGCCATCCAGCCGATCATCGGCGACGGCTGCGGATGTTTTGGGATGAGTCCCGAGGCGGTCAGGAGCAGCGCGATGATCAGCGCGACGGAAAGCGTGATGATCCAGCCACCGACGCCGACGGCGAAGCCGGTCAGGATCGCATCGCCGTTGCCGCGCCGCGGAATGTTGAAGAACTCGCCGAGCGGCGGACGCTTCGTGAGGAGCCACCAACCGGCGAGAAAAACGATCAGAACCGCGTGCAGACCGAAGAGCGAGTAGAACGGCACGCGCGCCAGTTGCTGGGCGGTCGGGATCCGCAGCGATGATCCGACGACCAGCGTGCTGAGGCCGAACATGAGCAGCGCCAGCCACAAGTAGGCGATGACTTTCGTCACATTCGAGGAGAAGTGATCGCAGGAGAAGAGGTGGTAGCGCTCGTTCATCACGATCATCGCGACGTAGATGACGGCGATGAAGAGCAGGGGCAGCAAGTAGTGGCTCATCGGCGGCGCAAAGTGTATTGCATTGGGCTATTGCGCTTCGCGCGTTGTCGGTTGTCGGTTGGATGCGCTTCGCGCTTGGTCACAAGAAGCGCGAGATCGATTTGCGACCCGATCGGCCTACATCAATCAGTAGGTGTCCGACCAGCCCTGTCCAAAACAGGTCACCCTGGAAGGGTGAATGAGGATAGCCGGTGGCCGCGCCGGAGGCGCTGCCACCCGTAACAGTCGCGGCAAAGTAGCACCCCGGAGGGGTGCGTGACGAACCACGATCAGCGCCTATCTGTGAAGAGTAACGCGCCTCGGAGAGAGGGCCTTTCAACGCAGTCTTTTTAGATGTTCGCGCACCCCTGCCGGGGTGCTTTGAATTCGCGCGGTGTTCCGGTGGCAGCGCCTCCGGCGCGGCCAACCGGCTACCTTCAATCACCCCTCCCGGGGTGGCCTTCGGGGTGGCCTCGCGTTTCGGACAGCAGGAGTGTTTCCTTCTCATTCGGCTCTCTCTCGTCGCGTAACTCGCTGACCTCGACCCTCTTTGAAGGACCCTCAGTCTTTTTTGGACAGCGGTGGCTTCCGACGGACACGCGCGAAGCGCAATCAACCGACAACCGAGAACGCGCGCAGCGCAATTACCCCGCGATCGCTGCCATGATCCCGTCCACATCCTCCGCTGAATCGAAGAAGTGATGGGGATTCTCTGCGCGCAACGTTTCCGCGGACGTCTTCCCCGATGCGATCGCAATCGTCGTTGCGCCGTGAGGGATGCCGCAGCGGACGTCGTAGATCGAGTCGCCGATGATCACTACATCGCCGCCGTCGAAAGCGTGTCCGGTCTTGTCCGCCGCGCGTGTGGCGGCGATCGGCGGCAACTCTTCGCGTCGCGGCGAATCGCTGCCGAAGGCGCCGAACGCGAAGGTGTCGTTCAAATCGACGGCGCCGAGCTTGAGCCGCGCGCCCGGCTCGATGTTGCCGGTGAGAAGCGCCACGGTCAGATGATCGTCCGCGCAAACAGCGTCGAGCAGCGCGCGGATGCCGGGCAGTATGCGCACGCGCCCGGGTGCGTTGCGCGCGAGGCCGCCGAGGTAGTGAGTCCAGAGGAGTGGGAGCTGGGAGTCGATGTCCGCATCGGCGCGGCCGTCATCATGAAGAATCATTCGCGCGATCTGCGGATCGGTGCGGCCGGAAAAGTCGTAGCGGCGCAGATCGCCGCGAAATCCATAGACGTCCGCCAGTGCCACGCCGAACGCTTCGCGGGAAGCGCCGTGGTCACTGACGAGTGTGCCGTCGATGTCGAAGAGAACGAGTTTACGCATCGGAGTGACAGAGTACACTTCGCGCGCCGTCTATGAAGAAAACGTCTCTGGCCGTCCTTTTCCTCACAGTTTTCATCGACCTCATCGGATTCGGGATGGTGATCCCGTTCCTCTCGTTCTACGCCCGCGAATACGGCGCGAACGGAACGACCGTCGGGATGGTGGTCGGCATCTACTCGATCATGCAGTTCTTTTTTGCGCCGGTGTGGGGCCGCCTCTCCGACCGCATCGGGCGCCGTCCGGTGATCCTCATCAGCCTCACCGCGAGCTGCATCGGTTACTTCCTTTTTGCGTTTTCGCGCAGCCTGACGCTGCTCTTTCTTTCGCGCATCATCGCCGGCGCGGGCGGCGCAAACATCGGCACCGCGCAGGCCTACATCGCCGACAAAACGACCACCGAGAATCGCGCCAAAGGGATGGGCATCATCGGCGCCGCCTTCGGCATGGGTTTCATTCTGGGGCCGCCGCTCAGCGGTGTGCTGTCGCACGTCGGCACGAAACACGGGATGGCCGGCAATCTTCTGCCCGGTGTCGTTGCCGGCTCGCTGTCGTTGATCGCGCTCATGATCGCCTTCCTCGTCCTCGGCGAGTCGAAGCCGCCCGATTTGCGTCCACGCAGCGGAATCCCTCCGCAGTTCGACAAGCGTGTTTGGAGCGGGCTGGCCACGCATGGGTTGTTGCTGGCGATCATCGCCACGATCTTCATCACGCTGCTGGCGGTGGCGGGGATGGAGACGAGCGTCACGCTGCACGCGCGCGATCGATTCAATTTCACGCAGCTCGATCTGTCGTGGTTTTTTCTGTTCATGGGCGTGATCGTGGCCGGCATTCAGGGAGGCTTGATCGGGAAGCTGGCCAAGCGCTTCGGCGAGAAGGCGCTCATCGCCGCCGGCGCTGCATCGTTCACGATCGGATTGGCCTTCGTTCCGCTCGTGTGGCGCGTGCCGTTGTTGTACGTCGTGGCATTTTTCATCGCGGTGGGACAGGGATTGACGTATCCGTCGCTCACGTCATTGCTGACGAAAGCGTCGCCGGCGAGCGAGCACGGAAGCATGCTCGGTCTCGCCTCCGGCATCGGCTCGCTGGCGCGTTTCATCGGACCGATCTGGGTCGGATTTCTGTACGACCTTGCCCAGGCGCGCGGCGCGTTTTACGGCAGCGCAATCCTGACGGTGATCGCATTCATCATCGCGCTGCGGATGCGAAAGCAGCCATTACTCATGGAATCGGAAGGGTAAACTTCACCTATGTCGATCCTCAAAGTCAGCCGCCTCGGCCACCCCGTTCTGCGACTCAAATCCTCCGACGTCGAAGCCGCCGACATCAAAGCGGGGAAGTTCCGCGCGCTGATCGACGACATGATCGAGACGATGCACGAGTACGAAGGCGTCGGCCTCGCCGGCCCGCAAGTCCACCTCCCGCTGCGCATCTTCGTGTTCGAAGTCCAGGAGAAAGTCGCCAAGCGCCGCGGCATCTCGAAGGTCGGCGCCGGCGTCTTCTTCAACGCGACGTACGAACCGATCGGCACCGAAACGATCACCGATTGGGAAGGCTGCCTCAGCGTCCCCTTCCTCGGCGGCGAGACCCCGCGCTACAAACGCGTACGCCTGCGCGGCCTCGATCACGAAGGCAACGAAGCCGAGCTCGAAGTATCCGACTTCACCGCCCGCATCTTCCAGCACGAAATCGACCACACCGACGGCCACGTCTATCTCGATCGCATGCCGAATCTGACGACGCTGGGATATACGGTGGTGTTGTAGGCGCGATAGTTCTCACGCGAAGCCGCGAAGGCGCGAAGACAAATCGCAACCTCGAACGCTTCTTTTCTTCGCGTCTTCGCGTGATCACGCGCCGGTCACTGCACCAAACGCCTTCACGAACGCCTGCATCTGATCTGGCTTCCCGATCGTTACTCGCATGTGTTGCGGCAGCGCGGGAAAGAGACGGCCGACGTGGACTCCGTGAGTGCGCATTCCGGCGAGGAGCGGGCGGACATCGCGGCGGACGTTGATCATGATGAAGTTCGCCTCGGACGGGATGATCTCGTAGCCGAGTTTTTTCAGGGATGCGACGACATCCGCCTTCGTCGAGGCGTTTCGCTTGCGGCCTTCGATGACGTGTTGTGTGTCGCCGAGGGAGGCTTGGGCGGCGGCGATGGCCATGATGTTCATCGAGTCCCACGCTTGTTGTGTGGCGAGCTGTTTGATCGTCTCGCGTGAGCTGATCGCGTAGCCGCAGCGCAAGCCGGCCATGCCGTAGATCTTGGAGAAGGTGCGGGCCACGATCAGGTTCGGGCGGGACGCAATCAATGGGATCACGCTCTCGTAATCGGCGCTGTTCGCGTAATGGAAGTACGCCTCATCGACGAGAACCGCGGTCGTTGCCGGGACGCTCGTCAGCAATCCGCGCAATGCTGCCCGTGGCGTGATGCTGCCGGTTGGATTGTTCGGATTGCAGATGTAGATCAACCCTGCGCCTGCGACGCCGCCCATCGCCGCGACGTCATGGCCGAACGATGCGTCGAGCGGCACGCTGACGACTTCCGCGCCGCTGATCTTCGCCGCAGCGCCGATCGCTTCGAACGTCGGTGCGGCCATGACCAGTTTTCGCGACGGACCGGTGAATGCCGCCGCGGCAACTTTGAGGATCTCGCTCGATCCATCGCCGAGGAGGACTTGATCGTGCGCGACGGAATGCGACTTCGCGATCGCCTCGACCAGCGCGTCCTGCGATTCATCGGGATAGCGCCACGCTTTCGCGAACGCGTCGCGCATCGCATCCAATGCGGCGGGCGAAGGGCCATACGGATTCTCGTTCGAGCTGAGCCGGACCTCGCCCGTGGCCACTGGCGGCGGCACAGCAAAGAGCGGTTTCACGGCGATGAGCGGGGAGAAGACGGCGGCAGCAGCGCCGGCGCCGGCGGCGCGTGCGAATGCGCGGCGGGAGAGGTTCATGAGGGCCTCCTAACGCAACGATGGAAACAAGTCGAGTATACCCGCCCGTCTTGAAGCCGAAGTCGCGAACCCAAAACGCCTTTCGACGGCAAGAACGATCGGCAAGTGTCCGTTTGCAAAACGCGCACGTTGCTTGCACTCCCAAGCATGGCGACTGACAAGCGGACGGTTCGCAGGTGCAACTCCCGAGCTCGCGAGTGAGCCAGATGGCTTGACGATCAAGGCATCGCCGTTGTCGGCAACGCAGAGGATTTCACTCAAGAAGGAGGACATCATGTTTAGAAGTCTGCGCATCACCGCTTTGCTCACCGCCGTTCTTTTCCTCGCTCCCGGCATCCTTTACGCCGACTCCAAAGAAGCATTTCACGACGGAATGCGAAAACTGTGGGAAGACCACGTCACCTACACGCGGCTCTTCATCGTCAGCGCCGCCGCGGGATTGCCGGACAAAGACGCGACGACAGCGCGACTGTTGCAGAATCAGACCGACATCGGCGATGCCGTCGCTGAGTTCTATGGCCGCGATGCCGGCAACAAGCTGACGGCGCTGCTGAAGGATCACATCCTCATCGCCGCGAACATCGTCACCGCCGCGAAAGCAGGCGATAACGCGAAGGTCACGAGCGAGAACAAACGCTGGCGCGACAACGCCACCGACATCGCCAAGTTCCTGCACGGCGCGAATCCGAAGCATTGGCCGGAAGCGATACTTCAGTCAGCGATGTTCATGCACCTCGACCAGACGCTCGAGGAAGCGACGCATCAGTTGAAAGGCGATTACCCAGCCAGCGTCAAAGACTACGATCACGTTGTCCACCACATCCTCGGCATGGCCGACGTCCTGAGCGACGGGATCATTGCCCAGTTCCCCGCGAAGTTCGCGAAGAAATGACGCGCCGCGCACAAGTCCTTCCACTCGGGTAGTGGGTCACGATGATTCACTACCCCGGATTCGTTATTTGACGGAACAGCAAAAGAGGAATACCGTTTGCTCATCCGTCCAAAATGAAGTCAAGAGAACCTGGGTGGCAAGGGAGGGGGAGGATGACTGTAAGGTTTTTCCCCGGAAGTAGAAAACAGAAGACAAGCCTGATCGAAGGCTTCCTGACGCAGCACCAAGTCGCGCACGAATTGGCGCGCCCCGAGGAGCTAAAGGCGAAGACGTTTCACCTCGGCACCGATCCAGCGGTCGAAGTCGATGGCCGTCTCTTCATCGATCCAAACGTCGACGCGTTGAAGAAAATCTTCCACGTGGATTGAACGCGGGTGCCGGTCCGTCGCGCCGGCCGTAGTTGTTGGATTGAGCTGGCAGGCGCCGCCGGCTTCGTGATCTCTACGAGGATTCGGTTTCGTTCGGAATCGCGGCCGACGGCTTCGCAATGCAAGAAGCCACGAGGTCGGCTTCTGCATCGCGGCGCTTGAGCAGGCCGCCCTGATTTTTGCCTTCCCACAAACGTTTCATGGCTCGAAGCTGATCGGCGATCGTCTGCAGGTCGCCCTTCGCGACGGCGTCGCGGATGGCGCGCATCTCCCGGCGATCCTCCACCTTCGGGTCGCGGTCCGTCAGCCGCGGACCGCGGTTGTATACGAGCGAAATGAGTGCTCCCTGGGCATCGTCCGGAAGCTTTTCGAGGCCGGGAAAAGCAGTAGCCGTTTGCTTCGCATAAGTCGGAACGGAGCGATCGAGAAAAACGCGTTCCGCGTCAGAAACCTTGATGCGGATGGTTTTGAAGAGCGGCGCCTTTTCCTTCGCCGCTTCGGCTTTCAGGCCCACTGCGGCGTTGAGGGCCTGAAGGTCGGCAGGCGCAAGAATGTCCTTCCAGTCCTTCGCGAACTCGTCCGCGGTCACATAGCCGAGGTCGTAGCCGATGCCGATTGTGATGCCGGAATCGCCACCTGGCCATTCCGACGGCTGATCGAAACCCTCGCACGAGAAGATGAGACTCTTCGCTTTGTCGCTGAGTAGCATTGCGCCCTCCTGAATTGAAGGGGAATTCTATCAGGCAGTGCGGAACATCTCCGCTGCTTCGTGCTCGATCGTGCTTTTGATCCGTGACTCGAACGGCCGCGCGATCAGCGGGAGCTTGCCGTCGACGATCACCTCGGAGTCCGTGACCTCGACCGATCCATTCGCTTTGAAGCCTTTGGCGGAACCGGAAAAGATGAGACGGTCGCCTTCCCAATGCTGGGTGATGTCGGTTAGGTAGTGGCCGTGCTGCCCGAGGAGATCTTCCAGGCGCGCTTCGATTTTGCGGCGTGCGCTGGCCCGGTCGGTGTGATGCGGAATGACGATTTGCATGCTGCCTCCGATGGGCGTTGTATCACACCACTTGCCGTACCACTTGCCATAGTCCGCGAGCCGAGGTAGCCTCGGTGCGGGACTTCCGCGTGGTCGCAACCCGCCATGCTCGCCAAGGTATGGAGTGCCGCGACCCTCGGGATTGATGCAGTACGAATTGTTGTCGAAGTCGATGCTCGCAAAGCCGAGACGCCGGGATTCACGCTGGTCGGACTTCCGGACGCCGCTGTGCGCGAGGCGTATTCTCGCGTCCGTTCCGCCCTGCGCCATTGCGGCTACTGGCTGCCGCAGCGCCATTTCACCGTAAACCTGTCGCCTGCCGATGTGAAGAAAGAAGGGTCCGCCTTCGATCTTCCGATTGCCATCGGCATTCTCGTCGTCGCCGAGTTTCTGCCGCCTGATGTTGTAGCCGGACGCTTGTTCGTTGGCGAGCTCTCGCTCGATGGCGCGATCGTGCCGGTGCGCGGAACGCTCGCAATCTCGGCGTCGTTCGCGCACGACAAAGAGTTGCGCGAGCTGATCGTTCCGGTAGGCAACGCCAGCGAAGCCGCGGCCGTCGAGTCAGTCCGTGTCGTCGGCGTCAACCATCTACCGGAATTGTTGCGGCACCTCAGCGGTGATCCCGCGCTGCCGCGTGCGGTCTCGCTGCCCGTCATCGAGCCGGTGCGCGAGGTTCCCGATTTTTCGGACGTTCGCGGACAACTGCAAGCAAAACGCGCCCTCGAGATCGCCGCGGCGGGCGGCCACAACATCCTCATGATCGGACCGCCGGGCTCGGGGAAGACGATGCTGGCGCGGCGGCTGCCTTCGATCCTTCCGCGCTTGTCGCTCGATGAATCGATCACAACGACAAAGATCCACTCGGTGGCCGGAACGCTGCCGGCGGGCGCTGGCTTGATCACCGTCCGGCCGTTCCGCGCGCCGCATCACACCATCTCAGTGGCCGGACTCGTCGGAGGCGCGTCGTTGCCGCGCCCCGGCGAAGTAAGCCTCGCCAATCACGGCGTGCTCTTTCTCGACGAGCTGGCCGAATTTCAACGCACGACGCTCGAAGTCCTGCGGCAACCGATGGAGGATGGACACGTCACGATTGCGCGCGTGCAACGGACGCTGACGTTCCCCTCGCGCTTCACGCTGGCGGCCGCGCTGAATCCGTGCGCGTGCGGCTACTTCAACGATTCGCGGCGGCAGTGCATCTGTTCGCCCGGACAGATCGCCCGCTACCTCGGCAAGATCTCCGGTCCGCTGCTCGACCGGATCGATCTTCAGGTCGAAGTGCCGGCGCTCGCGGTCGACGAGATCTCCACATTCACGCCGGGCGAGGCTTCATCGCTGATCCGCGAGCGCGTCGAAGCCGCGCGCGAGATTCAGCGAGAGCGCTTTGCGCGCGTGTCATGGAAATCGAACGCCGAGATGACGTCGAAGGCGATGCGAAAACATTGCGAGCTCGATGCACCATCCCGTAAGATTCTCGACCAGGCTCTCACGCACCTCGGCCTCTCCGTTCGCGCCCACGACCGCGTGCTCAAAGTGGCCCGAACGATCGCCGATCTTCTCGGCAGCGAAAAAATTCAGAGCGCACATGTAGCCGAGGCGGTGAACTATCGAGCGCTCGATCGTGCGTATTTCAAGACGGGATAAACCGACGACCACAGAGACGCAGAGGGCACGGAGTAACTGCTTCAAACTCCGTGATCTCTGAGCCTCATTGGTTCTGGTTTCTCTCGGGCCGGACGGGAACCGACATCGCTGCCGGGCGTAAGCATTTCCCTTGCCATTTCGGAATGGTTGTCCGAAAGGGCGAAAACAGGGTCCGTGCAGGGCAGGGCGGCGCGTGTCGGTGACAACGGTAAGTTGATTGATTGCCGTACTTAGCGGCAAGCGATCGCAGCCATTCCGTGTGCGGTAATGTCTGCCGGCTAGCCACTCTTAATCACTCAGAATAATTTAATGCATCCGGGTGGTTTTGGAGCGGGCGAAAGAAGTGCGATTAATTGTTGACAAAATCGGCTTCGATTTTATGATCTTATCACCAAGCCAGCAGGGTACGTGATGGGTGAGGAGTCGGAGAATGGCATTTGAAAAGTGGGATCCGCAGCCTGAATTCGAGCGCTTTCCAGCCTCGGCCACGATCGTTCAGTCGCGATTGATCCGCCTGCCGACGCCCGTTGCATCCATGCTCCGCCTGCGCGGCAAGAGCAACGCAAATCTCTACTACGACAAGAAGCGCAAGGTCATCGGCATCCGCGCGCTCGACAAAAAAGAAGAAGGAGCGGCGAAGATTCGGCAGTCCGACAAGTCGACGTCGCTGCACGTCCCGAGCTTCTTCCGCTTCTACGACATCGACGTTCCCGGCATCAAACGCTTTCATTGCTGGTACGACGAAAAAGAGCGGATGGCCATGATCGATATCTCCCGGCCTTCGCCGCGCGGACGGCCGGCAGGAACGTAACGCGGCTTTTCAAAATCGAGCAAGACAACAAAAAGGGCGGCCATTCGGCCGCCCTTCGTATTGAAGTTGATGTTCGGATTAGTGACCAGCGCGGCGGCGCGGCGCAGGCGCAGAAACTGGCTCCGGCGCGGCGATCGAAAGGATCGACATGTTCTTCGCCGCTTCCGGCGAGACCACGACGTTCGATGATGCGCCGAATCCGAAGTTCTGTCCGTTGTTCTGGAAGAACTTGGTGATCGATGCCACCGGGATGTGCGTTCCGTACGCGGCGTTGATCGTCTTGATGTACTGGTTCGCGAAGAGCGTGTAGCCGATGTCGCTCAGGTGCGTGCCGTCGTTGCTGTAGATGCCGCCCGAGATGAACGTCTTGCCGAGCGCGACGCCACCGAAGTTCAGACCGTTCTGGAAGCTGCTGAACAGGCCAGTGATGTTGGCGACCGGGATGTCGCGCGCGCCTGCGGCGGCGACGATTGCAGCGTTGTAGTCATTGATGCGCTGTACGAACGTGGCCAGCTCGGCCGGCGAGATGTAGCCGGCATCCGGCAGCGGCTCGCCGGTATGCGGCAGAGCGCTGAACGGCGCGACGGTCTTGAGTTGCGGCGGAAGACCGTAGCCCTGCTGGAGAAGCCCGAGGGCGCTGAGGGGAACGACGGATCCGGTTGGCAGCGGGCCAGGAGTACCGTCCGGAAGAATCGTGAACAGCGGGATCGGCGCGCCGTTAACGATGACCGGCGTGAGGCTCGGCGTGATCGCCACGGTCGGCAGCGTCGAGGTGAGAGGGACGGCCAGGAAGTTGTTCGGAAGCGTGCCGACGACCATGCCCGCGCTCGGTGCACCAGCGATCAGCTTGTCCAGCATCGTGCCGTATTGGGTAGTAAACGTCGCAAGAGGCGTGAGAGGCGCTGCGGGATTTGTGAGGGATGCCGCGCTGACGGCGCCGAGGAAGTCATTGCCGCCGATCCAGATGGCGATGAACGTCGGATGCAGCGCGATGGCCTGATCGACTTCGGTGCCGAGTCCGCGAAGGATGGCCTGGCCGAGGCCGGACTGGGGCTCCGAGCCTGTGAAGAGCATCGTTGCGCCGACGGTGTAGCCCGGCACGGCGAGGTCGTTGTACGGACGGGCGAAACCTGCCATGCGCGGTGCGCCGGAGCCTGGGACGGTCACGAGGCCGGCGCCGTTGTAGACCGTCTCGCCGCCTGGCAGTCCCGGATAGGCGATGAGCGGCAGCGCGAAGCAGTTGTCCGCCGCGGTCGACGTTGGCGTGCAAAGCGTGAGACCCGCCTGCTGCGCGACGATGGCCGGCCATCCAAAGACTTGATGACGCTCGTTGAGGGAGCCGGCTTCGTAACCAGCGCCGTAACTGTCGCCGACGACAACGAAGCGGGTGAAATCAGCTTTGCCGCGTGCGGCAAAGCTTGGAACAGCGAGTGCCGCGACAGCAGACATCACCGCGGCGATGCGGGCGAAGCTTCTGATGCGATTCATATGGGTTTCTCCTTTGTGGGTTCGCCGCTTAGAAGCGATAACCGGCGTTGACGCCGATCAGGTTCGCGTTTGTTTTGTAGCTGCCATGGAAGTTGTCGTTCTGAACGATGCCGTCGGTGCTGCGGTTCTTGAAGTGCAGCGCCATTTCGGTGAGGTCGAGGATGAACGGGCCGCTGTGCCAGCCGATGCCGAACGATGCGCCGAGACGGTCAGAGTCCGGAAGAAGCGGTCCGACGCCCGCGTCCGGCTGCGGGTTCTTGTCGTATACGCCGCCGAAGCGGACGTCCCATACGTCGGTGACTTTCTTGTTCGCGCCGAAACGGTAGGAGTAGGTGTCCTTCCAGTCCTGCGGACGGCTGAAGTTGAGCGCCGTGGTCGTGCCGAAGGTGACGTCGAGAGTCTTGAAGCGGCTCCACGTGGTGTGCGTGATGTCTGCTTCGAGATCCCAGTTGTGTCCGAAAGCCGAGGTGGCGATGCCGCCGGCCAGGATCGCGGGGAAGTTGATGGAAGTGGCGATCGTCTGGTCCGGAGGAATCTGCGCGGCGACGACGGCATCGATCGGGGTGCCGGTCAGGATCTGGGTGAAGTGCGCCGTTCCCTTGTAGTCGATCGTGGAGTTGGCGCGATAGGAGAGGCCGAAGCGCCATGTTGGATTGGGCTTGAGCAGGATGCCGACGTTCCAGCCGGTGGTCGTGTCCCAATCGCTGTTCAGGTAGGCGTTTGCGGAATCGAACACACGGCCGGTCAGCGGGTTGAATCCGGCGTTGTTGCGATTGAGCGCGATGTGCGAGCGGCGGTACTCGACGCCGGCGCCGATGGCGAGGCGGCCATCGGTGGTCTGCCACGCGATCGCAGGCTCGACGGAGAGAGTCTTGACGTTGGCATCGCGCGAAACGAAGCGGCCTATCCATGGCTCTTCCCAGTTCGTGCGAAGGCCGAATGGCGTCATGACGCCGATACCGAACGTGAGGTTGCTGCCAACCGGCACGATGAGGTAGGCGTTGGGCGGGACGAAGGTGTGCTTCGCATACTCGCCCGTTGTGCCGACCGTGAGGGGGTCGGTTGGGTCGCCCTTGAACTCGTTGTTGAAGCTGATCACCGTTCCGCCGGCGAGGAAGGTGGTGTGGCGTTGTTGGGCGATGCCCGCCACGTTGTAGAAGATGGCGCTCGGATCGTCCGCGGTTGCCACGAACGCGCCGCCCATTGCTGTTGCTTTTGCTCCCTGTTCGAAGATGCCGAATCCGGAGCCGAACGCGGCGCTGCTGACCATCAGCACCGCCGACGAAACCAATAGCCCGATTTTGCTGAAAGAACGCAAGCTGGACCTCCTAAGTAAAACTCGCTAAGTGACTCGATTTGCGCTGGAAAGTGGACGTCTGAAGAACCGCTGGATCATAGCATAGCGATTACGGAAGAAATGGCGGGCGGATTCAGAAGAGTGAAGTGTGAAGAGTGAAGAGTGAAAGAGGAGCCTGCAAGCGGTTTTTTCACTCTTCACTATTCGCCCTTCACTCTTCTGAAAGCAGTTCGCGAAGGATCTGATTCGCGAGGTCCGCATTCGCTTTCCCACGCGTTTCTTTCATGAGCTGGCCGACCAGAAAGCCGAAGAGCTGCTGCTTGCCGGCTCGGAACTGTCCGACCTGATTTGGATTGGCCTCGATGACCTGCTGGGCGGCTTCGCGAATGATGGCCGGGTCGCTGATCTGCGAGAGTCCTTTGCGCTCGACGATCGTTTCCGGCTCGTCGCCGGTCGCGGACATGTCATCGAACACTTCCTTCGCCGACTTGCCGCCGATCGCGCCGCTGTCGATGAGACGGATCAATCGACCGAGCAGCGATGGCGTGACGCGATACGCCGCAAGCTCGAGTTTCTGCTCATTCAGCACGCGAAGCACTTCGTTGCGCACCCAGTTCGCAGCGCCGCGGGCGTTGCCGCTGCTTTCCGCCGTCGCTTCAAAGTACGCCGCCAACTCTTTCTCCGTCACCAGCGCCTCGGCATCCTTCGCGCTCAAGCCAAAGTCGCGCTGGTAACGTTCGGCGCGGACGTGCGGCAGTTCCGGAACCGATCGCGCGATCTCGTCGATCCAGGCGCGTTCGACGACCAGCGGCAAGAGATCGGGATCGGGGAAGTAGCGATAGTCGTGCGCTTCTTCCTTCGATCGCATCGTCCGCGTTTCGCCCGAGGCCGGATCGTAGAGCCGTGTTTCCTGCGTGATCGTGCCGCCCGATTCGAGAATCGCGATCTGCCGTGCGATCTCGAAATCGATGGCGCTGCGCAGGTAGCGGAAGGAGTTGAGGTTCTTGATCTCGGCGCGCGTGCCGAGGGGGGCGTCGGCGTGGCGGACGGAGACGTTGGCGTCGCAGCGTAGCGAGCCTTCTTCCATGTTGCCGTCGCAGACTTCGGTGTACATCAGAATCTGCCTGAGTCTCGTGAGATAGGCGTCAGCATCCTCGGCCGAACGAATATCGGGCTCTGACACGATCTCGACGAGCGGCGTGCCGGCGCGATTGAGATCGACATGCGAAACGTCTCCGTGATGAATCGACTTGCCCGCGTCTTCCTCCATGTGAATGCGCAGGATGCGGACGTTGCCGATGCTGCCGCCGGTGGCCAGCGGCCGGTCGAACTGCGAGATCTGATAGCCCTTCGGCAGGTCGGGGTAGAAGTAGTTCTTGCGGGCGAAGACCGAGCGCTCGTGGATCGTGCAACCAGTCGCCAGTGCTGCGCGAATGGCCAGTTCCACTGCGCGGCGATTGAGGACGGGAAGCGCGCCCGGATACCCGAGGCAAACGGGACAGACTTGCGTGTTCGGCGGCGCGCCGAATGAGGTGGCGCAGGCGCAGAAGATCTTTGTGTCCGTCGAAAGATGCGCGTGAACTTCAAGGCCGATGACGGCTTCCCAGGTCATGGGCGCGGATTATCTGTCACAAGTGCGACTCGGCGATCGAGCACTACCCGGGTACAATTCCATCTGGGTTCGGGGTTTCGAGGTTATGAAGCGAGCGGCTCTGCTACGCATCTACCTGCTGGTGGCCATCACGGTCACGGTCATGGCGATGCTCTGGACGCTCAGCGTATCCAACTGGTCCACGGTCCAAACGCTGTTGTTTTATGCGGCGCTGATCGCAATCGCGGCGTGGGTTCGCATTGACGATGAGGCCAGCGGCTTCGAGGCTGCGGTCGCGTTCGCGGCAATTCTCGTTCTACACGATCCGGCGGTGGCGCTGGTTTCGGTCTTTGCCGGCACGGCCGCGTTCAACGTCGTTCGCGATGCCAGGCGCCGCACGTTCCGTCTCGATTCGTTGTACGACGCGGCGCAGCTCGCGCTTTCTTATTACGTCGTCGCGTTGCTCTATTCGTCGGCCGTTGCGCGCAATGCGCCGTTGATGGCGAAGGTCTCCGGCTACGTTCTTCTCGTCGTCGGCTACCTCATCGTGCATCTTGCGTTCGTGGCGATGCGGCAAGGACTCGCCGGCAACGCCGACGCCATCGACGTCCGCCGCATCCTCCTCGCTCAGGGACGGATGCTGCTTCTGATGTCGCCCGTTGTCGCCGTCGAGGTGTTGTCGTACGCGGCGTACGGAAAGCTCGGTTTCGCGCTGGCGTTTTTGCCGGTGTTGCTGGTCGCATACTCAATGCGCAACGAGACCGACGCGACGCGGCAGAACGCGGAGCTGACGCGGCGCAATCGCGAGCTGTCGATCCTGACGGAAAGCGCGTCGCAGATTCTGACTGCCGAGGGCGATCAGGAAACGTTGCGGCGCATGGTCGCGCTGCTTGGCCGGCTCGCCAAGCTCAAGGCATGCGCGATCGTGACCTGGGGCGTGAATCCCGACATCCCGGCGACCGTTTATCGCCACGGCTTCTGCGATCCGACCGATCAGGACATCCTGGCGTGGGTCGATTCGGCGGGCTTCGCGGAGTCGGCGCCGAGCCGCGCGTTCGTGTTTCACAACGACCAGCGCCGCTTCGCGTTGTCGGAAGGAAACGCCATTCAGGTGCTCATCGGGATTCAGACTGCCGAGGTCATTTACGGGATTCTCGTGTACGAAACGGAGGATCCGTCGATCCTCAAAAGCGGCAGCATGAACCTGCTGACGCTGCTCGTGAACCAAGCCGGCGTCTCGCTGCAGGACCAGCTCCTGCGCCGCGAGATGGTGGAGAAGACGACGCAGTTGGAAGCGCAGGCGGCCACCAAGTCGCTGATCCTCGAGGTCGCGAACGGACTGATTGGCTCGTTCGATGTCGACGCCATGTTGACCCGCATCGCCCTTGCGATCGGTAAAGCGCTCGGCTTCGAGATCGTCGTCTTCGCGCTCTACGACGGGAAGCGCGAGGAATTCACGCGCCGCGCCCACGCGGGACTCGACGACGTCTGGGACGAGATGAAGAAGAAGCCGGTGTCGGCCGCGGAGATGGCGCCGTTCTTCGCCGAGGAGTTCCGCGTTTCGAATTCGTACTTCGTGTCGCACAAGGCGCTCCAGCAAAGCGAGCACGGTGTTTTCGTGCGCCACGAGGACGATGACCAGAACCGGCATCCCGGCGAGTGGCACGAGAACGATCTCCTGATCGTCCCGCTGCTCAGCGCCGATGAAACGATGGGCTACCTGTCAGTGCGCAATCCGCAGGACAGGCGCGTGCCAAATACGGAGACGGTGCAAACGCTCGAGATCTTCGCGTTGCAAGCCGTGACCGCGCTGCGTTCGGCGCGCCAGTACGAAGAGATCCGCCGCCTCACCTTCATCGACGGTCTCACCAGCGCGTACAACCATCGGTATTTTCAGGAGGCGCTGGCGAAAGAGGTTCATCGCCACGCGCGCAGCGGACACGAGTTCGCGCTGGCCATGCTCGACATCGACAACTTCAAACGCATCAACGACACATTCGGCCATCCGGTTGGCGACGAGATCCTCAAGGGTCTGGTCGATGAGCTGATGACGAACGCCCGCGACACCGACGTCGTGTCGCGCTATGGCGGCGAGGAGTTCGCGATCATCTTCGCCGGCACGCCCGCGCTCTCATCGCACGATGCCGCGAACCGCATGCGCGAGCTCGTGGCTAAGCGCGAGTTCTCGATCGCCGCCGCTGGCCGGACGCTGCGTGTCACCGTGAGCATCGGCGTCGCCGTCTATCCGCACGATGGCGCAACGACGACCGATCTCGTGGCCCGCGCCGATGCCGCGCTCTATTTCGCGAAAAAGAACGGCAAGAACCAGGTGGCGATGGCAGGGGAGCTGCCGGTGGAGAGCGCGAGCGCGTAGAACGCATCAAACGCCGCGGCTCGACGTCTCATTGTGAGACAGAGAATGTTGAATGTTTCGTGTTGAATGTTTCGTGTTGAATGAACGGTGGGTTTGGTCATTCAACATCCAACACTCAACATTCAACACTAAACATTCCGCTGTTGCTTCGGTTATTGCGGGAGCGAGGGAGTCAGCGCTGGGCGGGCAAACTCCGGTCATAATCCCCGCATGAAGCAAATCGCCCTCCTCACTCTTTTCATCGCATCAACCGCACTCGGCCAGTCTCTCGATCAGATGATCGATCGCGAGATTCCGTCGCTGGTGACGACGTACAAACAACTCCACGCCGCCCCCGAGCTTTCCATGCAGGAGAAGAACACCTCGGCGCTGGTGGCCGCGCGCCTTCGCGACCTCGGCTACGAAGTCAGCTATCCGGTCGGGCAGTATCTCGAGCCGGGAACGACGTGCTACGGCATCGTGGCCATCATGAAGAACGGCGCCGGTCCGACGGTCCTCGTTCGCAGCGACATGGACGCGCTGCCGGTTTCCGAGGCGACCGGACTTACCTACGCCAGCACGGTCCGCGCGAAAAGTATGGCCGGCGACGACGTGCCGGTGATGCACGCTTGCGGACACGACATCCACATGACCACACTCATGGGTACCGCGAAAATGCTGGCGCAGCTCAAATCGCAATGGCACGGCACGGTGATGCTGATCGGACAGCCTGCCGAGGAAGTGGTGAAAGGCGCGGACGGAATGCTTCGCGATCATCTGTACGAGCGTTTCCCGAAGCCCGATTTCGCGATCGCGTTGCACGACAACGCCAGCATGCCCGCGGGCCAGATCGGCTACACGCCCGGCTACATCATGGCCAGCGCCGACTCCGTTAACGTCACGATCCGCGGAATGGGCGGCCACGGCGCGGCGCCGCAATCGACGAAGGATCCCGTCGTGATGGCCGCGCAATTCATCAACGCACTGCAGACGATCGTCAGCCGCGAAGACTCGCCGCTCGATCCGGTGGTGGTCACCGTCGGCTCGATTCACGGGGGCACGAAACGCAACATCATCCCGGACGAGGTCCAGCTCCAGATGACCGTGCGCACGTACAAACCCGAGGTGCGCAAACGGGTGCTGGCGTCGATCGAGCGGATCGCGCGCGGCATCGCCATGACCGCCGGAGTCCCCGAGGATCGCGCGCCGCTCTTCGAGCTGCTGGCCGGCGAATCGGTCGAATCGACGTACAACGATCCCGCACTCACTGAGCGCATCGCCGCCGCTATTACGAAGGGAATGGGCGCCGCAAACGTGATCCGCATCGATCCATTGATGGTCAGCGAAGACTTCGGCCGCTTCGGCCTCGACCGAAAAATCCCCACCTCCCTAATCAACCTCGGCGCCGTCGATCCCGCCACAATCGCCAGCGGCCAACGCCTTCCATCACTACACTCCTCCGGCTTCAAACCACTCCCCGAACCAACATTACGCGGAGGAATCAAAGCGATGACGCTGGCAGTGATTGAATTGCTCCATTGACGCTGGCGCGTCAATGGAGCGTTGTCGGTTGTCGGTTGATTGCGCGTCGCGCGTTGTCGGTTGGTGGCCGCTCGTTACTCTTTCGGTGGCGGCGTTCATTCCTCGCTTGCCACCGGCTACCCATTGATGCGCGTGCAGCGCGTCGATAAACACGACCTGAGCATTACACCGCGGTTGTAATTCATTGCGACGAACCCAGCGAAAGCGGATGGGGGTCATGTTGAAACGGAAAGTGATTACGCATCGCGTTGAGCTATTCGCGGTGGAAGGGTCACTGGCGGACGCCGCGCAGCGGCACCAGAGGATAGCCAGAGGTGCGAGCGCTTTTTGCGAGCACCTCTGGAATGGATTGCGGGATGTTCGGTGCCGCGTCAGCGGCACTGGAAGACCGCGCGTTGCCACAATTCCTCCGATGGTCCAGAGCCGCTGACGCGGCACCATTCAATCGTCATCGCGAACCAGAGGTGCTCGCAAAGAGCGCTCGCACCCTTGGCTACCCTCGTTGGCCGCTATCGCGGCATCGACGCCAGTCTGCGAGCGCCATTAACCGACAATCGACAACGCGTCCGGGCGCATGATCACATCGCTCGTAATCCGATGGCCGCTCGTTCCTTTCCGGTGGCGGCGCTCGTTCCTCGTTTGCCACCGGCTACCCTCTAATGCGCCTCCGGCGCGTCGATATACGATTTGCGTAATAAAACGCGGTCGTAATTTGTAGCGAGGAACCCAACGCGCGAAGCGCAACGAACTGATAACCGGCAACGCGCGGCCCGCCAGGGCCGCGCATAATCACAGGGCCGCGCATTACTTCAACGTTTCCGCCATCTTCAACACCTCGCTCTCCATCTCTGGACCGAATTCTGCTTTGATCTCGCAGATCCAGCCGTATAGGAGTTGATTGAGGATGTTGTGGATGACGGTGGGGTAATCGCGGGACCCCGAGGCAATTACGTTGTTGAGTAATTGGTCGAAATCGATTCGCGCTTCGTTTACTAGGTTCATTCCGGAGAGGTACGGCGTCGTTTCGGACGACAGGTGGACGACGACGCGGTCCATGAAGTCGTAAATGTGATCGCCGATCTTTTGGAACACAAGACCGAAGATCGTCTCGTACATCCTGTTATAGCGCTCGACGACGCCTTCCAGCTCGTACTCGGTTTCGGCCGCGGCGCGCTGCTCTGTGACCATTTCGCCCTGCGTTTCTGAAATGAGATTCACGCTGAGAAGAGCCCACAGTGTGCGGCAGGTGACGAAGTTCGAAAGGTAACTGTGCGCGCAGACTTCTTCGACTGTTCCTGGCTCGGCCAGGAGGCTGAGAACGTGACTCTCGGTTTCAGTCAGCTCCATTGAATACGTGCGCATGTCGGCATCGGAAACTTGTTGCAGGATGCGATCGAGATTGCCGAGGCCGCGGGTGATGAGGGACCAGTACTCGATGCTCTGCACGCCGTCGAGAATGAGCCGCTCCGTATTGAGTTGCAGCGAGATGATCTCGGGCGGCAGCTCGCTCGTGAACTCGATCGTGTAACTGCCGGTGCGGTAGGGGATGGCATTGAGGACGATCGCGCTCGCTTGCCGCTCCAATGCGCGCAGCAACTCTTCCGGTTGGAGGTAGCCGAGCTCGCAAAGAAGGGTTCCGATGCGGCGGGCCACGACCAGCCGCTCCATTGCCTCGTTGTATTGATGAAGCGTCAGCTCGCCGCCGCGCAATAGCACTTCGCCGAGGGCCATGTCGGGATCGGAGCTGGAAGCGAAAATGATCTTGCCTTCGTTGAAGTAGATGACGTCATTGCGGCCGACCGCTTCGAGCGACACGATGCCGGACTCGCCGCTGCGAAGGAGCGAGCGGAAGAGATCGGGAACCGTCGTCTCGTCGAGCGTTCCCTGAATACTGAGACTGTCTTCGGACATGGCGAAATACTAGCGCGGCTGCCGGAACGATGTCGCATCATGTAAAATAACCACTCGAAATGCGCTCCATCGTCTCCCTTCTCATCACAACGCTTCTCGCCACGCAGCTCACCGCGGCGAGCCTGCCCACGCAGCCGAGCGATTCCGAGTGGAGCTCGCTCAGCGCCGAGTACCTTCGCATCGACGGACTTCGAAAAGCGCAGCCGCTGCCGCCCGCCAACGCGTCGCGCAAGCAGATGCTGGAGCTGGTGCTCGACAATCAGAAGAAGCTCGAGCCGGTCTACGTTCCCTTTCTCGATCACGTGAAGGAGTACTTCGACCGCACGCACGATCCGCGTGCCGGGCAGGTGCTCGCGCGCGAGAAGATCATCATGGGCGACGAGTACATGCAGTACCTCTCGCGCTACGACAAAGCGCTCGAGCTCTACAAATCCGCGGTCGATCTCGATCCCTCCAGCCCTGACGCCAAGCAACGTGTCGCGCTCGCCGAGCAGCGGCGATTCGTCTCCATGACTGCCTTCGCGAACGTCAAGAACGGCATGAAAGAGGACACGGTGCGCGGCCTCGTCGGTCTGCCGCGCGAAGACTGGATCAAGCAGGTCATGCAGAACGGACGGGCCTACTCCGTCTGGATTTATCCGAAGGAAGATGGCGGCGCGTCGGCGGTCTACTTTGACAACGGCGTCGTGTATCACACAAACTGGAACGCTGCGGCGCCTCCTGCGTCGCAGGCTCAGACAAAGTAACGGGAGGGTGCGCAATGGTGTCTGACGAAGTCCTGATGGACGATTCATCCCACTACGAAGTGTCATTGACGGCAGGGCAGGCGTTCATCGCCTTCGTGCTGTTGCTCCTTTCGCTCGCGGCCACGTTCGCGTTCGGACTGATGATCGGCCGCGGCCAGGCCGACGAACGTCTCGTGGTCCGCAAAGATCCGGCGGTCGTCAACGAAGGGAGCGTTGTCGCGAAGAAAAACCCCGGCAAGCCTGTCGACCTCGGCATCGGCAACGACGACTTCAAAGCGCCGGCGCCTGCTGCTTCCGCTCCTGCGATGACCGAGACGGCGCCCCCGGCAGCGATCACGGAAGCGCAAGTGGTGCCGCTCACCGAAAGCGCGGCGTCAACATCGCCTTCGACGACGACCGCGGTTGTCGCGGCGGCGCCAAAGCCGGTTGCTCCCGTCGCGAAGACGCCGGTCGTGAAACCGGCAGTTGCCGCGGCAACTGGTCCCGGCTACGCGCAACTGCTCGTCACCAGCGATCAGAAGACCGCCGACGCGCTGGCCGCAAAACTGATCGATCACGGCTTCATGACTTCGTACGTCGAGCGCTCGATCAGCGAGAAGGGCACCACGTTCAAAGTGCGCGTCAAGTTCTCCTCGGATGCCGAAGCCCGCTCCAACGAGGCGAAGCTCAAAGAGCTCTCGAAAGACGTTTGGTTCGTGAAGTAACCACCGCGAAAGGGATCGAGCGCGCGCTTCGTGCAAGCGCCGATCCGCTCGTGGCGACGCACCATCTCCGCTTCTTCAAATGCGGTCCCGGCGAATACGGCGAAGGCGACGCGTTCCTCGGCGTCATGGTTCCGCCGCTTCGCGCGCTGTCGACGAAGTACAAGTCCGTTGAGGTGGACGAGGCGGTGGCGCTGCTGCAATCGAAATGGCATGAAGTGCGGCTGCTGGCGCTGATGATCCTCGTCCACCAGTACGAGCGCGGTGGCGATGCCGAGCGGGAAGCGATTTATCGCGCCTATCTCGCCAACACGAATCGCATCAACAACTGGGACCTCGTCGATTGCTCCGCGCACAAGATCGTAGGCGTGCATCTGCGCGATCGCGATCGCGCGCCGCTGGTGGCACTGGCGAAATCAGAATCGCTCTGGGAGCGCCGCATCGCCATCATCGCCACGCTCGACTTCATCCGCGATGACGATTTTCGCGACACGTTTCGCATCGCCGAAATTCTTCTCACTGACCGTCACGACCTGATCCACAAAGCCGCGGGATGGATGCTGCGCGAGGTTGGCAAGCGCGATCAATCCGCATTGGAGCGCTTCCTCCGCAAGCACGCGCGTGTCATGCCGCGCACGATGCTGCGTTACGCGATCGAACGGTTCCCGGCGGAGTTGCGGGCGAAGTGCATGGGAAAGGATTAGGCTTATGGCGGCTAACGAACGTGTCCCAGCGAACATCGTCGTTGCCCATTTCGCCTTATCTCGATGAGCTGCGCGAGGGCGGTCTCTGTCGCCCGCTGAAGCGGGCTCGCAATCTCCTGGGCCTCCGAAAACCACCGGCTGAAGCCGCAATGGCCTTAACTTAAGGTGTTATTTGCATCGACCAGCGAGCGAGCTATCTCAGGGAACTGATCTTCATCATGGCAAATAACCCGTTAAGTTAAGGCCATTGGGCTGAAGCCGGTGGCTACGGACCTTATGCCGGCATATGCCGGCATTCCTGCGCCGAGCGCGCGCATGCAAAGCGCTAAGAAAAGACCCGTAGCCCACGGCTTCAGCCGTGGGTTCGCAATCACGTCCCAACCCTCGGCGAGCGCGCTTCAGCGCGCGAAAGGTGCTGCGATCCGCGAAATCCGGGTACTTGCCGGGCAGTTAAGCTGCGGCAGGAAGGTCGCTGGCATTCCGTGCAAGTTTGAAAACACGCGCTTCGCAAGGTCGCCAGCCACTGCTCACATCGTCCGGCATCCCTGCTATAAATCAGCACGTGCCCCGGAAAAAGAAACTATTCGTCGTCTGCGCTGTCGATGCCGATGTGGTCAGCCAGATTTGCAGCGGGCATCCGCGATGGAATCGCGCGAAGTGGGACGCCTCGGTCGTCGAAGCGCTTCGGCGGCACTTCACTAGAGTCGAATTGATCGGCGTGAGAGCAAACGATCTGAGCGCGCTGGCTCGATTCACATCGAGCGAAGCGCTCCTCTTCAACCTCGCGTTCTCTGCCACGCCGCTGGAGCCGGTGTTCGCTGCATGCGTCCAATTCGCTGGTCTGCGATGCACGGGGTCGGGAATGCTGGCGATCGCACTGGCCAACGACAAAATTCGATCGCGGAGACTGTTGGCTGCCGAGGGATTCGCGTGCCGCGGTTCATCGTCCTTGAGCCGGGCGCAAATCCGGATCGGATCGATCTCACGCCGCCGGTCATCGTCAAGCCCGCGTGGCAGGGTAGCTCGTGGGGCATCGCCCGCGACTCGGTGGTGACGACACGGAAAGGCGTTCTCGATCTCGCGAAAAGAATCTGGGATCGATTCGATGAGCCGGCCGTCGCCGACGAATTCATCGAAGGCCGCGAATTGCGCGCCGGTTTTGTCGAAGGCGTGGAGAAAAAGTTTGAGATCGCCGGAATCGGGGAGTGGTCGTTTCCCGAAGGCGCACGCGGCCTCCGGACGGAGAAGAGCCGCAAGAATCAGCGGCTTGAGATGCTCCGGACGTCGCAGCTTCCCTCGGCATTGCGAAACGAGATCATCGCCATCGCCCAGAAGTCCTTCGACACGATCGGCATTCACGGCTACGGCTCGCTCGACATGCGTCTCGACGACCTCGGGCGCATCACCGTCCTGGAAGTGAACGCCAATCCCGGCATCTCATCAGACAGCCCGGTCTGGTCGGCAAGTGGGTTTGATCGGATCGTTCGGATGATCGTCGAGGCGGCGGTGCGGGAGTAATGACGTCGGTCTCGCCTTTGCACGAAACCCGAAATGTTCAATGTTGGCTGTTGAATGTTAAGTGTTGAATGAAGACGACGCCCGCACCGAGACATTCAACATCCAACACTCAACAGTTACCATTCAACATTCGCTTCTAAAAACCGATGGCCACCGCAAGAAAAAAGACAACCAACGGACAAACCACCACGCCGCAGCTCGAAGAACTGCGCAAAGAACAGGTGAAGAAACGATCGCCTGTCGATCCGTCCCACATCCTCGACAAAGCGATTTACCAGCTCTGGGACACGATCAACGATCTCGATCAGATCCAGCCGGAGCGCGTCGAGCATTACCGCGTTTCGATTTTCGGCAGCTCACGCATTCGTTCCGGCGATCCGATTTACGAGCAGGCCAAGAAGCTCAGCTTCGAGCTGGCGCGGATGGGCATCGACATCGTTACCGGTGGCGGTCCGGGATTGATGGAAGCCGCCAACTCCGGCGCGATGGAAGGGCAGAAAGGGCAGGCCGACAGCTACTCGCGCTCGTTCGGACTAGCCATCCATCTTCCCTTCGAGTCGGACGCGAATCCGTTCGTCAACAAAGTCTTCCGGCACCGGACGTTCTTCTCGCGCCTGCACCACTTCATCCGCCTCTCCTCCGCCTTCATCGTTTTGCCGGGGGGCATTGGAACGGCGCTGGAGCTGTTCATGGTGTGGCAGCTTCTGCAGGTCAAGCACGTCACCGAGCATCCGCTCATCCTCGTCGGTACAATGTGGACCGGTCTGATGGACTGGATCAACGAGGTCATGATCACGCGCGGGCTGGCCAGTCCGCAGGATATGAACGTGATCTCGGTGGTCAGCTCGTACGAAGAGGCCATTTCGATCATCCGCGCCTCGTACGAACGCTACATTCAGGAGAAAACGAATGCCGACGAAGGAACAGATTCTCGACGCGCTTAAGGGCGTCAAATTCCCCGGACTCTCCCGCGACATCGTGTCGTTCGGGTTCGTCCACGACGTCATCGTCGAAGGCGGCAACGTCGCCTTCACGGTGCGCTTCCAGACCGAGAATCAAAACGCCAAGGAACAGATCACCCGCGATGCCGAAGCGGCCGTGCGTGCGTTGCCCGGAGTGGAAAACGTGCGCATGGCCGTCGACGTCGGCTCGCGTCAGGCCGCGCCGATGGGTGCCGCTCCGGCCGAGATGCTGCCGGGTGTGAAGTACAAAATCGCCGTCGCCTCGGGGAAAGGTGGCGTCGGCAAGTCGACCGTCTCCACGAATCTCGCCCTGGCTCTGCACGCACTCGGCTACACCGTCGGGATGCTCGACGCCGACATCTACGGTCCCTCGCAGCAGATGATGCTCGGCATTGACGGACGCCCGCAGATCGACGAGACCGACGAGAAGATCATCCCGATGGAGAACCACGGCATCAAGACGATGTCGCTCGGCCTCATCACCGATCCCGACACGCCCGTGATCTGGCGCGGACCGATGGTGATGAAAGCGCTCGATCAGTTCCTGACCGACGTGAAGTGGGGCGAGCTCGATTTCCTCATCATCGATCTTCCGCCCGGCACCGGTGACGCGCAACTCACGCTGACGCAGAAAGTGCCGCTGTCGGGCGCCGTCGTCGTGACCACGCCGCAGGACGTTGCGCTGATCGATGCGCGCAAAGGGCTGGCGATGTTCCGCAAAGTCAACGTTCCCGTTCTCGGCATCATCGAGAACATGAGCTACTTCATCTGCCGTCACTGCGGCGAGCGCGAAGAGATCTTCGGTCACGGTGGCGGCCGCAAAACCGCCGAGCTCCTCGGCGTCCCCTTTCTCGGCGAGATCCCCATCGATCCGAAAGTCGTCGTTGGCGGCGACACCGGCGCGCCGATCGTCGTCCTCGATCCATCGTCTGCGGCAGCGCAGGCGTTTCGCACTCTGGCCGCGACGGTGGCGCAACAGGTGGAATCGGGCCACGCTGGCCACACGCACGCACCGGGAGAGCCAGCACACGCGCATTCGTAGTTCAACGCTCCAGGAGACCCTTTGAAAAAATCCTCCGGCTTCTTTCTCTTCCTCTTATCCGCTCCGGTTCTTTTCGCGCAGACCACGGTGACGGCGGTGCTTCCCGCGTCCGGTGTTACGACGGGCGGCGACTTCGTGCACGTCCGGAGGAGTCCCCAGAACGACTCGTCGCTGCGTTGTCCGGGTGTGTTTTGCGCGACCTCTGTGAAGTTTGGCGACGCGTTCGGACGCATCGTATCGAACACCTTCTCCGAGGTCGTGGCGATCACTCCGCCGCACGCGGCCGGTAGTGTCGATGTCACCGTCACCATCACCGGCATTCCGGCTCCGCTCGTTCTGACCAATGGATACCGATATCAGAGCCGCTCGAATGAAGAATTGGAACGCATCCTGGTGCCGGTCGCAGCATCAGGTCCGGGTCCGGGCAGCGCGCGATTCGAGACAGAGATTTCGATCACGAACGCGAGCGATGAAACTGTCGAGGTCATGGGCGCCGCAGTCCCGCAAGGATTACTCATCTCGCCGGTACCGATTCCCACCCTGCCACCTCAGACCACTGGAGTCTTTACGGACCGGTTAGCCAACGTGCCCGGACACGCGGGCGCGTTCATCTACGTTCCGGCCCGGCTGGCGCGCGATGTCATCACGAAGGTGAGGGTGCACGACACGTCGCGCGATGCCTCCGCGTACGGCGTCGAGATTCCGGCCGTGTCTGACCTGGACTTCGCAGCGACGGTACGGCTGGCGGGCATTCCGACAGACGCTCGATTTCGCTCCACGCTGCGCGTCTACGCGTACGACGGGAAAAACTTCGGACCGGTCACTCTTCGTGTGCGAGACGACACCGACGGCACGTTGCTGGCCACGGTGCCTGTCTCACTCAACGCCGTGCCCACGCAAGAGGAGATTCTTCCTGCCTCGGCGCAGCTTTCGCTCGACTCGATCATCGAGCCGCTTCGCAGCCATGCACGGCTTCGCATCGACATCGCTGATTCCGATGCCATCCGGCCAATCTGGGGCTTTGTTTCGATCACGAATAATCAGACGCAGGAAATTACACTCGTCACGCCGCAAGCTTCGGGTGCCGCCGTCACGCCGGAGAAGATCCCCCTCGGTTGGTGGAATGCCTCGGGAAACCTGCTTTTCGCCGGGGAGACCGATTCGCAGATATACCTCGGGTGCCGCTTCGGAACGTTCAAAACGCCGTCGGCACTGGACTCCGACGGCCGCTTCAAGACCACCGGCACGCTCTCCGGACCTGGGCCAGTGCAGAACGGCGGACCGCCATTGAGTTTCGTTCCGGAGACCCCATGAAAAAATCCCTCGGCTTCTACCTCTTTCTCTTATCAGCCCCGGTTCTCCCAGCGCAGACGACAGTGACGGCGGTTCTTCCCGCGTCCGGCATCACGACGGGCGGTAACTTCGTGCATATACGAGGTTACGTATTGCACGGCTTGACGACGGTTTGTCCTGGTGTTTCGTGCGCGAACTCCGTGAAGTTCGGCGATGCCTTCGGCCGCATCGTTTCGAACACGGTATCCGAGATCGTAGCGATCGCTCCTCCGCACGCCGCGGGCAGTGTTGATGTCACCGTCACCATCACCGGCATCGCAACTCCGGTCGTCCTGGCAAACGCGTACCAGTATCAAAGCCGGTCAAATGAGGAAGAGGAAAGGATTCTCATCCCGGTTGCAGCGTCAGGCCCGGGTCCCAATGCGGCGCGATTCGAGACCGAGATTTTGATCACGAACGCAGGCGACGAATCTGTTCCAGTCAGCGGCGATGCTGTTTTTTGGGATTCAGGCATCTCGCCGGTGCCGGTTCCCGGCGTTTCGCCTCACACCACCCGAACGTTCACAGACTCTTTGTTCCAGGCGCCGGCACACACCGGCGCCTTTATCTATGTTCCGGCCCGGTTGGCCCGTGACGTGATCACGAAAGTGCGGATACACGACACGTCGCGCGACGCGGACGCATACGGCGTTGAGATTCCAGTGGTCTCGGACGTGGACTACGCAGCAACGTTGCGGCTGGTGGGCATTCCGACCGACGTGCGATTTCGTTCCACGCTTCGCGTCTACGCGTACGACGCGGTTAACTTCGGGCCGGTCACTCTTCGCGTGCGCGACAACGCCGACGGCACGTTGCTGGCGACGGTGCCGGTTGCGCTCCACGCCGCGCCCCAGGGAGGAGAGGGCCTCTTTCCTGCCTCGGCGCAGCTTTCGCTCGACTCGATCATCGAGCCGCTTCGCAGCCATGCACGGCTTCGCATCGACATCGCCGATTCCGATGCCATCCGGCCAATCTGGGGCTTTGTCTCGATCACGAATAATCAGACGCAGGAAATCACGCTCGTCACGCCGCAAGCTTCGGGTGCCGCCGTTACGCCGGAGAAGATCCCTCTCGGTTGGTGGAATGCCTCGGGAAACCTGCTTTTCGTCGGGGAGACCGACTCGCAGATATACCTCGGCTGCAGCGTCGGAACGTTCAAAACGCCGTCGTCACTGGACTCCTACGGCCGCTTCAAGACCACCGGCACGCTCTCCGGACCTGGGCCGGTGCAGAACGGCGTACCGCCATTGAATTTCGAAGGGCGGATTGCCGATGGATGGCTGAACCTGACAATCCGATCGGATTCGGCAGTCGTCACGACCACCCAGCTCCAGTTTGCGGGCCCGCAGCAGCCCGGCCCACTTCCTGTCGCCTGCCCGTGAACTGTTTTACGCAAAGACGCGCACGACCGCTTTTCTCCGCGTCGTCTCCCGAATCGTTCATAATGTTGCCACCGTAATGGAGGTAAGTTATGAACGCCAGAGGTGATGCGCAGCGCCTGATCTGGTACGGGGTCGTGCTCTTTCTCCTCGGCTTGATCACGGAGATCGTCATGTACTTTGTGATCAATCCGCGCATGGCGCTGTCGGCGCATCTCGTTGCGCTGATCTCGGGGATGTTCCTGATCCTTCTGGGACTGATCCGCGACCGGATGGATTTTCCGGGACGAACCTCCGCTGCCGTCGCATTCTGGTTGTTCGTTTACTCCACCTATTCGGCGTGGGGATCGATGTTCTTCGCATCGATCTTCGGCACGAGCCGCCACACACCGTTTGCGAGCAAAGGCATCACGGGCGCGGCGCCGTGGATGGAGAACATCGCCGACATGGCCTACATGTCGTTCTTCGTGACGATCGTGCTGACATGCCTCGTTGCGCTCTGGGGATTGCGCCGGGGGATGGCCCGCAGCGCCGCCGCCGCACCGGCGACCGCGAGTGCCGCGCCTGCCAGCGCGCCCCATGCGCCGATCGTGTAGCAGATGTTGACGAGACGATCGGCGATCGACCGGCTGGCAACGATGCCACGCACCGGCAGCAGAGCGGCCAGCCACATGCCGATGGTGAAGGCGTAGATCGAGACGATGAACGAGCCGGCCATCATCCGGGCCCGGAGATCGCTCAACGCGAGGCGGTGCATGATGCCTGCGGCCGCGAGGGCCATGATGCCGCACATCACGCCCGCGGAATGAGCGAGCACCCAGGCGCGTACCGGCTCGCTGCCCCACCCGCGCAGCAAGGCGGCGTTGTACGGTGCGCCCGCGAAGAGCCCCACAAAAAGCACGATCGCGCCGTGCAGGATCAGGTGCGCCTGGAGCCGCCGGTGCGGGTGGTCATCCTGCATGCGCAGCCACCCGCATGCCGCCCGTGAACAGCGAGTCGTAAATCGGCGGAGGAGGGGCATCGAACACGAGCGGCTCGCGGCCAAGCGCGCTCTCGATCAACTGATCGTTGTGGTCGTACTTTCCTTCCTCCCGCTCTTCGAGATAGGGGAGATAGGCGCGCATCTGGCGGATCAGACGGTAGTGGCCCCAGAGTGTCATGCCCCGCATCCGCGCCAGGTCGAATCGCAATCCGGCCAGACTCCGGCCCAGGCGCGTCCAGGAGAAGAATCGTTCGTGTGCATCGATCAGCCCTCGCTGGAGCTGGCTGGGACGCATGCATTTCGGATAGATGCTGACGAAGTTGAGATTGTAGTAATCGAGATTGTCCGGCAGCAGGCGATGCGGCGGGAGCATCTGCGTGTTCGGGACGAATTCGTGATTCTCGAACGGATACTCGCAGAGAGCGTAGAAGCTGGCCGAGTCGATTTCGGTTTCCAGCGCGAAACGAATGGTGCGCTCGACAGTCTCCATCGTGTCGGTCTCGCCGCCGAGCATGAAGCTGCCATGGACGCGCACGCCGTGCTCCTGCATGGCCGCGATGCACTCGCGCATGGCGTCCTCGGACTGATTCTTGTTGTACTCGCGCAACGTCTGGGCGTTGATCGACTCCAGTCCGCAGAAGATGCGGATGAAGCCGGCCTCGCGCAGGAGGTCGAGCATCTCCGGATCGCGGCCTACGAAATACTGTCCGAATGCGATGAACTGCAGCTTGATCCGTTCCTCGATGATGCGGCGGAGCAGGGCCTTGGTCCAGTTGCGGTCGATGAAGAAGTGATTGTCGACGATGAACGTCACGCGCCGGTCGCCGCCGGAGATGCGGCGGATGTGGTGGAGGTTTTCGATGACCAGCTCGATATCGCGCGTGCGGTATCCCTTGCCGAGGATCGCGGAGCCGAGACAGAACTTGCAGGCCACCGGGCAGCCGCGCGAAGCCTGAAGCACAGCCATGCTCAGCTTTCCCTGTTTCACGAGCGAATAGACATCGGGCTGGATGAATTTTTCAACCAGATCGAGATTGGCCGCGCGTCCGATGTTCTTCGGCCGTTCGCGTTTGGGATTGTGGACGATCCGTCCGTCGCGCCAGTACGAAAGGCCGCGGATCGCATCCCACGCCGGCGCATCCGGTTCTCCCTGCAACGCCGAGAGAAACTCGCCGATCGTCTCATCGCCTTCATCCCGGATGACGAAGTCGCAATGCTGCAGACAATGCTCCGGCATGATCGTCGGATGCACGTCTCCCATGAGGATGCGCGCAGTGGGATTGACGCGGCGAATCAGACCGGCCAGCGCATAGGCGCGATTCGCACCGAACGTCAGAACCGACATCGCCACCAGACCGGCCGAGCAGATGTAATCGATCGCTTCGCTGTCGAGCGGCGCAACCGTCTCCGAAAAGACGCGCACGTTCAGTCCGCGCTCGTGCAGGATCGTGCCCATCAGAACCGGACCCACGCGAGGCATGCGAAAGAAGGTCGAGATGTAATCCTGCAGAAACCCCATGAAGTCGACTACGGCCACCGTAGTGATTGGCCGGGGCGATGATTCCAGCCGGGCCGGGGGCATTTGCAACGCGTCCCGAAATGCCGCACCAACAGGAACCGATCCGATCGACAGCGCTTCGTACATAGCGGCTCCTAATGGGCCAGACCTCGGTCCAGAACGGACTGCGGCGGAACGTTGATGTCCCAGACCAGTCCCAGTTTTTCGAGACACTTGAGGATCGAGTAGGAGATGTCGATTTCCCACCAGTAGAAGCCGACCTTCGCGGACGGCGGATAGTGATGGTGATTGTTGTGCCATCCCTCGCCGAACGTCAGCAACGCCACGACGGGGTTATTGCGCGAGTTGTCCGCGGTCTCGAATCGTCTCGTGCCCCAAAGGTGCGTAATCGAATTCGTGGAGAAGATGACGTGGTAGACCGCCATCATGCTGAAGAGGCTCCACGACGCCAGGCCGGGCCCTCCGATCAGTCCCGAGATGACCACGAACGCAATGGGTGGGACGACATGGTTGCGATTGAGCCAGACCAATTCGGGATACTGGGCCAGGTCTTTCACGTTCTCGATTGGCGTGACGGCGTGCTCGCCCGAAAGGATCCAGCCAACGTGCGACCAGAAGAATCCGCCCTCGACCGGCGAGTGCACATCCCCCTCGGCGTCGGTGTGGCGGTGGTGGTGACGATGGTGTCCGGCCCACCAGAGTGCTCCCCGCTGCCCGGCCATGGCACCGCATAGCGCGATGACGAGTTGAAACGCACGCGAGGTCTTGAATGCGCGGTGGGAAAAATACCGGTGGTGTCCGGCCGTGATTCCAAAGACCATCACGGCATACGCAAAGGCTGCATAGACCAGCCAGAAAGGCCGCGCACCGTAGACGACGACACCGGCAATGGCAAGGAAGTGCAGGCCGACGAACAAGGTGCCGTTCAGGATCAACCGCAGCCGGGCCGACTCGCTCATTCATATCCCGGAACATCCGTCAGCAGGATGCGGCTGACCGAGTACGTGCCCTGGCCTGCGGCTACGAGCTTGCCGCTCTCGTTGAACACATCGCTCCGCGTCGTGATCAGGGAATGTCCTCGGTGTACGACTTCTCCGACGGCGATGATCGACTCCTTTTTCACCGGCCGCAGCAGGCGGATGTAGAAGTTGGCGGTGAGGACGCTGTAGGTTTCCTCGACTGAATTTGCGGCCACGAAACCGGCCGTGTTGGCGGCATCGAACAGAATCGCGCCGTGGAGGAAGTTGGCGTTCTGGGTCAGTTCCGGATGAAAAGGAATCGTGACGCGCGCTTTGCCGGGCTGCAGAATCTCGATCTCGCTGCGCAGATAGCGCGAAATGGTCGCGCCAAGACAGGAGCGCCGCAGCTTCTCGAGATGCGTGGCGTTCGCGGTCACGAGACGAGGACTCCTGCTGCCTCGCGCGCGAGATCCCGGCAACGAGACCGCTGAATTTTTCCGCTCGGCGTCTTGGGGATGGAGCCCTTGCGCAACCAATGGATGCAAGTGCCGCCGGTCTCGAACGCGTTGGCCACGGCTTCGCGGATCCGCTCCTCCGCGGCCTGAGCATCCGCGGGAGGCACTTCGCGGCTCTCGATGAGGAGGTGCAACTCTTCCGTCGCATCCGCTTCGCTGGTGAGGCCGACCGCGGCCACACCGTTCTGGATTCCGTTGGCGACAGCATCTTCGACAACGAGCTCGATCTGGCTCGGAAGGAGATTGCGGCCGCGGATGATGATGATGTCTTTGCTTCGTCCAGTGACAAAGAGCTCGCCATCGGCCATGTAACCGATGTCGCCGGTCTGCAGGCGGCTCGCGGGAAATGGTTCCTCCCAATAGCCATCGATGACACTCGGTCCGCTGACTTCGATCTCTCCCGTGCAGCGTTCCGGCAGCGGCTGTCCGTCGCCATCGACGATGTCCACTCTGTGGCCCGCAAGCGGCCGTCCGACAGAGACGAATGTCTGCGTGCGGCTCGATTGCATCGCTGGTGTGGCGCGGCGCGGTCCTTCGAGCGAGGGGCCGTCCACCACGTCGAGCCGAGGCGGGCTGTCGCGCTCGGGGATCGTCACCGCCAGCGTTGCCTCGGCCAAACCATACACGGGGAGAAGCGTCGATGGCCGCAGTCCGTACGGCGCAAAGGTTTCGTGAAAGTCCGTGACCGTTCGCGGATGCACCGGCTCCGCGCCGCAGAAACCGACCCTCCACGTTGAGAGGTCCAAATCTTCGAACGAGCGCCGCTTCGCCAGCCGCGCGCACACCTGGTACGCCGACGCCGGCGCCGGCGAGATCGTCGCGCGGAAGGTGCTGATCAACTGAAGCCAATACCGAATCGGATGGCGCACGAAGTTCGCCGCGTCGGTGAGCACGAACGGACGCTGCCAGAAGAGCACGCACGAAACGCAGATCAATCCCATGTCGTGGTACAGCGGAAGCCAGCTCACCACCGAATCGCCGTCGCGCTCTCCGATGGCCTCGCCGATCGCACGCACGTTTGCGCTGACGTTGCGGTGGCGGATCACGGCGGTCTTCGGAACGCCGGTCGAGCCGGAAGTCGCTTGCAGATGCGCGATGCCATCGGGATCGGCGCGAAGCTCGATGTCTGTTTCGCCGAGGGCCATCCGTTCACGGGCGCCGTCCAGCGTAAGCACGGGAGCTGACGGAAACGCATTCGTACGATGGGTGCCGGAAGCAATCAGCGGGATTACGCCGGTGCTGAGGCAGGCCAGGTAATACGCCAGGATTTCTTTGCCCGTTGGCATCGACAACACCACGACGTCGCCGCGGCGGAGAGCAAGAGACTGCAGCCCGAACGCGGCGCGGCGCGCCATGTGGAACAGACCGGCGTAGGTCAGCCGCTCGGCGTCTCCGCCCGATGCGATCAGCGTGATTGCGGTCGCATCGGGATCGCGCTCGAGGCTGGCCCCGAAGCGTTCGATGACGGTCGCCTCGCTCATTGCGCAAACGCCCGCGCGAAGCCGGCGTTGGCGCGCACGGTGCGGCCGAGCCAGTTGCGCAACGGCCCGTGCTGTGCCTCGAAGTCGGATGCGAGCAGCTCCTCGCGCAAACGGTTCTCAGCCGTGTAGTACGGTTTCTCGATGCCTTCCAGCCAACTGGCGTGGCGCTCCATTCCGGCGCGCCCGTACTCCACGCTCTTTGCGTAAGCCTTCAGCCGCATCCGGCGTTGCGGGCGCTTCTCGATCTCGAAGGCACGTTCGAAAAAGACGTCGTAGCTGTGAATGATGGCGCGCTGCAAGGCACTCGGCCGCATGTGACGCGGGAAGATGCCGACGAACGAGTAGTGCTGATACGTTGGCACCTGCGTGATGATGCGGTGGTCCTCGATGTCCTGCCGCGATCCGTAGAGCAGCGTTTGAAATGGGTATTCGGCGAGGCAGACGAACGTCGGGTGGACGATCCGCGCCTCCGCACACCAGCGAGCAGTGCGCTCGATCGAAGCCAGATCCTGCGCCTCCAACCCGAAGATGATCGCGGAGTGCGTGTAGATATCGAGCTCAGCGAAGCGAAGAAGACGCTGCGTCTGCTGCGACGCATCGACTTTCTTGTTGAACGCCTTCAGAACGCCCGGATCCTCTGATTCGACGCCGAGGCAGTACTCCTGAAATCCGGCGCGCTGCAGCTTTCGAAGCAGGTCGAGGTCGTCGGCGGCATCGACGCGGGTCATGGCGATGAAGTGAAATCCGCGGTCTGCGAGCCGGTCCGCGACCGCGTGGCAGAAGTCGGTACGCGTGGTGAAATTGAGGTCCGTGACGTAGAAGCGCGAGCAGCCCGTCTGCTGATGAATACCTTCCAGTTCTTCGGCGATGAGATCGATGCCCTTGGGCCGGAAGCGGCGGCCGAGAATGCGGATGGCGTAGCAGAACGAACAATCGAACGGACAGCCGCGAGACATCGAAACGGTGGCCCAGTGCAGGCGCGGCGCTTTCGCGAGGAGTGACGGATTGATGCAGTTGTCGATGCCTTTGTAGTGCGTGAATTTGTTCAGATGGAGATGGCCGTCGTCGTCGAAGTAGCAAAGGTTGTCCACTTCGTCGAGGTTGCCTCCATCACGAAGCACAGTCAGTAGTTGCAGCGCCGGAATCTCGCCTTCGCCGAGGATCACGTAGTTGGCGAATTCGAGAGCCTCATGCGGCGCGAACGTCGCGTGCGGCCCACCCATGATCACCACGCATCCGGGACGCTTTTTCTTGATGATGGTCTCCATCGCCGGCCGGTTGGACCAGAAGTGGGTTGCCAGCGCGGAAACGAGGATGAAGTCATACGTCTCGAGCGGATAGTCGTCGGGCGTTTCACCCCAGAACATCTGGCAGACGTCGACGTCGGCCTCAAGCTCGCGCTGCACGAACGACGCAACGTAGTAGAGGCCGTCGTTGTACGTGGTGGCGAGCGTCGAGACGTCGGGATAGTCCTTGTGAAATCCGAGCTGAACGCACAGCAGTTTCAGGCGGCTCATGTCGTCCTCGGCTGCCCGATCAATTCGCCGGAGGCGCCGCAGCGGTTGCCGCGCCGGCCCCCGTCCGCATGGCCATGTCGCGCCGCATTTTCCGCTTCATATCCTCGCGGACCATCACTGCCACGCGCGCCGGATCGTTGACCTGATGCTGCGCCCACGCCAGCAGGTCGCGCATTTCGTCGCGGGCAATCTTCGGATGCTTCCAGACGAGGTGATAGAGATCGAACTTCGAGAGATCCTTTTCGTCGATCACATCCTGCATTTCGCGGAAGAGCCTCGTGGCGTGATACGGCGTGAGGATGGTGAGCTGACAGGCGAATAGTCCCTCGTTGGCGAGCTGGTTGATGTCGAACCGGATCGTCTCGGCGTCGTCCTGCTCGAAGCCGAGGATGAACGTGCCGAGGACGCGTCTGCCGTGTTCGTGCATCTCCCGGATGGTGCTTCGTACGTTGTAGACGTCGTCGCGTTTGTGGACGTTGGCGAGGTTGTAGTCGCGGAACGATTCGACGCCGATGATCGCGCCGTCCATGCAGCGGTCGGTCAGTTCGGCGATGCGGCCGCGGATCCGGTCCGCGCGCGTGAGACAGATCCATTTCAGATCGCGCTCCGCGAGCGCATCGACGACGTATTCGGCAATGTCGTTCTCGAGGAAGAACGTCTCGTCGTAGATGATGACGTGCGCCACTTTGGCTTCGGCGTACTGATCGAGCGCGTCGTAGAGGTCGGCCGCGGCGATCGGATCCTCTTTCGGATTGAAGACCGGCGTCGAGCAGAACGTGCAGCCGATGTTGCAGCCGCGTTTCGAGTAGAGATAGCCGACACCCGATTTCATGCCGTGAAAACTCGACTCGCCGAGGATGGCCGGGTGATGCAGGCGCTGCAGCGGTTTGCCGTAGACGAACTGATGCACCGGATACTCGCCCGCGCCTTTCACCAGACGCGTGAAATAGGGCTCCAGACCGGGTCCGAGGATGCCGTAGTTTCCGCCCCAGATCTCTTTCACGCCGGCCATGCGCGCCATCTTGGCCATCTCGATCGCGACGGGCTGTGACCAGGTATAGAAGCTGATGCCGACCATGTCCCATCGCTCGCTTTGCAGGGCGGCCAGATACTCGTGCCAGCTCGGATATTCGAGCACGACCGCGTCCGGCACGTTCGCTTTGATGAAGCGCAGACCGGTGGGCGGACAGGTGACGGAGAGCCGGTCCTCGACCGGCAGCGAGCAGGTCCAGGCCATGTACGTATCCGTCTTGTCGTACCAGTTCCCTCCTACGCCGTCGAAATCGATGAGAGCTTCTTTGGGAGCGGTGGTCAGGAGCACTTTCTTCATGGTCGTTTCTCCATTGGTAAAAAATGAGGTCAGGCCCGGCTGCAGACGAGGCTCGCGTTGACCCCGCCGAAACCGAAAGAGTTGATGAGACAGTGATCGATGGATGCGGAGCGGCGCTCGGTGACGAGATCCAGAGGCTCGAAGCCGGCCGCGGGCTCGTCGAGGTTGAGCGTGGGCGGGATCTCCTGCCGTTCGAATGCGCCGAGAGCGGCCAGGACGCTCAACGGACCGCTTGCTGCGAACGTGTGCCCGAGGTGACCTTCGGCGGAGGTGATGGCGGCATGGGCGCCGCCGTCATCGAAGGTCGCGGCGATCGCAGCCAGCTCGCGATCGTCGTGCAACATGCCCGGCGCCTGCGCGAAGATGAGGTCGATCTCCGCCAGCCCCAGACCGGAGTCCTCGACCGCTTCGCTCATGCAGCGCGCGGCGGCGGAACTGGAGCGGAGCGTGATTCCGCCACCGCCCGTGGTCGTGGCGTAGCCGGTGATGCGGCCAAGTACGGTGGCGCCGCGCGATGCGGCGTGCTCCGCCTCTTCGAGCACGAACATCGCCGCTCCCTCACCGACGATCATGCCGTCGCGGGCACGGTCGAACGGCCGCGGCGTGTATGCGTCGTTGCGATAGCTAAGCGCGTGCATCGCCTGGAAGCCGGAGAAGGTGATCGGCGTAATCACGGCCTCGCTGCCGCCGGCGAGCGCCCAGTTGCGATCGCCGGCACGGATGGCGTGAAATGCCGCGCCGATCGCCTGATTGCCGCTCGCGCAGGCGCTGGAGAAGGTGTACTGAGGACCTTCGAACGCCAGATCGAGGCTGACCATCGCCGCGGCCATATTGGGGATCAGCGAAGGGATGAGATACGGCAGGGTCTTGCGCGGACCGCGCGCTTCCTGGCGCAGGATTCCGGTTTCGATGTTCGGCAGCCCGCCCATTCCAACACCGGCGTACACGGCCCCTCGCGGTGGAATGCCGTGTCCGTTTCCGACGCCGCTCTGCCGGCACGCAGCGCGCGCCGCGATCACGGCGTACCGGACGAAGCGGTCCATGCGCACCATCTCGTGTGCGAACGATCCGGAGATGGCGTCGTCGAGCCCTTCCGTCTGCGCCTCACCGGCCATCCGGCACTGGAACCGCGCCGTGTCGAAACGGGTGACCGGACCGATTCCGGAACCGCCCTCGAAAAGGCGATCCGTAAAACACGACGGCGTGTTGCCGATTGGCGAAACGACGCCGGCTCCGGTGATGACCACTTCGCGCACGTTGCTGGTCTCCCGGTACCGTTAAACCGCTTTGGCGGCGGTTGTGGCCAACTGCCGGTCGATGTAGTCGACGAGTGCCCCGAGCGTCTCGACATGCTCCATCACCGAGTCGTCGAAGGTGATCCCGAACGAATCTTCGAGATACAGCAGCATTTCGAACAGCTTCAGCGAATCGAGGCCTGCCAGCGCCGTGGCGGGACGCGACTCGGGTGTCAGGTGGGAAACGTCAGTCTCGAGATATTCGCCAATGTGACGAACCACGCGCTCAAACAACAAGGATTTGTCCACGCAGCCCTCCCAAAATGTTGCATTCACTAAGGAGTGTCACGTGGGACTAAATCCCTACCTACGTACTCGATATTTTGCGCAAGATTCCATAATGATGCGATGGAGATAGTTCGGAGTTACTCATGAGGCCGCCATGTGACCGCTTCAGGAAGTGCGTGTGCTGACCCGATCCGTCAAAAAAGCGACCGGCCAGCCGCCTGCTCCTTCGCCAGCATGTCCAGGAACGCATTCCGCCGGATCTCGCGAGCGCCGAGCGCTTCCATGTGCGGCGTCATCACCTGACAATCGAGCCACGCCGCGCCGCGCGCGCGGAGGTGCTCGATGAGAAACAGCAGCGCGATCTTCGAAGCATCCGGTGCGCGATGAAACATCGACTCGCCGGTGAACACGCCGCCGGCATCGACGCCGTACAAGCCCCCGGCGAGATCGGAGCCCTTCCAAACTTCGACGCTGTGCGCATCGCCGGCGCGATGAAGACGCTTGTAGGCAGCGATGATCTCCGGACCGATCCACGTTCCGGTCTCGTCGCCGCGCGGCGTCTCCGCGCAGGAGGCGATGACGTCGTCAAATGCGCGGTCGATCGAGTAGGTGAAACCGCTGCGCCGCTCCGCTTTTCGCAACGATCGCCCGACATGCAGCTCGTCGAAAAGAATCACCGTACGCCGCCGCGGTGAGAACCACGGCAGCGGCAACTCCTCGTGCGGCCACGGAAAAATGCCGTGACGATACGCATCGCGTAACGTCTCCACGCGCAGATCGTCGCCCATGGCCACGATGTCGCCGCGCGCGTAGCGAGGATCGGGAAAGCGGGACATGGCGTCCATTATCGGTGGCCTATCGACCGCGATCTCGATCTGTTTCCGAAACTATGCGTTGAGACGATTTGGTACACGCTTCGCTTGTTGAGCCGTCCAAGCAAATCGACGGATCGCGGGTTCACTCCCGCGAGCAGGAGTACGTGGTGCCGCGCTGTAGATCGTTTCGAGCGTTCGTTGTTCTTGTGATGATGGCGGCAGGTTTCGCCGCGTTCGCAAACACGCCGCCGCACGCGCCGGTCCTCATCGAGCCGTCGGCGACGATTCCCACCGATCCCGGCGACGTTCACATGGCCACCGCGCCGTTCGCCGACGATGATCCCTTCGATTCCCATGTCTGCAGCGATTGGGAAATCCGCGCCGCGGATTTCACCACGGTCGTCTGGTCCGCACCCTGCGCTACCGGCGTTCTCTCCCTCCACATCCACCTCGGCGACGGTCAGTTCACTGCGTCAGGCGCGCGGCTTCTCGGCTCCAGCAGCTACGTAGTCGCCGTGCGCTTCCGTGATAACAGCGGCGACCGTGACACCGAATGGAGTGACTGGACGACCCAGGCATTCACGACGTCGCAAGGATCGTCGGTGCAGCCGCTCGAGATCGTCCAGGTGCTGCAATCGCCGCAACCGCGTCTGCACGATTCGAACGGCAGTGACATCGCTCTGCCCGGTGGCGCGTCCGTCAGTCTCGTTTCTGCGGAGGGGCATCCGCTTCTGGCGTTCACCAGCGATGGCGTTCAAATCGCGACCCCGTCATCGCCCGAAACCCATTCCGTCGTCAAAGCCGTCATCAACAGCGGCGCGCTTCCTCTATCAATGTCCGAGTCGAACATCGATTTCGCGGATGAAGGGGGCGTGCGGCGAACCGTCTATCTTCCCGCGATCGAGTTGCCGCCGTCCGCATCGGCGGCATTCTGGATCTCACGCGACGGAAGCTCGTTCAACGCCGAGGATGGCAAGCCGCATTTTGGGAGTCTGGCGCGAAACGCAGATACGCCGTGGCGCGTGCTCGAACCGGGATATCGCGTCGAGCGAGTCGTGACCGGGTTGCAACTCCCCGTCAATCTCGCCTTCGTTCCCAATCCGCTTCCCGATGCCGATGCGCCCGTTTACTACATCACCGAGTTGTACGGAAGCATTCGCGCCGTCCTGCGCGACGGAACGCTGCGCGATTACGCCACAGGCTTGTTGAACTTCGATCCCACGGGCGTTTTTCCCGGATCGGGCGAGCATGGAATTACCGGCACGGCGGTCGATCCGGTCACGCACGATCTTTTTGTCGCGCTGGTCTACGCGTTGGATTTTGCCGATCACTACTGCAAAGTCATTCGCATCCACAGCGTGGACGGTGGCCGCACCGCGTCGAGTATCACCACCGTCCTCGACATGCCGGACGACCCGATCGGTGCGTCGCATCAGATCTCCAGCCTCACCATCGGTCCCGATGGCAAGCTGTACGTCCATATGGGCGACGGTTTCGAGACAGAAGTGGCGCGATCCCTCAACTCGTTTCGAGGCAAGATTCTGAGGATCGATCAGGACGGAACTGCTCCTCCCGACAATCCTTTCTATGACCTGTCCGACGGCATCCATGCCTCCGATTACGTCTTCGCCCTCGGCTTCCGCAATCCGTTCGGCGGCGCCTGGCGAGCCGCGGATACGTCGCTCTTCGAAGTCGAGAATGGTCCCACCACGGACCGGCTGGCGAAGGTCTCCGCGGGACTCGATTACCAATGGGACGGCAGCGACGAAAGCATGCTTGCCAACGCGGCGTACAACTGGTCGCCGTCTGTGGCGCCCGTAAACATCACGTTCGTACAGAACGAGACATTCGGCGGCAGCGCGTTCCCGGCGGAAAAACAGGACCACGCGTTCGTGAGTGAATCAGGCCCGACATGGGCGGCTGGGCAGACGCCGGACGGCAAGCGCATTCGCGAATTTGCCTTCGATGCCGCCGGCAACGTCACCTCGACCAAACCATTTGTCGAATACAACGGCACCGGCTCAGCCACCGTCGCCGCGCTTACGGCCGGACCCGACGGCCTCTACTTCAGCGATCTCTTTCCGGAGCAAGGGAGTCCGATCGGACATGCTGCGAACATCTACCGGATCAGCTACGCCGGCAAGGTCTCGATTGGCGCGCAGGTAATGGACGAGACGACGCGCAGCGTCAGGTTCTCATCGCTGGTCACCGTTCCCGCCGCGAAGAACCTCACCTGGACGTTCGGCGACGGAACGAGCAGCGCGGAGCCAAACCCCATTCATCTCTTCGCATCGAACGGTCCTTTCGAAGTGAAGCTGGCGGTCACGGACGCGTCAAATCAGGTCATCGACGATTTCACGCGCGTGCAGTTCCCCAATGCGCCGGGTGTTGGACTGGTGGCGACGTACAGCGACAGCAGCGGAATGCAAGTGGTCCGTCTCGACGACAACATCGACTTTGATTGGCGCGATAAGACGCCTCCGGTTCCGGCGGAGTCCTTCAAAGTGGTCTGGACCGGCGAGATCGTCGCCACGATCTCCGCGCTCTACACATTCGACGTACACACGACGGGCACGCCGATCCTGCGCATCGACGGCAAGACGGTAATCGAAGGCGACGATCCAGGGATGACGAATCCGATCTTCCTCGAGGCCGGGCATCACTACACCTTCAACCTCGAGACGATCGACAATGCGCCGAACGGCGTCACGCAACTCTTCTGGACCGCGCTCGGAATGCCGTCAGCGGTGGTGCCGAAAGAAGCGTTCTATACATCGCTAAACCGGAGACGGGCGGCGGGGCATTAGCCTTGGGCCAATTCCGAACACCCGAATGTTCAATGTTGGATGTTGATTGTTGAGTGTTGAATTACCGGTAGGATTGCGTGCATTCACCACTCAACATTCACCACTCAACATTGAACATTCCGTGCCTTCTACGCCGCGGTGAGTCTCAATACTCGAGAGTCAGCACATCACCGCTCGCGCTAACAATCACGTGACCGCCGTCCTGCAATTTCCCGAACAGGATCGCGTCAACCAGCGGTTCCTTAATCTTCGAATGGATCAGCCGCGCCATCGGACGCGCGCCGAACGCGCGGTCGTAGCCGTTCTTCGCCAGCCAGGCGCGTCCCGGCTCCGCCAGTTCCAGCGTCACGTTCTTCGCGCGCAGTTGCACGCGCAGCTCTTCCATGAACTTGTCGACGACGCGTTCGGTCGTTTCAAATGAAAGCGGCTCGAACGCGATCCAGGCATCGAGGCGATTGCGAAACTCCGGCGTGAACGTCCGCTCGATCGCGCCGCGGCCTTTGCCTTTCTCGCCGCTGCTGTTGCCGAAGCCCATCGACGAATCGCTCATCTCGCGCGCGCCGGCATTCGTGGTCATGATCAGCACGACGTTGCGGAAATCGGCCTTCTTGCCGTTGTTGTCCGTCAGCGTGGCGTGATCCATCACCTGCAGCAGGATCGAGAAAAGATTGGGATGCGCTTTCTCGATCTCGTCCAGCACCAGCACCGCGTACGGCGTGCGGATGATGGCGTCGGTGAGCAGGCCGCCCTGATCGAAGCCGACGTATCCCGGCGGTGCGCCGATCAGCCGCGAGACCGTGTGCGGCTCCATGTACTCCGACATATCGAAGCGAATGAACTCGACGCCGAGGGAGGTGGCGAGCTGGCGGGCGAGCTCGGTCTTGCCGACGCCGGTCGGTCCCGAAAAGAGAAACGATCCGACCGGTTTTTCCGGCTGCCCAAGTCCCGAGCGCGAGATCTTGATGGCGTTGACGACCTGCGCGACCGCGTGATCCTGGCCGTAAATCGCGCGCTTCAAATCGGCGTCGAGACTCTGCAGACGTTCTTTCTCCGACACCGCCACGGTTCGCGGCGGAATCTTGGCCATGCGCGCAACGACGTATTCGATGTCGTCGATGCCGATGACCGACGGCGCAACCGCCGCCGCATCAGCAGCCGGTTGCGCCGCTGTTCCGGCCGCACCAGCCTCGCGAATCCGTGCTCGCGATCCAGCTTCGTCGAGCACGTCGATCGCTTTGTCGGGCAGATGACGGTCGTGCATGTACTTCGCCGAAAGCTCCGCGGCCAGCTTCAGCGCGTCGTCGGTGAAGGTGACGTTGTGATGTTTCTCGTAGTAGGTCTTGAGGCCCTTGAGGATGTCGATCGTTTCTTCGACCGACGGCTCGCCGACTTCGATCTTCTGGAAGCGTCGGGCCAGCGCGCGGTCGCGCTCGAACGATGACTTGTACTCCGCGTACGTCGTCGAGCCGATGCAGCGCAGCTTCCCCGAGGCGATGGCGGGTTTGAGGATATTCGAGGCGTCCATCGTCCCACCGCTCACCGCGCCCGCGCCGACGATCGTGTGAATCTCGTCGATGAAGAGAATCGCTTCCGGCTTCGCCAGCAGCGCATTCACGACCGCTTTCAAACGCTGCTCGAACTCGCCGCGATACTTCGTTCCGGCCAGAACGGCGCCCATGTCGAGCGACCAGATGACGGCATCTTTGAGCACCGCCGGCACCTCATTCTTCGTGATCTTCAGCGCCAGCCCCTCGGCAATCGCAGTCTTGCCGACGCCCGGCTCGCCGACGAAAAGAGGATTGTTCTTGCGGCGCCGCCCGAGGATTTGAACGGTGCGCTCGAGCTCAGGGCCGCGGCCGATGAGCGGATCGATCTCGCCCTTGGTGGCCTTGTCATTGAGGTTGACGGCGAAGAGCTTGAGCGGATCGCCGCTCTGTTCCGGCGCTGGCTGCTCGTCACCGACGAAGGCTGGATTCGGCGCGGGCGTGTCTTTGCCAATGCCGTGCGAGAGATATTGCAGCACGTCGATCTTGTTCACGCCCTGGCTTCGCAGCAGATAGACCGCTTGCGAGCGCTCGGCCTGATAAATCGCCGCCAGCATCTGGCCGGTGTCGACTTCCTTTTGTCCCGACGACTGTGCGTGCAACTGCGCGTACTGAACCACGCGCTGCAGCATCGCCGTCAGCACCGGCTGCACTTCCGAATCCTCGGCGAGCTGCTCCAGCGTTTTATTCATGAAGTCGTCGAGCTGTTTCTGAAGGAGCGGGATGTCGCCGCCGCACGCGCGGATGATGTCGATGACGTCGCGGTCGTGCAGCAGGGCATAGAGGAGATGTTCGAGCGTGACGTACTCGTGGCGCCGTTTCATCGCCTCGTTGAGAGCGAATTCGAAGGACTTCTGGAGCTGTCGGGCGATCATGGATCTGGGTACGGAACGGAAAAGAGTGCCGGAGGATTTCGTCAGGCCGGGCCGGCACGGCCTGCGGCGTTGGTTGCCGAAGGCTGCGCCGCCATCATCGCACCTGGCGTAGATCTTCGCGCCCCGCTGCTTATGCCGGCTCCAGCGTGGCCAGCAGCGGGTACTCCTGCTCCCGCGCCAGCGCCGTTGTCTTCTCGACCTTCATCTCCGCCACCTCGAATGTGTAGATTCCGGCCACCCCGACGCCGGTGATGTGCACGTTGAGCATGACCTGAATGGCCTGTTCCTCCGTCATGTTGAAGACCGATTCGAGGACCCAGACGACGAACTCCATGGTCGTGTAGTCATCGTTATGCAGCAACACCTTGAACAGCGGCGGCTCGACGGTCTTCTCATTGCTCTCGGCAACCGGCGCCTCATCGAGCTCTGCGATCGGAAGCATTCGATCACTTTAACGCGGTTTTCGGGTGCGCTGCGGGGAGTAGGGTGTGGGGAGTGGGGCGTGGAAGATCGCCAGTAACTCCATTTCGCCATGCCCACCAATCGAGCGCCTTCTCCCCATCGCTTCTCAGATGGGGAGAAGGTGGCCGAAGGCCGGATGAGGGGCCGTACCAACGCAGCCCGCGACATTCACGACTCCGCAAGATCAATCACTCCCGCCCCAACCTCCACCGCCTCCCGCCCGCGCCGGAAAACGCGTGCTGTCTTCTCGCCGAGCAGCGTGGTCACGCCATCGTCGACGCGAAGAATCGACCCTTCGCGCAACCCAACCACCGGCGCCGCATTCTCCTCATGAAACTCGCGAATGCGATCCTCGCGCGTCTCGCCCTTATGCGTCGAATGTGGATCGGCATCGAGATAGTGCGGGTTGATCTGGAACGGTACGAGCCCCAGCGAATCAAACGACGGCGGAAAAACGATCGGCATGTCGTTCGTCGTCCTCATCGTCGGCGCGGCGATGACCGTTCCCGCGCTCGATCCGATGTAGGGGAGTCCGCCGCGTACGCGATCGCGAATGACATCGAGCAGCTTGTGGTCATACAGCGTCTTCAACAGCCGGAACGTATTGCCGCCGCCAACGAAAACCGCGTCCGCGCGATCGAGCTCTTCGACGCTGACGACTTCGAGAGACATCCGCCCCAGCCGCTCGCGCACCTTCGCCATGTACGCCGCATGATCGTGCGCCGCGAACGGCACGAAGGCGACGCGTTTGAGGTCGCCGAGGAAGGCGCGGATCTCCGGCTCGGGGTGGTCGAGGAAACCGAAACCGTGCACGGTCGAGGAAGAGATCAGAAGAAGGCGCATGTTGTGCCGAGTCTAATGCTAGCCATCGTCCTTGCCGCCGCCGTCGCCGCCTCGCTCACCGCACCCGCGCCTCCCGCCGACCTCAAGACGCCGCCTGCCGATGCACAGAAATCCGCGGACGGATTGCTGTCGAAGCAGCTCGCTCCCGGCACGGGGGGAGAGCATCCCACCGACGCCGATTTCATCCATTTTCGTTACGCCGTCTGGAAAGCCTCGGACGGTTCCGTCGTCGACTACACCCGCGTCAGCTCTTCGTTCATCGACATCGCCAAGCTGCTGCCCGGCATGCGAGAGATGTTCGAGCAGATGACGCCCGGCGAGCAGCGCCGCGCCTGGATTCCCTCATCCCTCGGCGGCGGCAGAATCGCCGAAGGAGAGACGTTCGTCGTCGAAGGCCAGCTCGTCGACATCGTCCACCCCCCGGTGACGCCAGCCGACGTCGCCGCGCCGCCCGCCGATGCGACGAAGACATCATCCGGTCTCGCCTACAAAATCCTTCGCCCGGGAACGGGAACGCGGCATCCCGCCCGGCGCGACACCGTCACAGTCCACTACAGCGGCTGGACCACCAACGGCCAGATGTTCGACAGCTCCATCATCCGCGGCGAGCCCGCCGAATTCCGCCTCGACGAAGTAATCCCCGGCTGGACCGAAGGCCTGGAACTGATGACCGAAGGCGAACAAGTCCGCTTCTGGATCCCCGAGCGCCTCGCCTACAAAGGAAGGTCGGACAAGCCGAAAGGGATGCTGGTGTTTGATGTGGAGTTGGTGAAGGTGAAGAACTAGTTTGGGCGGAAGGCCAAGAGTAGGAAACGGACCCCGCGCTATACTCTGACAGTAGATGAATTCACCTGAAGAAGTCCGAGCCACTCTGCGACAAACACTGTTGCTGTCGTTCGAAAGTGAGTTCGAGCACACGCTCGAAACGTGGAAAACGGTCGAGGCAAAGGCCCAAGCGAATGTGACCATCAGCGGAATCTTCCTAGCCGCTGCATTTGCATACGCGCGGGAGGCTCGTTTGATCCCGCGAAGCCACCTTGTTCTTCTGTTAGCGGGCATCGTATGCTTAACCGCGAGCGTCGTCAGTTCCCTTTTCGCATTGCGAATAGTGCGCGTCCCGGCACCACCTCTCGGCGAGTCACTGCAAGTCTACATTTTGGACCTGCTGCTTCTCCCCGACAGCGAGCTAGGAGAAGAGCGCTTGGCGGCATTCGTGAACGAGCGTGCCGCTGCGTGGAGGGAGGCAATAGATGCCGCCGGAAAAGCAACCGAGAAAAAAGCCACCCACGTTTGGCATAGCCAGCTCCTGCTAGGGATCGGCATGGTGCTCACGGGACTAATGACGATACTGCACATAATCTAGGATCTCATGATGCTTTGTATGAAATACGGCTGTAAGAAACCAGCGACAGACGGTGGAACATATTGCGATGATCATCGCCCACCTAATCGAATGATCTCGCGAAGTGTTGGGTACGAGTTGCCGGGTGCAGGCGACGAAGATTCTACCGACACAACATGTGAATGTTGCACGTTAGAAGTTCACGCCGCTGTGCGACGGCCAAAGCAGGACTGGCGTTGGCCAAATGAACTCGAGAGCGTTTTCGCGAATGACGAAGTCGAAATCACGATAACGTCTTCATGTCGCGTTAAGATCGACATCACGCCAGACAGACGCGTTAAGCCGCCGTACGTTACGTGGTCCGAAATGGTATTTGGGCCAGGAAGGTCGATAAAGACGCGTCACAAGGTCGCCTACTATAGGGCCCATCAGGTTCTCCAGAGCGTTGATGTTGTATTTTTTGTGATGGCAACGTGCAGCTGTTCTGGAGTACGCGCTCGCCACCACGCTTCCTTCGTACTCTCATTCGAAAAGCGGTAGACCGAATTGCTCCAAATAACCGTTGCGGACGCCACATAACTTTGTGGCGTGAATGGGTCAGGCCGAAAGTGAAAGTCACGGAAGGTCGATCGGGGTTAGCGGTCAACTCTACCGTCCCGTCACTTTCACTTTCGACCCGACATTATTCCTGCGGATGTGGAGTTGGTGAAAGTGAAGTAGTTGACCAGTACAGCGCGTCGCAGAGAGACTAGACTAGGTTAACAGTTATGCGCCCGCTCCCTACTCCGCCGGCCGCGTACCAGACTTGCTTCCTGCCTGACCAAAAAAGTAGCCAAGAATAACGAGAAACGCATTGTTAATGAGTTCCGGGACCACGGTACCGCTGGACGCGGCTACCACAATGAAAATGAAGATTGCTAGCAAGAGGATCGCGCCAACCATTGTGGCAACGGACTGTCTCTCCAAGAACGACTGCCATACACGCGATCTGCGTTCGAAAACCTCGATTTTACCTATTTCTGACTGCTGAGCCATGTGAGCCTTCTGTTGGGCGTCTTCTAGGTCTCGCGCCTGTTGCTGCCACGTTGCTTTTTCGCTCTCTAGACTGTCAATTCGTTCCTGAAGTTCTTGCCTCAGGCCAGGCTCTGCTCGGCCCGCGAGGGAACGTAAGCCCTCAACGTTGGCTTCAGATTCGAGCACTGCAATGCGTTCAACGATGAGCTTCTTGCGCTGAAGTAGGATTGGGAGCGGGCCAATATGCGCGTCGGCGCTATTCATGGTCGCGACCAAGCTTCCCTCAGCAGTTATCTTCAGGAAGCCAAAGCCTTCCGGATGATCGATCGCGTCGTTGACACGCTCCAAGCTCGCGCGGAGTTGCGGCAAGTCTTGTAAAGCGATCTGGGCCTCGCTTAGACCGATCTGTAGAAGTCGCGGCTCAAAAAACTCTGAGGCGTCTTGTGCAATATTGAGGTGCCTTCTGAGCGATGATCGCCAAGGAATCCAAACGCCTGATGTCTGTAATAACATAGCGCCTCCAAGTTTACACTGCGGTGATCTGGGTGGTAGTGCTTAAGCTCTGGCGGGACATGGCAGGCCTAGGTGCGGCAGCGCTCGACTTTCACTCCTTCCCAATCACCCACTTCTCATACGAATCCCCCGGGAGCTCGCGAATGAATCGCGACGGTTCCATCAGGATGTCGAGGCCGCCGCGGTCGCGGGCCATGACGGGGAAGACCAGGTAGAGCTCCTGTTTGGCGCGGGTGACGGCGACGTAGAAGAGGCGGCGTTCTTCCTCTTCTCCCGGAATCACGATCTCGACCTCGGGGGAACTGGACGCGGGCGCGGCGTCGGCGTCGCGAAGTTCGGGCGGCAGTTCTTCGATCGCGAGGTCGTCTTTCTTCATGAGTGCATCGGTCAGCTCGAAGGCTTCGTGCAATTCCTTCGGCTGCAGGCGCACGATGCCGCCCGGGACGCGCAGGGCGCGTTGCGAGGGGAAGCGGCCGTCGGCGAGCCAGATCACGAAGACGATGCGCCATTCCAATCCTTTGGCTTGATGCACCGATGACAGGACGACCTTCTCATCCTCGGGGCCGACGACGGCGACGTCCTCGCCGGCGATTGGATTCGATAGCGCCACCTCATCGAGAAAGAGGTTCGTGTCGTCGTAGCGGAGCGCATATTGCGAGAGCTGCTCGAGATCGTCGATGCGGGCCTGGGAATTGGCGAACTTCGCCCGAGCGTAATCGGCGTAACCGCGCTCGACGATGAGGCGGATCGACTCCGACGGATTGTGTTGCATCGACTCGCTGCCGATGAGGCCGAGGATGGTGGCGAGGCTCTTGAGACTGGCAGCGACGCCGCGCGGCCGGGAGTCGCTTGTCGGGGGTCGGGAGTCGGAGCCGGTGCCGGCAGCGTTGCTGCCTTTCTCCGACCCCCGACTCCCGACCCCCGACTCCCGCAGAAACACGTCCAGCGGATTCGGCGCTCCGCCGATTCGGCCCCACACCTCGGCCGCCGTTTTCTCGCCCACCTTCGGATAGAGCTTCATCACGCGTTTCCACGACAGCTCGTCGCGCGGGTTCGTGACGATCTTCAGATACGCGATTACGTCTTTGATGTGGGCCTGCTCGAAGAAGCGGACGCCGCTGCGGATCTCGAACGGGATCAGGCGCCGCGAGAGCTCCATCTGCAGCTCGAGCGACTGGTAGTGCGATCGATAGAGGACGGCGATGTCGGAGAGCGGTTCGCCTTCGTCGCGCAGCTCGAGGATGCGTTGGGCGACGAACGAGGCCTGTTCGAAAACATCGTCGACGCCGACCACCGCCGGGTCGGGTCCATCGCCGCGCACGGCGTGCAGTTCCTTCTTGAACTGGAAGCGATTCTGCGCAATCGAGGCGTTGGCGAGGCTGAGGATTTGTCGCGTCGAGCGGTAGTTAGTCTCCAGCTTGTAGATCTTCGCTTCGGGGAATCGGAGCGGAAACGTGATGATGTTTTCGAACGACGCGCCGCGAAACGAGTAGATCGATTGCGCGTCGTCGCCGACCACCATCACGTTGCGGCGCACCGAGGCCATCGCGTCGACGACCTCGGCCTGCAGCTTGTTCGTGTCCTGATATTCGTCGACGAGGATGTAGCGATAGCGGCGTTTCAGCGCTTCGCCCGCCTCGGGATGATCGTCGAGCAGCAGCTTCCAGTTGACGAGCAGATCATCGAAATCCATCGCGTTCGCTTCGCGCTTCCGCTCTTTGTAGCGGCGGAACACGTTGATCATTTCGTCGCGGTAGACGCCGAAGTGCGGGTAGTTGTTCTCAAGGTGCAGCTCCAGCGGCGTGCGCGTGTTGATCAGGTACGAATAGATGTCGATGAGGACGTCGCCCTTCGGAAAACGCTTCTCCAGCGTCTTGATCCCGAGAGAGGAAATCGCTGATTCCATCATCTCCTTCGCATCCTCGGCATCCAGAATCGTGAAGCTCGATCGATAGCCGATCACCGTCGCGTGCTGGCGCAGCAGCCGGTTGCCGATCGAGTGAAACGTACCGCCCCAGATGCGACGCGTGTCGATCGTGACGAGCTGCTCGACGCGGCTCAACATCTCGCGCGCGGACTTGTTCGTGAACGTGAGCAGGAGAATGTCGGACGGATCGACGCCGTCTTCGATGAGCCGCGAAACGCGATAGGTGAGCGCGCGCGTCTTCCCGCTGCCCGCGCCGGCGATGACGAGCATCGGCCCCTCGCCAGCCATGACGACATCGAGCTGCTCCTGATTCAACTCATCTTCATAACGAACGCGATACTGCTTCTGCGCCTTCGCCGGTTGCTTGAGTACATAACGTCGGATCTTCTCGGCCACGCGGGAAAGCGTAACAGGTGGGCTCGGGGAGTGGGGTGTGGGGGGTGGGGCGTGGGAGCGAAGCGACGGAACGCTGGCGGCGATGACACTTGTCACCTACAACTCATGACGCACTCCAGTGTTGCGTCGCAAGTCGCGAACCGATACTGCCAACATGAAAAAGCCGTTATCGACGATTCCCTGGCCAGCGTTCGCTTGAAATGAAGCGAACCGCAAACGTACGTAGACTATGACGATGCAAGCAGAGCGCGATTACGTTGGCTGGACCAAGTACGTCTGGCTGATCTATGCCGTTCCGTTCGCGGTGTATCCGTTCGCGGTGAAAAGCCGGCCCGCTGACGCTGGCGTTGAACACGGCCGCGACCGTCGCGTTTCTGCTGCTTTACTTCGCGGGATATCGGGCCCGCGGCAACAAGATCCTCCCCATTATCGGAGCGCTCGTTCTCCTCGGCATCCTCTTTCTTCCGATCAACCTCGGCGCCGGTGCGTTCTTCATTTACGCGGCATCGTTCGCGGGCACTGCGGGCGGAATGCGGCGCGCGCTCATGATCGTCGGCATCGTGCTCGTTATTCTGATCGTTGATGTCACCCTGATCGGGATCAGTCCCACGCAGTGGTGGTGGGCGGCTGTATTTACGATCGTCGTTGGCGCGGTCAACGCGCACTTCGCGCAGGTCGGACGGGCGCACGTGCGCCTGCGGATGGCGCAGGACGAGATCGAGCATCTTGCCAAAGTCGCCGAGCGCGAACGGATCGCCCGCGATCTTCACGACGTCCTCGGCCACACGTTGTCGCTGATCATTCTCAAATCGGAGCTGGCCTCGAAGCTGGCCGATCGCGATCCGGTGCGTGCACGCGACGAGATTCGCGACGTCGAGCGCATCTCGCGCGAAGCGTTGTCCGAGGTGCGCCGCGCCGTGCGGGGTTATCGTGCGGGCTTGCAGCAGGAGATCGATGGCGCGGCGGAAATGTTGCGCGCGGCCTCGATCGAGTTGATTTCGAAAGTCGAGCCGGTGCCGCTCGCGCCGGGGCAGGAAGCGATCCTCGCGCTGGCGTTGCGCGAGAGCGTGACGAACGTCGTCCGCCATTCGGGCGCGTCGCATTGCACGATCGAGCTCCGGCGCATCGACGGCGAGATTCGCATGATCGTCAGTGACGACGGCCAAGGCGGCGCGCAGAAAGACGGCGCGGGAATCAGCGGCATGCGCGAACGGATCACGGCCATCGGCGGGCGCGTGATGCGAGACGGCTCGCGCGGAACGACGCTGACGGTGATGCTGCCACTCGCAAGCGGTCCGCAACCCGTCAGCGCGATCGAGCGCTCGGCATGATCCGCGTCGTCATCGCCGAGGATCAGGCAATGGTGCTCGGCGCGTTGTTGGCGCTGCTCGAAATCGAATCGGACATCGAAGTCATTGCCCGCGCGCGAAACGGCGACGAAACGCTGGACCTCGTGCGCACGCATCGCCCCGACGTCCTTCTGACCGACATCGAGATGCCAGGGAAAACCGGTCTCGAAGTTGCGGGAGTGGTCCGTCAGGAAGCGTTGCCAACGCGCGTAGTCATCCTCACGACGTTTGCGCGTGCGGGCTACCTGCGGCGCGCGCTCGATGCGGGGGCGTCTGGCTATTTGTTGAAAGACTCACCCGCCGAGCAGCTCGCCAACGCCATTCGCCGCGTGCACGCCGGCGGACGCGCCGTCGATCCGGAATTGGCTGCCGAGGCGTGGGGCGAGCCGGATCCGCTGACCGATCGCGAGCGGCAGGTTCTGCGGCGGGCGGGCGAGGGACAGGCAACGGGCGAGATCGCCGAGGCGCTGCATCTTTCGGAAGGAACCGTGCGCAACTATTTGTCCGAGGCCATCAGCAAGCTCGGCGCGCAAAACCGCGTCGAAGCCGCGCGCATCGCCCGCGAAAAAGGGTGGCTGTAACGCTCCTGTGAGAATGCCGCCCATTGATTTTGCATTCATGCAAGTTGATGTAGGTTCAACGCACGGAGGCTCGATGAAACGACTCGTTCTGTCCCTCGCCATGATCGCCGCGGTGGGATGCGCATCTCCCCAGCAGCAGAAAACGCCGCCCGCGGCGCAACCGCCGTCGTTTCAGCCGTCATACGGCAACGACATGGGCACGTCGCCGGTCGGCGTCATTCCCTCGGCGATGCTGCACGACGCCGCGCGCAACAAGGATGTCGAGGTCTCGATCGAGTATCCGACGCGCGGCATTGGTCCGTTTCCGATCATCATCTTCTCGCCCGGGTACGGCGGATCGAGTCACGGCTATGAAGGGCTGATCTCGTATTGGACGAGCTACGGATACGTTTGCATCCGGCCGATGCACGCCGACGCCGGCGCCCTCGGCGACACGATGCGCGATCTTCTGGCGATGCGGCGCGACGACCGGCAGACGCGGAATCAGCAGCGCCGCGACCGGGCGCGCGTCGAGGCCGAAGCGAGGGCGAAACCGCAGCCGAACATCGCGGAAGCGATCTGGGACAAAGAGCGCGAGCCACAGTGGCGCGACCGCGTGCGCGATGTCACCGTCATCCTCGATTCACTCAACGATCTCGAAAAAAACTATCCCGAGCTGGCCGGCAAAATGGATCACTCCCGCATCGGAGTCGGCGGCCATTCGTACGGCGCGTTTACAGCGATGCTGATCGGTGGAACGAAGACCTTCAGCAATCCGCCGCTGGCCCTCGGCGATCCGCGCGTGAAAGCGATCGTGGCCATGTCGCCGCAAGGCATCGCCGCAAACCGCGGACTGACGGCCGATTCGTGGCAGGATCTCCGCGTTCCAACGATGTTCATGACTGGCACGCGCGACTACGGCGCCGACCAGACGGAAGGCCCTGACTGGCACCGCCTCGGATTCGATCACTCGCCCGCGGGCGACAAGTACTTCGTCCTCATTCGCGGCGCGAGCCACATGACCTTCACCGGCGTGGCGTCGGGCCTCGGCGAGCAGTTTGATACGAGTCAAAGCCAGCCGCCGATGATCGATCCTCGCACCGGCCAGGAGATGTACCCAACCACGCAGCAATCAAACCGCACCCCTGTCATCGCCGACCGCGGCACGTTCGCCTCGATCCGCTCGATCTCGCTGATGTTCTGGGATTCGTACCTGAAGAATAAGAAAGAGGCGAAGGAGTTGCTCGATCCATCAAAGTACGCGGGCGGCGTGGAAGTGACGCGGAAGTGATTACATGAACGAGATCATCTTTCTAGTGGAGGAAGCGCCCGAGGGCGGCTATACCGCACGCGCCGTCGGAGAGTCGATCTTCACCGAAGCAGACGAGCTCAACTCGCTTGAAGAAAATGTTCGTGATGCGGTGCAGTGTCACTTCGATCCTCAGGACGTTCCGCGCGTGATCAGGCTGCACGCGAGTTAGCTCTCTCACATTTTTAAGCGACGCCCTCTCGTCGAGCGCCTTCTCCCTGAACCGACTGGGACATCGAGGACATTAACCGGAGACATCGAGGACAGTTTCGGAACAGTATCAGGGTGTTGATTTTGTGGTTTTGATTTTCCTTTGTCTTGCTTTCTTTTCCAGCGGTGGGGGCTGTGGGAGATGTGGGAAACGCGGGTGGTGGTTGGGGGGCGTTTTCCAAGTCCTGTGGGAAGGCGCGGCCTCATCGCGGCTTTCCATAGGACGTCAGCTTCCATAGCCCGGTCCCTGATTTTTCCGTTCGAGATCAGACAGTGAGTTTGGGCGCGAGCCTCTCCGGCAGCCGGTTTTGTACGCGCTGGGCCAGACCGTCGAGATAGCCAATGCGAACGGCGCCGAAGTAGATCGACCAGACGCTCTCGTCGATGGGGAGCAACCCGATGTTCGCTCCGATGAGAACATCGCTCGTGAAGATCACGGCACCGTTCCACTTGATGTAGCCATTCGAGTGCACCAACCGAACCACCATGGTGGAGTCGTATTCGAGTGTTTTGGGACGCGATGAGAATGGACGATACGGCTTGACTGCGGTGGACGGCGTCTCTTGTCCGAGGCTTTGATGTGGACGCACGTAGTTGAAGTCCTTGCGGAAGGCATCGAAGCTTCGCTGCTGCGCGCGCAGATTTGGTTGAGGATGCACGCCAATCCAGTCCTTCAGTGTTCGGTGCATCCGTTCGTGAATGCCGTTCTGCTGCGGGTGCCCTGGCTGAATCCGAATGGGGATGATTCCCAGCTCGATCCACCAGCGCGACAGCTGCGTAAGTCCTCCGAGCGAATGAGAGCTGCAGAATGGCGTGCCGTTGTCGTTGACCATCTGCCGCGGAATCCCATACTCGTTGAACACCGCTTCGAAGCAGATCTTTGCCGGTGCCATATGCGTTGACGTGAAGGCCTCGATCGCAAAAACGTACCGGCTGAACGGGTCCGCGATCGTGAGCGGATAACACCAGACCTTGTTGCCCATTCGGAACTGTCCTTTGTAATCGGTCGTCATCGTGTCACCGGCACTCGCGACTTCGAATGGACAGTGCTCGATCGGCCCCGCAGAGATCCGCGCTCGCCGTTTCCTGACCAAGTCGTGCCGAGCCAGAAGCTCACCCGCCGTGCTGACCGCCATGACGTGTTCGCCATGCCGCTTTTCGAGCATCGTCACGAGCTTGGCAGGACCGTACGAAGGTTTTTTTCGCTTCAACGTGAGTAGCTCCGTTACCAGCTTCTGCGAGATCCGGTTTGGACTGAGCTCCGGTGCTCGAGACCGTTCAATAAGTCCTGCCAATCCGAACTCTCGATATCGATCCACCCACTTGTAAGCGCACGACCGCGTCACGCCGTGAATCTCCGCGGCCTTCGTCACGCTCACTCCTTTGTTTACATCCCAAATCAAAGCTTCCTTCGCACTCATCGGGCTCCTCCAAGGCATCCAAATATCCTCCGGATGCATCATCGTTGAGTCGTCCTCGATGTCCCCGGTTAATGTCCTCGATGTTTCCGGTCAGTACCCCCCCACGCTTCTCAGTGGGGGAGAAGGTGCCGAAGGCGGATGAGGGGGTCACGAAGATTGGACAAAACTCGTTCTCTGCGAGGGTCAAACGCCCCCTCATCCGGCTTCGCCACCTTCTCCCCCACTGAGAAGCGTGGGGGAGAAGGCGCTCGATAGTTACCTCCAAGCGCCTACGCCAGAGCGAGGCCCGATACGCCAGCGTCAGTTCTATGGAGTTGCCGGAGCGGACTGTACTTCTGAACTAACGAGTTCTTGGACCGTTCGCACGACAATCCACAGGGTGAGAACTGTTCCGAAAGAAAGGACCAGGTTCCATTGAGAGACCTGATGGGAGCAATATCCTCCAGCTAGCAGGATCAGTCCGAGAAAGCCGCACGCCGCCAGAGTGAAGCGGGGCCAGTTCTTTTCGCCAGTTTTCTTCCAAGCGCCCAAGAGATGTCCGAGGATAGCGACTGCAAACACACCTCCGAGCGAGCAGGTCAGAAAGAAATCTCCCCTCGGTATTTGGAGCGCAATCGAAAGCCAGGCGATGCTAAGAACCAGCAAACTGTCGAAGATCCAATACAACGAGCTGTCGCCTATCTCTGCCTTCTTAGTTCGAAGCCAGTCAACAGAGAGGTAGATTACCAGTAAGCCCAGGACTACAAGGTGCGCCCAATTCACCGGCCCACGCGTGTTCGAGTCCAGAACGGTCTGAAGAAGTGCCCAAGCGACATTGCCTGCCGCGGCGGGCCATATCAGGCCTAGGAATAGCTCCCTCCTGTCAAAGGGAAATGCCTTCTTGAATGCCTGCCAAAATCCAATCCGATCATCATTCATCGTTTCTCCCCGCTCGTCAGCGAATCGGGTATTGCCGCTTTCAGAGGAGAGACTTCGGACGGGAATACTTCTACCCCCAACATTGGAAACGCCGTAGACGCCTCGTTGGCTCTACGCGGTCGCATAACGTTTCACGCGAAGGCGCGAAGACGCGAAGCGCTGTTTTTCTTCGCGTCTTCGCGTCTTCGCGTGAAACCAGAAACGCTACAACTTCTTCAGCAGCGCCGTCCACCGCACCCACGCGGCGTCGCGCGCTTTCTTGTTGCCGGCGTAGGCATCACGCACTTTCTGGTCGGCCTCGGCGGGCGGTGGTGGGGCGTCGCCGGCGCGCATGAAGCCGTGGCCGGCGCCTTCGTACGTCACCGGCTCGTACGTCTTGCCGGCGGCCTTCATCAACTCGGTCGTCGCCGGAATCGTTGCTCCAATGCGAGCGTCGTTGCCGGCGTAGAAGCCGTAGACCGGTGCTTTGATTCTGGCGATGGACGCGGCGTCAGGGCCGGTGCCATAGAAAACGTAGGCCGCGGAAAGATCGGGACGGTTCGTGGCGAAACGGAACGACTGGGTGCCGCCCCAACAGAATCCGGTCACGGCGAGTTTTCCGTTGGCCGAGGGGAGCTTGGTGACGTAGTTGGCAACGGCGTTCAGGTCGGAGGTGATCTGATCGGGAGGAAGTGCGCCGATGCCTTTGACCGCCGCGTTCATATCGGCGAAGTCGCTCGTGCCGCCGCCTTTCGGACCCATGCCCGACAGCAGGTCCGGCGCGATGGCGATGTATCCCGCCGCGGCAACTTCATCGGCTTCCATCTGCGCCCAATCGGTCAAGCCGAAGATCTCGTGAATCACGATCACCGCTGCCGCTTTGTTCTTAACCTCGGGATAAACGACGAAGCAACTGACGACGCGATTGCCGGCTTTCACGTTCACCCATTCGCGATGACGCGGCGATGTCTCGAGATGATGTTTGGCCCAGACGCCGCCAGTCATGTCGGATGGTCCCGGCGGTGCGGCTGCGGCGGCCGCGGCATGATCGGCATGAACGGTCGATGTTTCCTGGGCGCAGGCCACCGCGGCGGCGAGCGAGAGCATGGCGATCACGAGCATCGATTTCTTCATCATTTCCTCCAATTCCAAACTTGCAGATTCTAACGTCAGCGGAAGCACGATTTTCGCCAGCCGTCACCGAATGCCCGTTTCGTCGTAATACGCGGACATGAGGACCAAAACTATGACTACGAACCGCCTGCGACTGATCATTGGCGCCTGCCTGCTGTCGATCACCCCGCTTCTGATGGCTGCTCCGGCAACGACCCCTGCGACGACGACCACGAGCACCACCACGACAAGCGCGACCCCAACTCGCATCGACGATTACGACAGCCGCGAGACGCGCGACAAGTTCCGCGAACTGCTTCACACCTATCCGCCGGCCGTGACGATGGTGCTGCGACTCGATCCGTCGCTTTTCAACAACACGTCGTACCTGGCCTCGTATCCGGGACTGGCCGCATTCGTTGCCGCGCATCCGGAGATCGCGCACTCTCCCGAGTTTTACCTTGGACCTGTCTCCTTGCCGGCCGACACGCGCCAGGATGTGCAGCATGAGCGCGCGATCAGGATTCTTGCTGGGCTGACTGGCATTTTCGTTTTCCTCACCGTCACGCTGACTCTCGCCTGGCTGGTGAAGACACTCATCCAGCAGCGCCGTTGGAGCCGGCAGTCGCAGGTGCAGACCGAGGTGCACAGCAAATTGATGGAACGGCTGACGACGGGGGAGGAGATGATCGCATACGCCCAATCGCCCGCGGGGAAACGCTTCCTCGAAGGCGGTCCGATCGCGCTCGATGCGGCCGCGCCGCCGGTCAGCGCGCCGATCGGACGTTTTCTCTGGTCGATCCAGGCTGGCTTGGTCCTGTCGGCCGCGGGGTTCGGTATGCAGATCGTCAGCGAACAGATGCCGATCGACGTCGCGCCAGTCGCCTCCGGACTCGGCATTCTCATCCTCTCGATCGGCATCGGCTTCGTGCTCTCGGCGATCGTGTCGTTCCTGCTGTCGCGAAAGCTCGGCCTCGTTCCGGCAACCGCCGCCGATGCGGCACAAGCGTAGCGAGTTCGTACGGTTATCATTAATGAGATGGCATTCAGCATCGACATGACCTTGTCCGAGCTCGAGCTCCGCTCGCGCGTCGAGGAAGCGGCAACCGCAACGCCGATGGATGAAGATGCGTTCCGGGCTTTCTACGAGCGAACCGCGCGGCCGGTCTGGGCCTACCTGCGGCGGATCACCGGCGATGCGCAACTCGCTGATGATCTTTTGCAGGAGGCCTACTACCGTTTCTTCCGCGCCTCGGTCGCTCACGAGGACGAGAGTCATCGGCGCAATTACCTCTATCGAATCGCCACAAATCTCGCCCGCGACAACGCCCGCAAACATCGTCACGGTTACGACGTCGCTCTGCCTGAGGAAGGCGATCCCGATCAGCTCCGCGACGATGGCGCCACCGCCGTCCGCGCCCATACTCGCCTCGACCTCGGGCGCGCCATGTCGCAACTCGGCGCCGTGCAACGTCAGATGCTCTGGCTGGCCTATGCGCACGGCTCTTCGCACGACGAGATCGCGCAGGTCGTCGGCGTGAACACGGGCGCGGTCAAAGCGCTGCTCTACCGAGCCCGCCGCAAACTGGCCACGCTTCTGCGCGGACATGACCTCGGAGGAACCCGTGAGTAAGCCCATTTGTGATCGCGAGATCGAGACGTTCGATGCGATCAGCAGCGGCGCATGGCCCGACACCTGCGACGATTCGCTGCGCGCACACGTTGCCAATTGCGCGATCTGTTCGGATGTCGTCGAAGTGGCCACCGCGTTGATCGACGATCGCGACGACGCGCTGCGCCACGCTCCCGTCCCGCCGTCCGGCGTCGTCTGGTGGCGAATGCAGTTGCGCGCCCGCAACGAAGCAGCGCAGTCCGCGCGCCGCACCGTCATCGCCGTCCAAGCCGCGGTCTTCGCAGCGGTCATCGCCATCGCCCTCGCCATCCTCGGCGGCACCTGGTGGACCAAGCTCCCGCACATCGACGAGATCGCCGCGTCCGGTCTGCTCGTCGTCGCGCAATGGGGAGTGCCGCTGCTTCTGGCGCTCGCAATCTGGCTGACGCTCGCCCCGGTCGCGGTCTGGTTAGCCGTCGCCAAGGACTGATATTTCTTCGCGGGCGTAGCGCCGCCGGCCCGGCGGCTGTACCGCAGGCGGCCCGCCTGCGACTTCGGCGTTACGATGCTGCCATGAGCACGTTGCGGCAATGGTTCGGTCCAAGCAGGGAAGAAGTCTGGCGCCAGTTGAGCGCCGCAGTCGATGGCCGTTTCATCGAGGGCGGTTTCTTCAGGGGCGACAAAGTTGAGGCCGAGCATGGCCCATGGATCGTCACGCTCGACACGTACACCGTCTCGACCGGCAAAGTGACGATCATCTACACCCGGATGCGCGCTCCGTACGTGAATCCCGATGGTTTCCGCTTCACGATCTACCGGAAAGGCTTCTTCAGCGAAATTGGGAAATGGCTCGGCATGCAGGACATCGTCGTCGGCGATCCGGTGTTTGATGAGGCCTTCATCATCAAAGGGAATGACGAGAGAAAGGTCCGCGCGCTCTTCGCCGATCCACAACTGCGCGCGCTGATCTTCGCGCAGCCTGACATCCACTTCGAAGTCAAAGACGACGAGCGCTGGTTCGGGAAAAAGTTCCCCGATGGGGTGGACGAGCTTTACTTTCAGGTCACCGGCGTGATCAAGGACGTCGAGCGATTGAAGCAGCTCTTCGCGCTTTTCGCTGAGACGCTCGATCAGCTTTGCCGGATCGGTTCGGCGTACGAGACGAAAGCGTAAGAGGAGTGCGGGCGTCTTCGCCCGCGGCCGCTGGGCGTCTCGCCCGGCGGTGGTTTCCGCGACGGCCGCGCGATGGAACCAGCCATCGTGCAAGGACTGCCTCCTCCCATCACGCCGAGGCGAGACGCCTCGCCGCCGCGGACGAGACGTCCGCACTCCAAAACATTCGCCTTGACAAATATATCCCCCGAACCTATCTTCACATCATATTCGCAATCACGAATATGAAGGAGACATCATGACCACCAACTCGGAAGTGCAAGCCCTCAAGGTTCACGTATCCCTCAACGTCCGCAACGTCGAAGCGAGCATCGATTTCTACCGCCGCATGCTCGGCGTCGAGCCGTCGAAAGTGCGCACCGGCTATGCGAAGTTCGATGTGCAGAATCCGCCGGTGAATCTCGCGCTGAACGGAGTCCCCGACCTCGCAGAAAACGGCGCCCTCTCGCACCTCGGCATCCAAGTCGGCTCGACCGACGACGTTCTCGCCACACGGCTGCGCTGGGAGCGCGTCGGACTGGTCACGCGCGATGAGATGCAGACGAGCTGCTGCTACGCGAAGCAGGACAAGACCTGGGTTCGCGATCCCGACGGCAACGAGTGGGAAGTCTTCGTCGTGCTCGAAGACAACCTGCCCGAGGCGGCGTCGCGTTCTACCTCGGCATCGTGCTGCGTTTCCCAAGCAGCGGCGAGTGATGCCGTCGTCGCAGCGACCGCTTGAGCCCACGCGGGCCGGCAAGTACAACGCCGGCCCGCGTTTCGTTTCCGGCCTCGAAGCGATATCGTCCTCGCGATGGAAATCAACCTTCGCATCACGGTCATCGATCCTCCGCCCGGCGTCGCGTTCAAGATGCAGAAGGGACGTGTTGAGCTCGTCCCGCCAACGCATGCGGACGCGCATTCGATCACCTTCGATTTCAGCGTTCGTGTTGACGACGACGCCAACGGCAACTTGCGATTTCTTGGCCCGTTCACGCAGGGTCCTCCATCTGTGCGCTTCGTTTATGTGAATTCGGGCCAGCGGGCGGGGGAGGGCCATTCCATCTGGGATCGCCGGGCCAAGGTTCCGCTGACCGGGTTGACGCGGGCGTTGATTGACAAGGCCTCGCGAGATGCCGGCTCGGTTATCGAGGCAACGATCCCGGGTAAGTCTCGCGATGGCGGGCCGGTCTGCGCATCGGTCGCACTCGCATCGGGCTGGCGTGTCGTGAAGAAAAGCGCGTAGGTTTCACGCGGAGACGCGGAGGTCACGGAGAGTCAGAGCAGTCGGACTTCGCCGGCGTAGACGTTCGCCCGTCCGTCGCGAACAAATCCGAGCAGCGTGATGCCGAATTCGTGAGCAAGCTCGATCGCCAGCGAGGACGGCGCGCCGACTGCGACCAGGATCGGGATACGCGCCACCGCGCACTTCTGCACGATCTCGAACGACGTGCGTCCGCTGACGACGAGGATGTCCGCACGCGCATCGTCGAGAAAAAGCGAACCGATCACCTTGTCGACCGCGTTGTGCCGTCCGATGTCTTCGCGAACGCAGATCATCGAGCCATCGCGCGCGAACGCCGCCGCGCCGTGAATTGCGCCGGTGGCATCGAACGCGGCCTGCTGCGCGCGCAAGAGATCGGGCAGCGACACCAGCATCTCGCGCGACACGCGGATCTCGTCCACGATCGGGTCCATCGCCACGCGCAGCGCATCGATCGATGCCTTGCCGCAAACGCCGCAGGATGATGTCGAATAGAAGTGCCGCTGCAGCCGCTGCAGATCGACGCGCGCGCCGTCACGCAGCGCCACGCGAACGACGTTCGGGGAGGCCCAGTGCCGCATCGATTCGATCTCGTCGCGGCTGCGCAGGATCGACTCCGTGAACAAAAATCCGGCCACGAGATCGAAGTCGTGGCCGGGCGTCCGCAGGGTCACCGAGACCGGCTTGTCGCCGACGCGGATTTCCAACGGCTCCTCGACGACGACGAGATCGGCGTACGTGCTTCCATCGGCGCGGCTGACCGTGACTCGCCTGGTTGCATCTCCTGCGTCGGACACGACGGCATTCTAAGATGAGCGGGTGAAGGTGATCACTCAGGCGAATCGTGCGTTGGCGACGGCGCGGGGTAACCGTTTGCGGCGCCGAGGATGGATTGCGCTGGTCTGTGCGCCGTTGGGGCTTGCGCCGTTCGTCATCACTGTCATTCTCTCCGACCGCGTTCCGACCGACAGGCAGGTCGTCATCACCGGCCTGACGATGTTCTTCGGCATCCTCGGCGTGCTTCCCGCGTGCCTGAAGGTCGCGTGGGACTCGTTTGCCGAGGGGAGGCGTGTCACGGATTTTCTCAGTGACGGAATCACTCGCGAACCGGCGCGTCCACGTAAGCCGCCGAAATGGCTGCATCCGATCTTTCTGGTCCTGGCCCTTCTCCACAACCCGGTGGCCATATTTCGCGGGACCGAGAAGTGCTTTGGCGTCTATGCAGCGCCGTGGTGGATGGTTGCGTTGGCGTTGTACTTGTTCCTCGAAGCGATGACTCTCTACCTCTGGCTACGCTCGTCGCGGCTGCGAGTACGTGGAAGATCATTTGCACATAAGATTTGACGATGCTCGCTGAGCTCCTTCTGAAATGGCCGCTCATTCGCCAGTTGAGAACAGGCGCCGACGGCACCGGCGTCGAGTCGATGTCCGACGCCACGCACGCATTGCGGCCGAAGAATGAGGACGCCGAGGTGGCAAGATCGATCTGTCCGTACTGCGGCGTCGGATGTGGTCAACTTGTTTACCATCGTGATGGGAAAGTCATCTCCATCGAAGGCGATCCCGAGTCGCCCATCTCGCGCGGGCACCTTTGTCCGAAAGGATCGGCGTCGTATCAACTCGTCACGCACGATGGCCGCGCCACGAAAGTGAAGTATCGCGCGCCGCGGTCGAAAGCATGGACCGAGTTGCCGCTCGATCAGGCCATGCGCATGGTGGCGCGGCGGATGTGGGAGACGCGCAATCGCACCTTCACCGAGACGCTCGACGGCAAGCCCATCATGCAATGCACCGGCATGGCCCACCTCGGCGGAGCCACGCTCGACAACGAAGAAAACTATCTCATCAAGAAACTCTTCACCGGAGGTCTGGGCATGGTTTGCATCAGCAACCAGGCCCGGATATGACACAGCTCCACCGTCCCCGGTCTGGGGACGTCGTTCGGAAGAGGCGGTGCGACGACCGCGCAGCAGGATCTTGCCAACGCCGATGCCATTCTCATCATGGGCTCGTCGATGGCCGAGAACCATCCGGTCGGTTTCCAGTGGGTCATCGAAGCGCGTGAGAAGAACGGCGCGACGATCATCCATGTCGATCCGCGTTTCAACCGCACCTCGGCGATGGCGGACTACTGGCTGCCCCTCCGCGCCGGCAGCGACATCGTCTTTCTCGGCGCGATGATCAACTACACGCTGAGCAACGAGCGGTACTTCCGCGAGTACGTCGTCCCGTACACGAACGCGGCCACGATTCTGCGCGAAGATTTTCGTGATACCGAAGATTTAGGTGGCCTCTTCAGCGGCTGGGATCCGGAGAAGAAGCAATACGACGCCGATAGCTGGCTGTACGAAGGTGCGGAGCCGAAATCGGGTGAGCATCCGGGTATGGGCGAGGAGCGCGGCGGTCACGGCAAAGATCGCGGCGGCGAAGCGCAGAACCTGCACGAGCCACATCGCGATCCGACGTTGCAACATCCGCGTTGCGTCTTCCAGGTGTTGAAGCGTCACTTCGCGCGTTACACGCCGGAGATGGTCGAGCAGAATTGCGGCATCCCGCGCGAGCGCTTCCTCGAAGTGGCGGACATCTTCACGCGCGCGTCGGGACGCGAGAAGACCGGCGCGATCTGTTACGCCGTCGGCTGGACGCAGCATTCGTCGGGCGTCCAGATCATTCGCGCCGCGGCGATTTTGCAACTGCTGCTCGGCAACATCGGCCGTCCCGGCGGCGGCATCATGGCGCTGCGCGGCCACGCATCGATCCAGGGATCGACCGACATCCCCACGCTCTACGACATCCTGCCCGGCTACCTTCCGATGCCGATGCACAACGCGGACGACGAGAACAATCTCGCCGCGTGGATCAAGACGCACAAGTCGCCGGCGGGTTGGTGGAACAACATCGACAAGTACATCGTGTCGCTGCTCAAGGCGTACTACGGCGACGCGGCGACGAAGGAAAACGACTTCGGCTTCGAATGGCTGCCGCGTTTGACCGGCGATCACTCGCACTTCGGCTATTGGCTCGACATGGCCGACGGCAAGCTGGAAGGACTGTTCGTGATGGGCCAGAACCCGGCCGTCGGCGCGCCGAACGCGCGGCTGGAGCGAAAGGCGTTATCGAAATTGAAATGGCTCGTCGTGCGCGATCTCGTCGAGACGGAGACAGCCACGTTCTGGCTCGACTCGCCGGAGATTGCGAACGGCGAATTGCGGACCGAAGAGATCGACACTGAAGTCTTCCTCTTTCCCGCCGCGTCGCACGTCGAAAAAGAAGGAACGTTCACGAATACGCAGCGCCTGCTGCAATGGCGCGAGCAGGCCATCGATCCTCCCGGCGACGCCCGCAGCGAGCTCCACTTCATCTACCACCTCGGCCGCCTGCTGCAAGAGAAAGCGACCGACGCGCCGCGCGATGCCGGACTGCGCGCGCTGACATGGGACTACCCCTGCCACGGCGCGATCGAAGAACCGAGCGCAGATGCCGTGCTGCGCGAAATTCACGGGTCAGGTCTAAAGTCTAAAGTGCCGAAAGACGAGCTGTCGCAAGAGCGAGAAGCCGGCATCGGCACTTTAGACTTTAGACCTGACCCCAAGACTCCCATCAAGAACTTCACCGAACTGAAAGCCGATGGATCGACGGCATCCGGCTGCTGGATCTACTCCGGTGTTTACGACGGCCAGAACAAAGCGAACGGGCGTGACGCGAAAGGAAAGTACGCGCATGGCTGGGGCTACGCGTGGCCGATGGATCGCCGCATCCTCTACAACCGCGCCTCGGCTGCGCCCGACGGAACGCCATGGAGCGAACGAAAAAAACTCGTCTGGTGGGATGAAACGAAAGGGGAGTGGGCTGGCGACGACATTGCCGACTTCACGAAAACAAAGCGCCCCGACTTCGCAGGCGATCATGAGAAAGGTGGCGACGCGGCCCTTCGCGGCGATGCACCATTCATCATGCATCCCGACGGCGCCGGCTGGCTCTACGTCCCGTCCGGATTGAAAGACGGTCCGCTCCCCGCGCACTACGAGCCGCTCGAATCGAACCTCGCCAACGATCTCTATCCCGATCAACTCACGAATCCTGCCGCAGATCGCAAAGACCGCACGGACAACGCCTACGCCACGTCGCCCGACGCGCGTTTCCCGTACGTGCTGACGACCTATCGCCTGACCGAACATCACACCGCCGGCGGCATGTCGCGCACGCTCGCGCATCTCGCCGAATTGCAGCCGGAGCTCTTCGCCGAAATCTCGCCCGAGCTGGCCGAAGAAATCAGCGTGGTTAACGGCGACTGCGTCATCGTCGCCACCGCGCGCGGCGAGATCGAAGCGCGCGCCCTCGTCACCGGTCGCATGCCCTCGCTCGACGTGCAGGGCAAGCGCGTACACCAGGTCGGCCTCCCGTATCACTGGGGCGGCCGCGGCCTCGTGCGCGGCGACGTCGTCAACGACCTCGTCGCCATCTCCGAAGAGCCCAACGTGCGCATCATGGAAGCGAAAGCGCTCACGTGCAGCGTGCGCAAGAGCGAGCCGATGGCTACGTCGCTGGAGTAAGCTCAAACCAATGTCCGCCTTCACCGGTTTCCTGACCGACTCCACCCTTTGCATCGGCTGCAAAGCGTGCGAGGTGGCGTGCAAGGAATGGAACGACGTTCCCGACGACGGCTTCGTCTGGAGCGGACTCTCGTACGACAACACGCTCGCACTCGGGCACTCGACGTATCGTCACGTCAAGTTCGTCGAACGACCGCCGCAGGCCGGATGCGGAGGCAATTCTGGCGAGCGGATGACATGGGAGTTTTCGTCCGACGTTTGTAAGCACTGCGGAAACGCCGGCTGCCTCGAAGCGTGCCCGACCGGATCGATTGTGCGCACCGAATTCGGCAGCGTCTTCGTGCAGCCCGACATCTGCAACGGCTGCGGCTACTGCGTCGTCTCCTGTCCGTTCGGCGTCATCGATCGCCGCCCCGGCGACGGCCGCGCGTTCAAATGCACCTTCTGCTACGACCGCCAAAAAGCGGGCGCCGAGCCGGCCTGCGCGAAAGCGTGTCCCACCGGCTCGATCCTCTTCGGCAAGCTCGATGAATTGGAAGCCGCCGCCGATCGCCGCATCGAGCAGCTTCACGAAGCCGGAATGAACGACGCCACGATCTGGAATCCGAAAGAATCGAGCGTCGGCGGCACGCACGCCTTCTTCATCGTCCGCGGCGATCCGCGCGCCTACAACCTCCCCAAAAACCCCGAAGTACCAACGCGCCTCCTGAAACAATCATGGAGCGCCGCCGCAGTCGCCGCCGGCGTAATGCTCGCCACAACCATCGCAGCATTCACACTCAGCGCCCGGAACGCTGGCGTCCCGCCGGCTGGCCCGGCGGCGTCCCGCCGCCGAGGTGCAAAATGAAAGTGAGGGTGCCAGACAAGGCCACCGAAAAACGTCTCAACGAAATCCGCGAACAAGCCGCCCTCGGCAAACTCGACGCCAAAGGCATCCGCCCCTCCGGCTCCCCATTCCCCGAAGCCAGCGCCGAACACGGCTACTACGGATTACCAATCGTCAAAGCGCCGGTGTGGACTTGGGAAGTTCCGGTCTACTTTTTCGCCGGCGGTGCTGCCGGCGCCTCCTCGGTCATCGCGCTCGCCGCGCAACTCAGCGGCGCCTCGCGCGCGCTCGTGCGCGACGCCCGCTGGATCGCCGCAATTGGCGCCGCAGCTTCCGGCCCGCTCCTCGTCCTCGACCTCGGGCGCCCGGAGCGTTTCCTCAACATGCTCCGCGTCTTCAAACTGCAGTCGCCGATGTCGGTCGGCGCGTGGACATTGTCGTTCTTCGGCACCGCCAGTGCGGCGGCCGCGATCGGCGAAGAGCTCGGCCTGAAACGCATCGGCGATGCTGCCGCATTCGTCGCCGCGCTCTCCGGAGTCGTCATGGCCACCTACACCGGCGTGCTCCTCGGCGTGACGTCGATTCCGGTTTGGGCCGCGCACTCCCGAACATTGCCAATCCATTTCGGCGCGTCCGCATTGGCGTTGGCGACCGCGATCCTCGAGCTTCGCGGCCACGAAGAACGCGCGCTCAACGTCCTCGGCCTCGCCGCCGCAATCGTGGAGACGTCGATGGGCGTCGAGATCGAATCCGACCGCGCGATCGCCTCCGAACCGCTGCGCCACGGACCGACCGGCGCAACGATCCGCATCGGCGGCTTCTTCTCCGGACCGTTGCCGCTCGCCCTCCGTCTCCTCGGCCTTCGCTCCAAACGCGCCCGCCGCGCCGCTGCCGCATCCGCCCTCCTCGGCTCCCTCATCACCCGCCTCGCCTGGATCGAAGCCGGGAAGGCCAGCGCAAAAGATCCGCGTCCTGTTCTGGATTGAAGGAACTTTTCCGCACCATTCCGTCTATAATTGCAGCTACCCAATCGGTTCAACGCCAGTCTTGAGGAGGATTCATGCCCACGCTTCCCCTCGAAGTGCACGAAGTGCTCGAAGAAGAGTATGTCTCGATGTACGGGTCGTTGGACCGGCCTCCTTCCGGCGTTCTTTACCGCGAAGGCCCTGTGAACAAGGGCGGCGATGTCATCGATGAGGGTTGGGTAAAAGCCATCTTCCAGGATTGCAACATCGTGCCCGCGAAGGGCGCCGTGGCGGCACTGAATGATCTCGTCGTCAACGGGCCGGTGAACAAGTTGTGCAACTCGCGCGCGCTGACCGACACCGGCAAGTCGATGATCGCCGATTACGACGACTACACGCGCGACGTCAGCAAAGATCGCAAGCAGGAGATCAACCGCCGCATCGTCGATGACGCATTCACGGGTGGCGTTCGCGCGCTGCGCGAAGTCCGGCTGGCCAACCTTTACGGCAAGCTCCACGAGCGCCCGGACGACAAAGCGCGGACTGCACTCAGCATCTCCGGCGGCGGCATCCGCAGCGCCACGTTTGCTCTCGGCGTCCTGCAGGGTCTCGCGGGTGCAGGCATCCTCGACAAGTTCGACTATCTCTCCACCGTTTCCGGCGGCGGCTATATCGGGAGCTGGCTCTCTTCGTGGGCGCGCCGGCACACCTCGGGCATCAGCGGCGTGCAGGCGGATCTCGTGCGCGCCGACACCGCGGTGGCCGGCATCCGCTCCGAAAGCGAGCCATCGCACACCAACGGCAACAGGGAGACCATCGTCAAAACTGATCTCCCGCTGACGAAGACCGATCCGGAGCCGAAGCCGGTCCGCCATCTCCGCGAGTACAGCAACTACCTCAGCCCGCAGCTCGGCTTGACTTCGGGCGACACATGGACGATGGCGTCGCTCTACATCCGCAACCTCACACTGAACCTGCTCGTGCTCGTGCCGCTCCTCGCCGCGGTGCTGGCCATTCCGCGACTCTTCTCGCTGCTGCTGCGCCACGATGTTTTGTACCGGCAGCAAACTCTCCTCATCGTCATGGTCGCCGCACTGGCGATCGGATTCGGGTTCCTCGGCATGACGCGTCCAACCGTGCACGGCCGCTTCGCCGGTGCGAAATTCTTCCGATGGATCTCGACGAACGGCGGTTTTTTCGTCTGCATCGTCGCGCTCACCGTCGCGGCGACTGCAATGAGTCTCTATTGGGCGCAGGAGGCGCACAAGGTACCGCTTACGCTGGACTGGCCGTGGGCGTTGGCGGCGATTGTTGCCACGACCGTGTTGCCCAGCGGGATCTATTACATCCGCTACTGGAAAACGACAGCCGTTGAGCGGCATGAACGGATGCGGCGGCACAGTGCGTGGAAAAAACCAGCTGCGGAGTTCGGCGGAGCAGTCCTCGGCGTTCTGACTGCGGCATTTCTGCTCGCCCTCCTCGCTCATAAGGTGTTCGATCACCCGCTGGCCGAGGTGCCGGATCTGACGTCACTGCCGCCGTTCCTGCGCAGTCTCCTTTCGAGCGTGCCGGTCTCCGAGTTGTATGTCTGCTTCAGCGTCCCGCTGGTTCTGCTCGTCTTCTTCATGCAAGCCACGGTCTTCGTCGGCCTCTCCAGCAAGTTCAACGAAGACTACGACCGCGAGTGGTGGGGCCGCGCCGGAGCGTTCCTTCTGATGAGCGCATTCTTCCTCGCCGCCGGGAGCGCCATCTCCGTCTTCGGTCCGGTGTTTTTGTATCGCGCGCCGGTGATCCTCAGTTCGATCGGCGGCGTGTCAGGTCTGATCGCCGGCCTGGCCGGCTTCAGCTCGAAAACTCCTGCCAATGACAAAGAGAAAGGGAAGGAAAAAGGCAGCAAGACCTCGGCCGTCAGCGGCATCATTTCCGCGCTTGCGGTGCCGCTGTTCGTCGTCGTGCTTCTTGCTGCGATCTCCCTCGGTACCACGGTGCTGATTCAGCTCATTAAGAGCGACAAAGTGCCGCCAATCAAGGCGTGGTCGGAGCAGTTCGAATCGACCGCGACCTACACGCAGACGGCCAACACAGCTACCGGTTCGAAACTGGAAACGAAGTACGAGACCGACAAGACGCCATATCTTTCCCTCGCCACAGTCAATGGCATCCGGCATCTCCAGAACGTTCACGCCACTGACTGGCCGATCCTCGGAGGTATCTTCGGCGCCGCGTTCATCGCTTTCCTGCTCTCCTTCTCGATTGGCGTAAACCGTTTCTCGATGCACGCGTTGTATCGAAACCGCATCATCCGCGCCTACCTCGGAGCATCGCGCTACCACCGCGAGCCGGATACGTTCACCGGTTTCGATCCTCACGACAACCTGCAGATGTATGAGCTCCATCCGGACCTGATCTGGCCGACGAGCTTCAGCGATCCTGGTGCATTCGTTACCCAGCTTCAGAGAAATGCCGGCACCGCCGGCGTCGAACAGGAGATCTGGAACGCGCTCGACAATCAAACGCGGCACTGGATCGAGAACGGACATCTTGTCGACGCCGCTCTGACCAATTCGCTCATTCAGGATCTCAACCGCATCCTCGTCGAAGAAAAGCTCGCCGAGCCGGAAGGGGCCGACACGCCAGCGGCGAGAATGCGAGCGAACCGCAAAGCTCTGACCTACACATTCAGGACATCGCTCCGCCCGCGGCAAGGCGCGCCGCTGCACGTCGTCAACACCGCGCTCAATCTCACCGCCGGCGAAAAGCTCGCCTGGCAACAGCGCAAGGCCGAGTCCTTCACCGTCTCGCCGCTGCACTCCGGCAGCTTCTACGTTGGTTATCGCAACTCGCGCGAATACGGCGGAACGGATGGCATCTCGCTCGGCACCGCGGTCACCATTTCCGGCGCGGCCGCAAGTCCGAATCAGGGCTACCACTCTTCGCCGGCGATGGCGTTCCTGCTCACGCTCCTCAACGTCCGGCTCGGATCGTGGCTGGGCAATCCCGGCACGGCCGGGAAAAACTCGTACAACCTCGCACATCCCAAATCGAATCTGCATCCGCTGGGCCTCGAGTTGACCGGGATGTCGAACGACCAGTCGTCGCTCGTCTACCTTTCCGATGGCGGCCACTTCGAGAACCTCGGCATCTACGAGATGGTCCTGCGCCGCTGCCGCTACATCGTCATCAGCGACGGCGGATGCGATCCGAAGTTCACCTTCGAAGACCTCGGAAATGCCATCCGCAAAATCCGCACGGACCTCGGCGTCCCGATCGACATCAAGAAGATGTACATGTATCCGCGGACGCCCGACAGCGCGTTCCCCGAAGGACGCTATGTGGCGACAGCGGCAATCCGCTACAGTGCGATCGATGGCAACGCCGCGGACAAAGACGGCACCCTCGTTTATCTCAAAGCCGGTCTTTATTCGGAGACCTACTTTCCGAAGGACGTCTACAACTACGCGACGGAGTCGGCGGACTTCCCGCACGAGACGACGGCCGATCAATTCTTCAGCGAGTCGCAATTCGAAAGCTACCGCGCTCTCGGGCGCCACGTCGTCAACGAAATCTGCGGAAATTACGATGAAAAGTCAGAGATCCCAAGTGCCCCATTCGCAGTCCAATTCGGAACCATCGCCGAATTTGCGAAAAAAATAGGAGAAAAAGCCGGCACGATCAAACCCGCGACGGCGTAACGCCAAGACGACAGTCGGAACGCATCGAAGGACGTCCATCAGGATCGCGTGCTCACGCCTCGTGAGCCAGCGCCGTTAGCGCGACAAGAACCGTAGCCCCCGGCTTCAGCCGGGGGTTCTCGGGGGCCGGTCGGGATTCTCAAGCCCGCTTCAGCGGGCGACAGATCGTGAGCGCGGAATCGTCCGAATTCGCAGAAGGGCACGCGATCGAAATTGCACGCCGGTCCCCGAAAATCGCCCCTGTCGCCCGCTGAAGCGGGCTTCGCAAATTGGGATTCCGCGCTCGGTCCCCCGGCTGAAGCCGGGGGCTACGGATCTTGCTGTTAGGCATGACGAAGCTCACGCACGACGAAGCTTCGCGATAAACCTACTTCATCGTCATATGGGGAATCGACGTATAGAAACTGGCCGGATGCGGATCCGCTTGCGCGAACGATGCACGGGGTCAAATCGGAGGCGTGAATTGACGGAACACCCTGTGGTCTCAAGAATAAGATGCGTCTTCTGTCAATCGCACCTGCCCCCGCATTAACGCTTTTTGGGAGGCCACGGCGTCTCTCGTTGCTGGACGCGACATGAGATCCGTAGCCCCCGGCTTCAGCCGGGGGTCCTCGGAGGCAGCCCGATCACCGGAGCCTGCTTTAGCGGGCGAAAGAAAGACCGGTTGAAGGACGAAACGAGGGTTCACCGCCAATGTCTGTCGTCCGCTGAAGCGGGCTTCACAAATTGGGATTCCTCGCTCGGTCCCCCGGCTGAAGCCGGGGGCTACGGGTCTTGCTGTTACACATGACGAAGCTCTGCGACAAATCTACTTCATCGTCATCTGGGGAATCGATGTGTAGAAACCGGCTGGGTATTGCACGTAGCCATCGATATTCTTGCGCATGATCGCTACGTTGGATTGCATGTAGAGTGAAATGTAGGGAAGGTCGGTGGCGACGATCTTCTGGATTTCATCATAGACAGGCTTTCTCTTCGTCCGGTCGAACGTTGCGTGGCCCTCCAGCAGCAACTGATCCAGACGCGCGTTGGCGTATGAGCCGCGGTTCTGGCCATTGGGCGGTGTGTTCTTCGAATAGAAAATGACGTAATAGAAATCGGGATCGCTGATTCCATTACGGGACAGCGAATACATCTGAAAATTGCCCTTGCTGATGTCGGCAAAGAAGGTCGACATCTCATTCGACTGAATGGTCACGCGGAAGCCGGCTTGCTTCATCATGTCCTGGATGACCTGCGCCCGTGAGTTCGCCTCCGCGTCCGTCGAGGTCTTGAAAACGAGATCGAGTCCGTTCGGATAGCCGGCTTGCGCAAGAAGTTGTTTCGCCTTCGCCGGATCGTAATCATAAGAAGGAAGATTGGCGGCGCGCGCCCAGTGACCTTCGGCAAGCATCGACTCCGTCTTTTGTGCGTAGCCGCGCTGGATGTCGCGAATGATCCGGTCGCGGTCGATGGCGTGCGCGATGGCCTGACGCACCAGCGGTTTGGCCAGCGCCGGATCGGTCATGTTGAACGCGAGGTATTGATAAACCGAGCCATTGCTCTTGACCACTTTGAAATCGGGGTTCTTTTCGAACTCCGCGACGTTCTCGAACGGAATGATATTGACCTCGAAATTCACGGTGCCGCGGCGCATTTCCAGGATGCACGTCGTGGCGTCGGGGATGATGCGGACGGTGATGTGCTTGATCTTCGGCGCGCCGCCGTGCCACTGATCGAAGGCCTCGAACTCCAGCCGGTCGTCGGGACGATGTTCGACCAGTTTGTATGGTCCGCAACCGATCGGTCTTGTCTTATAAACATTCGTATCGGCGCCGGTTGGCAGAATACCGGTGGTGAGGTTGTCGAAAATGCCGGCGTTTGCTTCTTTCAGCTTGAAAATAACGGTCTGCTGATCGGGCGTCTCGATGTGATCGACGGTGCTGTAGCCCGATCGCTTCGAGGTGACGAAGGACGGGTTCATCATCGACTCGTAGGTCCACTTCACATCCGCCGCCGTAACCGGCTGGCCGTTGTGGAACTTGGCGGCCGGATTGAGGTGAAAGACGATCGTCTTATCGTCCGGCGTCTCCCATTTCGTGGCCAGATCGGGGGCGTAGTTGAAGTCCGGCGTGACCTTGATCAGGCCGCTGTACACGAGGTCGAACATCCGGCTGGAGGCATTGTCGGAGCCGACGCGGCTGTCCAGATTCGTCGGTCCCGATTTCAGGGCGATGACGAGCGTTTTCTGGTCGCCAGCCGAACCCTTTTTCTCGCCGCCACCGCAGGCGATGAGCACCACAACTACCAATGAAGCAAAGAGTTGACGCGTTCTCATGCAGCACCTCAATTTCCGCACGCCGATTACAAGGGGGATTACAAGTATGATGCCGTTCGATGCGATTGATACGAAATCTCACCATCCTGGCGGCGCTCCTCTCCCTTCTTTTTTCGTCGACGGCCTTCGCCAAAGAGAAGGTCATCGTCCTCGGATTTGACGGCGTCGACGCCCGCTACACCGAGCAGTGGATGAACGAGGGGAAGCTGCCGAATCTGGCGCGGCTGCGAAATCAAGGAACGTTCCGTCCGCTGCGTCCGACGGTTCCCGCGCAGACGCCGGTGTCGTGGTCGACGTTCTCCACGGGCATCGATCCCGGCCGGACCGGAATCTTCGATTTTCTCCGCCGCGATCCCAAAACGTACCTGCCGGTCTTCGCCGCGTTCGACGAAACGAAAGAGCCCTTCCTCCTCGGCGACAAGAATCCCATCGCCGCTGCCGCAATTGTCCTGGTCCTGATCGCTCTGATCGCGCTCTTCTTCCGCCGCACCGCGCGCTACGTCGTGCTTGCTCTCGCCGTCATCGCCGGCATCGGCGCGTTCCTCGGGACGAAGCAGTACATCCCGGTCAGCCGGCCGGGCGTCATCAACCGGCGCCAGGGCATTCCGTTCTGGGAAGCCGCAGCGAATGCCGGACGAACCGCGCGCGTCGTCCATGTGCCGGTGACGTTTCCTGCGCACGACTTTCCGGCTGGCGAGATGTTGTCCGGACTCGGCGTCCCCGACATGTCCGGCCGCGTCGGCAAGCCGTTCTTTTTCACCTCGGAGCTCGATTTCCATCGCTCGGGCGCGAACGAGTTTTCGATCGAGGTCGTGCAGCTCGAAGACAACAAAGGCCGCATCGAAGCGAAAATCCAGGGTCCGCCCAACAAGCTATTCGGGAACCCGCCATACATCTCGATTCCGATGGCGATCACCGTCGCTAACGATCGCAACTCAATCACCATCGAAGAGAGCGGCCAGACCGTCACGCTGCGGCCCGGCGAATGGAGCGGCTGGACCGACTTCGTCTTCCCGTTCAATCCGTTGATCAAGCTTCACGGAATCAGCCGTTTCCACCTCATCTCTTCGCAACCTGAGGTGCGGTTGTATTTGTCGCCGATCAACTTTGATCCGCGTAATCTCCCTCCCGGATTCAACATCTCCGCGCCGCCGAAATGGGCGCCGCAACTGGCGCGCGACTACGGCTTGTACAAAACGCTCGGATGGCAGATCGATACGTGGGCGATCTCCGAGGGGTTCGCGGATGAGCAGATGTTCTGGGATGACATGACGTTCACCGTGGCGCAGGACCGGAAGATGTTCGACGCGTTCCTGACCGGCGATCAGGAGCTGATGGTGCAGTGCTTCGAATTTCCTGACCGCGTCGGCCACGTTTTCTGGCGGCTCATGGATTTGAAGCATCCCGCGTACAACGCCGCGCTGGCGGCGAAGTGGGGCGACGCGTTGCTCCGCTCGTATCAGCTGATGGATGCGATCGTCGGCGATGCCATGGCTGCTGCCGACAAGAATCACGCGGCGCTGATCGTCCTCTCCGATCACGGTTTCGCATCGTTTCGAAAATCAGTGAACTACAACACCTGGCTGGTGATGAACGGCTACATGACGCTCAAGAGCGGCGTGCAGGTCAAAGATCGGAATGTCGAGATGCTGTTCGATTCCGGCCAGTTCTGGGAGAACGTCGATTGGTCGCGCACGCGCGCCTACGCGATGGGCCTCGGCGAGATGTACATCAACACAAAAGGCCGCGAGTCGCAGGGAATCGTGAATCCAGGCGCCGAGGTGGATGCGCTCAAGGCGGAGCTCAAAGCGCGCCTCGTGACGATGACCGATCCCGAGACGATGGAGAAGCCTGTGCGCCGCGTCCTCGCGCGCGAAGAGGTCTATCGCCAATTTGATCCGAACATGATCCCGGATCTTTTCGTGACCAACAACGACGGTTACCGCGTCTCCTGGCAGACATCACTCGGCGGCATTCCGAAAGCGCTGATCGAGCCGAACAAGCAGCCGTGGAGCGGGGACCATTGTTCTGTCGATCCAGAGATTGTGAAGGGGATTTTCTTCTACAACCGGAAGCTTTCTACCGATCGCGCGCCTTACATTGCTGATGTTTATCCGACGGTGTTGGGTTTGTTGGATGTGAAGGCACCGTATGAACTTGATGGAGTAGAGTTGAAGTGATCTATGACTACGATCAGCGATCTCCGTATTGCGAGCAGGGGGAGTTTCTCGAGCGCGCGTGGGACGCGTACCGCTGCACGGCTCCTCGGCCCCGACTATTTCCATCGGGAGTCATCAGGTATCACTCCTATTTGGAACTGCTGCTTGATCGAGATCAGCGCGTTATCAATTGGTTTCTCTCGAAAGCGAATGAGATCGTGAACTAAGCCGTGGACTACAAACGCCTCCTCACTCAAGTCGAGCGCACGCTCGAGCAGATCGAAAACACCGAATCGACTCGCTTCACGATCGAGCAGATCGGGCAGACCATTGCGACGAACTTTCGTGACGAGCTCGGCATCACCGGCGGACGCATTTACGAGCTCACGGACGAGAACTGCTACGAGCTCGTTGGGCGGTTCGGTGTTTGTACCGACGGTCCGCTCGGGATCACTGTGCCGCGCGATTACAAACCGATCGAGCTCGTGCTCGAGAACGGCGTCGTGGTCATGGAGCCGAACGATCCCGGCGTCGATCCGGTGCTGGAAGCGCAGCTCGGCGCGCAGCGGTTCGCCGCCGTTGCGGCCGGCGACAATCACACGCACATTCTCGGATTCGACGTCGCGCCGAACCTCAGCCGCGAAGACATCCTCTTCTCGCTCAATCTCATCCGCTACACCGTCAACCAGCGGTTGCGCGCCGATCGCTATCAGTCGCTCATCGTCGAAGCGCAGCGCATCCAGCAATCGATCCTGCCGCAGCGTGTGCCGCAGTACAAAGGATTCGATATCTGGGGGAAGACCGTTTCCGCCGACGTCGTCAGCGGTGACTTCTACGACTACATCCCCATCTCCGACAACATCCTCGGCCTGGCCATCGCTGACGGTTCGGGCCACGGACTGCCGGCGGCGCTGGTCGTGCGCGACATCTACATGGGCCTGCGCATGGCCACCGACCGCGATTTCAAGATCATTCGCACGATGGAGAAGCTCAATCACATCATCCATCGAGGCCGGCTGACGACGAAGTTCGTGTCGCTGTTTTATGGCGAGCTCGAAACGGGAGGCATCCTCATCTACTGCAATGCCGGCCACAACTTTCCGTTCATCCTCCGCGCCGATGGCGTCAGCTACGAGATGCTGGCGAACGGCGGGCCGGTGCTCGGGCCAACTCCTGACGCCACCTACATGCGCGGCTTCGCCAAGATGAACGCGGGCGATCTTCTCTGCATGTACACGGACGGAGTAGTTGAAGCACACAACGCCGATGACGAAGAGTTCACTCTGGAACGACTGCAAGCGCTCGTCGCAGAAAACCGCGAGCGCCCCTCGAAGGAGATCGCCAAAGAAATCCTGTCCCGCGTAACCGAGTGGGGACCGGGCGAACAGGACGACCGGACGGTGGTGATCGTGAAGGCGGTGAATCCGTGAGGTGCCGGTTGCCGGGTTGCCAAGTTGCCGCCGCTGCTCTACGCGTACGTAGCGCTTGTCAAACGCGCACCACGATCTGGGGCGGCCTTGGGCAACTCAGTGCCGAAGTAACGTCGACAACTTGGCGACCCGGTAACCCGACGACCAACCGCATGAACGACATCCTCTACTTCAACGGCCGCTTCACCACGACTGCCGAGCGGGTACTCGGCGTCGAGGATCGCGGCTTTCAGTTTGGCGACGCGCTCTACGAAGTGTTCAAGTTCAACGATCGGAAGCCGGTTTTCCTCGGAGATCACTTCCGGCGATTGGAGCATGGCTTGCGTGCGATCGAGATCCAATCGCCGTGGGATGAGAGCCGCTTCGCTGTCGTCATGCGCGAACTGATCGAGCGTACGGCGTTTGATGACGGCATCGTCTACATTCAGATCTCGCGCGGCGAGGGGGAGCGCAAGCACTTCTTTCCCGAGAACCTCGAGCCGACCGTCGTCGCGTACTCGCGCGCGTTCCAGTTTCCGGATGCGGCGAAGAAAGCGAAAGGCATCCGGCTCATCACCTCGGCTGACCTTCGCTGGAAGCATTGCGACATCAAGTCCGTCAACCTTCTTGCGAATGCGTTGTCGAAAAAGAAAGCGCAACGCGCCGGCGCGGACGAGGTCTTGTTGCTCGACGCAGGCATCGTCCGCGAAGGCGCCAGCTCCAACTTCTTTGTCGTTCGCAGCGGTGACGTGATTACGCATCCACTCGATGAGCACATCCTTCCTGGCGTCGTGCGCGACCGCGTGATCGGGCTTGCGGACCACGCCGGAATCCGAATCGATCAACGGCCGGTCGCTGTCGATGAGTTGCTCGAAATCGACGAGGCCTTCATCACCAGCACCACGATGGGAGTGATGCCGGTAGCGTCGATCGACGGCCGGGCAATCAGCAATGGCATCGGCGCCATAACGCTGCGACTGCAGCAACTTCTCGATGCCGCGGAGTTTGCGGACGCGGCTGTAAGGTATTCCAGCTCAGCAGTTTAGCGCCATGACTCGGCATCTCCATTGCAGCTCCGTTCGACGGGCAACGAGCCCGAAAAAGGAGACTACAAATGGAAAACCGTGATCGTGACCAGATGAGCAAGAACAATCAGTCGGCCTCGAGTGGCGACGTGAACCGCAACACCTCGTCGCAGATCGGTAAGGACAAGAGCGATTCATCGGCAGACTTCGGCAAGAACAGCGGCCGTTCCGACAATCTGAACGAGCCGAACAGCCGCGGCAGTCAGAGCGGCGGTTACGACAGCTCGAGCAAGAGCGACCGCGACCTCGACAGCTCCAGCAAATCAAAGATGGGAGAGCCCTCCAGCAAGGACCTCGGCACTTCCGGCAGCCGCCACTGACCCGCCCTCACCTCAGAAAGAACGAACAAGGCCGCGCACCCGCGCGGCCTTTTTGTTCTATCCTCGCCACACACATGGACAACGGCGAGATCACCATCAGCGGTGCTACCGCTGCCGACGTACCCCTCATCGAACAGCTGCTGATCCGGAATCAGCTTCCAACCGCCGGACTCGATGATCACTGGAAGACCTTCATCGTGGCGCGCGATGGCGGAGTAGTCGTCGGATGTGCAGGTTCCGAGGCGTACCAGTTCGTCGCGCTGATCCGGTCGGTCGCGGTCGCGGAATCGCATCGCAGCCGCGGAGTGGGAAGAAGGATCGTGCGGCAGTTGCTGGATCGCCTCTCATCGCGCGGCATCCGCGAGTTCTATCTCCTGACCACAACCGCGCAGAACTATTTTGCCAAGCGCGGATTCAAACCAATCGAGCGCGATGAGATCCATCCGCAGCTCCTGGCGTCCGCAGAGTTCCAGGGCGCATGCCCGGATACGGCTGTTTGCATGCGGCTGGTCATGATGGCGTGAGATTGCGCCGGCCTGTGGCCGGCGCGTTGTCGGTTGGTTGCGCTTCGCGCGTTGTCGGGAAGGCCGAAGTAACTCGTTTCGAGGCGGACGATCACAAGTCACTCGGGTTCTTTCAATTTCTTTCAGACTCATGCGACCGAAGTAGTGCGCGCGGCGAGCGGTTGCATTTTAAGCGCGGGAGCGCAATCAAACGAATAGCGCGGAACTGGATAACGCCTCAAGTCTCGCGGAACTTGACGTCATTCCATCGAGAAACACGCCCACGAGCCGATCTGCGGGGACATTTTGGCGCTGACTCCTGCCTGTGGAAATTTTGCGGAATCTGCGGAAAACCAGTTTTCATGAGTGCAAATCGACTTGTGCATGCACAAAAATCTGAGCGCAAAGTGGACTGTGCAGCCTTCCGCGCTCTCAGAGAGGAGAGCCGCCGGGAAAATGCCCTCCAAACTGTGCATACACATATTTCTGTGCGCCCTTGATGTTGTGCGGTGGCGGATTTCGTGCGGAAAAGATTGCGGATGCAATTCGCCACAATTGTGCCTACTCTTGTTAGCCGAAGTCAGAGTTGCGGCGGTCGTAGCTCCGAGGCATTGAGAGAACAAAATATGGACATACCGTTTGAAGCAATCGAGTTCTTCATATTCCGGTCGACCCTTCTGATCATCTTCGTGGTGGGAGCAGCGAGAATGATCGCTGAGCATCTCAGGCGATGAGTCATCTTGGAGTCGAAAAGCGATGCTCTCTTGAAGCGGCGACGGCGAGGGCTTTCCTGGAATGCGTGTCGTCGCGGCCTCTGACAACGCGCGAAGCGCAACTAACCGACAACCGACAACGCGGCGCGCGCCAGCGCGCCGCATAATAGACACATGCCCGTATTCGACGCCCACATCCACATCCAGCCGTGGGAGATGCTCAAGCCTGAAGTGCTGTCGATGCTCTCCGATCCTTCGCACGCGAATGCGAAAGACATCCTCTCCTCGGCCGACAACGTCGTTCGCTTCCTCGATCACGAAAAGGTCGATCGCATCTGCTGCATCAACTACGTCTCACCGGACGTCATGGGCTTCACGCGCGAGACGAATGACTGGATTGCGAACTTCACGCGCGATCATCGCGATCGTCTGCTGCCCGTGGGCTCGGTGAATCCGCTGCACGAGATCAATGTCCGCGACGAGATCCGCCGCGTTCTCGACCTCGGCATCCGCATGATCAAGCTCCATCCGCCGCACCAGCTCTTTTCGCCGAACGCGTACAAAGATGGCGATCTGTGGCAACTCGCGGAGATCTATCGTGAGTGCGAGGACCGCGGCGTGCCGGTCATGTTTCACACGGGCACGTCGATTTTTCCGCGGGCGCGCAATGTCTTCGCCGATCCGATGCCGATCGATGACGTGGCGAACGACTTTCCGCGACTGCCGATCATCCTCGCGCATGCCGGCCGTCCGCTTTACGGCGAGACCGCGTTCTTCCTGGCGCGGCGTCACGCCAACGTCATGCTCGACATCTCCGGCATCCCGCCGAAGGCGCTTCTGCGCTACGTTCCGCGCGTCGCCGATCTCGCCGCGAAGATCATATGGGGCACCGACTGGCCGTCGCCCGGCGTCGTCTCCCCGCGCAAGAACGTCGACGACTTTCTCGCGCTCGGACTCGGCGAAGAAGTCGAGCGAAAAATTCTGTGGGACAACGCGTCGCGCCTCTTCGCCTGAGCGCTGCTACCATACGCGCACATGCCGGAGCCGCAGACTACGCCGATGGGACGCCTCGATGCGTTCGACGTCGGCCCGAAAAAACTCACCGTGCAAACCGAATTTTTCTGGCGTCCCGAGTGGCGCATCGAGACGAAGGTCTACCTCGGCGGCGCGCTGAAAAAAGTCTACAACGTCGATCTCACGGAAACGCCCGAGGGCGAGCTGCAGCACACCATCGACGTGTTCCACAAAACAAAGGTCGACGAGCTCGTCGCCGGCTTGCGGAAACTCCAGCAATGAACGGCATCCGCGTCGAAGGATTGACGAAGACGTACCACCCGTTTGGCGCGAAACGTCCCGTGCTCAAAGGCGTCGACCTGACCATCGCGCCGGGCGAAGTGGTCGGCCTCATCGGCCCGAACGGCGCCGGCAAGACCACGCTCATGTCGTGCATTGTCGGCTTTCTGAATGCGGACGAAGGCTCGATCACGATCGACGGGCGATCGAACGACGATCTCGATGTTCGCCGCCGCACGGGTTTCGTGCCGGAGCGGATGAATTTCGATCGCCGCGCCAACGGCGGCGCCTTCCTGCGTTACATGGCGCGCCTCGCGGGCGTGCCTCGCGATCGCGTGCATGCGCGCGTGGACGAATTGCTCAACCGCCTCGGCCTTGCGGACGCGGAGAACAAGCGCTTGTCGCAATACTCGCGCGGCATGCTGCAGCGGATCGGCATGGCCCAGGCGCTGATGCTCGATCCCGATTTTCTTTTTCTCGATGAGCCGACTTCGGGGCTCGATCCCAACGGCGTTTTTCTTGTTCGCGATCTGATCGCCGAGGAGAAGGCGAGGGGCGCGGCGGTGCTGCTCAACTCGCATCAGCTCGCCGAGATCGAGAAGGTTTGCGACCGCGTGCTCTTCCTCAGCGGCGGCGTGATCGCTCGCGACGAAGCGTTGCGCGAGATCGCGCGCATCACGATCGTCGTCACGCTGTTGCCTGGCTCGTACGACGCCGCGGCAGTCGAAGCAGCCGCCGGCGCGGTGCCGGTGAACGATGTCGTGGCGACGAATGTGGCGACCGAGGCGGATGTGGCCAAGCTCGTGTCGCGGATTGTCAGTAGTGGCGCGGGCGTCATCGACGTTCGGCGACGAACGGCCGATCTCGAATCGATCTTTCGAGGTGAAGCGTGAGTCTGGTCGTCGTCATCGAAACGCTCCGCCGCCACTTCGCGCACCTCGGCTACATCGCCGTGTTGCTCATCCTCATCGTGATCGTCGTGTTGATGACGGCGATCGGCGCACCGCCGGGCGCTCCGTATGCGCTGATCGGTCTCTTCACGCTCGTCGCCGGCTGCCAGCTCATCGGTCCCGAGTTTTCGTCCGGCACGCTGCAGCTCATTCTCAGCAAGCCGGTCGGGCGCTCGTCGTATCTGACAGGCCGCGTGGTGGGCGTGGTGCTTTCGATCTGGGTCGGCGTGGCCATTATCCTTTGCAGCGATGTCATCGGGCGTCTGATCGCGGGAACGCCGATCGTCTGGCGCACCGTTTTCTGGGCGGCCCTCGTGTCGGCGCTGAAGGTACTACTGACTTGTTCGCTGCTCGCGCTCTTCGGCAGTTTCACCCGCTCCTACGTCAACATCGGCATCTACCTCGGCGGGCAGATTTTGCTTTCCGGGATCTACGGCCTCCTCGCGATTATGAAGGGCGCGGCCAGCGGCGAGATGGCCGCGATCGGCCGACTGCTGCGCGCGCATCCCGGAATTCTCGAGGGCTATCGCCTCGTCGAATCGAATCTGTTTCCCGATGATCCGATGACTTCGTTCGACCGCAACTGGATTCTGATGATGACGTGCAACGCGGCCGTCGCGGTGCTGCTGGCCTGCGTGATTTTCTCGCGGCGGGAGGTGCCGTATGGCGCGGACTAATCTGACCTTCGACCGCACCAAACAACGCGCGCTGCCGTTATGGCTGCTGATTCTCGCCGTATTGCTGATCGTGGCGCGCATCGTTTCGGAGCATTATCCGGAGAAGGCGGAATCCGATCTGGTGCGCTGGATGCCGATGAACGTTGCGATGGGAATGGCCAGACAAACGCACCGGCCGGTGTTCTACGAATTCTCCGCCGCGTGGTGCGGCCCGTGTAAAGCGATGGAGCGCGAAGTCTTCATGGATGAGGATCTGGCGGGGAAAATCAATAACCGATTCATCGCCGTGAAAGTCGTCGACACGCAGCGCGAGCAAGGCCGCAACTGGCCCGATGTGCAGTCGCTGATGGATCGCTACGAGGTGCATGCCTTTCCGACGGTTGTGATTGCAGGCCCCGATGGCGACGTCCTTGACCGCGTGGTCGGTTATCCGGGCCCGGACAAAATGGCCGCCATGATCGACCGCTCCCGCTGATGCGTCTCGAACACCTTACCGGCGAAGAAGAAGATTTCTGGCGCGGCGAATTCGCGCAACAGAACTGGATCTTCGGCGCATTGGGCCTCAGCGTGACACTCCCCGAATTCTCCGGCGGCACCCCCGCCCTCCGCAAAATGCACTTCGGCTATTACCTCCAACCGCTCCACCTAAACGCCGACGACCGCGAAGACCTCCCCCGCAAACTCGTCCACGTACTCGCCCGCCGCAAGCCCCCGCTCGATTTCCTCGAACTAAGTGGCGCCGGCGTCCGCATCCCCCATTGTTTCCCCCAAGGCTTCACCCTCGGCAGCGTTCTGCGGATCACATTGCAAGAGATGCAGAAGCTGCCGTTGAAGGAGGATTTGGGGACGGGCGGGGAGGAATGAGACTGGCCTAAGAGCGTTGATCTCATTGGCTGCTAGAATAGTTCAGCGAGTCTTCGGCTCGGAGGCGAGACGAATTCGTGAGATGAAGCCATGCTGGGTTTGAATCCGAACGCCACGATCGACGTAATCCTTCGCATAACGACGCTCCTTGGCGGAGCGTGGGCTGTATGGGTGTTCTGGCGAACGACGACAATTCGCCGCGCTGAGTGGCTGTCGAGCGTACACTCGAAGTTCTTCGAGTCAGAAAACTACAAGAAGATCAGGCGAGTCCTGGATTACGAGACCGAGCCGGAGTTTTCGTGTCTTCGCAGGGCCGCGACGGAAGGCACGTACGATGTGCTGGTGGAAGAATTAGTCGATTATCTAAACTTCTTTGAGTTCGTCGCGTCGCTGGAACGGTTGGGTCAGTTGAAGAGAAAGGAAATCTCGATCCTTTTCCAATACTACCTGACGCTTCTATGCAAGCACGACTTCGTGCGGCAGTTCATTCGATCGCAAGGATTTGAAGATCTTCGACGCTTGCTGAACAAGTGTGTCGTTGGCGCGGAGCAGTTATGACTAATGTACCCATAGTTACAACGAACATCTTCGTGTACGGAACCCTGAGACGCGACGGAAGTCACCAATTGTTCCATTTATTGGCTCGTCATGCCCAGTTCATGGGTGAGGCGACGGTTCATGGCCGGCTGTACGACCTTGGGGACTACCCCGGCATGACCTACCCGGAGCAAGGCCGCGTTTTCGGCGAGGTTTACGCTGTCGCCCCCGCGCAATGGAAGGCTGTAATTACGCGCCTGGACGAGTACGAAGGCTGTTCACCAGCCGACCCGGAACCGCGAGAGTACCGACGCGAGGTTATCGAGGCAGAGCTGCCGAGTGGCGAAATCGTGCCGGCTTGGGCCTACATCCTGAACTTAGCTTCGCCAGGGATGCAGGAAATTCAATCAGGCGACTATTTGGTATCGCGCCTAGGCTCAAGAGCATAGCGATTAATCGAATGGCGAATGTCTGAACAAGCTAAGCACTTCGCGGTCTGTGTCCGCAACGACGAGTACGAGGGGTTGCTCCACCTTCGGAAGATCTACGAGGTTCTGGAAGATACGTTTGCGGAGCAGCACAACATGATCCGCGTGATCGACGAAGAGGGCGAGGACTATCTCTATCCGAGGGATTGGTTTTTGCCGATTGAGCTTCCGCCGCGCGTTGAAGAAGCGATTGGCGGGCTCACGCATTCGTGAGCCGCCCCCTCACCGCCACGTCAACTCATACGTACACACCCCATCGCCGCGGCAGTGGCATTGCGTTTCCACTACATCGGCCTCGGTCGCTCCGTGGCGGAGGATGGCTTCTAGCATGAAGCCGTTTCCGCTGGCGCAGAAATAGGGGCTGTAGCAGGGGTAGTCGCGGTAGTGCATGCGGGCGCCGGTTGGGGTGCGCTCGAGCGTGAGGCGGCCGTACTTCTGGTATTGCTCGTGGAACTGCGCGAGGTTTTCGAGGAACGCGTAGAGCTCGGCGGCGTCGAGTTGGTGAAACACTCTTCCGATTCCGAGCTCCGCGGAGGCCGCGCCGACGAGCTCGAGGATGTGCTGGTATTTCGCGCGGCAGGACTGGTAGATCGCTTTGTCGTATTCGATGATCGTGGCGAAGTCGTACCACGCCGAGGCGACGGGATTCATCGCTTGCTGGAGCGTGGCCGGGGTGAGCGTGGTGAGGATCGAGTAGTAGGTGCGCTCGCCGAGGTCCTTGATCAGAAACTCGCGGCGCGCGGCGAACATCACGCCGGTGACTTTGCAGATTTCGGGATCGGGACCGGCGAGGACCTCGTTCCCGGCGAGCTGCGCAGCGCCGCGGGAGGGTCCGCCCTGCTTCATGAGGAGTGACATGGGACCTAGGGCTTCCGCACCTATTTTATGGCAGATAGGACTTTCGGCACAGTGATGCGCGATCGTCATCACCGTAAACTTTCCGTGTCTGAGAGTGGGGGAGTCGATGATGCGAGCCATGTGGATCATCCGTCACGCATTCGCGATCGTGATCCTTCCGGTGACGATGACGATTCTGATTCCGTGGTGGGTGATTCGCGGGAGCACGTTCCACAAGCCAGAGGCGGCGCTCGATTGGCTTTCCGTCATCGCCGGCGTGCTCTTCTTCGTTGCCGGATTCATCCTGTTCATTGCGACCGTGTTTCTCTTCGCGACCCGAGGCCGCGGGACGCTCGCGCCGTGGGATCCGCCGTCGCGGCTGGTCGTCGACGGGCCGTATCGCTACGTACGCAATCCGATGATCGCGGGCGTGATTCTCATCATCATCGCCGAGGCGCTGGTCTTCCGATCGATCTCGCTCGCCGAGTGGGCGGCGGCGTTTCTCCTGCTCAATGCGATCTACTTTCCGTTGATCGAGGAGCCGCAGCTCGAGAGCCGCTTTGGCGAGGAGTATCGCCGGTACAAGCGGCACGTGCGCCGCTTCGTCCCGCGGATTCAGCCGTGGAAGGACGATGGCGCAGTGAGCTAACATCTCATCCGAACGGAGGTCCAACCATGCCCGCAACGCGCGACGTCAAGCCTCGGAACGGTGATGTCCTTCTCCTCGTCGGCACGATGAAGGGTGCCTTCATTTTCCGCTCCGACGAGAAACGGAAATCGTGGACCGTCGGCGGTCCGTACTTCCCCGGCAGCGCCGTTTATGCGATGGCATACGACGGCCGCGCGGGACGGCATCGCATCTGGGCCGCGCCGCACAGCATGCACTGGGGCGGCGTGCTGCGGTCTAGCGATGACTTCGGCAAGAGCTGGACGAATCCCGAATCCGCGCCGATCAAGTTTCCGGAAAGCGCGGGCGTGGCGCTCAATCAGATCTGGCAGATTGCGCCGGGCCGCGAGACCGAGGGCGACACGCTCTACTGCGGCGTCGAGCCGGCAGCGCTGTTCGTATCGCGCGATGCCGGCGAAACGTGGTCGCTGAACGAAGGGCTCTGGAATCATCCGCAGCGTGAACGCTGGGTGCCGGGCGGCGGCGGGATGTGCCTTCACACGATCCTCCTCGATCCGCGCAGCCTCGATCGCATCCGCATCGCGGTGTCGACGGCGGGGATGTATGTGACCGAGGATGGCGGGGCGACGTGGCGGCCATCGAACAAAGGAGTTCGCGCCGATTTCCTGCCCGACAAGTATCCGGAGTTCGGCCAGTGCGTGCACAAGGTCGTGCAATCGAAAGTGAACCCCGAACGGATGTTCCTGCAGAATCATTGGGGCCTCTATCGCAGCGACGACAGCGGCGAGAAGTGGAAGGACGTGGCCAAGGGCGTTCCGTCGGACTTCGGTTTCGCGATGGCCATTCATCCCGAGGATCCCGATTGCGCGTGGATCGTACCTCTGGAGTCGGACGGATTCCGCTGCACGCCGGAAGGGAAGCTTCGCGTGTACCGCACGGAGAACGGCGGCAAGAGCTGGGACGCGATGACGAAGGGTCTGCCGCAAAAGGACGCATACGAAACGGTCCTTCGCGACGCGCTGGCCAACGATCCGCTCGATCCCGCTGGCGTTTATTTCGGTACGCGCAACGGAAAACTGTTCGGCTCGTCGGACGAAGGAAAGAAGTGGTCGCAGCTCGCAGACGGACTTCCCGCGGTCGTATCGGTCAAAGCCGTCTCGATCTCGCTGCCGCGGAAACGCTGATCATGTCGCTCGTCTTTGTAATCCCCGGCCCATTGCGCGAGCTCGCGGGAAATCGCGCCGAGGTGCGTGTGAAAGGCTCCGCGGAATCGGCGTCGAAGGCATTGTCGCTCTTATGGGCAGAATGTCCCGGAGTTCGCGATCGCGTTGTCACCGAAATCGGAGAAGTGCGGCCACACGTCAACATCTTCATCGATGGCGAGAGCATCAAGTTTACTGGAGGATTGCAGTCGCCAGTGCGCGATGGGGCGGAGATTGTGATCCTTCCCGCGTTGAGTGGGGGATAGTTCGTCAGTCGGTTGACCGAACAGCCCCCAATCGCCGGGCTTCAGCCGGGGTTCTTCCGGGGCCGGTCCCAATTTCGGAGCCTGCTTTAGGCGCGAAAGAAAGGCGGTTGCAGCACTAAATATTGGGCATCGAAATTCTCTGTCGCCCGCTGAAGCGGGCTCAGGGCTGTTGGAAACGTCGCGGGGACCCACGGCTGAAGCCGTGGGCTACGGATCTCATCTTTGGAGGTTTGACGGAAAGGAATCTTTAGACGGGATGATTGGCGAGATTTTGGTCGGGAATTCGTTCATCGATGAAAGGGAAACTCATTCAACGATGAATGAGAAATTCGTTCATCGATGAAAAAGGGAAATTCATTCAACGATGAACGGCAAATTCATTTAATGATGAGAATTGCAAATTTATTCAACGGTGAAACGGGAAATTCATTTAACAATGAAATGGAAAACTCATTCAACGGTGAACGGTAAATTCATTCAACGATGAATGGCAAACTGCATTCAACGATGAATGGCAAACTCCATTCAACGATGAATGAATTCGTTCATCTGGTGAATGGTAATTCGCTTCGATGATGAACGGCGGATTCATTGAAATGATGAATTGAAAATTTTATTCAAACGGCAAACGGGAAACTCATTCAACGATGAATGGGATACTCATCCACCGATGAATCGGAAATTCGCTCAGCGACGAAAGGCCCGCATCGCCGATGCGAGATCCGTAGCCCACGGCTTCAGCCGCAATGGCGTTAACTTAAGGGCGTTGTTGGCATACTCGTAGGAGCGAGGGGAGGGTGTGATGGGGCGGGTGAAGGAACCGACGGTGGCTCGTTTGTCAGTTGATCTCGGTCAGATGACGGAGGCGTTTCCTCGAGCGGTTATCGACAAGATTCTGGAGGAGACAGACCGCACGGGTGTTCGTCGTCGCAAGCTTCCAGGTTATCTGATGGTGTACTACGTGATCGCGCTCGGCCTGATGGTCAGCGTTAGCGCACGGGAAGTGCTGCGCAGGCTGCTCAACGATGTTCGGAACCAGCTGACAGATGGCGCGGAGCTGATCGCAAGCCGGGCGGCGATCTGCAAAGCCCGGCGGCGGCTCGGAGTAGCACCGATGAGGGAGCTCTTCGAACGGGTAGTGCGGCCAATCGCCAAGCGCGCAACCAAAGGAGCCTGGTTCGGACGTCTCCGTTTGGTGGCTCTCGATGGAAGCAGTCTGAACGTACAGGACACAGCCGCGAATCGAAAGCGCTACGGGAAAGCAGCGGCCGCAGGAAAGACAACGAGTCCGTTGCCGCTGATCCGATTCGTTGCGCTTTGCGAGATCGGAACGCACGTGCTTTTCGCAGTTCGAATGGCAGCCTGGAAGGTCAGCGAGGTAGCGCTGGCCAAGCAACTCATGGATCGACTTGAGCCAGGGATGCTTTGTCTGGCAGATCGGTTGTTCTACGGGTTTGACCTGTGGAATCAGGCGGTTGCGAGCGGTGCTCAGTTGTTGTGGCGTGTCCAGAAAAAGATTCCGTTGCCACGTTTGCAAATGTTGAAGGATGGCTCGTACCTGAGCGAAGTGCGTGCGCGTTCGAACGCAAAGGTGGCAGAGCGTGCCCGTCGGGTCGCAGTCAGGGTGATCGAGTTCAATGTCACGGTCGGGAGAAGACGTGAGCACTATCGCGTCATCACCACGCTGCTCGATCCGAAAAAAGCTCCAGCCATCGACTTGGCAAACCTGTTCGCAAGACGATGGGGGATCGAGACCGCCTTCGGCGAGTTGAAAACGTATCTGCGCGGCCGTGGTGTGCTTTTGCGAAGTCAACGTTCCGACCTTGTCGAACAAGACTTTTATGGCCTGCTTCTAGCCCACTTCGGCATTCGTTCCGTGATGGACGAAGCGGCACGTGAGCGGAACATCCCGCCCACAGAAGTCTCGTTTGTTCACGCCGTTCACGTCGTCATCCGAAGACTCCCGGAAATGGTTTCCTTTTCCCCCCTCTGGTGGCTCCCGGAGATGCCATCGACGCTTAGTCGCTGAAGTTGGTGAAGAAAGAACTCCTCTCCGACCCAATCGTCACTACCCGCGCGTCAAAAGGAAGCCTCCCTATCGCTATCCCTACCGAAGGCACAACAAGGCACGTCATCAACCCAATCAGCTCGCCCTCGTCGAAATCGCCGTAAGTTAACGCCATTGCGGCTTCAGCCGTGGGTCCCGTGGAGCCGCCCAATTCCGAGCCCGCTTCAGCGGGCGGCAGACCGTTTTCCGCCGGCCCATCGATATCGTTTCAACGCCACCCGCCCCGCCAGATCAAACTCCACACCTTCCGCTTCGAGCAGCATTCGTTGCAATTCGTGCGAGTCGCCGGCGCTGCGTGGGGAGATCTCGCCGCGGGCGTTGATGACGCGATGCCACGGGATGTCGTTGCCAACGGGAAGGTCGTGCAACGCGTAGCCGACTTGGCGGGCGTGTCCATCGAGGCCCGCGATCGTCGCGATCTGTCCGTACGTCGCCACGCGTCCGCGCGGGATACGTTTGACCGCGGCGTAGATGCGCTTGCGGGTGTCGGGTTTCGGGCGTCGGGTGTCGGAGCGAGGCACCGCCAAAGTTTACCGCTGCTTCGACTCCCCACTCCCGGCAACCGAAACCGATAACTGACAACCGTCTCGCTCCCACACCCAACTCCCCACTCCCCACACCCCATCTGCTAACATGCACACCCTTTTGGTCACGTAAAGGAGTCAGCATGCCTCGCCCGTTTGCTTCCGGTCAGATTGCTTTCGGTCTCGTCTCGATCCCGGTGAAGCTGTTTTCGGCCACCGAAGCGAGCGAGAAGATCAGCTTCAACATGATTCACAAGGATTGCGGGAATCGCATCCAGCAGCAGCTCTTCTGTCCCAAAGACGAGCGCACCATTTCGCGCGAAGAGGTCGTCAAAGGCTACGAATTCGCGAAGGGGCAGTACGTGCTCTTCAACGAGGAAGAGCTGAAGACGCTCGAAGAAAAAGCGACGCAGGCGATCGAGATCAGCGAGTTCCTGCCGAAGGAAGCGATCGATCCCATCTACTTCGCGAAGGCGAATTACGTCGCGCCGGACAAAGGCGGCGAGCGCGCCTACTCGCTGCTCACGAAAGCGATGGAGCAGACCGGGCGTTGGGCGCTGGCGAAATATGCGGCGCGCGGCAAACAGTACCTCGTCATTCTTCGCCCGCTCGGCAACGGCCTCGTGATGCAGCAACTTTTCTATCCGAACGAGATCCGTTCGATGGACGAGCTCGACCTCGGCGACGCCATCGTCAAAGACAACGAGCTGAAGATGGCCGTGCAGCTCGCCGAGATGGGCGCCGCCGACGAATTTCATCCTGAGAATTATCGCGATGAAGTGGCCGATCGGATCAAGGCCACGATTCAACGCAAGATCGAAGGCGAAGAGATCACGTCGAACCTCGTCGAAGAACCACGGGCGCAGGTCATCGATCTGATGGAAGCGCTCAAGGCCAGCCTGGCCAAGCCGCGCGCGAAAACGGCGACGAAGAACAACACCGCCGCGCCGGTGCGGATGACGCCGAAAGCGGAGGAGAAGCGCAAGCCGGCGCAGTCGTTGGCGCGAAAGGTCGCCGCCAAAGCCGGTTCGCGCTCACGTTAGGGAGCGGCGTGCAATCGGCACGCGCTCTCTCCGCTAGAATCGAGTTATGTCCTACTCCGTGCGGGAAGTCGCGGCGATGCTCGGGCTCTCCGCCGCGCAGATCCGCTCGTATGCCGCGAAAGGATTTCTTGCGCCGGAGCGCGACGCGGGCGGCGAGCTTCTCTTCGGATTTCAGGACCTCGTCATTCTCCGCACCGCCGCCGAGCTGACCGCGGCGCACATCCCGACGCGCAAAATCCGTCGCGTGCTCGCCAGCGTGCGCGAGCAGTTGCCGGAAGGACGATCGATCGCAGGCGTGCGCATTGCCGCTGACGGGGAGCGCGTCGTCGTCCGCGACGGCGATGCAGTCTGGAATCCGGAGTCAGGTCAGTCGCTCTTCGATTTCTCCGTCGCCGAGATTGCCGATAAGACGAAACCGATCGCCCTCGCCGCCGTGCGCGATGCGCGTGCCCGCCGCGACGATGACCTCAGCGCCGATGCCTGGTACGAGCTCGGCTCCGACCTCGAGGTCAGCGATGCCGAGGAGGCGCGCGATGCGTACGAGAAAGCGGTGGCACTCGATCCCGCCCACATCGACGCCCACGTAAACCTCGGCAGATTGCTGCACGAAAACGGCGAGCCTGCCGCAGCCGAGGTTCATTACCGCGCCGCGCTGAAGATCGACGCGCAGCATCCCGTAGCAATGTTCAACCTCGGCGTCGCCCTCGACGACCTCGGGCGGCTCGCCGAGGCCGCGGATGCGTACCAAGAAGCACTCGATCTCGATCCGGAAAACCCAGACGCTCACTACAACTTGGCCGGCATCCTCGAAAGGCAAGGAGACAAAGCGGGAGCGGTGCGGCATCTGACGCGGTATCGGGCGTTGACCCGTTAGGTGCTCTGCCGGTTCGTCGTTCGTTTCGAACGAGTGTTGGATGTTGGATGTTGAATGTGAATGTTGAATGGATGCGCGGCGTATCGCGATCTCTGTGGCAGGGATTCTGAAGCGCGGTGCATTCAACATTCACATTCAACATCCAACACTGAACATTCTCTTTTCGATCAGGCCACCGTCCCGTCTGCTAACCTAACAACGTGTCCACCATCGCGCCGCAACCCGCGCCTTCCGAGCGCCTCCTTGCGCTAGATGTTTTTCGCGGCATCACCATCGCCGGAATGTTGCTCGTCAACAATCCGGGGAGTTGGAGTGCGATCTATCCGCCGCTCGAGCATGCGGATTGGAACGGCTGGACGCCCACCGATCTCGTCTTCCCGTTCTTTCTTTTCATCGTTGGCGTGACGACGCACTTGTCGTTGAGCAAGCGCGATCCAAACACGCTGACGATGAAAATCATCCGCCGTGGATTGCTGATCGTGCTGGCAGGTGTGCTGCTCAATGCTTTCCCCTTTTTCTGGTGGGGGAAGACGGCGGGCATCGCTGATCCGACATTTCTTCAGCGCATCGTGTGGCGCGCGCAGCATCTTCGCTATATGGGCGTCTTGCAGCGGATCGGTTTCGCGTACATCGGCGCGGCGCTGCTGACGTTGCGCACGTCGTGGCGGCAGCAGATCGCCATCGTCATCGCCATCCTCCTCGGGTACTGGATGATCATGACGCTCGTCCCAGTGCCCGGCACCGGCACGATCGGCTATTTCCTGCTCGACCAGCCGGAGAAGACGCTGGCCGCGTACACCGACCGCCTGATCCTCGGCACGAATCACATCTGGGTGTCGACGAAAACGTGGGATCCGGAAGGTCCGCTCTCGACGTTGCCGGCAATCGCAACCGCGATGCTTGGCGTCTTCGCCGGCCGTTGGCTGACGGACAAGAAACGCGCGCTGCTCGAACGCATTGCCGGCCTTTTCGGCGTGGGATGCCTCGGCATGGTCGCCGGCAGCTTGTGGAGCTGGGTCTTTCCCATCAACAAGAATCTCTGGACGTCGAGCTACGTCGTCTTCACCGCCGGCTTCGCCTGCGTGATGCTGGCCACGTGCGTCTGGATCCTCGACGTCCATCAGGTTCGTCGCTGGTCGCGGCCGTTCGCGATCTACGGCCTCAATCCACTCGTCGCATTTGTCGGCTCGGGGATCATGGCGCGCTGCACTGACTCGCTGATCAAACTCGACATCGGCGGGAAGAAGGTCTCGCTGCATCAGGCTGTTTACGACGCCGTCTTTGCTCCCTATTTCCCCGCCAAGTTCGCCTCACTTCTGGGCGGACTGGCCTTCGTCGCCTTCTGGCTGGCCATTCTTTGGGTGCTCGAACGGCGCAACATCATTGTGAAGTTGTAAACAGCGCGGTCGCACGGCTGTCGAATGTGGGTATTCTTCAAGCTTGGACTTGAAAAACTCATGTTTCGGGAGACCTTGATGCGGAGAGCGATGGTTACAGCCGTTGTCACGTTGTTTATGACGATCGGTGCGGTTGCACAAAATAACGTTGCACAACACGACCATTCGATGATGACCATGTCGCCCGAGGCGCAGGCGGAGCACTTGGCGCGGCTGCGGGCGGAGCTCGAAGCCGGCTCGTCCCACGGACCGGTCGTCCCCCAGCCGGAGAGTGTTCAGGGTCTCGCGGTCCAGAACATCACGATGACGGCAAAGAGCTTCGACTTCACACCAACGTCGTTCACGGTGAATCAGGGCGATCTGGTCAACATCACCTTCACGGTTCCTTCGAACGACGCATCAACGGTGGGCCACGGACTGCTGATGTCCACCTACGTCGAGAACGGCGTGAATGTCGCGCGCGGTTCTTCCAAGCTGATCTCGTTCACGGCCACGACGGCCGGCAACTTCCAGTATGCGTGCAACATCCCCGACTGCGGAACGGGTCATAGCAGCATGTCAGGAATCATGATCGTGAGGGCGGTCACCAATCCTGCGCCTTCGATCAGCAGCATCGCTCCCACGAGCGGAAGCCAGACCGGCGGCACCTCGGTCACCATCACCGGAACGGGATTCCTCTCCGGGGCGACTGTCAAGTTCGGCGGAACGCTGGCAACGAATGTAACCGTGACATCGACCTCGATCACGGCCACGACTCCTGCGCATGCCGTTGGGAGAGTCGATGTCGTCGTAACGAACAGCGACAGTCAGTTGGCGACGCTGGCGCAGGGCTTCACGTACGCGCTGCCAGCGCCAACGATTACGAACATCTCGCCGGCAACGGGACCAACATCCGGTGGCACGCTCATCACGATCACGGGGACGAACTTTCAGGACGGCGCGACGGTGAAGATCGGCGCGTCGCAGGCGGCGGACATCAGCGTCATCAGCGCGACTTCGATCACCGCACGCACGCCGCTGGGCCCGGTGACGAATCAGCTCAGCGTCGATGTCGTCGTCACGAATCCAGACAGTACGAAAGCCACGGCCACTGGTGGTTTCACGTACACGGTGCCGCCGCTGGCGGTGATCAGCGTGACTCCGAACATCGTTCCCCCGCTTGGCGCGACGGGCGCCGGACCGGTCGTCGTCACGATCTTCGGCGCGGGATTCACGACCACCACCCCGACGACGGTGACGGTCGATGGCGTCGCTGCGACGGGCGTGCAGGTTATCGATCCGGTCACATTGCACGCGACGTTTCCGGCGCGGCCCGCCGGAACGAAAGACGTCGTGGTGACGGTGGGCAGCACGAGCGCAACGCTGAAGAACGGATTCTCCTGGCAGAGCGCGCCGCCAAGACATCGCTCCTCGAAACCGTAAATAATCGGGAGTCGGGGGTCGGGAGCGGGGTATCGGAATTAAAGCTGCTCCGACTCCCGACTCCCGACTCCCGCGAATCAATACAAGAGGTACTTCGCGCGCCGCGCCGCGAACGCTGCTTCATCATCGCGCCACATCGCGGTGATCTCGGACAACGGCTTGTTCGCGCGAATCGCCTTGAGCGTTGCCGGATCGCGGAGCAACGTCGCCAGCTTGTCGAGCGCGAAATCGTTCGGATAGAGCCTGTGCAACACGAGCGCGATGGCGACGCCGGTTGCGACCGGCCGCCACGCATTGCGATCGGTGATCGTCATCCGCACCCCGCCGCATCGTTGCTTCGCGAAGTTGCTCGATGACGGCGTGAACTCTGTCGCCTCGAAGCGAATGCCGGGAAGCGCCATCGCCGTCAGCTCGCGCGCGAGCACGGCGCCGTCGACGTACGGCGCGCCGAGGATTTCGAAGGGCGTGTCGGTGCCGCGTCCGACGGAGACCGCTTGCTCCACGATTCCGATCCCCGGATACAGCGTCGCCTCAGTCAGGCTGCGCATATTCGGCGACGTGTTGATCCACGGCAATCCGGCGTCATCCATCCAAAGCTCGCGACGCCAGTGCTGCAGCGGAATCACCGTCAGGTCGGCGCCGATGTGGCGCTCGTCGTTGAACATCCGCGCAAGCTCGCCAACCGTCATTCCGTGGCGAATGGGGAGCGAGTGCCAGGCGACGAAACTCTCATCGGCGTGCAGCAACGGCCCCTCGAAAGCGACGCCGCCGATTGGATTGACGCGATCGAGCACGATGAACTTGATGTGCGCCGCTGCGGCCGCCTCCATCGCCAATCCCATCGTCGAGATGTACGTGTAGTAGCGCACGCCGACGTCCTGAATGTCGAAGACGAGCGCGTCGAGGCCGGCCAGTTGCTCCGGCTTCGGTTTGCGCGCATCGCCGTAAAGGCTGTAGACCGGCAGACCGCTGACCGGATCGCGCTCGTCGCCAGTGTTCATATCGACCGTCCCGCGGATTCCGTGCTCCGGCGAGAAGAGCGCCACGAGCGTGACGCCGGGCGCGCTGCGCAACAAATCGATTGTCGGATTCCAGGCGCGGTCGATGCCGGTGTGATTCGTGATGAGACCGATGCGCATGCCACGCAACGGCGCGTATCGCTCCGCTTCGAGGTGGTCGATGCCGTTGTTGGTGTTGGCGCCGCCGAACACGAAATGCACCTGTCCGCCCGCGCGCACCGGAATCGCGCCCTCGGGCGTTGCGTGAGGAACATGCGCGGCCTCGGCTGCGAGCGTGCCAAGCGCGAGCTGCAAGCGGACGACGTCGCCGGTGCCGTTCGGATGCACGCGGTTCGAAAGAAAAATGTAGAACGTCTTCGCGAAGGGATCGATCCAGAACATGCCGCCAGTGAATCCGGTGTGGCCGAAAGATCCGAGCGGGAAGACTTCGCCGCGCGGCCGGCTGAACGATGAATCGAGATCAAATCCGCCAGCCCGCCGCACGGCAACGTTCGCCGGTGATTCGACGCTGGTCATCTTCGCGACGGTCTCCGGTTTGAAGATCGGCGCGCCGCCGCGCAGCAACATGCGGCAATAGATCGCGAGGTCGTGAATCGTGATGAAGAGCCCGGCGTGTCCGGCCACACCGCCCATGTTTCGCGCAGTTGGATCGTGGACCACGCCGCGCAGCATGCCCTCGGGAGTTTGTTCGGTTGGGGCGATGCGGTTCGCGGGTGTCGGGTTTCGGGGGTCGGGTGTCAGAGCTGTCGCTCGCGCGCCGGTGCTTTTCTCCGACTCCCGACTCCCGACATCCGATCTGCGAAATCCCGTGTCCCGCATCTTTAACGGATCGAAGATCTCGCGTTTCGCGAAGACGTCGAGCGGTTCGCCGGAGACGCGGCGCACGATCTCGCCGAGGAGCTCGAAGTTGATGTCGCTGTATCGAAATGTGTAGCCCGGCCGCTGCCTCGGCTCCTCGGCGATCGCCATTCGGATCGCCGTGTCGTAGCCGCTCCACGCAGGTGTGAGGTCGAGGTCGGGACGAAGGCCGGATGTGTGCGTGAGGAGATGGCGGATCGTCATCTCCTCGCGCCAGCCGCCTTTGAATTCGGGGATGTAGCGGCTGACCGGCGCATCGAGCTCGATTTTTCCACGCTCGATCAGCAGCCAGATGCTCGGCGTCGTGGCCACGACTTTCGTGATCGACGCGGCGTCGAAGATCGTATCAATCGTCATCGGCTCGACAGCCGGAACAAGCGCGCGGTTGCCGTATGCCTTCTCGTAAATCGCTCCGTCGCGCTCGAGATGAAAAACACCGCCGGGAAGTTTGTGCGCGGCGATGGCCTCATCGACGGTTCGATCGATCTCGGCTAGAACCGCTGGATCAAGTGCCGGCGTTGGTGGCCTGACGGAAACACAGTCAGTGACAGCGAGTGCCGCGACGAGAATGCATATGGCTTTGACTTGAAGCGATCGCATGGAATCGCGAGTTTAGCCCGCATTTCTCACGCTATCAGCGACTCCCATCAATCGAGCGCCTTCTCCCCCCGCGCTTTTTGCGGGGGGAGAAGGTGGCGAAGCCGGATGAGGGGGCATAGCAAGATGGGACACTCGTTCGGCACGACCAATTGAAAAGCCAGCGTTTGTGCAACGTTGAAGCGACAGCCAAACGCCCCCTCATCCGCCTTCGGCACCTTCTCCCCCACTGAAAAGCGTGGGGGAGAAGGCGCTCAATGGGAGAGCTGGGATAAGAGTGTGAGAAATCCGGTTAGATTGCGAACGCTAGAACTACCAACCGGTGGCTCGTTCAGATCATCGGCTCACTTCTTTGCGCTGATGATCTGGAACATGTCTGCCGTTCATCATCATCATCATGACAACGCAGGCGGCGAGACGCGATCCCGGCCTTGAACAGAGGTCAATCGACTATTCGTTGGAGGGACCGAGTCGGGAGAGCTCTGACCAAAGGTCGTCGAGATCGATCAGCAGGCCGGGGCAACCCGGAATGGGATCAATCGCTCCCTCAGTGGCCCGCGCGGCGCGAGCGTAGCGCGCACCAAGCAGCTCGAACACTTCGAGCGATTGCAGGCTGGGGTCGAGGATCCAGTAGAAGCGCACCCCAAATGCCGCGTATTCGTCCATCTTCTCGATGCGGTCACGCCGTTCATCGCGGGGCGAGGGCGATACGACTTCCACCACGATGTCGGGTGGTACACGCACGATTCCGCGTCGTGGCAGGTGACTGCCATCCGCGCCGAGGTACACAGCGACATCGGGCTTCCGGCCGCGATCGGAACGCACCGCATACTTCGCCTCGGATCCGAATACGAAGCCGCCTCGGCCGAGCCACGTCCAGAGCACTCGAATCAGCCAGGACACGACCAGCTCGTGGGCGAGATCGGGCGCTTCCTCTTCCTCGAGACGGCCATCGACCAACTCGCCCGGCTCATCCTCAGGCATGGAGGCCCATTCCTCGAACGTCATGGGACGACCGAGCTGGGGCCGCGCAGGGTGCTCCAAGGCGAACGACATGGTGAGCTGGATATTAGCACCCCGCGCACGTAGCGGATCGCTAGGACTCCAACGCCGGCTGCGCTTCCGCGGTGTCAAATCTTGCGACGGCGGCGCCGATGATCAGAGTCGTCAGCGATCCGATGACGGTGTACCAGGGCCACGCGATGTGCGTCAACACGAAAACGGCGGTGACGGCGGCGATACCTGCGCTCATCCCGACGAGGGCGCCGATGCGGCCTGCGCGTTTTGTGCTGCCGAGGAGAAAGACGCCGAGGATGGGTCCGTTGATCAATGAGGCCACGCCGAGCGCTGTGTCGACCGCCGAGCGCGCTTGACCTTGCAGCGCGAGCGCGACTCCGATCTGCGCGACACCGGCGACGACCGTCAGGACTCGCGATACTCGAAGGTAGTGTCCATCGCTTCGTCCGCGGACGAGTGGTTGGTAAAGATCGGAGACGGCCGTGGCTGCAATCGAATTGACGGACGGCGACGTCGCTGCCGCGAGCACCGCGGCGACGAGCAGGCCTGAAAGTCCAATCGGTACATGGTGCACGATGAAATCGGGAAAGACTTGATCGGGCGTACGAAACGGAGCGGCCGCTGCTCCCGTCGCGTACCCGGGCAGCGATGACGGATGGTAGTAGCCGAAGAGGAGCACGCCGATGAAAAGGAAGACGGCGAACTGCACGAGGATGACTACGCCGGACACGAGCAGCGCAGCCTGCGCTTTGCGCGCGCTCGTCGTGCACAGATAACGCTGCACCATGTACTGATCGGTGCCATGCGTCGACATGTTGAGGAACGCGCCGCCGATCACGCCTGCCCAGAACACGTATGGCCTCGTGAAGTCGAGCGAGAAATCGAACAGCCGGAACTTTGACGCCGCGCTTCCCGCCGCAATCGCGCCCGACATTCCGCCGGGAATTGCATGAACGAGAATCGCAATCGCGGCACCGGCTCCGATGATGTAGACGCCGACGTGCACGATCTCGGTCCAGATCACAGCCTCCATCCCGCCCACGGTGGTGAACAACAGCATCACGCCGCCGATGCAAACGACGGAGATGGCCGCCGCCGTGGCGATGTCCGTCTGCGGCAGAAAGGCGTGCCACACAGTCGACATCACAACGGACGTCAGCAGAAGGCGCACGCCGTCGGCAATCGTTCGCATGATGATGAACAGCGACGCCGCCAGACTTCGCACGCTGCCGCCAAAACGGCTCCGCAATAATTCATAGATCGTCAGCAGATTCCGGCGAAAGTAGGCAGGAATGAAGATGAGGCAGATGACGATGCGCCCGATCAGATAGCCGAACACGAGCTGCAAAAAAGTGAAGTTGCCTCCGCGGGCATACACGAGTCCAGGCACGGAGATGAACGTGATCGCGGAAGTCTCGGTGGCCACGATCGATCCGGAGATCGCCCACCAGGGAAGATCGCGCCCGGCCAGAAAGTAATGGCGCGTGGTCTTCTGCCGCTTCCGGCACCAGAACCCGATCGCGACGACGCCGCCGAGGTAGGCGACGATGATGACCAGATCGACAGGCGCCAAGGTGGGGGAGATTGTAGCCGAGGAGTGCGGGCGTCTCGCCCGCGGCGGCGAGGCGTCCCGCCTCGGCGTGTGTTGCGCGAGGATGAAGCAATGCTCGGATCGTCGAGGGTTACGACGCGGTTCTTCGCCTCGGCTCGAGTCGTGCGAGGCCGGACCTTCTTCGCATCGCCGCGCGTTTACCTCTGGGCGGGACGCCCATCGGCCGCGGGCGAGACGCCCACACTCCTTCCCGTAATCAATCGCGCGCCGCGCTGGAACGTGATGTATGCCCAGGCCCATTGCAGGATCACGAGGAGGCGGTTGCGGAAGCCGATGAGGAAGAAGATGTGGACGCCGAGCCAGGCGGCCCAGGCGATGAAGCCGCTGAGGTGGATGCGGCCGAAATCGGCGACACCGGCGGCGCGGCCGATCGTAGCCAGCGAGCCTTTGTCGAAGTAGCTGAAGGGGAGCGTTGATTTGCCATCGAGCATGCGCGCGATGTTTTTCGCGGTGTGCGTGCCTTCCTGAATCGCGGCGGGCGCGACGCCGGGAACGGGCTTGCGATTGGCCTGCATCGCCGCGGCGAGATCGCCGATGACGAAGACTTCCGGATGTCCGGGAACGCTGAGATCGGGCTCGACGAGCACGCGGCCGGCGCGGTCGAGCGGGACGCCGAGCGAGCGCGCCAGCGGCGAGGCCTGGACGCCGGCGGCCCAAAGAACGGTGCGCGTGGGGATGATCGTTTCGCCGGCGGCGACGTCATGATCGGTGACGCGCGTGACGGTCGTATTCGTCATCACTTCGACGCCCAGCGACTGCAGTTGCGCGGCTGCCTTCGCGGAGAGATCGGAAGGATAGGTTGGGAGGAGGCGATCGAGTCCTTCGATGAGGATGACGCGGGCGCTGGAAGGATTGATGCGCCGAAAATCGCGCAGCATCGTTTGCCTCGCGATCTCGGAAAGCGCGCCGGCCAGCTCGACGCCGGTCGGTCCTCCGCCGGCGACGACGAAGTTGAGCCAGGCGCGCTGCCGCTCCGGATCGCTCTCGCGCTCGGCCGCTTCGAACGCCAGCAGCACGCGGCGGCGAATCTCGAGCGCGTCCTCGATCGTCTTCAGGCCGGGCGCGTTTTCTTCCCACTCCGCGTGGCCGAAGTATGAGTGCGTGGCGCCGGTGGCGATGATGAGGATGTCGTAGGCAAGCTGGCCGTCGGCGAGTTGGATGAGCTTTTGATCGAGGTCGATCGAGGTGGCGTCGCCGAGGATGACGCTGATGTTTTTCTGTTTGCGAAGGATGCTTCGAATCGGCGCGGCGATGTCGCTCGGGTTCAGCGCGGCCGTCGCAACCTGGTAGAGCAACGGCTGGAAGAGGTGATAGTTGCGGCGGTCGGCGAGCGTGATGCGCACCGGTGCGCGGCGCAGCGTCTTCGCGGCGTACAAGCCGCCGAAACCGCCGCCGATGATGACGATTCGTTTTTCGTTCATGATGCGATAGGGTCAGGTCTAAAGTCTAAAGTGCCGAATTGGCTTGATCGCCTTAGCGACGATCGTCCTCGGCACTTTAGACTTTAGACCTGACCCCTAACAAACTCCTCGCCAAACAGCGTGAACGACTTCACATCGCCGTCTGCGTCGAGGCGGAATTGCACGCTCTCGTCGATGTCTTCGACGGTGTCGATGGCGCTGAAGGTGTCGTAGTTTTCGTGGACGAGCGCGATCGTCAAGCGTTCCCAGTGCAGCACGAGGGTGCCATTCGCGACGGCGATCGTGGCGTCGCCAAAGCCGGCGTTGCGGAACGTACCGGCGTATGACGAGAGATCATGCGATGGCTTCGGCGCGGTGACGCGTTTGGCTTCGCGCTCGCCGGATTTGGTCTCCGCTTGAAGGGCATCGCGCTTCTCGACTTCGAGGAGATCGGTGTTCCAGTTGCGAGGTGGCACGCCGAGGAACTGATCGATGATCGTGTTGCGCAGCGCCGCCAGGGCCGAGCCGCGGCCGATGTTCTCGAGGATGACGATGCCGAGGTGGCGCTTGGGGAGGAGCGCGACATTGGTGCGGAATCCGTTCAGTGCTCCGGCGTGCGCGACGAGCAGCTCGCCGTGATAGTCGGAGGCGTTCCATCCGAGCGCGTAGGTGAGGAAGTTCTGGTCGGGATAGAGCGCGCGCGTTGCCGGGCCAAGCGGGATGATCGTCTGCGGCGTATGCGTCTCGTCGAGAGCCGCCTCGGACAGCAGCCGCTTGCCGTCGATGACGCCGCCGGCGAGCTGGAAGCGGAGCCACTGCGCCATGTCGTGCGCGGACGATTTGATCGTGCCGGCCGGCGCGAGGGCATCGTAGTTCCGCATCGGCTGCACGGCGGCGCGCTCGTTCTTGTCGTCCCAGCGATGGCCGGTGGCGTGATCGGAGGCGGGCCAGTTGGCGAAGGCGATGCGCGATTCGGTCATTCCGAGCGGCGCGAAAATGCGGGTGCGGATCAGATCTTCCCACGGCATTTTCGCCGCCGATGCCGCAGCCTCGCCGGCGGTAACGAACATGAGGTTGTTGTACTGATACGACGTGCGGATTGGCTTCGAGATTTTCATCGCGCCGATGCGCTTGATCAGCTCATCGCGCGAGAAGTCGCTGTCGTCCCACAGCTCGTCATGCCGCGCCACGCCGCTGCGGTGCGAGGCGATGTCGCGCAGCGTGATGAGGGCATCGGTGCAGGGATCGGAGATGTGAAAGCCGGCGACGTAGGTGCGCACGGGATCGTCCCAGGAGAGTTTTTTCTCATCGGCAAGCATGGCCATCGCCGTGGCGGTGAAGGCTTTCGTCGTCGAGCCGATCTCGAAAAGTGTGTCAGCCGTGACCGCGTCGCTCTTGCCGATTTCTTTGATGCCGTAACCCTTGACGAAGATGACGCGGTCGTTCTGGACGACGGCGATGGCGAGGCCCGGCAGGTGCCACGCAGTCATCGTGTCGCGCACGTCTTTTTCGATGACGGCGTCGCTGAGTTGGGCAGACGCGGTGACGGTGATCAGAAAAAGCCAGACGGTGATGACGAAGCGGCGCATGCATGTCATTCTATTCGTCATGCGCCGCACCGCTTCCGCTCTGCTCGTCCTGGTGATGCTTTCGTGCTCGGGCTTCGTCGTCTACGAAAAGCAGGAGATGGACACGCTCTACTTCGGGACACAGAAGCCGGACGGCACCGCGCCAGTGACCGAATCGGAGTGGCAGCGTTTTCTCGAGGACGAGATCACGACGCGCTTCCCCAACGGCCTGACTACCTGGGACGCCTCGGGCCGCTGGCGCGATGCGCACGGTGTCGTCGAGCATGAGCGAACGCACGTCGTGCAGATCGTGCATCGCGCAAACGGCGAGGAAGAAGGCCGCATCGCTGCGATCATCGCGCGGTACAAGAAGACCTTCGCGCAGGAGGCGGTGTTTCGCGTGCGGAGCGATGTCTGGATGCCGCGGTAAGGAGTTGGCATTTCGCGCAAAGCTTTCTGAGTTGGCTTGGCGTGCGATCGCACGTGTTTGAAAGCGGCGGCTGACGCCACCGCACTCCAAAGCGCTTCGCGCGAAATGATGGGGTGGTTCGGCTGCTCGCAGAGATCTTGACGAGCTGCGCGCCGGGCGGTCTCTGTCGCCCGCTGAAGCGGGCTCGCAACTTGTGGGACTCCGCGAAAACCACCGGCTGAAGCCGCAATGGCCTTAACTTAAGGTGTTATTTGCATCGACCAGCGAGCGAGCTATCTCAGGGAACTGATCTTCATCATGGCAAATAACCCGTTAAGTTAAGGCCATTGGGCTGAAGCCGGTGGCTACGGATCTTGTGCCGGCTTTCGCCGGCATTCGTGCACCAGGCGCCTCTCGCGTTCGCGAGCAGTCCTGCGCCGAGGCGCACTTCGCGTTCGCGGGCTTTCTTGCGCGAGGCGCACTTCGCGTTCGCAAGCACTCTTGCGCTGGGTCTTTCGGGTTTGCCGGCATGCTTGCGCAAGACGCATTGTGCGTTCGGTGGGATTTCGCGTCGAAAAAAAGAACCGTAGCCCACGGCTTCAGCCGTGGGTTCTCAGTTCCCAAACCTTCGTTGAGCGCGCTTCAGCGCGCGACGGGCATGCACGGCTGAGAAATGCCGGTTAATTAGCGGGCGCGATCGATCTCGAGTTCATCGACTAGTTGATTCAATCTGGTGATGTCGATTCCGGAGCGGAACCCGCAGGCTTTGGGGCGAACACGGAAACGTTTCGGACGTCCGAGGCCTTTGCGGAGTGCGTCGTTCACGACGTCCTTGAACGAATTTCCGCTCTTCGTTGCCACATCCCGAAGCTCGCGCGCGAGGTCGTCATCGATCGTGAGTGTCGTGCGCATGGAGACATTTTGATGCCTGGTTCATCGAACGACAAGGCGTTCAGGATGACAGCGTGGTTTCGCGCTTCCGTTTCTCCAGCCACCAGCGCCCGAGGTAGAAGAGCGATCCGGCTGCCATCACGTACAGCCCGCCGGCTTTCAATCCCTTTTGTGGCGATGTCACGATGTAACCCCATAGCCCGAGGGCGATGATTGCGGGGAGTGGGTAGAGCCACATGCGAAATGGGCGGCGGCGGTTGGGCTCGCGTTGTCGCAGCAGCACCGCGCCGACAATTTGTGCCATGAACGGGATCACGGCGCGGATCGACAGGATGGCTTGCAACACATTCTTCAATGACAGCGAGCAGAAGGCAGCGGCCACGCATCCCAAAAATAAAATAGACACATACGGATACGCCTCGGTCGCATGCAGCTTTCCGAAAAAGCGGAAGAAGTTTCCGTCTCTTGCGGCGGCGTAGAGGATGCGCGAGTAGCCGAGCATCAGCGAGAAGATCGAGGCGAACGCGGTCCAGAGAATGAGGATCGAGATCCATTGCGCGGCGCGCGTGCCGAGGAGGACGGCGAGGTAGTTGGCGACGATCGATGGCGACACCATGGCCTGCTTCATCGGCAGCACCGAGATCAGGCACGCGTTCATGACGAGATAGATCACGCCGATGGCCAGGATCGAGATCACGATCACGCGCGGAATCGTGCGCTCGGGCTCGCGGACTTCGTCGCCGATGTAGCAGATGTTGTAGTAGCCGAGGTAGTCGTAGACGGCGAAGATGAGAGCGACGCCGAGACCGGTGTAACCGATGCCGCCATCGAGTCGCGGCGCGCGCCAGAACGCGAACGCATCGAGGCGAAGATGCGGCAGACCAGCGCCGATGACGATCGCCAGCGTCGCCAGCACGCCGGCCCAAAGCAGGATCGAAAACTTGCCGATCGCTTCGATGCGGCGAAGAAGCAGCAACGTCGTTAGCACGCAGACGATGGTGGCCGTGAGCGCGACGTGGTTCCCTGCGGCGGGAAGAACGACGCGCAGGTAGTTCGCGAATCCGATGCAGCCCGACGCCATCGACAGCGGCGCGGAGAAGAGGATCTGGAAGAGAAAGAGAAACGAGATGAGCCGCCCGGCAGGTCCGTAGGCATGTCGCAGAAAAACATACGAGCCGCCGGAGCCGGGGATCGACGCCGAGAGCTCGGCGGTGACGAGGCCGTCGCTGATGGCGAGCAGTCCGCCGAGGATCCAGGCCAGCATTCCGCGGCCGCCGCCCATGGCCGCGAGGATGAGCGGGATCGTGATGAACGGTCCGATCCCGACCATGTCGATCATGTTGAGGGCGATCCCGCGCCACAGTCCGATGTCGCGCCGCAGTTCAGACATGGGAACGGGAGTCTACATGCCGCCGCGATTCCTCCGCAGCTTCCGGCCCCACATTTGCAGAATGGCGAGAGGCTGTGGCGATGCCGTCCTGCCGCATCTCAATTTCGAAATCCGGAGTCTTCCCGAATGCAATCACGGTTCAAAGCTGCGCTTTTTTGTCTGGCGTTTTTCGCCACCACTTCGGCGATCGGTCAATCGTCATCCCTTGTTTTCCGCACCGCGCTCACTGGCGCGAACGTCGTAGGCGCAGGTGGATCCGCAACCGGATTTGGAAGCGCGATGCTGACGATCGATGGCGATCAAGCCACGATCGATCTAACCACCCTCGGACTGACGAACATCACCAGCGTCTCACTCTTTCAGGGTGCCGCAGGAGTGAATGGATCGCTGGTGCAGGCGTTCACTGACATCAATTTCTTCGTGGTGAACGGCCGCTTTCATCGCACCCTCACGCTCGATTCCGGCGTGGCCGCGGCCATCGCTGCGAATCCTCAGAATTACTACCTCGCCGTCGCGACTACGGCGAATCCCGCCGGCGCAGTGCGCGGCCAGCTCAACGACGCGAACACGGTCTACCTCGCGGGCACGATTTCCGGAACGAGCCCCGTTTGCGCTGGCGGCACGGGCATTCCCAATGGCGCCGGCTCCTTCGTCTTCGCGGTGACTCCCGATCCAGGCGGCTCGACGGCGACCGTTCGCTACGACATCGTCACTCGCGGACTGGGCGCAACGCTCAGCGCCCTTCAGATCGGCGCCGTGAAGACCGGACCGGGATTGTTCGTCATCGGCGCGAACGTAACGTTGGCGGATGGCCGCTTCACTGGAACGAACCAGATTTCTGCCGAGCACGCGCGCCTGATGCAGACGGTGCAGGTAGGTGCGCGCTTCACGGTCACGACCCCAGCCACGGGAATCGAATGCGCAGCGGCTGGCGCGATGCAGTTCGCGCAGGAACTGTTCATTCCTGTCGCCGGCACTGTTCGAGGCATCGGCGGTACGAACTTCATGACCGACGTCAACATCCTGAACAACTCCTCGACCGGGACCAACGCGGACGTTCTCACCCAATACTTTCCAACCGGTGGCAGTACCGCTACGGCTGCCGCGACGTCGTGGTCTACGTTATTGCCGCGCGCCACAGGAACGTATCGCGATATCTCGGCAACGGCGTTCAACGGCATCACAGGCATCGGCGCGTTGCGCGTTATCTCGGCAGACAGCATCTTTGCGAATGCACGGATCTACAACAACCTCAGCGCCACCGGAGGGGGAACGTTCGGCCAGTTCATTCCAGCCCTTCCGCGCAGTCTCGCTCTGACGGAAGGCTCGCTCCTCGGGCTCGCCAACATCGTCAGCGGATCGAACGCGCCGGCCGGTGCGGCAAACGCCCGGACGAATATCGGCGTCTTCAATCCCAGCGAGACCGCCACGACGATGCTGCTGGAACTGCGCGACGGCAATGGAGCGCTCGCCGGTCAACGTCAATTGACGCTGTTGCCGTGGATGCAACTTCAAATGCCGCTCTCGGGTGCCAACGGTCTATTCAACAATATTGGGGGCGACCTGCCAGCGTCGTCGGTCTACTTCCTCAGCGGAGCGCCCGTATTCGTCTACGCCTCCGTGATCGATAACCCGAGCGGCGATGCCAGCTACGTGACGCCGGGTGTCAGCGGAAGCGGCACGGTCGGAACGGTGCAGTGAGTGTTATCGCGCGCTGATTGGCGGCTGCCTTGAGCCACCGAATGTTGAATGTTAGGTGTTGAATTTAAATGTTGAATGGAGCGCGATTCGTTTCATTCAACACTCAACAGTCAACATTGAACACGTAACATTTTGATTGAGCCTTCTTCTCCCCATCAAACAACGATGGGGAGAAGAGGCTCGATAAAACTCGTTACTCGCGCGTGCGGCCCGAACCTTCCGTCATTGCGCGCGTGTTGGGAGCATGCAGCTTCGTCCTCGCGGCGGCCTTAAGACTTGCACGGCCTTCGCGCGGGATGATCTGGTCGAGCACGTGACGTGCGGAGAGCATTGCGCCTTCCTGCCATCCAGGCAGGTACGACACCTGATCGCCGGCGACGATCACTCGTCCCTCGGGCGCCAGCAGCGTCTCGTAATGCACGGAGGCGACGCCCTCCCAATCCGCCCAGCCACCCAGTTGATACGGGACGTGATGCCAGGCGATGGAGAGTCCGAGGTCGATGGGAACGTCTCGGGTGAAAGCGTCGCCATGCAGACGATGCGCACCGGCAGCCGCGGTCTTCAGCCGGTCGCTGAGCGATTGATTGCCGAGTTTTTCGGCGCGCGCCGTGTAGTTGTACGCGCCGGTCAGCACGCCTTTCTCCTGGAAGAGATAGCCGTTCGACGGATACCACATCTGCGTAATGTTGTGATCGATGTATGAGATGCCGCCATAGATCTCGTCATCCAGCTCCCAGAAACGCCGGTTGGCCTGCCATCCCACTTTGCACGTCAGGCCGCGTTTCGCCGCTTTGAGTGCGGCCTGGAACGGATGCGAGAAATTGTTGTCGACATCCTTGGCGAGGATCCAAACCGGGATCGTCGAGATGCACCAGTTGGCGGTGATCGTCTCCACCGCTGACGAAGGATCGCCAGCCGTGCGATGGTGAATCTCGACCTTGTCGCCGGCGACGTTGTGAACGTAGGTCACTTCGCGGTTCTTACGGATGAAGTCCTTGACGAACGGTAGGAAACCATTCGCCAGCATGTCCATGCCGCCGACCGGTTGGAAGAGCGTCGGCTGCCACTCGTAGTCCTCGGGCTGGTACATCCGATCGAGCCAGAACTGGGAGCCGAGCAGCTCGATGAGCTTGAGCGGCGGCTCGATATCGCCCGGCGTTGTCACTCCCGGTTGGGTCGTGAAGCCGGAGCGCTGCGAGCCGATGTATTTCTTGTTGCTCAACGGTCCGAAGGTGTTGAGCAGATCGAGCATCTGTTCTCGCTGTTTGGGTGAAAGCTCGTCGTTGAACGAGCCCTTGTCGATCGACTTCGTCAGCATCTCGGCGATGTAGCCGCGCGTGTCGTTCAGGATGCGGCGGTTGGGGACGGACTTGTCGCGATACGAGCCTTCCCTTTGATAGAGGTTGGCGCGCGACGACATCACATACGGTTCGACCGCGACCTTCAGCTCCCTGCAGTATCCGAGGGCGACGGTGTGGTGATAGGGAAGGCGTCCCGGCCCGGCGTTCAGATACTGATCCTTGTCGAAATGGCAGGTCTGCTCCCACGTGTCGCTGCCGTGCTTCTCGACGATCTTGTCGTTCGTGCGGACGGTGTAGCTGCGCCCGCCGGTGCGATGCTGCGCCTCGAGGATGATGATGTTGTATCCGCTCTTTCGCTTCGTCAGCTCGTACGCGGCAGTGAGTCCGGCCACACCCGCGCCCAGGATGACGATCGTCTTGCCCGCGCCGGCGCCTTCCGGAATCTGCAGCGTCTTCGCGTACGCCGAATCGGGCACGCGCACCATCCCCAGCGCGACCATCGATTCATAAACAGCGGCAGCGCCGCCAACGCGTCCAACCGTTTCAAGAAAACGCCTGCGAGTCCACTTGCCACGAGAATCCGATTCGCTCATCGGTGCCTCCGCGTCTCACGCCGATTCTGGAATGACGTAAGGGTAGCGGGTCAGGGGAGAATGGACAATGGATAATTGACAATTGACAACGGGATCATCCGAAGCTTACAGCCCCTCATCCGGCCTTCGGCCACCTTCTCCCCATCTGAAAAGCGATGGGGAGAAGGCGCTCGAAGTTGATCTCCGCGTGTCGAGCCCGAGTTCCGATCGGGCTCGTGTTTGTTGAGGAGATCCTTGTTGAGTGCATCCCTGGTTTTCGCGAAACCCTCCCATCGAGCGCCTTCTCCCCCGTGCCTTTCGGGGGAGAAGGTGGCGAAGCGGGATGAGGGGGCGTCGCGAGATTCGAGAGACACGTTCTGCGCCGGTCAATCCACTAATCCCGCGCAAACCAATACGCCCACGCGATCAACACGAGCTGCATCGGCAGCCGGATCCACAGCGCGATGGGATCGAATTGCGGAAAGAGCTGCGGATGCATGGCCATGTGAATGTTCGCCGGAAAGACGGCGATCAGCAGCGCGATCAGTCCGATTGCCGCCAAACGTGATGCGCGCGGAATCAGCAGTGCGACGCCGAGAACGATCTCGGCGATGCCGCTGATGACGACCAGGAGATGCGGCCACGGCAGGTATGGCGGCACCATCGGATCGTAAAACTGCGGCCGCAGGAAATGGCTGACTCCTGCGAAAACAAAAAGCGCCGCCAGCAGCCAGCGAAAGATTTCTTTCACGATCTTCATCCACGCATGTTCCCGCAAGGCAGTCCCCAACCGCTCAGTTTCTTCCGCTCGCGGCAGAGGATGCCTGGAACTTTTCCCGCGGTTCGCTGTATACCTTGACCTGAATGGGCGGACCTGACCGGCGCATGCGACTCCTCGGCCTCGCTGCCATCGGAGTCGTGGTGTTCGCAGTGGGCGTCTTTGTCGCCCTGCGTCAGCTTCCCGAATGGCGCAACTTGAGTTTGCCCGAGGAGAGCTTCTTCGCGGCGAGGTTGCAGCAGATCGCCGGCCCTGCCGATCTCCGGCTCGAATCGCTGCCGCATGTGCAGTTGCGATCGAAAGGCTTTCTGACGGAGAGCGATCTTCTTTCCGAGCGTGAAACGGCGTACGACGTTCTCGGTCCGGCGGCCGCCGACTGGCTGACGCGCGAAGGGCGCGGGCCGTACGTCGATGCCACCGCGCAAACTCGATGGGGAGGCGGCGGCGAGCGAGGGCAGCTTCGTGTTCTCTTCTCCGTGCGCGGCGTTCCGATCTCCGCGTTCTGGATTCCGGAAGAGCTCCTTCGATCGCGATCGTCCGTTCCCTCGGCGCGGCTCGAGCTGGAGCGGCTGTTCCTCCCCCGCGGTCAAACGGTTCCTGTGACCGAGATGACGGTGATGGCCCAGACGCTGCGTCTCGCCGAGATACCGGGATCTGCGCCGCCGGAAGTCCTCCTGACGGTGTCGATGCAAGGAGCGAACGTTCCTTTGGCGAAGCGCGTCGTAGGCACAGTCGTTTCCTGGCGAAGCCGGATGGAGAACCTGTCGCTCGGATCCTTCCTGAACGCGCGGATGGAAGCGATCATCGTTCGTCTCGTTTTCTGGATCGCGGTCGTGGTGCTCTTCCTCATCCTGCTCGTACGACGGCGGATCGAGTTGAAGAAGGGAGCGGTCCTGGCCGCGCTCTCGATCGCGCTTTCACTTCCCGGAGCGTTGGGCAACTCCGCTTCGTGGATCCTGATAGTCCAGGATCTGGTCAACGTCGCGACCAAGGCATTATCGTTCTTCATTCTATGGTCGGCGGCGGAGTCGTGGCTGCGCTCGACCGTGCCCGGCTTCCGCACGTCACTCGACACGCTTCGCGCGGGACGCCTCGGGCCGAAAGGCGGGACGGCGTTGCTAGCCGGCTGGTCGATCGGCGCGTCGATCGCCGGCCTCTGGCTGCTGGCGATGTCGTTCGGGACGATGGTGCCGGGTGTGGCCACGAACGATGGCAGCATCCGGATGCCGTTCTTCGGCGTGGCCACATCGCCGATCGAAGAGGGCGCGTTTCGCACGGGCCTGATCATGCTCGTCATTTGCATCGCCTTGCGCTGGCCGCTGTTCCGGCGCATCCGCGGCGCCGCCACGCTCCTCGGCGGACTGATTCTGGCCACGCGCATTCCGCTCTCGTCGTTCGGCATCGCGTTCACCGCGGGCTTCCTTCTGACGGCGATTCTGGTTTACGCGTACGCCGAATTCGGTCTCACCGCGCTGCTCACCGCGGCGTTGATATCGGCCGTTCTTCCCGCCGCGCTCTATTCGTTGTTTCACTTCTACTGGATGCCGTTGGCGTCGGTGCTGCTCCTCGTCGTCGCCATCGCGCCCGTCCCGCTCGGCCTCCTCGGCATTCGCCGCGACGACGCAGCGGAAGAAGGGCCGATTCCTCTTCCCGACTTTGCGCGCCGCGTCGAAGAAGAGAATCGCCTGAAGTACGAGATGGATTTGCTGGCGCGCATGCAGCTCGGCCTCCTGCCGAAGGAAATGCCGCAGGTCGAAGGCTACGAGATCGTGGCCCGCTCGATCCTGGCCAGCGAAGCCGGCGGCGATCTCTACGACTTCGTGCGCGACTCCGCCGGCCGGCTCTGGATCGCCGCGGGCGACGTCTCCGGCCACGGCTATTCGTGCGCTATTGCGCAGGCGATGACGAAAGCCGGCCTGGCCAGTCTCGTCGAAGCCGAACGAACCCCTGCGATGGTCCTGCAACGCCTCGACCTCGTCCTGCGCGAGATCGGCTCGCCAAGAACGTTCACGTCGCTAGCCCTGCTCCGCCTCGATCCCGTCACCGGCGAAGCCCTCGTCAGCAACGCCGGCCACCCGTACCCGTGGATCGTTCGCAACACCGAAGTTCGCGAGCTCGATCTCCCATCGCTCCCCCTCGGCCTCGGCCCCTCCCGCGAATACGCCGACACGCCGCTCTCCATCCCCACCGGCACCACGATCGTCCTCTTCTCCGACGGCCTGTTCGAAGCTCACGACCAACACGCCCGCCCCTACGGCTTCGACCGCCTCCGCGAAATCCTGGGCAAAGTCTCCCGCCGCCCCGCGTCCGCAATCCTCACCGCAATCCTCGAGGACTGGCGCACCCACGCCGGGCCCGGGACACCGGCGGATGACACGACGATTGTGGTTGTGAAACGGAGTGGCTGAGGGCCCGAAGCATTGGGCTCAGCTCACAGTCCGCTACAACTTACCTCTGCTTAGGAGGCGCCAGTAGTACTTTCCGAGGTTGGTTAGGCGAATCGCCTTCGAGTTCATCGCGGCCCAATACAAATCATCGCCATCCACACTCTCTAGAAATCGCACATCCCGCAGTTTCTTGAATGTTTGACAATCCTCGCGTTTCCGAGCGCGGCCAGGATCGTCTTCTTCAACCGAGGCTTCAGCCTCATATTCTGGATCAAGAAGGATCTCTGCATCGACCGACGAAAACTTCGATGTGAGCGAGCGCAAAATGCTGTAGTCGACGACCGGCTTACATACGCGTAACGTAGGAACGCGCGCGGTGTAGCTCTTGTAGATCGGGCGCTGATCCCAAGCGTCAAAGAGCCGCTCAGCATAGAGAAACAAGGACGCCGCGCTAACGTTGCCTAGGTGGTCGGCCGCACCGCCGGCCAGGCCGTCAGCAAGCGCGTCACTGAACATCCCTGAATCGCCAACTTCGTACGCTACCTCGTTGGGTCGGCTTGCGGCCATCACGGTCAGGCCTTCCCGAAGGAGGGCAAGCGGTTGGGTCAACGCCTGAAGGATCGGCGGGTTCCCAAGATCGCCCGAATGACAGCAATCAAGGATTATGACTATGTCCCGCGCGCGGCTTCGATTGGCGAGCAAGAGGACGTCATCCATAGGGACGCCAATATCGTCACTCGTGGCCTCTTGCGTAACCAAACTACCGCCCCACGGCGTCAACGCGCCGTGTCCAGAGAAGAAGAACAGAACGTCACCGTCGAAATCGTCAAAGAGCTCCCTCAGGAGTTGCCGAAGACGACTCCGCGTGATTTGCGGCTGCCCAGGTGCGCTGGTGACGCTCTTAACCGTATAGTTGAGGCTACCATCGTCGTTTCGTCCTAGGAGACCCTCGATGCGACGTGCGTCATTAACCGCGCAGCGAAGCTGTGAACAGTTGTCGTACTCGTTGATGCCCACTACAAGTGCTCGGCGTTGCATCGTTTAGAGACCGTTTACAAATCTCGCGATACCGTCCCAACTCCACTCAATCAAAGGCGCGCCCGCCAATTCGGGTGGTGGCAGGGGTTTGTCGCCCTTGTTCACGTACACGCCGAGAGTTGGGATTCTCTCATCGCGAGCGCACCACATTTCCCAGCGGGCGCCGGTTGCGCGGGCAGTGTTGCGGCTAACCAACGCGATGACGCCATCGCACCCCTTGATTCGACTCCGGCATCTAGTCTTCCAGCTTTCATCAAATGCCTCTTTTACAGACATGTCCACGAAGGCAAAAGGGCTCCGATTGTTGCGAGCCTGGCCGACGAGAAAATCGCGCGCGTAAGCGTCTTCGATCGCGAAACTGATGAAAATACGATTGTTGCTAGCCATCGCTGTTCCTACCCCGTGTGCTCAGACATGACATTTGCAAATCGTAGCACGTCGAGTCCGACTTAGGCGAAGGCGGAGACATCCTCTCGGGATCGCGCGGCCAGCGCCGAGAATTCGGAGTAGGCCCTGCGCATGCGCGATCCCGACCCGCGGACCTCCCGCACGCCAGTGAAGTGTCGCGTCTGGTGCCTAACGATCGAGCATTCTCTCGATCAATCCGGTCTGCCTAGTACTGAATTCAGCGATGTATTGGCACTTCAGGCACTCTACGTCCGGGCCGCGAGCGAGAGCGATGATACGTGCGTAGGATCTGGAGTACCCTTTCGCGGTACTGTTCGATACTGGAGTAGAAGTGAACGGGCCGATCACCCACTTGGTGGATGTGGGTGCCGGTCGTAGCCAGCAAGGACACTGATGCATTAATGCCCTCAGCGAGGCCAAGCTCGAAGTAACAGCTAGGACGCTCGAACGACATATCCGCGATTACTAACGCGGCACTTCGAATACTTGCGAGTAGGTCTGCTTTGCTCAAGTAAGCGTTGTCAAGCGGGAAAAATGGATGCAGACCGAAATGGCCTCCAGCCTCCTCAAGGATTACGCGTTTGTCTGCGAAAGCCGTATCTGATGCGACAGGGCTTATAACGTAAAAGTGCGTCACGTATCTTACCTTCGCGGATTTGAGGTACTTCCTTGGGCGGTGCTTCGCTGATTCGCGCTTGACGTTGTTGCCGTGGCAGCGACTGGCGAAGCAGTAGTAGTAGGTGTGGGAACGATCACCAGTTGTGTGGGCGGCCAGTTCAAGCCGATAACAATCGCGAGAGCCACAATAGTCGCCGCAAATATGACGGCGAACGCCTTGGGGATAAAATACTCCGTATTCGACGACCTTAGGGCGACGAGACTTGTGTTTTCGACCTCGTTCAACGCGTTCAGCTCACTAAGCTTCTGCCATTCTTTAGCGAACGGCTGATACGAAACCAGGACACCAGGATGGTCGGGATCAAACTCGATGTCCTGTGCCATCTCCTGCAGTACGGCGAACTTGGCGTTGTTCAGTTTCTTGAAGTCGCGGATTTGTCCGATCCAAAGGAGGCAGAATGCGCACGCCATGGTCGCCAAAGTCCCGACCGCTGTTAGACCGACGGACAGTGCGACCACGCTTGTGAACGTCCACTTCGTGATGGCAGCGATCGCGACGAGAATCGCCACGCAAATCGAGTAGTTCCAGCGGTTCGCCTCCAGTCGCCTCTCGGTGACCTTTTCGGTCGACTCGTAGTAGAGCTTGAACTCGTCGAAAGAGCGCTTTTCGCCCACGACAGACATGGTACCCCGGATTTCCGACGAGAAGGTTCCAGCGGGGCGGAGAGTGGGCGTAGTTCGCAGTCCGAGCTTTGACCGCACCAACCAGAGCAGTTCGAAGCCCTATCCGTTGCGTGCTGCTTTTGTGGTTTGCCGATGAACATCTAGAACGGCAGCGGTCGTTTCGAGCAGCTCTTCGCTGTGATCACCTCGGATTACCACCCGCCGAACTGCAGGTGCGAAGGCTGCTTTGGGATCAGAGTCACGATTCGCCAATCAACGCCTCAACGCCTCAATTCGATGCGCCAGAAACCGCCGCTCCGCCTCGTTCCCCGCCAGTTCATACGCGTGGCGGTAGCTTGCAATGGCTTCGTCATTGCGGCGGAGGCGGCGAAGAACATCTGCACGCGTCGCGTGAAAGAGGTGGTAGTCGTTGAGCGATTCGGACAACGCATCCACGAGCGGCAACGCCGCGGCGGCACCCTCGGACATTGATACTGCTACCGCGTGGTTGAGCGCAACGATCGGGGTTGGGTGGAGAAAGTACAGGCGCTCGTAGATTGCGGCGATTTGCTTCCAATCGGTGTCCGAGGCGATGGGAGCGTCGGCGTGAACGGCGGCGATGGCTGCTTCGAGCGCGTACGAGCCGGGGCGCGAGTTGCGGAGCGACGATTGCAGCAGCGCGCGGCCTTCGTCGATCTCGGCGCGGTCCCATTTTGATCGGTCCTGATCGGCGAGGAGGACCATCTCGCCGTTGTCGTCGACGCGCGTGGCGCGCCGCGCGTCGTGGAGCAGCATAAGCGCGAGTAACGCGTCGAGTTGCGAGTCGGGCATGAGCGCACGCAGCACTCTGGCGAGGCGGATCGCTTCGGCGCAGAGATCGTGGCGCACCAGCGCCTGGCCGCTCGCGGCGGCGTAGCCTTCGTTGAAGACGAGATAGACGACTGCCATCACGACCGACAGCCGCTCGGGAAGCTCCGATGCAGGCGGAACGCGATACGGAATCGCGGCGCCTCGAATCTTCGCTTTCGCGCGCACGAGGCGTTGCGCCATCGTCGCGGTCGGAACGAGAAACGCGCGCGCGATTTCTTCGGTCGACAGGCCGCAAAGCGTCCGCAGCGTCAGCGCCACCTGCGCGTCCTCGGCAAGCGCCGGGTGGCAGCAGGTGAAGATCAGGCGGAGGCGCTCGTCGGGGACGCCCGATTCGTCGGAATCATTCATTTTGCTACTCGTTGCGGACGGCGCGAGATACGCGATCTCCGCCTGCTTTTCCGCGAAGCGCGCGCGGCGGCGCAATCGGTCGATCGCCTTGTGCCGCGCGGTTCCGTACAGCCATGCGCGCGGATTGCGCGGGACCTCGCCGGCCCACTCCGTCACCGCCACCGCGAACGCTTCCTTCAATGCCTCCTCGGCGACATCGAAATCGCCGAGGAGGTGAATGAGAGCGGCGAGGATGCGGCCCCATTCGCTGCGAAACACATCTTCGATCGCGGTCAAGACCGCTGCATGATAGCGATCACTCGAACGTCATGATCGGACGGACTTCGATCGCGCCGGTGAGCGCGCCCGGAATCTTTCCGGCGATGGCGATGGCCTCGTCGAGATCGTTGGCGTCGACGAGGTAATAGCCGCCGAGGGCTTCTTTCGTTTCGGCGTAGGGGCCGTCGGTTGTGAGGCGCTTGCCGTCGCGCGTGCGAACGGTCGTGGCAGTCTGGGTCGGCTGCAGCGCGTTGCCGGATTTGATCTTGCCGGCGAACTCCTCGCCAAACGCGTTGTACGCGGCCATCCCGGCCTGCGCCTGCGCCTCGGTCATGTTGTTCCAGCGTTTCTCATCGTCATAAATCAGCAGCAGGTATTGCATGGGTGTTCCTCCTTTTGAGTGATAGTCGAACGGGGAAAGGCGAAATCGACAGGGGCGTGAAGTTTTTTTGCGGGCTCAACTTTTCCTGACGTAGGTCGGACTCTCCAGTCCGACAATCACGCGGAGTCGGACTGGAGAGTCCGACCTACGTTAAGCGATATTCTGACTGTCGATGGACCCTACCTTTTTCGCGACACCAAAGGCCTTTCGCAAATGGTTCGAGAAGCATCACGCGGAGAAATCGGAATTGCTTGTCGGGTTCTACAAGAGAGGCTCCGGGGAACCGTCGATCACGTGGCCGGAGTCGGTCGATCAGGCATTATGTTTTGGTTGGATCGATGGCGTGCGGCGGCGGATCGATGATGACAGCTACAGCATCCGCTTCACGCCGCGAAAGTCTCTAAGCAACTGGAGCGCGATCAACATCAAGCGCGTGGCGGAGCTGACGAAACTTGGACTGATGGCGCCGGCTGGACTGCGCGCGTTCGAGAAACGGCGCGACGACAAGCCGGCGATTTACTCGTACGAAAACAAAGTGCGGAAGCTTCCGCCCGCCGATGCGAAGCGGTTCCGCGCGAACAAAAAAGCGTGGGCATTTTTCACCGCGCAGGCGCCGTCGTATCAGCGCGTGGCGATCTACTGGGTCACGAGCGCGAAGAGGGAGGAGACGTGCGAGCGCCGGCTGGCCACGCTCATCGATGATTCGGCGAACGGCCGGCGGCTTGGCATCGTCACGCTGAAACCGAAAAAGTCGTGACCGCGTTGTCACTAACTCTCTGCACCCTTCGGCGTCAAAGCTACGTATTCGTTCGTAGGGGGAGTTACTGCATGCGCTCATCGTCGACGCCGGTCGTCTTCGCTATTGTCTTATCCGCAGGTCTTTCGAGCATCGCGCTGGCCGCCGATCCGCCGCCGCTCCCGGCTCCCGCGCCAATCACGGTTCATCGCGCCGAGGGTACGATCACCGTTGACGGCGACCTCGGCGACGCCGGCTGGAAAAACGCGGCCACGATCGATCAGTTCTACGAGACATCGCCGGGAAACAACGTGCCCGCGAAGGTGAAGACCACCGCGTACGTCACCTACGACGAGCACTATTTCTACATCGGCATCCGCTGCGAGGATCCGCATCCCGAGGCGATCCGTGCGCCGTATGTCGATCGCGATGCCGTCATCGGCACCGACGACAACATTGCCGTCTTTCTCGACACGCGCAACGACAAACGCACAGCGATGGAACTGCGCGTCAATCCGCGCGGCATTCAGGGCGACGGCATCTACAACGACACGAACGGCAACGAAGACTTCTCGCCCGATTTTTATTACGACACGGCGGCGAAGATCGATGCCGGCGGATGGAGCGCCGAGTACCGCATCCCGTTTTCGTCGCTGCGCTACGACAACAAGGACGCGCAGACCTGGAACATCCTCATCTGGCGCAACTATCCGCGCGAGTTTCGCTACGCCTTTCAAAGCGCACCGATCGAGCGCAGCTCCAACTGCTACGTCTGTCACATGCATCCGCTGATCGGGCTGACCGGTTTGCCGACGGCGGGTCACTTCGTCGCCGCGCCGTACGTCACCGCGCAGACGACGGAGACGCCGGAAGGCGCGCCGGGCTCGCCGCTGCAACGCGATCCGCTGCATAAGAACGCGGGCATCGACGTCAAGTGGACGCCGACGGCAACGAATGCCGTCGACATGACCGTCAATCCCGATTTCTCGCAGGTCGAAGCGGACATCGCGCAGATCACCGTGAATCAACGCTTCGCCGTTTTCTATCCGGAGAAGCGTCCGTTCTTTCTTGAAGGTTTCGACCTTTTCGACACGCCGCTGCAGGTCGCGTACACGCGCACGATCACCGCGCCGCGCTTCGGCGCGCGCACCACGGGACGCATTGGCAACACCGCGTACACGCTGCTCATCGCCGACGACAAAGGCGGCGGCCTGACCATTCTTCCGGGCCCGCTCGGCAATGATTTCGCGCTGCAGGATTTCAAATCGATCGACGTCATCGGACGCATTCGCCACGAGCTCGGCGCGTCGTTCGTAGGCGCCGTCCTGACCGACCGCGAGATCCGCGGCGGCGGACACAATCGCGTTCTCGGGCCCGACTTCCAGTGGCGTCCAGACGACCACGACGCCATCACCGGCGAGCTGCTGTTTAGCCAGAATGAGAATCCGAACCGGCCCGATCTTTCGTCGTCATGGAACGGCGAGCGTTCGACGTCGCATGCCGCGTACGGCGGTTGGAACCATAACGCCCAAAAGTACGACTGGTTCGTCGAAGGCCGCGACCTCGGCAACGCCTTTCGCGCCGATCTCGGATTCGTCCCGCAGGTTGGGTATCGGGAAGTCGACGGTGGCATCGGTTTCCGCTTCTATCCCGAACATAGTCTGTTGAGTTTCGTCCGGCCCAATATCTTTGTCGACCGGCAGACCGATCTCGACGGAAACACGATCTACCGCCGCTTCTCGCCGGGAATCAACGTGAACGGCGCCAAGAACCTTCAGGCACAGGCGGTGGTGCTCCTCAAGAACCAGACGCGCGTCGGCAGCGATCTGCTGGAAGAGACCTACTTGAACTGGTTTATTCAGTTCGATCCGTCGCGCCGTTTTCCGCGGATCACGTTCAATGGCCGCGCGGGCGACATGATCGACTTCGCCAACGGCCGCGTCGGCAAAGGCTCATCGCTTGGCCTCGCCGCAACGGTGCGCCCGCTCGACCGGCTCACGTTCGAGCCGAACGTCACCCACGAATGGCTCAACATCAACGGCGGCCGGCTCTACACGGCCGACGTCGAGCGTCTCAAGACGACGTACAGTTTCTCGTCGAAATCGCTCGTGCGGATCATCACTCAGTACGTCACGACGGACCGAAACCCCTCGCTCTACAGTTTCGCGGTCGCGCCCCACAGCGGCTCATTCCTCGGCTCCGTCCTCTACAGCTACAAGATCAACTGGCAGACCGTCCTCTTCCTCGGCTACGGCGACGACAGGACGATTACGCCAAGCAACGATCTCGTGAAACTGGATCGATCGTTGTTCTTCAAGGTGTCGTACGCGATACAGAAGTAGGTGGGCTCGTTCATCTCAAATGGAAGCTGAATGAGCACTCCACGACCTGTGGTGCAATCTTCCATTCCGAGGAGTTTCTGATGCGGTTTGTCTACGAGGAGAGGACTATTCGGTTCGTTCGGTTGGGCGCGTTTACTCTTCGTGCGTGGCGTTTCACTCGTTCGTGCTGATTGGCCCAATCTATGGGATAGAAGTCATCGCTACTGGTCATGGCATTCGAGAGCTGGCGGAGCTGCAAAAGCGTTTCGGCCGGGGCAACTGGAGGAAGCTAAAGGGTTTCGCTACGGTCCAAATAGAGGATGGTACGATTGCTGATGCAGAGATTCATTGGTACGAAGCGCACGGCATCGGCAAGCGCTGGATGAAGATCAAGCAGTATCTCAATTGATCCAAATGAACGAGACAACCCACTTCGCAATCTGCATCGAAAACGGCGAGTACGCCGGAACGCTGGAACTTCGTAAGGTCTACGAGATCCTCGAAGACTCCGTGGCTGCCAAGCGAAACCACGTGCGCGTGATCGACGAATCCGGCGAGGACTACCTCTACCCCAGCTCCTGGTTCGTCAGCGTGGCTGTTCCGGAAAACGTCGAACAGCGGCTGCACGATCTCGTCGTCAAGTGAGCGAAAGCCGAACAGGCGCAGTGTGTTCGCGGGTATCCCGGCTTCGTCATGAGTCGCTACGAGGTCAGCATAGCGCGTGAAGAGACGAAGGTGTCAGGAGTCTGACCGTTGTGAGCGCAGATGCACTTGCTTTGCGGTGTAGTCTGCGCGTGCCGGGCCATCGACGTGACGGCCAGCCGCATTGCACCAGGCGACGAGGTCTTCGACGTCGATGTCTACCTTCCGAACGGCGATCCCGTTCCGTTGCAGTTTCTTGAGCATCCGAGTCGCCTGAAGAAGCCAATCCGCGTGAGTGGCTTCCAAATGATCAACGTCATCAGACACGTCTCTCAGCCGCTGCCATTGTTCGGGCCGGAACCACGCGATGCCGAGAACTGTTTGGTTGGATTTCATAGGTGGACTACGCCTTTCTCCTTAAGAATGCACGCATCACGGCGAGATGAATCAGCAAAGCTGCGACGGCTGCGAGGCTTGCTGACGAAAGAATATCCGCGATCCCGTGATAGCGCATGAACAGCTCCAATGCAAAGTAGGCAAGTGCTGCAAGTGCGAGAGGTGTGAGCCAGCGCTGCTTGAACGCGGCGATCGATACGGCGAGAGACGCAGCAAACGCGGAGTGGGTGCTGTAGTCGAGGCCGAGGGATGGCCAGAGTTGGTAGTGGTTGTCGATCGCGCGAACGAGGTACACGAAGCCGATCGCTGCGCCGGCGGAAATGTAGTAGGCGATCGTCGTACGGAGATTTCGCGGCTTGTGCAGAAACGGAATGGTGAGAGCGAGGAGCGCGAGCAACGGATTGAACGAATCGGCGACTGCGTCGAGGATTCTGTAGGTCGTCGCGGTCACTTCCTGCTCCGCGGAGGCAGTCTATCCCGCTGCCCGTCTCGAAAGGCAAGCCGCAGATGTCGCAGATGAGAGGCTGCATCTGCGTTTCATCTGCGTCATCTGCGGATCGGTCCCCATGACGGGGTAGGGATCGGTGGCCCGTTCGACTCTCCTCAAGTACGGACGGAAACCCTGACGGGGTGAGCGAATACACGGAATGTGGCCGTCCTTACTTAACGTAGGCTGCCGAATCATTGGACAGCCAGGAGGATGTCCATGAAACGCCTCGGCTTTCCTGCACTCGCTCTCGTCGTGCTGTCTTGTCTTCCGCAGTCCGCGCTTGCCTGGAACGGCACCGGTCATGAGCTGGTCGCCGGAATTGCCTGGGACAACATGTCGCCGGATACGCAGCAGAAGGCGATCGCGCTCCTGAAAAGCGCGCCCAAAGACGCCTGCCTGCTCGATCTTTTCCCGGGCGACTCGCGGCCGCTGGCAGAACGTCAGCGCGAGTTCTTCATGCGCGCCGCGACCTGGCCCGATGTCGTAAAGTCGGGGGCCTGTACCCGTTTCAATCAGGGGAATTGGCATTTCGCCGACCGCTTCTGGAAGGGCGTTTCGGGCGGCACTGGCAGCGATACGCCCACCGACGACTCGGCGATCCCCATGGCGGCAACGAACGCCTTCGAGAGACTGACCGCGTTGCGCGGCACGGTCAATTGCGACACCTGCGGAACGCCCGCGGAGCGCGCAACGCAACTCGCCTGGATCCTTCATCTCACGGGCGACATCCACCAGCCGCTTCACGCGGAGGCCCGCGTTACGGCTGCGAGTCCGCAAGGCGATCGCGGCGGAAACGATTTTGTTCTCGCGCCGAAGTCGATCTCGCCTCTGCACACGTTCTGGGATCGGATCATCGACAACTCGATTCTGGATAAGCCGGCAGAGAAGCAGATCGCCTATCTCGATCGTGTCATCGCCATGATCGTGAACGATCATCCGAAGGCGTCGGAGGCCGCGAGGCTGAAGCCGGGCGACTTCGAAGCGTGGTCGCGCGAAGGATTCGAGACCGCGAAGAGCGTGGCGTATCCGGCCAGTCTTCACGAGAAGCAGACACCGGCCACCGCCTACAAAAAACAGGTGTTCTCGATCGCGGATGAAGCGATTGCGATCGCCGGCTACCGGCTGGCCGATCTGCTCGACACCACGCTCGGCGCTGGCGGCGGCACGACGGTCCACACGACACTACCTTCTCCCGCCCACATCGTCATTGTGATCGAGGAGAACAAGTCGTTTGGCAATGTCATCGGATCGTCGAAGGCGCCGTTCATCAACAATCTGGCGTCGCGCGGCGCGTCGTTGACGAAGTTCTTTGCCTCCCATCATCCCAGCCAGCCGAACTACATCGAATTCTTCTCCGGCGACACCCTTGGCGTCTGCAAGGACGAATGTCCGATCGGTCCGTTCACTTCGCAGAACCTCGGCGCGGCGCTGATCGCGGCAGGCAAGTCGTTCGCCGGCTTCGCTGAGAACTTGCCGGCGTCGGATGCACGCACGACATGTGGCGGTGCGTTGTTCGTTCCGAAGCATTGCCCGTGGATCGATTTCACCAATGTCCCTGCATCCGCCAGCAAAGACTTCAGCCAGTTCCCTCACGATGCCGCCGGTTTCGCAGCGTTGCCCGACGTCAGCTTCGTCATTCCCAACCTGACCGGCGACATGCACAGCGGCAGCAGCGTCGCCAAGGAGGTCAGCAACGGCGATACCTGGCTGAAAACGAACCTCAGCGCATACGCCGATTGGGCGGAGCAGAACAACAGCCTGCTGATCGTGACGTGGGATGAAGACAGCTCTTCGTACACGACGCATTGTCCCGGCACCGTGATCACGACGTCGCCGCCGAAGAACCATATCCCGACGATCGTGATGGGCCAGCCAGTGGCTCCGGGCACGACGTCGCCGGCGAGCTACTCGCACCAGGATCTTCTGCGAACGCTGCTCGACATTTACGGCATCGCGCCATTCGGAGCAGCGACGACCGCGAAAGACATCACGGATATCTGGAAGTAGGCGGGTCGCATGAAACGTGATTCGCTGCTTCAACGGCTGGTGTTTGCTGGAGCTTTGTCGCTCTGGTTTGTTCTTCTCGCTGCGAAAGACGATCCGGCGCTGATCGGTCATACGACCGGCACGTTTGGTGTGGAGCAATGCCCGCCCACAGGCGACGCAAATGCGACGAGTGCTCCTGATCCGTATCTCAACGCGCTGAAGAATCGCGATATCGCACCCGGTTCTTATACGCACATGACAGTGAGAAGAATCGCTGCTGACGTTCCCGCGGCAAGCACGGCTATGCATGACCGCCGCGACCGGTGGACAGAAGCGCAAAGAGAATCGCTTCGGAAAAAGGAAGAGACCGGAATCGAAGTAGTCGGCTATCTGGCGGGGGTGAACCTCGAAGATCCGGAGTCGTGCAATTGTAAGAACCCGATCCACAGGGACCATCACATGTGGCTCGTTCCGGCGGCGGGCAACAAGCAAGCGAAATCGATGGTCGTGGAATTGAGCCCGCGCCTGCTGGACGCACATCCGAACTGGCCCAAACTGGCGTCCAAGGCCTGGCACGACGGCACGCTCGTCCGAATCCGCGGCTGGCGTATGTGGGATCAGGAGCACCCGGAGCAACTTCATAACCGCACGGACAAGAGCGGCAAGCTGCATCACGCCACACGGGCTACGTTATGGGAGATTCACCCAATCCACGAGATCGAAGTGCAGGATGCGAACGATCAGTGGGTACCGATTGAGAGCACGCTGTTGTCTACGTCTCGTGGACAGATCTTTTAATCCCGCTCTCTCTTCGGGTTCAAGTTCTCCACCACGCGTGGATTTTTTGGTCGAGCGAGCGGGCCGAGGGATACTGCGGATCGATGAGCTTGAATCCATTAGCCAAGTTGTCATGTCGCCCGGTGTATCATTCTCAAATGCGAACCGTGGAAGCCGTGATCGGCCCCGATCAGGTACTGCAGCCAGCCGAGCCGATCGATCTCGTTGCTGGCCAGCGAGTCCTGATCACAGTGCTCTCGGCTTCAGACGTTGCGCTACTCGCCGAACCGGCGCTTCGTGACTGGCTTCATCCTGATGAGGAGGCTCGGTGGTCGTACTTGAGCCAGGAGCAGTCGTAGTCCTACGGTTTCCGTTCTCGGATCTCTCCTGGTCGAAGGCACGACCCGCTGTCGTTCTTGCTCCTGCCTCCTCGCCGGATTGGATCGTCTGTCAAGTCACTGGCAATCCTTCGCTGACAGCACCTGTATCGAGATCGACGATGCCAGCTTCTCGAATGGCAGCCTTCGCGGCAGATCTTACGTCCGGCCGTTGAAACTATTCACCGCCGATCCCTCGATCATTGGACAGCGGGTAGGCACCTTGAAGGCAGCGGTGCTTCGCTCCATTCTCGAAGCGCTGCTCAATACTTTTTCCGCAAGCCTGCGCCCATAGCCATTGGTGAGGCTCAGCTCCGCTCATTCGCATCGCTAGTCCTTGGGACCTCTGCCTCGCCCGTAATGCACATACCCAGATCGCGGAGGAGGCCGTCGCGGAGGTCGTAGACCCAACTGTGAATGGCGAGCGATTGGCCGCGGGACCAGGCATCGCGCACGACGGTGGTCTTGCTGACGTTGATCGCTTGCTCGATCACGTTGAGCTCGCACAGTCGTTGCTGGCGCGCGTCGGCGGGAAGGGCGTCGAGCTGCGGTTGGTGCTTCGTGCGGACGTCCTGGACATGTCGGAGCCAATTGTCGGCGAGGCCTAGTTTGTCTTCGCGCAACACAGCGCCGACGCCGCCGCAGTCGTAATGGCCGCAGACGATGATGTGCTCGACTTTCAGGACCTCGACTGCGAAGTGGATCGCCGACAGGCAGTTCAAATCCGTGTGCACCACGACGTTGGCGACGTTGCGATGTACGAACATTTCGCCGGGGAGCAGGCCGGTGATCTGCGTCGCGGGAACGCGGCTGTCGGAACATCCGATCCAGAGATAGCGCGGCGCTTGCTGGCCGGCAAGGCGGCGGAAAAAGTCAGGATCCTGCCGCGTCATCTCGGCGGCCCACGTGCGGTTGTTGTCGAAGAGGTGGCTGAGGTAGCGCATGCGTTCGGACCGGAGGATAGCGTAATGCTTGCCAGCCTAAAGCGTGAAACGCCTTTGACTAAATCACCTGCGCAAACCGAACCTCCACGCCACCGGGCCCAGCCACGATGAAGTCGCGCAGTCCGTAGCTCCGATCGCCAATCATGTTGACGATGCGTCCGAGCTGTTGCGCCTTCGTCCACATCGCATCAACATCCGGCACGATGACGCGAATGTTGATCCATCGCGATGTCGTCGTTGCTCCCGCGTCCTCGGCCACGAATAGATACGAATCATCCCAGCGCAGCACGGCAAAGGTTCCATCGATCCGCTCGACCCGAAATCCGAGTGCGGTGAGGAAGTCGATCGTCTTCCCAAGATCGGGAACCACAACCTCGGCCACAAGCTGCGCGGAGTTCTCGGACATCAGTCGGCGCCGTACAGGCTCATATCGGCAACACGCCAGTTGCCGCCGGCTTTCTTCATGAGGATGTCGCCCTTGATCTTGCCGCCGTCGTACTTCGCTCCTTCGATCTGGAGCTGCGCCTCATCGCCAGTGATCTGGCCGCCGATGACGGTGACCGTCTTCGGATAGTTGAGGGCGAGGCCTTCGAAGAACTGTTTCTTCTCCGAAGGCTTCGGAGCCGTTTTGGGAACCTCCTCTTCGCGGAGATGAAGATGCGAAGCGTCCCAGTCGTTCGCGCGGATGGCGGTGATGAGTGCGGCGAAGGCCTGACCCGGTTCGCCGCCTCCCGCCGCAAGCGCATTCGGTTTCTGCTTCGGCGTGACCGGAAGATCGTAGGCGAGATGAAACTCGTAGGGATCGCCGAAGAGTGTCTTCTCCGGCTTCGCGGTCGAGCAGTCGCCGGTGATGTGCGACGGCGTCGACGTTGTCGTCTTGGCGGAAAAGGAATCGCCGAGGTCGATCTGCTTGCCCGTGTCGAGGAAGGCGAAGATGGCGCAATGTCCGGCCGGAGCAAGCGTGATGATCACGAAGTTTCCGCGCTCGGCCTTCACGATTTGCGCGATGAGCGCGTTGACGGGATCGAGCGCGGTGATGACCGCCTGCTGCTGGATCTTGAAATCGGCGGCGGCGACGACGGTGACCGGATTCTTCGGATCTTTTCCTTCGCGCTGCCAGGCCATGGCATTCACGATCTGGAACTTCGCTTTGCCGAACTGGAAGGTGCCGTGAGCGTCGTCCGCGGCCGCAATGCCGGCCAGCAGAAGAAGCGCGAGAGCGGGGAGCGTGCGCAGTCGGTTCATGATTGCGAACATAGCATTCTGGACGGGGAGACGTCTCACGCGGAGGCGCGGAGATGCAGGGGATTCACCGCACCTATCCGCGTTCCGCGCCGCCGGCCCCCAAGTTGCGCGGCTACTTCACGCCCAGTCGAAGATCGTTGATATGTGCGGCCTTGATCTTTGTCACACCGCCGGTGATCGTCGTGTCCGTATAGCCGGCGGCAGTGAGCGCCAGGGTGCTTCTGGCGGTGTCGAGGGCCGATCGGAGCTGTGTAATGTGAGTGACCTTGATGTTGATCGACGACGAAAGAGCCGGGTCGGTGAATGACATTGCTCCGACTCCGGCAAGAGCGCGAACGGCATTGACCGCCGATCGCAGCTCACTGACGTGCGCGCTCTTGGCAGTCGTGCCAGCGTTCAGCGTCGGATCGGTGAAGATTACCGTCGTCGACAGGTCGGCATTGCTGTTCGGCGAATCGTTGGTGCCATCCGTTGCGCGCACGACATACAGATATGCGGTACCGGCGGAGGCCGTGCTGTCGGTATAGGCGGGCGAACCCGAGGTTCCGATCTGCGAATACGAAAAGAGGTTGCTGCTGCGAAGGATCTTGTAGCCGGTCGCGTTTGCGGCGGCAGTCCATGTCAACGAAACGCTGGTCGTGCCGGCAGCAGTCGCAACCAAACTGGCGGGCGTGCCGAGCGTGCTGGCAGAGGCTTGCCAGATGCCGCGCCCGAATGTCGCGACTGTAAGTACGGCATTGGACCCGGTCTCGGAATACCAATTGAGGTCCTGAATCTGCACATTGGCCGGACCCTGGTTGGAAGCGCTCCAGGTCGTGCCGCCGTCTTCGCTTGCAAACAAGCCCACCGCCGTGCCCGCATACAACCACGACGAAATGATGGGGTGTTGTTGAATCGACATGACGCTGGCGTTTGGCAGGCCGCTCACCGCCGACCAGGTCGTGCCGCCGTCAGGCGTCGTAACGAGCCGGTTGGCTACGAAACCTGAGAGGCCGATGTAGACGCGGTTGGCGTCCGTGCGGTCGATGAGAATGCGCAATTTGAATCCCACGGGGACGGTGGAGACCGGTGTCCAGGTGGGTGTGGTCGCTGTTCCGTTTGCCGTCTTGTAGACATTGCCATTGAAATACGAGACCCATATGACGTCGGAATTGGAAGGAGCAATTGCAATCGCGGAGATGACACTGCCTGTGCCCGAATGGATCGCAGTCCAGGTGGGCGGCGTGCCACTGGAGACATTGTTCGAGCGCCATAAGGAGGCCGCGCCGGCGAGCATGCGGCTTTGGTTATTAGGGTCGAGGATGAAAGGCGCGATGAACGCGGAATTCCCAGTGAACCCGCCGCAAGTAATGTCGGTGATGCCCTGGCAGATCAACGAGGCGTTCGCCCCACCATCGGTCGAGCGATAGAGTCCGAGGGCCTGAGTGGAACCGTAGAGAATCAGCGGATTCGTTCGATCAGCCGCAGTAATCGCGCCGTCGCTTCCTCCCGTGCCCCCCGCAAAGCGCCATTTCTGTGTGGGATCGCTCGGTGCGTTCGTCGTGTAAAAGCGGAAGGCCACATCCTGCGCGCCGAATACCAGATTGCCGCCTCGTCCCGCCGCGCTATACGCCTCGGTGGCGACGATTCCGTTCGCCGACAAATACGATGGTGGGCCGCTCGAGAACGTGTCCAGGCTGGTCCAGCGATAAAGGCCACCGTCGTCAAAGAGAAAGACGGTCTTGTTGGTCGTTCCGTTGAAGCCGGGATGGCTGACCATTCCGTGAAAGTCAGTCCACCCGGAAGCGGCCTGACCCCACGTCGGTGTAGGAAGGGATGCGTCGCTGGTGACCATGGCCCAGCCTTCGACGACGCCAATGTGGTTCGCGTTCGTGGGATCGACCCACAAGCCGCCTGTGTATCTCAGGTAAGCGCTATTGTAGAAAAAACCTGCCGGCGGAGTTACCTGTGTCCACGTGGTTCCACCCGTTGATGAGCGGTAGATATGCGTCGTGAAATCGTTGGCAGTGAGGAGCGCGTACATGATGCTCTGGTCCGACGGGGCCAAAGCGATACGGGTGTAGCTCGTTGTGCTTGCCGCGATCGTGTAGGTGTTGTAAGTGGAGCCGTCTGTGGCAATTTTGACGGTGCCGTCGTCCATCGCCAGGACGCGGAGATTTCCATTCGCGGGATGAATGGCCACGTTTCTCACTCGTGTCGTCGTGGCAGGAACTTTCGTCCAGTTGGTGCCGCCATTCGTCGTCAAGTAAGCGCCGCCGTCCGTCGCTGCGAGCACGGTATTGGTGTCTGTGGGATGAATGGCGAGCTGGAAGACGTGTTGAAAATCGGCATTGCCGGTGGGATCGGTGGCGCTCAATTGCGGCCACGTCGTGCCGCCGTCGGTCGATTTGTAGACGCCGACACCACCGAGACCGGTATGTGAGCCTTGCGCGCCTGTGGCGGCGTAAATGATCGTAGGATCGGCCGGCCGCATTGCAAACCCCGAGATGGATAGCGAGCCGAGAAAATCGTTGGCGGCAACCCAGGTGGCTCCGGCATCCGTCGTTTTCCAGATGCCGCCGCCGTCTGTGCCAGCCCACATCGTGTTCGTCGAAGTGGGATGAATGAGAAGAGCGTTGACCCTGCCAACCGGATGAACATAGCCGGTCAGATTCGTCCAGCCGGCTGGACTGGATGGGAGCGCGGTCATCGGCGATTGCACAAATCGTTGCGCGTGGACCGTGTCGGAAGTTTCACGCAGGAGTGCTTTGCGTTGTTCGAGTGCGCGTGAGAGACCATCGGGCGGGATAAAGCCATTTTCGTCGCCGAGAAGACGGTGCATCCACTCTTCGCGCGACTCAGAGGCCTCTTCCTTTTCCGACGAGGCGCTGGCGAGCAATTGGCTGAGCTCATCAACCGTCAAGTCGCGCCACCGCTTCGGCGCCGTCTCTGCGATGCTGTTGAGGCGGCGTATCTCTCTCATGAGGCGAAATTCGGGAATCCCCAGCTTGCGCGCCAGGATCGATGCGATGGCCAGATCGTCCGCTTTGCCTCGAAGCCCGGCGATGAGAACCTTTGCACAGCGAGCCTGCACACCGGCTTCCGTTGCCGGGGATGCAAGCGATGCCGGCGCGCAAGGGTCATTCGGAATGTTGCCTGCGGAAGGCTTCGACTGTGCCGCCACGGAAAGGAAAGAGAGAAGGGTGACGAGCGCGAGGCGACCCGCGCAGATGCTGAACTTCGGAAACAGCGACTGCGCTCGATCGATCATGGGCGTGACCTCGTGCGCGGGAGTGTAACAGCAAGACGCGGGAATTGACGGAAATAAAGAGTGCGAGACTTCGACAAGTTGAAACGCAGCCTTATCTTCGCGTGACTACGCGCGTGAATTTGCCGTAAACACCTGCGCCCACTTCTATTTTCATTGGCGGGCCGCGCTAGTCTTCCGACTCAATGCAAAAAAAGAACGTGAACGCTCTCACGCAAATAGTGTCAATCGCGGTTCTGCTTTTCGCGCCGTCTGCGTTTGCGCAGAGCGAGGTTGCGCCGGGCATCCATCTCATACGCGGCCGCTTCGTGCCGGGAACGCAGCCCGACGGCAATACCGTGATTTTTCACGCGCCTGACGGACTCGTAGTGATGGACACTGGCCGGCATGTGCAGCACACCCAATCGCTGCTGGACTTTGCGGCATCGGAGAAGGCGTCCATTGCGGCTGTAGTGAACAGCCACTGGCATCTCGACCACATCGGCGGCAATGATCTCGTCCGCCGTGCATTTCCGAAGGTCACCATTTATGCGAGCAATGCCCTCGCCGCGGCGCGCACCGGATTTCTTGCGAACTATCACCGCCAGCTCGAAGAGATGATTGCGGCAAAGACGACGGCGCCCGATGCGGCGGCGCGGTTTCGCACGGAATTGGCGCTGATCGATGATGCCGCGCACCTCGCCCCCGACGTCGTGATCGATGCGCCGGGCATGCGGAAAATTGCCGGGCGCGAATTCGAAGTCGGACTGGAGCGCTACGCCGTGACTGCCGGCGACGTTTGGCTGTTCGACACGCAGAGCGGCGTGCTGGCGTCGGGCGATCTCGTCACTCTCCCGGCGCCATTTCTCGACACCGCCTGCGCGCCGCGCTGGAAAGAATCACTCGACAGAATCGGCAAGAAGAATTTCGAGCTGCTGATTCCGGGACACGGCCCGCCAATGACCCATCGTCAGTTCGATGTCTATCGCGCGGCCTTCACGAGTCTTCTGCAATGCGCCGGGAGCGATGCAAAGAAAGCGTCGTGCGTCGACGGATGGATCAACGGGATTGCGCCTCTCATCCGGCCGGACGAACAAGCCTTCACGCGCAATCTGATGGACTACTACGTTGACGTGTTGCGCCTGCCGGCGGCCGAAGCAGCCAAACTTTGTAAGGGATGAAATCGCTCACTCGGCGATGAGCTCTCCGCCCCAATCGCGCGGATGAACATCGGCCACCGATTCCGAGAACGTCCACGAATGCCCGCCCGGATCCTCGGCCGTGTATTGCCGCTCGCCGAATACGTGCGTCGCCGGCGGACGAAGAATCTTCGCGCCGTTCTCCTCGGCACGCCGGCAGTGTTCGTCAATCCCTTCGATGCTCACCATCGTCGATGACCGGTTTCCGCCATCAGCGTCGTCGTGCCGCTCCACAACAACGATCGAGCCCTCTCCGATCGTTAATTGGAAGCGGTGATTGGCGATGCGAAGCCGCTCGGCGAAACCGAACGCAGCGCACAGCCAGGCCGCCGCGGTGCCGACATCGGGATAATCGAGCTCCGGGATCACCGTTCCCGGCGGCATCGAGCGGTTCATCGACGTCGTGCGTCTTTCCCTGTAGCGCTCGTAGTACTTGCCGCGAACGCCGTCGCGGAGGTCCATTTCAGGGATGTCGTCTTCTTCGATTTCCTGGCTCATGAGATCTACGAATTGTAGACCTTTCACACTCGCGTAAACTCACTCCAATGCTCCACGACGCATGGCACATGCTCGCGGCGCCGCGGGAGCTTCCGGACCTTCCCATCGGCAATGACAAGCTGCGGGCGATTCTGGTCCGGCGCGGCATCACGACGTTGGATGATTACCGGCGATTCGTCGCGCCGTGCATCGACGATCTGCACGATCCGTCGACGATTCATGGGATTGCCGATGCATGCACGCGGATCGAGCGGGCGGTGCGTGATTCCGAGACGATCCTCATTTACGGTGATTACGACGTTGACGGCGTCACCTCCATCGTTCTATTGCAAACCGTTCTTCGCGCCCTCGGCGCGGACGCGGCGCACGTCGTCCCGCACCGGCTCGTCGATGGGTACGGACTGAAGACCGTCGTCCTCGATCGCGTGCTGGCTGAGAGAGAGGTGCGGCTCGTGATCACGGTGGATTGCGGTATCACCAGCGTCGATCCGGTGCGCGTCGCGATCGAGCGCGGGATCGACGTCATCATCACTGACCATCATTTGCCGCCGGAAATGTTGCCCGAGGCAGCGGCGGTGCTCAATCCGAAACAGGAGGGATGTGAGTATCCGTTCAAAGATCTGGCAGGCGTCGGCGTCGCGTTCAAACTCTGTTGCGAGCTGCTGCGCCGGAGCGGTTCGAAGATGTCGATCGCATCGCTACTGAAGATTGCGGCGATCGGAACGGTGGCGGACGTAGCGCCTCTCATCGGCGAAAACCGCACCATCGCATCGCTCGGTCTGGCCGGTCTCGCCGATCCTCGCAATCCAGGGTTGCGCGCGCTGATTCGTCGGCTGGGGATGCTGGGCCGGCCTCTACGAGCGGTAGATATCGGCTTCAAAATCGGCCCACGCATCAACGCTGCCGGACGTTTGTCATCCGCCGAAACCGCCATCGATCTCTTCGCCGCGGCGACTGAGGAATCGGCCTGGACGCTCTGCGCGGAGCTCGACCGGCTGAACGCCGAACGGCAGGAGATCGAGAAGGGCGTGCGGGCGGAGGCGGAGGAGATGGTCGCGCGGTTGCTTGGTTGCTCGGTTGCTTTGGAGGAGGTTGCCGAGTTATCGGGTTGCCAAGTTGCCGAGGGTCGAGGCAATCCTGCAACTCCGCAATCTGATAACCCAATCGGCAACCCGGCAACGGGGCAACCCGGCAACCTCACCCCCGGCAACCCGGCAACCCAACAACCCAGCAACCGATCACCCCGCATTCTCGTCCTCGCCGGACAGAACTGGCACAAGGGCGTTCTCGGACTGACCGCGGGACGGATCGCGCAGCGTTACCACCGGCCGGTGCTGGCGATCGGGATCGAAGGTGATGTGGCGGTTGGGTCGGGACGGAGCATCGGCACGATCAACCTGCACCTGCAGCTCGAGTCGGTCGCGGAGCTGTTCACGCATTTCGGTGGACACGAGTTCGCATGCGGATTCTCGCTGCCGGCGTTGAACGTCGATGAGCTGCGACGGAGGTTAGAGGAACGGTTTGCCTCGCTCGACGACGCGCTCTTTCTTCGCGAGTCGAAGGTGGATGCCGAGGTGACGCTGGGGGAGATCGATCGCGAGTTTGTCGCCGCGCACGAAATGCTGCAGCCATTCGGAGCGGGCAATCTGCAGCCGCTGTTCCTCGTCCGCAACGCGTCCGTGATTGCCACGCGTGAATTCGCTGAGGATTGTTGCGAGATCACAATTGAGGATGAGACGGGGAGGGGGCTGGCGGTGCTCTGGCCGTCCGCATGCGCGCTTGCGCCCTCTCTCGTCCGCGGCGCGATCGTCGATTTGCTGGTTCAGATTGAGCCGGACGGTTACTCGCCAACGGGCGCAAAGCTGATCATTGTTGATGCAAGGAGTGCGAGCGTCTCGCTCGCGGCCAGCGAGGCGTCTCGCCTCGTTGGTTGATTTTTCGGAATAGCGAACGACGCACGAAACGTCAGTCATCGTTAGGCCAGCACTCGGGCGAGGACGCCCGGCTGCCCGCGAGCGAGACGCTCGCAGTCATTGCCCAAATCGGAATAGCCTTCACCCTTAACGAGTTGCGGGCGACGTGCAGCGCACGATCCGCATCCTTCGCGTCGCACTTCCCCTCGTCTTCATCGGCTTTGTGCTCGTCATTGTGCTGAGCTGGACTCGCGGAAAACCGAAGCGCGACAAGGCGGGGACGATTCCGGTGACCTCGACGATCCGTCCGGTCGACAAGCCCGCCATCGTGTCGACGACGTTCGAAGATACGCAGACGATCAATGGCCGGCTGGCGTCGCACATCCGCGCCGAGCGCGTGGTCGCCTTTCAATCGGGCTGGAACACGCTCGAGAACGTGCAGATGACGATCTACCGGCCGACGGGGCTGACGTACGAGCTGGTTTGTCCGCAGGCGCAGTTCAACAGCAACACGAAGGAGTCCGACGCCAAGGGCGGTGTGCGCGTGACCTCGAGCGACGGCGTGGAAGTCACGACCGCGGAGATTCATTTCGACGGCGTCCATCTGACCAACCACGTCGCCGTTAATTTCAAGATCGATCGCTGGACGGGCAGCGGCGGTGCGCTCGACATGGACGTGCAGGGCGAGATGCTGCGGCTCTACGAAAAGGTCGATGCCACGATGGCGCCTGCCACGCCTGCCGAGTCACCGCTCAACATCAAAGGACAGGAAGGCGTTTTCCGGCGCAAGGAAAACTTCGCCGATTTCACAAAGGACGTCGTGGCCACGCGCGACAGCGACCGCTTCACCGTCGATCATGTCACCGGCCGTTTCGGCGCCGATCACAAGGCGCTCCAGGCGCTCGAAGGACAGGGACATCTCATCATCGTCATGACCGGCGACACGCCGCTGGCAGGCAAAAGTGCCGAAACGGCGGGGCGGAAGACAATCACCGCGGACCGCTTCTTCAGCGAGATCGGTCCCACCGGCGAGATCAGCGCGATGAACTTCGTCGGCGACACCGCGCCGGCGCACGCGGTGATCGAAGGCCCGCCCAATCGCGATCTCGTCGCGCATACGTTCCGCGTCGGCATCGCCAACAAACAGGTCACCGAAATGAAGGCCGATGACAACGTCACGATGAAAGAGACGGCCCCCATCAAGCGTCTCATGACATCGGGACATCTCGTCGTCTATTTCGATCCGGCAACGCATAAGGCGTCCAGTGCTGCGCTCGACGGCAATGTTCATTACCAGGATCCGAAGAACGACGCGCATTCGGTGCGTGCGAACTACGACATCACGAACGATCACGTGACGCTGACAGGCGAGCCGGGATTCTTTCCCGCGGTCGTCACGGATGGCTCGACGCTGAAAGCGAAACTGATCGAGTTCTCGCCGCGCGCGGGCACGGCACGCGCGACCGGCGAGGTGATCGCGCAACTCGTCTCGAAGCAGGCCAGCGGCGCGCCGGCCGCGGTCAGCGCCGACGCCACGAGCATCTTCCCCGCGGGCAAGCCGGTTTTCGTCAACTCCGACACGGTGGTGATGCAGCAGGCCACGAAGATCGGCATCTTTACCGGTCACGTGCGGGCGTGGCAGGAGACGAACACGATCTTCGCGCAGGAGCTGCAAGTCCAGGGCGCGGGCGATCAAATCACCGCGCGTGGCAACGTCCGGACGCTGCTGTACAACACGAGCACGAAAGCCGCTGCCGAGGTGCGCAAGGTGCCGATGCAATCAACGAGCGATGTGCTCAACGCGCGCAAAGCCGACCGGCGCATCGATCTCAACGGAAGCGTGCAGATCGACGACGGCGAAGGACGTCACTTCAGCTCCGAACATGCCTCCTTCTTCTTCGATGCGAACAAGAAGATGGATCACGTCGAAGCGCTGGAGAAGGTCGTGATGGTCGAGAAAGCCACGATGCGCCGCGGCACCGGCGACAAAGCCACATACAACGTCGCCCAGCGAATGGTCTACCTGACCGGCAATCCCGCCCTCGTCACCTCACCAGCGGGCTCGCTCCCCGGCCAGACGATCTCGATCGATCTGGACCGCAACAAGGTTGATGTGCTGAAACCGATGCAGGGCACGTACAAGCAACCTTAAATTGCGTGCGCTTGTGGCGCACGCGTTATCGGTTAGTTGCGCTTCGCGCGTTGGGTTTCTTGCGCTTCGCGCGTTGGGTTTCTTGCGCTTCGCGCGTTGGGTTTCTTGCGCTTCGCGCGTTGCCGGCGGGCGAGGAATCGGTTTCGGGTTGTTCATTCAGGTCTTCTTCTGGAATCGCGGCCCCCTCAGACGCCGGCGCGTTCTCGCGCGTACTCGACAACGCGTGGCGCGCCAGCGCCACGCAGCAATTCGGGTAAGATAGCCATCCCACATTCCCGGGCGCGATCCTCGCGCTCTCGTTGCATCGTTTGGCAACGCGCGAAGCGCAACCAACCGCTAACGCGTGCGCCGCAGGCGCACGCAGCTCCCAGCACCAGCAAAACCAAAATGGCGACATTCGAAGATCTTGATGTGTTCAAGCGGGCGCTTGACTTGATGGAGGACGTCTATCGCGTCACGAAGATGTTTCCCGGCGACGAACGATTCGGTCTGACGCAGCAGTTGCGACGGGCGTCCATCTCGGTCGTGAGCAATCTAGCCGAGGGGCAAGGCAGGCTGACGAATGGCGAATGGCGGCAGTTCCTGAGTCATACCCGCGGCTCGCTCTACGAGATTCAAGCGCAGCTCATCGCCGCTCGCCGGCTCGATTTCCTCGATGAGACCGAATACCGAAAGCTTCGATCAGCAGCGCGGCGAGTCGCGGAACCACTGCGTGGATTGATCGAGTACGTGAAATTGCGCGGCGCTGGCGCGCCGCGCGTTAGCGGTTGATTGCGCTTCGCGCGTTGTTGCTGTGCGCGCGAGATGGATACCGCTCGTTCACCTAAGCTGTTGCCTCCCCGGAGCCGCTGGGGAGGCGCACGAGCCGCACGGCATCGCGCGCCAACTGACAACCGAGAACGCGCTAAGCGCAATACACCAACGTGCGCAAGAATCCAACGCGCGAAGCGCAACAGACGCGCGAAGCGCAACCAACCGATAACGCGCGCCGCGCCGCGGCGCGCAATACGCTAACATCCCATCCCTGAATGTCTGACCGCCGTTCCCCAATCCCCTTCACCACTTCCGAGCGCGAGCGAACGCCGGACGCGCCGTTGCGTCTGGCGGCGGAGCATCTCGTCAAGGTTTACAAACGACGGCAGGTCGTCAAAGACGTTTCCGTCGAGATCAAGCAGGGCGAGATCGTCGGACTCCTCGGGCCCAACGGCGCGGGCAAGACCACGACGTTCTACATGATCGTCGGCTTGGTTCGTCCGGACGATGGGAAGGTCACGCTCGGCGACGACGACATCACTGCGTTGCCGATGTATCTGCGTGCCCAACGCGGGATCAGTTACCTGCCGCAGGAAGCGTCGGTGTTCCGCAAGCTCACCGTCGAAGAAAATCTGTTGGCGGTATTCGAGACGATGGATTTGCCGCTGGCGGAGCGCAAACGGCGGACGCGGATGCTGCTCGAGGAGTTCGGCATCACGCACATCACCAAGAACCGGGCCTTCTCACTTTCGGGCGGTGAACGGCGGCGTGTGGAGATCGCAAGGAGCCTGGCCATCAACCCGGCATTCATCTTGCTGGATGAGCCGTTTGCAGGAATCGATCCAATTGCGGTATTTGAGATCCAACGAATCGTTTCGCAGCTTCGCGCACGCGGGATCGGCATCCTCATCACCGATCACAACGTCCGCGAGACTCTGAAGATCACCGACCGCGCATACATCATCAAAGAGGGTGAGATTTTCCGGCAGGGAGTTCCTGAGAGTCTTTCGGCAGACGCGGAGGTCCGGCGGATTTATCTCGGCGAATCTTTCAATCTGAACTAACGAGCTGCTCTCAAGGAAAGCGAAGTAACCTGTCGATCAAGTTATGGCACTAGAACAGAAACTCCACCTCAAGCTATCCCAGAAACTGATCATGACGCCGTCGCTGCAGCAGGCGATCAAGCTGCTGCAGTTGTCGAAACTCGAGCTCCAGGAAGTGCTCAACCAGGAGTTGCTGGAAAACCCGCTCCTCGAAGAATCCGCCGAGGAGGCGAAGCAGGAAGAAGCGGAAGCGGAGGCGCAGGAAAAAACGCAGACTGAGGAAGAGGCCAAAGCCGCCGAGCCAGCGCCGGAGAAAGAGAAAGACTCCTTCGACGAGATCGATTACGACGCGTACTTCCAGGACTACATCGAGTACGGCTACAACCCGCGGATGGGTGAGGACCACGAAGAGTTCCCCATCGAGAACACGCTCACGCGGCCGCCGAACCTCACCGATCACCTGGCGTGGCAACTCGGGATGAGCGATGCCTCGCCAGCGGTCAAAGACATCGGCGCGTTCATCATCGGCAACATCGACGAGGATGGCTACCTCCGCGCGAACAACGAAGAGATTGCCGCTGCTGGTCCGTACGATCCGGCCGACGTCGAGAAGGCGGTCGCGGCGATTCAGTCACTCGATCCGATCGGCGTCGGCGCGCGCGATCTCCGCGAGTGTCTTCTGCTGCAACTCGAGTTCCTCGAGGTTGACAACCCGCTGGTCGAAGCAATCGTCCGCGACCACTGGGACATGTTCATGCAGCGCCACTTCGTGCAGATTGCCAAGGCCCTCGGCACCGATATGAAGACGCTGGAAGGCGTCGTCGAGGTCATCAAGCATCTCGATCCGAAGCCTGGGCGAAAGTATTCGAACGAGCGCGCCATCTACGTCGAGCCCGACGTCTACATCCAGAAGGTCGGCGACGATTACGTCATCGTGCTCAACGAAGACGGCATGCCGAAGCTGCGCATCAACGGCAGTTATCGCTCGATGCTCAACTCGATGGACTCGAAGTCGGATGGTGAGACGGTCAACTACATCAAGGACAAGATCCGCTCGGCGGTCTGGCTGATCAAATCGCTCGACCAGCGGCAGCGCACCATCTACAAAGTGGCCGAGTCGATCGTAAAACACCAGCGCGAGTTTCTGGAGAAGGGGATCGATTACCTGCGCCCTCTCGTGCTGCGCGACGTCGCCGACGACATCCAGATGCACGAGTCGACCGTTTCGCGCGTCGTGTCGAACAAGTACATGCACACGCCGCGCGGCCTGTTCCTGATGAAGTACTTCTTCCACAGCGGTATCGATTCCGATACCGGCGAAGACATCTCCAGCCTCACGGTCAAGAAAAAGATTCAGGGCTTCATCGATGGCGAAGATCCAAGGAAACCGCTGTCGGATTCCAAAATCATGAAAATCCTGAACGATGAAGGCATCAATATTGCCCGTCGTACCGTTGCCAAGTACCGCGATGAACTGAACATCCCCTCATCGACGGACCGCAAACAGATTTTCTGAGATTCAAAGGGAGGCCTTGAATGGCAGCAGTCACCCCCGAGATCGTGGGACGCAATTTCGAAGTCACACCTGACATCCGCGCGCTGATCGAATCGAAGCTCGGCCGCGTCGAGGACCGGCTGTTTCAGGATGTCAGCAGCGTGCGCGTGATGCTGCACGCCGAAAAACATCGCAACACCTGCGAGATCCTCATCGTCGCCAGGGATCACGACGCCAAGGCCATGCAGGAATCGGAGACGTCGATGACCGATGCCATCAACGCCGCTGTCGATCACATCAAACGTCAGGCCCAGAAGAATCGCGAGAAGATCCGCGATCACCATCGCGGCGAGCCGGAGCCTGTTGCCGAGGCGAGCGAGCGCGTTTCGTAGCACCCACGCGGCGGAGATACGATAGCGACCATGGCCACGACAATTGCCGGACGGCATTACACAGTAACCCCGGACATCCACGCTCTGATCACGACCAAGGTCGGAAAGATCGTCGAGAAACTGTTCAACGACGTGATCGACGTGCGCGTCGTTCTGCAGGTCGAAAAGTACCGGAACATCTGCGAGATTCTCATCAAGGGGAAAGAGCACGATGTGAAGTCGGTGCAGGAATCCGGCGACTCGATGCAGGACGCGATCAACAAGGCGCTCGATCACGTCAAACGGCAGGCGCAGAAGAATCGGAAAACGATTCGCGATCATCATCGCAAGGACGGCGTTCTCAACAAGGCCGTGGCCGGTCAGGTGACCGAGTGGGCGGTGCAGGTGCTCGAGCCGGGCAAGCTGCGCAAAGCTGGCAAAGCGCGCCTTCCTCGGATCATCAAGACGAACAGCATCGCCATTCTGCCGATGACGATCGAGGACGCCGCGGAATCACTGGACGGATCGAAAAATGAGTTCATCGTTTTTCGCGATCTCGACAACGATCGCATTTCCGTCATGTACAAGCGCCGCGACAACAACCTCGGTCTCATCGCTCCGGAAGTCTGAGCGGTGTTTCGTGTCCAAAACTTAACCAACACGCCCCCGTTTCTTCATGGATGGGTTTGCCGCCGTCGTAATGGGCCTGTATCCTTGCCGAAATTGGCCACAGGAGGCTCTCGATGAAAACACGTCTGCTATTCGCGGCAGCGATTCTTCTTTTCTCAGCATCTTTATTTGCTGACGGATTAGTGAAGTTCAAGGGCTGGGACAATTCGCCCCAGGGATATTTCATGACCAAGGCCGAGCGCCAGCAGTGGGCCTCGATCCGGACCGACGAGGAAGCGCAAGCGTTCGTCGATCGCTTCCTGGCGAGCCGGGGACCGAACTTTGCCGCCGACGTGGCCGCAAAGGCCGAGCAGGCGGACAAGCATCTGACGCTCGAAAAGACGAGCCTTCCGGGATCGAAGACGCTCCGCGGAAAGCTCGTGATTCTGATCGGACCTCCCGATAAGGCGTTCGACGTCAGCCAGTTGCAGGACAAGGGATCGGTCCATCACGACAGTCCGGCTATGGGTGCCGCGATGAGTGGCGGGTCTGCCTCCTCGCCTGGACTTGACGACGGTAACGAAGGCTCCCGCTCGATGGGAACGGCATCGATCACCGACCAGTATCACTTCGCGTACAACAACGCGCCAGGCGGGCCGCTCGACGTGATGATTCTGGCCGACCCCAATACTGGAAAAGACCGGGCAAAAGGCCGCGACGATACGAAGAAACTCGACGCCGTGTTTGAAGCCGCAGCGCAGGCATCGATCAAGACGAAGTAAGCAGGAACGCGATTAACTCTTCCGCCGCTGCCGTCTCGATGACGGCAGCGGTTTTTTTTCTTCCCCCGTTTCACAGGTAAGTGCGACTCGTCACGCGCTACGGTTCGCGTACCATAGCGCGGTGACCAATCAGGCCGCCGAAGACTTCATCCCGACGACAGTCAGCGTTCTCCGCGCCGGCGACCTCGATGATCTTTCACTCCGACTCGTCACCGGTGAGGACGGCCTCGACCGCGTCATCCTCCGGCCACGCGTTCAGAAACCCGGCCTCGCCTTCGCCGGCTACTACGAATACATCAAGCAGTGGCGCGTTCAGATCATCGGCGAGTCCGAGACCAAGTACCTGCTCTCGCTTCCGCCGCGCCTTCGCGAGAAACGGGTTCGCGACGTCGCCGCGCTCGACGTTTCCTGCTTCATCGTCACGAAAGGGATCGCGCCGCTCGAAGAGTTCCGCCACGAATGCGAGAAGCGCTCCGTGCCCCTTTTTTCGACGCAGGCGATGTCGTCCACATCGATCACGCGGACGACGTACTTTCTCGAAGAGACGATGGCGCCGAAGCTGACGATGCACTCCGGTCTGCTCGACGTCTACGGCATCGGCGTCCTCCTCCTCGGCGACAGCGGCATCGGTAAGAGCGAGTGCGCGCTCGATCTGATCTATCGCGGCCATCGTCTGATCGCCGACGACATGGTGATCATCAAGCGCCATCCCAACGACGTCCTCCTCGGCTACTCGAACGATCTGCTGCGCCATCACATGGAGTTGCGCGGCATCGGCATCATCGACATCAAGGATCTTTTCGGCGTTGCTTCAACGCGCGATGTGAAGCCGATCGATCTGGTCGTGCGGCTGGAGAAATGGGTCGAAGGCACTGAGTACGACCGCCTCGGGATCACCGGCGAGACCTTCGAGCTCCTCGGCGTCTCCAAGCCCTACGTCCGCTTACCCGTCGCCTCGGGACGCAATCTCGCGCTCCTCGTCGAGATCGCCGCCCGCAATCACCTCATGAAACTGCAAGGACACGACTCCGCCCGCTCGTTTCTGCAGCGCATCGACGAGCAGATCGCAAAGCAGGGGAGCGAGCCGGGCGCGCTGCCGAGCTCCAACCCCGAGGAGAAGACGAGCTCGGAACTGCGCAGCATGAGCACGAAGATGCGCTTCCAGGCGGACGTGCTCGATCGGACGCGGCGGCAGCGGTAAAGAAGCATTTCACGCGGAGACGCGGAGGACACGGAGAAAAAGGCCCAGCGTTCTCCGCGTCTCCGCGTGAAACGGTTCTCCTCGGGTAGACTTGAAGAAACATGCCTCGCCCCGAATACCTCGTCATCATCACCGGGCTCTCCGGCTCGGGGAAGAGCTACGTGCAGTCGACGCTGGAAGATGTCGGGTTCTACTGCTGCGACAACTTGCCCATTGAGCTGATCGAGCCGTTTCTCGAAGAGGTTGGGGCGCACGAAAACGCGAATCGCGTCGGGATCGTCGTAGATGTCCGCACGCACGATTTCGCGAATGTCTTTCCCACCTTCTATCGCGAGCGCATCCAGAAACTCGTCCCGCACGTCGTCCTGATTTTTCTCGACGCCAGCGATGAAGTCATCGCGCGCCGCTACTCCGAAACGCGCCGGCCGCATCCGCTGGCGCAGGATCAGCCGCTGGTCGAGGCGATCGCCTCGGAACGGGCTGCATTGACCGAGGTGAAATCGCTCGCGAACATGGTGCTGGATACGTCGCAATTCTCGGTACACGAGTTGAAGGCCGAGGTCATGCGAAGGTTTGAGCTGAAGGACGAGAAAGTGACGATGCTCGTCACGATCGTCACCTTCGGATTCAAGTACGCCATGCCCTACAACGTCGATCTGCTTTTCGACGTCCGCTTCCTGCCGAACCCGCACTTCGTGGAGGAGCTGCGGCCGATGACCGGGCTCGACGCCGAAGTCGTCGCGTATCTGAAAGCGCAGCCGGGATACGACATCTTCTACGACAAACTCGTCGATTTTGTCGCCTATCTACTGCCGCAGTATCAGAAGGAAATGAAAAGCTACCTCACGATCGGCATCGGCTGCACCGGCGGGAAGCACCGTTCCGTCGCCATCGGACAGCGGCTTGGCGACGACCTGGCCAGCCGCGGATACGCCGTCGAGATCGTGCATCGCGACTACCGGCGCTGAAGCGCGAGCGAGCAGATCAACACGCCTTCCGTAATTCCTTGACTGATCGAGAGCTGCGCCGCTAAACTCCGCATTTCGACTACTATCAACAATTTACGCCAGATGTGCCTTCGGGCAAATGCGCCGGAAATTCCAGGAGGTATCCCGTTTCATGCCGTCGAGTGACGATCCTAAAAACAGTAAACAACCGCTCCGAAAAGGGGGGGAGACAAACGACCTTGAAGGTATGGGCATGGACGAGCTTCTCGACATGTACGACCGGAAAATGTCGAATTTTGCCGAGGGCGACATCATCCGCGGCAAGGTCCTCAAGGTGTCCGGCGCTGAAGTGGTCATCGACATCGGCTACAAATCCGAGGGCGTCCTTCCAACGCACGAGGTAACGGGATACGACGGTCAGATCACCGTCAAGCCCGGCGATGAGCTCGACGTTTTCATCGAGCGCCTCGAAAACAACAGCGGCTACATCGTGCTCTCCCGCGAGAAAGCGGAACGGATGCTGGTCTGGGACCGCATCGAAGCCGCGTTCAAAGCCGACGAGCCGATCAGCGGCCGCGTTGTCGAGCGTGTCAAGGGCGGACTCGCGGTCGACGTCGGCGGCGTCAAGGCGTTCCTTCCCGGCTCGCTGATCGATACCAAGCCGGTCAAGAATCTCGATGCCCTTCGCGGCCACGAGTACAAGTTCAAGATCGTCTCGTTCGACAAGAAACGAAACAACATCGTCCTCTCGCGGCGCGCCATCGTCGAAGTCGAGCAGGCCGCGGCGAAGGCCGACACGTTCAGCCGTTTGCAGGAAGGGCAGCACGCGCACGGCGCGGTCAAGAACATTACCGACTACGGCGTTTTCGTCGACCTCGGCGGTGTCGATGGTTTGCTGCACATCACCGACGTTTCCTGGGGACGCGTCAATCATCCGTCCGAATACTTCAATGTCGGCGACGAGATCGAAGTCGTCGTTCTCAAGTTCGATCCGAGCGCCGAACGTGTCTCGCTCGGCTACAAACAGAAGTCGCAGGATCCGTGGACCGATGTCGTGCAGCGCTATCCGCTCGGCTCGAAGGTTCATGGGCGCGTCGTTTCGCTGACGGACTACGGCGCCTTCGTCGAGCTGGAAGAAGGGGTCGAAGGTCTCATCCACGTTTCCGAAATGTCGTGGACGAAGAAAGTCCGCAACCCGTCGAAGCTTCTGACGATGGGCGCCGAAGTGGACGCCGTCGTCACCGACGTCAACGTGCAGAACCGCCGCATCTCGCTCTCGCTCAAAGCGCTCGAGCAGAATCCGTGGGACACGATTGCGCAGCGTTATCCGATCGGCGCCGTGATCACCGGGAAGGTTCGCAACCTCACCGACTTCGGCGCGTTCGTCGAGGTCGAAGACGGCATCGACGGTCTGATTCACATCTCCGACATGACCTGGAACCGTCGCCTCAAGCATCCGAGCGAAGTCCTGAAGAAGGGCGACGCCGTGCAAGCGCGCGTGATCAGCGTTGACGGCGAGAATCAGCGCCTGTCGCTTTCGATCAAAGAGTTCCTGCCGAACGAATGGGACAACTTCGCCAAAACCCACAATGTCGGCGATGAAGTGATCGGAACGGTCGCCAAGATCACCGACTTCGGTCTTTTCATCCGAGTGGCCGAGGGCGTGGAAGGGCTTGCGCACGTCTCCGAGATCTCGCGCGATCCGAAAGCGAAGCTCGACAAGACGTTTCATCCGGGCGAGCCGGTGCGCGCGAAGGTGATCAAGATCGACTGGACCGACAAGAAGATCGGACTCTCGACGCGCGACATCGAGCCGCTCACGGAAGAGGAAATGGCACAACACGCAGAAGAGGCGCGCGTGGCTGAGGAATCGCACACGCACGAAGCAGAAGCGCAAACGGAATCCGAATCAGAGACTCCCACTCCGGAGACGACGCCGCAAGGCTGATCCATGTCGGAACTCGATCCTGTCCCGCCCGCCGGTGAGCCGATTGTGGCCACACCGCCGCGCAAATCCCGCGCCGGTATTTTCTTTTTCGGCGCGGTCAGCGGCTGTCTGGTCGTCGTCATCGCCTGCCTGATTCTTGGAGTGATGATCGCGACGATCGCCGGCAACGACACGACCTCGCGCGGCGATGTCTTCGGCGACAAGGTGGCCATCATTCCGATCGATGGCGAGATCCTCGGGTCGCGCGACGCGATCGATGCGCTTCACCGCTACGCGCGCAACTCCAGCGTCAAAGCGATCATCATGCGCATCAACAGCCCGGGCGGTGCCATCGCGCCGTCGCAGGAGATCTACGAAGAGATCCGCAACGTCCGCGCGCGCAGCGGCAAGCCGGTCATCGCCTCGCTCGACAGCGTCGCGGCATCGGGCGGCTACTACATCGCGTCAGCCTGTGACCGTATCGTCGCCAATCCCGGCTCGATCACAGGATCGATCGGCGTCATTCTTCAGTGGATGGAAACGAAGGACCTGCTGGCGTGGGCGAAGCTGAAGCCCGAGACGATTACCAGCGGGCCGATGAAAGCCGCGGGCTCGCCGTATCAGGATCTGACCGACGCGCAGCGCGCCTATTTTCAGGACATCGTCACGCAGCTCCATTCGCAGTTCGTACGTGCCGTGGCCGCTGGCCGCAAAGGAAAACTGACGGAAGCGCAAGTTGGAAAAATCGCCGACGGCCGCGTTTTCACCGGCGAGCAGGCTCTCGCGCTCAAGCTCGTCGATGAGTTGGGCAATCTCGACGATGCCATCAACGTCGCCGGCAAACTGGGCGGCATTCACGGACGTCCCGGCACCATCTACCCGAAGAAACGAACACGCGGACTGTTTGATGCGCTGACGAGCGACGAGTCGGATACCGAGACCGCCATCGGCAGGATTCTCAGCCGCCGTCCGCGTTTTCTTTATCAGTGGTGACCGTCATGAGTGAGGAGGCACCTTTGGATCACCTGGAACCCGAAAAAGAGCTCGAAGATAAAGCGGGCGTGATGACCAAAGCGGAGCTCGTCGACGAGGTGGCCCGAGTCGTCCAGCTCACGAAGAAACAGGCCGAGACGATCGTCAACATCGTCTTCGACTCGATCGTCGATTCACTCCGCTCCGGACAAAAAATCGAGCTGCGCGGTTTCGGCAGTTTCCGCCTGCGCAGCCGCAAGTCGCGCACCGGCCGCAATCCGAAGACAGGCGAGAAGGTGGAAGTGCCGTCGAAGAAAATCCCGTACTTCAAGCCGGGAAAAGAACTGAAAGAGTTGATCAATGAGACTGCCGCGGGCTCGGATAACGGAGCGCCCACCGACAGTGGTTCTTAAAACAAGAATGTTGAATGTTGAGTGTTGAATGTTGAGTGTTAAATGGGTTGAGTCAGGTTCGCAGGCGTTTCATTCAACACTGAACATTCAACAGTAAACATTCAACATTCCGCCTTTCGGTCCCCATGCACGATATGTTGAGTATTCCGGGTTGAATGAAACGAAGATCAGGTCCATTGGCGTTTCATTCAACACTCACCATTCAACACTGAACATTCAACATTCAGTTCTTCAGCAACAACACACTCCACTATTTCGCTCCCATGCACGATCCCAACTCCCCAACATGGAAATCCTGTTCACGCCCTGGAGGTACTCCTACTTGACCTCGCCGAAAAGCGAGACCTCGCCGGGTTGTATCTTCTGCAACGCTGCCAGGGCGGAGGGCCTTCGTGAGACGCAGACGCTCTTTCGCAACGCGGACGCGCTCGTCATGTTGAACCGCTATCCCTACACGAACGGTCATCTGATGGTTGCGCCGGTCGCGCACGACGCGCTTCTGTTCGACAGCCGCGACGACTCGCTGCGCGCGCTGATTCGTCTCACTGCAGAAGCGCAGCGCATTCTGTCTGACGTCTATCATCCCGAGGGATTCAATGTCGGGATGAACTTCGGGCAGATTGCGGGCGCGGGAGTGGCCGATCACTATCACATGCACATCGTCCCGCGCTGGGGAGGCGATTCGAATTTCATGACCGTCACCGCCCGCACGCGGCTCGTGCCCGAGGATCTCGAAGTTACCTACGAACGTCTTCTGCCGCACTTCCAGCAAATCCGAAAGGAATCTCTCTCCCTCCAATGAAAGGCCGCACGATTTTCGCGATTCTGCTGGCGTACCTCGTTCCAGGCGCCGGACATCTCTACCTCGGCAAGCGCGCACGCGCCGCCACCTTCTTCTGCATCGTCACATTGATGTTCGTCATCGGCGTCTCCATCGACGGCGATCTCTACATGCTCGGCCACACCAGCGGTTCGCTGCTGCGTCTTCTTGCGGCGCTCGGCTCGCTCGGCGCCGGAGTGATCTACTGGATCGCCGCGTGGACGGGAGTTCATGCCGACGTCACCTCCATCACGTTCGAGTACGGCACGGCGTTCACGATTACGGCAGGGTTGATGAATCTGCTCCTGATCCTCGACGCTTTCGATATCGCTCAGGGTCGGAAAGAATGAGCATTCTCCGCAATCACATCGTCCTGATGTTCCTGTACGCACTGGGCACAGGAATCTTCTTCGCGCTGCTCTGGAAAGAGACGCGCCGCGAGCAGATTCGCTTTTTTCTGCTGGTGTTCTTCTCGCTGTTTTTCGGCGGAATCGCGCTGGCCTGGCTGATGTATCCGTTCCCGCTGCGATGAAGCTTGCCGTCATCGCCGGCGAGGCTTCCGGCGATCTTCACGCCGCCGAGGTGGTCCGGGAGCTGAAGGTTCTCGATCCAGCGCTCGAGGTGTTCGGCATCGGCGGCGATCTGCTGGCGGCCGAGGGCGTGAGGCTGATTCATCACGCCCGGGAGATGGGCATCGTCGGCCTGTTCAATGTTCTGCGCCATCTGCGCATGTTCCGCAGAATCTATCGCGACATGATCGATGAGATCACGCGCCAGAAGCCCGACGCCGTGCTCCTGGTCGATTATCCCGAGTTCAATCTGCGCGTCGCGGAGCGTTGCAAGGCGATGGGCATCCGCGTCATCTACTACATCTCGCCGCAAGTCTGGGCGTGGCGGCAGGGACGCGTGAAGAAGATCGCCAGGATCGTCGACCTGATGATCGTCATCTTCCCGTTCGAGGAGAAGTTCTACCGCGATCACGATGTGCCAGTCGTCTACGCCGGCCATCCGTTGATCGATGAATTGGCGGGCGTTGCGCGCGGCGATCAGGAGCCGGGCACGCCGCTGCGATTGGCACTCCTTCCCGGCAGCCGCCGTGGCGAGGTCTCGCAACTGCTTCCCGCGATGCTCGACGCCGTCGCCAATCTTCGCCACGAGCGCGAGGTCGATGCGTTCGTGATTCAGGCCACCACCATCTCCTCGGCGGAGCTGCTCGCGATCATGCAAGCGGCCAATATTTACGTGCGCATCGTTCCGCACGGAGGCGGGGAAGAGCTGGCCGCGGCCGATGTGGCGCTCTCCTCGTCCGGCACAGCCACGCTCGAATGCGCGGTCGTCGGAACGCCGGTCATCGTCATGTACCGGCTGTCAACGGCGACGCTCTGGTTTGCCCGCCGCCTCGTGAGCCTGCAGCATTTCAGCCTCGTCAACATCCTGGCCGGGAAGAAGGTCGTCCCGGAACTGTTGCAGCACGACGTGAACGGCGATCGCATCGCAGCAGAAGTGCGCGCTCTGGCGCAACCGGAGGAGCACGCGCGGGTTCGCAGCGAGCTCGCGACAGTTCGCGCGCTCCTCGGCGAGGGCGGTGCCAGCCGGCGTGCCGCCGACGCAATCATGGGCGCGGTGAATCGATGAAGGTCCTTCGCCGGCTCTATCGCTATCTTCGTCACTACAAAGCGTGGGCGGCGCTGGCGTTCGGCTCGATGATCATTTTCGCCGTGACCCAGACGGCGATGATCGGACTGCTTCAGCCAGTCGTCGATATCGGGTTGACGCCGCCACCGGCGACAACAACGAGCGCATCGACTCACGTCGCAGCGTCTCCTGTCAGCGCAGCCCCTGCGGCTACGCACGCGTCGCGCGAGGAGGTCTTTAAGGATCGCCTCATCAATCTATTTCTCAATCGCGACAAACCCGAAGGGCAGCGCGGCTGGATCGTCAATCACGCGGACGAGATGAACCACCGGTTTCACGCATGGTGGGGTGCTGCGAATCGCAAGACCCAGTTCCGCTACATCCTCATTGCGCTGCTGATCGTCATCGTCCTGCGTGCCCTGGCTTCCTTCTTTTCCGAGTACGCATTTCAGAAAGTCGGCCTATCCACGGTCCGCGATCTGCGCAACCGGCTCTATGAACGGCTGATTTTTCAGAGTCACCGCTTCTTCTCCGAGCGTTCAACAGGCGAGATGGTCAGCCGCGTCGTCTCGGACGCCGACGCCATTCAGGCCGCGGTCTCGACGCGCATGGGCGATCTCTTTCAGGAATCGCTGACGCTTATCTTTCTCCTCGGCTATGTCTTCTGGACGAACCCGGAGTTCGCGCTCGTCACCATCCTCGCCGCGCCGCTGCTCGTCTATCCTGTCGTTCACTTCGGCCGGCGTTTGCGCGGGACGACGCATCGGTCGCAGGAGCGGATGGCGGACATGGCCACGCTGCTCGAGGAGACCATCCGCGGCGTCCGGATTGTGAAAGCCTTCGCGATGGAACGCTTCGAGATCGGCCGCTTCCGCGACGCCACGAAGCGCCATCTCTCATCGAACCTGAAGGCGCAGAAGATCCAGGCACTCTCATCACCGGTGATGGATCTCGTCACTGGGCTCAGCGCGCTGGCGATCTTTTTCTACGCGAATCGCCGCATTGCCAACGGCACGCTGAGCATGGGAAGCCTCTTTGCCTACATGGCCGCGCTGGCGGCGATGTATCAGCCGATCAAGAAGCTGAACAAGGTGAATCTCTCCGTCAACACGGCGCTGTCCGCGGCCGAGCGCGTCTTCCGCATGCTCGACATTCCGAACGAAGTCGAAGACAAACCGAACGCGCCGGCGATCGCGTCGGTGGGCAGTGGGATCCGCTACGAGAACGTTTCCTTTCGCTACGAAGCCGAGCCGGTCATCAGGGAGGTCGATCTCGCGATTGCGCCCGGCGAGATCGTGGCTATCGTCGGCGGAAGCGGTTCGGGGAAGTCGACGTTCGTCAATCTCCTGCCGCGCTTTTACGACGTCAACGGCGGCCGCATCACCGTCGATGGTCACGACATCCGCGACGTGGAACTCGCGTCGCTTCGCGCGCTCATGGGTCTCGTCACGCAGGAAGTCGTGCTCTTCAACGACACCGTACGCAACAACATCGCTTACGGCCGCGGAGACGTCGATCCGGAGCGCGTGATCGATGCGGCCAACGCCGCCAACGCGCACGACTTCATCTCCGCGATGCCGCACGGATACGACACCGAGATCGGCGAGTCGGGCGTGCTGCTTTCCGGCGGGCAGCGGCAGCGTCTGGCCATCGCCCGCGCGCTCTTCAAAGATCCGCCGATCCTCATCCTCGACGAAGCGACGTCGGCGCTCGACACGGAGTCGGAGCGGCTGGTACAAGGCGCACTCGAACATCTGATGAAGGGAAGAACGACACTCGTCATCGCCCACCGGCTCTCCACGATTCGCAGCGCCGACAAGATCGTCGTGCTCGACAAGGGGAAGATCGTGGAGTCCGGCACGCACGATGACCTGCTGACGCGTCACGGCGTCTATCGCAAGCTTTACGATCTTCAGTTCGCTGATGAGGCCATTCCGGCCGGAGCGATCGCATGAAAATCAAGATCGTGTCGCTCCTCGGCTACCTCTTCATCCGCGCGCTGCACGCAACGATGCGCGTCCGTCATGTGGACAAAGAGAATCTCGACGAGCAGCCGCGCTACATCCTCGCGTTCTGGCACCGGCACATTCTCCTGTCGCTGCATTCGCGCTGGCGCAAACCGACCACGGCGATCATCTCGCGGTCGAAGGATGGAGAGATCGTTTCCCGCGTGCTGCATCTCTACGGGGCGGAGACTGCGCGCGGTTCATCGACCCGCGGTGGTGAGGTAGCGCTGCGCGAGATCTTGCGCGACATTCGCGCCGGGAAGAACATTGCCTTCACTCCCGACGGACCGAAAGGCCCGGCCGGAGTCGTGAAAGACGGCGTGATCTACGTGGCGAAAGTGAGCGGGCTGCCAATCGTTCCATTCGCGTTCGCCGCTAAAAAAAAAAGTTGCTGCGCTCGTGGGACCGGATGGTCTTCCCCATGCCGTTCTCGCGGGCGCTTTACCTCTACGGCGAGCCGATGCTCGTTCCGCGCGATGGCGACATCGAAGAGTGGCGGCGGCGGTTGGAAGACTCAATGAAGAAACTTGCGGATGACGCAGAACGGTTGGTAAACGAATGATCACATCCATGACCGGCTTCGGCCGTGCTGCCGGCGCGCTTTCGTCGCGCTACTTTGTCGCGGTGACCGCCAAGAGCGTCAATCACCGGTTCCTCGAAACGTCGGTGCGCATCCCCGAGTATCTCTGGGAAGCCGAAGCCATGGTTCGCGCCATCGCCTCGGACACCTTCGCCCGCGGCAAGGTGGACATCTCCATCCGCGTGCAGCGCACGGCCCAACCCGACTACAACGTCCGCATCAACACGCAGATCGCCAACACGGTCGTGCCGCAGCTTCGCGCCATCGCCGAGGAGCTCGGACTGGGCTCGACGTTTTCGGGCGGCGACCTTCTGCGGATTCCCGACCTGCTGCAGGTCGAAGCGATCGACACCGAGATCACCGACGATGAGCGCGAGGCGCTTTCGATCATCGTCCGCTCCGCGCTCGCACACATGGCCGCGATGCGCGATCACGAAGGCGTGTCGCTCCGCACCGACATCACCATGCGCCTGCAAACGATCCGCGAGTTGCAGGCGCGATTGGCCTCGCATCGCGATGAGATCCGCGGCGAGTTACTGGCGTCGTATCAACAGCGCGTGCAGGAGATCGCCAAAGCCGCCGGCATCGAGATCAACCAGGACCGCATCGCCCAGGAAGTGGTGATCATGGTCGAGAAGGGCGACGTCGCCGAAGAGCTGACGCGCCTCGCGCATCATGTCGAGCAGGCCGAGAAAGCCGTGAACGGCAGCGACGCCGCCGGCAAGAAACTCGATTTTCTCTCGCAGGAAATGCTGCGCGAAGTGAACACGATGGGCTCGAAGTCGCGCTCCGCGGCGCTGCGCACGCTCGTTGTAGAATTGAAAACCGAGGTCGAGCGGATACGCGAGCAGGTACAGAATGTCGAGTAACTTTCACCCCGATGGGACGTTGTTCATCGTCTCGGGCCCGTCGGGTGCCGGAAAGACGACGCTGATCAATACCGTTCGCAAGCAGCTCGAACCGATCGGCATCCGCCTCTACTTTTCGGTCTCGCACACCACGCGCAAGCCGCGCGCAGGCGAAATCGATGGCCGCAGTTATCACTTCGTTCCGCTCGAGCAGTTCGAGGCCATGGCTGAGCGCGGGGAATTTATCGAATGGGCCTTCGTTCATGAGCAGCGGTACGGGACATCAAAGGCCGAGGTTCTGGCAAGGCTCGATCGCGGCGAGGACGTCATCCTCGATATCGATTATCAGGGAGCCCGGCAGGTCGCGGCAGACGCCGAGCTGAAGCCGCGGTTACTCAACATCTTCATTTTTCCACCGTCGTTCGATCATCTCGATCAGCGGCTTCGCGACCGCGGCCTGAACAGCGAAGAAGAGATCCAGACGCGGCTGCAGAAAGCAGTCGACGAGATCGACGCCGGAAAAGAGTTTTACGACTACGTCATCATCAACGACGACCTGAACGTCGCCGCCGAATGTTTGAAAGCGACAATCATCGCCAAAAAGTTGCAGACGAAGACAGCGCTCGAAGCGATCACCGCGATGGCCGGGCGTCTGAAGGAGGAACGAGATGGAAGGTTTGCCAGAGGGCATTGACAGCAAATTCCGCTACGTTTTGCTCGTGGCCAAGCGCGCCGAGCAGCTCGTACAAGGCTCCGCGCCGAAGAGCCGGAGCAGACACGCCAAGCCGACGCGCATCGCCATGGAAGAGATCGAAAAGAACCAGGTGAAGTGGCAGCTCACGCCACCGGAAGAAGAGACGACTTCTCTGGAAACGGAGTAGGGCGTGGGGAGTAGGGTGTGGGGTGTGGGAGCAGAAACAAGCGGCTCTCGCATCCTTCACTCACTACTCCCAGCGCAAATTGAGCAGAGATTGGGGAGTCGATAGTAGGGCGTCTGAGAAAACAAAACCGCGTTGTTTTTTTCTCCCACCCCCCACTCCCAACACCCCACCCCCCCTACACATGCACATCGTCCTCGGCGTCACCGGCGGCATCGCGGCGTACAAAGCGCCGGACGTCGTGCGGCGCCTGCGCGACGTTGGCGCTGACGTTCGCGTCATCCTCACTCCCAACGCCGCGCGCTTCGTGTCGCCGCTATCGCTTGCTGCTGTCTCCGGACATGGCGTCATCATCGAGCAGTGGGGCGATTCCGGGCACGGTGGCGTCGATCACATCGAGCTGGCGCGCTGGGCCGATCTGCTGCTGGTCGCGCCGGCCACTGCGAACATCCTCGCCAAGCTTGCCGTCGGAATCGCCGACGACGCGCTCTCCACGTACGCACTCGCGCACCGCGGAACGATCGTGGTCGCGCCGGCGATGAACACTTCGATGCTGCAACATCCGACGGTGCAGATGAACATGGCTTACCTGCGCGAGCGCGGCGTGCTCGTCCTCGATCCCGACAGCGGTCTTCTTGCCTGCGGCGATGAAGGCTCGGGACGCATGCCCGATCCGCCCGTGCTCGCCGATTTCGTGAAGCAGCAATTCGCAGCGCTCGATCTGGAAGGGAAGTCGATCCTCGTCACCGCCGGTCCAACGCGCGAGCCGATCGATCCCGTCCGCTACATCTCCAATCGCTCGTCGGGAAAGATGGGATATGCGATTGCCGAGGCGGCGCGGAGGCGGGGAGCGAAAGTGACGCTCGTTTCAGGGCCGACAGCGATTCCGGCACCGGCCGGCGTCGCCATCACGCGCGTCACCACCGCCGCGGAAATGCACGCAGCCGTGATGGACGCGTTGCCCGCGCAGCAGATCGTGATCAAAGCTGCCGCCGTGGCCGACTTCACGCCGGTGAGCGTCGCGGCGCAGAAGATCAAAAAGCAGGATGGCGAAGACGAGAAAACTCTGACACTCAAGAAGACGCCCGACATCCTCGCCGAGATCGGAGCACGGTCACCGCGTCCCTTCGTCGTCGCCTTTGCCGCGGAGACCGATTCGGTCGAAGCGAGCGCGCGCGAGAAGCTCGTCCGCAAAAACGCCGACCTCATCGTCGCCAACGATGTTGCCGACCCGTCGATCGGTTTCGATTCCGATCAGAACGCGGTGACGGTAATCGGCCGGGATGGATCGTCGACAAACATCGAGCGCGCTCCGAAGATCGTGGTGGCCAACCGCATCCTCGATCTGATCGTGGAACGGTTGGCCTGACCAACGTTTAGTCCGCGTTCTCACACTCGAGGAGTGCTTTGTCCGTGATCTTCCAATACGAAGCGTCGCGGCAAAGCGACACGTCCTCGATCACGCATTCGTCGCCATCTTCATCGACCACGCGAATGTCGTAATGGTTGCAGCGGATGTTCGTCAGCGTGAACGACTGCCCGCGCTTGATGATGTCTTCACCGAGCTGGTCCGGACCCCAGTCGTTGTCATTCTTCGGTGAGAGGTAAAGGTGATGGATCTCCCACTTGCTCTGGTTGATGACTTTGACTCTGGCTCCGTGGCGTTGAGCGGTGGCGGCCAGCGGGAACAACAACACGACAAGAAGCAGCAAAACCTTCAGCTTTCGCACGACATTTACCTCACTTGTTAGATTGCGGACCGGCGGCGAAGTATAGGGGATAATTCGCGGCCGATGAACGATGACCTCCGCCTCGAGCTGACCCTTCTCCGCGACTTCGGTTTCACCCATCTCGACCTTCGCAATGCAGCGCCCGTGGCGGCCACGGCGATCGTCCACGATGACGCCAGAACTTTGGAAGCGAAGACGCTCCTCGGCGAGCTCGAAGCGATTGCCAGCGTCTGCGTGAAGTGCGATCTGGCGAAGACGCGCACGCAGGTCGTCTACGGCATCGGCAACCCGAACGCCGATCTGATGTTCATCGGCGAAGCGCCGGGACGCGACGAGGATGAGCAAGGAAAGCCCTTCGTTGGCCGCGCCGGCCAGCTTCTCACCGACATCATCAAAGCGATGAAACTCACCCGCGACGACGTCTACATCGCCAACGTGATCAAGTGCCGCCCTCCCGAGAATCGCAATCCCGAGCCCGAGGAACTGGACGCCTGCCGCCCGTACATCCGCCAGCAGGTCGAGATCATCCAACCGCGCGTCATCGTGACGCTGGGAAAGTTCGCGCTGCAAAGCCTCCTCGAGAAGTCATACGGCATCACCGCAGTGCGCGGCAAGTGGCTCGAGTACGAGGGCGTCAAAGTGATGCCCACCTACCATCCCGCGTACCTCCTGCGAACTCCCGCTGCGAAGAAAGATGTCTGGGAAGACATGAAGCTCGTGATGGCGGAACTGGCCGGCGACGATTGATCGCGTCGCGGCATCAACCTCTGCGCCGCCCGCATTTCGTGCGCGCTCGCTGAATCTTCCTTCCTGTTGCTTTTTCATTTCTTGCAGCACTCTTCAATCGAGCGCCTTCTCCCCTCGTGCTTTTCGAGGGGAGAAGGTGCCGAAGGCGGATGAGGGGTGCGGTGCATTCGGCGGAAATTAAGTTCGATGAAGGCCGGCAACGTTGCGGCGAAAGTCCAATGCCCCCTCATCCGGCCTTCGGCCACCTTCTCCCCCACAAAAGCGTGGGGGAGAAGGCGCTCGATTGGAGGCTGTCGTGAGTTGAGAGAGGATACCCACTCACGCCGCCGGCGCTCGTTCCAGATCCACCTCGATGTTCTGCCACTTGCCCTGCCGGAATCGGAGCACGCTGAGGATCGCGCGAGTGAGGTGGCCGAGGACGATGGCGAGCCAGATGTCGGCGGGGTGGAGTGGGCGCATCGATTGGATGATCGCGCACATACCGATCGGTATGGCGATCTGCGACACGATGGAAATGTACAGCGGGCTTCGCGTGTCGCCGGTGCCTTGCAATCCGCCGGTGTAGCTGAGCGCGACGGTGATGAAGAAGCCGGAGACGCTGAGGTATCGGAGGAGTTGCGTGCCGATCGTCGTGACGAGCGGGTCCTTCATCCCGAACACGCCCAACAACACCTCGGGAATCAGGAGGAACATCAGGCCGATCACGGCGGCGACGCCGAGTCCGATGCGCGAGGCGACGGCGACTCCGTGGCGGGTGCGGTCGGGCCTGTGGGCGCCGAGGTTTTGGCCGGCGATCGTGGCGGAGGCGCCGAGGAGGCCGACCGACGTCCAGGTGATCAGCGAGAACAACTCGGTGTAGCAGACCGCGTACGCCGCTTGCGCCGCGGCGCTGTGTTGCAGCGATCCGATGAAGCGCAGCATCAGCACGCCGCCGATGTTCATCGCGATTCCCTGCACGCCCGTCGGCAACCCGAATCGAAAAAGCGAGCGGATGATGCTGACGTCGGGCGAAAGGTCCATCCCTTTGCGGAAGCGGATGACGGAGTGGGGAGCGAACAGGCGCCACACGCCGTAGGCCGAGACGAGCGTGCTGCTGGCGATGGTCCCGTACGCCGCGCCGATCGTGCCGAGGCGGGGGATGAGAATAACGTTGAAGACGATCGTGAGGACGGTCATCGCTGCGCCGAGGCGGAGCGGAGTTTTGGCGTCGCCCGCGGCGCGGAAGGCGCCACTGAGCATGAAGAACATCATCATGCCGAAGATGCCAACGAACATGGCCCTCAGGAACGGCAGCGCCTGATGCTGCACCTCGGGCGCCGCTTTGATGAGATCGAGCAGCGTGGGCGCGGCGAAGTAGCCGATCACACCCATGATCGCGGACATCAAGAGCGCGGTGAGGAAGGCCTGATAGACGACGCGATTGACTTTCTCCGGCTCGTTCGCGCCGGCGAATCGCGCCACGAGCACGGCCATGCCCGTGAACAGTGAGCTGATGAAAACGATGACGACGAGGATGACCTGCCAACTGACGCCGATGGCCGCGTTGCCGGTGTAGCCGACGTAATGCCCGACCATGACGTGGTCGATGATGCCCTGCACGCCGGCGATGATGTTCTGCAGCATGGTCGGCCAGGCAAGCCGCCAGACCGCGGGAACGATGGGACCTTCGACGAGGGAGCGATCGAACTGCTGTGCGGGTTTTTCCAAGGGTGCGTACTGTCGCACATCCTGAAAAGCTGGTCACGCGGAGGCGCGGAGAGGCGGAGATAAAACCCCCGCGTCCTCCGCGTCTCCGCGTCTCCGCGTGAAACGTTCTCCGTCGGGAAATAGTAGGCTGAGGTCAATGCCCGCACCGTTTCTCACCGCCGCCTGGCGCAATCTGGCGATGATCAACTACGAGGTCGAGGCGAGTGTTCTTCAGGCTTACGTTCCGGCCGGGACGGCACTCGATTCGTGGCAGGGCCGGTACTTCGCCAGTCTGGTCGGCTTTCAGTTTCTGCACACGAAAGTCCTCGGCATTCCGATTCCGTTTTATCGCAATTTCGAAGAGATCAACCTTCGCTTCTATGTGCGCCGCGAAGTTGGAGAAGAAGTGCGGCGCGGTGTCGTCTTCATCCGCGAGCTGGTTCCGCGGCAGGCGATCGCGCTCGTGGCGCGGGCGATGTACAACGAGCCGTATCGTGCGTTGCCGATGCGGCACACGATCGCATTGGAGCCTGCGTTGAGTGCTTCTTACTCGTGGCGGCTCGGTGGCCGGTGGAATCGCTTCGCGGTTGCGGCGCAGAGGCCGGCGGCGCTGCCGGCAGTGGGATCACTCGAGGAGTTCATTACGGAGCACTATTGGGGTTACACACGACAGCGCGACGGATCGACGATCGAATATCAGGTTACGCATCCGCAGTGGCCGGTATCTGGCGGCGTGGCGGATATTGATGCCGATCTCGATGCTTTGTATGGATCTGACATCGCCGCGCGCCTTCGTATGCCTGTATCGTGTTTCATTGCTCAGGGATCGGATATCGCCGTAATGCGGCCAGCGCGTCTTCGCCGATAGCAACGCAATGAGATATCTCGTGACAACGCATCCGCTGACGCTGATTACCATTGCGTACTTTGTGGAGCTGGTCATCGTCGTGTACCTCGCGCGAGCGACGCCGCGCCGTGTTCTTGGGGCGCTTGTGGGAGGAGTGGCGGTCGCGTTTGCGTCGCTGGGTATCGTCGCGTTCTGCGTATCGGTTGGGTGGTGGCGGATGCCAATCGCATCGACGCCATTCCTGGCAGCGATGCTCGGAATCGGCATCATCATTTCGTGCTCGCCACTCTATCTGGTGACCTGGCGGATTGCGCGCCGGTTCGGGTTGCGAGGGCTCGTCATTACGACGGCGATCGTGACCATCATCGGGATGCCGCGCGATTACTTCATCGCCGCAAAGTTTCCGGAGTGGATGGTCTTCATGCCGGGCGCCGCTCCCATCGTCGCAGACGGCGTGGCCTACGCCGTGATCATGATTGTGGGACACGCGGTGATGTATCTCGTTGCAGGGCCGTCGCGTGCCGATCCTCTCGCGCGAACGGTGCATGGGGTCAGGTCTGAAGTGTGAAGCGGCGGCGAGGAGGAGGACGGTGCGTTCTGCGCCGAACGCAGCGCTGCTAACATAGCGAACGCTGTTCGCAGTATCAACGCCAATACGACCGGAGAACTTGTGCCCGTTCTTGCCTCGCTGCTGCTGTCCACGCTTTTCGCTCTCAACTCCAAGGCAAAGGTGCCATCGCCACAGGAACAGATGGCGCGGGAGATGCTCGCGAACTTCACCGGCAGCCGGTTCGTGGCTGCGTCGGCTGACTTCAACGACCAGTTACGTCCGCAGATCACCCCGGCGTTGCTGGCGCGGGTGAAGGATGACATCAACACGAAAGTGGGGACGTTCCAGGCGGTCACCGCCGTGAACCAGCTCACCGAGGATGGCTTCCGTGTCGTCGAGTTGATTGCGAAGTTCGAAAAGGGCTCGGTCTCGGTCCGTGTCGTGTTCGACATGACCAACAAGATTGGAGCGGTCTACTTCAACCCGATCCTGCAGTCGCCGGTCGACAAGGCACTGGAGACGATGTCGCGCGATCTGCTCGCAAACATCGAAGCGGGGAAGTTCGACGATGCCGGGAAACACTTCGACGACACGATGCGCAAGCAGTTGCCGCCCACGGGTCTCGCCGAGCTGCAAGGCAAGATGCTCACCACGTTCGGGAAGGTCCAGTCCATCACGGAAGTGCGCCAGAGAAACGAACCGAAGTACCGGATCATCGATGTGATTGCGGTCTGCGATCATTCTCCGCTCGCGTTTCGCGTCGCCTTCGACGCCGCCAATCGCATCGCCGCGGTGCACATCTCGCCGAGCGTCAGCCAGTAGCGATTTCGTTATTGGTGCGCAACACGCCGCGTGCGCACGGCGCGCACATCGAAGATCGCGCCGCCGATCGTTCGTCCCCATAGCGCGCGCGTTCCGGCGAAGTAGTAGAACGCGAGGATGATGAGAAAGCCGGCCAGAGAGGCGATGGAGATGACGCTCATCGACGGCGGCAGCAGGGGAGAGAGGGCCATTCCCAGCGCGGCGAAGAGCGAGAGATCGATGATCAGTGCCGCTACTCGCCGGAAGAACGATGAGATTGATGAATGCTGCGGCGGGGCGGTTGCGGGTGATTCCTCATCCAACGTCACGGCCTGCAGCTCGATCTCATCGAATCGCATCACACCCTCCCGATCACGCGCGATCTCTGACTCTTCGCGCCCGATTCCGACTACGTCACGTTGCGCAACGGCAGGTATTTTACGTAAATCTTGTACAAAAGGTCTTTTGGCTGACCGGAATAGCGTTCGGCAAGCTCCTTACTCCGTTTTGCCATCGTGTCGTTCGGATCGTTTTTCAGCACCGCGTCGAACTCGCGGATGGCGTCAGGGACGCGCTCTTCCTGCAGGGCGGCGGCGCCGAGGTTGAAGTGTGCGCCGACGAGCATGCGACGGATCGATTGATTTTGCGGATCGGCCTGCAAGAGCGGCTCGAGTGTAGCGATCGTCTCCTGATACTTCTGATCGGCGAAGAGCGCGCGCGCTCCTTCCAGCCGCGCGGACTGCTCCGATGCCGCGTCGTAGATCGGTTTCACGTCCGGCGGGAGTGGCTTGATTCGCGCCGCGGTGTCGAACGCCTTCTTGGCTGTATCGAAGTCGTGTGCGTCGTACGCCGCGCGGCCGGCGGCGATGCTTTCGTCATAAACCTGCGCTGCCGGCCTGCCGTTGATCATTGCCGCGGTCTGCGCCTTTTTGTGCTGCAGGTCGGCGATCATCTCCAGTGCCTTGTCGTGCTGCGGATCGGCGGGCTTCACATCCTGGAGCTTCGCGATGGCCTCATCGTAGCGGCCGCGCTTCGCCAGATTCTGCGCTTGTTGCATCGTCGCTTCGGTGAGCGAGGGATCGTACGCGGGCTTGGCCATGTACTTCGACCAGACGAACCAACCGATGGCGGCGACGACTACGACGGCGGCGATCGTGGCGATGATGCCCATCGATGAGCCGCGTTTTGCGGAAGTCTTGGAAACTTCTGCTTTGGCTTTGACCGGTTTCTTCGCTGCCGCGGCGGCCGGACCGGGATCCGGCGGCTTGAGCGAATCGTAGGACCCGCTCATCGCGATCTCGTCATCGTCGAAAATGCCGCGATCGGATGACGGCGCGGGAGAGATGGGTGCTTCGTAGGTACCGCTGGTTCCGCCGGAGACCTTGCTGGACAACTTCTCCAGATAATCGTGTGCGATGAGGTTGCCCGGTTCCAGCTTGAGTGCTTCCGCGAACTTCGCACGCGCGGTCTCGTTGTCGTGGCCGACCGCCGACTCGCCCGCGGAGATGAGTGCTTCGACTTTGGTCTCGAGCTCGCGTCTCTTGGCCTTCGCGTTCTCGATGCGCTGCGAGGCTTCGTCGTTGGTGACGTCGATCAGAAAAATGCGCGACCAGAGATCGATGGCCTGCTGGTAATCGCCCGACGCTGCGGCGCGGTCACCGTCGGCGAGAAACTGCTGGACCTTTCGCTGATCGTCTCCCGATGAAACAGGCGCCGTGGAAAAGTCGAAGCCGCCGGTTCCCGCGGACGGCGTGTCGAATGAGAACCCTCCGCTGCCGAATGACGTCGATTCCGGCGCGGGAGGAGCCGGCGTCGTTGGAGTTGGCGCATCGAACGAAAAGGCGTCGAACGAGAGGTCAGGTCCGCTGGATTTTTCTTCTTCGAACGTGAAGCCGAAGTCTGTCGCTTGTGCGGCACCGCGCGCGGTGGGTGCCGGCGGAGGTGCATCGACGACGAACGATGGACTTGGTCCTGAACTGAACGAAGCCCCAGGACTCGACGGGCCCGGCGTCAGCGAATCCAGTACCGGCCTGATATCGGGATGATCGCCATCGAGGGCACGAGCCTTTTCCAGCTCGGCGCGCGCGGCGGATGCATTTCCCTGGCGCGCGAAGCCTTCCGCTTTGCGAATGAACTGGTCGACGAACGGCGCCGCTTCCATCTTCTCGCGGGCCGTATCGTTGATCTCGCGCGCCTCTTCGTTCGTGAAGTCGTCGCGCAGGAGCTCGGCGGTGAGATCGCTGGCCTGCTGAAAATCGCGCGCGGCCAGTGCGGCGCGCGCCTCGCGCAGAGCATCCGAGCCGGCATCGGAGGGAATGAGGGCATCGACATCGACCGGCGACGACGGATTCTTCGCCTTCTCCATCAGCTTCTTGGCTGGATCGAACATCGGATCCATGCGCAGAATCAGACCGCAACCCTGCACGACCTCGTCGATGCGTCCCTGTTTGTAGAGGGTGACGGCCTGCTGGAATGTCGAGAGAACGCGATCCTTCACCGCGGAGGAGAGCGATGAATTGCCGAGGTACGTTGCCATGCGCCGTGTGTTCTCCGTGAAAAGTACCGCGATTATACTGGCACGCCCTACCGGCACCACGTTCGAGAAGGAGCAACCATGGAGATCATCGCAACAGACGCAGCACCAAAGGCGATTGGCCCGTATTCGCAGGCCATCAAGAGCGGGAACGTTCTCTACACATCGGGCCAGATCGCGCTCGATCCAAAGAGCGGGAGCCTCGTCGAAGGCGATTTCGCCGCGCAGGCGCACCGCGTCTTCGAGAACATGAAAGCGGTGCTTGCCGCCGCCGGCGCAGATTTCAGTAACGTCGCCAAAGCCACGGTCTACCTCACGGACCTGGCGAATTTCGTTACGCTGAACGAGATCTACGCATCGTATTTCGGCGAGACGAAGCCAGCGCGCTCAACCGTTGGCGTGGCGCAATTGCCGAAAGGTGCAATGGTCGAGATCGATTTGATCGCGATTTTGTGAGGGTCGAAGTTTCACGCGGAGGCGCGGAGGCACGGAGAAAACCTCCGTGATCTTCGCGTCTCCGCGTGAAACAAGAAGTTCCGATTTTCTCGAGGCGAACGCAGTTTTTTCTCCCACATCCCACCCCCCACTCCCCACACCCCAAACAAAGTTATCCAAACTCAGAAAATAGTTATTATAATGGCACTCACGTTGCAAAACAGCCGCTCAGCCATGTCCCTCCATCGGAATCTCCTCCTCCTCGCGCTTGCGGGCGCGCTCGCGGCCCCAGCCTTCGGCGCGGCGCGCCTCACGTACTACAACAACGGCACTCTCATTCCGGTGGCCTGGCCCGAGAGCTCCTTCCCGATCCGCTATGCCATCGATCGCGGCGTCGTGAACGCCGTGCCTCAGGCCGCGGCGATGCTCGATCGTGCGGCGAAGGACTGGTCCGCAATCCCCGACACTAACCTCGCCTTCCAGTCGCTCGGCACTGTCGACGGCGCCAGTGCGGGGAAAGACGGCCGCAACACCATCTCCATGGCCAGCGATCTTTTTGCCGATCAGAAATTCATCGCCCTGACGACCAACTGGTATGACGATGCCGGCCGCATCATCGAAGCGGACATGCAGATCGATCCGTCGGCCGTCTCCGGCGGCTTCAACGTACAGCAGCTCGTCGAGCATGAGATGGGTCACATCCTCGGGCTCGACCACTCCGCCGTGCTGACGTCGATGATGTATCCCTACGTCGGGACCGGAAACAACGCGGTGGCGCTCGACAGCGATGACCGCATCGCGATCGCCTCGGCTTACGCCAAAGCGCGGCCGGCAATCGGCGGGACGCTCGAAGGGCGGGTTTACGGCGACAGCGGCGGGATCTTCGCGGCGCAGGTCGTGGCTCTGAACGATCGCGGCGAAACGGTCGCCACGACTCTGTCAGACAAGGCTGGCAACTTCACCTTGCCTGGCATTCCCGACGGAACTTACCGCATCTACGCGGAGCCGCTCGACGGACCCTTCAACGTGCAGAACCTCGCCGGTTTCTGGCAGAGCGCGAAGGTGACATCGTTCCCGACGCAGTTCGCCGACGGCGGCGCGCTTCGCGTCGAAAGCGGGCATCTCTACGGAAACATCAGCGTGAATGGCTCCGGCGTGGTCACCTTGAATCCGAAATGGATCGGCGCATGGGCTCCCGGCGCCGACACTGCCGCTCTCCAGGCCATGCCCGCAATTCTTCACGCGGGTACCACGACCACCCTCGGCGTCGGCGGCGACGGCTTTACCAGCGGGATGACGACGTTCGACGTCCCCAGCTCCGGCTTTCATCGCATCTCCGATTTCAAGTGGGCCGGCAACTACGTCAGCGCCACGTTCCAGATCGATGCGTCGGTTCCGGCCGGATCGCTGGTCGTGATGGTGAAGAGCGGCAACGACACCGCCGCCCTCACCGGCGCGCTGCGCATCGAGCCGTCCACCCGCTCCCGCGGCGTGAAAAAGGGCTGACGTATAATTCTCCGAAATCAACGGAGGATTCTCATGAAGCTTCGTCATCTCGCGCTCGTTGCCGCAGTCTGTGCGTTTTCACTCCCTCTCCTTGCAGCTCCGATCGCAAAAGCCGGCCGCTGGCAGAGCACGATCAAGATGGAAATGGCAGGGATTCCGGCGAATATGCCGGCGCAGACCTTCGCCACGTGCCTCACCAAAGAACAGGCAGAAAACGCCGAAAACCTGATCCCGAAGTCAGGCGACAAACGCGGTGGCTGCACCTACACCGACGTGAAAGTCGACGGCAGCACGATCTCCTGGAAAATGACCTGCGCCAAATCCGGCATGACCGGCGACGGCACCATGACCTACCACGGCGAGTCGTACGAAGGCTCAATGCACATGAAAATGCAGGACCGCGACATCTCCGCGACGTACACCGGCAAGTACGTGGGCGAGTGCGATGGGACGGAAATGAAGTGAAGGCAATTGACAATTGACAATGGACAATTGACAACGAACCCGGCGAGAGAGCGGTGAGCGTCTCAGTCGGACGACGTCCATTGCCAATTGCGGTGAACCGATGGCCAACGTCGTCATGGAGAAGTCGTTCGCCTTCGCCGTGAGGATCGTTAATCTGTGCAGGCACTTATCGGAAAAGCGCGAGTGGGTGTTATCGAAACAGTTACTCCGCTCAGGGACCGCGATCGGCGCCTTGATTCGTGAAGCCGAACAGGCGGAGAGCAAATCGGACTTCATTCATAAGTTGGCGATTGCGCTGAAAGAATCCAACGAAACCGAGTATTGGCTGATGCTTCTTCAGAGTACCGACTATCTCGATGCAACAGAGTTCGCGTCGCTGCACCGAGACAACCGGGAGCTTCTGAAGCTACTGACAAGCATCATCAAATCGTCGCGGCAACAGTCGAAGACGTGACCGCGTCGGGTGCCTACTATTCCGTTGTCAATTGTTCCGGGATAGATGGGTTTCGTTGTCAATTGTCAATTGTCCACTGTCAATTCCGTCGTTCCGTTTGCGCGCGAATACGAGTTGCGCAGCGAGGAGCAACATTCCCAAGTCGCGAAACACGTCGATTTTCATATCGAAAATGCGCTGCTCGTGCGACTTGCCTCGGTCGGCGACGTTGAAGCAGCCGCAGTCGATGGCGTTGTCGCGCATCAGGTTGATCGAGATGGCCACGATAAAGACGGCCAGCATCGCGATGACCACGTTTCGCGCGGCTGTTTTCCAGACGCCCAGGATTAGCGCGAGGCCGGCGAGCATCTCGACCCACGGCATTACCAATGAGCTAATGTTGATCAGCGACGACGGCACGAGCCGGTAGTTGTAGATCATGTGCGCGAACGATGGCGGATCGCCGATCTTCGGCCACGCGGCGATGACGAAGATCGCGCCGAGCGCAATCTGCACGCGGACGGTGAGCCAGGGATTTGTTAGCAGCCGCTTCACGGATTCGCTCCGGTGTGGACCGTTCCGCCGTGCTGCTGCCAATCGGGGAATCCGTCCTTGTAGACGTAGATGTCGTTGAACTGAATGCCCCACAGTTTCTGCGCCAGCATGTGGGAATCCTCGCACTCGCCGCCGCTGCAATAGATGACGATCGGCAGCGACTGCGCTTGCGGATCGCTCCGTTCGTCGAACAGCTTGCGGACCTTTTCATCGATGTCGGACTCCCACACCGAGTACGGCCGCGCGCCGGCGATGTGTCCCTGTTCGTAGACCGAGGTGCGCCGGGCGTCGAGGAAGAGAACCTTCTTGCCGTGCAGCCAATTCACATCAGCGAATGCGATCTCGACGTACGCCTTGTCAGGATGCGGCGGGAAGCGCTTGATGGGATCTTCATCTTTTGTTGTGGGAGTGGGGAGTGAGGAGTGGGGAGTGGGAGCAGCAGCCGCCGGCGGTAATGCGGGTGTCTTCGTGGCCGGATTCTTCGCGGCAGGATTGAGCCCGACGGTCTCGATGGCGGCGGTTGCAGCCGGCTGCGTTGTCGTGACCGCGGTTGTCGATGCGGTGGGAACCTGCGCTGGAACGGTCGTAGTCACTGCCGGCGTGGTCGTGGTAACGGGCGTTTCCGTCGCCGTTTTCGCGGGAGGCGCGGCCGTCTCGTGCGGCGGAAGCGTCAATGCGTTCGGGTACGAGCCCACGAGCGCGAGCTTGCGGTCGCGCGACGCGAACGCGTTGGCGACGAGCGCGAGGATGATGCCCGCGACGATGAGTGCGGCGGTTTGAGCGATCGTTTTTCGATTCATAGTCAGTGGTGAGACGCTGCGCAAGTCTTTTGCGTTTCGCATTCTACTGGAGTGCGGGCGTCTCGCCCGCGGCGCTGAGGCGTCCCGCCTCAGCGTGCGCCGAGGATCACCGTCTCGTGAGATCCTCCGAATATGCGAAAGGCCGCCTCATGATCGATCTTGAAAAGAACAAGCGCACGGTCACCGCGTTCTATGACCTGATGTTCAATCAGTGCAAGCCTGCCGAAGCGATCGCCCGGTACGCCGGTGCCGATTACATCCAGCACAATCCCGGCGTGGGCGACGGACCGCAAGCATTCATCGACTACTTCGAGAAGATGGCCGCCGATTTCCCGGGGAAGCACGTCGAATTCAAGAAAGTGATCGGCGAGGGTAACTACGTCGTTCTGCACTGCTTCCAGACGTGGCCCGGCGACCGCGATTGGGCCGGCATCGACATCTTCCGGCTCGACGATGACGGAAAAATCGTCGAGCACTGGGACGTGCTGCAACCCATTCCTGAACATTCCGCGAACGCGAACACGATGTTCTAACGTGCTCGCGCCTCGCGGCTCCCTAGCGCACTCCGTCGCGCAATTCGTTGATCTGGGCCGCCTTGATCGTCGTCGCCGTCGTGATCGATCCCTCGGCATACGATTGCGCGGTCAAGCCGAGCGCGCTGCGCGATGCGTTCAGCTTCGCTCGCAGTTCCATCAGGTGCAGGACTTTTACCTTGATCGATGTGCTCAGGCTCGAATCGGTGAAGGCGGTACTGCATGGCGACGGATTCGACGCCAGCGTGCAGATGGCGGTCATGGCCGTGCGCAGTTGCGTGATGTGCACGACTTTGATCGTGGTCGACTGCTGGGTGAGCGTCGCATCGGTGAAGATGATCGTCGTAGCAAGATCTTTGTTGCTGTCAGCCGACTCCACGTTCGAGCCGTCGACGGCGCGAACCCTGTACAAATAAGACGCGTTGCTGATGAGGGCATGGACAGCGCCTGTGTCGGTGAACGATGTCGTGGTGGTCGTCTCTCCGTTCACTTGCACGTAGGTCGAGTTGTCGGCGCTTCGATACACGTGGTATTTCGTCGCACCAGCGGATGCCGTCCATGAAATGGTGACGGCAGTCGCCGTGAGGGCAGTGGCCACAACATTGGTCGGAGCGGAAATGCTGGGCACGATGGAAACGGATTTCGAATCGGTCTGACCGCATCCGTTGGAGTCCGTCAAGGCAATTGTGAGCGCGACCGATCCGGAAGCGCCAGCCGTAAATGTGACTGTCCTCGTTGTCGCGCCGGCGGTAATTGTTCCTCCGGTGATCGTCCAGAGCATCGACGTCCCAGCGTGCGGTGTCGGGATCGATGCGGTATTTCCCGTCGATCCGCCATTTACCGAGGCGGGTGCCGTAATCGCGCCCAGAGTAGGAGTCACTCCCGCAACGTCGGCGATCATGATCGGGGCGACGACGTAACTGGCTTCTCCGGTTTGCCCGAAAATCAGACGAAGGTTGTTATAGCTCCCGGCCAGCAACTGGCAGTAGCTCATGATCGTACCCTTCTCTGTGGGAACGGACGTCGAGCCGCTGTAGCACTCGCCCGAATAGCAAAGATCGACGAATGAACGTCCATAGGTCGCCGTGTCTGTGGGACTCAGGCTGATGCAGTGGGTATGCTCCGATCCGAAGTTGTGGCCGAGCTCATGACTGAAGGCGTAAACGTCCCAAAAGGTGCCGAGATTAGGATTGTTCGTATTTACGGTACCGGTCACGCTGCCAACAAACGCGTACCCTCCAGCCCATGCACCAGCAGCGGACGGATCGCCGCAGTCGGAACCGTCGTTACCGCAGAAAAAGTCGGGTGTACATACCGTGGCGATCCATGCCCTCCCGCCACCGAATGCTTTTCCACTCAATAGCACGACACTCGACCGCGACTCGCTGCTCCGGTTGCCGTGATAATAGGTTCCAAGCTGGTTCAATGCTGCGCCGGTGCCCGCTCCTGCTTGCACCGTCCAGGGTGACGTGCCCGGTGGGTACGTATGGACCGTTCCCACGCTAAGGTTCGTCTTGAGATCGCGTTGATAAATTACATTTGCGGCGCCTACGAGTTGCGCCACGTAGTTCCCTGCAGTCGTGCTGTTATTGCCAAACGTTGAAAATAATTCATCATCGATCTCGATCGAGAGTTTGGCCATATACGTGAGCGTAGGACTTACAGAAAGAGCCTGAATCGGGCTGGAAAGCGCTTTAATCGCCTCATTCGCAGGGCTCTTTACGACGAGATGATCGAGATCGCAGGTGAAAGGTTTGACATTGCTCGGGAGATCCAGCTCAGGATCAATCTCATGAACCCGGACACCATCGATGCCAATGACTTTTAAATCCATGTCGGGCTCGATGTTAAAAACATGACTCTGAGTAATGATCAGGCCGCTGATGCCGCTGTCACCGACGGCGAGGAACGCCATCGACTCACGATCGCCATTGACAGTTCCCCGGTAGAAACGAGTCTTCGGAATCGGGAAGTCGATATCGCCGGATGAAGTGTGTTCGATGATTCTGGCGTCTGGGGCGAAGACATCGAATCGCTCGAGGGTAACGGTGGTCCGGGCTCCATTCACCAGCGGAACGTTCACTTCCTTCGTAGCGCCGATAGGAATGTCGCGCCGCAGGGAGCTCACGTCGATTCCGTCCAGCCTGCTCAGTACTGGTAATGCTGATGCCGAGGGGGCGAGGAACTGGAAAAAGACAAGTGCAAGCGCTGCGCATGTCACGCGGATCGCAGCCTGATGAAGAGGTGCTGCTGGCAGCCTCATGGGTTCTCCAATCGATTGGTTCCGACTTGGTGGCGGTAACACAGAGAAATTCATTCTACTCCCGCGCAGCACGGCAGGAACCGCTCTTGCACCGGTGGGCCTGTTTTGATGGCCTTCGTGGCAGCGAGCTCATGACGATTACCTGCGCCGACTGCGGCAGGACGCAGACCATTCCTCCACTTCCGCCCGGGTCGGACGCTGAGTGCCAGCGTTGCGACCGGCTGCTCAGTCATCGCTCGAAGATCGGGTTGGGCGTCGATCTGCCGCTCGCTTGCGCCATCGCCATCTTCGTCCTGCTGCCGCCCGCCGTGTTCATGCCGCTGATGGACTCGACGATCAAGAACCTGGTCTTTCAGGAGAGCCGGCTCGTGTCGAGCGTGCCGGTGATTTATGGCGAGGTGTGGTTTCCGTTCGCCTTCGGCTTTCTCTTCTTCGCGTTCCTTTTCCCGGCAGTTCGCGCGGGACTGCAGATCGTCGTGCTCGGCTCGATTCGCATCGGGAAGATCGTTCCGCACGCGGGGCGCTTTTTCCGATGGAGCGAGGAGCTGCGCATCTGGAGCATGACTGAGGTCGTAGTCATCGCCGGAATCATCGCGTACTACCGCGCGGCCATCTCCGCGAGCGTCATCCTGCGCCTCGGTGCCTGGTGCTATCTGGCTGTTGCGATCTTCGCGTTCATCGCAGACCGCGCGCTCGATCGCCGCGCGGTCTGGAATTCGATTCTGCGCGATCACACCTCGGCGCCGGTCAGACATTTCGCGTCGTGCGGCATTTGCGAGATGGCGGTGAGCACGCGGCGGCCAGGCGATCCCTGTCCGCGCTGCGGCCACACGCTCGACAGCGACGCTGCGAAGCGATACATCCCGGCGGTCACCGCGGTCGCCGCTGCGATTCCGCTGCTGCTTCCGGCGTACTCCTTCTCCTTCATCGTGAACGACCGCATCACTGGAATGTGGGAGCACACCGTCGTCGGCACGGTGCAGCTTCTTGCGGACTACGGCTACTGGCAGTTCGGCGTCATCCTGCTCATTGCCGGCGTGCTCGTTCCGTTTCTCGAATTGGCCGGGATGATCTGGCTTCTCGTCACGGTGCGCTTTCCGACGCGGCGCGGCCTCGTGCTGCGGACGCGCGTCTATCGCGTTCTGCATCGACTCGTACGCTGGCCGATGATTATCCCGTTCGTCGCCGCGATGGCCGCACCGATCGTCGAGTTCAAAGGAATCGACGAGATTGTCGCCGGCACCGGAGCGACGCCGCTGTTCCTGTTCATCGCGCTCACGATGCTGGCCGTGCGATTGTTCGAGCCGAAGTTGATGTGGCGCACGGCGGGAGGCGCGTGGTGAGCGGGCCGAACGATCGCCGCAGCGCCGACCGGCTGCCGGGCGAGGACACGCCGCAAGCCGTCGTCCACGTTCCGAAGTGGTCTCCGTGGCTTTGGGTCATTCCGGTTGTGGCAGTCTTCTTCGCCGGATGGCTCGTCGTGCGCTACGGAATCTTCGGTGGTGGCGACATCACCGTCCGCTTTGCCGACGCCCGCGGATTGGAGCGATACAGTTCGGTGCGTTATCGCGGCGCGAAAGTCGGCACCGTTCAGAAGATCACAATCGATAAGAACCTCGGCCAGGTTTCCGTCCGCATCTCGATGGACGCGTCGATGAATCACGCGCTGCGCAAAGGCACGCGTTTCTGGATCGTCGAGCCCGGACTCGAAGGCGGTGGCCTCGGCGGGCTCCTCTCCGGCACCTACATCGGAATCGCGCCCGGCGACGGCGATGAAGTCAGCGAGTTTGTTGGGCAGGAAGATGCGCCGGTGCTCTTCCCCGCCGAGGCAGGGAAGACGTTTATCCTCGAATCGCGCGGCCTCGGATCGGTCGCAGTTGGCGCGCCGCTGCAATATCACGCGATTCGCGTCGGAAGCATTCTCGGTTCCGAGTACGACACGGCGCACGGCGTCACGTTCGTGCATGCGTTCGTGGCCAAGCGGTTCGAAAACGAAGTGCGGCAGGGGACGCGATTCTGGCGTGGCGGTGGATTGAATCTCTCGCTCTCCGGCGCGGGCGTCACATCGGGCGGGACGTCGGTCTCCTCGTTGCTGAATGCGCCGATCGCGTTTTACACGCCGGAGATTTTGCCCGGCCCGCCGGTCGCGGAGAAAACGCACTTCCAACTTTACGATTCGCAGGCGGCAGCCGAGGCGGCGGCGGATGGGGCGCAACTGACGTATCTCACGTACTTCCGCGGGCCGGTGAAGGGACTCGTCGCCGGAACGCCGGTGCAGATGAACGGCGTTGAGGTGGGCCGCGTTCGCGACGTTCGCCTGCGCTACGTGCCCGCATCCGCAACGCTCGAGAGTCCGGTGACGCTGGAGATCGATCCGCGCAAGTTGGAGCTTCCGGTGACTCCGGCGACGACGCGCGAGGAGTTGCGCGGCACGATGAACGACGCGCTGCAGAAGCTCGTGCAGAAAGGACTGCGCGCCAGTCTGGCGACGAGTCTCGTGCTGCCGGGAGCGAGCGCGGTGACACTCGACATGACCGGCACTCCGGGCAGCGCGCATCTCGTCCTCAGCAGCGATCCGCCGATCATTCCATCGTCCGCCGGCGGCAGTGGACTGGAAGGCGCGCTGACCGCAGTCAACGACGTTGCCGCGCGGATTCGCAATCTTCCGATCGAGGAGATTGCGGGACATCTCAGCAACGCGTCGCAGAAGATCGATTCGCTGGTCAGCGATCCGGCGCTGCATCAAAGCCTGCAGCATCTGAACGCGTCGCTGGCGGACATCGAGAAGGTTGCTGCGGCGGCGCGCGAGAACGCCGGGCCGATCACGAAGAGCGTCCGGAACGCGGCGACGTCAGCCGAGGAGGCGGCGAAGACGGTGAATGAAAACATCGCGCCGATCGCGAAGAGTCTTCGCAGCGCCGCCGATTCTGCGGACGCCGCGGCGAAGCGCGCCACGCAGCTCGTCGGTTCCTCCCAAAAACAGAACTACGACCTCGGCACGCTGATCAAAGAGCTGACCGATGCGGCGGAAGCGGTGCGCGCGCTGGCGTCGTACCTGACGGAGAATCCTGACGCGCTGCTGAAGGGGAGAGGAAAATGATGATGCGCCGCAGCATTCTGTTCGTGCCGCTGCTGCTGGCCGGCTGCGGCTTTCTGTCCAGCAAGCCGAGCACGTTCTATTCGCTCGATCGCATTCCGCCGCAGTCGCCCGTTGCCATCGTGCGCGGACTTCCGATCGGCGTCGATGTCGTGCTCCCTCCCGGCCTCAATCGAAAAGAGCTCGTCGTTCGGCAGGCCAATCATCAGCTCGAAGTGCGAGGACGCGAGCAGTGGACGACGACGTTGCAGCCGCTCGTCCTGCACACGCTGGCGTTCGACTTGGCAGCACGGCTTCCGGAGGGGATGGTGATTCTGCCCGGTCAATCGCAACCGGACGGCGGCATGCGATCGCTCGACGTCGTCGTCGAAGAGCTGGCCGCGGGCCCGGATCACAACGTCGTCCTCGACGCTCGATGGACGATACGCGAGTCGGGTCGCGCGGACGTCACGCAGCGGGAGCACATCGTCGCGGAAATCGCGGGGCTAGATAGCGCGAGCGTGGCGACAGGAATCAGCGGTGCGATTGGCACACTCGCGGATCACGTGGCTGGTACGGTGCGGTAGGAATGGGGGTCAGGTCGAAACCGAAACTGACGACAGGCTGCATCAAGCGGAGTGTTCGACCGAGTCGTCGTCAGTTTCGGTTTCGACCTGACCCCCATTCCGGCCATGCTGTGACCGTAGCTTTCTCCTGCTCCCATTCCTCCGCGGTCATGTCGATGACCGGTATTCCGAGCTCTGACGCGTGCCGGATGAAGTCCATCCGAGGCATCCCGAGCAAATCTCCAGGCTTGCCGCTGGATATCGCGCCGCGCCGATACAACTCGAGCACGATCATCTCGCTGGCGGCAAGTTGGATGGGCTGACACGTCTCACGCAGCAGGGTCGCGAGAACTTCGTCGAGTTCGACTGCGACGGTACTCATCGGCAGGGTGATTCTAGCAACGGACGCAAGTCCAGTACCTGCCTCCTAAAAAGCACTCGGGCGGGACGCCCGAGTGCCCGCGCGCGAGACGCGCGCACTCCTCGGAGTGCGGACGTCTCGTCCGCGGCATTCGGGGCGTCCCGCCCCGAATGTTGGCGCTCAGGAAGATCCGAAGTGCGGGGAGAGAACGTCAGGACGGCAAGGCGCCGTCAAGATCTCTGCGGTCGCCAGCAAGATCCTCCTCCGAGTACTGGAGGTAGGCGTCGCGCTGTTTCAGGAACGCCTCTGTCTCCCAAAAAGAGAAGCTGAGAAGTTGTCCCACCTGATCGCGGCTCAGCGTGCCGTCGCGATACCCTTCCAGCGCCACCGCTTCGAGCGCGCCGCGCGAGACGTCGGGCCACGCATCCTTGAGCAACTTCGCGATTTCGTCTGGTAGATCGAGAGCGATCGTTGTCACGACTACTCCTTCTCCGCGACCTTCTCTTTCGCGATGATCTTCAGCACGCGCTTCAGTTCGCGTTTGGCGCCTGGGGAGAGTGCGTCGTCCGACATGTACGGCATGGAGCGGGCGATGGGCGTATTCGTCAGCGTTAATGCGTTCGGGACCGTTGCGACGTCCACGAGGCGGCTGCCGATGAGCGGCGCGAGGAAGGGGAGGTATTTCAGGCTGGTGTGGACGCCGTATTTGTTGATGTCGATGGCGCCGAGGTTGCCGAGGTCGAAATCCATGAGGCCGGAACGGTGCTCGACGAAATAGTGCGCGAAGCGGAACATCGCCTCTTTCGAATAGTCGGGACTCGGCTTGGGCTCGTCCGCGGCGAGCGGCATCGCCATGGCGACCAGGATGAGCAGCAATGTTGCGCGTGTCATCGTCATGTCCATTGTGACGCCGCCCGGGCGGAAACGGTTACGAAAAAATCGTTAACGCTTACGGACGATCGCCGCGTGCTGGACGTACGGCTTCTGGGGAATCGTGGTGTTGGTCAGCGCGAGCGCGTTCGGCATCTCCATGCTCGGACGGAACGCAGTGCCTTGAAGCGGCGCGAGGAACGGCAGATAGGCGACGGTGTAACGGCCGCTGTGCGTCGTCAGACGAACGGCGCCGATCTCGACGTCGAGCCGGCGGTTCGCGTCATCGGGGGTTGCGGCTTGAAGAATTGGCCCAGGCTGGATCGTTGGATCGGGCGCAGGGGGAGTGGTTTGCTGCGCGTAGGCAGCGCTCCTGGCGAGGATGAGGATTGCGATTGCGAGCTTTCTCATGATTCGAATAACAACGCACGATATGTGCCGCAAACGCCTGTTGAGACCGCCGATTCTGGAATGCGTTACGCATTGCGAAAGAGCGGAGGAACGAACCCATGAAAAAGACCTTATTCGCCGTAATGATCATTGCGTTGGCGGTTTCCGCCCACGCGCAACTCATCACTTGTGAATCGATCAACAACGTACGACACACCTGCCGCGTCGACACGAACAGCGGCATCACGCTGAATCGCGAGCTGAGCAAGAACGATTGCGTGCGCGGACAGACGTGGGGTACTACGCGCAACAACGACGGAATCTGGGTCGATGGCGGCTGCCGCGCGGAGTTCCTGGTCGGCAATACCGACTCGGCGCGGCTCGGATACGGCTATATGCGCACGCTGACTTGCGAATCGATTCCAGGACACATGAAACGCTGCGATGCCATCACTTCGAATGGCGTCCAGCTCACGCGCCAGTTGAGTAAGCGGAGCTGCATCGAGAACAAGGATTGGGGATACGACAACAACGGCGTGTGGGTGAAGAACGGCTGCCGCGCGGAGTTTGCGCTGGGCGGAAATGCGCCGATGACGTCGTCGTCGGAATCGACGCTCATCTGCGAATCCGGAAACGGCATGAACCATCGTTGCAACGCCAACACGCTCGGCGGCGTCATGCTCTCCCGCCAGCTCAGCGACAACGCCTGCATCCAGGGCAAAACGTGGGGCTGGGATCGGAATGGTGTCTGGGTGTCGGACGGTTGCCGCGCCGAATTCATTCTTGGCCGCGACCGGTAGTAGTCTGGTTTGACGTAGTTTCGCGCGGCGGGGAGCACACGCTCTTCGCCGCGTTTCATTTGAGAAGCAGCGATCAGGGAGACAGGGAGCAGAGCTCAGGCTCCTTCTCTCCGATCTGATCTCCCATCCCTTGTTTCTGATCTCCCGGTGCTCTTACGGAATCACGACCGCCGCCCGCGCGAAGCCGCTGTTGTTGCTGGTCTGATCAAGGGTTCCGGCTCCGGACTGATCCCGCCGACGAGGCCAAGCAGCGTCGTCATCGCGCGTCAGAAATACGCTACAGTCCACGAATCGTCCGCCGTTCGAAAAAGGAGCCTTCATGCGATTTCGCATCACCCTGTTTCTCGCGCTTCTGCTGACGGGAACCACGCTCTTCGCCGTCGACATTCACGACACGCGTCTCCTCTCCGATCCTGCCATCAGCGGCGATCGCATCGCCTTCGGTTACGCGAATGATCTTTGGGTCGCGAATCTCGATGGCTCGGGCGTGCGGCGGCTGACGTCGCATCCCGGCATCGAATCGGGTCCGCGTTTTTCGCCCGACGGGAAGTGGATCGCATTCACCGGACGCTACGAAGGGAACACGGACGTTTACATTGTGTCGTCCGAGGGGGGAGTGCCGAAGCGGCTGACATGGCATCCGAAGGCTGACGTCGCGCTCGGCTTCACGCCCGACGGCGCCAACGTCGTCTTCACATCGCCGCGCGAGGTCTACACCACGCGCTACCTGCAACTTTTCACCGTGCCGGTTGGCGGGGGAATGGCCACGCGGCTTCCGATCCCACACGCGGCGAAGGCCGTGTTTTCGTCCGACGGAAAAAAGATCGTCTACGTTCCGCTCGGCGACGCCTTCAACGAATGGAAGCACTACCGCGGCGGGCAGGTCTCGAATCTCGTCATCTTCGATACGGCGACGTACGCGACCGAGCACGTGCCGCAGCCGGCCTGCCGCTGCAACGACACCGATCCGATGTGGGTCGACGGCAAGATCTATTTCCGTTCCGACCGCGACGGTGAGTTCAACATCTACAGTTACGACCCTGCGACCAAGAAAATCGCGCGGCTGACGGATCACAAAGATTTTCCGATCGTGAATGCGACCGGCGGTGCGGGCAAGATCATCTACGAACAGGCCGGCTACCTTCACGTGCTCGATCCGAAATCCTCGAGCGATAGCCGCCTGAAAGTCGGTGTCGCTGCCGATCTCGTCGAGAGCCTTCCCCGTTTCGTGAAAGGGAAGAAGTACATTCGCGACGTCGCGGTGTCGCCGTCCGGCGCGCGTGCGGCGTTCGAATTTCGCGGCGAGATCTTCACCGTGCCGCGCGAGAAGGGCGACGATCGCAATCTGACCAACACGCCCGGCGCGAACGATCGTTCGCCGGCGTGGTCTCCCGACGGTAAATCGATCGCCTGGTTCTCCGACCGCAGCGGCGAGTACCGGCTCTACATCGGCGATCAGTCAGGCAAGGGAACGCCGCGCGAGATCAAGATCGACGGCTCCGGCTTCTACGATGATCCGAAGTGGTCGCCCGATTCGAAGCGGCTCAGTTTCGCCGACAACTCGCGCTCGATCTACGTCGTCGATATCGCCACCGGCGCCGCGGACAAGGTCTCGAGCGATGTTCTTTACGGTCCGGTGCGCGTGCTCAATCACTCCTGGTCGCCTGACTCGCAGTGGCTCGCGTACACGCGCAACACCGACACGTACATGAATCGGATCTACCTCTATTCGATCGGCGAGAAGAAGTCGTATCCGCTCACCGATCCGTACACCGATGCGGGGCAGCCGGTCTTCGATCCGAACGGAAAGTATCTCTACTTCCTCGCGTCGACCGACGCCGGTCCGGTCGAGGATTGGTTCGCGCAGTCGAACGCCGATCTGAAAGCCACGCAGTCGATCTACCTCGCCGTGCTTCCGAAAGGCGTCGTCTCGCCGATCGCGAAAGAGAGCGACGAAGAGGCGGCGAAGAGCGCGGACGAGTTGGCGATGAAACCGGAGACGAAAGCGAGCGACAAGCCGGCGGACGAAAAAGCGAGCGCGGACAAAACCGCGAAGGCAGCGGCCAAGACTGTGAAAGTCGTCGTCGATTTCGACGGCCTCACGCAGCGCATCGTCGCGCTGCCGCCGAAGCCGGCTGGATACGACTCGCTGCAGGTCGGCAAGTCCGGCCAGGTTTTCTATCTCAAGTCCGGTGGGTCGAATCGCTTCGGCGCCGAGGACACGAACCTGACGCGCTTCGATCTGGAAAAGCGCAAAGAGGAAACGCTCCTCGAAAAGGTCGATTCGTATCTGCTCTCCGCCGACGGCAAGCGGATGCTGGTCAGCAAAGACGGCTGGTCGCTCATCGACGCCGGCGACAAGCTCGATACGACAAAGTTCAAGCTGGCGACGGACCGGCTCCAGGTCAAGATCGATCCGCGCGCGGAATGGCGCCAGATCTTCGACGAATCGTGGCGCATCAATCGCGATTACTTCTACGACCCGAACATGCACGGCGCCGATTGGAACGCCATGCGCGCCAAGTACGCGGTCTTCCTGCCCGATCTGGCCGTGCGCCAGGACCTCAATCGCCTGATGACGTGGATGCATTCGGAGCTCTCGGTCGGACACCACAGGCTGAGCGGCGGCGATTCGCTTGCCGAGGTCGAAGCGGTTCCCGGCGGACTGCTGGGCGCCGATTACAAAATCGAGAATGGCCGCTATCGATTCGCCAAAGTCTTCGGCGGGCTGAATTGGAATCCGGAGCTTCGCTCTCCGCTGACCGAGCCGGGCATCGACGTCAAAGCAGGAGAGTACCTGCTCGCCGTCGATGGCAAGGATCTCAAGCCGCCCGAGGATCTCTACAGCCGCTTCGAGCAGACGGCGGGACGGATCGTTTCACTGACCGTCGGTCCGAACGCGGACGGCAGCGGCTCGCGCGTTGTCAGCGTCGTTCCGGTCGATGACGAAGCGCCGTTGCGCAATCGTGACTGGGTCGAAGGGAATCTGCGCAAGGTCACCGAAGCGACCAACGGACGCGTCGCGTATGTGTACGTTCCGAACACCGCCGGCGCCGGCTACACCTACTTCAAGCGCTACTTCTTCCCGCAAGCGGACCGCGACGCCATCATCGTCGATGAGCGCCACAACGGCGGCGGCAGCGTGGCCGATTACTACATCGACATTCTGCGCCGGCCGATGATCAGCCATTGGGCGATGCGTTACGGCGGCGATCTGAAGACGCCGCTGGCATCGATTCAGGGTCCGAAAGTGATGATCATCGACGAGACCGCGGGCTCCGGCGGCGATCTTCTGCCGTGGATGTTTCACAAGCTGCAGCTCGGCACGCTCGTCGGCCGCCGCACGTGGGGCGGCCTGGTCGGCATTCTCGGATTTCCCGTTCTGATGGACGGCGGCAACATCACCGCCCCCAACCTCGGCATCTGGACTCCCGAAGGTTTCGTCGTCGAAAACGAAGGCGTGCCGCCCGACATCGACATCGAGCAAACACCCGCCGACATCATCGCCGGCCGCGATCCGCAACTCGAAAAGGCGATCGACGTGGCGATGAAACAACTCGCCGCCAACCCGCCGCAAAAAGATGTCCGCCCGCCGTTCCCGCTGCGCGCGCCGAGCGCGAAGAAGTAATTTCCTGATCGGTGTGGCGGTGTTCGTTTTGCCGCCACACCCAATCTCTTCGATCAGACAGAAATGCACCACAGAGACACTAAGGACACAGAGGCGGAGCCTTTCTTTGTGACCTTTGTGTCTTTGTGGTGGAAGCCTTTGCGAGCCTAAGAACTCAGCGTCCGGCGCTCGGATACTGCGACATCAGCCGCACATCGTTGTACCCAACGCCTCGACAAGCATCGAGAACTTTCAGAACCTCGCCATACGCAACACTCTGATCGCCTCGGACCGCAACGGAGCGCTCGGGTCCTTCACCGTGCATCCGTTCCAGCTCGGAGACAACCTGATCGGCGCGGACAACGGTGGCGCCGAGGTAAACCGTGCCGTCGTCTTTGACCGTGATGGCGAGTTGCCGCTGGGCCTCGGACACCGCTTCGCCTTTGGCCACCGGCAACTTCACCGGTATGCCGTTCACCATCGCGGGCACGACCACCATGAAGATGATCAGTAGAACGAGGCAGACATCGACGAGTGGTGTGACGTTGATATTCGACTCGAGCGCGGCGTGAGAAGAATGTTGCATGGCGAACCTCCTTGCGAGGTTCGACACCCGGGACGCGCTAAATGAAACTACACCCGCCGCGCTTCCACCACGCTGAACATGCCGCCCGTCGGAATGACCCGCTCGACCTCGTAGCCGCAGCGCTTCAGGATCTGGCTGTACTCGGCTGCGGTTCGCTCGCGGCCGCCCAGCATCACCAGCATGTTCATGTCCATCAGCGTCACCGGCGACGGCTGCGGCGTATCGGGCAGCAGCATCTCGACGAGGACGAGGCGGCTTCCGGCGGGCGCGGCGCGATGCACGTTCTTCACGATCGCTTCGCACTTGTCGTCGGGCCAGTCGTGGAGAACGGACTTCATGAGATAGAGGTCGCAGCCCGGCGGAACGGTTTCGAAGAAATCGCCGCTGACGAGCTCAATGCGATCCGACATCCCGCTGGCGGCGACCGCTCCGCGCGCTCCTTCGATGACGTCCGCGCGATCGAACAAAACGCCGCGCGCGTTCGGTGAGCGCGCCAGAATTCCGCGAAGCAGCGCGCCTTCGCTGCCGCCGACATCGACGATCCGCTTCGCCTCGCCGGGATCGTAAACGCGCGCCACATCCTCGGACGCGATCGATGACAAGTTGCTCATGGCGCGGGCGAACGAGCGGCCCTCCTCGACGTTTTGCGCGTAGTAATCCCAAGGATCGGTGCCGAGCGTTTCCTTCGTCATCGATCCGCCGCGCTTCACGGCATCGACGAGCCGGCCCCACGGCAGCCAGTGTCCCGGCGCGGTCTCGGCGATGACGAAGTCGCGCAGCGAGCCGGGCGCGTTGGCGCGCAGCGTCATGCCCGCCGGCGTCAACGCAAATTCAGCGGGAGCCGTCTCGACGACGAGGCCGATCGTCGCAGCAGCGCGCATCAGCCGCACCAGCGCTTTCGCATCCGCGTCGCACTCCTCGGCCAGATCATTCGCCGAGCGCGTTCCCGCGGCGATCAGGTCGGCAACTCCCAGTTGCGCGACCGCGCTCATGATCTGCGCGACCCACATTCCGGTCAGCATCTGGATCACGATGACGTGCGGCGGCGGTGCTTCGTGTTGCGGCTCAGCGGGCATGCAATTCTCCTTTGTTTCCAGGTCCTACGTGTGGTCGGTTTCGGCGGATTGGTCGCGCAGAGGCGTCAAATCATCGCGGGCTCGCCGTCGGGCTCCGTCGCCTTGCGCGTGAGCAGTTGGAGGATGGGCGTCGTCGCGAAGGTCGTGACGATCGCCATCAGCACCAGCATCGCGAAGAGCGTGGGCGAGAGGATGTGCAGGTCTAGGCCGATGCTCAGGACGATCAGCTCCATCAGTCCGCGGGTGTTCATGAGGACGCCGAGCGATGCCGCGTCGCGCGCGCCGAAGCCGGTGATGCGCGCCGCAACGAACGTGCCGCCGAACTTGCCGATCGAAGCGGTCGCGATGATGACGCCACAGAGGATCCATTGCGTCGCCCCGTGTACCAGTCCGATCTGCGTGCGCATCCCGGTGAACGCGAAAAACGCCGGCAGAAACAGGACGACGACGAGGTCCTCGATTTTCTGCGTGAGGTCGCGCGCGAGTCGCGAGTCGTGCGGGATGATCGCGCCGAGCAGAAACGCTCCGAAGATCGCATGGATCCCCGCGGCCTCGGTGGCCAGCGTCGAAAGCAGAAGTCCGACCACGACCACTGCGATGGCGCTTTGCGGAACCGATTCGCGCAACTCCTGCGCGCGCACGGCCCGAACGATGAGCGGCCGCGCGACGAAGATCATGAAGGCGACATAGATCCCGGTCAGCGCGACGGTGACGCCAGCCGCGGAAACGTTGGCCTTCGCCACGGCGATGAGCAACGCCAGCAAGCACCACGCGGTCACGTCATCGACGGCGGCACACGTGAGCGAGACGGTTCCCATCCGCGTCTTCTGGATCCCGCGGTCGGTGAGTATCCGCGCCAGCACCGGAAACGCCGTCACGGAAAGAGAGACGCCGAGGAACAGGGCGAAGACCGTGAAGGGAACGTTGCTCGTGGAGAGCTTGGGATAAATCCAGAGCGCCAGCAACGCGCCGAGGATGAACGGCGCGACGATGCTGGAGTGCGAGATGGCCACCGTCGCGTGCGTCTTGTGTTTGAGCTGTTCGGTGTCGAGCTCGATCCCGACCAGGAACATGAAAAGGATCACGCCGATCTGCGCGATGATCGACAGGAACGGCGCCACCGCCTGCGGCAGAAGATAGGAAAACGCCGCCGGTGAGATGTGTCCGAGGAGTGATGGGCCGAGGAGGATTCCGGCGATCACTTCGCCAATCACCGGCGGCTGATGGATGCGCTTGCAGAGCGCCCCACAAATCCGCGCCGCGACGATCACCACGACCAGCGCAAGCAGCACGTGCAGCAAAACGTTGGCGTTGGAAGAGGGCACGCCGGCGGCCGCGGTACCAGCGGCAGGCGGGGGAGCAACAAGTGCAGACCCAACCGATCGAATTAAAAAGAAGATCCCGATCGCTCCCGCGATCATGAGCGGATAGGCGATTGCGCCGGCCAGCGCGCGCGTACGTTTTCCGCCGGATGTCATCCGTTCAAGATAGCTCGATCGGCGGGAGGAACGGAAGAGTCAGGCGTCATCGTCTTCATCGCTGACGGTATTCGCGCATCTGCGCATAGATCGGAGTCAGCGTGCCGATCTCGCACGACGTGCCGGCGAACGCGTAGGTTGTCTCAAAGTCCTCGTAGCTGCGAGCACGCCAGAGCCGTCCCTCGGTGTCAATGACGAGCGAATGTCCCACGCCGCCGCGGAAGATCGAGGAACCGTCAGTGCCGGAATAGCGCGTGCAGGTCCACGGCCGCTCCTCGGGATGCAGCGCCATGAATTCCTCGATCTCGAGAACGAGTTGCGAGAAGAGACGGACACGTTCGGCAGGAGGAGCCGCAAGAGTCTCGGTGAGGGCCCGGCCGAGCATCCCATCAGCCGGGGAAGAAACCACTCCGGATTGAAGCGCTTGCGATTCAATCAACGGTGGCATCGCCCGATTCTAACGGAGTGCGGTCGTCTCGACCGCGGGCACTCGGGCGTCCCGCCCGAGTGCTGCAAGGGCGAAGGTCGAAAAAACTAGTCGTGCGAACCCCATTGAGCCAGAACGTCACCGAGCCGGTCGAGGTTTTGTTCGTTCGCAGGCTCGACGATATGTTTGATTCTCGCAGCAAGTTCCTTGTCGTCAAAATCCTGATGCCACGTCAATTCAGTGCCGTCTGCATGCGCGGATAGTGTGACGGTCAGGACAAAATGCGGCTGGGACAAATGTTGGATGACGACTCGTGACGGAGCGATCAACTCGATGAATTTACTTTCGTTGACATAGTTCGAACCATCCGGTCCATGCATTACAAAGTGCCAGCGGCCTCCCACGCGAAACTCGAAGACCTCGAATGTGTTTGTGAAGCCGTTTGGCCCCCACCACGTTGCCAGTGTCTCGGGCTTTTCAAAGGCGGCGAAGACGGAGTCCGGTCGATTGGGAAATATCCGGGTGGTTGTGAACACGCCGCTGCCGGCTTCTTCAACAATGTCGTTAATCATGCCGGACCACCTGGGCGGTAGTTTCTCTTTGATGTGTACGCAAGAACGCCCGATAGAATCATGGCCAGGGCGCCAAACGCGAGACATAACCAAACGGCCAGGCCACTGGGCCGGAGACTGATCGCGGCTACAGTCATCAAGCCAATACTGAGGATGGCGCAAGTGCCGCTAACCAGTGCGGTGGCCGGATCGTTGTCGCTCTCCTTGGGCACCAGGAACAATGACCCGCTAAATGCAAACAGGAGCGCGGTGAGGATTTGTCCACTGACGCGGAGTGCGGGATAGTGCGGCTGACTGAGAAGGTTGTTTGCCAGGTATGCCTCCCACGTCAGGTCCACAGCGTTCGCACCGACTTTGAGCTCCTCGTATTGTCGCGACCAACCGCCAAGGGTGACCAGAAAACTCTGGTTGGCCATGGTTCGGAGATCGACGATTGCGGCGGCCACGACCGCGGCCCACACGATCAATGCTGCGAATGCATTTCGTTCGATACGGGCCTCGCCCTTACCGAAGACGCCCTGAAGGAGCGCATAGAGAATCCCGCCAACAAGGGCGAACTTCAATGCGAAAAGAAGATGTTCGTGCTCGATGCGGCGGCGTATCTCTTCGACGACGTTATCGTGCTCTTTGTCGAGAAATTGTCTGGCCGTGACGTCCATCTGATTCCACTTCGTGACCGTGGACTCCGGAAGGCGCGTCTGCGAGTCTTTCCGGTCTCCGGCGCCGAGCAGGCCGAGGAAATCGACGGAAAGGAGCGCGACGAGGATGGCGAGAGCGCCAAAAGCGATCGTCCGTTTGGTAAGGGGGCCACTGTTACCTGCCTGCATACTTACCAGTATTGCTGGGTCAATCGCAGGGGTCAAGACACGCCGCTTCGCGCGGCTTTGCGCAGCAGCACGAACACCGCGGGGCCGTCACCACGCTTTCTCTGCGATGCCCGTTGCAGAGCCGTCACTCGCATCCAGCCGGATATCGTTGGGTCAGCACCGGCGCCCACCAGGAGTTGCGCCATCTCAATAGAACACGTTGCCGCAACGGCGCCGAGCGCGGTCTCGCCGATTTTCACCTCATCGTGAGCGTTCACATTGGCGCCGCCCGCGAGCAAGAGCTGCACTGCCGGGATTGAGTTTGCCTGTGCCGCGTAGTGGAGCGGTGTACAGCCCAGGTCATCGAACACATTCGGATCGACGCCGGCGGCAAGCAATGCAGCGATCCTGGTGAGATCAGCGTCCGCGGCAGCAAAGTGGAGCTGCTCACGCTCGAATGAAGTGTCGTCTTCGGTCATGGCTGCGCGCGAACAGTCTGCGCTTCGAGCCGGGCTGTGTCGAGTGCAAGCGATAGTCAGGTATCGGTCCGTGACTCGCCGGGATTTCCTCGCACTTCATAACGAAGCGCCACCATGCCGCTCTTGTACGCTTTGACCTCGGCCAGATGGAGGGCGACGTCGTTGTCGAGCTTGTCGAAGAATGGGACCCCGTCACCAATCAAGACCGGCAGGATCGAATAACGAACTTCGTCCGCCAGTCCAAGACGAAGGCATTCGCCGGAGACCACGCCACCTCCAACAAACCAGATATTACGAAACGACGGCCGTAAGCGCTCATTCACGAACTGCGCGAGATCGCCTGAGTGGAATTGGACGGTATCCCGGGTCCGAGGAAGTTCGCGGCGTGTAAGGACAAAAACGGGTTTGTCGCCATACGCCCACCCAAACCCCTGCGCTTCAAAACGAAGCGCGGTCTCATAGGTTCGCGATCCCATGACGTAGCAGTCGATCGTCTTGAGAAACGCCTCGACGAATCCGGGGTCCATCGTCTCGCCGCCAGTGAATTCGTCGGAGGTTTCCATCCAGTCGACGCGCCCATCCTTGCGAGCGATGAAACCGTCGAGGCTCGCTGCCATGTGGATTGTTACGCGAGAATCTGTGCCTGCCATCGAGTGCCTCCCGAAATTCAGGATTTCATCGCTCGCCAGTCTCTACAGGAATGCGGCGGCGTGATCGACCGCCCACTGATGAAACGTCCGCGCCGGCGTTCCTGTGATGTCGGACACTATGGACGTCACAAACGCAGGCCGTCCAATTGTTGCACCCCACGCGGCCAATAGCATTTCCACGGCCGGACGCGGCCAGATACCCGCCGTTTCGCGCCGGAAATCGTCCGGCGACAATTCCTCGAACTGAATACGGCGTCCGATCGCCTCGCCGATGATGCCCACCTGCCTGGCTTGACTCAGCGACTCCGGGCCTGTCAGGACGTAATCACCTCCCGCATGACCGTCCTCATAAAGAGCACGCGCCGCCACGGCTGCGATATCCCGTTCGTCGATCGGTGCCGTCTCGGCGGCTCCATAAGGCCACCGAACAACTCCCTGTCGAATCGACGCCGCCCACCAGTGCAATGCATTCGACGCGAACATTCCCGGTCTGATGATCGTCGAGTCGAGGCCGGAGGCCGTAATCAGGCGCTCGATGTCCGCATGAAGAACAGCCATCGGATTCGGTTGCTGGAAAAACGGGTGCGGCGTTCGATGTGGTGACGATAGAAAAACGATCCGGCGCGCATTCGCCGCGATACGTTCGATGACCGCAGGAGCGCTCGCCGGCGGAACGGTCCAGACAAGAAATACAGCACTGACATCCCGCAGTGCGGCTTCGAGCGATTCGGGGATGGTCAGATCGCCCGCCACGACCTCGACAGCCACCGGTAACTTCGCCGCCGATGGCTGCCGCGTGAGCGCGCGCACCGCCAGCCCCGCGCCCAACAATTGATCGACTACGGCTCGCCCGACACGGCCGGTGGCTCCCGTCACGAGGATAGGAGCCGTACGCGCGTCAATAATCGGTTGCGTCATGCAAACGTTCCTTCTGGCGACACGAAGGACCCTCACTCAATGCTTCGCGAAAAACGCCGCAACGCGCGCGGCGCAGGCATCGCGCTGTTCCGCTCACATCTCATACTTGGCGTCGTGCGTCCGTGGCGATCAGGACAGCTCGTCCTAGCCTTGGCCGCCGGCAACACCTCGCACGGAAGGGCGCCCAGCATCATGGCTGCTCTTGTGAGTCTCCGCCACATACTTCCATTCTATCGTGCTGCATGAGCGCGTCTGTGCGGGGAACAAGTCGAAATCCTAAATGGACGTGACGGAGTGGGCGGCCTCCAAGATGAGACAGGCCGCAAAGACGCTGTATGCTTCCGATCGTGACTTCGGCAACGCGTCGATGAGATCCGCGCCGCGTTAGGTTGAGTTTCCAGATGTCCAACTTACCCGAATGGACGAGGCGAGTACGGCACCAGACGGCGAAGGAGGCCATTTGAGCGGACACGACATCGTTGTCATCGGAACCTCGGCCGGCGGCCTGAAAGCGCTGAGTGCCGTGCTTCGCGAGCTTCCATCCGGCCTCGGCGCGGCGATTTTTGTAGTGCAACATCTGGCCGCGGACAAGAGGAGCTACCTGCCGGATCTTCTCGCAGACGTCACTGATCTTCCAGTCAGCTCGCCCGCCGACCATGAGAAGTTTCAGACCGGACATGTCTACGTAGCGGCCCCTGACTATCATCTTTTGTTGAACGATGACTGCGTTCGAGTAATGCGCGGTCCACAGGAGAACCGGTTCCGACCGTCCATCGACGCACTCTTCCGCTCCGCCGCTCGCGCCCACGGCTCGCGGGTCATCGGAATGGTGTTGACGGGATACCTCGACGATGGCACGGTCGGTCTCCAGACGATCAAGAAACGAGGTGGAATCACGGTCGTGCAGGATCCGGCCGAAGCCGAGTATCCGAGCATGCCGAAGACGGCGCTTCGGTATGTGAAGATCGATCACACCGTTCCTATCGCGGAGGCGGGGCAGCTCCTGGTCCGGCTGGTCTCTGAGCCGCCGGCGTCGCAGGAAGCTTTCCCGATCACGCCGGCGATCGAGATCGAATCAAACATTGCGGAGCAGGTCATGAACACGAAGGAGTTCCTGGAGAACGTAGAGCAGATCGGCGAGCGAACGACTTATACCTGCCCCGACTGCAACGGCGCGATCTGGCAAATTGGCGATGAAGAGCCGCTCAAGCTTCGCTGCCACGTCGGCCATTCGTTTACGGGCGAAGTGTTTTCCGCGGAGCAGAGCCGCAACGTCGAGAGCGCGCTTTGGTCGGCCATTCGCATCATGGAAGAGAAGGTGACCTTCACCCGCCAACTGGCTGAGCGAAAGAGAAAGCAGAAAATGCCCGATGAAGCCGATGCGCTCGACAAAGAGGCCAACGCGGTGGATGGTGAGGTGACGAAGGTCCGCGACCTGATCGTGTGTGGCATTGGCAACCAGCGTTCGATCGCGGCGGCCCGCTAATTCGCTGCGAAACTTGCGCAAACCCCGCGCAATGCGCAGCACAGTAATGCGTAGCGCCGCCGGCCCGGCGGCTGTACCGCCAGCGGCCCGCTGGCGATTTTGAGAGCCGCTCGCTCACGACCAACGTGCGAGATCGAACGCAGGGACAAGGCGGTTCACCGTGTCGATCGCGGCTTCGCCCATCGGCCGGCCGATCTTCGTATGGCGAGTCTCTCGTTCCTTCGTGGCGCTGGGACGCTCCGCGATGCGAAGCCGGAAGTGAGCGCATGAATGCGAGAGCCTCTCGTGCAGCGACAGGACTAACTTCCCGACGAAGAACAACCGCTCGCATCTCGAGACCGTCGTTGCGCCTCACGAATGAGCTCCGCTTCCGTTACGCCGCGTTGGTTCGCTCGTTGTTTCAGCATCCGGTCATGACGCGGCTCGATATAGACCTGCTTCCGAATCATTGCGGGCTTCATCGGATCACAGAATACATTGAGCGCGCCGCTCCGATGTGCGTTGCCCGGCCCCCTCATCCGCCTTCGGCACCTTCTCCCCCACAAAAGGCGTGGGGGAGAAGGACGCTCGATTGGGAGATTCTGGAGATGGAAATAGTTGAGATTCGGGGGATCGTGGCGATCGCGAAGATTGTGTGCACGTGAGGAGCGTGGGGATTCCGGCACCGCATCGTCGCGGCGTTCCGGGACCGTAATCTGTTAGGCGGATGGCGCGTCAACCTGGCAAGATCTTCAACCCAGCAACCCAGAAACCAAGCAACCCAGCAACCGCCCCCTAAAACCTTACTTCCTGACTCGCCGCCCTGACATTGCAGGTCTCGCATAGCCAGCCGTGCGAAGTCAGTTTGAAGGGCGCTTCATTTTCGTCGCGGAAGAGGGTTCTTGTTTCGTGGCACCAGTCGCAGCGGACGACGTGGGGGTTGCCGAAGTCGGGGTTGTCGCGGAGGACGGCGGCGGCGACTTCTTTTTCATCGGCGATCAGGTCGTCGCTGCGATTCATTTTTCCGGCGGTGGTGCGGACGGCCTGTCGGGTCAAGGAAGCTCCTTTGCGGATGACTGCTGCTGATTCTTGAGAATGCTTACGAACGCTTATCGATGTGGAGGGGTTTGACGTTCTTGCCGCGCCGGCCGGGTCTTTCGGGCTCGGGTGCAATGGTGAAGGGAAGCGTCACGATGAATGTCGATCCGTGGCCGATGCCGGCGCTTTCGACGCGTACCTTGCCGCCGTGAAGTTTGAGGATCTGCGAGACGATGGAAAGACCGATGCCGAGGCCGGGGAGGTGGCCGGGACTGCCCTCGGCCTGGCGGTACAGCTCGAACACGTGCGGCGCGAACTCGGCGCTGATGCCGGTGCCGGTGTCCATGACCGACAACCGCGCGGCGGTGCCGAACTGCTCGAGGCGGATGTCGATCGATCCTCCCGGCTCCGTGAACTTGATCGCGTTGCTGATCAGGTTCCAGACGACCTGCAAAAGCCGGACGCGATCGCCCGGCAACGGCGCGGGATCGAGAAGGAGGTGCGAGCGAACTTGAAGGTCTTTCGCTGCGGCGCTGATTGCCGTCATCTCGATCGCCGAACGAACGACGGCGGCAAAGTCGATTGTCTCCATCGCCACGCTCAGTTTTTGTTCGCGGATGCGCGTGACATCGAGCAGGTCCTCGGTGAACACGCGGAGCAGGTTCGCGCTCTCGTCGACGCGTAGGAGCGCTTCGTTGCTCATGTCGGGATTTCGGAGCCCGAGCTGCACCCAGCCGATGATGGAGGTCAGCGGCGTTCGCAGCTCGTGCGCGACGGTGCCAATGAACGAGTCCTTGTATCGGTTGGCGCTCTCCGCGTCGCGAAACAGCATGGCCGTGTCGATGGCGATCGCGGCGCGTTGCGACAATTCCTCGGCGAGCTGCAGGTCGACAGGCTCGTATTGTCGTTGCGACGAGGTAAATGTGGTGGTGCCAAGAACCTTGCCGCGGACGATGAGTGGAACGCTGATCAGCGACCGCAAGCCGAGGGCGCCGATGAGCTGTGTGATCTTCGCCGCGGGCCGGATGCCGCTCTGTTGCGAGCTGGCGATGTCCGTGAGCAGTACCGATTTACGCAGGCGCAGCGCTTGCGGTGCGCCGGGCGCGTTCTCGGGCTCGCTGAAAATCTCCTGCTGAAACTGAAGGGCCAGCTCGCGCATCACCGGATTTGCGTGCGACACGGTGAGATGGCGGATCGAGCCGTCATCGTTGAGCAGATCGACGGCGCACCAGTTGGCGAATGCCGCGGTCGACAGGCGCGCAAGCGAACCGAGCGTGGTCTCGTAGTCGAGCGATGACGCCAGCAACGCGCTGGCCTGCGACAGCATGGTCGCGGCGCGCGTGGCCTCCTCGGCAACGAGCACGCTTCGCTTGAGAACGTTGATATCGAGAACGGCGACGATCGCGCCGTCGATTTTGGCGTCCGAGGTGCGATAGGCGCGGATGCGCAACATCCGCCAGTCGCCTTCCGCATTTTGCACTTCGACATCGGCGGGTGTGGCGGTCTCGATGACTGCTCCGACGAGTTTTTCGAGGAGCGCAACGTCGAGCGTCGAGCGCGCGGCGCGAAGAGGCCGGCCGACGGCATCCTGACGGAAGTTGAACAGCGAGCCGGCAGTGACGTTGAAGCGGCGCACCGTCAGATCGCTGCCAACGAAGAGGATCGGGATCTCGACAGCGCCGAGGAGGTTCTCGATGTCGTCGTTGATCCGAACAAGCGCCGTGTTGCGGAGGCGCAGCTCGTCGTTGAGCGTGCTCAGTTCCTCGTTCGCTGACTGCAGCTCTTCCTTCGCAGTCTCCAGCTCTTCGTTCGTGCTGCGCAATTCCTCGTCGCTCGATTGCGCTTCCTCGGCGGCGGCTGAGGCTTCGTCGGCCAACTGCTCGCGATCGTCGATGGCGGCGGCGAGCGCGTGGCGCAGGCCGTCGACCTCTTTCCGCTTGGCTGACGATTCCGCCTTGCCCGCGGCGCGCTCCGGAACGGTGTGGAAAACGATCCAGCAGCGGTCGTGGCCCGGGAGCGAGGTGCCGTACGGAATCACCTTGAATGAAATGCAGCGACGACCTTCATCGTCCGTGACGAGGATGTCCTCCGCGCTGATCGTTATTTTTTCGCGGAACGCCTTGCGCACCGCGGGCCGCAGCACGGCCAGAACTTCGTGATGACGGATCAGGCCGAAGAGATTGAGCGAGACTTCGCCCGGCTCCAGCGCGAGGAACGGAGCGATCTCGCCGCGGATGCGAGTGATCTCCATCTGCTCGTTGATCAGCACTCCGGCCGGCGCGAGATGCGTGGCCAGGAAAGCATCATCTTCTTCGTGAGCAACCCCGGCCGCACGGCGCGCGGACGGTGCGGACGAGGCGGTGAGGATGCTGGGATGCAGCGAGCGGGGCACGACGTCGAAGGTTGCAAGCGCGCCCGGCACCTGACTCTTGCGATAGATCAACGGCTTCGTCGATACGGCGCTGAGTTGATTCGTGGCGCGGAGATTCTCGGAGCTGCCGAGCATGAGAAATCCGCCCGGCGCGAGCGCGTACTGCAGGAGCGCCGCCGCTTTCTTCTGCAGCTCGGGATCGAAGTAGATGAGAACGTTGCAACAGGTAACGAGATCGATCCGCGAGTACGGCGGGTCGCGCGTGACGTCATGCGCGGCGAAGATGCAGAGCTCGCGCACGGCCTTCGAGATTTTGTAGCCGCCGGGAACCTGCGTGAAGAATTTCGCCAGACGCTCTTTCGATACTCCGCCAACGGCGCGATCGGTGTACGACGCCGCCCGCGCTTTGCGAAGCGACTGCTCGTTGATGTCGGTGCCGTAGATCGAGATGCGCGGAGGATTGGGATGGCCGTCGATGAACTCGAGCAGAGTGATGGCGAGCGAATAGACCTCTTCGCCGGTGGAACATCCCGCAACCCAGATGCGCACGCTGTGCTCGGAGTGCCGGTTCTGCACGATGGCGGGAAACACGATCGTCTTCAGAGCCTCGAAGCGCGCGGGCTCGCGGAAAAACGACGTGACGCCGATCAGCAGATCCTGGTAGAGCGTCTCCACGCCGGCAGGGTCTTTTTCGAGAGACTCCGCGTAACTGGTCAGGTCTTCGTGGTTGCCGAGGAGGACGCGTCGGAGGATGCGGCGCTCGATGCTGGCGCTCTTGAAGTGCGCGAAGTCGACCGGGTGCGTGGCGCGCAGCAGTTGAAGGATGCGCTCGAATTCGGGAGCGTCCGGTTTGGCGTCCTGCTCACTGGCGTGCGTGCCTTCGCGGCGGGCGATGCTCACGAGCCGGGCTGCGATGCCGGCGGGTGAGAGGATGAAGTCTGCTGCTGCGGCCGCGGCCCGAGGCATCACATCGAACTTCGCGGTCTCGGGACTCTGCGCGAACGTAATGCCGCCGGCATCGCGGATGGCCTGAAGACCGGCCGCGCCGTCCGCATCGTTGCCGGAGAGCACGACCCCGATGGCGCGCGTCGTTCGGTCCTGAGCGAGCGAAGAGAAGAACGTGTCCATCGGACGATGCGGAACTTTCGGCATGCGAGGAGACAGCCGGAGGAGGTCGGATTGAATCGTCAGCTCGGCATCGGGCGGGATGACGTAGATGTGATCGGGCTCGATGCGCATCCCGTCCGTGACTTCCTGCACGGGAATCGTAGTGGCGCCCGCGAGGATGTTGACGAGCATGCTGTCGTGGCGCGGATCGAGGTGCTGCACCAGCACGAAGGCCAGCCCGCTGTCCGGAGGAATGGCAGTCAGGAGGTCGAGAAACGCATCAAGTCCGCCAGCGGATGCGCCGATGCCTGCAACGCGCAAGAGGCTCTCTGGCGCGATGACATCCAGCCCGGGAGGAACTTGTTGTTGCCCGCGTTGGAGAGAGACCTTGAGCCGTGATCGAGTAGCCGCCAATTCGCATCCTTTCAGGGACAGCCGTCTGAGGATGGAGGCAGTGGCGAGCGCGCAAGTGTTTGACAGAAAGTAGAAAACACGAACGCACCTGTCGCGACCGGCTGATCAGGCGTGTAAAGAAGGTAACCGGCTGAGCATACGCCGGCATTTCTGATGTGGCAAAAAATAAGGGAGTAGCGTTTTGCAAACTGAGGCGGCGGCGAGTCAGTTAATTCCTATTTCTCGCATATGAAAAAGAAATTATGGATGAGACGAAAGTGGCCTCTCTATTGCGATAAGCACTGGTGAAACATCGCCAATAGGAGGCACTCACTCATGTTCAATACAAAGATCCTGACTCGCAATATGGCCCTCGCCGGAGCGTTCACGTTTCTGCTGGGGTCGTCCGCTTTTGCGCAAGATGGTAGCTATCCGGGGACGTATCGTGCCGCCGAGCGCGGATACGCAAACCGCGTCGTCGAAGGGACGGTCGCGTCTGTCGCGGTCGCCCGTAACGGAGAGCGTATCCGGCTGACGAATGGTATGGATTTGATCATTCCAAACTCCATCACCGGCGTAACTCAGGGCCGGCGCTACGGCGCGGCGACTCTGCTGCCGGGCGACGTTGTCCGTTTGACCGTCTATAGCCGCGAAGGCGATGGACGCGATGCACGCGTTCTCGGCTTCGAGCTTCTGCAATCAAACCGCAATTCGAATTCGTACTTCGGCAACGACCGCCGGATGAGCGGCACGATCGTGTCGTTTGACCGCCGCAATCGTTCAATGGTCGTGCAGACCGACCGCGGGCGCACGATCTCGGTCGATCTCAGCACTTACAACGGACGCCTGGGTTGGGGCACGTTCCGCCGCGGCGACCACGTCAGCATCACCGGACGGATGGACCGTGGAAGCGTATTTGTCGAAGACATCAGCGTGGACAGTGGCGATCAGTACCGCCGGTAATTTTCAGTCGTCTTGAATTCTCAACGTGCACCCTCATCGCGAGGGTGCACGCTTGTTTTTGACCGTTTCATGCTTGCCGCCTTTTTCGATCCGGCGGCACTCCATCGGCGGACGGAACCGTCATCAAGTGCGATGACCGCTCCGAATCGCCGGAAGCCGGGTGCAAACAAGTACGCGGCCTTTTCGGCCGCGTTTCGGATGACGATTTTGGTGGAGCTGAACGGGATCGAACCGATGACCTCCTGCGTGCGAAGCAGGCGCTCTCCCAGCTGAGCTACAGCCCCACGATGGTGGAAAGTATCGCTGCTAACGGCAGCTTGCCGGAGGAGAATTCCGGCGCGCGGATTATAGGGGCGGTGCCGGGTTGGGGCAACCGGTTTCGTGCGAAACTTGGTGCATGAAAAAAATCGTCGCGCTACTCGCTCTGCTCGCCTGGACTCTGTCTCTGCCGGCGCAGACTTCGTCCGCACAGTCGTCCGCGAAAGAGTCGAGTCAGGCGAACAAGACCGCGCCGGCGCCGGCAACTGCGCCGGCCGCACCTGCCGAACCCTTTCCGCTGATGACCCAGTTGCCGACAGGGGCAACGATGCTGGATCCGGGTCTGGGCTCGACCAGCTTCACCTTCGTCGTCGCGGGCGACAACCGGCCGGCGCATAGCAGCGATCCGTTGACGAAGCCGATGCTCGATCTGGTGCAACGGCTCTCGGCCAATCCACCCGACTTCGTCGTGTGGAATGGCGACACCGTTTACGGCAAGCAGGAGGTCGGCATCAGCGACCAATACGCGCAGTTTCTCGCTGCGTTCAAGCCGCTCACCGTGCCGGTGTTCAACGCACCGGGCAATCACGAGATGCTGGTGCAGACGCTGATCGCGTGCGGTACCGCGAGCGATCCGTGGAACGGCGAGCTGCCCGACTTCAGCGGCTCGATGATGGCCGATTACGAGACTTCGATGGGACCGCTGTACGGAGTGTTCCGCTACGGCAATGCGGCGTTCGTCATCATCAATACCGACGATGTTCTCGACGTCACGCTGGCCAATGCCTGCGTCTACAACGGCTACGTCGGGAAGGCGCAGCTTGCTTCGCTCCAGGCCACGCTCAATCAGCTCACCTCCGATGCCTCGGTCACGCACATCTTCTGTTTCATGCATCGTCCCATCAAAGACAAGGGCGGTTCGCAGATCGGCGCGCCGAAGGGCGATACGTCCGACTACGGCACGCAGGTCGAAACGTTCCGGAAGCTCCTCGACTCGGCGAAGTATCCGAAGATGACGTTCATCTTCGCATCGCACGATCATCTGCTTTATGTCGATCCGGCGCCGTCCAATCCGACCGGTCCATTCACGGGCAGCGCGCCAAACAAAGGGAAGCCGGTGTTCATCGTGACCGGTGGCGCGGGCGCGCCCTTGTCGGGTTGCAAGAACGGAAAGGGCGGGAAGCCGGGCGCGTTCTTTCACTATCTGACGGTGACGGTGAATGGACCCTCGGTCACTGTAAATGTCGTGCCGTTGTATGGGACGGCGTTGTGCGGTTCGGGGGGGTCGTAGGGTTTCCGGGAGTCGGGGGTCGGACCCGAACGTCAGCAACCTCGCAACCCGGCTGGCTCCGACACCCGACTCCCGACCCGCGACCCCCGCGCAAACGTTGGCCCTTAATGTGCTTTTCTGGCCGTCATGCGATGGACACCTGGCAGCGACAGTAGCGATGTAGAAGACCAGCGCGGATCTGGCGGTGGGTTTGGCGGATTCGGAATGGGAGGGAAGTCAATTGGATGCGGCGGGGCCGTGATCCTGCTCGTTCTCAGCCTCCTCTTCCACAAGAATTTCTTTGCCCTTCTTGGTACCGGCGATCAAACTGGCTCAGGGCCCGTTGCGACGCGGCCGGTGCAGGAGTCGCCCGGAGAGAGCACCGAGCGGGAGTTCGTGACGTTTGTTCTCGACGACACGCAGAAGACCTGGCCGGCGATTCTCTCGCAACAGAGCGACGCGTCGTATCACCACGCCAAGCTCGTTCTCTTCCGCGATTCCATCAACTCGGGATGCGGTTACGCGCAGGCAGCGTCCGGTCCGTTTTATTGTCCCGAGGATGAGAAGGTGTACATCGATCTGGCGTTTTACGATGAGTTGAAGCAGCGGTTCGGCGCCTCGGGAGATTTCGCGCAGGCGTACGTCATCGCCCACGAGATCGGCCATCACGTCCAGAAAATCCTCGGCATCGAAGAGAAGGTTCACAGCGCGATGGAAGGCGACTCGCGACATGCCAAGCAGTACTCGGTGCGCCTCGAGTTGCAAGCCGATTGCTTCGCCGGAATCTGGGCGCATTCGACGCAGGAACGCAAACTGCTCGATGCGGGCGATGTCGAGGAAGGCTTGAACGCCGCGGCAGCAGTTGGCGATGACCGCCTTCAACGAATGTCTGGCAGGACGGTGAATCCCGAGTCGTTCACACACGGCTCGTTGGCGCAGCGGTCGGAATGGTTCAAGCGCGGCTTCGACGCAGGGAAGATCTCCGATTGCGATACGTTCGCGTCGGGGGCCGTGCGATGAGCAGTGATGCATCCGTGCGCCAAAATCGGGACGACGATCGATTCGAGATCGATACCGACGGCGGTCTGGCGTTCGTGGAGTACATCATCGACGGCGATGAGATTACGTTCACGCACACCGAGGTGCCGAAAGAGGCGGAAGGGAAGGGAATTGCGTTGGCGCTTGTGGCCGCTGCGTTCGTGTTCGCGCGCGAGTCGAAGCTCCGCGTGATTCCGCAATGCGCGTACGTGACGAGCTGGCTGAAGCGGCATCGGGAGTACGACGATTTGTTGCATCCGGAGTATCGGTGAAAGTTTGTTTTTACGCCGCGTAACCAGTGACGTGCGAACCTCAAAATGTTGAGTGTTCAATGTTGGCTGTTGAGTGTTGAATGGATGCCGCGCCCTGGAGTTGACGCAACATTCAACATCCAACACTCAACATCCAACATTGAACATTCCGGTTTTCGCACACCATTGATGCGGCTCGCTGTCAAAATCGCCGCGTCACACCCCACACCAATCCCGCGTCGGCGCTGTTCTGATACGTGATGAGATTCTCGACGATGCCGGCGTACGCGGTGAGTGTGCGTCCGATGGCGTGCTGGATGCCGACGGTCAGTTGATACGAGCGGCGCGTCAGCTCGGGGGCGCCGATCGTGCGGAACGGGCTCTGCGAGATCGCGATCTGCGCCGTTGCCGACGTGCGGCCGGCGATGAGAGTCGAGATCGCGACTGAATCGGTGATGACGAATTGCGATTTCGTGCCGAGCGCGCTGTTGTGGCCGAGGAGGAGCATGCCGGCTGAGGCGTGGAGGCGGGTGCGGCCGTAATCGCGCGTGGCCAGGAGTTGCACGCCGCCGTCGAGCGAGCCGGAGCCGTCGAGTGTCTGCGCGTTGCCGGTGGGAAGCTCGAGCGCTCCTTCGACGGAGAGCGCGAGGTTGGGATCCTCGAATGCGGTGAGCTCGTACTTCGCGGAGAGAGCGATGTCGCCGAGTTGTTCGTTTGCCGAGTGCTGGCGGAAGTAGGTCCGGCCGACGTCGGTGCGAATGTAGACGGTCTCGCGATTGCGCTGCATGGCCGGGCGCTCGTCGCCGCCGAGGTGGAAGGCGGCGTGGAAATGCTCGATGAACGCGTCGTCGTTGCCGCCGCCGATCGTCGCGAAGGGCACGGAGATGCCCACTTCGAGATGCGCGCCGAGGCCGCGATGCGCGGTGAGGGTGACGCGATGAATCTCGCCGTCGACGAGGAAGACTGCCTGCCCGTCATCCATCCGAATCAGGCCGAGGGTTTGTGCGCCCGTGCGGCGGTCGGTGTCGCCGGCGAGGTTGTGGCTGATCCAGCGCGATTTGGCGAAGGTGTTGGAATCGGCGCCATGAAGATCGACGAGCCAGTCGTCATCGTCGAGAACGCGCGCGCTTACTGGCTCGAAGAAAAAGAAACCGTTGCTGAGCAGGTACTGATCGCGAACGGGTAGTGGCCCGAGGATGTCGCCACGATCTCGTTCCTGGCCGAACGCGGACAGAGCCAGTACGAAAACTACGAGTAGCGCCGCGAAGCTGAGGCAGCGGGTCATGTCGATATCCGAATGTGAAAACGATGACGTGTGGAGATTGGATTTGTCCAGTGTTTCTTTGGACCGCGCGGATAGACTGCCTGCATGAGCCGTGGATTCATAGCCACGCTGGGCGGAATCGCGCTGACGCTGCTGGCGTGGTTCGGATCGTGGGTCTGGCCAGGCTGGCCGGCGAGTCTCGCGCTCGACGCCCTCGGCCACTACGCGGCGTTTCCCGATTTGCCGCGCGGCGTCAAGGTGGTGGCGGTCGTCGCGCTGATCGTGGTCAATGTCGGGACGTGGGCAGCGGTGATCCGGGCGTTGATCCAGTTGCTGCCAAAGCCTTTTATCCGCAGATGACGCAGATAGACACAGATAAAAACATCTGCGCTCATCTGCGACATCTGCGGATAAAGGATCACACTATGATTTGCGGCCATGGATTTTCGATCGGACAACACGCATGGCTGCTCGCCGGAGATCGTTGAAGCGCTCGTGCGTGCAAACCGCGGCACGATGACGTCGTATGGCGATGACGACATCACGGCGCGGTTGCGCGATCGATGCTGCGAGCTGTTCGCGTGCGATGTCGATGTCTTCCCGGTTCTGACCGGCACCGCAGCGAACGCGCTTGCGATCGCCTCGATGACGACGCCGGATTCGCGGATCGTTTGCCACAGCGAGGCGCACATCCATCTCGAGGAGCTGGGCGCAGCCGAGTTTCTGAGCGGCGGCGCGAAACTCGTTCCGGTCGCTGGCGACAACGGCAAACTGCGCGATCAGGACGTCGCTGCCATCGAGAATTTCGATTGTCTCAGCATCACGCAGGCGACCGAGGCGGGGACGCTGTACAGCCTTGACGACCTTGCCGCGCTTGGCGGTCTCGGGCACGCGCGCGGGACCGGCATTCACATGGACGGCGCGCGCTTCGCGAATGCGGTCGCCGCGCTCGGATGCGCGCCGGCGGATCTGACGCGGCGCGTGGGCGTGGACGTGCTCTCGTTCGGCGCGACGAAAAACGGAGCGATGGGCGCGGAGATGATCGTGGTCTTCCGCGAGGATCTCGCGGAGAACCTCGCGCGTTTGTGGCATCGCAGCGGACATCGATTGTCGAAGTCGCGCTTCCTTTCCGCGCAGCTCGAGGCGTATCTCACCGATGATCTCTGGCTTCGCAACGCCCGTCACGCGAACGCCGCGGCGGCCCGACTTGCCGACGGTATCCGCGATCACGTCGAGATCGTGCAGCCCGTCGAAATCAACGTCCTCTTCGTTCGCATGGATGATTCGCGCGCCGCGGCGTTGCGCGCACAGGGCTTTTTGTTTTACGACTGGGAGCTGTTCGGCGCGGGTGCGCGGCGGCTGGTCACGGCGTTCGATTCGACGGACGCGGAGATCGATGTGTTCATCGCCGCGATCCAGCAATCCAGCCAAGCCTGACGATCGTAACTGTTGCTCGGAGGCTTCTCATGGCGACTGTGATGATGATGCATTGGCCCGAGGTGACGAAAGAAAAGTACGAGGAAGTGCGGCGCGACGTGAATTGGGAAGGCGAGCCGCCCGTCGGCGCGAAGTTTCACACGGCGTGGGTCGGTGCCGATGGATTCCACGTTCTCGATCTGTGGGACTCGCCAGCGGATTTCGAGAAATTCGTGCAGGAGCGTTTGACGCCGGGAGTGCAGAAGGCGGGCATCACCGGACAGCCGAAGGTGGAGATCGCCGAGAGTCTGTCGGTTTTCGCGCCGAACGTTTAGTCACGCGAAGGCGCGAAGACGCGAACAAAACCGTCTTCGCGCCATCGCGGCTTCGCGTGAACGGTTTGACTACGCGGCGGGCAGGCGAATCTCGAACGTCGCGCCGCCGGCATCGTTGTTTCCAGGTGTAATCGATCCGCCGTAGCCGTCGACGATCGCTTTGACGATCGACAGGCCGAGGCCAGTGTGCGAGGCGCGCGGGCGCGAAGCGTCGGGGCGATGGGTGAAAAAGCGGTCGAAGACGCGCGTCAGATTCGCTTCGGGGATCCCCGCGCCTTGATCGGAAATCGTGATCAGAACTTCGTTGCCGCTGCGCGCGAGTGTGATTGTGACGACGCCGGACGGCGGTGAAAAACTGATCGCGTTCTCGAGCACATTCACGAACACCTGAATCAGCCGATCCTCGGATGCACTCACCTCAACGGGATCCGACGGCGCATCGAAAACGATCGAGACCTTCGCGCGCTCGCGCATGCGGAAGCCGTCGACGATCCGATCGAGCAGCGCGCGGACATCGACGCGCGTTCGCTGCTCGCTGGTGAGTTGTGCATCGATGTGCGTGATCTCGCGGACGCCGGAGAGCAGCGATTCCATCCGCGCAATCTCCTGTTCGACCATCCGCAAGAACCGTCCGCGCTCGTCCGGTTCATCGACCTCGGCAAGCATTTCCGTGGCCGTGCGAATCGAGGCCAGCGGGTTCTTGAACTCGTGCGAGACATCGGCGGCGAACGATTCGATGAAGCGCACGTGCTCGTCGAGCCGCCGCGTGAGCCGCTCCAGCGCGCGCGAGAGATCGCCGATCTCGTCCTGCTTGCGCGAGCCGCGGAACCGCCCGCGCAGTCTGCCTCGGCGATCGAGAATGGCGCCCGCTTCGAGCCGCAAACGGCGCAACGGACGCACGATCGTCGTCGCGATCAGGAAGCTGATGATGATGGCCACGATCACCGAGATGATGAAGATGCGAAGGATGCCGAGGCGGACGGTGTAGAGATCCTGCAGGATGGGAAAGGTGGTTTGCGACGCCAGCGCCGCGCCGATGACATCGTCGCCAACGCGGATCGGTTCGGCGACGTAGACGGTGACGGAGCGGCGATCGGGCGAGATGCGCTCGATGACGCCCGGTTCGCCGCGCAACGCGCTGCGCACTTCGGGGCCGAAGAGCCGCGTCGATCGCTCGTAGTAGTCGCCTTCGTCCAGCGGATACTCGATCGATCGCGTTCCGAGAAATGGCCGCAGCAACGCGGCGCCGGCGCGATAAAGAATGTTGCGCTTGGCGCGGCTCGGGCGCGGCGCCGGCGGCGGGCCGGAGAGCGTGTGCGAGTCGGCGATGATGTAGCCGATCGGCGAGATGACGCGCAGCCGCGTCGGATCGTTGGCGTCGCCGCGGAGACGATGACGCGCGAGAAGGATGTCCTGCGCGGCGCGGCCGGGCACGGGAGCCGAGGCGACGGCGGCGGCGAGAAGGCGGGCTTGTTCCTGCAAGGCGCGGCGCTGCGACCCGAGGAGGCGCTGTTCGTAAGTGCCGAGGTAGAGGATGCCGGCGACGGGGAGGAAGACGAGCAGGAGGTTGAACGCCATCACGCGGAAGGCGATGCGGGAGAAGAAGCGGCGAAAGCGGGGAAGGGTCATGCGCGTGGGTTCCCCGGCGACGCACGCTTTCGCAGGCCGAATGTTGAATGTTGAATGTTGAGTGTTGAATGTTGAATGACCGGGGCGTTGCAGAGCAGCGTGGACTGCGCCGCCGCGTGTTCAACATTCAACACCCAACATTCAACATTGAACATTCTGCTTTTGACCTGAAGCGACGGCACGAACAGCTTCACGCCACCCACCGATATCCCACTCCGTAAACCGTCTCGATCGCGCCGAACGCCGGGTCGGCCTCTTCGAACTTGCGCCGCAAGCGTTTGATGTGCGTATCGATGGTGCGGTCGCTGACGTATGTGTCGTTCGGGTAGCCCTCTTTCGTCAGCTGCTTGCGCGATTTCACGTGGCCGGGATGGCGGACGAGCGCGTGCAGCATCATGAACTCGGTGACGGTGAGCTCGACGCGCTTGCCGTTCCAAGTGGCCATGTAGCGCTGCAGGTCGAGCGCGAGCGGACCGATTTGCAGCGGCGCTTCCTGCTGCTGCGCGCTCGGGTTCTGGATGAATGAGAGGCGGCGGAAGAGCACTTTGACGCGCGCCGCCAGCTCGCGCATCGAGAACGGTTTGCAGAGGTAGTCGTTGGCGCCGAGCTCGAGCCCCAGCACGCGGTCGAGCTCTTCGTCGCGCGAGGTGAGAAAGATGATCGGGAGCGTGTCGCTGCGTGCGCGCAGGCGGCGGCAGAGCTCCAGCCCGTCCATCCGCGGCATGGTGATGTCGAGAATGGCCAGCGACGGAAGCCGGTCTTTGACGACTTCCCACGCCGCCAATCCGTCGGCGAACGTCACCACGTCATGCCCTTCGCGGCGCAGCGCAAACGCCACCGTCTCGCGGATGGTCTCTTCGTCATCGACGACGATGATCAGATTCATGAAGCGATTATCGCTGTCATCGCTCTGAAACGCTCGCCGCCACAATCCCGCCACATTCCTGCCGCCGCTTCTCCTCGATTGCGCAGATGCCGCGTCACATTGCGGACCTCTATTGATGCCATCGAAGAATCAAGGAGACGACGATGGAAACCAACCTCACCAACGCAACCGAATACAAACCGCGCGACTACTCGCTGGAGCGATGGATCGTGATGCTGCTTTGCCTGCTCTTCGCGCTGCCGTTCGTGGCGCAGGCGCAGGAGCTGACGACGCTCGATCAGAACGACCGCGCCGCACTTCTCATCAAGACATCGAAGCCGGGCACGTATGCGCTCTCGACCGCGGTGAAGTCGGAAGTGAGCATCAACGTCGCCGGACCGATCGTCCGCACGACCGTCAAACAGACCTTTCACAACGTCACCGGGCAGTGCGTCGAAGGGCTGTACGTCTACCCGCTGCCGGAGATGAGCGCCGTCGATACGCTGAAGATGACGATTGGATCGCGTGTGATCATCGGCGAGATCCACGAGCGCGAACAGGCTCGCAAGGTATACGAACAGGCGAAGAGCGAGGGACGCAGAGCCGCGCTCGTCGAGCAGCAGCGTCCGAACGTTTTCACGACGTCGGTGTCGGGCGTGATGCCCGGCGAGGACGTGACGATCGAGATCGCGTATCAGGAAACGGCGCGTTTCGAGAACGGCGAGTTCCGTCTGCGCTTCCCGATGGTCGTCGCGCCGCGTTACACGCCGGCGAAAGCGTTCGCAACGGCGGTGATGGCGAAGCTTCCAGCTACACCGGCCAGCATCATTGGCAGTAACGTCACGCTCTCCGTCGATCTGCAGCCGGGCTACTCGGTCCGCAACATTCACAGCGCGCAGCAGGTGCGGTCGGAGACGCTCGGCAATCGCCACTACCGCGTGATCGCCGATTCGGCGACGCTCAGCGCCGATCACGATTTCGAGTTGGCCTGGCAGCCCGACCTCGGCACGAATCCCGAGGCGTCGGTGATTACTGAGAAACTCGGCGAAGAAACGTACGCGCTGGTCATGGTTACGCCGCCGGCGTCGTCGTCCGTTCGTCTGCCTCGCGAAACGATCTTCATCATCGACAGCTCCGGCTCGATGGAAGGGGCGTCGATGGAACAAGCCAAAGCCGCGCTGCTGCTCGCGCTCGACGATCTGCAACCGAGCGACAAGTTCAACATCATCGATTTCGATTCCGCAGCTCGTCCGCTTTTTACCGAAAGCAGCAACGCCGACCGCGATTCAATCGCCGCGGCCAAGCAATTCGTCGGAACGATCACCGCGGACGGTGGCACCGAGATGATGAGCGCCCTGCGCATCGCGCTTCCCGAGAAAGCGAACACGGCATCCGGCACCGTGCGCCAGGTGATCTTCATGACCGACGGCCAGGTCAGCAACGAGCAGGAGCTCTTCACCTTCATCCACACCCGCCTCGGCGAAAGCCGTCTCTTCACGGTCGGCATCGGCGCCGCGCCGAACTCGCACTTCATGCGCAACGCGGCGCGCTTCGGCCGCGGCACGTTCACGTACATCGGCGACGTGCAGCAGGTGCAGGAGCGGATGTCGGAGCTGTTCGCGAAGCTCGATGCGCCGGTGATGACGTCGATCGATATCCTCAGCAGCGACACGACGGCCGAAGCGTGGCCGGAACGCGTGCCCGATCTTTATCGGGGCGAGCCGCTGGTGGTCGCGCTGCGCGTGCATGACGCCGGCGCCAAGTTCACGCTTCGCGGCCACATCGGCAACGAAGTGTGGACGAAGGAATTGACACTTCCCGAGCCGGGCGAGTCGGAAGGAATCGCGAAGTTGTGGGGCCGCGAAAAGATCGAGTCGCTGATGGACCACCTCACCGATGGCAGCGATCCGAAAGGTATCGAAGCGGCGGTGATCGCGGTCGCGCTGCAAAACCACCTCGTGTCGCAATACACAAGCCTCGTCGCCATCGACCAGACGCCGCAGGGCCTGAATCCGTCGTGCAAGCCCGAACTGTTGCCGGTCGACAACACGGTCACTGATCCGCAGCAAGGCACGCTGCCGCAAACCGCAACGCCCGCAGCGCTGATGCTATTGATCGGGATGTCGTTGATGGCAGGGGCGGGCATCGCTCTGAAGGTTATGAGGTGACTCGGGAGTGGGGGGTGGGGCGTGGGGAGTGGTAGATCGGTACTCCGCCCTTAGCCCCACTCCGACCTCTCTCGCTCCCACACCCCACACCCGACACCCCACACCCCGAGGACATCATGACCACCCGTCTCCGCAACCTCACGCGCACCCTTCTCGTTTGCGTCCTCCTCGCCGGCATGGCAGTCGGCGGGGAGGGACTCTGGATTTACGCGAAAGCCAGACTGGCGCAACTGCTCCTGGAAATCTCCTGGCGCAGCGCGCTGGCCGGAGAGCAACTCAAACCATGGCCGTGGGCGGACACGCACGCGATCGCGCGTCTCACGATCGAGCGCGACGGCGCGGCGGCGATCGTCCTCGATGGTGCCAGCGGACGAACGATGGCCTTCGGTCCCGGACACCTCGACGGCACCGCGATGCCGGGCGACACCGGCAACTGCGTCATCACCGCCCACCGCGACACCCACTTCGCCCCCCTCCGCTACCTCGGCCCTGGCGACATCGTCACGCTTCAGCGCCCCGACGGCCGCATCGTCCGCTACCGCGTCCAGGCCACGCGTATCGTCCGCAAGAACGACACGTCCGTCCTCCGCCAGGACGCCCGCACCCGACTCACACTCATCACCTGCTATCCGTTTGATGCCGTGCGACCGGGAACCCCGCTGCGTTGGGTGGTCATTGCGCAGAAGGTGGCGTGAGCGATCCGCGTAGAATGGTGGGGCATGAGCTCTGGTCTCGCCCACGGTTTTCTTCTGGATCGCCAGTGGCACTGGTTGCGAGGTGAAATGGAAGAGAGTAAGCGGCCTTCACTCCTTACGCTGTGCCGGGTTCTTCGCGATTCACACACGGAGTACGCGATCATCGGAGGCTTGGCCGTTCAAATCCACCATAGGGAAGCGAGGACGACGCTGGACATCGACGTTGCGGTCCCGTCGCGCGAATCGATTCCGAGGGATGCACTGACCGCCGCTGGTTTTCGACTTCACAAGAGCTTCGAGCATTCAGAGAACTGGTATGCCGCCGATGGCACCCCCGTGCAATTCACTGATGATCCAATGTTGGCGCGAGCGGTTGCGCACGCGGAGGAGATCCGCATCGAGGACGTCACGCTTCGGGTCATTCGTATCGTCGATCTGCTCCACGAGAAGCTTCGTGCCGGCGGCGATCCAGCGCGAAGGAGATCAAAGCGTCTTCAGGATTTGGCTGATGCCGAGGCCCTCATCGAAGCCAGCCCGGAACTAGCAGGAGAGCTGAGTCAGGACGAACGGACATTGCTTGGAAGCGTGCTTCGCTGATTTCCACTGTGCAGTCCACGCGTCGATCAAAAAGCATGTCACGTGGAGACGCGGAGGATACGGAGTTTTTTTTCGCATCTCCGCGGCTCCCACTGCCGTACGCTCGTGCCGTCGATGAGGTCCGAGCCCATCGGCGGCACGTTCCGGCGGCTTCTGGGACATCAACAGGCGCGTCGAAGTATTGACTCAGTAGTCAACGCGCGCTAATCGTTCTCCCACTTCGCCGTATTGATCTCCGCCACTTTGCCGCCGACGAACGTGATCGTGGCGTCCATCTTCCGGACGTAGTCGGTGATGTAGCTCCACTCTTCGATGGAGATTCCGTCAAAGCGCACGTGGGCGTTCCTTCGCTCCGGAGGTTTGCCCATGATGCGCTGGACCTCGGCGAGCGTCTGTCCGACGCGCACCTTGTCGATGTGCGCCTGGTTCTCCCGCGCGGCGTGAAACGCGTAACGCGGGACGTTCGTGCCGCACGCCGCGAACAGGAGAAGCGCTGCCAGAATGATTCGCGGTCTCAGAACCAACCGTTGCCCGCCGGGTTCGCGAGTGCTCGGAAGACGCTCGCGTTGATCGCCTCGCTCACTTTTCCGGCCCCGAGATTCGTGCGTACGACGACGTAGCGCATCGGCAACTCGGTCGGATGAAACTCGGAGTGATACGAAAGCCAGTCGCGGCTCGACGCCACCGAGGCATCGACGTCGGGTGCGAGCGCGACGAGGTAGACGGTGTTCTCATCGACATGCTGGATGCGTCCCGACTCCACCGCATTTGCGAGCAGGCGCTGCACATCGAGATCGCCGAGGTCTTTTCCCGCGTCCGCGATTTGAGTTGAGGTCACGCGCATGCCGAACGTGCGCACGCCGTATTTGGCCATGCCTTCGAAACCGGCATCGCGATTGATGGCCCGCGCCTGCTGCAGGATCGCTCGCTTCGAATCGTCGTTCCAATTGCCAACGAAGACGACGTGAATGGACGGATCTTCGACGACTGCGCCGCCGTGGAAGAGCGCATTCCCGATGGCGTCGCCGCCTCGGAACACACGAACGCGGCCGCCGTCTTCGTCGCGGATCATGTCGGCGGGATAGGTCTCATCGGCGGTCGGATCGATCGGCGCTTCCGCTGACATCGTGGATGGATTCGTACCGATGACCGAGGCGCCGAAGGTGATGTTGAGGACGGGATGGACTTCGATTCCGTTCGGCGCCACGCCGGTCTGGCCGTGGAGGAAATCCCAGAAGCCGATGCCTTTGATCGTGACGGGAGTGGATGTCGTCTTGAACGTCGACGTCGCCGTGAAGCGGGCATCAAACTGCCGCCGCGCATTCGAGACGCCGGGACCAAACGGGCTGCCGCCGCCGACGCAGTTGGGCGACGGAATCTCGATGATCATCGTGCGGCCCGATGAATCCTGAATGACGAGGTGATAGTCGGAGTCACCTTCCCGCGCGTACTTCGTGAGCGTCCCGGAGACCTGGTATTGATTCAATTCGCGCGGCGCGATGCGCGTCGTTGCCGGCAGCGAGCCGGGCGCGGTGGACGAGCGCATGTTGTAGATCGTGGTGGAGATGTAGGTGCCGAGGTTGATGGAGGGGGCTTGAGAGTCGGTGCCAGTCTTGATCGTCCAGCGTTCGACACCGCACTGGGCATGAAGGGAGAGTGCTACGAGACAGAGCGCCACCAGGGACAGCATCCGGGTCAATCGCATTCGATATCTCCTTCTTGTGTGAGCTAGGGGATTGTCGTCGAAGTGAGCGCGCATTGATACAGAAGAGTGAAGGGTGATACCCGGCGTGAAGAAATCATTTCGCGCGAAGCGCTTTGGAGTGCGGTGGCGCCAGCCACCGCTTTGGGAGGGTGGAGGGCTCGCTGTTTCGGGACCAACCTCGAAAAGCGGTGGCTGCGCCACGCGCACTCCAAAGCGCTTCGCGCGAAACGGAGCGGTTTTTTTTACAACTTCGCGAGGTGACCTCGATTGCAGAGCAAAAGGGGGGGGACAAATTGTCCCCCTCCTTTCTAGAACGAAACGTCCGATTTTTTCGGACAGTTGGATCTGCATCGATCCGCGGGATCAATCCATTTTCCGTCGCCTATCCCGCATCATACGCGGCGCATGCTCGTACTTTTCCTCGCCAAGCACGCGACTCTCCTGGCGTTGCTGCTGGTCAGCGCCGCAGGTGCGGGAACACTTGCCGCGGGACCGCGAGACGGGCTCGCGATGCGCGCCGCGCTCGGGCTCGCGCTGTTCGGACACGCTTGCTTCTTTCTCGCCACAGCGGGTCAACTCCGCGCTACGCCGCTCATCGCGTTGACGATCATCGCCATCGCCGGCGGCGCATGGCGTGCTCGCGGAATTGCGCGGCCATCGGCGTCGCATGTTGTTGCGGGCGTGCTCGTGAAGGCTCCGCTCTTCGTGTTGGCGCTCTATCCGCCGATTGCGTTCGATGAGACGCTCTACCACCTGCCGTTTGTGCGCGCGCTGGCGCATGACGGCGCGCTGCGGTTTCTGCCGGCGATGCGGTTTCCGGTCTTCCCGCAGATTCACGAGCTCCTCTGCGTCCCCGTTTTCCTCCTCGGCGGCGATGTGGCGACGCATCTCGTTGCGCTCGCCGAGGTGATCGTGACTGCGGCGATGCTGATGGAGTGGGGCAAGAGATACGAGATCCGCGCGGGCTGGCTGTCGGCGGCGCTCTTTCTCGGCAGTCCGCTCGTCGTTCGCCTGGCGACGATCACGTATGTCGAGGCGGCCTTGACGCTGTTCGTGGCAGCCGGGTTTTACGCGCTCGACCGCGAGCGATTCCTCCTCGCCGGCTTTTTCCTCGGCACTGCGTGCAGCGTGAAGTACCTCGGCTGGTACTTTGCCGCGGCGGCGTTGATCATCGTTCTGGTGCGCACGGCTGGGCGGCGACGCCAGGCGGTCAGGTTCGTGACCGGCTGCGCGGCAGCAGCGTTGCCGACGATCGCGTGGATTGTGATGAAGACGCACGATCCATTCTTTCCTTTCGCCAGCAAGAGCCTCTGGTCCCTGCCGCCGTCGCGAGTCGTTTCGATTGGCGAACGCGTCGCCGATGCGCTGCGCGTGATCTGGGACGTGACGTTCGCGCGTGGACGGATGAACCATCAGCCGCCGGTCACACCTCTGCTCATCGGCATGGTCGCTGTCGTCATCGCGGCAGCGATTCGCGATACACGCGCACGATGGGTTGCGCTGCTTTGCGCCGGTTACGTGGCGATCTTCGCGTTCCTGCCGCAGGACTCGCGCTACCTCGTGCCGTTGCTGCCTTTGCTCAGCGTGACGACGGCGGTCGTCGTTGCCAGGCGATGGAAAAGCGCGGCCACGCTGCTCGCGATCATCGCCGTCGCGCCCGGAATCGCCTACGCCGGATACCGGATCGCGAGGCAGGGAGTCCCGCCGGTCACGACTTCCCAGCGCAACGCGTGGCTTTCACAACACGTCCCGCCGTATCGCGCACTCGTTCACGCCGGCAACGAGCGCGTCTACGTTTGCGGCGGCGAGCAGTTGAAGGACTACGCCGGCGGCGAGCTCCTCGGCGACTTCAACGGACCGTTTTCTTACGAGCGCATTCTTGGTGACGCGCACGACACAGCATCGATTGCGCAACGGCTGCGGCGCATCGATGCGCGGTACTTTCTCGTCGCCAAACAGACTTGCCAGCCGCCGCAACCGAACGGCGGAATGATCCTGACTTACGATGATCCCGCGGCGCAGCTCTGGCGCGTTCAGCCGGCATCCGAGCGGTGAGCTTCGTACTCCCGGATCACATCCTCCGAACGTCCATCGCTCACGATCTCACCGTGCGATAACCACAACGTGCGCCGGCAAAGCGTCATTACCGCTTTAGTGTCATGCGAGACGAGAGCGACCGTTCGCCCCTCGCGAACGAACGTGCGAATGCGCTCGTCGCAGCGTTCGCGAAACGCGGCATCGCCGACGGCGAGAATCTCATCGAGCAGAATCGTTTCCGCATCGACCGCCGTGGCGATCGAGAACGCCAGCCGCGCGATCATGCCCGTCGAGTAGGTGCGGATGGGCGCGTCGACGAACGGCTCGATACCCGAAAATTCGATGATGGCATCCATCTGCGAGCGCATCTGCGCGCGGGTACGCCCGAGGAGCGCGCCGTTGAACATGATGTTCTCGCGGCCGGAAAGCTCAGCGTCGAAGCCGGTGCCGAGCTCCATCAGCGGCACGATGTTGCCGCGGCCGGTGGCCACGCCTTCGGAAGGTTGAATGATTCCGGCGGCCACGCGCAACAGCGTCGATTTGCCTGCGCCATTCGATCCGATGATGCCGACCGACTCGCCGCTGGCAATCGACAGCGTGACGTTTCGCAAGCTGTAGAAAAACGGCCGGCTAGGACGCAGGCCGCGAACGACCAGCTCTTTGAGGCTGTGCACTTTTTCGGCGCGATAACGAACGCTCACGCCATTCAGTTCGATCGCGTTCATCAAAGCCGTCCTTCGAAGCTCGGCGCGAGACGGCGGAAGATCAGCCAGCCGCACAGCAGCGAGAGCAGCGAGAGCACCAGCGCCGCAGCGATCGTTTGCGGCGACGGCAATTGCCCGTAGTAAATCGGCGCGCGCACGATCTCGATCAAGTACGTGAGTGGATTTCGCTCCACGATCCAGCGAAGCGAAACTGGCACGATCGAGACCGGATAAATCACCGGCGTCATGTAGAGCAGCGCAGGCAGACCGGCCTGCACCATCTCGCGAACGTCAGCGAAAAAGACCGACAACGCCGTGAGCGCCAGCGACACGCCGAACGTAAAGATGCCGACGATGAGGAGGCTGATCGGGACGAAGAACAGCGACGGAAACAACGGCGCCCGCACGATCAACATGATGACTAGCAGCGCGAACATCGAGAGCACCAGGTTCACCAGTCCCGAGACGATCGACGACAGCGTGAAGATCGATCGCGGCACGCGTACCCGCTTCATTAGCGGCCCGTTCCACGCCACGCTGGCCATCGCGTTCGTCACCGTCTGCGAGAAAAAGTTCCAGGCGATGTAGGCCGAGAGAAAGTACGTCTCGTAATGCGGTGTCTCGCGCCGGAAGAGGTGCGAAAAGACGACGGTGAAAATGCCCATGAGCAGCAGCGGATGCAGCAGCGTCCAGAGAAAACCGAATATCGATCGTTTGTAGCGAACGGTGAGATCGCGATGAACGAGCTCGATGAGCAGATTCGCGTGCGCGGCCAGATCATGAACTTCGTCGCGCGCACGAAGCGAAGCTCCAGCCACGTTGTGGCGCTCCTGAACCTGGACGATCACCGCCGATGCTTCTACGCGAATCGAGTTTGGCTTTCAAGCAGTGAATGGGGCGTGGGGCCAGCGGATAGAATCGGCGCGGTGGCGATTCTCAGGCGGCAGCTCTTACGCATACCGGCGATTCACTTGCGCTCAGAGTCTTCCCAGGCAACGGCGCCGCGACAGCCAAACACCCCCTCATCCGGCCTTCGGCCACCTTCTCCCCCACAAAAAACGTGGGGGAGAAGGCGCTCGAAGTTTGGGATGCGCGGTCCGAATTACTTTCTCTTTTCGACGACTCCTTCCCATCGAGCGCCTTCTCCCCCACGCTTTTTGTGGGGGAGAAGGTGGCGAAGCCGGATGAGGGGGGAGTTGCAGGACGCGATAAGCAAGCACTGGGCAAGTGAATGATGTCGTCTAGCCAGCCGCTCGACTGGACCATCGGCGCCGGCCGTCCGCCGGCGCCGCGGCCGGACGCGGTAGATGTGATCGTTCCCATTTACGGTGCTGCGGCGGATCTCGAACGTTGCCTGGCAAGCGTTGTCAATCAGACTGATCTCGCAACGCATGGGCTCATTCTCGTGATCGATGGGCCGCAGGATGATGCCGTCGAATCAGTCGTGAGGTCGTCAGCAGCCTCGCAGATCCTGCGCAATGACGTGCGTCGCGGCTTCGTCGAGACCGTGAACCGCGGCATGCGCGCATCGTCGCGTGACGTCGTTCTTCTCAACAGCGACACGATCGTTACCGCGCGCTGGCTCGACAAACTCATCGACGCCAGCGTTTCGTCGGGCGATATCGGAACGGTCACGCCGCTGTCGAACAACGCCACGCTCTGCTCCGTGCCGCGCGCGTTCGAAGAGAACCTGATTCCCACCGGTTTCGATGTGGATTCGTTCGCAGCGCTCGTCGAGCGCGTTTCGAAAAGGGAGTATCCGCGGCTACCGACCGGCGTCGGAGTCTGTCTCTTCATCCGCCGCGCGCTCCTCGACGACATCGGTTACTTCGACGCCGAACGGTTCGGCCTTGGCTACGGTGAAGAAAACGATTTCTGCATGCGGGCGCTGGCTCGCGGATGGCTGCATGTCGCGGACGACGCCACGTTCATCGCGCACGCCGGACATCGCAGCTTTGGTTCATCGCGCGGCGCGCTGCAACGCGCCGCGGCGAGGACGCTGGCGCAGCAGCATCCTGATTACATGCCTGCCATCGCCGCATTCATGAAGGCGAATCCGCTCGCTTCGGTACACGAGCGGATCGATCGCGCGTTACGCGCGCGCACACCTGTGACCGGGCGCCGCGGGCTGCGGAAGGTCGTCCATCTCGTGCATGGATGGCCGCCGAGGCAGCAGGCGGGGACGGAGCTGTACGCGTATTGGCTTGCGCAAAGGCAACTGCAATGGCGTGAGGTTTCGGTTTTCACGCGGATGGCGGATCCTGCGCGCGCACAGGGTGAAGCGATCGAGCTTTCGGACGACGGCGCGCGCGTGCGGCTCGTCACCAACAACTTCGTGCAGCGCAATCCGGTCGCGCGTAACGCGATGCGCGATCGCATATTCGATCGCGACTTTGCGCGATTTCTGCGCGAGGAAAAGCCGGAGCTGATTCACATTCATCATCTGGCCGGACACGCTTTCTCGCTGGCTGGAATCGCGAAAGCTTTTGGCGTTCCGATCGTTCAGCAGATTCAGGATTGGTGGCCGCTGTGCAGACGCGTGAACCTGTTCGATTTCGCATGGCAGCGCTGCAGCGGGCCGGGCCTCGCCAAGTGCGCGCGATGCGCACCGCTCACGCGCATCGCACCGGCGCCGCTCTGGAATCGTGCGTTGCATCGGATGCGGCGGCATGCGGCCCGGCGTGCGCTTTCCGCAGCGGACGCCTTCGTGATGGGCTCGCAGTTCATTCGTGACGACTACGAGCGCGCCGGTCTGCTGCCGAAAAATGTTCCGGCGTTCGTGCTGCCGTACGGCGTCGAGACCGCTGCGGGTCCGCCGCGAAGGGCAGCGCGCGCTCCGCTTCGATTCGGAATCGTGGGATCGATCCTTCCTCACAAAGGGATTCATATCGCTGCCGAGGCATTTCGCGGGATTGATCCGGCGATGGCGACGCTGCACGTGTGGGGCGACACATCCGCATCGCCTGCGTACGTCGAAACGTTACGCTCGCTCGGCGGTCATCTCCTGACGCTCGAGGGAACGTTTGCCGAGGATGCGAAGGTGGGGATTTTCGACTCGATCGATGTGCTGCTGGTCCCTTCGATCGGTCTGGAGTCGTTCGGGCTGGCAGCGCGCGAAGCGATGGCCCGCCGCGTCCCTGTCGTCGCCTCGGCGGACGGCGCGCTGCTGGAGATGTTCGAGCCAGGATCGTGCGGAGAAATGTTTCCGCCGCGTGATGCCGTCGCTCTTTACGACATCGTTCTCCGACTGGCGACATCCCCCGAGATCGTCGATATGTGGTCATCGCGCATTCCGGCGATCAAGAGTATCGACGAGCATGCGGAAGAGATCGAGATGGTGTACGAGAAGGTGATGGCGAATCGACGATGACCACGCTCATTCGCACCGCCGCCCGGGTCGTTCGCGGCGAAGGCCTCGGTTCCGCATTTCGTCGTGCAGCCGAGCGGATCGGTGAATCGGTGCGACTTCAAACGCGCCTCGCTCGCGGTGTTCTATCGCGAACCGGACGCGCTCCCCTGCTCAACGTCCTCGCCACGCCGCCCTCGCGGCGACTCGGCGGGCTTCAAATCCAACTGCTGGCGCGCCTGCACGAGGAGCGGGTTTTTCGCGACGTGGCGTTGCTTCATCCCGGCGTGCTCGAAGTTGGAGCGCGCGCCTGGCGATCACCCCATTTTCCCCTCGGCCGCACGATTGCGGACGCGCTCGCGCGCACCGGCGCGCAAGGGATCGTGATCGAAGGGACGCACGGCCTCGACATCGAAGAGGTCCTTCCGTTCGATAACGTTGTGCTCGCGATACACGATCTCTCGCTGATGACCGAGCGATCCGCGCAAGCGCTTCTGCAGCATGCACGCGCGGTGATTTTTCCGTCCGGGTTTCTGCGTGACATCTATCGCGGCCAGTTTGATTTTTCCGATTCCATAACGCACGTGATCGAGCCGGGGGTCGGCGTCGCGCCGGTAAATCGAGCGATCGGCGCGCGTCGCCGAATCGCGTTCGCAGGAAACGTCCGGACGCACAAAGGCGGCGATCTGCTTCCCGACATCATCAAAGCGATTCCGGAAGCGGAATGGCACATCTTCGGCGGAGGCGATGTGGAGTTGTTGCGCGCGCTCCGGCGCATGCCGGACGTTTTCGTTCATGGCTACTATCGCGCCGGTGCGTTGCCGTCGCTGCTGCACAAGCACGCAATCGGTCTGGCGCTGCTCCCTTCGATCGTTCCGGAGAGCTACAGCCTGACGCTCTCCGAATGCTGGCTGGCTGGCGTTCCGGCGGTTGCGTTCAATCACGGCGCGCAGGCGGAACGCATCGCGCGCAACGGCGTCGGATGGCTCGCGCCGCTGGATGAAGGTGCCGCCGGAATCGTGAACATCGTTCGCCAATGGCGCACCGGCGAGCTGACCACGAAGGTGCCGGAGACGGTGGCATCATCGCGAGAGGCAGCGCTGGCGCATGTCGCGCTTTATCGTTCCCTGGGCCTGCTCGATTGATCGGGTTTGTCGCAGTTTCCTGTGCTCAATTGGAACGCGTTTCCATTCGAGCGCCTTCTCCCCCACGCTTTTGTGGGGGAGAAGGTGGCCGAGGGCCGGATGAGGGGGCGCTGGCACTGTGAACGTTGCCGAACGGAAGCCGCGCAATTACTCTACGCCGGCCGGAACCTCATTCCAGTCGCCGATCGAATCACACCCCTCATCCGCCTTCGGCACCTTCTCCCCTCGAAAAGCACGAGGGGAGAAGGCGCTCGATTGGAGAGCGTTGCGACGAGAGTGTGAGAAATGCGGCTAACCGATGCGCATCCTTCAACTCACGCCGCGACTCGCGTATCCGCCCAGCGACGGCGGGCGCGTCGTCATGCTGCAGATTGCGAAGGCGATGCAGCGGCTCGGCGCCGAGGTGCGCATCCTTTCGCTGAATCCGAAAAAGCAGCTTGCGGATCTGGAGACAGCGCGGCGGGTGCTGGCTCCGATTCCGATCGATGCAGTCGACATCGACACTTCTTCAGTGCTGCGCAGTTTGGTGCGGATCGGTACGCCGATGCTCGTAGCGCGCTTCTACTCGCCGCAGTTCGAGCGAGAGTTGCGTGCGACACTGGCGGCGTCCGATGTGGACGTCGTGCAGATCGAGAGCCCGTTTCTGCTGCCGTATGTTCCGGCGATTCGCGCTGTCTCGCGTGCGGCAATCGTCCTTCGATCGCTCAATGTCGAGTTTCGGATCTGGGAGCAGATTGCTTTGCGCGAGAAGCGCACGATGCGGAAAGCCGCGCTGCAATACATCGCAGGGAGCCTTCGCCGTTACGAGATACGCCATCTCGATACATGCGACGCGATCGTTCCGATTACGGAGGATGATGCCCGCGATTTTCGTGCACTTGGCTGCACGGTGCCGATGCATGTACTTCCGGGTGGTGTGGATATGAAGGAAGGGCCGCCGGCTCTTGCGTCGATCTCGATCGGCGACGATGCGCCCCGCACCGGTTTCCTCGGATCGCTCGACTACCGGCCGAATCAGGATGCGGCGATTTGGATCGCTGAGGAGTTGAGGGCCAGGGTGCGGGGCGAGGTGCACGTCGCGGGGAGCAATGCGCCGCAATGGTTGCGCGAGCGGCTGGAAGCGAGTGGCGTCACATTCGATGGAGAAGTTCCGGACGCACAGGAATTCATGCGATCGATGGACGTGATGATCGCGCCGATTTTTTCGGGCGGCGGCATGCGCATCAAGATCCTCGAAGCGATGGCGCTCGGCACACCGGTCGTGGCCACGACGATCGGAGCCGCGGGAATCGGCGTGCGGCACGGCCAGGACATCCTGCTGGCCGATGGTGCAGAGACGTTCGCCGCGGCCGTCACGGACTTGCTGAACAATCCGGCGAAGGCGCACGCGATCGGCGAAGCTGGCCAGCGTCTCGTCGCATCACGCTACTCGACCGAAGGTCTGGCCCGCGGGCTGCTCGCGTTCTATCAAGAGCTGACGCAGGGCCGCGGCGTACAACCGAGTCGTTGATCGCGACGCGCGGCGCGCGTCACCGCGCTGGAACAGTTCGCGAAGTGTTCGCGCAAGAATTCGCAGCGAGGCCGCCGCGCACATCAGCGCGCGTGCCGTCCATGCCCAGCCGCGGCCGTAATGCGCGCGTCCCCACGAAAGCAGATCGAGCCAGAGCAACGAGGGATCGTGCGGAAGCGCGCCGACATCGCGCGCGCGGCGCAGCGTGGCGCCGCCGTCGTGCACGACCCGCGCGTCCTCGATCACGCGCACGCGCCAGCCGTGCGCGCGCGCCCGAACGCAGAGCTCCAGATCCTGCGCGTAGAAGCGATAGCTCTCGTTGAACGGGCCGGCGTCATTCCAAACCTCGCGGCGAAAGGCCATCGCTGCGCCGCTCACCCAACCGATGCCGCCGCCGCGTGTGCGCTTGCGCCGCGGCAGCACGCGCGCGATTCCACTAACCATCACCGCCATCCACAACAGCGTCGGTTGCGGACCGCCGCTCCACTGCGGCGTTCCATCGGCATCGATGAGTTGCGCACCGGCCACGCCGAGCTTCGCATCGCCCGCGAACGCTTCGAGGATCTTCCCTGGCGCATCGCGATCGATCCGCGTGTCGCTGTTGAGCAGCAGAATGATTGCGCCCTTCGATGCCGCGACGCCGGCGTTCGCCGCGGCGGCGAAGCGGCGATTGACATCAAGCCGGACGATCTGCACCGCCGGAACCTCGGCCTGTAACAACGCGCATGTGTCATCAGTCGAGCCATCGTCGACGACGATCACTTCGGTATCTTCCGGCGCCGCCGCGAGCGCGGCACGGCAACACGCCAGCGTCATCGCCGCCGTGTTGAACGTCGGAATGACGATCGAGAATGTCTTATCCGCAGATGACGCAGATGCTCGCAGATCGATTTCTCTCATCGGCGTCTCATCTGCGCCATCTGCGGATCAAAGCCCGCTTCCGGACAGCGACGCCAACACGCTCGACAGCAGCAGCCGCAGATCGAGCTGCAGCGACCAATCGCACATGTAGGTCAGGTCGTAGCGCAGCTTCACTTCCGGGCGGCTGTCGCGCTCCGCGGAAACCTGCGCCAGCCCCGCCAGGCCCGGACGCACGAGGCTGCGCAACTCGAACTCGGGGAGCACGCTGAGGATCTCCGCGACGATCTCCGGCCGTTCCGGGCGCGGCCCGACGAGACTCATGTCGCCCGTGATGATGTTCAGTAACTGCGGCAGCTCGTCGATGCGATAGCGGCGCAGAAAACCGCCGATGCGCGTCACGCCGTCGCCATCGATGCGGCCATCGTGCGGCACATGCATCGAGCGGAACTTCCACATCGGAAACGTCACACCGCCCAAACCGACGCGCGGCTGGCGGATGAGAACGGGTCCGTGATCGTTGAGCCAGATCGCCGCGCTAGCGAGGATCGCAAACGGCGCTGCCACGACGAGGAGCAGGCCTCCGATGACGATGTCCATGATCCGCTTGACCACCGCGCGGAGTCCGTAGCCGCAACCGACTGCAATCTCGATCAGCGGTTGATCGCCGACCCATCCGAGCATCGACGAGGTGAGGAGCGCGTCGGCGTGCGATGCGAGCAGGAGGTAGCCGCGCGGACCGCGAATCTGCAGCAACTCCAGCCGTTCGCGCGGCGACGCCTCGGGATTCACGAAGATCACTTCCTCGATCTCGCGCAAAAGCACGCGCACGTCGGGATTGGAGGTCAGCCCGATGTTCGGAATCGAAAGGGTAGCGCCGGCCGGTCCCGCCCATCCGGCCACGCGAATGCGCCGGTCGGAGACAGCGGCCAATCCCGCCACCGCGGCGCGCACCTGCGCGGCATCGCCGACCAGAATCGTTTCGCGCGGACGGATCGGCATCGCGATTCGGATCAACCTGCGCCACGCTGGAAGAGCAAGCCATTCGATCGCAAGGACGCCGATGAGAATCGTGCGAGGAAGAAGACGCTCGTCGATCGCGCCGCCGATCGCGAGGATCGCCACCTGGATCACGAGCGCCGTCACGATGAGCGGACGTTCATGGGGAAGCGCGCGACGCCGGTAGAAACCGCTCAGACCGAATGCGATCAGCAGCGAGCCGCCGAAAAAGCAGACCGTCAGCGCGTCGAGCCGGATGTTCGTCGGCGGCAGCAGGGATTTGGTGAAGGCGAGAGGAACGTTCCGCCGGATGTAGACCGCGATCGCCAGCGCCGCCCACGCCAGAAAAAAGTCGCCAGCCATGACGCCCGCGACTCGGATCACCTTCTCTTTCGAGCTTGGCCGGATCATGCCATCACCGCCTCGGCGCGCGACCGTACTCCGGCGATGCCGGCCATCTCTTCATAGATTCGCGAGCGCGAATACATCGCTGCGGTGACGCGGCGAAGCGCACTTCCCGCGGCGTCGCGTGCTCGAGGATCGAGCAGGGCCAGCGCGGCGTCCGCGAATGACGGCGCGTCGTGTGCGAAGCGGACGTGCGGCGCGAGCGGAGCGAGTCCGCGCAATGCCTCGCGAGTGGCCACGATCGCGCAACCTGCTTCTCCCGCCTCCACGACCTTGTTCGATTGCCCGCTGCCGTAGCGAATCGGGAGCAACGCGACACGAACGGAGCGCGCGAGTGTGGCCACGTCATCGACCGGCGAAAAGAATGCGATGCCGCGCCGTTCGGCCGCGCGTCGGATCGAGCGCGGCGCGTCGGCGCCGGCGATGACGCACGTTGCGGACGGATTGCGCGCAAGGATCGCCGGCCAGATCTCATCGATCAGCCACATCGCTGCATCCGCGTTCGCGAAGTACTTCAGCCGGCCCCAGAAACCGAAATCGAATCGTCGCGGAGTGTCGATCGCGAGCGGCGCAACGGGGACGCCATTTCCGATCGCGATTGCGTTGGCGCCGAGGTCGGAGGTCTCTTCGTCGCTGACGACGACGATGTGATCGTAGAACGTTGCGACATTCGTTTCCGCGCGCGCCAGACGACGTTCTTCCTGCCGCCAGAACCATCGCATCGGAATCGACGCCGCGTTGCCTCGCTCGGCTGCATTGCGGCGGAGCGAATCGATCGCATCGAGGATCTTGACACCGCCGCCAAGCGAGCCACGGAGCCAGGGATCGGTGCGCGCGAGGATGACGATGGTCGTATCGAAGTCGCCGAGGTCGTGACGGGCGGCGGCGATGGCGCGATCGAAATCGTAGGGCGCGGCCAGAAGACTCTGTACCGGCAGACCGTCGCGCAGGATCGTGAAGCCGCGTCGCAGACCACGCATGAAGGAGCGCGGCGCGGGATAAAAATCAAACGCACCCGCGCCGTCCGTCACCGTCCCCTCGGGTGCCACAAGCGCGACGCGCGCGTGCGGAGCCAGCGCCGCGAGCCAGCTCGATGTGCGCATCCGGTCGCCCGAGTACGCAGGCCACGGGTAGCGCGAAGCGATGACCAGCACGTTCATGAGAGGAGGAGCGGACGCGGTCCGAATCAGCTTGGACGCCGATTGTCAGGACCGATGACAAATGGTAGCAGGATCGCCGTGCTATTTTTTGTCAAAGAAGCGGGAGACGATGATGATCGTCCAAGCCGGCTACCGCGACGGCGCGCGTTTCCGAACATTCGCAGAACTGAGGCGAGATCCATCTCCATCAGGAGATCCCGGCAACCCCATACAATTGGCCGCACTCATGCACGGACGAGGTAACTGAATGCCGTTTCGAATTCTGGTCATTGACGATGAGACTGCCATCCGCGAAGCGATCCGGATGACGCTGGAGTACGAGGGCTATCGCATCGACGAAGCGCGGTCGGGGCAGGACGGCATCGACAAAGCCACGCGCACTGCCGCGCCGTACGACGCCATCCTCCTCGACATCAAGATGCCGATTCTCGATGGCATCGAGGTCCTCGAGAATCTGAAAGAGCAGAAGGTGCCGTCGCCGGTGATCATGGTCTCCGGACACGGCGACATCTCCACGGCCGTCGAATGCACGAAGCGCGGCGCGTTCGATTTTCTGGAAAAGCCGCTCAATCGCGACAAGCTGCTCCTCTCCGTCCGCAACGCCGTGCGCCAGCAGAAACTCGAAGAAGAAGTCGGCGAACTGCGCGAGCGCGAGGCCCGCGACTATCAACTGGTCGGCGATTCGTCGTCGATGGTGAATCTCAAAACGCAGATCGAGCTGGCCGCGCCGACGAAAGCGACCGTGCTGATTCAGGGCGAGTCGGGCACGGGCAAAGAGCTTGTGGCGCGCGAGATTCATCGCCGCTCCGACAGAAAAGCGATGCCGTTCGTCCAGGTCAATTGCGCAGCGATCCCCGAGGAGTTGATCGAGTCGGAACTGTTCGGGCATGAGAAGGGATCGTTCACCGGCGCGGTCCGCAAACAGACCGGCAAGTTCGTCGCGGCCGACAACGGCACGATCTTCCTCGACGAGATCGGCGACATGTCGCTGCGCACGCAGGCCAAAGTGCTGCGCGTGCTGCAGGAAGGGGAGGTCGAGCCGGTCGGATCGGCGACGGTGATCAAAGTCGACGTCCGCGTCATCGCCGCAACGAACAAGGATCTGACCGACGAGATCAAAGCCGGCCGTTTCCGCGAAGATCTCTTCTATCGCTTGAACGTGATTCCCGTCCGCACGCCGCCGCTGCGCGAGCGCAAAGACGACATCCCGCTCCTCGCCCAGCATTTCGCCACGATGTTTTCGGAGCAGTACAACCGTCCGGCGAAGAAGTTCACGCCGTCGGCGGCGAAAGCGATGCAGGACGCCGCCTGGCGCGGCAACGTCCGCGAGCTGCGCAACATGATCGAGCGCCTCGTCATCATGACCCCCGCCGATACGATCGACATCACCGACCTCCCCTCCGAATTCTTCCGCGCCGCCGGCGACATCATCACCACAGCCATGCGCCTCGACACGCTCCAGGATTTCAAAGACGAAGCCGAAAAAGCTTTCATCCTCGCCAAACTCCGCGAAAACGGCTGGAACGTCTCCAAAACCGCCGAAGCCATCGACACCCCAAGATCCAACCTCTACAAGAAAATCGAGCAATACAACATCAAGCGCGAAGGCGGCGGCGTAATGACCGCGCCGGATGAGACGAAGAGTGAAGTTTGAAGAGTGAAGTTTGAAGTGTGAAGAGTGAAGAGTGAGAAAACTAGCTGCTCATGCATCTCACGCTGCTCAAACATCGAGCGCCTTCTCCCCATCGCTTTTTGATGGGGAGAAGGTGGCCGAAGGCCGGATGAGGGGCCATAAGAAGTGAGAAGAGTGAAGTTCGAAGAGTGAAAAGCGAATCTTCCATCGGCATCTTCGACTCCGGCGTCGGCGGTCTCACCGTCTTCCGCGAGATCGCCCGCGCCCTCCCACACCACCCCCTCATCTACCTCGGCGATTCCGCGCGCGTCCCCTACGGAACCAAATCCGCCGAGACCGTGACGCGCTATTCGCTCCAGGCCGCCGCGCATCTGATCGACCGCGGCATCGGCATGCTCGTCGTGGCCTGCAACACCGCCACCGCCGCCGCGCTCCCGGCGCTGCAGGCCGCGCTGACCATCCCCGTCATCGGCGTCGTCGAGCCCGGCGCGCGCGCCGCGGTCGCGCGCACCCGAGGCCGCGTCGGCGTCATCGCCACCGAGGGAACGGTAAGGTCGCAGGCATACACAAAAGCGATCCGCCTGATCGATCCAAAGATCGAAGTGATCGAATCCGCCGCCCCGCTCTTCGTCTCGTTAGCCGAGGAGGGATGGGCCAACACGCACGTAGCCAGAGAAGTCGCCGAGATCTATCTCTCGCCGCTCCTCGACGCCAACATCGACACCCTGGTCCTAGGCTGCACGCACTACCCGATCCTTCGCGGCACGATCGAACAAGTCACCGGCGAAAAAATAGCCATCGTCGACAGCGCCGAAACGACGGCATCATTCGTAAAGGACGCAGTCCGCGACACGCCAACCACCGGCACCCCCAAACACCACTTCCTTGTCACCGACGCCGAGGAACGCTTCCGCAAAATCGCGAGCGATTTTCTGGAGAGGGAGATCGAGCATTTGGAGTTAGTGACCCTCTAATTTCGCGCGAAGCGCTTTGGAGTGCGGCGACGCCAGTCGCCGCTTTTGATGGCGTGATTCAAGGCGAGACGCTCGTTATTGGCGAATAATGAGAATCCTCAAAATCGAGTGCTGCCATTCGACCACGTCATTCAAAGCGGCAGCTGGCGCTGCCGCACTCCAAAGCGCTTCGCGCGAAATGATTCGGGTCTCGTATGTTGCCGCGCGAACGACCGTGTACCGCCGGCATGGCCAGAATTCGAAGAAAGCATGCCGGACTGCGCCGCCCGAAGCCTAGCCGCGTTGAGGTCGAAGGCATACATGCTCGATATCCGCAAACCTCGATTTGAGTCAACCCGACAGTTGTCTTTTGGGGACGCGGCCCCCTTATGAGTCTTCGGAAGAGTCGTTCAACGCTTCCAATGCTGATAGCACGGTCGAAAAGCGATCCCGCAGCAGGGTATTTGGGCGTTCGGGGAGTGGTCGCATAAGGTGCAGGTTATAAAGTGCTTGACGGACTGACAAGTTACGCACTTGCGTGCCATCAAAGCGCGAGTCGAGCAATTCCTCCCACGTGACCGTCTCATCCGCAACGAGCGGCAGGATCTGTTCCAACTCATCGATGGACATCGTCGTGAGTGGTTTGATGTACGCGGATGTTTGAGGGTTCCGATATTCTGCAAAGACGTGATTCAAGTAAGTGTTCATCTCGAAGGACTCGAAGCTTCGCTCCTCGGAGATCATCACAGGATAGACGACCTCCGGCACTCGCAAGCCAGGTACATTGCCTCGGACTAGTGCATCGGCGCTCCGGGCGAGTTGTCGCACAGCTTTTGGTTTTCCGCTATCATTTTCGACGAACTTCCGGCGAATGTCTCGCTCGATCAGCGTTGGATCACGGCTGAGTTTGCAGTTCAAGTCGAGCCGTGAAGCTTTCATCTCGCAGGCGATCATAGTGCGGCCACGATCGAGAATCGCATCCACTTCCGGCGGACTGGCGCCGTCGCCATACTGCACAAATGCGTGGGCCAAAGTCGGCGGGCGAATCAAGACACTCCCTGTTGGCGGATGGAACGCCCTGAAGAGATCAACCACGTAGAGTTCAAATGCCCGTCCCCACAGTTCCGCAAAGCGCTCGCGCCGATTGGATGGGAGTGCGTTGAAGTAGGTGTAGTACATGCCATCCCCAAGAAGATCAATGACAAAGCCGACATCCAGAACAAGTGTCTGCGCATCGTCGATCCGGAGAAGCGGCCGCTGCCGGATCGCCGTGAAGTCCGTCAAGCGTCGATCGGAGGTCAGCAACTCGTGCAGTTGCGCCTCCGTCCAGCCATCGCCACTAAGCGCCATCCGAAACTCCGCCAGCGTCTGTGCGCGACGGCAGAGAAATGACTCGACATCGGCCGCCGCAACTTGGAGGGGTGGCTGCGTCATCGTGTCTATGTTAAGCACGCAGATCCCGTCCTTGACGACGCCGGCGGTTACGGCGGCATAGATCGCAAATACAATCAACGCGTAAGCGGCGATCGGTACGTTATCCACGCGTGTCGTATCGAGCATCATGCCTGCGCGCAGCGCCATGACCTTTGGGTCCGTACCGGCAAGATGCTCCCTCATCCAATCGACCCGGCCAATTGCGTTACCGATGTCAGGCGGGTTGTCGATTTCCCATTTGGGAAGGAACATCGCGATTCTCGCGAGCGGCCCCTTTCTGTCGTGATCGAGATTCAGGAAATCGTTGCCGAGCAGGCCGATATCACCGATTACGCCGTTCTGCAGGTTTACCGGCGTGCCCGTGTTCTCCCCGCGCCCAAGCAGCGTCCGGATTGCAAATAGCGCGTTAAGACGGTGAAACACCACGTGTAGGTCAGGAGGATCGCTGTCCAGCTCGTGCAGCTTTCGTAGCGCGGAAATGCCGGTTGCGTGCTGCGGAGCAACAAAGGTCCTCTCCAGCCAAGCATGCACAGTCGCATCGAGCCCTTTCGCGATCAGCAGATTGTTGATCTGTGCAAACTGTTTGAGGCCGCCAAGGAGTTCCGTCTGAGCGAGGCAAGACCAGTATGGCCTGAACAGTTCGGTCGCACCGGTTACCTCCGAAAACTTCAGGACGACAGGAAGATTGGGTCGTGCCCTTAGTGTCTCGCGAGTGTAGCGACGTAGCGTTTGAATCCCGAATGAGGGACGAGTGATTAGAGGCGCTTCTGCCGCGTCGTAGATAGCCACAAGTCATGTTCGACCGCGACCGTGAATATGTCAACGCAACGGTAGGGCTGCCCTTCCGGAGTACGAAATTGCGCGCGCAGTCGATGAACAGGGCAGTTCAGCCAAGATCCCGTTACTCAAGGCACCTCAGTGCCGAAAATGCCTCTCCCCCGTAAACACCATCGCGATGCCTCGCTCGTTCGCGGCGGCGATCACTTCGGCGTCGCGGACGGAGCCGCCGGGTTGGATGATGGCGCGGATGTTGGCGTTGGCGAGGAGGTCGAGGCCGTCGCGGAAGGGGAAGAAGGCGTCGCTGGCGGCGACGGTTCCGGCGATGGGGAGGATCGATTTCATGATCGCTACTTTGGCGGCGTCGACGCGGCTCATTTGGCCGGCTCCGATGCCTACTGTTTGCGATTGGTTTGTCAGGACGATGGCGTTTGATTTGACGTGGGCGCAGACGATCCAGGCGAATTCGAGGCCGTCCATTTCTTCGGGGGTGGGCTGGCGTTCGGTGACGACTTTCCAGCCGTCGCGCGGGGCGATGAGGTCTCTGCTTTGCGCGAGGATCCCGCCCGCGGCGCTGCGGTAGTCGGTGTCGTTGGTCAATGGCTGGGCGATGATCAGGCGGAGGTTTTTCTTTTTTGTCAGGATTTCGCGGGCTTTGTCGCTGAAGGAGGGGGCGACGATCACTTCCAGGAACATCGATTCGGCGATTGCGGCGGCATCGGCGTCGAATTCGCGGTTGGCGCCGATGATGCCGCCGAATGCGGAGACGGGGTCGGATTCGATGGCGGCTTTCAATGCGTCAGCGAGCGATTCGCGGCGGGCCACGCCGCAGGGGTTTGTGTGTTTGATGATTGCAGCGGCAGGTTGTTTGAATGCTTGTGCCAGGCGCATCGCTGAGTCGAGGTCGAGGAGGTTGTTGTAGGAGAGTTCTTTGCCTTGGATCTGCTCGAAGGGTGTTGTGCCTTGAGGCACATAAAACACGGCCGTTTGTTGGGGGTTTTCGCCGTAGCGGAGATCCTGGAACTTGGTGAGGGTTAGGGTTAGGTTGGGTTGCGGATTCAGGGTCGCCGCCGAGGCCGGCGGCGGTACAGCCGGCGGGCCGCCGGCGCTACGAATTTCGCTGGCGCTACGCAGGTATGAGGCGATCATTGCGTCGTAGGCGGCGGTTTTGCGGAAGACTTCGATTGCGCAGCGTAGGCGGAACGATTCGCTGATCTCGTCATTGTCGAATTCGTGGATGAAATCGGCGTAGAGCGATGGATCGCAGAGTGGCAGAACGTGCTTGTGGTTCTTTGCTGCTGCCCGCAGCATCGACGGACCACCAATATCGATCTGTTCGATTGCTTCGGCGATCGTTACGCCTTCTTTGGCGATTGTGGATTCGAAGGGGTAGAGGTTGACTACAACCAGATCGATCGCGGGGATGCCGAGGCGGGTTACGTCGTCGCGATGAGAAGCGTTGTCGCGGTCGTGGAGGATGGCGCCGAATACTTTCGGGGTCAGCGTCTTGACGCGGCCGCCGAGGATTTCGGGGGCGCCGGACCATTGTGCGATCGACGTGACTTCGATGCCATTGCCGGCGAGATGTTTGGCTGTGCCGCCAGTGGAGAGGATCTCGACGTTCTTTGTGCGAAGCGCGCGGGCCAGCTCGATGATGCCCGTCTTATCGGAAACCGAGAGGATTGCGCGTTTAATGGGCATTGAATCCACCGCCCATTGGCCGCACGCTGCCGCCGGCTGATTTCCAGATGTAGTAGTAGAGATTGACGGTGTCGGTGATGGCGTGCGAGTAGCAGACCGAGGCGACGCCGAAGGCGGTGGATCTGTCATCGAACGTTGAGCCATCGCCGTTCTTGTACTCCTCGGCCATCAGTGGGCCGAGGTTTGTTGTGCGCGCGAAGATTTTGTCAAGATAGTGATTGAGCGTGAAATTCGGATCGACACCATAGAAAACCGGCGAGAAGCGCGCCAGGCGATGTTCGAAATACTGCTCGAAGTCAGCGTGCGCGGCGGCATCGTCATCGCCGATATGGAAAGGATTGTTGGCGTCGCCGGCGAGGTGCGAGAGGTTGCCGAGCTGCGCGACGACGGCGCTCATCGGCTGATTCGTCCGGATCATCTGCACGATTCCTCGGGTCTGCGCGTCGATGCGCTCGCGCAGGCGGCGGCGATGGATGTCGGTTCCTTCGCTGGCGAGTGCGTCATCGACACCGTGAATGTAGTCATCGTGGTATTTGTCGAGTAGCAGCCGCAGATCGGGCGGCGCCAGTGCTGCGCTCTTTTCAGCGATGCGAAGATCGGCGGCGCGCGTCCAGGCCAGCGACGGCAGCGCAATCGAGAGGAAGAGGAGCGCGGCGGCGAGGCGTTTCATGGGCGAACGCGATGGTACAACACGCCGCTTTTGCGGAACATGTAGCGCTGCTGACGGCTTGCGCGGCCTGTCCGAACGTCTTCGGACGGCCGGTGACCGGCGCGGTTGCGGGCGCGCGCGTGATGCTGGTCGGGCAGGCGCCCGGACCGCACGAGGTGGACTTGCGGCGGCCGTTCGCGTACACGGCGGGCAAGCGGCTGTTTGCGTGGATGGCGAGCATCGGCGTCGATGAGGAGACGTTTCGCGAGCGCGTTCACATCGCGGCGGTGATCCGCTGTTTTCCGGGGAAGGATGCGAAGAGCGGCGGCGACCGCGTGCCGGACGCCGAGGAGATCGGGCGATGCGGTGCGCATCTCGATCGTGAGATTTCGATTCTGAGACCGAAGCTGGTGATCGCAGTGGGAACGCTGGCGTCACAGCAGTTGATCGGGATCGCGCAGCTCAAGGATGCGGTGGGTTTGCTGCATCACGCTCGACGCGCGGGGCGAGGGTTTGATGTGGTCGTGCTGCCGCATCCGTCGGGACGGTCGACTTGGTTGAACAAGCCGGAGAATCTGGCGTTGTTGAATGAGTCGCTGCGGTTGATCGCCTCGCATCCGGCGTTTGTGGGCGCGTTTCGTTGATCGGTTCGAAAAGCGGTAGCTGGCGCTACCGCAGTCCAAAGAGCTCGCTTCGCTCGCTCGAAATCTATTCGTCCAATAGCCGGCCGCTCCACATCGGTTGACTGCCGAGGGCGATTCGGAAAGCGAAGGCGGTGAGCATCGCGATCACGATGACGGGCGCGATCGCAGAGGGCAAATACCAGGCTGAGAAGTCGACCGAGAGCGGCAGGAAAAATGCGATGCCGAAGATGGTCTGTGCGGTGACGATTCCAAGCAACCCGACGCGGACGATGACGGCGGTCCAGATCGCGTTGATGATCAACGCGGACGCGATGATGTACGGATTGCGAACGGAGGCAAGGGTGAAGGCCGCAACCAGCAGGAAATAAAGCGCCGCTGTGGCGAGGCTGCGGCGGCGCAGAACGATGGCCAGTACGACGAGAAGAACGGTGAGGGCAAGGCCGATGATGATTCCGCTGCTGAGCGTCGAAGCAATCTGCGCAAGTGCGAAACGGACGCCCAGTAATGTATGAAGATTGGTTGCGTGCGGAGATTGCGGCGGTCGCAAGCCGAGCCGTGCGGGAAGCCAGTTTGTCGCAGAGGCGAGCATCGCGTGGGAAAGGCCGGCCGTGATGCCGATGAGCAGATCGCGCCCGATGAGGGGATCGCGAACGTTGCCCGCGATCAACCGCGACCATCCGATGAGACGCTCGGGCCAGCGCCGGCGCACGTACGGCTCGAGGGCAATGTAGAGAAAGTAGAAGGTCACTGCCCATACCAGAGCCATACGAAGCGTGCCGACGATGACGCCGCGTTCGTGATCGAAGACGGCGCGGTGATCGGCGGCGAGCAGGTTGGCGCAGCACTCGATCGCAAACACGGCGAGCGCGACGCGCAGCGCACCGCTCCGGTCTCCCCGCCGCATCCGAAGGTTGCGCCATGCCAACACGATCGTGAAGAGAATGAGCGACGAAACGATGATCGTTTCGAAGATCGCCAGCGACGGCGTTTGGAAGGGTTGGCGTCCGACAGCGCCTTTGTCGTCGTTCCACGGTCCGGTGATTTTGAAGAAGACCGGCACGCCGCCCGCGGCTGCCGCTTCGATGTGCGCCGGTTTGGTTCGATCGTCGGGCCAAAATCCGTTCCATGCCACGCGCTCGTCCGCGTAGAACGGAGGAACGATGCGCGGGCTGGTGCTGGTGAGCGTCGCGGCATCGAAGCCGGCCAGGCGAAGAACTTTGTTCCAATCGGCGTGCGCTGTTGTCGCGTGGCCTGGAGGCGCTTCGATACCGAAGAGTCTTCCGTTGGTGTCCACTTCAATCGTGGCCATGCCTTCGCGGAGCGGCGGATCTTCTTTCGATGCCGCGGTGTTGTCGGAAAACGTTGTCAGCGGCGTCGTGCTCTCGCGAAGCGTGAAAACGACGGCCGGCGGTCCGGTGCGAAGGTGCTCGAATCGTTGTTGCGATCGATCGTGCTCGCTCAGCCAGGCGAGGTAAGGAGACTCCGCAGCGAGTCCGCGAACTCGGTATTTTTCCGGCGCGATACCCATCGCACTTCCGATGTCGATCGCATTCTGCTCGAGCACCTCGGGCGGCTTCTCGAAGGGAATCTTCGACATGATCCGCCAGTCAGCGGTGATGCCGAGGACGCAGGCGAGGAGGATGGCGATCGATGCGACCCAGCTCCAGGCGGCCGCAGGAGAGAGCGTTCCTTCGATGCCGGCGGAAGCGACGAGGCCTGGCGACGGAGTCTCGCCAGCGGCAATTGCGGCTGCAAGCGGATCGCCGCCCGGCAGCGCATCGAAGACCTGCCGCGCCGATCGCGGACGCTGCGATGGATCGCTCTCGAGGCAGCGAAGGATGATGCGCTCGACGGCTGGCTCGATGTCCCGCACGACCGTCGAGGGCGTCGTAACGTCCGTGGCGTGCTCGCGGCGCAGATCGGGAATGGTGCGTCCGCTCCGGGCGCGACGGCCGGTGAAGATCTCGTACATGACCAGGCCGAGCGCGTAGAGATCGCTCTGCACGGTGGCCGCTTTTCCTTCGAGCTGCTCAGGAGCCATGTACGCAGGCGTGCCGGCGACGACGTTGCTGTCGATGGCATCCTCGGTGGCGAGGGCGAGACCGAAGTCGGTGATGCGCGGCTCGCCGCGGCCGTCGATCATGATGTTGGCCGGCTTAAGGTCGCGATGGAGTATGCCTTTCGCGTGCGCGGCGGAAAGTCCGGCAGCGACGCCGCGCGCGATCTCCACCGCTTTGTCGTGCGCGAGGCGGCCGATGCGCTGGAGCAGCCGCGCCAGATCTTCGCCATCGACATACTCCATGGCCACGAAATGCGCGCCGTCCCATTCGCCGATGTCGTAGACGCGGCAGACGTTCGGATGCGCGACCTGGCGCCCGAGGCGGACTTCGTCGTGGAGGAGATCGAGTTGGATGGCGTCACGCGCGAGCGCCGCGGGAAGAAACTTCAGCGCCACCTGCTGGCCGAGTTTCAGATCATCGGCGCGATAGACCTCGCCCATGCCGCCGGACCCGAGAAGACTGACGATGCGATACCTGCCAGCGATGATCGAGCCCGGAGAAAATTGCGCGTACGGCAAGGACGAGCGCGGGGAGGTATCGGTAAGGCGGACCGTTTCGTCCGGCGGTGGAGTTTGCATAATTGGAGGTAAGCATTGTACTTGCGCTGGTTAGTTGCGCTTCGCGCGTTCTCGGTTGTCAGTTGATTGCGCTTCGCGCGTTCGACTGTCGATACTCGATCGGCGCGCTATCGCAATCGATCCCGCGTTTCTTTGACAGCGCGCGAAGCGCAATTAACCGACAACCGACAACGCGCGCAAGCGCATCCGCTTCAATCCCAATTCAGCACAACATCCGGCAACTTCGTTCTTCCGCCGTGGCCGTCGATGATCTCGACTTGGATATCGGTCCAGCGCGGGACGCCTTTCGGGCGTTTCGGCAGTGTTAGCGTGAAGCCGGCGTGGCGGACGCGCGGGTACCAGGGGAATCTCATTTTCACGTCGTAGCGGTCGGTGGGATTTGTGCGATAGCGGCGCGTGCCGTTGTGCAGCAGCACATCGACCTCGGTGATTCCAGTCGGCGCAAGTGCCCAGCCGCTGATGGTGAGCGGGCCGGTGACGATCTGTCCGGCGTGCGGCGTGTCGGCCATTCCGAAGGTGCGGCCCATGTACGTGGCGTCGCCGCGAAGGGCGCGTTGAAGCTCCTGATCGTCGGTGAAATTGGCGCCGTCGCGCTTGTCGGGCGGGCGCAGCTCGTGCCAGTTGGGAACGTTCGCGGTGACTGCGAAGAGGTAGTCGCCGCCGGCGCGGTGATCGAAGCGGCGGATGAAGTTGAGGTGGCCGAGGCCGAGCTCGCGCACGAGCCAGACGTGAGTCGGTTCGGAGGCGCCGCGCAGCCAGTCGTCGTGAACGAGGAGGAAGTGGCAGTCGTTGTGGGCCAGCAGCGGGAGCAGATCGTCGGGAATGGTTTTCATCGACGCCATCTCGCGGATCTTCGCGTGCAGCGGCGGCTCGAAGCCGGACGTTCCGTTCATCAGCGGCTTGTGATGAATCGTCGCTCCGAATTGATACAGGTACTGCACGATCCCCTCGGATACCGGCATCTCCAGCGTGCCGCCGGAGAATTTCGTGTCGTGCATCCAGACGTACGCGGGATCGGCGGCGTCGAGCGCGTGCTCCCAGCGGAACATCGGCAGAACGTCGTGAATCGAGAGGGCGATGAGGAGCGCGGCAATGGCCCAGCGTGCGGCTTTCGAACGGCGCGCATTGATCCACGCCGCGGCGCCGCACGCGCTCGCGCCCGCGAGTCCGACGTAGGCGATGCTGGCCCAGCGCGAGGTGATGCGAATGCTGCGAAAGGGGAGGAAGTGATCGAAGAGAAAGGAGTGCAGGAAGGCGTGGAGGCCGAGCGAGCCGAGAACGCCGAGCGTGATCCAGAGAACCATCAACCAGATTTCGACGGGCATCCGCGAGCGCGCGGCGAGCGTGCGCAGCGACTGCGAGTGCTCCGCGGATCTGGCGTTCGGCAATTGCAGCGATAGCCGAGCGATGATCGCGATGACGAGGCAGACGATCGGGGTGCCCGCGGAATCGATCGTTGCCAGCGTGTAGCCGAGGAGGTTCCACTCATAGTGAAGCGTGGCCGTGCCAATGTACGTTGCGATGGCGGCGACGACGATCGCGGCATCGAGTAATCGCAAAAGCCAGCGAGGAACAGGACGCGCATGCAGCGGCACCGGATGTTTGCTGCGATCTAGCAACAACGCGCTGGCGGTGAGGAAGAGCATCATCAGTCCGGGGAAGAGCGCTTTTTCGGGGAAGACGTTCTCGCGGTCGGAGACGTCGCCGTACGCGCGGTTCTTGCTGCTCGATGAGAGCCAGTCGTTCCAGGTCGCGGAGCCTGCCATGGCCGCGTTGCGGTCGCGGACCATGCCGTACAAGTCGGAGACGTGTTTATACGGCAGCAGCACCGGCACCATTAGCGATGCGGCGAGAATCGTGGCCACCGCCGCACCCATCAGCGTGCGCCATCGAAAGCGAACGGAGAGCAGCGCAAGCAAGGCAATCGACAACGCGAGCGCCGTCATGCCGAAGAGGAACTGATGAATATTCGTCAGGCCATTCATCAGCACACAAAGTCCGTAGAGCACTGCGTTGCGCGCGTTCGGTTTGCGCCAGTAATGAATGAGCGCGGCGAGCATCAGCGGCATCCATCCGCCCCACACGAATTGCAGCAGCGCGAAGTAGTCGACGCGAAAACTGACGAAGGCGTAGAGGATGCCGGCGACGAGCCCCGCGGCCGCCGAGCGCGTCAGCGTGCGCCCGAGAACGAACGCGCCGTAGCCGCTGAAGGCGTAGCCGAGGAGGAGCGCGATGTTGTAGATCGCGAGCGGCGTGAAGCCGAGCAGATAAAACGGAAACGCGACGATGGCGATGCCGAAGAGGTTCTCGCTGTACGCGAGCGGATCTTTGCTGGGATAGAAAATGTTGGCGTCGTAAAGATGCGACGGCGCGCTCGTGATGCTGTGCAGATCCCAATCGAGAATCCAGGTGTTGAGCAAAGGATCGCCGAGGTAGGCGACGGAAGTTTCGAGGCGCGCGGCGACGGGCCAGGTCAGAACGATCGTGAACAGCAGGAAGAAGGCAAACGCGCCGATCTCCTCGAGCACGCGCGTTCCGAGCGGATGCGCGCTCTCCGCGCGATAGCCGATGTGTTCTGGCGACACCGCACGGGAGAGTAGCAGGCGGAAGGGGTCAGGTCGAAACCGAAACCGACGACGGGGTGGTTGTCCTAATTTGCACAGCCCCCTCATCCGGCTTCGCCACCTTCTCCCCCATCAAAAAGCGATGGGGGAGAAGGCGCTCGATGGGAGGGAGTCGCTGAATTAGTTAGTTCGTAGCTGCGGAAGGGGTCAGGTCGAAACCGAAACCGACGACAGCTTGTATCGAGCGGAATGTTCGTGCGAGGCGTCGTCGGTTTCGGTTTCGACCTGACCCCTTCCTCTCACCGCCAGTTCAGCACGATGTCCGGGAACTTGGTTCGTCCTCCGCGGCTGTCGATCACTTCGATCTGCGCGTCGGTCCATTGCGGCACGCCGTGCGGACGTTTCGGGAACGTGAGCGTGAATCCGCCGTGCTTGTCTTTCGGATACCAGGGATACTTCGCCTGCACGTCGTAACGCACCGTCGGCACGGCACGGTAGCGGTACTTGCCGTTGTGCAGAATCACGTCGACGGCGGCGACGCCATTGGGCGAAAGGGCCCAGCCGTTGACGATCATCGGTCCTTTGATCGTCGAGTCGTAGCGCGGCGAGTCGACGACGCCGAATGTGTGATTCATGTACGTCGCTTCGCCCCGCAACGCGCGCTGCATTTCAAACTCCTCGGTGAAGCCGGCAGCGTCGCCTTTCTCCGGCGGACGGAGATCACGCCAGTTCGGGACGTTCGAGGTCACCGCGAAGATGTAGTCGCCGCCGCCGCGATGATCGAAGCGCCGCACGAAGCCGACGCGACCAAGTGCGAGCTCGCGGGTGAGCCAGATGTGCGTCGGCTCCGATGCGCCGCGCAGCCAGTCGTCGTGCACGAGCAGGAAGTGGCAGTCGTTGCGCGCGAGCAGCGGCAAGAGCTCGTTCGGGATGATCTTTTTCCCCGCCATCTCGACGATCGTGTGATGCAGCGGCGGCTCGAAGCCGGAGGTGCCGTTCATCAGCGGCTTGTGATGAATGGTCGCCCCGAATTGATACAAATACTGCGCGATCCCCTCGGAGACCGGCATCTCCAGCGTGCCGCCCGAGTATTTCGTGTCGCGCATCCAGACGTAGGCGGGATCAGTGATCTCGAGCGCGTGCTCCCAGCGAATGAGCGGCAGCACGTCGTGGATCGCCAGCGCGATGAGGAGCCCAGCAATTGACCAGCGCGCGATCTTTGTCCGGCGCCTGTCGATCCATGCCGCCGCGCCGCACGCGCTCGCGCCCGCGAGGCCAACGTACGCGTCGGTCGCCCATCGCGCCGGGACGCGCATGCTGCGAAACATCGTCAGGTGATCGTAAAGAAAGGTGTGTACGAACGTGTGCAGCCCGAGCGAGCCGAGGACGCCGAGGACGATCCAGAGGAGCATCACCCAGATCTCGACCGGCATGCGTGAGCGCGCCGCGGCAGTGCGCAGCGATTGCAGCGTCTCGCCCGACAAACCTTTTGGCAACTGCAGCGAGAGGCGCACGACGATCATCACGATCAGGATGACGATCGGCACGTCGGACGATGCCGGTTTCGATGTGGTGTGGAAGCTGACGATGGTGTGCCCGAGTAACCGCCATTGGTAGTTCTTCGTGGCGGCACCGATGTACGTGCCGATGGCCATGGCCACGATGATGACGTCGAGCAGATGCAGCAGCCATCGCGGGACCGGCCGGGCGTCGAGCGCGACTGGCAGTTTGCGGCGGTCGATCAGCAACGCGCTGGCCGTGAGAAACAACATCATCAGCCCCGGAAAGAGCACTGCCTCGGGACGCACATTCGCGGGATCGGCGATGTCTCCATACGCGCGATTCCGTCCGTTAGCGGAAAGCCAGTCGGTCCAGTACGCCGAGCCCCACATCGCCGTGTTGCGGTCGCGCACCATACCGTACAGTTCGGAGACTTCCTTGTACGGCAGGAGCACGGGAATCATCAGCGCCACGGCGATGATCAACGCCAGCGCCGCGCCGATCAGCGTGCGCCACTTGAAGCGCGTCGTCAGCAACGCGAGCAGCGCAATCGATGAGACGATCGCGGTTGTCCCGAACAGAAATTGATGAATGTTGGTCAGCCCGTTCATCAGCACGCAGAGTCCGAAGAGGATGGCGTTGCGGATCGCCGGCCGCCGCCAGTAGTGCAGCAATGCCGCGAGCATCATCGGCATCCAGCCGCCCCAGACGAACTGCAGGTGTGAGAGATGGTCCGTGCGGAAGTTGACGAATGAATAGAGGATCCCCGCGACGAGACCGGCGGGAACGGAGCGCGTCAGCACGCGGCCGAGGACGAATGCGCCGTAACCGCAGAAGGCAAATCCGAGGAGGATGGCGATGTTGTAGACGGCGAGCGGCGTGAATCCGAGAAGGTAAAACGGTAGCGCGAAAATGGCGATGCCGAAGAGGTTCTCGCTGTACGCCAGCGGATATTTGCTGGGATAGAAAATGTTGGCGTCGTAGATGTGCGCCGGCGCGTTGGTGATGCTGTAAAGATCCCAATCGAGGATCCAGGTGTTGAGGAGCGGATCGCCGAGGTCGGGGACGGCGGTGTTGAGGTGCGACGCGACGGGCCAGATCAGGATGACGGTGAAAAGCAGGAAGAAGGCGAAGGCGCCCACCTCGCGAAGCAGGCGGAACCAAACCGGGTGGACGTCGTCCGCGCGATAGCCGAACGGCTCGGATGTCATCGGGAGGAGAGTAGCAGACGTTGCATTGAGGAATTGAGTCGCCACCGGGCCGGTGGCGGTACAGCCGGCGAGCCGACGGCGCTACGCCATTCACGCCGCAACGCAACGCGCGGCGCGGGCACTCGTAGCGCCGCCGGCCTCGGCGGCTGTATCGCCGGCGGCCCGCCGGCGGTTTGAACGTTCCACCTTTGATATCTTCGCCCCTATGATCAACAAAGTGGTCGCATCTGCGGACGAAGCGGTCCGCGACGTTGCGGATGGCGCGACGCTCGTCGTTGGCGGCTTTGGGCTTTGCGGCATTCCCGAGAACCTCATCAACGCGCTGGTGAAGAGCGGCGTGAAGGGCCTGACCTGCGTGTCCAACAACGCCGGCGTCGACGATTGGGGCCTCGGGCTCCTCCTGCAGACGCGCCAGATCCGCAAGATGGTCTCGTCGTACGTTGGCGAGAACGCGGAGTTCGAGCGCCAGTTTCTCGCAGGAGAACTGGAGGTGGAGTTCGCGCCGCAGGGAACGCTGGCCGAACGGATGCGCGCAGGCGGCGCAGGCATCCCCGCTTTCTTCACGCCCGCCGGCTACGGAACGATCGTGGCCGAGGGGAAGGAGACACGCGAGTTCGACGGGAGGATGTACGTGATGGAGCGCGGCATCGTCGGCGATTTTTCGCTTGTCGCCGCGCAGAAAGCGGACCGGCTGGGGAACTTGCAGTATCGAAAGACGGCGCGGAATTTCAATCCGATGGCGGCCACGGCGGGAAAGATTTGTATTGCCGAGGTGGAGGAGTTGGTGGAACCCGGAGAGATCGATCCCGATTGCGTGCACACGCCGGGGATTTTCGTGCACCGGATTGTGGTGGCAAAACGAGTGAAGCGCATCGAACAGCGCACCGTGACGAAAGGGTAGCCGATGCCACTGAATCGAGATCAAATCGTCAAACGTGCCGCGCAGGAATTGCGGGACGGTTTTTACGTCAACCTCGGCATTGGGATGCCCACGCTCGTCGCTAACAACATCCCTTCTGGCATGGACGTCATTCTCCAATCCGAAAATGGCATCCTCGGCTTGGGGCCTTTTCCGCCAGATCAAGCCGTCGATCCCGATCTAATCAACGCGGGCAAGCAGACGGTGACCGTGTTGCCTGGCGCGTCCTTCTTCTCCAGCGCCGATTCCTTCGGCATGATCCGTGGCGGCAAGGTCGATCTCTCCATCCTCGGCGCGATGCAGGTCTCGGCGCAGGGCGACATCGCCAACTGGATGGTGCCTGGCTCGATGGTCAAGGGGATGGGCGGCGCGATGGATCTTGTCGCCAGCGCCAAGCGGCTCATCGTGACGATGGAGCACGTCACGAAAAAGGGCGGGAAGAAGATTCTGAACGCGTGCGACTTGCCGCTCACCGGCGTGAAGTGCGTCGATCGGATCATCACCGACTATTGCGTGATCGATGTGACGGACGAGGGGTTGAAGTTGATCGAAGTGGCGCCCGGTGTGAGCGTGGACGAGGTTCAGAAGCTGACGGAGCCGCGTCTGATCGTCGGCATCGATGTGAAAGAAATCCGCGTCTGACGGCTACGTCACCATGATGTCCATCTCATTCGAGACATCGAGCGTCTCGAACTGGGCGCCGAGGGCTTTGACGCCGAACCAGAATTCGGCGGCGAGGACGGCGACCGCGGGCATCGTGGCCACGGCGACGAATGCTGCGTTGCCGGAAAAGAATTTGTAGGCGAGCCAGAGCGATGGCGCGAAGACGATCGCGGCGGGAAGCAGCGCGACGACGAGCACGAGGAGGTTGCCGGCAAAGGTTACCAGGCGCTGGCCGGTCATGACGAAGCCGCGCGGTTCGTCTTTGCTGCGAACGGCCCAGCCGGGGAAGAGCACCGGCACGGCGTTGCGGATCAAAAGCTGGATCGCGCAGATGGGAATCGTCATCAGCAGGACCGTGACGATGAACTGAGGCGTTGCGACCATCTGCTGCCAGCGGTTGGGATGCTCGCCTAATGCCCGCTCGCCGAATCCAATCAGAAGTGATGCGGAGGACGCGAACATCATTTCCAGCATTGAGATTACGACCAGCGGCGCCGCGATCTCGGCGGCAACGAGGCGCTCGCCGGTGATCGGATAGCTTTTCAGCACCTCAAGGCGCGGCATGTCGAGGCGAAGATCGTTCGTGAAAATGTTCGGCCCGAGAAGTGGAAAGACGCCGGCGATGAAGAGGAGCATCGTTCCGAACACGAGGTACATCGCGTGTTCGCTCGTCGAGCGCGCCGACCAGAACGCCAACCCCACCATTCCGGCCGTCATCACCACGAGGATGACCACCCAGGTGATGGAGTTGCGCATCAAGGCAATGAGGTTCTTCCAGACGATGGCCGTTTCGACCGGTCCGGTCTCCGCGAGTTTGAAGACCGGAGGCGCGCGGCGGAACGTGACGAACGCGCCGGCGCGCTGGCCGCGCTGCCGGTCCAGCCGCGCTGCTCTTCGCTGCGATGCGCCGATGGACGCTTCCTCGAATGAGACGTTCAGCGCGGCAGCGATGAAGAAGAAGATGACGCCGAGCGCTGCGACGATCAGGATGGAAATCGCGAGCGTGGTCAGCGATCCTGGCAGCGCAGCGGACGCGAAGAATTTCGGAATGAAGAGAATCGCGGCAATGGCCGGCTTTTGAAAGAAGGCCTCGATCGCGGCACGTGAGGAGACTCCCGTCTTGACCATCTGCTTGTAATCGGCCGGAATGGGGATGGATGCCATGGTGTGCATCTGTTGCAGCACCAGCGCGTAAAGGCCACCGATGATCAGCGCGACGGCGCCGAGACGCGGGAGAAAGCCGATGTGAAACAGCCGCAGGCGCGCGCGCCCTTGCGAGACCATCGTGAAATAGACCGACAACACCGAGAAGGCCACCCACGTACCGATGAAGTATCCCTGCCGCGTGCCGATGATCGTCAGCATCACCGCGCTGAAGAGTGCCTGCGGTTGCGCGCGAAGAATCTTGTAGAGCAGAAGATCGCGGCGCCGCAGCGGCGCAGGAAATAGAAAACCGATCTCCGCCTCGCTGAAATCGAGGCCGCCGGAATCGCGCGGCAGCGCCCAGGCCGCAATCATCATCAACAGTACGACGACACTGACGAAGTCGACGGCGACTGTATTGAAAGAGAGGTCGCGGATTTTCGCCAGGGCCGGGTTGCCGTTGTGGGCGCGCCGGAAAAAGAAGAACCAGAAGTACGCGGCGCCGGCGATTGCGCCAATCAGGTAGCGCGGCTCGCGCATCTTCCGCAGCCGTTGCAGCATGCGGTTCTTGAACGAGAGCAGAGCAACATTGATAAACGTCCCGATCACGTTGCCGGTGTCTCCTCGGCGGTGATCCGCAGAAACGCTTCTTCAAGCGAAAGATCGCTGCGGCCTTTGGCAAGCTCGAACTTCAGATTGGCGATGGTGTCGTACGCGATGCGCGTGCCGTTCCGGATCACGGCCACGGTGTCGCACAGCTCCTCCACAAGATGCAGCAGATGCGAGCTGAGGATGACTGATGCGCCGGCCTGCGACCGCCGGACGATCGATTCTTTCATGCGCCGGATGCCGAGGGGATCGAGACCGGTGAGCGGCTCATCGAAGATCAGGACGTCGGGCTCGTGAATGAATCCGCACGCGATCATGAGCTTCTGTTTCATGCCCCGCGAGAGCTCGGCGGGCAGCGCTTTCCGTTTGTCGGTGAGCTCGAATTCGTGCAGCAGCGGATCCATTTTCTCGCGGACGCCGGTGACCTGATACAGCCGCCCGACGAACTGCAAATGCTCTTCGACGGTGAGGTAATCGAAGAGCCGCGGCTCGTCGGGCATGAAGGCGAGGTGGCGTTTGGCGTCGACCGGATCGTTGCGCAAATCGAAGCCGCAGATGCGAATCGTGCCGTCGGTTGGCGGATGAATGCCGGCAAGCGCGCGGAGCGTGGTCGTCTTTCCCGCGCCGTTCGGCCCAACGAGTCCGAGCACCTCGCCGCGCTTCACGGCAAACGAAAGTTCTTTCACCGCGACGAGCGAGTCGTAACGTTTGGTGAGCCCGGAGACTTCGATGCCGTAGTCCATGTGCGGGAATGATACGGCGAATGGCGACGCCGGTTTTCTGTCCGTTGCCGGAGCGGTTCCAATCTGCGAATCCACTCATCACTTCACGCCTGCCCCATATAATCCCGCGTCTGACATGGGAAAAAACTCCGAAACTCTCTTCAGCCGCGCGCAGGAAATCATCCCCGGCGGCGTCAATTCTCCGGTGCGCGCGTTCAAAGGCGTCGGCGGCACCCCGCTCTTCATCGACATGGCCCTCGGCTCCCGCATTTTCGACGCCGACGGTCTGCAGTACATCGATTGCGTCGGCTCGTGGGGGCCGATGATCCTCGGCCACGGCCATCGTTACGTCGTCGAGGCGGTGAAAAAAGCGGCCACGCGCGGCTTTTCGTATGGCGCGCCGGCGCTCGGCGAGATCGAGCTGGCCGAGATGATCGCGCAGGCCATTCCGTCGATCGAAATGGTGCGCCTCGTCAACTCCGGCACCGAGGCGACGATGAGTGCGCTGCGGCTGGCGCGCGCGGCCACCGGACGCAAGAAGATCATCAAATTCGATGGCGGCTATCACGGCCACGTCGACGCGCTCCTCGTCAAAGCGGGCAGCGGCGGCGCGACGTTCAACGTCCCCGACTCCGCCGGCGTGCCGAAGGAAGTGACGGAGCTGACGATCAGCGTGCCGTACAACGATCTCGCGGCCGTGCGCGAGGCGATGGACGCCGAGGTCGCCGCGGTGATCGTTGAGCCGGTGGCAGGCAACATGGGCTGCGTTCCGCCGGCCGAGGGCTTTCTGCAGGGGCTGCGCGACATCTGCACGGAAAACGGCGCGCTGCTGATCCTCGACGAAGTGATGACCGGATTTCGCGTGGCGTACGGCGGCGCGCAGGCGCTGTATAACGTGAAGCCCGACATCACCACGCTCGGCAAGATCATCGGCGGCGGCATGCCAATCGGCGCGTACGGCGGAAGCCGCGAGCTGATGCAACTCGTCTCGCCACTGGGACCGATGTACCAGGCGGGCACGCTGTCCGGCAATCCAATCGCCGTGGCCGCCGGCAAAGCGACCCTCGGCGTGTTGAAGAATTCATCGATTTACGCCGATCTCGAGGAGCGATCCGGAGAGTTCCAGGATGGCGTGATGAAGAGCGCCGACAAACATGGCGTGCCGCTGACCATAAACCGCGTCGGATCGATGTGGACGATCTTCTTCACCGAGGGTCCGGTCACGGATTACGAGAGCGCGAACAAATCAAACCGCGAACGGTTCTCGCGCTTCTTCCACCTCATGCTCGGCGAAGGCGTCTACCTTCCGCCGTCGCAACTCGAGGCGGCGTTCTTCTCCGCAGCGCACGCGAAGAAGGACATCCTCCAATTGATCGAGCGCGCTGATCGCGTGCTGAAGAAGATTAATTGGGAGTTTGAGAAGTAGGGTGGGGCAGTGGGGCAGTGGATCAGTCGATTAGTTGATTAGTGATTAGTAGGTCAGACGGGAAGCTCGCGACACCTAATCGACTAATCCACTAATCACTGCTGACTTCCTCCCACCCTCGGCACCAGCCACGCCCGCCCGCCCGCACGTACCGCCTCCGCATCGAAACCGAATAGCTCGCGGATCGCGTCCGGCTGCATGACTTCGCCGGGCGTGGCGTCGAGGGCGAGGGCGCCGCGTTGCATCACGAGCATGCGGTCGCTGTAGGCGGCAGCCCAGTTGAGGTCGTGCGTTGCGTAGATCACGGTGACGCCGGTGCGGTCGACGATGTCGCGCAGGAGCGCCGAGAATTGCTGGACGTGCGAGACGTCGAGCGACGAGAGCGGCTCGTCGAGCAGGATGAGTTGCGGCCGCGCTGCGAGGACGCGCGCGAGGAAAACGCGCTTTCGCTCGCCGCCGCTCATCTCGTCGAGATAGCGGTCGCCGAGGTGGGTGGCGTCGCAGAGGGAGAGGGCGCGCTCCGCCTCGTCGTAATCGCTGTCGCGCTCCCAGGCGAAGCGGCCGAGGAACGGCGCGCGTCCGGAGACGACCACATCGAGCGCGCGCATCGAAAACGCGGGCTCGGGATCCTGCGGCAGATACGCGACCTGCTTCGCGTAGTCTTTCGCGTGCCAGTCGCGAAGACGCTTTCCGTCGAGCGCGATCTCGCCCGTGTGCGGCGCGAGAACGCGCGCCACGAGTTTGAGCAGCGTCGATTTGCCTGAACCGTTCGGGCCGGTGAGCGCGATGAGTTGTTTCGCGTCGAACGTCGCGGTGACATTGTCGACCGCGTTCGCGCCTGCGTACGCGTAGACGACGTTCCGCAGCGCGAGGATCATCGATTCCTCCGCAGCAGCGAGAGGAAAAATGGAACGCCCAGGACCGCAGTGAACGCGCCGATGGGCAGCTCGGACGAGGTTACGACGACGCGCGAGAGGAGGTCGGCCAGGACGACCAGCACGCCGCCGCCGAGTGCGCAGAGCGGCAGGAGGAAGCGGAAATCGCGGCGCCACATCATGCGGATGAGATGCGGAACGAGCAGACCGACGAAGCCGATGATTCCGCTGACCGACACCGCGGCTCCGGTGACGATCGATGCGGTGATGAAGCCGATCAGCTTGATGCGCTCCACGTCGACGCCGCGCGACTTGGCGTCGTCCTCGCCGAACGCCAGCATGCGCAGGTCGTTTCCGATCGCCGCCAGCACGGCCATGGAGATCACGAGCAGCACCGCCAGGAGCGCTACATCGCTCCACGTCGCGCCGAAGAGCGTTCCCATCATCCAGCGCAACGCCGCAGTCAGATCGCTCTGCCGCGAAACACCAAACGAGATGAGGATGACCGCGGAAAAGAATGCGTTGAGGACGAGTCCGGAAAGAAGCAAGCGCGTTGGATCGGTGTACTCGCGCCGTCGCGCGAGCAGGAAGACAGCGCCCGTGGCGCCGCACGCACCCGCGAACGCAATCAGCGGCACGACGCCCGGCAATCGCGACAATCCGGCGGCCGTGGCGATCGACGCCCCGCAAGCCGCGCCGCCGGAAACACCGAGGATGAATGGATCGGCGAGCGGGTTACGAAGGAGCGATTGAAACGTGACGCCGGCAACGGCCAGCGTCGCGCCGACCAACGCCGCGAGCAGCGCGCGCGGAAGCCGGATTCCGGCGAGGATCGAGCGCGCAGTAACGTCGCCCGCAAACGCCGCGCGCCAGGAGACGTTTGTCGCCCCGATGGAAGAGGCAAGCACGAGCGCAATGACAAGCAAAAGCGCGAGCAGCACAAACGCCCCCGCAAGACTCGATCGATGACGAACCTCAGCCACGCGCGCAGTGTAGTAGACGACGGAACGCCGATTGAGGATGGTGGTAAACGAGGCGTACGATGACAGCCATCAATCAGGAGGAGTAATCCAGATGATTCGGCTTTCAATTCGCCTTTCCGACAGGCTTCTCGAGCGCCATCTCCGGGCGGTAGCGCGACGTGAAAACGTGTCGCTGAGCAAAGCCGCGCTCATCCTCATGCGCAAAGGTGCGGGATTGAACCTTCAAGGCGAGTCCTCGCCAATCGGCAACGCTCTCGACTGCTTCATTGGAAGCTGGACCGCGGAGGATGAACGAGAAATCCTGACGAGCAGTGCCGACTTTGAGACTGTCGACCAGAGTCTTTGGACGTGATTCGCTTCGAGGACTTATCAGGCCGGATCCAACCATCGAGGCGGGACGCCCCGATAGCCGCGCGCGAGACGCACGCACTCCTCTGCGCACGTCGAAAGGAGTGCGGTCGTCTCGACCGCGGGCACTCGGGCGTCCTCGCCCGAGTGCTGTCAAACTCGACCGTGCTTACGAGCTAGGCAATCGCCCGGCTATTCGACATCCCAAGATTCCCAAATCCGAACGCGGCCAGGTTCGACAATCCAGATTTGACCCTGCGGAGAATCGACGTCGGCGCGAGCGATCGCTTGCTCCAGCAGCAGCTTGATCATCGCCATGGACGGCACCGGAACGCGCAATACGAGAATCCCTGCTGAGCCGACGGGCGAGAACCGGAGAGGATCCGAGAAGTCGAGATCCAGCGTTACCAGACAGCGTTTCTCGGATCGGGCAACAGCGAAGACCGTCTCATCAGAGGCGCCAGACAGTTGTTCATCGCGAACGGTCTTCGCATCATGTCCTCTCGACGCGAGCCAGTCCACCAGCTTCACGTCCAAGTTCTCGTCGAGCTTCAACTGCATGCAATTACCCGACGGCGGTTGGTATCACTCGTTCGCGCGTGACCTCTGCCGCGTACGCGAGCGCCGCTTTGATGTCGTCAGCGACCAGCGAAGGGTACGAATCGAGAATCTCCGTTTCATCGACACCGGCGGCAAGGTTCTCGATGATGAGCGCAACCCAGATTCGCGTGCCCCGAATGCACGGCTTGCCGAAGCAGATGTTCGGGTCGATCGAGATTCGGTGCAGCAGGTCTTCGCGGCTCATGAATACAAGGATAAGGCAAGTTCGTAAACACACCCCCACCTCTCCCGTCCAACCTTCCATGAACCCTGTCCCGAAAATCCTTGCTGGCGCAGTCGCGCTGGCGCTTCTCACCGCAGCAAGCCCTTCCAAGCCAACACTCACCGAGCGACAGCGTGCGATGCATGTGCTGAACAGGCTCGCGTTCGGGCCGCGGCCGGGCGATGTCGATGCCATTGCCAAGAGCGGCGTCGATGCCTGGATCGAGCAGCAGCTTCATCCGGAAGCGATTCCCGATCGCGCGGTTGAAGCGCGCATCGCGGAGCTGCCGACGATGAAATTGTCGAACGCGCAGATCGTGAAGACGTACTACGAGCCGGTGCTGATGGCGCGGAAGAAAGCGAATGCCGAGGCGAAGGATGGCGTCGACGACAAGAAAGACATTCGCCGCGAGTTGATGCGCGACATCCCGCCCGAACGGCGGCCGCAGGTCGTGATGAACGATCTTCTTGCGCAACGGATACTTCGCGCCGCTGAGTCGGACCGGCAGCTCAACGAGGTCATGGCCGACTTCTGGATGAATCATTTCAACGTCTTTTCCGGCAAAGGCATCGACCGCTTTTTGCTGACCAGCTACGAGCGCGACGTCATCCGGCCGCACATGTGGGGGCGCTTCGAAGACCTGCTGATGGCGACCGCGAAGTCGCCGGCGATGTTGTTCTATCTCGACAACGCGCGCTCGATCGCGGCACCGGAGAATCGCCCTCGTTTCGCGCAACGCGCCACGTTCGGCGGCAGGCGATTCGGACAGATGAACGCAATGCCGCAGCAACAGAACCAGCGGCAGGGCGGTCTCAACGAGAACTACGCCCGCGAGATCATGGAGCTTCACACCCTCGGCGTCGACGGCGGCTATACCCAAAAAGACGTGACCGAGCTGGCGCGCGTGCTGACCGGATGGACGATCACGCGCGAGCGCGACGGCAGCGGCGAAGGGGCGGCGTTCATCTTCCGGCCGATGCTTCACGATGCCGGCTCCAAGGTCGTCCTGGGCGTTCGCTTTCCCGCGGGCGGCGGCATGGAGGAGGGCGAGAAGATGATTCAGATCCTCGCGCGCCATCCGGCCACCGCGCATCACATCGCCTACAAACTCTGCCAGCGGCTCGTTGCCGACGATCCTCCGCCGGCGCTGGTCGATCGCGTCGCTGCGAAGTTTCTGGCAACCGGCGGCGACCTTCGCCAGACGGTAAAGGCAGTCATCAGCAGTCCCGAGTTCTGGTCTCCTGCGGCGTATCGCGCCAAAGTGAAATCGCCGTTCGAGTACACGATCTCGGCGGTGCGCGCGGTCAACGCGAAGATCACCGACGTCACGCCGATCGCGCGTGCCTTGCAGCAAATCGGCGAGCCGCTGTACGGCGCGCAGCCGCCGACCGGCTACAGCGACAAGGCTGACGTCTGGATCAACACCGGCGCGCTGATGAACCGGCTCAACTTCGCGCTTGCGCTGTCTGCGAACAAACTTCCGGGCGTGCAGAGCGATGTCGTTTCGCTGATCCCGACTGCCGAAGCGTCGGATGCATCGCGTTCGGTGGAAGCGCTGGCGCTGGCGCTGACCGGCGGCAATCTGACCGAAGAGACACGGAGCACCATCAAATCGCGGATCGTCGAGCGGAAAGCGCCGGCGGAAGATCCGTGGGACAACACCCAGCTACCGACGGTCGCCGGTCTGATCCTCGGATCGCCGGAGTTTCAGAGGCAGTGAGCGAAGGTTGCCGAGTTGCCGCGGCTGCCAAGTGCCGGTTTTGGTAACACGGCAACTCGCCAACCCGCCAACCAAGCAACCACCAACGGAGCCCCAATGATCGACAGACGAATTTTTCTCAAATCCTCCGGCCTCGCCCTCGTCGGCGGGAGCCTGTTGCCGAACGTGTTTGTGAAGATGGCGAAGGCATCGACGACGAAAGGGAGCAAGACGCTCGTCGCGATTTTTCAGCGCGGCGCTGTCGATGGGCTGAACGTCATCGTGCCGTACGGCGAGCAGGCGTACTACGCGGCGCGTCCGACGATTGCCGTGCCGCGGCCGGGCGCCGAGGGCGGAGCGATCGACCTTGATGGATTTTTCGGACTTCATCCATCGCTGGCATCGCTCGCGCCGTACTTCAAAGATCACAGCGCGGCGTTCGTTCACGCCGTCGGTTCGCCGGATACGACGCGCTCGCATTTCGATGCGCAGGATTTCATGGAGTCGGGCACGCCGGGCGTGAAGTCGACCGAGGATGGATTTCTCTCACGCGCAGTCGGATTGAAGAAGGAGCCCAAAGCCTCGCCGCTGCGAGCGGTTGCGTTCTCGCCTGCGTTGCCGCGCATCCTCTCCGGCGCGGCCGGCGCCGTGGCGATGACCAACCTCGGCCAATTCGGAATCCGCGGCGGCGCGAACGTCAGCGGCGGATTCGAATCGATGTATGCCGAGGCGGTGGCGGGAGCGCTCGGAGGAACGGCGAAGGAATCGTTCGATGCCGCGCGCATCCTCAAGAGCGCCGATCCGCAGAAACTGCAGCCCGAGAATGGCGCCATCTATCCCGCTGGCCCGCTCGCTAATTCGCTGCGGCAGATCGCGCAATTGATCAAATCGAACGTCGGACTCGAAGTGGCGTTCGCCGATGTGAGCGGTTGGGATACGCACGCTGGCGAAGGTGGTGCGCAAGGGCAGCTCGCCAACAACCTTCGCACGTTCTCCGATGCCATCGCCGCCTTCACGCGCGACCTCGGGTCACGCATGGGCGACGTCGTGCTCGTGACGATGTCGGAGTTCGGCCGCACGGTCCGCGAGAACGGCAACCGCGGTACCGACCACGGCCACGCCAACGTCATGCTCGTCCTCGGCGGCGGCGTCAAAGGCGGCAAGGTCTACGGCAAATGGCCCGGCTTGGCGTCGCAACAGCTCTACGAAAACCGCGACCTCGCTATTACTACCGATTTCCGGGATGTCTTCGCCGAACTGCTGACGAAGCAGATGGCGGTGCCGTCGCTGAAGAGCGTGTTTCCGGGTTATGACGCATCGCCAGCGAAGTGGCGGGGGATTCTGGCGTAGGGGATCGTGCCGACGTGCGAAGACGAAACGCGTCGATCTGTGCAAGGTTTTTCAGGAAGATAACGCACCCACAGTGCACAATGGAGCCGGTGCTACCTCAGTGCGCGACAAAAGACATCGAACCGCGCCGAAGGTCGATTCCCATCTCGGCGTTCTCTGGGCCATACCAGCTCTAATCGCGCTCGTCGTCGACCCACGGCTCGGCGGCCTGCTGATCGGTTGCGTGATCGTGCGCGCGTTGTGTGGCAAGAGCGAGGCTTTGCTGGCGAAGGTGCTGAAGCCGCTTGCGACGACGTGGACAATCGCGCTGGCGATTCTCCTCAGCGTCGAGACCGTAGTCTCGCTGCTGCTCTCCAGGGGCGCCAATCTGGAGTCGGCCGACGTCGCTCTCTCGGCCTACGAGGTGACGGTGATTCGCGCCGGGGAGATTCTGTCGCGCGCGAAGCTAGCGTGGGGCTGGATGGTCGCGTCGCTAGCGATGGCGATGCTCGTTGCCGTCGCCCTGCCGAAGGTGAAACCGGTGACGTTCCTCGCCGCTGCAGTGAAGTGGATCGGCCACATTGCAGCGGTGGTGGCCGTGCTCAGCTCCTTTACTTTCTTCGGGCGGACGGAGGCGCCGAACTTCACCGAACGCATCGAGCGGATGAAAACGGACGCTCGGCAGGCCAAGATCCAGGCGCAATTCGACGCCTCGGTGCGGAACGAGCAAGAGATCTGGCGACGTTACTTCGCTAAGGCCGTTCTCGAGCGCGCTCTGAAGGATCCGGTCGTCGCCCCGCAGCTGGTCGCCATGGCTGTTGCGGTCGCGGAGGTGTCGAAGGATCACCACCGCGAGATCCTGCAAGGCGCAGTCGATCTTGACGCGACGCCGATAACGTCTTTCGAAGAGGACCGGAAGATCACCGAGCTCGAGGCGCTAATCAGCACAGTGCCGTCGCGATGGGCAATGCCGGACGAAAAGAACGAATGGCACGAGAAAGTTCGCGAGCAATTTGGCCCACGAAGACACGTGTGGCCCGATCCAATCGAACCCTTCGTCTCAAGTCTGACGGAGCAGTTGCAGCGCGAGGCCGCGGCGAAGGCCGCCGAGGGGGAGCTCGATGAAGGCTTCCAGAGACTGATCACGAAAACCGTCGATGCGCCGCGCCGCGCTGCATTCGATGTCTTTGCCAAGGAACTGATCGAAGCTCTAGCGGGCGACGCCGGACCGCTCGTCGGCGAGATTTTGCGTACGACGGCGGACGGACTGACTCAAGAACTCGTCGCCCGCATCACGAAGCCTTACGTGGATGAAGCGGTCGCTCGCCTAAGGAAGCGTTACTGGTCCATTCAGCCTGCAGTGGAGGAGGTGCACGCAAGGGAGCACGTGCAAGAGGTTCGCGACGTCGTCGAGCTGGCGGTGTCCGCGTACGACACCGCGGAGTTGGCGCGCTTGAAAAAGAGCCAGTCGGAAGCGGAGAAAGCCGAGGAGTTAGCCAAACGCGCCGAGCAGAAAGCGGAGGCGCTGTCGTCGTCCATGCCGGAGCACTTCAACAGCTTTTCGCTCCGCACGATGACTTACGACATCCACTCCATTGCGGAAACGGCGAAACAAGAGGCCGTTGAGGCGAAAGAGATAAAGGCCAAGGAAATGGAGGTCAGAAGAATACGGCCTTGATCTCGTGTTCGCCCGCTGATGACTAACCCCACATCCTTAAGATAGAGGAACCAAAGGCACGGCTGGAGCGGTGAGATGGGTGTGCGTCCGGTTCGCGTGAGCAACGGTTCACCCAGTAAGCGGCCGGTCAGCCGGTTCTCGTAATTTCCCACCGGTACTCTACCGCTGGCTGTTTTCAATTGGTCACTCAGCATTCCGAGCGACCGCCTCGAAACGGCGGAGGCTGAGTTTTGACCGCCGCGCCGGGCCGATCGTGAACATCATTCCCATCGTCTTACGGTCGATGATTGGTGTTGCTTGCCAGGCGACGCGCTTTCCCGTGTGCCGCGACAGGATTCCTTTCGCTACGGCGTGTCCGATCAGCGCGCCGGCGACGACGTCGGATGGGAAATGCACGTGGTCGTTCACGCGGGAAACGGCGATGCTGCTGGCCACCGTGTAGACGATCGTAGGCACGATCCATCCGTCGTAATGGCCGGCTACGGCGGTGGCGAAGGCGAAGGCGTTGGTGGCATGGCCCGATGGAAAGCTCTCGAAGTTCTTGTTGAAGGGGTGGAACGCATTGCTGCCCTCGTTCTGAAACGGCCGCGCGCGGCCGAATGCGCTCTTGAGCAACGGCGTGACGATTCCTGCGGCGAAGAGCTCCGACTGCAGCGAGTCGCGGCCGGCATCGCGCAAGGCGTCATCGTGAATTCCGGCGCCCGTCAGAATCATCAGGGCCGAGATCTTGAGCGCACGATGGCCACCGAATGGCGTAACCGTGTTCGCGACCTGATTGCTCGATGACGACCGCTGCTCCGCGAACTCGTTGGATGTGTTCTTGTCGACAGCGTACAGCGCCACCACGGCGGCCGTTCCTTCACCGAATCGCTCCCAGGCATGACGATCCCAATGAATCGGCGCCGTGGCAATACTCTTCGCATCGCGAACGTAGCGAACGACCTCGTGCTTGACGGCGATGGCGGCGCAAGCGGCCTTGCCGCTGCAGGCATCGTCGCCATATGCCATCGGCGAGACGAGAAGAATATTGACGACACAGAGAACGACGCTCAATCTCGACATTGCAGCTTCCCTCGCAGTTTAATCGCGGCGCGCGATCAGGACAGCGTTTGTGCCTCCGAATGCGAACGAGTTCGACATGACGCAGCGTATGTTTTGTCCGCTCCGTCCGCGGCCCGGGACGTAATCGAGGTCACATTCCGGATCGGGAACGGCGAGATTTGCTGTAGGCGGCACGGCATTGTGCGACATTGCAAGAACGCTGATGACGAGCTCCAATGCGCCGGCGCCACCAAGCAGATGGCCGTGCATCGATTTCGTAGAGCTGACCGGAATCTTATAGGCGCCGTCCCCGAATACGGCTTTGATCGCGCGCGTTTCTGTAACGTCATTGAGCACAGTGGCGGTGCCGTGGGCATTGATGTAATGGACATCCGCAGTTGCAATCCCGGCATCCGACAATGCCAGTTGCATCGCTTTGGCCTGACCTTCGACAGACGGTTTCGTCAGATGCCTGTAATCATTGTTCGATCCATAGCCGGCCAGCTCGGCATGAATTCGTGCGCCTCGTGCAATGGCTCGATCGCGCTCTTCCAATACGATCATCGCCGCGCCTTCACCCAACACAAGGCCGGTCCGATTGCGCGAGAACGGACGGCAGGACGCGGACGGATCCTCGGCGTCGGGCACGGCCAGGATGTGCATCGCTTCCCACGCTTTGAAAAACCCGAATGTCAGCGGCGCTTCGGCTCCTCCCGCGATCATCACGTCCGCCTTCTCGTACTGAATTTGCCGGAACGCCTCGCCGATCGACACGGACGACGACGAGCAGGCGCAGGAATAGGTCAAATCGGGACCGGCAAGGAAATGCTGGATGGCGATGTGCGCCGCCGGAGCATTGTTCATCACTTTCAGAACGGTCAGTGGTTTGACGCGATTGGGATCGCGCAAAAGCAACTGCGCGAACGTCTCTTCGAGCGCGTTCGCCGCGCCCATTCCCGTCCCGAACGAAACGCCGGATCGTTCGCGGAGCTCGTCGTCAAACTCGATTCCACTGTCGCGGACGGCCATGCCTGCGGCAGCCATTGACAAGAGACCAACCCGATCGATGTGGTCGGTTTTCTGTCCCGCCGGAAAGTAAAGTCCGGCGTCGAACGCAGCGGGACCAGCGACGTTTGATGACGGGCCTTTCGGTCCTTCCGTGATCACTTCGCGTATTCCCGACTGGCCTTCCATCAGCCGCGAGAAAAGAGTGTCGGGATCGTTGCCCAGCGGCGAGATCACGCCGAGGCCGGTGACGACCACACGTCTCACGCTGCTGGCTCCGCCGGTGACATTTCCCGCATGATGTCTTGAATCTTGTTTGTCTTCAATGCCACGTTAGAACCGTTCACCACGGAGACACAGAGGTCGAAGAGAAACGTCTGTGTCCTCGGTGCCCCCGCTGTTCAGTTAAACTCCGGCGCGGATGTTCAGGGCTCATTTGTTCACGATTTTCCTCTTGCTGGCTCTGCCTGTTTTCGCGCAGACGCCACCTCCGCTCACGATCGAGAACGCCACGCAATCTGCGTTGCGGCAGGCCTCGGCATATCAGCAGGCGGTGATCGATGAGGAGATTGCGGCGCTCGATCTCACGCAGGCGCGCGCCGCGCTCTTGCCGCGGGCGCGCGATTCGTTCACGGCCACGTACAACAAACCGATTCGTCCCGGCGCGACCGATCCGGCGTTCATCGCCCAGAATTCGGTGCGCGAATACCAGCAACTCCTCGGCGTCGAGGGCTCGCTCGATTTCGGGATGCGTGCGGCGATGGCGAAGAGCCGCGCGCTGCTGGCCGCGGCGCATGCAGGAACCGAGATCGCGCGGCGCGCGCTCGTGCGTGGCGTGCGCGAGGCGTATTTCGGACTTGCGCTGGCCACCGCGAAACGGCGCAGCGCGGAAGCGACGTTGGCCGCCGCCGAGGAGTTTGAGCGCGTCAATGCGTTGCAACAGAATGCCGGCGAGCTGGCCGAGATCGATGTGATTCGCGCGCGTTTGCAGACGGCGCAACGCCGCGATGATGTCGAACAGGCGCGCTTGCAGGAAGCGAACGCGCTCGCGGCAATGCGCGTGCTCGCAGGCATCCGAGCACCGGAGCCGCTGTCGGTTTCTGATCTGACGCAGCAACCTTCGAGCATTGATGTCGAGCGCTTCACGGCGGACAGGATTGCGAAACGTCCTGAGCTGACGCAGGCCGAGCAGCAATTGCGCGCGGCGCGAAGCGACGTTGGCGTCGCGCGAGCGGGGCGTCTTCCCGCGCTGTCGTACTCGATCGACGAAGGCTTCGACTCGCCGTCTCTGCACGCGTCCGACATCCGCGAGCACCGCGGCTATCTGGCCATGGCCAACCTGAACATTCCGATCTTCGATTGGGGCATCGGGCGCGCGAAACAGCGTCAAGCGGAATTGCACGCGCAGGCCGCGGAGAATCAACTCGCGATCACGAAGCGTGAAACGGAGCTGGAGTTTCGCGCAGCGCACGACGAAGCGCTCACCGCCATCCGTCGTGCGGACAACGCGCGCGTTGCCGTCGCCGACGCGCAGCGCAACGCGGACATCTCCATCGCTCGCTACCGCGCCGGCGAAGCGCCCATCCTCGAAGTCACCGACGCGCTGACGACGCTGGCGCAGCAACGAACCAACTATCAGCAGGCGCTGTTCGATTTCGAAATGGCCCGTGCCCGCCTTCAGGAGGCCGCAGGAGAATGAGCTCCACACTGATGCACGGTCCTGGTTCAGATGAAGCGCCGTTTTGGCGCCGGCGCCGCGTGCAGATTGGCGCCGGCGTCGGTCTCTTGATTCTCATCGTTGCCGGCTGGTGCTGGCATCGCCACAACGCCGCCGGTGAAGACGAAGCCGAAGCGCCGGTCGTCAGCGTGCGATTGGCGAAAGCGGAAGTCGGACCGATCGCGCAGCCGCTCGACATCGTCGGCACGATCACCGGCCGGCAGGAAGCGACGATCTCGCCGAAAGTCAGCGCGCAAATCACGAAGATGGATTTGATCAAGAATCGCGTCGTCCATCGCGGCGAAATTCTCGCCGTGCTCGAAGCGCGCGATCTGAACGCGCAACGCGCCGAGGCCGCGGCCGCTCTTCGCGAAGCCGAAGCCGGCATCACCAACACCGGCCAGGGGGCGATTCCGCTGACCAACGCGCAGGATGCGAAAGCGGTTCACGATGCGCAGGGCACCGCCGACAACATGCGCAAGACGTACGAGCGCCGCAAAACGCTTTTCGAACAGGGCGGCATCTCGAAGAAGGATCTCGAATCGTCGCAGCTCGATCTGGCGAAAGCGGAGGACGACCTGCGTCTCGCCGAGCGCTCGGCGGCATTGCACAAAGCGATGACGAATCCGTCCGACCTCGCGGTTGCCAAGAGTAAAGTCCAACAGGCGTCCAGCCGGCTCGCGGCGCTCAACGCACAGGCGGACTACGCCACGATCCGTGCTCCGTTCGACGGCGTCGTCACCGACCAGTTTCTCCGCCAGGGCGATTTCGCAACGGCGGGAACGAAGCTCCTGACGATCGCCGACATGTCGGCAGTCATCGTCAAAGCGCCGTTGTCGATCGATGCCGCCGCAAACGTTCACGCCGGCGATACGGCGAGCGTGATGCCCGACTCGATGCCGGGCGTGACGTTGCAGGGAACCGTCAGCCTCGCCGGCGGCGCTGCCGATCCGCAGAGCCGTGCGGCCGAGGTGTGGATCACGCTGCCGAATCCCGACGGACGCCTGCGCGACAACAGCGCCGCGCGTGTCACCATCAACAGCAGCAACGTCCCGAACGCGGTCGTCGTCCCGACCTCCGCCGTCACGCTCGACGCCACGAACGCGAACAGCGGCACGGTCATGGTCGTCGATGCGAAGTCGGTCGCGCACGAAATGAAAGTCACGACCGGCGCGCACACGCGCGAGCGGACGCAGATCACGAGCGGGCTGCATGGCGGCGAGACGGTCGTGATCGAAGGCAATTACGGCCTGCCGGACGGCACGAAGGTCCAGAACGCCGATGCGGTTCCGAAGACCGCCACCAACGCTCCGGCGGAAAAAGATTAATGAACCTCGGGCGACTGATCTCCGGCCAGAAGCGGGCGGTGTTGCTCGTGATCGCGCTGCTGTCGATCGGCGGCCTGGTTGCGCTGGCGAGGATTCCGCGCGCGCTCTTTCCGCAGACGGATTTCCCGCGCATCATCATCGTCGCGGAGAACGGCGTCGCGCCGGCGCAGCAAACGCTCGTCTCGGTCACCAAGCCGATCGAAGAGGCGATGAGCGGCATCCCGGGAATCTCGCGGATTAAGTCAACGACCGCGCGAGGCTCGTCGGAGATCGATCTTTTCTTCGATTGGAGAACCGACATCGTGCAGACGCTGCAGCTCGTGCAGACGCGCGTGTCGCAGCTCGCGTCGAAGCTGCCGCCCGGTGCGACGATCGAGCGGACGGAGCGGCTCACGTTCGCCGTGTTCCCGATCATCGGCTACAGCATCACGTCGCCGGTGCGCGATCCGGGAACGTTGCGCAATCTCGCCGAGGTCACGCTGCGTCCGCCGGTCGCGCGGATCGACGGCGTGTCCAGCGTCGAAGTGCTGGGCGGCCAACTGCGCGAGTATCACGTACTCATCGACCGCTCGCGGCTGGAAGCGCGCGGCGTTTCGCTGCAGCAGGTTTCGGATGCGGTGCGCGGTTCGAACGTAATCAATTCGCCGGGCCTCATCAACGAGAATCATCAGCTCGAACTGGCACTCGTCAGCGGGCAGGCAACATCGATCGACGACCTTGCCGCGATCGTCGTGACGACCGTCAACAACGTGCCGGTGCGCGTCGGCGACGTGGCCACCGTCAGCCCGGGGCTCGAGCCGCGCTTCACGATCGTGACCGCGGACGGGCGGCCGGCGGTGCTGCTGAACGTGCTGCGGCAACCGACCGCCAACATCATCGCGGTCGCTGACAGCGTGAAGTCGGAGATGGCCGCACTTCGCAAACAGTTGCCACGCGATGTCGAGATCAAGCCGTACTACGACCAATCGCTGCTCGTCAGCAGTTCGGTGTCATCGGTGCGCGACGCGATCCTCATCGGTCTCATTCTGTCCGTCGCGATTCTTTACGGCTTCCTCCGCAATTGGGGGACGACGCTCGTCGCCGCGCTCGTCATTCCGGTCACGGTGCTCATCACATTCGTGGCGATGTGGATCGTCGGCCTGAGCTTCGATCTGATGACGCTGGGCGGCGTGGCGGCGGCGATCGGGCTCGTCATCGATGACGCCATCGTCGTCGTCGAGAACATCTACACGCACATGCTGCGCGGGGAATCGCGTGCCGAGGCGGTGCATCGGGCGATCAGCGAAATCTCGGGCCCGATCATCGGCTCGACGATCACGCCGGTTGTTGTTTTCCTGCCGCTCGCGCTTCTGACGGGCGTGACCGGCGTCTTCTTCCGATCGCTGGCGCTGACGATGAGCGTGGCGCTGCTGACGTCGTTGTTCCTCGCGCTGACGTTCACGCCGGTGCTCGCGGAACGGTTTATTCGCGTGCGGCCGCGAGGTCGCGAGGTCTCGGGGTCTCGCGGCGATGAAACGAACGACAATTCCTTCGACCCCGCACAACTGCGAGATCACGAGTCCGCGGAAGAGCACGGGCCACTCCTCACGAGGCTTATCGACGCCTACGAATGGCTGCTCGCGCACGCGCTGGCGCGGCGGCCGCTCGTTCTCGTCATCATCGCCGTGCTCGCCGTGCTCACCTTCTTCATCTACAAAGGGCTGGGCTCGGAGTTTCTCCCGGAGTTCGAGGAGCACGGCTTCATCCTCGATTACGTCGCGCCGCCCGGTGCGTCGCTGGACGAGACTGACCGGATGCTGCGGCACGTCGAGCAGATGCTGAAGGACACGCCCGGAGTGGACGGCTATTCGCGTCGGACGGGGGCGCAGCTCGGCCTCGCCGGCGTGACCGAGCCGAACACCGGCGACTTCGCGATCAAGTTGAAGGATTCGGCGGCGACTGATGACGTGGTCAGCGATCTCCGCCACAAGATCGAATCTACGGAGCCCGCGCTGCGCGTCGAATTTCCGGGCATCCTCTCCGATCTGATCGGCGATCTTGTCAGCGCGCCGCAGCCGATCGAGATTCGCGTGTTCAACGAAGACGCCGCGGCCTTGCGCCGGACAGCGGAGCAGATTGCGGCGTCGATCGCGAAAGTCGATGGCGTGGTCGACGTCTTCAATGGCGTCGTCATCAGCGGACCCGCGGTGATTTTTCAGATTGATCCGCAGCGTGCCGCGCTTTACGGCGTGACCGCGGCCGATGTGTACGAAGCGATGACGACAGCCCTCGGCGGCGACGTTGTATCGAACGTTATCGAGCACGGACGCACGATCGGCGTCCGCGTCCTTCTCGGCGGGCCGCGCCCGCAACTTGCCGATCTGCGCGCGCTCCCGATTCGCGCGCCGTCGTCGAACAGTTACGTGCGTATCGACCAGATCGCGACGATCAACTACGAGTCGGGCCAGACCGAGTTGCTGCGTGAAGGTTTGCGCCAATCACTCTCCGTCACCGCCCGCCTCGAAGGCCGTGACCTCGGCTCCGCGATTGCCGATATTCAATCGAAACTTGGCAAAGAGCTGCATCTGCCGCTGGCTCAACGATTGAATACGGCGGTCTTTTCCAGGAGCAGCAAAGCTCCTTCCGCGAGCTTCTCATCGCCCTCGGCCTTGCCATCGCGCTCGTGTTTCTCGTACTCGTCGTCGAGTTCCGCTCGTTCGCCCATCCGGCCGCAATCGTCAGCGGCGCCGTGCTCGCGCTGTCTGGCAGTCTGGCCGCGCTGCTGATCACGCATACGACTCTGAACGTGGTCTCGATGATGGGCCTGATCATGATCGTCGGCATCGTCTCGAAGAACGGCATCCTGATGCTCGACACGGTCGAAGATCATCTCCGCCTCGGCGAAGATTTGACGACCGCGCTCCGCCGCTCCGGCCGCCGCCGTTTCCGGCCGGTGTTAATGACATCACTTGCCGCAATGCTCGGCATGCTGCCACTTGCCCTGGCCCTCGGCTCCGGCTCCGAACTGCTGCAACCACTGGCGATCTGCGTGATCGGCGGATTGCTATTCGCGTTGATGCTGTCCCTGGTAGTGACGCCGGCGATCTACGCGATGATTCGGGGGGAGTGATTCTCGCGAAGACGCGAAGCCGCGAAGTGTTTTTCTTCGCGCCTTCGCGTCTTCGCGTGCTGGACTTTAAGCATCCGCCGGCCGCCCGAATAACCATCCTTGTCCAAACGCGATACCTAACTCTCGCGCGGCATCGGCCGTCGATGCATCCTCGACCCCTTCGATGATGATGCCGCACGAAAACTCCGCGGCCAGTGCGACCAGATTGCGAACGATCTTCGTCAGCGTCGGATCGGCTTCGAAACGGGTGCCGAAGAGTTGGCTGATTTTCAGGTACTCGGGGCGGATGCGCTCGATCAATGGCAGGTGCGAATACGCGACGCCGACGTCGTCGAAGGCGAAGCGGATGCCGAGGGTGCGGAGGTGCTCGATGGTTTCGAAGAGCGCGGAAGTTTGTCTGACTTCCTGCTGCTCGGTAATCTCGAGAACGACGCGCCCGAGGTCGATTCCGAAACGGCGCGCGGAGGATTCGAGCGCGATGACGACGCCGAGGTCTTCGAGTGCGGCGGGATGGACGTTCATGAAGAGCAACTGCGCGACGGGCAATGACGCCGCCGCGCGCATCGTCGCTTCAATGCACGCAGCCTCCAGCGCCGCGACGCCGTGTTTGCGCGTTGCGTACGTGAAGAGCAGATCCGGCCGTACGAACGGCTCGCCGCCGCGGTAGCGCGCCAGCGACTCAACGCCGTGTGTCGTGCGATCGGCAAGCGAGACGATCGGCTGAAACGCGGGCCGCAGTTGTCCGCTTTCGACCACCTCATCGAGCGTCGGCACCATCATCAGCGACGAAGGTGTGTTGTCCGAGGGGGGAGTGAGGAGCGGCAGGAGAGAATCAGTCTCGAACGGCTTCGCGAGCACGGCGTCCGCGCCGCGGCGCTCCGCTTCGGCCACGAGCTCGTCGGTGGCATGACCCGTCATCAAAATCACCCGCGTTGCCGGCGACACCCTCATAACCTCGGTGATGAAGTCGAGTCCTTCAAATCGGAACGAGCCAGAGAGTTTGACGTCGGTGAGGATGTCGGTGACCAGCTCGTTTTCGAGGATGATCTGCGCCGATTCCAGGTCGCGGCAGACCACGATGCGGCGGCCGTCGCATTCGAGCGCGGCGGCGAGCCCGATGCCGATTACCGGCTCGTCATCGACGATGAGAAGGCAAGTCATAACGGCGTGGGGTCAGGTCTAAAGTCTAAAGTGCCGAGGGGCGTTGGATTATGACTACCAGCCGGAGTCGGCACTTTAGACTTTAGACCTGACCCCACGCCTCGTTACTTGTTCTTTTTCTTTTCCGCGGGATGAACCGCAGCCGACTTGATCTCGGCCAGTTTGGCGCGGTCTTTTGCACGCTGCGCCGTGCGGCGTCGTTTTTCGACCGCCGTTCGCGCTTTGTCACCATTGATCTTTGACATGATGCCTCCGGCCGCGCACCTTATCAGTTCGCGTCGTTTCGTGAGCTATTTCTTCGCTTCGAGCGTGGCCAGGTCGGCAAGAACGTCATCGCTGTGCGTGGCCGGTTTCACTTTCAGATAGACCTTGCGAATGACGCCTTTGGGATCGATGAGGAAGGTGTTGCGCGCGGCGTACATCGTTCCGTCGTGGTCCATCACCGAGCCGTATTCGCTGGAAACGACGTGGCTGGTGTCGGCGAGAAGCTTGAAGCTGAGGCCCTCTTTCGTGCAGAAGCCTTTGTGCGAGTCGACGGGGTCGAGGCTGACGCCGACGACGACGGCATTCTTCGCCTCGTACTTGGCGATGTCGCGCTGGAAGTTGTGCGCTTCGAGTGTGCAACCCGAGGTGAAGTCTTTCGGGTAAAAGTAGAGGACGACCCACTTGCCCTTGAACTGATCGAGCGAGACGTTTGCTGCTTCCTGGCTCTGCAGGCTGAACTTCGGGGCGGCGGTTCCTTCCGCGGGCGGCTGCGGCGCGTCGGCGGCAAATGCGTTGAACGCCAGCAAGGCGGTTGCGACGGCGGCGAAGATGATCTTTTTCATGTGAGCTCCTTGGCGCGTCTTCTACCACGGCGATGGCGAGGTTGCGGGAAGCCTCACAGGAACGTCACGTTAAGGCCCAGAAACCGTTTCACGCGGAGCCGCGGAGACGCGGAGTTGGTTTTCTCCGTGTACTCCGCGTGAAACGGGTTTCCTGACGTTCACTTCTCATGCGGAAGAACGCCCGCCTCAACCTTCTTCTCGATGCGGCGATCGGGCGCGAGCCAAATCAGCGCGACGATGACGTAGATCGCCCCGGCGATCGAGCGGTAGAAAAACGACATCGGAATGGCGATCGCATACAGTCCCGCGGAGATCTTCCCCTTCACGTCATCGCCGACTGCTGCCAGGAGCGGCGAGTGCGGTCCCTGGTCGGCGATGATCGCGAATTGCAGGATCGTGTACGCGATCGCCGCCATCAGCAGGACGGCTCCGTACGCCGCCAGCGGAATCGATGCGAAGTTGTTCTCTCCCATCCACCCCGTGATGAACGGCACGAGCGAGAGCCAGAAGAGCAGGTGCATGTTCGCCCACAAGATCCGCCCGTTCACACGATGGACGGCGTGAAACATGTGGTGATGGTTGTTCCAGTAGATGGCCAGGAAAATGAAGCTGAGCGCGTAGGTGAGGAGCGTCGGGATGAGCTGCCGCAGCGCGCTCCACTCCGTCCCGTGCGGCACGTGCAGCTCGAGCACCATGATCGTGATGAGGATGGCGACCACGCCGTCGGTGAAGGTTTCGAGACGGGCTTTGGACATTGGGTCAGTTTAGTTCGCCCGTGCGAAAACCGTTTCACGCGGAGACGCGGAGGCGCGAAGATTCACTTCAACCCCTCGAACAGAGCCACATACACGTCGATCCCGTCCCACAGATTCTGAAGGCGGATGTTTTCGTTTGCGGCGTGCTGGTTGTCGTCGTGATTGGCGATCGGGAGGATCAGCACTGGCGTGTTGGCGGGTTGTTGGAAGAGATACATCGGGATGCTGCCGCCGAGGGTGGGGACGCGGACGGGATCGTGGCCGGCGGCGGTCATGAGTGAGGCAATCTGGTTTGAAAACGGGAGGTCGAGCGGCGTGCGGGCGGGCGGATAGCCGGAGCCCCAGACGACTTTGATGAGCTTCGCGTGCGCGGCGCGCGTGGCCGCGTCGGGCGTCGTGCGAACGATCGTGTAGCCTTGTTTCTCGATGTGCTGCTCGACGAGCGTCTTCACCGACTCCGGCGTTTCCGCGGGCACGAGGCGGAAATCCAGCGACGCCACCGCCTCGGTCTGAATCGTGTTCGACGCCTGCGCGCCAACGTGTCCCGACTGAATGCCGCGGACGTTCAGCGCAGGCAGCATGAGCAACTGATTCAGCGGCACACCTTCTCCCTCGGTCGCCGCGATTCCAAATTCGCGTTTCAGATCCGCCTCGACGGGCGGCATCTTCATGATCGCTTCCTGCTCCGCTCGCGTGATTCGCTGGATGTCTCCATAAAAGTTAGGAATGAGAATGCGCCCGCTCTCATCGCGCATCGAATCGATCAGATGCGTGAGCCGCACGATTGGATTCGGGACCCAGTTGCCGTAGTGGCCGTCGTGCAATCCTTTCACCGGGCCGTAGACCGTGAGCTCGAGATCGACGACACCGCGCGCGCCGAAAACGAGTTGCATGCGCCGGCTCTGATGCACCGGACCGTCGCAGAGAATCCACGCATCGGGACGCAGCACCTCGGGATACTTCGCCAGATACGCGGCAAGGTGCGGCGAGCCCGCTTCCTCTTCGCCTTCGAAAACGAATCGGAGATTGACCGCGGGCTTGCGGCCGGCAGCGCGTAGCACGTCGAGCGCGGACGCCATTCCGATGATGGGCGTCTTGTCGTCGCCCGCGGAACGCGCGTAGATGCGCCATTCGGGATTCAGTTCTTTTGCATTGCGCCAATTGACATCGTTACCCGCGGCATCGCGCATGACGGGAGTCCACGGAGCGCTTTTCCACTGCGTCGCATCGACCGGCTGGCCGTCGTAATGCGCGTAGAACGCAATCGTGCGCGTGGCGCCCGGAACGCGAATGTCGCCGATGACGATCGGCGGCGCGCCGTCGATCGTGAGCAATCGCGTGGGCACCCCGCGCTTCTCGAACATCGCGCGAATGGCGGCGGCGTTGCGCGCGATGTTGGGCGCGTCGGAAGCAAGGTTGGGAATCGCGAGCAGATCGGCGAACTCGGCGACCACGGCATGCTGATCCGGCTTCTGGCCGAGTGCAGTGGCGGCGAGAAAGAGGAGAGGAATGGCGAGGCGTTTCATCGCGCCTCACCATATCGAAGTTCGCAGCGGTGGGGTTAGTGCTTAGTGCTTCTGATTGTGATTGCGAATCATCTGCACGCCTTCGCCGAGTGCGCCACCGATCAGCGCGCCTTTCAGCGGTTGATGGTGATCGACCACCGCGCCCGCAACGGCTCCGATGACCGCCCCTCGGGTCTGGCTGTAGTGGTGGCGATGATGTCGATAGTAATGATGGTGGGTCGCTGCAAAGGTGCTTCCGGCAGGCAGAAGGAGCGCCAAGCTCAGCACTGCTGCCTGGATCTTGTTGGTGGCCATTGAGGTGTTCCTCCTGGCGTGTACAAGTGCTAGATCGATGCCGCTTAAACTCAACAGTGGGATGAATTTAGGTCTATTCGACTCTAGCGCGATTCAGTGAAAACCGGTAGCCAACCTCAGTCGAAGATGTCTGACGGAAGGCCAAAGCGGCGAATGATGTCGCGAAGGTAGTGCCGATCTATTTCAGAGCCCTCGTCGTGACATGGAAACGGATAGTGAATTGCTCCCAGGACGAGCATCCGATGGCTGCCCTTGCCTCGGTTCACGAAAACCGTAAAAGCTTTGTCCACCTTGCGGAGCCGCTTGAGCATCTCGCGGCAGCGAAGTGGTTTAGGCATGCGCCGCGTTCCACTCTTTTCCGTGCTTCAGTGCCAGCAGTGAAAGAGGAACCATGTCAGCAATTCGATCGGTGGCAGGTTGAGTTCCCGAAACCTCGGCGACGAATTGCTCCCGGCGTACTTCTTCGAACATGCGCCAATATTCGTCGGCGGCGCGCTTCCACACGCTTTCAGGATGGCCCATCTGAACGGCGAAGCTAACCTGAGCCATCAGCATCTCGCGAAGATCGTCGTTCGCAGCCTCAACGGAGGGTCCATATCCGCGCAGATCCATTTCCAACGCAAGAGCTGTCCAGCCATCACCTTCGCGGAAGGTAATGACGCTGACTTCGAAAGTCTGGTGCGGGGATTGTGGCGTGGTCATATTCTTCTCTATCGAGGTAAACATATGTCGTACGTACTACCTCGGTCAAACCTCGATAACGCACCTCGGGGCGCTGGCCATCCCGCCCCCCACTTCCCAAAAAACGAAAATCCGCTAACCTTGACCGGCAACAAAACAGGAGGACATCATGGCCAAAGGGAACAACGCTCGTAAGAAAGAAACCAAGAAGCCGAAGAAAGACAAGAAGTAGCAGTTCGAATCGGGCAAACATGTTTGGACTCGAGACGGATCGTCTCTTCATCCGGCCGTGGACGCCGGCCGACCGGCCGGCATTCATCGCGCTTACGGAAGACCCCGAGGTCATGCGGTACGTGCATGGCGGACAGCCGTATGCCGAGGATGAGGTGGATGAATGGTTCACGCGTCAGGCGCGCCAGTTGGCGGAGCACGACGTCTGCATGGGTGCGCTGATCGAAAAAGCCACCGGCCGCCTTGTCGGCATCGCCGGCACGCAACCCCTCGGCACAACCGGCAATCTCGAGATCGGCTGGTGGCTGGCGCGCGAGGTCTGGGGCCGCGGCTACGCCACCGAGGCCGGCGGCGCGGCCATGCGGCATGTGCTGGAGACGCTGGGCCACAAGCGCGTCGTGGCCATCATCGACCCCGGCAACGAGCCCTCGAAGCGCGTCGTTGGACGGCTCGGAATGCACTACGAGTCGCGCGTCACCGGCGAACAGCTCGGTCATCGCAAGCCGCAGATCGTGGTCGATCTCTTTGCGAAAGAAACGTAAATCCGAGCGTCACGCGAAGGAGCGAAGCAAGCTCTCCGACTACGCCCTCCCTCCGTTCCGGGCGTAGCATGTAAACATTCCTATGTGACAGGAGTCCAAAGCGACATGAAACAATGGATAGCTCTCGCGGTTGTCGCGCCGGCACTCCTCCTCGGCGCTGCTGAAAAGGAAACGTGCCCGTTCGGTCCGTTTGACCTCCGCTCGCCGCGCGAGCAGCAGGCCAGCCTGAACCATCAGCTCTCGGTGGTTGCCGAGGCGGTGGCGCCGAGTGGGCGAAGGCGTTCGGTCGATCCTCCCGCCGGCAGCGCCTCGTACCCGGTCTCGATCAACTACATCGACGACGAGATCTTCGGCAAGATGAAGACGGACGGCATCAGGCCCGCGCCGATATCGACCGACGAAGAGTTCCTCCGCCGCGTCACCGTCGACCTCACCGGACAGATTCCCGATCCCGCCACGGTGCAGGCCTTCCTCGCCGATAAGTCCGCGGACAAGCGCGCGAAGACGATCGATGCGCTGCTCGCTTCCGACGCATTCAACGACCGCTGGACGATGTGGTTCGGCGATCTCGTCCAAAACGTCCAGGTCTCCGCGAACAGCCGCGAGTTCCCGCAAGGACGCAACGCCTACTACAACTACATTCACGATTCGATCAAAGCGAGCAAGCCTTACGACCAGATGGTACGCGAGCTCCTCGGCGCGACGGGCGACAGCTTCACGTCCGGGACACCGAACTTCTGGGTGCGACAGATCCAACCAAACGGTCCGATTCAGGACACCTACGACAACCTCGCCGCAGAATCGGGCCGGATGTTTCTCGGCATGCCGATGCAATGTCTCTCCTGCCACAACGGCCTCGGCCACCTCGATCAGGTCAACGTCTATCTGAAGGGCCACGCCCGCTACGACTTCTGGGGCAGCGCGTCGTTCTTCTCGCGCGGCCGTTCCGCAAAGTCCGATCGAACGATCAACAACTCCAGCTACGTCATCACCGAATCGCCCACCGGCACCTATCAACTGAATACGACCTCGGGCAACAAAACGACGCGCGCTCCGATCGGAACGCAAACCACCGTTTCGCCCGCGTTCCTCATGACTGGCGAAACGCCGCGCGCGGGCGAGCCGTGGCGCGACGCGTACGGACGCATGCTTACCGCCAATCCGCAGTTCGCGCTCGCCGCCGTCAACTATCTCTGGAAAGAAATGTTCGGCCTTGGCATCGTCGAGCCGGCCGACAACATGGATCCGACGCGCTACGACCCGAACAATCTCCCAGCCGGTCAGACCGTCCAGCCGAATCATCCCGCGCTCCTGACGCGGCTCGGCAGCGACTTCACCGCCAATCACTACGACCTGCGCGCGATTTTGCGCACGATGGCGATGTCGAACGCCTATCAGCTTTCGACGCAGTACACCGCCAGCACCTGGAACGAGTCGTGGACGCCGTATTACGCGCGCCACATTCCGCGGCGGCTCATGGCCGAATCGCTGCTCGATGCGATCACGAAAGCGACCAGCGTTCCGATCACCTACACGATCAGCGGCGCGGGCACGACCACCTCGGCGATGAAGCTTCCCGACACGCTCGAAGTCCGCAACAACGTGAACGGCCGTTTCCTCGATGAGTTCGGACGCGGCAACCGGGACGACGAAGCGCGCTCGAACGACTCCTCGATCGCGCAGGCGCTCTCGCTCATGAACGACAACAACGTCGTCGTGAGCCGCACGAAGAAGTCAAACGCCGCGTCGACCGTCGCGAAGACGCTGGCGGCATCGAGCGATCCAAACGTGATCGCCGATCAGCTCTATCTGTCGACGCTTTCGCGTTACCCGACCGCGACCGAGAAGGCGCAGGCCGTCGCCTATTTGAAGAGCGGAACGCTGGCGACGAAGACCGAAGATCTGCAGTGGGTGCTGCTCAATTCGCTCGAGTTTCTGTTTGATTGAGGACTGATGACCATGGCAAGACCGAGACTTCCGAAGAGCACGATCGAGTGCCCCGACTGCACGAAGGCCAGCGGTTTTCCGCTCGGCCAGAGTGAGGGCTTCTCCCGCCGCCGCTTCATGCAGATTGCCGGCACTGGCCTCGTGGCCTCGTACTTTGCCGACGTTCTCAGCCCGCGCCTGCTGCAAGGCGCGACCACGGCAGCGGGCGTCTACCTCCGCAACACCGCGAAGAACGCCATCTTCATCTTCCTCCCCGGCGCGCCGAGCAACATCGACACATGGGATCTGAAGGAAGGCTCATGGACGCCGAGCGACTTCACCCCGACGTCATACGACAACAACACCGTTCGCTTTCCGCAAGGGCTGATGCCGATGACGGCGGAGCAACTCGGCAAGATGACGTTCGTCCGTTCCGGTCTGTCGTGGGCAGCGGTTCACACGCTCGGACAAGCGTGGGTGCAGATCGCCCGCAATCCGGGCGGCGCGACGGGATCGATCGCGCCGCACATCGGCGCCGTCGTCGCGCTCGAGTCGCAAATCAATCGAAAGCCTTCCGACGTTCTGCCGGGCTTCATCGCCCTCAACTCCACCGGCATTCCGGCGTCTGGCTACTTGCCGGCATCGTATGCGCCGTTCCAGGTCGTGCCGGCCGCAACCGGTCTGCCGACCATCGCGCATCCCGACGGAGCCGCGCGTTTCTCCGACCGCTGGTCATTCCTGCAGCAACTCGACTCCAGCCGCAGCACGGGCGCGCTCGGCAAAGCGACGCTGGACATGAACGACTTCTACACGCAGTCGAAGGCGCTGATGGATGCGCCGAACATCAACGCCGTCTTCAGCTTTACGACCGCCGAACACACGAAGTACGGCGCGACGACGTTCGGCGATTCGCTGCTCGTGGCGCGCAACATCGTCGCGGCCGGCAAGGGCACCCGTTTCGTGCAAGCCACCCTCGGCGGATGGGATCACCACAGCGGCATCTACACGAAGCCTGCGAACGGCGTGAACTCGCTCTACACGCAATGCGCGCAGTTCGATCCGGCGTATGCCTCGCTGCTCGCCGATCTGGCGGGAATGCCTGGCTCCATCTCCGGAAAAACGCTGCTCGATGAGACGCTCGTCGTTGTCGTGGCCGAGTTCGGACGCACTGTCGGCGTCCTCAACAATCAGGCCGGACGCGATCACAATCTCCGCATGACCACGGTATGGGCCGGCGGCGGCATCCGCGGCGGCAACGTAATCGGAAAGACCGACGCCACCGGCGGCAGCGTCGCCGAATTCGGATGGAGCGGTAACCGCGACATCCGCCCCGAGGATGTGGTGTCGACGATCTACTCCGCGCTGGGCATCGACTACACCACCATGCGTCACGACGATCCCCTCAACCGCGGCTTCGAGTACGTGCCCTTTGCAAAAGACGGGACGTATAAACCGATCGACGAAATGTTTTAATTGCGGGGAGTGCGGCGTAGGGAGTCGGGGGTGGGAGAAAAACCACTTCAATGGTCCGGCGCTCTGCCCCACACTTCTTTCAAGCGCTGATCGCGGCCGCAGTTGAAGCGATAGAACTTATAGCGAAGAGGATTCTTCTTGTAGTAATCCTGGTGATACTCCTCGGCGCGATAAAACGGTCCGGCGGTGATGATGTCCACGAACACGTCGCGGTGAAATCGAACGCCGACCGCCTGTTTCGTCGCTTCGGCCAGACGTTTTTGCTCGGCGTCATGAACGAAAATCGCCGCGCGATACTGTCCGCCTTTGTCGCAAAACTGCCCCGACATGTCGAATGGATCGACGTTGTGCCAATAGACGTTGAGCAATTGCTGATACGAGATCAGCGCCGGGTCATAAACGACTTCGACCGCCTCGCGATGTCCAGTGAAACCCTCTGAGACCTGCTCATACGTCGGCCGGTCGACGCGTCCGCCTGTATACCCCGAGGTCACCGAGATCACGCCATGTAACCGCTCGAACGGCGGCTCCATGCACCAGAAACAACCGCCCGCGAACGTGGCTGTGGCGCGGTGCGGTTGCGGCGCGGCGAAGAGGAAGATTACTGCGGCAAGTGAAAGGGCGATGCGTTTCATGATCGCTAGCGGTCAGCGACAGCAGAGACAAGAGATCAGAGATAAATGGCAAACGATCATAGAGCAGGGACAACAGACGTCGTGAACATAGATTCTGTAATGAGGTTCCCGGTTAGCGGCGGGGCGCCCATTTCAGAATCTGGGCATCTTGAAGGGTGGCCTCGCCCGCGCGCACACCTGACGGGCTCATCAGAACGCCTTCTTCACGGTTGGTCTCGGCGGTCGTTATTCGACACTCGACGTAGTCGCCGACGACCAGTTGAAAGATTGAGTATCGGCTGCCGCCGTAGTAGACCGGCGGCGGTGCGGGACCGAAGAAATAGCGCTTATATGGAATCTTGACAATTCGCCCGTCGTCGGTCTTGAGGCAAATCTCTGCAGGCGCCGCGCCGTCACCTGCATACTGCTGTTTTTGCGGCACGACGCCAAACTTACATACTGTGACGGCGCCGCGGACAGTGCCAGGTTCAGCCAGCTCTTCGTTTGGTTGCACACTCAGAGGGACCTTCGATTCGTGGGCCGGCATTGTTGATGATTCAGAGCTGCTGGTCTGTTCCGATTGGGCTGCCGATGTGGTGCTTGCGGTTTTTCCGTCAAAGATGCGAATCGTTTGCGTCGTGACACTCGAGGTTGCGGCTTCGTTGGCAGAGTTCGTTGTATGGCCTTTCGGTGTCCTTTTGGGCTTCGTTCCGAGGTTTGTTGGCTGCGTCGTAGTAGCATCCACATTTGGCTCGGAACGGGCTTGTTGATCTGCCGGCGTCGAGGTCTTCCGCTCACTCTCATACCATTGGTTGCCGCTATAGATGGATAGCGCGAGGAGCCCAACTACGATCATCGCGCGTGCGCCGCGCGGCAAGGTGTGGAGTCGTCCTCCGTGGATATCTTGCGCAAATGTCAAGATTGCGATCAAAACTCCAGCCGCCGAGAGGATGCAGACTATCAAGCCGAAAGGCATCATCCGAGAAGCATATTCGCGAGAATACGAAACTCCTATCGGTCTCGCGAAGGGACGCTCGCGAGTGTCGGAGACCTACCGGCGTCTCCGCGACAAGGGCCGTTTTACAACCTTCCCTCGCCAATGGCTGACCAGACCTCTCGCTTCGTCAACTTTGCTGAGGATCTCCGGCTGATGCGTTGCTGCAGTTCGCGAAGTCCCTCCACAACACGGCGGACATCGTCAAACCGTTGAGCGCCTTCCGGCACTAACCGAGCCACTGGTTTGCCGTGACGGGTGATGACGACCTCCTCGCCCTGGGCCACGCGGTTGAGCAACTCCCCGAAGCGGGTCTTTGCCTCGAAAGCGCTCACGTTTGCCATTGCCTTCTCCTGTCGAATTCAACCAGTTGTTAGCCAGTTTAGAACAACGACTCCGACCCCTTCCCCAGCAGTCAATCGAGGCGTAGCTCTCCGATGTCCTTCAGCGGCACCGCTCGAATGCTTTTTGCCAGTGCAAAGGGTTCGGGCCCGGCGTGAATCACAGTCAGGTTGCGCAAACTGAGACTCTCCATCGCAATCGACATGGACTTCGTCATCGCAGGCTGCGACGTGCGCTTGAATTCAAAACCCCAGCGTTTGCGTCCGCGGACAACCAGCAGGTCGAGCTCCGCGCCTGCGTGAGTCGCCCAGAAGAAACAGTCTTCAGTACGCAATTCAAGTTGTGTGACGACCTGGCGGATTGCGAATCCTTCCCATGAGGCGCCGAGCTTCGGATGACTGAGGAGTTCGTCGCGAGTTTCAATTCCCAGCAGCGCATGCAGAAGGCCGGAATCCGACACGAAGACGCGGGGCGACTTTACCTGCCGCTTTGAGAGGTTTTCGTACCAGGGCTGGAGTTGATCGACGACGAGCACCGAGGAGAGGAGATCGACATAGCGCCGGACCGAAGCTTCACTCACCGCGAGAGATCGCGCGATCTCCGAGCCGTTCCAAATCTGTCCGTGGTAGTGAGCCACCATCGTCCAGAATCGCCGAAGCGTATCGGAGGGAATTGAAAAACCAAGCTGCGGGATGTCACGCTCGAGGAACGTGCGAACGAACGCATCGCGCCACTCCAGGCTGTGCGCGTCTGAATCCGCAAGAAACGAGCGCGGAAAGCCGCCGCGCAGCCACAGGCGATCAAGATCGCCAGCTCCCACTTCGTCCAGCGTGAAGCCTCCAAGTTCGTGAAACACAATTCGTCCCGCCAGCGACTCCGAGCTCTGCCTGAGTAGTTCCGGCGACGCGCTTCCGGACACGAGAAATGTCGCAGGTCGTTTCGGCCGATCCGCCAGTACGCGAAGGACGGGGAAGATCTCGGGAGCGCGTTGTATCTCGTCGAGAACCACAAGTCCTCGCAGCGGCTCGAGCGTCAGCATCGGCTCCCGGAAGCGTGCAAGGGTGTCCGGATTCTCAAGATCGAAGAACGCAGTGCTGGTGGATTGCGCAACAGCGAGCTCCCTAGCCAGCGTAGTCTTCCCCACCTGCCTGGCGCCGAGAATGGCCACAACCGGATGACGCGCGATCAAACCGAGGAGTCGATTGATGTGTGCGGTACGTTCGATCACAGCTAATCTTACCTTGAAATTTCGTTATCAGGTGACGAGATTTCAAGGAGAAACTCGATGCGAAACTGTGCCCAGCTCGCTCCCAAGCTTCGCAAAATCCTCCAGCGACAGTCTCTCCGCGCGAACGCCCTCATCGATTCCTGCCGACTCCATCGCGGCCACGATCTGCTCGCGTATCCAGAGATCGAGCAGGTTGTTGACGAGTTTCTTCCGGCGCATCCGGAACGATGCGCTGATGAGGGCGATCAGTTCATCGGACACGAAGGGCTTGCGGTCGGGGTCGAGGACGACGACGGCGCTTCGCACTTTGGGCGGCGGATAGAACGACTTTGGCTCCAGTGTCATGAGGATGCGCGCCGAAGAGTAGAGGCGGACGAAGAGGGTGAGGTAGCCGTAGGCCTCGTCGCCAGGCTTTGCCACCAGCCGGTCCGCGACTTCTTTTTGCAGCATGAAGACGGCGCGGCGGCAATTGGGATCGGCGACGACGCGGCGCAGGATTGGCGTGCCGGCATTGTAGGGAAGGTTGCCGACGGCGCGGTACGGTTGAGCGGGAAGGGGAGCGTCGATGGCGTCTTCATTGACGAGCGTGATGCGATCGCCGAACTGCGCGCGAAGGCGGTCCGACAGCTCAGGATCGATCTCGACGGCCACGAGCGCGTTCGGCAACTCGGCCAGTTTCTCGGTGAGCACTCCTTCGCCCGGACCGATCTCGACGACGACGTCGTCAGCCTCGGGCTCTACCGCTTCGACGATGCGCATCACCGCGCCGCGATTGCGAAGAAAGTGCTGGCCCCACTTTTTCTTCGGATTGCTCATTGAGGAACACTGAATGAGGATTCATCACTGACGTTCACATTCATCATGTTGGGCTCTCACAAGCTTAGCGTCATAAATCGGTTCGCCACGGTCGCGCCGCACGCTTTGCGATAAAACTCGATCGCGTCCGTCCACGGGATCACGGCGCTTTGGTAGCCGAGGCGTCGCAGGTCGGCGAGTGACGCTTGGAGAAGACGCGCGCCGAGGCCGCGATTTCGATGCGCGCGGACAACGCCGGTGGGACCGAAGAATCCGAGTCCGCGATTGTTCGCATCGTGCGCGGCGAAGCCGGCAATCTCGTCATCCACCTCGACGTAGAAAAGAGCTGGCGGATCGTTCTCGAACGCACGACCAACCTCGAAGCGCCAGATGCGGCCGAATTCTTTTTCGATGAAGTTGAGAACACGTTCGCGTGTAGCTGGGGAGGCGCGAACTACTCCAGCCGGCAGGTCCGCTGGCAGTTCGGTCGTGACGAGATTCTGTGTTGACGCAGTCTCGCGGTATCCGCGCTTCAAGAAAAAATCGACCGCCGGCTCATCGTCAGCGTCGATTCCCGGCGTGAAGTAGTTGCCCGCTTCGGCACCGATGATTTGTGCCCGTCCACGCTCCCGCGCTTCACGCAGCAGCGCGCTCCCCAGACCACGTCCGCGGCGCGCACGATCGACGCCGAGGATGCGAAGGAACTTGCCGCAGGTCACGCTGACGCCGGCAAAATCATCCGCCACGCGCACCTCGGGCTCCCCGGCAACACCCGCACCGAAGCACTTCTCCTCAGCGACGCGGGCAAGATCGTAGGGTGCGTCGTTGGCCCGCTCCAGAAGCTTCACGATGCGCGGCAAGTCGTCGCGAGTTGCAGTTCGGATCACGATGGGGATTACAACATTGTTTGCAGGAGTCGGGTGGCGGGAGTATGGAGAAGATGGGGCAATATCACCGAATCACGCGATCCAATCCCGGCTTTTCTGACGCCGCGTGGCGGCATTTCGTCGCGTAGCGGCATGAAGAGGGTAGCCGTGGGTGCGAGCGCTTTTTGCTCGCACCCACGGAAGGACGTGATTTTGGGTTTGGTGCCGCGTCAGCGGCACTGGAAGCTACTCGGTGATCTTCATTCGAGAGCGCGGCCGGCGATCGTTCAGCGTGACGGAACGCGCCTCGCTGACCTTCGTTTGCGCGAATGGTCCAGTGCCGCTGACGCGGCACAATTCGTTACCATCTCCTCCCGTGGGTGCGAGCAAAAAGCGCTCGCACCCACGGCTACCCTCTTGTTGCCGCTACGCGGCAGCGGCGGTTCACCTCCGACTTCCGTCTCCAACTCCGAACCCCGGCCTCCGCACCCCGAACTTCGAACTCCGAACTTCGAACCGACCTTCAACCTCGACCTCCACTCCGCGAACTCGAGCGCCGGCCTTCGAAAACTGACATCAACCCCACGAACCAACACGACCTCCGGCCCCGGCTCCCTCCGCCCGCACCGACACCCGGCCCACGTTTCGCAATGCAGGCAACTCATGGACGAGATCGTTCGTTGTGCGAGCTGCGGGCAGGCCAATCGGATTCCTCCGGTCGGGAGCGGGCGGAAGGCGGTTTGTGGAAAGTGCAAAGCGCCATTAGAAGGTGGCGATGGTCATCCCGTCGAAGTCAATGACGCCAATCTCGCGGAGACCATTCGACACGGCGCATTCGTCGTCGACTTCTGGGCGGCGTGGTGCGGGCCGTGCCGGATGATCGCGCCGGTCATCGCGGAGCTTGCGGCATCGCGAACCGACGTCCGCTTTGCCAAGCTCAATGTCGATCAGAATCCGAAGGCGGCGTCGCAGTACCGCGCCATGAGCATTCCGCTGCTCGTCTTTTTCAAGGATGGCGTGGAAGCCGGCCGTGTCGTCGGCGCCGTGCCGCGCGGGCAGATCGAGGCGGCGATCAAACAGTACCTCGGGTGAGGGGGTGGGGAGTGGGGAGTGGGAGTACGGCGCGGTTCCCGAAAACCGATCACGCGAAGACGCGAAGACGCGAAGTTGTAAACGCGAAGATGCGGAGCGCGCGATTCTTTGAAGCGTTCTCCGACTCCGACACCCGACAACTGACAACCAACAACCCGTCAACCCCACACCCCACCCCCGACTCCCCACACCCCGTGTTACTCTTTCCCGACTCCCTTAATTCAACATGGTCAAGCTTCCGACGGTCGATCGAGTCATCTCGCTCGTGCGCAAACCTGGGCAACCGCTGCCTGCGGCCGCGGTGTCGAAGGCGCGGGAATCGCGTCTGCGCGGCGCGTTCGACAACGCTCCGGTCGGCATCGCGCTCGCGTCGATGCACGGCACGTGGCTGGAAACGAACGAGCGGTTCCGCGAGCTGATCGGCTACACGCGCGAGGAACTGGTGCGCATGACGTTCGCCGATCTGACGCACCCCGACGATGCGCGCGCCGAAGAGCGGCAGATGCGGCGGCTGCTCGCCGGTGAGGTGCCGGGCTATCGAATCGAGAAACGCATCATGGGAAAGAAGGGGAGATACCGCGAGCTGGAAGTGACGTGCGCGATCTCCGGCAGCGACGACGCTCCGTTCCTCATTTACGTCGTCGATCATCGCTCCCATACGGTCCCGGAGCAGCGGCACGCGGAGACGCCATCCCATGCGCGAACGGCCTCGCAGAACGCGGAACAGCTCCTTCTCGCCGTCATCGACCAGCTCCCGGACATTGCCATCATTCGCACCGACGATCGGGGACTCATCGCCGGATGGAATGCCGGTGCGGAGCGAATTCTCGGATACCAGCGCGACGAGATCATCGGACGCCCCAGGCGGATGCTGTATCGCGACAACGAAGGATGGGCTGGCGTTTCTACGCAGCAACTCAACGCCGTCGCCGCGTCGGGCAGCCTCGACCTCGAAGACTGGCGCGTGCGCAAGGACGGCAGCCACGTCTGGGTCCATACCAGCATCAACGCTGTGCGCGTTGCCGGCAGCATCAAAGGCTTCGTCGAAGTGATCCGGGCTCCGGAGCGGCCCGAGTCGCTGACGGCTGCGACGAAACAGAGTCTCCAAATGCTGCAGGAAGAGCTGCACAAACGCGATCGGGTCGAAGATTCCTTGCGCTCAGCCGTCGAAGAGTTGCGCCTCACCGGCGAGCAGACGATGGACGAGCTGAAGATCATGACCGACGCGCTTCGCAAAGAGCTCGAGCGGCGGAAACGCGCTGAGGAAGAGCTGCGCGCGATTCACGAGCGTGCCTCGCGCGCGGTCGTGCTACCGCCCGCACCTGCGGAGTCGGAGATTGTTTCGACGTCGATGCCGGCAGCGCGCAAGTGGAAGTCGCTCGGCGATGGCAATCCCGCGGAGCTGCTCGTCAAACACATCTCGCAGGAGCGAACGGGACGTCTCGTAGTAGCCAGCGGTCCGCGCGAGAAGGAGCTGTTCGTCGACAAGGGCAAAATCATTTCCTGCTCCTCGAACGATCCTTCGCGTTTTCTCGCACAGCGCCTGATCGGCAGTGGATTGATTTCCGAGGAGCAGAGGCAGAAGGCCCTGGAGATCCAAAGCGAGACCCGCCTCGCCCTCGGCCGCATTCTGGTCATCCTCGGCGCCCTCACCGAGAACCAGCTTCACGACGCCATGCGCAGCAAAGCGGAGGAGGAGATCGCCGAGCTCTGTGGGTGGCGCGACGCGAAGTTCGTGTTCGTTGAGGAGGAGATACCGACGCTCCAGCTCGTCCCGTTGCGCATCGACGCCGCGGAGTTGCTCGTTCATCAGGTGGTCCAGCAAATCGACCATCGCGCGGCGCCCGTTCCCGCGACATCGAACGGTCTGGAAGCGATCGACGTCGCCCGCATCGTCGACGACGCCGTCACCGACCTCGTGATCGACGACATCGCCTCGGCCGCCGACGAGATCGCCTTCAACATCGAAGCGCTCTCCTCAAAAGCCGAGATCCTGATCGCCAGCGCCACCGGCAAGACCAAACGCTTCCACCGCGCCAGTTGCGGAAGCGCCAAACGCCTCGCCGACGAAACCCGCGTCGTTTTCATGAGCGCGCAGGACGCGATGGTCGCGGGATACGACGCGTGCCGGATGTGTTTCCGGGATTGGTGAAAGGCGGTCCGCCGAATTATTTCCCCGCCGCCCGTCCTCTTGCGAAGCGAAATGCCCAGACGCCACCGTTTGTGCTGCCGGCGTAGAGCATATTGCCGCCGGGCGCGACGATGAAGATGGTGTTGACTCCGCGCCCGAGGCCGGTTCTTATGGAGAACCAGGTCTTGCCGCCGTCGTTGCTGCGATCGACGGTGGCGGCGCCATTGAAGTCGGCGGCGCTGGTGTAAATACGGCCGGGAGCGGAGGCGTCAAAGGCGAGTGTGAGCGCTTGCCTTCCCGAGGCGACCGCGAAGGAGCTCCAATTGGCGCCGCCGTCCGTCGATTCGAACGCCGAGGAACCAGACCAGGAAAGGAGATGATTGGAGTCGAACGGATCGACGATGACAGTCACGGGGGTCACGCCACCAGCGGGCCGGCCGGTCGCTGTCCAATTGGCTCCGCCATCGATGCTCTTGTAGATGCCAATTCCGCCGCCTGCGTAGAGTGTTGACGAGTTGTTCCGATCGATGGCAATGAACGTAAGGGATCCATTCGGCAAGCCGGTGCTCATCTTGACCCAGGATGCGCTGCCGGTTTTCTTGTAGACCGCATCACCGAGGATTGCGTAAATCGTTCCTCCGACCTGCGGATCGGCGGTGACGACTAAGGCGAAGCCGGCCGGGAGTCCGGTCGTGAAATCGGACCACGTCGCGCCGCCGTCGGTAGTTCGCCGGATGACGCCGAAAGGATTGGCATAGACGATCTGCGAATTTTGCGAATCGACGGCTATGGACGGAGTCTGTGTCGTAAACAGTCTCGTCCAGTTCGCTCCTCGGTCCGTACTTTTGAACACACCAGCGGAACCTCCTGCGTAGACAACGGATGCGTTTTGTGGATCAACCGCGATCGCAAGGGTATAGAACGCAGCTATTCCGGACGTGGCCGCAAAATTCGCTCCACCATTCGAGCTCTTGAAGGTGACTGAGTTTGCACTGGCGAGGATATTTGCTGAATTTACGGGATCGATTGCGACGGGATTTACGGTGCTGCCATTGAATCCAACCGACGTCCAACTCGATCCGCTGTCGGTCGATTTATAAAGACCACCACCGATTCCTGCGAAGATCGTTGACGAGGTTGCTGCGCTGATCGAGAGCGAATAGCAAAAAGGCGAGGACGGAAGCCCGTTCGTCAACGGACTCCACGATCCGCCTCCGTCCGTCGATTTGAACAGGCCGGGAGCCGCGCCCGCATAAAGGATGGAACCGTTCGATGGATCTATGGCCAGCGAGTAAATCAGCCCCTGCGGCAGTCCGGAGTTTGCAGCCGTCCAATGCGTTCCGCCATCGACCGATTTATAAACGCCAACATTGGTCTGGTATGCGGCGTAGACCGTATCGGGGGATTGGGGATCGACGGCCAGAACGGAGACCGCGGCCGGTGCGGAAGGAAGACCGCTGCCGACCGGCCCGAATGTCGCTCCGCCGTCCGATGAGCGAAACGGTCCGCTTGTGGAGTCGCTGTAAACGATATTGGCGTTGGTGCGGCTCACGGCGACGGCGAAGGAACCGAACGGATGAACTACTGCCCACGTTAACCCGCGGTCCGTGCTCTTATAAAGCCCATACGTAGTGGCCGCGAAGACTTTTTGGGGATCGGCTGCCGCAACCGCTACGTCGTCGATCGGTGTTCCCAGGAGCTCGGGGGCGCCAGTCCAGTGCTGGCCACCGTCGGCGCTCCGGAAGATGCCGTTGGTGCTTGCAGCGTAGGCAATGGACGGGCTGATCGGATCGAATGCGAGACGATTGACGGAGCCACCATCGGGTCCCTGGATGCTCCATCGGTTGTCAGCGGCGAAGACAGGAAGAGCAAAGAGAGCGAGCAGTGTGATGATCAGGGCTTTGGGAACGGACATGGCAACATTTTACGGCTGCCGCCGGGTCTTTTTCGAAATATCCGGACAATTTCCGCTCGGCGAACTTATGTAAGTCACACAAAGACTATCGCACGAGCAGCGCAGCCCATCCCGTACAGAGCGCGACGACGGCGGCGAAGATAGCGGGAACAGGAAAGAAATAAATCCAACTCAAAACAACCGAGGCGAGTTGCAGCGCAAAGAATGCCCAACCGAGAATCCCGATCGCCTCGGGATGCGTCGCAGCGAGACCGCCGAGGTACCACGCCAGCAGCGCGGTGAAGAGCATGTAGACGGTGATCGTGAGGCCGAAACCCTTGTAGAAACCGCCGTACGTATACGACTTGCTGCCGACCGCGAAGTGGACGCTGTTCATCGCGTCGCGAACGGCAATTCCTTCGGGCGAGGGTGGCGTGAGTGTCAGAAACCCGGCCGTGTGACCGGCCGCGAACAGGACCAGAACAATTGCGGCGATTCGGTAAAGGATGGTAGCGCTCATCAAATCTCCTCGCGTGATGATGCCGGCAGGAGAGTTTACTGCTGAGCTGGCCAGAACGCGCCATCAATTCCAATCACTTTCAATGGAGCGTCAGCGTCTGCACGTCGGTGGTCTCAACGTTTTGCCCCAGACCTGCGCCGCTCCCGGATGCCTCGCGCCGCGCAACCATGAGACGGTTGGCAGTGTGAGCGAAGGTGTAATTCGTTCGTCCGGAATATGTTCCATGGAAGAACATGAACCCGGCGGTGCTCTTTTGTGTGCGTTCGGCCGCGAGGGGGACGGAATCGTCGCCGATCCAGAGCGACAATTCATCATCGGTCTTTACGGTTCCGATCTCGATCGTGCCGCTTTGCTTGGGAGGCGGCTGTAATTTGAGGAGGAGATGGCGGGCCGGTTTCCCCTGGAACAGGATGCGTTCTTCTCGCGTCACGACTGCATGGTCGAGCATCGCCAAAAACGAGTCGCGGAAGTCGAGCGCGTCGGCGATCCCTGCGGTCCCGATCGAGCCGATGAGGTTCTGCGCGGATGCGTCGCCGCGATTGCGCGCGCGAGAGACCTCGTCGAGCAACGTCTGGGGAACGGTGATCGAGATGCCCGCCGCGTCGTGAGCGACTTCCACCGAAACGTTTCGTCTCACCTTGTCGTTCGCGAAACGCCCCGACGCTTTAGAGAACGACCTGAACGCGAACGTGGCCCGAACCGGCGTCTTTGCGGACAGACGGCTCACGGCAATTCTCATATCGCCGAGCGTGTCCGCGCCGCCGCGCAACGCAGTGAGCATGCACATCATCCCGATCAGTCGTTTCATCGCTCTCTCCCCGCATGGAGACGGCGCCGCGGCCAGGAACGTTACCGACCGCGTGATGCGGGCATCTTCAACGCCGCATCGGGTGACACGTTCGTCTCCGACTCCCCACCCCCGACACCCCACTCCCGCGGAGGCAAAGCACTTTGCGGTACCATGTCGAGCATGTCCGAGGCTCCTCTTCCGATGCGCGAGCACGCGCTCGACAACATCCGCTTCATTCGCAGCGCGATGGAGAGAGCGGGCTCGTTCACGTCGATTCCGGGATGGGGCGGCGTCGGTGTCGGCCTCACCGCGATCGTCGCCTCAGCAATCTCCCAGCAATTCCTCGGGCGCTCGTTGCGGATGTGGCTTGCGACCTGGCTGGCCGAGGCGGTGGTCGCGGCGATCATTGGCTTCGGAACGATGGCGCTCAAAGCCCGGCGATCCGAGGAGCGATTCATGTCGGGCGCGTCGCGGCGTTTCTTCATCAGCTACTTCGCGCCGCTCGTTGCAGGCGCCGTGATCACGCTCGCACTCGTGCGCGCCGAGGCATATTCGGCGATTCCGGCAACGTGGCTACTGCTGTACGGCACGGCCTTCGTCAGCAGCGGCGCGTTCTCGATCCGCGTGATCCCGATGATGGGCCTCGGCTTCATGCTCTTCGGAATCATCGCCGCCCTCGTCCCCCTCGGCGCATCGAACATCCTCCTCGGTGCCGCGTTCGGCGGCCTGCACATCGTTTTCGGATTCATCATCGCAAGGAGCTACGGTGGCTAAATCAGCGGCAGCAAAAAAGAGCGTGGAAAAACCGGAGAGCCGCGTGGTCGAGACGCACATGCCGGACTTCGACCGCGTCATCCACGAGAAGACGCGCCTGGCGATGGTCAGCGCGCTGGCCGTCAATCCGACGCTCACGTTCGTCGAGTTGAAGGCGATCCTGAAAACGACCGACGGAAACGTCAGCGTCCACGCCCGCAAACTTGAGGAAGCAAGCTACATCTCGTGCAAGAAGTCGTTCGCCGGACGTGTCCCCCGAACAGAGTACGCGCTCACCGCCGCGGGCCGCCGCGCGCTGGAGCGGTATCTCAATCACATGGAAGCACTGATCAAGACGGTGAAGCAGTAGTTAGAGCCCATGAGTTCCCGCCATCCGTCACCGCGTCGACTATTCGTAGTCGGCGTATACGAAGCTGTCGAGTTGGCCGAGGAAGATCTGCCGGCTCTTCAGGCCTTCTTCGACGGCAATCCCGAGTACTTCCAGGCGGTGACCGGAGCGCCGCCTCGACCCGATGAGGCCAGACAGGAACTCGAGTTCCGGCCGCCTCCGGGTTTGCCATACGACAAGGTCTACGTCCTCGGCTTCTTAGACTCCAGCGCTCAGATGGTGGCGATGGCCTCCGTGCTGACCGACCTCCTGGCACCCGGCGTGTGGCACATCGGCCTTTTCATGATCGCCACGGTACTCCATGGCACGGGCACGGCCTGGCTGTTGTACGAGCGGATCGAGAAGTGGGCGAGGGACGAAGGAGCATCCTGGCTGCGCCTGGATGTCGTGATCGGCAACCGGCAGGCCGAACGCTTCTGGGAGAAGGCCGGTTACAAGGACGTTCAGCGCCTGACCGTGCAGCTTGGCAGTATGACCCACCCTGTGCGCGTGATGGTCAAGACACTACGAGGCTCGGACATCGACCAATATTTGCGCGAAGTTCCGCGCGATCGGCCAAAGAGCAGTCTTGCCGATAATGCGCTCTAACCTTCGGTTCCCGGACGGGCTGGGTCCGAGCGCAGTACAATTCGCGGGTCCGCGAAGACTGAACCTGCAGCTCCGTTAGGCATCAAAGTGCTCAAAGCGTCATTGCGAACTGCGTCAATCGTCTGCCTTGCGATCTGGGCGGCGATCTGGGTCCTGTTTCTCTCAATGCGCTTCTCATCGTTCGATATCAGGGTTGTTCCAGGTATTGGGATGATCATGCTTGTTGCGCTCGGGACTGCCCTATTGGCTCCGATCGTGGCCATTGGACTTGCAGGCGCTGCGTTAATTCGACAGCCTCGGGTGCCACTGAACTGGCTCGCACTCGTATGTGCGATTGCTGCTTTCTTTGGCCAAGGACTTCTATTCCTCATTACAAAATGGATGTGATCACCCGCTCGTACCTTTCCTCATCGGCATCAACATCAAATGTCTTTCATAAACTGGTCTGATTCCCACGAGATGCTTGGTTTACTCTCGGAATTCGTGGCCGACGAACGACGCGATTCTGTCGACGATCCGGCCCGAAAACACTTTCTAACCGGTGTGCTGGAAGAGCTGGGCGAACTTACGGCGCGCATTGATGAGACGAACGACGATGACGTAATCGGCAAGCTCAGGATAATCCTGGAGTTGGCGGATAGTGAGTTTCGCGGCGACCCTGTCCTGGAACACGTTCAAGCGTGTATCGAAGAGCTTGAGCGAATTCGGGGTTGAATGGGATGAAGAGGCGTCCGCGCTGATAAAATGAATCGCACAAAGTGCTTCTAGCGGTCGGGATTCTTGCTTGGCTCGTTCTCTTTGCCTTCGCTCTGCGCGGCGCGCGATGGGCCTATGCGATCTTCGTGATCCTGGCGCTTGTCTGGATCCCGGCGCGCACCGGTTTTCACCTCCACCAACCTCCGTGCGATCTGCGGTTCACGCTCGATCTGACTCTCAATTCGATATTGAAATACAAGCACATCTCTCTTTGGACCGCGTTCTTTCTGATGACCTGGGTCCAGGTTCGCCGCAGCCGCTATGCATTGCTAATCGCCGCGATGGCGACGATGGCGGTTGGCATCCTCATTGAGCTCGAGGAAGGAGCAACGGGCACCGGTATGTGCCGGGCCACTGACCTGTTGCCCGACGCCATAGGCGCGTTGACCGGCGCACTCATCGCCACCTTATGGCGAAGGCGCGAGTCGCAAGCAGTACCTCCGGTCGTGTGAAGATCTCGAATCGCGAAAAACGACCATCCGTATTCGTTCCTGACCTACGACCGCGCCAGCGGCGAGGAGCAGGTGATCGCCGAATACAGGTAGGAGCGGGTAACCCGCGATCACGAATGCGGCTTCGGTAACGATGCCTCGCGCCTTATCGATCGTCAGCCGATCTTCTCGGCGAGCGCTACGAGGATGCCTTCAGGGCCACGGACATAACAGAGCCGATAGCTGTTCTCGTATTGCACCAGCTCGCCCACCAATTCGGCTCCGTGAGCACGCAGCCGTTCAACGACATCCTCAATGCCTTCGACGGCAAACATGATGCGACGTATGCCGAGCGTGTTCGGCTGGGCATTGTCCGGCGCCGCGCTGGGAGCCGCCGGCGTCCGGAACTTCGTCAGCTCAATACGGCTATGCCCGTCCGGCGTCCGCATCATCGCAATATCGGATACCACGCCCTCGAGCCCGACGAGACGGTCCACCGAGGGTCCCTCGACCTGCGTCTCGCCCTCCAACTCCATCCCGAGCTCCTTGAAGAAAGCGACCGCCGCTGCAAGGTCGTCCACAACAACGCCAACGTTGTCCATCCGAATGAGTGTCATGGCGCGGAGTATACCCATCGCTATCGCGTCGCTCCGAGGCTGGTGACTGCCTGGCTGTCGAACCGCTCGATCGCCTGCTTCCTGCGGATAAGAAAACCGGAGCCGCTCTAACTGGAATTTCGTTCTGGCGAAGATCGCATGCGGGATCCCCTCTGAGACAACTAAACGGTCTGGCTCGTAGCTCTCCAAGTGACATACCGCGTCTTGCCGAGGTGAATTGGGACGATTAGCCGGAGGGCGGAAGATTTGACCACCGGCGACTCCCTCCGTTCAGAAGCAGGGCCGCCCAACAAGCAGTTGCACCCTTTCACTAACCGCTGCGTTGCTGTATCGCAGAGCAATACTTCAGCGCGTCGCGATTCGTGCGTGTGAACCGCAGATCCGCTAGGCCGACCATGGGACGACCCAGCCCTCCGTGCGCTCGACTCGAGTTGTGCCGGGGAGCCGAGTGTTGTACCTTGCATTTTATATGGCAGACCTGCCTCGGACCTTCGTTAGTTTCAGCAGCGCGGACAAGGGCCGCTACGACTTAATGTGTGCCTGGAAGGCCCACGAGCATATCGACTTCAACTTCGCAGACTTCCAGCTAGATGAGGCGATCAACTCGCAGACGCCGTACTACATCAAGTCAGTCTGCGCGGCCAAGGTCCGTCGCGCAGACACCTTCGTCCTGCTGATCGGCAGCGACACCTATGCGAAGACCGTGTTTGTGAAGCACGAGGTCGAGGTGGCGGCCGAGAAGGGTTGTCGACTGATTGGCGTGAACCTCAACAACTGTCGGTCCAGGGACGGCTTGTGCCCGGACTTTTTTGCAAACGTTGGCGCGATGTTCGTTCCGTTCTCATCTCGCATCGTTGCCGAAGCGCTCGCTTGGCAGCGGCAGGGCACTTCCCCGTCATACTACTTCTTCGACGAAGTCTATACACGACTTGGCTATCAGTTGATCGGCACCACGGCCGTGCTCCCGCAGGCGCCCAACCCGTTCGGCGGAGGTAACAGGCCGCCGTGGGCAAGATAAATAGCCAGTAGAGCGTTGCATCGTTCTTTCATCGCGCCTGACGCTTCTCTCGCAACCTTCGTTCTCTGAAAGTACGTGCAGCTTCGGACTCAATCACCTGCGATTCTGTCCGGTGTCGCCTTGCACGACGGGCTAGGCGGCCCCACCGAGGTGGCGCTGCTCAAGATCGAGATCGTTTCGAAGGTCCTTTTGAAGGCGGAAGAGGAATCTTTCAAGCTCGGCGCGAAATTGTTCGAGCGCTTGAGGATCTGCCGCGACCAATCGCTCAGCCGGAACGCCCTTCAGAAATTGATCGATTTTGCCCACAACATGATCAGACAAGAAAAGGCGATTTTTTTGGCACACCTCAGTAAATTCGACGATGGCACCTCGTCTGCGCTGGGGAGCCGTTTCTGGCTGCAAGTCGGTTCTAGGATCTGAAATTATCGCCAGGACCGCTGACGTCTCGACGCCGCGATTATAGACCGTCTCATACGCTGTTATGCGACGCTGAGCTAGTGAGCTGCGCGATGCCGTCACTGCGCGAAATGCTTCTAACTGCTGCGCTTGCGCTCCTCGGATCGCCTCTAGTTGAGCCTGTTGGCTCTGTCGTAGATTTTCGAGCGCACGGTTTTGCTCTGTCTGCGCCTCGAACAATTTGCGTGAGTTATCGAGTTTTGCGACTTCGAGTTGTTGATCGAGCAGTGATTTCTGAATGGTGAGCTGACGCTGCAAGTCGGCCTTATAGCTCTCAAGCGCCCGGTTCAGCGCATAACCCGCTATTACGATCAGAAGGGCAATCAGTAGCTTCTCGGACACCGCCAACACCAGGCTGAGTCTGAACTTAAGGATCTCCAGCTTCCGACTGCTCGAAAAGGAATCGACGGGTTCAGGCGCGTTCGCTGGTGGCATAGCTCGGTCCTCCTGCATATAGGAGTGACGTAGCGGCGCCCGTCCCTACCCAATTTTTTGCACTTCGCTCCGGAAGCGTTTGCCCGCTGGCATCCGCGATAGGCCTAACTGCGGTTAACTCTGGCTGTACCCGGATGTGGGGCCGCAAGCGATTATTGGAACGTCGGCGCCCATCAGGCAGTCCACTCGCGTTCGGCAGTGGATCACGGCGCTGTCCTGATCCACCGATCTCTTTGTCTCTGCTCTACTGCGCCGGCACGTACGTTGGGTCGTTGGTCTGCATGTCGATGACTGAGGCGTAGGCGGTTACGCGGCCCTGGCCGCTGATTACTTTTACGCTGACTCGAGCGTTGTAATTATTACTGAGGCCCATTGAGCGGAGGAGTTGGGGGAATTGGATGTATTGGTTTGGGGTGAGTTGGATTTGGGTTGAGGCGGCGACTTTCGAGTCGGAGGGGATGGCGGTGACTTCGATGGTGGCGGCGTTGCCCGTTACTTCGGCGAAGCCGACGTTGCTGCGGTAGCGATCGGATTCTTCGATCTGGAGGATTTGCAATGGGCGCGTGCCGAGGGCGGCGGCGTCGTTGGCGGTTACGGCGGGGATGAACTGGCCGTAGGTGCCGTTCGCGGTCTGGTTGTAGGTTCTTGCGGTGGCAACGAGCGGCGTTGGCGCGGTTGTGGCGATGTGCAGCGCGCCGCCGTCGTTGGAGATGCCGAAGACGTTGCGGAGCGTGGCGTCGAGCGTTTGTACCTGGCCGGGGGCGAGTTGGATGTCTTTTGATTGGGGCGTTCCGCCGTTTTGTGAGTAGAACGTCAGCGTTGCTTTGACGATGTTCGTCGAGGGATTGAACACGCGGACGTCGGTCTGCCAGTTGGCGACGCCGTTGTTCAGATCGGCGACGCCGGGGATGACGTACTTCGCCGCGGCGGTCTGGTTGACAGCGACCGGCGAGACGAGCAGGGGATCGTTGGTGAGGTTGTCGAGCACCGAGGCGTAGGCGGTGACTTTGCCGGCGGGCGAAACGACCTTGACCTCGATGCGGCCGTCGGTGACCTGCACGTTCTTCGTGGCCAGGATCGAGTTGAGCTGGACGTGCTGGCCGCCTTTGAGATCCTGCGTGAACTCGGTGAGTTTCTGTCCGTTCGATCCGAAAACGCTGATGAGCACCGAGGCGGGATCGCCGGAGCCTTCGACGATGCCGAGGTTGGTGCGGAAGGCGGGAGATTGGGCGATCTGCTGAAGGCTCAGGATCGTCGATTTGGATGGATCGCTGGCGCGGCCGACGAACGCCGCGAACGGAATGGCCGGGATGTACTGGCCGAACGTGCCGTTGGCGGTGGTGTTGTACGTGCGGCTGGAGGCGAAGGTGAGGATGTTGGCGAGGCCAGCCGGAAGCGCGGTCGTCGTGCTGGATGTGGGTGCCGTGGTGAGCGGCCGGACTTCGAGCGTGCCGGTGGCGGCGCTGTCGCCAAACCACGATTGCAGAACGTCGTCGAGAGCGATGGTGCGGCCCGGATCGATGTCGACCGTGGTCTGTTTGCCCTGCGTGATGCCTGCGTCGCCGGTCGGTACGAACGTGACCTGATACTTCATCGGCTGCGCCGAAGAGTTGGTGACGCGGATGTCGGACTGGAACTTGGAGTTGATGCCATCGGCGTGCGCGACGGCGGGGATGATGAGCGCGTCGGGCGGCGGGCCGCTCTTGGCGATCGGCGAAACGGGTTGCACGAGATTGACGGAGACGGTGGTGTTCGTCGCCGGTTTGGTGTCGAGCGTTGCGCGATTGCCGGCGCCTGATGCGGTGCCGATGGCGACGCTGACGGCGCCGCTGCTGGTTCCGACGGGGAGGCCGTCGGTCTTCGCGGTGACGTTGAGCGTGGTGCCATCGGCGCCGACGGTGCCGCTCGACGGCGAGACGGTGAGCCACGGTTGGTTGGTCGTGGCGGTGAAGGTGTCGCCGGCCGCGGCGATGATCGCGCCTTTGTGAATTGAATTGCCGTTCGTTCCGCCGATGTGGATCTCGTAATGCGTCGTCTGCGGGTTGTCGGCGGGCGTCGAGCCGTTGGCGGAGTTGGGATCGGTGACGTTCGACGGCAGAACGTTGACGGTCAGCGGGAGCGAGAAGAGGCTGCGCGCGCCGTTGCAGGTGCCGATGGCGCGAACGCGGTAGAAGTACGCGACTGGCGCGTCGGTACTATTAATGTGTTTGAACGCCCACTCGCTGGCGTCGGTGGTGATCGAGAGCGGCGCGCTGAAGGCGGCGCCGGCCGATTCCTGAAGCTCGTACTGCGTCGTCGCCTTCGGTCCGGCGGGCGTCCAGCGGATCAAGTACTCGACGTTGGTCGATGCTGTGCTTTCGGCGCGCGGCAGCGGAACGGAAGGCGTCGCGCAGGGCGGCGGGGGGGCAACGGCCGTGAATGTGCTGACCGTTGATTGGAGCGTTGGACAGTGATCGAAGAGCGCTTCGACGAACCACTTCACGCTGCCGGCGGGCACGGTCTGATTGTCGAGATGCGTGGCGGACGTCGTGCCGATCGAAACGGGCGGCGCGTCGCCGTTACCGAGCCAGACTTTGTATTGCGTCGCGCCCGGCACGTTGCTCCAGCGGAGATCGACGGGCGAGAAGACGACGGGCGCGCTGTCGACCGGTGCGGTGAGGATCGGGCGGGCGAGCGCGCAGTCGGCGGGAGGGGCGAAGGTGAAGTGCGCGTGCGCCGATTCGACCGGCTCGCATCCGTTGAATTGGGCGCGGACGAACCAGTCGACGACGCCGGCTCCGACGGTGCGGCGCAGCGTTGTCGATGGCGTCGTTCCGGCGGGAGAGGGCGTGCCGTTGTTGAGGGCGAGCCAGAGCTCGTAACCGATGGCGTTCGGTACGGAGGACCAACTGAAATCGATTTCGCTGTTGCCGAGCGTGGCGTCATTCGATGGCGCCAGCAGCGTGGGCGCGGCATTGTTGCAATTCTGCGCGGCGGGGATCGTGAAGGTTGCCTGCGGCGATGGAGACGATGCGCATCCGTTGAAGAGCGCTTCGACGAGCCACGTTACCGTTCCGCGGCTGAAAGTGGCGTGCAGCGTCGTGGCATTCGTGGTCGTTCCGATCGGAGCGAGCGCAGCGCCGTTGACGCCGGCCCACACGCGATAGCCGTTGGCGCTGGCGACAGCGCTCCACTGCAGATCGACGATCGATGAGGCCAGCGTTGCACCGTTGGCAGGCGCGACGAGCGAGGGCGCGCCATGATTGCCGCAGGCATCGGCCGCGGCGATGGTGAACGCCGAGGTTGCGGAGGAGGTTGGATTGCAGCCGGGGAAGATGGCATCGACATGCCAGTTGACGCTCGAGCCGGTCAGCGCGACAGTCAGAGATGTCGCGCCGTTCGTGGTGCCAACATCCTGTGACGCGCCGGCGTCGATGGCCACCCAGAGGCGATAGCCGATTGCTTGCGCGACCGTGGTCCAGTTGAACGTCACCGGCGAATTGACGATTGCGTTTGGCGACGGCGCGATGAGCTGCGGCGCGTCATGAACGCAGTTCGCCGATGCCGCGACGGTGAAGTCGCGCGGCGCGGTGAAGAGCGTGGGACAGTCGCCGGCGAAGTGCGCGGCGACGTACCAGGTTGATGGGCCGCTGGGGAGGCTGATGGACGTGGTCGTCGATGATGTTGTCGCGGCGATGGCGGGTGCCGCGCCGCCGGTGGCGATCCAGAGGTCGTAGGAGATCGCGTTCGCGGTGGACGACCATGTGAACGTGACCGGGTTGGCGACGTTGGCCGCGCCGGCAGCGGGCGAAATCAGCGAGGGTGCGCTGTTGCTGCACGAAGGTTGCGCCGCGATCGCGACCAGCGCGCTGGCGCTGTTGTTGTTGCCGTTCGTGTCGGCGGTGTCGGCGAGGACGAATGCGTCATCGCCGGCACTGTTCGGACCGGGCGCTGTCGCGGTAATCGTGAGCGGTGCGGCGGGGCCGGGCGGCAGCGACGCGGCGGTGCAGACGATGGTGAGGTTCGAGGTCGTGCACGACCATCCGTTGCCGCTGGCGGCCGGCGCGCTGACGCCGAAGAGATTGTTCGTGATGCGTGCGTTGAGCGCGGCGTTCGGGCCGTTGTTCGTGACGTTCAGCGTGATCGTTATGGTGCCGCCGGCGTTGACGGGATTCGGGCTGGCGGTTGCGCTGATTGCAAGATCGGCGGCGTTGGTTATGGCGACGGTGGCGCTGCCGGACGCGGTGCACGAGCCGCTGTTGATGACGATGCTGATGACGGCGTTGCCGCTGGCGCCGGCGGTCCAGGTGATCGACGGCGTTCCGTCCCCGTTGGTGATCGTGCCGCCGGAGATCGACCAGCTGTAGGTCGAGCCGGGCGCGGCTGGGGACACCGATGCGCTGTTGTTGGTGGAGTTGGCGGCGACGGAGGATGGGGCGGTGACGGTGGTCGTCGTCGCGCCGCTCGAGACGGTGACGGTCTTCGAAGACGAGGCGGTGCAGCCGGCGGCATTCGTGACGGTGACGCTGTAGGTCGTCGTCGATGAGGGCGTGACGGTGATCGTCTGCGTGAGCGCGCCGTTCGACCAGTTGTACGACGCGAAGCCGGCGCCGGCATCGAGCGTGACGCTTGACGATCCGCAGACCGACGACGGGCCGGTGATGTTTACGACCGGATTGGGATTGACGGTGACGCCTAGGGAGGCGGACGTTCCGCTGCATCCGCTGCCGTTGGTGACGGTGACGCTGTAGTTGCCGGTCAGCGTTGCCGCGTAGGTTTGACTGTTCGCGCCGCCGATCGGCGATCCGTTGAAGAGCCATTGATACGACGATGCGACCGCGGTCGAGAGCGTGACGCTGCCGCCGCTGCAGAAGGTGGTGGGGCCGCCCGGCGTGACTGTTGGCGACGGCGCAGGATTCTGCGTGACGGTGACGGGCGCGGAGGTTCCGCTGCAACCGCTGGCGCTGGTCGCGGTGACGGTGTAGCTGCCCGCAACGTTGGCTGCATACGTTTGCGAATTGGCGCCGCCGATCGGCGTGCCGTTCAGCAGCCACTGATACGACGATGCGGCGGACGACGTGAGCGTGACGCTGCCGCCAGCGCAGAACGATGCGCTGCCGGAAGGCGTGATCGTTGGCGTGAATGCTCCGATCGTTACGCTGGCGTTGCCGGTCGATGAACAACTATTGGCAGTGGCGGTGACGCTGATCGAAACCGGCGACGTCGTTCCTACCGAGAAGGTGATCGATGAGGTGCCCTGGCCGGTCTGCAGCGTGCCGTTGGTGACGGTCCAGGTGTAGGTCGCGCCGCCGACGGGAGCGGTGATGCTGGCGGCGGCCGTGCTGTTCGGGCAGACGGATGCGGGCGCGCTGATCGCCGCCGATGGCGGCGTGTTGACGGTGACCGATTGTGGCGCGGAGGTGCCGGTGCAACCCGCAGAATCGGTAGCCGTTACGCTGTAGTTTCCGGTTGCCGTCGCGGAGTAGGTGACTCCATTCGCGCCGCCGATCGGTGAGCCGTTGAGCAGCCATTGGTACGATGCGAACGAGCCGCTGCCGCCGCTGGGATTGGCGGTGAGCGTGACGTTGCCACCGCTGCAGAATGTGGTCGAGCCGCTTGCGGAGATCGTGACGCTGACGGTGCTGTTCACGGCGACCGGGACGTTCGACGACGTGGCCGAACAGCCGGTGGCGTCGCTCACGGTCACGGAGTAGCTGCCGCTGGTGGTAGCGACGAATGTCTGTGCGTTGGCGCCGATGATCGGCGTGCCGAAGCTGCGCCACTGGTACGACGCGCCGGACGATGCAGTGAGCGTGACGCTGCCGCCGGAGCAGAACGTGGTTGGACCGCTCGGCGTGATCGTGGCAGCAGGCGGCGTGCAAGCGGCAACCGTGGCCGGTGTCGCGGTGAGCTCGGATGTGCCGTCGCTGGGCGTGGTGCAGGATGCTTCGACGTAGCTGGTGGCGGTGGCTACGAGCTTGTCGCCGATGGCAACGGGTGCGCTTGCCACCGTGATCGTGGCGCCGTTGAGCGTGTTGCCGGCGAAGCATTGCGATCCGAGGAATTGCACTGCGTGCGTGCCGGCGGCGTCGCTCTTGAACAGCTCGATGCGCATTCCGTTCGTGCCACCGATGAGCGAGGAGTCAACGCTGACGTGTGCCGTCAGCGTGGCGCCGGCGAGGGTCGCGTCGACGAACACCGGCGTGTTCTGGAATCCGTTCGGGCCGCTGTCGGAATCGCCCGCGTCATTTGGGGTGGGTCCATTGTTGGCGAGGTCGATCGACAGGCTGCTGTTGTCGCTGAAGGTGTTGTGCAGGATGACGTTGCCGTTTCCGGGACCGTCGAGTGAGATGCCTTTGTTGATCGACGAGATCGTGTTGCCGGCTGCGGCGGTTAATCCTCCGATCGTGCTGTTGACGACCTGGGCGCCGAGGGCGAGACCGTTGGAGTTGCCGAGCGGCGTGGTGCCGGCGGCGTCGGTGCCGATGTAATTGCCGGAGACGACGTTGCCGCTGCAAACGAGCGGGCCGCTGCTGTCACCCGCGATGTAGACGCCGGCGTTGTTGTTGCTTGAGATGACGTTGCGCGCGGCGGCCGTGTTACCGCCGATCGTGTTGTTGCTGGCGGCGAAGAGGATCTGCACGCCGTCGGTCTGATTGCCCACGGCAGCGCTGCCGGCGGCGTTCGTTCCGATGTAGTTGCCTGCGACGACGTTTCCGGTAGCGCCCGCGCCATTGAGCACGACGCCGCTGCCGAAGTTGCCGGAGATGACGTTGCGCCCGGCGGTGATGGTGGAACCGATCGTGTTGTTGGCGCTCGTGATCAGAACTCCGTCGCCGGCGTTCTGTCCCGCGCTGGTGCCGTTGACGCGGAGCCCGAGGTAGTTGGCAGAGATGACATCGAATCCGTTGGTGTCGATGGCGATGGCCGGACCCTGGAAGCTGACGATCGACAGTCCCTTGACCGTGTCGTCTCCGCCGCTCAGTTGCAGTCCGCGGCTGACGCTGGCGTCGCTCGTGCCGTCGACCGTGATCAGCGGCGCGTTCGTGTAACCGGGCTGCGTGGTCGCGTCGATCGTGACGCTCGCGGCGGTGATCGCGGGCAGCGAGCTGGTTGGCGAGATCGTGAGCCCACTGCCGGGAAGGTTGAAGGTGATCGTGCACGGCGACTGGCAGACGGCGCCGTTGTTGGCGTTGATGATTGCCTGCCGCAGCGAGCCGGCGCCGGAGTCAGCATTCGTCGTCACGACGAGCGTCGAGCTGGTGATGTTGACGCTGGCGCTGCTGCTGTTGTTGGTGTTGACGGGATCGGTTTCGGTGGCCGTTACGCTGCCGTTGGCCATCGCGGTCCCCGGAGCGGTCGTTGATACGTTGATCGTTTGCGTGGCCGTGCCGTTCACCGGCAGCGTACCAATGGTGCAGACGACGGGTCCCGAGCCGGCGCACGTTCCCTGCGTGGAGCTCGGCGTACCGGTGACGACGACGTTGGCGGGAAGGACCAGCGTCATCGTCGTATTGGAGGACGGCGCCGGGCCGTTGTTCGTGACTTGCGTGAAATAGGTGAAGCTCGAGCCGGATGCGGTCGCGGCGACGGACGCGGTCGTGACGATTGCGACGTCGGCCGTCGTCGGTGCTACAGGATCGATCGTGACGTCGAGCCCCGTGGCGTCGCCGGTGTTGGTGTTGTTCTGTCCGTAGCCGACTGTAAATTCGATCGTGTCGCCGCTGGCGAGAGTGGGTGAGGTGTCGAAGGACTGTGGGACGTTGTACGCGTTGATGAAACCGCTGAAGAGCGGCGTCGCGGCCGCGTTGTTGTGGAGGATGGCTACGTCCGAGGTCGTGGGCCAGGTGTTGTCGAGGCCCGTGAAGCTGCCGTGAATCCGATAGACGCCCGCGGCCGGAGCGGTCCAGCGGAAAACGCTGTTCTCACCCGAGGGACCAGGGTGGAAGTAGAGCGCCATCGAGGGGGTGAAGTCGCTTCCTTGTGTCAGCGTGGTGCTGCCGGAGTTGCGGCCAAGATTCGGGAAGCTGCCGTTGTCCCAGAAGTCGAACATCGCCCCCGTGCGTCCATGCGTCGGATACGGGACGAACGACGCTCCTCGGCTCGCCTCGTATCCATAGGTCCAACGCGGCGACGGGAGCGAGCTGACGAAGAAGTCGCGCGCGGGGTCGTCGTTGTCGATGTAAGTGAACGCATTCGTCATCGCGTAGCTGCCGACGCTGTTGGTCACGACGACGTTGACGACGCCCGCGCTGTGCGCCGGTGCGGCGACGGTCAACTGTCCGGCGGAGCTGAAGACGATCGTTCCGCTGACGCCGCCGAAATCGACCGAGGTGACACTGGCGAGATTCGTTCCGTCGATGATGACGCCTCCCGAGCCGGCGGTCGATGCGCTGCTCGGCCGGATGGCGGTGACGATGGGGGAGGTGTCGTACGTGAAGCCGTTGGTGACAGTGGTCGGCTGGCCGTCGCCGTTGGTGACCACGACATCGACGACGCCCGAGGTGTGCGCGGGAGTGGTGCAAGTAATCGTCGTGGCATTGACGACGGTGACTGCGGTTGCCGCATTGCCGCCGAAGGTGACGCCGAGCGATCCGCCGCTAACGAAGCCAGTGCCGGTGATCGTGATGGCCGTACCGCCCGAGCCCGGGCCCTGATTCGGCGAGAGTGAGGCGTTGACGGTCGGGCCGCTGGCGGTGAGGATGACGCCGGATGTGATGTAGGCGTCGGCGAACGAGCGCACTGGCGAGCTGCCGTACGTCAGAGTTTTCGGCGAGAACGTGGCGGTACTGGTCAGCGGGTAGATGACGATCTGGAATTGCTGGCCGCCCTGCGGCACGAAGCTGTTGACGGGCGCGGCGATGAGCGCTCCAGTGAGCGCGACCGGATTCGTGAAGGTGAGACGGCCGAACGTGCTGGCGCTGCCGATGCCGAAGTCGTAGGTGGGTGAGCCGCTGTTGCTGAAGGTTGCGCTGAACGCGATCGTGCCGCTCTGCGGTTGGATCGTCCCGCTGTTGGCGAAGCTCTGGATCGTTGTCGTTCCGGTTGCGATGGTCTTGCGGAACGTGCCGGCGTTGTTGACTCCCTGGCCTGCGCCGCAGCAGCTCTGGTAGATCAACTGATCATTCGTGGCGCTGAACAGACCACCGGCGAGGTTGTTGAGGATTCCCGCGTTGTAGATGGAGATGTTGTTGGTGCCGCTCCAGTTGATGGTGCCGCTGTTGCTGAGCGTGCCGCCGTCGATATTGCGCGTGCCGGAGCCGGAGATGTTCATCGTTGCGCCGCTCGCGATGGTGAGAGCGCCGACGCCTGCGAGCACGGCGTCGGCAGTCCAGTCGACAACGCCGGAGCTTGTGGTGCTGATCGAGCCTGGGATGTTCAGCGTTCCGCCGGTCATCGTCAGGTGATCGACGGTCACACCCGTAGCATTGACGGTCAGCATTCCGCCGCCGACCTGGAAGTTGCCGCTGCCGGTGAGCGTGGCGCCGGAGTTGAGCGTGTATGTGTTGTTGATGAAGCTGAAAGTGCCGCCCGGCGCCGCGTTGAAGTTCGCCGTGCTGGTCCCGCCGGAGCTCGGAACGAACGTGCCGCTTTGGATGTCGACGGTGCCGGTGTTGTTGAAGCCATTGCTCTGGATCGTGGTCGAGCCGGTCGTGACCGATTTGCGGAACGTTCCTACGTTGTTGAAGGCTTGTCCGGCAGAGCAGCAGTGTTGATAAATGATCTGATCGTTCTTGACGCTGAACAGAGCGCCGGCCTGGTTGTTGATGATGCCGGAGTCGTAGACGGAGATGTTGTTGGTGCCGCTCCAGTTCACGGTGCCGCTGTTGTCGAGCGTACCGCCGCCGATCATGCGCGTTCCGACACCGGTGATGTTCATCGTGCCGCCGCTGACGATGGTGAGCGCACCGGTACCGGCCAGCACCGCGTCGGCGCTCCAGTCGACGACGCCGGTCGCCGAGGTGCTGATCGAGCCGGCCACGTTCATCGTGCCGCCGTTCATCGTCAGGTGATCGACAGTGACGCCGGTGGCATTGACGGCCAGCGTTCCGCCGCTGACCTGGAAGTTGCCGCTGCCGGTGAGCGTGGCGCCCGCGCCGAGCGTGTACGTGCTGTTGTTGAAGAGGAACGTGGCGCCCGATGCGGCGTTGAAAATGCCTGTGCTCGTGCCACCCGAGGAGGGGTTGAAGGTGCCGGTCTGGATGTCGACGGTGCCGCTGCTCGTGTTGGTGAAGCCGTTGCTCTGAATCGCAGTCGTGCCGGTTGTCACCGACTTCCGGAACGTTCCGGCGTTGTTGAACGCTAGTCCCGCACCGCAGCAGTCCTGGTAAATCAGCTGGTCGTTCTTGACGCTGAACAAGCCGCCGGCCTGGTTGTTGATGACGCCGGAGTCGACGACGGAGATGTTGTTGGTGCCGCTCCAGTTGACCGTGCCGTTGTTCGTGAGCGTGCCCGCGGCGATGTGCCGCGTGCCGGCGCCGCTGATGTTGAGCGTGCCGCCGTTGCTGATGGTGAGCGGGCCCGCGCCGGTTAGGGTGGCGTCGGCGGTCCAGTCGATGACACCGGTTGCCGCGGTGCTGAGTGAGCCGCCCACGTTGAGCGTGCCGCCGTTGATGGTCAGGTGATTGACCGTCACGCCGGTTGCGTTGACAGTCAACTGCCCGCTGTTGACCTGGAAGTTGCCGCTGCCCGTGAGCGTCGCGCCGGTCGCGAGGGTGTAAGTGTTTGTGGTGAACAGGAACGTTCCGGCTGCCGTTGTCTGGAACACGCCGCTACTCGTGCCGCCGGAAGACGGATTGAACGTTCCGCTCTGGATATCGACCGTGCCGGCGTTGTTGAAACCGTTGCTCAGAATCGTGGTGGTGCCGGTGGCGACGGTCTTGCGGAAGGTTCCGGCGTTATTGAATGCCTGTGCCGCGGTACAGCAATGCTGGTAGATCTGCTGGTCGTTCTTGACGCTGAAAAGGCCGGTGCCGAGGTTGTTGATGACGCCGGAGGCGTAGACGGAGAGGTTGTTGGCGCCGCTCCAGTTGATTGTGCCGTTGTTGTTGAGCGTGCCGCCAGCGATGTAGCGCGTGCCCGAGCCGCTGAAATTGAGTGTGCCGCCGGTAGTGATGGTGAGCGCGCCCGCACCGCTCAACGTAGCGTCGGCAGTCCAGTCGATGACGCCGGTCGCGGAGGTTGAGACCGCGCCGGTGGCGGTGATGTTCAGATTGCCGCCGGTCATCGTGATGTGATCGACGCTGATTCCCGATGCGGAGACGTTGAGCTGACCGGCCGCGATCTGGAAGTTGCCGCTACCGGTGAGCGTGGCGCCCGTCGTCAGGTTGTACGTGCTGTTGTTGAAGAGGAAGGCACCCGCGGCGGTGGCATTGAAGATTCCGCTGCTCGTGCCGCCCGAACTGGGAACGAAGGTGCCGCTCTGGATGTCGACGGTGCCGGTGTTGTTGAAGCCGTTGTTGAGAATGGTCGTCGAGCCGGTTGCCGTCGTCTTGCGGAAGGTTCCGGCGTTGTTGAAGGCCTGACCGGCGGTGCAGCAGTGCTGGTAGATCTGCTGATCGTTGGTGGCGAGGAACAGGCCGCCGGAGAGGTTGTTGATGACGCCGCCGTTGTAGACGGAGATGTTGTCGGTGCCAGCCCAGTTGATCGTGCCGCTGTTGTTGATCGTGCCGCCGTTGACGTATCGGGTACCGACGCCGCCGAGGTTCATCGACGCGCCGCTGGCGACAGCGACCGTGTTTTGAATCTCGCTGTCTCCGTCCCAGTTGAGTGTTCCGTTGACGGTGAGCACGGCGGCTCCGAGCAGACGGCCGCTGGAAAGCGTGAGCGCGCCGCTCGAGGTGATCGTGCCTGGGTTGGTGAAGGTGATGTCGCGCGTGGTGGTGTCGGCGAGGGTCTGCGTGCCGGTGGCACCGCCGCCGATCGTCAGCGAGTTGAAGGCGGGAGCGACGTCGAGCGTGACCTGGTACGTGCCATTGGCGTCGATGACGGCATCATTCGATGCGGTCGGAACGTTTCCGGTCGACCAGTTCGACGCGTTGCTCCAGTTGCCGCCGCTGCTGTTGATCCAATGCGCGGTGGTGAGTGGCGTGAACGACGAGCCGCTGGTGGCCGTGCCGCCGCCGGTGATGACGGAGATCGTGCCGGTGGTCGCGCCCGCGGGAACGGTGGCGGTGATCTGCGATGCGCTATTGCCCGCGAACGTAGCCGCGGTGCCGTTGAACTTCACGCCGCTGACGCTGGTGAAGTTCGCGCCGCTGATGACGATGCTCGCACCTGCGTTACCCGAGGAGGGCGTGAAGCCGCTGATCGACGGCGCGGATGGCGCGATGAAGCATTTGCCGAATGTCCCCGCGCCGTAGACCGTCTGCACTTCGGTCTGCGACAAAGCGCGGTTGTAAATCGTGACTTCGTCGATCAGACCTTTGTAGTAGCGCGTTCCGACGCACGCCGGGCATGCGCCGGACCGCCCATCCTCGGAGCCGATCGAGAGGGACCCGCTGTTCGAGGAGATCGTTCCGGTGTGCGGCGTACTTGCTGCCAGTGCGCCATCGATGTAGAGGGCAATCGTTGCGCCGTCATAGGTGCCGGCGATGTGGTGCCATTGATTCGTGCTGATGGCCACCTGGCCGCTGCTGGGGAAGGGTTGCGTCACACCGTTGTCTGTGCTCAGGCCGAAGTGAATGCCGCTGCTGGCGATTTCCACGGCGTACATGTCGGTGGCCACCAATCCCTGGCAGCAGGTGTTCAGGCCATTCGACGGATCACCCTTCATCCAGAACTCGATGGTGAGTCCGGTGGTGAGTTGCAGACTGGCCGACATCGGAGCGTTCACGGAGCCGTTGATGCCGTCGAAGCTGAATGCCTGTCCGGCCTTGCCGGTCGTGTACGCCGCGCCGCCAGTTGCTGTCGCGAAATTGGGACCTGCGGAATCGACGCCGTTGTTCTCGGCGCGATACCAGGCCGCGGCGCCACTGGGAAGGGCGCTGCACGAAGTTGGCGTCACCGTCGTCGTGTGGCTGCCGGTGTTGTTGGCGGTATTGGGATCCGGCTCCGTTCCGGTGACGCTGGCGGAGAGCGTGAGCGAGCCGGGAATCGTTGGCGTGACAGTGATGGTGGCGAAGTAATTGTTCGATCCCGGGATCGACGTCCAGTTGCAGGTGACCGTGCCGCCCGTGTGATTGCACGTTCCGCTGCTCGTCGCGGTTGCCGAGACGAACGTGGAGTTGGACGGTAGCGTGATCGTCAGCGCTGGATTCGTGCCCTGCGAAGTGCTGGCGTTGAAGAGCTGGATGGCGAACTGCTCGTTGCCGCTTGCGAACGTGATCGGATCCGGTGTTCCGCTGACGTTAAAGACCTGCAGATCGATCTGCGAGTTGACTGTGACGGTCTTGCTGTTCGTGTTGTCGGTCGCGTTGGGGTCTGGCTCGTTCCCGGCCACAGTGGCGGTGAGCGTCAAAGCACCGCCGGCCGTTGGCGTGACGACGATCGTGGCGAAGTAGTTGTTCGAGGCGGGGATCGAGGCCCAGTTGCAGGTGACCGTTCCGGCCGACTGCGAGCACGTTCCGCTGCTCGTGGCTGAGGACGACACGTACGTCGAATTCGCTGGGACCGGGACGGTGAGCGTCGTGCCCGTTCCCTGCGATGTGCTCTGGTTGAAGACCTGCACGGTGTAGGTGACGTTGCCGGTGTTCAGCGTGATTGGATCGGGAGTGCCGCTGACGTTGAAAACGCGCAAATCGATCTGCGCGTTGACGGTGACCGTCTTGCTGTTCGTGTTATCGGCAGTGTTGGGATCGGGCTCCGTCCCTGCGACCGTTGCAGTCAGTGTCAGCGCCCCGCCGGCCGTTGGCGTGACGACGATCGTGGCAAAGTAATTGTTCGAGGCAGGGATCGACGCCCAATTGCAGGTGACCGTTCCGGCCGACTGCGAGCACGTTCCGCTGCTGGTGGCCGAGGACGACACGTACGTCGAATTCACTGGCACCGGCGCGGTGAGCGTCGTGCCCGTTCCCTGCGATGTGCTCTGGTTGAAGACCTGTACCGTGTACGTGACATTGCCGGTGCCGAGAGTTATCGGATCGGGAGTGCCACTGACGCTGAAGACCTTCAGATCGATCTGCGCGTTGACCGTGACCGACTTGCTGTTCGTGTTGTCGGCCGTGTTGGGATCTGGCTCGTTTCCCGCGACCGTGGCGCTGAGTGTCAGCGCTCCTCCCGCGGTTGGCGTGACGACGATCGTGACGAAGTAATTGTTCGAGGAGGGGATCGACGCCCAGTTGCAGGTGACCGTTCCGGCTGACTGCGAGCACGTGCCGCCGCCGGTGGCCGAGGATGAGACGTAGGTCGAATTCACGGGGACCGGCGCGGTCAACACCGTGCCCGTTCCCTGCGAGGTGCTCTGGTTGAAGACCTGAACCGTGTACGTGACGTTGCCGGTGCCGAGGGTGATCGGATCGGGAGTGCCACTGACGCTGAAGACCTTCAGATCGATCTGCGCGTTGACGGTGACGCTCTTGCTGTTCGTGTTGTCGGCCGTGTTCGGATCGGACTCGTTTCCCGCGACCGTCGCGCTGAGTGTCAGCGCGCCGCCGGCGGTTGGCGTGACGACGATCGTGGCGAAGTAGTTGTTCGAGGCAGGGATCGACGCCCAATTGCAAGTGACCGTTCCGGCTGACTGCGAGCACGCGCCGCCGCCAGTGGCCGAGGAAGAGACGTAGGTCGAATTCGTTGGGACCGCAGCCGTCAGTACCGTGCCTGTTCCCTGCGATGTGCTCTGGTTGAAGACCTGCACGGTGTACGTGACGTTGCCGGTGCCGAGGGTCATCGGATCGGGAGTGCCGCTGACGCTGAAGACTTTCAGATCGATCTGCGCGTTGACGGTGACCGATGTGCTGCCGGTGTTGTTGGCGGTGTTGGGGTCGGGGTCGCTGCCGGAAACGCTGGCGGAGAGTGTGGCCGCGCCACCCGCGGTCGGAGTGACGACGATGGTCGCGGAGAACGTGTTCGAAGCAGGGATCGAGGTCCAGTTGCAGGTCACCGTGCCGGCGGACTGCGAGCAGCTTCCGCCGGCGGTGGCCGACGAGGAAACGTACGTCGAGCTCACGGGCAATGTGGCGGTCAGGACTGGACTCGTGCCCGCCGTCGCGCTGGCGTTGTTGATCCCGACGGTGTAGGTGATGTCGCCGGTGTTGAGCGTGATCGGATCCGGCGTGCCGATGACGGCGCTGATCCGCAGGTCCACACTGGTGGCGAATGCGGCGCCCGGTAAAGCCGCAATGGCGCATGCGGCAATCACGAAAGCGCGTAATGACTTGGACATGCCTTCTCCCGGCTACGTGGTTCGATCATCGGCGCAGCAACGGCGCGGACTTGGATTTTTGAATATGGACCCGAAGCACGCGCATCGCTTGTCGCACGCTGCGGCGTTTCGTTTGCTGTTTTTGCTGAGTGAAGCCGCGAATTTTACCGCACTACCTCAAATAACGTCTACGTCTCGACGGATGGGATGGCCAAAGGTAGGTCGTACAGTTCGTTCCGGTCGTGATCGCACTCACAACTTCCTACGGTGCTGCTGGGTCGCCGGATTGACGCAATGCAGAGATGCCAATCCACCCGTACACTGTGCCCGTACTTTCATCGACCAATGGAACCGCGCTTTCTCAGATTTGTGGCCGCATCCACGGTCTTCATGACGGTTCTGCTCCTGCTGGACCGCGACGGCTTCCCCCAACAACTCGCCCTCGGCATCGCCACTGCTCTTTTTCTCTGGTACTTCGCGCGCAACAGCGAGGTGGCGCCGCGCCAGATCATCTGCTGCATCCTCGTGGCGACCGCGGGCGAAGTCGTCCTCTCGATCGGATGGGGTCTCTACTCGTATCGGCACGCAGTCATCCCGTTTTACGTTCCGCCGGGACACGGTCTGTTCTACACGCTGGCTGCGGAGACGGCGCGGCAGCAAGCAGTCCGTCTTCGCGGGGTTGCCATCACGCGGCTCGTGCTCATCATCGGAACCGTCAACGCCGCGCTGAGTCTGGCGTTCCGTCACGACACCTGGGGCGCGCTCTGGTGGATGGGCGCCGTGGCGCTGATCTACGTCTCGCGCAACCGCCTGCTGCTCTCTGCATGCTTCGCCTTCACGATGATCCTGGAGTGGGTCGGGACCGCAATCGGCAATTGGCAGTGGGCAGCCGAGGTGCCGTTTCTGAGGTTGCACTCAGCGAATCCGCCGGCAGGGGTGGGGATTCTCTACATCCTGCTCGATCTGATCGTGGTCGGGATCACGACCGGACTGATGTCGCGGAAGCCGTCTGCAGATCTCGTTGACGAAGAAGTGTTAAACGCCGCCTGAACTTTCTTAAATGCGCTGCTTCCAGTGCCGCTGACGCGGCACAAGATCGCTGCAATCCATCTTCCAGGCGTGCTCGCAAAAAGCGCTCGCACGCCTGGCTACCTTCGGATGCCGCTGACGCGGCGCGAGCGCATTGGTCTTGCCTTGGCCACGTGGTCCAGCGTCCTCGAAGTCCTTGCTCGGTATTTCTCCTGAGATGGACCCAACCCGCATATCCGAACGCTCGCCGCGTCAGCGGCCCAAGAGGATAGCGAGGGGTGCGAGCGCATTGGTCTTGCCTTGGCCACGCCGTACCAAGCGTCCTCGAAGTCGTTGCGCGGTATTTCTCCCGAGATGGACCCAACCCGCATGTCCGAACGCTCGCCGCGTTAGCGGCCGAGGAGGATAGCGAGGGGTGCGAGCGTTTTTTGCGAGCACCCCCTCGAAACGCGTGATCTCGGATTTGTGCCGCGTCAGCGGCACTGGACAGCAATCCCCATTGCGCGCGACGCAGGTCGGCGATACCGTTCGCGCCATGAAACGTGCACTCATTGCTCTCCTCTCGCTCGCCGTCGCCGTCAGCGCTTTCGCCGCATGGAGCGTCGTTCGTCACATCAAGATCGGTGGAACCGGCGGATGGGATTACGTTGCCATCGATTCCGCATCGCGCCGCGCCTACGTCTCGCACGGCGACCGCGTCGAAGTTGTCGACGTCGATGCCGGCAACGTCGTCGGACTCATTCCCGACACTCCCGGCGTGCACGGCATCGCTATCGATCACGACGGCGGACGCGGATTCATTTCCGACGGCCGCGTCGGCATGATGACGATCTTCAATCTGAAAACGCTGAGCCGGATCACCGATGTGAAGACGACCGGCGACAACCCCGACGCGATCATGTTCGATCCGGCATCGCAGCACGTCTTCACGTTCAATGGCCGCGGCAAGAACGCCTCGGTCTTCAACACCCACGGCAAAGTCGTCGCCACCATCGCGCTCGGCGGGAAGCCGGAGTTCGGCGTCAGCGATCTTCACGGCCGCGTCTTCGTGAATATCGAAGACACGAGCGAGATTGCCGCGATCAACACAAAGTCGAACGTCGTTGAAGCGCGCTGGAAACTGGCGCCATGCGAGTCGCCGAGCGGCCTGGCCATCGACCACAAGCATCACCGTCTCTTCACCGTTTGCGAGAACGAGATCATGGCCGTTGTCGACTCAACGAACGGCAAGATCGTCACGACTGTGCCGACAGGGAAGGGGACCGACGCCGCGGCCTTCGATGATGCCAAGCAACTCGCGTTCGCGTCGAACGGCCAAAGCGGAACGCTAACGGTCGTGCACGAGTCATCGCCGGACAAGTACGAAGTGGTCGACAACGTGGCTACGCAGCGCAGCGCTCGCACGATGGCGCTCGACACGAAGACGCATCACGTCTTCCTGCCCGCGGCGATGTTCGGTGAAGCGCCACCGAAGACCGAAAAGAATCCGCGCCCGCGGCCGCCGGTGTTGCCTGGATCGTTCGAGTTGCTCGAAGTCGCTCTTTAAAAGCCTGATCCGCAGATGTCGCAGATGTTCGCAGATGATTTTTCGTCATCTGCGTTTCATCTGCGCCATCTGCGGATCAATAATACGCGGCGCATGAAACGAACCGCTGCGTTGCTTCTCACCGTTCTCGCCGCCACCGCTTCCGCCCAACAAACACTCATCCGAACGCAGAAGCCGCCGCTGCACGGCTCGCACTGGATGGCCGTCACCGGCAAGCCGCTGGGCGCCACCGCCGGAGCGATGATCTTTCAAAAAGGTGGCAACGCCGTCGATGCCGCCGCGGCGATGATCGCCGCCGACTGCACGATGTGGGACACGCTTTCGTGGGGCGGCGAAACGCAGGTGCTCATCTACGATCCTCACGCCCAAAAAGTCATCGGCATCAACGCCCTCGGCGTCGCTCCCACCGGCGCGACTCCCGAGTTCTACAAGAGCAAAGGCTTTGCGCATCCGCCCGACGAAGGCGTCCTCGCCGCCGTCACTCCCGGCACGCCGGGCGGCATCATGACGATGGTGGCCGAGTACGGCCGCTTATCGTTGAAAGACATCCTCGGCCCCGCAATCGAGATGGCCGACGGCTACGCGATCGAAGCGCAGTCCGCGAACACGATCGATCGCAACAAAGACAAACTGAAGAACTGGCCGTACTCGAAGAAGGTCTTTCTCATTCACGACAACGATCCGAAGCATCCCGGTCCAGTAGCAGGCGAAATCTTCCGCCAGCCCGATCTTGCGGCGACACTTCGCAAACTCGTCGAGACCGAACAGCTGGCGCTGAAGAAGGGGAAATCGCGCAAAGACGCCATCTACGCCGCCTACGACCGTTTCTACAAAGGCGACATCGCCAAAGAGATTGTGCGCGGCACGCGCGAGCAGGGCGGCCTTTTCACGGAAGAGGATCTGGCAAGTTGGAAGGTACACATCGAAGAGCCGGTGATGACGAACTATCGCGGCATCGACGTCTACAAACTCAACGTTTGGACGCAGGGTCCGGCCATGCTGCAGGCGCTCAACATCCTCGAGAACTTCGATCTCAAGTCGATGAACTTCAACTCGCCGCGCTACATCAACACCGTCTATCAGGCGATGAGCCTGGCCTGGGCCGACCGCGATTTCTACTACGGCGACACGTACACGCCGCCCGAAGAACCGGTGCTCGGGCTGCTTTCGAAGGACTACGCGAAAGAGCGCGCGAAGCTGATCAATCCCGATCACAACGATCCGAAAATCAAGCCGGGCGATCCGTATCCGTATCAGCGCACGACGAATCCCTTTCCCGATCTGCTGCGCAATTGGGATGCGCCGAAAGCGCCCGTCGCGAAGCCAACTGGTGCGACGGAATCCGGCTCGCTGCGCCGCAACGAGTTTCTGCGCGCCACGCCCTCGCTCTCCAACGATTACCTTTTCGCCTTCTACGCCGGCACAACCTCGGTCGAAGCAACCGACGCCGAGGGTTGGGCAGTATCCGTCACGCCGAGCGGCGGCTGGCTGCCTGCGGTCATCGCGGGCAACACCGGCGTCGGACTCAGCGAGCGGATGCAAAGCTTCGTGCTCGATGCGTCCGAAGGTCCGTACAACGTCGTGGCGCCGGGGAAGCATCCGCGGGTGACGCTCACGCCGACACTCGCACTGAAAGACGGCGCTCCGTGGCTCGTCTTCTCCGTTCAGGGCGGCGACAGTCAGGATCAGAACCTCCTGCAGTTCTTCCTCGACGTCGTCGAATTCGGGATGACCGTGCAGGAAGCGAGCGAAGCGCCGAACGTCAACAGCTTCCAGATGCACAGCTCGTTCGGCGCGCACGACATCAAGCCGGGAAACATCCTGCTCAACTCCGCCGAGCCGCCGTGGGTCCGCGGCGAACTGCGCCGCATGGGCTACACGATGACATTCGAGGACCGAACATCAGGCCCGATCAACGCCATCATGATCGACCGCGCCCACGGCTCGTTCTGGGGCGGATCGAGCAACCACGGCGAGGATTACGGCATCGGCTGGTAACAAATTCGCAGATGAGGAAACAGTGGAGTGACAAGTGGATTAGTGGATTAGGACAACCACGTCTCGATCACGAATCCACCCAGCCACTAATCACTAATCTACTAATCACAATCTCTGCTTCCCGGAGGAATCGAATGAAGCTCGCTCGCCCCATCGTCGTCGCTCTCACCGTCTCACTCTTCCTCGCTGCGTGCGCGGCGATGCAGCAACAGAAAGCGCAGGCCGCGCGAGCCGACACCGGCGAGTTTCACAACCTCCAGATTTTTCCGCAGAACATCACGCACGATGAGCTGATCGCGAACATGCGCGGATTTGCCCGCGCCCTCGGCACGCGCTGCGATCATTGCCACGCCGCGAATCCTCCCGGCTCCAAAGAGCAGTTCGACTTCGCCTCGGACGCCAAACCCGAGAAGATCGCCGCGCGCGCGATGTTGCGCATGGTCCATTCCGCGAACAACGACTATCTCGCCAAGATCAACCCGCACGGTCAGATGGTCACGTGCAACACGTGTCATCGCGGGCACACGGTTCCCGATGCGAACGCGCCGGCGGAAAGCGCGCCGCCTCCGCCGTCGTCATGATGCGGTTGCGGACGCCCCGCGATTTTCGGCAGCGTGAATTCTTTCTTTGTTCACTGCGAGCAACGCGCTGTCGTACCGACTTGGTCATCGGGAGGAGTTAGAATGCACGACTCCAAAACATGGCCCGGTACGAAGAACGAGACGATTCCTACGATCTCCTGAATCAGTACCTTCACGAGATCGCGCAGGTTCCGCGGCTGACGCCCGAGCGTGAGCGCGAGCTCGGCTATCGCGTGCAGCAGAACGACAAGGCCGCGCTCGAAGAGCTCGTCAAGGCGAACCTGCGATTCGTCGTCTCGTATGCGAAGAAGTATCGCAACGCGCACGTCCTCTTCCTCGACCTGATCAACGAAGGCAACATCGGTCTGATCCACGCTGCGAAAAAATTCGACCCGGACAAGAACGTCAAGTTCATCACGTACGCCGTCTGGTGGATTCGGCAGTCGATCCTGCACGCGCTCTCCGAGCAGGGAGGCGCGTTCCGCCTTCCGCCGAAGCGCGCCAACCTGATGTACCGACTGGAGAAAGCCATCGCCGCGGCGATGACGGAAGGGAAGCACATCCCGACGCCCGACGAACTGGCCACGGAGCTCGGCGTCACGCTGAAGGAAGTGCAGACGCTGCTGCAGGCCAACAGCGACAACTTCTCGCTGAACGCGGAGCTCGACGATGAGTCGCACACCGAGCTCGCTGAGATGATCGAACAGACCTCGGTGCCTTCCGCCGAAGACGCGATGCAGGTGCAGGGCCGCCGCGACGAGCTGCTGGCGCATATGTCCGAGCTCTCGCCGAAAGAGCGCCTCGTGCTCAGCCTCCGTCACGGCGTCACCGACAACGTGCCGAAGCGCATCGACGAACTGGCGTCGTTCTTCAACCGCGAGACCGCGGACATCGCCGCCGTGCTGACCTCCGCAATCCGAAAGGTGTGCGAGGGGCTGACGATCACCCACAGCGAGCTCGCGCAGTTGCTGCTCTACACGAACCCCAACGCCAAAGCCTGGTGGCGTTTCTGGTACGAGCTCGGCGACCTTGCCGAAGGAATGACGCCGCAGATCGATCACGAGCGCGTCCCGTTTCTGGAATCGCTCAAACAGCAGGGCGCCGTGCAGAGGACTGTCGAGTCGCTGCCGATCGAAGAGAAGACGATCCTCAAACTTCGCTACGGCGTGCTGCAGGATGAAGAGCTGACCCTCCGCGACATCGGCGAGATCCTGAGTCTGTCGCGCGAGCGCGTCCGCCAGATCGAATCGCGCGCGGAAGCGAAGTGCCGGCGGAGCGTGCGAAGAAGGTGAGCTTTCTTCGCGTTCTTCGCGGCTTCGCGTGAGCAGCCCTTTCACGCGAAGCCGCGAAGACGCGAAGTTACTGATACTTCGCCAGCAGCTCTTTCACTGGAACACCGGCTTTCTCCAACTGTTCAAACGACCCGACGTCGCTCCAGCCAAAGTCGCCGCGGATCGCGGCCACGCGCGGCGCTTTTTCCATCAATGCGTAGTCGATCGAGATCGAGGGCATGGACTCGTAGTTCTCGCGTGTAACGGTTGCGATCTCCGGCGCGGCCGCTTCGAGTGCGCGCCGGAAAATACTTGCCCGCCAGACGAACATGCTGGCATTCCACGCGTAGTTGCCTGCTGCTAGAAATCCAGCGGCGCGTTCGCGCGATGGCTTCTCGGTGAATCGCTCGACCGCGCTGACGCCCGGCTCGATCTCGGCGCCGAGTTGCAGGTAGCCGTAGCCGGTGTTCGGTTCCGTCGGTTCGATGCCGATGGCGACGAGGTAATCGTGCGTCGATGCAAACTGATAAGCGTGATCGAGCACGCGGACGAACGCGGCTTCATCGGCGATGTAGTGATCCGAGGCCAGGACGGCGATGACGGGATCACCGCTGATGATCGCGTCGATCGCGAAGCAACAGAGCGCGATCGCTGGCGCCGTGTTCCGTCGCGCGGGTTCAGTCAAGATGTTGACCTTCGGCACCTCGGGCACGAGCGCAGCGCACTTCGCCGCGTATTGATCGTTCGTCGAAATGAAAATTGACGCGGTGGAAACGAGCGGCTTGACGCGCGACGCCGTCTTCTCGAGCAGCGACACCCCGTCGAAGATTCGCAGAAACTGCTTCGGATTTTCGTCCGACGACAGCGGCCGTAGCCTCGTGCCAGCGCCGCCGGCGAGGATGAGGGCTGCGCGGGGGGTGGGGAGTGGGGCGTGGGGAGTGGGAGCAGTCGCGGACGCATGTTCGCTGGGTGAATCAAGAGCGGTCGAATCAGGAGCAGGTTTGGTCATAGAACTTGAGCGGTATTGGGCGCCGCCGCTCCCACATCCAACACCCCACTCCCCACACCCTTCCTCCCAATCGCAATCAAACTCAACCCCTTCTTCGGTCTCTCACCATCGAGCGCTTTGATCAGCGGCACGAGGCGGTCGAAGATCTTCGATTGCGCGGCCGGTAGCGCGCCGCGATTGAAGATCTTCGAATTCAGCCGCCACGCCAGCATGGCCGCGCGGTTCTGGTAGAACGAATCTTCGATCTCGAATCCTGCCGCTCGCATCATCGACAGAAGTTCGTCCTGATCGTAGCGGCGTTGATGACCGATGCCGCGGTCGAGCGTACCGAAAAGAACTTTGCCCGCCGGCACGAAGATGACCACGCGGCCGCCCGGAACCAGAAGCTGATGCACGCGGCGCAGCGCAGCGGCGTCATCGTTCGTGTGCTCGAGCACGTTGATGCACATCACCGTATCGAAGTTGTAGTGGGCGAGGGCCAGCGCCGCATCGCTGTCGAGATCAAGCCGCTCCACAAAAATGCCCGGACGCCGCCGGAATGCGTTGCGCAATCGATCGATGTACGGCGTCTCCTTGTCCGTGGCCACGATCAATTCGCGCCCGTACAGAAAACGCGTCATCGTCCCCGAGCCGGCTCCGCCTCGAGCACGCGCTGCCCAACGAATGGCGCCACCGCCTCCCAGATCCAACGGTTGTAGCGGCTGAGGGAGCCGCGGCGGCGCAGCGTCTTGTACGTCGCCGGCTCGTTCGACGGATCGTCGAAGAGACCGTAGCGAAAGATCGTCCAGATGGCGCTGAAGCCATCCTTCCAATTGATCTTTTTTCCTTCCCAGTAATCGCGGCCGTAGTACGAGATCGGCACTTCGAAAATCCGGTAGCCGCGCCGCGCCAGCTTCGCCGTCACCTCGGGCTCGATGCCGAAGCGATCCGATTTCAGATTGATCGACTGAATCACATCGCGGCGGAAAACCTTGTAGCAGGTCTCCATATCGGTGAGGTCGAGGTTCGTCGTGCAGTTCGAGAGAAACGTGAGGAGGTTGTTGCCGAGGCGATGCCAGTAGAGCATGACGCGCCGAGGATAGCCTTCGAAGCGGGAACCAAAGACGACGTCGGCGTGACCATCGACGATCGGCTGAATCAGCTTCGGATATTCGTGCGGGTCGTACTCGAGGTCGGCATCCTGGATCAGCACGATCTCGCCGCGCGCCTCGGCAATCCCACGCCGGATCGCTGCGCCCTTCCCCTGGTTCACCGGCTGGAACACGTGGCGGATCTCCGGCCACTCCTTTGCCAACGCCGCGACGATGCCCGCGGAGCCGTCGGTCGACTTGTCATCGACGACGATGATCTCTTTGTCGATGGGCACATCGCGGACGAGGCGAAGCAGCTCCGCCACCGTCGATCTCTCGTTGTAGCAGGGGACGACGACGGAGAGAAGCGGCGGTTTGGAGGACGAATCGAGCAGTTGTTCGGGCGGAGAGTCCGTCATTGGAGCGCGTATTGTAAGCTGTTGAAAACGATGCTCGATCAACGCAGGTCAACCGGGCTCGCGGAAATGCCGCGACACGAAACGAACGAGGTGCTGCGAAAGTTCCTGCACATCGGCATGGGCTTCGGCGCGCTGCTGTTGGCGCGCATTCCGTGGCGGTACGCGGCGCTCATCGGCGTGGCCGCAATCATCGGCAACTGGCTGCTGCTGCACCGCATCGCCGGCCGGCGCGTCTCGCGGCATGAGCGCGGATGGGACGCCGGCATCGTTCTCTATCCGTTCGCGGTGACGGTGCTGATCATCGTCTTTCACTGGCACTTGGAAATTGCGGCCGTCGCCTGGGTGCTGCTCGCGTTCGGTGACGGATTCTCGAGTCTTGTCGGTCAACGCGTGCCGCTGGCGACATTGCCATGGAATCGCGCGAAGTCTCTGGGCGGATTCCTCGCATTCATCGTATTTGGCGGCGCGGCGGCGTTTCTGATCGCGAGAGTTTTCGGTGCGCCTCACGACGTCGCCATTGCCGCAGCGGTCCTTGTCAGCGCCATTGCGGAGTCGCTGCCGCTCGGCATCGACGACAACGTCACGGTGCCGTTCATCGCTGCTGGCATTCTCGCGGCGATGGCGATCAAGCCGATCATGTCGCTCGCGGGCGCGCCGCCGATCGCGTGGGTTTGGATCATCGTCAACACGGTGCTCGCCCTGGTCGGCTTCGCATTGAAGAGCGTCAATGTGTCCGGCACCGTAGCCGGCTGGTTGCTCGGATGCGTCGTCGTCATCGGCGGCGGTCCGCCGCTGTATGTCGCGCTGCTCGCCTTCTTCATCCTCGGCACGCTGGCCACGAAGCTCGGCTACGCGCGCAAGGCTCGCGCCGGTCTGGCGCAGGAGGGCGGCGGACGCCGCGGCGCCGCGCACGCGTTCGCAAATGTGGGCGTTGCCGCGATCTGCGCGATCGCGTGCTGGCGCGGCCTCGGCCTCGTCCCGCTGTTCATGGGCATCGCCGCGCTGGCAACGGCAGCTGCCGACACGACCGCATCCGAGATCGGCCAGCTTTTCGGACGCCGCGCGTTTCTCCCGCTCACGCTTCGCCGCGTCGAGCCGGGAACCGAGGGCGCGATCTCAATCGAAGGAACGCTCGCCGGCCTCATCGCTGCATCGATCGTCGCAGTCGCGGGCACGGCCGTGGCCGAACATCACTTCCGCCCCGGCTTCACCGGCAACATCGTCATCGACCGCACCCACGTCGTCCTCGTCGTCACCGCCTGCGCCTTTCTCGGCTCCTGGATCGAATCCATCCTCGGCAGTTGGAACCGCAGAAACGGCTCCCCAATCGCCAACAGCACTCTGAACTTCGCCAACACGATGCTCGGCGCGTTCTTCTTCTGGGTCGCGTGGCATTGGGTGCCGATGTTCGGATTTGAGTTTTAGCCGAATGCCAACGTAGGTCGGACTCTCCAGTCCGACGATTTTCAAAAAGAGGCGTCGGACTAGAGAGTCCGACCTACGTTTGGCCGAGGGAAATGACTATCGATTCGGGTGTCGCTTCCTACAGCCCTGCGTTACGCAAGTGCCGAAGCATACGAAACGAACGACCTACGTTTGACTACCTCAATGCCCGTTTCTCAGCGCCGCGCGAAATACCGCTCCGTTCTGCAACTCGCCGACGATGCGGTCAAGCCCTTTGTTGCTCTGCAGGGCGACGTGTTGCGCGTACTCATCGCAGACGGGGCAGAGCTGGCGTCGCAGTTCGCTTTCCGGAACGCGCGATCCACAAAGCCTGCAATTGGAATCAGCGTTCGGAGCCATGTGTGACATTGTAGCATTCGCCGTGCCGCCGCCCCCGCGGATTCGCGCGCGGCGGAAGGCAATCCCAGAAGGGAACCCCACAGGAAACTAATGGCTACCAGTCTCAAGAAAATCGTCATCGTCGGACGGCCGAATGTCGGCAAATCGACGCTCTTCAACCGGCTGGCCGGAAAGCGCCGCGCGCTCACGCATGACCTGCCGGGCATGACGCGCGACCGGCTCTCCGACGTCGTCACGCTCGACAACGGACGGCGATTCGAGCTGACGGATACGGGAGGACTCGAGTACGGCGACTCCCCGATGTCCGCATTCGCTGGCGAGATCCGCGATCAGGCCCGCCGCGCGCTCGAGACTGCCGACTTTATCCTGTTCGTCGTCGATGGATCGGCAGGCATTCTCACCGAAGACCGCGACATCGCGCAGGAGCTGCGCGCTGCCTCGGATCGGACGCTCCTGCTCGTCAACAAAGTCGATCGCAAAGACTCGGCGGAGAACGTCTCCGATTTCTACGAGCTTGGTTACGAGCGGATCCTTGCGCTTTCCGCCGAGCACGGCGAAGGAGTCGATGAGCTCTTCGACATCATCGGCGAGATCGTGCCCGAGGATTCGATCGATGAGACTGAGGAAGGGGATCTTGGACCGATCCGCATCGCCATCATCGGACGGCCGAATGTCGGCAAGTCGTCGCTCCTCAACAGGCTCGCGAACGAAGAGCGCGCGGTGGTCTCGCCGATCTCCGGCACGACGCGCGACGCGATCGACACCGAGATCGAGCGCAACGGGCAGCGTTATCTGATCATCGACACCGCCGGTATTCGCCGCAAAGGGAAGACGCACGACGAAGCGGAAAAGCTTTCGGTAATCTCCGCGCGGAAGGCGATCGAGCGCTGCGAGATCGCGCTTGTCATGATCGATGCTATTGATGGCGTGACCGGTCAAGACGCGACCGTTGCCGGCTACGCCGAAGATGCGGGCAGAGCGGCGATGCTGCTCGTAAACAAATGGGATGCCGCCGCGCACGCGCAGGACGATTACAAAAAAGTGGAAGAAGAGATCCGTTTCAAACTGAAGTTCCTGCCGTACGCGCCGATCGAGTTCATCTCCGCGAAGACCGGCCGCCGCGTTGAGAAAGTCTTTCCACGCATCGACGAGATCATGACCGGCTACCGCAAACGTTTCCCGACCTCACAACTGAATCAAATCCTCGAGCGCGCCATCGCCGCGCATCAGCCGCCAGCGATCCGCGGCCGTCCGCGCCGCTTCTACTACACGACGCAGCTCAAGGCCGCGCCGCCCACGTTCGCGCTTTTCTCGAACATGGATGACCCGCTCCACTTCTCGTACCGACGTTTCCTCGAGAACCAGTTCCGCGAAGCGTTGGGCCTGGTCGGCTGCCCAATCCATCTCGTGCTGCGCGCGCGAAAAGGCATGAAGAAAGAATAGGAGTGCGGTCGTCTCGACCGCGGCCGTCGGGCGTCTCGCCCGGCGGTGTGTGGCGAGTCGAACGGCTGAAGTGCGTTTTGTTCGCCCGCGCCAGCCAACGATCACGAGCTTCACGATGAGGCGAGACGCCTCATCGTCCGCGGGCGAGACGCCCACACTCCTTCAACACCACCATCGCATACGCCTCAACGACCGTTTCTTCGCCAGCCACCAACTCGCGATGGTCGCGCAGATCGGGGACCGGATGGCTCGTGTCGATCACTGGCTCCCATCGATCGCCCCACGGGCCCGTCGGCAGGCGGAACGGCATCGGCTCGTAGTGGGCGTTGAAGAGGATGAGGAAACTGTCGTCGACGATCGGCTGGCCGCGCTCGTCGGGGGCGGGGATGCCCTGGCCGCTGAGGAAGACTCCGATGCTGCGGGCGAAGGCGCTTTGCCAATCCTCGTCGGTCATCTCGACGCCGTCCGGCTTGAACCAGCCGATGTCGCTGACGTCGGCGCCGCGCAATGGACGGCCGTAGAACCAGCGGCGCCGTTGAAAGACGGGATGCTCGCGACGGAACGCAATTACGCGCGATGCGAACGCGAAGAGTCCGTCGTCGACGTGCTCCCAATCGATCCAGGAGATTTCGTTGTCCTGACAATATGCGTTGTTGTTTCCGCGTTGCGTACGACCAAGCTCATCGCCGCCGCAGATCATCGGCACACCGACTGACAGGATCAAGGTCGTCAGGAAATTTCTCTGCTGCCGCGACCGCAGCTCGTTGATCCCTTCATCATCCGTCGGTCCCTCGGCGCCGCAATTCCACGCGCGATTGTCGTCCGCGCCGTCGTTGCCATTCTCGCCGTTGGCCTCGTTGTGTTTTTCGTTGTACGAGACGAGATCGCGCAACGTGAAGCCGTCGTGCGCGGTGATGAAGTTGATCGATGCGTACGGCCGCCGTCCGGTCCACGCGTAGAGATCGGAGCTGCCGGTGAGCCGGTTCGCGAACTCGCCGAGGATCTGGTCGGTGCCGCGCCAGTAATCGCGGACCGAATCGCGATACCGCCCGTTCCACTCCGACCAGAGCGGCGGAAAATTGCCGATCTGGTAGCCGCCTTCGCCGACGTCCCACGGCTCGGCGATGAGCTTGACCTGCGAGAGCACAGGGTCCTGCTGGATGATGTCGAAGAACGCGCTGAGCCGGTCGACGTCGTGCAGCTCGCGCGCGAGCGTCGAGGCCAGATCGAAGCGAAATCCGTCGACGTGCATCTCCAGATGCCAGTAGCGCAGCGAGTCCATGATGAGCTGCAGCACGTGCGGATGCCGCATGTTCAGGCTGTTTCCGGTGCCGGTGTAATCCATGTAGTAGCGCGGATCGTCCGGCATGAGGCGGTAGTAGGCGGCGTTGTCGATTCCCTTCATCGACAACATCGGCCCGAGGTGATTGCCCTCGGCGGTGTGGTTGTAGACGACGTCGAGGATCACCTCGATCCCTTCCGCGTGCAGCGTCTTCACCATCTGCTTGAATTCCTGAACCTGCTGTCCGTCCGAGCCGCTCGATGAATATTCGTCGTGCGCCGCGAGAAAGCTGATCGAGTTGTAGCCCCAGTAATTGCGAAGGCCGCGCTCGATCAACAGCGAATCGTGGATGAACTGATGGACGGGGAGGAGCTCAACGGCGCTGACGCCGAGGGTCTTGAGATGACGGATGGCGGCTGGATGCGCGAGGCCGGCGTAAGTGCCGCGCAGCTTTTCCGGAATGTCCGGATGCTGCTTCGTGAAGCCTTTGACGTGCAGCTCGTAGATGATCGTCTCGTGCCACGGCGTGCGCGGGTAGCGATCACCGGCCCAGTTAAAAAGCGGATTCGTGACGACCGAGCGCGGCATGAACGGCGCCGAGTCGGCATCGTTCCGGACGTCGGGATTCTCGAAGAAGTGACCGAAGACCGCTTCGTTCCATCGAACCGCGCCGTCGACCGCCTTGCCATAAGGATCGAGCAGCAGCTTCGACGGATTGCATCGCTGTCCCGCGCCCGGATCCCATGGGCCATGCACACGAAATCCGTAACGCTGTCCGGGCCCGGCGTTCGGAACGTAGCCATGCCAGATGAAGCCGGTCATCTCCGGCAGGTCGACGCAGTTCTGGTTGCCGGCATCATCAAAGAAGCAGAGCTCGACGCGCGTGGCCACTTCGGAAAAAAGCGAGAAGTTGGTTCCCGCACCGTCGTACGTCGCGCCGAGCGGATAGGGCTTGCCCGGCCACACCGGCACCGTCGATTTGCTGCGCGTTCCGCGGACCATATTCACGGGTGAGCTCGGCAAGGTGTGTGCCATGGGGTGTGGGGAGTGGGGTGTGGGGTGTGGGCTTGCATCGATCCATCTCCCACTCCCCACACCCCACTCCCCACACCCCACTCCCCACACCCATGGCACACGAATCGCTTTTCCATGCGGCCATGAGACACCGCAATCCTCAGGATCGCCGGTGCACCTACCTGGTCGTCATCGACAGCGATCGGGAGCCACTGAGCGATCTTCGTGACTTCGCTTTCTACTTGTCCACGCTGTCTGTTGCCGGCTGCGAAGTCGTCGTTGTTGATGGCGCTTCGCAAGCTTCGTTCGACGAAAGCGACAGAATCCTTCGCTGGGTCAGCCGGCATGTCGCGGCTCGTCCGCGGCAACGCAACTTCGGAGGAACGATCGATCCTGTTCGTGCAGCGCTCGACTTCGCAAGTTGCGACAAAGTGATCGTGGCCGGACCGAACGTTCGTTACGACGACGATGCCGTCGGACGCATTTGCGCGCTGCTCGACGCGCACGAAGTCGTCGAACCGCAGGACTACTTCGCGCCGCTGCCATGGTGGAGCGGGATCGAAGCGGCCCGCATGCTCGTCCATCGCGGCGTCGATCCGCTTCCCGATCATGGCGTCACGTTCGGAATGCGCAAGTGGCCGGTGCGCGGTCTGCGCACGATCGACATCGCGTGGTCGAGCGGCGTCGATTCCGTCCGGCGGCTTGCTGCACAGGGCGCCGAGGTGTTCAGCGCGTGCGATGTGTTCGTGCGAAGGCTGCCGCCGCGTTTGGCGGAGTGGCTGCGCGAACGTCCGCGCCAGGCCGACGACGACTTCGCATTGCCGTTCAAGACCGCGTTCTTTTTCGCGCTCCTTCCCGCCGCGTTGTTGCTTGCGATCCTCGGCGACGTCCGGCTGGCGGGCGGGTACGCCGGAGCGGTAGCATGCGCCTCGATGGTTCTGGCGATCCGCGGCCGAATGGGAGCGTCGGCTGTGTTCCCGCTTCGTGCCTGTTTTTCGGCACCACTGTGGGTGTTGGAACGCTCGCTCAGCGTGTACTGGGCGCTCTTCCGGAAACTGCGCGGCGCGGTCGATGTCACGGCGGATTCTGTCGTCGCCGATCGGAAGATGAATGCAAGGATTGCCAGCGGCGAGTAAGGCCTCGCGTTGACACAAAACATGCACTGGAGAGGTGCATGAACAAGCTCCGGTTAACTCTCTCAATTCTTTTTTTTGCAATCACCCTTCCTTCGTTTGCTGAGGACGTCATCAGCGGTCCGCTCACGATGGCGGTGTCCACACAGAAGAAGATTCTTGTCGTCCGGATTGGAGCGACCGAGGTGCGGCGCTACTCGGTGGCGGTCGGCACGCGGGCGAAGCCCACGCCGATGGGGCAATTCACGGTCAAGCACATCGTCTGGAATCCGGCGTGGCATCCGCCCGATGCCAAGTGGGCGAAAGGGAAGGAACCGGCCGGACCAGGCGATCCGAAGAATCCGATGAAGATCGTGAAGATCTTTTTTCAGGAGCCCGATTACTACATCCACGGCACTGACGCCGAGGATTCACTCGGCTCGGCGGCATCGCATGGATGCATCCGCATGGCGCAGGAGGATGTCTACAAACTCGCGCGCCATCTGCAGGATCACGCCGGCGCGCAGAAATCGGACGACTGGTATACGCAGGTGATCAACGGCAATCAGAGTCAGAGCGTGATCCTGCCGCGGGCAGTGCCGATCGCAATCGGGAAGTGACGCAGCCGGCGCGGAGGGAGGGAGAAAAGATGGGCATGGCTCTCCTGTATTGCGGAGAGTCTACGGTATTGACTGCCGTCTGTAAATCAAATTCTACGCGTCGAATGCCTTCAGCGCATCAGCCTCGGTGTCATACACGCTGAACATTGGCAGGAGGTTCGTCAGCTTCAGCGTCTTCTTCACCCGGTCCTGCGGTTTGAGCAGGCGGAGCGAGGCGCCGTGCCGGCCGGAGACTTTCAGGCTTTGCACCAGTTCGCCGAGGCCGTTGCTGTCGATGTAATCCATCTCGGAGAGGTTGAGCAGGATCTTGCGGTTTCCTTCGCTGAGAAGCTGTTCGATGAGGCGGGGAAGCAGGTCGTCTCCGACGCCGACAGCCAGCCGGCCTTCGAAATCGACGATGACGACGTCACCTTGTTTGCGGGTCTCGATGTTCATTGCGCGCGCATCATACAACGTCAGGAAGTACGTCGAGCGCGAGCCGCGCCGGCTGCGATCCAACTTGTGCGAACCAGGTGACGCCTTGCGCAACGCAATCGATTTCGATCACGTAGTTGCCGGCGCTCAACGGCGGCAAGGCCATGCGAACATGCACCGTTTCATCCGGTGCGATCTCGCGCGGAGGATCGGTCAGGTCCTGCCAGTGCAGGTCGAGTTTGAGAAGTTTTCCGGCCGTGTCGTAAAGATGAACGCCGAGGGCGACGCCGCCTGCGGGCTCGTTCGAAGCGAGCCAGGTTGAAGTGCCGCGGTTCGTGACGATGACGTCGGTCAGCACCGGCTGGCCGGCTTTCGCGGGCGCTGCTTGAGTTGCTTCGATCTGACAAACGAGTCCCGCCGTGCTGCGGCTGTCGAGACGCTCGAAACCTTCGCGATAAAGATAGAAGTTGCGGACGTTGCGCAGGAAGGCGCGCGTTGAGGCCATCCAGGTCGCGCAGATGGCACCGCCGGCGAGGAGGTCTTCGTATTCATCGAGCGAGATGTGGAACGGCGTTCCGTGAAAGACGATCATCTTCAGATCGCGAAAACCGCAGCTCTGCGCGGTGCGCCAGATCGATTGGACATCGACGTCGTTCTCGATGACGCCGTACGTTCGCATCTCGAATTGCGAGAGGGGAGAGCGCGAGTGATGCGGGCCGGGCTCGGCGAAGGCTGCGATGCCGCCGGGCTTGAGCACGCGCGCAAACTCGCGCAGCGTCGCGTCGGGATCAGGCGCGTGGTGGAAGGCATCGAAACAGATGATGCGCTCGACGCTGGCGTCTGGAAGATCGATGCGCCGCCCATCGAATTCGAGAAACTGCGGCGCGGGACGCTCGCCAATCGGCGGCTGACGCTCGTAAAGATCGCGAGCAATCTTCAGTGCCGTGGCGGAGACGTCGAGCAGAATCACGCGACAGCCGAGCTGCGTGAGGAATCGTGAAAGCCATCCGGTTCCCGCGCCGAATTCCAACACGGTCGTTCCCGGAGTGAGACGCAATCCTTGCAGCAGCATGGCCACGTTCAGCAGCAGCGCAGGCGTTTCGTCGGCCTTGCTGAACGGCTTTGCGAGATGGTGCTCCCATTGCGTCAGCGACGCGAAGTACTCCTCGGCGGTCCGATTGAGATCGTCGGTCGACGTTCGCGCGATCAGGTCACGAACATTGATGATGGCGTCGTCCGGTGTTTCCGCGATCGAGGGCGTAAAGTCGTTCTCGATTGCCGCGAATGACAGCGGCGCCTGCACGAGAACGATGGCGCCTGTTACCTCGTCGCTTCGTTCGAAAACGACGTGGCTGGCGATGAAGCCGGCATCGTCGAGGATGCGAAAGACGTCGTCGAGGTCGTAGGTGTGACTGGGGATGAACGGCTCGCCGGCCACCTTGCCGCGCGCAAGGTTGGCGACTGCATTGATCGCAGGCAGCCGTTCGCGGGCGTGGCGAGTCCATTCGACGACTGATGGCGTGGTGCTGCGATAGAGAAAGTGAAATGCGCCGACGCCGCCGGGGCCGAGGTTGCCGAGAAGTTGGCGGAAGAGGGCGAGGCCGGCGGCGGGGCGAAGGCGCTGGAAGACGTGATAGCAATTGACGAGATCGAACTTGCGAGGCTCATCGAAAAAATCGCTGGCTGCTTTGAAAGCGATATTGACGACGGTCTGCTTCGCGGCTTCGCGCTTGGCCACGTCGAGCATGGCCGGCGAGCGATCGACCGCGGTGACGGAGCCGACGCGGCGGGCGAATGGAATCGCAAGGCGCCCAGGACCACAGCCGTACTCGAGAACCAATTCCGGATTGAAATCGGGCGCCAGCTTTCGTTTGATCGTGTAGAAAAGCGAATCGACCAGCAGCTCGCCACTGTCGAAAAACTCCCGCTCGTTTTGCGGCGTACGGTTCGCAGTTCGGAGCGGCGGATCGGTGAAGACCGCGTAGTACGGTTCGCGCGCGGCGAACGCTTCCCATCGCCGGTCTGGCTTCATCGTCATCGCGGAGGGATTATCGTTGCAACCGCCGTGAACCTGATCCTCCTATTTGACGACGACTTCATCACATCGACGCGCGTGAAGCTTTCCGGGCGACGCCTCGAGCATGTGACGAACGTGCATCGCGCGGCGGTTGGCGACGCGCTGGCCGTCGGCGTGGCCGGCGGTCGCATCGGATTCGGGATGATTGCGCGCCTCGATGGCGATTCGCTGGAGATGGACGTTTCGCTCGATCGCGATCCGCCGGCTGCGTTGCCGCTAACTTTGGTTCTTGCTCTTCCACGCCCCAAAGTTCTCAACCGCGTGATCGCCAGCGCGGCGTCGCTAGGTATCAAACGAATCGTCTTAATCAACGCCTGGCGTGTGGAGAAGAGCTACTGGAAGTCGCCGCGGCTCTCATCCGACAACCTGCGTACCCAATCCATCCTCGGCCTGGAACAAGCGCGCGACACAATCCTGCCATCGATCGAGACCCGGCGTTTCTTTCGCGCGTTTGTCGAGGACGAGCTGCCGTCGGTCGCACGCGGGACGCGCGCGTTCGTGGCGCACCCGCACGCGCGCGAGGCTTGTCCTCGCGATGTGCGTGAACCGGTCACGCTGGTCATCGGACCGGAGGGCGGATTCATCGACGCGGAGATCGAGTCTCTGGAACGCGCTGGATGCACTCCGGTGACGATCGGGGAGAGGATTCTACGAGTGGAGACCGTGGTGCCGTATTTGGCGGCGCGGTTGTTTTGAAAGCTGGCATGATCGAGTCAGCATCACAGAAGCGAAGCGGCAGTTTTCCGGCTTACTCGCGAAAGTCGCCGAGGGAGAGGAAGTGGTCACGACGCGACGCGGAGTAGTGATCGTAAAGATGATTGCGATCGGGAAGAAGCGACTGCTCGGACAGGACCGCGGCGGCGTCGTGATCTCTGACGATTTTGATGACCCGGTCGATCCGCTAACGTGGCGCGAAAGGGGTCAGGTCGAAACCGAAACTGACGACACCGCGCTACGAACATTCCGCTCGATGAAGCCGTCGTCAGTTTCGGTTTCGACCTGACCCCTTTCGCTTCGTGCTCGGCGACGCAAGTTTGTCCGACGTCCAGACGATTTCTTTCGCGGCCAAGGGAACCTCCCGAAGGAGCGCCTTCCATTGACGCGGCATTGGCGCGCTCGCTGGCAACGAGACCTCGGCTTCGCCTGACGTCTTGCCGTAGACGACGACGGCATACGGTCCGCTATCGAGTTGAACAAGCCCGCCAATCGAGGGCTCGGCGGCCGATAGCGGATCGGTGTCCGACATAGCGACGGGAAACAATTCTTCGAATCGATCTTTCGACAAGCGAAGAAGCGCGATCGGTTTCGCGTCTTCGTTCAGCTCTTCGGGACGTGCTCGTCGCGTTCGTCGATTCTCCTGGATCACACGCTCCACTCATCGATCAAACTCGCCACCAGCGCGGTCCATCCTGTCTGGTGCGAGGCGCCGAGGCCTTCGCCGGTGTCGCCGTTGAAGTATTCGAAGAACCAGATCAGGTCTTTCCAGTGCGGATCATGTGCGAAGAGCTCGGCCTGGCGCTTGCCTCGAGGGCCATTCGATGGGCGGTAGCCATCGGCGTCGGGGAGGAAGATGCTGGTCATTCGTTTGGCGAGATCGGCGGCCAGGCCGGTGAGTGTGGTCGTGTTTTCGGGGGGCGGAACGGGAACGCTCGTCAGCGTCATGCCGCGGCGGCGCGGGCGGGCGGCGCCTGCGCCGACGGCTTCGTCCGCGCGCGTGTTGGCGAGCGTCGTGTCGGGATCGTTGTGCGGCGCCGTGTCGTTCGATGCGTCGCGTCCGTTGCCGATCGCGATGCGCACGTTGCCGCTGTAGGCCTTTTCCAGTTTGCGCAACGTCTCGATCATCAGGAACGTCGTTGGAAACCAGACCGGGCCCCGCCAGTTGCTGTTACCCCCTTTGAGTTTCGTCGATGCTTCCGCTGGCTCGTAGGTCACGGACGCATTGCCGAAGACGAATGGCTGCTCCTGATGCGCTTTGCTCAGACTGCGCAGGCCGAACGTCGAGAGAAACTCGGCGGGATCGGCGACACGCGCAAGAAGATGCTGGAGCTGATTCTGATCGACGACGGCCAGAACATGCGTCGTCTCGCCGTTGTGATGCACCGTCGTGACCGAGTGCTCGACGATGTTGGCGCGGTGTTTCATGAACCAGTCGAAGTTCTCGCGGAAGACGGCGAACGGCTCGATCCACTTCCGCTCCAGCCGCTCGACGGCGTAGAGCGGAATGAGCCCGACCAGCGAGCGGACGCGGAACGGGACATTCGTGCCGTCAGGGAAACGCAGCAGGTCGTAGAAGAAACCGTCGGCGTCATCCCACAGCGTGCGGTCGCCGCGCATCATCTTCATCGCCGCGCCGATGTAGACGTAGTGCTCAAAAAATTTGGTGGCCAAGCCTTCGTAGGCCGGATTCTCTTCGGCCAGTTCCAGCGCCATGCGCATCATCACCAGCGAGAACATGCCCATCCAGCCGGTGGCATCGCTCTGCTCGAGTGAGGCGCCGCCGGGAAGCGTTTCGCTGCGATCGAAAACGGCGATGTTGTCGAGGCCGAGGAAGCCACCTTCGAAAACGTTGTTGCCTTCGCGGTCGACCTTGTTCACCCACCAGGTGAAATTCAGCATCAGCTTGTGAAAGCACTTTTCGAGAAACGGCCGGTCGCCGCCGTTGCGGATGCGGTCCATGTTGTAGACGCGCCAGACGGCCCAGGCGTGCACCGGCGGATTGAGATCGGAGAACTCCCATTCGTACGCGGGGATCTGTCCGTTCGGATGCTGGAACTGCTCGAACAGCATCAGCCAGAGTTGCTCTTTGGCAAAGTGCGCGTCGATGAGCGCGTGCACGACGGTGTGGAAGGCGAGGTCCCACGCCGCAAACCACGGGTACTCCCACTTGTCGGGCATCGAGAGGATGCGCATGGAGTTGAGATGACGCCAGCGCGCGTTGCGTCCGTGCTGCCGTGCGTCCGGAGGCGGGTCGTTTGGATCATCGCCGTCGAGCCAGATATCGACGTCGAGCAGGTAGCTTTGCTTGGACCAGAGCAATCCCGCGAAGGCCTGCCGTTGAATGTTGCGCTCTTTGGCAGTCGCACGCGCCGGATGAATGCTGTTGTAGAACTCATCGGCTTCGGCGCGGCGGAGATCGATGATGGCGTCCACGCTTTGCTCCAGCGGTACGCTCGCATCGGCTTGCACATCGCCGGGCCGCAAACGCATCGACATCGTGTGCGACGCTCCCGGCTCGATCTCGACGCGCATCCATCCGCACGCTTTCGATCCGGTCGGCGTCGGATTCACCGCGTCATTCTCGCCATTGACGATGCGGCGATGAAAGGCATCCTTCACGAAGCGGCTTCGCGATTGCGCGCCCGGACCCCAGACCCGCGGACCGTTGGTCTCGTTGTCAGTGAAGAGGATCTGCGTTCCGGCGGGAAACTCGAGCGTGTGCGGACCGACGTGCGCGTTGTGAAGGAGGCCGGCGAGCGCGGGCGTGTGCGTGTCGTCGGCCAGAATCGTTGACGGTCCGGAAGCGGTGATCGTCGGAGCCGCGACCGGCTCGCCGCTCCAGCTCCAGGTGTTGCGAAACCAAAGCTGCGGAACGAGATGAAGCGGCGCGCGTTCCGGACCGCGATTGTGTGCGGTGATGCGAATGGCGAGCGAGTCGGCGTCTTCCTTGGCGACTTCGATGATGACGTCGAAGTAACGGCTGTCGTCGAAGATGCCGGTATCGATCAGCTCGAACTCGGGATCGTGCGTACCGCGGCGGCGATTTTCTTCGATGAGCTGAACGTAGGGATATTCACGCTGCGGATACTTGTAGAGAAGACGTTGGTAGGAATGGCTCGGCACCGCGTCGAGATGGAAGTAGCACTCCTTCACATCTTCACCGTGATTCGCTTCGCCCGGAACGAGTCCGAAAAAGCGCTCCTTCAAAATCGGATCGCGCTCGTTCCAAAGCGCCAGCGACCAGCAGAGAATCTGGTAGCGGTCGCAGAAACCGGCAATGCCGTCCTCGCCCCAGCGGAAGGCTTTCGAGCGCGCCAGGTCGTGCGGAAAATACGACCAGGCATCGCCATTCGCGCTGTAATCCTCCCGCACCGTTCCCCAGGCGCGGTCGGCGAGATACGGCCCCCACTTGCGCCATCGGGCGATGGCGTGCAGATCGCCGGTGAGGCGGGAGCGCTCTTCGTTCATTGCGAATTGCGCTCGCTTCGATGAGTGTCAGTTCGGAGTCGCGAAAAGCGAATGTTGAATGTTGAATGTTGAGTGTTGGATGTTGAATGAAGGAACCCAAGTCGCCGCCCGCGCGGCTCTTCGCGGATAGTCTGGGGTTCCCCGACAAAACTTAGCGAAGGCGCGATGTGTCTCATTCAACACTCAACATTCAACATCGAACATTCAACATTCGGTTTCTCATCAAGAGCTACCACCGGTGATACGCCGGATGACCTTCCTTCACCGCGACGAACGTGCCGCGGCAGGTGTCGGTCACTTTGCCGTTCGATTCGATCGATGCTTCGACGACGGCGCGATCGTCCGTCACTTCGACGACCTTTGCGCGAACGCGCAGCGGTGCCATCGGCGTGGGACGTTTGAGGAAAACGTGGAAGTCGGAGGTGACCGTGCAGGGTGGCGACTCGCTGCCGTTCCGCTCCATCAGCACCATCGTCGCGGCCCAGTTGCTGTGGCAATCCAGCAGAGCGCCGATGATGCCGCCGTTCAGCACGTTGTCGAAGGCGGCGTGATGGGGCTCAGGCGTCCAGTCGCAGACGAATTCATCGCCTTCGCGAAAAGTGCGGATGCGCAATCCTTTTTCATTTGCAGGCCCGCAGCCGAAGCAGCGGTTCTGCGGAGCCCACGTTTCCTGAATGCTTTTTTCGGTCACGTGGAGATTGTATGTCGCGGGAGTCGGTGGCCGGGAGCCGGGTGTCGGAGTTGATTGGATCGCGCACTCTCCGACATCCGACTCCCGGCTCACGACCCCCGCAACGCCATCACATCGGGGAAGAACTCGTGGAAAAGCCGCTCGAGCTCTGCGCGGGTACCGTCATCGCTGAGGAAATGCACGGATGGAGCGAGCTGGGGCCGCCGCGACAACCGGTGCGAGATACCGCCGAGCGCTCGCCGGATCCCTTCGACCGATTGATACGAGCGCAGCCATCCTTCGTCGCGCATTCGCGGATAGACGGCGCGCAGCGATCCGGGAAGTGTGTCGATGTGCGGATCGATCGTCGCGTACACACGCATGAGGAATGTATCGAGAGGCTCGGCAGAATAACGGTCGAAATCGACGGCCAGAAAATGATCGAAGAAAACGTCGGCGATCACGCGGGCGTAGTGGCCATGTTCGGGAATGAGAACGCGGCGGAATGCGGCGACCGAGGGATGAGAATCGGTGAAGGCGTCGACGCGGCGGTGATTACGGATTCCTTCGGCGAGTCCCGGCGACAACGCGTCGCTGATGCGCCCTTTGACGAAATCGCCGGCCAGGTTTCCGATCAGCGATTCCGCCGTGCTCCCGGCGAGGAACAGATGCGCGAGATAGTTCAAGCGGATACGATAGCGTGGGTTTTCGCTCTTCGCTGCACGCGAATCGCCGGCTCGGAATGGCAACGGGTTCTGCGTTTGCCTGCGCTCTTCTTCGTTCACCGAAAGGCGTGGACGGATCACGCATTCATCGATATAGAATCCCGGCCCGCGTCATGCACCCCTGACGCTCAGAAATTGATGGCTAAAACTAAAGAACAGGCTTCGGCCACGATCGATCCGGCTGCCGCGTGCGCGCCGGAATGGACGGAGATTCTCCGGCAGATGATTCTCATCCGCCGCTTCGAGGAAGCGACGGAGCGTGAGTTTCGCAAAGGAAAAATCGGCGGCTACCTTCATGTCTACAGCGGTCAGGAAGCGGTGGCCAGCGGCATCATCACCGCTCTGACGAAGGGCGATATCCTCTTCACCGGCTATCGCGATCACGCCCACGCCATCGCCCTCGGCTCCGATCCCCGCCGCGTCATGGCCGAACTTTTCGGCAAAGGCACCGGCGTCTCCAAAGGCAAGGGCGGATCGATGCATCTGTTCGACGTCGAGCATGGTTTCTACGGCGGATACGGCATCGTCGGCGGACATCTGACTCTCGCTGCCGGCGCCGCGTACGCGCTTCGATATCAACAGACCGAGCGCATCGCCGTCTGCTACTTCGGCGACGGCGCGATGAACATCGGCTCGTTCCACGAAGCGATGAACATGGCCGGACTCTGGGGCAAGGACGGGATGTGCCCGATCCTCTTCATCATCGAGAACAACGGCTACGCGATGGGCACGTCGGTCGAGCGCCATTCCGCGCTGACCGATCTTTCGCAGCGCGTTCGCGCGTACAACATTCCGACAGAAAAGGTGGACGGACAGGATGTCTTTGCCGTCCGTGGCGTGGCGGATCGCGTGGTGCGCCAGATGCGCGAGACCGGCAAGCCGTACTGCATCGAGGCGATCACGTATCGCTTTTCCGGCCACGGCGCCGCCGACATCCTGCAGCCATATCGCAGCAAAGACGAAGTGGAACAGCATCGCCATCGCGATCCCATCGGCATCCTCCGCAACCGCCTCGGCGAAATTTGCGGACTCACCGACGGCGACGTGAAATCGATCGAGGATTGGGCCGCGTCCGAGGTGGCCGCCGCCGTGCAGTTCGCGGAAGAGAGCGCGCAGCCGGAAGCGGAAGAGCTGTGGCGCGACATCGTCGCCGAGCACGGACCCACGCGGGAGAACGAGTAAACACGATGTCCGAGAAAAGTTATCGCGACGCCATCCGCGAAGCCATGATGGAAGAGATGGACCGCGATCCGAACGTCCTCATCATGGGCGAGGACATCGGCGTCTACGAAGGAACGTTCCGCATCACCGCCGGCATGCTGAAAAAGTATGGCGGCAAACGCGTGATCGACACGCCGATCGCCGAGGCGGGGATGGTGGGAACGGCAGTGGGGATGGCCATGCTGGGACTGCGGCCGATCGTCGAGATGATGACGATGAACTTCGCTATCGTCGCCGCCGACCAGATCCTCAACCACGCCGCGAAGGTGCGCTACTTCTCCGGCGGCCAGGTCGATGTGCCGGTCGTCATTCGCGGACCGCAGGGCGCAGGCGTGCAGCTTTCCGCGCAGCACTCGCAGACGTTCGAATCGTTCTATGCGCACTTTCCGGGAATCAAAGTCGTCGCGCCGGCCACGCCCGCCGACGCGAAGGGTTTGCTCAAGACTTCGATTCGCGGTCGCGATCCGGTCATCTTCCTCGAGAGCGCCGCGCTCTACGGCATGAAGGGCGAGGTTCCTGACGATCCCGATTTCACGGTGCCTTTCGGCGTCTCGCGCGTGGCGCGGGAGGGAAGCGACGTCACGATCGTCTCGTACAGCCGCATGTTGCAGATGTCGCTCATCGCCGCGGAGAAACTTTCGCAGGATGAAGGAATCGAGTGCGAAGTGATCGATCTGCGCACGCTGCGGCCTCTCGATCTCGAGCCTGCCTACGCGTCGGTCACGAAAACGCATCGCTGCGTCGTCGTGCAGGAGCAGTGGAAGCCGTTCGGTGCCGCCGCCGAGATCGCGGCAAGCATCACCGAGACGGTGTTCGATGACCTCGATGCGCCGGTTGCACGCGTGACCGGCGAAGATGTGCCGATGCCGTACGCGCGCAACCTCGAGCTTCTGGCAACGCCGCATGAGCAGCACGTGATCGCGGCGGTAAAGAAAGTGATGTACGCAAATGGCTGACGTGATCATGCCCAAAATGGGCGATGCGATGACCGAGGGGAAGGTCATCCGCTGGTACAAAAACGCCGGCGACGTTGTGAAAAAAGGCGAGCCGTTGTTGGAGATCGAGACGGACAAGGTCAATCTCGATCTCGAAGCGGAGCAGGACGGAACCCTCGGCGATGTCGCCGCTGCCGCCGGACAGATGGTAGAAGTCGGCGGCGTGCTGGCCACGATTCTCGCCGAGGGGGAGAAGGCGGCGCCGAAAACCGCGAAGCCCGTTGCCGCACCGGCGAAAGAAACAGAGAAACCAAAACCTGCTGGCGATGCCGCCGCGCCACAAGAACCACCGTCGCGCCGCGCGATCGATAAGAAAGACTCGATCAAGAAATCGACTGGCGATTACGCGGACGCCATCGACATGAAAGCGCCGCGCATCGACCGCACCGCGCCCGCGGCGAATGTCGCCGCGATGCCGCAAGCCGAGGGTGGAAGGAGACGCTCGTCGCCGCTGGCGCGCAAGATGGCCCGCGACATGGGCGTCAGCCTCGAACAGATTCAGGGCAGCGGACCGGGCGGCCGCATCGTCGCCAGCGACATCAAGAACTTCAAACCGTCTGCTGCGCCATCGCAAAAACCAAAGGCGCCTTCGCTGCCGCCGATGCAGCAACTCGAGACGAAGGACATCCCCCTTTCGGCGATGCGGCGAACGATCGCGAAACGCCTCGCCGAATCGACCGGCCCGATCCCGCACTTTTATCTGACCGCCGAATACGACGTCACGAATCTCCTTGCTCTTCGCGAACAACTGAACGAGATCGAAGGGATCAAGACCAGCGTGAACGACTTCATCGTCCGCGCCGCCGCGCTCGCTCTTCGCCATCACCCGAACGTGAACGCATCGTGGGGCGATGATGCGATCACACAACACGGTGAGGTTCATATCGGCATCGCCGTCTCGACGCCGGAAGGCCTCATCACGCCAGTCGTGCGCAACGCGGATGAAAAATCAGTTTCCGACATCGCCGCCGAGGTCCGTTCGCTCGCGGACAAAGCAAAGAACCGCAAGCTGATGCCGGCCGAGTACCAGGGCTCCACCTTCACCATCTCCAACCTAGGCGCCTGGGGAATCGAGCAGTTCACCGCCATCATCAATCCGCCCAACGTAGCCATCCTCGCCATCGGCGCCGCCACCGCGCAGCCAGTCGTGATCGATCGCCAGGTCGTGATCCGCGACCGGATGAAAGTGACGATGTCCTGCGACCACCGCGTCGTCGACGGCGCCCTCGGCGCGGAGTACCTGCGCACGCTACGCGCTTACATCGAGCAGCCGCTGCGGCTGGTGCTGTAGCCCAGGGAATGGGCGTTTCGGGTGGACGATCAATCGCTCTCAGCGACAATATCCGGCCTGCCGATTGCTATTCTGAGTAACTGATGAAGCCCGCGTTGGTCGCGATTCTTCTGCTCGTTGCAGCCTTGCCAGCGCCCGCGGCGCCTGGTGCGTTCACGATGTCCGCGAGCAGCCAATGCAATGGCGCAACTCCCCACATTTTTCTCACATGGGGCGCCTCGTCTGGGGCGGTTTCCTACGACGTCATTCGCAACAGCGTAGATATCGTTACGGTCACCTCGGGGACCGCGTATGACGACGCGAACGTGGCTCCGTCGGGGAGTTACTCGTACTTCATACGCGCCACCGATGGCTCTTCGACGACGGACTCCAACACCGTCGTGGTTTCCGCATTGAACTGTTCGCCGCCACCCGGTCCCTTCGTTCTTTCGGGAAATGCCTACTGCTACAACATGGAGCAGCGGACCGCGGCGATTCACCTTTCCTGGCCGGCCTCATCCAACGCCACGAGTTACGACGTGTATCGCGATGAAGGCCCGGTCGGCTCCATCCCCTCGGGCGGTCCCTGGTCTTTCGATGACCTCGGCCCCTACAGCACGGCCCCTCGCACGCTTTCCTACTACGTGGTTGCCAGGAACCCGGCAGGGAGCACACAGTCGAATACCGTAGTCATTCAGATTGAGTCCGACGTCTGCCAGCCACCGCCATCCGCGCCGGTTCTCGACGGCAGCGCGTCCTGCGATACGACCGGCCCGCGCGCAATCGTCTCGCTGACATGGACGGCCGCCACCGGCGCGGCCAGCTATCAGGTCATTCGCAACAATGCGCCGCTCGCGGGGACAAGCGGCACGACGTACACCGACACGACTGTCAATGCCGGGCAGACCTATGCGTACAAGATCATCGCCACGAATAGCGGCGGCTCAACCGACTCGAATACGAAGAACATCGCCATCCCCAACGCCATCTGTCCGCCTGCGACGCCGGCCGCCTCGGCCACACCAACGTGTGTGGCCGGGCCGCCAGCCGCGCCTGCCGTTCACGTGACGTGGACCTCGGCGGCTTTTGCTACGTCCTACCTGGTCAACAGAGCCGGTACTCCGATCAGTGGGAGCCTTTCGACGGACACGACATCGTTCGATGATGTGAATGTGACAGCCGGTGAGACCTACAGCTACACCGTTACCGCATCGAACACGTCCGGCAGTGCCACGTCGCCGGCAGCGCAGGCCACGGTCGCCAACCTGTCGTGCATCCCCAACCCGCCCGGTCAGTTCAGTGCCGCGGCCAATGCAGGGTGCGATGGCAACATCGCTGTCGTTCATGTGAGCTGGACGACCTCGACAGGCGCCGGCTCCTATGTCGTCAAGCGCGACGGCGCCTCGGTCAGCGGCACGCTCCCGGCGTCGACGGCTAATTTCAACGACACCAACGTCCCCTCCGGGCATTCGTACACCTACACCGTCACCGCATCGAACAGCGGTGGAACAACCACTTCCTCGCCGGCCGGCGTCAGCGTTTCGTCTTGCGGTTCTCCACCGCCGCCCGGCGCATTCACGGCCTCGTCGAGCGCGTTCTGCAACAGCGGCGCGGCAACGGTTCGCGTGACATGGACAACCGCCGCGGGCGCGACTTCGTACGTCGTCAATCGAAACAACACGCCTGTGAGCGGGACCCTGGCCTCGACAGCAACGTTGTTCGATGACTCCACGGTCATCGCCGGCCAGAGCTACAGCTACGACGTCGTCGCTTCAAATTCTGGTGGGACGAGGAGCGCGGCGGCAGGAACGATCGTGCCATCGGCCGCCGTCTGTCCGCCTCCGGCGTTTACGCTCACTGCGACGACATCGTGCAGCCCGATTGCCTCACCGCCATTGCCGGTCGTGACGCTGAACTGGTCCGCCGCAGCGACGGCGACCAGCTATCTCATCCTGCGCAACGGCGTGCAAATCGGATCTGCCGGAGGCAACACCACATCGTTCGACGACTCTGGAACAACGCGCGGGCTGGCGTACGACTACGTGGTTCGCGCGATCGGTCCCGGTGGCTCGACCGATTCCAATCGCGAGACCGTCGTGATCGATCCATCGGTCTGCCAGCTTCCCTGCGCGAACTCCTGTGCTGCGAGCGTCGTCCCCACGGCTGCCGTGCTGACGCCAGTCCGTTTCGTGCTTCAACTCCCCGATACCTGCGGGTTGGAGGTGACTTGGAACTTCGGCGACGGACCGATCTCGCACGAGCTCGCGCCGAGCCATTCCTATTCGACGACGGGACTGTTCCACTGGTCGGTCACCATCGGCACCGAGTCGCAGGGGATGTGTCAGAACGGCGGAACGATCACGGTGACGGGCGCGGCCGCGCCTCCGAAACGGCGCGCCGTCCGGCACTGACCGCCGCTCCGGTGAGTTGCGAGCGTACAATCGCATCTGTCCCTATGCTCGCTCCGTGGCGGAAGACCACATCGCTCCTCGCGTTTTTGTTTTTACTCGTCGCGCCGGTTGCTTTCGCCGGACCGGGAGCATTCGGAGTCGCCGCCATTCCTGTCTGCCAGCCGCGGGGCGTCCATCTTTCGTGGTCATCGTCGTCAGGCGCGTCGTCGTACAAGGTCTTTCGCGGCGGTGTCGCCATCAGCGGAACACTTCCGGTATCGACTCTCGCTTTCAACGACACCACGTCCGGCACTGCGTACACGGTCGTGGCGACGGACAGCCGCGGCTTTACGTTCACGTCGAACAGCGTCACGCCGTCCGCGCCGAATTCGTCGTTCTGCCTGAACGGCGATCTGCAGGTGGCCGAGGCTGCGTATTGTTCGGTGAGCGGACCGGCGGTTCATCTGGCGTGGACCGCAGGCACTGACTCCTCTTACATCATCACCGACGCGAACGGCGATCTCGTCGCTGTTCTCGACGGCACGAAGAGCAGCTTCGACATCACCGGGCTAACGGGCGGCAAGTCAGTTCGCTACACGGTCAACAACATCGACGCGAACGACGGTCAGTTTGTGACGACGCCGTCGTGTTCCGGGCCGCCGGGAAGCTCGACGCTCACTGCCACAACCACCTGCGTGAACAACGCAGTGAGCGTTCAGTTGAGCTGGACCGCCGCGCCGGGAGTTGCGCAGTATCGCGTCGATCGCGACGGCGTCATCCTGACCACGACGACGTCCCGCACGTACACCGATAACGCCGTTACCGCCGGTCATGCCTACAACTACACGATCTCGGCACTGAACAACTCGGGATCGACGGAATCGAACACGCTACCGGTCACCGCGGCGACGTGCGTCGCACCGCCGGGCGCGTTCGCGGCTTCTGCGACCGCGTTTTGCACGACGGGCGCATCGCCTGCGCCAGGAGTGCATGTCGCATGGACCGCGTCGTCGAACGCCGCGTCGTATGTCGTCAATCGCAACGGCGTGGCCTACACGTCGTCGCTCTCTTCCAGCACGCAGGCGCTCGATGACCTCAACGTCACTGTCGGGCAGACTTACGCCTACACGGTGACCGCGGCGAACAGCGGCGGCAGCACGGTGTCGGCTGGATCGAGCGTCACGATCACGAGCGCGATCTGTCCGGCAACTCCGCCAACGCAGCCCGTGCTCTCGGAGAACACGGTTTGCAATGGCACGAGTCCAGTCAACCATCTTTCGTGGACGGCATCTGCGAACGCCGCGAACTACATCGTGCTCCGCAACGGAACGGCACTCATTTCCTTGCCTTCATCGACCGTCGAGTACGACGACGCTGCCGTCGTCCCTGGTCAGACGTACGCCTACTTCCTTCGCGCTTCGAACAGCGGCGGCAATGCCGACTCCAACACGATCAACATCTCGCTGCCGGGAACGATCTGTCAGCCGCCGCCGGGAAATTTCACGCTGACCGCGAAGGCGATCTGCGACCTTGCCTCATCACCGGCCGCCGCGATCCGTCTGACCTGGACGCCGTCCGCAAACACAACTTCGTACGCTGTCTTCCGCGCTGGGACGAAGATCAGCGACCAGACCACCACTTCCTTCGTCGACACTACCAACATCGTCGCCGGGCAGAGTTACAAGTACTTCGTCCGAGCGTCCGGTCCCGGCGGCACGACCGATTCGGATGAGTTGACGGTGACCGTCGATGCCGCCGTCTGCCAGTCTCCATGCAGCTTCGCGTGCGCTGCGACCGTCGTCTCATCCGCCGCGGAGCAGTTTCCCGTCCGATTCTCGTTGCAGCAACCGACGTCGTGCGACGATGTGGCAGCGACGTGGGCGTTCGGCGACGGCACAGGCTCGACCGAGCTGGCGCCGGTGCACGCGTACGCGAGCCCAGGGACATATCAATGGTCCGTCACAGCCGGAAGCGCGGCATCGGCAGCGTGTCAGAACAGCGGAACGATCACGATCACCGCCGTCGCGCCGCCCGCAAAACGGCGCGCAATTCGGCACTGAAGCGCGCGTGCTATTCTCCGCCGCCGAGGCTCTTATCGAATGTGGCAATACACCCCGCGAGTCGCTGTCGTTCGAGGTCTTCGCACACCGTTCGCAAAGTCGGGAACTCACTACGCGCGCCTTTCCGCGCTCGACCTCGGCAAGCTCGTCGTCGCGGAGCTCGTGCAGCGCTCAGGCATCGATCCGAACAGCATTCAGGAGTTGGTGTTCGGCAACGTCATCCCATCGGTCAAAGCACCGAACATCGCCCGCGAGATCATCCTCGGCACCGGCCTGCCGCGAAAGTTGCCGGGCTACACCGTCAGCAAAGCGTGTGCGTCGTCGAACCAAGCCATCACCTCGGCTGCTGATCTGATCTTTCGCGGTTACGCCGATGTCGTCGTCGCCGGCGGCAGCGAGTCGCTCTCCGACATCCCAATTCTTTTTTCGAAAAACTTTTCCGACGCACTCGTCGGCGCGAGCAAGCAGAAAAGCATCGGCGGCAAACTCGGATCGTTCACCAAGATCCGGCCGAAGGATCTCGCGCCCGACGCGCCGGCAATCGCTGAATCGACGACCGGTCTGACGATGGGCGAGTCGGCCGAAAAGATGGCCAAAGAGAACGGCATCACGCGCGAGGCGCAGGACAAGTTTGCGCTGCAAAGCCATCATCGCGCCGCTGAGGCGACGGCGAGTGGGCGATTCAAAGACGAAGTGATGACGGTGATGGTGCCGCCGGGATTCGACAACATCGTCGAGACCGATAACCTCATTCGCGGCGATTCGACGGCCGAGGCAATGGCGAAACTGCGGCCGGTCTTCGATCGCAAATACGGGACAATCACCGCCGCGAATTCGTCGCCACTCACGGACGGTGCGTCGGCGGTATTGCTGATGTCGGAAGATAAAGCGAAAGCCCTCGGCATCAAACCGATCGGCTTCATCAAGAGTTACGCGTACGCGGCCACCGATCCGTTCGATCAGTTGCTGCAAGGCCCCGTCTTCGCGCTGCCGATCGCACTCGAGCGCGCGAAGATCTCGCTCAAGGACATCGGCGTGATCGAGATGCACGAGGCGTTCGCCGCGCAGGTGTTGTCGAACATCCAGTGGATCGGCTCGAAGAAGATCGCGCAGGAAAAACTCGGCCGCAGCGAGCCGGTTGGCGAGATCGATCCCGAAAAGATCAACGTCACCGGCGGATCGATCGCCCTCGGCCACCCCTTCGGCGCGACAGGCGCCCGCATCGTGACGACGGTCTGCAACGAGCTCCAGCGCACCGGCCAGCAATACGGCCTCGTGACGGTCTGCGCCGCGGGCGGAATCGGCGTGGCGATGGTGCTGGAGCGGGAGTAGTTTTTTTTGATCCGCAGATGACGCAGATGAACGCAGATTGGTTGAGACTTCATCTGTGTTGATCTGCGTCATCTGCGGATCAAAAAATCATGACCAAATCCAAAGGCAGCAAAATCCAATCAAAGCTTCGCGATTACGCGCTCGCGTTCCCCGAAACATACGAAGAGTTTCCGTGGGGCCACAGCGCGATCAAGGTGAAGAAGAAGGCGTTCCTCTTCATGAGCACAGACGAGGATGGCAGCTTCTCGATCTCGGTGAAGCTCCCGAATTCGCGCGACATGGCCGTCGACCTCCCCTTCGCCGAACCGACCGGCTACGGCCTCGGCAAAGCCGGCTGGGTCACTGCAACGTTGAAGGACGAAAAGTCGCTCGATCTGATCAAAGCGTGGATCGACGAGAGCTACCGCGCGATCGCACCGAAGAAGCTCGTGAAGTCACTGTAAGGAGTGCAGGCGTCTCGCCTGCGGCCGGCGGGCGTCCCGCCCGGCGGTGGTGCGCGGAATCATCACGGTCTTGCACGATGATTCGACATGCGGCATGACCCTGAAAATCGAAAGGTAACCTTTCGATTTTCAGGGTACGTCACTGCGCCGCATTCGTCGTTGGATGACGATTGGGCGACGCGGAGTACCTTCATCCCACGTTAGGCAATACGCCGAGGCGAGACGCCTCGCCGCCGCGGGCGAGACGCCCGCACTCCGATAAACTACGCGCATGCCCCAAGTCATCCGCGCAGTCTGCCCGCACGATTGTCCTGACACCTGCATGATGCTCGTCACGGTCGATGATGACGGCCGGGCCACGCGCATCGCGGGGGATCGCGAACACTCATTCACGCAAGGGTTCCTTTGCACGAAAGTGTCGAAGTATCTCGAGCGCACGTATCACCCCGATCGTCTGACGTTTCCGCAGATTCGCGTCGGCGCGAAAGGGGAGGGACGCTTCCGCCGCGCCACTTGGGACGAAGCGACGTCGCTGATCGCCGAGAGGCTCAGCGCGATCATCGCGTCGCCGGATGGCCCGCAAGCGATCCTGCCCTATTCGTACGCGGGGACAATGGGGCTCGTGCAGGGCGAAGCGATGGCGTCGCGATTCTTTCGACGAATCGGAGCATCATTTCTCGATCGGACCATTTGCTCCAGTGCAGGCGGAGAAGCGTTCGCACTAACCTACGGCGCGAAGATGGGCACCGATCCCGAGGCGGTTCCGGAAGCGAAGCTGATCGTGCTTTGGGGCACGAACACGCTCACATCGAATCCACACCTCTGGCCGTTCATTCGGAAAGCGCGCGCGAACGGCGCGCCGGTCATCTGCATCGATCCGATTCGCACGAGGACGGCGGCGGCATCCGACGAGCACATCGCGATCCGTCCCGGGACCGATGCTGCGTTGGCTTTCGGGATGATGCACATCCTGTTCAGAGACGGACACCAAGGTCGTCAATATCTTGACGAGATGACGCATGGTTGGGAGAAGCTGCGCGATCGCGTTCTCCGCGATTACGCGCCCGAGCGCGTCGCCGCCATCTGCCGGATCCCGATCGAAACCATCGAGCGCCTCGGCACGCTCTACGGAACGACGCGCCCGACATTCATCCGCCTCAACTACGGACTGCAACGCCACGCCGGTGGCGGATCAGCGGTGCGCGCCATCTCGCTGCTGCCCGCGATCACTGGCGCATGGAACGATGCTGGCGGCGGTTGTCAGCTCTCATCATCCGGCACCTTCGCCATGAACACCTCCGCAATGGAGCGCACGGACCTCGGCAACCACTCCGCGCGCACAATCAACATGACGCTGCTCGGCAAAGCGCTGACCGAAGTGGATGATCCGCCGGTGAAGGGATTGATTGTGTACAACTCCAATCCCGGATCGATCGCCCCCGACCGCGAGAACGTGCTGCGCGGTTTGCGGCGCGACGATCTCTTCACAGTCGTCCTCGAACACTTCCAGACCGACACCGCAGACTACGCCGACGTTCTTCTTCCGGCCACGACGCAGCTCGAGCACGAAGACATACACAGGGCGTACGGCCATCTCTACGCGATGTACAACCGGCGCTCGATCGAGCCGTTGGGCGAGGCACTGCCGAACTCCGAGATCTTCCGCCGCATCGCCGCGGCGATGAAGCTCGACTTCCCCGAGCTCCGCGAAAGCGATGAAGAGATGATGCGCGCGGCGCTCACCGGCACCGGCGACGTGATGCGCGGCGTGACGCTGGAAGCGCTGCGCGAGCACGGCTCCGTGCGCCTCAACCTTCCTTCGCCGCACATGCCGTTCCGGCGCGGGACAGCGCTGAAAACGCCGAGCGGGAAGATCGAGATCGACTCGGCGCAGATCGCCGCGCTCGGTCTCGATCCGGTTCCGGACTACATCGCACCGCGTGAATCGGAGGAGCGCGCTCCTGAGCTTGCGCGCCGCTTTCCGCTGGCGCTGCTCTCGCCGCCTGCGCATGAATTTCTCAACTCCAGCTTCGCCAACGTTCCATCGCTGCGGCGTTCCGCGGGCAAGCCGTCGCTGGAGATTCATGCCGACGACGCCAAAACGCGGTCGATTGAAAACGGTTCTCGCGTGAAGATCTTCAACGAACGCGGCACATTCACCGCCGACGCCATCGTCACCGATCGCGTCCGCCCTGGCGTCGTTTCCGCGCCGTCGGTGTGGTGGGGGAAACTCTCCGGCGATGGCGCGAACGCCAACCAGACCACGTCGCAGGCGCTGACGGATATTGGGCGCGGAGCCACGTTTTACGACAACCTGGTCGAGGTCGCGCCGGTTTGATCAGAGACAAGCAACAACAAGAGACAAGAGATCAGAGGTTCGCGCGGTCAAGGAGTCTGGTCTCTGATCTCTTGTCGCCGTCTCTCCCTTTTGACGCAAGCGCGGTAAAGTCAGCGCACTCCACATGACGACCTACGTTCTGATCGGAGCACTCGCGCTGGTGCTCGTCCTTGGCGTGCTCGCGCTCGTCCTCGGCAATCGTCATGCGCGGCGATTCCAGCACTCGCGTCGCATTCGTGTCGATCGCTTCAAACTGAAACGGCGGCATGCGGCGATCGAGCTCGAAGTGTTCGGCAGCCGCGAGGTCGTCGACGCCGTGCGCGTCTACGCGAAAGATCATCACGTCTCGATCGAAGAGGCAACGCACCAGGCGCGCGTCTATCTCCGCGAGATCGTTCCCAAGTTCAATCTTCTCGCCTACTACCGCCTCGGCGCGCCGCTCGCTCGCGGCATCATGCACTTTCTTTATCGACCGGTTGTGGAGCACAAGACGCTGCGCGATTTCAATGCTCGGGCGCCGAAGAACGCCGTCGTCGTCTACCTCATCAATCACCGCTCCAACGCCGACTACGTGCTCGTCGCGCACATGCTCTTCAAGTTCGTATCGCTGTCATACGCGGTGGGCGAGTGGGCGCGCGTCTGGCCGCTTAACCATCTCTTCAAATGGTTCGGCGGTTACTTCATCCGCCGCCGTTATCGCGAGCCGCTGTATCACGCCATTCTCTCCAGCTTCGTCAGCACAATTACGAAGAACGGCGTGACGCAGGGCGTCTTCATCGAAGGCGGACTCACGCGCGACGGCGCGTTCCAGAAGCCGAAGCTGGGCATGCTCGACTACATCGTCGGCGGCAAGCGCGATCCCGCCTTCAGCGCGCCGCTCTTTCTGATTCCGACCGCGATCAACTACGACCGCGTGCTCGAAGACCGCAACCTCACCGAGGAGTTGGTTGGGAAAGAGGACCGGCGTTCGAAGTCGGAGAAGCTCAAGACCACGGGCGATTTTCTTTTCCGCAGTCTGTTGCGCAGCATTTTCAAACGGTTCAAGCGCTACGGCTACGCGGTCGTCACGTTCGGCACGCCGGTGTCGGTCGATGACTTCATCCGCGAGCATCCAGCGATCCTTGCGCCATCGTTCGATGAGCGCAAGGAAGCGATGACCGGCCTCGCCGAACTGGTGATGACGGAGATTTCGAACGCGCTGCCGGTCACGCCGGTCACGCTGCTCGCGAGAATCTTCGCCGATCGTACCGGCACGCCGCTGACCGATGAGGAGATCATCGATGCCATCGACGGCTATCGCACCACCTGGCACAACCGCGTCTGGCTCCTGCGCGAAAAAACCGGAACCGAAATCTGGCGCGCCGCCCGCCGCATCGTCGAGCTCCGTCACCTCATCCAGCCCGCCGAACGCTGGCGCTCCGACCTCTTCGAAGGCAGCGGCGTCCCCGTCATCGAAGAAGCCTGGCAATGGAACCCGCGCGAAACGCTGCTGCGCGACTACTACGCAAATTCGTTGATGACGTTCGACGAAGTGAAGAAGCGCGGTTGGCCGGAGCGGCAGAGCGCGTCGCGTTAGCTGGAGATCACGGTTTGCTTTCGGATTAACTGTCCGTAGTATCATTCAGACTTCCGTTCCAGACTCGAAGGGTTGGTATCGACCCGCAGCCGTTGTGCATACCTAGCGGTGAAGGAGGATTTCATGCAAGTCCGCGCCTCTCTCCTGGTTGCCCTCGTCCTGGTAGCGTCCCCGCTGCTCGCCGTTCATCACCACTTTCACGCCCAGGCCATCGCCATTGGAGGCGATGCTCCAACGGCGGGAGCGGTTTCGTTGTCGCCGGCGGGCGGGCAGACTTCGGCGTCCGCGCAGCACTACGACTCCAATGGAATCCGCTTCGATGAAGCGGTGTCCGAGGTGAGCGGCGTGGACGACGGAAAAGTGTCGGTCACGACCTCGCTGGTCACGTTGCGCAATGTCGACATCATGGGCCGCGTGCACATCGACGAGATGAGCGCGCGGATGGTGGGTCGTCAGGCTCATGGTGCCGGCGAGGCGGCCATCACCTTCGACTCGTTGCGGCTGAAGAACGTGACGCTCGATGGTCGCTCCATTGACGTACGTTTCGACGCGGCCCGGCTGAATGCAGCACGCACGTTTCGGGCCCTTCGCAGCCGGGATGATGTTCCTCTCGATGAGCAGTCATTGGGTGTGTCGACTTCGCTGGCGGACGCCGAGAACCGCATGCTTGTCGTCTCCGGCCTCGGCACACTGTACTTCGGCGAAGCGGTCGTCCAACCTGGCTCTCGCGGCGTGACGATGCTGCGGATCGAATTCGAACCGCAGCATTCGATGCACACCATCTCCCTCGGCACGGTCGAAACAAACGGCACGGACATCATGCCGTGATCGTCCACGATCCTTTTTGGAGGATTTCATGCGAATCCAATCATTGCTCCTGGTTGTCCTCGTCCTGGTAGCGTCCCCGCTTTTCGCGACCCATCATCATTTCCATGCGCAGGCCATCGCCATTGGAGGCGACGCTCCAACGGCGGGCGCGGTTTCGTTGTCGCCGGCGGGCGGGCAGACGTTGGCGTCCGCGCAGCACTACGACTCCAATGGCATCCGCTTCGACGAAGCGATATCCGAGGTAAGCGGCGTGGACGACGGGAAGGTGTCGGTCACGACCTCGCTGGTCACCTTGCGCAATGTCGACATCATGGGCCGCGTGCACATCGACGAGATGAGCGCGCGGATGGTGGGTCGTCAGGCTCATGGTGACGGTGAGGCGGCCATCACCTTCGACTCGTTGCGGCTGAAGAACGTGACGCTCGATGGTCGTTCCATTGACGTACGTTTCGACGCGGCCCGGCTGAATGCAGCACGCACGTTTCGGGCTCTTCGCAACCGGGATGATGTTCCCCTCGACGAGCAGTCGCTGGGTGTCTCCACGTCGCTGGCCGACGCCGAGAATCGCACGCTTGTCGTCTCCGGCCTCGGCACACTGTACTTCGGCGAAGCGGTCGTCCAACCTGGCTCTCGCGGCGTGACGATGTTGCGTATCGAATTCGAACCGCAGCACCGGATGCACACCATCTCCATCTGCAGCATCGAAACGAACGGCACGGAATTGATTCCGTAAGACTCTCAGCTTGATGAGCTAGAACTCTTCGAGGAGATTGCATGCGACTACGGTCATTGCTCCTGATTGCCCTCGTCCTGGTAGCGTCCCCGCTGTTTGCCGTTCATCACCACTTTCACGCCCAGGCCATCGCCATTGGAGGCGGCGCCCCAACGGCGGGAGCCGTTTCGTTGTCGCCGGCGGGCGGGCAGACCTCGGCGTCCGCGCAGCACTACGACTCCAATGGAATCCGCTTCGATGAATCCGTATCCGCGGTCAGTGGCATCGATGACGGAAAGGTTTCGGTCACGACCTCCCTGGTCACGTTGCGTAACGTCGACATCATGGGACGCGTGCACATCGATGAGATGAGCGCGCGGATGGTGGGTCGTCAGGCTCATGGCGCCGGCGAGGCGGCCATCACCTTCGACTCGTTGACGCTGAAGAATGTGACGGTCGATGGGCGTTCCATCAACATACGTTTCGACACGGCCCATGTTAATGCTGCGCGAACGTTTCGGGCCCTTCGCGGCCGGGATGATGTTCCCGTCGACGAGCAGTCTTTGGGTGTCTCGACCTCGCTGGCGGACGTTGAGAACCGCACGCTTGTCGTGTCCGGCCTCGGCACGCTGTACTTCGGCGAAGCGATCTTCCAGCCTGGCTCTCGCGGCGTGACGATGCTGCGTATCGAATTCGAACCGCAGCATTCGATGCACACCATCTCCCTCGGCACTCTCGACACGAACGGCACGGACATGTATCCGTAAGGCTCTCAGCATCATACGAAACGAACCTGAACTACTTCGTGGAGGGGGTTTCATGCAAATCCGCGTCTGTCTTATGGTTTCACTCGTCCTGGTCGCCTCACCACTATTCGCCCATCATCATTTTCATGCGCAGGCCATTGCCATTGGAGGCGACGCTCCAACGGCGAGCGCGGTTTCGTTGTCGCCGGCGGGCGGGCAGACTTCGGCGTCCGCGCAGCACTACGACTCCAATGGCATCCGCTTTGACGAAGCGATATCCGAGGTCAGCGGTGTGGACGACGGGAAGGTGTCGGTCACGACGTCGCTGGTCACGTTGCGCAATGTCGACATCATGGGCCGCGTCCACATTGATGAGATGAGCGCGCGGATGGTGGGTCGTCAGGCTCATGGCGCCGGCGAGGCGGCCATCACCTTCGACTCGTTGAGGCTGAAGAACGTGACGGTCGATGGGCGTTCCATTGACGTACGCCTGGACGCGGCCCGGTTGAATGCAGCACGCACGTTTCGGGCTCTTCGCAACCGGGATGATGTTCCCCTCGACGAGCAGTCGCTGGGTGTCTCCACCTCGCTGGCGGACGCCGAGAACCGCACGCTTGTCGTGTCCGGCCTCGGCACGCTGTACTTCGGCGAAGCGGTCGTCCAGCCTGGCTCTCGCGGCGTGACGATGCTGCGGATCAAGTTCGAACCGCATCAGCCGATGCACAGCATCTCCCTCGGTACGGTCGAAACGAACGGCACGGACATGTTTCCTCCCTAGCAATGCGGCAGCGTCCAGAGCCAACTAAAACGAACTTGGCGTAATCGATCGTTCCAGCTCCTGCGAGTCCCATTCATCGATCGAAGCTTTCTGCCTGCCATAGCGCCGGGACATCAGCGGGCAATGACGCGTCGTGTCGCTGCTCAGATCCCCTCGATGTACGCCGTTTCGCCGTGCAGGGCCTGGTCGAGACCTTCGACTTCGGCGGTGTCGTGGACTTTTACTGGGGTGATCCGGTCGATGAGCCAGAGCATGCCGTAGGTGAAGACGAATGCCCACGCCGAGGAGATTGCGACGGCGGCTAGTTCGACGAGGAAGAAGTGTGAGTTTCCGCGGAGGAGGCCGTCGACACCGGCTGGATTGAATGCCGTCGTCGCGAAGATGCCGCAGAGGACGATGCCGAGGAAGCCGCCGACGCCGTGGACGCCCCAGACGTCGAGCGCGTCGTCCCAGCGAAGTTTGTTCTTCAGCGCAACGGCGTAATAGCAGACGACGCCGGCGATGAGTCCGATCAGGCAGGCAGTAGCAGGCGAGACATATCCAGCGGCGGGCGTGATGGTGGCGAGGCCGGCGACTGCGCCGGTGAGAAGTCCGACAAAGCGCGGCTTCCGGAACTGCATCCAGTCGAGACAGAGCCATGCGATCGCGCCGAAACTGGCGGCAATGTCGGTGTTGAGGAAGGCGACGGCGGTGACGGAGTCGACGCGGAACTCGCTTCCGGCGTTGAAGCCGTACCACCCGAACCAGAGCAGGCCTGTGCCGAGGGCAACGAGTGGGATCGAATGCGGTCCGCTGTCTGCGACCTTGCGCCGGCCGACATAGAGAACGGAGGCGAGGGCGGCGATTCCGGCGATGTTATGCACCACGATTCCACCCGCGAAGTCGAGGACGCCCCACGAGGCCAGGATTCCTCCGCCCCAGATCATGTGCACGAACGGGAAGTAGACGAAGATCAGCCAGAAGGTGAGAAAGAGCATGTAGGCCTTGAACGTCACGCGGTTGGCGAAGGCGCCCGTGATGAGGGCCGGCGTGATGATGGCGAACATCATCTGGTAGGCGCAGAAGACGATCATCGGGATCGAGGTGTTGATGGCCGAGGGCGTGTCGAGCGTGATGCCGGAGAGGAAGGCCCAGTGGAAATTGCCGATGATGCCGTGAAAATCAGTTCCGCTTTTGAGATCGCCGCTGAAGCACATCGAGAAGCCGAGGGCCCACCAAAGGACCGTCGTCCAACCCATCGAGACGAAGCTCTGCATCATGATCGACAGAACATTGCGGCGTCCGACCAGTCCTCCATAAAAAAACGCCAGGCCCGGCGTCATGAGCATGACGAGGCTGGAGCAGAGGAGCATGAAGCCGGTGTTGCCCGTATCGATCGTCATGTGCATGGACGTCTCCTGCCGAGATGCACATGATGGCACTGGCCGTGTCCGACGTGAGAGAAAAGTAGGCGTGAGGACAAGTCGGGTCGTATTTGAAAAAATCTACTCAAACGGTAACGCCAGTCGGCTCGCGGGAGGGTTGGCGAGATCGACAAGTTATTCTCCAGATACGGCTCGACTACAACCAGCATTCCGCGTTCTATCGCTCTTCACCTCTGCCTCGCAAATAAGCAGTGATGACGGCGTTGATACGATCCTTCTGATTCGACGTTAGCTTCGGAGTCATGGCTAGAAAAACCTTGAGGTGCTCTACGGCCTTTTGTCGAGGAAGCGACCGCGCCTCGGCAATGATGTGCTCGGTTCCGATGTCATTCACCTGCTGCATCGTGGTCCGCAACGCGTTGTTCATTTCGGGAGCGAGACCGGGAATGGCGTACGCCGCTGCCAGATCGATCAACACTTGTGCATGTTCCGATTCGTCATAGCTGCCTCTTGAGACGTAATCGAGTCCTCGGTTGAGAGCTTCACGAGGATTGTCCGGCTCGATTGTCGTGTGAACCGGCTCAGGCTCTCTTCGCGGCTCCGGAGTCGGTGCCGCCACCGGCTTATGTAGGCTGGCAATGTCTGCCCGCAAGTCTTCGATTGACTTTTCAATGCGCTTCAGACGCTCCTCCGTGTCGCGATCGAGGCTTTGCGGCGCAGATGATACGGGGTGGACTGCGGGCTCGACGGTTGGACTCCAGATCCTTTTCGACCCGATGACGACAAGGACGGTCAGGACTCCGAGCCCGATCGTCGGCAGAGCCTCACTCCAAGTTAGTTTCATTTGACGTTCTCCTTGCGCCGTCTGCGGAAGAAAGCGAGAAGCGGAGTGGCGGCAAGGAACAGCGCACCTGTGCCGACAATTTCCTGAAGGGATTTACCCGACTCAAACATGAAAACCATAACGAAGAGGGTCGTGAGAAGCACGATTATGTTTCTCTGTCGCACGTCATCTCCGGCCGGAGGCGTAATCGCGGGATCGGTTTGATAAACGGGCTCCGGTTCCGGAGGTTCGGCATAGACAGGCTGGCCCACGCCGGCCATCTCTTTCGCCACCGCCGGAATTCGTTGTCTGAATTCAGCGGTGATCTCGGCTGCCAGCTCATCCGCTGAATCCGCTGGAGTTAGCAGCTTGATAAACACGACTATGATCTCCACGACGACCAGCATCACCGCGAGAAATCGGCACTTCCATCGGATGTCGGAGTTCGCCTCAGCCATCGATGACAGTGCTGACGATCGCGCAAAAAATGATTTCGATTGCATCGCTGCGATCGAGTTGATCTCAAGCTGGTATTCATGCTCTACGCGGCTGCTCTCTTTTTGAGAGTCGTTGTCGATCGAGCGCGTCACCAGGGAGAGGTTCTGTTCTCCGTCACTGAGCGCCTTCGTCGCTGACGCGAGCTCCAATCGAACGTTGCCCATTTCCTCTGTTTGGTGGGCGAGGATGTCCTGTTTGCCGCGGCAAATCGGTCCGCATTTGGGCGTCCTGCTCGGCGCCGTGCCGTCGATTTCCGCCTTGATGTCGCGTTCAGTCTGTGCAACGCCGTCCGCCAATTTTCCAAGCTCGTTGCTGATCCGGTCGCGTGCCGTCGTTCGTTCAACGACCGCGCTGTATTCCGGTAACGCTGCCTTGCGCGTCAGCGTCTGCTCCGTGGCTGTCTTACTTTCGTCATTTCGCCGAGTCTCTGCCGCTTTGCGTCTCGCAGTCGCTTCAATGCCGATGTGATCGAGAATCTCCGGTTGAAAGAGGCGCACGGTCAGAGGGTGCGCGATGGTAAATCCGACGAATCCGGCGAGGATCAGTCTTGGCAACGCATGGCCAAACTGGCGAAGCCATGGCGCTTTCTTGGGGAACGTTGTCAGCAAAAGGCGGTCGAGGTTCACGATCATGGTTGCCCATATCGCTCCGTAAAACAGCGCGGGTTCAATGCCTTCATAGACGGTGAACACGGCGTAGGCTGCGCCGGAGAATGCAAAAACCCCGGTCACCAGAACAAGCGTGCCGCTGTTTGCGTACTTGGAACGTTCGTGGCGAGGGCACCGCCGCAAAAGGGCGTTATCCACACCTGCCCAGTAATTGAGAAAGCGCACGAAGACATTCATTCGACCCGGCAGTCTCCTCTAATGACCCGCTTGATTGCTGCGACCTCGGCTTCCTAACTATAGGAGTGACGCTCGACGGAGAATCCACACCTACTCGGTCTTCAAACTTATGAAATTAGCGGTAGGGTGGCAAAGCCTGACGCGCGATTGCTCGATTCTGAATCGAGTCGACGTGGCTGAATATGAATGCCCTCGTCTAAATGTTCCCAATGATTCAGTCACCTCGGCAGGAGTGACGACACGAGCTCTTGCCGAAGACAGGGCGCGCGGCACTCGATCGCCCTCAGCCACTTCGATCGCTCCGATGCTCGATAGACCAGCGTTCCTAGCATCGCGATCCCTCGCCCGGAACAATGCGGTGATCCGCAGCAGTTCGCCGCCGATGGATGCCGGATCAACAATTCCGGCGGCGCTGAAGGAACCGTCAGCTAATCGCCAGCGTCGTGATGAGCGACTCGATGCTGCGCTTGGTCACCGCGGAGTAGAGGACGAGTGGGTCGAGGTTGGCGCCGTTGGGCCAGACGATTGTTCCGGCTTCAGGGTCCACGGAAACGCTCGCAAACTCGGCCGGGTCGCGCAACGGTTCGAAGATTCCCCGAAATGAGATCAACGATGCGACGTCCACCTCGCCATGCGTACCGTTGGCGAATGAGAGCTCCAACCTGTAACCGCCGGCGGTCCGGACGCTCGTGATGTCGTGAATCGGTTGTGCTCTCATGATCTCCACCTTATCGCGGCGGCTGCCGAACAAATTTACTCATCACGAAGGCGGCTGGGGCGAGTGCACGATTATCGAACCAACGACGTCTTCGCGCAGCTCGCGCCACAGGACGAAACGGTGGCCGAGGCTATGCCAACCTACGAGCCGCGCCGTGCGCGGTGGCTGGGGAGGGAGGATTCGAACCTCCGAATGGCGGCTCCAAAGGCCGCTGCCTTACCGCTTGGCGACTCCCCAGTACGGTGGACGCGAAAGTCTAAACGAAATGGCGCCGCGGCCATTCCGCGTGACCGTTTCCCTCATCCCTTGAACAACTGCCTTCTCCGATTCATCCGGTCCGTTGCCCCCCACGCGTATTTGTACTCCTCGGCGCCACGGAGGAAATCGAAGGTCGTCGCGCCGTCGCGCACGGCTTCTTCGATTGCGTGGGCGACGATCAGCGTGCCGATGCTCAGCTTTTCCAGATCGGGATCGTAGCCGCTGAGGTAGTAGTAGACGGTTCCGTGCAGCGCGAAGCCGTAGAAGACGGCGACGATGCGGCCGGCGATGCGTGTGGCATACATCCGCAACATCCCTTGCGCGAGCATCCGCGGCGCCACCTCGCGATGAAACCGTTGCGCCGTTTCGTCGGCGAGGACGCCGGGAAGATTGCGGCGTTTCCAGCGCGCGGCGTGCAGTTCGAAGAGAGCGGTGAGCAGATCGTCGAGCGTTTCCGGCGTCGGTGTTTCGACCACCACGTCGCCCATACGGGAAAGCGCGCGCCGGTAGTAGCGAATCTTTTTTCGAAAATGCGTGGAGATAAGGTTCTCCAGCTCTGCTCCGGCGCCTTCGATGGAAAGCGTCGGACACGGTTCCTGATCTTCGACATTCTCGGACCACCCGTCCGGCAGGGGAGCCTGCAACACCGATGACGAGGGACGCAGTTGCTGCAGGTCCCACATCTGACAATCGATTCCGGCCAGCTCCGGCATGACCATCGCGGCGTCGCCGATGACGTCGAGGTAGTCGCTGATACCGGTGCCGACGAAAAGGCCGAGCGACTCGTCCTCATCACGGATGACGTAGAGCGGTGCCAGCGACTGCAAGCCGCTTTCGTTGCGAGAAGCGATGGCGGACAGATCGTCGGATCCGAACGCACGCCACCACGGCAGAAGCCACATCGGCGTCTGGAATGGCGTTGCATCCGCCGTGCGCCGGCAGAGATCGAGCCATTCATCCTCGAGGGCGGCGAAAGCTTCGAAGTCGGTGATGACGGCGGCGGACATGAGCGGCGGATTGTAACCGCCGGATTTCGCGGCGCAATGTGTCATCCTCACGCCGAGGCATGAGCGACAAAGACTTCGTCACGATCGACACGACGCACCTGCACATCGAAGGGCGTTCGCGCGCGGGGCATGAGACATGGTTTCGCGTGCGCGAGTTGAATGCGGCGTTCGATATCGGGCGCTGTCCCGACACGCTCATCGCCACGCCGCACATTTTCGTCACGCACGCGCATCTCGATCACGCGGTCGGCATTCCGTTCTACGCGGGGCAGCGGCAGTTGCACGGCATGACCGGTGGGCACGTCTATGTTCCGGCCGATGCCGCGGACGGCATGCGCGAGATTCTGGCGATTTACGAGCGCATCACCGGCGCGTCGTTTGCGGAGATCGAGGTAATCGGACTCGCGCCCGGCGACGTCGTGCGAATCGGAAAGACGCATGAAGTGCGAACGCATCGGGCCACGCATCGTGTCGCCGCGAACGCGTACGAAGTCATCGAAGTGCGGCATCGGCTGAAAGATGAATTCGCGGCGCGCGAAGAGCGCGACATCATCGACCTGCGGCAACACGGCACGGAAGTCACGGAGGAGTGGCGGCGCTCGATGTTTTTTTACACCGGCGATACCGACCGGCGCATCCTCGAAGAAAACGACGCGTTGTTCAGAGCCGAGGTGCTGATGATCGAGTGTTCGTTCATCGTGGCGGGGCATGAAGAGCGCGCGGCGAAGTACCGGCACATTCATTTCGATGACATCGCCGCCTTCGCCGGACGTTTCGAAAACGAAACGATCGTGCTCACGCACTTCAGCCGGCGCTATTCACGAAGCCAGATCCATGATGAGATCCGTCGCCGATGCCCTGCCGTTCTTCGAGAGCGCATCCGGCTGGCGTTGCCGGATCCGTATCAGCGTTTGTGATTCTGCGATGTTGCCGATGGCGCGGGCGCGCGGCACGCGGGGAAGCTCGCACGTGCCTTGCAGAATTGTCCGGTGGTTGGAAAGGTTCCTCGTACTGATGACGGTTCGACGCACGCGTTTCATCGCGACAGCGCTTCTGCTTTTATTCTTTCAGGTTCTCACGGCAACCGGAGCTGACACCGCAAAACGGCGTCGCGGGAAGTCGCGCCGGAAGGTTGCGCCGGCCGCACCTGCCGACGCGGCCACCGGCTCGACGTTGTCCGAGCGGCTGACCTCATTGATGAACGGTTCCGTCGCGCGCAGCTCCCAGACCAGTCTTGAGGTCGTCGACGTCGAGAGCGGTGGCGTGATCGCCGAACGCACACCGCAAACGCCACTGGCCCCGGCATCGAACATGAAGCTCTTCACGACCGCTGCTGCGATCGATCTGCTTCATCCCGACTTCGAAGTCACGACGACGGTCTACATGCGCGGCACTGTCGATGCCGCCGGCACACTGACGGGCGACGTGAAAGTCGTCGGACGCGGCGATCCAACGATCGGCGGGCGTTTCCATGATGGTCATGCAACGGCAGTGATCGACGAATGGGTCACCGATCTCAAACGCGCCGGCGTCAAGACGGTGAAGGGCAACCTGATTTTCGAGTACGGCTACATGGACACGGAGTACATCCATCCGACCTGGCCTGTGAATCAACTCGTCAACTGGTACGAAGCGCCGGTGTCCGCATTTTCGATGCAGGAAAACTGCGTGCAGGTGCGCGTGACGCCGACGAAGCCGGGTAAAGCGTGTCTTGTGCAGTTCGAGCCGCCGACGTCGTATCTCGATCTGGAGACCTCGTGTATCACCGGCCACGGCCTGCCATTCATCACGCGCTATCGCAACACGAACAAGATCATGGTCCGTGGCGGAACGCCTGCGCGAACAGGTGTGACCGAGGTCTTTGTCACGATCGAGAATCCGGTGCAGTACTTTGCCACCGTCACCGCCGAGACCTTCGTGCGCGACGGCGTCACCGTGCAAGGCCAGGTCGTCGTCACGCCGCACGACGAGCGGCCGGACTGGAAAGCGGTATCGCAACACGCCACGCCGCTCAACGTCGTCGTCTTCGTCATCAACAAGAAGAGCCAGAATCATTACGCCGAGGAGTTGGTGAAGATCATCGGCGCGGAGAGGAAGAAGCGGGGGAGCTGGGAAGCCGGCACCGCCAGCGTGACCGAGTGGCTCACCGGCAAGCTTGGCGTCCCGCCGGAAGAGTTCCACCAGGCCGACGGATCCGGGATGTCGCGCGAAAACCGCGCCTCCGCCAATGCATTCATCCATCTGCTGCGCTACATGTGGAAGAGCCCATTCCGCGAGGATTACGTCAGCTCGCTGCCGTACTCCGGCGATCCGGACGCGAAGTTTGGCCATCGTCTACGCGGCGCGCCATACGCAAGGCAGGTGTACGCGAAGACGGGCTACATCGTTGGCGTGGTCGGACTTTCGGGCTACGTGCGCGGAGCAAGCGGCAAGGTCTACGCGTTCTCGTTCGTCTTCAACAACTACCACGTCGGGGTTTACGCGGTGTATCAACTTCAGGACTCGATGCTGAAGGAGATTATTACTAGGGGATAGTTGTTCGCGAGTTGGGTTGATTGCGCTGCGCGCGTTGTCGGTTGTCGGTTGTCGCCTTCACGCGTGGTCAGAAGAGGCGCGAGATCGATTACGATTGCGCGCCGATCGGGCAACCGACCTCAATGGGCTTCAGGCCGACAACGCGCGAAGCGCAATCAACCGACAACCGAGAACGCACGAAGTGCAACGAGAAACCATCATCTTCACCACCTGCGGTTTTCTTCTCGGCCTGACCGTCGGCGGTCTCGTCATCGGGCCGAAGATCGCGCAGTCGAAGCTTGCCGGCGCGGCGCCGGTTAGCGAAACCGAGAGCGCTCCGGCGGCCACGCCTCCAATGGGTGGTTCGATGACGCCTCCGATGGGCGCGGCGGGCGGCAATCCCATGGCCGCTGTGCAGCAACAACTGGCTACTCTCAAAGCCGCGATCGAAAAAGATCCGAAGAATTTCGATGCGCTTGTGCAGCTCGGCGATATGTACATGGATGCCGCCAAGTTTCCCCAAGCGATCGATTATCTCGATCGCGCTCTGGCCGTTCACGATGACGCCAACGTCCGCACAGACCTCGGCATCTGCTACAAACAGACAGGTCAGCCGGCGAGCGCACTGGCGGAATTCGAGCGCGCCGCGTCGATGGCGCCCGATCAGTGGCAGCCGCTTTTCAATCAGGCCATCGTGCTGAACGATCTGCATCGCACCGATGAAGCGCGCGTGGTCGCGGCGAAGCTGCAGCAGATGAAGCCAAACGATCCTGATGTGCAGAAACTGCTGGCCTCGCTCACAGCAAAACAGTAGACGGCGATTGCGAGCGCGCCGTACTTGCCGGCATGAAACCGGTGACCCTTTCCCTCGTCGTTCTCCTTCTCTTTGCTGCCGCTGGAGCGTTTGCGCAACCAGCCGGGTTCGAAAAAGTCCTCTTCCCGATCGTCATTCATCCATTGATCAATGTGACTGGAGAATTCGGGACGCAGTGGGTGACGGATGTCTCGATCCTGAATGCGGGTACGGAGCCAGTGCGTCTCGCCGGCACGTACGTTTGTTTTGATTGCCGCACCTCGCCGCCGCTCCAGCCGGGTGTGACCTACGGCACACTTCCGGAACCCGCGCCCGGCAACACCGGCGGGGCATTTCTTTTCGTCGACAGTGCCGCGATCGGCCAGCTCCGATTCGGTTTGCGGGTGCGGGACGTCTCGCGTGAGGCCGATGGATTCGGAAGCGAAGTTCCGGTCGTGCGCACGCAGGATTTTCGCGCGGACGGGGTGTCGCTGCTCGGCATTCCCAATCAGCCAAGTCTCCGGCTCATGTTGCGAATGTACGCGCTCGACAACGTCGGGGGCGACGTTCGCGTGAGGATCTATGAACAGATTGGGAAGGGCATCCATTTGGGTGATTCGACCGCCGATACGCTCGTCGCGGAGCGCACGTACACCCTGACCAACATCCACACCACCCTGATCCCCGAGCTCCAGATTAATTATCCGGCGTATGCACAAGCTGCCGATCTGCCGATGCCATCGACTACGCGGGCTCGTATCGACGTCGAACCGCTGACACCCGGCATGCGCATCTGGGCCTTTGTCTCTGCGACGAACAACACGACGCAGCAGGTGACCGTGATCAGTCCGCATTGATGTTTGGAAAGAAGCGTTTCACGCGGAGACGCGGAGGCGCGAAGAAAGCGCTCAATTGCTGAGCGGGGCAAGATTCTGGCTCGACGGCGTCACCTGCAACGTGTAGACGCCGCCGGCGAGTCGAACGGTGCCGACCGCTTGCAGTCCGGGAAACTTGACGATGTCGCCGACCATGTTGCCGTCGTTTGCCATCAGGAATCGATGGATCGCATCGCCGGCCGACTCCGCTTCGCAGTGATGAAACGCAACTGCCTCGCGGTCGTGCGCGGCAGGACGTCCGCTCGGATCGGTGAGTGGACGCTGCTCGATTGTGAATCGCATCATCATCGTCGTGTCGAGCGCAGAAGCCGCATTGCGCTCCGTTTCTGCATGCAATTTCGGTGCGCTGAAGGCCTGTTCTATACTCACTAATGGGGCTGACATGAGCGACGAACGTGTACTCTCCGACCTTCCGGTCATCGGCAGAATCGACATTCACGAAGCCGAGCGGCGCGATCCATTGCCGTCCGACCGCTTCGCCGATCCGATCGAATTCGGCTTGACGTTCGACGATGTTCTTCTTCGTCCCGCCAAGTCCGACATTCATCCCAACTTCGTGGAAGTCGGCACGCAACTGACGCGCGACATTCATCTCAACATCCCCATCATCTCCTCGGCGATGGACACCGTCACCGAAGCCAGGCTGGCCATTGCCATGGCGCAGCAGGGCGGACTCGGCATCATCCACAAGAACATGCCGATCGACGTGCAAGCCGAAGAGGTCGACAAAGTGAAGCGGTCGGAAGCGGGGATGATCGTCGATCCCGTCACGATGCGCCCGTGGCAAACGATCACCGAAGCGCTCGAAGTGATGGCGAAGTACAAGATCTCCGGCGTGCCGGTGACGGATGCGAACGGCAAGCTCGTCGGCATTCTCACGAATCGCGATCTCCGTTTCGAAACGCGCTTCGACCTTCCCATCGCCGAGCGCATGACCAAAGACGGGCTTGTCACGGCTCCGGTCGGAACGACGCTCGAGGCTGCGCGCGAAGTTCTTCACCAGCACAGGATCGAGAAACTCCTCGTCGTCGATTCCAACGGCGATCTCAAGGGCCTCATCACCGTCAAAGACATCCAGAAAAAACTTCGGTATCCGAACGCCGCCAAAGACTCGCTCGGCCGTTTGCGCGTCGGTGCCGCGATCGGTGTCGGCAAAGAAGGGCTCGACCGGGCTCGCGCTCTGATCGATGCCAAGGTCGACGTCGTCGTCATCGACTCCGCACACGCGCATTCGAGCGGTGTCATGGAAGTGATCCGCCAGTTCAAGAAACTCTTCCCCGATACGCCGCTCATCGCCGGCAACGTGGCCACTTACGAAGGCGCGAGCGATCTCATCGACCTCGGCGTTGACGCCATCAAAGTCGGCATCGGGCCGGGCTCGATCTGCACCACGCGCGTCGTGGCTGGCGCGGGCGTGCCGCAGGTCAGCGCCGTGATGGAGTGCGCGCGTGCCGCGGAGAAATTCGGCATTCCGATCATCAGCGACGGCGGGATCAAGTTCTCCGGCGACATCACCAAAGCGATCGCCGCCGGCGCGCACTGCGTGATGATCGGATCGCTCTTCGCCGGAACCGACGAAGCGCCGGGCGAGACGATTCTGTATCAGGGCCGCACGTTCAAGGCCTATCGCGGCATGGGCTCGATCGGCGCGATGCAGGCCGGATCGAAAGACCGCTACTTCCAGGAAGACGCCGACGAAGTGTCGAAGCTCGTCCCCGAAGGCATCGAGGGAAAAGTTCCGTACAAGGGATCGCTCAGCGCGATGATCCCGCAACTCGTCGGCGGCCTGCGCTCGGGAATGGGGCTGACAGGCTCGAAAAATATCGAAGACCTTCGCACGAAAGCGCAGTTTGTGCGCATCACCGCGGCCGGTCTGCGCGAGTCGCACGCACACGACGTCGTCATCACGAAAGAAGCACCAAACTACAGGATCGAATCCAACGACTGACAGGAACTTGCCCATGGTCCGGTTCCCCATTCTCCTTTCCCTTGCAGTTCTTCTCGCCCCATTCGCGGCCGCCGAAACGATTCGCTTCGATCCGCCGAACGTGACCGCTGGTCACTCCGTCGATGCAATCCTCTCCGGCGTTTGGCATAACGGCTGTCTGCCGATCGCAAAAGGATTCGTCGTCGATGGCTCGACCATCACGCTCCATCTCGATGCCACAGCGCCGTTGGGCGTGTTGTGTTCGCAGAACACGCCTCCATACAGCCGCTCCTGGCACCTTGGCGTTCTGCCCGCCGGCGGATACACGGTCATCGCAGTTGCGGACGCGGGATCGACGTCGACCGAGCTGACGCGCGCGCCGCTCATCGCGCGCGATTCCGAAACGCTGACCGTCTCTCCATACGCCGTTCCAACGAGCGGAGGTCCGATCGCACTTGGGAACCCGTTCTTCCTCGCCAGTGTGACGCTGACGATCGGTGGCGTGACTGTGCCCGCAGACTCGGTGCTCGACGGTGTCCTGTTCGCAAACGCGCCGCCGCACGCGCCGGGAGTGGTCGATGTCGAAGTCAAGGCGAACGTCTGCACGCTGACTTGCGCGACGGTGTCATCGAAAGCGGCGCTGATTTATTACGATCCGGCCGCGGCCGATCCTGCGGTCTTTGAGCCGATTCTCTTTCCGCTGTCGTATCAGGGAGCGGGAGCATTCGGGTCGCAATGGACAACAGAGAGTTTTCTCTACTCCAACGGACCAGATGCCTATTTTCGCGACCCGCTTCCGTGCGCCGGTTGTACTTCGACCTTCACCCTCGGCACCAAACAACTGACCAACGACGGCAATCCGTGGGGTCATGTGTTGTACGCCATGCGCGGCACGACGGGCGCACTCCAATTCGCGTCGCGCATTCGCGACACCTCGCGGCAGGCGCTGACCGCAGGCACCGAAGTTCCAGTCGCGCGCGAGCGGGATTTTCGCCCGCTGCTTCGCTTCATGAATCTCCCCGTGGACCCCAAATACCGCGTCACGCTGCGTCTCTGGGCGCTCGGCGATTATCCTCAATACGTCTTTGCGATTGACTCAGTGCCGGCCCTGCAAAACAGTCTGCCGCTGACGAGGATCCCCGGATCGTCGATGTGGTTCGGCTCCGCGGATGTCACCGCGACGATCCAGCAGTCAGCTGGAAATCCGACGAACCTGCTCGTGACCCCGTCGCCCTACGGACCGAACAACCCGGTCCTGGCGCCGCCGGTCTGGGGAATCCTGAGCATCACCAACAACGACACGCAGCAGGTCACGATCGTTTCACAGCAATAGGATTTGATGCATGGATCTCAACATCGACGACGCCACGCCGGTCGCTGACTTTTTTCTAACTCTTCGCGAAGAGGAAGAAGGCGGTCTCCACATCGAGATGATGAGCCGCTCGAAAGGCCATCTGGCCGGGTTCCCCGCATGGGATCACGCCGACCGCGATCTCCGCCACTTCACTCCCGACGACATCCCCCTCGGCGAAGTCGAACCCTTCGAGGACGCGGACGAAGCCTGGCGCATTGTCATCGCCGCCCGCGGCAAGGACGTCTTCGTCCTCGAAGGCGATGCCCCGAGCGGCCCGCTAACGCGCCGCTACCGCATCCCGCGCGATCAATACCTCACGGCATGGAACGAGCTGATGGTCCAGTATCACCCGCCGCTGGCGTTGGAGGATGTGTTGGGTACGGGCGACGATCAACCGGACGCGTAGGAATTTGCTGGCGTAAACTCTCAGCGTATGAGCGATCCATCGTTTGCAATTGACGTCAATCGCGATGCCATCGAGGCGTTCTGCCGCAAGTGGGGCATCAGGCAGTTCAGTCTCTTCGGGTCCGTGCTGAACGCGGAAGAGTTTCGCGCCGGCAGCGACGTCGATGTCCTGGTCGTATTCGAGGAAGGGGAGCGTGACTGGGGTCCGTGGTACCGGCGATGGGACGAGATGGTCTCGGAGCTTGGAACGATCCTCGGCAGGAAGGCCGACATCGTCGAGAAAAAGCTGGTGGTGAACCCGTTTATCCGCTATTCGATCCTGACGACGCATCGCTTGGTTTATGCAGCCTGAGCTTCGCGATCCTGCGTATCTGTGGCATGCGGTTCGTGCAGGCCGGGAACTACAGGAATTCGTCGCCGGAATCACGTTCGAGCAATACCTTGAAAAACGCCCGCTTACTTTGGCGGTCGAGCGAGAGTTCGAGATTCTCGGCGAAGCGGTGCGAAAGATCAGTGAAACGCTCCGTACGGCTCATCCCGAGATTCCCTGGAGTCAGATGATCGGGCTGAGGAACATTCTTGCCCATCGCTACTACGCGGTCGATCACGCGCTGCTCTGGCAGATCATTCACGAGATACTTCCCGCCGTGCTCGATCAACTCGAGAAGATGATTCCCCCGCTGCCTCCGGAAATCGACGAGTGACAACGTATCGGGATCTCGAGTCGCCCAGCAACTAAGCAACTGAGCAACTCAGCAACCCATCCCGAAACCGCGAATACAATCCGCCGCCATGTTCTTCGATCCCTCCATGCGTGCTCTCGCGCACGACGCCGTTGATGCGCTCTTCGATCACGTTGGCGGGATCGCGCAGCGGCCGGTTGTCGATTGGAAGAGTGCGGATGATTTGCGGTCGCTTGTTCGCATCGACGATCGAGGTGGTGCGTCGCCGCTGCCGCTCGTTCGCATGCTGATGGAAAACGCAATCCAGCTCCACCATCCGGCGTATATGGGCCATCAGGTTTGTCCGCCGTTTCCCACCGCGGTGATCGCGGATCTGGTCATCTCGACACTGAATCAATCGACGGCCGTCTTCGAAATGAGTCCGATCGGAACGGTGATCGAGCTGGAAGTCATCCGCTGGCTTGCGGACCGCGCCGGCTATCCGGCAACCGCCCTCGGCACCGCGGTCTCCGGCGGTTCGGCTGCGAATCTCACCGGTTTGATGGCCGCGCGCGCGAGATGGAATGCGAAACGGGATTCGGTAGTCGGGGGTGACGTAGGTCGGACTCTCAGTCCGACGGGCGAAATTGGTCGGACTGGAGAGTCCGGCCTACGTAAAACGAATCATCCCCTCATTCTTTGCTCCGCCGACGCTCATTACTCGATCGCACGCGCCGCTTCGATCATGGGAATCGCCGCGGATGACGTAATCAAAATCCCGACCAACGATCGTCACCAGCTCGACCTCGGCGCGCTCACCGCGGCACTGCGCGATGCGGACGACGTCATGGCCATCGTGGCAACGTCCGGCTCGACCGCTACCGGCGCGTTCGACGATCTTCGCGCCATCGCCGCGCTGCGCGACCAGTACGACACGTGGCTGCACGTCGACGCGGCGCACGGCGCATCCGTGCTGCTCAGCGAGCGGCTCCGTCATCTCGTCGATGGACTCGATCTCGCCGACTCGCTCGCCTGGGATCCGCACAAGATGCTTTGGATGCCGCTCTCGCTTGGCGTGATTCTCGTCCGCGACGGTGTCTGGCTGCGCCGCGCCTTCGAAGCCGATGCGCCCTATCTATTCAACGCCGAGCGCGCCAGCGTCAACATCGGCGAGATGACGATTCAGTGCTCCAAGCGCGCCGACGCCGTCAAGTTGTGGCTGACGCTGCAGGTCTCGGGTACCGCACCTTTCGAGTCCGCACTCGATCATGTAACGGACGTGACGCGCTATCTCTACAATCTCGTCATCGAATCCGACGACTTCGAAGCGATGCACGAGCCTGTGTTCAACATCTTCTGTTTCCGCCATCGCAGCGATGACGATACGAACGCGGCCCTTCGCGAGACGCTGATCCGCTCCGGCCACGCCTGGATCACGTCGACCTTGCTCAAAGGCCAGCGCGTGCTCCGCGTGACGATGATCAATCCCAGCACCGAGCGCAGCGACGTCGATCGCATGCTCGCCGCGTTGCGGGCGATCGCTGCGCAGCGATTCGCCGATCGGGAGTCGGGAGCCGGAGTATGAGCTCGAACAACTCCAACTCGGCACCGAGCTTCGATACGCGACAACCGTCCAATCGAACGGATGACCTTCAGTTCTGTCGCGTGCATGGAAGTGCTCGCAACGCCTTCCCATCGAGCGACTTCTCCCCCACGCTTTTTGTGGGGGAGAAGGTGGCGACGCCGGATGAGGGGGCATCGCTTGTCGTAGAGAACATGTTTGTGCAACCTTGCGACGCCCCCCTCATCCGGCTTCGCCACCTTCTCCCCCCGAAAAGCACGGGGGGAGAAGGCGCTCGATTCAAGAGAGTCGCGGATCGGGAGTCGGGAGTCCGAGCATGAGCCCCCACCTCCGCATCGTTCTCGTCGAGCCGCGCGAGGCCGGTAACGTTGGCGCGGTTGCGCGCGTCATGAAGAATTTCGGCTTCACCGATTTGTGGATCGTCGGCGAGCATCCTGAACTTCATCCGCTTGCCGGCTGGTGGGCGAGCGGCGCCGAGGATGTCGTGGAGAACGCGCATTTCACGCCGGCGCTGCATCATGCGCTGGCCGACGCGCACCTCACCATCGCCACCACCTCATCCCGTGGACGTGCCACGCCCTCGGATCTGCAGCCAGTCGGTATCGCGCAACTCTTTGCGTCGATGGATGACTCGCAGACGCTGGCGCTCGTCTTCGGCCGCGAGAACAGCGGTCTGACCAGCGACGAGGTCCGGCGCTGCCAGCGTACGGCTGTCATCCCGACCGATCCTGCCTTTCCGACGATGAACCTCGCGCAGTCCGTTGGTGTCTTCTGCTACGAGCTATCGACAACGTCTCGTGCCTCCGCGCCGCGCGATCTCGCGCCCGCCGCGATGATCGAGCGGCTTCATGAACGTGTTCAGGCGTTTTTAGCCGAGGTGGGGTATCTACTCGGCGACAACCCGGACCATATTTACGATGACCTTCGCCTCATCGCCGCACGCGCCGATCTCGACGCCCGCGAAGTCACCATCCTCCTCGGCATCATTCATCAGATGGAATGGAAGCTCGCTCAGGAAAGAGGCGCGGCCAGGTGAGGCCTGTTCGAACCTTCCAGACAGTTGGCGATCATGTCGATGAACTTCTTGAGATCGAATGGCTTGAGGATGGAGTTGCAGATGGCGCCGGGCGGAATCTTGTCGACGCCGCGCTTGCCGGCGGCAGTGAATACGATGATGTGAGGCTGCGCGCCTTTGTGATCGCGGCGCACGCGTTCGATGAACTCGTAACCGTTGATGCGCGGCATCATCAGGTCGAGCAGAATCAGGTCGTACGCGGGATCGTTCTTCAGCTTTTCCAGACCGACCGCGCCATCCTCGGCAAGCTCGACCTCGAACTTCATCCGCTTCAAAACGGCTTGGAGCAGGACACGGATCGCAAGGTCATCATCGATGACCAGGATCTTCCTGCCGGTCCCGTCGAGTTTCCCAACCATAAGCACCAAAAACTCCCTCTGCTACCTTATTATGCGAAACGCATACCGGCCTCAAGCTTAGACGCTGCATGAGATTACGGCATCCGGCCCTGTTGCACAATGCCCGACCGAACTGAGGTTTATCCTTTCCGTCCGTGGGTGGCAAGGGCCGGTTTTTCGATCGTGCTCGTGGCTGCTGCGGTCACGCTGGCCATCCTCATTGCCCTCTTCGCGAGTCCCTCGGCGCGCTACGGCTGGATCGGCGAGCATGCCGTCTGGGCTTATATCACGACATTATGGTTGGGTGGACTTAAGGTCTGGCTCGGGGCTCGGCGACCGATCGCCGAGATCAGCGAGGAGACGCTGACTCTTCGCCCGCTTCACCAGTTCCGATCGCGAACGCTTCGATGGGACGCGCTCCGCGGAACCGAGCAGATGATGGGCGGCGATCGCCTGATCGTCTATTGGGACAGCCCGCGCGGAATGCGGTTCGTTGCGCTCAATCTCAATCTCATCAAGGGGCGTCGCAACTTCCTGACCGCCATCGACGAACGTCTCCGCGCGATGGGTTTTATGGAGAAGACGGTCGAGCGTTCGCGGTATCTTTCGAGGCCGGGATGACGCCAAAAAAACTCGCGACAAAGTCAGAAATCGAGACGCTGCGCGCCGATCTGGAGCGGCACAGTCAGCTCTACTACGTTCACGCCGCGCCGGAGATCAGCGACTTCGAGTTCGATCAGCGCCTGCGCCGGCTTCAGGAGCTGGAGGCGCAGCATCCCGAGTTTTTCGATCCGAACTCGCCTTCGCAGCGCGTGGGCGGGGCGCCGATGTCCGGCGAGTTCGCCACTGTCATTCACGATCCGCCGATGCTCTCGATCGAGAACGCGTACACGCTCGAAGAGCTGCACGAGTGGGATGCGCGAGTGAAAAAAGGACTCGGTGTCGACGAGGTCGAGTACGAGGCGGAGCTGAAGATCGACGGCGTCTCCATCGACTTGCTTTACGAGAACGGCGCCTTCACCCGCGGTGCAACGCGCGGCGACGGCGTGCGCGGCGACGACGTGACCGTAAACGTGCGCACGGTGCGCGGTCTGCCGCTGAAAATCGCTACGAAGTTGAAGCGCGTCGAGGTGCGTGGCGAGATCTACATTTCGTCCAACGACTTTGCGTTGCTCAACGCGCAGCTCGAAGAAGCCGGCCAGCCCGTTCTCGCCAATCCGCGCAACGCCGCCGCCGGCTCGTTGCGGCAGAAGGATCCAAAGTTAGTCGCGCAACGCCGGCTGAGCGCGTTCGTCTATCACCTCGTTGCCACCGACGATGTTCGCGTTACGTCGCAGGCGCAGGCGTACGAGATTCTGGCGTCGATGGGGTTTCCGCTCAATCCGAAGCGCGATGTCTTCGCTGGCATGGCCGCGGTCGAAGCTTTCATCGAAACCGTGCGCGAGCAACGCCACGATCTCAGCTTCGACATCGACGGCATCGTCATCAAGGTCAACAAGCGCGCGCAGCAGCAGGAACTGGGCGCGACGTCGAAGGCGCCGCGCTGGGCGATCGCCTTCAAGTATCCGCCCGAGGCCGCGCAGACGATCGTGCGGGCGATCAATCTGTACGTTGGACGAACCGGCGCCGTAACTCCGGTTGCTGAATTCGATCCGGTCCACATCGGCGGCACGAAAGTCGTCAACGCCTCGCTGCACAACTTCGACGAGGTCGCGCGCAAGGACATCCGCGTCGGCGATTCCATCGTCGTCGAGAAGGGCGGCGACATCATCCCGAAAGTCGTCGACGTGCTTGTCGACAAGCGTCCCGAGGGAACGACGCCGGTCGCGCTGCCGGAAACGTGTCCCGCTTGCGGCGAGCCGCTGCATCGCTTCGAAGGCGAAGTGGCCATCCGCTGCATCAATCAGGGTTGCCCGGCCATCGTGCGCGAGTCGCTCTTTCATTTCGGCGCGCGCAAGGCCATGGACATTGAAGGCCTCGGCTACCAGACGATCACGCAACTGCTCGACGCGAAGCTGATCACCGATTACGCGTCGCTGTACGAGCTGCGCGAGGAGGACGTTGCCGCGCTGCCGGGCAAGGGCGAGCTCTCCGCGCGCAAGCTTGCCGAGGGGATCGAGAAGTCGAAGACGGCAGAGTTGTCGCGGGTGATTTTCGCCATCGGCATTCGCATGGTTGGCGAGCGCGCGGCCAAATTGCTCGCCGCACGTTTCGGTTCGCTCGACGCGCTGATGAACGCGACGGTCGAGGAGCTTGTCGAAGTGGACGAGATCGGACCAAAGGTGGCCGAATCGATCACGTTCTACTTTTCCGTTCCCGCGAATCGCGAGCGTATCGAGAAAATGCAACGGCTCGGCGTCGCCCCGACGCACGTTGCCGCGGTTCGCGGCGACCGGCTCGCCGGCAAGACGCTCGTCGTCACCGGGACGCTTGCTCGTTACTCACGCGACGAGATTCACAAACTGATCGAGCGCGAGGGTGGCAAGCCGTCCGGATCCGTGTTGGCGAAAACGTCGTACCTGATCGCAGGCGAAGCCGCGGGATCGAAGCTCGACAAAGCGCAATTGCTCGGCGTGCCGGTAATCACCGAGGACGAGTTTCTGGCGATGATCGGTGATGCGTAAGGCACTCGCCGCGATCATCGCCGCGGTTGCAATCGCCCAGTTCTGGCTCGCACACCGTTACTTCGGCTTCATGACCGGCGACGATGTGGAGGTGCTGTCGGAAGCGTTTCGCCGCGCGCGCGGTCTCGACTTTCACCCGTGGGATATTCGCAATCTGTTCGGGCCAGATGTCGTCGTTGCGCCGGTGGTCTGGATCGCAACAAAACTCGGCATCAGCAATCCGCGGACGCTGATCTTCGCCTCGGCGCTGCCATTCATCGCGCTAACGTCACTGACGATCTGGCTGGTGTATCGCCTCGCGATGCGCTGGTGTGGCGATGATCGCGCCGCGCTCGTGGCCGCGCTCCTATTCGCGATGCATTGGATTCCGCTTGGATTCGGTAGCACCGTCTACCCGCGAACGCTGGCGACTGCATGCGTGGTCGCCGCGGCGCTGATCGTCGAGCGATGGCCGTTTGCGGCGGGGGCGCTGGTTGGAGTCGCGTTCGCAGATCGGTTCAGCGAGATCGTCTTTCTCGCACCGCTAATCATCACGATCATAAAAACGGGCGGCTTCAACGCGCCCTCTGCGAATCTTGCGCAACCCCCCAATCGAGCGCCCTTCTCCCCCACGCTTTTTGTGGGGGAGAAGGTGCCGAAGGCGGATGAGGGGGAGCCGCAAACCTCGAAACGCGCCATCACTTTCGCGATGCTTCTCGCCGGCTTTGTTGCCGCCGTCATCCTCACCGTAGGCATCTACGACTGGCTTACCTGGGGCGCGCCATTTTCGAGTTTGATCAAATTCGCCCACCTCACGCTTGTCGCCCCCGACTTCGCATCACGCGTGAAGTACCAGGCGCCGTGGTGGTACTTCGCGAATCTCGTCCGCTGGTGCTCGCCGCTGCTGCTGCCGTTGCTTTGGTATGCGCGCCGCAGCCGCGCGATCTGGTTCATCGTCATTCCGCTGCTCGCATTCTCCGCGGTGCGGCACAAGGAGCTGCGTTACCTCCAGGTGATGATTCCGTTTCTCGCGATCGCCGCTGCGATCGGTTTCGCGACGATGTACCGAAGTCACCGCCGCATCGCCATCGCGCTCGTCGCCATCTCGCTCATCTGGGATCTGCACGGACTTCGCTACTTCACGCGGAAGTCGCAGCCAGCGGTGATGGCGGCGCAGTGGATTGCCTCAAATCCATCGATCCGCTCCATCGCCGCCTCCCAGCTCTGGTCCTACGGCGACAAGCTCTACCTCGGCGACGCGATGGCCATGTCGGACGTTGGTACACCGCCGGAGAAGTTGTCCGAGGTCACGGCGGACGCAGTGGCGTTGTATGAGACAGATCTCGACGTTCCATCGCGCCTCGAAGCGTTGCGCGTTCTCGGCTACGCGCCGGTGCGCACATTCCGGGACGATCCCGCGCGCACAGTGGTCGTGTTCATGAAGAGGTAGCTACATCTCTTTCCGATACTTCGGATCGAGCGCGTCGATGAGTCCATCGCCGAGGAAGTTGAGTCCCATCACGGCCAGCATGATGGCGACGCCGGGCCAGATGGCGAGGTGATTGGCAAGCCCGAGGTAACGCCGTCCGGAGGTGAGCATCGCGCCCCACGACGGCGTCGGCGGCTGCACTCCCAATCCCAGAAACGACAACGCAGCCTCGGACAAAATCGCGCCGGCCAGACCGAGTGTTGCCATCACGATGACGGGATTAATGACGTTGGGCAGCACGTGCAGCGCGATCACGCGCGGTGAGCGTGCACCGAGCGCCTTCGCCGCAACGACGTAATCCATCTCGCGAACTTTCAGCACTTGCCCGCGCACGAGACGCGCGTATCCGACCCATCCGATCGTGGCCAGCGCCAGCACGACATTGTTCAGACTCGGGCCGAGGACAGCCACCATCGCGATGGCGAGAAGGATGCCGGGGAAGGCGAGGAGGATGTCCGTGATCCGCATGATGATCGTGTCCATCCAACCGCCGAAGTAGCCAGCCATCGCGCCGAGTGTTATGCCGATGAGCGATGCCAGGATGACGACGCTGAATCCGACGCGCAGCGACACGCGAGAGCCGGCGATGATGCGCGACAAGACATCGCGCCCGAGGTCGTCGAGGCCGAGAAGGTGTTCGTGCGATGGCGCTTCGAGACGACGCGCCGTGTCCTGCGCATTCGGATCGAACGGCGCAAGCAACGGCGCGGCAAGCGCGACGACGATCAACGCGACGGTCAGGATCAGTCCGGAGGTGAACGCGAAGTTGCGGAAGAAGCGTTTCATGCCACGCCTCGCTTTGAAACACGAGCAAGAAAGCGGTGGCTGGCGCCACCGCAGTCCAAAGCGCTTCGCGCGAAATGGGATCTCATTCCAGTTTGATCCTCGGGTCGACCACGCCGTACAGCAAGTCGCTGGCGAAATTGACGAGGATGTAGGTCAGGGCGATGACCAGAATCGATGCCTGCACTTGCGGGTAATCACGAGTCGAAATTGATGTGAGAAGCAAACGTCCGAGGCCGGGCCAGGAGAAAATCTGCTCGGTGATGATGGCGCCCGTCAGCAGCGAACCAAATTGCAGCGCGAGCACCGTGATCACAGGAATCAGCGCGTTTTTCAACGCATGCCGGAAAATCGCCTGGCCTCGCGTGACTCCTTTCGCGACGGCGGTGGTGACGTAGAGTTGCGTCAGTTCGTCGGCGAGTGAGATGCGGATCATGCGCGTCAGGATCGCGGACAGCGCGAGGCCCATCGTCAGCGACGGCAGGACCAGCGACCGCAATCCGGCGTCGCGGCCGGAGACGGGAAACCATTCGTGATTGATGGCGAAGGCGATGATGAGCAGTGGTCCCAACCAGAAGCTCGGCATCGACACGCCGATCAACGCGAAGAAGCGCGCGAGATTGTCGATCCATGAGTTTCGATGAATCGCGGAAATGATGCCGAGCGGGAAGGCGACCAGCAGCGCGACGAACATGGCCCCGAACGCCAGCTCGATCGTGGCCGGGTAGCGCGTCTTGATCTGTTCGGTGACGCTGGTGTTCGTCTGGAACGACGTGCCGAGGTCGCCGCGGAGGACGTGCGTGACGTAGTGAACGTACTGCGTCCAGAGCGGCTGATCGAGCCCCAGCGCTTTGCGAATCGCCACGACATCCTCGGCGCGCGCTCCCTCGCCCGCGATCTGCACCGCGGGATCGCCGGGGATCATGTGGATCAGCGAAAAGACGAGCGTCAGTATCCCGAACGCAATCGGAATCATTTGCAGGAACCGGCGGAGGATGTATTGGCTCATTGATGACAGGATTTCGTGGAGCGAGGTTTATGCCATGGGTGCGGTGGAGAAGCGGAATGTTGAATGTTCAATGTTGGATGTCGAGTGTTGAATGAAGGGAGGAACGACGTTGCGCCGAAAATCGGCGAGCTCCGTGTTTCATTCAACATCCAACACGCAACATTGAACATCCAACATTCCGCTTCTAACTCAGCGACTGTTTCCCCGTAAAGTTCCAGCCTGCAATCTTCATCACCGGCGCAAGCGTACCGCCGAAATCGTTGTACCAGGTGCCGACGCGGCGGCGCTCGCGCGTCATTCCTTCGATGCGCGAGAAGGCCTCGACGATCGATTGCGTCCAGCGCAGATTCGGCAAACGGGCCACGACTTCGCCGTCGCGGATTAGGAACGTGCCGTCGCGCGTGGTGCCGGTCATGAGCGCGGTGCGCGGCTCGAGGAGGCCGTTGACATAGTTGAAGCGCGTGACCCAGATGCCGCGTTTCGTCGAGCGGATCAGCTCTTCGCGCGTGGCGTCGCCGCCTTCGATGGCGAGATGAAGCGCGGAGCCGTGATCGCTGCCGCCGAGGCTCCAGCCGTTGGCGGTCGGCGCAAATCCGAGGCGGTTGGCGTAAGCCTTGTCGACGACCGGCGTGCGGATGATGCCGCGCTCGATGATGGCAACGCGGCGCTTCGGAAGACCTTCGATGTCGAACGGGAAGGGGAGAAACGCGTCGTCGAGCGCGTCGTCAGTGAGCGTGAAATTCGCGCCGAGGATCTGGTTACCGATGTTGCCGACGAAGAATGACGAGCCGTCTTCGTACGCCGATCCGCTGAACGCGATCATATTCATCCAATCGAGCACCTCGGCAGTCGCGGGCGGTTCGAGGATGACGTCGTACGGGCCGGGCGCGATGTCTTCAATGACGTCAGCGCGAAGCGCGGCCTTGAACGCGGCTTCGTCGCCGAGTGCGATGACATCGACGTTCGCGCGATCGACGGCGGTTGCGTAGCCGGAGCCGTTCGCGCTGATGGCGATGACCGTGGCATCCGATGCGGTCATCGTGCAGTAGCGCCGAATGCCGTGCGTATTCGCGACGGCGACCGACGAGGCGCCGGTGCCGTAGACGCCGGCGAAGTGAATGCCTTCCGGTGCGCCGCGATCGAACATCGTGCGAAGCGCGCGCGCTTTTTCAGCCGGCGCAATGTTCGCGGTGGTGTCGTCGAATGTGCGCACCGAGGGGAGCGGCTCGTTCGCGCGATAAAGGCCGCTGAAGTTTGGTAGCGGATCGGCGTGACGCGCTGCTTCGCGCGCTAACGCCGCCGTGCGCGCGATCTCAGCGTCATCAAAAACAGTCGTCGATGCCACGCCCATCGCGTTGTCGACGATCACGCGCAACGTCAGCTCCGCACTGACCTCGGACATGTTCTGGTGCACATTGGAATTGGCGAACCGGCTGATGTTCTGATCGGTCGACAGGAACACAGCATCCGCCTCGGCGGTGCCCGCAGCGGCCAGCGCCTGATCGAGGATCGCGAATGAGTCGTGTTCGCTACGCATGATCAGGTTGCCGGGTTGGCAGGTTGCCGAGTTGGCAGGTTGCCGAGTTGCCCATCCTTGTTGCCGATTCCGCGGCAACCTGGAAACCCGGCAACTCGGTAACCGCTCATCACCCCATCTCCACATTGCGAAATCTTGCCGCGGGTGCGCCGTGCGCGACGCGCATCGTTTGCATCGGATCGCCTTTGCCGCAGTTCGGAAGGCCCCAGATCTGCCAGCTCGCGCGATCGGCAACGGCGTCGCACGAGCGCCAGAAATCGGGCGTTGTGCCGGTGTAGAGCGGATTGCGGAGAAGGCGCCCGAGGCGGCCGTTCTCGATCTCCCAGGCCACTTCGCAGCCGAATTGAAAGTTGAGACGGAGATCGTCGATCGACCACGATTTGTTCGTCTCGACGAAGATGCCGCGCTTCGTGTCCGCGATGATCTCGGCCAGCGGCGTCGTGCCCGGTTCGAGATTGATGTTCGTCATGCGAATGATCGGAATGCGCGCCGCCGTCTCCGCGCGGACGGTGCCGTTTGACGCGCGGCCGATCGTTGGCGCGGTGTCGCGTCCGGTCAGGTAACCGACGAACATGCCTTTCTCGATGAGGTGAAAGCGTTGCGCCGGAACGCCATCGTCGTCGAATCCGAACGAGCCGATCGATCCCGGGATCGTGGCGTCGCCGACGATGTTGACGAGATCGGATCCATAGCGGAAGTTGCCGAGCATCGACGGCTGCAGGAACGAGCCGCCGGCGAGCGAGATCTCCAGGCCCATGGCGCGATCGAGCTCGGTCGGATGGCCGCACGATTCATGGACCTGAAGTGCAAGCTGCGCCGAGCCGACGATGAGATCGAATCGTCCGGCCCGCGCTTTCGGCGCGGTTAGCAACGAAAGCGCCTCATCACGAATCTCGAGCGCTTTGCCGGGCAGGTTGAGCTGCTCGATGAACTCCCATCCCGCGGCCTGGTAGTCGCCGCCGAACGGATTGGGATACGTGCGACGCTGGAACTCGTCGCCCTCGATGGCCACCGCCTCGACGCCGCCGCCCATCTCCGTCGTGGTCTGCTCGATGAAGCTGCCAACGGTCGATGCGAAGACTTTTTCCTGGCGGTAGCAGGAGATGTCGCCCGACACCTGATGGATGCGCGCATCGCCGCGCATCGGCTCGGTCGATTGGAGAAGATGCTCGATTTTCTTCTCGAGCGGAATCGACCAGGGATCGATCTCGTACGTCGATGACCACATGGCCACATGTGGCTCGATGTCGCTCAGCGTGACGCGCTGCGTCGAGGCGATGTTGCTCGCCGCCGCTACCTCGAGCGCGCGTTTGGCGGTGCTCTTCAGCGACTCCTCGGACGTATCGCTGTTCGCCGCAAATCCCCACCCGTTGCCAACGAGCACGCGAACGCCGATGGCGCGATCGATCGTCGAAGCCAGCGTCTCGACTTCGCCATTGCGAACGCGCACATGCTGCTCATGCGTCGCCGTCCAGCGAATGTCGGCATAGCGCAACCCGGTACCATCGAGGGAGGCGAGTACATCCTCCAGTTGCGCGCGCGAAGGCTTCATCGGGGAGGGGGATTATAGCGGGGGGCTTTCTTTCAAAAGCATTTCACGCGGAGACGCGGAGATGCGGAGGGGTCTTCCCCGTGACCTCCGCGTCTCCGCGTGAAGCGCTTTTGGCCAGCAGATGACAACTATGTTACTTGACGAATGATATAATGAAGCCTATCCTGATGTGTATTGCATCAATCAGGAGGCACACACATGCGCAAGTCAATGATGGCCCTCGCCCTCGTGTTTCTCTCGACCGCTTTGTACGCCGCCAGACAGTCGCCTGATGGTCCTCTTCCGGCCGCTGACGATTACACCGTGCTTACTGGCAAAGTTGTGATCGGCAGCGTCGATGCGCACACGATCGGTGTAGTCGTCGATGACAGCAGTTCGAATCGTCACATATTCCGGCTTTGGACCGAGACCCCTCTCAAAGCGTTTCGCGCAACGAGTGAGAGCGCGAGCATTGAGTTCCGAGGGGACGAGCTGGTGGTCATGGCGGCGGATCAGGCGTGGTTCTACGCGTTGGTGACTACTGCGGGCTCGCGCGCGCCCCGGCCGCCGGCTGGATTTACGGGGGCGCGCTACGTTGGCTACGGACTGAATCACGAGATTCGCCCTGTCGCAGCAAGCGCCGTGAACCGCAACGGCCGGCACTCCATCGCCGCACTCGATGACTGCGCCGATTTCGGCCTTTGTCTGGACAATCTCGACTACGGTTTTGGAGCAGGCGGAGGCGGGGCCGGAGGCGGTTCGTGTGACGCCGGCGGAGTTGGTTCGTCCTCCTGCTCGACCTCAAATTCGTATGGCTCGTGCTCGGTGACCTGCAGCAGTTCCAGCTACGCCTGCTGCACGGCCGCGAAGAGCAACGCCAACGCAAACTGCCGCTGCGTGTTTTGATTGTTCAAAACCGTTTTTTACGCGGAGACGCGGAGGTGCGGAGGGTTTCTCCGTGTCCTCCGCCTCACCGCGTGAAACGCTTTTGACTTTCGGCTGCTCAAGCCACCGGCGCACCCGCGCGGCCGACGACGATTCCGATCAACTCGAAGTCGTCGTTCGCTCCGACTTCGATCGGGCCGTGGCGCTCGTTGCGGCTTAGGAGGCGGAGGTGGCCGTTTCGCACGTCGAGGTGCTTGACGTATTCGTTGGCGCCGAGGCGGCAGACGATGATTTTGCGGGCGGCTTCGCGGATGTTGGTCGTCGGCTTCACGAATAGGAGATCGCGGTTGGCGATGGCTGCGCCGATCATCGAGTCGCCGGAGGCCTCGTAGATCAATCGCGCGCCGGCGGCGGCGAAGGCGCGCGGGATCTCGCGATTTGCGGTGACGGCGATGGCGTTCGACTCGGCGCGTGCTTTGTGACGTTGCCGCGTGGCGCTTCGCAGCGAGGTCTCCAGAATCCTCATCGCGTCGTGTAATTTCTTCTGCTCGTCTGCGGACAACACGTAACTCGGCTCATCGAGTATCCATCCGACGTTCTCGTCGACGGCATGCGCGATCCGCGCGATGGTGTCGAGCGCCGGCCGCTCATGCGCTGCCGTGAGAATCCTGCTGAGCGTGGCCGCGGTGATTCCGGCCTCGGCTGCCACGACGCCGTGCTTCTTGCCGCTCGTTTCGATCGCCGTACGCAGCCGTTCGCGCCAGCCCGATTCTATGGACACCGGGCCGAGTATCAAAGTGCGTGGGTACAAGATCACCCACTCGACGTTTTCGTACACGATCGAAATCGTACATCGGCGATGACGTCCGCGATATCGCTGAGCCGCGATTCTTCTTGTTCGCTCGATGCGAGCAGATGCAGTAACGTATGCGTGTCACTATTTCAGCCCGCGCCAGGACTTGATGGCTACCCGAAAATCGAAAGATCAGACTTCCTTCTCACCGCCGCCGCCCATCGTTCCTGAGGTCGAGCATCAGCCTGTCGCCGAGTTCGCGCGCAAGGCGTATCTCGACTATTCGATGTACGTCATCCTCGACCGCGCGCTGCCGCATGTGGCCGATGGTTTGAAGCCCGTGCAACGCCGCATCATCTACGCGATGTCGGAATTGGGGCTGGGGCCGAATGCCAAGCCGAAAAAGTTGGCGCGCACGGTTGGCGATGTCATCGGCAAGTTTCATCCGCACGGCGATACGGCCTGCTACGACGCCATGGTGTTGATGGCGCAGCCGTTCTCGATGCGCTATCCGCTCGTCGAAGGGCAGGGCAACTTCGGCTCGCCGGACGATCCGAAAGAGTTTGCAGCGATGCGGTACACCGAGGCGAAGTTGTCGCGGTTCGCGCAATCGCTGCTGTCGGAGTTGGAGCAGGGGACGGTCGACTGGGGACAGAATTTCGACGGTACGTTGCGCGAGCCGAAGCTCCTGCCCTCGCGATTGCCGCACGTGCTGCTGAACGGCGCGTCGGGCATCGCGGTCGGCATGGCTACCGACATTCCGTCGCACAACACTCGTGAGGTGGTCGGTGCGTGTCTGGAGTTGCTCGACAATCCCGACGCCACGATCGCGCAGCTTACGAAGCACATCAAAGGACCCGATTTCCCAACGGAAGCGGAGATCATCACGCCGCTCGCGGAGATCCGGGAGATGTACAAGACCGGCAACGGCTCCATCCGGCAACGCGCGAAGTGGGAGATCGAGAACGGCGACATCGTCATTACCGCGCTGCCGTTCATGGTGTCGGGATCGAAAGTGCAGCAGCAGATCGCGGCGCAGATGAACGCGAAGAAGCTGCCGATGATCGAGGACATGCGCGATGAGTCGGATCACGAGGATCCGACGCGGCTCGTGCTCGTGCCGCGCTCGAACCGCGTCGATCTCGAAGAGGTGATGGCACACTTGTTCGCGACGACCGATCTGGAACGCACCTACCGCGTGAACATGAACATGATCGGCCTCAACGGCCGTCCGCGGCTCTATCCGCTCAAGGATTTGCTCAGCGAGTGGCTGGAGTTCCGCATCGAGACGGTGCGCCGCCGTTTGCAGCATCGCTACGATCACGTCAACGCGCGCATCCACATCCTCGACGGTTATCTGACCGCGTATCTCAACATCGACGAGGTGATCCGCATCATCCGGCGCGAGGACGAGCCGAAGCCGGTGCTGATGGCCCGGTTCAAATTGTCGGAGCTGCAGGCCGAGGCGATTCTGGAATTGAAGCTGCGATTCCTGAACAAGCTGCAGGAGATGGAGATCCGCGGCGAGCAGGCCAAGCTCGAAGCTGAGCGCGCCGACCTCGAAAAGATCCTCGGCTCCAAAGCGCGTTTGCGCAAACAGGTGCGCGATGAGCTGGTGAAAGATGGCGAAGAATTCGGCGACCGCCGCCGCTCGCCGATCGTGGAGCGCGAAGCAGCCAAAGCGCTCGATGCAACGGCGCTGATTCCGTCCGAGCCGGTGACGGTTGTGTTGTCGGAGCGCGGCTGGGTGCGCGCGGGCAAGGGACACGATCTCGATCCGACGACGCTGCAGTACAAGTCGGGCGATGCGTTCCTGCACTCCGCGCGCGGACGCAGCAATCAGCTCGCGGTCTTCATCGACTCGATGGGCCGCACGTACTCGCTGCCGGCGCACGAGCTGCCGTCGGCGAAGGGGCACGGCGAGCCGCTGACGGCGTTCACGTCGCCCGCGCCCGGGGCGACGTTCGTGGCGGTGATGATGGGCGATCCGGAAGATTTGTGGCTGCTGTCGACGGATGATGGATATGGCTTCATCGCCAAGCTCGAAGATCTGATCACCGATCGGAAAGCCGGCAAGGCAGTCGTGAATGTGAGCGATAGCGCGTTGGTGTTGCGGCCGCAGCGAATGGCCAGTCAAGAAACCGATCGCATCGCCGCGGCGACGACGAGCGGGAAGCTGCTGCTGTTCGAAGCGGCGGAGCTGCCGTTGCTCGCTCGCGGCAAAGGCGTGCAGACGATCAAGCTGCACAAGACTGAGCTGTTCCCGGAGAAGGTCGTCAGCACGGCGGTCGTTGGCGAGTCCGGCACGCTCGTGGTGCAAGCGGGGAAGCGTCATACGAATCTGAAAGGCGCCGATCTCGAGCCGTACATCGGCAAGCGCGCGCAGCGAGGACTGAAACTGCCGCGCGGGTTTCAGACCGTGTCGTCGATCCACGCATGGAGCGATCGGGAGTTGCGCAACGCGGGCGAGATCGTGATGTAGTTTTGTGTTTCTTGCACGTGATTCAAAAGCGGTGGCTGGCGCCACCGCAGTCCAAAGCGCTTCGCGCGAAATGAACATGACTACTCGTCGCCGCATCGTACTTGCTGCCATCATCATCCTCACGATCGCGCTTGATCAGGGGACGAAGTTGATTGCGCGGCGGACGCTGATGAACGCGTTTCCGCAGCATTACGCGAGCGTGCTGACGCTGCTTTACACGGAGAATCCCGGCGCATTTCTTTCGCTGGGATCGAATCTTCCGGTCAACGTTCGGCACGTCGTATTCGATGGGCTCGTTTCGGTCGGACTGCTTGTCGCGGCGTTCGCGCTGTTCACGCCACGGATGGGTCTTGGCGGGGATGCGCTGGCCATCGCCTTCATCATTGGCGGCGGTGCCGGCAATCTGATCGATCGATTTCGATTTGGCGGCTTCGTCACCGACTTCATCTACCTCGCGATCGGGCCGCTGCACACCGGCGTGTTCAACATCGCCGACATGGCCATCACCGGCGGCGTGATTGCGATCGCGATTTTGTGGGCGGTTAGCGCGACGCGAAAGCGATGATGCCGGCGGTTCCTGCGGCCAGAATCACGAACGGCTCGGGGATGCGCTTCCAGAACGTCACGATCCCGAACGCAATCAGCGCGATGGCGATCGTGAGCCAGTCGCCGAGGGCGTCGCGAGCGACGAGGACCGTGGTGCCGAAGAGGACGCCAACGACGGTCACGCCGACGCCGCGCACGAAGCCGGCCAAGCGGCGATTCGTTCGATGGCGTAGCAGAATCGGCGTGGCGATGACGGTGAAGAGCACGGAGGGCATGAAGATGCCGAGTGTCGCTGCGAGCGCGCCGGTGAATCCGCTTAACAGGTAGCCGACGAACGTGGCGGTGATCACGACTGGCCCGGGCGAGATCATGCCGATGGCGACGGAGTCGAGAAACTGACGCATCGTCAGCCAGTGATATTCATCGACGACCTGCGTTTTCAGAAACGGGACGATGACGAGGCCGCTGCCGAAAACGAGCAGACCGGTCTTGAAGAAAAAAAGGAAGAGCTTCGCGGGCGCGGTGGCGATTACGGCCGCAGGTGCGAGCAGCATTCGCTTTTCATTCAAAGACGGCGGTTTTGAAACGTAGGTCGGACTCTCCAGTCCGACTGTCGGCGCGTTTTGTCGGACTGGAGAGTCCGACCTACGTTCGGCAGGAAGGTTGATCGATCGCGGGGCGAAGACGAAGCATCCGATGATGCCTGCAACGATGAAGAGCGGCGCCAGCTCGCGTTGCAGAATCACTGTGACCGCGCAGGCAACCGCCGCAAAGAGCCAGGCCAGGCGATCGCGGCGAAGTGTGCGTGCGCCGAGGTTGAGGCAGGCGTTGGCGATGAGGGCGACCACGGCGGGAGCGATGCCGTAGAAAAGCGCGCGCACTTCCCAACTGCCGCTGAAACGAACGTAGAGCGCCGCGGCGATCGTGACGAGGACGAACGGCGCCAGCCCGAACGCAATGGCGACCGCGATCCCGCCGCCGGCGCCGAAACGGATGTAGCCGCAATAGACGCCGAGCTGATATGCGAGCGGGCCGGGACAGGCGGCGGCGAGAGCGAGACCGGATTCGTATTCGTCCGTCGTGATCCAGCCGCGTTGTTCGACGAGATCGCGGCGGATGGCGTTGGCGAGAGCCGCGGGGCCACCGAACCCGAGTGCGCCGAGGCGGAGAAAGTAGAGGAAGAACTGGCTTGGCCTGACTGTCACGTAGTAACTGTAGCATGTCGTGATACAGTTGTGTCATGGCTAACGACGAGCGCCGTTGGTTACTGCTGATCCACCAGCTTCCGCCGGAGCCGGCGTATCTGCGCGTCCGCGTCGCGCGGCGGCTGCAGCGCATCGGGGCGATCGCCATCAAGAACACGGTCTATGTCCTGCCCGACAATCGCTCCACACGCGAGGATTTCGAATGGACGGTGAACGAGATCCGCGAAGGTGGCGGCGAGGCGAACCTCTTTGAAGCGCGCGTGGTAGCCGGTTTCGCTGATGCCGAGATCGAGCAGCTCTTCAACGCCGCGCGCAATGACGACTACGACGCTGTCGCGAGCGATGCGGGCTCGCGCGAGCTGGCCAGCGACGTGGCTCGCTTGAAAAAGCGTCTGGCCGGGATTCGCGCCATCGATTTTTTCGGTGCGCCGCAGGGTGCGGCGGCGAGCGCGCGGATCGAGGCGATGGCGCGGCGCATCGCTGGCGAAGAGAGTCCGATGCTGGCGATCGATGATGCGGCCGGTTACACGAATCGAACGTGGGTGACGCGCAGCGGCGTTCATGTCGATCGAATGGCCTCGGCCTGGCTCATCCGCCGCTTCATCGACACCGACGCGGAGATCCGTTTCGTCGCGGCGCGCAATTACCGGCCGCGTGCTGGCCAGATCTGTTTCGACATGATGGGCGGCGAGTTCACGCACGTGGGCAATCGCTGTACGTTCGAGGTGATGGCCGCGCGATTCGCGCCGCGCGACCGTGCCCTGCGCGCGATCGGCGAAGTGATTCACGACATCGATTTGAAGGAGACGGCCTTCGATCGTCCGGAGACGGCGGGCATCGGCCTGCTCATCGCCGGAATCGCCATGGGTCATTCCGATGACGAAGCGCGCATTTCGCGGGCGGCGGCGGCATTCGACGATCTCTATGCGTACTACCAGCGAAAGGAACGATGAATGACGCGCATCCTGCTTCTCAGCAATTCGATCCAGTTCGGCAGCGGGTTTCTCGATCACGCGGAATCGGAGATCACCGACTTTCTGCGTGGGGTGACGCGCGTTGCCTTCGTTCCGTTCGCGGCGTTCGACCTCGATGACTATGCCGATCGTGCCGCCCGCCGCTTTGCCCCCTGGAACATCACCATCTCCTCGGTTCATCGCGGCGATGGCTCGCGTGTCATCGATGACGCCGCAGCAATTTTCATCGGCGGAGGAAACACGTTTCGATTGTTGACGCGTCTTTACGAAACAAAACTCCTTCATGGGATCGCCGCGCGCGTTCGCGACGGCATCCCGTTCCTCGGGTCGAGCGCCGGATCGATCGTCGCGGGCTCGAGTCTGAAGACGACGAAGGACATGCCCGTGCTCGAGCCGGAATCGTTCAGCGCACTCGGCATCGTTCCCTTTCACATCAGCCCGCATTACCTCGATCCCGATCCGTCATCGCGGCACATGGGCGAGACGCAGGAAGAGCGGATCCTGCAATTTCTCGAGGAGAACGAGGGCCGCGTGGTTGGGCTGCGCGAGGGGACGATGCTCCGCGTGGAAGGGGACTCGGTGACGTTGAAGGGACCGAGCTCCGCGCGCCTGTTTCAGCGTGGCGTGGCGCCGCGCGAGTGTCCGCCCGGAGCTCTGACGTGGTGACGAGCATGACCGGTCCGATGATTCTCACGCGCGACGATGTACGGCGACTGCTCGATCTCGATGATTGCATCGCTGCGGTGGCCGAGGTGTTTCGAAAGTCGGCGCGCGGCGAGATTGCGCCGGCTGGCGTGTTGAGCATGCACGCCGAGGGCGGCGGGTTTCATGTCAAAGCGGCGATGCTCGACGATGGCGAGGAACGTTGGTTCGTTGCCAAGACCAACGCGAACTTTCCGGGCAACGCTGCGCGCTTTGGACTGCCGACGATTCAAGGCGTCGTTTTGTTGTTTGATGCGATTGATGGCCGTCCGCTGGCGATTCTCGATTCGATCGAGTTGACGGCATTGCGGACGGCGGCGGCGACAGCGGTGGCGGCGCGGCATCTGGCGCGGCCGTCGTCATCGACCGTCATGATTTGCGGATGCGGCGCGCAATCGGCGGCGCAGCTGCTTGCGCTGGCGCGCGTGCTGCCGGTGAAGGTGGCATTTGCGTTCGACATCGACGGCGAACGGGCTGCTGCATTTGCGTGCGAGATGGCCGCGGCGCCGTTTGCGGTGAAAGTTGTTGACGATTTTCGCGCTACGCTTCGCACGAGTGATGTCGTCATCACGTGCACAACTTCGCGACGCGCCTTCCTGATGCGCGACGATGTCATGCCGGGTACGTTCATCGCCGCCGTCGGTGCGGACAATCCGGTGAAGTCGGAGCTCGATCCGTTGCTGATGGCGAGTAGCAAAGTTGTCGTCGACTCGATCGAGCAGTGCGTTGCGTTCGGCGATCTGCACCAAGCCATCGAGGCTGGTGTCATGTCCGCGGAAAACGTCTACGCCTCGCTCGGCGAGATCGTGGCCGGTGATCGTCCGGGCCGGACAAATAACGACGAGATCACGATCTTCGACAGCACAGGAACGGCCATTCAGGATGTTGCGGCTGCGGTGCTGATTTACAAGCGCGCAAGGAGTGCGGGCGTCTCGCCCGCGGTTCGCGGGGCGTCCCGCCCCGGGAATGCGGAGTAACGATGCTGCGGCGATCATCGCGTCGAAGTTCGCGGTGGGCTTACCTGTGCAACGAATCAAACGAAACGCTGGGCGAGTTACTGATGCTTCGCCCGAAGTTCGCAGTCAGGCGGGACGCCCGACTGCCCGCGGGCGAGACGCCCATAGGCGCTAACTTAGACCTCCGCAGAGGATGATGGCGGCGATGCGCTGATTCTTTCGCTTGCGTGGCGGGTTCGAGAAGTGTCGACGCCTAGCCGCTCTCCGACGACGGGCACGCTTGAAGGTGAGATGCGGTTTGATGGCGTCGATCAGAAGGTCAAGCAAGAAACGCGAGAGCCGCCAATGGCTCGGCGTCCGCGATTGGGTATCCCCAGGGGGAAAAAGACTCTCCGGAAATCAGATTCTCGATGACCAGTGCGACGAGCAGTTTGGCCATGACGTACACCTTGAACAGCTCGCCATTACGCGCCGGCACTTCGCCGAGATGCAGTACCGATTTGAGGTTCTTGAACTTCATTTCGATCTGCCAACGCAGCCGGTACAACTCCAGCACCTTGTTGGCCGTGTACTTGTCAGACAAGTTGGTGAGCACGAAAAAGTAGCCTGCTGCTTCGAGAGTACGAGGATCGGTTACCGTACCGTGGCGTCGACTCTCGGAGAGGGCATGCTGGCGTGCTTTGGCAGCCACTGCTTCCGTCTTCCGAATGGCAACCAACCGACATAAGACTTTGCTCTTGGATACTCGGAACTGCACCGGGAATGCCCCGGCAGTGGCCTCGGGCAGACTTCGCAGAGCCGCAAACAAATCAAACGGCTTGCCCTCATGGTCTTCCAGAGGGATAGACGACCACGGCAGTCGAACGACAAAGTGTGCTCCGGCTTCGCTCACACGTGCCAGCGCCTTGCGGTGGGCGTAGCCTCGGTCAGCCAACACGATCTCACCAGGCAAGAAGGTGAACCGGTCCAGGCTCTCGGCACTGTGACTGTCAGTGATGTCGATCGAGTCCGTGCAATTGAGTCCAAGATCCAGTCCCAGGTGAACACGAAGATCAGTGCCTCGATGACCAACGCGTGCAATCGCCGTCGTATCGATCAGACGAACACGGGGACCCTCTGCAAAGACGTCTTGACGTTGCGTCAACAGCTCTCCGAGCAGCCCACCGATCCATGGGCCAGCTCGTTTCAGACGCTTGAGCAGCGCCACATCACTCAACTCCGCCAGACCGGCCTCGGACGCCAAAGTCACTGTCTCGCGCAGCGACCGTTCCGCTACGGCCCAGATCATGAGCATTTGCAACAGATCCGCAGGACTCTGGACCTCCCGCTTTCGGACGAACGCCCCTGTCCGATAGGCCAGCTCGTTCACCTTCGCCTCACCACCCAGCAGCGCCACCAAGTACGGCCACTGATACTGAACCCACTCCCTCTCATCCACCCTTGGTTCCATCCATCAAAAGTAGCACTAAGCTAAGTTAGCGCCTATGGGCGAGACGCCCGCACTCCTATACACTCGCGCTATGAGCGACGTTTCGCCGTATCTCACGTTCGATCGCGCGGCCTGGTCGGCCTTGCGCGGGCCGACGCCGATGACGCTCTCGGCGGACGAGGTCGCGGAGTTGAGTGGGATCAACGAGGCGCTGTCGATGAAAGAGGTGGAAGAGGTTTACCTTCCTCTTTCGCGTCTGCTCAACCTTCACGTCGCCGCGTTCGATCAGCTTCATCTTGTGTCGTCGCGTTTTCTTGGGAGCGAGACGCCGAAGGTTCCGTATGTCATCGCCATCGGCGGAAGCGTCTCCGCCGGCAAGAGCACGACGGCGCGCGTGCTGCGAACGTTGCTGTCGCGCTGGCCTGATCATCCGCGCGTCGATCTCGTCACCACGGACGGATTTCTCTTTCCGAACGCCACGCTGGAAGAGCGCGGGATCATGCATCGCAAAGGGTTTCCCGAGAGCTACGACCGCCCGCGGCTGATCGAGTTCGTGTCGCAATTGAAGTCGGGCCTGTCGCCGCTGACCGTGCCGCTCTATTCGCACTTCGCGTACGACATCATCGGCGAGGAGCACGTGCTCGATCGTCCGGACGTGGTGATCCTGGAAGGGCTGAACGTGTTGCAGAGCGGCACGATCCACTCGGTCTTCGTCTCCGACTTCGTCGATTTCTCGATCTATGTCGACGCCTCGGGAGACGATCTGGAGACGTGGTTTCTCGATCGTTTTCAAAAGCTGCGCGAGACAGCGTTTCGCGATCCCGCCTCGTTCTTCCATTCGTACGCGGCGATGACGAATGAAGAAGCGACCGCGTTCGCAAAAGAAGTCTGGCGAACGATCAATCTCGCCAACCTGCACGAGAACATCCTGCCGACGCGCGAGCGGGCCACGCTGATTCTGGGCAAGGGGCCGAGCCACGTGGTGGAGAGAGTGTTGTTGCGGAGATTGTGATCACGCGAAGCCGCGAAGACACGAAGTGGGTTCTAACTTCGCGTCTTCGCGGCTTCGCGTGAGCTGACCCCACGATAGAATCGCGCCATGCGGAAGTCGTTCATCGTTGCTCTCTTTTTCGTAGCCACCACCGCGCTCGCCGCTCCTCCCGCCTACGCGCCCGATCGCAAAGCCGGCGAAGGGGAGGGGCCGTTCACGCGCTTGATCATTCGCGGCGCGACGCTTGTCGATGGCACCGGCGCGCCGCCGATCGGGCCGGTCGACATCGTCATCGAAGGGAATCGCATCCGCGAAGTGCGCAGCGTCGGCTTCCCGAAAGTTCCGATCAAGCCCGATCGCCGTCCGAAAGATGCCGTGAAGGAAATCGATGGCACCGGCATCTGGGTGCTGCCTGGTTTCGTCGACATGCACGGGCACGCGGGCGGCGAAGAGCAGGGCACGACCGCGGAGTACGTCTTCAAACTCTGGATGGCGAACGGCATCACCAGCGTGCGCGAGCCCGGTTGCGGCAACGGCGTCGACTGGTGTCTGCACGAGCGCGAGCGCAGCGCGAAGAACGAGATCGTGGCGCCGCGGCTTTTTCCGTACGTCTTCACCAGCCACAATCAATGGGACGGCGGCGCGATCGATTCGCCGGAGCAGGCCCGCAAGTTCGCTCAGTTCGTAGCGAAGAAAGGCGCGGACGGGCTCAAGATTCTCAGCTCCGGCGATCCGGTTTTCGATCCCGAAATCCTTGCCGCCCTCATCGACGAAGCCAACAAACTCCACCTCGGCACCACCACCCATCTCGCGCAGATGGGCGTGGCGCGATCGAACATCATCGACGCGTCGCGAATGGGTCTGCGCGGGATGGAGCATTGGTATGGGTTACCCGAGGCGTTGTTTACGGATCGAACGATTCAGGACTATCCGCGCGACTACAACTACAACGATGAGTCGAATCGATTTGGCGAGGCCGGCCGGTTGTGGAAGCAGGCCGCGGAACCGGGCAGCGAGAAGTGGAACGCCGTCATCGATGAATTGGTGGCGAAGAAATTCAACATCGATCCGACGCTGACGATTTACGAAGCGAGCCGCGATCTGATGCGGGCCATGCGCGCCGAATGGCACGACCGCTACACGTTACCGTCGCTCTGGCGCTGGTATCAGCCGAGCCGCACCGCGCACGGCGCCTACTGGTTCAACTGGACGACCGCGGACGAGGTGGAGTGGAAGAACAACTACCGAATCTGGATGCGCTTTCTGAACGACTACAAAAACCGCGGCGGGCACGTCACGACCGGCTCCGACTCCGGCTTTATTTTCAAGCTCTACGGATTCGATTACATCCGCGAGCTGGAGCTGTTGCAGGAAGCGGGCTTTCATCCGCTCGAGGTCGTCCGCTCGGCCACGATGTGGGGTGCGGAAGCGATCAACGCGCCGCGCGGTACGAAGGTCGAGTTCGGAATCGTGCGTCCCGGAATGCTCGCCGATCTCGTGCTCGTCGATCAGAATCCGATCGACAATTTCAAGGTGCTGTACGGCACGGGATGGATTCACGTCAATGACACGACCGGCAGCGCCGAGCGGATCGGCGGCATCAAGTACGTGATGAAAGACGGCATCCTGTACGACGCGAAGAAGCTGCTGCGCGACGTGGCTACAATCGTCGAGCAGGCGAAAGCAGCGGAGGCGAAAAGCTCGAAATGAAACGATGGATCGTTCTCGTAGCACTGCTCTGCGCGGCCTGCGGCGGTGAGAAACCGGAATCGGAGACGACGACGTTGCCTGCGTCGCCGCCTCCGCCGCGAACGGAAACGCGCGCCGGAACCGGAGGCATCATCCCTTCGCCGCCCCCGCCGGTGGCTGTTCACAAACCCAATCGCTCCACGCCGCAAAAGTGCGCGGGCGACGGCTCCTACGAACAGGCGCTGGACTGTTTTCGAATCTCGTCCGGCTTCTCGTTCGTGCTGGAAAATGCGCAGGGCGTTCAGGCGCAGGGGAAGATGACGCGGAGCACGCCGGGGATGGAGCGCGTGCAATTCAAATCGGCGGACGGCGTCTCGTGGACCGGCGAGGCAAAGAAGGCCGGCGTCGTCTGGAGCCGCAACGGCAAGCACGAGCTTTCGCCGCCCGACATCACCAACCGCGTCTGGCAGCGGACAACGATGGTGCTCGATCCGCAAAAAAAAGGGTCGCCACAACTCGTGACCGAGACGCCGGGGGGCGCGCATCACTACCTCTTCACGAACGCGAACAGCGGTGAAGTGAACGACGTCTGGATCAGCGCGACGGACGGCAGCATCACGAAATGGACCGCCGGTGATTCAACGCTGCGGTTGCACTGATGGTCTGGGCCGCGGTGATCCTGCTCACGCTGGCGGGGCTGGCAATGATCGTTCGCAGGCACGACATGGCGAAAGCGCAATCGCTCGTCGCCGGCGGGCGGCTGGGTGCAGGATGCGTGATCGTCGAAGGTGCGATCCTCCTTCTGATGGCGTTGGCGGTCGTGGTGATGAATCGCTACGGCTTGTTTGACTAAGGTGTCGATGGCCGGTTACTCGGGGACGCCACTCGCAGCAAAGCTCGGCATCAAGTCCGGCTTCTCAGTTCTCGTCGTCAACGAGCCTGCGAATTACCGGCAGTTGCTGGCGCCGCTGCCGGAGGACGTTACGTTCGTCAAGAAGTTGACCAACTCCGTCGATCTGATCCATCTCTTCACAAAATTCGCCGCCGAGCTCGATGCGAAACTGCGCACTTGGCGTCACGCCATCAAGCCGGTTGCGACGATCTGGATCTCCTGGCCGAAGAAGGCATCGAAGGTGGCCACTGATATCACCGAAGATGTTATTCGGGAGGTTGCACTGCCGATGGGATTCGTCGATGTGAAGGTTTGCGCGGTGGATGAAACGTGGTCGGGGTTGAAACTTGTGATTCGGAAGGAACTGCGTTGATTTTCGGAGCAGACATCGACCACAGCGCAGGCTCTCTCCCGCAACCAAGTTCCTATTCCGAGGATGTGAGCAACGTAGGTCGGACTCTCCAGTCCGACACGTCCGAACGAAGGCCAACGTAAGATTCCAGGGCATGAATCACGCGTCCACGACCCCTGCCGGGGGTCGGTCGTAATTGGAAACGCGTAACCGGTGGTTGCTCGCTGCGCTCGCACCACCGGCTACCTTCTGAACCGCCTCCGGCGGACGAAGAAATCTTCGCCTCGTGCGCAGCAAGGTCTGGTTCGTAGTACAGAGATCACTGAGATAACCCGCTACTTCCGAGACCTCTGCGTACTACCTCCGCGACCTCTGCGTACTACCTCCGCGACCTCTGCGTCTCCGTGGTGGATGGTTTTTCATGATCCAGCGCGCGCACAAAATCCTCCAGCGGCATCGGCTTGCTGAACAGAAATCCCTGGATGTACTCGCATCCCATTTCGCGCAGAAACTCGAGCTGATCGCGGTGCTCGATTTCCTCGGCGATCACTTTCATCTCCAACTCGTGCGCGAGATCGATGATTGATTTCGTGATTGAGCGTGCTCGCTGGCTCGACGAAAGCCGCGAAACGAACGTGCCTGGCACCTTCACGCCGTCGAGCGGGAAGTGGAGCAAGTGCTCGATCGATGAGTGCCCGGTGCCGAAGTCGTCGAGCCAGAGCTGGACGCCGAGCTCTTTCAACTCATCGAGCACGTGCATCGTCTGTTTGGGGTGCTCGATGTAGCTCATCTCCGTGATCTCGAGATTGATCTTGCTCAGATCGTTCGTGTTGCCGCCGACGAGTTTGAGCAGCCGCGGCATGAAGTTGCCTTCCTGAAACTCGCGCGGCGAAAGGTTGACGTTGAGATGGACGTCCGGCCCGGCGCCGGCCTGCCATGTCGCGGCATCGGCGTAGGCGCGGTGCATCGTCCAGGAATCAAGCCGGAAGATGTCGGGGCTTTCCTCCGCCGCCTCGGTCAGCGGGACCGCGCTGCGGATCTCGCCGCTTTCCCGTTTCGATCGCAGCAGCGCCTCGGCACTGACGATGCGGCGCGATTCCAACTCGTGGATCGGCTGGTAGAAGAGCACGAGCTGGTGTTGGTCGAGCGCGCGGCGCACGCCGGAGGAGCTTGCGGATTCAGTCATCGAGCATGCTCTTCCAACAGGCGTGCCCATCGGCGTCCGCTACAATTCCGCGCTCATGCCCGAGGAGATCTTGATCGTTCACTCGCGCGTGGCGGAGCGGGTGAAGCGCGGGCAGATCGTGCAGCACGTCCTCGGCGCGCTGCTGCTCGCGAACGCGGCGCTCGGACATTTGCGGTCGCCTGACAGCCATGCGATCGTTTTGCCTGTCCTCGAGATTGCCGCAAGCGCAGGGCTCATCATCGCTGCAATCCGCGAGAAGGTGCGGCACGCACGCGGCGCGGGACACGAGAAAGTGGCGTGGATCGAGATCGCCGGCGCGGCGATGGGCTTTGTCGAAGCGGCGCAGCGAACGCAGGAACGGCATCACCTGTCGTTTCTCATTCTGTCGTTCGTGCAGCCGGTCATCCTGCTGCTCTTTGCCTTCCTCGACGCGCGGCTCTGGTCGAAGCGCTACATCAAACTCGATGACGACGGCTTCGAGATCCGGCTGCGACGGTGGCGCCGCCGCGTGAAGTGGAGCGATGTCCGAAGCGTTCGTCTACGCGACAAGGCTGTCGAATTCACGCTGAACTCCGGCCGCAAACGCACGATCAAATTGCGCGACGCGAAAGAGTGCGATCAGGCCATGCTCTGGCTCGAAGAAAAGCTCACGCAGCGCGGGATCGCAGCATCAGCGGCGCCATAGCTGCCAGCCGGCGACGGCGATTCCGATGAGCGCCAATCCGACGAGCAACTTGTTCGCCATCAGCGTCGACCAGATCGACGTCTGCAACTTCGACTTCGGCACCTTCGCCATGGCGTTCATTTCGAGCCGCTTCTGCGATCCGCGCATCGATTCGCCGATCGCGGCTTTGAACGCTTCGAGCGTGCGCGGCTCGTCCGCGGGCGCGACGGCCATGGCGCGCTGCGTGTCGATGTGGATCACATTCGACGGCATCGGCACGATCATCTTTTGTCCGTGCTCGTTCGCGACGACGTTGTACGTTCCCTGATCGAAATAGAGCGGGCTGGGCCCGAGGCGCGTGTTGCGAAGGAAGACGAGATGCTCGTCGCCAGGCTGAAACACCGGCACACCGGTCGTCTCCTGATGGATTCCGTTCACCGAGCCGCCCGGAGTCACGATGGTCACGTCGCCGGCGGCATTTCCCTTCATCGACTGTTCGACGGCGAAGGTCGCGTAGGTGACGATCCAGCGGCCGGTCGGATCGAATCGAGCCTCGGTTTTGACGCACTTGCCGAGGATGATGGCGGCGGAGTTGTCGACCTTCTCGTCGAAAGTGGCAGCCTGAGCAATGGCGGCGTGGGCCGCGGGGACGGCAAGTACAACGAGCAGCAGCGCCGCGAGAGGAGCGAGTCGGTTATTTGAAGTCATCCTGAGGCTCGTGAGAAGCAATCGAGAGGCCAGTTTATTGCGTTGCGTGCGGCCTCGACACGGCCTGTCTCGTGCAGTGTGCCGCGTCGGGATGCGGCAATCGATCATTCTTTTGCTGGCACTGACGATCGCGGCCTGCGCGAAGCACGATGAGGCCGAAAAACTCGCCAAAGACGTCACGTCGTGGAGCGCGACCTTGCAGTTGGTCGCCGATGCGCGGTTGCGGCATGAAGCCGGCGCCGGGTTCGCTACGAAGAGCATCGACGCCGCGATTGAAGAGCTCACGAGCGAGGCCGCGGCGCCATCGCTGCCGGACGGCGTGACCGCCCGTGCGAAGCGAGTCATTGGCGCTGCGGGTGACCTTCGCCAGGCGATCGCGAGCGATGACCGCGAAGGCATCGTTCGCGCGCGGCGCGCACTGGCCGCCGAGGCGGCGGAGTCGCAATGAAGCAGGCGATGCAGATCGTGCTCGGCATCGTCACGGGCATCGGCGGATTTCTCGAAGTCGGATCGATTGCTACTGCTGCCGAGGCTGGGGCGTCGTTTCGGTACAAATTGATCTGGGCGATCGCGCTCGGCACCATCTGCCTCATCTTTCTGATCGAGATGACCGGACGGCTTGCGGCGGTCTCCAAACACACGATCGCCGACGCCGTTCGCGAACGCTTCGGCTTCAAATTCGCCATCGTGCCGCGCGGCGCGGAGTTGATCGTCAATTTTCTCGTGATTGCCTCGGAAATCGGCGGCGTGGCGCTGGCGCTCAAGTTCCTCACAGGCATCGAAGTGCGCGTCTGGGCCATCCCGATTGCGCTCTTGCTGTGGCTCACGATCTGGGCCGGTACGCTCGATTTCATCGAAGACTCGACTGCACTTCTCGGCCTGGTCTCGATCGCATTCGTCATCGCCGCCCTGAAGATGCATCCCGACTATCATGCTGCGTTGCGCGGCTTTCTGCCCTCCGCGCCGCGCCAGGATGCGGCGCACTACTGGTACATTGCCGTCGGCATCCTCGGCGCCACCATCAGCCCGTACATGTTTCACTTCTACGGGTCCGGCGCCATCGAAGACAAATGGGGCGAGGACAGCCTCGGCGCGAACCGGATCACGGCCGGATTGGGGATGTCGTTCGGTGCGGTGATGTCGGTGGCGGTGCTCGTTTGCGCGGCCTTGGTTCTCGCACCGCGCGGCATCGAAGTGGCGCGCTACGAACAGGCTGCGCTGATCCTGATTCCTGCGTTGGGACGATGGGGTCTTCCGCTCTTCGCCGCGACCCTCGGCATCTGTTGCTTCGGCGCAGCAATCGAAGTGAGTCTGGCAACCGCGTACATGCTGGCGCAGACGCTCGGCTGGAACTGGGGCGAAAACAAGAAGCCCGATCGCGAAGCGCGCTTTTCGATGACCTACGTGATCATGCTTCTCCTCGGCGGCTCGCTGTTGCTGACAGGAATCGATCCGTTGAAGCTGACGATGTTTGCGATGGCGATCACCGCGGTGATTCTGCCGCTGATCGTGATGCCGTTCATGCTCATCCTCAACGATAAGACCTACATGCACGAGCACACGAACGGTCCGATCGGGAACACGGTCGTCATGATCACGCTGCTCATGGCGTCAGTCGTGGCCATCATCACGATTCCGCTCGAGATTGCCGGAGGTGGCTGATGACGATGCGCAAAGAGTATTGCCTCGTGCGCGATCTGCTCGACAAGCAGATGGTCGATTCCGAGAAGCGCCACCTCGGCAGAATCGACGGCATCGTGTTGCATGCCGCCAAAGGAAAGCAGCCGCGCGTAACGCACATCGAGTCGGGAGCGCTCGTTCTTGCGCGACGCCTCGGACCGCGATGGCGCCGCTTCACTGCTTTCATGACGCGCCATTTCGGGGTGCGCAAGGAGCCGGTCTTCCGCGTGCCGTGGAAGTTGGTTACGAAGGCGGGCATCGATGTCCACATCGACATCGATGGCACTAAGTCGGACGCATTCGCCTGGGAGTACTGGCTCGATGATCACTTGATCGGGAGGTTGCCGCTCGCGCATGAGCACATCAAAGAAGAATGAAGTGAAGCTGGAACTGCTCATCGGCCGGCGCGTGGTGGACGCGAACGGCGCGAAGGTGGGCCGCATCGAAGAAGTGCTGGCCGAGCGCGACGGCGAGGATCTGCTCGTCACGCAATACCTCATCGGTGTCTACGGCCTCTTCCAAAGCCTCTCGATCCAACACTTCGGCGCCGGCATCCTCCGCTTCCTCGGCGCCCACGCATTCAGCCGCAAACCGCACCGCATCCCATGGGACAAACTCGATTTGAGCGATCCGGAGCACCCGCGGCTGACGTGTGGGATTGGGGAGTTGTAGTTTTTCCGGCGATCAGGGACGATTTGCTAGCCACGATGAGCACAGGAAAGAAACGTTCGTTCAAAGACATCGAACGAATTCTGCTGGAAGACGCTGATAACCCTGACGCGTGGGAAGAGGCAATTTCGGTTCGAGCAAGTTCTGCTCCGAGGTCGAGAGTAGACGTCGCGGCCGATCAAAAGGCCTTGTCACGCGGAGACGCGGAGAGCACGGAGTTGGGTTCTTCGCGGCCCCCGCGTCTCCGCGTGAAACCGTGACCACTACTCACGCCGCTCTTGGCCGTCTTCGCCGGTCCGCGATCGTCTCGCGCAGAAACTTCAGCAGGGCGCGCTCTTCCTTCGACATGCCGATGCGCACGACGGGCGAGCCTTTCTGTTTCTTGCGCAGTGTCTCGAAGGGCTTGCCTTCCATGTACTCGTCGAGCAGGCGGGGACAGATGTAGGAGGCGCGGCAGACGGCGGGCGTGTTGCCGAGTTGCTCGGATGTCGCCTGAACGGCCTTCTTGATTTTGCGCTTGCGCTCAGTTTTGCTCGCGCCTTGTCCCTGCATGGCCAGGGCGATCGAGCAGAGGAGCGTGCCGGCCCAGGTGCGGAAATCTTTGGCGGTGAAGCTCGCGCCGATGATCGACTGGATGTACTCGTTGACGTGCCGGTCCTTGACGTCGCGGGTCTTGCCGTGGTCGATGAAAGCGAAGAGCTCGGGCTCGCGCAACTTGCGCAGTTTCTCGATCACCGCAGCCACCTCGGCGTCTTCGATGGCGCGTTTCTGTGACTTGCGCCACTTGCCGATGTAGTCGAACGCGATCACGCTCCCTTCGACCTTGACGTGCTTCGCGCGGATCGTCGTCAGACCGTACGTCGCCTCCGACTTCGCACTCGCGCTCTTGTCGTTGCCGACGCGGAAGAAGCCCTGGTCGATGAGGCGGACGATCGAGGCGAGCACATGCTCGCGATCGAGATCGGCGCGCTTCAGATCGGCGCGGACGCGGCGGCGGAGCGCGGGGAGCGCTTCGCCGAACTCGACGACGCGCTTGAATTTTTCTTCTTCGCGCTGCGCACGGAAACGCGAATGGTAGAGATACTGCGTGCGCCCTTTCTTATCGAGCCCGACGGCCTGCAGCGGTGCGGAGTCGCCGCGCGCGATCCGCACTTCCTGCCACGCCGGCGGAATGCGCAGTTTGCGGATGCGCTCCAGCGACGCCTCGTCATCGATCAGGGTGCCCGAGGAGTTGCGGTAGTGGAAGCCGGTTTCTTTGGCTCCCTCGCGACGAATGCCGTGAAGATCGAGGTACCAGCGCCTGCGGACACCCTTTCCCGGCATGATGGGCGCGATTTTGCGAGAATGGTGCCGCTTGGGGGAACGCACTGATGCGAACGTGATGATCAGCAGCGACGCGATCGAGCGGCTCACGCCTCGCCAACGGCTCTTCGTCCTCGTGCTGGCACTCGTCGTTGCGGCGACGCGCATTCTCGCGGTCTCGCATTCGATGTGGGATTGGGACGAGGCGCTCTTCGCTACGTCGCTTCATCATTACGACGTTTCGCTGCATCATCCGCATCCCCCCGGTTTCCCGCTCTTCTTCGCGCTGGCCAAACTGGCGCGCTTTGTCATCGACGACGACTTTCATGCCTTGCGTGCGATCAGCGTGCTGGCGTCGCTCTTCGTCTTTCCGGCGATGTTCGCGCTGGCGCGCTCGCTCCGCTTTCGTTTGCGAACGTGCGTCATCGCAGCGCTGCTCTTCTCGTTTCTTCCGAACGTCTGGTACTGGGGCGGGACGGCGTTCACCGACGAGCTGGCGATGGTCACATCGCTGGCCGGCGCGGCGCTGCTCCTCCGCGATGACCGCAAGCCTCGCACGTACCTCGCTGGCTGCATCTTCTTCGCGGCAACGATGCTGGTGCGCGCGCAGAACGTGCTGCTAGCCTGGCCGTGGATCGTCGGATCGTTTCGCCGATGGCGAGAACGGCGCGCGCAGGTCATCGCTGGTACCGCCCTCGTCGTCATCCTCGTTGTGACCGGATACGGAATCGCGGCGAAGCTCAGCGGCGTCGACGCGTACATCTCGGCCACAAAGTTTCATCAGCACTACGTCGCCACCGTCGATGGCTTGCTGAATCCGGCACGGCCATCGATGCGGAACTTGTTTTTCAATTTCGCATTCGATCCCTTTCAGTCGTACGCGCTGACGTGGGGATCGCGCGCGGTCTCGATTCTGATGATCGTGTTCATGCTGGCGGCGTTTTTGCGCCCGAAGCGAGCGCATCTCCACATCATCCTGACGTTCGTGCCGAACTTTCTACTGGCTTGGTTTTTTCTGAGCGCGACCGGCATCAGCAGGCTCTCCCTCGGATACATCGCGCTCAACGCGCTGCTCGCCGCCGACGGCATGGACGTCATCGCCAGTTTTGTGACCTCGCGCGTGCGTGCGCTCTCGCGCGATCGGCTGGCGATGGCGCTGCAAGTGCTCTTCGCCATCGTCGTCATCGGGCGCTACATCTTCTGGGTCTGGCCGGCGCTGGAGGAAGTGCGCACGAAGGATTCGCCGCCGGTGCTGGCGATGCAGTGGATCCGGCAACACGTTCCGCAAGGCACGACGATTTATCTGAGCGGCGCGCTCGAGCCATTTCCCGAGTACTTTCTTCCCGACTACCGCGTCGTTTCCGTCGACGCGGATTTCGATGCATCGCGGGTGGCGCTGCAGCCGGGTGCGTTCGTCGTGTCCGATGCGCCCAGCCGTCGAGCCAGTGCCGTCAACTTCGTGCGTCCGCACCGCCGGCTCTGGGCGCTTTTCAATCAGCGTTACTTCGAGACGTCGGTCGTCCCGGCCAGCGGCTGGATCAGGTTCGGCGATGGCTGGTACGGCGAAGAAGACAACGGTCAGGGCGTTTGGTGGCGATGGATGCGCCGGGAAAGCCACGCGCTTCTCGGACCGCTCGGCCTGGCGCAACTGCGCGTGACGCTCGCGTATCCGGACGAGCTGGAGCCTGCGCCGGCGGTTGTGATCGTGCTCGACGGAAACGTCATCGACCGTTTCGTGGTCCCACGTGGAAACGCAGTGCGCTCGTACGCGGTCTCGTCGCGCTCCGGCGCGCCCGACGAGCTGGTGATCTCGGTCGATCGAACGGTCAACCCGCTCCGCGCGCATCGCAGCCCCGATTCGCGCGACCTCGGCCTGCGCCTTCTCGACCTGACTTGGAAAGCGCCATGACTGCGGCGGGTTCGATTTTCGCGAACGCCGTCGAGCCGCTCACGGCGCGTCAACGCCGCCTCATCATCGTCCTTGCGATCGTCGTTGCGGCGACGCGATTCGTGGCCGTTTCGCATTCGATGTGGGATTGGGATGAAGCGCTCTTCGCGTCCGCGCTCCAGCATTACGACGTCGCGCAGCATCATCCGCATCCGCCCGGCTTTCCGCTGTTCTTTGCGCTGGCGAAGATCGTACGCTTCGTCGTTCACGATGAGTTTCATGCGCTGCGGGCCGTGAGCGTGTTCGCATCGCTGTTCGTGTTTCCCGCGTTCTTCGCCCTTGCGCGGTCGTTGCGATTCCGCTTTCGGACTTGTGCGGTTGGCGCGACGCTCTTTTGTTTTCTGCCGAACGTTTGGTACTGGGGCGGGACGGGCTTCACGGACGAGCTGGCACTCGTCACAGCGCTGGCCGGTGCCGCGTTGCTGCTGCGCGACGATCGGCGGCGCCGCACGTACATCGGAGGCTGTCTCTTCTTTGCAGCGACGATGCTGGTGCGCGCGCAGAACGTTCTGCTGCTGTGGCCGTGGATCGAGGCATCGTGGCGGCGTCTTCGCGCGAAGCGGACCTCGGACGTCGTTGCCGGCACCGTGCTGATTGTCGTTCTCGTGCTGACCGGCTACGGCATCGCCGCACGGCTGACCGGATTCGCGGAGTTCGCCAAAGTTACAGCGGAGCATCAGCACTACATCGCCACTGTCGATGGCGCGCTGAACCCGGGGCGGATTCCGATGGCGAATCTGCTGCAGGATTTTCTCTTCGATCCATTCGAGTCGCGCGCGGCATCGACGGCCTTGTTTGCATTCGCGCTTCTGTCGTTCGCGCGCCCGCGGCGTGCGCATGCCGTCATCTTGCTGACGTTCCTGCCGAACTTTTTTCTGGCTTGGTTCCTTCTCAGCCCGAGCGGCATCAGCCGGCTGTCGCTCGGCTACATCGCGTTCGACGTGCTTCTTGCGGCCGATGGGATGGATGTCGCTGCGTCGTTCATAACTTCGCGCGTTCGTGCGGTTTCGCGCGAACAGATTGCGACGGCGGCGCAAGTTCTCTTCGCCGCAATCGTCATCGGACGCTACGTCGTCTGGATCTGGCCGGGACTGGAGGAGGTCCGGCTGCGCGATTCGCCGCCGGTGCAAGCGATGAGCTGGATCCAGCAGAACGTCCCGCGCGGAGCGACGATTCAAGTCAGCAGCGGACTCGATCCATTCGCCGCATACTTTCTCACCGGCTACAAGATCGTTTCTGACCACGATCGTTCAACAACAGCGGGGAACACTGCCTGCCGCGTCACGGATCGCGTCGATCCATCTCCGCAGGCGATCAACTTTCAGCGGCCGCGCCAGCATTTGTGGGCATTGTTCAATCGCCGCTACTTCGAGGTTTCTGTTCGTCCGCGGGAGTCGCGTGTTGGGAGCCGGATGCCGGAGCAATGAATTCTCTCCGACTCCCGACCCCCGAAAACCGACACCCTCGCGGAGCTACATTTGGAACGTGATCGACTGCGGTCTCCATGTCTTCACGTGTTTGCCGTCTTTCATCGGCGGCGTGAAGCGGACGGCGCGCACGGCACGCATCGCTGCTTCGTTGAAGCCGTAGCGGGCATCGCCGCGCAGGATCTTGACGTCGGTCACTTCCCCGGTCTCGCTGATTAACGCCGTGATGATGATCGTTGCGTGCGCGCGTTGTTGCACGGCCAGTGGCGGATAGAAGGGATGGATCAGGGATAGAGGCTCGGGAACCTTATCGAGCTCCGTGACATCGACGACGTCTCCTTCGTGAACGGTGGCGACCTGCGGCTGGGCAACAGGTGCGACGACTGGCGGCTGTGTTTGCGTCAGCGCCGGAGCCTGTTGCGCGACCGTTTGCGTTAACGGCTGGGCTTCCTGACGCGCGGCAACGCGTCGCTGATCGAGCGCGGCAGCGGCGCCGCGGTCCTCGGACTGCTGCGGAACCTGCGGTGTCGAGATCATGCTGGCGGTCTGCACGGGCGCATTCTTCGACTGCTGTTGTTTGAGCTGCTTGTTCATATCGGACTGCAGCTTCATCATCTCTTCCTGCATCTTTTGTTCGACGGCGGCCTCGAACGCTTTCTTCTGCGCTCCGGGGTCGATCGTCGCGGTAGTCGATGCCGGGACGGCGGCGATGACCGGCTGCGAGATGATTTTCGGTTTCGGAGGCGGCACTGCCGCGACCTGCGGAGCCGGAGGTTGCGGCTTCGGCTTCAGGACGAAGAATGCACCTGCGGCGACAGCGATGATTGCGGCGGCCGCGATTGCGATCAGCGGCACGCGGCTCTTCGTCTGCGGTTGGCTCGCGAACATGTTGTCTGTTGCTGCAGGTGCGGCTGCCGATGCCGGTGTCGCGGCGTACGCGGCGGCGTTGACCTTCAATTCTTTCTCGATCTCGACTGGCTCTCCTTCGAGCTCCTTCTTGAGCAGATTGCTGAGATAGAAGGCCAGATTGAAGGTGGAAGCCGAATAGCTGCCGCCGTGCACGAGCGCGGAAAGGACTTGCTTCATGTCGCCGATCGACGCGTATCGGGCGTTGGGATCGATTGCCAGCGACTTCTCGAGAATCGTGCGGAGATCGTCCGGCAGCGGCTGTCCCGAAAACGTGCGCGCGGCGCGGACCGTCTGCGTGAACGCGCTCGCCGTAGCAGCGTCAGGCGGTTCGGCGCCTGTGATGAGTAGATAAAGAATCGCGCCGAGCGAGTAGACGTCCGTCGTCTTCGAGATCTCGCCCGAAGATCGGTATTCGGCGGGAAAGTACCGGCCCAACTCCGCGGCCACTTTCGAATCGGTCAATGATGCAACGATTCCCTTGCCGAGCTGCTGGCCGGCGACGCGGATCTCTCCCTCGTCGGTGATCCAGACGAATTGCGGGATGAGCGCGCCATGATTCAAGCGATTGCCGAGGTAGCGAAGATCGGCGGTCGTCGCCAGCGAGAGCGCGATCTTCTCGGCGATGACGATGGCTTGATCGAGCGGCACGGGATTCGGCGTCGTGCCGGCATCGCCTCGGGCGCGATCGACGATGTGACGCAGCGAGCGGCCACCCGAATATTCGTGAGCGACGAATGGAACGCCGTCAATGACGCCGATCGTCTGATCCTTCGCGAACGTCGTTCCGCTCAGCAGCGGCACCAACTGACTGGCCTCGGACGCACTTTGCATCATGGCCGTCCGGTGGCCGCCGCTCATCCGCCGCACAGCCAGCATCGGACTGAGAATTGATCCGTCGAGCCGCGCAGCGCGCCAGAGCTCACCGAGCGAATCGGTGTCGAGTTTCTTGAATAGGATGAACGTTCCGAACTGCTCGTACGGGCGGTTTTTGGCAGCCATCTCTCGGGACCCTCTCGGATTGTTTGCGGTCCGCGGAGGATAGCACGAAAGGTTATTGGCAGTAAGTTATTTGGTAGTTTGCGACTGTGCCTGTTGCGCCGCGCGCTGATCGCGATACCACTGAATCTGGTAGATCTGCACGTTGCGGTCGTGGTCCGCGATGTTCGTGGCGAAGGCGTGCGTGCCGTCGTGTTTGGCGACGAAGTAGAGGAAATCGCTCTTCGCCGGCGCAGCCGCGGCTTGCAGCGATGCCAGTCCCGGATTGGCGATCGGCCCAGGCGGCAGGCCGTGAAAACGATACGTGTTGTATGGCGAATCGATCTGCAGATCGGCCTTGTGGATGTTTCCGTCCCAGTGACCGGCGAGCTTGAGCGCGTAGATGACCGTGGGGTCAGCGCCGAGGAGCATGTGGCGATTGATGCGGTTGAGGTAGACCGAGGCGACCAGCGGCCGCTCCTGCGGCATGCGCGCCTCGGTCTCCACAATCGACGCCAGCGTGACCGTTTTGTGCAAGTCAAGACCGGTCGTGATGTAGTTCATCTCGCCGCCGAAATGCTTGCGGAAGTTGGTGACCATCGCGGCGATGATGTCGCGCGGGGGCGTGCCTGGATTGAATTTGTAGGTGTCAGGGAAGAGGTAGCCCTCGAGCGATTTCGCGTCGGGAGCGATGTCGCGAATCAATTCGGGATCGGCAGTGAGCTTGTCCCAATCGGCGTCGCGTCCGAATCCCTCCTGCACAAAGATGTGTGCAGCCGCGAATCGGTCCAGACCTTCGCGGATGGTCACGACTTTCGCGACAACATCACCGCGGATTAACTTATCCAGCACTTCCTCGGCCGTCATCGGTTTCGAGAACTCGTAGATCCCTGCCTTGATCTTGTCGTTGTGCCGGACGACCTTCATGTAGACCAGTGGCAGGTATTCGTCGCGAATGATCCCTTCGGTCTGCAGATGCTTGAGGATCAATGCGGTGCGAAGTCCGTGACGCACTTCGACGTCTTTGAATGGCTGCGTGTAACCGCGGAACGGCGAGCGCATGGCGCGGAGGAAGAACCAGCCGCCGGCGACGGCGAGAATCGCGGCGAAGAGGCCGATCGTGAACAACGACTGCAGGATCTTCCGACAGCCGCCTGGCTTGCGTGCGCGACGAGCTATGACGTCCTCCGGGCAACGTCGTCGAGATACGACTGAAGAATCACTGCCGCCGCATGCATATCGATCTCTCGCTGGGCCTCACGCCGTTTCATCCCATTGTCGCGCAATTGCCGTGCGGCCTCGTTTGTCGTAAGCGCTTCGTCCCAGAGCACGACCACTTTGCACGTTTTCTGCCGCAGCCGCTCGGCGAAGTCGCGAAATTTCTCTTCGCCGCCGCTGCTGTTGGGGCGCTTCGGGACACCGAGGACGATGGTGCCGGCGTCAAGGTCGTGCGCGATGCCCGCGAGTTTGCTAATCACATCACCTTCGTTCTTCACCACCGAGTGCGGCCTTGCGATCGCGCCGGAGTCGCTGATAGCCACGCCGATGCGGCGGCCTCCGTAGTCGATGGCGATGATGGACATCGTCGCGATTGTACTTGGCCGTACAACGTACAATACGGGAACCCGAGGACGCTGATGAAGAACTTCAACCTGGACGCCATTCTCGAGGCGATGCTGAAGATGTCAGATCGGGTGTCTGACCTCAACTTTTCCGTCGGGCGTCCGCCGCAGGTCGAGATCGACGGGCAGCTCGCGCCGGTCAATTTCCCAGGGCTGCCCCGGCTCACGCCGTACCAAACCGAAATGATCGTCATGCACATGCTTCGCGGCGACCGCGAGCTCACGCGCACGCTGCTGACGAACGGATCGGTCGATCTGTCCTATTCGATTCCGCAGAAGACGCGATTTCGCGTCAACATCTTTGCGCAGCGCGGCACCTACGCGATCGTTCTGCGCGTCATTCCGGAAGGGATCCCGTCGCTCGAATCGCTCAACCTTCCCGCGGAGCTCGGGAACATCTGCAAGCTGAAGAACGGCATCGTCCTGGTGACGGGACCGACCGGTTCGGGCAAATCGACGACGCTGGCCGCGCTGATTCACAAGATCAACAATGAGTACGCGTATCACATCATCACGATCGAAGATCCGGTCGAGTACATGCACAAGCACATCAAGTCGACCGTGAATCAGCGCGAGTTGGGTGCCGATACGAAGTCGTTCTCGCTGGCGCTGCGCTCGGCGTTGCGGCAAGCGCCGAAAGTGATCCTCATCGGTGAGATGCGCGACGTCGAGACGATCGAGATCGCGATGGAAGCCGCCGAGACGGGACATCTCGTTCTGTCGACGCTGCACACGGTTGATGCGGCCAAGACGATCGACCGCATCGTGGGCGTTTTTCCGAAAGATCAGGAGTTGGCGGTGCGCACCCGGTTCGCGCAGTCGTTCCGCTACGTCGTTTCGCAACGTCTCCTGCCGAAGAAGGGTGGCGGCCGGCTGGCCGTGCTGGAGATCCTCAAGTCGACGATGCGGACGCGCGACTACGTGCTCCGAGGGGAGACCGATGGGCGCTCGCTCACCGATGCCATGCACGATGGCTCGGTCGACGGGATGCAGACCTTCGATGATCAACTCGAGAAACTGTGGAATCAACGCGCGATCACGAGAGAAATCGCGCTCGCCTATGCGTCGAATCCCACGAACCTTGCGCTGCGACTGATGGATGATCCGGAAGAGGCGGTACCGGCCGGGGGCGATGGCGATTCGATGCTGTCGATGCTGGAGTAGCGATGAAGATCGTCTGCACGTCCTGCCAGAAGCCGCTCACACTCGACGAGACCAGGCTGCCGATGAAGGCGGTCCTCGTGCCGTGTCCCGTCTGTCAGACGAAGCTGACGGTCGACCGGCGCAATCTGGAGATGGCCGGCGCAGTGGCATCGGCGCCGCAGGCCGCAGCGCCGCAGGCCGCAGAATCGCACACGCAGCAACACGAGGAAGACGAGAGCTTCGGTGCGAAGGCGCTGATCGTCGGGAACGATCATCCCGCGCTGCGTCAGGCCGCGAAGATGATCGGATTCATGCCGGTCGTCATCGCCTCTCCGCAGCAGGCGCGCGAGTACTTCATGCAGGAGTATCCGCCGGTGGTCATCCTCAATCCCGCGCAGATCACGCCGCCGCCGCTCGCTGATTTCGGGCCGATCGTCTCGCTCGCGCCATCGGATCGCAGGAAGGCGTTCTTCATCCTCGTTTCGGACAACCTGCGTACGCTCGACGGCAATGCCGCATTTTTGTACGGCGTCAACCTCGTCGTGGCCGCGAAAGACCTCGGCGCGTTCCAGCAGATCTATCGCGAGGCGCACGGTTATCACGAACGGCTGTATGCACCGCTGGCCGCGGCGCTCAAAGCGATGGAGTCATAAAAAAGGGCGCCTCGCGGCGCCCTTTTCCGAATCGCTTGTCGAGAGGCGTTTACTGGGTCTGGACGCCGTCCGGATACATGAGGAAGGAGCCCTCAGAGTAGACGATGTCGCAGTCGAAGTTCGTGGTCGGACCCTGGGTCAGAGTGCCCAGCGCTCCGTCCTTGCCGTAGGAAATGATGCCGTACGTCTGATTGGCGACCCGGTACTCCCAGTTGTTGTTCCAGCCGTCGTGCGGTGGCAGGTTTTTGATGTAGGTCGGCGACAGCATTCCTGACAGATCATGCGAAACCGTTCCTGGGACGCTCAACCCCGCGGCGTCGTACTTGTTCACGTCCGTTGCCCGTGCTTCCCAGGCCGTAGCGATCGTGCGCATATCGGCCATGGTGCGTTTCTGCTTCGAGCGCGCCATTGCCGTGAGCAGGTTTGGAATCGCGATGGCCGCGAGGATGCCGATGATCGCAACGACGATCAGCAGCTCGATGAGAGTGAAACCCTTTTGATTCTTTCTAATCATACGAAAACCTCCTAGGGTCAGGCTCTAACGCAATCGAGATGCCGGTCGAGGTTGCCTCGTAAGGTCATTAGAATGTTGCACTTAGTTAATTTATTGACGTTCGATAGCGACTTTATTGACGTTTTTTGGAAATGGAGCCTGACAAATTGTGTCAGGACAAGCTAGTTGGATTCTGCGCAGGTAGGGTTCGGTCCGAAATTGGAAATAAAAAAGGGCGCCCAGAGGCGCCCTTTTTACTCATCGCGGCGAGCGAGCTACTGGGTCTGGACGCCGTCGGGATACATGAGGAAGCTGCCCTCAGAGTAGACGATGTCGCAGTCGAAGTTCGTGGTCGGACCCTGGGTCAGAGTTCCCAACTTTCCGTCCTTGCCGTAGGAAATGATGCCATACGTCTGATTGGCGACCCGGTACTCCCAGTTGTTGTTCCAGCCATCGTGCGGTGGCAGGTTTTTGATGTAGGTTGGCGACAGCATTCCTGACAGATCATGCGAAACCGTTCCTGGGACGCTCAACCCCGCGGCGTCGTACTTGTTCACGTCCGTTGCGCGTGCTTCCCAGGCCGTAGCGATTGTGCGCATGTCGGCCATGGTGCGTTTCTGCTTCGAGCGCGCCATTGCCGTGAGCAGGTTTGGAATCGCGATGGCCGCGAGGATGCCGATGATCGCAACGACGATGAGCAGCTCGATGAGAGTGAAACCCTTCTGATTCTTCTTTATCATTTGTACCCCTCCTGAGACTCATGAGGCAATCGCGGTGCCGGTCCTTACGGTTTCAGAAGGGTAGTCGAATCAGCGACTTGCGATCGGCCGCCATCCAATTGGTGATGTTCCTGGACGATTTTCGGGGGCAACTCTGACAAATTGTGTCAACGGGCCTGATCAGTGGCATGTGGGTGCGCAGAGTGTCTTGCATCAGGAATAGGAAAAGGGAAACGAGCTACTGAGTCTGGGCGCCGTCGGGATACATGAGGAACGTGCCTTCAGCGTAGACGATGTCGCAGTCGAAGTTTGTGGTCGGACCCTGGGTAATCGTGCCCAGTGTTCCGTCCTTGCCGTAGGAAATGATCGCATACGCCACGTTGCCGGCCCGGTACTCGAACTCGTTGTTCCAGCCGTCGAACGGCGGCAGCGATTTGATATAGGTCGGCGACAGCAATCCTGACATCTCTGCCGGAGTCGATGTCGACGTGGGGATGGTGCTGATCGCACCTGCAGCGTTGTACCTGTTCATCTCCGTGGCACGCGCTTCCCAGGCTGTAGCGATCGTGCGCATATCGGCCATGGTCCGCTTCTGCTTTGACCGTCCCATAGCAGACAGAAAATTTGGAATGGCAATGGCTGCAAGGATGCCGATGATGGCAACGACGACGAGCAGCTCAATAAGGGTAAACCCCCGCTGTTTCTTCTTCATCTCTGCACCTTCCCTCGGAGCTCATAACGCGGTCGCGATGCCGGTTTGGCTCCGATTTCCTAAGTACTTGTTCAACGAGAGGGTTGCGAACGATGGCGTCTTCTTGTGATGTCCATCTTTTGACATTTTTCGCACTCTAATCTGACAAATTATGTCGGGTCCCGCCCCTCGCCTCAGTTTGCGAAAGCGAATCTCTGTGTGATGTTGTGCATCAACTGAACGCCGTTCTGGAACCAGTCGGTGCGCAGCCGTTCATCGATGGAGTGGATTCCCTGAGTTTGGTACCAGTCGGTGGGAAGCGGCATCAATCCGTAGGCATCGATGCCCTTCGCACGGAGATACCTCGAGTCGTTCGTCGAGGTCACGAGGATCTCAGTTCCGGCCCGCGCACCGGGATACTGCTTGAGCGCCTCCGCCGCGATGAGATCGAACATCGGTGTGTGGCGTGAACTGATGGGGGTCGGACCGATCTTCTCAAAGACTTGAGCGATCGTCACGCCATATCGTGAAGCGATGCCGCGCAGCCACTCGATACGGGTATCCGGATTTTCGTCGGGCAGATTGTAAAGATTGACACGCATGGAGACGCCTGAGGGGCGGTTGGACTCGATTGTCGATGGATAGAGAGCGTTCTGCGTCAGCTCGCGATAACCCCCCGGCAAGAGCCAGAACTTGCCTGCCGCGATGGTGCGGTTGACGTCATCGAGAAACTGCCCCTGCTCGATTCGCAGCGGCGCGAGGTCGTGCATGAACTCTTTCACCTCGGGGAGTACGCGGTCCGGATCCGCCGAAGTCATGAACGGCTCGAGCGCGATGCGCAATGCCTGCATCGATTGCCGGTCTGGCGCGTGCAGCAGCAGCCTGACCATCATTTTGGTGCCGGTCTCGATGCCAAAGTAGGTGATGTGTTCCTGCGTAGTCTCGGTAATGCCCCCTTCATTGACAGCGTAGCGGATGCCCGCGAAGACGTCGGGACGGTGCTCGAGCAACCAGACCATGCCCAACTGACCGCCAGTTTCCTCGTCAGCGGTGGCCAGAAACACGATGTCGCGGTCAGGCGTGCGATGTGCGCGCACGACATCGATGAAGGCGAGGAGCTCGCAAATTGCGATGCCTTTCATATCGAGCGTTCCGCGGCCGTAGAGCTGATCGAAACGAAGCTCGGCCGCGAACGGCGCGCGGGTCCAGCCCTGCCGGTATGCTGGTACGACGTCGATGTGATTGAGCAGGAGGAGTCCGCCTTCGTGTTGTTTCCCAGGCAAGCGGGCGTAGACGTTTGCGCGGCCGGGGGCTGACTCAATGATCTCGGCCTGTATCCCGTTCTTCGCGAGGATTGCGGCCAGAAATCGCGCGCCGGCGAGCTCCTTGCCCGGCGGATTCGATGTATCGATGCGCACGTACTGCTGCAGGAGCGCGAGGGCCGGGGTGATCGTTGCCTGCTTCGGAATCCATAACTGCGAGTTGATCTCATCGTTCGTCTGCTTGTTGTAGACGACGAGCGCAGCGATCACGGCAAGTGAAACGGCAATGAAGACGAGCAGCCAACGCCAGCGACGCATCAGCTCAACCCACCTGACCGTCGGAATCCGGCGAACCGTCTACTTCCGGCGTTTCGACCGCCGCCGGCTCGACGTGTGTTCCGGCCGCGTCGGCGACGACGTGAATCCGTTCTTCGTAGGCAGGGAGTGCCGATGCGCGATCGCCCGGCTTGCGGTAGACGATGAGAACGCCGGTCAGGAAGGCTCCGGTAATCAGTGAGATCAGCATTCCGACGCGCACGAGCTCATTGCGGTACTCCATCACGACATGATGCCGGCCGGGCGTGAGGATGATTCCCTGGTAGCCGATGTTCGTCGTGATCGCCGGCACGCGCGATCCGTCAACGCGAATGGTCCAGTACTTATGTGGCGTCACGCTCATCACCAGAAAACACTGGCCGCTGCACTCGGCATCGAGTGTGGCGGTATTCGCGGTCTCCACGACGTGGCTGACGATTCCGGCCGCAGGGACGAACGACGGCCGGGGAATGAACGCCACCAGCGGGCTGAACGTCCGGGTGCTCAACTGCTTTGCGAAGTCCTCCCGGTCGCGGATGGTGATGATCTGGTTTGTGAAGTAGTAGCGCGGATAGTGGGGCCCTTCCTCGAAGCCGACCGGAATCGATTCCTTGAAGTCGCCATGGATCCGTTTTTTCTCGCGCTCGAAGTCTTTATAGGTTGCGCGATACCAGGCGTTCGACATGGCCATGAACGGTTTCCAAAACGCCGCGCGGCCGGAGCGTTTGACGTCCCACACGGAGTCGATGAGATCGACGGTCGGCAATAGTGCTGTCTTGTCGTAGTCGCGCTCCAGAACGGTCTGAAGGCCCGCTCCGGCAGGTGTCATCGGAAAAAGTCCGTTGCGTACGACCCAGTACACCGCTTCTCTGGTGGAAAAGAATTGAGTGGCCGGTTTCTCGGTGCCGTACCAATCAGCCTCGTGAAAGATGCGGAAGTCTTTTCGATTGGGCGGGAATCCAGCCGCGGCCCGCGGCGGATCGAAGAATCGCCGCGGCTCGCGAGGATTGAGCTCGTAGGTTTCAAACACGAGATCAGCCGTCACGAAAATCGCCGCCGTGGCCAGCCATACCCGGCGGTGCCGTTTGCGGACCATCAGGAGCAGCAGGATGAGAATGACGCCGCGCAGCGAGGCGATGATCCAGTCGGTGCGGGAGAGTAAGAGCGAGTAGTTGTAGCTGGCTCCCGCTGTCTGGGCCCATGCTTTTCGGATTGAGGAAAGTCCGTCCATCTTGCCGAGGAGGACGAACAACCGCGGATAGAGAGGAGTGAAGGCAGAGATGGCAATTACGATCGCGACCAGCGTCGATGCCGCCGCAAAGCCGAGGGCTCCGCTGCGGACATCCTCATCGCCATCGAGCATCCGGTCGAGCATCTGGGAGGCAAAGATGATCAATGCGAAGACCGCCATCAGAATGAACTTCTCGGGATAACGGATGGAGGTGGCAATGCCTGCGTCGTAGAGCCAGTGGTAAAGCGGCGTGTGTCCCCCGACGGCAAGGATCGACGAAACGAAAACGATGATGAGGACGAGCCGGCCACCCCGCGGCCGTGCGAAGGCGCCTCCGATGGCGAGCGCGATCACTCCGATGCCGGCATAGATGCTGAACAGAAACGGCGACGCCATTCCGGGATAGAGCCCGCCACCCCAGTAATACATGATGTTGCCGATGGAGATATGGCCGAGGATATTCGGGTAGATGAGCTCCGCGAACTTCGGCCAGGGCATGCTCCAGGCGCTGACGAGGTCGAAGTCGAATGGCCGTGAGCGCGCCGAGTCGCGGACGTGATCGATGGCCGGAAGAATCTGCGCGGCGCCGAGCAGGAAACCGGTCGCGGAGATGAACGCGATCCATAGCACGCGCGTGATCAGCTTCGAAACCCGCGGCCGGCTATACCAGCCTCGATAGAGCGCATATATCCCGATCAAGAGCCCGGTCTGCATCACCGTGGTCGGCTCCGCGACCAGACACTGGATGCCGAGAAACAGCGCTGCCGCCGCGAAGTCGTGCATGCTCCGCCGCAAAAGGAATCGCCGCACGTATAGGCACGTGAGCGGGATCCATGCGGCGCAGAAAAGAATTGGCAGGAGATTGATGTACGAAAGGAAAAGGCCGCCCAGTCCGAACGACAGCGCGCCCATCCATGCCGCGGGCGGACTGAGATCCATCGAGCGCAGCAGGGCATACATACCGAGGAGTGCGATGTACAGATGGATGAGGACCAGGAGCCGGTACCCAAGGTCGTAGCTCGGCAGGAGAATCAGCCAGGTGAGCGGGTAGAAGACCTCATGCTCCGGATTCGCGGCGAGCGGCTGGCCGGCGGAGAAGTAGCGGTTCCAATACGGAAACTCCCCATGCTGCACGACCTCGCGGAGGATCTGCTTGGCGGGGTAGTAGTAGCGCGTCATGTCGCGCATGTAGAGCTGGTTGATGCCGGCCAGAACGTCGGCAAAGCAGATCGTCGCGATCAGAAAGAGAAGGCCGAGCGCGAGCAGATCGGTGCGCCGGCGGACCGTTATCGGAGGCTTGTCGCTCACGGTTCGCGATTGTAGTCGAGTCGGCAGGTCCGCTATTTGCGCTGTGTTATTCTCGCGCGCCCATGCCGCACCACGAGAAAAAAGTTGTCGCCGTTCTGCCGGCCTACAACGCCGAAAAAACGTTGAAGGCCACGTTCGACGACATCCCGCAGGACTGGGTCGACGAGATCCTCCTCGTCGATGACCGCTCGCGCGACCGCACGGTGGAACTGGCGCGCACGCTGCCGATGCGCGTCGTCGTTCACGAACAGAACCGCGGTTACGGCGGCAACCAGAAGACCTGTTATCGCACGGCGATGGACGAGATGGGCGGCGAGATCATGGTCATGGTCCATCCCGACCATCAATACGATCCGAAGATCATTCCGCAGCTCGTGCAGCCGCTGCTGCGCGGCGACTGCGAGGCCGTGTTCGGATCGCGCATGCTCGGCGGACGTCCGATGGAAGGAGGCATGCCGAAGTGGAAGTACCTGGCAAACCTTTTTCTGACGATGGTCGAGAACGCCACGTTCTATATTTTTCTCTCCGAGTATCACTCAGGCTTCCGCGCGTACACGAAGCGCTATCTCGACACCGTGAACTTTGAAGCGAACTCCGACAACTTCGTCTTCGATACCGAGATCATCGCCCAGGGAGTCGCCAAGGGAATGCGCATCCGCGAAGTGCCGATCTCGACGCGCTACTTCGACGAGGCCTCGCAGATCGGTTTCTGGCGCTCGGTTCGCTACGGCCTGGAGATCCTCAAGACGATGGTGCTCTACAAGCTGCACAAGAAGCGTGTCTACTCGCACCGGATCTTCCGCGATCCCGTGCCGCGCGCCGCAATCAGAACGGCCACGACGTAGGCGGCAGCGTTGCCTCCGCGCGAGCGCGTGCGACCGCGTGAGGCGGAAGCGGAAGCCCTCCGACAGCGCGCGTCATCGCCCCTCGCTGCTCGAAATAGACCTCTTCGATGTAGCCGGTCCGCAGCCGTTGCGTGAGTGATGGCGCGGGCGCCAGCGATCCGATGACGAACATCATTACCGCTCCGAGCGCGGCGAGCAGAACGTTCCGCCTCGTCGCGATGATGATCGCCGCCGCGACAATCGCGAACGGAACGATGATCGCGAGCGGCCGCCACACGAGATGGAGGAGGTTCGGTGCCACGAGACCATCGCGCAGCAGCGGAAGCGCGAGCGTTGACCACGGCATGATGAAACTCCGGTCTGGAAACGGGAAGGTCAGCGTGATCGGAACGACAGCCGCGGCCGAGGCGCCGAGGAGGAGCGCGGCGATGCGGCGTCCGCGGGCGAACGCCAGCGGGAAGAGCAGAAACGGAATCGCGGCGACGATGTAGCGCGGCCCGACATTCCAGCCGCCGTGCCAGTTGGGATAGCCGGAGTAGACGGCGATGAGCGCGATCGGCGTCAGAAGTAATGTCGCGAACGCGGCCCGAGGCAACGCGCGCTTTGCTGCTGGAATGGCAATGAGTGCTGCGGCAATGATTGGCGCGAAGATGAAGAGTCCGCGCGATGGATCGAAAAGGAGCCGTATCAGGATGCCGAGGCTCGGAAGTTGAAGTCCGAAGACTCCGGTATGGGCCAGCGCGCGATACTCGGGCAGTTTGTCGTACGCGTACGGCGGCGACAGAACGCTTCCGAACGCGAGCTTCTGGTAGATCGCCAGGATCACTGCGAACGGCGCGCCGCCGGCGACGACGCGCGCCAGTCGTCCCCACGCGCACTGCACGAGAAGCCCTCCGACCAGAACCAGCGCGGGGACGAGCGTTGGATACTCCGACGCCACCGCCACGCCGATGAGCACGCCGGCGGCGAACCCTCCGCGGTCGCGCAGATAGAGCAAGAGCCACGCGCCAAAGAGCGCCGCGGCCGTGAGTGCGTGCGAAAAAAGAAGGAGTCCGTACGAGAAAAGCGGCGTCGCGAAGAGCATCGCCACGATCGCCAGCGCCGGATCGCCGCCGCGACCACGTGCGAAGTGTGCGAAGCCGAGGGCGGCAAGGAGCAGCGGCAGCGTCGCGCCGAACCAGCGCATCGCCGTCAGCACCGGCCGCAGATTGTTCGCCGACGGCGGACCGGCGAATGGCCGCGTCAGCACGTAACCGGGTGCAGCCACGAGCGCAACACCCGGAGCTTTGTTCGAGTATTGCCGTCCTTCGATGACCGCAAGATCCTCGAACTGCGGTCCAAGAATGGGCGCGACTCGCGAAACCTCGAGCGTATGGCCATCGACGGCGGACGCGACCACCACCCATCGCGTCAGCTCATTCGGAGACGGAAAGTGCGGAAAGACGGGAATGACGATCGCTGCGAGCAACGCGTAGAGCGCGATGATGATCGCGGATGTCGGGAATCGGGAGTCGGGTGTCGGAGCAGTTGCACCTTCGCCGCTTACATTAACCGCTGCCGAATCCATCGGTGCAGCCTACATCGGCAGCGAAGAGTGAAGTGTGAAGAGTGAAGTGTGAAAAGAAAGAGTTGCCCTCTTTCACTCTTCACTCCTCTCACTTCACTCTTCAGTCAACCGCTCCCGCAATTCCTCGCTCACCGGCACGCCCGCGGCATCGCAAGCGCGGGCAATCGCCTGGTATGCGTCGCGCTTTCGTCCTTCGCGCAACATATCGAGAACGCCCGCCGCGATGATCCCGTCGAAGAATCGCTTGCGGTCGGTGTCCGTCGGAAGGACGCGCTTCGCCTCCTTCCGCAGTGTCCCCAGCAGATCATTCACCTCGGCGTACTCAGGTCCGATCGTCCGTTGCAAGTCTTCCTTGAGCGTCCGGGCGAGCGCCGGCGATTTTCCGCCCGTCGAGATCGCGATCTGGATCGATCCTTTTTCGATGATCGCCGGCACGATGAACTCGCAGAGGTGCGTGACATCGACGACGTTGACCGGAACCTTGCGCCGCCGGCAGTCACGCGCAACCCGCGCGTTGACACACGGATCATCGGTCGATGCGATGACGATCGAAGCGCCGTCGAGATCGGACTCTTCGTACAGCTTGCGGTTCACGACCAGCGCGCCATCGCGCTCCCACGCCGCAATCTCGTCCGTGATTTCCGGACTGACGATCGTCACGCGCCCGCCGTATCGCATCATCGTCTCCGCCTTCCGCGCGCAGACCACTCCGCCGCCGACGATCAATACCGCGTGATCCTCGATGTCGATGTAGATCGGGTAGTAGGGGAAGCGTTTTTTCAAGTTCGTAGTCACTGGGTGTGGGGAGTGGGGAGTGGGGTGTGGGAGCAGAAGCGAAACCGATCGTTGCGCGCTCGCTTTTTCTCCCACACCCCACTCCCCACACCCCACTCCCCATCCCTAGTAAATCGGGAACCGATCGCACAACTCCTTCACGCCTTTCTTCACCTCGACGATGACGGCGTCGTCGCCTTTCGAATCGAGAACGCGCGCGATCAACTCGGCGATACGTTGCATTTCCGGCTCGCGCAAACCGCGCGTCGTCACCGCCGGCGTTCCGATGCGGATCCCGGACGCCACCATCGGCTTCTGCGTGTCGAATGGAATCGTGTTCTTGTTGACGGTGATGTTCGCCGCCTCCAGAAAATTCTGGCCGTCCTTGCCGGTGATGCCCTTCGAAAAGACGTCGGCCATGAAGAGGTGATTGTCGGTGCCGCCGCTGACGATGCGGAATCCGGTGTCCGCCACTGCTTGCGCCAGCGCCTTCGCGTTGCGGATGATCTGGGCCTGATACTCCTTGAACTCCGGCTGCAGCGCCTCCTCGAACGCAACCGCTTTGGCCGCGATGATGTGCACGAGCGGGCCGCCCTGAATGCCCGGGAAGAGCGAGCGATCGAGATCCTTCGCGTACGCAGACTTGCAGAGGACGAGTCCCGCGCGCGGCCCGCGCAAGGTTTTGTGCGTCGTCGTCGTGACGAAGTCGGCGTACGGAACCGGCGACGGATGCAGATCGGCGGCGACGAGGCCGGCGATGTGCGCGATGTCGGCCATCATCAGCGATCCGCTCTTGTCGCAGATCTCGCGGATGCGTTTGAAATCGATGATGCGCGAGTACGCTGACGCGCCGCAGATGATGAGACGCGGCCTGTGTTCCAGCGCCAGGCGCTCCATCTCGTCGTAATCAATCAGCTCGTCTTCCTGCCGCACGTGATATGCGACGACGTTGAAATCGCGGCCCGAGTACGAAAGAGGATGTCCGTGCGTGAGATGGCCGCCGTGCGAAAGATCCATCCCCATGATCGTGTCGCCCGGCTTGAGGACGGTGAAGTAGACGGCCATGTTGGCCTGCGATCCCGAGTGCGGCTGGACGTTAGCGTGCTCGGCGCCGAAGAGCTGCTTGGCGCGATCGATGGCGATGGTCTCGACGATGTCGGTCGGGCCGCATCCTCCGTAATACCGTTTCCCCGGATACCCCTCGGCATACTTGTTCGTAAACACGGAGCCCATGGCCGTGAGCACGGCGCGCGAAACGTGGTTTTCGGAGGCGATCAGCTCCAGCGTATCGTTCTGGCGCTCGGTCTCCAGCGCGATCGCGGCGGCGATTTTGGGGTCGACGTCGCTGAGCGTTCGTTGCAGGAAATCGTGGCCGGTTGCGGCGCGCTGATCTTCGATCGTGGTCATCGTCAGCTCCTTCGTGGAGGTCGGCGGGCGATCTTACTCGATAATCAACGCCCGATGAGTTCGCGCGCGCGCCTCTTTTTTCTGCTGCTGCTCGCTGTTTCCGGCGCGCTGCTGGCGTGGTTCGGCTTCTTCTTTTTTCGCGACAATTTCTCGACGCACTATCCGATCAAAGTGCTCTCGGCGGCCGCATTTCGCGCGGGCGAGATTCCGTGGTGGAACTTCGCGGACGGCGGCGGCCAGCCGCTGGCCGGCAACCCGAACACGCTGACGTTTTATCCCGACAACTTTCTCTATTTGCTGTTGCCCGCCCATGTCGCGTTCAATCTCCATTTCCTGATTCACCTCGCCCTCGGCTGGTTTGCGATGCGCGCGCTGACGCGATCAACGTTCGGGGCCTGGCTCTGGGTCTTGTCGGGGGTGGCCATCTCCGCGCTCTCGTTCTACAACCTCATCACGGCGATCGCGCTCATTCCGTTCGCGTTTCTGGCGGCTGAGCGCCGAAGCGCGATGAAGCTCGGTCTCGCATTCGGGCTGCTGGCGCTGGCAGGGGAGCCGGTCACGATCGCGGCCACGGCGATTGCTGTGCTTATCCTCTTCACGCGAAGACGCGAAGACGCGAAGACGGGTTTTGCTTCTTTCACGTCTTCGCGCCTTCGCGTGATCATCGTCTCGTTCGTCTATGCGGCCATCATTGCCGCTCCGCAACTGATCGCGTACACGGAGGTTGCCTCGGAAGTCGAACGCGCCCATCGATACTCAGCGCACACGGTGCTCAGCGCGTCATTCGATCCGCGAAGGTTGCTCGAACTAATCGCCGGCCCGTTCCTTTCGATCGACACACCGCACCTATTTCCGTCGCTGCTGATCGGGCTCATCGTGATTCCCGCGCTCTTCCGCCGCTGGCGCTACACGCTCATCGCCGCCATCATGTTTTTCTTCGCCCTCGGCTCCTTCAATCCCATCGTTCGATGGGTTGTTGAGTCGATCGACGTCCTGCGCGCCGGACGCTTCCCGGAGAAATTTGCGCTCGTCATGTGCGCCGCGCTCGTCGTACTTGCCGCGCAGTACTTCCAGCAATCGGCGACGCCGCGGATCTGGACGATCGTCACGTTCGTGCCGTTGCTTTGCTGGACGATCTGGATAATCCCGATCGACTGGTTCTCGCCGTATCAAACGCAGACACAGCCATCGCGCCGCGTCTTCGTTCCGGCAGCTTCGGGTGGACAGACCATCGATCGCGAAAGCTACCGCGAGCGCGCGCGCCGCCTCGAACCGCTGTTCGGTGCCACCGCCGGACTCGAATACGTCCTCAACCGCTCCGGCGACGGCATGCACTCGCTGCTCAGCCGCATCGCCGCCGAGCGTTTCGCGACCACACACAATCCCGCCTGGCTGCGCGTCGCCATTGTGCCGTCCGCGGTCGTCCCCGAAGCCATCGCCACGCCGTCGATTTCCGACGCCGTGAATCTGATCGAGAGCGGAGCGGCTGCCGTCGCGCCGCACGCGTTCGTGTCCGCGCCGGGCGCGCGCGTGACGCGCGTGCTGCGCGAGGGGCAGCAAATCACGATCGATGTCGCGACGAGCGGGCCGTCGCTGCTCGCTGTCGATCAGTCGTACTTCCGCGCCTGGAGCGCGCGCATGGGCGAACGCGATCTCGACACCCTCCCCGTCAACCTCGACCGCCTCGGTGTCATCGTTCCCGCCAGCGGCACGGTGACGCTGCGTTTCGGCCGCCACCACACACTCGTCGTCGTGGCGTGGGTTCTGTCATTACTTCTGATCGCGGCGCTGCTCGTCGCCATGCGCATCGAAGAAATCGATCGCCGCTCCGGCGAGATAGAGCGATCCGGCGATTACGATCGAGTGGTAGCCTGACGCAAGCGCGCGTGCGATCGCGCGCGAAGGGTCCGGCTCGGCGGCCGCATCGATCGACATGCGCTGCGCGATCGCAACGAGATCTTCGGCAGCAACCGATCGCGGCGGATACGGCTCCGTCGCAATGACCGATTCGAACAGCGGAAAGAGCAGCGCCGTCACATCGGCGACATCTTTGTCGCTCATGATGCCGAAGACGAGCAGGCGAGGAGCCGGAATCTGTTCCGCGATGAACGGCAGGATCGCGCGAACCGCGTGGGCGTTGTGTCCACCGTCGATCCAGACCTCTTTCCCTCCGCGGTCGAATTTCTCCAACCGTCCGCGCCAACGCGTCGCAGCGACGCCGCGCTCGATTGACGCGGTCGTGATCCTCGACAGACCCGCCCGCAACTCGCTGGCCGCACGAACCGCCAGCGCCGCGTTGCGCTCCTGAAATGCGCCTGCCAGCGGCGTGGCGTGCGTCTCCGTCACATGGTGAAACGGACTCCCGAACTTCGCCGCACGTTTGCGAACGACATCGAGCACGATCGGATCGTCATTCGTCGTGAGCACGATCGCGCCGCGATGAATGACGCCCGCCTTCTCCGCGGCGATTTTGCGGATGGTGTTGCCGAGAAACTCGGTGTGATCGAAGCCGACCGGCGTGATCAGGGAGGCGATGGGACGAACGACGTTCGTGGCATCGAGCCGGCCGCCCATTCCAACCTCTAGCACGGCGATCTCGCACTTGGCATCGGCAAAAGCGATGAATGCGATCAGTGTCAGTGCTTCGAAATACGTCGGGGTGAAGCCGGGCATCGCCGGCGGCCGATCGCAATTTCTCGATCGATCGAGCCAGCGATTCATCATCGATTTCCGCACCTCCGATCGTCCAACGCTCGTGAAGTCTGACAAGGTGCGGTGAGGTGTAGAGCCCCGTTCGATAGCCGGACGCATTGAGGATCGACGCCAGCGTCGCCGATGTCGAACCCTTCCCGTTCGTTCCCGCGACGATGATCGATGGGTACGCGCGCTCCGGATGGCCGAGTGCGCGAAGAAACGTGCGCATGCGGCTCAGGCCCGGACGGATGCCCGACGCTTGAAGTGCGTCAAGCCAGGCAGCGGAACCGGCATCCACTTTCAAAATGGGGTCAGGTCTACTTTTGAAAGTGACGATAATTGTCCATCGCCTGTCATCGCCGCGTTTTCACTTTCAAAAGTAGACCTGACCCCATTTTGAAAGTGACCTAGGACGCCGCTTCGCGCTTCTTGCCGGTGAACATGCGGAGGAATCGCGCCAGCGCCGGCTTCATCTCGGATCGCGGCGTGATCAGGTCGACCATTCCGTGCTCCACAAGAAATTCGGCCCTCTGAAATCCCTCGGGCAGCGTCTGGCGGATGGTCTGCTCGATCACGCGCGGACCTGCGAATCCGATCAGCGCTTTCGGCTCGGCGATGTTGAGATCGCCCAGCATCGCGTACGACGCCGTGACGCCGCCGGTGGTCGGGTCGGTCAGGATCGAAACATACGGCAGCCGGGCCTCGGCCAGCCGCGCCAGCGAAGCGGAGATCTTCGCCATCTGCATCAGCGAAAGGATTCCCTCCTGCATGCGCGCGCCGCCGGATGTGGAGACGATCAGGAATGGTTCCTTTTTCTCCAGCGCGCGCTCGGCGGCAATCGTGATTTTCTCGCCGACGACGGAGCCCATCGATCCGCCCATGAACGCGTACTCCATCGCGCAAACGACCACGCTGATGCCGTCCAGCTTCCCCTCGGCGCACAGAACCGCGTCACCTTTTCCGACACGCGCTTCGTACACCTTCAGGCGATCGCGGTAGCGCTTCGTGTCGCGGAATTCGAGCGGATCTCCGGATCGGATGTCGCCCGCGAATTCTTTGTACTTGCCGTCATCGAAGAGGATCTCGAAGCGCTCGCGGGCGCTGAGGCGGAAGTGGTAATTGCACTTCGGGCAGACGTTGAAATTCTGCTCCACTTCCTTCCGGTAGACGATCTCTTTGCAGTCGTCGCACTTGACCCAGAGTCCCTCCGGAATCGCGACTTTCTCGACCGCTTCCTTCGGCTTCTTCTCTTTACGAAACCACGCCATTTCCGGGACTGTAGCTCAAGTCGCCGTTTGAACGCCACGCTGCGCGGAGGCGATCAGCAGCCCCGTCAGCGGCGTCAGCAACACGGCGTTCAGCGATCGATCATCTTCTGCGCGCCCTCGGAGTACCGCGCGCCTTGTACCTTGATCTCCGCGGCGGCGCTTTCGATCTCGCGAAGATCGTCCGGCGTGAGCTGGACGTTCGCGCCGCCGAGGTTTTCTTCGAGGCGGTGGAGTTTGGTGGTGCCGGGAATGGGAACGATCCACGGTTTCTGAGCGAGCAGCCAGGCCAGCGCGATCTGCGCCGGCGTCACCTTCTTCTTCGCCGCGATTGCGCTCACCAGATCGACCAGCGCCTGATTCGCTTTCCGGTTCTCGGCATTGAATCGGGGAACGGTGTTGCGGAAATCGCTTTTGTCGAATGTCGTCGTCTCATCGATCTTGCCCGTCAGGAACCCCTTGCCGAGCGGACTGAACGGAACGAAGCCGATGCCCAGCTCCTCAAGCGTGGGCAGGATCTCGTCTTCCGGCTCTCGCCAGAACAGCGAGTACTCGCTCTGCAGCGCCGTCACTGGCTGCACCGCATGCGCGCGCCGGATCGTACGCACGCCCGCCTCGGACAGCCCGAAGTGCTTGACCTTTCCTTCGGCGATCAGCTCTTTGATCGCGCCTGCGACATCCTCGATCGGCACATTGGGATCGACGCGATGCTGGTAGTAGAGATCGATCGCGTCGACCCGCAGCCGCTTCAGCGATCCCTCGGTCATATGTTTGATGTACTCAGGCTTGCTGCTGAGCCCCGTCTGCTTTCCCTCGGCATCGAATGCGAAGCCGAATTTCGTGGCGATCACGACCTGCTCACGGAACGGCTCCAGCGCTTCACCGACTATCTCTTCATTGACGTACGGGCCGTAAACCTGGGCCGTGTCGAAGAACGTCACGCCGCGCTCGACGGCCGCGCGGATGAGCGCGATCGCGTCGTTCTTGTCCGTCGCAGGACCGAAGCCGAAGCTCAATCCCATGCAGCCGAGGCCGAGGGCGGAGACTTCGAGATTTGATTTGCCGAGTTTGCGTTTCTGCATTGGATTCTCCTTTTGTACTGATTGCGTTCCTACGCCGAGGCCTCTGCGGATGCGAGTCCTTCTTCGCGAAGGCGATTGATGTCTCTCACCGGCGCGTTTCCGAAGAAGCGTCCGTACTCGCGCGTGAACTGCGAGGCGCTGAGGTAGCCGACGCGGCGGCCTGCGCTTCCGGCGTCGAGCGAAGCCGTGAGCATCAGCCGCCTCGCTTCCTGCAGCCGCAGCGCTTTCTGATATTGCAGAGGGCTCATCGAGGTGACGGCTTTGAACTGCCGGTGGAACGAGGTGACGCTCATGTTGACGAGCTTCGCCAGGTCCTCGACATTTGCTGACTGATTGAAATTGCTCCGCAGCCACGACACGGCTTTGGCGATGCGATCGAGGCTCGAATCGGTCTGCCCGATCTGCGCGACCCGGCTGCCCATCGGACTTCGCAGGAGGCGGATCAGAATCTCGTCGATCACCAGTGGCGCGAGCAGGCCGGCGTCCGCGGGACGAGCCATCAACTCGAGGAGCCGCGTCGCCGCATCGATCAGATCCGCATCCGCATCGCCGACGTAGAGCGCACCGTTCTCGCGCGGCTGGGGAAGTCCATGCGGAAAGACCTTGAGCGCCAGCTCGGCAAGCTTCTGCGCGTCGAGATCAATCTTCAGATTCAGATAAGGCTCCGCATAGCTCGCACGCACGACGCGTCCGGTGATTGGGACATCGATCGAGTAGACCGCAACCTGCGAGGTGCCGTAGTCGTAGGTGTCGTCGCCGATGGCAACGGTCTTCGCTCCCTGCGCGACGATGCACATGGACGTGTGCTGCAGATAGTGCGTAACGTCGCGGTTCGGATGCGACACGCGGATCGCATGCACGCCCGGGACGCGGAGCTCGAAGACTCCGTCGAACGGCGCGTGCGCACTGATGAGCGCGGCCAGCGTGGCGATGTCGGATTTCTTTCGCGTCTGCATGTTCATCGTCTGCATTCCTCGCCGCGGTTCGCGTCAGAAATTTCCGTCGGCCGACTTCGACAGCTCTGCATGCTGACGAATCTCCTGCACACGCGCTTCCAGCGCCGGGATCACCACCGCAAGCGCATCGCTGCCTCCGACGAAATGCATCGGAGGCTTTTCCATCGCAGCGATCGTGACGAGGGCTTCGCCGAGTTTCCGCGGGTCGCCCTGTTGCGTCCCGTCGTACGGCTCCCACGTCGCTTGCACGTTGCCTGCGGCGCCGTAGTCATCGATCGTGTTTGCTGCCCATTCGACCGACGACGGATCGAGCAGTCCCGTGCGGAAAAAGCCTGGCTCCACGATCGTCATCTTGATGCCGAACGGTTCCACTTCGGGCGCAACGGCCAGCGACAGTCCCTCGACGGCGAACTTCGCCGCGCCATACGCGCCGCAGTGTTTGAAGCCGGCCGCACCGGCGAGCGACGACACATTGATGATGTGGCCCGACCGCTGCCGGCGCATGACCGGAAGCACGGCGCGCATGACGTTGGCCACGCCGAAGAAGTTCGTCGCGAACTGTTTCTGCACTTGCGCGGACGTGAATTCTTCGAAGTTGCCGAGGAGGCTGAAGCCGGCGTTGTTGACAAGGATGTCGATACGGCCGAATCGAGCCACTGCCGCGTCAACGGCCGCGTGGGCCTGCTCCTCGTCGGCGACATCGAGCTGGACGAATGCGATCTGATCTGCCCGTGCGTCCGGAAAGGCGCGGCGCAACGTGTCGAGGTTTCGTCCCGTGACGACGACGCGATGGCCTGCATGCAGTGCTGCGTGAACGACTCCGGCTCCGATCCCGCGGCCTCCACCGGTAACGAACCATACTTTGCTCATCGTGATCTCCTTCGATCACAGTAAACGCCTTCGTCGACTGCGATCGTTGCACGAAAGTACCCACCTTTGGCCCGATCCTGCCGATGTGAGCGGGGAGCTTGCGTGCGAAATAACGTAGGATCGCTGCTGCTGCGACGCACCTCCGATCTGATCTCCTGATGATCACAATCCTGCACGTCATCACCTCACTCACGCGCGCCGGGGCCGAGAGGCAGCTCTTGAATATCGTCCGCAACACGGGCAGCGATGACCTCTCGCACATCGTCTGCTATCTCCATGCGCCCGATGACCTGGCTTCCGAATTTCGCGAGTCGGAAATCGAGACCATCTGCCTCAATCTTCCTCGCAAATGGCCGTGGCTCTTGGCGCCTTGGAAGCTCGTTCCACTTCTGCGCGCGCGCCGCCCTGATTTCGTTCAGAGCCGGCTTCTCGATGCGGATCTGAGCGTTCGTCTTTCGACACTCCTCGGTCCCTCGATTCCCATCATTACTACATTGCACATGCCCACATACGACGCGGAGACGATTCGCGCCGCTGGATGGCCGGTCTACAAGATGGTGGTGCTCAAGTGGCTCGATCGATGGACAGCGCGCGCGACGAATCCGTTGTTCATCGCCGTTTCCGAAAGCGTCAAACGATCCGCGGTACGCAACCTCGGTCTGATGCCGGCCGATGTGCGCGTGATCTACAACTCGATCGATCAAGAGACGCTCGCGTGCGATCCCGAAGAACCCCGGCGCATCCGGCGAGAGGCCGGAATCCCAACCGATGCATTCGTTTATCTGACGGTGGGACGGTTGTCGCCGGAGAAGGGCCAATCGGTGCTGCTGCGCGCGTTCAAAGAGGTAGCCGCGGCGATTCCCGATGCGTACCTCGTCTTTGCCGGCGAAGGGCCGCTGGCAGCGGCGCACGAAACGCTCGCATCGGAGTTGGGCATTCGCGAACGCGTTCGCTTCCTCGGCAGCCGTGCCGATGTCGGTGCGTGTCTGGAGATCGCCGATGTCTTCGTGTTTCCGTCCCTGTTCGAGGGATGGGGAGCCGCGCCGATCGAGGCGATGTTCAAAGGACTGCCGTGCATTGCCACGCGGATCGAGCCGCTCATCGAAGTGTTCGTCGACGGCGAGACAGCTCGCGTCGTGACGCCCGGCTCCGACACCGAATTGGCGATGGCGATGGTGGACCTGCATCGCGATCCTGATCTGCGCCGTCTCCTCGGCGCGTCCGCACGCAATGCTGCCGTCGAACGATTCGACCTCGGGCAAGGGATGAGAGTGTGGTCGCAGTTCTACCGGGAGTTGGCGGAGAGGGGCAGCGCTGGCTCTCGCGATGCGACGCGATGAGGTTGCGCTAGTGCGTCGACAACGCCTGGCGCCGCCAACGTTCGGCGCGACGACTGCGCAGTGCACGCCGGATGCGCAGCGGACTCTGACCAAATAGGAGAACGGCCGCGAATCGAGGAAGCGCGCGCAGGGCCGTCTTCCGGTGACGGCGCCAGATCATCGTCCAGAGCTGTAGTGAGAACAGCCGGCCAGCCACCGGCGCCTTGACGAGAGCACTGGCGAGCATCCCCGCCTGATGAACGATGACTTCCTCATTCGCGGCGGCCTCGGGACGCACGAGAGCCAGGCGTTGCGTGCAGGCCTCGATCATGATCACGACATCGCGAACTTCTTCGGCCGTCTGCGGGATCAGGGAATCGCCGGTCACAACCCAACGATCGGCCCATCGTCGAGGCAGATCGTCCCAACGCAAAACCTCGGTCAGATTCTCGTGAACCAGCGGCGCTTTCCGCGCGAGATATCGATCGCGTGCGGAGTGTCGTGCGCCGCCGCTCATTGAGCCTGGATCGTCACGATAAGCAACGAGCGCTTCGGGGAGATTGCCGATGGCATGATCCTTCGCCAGGCGATTCCAGAGCTCGAAATCCTCGCCGAAACGGAAGGTGCCGTCGTATCCACCGAGCGTGTCCCAGACGATGGCGCGGCGGAACATCACCGAGCTATGAATGACGGGACTGTCGAAGACGCGATGCCAGCGAATTCCGAGGCTGGTCACCGGCCGCCGAAGGCTCCCGACTCTGCGCCCCGCGACGTCGATGAGTGCCGCCTGCGAGCCGGCGAGGGAGACGTCGGGATTTGCGTCGAGATACGCGACCTGCCGGGCCAGCCTTTCCGGGAGACAGAGGTCATTGCCATCGAGACGAGCCACGTACTCGCTGGCGATGATCGCCAACCCGCGGTTGAGCGAGGCTGCGAGACCGAGGTTCGTCTCATTCACGAGGAGACGAACGCGCGGGTCGCGATACCTCTCCACGATGTCGCGCGAACGGTCGGTGGAGGCATCGAGGACGATGAGCAGCTCGAAGTCGGAGAAGGTCTGCGCCAGAACGGAGTCGATCGCCGCGCCGAGAAACGGCTCGTCGTTGTACGTCGCCAACAGAACAGTCACGCGGGGAGGCACGGCGCAACGCTACCATCAAGGCTGCAGGCCCGCGGTGACCCGATCGTGTTCCGATTCCTAATCGAGCATCTCTTGCGTTTGTTGGGGGGCCAGACCTTCGATCTTGACAAGCGTAATCAACGAGCGAAGGCCCGCACCCAAAGCTGTCCCCGCCGGTCCGAAATGAGCCGCAACCCGCCTCCGCCTTCGACCACTGTCTCCGGTCGTTAGACGATCTTCCCTGTGTCGATGGCGATCTGGCCCGACTCCTGGCCTAGTCTGCGATAGCTTTCGAATTGGGCTTCGTCGTACCAAAGGTCGAACGTGTTCTGCTGCGGGAAATCGCTGTTGAGGAATCCGTATTGCCGAACGTCGACCGGCTCGTCGCCGGCGAGGTTTGGTTTTACGACGACGATCGTTCCGACTCGTTCGTTTGCAGGGAGCCCGATCGCGGCAGCGTGATCAGAGTCGTAGCGGATCTCGCCAATCAGGACATGCGCGCGAGGGTCGGTGCGGAACTTGTCGATGTCGAGGATGATCTCGGTGGCGAAGTCGATCCGTACTTTGCGGATCATGTTGCCGAGGTCGTCGAGTGACGCCTGAGGATCGGCGCCGCACTCGCCGACGACGATCAGATTGCACCCGCGCTGGATGAGCGAGTAAACGCCGGTATTCTCGTAGTGGCCACCATCGGTCAGATTGCAGTACGGCAGGAGATCGGTCGTTTGCGAAATCAGTTCCTGGAGTGTGTAGACGGGCCACAAGCGCGCCGCGCCGCTACGCCAATAGCTGAGACTCGGCGTTGGTGCCCAGTAGCCGAGGCGTATGTTGAAGAGCGTCATGAGCGCCGAGAGCGCGGCCGACGGTGACTGCGCCCCCATCGATGGACTGGCGGCGGCGCCGGAGACGGCAACGGCAGTACCGAGCGAGATCGAGCCGCACGCGTACTCGCTCGTCCGGCGGTAACCGGTGCGCATGGAACCGCAGAAACGCTTCGACATCAGGAAGGAGTCGGATGCACGCGCCTGCGTGGAAAGATCGCTTCCGCCGACGAGATTAAGCATCGTATTAATCAGGTGATAGGGCGCGCCTTGCTCGGTGTTGCGGAGTTGTGTGAGCAGGATGTCGTCGCCCGGCACGGCGTCGGTGATGTCGGAGTCCTTGGCCTGAGCGCGGCGCTCGTTCGACGCGCCCATGTAGGCGCGCACGAGACGCGCCTTGTAGAAGCCGTGAATCGTGAGCGTGTTCGGATCGGCGAGCCAGCCGAGCGCCAGAACCCAGCCGAGGAGAGTGGCGACGAGCCCGGCGAGCGTGAGCGCGGGCGGTCCGTTCGTCTCGCCGGCACCCGCGGCTGCGCCAATGAGGACGAAGATCGTGCATGCGATCACTGTCAGAGCGATCGAGCGCGTGTTCGCTCCTCGCCCCTGTAAGAGCTCGAAAAGAAGAAGGATGAGTGTCGCCAGGGCGCCGGCGATGATGTATCGGGGCATGTCCTTGTCCGGGAGGAAGTAGGTGCCGGGGCTCACGTAAAGACGAAGCCATGCCGCGGTGGCAGCCAGCACCGCGACATACCAGGCGATCCAGATCTCCTTTCGAAGAATCGACCGGATCAGAAGTGCGGCCGCAAGCAGACCGAGGGAAACAACGCCGGCCTGGACGAGGTCTTTTCCGGCGATCGACGGCTGATTCAGATATGCCGCTGCCAGCAACAGAACCCACACCACGATCACGATCAGGCCCTTCCACCTCGGCTGTGGCCGGAACTCATACAGCGCGAAGATCAGAAAGAGAGTTGCCGAAACGAGTCCGCCGCGTGCGACGAGTTGGATGAGCCCCTTATCTCCGCTGACCAGCAAGAAAAGGCGATGCCCCACCCAGGAAAGCACGATCCCGAGCAGCAGGAGCAACAGCGTCGGACCGACAGCGAACGCGAGCCGCTGCAACAGCGGCGGCTGATTCTTCGCTTTGCTGTTGTCGCCACCACCCGTCGGCGCCGCCTTCAGCGCGGTGTAGATCGCACTCACCACCGCCAGGGCGAACCCGCCCCATCCGCCCGCCTTTGCCACTGCGTGACCCACCGCGTACTTACCTGCACCAAGAAGGAGATCGAAGACCTCGTAGCCGAACGCGGCAAACAGAAAGATCACGAGCGTGAAGACCGAATACTCGAGAGTTCTGGTCTGAATCACAGCAGTGCGATTGCGCCAGAAGTCTCTGCCGCTCGATGCCTTCTGCTCGTATTTCCACCAGAGCAACCTCAGCGTGATGTAAACGATCCAGGCACCAAGCGCGAGGTAGACCGGCAGCGGGATCTTGATCTTCAGGATCATCAGGAAGAAGGCGGTCAGTGCGAGGAATGCGATGGTGCTCAACGTCGCGACGAGCTTGTCGCCCAGGGTCTCCCACCGCCTGCTGAACAGTATCCAGAAAACGACGCACACGACGCTGCCGATGAAGAGCAGGCCCGGAACATAAAGCGCACGCAGGAGGCGCTCCAGAAGATCAGTGGGCTCGCCTCCGAGCGTGAACCAAGCTTGCCCGATCATGATCGCCGCCAGCAACATCGGCAACAGGATCATCCACGTCAGCACGATGTTCCGTCCGATCACCGCGACGGCGCGCCAGGTGTCTCCGCTCAGTAAACCCTTCCGCGGCGTCATCACATTGGAGAAGAGCCGCAGGTGATGAATGGGATCCTCGGCGGCGTTGATCGCGCTGTCATTGATCTGCGGACGATCGACTCCAGGCCGGCGTCCTTCCTCTTCCTTCTGCCAGCGCCGGTCATCGCGCTCGCTGTCGATGTCTTCGGGCGGTGGAAAGATGTCGTCTTTCAATCGTTCGGGACGCGAGAGCCAGGCACTCCACCATCCACCGACATAGCCTCCGCCAGAAACGGTGGAGAAGTAGTCGAACAACTTCAGTTTCCCCGCCGCGGCCAGTGCCTGCAGCAAGCCGAGGTTGAACGTCGCGCTGCGAACGCCTCCGCCGGACAGTGCGAGGCCGGCGATTCGAGGTGGCCGGCCCTTTGCCTGCGGAACGGCTCCGCCTGCCGCATGCCGGCGCGCGTTGATCTCTTCGTATTCCTGGCTGATTACCTCACCAAAACGAATTCGCGGAGAGAAATCGAGGTCGTCACAGCCGTCGGGCCTGGATTGGTTTGCAGTCATCGAAGCACCTCTCAACATAGGAGAGACACAATCTGCGAATTCCCAACCTCGGGCACTGCAAGAGGCGCACGAATCCCTTGGCAAGCCCTCGAACAGAAGCATTGATGCATTCGAATCGCTGATTCTCGGCGTCGCCGGACTGCACCGAAGAAGCCCATGATCGATTGGGAGGCGTGTTCAGACGAAGACTCTCAGCGAATTGTCTTCCCCAGAGCGTTCGAAGGTCTGGCTCCAAGCGATCGGCGTCGGCTCGGCAAAGCCTCAAGAAGTGCAGGCCTCGCTGAACCCCCGCCGTGCTCCGATTCCTAATCAAGCATCTCCGCAAGATGGCCGAAGAATCCTTCCGGTGAAAGGCGCTCCTGCCAGAAGCGGCGGCAGGCGCGTTGACGATCGATGAATTCGTCGCGCGTCATTGCCTCGTGGAACGCTGCCACGCGCGCGGCCGCACTGGCGATGTCGGATGCGGGACACCAGATCGCGAGCTTCTTCCATTCATCCAGTCCGGCGAACGGGACGACGCAATCGGTGTCAATGATGAGCGGAATCCGGCCTAGGCAGAGCGTCTCGTACATGCGCGTCGAGAAGTTTCCGCTGCCGCGCACACAGACGACGTAATCGCTGTTCGCGATGTTGTCGGCGAACTCGCGTCTGACCTGCTCGCCCAACCGCTGATTCCACCGGGAGCCTGTGAGGCGCCTCAAGAAAGGCGGAAGCATGCTTCCGCCGAAGTATCCCTGGCGCCGGATGAAGCGCGTCCGCACGACGCCACTTCGTTCGAGCAGATCAAGGACTTCGTTCCGCAGAGCAAACGCCGCGGCCTCGTGCGGCGGCACGTAGTTCCGGCTGGTCATCCTGGCAATCCATGATTTCTCTCGAAGGCCGGCAGCACCGCAAAATCCAACGACGGGCACTTCCGGTTTTTCCCGAGGCGTCATCACCCCTTCAAAGTGGTTCGCGACGAGATCGCCGCTCCAACCCGGAAGCGGCAGCGTGCCGGGACGCGGATGCGAGCGGTAGAGCGACGGGCGAAAAATAATTGCGTCGCGAAACGGAAGTTCCTCCTCGGAATCGCAGTCGAAGAAGACGAGGAGGCGCTTTCCCGCCCGGCTGACGGCGTCCGCGAACGCGAGAGCCATTTCCCGGGCGTCCGCGGTGACACAGCGGTTCCAGTGGACCGGTAAGACGGCGAAGCCAGCGTCAGCGAGATCGGCGACGATCTCGAAGAACTGTTCGCCAGTTTCCGCATATCGATCGAAGCGCCGGGCCGGAAGCCATTCGGCCCGTTCTATCGCCGGACCCCAAAACGGCCACAGAATCGCAGAGTGGGGGAGGCCCGGAGGAACAAAGCGACGGTCCGAATAAAGCCTCAACCGGCCTCTGCCGTTCATTGCCGCTATTGTGCGATGAATTCCGAAATTGGGGAGAGTTCTAAATGCTTTCCGGCAGCTTCTGAATGACACCGTTCATGCGAGCCTTATGAGCTCCTCTCACGCCCGCAATCGCGCGCGATGCACCGCCTCGGCCATCGCGAGCATCACGATCGCGATCGCCGCGTACATCGCCGTCACGCGCATCGTTGGCGTCGAGAAGAATCCGGCGAAGTCGAACGCTGGCGTCTGGCCTTTGTCGTTCACGACGACGTACCAGAACGTCAGGAATCCGACGATGAAGGTTTTCGGGTTGCCGCTGATGATGCCGAGGCCGGTGGCGGCGGCGGCGACGAAGGCGATTCCGATCAGCATTGCCGGCAGACGAACAGGATGGGCGATCGCGATCTGCAGTACTGGCGCGATCAGAAGCAGCATCGCCACCATTGCGGACGACGTCAGCTTCCACGCCACGAAGCGTTCGCGAAGTCGCGGCGCGGCGTAGATAAGGCCTGTGGTTCCGGCGCGGCGATCACGAGATGCCACGTCGGAGATGAAGATGGCCACGACCGCGAAGGTGATCGGAAGCGACGCTGGTGCTGCGAGCGACGCGATGCTGATGCCGACGAGCGCAAAGATGGTGAAGGGCGTCGAGGCGAACGTCATCATCGCGTCCTTCAGCACCGCCCCACGGACCGGGATGGCGGCAATGAGACGCGCGAACGGCCGCGCCAGCGCGTTGAAATTGCGCATCCAGCCGCGCTTGCCCTTCGCGCCGGCAGCGCGCAGGCGTGCCGGATCGAAGCGGTGAAAGAAGAGCAGCCCGATCAGCAGCAGCGGAACTGGCGTGATCGTCGAGACCAGGCGCGTGGCCCAGGCGCCGCCGCCGAGGTTGAGACCGGAGATGGTGACCGGCGGCTTGGCCGCGTTGAATGATGACGATCCGATCGACAGAGACTGCGTGTGAAGGTTTCGCTGCGTCTGCTCCATCAGGTAGCCAAAGCCGCTGAAGTCGAAGTAGCGCGCCAGTCCCCCGCCGCCGCGAACCATCATGTTGACGACGAATCCGAGCGACATGGCGTAGAGAAAAAAGTAGGCAACATCGCCGAAGCGCCCGGAAAGAAATGGAATCGACTCGAAGACGATCGCCACCACGGAGACGAACACGATCGTGGACGGCGTAACGATCGCGTATTGCTTCATGAAAAGCAGCAGCTCGAGCGGCGCTTCGCCGCGAACGACCTGCATGGCCATCGACACCAGCATGAAGCCGAAGACGAACGTGGTGAGAAAGACGACGTTGCCGAGAAACTTGCCAACGATGTACTCGCTCGTCCCCATGTTCGTCGACGCCATGACGTAGCCGCAGCGCGAATCGACGTCGCGGCGAACGGCATTGGAGATGACGTAAAACCCGAACAGGCCGATGAACATCGACGCCAGCATCGATGTCCCCATGCCGATGGCGGCGGAGTTGTAAAGAACGCGCGCGCCGTGGATCTGCATGAGCGTTCTTCCGGTCGAAGTCGCGGGAACCCAGACGTATGCAAAGCCGCTCAGCAGCAGGAAGACGATGACGGTCGAAGCGCGCCGGAAGCGGATCAAAAAGTCCGCGCGGACGATCGCTGCAATGCGATGAATCACGCCGCCGCCTTCACGCTCATCGTGTGAAGGAAGGCATCCTCGAGCGTCGGTTCGGCCGCAGTCGCGCCGCCGCGCGGCTCATCGCCGCTGACGATGCGCACGTGAACGCCGTCCGATTTACGCACGGCGCTGGAAACGCGTGCGGTGCGGCGCAGCTCATCGAATCGCTCCGACGGCACCACCAGCTCCCACACGCTCCCCTCGGCTCCCCGCATCAGTTCTTCCGGCGTGGCGCAGGCGACGATTGAGCCGCCGTTCATGATGGCGATGTGCGTGGCCACCGATTCGACGTCGGACACGATGTGCGTGGAGAGGATGACGAGCTTGCCGAGCCCGGCGTCGGCGAGGACGTTGCGGAAACGAACGCGCTCTTCGGGATCGAGACCCGCGGTCGGCTCGTCAACGATGACGAGATCGGGATCGTTGACCAGCGCCTGCGCGATGCCGAGCCGCTGTTTCATGCCGCCGGAGAATCCGCCGACCGGCCGTTTAGCGACGTTGTGGAGGTTCACCATCTCCAGCATTTCGTTGATGCGTGCGCGGCTGTGAACGCCCTTCAGCGCCGCAAAGTAGCTGAGAAACTCGTGCGCGGTGAGGTTGTCGTAAACGCCGAAATCCTGCGGCAGGTAGCCGAGCCGGCGTCGAATCTCATTCGGATTGCGCACGACATCGACGCCGTCGAAACGGATCGTTCCCGCGGTCGGACGCGTGATCGTGGCGATCATCTGCATCAGCGTCGTCTTGCCCGCGCCGTTGGGTCCGAGGAGGCCGAGGACGCCGCTGCCGATGGAAAGGGAGAGATCGCGGACGCCGAAGTTGCCGCCGCGGAACCGTTTACTGACGCCTTCGAGCTGAAGCATGCGCACCTATACGCAACGCGAGCGCAGCGGTTATCAGAAGTGCGAGCGTGATCAGGCTGATCATCCTGCCGGTCACGAACGATTGCGGAAGATAGACGGCGCGAACTTTGTGATGCCCGGCCGGCACGAAGACGCCGAGGAATGCGTGATTGCCGCGAATGATTTTCGTGCGCTTGCCGTCCACGTATGCACGCCAGCCGCGCCATGCCGTTTCGGAGATGACCACGAAGCCGTCGCGTGTCATCACCGCGTCGAGATCGAAGCCGAGCTTGCGCGAGTGGATGGCAATCGTGCCGGGACCGTTCGGCGCATCGCGAGGCGCGCCGGGAAGATCGAGCCAGGCCAGGTCCGCAAAGTCGGTCGCGGCGGCCATGTCCTCGATGTCGTTGCCGACTCCTGCCCGGATGTTCCGCGGCACGAACGCACGCGGCAGAACGTGCGTGTTTTCGACGAGGCGCGAGCCATGATCGGCAATGACGTTGCGCCAGCCGTCCGGAATGGGATCGCCATCCGGCACGATGGCGAAGCGAACGTTCAGCATCGAAAGCATCGGCCGCGTCAAATCGTCGACCTGATTGAATCCGAATCCTCCGCGGCGGCACCACAACGGGAACGTCTCGTCGTACGCCGTGAGCGTCATCGCCGTCATGACGCGCGCATCTTCGAGGCCGTACATCGTGGCGGTGTTAGGGAAGAGTCCCGGTCCGGTGGCGACGATGCGGAAAGGTTCGCGAATGTTCTCCAGCGGCTGGAAGAGCGCGAGCTGCGGATAGGCAATGCGCGAGTCGTTCGCCGGAACGAGCGCGCCGTCGGAGATGGTCCGCTGCAGGAGGACCAACGCGAAGAGAATCGGAATGGCGATTTTCCGATTCGCCACCACAAGCACCACGATTGCCGCCAGCGCCAGCGGCACCACATCGGCCACAAAGCGCGGCGTGTCGATCGATCCCGCGTGCATGGCCGAGGCTGCGGCTGCGAGTGTGATGAGCAATGCGGCCATGACGATTCCGGCGCGATCGGAAAGCGCATCGACCGCGAACGCGGCAAGGATCGCGAGGCAAAGAGGGACGGCCGAGGCGAGACGGTCGTTCAAGGCGAGGTTGAAAAGTGGGAGCCGGTGAAGAAACTGCGCGACCGGCCAGGCGTTGGCGCTGGCGAGGAGAGCGAGAAATCCGAGTGCCGCGAAGAACCATCGCTCGCGGCGTCGCGATTGCCACATCGCGAAGATCGCCAGCGCCAGCGCGATGCTTCCTGCTTCCGCGCGCGCCATCGGAAAATTGCGGAACAGGTTGCGCGCGAACGGCAGCAGATCGGACAGCAGCGCCGCGCGCGGAAGACCTGCCGAAACGCGCAGGGGAGCGGGTGCGAAGAACTCCGTGCGGATGCGATGCTCGACCGTCTGCGCACTTGCGTCGAGCATCGGCAGGATGGCGATCGCGCTGAGCAACAACGCGACGATGCCGGCGCCGATGGCGTAGGCGATCGCGCGGCCGCGCTGTTTGCGATCGCGCAGCAATTCGAAAAGACCGTACGCAGCGCCGATTGCGGTGACGTGGAGAAGCGTCTCGGGATGACCAGCCAGCGCTTCGAGGGTGAGCGCGACAGCGAGAATCAACGCCGATCGGATCGAAGGCGCTGCGACAACCCGGCGCGCGGCCATCAGGATGAGCGGAAACAACGCCCAGCCGAATCCAAGGGGCCAGAGAATTTGCAACGCGATCGGCGCGCTGAACGCAAAGACTGCCGCGCAAACGAGGGACGCCATCTCGCTGCACTCCAACTCCCGCGCAAGCAGAAACGCGCCGAGTGCTGCGAGGAAGATAGCGATCGATGCCGTGAAGCCGAAGCTCGCCGCGGCCGGCAAAATCAACGCGATCAGCGTGAATGGACTGAACGGCGCAGGCTGCGCCTCTCCCGCCAGAACATCGCCGCATCCCTCGAACCGATTGAGCAACGGCCACTCGCCATGCGCAATCGAATTTCGCAGAGCCTGCCGCCACGGAATCATCTGAAAGGAAATGTCGGAAAGCATCCGATTCTGCGGTTCGGGAACAGCCAGCTCGGTCCGATGCGCATACAACGGCTCACTCGTGTACGTCAGTTCGACCGGCGCATAAACACGGCCGGTAAGCAGCGCGCGGCCTGTGAAAACGAGCGGCAGAAAAAGCAACACGAGCGCTGCGCCGCGCGTGAGGCGCGTGACGCACGCGTGCGCGACGACGAGCAATGCGACGGCAGTCGCAAGATAGAGAAAGAGTGTCATTGGGAACGGCGGATGAAAGGTAAGGCGATGGTAGCAATGACTTGTACGTCATTAGCTCGCATTTCTCACACCCTCGTCCCAGTCTCTCCATTTCTCGCACGCTTGCCCTGCCTTTCCATTTCTCGCTCGCTTGTCCCTGCCTTTCCAATCGCGCGCCTTCTCCCCCCGCGCTTTTTGCGGGGGGAGAAGGTGGCGAAGCCGGATGAGGGGGGCGTTGCGAGATCGGAGGGAACACATTCCTTGCGAGCGCACGCCAGACTTGATCGTTTCTATCCAACCGTCCGAAGAAACTCCGCCACCTCTTCGCACCTCGGGTTGTTCGTCACCCCCGCCGAGACCTCGGCCCACTGCAGCGGGGTGCCTTGGTGCTCTTCGTCGAGCAGCGATGGATCGGCGCCGGCGGCGATGAGGATTTGAGCCATGTGCAGGTCGCCATTCCATGCCGCGGAGTGGAGCGGCGTGTGACGCGACTGCGCTGCGGTTCGCGCGTTGACGCCGGCGCCGTGCGCGAGGAGCCATTCGACGAGCGCGTAGTGCCGGAAGTCGACGGCGCCCATCATCACGCCATCTTCATGGACGATTTCGGGATCGCTCGCGAACATCGCCGCGAGCGTTTTCAGATCGCCGAGGCGTGCGTATTCTTTCGGTGAGGCGGCGACGCCGCGCGCGATCATGTGGCTCACGAGCGCGGTGCCGCGCGCGCCAAGGCGGCTCATGGCGTCGAGCGGAGTCGAGCCCCAGCGGTCTTTTGTGTCGGTGCTGGCGCCGAGCGCGATCAATCGGTCGATCGCATGCGTGGTGCGCGCGAAAGCCAGGATCGAGCCGCCGTTCGGCGTGATGGAGGGAAGTCCGCTGGCGTCGAGGATCGCGTCGACGCGGGCGTCATCGGCCATCATCAGCGCCTCGATCAGCCCGATGCGCGCGCCGCGACGCAGCAACTCGTCGCGCATGGCGGTGCGATCGCGATTCATGGCCAGCATGAGCGGCGACCAGTGATCGTATTGATCGTTGCCGCCGTTGACGTCAGCGCCGCGCTCGAGCAGCAGATCGAAGAGGTCGCGCCGTCCACCTTCGATCGCCAGGTGCAGCGCCTGCGGACGGCCGCCCCAGAACGGATGCGGACCAACCGCGTTGACCATCTGCGGCGCGGCGTCGAGAACGGCGCGGACATCGTCGATCTTGCCCGCGCCAACGAGCGCAAAGAAGGCTTTCACGATCTCGTCGGCAGTCGGTTGCGGAGACGGCGCCGGCTGCGACGCGGCCGCCTCGATATGCGCTTTCAGTTTCCGCCAGCTCGGGAAGCCGTAATCGCGGGCCACGGCACGTTGCGCGTCCGCGAGCTTTGCGTGCGGATCCGTCGCACGCAATTCATACAGCCGTTGCTTTGCGGTCTTGCGGAGCCAGTCGAGATTGGGGTGGGAGGGGAGTTGCGATGACATCGAGAACCTTCCTTTCGTAAGTGCCCGTTGTCCGCGTGACCGGGCGAAAAGAAGGTGATGCGTGTGAGTGAAGCAGGCGGGTTCAACCCTTTTCGCGGACCGATGGCTGCCTGTGCGGCCGCGAGTACTCTAGCAGAGATGGCGGCGGAACGCTGCCGTCCCGGCGGCTGGCCCGGCGGCGTCCCCGCCGCCGCATCAACGCAAATTCATCAAACCGCCGCCGTCTTGTACCTCTTCGCAATCTTGACTCTCAGAATCCAGAAAATCGTCAGAGCGGCGACAAGGAGCACCGGTACCAGCGGCAGTTGCGTCTTACGCACCGCGGGCGTGAAGAGTCTGGCGCGCAGTCCGACACGGCGCATCACGGGATCGCCAGCCATGCCGAGGAAAAAGGAGCCGGTGGCGATAAAGAGGGCGAAGCCCATGCGCCACACATGGCGCACCAGGCGTTGTGAGCCGGCGAGTCCTCCGCGAATAAGCATCCGAATGTCGCCGGAAGCGAGTAACAAGGCCAATACGCCGAAGACCACGTAGGCCGCGGGGTGCTTTCCTTGATGCGACGCCTGCCAGGCAAAAAATGCTGCGGCGGCGACGGCCGACAATGCCATTAACAGCAACCCAATCTCCATGCGGCCGGTTTCGTTCGGCTTGCGCCGCATGGTCAGCCACGCCGATGCAACCAGGTAGAACGTGGAGACACCGGCGAGGATATTCACCCGTTCCGATTTGAGAAGCGCGACATACGCGCCTGCCGCAGCCATAAACAGCATCGAGATGACAAAGACGTCGCCCGATTTGCGATGCAGCCGGCCGCCTTTCCTGACAAACAACGCCACGAAGCCGGACACAATGGCGACAAGACCGCCTGCAATATGAAGAATCGTGATTGGTGAGTAGTTCACAGAAGGACTCCTTTTCAGGCGGCGGGCTCGATCGGGACTCGTATCCCTTTGATGAGCAGCCAAAGGCCGAGACCGACTTCGTAGAAAAACATTGGCGCCATGTAGGCAAGACCGACAGCCTCGCCGAGACGCGGAAAAAGCATGACGCCGAGCGTGACGATGGCCATCACGAGCGACGCGAAGATTCCCCACCCAGCCAGCACCTTTGGTATGTAGCGCGATCGCAACCACAAATAGCTAAAGACTGTTGAGCCCAATCCGAGAAATACGAAGCCGATCTGGAAGCCGGCCGCCTCAACTCCGTAGAACAATCGCGCCAGCGCCTGCAACTGTTTCACGTCGAACACCCTCAGATAATCAGCGCCGCTCAGCAGCCGCAGCACGACGAAATCGTTGAGCAGGTTGACTGACAAAATGGAGCAGTCAACGATTCTCCACGCCATCGCGAGCAGCGCCAGATTCCTGTTGATGGGTCTCAATACGACGTAAAGAGCGACGGCCAACATGGCGTCGCTGGCGAAAGTGATCAGATGGATGACGCTGCCGATCCGGAACAGGCGTTCTGAGGCCACGATGTTCATGGCGGTGCGCACGGCGTCGCCGGCGACGATCAGCGGCGCACGCGCATACATCTCCGCAAAGATTGAGGTAGCCATCGCAATCAGATAAATGAGACCGGCCGCTTTGGCCGCGGTGCGTTGTTCGGGCTCGATGGGACTTACGCTCGCCGATGCAATGGTGCTCATGACCGATCCCTCCAATAAAGCCGCGTGGTTGCGCCTTTGACCATCAGCCACAGCATCAGCGATCCCTCTCCGATGAGACCGGAGACGAGTGAGTTAAAGGGCGCGAGCCGGTTTGCGAGCGTTGGTGAGAGGAAGGTGAGCCAGCCAAGTCCGGCAAGCGCCATCAGCACGCCGGGAGAGTTCGGAAGGAAGGACGATCGGAGAATCAGGAAGCCGATGAGGACGCAATAAACACCGGCGAACACAATGCCGATGTTCGCGGTCTGGACGCGCATTCTGAGAAACAACAGTGCCAGCGGCTCGAGTTTTGTCGCGAAGATGGGGAAGTAATCAGCGGCTCGTAAGATCGCCATTGGAACAAAGTGAAGGAGACAGCTTGCGGCTGTGATTGCGCATCCCATGAGGTTGACGTACGCCGCGAAGAGCGAGAGGCGGCCGCTTACCGGTTTGAATAAGTCGTAGAAGAGCACCGTCACGGCGATGCCCGAGGCCACGGCGATGAGGTCGAAGATGAAGCCGAAGCGGTATAAGGACGCAGTAACCAGCGTGTTGCTCGCGGCAGTAGCGGTGCCGGCGGCGATCACGAACCGGCTGTGCACGTAAGCCGCGGGCACAAACGCCAGCATGTTCGCGAGGTAAAGAATCCCCACGACGTTGGCTTTGAACCGCGGCCTCGCCGCTGCTGTAATGGGTCCTGTCATTGCTGTTGCGGTCATCGTCGTTTCCTTGGTATCGATTAAAGAATCAGACCGGCTCGCGATCGTGACGAAGCCGCACTGCTCCAGCCAGGCACGCGGCGGCGAATATCAGACCCACCCAGAGCCCAGGCGCGCTCAGCAATCTCGCGGGCGAGAGTTGCGACAACTGGTCGACAATCGCCCCGTGCTGGTTCGCAAACGCCTCGGTCATTCCTCCCATTACGCGGTACCGCAGCATCGAGCCGAAATAGGTCGTGCTGAACGCAATCCTTTCGACGGCGGCGGTGACGAGCCACGGCAACAGAGCCCAAAGGAGTGTTGCGCGCTTTGCCCATGCGGAAACGAGCAGGAGCCAGCAATAAATCGGCGCAAACCAGAGCGCGTGCACAATGAGACCGTAGAACATGATCACCGGCTCCTGAACAAAACGCAGCTCGTTCCAGAGCGGGACGGGGCTCATGCGACTGAGCAGGAGGATCACTGTCCCGGCCATCAGCAGAACCACGAATGTAACCACGCTGAGGACGAAGGCGATTACGGGCAGAATCACAAGTGGGACGCTTGCTTTTGCGAGAACCGTCGTGCGATCCGAGACAGGCAACGACTTCCAGAAGAGGATGCTGCGGTCGCGGCGCTCGCCGTTCAGGGCGTCGAGGCAGTAAAAGAATCCGACAAGGAATGTGGCCAGCATGATCGGCGCAGGCGCCAGGCTGTAGTGCGAGACCACGGCGGCGTGTCGTTTGGCAGGATCGATTGTCGCCAATCCGCGCATTTTGTGCGGCAGGCCAATGGTGCTGATCAATGTGGCAAACAGTACGACCGCCATGACGATGAGCGGAGCGAGGTAGATCGAGCGGTTCTCCCACAATTCGCGGCGCACTGACCAATAAAAAGGCCTTGTCGAAGGCATAGCTGGGGACGTTTCAGCGGTGTCGCTCATTGCGTTTGGAAGAAAGCTCATCGCGACGCTCCTGCCTGTGTTGCCCCGGCATAAGCTACCAGCTTGTTGAGTGCCGCCATGGCAGTGCGGTTCTTCGGATTCAGATGGACGGTAATTTGATAATTGGCGATCGCCAGATTGGTCGTGCCAGCGGCCGCGTATGCCTCGGCGAGGCTGTCATAGACATTGCTCGCTTGCGGATAAGCCTCGACGTTGAGCTGAAAAATGCGAATGGCGTCATTGAACTGTTTCTCGCGGAGGAGCTGGTACCCGAGAACGTTGAGCTCACCCTGATCGAAATTGTAGGTCGTCGTGTAGGCGGCCTTCAATTGCTGGTATTGGCGGATGGCCGGCTCGATGCCAGCCGAGGCGATGGTTGCGGAAAGCGTTTCAGTGATTGATGTGCGGGTGTCAAAGCCGGCTTTGACCTCAGGCACCCACACGGCCGTGCTCAAAGCGAAAACCGCAGCAGCCGTTCCGATTGTCATGACAAAGAGAACGAAGGCTGTGGCCATCCGGCGTAGCGAGCCGCGGCCTTTCTGTGCAAAGAGATAGAGCTCAAGAACGGCCAATGGAAGAAGGTATTGCGCGTAGGAGAGGAACGTGAGGAAAGAGCCGGAAAGCGAAAGGGGGTCGAAGCCGAGGGCTCGAACGATCAGAAACGAGAGGAACAATTCCACCCGGAAGAACCATGACGCCGCGACCACGAGAAAAAGGCGGAGCGCCCAGGGGCGATGCCTCTGGAAGTCGCGGCCGATTGCGTAACGCAGCGCCATCGCGGCGCAGAGCCAGATCAGGACCACATTGACAGTGAATCCGATGCGCTGCTGGAAGTTGGAAGCGCTTCCGCGAATCCAGAGCATGTAAAGGCCCGCTCCACTAACGGTGACTGCGGCGAGCACATAAATGCGCCCGTTCCAGCGGTGAAAGAGAGGGAAGCGTTGCCGGACCAGCGGTATGAGCTGCAGCGCGCCGGAGAGAATGATGATGACGGCCGCAATGAGGTGCAGCTCGACAATCAGGTTGCCCATCGTGTCGCCCGGGACGTGTCCGTGCGTGATCGATTTGCCCCAGCCGTGAAAATTACCGCGTAGCGCCGATAGACCATAGAACGAAGCCACCGCAAACGCGAAGAACAGTTGTCCGGCGACCGTCACCGCGAACCAGATCCGCGCCGCAGCCTTCAAAGAATTGTCGGCAATCGTGCGCATCGAATACCGCGTTCGCGACGCGGTAATGGGAAACGTGATAGGAAGTTCGGCGCTCATGTGGTTTCTCCTCGTGCGGCGGGCGTCTATACCGGTTCCCGGTCGCGGCGCAGGCGCACTGCTGCGGTGATGAAGATCGCGGCGACGATCAGTCCGATCCATAGAGCGGGCGAGGTCAGGAAATTGAGGGGAGTGAGCCGTTGCAGCGAATCAGTGCCGTGCGGCGCTTTGAAGACGAACGCCTCGCCAACCCCGCCAATGAGCCGGTATTTCAGGAACGAAGCGAAATACGTAGTGTTGAAGGCGATCTTCTCAACAGCAGCGATCGCAAGGGGAGGCAGTACCGCCCAAAGATAGGACGCGCGCCGTGTCCAGCCGGAGATCAGCAGCAGCAAGGCGTAGATCGGTGCGTGCCAGAGGACGAGCACGATCAGGCAATAGAGCAGAAGCAGCGACTGCGTGAACCAGTGGAAATGCGTCCACGTCGATCCAGCCAGACCGCTCGGTAGCAGGACCGCGGTGCTCCACAAGAGCATGCACCACTGTGTGATGACGATAATGGCAAAAGTGAGAGCCGGCAGTGCCAGCAGAGGAATGCTCGCTTTGGCAAGAACAGTCGTTCGGTCCGAAACCGGCAGCGACTTCCAGAAGAGGATGCTGCGATCGCGGCGCTCGCTCTGCAGCGCGTCGAGGCAATAGAAAATGCCGATGACGAACGCCGTGGCGATGAGCATGAACGCGGCGATGTCGAAGGGCATCTCGATTGTGGATTGCTGTTGTGCCGGGGCAAGCAACAATGTCGCGCGTCTGCGGTGTGGCATGCCGATCGTGCTGATTACGAATCCGAACATCACCACTGCCGCGACGAGCAGCGGCGCGACGTAGATCGAACGGTTCTCCCATAATTCGCGGCGTACCGACCAGTACATCGGTCGCGGTTCTTGTGTAACCGGAACGGGATGCTCACTCATCGGTCCGCTCCAGACGGATTGCCCATCACGGCGACAAATAGGTCAGCGATGCCGGGCGTGCGCACGTCGCCGAGCGCTGCTAGTTGCTCGCGATTGGCGTGATCGAACAGGAGGATGCTGCGCCCGAACACCTGACGCTCGTGAATCGGATGCAACTCCCGCGCAGCGGCGAGCTGCTCCGGCAGCACCATCACCTCGAGATAGCGCGATTCGAATTCTTCCATGCTGCAGGAGAGTGCGATGCGGCCGCGGTCGATGAACATCAGGTCGGTGAGGACGTCCTGAATCTCCTCCACCTGATGCGTCGTCACGATGATGGTGCGCGTGCGGTCAAAGTAGTCGTTGAGCAGCGAGTCGTAGAACTGCTTGCGATAGAGGAGGTCGAGGCCGAGGGTCGGCTCGTCGAGGACCAGCAGCTTCGCGTCGATGGCCATGACCAGCGCGAGGTGAAGCTGGGTGACCATCCCTTTCGACAATTCGCGGATCTTGCTGCCGCGCTTGATCGTGGTCTTGGCGAGAAACGCTTCCGCTTTGGCGCGGCGAAAGCGGGGATGCACGCCGGCGACGTAATCGAAGATCTGCGAGACGCGCATCCAGCGCGGAAGCACGGCGACGTTGGCGATGAAGGAGACGTCGCGCATGAGCAGATCGCGCTCGGTCCAGGGATTTCGTCCGAGCACTGTCAGCTCGCCGTCGTAGGAAGTGAGGCCGAGAATGGCGTTGAGCGCGGTGGTTTTGCCGGCGCCGTTGGGACCGATGATGCCGAGGATGCGGCCTTCTTCGACGCGCAGATCGATGCTGTCGAGCGCGATCGTGGCGCCGAAGGTCTTGCGGAGTCCGCGTGCTTCGATGGCTGTCATGACTTAGGCGTCTCCTCTTCCGTCGACCTCTCGCTCGTCGCTGCCGCCAGCAACTCCTCGGGGGTCAAACCGAGGCGCTGAATGGTTGCGTGGATGCGCGGCCATTGCTCCGCAAGAAACTTCTGACGCTCGCCCTGCATCAGCAGATCGCGCGCGCCGGCGTTGATGAACATGCCGCGGCCTCGCTTCGTCTCGACGAGCTGCTCGTCGACCAGTTGTTGATAGCCCTTCAGGACAGTGATCGGATTGACGCGGTACTCGGCGGCGACGTTGCGGACGGACGGCAGGGGGTCGCCTTCCTTGAGCATGCCGTCGAGGATCATCGCGACGACGCGGTCGCGAAGCTGGCGGTAAATCGGTTGGCTGTCGTTCCACTCGCGATCCATTTGATTTCTCTATACGCGAAACTAGTGATGTAGTTAACTACAACACTAGCGCAGATGCAAGTTTTTTTTGGGGCGATGCGTAAGCATCACTCAGTCAGCAAGTTAGCGCGTTCGGAGGAGTGCGAGCGTCTCGCTCGCGGCAATCGGGGCGTCCCGCCTGGCGTCCCGCCCCGATGGTTGGACTTGGGGCCAGACCTTCGGTCCCGGATTGGGGGGCATCCCTAGAAGGGTATGGATGGCGCAAGTTTCTATTTACCAGCAAGTTAGCTAGCGATGGTAATGATGAGCTGGGCTAGATCTTCGGTTCTGATCGAAACGCATCCGCAAGGGTGTTGGATGGGGTAAGTATAGATTTGTCAGCAGGTTAGCCATTGGGTTTACGGTCTGCGCATTTCGACCGCCCGCCCGGCCGCACTCGGGCGGGACGCCCGACTGCCCGCGGTCGAGACGACCGCACTCCTAGCGCAAGACGAGCTCGGGGGCGCATCCGCTCACTTTGGACATCCCGCGCAGCGTGGGCGCCAGCTCTTCCGGGATCCCCCAATGGAAACCCTGGCCGTGTTCGATGCCGATGGCACGGAGCGCCTCCGCGTGCGCCTCGCATTCGACGCCCTCGGCGATCACTTCCTTCCCGAGCGTGCGCGCGACCGTGTTGACGGCCTGCACCAGCGCGCGATTGGTGGCGTTCGTGTCGAGATCCTTCACGAAGGTGCGGTCGATCTTGATGTAATCGACGGCGAGAGCCTGGAGATATCCGAATGACGAGAAGCCAGCGCCGAAATCGTCGAGTGCGATCAGGCATCCGAGGTCTTTGAGCCGGCGGATCCAGTTGCGTGCACTGGCGAGGTTGGCGATCGCCGCGGTCTCGGTGATCTCGAATGAAAGCCGGCCGGGCTCGATGCTGCTGCCACGAAGACGCTCTTCGATGTGTTGCAGCAGCGGCTCATCGTTGAGACTTCGCGCGGAGAGGTTCATGAAAACGCGCATGCTCGACTCCGACTCGAGGATGCGCGCCACCTCGTCGAACACCCATCGGTCGATTTGCGGCATGAGACCGTAGCGCTCCGCCGAGGGGAGGAAGTTGTCGGGCGGAATGATGCTGCCATCCTCGGCGCGCATGCGGATCAGCGCTTCGAAGTGCAGCGTTTCGCCGTTGCCGAGTTGAACGATCGGCTGGAAGGTGAGGATGAAACTGCCATCGCGGAGAGACGAACGGACCTTCGCAAGCCAGCGCGTGACTTCGTGCACGACCTCGCCCTTCGCGAGCGGGTAGCTGGCCACGCGATTCTTGCCGTGCTCCTTCGCGGAGTACATCGCCATGTCCGCGTGCGCGACGAGGTCTTTCGGATCATCGCCCTCGGCAAGCATGGCGATTCCGATGCTGATGGTGACGGTGTAGACGATGCCGTCGTGCTCGAACCACATCGCTTCGACGGCGCGCCGCAGCCGTTCCGCGATGTCGTGCGCGAGATTCTGCCCGACGTTGCGGAGCAGGACGACGAACTCGTCGCCGCCGAGGCGTGCGAGAAAATCGCCGGGGCGGAGTTGCGCCTGGAGGAGTGATGTGAGCTCGATGAGCAACTCATCGCCGACCGGATGACCGGCCGAGTCGTTGACGAGCTTGAACTCGTCGACGTCGAGGACGAGGATGGCCGCATTGCGCGCGGTGTTGGCGTCGTGGGTGAATCGCGCGAGCGTGGCGTCGAATGCGCGGCGGTTGGGGAGCGCGGTGAGCACGTCGTGCAAGGCGAGAAAGCGGATCTGCTCTTCCTGGCGCTTGCGGTCGCTGATGTCCTGTTTGATGGCGACGAAATGCGCGATCCGCCCTTTCTCGTCGCGCACCGGCGTGATGGTCTGCTCCTCGGGATAGATCGTTCCGTCTTTGCGCCGGTTGAACATTTCGCCGCGCCAGACTTCACCGTTGGTCAGTTGCTGCCACATGCGTGTGTAGAACGCGCGGCTGTGATTTCCGGAGCGGAGCATCCGCGGCGTGTCGCCGATCGCTTCTTCCGCGGTCCAGCCGGTGAGCGTCGTGAACGCGGGATTCACCCACTCGATCACGCCATGGACGTCGGTGATGACGATGGCGTTCGCCGCGGCCTCGAGCGCGACGCGCTGCAATCGGATCTTGGCGTGCCCCATCGTGGCGAGAATCGACAGCGCGATCTCGTTGGCGAAACTGCCCATCTCCTCGTTCATCTCTTCGCTGAATGCATTCTTCTCCGTCGAAAAAAGTGTCAGGGCTCCGAGCGTCTGGCCGTGCGCGGCGAGAGGAAGCGACATCGATGACCGAAGTCCGTGCGCGGCGGCGCGGCTTCGCCAGACTTCGAAATCAGGATCGTTTTCGATGTCGCAGATCTGAACCTTCCCCTCGCGGATTGCGCGTCCGGTGGGGCCGAGCGATTCGGAGCCGGAGTCCCAGCGAACGTTGATTTCGTCGAGGAATCCGGCGGCGGGGCCAGCGGCGCCCTGAATGGAGACGAGGCCGTCACGCTCTTTGATGCTGATCTGCACGAGCGCGTAACCGTTGAGCGAAACGAGCTGCGAGCAGATGAACTCGAGCGTTGCCTCCTGCGGTTGCCCGGCCAGGATCGCGCTGTCGATCTCGTGAACGATGGCCTGCAGGAGCTCGCGGCGGCGCCGTTGCGCCACGTCGCGCGCGATGCAGAGAACGAGATGCTCGCCACCGATATCGGCACGAACCGTACTCACTTCGAGCGGGAGTAAGGTTCCGTTGGCGCGGCGATGCACGCATTCGCAGGTGCGCGCTTCTCCCGTTTCGAGCGTCCGCTGGATCGCGCAACGATCGCCGCGGTAGCAGAGTTGCGCCGCCGGACTTCCGACAAGCTCATCGACGCTCCGGCCGTACGTTTTGACCGCAGCAGCGTTCACCTCGATGATCCTGCCGTCGCCACCGACGAAGATCGCCACGTCGTGCATGGTCTCGGCAAGAAGACGGTATTTGCTCAGGACGAGCGCGCTGTCGGTCACACATGCGATGGTGATGGGAGCGGGTTCATCGATGCATGATGAGGATCACTGGCCGGTGTGATGAGGGTGATCGTGCGGCCGGTTGCCAGAGCATTAATCAAAATGTTGAATGTTGGATGTTGACTGTTAAGTGTTGAATGCGAGCCTGGGCCTACCCCGGTTTCGTGGACAGGTTAATGTTTGGGGTCAGGTGACAGTGCCTGACTCCGTTCGAACTGAACTGGTGAATGGTAGCCGAGGGCTGAATGCCGGCGATGCGTGTTGTAGAAGCCTTCGATGAAATCAAAGATCGCCTCGCGAGCCTCGTCGTGATTCCGGAACGTCGATCGGTCGATCAACTCGCACTCGAGGGTGGCAAAGAAACTCTCGCACATGGCGTTGTCGTAGCAGTCGCCGACCGAGCCCATTGAAGGGCGGATACCGGCCTGGCGGCAGCGTTTGCCGAACTCGATTGATGTGTACTGGCATCCCTGATCTGAGTGAAAAATCACGTCCGTAGGTGATCGTTGGTCGATGGCCATGTCCAGCGCTGCTACTACAAGCGATGTCCTCAGATGCGATGCCATTGCCCAACCGACGATCTTGCGGCTCCACACATCGAGAACAACAGCGAGATAGAGAAAGCCCACCCACGTCGGCACGTACGTGATGTCCGCCACCCAGAGCTTGTTCGGCTTGTCGGCGATGAACTGACGATCGACCAGGTCGGGAGCTGGTCGCGCCGATTGGTCACGGCGCGTGGTTACCGTCGACTTCCGGCGGCTCACTCCTCTGAGGTCAGATGCCTTCATCAGGCGCGCAACGCGCTTCCGGCCAACCCTGGTTCCTTCCTCCCGGAGCTCTGCATGAATCCGAGGGGATCCGTACGTCTGGCGAGAACGGTCGTAGATCGTTCTTATCCTTTGCTGAAGCTTTTCGTTCTCTCTTGACCGCACCGAGACCAACCGGCGGCGCCACGAGTAGTACCCGCTGGCGGAGACTTCCAGCACACGGCACATCGCGCGAATCGAGAATATGGCCTGGTGCACGTCTACGAAAAAGAAGATCTTTTCGACTTCTTCTCGTTCTCCTGCGCGAACCAGGCCGCGGCTTTTGACAAGATCTCTCGCTCTTCCTGCAGCCGTGCATTTTCCCGGCGCAAGCGTCCCAGTTCCTCACGTTCCTCTGTCTTTAGACCGTTCGTGCGCGTTCCCTCATCTATCTCCGCTTGCTTGACCCAATTCCGAATCGCCTGCGCCGATGGCTCGAACTCTCGCGCCAGTTTCTCGGGGCTTCGACCAGAGCGGGCCAGCCGCACCATCTGCTCTCGCAACTCTGCTGCATACCTTTTTCGCTTTCCCATCGTGGACTCCTCCCAACATCCTCAGGTGTCCACGAAACCGGGTCAACTCCAAGCCTGTTTTTCGGTTCATTCAACATCTACACTCAACATCCAACATTCAACATTTCGCGGTTCCAAACGCAGGTTAGAATCCTTGCTGATGCTGCACCGCCTCTCAGTCGCGATCCTCTGCGCGCTCCTCGCGAGCGGCGCGATCCTCGGGGCGATTCCGTCGTGCGAACGGAGCGCGACGCCAGCCGGTCCGGCGTGCTGCAAGAGCGCCGCGACCTGTCCGATGCATCAAAAGGATGCGTTGGGATTCAGCGCCTGTCATCGCGACGCCAGCAACGCCATCACCGTGACGACGCATCGCGCAGTGCTGGCGATCGCTGACGCGTCGATCGAGATTGCGCCTGACGAACAAACGTTCGAAGCCACGCAGCAGGTCCCGATCGAATCATCACTCGTTCCATCCACGCCCCCTCCTCGGCTCGGCTGACGTTCCCCACGTTACGTCATCGTTTCTCGACGACCGAGGAGGTCCCGTTTGCGGAAAGGCTCTTGGTATGGAGCGCTGTTCCTTCTGTTTTCGTTCACCGCCGGAAGTGCGATCGCGAGCTGCGGCTCGTCATCGTGTCCGATCGATCTGCACGCATTGCAGTTCAGCGACACCGGCCGTTTTTCACTCGATCTGTCATTCCAGTACATCGATCAGGATCAGCCGCGCATCGGCAGCCGGCGTGCGCGCGTGGGCGCGATCGCGTCCGATCATGACGAGATTCGCACCATCAACCGGCTGGCCACGCTGCAACTGAGCTACGCAATAAACGACCGCTTTCAGATCGCGCTGGCTGTTCCGTACGTCTCGCGATCGCACGAGCATTTCGAAGAGGAAACGGCGCAGATCGAGCGCTGGAACTTCGGAAATCGCGGCGACGCCACGTTGCAGGCGCGCCTCCGTTTGTTCAGCAATGCACCAACGCATTCGTCAATCTGGCTCACCGGCGGCGCAAAGTTCGCGACCGGATCACGCCGCGAGACCGGCACAGGCGGCGAGGATGCCGAGGTGACGATTACGCCTGGAACCGGCTCAACCGACGCACTCCTCGGCATCACCTACCAATCAGGATTTCTGCGCGACACAAAACTGGAAGGGCCGATGGGCCACGCAACGCTGATCCCGTTCTTCGTCGCAATCAATAGCCGGATCAATGGCCGCGGAACGAGCGACTATCGCCGCGGACACGAGATCCAACTCAACGCCGGAACCGAATATCCACTCACACAATCCGTCCACCTCCTCGGCCAATTGAACGGGCGGATGACGGCGAAAGACGATGTCGGTGCGACCGATGAAAACCGCAATCTCACCGGCGGCCGCTACCTCTATCTCAGTCCCGGCCTGCGCGTCGCCGTCAGCCACCGAACATCAATCTACGGTTTCGTGCAACTCCCGATTTACCAACACGTGAACGGAATTCAATTGACCTCGAAGGCGAACTACGTGGCGGGGATCAGGAAGAGTTTCTGACGCCGCTGTCGTTTGACATTGGGGGAAGTAAATCAGGTCAACACAAAGACGGAGAGATCGCGGAGGACGGCGACAACGCCCGATTGTCCCTCCGATCCAAGGAACTAGTGAAGCCTCGACCGCGATAGGTACGATAAGAAGATGAATTCCATCGCTTGGTCCAACCTTCGTCCGCTCGATGGATCGCAGCCTACGGCGTTCGAGGAACTCTGCTGCCAACTCGCAGCAGCGGAGCCGATGCCAGCCGGGTCGACGTTCATCCGAAAGGGGGCACCGGACGCCGGCGTGGAATGCTACTGGAAGCTAGCCAGCGCGGCGGAGCAAGGATGGCAAGCGAAGTTCTTTACCGATCCGCTTGGAGCTGCACAATGGCAACAACTCGACGCATCTGTCCACACAGCGCTCACGAAGCATCCGAACCTCGCTCGCTACACGGTCTGCATTCCGCGCGATCGCGAAGATCCGCGAATCCCCAACCAAGAGTGGTTCATGGACAAGTGGAACGAGCACTGCACGAGGTGGGAAGGCTGGATGCGGGATGCCGGTCGGACGGTGACATTCGGCTATTGGGGAACGTCGGAGATTCTCGACCGCCTCAGCCGCGAGGAACACCGCGGGCGCAGGCTCTTTTGGTTCAACGAGAATCTCTTCACCCTGTCTTGGTTTCGGGAACGCCTGAAAGTCACGATTGCCAACGTGGGGCCTCGCTACTCGCCCGAGCTCCGCGTTGATCTCCCAGTCGCGGAGGTGTTCGGCGGTTTTTGCAGGACAAAGGCCTACGTCACCGATATTGCGAAGGCACGCGGGCGATTTGGCCGAGAGACGGAGGCCGTTGATCGCGTCGATCACGAAATCGTCCGTGAACGCGCCCAAGCGCTTCCTCGGCTACGCCAACAGATCCTCGCCGGTCTCAGAGACGTTGACGGGAATCCGCCTCCGGCCATCGCGTTCGACGACGCTCGCGCGGCAGCGGCGGAGATGCGCGCCGACGCTTGGGATCTCGCAGACCGGCTTCGCGAGGTGAAACATGCCCCCGAGTCGCCGCTGCCGGACCCGCAAGGCGAACGCAACGTTCTTGATCGTGCGGCGCACGCTGCGAGCGCCCTTGTCGATTTCACGTCAACCGACGCAGCGGTCGCCGCGAACGCCCGACTTCTTATCGTCGATGGCGAGGCAGGCAAGGGCAAGACGCATCTTCTCTGCGATGTTGCCGACGGACGGTTGAGGGAAGGCTGGCCATCCATCGTTTTGCTTGGCCAGACGTTCACCGCAGGCGAGCCGTGGAAGCAGACCATCAGCCTTCTCGGCCTTGACTGCACTCCCGATGAGTTTCTCGGCGCACTCGATGCGTCCGCTGAGGTCGTTGGCGGCTGCGCCCTCCTCGCGATCGACGCGCTCAACGAGAGCGCACACAGGCCGATGTGGCTGACGCACTTGGCAGGAATGGTCGAGGAGCTGAGACGCTATCCGCGAGTGCGCCTCGCCGTCAGCGTCCGGTCATCCTATGAAGACGCCGTGATTCCATCACATCTGACGGGGGAGCATGTCGCTCGCGTCAGGCACGCGGGATTTGAGGGGCACGAGTACGTCGCGACGATGACGTTCTTTCGTTACTACAACATCGCGGTTCCGTCGGTACCGCTGCTAAACCCGGAATTTGAGAACCCGCTCTTCCTGAAGCTGTTGTGCGAAGGACTTAATAGCGCCGGAATGACCGAGGTGCCGAAGGGATTTCACGGCCTCTCAACTGTCTTCGGGTTCTTTATCGACGCCACGAATATCAAGCTCGCGCGAGAAGACGAACTCGGCATCGATACGAAAGAGCACCTCGTGCAGCGCGCCGTCGACCGGATTGCGGATCTCATGGCTACGAACGACGAGCGCAGACTTCCGCGGGCGGAAGCAAAGCAAGCGATCGACGCCATCCACACGGCTCCGCAATTCGACCGCACTCTCTTTCGCCGGCTTGTCGCCGAGGGCGTGCTCGCGGAGGATCGCGCGTGGAGCGAGGACGGTCCGGTGGAAGTCGTGCGCTTTGGGTACGAGCGGCTCGCTGACCACCTCATCACCAAACGTCTCCTCGACCGACACGTCGATACGGACGACCCCATGGCGGCATTTTCGCCGGATGCAGCGTTTGGCACATATCTTCGCAGTGACGCCGCGCGATGGAGCACTGGACTCTTCGGTGCGCTTGCAGTCCAACTGCCGGAGCGATTTCAGCTCGAACTGCCACAGGTACTACCAGACCTCGCGGTGACCGAAGTCGTACTCGGCGCTGTGGTGGAGAGCATCGTTTGGCGTCTGCCAACTGCATTCACCGACGCCTCCGACGACTATATCTACGACGAGATCCTGCCCCGCCGTTGGGCGCGCGACGAATTCCTGAACGCCATGCTAATGGTGGCGGCGACCCCAACCCACCCCTACAACGCCGCGGAACTTCATGCCCTGCTCTTGGATTTCACGATGCCGGACCGCGATACATGGTGGTCGACGTTTCTTTTCCGGCATGCGGGTAGCCGCGGAGCCGTCGATCGGCTCGTCGACTGGGCGCGTGGCGGCAAGGACGGCCTACACATCGATGATGACGCGGTCCGCTTGGTCGCGACCGCTTTGGCTTGGTTCCTCACTACATCGCATCGTCCGCTTCGAGACGACGCAACGAAAGGACTGATCGCGCTGCTCACGGCACGACTTCATTTGCTGCAGAAGATCTTGGTGGACTTCCGCGACGTGGATGACTTGTACGTGCGGGAACGACTGTACGCGGTGGCATACGGCTGCGCGATGCGAACGACAAACCACGAAGCCGCGGCGCAGCTCGCGCAACAGGTGTACGACGAAGCTTTCCGAGGAACGCCACCTACACACTTGCTCCTCCGCGATTACGCACGGGGCGTCGTCGAACTCGCGCTCGCTCGCGGTGCCACCCTCAATGCCGATCCTACGAGGATCAGACCTCCCTACGGCGCTCCATGGCCAGCGATACCAGCCGCCGAAGAGGTCGAAGCCTTTGGGGAACGGAAGGATGGGATGGACGACGACGAATGGGCACGCCTCATCATCGACAGCTCCATCATGGATGGCGATTTCGGGCGGTACGTCATGGGAACGAACAGCGGCATCTTCGAGTGGTCGCCCGATCCGCTCAACCGCCCCCGGCTCCCACGGCCTAGGGAGCGAGTTGAGGCCTTCTGCGAAACGCTAACACCCCGTCAACGAGCGGCATACGAACGCGTGGACGAGGCGATCACGTTAGACGTCTTTGAAACACTTACGGAAGGAACCTCTGGCGTTAGCGCTGCACGACAGGCGCATCGCGTAAAGGCTGAACATGCGTTCCGGAGGACCCTCGGAAAGAAGAAAGCGGCCGAATACGACGCAGAGGTTAGTCGCCACGTAGGCGCCATCGAGGAGGATCCTCAGTTCGATCTTGCGATGGCACAACGCTGGGTCCTTAAGCGTGTCTTCGACCTCGGCTGGACGGTAGAACGTTTCGGGCACTTTGATCGGCGCGAGGCTGGGCGCAGCGAAGATCGTCGACAGGCTGGCAAGGTCGAACGCATCGGAAAGAAGTATCAGTGGATCGCGTGGTACGAGTTTCTCGGCCTCGTCGCCGACAACTTTCGCTATGGAGATCGCTTCGACGACGTCGAAGAAGACTACGAAGGGCCGTGGCAGCTCTTCCGGCGCGATATTGATCCATCAGTTCTTCTCCGGAAGTCGTGCCTCGAAAGGTGGCGCGCCCACACGAGGACGTGGTGGAGCCCTGTCGAGTTTGCGAATTGGAATGACCCTTCGGGCGATGACGCATGGCGCGAGGCAACAGCGGATCTTCCCGCGGTGGCGCCGCTCATCGAGGTGATGCGCCCTGATGGCACGCGCTCCCTCGTCTTGGAGACGTCCTGTCTATGGGCACAGCCCCGGCCTGTCGACGCCGCCGATCACGAGATCGACGGTCGTCGCCTTGCGTATTGGATGAAGAGCTACCTTGTTCAGAAGGATCATTTCGAACAGGTCGTTCGATGGGCGCGTACTCGCAACCTGCACCGACAGCGGCTGCCCGAAGTGCATTACCCGACGCAGGCATTTCTCGGAGAGTTCTCCTGGGCGAGAGCCGTAACCTCACAAACGGGCTTGCATAACAGGAGACCGGGATGGACTAAGGGTGACGCTCGCTCGCCGATTCCGCACCCGATCCTTGCGACCGACGACACCTACTTTTGGGAGCAGAGTGGCTACGACTGTTCCATCGATGACACCTTCGATATCGTTTTGCCGTGCAAGGAGCTGATCGAGGGGCTGAGTATCGCGTGGCGAGGGAGCGAGGGCAGGTTCTATGACGCGACCGGAACAATTATCGCGTCCGACCCGTCAGTGCGAGAGGCAGGACCAGGCGCACTGGTTGTCGCACGCGAGCCATTCCTTGCCTTCCTCGAACGGGAGAATCTTTCGATCTTCTGGGCGGTCTTTGGCGAGCGTCAAGTGATCGCACCCCGCCACGGCGGGATGAACTACAACGAATTAAGCGGGGTGTATGTACTCCGCGACGGCGCCATCGAAGGCGAACTCACGACTCATGTGCCGAAAGCATGAATTGGGTCTCGTCTCGCCGGGCAGCATTCATCCAATGCCCGGCGCGCCTCGAGATCGTTGACGCTCTCCTTAGCCGGAAGAAACGATCACGCCGAGGCGCGGGCACTCGATTTCACCCTTCCCCCGATCACGAGCGCGCCTGCGGCGCTGGCGGCGGCCAGGGCGGCGGCGGCGAGCATGCTGATGCGGAAGGCGCGGATGAAGGCGTCGTTGATGGCGGCGGCGGTGCGGGATTTTTCGGTGGTGTCGAGCGTGGCGGGAGGTTTGGCTTCAGCGAGGCGCAGGCGTTGGGTGGCCATCGTTTGGAGCAGGGCGGGGGAGGCGCCGTTCGAGGCCAGGCGCGCGTCGAGGGATCGGGCGAAGATCATGATGGAGAGCGCGCCGAAGAGCGCGATCGACAGCAGGCCGGCGGCGCGTGCTACGGTGTTGTTGATGCCGGATGCGGCGCCGGCGTGCTTCTCCTCGCCGAAGGATGTCATCACCGTCGTCGTCAGCGGAGCGACTGTCGTCGCCATCCCAAGTCCGAGGACGAGGACGGGTGGAAAGAACGTCGTCCAGTAGGAGCCGCCGATGCCGGGACGAGCCAGCAGCGGCTGCGTTTGCGATTGACTATCTGTCATCGAGAGTTGGGGTCGCACCTTCGGCCCCGTCGTTGTCCGCTGGTTGAAAGTTGAGAATTCATGGGGCTACACCTTCGGCTTTCGCCGACCTCCATGAACGCAGACGAAGGTGTGACCCCACTTGCTCTCCTCCCGTGAAACTGGCGACGGGCGAGGTTGGCTTCATTTCGCGATCCAGCGGAAGAGGCGCGCTCGGGAGACGGAGCTCGGCGCCGCGGCCTTGTCGAGTGCTCGGCGACGCTTTTCACGCTCTCGTCGCGGGACCGATGCCGAGTCGCGCGGCCATCGTGACGAGGTGCGCGAACGAGCTCGCCTTCATTTTTTGCATCACCTTGCCGCGATGCGCTTTGACCGTGATTTCGCTGATGCCGAGGTCGTCGCCGACCTGTTTGTTGAGGAAGCCGGCGACGACGCGCTCCATCACCTGGCGTTCGCGCTCGGTGAGCGAGGTATAGCGATCGCGGAGCGCTTGAATCTCGCCGCTTTTGTCGAGCGCGTGGCGAATGGCGGCTAACAACGCTTCGGCCGTGAACGGTTTGGTCAGGAATTCAACTGCGCCGGCTTTCATCGCTTTCACCGACATAGGGATGTCGCCGTGGCCGGTGATGAAAATGATTGGCATCTCGACGCGATCGACGACGCGCTCCTGCACATCCAGTCCGTTGAGGTCCGGCAGCGACACATCGAGCACGAGACAGCTCGGAACGTTCGCGCGCTCGCGGGCGAGAAAATCGCTCGCCGAAGAGAACGTCTCTGGCGTCCATCCGGCGGTGCCGACCAGCAGGTCCAGCGACTCGCGGACGGAGACATCGTCGTCCACGATGAAGACGATCGGCTTCAACTGGCCCCCATTGCAGAGCGGAGAGCGTCAAGCAGCACGGTATCGGTGAACGGTTTGAACAGGCAATCGACGGCACCGTCCTGCAGCACATGACGGACGTCCTCATCGGGATGCGCCGTGATGAAAATGATCGGAATCCTTTGATCGCGGCGCCTCAACTCAAGCTGAAGATCGGGGCCCGACGTGCCTGGCATGGCGACGTCGAGGATCAGGCACCGCGTTTGTCTGACTACGTTCGATCCGAGGAATTCTTCCGCGGAGGAAAACGCCTGAGCGGCGAAACCGAGCTCGCGCAACAGATCGGGCAGCGACTCGCGAACGGATTCGTCGTCATCCACGACGGACACGAGAGAACGAGCGATCATCAGTGATCCCTGGGAATTGAGAATGCGAGCGTTGTTCCGGGGCCATCGTTAGGAGTTGCCCAGATTCGGCCGTCGTGCCTGTCGATGATCGAGCGGCTCACGGCCAGGCCGATTCCCATCCCCTCGTTCTTCGTGCTGAAGAACGGCTCAAAAATTTTCTCCATTGGCTGCGGCGGCAAGCCGCACCCGGAGTCTCGCACCATCACGCGGACCCCATCCCCGTCATCTCGGTGCGTCGTAATGATCGCTTGCCTCGGTCCATCCTCAATGGCGCTCATTGCGTCGCATGCGTTGAGAAGCAGATTCAAAATGACCTGCTGAAGCTGTACACGATCGCCCTTGACCGGCGGCAGATCCGCTGCGAGGTTGGACTGCAGTACGACGCGGTTTCGCTGAAGCTCGCTTCGCAACAAGGCAATGACTTCCCGCGTCGCTTCGTTGACATCCACCGATTCGAGCGGACCGCCCTTATTGCTGAACAGCGCTCGCAACCGCGCGATCACCTCCGACGCGCGATGCCCATCGCGGATCATCCGCCGCGCGGTTTCACGTGCGCCGTCGATGTTCGGTGGGTCCGCGTCCAGCATTCGCAAACACGTGCTCGCGTTCGTGACGACGCCGCATAGCGGCTGGTTGACTTCATGCGCGATCGAAGCAGTCAACGTTCCGAGGCTGGAAACTCTGGCGACGTGCGCGAGCTCGGATCGCACTTTGCCAAGCGCCTCTTCCGAGCGCCGCAGGCTGGTCACATCCTGTACGGCACCGATGTACTCGAGGCGGCCGTCGTGATCGCGCATCGGATGCGCGACGATGCGCAAATGCTTCACGCCGCCCGCCGGCAGCTGCAAGCGATGCTCGAGCTCGAACTCTTTCGCATCGGTCACTGCGCGGTCGAACGCGTTCTGAAAGACGTCGAGGTCGTCCGGATGAAAACGGCTGCGAATGAGATCGAGTGTGAGCGGAACGTGTGTGCCGACTTCAAAAATGCGGTAGACCTGCTCGGACCACGTGATCTCGTCCGCGGTCACGCGCCAGGAGAACGTGCCGGTGAGACTGAGACGCTCTCCTTCGGCGAGGAACGCTTCGCTTCGCTTCAGCGCCGACTCCGCCTGCGCGCGTTCGAGCGCGATGCTGGCGATATGCGCCACTTGCGCGATCAGCTCCAGTTGTCGCGGCGACGGACTGGCCGGTTTGCGCTGATACACCGCGAACGTGCCGAGGACATGACCATCGAGCGCGTAGATCGGGCTGCTCCACACCGATCGAAGTCCGTGGCCGAGAATATGGTCGCGATACGGCGTTCCCTGCCACTGCGCGTCCGACTCCATATCGGTGACGATGACCTGACTCTTCGTCAGCGCGGCGATCCCGCACGGGGCGACGTCGCATCGCACCGCGAGTCCTTCGAGCGGCCTGACGTAGGTTTCCGGAAGCGACGGCGCAACGCTGTTGTGGAAGAACGGACCGCTCCAATCGATCGGATAGACGCCGCAGAGACACCCGTCCGCAGCCTCTTCCACAAATGAACACAACCCGGTGAGAACTTCAGTGAGCGAACGGCCCAGGGCGATCATCTCGAGCAGACGCTTCTCACCGGCGAGCTGTGTCTCCGCCCAATTCCGTTGCTCGATGGCGCGTTTGCGGTCCGTAATATCGCGCAAGAAACCGGTGAACGCCGGACCGCCGTCCAATTCCGCTCGCGTGATCGCGAGCTCGATCGGTATCTCGCTTCCGTCCGCGCAGAGCGCTGACGTTTCGATACGACGGCCGAGCCAATGCGATTCGCCTGATAGAAAGCGGGCGAGCTCCGCGCGATGCTCGTCGCGCAGCGAAAGCGGTACGAGAGTCTCAACGAACTCCTTGCCGATGATGCTCTGACGGCTGTAACCAAAGGTGCGCTCGGCTGCGGCGCTGAATTCTGTGATGAAACCCTCGTGATCGAAATGGACAATGCATTCGAGTGATGAATTGAGAACCGCCGCCTTGCGCGTTTCACTTCGCCTCAGCGCCGCATCATTTCGCGCCCGCTCCACGGCGATGCTCGCGATGTGAGTGAATTGCTCGATTAAATCCTGCTGCTGCGGCGTCGGGATCCGAGGTTCGTCGTAATAGATCGAGAATGCACCGAGCACATTGCCGGCAGACGACGAGAACGGCGTTGCCCAGCACGCGTACACGCCGTGCGCAAGAGCCATCGGCGTCCAATCGGATGCCCAACGCATTTCCGTCGTCAGATCCGCTGCGATGACCTGTTGGTTGAGACAACACGCCATCGCCGCCGGAGCGCCGTCGAGGGCGATCGGCCGGCCGGTCACACTCTCCAGAAAAGTCGCGGGCATGCCCGGCCCGACTCCGTGTTCGATCCGCGTGCGCTCCGCGTCAGCGAGGAACACGATGCAACGACATCGATCATCAATACTCTCGACGAGCCGGCAGAGATCCTCGAGTGTCTCTGACAGAGAGTGACCTCGCGCCACCCTTTCGAGAATACGGTTTTCGCCAGCGATGAGCGCTTCAGCGCGCTTGCGCTCATCGATATCAGTCAAGAGGACGAACCAGCGAGCGATGCCACCATCCCCGTCTCGCATCGGAAAAGCGCGTGTCTGGCACCAGCGGTACACACCGTCCGCACGTCGATACAGGCTCACCGCTTCGTGATTCCGCCCGGTCTTGAGAGCCTCAGACCAGGATTCGATTTCACGCGCACGGCAGTCCGGATGAATGAGGTTCTCGTTCGTCCAACGCTTCAGCTGCTCGAACGTGATGCCGAAATAGCCGAGGAATTCGGGATTCGCGTGCTCCGGCACACCGTCCGGTCCCGTGACCGCGACCGGTCCGGGAATCGTGTCCACGATCGCCTTAAGACTCAGTTCTTCGTCAACGCGGACGCGCGCGTCGAGATACGTGGTAGTCATGCCGGCCTCCGATCATTGGCCTGTCGGCGGGGAGCGTCCATCATACTTTGGTGTCGGTCGCGCGGTTGCGCGAAGGGGAGAATCACGGGATTCTCCACCTTGACCTCCAGGCCCTGAAAGGTCATCAGCGCCTGGTCGTCAGTCTCCCAGCATGACGTGCGACCGCGCGCCGCCGCGATGTCATACCAAAGTATCGACCGACACCTTCGTTCAATACCGACGCCCGTCAGCAGGCCTGATGTTGTCTGCAAACAAAGGGGCGGTCCGCAATGATCGATCGACGTCGTTTCCTCGCTGTTGCCGCGACAACCGTCGCCGCGAGCTCAAGGAGGTTGAGAGCCATGACTGAAACCATTACCGCGCAGGGAGCGGCGGTTCGCCCGTTTCGCGTAAGTTTTTCCGGCGAGGATGTCGCCGATCTTCGCCGGCGTGTCAAAGCGACGAAATGGCCGGAGCGCGAGACCGTCAATGACCCATCCCAGGGCGTGCAGTACAACACGATGCGGAAGTTGGCGAATCATTGGGCGACGGACTACGACTGGAGCAAGTGCGAAGCGAAACTGAAGGCCCTGCCGCACTTCGTGACCGAGATCGACGGTCTCGATATTCACTTCGTTCATGTGAAGTCGAAGCATCCGAATGCGCTGCCGATCATCATCACGCACGGATGGCCGGGCTCCATCATCGAGCAACTGAAAATCATCGAACCGCTCACGAATCCGACCGCGCACGGCGGCACCGCATCCGACGCGTTCGATGTCGTGATTCCATCGCTGCCGGGCTACGGGTTCTCGGCGAAGACCACCACGCCCGGCTGGGATGTTCCTCACATCGCCAACGCCTGGATCACACTGATGAAGCGCCTCGGCTATTCACGATTCGTAGCGCAAGGCGGCGATTGGGGCAATGCGGTGTCCGAGGTAATGGCCCTCGTCGCGCCCCCGGAATTGCTCGCCATTTCGACGAATATGGCAGCGACTGTTCCGCCGGAGATCGCCAAAGCGATGGCTGCAGGCGATCCGCCCCCTGCGGACCTCACATCCGACGAGTTGTACGCCTGGAAGCAGCTCGACGCCTTCTACAAGAAAGGACTCGGCTATGCGAACGAGATGTCGCTTCGGCCGCAGACTCTCTACGCGCTTGCCGATTCACCGGTCGGCCTGGCCGCGTGGATCCTCGATCACGACGCCCAGAGCTACGACCTGATCGTGCGCGTCTTCGACGGAGTGCCGGAAGGGCTGACACGCGACGACATCCTCGACAACATTACCTTCTACTGGCTGACGAACACCGCTGTCTCTTCCGCGCGTCTGTATTGGGAGGCAGTGCAAAAACCCTCGAAGGGCGGATTCTTCGACGCGAGGGGCGTCAAGATCCCGGTCTCCGTCACAGTCTTCCCACACGAGATCTACGCGGCACCGCAGACCTGGGCGACGCGCGCCTATTCAAATCTCCTCTACTACAAGAGACATGACAAGGGCACTCACTTCGCTGCGTGGGAACAGCCGGCGCTCCTCACGGCAGATCTTCGCGAGAGTTTCCGGTCACTGCGATGAACCAATGCGTGGTCGCCGCGATTTTCTACGCACAAGCGCAATGACCGCCGCCGGCGCTCGACTTGGCGCGTTGGGGGAGGCCAGTTCGACAGCAGCATCCGATCACCGATCAAACGAGGTCTATTGCTTCACTTTTGGTTAAGCGAGGTCATTCAAAAATGAATCGACGTCGATTTCTTGCGAGCGCCGCGTTTGGGTTGGCCGGATCGCGACTGATAGGGCGATCGATGAAGGCAGCGACCGTCATGGCGAACACCACACTTGAGAACCTGAAACAGATCGACGCCGGCGTAGTGAGCATCGGCTACGCGGAGCTTGGCTCCAGCACGGGTACACCGGTGATTCTTCTTCACGGCTGGCCGTACGACATCCACAGCTTTGTCGATGTCGCGCCGCGGCTCGCGCTCGCCGGCTACCGCGTCGTAGTCCCGTATGTGCGTGGCTTCGGCACGACGCGCTTTCGCTCCAACGACGCAGTACGCAATGGTCAGCAGTCGGCCGTCGCCACCGATGTCATCGATCTCATGGACGCTCTGCGCATCAACAGAGCGATTCTCGCCGGATTTGATTGGGGCGCACGGTCAGCGGACATCGTCGCGGCATTGTGGCCGGAGCGCTGTAAGGCTCTCGTCTCCGTCAGCGGTTATCTGATCGGCAGCCAGCAAGCGGGCGCGACTCCGCTGCCGCCGCAGGCCGAGCTCCAATGGTGGTACCAGTACTATTTCGCGACGGAGCGCGGCCGCGCCGGCTACGAAAAATACCGGCGGGATTTCGCGAAGCTCATCTGGCAGATCGCGTCGCCGAAGTGGAGATTCGATGACGCCGCGTTCGATCGCAGCGCGGCCTCGTTTGACAACCCCGATCACGTCGCCATCGTCATCCACAACTACCGCTGGCGCCTCGGCATCGCGGACGGCGAGCGGAAATACGATGAGCTCGAAAAACGCCTGGCTCAATTTCCGTCGATCACGGTACCCACGATCACTCTCGAAGGCGACGCGAACGGTGCGCCACACGCAGACGCGTCCGCGTATGCGAAGAGATTCTCGGCGAAGTACGAGTACCGTCTGATCGAGGGCGGCATCGGCCACAACCTGCCCCAGGAGGCGCCGCAGGCGTTCGCCCAGGCGATCATCGACGCTGACAAGTACTCGAGTTGAACGGAGTCACGCCGGCGCGCGCGCAGTTGATTTAGCCCCTCCCCCGATCACCAGCGCGCCTGCGGCGCTGGCGGCGGCGAGTGCGGCGGCGGCGAGCATGCTGATGCGGAAGGCGCGGATGAAGGCGTCGTCGATGGCGGCGGTGGTGCGGGCTATTTCGGTGGCGTCGAGTGTTGCGGGAGGTTTGGCTTCGGCGAGGCGCAGTCGCTGCTCGGCCATCGTTTGGCGCAAGGCGGGGGAGGCGCCATTCGCTGCCAGGCGCGCGTCGAGGGCTCGGGCGAAGATCATGATCGAGAGCGCGCCGAAGAGCGCGATCGACAGCAGGCCGGCGGCGCGGGCGACGGTGTTGTTGATGCCGGATGCTGCGCCGGCGTGCTTCTCCTCGCCGAAGGATGTCATCACCGTCGTCGTCAGCGGAGCGACGGTTGTGGCCATGCCTAATCCGAGCACGAGCACGGCTGGGAAGAACGTCGTCCAATAGGAACCGCCAATGCCGGGACGAGCCAGCAGCAGGAATCCGCAAGCGGCCAGGAGGGGACCGACGATCAGCGGCAGCCGCGGCCCGAAGCGGTCGGCGAGGCCGCCTGTCCATCGCGAGAGGATTGACATCGTCGCAACGAACGGCAGAAACGCTGCTCCCGCCTGCGAAGGCGAGTAGTGCTGCACCTGGATCAGGTTGAAAGGGAGCAGAAACGTCACCGTCGAAAGCGCGGCGTAAAGAAGCAGCGTCAGCAGATTCGCGCCGGTGAACGCGCGCGATCGGAACAGAGTCAGCGGCATGATTGGATCGTCGATCCGGCGCTCGACGGCGATGAAGGCCACGAATGCGATCGTCCCGAAGAGCAGCGATCCGATGACGAGAGCGCTGCGCATTCCGCGCGATGGCGCTTCGATCATTCCGAACGTGAGCGCCGCGAGCGCAGACGTCACGAGAAGAGTTCCGCCCCAATCGATCCGAGCGGTGTTTTTGGATTTCTGGTCCGGCGGCATCGAGCGCCAGACGATCAGGAGTGTGATCGCGGCGATCGGAAGATTGATGAAAAAGACGGCGCGCCATGACACCGCTTGCACCAGCCAGCCGCCGAAGAGCGGGCCGGCGATGACGGCAAGCGAGGTGAGTGACGACCAGGTGCCGATGGCGCGGCCGCGCTCGTTGGCGGGGAACGTCGCGGTGATGATCGCGAGGCTGCCTGGAACCAGCAACGCCGCGCCGAGACCTTGAAATGCGCGGGCCGCGATCAACTGCGCAGGGTTGGCCGCGGCACCGCAAATAGCCGACGCCACAGCGAACATGGCGATGCCGATTGCGAACACTTTGCGGCGACCGACGTGATCGCCGAGGCCGCCGCCGGCGAGCATGAGCGAGGAGAGCACGAGCAGGTAGGCGTCAACGATCCATTGCGTGTCGCTGACTGTCGCCCCCATCGAACGCTGCAGCACCGGAATAGCGATGTTGACGACCGTGCCGTCGATGAAGGCCATGCATGAGCCGAGGATCGCGGCGGCCAGCGTCCACTTGCGCGCGCTTGACGTCACTTTTCTTTCAGCCATGTTCTCGCCACCTCGGACGGGCTCCGTTTGTCGCGGTCGATGGCCAGATTCAGGCGGCGCATCGTGGACGCATCGAGACGGCCCGCGAGCGATGCCAGCGCCGCGGGGCCGGCCGCGCATTTTGTCCCGAGGTCACGACGCACAACCAGTGCCGCATCGTACGGCGGAAAGAAGTGCCGGTCGTCGGTCAGGACGGTGAGGCCGAGTGCGTCGATGAGGCCATCGGTGGAGTTGCCGGCGATCAAGTCGATCTCGCCCGCGGCAAGCGCGCGATACGTCAACCCAAGATCCATCGTTCGCGGAGCCTCGGCGAAATGCAGTCCGTAGTGCTGCAACAATCCGTTCCAGCCGTCGGGCCGTTCGACGAACTCGTAGCCGAAGCCCGGCCGGAATGTCGCGCTGACCCGGCCGAGGTCGGAGATGGTCTTCAGCGAGAGCCGTTGCGCATCGCTGCGGCGCACGATCATGGCGAACGTGTTCTCGAATCCGAGTGCCGGCCCCCACGAGAGCCCGCGCGCACCGTAGTCGGTCGCAACTTGCTTCATCACTGCGGCGCGATCGCGCATCGCGTCGTGATGGAGGATGGCGGTGAGCGCAGTCCCGGAGTACTCGGGATAGACATCGAGCGATCCCGCAGTGATCGCTTTGTCGCAGACGAGCGTGCCGCCGAGATCGAGTTTCCGTTCGACAGTGCAGCCGGCGTTTTCGAGCCGCTGCGCCACGATCTCGCCGAGGAGGACGGACTCGGTGAAATTCTTGGAGCCAACGACGATCGGTTTCTGTTTCGCGCAGGCAGCGAGAAGGAGGATGGCGAGTGTTATCAGGACGCGTGCGCGATGCATCCAGGTATTGTCGCAGGAGTGAGGGTCGGAAACGGATTCGCCGGATTCGCCGCATTTCTCACACGATCAGCGACTCCCATGAATCGAGCGCCTTCTCCCCCCGCGCTTTTTGCGGGGGGAGAAGGTGGCGAAGCCGGATGAGGGGGGCAGTACAAGATGGGACAACGTTCGTTGCGACCATTGAAAAGCCCAGTGTTTGTGCAACGTTGACGCGATCGCCAAACGCCCCCTCATCCGCCTTCGGCACCTTCTCCCCCACTGAAAAGCGTGGGGGAGAAGGCGCTCGATGGGAGAGCTGGGATAAGAGTGTGAGAAATGCCAGTTAGTGATGAGGGGATCAGTCTGTTACGCATCGTGGTCTCGTAACTCTCTAATCGACTAATCGACTCATCCACTAATCGACCGTTCGACTCATCCGCTCACACACCCAATCGTCTCGCGGCGAATTTTTCCAACGCGCCGAAAACCAGATCGGCGGCGACGGCCAGTCCCGCGGCAGGTAGCGCGCCCGCGAGAATTCGCGTGCTGTCGACCATGGCTACGCCGCGGAAGATCAACGTACCCAGTCCGCCGCCGCCGACCGCGGCTGCGATCGTCGCGACGCCGATCGCGATCACCGTGGCGATGCGAATGCCTCCGAAAATCGATGGCAGGGCCAGCGGGAGATCGATCCGCATCAGTCGCTGGCGCTCCGTCATTCCCAGCGCGGTTGCAGCCTCGCGGATCAATGGGTCGACGCCGGCAATTCCGGTCACGGTGTTCCGGACCACTGGCAGGAGCGAGTAGAGAATCAGCGCCACGATCGCGGTGCGGATCCCGATGCCGCCGATGAAAGGCAAGGGAATGAGGAACCCGAAGAGCGCCAACGAAGGAATGGTTTGAATGATGTCGATCAGGCGGAGGACGATGCGGCCGGAGCGCGGATTGCGGAGGCAGGCGATTCCGATGGGAATCCCCGCGGACGTGGCCACGAGCATGGCCACTCCGACGATGAGCAGGTGTTGCGCGGTGGCGTGAATGATCTCCGAGGTGAGGTCGCTCATGACGCCTCCGGGATTCGCGCGGCGTCGAGAAAGCGATGGATGAGCGGATGCGCGGATCGTACGAATTCGCTGGCCGGGAGATCCGCGACAATCGCTCCGTCCTCAATCAGCACGATTCTACGCGCCACGCGGAGCGCCTCCGCAACATCGTGCGTGACGAACAGCAATGTGACGCTGCCGCCATCGCGCAACGCAACGAAGGTGTCCTGAAGATCGCGACGGACGATCGGATCGAGCGCGCTGAATGGCTCGTCGCAGAGCAGCAGCGGCGGATCGGCGACCATGGCGCGGGCGATTCCGACGCGCTGCTGTTCGCCACCGGAGAGCGAGCGCGGAAAGCGATCTGCGAATCGATCGAACGGCAAGTCCAGGCGCTCGAGCAATGCCGCACTCTCGCGCCGGATGCGCTCATCGGTCCAGCCGAGGAGGCGGGGAACGGTGGCCACATTTTCGAATACCGTGCGATGAGGAAATAGCGCGGGAGCCTGCAGGATCGTGCCGATGCGGCGCCGCCGCCCGGCCAGGCCGGATGCGCCGAGGATCGAGCCATCGATGATGACTGATCCGCTGCGCGGCGGCGCCAAACCGTTGAGAAGGCGAAGCAGCGTTGTCTTTCCTGCGCCACTTCTGCCAATTACCGCCAGCGATTCGCCGGGATCGATCCGCAGGGAGACGTCGCGCACGATGTCGTTGCCGTTCGATCCGGCGACAGTCGCATGATCGATGAACACCGAAGAGCCCACACGGCGATTGTATGTGGAGACACAGGAGTGCGGTCGTCTCGACCGCGGGCACTCGGGCGTCCTCGCCCGAGCGCTGTCAGGGTGGAGGTCGAAATCAATACAGTGAGAGACAAGAGATCAGTTATCAGGAGTGGTAGATGCCGTCTAGTCTCTGATCTCTGTTTCAAAGCGAAAAGCGGCCGGTAATCCCGGCCGCTTTCGCGACTTGCTTACGGCCTGACCTGCACGTTTCCGCTGCCCTGCGGCACTTCTTCGAGCGCGTATGACGAGAGCGAGAAAGTCTTGCAATCGGTTCCAGCAGGCCTAGTGGACGGGATGCCGGCGTCGTCATCCCGTTCGAAATCGGTGGCAGTCCACGTCAGGCCGGCGCCTGAATCGAACTCCAGCTCCGCGTCGCTGGCCACCCAGGTTGCGGCCGTCGACCGGTACTGGCCCCACGTGTAGCGATCCGGTGGCGCGTTCGTTCCTTCGCCGCCATCTTCCACGGTGAGGAGCATGCGGCGGCCGACGTAAGTGCTGACGTTCGATTCTTTGACCAGGCCTGCCAATACGGCGCGGTTGCCATCGATTTTCAGGCAGTCGATCTCGACGCGCAGAGAAAGTGTGGACGACTCCGCGCTCGGATCGCCGGTGCCGTCGCCATCGACATCCTGATCGGGAACCGACAGCGGTCCGGTGAACTTAATCTCGCCCGACGGTGTGCCTGCCGAACCGAGTTTGGCGTTGAACTCGATATTGCGCGTGCCGTCGCCGGTAACGATGTGGATGGCGCCGCTGGCGCTCTGAGCGAAGGCGGTCGGAACGAGGAAAAACATGGCTAGTGCCAATGCAGGGAGAAAGACCCGGGTAGCCTTTTTCATCTGACTCTCCTTACGAAATCACGTATGGGGTTCGTCGGAAGGTAGGTTCGCGGTCCGGCGGAAAATGTGATTCTAATCACGTTCGCGGAGCGATGCCGGAAAAAGGGCCAGGAGTAGTTTCCAGAAGTCACCGATTACGGCAAGCCAACATTAATAATCATGTGTCTGTGCGGGAACTAACGACGAAGAAGCGCGTGCTTCCTCGCCATCCTCACGCCCGTTCCGCGATGCTCGCGGTCTCGCGCCGCCCGATGATCCAGAGCGAGATTGCCAGCGCTACCGCCGCGATGGCATCTTCGTCGTCAGCCTTGTCTCCAGTCCCTGCTCCGGCAAAACAACGCTGCTCGAAAAGACACTGACAGAGCTCGGCAAAACGCACCGCGTCACCGCCCTGGTTGGCGACCTCGCCACCGACAACGACGCCGCCCGCCTCGCCAGAAGCGGCGCTCCGGTCAAACAGATCACCACCGGCACGGTCTGTCACCTCGACGCCGAGATGGTGAACGAGGCGCTCAACGCGTGGCCGCCCGTCGTTCCCGATTTCCTCTTCATCGAAAACGTCGGCAACCTCGTCTGTCCCTCCAGCTACGACCTCGGCGAAAATCTCCGCGCGGTCGCCCTCTCGGTGAAAGAAGGGGAGGACAAACCGCTCAAATACCCGACCATCTTCAATTCCGCCGACATCGCCATCATCACCAAGAGCGACCTCGCCGAAGCCGCCGAATTCAATTGGCAGGAAGCCGAGCGCAGTATCCAAGCCGTCCGTCCCGGAATGACAATCACGCGCATCTCCGCAAAGAAGGGAGATGGCATGGCGCAATGGATCGCAATGCTGGTCGATCGCCGCGGACGGTGGTTGCGCGAAACAGCAATCGCCTGACGAAACGCCGCCGACTCCAGACCATAAACACCAAAGCGTTCCTCATGAACACCAAAGTGTCTATCGGTAGGCTGCCCGCCTGCTCGTTAACACCAAAGCACTCCTCGAGAACGTTGAAGCGTTTTCCCGTAGCCGCCAGTCTACCTATGAACACCAAAGCACTCCTCGAAAACGCTGAAGTGTTTTCCAGGAACCGCCAGGTCTACTCATTAACACCAAAGCATTCATCGAAAACGCTGAAGTGTTTTCCAGTAGCCGCCAGATCTACTCATGAACACCAAAGCACTCTTCGAAAACGCTGAAGTGTTTTCCAGCAGCCGCGAGCCCTACTCATGAACACCAAAGCATTCATCGAGAACACCAAAGTGTGATCGAGAAGCTCTCCATCGCCGTAAGAGCCACGAAACCTCCACCCGAAAACGTCGATCGTTTCTCGAAGATCGCCTCGATGCGCGATTTGTTACGAGCGTGTGACGCGAGAGCGCGGAAAGCCCTTTTGTGCTTCCAGCCCGGTTAAAATATGCGCAGAAGGAGGCAGTCAATGTCGTCCGTGGCAGAGATTTTCGGATCGGACCTGCGCCGCATCCGCACCCGGCGGGGAGTGACCCAGAAACAACTTGGCGCAATGACGCGGATGAGCCACACCTTCATCGGCGAGATGGAGCGCGGACTGAAAGCGCCCAACCTGAACGCCGTCGTCGCCATCGCCCGCGCGCTCAACACCGGCGTCGACGAGCTCGTGTCGGGCTTCACGCCAGCACGCGCGCCGAAGCCCCAACCCGGCGCCGCCGTCGCCGCCGCCCGCCTGCACACAACAAGAATCGCCGCCCGGCTCCGACGGTCACACAGCTGCCAGTAGGTGGGCCAGAGGAGTGCAGGCGTCTCGCCCATAGGCGCTAACTTAAACGGTGAATCTACCGAAACGCGCCGTCGCGTCGGACGAGCTGCTCTCGAATTCCTGAGGGATTTCGCGGCTCGTGAGGTGCGAATAACCGATAAGTTAGCGCCTATGGGCGAGACGCCTGCACTCCTCAACGACTCGACCGAGGATCTACCCAAGCCTGATATCGTTCAACGGCTTGCCGATCCTCGCCACGATCCTCCTCGCCATAACAACAAGCCTGACCGCCGCGACGACGTCGCCTGCCGCCGTGGCGCAACCGCAAGCCACGCCGCCGAGGATCGGACAGCAAGCGCCCACCTTCACTCTCCGCGACCAGAACGGCAAACGCATCAGCCTCGCGAACGCCGCCGGAACGAAAGTCGTCCTCGTCTTCTACCGCGGCTATTGGTGAGCCTATTGCGTCCGGCAGGTGGTCGGACTTCGTGATCTCGCCCGCGCGTATCCCGACGTGAGGTTCTACGCCATCAGCCCCGACTCGCCGGAAGAAAGCCGCAAGTTCGCCGCCCTCATCGCCGCCGACCACCGCGGCGCACTGACGTTCCCGCTCCTCTCCGACCCCTTATCGCGAATCATCGACCGCTACCACCTCCGCGACGAAGCCTACGCCGGCAAAAAGGAATACGGCATCCCCCACCCCGCCGTCTTCGTCCTCGACGCCAACGGCCGTATTCGCTGGACAAAGATCGAGACCGACTTCCGCGAACGCCCAACAAACGCCGAGATCGCGGCAGCGATCGATGGGATGGAGTAGGGAACCATGAAAAGATCAGAGCCTTTCAAAAGAGTATGTCTGTGCTCTCCGCCTCTACTTCTGTAATTCGTAACCTGCTAACCTTGTCCTGGTTCCAAGTCCTTGCATATGCGGGCGATTCGATGCTGATTGCGCGTCGCCGGATCTTCTCGTGGCCGAGCCCATTCTTTGATGCCGAGGATCTTCGACAATATCGACCTGCAGCTCTTACCGGCGTTGCGGGACACGCTGGCCGTATCTGAGCGAGCTGACTTTTCCGTCGGTTACTTCAACTTCCGCGGATGGAAGGCAATCGACGAGTACGTTGAGAAATGGTCCGGCGTCGAGGGGAGAGCCTGCCGCCTTCTCGTTGGAATGCAGAACGCGCCCGCCGAAGAGTTCCGGTAGGCGATGTCGCTCGAACACGCCCATGGAATGGACATGGCGACCGGGCAAGGCTGCGGAAGCAACTCGCACACGAGTTCCGAGAACAGCTCACCGTTGGTGCACCGACGAACGAGGATGAGAAATTGCTACAGTGTATGGGCCGCCAGCTACGGTCCAACCCACTGACAGGGACGAGGTTTGCGTGCAGTGTCTGAAAGCCTTAGGCTGACGGCAGCCGTGAATTACGTCTGCAAACGATTCGATTCTCTCGCGGAGGTGCGAAAGTGATTTTTGAGGAGCTCACTACTGCGCGCGAGGACTCGCCGGAACTGATCGCGTCCATGTGTAGCGCGGTCGATCAGCTCCGCGGCGCGTCAGATGAAATCCACGATGCGCCTCCATCGACCAGCGGTGACCACCCGGGCATGCTCCTCGGCAAGATCCAGGCGGGCAAGACACGCGCGTTCATTGGAATCATTGCCAGAGCTTTCGACGAAGGATTCGACTTCGCCATCATTCTGACCAAAGGCACCCAAGCCCTCTCCGAGCAGACAATCAAGCGAGTGAACCGCGACTTTGCGGCGGCGATCGAGAACGACCGGGTCAAGGTGTACGACATCATGCACCTGCCGAAGAACCTTACGAAGTACCACCTGCGCCAGAAGTGGGTGCTCATCGTCAAAAAGGAGAAGAACAATCTTCGACGAGTCTTCGAGGCGCTGGAAGGGCACTACCCCGATCTCAAAGAGAAGCGACTGCTTATCGTCGATGACGAAGCCGACTACGCGACGCTGGCATTTCGAAAAAACAAAGACACCGACGAGATCGAGCCAGGGAAAATCGCGGCGTGGATCGACGATCTTCGCGCCGCGACTGCGGGGGTGGCGTTTCTCCAGGTCACGGCCACGCCCTATTCGCTCTACCTGCAGCCGAGTAACAAAGAAGACTCGCCCCTGTTCCATCCCGCACGTCCGGCTTTCACAGTGTTACTGCCGACGTATCCGGGGTATGTTGGCGGCGACTATTTCTTTGGCGAAAGCGAAGATCCTGCGTCGCCGGCGTACTACGCCTTTCACGAAGTCTCGCTGGATGAGCGCAATACGCTGAAGAAACAGGATCGTCGCGGCTTCAAGCTCGAGGAGTCGCTCACATCGCCACGCGTTGCGTCGCTTCGCATCGCGCTGCTGAATTTCGTTGTTGGCGGCGCGATCCGGCGAATGCAGCAGGCGGCAGCGGTCGAGAAGCGACAGAAATACGCGTTCATCGTCCACACAGAAAGCGCGCGGAAGTCACACGCCTGGCAGGAAAATATTGTCCGCAAGATTCTCGAAGAGCTCGTCCGGATCGTGCACGACGAGCCCTACGTTCTGCAGGGCCTCGTACGTGAGTCATGGGAAGACCTTGAACGCTCGCTGAAGCTAGGCCGAGTCGAATATCCGGCGTTTGAGGATGTCGAGCGCGCGGTCTCGTCAGCGCTTGTTGGCGACGAGGTCATGGTCTCCATCGTCAATTCTGAGAACCAGGTAAAGGACCAGCTCGACGATGAGGGTCAGCTACGGCTTGACGCTCCGTTGAATGTGTTCATCGGCGGACAGATTCTCGATCGCGGCATCACCGTAAGAAATCTCATCGGTTTCTACTACGGCCGCAATCCGCAGCAGTTCCAGCAAGACACGGTGCTTCAACACGCGCGGCTTTACGGCAACCGTCCCGCGAACGACCTTCTCGTGACGCGTTTCTACACCACCGATGGGATTCATCAGGCCATGCGCCGCATTCACGAATTCGATGCCGCTCTTCGCGGTGAAATCGAGAAGGGCGATCAGGGGCAGGGCGTCTATTTTCTACGCCGTGACGGCGGCCAGATCATTCCCTGCTCCCCGAACAAGATCCTCGCCTCGGACATCGTCACTATTCGCCCACATCGCAGGCTGCAGCCAATCGGATTCCAGACCGGCTTCAAGTCGTACATCAGCAAGGACGTCGCTGCGATTGACGATTTCGTGCACTCGCTTCTCGGTGCCAATCGCCCGGAGGAGCCGGTGCTCATCGATGCCGAGCAGGCTGCGAGCATTCTGAGGATGATCGAGAAGTCGCTGCTCTTCGAAGATGACGACTACCAGTGGGATTTCGAAGGACACATCGCTGCACTGGAACATCTGACCAGAACCTCTCCGGATGAAGCGAACCGAGGAAAGGTCTGGATGTTCGTCCTTGAAGGACGCGATCTGGCGCGCATGCGCGAGGACGGGCAGCGCTTTTCGAATGAACCAACGAGCTATCAGGAGCGCACGCTCGTTAATCAGACCGCGACCGATCTCCCAGTTCTGTGGCTCATCCGGCAGAATGGACGCGAAGCGAAAGGATGGCGCGACACGCCTTTTTGGTGGCCGTTGATCACTCCGCAGGCCTCGGCGCAGACGACCATCTTCGCGAGTAGGACCCGAGGAGAGGACTGATGACAACTCGTATAGTGCGGGAGTACGCCCGCAAACGGACGCGGAGGGAGCGTTAGGTGCCTCGAAAGGCGACAACGAAGTCGAAGAAGGATCCCGGCACAAAGGTCTACGACCACACCTCGGCCGATGCGCTCGTGCGGCCGGATATCGGTCTACAGGCGCAGTTCAAGAACAAAAAGGCGCCGGCAAAATATGAGTACGACCCGACGCTCGATCCGCAGCTCGTCTGGGCGGGGAAGGCCGAGCGGACATCGTTCGAGGTTCCGACGCTGCCGCTGTTCGTCCATGAGCGGCTCTCGACGAAGGCGATTCTGGAGACGTTGAAGGGACACAAGCGCGACAAGCAGATGACGCTCGATCTGTTCGCCGATCCGCAGCTTTCCATCACCGACCGTCTGCTCAAGGCGTACGAGCATCGCGACAAGTGGGCAAACCGCCTCATCCTCGGCGATTCCCTTGTGGTGATGAACAGCCTCCTCCACTACGAGAACCTCGGCGGCCAGGTCCAGATGATCTACATCGATCCGCCCTACGGTGTTGAATTCGGATCGAACTTTCAGCCGTTCGTCCGAAGTAGAGAGGTTACGCACAACGTCGATGGTGATCTGACTCGTGAACCAGAAATGGTTAAGGCTTATCGTGATACGTGGACGTTGGGACTGCATTCGTACCTCAGTTACTTGCGAGACAGATGCATCTTAGCTCGTGAACTCCTAAACGACTCTGGCAGCCTCTTCGTTCAGATTAGCGACCAAAATGTACACCTCGTTCGCGCCGTGCTTGATGAACTGTTCGGTGCAAACAACTTCGTCGTGACAATCTTTGTGCGCAAGAAGGGTAGTCAACGCGGCAATGAAATCAAGCCGATCAACGACTACCTTCTGTGGTATGCCAAGGACCGATCTCGATTGAAACGGCGCTTCATTTACAGCGCCAAACTTGACGCGGCGGACCTAGCCGACGAATTTGACTACGTCGAACTGCAAAACGGCGAATCTATACCCATTGGTGACTTCACGGAGACCGAGTTGGAGGATGCCATGCGGTCAGGGGCCAAGTTGTACGTCGCTGAGCCGCTAACGTCCGGCGGGGAATTCAGAACCCAGCTCTACGATGTAAGACATGCGGGAGGAACGTTCCGCCCACCCGCTAACAATTGTTGGAAGTTTAGTGAAGAGGGCATGCAACGCATTTTGAATGCCGGTCGAGTACATGTAGGAAGAAAGCAAATCAGGTTCAAGAAATATCACACTGACTTTCCCTTTCGCGCGATTACTAATCTCTGGACCGATTTGGCGGGCGCGGCTGACAAACTCTATGTCGTCCAAACATCTATCAAAGCAGTGCAGCGATGTATTTTGATGGCCACCGATCCGGGGGATCTCGTGCTTGATCCGACTTGTGGTGGCGGGACCACAGCGTATGTTGCCGAGCAGTGGGGTAGGCGATGGATAACAGTTGATACGAGCCGCGTGCCACTCGCACTGACGCGCCAGCGGCTTCTAACCGCGACGTATGGCTACTACGAGCTTAAGGACGAAAGCCGTGGCCCGGCGGCGGGTTTTCGGTATCGGCGAAGAGAAGGACCGAAGGGGCCCTCTGGCGGCGTCGTGTTGCACATTACGTCAACTACGATCGCGAACGATGAGACTCCTCTCGAAGAGGTGCTCGTTGATCGACCCGAAGAAGAGAAGGGCATAACGCGCGTCACTGGCCCCTTTACCGTCGAAGCGACGATCCCAACGCCGGTCGACTATGAGGGCGATGGCGAGGAGGACTCGATGGCTGCCACCGCCTCGGAGTACAGCGACTTCGCGGCGCGCATGATCGAGATCCTTCGTAAAGTGGCCACGATCCAGCTCCCGAACAATCAAAAGGTCACGTTCACCAACGTCCGGCCGCTTGCCAAGACTCTCTCGCTCTCCGCCGAGGCGGAGGTGGCGAATGGCACAGCGAAGGCGGTGGCCTTTGTCTTCGGTCCAGAGAACGGCGCCGTCTCAGAGAAACTCGTCTGGAACGCGGCAAAGGAAGCGACGGCTAAACGTTACACGCACCTTTACGTTCTCGGTTTTGCCATTCAGCCCGACGCGCGCCAGGCCATCGAGAGCGCCGAGAAGGTGCACGGGATTCATGCGACGTACGTGCAGGCGACGCCCGATCTGCTGATGGGCGATCTCCTCAAGAACATGCGCTCGAGTCAGGTCTTCTCCGTGTGCGGTCAGCCCGAGGTACGCGTCTTAAAGGCGAAAGAGAAATACAGCGTCGAATTGTCCGGCCTCGACACGTTTGATCCGATCACCATGAATGCCCACCACCTCGGCGGCGACGACGTCCCCTGCTGGCTTCTCGACACCGATTACAACGGCCTGGCATTCCACGTCTCGCAGGCGTTCTTTCCACGCACCTCGGCTTGGGACAACCTGAAGCGAGCGCTCAAAGGCGTGTACGAAGACTCCGTATGGGATCATCTCTCCGGAACGATCAGCGAGCCGTTCGAGGCCGGCGAGCACAAACAGATTGCCGTGAAAGTGATCGACGACCGTGGGAATGAGCTGCTCGTCGCAAAGGAGCTGTCATGACGGTCGGGCATCACGTCGCAATCGAAATCGATCGCGCTGCCATCGAGTCATTCTGTCAAAAGTGGCGTATCAAGGAGTTCGCGCTCTTTGGTTCGGTCCTCACTGGCGAGTTTCGTCCAGCCAGCGATGTGGACGTTCTCGTGACATTCGAAGAGACAACGAAATGGACACTCTGGGATTGGCAGCCGATGACCGAGGAGCTCGAACAAATCTTCCATCGCCCGGTTGACCTCGTCGAGAAGCGCGCCGTGGAGAAGAGCGAAAACTACATCCGCAGGAAGCACATCCTCGCGAATTTCGAGCCGATCTATGTCGCGCGATGACGCATTTCTACTGGACATGTTGGCTGGCGCGAGACGTGTTCTCAAATATGCCGGCCCGCTCACGCACGACATGTTCAATGAGAGCGACCTTCACCAGGATGCGATCATCCGAAGACTGGAGATCATTGGAGAGGCCTCCCGTCAGGTTTCCGATGAGTTCCGCCAAGAGCACCCCGAGATTCCGTGGCCAGCAATGGTTGGGATGCGCCATCGACTGGCGCACGACTATCGTCGAATTGATTTGGACGTTATCTGGGAGACCATTCAGCAGAAAATTCCAGAGCTGATTGATCAGCTCGAGCGAATCATGCCGGATGAAAAATCATGACCCAGCTCGAGGTCTCCGAGCCAATCCTCAATTCTCCGTACGACGAGCCGAAGAAGTACTGGCATATCGTCGAAGGAGAGTCGCCGCGCATGATCGAAGGCACACGCCGCCCGTCCTTCTACTTCTTCCGTCCGGACAATAAGAAGGATGACAGCGGCAGCGGGCCGGGGACGATCGTTCCTCTCGATCTGGTCAACCAACTCCGCGACCGCGTGCGCGAGTGGCGGGATGCCGGCTACCCCGGCGTGACGCGAACCACGCTCGAGCTGCTGCAATGGTGGCGTCGCGAAGGACGCCAGCAGCGGCTCTTCTTCGCGCAGCTCGAAGCGGCAGAGACGGTCATCTTTTTCGTCGAAGCGCGAGCGGATTTCAAGCAGGGGGTCGTCATTCCTCGCGACGAGCCGAGCGACGACCGGAAGGCTTCCGGCTACAGCGGATTCCCGCGCTACGCCGGCAAGATGGCAACCGGTTCAGGAAAGACGACCGTCATGGCCATGGTGGCAGCGTGGAGCATTCTCAACAAACTGAATGCGCCGGCGGATGCGCGCTTCTCATCGACGGTGCTCATCGTTTGCCCGAACGTCACCATTCGCGATCGTCTGCAGGAGTTGAAAACCGAACGTGGAGCGGCCAGCCTGTATCGCCTCCGCGACATCGTTCCCGACCGACTGATGCCGCTGCTCGGCGGCGGCACGGTGATCGTCACCAACTGGCACGCGCTGGCGCCGCTTGATCTCTCCGGAGGCAACAGAGTCGACAAGCGCGGCCACGAAAGCGACACGGCGCTGGTTCAAAGGCTGCTGAAAGACGCAAAATCCGGGAAGCAAAACATCCTCGTCATGAACGACGAGGCCCATCACGCGTATCGGGTCGTTGCCGAGGTATCGGAGAGCGACGAAGAGGAAGAAGAGTTTCCTGGAGAGATCAAGGAGGCCACTGTCTGGATCGGTGGACTGGACAAAGTTCAGAGGGTCAGCGGCATCAACTTCTGCCTCGATCTCTCTGCCACGCCGTACTTTCTCACCGCATCCGGCGCGAATGTCGGCCGCCCGTTTCCGTGGATCATTTCGGACTTCTCCCTCGTCGATGCCATCGAGTCGGGACTGGTCAAGATTCCGCAACTCGCCGTACGCGACACGACCGGCTCCGAGATTCCCGGCTACTTCAACATCTGGCGCTGGATCATTCCGCAGTTGACGACCGCCGAGCGCGGCGGAGCGAAGGCGCAACCCAAACCGGAAGCGATCCTCAAGTATGCGCAGACACCCATCGCGCTGCTCGGTGGCTTGTACGAGCAGGAGTTCGAACGCTGGTTGAAGGAACCAGAGCAGCACCCGACGCCGCCGGTGTTCATCCTCGTCTGTCGCAACACCAGACTGGCCAAGGTCATCTACGACTGGCTGGCCGATGGGAAGCAGCCGGCCAATATCGCACCGTCGAAGCTGGACCTTTTCCGGAATGGCGACGGGAAGTTCAATACCATCCGCGTCGACTCGAAGGTCGTTACGGAGACAGACTCCGACAATTCCAAAGACGACGACAAGCGCTGGATGCGCTTTACGCTCGATACGATCGGTCATACCCATTGGCCGAAGGACTCACAAGAGAGAGAACAGTTCCCGCCGAATTTCAAGGAACTTGCGGAGAAGCTCGACCGTCCGCTTCACCCTCCCGGCCGCGACGTTCGCTGCATCGTTTCCGTTGGAATGCTGACCGAAGGGTGGGACTGTCGAACGGTCACGCACATCGTTGGTTTGCGGCCGTTCATGTCGCAGCTCCTCTGCGAACAAGTGGTCGGCCGAGGGCTCCGTCGGACGAGCTACGAGCCAGGGCCTGATGGGCGATTCACCGAAGAGCTATCGAAAGTGTTCGGCGTCCCGTTCGAAGTGATTCCGTTCAAGACGAATCCGACAGGGCCAACTCCGCCACCCCCGAAGCGTTCGCATATTCATCCGCTCCCCGAGCGCGCCGCGCTGGCCATCGAGTTCCCGCGCGTCGAGGGATACACGCAGGCGATCCGCAATCGCGTAACTGTCGATTGGGATCACGTTCCCCGTCTCGCGATCGAACCCGATCGCATCCCGCCGGAAGTCGAAGTCAAAGGGTTAAACGTCACCAACAAAGGGAAGATGTCGCTGACGGGACCGGGCCGCATCGACCAGGCGACGCTGCAGGACTTTCGACAGAAGCGCCGCTTGCAGGAGCTGGAGTTCGACCTCGCGGCAGCGCTGACACGCAGCATCGCCCAGGGCGGTCACTGCCAGGTTCCCGCGCACGTTCTCTTCCCGCAGATTCACACAATCACTCGTCGCTTTCTCGCCGAGCGGGTCAACGTCACGCCTCCATCAGACATCAAGGATTGTTTTCTTTCGCCCTATTACGGATGGGCAATCGAGATTCTTACCGACGCGATCCGCCCCGACACGAGTGCCGGTGAGGCGCCGGAGATTCCTCGCTACGAGACTAGCCGCGGCCCGGGAAGCACAGCCGAAGTCGAGTTCTGGACCTCTCGCGACGTGCGCGAGGTTGTCCATTCGCACCTCAACTATGTCGTGGCCGACACGAAGAAATGGGAGCAGACCGCGGCGTACTACCTCGACACGAATCCGAGCGTCGTCTCGTTCGCGAAGAATTCGGGACTCGGATTCGCCGTGCCGTACTTTCACAACGACCAGGATCACGACTATGTCCCTGACTTTCTCGTTCGCGTTGCGGATGCGAAAGGAGTCGAGACCGGCACTTTGATCCTCGAGACGAAGGGTTATGACCCGCTGGAGAAGATCAAGGCCGCCGCGGCGCAGAGATGGGTCGATGCGGTGAATGCCGATGGCAAGTACGGCCGCTGGTGGTACCGCGTGATTCACAAGGCGACCGATGTCGCACGCGTGATTGAAGCGATCGTCGCAACCGATGCTTCATCGCCCTTTGTCCGCGTTGATGATGGCGATACGAAGAATGCGGTTCCGCTGATGTCGTTGCGTGCGGCAGCCGGAACGTTTGGCGCGCCAGATCCGGCCGACATCGAGGCGTGGGTCGTGCCGAAGACTTCAAAGCGTTTGACCGAGGGGATGTTTGTCGCCCAGGTCATCGGCAAATCGATGGAGCCGCGCATTCCTGACGGAGCCTACTGCCTCTTCGGTCCGGTGCCTGCAGGATCACGCGCAGGTAGGATTCTACTCGTACAGCATCGCGACATCGCCGACTCTGAGACGGGCGGATCATTCACAGTCAAGAAGTACGAGAGTTCGAAAGCCGGCGACGGCGACTCGTGGGAACACCGCGAGGTGCGCCTGCTCCCGCTGAACCCAGAGTTCCAGCCGATCATCCTTCGACCGGGCGGTGAAGAGGAGATTCGACTCGTGGCGGAGGTAGTTGAGGTTCTCGCTGTAGCGTCGAGCACAGACAACGGAAGCCCTGACCCTTGATTCGCAGTCATCCAGCAACTCGACAAGATCTCGACGGTCAATTCCAAGTCGAGGATGTCCTGGCCATCATCAGAGACGCCACGCTCGCGGAGCAGTTGACGCGCGACCTCGGACGCGGTTTTGACGAGCGCAATCTGTGGCATATGCGCCGCTTTCACTTGGCATTCCCAATTCTGAACGCACTGCGTTCAGAATTGCCCGTTCCCCGAAAACGGAACGCAGCGCGTTCCGAATTGCCAATTCGTCACGCACTGCGTGACGAATCGCCTGGGTTGCGCGCTGAGCTTTCCTGGACTCACTACCGCTTGCTCCTCAGCGTGGATGACGCGCAGGCCCGCGAGTGGTACATGCACGAGGCGGCGGAGCAGCAGTGGTCGACCCGCCAGCTCGAGCGCCAAATCTCCGTGCTTTACTACGAGCGGCTGCTGGCCAGCCGCAGGAAGACTCCCGTTCGCAAAGAAGCGGCCGCGAGGCTGGCCGCGGTCGAGCCCGAGCAGTTCATCCGCGATCCCTACGTGCTGGAGTTCCTCGATCTGAAGGACTATCCCGCGCTGCGCGAGTCGTCGGTCGAACAAGGCATCATCGACAATCTTCAAGCGTTCCTACTGGAGCTGGGCAAGGGCTTCTCATTCGTGGCCCGGCAGAAGCGTCCGGTTCGAGGACGAAGATTTCTACGTCGATCTCGTGTTCTACAACTACCTGCTCAAGTGCTTCGTGCTGATCGATCTCAAGGTCGGCAAGCTGACGCACCAGGACATCGGCCAGATGGAATCGTATGTGCGGATGTTCGATGCTCATGCCCGTCCCGAGGGCGATAATCCGACGATCGGTCTGATCCTCTGCTCCCGAAAAAATGAAGCGATCGCCAAGTACTCGGTGCTCAGCGAGGCCCGGCAGATTTTCGCCGCCAAGTACGTAAAGATTCTTCCGACCGAGCGCGAGCTCACCCACGAGATCGAGCGCGAGAGGCGGCTGATCGATGCGCGTCACGCCAAGAAGGAGAAGCGCTGATGGCGGCCGTACGCCCTCGCGGTAACCCTATCGCGAATTCGAGGAGGGCGTGGACGAAGGGCGCAGTGACGAAGGATAAGGACAATTGGGTAACAGTGGATGAAATAGGTAAAGATATGGGTAATGTCAGGTGTGGTGTTCTCCTCCTTCGTCGCGTCTCTCTCCTGTTTGTCGTCACGCTATGTGCGTCAGCGGCTTTCGCTGCTGATGCGCCGCTGAAGGCGCTTGTCGGAGGGCGGTTGATCGATGGTTTTGGTGGGCCGCCGATCGCGAACAGCGTGATTCTCATTCGCGGCGATCGCATCGAGGCGGTTGGCGACATCGGCTCGATTCCGATTCCCAAGGGCGCCGAGGTCATTTCGACCGAGGGGATGGATGTGCTGCCGGGGCTTTGGGATATGCACGTTCATTTGATGATCGATGGACATGCTGACTACGCGCACTGGTTCAAGAAATATCCGTCGCTGTATCGCAAAGTGATCATGCCGGCGTTGGCGCATCAGTTGCTGATGGCGGGCGTGACGAGTGCGCGCGATCTCGGTGCACCGCTCGATGACATTCTGGCCGTGCGTGATGCCATCAACCGCGGCGAGATTCCGGGGCCCACGATGTATGTCGCAGGTCCGTTCATTCAGCACGAGCCGTATCCGGGAGAAGAGGATTCGCGCTGGGGCGTGAACGGCGCCGCGGACGCGCGCGCGAAGGTTCGCCGCATTGCCGAGGCGGGCGTCAATGAAGTGAAGATGATCGATCAGGATTTGATGACGATGGACGAGGTCATGGCCATCGTCGACGAGGCGCACAAACACGGATTGACCGTCGTTGCGCATGCGCATCGTCCCGAGGAGATCCGGCGCGGGCTGGCGGCGGGCGTGGATTGCTTCGAGCACACCGGGCTGGCCACAGCTCCCGAGTATCCGCCGGACATCATCGACAAACTTCGCGAGCGCACCGCGAAGATGAGCCTCGGCCCGCTTTTCTGGACGCCGACCGTGGAAGGTCTCTGGAACTACGAATCGCTGCGCGACAATCCCGAGCCCCTCGACTCCAATTCCTGGCACCTCGGATTACCCGACGAAGTCGTCGACGATATCCGTCAATCGCTGAAGCATCCCGGCCAGCTCCCGTACTACCAGATCACGCCGCAGCGCCGGCCGACGCTGAAGCGAAAGATCGAGCAGCTTCGCAACGCAGGCGTCGTTCTCCTCGTCGGCACGGACAGCGGAATCCCCATGAACTTCCATTCGCAATCGACGTGGAATGAGCTCGACGTCTGGGTGCGCAAGATCGGAATCCCGGCGATGGACGCCATCCGCAGCGCGACCTACTGGCCATCGGTCCTGATGAAAGTGTCGAAGGATGTGGGAACGGTCAGCGCCGGAAAGTTCGCCGACATCATTGCGGTGAAGGGCGACGTACTCGAGCACATCGATCTGCTCTCGCGCGTTGACCTTGTATGAAGCATGGCAAGCGGATGAAGTGATCGAAATCAGTCAGCTTTATCATTGGAGCGATGGATGGAACCACATGGCGTTCAGGAGCAAGCCGCTTCCGGCTCGATCGCTGGGATGCGCTCAAGGACGCGCTGGCCGCGCAGATCCAACATCTGAAAGAGGGCGGCTTCCGCTACGTCGTCATTTCGGAAGCGACTCGTTATGTGCAACTGGCATCGCTCGGCGATGGGAGTATTCACAGCGAGGCCAGTGATTGCGGCAAAGACGGCTCTGAGCGCCTGAGCCCATCGGCATGCAAGCGGTTGCAGCGGCTGGGATGGCTCACCTCGGAGGCTTCGGAACCTGGCGTGACGCGTCGAGCCAGAGCGTTTCTGCGGCGATGGCCGCGATCGATTGCGAGCGATGAAATCGCGGACGTGTCGGTCAAAACGCTGCGCGATGTTTTCGCGATTGCATCGCCTGCGACGCTTACGATCCGGCGTTCCGAGTTTTCCGAACGCTCGGTGCCGACGATCAAGAAGTCCGGCCAATGGGTGCCGCCGGCTAATCAAGACAAGCCGCCGAAGAATCCCAACCTGCATTTGCCGGCTGGATCGATCGTGCGCAACGCGCACAGCGGGCGCCAATACCGCGTCGAGAACCTCCTCGGCGCCGGCGGTTTCGGCGCCGCATACCGCGCCACGCAGGTGAGTGGCTCGCGATTGGCGGGCGATTGCGTGCTGAAGATCGCCACCGATCCGCAGGGCTGGCATCGCGAGGCCTATTTCGGCGAGCTGTTGCGAGGTGAGCCCGGCATCGTCAGCGTGTACGAGACGTTCGCCTGGGTGCCGCAGGGCGAGCATCGACGGCCGCTCTATTGCCTGGTGTCGGAACTTGCGGAAGGCGGCGATCTGGCTCGCCATCTCCGCGAACGTCCCGTGCCCTGGACGGAGTCGAGAGCACGGCGCGAGATCACGCGTCTGGCGCGCGCCGTCAAGTTGCTTCATGCATCCGGCGCGGTGCATCGCGACATCACTCCCGGAAACGTGCTCGTCACACCGGGCGGCGTGCTGAAGCTCGGCGATTTCGGCATCGCCCTTCATCGCGCCGGCAGCCGGAATGTCGCCGCCGATGCCTTCGCTCCTCGATTTGCGCCGCTGCCGATACGAGGCCGCGAGACTGTCTCGTGGAAACCGGCGGACGACGTTTACCAGCTCGGCCAGCTCTTCGCGTTCATGCTCCTCGGCAGCGCGCATGCGACCGTGACTCCGCGCGACGCGAAGACTCTTGCGTGCAGTGCGGAGGTGAAGGCCGTGATCCAGCGCTGCATCGGCGAGCGAAGGCGACGCTTCGCTAACGCCGAGGAGATGCTGGGCGCGCTGGGCAATTCTCCGGTTGCCGAGCCGCGCCGGCGTGTCGTCCGTTCCCTGCACGGCAAACGTGTCGTCTTCACCGGAACCATGGACATCCTCCGAGCGAAAGCAAAGCGGCTGGTGAAGAAGGCCGGCGGGACCGTCGAAAACAACATCAGCCGCGCCACCGACATCGTTGTCGTCGGTCAGCACTCGCCGAATTGGAAAGCGGACAAGAAGGGCCGCAAGCTCCTCGACGTCGACCGCGAGCGCGAGCTCGGCCACGACATCGTCGTGATCTCGGAACGGAGGTTCCGGAATCTTGTTGGGTTGGGGTGAGAGAACAAATGAAGAGGAAACGCGCGAACAAGAAATCCGGCTCTAAAATCTCGACCCCTAGCGTTCGCATTGCTAACTCGTCGGCAGATTTCGCCGCAGTCAGTCGATCGACATCCGCGTCGTTGCTGCGATTCGCTCCGCGATGGTGCGGCGAAGACATCGACGACGTCGTTCGCGTCGTTACTGAGACGAGATCGAAAGCGCGATTCTGACGCCACGGAGTGCGGTCGTCTCGACCGCGGGCACTCGGGCGTCCCGCCCGAGTGCTGTCAGGGTGGTGGTCGAAATCGGTCGCCGCGCCCTACTTCTTGTACGTCACGCTCACGCCCATATCGTCGAGCGCCTTCGGGTTCTCGGCGAGTTTCTGGAACTTGGCGAAGTCATACTCCCAGATCAGGGTGTTGCCTTCGCGGCGCGTGGCGTTTGTCGACGCTACTTCGAATGGGGCAGTGATCTTCCAGGCGACACGCAGGTTCTTGAAGGCGTCGTTCATCATCTTTTCCGTTTCGGGATCCATTTTCGGGCCTTGCTCGCTGGCCTGATTTTTCACTTTCTCCGCCGGGTTCTGCGGCTTCGTGTGAATCGAGATCGTCTTCGCGGTCTCGGAGATCTCCAGCCCCTGGAACGGCGTATCGATGATCGACTTCTTGGTCGGATCGCCGGGACCTTCTCCTTCTTTTTTGCTGCCGAGTTTCACGCCGACGAGGCTGGAGAGTTTGTCGAACGCGAACTTCATGTTCGTGGTCACGCCGAATTCCTTTTCGGTGACCGAGGCATCGAGGAGCTTGACGCCGGGCGGAAGACCGCCTTCTGCCTGTTTGCGCGGGTCCGTAGTCTCCGTGCTCTTTTTCTCGTTCTTCTTGAAGTCCGCTTTCGCCGCCGCGATCTCCGCCTTCGTCAGCGGACTCTTGTCGCCGCCCATCTCCTTCTGGACCTTGGCCATGATCATGACCATCGGCTCCATGTCGATCCCCAGCTTGAAATTCGCGGTACCGGACAGATCCCTCTTCAACTCAATCGATTGCTCGACTTCAAAGCAGCCGGTAGCAAAAAGGGCGAAGAGCGCCGCCACAAGGATGGTGCGTGTGCGAATCATCGGATTCTCCTTTTTTGGGAAGTATAGATCTGAGGCTTCACCGGCGCCCAATGAGGAGAGTCAAATGCCGCAAGGTAGACCGCTGATCAGGGTTGGGGAAGGGCCGCCGAATCGTCGAAGAGAAGACGCTCGGCTTTCGGCGTCGCTCGCGCTCGCGGTCGAATTCCGTGAGGTGTTTGCTGGCGCGGGCATCGAGCTGAAGCAAATCCACCTGCAACGTCGTCACGGATTCTCGCGGTTGATAAGATTCACGACGACGGCGCAGATGGTTTCTTTTTCCGCCGGCTGGCTTTCGGCGATGAGGAGCGTCAGGGCGACGAGGGCGTTATCGGCAAGACGCTTCGTTCCATCGTGGCGATAGAGGATGCCGTTCGCATCGAGGAACCATAGAAAGAGCGACGCGGCGATCCGCTTGTTGCCGTCGACGAATGCGTGGTTCTTGACGACGAAGTAGAGGAGGTGGGCTGCCTTCTCCTCGATGCTGGGATAGAGGTCGTGTCCATCGAAAGTCTGATAGACGGCGCCGATAGCGCTATCGAGCCCCTTGTCTTTCTCCCGGCCGAACAGCGAGCCGGCGCCGGGCATCGTCCCAGCATCCGCGCAATGCCGTCGCGAGCGGCATCGAGCGTGAGAACGAATCGCTCCTCCTGCGTCGTTCCCCGCGTGCGCAGCTTTTGGTGGTCGTACTCGTCAAGGAGGCGCAGCGCTAGTGAGTAGTCGGTGATGACGGTCAGCAGCCCTTCGGCCTCGGCACCGCTCAGCGGCCGCTCCGCCACGATGCGCCCCATGACGTCAATCGCTGCGCGCAGCTCGCGAAGCCGCGTCACCTCGGTCTCGAGGCGGCGCTCGTTGAGTGTGTAACCCTCGACGAGGTGAGCGCGCAGGACGTTGGAGGCCCAGATGCGGAATTGCGTTCCGCGTTTGGAGTTGACGCGATAGCCGACGGAGAGAATGGCGTCGAGGTTGAAGTGCTCGATCGTGCGCTCAACCAGGCGGCCGGCTTCGTTTTGAGCTGTTGCAAAAAATGCAACAGTTGGATCGCGCTCCAGCTCACCGCTTGCGAAGATGTTCCGCAAGTGCCGCGAAATGACGGACTTATCGCGATCAAACAGGGACGCGATTTGTAGGAGGCTCAGCCAGACGGTGTCGCCATCCAGCCGGACTTCGAGTTGCTGCCCATGCTCGGCGTCGTCGTAGAGAACCACATCGCCGCCTTCACCGGTGATTCGTTGCGGTCGCGGGCTCTTTCGGCTGCGAGCAGGTGTCTTTCGAACTACCGAAGATTTCACGGTAGTTCGCAGGCTGCCGCCCTTTTTTCGCGAATCACTGGCCATCACTCAGTCCTCCAGGTTACCAGTCCAATCGGAGATGCTGTTCTCGACGATTAAGAGGTCGTGAGCTTTGAGATCGGTGTTCATCGATTGTGGTGTCTGTGACGGACCTACGCCGTTATTGCAACTCTAGCACTCGCGGTGTGCCGTGAAGTTGGCGGCGCGGTTCCTTATGGAGAGTATTGCGCCGACGAGGAAAGATGGAGACAATACTGCGCAAATCCCCAATTAACGACCCCGCCAAACCTCCCATCAAAAACTGAAGGAGATCGAGCGATGAGCAACAACGACGGCTATCAGGTCGCGTACGAATACACGGTCCGGTATTTTCCTCGCTACTTCACCTGGGTTCAGTTTCATATCAACAGCGACAACAGCCAGCGGTCGGGCGCCGGCGAGCAAATCGCGAACCGGCTCACCGGACCGCTGGGGATGGGTCCGGAGTACAAGGTCGTCGTCGCCATCAACGACGACACCATCTACGCCGAGGCCTTTGTCGATGTGTCGGATGGGCCGGTGATTCTCACGATCCCGAAGTATCAAAACAAATACTCGATCCTCCAGTTGGACGTGTACGGCAACGTCCTCTCGACCAATCTCTCGTCGGACCCTCCGTCCGGCGGTGGCGTCTACGCATTTGTGGCGAACGGGTACACCGGAAAGATCCCGAAGAAAGCCACGCGGGTGGAGATGCCGTACACCTTCACGACCATCGCCATCCGCATCGACAAGCATTCCCCGACGGGGCAGAACCTGATCCGCGAAGCCAGCGAGTTCCGGTTGAAATTGTCGATGCAGACTCTCGCCGACTACGACCCGGGCAGCGATTCCGGCCACACGCTTGTCCTGCCGCTCTCCTTCTTCGGGCCGTCGGTGAAGCTCATGGCCGATGTCGGTCTGACCATCTCGCCGGAAGCCTTCTTGACGACGGTGCAACAAGCGATGTCTTCGCCGATGACGCAGCCGGTCACGGACGATGACCGTGCACTCATGCAGCGGTTCGACACCGCGTTTGCGGCAGCCAAGAGCAAGGTCAACAAAGATTCGGCGCCGCTCACCGACATCATTCGAGGCGCGCAAGCTGCGTACGCGGCGATCCTCAACCGCTGGCATTCGCACCGCGGCGCGACGAACTGGATCCACTTCAACAACATCGGCGAGTGGGGAACCGCTTACCTCGACCGCGCCGCACTCACGGAGTACATCCAGGTCGGAAACAACCGCAAGGCCGCCTTCTATGCGAACGCGTTTGTCGACGCCAGCGGCCTTCCGCTCGACGGCGGCAGCTTCGCGTACACGATCCAGTTCACGAAAAAAGATCTCCCCGAGTACGAGCGTTTCTGGTCGATGACCGCCTACACGCCGGAATACGTCGAGCTGGTGCCGAACATCCTCGACAAATACCTGGTGGCCTCGTACACACCCGGCCTCGTGACCGCGAGCGATGGATCGGTCACGATCTACTTGCAGTCCGATCCGCCGAGGAGTGCGCCGATCGCGAACTGGCTGCCGGTGCCGAAGAGTATGTTCAGCCTCTTGTTCCGTGTCTACGGACCGAAAGGAAAAGCGCTGGCGGGGATCTACGTCCCGCCGAAAATCCACCGCACGATCCGGCAGTGAGCGCAGGTGATCGGCCTTTCGCTGCAGCAAAGGCGCCGACTTACAATCACGCGATGCGCATTCGATTGGCCGTTCTGCTTTTCCTCGCCGCGACTCCTGCTTTCGCCAACTTCCGCGAGTTCGCGGACGTGCCGAAGAATCCGGCGCTCGTTCTTGCGGTACAACATGCCGCGGAGCAGACGCTGAAGGATTTCCCGAAGCTGACTGCGGACAACCTGGCCATCAGCATCATCGATGTCACGAAGGACTCGACAGTCGACCGCGGCGACTGGCATGGCGATGCGCCGTTTTATCCCGCCTCGGCCGTCAAGCTCTACATCATGGCCGAGGTGTTTCATCAGCACCTCGAGGGCGATCCGGAAGTGGCTCGGGCACTGGGCGAGATGATCAAGATCTCCGACAACGACGCCACGGCGTTTCTCATCGACGTCATCAGTGATACGACTCCCGGTCCGAATCTCGAAGGGCGCGCGCTGAACAAGTTCATCGACAAACGGCGCGTGGTGAACAAATGGTTCGCGTCGATGGGCTACGACATCAGCGCGATGGCCAAGCCGTGGAGCTTCGGACCCTTCGGCCGCGAGGCGCAACTCCTCGGCGGCGCTGCACGGCCGAATCGCAACCGATCGAGCGCCAATTCGTTTGCCTCTCTGCTGCTGTGGATCGTGCGCAAACGCGCTGTGTCGCCAACGGCCAGCGACAAGATGCTTGCGTTGCTGGAGCGTCCGCTCAATCCGCTACGTGCCGATGAGAACCAGGTGAAGGAGTTCATTGGCGAGTCATTGCCGGCAGGTTCAAAGGAGTGGTCGAAAGCAGGATGGACTTCGGAAGTCCGCCACGACGCCGCCTACATCGAGCTCCCAAGCGGACGAAAACTGATCCTGGTCATCATGACGCGCGGGACGGCGGACGACGTGAAACTGATTCCGGCAATCGCGAAGAGTGTACTGACCGAGCTGCAGTAACGCGCCGCGGGCAGCGTGGTAACCTCATCCGCACACGCATATGGAATGGTGGTTCTGGGTTCTTCTGGCGTTTCTTCTGCTCACGGTCGAGTTCTTCGCGACGACTGCGCATATCGGATTCTTCGCGGTTGGCGCGTTCATTGTGGCCATTCTGGTCGGACTTGGATTTCCCATTCCGCTGTGGGCGCAGCTCCTCACGTTTGCCATTTCCTCGGTCGTGCTGCTGATCTTCGTGCGGCCAGTCGTCGTGCGCAAGCTGGGTCTCAGCAAGACGCACGTCGTCGATACGATGGTCGGCGAACAGGCCATCGTCCTCGTCGATTTGGCTGTCGCTGCTGAAGGGAAGGCGGAGATGCGGGGAAGTACCTGGACCGCGCGGAACGTTGGAGAAACGCAACTTCTCAAGGGACAACGTTGCGTCGTGGAGAAGGTCGTCGGTCTGACCCTCTACGTGCGTGCGTCGTAAACAACATCAACGGAGGCCGTTATGACTGTTCTCGTCGCGTTCGTCGTCGTCATTTTTGCGCTCATCATGATCAGCCGCATCGCGCGCGTCGTGCCGCAGCAGAACGCGTAGGTCGTGGAGCGGCTGGGCAAGTATTCGTCGACGCTCGAGCCGGCTTTCACATCCTCGTGCCGTTTCTCGACAGCGTCCGCTACAAGCACTCGCTGAAGGAAGTGGCGATCGATATGCCGGAGCAGGTCTGCATCACGCGCGACAACGTGCAGGTAGGGGTCGACGGCGTGCTCTATTTCAAAGTGCTCGATCCCGAGCGCGCCTCGTACGGCATCTCCGACTACACGTTCGCGATCTCGCAGCTCGCGCAGACGAAGCTGCGCAGCGAGATCGGCAAGATCGATCTCGATCGCACCTTCGAAGAGCGCACGAACATCAATCTCATGGTCGTGAGCGAAGTCGACAAGGCGTCCGAAGCGTGGGGCGTGAAAGTGCTGCGCTACGAGATCAAGAACATCAAGCCGCCGCAGGACGTGCTGGCGGCGATGGAAAAGCAGATGCGCGCCGAGCGTGAGAAGCGCGCCATGGTTCTGACAGTCCGAAGGTCAGCGCGACGCGTCGATCAATCAGGCCGAGGGCGATAAGCAGCAGGTGATCAAGGCGTCGGAAGCGAAGAAGCAGCAGCAGATCAACGAGGCCGAGGGGCAGAGCGCGGCCATCGAATCGGTCGCTGTCGCCACCGCGAACGGGATCAAGGCCGTTGCCGAGGCGATCAAGACCGCGGGCGGATTCGAAGCGATGCAACTCCGGCTGGCCCAGGAGTACATCAAACAGTTCGGGGAGCTGGCGAAGAGCGGCAACTCGATGATCATCCCCGCGAACCTCAGCGACGTCGGCTCGATCATCGCCATGGCCACGAGCGTGTTCAAAGGCGCGGCGGGCGATCCGAAGCTTCCTATCCGACCGACGATGGATTCGGCGCGCGGGTAATGGGTCAGGTCTAAAGTCTAAAGTGCCGAATTGGCCTGATCACCTTAGCGACAATCGTCTTCGGCACTTTAGACTTTAGACCTGACCCTCCACCACGCGTACGCCGGCAATCCCGCCGCGAGGATCGCGAATCCGATCAGACTGTTGACCGGCGATTTCACGATCGTGGCGATGACGACGATCCAGCAGGAGATCGTGAAGATTCCGGTCGTGAACGGATGGCCGGGCGTGCGGAAGCCGGCGGCGGGTTGGCGGCGGCGGAAGATGAAGAGGGCCAAGCCGGTCAGGCCGAAGAAGATGAAATCGGTGGAGACGACGTAGCTGAGGATCTGTTCGTACGTGCCGGAGACGGTGATGATGATCGCGACGAGGCCTTGCAACGCGATGGCGACGACCGGAACGTGCGTCTTCGCGCTGATGCGGCCGACGCTCTTGAAGAAAAGTCCGTCGGCGGCCATCGCGTAGTAAACGCGCGGCGCGGTGAGCATGCTCTGGCTGAGAAAGCCGAGCGTGGAGATGGCGATGCCGGCGGCGATCAGGCGTGCGCCGCGTTCGCCGAGGGCGAGGCGCATCACAGCGGAGGCTGGGGTGGCGGCGTTCGCCAGTCCGTCAGCGCCGAGCGCGCGCACGCAGACAAAACTGACGCCGACATAAATCGCGATGACGCCGATGATGCCGGCGAGCAGACCGATGGGAAGGTCGCGGCGGGGACGCGCAAGCTCTCCCGAGACGAAGCTCGCAGTCTGCCAGCCGCCGTACGCGAACATCACCGGCGTCATCGCCGCGCCGAATCGGAGAAAGAGATCGCTGGAGATGGGAGCATCGAGCATCGCGCGCGGGGCAACGTGGGGCGCGACGACCGTTGCTCCGGCCACGAGGAGCATCGCGATCGCGGCGAGCTTCATCAGCATCAATGCATTCTGCGTGTTGCTGCCGCTGCGAACGCCGAGACAGTTGATCAGCGTGAGGATGAGCAGCGCACCGACGGCGACCGTCCACTCCGGAACGGCAATGCCGATCAGACTGAGCGCATAGCGAGCGAATGTCGCCGCCACCGCCGCCATCCCGCCGCTTTGCACGATGAGCAAAAGCGCCCAGCCATACATGAACGCGACCGACGGATGGTAGGCATCGCGAAGGTACGCATATTGACCACCGACCTCGGGACGCAGCGCCGCCAGCTCCGCGTACGCAAACGCGCCGAGCAGCGCAATCACGCCGCCCGCGATCCACGCGCCGAGGATCAGCGCAGGCGTGTGAACCTGCCTGGCGACGACGGTGGGATTGAGAAAAATGCCCGAGCCGATGATCCCGCCCATCACGATCATCGTGGCGTCAAATGCACCGAGGCGGCGTAGGAGTGCGGTCGTCCCGACCGCGGCGTCGAGGCGTCCCGCCTCGACGTGTTTCTGAGAGTCGCCGCGAAAAATCACGCCGCGCCGCTTCCCGCCGCAGCCTCGGGCACACAACAATCGACCGTCGCCACCACCTCGTTGCCGCACCCGCGGTACTCGATCGAAGAAAAACTGACGTGTCGCGCCATCAGGATCCCACGTCCATGACGATCGAATGCGCGGCGAGGGTCGATGTCGAGATAACGCGTCCATTCGAAGCCGTTGCCGCGGTCGCAGATCGTGAAGCGCAACTCGGTGTCGTTGCGATGGAACCCGACGTCGACGCGCTTGCTGACATTCTCCGGCAGCGTAAGTCTTCGCTCGATCTCGGCTGCCCACGTCCCCTCGGACAGCAGCGCGCTCTTGTCGTCGTAGGTGATGCCGAGGTTTCCGTGCTCGACGGCGTTGACGAGGAGCTCGGTGAGACCGATCACCGTCGCCTCGGCATCCGGGCACGCGTTGGCGAGAACGGCAGCAAGACCGCGCGCTTCCTCGATCGTGCGATACGTGAAGTGCGCGTCGTCGAGCAACTGCAGAACCTGAAGTCCGCGGCGTACGCGCCGCTGCAACTCGCGCGCGGCAGCACTGTCGGCGGCGGCCGTGCGCACCACGCTCATGAGCATCTCGAGGTCGTACGGCTTGGTCAGATAGTAGTAAGCACCGGCGCGGATCCCTTCGATCACTTCGTCGCGAGCGACGAGCGCGCTCTGCAGAATGACCGGGACGATGAGGAAGCGATGATCGCTCTTGATGCGCTTGAGCAGGTCCATGCCATTCATGCGCGGCATGGAGCGGTCGAGCAGGACGAGATCGTAGCGATCGGGATTGGCGTCGAGCATCTCCCACGCTTCGACGCCATCGCACGCAAACTCGGTCTCGAACCCGTCGCGGCTCAGGTGCGCATCGAGCAGCGCCCGATCGGCTTCGCTATCTTCGACGACCAGGACGCGCGCCTGCTCAGACATCGTGACCTCAGTTGTTGTGGTGCGTGCGGATCATAGAACAACTATCGGAAACTCTCGACAACTGCATCCCACTCGGCGCGCTCGCGGAGGAGCCGCTCGACCAGCTCGCGGAAGGCGCCCTGTCCGCCAGGCGATTTCAGTTTCCAGGTAGCGGCTGCGTGGACCTCAGGCGCAGCATCGGCTGGTGCGGCCGAGATTCCCGCGCGCAGCATCGGCGCGAGGTCCGGAAGATCGTCGCCGATGTACAGCGTCTGATCGAACGTCAACGCCATCGACTCGAGGATCTCCGCGCAGGCGACGGCCTTATTCGTTGCGCCCTGATGCAACTCGGTGATGCCGAGCTCGCGTGCGCGCCGTGCGAGTGCGGGCGAGGTGCGCGATGTCAGCAACACGATCTGGATGCCGGTGCGCTGCACCAGCTTTGCGCCCAGCCCGTCGCGAACGTTGAAGTTCTTCAGTTCGGAGCGGTCGCCGGCGTAGATGATTTTCCCGTCCGTCCAGACGCCATCGACGTCGGAAACGATGACGCGAATGTCGCGCGCGTGAGCCATGTGCGCGAAGGATAGCAGCCGCAACATAGAATCCATGTCGTGACCATTCCTGCACGCCGCGTGATTCGCGGCCGCGCGCTGACCGCCGGCTTGCGCGCCGTGAGCGCCATCGTGCGCCGTCTCTCGCTTTCCACGGCCCGCGCCATCGGCGTTTTCATCGGACAACTGGGGTGGCTGCTGCTGTGGCCCGATCGAGGCCGTGCCATCGCGAATATCACCGCCGCGTTTCCGGATTGGTCTCGCAACCGCTGCCTCCGGACGGTCCGGGCCATGTTCCACCACTTAGGCAAAACGCTGGCGGAGATTCTCTGGCTGCCGAATCTTGACGCCGACACTCTGGCGCGGACCACGACGTTCGAAGGTCTCGAGAATCTTCCGCAGTCGGAAGGCGCGATCGGGATTACCGGTCATTGCGGCAACTGGGAGTGGCTTGCGCACGCCATCGCCAGGCACACGCCCCTGACCGTTCTTCATCGCGAGCGCGACGAAGCGGAGATGAACGATTTCGCCACCGAGCTGCGGCATCACAGCGGAATCGCGACGATCGATCGCGGCTCGACAGGCGCCGGCCGCGAGATGATCCGCGCGCTGCGACGCGGCAGCCTACTCGGATTTTTGATCGATCAAAGCATCCGATCGGAGAGCGTGCGCGTGACGTTCTTCGGGCGTCCCGCGCTGGCGCCGCTCGGTCCTGCCAGGCTGGCGATCACGACCGGTGTTCCGATCATCCGCATGTTCTGCGAGCGCCGCGGCGACAAGCTGCACATCCGCATCCTCGAGCCGATTGTCGCCGGGCCCGACGATGATGCCGCGTCGATCACGGCCCGCCTCACCGCCGACATCGAAGAGCAGATTCGCCGCGTTCCCGAGCAATGGGTATGGATGCACGGCCGCTGGCGGATCCGTTCAAAGTGGGAAGTCGTCGGGAACGAGAAAGCGGAAGGCCGGAAGGTTAAGCTGGAGCGGAAGCGGCGGAAGGCGAGGGAGAAGGCGGGGAGAACTTCGTAATCACGCGAAGGCGCGAAGACGCGAAGTGAGCCGGTCTTCGCGCCTTCGCGTGACCAGTTTTCAAATCACGATCGTTTCGTGAATCGGCTTGTTCTCCCAGAATCGTGCGATCGAGAGCGGCGTGCAATCGAGCGTGCGGTACTCGCCGTATTGCAATAGCTCGGAAAGCGCCAGCCCTGCGGCCGGCGACTCCATTGCGCCATGGCCTGAGAATCCGGTCGCGAATAGCAAGCCGGCGACATGCGGATGCTCGCCGAAGACGGCGTTGTGATCGACCGCGTTCGTGTCGTACAGCCCGCCCCACATTGACATCAGCCGGCAGCGCTCCATACCGGGGATGCGCTCCTGCATGTAGTAGTTGATCTTCTCCTCGTAGTACGTCGCGTCGGCGGTTGTGTCGAAACCCTTCGGCGTGTCGGGGTCCGCGCGTCCGATCATCAGATTCGGTCCCTCGGGACGAAAATAGATTCCGTTGTCGATGATCGTCATCGGAATCCGTTCGAAGCCTTCGATCGGCGGCATGTTCGTGATGAAGAGCATGCGATTGAGCGGGATCACCGGCGGCAGATCGTCGCCCGTCATTCCCGACGCCTCCATCAGCGCGTTCGTCCACGCGCCCGCGGCGACGAGGATTTTTTCGCTTTCGATGAATGAGCCATCCTCCATCTCCACGCCGCGATACTTGCCGTCGATGATGCGCAACTTCTTCACGGACGCGTTCAGGCGCAGCTCAGCGCGCCCGGCGAATCCTTCCAGTCCGCGCTCGAAGTATCCCTGCGCGGCTGCCGATGGATCGAAGCTGCCGCAGTCCGGTCCGAACACGCCTCCCGCAATCGGTTTCATCTGCAGGATCTCATTCACCTCGGGATCGATGTGTCCGATCCCGGCGCGCAGTCCCGGAACTTTGGCCTCGACTTCTTTCGCATCGAGAAACTCGATCGTCACGCCGTTCTTCGCCCACTCGCTGCCGTAAGCCCGGGCGCTCTCGAAATTCTCTTCGTACTGGCAGAAGAGGTAACCGCGCTGATCGAATCCGATCGGGAACTGCAGCTCATCCTGAAACGACTTCAGCTTTCCGATCGAGTAGCTCGTCAGCCGCATGTTGATCGGCGTCGTCCAGATATTGCGGAAGCCGCCCGCGGAAAGCGCCGTCGAGCCTTTCGACAACGCGTCCTCGCGCTCGAGCACGAGCACGCGTCCGCCGTAGCCGGTCTGCGCCAGGTGATACAGCGTGCTCCCGCCGATGATCCCGCCGCCGATGATGATCAGGTCGTAATTGGGCATTGATTCTCCGGGGATGCGTGAGTGGATTAGTAGATTAGTGGATTAGTAGGTTAGGAGATCAGTTAGCTGATTGGTGGTTGTGCTCGGGCGATCAGGGGCAGTTCGGTCGTGCACGTCTAATCTACTCATCTACTAATCCACTCGCCGGCTGATCCCTTCTCATTCTGTCTTTGCCACCACCGCCGCTGCAATGCGCTCTGCGCCGGCGTCAGCCAGGGCTCGTGCGCAGGCGCGGATTGTCTCGCCGGTCGTGATCACGTCATCGACGACGAGGATCCGCCGCGATGCCGCGCGCGGCGAGGCCCGAAAGGCGTCGCGCACATTCGCCGCTCGTTCGTTGCGGGCCAGCCTCGATTGCGCGCTGCTGTCGCGTGTCTTTGTCAGGAGCGCCGTCTCGCAGCGAATGCCGAGCCGGCGGGCGAGGGCGCGGGCGAGAAGCTCCGCCTGGTTGTAGCCGCGCCGGCGCAGTTTCGCGCGATGCATCGGAACGGGAACGACGGAGTCGAAATCGAGATCGCCGCGCGCGCGAATCACGCTCTCCACCAGCTCGGCCAGGGGCGCCGCGAAAAAATCATGGCGCTTGAATTTGAACGCGTGCAGCACTTTTTCGAGCGAGCCGCGATAGCAGCCCCACGCTTCAGTCCAATCGACCGGCGGCGGCGCGGCCAGACACGATCCGCACACGAATGCCGCATCGTCACCGCTCCATGGCGCCGCGCAGTAACGGCAACGCGTCGCCGGAATCTGCGGCAGCGACGACCAGCACGCCGCGCAACACGAGGCCGTCCGCAAACGCCATGGCAGCTCGCCATCGCAGACCACGCACGACGCGTGCAGAACGATTCGTGCCGTCTCCCGTCCTATTGACGACAACGTTTGCAACATAGGCGGATTGTATCGGGTGTGGGGGGTAGGGAGTGGGGAGTGGTAGCAAATCATCGAGCCGGTCTTCACACGCCGCCTCCTCCCACCCCCCACTCCCGACACCCCACTCCCCACACCCCGACTTCGATATAGTGAGGCCCGCATGAAAAAGACTCTGATATTTCTCGGCTTTCTCCTCGTCACTGCTTTCCCCGTTCTCGCCCAGAACCATGAGCTCACGATCCTCGCCGGAGGAGCGAAAGGGCTGAAGACGTTCGATGGCGGCAGGTCCGATTTCCAGCACGGGTTCGAAGAGATCTCGTTCGGAATCGAGATGGAGCAGAACACGATCTTCAAGATCAAGGTCGGACGGATGGACGCCAGAACGGTCTTCGTCGCGAAAGACTCCGACGGCAAACAGATCGCCGATGTCGTCGATCCGAAAGGGCAGGTCGAGTATGCGGACGCCGTGATCGAATACCGCTTCGCCGAGCCGTTCGGCTACACCGGCCTCTTCGCGGGAACCGGCATTTATCGTCAGAGCAGTGGGAGCCGTCAGGATACCGACTACGGTTTCGTCGGCGGCGTGAACGGGATCTTTCCCATTTCACGCAGCGCGGGCATCACTGCCGAGGCGGCCTACCATATTGCGAACTTTTACAGCCCCAAGCCGCGCTACGGCTCGGTCGGCGTCGGCGTTCGCTTCGCGTTCTGACATTTTGATTCGGGGCATGCGCCTTGCTCCTCCGCCTTGTGAAAAGAGGAGACATCAATGGCCAAAGACTCGAATCAGAAATCAGGCTCGCGTAGCGCGCGCGACGTCATGACAGCGAACCCAAGCACGGTATCGGAGACGGATTCGATCCGCGATGCTGCCCGGATCATGGCCAGCGAAGACACTGGCGTCGTGCCCGTCGTCGACGGAAAGAAGGTCATCGGCATCGTGACCGACCGCGACATCGTGGTCCGGCTCGTCGCCGAAGGAAAAGACGCCGGCGACGCCAAAGTGAAGTCCTACATGTCGCGCGCAGTGCGGTCCGTCCGCGACGACACGCCAGTGTCCGAGGTGCTGAGCGTGATGAGCAACGCACAGATCCGGCGTGTGCCGGTCGTGAACGCCAGCGACGAATTGGTCGGTATCGTGTCGATGCGAGACATCTCAACCGAGACGAACCAGAACACCAACGTCGGCAAGGCAGTCGAGCAGATTAGCCAGGGCCCGGCGAATAATTAGATAGTTCTTCGCACCTGAAAATCCCCCCTCATCCGCCTTCGGCACCTTCTCCCCCCGCAAAAAGACGCGGGGGGAGAAGGCGCTCGATTGTGAGGTTTTCGCGAGAGCGTTTGATACAACCACTCTGCGAGGGCTCATAACTTACGATGGCGCCGCAAACGTTCGCGATGGATTATCCGCGGCGTAGTTCAGCCGGTGGCTCGCAGCGCATTTACATCGAGCACCTTCTCCCCCCGCAAAAAAGACGCGGGGGGAGAAGGCGCTCGATTGTGAGGTTTTCGCGAGAGCGTTTGATAGAACCACTCTGCGAGGGCGCGTAACCTACGACGGCGCCGCAAACGTTCGGAAATGGATCATCCGCGGCGGCGTAGTTCAGCCGGCGGGCTCGCAGCGCATCGTGAGGTTTTCGCGAGAGCGTTTGATACAACCACTCTGCGAGCGCGCATAACCTACGACGGCGCCGCAAACGTTCGCGAGGGATCATCGGCCGACACGTAGTCGCGAACGTAGCGCACCAGCGCGGGCGTGGCTCGTTCGCCCTCGACCGCTGTGCGCAAGTACGACAATGCGGTCACGCTGGCGAGCGTCACGCCGGCGGATGTGAACAAACCAACCAGCTCGCGGGCGATGTTCGCCGCTTCGCTCCATTCGTTGCGGCGGAGCAGCTCCTCGGTGATGTCGAGATTCACGAAGCCGGCGTCGGAGGTCATGCCGAGGGCGCGGAAGGCAATGGCGGCGCTGTAAAGAAGCTCGAGCGCGCGGTCGTGCTCGCCCAGCGCGCGAAGGATTGCCGCCACCGTCCATTCCGAACGGATCCGCTCCGCATCCATTTGTAGTTCCGCGAATCCGCTTGCCGCTGCCTGCGCCTGAGCAAGCGCGCTCCCCGGCCGCCCGCGTTTGAGGCTGCACTCCGCGAGATTCGCGCGGACGCGAGCCAGTTCGATGCGGTCATCGAAGCGCTTGAGCATCGGCACGACCTCGATCCACATTCGTTCGGCCTGGTCGAGGTCTCCCTGTTCGCAGCGGATGCAGGCTTCGAGGATGAGCGTCTTCGCCAGCGGCATCGTGTCGCCGAATTCACGCAGCAGCTCTTTGGCAGAATCGAGGACAGCCAGCGCCTCGTCGTAGTGCGTCATTTTGAAGAGGGTGATTGCTTTCGCGTAGAGCGCCTGACCGGTCTCGAAATCGCCGAGGGGAAGGAGTCGATAGAAGGCGGCAGCAAGATCCGCTGCTTCGAGCGACTCGGAATAGCGCCCGAGGTGACGAAGCGTGTTCGCGCGCTGCTTCCAGCAATCGCCGGCGCAGGCGTGGATCGCAGGAATGCCAAGAGAACAGGTGACGATCTCCGCGACATTGATCAGCAGCATCGCGTGCTGCGGACGCCGCTTCACTTCGATCTCCACCTCGGTCAGCAGGCGAAGGACCATCCCTTCGGTGCAGTGCTGCGGATTTTTCTCGAAGGCGGATGGCCACTTCTCGATCGGCAATCGCATCAACTCGCCGAAGTACATTTCCGCGCGCGCCGCCTCCGCGCCCATCTTCTGTCTCGTGGCCAGAATGTCGAACTGTTCGGGCGGCCGTCTGCGATTGCTTTTCCGCGCCTCGATGAAGTCGAGCACGTTGTCGTGCAGGCGAAACGTCGCCTGCAAGCTATCCAGTTCGTCCTGACAGCCGGCGCAATCGGCGAGATGCGCCGCAACCGTCTGGCGGCCCGCGGTGGGTTCGCCTTCGAGATACTTCGCCAGCGTCGTGCGATCGGGATGCTCGCTCATGAGCGCTCCCCAAGCGCACGTCGCGCTGCAGCCAGACAGCGGTGCACCTTCAGCCGGATGTATCCCGGCGACGTCCCGTAACGCGCGGCAATCTCGCGGGCATTCAATCCCTCCACGTAGCGCAGGCGCAGAATCGACCGGCAGGCAACCGGCAACTTTGCAAAGAGAAGGGCCACGTCGTGCCGCGCCAGCACGTCGTCCACTGGCGTACGCGGATCGAGCAGCTCTTTCTCGAGCTGCTGTCCCGGCCGCAAGTTCCGCCAGTAGTTGCGGCAGGCGTTGCTCACGCCTGCGATCAGCCAGCGGCGGTCGTCGCCGATCACTTTTTCGTGCCTGATGAACGATACGAACACGTCGTGGATGAGAGGTTGGATATCAGGCGCCGGGATCCGGAAGCGGCGCCGGGCGACGAAACGAAGGAGATCGCAATAGGCCTCGTACGCGTCCGCGACCCGATCGGTGAGTGCGGCATCGAAGTCCTTAAGCATGGATTGGGGGATAGGCGAAGTATCGCTGCCCAACCCTTTGATGGCAATCCCCAATTGATAACAAAAAGTGCGCTGCCGGTTCTGATCTCAACAACGAGAGGCCTCTCCGAACGAACGAACGCCCGGCTTGCCCGATGGGCGGACTGGAGGGGTCTATGCTCGATTTTCTCGTCAGTCTCTGGCTGGAGAGCCGGCTTTCTGTTCCGGACGGTTAGTCAGTCGATCGCCGCGTTAGGGATCGGGGGCGCGTCTCCGATTCCTGATGTGTTTCACGCGAGGGCATTCTCCGTGGTCTCCGCGTCTCCGCGTGAAACAGCTTTTCTTGTCTCTGATCCCCTGATCTCTTGTCTCTGATCCCTGATCTCTGCTTCTCCCCCTTCGCATACAATCGCGCCGAACGGAGGAGCAAAACATGGCGGTGGCCGCTCCCGCGATCGAAGCAAATCCTCTTCGCGAAGGTCTGGAGCAGGAACGCGTTCCCGATGCATCCTGTCTCGTCATTTTCGGCGCCTCGGGCGATCTGACCCAGCGAAAGCTGATCCCGGCGCTCTACTCGCTCGCGCACGACGGCCTGCTGCCGCCCGGCCAGACCATCATCGGGTACGCCCGTCCCGATTACACCGACGACGCCTTCCGCATGGCCATGCGCGAGGCGTGCGACAAGTTCGCGCGCACCCGTCCGGTCGACGAAGCAGTCTGGGACAACTTCGCCAAAGGTCTCTTCTATGTTCGCGGCGAATTCAGCGAGCCTGACGGCATTCTTCGCCTGAACGCCAAGCTGAAGGAGTGCGATGAGTCGCGCGGGACTGGCGGCCGGCGCATCTACTACCTCGCCGTCCCGCCCCAATTTTTTCCGACGATCACCGAGTTGCTTGGCCGCGAGAAGATGGTCTCGGATCCGGAGCAGGGTGGTCCGTTCACGCGCGCCATCATCGAGAAACCGTTCGGCCACGATCTGGCGTCGGCGAAGGAATTGAACCGCGTCGCGGTCTCCACCTTCCGCGAGCGCCAGGTTTTCCGCATCGATCACTACCTCGGCAAAGAGACCGTCCAGAACCTCCTCGTTCTCCGTTTCGCGAACGGCATCTTCGAGCCGTTCTGGAGCCGTCAATACATTGACCATGTGCAGATCGCCGTGGCCGAGTCGATCGGCGTCGAGAAGCGCGGTCCGTATTTCGAGACCGCCGGAATCTCCCGCGACATCATCCAGAATCACATGCTGCAACTCGTTTCGCTGATCGGGATGGAGCCACCGGTCGCCTTCGAGGCCGACGCCGTTCGCGACGAGAAGGTGAAGGTCCTCCGCGCGCTGCGTGAGTTCCCGCGCGGCCACGAGACCGATGTTTCCGTTCGCGGCCAGTACACCGATGGCTCGGTTCTCGGTGAAAAGGCGATCGCCTACCGCAAGGAAGTGAACGTCGATCCGAATTCGAATGTCGAGACCTACGCGGCGCTGAAGATCTTCATCGACAACTGGCGCTGGGCCGACGTGCCGTTTTATCTCCGCGCCGGCAAGCGCTTGCCGAAACGCGTGACCGACATCTCCATCCACTTCCGTCCCGCGCCGTATCCGCTCTTCAACAAGCTGACACACGTGACGATGCAGCCGAACGTGCTGGCCATCCGCATCCAGCCCGACGAAGGCATCTCGCTGAAATTTGATTCGAAAGTCCCCGGTCCGACGGTGCGCACGTCGCCGGTGACGATGGAGTTCCGCTACGCGACATCGTTCGGCGCCGAGCCACCCGAGGCGTATGAACGGCTGCTGCTCGAAACGATGCTTGGCGATTCCACGCTCTTCGCGCGCCGCGACGAAGTGGAGACCGCGTGGGCTTGGCTCGATCCGCTGCTCAACGCCTGGGCCGCCGATCCGATCGGTCCCGAGCTCTATCCGTCCGGAACCTGGGGCCCCGAGGCTGCCGACAAACTCATCGAGCGCGACGGACGCAAGTGGAGACGGCCATGAGCGCAGTAGCGCAGTTTTCACGTAGGTCGGACTCTCTAGTCCGACTTGCTCGTGTTGTCGGACTGGAGAGTCCGACCTACGTAAAACGCCGACTCCCGACATCCTTTCGCTTTGTACGTAGGTCGGACTCTCTAGTCCGACTTGTTCGTGTTGTCGGACTAGAGAGTCCGGCCTACGTAACCCAACGCACATGACCGACCTTAACGGAGCCGATGTCCGCGTCGACGTAAACGCCATCGAGAAGAGCCTTTCCGAGCTGTGGCGCGGACAAAAGGACGGCGAGGATGCCGTCACGCGCGCCGCCCTCTGGAACGTGGTCGCGCACACGTCGACCAGCGAATCTCACGCCCTTGCTACCGAAACCCTCGGGCGCGCCAGCGCCGTCGTTCCGCAACGGACGATCGTCGTTCGCTCGAATCCGGCGGCCGAGGTGGAGCTGACGTCATGGATCAGCGCGAACTGCCACCTCGTCGGCGGCGGCAAACAGGTTTGCTCCGAGGAGATCAACATCGTTGCGGGCGGAGACAGGATTCATCGCGTGCCGCCCGTCGTCAGCGCGCTGCTGATTCCCGATATGCCGGTGGCGTTCTGGTGGATCGGCGATCTGCCGAACGAGCATGAGGAGTATGTCGAGTTGCTGCTCGAGCCGGCCGATCGATTGATCGTCGATTCTGTGCATTTCGATTCGCCCGCCGATCTGGCGCTCGTCTCGCGCATCGCCGAGCAGACTTCGACGTCGCCCGCGGATCTGAACTGGGGCCGCCTCGAGGAGTGGCGCGCGGCGACCGCGTCGATCTTCGATCCTCCCACGATGCGCAGCCGCCTCAACGCAATCCGCCGTGTACGCGTGATCGCCGGCAGCTCGAACCACGAGTTCTTCGGCGAGTCGGTGGAGTCGCTGCTCTTCGCGTCGTGGCTGAGCGCACAAGCCGGCCACGCCGTCGATGCCAACGGCAAAGTGGAAGGCGCGGCCGGCTCGATCGACTACACGTTCGAGCGCCGGCACCAATCGACGGACGTGGGAGCAATCGCCCTCGTCGAGATCTCGTTCGAAGACGGCGCCTGCGCCAGCATCACCCGCGACCGCGATCGGGGAGTGCTCGTCGCCAACATCGACGGCAGCGTAATGGTGCAATCGGTCACCCGCACGCTCGATCAACAGATGGAGAAACTGATCGTCCGCCAGCTCAAACGCATCGACGGCGACCGCGTGCTGCGGCGCGTTTTGCCGATCGCGATCAAGCTGGCAAAACGCGTGGCGTAAGTTACCGGCTCACACGAAGGCGCGACGTCGCGAAGACATACACACTATGAACCTGCGCATCTTCGACACTCCGCAAGACGCCCTCGCCGCCACCGCGCGAACGATCATCCAGCGTGTGAACGCGGGTGCGCGAACGATCGCACTCTCCGGCGGTGCGACGCCCAAACCGCTCTATGCCGCGCTCGGGGCATCGCCACTTCGCGAAGAGCTGGCAGAGTTTCCGATCACATGGATCGTCGTCGATGAGCGCTACGTTCCCATCGATCATCCCGACTCGAACGCCGGCATGATGCAAAAAACGCTCTTCGCGAACGGCATCACGCCCGGCCATCGCTTCCTCCGTTTCCGCACGGAGCTGAACGACCCCGCCGCCACGGCCCGCGCGTTCGACGACGAATGGCGCTCCCTCAACCTCACCACCCTCGACCTCGTCCTCCTCGGTATGGGCGACGACGGCCACACCGCCTCGCTGTTCCCCGGCACACCAGTCCTCGAAGTTGAAGACCGCATCGCCGCCGAGGTCTACGTTCCCCGCCTCGACACTTGGCGCGTCACGCTGACCAAGCCCGTCATCCGCGCCGCCACGCTACGCCTCGTCCTGGCCCCAGGCGCGAAAAAGAAACCGGTGCTCGAAGGGATCCGCGACGGCGCTGACTACCCGATCGCGCAGGTTACGAAGGGTGTGGAAACGTGGTGGATGATCGATCGGGAAGCGGCGCCGCAAGGCGCAGCGTAGCGCCGGCGGCCCGCCGGCTGTACCGCCGCCTGCCTGCCGGCTGTACCGCCGCCGGCCCGGCGGCGACCAGAGCTTCGCTGTGTGCCGGTCGAATGCTGGAGTTACACTGATCCGCAATTGGCCGTACGATGAAAACGATCGGAGCAGGCGAAGCGAAAACCCAATTTCCCGACCTTCTGGAGAAGGTTCGCAAAGGTGAGCGATACCCAATCACGCGATACGGGACTCCGATCGCGGTATTGATTCCTGCCGTCCGCAAGCGCGATCCACGAATAACGACCGAGCGACTGCGTAGCCTGCGACGCGGCGTCAAACTCGAAGGCGAGAGTATTCGCGGCTTGATCGAACAGGGCCGCCGCCGTTGAGTCAATTCGTTCTCGATGCTTCACTGCGGGCCTGCGGCTTGGCGGACTAGCTCTCGGCGATTCTCGCGGAGCAGGATAAGAAGCTCTGCGAACTTCGCGTTGATCTCTTTTGTGCAAAGCTCGTACGCCCTCAACCTCTCTGCTTCTTTCCACGCGGGCAGGCTGCTCGTTGCTGCGGTTGGCCCAGGACTCCACCGGTCGAGTCGTACGAGGCTTTGGATCGCATGCTCCCAACGTTGATCGCTTGGCGGCGCTGACAGATCGACCCATCCAAGGAGCGATTCGAGCTCTGTGCGGTCGTGAACCACTCGAACTGTTGCCGCCTCCACCATCTTTCTTTGCTCCTCGATCTGGGAGGGTGAGGCTGGCGAGGCCGTCGCGCGAGTTGCATCCATGTAACTCTGTTCAATTACAGCAAAGCGGAACGCGATGAGCGACCCATTCAGGCGAGATCGCATGGAATACAACTGACGGTAGATATCGGTAGTTTCGTCCCATACATGCTGCTGAATCTGCGAGCGCTCTTGTTCTCGCTGAAGCTCGCGAGTCTTGAAGAAGTCGATTCCCTGTCCTACGGCCACGCCGACGATCCCGCTGATGAGCGACAACACGACGGTGAGAAGGAGAGAATCTGAGCGGCCCTTTTCTGCGCCGTTTCCCGGTTTGGCTGTTCGCGACGAGCGCAAGGAATAGCGTTTTGGATGCATGGCCAATCGAGTGCGTGTGGTCCAAGTCGCAGAGAACTACCTTACCGCCCCGTTTGTTCGTTCCACGCCGTTCCGGATACTGGTTTCCCATTGAAGGTTCCCGAGGCGCGGGCCGCTCCTTCGTAAATTGGGCCGCCGGCGACGGGGAACTCCTGCGACTCGATCAAGCTCGTCACGGTAAGGAGTGCGTTCGGCCACCATGGGATCAGGCCCTTCTCGATCTTTACATCCAATTCCATGAAGTACGTATTACCGCTGATAGGACTGACCCACTCTTTTCGTGGCGTCGTCTTTGTGAGCACCCAGATCGTGGGCTCGCCCGGGTACTGCAGCGTGGCGATGCTCTTCGTCTCCTGGTCGAGTTTTGGCTCATCCAGGGTGAAGTTCGAAATACACACGCCATTGTCGAGTTGCATGTCCTGAAGGATCCATTTGACAGGCTGCCCACCCGACGCAAAGGCACCGTATTCGTGATCCATCCAGGTCACTCCGGTGACCGGGAACGTTTCGCCATCGATCGAGATGGAGCCCGAAGCCTGCAAGCGCGTCAGTGAGTAGTAATAGTTGTTAGTTTGAAGAGGCGAGCCACAGGTCTGCGGCACCGGAATCAACCCTGTACCCAAAACGAGGAAGGGGAGTCCTTGTTGTGACAGCGTCAAATCGAACATCACCTCGGTACCCGTCGCCTCATCGACCATGCGCGATTTCACGGCCATGTTCTGCGTCGGATCGGCGGCAGCCGCGTTCATCGTCACATACGAATGCACCGCCTTTGCCGAGGCTCCGCTCCCGCCACCGCCGGTGAGGGTCACTACAGGCTCCGCTGCATAGCCATCGCCGGCGCTCCAGAGGTTGATCGAGGCGACGCCGCCGGACGCATTCAGTACGGCACTTGCCTTTGCACCCGAGCCACCGCTGATCTCGACCGTTGGCGCCGATGTGTAGCCGCTCCCGGGATTCGTGACCTCGATTGTGGAGAGGAAGTTTGCCGGACTTCCCAATGCCACATACCAATCCTTTGTGGGATCGTTCTGTGCCCAATTCTGGCAGTTGAACACTCCGGTCAGGAATGTCGTCGTGCGTTGAAAGTGCCGGTTGTTCGCAATGTCGGACAGCATCACCTGCGCGAATGCGAACCCGCCCTGACCCACGAACGAAGCCGCGTTGATCTCAAAGCCGAAGATGCGCTCGCCGGCTTGAAGCGTCCCGATGTGCCACCACCATTCGGTTGGCGCGCCGGGATGGGCATAGTGATCGGCTGGGAGATGGATTGCCGGCGTGGCAAGGTGGGGTGTGCCCGACCCCGTCTTCTGAGCCTTCTCGAGGCTGGGCAAAATCGCATGAACGGCGGATCCGAGGGCGAACCGTGCTGGCATCGAGACTCCTCCTGTCGAAAGGGATTAGTTGCAGCAGAAAACCGGACCTCAGTGTAGCAGTAGGCGGCGCTGAGCCTTGACGCTTCGCGTGACACGGCTGAAGTTTGCGGTCATGGCCGGCCAGCCGTTTGACGAAGCCCTCAATAACCCGCAAATTTCGCGTACGACGACAACCGTCGATTTGCCGGACGATCTCGTCGACGATATTCACGTGCGCGCGAGGAGGATGCCGCCAGACCCGCACGCAACAGCTCCGCGACCGTCTCATCGTGCCATCTTTTTCTACTGCCGCTGCTCTATGAAAAGGGCGACTACGTGCTGCGCAACATCCGTCTCGTTTCGGCGGACGGCAAAACGCTGCAGACCGCGGTGCCGTCGTTCGCGAACATCACCATTACGCAGACATTGACGACGAAGCTCAGCGTCCATCAATTGACGCCGGACGAGTTACGCGCTCGAGGAATTACCGTCGACGCCAACAACTACGACGTCTTCGAATACACCTTCGTCTTTGCGTTTCAGGGACAGACGGTCAGCGTGCCCTATCCGGTGATCATCGACCGCCGGACGCACGAAGTCATCAAGGCGCCCGATGTAACTCCCTACAATCTTCCGCCGCTGCCGCAGCATCACCCCCCGCCCCGCTTTGAGCCGCCGATCGTTCATTGGTTCCCGCTCGATAAACCTGAGCCGGGCGGGGCAGGTCAACCGCCGCCGGGCGAGCACGAGCCGCACCGCGAGGCGCTCTCGATTCCGGCTGGTCTCGTCGTGCCGAGCGGCTTCGGCGTGCTGCACCAGTTCTTCGCCGTCATCCTCAACGTCGGGAATTCTGCGCCGGCAGGAAGCGCCGTCACGATCGACTCGATCTCCGCGACGCTCGATGCGCCCCTCGGCCTGCGCGTGGCCAAGTCGGCGCCGGCCGTCAGCATCGGCCAGCCGGTTCCCGTCGTCGATGACGTCACCGGTGCGCGATTCCTGATCGCAGCCGGGCAGGGGAGCGCGGAGTGGTCGCTCGAAGCGCTCAAGACCGGCACGCACACGGTGAAGGTGCAGGTGCATGCGACGTACAAAGCGCCCAATCAGGCCGACACGCCGCTGGAAGGCAATCTCTCCGCGTCGTTCGTGGTGAGCGACCCGCGCTTCCAGGTCAACTTCGTTCATCCCGACACGGTGCGCAGCGGCGAGGATTACACCGCGTTCGCCTTCATCACAAACACGTTGGCGACCGCGCAAACGGTGCGCATCGATCCCGGCCAGATTCCGGTTTGCAGCGGCCAGTCATCGTGGAGCGGCTTCAACGTCTGCTTCCCGAATGCGATGGATCCCGTCGAGGCAACGATCGAGCGCGGCAAGACGCTGACAGTTCCCTATCACCTGCGATCGCGCCTGACGGGCAGCGTCTTCGCGTTGGCGGGCGCGGCGGACGAGAACATCAAAGTGGGCGTGTCGCTGTCGATGGGTGTGAGCGCCAGCGGGATTCCGCTCTCGCCGGCGACGCTGTTGATGCCGTTCTATACGCGCTATCTCGATCCCGATTACATCGCCGCGCAGATGTCGCTCTTCGGACTCGGCTACAGCCTGGCCACCGCGCCGCTGAGCGAGCGCACAGCCCTTCTGCCGCGCGTGATTCCGAGCGATGTTTTCCGCCGCGCCCAGGACGTGGCCCGGGCAGGGGAGCGCATCTTCATTCGCCGGACCGATCCGAACGTCACACAGCCGCTCGAAGACCGCGACCCTCTCTTTGATCTCAGCCTCGACCTCCTCGGCAACATCGAGCGCGCCGGTAACCTCCCCTTTGCGCCCGATCTCAAAGAGTGGGATGAACTAAGGCGCTCCGAGGTGAGCGGGAGGGTAGCGTCGGCAGCGATGACGCGGCAGCTCGAGCGCGTGGGGCTGAGCGCGGGAAAGAATCCCACCGATTTTGCGAACGATTTCGCTGCCGCGACGGTGCGCCTATGCTCGCGGCCGGCCAGCGATGAAACCGCTCAGGTTTAAGTTGGCGTCTATGCCAGCCGCGGGTGAGCGTGGGCAGATCGCTTCCTTACCTCAGTTGCATGGGCGATTCTTAGCCGCTTCATCATCGGAGCGTCGTGGGGACACCGGCCACTGACAAATTTTAGAAATCATTGCCGCCGCAGCGAGAAACACTATTGAATAGATCATGAGACTACTTACGGCCAGGAGTGTACTATTGATGGCGTCGTGCCACGGATGCATTTGATCTGACCAAGAATACAAGTCGGCTTCGTCATCAAGAGAAAACCAGCCGATCTGTGTAAGTAACCAGTTGCGAGGAAAGTTAATCTTCATCTGCCACATTACGTCCGCCGCGCGAAGCGAACGCGAGTTTGCCAACGTGAGCAGGGACGATCCAATCGCTGTATGACCTTGATGCATGAGTTCGAGGCCAGCGTCCCGGCCGCCGCGGGCGGGCCCGACCAGCCATTGCAGCACTCCCATGAGAATGCACACCGCGGCTAGGCCGCCAAAAAAGCGTGCTGTCACCCGAGGTCTAATTATCTGGAGGGACATAGTCGGGTTGGTTTGTGTAGAAGGTGCGGAGCGGGCGGCCCTGTTCGGCGCGCCACTCATTCTCAGCCCAAATGGCGTAACCTTCTTGCTTCGGCCCTGAGTTCATCCATCCGTAACGATGGGGACTCATGATATCGATGTCGAATGCGTAAGGGTACGCATGGCCTAACAGCTCATGAGCCATGGCGCTAGCGATGGTCTGCTGCACGCCACCCTTGTAAACCGAGCTGCCGCCGTAGTTCTCGAGGAGAAATGGATTGATCTCTACGCTGGTCTTATTCCCGAACGACCGGGTTGCTGCGCCACCACCATCAGCGGCAACAGATGACGCTTCCAATCTGACGTTCGCTGTCCATCCACCCTGGGCAATCATCGCGCCAAGTTTGGCCGTCGTCCCTCCAAAGGCTGCAAAGTCCGAACGAGAAATTCCTCTCAATCTGGCATAGCCATTCTTATCCATCACGACGAATTGCTGAACGTTCTTGGGAAATAGTTTCTTGAACTCAGCAAAGGCCACTTCACGCGAATAGTCTCCGTCGAAAAACCGGATCCACTTTCCGTCAGGATCAACATGCTTCAGGGGGTTGTTTGCGACGTACGAGTATCGGTTCCAGATTTGAGGATTCTGGATTGCGCCCTTACTGAGCACTGGATCGACTGAAAGGAAGCGGCCCACCGTTGGGTTGTAAAACCTTGCATGCATGTAATCCAGATAAGCCGTCGACGCTGGCGACTCGCCCGGTGGCGCATAGTCCCGCTCATGCCCCGTGAATCGCTTCGGATCTTCCCGGTCGAAGCCGCCGGCGGTCTCCTGATAATTTGACTCGATTCCGAACGGCTCGTAGTCGTGGTCGGACATCTCCTTGGAGTCCGAGCCCGTCACCAGGCGTGGGGAGCCGAGATGGTCGAGGTGGAAGTGGCGGCGGCCGCCTTCTTCCGGGACGCGGTCAGCGGCCAGGAGCTGGCCATCGCGGTAGACGTAGTCCTCCACCCACAGCCAGGCCATCTGTGGCGACTGGTCATGGCCCTCGTATTGGCGGAGCACGTTTCCGCTGAAGTCGCGAATGCTCCATATCGTCGGGCTGCCGCTCGAGGTTCCGTACTTGACGCCGATCCGCTCATCGCTGGCCGTGTAAATGTAGTACTCCGTCGGCTCGTTCGTGTAGTCCTTCTCGCGCAGCATGTTGAACGCGTCATAGAAGTAGGTGGCGTTGTAGTCGGCCGTGAGGTTGCCAGCGGCGTCGTACGTGTAGGGATGGGCCGCGCTCCAGGCAAGGCGGTTCGTGTTGGGGCTCTCCACCGGAGTGGACGTCGTCGATGAGCCATCGACGTGCTCGGTCAGGTTACCGTACACGTCGTAGGTGAATGTCTCCGTATGGGTGGTCGGCGTGGTGAGCGTATCGGCCTGTTTCAGACGAGAAAGCTTGTCGTACGCATAGCGATGCTGCAGCGGCGATCCGGTGTCTCCGTCGATACCGATCGCATAGATGTTGCCGGACCCGTCGTATTTGTAAGTTCCCGACCGCCATGTGGGCGGAGTCGACTCGGCCGTTGCGCGCAGTGAGGCGGTCAAAGGTGTCATCCGCAACGGGGCAGGTGCCGAGGCGTCCGGCACCGGGCCCAGGATGACTTTCTGGATGTATTTGACACGTTCCTGCCTCCGCAGTGCCTCGACGGCAGGTGCGGGCAGCGTGACCTGGATGCGGCCGGGCACTTTGTACTCGACCTTTCCGCCACCGGCCGTGATGTCGTGGTCCGACAGCTCCGGCACGCCATTCTTTGGCGGTTTCAGGACGATGATGTACCGGTCTTTGCTGGGCGGACCATTCTGCGCGAGGATCGCCGCAGTCTGAACGGCAACAGCCAGCAGCACGCTCAAGGTTCGGAACGTTCGCATCTGGATCAGGGCTTTCATTGTACGCGGTCCCTCAGCTCGGTGATGTGGATGGCCTTGATCACGACCTTCGGCGATCCTGGAAGTGTGGGGTCAACGTACGTGTGAAGCGAATAGCCGAAACGTCCCAGCGCGGCCTCCATTTCGTGGCGGAGCGCCATAATCGATTCGCCATAAATGACCCCACCCACCACAGGTACCGGCGAGCTATGGAGAATGCTCGCCCAAGCGACAGGAGTTGCACCAGCGGCGGCGTTGACGGCATTTACTGCCGTGAGCAACTGTGTGAAATCCACGAGGCGGATCGTGCGATCTGCAGTGATGTCACGGAAGACGACCGTCGTAGCCAGGTCTTGGTTGCTGAACCCTGAAGAACAGGGAGTACTCGGCGCCGGTGAGGCGCATACTTGATAGAGATAAGCCGTATCCGCGGCGATGAAATGATCGTCGTAGCTGGCCGAGGAGCTCACATCCACCTTTTGGAATGCCCCACCAGGGTCTTTGCGCCAGATTTCGTAGTGATCCGTACCGGCAGAAGAGGCTCCCCACGTTACATGCACAGGCTGAAGGGCGAACACTTGCGGCATGGCGGCGCTCAGGCAGCAGGGTGTTGGCAGAGGAGCTGCGATAGTGACAGTCGCCATGTTGCTCTGAACCATCCCGCAGCTATTGCCCACACGCACAAAGTAATGGTGCGGGCCATCGGTCAACGGGCCAGTGTGCAGCGTTGCCGACGTCTCGGCAACGGCAAGGCCATCCTTAAACCATTGGTAGGACAGCGTTGCCGAGCCGTTCACGCTCACGGACCAGACCTTCTCGGTTCCGGATGCAATGGCGGCATTGTCCAATGTAGGGTTAGGCAGGCTGCTAAACGCGGGCTGGACGCAGCTACCAAAGCGATCGAAGGTGATCGACTCCGGCCGCGGCATCCCGTCGGTGTTGATCGATTGTGTATCGGTGACGCCATTTCCGTGCAGCACCGTGTTGATCATACCGCTGGCGTGGTAGCCGATTTTGGCGTACCTGTCCGTTGATGGGATGTCCGTAAGCCAGCCATTGGTATGTGTGAATCCCACGGAGGCAGAGGTGGTTTCTCCACAACCCACTCCACTGAAACAGGATGGATAGGTAACTGAGCTGACCTGTCCCAGGGTCGTGTACTCCTGCTTCTGCTTAACGGTCTGGTTGATTCCGCCTGTCGTGGTGAGATCCTTGATCTCTGACGTTCGGTCCGTGAGACGCCCGGCAGAATCGTTGTACTCGTAGGTCTCTGTGATCTGCATGTCGATTTCTGAGCCACCGGAGACGGACCGGTAATTGTGCCGGGTCGCCGTCTCCAGCTTGCCGAGCTTCAGATTTACCAAACCGTTCTCCAGCCCGAAGCTGAATACCTTAGAGTCTCTGAAAGAGCTCGAAGTCGCCGTCTCCCGGGATTTGACGTGTGTGAGCCGCTCGGCTTCGTCGTAAGTGTAGTTGAGATCGAAAGGCCCGGTGTCTGCGAGCCTCTTTGTCAGAACATGGCCGAGCGCGTCATAGGTGTACGAAACCTTGCCGTTCTCGGGATGCGTCTCATCCGTCAGGAATCCGCGGCCGTCGTACGCGAACGTCCGCTCCTGCCCGCAGGTTGCCGTCGATAACGCTCCCGAGGAGCTGAGCGATGCGTTCATGCAAACGCGCGCGAGTGCGCCCGTCACACCGTAGCCGTAGGCGGTGACACTGTCGTTGGGCTCTTGGAGATACCAGATGCGGCCATAGCGGTCCATCTGCTCCACGGTGCTGACCGGGGTTGTGGCCGGTGGTGCGGCGGTGGAACTGGCGACTGAACTGGTTGTGGTTCGTCTGCTATCGCCGAGGTAGGAGGTAGTCACGGAAGTGCCATCTGGCTGCGTGACCTTGTCGAGGCGCCCCAGGAAGTCGTACTCGAAAGCAGTCTTGTTGGTGGTAAAGGAGGACGAATCCCACATAGACTGCGAGAGCTTGCGGTTCGACGAGTCGTAAAGCGTCTCGCGCTTGACCTCTCCGATCGCGGGCATGGTCCGAAACTCGCGCCACATCCGGCCGAAGGAGTCATATTGCACTCGCGATTTCACATCGCCCTGCGTGACCTGTATCTCAGCAGGCGTGAAGGAGCTCCCACTCACTGAGGCACTCGAGTATGTGTAGGTGATCAGATCGGTGCCGGCCGTCTTTACTTTCTTGATCCGCAGGAGGTCATCGGGATCGGGCGTGTACGTTGTCTCGACGCCGGCGACGTCTCGTTCTTTCGACACGGATCCGCTCGAATCAATGCTCCGGTCGAGCGTGAAGAAGGGCATCGCTGTCCCGTTGCTTTGAAAATACTGCGAGGTTTTCCGGACACCGTAGTCATATCGATGCTGGATCTCGTATCGAGGAGAAGTGGGAGTAATACTGCAAAGATCACCGAGCGGGAGATCTGCGCCGTCACCGCCGTAGCTCCTCTCCGAATACAGATTACCGGTGTGGTCATTCGGGTTCGCATCGGAATGTTCCGGAACCCTGCCGAAAACAGTAATGAGATCAGCCGCGTCGCGCCCGCTATGAACCGTTATCACCGTGGGATCATTGAGCAAGACTCGCCGACGCGTCAGAAAGCCGGTGTCCGCCTCGAAGCAGAACTCAGTTTTCTTCGTGTGCGAAGTCAGTGCATCATTGGGGCTGGTTTTCAATGTTTTCACAGTCTGAAAATCGAAGGTGTTCAGCAGCCACTTCGAGTTCGCGTCCCAGCTCGAAAACGCGGATTTCCCTGGGTTGTAGTCGGTGAACTCCATTCTGTAATCGAAACCGGTGCTTCCCTCCGACGCGAAGTTGCCATCGGTCTCCGTTTGCCGGTAGTGGCCGGCGTAGTCAAATGAGGAGCGCTTAACCGAAGACCACCGGCCCGCGTCGGCCCCATAACGCGTCAACGAAGCCTGTTCGCGCGCAAAGGTCCCGGGACGGCCCGGCAGGTCCTCAATCTCATAGTCATACTTGACATAGATGGAGCGCTCGACGGTGTTTCCGGATGCATCCATTACCTCGCTGGAAAGATACCTGGGCTCGGCAGGACTTGTTGTCGGGTCCGTCGTGGCTGTTCCGCTTCGGCGAGTGAGCGGAAGCCCGTACTCCCGTGGCTGCCAGCCCTCGTCCAGAAAGTTGGCGATGGAAAAGTAGTGCCGAACCGTACGATTATCGGGGTCGGTTACGGTTACTCTTCGCTCACGCCACTCGCTGGAAGGGTACTGGCAGCCGCCACAAGGGATCGTGGTGCTGTCCTGGCCTTCCGAGAGATACGACCAGAGCTGAGCCGCGCCGTCGCCTGCCGGCGTCTTCGTCCGTGAATAGACGCCGGGGATGTATGGAGCTCCATGGCCCGGACCATCGATGGTACCCATCGTATTATTATGTGCCCAGTTGGTATAGGTGTACCCAATACTTCCTTTTGTTGGGAGAGTAAGGGTTTGTATACTTCCCTGTGAACATTGAACTGGACTCTCGTTATAGTAAGCGACTTCATAATCTGATCCATCCGGCAGCCCGATCCTGGTCAAAAGCGGCACGGGATAGCTAGAAACGTCTTCCCATCGGCCGGGACCGACGCCGCCCAAACCGTGGTAACACTTCATGGCATCCAGCGGTAGGGTCGGGACCTCAGTGTAGTGAAGCGAGTATTCTACGGTTCCGCTTCCGGGGGCCGTAACGGTAATCTTTTGCGCGAGCTGCCGCCCATAAATCGCGTCCTGGGTGGAGGCGAACGTCACGTACTGCGTGCGTCCGAAGATGTCGCTGATCTTCCAACACGATGCATCAGGATCGCCGCAATCCGTTGTTCCCGTCAGGTACGCGACGTTTACACTTGGTCCGGCTCTGGCCGCGCGATCGAAAGGTGTGTAGATCGCTGTGAGGTTTCCGTCGCTGTCGAACCGATGGATCATGCCATCAGGGAACTCAATTTCCCGGTAAGTAACATTGTTAACGGTGTGGCTTGTCAGCCGGAGGTACGCGCCATCGGCGCTATAACCGGGCTCGGAATCACCGATTCGATGGTCCGCGCCGTCCGGTGATTCATAGATCCACCCACTACAGGGGAAGAAGGTTCCCTGATCGCAACCCATGTCCGTCGGGTCGCCGGGAGAAATCAGCCTGCCGATGGAGACACGCCATCCCATGCCGGCGTTGGATCTGCGGTTAGGAACGGGAGCCGCTCTGTACACGTCTTGGACTAGAAAGCTGTCATAACGAAGAGACTCGGGGAAATCCCAGGGCTGCCCCGTGTAAATCAGGTGAATGCCATAACTGAAACCACCATTAAGCGGGAACTGCGCGGCCATAGGGATGTCGATGATCAGATTGCCGTTGAAGAGATTCACGGTGTCTATATCGCCCACGTGATAAACGCCGTTCAGGTTGACGCCGCGATTCGTCAGAGGGTCGTCACCTGCAAAGGCAGCGAACGGACACAAGAGCGTGGCAAGGAGGATGACCGCAGCTCGGATGCGCATCATTTCGCCCCCGACAAATCAGCAGGAGCCAGTTTGGTGGCCCAGAACTCCATATAGGGAGCGTTGAAAACCATGACAATGTCGTTTGGGACCAGAACCGCAGGAGCCGGAGGCGTTGCTCCGACTGGTTTGAAATGATCGACGCTCACGTTGAAGCGTGCATCCCGCGGGTCCTGAGTGCTCCCTTCCGAGGCCCGCGCGTGCCAGGCACCCTGCCCCTTGCGGACGATGAAGAGATCCGCCGAAGGGAAGGAATGAAGCAGCGAGTGGCCGGTTCGATCAATCGCGTCCGCGGGGACCGGCATCCGGCGTACCGCGTAACCCGGCGGAGAAGAGACTATGTAATCACCGGACCGGAGGTCGACGATCAGCCAAACCGAGCGGAATGAAGGCCGGGCAACCGCAACGGTCACAGAGCCTTCCGCGTCAGTGTGCTCGATCGACTGCGGAGTCTGAATCGACTCGAACCCTTTCGAGTTCGTGTGAATGATCCCGATGACGACCACATCACCTCTGGCGGAAGCCCCGGAGATAACTAGAGATTTAGCGCCGTAACGAACCGCGAGCTGCGCTGCAGTTGGTAGTGCAGTCAACACCAGTACGGCTAAAAGGAGTGCTCGTGTCATCGGTTTTCCTCGAGAGTGTTCGTAATTGCGTATTGTTACGTAGCTACAGCGGCGCCGGAGGGTTGCCGCAGTAATGGAACTTCGCTTGTTTTGATTAGTTGATGGGGCGCCACTGTAAGTGTAGGCGTGATGTCCGTCAAGAAGGAGGCGATAAGTGTCTTTCTGGCCAGATGGAGCTCATAGCCGCGACGCTGGATTCTGCACGCAGTGTCAAACATGCACAGGATGCCGGCGACAACGTTGTGCCACTGACGCAGACCACCCCGATGGCCTGACGGCGACGCAGGCGAATCGTAACGAGGTCGTTGGACACGAGCGTTCACCTCGACTACTTGCAACCGGACGGCAGCACGATCGGCGCATCGCGAACGGTCCTGGTTCCCAATGGCACGACCGTCAGCTATCCCGCGCCGAGCGTGAAGCTCGACTCGACCGGCCCGCGCGTCGTCAGCATCGATCCGCCCAACAACGCCAATAGTGTCGCGCCGAACTCGCCGGTCACGATCACGCTGACCGAGCCGCTTGCCGCCGCCAGCGTGAGCACTGGATTCTTCCGCGTCATCGCCAGCGACGACTCGCAGTCCGCACCGATGACCATCTCCTCCGAGACCACGAGCGACGGTCAGTATCGCGTTCACCTCGTGCCGGTTGGTCTGCTCAAGAGCAACCTCACGTACACGATCGCGATCAGCGACAACATCACCGATCCGAGCGGCAACAAGATGACCTTCGCGGTCACGACGAACTTCACCACGGTCGATTACACGGAGCCGAAGGTGATTGCGACGACGCCGGCGACGAGTCAGGTGATCGGGGACGGCACCACGTTCTACCTCCGCTTCAACAAAGCGATCGACGGCAGCGTCTTCGCGCCCGGCGGCAGCGGCACGTTGCGCCTCGAGCAGCTAGGCGGCAACCACGGAACGCCGGTGGGCGCGCCCCTTCCGATCTCGGCATTCGCCGACCCGGCCAGCGCGTCGACGCCGTTGGCGCGCTGGTTGGCGAGATCGGGAAATCTTTCTAGCTGCGTGAGCTCCTCCTAACTTTTTCATTGTCTCAGCAAAAACTTAGTGTTAGCCTGCCGCCGCTCCTTAAACAAACAGATATTTCATTCAACCTGATCTCAACGGCGGAGGTTCCCCCTGTTGGTCCGGCACACTCTTATGAGAGGGTGGACGCTGCGGGTTTTGGCAGCGGTCTCTCTTCTGATCACGCCGCTGGCGTTTGGCGCGGGCGCGCTTTTTCCGCGGCCGCTGCATCTCGTGCGGCGCGTGGATGATCCCCTCTCCAAGACGTCTGCGACGATCGATGAATATTGCATCGGGAACCGTGTGGTCACTGTGCGTGGAGCGAAGGTCACGATTGCCGATTACGACGCCCAGCAGCTCACCGAGATCGATCATGCGGCGCAGACGTGGAGCGTTACGCCGTTTGCGGATATTGCGCAATCGCGTGCGGCGCTCGACGCGCGGATTGGCGTCAAGCCCGTGCAGCGCGAAGCGCGCATGATGATTTCCGGCAGCCGCTCGGCAAACAATGTCGAGACCTTCGTCGATGAAACGCCGCATCGGCGGCTTGACGTCGGCATCGACCGTCGCGTGACCCTTTCTCGCGCGGCGGCTGAGGTGCTCATCGGCGCGGCGTATCCGGCCAAGATGACTGATGAACAGACCGAGATTCTGGCTGTCGCGGGGAGCAGCGGAAGCATCTCGGCGATGAGTGTCAGTGCCACGCCCGCCGAAAACTACGGTCTCGTCACCGAGCGTACCTTGACCATCGATACCGACGGCGCGCGAGTTGTCTCGCACAACAGCATCATTCGCGTTGGCGACGAAATGCCCGCTGCCGAGGTCACGCTGATTGATCCGGGAGCGAAGCGGATCGAGTCGCGGCTCACGCGCCTCGCGCGCGAGTTGCGCGAAATCGACACACTACCGTCCGCGAACGCGTTGCACTGAAGGGACTGGCGGACTGGTGATACGTCTCCGCGGTCGATGTGTCGCTTTCGCGGCGATCGTGTGTCTTATGGGGTTGCACGTCGCGGGCGCATACGGCGCTGACATCGATCACAAGGATTTGCTCATCTCCGGCCTGTCGCTCGAGGTTGATACGACGACGGTCGTCGCGGATCCCGGCATTGCCGCGGCGGTGCAGACGAAGTTCGGCGGCAAGATCAACGATCAGGCACCGCCAGACAACGGCATGACCGCCGCTGGCGAGCTGACCGGTCCCGGTATCGACACGCCGATCCCTCTCGTCACCAGGCCCGGCCATCTTTTTCTACTGCCGCTGCTCTATGAAAAGGGCGACTACGTGCTGCGCAACATCCGTCTCGTTTCGGCGGACGGCAAAACGCTGCAGACCGCGGTGCCGTCGTTCGCGAACATCACCATTACGCAGACATTGACGACGAAGCTCAGCGTCCACCAGTTGACGCCGGACGAGTTACGCGCTCGAGGAATTACCGTCGACGCCAACAACTACGACGTCTTCGAATACACCTTCGTCTTTGCGTTTCAGGGCCAGACGGTCAGCGTGCCCTATCCGGTGATCATCGACCGGAGAACGCACGAAGTCATCAAGGCGCCCGATGTAACTCCCTACAATCTTCCGCCGCTGCCGCAGCATCAACCCCCGCCCCGCTTTGAGCCACCGATCGTTCATTGGTTCCCGCTCGATAAACCTGAGCCGGGCGGGGGAGGGCAGCCGCCGCCGGGCGAGCATGAGCCGCACCGCGAGACGCTCTCGATTCCGGCTGGTCTCGTTGTGCCGAGCGGCTTCGGAGTGCTGCACCAGTTCTTCGCCGTCATCCTCAACGTCGGAAATTCGGCGCCGGCGGGAAGTGCCGTCACGATCGACTCGATCTCGGCCACGCTCGATGCGCCCCTGGGCCTGCGCGTGGCAAAGTCGACCCCGGCCGTCAGCATCGGCCAGCCGGTTCCCGTCGTCGATGACGTTACCGGTGCGCGATTCCTGATCGCTGCCGGGCAGGGGAGCGCGGAGTGGTCACTCGAAGCGCTCAAGACCGGCACGCACACGGTGAAGGTGCAGGTGCACGCGACGTACAAAGCGCCCAATCAGGCCGACACGCCGCTGGAGGGCAATCTCTCCGCGTCGTTCGTGGTCAGCGATCCTCGCTTCCAGGTCAACTTCGTGCATCCCGACACGGTGCGCAGCGGCGAGGATTACACCGCCTTCGCCTTCATCACCAACACCTCGGCGACCGCGCAAACGGTGCGCATCGATCCCGGCCAGATTCCGGTTTGCAGCGGCCAGTCATCGTGGAGCGGCTTCAACGTCTGCTTCCCGAATGCGATGGATCCCGTCGAGGCGACGATCGAGCGCGGCAAGACGCTCACCGTTCCGTATCACCTGCGATCGCGCCTGACCGGAAGCGTTTTCGCCTCGGCGGGCGCGGCGGACGAGAACATCAAAGTGGGTGTGTCGCTGTCGATGGGTGTGAGCGCCAGCGGGATTCCGCTTTCGCCGGCGACGCTGTTGATGCCGTTCTACACGCGCTATCTCGATCCCGATTACATCGCCGCGCAGATGTCGCTCTTCGGACTCGGCTACAGCCTGGCCACCGCGCCGCTGAGCGAGCGCACAGCGCTGCTGCCGCGCGTGATTCCGAGCGATGTTTTCCGCCGCGCGCAGGACGTGGCCCGGGCAGGGGAGCGCATCTTCATCCGCCGCACCGATCCGAATGTCACACAGCCGCTCGAAGACCGCGACCCTCTCTTCGATCTCAGTCTCGACCTCCTCGGCAACATCGAGCGCGCCGGTAACCTCCCCTTTGCGCCCGATCTCAAAGAGTGGGATGAACTAAGGCGCTCCGAGGTGAGCGGGAGGGTAGCGTCGGCAGCGATGACGCGGCAGCTCGAGCGCGTTGGGCTGAGTGCGGGGAAGAATCCAACCGATTTCGCAAACGAATTCGCTGCTGCGACGGCGCATCGTTCGCCGTACCTGCTGGCCATCGTGCATGGCGCTGCGGTCAACGGAGTCGCGCGGCCGTATGCGATGTCGCTCACCGGCGCGACGTCGCAATTGAAACTTGCGGTTCCGGCGGAAGCGGCTACCCCATGGACGCGCACGCTGCCATTTGCGGAGCTCACGGAGTTTCGCTCGGGCAGCGAGTACGGCGAGCTGGCGATGGTCGGGCGTTTCAGCGAAAGCGTGCGCTTCGGCATTGTCCCGGCATCGTCCGACTTCGCGGTCGAGCTGATCTACCCGGCTGCGGCGGACGGCTCGATGATGCGCGCGTCATTTCGAGTCGCCAGTGCAAATCCGGCCGGCGTTTCGTTTGTCATCGACCGCGCCACGTCGAACATCATCGTCACCGGCGGTCAGTATGTTCCGGTCAGCGGACCAACCGCCGTCGCTCCGATGACGCTGGCTCTCAGCGGCGCGGCCCAGGATCTTTATCTCAACGGTGAAGGACGAACGGTCTCGCTGTTGTTCAACCGGCCGGTCGATGTGGCCGACCTGTCTACGATCCGTGATCGCGTAGCGCTGACCACCGACGTCGCAGCGATCGGCTATCACGCACGCCGGCATAACGACGGCACACGAACCTACATCCCCGGCGCCGCGTTGCAGGCGGACGGCCGCATTCTCGACATTTACTTCGACAAGACGCTCTCGAAGAACGCCGCGTACACGATCGCGCTCGACGATTCGCTGCTGCCTGGCGCGCCTGCCGGTTCGGGCGTCGTCCATCCGCGCATCGACAACGACGCGCCGGCCGGTCTGTTGTACGGAAAGGTCCTTCTCGCCGACAACACACCTGTCGCCAACGCGCCGGTCACGTTGCTCGTGAACGACATTGGGCAGTTTGATCAGGCGCTGGATGGAAGCGTCACCGGCAACGCCAGCGACACGGGCCGTTATCTTTTTGAGTACATCCGGCGCGATCTCGGCAACGGCGCTTATGGCAGCTTCCGCGCCGAGACCTATGGCGCCGGCGGCACCATCCAATCGGACGGCATCATCCGATCGCCCGGCGAGCTGCGAGAGCTCAATCTCGTCTTCATCGGCCGGGGAACCGTGAGTGGCTTTGTCACTTACAGCGACGGCCGGCCGCTCGGTGGTGCGACGGTTGTGGCCGGAAGCGCGGGATACAACAACAATCCGCTGATGAAGGAGATGAAGTCAGCGATCTCCGGCGCGGACGGCTCCTTCAGCATCAACGATCTGCCGGTCGGCCCGTTTACGCTCAGTGTCAGCGACCAGGCCGGCAATGTCTGCTTCGCCGCGAATCAGATTCACTTCCCGGGCGAAGCGCTGCGCCAGGATCTCGTCATTCGATTGAAACCGTTTCCCGGCACGGGCACGGTTCGCATCACTGTCAGGCGCTCCGACATCAGCGCATCCGATCCGCATTCACTCGTCCCCGGCGCCCATGCCGGCGTTTTCACGGAAGGTTATGGACTCGTCGACGGAACTACCGACGCGAATGGCCGCGTCGAATTCACGAAGGTTCCGGCCGGCACGATCAGCATTCTCGCGGCGAATTTCGGCATCACGATGGCGAGCGCGGGCGTCGAAGTCGATCTTCATCCTGACGCGGTCATCGATCAGACGCTGACGCTCGATGTGCCCGCACCCGCAGATCTTGCATCGCGGGCGACGCTCACCGGCACCGTTTTCCGCGACGATCCATTCAACCCGACCAGTCTCACGCCAGTTGCCGGCGCGACAGTCACGATCAGTGGTTTCGCAACGGTTACCGCCGATGCCGAGGGCAAGTTCACGTACGAGGGCATTCCGCTCGCGCTGGCAGGCAAAGAGATCGTCTCCGCGTTCGATCCTGCATCCGGCCGATTCGGAACTTTCTTTCTGCCGACGGTGCTCGTCGCCGGGTCCAATGCATTCAACATCACGATCTCCAGCGCGAAGCCTTCCGGCAAGGGAACCATCAAAGTGCGGTTGTTCGATGCCGCCGGACAATTGGTCACGAACTATCAGGTGCTCAGCACAGGCTTTCCGATCATCAATTTCCCCGAAATTCCGGAGACTCCGGGGATTTATGCGCTCAGCAATCTTGATGTGCCGTTGACTCTCGACATCCTGGCTGTGCCGCACGGAGTCGATTCGCGCTATGGCGATCAGACGATCGGCAGGCTTGTGCATCTCGACTTCCCCGGCCAGACGATAACGGTCGATCTGCGCCTTCCTGGTCAGGGCAACGTCATCGCCCACCTTGGATGCGCGCCCGGTGCAATCGACTGCAACCTCGACGTGCATGCTCCGGTCATCATCACCTATCGCGTCTTCAACTTTTTCGCACAGGACATGACGCTGAAGGACCGGCGGGTCGATCCCGACGCCAACGGCGTCCTCAACATCACGAAAGTCCCGGTCAACCAGCCGGCAACCGTGGAGACGTACGAGAACCCGCTCGGCTACGCGTTGGCGCCTGTCGAGATGGAGTTTCAGGGTCAGCAAAAGGAAGTCTTCCTCGTGCTGACGACGACAAGCTCGATCTCCGGACGCGTGCTGAACTGGGACCGGCAGACGCCAATTGCTGGCGCTTTTGTGCATCTCGAGGGCGGCTCCGCGGACCTCGGCAACTTCCCGACTGCCGCCGATGGCTCATTCCACATTGCCGGCGTCGCCGCCAATGCCGCTATCCGTGTCATCGCTGAATATTCGATCGACGGGATTTTCCGCACGGGGTACATCGACACGCAGACTCCATCGCACGGTGGGCCGGTCAGCAATCTCACGGTCGTCCTTCTCGAGCAAGCCAGCGTCGAAGGAACGATCGTCGATGGCAACGGCGCCGTCGTGCCGCTGGCCAACTATTGGACGCGCGAGACTTCCTGGCCCTATCAAACTCACGGGTCGCCGCAACAGCCGTTGAGCGCTGACCGGAACGGGCACTTCGTCATCAACAACGTCTTTCAGGGCGGCATCCACATCGATGCGCAGTCGCCGCTGTTCCAGGAGCAGCACGGCCAATATCAGGGAACGATCGCCGGCGAAGCGAACAACCTGACCGGCGTCCGCATCGTCGTCGGAGAAGGAGGCACGGGCACGATCAGCGTGACCGTGTACGACGGTGCCACGCGCGTGAGCAACGCTGAGACCACGCTTCTGCGCGCGAATCTCACCTTCGACTTCGGACAGAGCGACGGCAACGGAGTGGTGACCTTCGAGAATGTTCCCGCTGGCAATAACTACACGGTTCGCGTGCTCTCGCGGGCGCGGGCTCGCGCCGGAAGCAGCGGCACGCTCGTCGTCACGCAAGGTGCGCTCACCTCCGCCGACATCGGACTCACCGTCCTCGGAGTTGTCAGCGGCTCGCTGGTCGATGCGGAAGCTTCGCCCGAGCAGCCGATTGCCGGAGGCCACATTACGCTCCAATCGGGCTACGTTGCGTTGCGAACCACGACCGATGCGGCGGGCAATTACCGTTTCGACGGCGTGCCCGAGGGTCCGTTCAGAATTTCGGGGTATGACTTTGATTCGGCCCGCGGCACGGCGGCACTCGACTTCACGCTCACCAGCACGATTCAGGAACTGACTGGAGTCAAGCTCACGCTGGAGCCGACTGCCACGCTCAGCGTCCAGGTCTATCTTCCGAACGATTCTGGTGGACAGGGAATCCCTGCGCCGCTCGTCGATGTCCGCGTGCAACAGGAAGGCTACTCGCGCGAGCTGCAGGGAGCGGGAAGTGGTGTGGTTTTCCCGAAGCTGCGGGCGAAGGTGCCGTACAGCGTCATCGCTGACGAGCTGGGTGGCGAAGAACGCACGGTGAGAGGCGGCGGCACATTTCCGAGTGGGGCGACGAACGGAACGATTGCACTGACATTCAAGACTACCGGTACCGTTCAGGTCACGGTCACCTCGGACGATCCCGCACAAGCCGCGCTCATCGCTTCGGCCAGCGTTACGATTAGCAGCGAGGGCAAGGGATTCACTCTTTTCCCGGATGCGAGCGGGAACGTCTCGATCACCGGTGTACCGCTCGGAGCGGTCTCGGCGAGCGCGACGTCGCAGGGCCTCTCATCGTCGGCCAGCGGGACACTGGCCAGCCGCTCGACGCCGCTTCATCTCACACTCTCGCTCGGGCACCGGATCACCATGGCCGGACATGTGGAGGCCGAGGCAGGGGTGGGGCAGCCGTCGGTAGATACGCGAGTGCTCGTCAGCATTTCGAGTGCTGTCAGTTCGAGCATCAACATCGAAGCGCACACCGACAGCAACGGCAACTACAGCATCACCGGCGTTCCGGTCGGCAACACCAGCGTTCACCTCGACTACTTGCAACCGGACGGCAGCACGATCGGCGCATCGCGAACGGTCCTGGTTCCCAATGGCACGTCCGGCAGCTATCCCGCGCCGAGCGTGAAGCTCGACTCGACCGGCCCGCGCGTCGTCAGCATCGATCCGCCCAACAACGCAAATAGTGTCGCTCCGAACTCGCCGGTGACGATCACGCTGACAGAGCCGCTCGCCGCCGCCAGCGTGAGCACTGGATTCTTCCGCGTCATCGCCAGCGACGACTCGCAGGCCGCGCCGATGACCATCTCCGCGGAGACCACGAGCGACGGCCAGTATCGCGTTCACCTCGTGCCGGTTGGTCTGCTCAAGAGCAACCTCACGTACACGATCGCGATCAGCGACAACATCACCGATCCCAGCGGCAACAAGATGACCTTCGCGGTCACGACGAATTTCACCACGGTCGATTACACGGAGCCGAAGGTGATTGCGACGACGCCGGCGACGAGTCAGGTAATCGGGGACGGCACCACGTTCTACCTCCGCTTCAACAAAGCGATCGACGGCAGCGTCTTCGCGCCGGGAGGTAGCGGCACGTTGCGCCTCGAGCAGCTCAGCGGCAATCACGGAACGCCGGTGGGCGCGCCGCTTCCGATCTCGGCATTCACCGATCCGGCCAGCGCGTCGACGCTCGTCGTCGCGCCCGTTGGCGTTGCGCTGCAACCGGCGGCGTTTTATCGCATCACCATCAACGGCGCGCGCGACACGCTGACGCCGCCCAACATTCAAAGCACAGCCCAGACCTTCGACTTCTTCTCCGCCGATCACGTGCGCCCGGTCGCGACGATCGATGCGCCCGCGGCGAGCACGAAGCTCATCGCCGGCGTCGATTACGTCGTTACCGTTGCAGTCGTCGATGAAGGGATCACGCCGCCGCGCGCATCGACCGACATCAGCTACGTGCAATGGTTCGACAGCACGGGCAAGCCGCTGGCGAAAGCCACCACGGCGCCATTCGGCTACGTGCTCCGCATCGCCAACGGCATCACGAGCGTGACGTTGAAAGCATCGGCCGTCGACCTCTCCGGCAACGTCAGCGACATCGCCACGCAAACGTGGGATGTGTCGCCGAACCTGCCGCCGCAGAACCTCGCCATCACCGCGCCGGCATCGACGTACGTGGCGCGAAGCGTGGCGCTTTCGGCAACGTTCGACGAAGACGGACTGGTCGTCACGAGCGCGCTGAGCGTGACGGGCAAACATACCGACGGCACGCCGTACGTGCTCGACGCCTCGCGCATTCATCGCATCAGCCCGCAGCCGATCCGGCGCAACACAACGTCCGATTCGTGGATTAACGCGCAGTACTCCGTCGATGTGCCGGCCGATGTGAAGGAAGCGGACACGCTGCAATTCGTGCTCACGCTGACCGACGGCGACAACCAGTCGTCGCAGAAGAGTGCGTCTGTCAACGTGCTCGCGGACGCGAATCCGCCGCAGATCATGGCCATGCTGCCGGCCGCCGAGTCGCACTACAAATTCGGCGATGTCTTGCGCAACAAATATCGCGCCCAGGTCACCGTCGCCGATGCCGAAAGCGGCGTCGCGCACGTCACCTTCGTCATCGACGGCAGGTCGATCGACGTCAAGTTCGGCGACCCCGGATCATCGGCCAGCGGAAGCAGCTATACCTTCTTCACCGACGTCGACGTCACCGCCAAGAACGTCGACACGCGCATTCACATCGCCGCCACCGCATACGACTACGACGGCAATCACACCGCGCAGACCACCGACGTCATCTACGATTCGGTGAACGACGGCACCGCGCCGCTGGTGTGGTGGCTCACGCCGCTCGATGGCGCCGCCGTCGTCAAAGGCAACGTCACCCTGACGTTGCGCGTGCGCGCCACGGACGACATCCACGTCGACAGCGTCACGTTCGACTCGCCGCTCTTCGCCAGCGTGACCGCGGACCGTTTGGCGAATGACATCTTCGAAAAGCAGGTCACCTTCGACACGCCCGCGGATGGATCGCCGTTCACGATCAACGCGACCGCCAGCGACAGCGGGCATCAAACCGTCGTTCCGATCACGATCGATCCAATCGTTGCGGACGTCGATCTCGCCACCGACAGCCAGATCAATAACACCAACCTGGCCACGTTCGCCGGAAAGACTGTGCGTATTCACGGCAGCGGAAAGAAGCTCTACATCAGCGTTCCGGTGACGCTGAAGAATCTGATCGTGGCGGACGGCGCCATCGCCGGCAATCCCGATGGAACGAAGATCGATCTCACCGTTCGCGATCATCTCTACGTCGACGGCGATTCCTCCATCGACCTGACCGGCAAAGGCTTCCTCGGCGGATGGGCATCGCACGAGTCGGGCGGCCAGAACAGCAGTCCGAACGGCGTCACGCTCGGCAACACGACCGTTGGCGGCGCGGCCACGAGCGTTTCTTCGTTCGCGTCGGGATCGTACGCAGGCGTTGCGGGCGCCGATGCGGGCGCGGCGACGAACGCAACATACGGTTCGATCACGAATCCCTCGGACTTTGGCAGCGGCGGATCGGGAGGCAGCGGTTGTTGCACGGCCGGCGGCAACGGCGGCGGAGCAGTCGTCATCAACGGTGGCAGCGGAACAGAGCTTTCGCGCTTCGTCATCGCCGGCACCATTCGCGCCGACGGACAAAGTGGAACCGGACGCGGCGGGGCGGGCTCGGGCGGCTCGATCAACCTTCATGCCCGCGCGCTCGTGACCGGCTGGGCCTCGCGCATCACCGCGAACGGCGGCGACGACGATGGCGCCACGAACACATCGCGCGGTGGTGGCGGCGGACGTATCGCCGCGGTCATCACCGACCGGTTCGATGTGGAGCCGGCGCAGCCTCTGATGCAAACGCGCGGCGGTCGCAACGACAACGCCACCGAGTCGCGTGTTTATGTCGATGGCGGCGCCGGTACGACATTCGTGCAGAAACCGGGCGAGGCGAACGGCGAGTTGTCCGTGTCGTCGCTTGATGATCGCCATGCCGGATCGCTCCACCTCACGCGCGCCACGCCGCTGGCGGCGAGCGCCGGACCGCTGCTCTTCGATGCGATCGCCGTCGGTCCACGTGCCCTGGCGCGCTTCGACGACGACTACTCCGCGAATGCTGCGGCTGTCTCGACCGATCCAACCGCAATCCTTCTGCATCCGAACGATCAGCCGTCCGTAACGCTCGTGAGCGCGCCTCCGGCCGGAACGTCGTTCATTCAGAGCGAAACTCTGCCATTGACGTTCAGCGCGCAGTCGAGCGCAGGCGTTGGCGACGTACACGCCACGCTCACGCCTGCCGCGGATCTTGCGATTCCGTCGTACGACTTCCCGGGAACGATCACGGCGGCTGCCGCGAATATCGCCATTCCGGCCAACGCAACGCCCGGAAGCGCATCGCTGAAACTATCAGTCACCGACCGCGCCGGACGCACGTTGGCGACGGCATCGACGAGCTACACGATCGTCGCCAACGCCTCACCAACGATCGCTCAGTTCGACGTCGCGCCGGCGTCGTTGCAGATGTACGCCGGTCATCCCATCACCGTGACCGCCGCGGCGTCGGACGATTTGGGTGTGACGTCGCTCGTGCTGACGGCGTCCGCCGGCACGATCACACCCGTCACTCCGACGCCGAATCCGGCCACGCACGGTTTGTCCGCGACGTACACGATCACGATTCCTCAGGCGACCGCCAGCGGCACCGTCGTGCAACTGACGGTGACCGCCACAGATGGCCGCGGCCTGACCGCGACGCAGACGAAGAGCGTCACGATTCTTCACGACGCGAACGGCCCCACTGTCACGATCACGAAACCGCTCGCTGGTTCGACGTTCACCGAGGGGCTGGCGATCGCGGTCGAGGCAACGATTGTCGATGCCGAGGTGGGCGTGACCCAGGCGGCGGCAGTGATGGATGGCGTGAGCTACGCGATGGCGCTCGACCCTGTGCGCGCCAACGTCTGGACTGCGAGCATCATCGCGCCGGACGTCGATCCGCCATCCGATGTGCCGAAGCAGATTGTCGTAACCGCAGGTGACTTCGAGAACAACCAGTCGGCGCCGGCCAGCGTCACCGTCAACATCCATCCGATCATCGATGCGCTGGCACCCACGCTGACCTGGGTTTGCGGCAACAACTCAATGTATCCGGCCGCCGCCAGCGCGCCGCTCACGGTCAAGGTCACGCCTGCGACCGGCGACTCGATCAACACTGTCTCGATGACCATCACGACGGCGTCGGGCTCGCAGACGTTCCCGATGACGCTGGTGAGCGGCAACTATCAGTACAACTATGTCGTGCCGGCAGCAGCCGATGGCACCGTGATCACGCTGCGCGTCGCGGCGACTACCTTTGCCGGCAAGACGAATGCCCTCCTCGGCACGCTCACCATCATCGGAGGCACTGCTTCGACGTTCACGTTTGCATCCGGCGGCACGATCAACGCGACGGACACGCAATACGAAAACGGCACGGTCATCGCGACGGGCGGCACGCTCACCATTGCCGGTCCTCATCACTTCGCGCGGCTGGCCGTGGTGAACGGCGCCACTGTCGTACATCTGGCGACGTCCGGCACGACAGTCTCGCCGCTCGATATCACGGCGACATCAATCTACGTTGCCTGCAACAGCGCGATTGATGTGACAGGCCGCGGCTACAAGTTCGACACGACGTATGCGGGAGCGGCGCCGCCGGGGAATGGCTCGGGTGGTAGTCACATTGGCGTGGGCGGTTTGTATGAGCCGCCGTTGGCCTCGACCTTTGGAAGCGTTTACCAGCCGCAGGAAGCCGGCGGCGGGGGACAGAGTGTTGAGGGACTGACCGGAGGCGGAGTAATCCATATTCAGGCAACGAGCATTGCGCTCGATGGGGCCATTCGCGCCGATGGGGTGAGCGCGGAAGGACAGTCGCGAGGAGGCGCGGGCGGATCGGTCTGGATCAGTACGAGCACACTGAACGGAGCCGGTTCCGTGTCGGCCAGCGGCTCGCACGCGAACTACGGCGCGGGTGCCGGCGGATCGATCGCTGTCGAATACACGAGCGGAACGACGCTTCCGTGGACTCTGACCGCGAAAACAGGAACATCCAACTTCGGCGCATCATCAACAGAGGTTGGTGGCGCAGGAACGATCTACGTACATGGTCCGCAGGCGACGTACGGCGACCTGACGGTGGACAACGGCGGTCAGACAGGACAAACGACGAACCTGCCCTCGCTCGGCAATGGTGTGGCTGTTACGGGAAGTGGCGGCGCAACGCTGGTGACGGACCGCACGGCAAACATCCCGGCGTACTTCGCTGGAGATTGGGTTGAGATCAAAGACAGCACCGGCCTGCTGAAAGGTACTTGGCGCATTGCCACCGTGACGCCGAACAGCAAGACCGTGACGCTGGCGCCAAATGGCAGTGAAACGATCACGCTTGCGGTTGGCGACAAGTGGCAGGGCATCTATCGCTTCGACAACCTGACTCTGCGCGGAGTGCGTCTCGACAGCGTCGACCCGGTACGCGTCTCCGGGGCGGAAACGATCGACAGCGGAACGATCCAGCACGAGCAGATCGTCGCCGGAAGTTTGCGCATCAAAGGAGGTGCAGTGCTGACGCACCGCACCGGCCTGGGCCTGTCGATCACGGTACAGAACGAACTGCGAATCGATGCCGGCGGCGCGATTGATGTGACAGGGCGCGGCTACAAGTTCGACACGACGTATCCGGGAGCGGCGACGCCGGGGAATGGCTCGGGCGGTAGTCACATCGGCGTGGGTGGTTTGTATGAGCCGCCGTTGGCCTCGACCTTTGGAAGCGTTTACCAGCCGCAGGAAGCCGGCGGCGGGGGACAGAGTGTTGAGGGACTGACCGGTGGTGGTGTGGTCCACATCCAGGCAGGGAGCGTTGTTCTGGACGGTGTCATTCACGCCGACGGGCCGAACGCGGACAGTCTGTCACGCGGAGGCGCTGGCGGCTCGGTCTGGATCAGCACGGGCACATTGAGCGGCACGGGTTCGGTGTCGGCCAACGGCTCACACGCGAACTACGGCGCGGGTGCCGGCGGCTCGATCGCCATCGAATATACGAGCGGAACGTCGCTTCCGTGGACTCTGACCGCGAAAACAGGAACATCCAACTTCGGCGCATCATCAACAGAGGTTGGTGGCGCAGGAACGATCTACGTACATGGTCCGCAGGCGACGTACGGCGACCTGACGGTGGACAACGCCGGTCAGACAGGACAAACGACGAACCTGCCCTCGCTCGGCAATGGTGTGGCTGTTACGGGAAGTGGCGGCGCAACGCTGGTGACGGACCGCACGGCCAACATCCCGGCGTACTTCGCTGGAAATTGGGTTGAGATCAAAGACAGCACTGGCCTGCTGAAGGGTACTTGGCGCATTGCCACCGTGACGCCGAACAGCAAGACCGTGGCGTTGGCACCGAACGGTAGCGAGACCATCGCGCTGGCCGTTGGCGACAAGTGGCAGGGCATCTACCGCTTCGACAACCTGACTCTGCGCGGAGTGCGTCTCGACAGCGTCGACCCGGTGCGCGTCTCCGGGGCGGAAACGATCGACAGCGGAACGATCGAGCACGAGCAGATCGTCGCCGGAAGTTTGCGCATCAAAGCGGGTGCCGTGTTGACGCACCGCACCGGCCTGGGCCTGTCGATCACGACGCAGAGCGAACTGCGAATCGATGCCGGCGGCTCGATTGATTTAACAGGCCGCGGCTACAAGTTCGACACGACGTATCCGGGTGCGACGACGCCTGGCGTTGGCTCGGGTGGTAGTCACATCGGCGTGGGCGGTTTGTATCAAGGGGCGTTGGCCTCGACCTTCGGAAGCGTTTACCAGCCGCAGGAGGCAGGCGGCGGCGGAGAGGGCACGGGTCTGACCGGTGGCGGTGTGGTCCACATCCAGGCAGGGAGCGTCGTTCTGGACGGTGTTATTCACGCCGACGGGCCGAACGCGGACAGTCTGTCACGCGGAGGCGCTGGCGGCTCGGTCTGGATCAGCACGGGCACATTGAGCGGCACGGGTTCGGTGTCGGCCAACGGCTCACACGCGAACTACGGCGCGGGTGCCGGCGGATCGATCGCCATCGAATATACGAGCGGAACGTCCCTTCCGTGGACTCTGACCGCGAAAACAGGAACATCCAACTTCGGCGCATCATCAACAGAGGTTGGTGGCGCAGGAACGATCTACGTACGCGGCCCGCAGGCAACGTATGGCGATTTGACGATCGACAACGGCGGTCTGACGGGACAAGCAACGGAACTTCCCTCGCTCGGCAGCGGCGTGGCGTTGGCGGGTAGCGGCGGCGTGACGCTCGTAACGGACCGCACGGTCAACATCCCGGCGTACTTCATCAGCCACTGGGTTGAGATCAAAGACAGCACTGGCACGCTGAAAGGTATCTGGCGCATTGCCACTGTGACGCCGAACAGCAAGACTGTGACGCTGGCGCCGAACGGCGGCGAGACGATCAGCATTGCTGTTGGCGATAGCTGGGCGGGTCTCTACCGCTTCGATAACGTCACACTGCGCTCCTCGACGCTCAAGTCGTCGGACCGCGTCGAGGTGACCAACCCGGTGACGAAGGACGCCACATCGGTTGCGGCATTCAATCCGGCGGCACCGAAGATCGTACCCGCCAGCATCACCGTCAGCAGTACCGCGTCCGGCGATTCGATCGTTGGTGCTGCAGGTGCCGCGACGGACCCCGACCAACCGGTGAAGCTCGTCCTGACGAACCTGCGCAGCGCGGCAACGTTCTCCGGGAACGCGAATGCGAATGGATCGTTCGTCGTGACCGTCAGCGGATTGCCGGGCGACACGTTCTCCCTCAAGGCCACCGACTCGAATGCGTTTGCGCCACTGTCCTCAACAGCGATTTTGAGCGGCGCGCTTGCGAATCCGATCACGTCGTTCACGCTCAACCCATCGACGGTTTCGGGCGGAAGTACGGCCACTGGGACCGTCACGCTGCTGCACTCCACGTCTGCGCCGGCGACGATCAACCTGTCGAGCAACAACGCCGCGGCAACGGTTCCGGCGACAGCCACGGTGCTGGCCGGTGCCGCCAGTGTGCAGTTCACGGTCAGCACCTCGACGGTTTCGGTCTCGACGCCGGTGACACTCACCGCGTCGTACGCTGGATCGTCGCAGCCGGCAGCCTTGACCGTGACGCCGTCGACCGTGTCACTCGTCTCCATCACACCGGCACTTTCCTCCGCCACGGAGCTGACCACGGTCAACGCCACGATCCTGCTCAGCGGGCCTGCTCCCTCCGGAGCAACTGTGACGCTGACCAGCTCGGACACCAGCATTGCCACAGTCCCCGCCGCGGTGACCGTCCCGCTTGGAGCTAATTCGGTTACCACACAGATCACCACCCTCACGCATACCGGAACGGTCACCATTACAGGGACCTACATCAACACCGCGACGGCATCGTTGACGGTCACGTGCTCGCTGCCGCAGATCGCGCCACCAGCTTCGGTGGCGCTCGACGCGACATGGATCGACGACGCGCTCCCGGCGGGCGCCACGTTAGCCGGAGCAACCTTCACAACGACTCAGGCAGCACTCGGCACGAAGTCTCTTTCTCTGCCGGTGGGAAGTGGCCTTCGCCAGGCGTCGATCACCGGCGCGACTACGCCGTTGAGCGCCGGAACCAGCGACAAGCTGGTTGCCTGGGTTCTGGTCAATCCGTGCAATCCGCCGCGCGAGATCCTTTTCGACTGGACGGACGGCACTGCGGATTACCGCGCAACGTGGGGCGAGGAGTTGATCGACACCGCGCTGACTCACCAGCGGATTTCCACCACGCTTCCAACCAGCGGCGCCTGGACGCGCTTCGAAGCCTTCGCCTCGGCGCTCGGCGCCGGCGGCAAGGCGCTTACCGGACTAACGATCAAGATGTATGACGGCGAGGCCTACTTCGATGCGGTTGGAACCAAGTCATCTGCCGTCGCACAGACCCAGATCAGTCAAGCCAGCTGGGGAGGAGGCGGTGGCTTCCACGCTCGGAACCTTGCCAGCGATGGTTCCTTCCTCGTCGTCACGAACTGGGGTGAGGACGCCGGCACCTCGGAAACCGCGGCGATCTTCGATATTAGTGACGCTACGGCGCCGGCCTTCAAGCGCTCGGTTTCGGCTGGCACGGTCAACGTGATCGACATGGCCATCCGTAACGGGTGGGGATATGTGGCCGCATACGACTTCTGCACGATCGACCTCATCAGCCCGACATCCCAGAAACACTGTGCTTCGATGACGGGAGGCATCGCAGCAGTGACCGTCGCTGGTAATTACGCCTTCGCGGCGCGCTCTGGCAACAACGGCGCATTACGGGTCTATGACGTTTCGAATCCCGCGAATCCGTTCCTGATCAGAGAACAGGCGATGATTTCAGGGTTGTTCAGCCTCTATAGGCTTTTTCAACTCGGCACGGACTACCTCGTAGCTACCTCACCGGAGAAGGTGGGAACGGTCGGGCATGACGTTGTTGTGATCAACAAGCAGAACCTCAACAATTTCACCATCGTTGCGGATATCGACATTCCCAACTTCGATGCCTTCCGAGGTCAGCTCCTTGGGAACACTCTCTATCTTGCCGGGTACGGAACCAAACTGGCGATCGTCGACCTTTCGAACCCAGCCGCTCCGCAAGTGAAAAGCGTCACCGACATGAGTGGCGCCACCCACGGCGCAACGGCGGCGGGCGATAGGGTCGTAACGGCTGATGGGACAAGCGGCGCTCATCTCACCGCGGCCACCAACCCAGCTTCGCCGGTGATTCTGGCGACCCAGCCAACCGGCGGCAACGCATGGGACGTGCTGCTGAACGGTACGACGCTGTATGCGGTCAATGAGAGCGGTCTGGTAGTCATGAACGGTCTCAACGTCGCGCCCACCATCCGCACACCATTGATCACCATCACATCGACGGCGACGACGGCCACTCTCGCCGGAGCAGCACACGCAATCGTTGGCCAGCCGGTCGTTACCGTCACGGTCACGGACACAACGACTGCGGCCACCACCACGGCCGTTGTTGCGGCCGACGGTAGCTTCACGGCGACACTGCCGGCTCATGCCGGCGACTCGATCACCATCACGGCCGTGGATGGCGCATTTCCTTCACTCGTCGCCGGACCCCTTGCTGTCGGAGCCGTTCCCGTTTCCCCCTGATCGTTGATCCCAATGCGAAATCGAAGTTTCAGTCCGCGAGAAACTCTTTGATGAAGACTGCCACGAAGTTTGTTGTCCTGGTTTTTGTTCTCGCCGCCTTTGCGGCGGTGCCACAGGCATGTCTCGCTGCCGGCTCCGATCCGTTCACGGTTCCGAGCTCGGTCGCCTCGCAGGGGGTCTTTTCGTGCGGTGACATGACCGTGTCCGGCGGCGGCACCATCGATTCGGCCGGCATCGGATCGAGTGGCCCGACCAATCACGGGACGATCCGCTCGAACGGCAAGATCACCATTTCGTCCAGCACCGTCAACGGCGATGCCATTCCCGGTCCCGGGAAGATCGTCTCGGTGTCTGGTTCAGGCTCCGTCAGCGGTTCGACCACCCCCGCCACGTCGGCATTCGGCTGCACGCCGATCACTCTTTCTACGCTGGCTACCTCGCTCGCCTCGTCCAACGATGACGCCACGATTCCGGTGACCGGTCAGGGCAAAAGTGTCCTCGCCGGCAGCTCCCACACGGAATTCTCGATGAGTGGCGGCGATACCCTCACACTTCCCGGCGGCACTTATTACTTCACCAAGTTCACCATCTCCGGTGGTTCCACCATCACGCTCGGAGGTCCGGTGCGCATCCTGGTCACCGGGAACGTGAACATCAGCGGTGGGAGCTTCGTCAACTCCGCCGCGTACTCCTTCCGCTTCTGGCACTCCGGCACGACTTTCTCGCTCAGTAGCTCCACGTTTACCGGCATCGTCTATGCGCCGTCGGCCTCGCTCACAATCTCCTCCTCGAGGTTCATCGGAACCGTCTTCGCGAATGCCGTCACTGTCAGCGGCGGCACCTCTCATGTGACGCGCAGCATCGACGACGTCGTGCCGAGTGTCGCAATCACCTCGCCCGCGAACGGCTCCGCTGTTGCTGATCCCACCCATGTCCTGGTCCAGGGAACGGCGTCCGACGCACAGACCGAGGTCACGGTTACCGTCAATGGACAGACAGTCCCGATCGCTGCCGACGGTACCTGGCAAACCACGCTCAATCTCAGCGGCGGCCCATCGCCGGCGACCATCACGGCCGTGGCCACCGATGCCATCGGAAACTCGAAGACCGCGACGATCACTGTGACCGTCGTGCCGCCGCCAACACTTACCCTGACCGCGCCGGTGCCAAGTTCGTTCGTCAATGCCCGCATCGTGAACATCTTCGGCGGAGCGGGCGCCGCAACCTCGGTCACAGTTAATGGACAAGCCGCGGTCGTTTCAGGAGGTGCGTTTTCCATCACCGGCTTTGACCTCGGCCCCGACGGCCCGCATACGCTCACCATCATCGGCACAAACCTCGGTGGCTCAGCGACGATCACGCCCGTCGTCACGAATGACACCGTTTTCCCGACGATTCATGCGTCGGTCTCGCCGCTGCCCAATGCCGCAGGTTGGAACAACACGGACGTCACGGTCACCTTCACTTGTTCCGACGTGGGGACAGGCGTCGGGACTTGTCCCGCTGCCGTCGTTCTCTCGACCGAGGGGGCAGGAGTTTCGGTCACAAGGACGACCGCTGACCTCGCGGGCAACACGACGCCGGCGACGGTCACGGTAAACATCGACAAGACCGCTCCGGCCATCACGATCACCGCTCCAACAGCGAACCAGATCGTCAGCGATCCGCACGTCACCGTCACGGGCTACGCGGATGACTCGATCAATGTCACCGTCAACGGCACCGCTGCCGTGATCGATGCCACCTCGGCGATTTACACCGCGCAGATTGCGCTTGCCGAGGGGGACAACACGATTCGGGCGTCGGGAACCGATCGCGCCGGCAATAACCGCGCGACAACGGTCACGATGAACCTCGACACGCGCGCGCCGGAGCTCTCGATTGCGACTCCGGCCGCGAACGCCTGTCTCAAGAACGCGCAGATCGCCGTGACCGGACGTGCTCTCGATCCGCACATCACCGGCGTGAATCTTTCGATCGCGCCTTCCGCCGCAGCGCCGGTCAGCGCGACGGTGGCGGCGGACGGCACATGGTCCGCGAACGTCACTGCGCCGGCCGAAGGGCGCTACACCATTATTGTGGAAGGGAGCGACAGCGCTGGCCATGTCAGCAAGACCACGCTGCCGGTCACCATCGACAGCACCGCCCCGGTCGTGCAGGTCACTGAAAGCGGCGCCGCATTCACCGGCGGCATCACCAATCATTCTCTGGCGATCTCCGTTCGCGCCACAGACTCCGACGCCGCCGCAGCGATCACAACAACGCTGAACGGCCAGCCGTACGTATCGGGAACGACGATCACGACCAACGGCGACTACACCCTCGCCACCTCGGCGCGCGACTGTGCAGGCAACGTTTCGAACGTCCGCACGATCACGTTCACGATCGACACGGTCGCGCCGTCGATCGTCTCGTTCACGCCGGTTGACGCCACGAATGTCGGCGTCGCGCAGCAAACGATCACCGGACTTCTCGACGCCGATGATGTCGTATCGGTCACGATCAGCGGCACGAACCTCGCCGCGACCATCAGCGGACGCACGTTCACCTTCACGAGCGTGCCTCTCGCCGAAGGTCCGAATCACTTCACGATGACCGCGACCGATCGCGCCGGCAACTCGTCGTCGAAGTCGTACGCGCTCAACAGCAAATCGACGACGCCGATGGTCGACATTCTCGAAAGCGGGAACCTGATCGCAGCGGGAACGCTCTTCAATCGCGCCGTGTCGCCGGTCGTACGCGTCAGCGAAGGCGCATCGACCGTCACCGCAACGCTTAATAGCAATCCATTCGTCAGCGGCACGGCGATTACCGCGGACGGCAGCTACACGCTTCGCGCCACGGCGACGGATTCATTCGGCCACACGTCGCCTGAGGCTATCGCGACCTTCAGTGTTGACACCACGCCGCCGATCGTCAGGATCACCGCTCCCGCAAACAGCGCGGTGATCCACGCCGATCACGCCGATGTTCACGGCACCGTCAGCGGCAGCGACATCGCGCGTCTCACCGTCGGCGGCATCGCCACGACACCGGCGGGCGACGGATCGTTCTCAACGACTGTTCCGCTCGAGTCCGGGCCGAACGTCATCGCCGCCACCGCGGTCGACCGCGCCGGCAACAGCGGCAGCGACGTCGTCACCGTCACCCGCGATGCCAACCGCGCCGGCATCATCCTCACGCTCCCGGCCGACAACGTCGTCACGAATCGCGCCACAACGCCGGTCATCGGCCAGGTGATCACGCCGTCGCTCGCCGCAAGCGTGACGCTGAACGGCGTCGCCATCACGCTCGACTCGACCGGCGTTTTCCGCAAGGACGCGGTCGCGCTTGTGGAAGGCAACAACACAATCACCGCGGCCGTCACCGACAAAGGCGGCACCGTGAACTCGGTCACGGTTCACGTTCCCGCCGACTTCACGCCGCCGCATTTTCGCGTTCTCGCCAACGGCGACGAGCTGACTGCCGGCGCGCGTTTCCCGACGCCGCCGCTTCTCACGCTCGACGCCAGCGACTCCGGTGGAGTGAGCGCGGCCTCGCTCACCGTCGATGGCGTTGCCGTCGCCGTGCCGTTCACGCCGGCTGCGAATGGCGGTCACGTCCTCGTCGCCACCGCGCGCGACCTGGCGGGCAACGAAACGCGCGTCGATCGCACGTTCTCGATCGGCGACGTCACCGCCAGCAGCGGCGGTTGTCCGCCCGCGTCGTTCGATCCCGCGGACGGCAGCTCCATCGCCAGCGATCACGTGTTGCTCACCGGACGCGCCGCGGCATCGAACGTTCTCGTAGGCAGCGCGGTCGTGCCGGTCGTCGACGGCGTCTTCGCGGTGTCAACAGGCCTGACGAATGAAGGTGCGAATGCAATCTCCGTCACGTGCGCCGACGCGTCCGGCCATGCCCTCGGCAACGCATCGACGCTCACGCTTTTCCGGTTCACGAACGCTCCCTCGGTCACGATCACCTCGCCGCTTACCGATTCGGAGTTGACGGCGGAGAAGACGCCTGTCGTCATCACCGCCGGTCCCGGCGTGACTTCCGGCGACATCAACGGAATCGCCTTTACCGTCACCGGCGATACGTCGATCTCTCATACGCTCACCATCAACGACGTCCCGATCGCCAACGGCCTCAACGTCATCATGGCCCGCGTTCGCAACACCGCCGGCCGCAGCGGCTTCGCCAGCGTCCACGTGCGCCGTTACGGTGGCAGTCCGCAGATCAGCATCACCTCGCCGCTGCCCGCGACGCAGACCGGCGCGACATCGATCAGCGTCAGCGGCGGCTTCGCGAACGTTGATCCCGCCACGCTCGCCGTCACGGCGGGGGGCGTGTCGTACCTGGTGACGCCGCGGAACCTGAGCGATACGACCGGCACGTTCGCCGCGTCGGTGCCGCTCGCCGCCGCGCAAACGACTACGGTCACCGCTTCGGCTCGCAATCGCGCTACCGGCGCGGTCGTGTCGGAATCGATCGACATTCAGCAGGTTCCCGGCGCGCCGTCGATCGTCATCACCTCGCCTGCGGATAACACCTACTTCCGGTCCGACGCTCCGAAGCCGGCAGTCATCGGCACGTTCACCGCCGCTTTGGCGGCGACCGTGCAGGTCAACGGCAACGTCGTACAGCCGGCCGGCGCGAGCTTTTCGACGACCATCGACTTCGCGCCGGGAAGCACCGGCCTCACGCCGGTCGTTAGCCGCGTCGCTAACGTCGACGGCACGAGCGCCACCGCTGCCGTGCGCGTCATCCGTCTCGCGGCGCCATTGTCGGTCAGCGACTCGTATCCTTCGCAGAACGCGACGGAAGTCGATCCCGGCGTAATGCTGCTGGTGCTTTTCAACAACCCGATCGACAAGAGCTCGATCGCAAACGGCACGCTGCGGCTGACCGATGCCGCGGGCGCCGAGATCACGGGAACCTACTTCATCGATCACGACGCGCTCAGTTTCGCGCCGCGCGTTCCGCTCGCGCTGGCAACCGCGTACACATTCACGGTTTCGCAGACATTGAAAGATGTCGCCGGCGGCGCCGCAGCGTCGCCGTTTGTCCTTTCGTTCACGACCGCGAGTACGGCGCCGTCATCCGGCCCGTCGATCACGCCGCTCGATGCCAGCGGCTGCCTGACCAGCCACACGATTCACGGCACGGCCAGCGCGCCCGGCGCACGCGTGCAGTTGGCGATGGACGGACTGACGCAGCCAACGACTGCCGCGAGCGACCGCTCGTTCTCGTACACGGTCGACGTGAGCGCGCCCGGCGTTCACGTCGCGCGCGTCCGCGAGCTCGGCGCGGATGGAACGTTGTCGCCGGAAACCGCGGTCACAATCCGCGTCACCTGCTCGTCGTTGCAAGTCGTTGGAGCAACGATCGACAAGGTCGCGAAGTCCGTCACGATCCAGTTCTCCAAGCCGGTCAAACTGACATCACTGACCGCCGCCCCTGGCGGCACGATTCAAATCACGCCGTCCGGCGCATCGGCGATCAGCGGAACCGTCGCGCTCAACGCGGCCGGCGACACGGCCACGGTCACAACGACCGTCGATCTCTCCGCGCCGGTCGTCACGCTGCTCGTCAAGAAAGACGTTCAGGATCTGGCCGGCGGCACGCTCGCCGGCGATTACACGCAGACATTTTCCGCAACCGGCGATGCCCCGATCGAACCGGGCAACGGTTACGTCAGCGGCGGTGCGTTCGATGCATCCACCGGCCGCGCGCTTCCGAATGCGACGGTGACGATTCAGGCGCCAACGTCCGCGTTCCGTGCACCATCGCCGCGTCTCGTGGCCACATCGGTCGCGCGCCTGCAGCCAGTCGTCGAAGGCACCGGCACGACGGCGACAAATAGCTTCGGCCGCTACGCCCGCACATTGCCCGAGGGGGCGTACACGATCGAAGTGGACGCGCCCGGCTACACGACGGCGTGGCGCCAAGTCATCGTCCGCGCCGGCGCCGGAGTCTTGCCGGTGGATATCCGCCTCACGCGCCGCGCGGCCGGACAACTCATTGGCGCCGGCGCAGTCACGATCACGAGCGCCGCAGACACGACGATTACGCATGCGGCCGAGCTGACGATTCCGGCCGCTTCGGCGCTGGCATCGCACACCGTCACCCTCACGGCGGTTGGCGCGCAGTCTCTCTCCGGTTTGCTGCCGCTCGGATGGTCGCCACTGGCCGCGGTCGAAGTCGCGATCGACGGCAGCGCCGTTCCCGCCCCGATGGCGGGCGCGCAGCTCGCGTTCGTGCTCAACGCGGACGATCTCGCTGCGGTCACGGCGTCGAATCAGACGTTGTCGCTTGCTGAGTACGACAGCGATCGCGACGAATGGCGCGCAGTCGTTGCCGTTGCGCCGTCGCCGGCGAATAGCCGCCTGACGTTTCCGCTCACGCGCTCTGGAAACTACGCGCTCGTCTATCCGGACCGAGGAATAGGACTGGCGCAGCCGGCGGCGGCGACGGGCGGTTCCGCATTGCAGGGAGTCGTCAGCGCATGCACAGGAACGTGTGCAATGGTCAGCCGCGGCTTCACGCTCGATCCAACCACGATCCTTCCCAACGGATCGACGACCGCCACGCTGCGCACCGATCCTGCGCCGAAGTACCCGAGCGGCACCGCGGTGCAGGCCTACATCGACGAACAGCTCAACCTCGCCGACGGGCGCGTCATCCTCGATCCGCCCTTCGCCACCGATCTGCTCATCTACCGCTCGCTCACGAATGACGCCGGCGTGGCCGTCTTCCATCTCGCGCCAACTTCGACCGCGGCCGCTGAGACCTTGCGCGACGGCGTCGATCACATCCGCATCGTCGACTATCCCGGCCGCCTCGATCGCGGCACGCTCATCGGCGCGGAAGGCGGGCGCGTGCCCGGCGACGGCAGCATCGTCATCGACATCCCCGCCGGAGCGACCACACAGTCGCTGCACGCCACCGTCACGCCGTTCGGCCCGAACGATGTTGCCGCAGTCGGCGCAATCCCCGGCTTCCACGTCGCCGGTGGCTTCACGCTAGCGCTCCTTGATACGAACGGTGCCGGAGTGGCCACGCTGCTCAAGCAGCCGAGGGCTACCTTCAACATCGACGCCGCGAAGTTCGCCAGCGCCAACAGGCAGGCCATCGTCGCTGAAGTGCTCACCAACACACCATACGGCGCGATGCTGCGCCTCGCAGCGGTAACGCAATCCATCGCCACCGACGCGCCCGGCGCCAACCTTTTCACCACACGCAGCCTCTCAACCGCCGAGCTCCCGCTCGACGGAATCGTCCGCGCCGGCCGCTACGTCATCCTCACCGCCGACGCGCCCATCGCGTACGCGTGGGGACAGGTCCACGCGGGCAACGCCACCGCACCCGCGTTGCCGAACGCGCGCGTGACCGCCGGAACCGGCAAACCGATGAGCGCGGCTCTGGGAGTTACCGATCTCACGCGTCCCGGCGGCGTCTTCGTCGTTCCCGTCGCCGCTACGCCGGCTGCGCAGTTCTCGCTGATCGCGCGCACGGACGCCACCGGCGACGGCGACGTCACGCTCGGCGCTGCGGTTCCCGCCGCCGGCGCGTTCGTCCCGTTCGGCGTTCTTCCGCTCACCGCGCCGCCGCTTGCATCGCCTGTGATCAATCCCGCGGATGGATCGACGATCACAGTCGACGCCGCGTTCGGACCGCAAGCCGTGTTTGCAACGAACATCGATTCCACCTCGGTCACCAACGGCATCACCATCACCAACCTCACCTCGGGACACACGCTCGCCGGCACGACGACCGCCGCCGGCGCAGTCGTCTCGTTCCACACAAACGAGAAGCTCGAAGCAGGATCGAGTTACGTCCTCACCGTCGCCGCCACGATCCGCTCGGCCAGCGGACGCCTCTTCGGCCGCAACGCCGTTTCGCATTTCTCGACCTACATGATTCCGCCGTCGAACACGACCATTCATCCCGAAAAGATCCGCATCACCATTCCCGACGCCAACGGCATCTCCACGGTGATCGGCGCCGCGGGTGCGCTGCCGACTGGCGATCAGGCCCTCGCAGTCCGCCGCGGTCTCGCCTTTATCAATAGTCCGCAAGCCACGGTCACCGGCGACGGCTCGTTCCAGTTCACCGCCGGCGACGGCGTGAGCGACATCATCTCCACCACCGACGTCATCGATCTGCAAGTCATCGACAGCGTCAGTCACTCCATCGTCGCCATCGTTCCGCTCACGCCGTTCGTTACCGCCGACGGCACCGGCTTCCTCGCGCCGGTTGGTGTGACGACGACCTTCACCGCGGCTGCACCGCTAGGCGTTACCGTGACCGTTCCCGCCGGCGCCTTCGCCGTTCCGACGCTGGTTCGTCTCACCGCCACTGCGCCATCCGATTTCGCCAACGTTCCCAATCTCGCCTCGGAACTGCATCTCAACGGCGGCGTTCGCATCGACTTCGACGGCATCGCACAAAAGCCGCTCGAGCTCACGATCCCCGCGCCGGCCGGCACCAGCATCACGCCTCAATACTTCCTCGGCATGCTCGGTCAGTCGACGCGCGGTCCGCGCATCGAGATCGTCGACACGCTGCGGTTAGTGGGCGGCAATTTCACCACCACGCTCGATCCGTCGTCGGCGACCGTGCGCATCAGTTCGATCGGGACTCATGCGCAGTCGACCTTCCCGACGCCGGCGGATGTGAAGGCGATCCTCGCGCGCGTGACGCGGCCTGCCGCCTACACGCCGATCGACATGTCCATCGGCGTCGGCTGGGCCGAAGTCACCGGCGCGTCCGACGCCGCCGAGATTTTTTGGGACAGCATTTCATCGCTCTTCATTTCGTCCTACACGCTCTCGCGCAACCTCGGCCGCGCCCTGATTCCGGTCGCCGCGAACCGGCCGTTCACGGTCGTTGGCGTCGATGCCTCGACCGGCCTCCAGGCATTCACGAAGGTCTACAGTGGCTTCGCTTCCGGCGATCCCGCGGGGGCCGTCGTGCTCGATCCTGTCGATGACAACGACACCGGCCCGATGCCGACCTTCGCTTCGCCGGCGCGCATCGAGAGCGTCGAAGTTCCGCCGGTTGGCGTCACGCTGACGTCCGTTCGCAATCTGTCGATCACGTATTCGAACGGCCGCGCCACGATTGCGTGGGTGCCACCTACGCCGGCGCCGAAGACACTCGTCGAAGTATTCAATCCAAGCCGGGGAGTTTCACCAGCCGCGGTCGACATCAGTTCTGCACCAATCCCTCCGATCGTTGCGCAACCGGGCGATCGACTCTTCATCACCATCACCGAGCACGACGTCGATCCTGATTCATCCGTGACGATCTCGTTCAACAAGCGGATGAACGTTGGCGGTGCCACCGACGAAGCGAGCATCACACAGTTCCTGAAAACTCTGATCATTGTTAAGACCGACGATGAGGATCAGCCGTCGCTGCAGGCTGCCGAGGTCACCGAGCAGGTCAAGTTCAACGCCGACTCCGACGCGCACCGCATCACGCTGACGTTCGGCGGCGCGCTGCAACTCGGCAAGCGTTACTCGATTACGCTCAAGAAGAACATGACCGATGCCTCCGGGATGCTGCTCGGGCAGTCGCGCGTGGGTGGGCAGTTGACGTCCGGGCTCAACTCGGACCTGAAACTCCAGTTCACCGTTCGCAAACCCGGCGGTCTGCTGGCCACGAACACGCTCATCGCCGGCAGCGTCATTCACGACATGTCGCTCAACGGCAACCTCGCGCTCGTGGCCGCGGGCGATGGCGGCATCCAGGCGTTCGACATCTCCGATCCAGCGAACCTCGCCAATCAACCGCCGCTTTCCGCGTTCATCAATTGCGATTGGAATCCGGCTACGAACACCTTCACGCCCTGCGGCTTCGGCTACTGGGCCGTGGCCAGCGATCATCACGGCCGCATCATCACCACCGGAATGAGCGGCCAGCTCGGCGCGCTCAAAACGTTCCGCATCCGCGACTTTATCCAGCCCACACAACTCGACGTCGCGGACCTTCCGCGCGTCGCACTCGACAAGCAGGTCGGCGGCACCCCGATTTCGTGGACGCCCGGCATCAACTCCCTCATGCCCATCGGCAGCGAGATCCTCCTCAGCGACAAACCGGAGGCGATCCCGCGGAGAGTGCAGATTCTGCTGCAGGATGATGACGTCAAGTTGTCGCGCGCCGCGCTCATCACGAAGTATCGTGGCGGCACGCCCATTGACCTCGGGAACGGCTATCAGAAGCTGACGCTTCAGATCACGCCCGACCAGCCGGCGTACCAATCGCAGACGATCACGATCGAGAACCGCACGCTGAAGCTGCGTTGGTCGGTCGACGTGCCTCGCAATCAAAGCAAGTCACTCGCCGGCATCGTCGCCGGACCGAACGACGACCTCCACGTCTACGTCAACCGCACCACGTACGCCGTCGTCTCGCTCTTCGGATTCGGCGTCGGCGTCTACGATGTCAACGCCATCGAGTCGAACGATCATCCGATCGACCCCGATTACAAACCGCTCGCTGAGATCGTCGCGCTCACCAACGGCAACAGCGATGAAGCGACCGATCCGCTGACCGTGCGCCAGTGCAATCAGGCCGATCTTGCGACGAGCGGCTTGCCGTGTGCGATCGAAGACCTGACCTACACCCCCGAGGCGTTGATGAGGACGGGTGGGGGAGAGGTGGCGTCGTCAAGCCAACTCCTCGCTCTCGAACAGCATCGCGGCATCTTCGACGGTGTCGTCACACCGCCCACCGCTACCGATGACAAGATCCTTCCGGGCAGCATCAAGCCCAATTCAGCCGGCCTCTCGCTCACCAGTCCGTATCTCGCGCAAGGCGGCGGCTGGGATTCGCTCGACCAGCCGCGACTTCGTACGTTACGCGACATGTACCAGAAGATAAGCGGCGTCGGGAACAAGGATATCCGCCCAGTCGGCCGCCACACCGGCATCGCCTACTACGCCCGTCCGCCGGCCGCCGATTCGCGCACGGCAGTCTCCGACGAATACGCGCTGATCGCCTCGTTCCAGTACGGCGTCATCGTCGTCAAGCTCAATGGCCAACTGTCGCCAGACAGCGTCGTCGACGTGATCTGGATTCCCGCCGGCGCGATGTCCGTCCGCGTGATGCCGCGCGGCGACATGGCCGTCGTCGTCGACGGCGCCGGCCGCGTCCTCCTCGTCGATCTCCGCCGCATCGACGAGAGCAGCAAAGTCAATCAGCCCGTCAAGGTGTGTCAGAGCGCCGATTGCACCGACGTGCTTTTTCCCTCCGCCGCTGCATCGCTCAAGAAGAAAGCCCAACTCCCCCCCGATGCCGACTGGACCGAAGCCGGCGTCGACGATCCAAGAATCATCTGGAAGTCCGCCCCGCACCTCGTGCACGGCACGCTCGCCCCCCTCGTCGATCCCGACACCGGCATCGTCTTCACCGGCGACGTGAACGGCACCGCCCAAGCCGAGATCAACGCAATCGCCGCCACCGACCCGCGCGTCCGCTTTATGGTCAACACCGGCGACCCAACCGGCTACCGCGAAACCGGCGCCCTCGTCCCCCTCGGCATCGCGCCACCGTCCACCGTAACCCTCACGGGCCCGGACGCCTCCCTGGCCGCCTTCCGCCTCGAGCTCTGGCTCCCCGGCTCGATCGCGAACTCGCTTACGAATTCGAATCAAGAGCTGCGCATGGCCTTGGAGAGCGAGCGCATCCTCGGCGTTGCGACAGAGCAGACCGTTGAGCCATTTGCGCCCGCCCACCTTCGCCGCACAACGATCGAAGGCGGCGCGGACCCACGCGTCGCCAACTTCAAGCTCAGCCGGTTGGTGCCGTACAACTCCACCGATCCCGACATGAAGTCAATCCGCTATCAGGAGGGCTACAACCATTTCGCTTCGCCATGGGTTGTGACGATGACCGATCCCCGCGCCGCGAAGGACTACATCTGGAATGCGCTCGCGGCGACGAAGACGCAACTCGAATGCGCATCGTGCGACCGGCCCCAGTTCCTGAAGAATGGAGTCCCCGGCACCGACTACTTTGAATTGTTGTCGCTGGGGAACTTCATCGCTGCTCGTCCCGAGTCGAACCTCTTCGCCGGGACGAAATACAGCTACCTCGGCACGGCCAATCGGATGAAAGGACTCGTCTCCACAATTCCTGCGGATCTCGTTCGTCCCAGCGACGGTGCGACGCCGCTGGACAATGTCGTGGCCAGGAATCTTCCCACCGAGGGGACCACGACCGAAGGAGTGGTCGCGCTCAACACCGGCGAAGTCGTCACCGGCGCCACTGATCTTGCCATCAAAGGCCGCGGCATCGACTTCGTCCTGACGCGCTACTACTCATCCGCAATTGCGCACATCGGCCCGTTCGGACGGAATTTCGACTCGCCATTGTTTGCACGCGTCCGCGCACTCCCGAATGGCGATGTTGAGTTCTACGATGGCACAGGCCGGCGCGACCTCTTCACTGGCGGAAAAACGCCGCCTGTCGGAGTTTTCCTCCGCATGACCGGCAGCACCGATAAGATCGTCGTCAGCTATCCCGATAACACCCGCCTCTATTTCGATGCCCTCGGCCGTCTGAGCAAGATGACCGATCGCAATTTGACCAAGACCGACGGCAGCGACGGCAACACAATGAGCTTCTTCTACGGAGTCAACGGTAAGCTGGCTGCGATCAACGATCCAACCAACCGCGCAATCCGCTTCGATTACTACACATCGACCGGCGGCGATGCTTTCGAAGGCTGCATATCGAAGGTAACCGACTTCGACAATCGCGTCGTTAATTACTCCTACGACACCAGCGGCCGGCTGACAAACGTGTCCGGCCCCGATCCTGAGTCGCTGAACAGCGCCATGCCATCGACCACCTATCATTGGGGCTCGTCCGCAAGCTCCGGAACGAAACAGCAGATCTATGCCTCGGGACAACTAGCAAAAGAGATCGATGGCCTCAACCGCACGGTCTGGACTGCCGGCTATTTCCCCTCGTCACCCTGGGCAGCGCAAACGCTTATCAGCGGTGGCGGTACCTGGACCTTCACTCCAACCGACAACTCCACAACCGTCCTCGACCCGAACAACCATTCCTGGGAGTACGGCCGCGACCCCGGCCGCCGCATCCACTACCTCAAGGAACCAGGCGACGCAACGACCACCAACGACTACGATGACGACGGCCGCCTCACATCGGTCACCCGTCCACTAGGCGACAGGACCACCTACGCTTACGCCCCGCCCGCCGCCGGCGATCGCCGCTCGATGCTAAATGTCGAGACCGCAACCGAATACCCACGCACCGGCTCCGACGAAGCCGCCGCGAATCAAACTCGAGTAACCCGCATCGGCTACGGCACGGCGAACTTGCCCACATCAATCACCACGCCCGACGGCGCAACAACCCTCATCAAACGCGACGAGCGCGGCAACCCACAATCCACGACCGACGCGGTAGGCATCACCACGACCACGCTCTACGACGAGCGCGGATTGCTCAGGACGTCCTCCGATCCGCGCACGGGGGATGCGACTTACGATTACTACACGGGCAGCCAGGCAGGGTATCTCCATACGATCGAGACATCTGCGGGAACCCTTACATATGAGTCGGACTCGCGAGGCAACACAACTGAGGTCATCGATCCGTCGAACAAGAGCGCGAGGTACGGGGTCAACAAGCTCGATCAGGTGGAGAGCGAGTCAAAGGGCGACGCGCAGACAACAATGATTTATGACGCCACCGGCGAGCTAACCTCGAAGCAGATACTTAGCGGTGTGGATGACAACGGCCAGCCCATCTTCCGTTCGATGACGTTCGGCGTCGACGAGGTCGGGCGCCTGCATACTCGAATCGACGGCGACCAGGCGACCACCATCGGCTACGACCCGAAGGGAAACATCAAGACATTCACGCGTACGGGCAAGCCGCCGGCGACGTTTGGCTACGACGCGCGGGACCGTTTCATAACGGAAACCGTGGGCACGCAGAACACAACCTATGGATACGACGACGACCGCGCTTTGTCCACGCTGACCAATGCGCGAGACCAGAGTACCGCCTTCGTGAAGAGCGGGTTTGGCGAATCGCTCGGCGACACGAACCCACTCGGCGTGACGACGACACAGACAACCGACGCTGCCGGGCGCCCTGTGGATACAAAGGTCATCAAGAAGACTGCTGACGGAAAAACATTCGTGCTCCGATGGTCGAAGCAGGAATACGATTCACTCGGTCGCGTAACGCGCCAGATTCAGAAGCTCTTCAACAGTCCGCTGGAGCTTCCCGCCGGCGGAAGCGATCCAATCGGCGCGACGGACGTCATCAGCAGAATGATCTATGACGATGCCAACCGGAAGACGACAGCGATCGATCCACGCGGCAACGCCACGGTCTCCGAGATGGACGAATTGGGACGCCTGCACCGAGTAACCGACGCCCTTGGCGACACGATGGAATATGAGTACGACGCAAACGGCAATAAATACAGTGAAACGATGACGGAGGTAGCGCCCGACGGGAGAAGGGAGGCATCGAAGGTTACGTATCTGTATGACGATCAAAACCGCGTAGTCGAACGGATCGACGTTACCAATGCCGCTATCCCCCTCACGACGCGCTACGGCTACGACAAGCAAGGCAACATGAGCTCGCAGACCGACCCGGACGGCAACACGACAACTATGCAGTACGACCTGCGCCGCCGGATGACGAAGAAGACCGACGCCATGGGTGGCGTGACCACCTATGGTTACGATGAAGCGGACCGGCTGCTATCGGTAACGGATGCAAACCGCAACCAAACGAGCTTCACCTATGACACGAACGGCAACCTCGTTGCCGAGACGCGTGCCGATGGTGCGACCTGGAGCTACACCTACGACGAAAACTTCAATCGAAAAACGGTGACCGATCCTAACGGAACGGTCGTAACCTTCGTTTACGATGGGGCCGACCGCCTGATTGAGAAGCAGATAGCTAAGGGAACAAACGTTCTCGGCCCATCGGATATCAGAATGACACTCGACGATCTCGACCGCACGATTGCAACATCGACGGACGAAGGAATCCTCGAGACCTTCGCCTACGACTCTATCGGCCGGCAACTGAGCGAGTCGCTACAGATCGGGACGGGACCGAAGCGCACCTTCACCCGCACATTCGATCCCTCTGGTAATCTTGTAGGTCTTGACTATCCTTCGGGACTGAAGCTCACATACGACATCGACAAACTCGATCGGATCGCAGCGATCCACGACGCCGCCAGTCCAACAATTCCGATCGTCGCCTACACCGATATCGGAGGCCGTCCCGCAACGAAGACGTTCGCCAACGGCGTGACCGAAACGTGGAGCTACGACCCAAACCACCGTCTCGCCGAAATCCTGAACAAGGTCCAGGGCGCAACCCTCCGCGATGTCCAATACCAGCGCAGCCGCTCCGGCGACAAACTCTCGGCAATCCGTCCCGATCTCGGAACGAAGTCCGAATTCACCTACAACTCTAACCACTGGATGACGAAAGAAAGCACCGGAATCCCACTCACGGGTCTCAATCCACAGCCCGCCCTCGCAGTCGGGTACGACATCGATCCAGTCCTGAACATGCGCGCCATCACGCGCACCACGAGTGCGCCCTCCGGGACTGCGTCGAGTCCGACGAACTTCACGATCAACAATCGCAATCAGTACACCGCCGCCAGCAACGAGCCACTGACCTATGACCGGAATGGCAACCTAACCAGCCGCTCCGGTTTATCGATGCAATACGACTACGAAGACCGCCTTCGCAAGGCGACGGTGGCCAGCAGGGATGTCGTCGAAAACATCTACGATGCGTCCGGGCGGAAGGTGCAAGAGAAATTCACCACCGGCAGCACGATACACACAAACGACTATGCACTCTCTCGCGACCAAGTCAGAGAGGAGTATCTCGATTTCACGCTCTATCAGCGATACGTTCATGGTAGAGCGGTCGACGAGATGGTACGTGGCGAGACCAATGGAACGACCGTATACCCGCATCGAAGCGAGGTCGGCAACGTTGATCGCCTCACTGACGGAGGAGGCCAGACCCTCGAACGATATGAGTACGAGGGCTATGGCCACGTCAGTATCTTTAGCCCTTCGAATGCCCCGCTTACAGCGAGCATGTTCGGATGGAAGTGGCTCTTCCAGAGTCGCGAATACCAACCGCTCCTCGGCACGTTTGACTTCAGGGCTCGCACACTTTGGCCCGACTTGGCGCGCTTTGGTCAGGAGGACTCTGCAAGAGCGCGCAGACTGTTGTCCTCATACGAAGCGTTCGGGGGTGCGCCCCAAGACACTGTCGACCCATCAGGGCTGTATGAAGAAGACGTTCACCACTACCTGACAAGGTTCCTGGCGTCGAGTGTTGGCTTCGGCGGATCCAAGGACAGCGTCGGTGGAATCGCAGACAGGATTGGCTATGAAACGGGCGCCCTCGACTACGACGAGCGCGACGCCATGTACGACGCGCCGCAGATTTGGAAGGGCTCGCTGGCTAATGAGGAAAACGATCTCGACTTTCACTTCGTAGACTACGCACAGTTGGTGGGGACGTTGGAGCAGAGAGCAGTGATGGAGAATTCCTTTGGCAATCAGGACGACTTTCGTTCGGTCGGCGAGTACCTGCATGCGCTCGAAGATAGTTATTCTCATCAAAAGAACCGGAACGAGCGCTCATTTGAGAACAGGTATGGACCAAACCTAGGGCACTCGTACAAAGGCAAGGGTCCGGATTGGACATGGTCGGCGCCACCCATAGCGATGGCTATGGCACGGGAAACTTACGCCAAACTCAAGGGATTGTGCCATGAACAACCTGTTGCTGTGACGTGCAAAGAGAATGCGAGCTGGGCCTCGATCGCTTCCAGAGTCACGAACTTCGTGATGGAGGCACCTGGACCGGCCGACACCTTCCTTTGGGAGATTCACTATGACCCTGCAGTCTCGATTCACACGCCAGGCGTGACGGCAAAGTTTCTAGACAAGAAGGTTGGATACCTTAACAGTGGGTATCATCTCAATGGCCGAGAGCAGGCGATCCGAAACATCCAGAAGGTATGGTCGGAGGGCAACTCTTTGGGCCACGGGTACGCAGTCCACGACCTGTATGTACCGCCTTGGTTCTAAGGGGCCGGCTTCATGTTCATAGCCTGGGCCGCGAATAGAGTTTGGATGATTGAACGAGTCTCGATTCGTCAATGGTTTTGTATTACATGTGCCATTGTTCTCGTGGCCTGCCACAATCATCATCTGACGCCCGTAGGAGGCCGGTGGGCGGTTGACTACGTGACTTCGATGACACCTGAGCCGGGACTAACGAGAGGCGATTTAGTCGCGACGCATGGTAAGACGGTCGAAGTCGTTGATCACTATGTGTGGGCCACGCAGTATTATCGTCCGGACTGTGTTGGCTATTGGAGGTTCACGCATTCAAGGGACGAAATTCTGTTTGTCTGTGGGGATCATCGCCCACTGCTCGTGGCTGCCACGATGAACCCGGACGCATGGCAGCTCACTGATCGCGGCCTCGAGATGTTCCACGGTACACGTGTCATAGCGGGGAAAGCGCTCAAGCTCGGCAGCCGGTACACTGTTGCGGCGCTCAAGGCCGCAGCGGCGCGAACGCCATTGCGTGTATCTTCGGGAGAAGCCATACCGGCGGGGATCGTCGCTGAAGAATTTACTTACGACGAAGGGAGCGATGTGAATCATCGTGACTGGGCTGGGGGGACGCCGCTCATGGTTGCGTGTGGTTACGGAGCCTCAGAGCCCATCAATCCTGCGCAGGTAAAGGCACTCCTCGATGCCGGTGCTGATGTCAATGCGGCTAACGTAAACGGCTATACCGCGCTGATGTTTGCTGCGAACGAACCAGAAGCAGTGAAAGTGTTGCTCGCTTACGGCGCGAACGTCAACGCGGTGAATTCGAATCACACAACGGCCCTCATCGAGGCTTCGAAAGACGGTAACTCGGAAAGCGTAAGCTTGCTGATCCGGGCAGGAGCCGATGTTCACTTGGGCGGTCCCGGCAACACACCGCTTTGGTGGGCGAGATCAACTCAGCACGATGAGACCGCGCGGATTCTTGAAGCGGCCGGGGCACGAGAGTGAGCGTCGCTCACCGGTTTGCGATTCTTGCATGTTTGCAACGAGCTTCATCGGGCCGCAGCTCCAGCACGTCGATGACAACGCCCGCAAGCAGGACTTCACCTGGGACGGCGCAGCGCACAAGCTCAGTTGTGATGAGCGGCGCCGAGCAGCCGCGCGCTTCGCAGACCGTTTACGACAGCGCTGGGCGAGTCGTATCGAGCACCTTCGGCGAAAGCGCCGCTGCACCGAACGCGCATGCGATCCGCGCGCTGACGGCGGCTTCGATCAGTCGCGAATTCAGCAAGGTCGAGAACGATTACGGAACCGCCAACTCGGAGTTGCCGGTCACGACGACATCGACTGAGGATGCGACGCACAGGCAGATGTGGACGCTGGATCACGACACGCTTGGCCAGACCACGCACGCCGGCATCAACGGCAAGAAATTCGACTTCGATCATCACTTCGATGAATCGGGCAATGTGACCTCGTCGAAGACTCCGGCCCGTCGCGGTGAAACGACGTACGACTACGACGCGCGCAACTTCAACACTGCGGAACATCTGCCCGGACCTTCACAGCCGACGAATGTCTACGCCCCCGACGCGAACGGAGTGCTCAAGCAGTACACCGATCCGACCGGCGAGCCGACGATCGTGACCAACGACGGATTGGGCCGGCCAGTGCGCCGCGATTACGCCGACCAAACCTTTGAGGAAATTCACTATGACGGGACGCGCGTCAACTTCACGCGCGACCGCCAGAATCGCGAGCAGCATTTCGCCTACGACGACGGCGGCCGTTTGTCCGAAGTGACGAACGCGAACGGAATCGTGCTCGATCACATCGACTACGAGAATGGCCGTGTGATCCGCTGGACGACGCCGGATACGTCGATCGACTTCTCCGACTTCGACACCGACAATCATCCCCAGCAAATTACGCAGCATCGACTCGACGCGAACCGCAACGAGATCGACACGTACACGATCAACCATCAATGGACCGCAGCAGGAGAGCTGAGGCGAACGGACATGCCTTCGTATCAAGGCATGAACGCTGGCACGCGTTGGGCGAGCAGCCTCGAGTACTCGCACGACGCGAACGGCAACGTGCAGACGATCCTGCGGAATGGAGTGCCGTTCATGACGGCTGCCTTCCGCAGTGCTAGCCGGCCGATCCACCGTGACATAACGCTTCCGAATGGCGCCACACTCGGCCGCGCGTACGACTACGACGACGCGACCGGCAGCGTCGGGCGCCTATCCGGTATGCACGTGACCGTGAACGGCACAGAAGTGGCTGGATCGTCGCTCCTCTTCGAAGGTCTCCAACGCAAGAGCGAACAACTCCTCGGAGTCTCCAACGGAACGCGTTTCACGACGTGGAGCTACGACGATCGTGGCCGCGTGTCGGGCTCTGTCGTCGCCACCGTCGATCCTGCCGCTGTCCCGCTGCTCGGCATCCCAGGCACCTCGATCGTCAAACTCACCGACGCCGACTTCCGCACCGATCTCGATCGAACAGTGGCCAAGTCAACCGACACGCCGTCCACGCTGACGGCCGAGGGCTCGCGCGGAGGTCACAAGGTTGCATCGATCTCACACGGCGCCGGCACGGAATCGATCCTTTACCAGGGTAGTGGGGGAGAGCAAGTCTCTGTCCGCACCGACGACGCCCGCTACCACTACGACTTCGACGAAAAGGAGCACCTTCGCTCGATCACCGAACGTCTGATTCCGAACGGAGCGCAGTCACGCCTGATCCGAGTCCGCTACGCCTATGATGCCTTCAGCCGCATCGCCGGACGAAGAGTCGAGGTCGCGCCCGTAACCAGTGGCAGGCCGCCGCTCGGAAGCGAGTGGACCCTCGCGCCATCCGATGTCGTCGCCGGCCAGCCGCTTCCAGCCGCAACAACATTCGTCTGGGATCCGGTGACGGACAACCTTGCGCCGATCTTTGTCGAAGGTGCCAGCCGCAACAGCACGATCCTGCCAAACGGCGGCCTCCTCCGCCAGTTCATCCACGGCGGCATGGGCATGGACGACCCAATCGAAGTCGTGACGCCGGATGCTCGCCTCTTCTCAACATTTGACGAAGCCGGAGCGGGCGGCCTCCAAACCGTAATCGACGAAAGCGGTCACCTTCTTGCGAGAAACGTCACCGCCGAGAGGAGCCGGGACTTTGCGTCGTGTCAAGATGTAGGCGATGCAATTTCTGCGAGGGAAACGAGGCGCGGTCGTCGTCTGCCTGCTGGTTTCGCTGGTTCTCGTTGCTTGTCGTCGCGATGAGAGGGCGGCGGCGATCGAGGGAACTTGGCGTGCGGTTTTGATGTCGCCCGGCGGCGAGTTGCCGTTTACGTTGCGGATCACGCGGCGGGGCGATGCGCTCGATGCGGTCATCGTGAATGGCGCGGAGCGGGCGCCGGTGAGTGCGGTGAATGTGACGGGCGATTCGGTGACGTTTCGGTTCGATTGGTACGACTCTGCGATCCTGGCGAACGTTTCGAACCACGGCAATTCGATGGCGGGGGAGTGGATCAAGACTGGATCGAAAGGTGCGTCGCATATGCCGTTTCGCGCGGCGCGCGGTGAGCTTCCGCGGTTTCTGCCGGCGGCAGCGAATCGCAGTTCGATCAGCGATGTCAGCGGCAGCTGGAAGGCGGCGTTTGTCGATACGGATGGCACCTCGCCTGCGCGTGGAGAATTTCATCAGGATGCCGGTTCGAGCCACGTCACCGGCACGTTCCTGACTCCGACCGGCGACGATCGCTATCTCGAAGGTTCGTTCGAGAATGGCATTCTTCGTTTGTCGACCTTCGACGGCGCTCACGCGTTTCTTTTTCAGGCGCGGGCGAAGACGGACGGAACGCTGACTGGCGATTATTGGTCGCGCGATTCGTATCACGCCACGTGGACCGCCACGCGTACCGATGATGCGGGCGCGATGCTCCCTGATGGTTGGAAAGATGTTGCGCTTACGAATGCCGAGGGACGGTTTCAGTTCCGTTTTCCCGATCTTGAAGGACATCCCGTTTCGCTCAGCGACCAGCGTTTTCGCGACAAGGTCGTCCTCGTCAACATCTTTGGATCGTGGTGCCCGAACTGCAATGATGAAGCGCCGTTGCTGGCGGCGTGGGATCGGAAGTATCACGGTCAGGGACTCGAGATCGTCGGGCTGGCGTACGAGCTGACCGGCAAGTTGGCGCGCGACCGCGAGATGGTGGAGCGCTTCGCGAAGCGCCACAATATTCATTACACGCTTCTTCTCGCAGGCGTGAGCGACAAGGCGAAGGCGTTGGCGACGCTTCCCGACATCACGCGCGTGCTGGCGTTTCCGACGTCGATCTTTGTCGGACGCGATGGAAAGGTGCGCAAGATCTACTCCGGATTCGCGGGCCCGGGAACGGGCAAGCACTACGACGAACTTCGCACGGAGATCGAATCGCTGATTGCTGCGATGCTCCGCGAAGGGGCGAAATCATGAACGACTTCGAGGGCCGCGTCGCCATCGTTACCGGTGCGGCGCGCGGACTTGGACGCGCGGCGGCGGAACGGTTGTACGAGCGCGGCGCGGCGGTCGCGGTGAATGTGCGCGATCGTGCGCGAGCGGAGGCGCTGGCGCAGTCGCTCGGCGAGCGCGCGCTGGCGGTTCCGGGCGACATCGCTGCTGATGGTGTGCCCGAGGAGATCGTGCGCGCGACGGTGGAGCGGTTTGGACGCGTCGACATCCTCGTGAACAATGCTGCCTTCGCGCGCTCGACGCGCTTTCCGAATCTCTCGGCCGAGGAGTGGAGGGAGGCGCTGGAAGTGAATCTGACGGCGCCGTTTCTCTTCACGAAGGCCGTGATGCCGGTGATGAAAGCGCAGAACTACGGACGCATCGTCAACATCTCGTCGTCTGCGGGCCGCACGGTGAGCACGCTCGGCGGCGCGCACTACACCGCATCGAAAGCCGGACTCCTCGGCTTGACCCGCGCGTCCGCAAAGGAGCTCGGCCCGTTCGGCATTACGGTGAACGCGGTGTGTCCGGGGATGATCGATACGGAGCTGACGCACGAGAACGCGAGTTCTGACTTGCTCACGCGACTGGCGGCCGGATATCCAGTCCCGCGGCTCGGGACGTCGCTGGAGGTTGCGGATTTGATCTGCTTTGCGGTGTCCGAGACGGCGGGATACATCACGGGGGCATCGTTCGATATTAATGGTGGGGATCTGATGATGTGAGGGTTCGGTTTGCGGCGATTCTCAATCTTGTCATCGCACCAAAAAACGAAATGTTGAATGTTGAGTGTTGAATGTTGGGTGTTGAATGGACCGGGGGCGCGACCATTCGACATTCAACACTCAACATCCAACATTCGGGTCTTCTTCAGAATCAGTGGGTGAAAAAGTCAAAGCATCCCGGCTCGGAGCCGTGACAATGGAGTTGTCGAAAAACCAAAAGTCACGGGGAGCACGGGATGCTGGTGAAGTCTATTCTGAATCAGGTGGAAGAGATTCCAGGGTTCGTCTACGAAGAGGTTGGATGGAACAAGGATAAAACGGAGATCGAGGTGCGCATCCGGCCGCGGAAGAACAGCTGGCCGTTATGTTCGGGGTGTGGATCGATTGCGGTTTTGTACGACCGCAAGGAAACGAGACGGTTCGCATTCGTGCCCCTTTGGCAGATCCCGGCGACGCTGATTTACCAGATGCGGCGAGTGAACTGTCATCGCTGTGGAGTGCGTGTGGAGAGTGTTCCGTGGGCGGAGGGGAAGAGCCGGGTGAGTACGACGTATCAGTGGTTTCTGGCGAACTGGGCACGCCGGATGAGCTGGTCGGAAGTGGCGAAGACGTTTACGACGACATGGGGAGTAGTGAGCCGTGCGGTGGAGCACGCCGTGGAGTGGGGACGTAAGCACGTGTCGCTGGATGGGATCAAGTCAATCGGAGTTGACGAGATCATGCACCGGCGAGGGTCCAAAGCACACGGAGGACCGAAGTATCTGACCTTGGTTTACCAGATCGACGAAGAGAGAAAACGGCTGCTGTGGATGGGGAAGGACCGGCGAGAAGAGACTTTGCACGCATTCTTCAACTGGTTCGGCCGGGAGCTGTCCGAGAAGTTGGAGGTAGCGTGCAGCGACATGTGGCCTGCGTATTTGAAGGTCATCCGGCTGCGGGCAGCAAAGGCCATCCAGATCCTGGACCGGTTTCACATCGCATCGATGATGAATAAAGCGATCGATCGTATCCGAGCCGAAGAGGTTCGTGAGCTCAAGAAGAAGAACGGCAAACCGGTATTGACCAACTCGCGGTGGCTGTTCCTGAAACGAGAGGAAAACCTCAGCGAGGTGCAGCATGAAAAGCTGGCGGACCTGCTGAGGAAAAATCTCAGGATCGTCCGCGCCTACCTACTCAAGGAAGGCTTTCAGCGGTTCTGGGATTACGTGTCACCGCCGCACGCGGGACGCTTTCTCGATTCCTGGTGCACACGAGCGATGCGGTCCCGAATCGATCAGATGAAGAAGGTCGCAGCATCGCTCCGAAAACATCGACCTTTGCTCCTGAACTGGTTCAAGGTCAAGCACATCTCAGCGGGCGCCGTGGAGGGTCTCAACAACAAGGCGAAAGTGACTATGAGAAAATCGTACGGTTTTCGGAGCTTCCGAATCGCGGAACTTGCTCTGTACCATTCACTTGCAGATCTGCCTCATCCGGATTTCACCCACACATTCTGGTGAAGAGGCCAACATTCAACATTCCAGAGAACTAAACGCCACGTTTCCTTCACCAACCGCATTCAGGAGAGGTAGCACCGCTTGAAAGAAACCACTCGTGTCCTCGTCGCTCTTGCGGCCGCGCTGATCTGCGGCATCGCCATCGCTGCTTCGCACAATTCTTCGCTGCTTCGCGCCGTCGATTTCATCGTGCCGGTGGGGACCTTGTGGGTCAATGCGATTCGGATGACGGTGATCCCGCTGATCGTGTCGCTGCTCATCACGGGTGTGGCGTCGGCAGACGATTTGCGGTCGATCGCGCGCATCGGCGGGCGGACGTTGATTACATTCGGGGCGCTGCTGCTGGGAACGGCGATCGTGGTGATCCCGCTTTCTCTGGCGATGTTTCAGTTGCTGCCGCGGCGGCTCGGAGTGATGGCATTGCCGTCAGGGGCGGCCGAGGCGGCGGGCGGGCTGGCTGGAGCGGGGGAGAGTCAGACGTTTTCCGCATGGCTGTCGTCGCTGCTTCCTTCGAATCCGATTGCGGCAGCGGCATCGGGCGCGATGATGCCGCTGGTTCTTTTCACACTGCTCTTCGCGCTGGCGGTGGCGCGCACGCCCGGCCCGGCGCGCGCGACGTTGCTCGGATTTTTTCGCGCGCTCGGCGAGGCCATGCTGACGCTGGTGCGGTGGGTGGTGATGCTGGCACCGGTCGGAGTGTTCGCGTTGGTGCTGCCGCTGGCGGTTCATGCGGGCGCGGAATTGGCCGGCGGGATTGGTTTCTACATCGTCGTCTATTCGGCGGGCAGTCTCATCGTGACGCTGTTGCTCTATCCCGTAGTTGCGCTGGCGGCGCGGATTTCGATGCGGCGCTTTGCGAAGGCAGTGTTGCCGGCGCAGCTCATCGCGTTCAGCTCGAGCTCGTCGATCGCCTCGCTGCCGGCGCTCGTCGAAAGTGCGGAGCGCGGATTGGCGCTTCCGAATCGCGTTTGCGGATTCGTGCTGCCGCTGGCGGTTTCGACGTTCAAGATCGCCGCGCCGTTGTCGTGGACGGTGGGCGCGCTTTTCATCGGCTGGTTCTATGGCATTCCGCTGCACCCGACGGCGCTTGCCACGATTGCGTTTGCTGCGGTCTTTCTTGCCTTTGCGGTGCCGGGCATTCCGCGGGGCGCGTTCATCATGCTCGCGCCGTTGTTTCTGGCGATCGGTCTGCCGGTGGAAGGGATCGGGATTCTCATCGCGGTCGATGCGATTCCCGATACGTTCTCAACCGTGCTCAATGTGACTGGCGATCTTGCAGCAACGGCGCTTGTGGCGAAAGGGGAAGATGGGGCGGTGGTCGAAGGCCCTTGATCCATTAGGCCGCATTTCTCACGCGTTCAGCGACTCCCTTCCAATCGAGCGCCTTCTCCCCCACAAAAAGCGTGGGGGAGAAGGCGCTCGATGTAGGGAGTCGCTGAATGCGTTAGAAATGCCGGTTTGTCGATGATCGATGCTCGCGGCGTCCGCAGGGGATTCCTTGCCGCCCACCGCACCGCCCGCTCGGAATGACAGGCAAAAAAAAACGGGACCACCCGTGAGAGTGGTCCCGCCGCTGAATCGCGATTCGAAAAACGTTAATCGTTGAATTCGAGAGCGACGTCCGATTCGCAGAAATCGAACATGGCCGGCTCGGATTCGGAACCGTTGGCGTAGACGGCTTTCACGTGCTGCTTGCAGGCTTCGTTGTTGGTCGACTTGTCCCACACGAGCTCGACGGTCTGGCCCGGCTTGATGCCCTTGCCGATGTCGAAGAAGCCGTACTTCTCGCCGTCTTCGGAAACGAGGATCTTCGTGATGACGGTCTTCGTGCTGTTGGTGACCTTGAATTTGTACTCCTCGGCGTATGCGGAAACCGAGGCCAAAGAGGTCAGGAGAAGGGCGAAAAGCAGTACTTTGACAGACGTTTTCTTCATGGAAGTTATCTCTCTCTTATATTGGATTAACAGCGCACCGGGTGGGTCCCCGGCGTGGACGATGAATGCATAGTATAACTGTCGAAACCGGTACGCAACAGGTTTTGAATACGGGACTTACGGCCGCGAAGTGTATGGGCTCCCCTTTGTCGGTGAGCAGCAAAGCGCACTGTGGCGTCCAGCGATTGTTCAGCGTAAAGTGCCGTCGTCCGCCTTCCAAAATCCAATCAATACATAGAGGAGATCGCGTATGCCTGATTCCTTTTCCTCCACGACCAGCACATCGTGGGGCGGCAACATTCTCGGATCGATCAAGAGCGTCTTTTTCGGGTTCATCCTGTTCGTGGTCTCGATCCCGCTGCTTTTCTGGAACGAAGGACGGGCCGTCCGGACGTCGAAGGGATTGACCGAGGGACTTGGGGCGGTCGTGTCGGTGCCGTCGGATTCTGTTGACGCAAGCAAAGAAGGGAAGCTCATTCATACGAGCGGCGCGGTGAAGACCGACGCGCCGGTCGTGGATGACCAATTGGCCGTGCAGGCGACGGCGGTGAAGCTCGTCCGCAACGTCGAGATGTTCCAGTGGAAAGAGCACGAGAAGAGCGAGTCGCGCAAGAAAATCGGCGGCGGCACCGAGACCGTGACGACCTGGGACTACAAGAAAGAGTGGGCCAACGGCCGGATCGACTCCTCCAACTTCAAGCATCCGGAAGGGCACGAGAATCCTGAGGCTCCGCCGTTTGAAACGAAGACGTTCACCGCGAACAAGGTGACGGTTGGTGCCTACACGATGTCGCAGGAGCAGCTCGGGCAACTGAACAATGCGACTGCGCTACCTGTCGACGCGGCGGCGCTCGAGCAACTGCCGGCCGACGTCAAGGATCGTTTCAAAGTCTCCGGCGGGAGCTTCTACGCCGGCGACGATGCGGCAACGCCGAAAGTCGGCGACGTAAAGATCTCGTTCCAGGTGGTCAATCCCGCCGCAGTCAGTCTCGTCGGCGTGCAGAGCGGGCAGTCATTCGTGCCGTATCAGACCTCAACCGGAACGTCGATTCTGCTCGTCGAAGAAGGGACACTCACCGCGCAGCAGATGTTCAAGAAGGCGCAGGACGCGAACACGTTCCTGACCTGGCTGATCCGCGGCGGTGGATTCTTCCTGATGTTCATCGGCATCTTCATGCTCTTCCGTCCGATCGTGGTATTTGCGGACGTGCTGCCGATTTTCGGGACGATGCTCGGTGCCGGAATCGGGCTCTTCGCATTCCTCGGCGCCGCGATTCTGTCGTTCCTGGTGGTCGCGGCGGCGTGGGTGTTCTACCGTCCGATGATCGGCATCACGATGATCGTCCTCGCCATCGCAGCGCTCTACTGGTTGGTGAGCGTGGGCAAGAAGAAGAAAGCGGTTCGCGCAGGGATGCTTCCTGCGCCCGTGTCTGTGTAACCCCGCCGAACGTTGAAAGGGTGAAGAGTTTTCACTCTTCACCCTTCACTCTTCGGCTGTTACGGCGTGCAGGCTGAGATCACGACGCGGCAGCGGCGGCCACCTTCGTGGCGGCAGTGCTCGACGGCGCTTTCCTTGGCCTCGCGGAGGCTGGTGTTGTGATCCCAACCCCAGATCCGACCGCCCTCACCCGTGGCGAGCGCGCCGCAGCTATTGCGGAACCAGCCCATGATTTTGCAATCGCGTCCTTCGCAGTTTTCGAGAGCGCGCCTCTCTGCGCCCGCACGAGTGCCGGCGTTGTCCGCGTAACCGTAATTGCCTGTGCGTTGCGAGTACGCAATCGCACCATAGCGGTCGCCGCGCGCGATGGCGGCTGTTCCGATGAGAGTTGCAAGAGCACCAACAGCAAGGATTCGCTTCAACATGGTTGTCCCTCTTTCTCGTTTGATTAAAACCTGAAGATCCGGACGGATGGTCCGGGCGTGTTGGAGACTTGAATCAGGAATGCGAATCGATGGCAGCCGCGGCGGCGATCTTGTCGTCGACGTACTTTCGCTGACTGAAACGAAGGATGCAGATGGCGACCGTCATCGCCACGACCGTCGCAGCGAGGAGGCCCAGCTCCACCAGCGTGTTGTGAAAGATCGCCGGATTGACCTCGGTCTCCGTCGACGTGGCCGTGATCACCAGCATGCGCCGGATCGCGGCGATCGAGCCGATGATCAGGAAGGGCTCGGCATTCAGCGTGTGCGACTTGAGCGAAATGGCCACCGTGTAGACGATCTCCATCGTCATCATGACGAGGAGCACGGTATTGAGGATCTCGATCGACTTATGCTCGATGATCTTCGGTCCTCCCTGCGTCGCTTCCCACAGGTCGTGCATGCCTGAGTAAAGCAGCAGCACCGCAACCAGAACCAGCGCGACACCGATCAACACCAATACCGCGCTTTCAGCGGAGCCGAGGTAAACCGATGCCCTGGACGTCCATGTGGGACCTTCTTCGTGTTCGCTCATAAGCGCAGCAGTATAGGCCGGCCTGGCGCCGCGGCAATCAACGAATCGTTCGCGGGCGGCGGTCTGAATCGTCTATCGAAAGGATCAAGTCGCCGTGGTAGGCTGAACGGACACCAAAAACCACGTCAGGGAGAGCCTCTTATGTTATTGGAACGAAAAACCTATGTCGTCAAGGAGCACGTCGCGTTCGCAAAGCTGACTGCCACCTACGACCTTCTCGATGCCGAGAGCGGAGCGCCGATCGGAATTGCCAAAGAAGAGCCGCCAGGCTGGGCCAAGTGGATGCGGCTCGTCGCCAACAAGCACATGCTGCCGACGGCGATCAATGTCTACGAAGGAACGAGCACGACGCCGCTGGTTTCGATCCAGCGCGGCTTCACGTTTCTCCGGGCCAAAGTGGCCGTGGTGATGGGCGACCGCACGATCGGCCATTTCGAAGCGAAGCTGATGTCGATCGGGCCATCGTTCCGCATTCTCGATGCGCAGGATGTCGAGATCGGATCGGTCAAGGGCGACTGGAAAGGCTGGAACTTCCAGATCACGAGCTCGACGGGCGAAGAGCTGGGATCGATCACGAAGAAGTGGGCCGGGCTGGGGAAAGAGCTGTTCACGAATGCGGATACGTACGTGATTGCGCTCTCTGCCGGTGCTGCAGGCTGGCCGGACGTCGCCGCGCTGCTACTTGCGGCGGGACTGGCCGTCGATACGATTTATCGCGAGAAGAAGTAAGAAACAAAAACGGAGGGCGGGCGTGTCGTCTTGACCCGCCCGCCCTCCGAAGTTTTGTTGGCGGCCTACGAAACCGTAAAGTTCGCGGACTTCGTGCCCTTCTGAGCGCCGGCGTCGTCAGTCAGCACGACTTCCAGCGTGTACTTGCCCTTCGGCCAGCCCGCCGTCGGAGGCGAGAAGGTGAAGTTCGCGGTACCGCTGCTGGCAAGGTCGATCGTCTTCTCGAGGCCCGGGATCGGACCTTTCGTCTGCCCTTCAACCTCATCGATGAGCAGGCGTCCAGTGACTTTGACTTTGCCCGCGGCAGAGATATCGGCGACGGCATAAACCGTATCACCGGCAGCAAACGCCGCGGTCTCGGTTTTGACTGCCTCGTCCTTGCCAAGCTTCAGCGATTTGATTGCGGTTTCCGTGGTGCAGGAAACGGCCAGAAGCATCAGAAGACCCAGGCCGGCCACGATCCATTTTGCTCTTTTCATTCTTGTTCCCTTTCCCGAAGGTACGGCCTCGGGTCCGACGTGTGTTGTCAGAGCGTGCCGGTTGCGCGCCCCATTTTGTTCGTTACTCAGACTTCTTTTCGCACTTCAACAGGCGCTCGTCCGTGATGTTCCAGGTCGCGGAGTCGTCGCACAGCGCAACGGCGGACACGATGCACTCGTCGCCGTCTTCGTCCACGATCTTGATGTCGTACTTGTTGCATTCGATGTCGGTCAGCGTGAAGACGCCGCCGTTTGCCTTGATCACCTGTTCGCCGAGCTGATCGGGACCCCATTCGTCCTTCTCGCTGGTTGGCGAAAGGAACAGATGGTGAATCTCCCACTTGCTCTTGTTGTGGACCTTGATGCTGGAAGCGGCAAAGGCGGGGATGGAGATGGAGAGAACCGCAACCGCGGCAAAAACTGTGACGACAAGTGTGTGACGTACCTTGCTCATGTGGCTCCTTGTTGTCGATGAGGCATCGACCAGATTGGGTTTTATCGCGGGAGTCGCGGAAGCAACATTGCCGCCGCGCCACACCGCGGACTCGATTGATTGATTGTTTTTGCTTGTCCGGCCCGGCTGCGCAGACGCCGCCGCGGTCACCAGATATCTTCGATTGCGACCGGTGTGCGGGATGGGTAGGTGCATGAGGGAGCGAGTAATGAGTGGGTCTGAATGCCCTGGCATTTTCTTGCTTGGTCCGTGCTGGTCCGGGACGTTCGACGGGCGCTGAAGATACGCGGTTCCGAGTGGAAAGTCACGGGCTTTGTGATGGGAATCCGGCGGCTTCGGACGGGGAGATCTGGGGCAACTCCGGAGCGCTTGGGAGTGCATTTAATCCCCCGTTAAGACTTCTGGCCGGCATACCGAGCTCGCATTCGAACGCCTTCTCCCCCACGCTTTTCAGTGGGGGAGAGGGCGGCCGAATGCCGGATGAGGGGGCGCTTGACTGTCGCGCCGGCATTGTACAAGAACCTCCTTTTCAATCGGGCCACCCCTGGCGAACGTCGCATTTGTCCCATCGTGCACGGCCGCTCATCCGCCCTCGGCGCTCGATTGCGAGGGGTTGGGATAAGGGTGTGAGAAATGCCGCGCCAGGGAAGCTGGTCGCTTGCTACCCGCAGACCTTGGCACCGGGCGCGCAAGGAGAAGTGCCTCTCCGAATGCGCTTTCTTCCTTCAGGGTGGAGGTCGGTTGGCGGGTCTGCTTTTGACCAATTACAAATTCATTAAAGAGTGCTTACAATAGACTTTGCATTGTGAGTTACAGGTAAGTTCTGGTAGCATGCACAAATCAAAGTGCACTGAGCACAACAAAAGGAGTGAATAACGTGCCTAGACCAAGAGCGAATGTCTCAACCCCCTCGTTGTCCGCCGGACAAGCCTCGTATGTATTGGATCGTCTGATTGCCGAGCGCCGCATCTCCCCCGCAGAAATCAACCGATGTGTCGGTGACATGCATCGCGAGATCAATGATCTCGAGTCTCGCCTGCAGACGTTGCGGCAGCATGCCGGAGCGGCGCCAAGCAGCGCGCCTGCCGCTGCACGCCGCGGCCGTCCGCCCGGACGTCCACCCGGAAGTGGCCGCGGTCCTGGCCGTCCGCCGGGAAGCGTCAATAAGGCCGCGCAGCCTGCCGCAGCACCCGCCGCTGCCGCAGCCCCGAGTGCAGCGCCGGCCGCTGGCAAGCGCCGCCGCCGTACCAAGATCACCGCGGAACAATTGGCCTCCCGTCAGCTTCAGGGCCGTTACCTCGGCCTGATCCGCCAGATTCCGGCCAGCCGCCGCGCGGCGTTCCAGAAGATCGCCAAGGATCGCGGCCGCGAAGCAGCAATCAATGAAATGAGAACGACTCTCAAGAAGTGATCGCCCCGTCATTCTTTCGTCTTGGAGGGCGCCTGTCAGGGCGCCCTTTTCTTTTGGCGCTGCTCGTTATTTGCGGCAGCTTGGCACGCGCGCATGTGCAGGCCTCTGTGCATACGACGCAGGTAACCCTCCTTCATTTTTCCGACTATCACTCGCACGCGCTGCCGTTCTACTCCGAGGGGCGGGAAGGGCAGGGGGGAATCGCGAGGGCGATCGGATATTTGCGGCGCCAGAAACACCGCGGCGCACTCGTCTTTTCCGGCGGCGACATGATCAACAAAGGTTCGCCCGCCTGGTCGGATAAGTACCGTTGCGCGGAGTGGCCGTGGTTCGATGGCATCGCCGACGCGATGGCCTTAGGCAACCACGAGCCTGATTACGGATTCGAGGCCATGCAGGCGTGCATCGGATCGGTCCATTTCCCGGTGATCAGCGCCAATACGGATGGATTCAGCGGAACTCGTGTTTTTGTGGTCAAAGGGATTCGTATCGGAGTCTTTGCCATTGCCGGAAACGATTTCCGTACGCTGGTGAAAGATCCCGCGCTTCATTTCGGAGACCCGGTCGAAGCGGCGCGCGCCGCGGTGCGCACGCTGCGGGAAACGGAGCACGCGGACGTCGTCGTCATGATCGGCCACGAACATCTCGACGACGATTTCGCACTAGCGCGCGCGGTGCCCGGTATCGACCTGATTTTCGGTACGCACAGTCACTTGAAGCGCGCCTTGACGCGAATCGATGGTACGAAAACCTGGTTCATCTCGCCGTTTCAATATCTGACCTACATCAGCCGTGTGGTCTTGACGTTCAGAGGCCGGACGCTGACGAATGTCCGCGGACAGCTCGTTCCCGTCGATGCCCACATGCCCTCGGACAAGACGGTGGCGATGCGCGTCGCGAAAATGCAGCGCGAGCTGGAGCACGATCCGCAATACGCGCCGCTCTTCGTCAACATCGGATCGCTGGCCGCGCCGTTGAGCGTCGAAGCATTAGCCTCCAAATCGGTAGCGGTCATGCGCGATGCCGCGAAGGCGGATATCGCACTATCGACGGCCAGCAGTTTCCGTCAGGCCCTTCCGCGCGGAAACGTGACGGTCGAGGCATTGCGAGCGGCGTTGCCATACGACAACGAGATTCTCGTCTACGAAATGCACGGCGATGCCGTCGAGAAGCTGCTCGCATACGGGCACTCGCGCGAAGGAAGCGATTCCGTCGCAATCGTCGCAAGACCCGATTTCATCGATCCGCAGAAAACCTACCGCGTCGCAACGACCGACTTTCTCGCCAGAACTGCCGCCGGCTACCGCGATTTCTTTTCCGGCCTGACACCCGAGGCTCACGGGCTGCATGTGCGCGAAGAGGTGAGGAAGAGGCTGGCAAGCGGGAGCTTGTAGAGATTAGAGACAAGAGATCAGGCGAAGAAAGCTTAGTTGCATTTCTTACACGCTCTTTTGACCCTTCCATTCCTTGCAGCACTCTCCCATCGAGCGCCTTCTCCCCTCGTGCTTTTCGAGGGGAGAAGGTGCCGAAGGCGGATGAGGGGTGTGGTGCGATCGACGACACAAAGTTCCCGCCGTGAAGTCATCGCGCGGCTCCTGTTTGGCACCTTTGCCGCGAAGTCCAACGCCCTCTCATCGAGCGCCTTCTCCCCCACAAGAAGCGTGGGGGAGAAGGCGCTCGATGAGAGGGAATCGTGAAAAGAGAGTGAGGAACACCCGAGTTGTCGCGTGAACTTCTGATCGCTGCTTCACCTGATCTCTGTTTCCTACCTCACCGGCGCCAGTGATCCCTCATCCTTGACCCCACGCCCGTCCTCGATATGATGCAGCCATGACCGCTGCCGCTCCCGCGACACCGACCGTTCAGCGTCCGCCGCGCGTACCCTGGATCATCGCCCTCTACCGCTCCGCCATCGTCAAGAAGGCCGTCATGGCGATTACGGGCATCTTCCTCTTCGGCTGGATCCTTTTGCACATGCTCGGCAATCTGAAGGTCTACCTCGGCCCCGAGCATTACAACGAATACGCACGATTCCTGATCACGATGGGCGCGCCGCTGCTGCCGAACAAAACGGCTCTGGTCATCGTGCGCACGCTCCTGATCATCGCGGCGATCCTGCACATCGTCGCGGCCACACAGTTGACGATCATGAATCGGAAGGCCCGGCCGATTGGGTATCGTGAGCGCGAGTACGTGGTGGGCTCGTACGCGGCGCGGACGATGCGCTGGGGCGGCGTCATCATCCTTCTCTTCGTCTTCTACCACCTCGGGCACCTCACCTTCGGTAAGTTCCATCCTGATTTCATCGAAGGCGACGTCTACCACAACTTCGTCACTGGCTTTCAGGTGTGGTGGGTGAGCGCGTTTTACATCATCGCCAATCTCGCGCTGGGGACGCACCTTTACCACGGCCTCTGGAGCATGTTCAATTCGCTGGGACTCAATCATCCTGGATTCAATCCGTGGAAGCGCGCCTTCGCGACTACCTTCGCGATCGTCGTCACGGCCGGCAACGTCTCCTTTCCGATCGCCGTCCTCATAGGAATCCTGCGTTGACCCCGACAACCTCCGCACCACCACACAGGCAGGGAACGACTCGATGACTCTCGACAGCAAGATCCCGCCCGGACCGATCGATCAGAAGTGGGAGCACGCCAAGGCCCACTACAAACTCGTCAATCCGGCCAACAAACGGAAGTACGACGTCATCGTCGTCGGTGCCGGACTGGCCGGCGCTGCCGCCGCGGCTACGATGGCGGAGCTTGGCTACAACGTCCAATGCTTCGTCTATCACGACTCGCCGCGCCGGGCCCATTCCATCGCCGCGCAGGGCGGCATCAACGCCGCCAAGAATTATCAGAATGATGGTGACAGCGTTTACCGCCTCTTCTACGACACGGTCAAAGGCGGCGACTATCGCTCCCGCGAAGAGAACGTTTACCGGCTCGCGCAACTCAGCGTCAACATCATCGATCAGGCAGTCGCGCAGGGCGTGCCGTTTGCCCGCGAGTACGGCGGCACGCTCGAGAATCGCTCGTTCGGCGGCGTGCAAGTCTCACGAACGTTTTACGCCCGCGGCCAGACCGGACAACAACTTCTTCTCGGCGCGTTCCAGGCGCTCGAGCGCCAGATCGCACTCGGCCGCGTGAAGATGTTCCCGCGCCACGAGATGCTCGACGTCGTTCTCGTCGACGGCCAGGCCAAAGGCATCATCACTCGCAACCTCGTCACCGGCACGATCGGCTCGTATGCCGCCGACGCGGTCGTCCTCGCCACGGGCGGTTACGCCAATGTCTTCTATCTCTCGACGAACGCCAAAGCATCGAACACCACCGCCATCTGGCGCGCGTATCGCCGCGGTGCGTACTTCGCCAATCCCTGCTACACGCAGATTCATCCAACGTGCATCCCGCAGAGCGGCGATTTCCAGTCGAAGCTGACTCTGATGTCGGAATCGCTGCGTAACGACGGCCGCATCTGGGTTCCGAAAAAAGGCGGCGACACGCGCCGTGCCGATCAGATTCCGGAGAACGAGCGCGATTACTACCTCGAGCGCAAATACCCGAGTTACGGCAATCTCGCGCCGCGGGATATTGCCAGCCGAGGAGCAAAGGAAGTTTGCGACGAAGGGCGTGGGGTCGGGCCGGGCGGCCGCGGCGTCTATCTCGATTTCGCCGACGCCATCAAACGCCTCGGGCGTCCCGTCATCGAGGAGCGCTACGGCAATCTCTTCGAAATGTACGCCGACATCACCGCCGAAGATCCGTACTCGCTTCCGATGCGCATTTATCCCGCGCCGCATTACACGATGGGCGGACTGTGGGTCGACTACAACCTCATGTCGACGATTCCCGGCCTCTACGTCGGCGGCGAAGCAAACTTCTCCGATCACGGCGCCAACCGACTCGGCGCCAGCGCGTTGATGCAGGGTCTGGCCGACGGCTATTTCGTGCTGCCGGTGACCGTTGGCGATTACCTCGCCGGTCAGCTCGGCAAGAAAGTGGCCGCTACAGCGCCGGAGTTCAAACAGACGCAGAGCGACGTCGAGCAGCGCATCAACAAGCTGGTCTCCGCGAAGGGGAGCCGCAGCGTCGACTCGTTCCATAAAGAGCTCGGCAACATCATGTGGGAGCGCTGCGGCATGGCCCGCACCGCCGAGGGGCTGAAGTCCGCGATTGCGGACATACGAACCTTGCGCGAGCAGTACTGGCGCGACGTCCGCGTCCTCGGCACGAACGAAGAGCCGAATCAGGCGCTCGAGCGCGCTGGCCGTGTCGCCGACTTCTTCGACCTCGGCGAATTGATGTGCATCGACGCGCTCCACCGCGAAGAATCCGCCGGCGGCCATTTCCGCGCCGAATATCAGACAGCGGATGGTGAAGCGAAACGCGATGACGACAAGTTCCTTTACGTCGGCGCGTGGCAGTTCAAGGGCGAGCAAAGCGCGCCGGAGCTGCACAAGGAACCGCTCGTCTATGAGGAAGTGAAGCTGGCCACGAGGAGCTACAAGTAAATGGACCTCACACTGGAAGTCTGGCGGCAGCCCTCGCGAACCGCTGAAGGAAAGTTCGTCACCTACGAAGCGAAGGACATCAGCCCCGACGCATCGTTCCTGGAGATGCTCGACGTCGTCAACGAGCGCCTCACCGAAAAAAACGAGCAGCCGATCCATTTCGAGCACGATTGCCGCGAAGGCATCTGCGGCTCGTGCGGCATGATGATCAACGGCGTCGCCCACGGTCCCGCCGGCGGCACAGCCACCTGCCAATTGCACATGCGCCACTTCAGTCACGGCGACAACATCCGTGTCGAGCCGTGGCGTGCGCGCGCGTTCCCGATCATTAAAGATCTCATCGTCGACCGCAGCCCGCTCGACATGATCATCCAGGCCGGCGGCTACATCTCCGTCAACACCGGCAGCGCGATCGAAGCCAATACGCTGCTCATTCCGAAAGCCGTGCAGGATCGTTCGATGGACGCTGCTGCATGCATCCAGTGCGGTGCATGCGTCGCGCAGTGTCCGAACGGCGCCGCGCAACTCTTCACCTCCGCCAAAATCGGGCACCTCGGCCTCCTGCCGCAAGGTCAGCCCGAGCGTTACGAGCGCGTCATTCGCATGGTCGAGATCATGGAGGAGCACTTCGGCAGTTGCACGATGTACGGCGAATGCGAGGCGGTCTGCCCGAAAGAGATCTCCACGGATTTCATCGCCAGAATGAACCGCGATTATCTGAGCGCAAAGTTCCGGACGAGGAGAAACGAAACAGAAAGGTAGAACGATGAAACGGAGCATTGCTTTGCTCGTGCTTCTTGCGGTACCCGCGTTTGCCACCGGCTTTCCGCCCGTCGTCACAAAGTCGTTTACGCCTTCGATCGTCGCAGTCAATCAGATCGCGACGATGACCATCACGCTCACGAATCCGAACGCGTTCACGCTGCCCGGCGCATCGATCTCGGATACGTTTCCGGCCGGTCTGGTGAACGCGGGCCCGTTTCCCGGCACCGCGTCGACAACCTGCCCCAATGGCTTTGTCGCTCCCAACTCAACGTCATTGATCATGGTCAGCGGCGTGATCCCTGCGAATGGGAGTTGCACGATCACCGCGCCAGTCCTCAGCGCCACGCCAGGCAGCTACCAAAACGACACCGGCAGTTTGTTCACGGGCGCCGGCACAAGCCTCGGCGGCGGCAGCGCCACGCTGACCGTCGTGCCGCAGCTTCCCGCGATGTCACGCACGGCAATGCTGCTGCTCATGATGGCGCTCGTTGCCGCCGCGTTGATCCGTCTCAGCTTATCGTCGGAGTAGACTTGTAGCGTGTCGCAACGGGTAGCAGACCTGACGACCGGCGAGTTGGAGCGATTGATTGAGAGCACAGTCCGCCGGACCATCGAGGACTACTTTGAGCACCTCGAAGCACTCAGCTCGGCGTCGTATCTCGAATCAATTCGCGAAGCTCGAGAGGATTATCAAAGCGGCGCCGTTACAAACCTCGCTGACCTTCGAAACGCGTGAGATCACTTGAACGCAAAGGCCCTCGATTCGAAACTCTTCGTGATTCGGGCGGAGCTTGGTCCAAGCGCGCCGCGCGACTACCGGCTCGCTGTTCCTGCAATGCGCGGCTTCGAAGGCATCGAATTTCGCAAGCCGGTGACGTTCTTTGTCGGTGAGAACGGATCCGGCAAATCAACGATCATCGAAGCGCTCGCCGTCGCGGCGGGATTCAATGAAGAAGGCGGCTCAAAGAACTTCCGGTTCGAGACCGTACGCCGCGAAGAGGAGAGCGAACGGCCGCTGTTCTTTCACCTCATTCGATCGCCACGCTTTCCCTCCGATGGCTATTTCCTTCGCGCCGAATCCTTCTTCAACGTGGCAACGGAGATCGACCGGCTTGGCGTAACGAGGGGCTACGGAGGCGTGTCGCTGCACGAGCAGTCGCACGGCGAAGCGTTTCTGGCGCTGCTGATGAATCGTTTTCTTGGTGATGGGCTCTATATCCTCGACGAGCCTGAAGCGGCGCTTTCTCCCGCTCGCCAGCTCGCCCTGCTGGCCCGCATTCACCAGCTCATTCAGCGTGGCTCACAGTTCCTGATCGCCACGCATTCGCCAATCGTGATGGCATATCCCAATGCGACAATCCTTCAGCTCGACGACGGAATGCGCGAGGTTGCCTACGAGGAGACGGACCATTACCTCGTTACGCGGGACTTCCTGAATCATCGTAAGAAGATGCTCGACGAGCTGTTGTCGTGACTGGCCTAATCGTCGCCATTTCCATCACCATGTTTCGTGCAGCGGTGGTGCTTCAACCGCAGAGTTAGTTCTTCGGGCAACGTTCGGACTCGTCATGAAAAGGCAAACGTAGGTCGGACTCTCCAGTCCGACTCCGGCCGTTTCATAGTCGGACTAGAGAGTCCGACCTACGTTCGACCTCGATCTTGAACGACGCATCGTGCCGCCCACCTTTTTAATGGCTTGGTGTCTTAATGGGCCAAGGAAGGGAACGATGATGATGCGAACGCTACTTGCTCTAGCCGTGCTGTCGGTCTGCGCGCGTTGCGCGACGGTGGCTCATGGCCGCTATCAGGAAGTGCCAGTGAACTCCACTCCCGCGGGGGCGGCGGTCAGTGTCGATTGCGGAAATGGTCTCCAAAACGCCGGCGTCACGCCGATCACCGTGAAGCTCAAGCGCAACGCGGACAAGTGTGCATTGTCGTTGGTCCACGACGGTTACGAAGACGCCTCAGCCACCTTTGCAAAGACTATTTCTGGTTGGATTTGGGGCAATGTTGCCATCGGCGGTATTCCGGGATGGATCATCGACGCAGCCGATGGAGCGATGTACAACCGGGTTCCCGAGAGTGTTCAGATCAACATGACGAAGAAGTGAGACGCATCGATCCTCCCGGTCTATAACAATTTGGCTGAGGCCGCGGAAGTGTAACGTTCGGCGGCGAGACGCCGCCGGGCCAGCCGCCGGGGACGGCGGCGTTCCATGTTGCGGAACGCTGGCGTCTCGCCGGCTGGCAGGGCGCCGTCCCGGCGCCCTCGGCCCGTTACTCCCTGATCCCCATTTCCTTCAGCATGAACGCCTGATCCGCCGCGGTTTCGCGCAGTGCGTCGTAGCGTCCGGATGAGCCGCCGTGGCCGGCGCCCATGTTTACTTTGAGGAGCAGCGGGTTCGAGTCGGTCTTCATCTCGCGCAGTTTCGCCACGAACTTCGTTCCTTCCCAATACGGCACCTGGCTGTCGTTGAGTGACACTTTCACCAGCATCGCTGGATACGCCTTCGCGGCGATGTTGTCGTAGGGCGAGTACGTCTTGATGTAGTCGTACTCTTTCTTGATGTTCGGATTGCCCCATTCCAGGTATTCGCTCGTGGTCAGAGGCAGGCTGGCGTCGAGCATCGTGTTGATCACGTCGACGAAGGGGACTTGCGCGACGACGGCCTTGAACAAATCCGGACGCATGTTCACCACCGCGCCCATGAGCAATCCGCCCGCGCTGCCGCCTTGGATCACGAGCCGGTCGCGGGACGAGTAGTGGTTATTGACCAGGTGCTCGGCCACTGCCACGAAGTCCGTGAACGTATTCCGCTTCGTCATCATCCGCCCGGCCTCCCGCCACGGCTCGCCGAGCTCGCCGCCGCCCCGAATATGAGCGATGACGAACATCACGCCGCGATCGAGCAGTGTCAGCCTGGCGGAATTGAACGTTGGCCACGTCGGCGAGCCGTAGGAACCATACGCATAGAGCAACACCGGGCGTTTGCCGTCTCGTGCCAGTGGCTTCTTGAAGACCATCGACATCGGGATTCTCGTTCCGTCGGCCGCCGTCGCGTACACACGCACGGTGGCGTACTTCGAGGGATCGTAGTTTGGAACCTCCACTCGCTTGAGCAGCTTGCTGGAGTGGCTCGCCATGTCGTAGTCGTAAACGGAGCTCGGCGTGACGAGTGACTGGTAGCGATAGCGCAACGCTGTCGAATCGAACTCGGGATTCGTGTCGAGAAAAACCGAGTAGACCTGCTCCGGAAATTCGATCGGTGTGGACTGATTCGTCTTCAAATCGATCACGCGAATCGTCTGCAATCCGCCCTGCAGCTCCGACACGGCCATGTGGTCCTTGAAGAGATCGAAATCGTCGAGCTTCACATCCTCGCGCGCCGCGATGATCTCCTTCCAGTTCTTCATCTCCGGGGCGGAGTCGGGCGCGGTCACCATCCGGTAATTTTTGGCGTGGTCATTCGTGCGGATGTAGAAGAGGTCGCCGCGATGGTCGACGAAGTACTTGTGATCGGTGGCGCGCGGAACGACGACGCGCAACGCTTCCGTCGGTTTGTTCGCAGGAAGGCAGCGTGCTTCGGACGTCGTCTTGCTCTGCGACTCGACGATGATGAAGGCCTTGTCGCGCGTGCGAGAGGCGCCGATGTCGTAAAGCTCGTCCGGCTCGTGGAAGACGAGATCGTTGACCGCGGTGCCGAGGACGTGGCGGTAGAAGCTGTCGGATCGCTTGGTGACCGCGTCCTCAGTCACGTAGAAGATCGTCTTGTTGTCCGTCGCCCAAATGACGGTATCGACGCGCTCGATCTTCTCGGGAAGAAGCGCGCCGGTGCGCAGATCTTTGATGACGAGCGTGTACTGGCGATAGCCGGTGGTGTCGGTGGAGTAGGCGAGGAGGTTGCCGTCATCGCTGACCCGATACGATCCAAGCGAGAGAAACTTGAGACCCTTCGCCAGTTCGTTGAGATCGAGGGTGATCTCCTCGGCGGCATCGATGCTCCCTTTTTTTCTCGCGTAAATCGGGTACTGCTTCCCCTCCTCGGTGCGCGAGTAGTAGTAGTACCCGCCGAGGCGGTAGGGAACGTTGACGTCGGTCTGCTTCACGTGGCTGAGCATCTCGGCGTAGAGCTTCTGCTGCAGCGGCTGCGTGTCCGCCGTCATCGCCGCGGTGTACGCGTTCTCCGCCTCGAGGTGCGCGATGACGTCCGGATTGCTCTTCTCACGCAGCCAGAAGTAGTTGTCGGTCAGCGTGTCGCCGTGGATCTTCGTGACGTGCGGCTTCTTCGCCGTCGCCGGTGGCGCCGGTGCGGTCACGGGCTCTGCAAACGCAATGTTGGACATCGTCAGTACGGTCGCGGCGAGAAGGCTAACGCGGATTGGACGAATCAATTGCATGGGACGTCTCCTGTCGTGCGGGAGTATAGGGGAGACGAACCAAGCACCACAGGGGCGCAAAGGCTCTGTTCCCTCAGCGTCTCCGCGGTGTGAGATTTTCGCGGTGATCCGAGTCACCGCTTCGCTTTGGTTTTCCTCGCGGTCTCGATCAGTGCCATCGACGCGTGCTCCACATACGCATTCACGTCCCGCGCGTCCCGAAGCCAGGGCGCGTCATTACTGCGCAAGTGCACGCCGCCGATGTACGCGCTGTACGCGAGCAGGGCCTGCTGTTGTGCGGCAAGCTCCGTCATGCCAAGCTCCTGATACGTGTCTGCGAGGAGTTTCAATCGGCGGCTCGAGACCTTGCGTAATGCAGTCGCGATAGATGGCGCCGGTGAGACAGCCAGCGCCAGATACAGCGATTGCGCCCTCTTTGCCGCCATCGCCTCGGCAAACAGAGTTTGCAATCGCGCGGCCGGATCTTCGATCGCGCGGATCTGATCGAGCGTTTCTCTATCGAGTCTGTCCCACCGCGCCACCGCGCGCCGCACAAGATCGTCAAGACCGGCGAAATGCCAATAGAAGCTGCCCTTGGTCACGTCCAGAGTTCGCGCCAGCTCCGGAATCGAGACGGCGGCGGCGCCGCGCGCTGCAATTGCATCGAGTGCCGCTTCCTCCCAATCCTCTGCCGTTCGTGTGGGAACGCCGAGACGCGTGTGCGCTTTCTTCGTCATTTCTCAATACTGAGCGGTATTGATGGTTTGATCAAGAGTTTTTGGTGCTGGGTGCTGACGAATGCAATGACGCCCGCGATAGCGCCGGCGACATGCGCGAGCGGCAGTGGCGCAACCTCCGTCCAAAGATGGCCAGCCCCCGCCGTTTCGAAGACGAGCTTGCCGATTGCCATAACGATCAGGGCAGCGCCCGTGTGATGGTCGCTCGCCGATTGCGCACGCACAAGTGTGAGTGCCGATGCCACCCAGACGGCAAGCGCAAGCGCCGATGCGCCCCGGTACTCATCGAAATGCGCGCCCATAAGCAGCGCGAGGCTGATCACCGGCGCGAGAAATGACATCGATAGCAGGATCGAACGGCGGCTGCGGCGATCGATGAGCGATATCGGGACCGCGATCGCGATTGCATTGGTCAGGAAGTGCCGGAAGTCGTAATGGATGAGGTGCCCAGTCCATAACCGCCAAACCTCACCGTGAGCCGCGGCCGGCGTTAGCGCAAACAGCTCCGCGTTCATGACCACCATCTCCGCATCGCCATAAGGAACAGGAGCGACAGCGCCCACAACCAGCCAATGCTTCCGCTCGTACGGATCGAAGTTCCTTGCTTGTTAATCACCTCGACGTCATTGCGCTCGCCGCTGATGATGTCCTGTTTGAACGCATCGATCTCCTTCGAGAGATTCACGGAAAGATCGGTCATCGCCATCGACAGCCCCTTCACCGAGCGCTCGCGCATCGACTCATTGACGTCCACCGCCGTCGAGTGTCCGGTGATCCGGCTCTGCCCGGGAGCACGCAGCAGGAATCGCCGCGCCGGCACATAAAAGACCGCCGCGTCGATCAGCGTGCGCGTATCGTTGTGATCGAGCGGCAGCACATAGGCTCCCACGATCGAGAGATAGAGAAACGAGATCGGATAGGGATCGCTCGACTGGAACTGATCGACGGAGACGAGCGCGATGACATCGACGCCGAACATCCGCGAGATCTGATCGAGATTCGTGAAACCGCCGCCCGGCGTCAGGTAGGTCGACGGAATGACTACGACCTCCTTCACCCAATCCCGCGACTTGAATGCGTCGCGCAAGACGTTCAACAGGTTCTTCTCCACCGTCCCCGGCAAACCTGCGGCCCCTCCTCCGTAAGACCCATACGACGCCCCCTCGGAAGGCACAAACGCAATCCCCACCCGCAGCGGCAGCCGCAGCCTCACTCCCTGTACCGAAGGCAGTGGCGCCTCCGTCGCTTTCGGGTAGAGATACGACATCAGATTGCTGCGCCGGTGCACCTGACGCGCGAAGCTGCATCCAAGCAACAAGACCATTCCGAGGAGTGCGGCAAAGAGAATGCGGCGTGACATGAAGGCCTCCAATCGTTGTTCCGTACTAGTCGGTACGGAAAATAGATCGAAGCTACTGGTTTGTCAATACCGCGCGGTATGGAAGGTGTTTCGTCAGCGGACACGGCAGTGAAAAAAGCCGTTGCCATCACTTTGCCTTGATTGCGTCACTGCGAAGCCTGATTCCCTTCGTAGCCTCCCTTCAGAAATGAAAGGGAGACCATGTCATGACACGAAATGTCCTCGCAATCATCGCCATCCTTCTTTGCACCACCGCGGCATGGACCTTCCTCGGCGGAAGCATCGTCGCCCGCACCGATTCGGCCGGATCGAGCCTCAGCGACCGCGTCGGGTCGAGTTGGGGAAAGCCGCAGACGCAGACGCCGCCGGCGGCAACCGCAACGCACGTTGTACCTCGCATCACGGAAGAGAAAACGAATGGCGTCACCGTGACGAAGGCGGTGAACGAAACGGTCATCGACAACTTGCCGCTGGAGCAGACGCGTGCCGCAGTGAATCTCGATCTTGAGCAGCGGCAGAAGGGATTACTCTGGTTCGCGACATACCGCGTTGCTTTTCACGGGAGCTACGTCTTTCGCAACACGAGTCCGGGTGATCAGGTCACGCTGAAGCTCCAGTTTCCGGCTCCTGATGCGATCTACGACGACCTTGTTTTTCTCGTCGATGGCAAACCCGTGATCGTAACGATGGCCGGAGGCGCGGTCAGCGCGACGGTTCCTCACGCATCCGGTTCGCTGATCCGGCTCGACGTCGGCTATCGCTCGCAGGGACTGGCAACGTGGAACTACAGCTTCGGCGAGAACGTCACGCAGGTTCACGACGTCGTCGTCAACATGACCACGAACTTCCGGGCGATTGATTTTCCGGCCGGCACTCTCTCGCCAACCGAGAAGAAGGAAACCGCACGCGGCTGGCTGCTGACATGGAAGTACACGAGCCTCGTGACCGGCTCCGGCATCGGAATGATCATGCCCGAAAAGCTTCAGCCCGGACCGCTGGCGAGCCGCATCAGCTTCTTCGCTCCCGTCTCGCTGCTCTTTTTCTTCTTCCTGATCTTCATGATCGCCAACATCCGGCACATCGCCTTGCACCCGATGCACTACTTTTTCCTGGCGACATCATTCTTCGCCTTTCATCTCTTGCTTGCCTACCTCGCGGACCACGTCTCCATTCATCTGGCCTTTGTCATCTGCTCCGCGGTGTCGCTCTTTCTCGTCATCAGCTACCTTCGCATCGTCGCCGGTCCGCGCTTCGCGTTCGTCGAAGCCGCCCTGGCGCAACTCGTCTACCTCGTCGGCTTCTCGTACGCGTTTTTCTTCGAGGGCTTCACAGGCCTCACGGTCACAATCGGCGCAATCCTCTCGCTCTTCCTGGTGATGCAGATGACCGCACGCGTGAACTGGAACGCGAGTAACGAGGTGGTGGTGGAGTGAGGGGAAGTCGCACGGCCACAGCGACCTACCGCCGTGGTGCTGGACTCTGGACTACCTCATATCAAGTATCCGTTATACTCATCATCATGAGTAAGCGCCTTCAAGTCATACTCGACGATAGTGAGATGAAGGAGATTCGTACGATTGCCCGGCGCAGGCGGATGACGGTCGCTGCGTGGGTGCGAGGCGCGCTTCGAGCGGCAAAGGCCGAGGAGCCGGCGACGGATCCACAGCGAAAACTACACGCTCTTCGCGTAGCAACCTCCCATTCGTTTCCAACTGCGGACATCGAGGAAATGCTCGCCCAGATTGAGAGAGGCTACGCCGACGAGGCAGAGTGATCTTCGTCGACTCGAATATTCCGATGTACTTGGTGGGATCTCCACATCCCAACAAGGTCGCCGCCGAGCAAGCCGTTGCCGCGCTGGTCAACCGGCGAGAGAAGTTGGTGAGCGACGCAGAGGTGCTTCAGGAAATCCTCCATCGATACGCAGCGATCGGCAGGCTCGATGCGATCCAGCCGGCGTTCGATGCTCTTCTCGCGCTGGTCGACGAGGTCTTCCCGATCGAGATCGAAAACGTACAGCGTGCCAAGACGGTGCTGTTAGGGAAATACCGCTTCTCCGCAAGGGATGCCATTCACCTTGCTGTGATGGAGAAGCACGGTGTCGAGCGCATCCTCTCATTCGATCGGGGATTAGACCGATATCCAGGCGTTCAAAGAATCACGAGTGCTGGCGTGGGACCGCGTGCCGTTTCCTGAGCCGAGGCGCTGAGAAGGACGGAGCGCCGTCAATCTTCGACGCTCCGCGAAAAAGAAACTACTTCTTCCGCGAGTACGCAATCTCCATCATCTTGAACATCTTGCCGTCCGGGCCGGGGCCCCACATCTCGAGCGTATGGTGATCGCCGTCGACTACGGTCACTGTTTCTTTGACCGGCGACGACTTGCCCGTCATCGGATCGTCCATCGTTGACATGAACGTGATCGACTTGCCGCTGGCATCGGGGGTGCCTTCCGACACCATCATCGACGTCGTCATGTTGTCCATCCACGAGCCGATGTAGTGCTTCTTGATGTTGTCGTAGCCGGTGTAGCCGATGCCGTGGAAGGGCATGCCCATGAACGTGCCGTTGAAGCGCTGCTCGACAAAGCGGCCGTCGAGCGCCCACGTATTTTCCGACACGCCGGTTCCGCCGGTGGGAGGAGCAGCCGGATCCATCCACATCTTTACGTCGGTGTTAAACGTGCCCACCATCGCGCCGAGCTTCTTGTGCGCGTCGCCCGGTGTGGCGGCTTTCATCATCGCTTCCATCGCCGCCTGTTGTTGGGCGGCTTTCGCTTTCGGGTCATCAGCGGCAACGGCGAGGGCGGCGGTGAATGTGATTAGAACAGTGGCGGCCAGGATTCTGCAACGCATGGTTCTTCTCCTCAGTTGATTCGGTTGTCCGGGGTGGGAGATGAAATTGTAGCTTGAGTCCGCCACTGGATTGACTCAAACGCACGCTTACGTGAAGATCAAGCCATGAAGGTCTCATTTCTGAAAGCACCCATCGGCGGAATCATCGGCCTGGAGATGATCACGTTCGTCGAGCCGCTGGGGCTCGAATGCATCGCCGGCGGCCTCGAAGCCGAGGGGCATACGTGCCAGATCGTGGACATGAGGATTGACGGAATCGAGAAAGGCCTCGCCAAGATGAAGGCCTTCGGGCCTGAGATCGTCGGGTTGCAGTGCAACTTCACTACGGAGCGGTTTCGCGCGCTGCGTCTGGCGAAGATGGTCCGGGCAGAAGTACCCGAGGCGCTGATCGTACTCGGAGGGCACGACGCGTCGCGCGATCCGAACTGGTTCGTGAAGCCGTCGATCGATGTCGTCGTCGTCGGCGACGGCGAGGAAGTCATGACGCCACTCGTCGCCGCGTGGCAGAAGAATAAGGATCTGAAAAACGTCCCCGGCCTGCTCATCAACGCGCCGTCCGGACCGATCCGCACCGCCGCGGCGCCGGCCCGTCCCAACATCGACGAGCTGCCGTTTCCCGCGCGCCATCTCATCAAAGAGTATGCCTCGGAGTACTACATCAACTTCCGCCGTCCACTCGCGCTGCTCGAGACGGCGCGCGGCTGTCCCTTCAAATGCAACTTCTGCTCGGTCTGGAAGTTTCACGAGAGCACGTTCCGCGAGAAATCGCCGGCGCGCGTCGTCAAGGAGATCGAGCAGATCGAGGCGCCGAACATCTTCATCACCGACGACATCTTCTGGATGAACGTGAAGCGCGGCCGCGAGCTCGGCCAGGCGCTGATCGCGTCCGGAATCAAGAAGCACTACACGATCCAGACCCGCAGCGACATCATCTGCAAGTTCCCGCAACTCATCGAGCAATGGAAGGGCTGCGGCCGTATGACCGTCTTCCTCGGCCTCGAGAAAATCGACGACGCCGGCCTCAAGTCGGTCAACAAACGGAACACGGCGGACCACAACAACCGCGCCATCAAAATCCTCCAGGACCTCGGCGTCGGCTACACGCCAAACTTCATCATCGACCCGACCTGGGAGAAGGCCGACTTCGAGAAACTGAAACGCTGGATCGACGCCACCGGCGCCTACAACTCCGGCTTCTCGGTCCTCACTCCGCTCCCCGGAACGGACCTCTGGGACGAAGTCGAAGGCCAGGTAAACACCCGCGATTGGGAGCTATACGACATCGCCCACACCGTTCTCCCGACGAAACTCCCGCTCGAAGAGTTCTACCGCGAATACGCCGGCCTCTGGCAACACGCCATGGACGTCCGCTACCAGATCGAAGGCAAACTAAAAACCAACCTCGGCCTGCTGGCCGCAATCGCGACACGTCGCGTGACGCTGACCGCGATCCGCAAAGGAATGCGCATGGGCTCCGTCCTCAGCGATCCCGCGTCGTTCATGCGCGCGCATGATGAAAGCGCAGCGAGGCTGGCCGAAGCGGCGGCGATGTAGCGGGCGCAGCGCTGAGAGATGAGCAGGCGACCATTCGTCACGTCAGCCCGTGCACATGGTACCAAATCGCCCATCTACGCCATCTGCGACTGCGCCTGCACCAGCGGCCGGTCGGATAGCGCGCGCAGCGTGCCATTGGCGCGGAACTGGCGCGGCGACATGCCGAAGCGCTCGCGGAACTGCTGGCGGAAATAGTTCTCCGAATCGAAGCCGCAGCGGCGGGCGATCTGCGACACGCGCATGTTTCCGCCCTTCAGCAGCCGGGCCGCTTTCTCCAGCCGCTTCTCTTTCAGGAAGTGGCTGAGCAAGCGGCCGGTGATGCGGTGGAAGCGGCCGGAGACATATTGCCTCGTGTAGCCGAGCTCCTTCGTCACGGCTTCCACCGTGAGCTCTTCGTCTGCTTTCATGCGGCGGCGAACGGTTTTGATCAAGCTGCGCAAAAGCCCATCCATCGGGGCCTCCTCGTTGAAGCGCCGGGCGAGCCGCTGTACCCTTGCGGTTCAGCAATCCGGTCCGGCTATTAAGCTATTTAATTGTGGCCGCATTATACCCAGAATCGGCGGGAGATTTCGTGGAAGAGTCAACTTTTATTCGAAGCGTGATGTTGTTTCTCGAATTTGACGACGAAGAATTGGCTGCCGTCGGCCGGTCGATGGTCATGAGCCGGTTCGCCGAGGGGGACGCAATCCTCGAAGAAGGGAATGCCAATCGCGCGCTGCACGTGCTACGCAGCGGGCGGATCCGCGTGTCGCGCCGCGTAGGCGACAGCGAAGTCTCGCTCTGCGATCTCGTTGCCGGTCAGACATTTGGAGAGCTTTCCATCATTGAGGACGGAGTGGCATCCGCCACCTTGCGCGCGGTGTCGGAGACGGAAATCCTGTCGATGCCCATGCAGTCCCTGGCGCAGTTTCTTCAGGAGCATCCAACCGCCGCGAGCAAATTCTGGCGCGCCATCGCCGTCGAGCTGCGCCGGCGCCTGCTCCAGACCAACGACGTCGTCAGCAGCTACTTCGAGATCAACCGCAACCTCGTCGAGAACCCGACGTTCCGCGAGGCCTACGCAATGTGCAATCGGTGATCGCCGCCTTTCTCTTTGCTGTCATTACCTCGACGGCCGCTCCGCCCGGCTGTCCCGCGGGACCGATTGGTCTGGTCGGATGTTGCCGCGATGCGCCGCGGCTTCTGACGCGTGTCGACGAACCGTATCGGGCTGTCGCGGAGAAAAAACACCTGCACGGCATCGCCATCATCGAGCTGATCATCGATACGACTGGCCGCGTCTGCGCGGCGCGCGTTCTTCGCGGTCTCGATCCCGAGTTCGACCGCGCCGCTCTCATCGCGCTCCGGCAATGGACGTTCCGCCCGGCACTCAACTATTCCGGCAAGCCGGTCACCGTCGCATTCAATGTCACCGCGAAGGCAAAGTGACCGGTAGACTTCGTCCATGAGCTTCGCGCCGGTCCAGAAAGAAGTCGACGACTACATCTCGCAATTCAAGGAAGGCTACTTCCCGCCGCTCTCGATGCTGGCGCGGATGACCGAGGAGTTGGGCGAGCTGGCGCGCGCACTGAGCCATCAGGCCGGATTCAAGAAGCCAAAGAGCGGCGAGCCGGCAGGCGAGGTGGCCGACGAGTTGTGCGATCTGATCTTCGTCGCCGTCTGCCTCGCAAATTCTCTCGGCATCAATCTCGATGACGCATTCGCGGCAGCCATGACGAAGTATCGAACGCGCGACGCCGATCGCTGGACGAGGAAGTAGCTACTGCATTTTTTTCAGCGCCTCGCCCGTCAGCCGGAACACCGTCCAATCCTCCATCGGTCGTGCGCCGAGCGACTTGTAGAACGCGATGGAAGGCTCGTTCCAGTTGAGAACCGCCCACTCCACGCGCCCGCAGTTGCGGTCGCGCGCGATCTGCGCGAGACGAACCAGCAGCGCCTTGCCGTAGCCGCGCCCGCGAAACTCCGGCTTGACGAAAAGGTCCTCGAGGTAAATGCCCGGCTGCGCGAGGAACGTCGAGTAGTTGTGAAAGAAGATCGCGAAGCCGGCCGGCGCGCCATCCTCCGAAGCAATCAACACCTCGGCCAGCCTCACCGCTCCGAACAGCGTTGACCTGAGTTGCTCCTCGGTCGCGACGACCATGTGCGCGAGCCGCTCGTACTCAGCAAGATCGCGGATGAATTGGAGGATCTGCGGGACGTCGGATTCCGTTGCCTCTCGAATTTCGAATGCCATCGTGCATGCGATGATATCTGGATGCGTGCGTTGATTGTTATGAGCGTGATCGTTGTCGGGGTGTCGGTTGGGAGTCGGGCGTCCGAGTTAGCGGTCCCTCAAACGGTTGCTGTTTCGACCGCTTCGTCGCAAGCGCCAACGACCAAGCCTGCTCCGACTCCCGACACCCGACGAACGACTCCCGCAAAACCGACCCCCGGAACAATCCACGTCACTCCCGAAATGATCCGCCACAGCCGGATCTACGACGTCCTCTACTTCACCGATGTCGTCTACGGCATTGGCATCCTGCTTCTCATTCTGGCCACCGGCTGGTCGGGACGGATGCGCGATCTTGCCAAGCGATGGGCGCGCTGGTCATTTGTCGCGGCGATGTTGTACTTCGTCCTCCTGTCGCTCGTCACGACCGCGCTGACGTTTCCGCTCGACTTCTACGGCAGCTTCATCGTGCCGCATCAATTCGATCTGACGAATCAAAGTTTCGCGGGCTGGTTCGGCGATTTCGCCAAAGGGCTCGGCGTCAATCTCGTCATCGGTGCGCCGATCGCCGCGCTTGCGCTCCTCGGCATTCGCTGCATCCGGCGCTGGTGGGTCGTGCTCTGGCTCGGATCGATTCCCCTGATCCTCCTCGGCGTCCTGGCCACGCCGCTGATCATCGATCCGCTCTTCAACGACTTCCGTCCATTGCGCGACGCGTCACTGCGGCAAGCATTGCTCGACGAAGCATCGCGCGCCGGCATCGAGCAGAGCCGTGTCTACGAAGTCGACAAATCGAAGCAGACGAAAGAAATGAATGCCTACGTCACCGGCATCGGTCCCTCGGCGCGCATCGTCATGTGGGACACGCTGCTGGCGAAGCTCGATCGCGACGAGATCCTGGCCGTGATGGGCCACGAGATGGGCCATTACGTTCTCAATCACCTCTGGTGGGGAATGGCCTTCGGCGTCGCCATCTCCTTCCTCGGATTCTGGATCGCCCAACACCTTTTCGAATGGGGTCTCGCGCGCTGGGGCGTGCGCTGGAGCGCGAGCCCGCGCGGCGATCCGGCAGCGCTCCCGTGGCTGCTCGCCGTCAGCAGCCTGCTCGCCTTCCTCCTGTCGCCCGTCTACTCCGGCTACTCGCGCCACGTCGAGCATCAAGCCGACATCTTCGGCCTCGAGCTCACAAACAAGAACGAAGCAATGGCCAGCTCGTTCGTAAAATTCGCCGAGGATTCAAAAGCCGATCCGCGCCCCCCACGCTTCATCGAATGGTGGCGCTACTCGCACCCATCCCTAGGCCGCCGGATCGACTTCGTCCTCGCCTACAAACCATGGGAAAAAGGCCAACCGAACGAGCTCTGGCATGAGCGACATGCTTCTCAACGGCGTTGATGTGAGGTGATAAAGGAAGATCGGAAATATGGAGCAAGATCGATCTAGAGTTATTTTTGAAATAGATAGACATCAAGATTCAGTTACGTAGAGATGTGAGAACTCTAATAAAAAGACAATTACTGCTCGTCCGCTCCGCGACTGTATCCCTTGTTATGGTGATCGGCTTCCCGCTCTTCGCCACGGAACTTCCGACACACGCCGGGCCCGTCGTCGAACCCATCTACAATTCGATCGGGGCGCCGATTCCGAAACAGGATCACACCCGTCCAGCCACATGGCTGAATACGATCGACGATCTGAATCGTCAGCCGTTTTCCGGGACTGTATATTTCGAGCTCCTTAAGAGGTTCAAACTCCCAACAACGACTCTCGCGGAGCCGTCTTTCGCATCGGTCAATTCGGCCATTTTTCATGTTGATCGGGCGAAGGAACCGAGCCGTCTGCATCCGTCCGTTACTGCGCTGCCGTCCTTCCTTGAGCACCTGAACCCCGCGAGCAATACGACAAACAATTTTAACCAGGACGTAGAACCAACGACGACCGCAGTTACCGACCAGTACGGCACTGTGTATACGAATCTCTTCTGGACTGAGTACGGCGGCCTGTACGGTCGACCATATGGGTACTATCAGTGGTCAACGGACGGAGTTAACTTCTCCAGTCCTCCTTCGCAATTTGCACTGCCGACCGGATTCACAGATTCGTTCGCATTTACCGGGGATCCCACCATCGGAGTTGCCATGGGCGATGGGACGGCCCTTCCGCGCGAATACTTTGCCCAGGCTGGCTATCACACTACCGATCCAGGATCGAGTGGACAAAGCGGGATCTTCATCTACGCCTCCTCCAACGGGGGACGGGGATGGGCGGGACCCGTCCAAGCAGCGAATAGCAACGACGGCAACATCCTGCTCGATCAACCAAATGTAGCCGTATCGTGGTCGACAACCCCGCCCTCGGGCTATCCAGCCACAAACGGAATTGTATATACGGCATACACGCAGTTCAATTTGAACAACCGGCCCGACACCTATATCCGCATTCGGCGCAGCCGTGGCGGAGTCATGTGCATCGGAAGATGTGAAGTCGTCTGTCCCTACGGATGTCTCCCGTCTTTCGACGCTGAGGTCGATGTCGTTCACGGCAACGTGGCGACGCCGCAGACCGTCGTCGATAACTCAGGCGCCGTTCACGTCTTCTATTTGAACTACGGAAACGTCAGCAACGGGCGTTTTGCGATCGAGGAGCGCGTCGCCCCGCCGGTCGCCGATCTTTCGACGCAGAACATTGCGTTCACCATTGGGCCACGGGTGATTGGCTGGGAAACCGAAATGCCGGGCTACCAGGCAGCCAACGGGACTGTTCGCAGCATCAACACCATTCGCGCCCGGCACAGCCCGCAGACGGACCGTATCGAGGTGGTGTGGTCATCCGCCGTGAACTTTTCGGGAACTTATTACTCACAGATCTATCTCAACAGTGGGGACAGCAACGGCAATTGGACGTACAGCGAAGGAACCCAGCTCGACTACAGCCCGTTCCGGGATCAGTTTCAGGCTGGCCTCGACTTCGACGCTTCGGGGAATCTCCTCGTATCGTGGTTCGATACGCGCTTTAGCCCATCCAACGTCCAATGGCGACAGGTGGTTCGTTACATCACCCCATCAGGAGGACTGGTCAATAGCACCATCGGGACAACGGACGTGGGACATTTCGACTCGCAGGCGCCTAGCGGTGGATTCATAGGCGATTATCATGACGTTTGGCGTTGGAATGGAGTCTGGAACAATCCGTGGATTGGTGAGCCAACCACTGGTAACTTCGTATCTGACCTTTATTTCACATGGATTCGATGATGAACAGCCGGATTATTGTTGTCTTTGCCCTTCTCGTCCTGAACATATGGTGCGCGCCGTTGCACGCCTCTGATGTTTGGGTTCTGCGCAACCACGATTCCGTTCAGATTGCTGGGTCCTGTAGCGCGCTTGAAACCCGTGATGAACTGCTCCTCCAGAACACCAAAGCGGCGGATGCGAGCGTGGTTGTACGGGGAATAAGCAACGGAACGGAAGTTGACGCCGGGGCTGTGGTTACGGTTCCCGGCGGGCGTACGATGACGATCGACTACGCGCGGCCGATGTGGTTTACGCACGATCCGGCAGCAAAGTGGTGGGCGGTTCATCTCGACGTTCCCGAGGCAGTCGTCATCGCCAGCGCTCTGGACCTCGGGACTACCAACTGCTCGGTGCCGCAGCCTCCCACTTTCGCGCCGAATCGGGGTCAGGTCGCATTGCCAGTCTTCCGTGCTCTTGTAGCAGCCAACGTCGCTCAACGGCATCTCATCGCGGACGCGGGAACGCGGGACGCGACGGTCGCTGCGATCGTCTTCAATGCCGGTAGCTCGTCCGGATCCGCTCATGTGCAGCTCTTTCGCGCCTGCGACGACACGATCATCGACGAGCGCACGACGTTACTCGCGGCGAACAGCGCCAACACCATCTCGTTGCCTCTGAAAGTCGGGTGCGACACGCCAGCCCGCACCGTCCTTGCCAACGGCTTCTCCTACTATGCGATCGTAACCGTGGATCAGCCGAGCCTCTCTCTGGTCATCAGCACTGCGAATGTGGCATCGCCCATGAGTGATGTGGTGCTTGCCTCGATGACTGCAGTCGCCCAACCGGCTCCGGCGCCGCGACTCCGGGGTGTACGGGGGCATTAATGGCGACCGCGCGGCTAATACCGCCCGCTCCCACTATTCGCGATCTTGTACGACACCCCGAAACGGATGCCGACGCGGCGATCGGTTTGGGGTATGTATTGCGTGTGGTTGGCGTACGTGATCGAGAGTGGCAACGTCATCGTGTCGCTGATTTTTTGCGAGAACGTCAATGACGCCACGAAGCGGTCCTTCTTCGCCGGATCGTTGGAAATGTTCCAGTAGTTGATGGCGAGATCGACGCGTGCATCTTTGATCTTCGCATTCGTGAGCGGATGGCCGTACGTGAGCGAATAGATGAAGCTTTTCGTTTCGGGGCGGACGACCGGCGTGTTGGGTGGCACGACCATGAATTTGGTGAGGTTGACGCTTTCCGCGCTGGCGCGTTTGTACTCGATAGCGAACGCGAGGCGATCGCCGGCATTGGCTTGGGACGCGGTATCGGAAAACGCGACCAGACGGCTCACGCACGCCGCAGCGTTGGCGGCGTTTGGTCTTCCTGAGGTCGTGTTCTTCGCGGGATCGCAAACGTTGTCGTTGTTCTTCAGGAATCGGTTGAGGCTTTTCGGCGAGAGCTCGAACGTGCCTTTCACCGACATCTCGTCGGGCCCGACCAGCGAATTGCGGTAGTGGTACGTCCCGCCGGCGTATGCCTGCGGCTGATTGTTGATCACTTTCGTCAGCGCCTTCACGATCGTCGTCGCGCGCGTCGAAGATTTCTGTTCCGCCGAGGCGGCGGCTTCGACCTGTGCGATCACCTCCGCCTGCTGCGTGGGGTCGGTAATCTCCGAAAACTTGGAGCCTGCGAGGATCGTCTGCGGGACGTCGCTCAGGAGTTGGCCGAGTTTCGCCAACTCCGCGGCGGGATTGGAATCCGCCGAGGCTTCCAGATAGCGGAGGAAATCAATGTGGGGCGCGATCGAGCGTCCGAAGCGTTGGTTGACTGGCGAATACGAGATGAGCGTGGTCACATCGTCGAAGTTCGTCAGTTGCGACTTCGTGTTCGAGGCAGACGATCCGAGCGGCCTCGCAACATCGGCGGCCAGCGACGGATCGGTGAAGAACGTCTGCAGCTTGACGCGGTCATCGTTCTCGACGAATGGGAAGGGGATGTTCCAGTCGAGTGTGACCGAGGTAGCGTTCTCGATGATGGTGCCGGCGTCGAAGCCGGCGGAGAAGAAACTCTGGAAATCGCGCAACGCAGTGGCTGTCGCTTGCGTGGTCGCTGACGGCGTGCCTGTGTTTGTCGTGGCAACGTTCTGCGCGGTTTTCGCGGCAACGCTGTTGTACTTCCGCCAGCAGATGAGAAGCGTGTCGTCGGGAGTGCATTGCTGGGCAACCGCGCTGGCGGCGATGGCCATCGTCAAGAGAGACAAACAGAAGAATCTGCGCATCACGCCTTCACCACCAGCACGATCGACACGTTAAATTCGGTTCCCGCGTCGGAGTTCGTCCACGTGCAGTCGAATGGTTTCGCACCTTCGGCATCGACGATCCAGGCGCGCAGCGTGACCTTCGGGCCGCTCGGACCGCTGAGCAATCTCGCGCTCGCGCCGTAGCCGCCGGATACCAGGGCATCGATCGATGACGCTCCCGGAACGAGGTCCGCTTTGAGCCAATCGATCGCGCTGCCGCCAGGCTGCACGACGTGAATGCTGGCGTCGAAGTCGTTGCTGGGCGTCCCGTTTTTCGTTGCGGCACTTGCCTCCGCGAAAAACTTCCAGCCGGGTTTCAACGGACTCCAGATCACAAACTCCGGACATTCAGCCATGAGCGATTCCCTTTCGTTTTGATGCGGCGGCGGATGGACGACGGCGCATTCTAAGGGAGGGCGAGAGGCGTTTCACACGAAGACGCGAAGACGCGAAGAAAATCTTGGCCTACCGAACCATCTCGATGAACCGGTTCGCGATTGCGGCGTCGAACTGCGTACCGCCATTTTCGGCGATCATCGTCAGCACGGCGTTGCGCGGTTGTGCGGGTTTGTAGTTCTCGGTCGCGATCATCGACTCGTAGACGTCGCAAACATGGATGATGCGGGCCAAGCGCGGGATCTCTTCGCCGCCCAGCTCGTTGGGGTAGCCGGTACCGTCCCAGCGTTCGTGATGACAGAGCACGGCGCGGGCGATCTCGTGACCCAGAACCGGCTCGACGAGGGCGGCGCCGACCGTGGTGTGCTCGCGGAGAATATGGATCTCATCCAGCGAAATGTCGGGCTTGCGATAGAGGCGGTCGTAGTCGAGCAGACGCATCCCCACATCGTGAACGAGCGCCGCGATGCGCACGTTCTCGATCTCCGCCGGCGACATCTCCAGATAACGCGCCAGCGATTCGCAACGCGACGCCACCAACTCGGAATGAGTGCGCAACTCCGGGTACTTTGCGAAGTCGGGCTCGATCAGCGAGAAGGCGGCGCGCTCGCGCAACGATTGCAGCGACGCCCGATCCATCGAGCGTTCGATGACCGCTTGCAGTTGCGTCAGCATTGCCGCCAGAAGTTCGTGCGCATTGCGGTCGGGGTTGGCCGTGAATGCCACCGTCAGATAAAGCGATCGCAGCGATCCGGCCACTACCGGCGCCGTGAATACTTTCACCATCTGCGCGGCCTGGATCGACGCCGTTCCCGGTCCGAATGGCAACTGCACGTTCCGGCGCGTGTGTCCTGCCGACTCGCCGCGCTTGGCCAGCCAGATGTTGAGCTTCGACTGCAGAAACGCCGACGCCTCCTCGGAGATCACACCTTTTGCCGCCACTTCCTGGATGCCGCCCATGTGACCGAACGCCGCGAATGACACGACGGCCACGCTCGGAATCAGAAGAATGGCGCGGAGCACGTCGCGAACCGCCGCGAGCTCGTTCTCGGTCAGCGATTCCGGCGCGGGCGGCAGCACAATGCGGTTCGCGGCGGCGCGGCCGTCGATGATCAATGCGGATAACCGAGGAACGCGGGCGCCTTGCTCGGGCGGCGTTTTCACCGTCGCGGCCGGAGGCGGTGCGGACGGCTTGGGTGGCGACGAAGGAACCGGGGCACGCGCTACGTCTGCGGCCGCCGATGGCAGTGGCGCGGACGGAATCGTGGAGGTGCGCGAGACTGGATTTTGCGGATCGTCTGGATGCGCGAGGGAGATGAAGCGCTGTCCGAACACGTTCTTGCCTGCGAAAAGCTCGGCGATGCGCTCGGCGATCTTTTGTGCCTTCGGAAGATCGGCGTTATCGAACAGTTGCTTCTGCGCTTTGTCGCGCATGTCGATCAGTCCGACGAGCTGTCCGCGGCTGTAGATCGGAGCTGCCAGCAGCCGGTCGCTCGACGACTCGTACATGACCTCGGAGAACCGCGGCTCGGCACTGAGGCCGTTGACGAAAAAGGCCGACCGTCCGCGGCCGCAGCGATCGACGATCGGATCTTTGCGATCGACCGACTGCCGGATCGCGCCTTTGAATCCGTACTCGGCCACGATCTCGTAGCGTCCGATGCTGTCGTAAAGAAACAGCGCAGCCTTCGTGGCGCGGATCTCCACGGCGCAGTCGTAAAGAACTTCCTTCAGTTTCGGCTGAAGATCCTTCACCTCGGGATTCACGGTCGCGAGATTGTAAGGCGTGTTGTTGTTATTTGGCAGGAAGGGAAATCAAATCGAAGGGAGTGGGGAGTAGGGAGTAGGGAGTGGGGAGTGGGAGGACTTGAGATCCAGCTCCCACCCCCCACACCCTACTCCCCACTCCCTTCCTGCTCAGCGTTGCGCCCCTTCGACTTTCAACTTGACGATCCGTTCTTCGTTGGGGCCGAGCCGCGGCACGGATACAACCCAGGCGCGCTCGCCCTGAATCGCGGTCAGCGAAACATTGCGCCTCATGAAGAGGTCTCCGGCGACGGCGGCGTCCGAGGTGTGCGGCGGCATCCAGATCATCACACTCGGATTGCCGATCGGCTTCGGCCCGCGGTTCGCGACGTGAAGCAGAAAGAGGCGAGGATTCGTCAGGCGGTCGACGCCGAAGGCGAAGCGCGCGGCGCGTGCATCGCGCCGCGATTCGGGCGTAAGCGTCCGAGCCGTTGTTGCGTCGCCCACGGCTCCCTCGGACACCGGTTGTCCTGCCGCCCATCGAAAGGCGCTCCGAATCAGCAACAACATCTGCCGATCGTCCTTCTCCACCAGCGCGTCCGGATCGAATCCCATCCACAGGAAGCGGGCGCCGTCCTGCTCCATGTGCATCACCGCCGCGCGCGCCTTCTCGCGCCAGCGCGCATCGACGTTCATCTCCGGCGACTCTTTCAATAGCGCGACACTGGCGCTGCGCATCTGCACCTCGGAGCCAGGATTGAGCCGCGCCAGGATCGGCGAGGCGGGCTCCGACAACTTGATGGCTGTGTCCGACGAGCCCTCCTCGGCGCTCAGCCGCAGTTTGCCGATCGCCGTTGACGGAGGGATGCCGGCGAACGCCAATGAACCGCCGTGGCGGACAAACGCATCGAGCGCAGCGGAAGGCTTCGGAGGGATTGCAGGAACATCACAGAGGACGACCACGCCTTCGATCGAATCGAGCTTGTCCATCGGCACGAGCGTGGCCTGAAGCCCCGCCCGCGTCAGCAGATTCACCCACGCCGCGGCCAGCCGCGAATTGACGTTCATCGTCACAACCGTGACTTTCGGAAGCGGATCCGGCACCGTCACGAGCGATTGCTTTTCGAAAAAGGACCAGAGAGCAATTGCGCCGGCCGCGGCCACCAGCATCATCACCGCGCCGTAACTGGCGAGATGCTTCCAATGGACGTGCGCATCATGATGACGGGGCATTCAGGTGCTGCGAACAAGTCCCTGTGCTGACCGGGAGCTCCGGCCAGCACAGGCCACAGTCCGTTATTTCGGCACGTACTGGGTAAAGAACACTTTTGTCTCGCCATCCTGCCGCAGCTCGGCGGCAGTCTTGGGACGACGCGCCTCGCGCACTTTGTATGCGAAATACGAAGCGACGGCGAGAATCAGTGTGATGACGATCGAAACGAAGATGACCGTTGCCAGAATATTGACCCAATCGAATCTCATGATTTAAATGCGTCCTTTCCGCGCCAGCTTTCCCCACGACATGTCGAGCCCGACGAGCTCCTCGAGCGTGGCGAAAACCTTTGTGACGTCGATGATGGTGATGTAGAAGAAACGGTAGAAAATCGCATACGGCGCAAGACTCATCTGCTCGCCCTCCATCACGATGGCGTGAATGGCGATGAGCAGATCGAGAGCAGTCAGCAGCATCCACCACAACACGAGCAACTTCGTCATGCCGTAGATGAGCGCGATCCACACGAAGAACACACTGGCGAAGATATTCATGGCCGGCCACACAAGACCCTCAAACACCATGTACCAGAGCGAAAGGGGAGTGGTAATGCTCCTTCCGCCCGATACCAGCAGCCGTTTCTGTTTCCGCAGCGCCTGGAGAATGCCGCGGCTCCAGCGATAGCGTTGTTTGATGATGTCGAGCAACTCCTCCGGCGCCTCGGTGTATGCAATCGCTTTCGGCTCGTAATAGATCTTCCAGCCGTCCGCCAGGATCTTCACCGTCATGTCGAAGTCCTCGGCAAACGTGTCGCTGTCGTAGCCTCCCGTCGCATCAAACGCCGAGCGCCGGAAAATACCGATCGGACCGGGAATCACGTTGACCGTGCGGAAGAACGCCTGTGCCTTGCGCACAATGTTGAGGCCTTCGATGTACTCGAGTGCCTGCAGCTTCGTCCAGATATTGTGCCGGTTGATAACCTTGACGTTTCCGGCAACCGCGCCGACATTCGGGTCTGAAAATGGCCGGATCGCATAGCGCAACGCGTCGGGAGTGAGCCGCGAGTCGCTGTCCATGCAGACGACGATCGGCGCCCGGGAGCGCCGAATCCCGTAATTGAGCGTATCCGCCTTGCCGCTGTTTTCTTTGCGATAGACGGAAACCTTCACGCCATAGTGATTCCCTTCGAACTCCTTCATCTTGTCGAACGTGGAATCAGTCGATCCGTCATCGACCGCGATGATCTCGTAATACGGATAGCGGAGCTCCAGCAGCGACGAAAGAGACGCATGGATGACCTCGGATTCGTTGTACGCCGGAACGACGATCGACACGAACGGATAGGACTCCACCGGCGCCTGGCTCGCGAGCTCACGCTGATGCAGATAGCTGAACCAGATCAACACGAAATGCCGCAGCACGAGAAGCAGCAGGAACGAGGCGAGCGTCACGACGAGGGCCGTAATGAAGATCGGCCCCAACTGCTGCGGATAGCGGAACAGGAAAAGCGTGGCGAGCACCACGATGGCGATGATCGCAACAGAAATGATTAACTGTGTTGCTGGGCGAAGTGGCTTCTTGACGGTTGCCATTAGTTTGTTCCTCCCAGCGGCGGAACGACCGGCGACTCACTCAATGGCCGCGCGTCGTAGTAATACTGGTTGCGAGGATTGCGCTCGCTGGCGCGGGCGAAAAGCTGCTTCGCACGCACGCCAACGAACCAGTGCCGTTGCCAGTAATTCACGAAATCGTTCGAGCTCGTGTTGCCCGCGAAGACAGAATCGAGCCGGCCGCTCTTGCCGTAGCCGTAATTGCCGATCAGATCGAACGAGTCGGTCAAAGGTACGGTGATATTTCCTTCGTAAGCGCGAAGGTCGGAGCTGAAGCCCGACTCGTACCCTTTCCCGGCCTTCACTTCGAAATCCCAGCGGAACTTCTGCCGCACGGTCTGGCCAATCTGCACAACGCCAGCGATCGATCGGTAATCGCCGGGAGACCAGTAACGACTCGTGCGGAAGTCGTAGGCGAGATACCGGCCATCCACTTTGAAGGCAAGGAATGGCGACTTCAGAACGCGGAACGTTGCCAGACCGTGAGCGCCTGCGCGTTTGTTACTGTCTGAAACGAAGCCATACGAGCCGTCCGCCAGCCAGGAGAAGAATCCGCCGCCGTTCCAGTCGTAATGACCGCGAAGGTCATTGATCGAAAGGGGATCGTGCAGATTGATTTGCGATGACGGACCCGGTGTGCCAAGGGATGTGAGTGTGAAGACGTCGTACACGAGGTCGTAGTGATTGAAGTCGACGGATGCACGGCTCTGGAAGCTGGGCATGAATTCGGCGCCGAGGGCAAAATAGGGACGGGTGCCGAGTCCGCGGTCGTAGAAATCGAGTCCGACGCGCCCGCGAGCTGTGGTGCGGTCTGTGTAGCGATACGAAGCACCGGCGCTGATTGTGTTCGCGCTGACGCTGTCGCCTGCGTGCTCGAATTCGTGACGGCCTATCGAGACATCAGCGTCCAACCGGCGCGAGACCCACCGATTGCCTTCGAGATCCAGGCGCTTCATCGTGAAGTCGCTCGAGTCGGTCGCATAGGTCACGCGCGCGTCCACCGCCGAGGCGGGACGGGAGTGGCGGGCCAGATCGAGCTCCTCGTGCGCGGCTGCATACGAGGAATCGAGAGCGATTGCGGCATTCTGCTCCGCGACGGCATGCTCGTTCCAGCCGAACCAGCGGTAGATCTGGCCGAGGCTGTAGTGTGCGTGTTCCGGAACGTCAGTGTAGAGGTTCGCTCGTGGATTGCCGTGAAGATCCGACAACTGCGAAAAGACTGTGACCGCATTGGGATAATCGGGCTCGTAGGAGAGCACCTGGCCGTATTCATAACGGAGATCGGCGCGGTCGGGCTGCTGCTTTACCAGAATTTCGTATTGACGCTCCGACGCGTTCCAGCGCTTGTCCCACGAAAGAACGCGGGCGTATTGGATGCGAGCGTCCGTGTCGTCCGATTTCAGTTGCAGATAGCGGTCATAGAGGCTGATGGATTGATCGTAGGCGCCGAGCCCCGTGTAGGCCTTCGCCAGCGAGAGGATCTCGTCGGCATTGTTGACGGACGATGAGGCCATCGCCGTCGCTGCCTGGGAGTCGAGCGCGGCGCGCCGCTGATCGAGTTTCGCCAACTCTTCGTGGCGTCGTTGCTCGATCTGACTGTCGAGGGCATCGAGCCCGGCGATTTTCGCGCGGGAGTGCTCCCTCACGAACGTCACCTCATTACGCGCCTCGGCATATCTGCCCGCGTCATACAACATCCTGGCGCGCTCGACGTGAAGGGCGAGGTTGTACGGCTGTGCGGCGATCATCTTGCCCACTTTCTCAAGGCGCAGATCGGGTGAGGAGGTGAGCTGCGCGGAAAGATCGCGCGCCTGCAGCGCGTCGGGATGCGCGGCGTAATACTCATTGAGAAGCGCAATCGCGCCCTCCCGGTCACCGCTCCACGCCCGCGCATTGGCGAGAGCGATGGCAGCATCCTGACTCGGCGCGCTGGTATAGACATCATTGAGCGCGGTGATGGCGGCGTGCGAGTTTCCCATCCAGGTCAGCACGCGGCCGTATTCGAGCTGAAGATCAGGCGTGGATTGCTCACTGAGAAGTGCGGCATATGCGCGCTCGGCGCGATCGGTCTGGCTCGACCAGGCCAGTGCGCGCGCCTCGCGCAAGCGCACGTCGCGGTTGCGCATCGCTTGGGGCAGGCGCTCGTAAATCGAAGCCGCGGCGCCGTAACTTCCGGCGTCAAAGTACGCATCCGCGAGCGCAAGGCGATCCTGATCCGTCGCGCTTCCGGCATTTGCCTTCGCTTCGGCAGCCGCGACGTTGCGCGTAGCGGTATCGCGTCTCCCGTTCGCCGCGATCTCGCCTGCGGCCTTTGCCTCGGCGTCATTCGGATTCGACGCGAGGAGAGCATCGGTCAGCTTCGACGCCTCGTAATAGCGGCCTGCCTGATTGTAGAGGCCGGCAAGCTCGAGCTGCTCTCCGCGCGTGGCCTGACCTCTTGCCACTGCTGATTCGAGTGTCGTGATTCTAACGTAGGAGGTGTTTTGTTGCTGGGCGTGTAATGCCGTTGCAGACACGATTGTGATTGCGACGGCGAGGAAGCTTCCGGCGAGCCTCATTGGGCGTCCTTCCCTGAACTAGATAAATTGTCAATGGATGTGATGCTGAAGAATTGGTACGGCCTCTCTCCGCGTTGGCCGCATTGCAACGGATATTCCAATTCAGTGTTGCGATGCCGGTGCAGTCGCCGGCGAAGCAGGAACATCGCAGCCGGCGTAATCGCTCCTGAGCACAACGGCGAGATGGTCACCAACCGGCCGCTCGAAGCCATCACTGGGATGATTGACGACGTGATCTTCAAGCCACATCGTGCTCGATCCGCCGCCGTCCAGGTTGATCGCCCAGCATGCGTCCAGACGGTGATTCATGAACGCGGCAAGCTCCGCCAGCGTCATGCCCGGCGCATTGGCGCGCCGTCCGTCCGCCACGAGCAGATAGAGAGTCTTGCCATCCTTCGAGACGCCAGCGGCGGTGCGCGGATGCGGCGAGCGAGTGAACCCCGCGCTGCCCGGAAGGCTCGCCGAGAGTGGCGTGCAATTCTTCACAAGAAGGGGCCAGCCGGACAGAGCCGTTTCAATCCAATCCTCGGGCGGATCCATCACTTCGGATTGCGTCCTGATCTCCGCCCGGTGCCCGCCGATGGCGACGACACCTTCGCGGCTGGTGTCTTTCGTTCCTTCCCATTGGCCGCAGGGACCGATCACCAGCCCGATTGGATTGAAGTGATCGTCGAAGTAGTCGCCGTTGACCGCGACAAGAGCATTGTTTTTCTTCGCGAAGTCGCTGACCTTCATTCCTTTCTCGGACTGAGGCGTCGAAATGACCATTAGGTTCTCATTGCTGAGGTCGACTCGCGCAACATAGACATCGATATTGCCTTCAGCGAACTCCTGATAGTCGAGGCCGGGGACGATGGGGGTCCAGTCGCCGGCGAGCGTCGTGGTTGCACACAGGATAAGAAGCAGGGATAGGACGTGGGCTTTCATGCGCGGCGCACGTTCAAGCGGTCTGCCAACGACGATGGCACCGCGAATGCAAATTCCCGCGTCGCCACACTTCAGCAATGGCACCCGACAACGATCTCGATTCCCTGCGCTTGCGCCATACGCGCTGGCAAAACCCCGATGGTAGCGGCCGCTTCGTCCGCGCGAATGGAGGGCCGCCGAAACCTACGAAGGCCCAGACTGTCGTCGAGATGACGATGTTTGTCGTGGCCGGACTGCTGATTAGTCTCGCGCTGATTGCGGTCTACACGAGTTTCTCGCCATCGCAGAGAGTCGTGCCGAATCGAGTGGCCGAGGGATGGGCGCAGGATCGAGTGAACATCGTGTTGTTCGGTGTTGGAGGAGCGAATCATCCCAAGCACGACAATCTTGCCGACTCCATCATGCTCGTCAGCCTGAAACCCTCGACCAGGCAGGCGGCAATTGTTTCCATTCCAAGGGATTTGTGGGTTCACATCAACGGCTACGGATCGCATCGCATCAATTACTCACACGAAATTGGCGAGCAGGGCGGGTATCCCGGTGCCGGTCCCGGACTGTTGTGTGACACCGTCTCGGGAGTCTTTAATCAACCGGTCCATGCATACGTTCGCATCGACTTCGTTGCCTTCGAGAAGCTGATCGACAGCCTCGGCGGTATTGATGTCTACTGCCAGCATGGCTTTTACGACTATCTCTTTCACGACGGGTTTGCGCAGGGCTGGCACCATCTGAACGGTAAGCGGGCACTGGCATACGCTCGTTATCGTTATGTGATCGGGCCGGAGGGCGACAATTACGCGAGGGAGCTGCGGCAGCAGCAGGTCATCAGCGCGCTTCGGGAGAAATTGCAGCGGATGCAGCCGCAGCAGGCGCTCGGCGTCGTGCAGGCTCTTACGTCGTTATCGAGCGCGGCCGGAACAAACTTGACGCCGTCGCAAATGCTCTCGCTCTATCGGACGTTTCATGACATCAAGCCGGGAGAGATCCGGCATGTGTCGCTCAAACCGCTGACGGAACCATTCGAGGTGACGCGTTTGAGCGAGCCGGGCGAAGCGGTCCGCACGCGCAACGGCAGCTTCCAGGATCTTCAGCACCTGGAATCGTCGATTTTCTCCAGCGAACAACAGGTATCCACGAGTGATCAGATTCAGTTTGCAGCAACGCCTCCTCCGCTCCTTCAACGTATTCGCGAGCTGGGGCCGGCGGCGGATTGACGGTGGCGCAGTCATTGCTTTCTCGCTGCTCTGCCGTAAGAACCCCTGAGACGTACCACCCACTCATCGGAGAGAGAAGAGGCTTCTTATGAACGGTTCCACGGACGTGCGATCGAGCAAATCAACCCCAGGCTACGAACCACCCAACCCCACCAATCCAACCATTCTCAAGACCGACAAAGAGCTCCCGCTCGGCGATCCCATTGTCGAGCCCACTCCTGATTCCGCGGCGTCTTCGCAGGCCACGCCGGCTGACTGTGAGCGTTGCATCAGCGGCATCGACCTTCTGGACTACGGTGCCGGCGGACTGATGCCACAGAAGGTGTATCTCGTCAAAGGAGCAGGCGGCGTTGGCAAGACGCTGTTTGGATTGCAGTTCCTTACCCGCGGACTGGAGCATCAGGAGCCGGGGATACTGATTACGGATCAGAAACCGGAGAATGTTCTGGCGCAAGCGCGCGGAATCGGATTCCGAATCGACGAAGCAGTCAAACGCGGCCAGCTCGCCATTCTCAACCCCAGCAATCGCTACTTCGAACTGGTCGAGAGTCCGGCAGACGTCATGGCCATTGTCGGCGAGCTCGGCGATCTGATCCGGAAGATGGGAGCGCGCCGCCTCGTCATCGATCCGGTCTATACGCTGATCAACACATCGTTTTCCAGTCACTTCGCGACGTCGATCACGCAATCGCTCATCAATGCGCTGGAAGATCTGCCGGTGACGACGCTGCTCGTCGGCGAAGAGGATGATCCGGAGTTGAACGCGGTCACAAGGCAGCTCGAACACAATGCGGCCGGCGTCGTTTCGCTAACCCACGATGCGGCAACGGGCGGCCGGCTCATGCGTGCCTCCAATTTGCGCTATGCCAGCAACGATGATCTGACATCGCACTATCGCATTCTCAACGGGCGCGGCCTGATCAATTACCGCGGCGAAGACGAGCGCACGGTCGATGTAACCAAGCCGTGGGAAACGTCGCGCGAGACATCGCGCAAAGTCCTGGTTCTCGGTGCCAGCCAGGAGACGCTGCGCCGTGTGAAGGAATCGCTCGGCGACGAATATGAGGTGCAGTCGGAACCGGACCTCAAGACCGGCGTCGAGCGCGTCAAGCGCGAACGGCCCGGCCTCGTGCTGGTGACGCCATCCCGCTCCGTGACCGCCATCGCTGCCATTCTCGATCTTGCGCACAGCTCGACGTCGTCGATCGCATTCTTATCCCCCAACGCGCATCGTCAGTCGGAACGCGTTCTTTATCTGCGCGCCGGAGCGGACGATTTCATCACGGAGCCATTTTCGCCATCGGAATTGCGTGCCCGCGTCGATGCGCTTATCCGCCGCAGCGGCCGGCGCCTCAACTTGCGCGGCTCGAAGCTGCACTCGATTACGCCCGATGAGATGTCGTCTTTGATGAATGCGGCGGACAATCAGACCGATCAGAAGCGCGGTCCGATGCTTCAAGCAAAGAGCGGCAAGGTCAACTTTGAGCCGGAATTCAACGAGCGTCTGCAGCGGAATGTCGATACGGTCCGCAAGCTCGATCAGCCCTTCGCGCTCTATTGGATCAAAGCCGACGAAAAAGATGCCGATCTCAATCGCGACCTGGCCAGGTTGTGCCGTCAGGAAGACATCGTCTGCCACAATCGCGACGGCGAGTTCGTGGCCATCCTCACCGGCGCCGACCAGAATGGCGTGAAAGGCTTCGAGAGCCGGCTGAACGAAAAGCTCGGCACACGCCTGCGCGACACGGAGCGCGGATTCGAATTGCACAACGCCTGATCGAGCCAAGAGCTCGCTTGAAACGAGCGAGCTGGTGCATCAGAAGAGCGGCTGAGGCCGCTCTTTTTGTTTATGGCCGAGCTGGAATGACCAGCGCGCGGGATCTATTATTGTGAGTCGTTAAAAAGCCGCGATCGCGCGACAAAGGCATACTTCCGGCGACGGGAGGACGCAAAGTCTCAGGTCTGACATCAGACGGCTGGACTGCCGAACGTGATTTTGGGACGTTTATCTCCGCATTGGAGAACGGCATAGCGGATCGCAGGGCGAAGGAGCCTGATGCGTATTGCCGCGATCGCTGCGTTGCTGTTCTCATTTGCCGCTTCAGCGTTCGCCTACCAGGAGTCGGCCTGGATTCCGCCCTGGAATGCCGATGCCCTCAAGTCTCTCCAATCCAACCTCGGCGCGCTCAGCGAAACGAATCCCGTCTGGTATAGCTGGAACGCCGATGGAACGCCGCTGAAGAACTGGAACGCAGAAAACGCGTCATGGCGATCGTCGATGACCGGGACGCTGCTGATCCCGACCGTACAGAACATCGTCAATGGCAGTTTCGACGGCAATGCAGCAGCCGCTATGCTCGCGTCGCCAGCGTCGCGCGAATCGTCGGCCGCAGCGATCTCGCAGCTCGCGATCGCGCAGGCGTTCGACGGGATCGATATCGACTACGAACGTGTCCCGACGGCGTCTCGCGACAACTTCACGGCTTTTCTGACGACCCTCGGACAAAAACTCCACGCGGCGAACAAGAAGCTCTCCGTCACCGTCTACGCAAAGACCGGAGAGAAAGACAACTGGAATGGTCCGGGTGGCGAAGATTGGCCGGCAATCGGCCGCATTGCCGACTCCGTGAAAATCATGGCGTACGACTACAGCTATTCGGGCAGCGCGCCGGGTCCTATCGCGCCGCTCGATTGGATCGACCGCGTGGCCACATACGCGCAAAACGTCATTCCCAACGATCGCATCATGATCGCGCTGCCCTGGTACGGATACGATTGGAGCGCAGGCACCGCCACAGACCTGACCTACGCCGCGGCCATGCAATTGGCGCAGAGCAACGGCGCGACGATCTCGCATGACGCCAACGGCGAAGCAACGTTCTCTTACAGCGGTCACACCGTGTTTTTCCAGGATGCGGCGAGCTACGCGAAGAAAGTGCAATTGCTGAAAGAGCGGCACGCGTCCATTGCCGGCTTCGCCGCCTGGAGCGCCGGCGTCGAAGATCCCGCGCTCTGGAACGTGATCCGCGGTTCGAGCTCGTCCGGCGCCGCGGCACCACCCGCGCCTGCGGCCAGCATCGCTATTTCCGGTCCGGCATCTCTCACGGTCAGCCGCGGAGCATCGATCGCCGCCAACTATCAGCTCGTCGCCGTCAATGGATTTAGTGGAACGGCGGCGGTCGCGGTGCAGCCTCCGAGCGGTTTTGACGGAACGATTACCGCGGATGCGGCGTCCGTCGCCGCCGGCGGGTCCATTCGAGTCACCGCCAACACGACGTCTCGCACGACGCCCGGTGCCTATCAATTCCAGGTCACGCTGACGAGCGGCACTCTGACGGCAACGCAGCCGGTCACGATTCACGTGAACGATCTCTCGCGGCATCGTTCGGCGAAGTAGCCCCGTCCAAAACAGGTCACCCTGGAAGGGTGAATGAAGGTAGCCGGTGGCCGCGCCGGAGGCGCTGCCACCGGAACAATCGCGCGCATTCAAAGCACCCCGGCAGGGGTGCGTGAACATTCAAAAAGACTGCGTCGAAAGGCCTTCTCTCCGAGGCGCCTTGCTCCTCACAGATAGGCTGATCGTGGCTCTTCACGCACCCCCTCCGGGGTGCTGCTTTGCCGCGACTGTTACCGGTGGCAGCACCTCCGGCGCGGCCACCGGCTACCGTCATTCACCCTTCCAGGGTGACCTGTTTTGGACAGGGCTACTGTGATTTGATCTATCGAGAACCCATAACGCCGAAGGCAATCATTGATGCCTCACTTCCAGCTCACGTTCCACTCGCAATGCGGCGCTCCCTTCGCGTAGCACTGCGTTTGCTGGACGCGCACGTCCTTCACGCCGGTTAATTCGGCCATGCGCTCGATCCATCCGGTGATGCGCGCGCAGCCGGCGGTCTCGGATGGAAAGTCGAGCAGCTTGATCGTCGCGCCGCGATCGGTCTGATTCTCGATGCGGATCTGCCCGCGGTTGTAGAGCGTGCTCCACATGCTCGAAGCCTTGCTGATCAGCGCCGCCGGCGTGAGGATCAGCGCGAAGAATCGGTAGATGCCTTTGACTGCATCCGACGCTCCCTCGCGTCCCGCGCGCCGGGCGAACTGTTCCACCGGCTCGCCTTTCGCCTTCGCGGCCTCGGCGGTCAGCTCATTGAGAATGTGGACGGGGATCGTCTCGGTGGCCAGCACGATGCCGCCCAATCGTTTGGCGTACTCGGCGGGAAGCGTTTGCAACGCGGCCGTGCGCTGCTCGGCGGAAAGCTCCGCTTCGAGAAATTTCTGCAGGCTGCGAACCGGCGAGCCTTTGACGGTGACGCTCTCATCTCGTGCCAGGGAAGTCCTCCACTCGCTGCGAGTTTGACCGGATGCGCTGAGTATAATCCACGCTCCCGCGGGCAGCGGACGGCGTTCCGGCAGCAACGCGGAACCTCCGCACGCAAGCCGCGCATCGGAGGCAACATGGACGAACAGACAGGCGGTGCGGCAGAGGCCAGCGCCGCCATCGCGGAAGCGGAATCGCACAACGAGCCGAAGATCGGAACGAAAGACAAGCTGGAAGAGCTTTGCGTCAACACGATCCGCTTCCTCGCCATCGACGGCGTCGAGAAGGCGAAGTCCGGCCATCCCGGCGCGCCGATGGGCATGGCTGACATGGCCTTCGTTCTCTGGACCGATTTCATGCGTCACGATCCGAAGCAGCCATCGTGGCAGGACCGCGACCGTTTCGTTTTGTCCGCCGGTCACGCATCGATGCTGCTCTACTCGTTGCTGCATCTCACCGGCTATCCGGAGATGACGATCGATCAGTTGAAGAGCTTCCGGCAGTGGGGCTCGAAGACCGCCGGACATCCTGAATATGGCGACGCGCCCGGCATCGAAGTCACGACCGGTCCGCTCGGCCAGGGATTCGCGAACGGCGTAGGGATGGGCATCGCCTCGAAGATGATGGCGGCGCGTTTCAACACCGACGATCCGTTCAAGCCCGTCCAGAACTGGATCTACGTCATCTGTTCCGACGGCGATCTCGAAGAAGGCATCAGTTCCGAGGCCGCGTCGCTCGCCGGTCACCTCGGCCTCGGCAATCTGATCTACCTCTACGACGACAACGACGTCACGCTCGATGGCGACAAGCGCTTGTCGATGTCCGAGGATGTGAAGAAACGATTCGAAGCGGCGCACTGGCATGTGCAGAAGATCGACGGCCACGATCGCGATGCCGTCCGCAAAGCGATTCGTAAAGCGCAGAAGGTGACCGACAAGCCGTCGATGATCATGGCCAAGACGGTGATCGGGCAGGGGAGTCCGAAGTTTCACGGCACCTCGCGCGCGCACGGCGAACCTCTCGGTCCCGAGGAAACCGCGGCGACGAAAGTGGCGCTCGGATGGCCGGCGGAGCCAACGTTCTACATCCCCGACGAAGTGCAAGCCGAGTTCACGCGCAAGGTGAAGAAACTCGCTCGCGCGCGTAAGCATTGGGACAAAGGAATGGCGGACTGGCGCGCGCGCAATCCGCAACTGGCCGCGGAGTGGGACGGCTACTGGTCGCACGCGCTGCCGGAAGGTTACGAACTGCAGTTGGCCGAGGCGGGGAAGACCGACAAGGCGATCGCGACGCGCGAGCTGTCGAATCAGGTAATCCAGAAAATCGGCGAGATCGCTCCGTTCGTCGTCGGCGGCGCGGCCGATCTTGCCTCATCGACGAAAACGAACTTCAAGAATGGCGGTTCGATCGAGCGCGCCAAGGGCGACACAAACGATCCGCCGCCGTTCGATGAGTTCAAAGGCAAGAACCTGCACTTCGGCATTCGCGAGCATTCGATGGGCGCGGAGATCAACGGCATGACTCTTTACGGTCCGTTGCGCGCGCACGGCTCGACGTTCCTGATTTTCTCGGACTACATGCGCCCGGCCATTCGTCTGGCGGCGCTGATGAAGATCCCGTCGATCTTCGTCTACACGCACGATTCCATCTTCCTCGGGGAAGACGGTCCAACCCATCAATCAGTCGAGCAGCTTTTCGCGCTCCGCCTGATCCCGAACATGACGCTCTTCCGGCCGGCTGACGGCATGGAGACGGGGATGGCGTGGGCGTACGCGATCGGCAGCAAACACGAAGGCCCGACGCTGCTCGTGTTCACCCGGCAGAAGGTCGACATCATCCCTCACGGCGCCGATTTCGATCCGCACGAGGTCTGGAAGGGCGCGTACGTGCTCGACGGCTACACCGACGGCGACTTCACCTTCATCGCCACGGGCTCCGAAGTGACACTGGCCGTCCGCACCGCCGAGCTGCTGCGCAAGGAAGGGATTCGAGCCCGCGTCGTCTCCGCGCCATCGCTCGACCTCTTCGATCGTCAACCTGTTGACTACCAGAACGAAATCCTCGGCGACCGCAGCCGCATCGTCGCCATCGAAGCCGGCCGCTCCTCCGGCTGGTACAAGTACGTCAACCACGACGCCCTGGTCATCGGCGTCGACCGCTTCGGCGCTTCTGCGCCACTGGCCGATCTCGAAACGCATTTCGGATTCACACCCGAGGCGGTCGCGGAAAAGGTGCGGGGCTGGCGGAAGTAGGTCACGCGAAGGCGCTCACGCGAAGGCGCGAGGACGCGAAGGGAGCCCTGCCCTTTGATCTTCGCGCCTTCGCGTCTTCGCGTGAGTTGTAGACCTCGGTGCGGGAACTGAGCGATCGCTGGTTGCAAGTAACGATAAAAACATATTGACAAACGATAAATCGCGAACTACGATGCAGAGGTATGAACACACCGGCATCGACAAAGCGAATCCCGACAATTTTTCTTCAGGCTGTCATTGTGCTCATCGGCATCGGCGCTCTTGCTCTCATGCTTTGGGAACCGCATCTCGAGGGCAGAAACGCGCACGCCACAACCTTTGAAATCTACTTCAAAGATCCCTTTCTGGCGTACGCATATTTGGCGTCGATTGCGTTTTTCGTGGCGCTCTTCCAGGCGTTCACGTTATTGGGTTACATCAGGCGCAATCAAGTATTCTCACTGGATTCGGTCAGGGCTCTGCGAATCATAAAATACTGCGCAATCGCACTGGCCACGATGATTGGAGCGGCTGTCGCGTACCTGTTCATCTTTGTGCGCCACAAGGATGACATCGCAGGTGGCGTGGCCATGGGTCTGATGATGATTTTTCTCTCTTCTGTAATCGGCACCGCAGCCGCTGTGTTTGAGAGGCTTTTGCAAAATGCCGTGGACATAAAGTCCGAGAACGACTTAACGGTATAGAACGATGCCAATCATCATCAACATCGACGTTATGCTGGCGAAGAGAAAAATGAGTGTGACCACGCTCGCCGAAAAAGTAGGCATCACGATGGCGAATATCTCCGTGTTGAAAAACGGCAAGGCCAAGGCAATCCGTCTATCGACACTGGAAGCGATTTGCAACGCGCTCGAATGCCAGCCTGGAGATATTTTGGAATACAAAGAATAGGCGGGGCTGCTGCGGCGGAAACGCGGTATCAGCTTAGCGGGAGTTAAGCAATGCGTACACGTGGAAGTCTCGCGCGATTCCCCTGGCGATGCGGTACTGATGCAGCGTACCTTCACGCTGAAAGCCGAGGGACTCGAGGAGCCGGATCGATGGTGTATTGCTGGTCATGACAAACGCATGCACGCGGTTGAACCGTGCGGTGTCGAACGCCCAGGCAATCACTCGACCGACGGCACTGCCCATCAGACCTTGGCGCCAGAAGGCCGGAGCCAGATCGTAGACCAGCTCCGCGTGTGCATGCGGTAGCGACCAATTCGAAAAGCCGCAGGTGCCGATGAGCCGGTCGCTGCGGTCCGCAAGAGCCCAGCGACACGACGAACCCGACGCATAGCCCGCTATTTGGCTGGAGATCATGGCTTCGACACCCGCCAGGTCAAGTTCTGGAAAGCTTGTGTGCTCGATGACGGCCGGATCGGAGAGGTATGCAAGCCACCCGGGCGCATCGCCGGCCCGGAGCGGGCGAAGCCGGAGATCGCCCAAGGGCCATGTCGGAGGAAGTGTTACGTCCGGAACCGCCATAGTGACCATCATCGTTCGCCTCTGCCGCCCAACGGACCTGCGCTCTAGTGGCATGGCCCGCGAGCGAAATAGTACGCTCTTGTGACGGGCAACGCGCTCCCAGTCTGGTCCAGCACCGAGTTAGACGACGACTTTTCGTCGCGCGCGCCGGGCCAGAAGCGCTCCAACTGCAGCTCCCCCTAGCCAGCCAGCGAGTGACGCAGGTATAGGGCCCACGATCGCTCCGAGACCCACGATCAGTTGCAGCGCATCGTTCGCGAATGTGCGCTCGGGCGATCCTGGGCCGAGCATATTGGCGATACCGGCAACGGCCACGACCAGAAAGACATTTGCGACGGAGAAACCGGCAGTCGACCAGAGAACGACACGCCAAGCGTATGGGTACGCGCGAGAAAGCCGGCTGCTCGTACGGACGATCACGAGTCCGATCGCCGCCACGACCAACCAGATAACGAAAGCGGGCAGGATGAAGAAATACGCCATGCGCTCACCTTCTAATGGCTAGCGTCGGACCCATTGCCAGAAAGCGGAAATGAGGTCGCGCATGCGAATTCACCTGCTGGCCATGACGCCCAAACGACCGGGAGCCTCCACAGTGCGGCCGCAAAGCGATATCGTAACGCGCGCCAGCTCTATTGATCACGGCTCTTGTGACGACCCTTTATTGACAAATGCAAGGCCGTCGAGCTCATCGAGCGACAGATCTCGATTCCTCCAGTTGCGGGGCAGCACGAAGGTCACCGCGTCGCCCAGTAGGATTGGACGATCGCCAATGTGAGGATGGTCCCTGACGTGCGCGAAGAGCAGGGTATCGAAGCCCTCGGGCGTCACGATGGCGAACGCCACGAGGTTCGAGACGATGACGCCACCGTCCGATAAAAACTCTTCATGGACTTTGAACTCGAGACGTTCCACTCGCGCGATGACGAGCTGCCCCTCATACGGACCGGGTATCTCGGCGGAAGGTGTTGGCGTGGAAGGTTGACTCGGCCCGTGAGCGCATGCGGCGAATGCAGGGATCAGGAGAAAGACGGCCAGCAGACGCGATAGAAATCCGCTACGGTGGGACATATATAGCCTCAACTATAGCGATTGCGCCGTGACTGTCCAGCGCTCAGCCCTGCCCACTTCAGTGGCCAAGTTCCGGGCCGATCACTCCTCGGGCGGCTCAGGAGTTGGGCGGCCGGACGATCAACTGGCTAACGGACGAGGAGAACAACCTTCCGGAAACGGAATGCTCCGACGCGGACCTTGGGAAACAGGTAGTAAACACCAGCTAACGCTACGCGAATCCCTTCCGCTTCCGCGGTGATTGGCACAAGACACTCGCCATCGGCGCGGAGGTCAGAAGTCAACGATGCAAGCTCTTGTTCGCCATCTGTTTTGGAGGCATAGACATCGATCTTGAGGTCAAACACCGCCACGTCGGCCGCCGACGTATTGCGTACCCGAATCGACCTGCCGCTGTCTGCTACCGCTAGTTCTACTACGATCGAAGGGCGCACGCGTTGGCGGAAAACAATTAGTGCGATGAGGGGGACGCCTACCACAATCGGCGTCCAGTACTTCAAAATAGGATCGATCGCGGAAGAGATGGCGTGCTTCTTCGACGCGGCAGGATGAGGACGGTTAGCGTCTGCGATTAGGCGGTCGATTACGATAAGATTGCGCGCTGCTTCATCATATAGCCTGTCGTTTGGCGCTATCGTCGCCATTTGTTCGCGCGCCCGGCTAAGGTTTCCACTCTGCCAATATGCAATTCCTAGATTAAAACGCGCGACGGGACCGTTTCTCGGAGAGTCCGACCAGCGAGAATAGATCGCGATTGCTTCTGTAAATCGCTTCTCGTCAAGATAGTGATTGGCCAGGGAAAGCGCTGCTTCTTCGTGGTCAGGATCTTGGCGATAAATCTGCTCGAGAATACCTTGCGCCTCTGATTTCCTGTTAAGATTGTCGAGGCAAGCAGCAACGTTAAACAGGTCATCGTTGCCCGGTGGCGACTGAAGATCCGCGCTACGATAGAGATCCAGTGCTTCCTCGTACCGTTGCTGCTGAAGTTGGCGCGCCGCCAAGCGTCTTAGGTCTTCGGCCGTTTCACTCGTTGCGAGAGCTGTCGGAGTAGTCGCCGTGATGGGGAAGCTACCGTATGTTTGCCGAGTATCTAACGGAGTGACCGTGATGTATCGGAAGACGGTCGCGGCAAGTTTGCCCTCCGCGTCGGGTGCATCTTCGCGGAACAACCGCGGATTGTCATCGGTCCTGACAAATACTTCCCCAGTTACGTGACGCGAGGTCCCGCTGACTATGATCACAAACGCGGCGTTATTCTTCAGAATCTGGCGAAAATCAGCAGAGCGTACGCTGGTAACTGTGTAGCCTCGCGCGGTTAAGTATACAGATAGGAGCGTGTACGTATCTTTGACGTATGGGGGCTCATCTACGGTAGCGGCACGAGCAAAGTACACACGGGTACCCCTTGGGCCGATAGTGTCAATGCTTGCATGAGCAACTGACCACTGGCCTAGAATCGCTGCTGTTCCTAGGACCAACGCGAGAACGACACGGGACGTACGCTGACACCGCATCAGGTCACATTCCTTTCAACCGCCGAGCGCAAGTATTCACATTAGCGCGTTCCGCTGGAAAGCGTGAGGATTTCCGGTGTCGCTCCCCAGTCTGCCCCAAGGGAATTGCGGCTTGGCGGAGGCGTGTGGAATAGGATGATTCGGGTGATCGCGTGCGCGGGCCGCAACGGGTGCGGAAGGCGGCGCGAGTGCTCGTGGCGGATACAGGTGGCTTTGTATGCTGCCTGCTCCCTTCTCAGAACGTGAGTGTGGATCAGCGTCGTCGATACCTTGCGATGCGCCGCTATTCGGATGTCGTGTCCTGAGAGCGTTCTTTCGTGCACGCGCGGCGGCGAGACGCCACCGGCCAACCGCCGGGACGGCGGCGTTCCGTCCCAACTGCGCAACTCCTACCTCACATCCGCCTTAGCCTCGCCCACAGCCAATATTGCGCTCAGCTCCTCGGCCGGCATTGGCACGTTGATCAGGTAGCCTTGCATTTGGTCGCAGTTGTGGCGTTTCAGGAAGACGGCCTGGTCGGTGAATTCGACGCCTTCGGCGATCACTTTGAGGCGGAGGCTGTGGCCCATGGCGATGATGGCGGTGACGATGGCGGCCGTGTCGGGGTCTCTTGTGATGTCGTGGACGAAGGATTGGTCGATCTTGAGCGTGTCGATCGGGAAGCGCTTCAAATAGGCGAGCGATGAGTGGCCGGTGCCGAAGTCGTCGAGGGAAATGCGGATGCCGAGTTTCTTCAAGTCATAGAGTGTGCGGATGCTCAATTCGGGGCTGAGCATGGCGCCGGACTCGGTGATCTCGAGCTCCAGCAGGCGAGGCGGCAGGCCGGTTTCGGCGAGAATGTCGCGGACGATTTCCGTCAGATCGATCTGTTGTAATTGGACGACCGAAAGGTTTACTGCGAGCGACAGCGTGTTAAAGCCGGCGTCGTGCCAATTCTTGGCCTGGATGCAGGCCTCGCGTAATGCCCACGTTCCGATCGGAATCATCATGCCGATGGCTTCGGCGATCGGGATGAACGTTGCTGGCGGAATGTTGCCCATTTCGGGATCGGTCCAGCGCAGGAGCGCTTCGACGCCGGTGATGCGGTTCGTACGTAGGTCGAAAATTGGCTGGTAATGTACGGCCAGTTCATTGTGCGAGAGGGAGCGGCGCAGGCCGTGCTCCAGTGCAATGCGCTGTAAGGCTCTTGCATTGACCGAGGCATTGAAGAGCTGGTAATTGTCGCGGCCTTGCTCTTTGGCCTGATACATCGACGTATCGGCGCTCTTGATCAGTGTTTCGGCGTCCGGGCCATCCTCGGGATAGACGCTGATGCCGATCGAGGTGGTGATGTAGAACTCGCGGCCTTCGATGTGGAACGGGTAGCGGACGGCTTCCAGAATCTTCTGCGCAACGACCGCGGCATCCTCGGCGTGCACAAGATCGGGGAGGAGCAGCGTGAACTCGTCGCCGCCGAGGCGGGCGACGGTGTCGCTGTCGCGGACGCAGGACTGCACGCGTGCAGCCACCGATTGCAGGAGTTGGTCGCCGATGCTGTGGCCGAGGGAATCGTTGATGACTTTGAAGCGATCGAGGTCGAGAAAAAGGACAGCCACGCGGCCGTTGTGGCGCTGCGCGTGCGAGATCGAGACCGTGACGCGATCTTTGAACAGCAGGCGATTCGGCAGCGTCGTCAATGCATCGTGGTACGCGAGGTGTTTGATCTGCTCCTCGGCATACGTGCGCTCGGTGACGTCGCGGACGACGCAAACCATGCCGCCGCCGTCGATCGCCGTCAGCGAGATCTCCAGCGGAAACGTGGTGCCGTCGTTGCGGACGCCGGTGGCCTCGCCTCGCCAGCGTCCGCGCTGCTGCACGAGCGGGACGACACTCGTGATCACGCGCACCTGCTCGGGCGGTTCGTAAAGATCGCAGATCGAGCGGCCGGTGAGCTCTTGCGGATCGTGATAGCCGAAGAGTTTCGCCAGTGCGTCGTTGACGTACGTGAAGTCGAGGCGGCCGTCGAGAATGCCGATGCCGTCCATCGATGCCGTCATCGCCGCCGTCTGCTGCCGTAGCGTTTCCTCGGCCACCTTGCGTTCCGTGATGTCGGTGCCGACGTGCAGGTATCCAGTGAGGTGGCCGTGCTCGTCGCGCAGCGCGGTGACCGACAGGAGAACGGTGAGCGGCTCGCGGTCTTCGCGAATGTAGGTCCACTCGCGTTCTTCGAGTCCCTCGCGCGCGGCGCGGCGCACGAGCACTTCGAAGCCGGTGAGTTTTTCGCCGAGCTCGAACGCCAGGCGGCGCGCATGCTGATCGAGCTCGGCTTCGAGATGGAGCTCGGTGATGTTGCGGACGCCGATGACGTCGCTCGCGCTGTAGCCGAGCATCCGTTCCGCGCCGGAGTTGAAAACTGTGATGATGCCGGACGGGTTGGTGGCGATGATGGAGACGCGCGTGGCTGCATCGAGCACCGCTTTGCGCTGCGCGTTCGCCGCGGCGACCTGCTGATCGGCGAGCTTGCGCTCCGTGATGTCGAAGACGAAACCCTCGAAGACTTCAGCGCCGGCCTGGAGGTCGATGGCGTGTGCGTTGAGCTGCACCCAGATCGGCGTGCCGTCCTTTTTGCGCCAGAGCAATTCCTGTTCGATCGTGAAGTCGTTCGCGGCGAAGCGCTCCAGCGCGTTGGTGCGCTCGCGCTCGTCGAGGTAGACGTCGGTGGCGAGATTGCGTCCCTGCAGCTCGTCGGTGGAGTCGTACCCGAGGATGCGCGCGAGGGCCGGATTGGCCATCAGAATCTTGCCGGCGGGCGTCGAGCGATAGATGCCAACCGATGCGTAGTCGACGATGTTGCGGTACTTCTGCTCGGACAGCAGCAGCGCTTCCTCGGCGATCTTCCTCTCGGTGACGTCGTGGATGATCGAGTAGAGAAGCGTGCGGCCGCCGGTGACGATCGGTCCGGAATGCACTTCGACGTCGCGCAGGTCACCGTTGGCGAGCCTGTGTTGGAAGACGAAATAGCTGCGTTTCTGCTGGGACGCGTTCACCATCTCGCGCCGAATGGCTTCCTCATCGAGCGTGTTGATCTCCCAGATGTGCATCGAGCGCAGCGTGTCGAGGTCCCAGCCGTAAAACTCGACGGCGGCGACGTTGGCGTCGACGATGGCGCCCGTGTCGGGATGGAGGAGGATCTGCACGGCGCGGTTGTTCTCGAACATCTGCCGGTAGCGGCGCTCGCTCTCGCGCACGGCGTCTTCCTGGCGTTTCTGTTCGACGGCCGAGGCCACGTGCTGGGCGACGAAAACGAGGAGATCGCGATCGCGCTCGGTGTAGCGAACGCTTTCGTCGTACGTTTGCGCTCCGAGCACGCCCCACGTGCGATCGCCCGTAGCCAGCGGAACGCCGAGCCAATCGACAGACGGCGCACCGATCGATTCGACTTCACCACTCTTCTTGAGGTCTTCGAATTCCTCGGGTGTGGCAAGCAGCGGTTTTCCGGTGCGGAGCACGTACGCGGTCAATCCATGTCCGACCGGCCGGCCTTCGGGAGCGATGGCGTCGAACTGGTCGACGAAGTAGGGGAACGTGACGATGTCGCGTTCTGCGTCGTACTCGGCGATGTAGAAGTTCGTGGCTTCCATGAGGCCGGCCACGACCCGATGGACGGCGCCGTAAAATTCTTTGAGGTTGCGCGCCTCGCGGCTGAGCGTGGCAATGCGGAAGAGCGCCGACTGCATGGCTTCGTTGCGGACGCTTTCGGTGACGTCGTGGAAGTACCAGGCGCGCCCGCGAATCCGTCGTCCGGAGACGATCGGTACGGAGGATCGGGAGAGTACGCGGCCATCTTTCAGCACGACCGTGTCGTCGCCGCGCACTTCGTCGGGATGCGTGTAGAGATGGTTGACGAGCTCGATGAACTCGTCCCAGTCCTTCACTTTCTCCGATGCAAATCCGAGGAGCTCGTTGTCATCCGCGGCTTTCGCGGCATCCTCGGGGATGCCCCACATCTCCAGAAAACGGCGGTTGTACGAGAGGATCGCGCCCTTGTCATCGACGACGAGGATGCCGTCGAGCGTGGCTTCCTGCTGCGCACGCAAGATGGCCACGGTCGTTCGCAACGATTCGTGGGAGGCGCGTGTCCGGCCGCCGCGAAGCCACTTGGCGAGCGCGCTTCGAGCATGCGCGAGATGAGGGGGATGGACTTCCATGCGGGTTGGCGAGGCTATTTTAGGTGAGTTCCGTCCGTTTTGTTTCAATCGTCCGTGCGGTTGTGGGATCGGAAGAACTCCCACTGCATCCAACTCGACCGGACGTAAAACGCGACGAGTATGGCGATGAAGATTTGCCGCGCGATCAGACAGTAGATGAAAACCGCCAGCCCAACCAACATCGAAATCCAGATCGAGATCGTGAAGGCCAGCCGCTCCTGAAGAAATAGTCGAAAGAAGTTGCGGAGGATGCCGTTGCCGTCGAGCGGCCCGATCGGAAGCAGGTTGAATATACCCCACCAGACGTTTACCTGCGCCAGCATCGGCAGGAGCGCGATGAGGAAGCGGTCATGCCAGACGTAGGAAACATTGGCAAGGACCAGGTTGGTCAGAAAGGCCAGCAGGAAACTCGAAGCCGGGCCGGCGGCGCTGATGAGTAGATCCTGCCACGGTCTGGCGCGGCGCTCGTTGTAGGTGGCGCCGCCCATCCCTTCGAGAACGATGGAGCTCGATCCGAAACCGAGAACGCCGATCATGATGGCGTGCCCGAATTCGTGGAAAAGGATGCTGACCAGAATCACCGGCGCCCACAGCAACGCGTTGGGCATCCCCATCGCCTGCATGTTGAAGATGATGAAAAACGCGATGAGCAGGAGGAAGCTGAAATCGAGCGTGATGGTGGTGCCGAAAATCGTGCCGAGGTGGAGGCGACCCATGAGGTGGGGAGTATACGTTGGGGCTCGTTTCTGAATTTCACGCGGAGGCGCGGAGAACGCGACGATGCGTTCTCCGCGCTGGCGTCAACTCAACCCTCAGGATCGATTCTGGGTCCGGCGTCGGTGCCGTCGAGGAGGGAGGCAATCAGCAGAAGCAGAGCTGCGAGATCCATTGGCGTTTCTCCTATTGTGAAATGAGCTTCGTGAGTATTGCGGACCGGCCGCCATCTGATCGATCGCAACGCCGCGGTCGTTGCGAATACGCGGCTCTTGCTTGCCGAGACGTTGACGTGTCACGCGAAGACGCGAAGGCGCGAAGGCGCGAAGATGCTTTTCTCCGCATCTCCGCGCCTCCGCGTGACCGCTTTTGACTGACGCCTTACCCGTTCGGATCGACGCCCAATCCTTTGTCGGTATTCGCCGAAGCCGAGGTCACGGAAGCGCCTCCGTTCGGATCGAGCCCCGCTCCTCGATCGGTCGTCGCAAACGCCGTCACACCGGAAAGAGACGCAACCAACAGCAGCACCGCTACGAAGTCCATGGTGTTTCTCCTTGGCCGATGAGTACGGCAGGATCTCGCGATAGTTCGACGGATACACAGGTCCGTCACGAAGGCCTTACATTCTTTACGGGGAGTGGGGTGTCGGGAGTGGGGAGTGGGAGTTCTAACTTCCACTCCCCACCCCCAACTCCCCACCCCCATACTAAGAACATGATCGTTCACCTCATCGACGGCACTTACGAGCTGTTTCGCCACTTCTACGGAATCCGCCGTTTCAAGAAGAGCGATCCGCCGTTCGGCGCGGTTGCGGGCGTTCTCGGTACCGTCGTGCAGATGCTCGAAGGGGGCGCGACGCACGTCGGCGTGGCCACCGATCACATCATCGAGTCCTTCCGCAACGATCTCTGGCCCGGCTACAAGACCGGCGCGGGAATCGATCACGCCCTGTGGCGGCAGTTCCATCCGCTGGAAGAAGCGTTGGTGGCGATGGGTGTAACGACTTGGCCGATGATCGAGCTCGAAGCCGACGACGCCCTCGCCTCGGCGGCACATCTCGCGGCAGCCGATTCACGTGTGGAGAAAGTCTGCATCTGGACGCCGGACAAGGATCTCGCGCAATGCGTGGTGGACGACCGTGTCGTGCAAGTCGATCGCAAAAGCGGCCAGATCCGCGACGATGCCGGCGTCCGCGCGAAGTTCGGCGTGGCCCCTGCGCTGATTCCCGACTACCTCGCGCTGGTCGGCGACGCCGCGGACGGCTATCCAGGCATTCCGCGCATCGGAGCAAAGACGGCCGCGGATTTGATTAAGCGACACGGTCCGATCGAGAAGTTTCCCGCTTCGGTGCTGGATGGTGATCGCCGCGAACTGGCCCTGCTGTTCAAGAACCTGGCAACACTGCGAATCGATGCGCCACTGTTCGATGACGTTGAAGAGCTGCACTGGCAGGGAGCGACATCGTCATTCGCAGCGATGGCGGAGAAGACCGGCGATGCGCGGTTGTCTGCAAGAGTTTCTCGCCTGTGTTCTTGATGAGAACGAGCGTGCCGGCTTCGGTCGGGACACACCGGCGGGCGAGGACGCCCGCCGGCCGCGGACGAGACGTCCGCACTCCTTTTGCGTTCGCGGTAATCTGAGGAGTGCGGGCGTCTTCGCCCGCGGGCACTCGGGCGTCCCGCCCGAGTGCTTCGGCGGCGGGAACAGGAACCACCTAGGCTCAGAGAGGACCCGATGAATAAATCCACGATTACAAAACGCCATCAAACGACGGTGCCGAAAGAAATTCGAAAGGCACTGGCAGTCGGACCTGGCGATGTGTTGAAGTGGGAGTTGGTGGGGAACCGCGTTCTGGTAAGCGCTGCCAGACGCTCATTCCTCGATCGCCAAGGGCGGATCAAGGTGGGTCGTGGTGATTCTGTAGAAGACGTTCGGAAGATGAGAGAACTCATGGGCGTCACCGTGCGGTGAGGCGATTTACCTTCCCCGCATTCGCTCATTGGCCGACAGAATTGCGCCTCCCATTGCGCTGAGCGAATGCACCGATTGCACGGCGCCGCAGGCGATGGCTTCGCGGGGCATTCCGAAGACGGCGCATGATGCTTCGTCCTGCGCGAAGGTGATGGCGCCGGCGGTGCGCATTTCGAGGAGGCCCGTGGAGCCGTCGTTGCCCATGCCGGTGAGGATGACGCCGATGGCGTTGCTTCCCGCCGATTGCGCGACCGAGCGGAAGAGGACATCGACGCTAGGTTTGTGGCGCGAGACGAGTGGGCCGTCGTTGAGTGCGACGCGATACTCAGCGCCGTCGCGCTGGACGAGCATGTGGCGATTGCCAGGAGCGATGAGCGCGCGGCCGTCGATGATGCGGTCGCCGTCGGCGGCCTCTTTCACGTCCATCCGGCAGGTTTGATTCAGGCGCTGCGCGAACGCGGCGGTGAAAACTTCGGGCATGTGCTGCACGATGACCATGCCCGGCGCATCGCCCGGCATGCTCTCCAGAATCTCGCGCAGCGCCTCGGTGCCGCCGGTCGATGCGCCGATTGCGACGACTTTGCGCGTGGTGCGTGCGAGCGACGCGCGCGCTGCCGGCAGGATGACGTCGGGAGAGTGACGCTTCTCGATGACCATCGCCGGCAGGCGCGGGAGGACGCGGGCGTGTGCGGCGGCCCGGATCGTTTCGATCAGCATCTCCGTCGATTCGTTGAGGAAGTCGTGCAGCGCGACGCGCGGCTTGGCCACGATCTCGACCGCACCTTCTTCGAGCGCCTTGAGCGCAGTCTGCGTTCCGCGTCCGGCCAGCGCCGAGCAGATGACCACCGGAATCGGATCGGTGGCCATCAACTGGCGAAGGAATGTCAGGCCGTCCATGCGCGGCATCTCGATGTCGAGCAGGATCACGTCGGGCCGGTTGTGGCGCATCTTGTTGCGGGCGATGAGCGGATCGGCGGCGACGCTGACTTCGATGCCGGGATCGCGGCGGCAGATGGCGATCATGGCCTGACGCATGACCGCCGAGTCGTCGACGACGAGAAGCTGCAGCCGCGGTGTCATCGTGATCTGCCGTTAGAACTGCACGAGCATTTTCAGTCCGACGCGCGTGTCGCGCGGGCGCGGCACGCTGTAGTTCTGTTGTTCTAGCGAGTCGTAATCCAGCAGGACTGACGACGACATTTTCTGCAGATTCGGAATCCAGTAGGCAATGCCGGCGATGTTGCGGCGGCGTTGTTGCGACGTGGACGAATCGGGCTTCATTTCGTCGTGGCGCAGAAGCAATTCCCAGCCATTCGTCAGACGGGGAGTGAGCCACACCGACCAGCCGTTGCCGGTGACTTCGCGTCCCGCCGCGGACGTCTGGTCCTTCGTGTTGAGATGTTCGAAACCGGCGGTAAAGCGTGCGTGTTCGTAAGTCACCTGCTGCAAAAACCGCTCACGCACGGCGCTTTTTACGTAATTGTCATCGTCATAGAAGGCGGTAACGCGCAGTCCTTTTCCGAGCGCGGACTTTGGCAGTGGACGCAGGGTTCCGCGAATCTGCAGCGCCTTCTGATTATTCGCTTCCGCTTTGCTGTAGCCCTCGCCGTTATAGATGCCGGCGTGAATATCGCCGTAGTCGTTGGGAATGTTGTAGTGACCCGAAAGTCCGGCGTCGGACGACGTAACGAATCCTTCGCGCTCGATGAACATCGTGCCCTGGAAGCGATAACGATAGATCCCTTCCGTGTAGTCGAGCAGCGGCGTTTGCTGCACGCCGAGGCGGACCCAGGAGCCTTTTGTCGTCCAATCGTCGAGATTCAGTTGCGCGAAACCGTATTTCAAACGGAACGTCTGCGAGCCATTGAGCGAGCTTCCGCTGCCTGTTTCGCGGGCGATGTCGGGAGTAATTCGAAATGAAATGTAGTGATTAAGCTGGCCGGTCAGATTGAGGTATGCGCGGCTCACGTTGAATGAATCGGGATGAATGACGTTGCCGTCGCTGTCTTTCGAAACGGGATTGGCGACGTAGGTGTAGTCGCCGAAAATCGTCGCGCCGATTTTGAAAGATGGCGCGTCGGCAGGCGACGGCGGCGTTTGTGCGTTGACGGCAACGCTGCCGAAGAGCGCGATTGCGCAGGCCAGTGGCTTGAGAAACGGATGGAACGCTCGCATGGATGCTCCTTTTCTTTACGACGCCTGCTGGTGACGTTGCGCGCGGCGATAGGCGGTTGGGCCTGCGTGCTCGAGGGTGTGAGTGGTTCCGGTCAGACTCTCTGCGTGTCCGAGGAACAGAAGTCCCGCCGGCGACAAGTGCTGCGTCAGGCGATTGATGACATCGGTTTTCGATTCGCGGTTGAAGTAAATGAGGACGTTGCGGCAGAAAATCAGATCGAAGGAATCGCGGATTGCGTAATTGCGATCGTTGAGATTGATGCGGCGGAACTCGATCATCGATTTCAGCCGCGGATGCGCGCGCATGCGGCCTTCTTCGCTGCGGATCCCGCGCAGCATCCACGCTTTCCGGAAGCGCTCGGGGATGTCGTTGCTGCGCTCGATGGGCCAGACGCCTTCGCGAGCGGCCGAGAGAACGCGCGTCGACAGATCGGACGCCAGGATCTCGACCGACCATCCTTCGCTGTCCGGAAAATGCGTCCCGAGAACCATGCCGAGCGTGTACGGCTCTTCGCCGGTGGAGCAGGCGGCGCTCCAGACGCGAATTCTCTTCGGGATGGTTCCGGCGTCGCCGAGGGCGCGCCAATGCGGCAACACCGTCGCTTCGAGAAACTCGAACTGCTTCGGCTCGCGAAAAAAGCGCGTCTCATTGGTCGAGATGCAATCGAGCATGAGCGTGCGCTCGTCGGCATTCGATTCGACCTGTTCGTAATAGTCCTTGAAATTGTCGAGACCGAGGGCGCGCAGCCGCTTTGTCAGCCGTCCGCTGACGAGCGCTTTCTTCGCCTCGGACAGATGAATCCCGGCCTCGCGATAGATGAGCTCCTGCAGCGACCGGAATTCGCGGTCAGACAGCGGACGGATGGCGTTGGCGTCGATCATGGCGTTTTACTCAACAGAAACGTACGCGCTTGTGGAAAGCCCGGCAGGAACGTTCGGCTGATCCTCGATCGCCGCAGTAACCGCGGTCAGAATCTCCTCGGTCGCGAGAATCTTGTCGATGTCGAGGATCACGACGAACTTGCCGTTGCTCGTGGCCATGCCGAGTACGCAGTCGACGCGAACGCGCGGACCGAACGCTGGCGCTGCCTGAATCTGATCGGGTGCGAGCTCGACGACCTGATGCACGGAGTCCGTCATCACGCCCATCACCAGCGCTTCGTCATCGACGTGCAACTCGACGATCACGACGCATGTTCTGCGCGTGATCTCGGTCGGCGGCAGACCGAACTTGATGGCCAGGTCGATCACCGGCACGACCGTTCCGCGCAGGTTGTGGACGCCGCGGATCCAGGGCGGCGTGCCCGGGACTCGCGTCACAACGCCGCATTCGATGATGTCGGTGACCTGCAGGATCGAGAGCGCGTACTCCTCTCCTGCCAGGAAAAATGTCAAGTATTGATTGAGCGACTTCACTACTAACGTGCTGTTCATCGTCATCTCCTAGAAATGCGTGTAGTCGGCGTAGGTCGCCGGAGTGGCGCTGGCCGCGGCGGCGGGGACCGGACGAACGTTGCGGAAGGGAGCGACAGGAGTGGCCGTTTCGCGCGGCCGGTGCGCGGCGTTGTGGCCGCCGTTGGAGCTCTTGAAGAACGAGATCGTCTGCTGCAGCGCCTCGGCTTGCGAGGACATCTCTTCGGCAGTCGAGGCCAGCTCTTCGGATGCCGAGGCGTTCTTTTGCGTGACCTGATCGACGAGCGTCATGGCGCGATTGATCTGCGCGACGCCGCCGGATTGTTCGATCGACGCAGCGGTGACTTCGCGAACGAGGTCGGCAGTCTTCCGGATGGTCGGCACGAGCTCGATGAGCAGACGGCCGGAACGCTGGGCGACGTCAACGCTGGATGTTGCCAGCGCTCCGATGTCTTTTGCCGCAGCCTGGCTGCGCTCGGCGAGTTTGCGAACCTCGGTTGCCACGACAGCGAAGCCGCGTCCGTGGTCGCCGGCGCGCGCTGCTTCGATGGCGGCATTCAGCGCGAGCAGGTTGGTCTGGTAGGCGATCTCTTCGATGATGGAGATCTTCTCGGCGATCTTAGTCATGGCCTCCACGGATTGCTTGACGGCCTGCGCACTCTCCTCGGCGTCTTTGGTTCCCTTGACGGCCATCGTTTCCATCTGGTGGCTGTTCTCGGCGTTCTGCGTGATCGACGCGCTCATCTCTTCGAGACTCGAGGTGGTCTCTTCGACTGACGAAGCCTGCTCGCTGGTGCCCTGCGAGAGCGACTGCGCGCTTTGCGAAATCTGCGACGAGGCGACGGTGAGCGAGGACGCACCGCTGCGGACTTCGCCGATGATCTCGGTCAGACGCTCGATCATGTTGGAGAGGGCGGTGCCGAGGGCGTCGTGATCGGAGCGAGGCGTAACGCGGACGGAGAGATCTCCGGAGGCGAGGCCGGTGGCTGCTGCGACCATTTCATTATTCGAGTCGATCATCTGCTTCATTGCGGTGAGCAGTGCGCCGGTTTCGTCTTTGCCGCGCGATTCGATCTCGAAGTCGGTCTGGCCCTCGGCGAGTTTCTCAGCAATCTTGACGACACTGAGAATCGGCTGCGTGATGCTGCGGGTCACGGCGACGGTCATAAAGGAAACGAGAACGATCCCGATTGCAAAGACAACCCACATGACGCTGCGGGTGCGCGCCTCGGCATCGGCCACGACCTTCTCTTTGGCTTTCATGCGCTCGACGTTTGTGGCCGCAAAGGCCTCAAGAGTGGTGTCGAGGCGCCGGATCTCGTCTTTGAACGGCACCATCGCGTCATTCGCTTCGGCGGGAGTTTTGATTTTCTTATCGTCGATCCGCGTTTGCACCGATTGGAAGCCGATGGTGTAGGTGGACATGTCCGCCAGAAGCGACTTCAATAGTTCTTTGTCCTCGGGAAGCGTGCTTACTTTGTCGAGGGTGTTGATGTTCTCGAGGAGGTCGGCATGCTCCTTGTTCCATTTGTCTTTGTAGCCGTCTTCTTTTTCTTTGTCGCCGATGTTGAGGAAGTAATCCTTTTCATAGCGGCGCAGTCCGAGGCCGTTGGCTTGCGCCTGTGAGGCCTGCTCCATCATCTTGGCGTCGTGATGGAGGATTCCGTACGTGGTTTGGACCGCCTGCGAAAGGCCCCAGAAGCCGGCGACTGCGACGACTGCGACCAGGATGATGCTGATCCCGAAGGCCAGCCCCAGTCTCTTTCCGATTTTCCAGTTGGTGAACATGATGTTTTCGATGCTCCTGATGAATGGTTAGGTCCGGCGGTTGATGATTGACGAAGGGAAATGGCTTGTCTGACTACCGAAGATCGCAACGAGGAGACCACTTGGCGCGAACCTCCGGCATGTGAGGTAACTAATTGGGTAGAAATCACTTGGGGATGCGATGCGGATCTTGCTAGCGCGCGCTTTTCGATTATTCGAACACGCTTTTCGAGTCTTTGTGCAAGGCCGGCGCGCGGCTACAGCTTGTAATGAACCGTGAGATTGAAGGGGAAGGAAACCGAGTCGCCGTTCTGCTTCGCGGGCGCGAACTGCCAGTGCTTCAGGGCCTCGAGAGCGACGAAGGAAAGCGTTGGCGCGGGAAGCGGATGAACGATATGCGGCAAGGTTGGCGAGCCATTGCGATCGATGACGATGTGGACGATGAGATCGCCCGCGCCAAATCGCGAAGCGCCGGACGGAAAGCTTGGCACGACCTGCTTGAGAACACGGGCCGGCGTCGTTCCGCGACCAGGATTTGGATCCGCGATCACAAAAGGATGCCGTTTGAGAAATTCGCCGGGAGCGCCAAAGCCTGAGAGATCGCTCTTCGCCGCGGCCGGCGAAATCTCCTGCGCGATATACCAATACCAGAGAGCTTCGTTGATGTTTCCGAGTCCGGCCTGAGCGAGCGCTTTCTGCGTCAATACAGTGGCCAGCATTTCATCTTCGGTTGTGCCGGCGCCGAGGAATTTGACCATTTCGGCGAGGACGCGATCGCTTGTCGTGAGTGCGTTGTTGTAATCGCCTTTCTTGAGGCTGGCGGCATTCTCGTTGACCGCTTTGCGCCACGTTTCTGCAGAGAGTGTTGCCGCGGATGCCGAGGTGATGCATGCAATGGAAATGATCGCCACCGCAAGGGCGCGGGCTACGGTTTTGTAGTTACTGAACATTGTTTGCTCCTTGTAGTTGTTTGAATGGGTGCTCGAAGCTGAGGTAGAGAAACAGCGACTTTCCGCCGCCGTGATTGGTCATTGGCAAGGCGATTCCCGGAACGACCTGGAGATGGTGGGGAAGGTCATACGACCATCGGACGCCGGGGCTCACTGTGAATTGCGACTCGTGTCCCGTTCGATCGGAGGTTCGAGTCCAGAGCGTCTCGACGAGCAGGTTGAAGCGAGGATTGGCGAGCCAGACGAAACTCTGGCCGGCGGTGATTGCATGTGTGTTGCTCGAAGGCGTCACTGTTGCGCCGAGGTTCCAGTGCGCGACGAGCGACGGCGAGAGGACCGTGCTGGCAGGAAGCATTACCTGCCAACCGACTCCGCCGTTGCCGAGGCCGCGGCGCGAACTGCCGGTCGGAAGAAGAACAGTTACTCGCGGCGAGACGGCCAGGCGCGAGTCGCCATCACCGATCCATTGATAGCGATAGTTGAGGGCGATATCTCCGGCACCGTGCGCGCCGTCGATCTGGGCCACCGGCAACGTGTAGCTGAGCTGATGCTTCAATCCAGGTGCCGGCCATTCGTCGGTGAACGTGTAAGCCCAGTCGCCGCCCCGCGTGGCGCGCGAGAACGTCTGGATGTGCTGCACGACCCCAGCTTCCTGGTTGTATGCCTCCTCGATGAGAAAACTGTTGTCCTGGATCGGCGTTGGCGTCTGTGCTGCGAGCGGCAGCGCCACGAGGATCAGGCAGAGCAGGTACTGCACCGACCGTTTGCGTTTGCGCGCGCGGCCTGGCGCGAACCGCGCGAGGATTCGGGCGAAGAATCTGAGTAAGCGTTTCATGTTCAGAAGCTCCCGAAGTTGGCGTAGTGCGCGCCGCCGTTTCCGTTGCCTTTCGAAGGCTTGACGACGATCGGCGCTTTTGCGGCGACGACGGCCGGCTTATGCGCTACCGGCAATTTCTGTTCGTTTCCGATGCGGAAGAACTCGACGAGGCCTTGAAGACCGTCGGCCTGCGCGGCCATCTCTTCGGCGGTTGCGGCCAGCTCTTCGGATGCCGAGGCGTTGCGTTGGGTGACTTGGTCGACCTGCATCAGCGAACGATTGATGCGGGCCACGCCGCCAGCCTGTTCGTTCGATGCCGCGGCCACTTCCTGAACGAGCTCCGACGTGCGCCGGATCGCCGGCACGAGCTCGGACAGCAGCGTTCCGGAGCGGTCGGCACCTTTCACGCTTGCGGCGGCGAGTGCGCCGATCTCGCGCGAAGAGCTCTGGCTGCGCTCCGCCAGCTTGCGGACTTCGGTGGCGACGACGGCGAAGCCGCGTCCGTGCTCGCCGGCGCGCGCCGCTTCGATTGCGGCGTTCAATGCGAGAAGGTTGGTCTGGTAGGCGATCTCTTCGATGATGGAGACTTTGGCGGCGATCGACTTCATCGCTTCCACCGTTTCCTGCACGGCGGCGCCGGTCTCTTCGGCGTCGCGTGATCCCTTCACAGCCATCGATTCGGTCTGCCGGCTGTTGTGCGCGTTCTGCGCGATCGAGGCGTTCATCTGCTCGAGGCTCGACGTCGTCTCCTGCACCGCCGCGGCCTGCTGGCTGTTGCCGCTGGACACGGTCTGCGCGGTGGCCGACACCTGCGAGGCCGCTGACGAAAGTGAGCCGGATGCGCTGCGAACCTGGCCGATGACTTCGACGAGGCGCGCCACCATCTTCGAGAATGCGATACCGAAGCTGTCGGCATCGGAACGGGGCTGCACGTCGACGCTCAGGTCACCGGCGGCGATGCGTTCCGCGGTCGCGACCATCGACGTCAGGTACCCGTACATCGCGTTCATCGACCGGCTCAGTTCTCCGAGCTCGTCGGCGCGATCGTCGAACTCCAGCGTATCGCCGACGTCGCCTTTGGCCGCGCGGCGCACCGACTGCGCCATGCGAACGACCGGCTTGGCGATGGCCGAGGAGATCAAGATCGAAAGAATCGTTCCGATGATCACGAGGAGCGCGACCAGCACGTAGGTGAGGATGAGCGCCGTTTGATAGCGGCTCTGCGCCGCGGTGAACGCCTGCGTTGCCAGCTTGTCGGTGGCCTTCTCCATCTGGCCGATGACTTCTTCCTGCGTGTGGCGGACGGGGAGGTATTCGGCGATGTATTTCTGCTTTGCCAGCTCGATTTTCTTGTCGCTGACTAACTGCAGTACTTCGTCTTCCAGGCGGTTGACGGACTGCGAGTCCATCTCGGCGGCGCGTCCGATCAGGTCGCGAACTTCGCCCGCGGGCGCCAGCCTCTGAATCTCGAGGACATCCTTGTTGAACTCCTCGTTGGCGTCGCGCTTGCGCTGGAGCTCTTTTTTGTCCTCCGGATCGAGGAGGTAGCCGCGCATGCCGTCGCTCATGGTCATCATGTCGAAGCGGAGCTTGAGACCGCGTTCGCGAATGGCGTCGGAGACGGTGACGACGCTCTCGAGCTGGCGGATGCTGGTGGTGAGCAGTTGCAGGACGGCGAAGCAAACGCCGGCGCCGAGGATGACGACCGTGAGGAATCCGGCGACGAGCCGGCGGCGGATATTGAAGCTCATGAGTGACTCCTTGCTTGTGTTGCCGCGGCCTCCGCAGCCCGGTTGATGATTTGCTGGACGTCGAGGATCAGGGCCACGCGCCCGTTTCCGAGGATTGAGGAACCGGCCACGCCGTCGACCTGGCGCAGGAAGCGGCCCATCGGTTTCATGACCACCTGGCTGCTTCCGAAGAGCGTGTCGACGACGATTCCGGCGCGTCCGCCGCCTCCTCTGTGCTCCACAACCACGACGTTTTCACGAGCGTGCGGCGAGGCGTCGAGTCCGAAGATGCGCTGGATGCGGAGGAACGGCAGCGGCTCGCCGCGAAGATCGATGACTCCGCTGGCGTCGTTGCCACCAACAGGCATCTCGGTGCATTCGATGACGTTGTCGATCGGAATCACGTACGTCTCGTCCGCGACGCCGACCGCGAAACCTTCGATGACCGCGACGGTCAACGGCAGGCGGATCTCGACGGTCGTGCCGGCGCCGGGCTCGGAGTGGACGCGGAGCGTTCCGCGCATCGAGTCGACATTGCGGCGGACGACGTCCATCCCGACGCCGCGGCCCGAGAGATCGGTGACCTGGCTCGCGGTCGAGAATCCGGGACGGAGCGTCAGGTCCCAAAGATCCTGACGCGACATCCGTTCGGGATCGAGCCCGAGTGCGCGGGCGCGCTCGGCGATTTTGGCGTCGTTCAGGCCGGCGCCGTCGTCGGAGAAGCGGACGATGATGCCGCCGGAGTCGTGCGCCGCGGCGATGCGGATCGTGCCGATGGGGTTCTTTGCCTTGCCAAGACGCACGTTCGGCAGTTCGATCCCGTGATCGACCGCGTTGCGGATCATGTGCGTGATCGGATCTTTCAGTTGCTCGATGACGGTCGTGTCGACTTCGACGTCTTCGCCTTCGAGCACGAGCATCACGCGCTTGTCCTGCGACGAAGCGAGGTCGCGCACGACGCGGTGAAAATGTCGAAGTGACGGCCCGACCGGCACGAGCCGCACGTTCATGATCGATTCCTGCAAGTCGAAGCTGAGGCGATCGAGCTCGCGAACGGCGTCGAGCGTCTTCTCGTCGTTGCCGCTCTGCTCGACGAGTTGCCGCACCGTGCCGCGGATCGTGGCGATCTCGCCGGCGAGGTTGAGCATGCGATCGAGCTTGTCGATGCCGACGCGGAGACTGCGCGACGGACGCGATGCGCGCGCCGGCTCTTGCGCGGATATGTTGCCGTTGCCGGCGAGGGTGCTGCTCGTTTTGCCGCCGTTGGTCTGCCACGCGGCGACCTGCGCGAGGAGCTCTTCCTGCCGCTCGCTCAGCGTGCCGTCGCCGTTCACCGAGCGCACCGCGATGTCGCGCAGTGCATCGGCGGCATCGAGCAGTTGGCTGACGTGCGCGGTGGTGGCGTCGAGCCGTCCTTCGCGCATGCCATCCAGCAACTCCTCCATGACGTGTGCGAAGCGCGTCAATTCATCGAACTGCAAACACGCCGCGTTGCCTTTGAGCGTGTGGACGCCGCGGAAAATCTCGTGCAGGAGCTGATCTTCTTCGGGGTTCTGTTCGAGACGCAGCAGAAGCTGCTCGATCTCGTCGAGGACGTCATCGGTCTCGGCGACGAACGCATCGATGAGCTGCAGGCGATCGGCGTCGCTGATGGGGAAGGCGTTCATCGTCAAATCTCCTTGCTGAAGACGCAGCCGTTGCCGGTGTGGAAGAGAAGTTTTCGCCCGCGCGTGCCGCCGGTCTGCTCGCCGCTCACGTTGATTCCGTGTTTCGCGAGAAGCGTCCGGGCGACATCGACGTTCTGGTCGCCGATCGATTTGCGCGTGTCGGTGAAACTTGTGAGGATCGACGCGCCGCCAACGATCTTGGCCACGAGCCGCTGCTTCTTCACGCCGAGCCCGAGGAGTTTTTCGATCAGCCGTTCGATCGCCGTGTTGCCGTAGCGAAGGTCGGACTGCCCGTTCGAATTGTTGGGCAGCGGGTTGTTGGGCAACAGATAGTGATTGATGCCGCCGATCTTTGCTGCCGGATCCCAGAGACAGATCGAGACGCAGGACCCGAGGATGGTGCTGACCATGAGCGGCTGGCCCGAAGTCACGATCTGTCCCGGATAGAGATAGACCCGCTTCATCACCTCGCCTTCGTCGATCGGCAGTTCGCCGCCGGCTTCGAGCGCGCTCACGCCAGCACCGCCAACGGCGTATTGGCTACCTGGCTGTGAAGATTGGCGCAGTAGAGCGCGGTCGATGCGTGGATCGAGAGCAGCTCGAACAGCTCGTGATCGACGGCCTGCAATCCCTGTTTGTGCTCGAGCAGACGGAAGACGAGGATGGCGCCGATGATGCGCTCGCCGATCTTCAGCGGCACGCACGCGGTGAGCTTGTCATCACCACCGGCGACTTCATCGTTGACGAAGACCTCGCCGCCGATGAGGCATTTTCCGATCGGACCGCTGCCGGCTTTTGAAGCTCTTCAGCTTCATCCTGTCGACGCCGAACGACGAGGAGAGGCGGAACTCGCGGGCGTCCTCGTAGAATTCGAAGATGGCCACTTCCTCGGAGCCGATCAGATTGACGACGATCTCCTGAATCGTGCTGAGCACCGTCTCCCGCTCCACGCTGGCGTGAAGCTGGTACGAGGCGACGTAGAGGTTCGACAGATTGCTGCTCTGGTTTTCGATCTGGTGGTACTGCGCTGCGTACGTTTCGTTCTCGCGCTCGACGTCGCCGATGCGAGTGCGAAGAAGATCGAGCTCGCGCGTGGCTGCGTCGCGCGCCTGCACGAGCCGCGCAACCTCGGTCAGCATCTCCGCGCGCGCAGCCTCGAAGTTTTCCGTGGCCTTGCGCAGCTCTTCCTGCTGATCAAGAACGACACGCGCTTCGATGATCTCCAGCTCCAGGCGGCGCTTGTCGCTTTCGAGCGCGGTTGCCATGGCCCGGAGTTTTTCGTTCTCGCGAAGAAGTCCCTGCGTGTACTGCTGCAGCTCTTCGCGAACGACGGTGACGTACGAGCGGTTCTTGTCGTCCGCGCTCACTGGAGCACCTCCGAGGCAGCGTCGCCGAGGAAGTTGCGGACTTTCGCGAGCAGCTCGATCGAGTTGATCGGCTTGGTCACGTAGTCGGTGCAGCCGTTGGCCCATCCGGCTTCGACGTTGGCTGCTTCACCGCGCGTCGTGACCATGATGATGGGGATTTCCTTCGTGTCCTCGGCGCTGCGGATCAGCCGGCAGGCTTCGAAGCCGCCCATCTTCGGCATGATCACATCGAGCAGAATGAGATCGGGGAGATGTTCGGAAGCCTTCCGCACGCCCTCCTCGCCGTTCGTCGCCGTGACGAGATCGTAGGGCCCGTTCCTCAGGATGAACTTCTCCATCATGAGGATCGTGCTGGAGTCATCGACAAGCAGAATCTTTTTTCGGTTCATGAGCATTGCTCCTTTTCAGTGAGTCGCGGACGATTCGTAATGAGTGGGTGCGGCACCGAACGATGCCGGGAAAGAGGGACGCGCGAAGTAGTAGCCCTGCACGAGATCGATGCCGAGCGCGGTGACGGTCTCGAAGTCGGCAGGCGCCTCGATGCCCTCGGCGACGACGCGGCCGCCGAGCCGTGTGGCGAGGAGGGCGATCGATTCGATGGCCGCGCGCGAGTACTCGTTCTCCGCGCTTCCGGTGATGAAGTAACGATCGATCTTGAAAAGGTCAGGACGGACTTCGATGAGCATGCGGTGGCTGGAGTAGCCGATGCCGATGTCGTCGAGCGCGATGCGGACGCCGAGTGCGCGCAGGTCGCTGAGGGCAGCGAAGAACGCGCGCTCGTCAAAGAACTTCTGCTGCTCCACGATCTCGAGAATCACTCGCGAGACCTGCACGCCGTTTCTGTTGCAGACGTCGCTAAGAAACGCGGCGAAATGCGGATCGCGCTCGAGCGTCGACGCATGAACGTTGATGGAGATCGCCGGCGATCCCGGCACGCTCGCTGCTGCCGCGACCGCACGTGCGATGCACACACGATCGACCTCGGTTTCCTTTCCTTTGCGCCGGATGTACTCGAACAGCACATTCGCGCATTCGACGTTCGAGCCTTTCGGTCCGCGCGACAGCGCTTCGAGTGCGAAGAGCACCGGATCGCCGTTCACGATCTCGAAGATCGGCTGGAACAGAATCGTGAGTCCGCCCGGCGCGAAGATGTCGTCGATGAGCGTGTGGCGCGTCACGATGCCACCCCCATCAGCCGGTCAATGCAGGCCGCAATGTCAGCGAGCGGCGTCGGCTTCGGCAGAAACGCCTCGGCACCGAGGGCGTGCGCGCTGCGCTGAATTCCGGGCGCCGTATGCGCGGTGAGGATGATGACGCGCGTGCCGCGCGAGTTGTGGCGGACGAAGCGCAGAATCGCCAGACCTTCGACGGCGTAGGTGCCGGAGAGCCGCAGATCGGCGATGACGACGTCGTAGAACGAGGTCGCGATCAGCGCTTCCGCTTCCTCAAGCTCACGTGCGCAATCGACCGCATATCCTTCGCGAGTGAAGTACTTCTTGAGAGCCGAAAGAAGGACGACCTCGTCTTCAACGAGCAGCATCCTCGGACTGGGACGGGATTGAGTGCAAGGGTTCATGACCGCCGTCTATCGCAACGGCACGGCCACGTCATGGCACGGTCTCAGCGGACCGCAAATATCTATCTGTTCAATGGATTAGACCGAACGATCGAGATTGGAATCGGCGTGAATTTCGATTTTTCGAACACGCTTTTCGAAGATTTGGGCAGGGGGTTGGGTGGTGGGGAAGGCTGTTCGTAGGCGCGGAGGCGGGCTTTGCATCGCGAACGAAATTGGCGATACTTCGCGCGATGAAGAGCATGGTCGTCGCATCCTCAGTCGATGTGATGGGTGGAACGCCTGTCTTCGCCGGAACGCGCGTTCCGATCGAGAACCTCCTTGATTATTTGGAAGGCGGCGAATCAATCGAGGACTTTCTCGAAGGCTTTCCTTCAGTGAGCCGCCAGCAAGTGATTACGTTTCTCGAGGAAACCAAAGCGCGCGTACTGGCAGAAGCAGGATGAAGATTCTGCTTGATGAGTGCGTCGATTGGCGTCTTCTTCGAGACCTGCCGGGCCATGATGTGAAGACGGTGCGTCAGGCGGGATGGAGTGAGACCGTCAACGGTGCGTTGCTCAAACTCGCCGAGCAACAGTTCGATGTTCTCGTAACTACGGATAAGAATCTGTCGTTCCAGCAGAACGTCGTGCGCTTTGACATCGCTGTCGTCGTTTTGCGGGCGCGATCGGCGCGTCTACGGCACCTTCGTGAGCTGGTCCCGACGCTATTGAAGATACTTCCAGACGTAAAAAGCGGCGAAGTGCACACGCTCTCTTGGCGCGATCTGCTCGCCGATTCGAAATGACGGTTGGGTAGTGCGCGAATGGTCCGGCTACACGCGACTGTCGCTATCCGCGGCATCCCCACTGACATTCTTGCGCAGGGCGATTCGGTGTTTGCGGACTTTGTAGTAGAGCGTGTTTCGGGTGATGCCGAGGCGTTTGGCGGCGCGGTCGATGACGCCGTCTTCTTCTTTGAGGACGCGGGTGATGTGGCGGGCTTCGACCTCGGTCAGCGTTAGCCGCGTGTCCTCCGCTGCGCCCTCGGATGTCGGATGTTCGAAGCGGAGATCGCTGCGCTGAATCTCGTCTCGCTCGCTCAACAACAAGGAGCGCTCCAGCACGTTTTTCAGCTCGCGGATGTTGCCGGGCCACGCGTATTGCTGCAACGCGCGAACAGCGGGGGCGGCGAGGCTCGTTCCGGAGCGGCCCAGCTCGTGGGAGATTCGCGCGAGAAGATCGTTGGCCAGCGCTTCGATGTCTTCCGGCCGTTCGCGCAGCGCCGGGAGGCGAAGAACGATCGTGCTGATGCGGAAGTAGAGATCCTCGCGAAAGCGTCTGGTCCGCACCAGATTGTTCATGTCGTGATGCGTTGCTGCGATCAGGCGAACATCGGCGAAACGGTCCTTCACATCGCCGAGGCGGCGGAAGCGTTTGTCTTCGAGAACTTTGAGCAGTTTCGGTTGCACCTGCAGATCGACGTCGCCGATCTCGTCGAGAAACAGCGTCCCTCGGTGCGCCAGATCGAAGAGGCCTTGCTTCGCTTGAACGGCGCCGGTGAACGCACCTTTTTCATGTCCGAAGAGCTCCGATTCGAGGAAATCTTTCGACAGGCCGGCGCAATTCAGATCGACGAACGGCTCCTGCTTCCGGCGCCCGTTGCGATGAAGCCAGTTCGACAGGATCCCTTTTCCAGTGCCGGTCTCGCCCTGAATCAGAATAGGCCGGTCGGTGGAGACGATCTTCTCTACGTCCGATTCGAGCTGGCGAACGGCCGCGCTCGTGCCGGCGAACGGATCGAGAACGTCGCGCGACTCTTTCTTCCGGTCGGCCTGATCCGCCTGCCTGCTTCGCTGCGTGTTGAGCGTGCGGTTGAGGATGACCAGCAGCGTCGGCAGCTCGACCGGCTTGGTCAGAAACTGCTGCGCGCCTTCTTTGATCGCGCTGACGGCCAGCTCGACGCTCCCGTGCGCGGTGAGCACGATGACCGCGACCTCGGCATCGATGGCCAGAAACTGCGGCAGCAGATCGAGCGCGGTGCAGTCACGCAGTTTGTAATCGAGGATGATCGCGTCGGGCCGCTCTTTGCGTGCCAGCGCCAGCGCCGAGCTGCGGTTGTTGGCGTCGGAGACTTCGAATCCCGAGGTCGTGAGAAAGCGGCGAATGGCCATCCGGATCGACGGTTCATCGTCGACGATCAGCACGCGGTTTCGAGTCATGTCCGTCATGATGCGACACTTTTCGCCGCGGTCCCGTTGCCGGCGAGCGGGAAGAGAACGCGAATGCTGCCTCCGCCTTCGGGCCGGTTCGCGGCAAACACTTTTCCGGAATGCTCTTCGACGATGCGCTGCACGATGGAGAGGCCGAGGCCGGTGCCGCCTTCGCGCATCGTGAAGAACGGCTCGAAAACGCGATCGAGGTTTTCCGGAGCGAAGCCCTGGCCCTCATCATCGACGCGGCACTCCACCCAATGACGGCCGGCGTGCTCGACGATCGATCCGCTGATCTGCACCTTCCCGCCGCGCCCCGAATGCTGGATGGCGTTGTCGATCAGGTTTTCGAAAACCTGGCGCAGTCGCGAGGAGTCCATCAACAACGTCGGAATGCCGTTGGTCATGTGACTGACGATGCGCACCGTGGCCGCGCGAGCTGCCTGCTGCCGGCTTTCCACTGCTTGTGCGACGACGTCCCGGATGTGTCCGCGCTCGATCGAGAGCGCGCCTGGCTTGCCGTACTCGAGCAACTCCTTCATCAGGTGAATCAGGCGATTCACTTCCTGCCGCAGCGTCGCCGCGAACTCGACGTAGCCCGGCCGGCTCATTTCGTCCTGGTATGCATCAAGCGTTGCCGAGATGCCGAAGAGGGGATTGCGCACCTCGTGTGCGACACCTGCGACGAGGTTTCCCATTGCTGACAGCGTCTCGCTCCGGCGCAGCGATTCCTGCAACTCCACGATGCCTGTGATCTCCCACAACACGAGGATGAAACGCTCGGAGCCATCGTTCGGCGCGGAGAAGTGCGAGACGTTGATGTCCCACGTTCTGCCGTCCGCGTCCTTCGTTTCCGCCGATGTTCCGTGGTGTTCGGTGGCGATGTACGAGACGAGCTGTCCGGCCGTTTGCCACGGTTCGCGCGCTGCGAGTTGTGCGATCGGCATCCCGCTGATCTGTTCCTCGGCCAAACCGGTCAGCTCGAGAGCCGCGCGGTTGACGCGGACGATCGCTCCATTTTCCTCGGTGATCAGAATCGGCGTAGTGACGGTGTCGAAGGTTTCTTTCCACTCGGCCGCCGAGCGCGCAATCTCGCTCTGCAGTCGTCGCTGCTCCGCCTCGGCTTGCCGGCGCTCGGTGATGTCGACGCCGGTCCCCACCATGAACGGGCGGCCGCGCACATCCATCCGCCTGGCGTTGAGCACGTAGTTCCTGACCTCACCGCTGAGCACCAGCCGGGTCTCCACTTCCGCCTGACCGTTATTGAAAACTTCGTCGATCTTTTGCTCGACATATTCGCGATCGTCGGGATGAACGAGGGGACGGCCCACACGCTCGGTCAGAAGCTGCTCGCCGGCAGCCAGACGGGCCATGTTTTCGTTCCATCGGAGGAAACGCCCCTCCCGATCCTGAACGAAGAAGACGCCCGTCATCGCATTGATTGCGGTGTCGGTGAGCTCCTTCTCTTCCTTTAGCGCATCTTCCATCTGCTTGCGCTGGTTGATGTCGCGCATGACCACGATGGCGCATCGCCTGCCGCCGACCGTATCCGCGTGCAGATTGACCTCGGTCCAGAAGAGATGCCCGTCTTTGTGCCGTGCAGGCCATTCAAATCGCTGCGCTTCTCCGTCCGCTGCCTTCTTCAGCAACGAGAGAGCGTCGGTCGTCGTAAACGGCAAGCCGCCGCCGGCGATGATGCCGGCGCCTTCGCGCTTCAGCTCTTCCGCGGTGTATCCGAACATCGCCTGCATCGCTGCGTTTGCCTCGATGACCGCGCCGCTCTCGATGTCATTGATCATGATGGCGTCGCTGACCGCGTCGAAGATCGAGCGGAACCGCTGTTCGCTGTCGGCGATCTGCGCGACCTGCACCCGCAACTCATCAACCATCGCCTCGATACAGGCTCGAAGGCTCTCCAACTCCGCGGGAAATCCGAGGCCGGCCGTGATCGGAGTGGAGTCGCCGCCTCGGACCGAAACGGCATACCGTTCGATCTGGACCAGCGGCCTCACGACTTTCCGCGAGAGGATGAAGTACGTGCCGAGGACGAGCAGTGCATCGACGACGACGATCATGGTCACCATGCGGATGAGCAACATGTGCAGATCGTTGCGAAGGTATTCCTGCGTCACCAGCAGGCGCACGGTTCCGATCGGCTTGCCTCCGAAGCTGATCGTCCTCGCTTCGACAAGCATGTCCTCGGGCGCGGATTTCCCGTCCCACGCTCTGAACGTCCCGTCGGGTCTTCGCACGCGGCCAACGTCCTCGTCCGCGGTATGAACGGAGATTCCGTAGACTGACTTCGGCTGCGACATCGCCTCGATCACTTTGTCGATCTGCGCACGATCGACGTTCCAGACCGGGAGCGCTAACGCAACGGCAAGCTCGTTCGCCTGACGCGAGGTGAGACTTTGGAGCGAGTCCCGCTGCGCTTTTGCGTCCGACCGGTAGCTCAGGGTCGCGGACGTGACGAGCACCACAGTTGTCACCGCGACCAACGTTGCGGCAACGATCATGGCGAGCGACGATCTGCGTGGGGGCATCACTTGTAGGTTTGCGGATCGAACCATAGCCGCTTATCGCTGAACGGAACTTCCGGGCCGAGAAACGGATTGCCGATCTTGATGATCCGCCGGCTCTTCAAGCGCAGCCGCTCGATCTTGCGCCGCTGGTACTTGTCGAAGATGCGGTCATACGTTCCGTCCGCAATCATCATTCGCATCCCTTCCTCGGCACGCGTTGCCAGCCGCCGCCCTTCCGCCGTCTTCGGAAACCAGAAATACATCGGCAGCGGATAGTAGAGGATGAGGTTCTTTTCGATATCGAGATCGGGGAGTCGGTTCTTGCGCTGGTCGTACTCGTCGAGCACTTCCACCGCCGCGCGCAGAAAAATGTCGAAGCGCTTTTTGACCAGCATCTCGAAAAGCCCGTCGTAGCTCGATCCCGTGACCACGGGAAGGCGAGCTTCCTTGAGGATGTCGACGTCGATCCAGCCGAGCCCGAGTCCGAACGTGAACTTGCGAAGATCGGCGAGCGAGCGAACGTTCGCGAATCGCGATCGATCGTTTTTTCGGATCAGGAAGACGCAGTAGCCGCCGAGGTTCTTGTCGACCGGGATGTGGATCGCGATGAGATCGCGCTCGAATTCCGGAGTCGTGCTCAGATACATCACCGTCAGTTTGCCGGTTGCGTTCTTGAGCTCGAGCGTCTGCCTGCGCTCGGTCATGAACTCCGATCGCATCATTCGGTACGGCCCCCACTTCGGCGTCGTCTTTTCCAGTGCTGTACGCAAAATCTCCCAGTGATACTGATAGCGCACGTCCAGCGCGGACTCGGGCGCGTTGTAGACATAAGTCATCACCGGCTGCGCGAGTGCTGCTGCCGCAGTCATGCAAACAAAAACTGCCAGAAACGCGGACCGGCGTGGGGCCATGAGGATCTGAGTACGTTGGACGAGTGCAGGCAGTTTATCCTTCCGCCATGCGATTCGAAACGAAGGCTGTTCATTCCGGAGCAGGTGTTGACGAAACTGGTGCAATCGCGGCCCCGATTCATCTTTCGACGACGTTCGAGCGGCGCGCCGAGGATGGCGAGCCGTCGCACGGATTCAGTTACATCCGCGATGGAAATCCGACACAGGAACGTCTTGAAGAAGCACTCGCGGCGATCGATTCCGCATCACACGCGCTTGCCTTCGCCTCGGGGATGGCAGCGACGACGTGCCTGTTGCAATCGCTCCCGGCCGGATCGCACGTGCTGCTGCAGGACGAGAGCTACTACGGCGTTCGCGCGCTGGCCGGCGAGTATCTGAACCGCTGGGGCCTGACCTTCGATTTTGTAGCGATGGACGATCTCGATGCCGTTCAAGCCTCGGTTCAGCCATCAACACGCGCTATCTGGTGCGAGTCGCCATCGAATCCGCTGATGAAAATTGCGGATGTCGCTGCGCTCGCGCGCATCGCGGATGAGGCCAACGCCATTCTCATCGCCGATGCAACCTTCGCCACGCCGGCGTTGCAGCGTCCGATCGAACAAGGCGCCGGCGTTGTCCTCCACTCCACCACCAAGTACCTCGGCGGGCACAGCGACGTGCAGGGCGGTTCACTTGCGTTTGCGAATCGCGATGAATTATCCGAGGCGGTCGAGCACTGCCGCAAAATCACGGGTGGCGTGGCGTCGCCCTTCAATTCCTGGCTGATCCTGCGCGGCATCCGTTCGCTTCCCGCGAGGATGCGTGTGCACTGCGAGAACGCCATGGCCCTCGCGCGCGCGCTCGCAACGCACCCGCGCGTGGAGGCCGTTCACTATCCAGGACTGGAATCGCATGCCGGTCACGCGATCGCAGCGCAACAGATGTCCGCGTTCGGCGGCATGCTCTCCTTCAACGTCCGCGGCGGTCGCGAAGCCGCCCTCGCCGTCACCGCCAAAACGAAACTCTTCACCCGCGCCACCTCCCTCGGCGGCACCGAAAGTCTGATCGAACATCGCGCATCGAGCGAAGGTCCGGGAAGCCGGACCGCCGAGAACCTGCTGCGCATCTCGGCGGGGTTAGAACACGCGGATGATCTGGTGGAGGATTTGATGGGGGCGTTGGATGAAGGATGAAGGATGAAGGATGAAGGATGAGGGATGAGTGTGCCCGAATCGAGCAGTTCATCCTTCATCCGTCCGCCTTCATCCTTCGGACAACAACTCTTTCGCTCGTCTCTGTGGTCAATCGGCTTACCGCAAAAGCGCGAGAGAATCGCACCGTTTGATCCCAGCCCACTTGCGGGAATCAGGATTGATTTGAAGCGGCGCGTGCGCGGCGATCAGCGCGCGAACAGTGTTGTCATGACAATCGAAAACCGTGCGGTAGAGCATGCCTGTCAGTGCGTAATCGAGCGCGCGATTGCCGTCGCCGTCGGCGGGCGTCGTGTCGGCGCCACGATGCAGCAAAAGTTGGACGATGGGCGTGTAGCCGTACCCCGCCGCCATCATCAACGGTGTGACGCCAAGCTGCTTCGTTCGTGGCTCCGATTCGTAATCGCCCGTCTTGTTGACGTCAGCGCCGGAGTCGAGCAGCGCCTTCACCGACTCGATCTGGTTTCTGGAGATCGCGTGCATAAGTGGCGTCCAGTTAAGAGGACCGTACGCTGCGTTCGGATCGCAGCCCCGCTTGACGAGCGCGCGAATCGCCGGCCCATCGCCCTCGCGTGCAGCGACGATCATCGAAGGCGTGTTGCGACGGATTGCGAAACAGCCGGTGAGGAGTGTGAGGCAGGCAATGAAAGTGAAGAGTCGCATACGTGGCCATACTGCAACACGTTCAAGTACTTTGCAACAAGGAGTGCGGGCGTCTCGCCCGCGGCCGTCGGGCGTCCCGCCCGGCGGTGGTTGGCCGGCGGTGCGAAGAACGTCCAATGCGTCACGAAAACCAACGCCGGCCCGAGGACGCGAGACAAGGGCGCACGTCGGATGATTCGCACCGATGCAAAGAACGTCACGAAGACCAACGCCGAGGCGAGGACGCCTCGCCGTCCGCAGGCGAGACGCCTGCACTCCTCAGGTAAAATGCCCCTCACCATGGCCGCCAACTTCGAGATCAACTGTCCCTGCTGCGATGCCACGATCATCATCGACCGGAATTCGGGCGATGTGCTCCTGCACAAAGTGAAAGAGAAGAAGGCGGGCGGCTCGCTCGAATCGATGGTGGCCGGACTCGAATCGCAGAAGAGCGAGATGGAAAAGAAATTCGATCGGGAGATGGCCAGCCAGAAAGACCGCGCCCGGCTCCTCGATGAGCGGTTCAAGGAAGCGCTTCTTCGCGCGGAGAAGTCCGACAAGCCGCCGGTGAATCCGATGGATGACTAGGCGTCCGGCGCTTCTTCTTGTGGCGGCCGCGGCCGCGACAGTCCGGAGAGAAGCGCGAGAAACACCGCCTTCAACTCCTCATCGTTGAATGGATCGGGCTGACCCGCGCGCCGCGCGATCAGCCGTTCTCGCAGCAGCGCTTCCGCACATCCGATCAATGCGATGGCCAGCGCTTCGTCGTTGTAACCGTCTCTGAGCGTGCCGTCGCGATGGCCGCGGCGCACGACCATCCGAAGCAGTTCCCGGAATTCTGTGAATCCCTGCGACAACGCGATCTCGGAACCGGTCCGCACGCGCCGCCCTTCGAACACGAACAAGAACGCCACTTCGGGATCGGCCGAGAAGACCTCCATCATCGTATCGAGGACCGTTCCGAGCGCTTCGTGCGCATCTGCGGAGGCGGCGATCCGATTCTGGATTCGCTGATTCAGCGCCAGCCAACTGAAGTTGAAGATCGCCTCCAGGAGGCCCGCTTTCCCGCCGTAGTAGCGCATGAGCTGCGACTCCGACGAGCCGGCGGCGCGGGCGATCGCCGACGTCGAAGTCTGCTCGTAGCCGTTTTGGGCGAAGAGCGTTTTCCCGGCCTCGAGCAGACGCGAGCGTGAAGTATGGGTGGTGTCGGAGTCGAGAACCATCGGGATGGACATCGTAGTACCACTGCTAGCGTTGGTCAACATACTCTCTGATGCTGCAAATTGTGGGCCGGACACGTGCGTCATTTGGTAGTGGTACTACTGTTGCAATATGCAGGACATCGTCGTGAGATGCACGACAAGAGAGAAGGAGAAAAGCTTCGATGTTCAGCAAAATCAATCGGTTCGCCCTCGTCGCCCTCGTTCTATCGCTTACGGTCCTTTCCCTTGACGCCGCCGTCGTCGATCCACTCCTCCAATCGAAACTCGGGTCGGTCTCCGGTGAGCTTCTCCCTGCCGTCGTCACCTACAACACCCAACCGACCGCCACCGACCTCGCTGCACTGCGCCTTCTTGGCGTCCGTTACGGAGTCGCTCTTCGCCAGTTGCCGATGGTTGGCGTCTGGGCAACGGCAAACCAGATCCGGCAGATTGCCACCGGGTCTCGCGTCCGCTCGATCTACTTCAACAAACAACTCAGCTACTTCAACCGCGAAGGTACCGCCCTGATTGGCGCCTCGGAGCAGCGGACCATGCCCGGGTTCGGCTACTCCGGACGCGGCGTCGGCGTGGCCATCGTCGACAGCGGCATCGACGCCACCCATCCCGACCTCCCATTTGGCACGCATGTGAAGCAGAACGTCAAAGTCCTCATCGGCGGCGCAGGCCTCGGCTCGCCATTCGACGGCGTCGTTCCGCCCACGTATCTCGAGAATCTTCCCAACTCCGATACCACTTCCGGCCACGGCACGCACGCCTCAGGTTCCATCGCCGGCCTCGGCACGGAGAGTGGCGGCAAATACGCGGGCGTCGCCCCGGGCGCAGACCTCATCGGCGTCAGCACCGGCGAAGCGATCGCAATCCTCTGGGCGCTCGAAGGTTTCGATTACGTCCTCACGCATCAATACACCTACAACATCCGCGTCGTCAGCAACAGTTGGGGAACCTCGGGGCCGTTTGATCCGGAAGATCCCGTCAGCGTCGCATCGAAAGTACTTCACGACCGCGGCATCACGGTCGTCTTCGCGGCAGGCAATGAAGGTTCCGGCAACAACACCCTCAACCCGTACGCCGATGCGCCGTGGGTGATCGGTGTCGCCGCCGCCGACAAGCAGGGCCGTCTGGCGAGTTTCTCTTCGCGCGGCATTCCCGGCGATCCGATCTATCACCCCACCATCACCGCGGCCGGCGTCGCCATCGTCTCGACAAAAGCCAACGCCACGCCGCTCGGACAGGCAGGACAATGCACCGGTCTGACCGTCGCCGAGACTCCGTGGTACGCCTGCATGGACGGCACGTCGATGGCCACGCCGCAGGTTGCCGGAGCGTGCGCGCTTCTGCTCGAAGCGAATCCAACACTCACTCCTGACGCGATCAAATCGGCGATCGTCGCCACGGCGACGCCGATGGCGGGCTATGGCCAGCATCAGGTAGGCGCCGGGTTCCTGAACGTACTTGCGGGTCTTGATGCGGTGAAGAATCCGTCGAAGGTCTACGGTGCGGTCCTCAATCAGCACTACAACGCCGGCTTCACCGGCACCAGCAGCAACGAATCGTGGGATCAGAATTTCGATCCCTCGGCCGGACCTGCCGTTCATCACTACGCGATCGGATCGAACGGCGTGGAAAGCGATGTCATGCTGACCTGGGACAATTCCGCCAACACGTTCAATCTCGCCGTGACCGATCCGAGTGGAACGCAGACCTCGACCGGCTCGAACGCCCTTGCCGCCGTCTACGGATTGCAGGCATCGCTCGGCTTTGCCGCTCCGGCGGCGGGCGACTGGTTCACGAGCATCTATGGACTGAAGGGGCAATCGACCGGAACCGTTGGCGTCGGAGTCCCGGACACGCTGCACCTCTCGGTCACGAATTACTACGGCACGTTCTCCGGAATCGACGACGCAAACGGCTCGCCGTACGCTTCCTTTATCCGAAAAGCGATCACGCTGCGGCTCATGGACAGTACGACCTCGGGATTCCTGCCCGACGCCAACGTCACGCGCGGCGAAATGGCGGTCGTCCTCGCGTCCGACTGCTGGATTCGTCAGAGCCAGCTCAACCTGTCGCCGTTCACTGATGTCCCCGAATCACTCGTGCCATACGTCCAGGCGGTCACCACCGCGGGCGGACCGATGCGCGACACGTTCATGCTCGGTGGCACTGTCATGTCCGGCAGTTCCTCCGTCCCTGGTGGCGTTCTTGACCCCACTCCCAACGCGATCACGGACTCCGGATCGTCGTTCATGCCGAATGGCAACGTCACGCGCGCTGATCTCGCCACCTGGCTCGTTCGCTCCCTTGGCAAAGACGCTGACGCGCAGGCAGCGATGGTTACCGCCACGACGTTTAGCGATGACTCCGACATTCCTGCCCAGGCGCGCGGATACATCGTGGTGGCCAACAGCCTCGGCTTGATGACGGGCTACGCGAATCCTTCGCAAATCGAAGGCGCGCCCGTTACGTATAGCTGGCAGCCCTCGACGTTGGTCACCCGAGGCGCTCTCGCTCTGACGATGGACAAGTGGTGGGACATCTTCATGACGCCGTAGAACCTCTCTGCAATTGTTTCCGAAAGGCTGAAAGGGCGAGAGCTCTTTCAGCCTTCTTGTATGCTCGCAGAATGAAGTTCGATCCCGACGCGCCCGCATCCGCCGGCGCGGGCATCTACGGCTTGCCGTTCACGCCGGACGAGGCGCGCGTCGTCATCGTGCCCGTTCCGTACGAGGCCACCACGTCGTACGGCGGCGGCACTTCGAATGGACCGAGCGCTGTCTTCGAGGCCTCGAAGCAGGTCGATCTCTTCGATCGCGATACCGGCCGTCCGTACGACGTGGGCATCGCCATGCTCGACATCCCGAAGAAGATCGAACGCTGCAACCGGAAGGCGAAAGAGATCGCCGCCGCGGTCATCGAAAAGGGTGGCGCGGTCGATAGCGCCACGCGGAAAGCGGTTGCCGAAGTGAATGCGATCTCGGAGTTGGTGAATGAGTGGGTGCATGAACAGACTCGCGCACTTCTCGCCGCCGGCAAGATGGCCGTCACGCTCGGCGGCGATCACTCCGTCCCGTTCGGCGCCATCCGCGCCTACGCCGAAACCTATCCCGGCCTCGGCATCCTTCATCTCGACGCTCACGCCGATCTTCGCGACGCGTACGAAAGCTTTACCTGGTCGCACGCATCGATCTTTCACAACGTGATGACGAAGATCGATGGTGTCGCCAGACTTGTGCAGTTCGGAGTGCGCGATCTGAGCAACGCCGAGTTGGCGATGATCGAGAACTCGGGCGGTCGCATCGTGACGTTCTTCGATTCCGATCTCGCGACGCGCAAGGAGGAAGGCGCGTCATGGGCAGAGATCGCTGACGAAATCGTGGGCGCGTTGCCGAACGACGTCTATCTTTCGTGGGACATCGACGGCCTCGATCCGACGCTCTGCCCCTCGACCGGAACGCCGGTGCCCGGCGGCCTTTCCTGGAACGAAGCAATCGGAGTCCTGCGCGCGATCATCCGCGCGAAAAAGCGTATCGTCGGCCTCGATCTTTGCGAAGTGGCGCCGGGCGAGACTGAATGGGACGCGAACGTCGGCGCGCGGTTGCTGTACAAAATGATCGGGTTCGCGTTGATGACGCAGGCTTCCTAAGAAACATTGTCACGCGGAGACGCGGAGATGCGGAGGAAGTTCGCCGCGGCCTCCGCGTGAAGCCTCAACGCATTCGTTCAATCATCAACAGCTCCGTCCGGGAGAGCCACGCGCTTTCCTTGAATCGCTGCGAGGATTCGCGGCACGTGAACGTGGCAGGTCTCGACGATGACCGTTACTTTACGCGGCGGCGTTCCGGCGACCGCGGTGCCGGCCACGAAGACGCCCGGGACATTCGTCTCCATCGTCTCGGGATCGTGAAGAGGTTGACGATCGTCGCCGCGCAGCTCGACACCGAGTTGATCGAAGAGAGTTGAATCCTGCCGATAGCCGGTCAGCAGCAGCACGAAATCGGCATCGATCTCCGCCGGCACGGCGTCCGCGATCACGGCGCCGCGATCGTCAGTCGGTGCAAGAAGCGCGGTGCCGTTGCCGATCTCGACCGGCGTCGTGCGCGGCAGATAGCGGATCAGCCCATCGCGAATTTGCGCGCGCACCTCGGGCAGCAGCCAGAACTTCACAACTTTCGGATCGAAGTCCTCGCGGCGATAGCTGAGCGTGACATCTGCGCCGGCTCGCTGGCAGCGAACCGCCGCTTCGACCGACGAGTTGCGTCCGCCAACTATCAGCAGCTTCTTGCCAAAGTACGTGTGCGGATCATGAAAGTAGTGGCTGACGTGCGGCAACTCTTCGCCGGGAATGTCGAGCATTCGCGGCGCGTGAAAGGCTCCAATGGCGAGGACGACATGATCGACGTGATAGCGATGCTCGCCATCCACCGCGCGCGTCACCAACTCGAATGCACCGCCTGGCAATCGCGTCGCCTGCGTCACCCGCTCGTACGAACGAATCTGCAAACCGAACTGCATCACGATCGATCGGAGATAGGCGAGGTACTCCTCCCGAGTGATCTTCTGCTGCGTCGATGTCTGAATCGGAACGCCGGCCAGTCCCAGCCGGTCGGAGCTCGAGTGAAAGAGCATCTGAATCGGATACCACGCGATCGTCGAGCCGATCTGCCCCGCATCGAGCTGCACGTAGTCGATCCCAAACTGCTTGAACGCCACCGCCAGCTCGAGGCCAATCGGGCCCGCGCCGATGACGGCAACGTGATGTTTTTCAATCATCGTCGTGAGTCTAAGCGATTGGCATGGGTGTCGGAGATCGCACGGGTGTCGGGTGGCGGAGCCCGAGGTGCTCAAGGGGAGAGCCAGGATTCTCTTCGACTCCCGACGCCCGAACAGCGACTCCCGCGATTAGCTCGTCGCCAGCCCCAACTCGCGCAACACGCTTACCTTCGCATCGATCATCACGTGATGCTCGAGCCCGAGGAGGTCGGCCAGTTTGCGGACGAGGTAGTTCTCGTAGTCTGTCAGCCGGCCATCGGCATACGCAATCCGCCACATCGTCTTCACGATCTCGATGCGGTCGTTGAGCGGAGCGCTGGTGCGGATGAAATTGGTCAGCGCGTAATGATCGATCGTGCGCGTGCGGATCTCATCCGCCGCTTTGACCAGTTCCTGCACCATCGTGTCGTCGAGAGCGAACGCTCGTTTGAGGTAGGTGAGTAGATCCTCATCCTCTTCGCTGCTCAGCGATCCGTCGGCGTAACCGATGTCGAGCAGCACCGCCGCCGTGGCCAGCCGCAACGGATCCTGCTGCTGCGGCGGCCGGTCGTCCGTACAGACGCCACCTTTGAAGCGTTGCATCAATTTTGCGAGGCTCATGGTTGAATGAAGAGTGAAGTTTGAAGAGTGAAGAGTGAAGTGGTCTTGAATCTCTTTCACTCTTCACTCTCCTAACTTCACTCTTCAAAAGGAAGTCTATCGTGCCACGAATCGACATCGATCAACTCGACGGCCACGCTCGCACGTGGCTCTTCGGCATCTCGCCCGCGCTGAACGAATCGCAAAGCAAACAGTTTCTCGATCGCGTCGATCGCTTTCTCGATGCTTGGGCAGCGCACGACGTTCCGGTCACGTCCGCGCGCGAGTTGCTCTACGGAAGTTTCCTCGCCCTTGCCGTCGATGAGCGCAGCGAGACCTCGGGATGCTCGATCGATCGCATGTTCGGTCTCCTCAAACAATTCGAGAACGACCTCGGCGTCTCGATCCTCGACGCCAACCGCGTCTTTGTCCGTCACGCCGACGGCCGCATCGAAGCGCTCAGCCGCGCCGAGTTCCGCGATCGCGGCGACCTTCACACGACGATCTTCGACACCACCGCCGACCGCCTCTCCGAGATCCGCACCGGCCACTGGATCCGCAAAGCGGAAGAAGCTTGGCCCGGAAAACTCCTGACCGCGTAGTGCAGGCATTCTTGCCTGCTACCGCCGGGCGTCCGTGCCCGGCGGCGGTTTACGTTGCGGCCAGAAGTACGGCGGCGTGCGCGGGGAGACACCAACCCTTCTCGATCACTGGCGGTGTTCCAGTGCCGCCGTAGTTCGGCGACTCGCTCGACCAAAGAAGTTCCCATTTTCGATTCGCGGGCGGCGCGAGCAGCGGCTCGGGGACGACGTCGAGACGCACCTCGGCACCGAGGTTGACGATGAGGAGGCGATTGTCGAAGCGGAGGACGAATGCTTCCGCCGCAAGCACGGCACCGCGAACCTTGCCGGTCATTTCGCCGCGCAGCCGCAGCAGATCGCGATGCAGCGCGATCATCTCCACGTTCGCGATTCGTTCGCGATCATCGAGCTTGCATCGCGCGAACGTCTCCTCGGACTCAGGCGGCGCGAAGTCTCCGTGAAGGTCGAGCAGCGAAGGAAACTGCTCCAGAAACTCGCGGCGTCCTTTGCCGACAGCACTTGCCAGCTCCGGATCGTGATCGGCGAAGTAAAGGAAGGGAGTCGTCGCGCCAAACTCCTGGCCTTGAAACAACATCGGTGTATTCGGCCCGAGGAGGAGCAACGCGGTCAGCGCGCGAAAGCGGCCGGGACTCGTTAGTTGCTGCAGCCGCTCGCCGCGTCCCGAGTTCGCGACCTGATCATGATTCTGCGTGAAGCAGACGAATTGCCCGGGCGCCAGGTGCAGCGACGACGTGCCGCGCGCCGATTCCTGCCACGAGTAGCGCTGGCCCTGGTAGAGAAAGCCGAACTGCGCCATCGAGACAAATTCCTGCGGCGTGCCGAAGTAGTCGGTGTAGTAAGCCTCGCGGCGTCCCGTTGCCGCGACCGTGGCGGAGTGATGCCAGTCATCGTTCCAGAGCGCGTCGAGGCCGTAGTCATCGATGAGCGCGACATCTTGCGGCTCATTCTCGGCGACGAGAAAAATGGATCGATTGGGCGCCGCGGCGCGCGCCTTCCGCGCGATCAGCGCGAGAACGTGTTCATCGGATGCATCGTTGATCGACTGCGTGGCATCGAGACGCAATCCGTCCAGATGAAACTCGTCGATCCACATCGCCGCGTTCTCAGAAACGAGCTCGCGCACGCCGTGTGAACCTTCGCCATCGAAGTTGATCGACTCGCCCCAGTCGTTCACGTACTTGTTCGTGAAGTAGTCCTTCGCGAACTGCCGCAGATAGCAGCCGTCGGGACCGAAGTGGTTGTAGACGACGTCGAGAATGACGCCGAGTCCAACACCGTGCGCGGCATCGACGAAAGCCCGGAAGTCATCGGGCCGCCCGTACAAATGCGACGGCGCCCAGAGATCGACGCCGTCATATCCCCAACCGAACCGGCCAGGAAACTCGTGAACCGGCATGACCTCGAGGAGGTTGATGCCGATGTCGCGAAGCGCGCCGAGGTGGGCGATGGCGGCGCGCCAGTTGCCGGCGGCGGTGAAGGTTCCGATGTGCATCTCGTAGATGACGAGATTGTTTTTATCGACGCCGCGCCACGCGTCATTGCTCCATCGATACGCATTCGGATCGACAACCTCGGAATCGCCATGCGGACCGTCAGGCTGGAAGCGTGAAGCAGGATCGGGATAAAGCTTGTCATCGTCATCGAGGCGAAATCGATAGCGGGTCCCTTCGCACGCGCCGGCCACGACGCCGCGGAAATGACCGTTTGTTTCGCGATCGAGTGGAGCTGCGCGACCGTCGATGACGACGCTGACGTTGTTTCGGTCGGGAGCCCAGACGCGGAAGTCGACGCCGCCGTCGATGATCTCTGCACCGATACGGCGCTTGCGTGTTTGAGTTGCCACTGTGCTGATCGTGACTGCAAGCAGCGTGCGATGAGATTTCGGGGAGTGGGGAGTGGGGTGTCGGGTGTGGGAGATTATTTCTGGGCGGAGGGCGCGGGCATCAATCGGTCGCTCAATCCTCTCCCACGCCCGACCCCCCACTCCCCACACCCCACCGCGCAATATCATCAAGCGGCAAATGAACCTTCTCCACCTCTTCGACCTCTCGCTCATCGCGCGGCGAGACGAGATCGCGCTCGAATGGGAAGGCGCAGAATTCACATTCGGCGAGATCGAGAATCGCAGCAACCGCCTCGCACATGCGTTGCGCGCACGCGGGCTGGCGAAGGGCGACCGGCTGGCCGTCTATCTCGCCAACCGCGTTGAACTGATCGATCTTTACCTCGCCTGCATCAAGCTCGGCGTGATCTTCGTCCCGATCAACATCCTCTACCGCGACCGCGAGATCGCGCACATCACCGGCGACGCGGAGCCGAAGTTCGTCATTCGCGAAGACGATTTGCCGGCGCTGACGAGTGAGGCTGAGAACGCGAGCAGCGAACGGCCAAACGAGGATCTCGACGGTGATACCCCCGCCGCGATCATCTACACGTCCGGCACCACCGGCGCGTCAAAAGGCGCGGTTCTCACGCACAACAACTTCGCCGCCAATGCCGTCAACTTGTTGACGATGTGGCAGATCAGCGATCGCGACCGCTTCCTGCTCGCGCTCCCTCTCTTCCACGTCCACGCCCTCGGCAATGGCCTGCATTGCTGGCTGGCAAGTGGCTGCCGGATGCGATTGCTCGAACGCTTCGACCATCGCACAGCGCTCGATGAATTCAACGAGTTTCAGCCCACGCTCTTCTTCGGTGTCCCGACGATCTACGTCCGCCTGCTCGACACGCCGCCCGATGCTGCGCGTGAAATCGGAGCGCAAATGCGGCTCTTCGTATCTGGCTCCGCACCGTTACCTGCAAACGTGTTCGAGCGATTCCGTGAGCTGTTCGGTCACGCGATCCTCGAGCGCTACGGCATGACCGAGACCTTCATGACGCTGAGCAATCCCTACATCGGCGAGCGCCGCGCCGGGACTGTCGGCTTTCCGCTGCCCGGCATCTCGGTGCGCATCGAAGACGGCGAACTACTCGTGCGCGGCCCGAACATTTTCGCCGGCTACTGGCGCTGTCGCCGATGCCACAACCGCCGCGTTTACCGACGGCTGGTTCCGCACCGGCGATCTGGCATCGCGCTCGGACGACGGCTACTACACGCTCCTCGGCCGCAAGTCCGATCTCATCATCTCCGGCGGCTTCAACATCTATCCGCGAGAGATCGAAGAGCTGCTGCTGGAACAACCAGGCGTTTCCGAAGCCGCGGTGGTCGGCGTGCCGGACGAACTGCGTGGCGAAGTGCCGGCCGCGTTCATCGTGGCGAACGATTCGTTCGACGAATCGGCTTTGGAACGCTGTTGCCGCGAGCAACTGGCGTCGTTCAAGGTGCCGCGCAAATTCGTGCGCGTCGATTCGATTCCCCGAACCGCGCTCGGCAAAGTACAGAAACATCTTCTGCCGCGATAAAAACGGCGTAGCGCGGGCGGCCCGCCGGCTGGACCGCCGCCGGCCCGGCGGCGACCCAGGAGCGGCGTTACCATCGACTCGTCATGTGCCTCATCACAATTGCCGTCCGCGCCTCCGCGCACTTGCCGATCGTCATCGCTGCGAATCGGGATGAGTTTTACGATCGCCCAACAAGGCCGCTGCACATATGGGACGATGACCAGAACATCGCCGGCGGACGCGATCTCCGCGCCGGCGGAAGCTGGCTGGCAGTTACGGGCGAAGGCCGTTTCGCCGCGGTGACGAATATTCGAGGCATCGACGTTCCCAATCCACGCTCCCGCGGAGAACTGGTGGGGAACTTCGTGCGATCGAATCTCGATCCGCTCGACTACGCGCAGCAGATCGACCCGAATGAATACGCCGGATTCCATCTCATCGCCGGCGATCGAGCTCGCGTCGCGCACGTCGCCAGCGATGCGCACGCGAGCCTCCTGCCCGACGGCATCTTCGCCGTCAGCAACGCGCCTGCATCGATCGGCTGGCCGAAGATCGCGCTCGCGCGAGAGGCGATGGCCGACGCGCTGAATGGTGATCAACTCATGGACGACCTGATGCGCTTCCTAACGACAACGCGCGGCGGCCCGATCGAAGAGGAGGTCTTTGTTTCGCTGCCGGATCTCGGCTACGGCACGCGCTCGTCAACGGTGATCGTGATGAGCGAGGACGAGATCACGATGCGCGAGATGAGTCATGCGTCGGGCGAAGTAGTCACGTTGAAGATCTCGGCGTAAGTCGGTGCTAAGGGAGAGGCACCATGGGCTAAAATCAATCCATGACCGACGCTACAAATCGCGTCTTGCGACAAGCGCTTGAGCTGGAACCAGATGAGCGCGCGATCCTCGCCGCCGAACTGCTTGCGAGTCTGGAAGCATCCGAGGACGACGTACAGCGCGCCTGGGCCGCTGAGATCGAACGGCGATCGCACGACGCGGTTGAACAGCGTGGCGAGGACTGGCGCGCCGTGCTCGACGAGATTCGCGTCAGCGTACTTCAGCGTTGAAGCCACTACTCGTCCAACCCGCTGCGCGGCAAGAACTGCGCGACTCCAGCGCCTGGTACTGGGAGAGGAGTCCGCAGGCCGCGGATCGGTTCGTTCACGAGGTGCAGCGAACGCTTGAACTGATCGAGACCTCTTCGGCCGCGGGTGCTCGGATTCAGTATGTGCCTGAGCTGATAAGCGCATAGTGGAACTAAAAATAACACCCAAGGAAGGATGCGCGAATCGTTGCCTTCATTCATTGGCCCAGATTCGCGGCCGGCCCTTATTTATCCAAGGTGTGCCAGTGAACAAATGCCAGCGCGACGCGAACGTCATCATGTGAATTGCCGCTCGCATGCTTGCCGTCCTCCGACTCGGCGATTACTCTGTAGCGAGGGAGTCCTGAGTCTTCGCCCGCCTCAAGAACCCGAACTGTTATCTGCTGATCAGCCCCGTCAGTTCGCTTGCGCCAGCAGTAGAATCGATGCTCGACGTAGGCTTCGTTCATTCCGGTGTCGATCAGCATTGGAAGAAGATTCAAGGGTTCCATTCGTCCTCCGACTACGCGAATTCTCGCAGGCCACTCGTCGCTCGCCCAACGCATCCGCGTCAGGTCGGTCAGGCGCGCGAAAGCAACTGCGTCGTCCGAAACGCCGTTCAATGTCAGATTATGGACCGGCCGCCGCGGGAGGCGACACCGAAAACTCCGGGAGAGTCCTTTACTTCGCTGAAGTCGGGCAGGATAAGTGTGATCCGTTGATTCTGGCCGCTCTCTTCTCCACTATTGGTAGAGTCAATCGCAGACCATCAAGCCTTTCTTCTGTCCTGCCGTCAGCGCTGAGCACTTCCGCGACAACATATCGTAGGATCTCCCGGCGAGGACTCTTTCATGGATACTCCAAACGTGTTCCTCTCCCACGCTTCAGAGGACAAGACGCTTGCGTTGCAGATCGCCGACGACTTCAGGGCGTCGGGCATCGAGACCTTTCTCGATGAGTTGGATGTTCGTGCAGGCCAGAGCATTCGCCAACGCATCGACGCTGGCTTGAAGGAATGCTCACACTTCATCGTGCTCCTCACTCCGCAGTCGGTAGCAAAGGAATGGGTGATGGCAGAGATGGACGCAGGATTCATGCGGAAAATCGACGGCAGATGCACGTTTGTTCCGCTGCGACATGGGCTGGCCACGGCAGCCCTGACTCCGCTGCTCGCAGCCTTGTTGTCACCATCGCTCGACGACTACGACGCCGGCATCAAGCGTCTGATTGACGACATACATGGCGTGAGTCTGAAGCCTCCACTCGGGCCGGTTCCTTCGACGGCGATTTCACCTTTGAACGGCGCCAGCGGATTCTCTGTCGTTGCCGAGAATATTGCGACGCTGTTCGCCAGTCGTTCGGTAAATGGGCGAGCCGGCGATCCGCATCTTTCGGTCGAGGAGTTGCGCGAGACGGGCTATACGGATGATCAGATCATCGAAGGCATTGAGGAACTGGAACAAGCTCGCCTTGTTGAACCGACCAGGTCGATGTGCGAGAACTCTTTCGGCTATATGTATGTGCGTCCCAACGACCTGCTGTTCCGACGTTTCGACCATCTACTGATGGGGTGGCGCGCGGAGGAGGATGCTTCACGAGTTGCGGTCGAGATCGCGAATGCCGAGCAAGGTGCCATGTCGCAGGACTTGGCAGACAAACTCGATTGGGCGGCGCGACGACTGAATCCCGCTCTCTCATATTTGATCGAAAGGAATCTGGTCACGTCGAGCAGGGCCCTCAACGAGGTGTTCGTTACCGGATACATACTCGCTACGCCAGCGACAAAGAGGTTTGCGCGCAGCGGCCAGTGACTTGATTTGACGGCAAGTGCGAAGCCTAAGCCCTAGGGGTAGGTAGTGTGGTCGCGCATTTAGTCGTCCGGGTGGTAATCAGGGGCGCGGTCATCGTCTGCTGACACAGTGCAGACGCACAATCCTCCCGGCGGGCGACTTAAGTGGTTCTTTTGGGCAACACGGCGAGGCGAGGACGCCTCACCGGAGCAGGCGAGGACGCCTGCCCTACACCGCCCCCCCAAACGCATCGCGCGTGAGATTGATATGCCCCTCATCCGTCACGACGATGTCGTCCTCGATCCGGATTCCGCCAAACTTGCGGAACTCGTCCACCTTCGTCCAGTTCATGTACTTTGCGTTCTCGCTCTTGCGGAGATCGGATAGCAGCGACTCGATGAAGTAGAGGCCGGGCTCGATTGTGAACACCATGCGCGGGTCGATGATGCGCGTCAGACGCAGATACGGGTGGCCTTCAGGTTTTGGAATGATGCAACCCGCGCGGTTTCCGTGGAAGCCGGCGACGTCGTGAACTTGCAGGCCGAGGAAGTGGCCGACGCCGTGGGGGAAGAAGGCAGAGCTGATCTTTTTCTCCACGATGCCGTCCGCATCGACATCGCGCACGAAGCTGAAGTCGAAAAGGATCTTCGCCACCTCGGCGTGCGCGGCCATGTGGATGTCGATGTAGTTCACGCCCGGCTTCGCCATCGTGCAGAGACGCTGCTGCATCGCGTCCATCGCCGCGATCATGCGCGCGAACTCGCCCTGTTCGTCGCGGGCATACGCGCGCGTGATGTCCGACGCGTAGCCGTTGCATTGCGCACCGGCGTCGATCAGGAAGGAGTAGCGAAGGTCGCCCGGCTGCTCGCGCACGTGGTTGAGATAGTGAAGCACGGAGGCGTTTTCGTTGAGGGCGATGATGTTGCCGTAGGGGAGCTCCTCCTCGGCCTGGCTGGAGTGCAGGAGATAGTCGATGTGGATCTCGAACTCGGATTTGCCCTCGCGGAACGCACGCGCCGCCGCGCGATGGCCGCGCACGCCGCGAACGTTGGCCTCGGCGAGACAGGCGATCTCGTAGTCGGTCTTCCACGAGCGTTCGAAATGCAGCGCGTTCAGCAACGCCTCGGGATTCACTTCGCCGCCGTGCAGATCGCTCGACTCACCGACGAAGGCTGTGCGTCCCGTCGTCGGAAAGAATTCTTTGGCCGCCTCCGAAGTGCCGATGACGCGCACATCGAAATGACCGGTCCAGTATCCCTGCGGCGCGCCGGCGCTTGTACCAGTAATCGACCGGCTGGTAGTAGACGAGCAGCGGCGTCTTGCCCGGCGTGTAGACGATGAAGCAGTGCGGGTTGTCGACGATCGGCACCCACGCTTTGAAATGCGGATTGACCTTGAACGGATAAAACGAGTCGTCGAGAAATTGAATATGGATCTCGCCGCCGAAGATGATGATGTGATCGAACCCCGCCTCGGCCAGCGCCTTGTCGTGACGTTCTTTGACGGTCTGCAGATGGGCGGGGTAGAGCGCGGCAAAACGGTCGTTCATTTGGAAAGAATATAACGATGAACTGACAGCGATGGCGCTACTTCAGCACGCGTCGCAGAAACTCCTGCACCACCGCCATCGACTCCGGCGTCACGTGGTGGCCCATGGGGAACTCGTGGTACTCGGGCATCACGCCGTGCTCTTCGAGGATGTGGCGGGTTCGGCGCGCGGCCAGGACCGGGATCATGTCGTCCTGCGTGCCGTGGATGAGGAGCACTGGCAGGTCTTTTTGCGAGCGAAGGTCGGGCATGCCGGCTTCGTAGATTGCGCCGCTCATGACGACAACGCCCGCGACTTTCTGCGCAGTGCGGAAGCCAACGTCGATGGCCATCATCCCGCCTTGGGAGAAACCGGCGATGATGAGTTTTCCGATCGGAGTGGGATAGCGCGTCACCAGCTCATCGATCAGCGCAAGCAGCTTCTCGCGCGATGCCACGATCGAGCGCGGCTCCGGCGGCCATCCGTCGAACCATGACCAGCCGAACGTGTAGCCGGGCGACGGCTCGAACTGTTTGGCCGCATTCGGGAAGACGAAGCGGTAGCCGTCGTCGATCATCGGAGCGAGATCCGCGAGATCGTTCGCATCCGCGCCGCGGCCGTGCATCACGATGACGAGAGGCAGCGCGGCGTCATCGGGCTTGCCGCTGGGAACGTTCAGAACGTAGCGCAGAGTCAGGTCATCGTGGCGGGTGAGGGTCATGAGGCGCGAATTGTACGCAGGGATGACATAAAATAAGCGTTTCCGAGGAGAGTCTCCGTGCATATCAACGACCTGCTGAAAATTGCTGCCGAACGCCGCGCGTCGGATCTTCACATCAAAGTCGGTTCGCATCCGGTGATCCGCTGCGATGGTGAGCTCGTGCCGCTCGTCGAGCTGAAGCGCCTCATGCAGGAAGACACGATCGCGATGGCGTTCTCGATCATGTCGTCGCGGCAGAAAGAAAAGTTCAAGAACAATTACGAGATCGACATCGCCTACTCCGTTCCCGGCCTCGGGCGTTTCCGCTGCAACATCTTTCAACAGCGCGGCACGGTAGGTATGGTCCTGCGCGTCATCCCGGTCAAGATCCTGTCGATCCGTGAGCTGATGCTGCCGAACATTCTCGAGAAGATCGCGGAAGAGCGGCGTGGACTGATTCTATGCACGGGCACGACCGGCTCGGGCAAATCGACGACGCTCGCGGCGATGATCGATTACATCAACGCGCACCGCACCGAGCACATCATGACGGTCGAGGATCCGATCGAGTTCCTGCACCGCGACAAGAAATCGATCGTCAACCAGCGCGAGATCGAAGTGGATACGAAGTCGTTCTCGCAGGCGCTGCGCTCGGCATTGCGTCAGGACCCGGATGTGATTCTCGTCGGCGAAATGCGCGACTACGAGACGATCGAGACGGCGCTCACCGCCGCCGAGACCGGGCATCTCGTGCTCTCGACGCTACACACGATGGACGCCACGGAGACGATCAACCGCATCATCTCGGTCTTCCCGCCGCACCAGCAGAAACAGATCCGCCTGCAACTGGCGGCGGTGCTCAAGGCCGTCGTCTCTCTCCGACTTCTTCCGCGCGCCGACGGCCTCGGGCGCGTGCCGGCAGCCGAGGTGATGATCTCGACCGGGTACATCCGGGACTGCATCGAGAACAAGGAAAAGACGAAGCTGATCAAAGACGCGATCTCCGCTGGCACGTCGCAGTACGGCATGCAGACGTTCGATCAGTCGTTGTATGTGCTCTACAAGAACGGTCTGATCACGCTCGACGAAGCGCTACGCCGGGCTTCGAATCCGGACGAGTTCCGCCTCAAGCTGCAGGGCATTCAATCGACGTCGGACATGGCTCGCGAAGAGATGGATTCGAAGCTGGCCGTGACCAACGACAGCGATCCATTCGCGGACGAGTCGCCGTTCGATTTTTCGAACACGGTGTGAGCGGAAGGGGTCAGGTCGAAACCGAAACTGACGACGCCTCGCTACGAACATTCCGCTCGATGCAAGCTGTCGTCAGTTTCGGTTTCGACCTGACCCCTTCCGCGGTTGAGGTTACGCGCTGTGGCTCGGCAGACTGGCGGCTCGCAGCTCGTCCGACGGATCGCTGAACTTGACCCGGACGACGTAATCGAGCGCGATCGCCAGCCCTTGCCGTTCGCGCAATGTTGCCAGCAGCGGAACCGAGAGCGCGGCAAAGAAGAAGACGGTGCTGGCCCAACCGTTCGGATGGATGCCGAAGTAGAGCGCGGCGATGCCGAAGAGGATGGGGATGCGGTCGGTGATGATCATGAACATCAGCGTGTCGCCGTAGTCGCGCTGAAAAAGGAGATCGCACTCCGAGCAGCGTTCGTAAGTCTTGAGGCCGCGGCGGAAAAGGGGTCCTTCGCCGCAGCGAGGGCAGCGTTGGCGCAGTCCGTTGAAGAGAGCGGCCTTCAGTGGCGGGTTCGTCACGGTGCTGAGAACTGCTGCGTAACCAGCTCGATTCCGAGATGTTTCACGCGGAGACGCGGAGTTCGCGGAATTGGTTTCTCCGTGCCTCCGCGCCTCCGCGTGAACCGTCTCCGGAAATGAAAAAGCCGCCGAAGTGGCGGCGATTCGACGAAGAAATCTGGCGGGGCCGACGGGACTCGAACCCGCGACCTCCGACGTGACAGGCCGGCGTTCTAACCAACTGAACTACGACCCCGCGTCGTAGAGGAACCTCGCTAACCTGACCTCTGCCAGCGGCATTCCCGAGAGGCGCGCATGCTACGGGCGGCGGAGCGGAGTGTCAAGGATGAGTGGGAAGAACCGTCGCGTCGCGCAGGCGCGGGGCCGCGGAATCCTTCGCCGACAGCAGCGGCGATGCGATCGGCCATTCGATGCCGATGCCGGGATCGTTCCAGAGGATGGCGCGGTCGTTGGGCTGATCGTAGAGCGTCGTGCATTTGTAGACCAGGTCGGAGCCGTCTTCGAGAGCACAGAAGCCGTGCGCGAAGCCGGGGGGGACCCAGAGCATTCGCTTGTTCGATTCGGTCAGCTCGGTTCCGAACCATTTGCCGAAGGATGGCGAGCCGCGGCGGATGTCCACGGCGACGTCGTAGAGCGCGCCGCGCGTGCAGCGCACGAGTTTTCCCTGCGCGTTCGGTTCCTGATAGTGCAGACCGCGCAGGACGCCTTTGGCCGAGCGGGAATGGTTGTCCTGCACGAAAACAGCGTCGATGCCGGCGTCGCGGAAAGCATCGAGGCGATAGGTCTCCATGAAGAATCCGCGATCGTCGCCATGGACCTTCGGTTCGATGATGAAGACGCCGGGGAGCGTGGTTTCTCGTATGTTCAAGGGCGCGGATGATAGCAAGGAGTGGAGTGGGGAGTGGGGTGTGGGGTGTGGACAGAGGTTAGTTGGAGGTTGCTGGGTTGCTGGGTTGCCTGGTTGCCGAGTTGCCTTGTTTGTTTTTCGAATCGACTCCGCAGATCGCTGACTCCTGACCGCTGATCACTGACCACTCCCCACTGACCACTCCCCACGCCCCCCTCGTTTTGCTGTATTGTTTCTCCATGCGCGCGCATCCGGCATTCAGTTCCAACGCTCTCGAAAGCCATGCACCGGACATCCTGCGCGTCGTGGTCGTCAGCGACGCGCCGTTGGTGCGGGCCAGTTTGCGCACGATTCTGGGCGAGTTCGATGATCTCGATGTCACGGAAGCGGAGCCGTCGCGGCTGCGCGCTGTGAATGCCGAGGTGATGCTGTGCGATGGCAGTGCGCCCGATGTCGACGTTCCCGCGCTCGTGCTCGTGCGCGATGCTGCCGGCGCCGCGGAAGCGCTCGCGTGCGGCGCGCGGGGCGTGCTGGCGCGGACGGCGGCTCCTCGTCGTATGCATGCGGCGTTGCATGCGGTAGCCGAGGCCGAGGTCGTGATCGACGACGCGTTTGCGGATTCGCTGTTGCGGAATCCGCGGGCCGAGGTGGAGATGATCGAGCCGTTGACGGCGCGCGAGCGTGAGGTGTTGCGTCTCCTCGCTTCCGGTCAGACCAACAAGGAAATCGGCCAGCGCCTCGGCGTCACTGATCACACCATCAAGTTCCACGTGAACGGCATCCTCGGCAAGCTCGGCGCGCAAACGCGTACCGAGGCGGTCGTCGAGGCGGCGCGGCGCGGCATCATCGCGGTGTAGTGCGGTAGCGCGCGCATGTCCGAGATCCTGGCGGCCGCTGATCCCAAGAAGAAGAAACAGCAGGAGTGGCGCCTCGCCGGTGTCATCTTCTTCGCAATCCTGGCGCTCGGGATTCTCTACGCGACGTTCGTGATCCTCGAGCCGTTCCTTGCGCCGATCATGCTTGGCGCGGTGCTGGCGACGGTGACGTTTCCGATTTACCGGCGGATTCGCGAGCGCTTGCACGGCGCCAATCGCGCGGCCTCGGTGATGCTGATCCTCATCACGTTTACGGTCCTCCTGCCGGCGTTTCTGATCATCGTGCTGCTCGTGCAGGAAGCGAACGTCGTCGTGAAGCATCTGCAATCGGGCGACATGGAGCGGGCGCTTCAGCGGCTCGACGTCAGCAATCGGATGCCGTGGCTGAAACGCGTCGCGCCCGATTTCGATCCTGCCGCAATCAGTCCGGCACGCGTGATCATTCCGGTCGTGCAGAAGGCTCCGGCGTGGATCGCGGCACACGGTGCGTCGGTGATCGGCGGGATCGCGGGTCTGGTGATCGCGCTGTTCCTCGTTCTTCTTTCGGCGTACTTTTTCTACGTCGAGGGTGAAACGATCGTGGCCGAGGCCTCGGCGTTGTCGCCGCTGCCGGCGAGGTACAACGCGCAGTTCGCGGAGAACTTCAAAGGCGTGGTCGATGCTACGTTCCGCGGGCAGGTGATCACGTCGTTGACTCAGGGCGTTTTCATCGGCATCGGCCTGGCTATCGCCGGGATTCCCGGTGCGATTCTGTGGGGCGCGGTGGCGACGGTGTTGTCGCTGCTGCCGGTGGTCGGTTCGGCGGCGGTGTGGATTCCGGCGGCGCTCTACCTTTACGTCGCTGCATCGATCGGCGATCGAAGCTACTTCGGCGCGATCTTCCTCACGGTCTGGGGCGTGATCGTGGTGCCGATCATCGAGCACGTGGTGCGGCCGTGGGCGATGAAGGGAAAAATGCAGCTCCCCGCGATTCCGTTGCTGGTCTCCGTACTCGGCGGAATGGAAGCCTTCGGATTCGTCGGCCTCGTGGTGGGGCCGCTGGTGTTCTCGCTGCTGATCTCGGTGATCGATATTTACAAGCGATCGTTCCGGATTCCGCCGAGCGAGGGGATCGTGGCGTAGGTTCAAAAAGCGTTTCACGCGGAGACGCGGAGGAGCGGAGGTTTTGATTTTCTCCGCGTCCTCCGCGTCTCCGCGTGAAACGGTTCTATCCCTTCATGATGATCGGCGGCTGCGACTTCTTGAGGTCTTTTACCAACTTCTCGAAGGCTCGCGTGTAGTCGTCGTGCGATTTCCATTGGCGGAAGTCGCCGATGTGGCGTTTGCGGCGGATGTCGGCTGCCCACGACTGCTGTGAGGTGAAGACTTCGTCGTCGATGGCGATGGGGAAGAGCACGTCCTTCCCTTCTTTTTGCTCGCGCTCGAGTGCGGACTCGACTTCCGATTCCACCCAATTGCTGTTCACGGAGTTGGCGGAGAGGATGATCACGAGCTTGTCGTGGATGCGGATGGATTCATCGATGCGCGAACGAAAACGGTCGCCGATCTTCAGCTCCTCGGGCGCGAACCATGTGCGGATGTTCTTTCCCTGCAGGTCGTTGTAGAGACGGCGCGCGAATTCGTCGTCTTTGGAGGAGTAGCTCAGGAAGCAGGAGTAGTACTCGATGGCCTTGCCGACGAGCGATGCGGCGTATTGGATGAACTCCTCGGGGATTTTTGAGCCGCGGAGAAAGGATTCTGGGAGGCCGCCGGATTCAAAGAATGTGTCGATTCCGATGGAGTTGTTGCTAGAAGCGGAGATGGCGTCCAGACCGCGCACATCTTTCAGGGAAGTGAACGCAATTGCGTTGGCATGAAGACTTGCAGCCGTGAAATCGGATCCGTCAAGAACACAGTGATGGAAGAGATTGGACACGATTCCCGAACTCTTGAAGTTGGACCGCCTCATCTGTGCGAAATCGAAATGGCATTTAGCGACCGTAGCTCCCTCGAAAGAACAATCATGACCGACAACGCTGTAAAAGCTTACATTCACTAAAGTCGCCTTCGAGAAGTTTGCGTATCGCAGGTCGTAATTGTCGAGCGAATCGCCATTCAACAACGCTCTTGAGAGATCGGGCGTCTCGGCACTTGTCAGTCGCCAGGTGTCCCACGCCTCCCACCCCTCCTTCAACTTCGCCACATGTTCCGGATTCGCCATCCGCAGAGTGTACTTCCACACGAAATACACCGACGGCTTTCGCGTTTTGGAACTAACTTGCTGTAACTGTGGCGCGTCCAATACGTCGAATCGATTTAGAACCCACGCAGCTAACATTTTTCTGTCGTACGCGTCTTAACCATTGCGTTACCAAGGTTGTACGAAGTCGGTCGTACAATCGAGCACCTCGAACGATGACCAAGTTCAGAACCTGCGCCTCAGTGGCGCTCGCGCTTGCCGCTGCCTCCTGCTTCTCGGGTTATCGCAACGAGGCGGATGCGAACTCGTTGCGGGTGCATCGCGGCACGTTCGCGAGCGACGTTGTCCTCACCGGCGAGTTGCGCGCGGCGCGGGGCGAGGAGCTGGCGGTGCCGCGGTTGCCGCAGTGGCAGACGACGATCAAGTGGATTGCGCCGGATGGCGCGGAGATGAAGCAGGGCGATCGCGTCGTCGAGCTCGACAACTCCACCTTCTCGACGAATCTCGATGCCAAGCGCCAGGCAGTCGCGCAGGCGCAGCAGGAATTGCAGCAGAAGGATGCGGAGTGGACGGCCGACACGCTGGACAAGCAGCTCGACGTGGAGCGCAAGCGTTCCGAGTACGACAAGACGAAGCTCGACGCGGCGATGCCGAAGGAGATCATTTCGGCGCGCGATTTCAATGACCGGCAGGTCAAGTTCAAACGGGCCGAGGTGGAGTTGGCGAAGGCGATCGACGTGCTGAAATCGCAGCGGCGCTCGGTGAAATCAGATCGCGACAACCTGCTCCTCAATCTGCAGAAAGCGCAGCGCGAGCTCACGATCGCGGACCGCGCCATCAATGAGCTGATCCTGCGCGCGCCGCACGACGGCATCGTCGTCATTCGCGATCATCCGTGGGAAGGGCGGCGTCTGCAGGAAGGCGACGGCGTCTTCATCGGATTGACGCTCGCGCAGTTTCCGGAGATGTCGTCGCTGCGCGTCGAGGCCGACCTCGCCGACGTTGACGATGGCCGGATCGGCGAAGGGATGCCGGCCACCGTCGTTCTCGATGCGTATCCGGGCATGTCGTTTCCGGGCCGCGTGACGTCGATCTCCGCGGTGGCGCAGGAGAGCAGCCGGACGTCGTTGCGGCGCGCATTCAAGGTGATGATCGCGCTCGACCGTCTCGATCCTTCGCGCATGCGTCCCGGCCTTTCGTCGCGCGTGGTGATCCGTTCGATGACGCAGCCGAATGCGTTGCTGGTTCCGCGCGCGGCGCTCGATTACGCGACGTCGAAGCCGCGCGTGCATCTCGCTAATGGCAAGACTGCCGATGTCGTTCTCGGCGCGTGCAATGCGCAGGAGTGCATCGTGAAGAGCGGTTTGAACGAGGGAGACACGCTCGGCCATGCGTAAGTCGATCATTGGCATCGCCATCGCCATCGCCGCGGTTCTTGCCGGCGCCGGATGGACGCGCAACAAGCTCTCCGCCGACCGGCAAGGCGATTGGGTGCGCGTGTCGCGCGGCGATCTCGTCTCCGGCATCGACATCACCGGCACGCTTTCCGCCGTCGATTCGGGAAGCTTCGGACCGCCGCAAGTCAATGATGTCTGGGACTTCAAGATCTCGATGCTTGCCCCCGAGGGAAGCGACGTGAAGCAGGGGCAGCCGGTCCTTGGATTCGATACCGCCGACCTGCAAAAACGGCTCGACGAAAAGACCGCGGAGCGCGAGCAGGCACACAAAGAGATCGAGAAAAATCGCGCCGACCTTGCGCTGCGACGCGAAGACGAAATGCTCAAACTCGCGGATGCCGAGGCGCGGTTGCGGAAGGCGCAGTTGAAGTTGGAAGGGCCGGCCGACATCGTCAGCATCAAAGACCGCAAGCAGGTCGAGCTCGATTTCAGTCTGGCGAAGATGGAGACGGAATCGATCCGGCAGCGCATCGCCTCGTTCGAGCGCGCGGCCGCGGCGCAGATCGCGCTGCTCACAAGCAAAGAGCAAACGGCCGCGGCAATCGTCGCCGACACGCAGCGCGGGATCAACGCGATGACGATCACCGCGCCGCGCAACGGCACGATCGTCTACGTAGTCAACTGGCGCGGCGACAAGAAGAAGGTGGGCGACACCTGCTGGCGCATGGAGCGCGTCATCGAGATTCCCGACTTGGCCCGCATGATGGCGAAGGGCGAAGTCGATGAAGCGGATGCGGGCAAGATCGCCGTCGGGCAGCGCGTGGTGTTCAATCTCGACGCGCATCCGGACGAGGAGTTCGCCGGCACGATCCGCGAGGCCGCGCGCACGGTGCAGCAGCAACAGGGAACCAAGGATCCGATCAAAGTCCTGAAGGTAAACATCGCGCTCGACCGCACCGATTCAGCCAAGATGCGGCCGGGCATGCGCTTTCACGGGACGGTGGAGCTGGCGCGTGCGAAGAGTGCGCTGCTGATTCCGCGCAGCGCCGTGTTCGTGACGGACAGCGGGCCGGTGGCGTATCGCCGCGATGCATTCTCGGTGACGACGATTCCGCTGAAGCTCGGCCGCGAGAACGAGAAGTCGGTGGAAGTGTTGAGCGGACTTTCGGCGAGCGATCGCGTGCTGGTGCCGAAGAGCGGCGATAAGGAATCCCAGAAATCGTGAGCCAGCACGGCCTTGAGAAACCGGGATTAGTCAGCCTTTCTCAAACTCTCAATGCACGTACATCGAGCGCCTTCGCCCCCGCGCTTTTCAGCGGGGGAGAAGGTGGCCGAAGGCCGGATGAGGGGGAAGAAGGCGCTCGATTTAGAGGGTGTGGAGTTTTGCAAAGGCCTCAGAAATGGGCGCTGACGCTCGTGGGATTCGCGTTGCTGTTTGCGTCTTGTCAGCAATCGAACGACATCCCCACCTTTCGCGTCGAGCCGGTTCGCTTCAATCGGCGTGTGACCGCAGAGGGCAATCTGAAGTCGACGAAAGCGACGCCGCTCTCGGCGCCGCACGATGCGCCGGGGCAGCTCAAGATTGCCTGGATCGTACCGGATGGGGAACTGCTGAAGAAAGACGAAGTCGTCGTCCGATTCGATCCGACCGATTTCGAAACGCAACTCACTGCCGGACGCGAAGATCACGACACGGCCGGCAACAAGATGATCAAGACGAACAGCGAGTCGTCGACCACGCGCACGAACCTTCGACGCGATGCCCGTCAGGCAGGCGATGAGTTGCTTGCGGCGCGCACGTTCAAGTTCGACGACGCGGAGATCTTCTCGCGCTATCAACGCGTCGAATCGCAGATCGACGAGACGCTGGCAGGCCGGAAAAAAGAGCATGCGGAAGGCGTCCTCGGCGTGCGCGCGAAGCTCTCCGCGGCCGACCGCGATCTCGTTTCGATCGAGCAGCGCAAGGCCGATCTGAAGATTCGCAACGCCGAGCAGGGGCTGCACGCGCTGGAGATGCGCGCGCCGTACGACGGAATCCTCGTGCTTCAGCGCGACTGGCGCGGCGACGTCGTCCGCGTCGGCGACACGGTCTGGCCGGGCAGTCCGATCGGCGAGATTCCCGATCTCAATTCGATGAAGGCGGAAGTGTTCGTGCTCGAAGCCGATGCGGCGGGACTGGCCGTTGGCGAGAAGGCCACGCTGTCCGTCGAAGGGAAGCCGGGCTCGGTCATCACCGGCAAGATCACGCAGGTCGACAAGCTGGCGCGCCCGCGTTTTCCACGCGTGCCGGTGCAGTATTTCGGCGCGACGATCACGCTCGACAAGACCGATCCATCGATGATGAAGCCGGGTGCGCGCGTCCGAGCCGTGCTCGACGTCGAAGACCGTCAGAGCGCGTTCTCGATTCCTCGCCAGGCGATTTTCGAAAAGCAGGGGAAGAAGCTCGTCTACTGCAAACGCGGCGGGAAGTTCGTGCCGGTCGTGATCGAGATCGGCTCCTCCTCGGCCGGCCGCGTCGTCGTCACGAAAGGCCTCGTCAAAGGCGACGAGATCGCGCTGCGGGATCCGACGGAGGAGAAGGATGCGTGAATCGCGGTTGCTGGGTTTCTGGGGTTTCTTGATTGCCGGGTTGCCCCGGTTGCCGAGTTGCCGGGCGACCGACCGACAGCAGCCTTGGATTTGTGAATTCGAAGATTGAAAACATCCAGTAAGGCCGGCAACTCGGCAACCTGACCACCAGGCAACCAGGGAATTCAGCAACCAAGCAACCCAGAAACCAAGCACCCCAAAATGACCGGCACCGAAACCTTCACCACCGCGCTGCAAAATCTCGCCACGCACAAGTTGCGGACGGCGCTGACGATGCTCGGGATGATCTTCGGCGTCGGCGCGGTCATCGCGATGCTGTCGATCGGTGCGGGCGGTGAAAAGAAGGCGCTCGAAGCGATCGGCCGCCTCGGATTGCGCAACGTCATCGTTCGCGCGAAGACCGTCAAGCCGGAAGAGCGAGCGGAGCTCCGCAAGAAGTCGCTCGGCGTTTCGTTGCGCGACGGCGAGGCCATCAGCGAGGCGGTGCCGGGCGTCGAGATGGTGCTGCCGCGCGTCGAGGTGAAGCCGTACAAGATCATCGCTCCCGGCACCAAGACCAAAGCCAAAGTCCTCGGCATCTCCTCACGCTATCCGCGCGTGGCAACGGTGTCGCTCGCCGAAGGACGGATGTTCGACCTGCGCGACGAGCAGGAGTACGCGCAGGTTTGCGTCATCGGCCAGGAAGTGCGCCGCAGTTTGTTCGGCTACGGCCCCGCCATCGGAAAACATCTCAAGGTCAACGACGTCTGGCTCGAAGTCATCGGCCTCTTCACCGGCGACGAACCGGGGTCGGCGTCGTCGAAGGATGTTCCCGTCGCATCGAACGCGCAGGAGATCTGGATTCCGGTGTCGACAGCGATGCGCAAGTTCGATCGCGATCCGCTCGATGCGCCGGTCGACGAGCTGCTCGTCGAGTTGAAGGAAGGCGCTTCCACGCGCGATGCCGCGACGCTCATTCGGCCGCTGCTGGAGCGCCTGCACGGCGGTGCGGACGACTACGAGATCGTCGTTCCGGAAGCGCTGCTGGAACAGAGCCGGCAGACGCAGCGAATCTTCTCGATCGTGATGGGCTCGATCGCCGGCATCTCGCTCCTCGTCGGCGGCATTGGCATCATGAACATCATGCTGGCCTCGGTGATGGAGCGAACGCGCGAGATCGGAATCCGCCGCGCCATCGGGGCGCGCAAGCGGGACATCCGCGCGCAATTCGTGATCGAGTCGTTCACCATCAGCCTGATCGGCGGCATCTCCGGCATCATCATCGGCATCATCCTGGCGCGCCTCGTGGCCGCGTACGCAGGATGGCCGACGGTGATCACGATCAGCTCGCTGCTGCTCTCGTGCGGCGTTTCGATCACCGTTGGTTTGGTGTCGGGGATTTATCCTGCCGCGCGCGCCTCGGAACTGAATCCGATCGAAGCGTTGCGGTACGAGTAGGCGCTTTTATCTGCGTTCCATCTGCGTCATCTGCGGATAAAGCCTCTCCGGGAACGAGCGCCACGATGGTAGGGTTCTCAACAGCTACCGCATGTCCGAACTTGGCTGGAAATACCTCACCGCTGCCGACAAGCAGGAGATCCTGCGCGGCGTGCGCGATGGCGTGGCGTATGGCGGGCCGTATCACGTCGAGATCCATCCGGCCGACCGCTGCAACATCGAGTGCTTCTTCTGCTCGACGGCGACGTTGCGCGGAACGGACGAGCTGCCGCTCACGCGTCTCGAGGAGTTGATCGAGGAGCTGAAAGCGTGCGGCACGCGGTCGATCCGCCTATCCGGCGGCGGCGAGCCGCTCTTTCATCGCAAAGTCAAAGATGTCCTGCAATCGATCGCAAACAGCGGCATTCCGATCGAGAACATGACCACGAATGCGGTGTTGATGGGGGAGGAGATCGCATCGATCCTCATCGACTGCTGCGATCAGATCACCGTCAGCCTCAACACCGGCGACGCCGAGACCTACGCCAGCATGATGCAGACGCCTGCGCGCAACTTCGACCGCGTGCTGAAGAACGTCCGCCACCTCATCGAAGAACGGACGCGGCGCAAGAGCGCGACGCCGAAGGTGAATCTGCAGTTTCTCGTGTGGCGCGACAACTTCCGGACGATCCCTCGCATGTACGCGCTGGCGCGTGACCTCGGCGCCGACTCCATCATCTTCAACGGCCTGTCGTTTCTGAAGGCGGAGGAGAAGATGTCGGAGGGGGAGATCGCCGAGATGCTGCGCCTTTACGAAGAGGTGGTGCGCATCGACGAGTTCCGCCGCATCACCTCGATCGAGAGTTTCGAGAGCGACATCCGTCCGATGCTGGCGGAGATGAGCGCGCGCCTCGACGCCGAGCGCCGGGCCCGCAATCCGCTGGCGCGTCTCGTTCATCTGGCCGCGCGACGTGACCTAAGCTTGCGCGAAAAACTCGCGCACCGCCGCCGTGTTGCGGAAATGCGGCGGGTCGATCGCGAGACGGCAGGACTTGATGAGCCGTGCATCATCGGCTGGCATTCGATGCTCGTGCGCACGAGCGGGATGGTCGCGCCATGCTGCATCCTGCAGGGCGCGCCGCTCGGCAACGTCTACAAGCAATCGCTCCGCGACGTCTGGTTCGGCGCCGGGTACCAACAGTTCCGCGCCGAGCTTTCGCGCATCATGAAAGCCGGCGACGATTGGTCGCTCGATGCCGCCGGCGACCGCACGGTGGTGGCCATGTGCGGAGGGAAGGGTTCCGAGGTTTGTCCGATCAAGAGCTTTTACTTCCGGCCGGATGTGGGGTTCATGAAGGAACTTCACGCGTCGCTGCCAAGGTGATCACGCGAAGCCGCGAAAAAAGCATCTTCGCGCCTTCGCGGCTTCGCGTGAAACGACTGACTCAATCATTCGTAACTAACTTCCCGAAACCGGCAGCGTCCAAGTGATCCGAGGAGGAGTTATGAAGATCGTGCGCGTCGTGGCAATCCTCGCGGCTGTTGCTTTGTCCGTCGTCATGCTTCCCAACCTGCAGGCGCTGCCGTACTTCGGGCTCGTGCTGCCTCCGGCGCCGCCAACGCCGCCTACACCTCCGGCGCCTCCCGCAGTACCGGCGATGTCGTCGATCGATGTCGTGCCGGAGCCACCGGAACCGCCAGAGCCGCCAACTCCGCCCGAGCCGGTGGAGATGGCGTTGGCGGTTTCAATCGATCTGGATGCGCCCGAAGCACCTGAAGCCCCCGAGGCTCCGGATGCCTGGGAAGACCGCGATGACGACGCGAAATACGTTCTCTCCTTCGGCGACATGAACGTCGTCAACGGCGATGGCGACACCAACTTCGAGCACCTCCGCCACGCATACGGCCGTAACTTTTTCTGGTTCCGGCACGATGGCGCGGCGTACGTCATTCGCGACGCGGGAAAAGTGCGCGAGCTGGCCGAGCTTTATCGTCCGCAGAGTGAGCTCGGTCGTGAACAAGGCGCCCTCGGCCGCAAGCAAGGTGCGCTTGGCAGGCAACAGGGTGAGCTCGGTCGCCGGCAAGGCGAACTGGCACGCGAGCAGGCTGTCATCGGCGTCGAGCAGGCGCGCATGTCCCGCCGGTACGATGATGACGACCCGTCGCTAATTACGCGCCGCCGCGAGCTGGAACGGAAGGAACGCGATCTCTCGCGGCGGCAGAACGACCTGGAACGCGAGCAGGAAGTGCTCGGCCGCGAACAGTCCAGACTCGGTGACGAGCAATCGCGACTTGGCCAGCGTCAGTCCGAACTGAGCCGCGAGATCGAGCACAAACTGCAGCCGGTGATCCGCGAGTTGATCCGCAAAGGCGTCGCCGAACGAGCGCGTTGATATAGTCCGCGACAGAGCCTGCATTACGGCCCGGTGCGACGGCGTGCCGCGAGCAAATCATTCGCTCGCGGCGCCCGGCTGCCGGGCCGCATCGTCGTCATAAGGGGTCTTTCGATGCTCGCAAATCGTCTCGCTGTTTTGCTGGTCGCAATCGCTCCGCTGACGCTCGCGGCTACTCCCGCCAGGACCACGGCCGTCGCGCCGATCGACTACAAACATCGCTCGCTCGCGAACGGTCTCGAGGTCTATTCGATCGAGAATCACGCCACACCCACCGTTTCGATTCAGGTCTGGTATCGCGTCGGTTCGAAGAACGATCCGGAAGGACGCAGCGGTTTCGCGCACCTCTTCGAGCACATCATGTTCAAGGCGACCGCGCACATGAAGTCGGAGATGCTGGACCGGCTCACCGAAGACGTCGGCGGGATGAACAACGCGTACACGCATCCCGATCGGACGGTCTATTACGAGATTGTGCCCTCGAACTATCTTCAAACGTTGCTCTGGGCCGAAGGCGAGCGCCTCGGGTCGCTCAAGATCGACGAGGCCACATTCAAGTCGGAGCGCGACGTCGTCAAAGAAGAATATCGAACGCGCGTTCTTGCGCCGTCGTACGGCCGGCTGAGCTACGCGATCACGAAAGACTCCTTCGCCGCGCATCCGTACCGCCGCCCGGGCATCGGCTCGATCGAAGAGCTCGACGCGGCGACGGTGCCCGATGTCACGGCATTCCACGCGACGTACTACCGGCCCGACAACGCCGTCGTCATCGTCGCCGGTGACTTCGATCCCAAACAGCTCGACACCTGGGTTGACCGCTATCTCGGCACGATTCCGAAACCATCGACGCCGATTCCGCGCGTGACCGTGCAGGAGCAGGCGCGCACCGAGGAGAAACATTTTGAGGAGCATGGCGCGAACGTGCCGCTGCCGGCTGGCGCGCTGACGTGGCTCATCCCCTCGGCACGAAGCGACGACGCGGAGCCGCTGGAGATCGCCGCGACGATCCTCTCGGACGGCGACTCGTCGCGCCTCCATCAATCGCTCGTCTACCGCCAACAGTTGGCGCAAAGCGCTGGAGCATCGGCCAATCTTCAGGAGGATGTCAGTCTCTTCACCGCTCGCGTGATCATGGCCAGCGGGAAGAAGCCGGAGGATGGCATCGCCGCGCTGCGCGAGGAGATTGCCGCGCTGGCCGCCAAGCCGGTCACTGCCGCGGAGCTGGAGAAGGCGAAGAACCTCATCATCACCTCGGCACTCCGCCAGCGCGAAACGAACGACGGCAAAGCCGGCGCGCTCGGCGAGGCCATCACGCAGAATCACGATGCGACGTACGTGAACCGCGGTCTGGCGCGCCTGCAAGCCGTGAGCGCCGCCGATGTGCAGCGCGTCGTCAAGAAATACCTGATCGACGGAAAAGCCGTCGTCATCACCTACACCTCGGAGGCGAAATGAACAGAGCCATTGCCATCGCCGCCGTCGCTGCGTTGTTTGTAATCCCTGCCATCGCGCAGGTCGAGACCACGCCACCGCCGCCCGCCGCGCCGCGTGAAGTGCAAATCCCGAAGCCGGCCGAGAAGACGCTTGCCAACGGATTGCGCGTCATCGTCATCGAGAAACATGGCGTGCCGCTCGTTGCCGCACGCATGCTGATCAAGAACGGTGGCGAAGCCGATCCCGCCACACTGCCCGGTCTCGCCGACACCACCGCATCGCTCCTCACGCAGGGCACCTCCACGCGCAGCGCGGAAGAAATCGCGCGCGGCGTTGAAGCGCTCGGCGCCACGCTCGACACCGGCGCAGGTTGGGATCAGTCGTCGGCCGACATCAGCGTGATGTCGTCGAAGTTGCCGCAGGCGATGGCGTTCATGGCCGACGTCCTCATGCATCCCACATTCAAACAGGAAGAGATCGACAGGCTGCGCAAACGCAACAGCGACGCGGTTGCCGTTGCGATGAAGCAGCCCGGCCGGCTGGCGAGTTTCGTGGCCACCCACGTGATCTTTGGCGACGCGCCCTACGGCCACAACCTCGGCGGCACGCCGCAGTCCCTCGCGCGCATCACACGCGACGACATCGCTGCATTTCATCGCGACAACTACCGTCCCGACAATGCCATTCTGATGATGGGCGGCGACATCACGCCAGCGAAAGCGTTCGCAGTGGCAGAAGACTTGTTTGGCGGATGGAAGCCAGCGGCCGGCTCGCATCTCACGCAAGCGCATTCGCCGAAAGTTCTTCCGGCCTCGCGCGTGGTCGTCGTCGACATGCCATCCGCCGGACAAGCCGCGGTCGTCGTCAGCCGCGTCGGTCTGCGCCGTGCCGATCCCGCGTACTACCTCGCGCTCGTCACGAACGCCATCCTCGGCGGCGGCTTTTCGTCGCGCCTCAATCAGGAGATCCGTATCAAGCGCGGCCTCAGCTACGGCGCCAACAGCTCCTTCGATCTTCGTCGTGATAGCGGCCCGTTTAGCGCCAGCGCGCAGACGAAAAATGAATCAGCGGGCGAAGTGGCAGGCCTGATGATCGACGAGATGAACAAACTCGGCACGACGGTCGTCGATCCGGCGGAGCTCGGCCCGCGCAAGGCCGTCCTCATCGGAGGTTTCGGCCGCCAGTTGGAAACCACCGCAGGCCTCGTCAACCGCCTCGGCACCCTGGCCCTGTACGGATTGAGCCTCGACGAGATCAACCGCTACATCAGCGGCGTGCAGGCCGTTGGCGCTGACGATGTTGAGAAGTTTGCCGCCTCCCGCCTCGCCGGCAACGACGCCAGCATCGTCATCGTCGGCGACGCAAAGAAGTTCCTGCCAGCGCTGCAGACGCGTTTCAAAACCGTCGACATGATTCCGATCGACGACTTGGACGTCAGCGCGACGACGTTGCGGAAGACTCGTTAGCTGTTCACGCGAAGACGCGAAGGCGCGAAGGATTTTCTCCGCGTCTTCCGCGTCTCAGCGTGAAACGGTTTTCAAGAACTCACATCCCTCGCCCGGTTGTCAGATACACCGCAAACGACCCTAACCAATGCCCGCCCTCGTAGTGCTCGCCCGTGACCGACGCGAGGCCAGCGTCGCGATGGGCAGCCGCGATTTTGCGGATCGTCAGCACGCGGGGATCGGATTTTGGCAAGCCTGACGCGATGCCTTCCAGCATCCAGGCGCGGCTGAGATTCAGTCCGTCGAGGTGTGCGAGTTTTGGATCGCTCGGGTCGGTGACGATCTCCGGATGCAGCGATGAGAAGCGCGGCAGAAATGCACGCAACCATGCCGCGTACTCTTTCGGCGGCATCACGCGGCGCATCACGTCGGCTTCGGCGATGCACGGGGACAGAAAATCTTCGCCCGAAGGTTCGTACGTCAACGGGCATGCCTTGTCATTGGAGAAGAAGCGCCGCGCGGCATCGCGTGCGAGTTGTTTCAACGCGGAATCGCTCGTCGAATCGATGATGAGCCCGAGCGCGAAGGCAGATTGACTGTGCTCGCCGGAGCGAACGGGATGCGAGAGTTTCGGCAGCCACGTCGCCAGGCGCTCATTCGCCGCCAGCTCGAGCGGCTTCAAATTCGCGGACAACTCGCGCCCGACCGGGTCATCCCATTCGCGCAACTCCGCGGCCAGTTGGAGCAGCCACGCCAATCCGTACGGCCGCTCGAAGCTCGCACGTCCGTCGCCGCGCAGATACGCCGCCTCCTGCGCGATGTTCTCCGGCGTCAGACTCTGCTTCAGCGCAGCCCGCGCGTTTGTTGCGAACGGCGCGTCGGGAAACGTTCGCGCCAGCCGCGCCAGCAACCAGTGACCATGAACCGACGAGTGCCAGTCGTAGCAGCCGTAGAACGCCGGAGTCAGCATCCGCGGCGGCGCTACATCTTTGTCGCTATTCAGGTTGTGCCCGATCTTGTTCGGATACTCCTTGTGCACGCAAGCCAGCGCAAGGTTCGCAAATCGTTCCGCCGCTTTGGCGTCGAATTCGGCGGCATGGAGGGACGTGGTGAGGAGAAGAAGCGCGACGAAGGTCAGACGAATCATGCGCATGAATGTAGCATTGCGAGTCTCATGTCCATCACGAAAGCGCAGCGGCTTGTCGAATTTCTGCGGCGGTTGCGGTGGGCTGCTCCTGCTTCAAATGCCGAGGAGGCGTTTGAGCTCGTCGCGCGGACTCTCAACACGGTCGAGGATGAGTTCTCAGGAACTCCATTCGATCCGTCTGCGTGGCAAACAGATGGACGGCTTTACCCGCCTCATGCCGATAGCCGGCGTGTAGTCCACGGCAGACAGGACGTGACGAGATACCGCAGTCGGTTGCACAATACGTTTATTGCGGAAAATGGCGCGATCGAAATTCAGACGATCGACGGCCTCGTTCTGCTATCAAAGGCGGGAGCGGACGGAGAAAGCGTATGGAGCAGATGAACGACATCGAAATCATCGAGCATGATCTTCGGAGCCGCTTTCCTGGTGCGGTTGTCACGATCGATCCTCCTGCTGATCCTGCCGGTACCTGGTACGTCGATGTTCGCCGCAATCAACAGGCGCTCACAATTCAATGGAATCCGAGGCGCGGTTTTGGATTGTCCGCAAAGCCGGGTGAATACGGTGAGGGAGCGGATGAGGTCTACTCCACGGCCGCGCAGGTTGAAAGTCGAGTGGCGGAGCTTCTGGACATCCCGGCCGCCCCAGCTTCTCGGTAAACTTCGCCGTCAGCCGTCGGCACTCAAGTGTTTGCTTGTTCGGCGACCATGGCCTTGGCCTGTCGAGCCAGTAGCGAGCGATGTTTCGCAACTATGGCCCCCTCGATCAGTTCTCGTTCTTGTCCGAAGCGGAAGGGGTCAGGTCGAAACCGAAACTGACGACAGGGTGAGTCGATCGGAATGTTTGTACCGAGGCGTCGTCAGTTTCGGTTTCGACCTGACCCCTTCCGCTAACACCAACTTCTCCGCGAGATGGAAGCGCATCAAGTGTCTGCGAGTCGATCGAGACCTTAAATCCTCATCACCGATGCATGTGCATCAGGATGTATCCAACCAATATCAGCGCGAGCACCACGATGACGATGATCGTGATCGAGACCGATTGCGATGAGCCGCTCGTCGCCGTGTGCTCGTAGACCACTTTGCGCGAGACGCGTTCGTCGTCGTCGCCGGCGTTGGTCGTGATCGTTTCGCGGTCGCGTAGGCGTTCGTCTTCAGTTGGCTCGGGCATGCTCCGGTTCGGTAGCAAACCCACTGCCAGTGAGGCGCGCCGAGGCCCAGGCGAAGATTGGGATGGAGAAGCAGCTCAGCGCCGCGGCGACGAGGAATGCCTTCGTCAGTCCGAAGTGCTGGCCGATCGCGCCGATCGCGAATGAACCGGTTCCGATGCCGGTGTCGAATGCCCAGACGATCGAGCCGAAGGTGCGCGCGCGCCGGGCGGGATCGGTGCTGCCGAGGATGATCGTCACGAAAGCGGGGTAGGCGGCGCCGAAGCCGATGCCGAAGAGTGTGGCCGAGGCGATCATCTCCCACCGTGTGTGCGCGATGCCGAGCCAGGCGAATGCGAGAGGCACCAGCACGAGCGCCGGATACAACACGCGTTTCGGTCCGATGCGGTCGCCGAGGTGCGAGAAACAGACGCGGAAGAGAACGATCGAGATCGCGTACGTTGTCAGGTAGATCGCTACCGGCGTGATGTGGCGCTCGACGGCGATGATTGCGGCGTAGCTGGTCATGCCGCCGTAGCCGAACGATGCCACGGTCAGCGAGAGCGCGGTGGCGATGACGCGCCAATCCCAGGCGTCGGAGACGGCGAGGCGGCGGGGGCTGGCAGGTTTTTCGTCCACGCGCAAGAGCAACGCTCCGAACACCATCACCACCGAGATCGCTGCCAGCTCGAAGCAGAGCGTCATCCAGCCGAAGTGGTAGACCCAGAGACCGACCGCGGGTGCGATGGCGATTGCGCCGGTGCTGGCCAAACCCCAATAGGCCATTCCCTGCGTGCGCCGCGATTCCGGAATGTACTCGCTCATCAGCGCCGAGGCGGAGGCAAGGATGCCCGACCAGATGGCGCCGTGAATTGCGGCGATGAGAAACAGAAGCGGAAGGTTGCGCACGAGACCATACGCCACGGAAAAACCGATGAAGAGAATCGACGCAGTGATGAGCAGCCGCCGCCGCCCGAGGTGATCTGCGATCGTGCCCATGACCGGCGCGGCGAAGGCGCTCGAGAAGGTGTAGACCGACAGGAACCATCCAGCCTCGGCCTTCGATCCGCCCAGTTCCAGGATGCGGAATGGAATGGCCGGGAGGAGCTGGAACGCGGAAAAGAACGTGACGAATGCGTACACCCACAGCATCGCGAAGCGAGGTGTGAAGAGTGGTTCTGGCGCGGGAGTCATTTTGCGAATCATTCCGGAGCGATGAGATCGACCGTCGGAAAGTAGGTACGATATCGCCGCGCGTCGCGCGTGAGCAGGCGCATCCCTGTGACAGCTGCGTGTGCACCGATGTAGAAGTCGGCCAGTGGAGCGCTCCGTTTGCCGCCTCTGCGCTTGTAGGAGAGAAAGGCTTTTCCCGCAAGGAACGCCGCTTCGTACGGAAGCTCCAAGCGGTCAAAATCATCCGAGGGGAGAAGCTGCTCCAACTCCTCGACCCTCGCGAAACCGATCGACACCTCGGCGAAGATGAGTGGATTGATGGCCAGCGCCGATTCGTCGGCAGCTCGCGTCAACGCATCCGACGACCATCGAAACCATTTTGGGTCGTCGGTGACGAGGTCGAGAATGACGTTGCTGTCGACGAGCGTGATCATCGACTCACTTCCGAGTCAGCGCGAGAATCTGGTCGGTCGACATCTTCACGCTCGCACGGCCCCTCAAACGCCGAACCATTACCTGACCGCGGGTAGGCCGCGCCGGATTCTTCGACTTCACGATTTGAACGATATGCCGGTTCGTGACGAATTCCACTTCGGTGTCCGGGAGAAGTCCAAATCGCTCCCGGATCTCCTGCGGGATGGTGACTTGTCCTTTCGAAGTGATGCGCATGGCCGTATTCCTTTCTTACTCGTACTGGTAAGAATTATGGCTCATCCGCTGTGATGAGTCGATCGCATTCTCTGATCTGTCTGCGAAAGGTCGCATTGACGCCAAGCCGTTGTCAGATCAGACTAAAGCGGCGCCATGGGAAAGACCGTCAAGATTCGCGATGCCAAAACCCGTTTGTCGCACGCCGCTTTTCGTCCAAAACGAACGCTTCGCAAACCGGGCCGCATGCGCGGCGCGATTCGGGTGAGCCACGATTTTGATGCCCCACTGCCCGACGATCTCTTCGACTACGGCATTGGCGGGGGATAGAACCGTTTCACGCGGAGACGCGGAGGACATGGAGGGTTTCGCCGCGCTCTCCGCGTCTCCGCGTGACACCGTAACCCTCGTTCAGCGAAAATAAAGATTACGGGCGTTAGGTTTAGAAGAGGACACCCCTCCCCAGAATGTCCCGCCCATTCGATGCGTTCCCTACCTCCGATGAATGTCAAACGCGCGGCCAAGTATGGTTTCTGCTCCGGTGTCCGCATTGCCGACTTGAAGGTGAAACGCTTCGCTGCCGGCGGCGGACGTGGCGCCATCCTGGGGCAGGTCGTGCACAACGAGCGCGTCGTGGAAGAGATGGAACAGCTTGGCGTTCGGACGATCGACGAGATCGAAGAAGTCGCCGAGCCGACCATCGTCTTTTCCGCGCACGGTGTCCCGCCGTCGTTTCATGAGCGCGCCACAGCGGCCGGGCTGAAAGTGCTCGATACGACCTGCAAGTTCGTCTACGACATCCATCGCGAATCGAAGCAGGCCCTTGCCAACGGCTACCACCTCATCTTCATCGGCGATCCGAAGCATCGCGAGGTCATCGGATACACGCACGATCTCGATCCGGCCTCGTACCACATCGTGACGAAAGTGGCGCAGGTCGACGCCATCGACTGGTCGCAGTATCCGAAACTGAAAGTCTTTTACCAGACCACGCTCAACGCGGAAGAATTCGAGGACGTCGTCAATGCCATCGAACGCCGCGCCGCGCAGGTCGAGCGCGGCGACACGATCTGCTACGCCACGAAAGAGAATCAGGATGCCGCGCGCGTGCTTGCGGTTGATCCCGAGGTCGATGCAATCGTCGTCATCGGCGGCAAGATGAGTGCGAACACGAAACACCTTTGGGACATCTGCCGCGAGGCCAAGCCTTCCTACCTCGTGCAGGGAGCGGGCGACCTCGATCCGGCATGGTTTGCGAATGTACGAACCGTTGGCGTGACCGCGGCTCGTCGACTCCGGATTACGTGATCGTCGAGGTCGAGGAACGGCTGAGCGCGATGTAGCGGCTCGGGCACAAAGGCAGCAATACCAACCTTCTGCGGCGTGTTTTCCATCGCGTTCATGAAGCTCTCTCGCCTCGGGGCCGTAGCACTCGCGCTCGCATGCACGATCCCCTCGGTGGGCGCGGTCGAGCTCAATTGCCGCGGTCCGGCCAATCTCGAATCGTTTCGCTACTCCTGGCATCTTCGCGGCGGACTGTCATGGGTCGCCGGAATCATGTTTCCCACCACCGGCGCCGGCGAGCTCAAGACGACCTACCAGACCGCCGGCGCGAAGACGGTCGACAGTTCACTCCTCATCACGGCCGCGGATGGCAAGAGCGGCTTCTTTGCCTACGAGACGCAGATGGATGCGGCCGGACTGCGCACGCTGATGACGTATCACGCGTATTCATGGAAGGACAAATCACGAAAAGACCGGACGCTTTTCGACTATCCGGCTGGCATCGCCCGCCGGCACAAGGAGACGCAGGAGAAGGGATGGGATCGCACCGATCAGATTCCGGCCGGTGCGTTTCATGACGTCGTGAGCGTGATTCACTTCCTGCGATTGAGTGCCGCCAACATTCACGGTCCCTTGGCCACGACGATTTACTCGGATGGGAAATCGTATCCGGTGATCGTCCGGCCGGCGCCGCGGCAAATGTTTTCGGTGGCAGGGCAGCAGGTCGCGGCGATCGGATTCGAGCTGATCGATGCTCCCGGCGGAAAGAAATGGCCCGGCGGAATGAAGATCTGGCTTTCCGATGACGCGCGCCGCATCCCATTCCGTATCGAGATCATCCAGAGCATGGCATCGCTGCAACTCGACCTGCAGTCGATCGATGCCTGCTCATTTCTGCACGCGCCGAAGTAGGCGGACCTACTCCCAGAACACGCCGGACGTATCCGACTTCACGGCCGCGAGCAGCGTACGGATATCCTTCGCCGCCTTCGAATTCGACAGCCTGTGCCAGCGCTCATTCGTGTCGGGCCAGTAGAGCGACCAGACGAGCTTGGCCGGCGAGTAGCGGAACTTCGCCACAGGAACGGTAGTCCATTCGAGATGACTCAGAAATCCAGCCCGCCGCTCGACGAGCAGCGCATGGTTTTCGAGAATCTCGAACTCGTAGCGCGACTGATCCGCCACCGCCTCACTCGAGTTCTCTTTGCAAAACTCGGCAAGAGCAATTTCAGCATCAGCGCGAACGTCAGGAGGAATGGCCACAGCTAATCGTAACTCATGCGGGTGCTGGGATGGCTGAAGCCGTTCTCCCTGAAGAGGCTTATCATCAGCTCAAACGACCAGACGATGAAGAAAGGCTCCGACCGGATCACGTCCAAAGGAACGAAATCTGAGTACCGATTGGATTACTCGGCGTCAAAGCCAAACCGATTCGCGCCTCAGATTCAAGACGGCTCCATCGTGGTTCTGCTCGATCCTGATGTCGGAGCAGTTTTTCGCAATTCGGAATCAGTGAATCACCTGCTCCGGTCGGTGATCGCAGCTCTTCCTGAGCCGAGGAAGAAGAAGCGCTAACCCAGCGCTAACCCGCATTTCTCTCACGCTTTCGCGACGCCCTTTCCTCGAACGCCTTCTCCCCCCGTGCTTTTCGGGGGGAGAAGGTGCCGGTATGAACCTGATACATAGGTAACACATCGGCCCGGGGACATAGGTAACAGTCGGGAACCGGTTCAGAGGCGTCGAGGAGACTGACGGTGCCTTGGAAGGCGACTGGTGTGACCGATCAAAGAGCGAAGTTCATGCTCGACTACAACCTGCGGGTACGAACCGGACAGATGACGATGCGGGCGCTGTGTAGCGAGCATGGCGTGAGTCGAAAGACCGGATACAAGATCATTGCGCGGCACGAGGAGGGTGGCTGGCCAGGGCTGGCCGATCGCTCGCGCGCGCCGCTGGACGGCAAGCACTGGGCTAGTCCGGAGACGATCTCGATCGTGCTTGATGTCCGTCTTGATTACGGTTGGGGTGCCAGAAAGATCCTGTCCTATCTGCACGACCTCGAGCCCGGCCCGGCAATGGCCCGTGGCCAGTGTGGTTCATGAATGGATCAAGCGAACGGGGTTGATCGTGCCGCACATCCGGCCCTGGCGTTTCCAGCATCCGGGACGGCCGCCGGCAGTGCTGATCGAACGCCCCAACCAGCAATGGAGCACCGACTTCAAGGGACACTTCCGAACGAAAGACCGCCGCTATTGTTATCCCCTGACCGTCGCCGACTCGTTCAGCCGCTTCATCATCTGCTGTCAGGCTCTGAGCACGACCTCGTTCGAGCTTGCCTGGCCGGTGTTCGAGAGGCTCTTCCGCGAATACGGGTTACCCGATTTCATGCTGTCCGACAACGGCCCGCCGTTCTCGTCCAACTCGGTCAAGCGGCTTTCGAAGATGTCGGTGCGTTGGATCCGCCTGGGCATTGAGCCGCGGCTGATCCAACCCGGTAAGCCACAGCAGAACGGCCGCCTCGAGCGCATGCATCGCGATCTCAAGAGGGAAGCGTGTGCCCAGCCTGCCGAAAACTGCCGCCGCCAACAGGCTCAGTTCGACAGGTTCGTCGATCGATTCAACTTCATTCGTCCGCACGAGGCTCTTGGCCAGACACCACCCGCGCGAAGCTACGAGCGTTCTTCGCGCGAGTACCCAAAGCGGCTTCCGGAGATCGAGTATCCCAGCAACTGCCAGGTCCGGCGCGTCCGAAGCAGCGGCGACATCATGTGGAAGGGGCAGTGGTTCTTTCTGAGCGAGGCACTGGTCGGTGAGCAGGTCGCCTTCGAGACCATCGACGACAGCTGCTCGATCCTTCGCTTCGGCAAGCTCGAGCTCGGGTACTACTCTGACCGTGATCGCCGGCTCCATCTTGACCGGGTCAGGCCTGCCGCACCCACACCTGGGTCCGAAGAACAGCCCGTCAAAGAAAGCTCTCTGGATCCAACCGGCTGATCTCCTCGTCCTTCCATGCCGCCCGCCCGGGCTATGGAAGCTGACGTCCTATGGAAAGCCGCGATGAGGCCGCGCCTTCCCACAGGACTTGGAAAACGCCCCCCAACCACCACCCGCGTTTCCCACATCTCCCACAGCCCCTGCTAAAAAAAGAAAGATTTAAAGGGAGAACCAAATCAAAACCATTCATCCCGACTGTTACCTATGTCCCCGGGCCAATGTGTTACCTATGTTCCAGGTTGCACAGGCGAAGGCGGATGAGGGGGGCGTTGCGAGATGAACCAACTCGTTTTGCACGAAAAGTCAAACGCCCCCTCATCCGGCTTCGCCACCTTCTCCCCCATCAAAAAGCGATGGGGGAGAAGGCGCTCGATGGGAAAGAGTCGCGATGGGCGTAGGAGAAATGCCGGTTAGTGCGTCAGCTCGATTCTGGCAGGCAAATGCCTGACGACGCGCTCGCGAGCTCCCGGCAGCATCAGCACGATCCCTCCCTTTGGCACGCGCACTCCGCTGATCTCGACAACGACGCGCTTCCCGATTCGTCGCGCCGAGAAGTTGAGCGGACCGTAGATCGTGCGAAGCCCGCGTACGTGAAATCCGCGATCCAGCCATGAGTCGGGGATGCCGGCGCCGAGGACGAGGGCGTCGTCTTCTTCGCGTTCGTAGGCGAGCATGTCGATGAAGGAGCGGGCGAAGTCGGAGCCAACCCAGAGGTGGGGGATGTCGCCGAGGTACGTTGCTGCCCGGTAATCCTGCGCCACCACCTCGGCCCACTGATTCCATCCGCGCGGGCGGCGGTCGTCGAGGAAGAATTGGAGGAGTTGCTGCGCGCGGTCGCGCCACCCGAGGCGGACGAAGGTGCCAACCTGGCGAAGCTCGTACGGCGTGTAGTCCTTCCAATCGCGGAGGCCTTCCATGCGCGCCAGCGACTCGTTCCATGCGCGCGTGAATTCGTGCATCACGGCATCGTGCGGAAGGTTGGCGAGATCGCCGCCTGGCTCGATGCCGATCGTGGTCGAGGTCGGATCGAAATCGCCAAGGTCTGCGGAGCCGGGGATGAAGTCGATGTGATGCAGCGCGATGGCGTTGCGGATCGATGCGTGAAAATCGCGCGCGAATTCATCGTGCACGATGGCGAAGTGCGCCGCCGCGTCGCGCTCGCCGAGTTGCTCCGCGAGCCAGGTGGCATCTTTAAGGCCACGCAGCGCAAAGAAATCGTCCCAGTACGAATGCATCGGTTTCGCGGAGTAGCCTTCGTGGCTGATGGATGGGGGAAGGATGCCTTTGAAGGGAGGGGGGAGTGGGGAGTGGGGTGTGGGAGATTTTCCATCTCCCGAAGCGGATTGATCTCCCACACCCGACCCCCCACTCCCCACATCCCGCAAAGAATCAATGTACTTCGCCGCCGCCAACACATGCGGCCACATCTCGCGCGCGAGTGTGAGGTCGCCGGTGAGCCGCGCGTACTCGGCGACGAGGTAGATGAATTCGCCGTGGCTGTCGTGTTCGGCCACCGGATCGGCGCCTCGGCTATCCACGCAGCAGGGGATTTTGCCGTTGGCGAATTGGTAGGGCGCGAACCAGCGGATGTAGTCGCGGACGTCATCGTCGAGACCGAAGCGCAGCAGCATCGTGGAGGCAAGCGAGCCGTCGCGAATCCAACTTCGCCGGTAGTTGCGCGCGCCGCCGCGAATGGCCGGACCATCGCGCCCGAGAAGGTTGTAGGCGACATTGGCGCGAACGGTGTCGACGAGATCGCGCGCGGCGGGGATGTCGATTTGAACGTGATCGACGGCTTTGCGCCAGTAGCGAATCGCGTTTGCCCGCTCTCGCGCGACATCGGTCGGGATCGTTTGTGCGTCGTGCGCGTGAAGCGGCGTGGCGATGTCGATGATGCGCTCCGCGCCGGCCGCGAGAGTGATGTCCCACATCATGACGGCGGAGGCGTGGCGTTGGGGATCGGTGACGGGTGTCGGTTGTAGGGTGTCGGGTGTCGGAGACAAGGCGCGCTGATTTGACGTACGGTTTTTCTCCGACTCCCGACCCCCGACTCCCCACATCCCGGCAAGCATCGCGTCCCCGCCATCAAATGTCGATGCGGCAACGTGCGATGGTTTCGTCAATGGAACAACGCGCGTGTCATCGACCGCCAACTCCGTTCCGTTCCACTGAATCGATCGAATCGGCGCTGTCAGCTCGGCGATGTTCAGCTCGTGCCACGGCGGCGTGACGCGAAGCGGGCGGATGGCGATGAAGAACTGCGCGCGCTCTTCGTGATTGCTGGTATTGCGGAGTTTGTAGCGCGCGTAGCCGATCGGTGCGGCTGGCGAGCCTGCGCCGAACGGTGCGATCTCGAGCGTGAACTTCGGATGACGCCACGTCGTCGACGGCAGCGGCAGGGAATTCTGTTCGAGCGATTGCGAGGTCGTAACGTCCGCCCACGTCATGAGGCGTCCGTCAATGCGCACGAACGGCTCGAGCGTGAATCCGGCCGGCGTTTCGATCGCGCCATCTTCCGACAGCAGCGGCTTGGCGCCTTCGTCGCGATCGACGCCGAAGATCGTCCAGTACGCGAGCTCGCCGATCAGTCCGCGCGGGTATCGTCCACGAGGGGCGTCGTGCGCCATCGCTTGATAGACGTTGATCATGCGGTCGCCGAAGCGGGGAGGCTCGATCGTGATCTCGCTGATGGCGTAATCGCCGGCGCCGCTATTGAGATCGAGCCGGACGTAGCGCGCCGCGGCGTTCGGCGTTTGCAGGTAATCGCGTCCGCCGTTGCCGCCGCTCACGGTGCGGACGACGGTCCATTCCTTTCCGTCGGTCGACGTGGCCACGTCGTAATTCGTGGCGAAACCGCCTGCCCATTGAACGATCAGTCCGCCGAACTGGCGCACGCTGCGGAAATCGATCGTCAGCGATTGCGATCCGCCCGACGCCGATCGCCAAGCCGTGTCGGTGCGGCCGTCCATGGCGCGATCGGGCGTTTCTCCCGCCGCGGAGCTGCTCGCGGTGAGGATCGGGATCGATGCGTCCACCGGCAGCTCATTGAACGCAATCCGATCGAGCCACACGCTTCCTTTGCCGCCGGTCGCCGCAGTGACGGTGACCTCGATCGCGCCGATTTTCGTCAGCACATGATTCGGCGACGGCCCCCACGCGAACTCGATGTTGCTCTTGTCCGCGATCACTTCAGTCCAGTCGCGCGGAAACTCCCACGCCACCCGCCGCACCCACCAGACGTTCTCGCCCGACGGATCGATGAACTTGATCTTCGAGCGTGTTCGGCGGCGTTTCCCCGCGCAGACGAAATGCGAAGCGGTAGTTGTCCGGCAGCGCGAGATCGACGGAGCGCCGGGCCGCCGCCCAGCCACCGTGCCCGCGAAAATCGAAATCCATCCGCATCGAGCCGTGATCGGGAACGAGATTCAGCGAGACGCCATCCGAGGGAGCGGCGGTCCATTTCGCAACGTCGTCGAGGTCATCGACGATGCCGGCGGATGCGGTTGCGGCGATGAGGAAGAGGAGAGTCGCGAGCCGCATGGGGATGTCAGTCTATCGGAGGGGAGTTGGGCAGAAGCAAATGTTGATTGCAGTCAGGTAAGAGCAAATGTTGAATGTTGAGTGTTGAATGTGAATGTTGAATGGATAACCAATCCGGGCCCCCGCCTTTCATTCAACACTGAACATTCAACAACCAACATTCAACATTTGCTTCAGAGCTGCCGGCTAGCAGCGCCGTTCCCGATCACTTCGCAACTCCGCCGCTGCATTACCGTATAGCTCTTCCACCAAGGAGATCCATTCATGCGGCGTCGTACGATGATCATTACCGGTGTGGCCGTGCTGGGCATCGCCGGGCTTGTCACGGAAGGCATTCTCTCGCAGCGCGGCAAGGACGGTACGCCGGTCACGTTCGGCAAAGTGACGCGGCAGGATCTGACCAGCAAGGTCTCCGCGAATGGACGCATCGATGCGAAGCGCAAGGTCGACCTTTCCGCCAACGTGATGGGCCAAGTCGTCAACCTTGCCGTGCGCGAGGGCGACGTCGTGAAGAAGGACGACTTCCTCCTGCAGATCGATCAGAAGCAGCTCGCCGCTACCGCGCGAAGCGCCGATGCCGCCCTGCAAGCCGTTTTCTCGGATCGTGATGCGGCAAAAGCGATGGCCATCGCTGCGGAGCAGGACCTCGCGCGTGCGCAGAAAAACTACGATCAGAAAATCATTCCGCGCGCCGATCTCGATCGCGCCCAGAGCTCACGCGATTCCGCACGCGCGAACGTGATGGCGCTCGAGCAGCGCATCAGTCAGGCGCGCGAGAATCTCAACGCCGCGCGGGACACGCTTTCCAAGACGACCATGCGCGCGCCGATGGCCGGCATCGTCACCGCGCTCCCGGTCGAAGAAGGCGAAGTGGCCGTGATCGGCACCATGAACAACGCCGGCACGGTGCTGATGACGATCGCCGACATGAGCGTCGTCGAAGCGGTGATGGAAGTGGATGAGACGGACGTGCCGTCCGTGAAAGTTGGTCAGCGCGCCAGCGTCACTATCGACGCCTATCCAAACAAGACGTTCCCGGGACTGGTTACCGAGGTGGCGTCGAGTCCCATCAAGCGCAATGGCCTCACCGCAAGCGGCAGCACCGAGGCGGTGAATTTCGAGGTCAAGATCCAGGTGGAAAATCCGCCTCTCGGCGTGCGGCCCGGATTCTCCGCATCGGCAGACATCATCACCGGCACGCGGGCGAAAGCGCTGGCGATTCCGATTCAGGCTCTTGTCGTGCGCGAAAAACCGGGCAACAAGACTGGCAAGCCGCAAGACGAAGAAGGCGTGTTCGTCAATGATAATGGCACAGTGAAATTCGAGAATGTGAAGACAGGGCTTTCCGGCGACAGCATGATCGAGCTTGTAGACGGCGCAAAAGAAGGGCAGCAGATCGTGTCGGGTCCGTTCCGGGCATTGCGCGAGATCAAGGACGGGACGAAGGTGAAGGAACAGAAGGATGCCGGGGCGGAAAAGACGGGCGGAGATAAGGGATAAACGTCAAAACAGAATGTTCAATGTTTAATGTTGAATGTTAGGTGTTGAATGGTCCGGTGGTTCGGTAACAAGATCCATTCAACAATAAACATTCAACATCCAACATTCAACATTTCGCTTCCAACTCAAACCCATGGACACGCTCCGCATCGCCATCGCCGCCCTCGCCGCGCATAAGCTTCGCAGCTTTCTGACGCTGCTCGGTGTAATCATCGGCGTCATGACGGTGATCTCGGTCGTCTCGATCATCGCTGGGCTCAATGCGTATATCGCCGAGAAAGTATTCACGCTCAGTCCGGACGTTTACATCGTCACGCAATTCGGGATCATCACCAGCCGCGAGCAATTCCTCGTAGCGGTGAAGCGTAAGAAAATTGATTGGCATGACTACGAGGCAATTCGCCAGCAGTGCACGCGTTGCGCAGCGGTGGGTGCACAGCAAAACACGCGTATGACAGTCAAGAACGGCTCGCAAAAGCTGGCTGGCGTTCGTGTACAGGGAGGCACAGCAAATATCGGCGAGATCAACAACGTCGATATCGAAGAGGGGCGGTTCTATACACGCACCGAAGACGAGCATGCTGCGATGGTGGCAGTGATCGGGTCAGACGTGAAAGATGAGCTTTTCGGCAAGCTCGATCCCCTCGGGCGCACGATTCACATCGCCGGCCATCCGGCACGCGTCATCGGTCTCCTGCGAAAACAGGGCTCGGTCCTCGGGCGCAGTCAGGATAACCAGCTCTACATCCCGCTCTCGGCGTACCAGAAAGCATTCGGGTCGAGGGGCGGTCTGAATCTCTTTGTGCGCGCGGCAGGCGGTGTTCCAGGCCTCGAGAAATCGCTCGATCAGGTTCGCGTGTTGATGCGCAGCCGCCGCAAGACGGGGTTTCGCGCGGACGATCCGTTCGGTGTCGTTTCTGCCGAGGCGCTGCAGACATTGTGGAAAAGCATCTCGGCTGCCGGCTTCGCGGTAATGATCTTTATTTCGAGCATTTCGCTCATCGTCGGCGGCATCGTCATTACGAACATCATGCTCGTCTCGGTGGTCGAGAGGACGCGCGAGATCGGAATCCGCCGCGCGCTCGGAGCCCGCAAGCGCAACATTCAATCTCAATTTCTGACGGAGGCGATTCTGCTTTCGCTCGGCGGCGGCATTGTGGGCGTTCTCCTCGGCGTCCTCGTCAGCTTCGGAATTTCGGCGGCCTTCCCATTGCCGACGCGCGTGAGCGCATCGCTCGTCATCAGTGGGTTGACGATTGCGGTCGTTACCGGCGTCACTGCCGGCTTTTTCCCGGCCATGCGCGCCGCGAACCTGCCGCCGATCGACGCCTTGAGGTCGGAGTAGATCGCCATGCGCGCACGTGATCACATCCTGGCCGCTCGCGAAAATGTCCGCTTCGCCGCACGCGCGTTGACAACTTACAAGCTCCGTTCGGCTCTTACGGTCCTCGGCATCGTCATCGGCGTCACTACGGTCATCGCAATGGTTTCGATCATCGTAGGATTCAATAACAAGGTCACGGGTGATTTCCAGGCGTTCGGCGCGACGCTCGTGCAGTTTCAGAAATTCGATCCGCGATTCGGCCCCGGCAGCAACGATGAGTCGCAGCGCACCCGCAAGGATCTGACTTACGACGATGCGCTGGCGATGAAAAGGCTCTGCCCTTCGATGCTGGCTGTCTCACCGGAGCGGTATTGGCAAGGCGATAACGCGTCGCTCGAAGTGATCTACAAGAGACAGCAGGCGACGCCTGACGAATTCGGCGGCGTTACGCAGGATTACGCAGTCGCCAATAATCACTTTGTGTCCGAAGGGCGCTTCATTACGGATGGCGACGTGCGCTCAGCCGCTCCGGTCATCGTGATCGGCTCCGGCATCAGCGACAGCCTTTTCCAACGCAGCGACCCACTCGGCAAAGACGTGACGATCTTCGGCCGTAAATTCACGGTGATCGGCGTCATGGAAAAACAGGGCGCGACGTTCTTCGAATCGACCGACTCACACATTTACATTCCGATTACGACGTTCGACGCGCATTTCCCGGCGATCAAACGGACCACCGGCGTCAACATCGCCACAGTGCCGCGTAAGCCTGAGTGGGTCGATCGTATTACTGAGGAAGGAACCGCCGTTCTCCGTGCGCGGCGCAAAGTGCCGTTCAACAAGCCGAACGACTTCGGCCTGCTGACGCCTGACAAATTGATTGGCAACTTCAAAGCGATTACCGGCGGCATTACGCTGGCTATGATTTTCATCTCGTCCATCGCGCTGCTGGTCGGCGGCGTTGGCGTAATGAACATCATGCTCGTCTCGGTGACGGAACGAACCCGCGAGATCGGTGTGCGCAAAGCCATCGGCGCCGTCCGCCGCGACATCGTGATGCAGTTCCTGACCGAGGCGATGACGCTGTCCGGAATGGGCGGCGTGATCGGCGTCGCCGCCGGCATGCTTATCGCGCTGATCGTGCGAACGGTCAGCCCGCTGACGACCGAAACGCCGCTCTGGTCGATCGTCGTCGGCCTCGCCGTCTCCATCTCGATCGGCCTGTTCTTCGGAATCTATCCGGCGTACAAAGCGGCGCGGTTGGATCCGATCGACGCCTTGCGATACGAATAGCTTGCGTTGCTGTCTGAGTTTTCGCCTGTTCAGTACTTTGTAAGGCGCTCCTGGTACGCCGCAAAATTCGCCGTCATTTCCCCCAACGAATCCCCTCCGAACTTTTCGCGCATTGCATCGGCGAGCGCCATCGCCAGCATTGCTTCGCAGACGACGCCGCATGCGGGGACGGCGGTGACGTCGCTTCGTTCCCATTGGGAGCGGTGTGGCTCGTGGGTTTCGATGTCGACTGAGGGAAGGCCGCGGCGCAGGGTAGAGATCGGTTTCATGTAGGCCCGTACGACGACGTCCTGACCGTTGGTGACGCCGCCTTCGAGGCCGCCGGCGCGATTCGTGGTGCGCTGGTAGCGACGCTCCTCGTCGAAGTAGATCGGGTCGTGCACTTCGGATCCCACCCGTTGCGCGGCAGCGACACCGTCGCCGATGGCAACCGCTTTGACGGCGTGGATGGAGAGGATGGCCTGGGCGATGCGGCCGTCGAGTTTTTCGTTCCACTGCACGTAGGAGCCGAGGCCGATGGGGACGTTGTGGGCGGCGGCGACGATCGTGCCGCCGAGAGTCTCGCCGGCTTCGCGCGCTTGATCGACGGCGGCAACCATCGCAGCTTCAGCATCACGATCGACGGCGCGCATCGGCGAGTCGTCGTCGACGGCGCCGAGGTCGTCCCAGGTCGTGACGCGGTCAGGATCGCCGACGGGACCGATCGAGACGACTCCGGAGCGAAGCTCGATGCCGAACGAACGTAGAAGTTCCTTTGCGATGGCGCCGGCCGCGACGCGCGAGGCGGTCTCGCGGGCGGAGGCGCGCTCGAGGACGTCGCGCAGATCGCGGCGGTCGTACTTCATGCCACCGATCAGATCGACGTGACCGGGCCGCGGCGCATGAACGCGGCGTTTGTGCGCTTCGTCGGCGTCGATTTCCCACACGCCCATCGCCGCTTCCCAGTTCTTGAAATCGTCGTTGCGGATGACGATGGCGACCGGCGAGCCGAGCGTTTCGCCGCCGCGAACGCCGCCAACGATCTCGATCTCATCGTGTTCGATCTTCATCCGTCCGCCGCGGCCGTAACCGTGCTGGCGGCGCGCAAGATCGCGGTTGATGCGATCGCGGTCGAGGCGCACTCCGGCCGGAACACCGGTGACGATGACGGTGAGTTGCGGCCCATGCGATTCGCCGGCGGAAAGGAATGTGAAGCGCGACATGCGAGCGGCAGTTTAGTGCAGGACGATCTGCGGTCATCTGTGTCATCTGCGGATAAAACCCGCAGACGACGGCGATACACTTGGCTCGTGGACAAACGCGCGCTCCGCGAGCTCTTCCCGGTCACGAAGAACGTCGTCTATTTCAATCACGCTGCGGTCGGTCCGCTTTCGGTCCGTGCGTACGAGGCGATGGAGCGGTTTGCGCGCGACCAGCGTGACTTCGGCGCGCTGCATTGGCGCGACTGGTACGCCGAATACGTTCACTTGCGCAACGCTGCCGCGCGGCTGATCGGCGCGGAGGCGGGCGAGATCGCCATCCTCAAGAACACCTCGGAAGGACTGTCGTTCGTCGCCGAGGGCTTTCGATGGGAGAGGGGAGACAACGTCGTCACCACCGACCTCGAGTTCCCATCCAACTCTACGCCTTGGAGAAAACTTGACAGACGCGGTGTGGAGACGCGCGTGGTTCGCAGTCACGATGGCGCGTTCACAGTCGATGACGTGGAGCAGTGCGTCGATGAGCGAACGCGCATCGTCAGCGTTTCGTCGGTCGCATTTCACAACGGCTTCGCCGCGGACCTCGACGCCATCGGCGCGATGTGCGCGCGGCGCGGCGTGCTCTTTTGCGTCGATGCCATCCAATCGGTTGGCGTCCTTCCGATGGACGTGCGGCGCTCGAACATCGCCTTTCTCGCCGCGGACGGCCACAAGTGGATGTGCGGCTCCGAAGGGGCGGCGATTTTCTTCGTGGCGGCGGAACATCGCGACAAGCTCGAAGTGCTCGAGAACGGCTGGACGAACATCGAGCGCAAGGGGAAGTTCATCGATTGTCCGCTCGACCTCCTGCCGGACGCGCGCCGCTTCGAGGCGGGATCACTAAACACGAGCGGGATCTACGGCTTGCGCGCGGCGATCGATCTGCTGCTGGAGATCGGCATCAACGACATAGCGGAGGAGTCGACGCGCCTCGCTGCGCTGCTCGCCGAGCGGCTCGATGCGATCGGTTGGCAAGTTGCGTCGCCGCATCCGATCCGTTCCGCAATCGTCGGCGCGTTGCCGCCATCGTCCGAACCGTCGCTTCTCAAGTGGCACCGGCTGCTCGAAGAGAACGGCATCGTCTGCGCCCCGCGCGAAGGGATGCTGCGCTTCGCCCCTCATTTCTATAACGATGAGGAAGAGGTGGAGCGCGTGATCGCAGTGTTATCGTCCGGAGCGTAGCCCGAGGCGATCGTAGCGCCGTCGGCTCGACGGCTGTACCGCCGCCGGCCCGGCGGCGACTCTACAAATAGGAGAGTCGCCGAACCCTTCTCGATAGGCACAGCCCATCGCGCTTGACCCTCTAACGATCAGACCTCATCATCCTTTCATGTCCCTTATGACGATTCTCCTCAGCGTGGCCGCACTCATCATTGGCGCGACCGCAGGGTGGGTGGTGGCGAGCGCGAGGAAGAGCGGCGACGTGCAGCGCGCCGAGGCCGAGCGCGATCTTGCCCGGGCGGAGCGCGAGCGCAGCGAGGCCGCCGTCATCGAAGCGCGCCGCTTTGCCGCGTCCGAATCCCACGCCCGCGCTGTCGCTGAGACCCAGGCCAGCTTCCTCGGCGACGCCCGCAAGCAGATGGAAGAGGCTTTCGCCGCAACCGCGCAAAAGGCGCTCGCATCGATCAGCACCTCCTTTCTCGATCTGAACAAGGCGCACATGGACGGTTCGAAGGGCGAGCTGGCCGCGTCGCTCGACACGAAGAAGGCAGAGATCGACACGATGCTGCAGCCGCTGCGGGACATGCTCGGCCGCTACGCCGGCGATCTGCAGAAGAGCGAGCACACGCGCAACGAAGCGTACGGCGGATTGCAGGAGCAGATCCGCGCTTTGCTCAGCGCCCAGGAGAGCGCGCAGCGCGAAGCTTCGCGTCTGGCCAATGCACTAGCGTCGCCGACGGTTCGCGGATCGTGGGGAGAAAACTCCCTCAAACGTTGCATCGAGCTGGCGGGCATGAGCGAGCTGTGCGACTTCGATGTTCAGGAAACGTTTCTGACCGATGAGGGACGCCGCCTCCGTCCCGACGTCGTCGTCCATCTGCCGAACAAGCGGATCATCGCCATCGACGCAAAAGTTCCGCTCAGCGATTACAGCGTCGCTGCCAACGCGACCGAGGAGACACGCAAGCTCGAAGCGCTGACGGCGCACGCGCGCACGTTGCGCCGGCACATTGACGCGCTCAGCCGCAAGGATTACCAACTCAACATCGGCGACAGTCTGGACTTCACCGTGATGTTCCTGCCGGGCGAGCATTTCCTTTCCGCCGCCCTGGTCACCGATCCGATGCTCTTCGAATATGCGGTCGACAAGAAGATCTACCTCGCATCGCCAACGGTCCTTCTACCGCTGCTGCGCGCCGTGGCCGCCGGTTGGAAGGCGGAGCGCACCGAGGAGAACGCCAAGAAGATGCACGACGCGGGCGTCGAGCTCTTCAACCGCTTCGTCAAAGTGATGGACCTCATCACCGACATCGGCTCCGCGCTGGCGAAAACGGTGGAGCAGTACAACAAGGCGATCCGTTCGATCGACACGCGCCTCTGGCCAAAGGGACAGGAGCTGCAGCGCATGGCCGGCAGCGGCACGGAGCTCGAAGCGCTGTCGCAAGTCGACACGCTGCCGCTGGAGTCATCGAAACTGCGGCTAACGATGCAAGGGGAGGAGCCGGCGGAGGTGTTGCCGTTCAGGGAGTAGGCTGTCGGGGGTCGGGTGTCGTAGAGTAGAGGTTAATTGTGAAAGTAACGATCGAAATAACAGACGAGTTGCTCGGAGAAGCGAAGACCGCTGCTGCAGCGAGAGGAGAAACGCTCCCCGAGTTCATTAGCGAAGCGCTGACGACTCGTCTCGCTTCGACGAGCACGCCAATTGCGGCCGGCTCGGGATGGCGTAGTGTTTTCGGACTCGCTGATCCCGACGCCGTCGGGCGCGTCGACGCGGTGATTGAATCGGAGTTCGAGCAGATAGATCCGTCGGACTGGCGTTGATTCTCGACACGAACGCGGTTTCAGCTCTTCTCGCCGGCGATCCTTCGATTGCGGAAACTCTTGCGGACGAAGAGCAGCATCACCTCCCCGTAATCGTGATTGGCGAGTACCGCTATGGACTGGTGCGATCACGAGAGCGCGGTCGACTGGAAAGATTGTTCGACCTTTTCATCCACAAGTCGATTGTTCTCCCGATCGATGTGGATACAACGGCCCACTACGCGTCTCTTCGTGAAGATCTCCGCCGGATCGGACGCCCAATTCCCGAGAACGATATATGGGTGGCTGCCCTCGCGGCGCAGTACGGTCTGCCAATCGTTAGTCGCGACACTCATTTTGATCAAGTGGCAGGAGTTGAGCGGCTGCCCTGGTAGAGAACGTCTTCGAATAAACCGCGCGCGCGGCGACAACGCGCGAGGCGCAATCAACCGACAACCCGACAACCGAAAACCCACATCCCGCAATCATGCTATCCTCCGCCCGCGATGAACTTCCCCGCGCATGAGGTCAACGAGTCGACGAGCTGTCCGGTCGACTCGTGTCTTTGGCTTTAGCCCACTCCCAATCCTGACCTCGCCCTGGCCTTGGCGTAGCGCCTGATTCCGTCTGTCCACCCGCCGGCGTTCAGGAGCAGCCATGATCACTGTTGTCGATAACTACGATTCATTCACCTACAACCTGGTGCAGCAGATCGAGAAGATCTCTGCGTTCGAGTTGCAGGTCATCCGCAACGACGCCTTCGATGTCGATGCGCTCCTCGATCAGGAGCCGGAGGCAATCGTGATCTCGCCCGGTCCCGGCACTCCATCGCGCGCCGGCCGCATCCTCGATCTCATCCGCTCCAACGCTTCCATTCCTCTCCTCGGCATCTGTCTCGGGCACCAGGCAATCGGCGAAGCATTCGGCGGCCGCATCGTGCGGGGGCGCGTGCCGGTTCACGGAAAACTCAGCGACGTGCGGCACGAAGGGCGCGGCCTTTTTACCGGCTGTCCGACGCCGATGCAGACCGCGCGCTATCACTCGCTCGTCGTCGATCGCGAATCGATGCCGGACGAATTGCGCATCGACGCCGAGACTGACGACGGCGTGATCATGGCCATCGCCCACCGCGACCGGCCGATCTACGGCATCCAGTTCCATCCCGAGTCGTATGGCACCGAGGGTGGGGATCGGTTGATTGCGAACTTCCTGTTGGAGGTGCGGCAATGATCGACACCGCCATTCGGAAAGTCGTCGACGGCAAAGACCTCGGGCGCGACGAAATGCACGAAGTCTTCGGCGAGGTCATGGACGGCCGCGCCTCCGATGTGCAGAAGAGTGCGCTGCTGATCGCGCTGCGAATGAAAGGCGAGACTTCCGAGGAGATCACGGGCGCCGCGCTGGCGATGCGCGAGCGGGTGAGTCCGCTCACCATCGATCGCGAACGGATCATCGACACCTGCGGCACCGGCGGCGATGGTCGCGGCACGTTCAATGTCTCCACCGTCGCGGCGCTCGTTGCCGCCGGTGCCGGCGCGTCGGTGGCGAAGCACGGCAACCGCGCGGTCTCATCGTCGTGCGGAAGCGCCGACGTTCTCGCCGAGCTTGGCGTGGCCATCGACCTCGACGCCGCGCGCATGAGCGAAGTGCTGCGCCGCACCGGCATTTCGTTTCTCTTCGCGCCGAAGCTGCATCCGGCGATGGGCGCGGTGGCCGGCATCCGCCGCGAGCTCGGCGTCCGCACGATTTTCAACGTCCTCGGGCCGCTGACCAACCCCGCCTTCGCGCGGCGTCAGGTGCTCGGCGTCTACTCGCTCCACCTCGTCGAGATTCTCGGCCGCGTGCTGCTCGCGCTCGGCGCCGAGCACGCGCTGGTGGTTCACAGCGCCGACGGGCTCGATGAGATTTCGATCTCCGCGTCGACATTCGGCTGCGAAGTGCGCGACGGCGAGTTGCGCGGATTCGAGCTGACGCCGGAAGAGATCGGAGTCAGACGTCACGAACTGAGCGAGATCTCAGGTGGTGACGCACGCGAGAACGCGCGTGTCGCTCGCGAGGTGCTGAACGGAGCAAATGATGCACGTAGCGAGATTGTCGCCGCGAACGCCGGCGCCGCACTGTTTGTCTCGGGCGCCGCGCCGACAATTCGCGATGGCGTGGAGATGGCGCGCGAATCGATCAGCGGCGGGCAAGCGATGACAAAGTTGCAGGAGCTGGTGGCGGTGACGAATGAGCTGGCGTAACAGGTATTGCTCACGCCCATATCAGCGCACTCTCCCATCGAGCGCCTTCTCCCCCACGCTTTTCAGTGGGGGAGAAGGTGGCCGAAGGCCGGATGAGGGGGCGTTGCATCAACGCGACATCCGTGCGAACGCCACATTCTCGGCCAGGATCAAACGAGGCGCCATTGGTTGCACCGCGCACGCCCTTCCCCCTCATCCGGCCTTCGGCCACCTTCTCCCCCCGCAAAAAGCGCGGGGGGAGAAGGCGCTCGAATGGAGAGAGCATCAAGAATTAGGAAGAGTTGCAACAAGCAGTGCATCGAGCATGTGCGAGATGCAGGTTAGACCGAGTGACTTGAACATAAGAGCGCGTTGGAACGCTGCCGTCTCGGCGGCTGGCGCGGCGGCGTCCCGCCGCCGAGGTCGAGACGCTTTCGGGCCAGCCGGGGAGGACGTCAGCACTCCGTTCGCGACGATCCACGAGCGCTTGAGTTCATGCCATTGGGTTAGGCGGTGTTCTGCATGACCATCCTCGACGACATCGTCTCCCGCACTCGCGCGCGCCTCGGCAGCGAACCACCACCCGGCTACGCAGCGGCGGAGCGTGCCGCGCGGAACAGGAGATCGTTCGCGTTGACGGAGGCCTTGAAGCGCGAAGGCATCAACATCATTGCCGAGATCAAGTCAGCATCGCCCTCGGCCGGACCGATTGTCGAGAATCCGGATGTCGAAGGGATCGCTGCGAACTACAAAGAAGGTGGCGCCGCCGCCATCTCGATCGTCACCGAGCCGGAGTTTTTTCGCGGCTCCCGCGAATGGATCGGCCGCGCCGCAAAGTCAAGCGGGCTCCCCATCTTGATGAAAGACTTCATCGTCGAAGAATCCCAACTCATCCGCGGAGTCGCCGCCGGCGCGAGCGCGATTCTTCTCCTCGCGTCGCTGCTCGACGCCACGCAGATTCGCGACTTCATCGCCTGCCTCGACGAGTACTCCTGCGACGCTCTCGTCGAGGTACACGACGAAGCGGAATTGGCGCGGGCGGTGGATGGCGGCGCGCGCATCATTGGCGTCAACAATCGCAATCTTCGCGACTTCAGCGTCGACCTTGGCGCGTCGGAACGCCTGTCGCGGCAGATCCCGCAAGGTGTACTGCGCGTCGCCGAGAGCGGGCTCAAGACGCGCGCTGACATTGACCGCCTTCGTGCCGCCGGCTTCGATGCCTTTCTCGTCGGCGAATCGCTGTTGCGGCAGAATGACCGCGCCGCGGCGGTGCGGCAACTGGTGGCGGCGCCATGACAAAAATCAAGATCTGCGGCATTGCCAACGAAGACGACGCGCTCTTCTGCGCTGAATGCGGCGCCGACTTTCTCGGATTCATTTTCGTTCCCGGATCGCCGCGATTCATCGAGCCGGAAAAGGCCGGCAAGATCGTGGCGCGGCTTCGCGAAAGCGGCAAGTCGTCGAAGATCGTTGGTGTCTTTCGCGACGCGTCGAATGACTACATCCGCGAGATCCAAGGGGTTGCCGGCTTCGATCTCGTTCAATTGCACGGCAGTGAGACCGACGACGACATTCGCGACCTCGGCATTCCCGCGATCAAAGCGCTCCATGTCGGCGACTCGCTACCCGACACGCACGCGACGCCAACTGCGGCGTGGCTTCTCTTCGATACATACGACGAGCGCCGCGCCGGCGGCACCGGCCGCCGTTTCGACTGGTCGCTCATGACGACGTACGAACGGTCGAAGCCTTTCTTTCTTTCCGGCGGACTGAATCCCGACAACGTCGTCGCCGCGATCAGCCTCGTGCGTCCGGACGCCATCGACATCGCCAGCGGCGTCGAGTCCAGGCCGGGCATCAAAGATCACGCAGCAGTGGCGCGTCTGTTCGAACGCGTGAGGAGACCATGAATCATTCTGAGACACGCCCGCGCGCCGCTTCGCTGCCTGACCGCCGCGGTTACTTCGGCGAGTTCGGCGGACGCTACGTTCCCGAAACGCTGATGGCGGCGCTCGATGAATTCGAAGCCGCGTATCGAAACCTTCGCCGCGATCGCGCCTTCCGCGACGAGCTCGATGATGTGCTGCGTGACTTTGTCGGGCGGCCCACTGCGCTGACCGAGGCGAAGAGGTTTGCCGAGGCGTGCGGCGGGATGCGGCTGTTTCTGAAACGCGAAGATCTCAATCACACCGGCGCCCACAAGATCAACAACGCCATCGGTCAGGCGCTCATCGCCAAGCGCATGGGCAAGCAACGCATCATCGCCGAGACCGGCGCCGGACAACACGGCGTCGCCACCGCCACCGCATGCGCGCTCCTCGGCCTCGACTGCGTCGTCTACATGGGCGAGGTGGACATGGCCCGCCAGGAGTTGAACGTCTTCCGCATGCGCCTCCTCGGCGCCGAGGTCGTACCGGTTTCCAGCGGTAGCCGCACGTTGAAAGACGCGATCAACGAAGCGATTCGCGACTGGGTGACGAACGTCCGCACCACGCACTACATCATCGGGTCGGTGCTCGGGCCGCATCCTTATCCGCTGGTCGTGCGCGATTTTCAATCCGTGATCGGGCGCGAGGCGCTGGGTCAGTTGAAGAAACGAACTGGCGCCATTCCGGACGTTGCTGTCGCCTGCGTCGGCGGCGGATCGAACGCGATCGGTCTCTTCTACGAGATGCTGCAACACGATTCGATCCGCTTCATCGGCGTCGAAGCGGGCGGACGCGGACCGACCCTCGGCCAACACGCAGCGCGATTCAGCGGCGGCGCCCTCGGCGTCCTTCACGGCACGCGCTCGATGGTGTTGCAGGACGAATTCGGCCAGATCGCGGAGACGCATTCGATCTCCGCCGGCCTCGATTACCCGTCGATCGGGCCTGAGCACGCCTACCTCCAGCAGATCGGCCGCATCGAGTACTACGATTGCAGCGACGACCTCGCCCTCGAGGCGTTCCACAAACTGAGCGAGCTCGAAGGAATCATCCCCGCCCTCGAGTCCTCCCACGCCCTCGGCTGGCTGCTGCGAAATGGCGCATCGATCGGCCGCGAAAAAATCGTAGTCGTGAACCTCAGTGGCCGCGGCGACAAGGACGTGCCGCAGGTCGCAGCGCTGGAGGCGAAATGAACGTCCTTCGGTTTCGCGCGAAGCGCTTTGGAGTGCGGCGGCGCCAGCCGCCGCTTTTTGAAGGTCGTTTACGAGGCGCGATCCACCCTCCCAAAGCGGTGGCTGCGCCACGCGCACTCCAAAGCGCTTCGCGCGAAATGCCTGCCCGGGGGACGCGATGAATCGCGTTAAGAAGCTATTCGCTGGACTCAAGGCCGCCCACCGCTGTGGCCTCATCGCATACGTCACCTGCGGCGATGGTCCGACCGTCGAGATCATTCACGCGCTCGAAGACGCGGGCGCCGATGCCATCGAGCTCGGTGTTCCTTTCTCGGATCCGATCGCCGATGGGCCGGTCATCCAGATGGCGGCCCAGCGCGCGTTGAAGAACGGGACGAACATCGGCGATGTCTTCGCTATCGCGGACGAAATTCGCACGCGCAGCGACATTCCGTTGATTGCCTTCTCCTATCTGAATCCCGTTCTGCGATACGGCGTCGAGAGATTCGCGGACGATGCCGCGACGGCCGGCATCGATGCGGTGCTTCTGACGGACCTGCCAACCGAAGCGGCGGGGGAGGTGAGACCGATATTCAGAAAGCGCGGGCTGGGATCGATCTTTCTTCTCGCACCGACATCAAGCGATGTTCGCGTCGCAGCCGTGAATCGCGTCAGCGACGACTTCATCTACTACGTCTCGACGACGGGCGTCACCGGCACGCGCAATGAGCTCGATCCGACGCTCCTTACACGACTCGACGAAGTTCGTGGCCAAGTCACAAAGCCTCTCGCAGTCGGCTTCGGCATCTCGCAACACGCCCACTTCGAACTGTTGCGTGATCACTGCGATGCCATCGTCGTCGGCAGCGCCATCGTGCGCGCGGTCGCGAACGGCGATGCCGCGGGAGCGCCGAACCGCGCGGCCACCGTCGTCAAAACGATTCTTGACAGAAACGCGCTCTCGCCCTTACTCTCACCCGCCACATGACTCCCACCGCCCATCGCTTTGCGTATTACTACGGCTACTTTACGTAAGCGTGGGGCATATCGCGCCCCGCTACGAAGGGGTGCTGACCGCTGAGTCGATCCGAACCTCTTCCCGCGCGGCAAGAGGTTTTTTCTTATGGATCGAACGGACGCAGAACAAGAGCTCACCCGCCTTCGCGACGCCATCGACCGCGTCGACGAGGTCATCGTGCGCCTCCTCAATCAACGCGCGAAATACGCAATCGAGATCGGCGAGATCAAGGCCGTTCTCGACATGCCCATCTACGCTCCCGAGCGCGAGAAACAGGTGCTCCTGCACGTCGAGCGCACCTCCGACGGCCCGCTCGATCCCGCAACTGTGAGGCGTCTTTTTGAACGAATCATCGATGAATCGCGGCGCGTAGAACGGCACGCTACGAATCGCAGCTAGAAAGAGGCAGGGAGGATTTCATGGTCATTGTGATGCAAAAACATGCGTCGGATACCGACATCGAGCACGTCGTCGCGGTGCTCAGCGAGCGCGGCTTCGACGTGCATCGCTCTACCGGCTCGGATCAGACAGTCCTCGGCGTCGTAGGCGATGTCGCCAGCGTCGACCCGCGCGAGTTCGAAGTGCTGCACGGCGTGCAGGAAGCGGTGCGCGTCAGCGAGCCGTACAAACTCTCCAGCCGGACATTCCGGCGCGAAAAAACGGTCGTGAAAGTGCGCGACATCGCCATCGGCGGCAGCGACGTCGTCGTCATGGCCGGTCCCTGCACGATCGAAAACGAACGGCAACTATTCGAGACCGCGCGCCGCGTCGCGCGTGCCGGAGCGCGCGTGCTGCGCGGCGGCGCCTACAAGCCGCGCACCTCGCCGTATGCGTTTCAGGGGATGGGCATCGAAGGATTGAAACTGCTGCGCGCCGCCGGTGACGAAAACAACATGGCCACGATTTCCGAGGTGATGGAGATTGGGCAGATCGAAGCGATGCTGGAGTATGTGGACATCCTGCAGGTCGGCGCGCGCAACATGCAGAACTACAACCTGCTCGCCGCCCTCGGCCAGATCCGCAAACCGATCCTGCTCAAGCGCGGCATGTCCGCCACGATTCAAGAGTGGCTCCTGGCCTCGGAGTACATCCTCTCCGGCGGCAACTACGACGTCATTCTCTGCGAGCGCGGCATCCGCACATTCGAAACGTACACACGCAACACGCTCGACATCTCAGCGATCCCGGTCATCAACAAGCTCTCCCATCTCCCGATCATCGCCGACCCCTCCCACGCCGTAGGCCGCCGCGACAAAGTGATGCCGCTCGCAAGAGCCATCGTCGCCGCGGGCGCCGACGGCGTCCTGATCGAAGTCCACCACGAGCCCGAAAAAGCCGTCTGCGACGGCCCGCAATCGCTTTATCCCGACCAGTTCGCGCGATTGATGGACGAGCTGCGCATCATCGTCCCCGCGGTGGGGAGGACGCTATAGACGTCGTAAACGCCGGTTCACGCCGCCGAGCCGGCGGCGGTCCACCAGTTGAGCCGACGGCTCTACGATCCACGACGAAGTCGTAATACCACGGGTCCCCCCGCACACCACGGACGAGTCTGGCCCCATTTAAACATTTCCGGTGGGCTGGAATGATTGGCTGACGGATTGTCTTAGCAGGACCAAGATCCATATCCAAATAACGTTTTGCAACCGGAGGGCGTATGTCCTGTAGATCTCTGTCTATTTTCCTCACGTGCGTAGTTCTTGGTGTCTTTCCGCTCATAGCAGCACAGCAGCCTGTCCCAGCGAAACTCACGGCCGGGGCGCTTGCCAAAGTGCCGCTCACCTTCGAGGCGAACTACGGCCAGTTCGACGCGCCGGTCCGCTTCCTCAGCCGCACCCCCCGCTACACGATGTTTCTCACCCCGAACGAGACCGTGCTCCAGATGCACGGCGCGCAGCACGACGTGATCCGCTGGCATCTCAGCGGCGCAAACTCGAATCCCGATATTCGCGGCGAGCGCCCGCTCGAGACGCGTACGAATTACTTCCGCGGCAATGACCGCCGGAATTGGCGCACCGACGTCGACAACTTCGCGCAGGTGCGCTACGAGCGCGTTTATCCGGGAGTCGACCTTGTCTTCCGAGGCAACCAGCAGCAGGTCGAGTACGACTTCACCATCGCGCCGACTGCGAATCCGAAGCAGATCCGCTTCGCCTTCGACGGTATCGATTCGATGACGACCGAGAAGGACGGATCGCTCCTCCTCCACACGCCGCACGGAACGCTCGTGCAGTCGCGTCCGCTCGTCTATCAGGAGATCGACGGACGCCGCAATATCGTCGACGCGCGCTACAGCATCCGCGGCAAGTCGCTCGGTTTCATCCTCGGCAGCTATGACCACAGCAGGCCGCTGATCATCGATCCCGTGCTGACGTGGTCCACCTACCTCGGCGGCAGCATCGAAGACTTGGGTTACGCCATCGCCGTCGACGGTTCCGGCAACGCGTACATCACTGGCACCGCGGGTTCTACCGATTTCCCGACCGCCAATCCCATTTACGGGACGAAAGGGTATGACTGGGATGTCTTCGTGGCAAAGATCAACGCCGCCGGCACGGCGCTCGTGTATTCGACCTATCTAAGCGCGAACGGCTGGAACGAATATGGCCTCGGCATCGCCGTCGATTCGTCGGGCAACGCCTACGTCACCGGTGCCACCAACGCCACGGACTTCCCCGGCGTCACCGCCGGTTCGATCCAGCCCACGTTCGGCGGGGCCGGAAGCAACCGCGACGCATTCGCTGTGAAGATCAATGCCGCCGGAGATGCGATCCTGTGGGCCACTTACCTCGGCGGCGCCGACGATGACATCGCGGACGACATTACCGTCGACGGCTCCGGCAATGCCTACGTCGCCGGTTCCACCCGATCGACCTCCATTCCCTGGATCGGCGCCGGTGCAATCCAATCAGCCTATGCCGGCGGCAACTACGACGGCTTCGTGATCAAAATCGACACGTCCGGCGCGAAGGTGTGGTCGACCTACCTTGGCACCAGTGGAGACGACGGCGTGGGAACGATCCGCATCGACGGCTCGGGCAACGCATGGGTCGGCGGCGGGACCAACTCGACTACGTGGCCCGGCGTCGGCGGCGGTTCGCTCCAGTCGTCGAACGCCGGCGGCGGCGGCGATGCCACACTGACGGAGATCAATGCCGCGGGAACCGCCATCAGCTATGCGACCTTTGTTGGCGGCAGCGGTGATGACGGTCTGGCTGCCCTCGCCCTCGATGCGTCGGGCAACATCTACTTGACCGGCAATACCGACTCAACAAGCTTTCCCGGTGTGACCGGCAGCTCGATCCAGCCCTTGAACGCGGGCCTCAGTGACATCTGGGTGATGAAGCTCAATCCGGCCGCCACATCGATCACGTGGGCGACGTTTCTCGGAGGCACGAACTACGATTTGAGCACGGGCATTGGCGTCGACAGCTCGGGGAGCGTCTACATCAGCGGCTCCACGAATTCCACGGACTTCCCGGTGTCAAACGCGATCCAGCCGGCGTACGGCGGCGGTACGGTCGATGTGGTGGCTGCGAAAATCAACGCGGCCGGCACGGCGGTCGTCTGGTCGACGAATCTCGGCGGAACGGACGAGGACCAGAGCTTCGGCGCTGCGCTGGACGGCTCAGGCAACTTCTACATCATCGGATTCACTGCCAGCAGCGACTTCCCCGGCACGAGCGGGAGCGCCATTCAGCCGACGAACGGCGGCGGCCATGACGTGTGGGTGGCGAAGATCGGCAACGCGGCTTCGCCTTCGCTCACCAGTATCAGCCCGACGAGCGGCGTGCCGGGAACGCAGGTCACGCTGACCGGCACCGGCTTCGGTTCGGTGCAGGGCACCGGAAGCGTGTGGCTCGGCAACAAGCTGGCGGGCAGCATCGTGAGCTGGAGCGACACGCAAGTCGTCGCAACGGTGGACTCGAACGTCGCGTCAGGAAGCGCGTCCGTGCAGCAGGCCGGCACGTGGAGCAACTCGATCACCTTCACGATCGTTACACCGACGATCAGTAGCATCAGCCCGTCGAGCGGCGTACCGGGAACGCAGGTGACGATCAACGGCACAAACTTTGGCGCGACACAGGGCTCCGGTCAGTTGTGGCTCGGCAGCACATACGCCGGCAGCATCGTGAGCTGGAGCGCGACGCAGATCGTGGCCACGGTCGCCGCGAACTCGGTCAGCGGCAACGCGCAGGTGCAGCAGAGCGGTGTCTGGGGCAATCAGGTCGCGTTCACCGTCACGTCGCCGAGCATCACGAGCATCTCGCCGACGACGGCACGCGCTGGCGACTCAATCACGATCAACGGCACGAACTTCGGTTCGACGCAGGGCTCCGGTCAGGTGTGGCTCGGCAGCAAGCTCGCCGCCAGCTATGTGAGCTGGAGCAACACGCAGATCGTCGCCACCGTCGCCTCGGGTGCGACAAGCGGCAGCGCCCAGGTGAAGCAGAGCGGCGTCTGGGGCAACACCGTCGCGTTGACGGTGATCACACCGGCCATCACCAGCGTCTCACCGACGACGGCCCGCGCGGGCGACTCAATCACCATCACCGGCACCGGCTTCGGATCGTCGCAGGGATCGGGCAGCGTTTGGCTCGGCAGCAAACTCGCCGGCAGCTATGTCAGCTGGAGCGACACGCAGATCGTGGCCACCGTCGCATCGGGAGCCGTCACCGGCACCGCGCAGGTGCAACAGGGCGGCGTGTGGGCCAACTACGGCACGTTCACAGTGATCATCCCAGTGCTGAGCAGCATCTCGCCAACGAGCGGCCCGGTCGGCACGCAAGTGACGTTCACCGGCACCGGCTTCGGCACGACGCAGGGCAGCGGCAAAGTGTGGCTCGCGAACAAGTACGCAACAATCGTGAGCTGGAGCGACACACAAGTAGTGGCAACAGTCATCGCCGGCTCGACGACGAGCGCCTCACAGGTCTACCAGAACGGAGTCTGGAGCAACACGATCACGTTTACTGTCACGCCGTAAACAAACAAACTCGAGGAGCGCGGGCAATTGCCCGCGCTCCCTTCTTCCGTCAGTTGATTCGGCGTGATCGCAGCGCTCAAACCTTCGGATCGCATACGTATTGAGGACGCGGAGTTGCGGTCACGGCTTCTATCCCGTCGGTGGTTTCACCGAACTTCCGTAGCAGTTCGTCATGCCGTATCTGACTTGGTCGTAAAACGGTACTGGCATGGCTTCTCCATCATCGGGACCCGCGAGCAGGTCATACACACCTTCGAAGTCGATGTCGATGACGTCGGTGACGCCGTCGTCCTTGTGGCGGTGAACCGGCTTCTGTCGCTCGACGGCGATCTCCCCACCTGACGACAACAGCTCGAGCACATAGCCGATGTTCTCCGGATCGCCGTTTCCGATCCGAATGTCTTCGTCTTGCTCCAGTGTGAACACGATCGGATCGAGCGTCTGTCCCGAATCGAGCGACGACATCTGAATCGAGACCGTCGTGACCTCTCTGATCGTCACGACAGCGTTTGGAACTATCGTTTTCGGCTCCGCATCGCCCGTGCGCGGCGGGAGAAACTTCGCATCGACGGCGTCCTTCTTTTGGTTGTAGTCGGTGCCGCCGCTCACTTCTCCGTTTGGGATGAAGATCTGTGCAGCTACGTTGGATGGTGGATGGGTGTTGAGGGTTCCGTTGGCCAGGCGGTCGCGGTCGGCATAGATCATTTCCATGCGAGGGATTTTGCCGGCTGAGTGCAGGCGAAACTTGCCTTCCTGTAATTCTGCATCCTCGTAGATGTACGTCAGCTTGTCAGCATAGTTGGCGGCATGGAGATCGAACTCCATTCGCTCGCGTAACGGGTACCAGAGGTAGAAGCCGGAGCCGTTCTTCGTCGTCCGTTTTTCATCCGGCTGGCGTTCGTCATCTGTTACACAGATTCGGTCGCTCGTAATCATCACCGGAACGTGAGCTGGGATGTACCACTCCTTTCCGGCCTGTGGCGGTGCGAGACGGCTCAGACGGCGGCCGAGCAACGGCATGACCGCGTAAAACGGTCCGGGTAACGTGACTTGTGATTTCGACGGCATTCCGGGCAGCTGAGGGGGAGGAGGTGCCGGGGGCCCGGTTACGACGATTCCATCAAAGATGATGCGTAGTGTGTATGACATGAGTTCTCCTTTCTTGATCAATCCAGTGAACCCGGCGTGCCGGCGAGGGCGAACGCGGCCCAGATGTCCGGCTGACGGGGATGGTTCCTGCGAAGCGCCAGCGACGCCGCGCGGACGGCGCCGGAGCGTGTGTACCCCTCTGCGATCGCTCGATGAAATGCAACTGCGAACGCCGACGACGCATCGTCCGTAACGGGCCAAAACGTGTATACGACCGAGGGAACGCCCTGGCTCAGGAACGCATTTGCGACGCTTATCGTCGGTCGCGGTGCGCGGCCCGTTTCGCAGTTCGCGAGGACGACCAGACGCGCGCGCCCGAACGCTTCCGCGGTGAGCTCGTGCAGATAGAGCAACTGTGAATCGTTAAAAACGAGCGCCGATCTCAGTGGCTGCTGATCGTTAACGAGCACGTGCCCAGCGAAGTGCACGATCGAGAACCGCGGGGATTGTTCGAGAAACTGCGCACGCGTCGCTTCCGGATCGACGACCGCGCCACGATAAGAGCGCGCCGCGAGCATCACCTCGCGTCTTGCCTCCGGCAGCGGATCGAGCGTGCCGCCGGGGCTCGGCGCGGCGGCAAAAAATGCGGACGAGTCCGAATCTCGCTGTGCATCGTTTGCTCCGGCGCGCAGGAAGGCCTGAAGGCTCGGCGCGGTGGCGATCGCATTTCGCGCCAGAAGGCTCTCTCCTTTCGCCGTCTCGAGCATCGAAAACGGGATGCCCTGCGTTTCCGCCAACGGCTGAATCAGCAGCGTAGCGCCGCGCGCCACTCCGTCGATCCAATCGCGCACGAACAGCGAGGAAAGGACTTCGAGGGTATCGCGGTCTTCGCAGCCCGACTCCGCCGCGCACCTGCGGAGTTTCTCGGCAAGAGCAATGACATCGTCCGATCGAATACCGCGCCGCACGACTCGGATTTCGCGGCCCGTGATGATCCAGGTGATCAATTCGTCTCGAAGAAGGTAATAGGCGATGACTACTTGCTGCGGCTGCAGCTCGCGCATCATCTCTCCCACGACGTTTTCTCCGCTCGAGCGGCGGGCGTTGCGAAACACGTTGGCGACTCCGGTTCCCCGCGCGTACAGGGACGAAATGCGTAGCGTCGCCGCGTGTTGTGCGATCGATAGCGCGTCGGCAATACGGTGCTGGCGGAGCAGCAGGCGCATGGCGAGATCGAACGGACTCTCGCCGTCGTACGCGATCCCGAGGCTCAGCATCGTTTGATCGATGCGTGGTTCTCTCCGTTCCAGAATCGCGATTGCTCGGAGATAATCCTGCAAGGCGCGTTGAAGATCATGATTCGCCTCGAACTCCGCTCCGCGCTGTGCCAGCAGCTGTGGCAGCCAGACAGAAATCTCTTCCTGCTGATCGACAGCAACGGCCGCGTCGAGATCGGAGATGAGAGAGTGTGCACCGATTCCGGACCCGGCTTCGGCGATCACGAGTGCACGCCGCACCTCGGCCCGAGCGGTGTCGTCGGGGACGCTCGACAGTAGTGCGTGCGCGCGGTCGAATTCACGGGCTGCGCCGCGCCGATCTCCGCGGCGCACGAGTAGCACTCCGCGCAACGACGCTTCCATAACACGGCGCGGTGGAGTTGCCGGCGCGGCCGCAAGCTCATCAAGAATCGCGGTCGCGGTAGAGAGATAGCCGTGCCGCAGCATAAACTCCAGTGGGTCTTCCAGCTGCTTTCGCCGCCGGTCACTGACTTGCGGCGTTTGCTCCTGGATCGTCGCGAGGTAATGGGTGAGTGCGATCTCCGTCTCGCCCGCGGCGGCGTATGCGTTGCCAAGCAGCGAATGCATCATGCTAACGGAAGCGAAGTCGTTGAGTCTGCGGAACATTATCTCCGCGGTTTCGAACGTCTCTGCCGCTTCGTAAATCCGTCCTGCGCGGTAATACGTCTGACCTTCCGCGTACGCGGCACGCGCTGTGAGCCACGGATATCGTCCGGATACGGCGAGGTCCGCGCGGAATTTGCGGATCTCGTCGAGACACGCCGGCGATGCAAGCCAGCACTGCGCACGAATTCTCTGATCACGCGCCATTAGTGTTGCGGGAATTCGCAACCCATTCAGATCGCGCTCGGCCGCAGCAAGCGCCGCGAACGCATTGGCCGGACGATTCGCTAAGAACGACTCGCGGCCGCGCGAAAACGCCGCGAATGCTGACGCCGCGCGCCTATGGTCGTCCACTGTCTGCAACTTTGCGAGCGCAGCGAACGTGTCGTCGAACAGCTGGTCGCCTGGAGGAGTGCGGGCGTCAGCTTCAGCTGATGCACCACCAAGAAACGCAGTCGCACGCGCTACCATCTCGACCTGAAAGAATATCTCGATCGATTGCGCGACGGGTGCGGTGCTCAACCGCATCAGCCCGATGCGCCGAGCCGCAATGGCGCGATTCCGTGCCGAGGCGGCGGTCGGTGAGAGGCGATATGCCGCATCTGCCGCTTCGAACGCGAGCAACAGCGTCGTTGGATCGTTCTCTGCGACGGTAGCAGTGCTGTACTCGAGGAGGAGCGCGTCATCGCGGCAGTGTTGGATCGCGCCGAGCGTGGTGGCCTCGCCGGTCGAGCGTTTCAACGCGTCGTTGAGCGTGTTTGTGCCGCGACGCACCTTGATCTCGCTGCGCGTGTTGGGAAAACACAGCATGGCTGCGCTCACGGCGACGCCGGCGAGCGCCACCGCGACGATCCATGCACGGCGAAAGAGCCGCGAACCAACCGCAGTGCGCAGCGAATCTATTGGAGTCCGGAAGATGTAGCCATCATGCACGATTGTAGGATGGACGTCACCCGATTTTTCCCTAAACGAAGACGACCACCCGGAAGTGGCCGTCAGGATTTCTCAAAAGGAACAAGCTACCAATCCGGAAGCGTTCTTCCGGCTTCACTTGCGGTTGTGTCGTCTTTCTTGACGCCGAACGTGCGGTATTGGCCTTGACGTTGCGGCTTTAAGGGTTCCGCGTGCATTTTGGCCATAGAACATAACTCAGGGCCGGTGTTTGGCCGAGATCCAGATACGCACTCAAACTTGAATCCGTCGCGTAACCCCAATTCCGTGACCGGGCGCACGTTTGCTCGCCGCCTGCGGCGGATAATCCGGACGCATGAAAGCCTTCCTTCTGGCCGTGACCCTCGCGAATCCGATTCTCTTCGTCACGCAGGTTCCCGTTCCTGGCGACTTCACCACTGTGGCGTCGACGTTTGGGAATCATCTCGCTTCGGCGGCGGAGGCGCCTCGTGGAGGCGATCTTTGGATTCGGTATCCCAATGGGACGATGAAGAATCTTACGCGGGGGGCGGGGTTTGGGAATGAGGGGATGCAAGGTGTGGGGGCGATTGCGGTGCGGGAGCCGTCGGTGCATTGGAGTGGGACGAAGGCTTTGTTCAGCATGGTTCTTGGGGCGCCTTCGCAGCAGTATTTGTGGGAGAGCTACTACTGGCAGATTTACGAGATCACTGGGCTCGGCGAGAACGAGACGCCGGTCATCCGCAAGATCAAGGATCAGCCTCCGGCCAATAACAACGTCAGTCCGTTTTATGGCACTGACGACCGCATCCTTTTTACGTCCGACCTCCCGCGCAGCGGCGAGCGGCATCACTATCCGCAGCTCGATGAATACGAAGAGGCGCCATCGGTCACGGGACTATGGAGCCTCGATCCTGCGGCGGGCGATCTGCGGATGCTCAATCACACGCCGTCGGGGCTTTTCACGCCGTCGATCGACAGCTTCGGGCGGGTGATCTTCACGCGATGGGATCACCTGCAGCGCGATCAGCAGGCTGACACCGATGCGACGCAAGGTGGTTCCTATGGCACGTTTGATTACGCGGACGAATCGGCGGGCGCGGCGCGGCTCGATCAGCGCGTCGAGGTTTTTCCGGAGCCGCGCGGCAGCCGGACCGATCTCCTCGCCGGCACCAACCTCCAGGGGAACAGCATCAATCATTTCTTTCCGTGGGAGATCAATGAGGATGGGACATCCGAGGAGACGGTGAATCATGTGGGGAGACACGAGCTGTTCGGGTACTTCGACCGGAGCATGAACGACGCCGGACTTTCGGAGTTCAACAGCGGTAGCCGGAACGTTGCGGAGAATCTCTTTCAATTGCACGAGGATCCGACGCAGCCGGGCGTCTACTACGGCATTGATGCGCCGGAGTTCCAGACCCACGCCTCGGGACAGATCATCCGCTTTGCCGCGGAGCCGTCGCGAACGGCGGACAACATCGCCATCACGTACATCACGCCGCGCTCGACGCGCGACGTGGCACAGGGGACGCCGGCAGCCGACGCGTCGGGGCATTATCGCGATCCGTTGCCTCTCGCGGATGGGACGCTCCTCGCGGTGCACACGAGCGAGATGCGTGGGGATGTGAACGACGGATCGCGCGAGGCGCCGAAATCGCGCTACGCATTTCGCATTCGGACCATGACTCCGCAGGGTGGCGTCTACGTTCCGGGAGCAACGTTGACGCAGGGCATCCAGGGAAGCGTTTCGTACTTCGATCCCGACGCGCTGGTGACGTGGTCGGGCGAAATGTGGGAGCTGAATCCGGTGGAGGTGCGCGCGCGGCCGCGTCCGGCGCGTCGGATGACGCTGCTCGAAGAGCCGGAAGCGAAGATCTTCCGCGAAGAGAACGTCGATCCCGCCGCGTTTCGCGTCAACCTGAAGTCGCGCAATCTCGCGCTCATCGTGAGCCGTAATGTGACTGCGCGCGATGGGGCGGATAAACAGCAGCCCTACAACCTTCACGTGGCCGGCAGCTCGACGCTGAAGGTGTCGGGGAGCAGCAAGTTGTTCGACATCGCCCACCTCCAACTCTTCCAGGCCGACCTGCTCCGCGGCCTCGGCGGCACCACCTCGCCGCGCGAAGGACGCCGCGTGCTCGCGCGCGTGATGCACGACGCCGCGGTGAAAAACGCGCCCACTTCGGGTCCGGCAGGCAGCGTTGCGATTGCCGCCGACGGATCGATCGCCGCGTTCGTCCCCGCGCATCGCGCCATGAGCTGGCAACTGACCGACGCCGCCGGAACGCCAGTCGTTCGCGAGCGCTACTGGCTGACGTTCCAGCCCGGCGAGGTGCGCGTCTGCAGCGCCTGCCACGCCGTCAACTCGCACGATCAACTCGGCGCTCAGGCTCCGACGAATTCCCCCGAGGCGTTGCGAGCGCTGCTAAAAACGTGGAAGGCGTCGCAAACGGCGGCACCATCGCGGCGCCGATCGGCGGGTAAGTGAAAGCTTTTATCCGCAGATGTCGCAGATTCACACAGATAAAAAACGAGCAACATCTGTGTTGATCTGCGTCATCTGCGGATAAGGGTTTTGCCGAACGATGCCCTACAATCGCGCGCCATGAAACGGCTCGTGATTGTGCTCTTGCTCGTCGCAACGTCGTCTGTCGCTGCGCCACCGCCTCTCGATGCGAAGACGAAGCAGCTCGCGTTCGACATCTACAAAGAACTCGTCGAGATCAACACCACTGACTCGATCGGGAACAACACGACTGCCGCGAATGCGATGGCGGCGCGGTTGAAGGCGGCGGGATTCGCTGCGAGCGATGTGCAGGTGCTGGGGCCGGATCCGCGCAAAGGGAATCTCGTGGCTCGGTTGCATGGACGCGGGACGGGAAAGCCGTTGCTGCTGCTCGCGCACCTCGACGTTGTCGAAGCGAAGCGCGAAGACTGGTCGATCGATCCGTTCGTGCTCACGGAGAAGGATGGGTATTACTACGGCCGGGGAACGAGCGACGACAAGGCGATGGCGGCGATCTGGATCGCGACGCTCATTCGTTTCAAGCAGGAAGGATGGGTGCCGAACCGCGACGTGATCGTGGCGCTGACATCGGATGAGGAGACTGGCGCCGCGAATGGCGTGACGTGGCTGCTGGCGAATCATCGCGATCTGATCGATGCCGCGTTCGCGCTCAACGAAGGCGGTTCGGGGCGCCTCGAGAATGGCCGCAGGCTGTACAACGGCGTCGGTGCGAGCGAGAAGGTCTACGTCTCGTTCCGGCTGGAGACGCACAACAAAGGCGGGCACAGTTCCGCGCCGCGGAAGGACAACGCGATCTACGAATTGGCGAATGGCCTGGTGCGGCTCGAGAAGTACGAGTTTCCGGTTGTACTGAACGAAGTGACGCGCGCGTACTTTGAAAAGATGTCTTCGATCGAACAGGGACAGACGGCAGCGGATATGAAGGCTGTCACCACGGGGGACGCCGCGGCGGCGAAACGACTCTCTGAAACGCCGGCCTACAACGCGCAGATGCGGACGACGTGCGTGGCGACGCGGCTTGAAGGGGGACACGCGGACAACGCATTGCCGCAGATGGCGCGCGCCACGGTGAACTGCCGCGTCCTTCCCGGCGAAGCGGCCGACGCCGTTCGCGACACGATCGTGAAGGTTCTTGACGACGCGGGGATCGAGATCACCTGGATCGACAAAGCGAAACCGAGCCCGCCGTCGCCGCTCACGCCGGCTGTGATGAAGCCGATCGCGGACGTTACGAACGAATTCTGGCCGGGTACGCCGGTGATGCCGCTGATGTCGTCGGGCGCGAGCGATGGCTTGTACCTGCGCAACGCCGGCATTCCGACGTACGGCGTGTCCGGATTGTTCGGCGAGCTTGCGGACGCCCGCGCGCACGGGCGCGACGAGCGTGTACGCATCGATTCGTTTTACGACAGCGTGCAGTTTCTCTATGTGCTCGTGAAGCGGCTGGCATCGTGAGGCGTCGCATCATCGCCGCCGCCGGTTTCGTGCTCGTTGCGTCGTGCGGCGGGAGTACTCCCGCTCCTGCTCCAGCTCCCGAGCCTGCGCACTCCATCCCCACTCCGGCGCCCGCCCCGGCGGCCTCGGAAACGAGCGTCACCGGCACCGTTCGGGTGAACGTCAGCACGCTCAACGTGCGGCGCGATGCTTCGCTGACCGCGGAGGTGGTGGAGCGAGTCCGGCGCGGTGAGCGGCTGACGTTGATCGCCGAGTCGGGCGATTGGCTGCGCGTGCAGCTTCACGATGGCACGAGCGGATGGGTGGCCTCGCAGCTTGTGGTTCGCGATGACGCCGCTGGTCGCCCGCGCCGGGCGGGATGCGCGCCCGATAGCGGCTATTCATTCGTCAGCGCGCCGAAGCCGTCATTCTCGGAGAACGGAGCGCACGGGATCGTCGTGATCGAGGCGACGGTCGATGCGCAAGGTGTCGTTACGAAGACGCGCATCGTATCGAATGAGACTCACGACGACTCGCTGGCATCGCTGGCTGAGCGCGAGATTCGCGGCGCCCGCTTCGCGCCGCCGGTCCGCAACTGCGCACCGCGGGCGTTCTTCTTTACCTACAAGCGGGCGTTCTGAACTGGCCGGCATCCGAGGAGCGATCAGTGGCGCCACGATTCGCGGCTGCGTTGCGGAAACTGCGAATGTTGAATGTTAGCTGTTGAATGTTAAGTGTCGAATGACCGGAGATTGCACGCATTCGACATTCAACATATCGAAGAATTGCCGGGCAATTGGGTTGTGGTCGCCCGACGAGGCACATGCCGTGTCTCGCGCATTCGGAGATCCTTCGCCGTCCTCCGCCGCTGTTCCTGCCGGTGCAAGGGCAGCGTGTGGCAGCGGCTCCGGCAGTCTCAGGATGACACGATTCTCTTGACTTGCAGACTCTGCGCTCGCGATTCCATTCAGCATTGATTGAACATCCAGAGGGTCGCAGAAATGAAAAACGCCCCCCAAGGCGGCGAGTCAGCAACGCGAATGGAGAGAAAGCAGCGCGGCCGGATTTCTCCGGCCGCGCTACGTTGGGAAGATCTATGGCCTCGCTGCGCGATTGCGGCCGGGCGTGGGAGCAACCACGTCCTTGGCGTGTGCGTCCTGGGAGACCGACACGGTAACGGTGCCGGTTGCTGTGTTGCCGCTGGAGTCGCTGGTGGCGATGGTGATCGTGTAGATGCGAGGGCTGCCGTTGTTACCGCCGTCGCGCTCGGAGCGGAGCTGCAGCGTCAGCGGTCCGGTGATGATGAAGTCCTGCGTCGTGTTTCCATCGCCGTTGCCGTTGTCGGCCTCGTTCGACGTCACGGAGACGATGTGAGACGTGGGCGCTGCATCGACCAGATCGGTCGCGATGACGGTCACCGTCACGTTGACCATCTGATGATTCGGCGGCCAGATGTTTGCCGGTGATGCCGTGATCGAGACGATCGTTGGCGGTGTGGTGTCGCGAACTGTAACCGTGAAGGATCCGTGAGCCGTGTTGTTGTGCGAATCGGACGCGCTGCACTGAACGGTCGTCGTTCCGATCGGGAATGTCGATCCCGAGGCCGGGGTGCAGGTCACGGGAACCGGTCCGTCGACATCGTCAACGGCCGTTGCGGTGAAGGTGACGACGGCGCCCGCAGCACTGGTTGCTTCGGCGGTGATATTCGACGGCAGGGTGAGTACCGGCGGCGTGACGTCGGCCGACACGATGACTTGGAAGGTTCCGCTGACGGTGTTGAAATTGTTATCCGCCGAACTGCACGTGACAACCGTAGTTCCGATCGGGAACGTGGAGCCGGAAGGCGGATTACAGAACACCGGCGTGCTTCCAGCGACGAGGTCTGTGGCCGTGGCGGTGAAGGTAACGACCGCTCCGGCGGGGCTCGTGGCGCCCTTGTTGATCGTGCCGGGAAGCGTGAGCACCGGTGGGGTCGTATCGACGATCGTCACATGGAAGGAGTCCGAGGAGGTTCCGCCTGCTGTCGATGCCGAGCAGGTAACCGTCGTCGTTCCGAGCGGGAAGGTCGATCCGGAAGCCGGGCTGCACAGGATCGTGGCGTTGTCAGTCGCGGTGACGGTGAACGAGACAGCTCTTCCGGCCGCGCTGGTCGCCTCGGCCGTAATGTCACTCGGCACCGTGATGACGGGCGCCCCAACTCCGCCTGTGACGCTGACGTTGAGCGAGCCGTGCGTGCTGTTCGCGTGCGCGTCGATGGCGGTGCATTGAACCGTCGTCGTTCCGACAGGGAACGTCGAGCCCGATGCCGGACTGCAGAAAATGGTGGGATTCGAATCGGTATTGTCGGTGGCGGTAACGGTGTAGGTCACAACCGGATTGTCGGTGATGATCGTTGCCGGAAGATTGAGGACCGGCCCGACGGTATCGCTGACATTGATCTCAAAGGTTCCTGACGTCGTCCCGAAGGCGTCGGTCGCCGAGCAGTGGACCGTCGTGATGGCGACGGGATACAGATCGCCGGAATTGTGATCGCAGGTGACCGGAACCGGATCACCGGAATTGAAGCTCTGGGCGCTGACGGTGAAGGTGACCACCGCGCCGGAGGCGCTGGTTGCTTCGGCAGTGATCGACTCCGGAAGCGACAGCAGCGGCGGTTCCGACGAACCGTTCGAAATGACATCGAAAGAGCCGGGACCGATCGTGCGGGTGGCGGTGTCGTCGATCGCTTCGACCGTCACCGAGACCGTGCCTGGAACGGAGAGCACGAAATCAGGGATGCTCACGAAGAGGATCGTGCCGTCATCGGCGCCGGGACTGCCCTCAACGGTGGTCGTGCCGAAAGGCCCCGACAAGATGACCTGAGTATCTACACTTCCCACCAACCCAGTACCATCAATCTCAATGAATCGTTCGATGTCGCCTTGAAGAAATGCCGACGGCGCGATCGAGGTAATCGAATCAGCAAACACCGACGGTACGAAAATAAAGACACACAGCAGCAGGCAGATGGCCGCGGTTTTCATACTCTAGTCCTCCGGTTTGAAGTGACTATTATGCTCCCCTTTTAGCCGTGTGTAAATGGAATGAGTTATTCGTAGCGAAGGGCTTCGATCGGGTGCAGCGAGGCGGCTTTCCAGGCAGGGTAGGAGCCGAAGCCGATTCCGATGACCGAACAGACGACCAGTCCAGTCATGGCCCACAACCACGGAAAAACCATGCTCATGCTGAAGGCAAGAGCCACTCCGTTGCCGCCCAGGACACCACCCGCAATGCCTGCCAGTCCGCCCAGCTCTGAGAGAAGAACCGCCTCGATCAGGAACTGTTTGACGATGTCGTATTTTCGCGCGCCGATCGCCTTGCGTACGCCGATCTCGCGCGTGCGCTCCGTGACGCTGACGAGCATGATGTTCATGATGCCGATTCCGGCGGCGAGGAGAGCGATGACGCTGACGACGAAGGCGCCGACGCGGACCGTATCGGCCACCTGCGCGAAGGCGGTGAGCAATGTGTCATTTGAGTAAATTTCGAAGTCGTTGTCCTGGCCGAGCTTCAAACCGCGCGCGGTGCGCATCGCGCCAATCGCTTTGTCGAGGGTGTCGTTGTAGGTGGCCTGCGACGTCGACTGGATGGCGATGTTGACCGTGCGGTTCTCGTGGCCGAAATCGGAAAAGAACTTCGTGAGCGGCACGAGCACGAGATCGTCCTGACTGTTTCCGAACGTCGAGCCCTTCTCGTCCAAGACGCCGATGATCGTGTACGGCTTGGAGTTGACCTTGATCGTCTGGCCGAGGGCTGATTGGCTGGGGAAGAGCTTCTTCTGAATGCTCGCGCCGACCACCGTGACGTTGCGGCCGAGCTCCACGTCGTCGGGCGATATGTTGCGGCCGTAGGCGATGGCGTAGCTGTTGGCGGTGATGAAGTATTCGTTGGTGCCGACGACCGTGCGGCCCTGCAGCGTCACCGGACCGTTGCTGATCGGCCGGCCGCCATCGAAGACCTTCAACGCGATGGCGTTCGCCTCGCCGCCCATCAACCGGATGAATTCATTCGCGTTGTCGAGCGAGATGTCCTTCCGGTTCCGGTACTTCTCCTCGGCGTTTCCGCCGTTGTTGATGACGGGGTATTTGGCGAACTGGAAGATGTTGCTGCCGAGGAAGCTGAGGCCCGTTTCGATGGAGCCCTGGATGGCGCTGAGAGCCGTCATAACGCCAATGACGGAAAAAACGCCAATCGCTACGCCGAGCATCGTCAGCACGGAGCGAAGCTTGTTCGCCCGCAACGAACTGAATGCCATTCGAAAGATTTCAGTGAAGAACATGGTGTGTGTGATTAGTAGGTCAGTGGATTAGTGGATTAGTAGATTCGTGGATCGGTAGATTCGTGATGGTAGATTCGTGGGCTGAGTGGAGTCGACGGTGTCTCCGCTCCTAATCCACTAATCGACTAGTCACTCATCCACTGATCACTAATCCACTCATTCGTACCTCAACGCTTCAATGGGATCCAGCCGCGACGCCGACAACGCCGGCGCGAAGCCGGAGAGGATGCCGGTGAGCGTCGAGACGATCATCCCGACGATCACCAGTCCGGCAGAAAACTGCATCGGGAATGATGGGAAGGCTGCCGCCACGCCGGTGGTCATCAGGAATGAGAGTCCCAATCCCGCGCCGCCGCCGATCAGGCAGATGCAGATGGCCTCGACCAGGAACTGCAACAGGATCGTCCGCCGCCGCGCGCCAACTGCTTTGCGCGTCCCGATCTCGCGCGTCCGTTCCTTCACGCTCACATAGGTAATGTTCATGATGCCGATGGCGCCGACAAACAGCGCCAGGCTGGTGATGAACAGGCCGGCGATGGCGATGCCCGCTTTGACTGGCTCGATCGTGCTGCGCAGACCTTCCTGTGCGTTGATCTCGAAGTCATCCTTCTGTTCCGGCCGCAGCCCGCGGACGCGGCGCATGTCACCGGTCAGCTCGTCGCGCGCCTGCGCCAGATGTTCCTTGTCCTTCACTTTGACGCGGATCGATGTGTCGAGCCGCGAGCTGAACGTCTTCATGAATGCGGACATCGGAACGACGACCTGCGTGTCGAAGCTGAAGAGCCCGAGGAAGGTTCCCTGTTTGCCGTAGACGCCGATCACGCGGAACGGACTGCCGCCGATCATCACTGTCTTGTCGAGCGCGGACTGCTTCGGGAAAAGCGCATCGGCCACGTCGTAGCCCAGCACGCAGACATTGCGCGCTCCCCGGGACTCGATGGCGGTGAAGAAGCGGCCTTCTTTGAATGTGGCCGTCGACGTGACGAGGAACTCTTCGGTCGTTCCCTGCGTGAAGACGTTCTGCACTTCGTTGTCGCCGTACTTGACGCCGCGATTCGTATTCAGCGTCGGAACGGCAGTGATGAGATTCGAGTTCGGCGTCGCGGCGATGAGGCGCTTCAACGTGTCGGCATATTGCGGCTCGATGCGGCGCCGGTTGCGATAGTTCCACCAGTCGTCGACGTTGTGCCACGGCCATTTCTCGACGTAGAGGATGTCGTCGCCGATGACGGAGAGGCTACGCTCGAATCCGATCTCGATGCCGCCGATTGCCGATCCCATCAGCGTTACAGCGATGATGCCGATGATCACGCCGAGTGCGGTCAGCATCGAGCGCATCTTGTGGGCCTGAATCTGACTGAACGCGATACGGAAACTCTCCAGCAACTCGATGCGGAAATCGCGGAAAAGGAGTCTGTCGATCAGTCGGTTGTTCATGTGTGCGCTCTCGTGCGTGGAGTTACCAGGTTGCTCGGTTGCCAGGTTGCCAGGTTGCTGGGTTGTCAGGTTCACGGTTGTCTTGAATCGATATCTTGCGTCGTCTTCGAAGCGAGTCCAGTCACCGTTTTTCGAACATCCTCAAAACAGCTCCGGCCACTCGGAAACCGGGCAACTCGGCAACCACTAGCTCAGTAACCAAGCGACTCAGCAACCAAGCAACCCAGCCCGCAACTCATCCCTTGCCCTGCTTCTCGATCGCCACCTTCGCTCCATCCTTCAGTTTGCGGCTGATGGCGGTGTAGCTGCCGGAGACGACTTCGTCGCCGACTTTGATGCCGTTCTTGATCTCGATGAAGGTCGTGTTGGCGATTCCGGTCTCGACCTTCTGCTGGCGAACGCTGTCGCCGTTCTTGATGAAGACGACGCGCACGAGTTTCTCGCGCTGCTCGCGCTCCTTCTGCTTTTCGAGCGTCTGGTTCGACACTTCGGCTTTGTTGTCGTCTTCCTTGGACACGCTCTGCGACGTCTGTTTCTCGCGCTCCTCGGGGGAGAGCTTGCTGTCCGAGGTACGGACGGTGACGCTCTGGATCGGGACTACGATGGCGTTCTGTACGGTGTCGGTCTCGATGTCGGCAGTCGTGCTCATGCCCGGACGCAGATGCACGGTGGGATCGTTGACGCGGATCTTCACTTCGAAATTCGTGACCTGTTCCTGCGTGCCGGCGTTGTTCGTGGTGGCGGTGCTGGCGATTTCGCGCACGACACCGGCGATCTTGCGGTCGGGATAGGCGTCGACGCTGATGCGTGCCGTGTCGCCGACTTTCACGTTGACGATGTCATTCTCGTTGACGTTGACGCGCGCTTCCATGCTGGTCAGGTTGGCGATACGCATGACTTCCGTGCCGGCGAACTGGCTGGTGCCGACGACGCGCTCGCCGAGGCGGCTGGAGAGTGAACTGATGGAGCCGTCGCTCGGTGCGACGATGGTCGTCTTCGACAACGCCTCATTAATCTGTCGCAGCGCACCCTCGGATCGCTGGATGTCGAACTGCGACGCGTTGAGCGCCGACTGCGCGATCTCGTAGCTCGTCTGCGCAGCCTTCCGGTCCGACTCGGGGATCAGTCGCTCCTCGAACAGGCTCTTCGACCGCTGATAGTCAGCCTGCGCCTTTGCGAGCTGCGCTTTTTGGGTCGCGCTCGCGGCTCGGGCGCTGCTCAGCGCCGCCTGCTGCTCTTCGACCTGCGCGCGGTACGTGTCGGGCTTGATGCGCAGCAGAAGGTCGCCCTTGTGCACGATCTGCCCTTCTTTGACCGGCAGGTCGATGATCTCTCCTGAGACCTCGGGCGAGATTTTCACTTCGATCTCCGGCTGGATCTTGCCGGTTGCAGTAACGAGCTGCGTGATCGTTTTCCGGAACGCCTTGTCGGTCGTGACGAGGGTCGGCTTCTCGCGCTTCTTCGACATTGCCCCGGCGACGGCGGCGATGGCGATGACGAGAATGATCCCGACGATCCAGTAGAGCTTCTTGCGCGAGCGTTTCGGCTTCGGCTTGTTGATTGACGATAAGACAGCGCTCATGTGAGTTTCAACTCCAGACGGGCATCAGCCCTGGTGATTGGACTGCGTGATGTCAACGGATTCGCGACGGGAAAGTTGCAGACCTGGACCGTTTTTTGGCCAACAGCCCGGAGTTCCGGCCTATTCTGAGGAGGTCCGTCAGATTTGCCCGTTTTCGCGGACGCACCGTCCTCGATCGGGGAGCCGCGTTCCAGTCGTCGCGGCGAGCTTCTCTCAGGGAGTTGCGTGTGCCGGCTGGCTCAGGCGTCGCATAGCTCAAGTCAGCTTTGCAACCTTTCTAAGGGAGAAACCCATGAAGAAACACATCATCCACGCAGTCGCCGCGCTCTTTCTCGTGATCGTGGCCGCCCCGCTTTTCGCGGTACAACGGAATGTCGTCGACGAAGTCATCCGCATGACTCGGGCCGGTGTCGCTGAGGACGCCATGCTCGATTACGTCGACAAAACTGACATTCGGATCGCGGTCACCGGCGACGACGTCATCGCCATGACGGAAGCAAACGTGCCGAAAGCGGTCATCAAGGAAGTGGTCGATAGCTCCGGGCGGAATAAGAGCTACCGCGACCGCGGCTACGTTTCGCCGCGCGTCGTCGTCGCGCCGTCCTACTACGATCCTTACTATTACTACGATCCGTTCTACTACCGCCCCAGCCTCTACCTCGGCTTCGGCTTCGGCGGGTTCTACGGCGGCGGATTCCGCGGAGGCCACTTCGGCGGTCACGGCGGCGGTCATCATCGCTAAGAAATAGCCTCGTTCCCAATTCTCAGATTTTCGATAAAAGCCCGGGCCTCGTGCCCGGGCTTTTTTTATGCCGATTTGAATTCTGAACGAGATGTTGATCCGCGATTTGGAGTCCGTTGGTGAAGCGATCACGAAGCGACCGAGCGAGGAGTTGCGCAAATCTTCCCGTGATCGAGGCCATGAGGTTGGACGCCCGGCCCCTCATCCGGCCTTCGGCCACCTTCTCCCCATCAAAAAGCGATGGGGAGAAGGGGCGCGATTGTGAGCGAACTTGATTTCACACGCCCTTCACCTTCATACCCAAAACCTCCCATCGAGCGCCTTCTCCCCACGCGGTTTTTGCGGGGGGAGAAGGTGCCGAAGGCGGATGAGGGGGCGAGGATGTTGCGAGGAGTGTCGCTTTCGACGTCAGTCAAGCGAAGGCGTTTATCCAAAGCACGAAGAAAGCGTCACGACGCCCGAGGCACTTCGCTTCGCGACTCGATCACTTCGGCAGGAACAACCACGTTCCCTCTCCGGCGACGCACCGAGAGCGACGTCGCCAGTCCAACGAGGGTGATGACGGCGATGCTGGCGGCCCACGGTGTCACGGCGGCGTGGGTTGGCTCGAGGGTGATGTCGAGGCGATCACGCATTTCGTTGAGCGCGGCCAGGTGATCGGGTACCTTCGCGACTGGCAGCGCATCGTTTGTCGAGCGGAGGGTCGTGGTCACGATGAGATCGTGGCCGCGAGTGACGTGCTGTTCGTAGTGCAGCGCGGGACTTGTAACGACGATGTCGTGCTCCTGGATCTTGGGGCTTGCGCCGCCGCGCACGATCAGGCGCTCGGTGACGTCGAGCGGGTATTCGATCGCCAGTGGGTTGGATCGGACGAGTGTCGCGGGACGGTCGAGATGCTTTTCCACGGCGCGCGGGTAATACGTCCACGAGCCGGTTTTCCAGAGATCGCGAATCGTGTAGCGCTCGCGCAGGACGATGACGTTGCGGAGGCGGTCGTCGTCGATGGATGGGGCGCCGAGTGCTTCGATGTGCGGGTGGTCGGCGGCGTAGCGATTGAGATGATCTTTGGCCACGTCGGCGAGCGATTCCGAGGCGAGTTTGGAGCGGAGCTCGTCAGCGTCGCGGGCTGTGTATGTCGAGGTGACTGCAAGAATGTGCGATGGATTTGCGGTGTGGCCCGATGCGTCCGCGGGTGAGATCACTTCCTCGACGGCGATGGTTCCGTGCGTGCGGATGACGATCGGCGTCAGTCCGGTCGAATCGGCTCGCACGATGAACGCGCGCTCGTCGCTCGGCGTATCGATCGTCGACAACGTTCCGCCTTGATCGGAGAGCGTGCCGTCGATCCAATAGATCTTCATGCCGTCGGCAACTTCCGTGATCACGTGATCGAAGAGAAATGGCGAGGGGAGGTAGTCGTCGAGCCGCTGCCGAAGCTTCGTGTTGACGAGCGCCGGCCAGGCCTGAACGCCGAGCTGGCGAAGAAGCGCGGCGAGCAGGAGCGCTTTGTCTTTGCAATCGCCGTATCGCTGCGCGAGGACGACTGAGGGCTGCCGCGGTTCGTGCGAACCGCGGCCCATCTCGATGCCGAGGTAACGGATGTCGTCCTGAACGAAACGGATGGCGGCGGTGATGCGGCCGTCGCGGTCAGGATGCGCGGCCTCGATCTCATTCGCCAGCGCAACGATTGCGGCGTGCGACGTCGCATCTACGCGAAAGAGCGCATCGGCCCACTTCGCCACTTCGCTCCACGATCCATATTCGGACACCTGCAGCGTTTCAAACGCGTCGTACCAATCCGGTGTCGAATCCTCGGAATCCGTCGCCGCGACATCGCGCCGCTGCCAGATGTAGATATCGGTTCCGCCGCGATGCTCGACGGTGGCCGGTTTGCTCAAGTGGAGCGGACGCGACGCGGGCCAGATCAGGCGGTGACGAATGAGCCGCGTCGGAACGGTTGCGCTGAAATCGTACTCGCCGGCGTAGCGCCCACCGAGGAGAGGATTCGAGCCCTCGAGGGACCAGGAGTAATCGATGACGTCGCCGGCGCGCACGTCTTTGAGGAAGAGCAGCGCCGTGAGCTGACCGTCGTAAATGCGGTCGTCCGATTCCGATTCTTTTTCGATGATGCGAACGTCTTCGCGCGTCAGCTCATCGATCCGTTTGTTTTCTCGGATCAGGACGACGTCGTGGATCACGAGGCGCTCGTAGGAAGGATCAAAGTCGATGCTGATCTCCGAGGCGTTCTGCACGCCGGCGGAGGTGAGGACCTTGCGGACATCGCGAAAGTATTCGTCGACGTTGGCGCCGACCACGCGCACCTGGTGATCTTCGAGCAGCCCGTCAATGCCGGAGCGGACGATGCGCTGCGGTGCGTGGAGATCGGGATGGAGCACGTCGGCCCACGCGGGAGCGGGACGGACGTCAAACTGGCCGGCGTCGTCGGCGCGGACGGCTGTGCGTGCAAACGCGAATGGAGCCAGTCCGGCGATCAAGAACGAGAGGACGATTGTGCGCAAGTGATCAGCGTGAACGCGTACGGGCGCGATTGGATTTCGCCGCCCACGAACAAATGGGGCAGTTTTTCTGATCGTGATTGCGAGCGGGACAGTACTCGCGGCCGAAGTAGATGATCTGCAAATGCCGCCGGCTCCATTCCTCGCGCGGGAACACTTTTTTCAGGTCGCGCTCGGTTTGCTCGACGTTTTTCCCATTCGAAAGCCCCCATCGCGCGGCGAGTCGATGAATGTGCGTATCGACGGCGAAGGCAGGCTCGCCGAAGGCCTGCGACATGACGACGCTGGCGGTCTTGTGGCCGACTCCGGGCAGTCTTTCGAGCGCGTCGATGTCGCGCGGGACCTTGCCTCCATGCTCATCGACGAGCGTTTGCGCGAGCTTGCGGATGTTGCGCGCTTTGCCGGGTGCGAGGCCGCAACTTCTTATCAGCGCCAGGATCTCCGCCTCGCTCATCGCCGCGAGTCTTGCCGGAGTCGAAGCTTTCGCGAAAAGCGCGGGCGTGACTTTGTTGACTTGCACGTCGGTGGTCTGCGCGGAGAGCACGACGGCGACGAGGAGCGTGAACGGATCGGCGTGCTCGAGCGGGATGGGCGGCGCGGGGTAGAGATCGTCGAGGATCTGGCCGATGCGTTGTGCTTTTTCTTTTTTGGTCAAGGGCAGTCTCGTCTGGGAACCCGAATGTTAAGTGTTCAATGTTGACTGTTGAGTGTTGAATGGATCCGCGGGTTTGACATTGATCTCACGTTGAGCCGTTTGCCAAGCTCTTGACCGCGTTGCTTCCATTCAACATTCACATTCAACATCCAACCCTCAACATTCGGTTTTTTTAGCAACTTACGCCAGATCGAAAAGCAGCACTTCGCCATCACCAGCGATCGTCACGCGCGTTTCGGACTCGATCGCCGCGCCGTCGCCGGCGGTGAGCGGCTGGCCATTCACCGTCACGTTTCCGCGCGCGACCTGCAACCAGCCGTAACGGCCGGGACGAAAATCGTGCGTGATGGTCGCGCCATCGTGCAACGTCGTCGTGTAGAGATCGGCATCCTGATGAATCGTCACCGAGCCGTCGCGGCCATCGTGCGATGCGACGAGACGCAGACGCCCATCGCGCTCCGCTGCTGGAAACGCCTTCTGCTCGTAGCTGGGCGTGATGCTGTGACGCTCCGGAAGAATCCAGATCTGCAGCAAGTGCACGAGCGCGTCCGACGCGTTCTTCTCGCTATGCATCACGCCCGTGCCGGCGCTCATCCGCTGCACTTCGCCGGGGCGGATGACCGAGCCGTTGCCCATCGAATCCTGATGGCCGAGCTCTCCTTCGAGAACGTACGTGATGATCTCCATGTCGCGGTGGCCGTGCGTGCCGAAGCCGCGTCCCGCCTGCACGCGATCGTCGTTGATGACCCGCAGCGCGCGGAAGCCCATGAACGCGGGATCGTGATAATCGGCGAACGAGAACGTGTGGTACGTGTCGAGCCAGCCGTGGTCGAAGTGGCCGCGATCGGCAGCCTTGCGAATCGTGATCATCATCGTCTCCTCTGCCACTCAAAACACGCGCGCATTCCCGGGCGCGGGTGTCGGAGTGCGCCGCGTGCAAGCATTTCTTTTGTTCCGAACCCCGACCCCCGAAAACCGCGTCATCTACTTCGTATGCATCTGATCGAGCGCGCTGCGAACCGCCGTGGCCAGCTTGATCGCGTCGCTGGTGGCCCAGAAGTGCATGAAGAAAAGCCGCGGCTGTTCTTCGAGCATGTGGCTGTGGATGGCGGTCACGCGAACGCCTCCCTTCTGCAACGCCCGGATCACCGGATTGACCTCGGAGGCGATCATCACGAAGTCGCCCGTGATGCCGGCACGTCCCTCGCCGAGGGGCTGGAAATTGATTGCCGTGGCTGTGCCCATCGACGGCGGAATCTCCATCCCATGCTCGGTGATGCGCTCCGCCCGCGCGACGCTGAATTGATCGACGCCGCCGTTCGCTTTTCCGGGATGGCCGATGATGCGATCGAGATCGGCGATCGGAAGATCGAGTGGCGTTGTTGACGGAGGCGACGCTGGTCCCATCGGCGTCGCCGTCAGTGCCAGCGCCGCGTGAAGCGTTTTTGCCAGCGCGACGGCGTCACCATGTCCGCCGAAGTGCATGTACATGACGCGCGGTGTCTCCTCGATCAGATGATTGTGCAGCGCGGACTGTTCGATCCCGCCTTTCTGCAACTCCGCAATCACCGGATTCACCTCGGCAGGCAGGAGCACGAGATCGCCCATCGTCATGGCCTTGCCGCCGCTCTCTTTGAACGCGATCCAGGAGCCGAGGGCGAGCGCGGGTTTGATGGAGACGCCGTCGAGCGTGACGGCAAGATCGCTGCGCGGAAACGAGACTTTGTAAACATCGCCCGGCTGGACGGAACCGGCGCGCCCGAGGGCGGCGGCGACGGGAGTCCAGTCGAAAGGCGAGGGCGTAGCGTTGATGAGAAGAACGGTGGACGCGAAAAGAACGATCGAACGAAACATGCGCACCTCCGGTCGCACATTCCATCACATCGCAGCGCCCGCGTTCGGCTGATCCGTTCCAGTCGTGCTACAACAGACTCCGATGTCCGAAGAACACCTCCGCCACATTCCGAGCGAACGAACAGGCCGGCACGTCTGCGTTCGCTGCCTGTCGGCGGTCGAGCTCGAGGAGTATCTGCGCAACGATCATCTCTGCGACCACTGCGCGGCGGACGGCGACTATCCGCTGGCATCGACGTCCGAGCCGCGGAAGACGAATGATGAGGGATGAGAAATCCTTCGGCCGCGTCGCCGTCATTCACGATTGGCTGACCGGCATGCGCGGCGGCGAGAACGTCCTCGAAGCCATTCTCGATCTCTTCCCGGATGCCGAGCTATTCACGCTTTTTCATTTTCCGGGAACGGTCTCTGCGGCGATCGAAAAGCACACGATCCACACCTCGCGCCTGCAGACGCTGGCGTCGCGCGTCAGCGATTACCGCACGCTGCTTCCGCTTTTTCCGCGCGCCGTGAGGCAGTGGGATCTCTCGAATTTCGATCTCATCATCAGCTCCAGCCACGCCGTAGCCAAAGGCGTTAACAGCCGCGGCAAGCCGCATCTCTGTTACTGCCACACGCCGATGCGCTACATCTGGGATCGTTTCGATGACTACTTTCCGCGCGGTGTAAAACGGCTGCTGGCGCGTCCGCTGGCGGCGCGATTACGTCGATGGGACGTGGCCAATTCGAAGCACGTCACCCGATTCGTCGCCAACTCCAATTTCGTTCGCGAACGGATTCGCGAGTACTACGGCCGCGACGCTGCGGTCGTGCATCCGTTTGTCGACGACGCATTCCTCGCTGCGCCGTTGGGCGAAACGCGCGACGATTTTCATGTCGTCCTTTCCGCGCTCGTTCCATACAAGCGCGTCGAGCTTGCAATCGAGGCAGCCGAAGCCAGCGGACGGCGGCTCGTGGTCATCGGCGGCGGCCCGCTCCTTTCAAGGCTTCGCCGGCGCAGCGGCCCCAACGTTCAACTCCTCGGGCCCGTATCGAGAGAGGTGATCATCGACCACCTCGGGCGCGCGCAGAGCCTCATCCTTCCCGGTGTCGAAGACTTCGGCATCACTCCCTTGGAAGCGATGGCCCTCGGCACGCCGGTCGTCGCCCTCGGCACCGGCGGCGTGCGCGACTCGGTGATCCCCGGCACGACCGGGATTTTTTTCGAGACCGCATCGGTAGAGTCGCTGCGAGGAGCACTGAGCGAAGTCGAACGCCGCGATTGGGACCGCGCGGCCATCCGCGCGCACGCCGCGACGTTCTCGCGCGAACGGTTTCAGCGTGAGATGCTGGCCGAGTTGAACGCGGTTGCCGGGAGTCGGGAGGCGGAGCCCGCGCGAGGTTTGCTCTCCGACACCCGACACCCGAAACCCGGCTCCCGGAACACACCGTGATCGAGAAAAAACACCGGACGCTTTCGTCGATCTATCTGATCAACGACGCATTGGCGTCGAACCTGGCCATGCTCTGCGCATGGTTTCTGCGCTTCAGCGTGCGAGTCATTCCGGTCACGAAAGGGCAGCAGGACGTGGAGACGTATCTTCAACTCCTGCCGATCGTCACGATCGTCTTTCCGCTCGCCTTCGCCGTGCAGGGGTTGTATCGAATCCGGCCGGCGCGATCGAAAACCGAAGAGTGGCTCTCTGTTGCCATCGGCTCGATCGTGGCCACGGTCGTTTTCTCGGGCGTGCTGCTTTGGGTGCGGCCGGGAAGGCCGGACATACTCTACTCGCGCGCCACGCTGCTGATCTTTCTCGTCTGCGCGATCGTGCTCGTGACGTTCGGCCGCAGCATCGTTCGCGCGGTGGTCGAGCGCGGCTATCGAACCGGCAAGCGGCTCGATCGCGTGCTCATCGCCGGCAGCGGCGAGCTGGCCCGGGCGGTGGTCGAGCGCGTCAACGGACATCGCGAGCTTGGCTTCACGCTCGTCGGCTACCTTCGCAACGGCGAGCAGTCGTCGCTCGAAAGTCTCGAATGCCTCGGCACGATCGACGACGCCGAACGCGTGATCGCGGAACGGAAGATCGATCACGTTTTCGTCGCGCTGCCGCATGCGTCATCGCAGGCGATGATGGCGCTGCTGGATCGATTGGTGAGGAGCGTGGTGGCCATCCACGTCGTGCCGGACCTTCTCCAGTTCATGGTCCTCCGTTCGCGCGTCGAAGACCTCGACGGACTGCCGACGATCAACCTCTCCGAAACGCCGCTCGAAGGCTGGAGCCGTTTTCTGAAACGCGGTTTCGATCTGGTTGTCGCGCTCGCAGCCTTCATCGTCTTCTCGCCGGTGATGCTGCTCACGGCCATCATCATCAAGCTCGAAGACCGCGGGCCGGTGTTTTATCGCCAGGAACGGATGGGGCTCGACGGCAAGCCGTTCGACATTTTCAAGTTCCGCTCGATGCGCGTTGGCGCCGAAAACGAGAGCGGCGCGAAGTGGGCGGAAAAAGACGATCCGCGCCGCACGCGCGTCGGCCGCTTCATCCGCAAGACGTCGATCGACGAGTTGCCGCAACTTCTCAACGTCCTTCTCGGCGACATGAGCGTCGTCGGTCCGCGTCCGGAGCGACCGCAGTTCGTCGAACAATTCCGCGCCGAGTTTCCGCACTACATGCTCCGCCACAAAGTGCGCGCCGGCATGACCGGATGGGCGCAAGTCCACGGATGGCGCGGCAACACCTCGATCCGCATTCGCATCGAGCACGATCTCTACTACATCGAGAACTGGTCGCTGATGCTCGACCTGAAGATCCTTTTCATGACGCTGGTGCACGGGTTACGTCATGAGAATGCGTATTGATGTGAGTGGATTCGTTGTGTCAGCCATCCGCCCCAACACCCGGCACCTTTTGTGAAAGCTCCGCCTTGCATATGTCTCGCTCAGTGCCGTGGAGACCGATCGCCATCGTCACGACCACGACTTCGATCCTTCTCCTGCTACTTCTGCTTCCCGCCTGCTGTTGCGTGAAAGGGCCGCTGGCGCCGATCAGCGGGCCGCCGAAGATCGATACTCCGTTGATCGGAACGCAGCCGATGCCAACGCCATCCGAGGCGGCAGCGAAGGCGCCGACGCAGACGATGATGCGCAACGTCTGGTTTCATATCGATCAGGATTCGTACCTCGATATTCATTCGTTGCGCGGCGAGATGGTTTCGAAGACGCCGGGCACACCATTGAACTTCGACAACAAGCTCGAATTCATCCTGAAAGTCGACACCGGCACGATCGGGATGCGCGGCCCCAGTCTCGACGTACTGATGAACCGCTACATCTTCGGCTATCCGAATGCGCCTCTGCGCGATCTGCACATCGAAATGGCGGGAAAGCAGTTGAAGCAGAGCGGCATCATTCACAAAATCGTCGACATCCCGTTCACGATGCTGGCCGATGTGTCGGTGTCGAACGGACTCATTCGCATTCATCCGACGAAGATCGACATCTGCAAGATCAACGGAATCGGCCTGCTGAAGGCTGTCGGCATGACGCTGCAGAAGATGCTGAAAATGCCGGAGGAGCGCGGTATCAAGGCGGAGGGAAACGATCTGCTCCTCGATCCGCAACGCGCGTTGCCGCCGCCGCAGGTGGAACTGCACCTCGTCGCTGTCCGCGTCGATGGCGACGAGTTGATCCAGGTCTTCGACTCCGGGCGTCATCTGCCGGAGCTGACGTTGCCGCATCCCGAGGAGAAGAACACGATGTACTACCGCGGCGGCACGTTGCGGATGGGCAAGTTACTGATGGTCGATGCCGACATGCAGGTCGCCGATTCCGATCCGAGCGATTCGTTCGATTTCGATATCGATCACTACAACGACCAGCTCGTGGCCGGCTTCGTGTGCAATCAGCCGGACTACGGCCTCCTCGTCTTCATGCGTGATCACTCCGATCTCGGCAAACCTGCGCGGCCCGGCGAACGGATGCCCTGAAACGAAAAAGGACGGCTCGCCGGCCGTCCTTCCAGGGTTGTCTGTGCGAAACGTTACTGGCCTTCGACTGTGACGTTGGCTGCCTGCAGCCCCTTCGGACCCTGCACCATGTCGAACTCCACCTGCGCGCCCTCGGCGAGCGAACGGAAGCCCTTCGACTGGATCGCAGAAAAGTGCACGAAAACGTCCTCGCCGCTGGCCGAGGTGATGAAGCCAAAGCCCTTCGCATCGTTGAACCACTTGACCGTACCGGTGCTACGCATTCTGAAAATCTCCTCTGGTTTGGTTTCTTCTTTGTCAAACGCAGCCCTTGCCGCGCAGGTTCGGACAAACATTTGGTTGGGGATACCTATTTCCATCCGGGACGTGGTGGTTCATCTGCGGACAAAGGCTTTATCCGCAGATTGCGCAGATGTTCGCAGATGAAGCGAACGCTACTTCACCACCTTCACATCCCCGAACGGCGCGATCTGGTCCTTGATCGCTTTGTAATCGCCGACGACGACGATCGCGCCGCGATACGTATCGAAGTATCGCGCCGCGCTGCGCTGCACCTCGGCAGGAGTAAGCGCTGTGATCTTGTCGCGGAACGTCTGCAGGAAATCGTGCGGAAGCTCGTCGATGTAGATTGATGTGATGCGGCCGGCAAGGCTTGCTTGCGACTCCAGCTCGAGCTCCATCCCACCGATGCTGTACGTCGTCGCCGACTCCAACTCCTCGGCAGTCACGGGCGCAACGCGCATGCGATCGAGCTCGTACAACATCTCCAGGATCGTCGGTCCGGTCACTTCGTTGCGCACCGAGGCGCCGACTTCGAAACTGCCGGCAGCGCGGCGAAGATTGGCGGTGCTGTATGGCGAGTACGTGTAGCCCTTTCCTTCGCGGATGTTGCGCGTGAGTCTTGAATAAAATGACCCGCCGTAAATCATGTTCGTCGTGCGGAGAGGAATGTAGTCAGGCGAGCGTCGCGGCGGGGCGGGCGCGCCGATGATGATCGTCGATTGCACGGAGCCCGGCCGGTCGATGACGTAAATCTGCCGCTTGTCGCGCACCGGAAGAACGAGCTTCGGCGCGGGGGGCAGCGGAACGCGCTTCCACGATCCGAACGCGCGCTCAACCTCGGCGCGCATCGTCGCCGGCTCGAAGTCGCCGACGATGACGAGCGTGGCGTTGTTTGGGGCGTAGTACGTCGCCGCGAATGTCTTTAGCGCGGCGCGCGTGACGTTCTTGATCGATGCCGGATCGGGAACCGTGAAGCCATACGGATGCGCGCCGAACAGCGCTTTGTCCAACTCCTCCTGCGCGAGAAAATCGGGCGTCGATCGTTGCTCCTCGATCTCCTGTGCCAGATTCGTCTTCGCCAGCGTCACCTCGCTTTGCGGATACGACGGATGGCGCGCCACATCGCTGAGCAGGTCGAGAAGTTTCGGCGCGAAGTCGGCCAGCGAGTTGGCCGTCATCGTCGTCGCGTCGTTGTCGACGCCAATCGACAACGCACCGCCGATCGAACGAAGCTGCTGCTTGATCTCGACGCTCGACCGCGTTGCCGTCCCTTCGTTCGCCACGCGCGCCGCAAGCTGCGCCACGCCCGGCTCCGTTTTGTACGCCGTGCCGCGCCCCGCGAGGAAGGAGAGCTCAGCCGTAATCTTCGGAACGTTGTGCAGCGGCACGAGTACGACGGTGAGTCCGTTCCCGAGCTTCGATTCGATAATCGACGGCCACTGAATCGGCCGCGCGGGCCCGGGCGGGGGAGGCGTCGCCTGGCCGAACGCGATGGTCGCGAAGGCCATCGTTGCCGCTGCGATCAAGCTCGTGCGCCGGCCTGGCGGCCGGCGCGTTGTCAGTTGTCGGTTGTCGGTTGCTCGCTGGCGCGGGCGGAAGCTGACGCGCGAAGCGCAATCAACCGACAACGCGCGAAGCGCAATCAACGCGCGAAGTGCAATGACAAAGCCCCCCTCATCCGGCTTCGCCACCTTCTCCCCCCGAAAAGCACGGGGGGAGAAGGCGCTCGATGTAAGGGCGTCGCTGAACGCACGAAGTGCAAAGGCGCTCGATTTCACAGCGTTGCTGAACGCGTGGGAAATGCGGGTTCGAAGTTGGCTAACGCGCGAAGCGCAATCAACCGACAACGCGCGAAGCGCAATCAACGCACGAAGTGCAATGGCAAAGCCCCCCTCATCCGGCTTCGCCACCTTCTCCCCCCGAAAAGCACGGGGGGAGAAGGCGCTCGATGTAAGGGCGTCGCTGGACTCACGAAGGGAAAAAGCGCTCGGTTTCAGGGCACCGCTGGACGCGTGAGAAATGCGGGTTAGAAGCTGGCTGACGCGCGAAGCGCAATCAACCGAGAACGCGCGAAGCGCAATCAACGCACGAAGTGCAATCATTTCGCCTCCGGGACGCGATCGATCGTCGTCCGGTTTTCGGGCACCAAGTACTTTTGTGCGACCGATTGAATTTGTGCGGCGGTCACGGCGTCGAAGACCGGCAGGGTCTTGTTGATCTGCGAGGGATCATCGCGGAAGAGCGCGAACGCGGAGAGTAGATTGGCTTTTCCGCCGGTCGTTTCCAGCGCGTCGTAGTAATTGGAGCGGAAGCGGACCTTGGCGTCAGCAAGCTCGCGCGCGGTCGGACCTTTCTGCTGGATGTCGTGGATGACGGCATCGACTTCGCGAAGGATCTCGTCGGCGGTATGGCCCGGTTTGTAGAGCGTGCGGGAGACGAGGAGCATCGGGCCGTCGTAGTCGAACTCGTTGCCGAGGTCGTAGTTGATGCCGCCGGCCCAGTCGATGGAGATCTGCTTTTCTTTGACGAGGCGCTCGTAGAAGCGTGAGCCGTCGTCGCCCTGCAGGATCAGATCGAGCAGGACTGCCGGCGCGTAGTCGGGCGAGTCCTGCGCGGGCAGATGCCAGCCGATCGCGAACGCCGGAACGTTGGCGAGCTTGTCGGTCTCTTTCACGCGCTTTTCTTTCGTTTGCGGCGGCTCGCTGACGTCGGGACGCTTCGGGATCGTTTGCTGCGGGATCGAGGCGAAGTACTTTTCGACCATCTTGCGGACCGCGGCGGCGTCGACGTCGCCGACGATCGTCAGGACGGCGTTGTTCGGCGCGTAGTAAGTCTTGAAGAACTGGCGAACGTCCTCGATCTTTGCCGCTTCGATGTCGTGGAGATCGCCGTAGAAATTGTGCGCGTTGAACCAGTTCTGATTGGCAGCCTGCCAGAGGTCGAGCCACTCGAAGAGCGCGTACGGCTGGTTCAGAACGTTGACGCGCACTTCTTCGCTGACGACGTTCTGCTGGTTCTTGAGGTTCTCGTCGCTGACGTCGAGCGAGCGCATGCGGTCCGCTTCGAGCCATAGCGCCGTCTCGACGCGGTCGGAGGGAAGCGTCTCGTAGTAGTTCGTGTAATCGAGCCGCGTCGAGCCGTTGAGATTGCCGCCGTTGGCTTCGACGATCTTGGCGTGCTCGAATTTCTTCACGTGCTCCGAGCCCTGAAACATCATGTGCTCGAAGAGATGCGCGAATCCGGTCTGCCCTTTCGGCTCGACGCGAAATCCGATGCCGTAGTAGACCGCGACGGTTACCGTTGGCGCCGCGTGGGCCTCGGAGATGACGACCTTCAATCCGTTCGGCAACTTGTCATAGACGACCGGCACATCGGCCGGACTGGCGTTTGCGCTCGCGCACGCAAGAATCGACGCCGCAAGCCAGAGACGAGCGTTTTTCATGGCGCAATCGTAACGCGGGAGGGCAGGGGGCGTGGGAACGAAACGGTTGCGGGAATTGGCGGAAGGGGTCAGGTCGAAACCGAAACTGACGACGCCTCGCTATGGGTATTCCGCTCGATGCAGTCGTCGTCAGTTTCGGTTTCGACCTGACCCCTTCCGCTCCCGAAGCATGAGTCCCGCGCCGAGCGCGCCGAGCACGCCGCAAGCGGTCCAGAGCGCCGCTGGATTCCGTTCGAAGACGAACGTGCCCGCGGACGGGCCGATCACCATGCCGAACGACCACATCATCATGACGAGGCCGAGGTAGCGGCCGCGAAAGCGCTCGGGTGCGAGTTGGACTGCGTACGCGCTGGCGACGGGCGAGCTCACCATTTCGCCGAGCGTCCAGATGACGACGGTGCCTGCGAGCGCGGGAAGTGTTCGCGCGATGCCGGTGAGTGCGAAGCCAATTCCGGCCAGAAAATAGCCGAGCGCGATCATCGGACGCGGCGGGAAGCGGCGCGTCCACTGCGTGATGAAGAGCTCGCATACGATGATGATCATGCCGTTCATCGAGATCAGCAGGCCGTACGCGCGCGATGGGAATCCGAGCGACTTCACATGCAGCGCGAACGTCGATCCCATCTGAAAGTCGACGATGGTGATGCAAAGCGTCGCCGCGAGAAAAATAAGAAACGGCCGGTCGTGCATGGCCGCGCGCAGCGCCTCACCCGATCGCTCGCTCTTCACCCATGTTCGCAAACCATGGGGCAGCGCGAAGAGCGCGATGAGGCCGTAGACGACCGATGTACCGGCATCAGCGACGAAGAGCAGCGCGAAGGAGTGATCGGCAAGGAATCCAGCCGTTGCCGGTCCGGCGGCGAAGCCGAGGTTGACGGCGAATCGATAAAGTCCGAAGGCGACGATGCGATGCTCTTCGGGAACGAGATCGCCGAGGAGCGCGTAACTGGCGGGACGATACAGCTCCGCCAGCGACCCGGTGATGCAGGTCAGGATCACGATCGCCGCGTACGCGCGCGCTTGCGACAACGCCAGCATTGCCGCCGCCGATCCGAACATCGACAACACGATCGTGTTGCGCCGCCCGATGCGGTCAGCCAGATGTCCGCCCAGCATCGAGGCGGCGAGATGGCCCACTCCGTACGCGCCGACCGCGAGTCCCGCCTTCGCGCTCGTGAAGCCGATGCGGGTGAGATAGAGAATGAGAAACGGGATGACGAATGTGCCGAACCGATTGATGAACGTACCGGCAAAGAGAATCCACGCTGCAGCCGGCAGCGCGCGGAAGTTGTCGCGGAAGGAAATCATTCGAAGTGTGAAGAGTGAAGTGTGAAGAGTGAAAAGGGAAGTTGAAATGTTTTCGCTGCGCTCCTCACGACCGAAAGACGAACGTAGGTCGGACTCTCCAGTCCGACATCACGGCAAGACCTACGTTTCTCTCTCCCTTCACGCAAATTCGAAGCGGAGCCGCGCGCGGAAGTGGCCGAGGATGGCGCCGAGGAGGGCGCCGGTGGTGTTCCAGATGATGTCGTTCACGTTGGCGACGCGCGAGGGGAGGAAGTACTGCCACGCTTCGATCGCGCAGGTGAGCGTGAGCCCGAGGAGCACGGTCAGGACGTAGGTTTGCAGCGTTGGCCGGTTGACCGTGTAGAGCGCGATGAACATCAGAAAGCCCCACGGCACGAACAGCAGAATGTTGGCGATGATCGGCACGATGATCACGGCCAGAAGGTGCGTCGAGACCGGATGCCGGGCGATGCGGCTGGAGAGGCGGTGGATGTCGTCGAACGGCTGCGGATCGATTTTCGAGTAGCTCTTCCCCGACATCCAGACCGTCGTCACAACGATGAGGATGGTGACGACGAAGAGGAGCACGATCGTTACCGGACGGCGGATAGTGATGGTGGTTTGCATGATGCAGTGGATTAGTAGGTTAGTAGATTAGTGGATTAGTAGGTTTGAAGAGCATCGCCGGCTGCTCATCGAACCCTAATCCACTAATCCACTGATCACTAATCCACTGCCTCACACATTCACAAACTTCCTGAACCCCACATTCAGAATCAACCCGATGGCCATGAAGAACATCATCGTGGCGGAGCCGCCGTACGAGATGAGTGGCAAGGGGATTCCGGTCACGGGCAGGAGCCCGATCTGCATCGAGACGTTGATCAGGATGTGAAAGATGAAGAAGCAGATCAGCGACAGCACGAGGAACGTGCCGCCGCGGTCGCGCGATGCTTTGGCCACGGCTAGCGATTCGAGAATCAGAAAGAGGTAGAGCGTCAGCACGACGCTCACGCCGACGAAGCCCCACTCTTCGCCGAGCACCGAGAAGATGAAATCGGTGTGGCGCGCCGGCAGGTACTCGAGGTTGACCTGCGTGCCGTGCAGAAAACCTTTTCCGGTGATGCCGCCGGAGCCAGTGGCGATCTTGGCCTGCATGACCTGGTAGCCGGAGCCGAGCGGATCGCGGGCGGGATCGAGGAAGATCATGATCCGTTCTTTTTGAAATGGCTTGAGCACATGCCAGCCCACCGGGAGCGCGACGAGGAAGCAGACGGTCGCGATCAGCCAGAGTTTCGGTTTGATGCCGCCGAAGAACATGGCCACGCCGAACAGCGGAAAGAAACTGGCCGCCGAGCCGAACGCCGGCTGCAGCGCGATGAGAACGACCGGCGCGCCGATCATAGCCATGACGATCGAGAAGCTGCGGACGTCGAGATAGGCGCGGTCGTTCGAATCGAAATACTTGGCGATCAGCAGCGCCGTGAAGATCTTCATGAACTCCGACGGCTGAAATTGAAAGCCTCCGACGTGAATCCACGACTTCACGTTGCGCGTCAGCCGGTCAGAAACCAGTAGATACATCAGCAGAACGATGCCGATGCCATACAACACCGGCGCGATCTCCATCAGCACGTGATAGTCGATGGCGATGAAGACGACCATCAGCACGATTCCGATGAGCGTCCACATGACCTGCTTGCGGAACAGCGGCGCTTCCGGGCCGAAGTACGTGGCGCTGTAAACGAGGACGCAACCGATCGCAGCGATGAGCAGCGCGGTCGTCAGAAGGTTGAGGTCGAGCCGGGATAGCGTTCGTTGTGCAGACATCGTTTCGCGGAATTCGAGAGTAACACCGAGTGGTCAGCGGGCAGCAAAATGACCGCGCTCTGGCGTAAGGCAAGAAAGCGGCCAGCAGCGAGGGTTGCTCGGTTTCTGAGTTGCTGAGTTTCTAAGCTGCGCGTTTGATGGAGGGCCAGCTAAACGGAATCAACGTGCGGAGGTCAATTGCCCGCGCAGCAACCCAACAACCTTGCAACCCGGCAACTACCTCTTCGGCAGTTCCTGGTTGTAGTAGAACATCGCCGTTACGCGCTCGGTGTCGTTCGGGAAGTCCTTCGGCAACGGGTTGAGCGGGGAGGAGAGCTCGATCCCTTTCTTGGCCGCGAAGTCGTAGGGCGGCACGCCGGAGCTGGAGAGAATCGTGACGTCGGTGATGCTGCCGTCGCGGTGGATGGTGAAGCGGATCGTGACGACGCCCTTGAGTCCGGTCTGGATGAGGTGGGGCATGTTCGAGTACCAGTTCACCCGAATCCGATTGACCATCCCCTCGGCATACTCGCCCCAGTCGTACCACTGGCTCTCGAACGAAAGCGGGCCGTCCTGCGCGAAACCTTTGTCGCCGCCGTTCGCGCCATTGAGATCGAAGCCCTGCTGTCCGCCGCCGAGGGATGCGACTTTGCCGACTTCCTTGATGGCGTTGCGCCAGTTCACGGGACCCGCTGCACTTGCCTGCGAAGGCTGCCGGTACTGCAGCGTCGACGGAGCCTGCGATGTGGTTGACGGTGGGGGAGCGGTTGACGCCTGTTGTTGCTGTTGCTGCGCGGCGTTCGCGGCCTGCTGCGAGGGACTGGGAGCGCTTTGCTGCTGGCCGGGCGGCGGTTTGGGCGGCGTGTAGAGTTTGCTTCCGTCGCCGGGACGTTGCGTCGGTTGATCGCCGGTTGGATTCGGCGTCGAAGCCTTGCGGTTCGCGTTCGAGAAGGCGGCGTCGGGCGACACCGGATGCTCGATCTTCGGCCCGGGCGCCTGCGTGAATTCCTTATCGTTCGGATTCTGGCGGATCAATTCGACGTAGCGCGCGATCGGCGGCGCGGGCGCATCTTTCGTGACCGGACGATAGAAGGCGATGAAGTAGAGCAGGATCAGCGCGTGGAGAACGATGGAGACGACGACAGCGATGCTGACCCCACCGCTCCGCGATTCGGAAGGCTCGCCGAGGAGGTCGATCGTTTCTTCGAGATCGTGGAGTGAATGGTCCAAAAGGGTGTCCTCAGCGTAGAAGTTGCGCCGTCTTCGATTTCTTCCCTGCTTTTGCAGTGCTAAACTGAACCACAGTGTCCGCCGTCGTTCAGTCCGCTCCGCCTCCGCCCCCGCCGCCGCCACCCCTGCGTCCGACGGGTCCGGCGTTTGATTTCGCCCGGCCGTTTACCTTTACGTTTGAGGACCCCCGTTGGGTACAGAAAATTCTCATGGGCGGCATTTTCATGCTGGCCAGCATCTTCATCATCGGAGCGTTCTTCATCTACGGCTATCTGGCCAGGCTGGTCCGCAACGTGATCGCAGGCGATGCCCACCCTCTCCCCGAATGGGACGACCTCGGCGAGTATTTCAGCGAAGGGCTGCGCATGTTCGGCGTGGCGCTGGTCTACATGCTGCCGTTCATTTTCCTGATGTTCATCTTTATCGTCCCATCGATCGTCGCCGAGGCGGCCGACAGCGACGCGATGCGCAACATCGGCGGCGGAATGGCTGCCTGCGTCTGGTGCATCCTGTTTCCGCTCGGGCTGGCGATGGCGATCTGGTTGCCCGGCGCGCTGCTGTTCACGGCAGTCGAGCGCCGCTTCGGTGCGGGATTCGAGTTCGCGCAGATCGCGGCGTTCATCAAGGCCAACATCGGTAACTACCTGCTTGCCTTCGTGGTCTGGCTCGTCGTGCGGATGGTCGTTCCGTTCGGCTTCATCCTGCTCTGCGTCGGGGTCTTCTTCACTAGTTTCTGGTCGCTCGTCGTCGCTGCTTACTCGTTCGGTCAGGTCTGGCGGCTGGCTCCTTCGCGCAAGTGAAGCGCGACACAAAGATCGTCGCGGCAACGCTCGTTGCCATCTCCGGAGCGATCCTCGCGGCGTCGCTCCTCTGCACGGCGGCGATCGCCAACGGCGCGTCGATGCGATGGCGCCTTCTCTTCCGCCTTTTCTGCCACGGCATCCCCGAGCGTTGTCTGTATTTGTGGAACACGCCGATGCCGATCTGTGCGCGATGCACGGCGATCTACGTTGGTCTCGCGCTGTCCGCTGCTCTCTTTCAGATTCTTCCGCGGATGAAGGAACAGACCGCGCGCTACGTCCTCTACGCGGCCGTGCTTCCGATGGCGATCGATGGCCTGACGCAGCTCGCCGGACTGCGGCTCAGCAGTAATCCGCTGCGCATCGAAACCGGTCTTCTGGCCGGTCTTGCGTTCGGAGTGTGGGCATTGAGTGCGATAGAAAATCACGAGACCGTTAGGTAGTGGGTCAGTTTGATAGTTATTCGCTAACTGCCCATGCGCCCGTGGTCAGCGACTCGCGCGCTTCGATCAAGGCAACCAGATCGGACATCGACCAGAGCTGATCCGTGATTCCTGCCGCCATCGCCGGGGTGCAGCGGATCGTCTGATGGATGCGGATGAAATTGTAGTGGAACATGAAAAGCGAAATCATGTGGCAGTGGTTCTCAAACTTCTTGCTGAATCCATTCGTCAACCGAGTGAACCGGCGCATGCCCATCCGCATGGTCAGGTTCGCGCGCTCCACGTAGGACGTGCTGATGTGCCCTTTCTCGGGATCGCCTGACATGATCGCCGTCTCTGATCCCTTGATCCTGCCCGGCGAGTAACGAGTCTCTGCGGAGTTGTCATTGCCGCTTGCGCCGTACAGTTTTGTCAGCATGGCGTAATCGATCGCGCCGCCAAACGCTCCTTCGATCGCGTTGATGTACAGCTTCAGGCCGTCCGTCGTCATCTGGATTTTGCCGACGATGCGCGAAGCGAGATCGTTGATGAACTCCGCAGCGCACGCTTCGTTCCGCTGCCCGACAAGCCAGCTCACCATGAGTTTTGAATCGGCCTCGATCGCCGTCCACGTCCAGATGCTGCCCACAACGAACGGGGACGCCTCGCGAATCTCTTTCGAGATGTTCTTGTCCTTGCCGTAGACGAAGGACCAAATCTCATCGCACTGAATCCGGCGGCAGACAACGTTGCGGATCATCTGATCCTGATACTCAGTCGCCGCGGTTCCGGCTTCGATCAGCAGGCGCGTGACTGTGTTCTTTGCTACGCCCGTCATGCGAACCGTGGAGCGGATCGAGTTGCCTTCAACGAGTGCGGTCAGGACGGCGGCGCGCTTGGCGGGAGTCAGCTTGTTCATGCTTGACAGGATATGCTAAGCATCGTATTGTGTCAAGCAGAAACGCAGGAGGTCATGCATGGCAGACGACGAACAGAAGAACGAGGCTAAGGTTGTCGCTGGGAAGCTCGGCGGGGCCGCTCGCGCGGAGGCCCTAACGTCGGAAGAGCGTCGCGAGATCGCCGTGAAAGCGGCGGCGGCGCGATGGGGAGGGAAGCCGGTGCGCGCGACGCATCGCGGTAACTTTAGGGACGAATTCGGGATCAATGCTGAGTGCTACGTCCTTGATGATCAACAAAAGACCGCCGTCATGAGCCAGCGCGGCATGAGTGCTGCGCTGGCTCTTGTGGACACGAGCGGCGCGTCGCTCCCGCGATTCCTGCAAGGCGCAAAGATCGCCCCGTACGTCGGTGGTGAACTCGGTGAGAAATTAGCTAACCCGTTGATTTTTCAGTGGAACCCGCCGGTGGCGAGCGTGAGAACGCCGCCAACCACGATCTACGGATACGACGTTACGATCCTGATTGACATCTGCAAGGCGATCATCACGGCGGACGAAGATGGCGTCCTCCTGCGTCGCCAGCAGCGAATCGTTCGGCAGGCGCACGTCATCGTGAACGCTTCCGCTAAAGCCGGGATCAAAGGTTTGGTGTACGCCCTCGCCGGATACGATCCCACGCGACAAGAAGTCATCGAGGCGTTTAAGTTCTTCGTGCGAGAGGAGGCGCGGGAGTATGAGAAGGAATTCCCTGATCAGCTCTATACCGAATGGTATCGACTGTATGAGCTTCCGAAACCGGAAAAGAACAAGCCGTGGAAATTCAAGCACCTCACCGTGAACCAGGTCTACACGCCGTTGGCGCGCAGTAACGGCAAGATCCTGCAACTTACGAGAGCGCAAAAGGCGAGCAGCGCCGATCGACGCGCTAGGCTGCATCAATTTCTATCCGAGATTGGAGTCAAGGCGCTCAGAACGCATCTAGGGCAGCTACTAGGCATCGCGCAGATATCGGAGGATCGAGCCAGCTACGAGCGCCACGTTGAGAAGGTCTTCGGTGTGCAACTGGGCCTCGACTTCTCCAAGGGCTAGACATCACAGCAGGAGGTGACCGTGGCAAGCATGACAACAGGCGGCCCGGAGCGAGTCCGGGCCATCCCGCGCTACTTGGTCGCGCCGTTCTTCTTTGCCGGAGGCGGCGCGACTTTTTGAAGGTTCCCTCGATTGGGCGGCTGTTCCGATCGCTCGATCATCTCATCGAAGACACGACGCGCATTCGTTACTACGTCGCGTGACGGCTTGGGCGCTTTCGGTTTCACGGTTGAAGTTTACTCCTGACCGGGAAACAGGTACGCACGCCGGTAGCCGGGAATCCGCGCCTCCAGTTGATCCGTGCGCGTTCCCGCGAAGTCGATCAGTTCGCCGTAGAGAAAGGCGTCCAGCGTCGTCAACTCCTCAGCCGCAACCATTTCCAGCGCCCGAACGATGAACTCCGGCAGGCGTACAGTGACGGCCCGGAGGCTGAGCAACGGCGGCAGGACAGCCGCAGCGTCGCCACCGAGTGCATCCTCTATCTCGGCCAGCGTCCAGCGTTGCATCGCAATGCAGGCGACCTGACGCCACGCGAAGCGCCACTGCCCGCGTACCTTCGTCGCATCGTGACCTCCGCGCGCGACCTCGCGACGCAACGCACGAACGGGGGTATCCGTGAGCCGTGCGACCTCGCGCAGTTCGTACGAATCGGCAGGCTGGAGAAAAAGAGTCTGAATGCTTTGTTCTCTCTCGGCGGGCAACATACTTTTTGTCATGACATACACATAGTATGTAGCGGCAGACCGTCGCGCAAGCCCAAATACAGGGTAGCAATGGCCAGCGACCGCGCACGGAAACAGATTCTCACCAAGTTCGGAAAGACTCTCCGCGAGCTGCGGACGGAGCGCGGGATGTCGCAATGGGATGTCGGCGACGCAGCCGGACTCGATCATAACTACATCGGCATGATTGAACGAGGCGAACGCAATCCGGCAACAGTCAACGTCGTGAAGATCGCGAAGGCGCTGGGCGTGCAGCCGAGCGAGCTATTTCGCGAGTTCAAGTGATCAGCACTAACGCCGCCGCGTTGTGCTCGCCACGCACACCAGCTATCATGGGGGCGCACGCAGGAAGGAGAGAAATGACGCAGCAATAAAAAGGGGCGTATCCGCTGAAACGGATCGCCCCGTACCCGAACCCAACCGTAGCCCCGATTGTCTAGAAAGGAGTTTCCAAGTTATGGTCCGAAGTCTGTTTTATCGTGTGGTGGTACGTACCTTTGCCTGTTCGAGCGTGGCGTATACTCTACCATGTAATACTCTACATGGCAAGGTACGTACCGGTATCTACGTGCCCCACATCGGCACTCGCGATTCGCAGTGCCCGCCGCCGCTGTTCCGGCCTTGAAGTCACCCATAAAACCTTTCGATCCCGACCGGAGAGCGGTGCGTGCCCGCCTCCGGTTTTTGCTTCAGCCTGCTACCCCCGTTCCCTACCCCTGAGAAGCTGTAACATCAAACTGACCCACTACCGACCGTTACGATTCCTTGACCTCATTCCAACCGTGGGTTACGCTTCAAAGCCGCGGCTCCGCATAATCGAAATCACTAAAATGGCCTTCCAGGGATCGCTGAAAGAGCTTCCGCTGCCCGACATCATCCAGTTGGTCAGCGTATCCGGCAAGACGGGGAAGTTCACGCTTTCGCGCGACCACGACCGCGGCTACATCTATCTGAAGAATGGTCAGATGGTGCATGCCACGGTGGGTGAGCTCGTCGGCGAGGAAGCGATTTACGCGCTGGCGATCTGGAATCAGGGCGACTTCCAATTCAGCGCGAACGAAGAGCCGGACCGCCAAACGATCACGAAATCGAACACGAACCTGCTGATGGAAGCGGCTCGCCGGCTGGACGAGTGGCGCGTCCTTTCGAAGAAGGTGCCGTCGATCGATTACATCCCCGAGCTGCAGGTGCGCGAATCGCGACACGAGCAGATCACGCTGAATCCGCAGGAGTGGCTGCTGATCACGCGGATCGACGGACAACGGTCGATCGCGGACATCGGCAAAGCGCTGAACATTTCATCGTTCGAAGTGGCCAAGATCCTCTACGGCATGATCACGGGCGAGCTGGTTGCGCTAAAAAAAAAACCTGAATTCGAGCACGATGAAGAGAGCGGCGAGCTAGTCGACCTGGCGGCCCGCATCCGTTCGATCGCCGAGGAGTTCATCGGCAACTCCGCGCACAAGACGATCGAGAAGCACTTCCTCCGCGCCCTCGACGGCATCATGAGCGGCGACGGCGAGCAAGCAGTCGACGCGATGGTGTCCGAGTTCGAGAAGACGGCGTCGCTCCTTCGCGGTCTGGCGGTGACGGAGCAACTTCGCTCGCGGATCACGGAGCTGCGGAGAGCGTCGTAAAAGCAGAGATCAGGGACGGCAGAGATCAGAGATCAGGATTGAGCGAGTTGTCGCTTGTCTATTCGCCTTGTCTCTGATCGCTACCTTGATCAGGTCGACTCGGCGGTGCGAAAACCGTCGCATACAATCAACAGCGAATGTCGGAACCGGACCGGCCAGCGCGATTTGGTCCATATCACCGTCGTTGCTACCACAACCCGTCGGAGAATGAGTCGATTTGCGCATCGCGCATGATTTGGGGAAGGCCACGCGGCAACTTCTTCGCCAGCGTTATCCCATGCGTAAAAGCATGGGATGGTCCTCTGCCTGAAGGAATTGCGGGCGTTGAGTTTTTCACGGATGTCGAACCGGACACGGGTTCACCGCCGAGCTGGCCCCGATGGAGCGAGGGATGTGCCGGAGTCATCATTCTCGAACGGCAGGAGTTGGTGGCAATCCCGGTTGTTGTTACCATAAGAAAGGATCGAGAGTAACCATGCGAGGCGCCAGACCAGAAGAACTGAAGCACGCGGCCAATCCGATGCTAACGGCTCGCTTATCGGAGTCGGAGCTCGCCGAGTGGTTTCCTGTAGCGTTTGAGGAAATCACCGATCCATGGGCTACTCCCGAGCCGTCGAAGGGTGCGCTCATCAGGCTCGATTCCGATGAATACATTGTCGTTTATTGGGGCTACGACTCGAACGAGTTGACGGTCGAGACGCCGAATGTGATTTCGGATAAAGAGGTACTGGCCTCACTCCTGCGCGAGGTACCACAGTTGGAATCACGAATTCTCTGGCAACGTCCCGACGAGCGGTCTTCCGACGAGCAATCGTTACCTAGGCAAATGAGAATTGCCTGAAACGCGCTGCGTTGAAGCAGAGATCAGCGACAGCAGCGAGCAGAGATCAGGATGCCTTTGTTCTCTGCTCTCTCTGCTTCCCCTGCTCTCTGCTTTACCTAAAACGCCTGTCCGCTCGAGAACGCCACCAGCCATCCTTTTCGTCCGAGCGGATCGCGGTTCAGCGCGTACGCTAGGTCGACGCGCAGCAGGTTCTTCGGCGTTCGAGGGAGGCCGAGGCGGAGGCCGATGCCGATGTCGCTCTTGAGGTTCATCAGTCGCGTGAATCCGCCGGACGTGGCGTTGCCGGCGTCCATGAATGCCACGATTCCGGGCGAGGCGAGTTGGAGAATCTCGCGGCCGAGGTAGAGGCGCTCCTCGACGTTGATGACGAGCGAGCGCGTTCCGGCGAAGGCGTGCGCGCGATAGCCCCGCAATCCCGTTAACCCATCCGCGAAAAACTGATCCTCGGCGTCCAACCTCCATCCGGTGTTCAACACGATGCGGCTGAGGAACGTCGTCGGATAAGCGTCACGTCCTCCGCGTCGCACGAAGAGCAGTGAAGACGATGCGATGCCGTTCTGCAGACCACCATCGAGGCGTGATGAGACCGCGAACGACGGCATGACGAAACCGTTGCCGAGCCACTTGCCATCGGCTCCGGCCACGCGGGCAAACGATGTGGTGTGATCCGTTCCGAGTCGTTGCGGCGACACCGCGGCTTCGATCGAGTATTGACGCCCGAGGTTGAAGTCCTCGTAGCGGACGTCCTTGTTCACGAAATTCAGCTTCACGAAATCGTTCACGGTGCTCTCGTATCGCATGAACAGGTAGCGAAACTCGCGGCCTGATGGGAGCGTCAGCGGCCCGCTGTGCTTCATGATCGTGAACGAATCGTCGACGGCATGGAAGCCGGCCACGATGCGGTGCGCCTGACTGTCGTTCGGATCGAGCGCCACGCCGTAACTGGCCACGATCTCGCGATGCTTCTGCTGGAATTGCTCGATCTCGCGGCCACCGCCGTAGAGATGATCGAACTGCCGGAAGCCGCTGAACGACAACTCGGTCGCCCACGGCGTTGCGAACGAATAGAACGGCCGGCCGATGGCCAGATTGTGATCGTAGCCGTCGGAGTTTGTCGAATAGGAAACCGCGGCTTTCCAGTAGGGCGCGAAGAAGGCGGGATCGTTGTACGTCACACCGACGCGCGTCCGGTCCACGCCGCGGCTCCAGCCCAGCTCGAGATCCTTTCCGAGCCCGAGCAGATTGTTCTCCGACAACGTCGCGCCGACGGTGCTCTTGCCGCCTTTGCTGCCGGCCTGCGTCTCCGGCGCGATGGACCAGGAGTCCTGCGTGGTGACGACGACATCGACGACGCCATCGTGCGGAGCAGAAGCTTCGACGGACGCCGATTTCAGAAACTGCAGCGCGCGAAGATTTCGCTCCGTCTCGGCGAGCCGTTCCGCGCTGTAGACGTCACCTTCGTGAAAGAGGAGGAACTTCTCGATGACCGATTTGCGCGTCTCGATGTGCAGCCGGTCCGCAAGCCGGTAGAGATGCCCGCGCCTGGCTTCTTCGGGCGAGTAGACGTCGAGCGGATGAACGGTGATCGTTCCGATGCGAAGGGGCCGCTCCGTCTGCGCGCCGAGCGGGGAGACGATGACGAGTGCGAGGAAGAGGGGGAGGAGGCGTGTCACCGTTGGAAGTTCAGGATAGCAGGCAATTGACAATTGATAATGGACAATGGACAACGAACAGCAGTCGAGACCGAACGGTGAGATCGTTGGCTCGAGGCTCCGCGTTCGTTTGAACTACGTACGGGCGTTGTCAATTGTCCATTGTCAATTGTCAATTCCCACCTCGCCAATTGTCCATTGACCACCGAACAGCTATCCTGCGTCCCACACCATTCCCGGAGGTTTTCCTTGGACAATTATCGTGGCGGCTGGATCGAGATCATCGCCGGAGGCATGTTCTCCGGAAAGTCGGAGGAGTTGATCAGGCGGCTGCGGCGTGCCGTGATCGCGCGGCAGCGCGTGCAGGTTTTCAAGCCTCTGATCGATGACCGGTTCAGCACCGAAGACATTGTCTCGCGCGACGACCGCCGGCTGAAGGCGATGGCAGTGGCCACGAGCGCGGAGCTGCTGACGCGTGTCGAGATCGGCATGCAGGTGGTCGGCATCGACGAGATCCAGTTCTTCGATGCGGGGGTGGTCGAAGTCTGCATGCAACTCGCGGACGCCGGTATCCGCGTCATCGCCGCGGGACTCGATCAGGATTACATGCGCCGTCCGTTCGGCCCGATGCCGGCACTGCTATCGGTCGCCGAGGATGTTTCGAAGATGCATGCGGTGTGCGTGCGCTGCCGCGGCGCCGCGCATTACTCGCAGCGTGTGGCAGGTGGCAATGCGCAAGTGGAAGTCGGCGACTCATCGTACGAAGCGCGATGCCGGGCCTGTTTCGAGGCGTACAAGTCGGCGCCTGCCGAAGAGCCGGCGGTGCAGTTGACGATGCCGGCGAACGTGTAACTGAGTTGCTGAGTGCGAGGTTGCCTGGTTGCCGAGTTGCCAGGTTGACTGTTTAGGAGTTGCCGGCTTCTTGATCGTCCCGATCGCTCAGTTGGCCGTCAGCCCTTGGCAACTCAGCAACCCGGCAACCCGGCAACCCGGCAACTCACCAAGCAACCCAGCCACGAACACCCCAGCTATACTCAAACAAAACATGTCTCTCCTCCGGCGGCTCGCCGTTCTGCCGCTTCTTTTCTGCCTGGTCGCGACGATTCATTGCCGCCGCGCCGCGGGAGGCGATCGCGATCCTGTGGAGCACGAGGCGGAAGCTGCGCTCATCGGCTACCTTCGCATCGACACGTCCAATCCGCCCGGCAACGAAACCTCGGGCGCCCGCTTCCTCCAGCAGTTGCTGTTGAAGGAAGGGATCGATGCGAAGCTCATCGGCGCCGATCCAAACCGGCAATCGGTCTACGCGCGCCTCGCCTCCGGCACGAACGAGAAAGCGCTCGTCCTTCTGCATCACATTGATGTTGTTCCCGTCGTCGCCAGCCAATGGACCAAGCCGCCGTTCGCGGGGATTCGTTCGGACGGGTACCTCTGGGGACGTGGCGCGCTCGATGTGAAGTCGCTCGGCATCGCCGAGCTGATGGCCTTCGTCGATCTGAAACGCCGCCATCTGCCGCTGCGCCGCGACGTGATTTTTCTCGCCGTTGCCGACGAAGAGATGGGCGGGCTGCATGGCTGTAAAGAGGTTCTCGAACAGAATCCCGAGCTCTTCGCCAACACCGGTTTCGTCCTGAACGAAGGCGGCTACAACGAGACGATCGTCGATCACGTTTCATTCTGGGGCATCGAAGTGCAGGCGAAAGTGCCGCTCTGGCTTCGCATCACGATGAAAGGAACGGCCGGACATTCAGCATCGCCGCCCGACGACGGCGGCGCGCTGGCGAAACTGGTCCGCACGCTCGATGCCGTGCAACGGATCCCGACGCCGTATCGCCTCACGCCTGCGGTGATGCGTGCGTTTCACGCCGCCGGAAAAGCGAGGCAGGATGAGCGAGGCGAAGTGCTGCGCGGCATCGCCGAGCCAGTCGATACGGCTCGCGTCGATCGCGTGCTCTCACCCGGATATCGCTCGCTGCTACGCGACACGATTGCCATCACACGCATCGCCGGCGGCAACGCCATCAACGCCCTTCCCGCGAGCGCGGTCGCGGACGTCGACATCCGTCTCCTTCCCGACGAGATGACGGCGCCGATGATCGAGAGGGTGAAGATGGCGTTGAAGCCCGAAGGCGGCGCGCTGCAGATCATGCTTGCCGCGGAGCCCGTTCCCGACAGTCCGAGTGATACGCCGCTCTTTCGCATGCTCGCGAACAGCATGACCGATTCCGAGCCGGGCTCGATCGTTGGTCCGATCGTCACCGCGGGAACGACTGATAGCCGGTATTTTCGCGCCCGAGGAATCGTGGCATATGGCATCGCGCCGTTTAAAGTGAACTACTACGATGCCGACACCGTGCATGGAAACGATGAACGCATTCGTGCTCGCTTTTTCTCCGAGGGCGTACGGCTGATGCGGAGGATCGTCGACGGCTTCTGCGCGAAACCACCGCAGGGAAAACGGTAATCGCGATGCAGCGCCGTTGGGCATTTGCGATCATCGCGGTCCTTGCTCTGGCCGTGTTCGCGCCCGCCCTGTTGCGCAACGAAGTCTTCTCGATCCGCGATCACGGCGATTACTTTCAACCGCTTCGCTGGTTCACCGCGAACGAGTTGCGCCAGGGACGACTGCCGTTATGGAACGCGTACAGCGGTTCGGGAGAGCCGTGGCTCGCCAATCCGCAGACTGGCGTTTTTTATCCGCCTGCGTGGATTTTCGTGATCCTTCCGTTCACAGCGGCGTACACGATCTACCTCCTCATTCACGTCGTGTTGCTTGGCTGCGGCGGGTACCTGCTGTTCGCACGATTAACGAGGCCCGGCGGAGCCGCGCTGGCCGCCGCGCTGACTTTGATGTTCTGCGGGCCGGTGATGTCGTTGCTCGACGTCTCGAACAATCTGACGACCTTCGCATGGCTTCCGCTGATTCTCTTTTGCGCGCTCGACGGCGTGTCCGCGCGCGTGAGTGCGGTAGGGATCGCCATGTCGTTTCTGGCAGGGGAGCCGTTCTTCGCCGCCATCGGCGCGCTTATGTTTGCCGTCGTGCGGCGTCGCGGCATATGTGACCTCATCGACGTCGCTCTGACGTCATTCGCGCTCTCGTCGATTCAGCTCCTGCCGTTTCTGTCGATGGTTGCCGGCAGCGATCGCGCAAACGGCGGCGTGCCGCGCGCAACGATGTTCAGCGATTCGATGCCGCCCGCCGACTGGCTCCGCATCGTCATCCCCCCGAACCTCGGCGGCAACCCATTCGATCCGCGCCTCGGCCAGCACTTCATCCTTATTGTTTATGTTGGGATGCTGACCGTCGCCTTCGCGCTGATCGGCATCATCGCCGGCCGCAAACGCGCGATCGGCTGGAGCGCGCTCATCATAATCTGCGTGTTGATCGGAATGGGCGGTCTCTTGACGCCAGTCGCCGAGTTGCTCGCGCGTCTTCCCATCACCTTGTTCCGCTATCCCGCGCGCGTCGTGCCGCTCGCGGTGCTCGCGATCTGCGCACTGGCCGCGATCGGATGCGATCGCGTGATCCCTGGACGCTGGCAGTTCGCGATCGCCGTCGTGATGTTTGCCGACGTCGTGCTGCAAATTCAGCCGCTGCTGATCACGGCGAAGTGGAATCCGCATCGCGTTCCCTACGCGGCGTCGATCGGCCGCGATGCCAAGATTCTGCGCATCGATCAACCCGCCGTATTCGATCGCGACAGTTGGATCTCAGGCTACCTCAATCTTTATGACCGCCGATTCGATGCCTCGACGCCGGCTCCGCTTTTCTCGCAGCGCTACGCCGCCTACGTTCAGTCGATTCAATCGCATCACGACCGCAATGCGATCGATGCGCTCCCGGCCGGTTACATCCTGGCGCCGGGTGTTCTCGCCGGGCTTCAGCCGGTGGCGTCGCATGAGGGAATCGTTGTTCACCGCAATCCCGTCGCACTTCCTCTCGCATTTTTTCGCGACGACGCCACGCATCGGCTCGGCGCCGTCAAGTCGCTTGCGTTCACGACATCATCGGTCTTCATCGACGTCAATATGCCCGCGGACGGCGAGGTAATCCTCACGCAGCAAGCCGCGCCAGGATGGCACGTCACGGTCGACGGTGATGAGGCAACGCCGCAGGAAATTTCACTTTTTCGCGGCGTTCATGTGGCACGTGGATCGCACGCGGTGAAGTGGAGCTATCGTCCGCTTCCGCTCGTCATCGGAGCGCTTCTTTCGCTCGCCGCGCTGACGCGCTTGTTCTTTTTGAACTGGTTTGTCAAGCGTAGCGGGCGCATAAATTTTCTTCGCACATCGCGTAAAAATGCGTAGCAATTTTCTGGAAGTAGGGGTGTAGAATCGCCCCCTTCCAAACGACCGTCAGGGGCAAGATCAATGGTTAGTATCGATGATCGCTTGAATCAGATCATTCGCGAATTAATTGGCAGTGGAATCACTCTCGAACAGGCCGTGGAGGCTTTCGAGGGCAAATACATCGTGGCCGCGATGTCGGAAACGCGCGGGAATGTGACCGCCGCTTCGAAGGCTCTCGGCGTGCACCGCAACACGCTTCACAACAAGCTCCGCTCGCAGACGATGCTCAACGGATTTGCCGACGCCATCCGCCCCGTGCGGCGCCGCATCTCCGCGAACCGCGTCACCGCGCCGAAGTCTTCGAACGGCAAAACGACGCGCTCGCGTTGACGCGAGGAGCCTCTTGCCTCAGTCGCTTTCGCTCCCCGGATCTACCGGACTCAAACAATCGATCACCGATCTTCTTCGCCAGCGCGGCAGCCGTCTCCTTCCCGTCAAAGAGATTCACGAACGGCTGGAAGGCGCCGAAGCGACGCGCGAAGAAGTTGAGCGTGCCGTCGAACAGCTCGAGCAGGACGGCGTCATCGTCGCCGTCCGCGGCAAGCGGTACTCGCTCCTCGAGTTCACGCCGTACCACGCCGGCCGCATCCGCGTGCATCCGGACGGCTACGGCACCGTCTTCGGCGGCGGCGAAGAGCCGGACATCTTCATCGACCGCCGCTCGATGAAAGGTGCGATGAACGGCGACCTTGTCGTCGTCCGCGTCGACAAACACAGTCCGAAGTTTCACACCATTCGCCAGCGCAAGCTGATCATCGGCGAAGTGACGACCGTGTTGCGCCGCGCCCATCGCACCGTCGTCGGCCGCTTTCACGACGATCCCGAGCAGCCTTTCGTCACGCCCTTCGATTCGCGTCTCGATCACGACATCGTCATCGATGCCAACGGCACGATGGGCGCGCGCGACGAAGAGATGGTGAACGTCGAGATCGATCGCTATCCCGACCGCACCAGCCACATCGCCCGCGGCCGCGTCGTCGAAGTCCTCGGATTCATCGGCGAGCCCGGCGTCGACATCGAACTGGTCATTCGCAAGCTGCAGATCCCGCATCGCTTTCCGCCCGAAGTGCTCGCGGCCGCTGATGCCATTCCGGAAGAAGTGACGCCGGCGGAGATCGCGAAACGCGTCGATCTTCGCGACCACAACATCGTCACGATCGACGGCGAGACGGCGAAAGATTTCGACGATGCCGTCGAAGTCCAGCAACTCGCCAACGGTAACTATCTCCTCGGCGTCCACATCGCCGACGTCTCGCATTACGTCACCGAGGGGAGCGCGCTCGATGAGGAAGCGTTCGAGAGAGGGACGTCGGTCTACTTTCCCGGCCGCGCTGTTCCGATGCTGCCGGAGCGCCTGTCGAACGGAATCTGCTCGCTGAACCCGCGCGTCGAACGGCTAACGTTCTCCGTCGACATCGAGATCGACAAGAAGGGCCGCTTCGTCGATCGCAAGGTCTATCGCTCCGTCATCCGCACGAAAGAGCGCACGACCTATACGAACGTGAACGCGTTCCTCGTCAACGAAGGCGTGGCGCAGCCGAGCGGGTCGCCGCCGCACGGCGTCGTCGTTCCGCCGCCGGAAGAGTTGCGCGCGCGTTACGGCTACCTGCTCGAGGACTTCACGCGCATGCATGCGCTCTATGACATCCTGCGCAAGCGCCGCGAAGCGCGCGGCTCGATCGATTTCGATTTGCCCGAAGCCGAAGTCATTCTCGATTCCGAAGGCGTCATCGACGCCATCAAGCCGACCGGCCGCAACGTTGCCCATCGCATCATCGAAGAGTTCATGCTCGCGGCCAACGAAGTGGTCGCCTCTGAGCTTGTCTTCGCCAATCAGCCCGGCATCTTCCGCGTCCACCAACAGCCCGACCCGCAGAAGCTCGAGGATCTGCGCGAGATTCTGAAGGAGTTCAAGCTGACGCTGCGCGGCGACCTCGAAGACATGCGGCCGGGCGAGCTGCAGCGCGTGATGAAGTCCGTCGAAGGCACGCCCGAAGAACGTTTCCTTTCGAACATCGTGCTGCGATCGATGAAGCGCGCCTACTACTCCGAAGAGAACGTCGGCCACTTCGCGCTGGCCATCGCCAACTACGCGCACTTCACGTCGCCGATCCGCCGCTATCCCGACCTCATCGTCCATCGCCGCCTCGGCGAGATGATCGACAAGGGCCCGCTGTACGGCGAGCGCCTCGCCGAAGTCGAGCGCGCCCATCCGCTCTACGCCGCCCAATCGAGCGACCGCGAGCGCCGCGCCGACGAAGCTTCGCGCGAAGTGCTGGAGTGGAAGAAAGTCATCTTCATGCGCGACAAGGTGGGCCTGAAGTTCACCGGCATCGTCACCGGCGTCGCCGCCTTCGGCCTCTTCATCGAGCTCGATGAGATCTTCGTGCAGGGGATGGTGCCGGTGGCGACGATCGGCGGCGACTTCTGGGTGTTTCGCGAGCGCGAGCACCGTCTGCGCGGCGATTCGACCGGCCGCGAGATGCGCCTCGGCGACAAAGTGACGATCGAAGTGAAGTCGATCGACGAGGACCGGCACCAGCTCGAGTTCCGTCTCATCGAGATCGGTGGATCGCCTATTGCACTGCGAGAACGATAGTTACAGCCAATAATCCCAGCGGAAGGACCGCATACGAATGGCCGATCGAAACGACCTAGCCACGCAGATCAGGAACCTCGTCGATCAGCGTGTCGCCCTCGAAACCAAACTGCAGAACGAGCCGGGCGAGCTCTCCGAATCAAACGCACAAAAGTACGACGCCGAGTACAACGCTCTGCAGCGCAAGCTCGCCGCAGTCTTCAAACAAACGAGCGAGGAGCAGCCGCGCATCACGCTCATGCTCGAGCTGATGCGCATTCTCGAAAACCGCCTCGTTTATCTCCACAACTTCATCGTCGACGCCACCTCCGACAACCGCATCTTCGCCCAGCTCGTCATGGAGTTCATTGCACAGTTGCTGTCGCAGCGAAGCAATGTCCTGACGAACCTGGAAGCGACGTATTACAGCGCCGTAGCCACGCTCTATGCAGGCGACCTGGCCAGCGCGCGCAAGGGTTTCGCCGCGGCCTGCGCTTCGGAAGAATCCGACGAAGCGAACGACATCAAGTACAAGTCCTACGTCATCCTCGGCCACCTCTCGCACGAAGAGCGCGATTACGCCAAAGCCAAGGACTTGCATGACCAGTCGATGCGCTATTCGCAAAACAAGAATGTGACTGCGCAGGCCCTGGCGCTCAAAGCCCTGAATTCTTACGCTCTCGGCGACCGCACCGAAGCACTGCATTTGTTTCAGGAATCGCTCGAGCTCTTCGACGCTAACAAGCCATTCTTCAACTCATATTTTTTCCGCAATGCGCTCTTATTCTGCGGTGGCATCCATTTCGACAGTAAGGACTACGCGAGCGCCGAACCGTATTACCGCCGCGTGCTGGAAAACGCCGAACAAACCTCGTACGACTATTTCGACGCCCAAACCCACCTCGGCCGCATCGCCTACACACAACAAAATTACGACAACGCCGTCGCCGCCTTCGAAAAAGCAATCCAGGTCCAAAAACTCAGCGAAAACGAATCAATCGTCGACACCTGGTTCTGGCTAGCCCGCACCCACCTAAAGCGCAACGCCCCCGCCGCTGCCCGCTCGTACCTCGAAAAGATCGCCGCCTCGGACGTGAAGTACGAGAAGAAACCCCAAGCGGCGGAGTTGCTGACGAAGATTGCGTAGCGAACTGATCCATTAGCGCGCGCTCTTCAGAATGCGGGAAATCACACAATGGAGTGATCCGCATCACCCCGTCAGGTTTGGCCAGCGTGCCCTCCATTGCAAAAAAACTAGCGGCATCAGGGTAGGGATTTTCCGTTGCCGGTCACTCCTCTACTAGATATCTGATTTTGGGTCCTGCTATCCCCAGATAATCCAGTGGAGGAAATGATGAAGACAGCGTTAGCTCCAATCGTTTTGTGCTTAGTCGTAGTGATGGACGTGGCAGCGCAGCAGCCATGCCAGTTCAGCACGACCAGCACGACCCAGATCACGAACAACTGCGGCAACGTCGGTATCGGCACGCAGTCGCCGGCAAGCATTCAATCGAATGGTCCGGTGCTTCATCTGTCTGGATCGGGCCCATCGTTGCGTATTCAGGACACAGCGTCGGGCGGCGATTGGAACTTGTTCGCGAGAAACGGGGGGGCTACCAACCTCTTTAGAATCTATGACAATACCCACAATGCTGACCGCCTCTCGATCGATGGGGCAGGCCACGTCGGCATCGGCACGACAGGTCCAGTCTCGATGTTGGATGTGTCGGACGGCACAAGACACACATGGCTTCAGCCAAGAAGTGCCGAGGGTGGCACTGGATTGAAGGCCGGCATTGATCTGGCGTCCTACGGCCCTTATAAGCTGAATTTGGCAGGAGATATCGCAGGGGGTGGAACGAGTGGTGGCGTCAGCCTTTCCTACTATAACAACAGCACGGGAGTCTGGAACTCAGCGGTCGACGTGAAGAATTCTGCCGGAATGGGCAATCTGCTGCTGATGCAAGACGGCGGCAACGTCGGCATTGGCCAGACGGCGCCTTCCGCAAAACTCGAGGTCTTCGGGCCTTCGGACGCGGAATTCACGGGCACAAGTAACAGCCTGCTCTATCTCAACTCCGATGACACAAACAATAACTGGCGCGGTGTGACGTTCGGCAGAGGCGGCTATGCGTTAGGGAAAATCGGTATTCAACGAACCTCAAGTGGCAGTTATATGGCCTTTGGTACGTCGAATAATTATGGCGCGGGGATTACCAAACAGGCGATGACCATCGATCCGGCTGGCAATGTCGGCATCGGCACAGCAGCGCCGAGTGTGGCTCTCGACGTCACTGGAAATATTCACGCTTCCGGCAATATTAGCGGGGGAACAGTCACTGCCACGTTCCAGGATCTAGCTGAGTGGGTACCCTCGTCAGGCGAGATCGCGGCGGGGACCGTAGTGATCGTCAGTGAGACTGTGGGCAACACAGTAGTCCCTTCGACCAACGCCTACGACACTCGAGTAGCCGGTGTCGTTTCTCCTGCGCCCGGACTCCTCCTCGGGGTCGAGAGTCCTTCCAAATCCAAGATCGCCACAAGCGGACGCGTGAAAGTACGCGTCGACGCCAGCAAAGGCGCCATCCACCTTGGCGACCTCCTCGTCACAAGCGACACTCCAGGCACCGCCATGAAATCCGAGCCCCTCGACCTCGGCGGCGTCAAGATCCATCGTCCCGGCACCCTCATTGGCAAAGCACTCGAGCCTCTCGAAAATGGCAGCGGTGAAATTCTCGTCCTGCTCAGTCTCCAATAAGGAAAGCCATGCGACGATCCCTTGCGATTACTGTTGTTAGCCTCGCTTGCTTCGGTGTGGCGACGCTCTGCGATGCCGCAACCGATCCGGCCGTTACGATCACACCATCGAAGATCACGGTCTCCCGAGCAACTCCGAATGCGCATATCCTCTTTTTCGGAGCGGGTTTCGAACCAAAGGATGGGCAGGCCATCGTCCATCGCTGGGCCTCGGTCGTCACCAGCGACGGTGCGCATGGGGACGTCTCGTACGATCTCAATCCGGCGGTGACCTGGAACGCGCTCTGGATCATTGCGGATCTGGCAAACGGTCACTATACGATCATTTCAACGCCTGGCTTTCGAAGCCATCACGCGCTTCGTCCCAAGCGCGCATTCAAGCACGGCTCAGGCGGAGCAGTGAGCAGGTTCGCGTACGCTCGATCCGAGGTCTATGCACTGTATCTTCACCCGGGCGGCGGAGCGTGGACGCTTCGGGCGACGGATGGTGACTCCACGGATGCTGATGGAAGTGCCAACGGCATGACGGAAATCGAGATGACCGCGCTCCAGTCGCTTGTAAACGGCGGTAACGCGCCCTCGGCGTTTGCTCCGGGAGGGACCCTCTTTATCATCGACCCATCGAGGCTCGATCTGTTGGAACTGAAGATTGATGGTTCCATGCTGGCGGGGGCGCACTGATGAACGCGCGCTACTTCCGTCTTTTCTGCTTTCTCGCGCTGGCCGCTCTGGCGAACGCGGCTCTTGCCGATAACCCCAACATCGCTCGCGGGTTCGATGTCGGGAAGCCATATCAGATGAATGGAATCGACAACATTAATCTGTTCAATGGCAACCTCACCGTAACGCTGCCCATAGGCCAGCGCTACCACGTCAATGGCGGCCTTGGTTACGGTCTAACGCTGGTCTACAGCGGAAATGTTTGGGACACGGTGGCCCTGGAGTCGCTTGCCTGCAATGGCGTTACGAAGCGTGTCACGAGGACCTATCCGAGCCGCAGATCGAATGCCGGGATTGGTTGGCTTCTCTCGCTGGGCCGGTTGTTCCCGAAGAACACCTGGCCGATTCAGGACAGCCAGTATTGGCAATACGAGACACCGGATGGCGCTGCCCATTCGTTTCATGTCGGGCTGCATGACGGTACCACTCCGTTTTCATCGGATCCCACAATTTCCTATACGCGCGACGGGACGTACCTGCGGATGACGGTGGAATCGAACGATCGGAAGGTTGAGTTTCCCGACGGGACCTGGCAAGTGTTCAAAGAGCTGGACACCTCCAACTGGCAACCTGCGACAGAATCCAGCCAAAACCCGGAATGGCGGTTAACCGAAATCCACGATCGTTTCGGCAATCTCGTCACGATTGACTACAGCACGACTGCGAACAATCCGGAGATCTGGACCATCAATGACGGGACCCGGACACAGACCGTCTATTTCGCCGATGCCAGCAGTACAGCGGCATATGCCGCTCCCTATGATCTGGTCCTCGAAAAAGTCGTTCTGTCGGTGTTGAATGGGAACACAGCCCAATGGACACCCGCTTACGCATGGCGAACGATCGCCGCCGGCGGTTCGAACCAAGGTTGCGACCTGCTACAGCACCCATGGAGCAATGTTCCGCTTCTGATTTCTCTTACACTACCGCCTGTTAATAACATTTCCCAAGTCTATTCGATGGTGAGTCCGGACCCCAATAGTTCGCCCAACACGCCGTACTACTACCTCAACGCGAACAGCGATCTTCTGAATGCTCACCTCTCTGGACTTCAATTGCCAACCGGCGGGTGGCTGGAATGGGATTATCTGAATTTCGGCTACCACGAAAAGGCAGGAGGCCACTACACCCGGAGTGCGGCGGTGCAGACGCGGCGGATGGTGGGTAAGGACCGGATTACGAGGGCCACGTGGAACTACAATCGTTTGTTGAGCGGGGAGCTCGCGTGCGTCCCGGAGCAGTTGGTCGTCTCGGTAACCTCTCCGGAGCAGGTGACCTCTGTTCACTACTTCTCGACTTATAAAGACCCGGAATCCGACGCCGAGGTGTGCCAACCCCCTCCTCCGACGAACTTCCTCCCGAGCGAGTACGGACTGCCTTTCACTCGAGGTGTTTCGCAAGCGGGCCCGAATGGAACAACTCGTTACCTTTCTCAGGAGATTTATAGCTCCCCGCCGACCTCGCTCTGTACCGCTGACTCAGGGTGTCCAGGCTATCGCGTCGTTGGAGGCACGCGCGTCCGCTCCGAGTGGGTGACTTACTCGTACGATCCTACTGCCGAGCAACCCGATCTCGAGCGGAACTCCCGGGAAAGTGCCCATGCCACCCTGTTTGAAGACGACGCCAATTGCGGCGGTCAGGCCTGCTATTCCTCGGTGACGCGTTACGGATTCGATGGCGCCGGGCACTTCCGCCAGTCCTCTACAGGCGGTAATTTCCCCGTCGATGGGGCGTCGCATGGAAACAACAAAACGTCGTTTACCAAATATCCGGACCTGGACATCACGGGCTCCTGGCTACTGAATCAATACACCGAACGCTGCGTGAAAGATGAGACCAGCGAGCAAACGACCACGCTTGGGCAGTGCTCCAGCCTCGGCGCCGGTGCTTTGATCTCGCAATCCTGTTTCGATTCCACTACGGGATTCTTGAAACGTACGCGAGTCTTGAATGGCACCGGGCCATCTGTCACCGACGTGCTTGCCGTCTACACACCGCTGAACGGCAACGTCAGCCAGGAGGACTACTACGGCGGCGACACGCAACCTCTCACGGATCTGCGAAGTGATTTGTCCTCGGTCACGCTTCCGAGCTCGCCACAGTACACGATCGCCAATACGTATCTCTACGGCTCTCTCGAGACCTCACGCTACCGGCCAACGAGCACCCACCCCGACGATCCTGTCTTCTATAGCGTCAATAACACTTCGATCGATGCGAATACCGGGCTGGTGAAAACATCGGTGGATTCTGCCGAGCTGTCGACGACCTACAACTATGACGTGCTCGGGCGGATCGGCCAAGTGGCCGCGACCGGCGAGGCCGTGGTCAATTATGAGTACACCGAGGCCACCTCGACCGCTCCGGCAAAGGCCATGGTCACGAAAACCTCGACAGCCGCTGGCACAGTGCAAGCCACGACCATCTTCGACGACTTCGGACGCGTTTCGAAAGAGCAACGAGTGCTTCCCGCGGGCACGGCCACGCGCGAGACGGATTACACAGGCTCGGGCTGGACGCTGCAAGTCTCTGAATGGGAGGCAAGTCCATCCCACTTCACGGTGTTCTCGAATTTCGACTCCTTCGGAAGGGCTCGCAAGATCAAGAACCCCGCACAGACAGACACGACGGCGACCACGATCGACTACCTCGGTACGCGCCAGGTCGCACGCACGGTTCACGTGGGCGAGACCGTGTCCGGAGGGGCAGTCGGGCAACAAGCGGCTACGACTACGGAGGTCTATGACAGCCTGGGCCGCCTGATCAAGGTCGATGAGCCTGATTCTGTGAGCACCACGTCCTACGAACACGATGCTGCAGACCGGCTTTCCAAGGTATCGATGGCGGTTCCAGGAGTGACCCCTCCGCAGACCCCGAGAACCTTTACCTATGACAGCCGCGGATTCCTGCATGATGAGACTCATCCCGAGAATGGCACCACTACCTATGGTGGTTACGATGCCCGGGGCCACGCCGGTCAGAAGATCGCCGGCGATTCCAGCGCGTCGACTGAGTTTGACCTTCACTATTACTATGACGCTGCGGAACGCCTCACGGCTGTTGACCAGCTTCATCCTCCGTTGGGATCACCAGCGCGTCTTCTGAAGCAGTTTACCTTTGCCACGACGGACGGAACGACGTCCAGCAACACCACCGATCATCGGAAGGGAAAACTGACGACGGCGATGCGGAGAAACTATTCGCTGGCCGGCACGATCGATGTCACCGAAAACTACGAGTACGGCGACGCCGCAGGCCGGTTGACTGCCAAAACCACAGAAGTGACCGGACTTCACAAGTTTACGCAGTCGTACACCTATAACGACCTCGGCCTTCCTGCCACGGTCAGCTATCCCACCTGCCCGGACGTGGCACACCATCCATGCGCGACGGCATCGTCGATGATCGGTTCCATCGCCCCTACTTACGACAAGGGACTCCTCAAGACGGTCCCGAGCTACGCCACAGACGTCGCGTACGATCTGAACGGAATGGTCACAAAGATCGACCACCCCGGCGGCATCAGCGACACGATGAGCGTTGATCCCGCTACAGCCATGGCGAGGCCGAAGGAAATCAAGTTCGAATCCTACGATCCTTGCAATGGCGCCCAAATCGCGCAGCAGCCCCCCAGCCCTACGATCACCGCCGGATCATCGACCACCCTCACAGTGACCCCGACTACGAATTCGACCGCTCCGATCACCTATCAATGGTTTGTCGGAGACTTGGGTGATACGTCTACGCCGACCGGCACGAACGCGCCCTCTTTCACGACGCCCGCCCTCCAGACGACAACGCGCTATTGGGTCCGTCTGTTCAATAGTTGCGGAAAGGTTGACAGTACTGTCGCGGTTGTCACGATCCCCGTATGTGCTACTCCGACCGTCAATGTCAGCCCACAGACTGCCAGTTATTCGACCGCTGTGATCACGCTGACGGCCACGCCCACCGGCTGCGCTCCATTCACCTACCAGTGGTATATCGGCGATTCCGGCAATATGGGCCAGCCGGTGGGCAGTAATTCTTCGACATTCCCAACACCCGTTCCCCTTTTTCAGACCACTCATTATTGGGTAAAGGTCACGAACGCGCAGGGAAGCGGGAACAGCAATACCGCGATCGTTGCGGTTGCCCCGCCGGCGCCCGGCCAATTTAACGCCACATTCGTCAATGCAGTTACGAACACGATCACGGTGAGCTGGGGCTCTTCGTTCGGCGCCGTCCGGTATGATCTGCAGCGGTTGGATCACGGCGTCTGGAGCACCTACGACGTGGGCAACACGCTGAGCGTTTCGTACAACCTGAGCCCTGGCACAACGAACGTTTTTCACGTTCGTGCCGTCGATTCCTCCGGCAGCGCGGCCTCGCCCTGGACTGCGAATGAGCTGGCTACCACCATGACGTTCGCCAACATCCAGGCGAATGTCACCGTCATCGCGTTCAATGACTTCGAAGAGATCCGGCTGGCAATCAATGCTATCCGGGCGGCCTTCAACAACGCACCGGCGGCAACGTGGCGGACGATGCTCACCAACGCCGGTTACCTGACCAGTGTGCCGGAGCCGGCATCCGGCGAGGCGGTTCGAGCCTCCTATCTGATCGCGCTGCGCACTGCGATGAATGCCGCCCTCATCGATGTTCAGATGCCCATTCCTTCATACACAGATAACGTTGCCTCAGGATCCCCCATCAAAGCTGTGTACATCAACGAATTGCAGCAGCGGGCGAAATAGGAGAAGAGACGCCATGAAAAAGATCACGCGCATTCTTCTCACCATCGTCACAGTGCTACTGGCCACGTCTCTGTTTGCCGAAGGGCAAGGCAAGCGATACATCGTGATCCTCAAACAACGGTCCGGTACTGCGCCGGACATCGTCGCCCTCGGCGGGACGATCGAGTCGCGGCAGGAGGATCAGCTTGTCATCACGATCCCGGCCGGTTCGCTCGCAACTTTGAAGGCTGATCCCAAGGTTCGCTACGTCGAGCGCGTCGGCGGCGATCCGTCGGATGCCGACGACGCTCTTATCGGCGTTCCGGCCGATCCCGCGCCCGGTCCCGCTGCCAAGCCGCGATTGACGCCGATCGCATTGGGTAGTACGACGTGGAGCCCGGGCGAGTATAAGTACGACGGCGCGGGCAACATCATCTCCATCGGCACGGACAACTATGTTTACGATGGCGTCCAGCGTTTGAAGGAGTCATCGACTCGGGGGACGCCAGAGACGTACACTTACGACGGCTTCGGGAACATGACCGCGAAAACAAACGACGGAAACAGCATGCAGATCCCCTCGGTAGAAACAGCCACGAACCGGTACACTGGCGGTGATTACATCTACAACGAGATCGGGGCGATGACTTCTGGTGCGTCATACGTCTTCACTTACGACGCGTTCGGCCAGCCGCTGAGCAAGAAGTACAACAACGATAGTGGAACCCAAGAGTATTACCTCTACACGCCGGGCGATGAACGGATCGGCGTGCAGCGGGGAAGCTGGTGGACGTGGAGTGTGCGCGACGAGAGCGGCAAGGTGCTGCGTCAGTACCGCAGTTCGACAACGAACACGTCCGCGCCATCGCTCTGGCTGGAGGACTTCGTCTGGCGCGACGGCCTGCTCCTCGGCTCGCAGCGCCCGCCGGAGATGGGCGGCCGCCGCCACTACCATCTCGATCACCTCGGCACCCCCCGCCTGGTCACCGCCGAGAACGGCCAGCGCATCTCCGCGCACGACTACTTCCCCTTCGGCGACGAAGCCACCGGCGTGTGGCAGGAAGTTGCGGCCGGCTACGACCGCGAGGACCCGCTGAAGTTCACCGGACATGAACGGGATTACGCGTACGGAATGGGTGGGGAGGACGGGCATGCAATTGATGACATGCATGCGAGATACGAGAGTCCGACGTTGGGGCGGTTCTTATCGGTCGATCCAGTTGACGGTGCGCCCGGAAGCCCGCAGTCATGGAATCATTACGCATACGTTCGCAACAATCCGCTCAACTTCAATGATCCAAGTGGCAGGGAGTCCTCGGCAATCACGTGTAACGATGAGGGGTGCAGTATCACCGTAACGCCAGATCCAGAGCCCCCGGTGCCTCAACTTCCCACCGGTCCGCCAGAGCACAATTTCTGGGACACGATGGCGGATCTATTTACTGCATATCTCAGGCTCGGCAACAAAATTCGCCCGTATTTGCCGAAACCGACGCCATATCAACCAGGGCAGCCACGAATCTATGCCGGAACCGTAATTATCGGAGGTTTTGGGGCCGACATTAGCGAGGCTGAGGACGTTGCGGTGACGTTTTCGGAACAGGATGGCGTTGCGCACGGCGCGCGACACCTTGAAGGAAGCGGCGTTACTGAAACAGAGACTCGTGCAGCAATCGCAAAAGATGTTCAGAGCCAGATTACGCGGTCGAGTTCGGTATCCGGCACGTTCTGGGGACGCGTTGCTATCAATGGGGTGACAATTCTCTATAAAGCAGTCGTAAGAGGTGGCGCAGTAAATATTGGCACTTTCTGGCCTGTTCTATAGACTTACGAAAGGCAATCATGATCAATGATGATTGGCGTCCGATCGAGGAACTGGAGTCGGAACTCTTGAAGCGGCTTTTGAAAGCGAATCTGGAATACCACGATCGCTTCGCGCAGCAAAGTCGTATTGCCGTGGCCATGACCATCGATTCGTTCGGTAGCTTTAGGTTAGACGTGCCAGGCCTTTCCAAGCCAGTGGACCAGCCCCATGTACCCTATGCGGATGCGCAGACACTAGACGCCGATGGCATGCCAGTGTGGATAACGCTCTTTACAAAGGGAGGCGTGCTCGACGAAGTGGACATTAGCCGAGCAGACGGTGGTCCCTTGCTTCGATCGGTGGCGATCGACGATTTAGACGTTTTTGCTCCGGCCCGGAGTGTTGGCGGCAAATAAGCGTGCGCGGGACAGACAGCGGGCGCGACGGTTGCGCTTGTCTAATCGGTGGAGATTTCGGAAGCATCGGCAACCTGCCGCTGGCCTCGGCACGCTAGTCACTGGTGCCTGCGGAGGTATGGCGGCTGCCGCTCTTGCTCCCGCAACCGTTGCCGCCGTACCATTTCTGTAGTCACGGCTGCGACTGCAGGCGTGGCTGTTGCGAATATCAATTCGGCGATGTCAAGCCAAGCGGCGGTAGCGGTGGAGGGAGGACCGCCGGTAAAGTCAGCAAGGACGCCCGCGCTGGCGGGCGTGAGAAAGTCGACCAATTGCGATAGGAGTTGCGCGATCTCAAGAGTAACCCGAACAAGACTCCGGCGGACCATGCCGCAACAGAACGAAAGCAGCGTGAGTTGAATCGCGCGATCGATCAGCTTCGATCGTCCGAAGAACACGCTCGAACAAAGCAGCACTCATGATACGTCAGACGTTATTTACGTTTGTTTCAGAGGTTGCCGGTTCAACGGTCGTTGAGCAAGCGATAGGTAACGATGTTGTCGACGCGGTTCGTCGGTGGGCCGGCGTTTCCTCAATTCGACCGAAACTCAACGAAGATATCGTTGGCATCGACGCAACACCTGTTTCGGGTATGGCTCACGTTTGGTGCGTGACAGGGCTAACGGCAGCGGACGATTTCTTCATGACACATGTGGTCCAAACGAGTGTTGTCGATGGGTAAGAAGGCGCCCATGATGCGATTCTTCACGCGCGGCTGGCACCACGGCGAGCTTACGGACGACGAGTATGAGAACACATTAACGCGATATGCGAGCCACCTCACCGCTTTGAGAGAGCATCTCCCTGAACGCCTTGCTGAACTTGCTGTGAATATTTCATTAAACGACGCTGGTATTCGGCGGGCGAGGTGGGACGGCAATGTTTTCAATTTGGAACTCCGGACTGGCAACTTACAGAGCGGCTACTTCGACCTGACCCTGGTGTACGGCGACGTAGTCAGTTTGCGAGGCAAACCCGATCTGGGGGAGATTTTGAATGACCCTAATGCCGAGATATTGAACGACGAAGTAGATCGCAATACCGCCAACGAGTTCGAGCATCGCCTTTTGTTTGTCTCAGGAGGTGAAATAGTCGTTCGGTTTCGGAAGTTCGACTTCTCGTCTCTGCCAGCCGAGTCTCTGGAATTTGATCGTGAACGACCTGTATTCGTAAATACGTCGGAGAGGGTAGGGCTGGAGAAGGGTCAGTAGGTGAATCAGCAAATGAATTCAGAGTCGATCGACAAGAGCCTCTTAGGAGCTTGGGTAAGCGAGCACTACGTGGAGCTTGGGGGAGTATAAGTACGACGGCGCGGGCAACATCATCTCCATCGGCACGGACAACTATGTTTACGACGGTGTCCAGCGGTTGAAGGAATAATCGACCCGAGGAGTCCGAGACGTAGACTTACGACGGCTTCGGGCCATGCCGCTGAAACGCCGATCCGTTAGGCTGCCGAAAATATGCTCATCACACTCGAGGACGTCGCTCCGCTGCTTCTCTCGATCTGCCCCTCTGCCTTGCACGCGTGGGAGACGCATCTCCGCTGGTGGTGCGAGGACGATCGCGGCTACTTCAACGACATCGCAGTCTTTGCACATCACATCGTAGATTCGTACACTGCCGGCCGCACGTCAGAGTTTCCAGCTTTCTTCGCTATGGTTGAGCGCCTCATTACTGAGGGAGATGAGCATGTCAGGGAACTCGCCACCATTGGCTTGCTAGAGGATATACAAAATGTGGCATCGCATCGCCCATTCGGATATAGCGTCTTCGTGCCTTGGCTTGGGCCAGTCACCATCGTCGAGTGGCGAGCGGTAGAGGCAATGTGGCAGGGGAAACGCAGCCTCATGGACGTGATTCGGTCAGAGAAACGACGAAAGCGTTAGTGGCGGCGTCGGTTTCTCATTTTACAATCCTCATACCGGGCGGGCTTCAACAACGCTCAGCCGGCAACGTGGCGGACGATGCTCACCAACGCGGGCTACCCGACCAGTGTGCCGGAACCGGCGTCCGGCCAGGCGGTTCGAGCCTCCTTTCTGATCGCGCTTCGCACTGCGATGAGCGCCGCTCTCTCCGATGTTCAGATGCCTACGCCTGGGTACACCGACAACGTGACGTCGGGCACGCCAATAAAAGCCATTCACATCACAGAACTGCAGCAGCAGGCGAAATAGGAGAAGGACGCCATGAAAAACATCACGCGCATTCTTCTCACCATTGTCACTGTGCTCCTGGCCACGTCCCTGTTTGCCGAGGGGCAAGGCCAGCGGTACATCGTCATCCTCAAACAGCGCTCCGGTGCCGCGCCTGACGTGGCCGCCCTCGGCGGGACGATCGAGTCGCGGCAGGAGGATCAGCTCGTCGTCACGATCCCGGCCGCCTCGCTCGCGGCTCTCAGGTCCGATCATAAGGTGCGTTATATAGAGCGCGCCGGCGGCGATCCGTCGGATGCCGACGACGCTCTCATTGGCGTTCCGGTCGATCCTTCGCCCGGTCCGGCGAGCAAACTGCGATTGACGCCAATCGCATTGGGTAGTACTACGTGGAGCCCGCGACTACACCTACAACGAGATCGGGGCGATGAAGACGGCGCGTCTTACACGTTCGAATACGACGCGTTCGATCAGCCGCTGAGCAAGAAGTACAACAACGATAGTGGAAACCAGGAGTACTACCTCTACACGCCGGTCGATGAACGGATCGGCGTCCAGCGGGGAAGCTGGTGGACGTGGAGCGTGCGAGACGAGAGCGGCAAAGTGCTGCGTCAATACCGAAGCTCGACAACGAACACGTCCGCGCCGTCGCTCTGGCTGGAGGACCTCGTTCGGCGCGACGGTCTGCTCCTCGGCTCGCAACGCCCTCCATAGATGGGAGGCCGCCGCCACTACCACCTCGACCACCTCGGCACCCCGCCCCTGGTCACCGCCGACAACGGCAGCTCATTTCCGCCCACGAGTATTTCCCTTTTGGCGGCGAAGCACGATCGTTTGAGAGGAGGTCGAGTGCAGAGAAGAGTGAAGTATGAAAGGTCATAAACTTGCCTTTTCAATTCACACTTCACTCTTCACACTTCACACTTCCGTTTACCGGCGATCCCGCCCGTTTGCTACGATCCCGATCCGGTTACGAAACCGAAAGGAGCTTTTCGATGCGCAAGTACTTTGCGATTTGTCTTTTTCTCATCTCTGCGCTGCCGCTGGCGGCGCAGCAAGCGGTGCCTGCATTCAAGATTCCCCGAGTGTCGCAGCATCAGGCCATCACGCAGACGGTCGGGCTCACCGACATCACCATCGATTACAGCCGGCCCGTGGCGAAGGGCCGTACGATCTTTGGCGGGCTCGTTCCGTACGACAAGGTATGGAGAACGGGCGCGAACGAGGCGACGCAGATCACGTTCAGCGACGACGTGACGATCAACGGTCATCCGCTGCCGAAGGGCGCGTATTCGTTGCACACGATTCCGGGGAAGGACTCGTGGACGCTGATCTTCAACAAGACCGTCAAGCAGTGGGGATCGTTCAACTACGATCAGGCCCAGGATGCGTTGCGCGTTACCACGAAGCCGCAACAGGGACCGTTCGCGGAACTCTTCACGATCACGTTTCCTGATGTGACGGCCGACGACGCCGTCGTCGCGATGCGCTGGGCCGACGTCATGGTGCTCTTCAAAGTCGGCACGAACACCACCGCAAACGTGATGGCAGCCGCGACTGCATCGGTCGCAGGCGCCGCGGGGACCGACGCTGCAACGCCCGCTCGCGCCGCATCGTTCGCATTCGACTCAGGCAACAACGCGCTGGCGATGAAATGGATCGATCAGTCGCTGAAGATCAAGCCGACGATGGGCAATCTCTACCTCAAGTCGCGCATCCAGGCGAAGGGCGGCGACAAGGCGGGAGCGATCGCCACTGCCGAAAGTGCGCTCAAGATGGCCACGCCGAAAGACGACGCGCTGGCCGAAGAGATCCGGGACTCGATCGCGGAGTGGAAGAAGTGATTTTGCGGGGGTAGGTTTTTCGGGTGTCGGAGCAGTGGTTTACGTAGGTCGGAGCAGTGGTTTACGTAGGTCGGACTCTCTAGTCCGACTGCACGTAATGTCGGACTGGAGAGTCCGACCTACGTTGCTGCTTCTCCGACACCCGACACCCGATCAGCGACCGCCGGCAGCATCGTCTGAATCACCAGCGCCGCCAGCACGCCCACCACGCACCCCACCGCGTTCCACCAGAGGTACGCGGTGTTCGTGAAGATGGCGCAGAGGGCGACGGCGATCTGGCCGACGACGGCGCCGGAAACCGCGGCCACGTCGCCAACCTTGCTGAAGAAAAACGCCAGGACGAAGACGCCGAGGATGGTGCCGTAGAAGAAGGAGCCGAAGCGGTTCACGGCTTCGATCAGCGAGCCGACGTGCGAGGCGAACTCGCCGACGCCGATCGACACCAGGCCCCAGAAAACCGTCAGCATCTTCGACATCCGCACGCAGTCGCGGTCGTTGGCGTCGCATGAGATGAAGCGCCGGTAGACGTCGACGACGCTCGTCGAGCTGAGGGCGTTGAGTCCCGAGGCGGTGGCGGACATCGCGGCGCAGAAGATGGCCGCGAGAAGCAGGCCGACGACGCCGGCTGGAAAGAAGCCGATGACGAAGCTGAGGAAGACGTAGTTCGTGTCGTTCGTGTCGGCAGCCGGATCGGCTTTGGCGATGAGATCGGCGGCCGCTTTGTGCGTGTTTGCGTCGGTTGTCTGCAACGCGCGCACGCGCACGGCCGCGGCATCGGCGCGCACCGTGTCGCCGCTGTGCATGGCGGATAGCATTTCGCGCATGCCGTTGCGCTTCGACGCGAACGTCGCGGTGTGCGTTTGCTCCAGCGCGGCGTACTGGCTCGCGTAACGCGTCTTCACGACCTTGTTCTGCGCGGCACTATTGAAAAAGAGCGGCGGGGCGGTGAATTGGAAGAAGACGAAAACCATCGCTCCGACGAAGAGAATGAAGAACTGCATCGGCACTTTGATCATGCCGTTGATTAGTAGGCCGAGGCGGCTTTGCTGCACGGTTTCGCCAGTGAGGTAGCGCTGCACCTGCGACTGATCGCAGCCGAAGTACGACAGCATCAGCAGCGTTCCGCCGATGATCCCCGACCAGAAGTTGTAGGGCGTCTTCAGATCGAACGAGAAATCGATCACGTTCAGCCGCCCCATTTTTCCGGCGACGTGGAGCGCGTCGAAGAGGCTGACGTCCGTTGGCAGCGAGCGAATGGCGATCGTCAGCGCAACGGCCATTCCGGCGAGTGCGATCAGGAGTTGGTGAACGTGCGTGCGGCTGACGGCCTTCGTTCCGCCGACTGTGATGGCGATGACGAGCAGGCCGATGCCGATGTTCGTGACGTGAATGTTCCAGCCGAGGAGGAGCGAAACGATGACGGCGGGCGCGTAGACCGTGAGGCCGGTCGACACGCCGCGCTGCGCCAGGAAGAGCGACGCCGTGACGACGCGCGTCTTCGGCCCGAAACGCGTCTCGAGGTATTCGTACGCGGTGTAGACCTTGAGCCGGTGATAGATCGGAACGGCCACGATGGCCAGGAGAATCATCGCGATCGGCAGGCCGAGGTAGAACTGCACGAAGCGCATGCCATCGGCGTAGGCCTGGCCGGGCGTCGAAAGAAATGTGATCGCGCTGGCCTGCGTGGCCATGATCGAGAGCGCGATCGTCGGCCACTGCAATTGGCGTCCGGCAAGCAGGTAGCCGTCAAGATTCTTGCGATGACGCCCTTTCCAGACGCCGTACGAAACGATCGTGACGAGCGTGCCGATGAGAACGATCCAGTCGACCGGTCTCATGCGAATGCTTTCGTGAATGTGTAAAACGCGGCGATGAGGATGACCAGTTCGGTGAGGACGATGCCGTACAACAACGGCCAGTTGGGTTCCGAGGGTGCCGGCTGTCGGGAGTTGGGTGTCGGAGAAAAATCGATCGAGCCGGATGTGTTCTCCGACTCCCGACTCCCGACTCCCGACCCCCGCGTGCTCATTTCGCCGAGACGAGATTCGCGAACATCTTGTACGCGCCCGGCACGCCGGCCGGAAGCTGACGGAACCAGGCGTAGCTGGTGTAGATGAACGTGCCTTTGCCGTAGTGCGCGTAAAGCTCGCCGCCCTCTTTTTCCGGCTCGCCGGGATCGTTGCTCGAAAGCACGGTTTGATATTGCGGATCCCAATCCTTGACGAAGTTGAGGCCGCGCTCCTGCACCCAGTTGTTGAAATCGGCCTGCGTGATCTTGTTCGGCGTGTTGAGCAGAGGCGAGTCAGCATGGACGAAGCGCACCGGCGCCTCTTCGACCGTCACACGCTCCGTCGTCACTTTGAACGGATACGGGCCAGGTACATCGACGAGCAACGGCTGCGGATTGGTGCTGTTGTACTGCACGACGAGCGTGCCGCCGTTCTTGACGTACTCCATCAGTTTGGGATGCGCGAGGCGCATGCGAGGCCGGGCGTTGTACGCGCGAACGCCGCTGACGATGGCGTCGTACTTGGCGAAATCGCCGCGGTCGAGATCGTCGTCGGTCAGCAGCGTGACGTCATATCCGATCTGCCGTAGCGCGGAGGGAACGTCATCGCCGGCGCCCATGATGTAGCCAATCCGATCGCCACGTTTCTTGACGTCGACGCGAACGAGTTTGGCGACGGCATCGCCGAAGATGCGCTGCGCGGGGATGTGCGGATACTCGATCGCTGTCAGCCCAACATCGATCTTCTTTCCATCCGTCGTCTCCGCCTCGGCCGCCATGTACATCGTCATTTCCGCCTTCGTCGGGGTGACCATGAACGTGGCGTGCGCTTCATCGCCTTTTTTCGCGAAGGTAACGACGGTCGAGATCGGGTCGGCGCTCCAGTCCTGTGTCGCTCCCGCAGGCGCGGCTGTTCCGCCCGAGAATTTGACGAACTTGAGGCGTACGCTGACCGGTCCTGTTGCACCGAAGTTGCGTAGCCAGACAGTCACCGGCTTCGGCTTCGTGTCGGGGAAGACATACACGCCCGCTCCGATGTTCGCAGTCACCTCGGGGACAACATCCACGTTGCGCGTGCGCTCGCCAAGCACCGCATCGGTCCATCGATAGATCGCAGGAACATCGAGGATGATCGTGTGCATGGCGTTGTCGGTGAGCGTGACGATGATCGGAATCGCTGCCGGATTTTCAGGCACGCCGATCAAGCGCTGATCGTCGACCGTGTACGTTCCTTTGCCCGGCGGCTTCGCCAGCCAGTACGGCTGCGACATCGGAAAATCGGTGGGAAGTTTGATGACGAGATCGGTTTTGACAGGCACGTTGTTCGTTAGCGGCACGTTCACCGCCTTGCTCGGATCGGCGTAGCGCGAGGCGACCATCGAAAGTGTGAACGGATAGTCGGAGCGATTGACGACGCTGACGCTGACCGGAATCGATGCGCCCGCGACGACCGATGAATCGCTCGCGGCGACGTCGATGGAGAGTCCGGCGCATGCCTTGATCGCGTTCTGCAGATCGCGCATTTTCACGCCGGGCCACGGATGCTGTCCCCACGATCCGCCGGCGCCGAGTTGTTCGAGACGGTCGTATGCCTGCAGAAGAATCGGAATCGTCTTCGCCGGGTTCATCGGATCGAACGTATCGGAGGCCTGCTGCAGAATCTTTCCGATCGCTTCGCCGCCCGGGTAGCGCGACCAGGTCGTGTCGATCCCTTCGAACATGTCTTTGGTGGCGGGATCGCCCGCGAGCTGATCGAAATAGTTCGGCGCCGTGCCGCGCCTCTCCGCCGCGCCGAAGCCCTGGCTCTTGTGCATGCTGCGGCTCTCCGCGGCGATCTCGGTGTACGAGCGGCCGAGGAGCGGATTGAAGGTGCCCATGTCGAGTTTCAAAGACTTGGCGAGCGCTGGATCGTCGGGCTTGAGCGGCTGGAACGAGAACTTGTTGAAGAACAGACGGCGCGGCTGCCAGACGCCAACGTATTTGAGCTGCTCGGGAAACTTCGTCGGATCGCCGGCCTGCGCGAATGCTTCTCCGGCCAGAATCGCCGAGGCGGTGTGATGCCCGTGGCCGCCTTCGCCCGTCGTCGGAAAGCGCGTGATGATCACGTCGGGCTGGAAGCGGCGGATGTTCCAGACGACGTCAGCGAGGATGGTGTCGTGCCCCCAGATCGCCAGCGTCTCCGCCGGACCCTTCGAGAAGCCGAAGTCGTTGGCGCGCGTGAAGAACTGCTCGCTGCCGTCGGTGCGCCGCGCGGCCAACAACTCCTGCGTCCGGATCACGCCGAGTAGCTCGCCCTTTTCGTCGCCGAGGAGGTTCTGTCCGCCGTCGCCGCGCGTCATGGCCAGATAGCCGGTGCGATAGAGCCGCTCGTTGCCGAGGTAGGCGATGAGCGCGGTGTTCTCATCGTCGGGATGCGCCGCCACATAAAGCGCGCTGCCGACGACGGTGAGCTTGCGAAGCGCGAGCTGAATCTGCGCGGCATCGAGCGGCTTCTGCGCGAGGAGCGAAGCCGGGATGGCGATGAGAATGACGAGAAGAGCAATCGATCGACGAAGCATGGGGGCGAATGGTAATGGCTTCGCCGGTAGAATCGTGTTTCGGTGTTGTCACGCGAAGCCGCGAAGACGCGAAGGGCACTGAATCTTCGCGGTCTTCGCGGCTTCGCGTGAGCAGCTCGGTTCGCCTTACAATCTCTCTTGCATGCAGAAAAAGGTCTCTGCTTCCCGCGCCGCTCTTCCTCGGAAGCGGACAAATGATCTCGACGAGCGATTCGAATCAGTGTCGTCCGAGGCGACAGCGTTCGTCGTACGCAATCCGGCGCTGAGGGCGAAGCTCGTTCGAGCGGCCGAGAGACTGAGTGAGGCATTCCCCGATCATCCGCTGCACCTGGTGCTTGCGCTCGATCATGAATCAGGGGATCGCGATCTCTTCATCGAGATCGAGCCGCGTGCTGCAGCGTTGAGCGACCTCTTTCGATTCGAGAGGCAGTGGATTCGCGATCGTGAAGATCCACAGTTCGAGGTCAACTTCGGTTACTCGTACAGATGACCTTCGATTGGCGCGGCTACCTGACTCTTGCTGAGACGCTGGTGTCGTCCGATCTGGCGGCGGACAGGGACGCTTGTCTGCGAACGGCGATGAGCCGCGCGTATTACGCCGCCTTCGCAACGGCCCGGCAGCAGTCGCGGGAAAGGCACGGAGGCGTCATTCGACAAAGCGCAGCCGAGCATGGCGAAGTAGCAACGTTCTTTGCGAAACGGGGTGAGGCCGGCGGTGCGATCACAGCGCACCTCACGCGCCTTCGCTTTCTGCGCAATCGTGCGGACTACGACGACGACTTCAACGAGACCGAGCCAGCGGCCGCGGAAGCAATTGCGCGCGCTCAACAGGTACTTGAGCTTCTTGCCACACTCTGACCATTACGACGTCGCCGTAATCGGCGCCGGAGCCGCTGGGCTCATGGCGGCCATCTCCGCCGGCCGCGCCGCGCGCGAACGGGGCCTCCCGCTGCGCATCGCCGCCATCGACAGCGCGAAGAGGGTCGGCGCGAAGATCCTCATCTCCGGCGGCGGACGTTGCAACATCACGAATGAAGTCGTTCGCGCGCAGAACTTCAACGGGATGCAGAACGGCATTGCCAAGGTCCTCCGCACGTTCGGCGTCGAGGACACCATCGCTTTCTTCGAAGACCTCGGCGTTCCCCTCAAGCGCGAGGAGACCGGCAAGATTTTTCCCATCAGCAACCGGGCTCGCGATGTCGTCGATGCGCTGCTTGCTGCTGCCGAGGACGTCGATGTCGAGATCGTGAGCGGGATGCCGGTGACCTCGATCGAACCAGGCTTCGTCATCAACAACTCAATCCGTGCGGACCACGTCATCCTCGCCGCAGGTGGCCGCTCGGTCCCGAAAACCGGCAGCGACGGTTCCGGCTACGCTCTCGCCCGCACCCTCGGGCACACGATCACAGCCACGTTCCCCGCGCTCGTTCCGCTGATCGTGACGCCGGGTCACTGGATCACCGCGATCAGCGGTACGAGCGTCGAAGCCGAGCTCTCGGTGAAATCGCCGACTGGCCGCGTGCTGCATCGTCACCGCGGATCGATGCTCTTCACTCATTTCGGCCTCAGCGGTCCTGTCGTTCTGGATGTCAGCCGCCACTGGATCGCCAATCAGCCGGCTACGCTGTCCGCGAACTTTCTCCCCGGCGAAACGTTCGACTCACTCGAACCGATGCTGCTCGACGCCGGACGCCGCAATCCACGATCGACGATCGCCAGCGTTCTGCGCGGCCGCCTGCCCGAGCGCCTCCTCACCCAGCTCGCCCCCGACACGCCCCTCGGCAAGATGACGAAAGAAGATCGCCGCCGCATCGTCCGCGATGTCGTCGATCACACGCTCCCCGTCATCCGCGACCGCGGCTTCGACTACGCCGAAGTCACCGCCGGCGGCGTCCCGCTCGAGGAGATCGATCTGTCCACAATGGAGTCGCGCCGCTGCAAGAACCTCTACCTCTGCGGCGAAATCCTCGACGTAGACGGCCGCATCGGCGGTTTCAACTTCCAATGGTCCTGGGCAAGCGGTTGGGCGGCGGGTAGGGCAGCCGCTACTCCATTCGATGGGCGATGAGGTCCTTGCCGTTGTAGTGCATCGTCAACGTCTTCGCGTGGTCCTTTTCTGCCGAGAATGTGAAGGTGCCCTCGCCGAGGGGCATATAGAACTGCCGCGGAGCCTCGAGCAGCAGACCGGCGGTGTACTCGCCGGGGATCGACGCTTCGAGAAATTGCTTTCCTTCGCTGACCGTGACGATTCTGCCGTCATTGATCTTGTACTTTCCGGTGAGCGGTTTATTCGCGCTTGGCGGCGCAGCGATCACCGTGTGGGAGCGAGGCAGATCGTACGGCTGGGCGAATGCCATGGCCTCGATCGAGTTTCCGGTTCGTCCGATTCTGCCGAAGTCGATGTTGCAAAGGAGGATCAACGTGAGCTCGCCATCGGCGAACCGATCGATGACCGAGACGAAGCCGGGAAGGTTGCCGGTGTGCGAACGGAGCGCACGTCCGTAACGCTCGAGGGTGAACCAGCCGGTGCCATACGCCCCGAGTTGAGGCGTCATCATTTCGGTGCGCGATGCGGCGGAGAGGAGTTTGCCCTCGTCGAGCGCCGTCACCCAGCGATAAAGGTCATCAACGGTGCTGTAAAGACCTCCGTCTCCCTCAGGCGAGGACAGCCGCGTGTACATCGCGGGCCGCAGCAGTCCGTCGAGCAATGAAAACCCGCGGTAGATCCGCGCCGGCGGCGTGCTGTCGTCTCCCGTGTAGCCTGCGGCGCGGTTCTTCTGAATCCGCGTACGATCAATCACGCCGGTCGATGTCAGTTGCAACGGCGTGAAGATCTTCGACTGAAGATATTGCCCATACGAAACGCCGCTGGCCTTTTCGATGATGAATCCGAGCAGAAGGTAGCCGGTATTGCTGTAGTGAAATCTGGTTCCCGGTTTGAAGTCGAGCGCCTTCGTGCGCGCCTCGGCGATAAAGCGCTGCGGAGCGTCGGACAGCGCCATCGCATCCCCGTATTGGACCGATCCCATCTCCAGCGCGCTCTCGTAGTCTGGAATGCCGGAGGTGTGATGGAGCAGCTGTCCGATCGTGATCGCCTTCCACGCCTCGGGACAAGGATCGGTGTAACGGCAGATGGAGTCGTCGAGCTGCAACTTCCCTTCGTCACGCAACATGAGAATTGCCGCCGCCGTGAATGCCTTCGAGAGCGACGCGATCTCGAAGGTGGTGTCGACGGTGTTCGGGACGCGAAGCTCGATGTTGGCGTAGCCGTAAGCCTTTCTGAAAACGACGCCATCGCGCGTAGCGACGAGCGCGACCCCGCTGAATTGGCCCAGCGACGTTCGAGCGGTGAGGTAACGATCGATCTCGCCAGCCAGTTTCGGCTCTGCGGCGTGGAGTGAGAGTCCGAGGAACGTTAGGAGTACGGCCATTCGCGTGAACATTGCCGCACTATACGATGATCTTCGTAGGTAGGTTTCGATAACGGACAGGCATCCACCGCAAGCGACTCCTCGGACGACCTGGACCTCGGTGGCGAAGTCTCATCCGCGACCGCGGCTTCGACTATGCCGAAGTCACCGCCGGCAGCGTCCCGCTTGAAGAGATCGACCTGTCGACAATGGAATCGCGCCGCTGCAAGAACCTCTACCTCTGCGGCGAAATCCTCGACCTAGACGGACGCATCGGCGGCTTCAACTTCCAATGGGCGTGGGCAAGCGGGCGGGCGGCGGGCATTTCCGCGGGAGGTTTCGGGGTCAGGTCTGAAGTATGAAGTGACGGAAATGGAATGTCGCCAAACGCCATAAGTTTCCATCCGTCACTTCATACTTCAGACCTGACCCCGAAAATCGGTGGTCACAATAGAGGAGTCCGAGGCGGTCACCGTGGCCCGACGATCCCAAGGCCGCAAATTCAGACCGCTGGTGCCTCAGGAGGCACAATTCGCACGGGAGTAAAATGAAGAACCGTGTCGTCTGGATCGCTCGTTAGCAATCCGAGAATCACGCCTAGGCGATCTGACAAGTTGGCCCCTTCACGCTCACGGACTATCTGCACGATCCGATCTGCGTAGGTGATGTCAAGATCTGGGAATACCAGCCAGAGTTCGTCCAGGTGTTGCTGATTTATCTCGTGGTAGGAACGACGCATAACTTCACGTATTCTCATACGCACCGAGGAGAGAGACCGATCTCGAATCATGAGGATCTCGTAGCCAATTCGTCGCCCTTCTGGAGTATTCACTAGAACGTCAGGAAACGCCCGTCCTTCAAGTATTGCGTCTGGATGTTGAGATAGAACCCACCGCGCAATTGCAATTTCAGCCTCTCGAACCAATTCCAAGTAGGTAGCCCGAAGCCGGGTCGCGTCCTTTATCTCTCGAATCTGATCGGCGGATTCGCGCTGAACGGTTACCTTCAGATACTCGCCCGACCACTTTACGAGTTGCTCGGAATTGTACATGTGAAAACGCTCAACATCACCTCGGCGCCGAATTTCCTCGACGAGCTCCGGTCGCGGTCCCAAGCGCCTTCGCCCCTGTGATTCAACGGTCCACCACCAATCCTCTTTTTCGTCATCAGTGACAAAAATCACGTTCTTGATTTTCGACTTCTTTGCAGTCGCAATGATCTGGTTCCAAACAACTAAGTCCCCGAATTGTCGCCTGTAAATTAGCCCGCCATACTCGTACTCGTCACCTGGCCCAGCCTTAGATGTATCCAGGTAGCCTGGTGGCGTGAAACGTTGGTAGCGCACCACTCCAGCGCTGAATATCTCGTCGAGTTCATTCTGAGTCGTTGGAGGCTCGCCGATGTGGCCAACGAGCAACAACTCGATTCGGTCGCGGATTTCGTCCCGGTCGAAGACATCAGGTTGCGCTTGCTCGAGATCATCCAGTTGTTTGAGGAAGTGGTCTGTCTCGTCGCTGATGCGACTCAGGAATTCATCGGCTTGGATCGACGCATGTCTCTTTCGCAGCTGTAAATTGTCAATATCGCGTCTAAGTTCGTTTTGCTTTGTGGTTACCACGTCGCGAACTTCGCGAAATCGCTTTTTCTGTTCTGCGACTACAGTCAATCGATTGCGTTCATACTCAAGAACGACGTGAAATGGCGCGTACACTCGCGCTCCAACCTGTTCTAGCACCCTGAACAGGTCATTCCGTGCAGCGCTGGGGTATCTGTACAAATTCAGTAATACGCTAGTGTCGACGAAGAATGTGCCCTCCGACCAGAGTAGTCTGAAGTCCTCCGGCGAAGGCATTCGGTACGATTTCAAGTTCGGGTGCATCGAGTCCTTGAGGCTGGCTAGCGCCGGTCAGGGCCAGTATCTCCTCTCTCATACACGAACGCTACTCCTTATAAATCAACACATGCGGCACGCCATCCGGCCCAATCCATCCCCGATACATCCCTTCGCTATTGAACGGCATGGCGAAGTTGCCTTTGCGGTCGAGGATGATGGCGCCGCCGTCGCCGTGAACGGCTTCTAGTTTCTTGTGGATGACTTCGTTGCCGGCTTGTTCGACGGTCAGGCCTTTGTATTGATAAAGAGCGGCGATGTCGTGGGCGACGGTCCAGCGGATGAAGAATTCGCCGGTGCCGGTGCAGGAGACGGCCACTGAATCGTTGTCGGCGTAGGTGCCGGCGCCGATGATCGGGGAGTCGCCGACACGGCCGTATTGCTTGTTCGTCGTGCCGCCGGTCGACGTTCCCGCGGCGAGGTTGCCGGCGGCATCGAGCGCGACGGCGCCAACCGTGCCGTGGCGCGTCTCATCGTCTGATTTGATCTCGGCGTGCGGGTTGGCGAGCCGTTCCTGTTCCTTGAGCAACTCCTGTTGCAGACCTTTCCAGCGGCGCTCGGTCCAGAAGTACGACGGGTCGACGATCTCCAATCCCATCTTCGTTGCGAACAACTCCGCGCCACGACCGACCATCATTACGTGCGGTGACTTTTCCATCACCGCGCGGGCGGCAGAGATCGGATTGCGGATGATCGTCACTCCGGCGACGGCGCCCGCTTTCTTCGTTTTTCCTTCCATGATCGCGGAATCGAGCTCGTTCTTTCCGTCGTGCGTGAAGACCGCGCCTTTGCCGGCGTTGAAGAGCGGCGAGTCTTCGAGAACGCGGATAGCGGCTTCTACGGCGTCGACGCTCGTGCCGCCCTTCATTAAGATCGCGTGTCCGGTGCGCAACGCCTCTTCGAGCTTGTCGCGATACTGTTTTTCCATCTCCGCGGTCATACTGCCGCGCGTGATCGTTCCCGCGCCTCCATGCATCACGAACATGATGTGGGGCGGCGCCTTTTCCTGGGCGTTGGCGGCGAACGGAACCAGCAGGGCGAGCAGAATCGACAGTCGTTTCATGAGGCGCATTTTTGCATGATCCGCCGCTTCGCGTTTGCCGCGCTCTTCTTCGCTGTCCCGGCGATTGCTCAGACCCCGCACGGAGCGTGGCGCACCATCACGACGGCGCATTTTCGCGTGCACTATCCGGCGCAGTACGAAGCGTGGTCGATTCGCGCGGCATCGCGGCTCGAGTCGGTGCGCGCGGCGGTTATCGCAGAAGTCGGATTCGCGCCAGAAACCGTGACGGACGTCATCGTCGAGAACCCGATCGCGGAGCCGAACGGCGCCACCATTCCGCTGTTGGATACGCCGAGGATTGTGCTGTATCCGGAGGCGCCAGGACCGGAGGAAGTGATCGGCGAGTACTCGAACTGGATCGATCTGCTGACCGTTCATGAGACCGCGCACCTCATTCATCTGCTGCGGCCGTCGCGTAATCCGTTCGAGGGTGCGATGGCGCATCTGCTTCCGCTGAATCCGATCGCGCTTCACGCGCCGCGCTGGGTGCTGGAGGGATACGCGACCGTGATCGAAGGACGCATCACCGGCAGCGGACGGCCGTCGGGCGCGATGCGTGCGGCGGTTCTGCGGACGTGGGCGATGAACGGCCAATTGCCAACGTACGCCCAGCTCGACTCCGACTCCCGCTTCCTCGGCGGATCGATGGCCTATCTTGCCGGCTCCGCGTTTCTCGAATGGCTCGCGCAGCGCGGCGCCACCGATTCGCTGCGCCATCTCTGGGCGCGGATGACGGCGCGGCAGCGGCGCAGTTTCGACAGCGCGTTCACGGGCGTGTTCGGCGAATCGCCCGAGAAGTTGTACGGACGTTTTTCTGCCGAGCTGTCCGAGAACGCGATGACGCTGAAGCGCGCCGGCGGCTGGCGGGAAGGGGAGTTGTGGCAGGAGACTTCGCGCGGCAGCGGCGATCCAGCCGTTTCACCTGACGGAAAAAAACTGGCGATGGTGCTGCGCGATGCGAAGGGCGTCGCGAAGCTGGTTGTCTATTCGACCGGCGAGAATGAAGAGGAAGCGAAGGCGGACAAACGGATCGCAGAGATGTTGAAGCGCGACCCCGAGGATGTCGCGCCCGTGCGAACGAAACCAATTCCGCGCAAGGCCGAGCACTCCTACGAGCCGGCGGATGGCGGCGGCATCGAGAGCCCGCGTTGGACGCGCGACGGCGCGGCGATTCTCTTCACGCACAAACAACCCGACCTCGACGGCATCCTTCATCACGATCTCTTTCGCTGGACGCCGGCGACGGGACGCGTCGAGCGGCTGACGCACCTCGCTGACGTGAAGGACGCTGATTCAATCGATGCCACGCACGTGATCGCTGTTCGCAATCGAAATGGCGCGTCGCAACTTGTGATCGTCGATTTGGCAACCGGCAACGTCACGCCGCGAACGGAGCCTTCGCTCGACATCGTCTACTCGCATCCGCGCGTCGCCGCCGATGGCCGCATCGCCTGGGCCGAGCACGCGAACGGCGTGTGGCGCATCGCGATCGACGGAGAGCGCCTGCCCGCCGTTGGCGCGTTCGCGCCGGAGTGGGGACCGAGCGGTGATCTGTTCGCCGCCGTTGCCGGGCGCGGGTTCATCGACATCGCGAAGTTCGATACACGTAGGCCGGATGTACGTAGGTCGGACTCTCCAGTCCGACAAGCGCTCGCCGTCGGACTAGAGAGTCCGACCTACGTTGATCCAACCTACGTTACGCGAAGTTCCGGCATGGCCATCGATCCCGCGCCGTCGCCGGACGGTTCGATCTACTTCATGTCGATCGAGCCGCAGGGTTTCGTCGTGCGGCGCCTCGGGGATACGGGCGCCGCGCTGCAGACGACGATGACGTTTGATCGCCCGCTCGACCCGGCGATCCCGCTGCCGCCCGCCACGCCCGTCGCACTGCGCGATGAGCCGGTAACGCCGCACGACTACGGCATCGGGCGTCAGGAGTGGTGGCCGATTGTCGGTGGCCAGTACACCGCGTTCGGTCACATCACCGAGCTTGGCCTTCGCCTCGGCGACGTCGCCGGACGACTCGATACGATTCTGATCGGCGCGTTCGGCAGCCGTGCGTTGCCACGAGGGCTCGCGATCGCGTCGGTGTGGCGCGGATGGCCGGTCGATCTTGGCGTCCATGCGTTCGATTCGCGTGAAAGCCGAGGAGTGGAGTTGCGGGCGGGGCGCGAGGCGGAGTTTCCGCTGGCGCGAATCTCGGTCCGCGGCGGCGGTCTGTTCGAGCGGAATCGCAATCGTGGATTCATCGACGCGCATGCCGTTACCTGGCAGCGCCGCTTCGCCTCGGAAGGCATCGATGTCGCTGCCGATTCCGCGAATCACATGCAAGCCACGGCTCGCGCCGCGCTGCGCCTCGGTGGTCTCACCTTCGGCGCTCAGCTTGGTGCTGGACGCAACCTCTCCCTCGGTGGCGCAGCATCGACGATCGAGCCCGATTCGCTGATGATCACGCGCGTTCTCGATCCGGCGTTGGAGCGCGATTCGATGATCGGCAAGAGCTATCGGGCGGAACGCCTGTCGATCGGTGCGTCAGGAGTCACTTTGTTCTGGCAACGCCATCACCTCGGACGCGACATCGATCTCCTCGGGATCGAGAGCAGCGTCACCGTGCCGCCCATGCCGATCGTGAAAACGCCGGCGCTGCAGCTTAGCGGAGGCATCGCGCAGGTACGCGCGACGCGCAAGACGCGCGGTTGGCTGACGATGCGATGGAGGCCGTGAGTTTTCGCGGGGGTCGGGTGTCGGGGATAGGAGAGATCCCTCTTCCCTGATGAATGATCGCTTGTCGTTTGTTGGATGGCTTTGGCCGCTTACACGTCGGCTCGTGTAGCTCACGAAAGCCGCGGAGCGGCGCTCAGAGTGAAGCCCACGGCGCCAGCCGTGGGGTAGCAGCGGTTACATAACCAAGCCGCGGAGCGGCGAAAGAGCGGTCCTGACCTTGAGCAAGGGATAGCCACGACTCGGGTCGAGCACAATTGCGGCCATTCGTTCGCGTCGGCGTTCTACCGCCGCTCCGCGGCTTGCCTTCCCGCGGACACCCTTTCCCAGGGCTGGCGCCCTGGGCTGCATTCCATCGCCGCTCCGCGGCTCGACCTCCGACTCGCGACTCCCGACACGCGACTTCCGACTCGCGACTCCCGACACGCGACTCCCACACCAGCTATCATCCCCGGCGCATGATGCACTTCCATAACGGGGACGTCTCGGCGTTGCTGGCGCGGCGGGCGGGGGTTCCGGGGCGGCATGTGCCGTTTCATGAATCGCTGATCAGCGGGCCGGTGCAGCCGAGTCTTCCACTGCACGAATGGGTGGAAGTGCGGGCGGCGTTTCTTTCCGAGCAATATGGCGAGCACCTGCTGCGGGTTCGCAATGAGCTGCTCGAGCAGGAGAACGTGATCGACCGCGCGCATGAGGAAGAGGAAGTCGTCCTCTGGTTCGAGCACGATCTTTACTGCCTTGTGCACCTTCTCTATTTCTTCTCGCGTCTCTCGAAAGTGCGACGCATCTCGCTCATCTGGTGCGCGGAACCGCTCGGCGCGCAATCGGAGGAGGACATCTTTGCGCGATTCGATTCGCGCGCTGCGGTGACGCCGGCGATGAACGCGGCGGCGAAGCTGGCGTGGAGCGCTTTCACATCGAGTGATCCGACCGCGCTCAATCCGTTTCTGAGTGCTGACGTTGCCGACTTTCCGTTTCTTCGCGACGGCTTTCTGCTTCACGCCTCGCGCTTTCCGTCGACGCGCAACGGACTCGGCGAAGTTGAGCGCCGCGCGGTCGAAGGCATCGATGCGGGGGCCAGTGATTTCGTCTCGCTCTTTCCGCGCTTCGACCGCACGCCGCCGCGTTTCGGATTCGGCGACGGCGAGTTTCTGAGGCACCTGAAGCATCTCGCTAGCGCCGCAGTGCCGGTGATCACGATCATCGGCGAAGAGAAAGCGAATCCGCCGAAAGCGCTCTTCACGCTGACGCCGGCGGGGCGGAACATGATGGAAGGGAAGATCGATTTCGTCGAGATCAACAATCCGAGTTTCTGGCTCGGCGGGACGCACCTGACGCGCGAAAGGATGTGGCGATGGGACGTCGAACGACGTCAGATCGTGCCGAGCCCGCCTGCCGCCTCGTAAAGTTCGAGGCGACGGATGATGTTGCGCTTGCCGGCGTGCTGTACGAGCCGGCGCGCGCAACCAAGCGCGCCATCATCTGGCTGCACGGCCTCGGCGGATCGGTCTTCGAATCGGGGCGCACGAATCTTCTTGCGCAAACATTCATCGATCGCGGCGTTGCCTTTTTCCCGTTCAATAACCGCGGCTCCGGAATCGTGCGCCGCGCGGGCTCCGGCCTTGGCGGCGCATCATTCGAACGGATTCGCGACTGCGTTGCCGACATCGACGGCGCGATTCGCGAGCTGTGGCGGCGCGGCTATCGCGACCTGACTCTGGCCGGTCATTCCACCGGCGCGAACAAGATCGCCGCGTACGATCACTACAAGCCGCGCAATCGCGTGAAGCGTTACGTTCTGCTCGCTGGCGGCGATGACACCGGACTGCTCTACGAACGACGCGGCAAGCGGCACTTCGAAACGATGCTGCGCAGGTCGCGAGCGATGATCAAAGCGCGGCGTGGCGAGGAACTAGCGCCGGCGAACATGAGCCCGATGATGATGAGCTGGCGCTCGCTCTACGATATGGCCAATCCGAACGGCGACTACAACGTCTTCCCGTTCATGGAAGCGATCCGCGGTGTGAAGCTCTCGCGCCGGCCGTTCCGATTCATCCGCGCCATCCGCAAGCCATCGCTCTACATCTACGGCGACCGCGACCAGTATTGCTTCGGCGACGTCGCGCGCGTTGTGTCCGTTCTTTCGAAACAGGTCAACGACCGCGCGGAGATCATCGTCATGCGCGACGCCGATCACGGATTCAGTGGACGAGAGGCGGAACTGGCTGCGCTGATCGCGGAGTGGGCTTGACGAAACGTAGGTCGGACTCTCTAGTCCGACCGCCCGAAAATCGTCGGACTGGAGAGTCCGACCTACGTTTTCTTTGCGTACAATCCGCCGCCGTGAACTGGATCATTGAGGAGACGCAAATCGGCCGCATCGTCGTTCCGCCTTCGCTACCCGAGGGGCTGGCGCTCTTTTATACGACGGTGGATTTCGAAGGGCGGCTCAACGAGAACGTGGACACTCAGTTGATGCGTCTCGTGCATCAACGATTCGGAATCGAGGCCACTCTCGCCAGTTGCGCGCAGGTTCATGGCAAGAACGTCGTGCCTGCCGGCGGGGGAGCGGATTGGCGTGAGTGCGACTCCTGCGATGCACTCTGGTTGGCGTCGACTGGGAACGCGCTCGCAATCAAGGTCGCCGACTGTCTGCCGGTATCGATTGCGGATGTGCAGCACGGCGTCATCGCCAACATCCACTCCGGCTGGCGGGGTGCGGCGCAGCGAATCACGGCCGAGACGCTCGACGTGCTCGAACGCGAGACGTCGTTCGATGCGGCTGTCGCGCAGGCTTGGCTCGGCCCGAAGATCAGAGTCTGTTGCTTCGAGGTCGGGGAGGAAGTGGTCGATCAACTACGCACTTCGTATCCCGAGGCCGAAACATTCGTGGACCGCAGCCGCGCGAAGCCGCATGTTGACATTGCCGGACTGACCGCGGCGCTGCTCATCCAGCGAGGCTTCGCACCAGAAAACGTTCACGACTCGGGACTCTGCACGCGCTGCGATGACTCGATCTTTCACTCCTATCGCCGCGATCCGAAGCGAGGTGGACGAAACCTTGCACTTATCGCTCGCTGACCGTGCCCACATTCAACGCCCATCTCCCTCGCCGCCGCACCGTCTTCCAGGTCATCTCGATCTCTGTCGGGGTGATCCTCGTCTTGATCCTCGGATTGACGCTCTATGTTTACAAACAATCGGTCGGGAAGTTCGAGATCCGGCGTCTTTCGCTGCCGACGCGAATCTTCACCGACTTCACACCCCTTCGCAGCAGCGTGGTGCTCGATCCCGACGATCTCATCGAGAAGCTCGTCCGCCTCGGCTACCGGCAGTCGGATTCGCTCAAACAATCGGGCGACTTCGTTCCGGGCAGCAATCAGATCGATATCTACACGCGTCCATTCACGCACCCAACCGGTGAATATCCGTCGCAGCCGCTGCGCATCGCATTCAAGAGCGGCGCGATCAGCTCCGTCGTCTCGTTGCGGCAGGCCGCGCCGATCGACAACGCGGCGCTGGAGCCGGAGCTGCTCACATCGATCCTCAGCGATCAGCTCGAGAACCGTCGTCCCGTCACGCTCGATCAAGTGCCGAAGTCGCTGCAGGACGCGGTCGTGGCGACCGAGGATGTGCGGTTCTGGCATCACCCGGGCGTTGATCCGATCGGACTGTTTCGGGCGCTGTTTCGAAACATTCGCGCGGGTGGCGTGGCCGAGGGAGGTTCGACGCTGACGCAGCAGTTGGTGAAGAACTACTACCTGACGAATGAGCGGACCTACAAACGCAAGGCCATCGAAGGGTTCATGGCGGTGATTCTCGACGCCAAGTATTCGAAGAAAGAAATCATCGAGGCCTATCTCAACGACATCTACCTCGGGCGCAACCGCTCGATCTCGATTCTCGGCGTCGGCGAGGCCGCGCGTTTCTATTTCGGCAAGCCGGTGTCGGAGCTCACGCTGGCTGAGTTGGCGCTACTGGCGGGAATGATTCGCAGTCCGAACAACTACTCGCCCTTCGTTCGTCCGGATCTCGCCATGCAGCGCCGCAGCACCGTGCTTGGCCTGATGCTCAATCAAAAGAAAATCACGCGCGATGAATACGACAAAGCGATGGCCACGAAGCTGCCTCCGCGCCCGTTCCGGCAGCGCAGCGGTCTGTCGTCGATCCCGTTCTATGTCGACCGCGTGCTGCAGGAGATGGCCAGCGACTACGGCATCAAGAACGTCAAAGGTCGCGGTCTGCAGATCTACACGGCCATCGATCTGAACGCGCAGGACACCGCGGCGCGCACGATGGAAGCGGGTTTGTTGGCGCTGGAAAAAGGGAGCAGGCGTTTGCGCCGGCCCGATCAGCCGCTGCAAGGTGCGCTCATCAGTGTTGATGTTCCCACCGGCGAGATCCGCGCGTTGATCGGCGGCCGCAACTACGACGTCAATCAATTCAATCGCGCGCTCAATGCCAAGCGGCAGATCGGATCGCTCGTCAAACCGTTCGTCTATGCGACGGCATTTGAGCCGAGCCTCTCGGGACAGAACATCACGCCGGCAACGCTCGTCAGCGACACGCGATTCGTCTACAAACGTAAGTTCTCCGACGATTGGTCGCCGCGAAATTACGAGGACGTGTACCACCAGACAGTGACCGTGGCGCAGGCGCTCGAGCAATCGCTCAACTCCGCCTCGGTGCGCATCGGTCTCGCGTGCGGACTCGATGCGATCGTCAAGACCGCGCACACGCTCGGCGTCACGTCCGACATCGACTCCCGCAACCCCTCGATGCTCCTTGGCGCCGCCGACATCGCGCCGGTCGAGATGGCCGATGCATACGCGACGATTGCGCGCGTCGGATCGCGCGTCCCGCTGCACACGGTGAAGTTCGTGACCGACGATCGGAATCATGTCGTGTCCGCCGGCGGCGACGTGCAAGCCGTGCAGGTTTTTCCTGCGCGCGATATGTACATCCTGCTGAACGTGATGAAGGGCGTGGTCGATCGCGGGACCGCGGCGGCAACGCGCTCGATGGGATTCAAGCTCATCGCCGCGGGCAAGACCGGCACGACGAACGACAAACGCGATGCCTGGTTCATCGGATTTACGCCCAAGACGCTGACGCTGACGTGGCTCGGTTTCGACGACAATCAGCCGACCGGACTCTCCGGCGGCAGCGGCGCGGTTCCGATCTGGACGCGCTACATGCAGGCCGTGACGGCGGGCCAGCCGAACGCCGACTTCGCGTCGCCGGATGGAATCGCGATGGCCGCAATCGATGAGACGAGCGGAGGGCTGGCCGTGCCGACGTGCCCTGAGCGCTCAGTCGTGACCGAGGCGTTCAAGTCGGGGACGCAGCCGATGAATCCGTGTCCGCTGCACAGCCCGCAGGCGCCGCCGGCACCGGCACTCGATCAATTCGGCAATCCGATCGCGCTCGACACGGCCGGAATGCCTGTGTCACCCGAGGTCACGACGACCGGCTTCCCGACGCTTCCGCCGCTTCCTCCCGAATCAGGAGACAACACGCTGGGCGGAGGAATCTTCAAGACCGACACGACGGCGACGACTACTTCCGGAGAGCCGCGTCGTGATCAGGTCAATCCCAACCGCGATCAGAATCGGGATCGTTCGGATCAACCACCTCCACCGTCAACCACGATTCAATCGATGCCCACCGACACGAACAAGCCTGCGCCGACGGACACGAACAAACCGCCGGCGACGGATACGAACAAGCCGCCCGCGCAGCCGAGGTAGTATCGAGATAGCCCAACGCCCCTCATCCGGCTTCGCCACCTTCTCCCCACTGAGAAGCGTGGGGAGAAGGCGCTCGATGTTTGGGTCTCGCAAAGAGGTTCGCCCAATACTTTCTCCCCAATACCTTCTCGCCAAAACCTTCTCCCCAAACCTTCTCCAATTAGCCTCAGCCAAACGTCGAGCGCCTTCTCCCCCATCGCTTTTTGATGGGGGAGAAGGTGCCGAAGGCGGATAAGGGGGCGTTGCAAGTTGGGACCAACATGTCGTTCGCGCGCGGGGCCCGATTGAAAGCCACACCTCCCAATGCCGTCGCAACGTTGACGCGCGAGAATCGCCGCCGAGGTGAGTCGCGTATCATCCGGCGCCGATGCCGAACCTTACCTGGCTCTACGCCGGCGCGGTCTATGCGATCGCGGTTGTGGTTGCACGCCGGGCCGGCGCGGACCTGCCGCGGCGCATTGCGCTTTTGTTCTTTGCGCTGGTTCTCGTTTTCTTCCGCGAACCGATGACGACGGACACGATCAACGTTCCGGTGGACTACTACGAGTCGTTGCCGCCGTGGGCGAACGTCATCAGGCACTCGCATCCGTCGAATCCGTACATCAACGACGTCGCCCTGCAGCTCGTGCCGTGGGCGCATGCGGTGCGTGAGCATTGGCGCGCCTTCGAGCTGCCGTTGTGGGAACCGACGACGGCGTCGGGTTATCCGTTGCTTGCGAACGGTCAGAGTCAGGCGCTTTCGATCCTGCGATTGCTCGCGTTGCCGCTCTCCCTCGGCCACGCGATGACAGCCGAAGGGGCGTGGAAGGTTTTGCTGGCACTCACGTTCACGTTTCTTTTTTGCCGGCGGCGCGGCTACTCGATGATTGCCAGCAGCATCGGTGCGATTGGTTACGGCTTCTCCGGTTTCATGTTGGTCTGGCTGCATTTTGGGCACGCTACGGTCGCCGCGATGCTGCCGGCGGTGCTTTGTGTCGTTGATTTGCTCGCCGAGCGCGCCAGCGTCGGGCGCTTCGTTTTCGCGTCGTTCATCTGGGGTGTGATTCTCACCGGAGGCCATCCGGAGACGGCGGCGACCGCTGGCTTTCTGGCGGTGCTCTTCACCGGCTGGATCGCGTTCATCGAGAGGCCGTTCGGCTCGCGGCGCAAGACGTGGCACTTCGTTCGCGCCAGCGGCGGAAGTGTCGTGGCAGGCGCGCTTCTGGCGGCACCGTTTCTGATTCCGTTCGCCGAGGTGGTGAGAAAGTCGCAGCGATTCGCGGCGCTTTCCGGCTCGCCGCATCCCGCCGGAATTCTTGCGGACTGGGCATCGACCATCGCCACGCTCCAGCCGCACTTTTTCGGTTTTGTGCCGCATGAGCAACCGTGGGGTCCGGCCATTCCTGAAGCGATCACCGGTTTCGCCGGAACGTTCGCGGTGGCCGGCGCGATCGCGCTCTTCGCGCATGTCGTGGCCACGCGCGCGTGGCGCTCGCGCGAGGCGTTCATCCTCGCCGCGCTGCTCATTTCGATCGGCATCATCTACAACTGGCCAGGCGTGATCGATGTCTTCAATCTCGTCTTTCGTCTGGCGCCGCCTGCGCGCCTGCGCTCACTCTTCGCGTTGCTTACCGCGATCTCGGCAGCCGCCGCGATTGACCTCATCGAGCGTGGCGTTCGTCGTCCCGTGCTCATCGGACTCTTTGGCGCGAGCCTGTTGCTGCTTGCGATGATGGCGTTCCCGTTTCCGACGCCGGCGCATCGCGATGTTGCAGTGCTCGCGCTGCTGCCGGCCGTGGCGGTGCTCGCAACAGCGACTGCGGCCACGATGGTGCAATGGCGTGGCGCGCTCCTCGTGTTGATGCTGGTCATCTTCGCCGAGCACGCCGCCGTCTTCGGCGATTGGAACGCGGTCTTGCCGGCATCGAAACTCTATCCGCCGACGCCGCTCGTTCGCGCGCTCGTCAAACTCAGGTCTGCAGCTCCGGCCAATGCGCCGTTTCGCATCGTCGGCTACTCGGCCGACTTTTTTCCGAATCTGGCCACGATGTATGGACTGGAAGACATCCGCGCCCACGATCCGATGGAGTCGTTCCGCTACGCCGGCATGCTCGCTCTCTGCGGCGGCTACAACACCTCCTCCTACTTCGCGATGTGGCCGAGCACGACCACGCGGCTGTTGGACTACCTCAACGTCCGCTACTACGTGATGGGGCCGGGACGCACGATGGACGTGCCGCGCTTCACGATGGTTTATGACGGCCGCGATGGCCGCATCTTCGAGAATCACGACGTCCTGCCGCGTTTCTTCGCCACGCGCAAAGTGACAGTGGAGTGGGATGTGAAGCGATTCGTGGCCGCACTCGCCGCGAACGAAGACTGGGCGCACGTCGCGATTCTCGAAAACTTGCCCATCACCGACGATGCCATGCGTGCCGATCTCACCGCTGCGCACGCCGGGCCGGATGCGTCCGTGACGATCATCTCCGCATCGTCCACCGACTATTCGCTGCATGTCGTCGCGCCACGGCACACGCTGATCGCAAGCAGCATCCCCTGGTGGCCGGGATGGCATGTTCGCGCGGACGGGAAGAACGTCACCCCGCTGCGAATCAATGGCGCGTTCTTCGGGTTTCTCATCACGCCGGGGCAGCACGATGTCCGCGTCTGGTATGCGCCGCTGTCCTTCCGCATCGGCGTGGGCATTTCACTTGCCTCGATGCTGGCGATGGGATTCGCCGTCTGGCTTTCCCGACGCCAAATGACTCAAAAGTGACTGATTCTGCCCGGCGATGGAAAAAAGATGGCCTGATTCCGTCTTTTTTGTGATGGAGGGGTAGGGAACGCCGCCTTTCCGTCACTCCTTGTACAGGAGATATCAATTGGCGATGAGTATTCGGGCCGGAAACGGTGCCAAGCAACGCCTTCTGACGGCAGAACCTCGGGCCGCCGGGAGTGCCAAGCCGGGCAGGCGGGAGTGGCGTTCGGGCAGCCGGCGTCACAGGCTGTCGTTCGGGGCGGACGGACGGAGCTGGGCGGTTTGTGCTTCCGGAGGAACCCGAAACCGCGCACACTCGCGGTGGGCGATCGTGACGACTTTTCATACCGACACTTCGGCGAGTCAGTCGCTGGACGTGCTCTACCGCGAGCACGAGGGTCTGCTGCGCTCGATCGCGCAGTATCGGTATCGCATTTGTTCGTCCGATGCCGAGGCGCTCGTTCACGATATTTTCGCGTCATTTCTGGAACGTCAGCCCGACGCGCTCGATCCGAAGGCTTTCCTGATCGGATCGATCAACAACGCCTGCAAACACTACTGGCGGAAACGGGAGCATGAGGTACCGCTCCTCGCGCACCACGAGCTGACGCCAAACGACGATGAAGCGGCAAAACTGGAACGTTGGGCGTTGCGCCTGAGTCTTGCTTCAACGCTCACCCGGCTGGGCGGCAAATGCAGCGAAACACTCCGGCGTTATTACCTCCGCGACGAAAGCGCGGAATCCATCGCCGAGGAGCTCGACACCTCTCCGGCCTACATCTGGCAGTTGCTTTCGTCCTGCCGCAAACGCGCCCGGCAGATCTATCAAACGATCACCCATTCACGATCATGAGTCACTACACCGAAGACCAGTTATCCGAGTACGTTCTGCGCCGTGAAGGCGTCGACGACCCGAAGTCCATCGAGCAGCATCTCGCCCGTTGCGCCGAATGCCGCAAGGCCCTCGACCTCGTTGCCACCTTCGACGACGCTCTTCGCGATCCGCTCGCGTGGCAGATCGCCGATTCGATGGCCGTCCGGCGCGAGCCGCCTCCCGAGCTCATGGCCCAGGCGCGCGCGATCGCAGCCGAGGATCGCTACGCCCGCGAAGTGCTGCTCCCGATCGTGGAGTCGCCGATCCGATTCAGCGAGGCACGCGTTGGCGAAGAGCCGCGCTTTCGAACACTGGCTGTCATCCGGCTCCTCTGTTCCGTCGCCAACAAAACGCACGAGCAGCAGCCGCAATTCGGGCTGCAACTTGCTGACACTGCCCTGAGAATTTGCGCGGAGCTTCCTGAACCGGCGAAGTCCAGGTCGGCATGGTTCGCGGGAACGGCGCTAAAGGAACGGGCGAATGCGCTCCGCTACCTTGGCAGATTTCGGGAGGCGGAGGCCGCGCTTGATGATGCGGAGAGTGCCTTCGGCTCGGATGAATGCCCGGAGCCGTTCGATTTGGCGATCGTGTCGTACGTGAGGGCGACGGTGTTCTGGGAGTTGGAGCGCTTCGAGGAAGCCGTCGCCGCGGCGCGTTTTGCTGCGGAGACGTTCTATGCGTACGGCGACACGGCGCGATATCTCTCGGCACTGATGGCCGAGGGGGCCGGTTATTACAGCGCCGACCGCGACAACGAAGCTGCGGTTTTGTTTGAAAAAGTAGTGACGCTTGCACGTGCGGGCGGCGAGACGGGTATTCTCGCGCGCGCTCTCGGAAACGCCGGGAACTGCTACAGACGGCTTCGGGCTTACGACAAGGCCGGTAGTTACTACATCGATGCGCTGGCGGTTCTTGATGATCTCGACCTCCCCACGGAAAGTGTGCGTTTGTCGTGGAAGATGGCTACCCTTCAGGTCGAGCGCGGAGCCTTCGAGGAAGGGCTGGCCGCTTTGGACCAGAGCCGGCTACGACTCATTCACCTCGGTATGTCCAACGATGCTGCTTTGGCGACCCTTGACCTTGTCGCGGCTCTTCTCGCTGTTAGCAGACCGGATCGAGTACCAGCCCTGTGCCGGGAGATTTCCGTTACCTTCTCATCTGAGGGGATGATGCGAAGTGCAAAGAAGGCGCTTGCCTACCTCTCTGAGGCGGTTGCTTCGGGTCAGGCCACTCCCGAGAAGGTGCGGCATGTGCGAGGGTTCCTGGAGCGTATGGCCACGCATCCGCAAGAGGAATTTCAGCAAATTCAATAAAAAGACTCAGGATTCCGTGATCCGCGTCACCTCGTATTCGGAAGGCGATTAACTCGTCCGTCCGAGAACGAGGAGGATCTTTATGCGGAATCAGATTCGTAGGTATGCGCTTGGTCTCATCTTCATCGCTTTGTTGGCTGCCGTTCCAGCGGGTGCTGCGACGAGCGATGACGGCGGCGGCAACTTCATTAAGTATCTGGAGTGTCTTGTCACCCAGATCTTCGAACAAGGAGATTTGTCGCTTCCCCCCGGCTGAGACTCTTACTCGCTACGCTCCAGCGCCGCCCGATCCCACTTTCCCGCATCTGCGGCGGCGGTGTATGTCGTTTGGCAGAATCGCAGGAGGGAATCCTCGGCATCCGAGGATTCCCGGACTGCGTCGTAGGGGAGGACGAACTCGGAGAAGGCGTCGCTGTAGAACGCCTGCGATGGCTCGACCTTCGCCTCCTTGAACCCCTCGGGTTGGGGCGCAGCGTACGCGTAGAACGCCGGCGCCTCGAACGCGCCGCCTCCTGGCCACCAGCCGCAACTGCTCACTTCGTGCGAGTACGCCTCGCGTGTGATCACATCGGCAGCCGGGTTTGCCGGTGCGCGCCGGCCGGAGAACCGCGTCACCGCCAGATCGAAGCTTCCCCAGAAGAAATGGACAGGGCTGCACTTGCCGATGAAGCCCGACCGGAAGCGGTTCAGCACGCGATCAGAGAACATCAGGATGCGCCAGAAACGCGCGACAGCATCGCGGTCGTACGATGCGTGCTCACGGTCTTCGTCGAAACGAATGGGGTTCTCGACCTCGCATGGCACGGGCCAGATCTCGACGTCGATGCCGCACTCCCGAAGCCGGGCCATCGTCTCCTGGTAGAAATCGGCCACCGAGCGCGGCTCCAACGCGACGCGGGTGTTGCGTCCGTTGCTCGCGCGGATCAGGAGCTGGTGGTCGACGAAATCAAACTCGCAGTCGAACACGAGATCGCGGTGCGGGATCGCCGATGTTGTCAGTCCCCGTGCGCTCACGTAGAGTGGCACCTCCCACCAGTGATTCAGAAGTGGCGCGCATTTCAGCCGCACCTTCCCGATGATCTGGGTCCACATGTGCAGCGTGTCGCAGGTAGGTTTCCATTCGGCCAGCGGCAGGGGAGGGAGCGCGGCGGTATTCATGTTCTTCATTATGCATCTCTGGCGCACGCCCTCCGGTTCTGGCAGACGGATTGCGATAGTAGAGCGCAGCAGTCATCGGTCCTAAGGAGACAACATGAACAACATCAAGAGGTTAGCAACAAGCATGACGGGCGCGGTGGCGATTGCTGCGCTCGTGGGAACGTCCGCTTTTGCGGAATCGCGTCACTCTGATGCGACGAACGAGCACCACGAGCAGCGAAGCGAGCGGTCGCATGACCGCAGCTCCAGCCAGTCGGATGTGCGGCATGGCGGCGATACCAATCACAGCCAGAACAACACGTATCGGAACAACGATCGCAGCCGTACGCAGAATGATACGTACCGCAACAACGACCGGGGTCGCACAAACGCCGACACCTATCGCAACAACAACGATCGCGGCCGCACCTACGGCGGCAACACGTATCGCAATGAGACCCGCAGCCGTTCGAACGACGCCTCCCGCTACAACGGCGCGATTCAGTCGGACGCGTATCGCAACCGTGGATCGTTCGATCGTGGACGCACCGGCTACAACGGCGGCACGAACTTCAGCTCCCGCAACAACCGTCCTGCGTTCGACAGCCGTGGGCGCCGGAACTACTCGATCGGCGGCCGCATCAACCGTTTCGCGCACGAGCGCGGCGGGTACCGCGTCTGGGTCGATGGCGGCCTCTATCCGATCTGGATTCCTGAGGCACGCATCGGTCTTTTCCCTCGCCTGCGCGTTGGCCTTTCGCTGAACTTCGGCGGTTACTACGATCCGCTCGGCTACGTGGAAGCCTATGACTACTACGACGGCGCCGGATACGGCTACGAAAGCACCTACAGCTCCGGCCTGCTCCGCGGCGTGGTCGAGACCGTCGACTATCGCCGGGGAACGCTGGTGTTGCGCGACGAGACGTCTGGAAACTTCGTGACGGCGCTCATCCGCGACCGCCGGCTGGAAAGCCTGCGACCGGGCGACTACGCCGAGATCTCGGGCGACTGGACGCGCAACGGCGTGTTCGAAGCACTTCGCCTCGAGAACGTTGACGGCGGCAGATACTGATTCTTTCGCGTACCGGTTTTCGGGAGTCGGGAGTCGGAGCAAGTTGCTCCGGCTCCTTTTTTGTGTCCGGTGACGATTGCGAGCTCTAGCAACCGACCCCGAAACCTGACAATCGCGTGAGCCCTGTCACGCTGGACTTCCGAAACTGCGGTAGAGTTCGCGACACAAAACCACAGGAGAAAACGATGCGCAAAGTTTTGTTCGTGATTGCTTCGCTTACCTTGTTCGTCTCTTCGGCCTTTGCCGCCAAACCGGTAATTGCCGTCGCAGAATTCAGAAACGACACGTCCGCCGGCTGGTGGTCGTCTGACGTCGGCAATGATCTCGCCGGCATGCTGACCAACGAGCTCGCCGCGACCGAGAAGTTCAAGCTCGTCGAGCGCCACAAGATCGGCGCCGTGCTCGATGAGCAGGATCTCGCCAACTCCGGCCGCGTCAAGAAGTCGACCGGCGCGAAGCTCGGCCAGATGACCGGCGCACAGTACGTCGTCATCGCCACCGTCAGCGCGTTCGACTCGCAGACGCGCGAGACCGGCGGAGGCTTGAGCTTCCACGGAATCGGCGTCGGCGGAAAACAGGAAGAGGCTTACCTGGCCGTCGATCTTCGCGTCGTCGACACCACGAGCGGCGAAGTCGTCGTCACGCGCACCGTCGAGGCCCGCTCCACCGGCGGCGGCATGGGTGTCAGCGTCTATCGCGGCGGTTTCGGCGGACATCTCTCCAACTATGAGAAGACTCCCACCGGCAAAGCGATCCGCGCCGTCATCCAGGAAATCTCCGAATACCTCGGATGCGCGATGGTCGACAAAGACTCCTGCCTCGACGAGTACAGGCAGAAGGATCAGTCGCGCCGCGCCAAGAACAAGAAGTCGATCAAGCTCGACTAACCTCAGTTCATCGATGATGTAGAAAGCGCCGCTGTTCGCAGCGGCGCTTTTTTTTCATCACGGCACTACGCTGTGTCGCCTTTCCCCGACAGGGCTGTCTGTGAATCCGCACACGATGCCCTCACCTTCGTCGTCCCGCTGACAGCGTGTTGTGGCATCCTGTTCGCGGGCTGGTGCGCACATGAAGAACACGGCGAGGCTCCTGCTCCTTTTGCTGCTCTTCGCCGTGCCGTTGCGCGCCGGCGAAACGGCGCGCTTTCTCATCGAACGGATCGACGTGCGTCATCTCACGCGCGTCTCGCCCGATGTGATCAGAGCTGAGTCGCGGCTGCACTCTGGCCAGACAGTGACGGAGAACGATTTGCGCGCGGCGAATAACCGCGTCAAGCGGCTTCCGTTCGTTCTCGACGCCACGTTCAGTCTCGAGCGGGGCACCGTGCGCGATGAATTCGTGCTTGTCATCGCGGTCGACGAGGCCCGTCCGCTCTTTTATCTTCTGGACGCGGTGCCGTTTGCAAAACGAGACGGTGTTCTGCAATCCGTCGAGGACGAGGCGCTTGGCGTGCGCTCGTTCGCGGGACGGAAGGATGTTTTTCACCTCGCCCTGACCGCGCATGAAGATGACCGTCCGTTCGAGTCCTCCTACGTCGCGCTACAGGGCGGGTACACGCGTTATGGACTTTTTCACGATCGCGCCTTTGCGACTCTCACCGTCAGCACGTACGGCAAGCGGGAGCAGGGAGGATCGAGCGGAACCACGTTGCCGGGCGGTGTGCTCGGCGTCTCGCTTTCCACGAATCACACGCTGACGATCTCGTATTCGGGTGTCGACGCAGGTAGCGCCTCGCGACGCGCCGAGCGCATTCTGGAGTCACGTCTCGCGTACAACACCACGAACCATCCCTACTTCCCAAGTGAGGGAACGCTGGTAAGCATCGCGCCAGTCTTTGCCTGGATTGATGGCATCGACCGCACGCCGTTTCACTTCGCTTTCCACGATTTCGACACCGCCCTGGACGCACATGGCGCGCGCTACTGGACCCTTGCCGACCGGCTCACAGGCGCGGTGATCGTGGATGGCGGCTTAGTGCATATCAAGCGGCGGGAGCTGGGCGATCGACCGGTCTTCAACATCGCTTATGGGACCGCCTCGCTACGTCTGTGGCGCGACATTGGCGAGACGAACAGCGAGACCGGGCAACGCATCGAGGTCACGTTGGGTAACTCATCGCACCCGCGCCAATTTCTTCCGCTGGTGCGCGAAGGAAAGACACAATTCAGCGCCGCGTGGGTTCGGCGCAATGCCTGGGGCGTGATGCGATTCGGACTGGGCGTCGAATGGTGAAGGCGCGTGCGGTGCTGCCGCTGCTATTGATTGCCGGCATTGCGGGGGCCCAGCAGCAGCGGCCAACCGTTTTGCGCAGCGCTGACCGTGTGCTGGTCACACTCCCTGACTCGATTCTCAATGACCAGACAGTACGCAACCGGCTCGAGTTGGCGCTGACGACCACGTTTATTCTCAAGTCGCGTATTCGCGGCGTGCCGCACGAATCGATTGTGCGCATCGAGATTCGCTACGACCTCTGGGACGAGATCTATCACGTCACGCGCGTCGAGGGGCAGAATCGCATGGCGCCACAGCAGATTGCGAAGTCGCGGCTCGAATCATGGTGGCATATGCCGGTCGAGATCGCCCGCGTTTCCGTGGATCGGGCAACTGCCGACGTCGATTTGATCGTCCTGCCGTTTTCTTCGGCGGAGGAGAGCGATGCGCGGGAATGGCTGTCGAAGTCGGGAGGGGCTCGCGATCCGTCGTCGGACGCGAAAGGTGTTGTCGACATCTTGATCGGTACGACACTCAGCGCGCGGCCCATCCTCTCCTACCACTGGTCGGCGCAGGTGGGCCGGCGATGAAAGGTGGCACATTCGGCGCTATCGTCGTTACGGTCGCTCTGGCAACATTGCTGTTTCATGCAGTAGCCCATCAGGTCTCGAGCGTATTCCTCGACACCATCCTCCGCCCTGACTTGCGCGAAGTGATCGAGCGCTCGCTCCTCGATCAGAAGACGTTGCGCGGGCTCGATCCCGCGAATGAGAAGCGCTATCGCCGCCGTTTCGATGATACGCAGCGGCTGCTGAACCGGATCGATGTCGTGGCCATGAATCGCGAGCAGGTCATTCGCCGCTTCGAGCTCATCCTCTCCGGTACGTTCGGCGCCATCCTCTTTCTCTCGACGCTACTGTGGACCATCCGTCAGCGCCGCAACGAAGAACGGCGGCGCGGCGAGTATCTTGCGCGGCTGACGTCGTGGCAGGAAGCATCGCGGCGGCATGCCCATGAGATCAAGACGCCATTGACAGCAGCGCGGATGGAAGTGGACCGCCTGGTGACGCTGACCGCGGATGGAGCGGCGATCGGCGAGGTGCGACGGGCCGCGGAGAGCGTTTATGAAGAGCTCGACCGTATCGCCCGGTTCACGAAAGAGTTCTCATCCTTCGCCACGATTGGCCAGCCGCTCCTTCGCCCGGAAGCGCTCGACCGGTTGCTGACCCAGTTCTGCGAGATGTTCGCGGGCGCATGGCCGGGCCTGACCTTGCGCGTTGTTGCGCCGGAGGGGCCGATCCTCGTAAACGCCGACCGCGATCTCTTGCGGCAGGTGCTCGTCAATCTCTGCACGAACAGCGCGCACGCCACCGGCGGGCATGGCAGCGTGACGTTCGCAATCACACGCGCTGGCGAACGCATCTACGCCGACGTCATCGACAGTGGCTCCGGGATCGCCCCGGCGCTGCAGCCTCGTATCTTCGAGCCGTATGTCACCACGCGCGAGATCGGAAGCGGCATGGGCCTCGGCCTTCCCATCTCGCGCAAGATCCTTCTCGATCACGGCGGCGATCTCACGCTTCTTTCCAGCTCGCCGGCAGGCAGCACCTTCCGGCTCACATTCGTTCGCGCCACCTGACAGGAGTGTCCGGTCATTCAGACAATCCTGGCGCCGCGCAACGCGTAAGTCATTGAGAATGCGCTTGCGCTCTCTGGCACCTGGCTCGCGGCTCACGGCCCGCGAATGGAGGTACAGATGTCCAGACTGCGATCGCTCCTCATCGTCGTTATCGTCCTCTCCGCCGTAGCAGTGACCGCGCAGACGCCGGTCGTCCTTGAGCGCATTGAGGTGAATACAGGTGCGCGGATCCGTCCGGCCATCGTCCGCGCCGAGGCGCGCCTCAAACCGGGCCGGTCGTACACGAAAGCGCAGCTCGATCAAGCCGTGTATCGCATCCGCCGCCTCCCGTTCGTCGTCGAGGCCCACTACGCGCTGACGTCAGGAAACGCGCCATCGACGAGTGTCATGACCATCACGGTGATGGACCAGGAGCGGTTGAACCACGACGTCAGCGCCGATATCGTCGGGATTCACAGTCACGGTGGGTTCAACTCGGTCAATTCTCTCGGCTACAACTTCTTCACGGGTCCGGCAGGACTGCTCGACGCCGGCGTCGGTGCCAGCACCGCGGGACCGAGTGGATCGTTCTCGGGACTGACCCTTCGTTATTCTGCTTACGGGCTCTTTGGCACAGGGGCGTACGCGATTGGCTCGATCGGCAGCCGCGCCGGACTCAGTCCTTCAATCCTGGTCGGCATCCCGGTCGGCTTGACGCAGACGCTGCAGGGCACCTACCAGAGAAACGCGAAAGACAGCACCGACTACTCGACATCGGCCAGCGCCAAATGGATATCGGACCGCACCGACGACCTCTACTTACCACTCCGAGGCGTGATCGTCAGTGTTGGACCTGAGTGGTCAAAGTACCGAAATGTCTCCGAGTTCAACGTGGGTACGAGGTTTTTCTTTCGCGACGATGTGACCGTTGAACGGACCGGGGTTGTCCTTGCGGCGAGTCCCTACCGGCCGATTGGGGACCATTCCGCGTTGTGGAGTCGCGCGACATTTTCGCGATTCAACGAATCAGAGCTCTTGAATGGGAAAGAAACTCCCAAGGTTCAAGAGACGAATGCGGCAATCGTGATCGGTCTGGTCCACAACTTCGATGGCATGATGCAGGAAGACAATCCGTATGACTACATGCGATTCCGGCTCGAGGGCGGCATCGGCTACCGGATCGCGAATCGCATACACAGCGGAGTGGGTAACCAACGCGAGAAGGACCATGGTGTCACCTACGACGTTGGCTTCTCCATGCGCACCCGATGGGGCATCATTCATTTCGGCGCCGACTACACACCCTACTGATACTGTTTTCGCTATGAGCCTCATTGCGTGCGTCGAGGACGACGAAAAAATAGCGGCGAACCTCGTTCTTCGTTTGCGTGAGGCTGGTTTCGGAGTAGTTCGTTTTGCGAACGGAGAGGCTGCGGAGCGCTGGTTCCGCGCCTCCGACTATCCCGAGCCCGACATGTTGCTCGTCGACGTGCGGCTTCCGGGCATGAGCGGCATCGATCTTCTCACGCGGCTGGGCGCCGACCGGCCGCCTGCGATCGTCATCTCCGGCGAAGCGTCGATGGCGGAGACGATCGAGGCCATGCGCCTCGGCGTTCACGATTTTCTCGACAAACCGATCAGCCGCGAACGGCTCCTGAAGAGCGTGCAGAACTGCCTCGAGCATGCCGCACTACGGCGTCAGGTCGAAGAGCTCCGCGCCGGCGAGCAGCGCATCCTCGGTGATTCCGAGCGGGTGCAGATGCTGCTCGCCGCGATCCGCAAGGTTGCGCCCACCGATGCGCGCGTGTTGATCCGCGGTGAGAGTGGCAGCGGCAAAGAGTTGGTTGCCGCTGCTCTGCATCGCTTGAGCCGCAGGCACGCTGGGCCTTTCGTCAAGATCAATTGCGCCGCCATTCCTCACCACCTCATCGAGAACGAGTTGTTCGGTCACGTGCGAGGGGCGTTTACCGACGCGAAGGTGGCGAAGGCCGGACTATTCGAACAGGCAAACGGCGGCACCCTGCTGCTCGACGAGATCGGTGACATGGATCTCGCACTCCAGTCACGTCTGTTGCGCGTGATCGAAGACGGCCGCGTGCGCCGGATCGGCGAGACCACCGACCGCATCGTCAACGTACGCGTCATCGCTGCCACGAATCGCGACCTGCAATCGCTGGCGAAGGCCGGTGCCTTTCGCGAAGATCTTTACTTTCGCCTTGCCGCGGTGCCGATCGACGTTCCTCCGTTGCGTGAGCGTGCCGCTGACATTCCTCTCCTCTTTGCTGCATTCCTCGAGACGTTTTGTCTTCGCAACGGCCGCGCGCCGCTCACCGTCGACGGCGATGTCTTTCCGCGTCTTCGCGCCTATCGATGGCCGGGGAACATCCGCGAGCTGCGCAACGTCGCCGAGCAGATGTCGGTCTTCGGGACCGACCCCATCACCATCGAGCAACTCCCTTCCGCTCTTGCCGCCGGCGAGGAGGAAGTGGGTGGCGAGATCGGCGTGATCCGTCTGGCGGAACGCGCGCGCGTCATGCCTCTGCTCGAATTCAAGAGCCAGTGCGAGAAGGAGTACATCGAAATGGTCCTGCAGCGAACGAATTGGAACGTCAGCCGCGCCGCGGAGCTCCTCGACATCCAGCGCACCCATCTCCATCACAAGATCACCACGCTCGGGATCAAGCGGCCGGAGCGCGCGCAGGTGTGAGGAGTAGCGCGCCAGCGGTTGCCGGCGCGCTACCAGTGTTTCAAACTATTCGATGTTGATTCCGCCGTTCGCCGTCTCGAGCTGCATGCGGCACGCGCCGTTGCCGATCGTTCCATGCAGCGAGTTGTCCGACTTCGACGTCATCGTCACTGGCACATCGGTCGTGATCGAACCGAAACTCGTTCGGGCGTCGACCTGATAGCCGTTGTTGTGCGGAATGGCCAGCCTGATCGATGCGAAACTCGTCTTCAGATTGATGGCGGCGCAGGCGCCGCGAAGATCGGCCACGGAGATCGAGCCGTTCGCGTTCTCGACGGTGACTGGACCCGCGATCGTCTTCAGCAACACCGCGTCGAAGCTCGTGTGCACGCGCACGCCGCCGGAGACATCGGTTGCCGTGACGCCTCCGTTGGCGTTCTTGACATCAAGTGCGCCCTTGATCAGCTCCACACGCGCCAGGCCGAACTCCGTATCGATGTCGGCGTTGCCGCGGATGTCGGTGGCCGTGATGTTTCCGTTCGTGTTCTTGATGTGTGCCGGGCCGCCGATATCGCGCACATTGATCGCGGCGAAGCTCGCTGTGAGCGTGGCGCCGCCGCCAACGTGCGATCCTTCGATGCTGCCGTTGTTCGTCGTCACAGAAAGACCGCGTCCGATATTGAGGAAGTTCGTCGAATCGAACGAGTTCTTGATCACAGCCCGTCCCTTGATGTCGTGCACGTCGACGCGGCCGTTCTGGTTGTTCAGATCGAGATCGCCGGAGACGTTGGCGACGGTGACGGTGTCGAACGAGTTGACAATCGTCGCGTTGCCGGCGACGCCGAGGAGCTCGACGGAGCCGTTGCCGTTGCGGATCGTGACGTTGTGCGTGTCATTCACCGTCACCGACCCGAATCGATTCGTCACGTTCAGCGAGCCATCGACGTTGACGACGCGTACGGAACCGTTGGCGTTTAGCACAGTCGTGTCTCCCGCGCTGCGCTCGACGAGGATCGACGCGAACGAGCTCTCCACCCGCTGCGCTCCCCGGCTGTCGCGCAGCACCACCGGACCTTGGGCGTTGACGATCTCGCTCGCGGCATGAATCCCGGAGACGTCGACGCTGCCGAACCGGTTGTGCAGCGTCAGCGGAGCCGCGGCAGGCATCGTCACATCGAGGTCGACCGAATACGAATGCGACGTGTGGAAGAGATGAAAATGCTCTTCGGGGTATTCGGTCTTGATCGTCACGCCACCCGCCGGCGACGCGGCGACCGTGACGCGAATCTCTTTACCGAGGTCGGAGTCGGAGGCACGGACGACAGCGTGAACGTGGACGTCGGTTCCGCTGCCGGCGCGCACATTGACGGCACCGAAAGCATGATCGATGGATACGCGGCCGCCGTGGAACGGAAGCGTGCGATTGATGGTCTGTTCGTAGCGCTCCGCGTAGAGAACGGGCGCGGCGATCATGAGCAGCGCGAAGCAAAACAACTTACTGATTCGTAGCATGGTGTTCCTCCCTGATGACGTCCTGCAGCGTCCGCTGTTTTTCCGAATACATCGTCAGCAGTTGCGTGCGGAGATAAGCGTTCTGCCGGTTCTTATTGATGGCGGACTGACACTCGGCGATGGCGTCGTCGAGCATCATCAGCTTGTCTTTGTAGCTGACCAGAAGAGGCGTCGATGGTTGATCGAGTTTCGAAGCGGTGATGGCTTCGAGATGGTTGATGGCGGTGATATGAGCCTGTTCGGCGCGCTCCACCTCGTCGACGGCAGCGACTCGGAGAATCGTGTTGTCGAAATCGGCCGCGTGCATCCGCCGCTGCGCGATCCACGCCGCCGCTCCGAGCGCGGCGAGCAGGATCAGCGCCGCAGCGATCTGCCAAACGCTCGTCCGTCTGCGGCGCTTGTCGTCACGAATGGCGCGCTCGATGCGCGGCCAGAGCATGTCGTTGTTCCAGGTCGTGCGCAGATCGCTGGCAGTTGCGGAGATCTCATTCCAGCTCGCCAGTTTTTCCAGGCACGCATCACACCCCTCGGCATGCCTCGCCGCCACTTCGAGCGAGAGAGGATCGCCCTCCAGCAAGAGATCGTCGAGTTGATTGCAGTTGATTGTCATGGCTTGGTTGCTCGGTTTCCTGGTTGCTTGGTTTGACGCTCTGATCTCTGGTCTCTGTTCACTAATCCGCTAAATCCACTCACGAACTCTGGCGCCACTTCTCCTGCAACTGCTTTTTCGTCGAAAAGAGAATCCACTTCGAGTTCCCTTCGGTGATGTCGAGGATGCCGGCGATCTCGGCATGACTTAGTCCCTCGATCTCGAACAACGCGAACACCGTGCGGCGCTGCTCGGGCAATTCGTTGAGCAGCTTCCGGAGCGCCATTCGCTTGACGTCGTCTACCGCGTGCGCGGCGCGGCTACCGGCGACGACGTCATCGATCGGTGCCTCGCGGATCCGGCGGCTGCGTTTCCGCAAAAGGTCGTAGCAGGTGTTGATCAGGATTCGATAGAGCCAGGTCGTGAACGCCGCTTCTCCGTTGAAAGTCGACGCCGCCCGATGCACTTTCAGAAACGTTTCCTGCACCGCATCCTCGGCATCGGAGATGTTGCCGAGGTGATTGAATGCGATCGACTTCATGCGGTCGCCGTGGCTGGCATAGATCGCCGCGAACGCCTCGGAACTGCCATCCGCGCAAGCCCGCGCCATGCGAAGGTCGTCCTCGCTCGTGCGCGTTTGCGGCGTGATCGTCAGATTCGGCAAGGTCCCCGGCAAGTCCCGCATTGAGTCTATGTTGAGCGAAGCATCCATCGGTCTGACGGGATAGACGCCGGGGATGAGGGAAAGTTAGAGGTGGACGAAGTGGAAGCGAGTTGGGGAAGAGTGCCTTGTCAAGGCCGCTGCTGGGCCTGATCTCCTTTCGACGACGAGTGCCGATCCGTCTACAGTCAACGATCGCAATCTAGACGAAGCCGCGCGCGATCGGAGCGGGACAGTTGAGCAGACGTCGATGGCCTCCATGGTGGGATTGGGAACTTGGAATTCAGTCCCCATCTGCTGAAGCGCATGGAGGACCGGCGCTTCACGGAACTCGATCTCCGGCGTATGCTGGAAAAAGCGACGGCCCATAGGCGGGATAACGTGCCAGGTCGGTGGATCATCCTGGCGCGGCACAACCGAAGGTCGTGGGAAGTGATTGTGGAACCACTGACTCCTGAGCAGCGGGTCCTTGTTGTCACAGCGTACCCAATTGAAGACGCGACGAAGCCATGATCAAGACCTCGTATCTTGAAGTGACATACCGGCAAGGGCGGGCGATTGCGGCCTACTACTATTTGCCGCGCCGCCCTGGTCAACGCAGCGTGCGAACCCGTCGAGTTGAAGGCGGTCTGCTGGTGGACTACGCCAGAGGCGGACGGCCGATCGGCGTGGAGATAACGGCGCCCGGCACGCTATCCATCGCTGCTTTCAACCGAGTACTGCGCGAGTTGGGCCTTCCACCGGTTAGCCGCGAGGAAGTAGCGCCACTCGTTGCCGCCTGAGAACCGCATCACACTCACAACTCATCGATCGACCAGCTAAGGTTTCTTGCCACGCTCGCGCTCCCAGTCTTCGATGCGCAAGTCCGGCACACGCGCGAATTCGGCTGTATTCCGCGTAACCAGGGTCAGCTTTCGAGCTTTTGCTTGCCCGGCAATCAGCACATCGTACGGGCCAATCGGAGCTCCTCGGGATCGCAGCAACGCGCGAAGCTCTCCGGCATGCCGGGCGTCCTCCTCGTCGAAGTCGACCACGGAGAACCTCAATGAGTCGACGGCGGCAACATTCAGCGCTACCCGCTGGCTCTTGTGCGCGCCGTAGTACAGCTCATGTAGAACGATCGCCGAGACTCCGACATCTCCCGGTTTCTGGCGCCGTGCTCGTCGCGCGGTCCTGGATTTCGCATCATTCAGAAGCGCAATGACAGCGTTTGCATCGAGGAGGTACTTCATGACCCAAAGAGCTTGTCGAGCTCGGGCCGTTCTGTCGCGTCAGGTTGCTCCAGCACCGCATCGAGGAAATCTCGATCCAGCGTGCCAGCGATCGCGTCGAGCCAATCCCATGTCTCCGGGATTGGTTCCATGATGATTTTTTGTCCCTGTTTTTTGAGGCGCACCTCTTGCGCGTCTACTCGGAACTCCTTCGGCAGTCTGACTGCCTGCGATCGGCCCGACCAGAACACTTTGGCTGTTTCCATGTCGCCTCCTGAGATATGCGAATGAGATATAGCATCCGTTCGCATGGGTTGCAACCTCACAACTCATCGATCGACTTCGGCCAATCGCCATGCAGTAACCGCGACAGCGCTCGGTCGGCGAGGAGTTTGCCGCCGGTTTGGCAGCGGGCACAGTAGTTCGTCTCGTTTTCGGAGTAGACGATGTGCTGGATTGGCGAGCCGCAGTCGGGACATGGTTTTCCGTAGCGGCCGTGAACGGCGAAGTCGGGACGAAACGCCGTCACTTTCTCCGGGAACTTCACCGCCGCCTCGGCGCGCAGACGTTCTGTCCAATCGATGAGCGTGCGGCGCGTGGCGTCGTAAAGGCGGGCGATCTCGTCGTCGGATAGGTTCGTCGTCATCTGCACGGGGGAGAGCCGCGCGCGATGGAGGATCTCGTCCGAGTACGCGTTGCCGATGCCGCTGAAGACGTGCGGGTCGGTGAGGGTTCGCTTGAGCGTGTGCCGCTCGCGGGTGAGCGCGACGCGGAAGTCATCGAGCGAAACGTCGAGCGGCTCGATTCCGCCGGGATCGTGCGCGCGAACGGCTTCCTCGCCGCGCACGATATGAATCGACGCCCGTCTCTTCGATCCCGCCTCGGTGAGCAGCAGCGTTCCGTTGGGAAAGTCGAGCGCGGCCAGTCCGAGCTTGCCGGGCACTTTCGCGCCGGCCGGCAGCCATTTGAAGCGGCCCGCGATCATCAGATGAATGACGATAAAGAGATCGTCTTCAAATCCGATTACGATCCGCTTGCCCATTCGACGAACGCCGATGACACGTTTGCCCGCGAGCTCGGACGGCGGCGGATCGACGGTGCGCAGGACGAAGGGATTCCCGAGCCGGAGCTTGACGAGAGGTTGATCGACGATGCGGGACGCGATCGCTTCGACGTAGACAGTGACGTCCGGCAGCTCGGGCACGGAGCGATTATCCGTTGTGCCCGATCGCTTACGAAACCCGCTTCAACGCGGCCGTCACATCCTTCTGGTTTGGATTGAGCTTGAGCGACGCTTCAAAGCTGGCTTTCGCCTCCGCCTTTTTCCCCTGTTTCTCAAAAAGTTGTCCGAGCCAGTAGTGGGCGCGGGCGAGAGTCGGCTCGTCCTTCTTTGGTGTGTACGCAAGGTATTTGCGCAGCGTCTGTTCGCCGTGTGCGAGATCTCCGTTGCTGAGAACGGCGATCTGTCCGAGGCGGAACACGGCGGGCATGTAGGTCGGATCGAGCGACAGCGCAGCGTCGAATTCGATGCCGGCGGCTTTGTAGTCCTTTTCGGTGATGTGCAGGAGCCCGAGGTCGAGGTGTGCGCGTGGGGATTTAGGAAACTCTTTCACCTCGGCGAGATACTCGTTCTTCGCCTCGACGGTTTTCTTCTGTTGTGAGTAGATGAACGCCGAGGCGCGGTGTCCCATGAGCGGATCGCGTTTCCGGATCTCGCCAGCCTGTGCGAACGCTTTTTCGTAGCTTCCGCCCATGAACCCCGGCGCGAATGCGTAGTACTGGACGAGGCCCAAGCGGGCTTCGAGATGGTTCGGGTCGAGCTCGACCGCCTTCTCGAATTCTTCCTTGGTCTTCGATGCGAGCGAGGCCTGGCTGAAAATACTGGCGTTCTGAGCCATCGATCCGTATGCGCTGCCGAGCCAGTAGTGCGCTTCAGCGGATTTCGGATTTTGCGCCACCGCCTTCTCAAACAGTCCCGACGCCGTTTCGGCATCGCCTCGGGTCATGGCCGCGCGGCCCTGATCGATGAGCGTATTTTGAGCGAGCAGAGGAAGGACGATCAGCGCAACAAGGACAGCCAGGATTGAACGCATGCACCTTGTACGCGATTTGCTTCGATCGGGTTTCTGGCAGGGAGACGTTTCACGCGGACAGCGGAGAACACGGAGGTCTTTACTCCGCACCTCCGCGTATCCGCGTGAACCATGTTGCGTGCGTTTTCCCGCGGAGCCTCCTAGAATGCGCGTCCCGTCAATGACCGACACGATCGAAGCAACCCGGCCGAGCATCCCGATCTACGACGCCGCGGCGCTTTCCGCCGCGGCGGAGAAGGCGTTGTCCGATGCCCGTCGCGCGTTTGCGGCTATTGAAAGCCTCCGCTTCGAAGCGCTGACTGCGGAATCAGTTCTCGATGCGTGGGACCGGATTTCGATCACGCTGGAAGACGCCTACGGTCCCGTTTCCATCCTCAGCAGCGTCCATCCCGACGCGTCCGTTCGCGACGCCGGCGACCGTGCGGAGATCGAAGAGTCAGTCTTCATGACGGAGCTCTTCCAGAACGAGCAACTCTTCGAGCGCGTGCGCCGCGTCGAGCCGCGAACTGCCGCGCAACGGCAATTGAAGAAAGATCTGCTCGAAGCGTTCGAGGACAGCGGCGTGGCCCTGCCGCGCGATCGTCGCGATCGATTCAAAGCCATCTCCGAGCGGCTCACCGAGCTGGCGCAGGAGTTCAGCAGGAACATCCGCGAGAACAAGACGCTGCTTCACTTCACGCCAGACGAATGCGCCGGTCTGCCGCAGCCGTATCTCGATCGCGTCGCGCGCGACGCCGAGGGAAATATCGTGGTCGGATTCGACTATCCCGACTACTTCCCCTTCATGGCCAACGCCGTCAGCGAGGATGCGAGGAAGCGCTACTACATCGCCAACACGAATCGCGGCACCGCGCGCAACCTCAAGATCCTCGACGAGATCGTGGCGCTCCGCAAGGAGATCGCCGATCTCTACGACGCTCCCAGCTATGCGCACTACGTCACGAAACGAAGAATGGTGGGCAACCCCGAGACCGTGGCGCGCTTTCTCGATGAAGTGAAGAGCGCCGTGGTCGAAGCGGAGGTGAACGACCTGCGCCAGTTGTCCGAGGTGAAGGCAGAGCTCACCGGCATCGCAGTCGAAGACGCGAGGATCGAGCGATGGGACGTCACGTACTACCGCGAACGTCTTCGCGAGAAACGCTACGCCGTCGATCAGGAAGAATTGCGCGAGTACTTTCCGACGATGCCTTGCGTGAAGTGGATGCTCGACATCACCGAACGGTTGTATGGCATCCAGTTTTGTCAGGCCGAGGTGGACGTCTGGCACGACGACGTCATCTACTACGACGTCGATGATGCCGTCACCGGTGAGCGCCTCGGCGGCATCTACCTCGACCTCTATCCTCGGGACGACAAATACAAACACGCCGCCGCCTGGCCCGTTCGCGGCGTTTCGCGAAGGGCCGCGCGCAAGCCGATCAGCGTGCTGGTGACGAACTTCGACCGCAAGGGGCTGACCCACAGCGAAGTCGAGACCCTGCTGCACGAGTTCGGGCACGTGATGCACGGCGTTCTCTCGCAGACCGAATACAACCAGCATTCGGGCACCAGCGTCGAGCGCGACTTCGTCGAAGCGCCGTCGCAGATGTACGAAGAGTGGGCCAGCCGGATGGAGAGTCTAGCTTTGATGCGCGACCACTGCACGACCTGCCCGCTCGTCGACGAATCGCTCGTCCAGCGCATCCGCGCCGCGAAAAAGTTCGGCTCCGGCATCGACTACGGCCGCCAGCTTTTGTATGCGAGTTATGACATGGCGTTGGCGGGGGAGGGAGTGGGAAGTGGGGAGTGGGGAGTGGGAGAAAAATCATCGATCTCCGAAGCAACTCCCGATCCCCGAAATCCGAGACCCGGCTCCCACGCCCCACACCCCACACCGCACTCCCCATCCCTCAACCTCTGGCAACAAATGGAAGGCGCCACGCCGATGGGCACAATCCCGGGCACCGCGTTTCCGGGCACGTTCGATCACATCGCCAGTGGTTATGCGGCCGGCTATTACGGCTACATGTGGGCGAAAGTCATTGCGCTCGATCTCATCTCGGCGTTCGGCGGCGACCTCATGAACGAGGCGACGGGCCGGCGTTTCCGTGAGTTGATACTGGCCCGAGGAAGTGAGGAGCCGGCGAGGGATCTGGTGGAGCGGTTCCTGGGGCGGCCCGTTTCGAGCGAAGCCTTCTTCGCCGAGATTCGCGGCGAGTAGATTTATTCGCACAAATAGGCTAGGATGTGAGTCCTTGAGGAACCTTCCTCATCCTTCAGGCCGCCTGAGCTGAGTCAGCGCTTCTGAACATCAACCTTCTTAGCAAACTCACCTTTTCTCCGTGCGCGCGAAGCTCGCCCGGCGAAAGCGGCCAGGAGTCCCACCCCATGAAAGTCTATTTTGGAAATCTCCCCAAAGACATCGATGACGCAAAGCTTGCCGACCTCGTCAAGCCGTTCGGAACGCCGACCACGTCGGAAGTCGTGAACGATCGCGTCACCGGCCTGTCGAAGGGCTTTGCATTCGTCGAATTCGCCAATGATGCCGAAGCACAGGCCACAATCAAAGGTCTTGATGGTACCGATGTGAATGGCCAGGCTGTTGTAGTCAATGAAGCGCGCTCAAAGAAGGACGCGCCGAAACCTGCCCCAGCAGTTCAACACTAAGAAGGAGCTTGTCCCATGACGAACGTTTTGAAACCGAAGCGCGCTGCGAAAGTCACTGTCTCTGAGAGCAATATCCGGAAGGCTGCGGCTCGCCTGAGCCAGCGTCCTCTGGTCTCGCCTGAAGTGCAGTACATCCAGCGGGTTCTTGGTGCCACGGCAACGCAGGATGCGGTCGATGAGAAGGTCATCGCCGTCCGCAAGCTGCCGTGGGCAAGCATCGTCATTCCGGAGTAGGCGTCGCCGGGCATTGCCCGCGAGACATCCGCTCCGTTTCCCGAGCGCCCGCGCCGATTTCTGGCGCGCGGCGCTTTTTCGGGGATCGTCCATGCGCTCAGCGAAACGCGCTGATGCCGACCTCGGCGTTCCCGGTCGCCAGCGCGTGAATGACGATTCCGTTTGCGTCGAGGGTCATCGAGCGCAATTCGATTCCGTCCACGTTGCCGCGCATCGTCACTCCGGGAGCTAGCGTCCGTGTGACCGCGCTCGCGATCGCGCTCCGGATCGAATCGACCTGCTGCGCCACCGACCAGTGCGCCGTTTTGGCGAGCTGCGCCCGCAGCGACTCGTGCGCCAGCCGGTTGGCGATGCGGACGAAGAGATTTTTCCGATGCCCGTCGAGCGTGTATTCGACATTCTCCAGCGAGATCGTGCGCGTGGCGGCGTCGAACACCGGCGTCGCCGTCAGATTGACCGGACCGTTGTAGTGGCGAAGCTTCGACGCTCGATAATCGACGTTCAGTTCGATTGATACCCGGCCGTCAACTGCGGGCGCGATGCGAATCGAATCGACGGCCACTCCCTCGTACTTGCGCTTCCCGAAATTCTCCGTCATCACGCGGCTGGCCTCGTCGTAAGAAAGCTCGACGTCGAACGGGATACGGATGCCGCCGGCGGTTGCTGGCAACACGTGCAGTGCCGGCAGCGGTTTCTGAGTCACTGGCGGCTTCTCGCCGACGATCACGCGCGTTCGTGCGCGAAGCGTGAGCGTGCTGGTGACCGAGAGCCCCGAGCCGGTGATCGGCCCCAGCGCCACGTCGGTTGGCTCCATCACCAGCCACGTTCGCGGCGCGATCTCAACCGGCGACTGCAGCGACGACCACACCTGATTTGCCGACGGACGGATGTTCGTCAGCTTTGGCGTGTTCGCGTCGATCGTCTTCAGCACTTGCCGGAGCTGGTCGTTGACGATCGGCGCGATCTTCCAGTCGGTGATGTCGATATTCGCGAACGTCACCTGGCAGCGATGGGACGAGAAATCGACCGGCATCGCCCGCGTCGTCGATTTCAGTCGCCAGTTGGCATCCCACTCCAGATGCGACGAGAGCGAGATCCAGGCATCGCGCATCGGCTCGCCGAAACCGCACGAAAGGCACGGCCACATCACGATCTCGTCGCTGAACGGCTTCTTCGTCCTGCGGCAGCCTTCGAGCGCGAAGTGCATCGTCGTCGTGGCGTGGATGCCGCCGCCGATCACGTTCAGCACGATCGGATCGCGAGCCACGCGATATTTCATCCCGAACTGTTTCTGCGGATCGAGCTCGAAAGCGTCCGTCTTCGAAAGACTTTTCGGTACCTGCGATTCGAGCTGCGGCAGCAGCGGAGCGAGCGAGGCTTTGATGGGAATGACGATCGTCGAAAGCTCCGCGGGCGGGGCCGCGGTTGGCGGACCGAATGCCTGTGGCGACGATTGTGCCCACGCCGGCCAGCAAGCGAGGGAGAGGATCAGGAGCAGGGGAGAGCGCATGGATGGTTGCCGGGTTGCCGGGTTGCCTGGGTTGTCTGGTTGCCTGGTTGTCAGGTTGTCTGGTTGCTGAGTCGCCCAGTTGACTGACCGATTCGTTTTTGAACGCGATCCTTGCAATGCGCGAATGATAAAGTCCCCGGCAACCCGGCAACCCGGCAACCCGGCAACCCGGCAACCCATTCACAAGCAACCAAGCAACCACACATGTCCGACACCACCACCCGCGGCATCCGCATCCAGGTCGAGAGCATCTACGTCGAAGAGCGCAGCGACCCGCAGGAGAGTTACTTCTTCTTCGCCTATCACGTCGTAATCTCGAATGTGGGACCGGAGACTGCACAACTCATGAGCCGTGAGTGGATCATCACCGACTCTGACGGCAACGTCGAGCGCGTGGAAGGCGACGGCGTCGTCGGCGAGCAACCAATCCTCGGTCCGGGCCAGGTCTTCGAATACACCAGTTTCTGCCCCTTGCGTACGTCGATGGGCTCGATGCAGGGCAGTTACTTAATGCGGCCGGTTGGCAGCGAACCGTTCCGAGCGGAAATCGCGGCCTTCACTCTCGCTGTTCCGGGCGTTGTCAATTGAAGGTTACTCCGTGCGACGGCGAGTCCAGATCTCCTTCCTATCCGCGTTCCTGACGCTCCTCACGGTTGCGTTCGCAGCCGCGCTGGTCGTGCGCGTTCGTGCGTACTCGGGAGGGACGGCCACGGAATCCTCCGAATCGGCGGCGGCCGCGGCAGGCACAAGCGCAGCGGCGCGATCGAAGCACGCGGCTGATGGCACCTTCAGCGACGAACTGTCTTCCCCCGGCGCAACCGCGAGCAAGCGTGTTTCGCCGTCACCCAACGCATCCGCCGCCGCTGCCCGCGCCCAACGCTTCCGCGAGCTCCTCGCCCTCGGCGCCCCGAAAGTCGACGTTCCGGCTTCCTCGGCGCAGGCGCCGGTGAAAATCGCCGCCCCACCGGTCGCACCGAAAGTGCAAACGCCGGCACGGCCCAACCAGACGGCTTCGAATGCATTCCGAGGATCGGGGGCGTCGGGGTTGGCGGGGAATGGAGGGCAGCAGTCCGGCAACAAGCCCAATACGCCAACCAACGACCCGAAGGATCCGAACTCGGACACCACCCCGCCGCAGCTCATCTCGATCGCGTTCGATCCACCGCAAGTGACCGACGGTGGCGACACCACGCTCGTCGTCACCGCCACCGACGACCTCTCCGGCATTCGCGGCATCTCCGGCACGCTTACCAGCCCGAACGGCAAAGCGGTGCAAGGCTTCGCGCAGCAGCGAGAGGGCGAGACCATGCGCTACACCAGCCGCATTCACATGGCCGAAAAAGCCGAAGAGGGCATCTGGAAAATATCATTCCTGACGATGAGCGACATGGCCACGAACTCCGTAACGCTCAGCGCCGCGCAGGGAACGCTGCCGCCGACGGCCGTGTTGAAAGTGAGCTCGCCGGCATCGGATTCGACGGCACCCACGCTGCGCAACGTCTGGCTCGAGCGTGGCGCGATGCGCGCCGGAGAGCACAACACGCTCTTCGTCGACGCGCAGGACGACAAGTCGGGCGTTCATCTCATTGCCGCGGTCTTCCTCAGCCCGTCGAAACTGGCGCGCTTTGGCGTCGGCTGTCACACCGGTGCGAACAATGTGTGGGAGTGCGACGTCTTCCCGCCCCAATGCCTCGATTGCGGCGACTGGACTCTCGAGCAGGTGCAGATGCAGGACAACGCCAACAACTTCGCCACGATCCGTCAGGAAAATCCGGCCGTGCAGCAGGTCCGGCTCAACATCACCGGCGACAGTTGCGACAACCAGGCGCCGGCGTTACAGGGACTGGCGCTGAGCCGCACCGAGATCGTGATGTCGCGTGACGAGCCGGTCATCGAAGTGGTGGCGCAGGTCGCCGACGACAGTTGCGGCATCGGCGGCGTCAGCGGACAGATCGTCGGCCCGGGCGGCAACTCCAGCGGCACCTTCTTCTCGCTCCAGCAGCGCGACGCCACCACGTTCGTAGGCACGGTCCGCCTGCACCCCAACTCGGCCCGTGGTGTGTGGCGGGTTCAGTCGCTGACCGTCAACGACAAGGGACAAAACCTGAAGATCTACTACGCGAATGATCCGCTGCTGGCACGGGCGACGTTCATCGTGAAGTAATTGACAATGGACAATTGACAACGAACGGCAATGTGCCCGGCTGCCCGCTCGGCCGGCAGGGCCATCGCGCTTCGTTATTAATTGTCCTTGTCAATTACCAGAGGGACTAGAATCGCCAAGTGAGCGAGTTCAGCGTCGAGGTTGAGCGCGAAGATGACGGCCGTTGGCTCGGAGAAGTAACCGATCTGCCTGGGGTTCTCACGTACGGAGCGAGTCGCGACGAGGCTGTGGCAAAAGCCAAGGCGTTGGCGTTCCGTGTCCTTGCGGACCGGCTCGAACATGGCGAAGACATTCCGGAGCTTCACGGCGTTTTCGCAGTGAACGAATGAATTGGCCCGCTTCAAAGGCCAGCCGCGTTCTCGCATCGCTCCTCCGTATCGGCTGGTCTGTCAAGAGGCGCGCGGGTACCTCACATCAGATTCTTCAGCGCCAAGGCTGGGCCGACTTCGTTTTTGCATTTCATGACCAGGAGGAGATCGGTCCGCGCATGCTCGCACGCATCGCCAAACGCACCGGCCTCACTCCCGAAGACCTCTGACGCTCGTGACCATTCCTGACGACGACTGCTTTTCGTTGTCAATTGTCAATTGTCAATTGAAACTCACTTCCGCCCTCCCCATGTCTTCGATAACCTGTTCGCCGGGACATCCGGCACATCGCCCGCGTAGTGCGACGTGTCGTTGAAGAGCGTGAGGCGGGGGCAGGAGACATCCTTGAAATCGAGGATGTTCAGCGCGCAGGGACTCTGATCGAGCCGGTCGCGATATTTGCGCGGATCGACGCCGATGAGCGAGCTGACGAGGAGCCGGATCGTGGCTTTGTGCGATACCACAAGGATGCGCTGATCTTTGTGCTGCTCGACGAGCGTGAGAAACGCCGGCAACGCTCGTGCGGTCACCTGCAATCCGCTCTCGCCGTCCGTCGGCGCGAACGAGAAGGGATCGGTCTCATACCGCGCGTATTCGTCCGGGAACTCCTTCTCCACCTCGGCTCTCGTCTTCCGTTCCCACCTTCCATGCGCGATCTCGCGGATGCCATCGACTGGAGTGATCGGTAGTCCGTGCGATGCCACGATCAACGCAGCCGTATCCATCGTCCGCACCATCGGGCTGGCAAACGCCGCGCTGATTGGCTCGCCCTGGAGACGCAGCCCGAGGCGCCGCGCCTGATCGCGTCCTTCATCGGAGAGCTTGACGTCGATGGCGCCGGCGAAGCGATCCTCATCAGTAAGCTCCGTAGCGCCGTGACGGACGAGGTAGACGCGCGTTGTCATTGGAGGAATCGTAGCAGTCTCACGCGAAGACGCGAAAACGCGAAGTGGTTCGAAGAATCTCTTTCGCGTCTTCGCGGCTTCGCGTGACAACCAGAAACACAAAAGGCTCGCGATCCCTGATCTCGCGAGCCCGTTCTCGATCCGTTGACAGCCACCAGGGGGCATTCGAATCGACTGGCTCCGACGTTCTTTGCCCGTCGCAACCGCTTGCTGCGCGTTGACAGCCGCAAAGTGGCATCCCCGCAGCAGCTCCGTGACCCATCGCGTCCCGGAACCACCCAGCGCACCGTTACCATCTGCGATGAAGCATCCGGCGCGTCAGGGATGTGAAATCTAGGTCCGCGTTTCGCGCGTGACAAGTGGGTCAAAAAGATTTTTTTCGCGCGCGCACGACGCCCAAAATCCGCCGCGCGGAAGAGATGCAGGGTGACCGGCGTTCCGGTGTCGCCAGCGATTCCACTTTCGAGTAAGATACGCTGCCCAACCGATCTCGTAGACCTGAGATCCAGTCCACTGAAAGGTTTTTCCATCCATGACCCAGTCGAGAGAAAGCGCTGAAGCAACGTTCGCTGAAGCGTTCGAAGCGAGCTTGAATTTCAAAACCCCCGAGCAGGGCGAGTTGCTCAAAGGACAGATCGTCTCCATCTCCGGCGACGATGCTTTCGTCTCCTACGGCGGACCGTCCGAAGCGGTGATGGCGACGAACGAGCTCGATGGGCTCGACGTTGGCGACACCGTCGAAGGCACCGTCGTCAAAACCTCCCCCGAGATCCGCATCTCGCGGAAACTCGCCAAAGGAAAGGCCAATCTCGATCTGCTCCGGCAGATGTACGAGAACCGCCTGCCCGTGGAAGGGAAGATCGCCGCCCGCAACAAGGGCGGCTTCGACGTCAACATCAGCGGACTGCGCGCCTTCTGCCCCCTCTCCCAGATCGCCCTCGGCAAAATCGACAACCCCGATCAGTTCATCGGCCAGTCGTACGAGTTCCGCGTCACCGAGCTCTCCGATGACGGCCGCCGCATCGTCGTCTCCCGCGCCGCCTTGCTGAAGGAAGCGAACGCATCCCGCGCCGAAGAGACACGCCGCAACATCGTTCCCGGCGCGGAGCTCAGCGGCACGATCAAGACCATTACCCCCTTCGGCGCCTTCGTCGACCTCGGCGGCATCGACGGCCTTCTCCACGTCTCCGAGATGAGCCGCCGCCGCGTGACCGATCCCAATGAAGTGGTTGCCGTCGGCCAGCAGGTCAACGTCAAGGTCATCAAAGTCGAAGGCGATGGCAAACGCATCTCGCTCTCGATGAAGGATCAGGAGCCCGATCCCTGGAGCGACGTTGCCGAGCGCTATCCCGCCGGCACGCAGTTCAGCGGCCGCATCGTCCGCAGCACCGACTTCGGTCTTTTCGTCGAAGTCGAGCCAGGCATCGACGGCCTCGTCCACTACTCGCAGCTTCCCTTCGGCGTGAAGCAGGGCGGCGCGGAAGTGGCCATCGGCACGAACGTCACCGGCTGGATTCGCGAAGTCGATCCCTCCAAGAAACGTCTCTCGCTTTCATTGCGCGAGGTGGCCACCCGCGATCCGTGGGAAGGCGCCGCCCAGCGCTATCCCGCCGGCAAAGTCGTTGAAGGCACTGTCGATCACGGCGGCGCCCCCGGCATCTTCGTCCAGATCGAGCCCGGCCTCACCGGTCTCATTCCCAACTCCGAGATCAACGTCGCGCCCGGCGCCGATCCCTCGCGTGCGCACGAAGCCGGCGAGAAGCTTGCCGTCCGCATCATGAGCATCGACACGCAGCGCAAGCGCATCTCCCTCTCGCACGAAGCAGCCAAAGCGGCCGCCGAGCGCGATGAGTACGTCAAGTTCGCGGAAGAGCGCGGCGACAATGAAGCAGGCGAGAGCGCGATGGCCCTGGCATTCAAGCGGGCCATGGAGAAGAAGAAGTAGTGCGCGTCTTCGTCACCGGCGCCACGGGATACATCGGCAGCGCAGTCACGCCGCTGCTTCGCGAGCATGGCCACGATGTAACCGCGCTCGTGCGTCCGGAGACGGATTCGAAGGCGCTCCGCGACCAAGGCGTGGTCATCATGGCAGGCGATCTCGCTTCGCTGCCGTCGCTGTCCGATTCGCTCGGCAGCTTCGATGCCTTCGTGCACATCGCCCAGGATCACGGTCCCGATGCCGCAGCACTCAATCGCACTGCCCTCGACGTCTTCATCGCGCATCCCGGCTTCCTCATCTACACCTCGGGCGTCTGGGTCTTCGGCAATACCGACAACGAGACCGTCGATGAGTCGAGCCCCGTCAATCCACTCCCGATCGTGGCCTGGCGCCCCGAGCAGGAGCAGGCCGCGCTGGCCACTGGACGCAGCGCCGTTCTCCGCCCCGGCTGCGTCTACGGCGGAAAACAAAGTCTCTGCGCCGGCTGGTTCGAAGCCTCCGAGAAAAAACAGCCCGTCTATCTCGTCGGCGACGGCAACAACCAATGGGCCATGGTCGATCTGCACGACCTCGCCGATTGCTACGTCCGCATCGCCGAACAGAAAACCACCGGCATCTTCCACGCCGTCGACGACACCAACGACACCCTCCTCGGCTGCGCCCTCGGCGTCGCCCAAGGCTCGATCATCGAAACGATCCCCATCGAAAAAGCCCGCGAACAATACGGCCCCTTCGCCGACGCCCTCAACATCGACCAACGCGTCTCCAGCACCACCACCCGCAAAAAACTCGGCTGGAATCCCAAGCGCGAGTTCACGTCATCGATCGACGAACAGTGGATGGAGTGGAGAGCAAGTAGGGCGTAGGTGAGTAGAGCGGTAGCTTGGTGATCGTCACTCGCTCCGAGGTATCCTCGGTACCATGAAGGTTCGAGGCGTTCTCAGACGGATCGAGAATGATGGCTGGAGATTGGTTCGTACGACCGGCAGCCATCGGCAGTTCCGACATCCTTCGAAACCGGGTACAGTTACGGTGTCAGGAAAAGAGAGTTTGGATGTTCCTCCGGGCACTCTCAAGAGTATTCTCAAACAGGCAGGGCTGAAACGATGAACGCTGAATACGTTGTCCTCGTCGAGCGAAGCGAAACGGGTTTTGGCGCGTACGTGCCGGATCTTCCCGGCTGCGTCTCAGTGGGCGAGACGCGCGAAGAAACCGTGCAGCTCATTCGGGAAGCGATTGAGCTCCATGTGGAAAGCTTGCGCGAGGCGGGCGAGCACATTCCGCCGCCGACTTCGACGGCGGAGAGCGTCGTCGTTCACATCGCCGCATAGCGTTATTGATTTCGCGCGAAGCGCTTTGGAGTGCGGCAGCGCCAGCTGCCGCTTTCTGGAGGCTCTTCTCGCGACAAAGTTCGTTCGCTGCGCGACGCATGCGCTCAAAAGCGGTGGCTGGCGCCACCGCAGTCCAAAGCGCTTCGCGCGAAATCTGGGACGCTTACTTATCCTTCGACGTCAACTGATCGATGACCTCGGGCGACAGCGCGACATCCTCCGCCTCGGGCGGCACGTACGACGCATCGACTTCGACGCCGCCCTGTTCGAGCCGGGCCATTTCCAGCTTCATGTTCTCCATCTTGGCGCGGAGCTCGTCGTTGTCCGCGGCCAGGCGGTCGGTGTCGTCCATCCACTGCTGAATCTCGGCGTCGTGCTGATGGTGATAGAGCATCAGTGCGTATTGCTCTTCGGCGATGTGGTCCAGCGCGAAAGCAAGGAAGACCGCATCCCACAATCCGTAACGGGGATACATCCGGTAGACATAGCCGGGCGTGCTCCAGCGATAGGTGTCATAGAAGACGTTGCGCCGGTAGTAGTAAGACGTTGGGACGATGTGTATCCGAGTGAGCACGACCCTGTGGGCAGGAACGAAATGAATGGCGGTTACGTGTCTCGCAAATCGTGCGCGCTCTTCATGCGATCGCTCGAATGCATGGACACGTTCTTCATGTCCGGGATGCACATGCATCGCTTCGCGCAGGTGCTCGTGATCGACGACGCGCTCATGATTGAAATTGCGGTCGTGAGAATTGTTCGTGTGTGAGGAGCTGCTGGAAGTCGCCTGATGCATACCGTGCGAATGGCTCGAGTCCGTGCTGGACGACGACCCGTGCGAATGGATCACGTCGCCGCCCGTCGCTGACGTTGTCGCCGCCCCGTGCGAGTCGTGCGAAGAGTGCTCGTGCGACGATGACTCGCCAGTGCCGTTCGAGTGCGTAGTCGTGGTGGTCGTCGATTTTGTGTGGGTCTTGGTGGTTGTAGTCGTGGTCTCTTTGGTATGCGTCTTCTTGTCTTTGTCCTTCTCGTGTCCGAAGACACGTGGCGTCACCAGAAGACACATGACAGTCAAAGCCAGACCAAACGCGCGATAGTGCTTCATTGCAGTTCTCCGTATTGATGTGTCGATTGGAGCCATGTTGAGCGCTCATCGTGTCCGTGCGAACCGACGATGTCAATCCCGGCCGGCGAACGCGATCATCAACTCGCTCACTTTGACGGGCGCATCGGTCTGGACGAAGTGGCCGCTGTTGGCGATGTGCTCGATGCGAAGGTCAGGGACGTACTCGGCGAAACCGGTCAGCGTCTCAGGCGTAAAGAATGGATCGAGGTCGCCCCAGATCATCAGCGTGGGAATGTCGATGCGGCGGACGAGGCCGCGCATGCCTTTTCGTAGTCGAGTGGCTCGGTAGTAATTGGCCATGCCGGTCAGCGCTCCCGGTTTCGACCATGCCTCGACGTAGCGCTCGATCTCTTCCGGAGTGAAGCATCCGTATTTCGCCATGGTTCGGCGCAACGCTGCGTAGCCGAAACGGCGGAGAACGAATTCAGCCAGCCGCGGCGGATGAAAGAGAAGCTGGTACTTGGCGCGCCATTTCTGCCGCGCGGAATGACGCATCTCGCGCAGGTAGGCGACCGGATGCGGCGAGTTGAGGATGATGAGGCGCCTGACCAATTCGGGATGCAGCATCGCCGTGAACCACGCCACCGCGCCACCCCAGTCGTGTCCGCAGACGATGGCCGGTCCTTCGCCGGCCTGCGTGATCAAGCCGGCGATGTCTTTGGCCAATTCCGGCAAACGATACGACTCAATCCCTCGCGGTTTCGATGAGTCGTTGTAGCCGCGCAGATCGACGGCGACGACGTGAAATCCAGCCGCGGCAAGCGCCGGAATCTGATGGCGCCAGGAGTACCAGAACTCGGGAAAGCCATGCAGCAGAACGATGAGTGGCCCGCGGCCGGCTTCAACGTAATGAATGCTGACGTCGCCGATGACGCAGGTGCGTTCAGTGACATTCAACTCCGGAACCAGCGGCATCGCCGCATTGTATGGGAGGGCAAGGCGACGCCCACCGGGCCGACTTTGATTCCAGCGCCGCACAAACATCGTGGCCGATGCCGGATGAGGGGGCGTTTTGGCTAGTGCTGCAGACGCGCGGAAGGCCGATTGGAGCACGCTTCGATGATCAATAATAGTGACTTGCACGGCCCCCTCATCCGGCTTCGCCACCTTCTCCCCCACGAAAAACCCGTGGGGGAGAAGGCGCTCGATGTTTGAGCGTGGCATTGCGGGAAAATGGGGAGCGTCTCGTGCTCAATCCCGATTCAAGGCGGTGATCAGCAAGCCCGTTCCTACCGCGAGCACGGCGACGCCGGCGGCGACTTTGCCGGGGTTTTCTTTGGCGTAGCTCGTCGCTTTATCCGTGCCGCCTTTGAGGTAGTCGCGGGCGGTGTTGAGGTACTCCTCAATGTCGACGTTCTGAATCGAGGACTTCAGGTTGGTGATCATTTCCTCGCTGATGCCGAGGCGGCCTAGGAACTGATCGAGGCCGGTGTTGCCTGTGGCGGAGCGCGATTGGCCGCAAGTCGGGCAATAGCCGCTTGATGCGGAAGCCATCGAGCCCGTGCCGCCGCTCGAGGTTGGGGTTGATGCATCGCCGAAACCGGTGTTTCCCATTGGGGTATCCATGTCGTTAGCTCCTAGAATCGCTTGTGGCGGACGCGCGCTGCTCGCTTGACTCGTAGCTGCGGCCGTGCGTGCCGATGCGTGCGTCGCCGGACTTGTTGGTGAAATGGTCTTCGTTCTCGAAGCGTTCGCCGGCACCGGGCGGCAGCTCCTGATCGCGCTCGTGATCGGCGCCATCGCTTCGGAACGATGTCTTGATGCTGGTCTGAGCCGGCGCGTACTCCTGCGCGATCACATCCATCGGGACATCGGACTCGCGGCGGACGGGTCTGGCCGGTGCAGGGCTGGCCTTAGTCTGCGCTGGCTTCGCCTGCACAATCTTCGTCTGTGCTGCCTTCGTCTTCACTGCTTTTGGTTTTGCTGCTCCGGCCTTTGTCTGCGCCGCCTTTGGCTTTGCGCCTTGAGCCTTCTTCGCGGCTTTCTTCGGAGCGGCGGCGACTTTCGCACGTTTTCGTGGATCGAGCTTCGCTGCGACTTTTCGAGCCGTGCGTGCAACAGCTCCTCCGGCCCGTTTGACAGCCGATTTCCCCTGCGTTTGTGGCATTTGTCTTCCTTTCGCTGTGCGGTGAGTGGCGAAGGTTGACAGTGCAAGAGGGAAGCCGGAAGAAGAGTGAAGTGTGAAGAGTGAAGAGTGAAAAGGAGTCAAAGGCTGCGCTGAGCCTTTTTTCACTTCACTCTTCACCCTTCACTCTTCTACCTTCCGTACGTTACCCGCCAGATCTTCTCGCCGCCGTCGTCGGAGATGAGGAGCGATCCGTCGGCCAGGACGAGCAGGCCGACCGGCCGGCCCCACACGGTCCGGTTCGCTTCGTCGGGCATCCAGCCGGCGACGAAATCGTCATATCCGCCGGTTGGCTTCCCATTTTTGAAGGGGATGCTGATGACTTTGTAGCCGGTCCGGCGCTCGCGATTCCAGGAGCCGTGCAGGGCGACGAAGGCGCGGCCGCGATACTCGGCGGGAAACATCGAACCTTGATAGAAGGCGATGCCGAGCGGCGCGGAGTGGGACTGAATCGGGACGGCCGGCGGAATCGTTTTCTTGACGAGGTCGGGGCGCTCGCCGGCGCGGCGCGGATCTTCGTGCGGGCCGAGGTATGCGTAGGGCCAGCCGTAAAAGACGCCGGCTTTCACGTCGGTGGCGTAGTCGGGAACGAGCTCATCGCCCAATCCGTCGCGCTCGTTGACCGCGGTCCACAGCGCGCCAGTCACCGGCTCCCACGCCATGCCGACAGGGTTGCGCAGGCCACCCGCAAAGACGTGTCTGCCGCTTCCGTCCGGATTGAGCTCGATGATGGCGGCGCGCTCCGGTCCTTCGCCGGCGCTGACGTTCGAGTTGGATCCGATCGACACATACATCTTCGTCCCCGCCCGATTGAAAACCACTCCTCGGGTTGAGTGCCCGCCCGGCGGAAGCGGCCCGATGACCTGAGGCTTTCCATTCGCGCTCGTTTGTCCCACCGCGTACGGAAAACGGAGGATGGCGCTTTCACCGCCGATGTAGAGGAAGCGTTCGTGAAAGGCCAGTCCGTATGGATTATCGAGGCCGCTCGCAAACGTGAAGCTCTGTTCGGCGATGCCGTCGTGGTTCGCATCGCGAAGAATGATGATCTTCCCCGCTCCCGGCTCGGAGACGATCACGTCGCCGTTGGGCGCTTGAAGCATGGCCCGAGGATTGTCGAGCTTGTCCGCGAAAACCGAAATGTGAAAACCGGGCGGGAGGTGAAGCGTGGCATTGGAAGGTTGCGAGCCGACGTGAGGCGGATTGCCGGCCGACGGCGTCGCGTACGGCTTCGGCAATTGATCGATGCGAATCTCGTGATGTTGCAGCATCGGATCGTGCGCCGCGGTGATGGCCGCAGGCAAACGGTTCGATTCGGGCGAGCAGGCGATGACGATGGCAGCGAGGAAAACGAGACGTCGCTTCATGTGAAAAGTATGCGCGGCGTGAGTGGGTAGGCCGGAAAACATTTGATGACGGGGGGTGGGGAGTTGGGTGTGGGGGGTGGGAGACGCTGCCGCTCTTTCTTCGGCGGAATCGACCACGCCCCACACCCCACACCCAACCCCCCGGAATCCAACGAGGCCGACACGCATTGAAAGCTCCGTGACCACCGCGCCCGGCTCCGTGGCGAACTGGCAATTCGATGGCGTCGTGCGGCTCACGCGCGTCGGGTCGTCATTCGTCATCTTCACGGTCGTCGTCGGATTTGCCGCGATCAACACCGGCAACAACGCGCTCTACATCGGCCTCTCCTTCATGCTCGGCTGTCTGCTGCTCTCGGGCATCGCGTCGAAGGGTGGACTCAAGCATCTCGCCGTCGAGCTCGAAGGTGTCGATGAGGCGTGGGCCATGCGGACGGCGCACGGGCGTCTGCGCGTGATCAACCGGTCGCGCATCTGGAACGTTCGCGACCTGATCGTCACGTCGGCCGATCTGGAGTCGCCCTTGGTCGTTCCGTTGATCGGCCGGCGCGCCGGGATCGTGTTGCAAGCTCCGTTTCGTTTCCGGCGGCGCGGACTCGTGCATCTCTCGCGCATCGACCTCTACACGCGCTACCCGTTTGGATTTTTTCTGAAGAAGCGGCGGCCGCGGTTGGATGCGGAGATCGTCGTGTTCCCGCGGCTGCTCGACGAAGAGTCAGCGCGCGAGCGTTTTCGCTCGATCGAGGGAGAGCAGTATTCGTCGAACCGCATCGGCGCTGGGACCGACATTCATTCGTTCCGTGATTACAGCCGCGGGGATTCGCTGCGGCGCGTGCATTGGAAGAAATCGGCGTCGGTAGGGCGATGGATCATCAAGCAGACCGAGTTGGAAGCCGGTCGCGCGGTTCACGTCGTCGTCGATCCATTCAAACCGAAGAGTGTGAGCGAGGAAGCGTTCGAAGAGATGATCAGCGAGGCAGCCACGTTTCTTAATGAGGTGCTGCGGCGCGGCGTTCATACGACGCTGTCGATCCGCAACCTGACGATTCGCTCCGACCGCGACGGCGCCGCGGCGACGTTTCGCGCACTGGCGATGTTGGAGGCGGCGCACGAGCCATTCGCGCAGACGATCGATCGCGACAGCGTGATGTTTGCGGCGGGCGTCGCGGGTCGGGAGTCGGGGGTCGGAGCGTGAGGCGGGGAGTGGGGAGTGGGGGGTGGGGTGTGGGAGCGCGCGAGCCGCACGTCGGAGATCGCTCATGACCGCGCTGCCGATCTCGGATCTCCGACACCCGACACCCGACAGCCGGCGCCCGGTCGCCGACTCCCGACTCCCGAACAACGACTCCCGCAACAGCAACCTCGAGCTCCTCTTCCTGACGATGTTCTCGGCGATCCCGTTGTACGTCACGCAGACGATCTCGATGTTTCCGCTGCTCGCCTTTCACGCCGCGATGCTGGCCATCACGATGCGCGTGTTCTTCGGTAAGGGACCCGAGATCGTTCCACCAGTCGTGATGCGCGCGCTCGCCATCGCCTACGTTCCGTTTTATGTCGTCGATGCGGCGCTGATCTCGCGCAGCGCCATCGCCGCGTCGACGCACCTCGTGCTCTTCATCGCCGTCTATCAGCCGATCGAATCGGTGCGCACCCGCAATACGACGCAGCGGCTGTTGACCGCGTCGCTGATCGCGCTCGCCAGCGTCGCCACGGCCACGCACATCGCCATCCTCCCGTTCATCATCTTCTTCGGCGTCCTGCTCGTTCGTCAGCTCATGCAGGTCAGCCGCGATGAGACGGAGGCGATGACCGGCAACCGCTTGTCTGCGCCGCCGATCGGCCGTGCCGCAGCGTTCTACGTCTTCGCCTCGATGGCACTCGGCGTTCTCTTTTTTCCCTTCCTGCCGCGCATTCGCAATCCGCTGCTGCCGAACATGTCGAGCGCGATGGAGAAAGCAACGACCGGCATCAGCGACTCGATCAATCTGAATGAACCGCGCACGATCGGCAACGACGCCACCGTGGTCAGCCGCGTCTGGATGGGTGCGGATGCGATTCCCTTTTTCACGCCGTTGCGTTTGAAAGGGACCGTGTACGAGCGCTTCACCAACAACACGTGGCGGCAGGGCCGCTACACCTTCGTTCCGATCGACAGCATCGAAGGTACGGCGCGCGTGGCGCGGCCGGAAGGACTCACGCGGCGAGCCAGCGTGCAGCAGCGCTTTCCGGTTGGCAACCGTTTGTTTCTTCCGGTCGGGACATATCAGGTTACGGGAGCGGGCCAGGTCGTCGAGGGTCCGACACGTGACATCTACTCGGTCTGGCAGGCGCACCGCGACAACCTCGCGTACGACATCGCGCTCGCGCACAGCACCGCGCCTCTGCGCGCGCAACTGGTTCGCGTTTCGAACTATCCGGTGACGCCGGCGGTTCGCGCGATGGCACGCCAGATCGTAGGCAATGAAACCGCTCCGCTTCGCCGGGCCGCAGCGATCGAGAGCTATCTCTCCGCGCGATTCACCTACGTCCCCGATCCAGCGGCGATCGGACACACGATGACCGTCGATCAGTTTCTGCTGCAGGAGCACCGCGGTCACTGCGAGTATTTCGCCGCCGGGATGGTGGCGCTGATGACCGCGCTCGACGTCCCGGCGCGCATCGCCGGCGGCTTCTACGGCGGCACGCTCAATCCGCTCACCGGCTACTTCATCATCCGCCGCGAGGATGCGCATGCCTGGGTGGAGGTATGGGACGGACAGGCGTGGCAGACGTTCGATCCGACGCCGGCGGCGCTGCGTCCGGGCAACGCCCACGAAGGTCTCGTGCGCATGTACGCGGCCGCGCTGAGTGATTGGGTCAACTACTTCTGGGACCGCCACATCCTCACTTTCGGTCTCGGCGACCAGATCGCGCTGGCCACCGACATGATCGACCGCGTGCGAACAGCCATCGCGGCGATGAGTGCCGCCGCTCGCGGCGCGGCGCAGTCCACGTTCAATCTGAACTTCGCCATGATCCTGGCTGGACTGATCCTCGCCGGTTTCGCGGTATTCGTGGTCTCGCGCCGGCGCCAGCCGGTCTTCGATCTTCTCGCGGCGCATCTGCGAAAGCTCGGCATCGAAGTGGGTCCGTCGATGACGATGGAAGAAGCGCTCGACGAAGTACGCCGCACGCAGCCGGCCGCCGCCGCGGCACTCGCTCCGCTGATCGCGCTATACGAAGCGGAACGATTCTCCGCCAGCGTGGAACGGGGAAGGATGCGCTCGATCCGGAAAGGGCTGGCGGAGTTGAAAACGTAGGAGCGGCTCGGAACGACAGCGTGGTGTTCGCGTTGTGATTTCGCTCTCACCTCCCACTCCCTACACCCCGGGATGACATCACCCGCTTCCCGCGTTTAGACGGCGAACGCACCCTCGCCGTACACTCTCGATCGACATGCCCTCAGCCACTGCCACGGATCTCCGCGTCAATCCTTTTCTGCACATTGATGCGGATCGGATCTATGACCCGCTCACCGATCGCTCGCTCGTGCCGGGCGAACCCGAGTACGAAGCGCTGCTGCGTGTACTCGATGGCGGCGCAATTGATGAGCGGCTCGAGCAAGGTGGCTGGCTCGTACGCGGGGACATCTCCCGCGCGCACCGGCTGAAGATCGTCTCGCTGGAGACGATGATCGCGTGCAATCAGAAGTGCTACTTCTGCCCCGTCTCGATTGCGCCGCGCGAAGACTTCGACATGCCGGTCGCGCTTTTCGAGCGGATCGTTGGCGAGCTCACGGCGTATCGCGACACGTTGGAGAGCGTTTTTCTGCAGAGCTACAACGAGCCGACGCTCGATCGCCGTTTCGTCGAATTCTGCCGCACGCTCTTCGCTGCGAACCTGCCCGTCGCGGTGTTGAGCAACGGTTCCGGCCTCACGCCGGCAAAGGTCGACGCGCTCATCGAATCGGGCCCGCTTCGCTATATCTGCATCAATCTTTCGACGCTCGATCGCGACCGCTACATCCGCGACCGCGGCGAAGATCACCTCGGCGCCGTTCTCCGCAACCTCGATTACGTGAAGTCGCGTCCGCTCGCCGAGGTAATGAAGATCGTGGTGCTGGGGAAGGGTGATGCGGAGCACGACATCGATTTCGAATCGATCCGCGACCGCTTCGCTGGAAGCCGCTTCACCGTCGAGCGTCACGTCGTAATGGACCGCGCCGGCTGGCTCGACATCGGCCTCAAGCCCGACACGCCAAAGAAGCAACTAGCCGGCTGCGACAACCTCGGGTCGCGTCCTCTGCAACATCTGCACATCACGCCGCGCGGCCAGTGCGTCCTCTGTTGCGAGGACTACGACGAGAAATACATCGTTGGCGACCTCACGCGAAACTCGATCGCCGAGGTGCTGGCGGGGCCGGAGCTGGCGAAGATGCGGAAGTGGGTCTACGGAATCGAAGAAGCGCCGGACGATTTCATGTGCCGCGATTGCGTGTTTGCAAGAACCAAGACTTGATCCGCAGATGTCGCAGATAGACGCAGATCTGCGGGTCAGGGACACGACGCAATGTTTTGCGCAGTCGCGTCGGCCGGGAGCAACCAAATGCGGCGCTGACCGGCCGGTATCGTTTCCAGAAGCGCGATCTGTGCGGCGTCGAACTGGCTCTCGTGGATGGCCGCGTCATCGACGAGGTAGTGCCAGGTGGTCGTGGCGTCAATGGCTGTCGCTGACGTTGTGGCCGGAGCGAAGCCGGTGATCTGCGATTCCGCGTCGCGCACGATCAGGGTCTCGAGCAGAGTCACCGGAGGCGCGTTCGCGCCGAGTGTGGCGACCGCGTCAAGCGTGAGCTGGCCGGCCTCGCGATGCGCGGGATGACACGACGAACCGTGCCGCGGGTCGAAGGTGTAGATCCTCGCAGGCGATTCCGCGACGATGAACGCGGCCAATTTCGTAACGAGCGCGGCGCGATCGCCCCACTGCGAGACGTCGAACACATCAGGGAGATCCCACTGCGTCACCTGCGCGTGCAGCGCCGCTCCCGCGCGCTGCACCTCGGCGGAACGCACATCCGATCCGCTGGTGAGGACGAGGATCGCGCAGTCGTTGATCTGCTCGACGCAGGCCGCGCCGAGGATCGGAGCCACGAGTGCTTCATCATCGGGATGCGCTCCGATCCAAAGCAGCCGGACAGGGGAGCGAACCGCGCGGAGACGTGCAGCATTTGTGGGCCCGGCAGCGAGAGAGAGAGCAAGCGCTACGAGAAGAGGCCTCATGACAGTTGATACGGCGACCGATGGCATTCTGTCGCAGGGCCGGGTGCTCGATCGCATGGAATTCGCGGGTATCCATGAAACCTGCCACCCGCCCACCCATAAACCCGAAACAGGAGAACACACTATGCGGGCTATGTGCAGGATTTATCTCTCTCTCTGTCCGTGCTAGCGCCCAACATTGACGATATTCCTTCTACGAACGATCACATCTTGACGTACACCGGCACCATGCTGCCGGTCGGACAAATCACAACGTGTGTTTTGTGCAGATCAATTCGAACGAACAGAAGGTGTGGGTTTTTACGGACAACACAAGTCTCGATCACGCCACACATCCACTATAATCGGCAGTACAGAGCAATTCATCCTCCCCGTGGTATTTGGAATTCTTCGTTAGTCCGGCCGTTACCCCTCCGATTATGCACTCTCCACGTGTGCTGTGCTATAGAGTTCGATACGTGCACTGTGGACGTGCCTCCTTTTCTTGTGTGATACGATCCTGATGGTGGTGAGGTTGCGAGCCATTGAAATCGTTGCTCTCGACAAGAGACGATGGCAAGGAATGATTTTCTATGCTTGAGAGTGTGATCACGAAGGCGCGCCATTTCGGCGATTTCTTGATCGCGCTTCTGCTTGCGACAGCTACGGCCGGGATATTTCGGAAGATCACCCGCCTCTGGTGGATGTTCGACGATCCTTTTCACTTCAACATCCTGCAGCGTGTGAGCGTGCTCGGTACGCTTTACGACAAGCTGCTCTATAACGCCTTGGGAACGCCGCTGTTCACGCCGTTTCTGATGATGTCGTTGAAGATCGACCTTGTGGTATTCGGCGACAACGCCCGGTCGTTCTATATCCATCAATTGATCGTCGTAGCGCTGCTCCCGGCAATAGAGTACCTATTATTGCGTCTTTGGTGCTCGCGGATCGTCGCGGTGTCAGCGGTGCTGATCACGTGCCTCGCTGGACCGACGCTGAGTGTCGTTCCGATTCTTATGTTGCGGCACTACATCGGCGGCGCTGTGCTGGCGATGATTGCGACGATTCTTTTTGTTCGCGCGCTGCGAGAGGGAAGCACGGCGATGGCAATCGCGTCGGCAATCGTCTATTTCATCGCCGCAGGCACGAAGGAGATCTACGTCCCGCTTCCCGCGCTCCTGCTGGTCATCCCGGAAGGGACCTGGCGGCAGCGTATCCGGATGCTCGTGCCGCATGCGGTGGCAGGCATGCTGGCGGCAGTATGGCGGGTGAGTATCATCGGAATGAACGTTGGCGCCTACGGATTCGTTGTTCGCCCCGAAGAGCGTTTCGGACGAATGGTCACTCTGCCGCTGCGGGCTGTACGCGAGTTTGCGGGTTCGCAGAGCGCTTTTGCAATCGCGTTGACTGTGGTTGTGGTCGCCTGCGCCGCATTGCTCTTCGTCCGGGTCCGTGCAGCCCGGCTGCCGCTCACCGTGGCAATCGCAGTCGCGCTGATCCCGATCCTTCCGGTTGCGACTGAGCTCCAACCACGATGGGCGTTTGCATTGTGGCTCGTGTTCTCGATCTCCGTCGCCTTCATTCCGCGGGCGTTTCCCCGCGGCGAGATCGTTGTGCTGATCGTTCTCTTGCTCGCCATCGGCGCCCATGCGACAGAATGGCCATCCCGTTTTCGCGATGTCCGCCGCATGAGCGACGAGGCGCGCACATTCGTAACGCTCGGGCCAGATGACGTCCTGCGCAATGCCGCAACGCCGCCAGTTACACTTGGCCAGCTTGCCACCCGTTTTCCAGATGCGCATGGGCGCGCTGCGAATGACGATCTTGATCTATGCCCTGCGACTGGCACCCTGCATCGCATTTTCGAATACGACGTTCGCCGGCAGCAGATCGTCGACGAAGGTCCAAAGCCAATCGTCGATTCGTGCCGGAGCATACGCACGATGCCCCTCAGCGCTGACTTCACGTTCGATGAGCCCGGTTCGTTCTTCTGGCGGCTCGGCCCTTATAGCAATGGGACGTACTCCTTCGTACTCCCCGGCGCGCAGACCTACGAGGTACACCGGGATGGCGGCTTTCGCTCCCCCGGCCTTCCAGGCCTTACGTTTCGCGTCCGTTATCGTTCTCCGTCAGGATGGACGACGTATTCGCCGGATATCAAAGTGGACATGATCGCGCGGCGGCACACTACCTTCCTTCGCAAGTAGAATCTGTCGCCGGATGCGACTCAACGACAATCCGATGCCGCTGCACGCGCGATACGCTAACGCCGAGCCGTTTCCGCACATCGTGCTCGACGGTCTTTTCGACGACGACGTTCTCGACGCTGTTCTGCGCGAGTTTCCTGATCGCAAGGCCATGAAGTGGCGCGAGTTCGATACGGCGACGGAGAAGAAGCTCGGCTACTTCCACGAGAGCAGCAGCATTTCGAAAACGGTGCGCGATTTTCTCAACGAGATGAATTCGTTCGAGATGTTGCTCTGGCTGGAGGCGCTCACCGGCATCGAGGGCCTCATCCCCGATCCGTACTTTGGCGGCGGCGGGTTGCATCAGATCGAGGCCGGCGGTTTTCTCAAAGTGCATGCCGATTTCAACGTGCATCCGAAACTGAAGCTGGATCGCCGGCTCAACCTGCTCGTTTACTTGAACAAGGATTGGCGCGACGAGTACGGCGGCCATCTCGAGTTGTGGGACCGCGACGGAATGAGCTGCCGGACGAAGATCCTGCCGCTCTTCAATCGCACGGTGATCTTCTCGACGAGCGATACGTCATTCCACGGCCATCCGCATCCGCTGACGCCACCGGCCGGCGAATCGCGTAAGTCGGTCTCGCTCTACTACTACACAGCGGGACGCCCCGAAGCTGAGCGGTCGGCGCCGCACGATACGCTGTTCATTCCGTGATGCCGTAGAATCGGCAGGCCATGCGACGTACGGTTGTCTTCCTCAGCGTTCTCCTTGCGGTGCTCGTGATTGCCGGATGCCAGAAGAAGCAGGAAACGGCGGCTCCGGGGCGCGTGATCACCACGAACATTCCGCAGAATGAAGCCGGCAAGCGGGCCCACATCCTCGACCGCGTCGGAACCGCCGTCATCGAAAAGATGCTCGTCGGCATCCAACTCGCCCCCGACGGCACCGTGAGTGAGCAGCAGACGGTCGTCCCCGCGGGCGATCCGGTTTACGTGACGTTGCGTCTGCACGACTCTCCGGTCGGGCTGCGCACCGGCGCGACCTGGTACGACGAACACGACCAGATCATCGCCCGCGAGCAGAAGGAAATGAATGGGACGAAGGTCGCCACATTCGCGCTTGGGCAGAAACTGGCTCCCGGCAAGTACCACGTGCGCGGCTACTGGGGCGGGAACATCGCCGACGACCGGAATTTCGTGGTCGTCGCAAAATCGAAGCGATCGAAATGACACTGGCCCACGAGAGCGAGTTTCTGCTGCCGCTGTTTCCGCTGCCGAACCTTGTCTTCTTTCCGCAGACGCGCCTTCCGCTTCACGTCTTCGAGCCGCGCTACCGCCAGCTCATCGCCGACGTCATCGCACGCGATCAGCGTTTCGGCATCGTCCTGCTGCAGCCGGGCTGGGAGAGCGATTACTTCGGAACGCCGCCCGTCTACGCATGCGGCACGATGGGGCGGATCGAGCAGACAGTGCCGCTCGACGACGGCCGCTACAACATTCTCGTCAGCGGCGAAACGCGCTTCCACATCGTGAGCGAAGTGTCGCGCGAGCCGTACCGCACCGCGCGCGTCATCACCCGCCCGCAACGTGACGATGATCCGGCCGCCGCGTACGCGCAGCGAACCTGGCTTTCGGATTTGTCGCAGCAGTATCTGCATTACCTGCCCGAGCAAGGCGGTGTGCCGGAGATCCAGAGCGTTGGTCTCGAAGCGCTGACGAACGCGCTGATCATGTCGCTGAGTCTCGATATCGCCGAGAAACAGCGCCTGCTGGAGATCGACGACGTCACGTCACGCGCCGAGGATGTCGGGACCGAGTTGCAGCATCGGATCGAGAGTTTGCAGTTCCTGGCGCCGTTTCGTCAGGTTGGGGATCCGAACAGGAATTGATCACGCGAAGGCGCGAAGACGCGAATTGAGAGGGGTCAGGTCAAAACCGAAACTGACGACGCCTCGGTACGAACATTCCGCTCGATCAGCCTGTCGTCAGTTTCGGTTTCGACCTGACCCCTCTCGCGACACCATCGCCGCAATCGCATCCCGATCCGCTCTCGTTTTTCGCAAGAAGAACGGCCCGGCCCTGCGAACCTGCAGACGGAGAACGTTGTCTAGCAGGGCCGGGCGGGAGAGAAGAAATGCGACGCGCCGGCTCCATCCGATGCGCCGTCCGAAGAGCTGCGCGTGACGATCGCGATAGGCATCTTCGCTGCGCTGGCGATCGCCATTCTCGAGCACGGCGGCGATGAACGGCGCGGCAACGAGAGCGGATTGCAGCGCCATGGCCATGCCGTTGCCGGTGAGCGGATCGATGACGCCCGAGGCATCGCCGATCATGAAGATTCCTTCCTCGACCGCGGATCTCGACCGAAAAATGACCGGCTCCGATGAGAGAAAACCCTCCTGCGCCGGTGTGTGCCGCGCGTACAACTCCTCCAGCGGCCCCTCCTCGGCGCGAATGGTTTCGATGAACGCATCCCACCGCCCTTTGAGGCCTTGCAGGCGATCGGCGTGGACAAGACCGCAGATGTTCGTAATGCCGCCTTCGACGTCGCTAACGCCGAGGTAGCCGCGTCTGAATGAGTAGAGCTCGATCGTTCCGACGCTCGCCTCTGATTTTCGGTAGTGCCGTTTGAAGCCGAAGTTGCGATGCGAGCGGTCGCGCACGAAGGCACGTCCGAGTTGCTGATCGAAGCGTCCCCATCGACCCCATGCGCCGGCGACGACGCGCGCGCGAATCGTGCCGCCATCGAACGTCACGCCGTCGCGAGTTACCTCGGACGCCGTGCCGGTAATCGCACGAGTACCCGCGGCGACAGCGCGACGGAAGAGCGCGTCATCGAGCAGCATGCGCGAAACGCCGCGCGCGGGATGCGGGAAGTCGAATGCGTAGCTGCGGTGACGGCCAACGATCCGGCAATGAGTGATCTCCGGCGCCGCATGCGCATCGAGCTCGTCGCGGAGGCCGAGGGCGTCGACGATCGGCATGGCATCGTAGGAGAGGAACTCGCCGCAGAGTTTGTCGCGCGGGAAGGTGTCGCGATCGATGAGCGCAACGGAGTAGCCGCGGCGGGCGAGGAGCGCGGCGAGAGTCGATCCGGCCGGTCCGGCTCCGGCGATGGCGACATCGACGTTCGCGATGTTGGTCATCGCGGAATAGCGGCGCAGCGATTGTGATGGGACGAAAACCGCCGCCGGGCCGGCGACGATACAGCCGGCGAACCGCCGGCGCTACGAATGGCTGCGGCGATACTCGGGTCGGTCATTTCCATAACAACAGGCCGAAGCGGAAGGGAAACATTTTCAGGACCTCGAAACGCAGCGCGCCGGTTTTCTCGCCGACGAGCTTCGCTTCTTTCGCCGTGTAGCCGCGCAGAACCGAGGCGGGGGCATCGTACGCAGTGATGCGGCCGACAAGATGAAGCTTGGCGAGCAGCCAGACGAAGAGCCACGGCAGGTGATGGCGCTGCGTATCGCTTGCCATCGCGCCGATGCGTGCCACGCGCAAGGCATCGCGCAGGATCGCCGCGTTTTCGCCGGCCTCGAAATGGTGAAAGAAATGCGACGACGTAACGATGTCGACGGACGCGTCGCGAAACGGCAGGTGGTTCGCGTCGGCGACGACGCGCAGCGCGCGCGAACGTTCGCGTTCGTATGACAGATGTTTGATGTTGAGGTCGACGGCGATCGTCAACACATTCGGCGGCAGCGCGTCGAGCAGGTCGGCGGTTCCGGCGCCGAGGTCGATGACGACTCGCGCGGCGGGTGCGAGACGGCTCACCAGGCGCAGATACGTAGGCGTTCCTCCGGCCCAGCGATTGAAGCGGCGCAGATCGCGCAGCGAGCGCTCCATATCGGCTTGCGGCGCGTCATGCTCGTCGAGCAACTCCTCGGTGTCGACGCGCTTCGGAACGAGAAAGCTCATGGCACCTCGATGAAGGCCGTGCGCCACGAGGGGAGATCGACGCTTATATGCGCGACCGGCTGGCGTGCTTCATCGAAGACATCGACTACGTACGGGCCCGGCAGGAGCTGCCCGCAATGGAGCGATTGTCCGCAGCGCAGCGCGTGAAAATCGTTGCCGAGGTTGCGCACGAAATCGGTCGTCTCCTGGCCGCCGCTGGCGTGCACTTTCACCCAGCGAAGAACGTCGAGATTCGAAGCGATGATCAGTTCCGTCGATTTTTCCAGGCGTACTTCGAGCACGTCCGACTTTGGCCACGGCGCGAAACGTCCAAATCGTCGCGAGGCACTGACAAGCGCTTCGTTGACGACAGTCGCGTCCTCGACGTCGAACCGAACCTCGTGCGCGGCATGAACTGGCTTCTGTTTGGCGTCGACGCGGGTATGCCAGCGACCCGCCATGAGCGTCGCGGTTCCCTCGATCGGCGAATCGTCCTCGGCGGCGAAGAAGCGGATGGTGAGGGAACGCATGGTCATTAATTGACAATTGACAATTGACAATTGACAACGAACGGCGGATTGCGACGGGACTCGCTTCTCTGATCCTGGTCGCTGCTCATTGTTGATCTTCCACGGATTTTGACTTTCATTGTCAATTGTCCATTGTCAATTATCAATTGACTCTCCTCAGCGCCAGCGCCGAGTTCTTCGAGCCGAACGCGATCGTGTTGCAGACGGCGGCGTCGATGCGGGCGCGGCGTCCGAGGTTGGGGATGTAGTCGAGATCGCAGTCGGGGTCGGGCGTGTCGAGGTTGATCGTTGGAGGAAGAATGCCGTCGCGGAAGGCCATGAGCGTTGCGGCCACGCCCGCCGCGCCGCACGCTCCCTGCGGATGGCCGATCATCGACTTCGTTGCCGATCCCGGCAGCGTCCAGGCGCGCTCGCCGAACGCGAGTTTGACCGCGCGCGTTTCGATACGATCGTTCAGCTCGGTCGATGTGCCGTGATAGTTGAGGTAGTCGATGTCGCCCGGCTCGAGGCCTGCGTCCTTCATCGCCAGCGTCATCGCGCGCGCCGGCTCTTCTCCTGATTCGTCAAGGCGCACGCGGTGATACGCATCGCACGTCGATCCGTATCCTGCTACCTCGGCGTAGATGTACGCGCCGCGCGCTCTGGCCGTTTCCTCGCGCTCCATCACGAACATCCACGCGCCCTCGGAAAGCACGAACCCTTCGCGGTCTTTCGAGAACGGGCGCGAGGCCGATTCCGGTGCGTCGTTGCGCGTGTTGGAAATGATGCGCATGATGCAGAAGCCGGTCATCACGCCCTCGGTGATCGTGGAGTCGCCGCCGCCGCAGACGATGTAGTCGGCAACGCCGAGCTTGAGGTTGCGATAGGCGTAGCCGAGGGCGTCGGTGGAGGAGGTGCAGCCGGTGGAGATCAGATGCGAGAAACCGTGAAGGTCGTAGGCCATCGAGATCTCGGAGGCGATTGTGCCGATGGTGCCGGACGGAATCGAGTAGATCGAGGCCTGTTTCTCGTGGTCCGCGAACCAGAGCTCGTACATCCGCTCGCTGAACTCGATGGCGCCGCCGCCCGAGCCGAGCATCACGCCGATGTTGCGGCGCGTCTCGAGATCGACAGCGCGCGGATCGAGCTTCGCATCGCGCAACGCTTCGTCAGTCGCGGCGATAACCATCGGCACGACGCGCGACACGTGCTTCATGTTCTTCGCATCGACCCAGAGCGTCGGATCGAAATCGACCTCGCCGGCGATGCGCGAAGGGAGCGACGACGCGTCGAACTGCGTGATCGTGCGAATGCCGGATCGCCCTTCTTTCAGCGCGGAAAAGTAGTTCTCACGGCCGATTCCGTTCGGGCTGAGCGCGCCAACGCCGGTGATGACGATTCTCTGGTTAGTCATCTCGGGGGCCGACAACGTGGGTGGCAAGGGAAACATTGCAGAAGTGGAATGCTACGATCTGGCGATGCGCTCGCCCCCGCTACTGTACTCATCGCACTCGTGCTCATCGCTCTGATTTCGCTTCCCGCGGCAGCACAAACCCCGGCTCAAGTCACGATGGCGCCTCCGGTATCAACGGTCACGCCGCAGACCGCTCCCGATCCCGCCGCGGACGCGCTGGCGCAGCGCGTTAGCGACATGATGGGCGGACCCGAATGGCAGAAAGCCCGCTACGTCGCGTTCACGTTCAGCACCGAGCGCAACGGCCAGGTGAAAGACTCGTTTGTGGAGGAGTGGGATCGAGCCACCGGCGCGTATCGCGTCAGCGGAAAAGATCCCGCTGGCGTGTCATTCCTCATCATCGAAAACGTCAAGACGAGGTCGGGGCGCGCCTGGCAGAACGGTGTCGAGGTCACCGATAAGGCTGCCGTGCAGAATCTTCTCGACCTCGGCGTACGCCGATTCGTCAACGACATCTACTGGCTTCTGATGCCGCTGACGATGTTCGATGCGGGCGTGAAGCGAAGCGCGGCCGGGCAGCGCACCGATGCGTGCGGACGGGCGTGGGACGTGGTGCGTCTGACGTACGACGCGAGCATCGGCCTCGCCAATGATGTGGCGTGGGCGTGGATCAATCACGAGAGCGGTATCGTCGAAGAGTGGGACATAAAGCTCCCCGGCACACCGGCCGATCAACCGCCGATCGAGATTTTCTTTCGCGATTTTCACCGCGTCAGCGGCCTGCTGATGGCGGCGCGCCGCGAGATCAAGGGAAAGAATCAGGTCGTTCGTTTGGACGGCTTGAAGATTCTTTCCGAAGTGCCGAAAGGCGCGTTCGCACTGCCGTGAGTGGCACCGGCAGCGAGCGACTGCCGGCGCTTCCTCGGACCTCGTGCTTCAATCGGGGACTACGGTACGTCGATGTGGTTGACGACGCTCTTCACGCCGTTGACCTTCGCGGCGTCGTCGTACGCCTTCTGGCGATCGAGCGCGGTGGCTAGGTGACCGGTCAAGGTAACGACGCCATCATGAACGTCGATCGAGAGTCCGGTGATCTTGTCGCCGAGCATGCTCTTGCGGATCTCTTCCTCGACCGCTTTGTTGTCCAGGTTCGCAGGCGTGTTGCGGTTCCAGTTGGAGCAGCCGATGGACGAGACCAACGCGGCGGAAAGAACGAGTGATGCGAATGCCTTCTTCATACTGATACCTCCGCGCCGGTGTTGAGCAATGAGTGCGCCAGAAGATGCCGGCGCGCACGATGACGCGGGAGCGCGTACAGTCTGAGGAAATGAACAGCGATCGCGGCAGTCCGGCTGGCGGGAAAACTGCGGATGAATCCGCTGCGGTCCTATTGCCATCAGTATCGGCATGGCGATTTGCGATTGCTGGCGCCGTCTGTCTCGCGATCGTCGTATTGCTTCAGTTCGTTTCTGATCAACCGGCGTCGTCATCCGGCTTCGCGATGAAAATCGTGCTGATCCTTGTCAGCATCGCCGCATTCGCAATTGCTCTGATTCACGCCGATATACGCCGCCGCGAGCTGGTGCGCTTCGTGCGCGCGATGGAAGAATCGGCAAGGAATCGCGAGGCTGAGGTGGCCATGATGCGCGAGACGAACGAGCGCGCCGAAGCCGCCAGCGCAGCGAAGAGCGAGCACTTCGCCGCCATCGCCCACGAATTGCGCATGCCGCTGCAAGGCATCATCAGCGTGCTGCGCGTCGCCGCCGACACCGCGGCCTCCGAGGAGCGCACGCATCTGCTCGATGCGGCACGCCGTTCCGCGCAATCGCTCCTTGGAACGATCGGAGACGTCTTCGAACTCACGAGGCTCGAGGCCCGCCGGCTCGATCTGGAGCCGGTGTACTTTTCGATCCGGCTCCTTCTCGCCGATACGCTCGAGCCGCTCGGCATCGCCGCGGCGGAGAAGAGCCTCACGCTCGCGTACGCGGTGGCGCCCGAGGTTCCGGACAGGCTATGGGGTGATCCGGGACGCGTGCGCCAGATCCTCGTCAACCTCACCGGCAACGCCATCAAATTCACCAGCAGTGGCGAGATTGTCGTTCGTGTTGGCTGCGAGGCGATTGCGGCCGGCGGCGTCACGGTCGTCTTCGAGATTACCGATACGGGCGTTGGAATCGATGCTTCGTTGCGCGATCTGCTCGTGAAGCCATTCGACTCATCGCCGCGCCGTCAGCGCGGACTTGGGCTACCGATCGTGTCGCGCTTGCTGCACGCGATGGGCGGTGCGATGACAATTGATAGCGAGGTCGGAAAGGGAAGCACGTTTCGCGTTCTCGTCCCGTTTTCCTGCGAGCCGATCGGAACGGAAACGCCGCCGGAGTGGGAAAAGCGGCTGGCCGGCATCCGCATTCTTTTGATCGAGCCGAACGCGACGACGCGAACGATCCTCAGCGAGATCGTGCGCGCGCACGGCATGGTGCCCGAGGCATATGAGTCGATCGAGCGCGCGCTGCAACCGTCGATCCGCGCCGCGTACGGGTGCCTGATCGCAGACGCGAACATGTTGGCGGCGACGCCGTGGATTGCGCCGGTGCCGGTGGTGCGGATCGCGTCGCCGCTGGCGCCGCCTGTTGGCGAAGACGTGTTCGTCACGCGGCCGGCCAGCGAGCGCACGTTGATCCAGGCGATAGGCGCCTCCCTAGGCATCGCGGAGCCGGCGATCGCGTACACGCTGGAGCGTCGCCGCGAGATCCTTCGCCCGCTTCGTGTGCTCGTCGTCGATGACCACGACGTGAATCAGGAGCTGATCGCGGACGCCGCGCGGCGGCTGGGGCACATCGTCACGAAGACGAGTACTACCGAGGTTGTTCTCGCCGGCAAAGAGATCGACGTCGTCGTCGTGGATGTGGATAGCGCGCAGTTCGACGGACTCGATTTCGTGCGGCGTGTTCGCGCGCACGAGCGCGAGGAGCGGACGGCTTTGATTGCTGCGACCACGAAGGCGGCGGAAGATCGGGATCGCATTATTGCCGCCGGTTTCGACGCCGTGCTGCAAATTCCGGCGACGCAGCCGGCGATCGGAACGATCCTGCGCGATGTCACGAGCCCGCTGACGCCGGTGCATGTTCCGCAGGAATCTGCCGGCTCGATTTTCGATGCCGTTGGCGGCAACGCGAATCTATTGATGCGCGTCCGCGATGCGTTTGCCACGCAGATTCCACGCTTGCTGACTGCGATGCGCGAGGCCATCGAGGCGTGCGACCGCGATGCGCTGATCCAGGCCGCCCGCACACTCCGCGCGTCGATCAGCAATTTCGATGTCCCCGAGCCGCTTGCCGCCACGCTGCAAATCGAGCGCGCCGCGACCGCGGATGACTTCGCGCGCGCTGCCGCACTGCTACCCGCGATCGAGACCGCGATCCGCGAGTTGCAGGAGAAGATTGACGCCGCGGTGGGGTGAGGGCGGCGCGGTGGCGTGAGCGCGGTGCAGGGCAGCGTTCCGATCGCACGTGGCCAACTCGCTGCAATTTGCCAGGCGCCGCAAATTGCCAGCGGAACGCTGGCGTCCCGCCCGCTGGCTCGTAGGCGTCTCGCCTGCGGACTGTGCAAATCACGCGAGTCAGCCGAAGCTACCGATCCACGCCACCATCCGTTTCTCGATCCCGCGCCGGTCGCCTGACGGGATGACCGGCACGTTGCGCGATCATCCCGTCCATCGGAGAGCGACTACTTCGAAAGCTCGACCAGGCCGCTGTTCGGATTCAGCCAGAACTGGTCCTGCACTCCGCCGTACGCGATCTGGTCCTGATTCTTCTTGAACAACTGCATGGTCGGGAAGATGAGGCGGAAACCCGGCTCGAAAATCTGTCCTTGCGGATGCTGGGAGATCTGGGCCTGGTAGACGCTGATGCGGCGCTGGGCCAGAAGGCGCACGTAGCCGTTCACGGCGTTCGGATTGGCGGCATTCCCCTGCACTTTGGCGATGAGCGCTTTGCCGCGCTGGCGATAGAAGTCGGGTGTGTGCGTGGGGTCCCTCATATTGGCCAGCAGCTCCTTCGCCGCCGGTGAATTGGACGCCGTGAGGTTCTGCTGGAACTGCGTCTGCCAGTTGGAAGTGGGCGCGGCATTGGGCACTAGGCTGAGCAGCGAGCAGCGCGCGTCGGAGAACATGGGCCGCGTCATGTCGATGCTGATGACGTCGTAGAGGAACTTCTCGTCGATCAGTTTCGTTTCGATCATCTTCTGCGCCACGAGCATGTCGCTGTGCGATTTCACAGGCGTTTCGAAGGCATGGTCGGCATCGATCTGATTGACCGGCTGCACCCAGGCCGCGAACTGGTTGGCGGTCTGATAGTCGAAGAACTGCGACTGGAAGAGATTGAGGGTGTTGACGTAGAGGCCCTTGTTGATAGCCACGCTGTTGACGCCGGGAGCGAGGCGCTGGTCGATGAAGAAGCCGGTGGGCGCCTGAATGGTTTGCGTCGCTCCGCCGGTGGGCGGGAGGATCGGTTCGAGCGGAGCGGAGTCCGACTCCAGGTTCACTTCCTGTTCGCAGAAGACCGGCCGTAACTGTTCCTGCAGCGAGAGCGCGCTTCGTCCGGCCCAATACGGTCCGCTGGCCAGGAGTTTTTCGTCGCCCGCTTTGATCCATTGCGAAAAGTCGTTCGCGGAGTTGAGGTCGGACAGAATCGACTTGAGCTCCGGTGCGATGCGCATCGCGCCGAGGTCGAGTGGGCGCTCGTTCGTCTGCCAGGAGTCGTGCGGCGCGTGGAGCTCCTTCATGATCGGACCGCCGTTCATGTGGCAGCCGGAACAGCGCAGCCGCGGCAGCGTGGCCTGGCCGCCGGTGAGTGGTCCCATGAAAATCGGTTGCCCGGGATCGGTGTTGCGGTCGAGATTCCTGATGTCGGCAAGGATGTCGTTGGAGTCGCCGCGGTAGAACCAGACGCCTCCTTCGCCGCTGCCGCGGATCTCGTAGAAGTTGAACACCTGCTTCTTCGGATCCCAGACGAGAGTCTCCAGCAGGAGGTTGTTGGGCGTGGCCGCCTGCTGCGGCGAAAGGATGTTCGTGACTGCCACGCTGTCGAATGATGCGGCCGTGAAGTGACCGAAGAACCAGTCCCCTGGCGCGAGCGTCTGTCCGCCGTAGCTGCCGGTGATCGACTCGAAGAAGCTGAAGCTCCCTTGCGGCAGAGGATTGTTGAATCCGCGGTTGCCGACCATCGTCGGCCGTAGCTTCATGCCGTTTTTCTCGACGAGCTCGCGGAAGATCAGCGCGTTTTGCGGGCAGGTGGCTTGCGCGGAAAGCAGCTTGAACAAGGCGTCGTTATTCGGCAGCACGCCGTTCACGTCCGGTCTGAGGATCTGGCCGGTGTTGTTGTTCTGAATCGTGCATTGTCCGTATGGCCGCGTGCTGTGCATGACCAGTGCGGCCGGGATCGGGTCGGTGGCGTGGCGCGGCGTGTTCGGCTGCTGGCCGGCCAGGGCCGCGGCGCTGAGAACCAGAATGACTGCGAGGCGGACCGGTTTCATGGCGTCTCTCCTTCTCATTTGGCGGCTGGGGGGAAGAGGACGAGGAGGTCCTGGATCGTGAGGGTGTTGATGGGCACCGACCAGATCACATCCGGCTGCGGCTTCTTCGGCACGATCTGACCGGTTTCCGGATCGATCATGATCTCGCTGGCGAAGTCGAGCGGTCTCTCCTCTTTCCAGGGGAGCGTTGAGAACTGCACTTCCCACGGCACGCGCCCGCCGAGGACGAAGCCGTGCGAGACCTCCATGTCGAGGATGGCGACGATCTGCTTGCGGCTGTATTTCTCTTTCTTGATCAGCGCCGCCAGCGAGTCGGCCATGGGAAGGTCGAAGGCACGATTGTGGGCGTAGATGAAGTGGTCGCCGGAGACGGAGAGGATCTCGTGGACGCGCTGCTGGTTGTTGCCGAGGTTGCGCATGGTCTGGATGCCGATGAAGTAGTTGCCCGACTGCTCGAGCCGCCACCAGTGCTCGGTGTAGTCGGCCTGCACTCCGTGCTCGAACATTCCCCGGCCACCGACGAGCTCGGCGCGTCCGATGTCGATGGTGCCGTCCGGCGGTTGGTAGGTGATCTCGTGATGCCAGGTGATGATGTAGCCTTCGACGGTGGTGGGACCGCTGAAGCCTTCCTGCGCATAGAACGTCGTCAGGTCTTTGTCAGAAAGGTCGGCGAAGGAGGATGCCTTCGGGAAGCGCGGCCGGTCCTTCGGGATACGGCAGTCGCCGAAGAGCGTCGGCGTCTGGATGTTGCGAACGTTGACGGTGTTCGTGGGAGTTCCGGACTTTCCGTTGATCACCCACAGGCGCTCCCAGGAAGCGCTGAGCCATTCGGGAACAGGTTGTTGGGACATGGTTGACTCCCTTCAGTGATTGCCCTTGTTGGCGCCGGGCGTTTGCGCGTTGTCGAAGAGGAACGAGTAGTCGGAGGCGTACGGATTGAGAGCCGTAGCGGCGGTGCCGGCAGTGGCCGGATCGAAGATCTTGGTCGTCGACTGCGGCGTGAGCGAGGCCACGGGTGCCGAGGCGTGACAGGTGAGACAGGTCAGGTTCTGCACGTAAGTCTCGAGGGTGGTATTGGCCACCGCCTCCTGGTTCGGCCCGGGCGAGAGCTGATTGGCAAAAAGCGGCGTGCGCGCCCCGGGTGCGATGACCGTGTTTCCATTCGACCAGAGCGTGTTGACCAGCATGTAATTGAGGTAGACCGACTTCGGATTCGTGGCCTTGATCTGCGACCAGACGTATTGATTGAGGCCCGACACGTTGTTGTTGGCCCTGGTCGGAATGGGCACGGAGCGCACGACCTGCTGGGGCGCGCTGTAGGGCTTGGCGGGCTTGTAGGTCGACGGGTTCGCGTTGACCTTGCACGCGTAGGCGTCGGTCTTCGGATCGCACTTCGGGTTGTAGTAGGTCCAGGCCTTCGTGGTCTTGGCCGAAACCTGCGTGACGTCCGGGCAGTTGTCGACGTGCTCGAAGGTGGCCCAGATGAACTGCTGGCCTAGCGCGGTCTTATGGATGATGTGCAGGCCGACGAGACCGACGATGACCGTCTTCGGTTGTTGTCCGGGATACCTGACCACCGCCTTCGAGGTCTTGTAGCGCGGCCAGTCACTCGGGTTGTCGAGCTCGATCCACGCCGCCTTGGTCTCAATGGAACCGAGCGGGCCGTATGCGGCGGTGGAAGCGGTACCGTCGGGCAGGGAGATGCCGGGGGGCGGCAGTGGCGCAGGATGGGGGTTGGTAGTCGTTGGCGGAACCTGGTGAACTTGAACGTACTGCTGCTGCGTGTTGGCGTTGTACAGCCGGTTGTTGACCACGTAGTTGAACTCGTCCTGGTTCATCCGCCGCTCATAGAGAGTGAGGTATTTGCTCTGCGCCGTCAGCCACGGCTTCGGAAGGGTCTCCGAGGCCTGGCCGATGCTGCTCAAGTCGAGCTTCGGCTCGGGATCGGTCTCCGACTTCATAGCGCCGAGGGCCTTGATTGCGCTGCCTCCGATCCATGAGTTCCACGGCGCCGGCTTGGCGGCGTTTGGGAGAAAGACCTCGACCGATTCCTTGTAGGTCTCCCAGACGACCTGGCGTGTGTCATTCGGCGTTCCGAAGGCCTGTGGGGTGACGGTGGTATCGGGCTGCCCGCGCATGGAGGAGGAGGCAACCCAGTTGAGCGAGATGAACTCTTGCCAGGCCAGGCAATTCGCGTCGGGTTGGCGCGGCAGGGCGAAGTCCTTCGGAGTGGTGTAGGCATTGGCGCCCTGCTTCACGAGGAACGGCGGGGCGAGGCAGTTGCTCGTCGAACCGATCGAGGTGGCAGGCGCGGGGGCCGGCGGAGCGCTGGTCGCGGGTGGAGCGCTGCTCGCCGGCGTCGCGGCGGTGAGCAGCAGCAGGCCGAGCGCCGCGGCGGAAGTCATGTTGGCAATGTGGATCGTTCTCATCTTCATCTCCTCACTTAGGGTTGACCACACCGGTGGTGCCGACGACGAGTGCTGCCGGCCACGGCGTGATGCTGCTCGAAAAGGCCATCCCGGCCGGCACGATGACGATGCCGCGCACGCCCGGCGGCGCGTTTTTGTCCACGGTGACGGCGATGTTCAGGAGCTGCGACGTGCTGGGGAGGGTGTTGCCGGGGACGGCATAGTTGACCTGAGGCGTGTAGCCAGTGACCTGTGTGGTGATGCTCGTGTCAGGAGCGCCGTTCGGCAGGGTGAAGACGATCGAGGGCCACTGCGGCTCCGGCAGGAAAGCAGCGCCGGCCGGCGCAGCGTAGACCAGGGCGAGCGGGACGTTGCTACTCCCGGCGCCGACTGTGGCCGCGATGATGCTGGAGTTGCTGGCCAGCACCATCGGAACGCCGACCGGGTTGGGCACCACGGTGCCGTAGTACGCGTCCCACACGTTTTGGTGCATGAGCTGGAGCGGCTGCGCTTGCGTGATAGCCGCCGGCGGGGTGGGGCAGGCCAGCGCCGGCGTCGGGAATACCGGCGGAATCACGCGCCCGAAGAGAGCGACCTCGAGGGTCGACGCGATCTGCGATGCGAACAGGATCGGCGCCGGGCCGTCCGGGCCGTCGATCGTGATGTCGCTCACGGTGAAGGAGACGCCGGCGTCGATCCAGGATTGCGGAAGCTGGAAGACGGCGTGAAGGATGAATGAGCCGGGAAAGGGCTGGCCGCTGATGACGTCATCGACGCGCTCGAATCCCCGCACGACCTGCCAGCAGTCAGCCGCCGTGGCGCCTGCGGGGAGCTTCGGATCGTCCGGTAACTGATACATGGCGAAGCTCGGCATCTGGATGTAGAGGCCGGGGGGGTCGCAGAGGGAGATGTTCAGGCCCGCACCGACGGCAAGGTTGACGCTCTGGCCGATGTGCGGGTCGCTGTTGCGGTAGTTCTGGCCGTATTGCGCGCAGCAGATGAGCGCCTGCGGGTCGGTGCCGCCGATGGTCCGTTGCACCGACGCGCCCGCGGCCAGGCCGATCTCCGTCTGGATGGTGTTCGGCGTGGCGGTCAGGTGCATGGCCCCGCCGCTGAACTGTGCCGATCCGCCGCTGCGCACTTCGATCGTGCCGCTGTTCCATTTGTTGAGCGGGTTGTAGGCGGGGCGGCCGGTCTGCGGGTCGATCACGGGCTGGCCGGAGCTCGGATCGACGAGCTGGAGATCAGCGATCGTCACGGTGACCTGCCGCTCCGGCGGGGCACCGTGGTTGAGCGCGCTCTGGTAGACGTCCGCGACTTTCTGCGGGCTGATGCGCCAGAGCGTCTGGTAGTACTCGGGGTTCTCGCAGGTGAAGTCGATGCGGAGGATGTTGTTGTTCTCGTCGCGGGTGACGGCGAACTCGCAGTACTCGTCGAGCCAGCCTCGCGGACCGTACGGAGGGTACGGCTGCAAACTGCCGGTCCAGTCGGCCTGCGGGCATCGAGTGACCGGGATCTGATACGGCTGCAAGCCGCCGTTGTCGGCGATGGCGTTCAGCGTCGCCTGCGGGAGCTCGTACGGATTCTTCGGCGTCTGTTGCTGGCCGAGGTACTGGATCAGCCGGTTCGGGAAGCCGATCCAGGCCACGTCGACCGGACCTGGCGACGCTCCCGGGATCGGCGTGACGAGCGGGTTGAAGTAGCTGGTCTGCTGCGACTGGAACAACATGTTCCAGGGAGTGCCGCAAATGGCCTGCTGCGTGAAGCCGTCGACGTTCTGGCTCCAGAGCGTCGCAAGCTGTTCGTACATGGCCGGGTCGTCAGGAAAATCGTTGTTGAACGCGGGCGTCGTGAAGCGGGTCAATTGATACGAGTTGGTCGTGGGATCAAACGTGTACTTCGGTTGCACCGGGGTCGGATTTCCAGGATCGTTCGCCATACTTCAGGACTCCTTTCAACTGCCGGTCACTTTGCGTCATAGACGAGAAACTGCCCGCTGTTGCTGGTCAGGCCGAGAGACTCTGACTCGATGTAGAGGTAGTAAGTGCCCGAGTCGGGCGGGATGAACGCGAATTCGTAGGTGCCGTTGGCGAGCGCTTTGGCGTCGCCACGCTGTTGCCAGATGCCGGGCGCTTCGAAGGCGAGCGCGCGGACGTCGGCAGCGCGCCGCTTCCCGCCGTTGGCCGGATCGACGAGGGCGAAGCGGAGCGTGGTCTTCTCGCCTGCCGCGAGCGACTGCGGGGGCGCAACCGCGGCGATGCGCGTACGCAGCGGTTGCGGCAGCGAGCCGTCCGGCTCCACGGTGAGAGCGAAGCACGCCACGACCCGCGGCGCATCGAGGAAGAAGACGACGTCGTACGTTCCCGGCTTTGCCACGGGAACAGTGGTCGTGTACTGGCCCGGCTTTCGCTCGCGCAGACCGCGGTCGACGACGAGGGCGGCGCGCGGCTGCCGGCCGTAGTCGCTGAAACCGCCCGCCGGCGCCGCCATCCCTTCCTTGTAGAGATAGATCATTTTGTCGGCCGGGTTGGCCACGAGCACGCTCGGTCCATCGGGCGAGGGCACGATCGAATCGGCGATGCTTTGCAGACCGTCGCCGTACGCATGCTGGCCGCCCGGGAAATCCGCCACGCTGAGGTTTTTCCCCTCCGCGCCGAGCTGCTCGAGCGGAATGGTCAGGATGGTCTCGCTGCCGCGCCGTCGAACGTATGCGAGCAAATCGGTGAATGTGATCTGGTCGGGACTGTCGCTGATGGCGGCGTTTTGAACGATCCGGTTGGTGGCCGCATCGAGCACCTGCACGACATTGCGCTCCGGATTGGCGATGAGCGCGTACCGTCCGTTCGGAGCGAAACGGATCTGCGTTGCTCCGGACTGAATCGGGATCGAGGCGCTTGCCGCGCGCTCCTTCCGGCCCCAAACCGGAACGACGCGATCGCCGGAGATGGCGTAGACCATCGTTGCCGCAGTCGAATAGGCGAGCGACGCCGGCGTTCCGGTCACCTTCACTCGCGCCGTAAGCTTCGTCGCATGCGCGTCAATGACGATCACGGCGCCCGCGGTCGATGCAAAGACGAAGTCGTCGCTTGCGGCGAGATCGTTCACTTTCCCGAGGCGAAGGCGCGAGGCGGCGAAGCTCTTCGTGTCGATGACCGTAACGCCCTCGTCATCCGCGACGAAGAGGTGATCGCGCAGCACGATGCGCCGCGGGTGCGGGCCGGTGGCGATGCTCTTCACGACATCCCATTTGCGCGTGTCGATCACGGCGACTTTGTTCGCGCCGGGCATCGAGACGTAGAGCATCGACTGATCGGGCGAGAGTGCCCAATCTTCGCCGGGCCCTTCGAGATCGACCATCGCCAGGAGCTTCGAGCCGCCGAATCCGAAGAGGGGATCGACGACGCTGATCGAGGCGTCGTCGTTCATGGCGATGACGAAGTAGTTGTTGAGATCGACGTTGGCGCGGGCGAAGAGATCGCCGGCCAGATACGTCGCCGCTTGACGCGTGCACTCTTTCGGTCCGCCCGGGCCGCGCCGCAGGCCCAGCCACGCCGCCGGCCGCGCGCTCGTGACGGGCGCGTGCGACGCGGTATCGGAGAGACGGAAGGCAAACTCCGCGGGCTGTCCTTCTTTTGCGTGCGCCGAGGCGGAAAAGTCGACGGCGATACCGTGGTCTACGAAGTGGTCAACGAAGTGGTCAGCCACATGGTCAACCACTTGACCATTCAATACCGCCGCGAGAATTACGACTCCGATCATGGTCTCGACTGCCTCGGCAGGCGTTTCGGAAGAAGCGGAACGGCGCGGCCCGGAGCCGGTTGCTCGGTCGTCTCGGCGGGAGGAGGCGCCGGTGCTGCGCCGAGCAGCGCATTCGAGGGCGACCCGATGATGCCCCACGTGGCAGTGCCGCCGGCCGGCGAGGTGACGGTGAACATGGCCGGCACCGGGCCCGTGGCCGTAAGCGACCAGATACCGTTCGTGACAGTCGCTGTGCCGATGTTGCCGACCTTCACGCTGGCCACGTAGCCTCCGGCAGTGCAGACGCCGGCAATCGCACTGGGACAAACGGTCGTGAAGCCGTTGATCGTCGAGGCACTCACGGAATTGATGCCGACGGTATCCGGGAACGACGCCTGACTCCCCGGCGTCCACGGTGCAACGCGGAAAAGACCCCACGCTCCGCCTTGGAACATGTTCGCCGTCCAGGCGCGGTAGAGGTAGTCGCCGGGCACGCCGAAGCGGCCTCCCGACGGCGTCGTTCCGGCGGTCTTGTCGAGCACGATGTCGTACGCGCTGGTTACGCCGTAGCCGGTGAGCGAGCCGTACGACTGCGACTTCGGGTTGTAGCCGATCTTCGTTGAGTTGTTCGTGTACGGCTCTTCCTGCCAAACATGTCCGGTGAGCTCCCAGGTGATCTGGTTGTCGCCGTCGCCGCCCGGCATCACAAGACGGAAGCGCGCCGGCATGTGCGCCGGAGCTCTGAAGATGGGCGTCTCCGGCTCGCTGCGCGTGAGTTGGTTCGCGGTCGTGGCCGTGCCGTTGACTGCGGTCATTGGCAGCATCGAGATGTTGTGTACATCGGTGGCGGTGAGGTTGCGCCAATCCTTCGGCGCCATCGATCCGAGGGCGCGGTTCAGAAGCGTGCCGAAGCGGAGCCAGGGCGGCTCGGAGCGATAGTTGAAGCCGGCCAGCGGATTCCCGGTCTCCCACCACGAGTTGCCGTTGGTCAGCATGTTGGCGTCGTTCTGATACATGGCCACGAACTCGCGGAAGACCGCGGGTCCGCTCCAGACCGTTGCGGACGCGGACGACTCCGGATCGGCGGTCCACTTCGAGCCGGGCGGCTCGATGACCAACGCGCCGAAAAGGCCGCGGTAGTGCTGCATGAGCGGATCGGCGGGCAGAAGATTGACGGCTCCGAACTCGACCGGCGTCGCTTTGCCGTTCTCGATCGTGCCGGCGTACCACCAGTAGTCGGTGCTGCTGCACGGCTGCGGCGGATTGCAAGGAACCACTGTTTGCACCGGGTTGTTGCCAACGTTTGCTCCGTCGCCGGATCGCACGTCGAAGCTGACGAGCTGCGGGTGCAGTCCGACGTTCGGCGAGGTGGTGATGTTGATGGAGTTGTACGGCGACGCGTACGTCAGTCCGAACCGCGACGCTGACTCGGCTGTGTTGAAGACAGGCTCGCGTCCGGTGAGGTCGTTCACGAGCTTCACGTGGATCCAGTCGCCGGCCGCGGCGCGCAGCACGAGCGGCTCGACGCTTGGCGCCGCCTTGTAGCTCTGACCTTTCGGAACGCTGACGTAGACGACGCCGAACGGATCCTGCAACGGCGCGTTCGTGGCGCTTGCGCCGAGTCCGAGACTGGCGCCGCGGCGGTTGTAGATCAATGAGGCGCCCGGATCGGCGAGGGCCTGCTGCACCGTCATGGCGTGAACTTCATATTCGCGGATGCAGGGCGTGCTCTTGCTGCAGTCGAAGGAAAGAGTGGATGGCGGCGTGAATGTCTCCGCTTGCTGCGGCGTAGCGGAGGGCGCGTACAGCGGCTTGAGGAAGTTCTGGCGATTGGCCGGATTCCAGACCCGCAGCAGTCCCCAGGCACCGTTGGTCAATCCCTCGTAAGACGCGCTCGGGTTGTAAAGATAGTCGGAGGATGGCTGCGCGCCGAGCTTCGGCAGGTTGAAGAGCAACTCGTAGTGCTCCGAGAGAATGATGAACTGCGTCTGCCGGTAGCCGGAGTTCTTGTCGAACGGCTCGGCCAGCCATCGCAGCCCGTGCATGGTGTAGTCGTGCATCGAGGTGTGCGCGCCGGCCAGAAGGCGCACCTGCACTTTGTCGCCTTCGTATCCGTGAACCAGCGGTGTGTAGGGATCGGTCGCGCTCATCCCTTTCGAGATCGCGTCGACCGGGAAGGTGAAGCAGCCTGCTCCGGAACACCGCGGATTGATCTGCGAGCCGCCGGCCGGTTGCGCGGAGTAGGCGGGATCGTTGCGCGGGATGGAGCGGAAGGCGGAGGCGAGATCACCCGCGTCCGGCGCCGCGTTCGGGTTCGTCACCAGAGGACTGGCGACGCGCAATGGCAGCGGCTCGCCGCGGTAGTTCATCGACATCATGCCGGCGCCGAAGTCGGTGACCAGCAGCGGCTGCGGCGGGAACGGCGCCGAGCCGGAGAAGTTCGGCACGAGCGACTGGGGATTCTGTGCGGGCGGCTCGGGCGGACAGTTGAGGCAGTTAAGTACGTGAGCCGGATCCGACCAGCCGTAGTACGTCTGGCCCGGGGCCAACTGGATGCAATCGAAGTACGGCGGCTGTTGCGCGACGACCGTGCCGTCGGTGAGTTTGTAGCTGTAGCAGTCAGGCCTGTTGCGGCTCGTGTTCGTGTAGCCGTGCTGCGTGTCGCCCCACTCGAAGACGAACTCGCGGTAGTTGTCGCCTTTTTTCTCGGGCGATTTGAAGAGGATGTTGGCGGCGTAACTGGTCGGCCCGCCGTCGTCGCGGATGCCGAAGCGCGTGCCGCCGTCGAGCGAGGTCCACTCGGTGTTGGCCGGCTCGACGACAAGGCCGCCGTACAGGCCGATCATCTGGTGCGTCGATGGACCGAAGTGATCGTGCGTGAAGACCGTCATGTACGTGCGGTCCTTCTCCGACACCTTCGCCGGCTCATCGATGAGAGGATCGACCCACCAGCGCTGCACGGTCGCTTGCGCGCCGACCCAGGCCCGGCTGCCCGGTGCGGGGCCGTCGCCGAGCTCCTTGATCGACTTCGGCTCGAGGTGGCGCTGCGACGTGTGCGACGCGTCCCAGAGCCCGCCCGCGCGGTTGATCCCTTCGATGCGCTCGCGCACTTCTTCGGGACCGAATGTGCCGTCTTCGTAGTTGAAACCGTTCGCGGCGCCGTCGGCGGCGAGCACGTCGAACTTCACGAGGTGGATGTGTTGCCCGAGGATGTCGGTGGGTGTGCGGACCTCGAAATCGTCGAGCTCGTAATAGGCGGGCACGAGGTTCGTGTGCCAGTACTCGATGACGTCATTGTTGAAGGCACGGAAGAAGAGCGGCTCGGGCGGTTTCTTCCCGTCGACGAGGTCTTTCACGTCGCGCCACAACGCCAGGATGCGCTGCTGCGGATAGTGCCAGCCGCTCTTGTTGAAGACCGTGTCGAGCTGCAGATCGACGCCGCGATAGACGCGCTTTTCGTTGCCTACGATTTTTCCGTCGACGACGGCGGGATCGGCGAAGGGCGCGCCCCGCTGCGGACCGCGCGGCAGGCCGTTGACCTTGAACGAGGCCGGCTTTCCGTCCGACGTAAATGAGCTGTGCAGATGGGTGCCGAAGAACGTCATCGCGCGCTTCTCGGAGACCGTTCCTTCCTCCGGCAACTGGTAGGCACTGATGCTGCGGAGGTCCTTCGAAAAATCGAGCGGCGTGTGCTGCTCGTTGGCGATCGTCGCGGATTGAATGAGGTGCCGCGGCAGGCCGCCGTCGAGCGTCTCGTTTGTCTTCGTGTCGACGGCGAAGTCGAGCGGCGGATGCGGAGCGCGGTGACCGGCGACACCGGGGATGAAGAACGGGTATCCGGGATGACCATCGCCGAGAATGCGCACCTGGCCGTTGACGATCTCGATCTTCTCGGGCATCGGCGCCATCGGCATCAGCGGGAGCGGAACGATGGCCGGAATGGGTGTGCCGGTCGAAATCTCGCCGTCGGGCAACGCGCGTGAGCCCGGCTTCGGACGGCCGCTGGCATCGAGCTCGGTGCCGGCCTCGAAGACGTCGTGAACGCGGTAGAGCGCCCACATTCCCGAGGCGAAATGCGGGTAGAAGTGGCAGTGAAAGATGGAGTCGCCGGTGGTGAGGTTGCGGTTGCCGCTGCCGCCGAAAACCAGCTCCGCGGTGAACGAGCTACCGGGTCCGATGGCCTGACTATCGAGGTAGTTGCTGTCCTTGCTGTCGGGTGAGCGAAGCCACTGATGGGCGTGATGATGATGGATGTGGTGGACGGCCGAGCCGGAGTGCAACACGCGCATGCGCACGTGATCGCCGAGGTAGGAGTGATACACGCCCGAGGGATCGTCGGGATAAAAGGCCTTGGTCGCTTTGCGCCCGGGAGTCGGGGTGCAGGGACTCGACGGATTGAAGTGCAGCGGATCGGCGTCGAACGAGACGGTCAGGTCCTCGAGCTCCTTGCTCATGCATGGTCCGTTGGCCGGGTAATCGACGACCATCGAAGGATCGCCGATGGGCCACGAGCTGAGGAAGAACTCCTCGAACTTGCACTCCGGACACTCGAGCGAGGGCCCGACGCCGAGGCGGTTGGCGAGGATCGTCGGCGCGATGCCGGCGATGCTGTAGTTGATGCCGAACGTATCCGCGCCGGCGTCGTTGCGCGGCACCTGGCTGTTGGTTGCGTACATGAAGTACGGGAAGGCCTGAACCACATCCTGCGACTCGTGATACTCGACCGTGACCTCGCGAAACGGGAGGTTGCGGTCCGGCAGCATGGGGTTGTCGCCCGGCCCGCCCGGCAGCAGTCCATGATTCGGTCCGGTGATGATCGCGGTGAGGTCGGTGTGTACGATGTTGCCCTTGCCGTCGAGCATGCGCAGGATCGGCTTGCCTGCTTTCGGATTGCCGGGGGGGTAGACGGCGTCGTAATCGATTTTCGGGTGGCCGTCAGGCAACACGGCCGTCCTGGCCATCCGCATCTCCTCCTCGGTGACCTGCGAGCGGTACCACTCGCTCGTCTTCGGCTCGACATGGACGGCGCCGAAGAGTCCCGTCGAGATCTGCATCGGAGCGAAGTTGTTGTACTGCGCCGCGGTGCTGTAGAGAAGGTTCGTCCCTTCTTCCTGCGCGTAGAGTGTGTAGACGATCTTCACGCCCGGCGCGACCATGCCGCTCAGTTGGCCGCGGCCGATCAGCGGGTTCTGTCCGGCCCACGTCCCGTCGTCTGCGATGGTCTTCACCGCCTGCATGCCGCTCACGTGAATCGAGACGATGCGCGTCACCGGTTGCAGAGGACTGCGCACTTTCGGATCGAGCAGGTTCTCGAACGTGATCTCGAGACAATCGCCGGCGTTGACGCGCAGCACGATCGGCCGCGGGCGCTTGTCCGGCCGCAGCGTGACCTTGCCGAAGTGCAAGTCTTTCGTGGCCGGATCCGTGGAGACGACGTCTTCGCGGAGAGCGTAAATCTCGCCGTTCGTGCGCGTTGCCCCCAGGCGATTGACCTGAAAGGCGTGATCGAAGGCGACGACGTCCGCTTTCACGGTCGACTGGCAGACTGGCTGCTGGCCGATCAGCGGCGCGGTGAGTGAGAGAACGGTGGCAACTACGGGACCCAACCGCAGGAAGCGCTTCATGCACTCTCCTCCCAAAACAACGGACGCATCTAAGGAGTGTCTTGAAAGTGACTTTCCCTACCCGACCGGTTAAGGTTCATAGCTGTGGAAAGTCAATTCGTTCATGTTAGACGGCGACGGCTCCTCCGGTTTCCACTTTCTGTGATTCTCCTTCTCGGGGCTGTTTCCTCGGGAGGCGCTCCGCACATCAAAGACGTGATCGTGCAGACGCAGGACGGCCGCAGCGTGCGCTTCTACTCCGATCTCGTGGAGGGACGCGTCGTCGCGGTCAACTTCATCTTCACGAGCTGTACTACTGTTTGCCCGCTGATGGGCGCCCGTTTCGCGCGGCTGCAACAACTTCTGGGGCCGCGGCAGGACATCTCGCTGATCTCCGTCAGCATCGATCCGGCGAACGACACGCCGGCGCGGCTGGCGTCGTGGGCGAAGTCGATGGGCGCTCGTCCGGGCTGGACGCTCGTTACCGGAGCAAAGCCCGATCTCGACGCACTGGCGCGCTCCCTCGGCGGCTCGTCAGCAAACCCGGCCGATCACGCGCCGCTCGTCCTCATCATCGATGATCGTCGCGGAACGTGGCAGCGAGTGGACGGCCTCACGGACGCGGCGAAGCTGGCCCGAATCCTCACTGATGTCGTAGCATCGAAGAGTCCATGAAAATCACCGCCGCACTGCTCGCTATCCTCGTGTGTCTTCCGCTCGCGGCCAGTGACGCCAAACCCTCTGCCTCGGCAAGCTACTTCGCGAATCTGAAGCTCGTCGATCAGGATGGCAACAGCGTCGACCTCTATTCGTTGATGCAGGGACGAACCATCGTCATGCACTCGTTCTTTGCCACCTGCGTTGCCAGTTGCCCGATCATGACGAAGACGTTGAGCGCCGTGCAGGAGCGCTTCGCCGATCACGTCGGCAAAGATCTCGTGCTGGTCTCGATCACAGTCGACCCAGCCAACGACACGCCTGCGAAGTTGAAGGCCTATGCGCGCAACATGAACGCGAAACCCGGTTGGTACTTCCTCACCGGAACGAAAGAGCAGGTGGACGCGGCACTGCGGAAGATCGGCCAGTACGCCGAGGGACGCGACAACCACACGAACATCCTGCTGATCGGAAACGACAAAACAGGTTTGTGGAAGAAAGCGTTCGGGTTGGCGAAAGTCTCGGAGATCCTGCCGATCGTCGACAGCGTCCTGAACGACGACGGCACGCAGCCGGCGAAATGAAGCGCGGCCTCGGCTTCGCGGTCTTCGCGCTGCTCGCACCGTTCGTCCTGAGCGAAGCGGGCGAGAAATACGCCTTGGCGCTTACCCCGCAACAGTCGCGCGGCAAAGTCATCTATCTCCGCGGGGAGTCGCCTGCCGGCCTGCCGGTCAGCGCCGTCCTCGGTGCCGAGTCCGACGCGGTGCCTGGCGCGATCGTGCCGTGTGCGAACTGCCATGGCGAGGACGGAAACGGGAAACCCGAGGGTGGCGTGCGGCCCGCCGGCATAACGCCGGAGTTGCTGGCGCGATCGCTCACGCTCAACGGGCGCACCCGCCGTTCTTACACGCATGACCTGCTCAAGCGCGCCGTCACGATGGGCTTCGATTCCAGCAGCAACGAATTGAATGCGGCCATGCCCAGGTATCGCATGGCCATGCAGGATGCGGATGACCTCCTGGCGTACCTTGCCGTTCTGGGCCACGAGCCGCAGCCGGGCGTGACCGGCGACGCATTGCGCATCCGCATCATTGGCGACGCGGGAGCGCTTCGCGGCACGAGCGTTTACGGCCGGCAGATCGAATTCGTGCGCGATGGCGAGGCGTTCCTGACCGTCGATGCGAGCGGCGACGCCGCGAACAGCATCGCCGCCTCGGAGCGCGAGCGCATCCCGACGATCGTTCTCGATTCGCAATCAGCGATTCTCAGTCATTACGCGTTTTCACTGACGGCCGGCACCGACGACCAGATTGCCGCGCTCAAGAGATTCGCCGGGACCGCGGATGCCATCGTCGTCGAGAACGATTGCAATGCCGCGCTTGCCCGCGCCGCCGCCCTTCCGCGTCCGCCGCTCGTGCTCATGACCGCGGCGGTGGCGAAAACGTGCGACGTCTCCTCGATCTCTCCGGCGCTCGACCGGCGCGTGATCGTCGCTGCGCCATTGCCGCCGAATAGCCGTTCGAGGCACGACGCCGCGGCGGCCGCGCTGGCAATCGCGACGAACCTTCTGGCACAGCTCGGCCGCGACGTCACGCGCAGCGCATTCGCCGATGCGCTGGAACATGTCTACCGCGTCGATACGCGCGTCCTTCCGCCGATCACTTGGAACGCGAACCAGCACCACGGCATCAAGGGAGCCTGGCTGATGACGATGGACGTGAAGTCGCAACGACTTCTGGCCGAGCCAGGCTGGGTGAACGCAGAGTGATTTGCAGCGGCGGCGGGACGCCGCCGGGCCAGCCGCCGAGACGGCAGCGTTCCGCCGGCTGGCTCGTAGGCGTCTCGCCTGCGGTTTTCGGTTTACCCGATCGCTGACGCGACCAGTGCCTGCTGCTGTTCCTCGTGACGATGATGCGATCCCGTCGCGGGCGATGCGCTGATCGGACGTCCTACGTAGCGCAACGATTGATTCGCAGACGTCAGCGCGGCCAGGCGTTCGTGGAGGAATGGCCACGCGCCCATGTTGCGCGGCTCGTCCTGCACCCAGACGATTTCGGTCGCGTTCGGATACTGCGCCAGCGCGGCGGTGAGCATCGACTGTGGGAACGGATAAAACTGTTCGAGCCGGATCAGCGGGATGTTCGCATTCAGTTTTTCGCGGGCGGTGCGAAGGTCGTAGTAGACCTTGCCGCTGGAGAGGACGACGCGCGTAACAGCGGCGGCGTCGCGTGCGGCATCGATCAGCAGCGGCTCGAAGCGGCCGTTCGTCAGTTCATCGATCGACGATGTGGCCTGCGGATGGCGCAGTAGCGACTTCGGCGTCATCACGATCAATGGTTTGCGGGGATCGTTTTTCATTTGCCGCCGCAACGCGTGGAAGTGCTGGGCGGGCGTGGTTGGATAGACGACCTGCATGTTGCCTTCGGCGCAGAGTGTGAGGAAGCGTTCCAGGCGCGCCGACGAATGCTCCGGTCCCTGTCCTTCGTAGCCGTGCGGAAGAAGGAGCACGAGACCGCTGTGCTGTCCCCACTTTTCTTCGGCCGATGAAATGAACTGATCGATGATGATCTGCGCGCCGTTGACGAAATCGCCGAACTGCGCTTCCCACAACACCAGCGCGCCGGGATCGGCGACGGAATAGCCGTATTCGAATCCGAGCACGCCGTACTCGCTGAGCAGCGAGTCGTAGACCGCGAAGCTGACTTCGGTGCCGCCTTCGCTCGCAGTCTGCTCGCCGAGCGCGTTTTCGGCGATGACGTGCGGCGCGCTGTCCGGCGCCGGCGCGGCAGGTGTGCCATTCGTTTTTGCCAGTGCGTTGAGCGGAACGAAGCCTTTGCCGGTGACGTAGTCGAACAAAATCGCGTGACGCGACGAGAACGTTCCTCGGCCTGAGTCCTGACCCGAAAGCCGTACGCGGAATCCGTCAGTCATCAACGTGCCGAACGCCAGCATCTCCGCGAATGCCCAATCGATTGGCTCGCGTCCTTCCGCCATCGCCGTCCGTTTCGCGATGATCGGCTTGAGCTTTGGATGCAAGGACAGTTCGGAGGGAACCGCGGTCAAAGCTTTGCTGACGGCATCGAGCGCGTTGCGCGGCACTGACGTATCGGGCGATGGCTGGTTCTGGAAGCCGGTGATCTCCTCATCGGTCCAGAGCGCGCCGCGCTCGCCCGACGATGGCGGCTCGTTGTCCTCGCGCGTCCGGTCGAACGCTTCCTGCAGTTTGTTCTGGAAGTTGTCGAGCCACGACTCGGCTTCCTTCGGATCGATGTCGCCTTTGCGCAGCAGCGTCTCGGTGTAGATCTTCCGCACCGAGCGGTGCTCCTTGATCGATTTGTACATCCGCGGCTGCGTGAGCGACGGCTCGTCGCCTTCGTTGTGGCCGTGGCGCCGGTAGCAGATCATGTCGATGACGACGTCTTTGTGAAATTGCTGGCGGAAGTCGTACGCCAGTTTCATCGAACGGATGCACGCTTCCGGATCGTCGCCGTTCACGTGAAAGATCGGCGCCTGCACCATCTTGGCAACATCAGTCGCATAAACAGAAGAACGCGCCGACTCCGGACCAGTCGTGAATCCGATCTGATTATTGATGACAAGATGAATCGTTCCGCCGGTGCGATAACCAGGAAGCTGCGAGAGGTTCAGCGTCTCGGCGACGACTCCTTGTCCGGCGAAGGCGGCATCACCGTGAATCAGCACCGGCAGAACCCAGGCGCGTTTGAGATCGCCGATGAGTTTCTGTTTCGCGTGGACCATACCTTCGACGATTGGATCGACGGCCTCGAGATGGCTCGGGTTCGACGCCAGCGTCAGCTTCATGTGCGAGCCGTCTGGCGTCTGGTGAACGCCGTCGGCGCCGAGGTGGTACTTCACGTCGCCGGAGCCCTGCGTCGTGTTCGGATCGACGTCGCCTTCGAACTCGTGGAAGATCTTCTCGTACGACTTGCCGAGGATGTTGGCGAGCACATTCAGCCGTCCGCGGTGCGCCATCCCAATCACCGCCTCGGCCACGCCATCCTGCGTCGCTTCATTGAAGAGGTAGTCGAGCATCGGAATCGTGCTCTCGGCGCCTTCCATCGAGAAGCGTTTGTGGCCGACGTACTTCGTGTGCAGAAACTTCTCGAACGATTCGGAATCGTTGAGCTTCATCAGGATGCGCCGCTTCGTGGCCAGCTCGAGCGGCCCGTGATTGCGCGACGGTTCCATCCGGTCCTGCAGCCATTTCTTCTGCACGGTTTCGGAGATGTGCATGTACTCCGGCCCGATCTTGCCGCAGTAGGTTTCACGGAGCGTGTCGAGGATGTCGCGCAGCTTCGCGGTCAGCTTGCCGCACAAACCGCCGCTGATGAACTCGCGGTCGAGGTCCCAGATGGTGAGGCCGTAGAAGGCAGGATCGAGCTCGGGATGGCGCTTGACTTCGTACTCGAGCGGATCGAGATCGGCGAGCAGATGACCGCGCACGCGATAGGCGTTGATCATCTGCAGCACGGCCGCTTCGCGCGCCACTTTCTCGTCTTCGCTGGCATTCCGACGATGACGATCTTTGCCCCAGACCACCGGCTCGTACGGGATGCGCAGATCTTTGTAGATGGCTTCGTAAAAACCGTCGCTGCCGAGAAGGAGCTCGTGGACGCGGGCGAGGAAGGCGCCCGACTCGGCGCCCTGAATGATGCGATGGTCGTAGGTCGAGGTCATCGTCATCACTTTGGAGATGCCGAGGTTGGCGAGGACAGAGGGATCGCTGGCGGAGTACTCGGCGGGGTAATCGATCTGGCCGGTGGCAATGATCGTTCCCTGCGATTGCATCAGGCGCGGCACCGAGGCAATGGTTCCGATCGTGCCGGGATTCGTGAGCGAGATCGTGGTGCCTTCGAAGTCCGCCATCTCCAGCGTGCTGTTGCGCGCCTTGCGAACGACTTCGTTGTAGGCCTTGAGGAATTGCGCGAAGTCCATCGTCTGACCGCGCTTGACGTTGGGGACAAGCAGCGAACGCGAGCCGTCTTTGCGCTCGACGTCGATGGCGATGCCGACGTTGACGTCTTCGTGATCGATGCGCGACGGCGTGCCGTCCGCTTGCATGGCGAAGGCCGCGTTCATCCGCGGAAACTGCTTGACGGCGTGAACGATGGCCCAGGCGATGATGTGCGTGAACGACGCTTTCGGCTGACCGGTGAGGGCGAGGTGATTGTTCACGACGCGCCGGTTTTCCTCGAGCACCTTGACCGGGATGTTGCGGATGGAAGTCGCCGTCGGCATCGACAGCGAGAGCTCCATGTTCTGGGCGATCTTGCCAGCCGCGCCCCGAAGAGGGCTGGTGGTCTGGTTGGATGGAACGGGGGTGGGGCGGGGTTGCGGTTGCGGGGTCGCGAGGTTGCTCGGTTGCGGGGAGGGTTGCTGCGTTGCTGGGTTGCTGGGTTGAAGTGCGGGTTGCCGGGTTGCCGGGTTGCTGCGTTGCGGATCGGCCGGCGCGACGGAGATTGGAGCGACGGACGCTGACGAACCGGCGGCTGCCGCTCGCTGCTCCTCGATCTCCTCTTCGAACTCTTCCTCGAAGCGCGGCTCGTAGTCGTGAAAGAACTCGCGCCAGCTCGCGCTCACCGAATCGGGATTGGCGCGGTAGCTCTCGTAAAGATCTTCGATGAATGCCGTGTTGGCGCCGTAAGTCTGGGTGACAGATGACATAGCGAGGTTACCTAACGGATGTGGAGCGGGGATGATTCTCTAAGAAGAGTGAAGGGTGAAGAGTGAAGGGTGAAAGCGGGGAACGAGTTGTTTTCACTCTTCACCCTTCACTCTTCACTCTTCTTTTCCGCCATCAAGGAATGCGACAACGACGTCAATCCCAGCCAGCCGATTCCGGCGGCGAATCCGCCGAAGACGTCGGACGGGAAGTGGACGCCGAAGTAGACGCGCGAGAAGCCGACGCTGAGGATCGTCAGGCCGGCCAGCGTGTGGACGACGGTCTGCGTGGCCACCGATTCATTTTGCACGAGATGATGGGCGACGATCGGATAGGTCGCCGCCGACAGAAGCGAGTGTCCGCTGGGGAAGCTGTGAGAGCCCGGCAGCTTGATCCGGCGCGCGCGCTCGACGGGACGCTGGCGTTGAAAGATGTTCTTGAGGATCGTGTTGATGGCCATCGCGCCGCCGGTGGAGACGACGACGGTCCATGCATCGTCCCGCCGTCCCTTCCGCCACATCATCAACGCCGTGATGCCTGCCGCGCTGCCGATGGCCGCGTGCGTACCGAGCTGCGTGATGGCGTGCATGACGCGGTGCATCTGCGGGTTGTCGATCGTGTGGACGGCATCCATGATCGCTTCGTCGTAGCGGTCTGCGTTTCCGCGTACGACCTGCTCGGCCTGCTTTTGAAAGAACCAGAACGCCACGCCGGCCAGCGCGACGCTGCCGGTCGTCCCGATCGCCAGCGGCAGGAATCGCTGGCGGCGTTTTGGTTTCTTTGCGGGCGCTTTCTTCACGGAGCGAGTCTATAACAGCGGTGGATGTCAGGCTGTGCAGACGCCCCCGGACATTTCGCTTCTGGATCTCCCGCCTCGGCGCGATAAACTTCCTTCATGGATCAGGCCACCATCAGTTCGCACATCGCCGCGGCGCACGATGTGATTGCGCGGCTGCGCGCCGAGGTGGGGAAGGCGGTCATTGGGCAGGAGGCGATCGTCGACCGGCTCGTCATCGCGCTCCTGATCCGCGGTCACGTTCTCCTCGAAGGCGTTCCAGGACTCGCCAAAACGCTCCTGGCGCGCACGCTCGCGGGCGCGATCGACGCGTCGTTTCATCGCATCCAGTTCACGCCCGATCTTTTGCCCGCCGATATCACCGGCACGCTGATTTTCGATCCGGCCGGCCGTGCGTTTACGCCGCGACAGGGCCCGATCTTCGCCAACCTCGTGCTCGCCGACGAGATCAATCGTGCACCCGCGAAAGTGCAGTTGGCGCTGCTCGAAGCGATGCAGGAACGGCAGGTCACGATCGGCGATACGTCGTACCGATTGCCGGAGCCGTTCATCGTCATCGCCACGCAGAATCCGATCGAGCATGAAGGGACGTACGCGTTGCCGGAGGCGCAGGTCGATCGTTTCGTGATGAAGCTGCGCGTTGGCTATCCGACGCAGGACGAGGAGCTGCGCATGCTCGGCATCTACCTCGATCCGACAGCGCAGCAGATCAGCGTTGAACGCATTTTGCGAATCGTCGAGATCGAGCAGATCGCGCATCTCGTGGCAAGCGTGCATGTCGATGAGCGGATCAGCCGCTACATCATCCAGCTCGTCAGCGCGACGCGGAACCCGGCGAACTTCAAGCTGTCATCGCTCGTGCCGCATATCGAGTTCGGCGCTTCGCCGCGCGCAACGCTGGCGCTGGCGCACGTGGCCAAAGGCTACGCGTTCATTCAGGGACGTCCGTATGTGATCCCCGAGGATGTGAAAGCGATCGCGCCGGATGTGCTGCGTCACCGGCTGGTGCTCAGCTACGAAGCGGCGGCGGAGCAGGTGACCGCCGACGCGATCGTCGAGCATGTGCTGGGCGCGGTGGCGGTGCCGTGATGGGGGTTTCTGGGTTGCTTGGTTTCCAGGTTTCCGAGTTGCCAGGTTTCCGAGTTGCCAAGTTTCCGGGTTACCGGGTTGTCAGATTGTTCCGAAGAGTGAGCTCATGAACGACCCAATAATCCAGCAGCCACTTTACGAAGAGAGCAAATCAGAAAACAAAAACCGGGCAACCTAGTAACCCGGCAACCCGGCAACCAAACACCATGTTTTTCCGTCGCAAGAAACCGGTCCTTCGTCCGCCCCTGGCACGGCGCGTGCGTGATCTCGAGGTTCTTTCCGCGCGTTTGATCCGAGCTGGATTCGCGGGCGACTATCACTCCGCGTTTCATGGGCGCGGCATCGAGTTTTCGCAGGTGCGCGAGTATCAGCCGGGCGACGACGTGCGCACGATCGATTGGAACGTCACGGCGCGCAGCGGGGCGCCGCATGTGAAGGAGTTCATCGAAGAGCGCGATCTGACGGTGCTCGTGGCCATCGACGTCTCCGGTTCGATGGCCTTCGGTTCGGTCGATTGGCGCAAGTGCGACATCGCGGCGGAACTGGCGGCGGTGTTCGCGTTTTCTGCCGCGGAGAGCTCGGACCGGATCGGCTTGCTGCTCTTTTCGAACAACGTGCGCCGTTACATTCCGCCGCGCCGCGGCCGGATGCATGCGCAAATCATCGTCCGTACCGCGGTCGATGCGGCCACACTCGGATGCGAAGGCGTCGCTGACCTGGAAGCGGCGGCGCGTTATCTCGAGCAGGTCAGCACGCGGCGGGCCGTCGTCATCGTCATCAGCGACTTCCTCGATCAGAATTTCGAGCGGACGATGCGCCGCCTCAATCGACGCCATGATGTCGTCGCCATCACCGTCGGCGATCCGCGCGAGGATCGATTCCCGGATGGCGGACTGGCGCGCGTGATCGATGCGGAGCGCGGCGTGCAGCGTCTGGTCGATCTTCGCAATGCCGGCGTCAGCGTCCGCGCCGAGGCGCGATGGAAGTTGAATGAACGACGTTTCCGCGCGGCCGGGATCGATCATCTGTCGGTGTCGACAGCGATCGGATACGACCGCGAGTTGTTGCGGTTTTTCCGCGAGCGGGGGATGCGGCGGCGGTGAAGTGGGCGCTTTCGGAAAACGTTGTCCGTTTTCGTAAGGCCGGGAATGTTCAATGTTGATTGTTGAATGTTGAATGTTGGTCGGACGGGGGAAACTTCATTCAACATTCAACAATCAACATTGAGCATTCAACATTCGAAGAATTACGTGGGCAATCGTGTTATGCGGCCACGCCTATCTTCCTCGCTCGTAATCCATAATTCGCCATCGATCAATGCTTCCCATCCTGCTCCTCACTGCGATCACAACGTTTCAGCCGGCCAAGCCCACGGTCGGCGATCCCATCACGATCGATTTCGCTGCGCCCACGACGGTCGATCCTTCGCCGGATTACGAAGTTGTTTCGCGCAACGGGCGGCAAGTGGTGATTCGAACGTTCGTGCCGCACACGATTGCGGTGAACGGAAAAACGGCGGACGGGCCGGTCAGCGTGATGATTCCGATTCATTCGGTGCTGAAACCTGATGACAAGCTGGAGCCGGCGCCGTTGAAGCCGCCGAAGGACGAGCCGTGGCCGCGGATGCCGTTCGTTGCCATCGGCATCGCGGCGCTCTGCGCGATTGCGGCGTGGACGGCGGTCGTGCTGCTGGCGAGACGGCGTGCGCCGAAACCAGTGGTGGTGATCGTGCCGGCGGAGTTGTTTCGTTCGCGCGTGCTTGCTCTTCGGCGTGCTTCGATCGGGTTGCGCTGGGCTCAACTCGCGGACGCGGTTCGCGCCTATCTCGCCTCGGTTCGCGCGGACTTTGGCGCGGAGTTGACGACGAAGGAGCTGTTGGCGCGGGTGGAGCGCGATCAACTTCGTGAAGTCGCCGGCGAGCCGCCGGCGGTACAGCCGCCGGGCCGGCGGCGCTACGAGGCGGCGGACTTCGATTCGCGCGGCGCTGTCGCTCAGATTCTTCATCAAGGGGATCTCGAAAAGTTTTCGCCGTGGGGACCGGCGCCGGCGGATTTTGATGCTGCGGTGAATCGCGCGTTGGAGATTCCGTTGTGGCTCGAACCGGAGCCGGAACATGCGTCCGTGGCGAGCGAGCAGGAGGCGGCGGCTTGATTCGCCTTGCCAATCCGCTCTGGCTTTTGCTGATCCTGTTGGTCGTCGCACGCATCGCGCTCGTCATTCGCGACCGGCGCAAGGGCTTCGGCGCATTCACCGTCTCTTCGCTCTCGTTGATCACTCCGAAACAGAGTCTGCGGGCGCAGCTTGCAGGCGTGCCGTTTCTGCTGGAGTCGGTCGCGGCGCTGGCGATGATCGTGGCCCTTTCGCGGCCACAGCGCGTGACGAAGATGGCGTCGAACGACCGCTACGGCATCGACATCGTGATCGCTCTCGACGCCTCGGGGAGCATGGCCGCGGAGGACTTCAAGCCTCGCAATCGGTTCGCGGTGGCCAAGGAGCTGATCGGCAACTTCATCGACCGGCGGCAGGACGACCGCATCGGGATCGTGACGTTCGGCGTTCGCGCCGCGACGCGCGTGCCGATCACCTACGACCGCGACATCGCCGGCGCGATTCTCGAGCGTGCCGAAGTTGGCGAGAACGGCGACGGCACGGCGATCGGTCACGCCATCGCCACATGCGTGAACCGTTTGCGCACATCGAAGACGCGCAGCCGCATCATCATTCTCGTCACCGACGGCGTGAACAATGCGGGCTCGATCGATCCGCTGACGGCAGCGCAACTTGCGGCGCGGTCCGGCATCAAGATTTACACGATCGGCGTCGGCAGTCGAGGGCCGGTACCGATTCCGATGAAGCGGCAGGATCCGTTCACGGGCGAGATCGTGACGACGTATCAGCTCGTCCGCGCCGATATTGACGAAGAGACGCTGGCGGCGATCGCAAAAGCGACGAACGGCGAGTACTTCCGCGCCACTGACGCGCGCACGATGAGCGCAGTGCTCGACCGCATTGACCACCTCGAGAAGACACGGCTCAGCGCACCGAAGAGCGAGCGGATCGAAGAACTCTATGCCGCGCCGCTTGCCGCCGGAATCGCCGCGCTCGCGCTCGCACTGCTGGTGGGCGAGACGGTGTGGCAGAAGGTGACGGCGTGAACGTGCGAGGTCGTGCAGTTGGCGGCGAGGACGCCGCCAGGCCAGCCGGCGAGACGCCAGCGTTCCGCCGCGCCACGATCTCGTTTTTCGCGGGAACGCTGGCGTCCTCGCCGGCTGGCTCGGCGGCGTCCCGCCGCCGGCATGCAGCGACCCTCCTCGGGAGCGACCTCACATGATCCCGTTCACCTTTCGCGCGCCCCAACTTCTCTGGCTCGCGCTGGCAGTTCCTCTTGCGCTCATGTTTTTTCTCGCGCGCGAGCGCACGCGGACGCGCGTGGCTCGGCGCTTTGTTTCGGAGCGGTTGCGCGGGATTGCGATTCCGTTGCGATTGATCCGGCCGTGGCTCGTGGCGCTGGCGCTGCTCGGCTGCGTGGCCGCGCTGGCGGGGCCGGAGATGGGATTTCGGATCGTGCCGATCGAAGCGCGCGAATCCAACCGCGTGATCGTGATCGATGTCTCGCTCAGCATGCTGGCGCAGGACGTCGGTACGTCGCGGCTCGATGCGGCGAAGGCGATCGCCAAGCGAATCATCGATGCGCAGTCGGGACGTGTCGGGCTGGTCATTTTCGAATCGGCTGCCGAGGTTGGGTCGCCGCTGACGAGTGATGGGGAGGCGGTGGAGGCCTTGCTCGATTCGATTCAAGCGGGCGAAGTCTCGAATCCGGGGTCCGACATTTCGGTGGCGTTGGGCGCGGCGTTGCGTCTCGTCGCGGGCGATCCGGCGCAGCGCGGCGACATCGTCGTCATCAGCGACGGCGAGGATCAGGGGACGAAGCTCGACGAGACGATCGCCAGACTGGCGCAGCGCGGGATTCCGGTCTCGACGATCCTCGTCGGTACGAGCGGCGGCAGCACGATTCCGCGTCCGGAAGGTGGCGGCGATCTTCGCGACGACAGCGGCCAGACCGTCACGACGTACGCGCGTCCCGAGGTGCTGCAGAAGATTGCCAGTGCGACGGGAGGAAAGTTTTATTCGAATCCGTTCGGCGAGCATGCGCTTGATTCGCTGGCGACAGCGGGCGGCGTGAAGCGTCAAAAGGATGTGCGCATCCCGATCGAGCGCTATCAGTGGCCGCTGGCGTTTGCATGGTTTGCGTTCTTCTTCGGGTCGCTTGCGAATCGAGGTGCGGAATGAAAATCGGCGTGGCGATTCTCCTCATCGCGGGGCTTCCATTCATCGATCGCTTCATTCGCGAAACGAATTCGCACGCCGCCAACGCGCGCGGCGTGAAGCAATTCGCGGCGAAAAAGTTTGCTGAGTCGGAGAAGGCGTTTGCCACCGCCACCGCCATCGCCTCCTCCCCATCCCGCTCCTTTAACCTCGGCACCTCCGAGATCGCCGCGGGAAACCGCGAGGCGGGTGCGGCGACGATCGCAAAGGCGTTGGCCGATCCATCGCTCCGTCCCGATGCGCTCTTCAATCGAGGCAACAGCGCGTTGGCCGCGAACGCGTTCGATTACGCGATCCGCGATTACACCGAAGCGCTGCGGCTGCGGCCCTCCGACACTGCGGCGAAACGCAACCTCGAGATCGCCCTCCGCAAGAAGCAGGCGATGCAACAACAACAGCAAAACGACAGTAGCGGCAAACAACCAAACGGCGGCCAGCAGCCACAGCCGAAACCGGTGCCGCAACCAGGCGACCAAAAGAAGAAGAGCGATTCGTACGAAGATGCGCTGCTCCGCTCCGTGCAACAGCAGGAACAGGAAGAGCTGACGCGGATGCACAAGCCGAGCAGGGAGAATTTGCACGTTGGGTGGTGACGTGTTTAGTCGAAAAAGTGCCGGGGAGAAATGTTGAATGTTGGATGTTGAATGTTCGGTGTTGAATGAGAAAGGCACTCAGCGCCGCGCCCCTCATTCAACATGCAACATTCAACACTTAACAATCAACATTCTGCTTCTCCTCTTGGCGCTTCCTCTCTTCGCGAACGACCTTCAAGTCGACAAGCACACTCTCTCGGTCGACGACACGGTCACGATCACGGTCTCGCTCACCGATGCGTTCGCGTCGCTCGATAATCTTCAACTCCCATTGCAGAATCTCGTCATCGACGGATCGCCGTCGGTTTCGTCGGAGTTTTCGTGGATCAATGGCCAGTCGACGCGGCGGAAGGTTTTCACGTACTCCGCGCATCCTCGAGGAGCTGGGGCGGCGCTGGTGGGGCCGGTGGTTTTGCGCACGAGTGACGGGCAGGTCGAGACGCTGGCGCCGGTATCGATTCAGGTGCTTCCGGACCTGACTGCCGGAAGCAACGATCCCGCGCGCATCCTGCATGAGCTGATGGCCACGGGGCGCGATCCGATTTTCGTGGTGGCCGAGGCGGACAAGACCAGCGCGTTCGTCGGGGAACAGATCATCGTGACCTGGACGATCTACAACGCGGCGAATGTGCAGCAACATGGGCTGGGCGATTTTCCGAAGTTCAGCGACTTCTGGACCGAGGAGCTCGATGTGCGCGGCGAGACCTTGCAGAACGTCGTCGTCGGCGGGGTGCCGATGCAGAAGCTTGTCATCCGGCGCGTGGCGCTCTTCCCGCTGCGTAGCGGCACGCTGACCGTCGAGCCGATGTCGATCGATGGGCAGGTCATGCGCCGCTCGGAGATGGGAAATCCTTTCGGGCTATTCGAAGGAACGCTCGTCGACATCCACCGCCGTTCCGCCGCGCTGACGATCGAGGCGCGGCCGGTTCCGCCCGGGCCACCCGTCGCGGTGGTCGGCGACGTCTCGCTCCAATGCCAGGCGCCGGAGCAGAAGAGCGGCGGACCCGTGTCGATCGACGTGATGATGAGCGGCCGGGCGAATCTTCGCGCCGCGGCCCCGCCGGTGTTCGCGCGCGCGCTCGACGGCAGCATGCAGATCGGCGAGAAGGGCGTGACAGTGGAGCGCCGCGAGGGGACGATGACACGCCGCTGGAAGTTTCTGATTTTCCCATCGAGCAGCGGCGTGTTCGTCGTTCCTCCGCTGGTGAGCACGATCCTGACCCCGGCCGGTGAACGGCGCGAACTGCGCTGCGAAGAACGGAGCGTGCTCGTCGAAGCGGCGAGCGCAGCCGCGGGTCCGTCAGCCGCGCCGGCGCCTCCGCGCGATGCCCGTCTCGAAGCGGCGCGCCGTTCGCTGCCGGCCGCGGGTGTGCTGGCGGCAATCGCGATTGTCCTCGCCATCGCCGGGCCGCGCGTGCAGCGTGGCATGCGCGTTCGTCGGGAAATGAAATCGCTCCTGCGCGAGACGCCGAGCGAGACGCGCATCGCTGTCGATACCTGGCTTGCTGCAGGTGACGCCGATCCGTCAATTCTCGTTCGTGAGCAATCGGATCGAGGGGATGCCTATCGTTCGCTGCGCTCTCTGCTCGAAGCGGCGGAGCGGGATCGACTCACCGTCGAGCCTGGCGAGATCCGGGCGAGGGTGAGGGAGTTGGTTGTGGCGAGATCCACCCGATGACAAATGCAGCGGGTCGCTGCGTAGGTTGAGTCCACATCGGGCAGAAAACCCGTCCCGCCCACGTTCGTATGTAACAATTTCAAACGTCTAAACAACCCTAGGAGGATTCATGTCGAAGAAACTGTTGCTTTCCCTTTGCGCCGTAGCGCTGCTTGCGATCTCGGCGTTCGGTCAGACGGCCGATGAATTGCTGGAGAAGAACCTCAAAGCGATGGGCGGGAAGGACAAGCTCATGGCGTTGAAGTCGGTGAAGATGACCGGCAAGATGAAGATGGGGCCGATAGACGCTCCCTTCACGCTTACGAAGGCGCGCCCATCCCAAATGCGCGTCGATTTCACGATTCAGGGGATGACCGGCAGCCAGGCATACGACGGTACGACTGGCTGGATGGTGATGCCGTTCCAAGGCAATAAAGATCCGCAGAAGATGGCCGAAGAGCAGTTGAAGGACATTCGCACCGAGGCCGATTTTGACGGTCCCACGTTCGATTACAAGGCCAAAGGAAACAAGGTCGAGTACGCCGGCAAAGAGGATGTGCAGGGCACGCCCGCGTACAAGCTGAAAGTCACGACCAAGGACGGCAAAGTATCGAACGTCTATCTCGACGCCGAGACTTACCTGGCCATCCGCACCGAGTCAACGGTGAACATGATGGGGCAGGACATCGAAACGGAAACGACGATCGGCGATTACAAAGAAGTGGGCGGTCTCTACTTCCCATACTCGATGGAGAGCCATCAGAAAGGGAAGGAAGGGATGGGCGGACGAGCCATTTTGATCGATAAGATCGAGCTCGATCCGAAGGTTGACGTCGCGATGTTCACGATGCCAGCTGTGGCAGCGAAGCCGGTTGAGAAGAGCGAACCGAAGAAGCAGTAACGATCGGGAGTCGCTGGTCGGGAGTCGGGGGTCGTAGTAAGCAACGTCTACTATCTCCGACGCCCGACACCCGACACCCGAAACGCGACACGCGCAATCCATGCCTCGCCCCACTCTCACGACCGAACGTCTCGTTCTGCGCCCGTTCGTGCTTGCGGACGCGCCGGCGGTGCAGCGTCTGGCCGGCGAACGCGAGATCGCCGCGAACACGCTTCTCATCCAGCATCCGTATCCCGAGGGGGCGGCGGAGGAGTGGATCAAAGGGCATGATGAGCAGTCGCCCAATCACATCTTTGCGATCACGTTGCGCAGCGGCGTCGAGGCGATGGGAGCGATCGGGCTGCATGTCGAGCTGAAACATGAACGCGCCGAGATCGGATACTGGCTGGGCGTTCCGTACTGGGGGCATGGCTACACGACGGAAGCGGCGCGGGCGGTGGTCAGCTATGCGTTTGCCAGCGGCGGAATCAATCGGGTCTTCGCGTGTCACTTCACGCGCAACCCCGCTTCCGGGCGTGTGCTGCTGAAGATCGGAATGCAGCACGAAGGAACGATGCGGCAGCACATCGTGAAATGGGGCGAGCACGTCGACGTCGACTACTACGGAATCGTTCGCGAGGATTGGGAAAAGAAGAGCGAAGGTTGAATGCTCCGCGCCCTCCGCGTCTCCGCGTGAAATCGTTACCTGTTGGTTTGTTACCTGGAACGGTTGATCTCTTCGTATTCCTCATCGGACAGTTCAATCGACGCCGCCCCGATGTTCTCCTCGAGATGTTTGACCCGTCCCGTTCCCGGAATCGGCAGCATCACCTTCGCGCGTTTCAGCAGCCACGCCAGCGCGATTTGTGCGGGTGTTGCGTGGTGCTGCGCGGCGATGGCGCTCAGTCCTCCGCTCTTTCCGGCCAGCTTGCCAACCTGTAGCGGGAACCAGGGGATGAAGCCGATGTTCTCGCGCTCGCAATAATCGAGCACCGGCTCCCACTCGCGGTCGGCGAGGTTGTAGCGGTTCTGCACGGAGACGACGTCGAACACTTTTCTTGCGCGCTCGATCTCCTCGACCGTCACTTCCGAAAGTCCGGCGTGTTTGATTTTTCCTTCCTGCTGAAACGCGCGGATGGCGCCGAACTGATCCTCCTCTGCGACATCAGGATCGATGCGGTGCAATTGCCAGACGTCGATGCGCTCGAGCCGCAGCCGGCGGAGACTTCCTTCCAGCTCTTCGCGCAAACGCTCGGGCCGCCCGTTGACTGGCCACTGATTGGGACCCGTCCTTTCCAGTCCACCCTTCGTCGCGATCACCAGTCCTTTCGGATACGGATACAGCGCCTCGGCGATCAACTCCTCGCTGACATGCGGGCCATACGATTCCGCTGTGTCGATGAGATTAACGCCTAACTCGACGGCGCGCCGGAGGACGGCGATCGCTTCCGCATGATCTTTCGGAGGACCCCAAACGCCGTTGCCCGTGATGCGCATGGCACCGAATCCGAGACGGTGGACGGGGAGATCGCCGCCGAGGAGGAAGGTGCCGCTTTGCGAGGCGCTGAGAGTTGTAGTGGTCATTGGTGCTCCTTTGCGGGGGTCGGGAATCGTGAGTTGGGAGTCGGAGTCAGAAGATCGGGGACTAGAGATCAGAGACTAAGGCCAGTCTCTTGTCTCTGATCGCTGATCTCTGTCCCTCCGACCCCGACGCGCGACTCCCGATTCATGATTTCGCCCGCTCATACTGCGATGGCCATTTCACGTCGATGCCGAGGACGCGCGCGGCGCGGAGCGGCCAGTACGGATCGCGGAGCAGTTCCCGAGCCAGCATCACTGCGTCGGCGGAGTCGCTGGCGATGATCTCATCGGCTTGATGCGCCTCGGTGATCAAGCCGACTGCGGCAGTGGCGATGCCTGCGTCTTCGCGGATCGTGCGCGCGAATGGAACCTGATAGCCGGGGCCGAGCACGATCTTCGCGCCGGGCACTGCACCCCCGCTGGAACAATCGATGAGGTCGACGCCGAGCTCGCGGAGACGCCGCGCGAAGACGATTGATTGGTCGATGTCCCATCCGCCTTCGACCCAATCCGAGGCGGAGATGCGAACGAAAAGCGGGCGGTCGTCGGGCCACGCCTGACGCACTCGCTCGGCGACGCGCAGCGGAAAGCGCATGCGGTTCTCGAGCGAGCCTCCGTATTCGTCCGTCCGCAAATTGCAAAGCGGCGAGAGAAACTCGTGGAGCAAATAGCCGTGCGCCATGTGCAACTCGACGACGTGAAATCCGGCTTGCACTGCCAGTCGCGTGGCGTGCTCGAATTCATCGACGATCGCGTCGATCTCGGGAATTGTTAGCGCGTGCGGAATCGGATCGCTTTCGCGAAACGGAATCGCGCTCGGAGCCACGGTCCGCCACGATGCCGGACCTTCGCGAATCACAGCGCCGCCGCGCCAGGGAACATCGGTCGATGCTTTTCTGCCCGCGTGTGCGAGCTGGATGCCGGCGACGGAGCCATTGTCTTCAATGAATGTCACGATGCGCTTGAACGCCTCGGCATGCTGCTGCGACCAGAAGCCGCTGTCCCAGGCCGTAATGCGGCCGGTCGGCGAGACGCCGCTCGCTTCGACCATGACCAGACCCGCACCGCCGGCGGCTCGTGTGCCGAGGTGAACGAAATGCCAGTCGTTGGGCAGGCCGTCGTCGCTCGAGTACTGACACATCGGCGACACGAACACGCGGTTGCGGAACGTGACGGAACGGATCGTGTATCGATCGAAAAGATGAGGCATCGCTTAATGGAAATCCTCGGAAGGATAGCAGTGCAGCCGTGTCCGGCAAGGGACGTTTACCCGGTCGAACACGTATATCCTTCGGTTACCATGACAACGCCTGCAGCTTGTCCGCGGCCGGCCTTTCACAAAGGAGATTTCATGACTTTCGTTTCCCGTTTTTCCGCCTGCCTGCTTGTGGCGCTGGTAACGATTTCCGCCGGCGCGCAGGCTGCGCGACACCGCGCTGTATCGCCTGCGAACGGACCGATGACCCAGGTTCTCATTACCGCGAAGGACGCTTCGAACGGGGTTTCGATCGCCGCGGCCAAGGTGACTTACTCGGGTCAGACACGGACTACGGACAGTAACGGCCAGACCAGCCTCGAACTGCCGGTCGGAAAGCCGGCGATCATCTCGATTTCACATGCCGCCTTCGAGCCCTTCCAGCAGTCGATCACGGCGCAGACCGGCGGGAGCTACGAGTTGAAGCTCACGGAGAAGCCGTCCGTCACAATCAAGATGAAGACGAGTGAGACGCATGTGGTCGATATCGGAACGGCCCAGTTTGCGTACGCCGAGGTTTTCCTCAATGCGGTGCGGACGGACTATGCGAATTTCTGCAAGGACGATGGATCTGAGTTCACTCCCGACAAGACTGCCTTCACGCGCATCCTCGGTCCGGCCGTGCCGGCAACAGCCCCTCAGTGCTGCCAGGGGGGGAGCGTGATGACGGCCAATGTGGAGATGAAGACGGGCGAAAAATTCAAGGTCTATTTCAAAGACAGTTGTTCTGGTAACGAAGTCGATTTCTCCGGCCGCGAAAAAGCGACCGGGCTATTTCAATACTTCCGTTTCACAGACATCGCCGAGATCGATTTTCCTTAGAGAGCCTGCCGCTTCTGGCTGAGGTCGTTCGCGATAGACTGCGCGAAATGGTGAGTATCGATCCGCGCTTCGTTCGCGTCTCGGCGTCCGATGAGATCGAGCGCGTTTACACCAAACAACGTAAGAATCGCGATCCGGTAGCAGCGACCACGGCGTCGCAGCGGATCGCGAAGCTGCGCCGTCTGCACGATGCGATCTTCGCGCACCGCGAAGAGATCTACGCCGCGCTGTGGGATGACTACGAGAAGCCTCCATCGGAGGTGGATTTGTCGGAGATCTATCCGGCGGTGTCCGAGGCGCGGCACGCCATGCGGCATCTGCGGCGTTGGATGCGTCCTCGTCGCGTCAGCACGCCGCTCGCTCTTCTCGGATCACGCTCGCGCATCATCTACGAACCGAAAGGCGTCGTGCTGATCATCTCGCCGTGGAACTTTCCGGTGAACCTGACGTTCGGCCCGCTCGTTTCGGCGATCGCGGCCGGCAATTGCGCGGTCATCAAGCCGTCCGAAATGACGCCGCACACGAGCGCGTGCATGAAGAAGATTGTGCGCAGCATCTTCGACGAGAGCGAAGTTGCCGTGATCGAAGGCGATTCGGTCGTTGCCGGCGAGCTGCTGAAGAAAAAGTGGGATCACATTTTCTTCACCGGCAGCCCCGCGGTCGGCAGAGTGGTGATGCGCGCCGCGGCCGAGCATCTCACGCCGGTTACGCTGGAGCTGGGCGGCAAGTCGCCCGTCATCGTCGACCGCACGGCCAACCTCGACGAAGCGGCGAAGAAGATCGCCTGGGGCAAGTTCATCAACTCCGGCCAGATCTGCATCGCGCCTGATTACCTGTTGATCGACGAAGCGATTCGCGAGCCGTTCATCGAGAAGCTTCGTGCGGCAATCGCGCCGGAGACGGGCTTGATCGTCAACGACCGGCACGCAGCGCGGATCAAGAAGTTGTTCGATGATGCCGTCGCGGGCGGCGCAGAAGTCGTCGCCGGCGGCAAGTTCCATCAGCGCGCGCTCGGCCCGACACTACTTGCGAACGTCGATCCCGAGTCGTCATTGATGCAGCAGGAGATCTTCGGGCCGCTGCTGCCGATGATTCCGTATCGCACGATCGACGACGCGCTGGAAGTGATCGCATCACACGAAAAGCCGCTCGTCCTCTACCTCTTCAGCCGCAGCCGCAACGTGATTCGCAAAGTGTTGCGCGGCACGACCGCCGGCGGAACCGCGATCAACGACACGCTCCTCCATTTCTTCCAGTTGAACCTTCCATTCGGCGGCGTGGGCGAGAGCGGCGCCGGAAAAGCCCACGGCCAATTCGGTTTCGAAGCCTTCTCGAACGCCCGCGGCGTCTTCGAGCAACCGACGCGCTTCAGTACGATGCAGCTTCTCTATCCGCCGTACACGAAGTTCAAGAAGAAGCTGATCGATCTGACGATCAGGTACTTTTAGAGCGGATGGCCTGCTGACGGCGGGATGTAATAAATGCGAATCGATTTGCCGATTCTCCGCACCGGCTTGTATTTGTTGAGCCATTCGTAGCCCTCGCCGCGGTCGTTTCTTCCACCCAGCTTCAGCTCCACTTCGCTGACGGCGATCCAACCCGTGGCCGGAGTCCCTCGCACGAGAAGTTCCGCCGGCATCGAGAAGCGCTCCCAGTTGCCGAATACGGCAACGTGAATGTGTTCGATCTTTTCGCGTCGCACGAAATCGCTGAGCCGCTGAATGTCCTGGCCCCAATCGAGATTGCTATCCGTCGCGATCTCCTCGGGATGCGCTCCTGCGAGCTCATTGAAGTAAGCAAGATAGTCAGGATGCGCGATCGCCGTCGCGACGAAGTACCAGCCAATCAGAATGATGGCGACCCAGCGCAGCGCCGTGTGTCTCCACCACTTCGCGACCGCATATGCCGCGCAGATGGCGAGTAGAGGATAGAGCGGCAGGATGTGCCGCAGCCCGATGTTGATTCCGGCTGTCATCGCCGGGACGAGCATCGCCAGCGGCGCCAGCGCGACGCCACGAACCGCGCCGCTGCCTCGCCAGATCATGAGGACGATCCCCGCCAGCGAGAGAATCACGAAGGCCACGGGAGTCTTGAAAAACCAGACGACCGGGAAGTAATACCACCAGCCTTCGTAGCGGTATCGCCCGAGGAGAAACGCCGCGTGGCCGCGTCCCGAGTGCCGGCGCACCCAGTCCAGTCCGACAAAGAACATCGGCGCCGGGACGGGAACGGTCGCGCTGAAGCGCTCGAGAATCGCCCGGACTTGTTTCGGAATGAACGAATCCGGATCGCGGTCCACTGGCGGAGCACCGATCATCGTGTCGCGGCCTGAACGTCCCGCCTTCGGCGAGGGGTAACCCGCAGCTTTCGCCCAGTCGACGAAATCGATTCCTGTGACGTCTCGGAGCGCTGCTTTTCCCGCATACGTTTGATATCGGAGGACATGATCGGCGGTGACCCATTGGTAGCCGGGCACCGCTGAATATCGCGTGGCTGCCGCTTGCGCCTGCTCGTTGCCTACGACATGCGAATAGGCCTCTTTGATCGTTCCTACCGAGAAGAGATAACCGCCCCACACGATGAGCGCCGCGAGCGGAATCGTCGTTAGCAGCCGCGGAACCCGAGGGAACGAGCGCCGCGCGGCCGCCAATGCGATTGCTCCCGTCGGAAAAAACAAGAGAAACGAAAATTTCGACAGGCATCCCAATCCGATGGCCACTCCCAAGAGCACGGCGTTTGTCCACACCGGCCGGTCGAGCCATTCGGAGAAGAGAAATAAGGCCAAGGCCGTCGTGGCCATTGCCGCGGCATCGGTCGTTGCCAATCCTGAATGCGCAAGAACCGGAGGGAGAGCTCCAAACAGCGCCAGGGCGAGCGCTGCGGTTCGCCAGCCGAAGAGACGGTTGGCCCAGAGCGCGACGACTGCCATGGCCATGGCCAGGAACAGCAGGTTTCCCGCGCGCGAGGTAGCCAGGTTGTGCCGGTATCGGTCATGACGGTTCAGCAGCACGTTGGCGTCGACGTCCCGCGCGCCCTTGAGATACGGCCAAAGGCCAAACATCACGCGCGCCAGCGGTGGATGTTCTGGATCCCGATTGTAAGTGCCTTGTACGAGCCACTCCATCCCCGCAGAGATATGAGCCGGCTCGTCGATCGTCTGACTGAAGACCCGAAATGTCGAAGCAACTCGAATCAACGGAATCAATGCCAGCACGACGAATAACGCGACAGGAATCGAGCGTCTCATCGACCGGAATCATATTCGGCGATAAGGGATGCGCGCGCGCAACGCCGTGACAAGGCCGCCGCTGGGAACGCAGATGAACGAGCCTCTGGAGTTGGTGGTCACGCAGTAGATTCGTTTCGACGATTTCCCGCCGAATGGAACTCAGTGGGCCGCGCGCCGGCGCGGGGCGTCGACGGTGTAGTCGGTGACGGCGGACGACACCGGATCCGTGTAGACGTTGCCGTTGTAGGTTGCCGAGTAGGAATGGTGGCCGGCGGTGGGCTGAATGGTGATCGACGCAAGGCCTCTCGAAAGCGTGACGGTCCCAATGGCAGCACCGAAGTCGCGAAACGTCACCGTACCGCCGTCGATCGGCTCCTCACAACAATAGGGGTCGTAGTAGGCGGTGGCGCGGGCCCGCAGGGTGAGATTCTGGCCTGCCGGGAGTGGCGAGGGGGGCGAGGTTGTCAGCTGCACGGCCGCGACGGCTTTCGTCACAGGCACTGCGACGCTAACCGATCCGGCCTGGTAGTTTGCGTCGCCAGAGTAATCAAGCGTCAATGTGTGCGTTCCGATCGTTGGAAAGCGGTAGGTGAACCCCGTCGAATAGCCCGCCGTCTGATACGGACTGGTGAAGAGCACGGTGTCTCCCTCGCGAATGATGACCGTTCCGCTCGGGTACGTCGTTGACGTTTGTTTCGGGAGGATATCGGCCGTGACCTGAGTCGGTCCGTGCACCTGCGGCGCTCGTGGGTAATACAGCAGCTGGAGCTGCGGGTCGAGCTTCACGGCGGTTTGCGTTACCGCGGCCGATGCGCCTGCGAAGACATCATCGCCCAGATACGAAGCAGTGAACGTGTGCTTGCCCGTCGATGGCGGTGCCACGGCCACCGACGCGCTGCCATCATTCCACGTCGCGAAGGCGGCGAGGACGCCATTGTCGTCGATACGCATTCCGCCGGACGGAACGTACGTCGAGGAGGTCGACGCGGCGAGGGTCACGACCACGGATTCGCCAGGATGCAGGGTCGACGTCGCAGTGCTTGCGCTGAGTGACAACGGCGTCGTACCCGCAGCCGTTGTGCGCGTGAGAAGTGTGCTCACTGCTACATTTGCCCTGTCGAGGAGTAGAAGGTCGACCGATCCGTTTCCGTCGATGTCGCCTGCGGCGAGTTCGACGGCCGGTTTGGTATCCAGGGATTCGTACCCGGAAGTGGGACGCGCGGGGGCGCACGGAACGATTGCGCGGAAGGTGCCGTCGCCTTTGCCGAGCAGGACCTGGTTCTCGAATGCGATGTCGAGGTTGCCGTCGCCGTCGAAATCAGCGGTTACCGTTTTCATCAATGAACCCTGCATGTCGTCCACGACAAATGGCAGTAGGTTCTTAAACGTTCCGTCGCCATTCCCCCGCCGCATGGTTAATCCCCCGTAGGAGGGGTAGTACGTCGCGTCGGCGAGATCGGGCTTGCCATCGTGGTTGAAGTCACCTACGGCAATCGGAATCCTGTTGAAATATGCGGATGCGTCTTCGTTCGTGAACGTGCCGCTTCCATGATTGTTGAGGGAAACCACGTAGCCATCGCTGGCACCGAGAATACCTACCAAATCCGCGAAACCATCGCCGTTGAAGTCAGCGATCAGGGCCGGAGTTCGTTCAAGGACAATCGGCAGGGAGAAGGTGCCATCGCCATTGTTGAAGAGCAGACGGGCGTGGTTGTTGAATATTTCCGGTTGGAAGATGAGGGCGTCCAGCCTTCCGTCGCCATTCATGTCGTGGAGCGTCAGATGGTCGTAGAAGCCATCGAGGATCGTGGCCCGGGCGGTATGGAACGTACCGTCGCCGTTGCCGAGGTAGGTCTGGATGTCATAGCTGGAGCCCTCGGATCGTACCCTTCCGTGCATGACGACGATGTCTGCCTTGCCATCGTTGTTCACATCTCCGGCCGCGAACGTGATCTGGTACACGCGCTCTGACGGATCGCTACCAGGCGCGGCGTTAGAAACTTTCGGCGGCAAGGGTGGACCGAATCCTCCATCACCGCGATTCAGCATGATGATGATTTCGTCAGGCTTCGCGACGATGTCGGGTTTTCGGTCTCCGTTGAAATCTGCCAACGCCAGTCCTGCCCACCACCACCAGTATTCGGAGCTGACGGAAGGCATTTCGTACGTTTTGAGGAAAGTCTTTCGATAACCGGCCAGCGAGCCATCTTCGTTGCCGTGAAGGAACGTCAGCGTCGGATCAAACCCGGCCACGACGTCGAGATGATGGTCGCCGTCGAAGTCCGCAACAACGAATGCAGTCGCCTTGGCGGCGTAGGAATTGACGACGAAAGTGCCGTCGCCGTTGCCGCGCATCACCGTTACGATGTCGTCGCCCGCTGCCACGATATCGAGCTTGCCGTCACCGTCGACGTCGGCCGGGAAAGCGCGCGAAACGGCGCCGGCGATGTAGGTCGCGCCGGCCGTGAACGTCCCGTCGCCGTTGCTGGTGTGAACGAAGGCGAAGCCGTCCCGCCCGATCGACACGTAGTCGGCCTTGAGGTCACCATTGAAATCGCCCGCGGCAACCACGTCGCCAGCGTTGGACAGAAACACCGGCGCATTGAAGTTGCCGTCGCCCTTGCCGGTGACTAGCCACTGCCCTCCGTAGTAGTTCGGCCAGTCGGTTCCGTAGGTCGAGACGATCATGTCGATTCGGCCGTCGCCGTTGAAGTCCCCAGCGCCGATGTCGGTGGGGTAAGTCGTGAGGTTATAGACGAAGTCTGATTGCAAAATGCCATCGGCGAACGTGCCGTCGCCGTTTCCTCGGAATGTTTCCGAGGCCGGGCTGATCACGTCGAGTTTACCGTCGCCATTCAGATCGGTGAGCAGGAGGTTCCTGCCACCGTTGGGGATCGCGTTGGTGATCGACCTGGTTCTCTGCTGTGTCGATCGCAAAGTGAAGGAGCCATCGCTGTTCCCTCGATAGACTTCTATGAGGCCGTTGTACCCGCTCAATACGACGTCGAGATTGCCGTCGCGGTCCAGATCGCCTTCTGCGATCGATCCGCAGGAGTCCATTGGAGTCGTCACGGGGGGGCGAAAGGTGCCGTCGCCATTACCGAACATCGTGATGAGCGAGCACGCACTCTGCGACCCGCTGGCTCCCTGGAGCACGATCACGTCCTGTTTTCCGTCGTGATTGACGTCGGCCGCCTTCATGTCCAGCACCAGGCCGCCCCCGTAACCGATGCTGGCGTTGCGGAACAGCGCCTGTTCGGCTGTCAGCGGCGCACACAGCAGAGCAATAGCGATCAGAAGGGGGGCGGGGAACTTCATTGGACGACCGGAGCGGAAGTATAGACCTTTAACCCCTGAAACCTTCGCCCTCCTCGGTCGTTATACGTCGCAGCAAACGATTCGAGGAGCGTCCTATGAGCGGCAAGCGCAAGAAAAAACTCGCGGTGTGGTCTGGCATCGTTCTGGTGATTGCCATCGTCATCACACTTGTGGCGATGAAGGCGGCCGGGAAGAAGCCGGAAGCGAAACTGCCGGTCAAAGTCGGAAAGGCCGAGGTTGCGGATATTCAGGTCAAGGTGACCGAGGTCGGCAACGTGCAGCCTGAGGTCAAGGTGGACGTGAAGAGCGTCGTGTCGGGGAAGGTCATCGAGATCTTTCATCGCGACGGCGATTCGGTGAAGCGCGGCGAGACGCTGGCGCGCATCGAGCCGGACATGAACCAGGCGCAGTCGATCGCCGATGTGAAGAACGCGCTGACCGCATCGAAGATCCGTTACGACCAGGCCAAGAAAAACTACGAATCGGATCACAGCCTCTTCGAGTCCGGCCTCCTCGCCGGCAAACAGAATCGCGATTCCGAGGCTGAGTTTCTGGCGGCGAAGCAGGAGTACGAAAAGACCGAAGAGAAGTACGCCATCGTCGAGCGCAGCGGCATTCCCATCGCGCAGGCTGCGAACAAGTTTCAGGGCTCGAACGTCGTCGCGCCGATGGACGGCGTGGTGCTGACGAAGAACGTCGAGATTGGCGACACGATCACCAGCGGCGTCTCGTCCTTCAACGCGGGAACAGTTCTCTTCAGCGTCGCCAACGTCTCGAAGATGATCGTGAAAGCGGGCGTGAACGAAGTCGATATCGGCAAGATCCGCGTCGGCATGCCGGTCAAGGTCACGCTCGATGCGTACTCGAAGATCGCGTTCAACGGACGCATCGACCGCATCGCGCCCGCAGTCCGAATCGATGACAAAGTTCGCGTGTTCGACGTCGAGATCCGTCTCGATGCGCAGGGCCGCGAGCTTCGCTCCGGCATGACGGCGAACATCGAAGTGAACGGCGAGCGCAAAGACAAAGTCCTGACCGTGCCTGTCGAGTCAGTCTTCCAGCGCGATGGTGTCGAGCTGGTGTTCGTGAAGAAGAAGCTCGATCCGAACGTCGTCCCGACCAAGGATGTGAAGAAGGAAGGACCGGCGGCCGCGCAAGCCGACAAAGACGGCTGGAAGAAGTTTTTCGAGAAGCGAACGATCGTCACCGGCCTCTCCGACAACTCAAAAGTCGAGATCGTCAAGGGTCTGAAAGCCGGCGATGAAGTCGCGCTCGAAGATCCGACTCTGCCAGCCGATAAGAAGAAGGACGAAAACGACGACTAGTGCGGGAGTCGCTGGTCGGGAGTCGGGAGTCGTAGAGAAAACCAAAGACTCTGCTCCGACACCCGAACCCCCGACATCCGACACCCGAGGCCAACATGAGCGCACTTCTTCAATACGAACCAACCGTCGCAGCAAACTCGCAGAAAGCTCTCATCCAGCTCGATGAGATCTGCAAGACCTACGATTCCGGCGAGAACGCGGTACAGGCGTTGCGCGGCGTCGATGTCGCCATCGAGAAGGGTGAGTTTGTATCGATCATCGGCCCCTCTGGCTCCGGCAAATCGACCCTCATGCACATCCTCGGATGCCTCGACACGCCGACGACCGGCAAGTACTGGCTCGATGGCGAAGACGTCGCCGAGATGTCGGCGCGACAACTGGCCCGCGTGCGCAATCAGAAAATCGGATTCGTGTTCCAGACGTTCAACCTGCTGCCGCGGGCGTCGATCCTCAAGAATGTCGAGCTGCCGCTGCTGTACGCCGGCGCCAGCCGCGACGAGCGGCGCGAGCGCGCGTTCAAAGCCTTGCAGCGCGTCGGCCTCGACAAGCGCGCCAAGCATCGTCCGAACGAGCTCTCCGGCGGCCAGCGCCAGCGCGTTGCCATCGCCCGCGCGCTGGTCAACGATCCCTCGCTGATCCTCGCCGACGAGCCGACCGGAAATCTCGATCAGAAAACCGGCTCCGACATCATCAACATCTTCGAAGAGCTGGCCGGCCACGGCGAAACGATCGTCCTCGTCACGCACGATCCCGCGATCGCAGCAAGAACGCAGCGAAGAATCACGCTGGTCGATGGAGAGATTGTTGACGGGGAGTAGGGAGTGGGGAGTGGGAGCGAAGTTGCCTCTGCCACTCCCGACTCCCCACTCCCCACACCCCGCGAGCGAAGCGAGCAAAAATGATCCTCTTCGAATCCATCATCGACGGCATCCGCGACATCAAGGACCACTTCGGCCGCACGATGCTGCAGCTCGTCGGGATCATCCTCGGCGCGGGCTCGATCGTGGCCACATTCTCGTTGTCTGTGGCCGGCAAGACCGCGGCGATGAATTACTACAAAGTCTCCGGCGGCATCCAGAAGATCTGGGTTTCCGACAAGCCCACCGGCAAGGTCACGCTCGATGCCAAAGCGCTGGCTTCGAAAGGGCTGACGTATCACGACGCGTTGGTGCTCAAGCGCGAAGCGAAGGAGATCGATCTGGTCTCGCCCGTTGCGAACGAGAACATGACGCTTCGTTATCGCGACATCGAAAAGCCGCGCAGCATCATGGGCGTCACGCCCGCGTATTCGCCGATGAACGACTTTCACGCCGGTGAAGGACGCTTCATCACCGACAACGATCTGACCACCGCCGCGCGCGTCGTCGTCCTCGGTACCGACCGAGCCCAGGAGTTCTTCGGCAGCGACGATCCCATCGGCAAGACGATGTCCATCAACGGCACCGGCTACCTCGTCGTCGGCGTGATGGAGGAGAAGTACTTCAGCTTCGATCACAAACGCAACGTGATGCGCTGGATGAACCGCCAGATCTACATCCCGCTGACGACGTTCGTCACGCGCAAAGGCGAGTCGCTGGAGCGCGGCAAGGTGAGTTTCATGCACGTGCGCATGAAGGACGTGAAGCGCAATCAGGAAGCGGTCGATGAGATCAAAGCGATCCTCTTCCGCGAGCACGGCACGAAGGACTTCGACGTCTTCTCGCGCGTCGCCAATCTGAAACGCAACGAAGCGAACAACAAGATGTACGACATGACGTTCATGATCTGCGGGATCATCTCGCTGCTCGTCGGCGGCATCGTGGTCATGAACATTCAGTTGGCGTCGTTCAACGAGCGGGTCCGCGAAGTAGGGACGCGCAAAGCAGTCGGCGCGTCGCCGGCGCAGATCTTTTTCCAGTTCCTCGCCGAGACCGTTCTCGTCTCCGTCCTGGGCGGTTTCCTCGGCATCGTCGTCGGCAAATTCTTCACCGACGGCATCGCCGCGCTGACTCGCGATCCTGCTGCAATCACCTTCGGCACCGCGGTCTGGGCCATCGTTTTCGCAGCAGGAACGGGACTAGTTTTCGGGATGTATCCGGCAATCCGCGCGTCCCGTTTGAATCCGATTGAGGCGTTGAGGGCGGAATGAGCTAGCGGCCAGTGGCCAGCGGTTAGCGGTCAGGAAACAAGCGATCTGACCACTGGCCGCTAACCGCTGGCCACTCCAAGCAACCAAGCGGCAACAAGCGCGTAAACACGACAACCCCATGCAAATCACCGAATCCATCCGCACCAGTTTCGAGGAAGTGAGAGGGCATCCTCTCCGCTCGTTCTTCACGCTCATCGGCGTCATCCTCGGCACGCTTGCGATCGTCGTCGTGATGTCGGTGCTCGATGGCGTTGAGCGGGGCGTTTGGCAGGGCGTCGAAGACCTCGGCATGGACGGCGTTCTCGTGTTGTCGCAGCGCAAACCGACCGATCCGATGGAGCGCGCCAAAGCGCATCTCTCGCACGGACTTCGTCTCGAGGATCAGAAGTATTTCGAAGGGAGCACGCTCATCTCGTCGATCGGTCCCGTCGGTGAGACGCGCGCGGTCGTGACCGCCGGCAAAGTGACGCGCCGAATCGATGTCTACGGCATCACGCCTGCGTTCGTGGCGATCAAAGGACGCAAGACGAGCGACGGACGCTTTTTCGGCGAGAGCGACATCGAGTCGAAGAAGCCTGTCTGCATTCTCGGGTTCAAACTCAAGGAACAACTCTTCGGCGGCGACAAAGCGGTCGGCCAGCAAGTCAGCGTCGGCGGTCGCAGGCTGACGGTCGTTGGCGTCGGCACGAAGTTCAATATGGAGTTCGTCAACGACGACGACATGCGCAAAGAGACCGGCGGCGTCTACATCCCGTTCACGGTCTATCAGGACATGTTCGGCCGCGCGAACGCGATCGCGTACCTCCTGGCCAAGACCGACGATCCGGAGAAGAGTATTGATGCCGAGGATGAGGCGGCGGGGATCGTCGCCCACGCGCACAACAACATTCACGACGTGCGCGTCGAGAACGTCGGCAAAGAAATCCTCAAAGAGCGCGGCAACATCGTCAACATCCTGCGCAACTGGCGCATCGTCTTTTTCTCGATCGCCGGCATCTCGCTGCTGATCGGCGGCGTCGGCATCTTCTCCGTTCTGAAAATCTCGATCGGCGAGCGTCTGTTCGAGATCGGCTTGCGCAAAGCGATCGGCGCGGGCGACGGCGAGATCTTCATGCAGTTCCTCATCGAAGCGGTCACGCTATCCGTCGTTGGTGCAACGATCGGCGTCGGCTGCGGCATCGGAGTCGTGAAACTCATATCGAGCTTCTTCCCCGCCGGACTTCCCGTCTCGCTCTTCGGCCTGTCCGTCGCCAGCGGTTTCGCCGTGTCAATGGGATTGCTGGCCGGTTTGTATCCCTCGATCAGCGCCTCGCGCATGCAGCCGGTGGACGCGTTGCGCGCGTAGCAACCTTGCACTCGGAGCGCGAAACAACGCTGTCATCCTGAGGCGCCGAAGGACACGAAGTGCCGAAGGACGCTCGAAGGACCCCCTGCTTCTGTGCCTGGGTTTCCACCACCCAACCTCAAGGAATCAGGGGGTCCTTCGACCGTCCTTCGCCGCTACTCCAGTCATCGTGAGTTGATAGTGCTTCGCGCGCGGCTGCGGCGGCTCAGGATGACAGCTCATTGTTTCGCCACGCTCAATCCGATGGCCGAATCGTGGGCATGTTACGATTTCCCGCATCGATGCGCACCGCGTCCCTCTCGATCGTCCTCCTGCTTCTCGGCGCCAGCCTTCAGGCGCAGGTGCGGCTCACGATCAAACGTGACGGGACGAAAGTCATCTCGAACTTCGGCGCGAACGCCTCGCCCAAGAGCAACGATTGGAACTGGTGGGCGAAACAGCGCGACCGGCGATCGAGCTACGACGCATTCATCGATCGCTATGCCGCGCAGTACCGCGTCGATCCCGTCTTCGTTCGCGCCGTCATTCAGGTGGAATCGAATTTCAATCCGCGCTGCGTTTCCAACAAAGGCGCGCGCGGCCTTATGCAATTGATGCCGGAGACGGAGCGCGAGTACCGCGTCCGCAACGTGTTCGATCCGGAAGAAAACATCCGCGCCGGCATTCACAACCTCGCCGATCTTCTCGGCCGCTACGGCGGCGACCTTCATCGCACCCTGGCCGCCTACAACGCCAGCGCCGGCGCCGTTGCGAAATATCGCGGCATCCCGCCGTACGAAGAGACAATGACGTATGTGAAGCGCGCCCTGACCGTCTACTACGGCACGCCATACGGACAAGCTGTCGGTTTCGCCGCCGGCGGTACGCGCGGCGGGCGCAAGCTGACAGGCGGATTCACATCGCGCATCGAGCCACTCGTGGCGCTGATGCCGGGGATGCGTTACCTCGGGAGTCGCTGAACGGGGTCGGGTGTCGGAGGAGAATCCGAATACCCTTCCAGCTACGACACCCGAGAGCCGACACCCGCACCACTGATACAATCGCCCACCGAATGCCCGAACGTGATCCTCTTGTCGCACCGCCGTTCGACCAGGGCGTTTTTTTGCTTCACTACAACCGCGGACGCGAAGCGTTTCAGGAAGCTCGGTATGCCGAGGCGCGGCGGGAGTTGGAGAATGCGCAGAGGATGCGGCCGGATGACGCCGACGTCCTCAACCTCCTCGGCCTCGTCTACTTCAAGACGAACGCGTTTCCCGAAGCCGAGGTCATTTACCGGCGGCTCGCGGATGAGAATCCCAACGTCTTCATTCTCCACTCCAACCTCGGCCTGATCCTTTTCAAACAGGGCAAGCTCGACGAATCGGAGACCTTCCTCCTTCGCGCCATCGAGCTCCGTCCGAATTACGCGAAGTCGCATCTCTACCTCGGCTTGTTGTATCGCCAGCGCCGCAAGTACCCGCTGGCTCTGGAGCACCTTCGTTTCGCCGGCGCCAACAAAATCGTGCGCGAAGTCGAATCCGAGATCCGGCCGCAAAGTCCCGCGCCTCTTCCGATGCCGGTGGTTCCGACTCCGCCGCCGATGCGCCGCGAAACGCAGCGCATCAACACGCAGAAGATTACGCCGATCACTGACGCTCCCGGCAGAACGATGATGACGCAACCCGGGAAGGTGCCGATGCCCGCGGCCGCGGCGCAGCCGGCCGTAATCGACACCGCGCACACCGCCGCGCGCAAGCTGCAGGATGCAGTCGACGAGACGCAGCTCGCGGATGACAAGCGCCTCGATCTCGCGCACAAGATCGAAGGCGCGTCGAAGACGTTCACGCTGCACGAGAACGGATTCCTCGAGATCAATTTCCAGCGCAGCGTCCACGTCAAGCGCGGCACCGTTTCGAGCTACTCGGGCAATCTCAAGTTCGTCGCCGAGTCCGGCCTCCTCGGTACGACCGCACAGACTCTCGTGAAAGCCGTCGGCCAGGGAAAGATCTTCGTCTACGAGAAAGGCCGCAAGACGTTCCTGCTCGATCTCAACGAAGAGTTCATCTACGTCGAAGGAAGCAACCTGCTGGCGCTCGAAGACACGCTGACCTATCGCGTGGAGCCGATCTACGACAGCACCTATCAGCGCAAAATCGATACGGTGAAAATCTTCGGCAAGGGCTCGCTGGCGATCTCCACGCACATCGAGCCGCTGACGCTTCGCGTGACGCGCGAATATCCGCTGTCGATCTCGTCGAATGCGCTCGTGGCCTGGACCGGCAATGTGATTCCGACAGTGATGGACGACAAGTCGCTCGAGAACGTGATGATCGAGAATGCCGGCGAGGCCGGGTTCAAGATTCGCTTCGAAGGCGATGGCGTCGTCGTCAGCGAACAGTAGCTTTTACGCGTCGCACCGTACTTATACCCGGATGGTTAGGTACAATCCCGTTCATGCGTAAACGCGATCAGGCCCCCCCCGTTCCAGCAGGTGAAACGTGGTCGAAGATTACTGTCGTATTGCTCGATCGCCATGTGGCGTATCTCGATCGCATCGCCGTCGACATCCGATTGCAGAAAGGCATCGCCATTTCGCGCGCCGAGCTGATTCGCGGATTGATCGAGGCCGCGTCGAAGACCGGCGTCACTCTGTCCGACGCGACCAGCAATCCAGAGATGGTGAACCTCCTCCGCATCGCCTGGGCCCGCGGCGGCACTCGCAAACGGCGCTAACGCGGACTCTCACATTCTTATCGCGTGTCGCTTCCAATCGAGCGCCGCTTTGAATGTTTGATTGCGCTCGGGGAATGCCCCCTCATCCGGCTTCGCCACCTTCTCCCCCACAAAAAACCGTGGGGGAGAAGGCGCTCGATGATCAGTTTGAGCGATTAGTTTTTGTAGAGGGGTTTTTCTTAGCTTGATAAGGGCCATCCAGAGCCAATCCGCTTTTTTCACCCTTTCACCAAATCCCTCCCATCGAGCGCCTTCTCCCCCGTGCTTTTCGGGGGAGAAGGTGGCGAAGCCGGATGAGGGGGCGTTGTTTACGAAGCGTGAGGAGCGTATGAGAAATGGTCCCTAACGCTTCCACAGTTTCTGCGACGGAATCCGTAGCGCGCGATTGAATTTCGACGACGCGTTTTCCCACGCCACGATCTCGGTCAGTTCGACGATTGCATCGTCGCTGAACTGCTCGCGCACGCGTGCGAAGAGCTCGTCCGAGACATCGCGGCCGGTGATCGTCATCGCGTCGGCGTACTCGAGGACGAGCCGTTCGATGCTGTCGAACAATGGAGATGACTCCCACTCCGGCAAGGCCAGGAGCTTCTCATTCGGAATTCCGAGCTCGCTGCCGACCGCAGCGTTGATGTCCTGTCAGAACTCGCAGCCGTTGAGAAACGCCACGCGCCGGTTGATCATCGCCGTGAGCTTGTCGTCGATCAATCCCGAGGCATCGAGCCCGCTCCACATCATGCGGACGCCTTTGAAAATCGGCGGGCGGCGCGCGTAGATCAGGTGATTCAGCAGAGGCGCGCCCCAGCGTTTGGCCTGCGCATCCAGAACCGCGCGAATGGAACGATCGAGTTGACTGACTTCCGCATCAGGAACACGCGCCATCGATCACCTCAGCTCGGAGTTTGCGGCATCGTACACTTGCCGCTGCATGCCTGAGCTACCCGAGGTCGAGTTGTACTGCCGCTACTTCGCGGATCACGCGCTCGGCCGCCGCGTGGCTGCGGTCCGCGTGCTCGACGCGCGCATCCTCGGCGTGCGCGAGCACGTGTTGCGCCGCGCGCTCATCGGTCACGAGTTCGTAGACGTCCGCCGCCACGGCAAGCATCTTTTCGCCAGTGCCGGGACTTCGTGGCTGCATCTTCACTTCGGCATGAGCGGCGATCTGGCGTTCTACCGCGACGATGCCGACGCGCCGCGATTTGCGCGCGTGGTTTTCGATTTCGAGGATGGGAACCACCTTGCGTACGACGACATGCGCCTTTTCGGCATCGTCGATGTCACGCCCGATCCCGACGCCTTCATCGCCGAGCACCGGCTCGGGCCCGATCCGCTCGACTCCAAATTTCGTCTTCGCGATTTTCGCGAGATCGTCAGCAAGCGCCGCGGCGCGGTGAAGTCGTTACTGATGTCGCAGGAGATCATCGCCGGAGTGGGAAATCTCTACGCCGATGAGACGCTGTATCGCTCGTCGATCCATCCGCGAACGTCCGTCGATACGCTTTCCGATGCCGCGGTCAAGACGATCTTCACGAACATGGGCGCGATTTTGAAGGAAGCGATCGCGTTCAAGTCGCGCGGCGGCGACTATCCTGGGCGCTACCTCGTGCAGCATCGCGAAGAAGGCGACCGCTGCCCGCAATGCGGCGGGACGATTCAACGCACGGTCGTGTTCGGCAGAACCACGTACTTTTGCGCGAAGCACCAATCGCTCCCTCGGAGAAAGAAATAGCGTCGTCTCTCCCACACGCCGCTTCCCGCGCGGGCATCGCTCTTGCGGACTCACGCCGCATGAGCAACGAAGCAATTTTCGACGTCATCGGAAACCAGAAGTGGCTGGAATCGGCAGCCGATCCGATTTCGAAAGCGGTACGCAATACGTTTGTGGGGGACACGGGAAAGGCGATCAAGAACGCGCTGCACGGAACGTGGTTCGGGCATCCTCTGCATCCGGCGTTGGTCGCGATCCCGCTCGGAGCGTGGACCGTCGCGGCGATTCTCGACTCGATGGAGAGTCTGAGCGGTCGCAAGGAATTGGGTGCCGGTGCGGATGCCGCAGTGGCCATCGGCATCTTCGGCGCGCTCGGCTCCGCGATGACCGGCGCGACCGATTGGTCGGAGACGGACGGCCGCGGAAAAACGATCGGTCTCTTGCACGGTCTGCTCAATCTCGGCGCGACCGCGCTCTACACGACGTCGCTTTTCATGCGCAAAAAGGAGCGATCGAATGCGGTCGCGCTTTCAATGCTCGGTTTCGCCATCTCCAGCGCCGCCGGCTACCTCGGCGGACACCTGGTCTTCGGCGAACAGATCGGCGTCGATCACACAGCCACGCCGCATGCGTCCGAGCCGGATCGCTTCCACGTCGCCATCGCCGCCGATGAGTTGAAGGCGAACAAGCCAACGCGCGTGACGGTGGGCGAGAACGACATCGTGCTCGTCAAGCGCGGCGAGGATATCTTCGCCCTCAGCGCCACCTGTCCCCACCTCGGCGGCCCGCTCGACGAAGGAAAGCTCGTCGATGACGCCATCGAGTGCCCCTGGCACGGCTCACAGTTCGCGCTCGAAGACGGCCACATCATCAACGGTCCGGCGACATTCCCCGCGCGCTGCTACGAAGTCCGCGTCCGCGCAGGGAACGTGGAAGTGCGCGCCGCGAAGAGGACGACATGAGCGCCGATGAAGATGCGATCCGCCAACTGATGAACGATTGGGCGAACGCTGTTCGTACCAAAGACTTCGATGCCCTCATGTCCAACTTCGCACCGGATGTACTGTCGTTCGACGTCGTCAACCCGCTGCAATATCGCGGCATCGATGCAGCGAGAGCGCGCGGCGAAGAGTGGATCGGATCATTCGAAGGCCCGATCGGCTACGAAGTTCGCGATCTGTCGATCACCACCGGCGGCGATGTCGCTTTCTGCCACAGCCTGGATCAGGTCAGCGCCACGAAGAAGGACGGCGGCAAGCTCGAAATGTGGTGGCGAGCCACAGTCTGTTTCCGCAAGATCGACGGCAAGTGGACGATCACGCACCAGCACAACTCAGTGCCATTCGATCCGGCGAGCGGAAAGGCGTCGCTCGATCTCAAGCCGTAGTGCTCTGCGCGAGGGCTGCCTTGAGGACCTCATTGCGCGCGATGAGCATGCGCCGCAGATACACGCTCATGACCAGCCGGTCGACGATCGCGCCGAGGAATCCGAGCGGCGAGGCGAAGGTCAGCACATCCATCATTTTCGTTCCGCCATCGACCGCCTCGAAGTAGTGATCATGAACGAAGGAATGGAACGCGCCCTTCACCATCGAATCCTGAAAATACTTTGGCCGGTCGTACGCCGTGATCTTCGAAGTGAATCGCTGCCGCACGCCAAAATGGCGCCCCTCCCACGTCACCTGCTCACCCAACTCGATGAGTCCCGACGTTCTCCCAGCGACTGCCTTTTCCGCCGTTCCCTTCATCGAAGTAACGTGAAGGTCGAGATCGCGCGACGCATCGAAACAGCGCTCCGGCGAAGCTGGGAGGAGAGTTTCGATGGTGATGATGGGCATGCTCGCTATGCTGCGATGGTCAGTCGCCATTAAGCAGAAACGTCATCGTTATCGGCGTTCCGTGGCCTTCGCAGTCTCTCCGGTATTCGGGGCGACTCGGGGCGACTCCGAAGTCTTGAAGGCTATTTGCCTCGACGGTTTAATCTCGCCGCGATGGATCATCCCTGCTTGTTTGATGCTTGTTACGAGGTTCTGAAAGAGTTTCTTCTTCACCTGAATCCTCCGGAAGAGCAGCCGTCATCAGATCGGTTCGCCGTGTGCACGCTTTGGTTCGCACGCCGGACACCGGCGATTATGTGCGTCGCAGCTGTTACTCCCGTATTGGTTTCCGCAGCGTTTGCAGAGCATCACCCAGATCTTTGCGTACCGGTGTGTGGTGCTCTTTGCAGGAGTTTTTGCCAATAGCTCTTGTCCGTTGGTATTTACATCGCCGATGTCCAACGTGCCTCCTTGTTCTCTGCAGCGGCGCGGAGCGTATCCGTCTACGCATTGCGCGGGTTTATGACAAGGATGAATCTCTTGCCTTTGTGGTTGGAAGCCCCCTCATCCGCCTTCGGCACCTTCTCCCCCACAGAAAGCGTGGGGGAGAAGGCGCTCGATGTTGAGGTGTGGCAAGAATGTCTGAGTAAAGCATATGCGAAAGCTGACCGTGAAGTTATCGAGGAGGCTCTCCCATCGAGCGCCTTCTCCCCTCGTGCTTTTCGAGGGGAGAGGGTGGCGAAGCCGGATGAGGAGTGCCGTGCAATCCGACAAACGAGAAAGTTGTGGGAGGATAACCACCCATGCACATCCGAGTCGGTACCAGCGGCTACAGCTACAAAGAGTGGAAGGGGACGTTCTATCCGGACGATCTGCCGGCGGCGAAGATGTTGCCTTACTACGGCGAGCGGTTTGATTCGGTCGAGATCAACAACACGTTTTATCGGATGCCCGACGCGAAGATGGTGGCGAAGTGGGGGGAGCAGGTGCCGGACGGATTCACGTTCGTGTTGAAGGCGCCGCAACGGATCACGCATCAGAAGAAACTCGTGGGCGCTGGCGACGATCTCCGGCAATTGTTCGAAGCGGGAGAAGTGCTCGGATCGAAGCTGGGGCCCGTTCTCTTTCAGTTGCCGCCGTTTTCGCGGAAGGATGCTCTGAAGCTGCGCGAGTTCGTTGCCATCCTGCCCCCGGACCGGCGCGTGGCATTCGAGTTTCGTCACGACTCCTGGTTCGACGATGAGATCTACGCCATTCTTCGCGAGCGTGACATCGCGCTCTGCGCTGCCGACACGGACGAAGTGACCGATCCCGACGCGCTCGTCGTCCCGACCGCATCGTGGGGCTACATGCGTTTGCGCCGCACCGAGTACGCGCCGGGCCAGCTTACGGCGTGGGCTGAGCGCGTCGAGAAACAGGCGTGGAGCGATGCCTACGTGTTCTTCAAACATGAGGATGAGGGGAAGGGGCCGCGCTTCGCGGTGGAGTTCCGCGCGCAGCTTCATTGACGGCGCGCCCGCTCCGTCGTTACCCTTTGTGCTCGTGACACTCCTGCGCACCCTGATGGTTTTTTCGATGCTGACCGCGCTCAAGTACGTGAGCCGCATCTTTTTTCGATATGACATCAGTTGGGTTGGCGACGTGCCTCCGGATCCGTGGGGAGGCCTTCGTCTGGTGGCCTTCCTCAATCACACCTCCCTCTACGAGCCCGTCTTCCTCGGCGGCGTCCCGAACAATTTCGTCTGGCGGCTGGCGGCGCATGGGGTCGTTCCCGCGGCGGAGAAGACGACCGGACGGCCGCTCGTCGGGATCATTTTCAAGTTCGTCGCGCATCACGTCGTTGCCATCACCCGTGAGCGCGACCACACGTGGTTTCAGGTGCTGAACCGCATCGATCCGAAGTCGATGGTGATCATCGCGCCCGAGGGACGGATGAAGCGCGCGAATGGGCTGGATGTGCACGGCAATCCTATGAGCGTGCGCGGCGGCATCGCCGACATTCTGCTGGCGGTGAAAGAAGGGAGGATGCTGATCGCGTACAGCGGCGGTCTGCATCACGTGCAGGTTCCGGGCAAACTCCCGCGCGCGTTCAAGACCGTGCGGCTGCGGCTGGAGATCGTCGACATCGCCACGTACATCGCCGACATGCAGCGCAACGGCGGCGCCGATCAGTTCAAGAGAAACGTGATGCAGGACCTTGACCGGCGACGGGATTTTTATTGTCCGGAAGAAGAGCTGAAGAAGACGGCGTAGACGCTACCTAAACACCGGAATGTTAAATGTTAACTGTTGAATGTTGAGTGTTGAATGCATGCCATCTTCCATTCATTCATTCAACACTTAACATTCAACAACCAACATTCAACATTCGGGTGGCGGGATCTCGCGCGCCTCGATACTTTCGGTCCCGCTCACCGCTCCGCGATCGGAATCCTCGGGCTGGCGTCCTGCCGCGCCGGATAGAGATAAAACAGTTCGTTCTGTCGCACGAAGGCATTGCGCAGAAGAAACACGTACGGGCGCTGGCTCTTGTACGTCATCAGGATCTCGGCCTTCGTCGCTTGCACCGCTGTCGACAGCCCGTACGTCGCCCAGGAGAAGCTCTGCATTCTCGTGGGTGGCAGGATGGCCCGGCGCGGCGTTTTCATGAAGGCGGTGTGGATGCGGCTTCGCGTGGTGTGCACGAGGTAGCCGAGGCGTGATGGGTGCATTTGCAGCGCTTCGAGCGCGGCGTCGGTGATCTCCGCGGCGGCGCTGTGGTCGGAATGATGATCGAAGGCGACCGGCGCGATGACCGTGGTCGGCTTGACGATGCTCACGACCTTCATGAGATCGCGCAACATGCTGTCGTAGTTGTAGTCGGCCCGCGGCGTGACGGCGTCCGGGTAGGGGACGCTGTTTTCGCGCGTCGCTTTCGAACGGATGATCGCGCCCGGGTTGTCGACCATCGTGCGAAGTCCGCGGTCCGGATATCCGAGCACGAAATAGTGATCGCGCGGGATGCCGAGGAGTTGCATGGCGTGGCCCGCCTCGGTGATGCGCGCTTTGCCGACGCCGAGAAAGTCGGACGCGGTCGGCTCGAGCGTCTTGTACATCAGGCGGGCCGAGAAGCGATTGCAATCGCCGGCGGTGAGGAAGACGACGTAGACGTTCGCGCCGTTGGCGATGGCGTCGATGGCATAGCCGCCCGCTCCGATCGACTCGTCGTCGATGTGCGGAGCAACGATGAGGATGCGGTCGGTCTTGCCTGCCGTGTGCAGGGTCGGGTACCGCTGGATTTTCGCGCCGCTGGTGCGGGCAGGATTGAGCAGGAGCATCGTGGCGAGAACCGTCAGTTCGAGAACCATCGCAGTCGGGGGCGGGTAACCAGGAAGGATTATACGGAATTCTGGTGGGGAGGATTCTGGATCGCGCGTCGTCCTCCCGCGGTTAGCCCGAACGTCTCACACGATGAAATTCTTCGTACGTCATCATCATCGAGCGCCTTCTCCCCATCGCTTCTCAGATGGGGAGAAGGTGGCCGAAGGCCGGATGAGGGGACGTGTGGAGGCCATTTGCAAGCGCTTCGAGGATCAAGCATCGTGACCTGCACCTCCCCCCTCATCCGGCTTCGCCACCTTCTCCCCCCGCAAAAAGCGCGGGGGGAGAAGGCGCTCGATTGGTAGGGCTCCGCTAATTGAAAAGGGTCGATCAGGACGATTGGAAGCTGCAATCAGAACCCGTATCGCAATTCCACTGTCAGCGATCGCCCGTCAGTATTCGGACTGAATCCCGATTGCTGCGCGGCGGGACGGTCGCCGGTCACTTGCGCGAATTCGGTGCCGAGGCGGACGTTGGGTTTGAGATCGTGCATCCAGGCCAGGACCCAGGAGTGACCGTGCTCGGTGTTGTTTTCGGCGACGTGATCGCGGTCGTTCGTCGAGAAGGTGTCGAAGCGGAGCGAGAAGCGATCGTTGGCGCGTTTCCACGAGCCGAGGAGATACCAGGCGGCGAAATCGGCCTGGACGAAATGCGGTGCGTCGCCCATTCCGGTCGCGCCCCAACAATATTCGGCGGCGAGTGTTGCTGGCGATGAAAGGCCGATCTGCGTGCCCACGATGTTGAAGTGCGTTTGCCACGCGTACTCGCCGCGATACTCGTCGCGGTCGCCGCGGTTGTCGACGCGTGTGAGCTGGACCATGGCGCGCTCGGGGAGTTGCATGCGCAGGCGCGCGGAGACGCCGGTGCGGTTGTCGAGATCGCGCTCGAATGGGACGGTGCCATCGTGCCGCTGATCCGCAAAGTCAGTCGCGAGCGAGAAGAGCGGCGGCAGCGGAAGGACTTCGTTGTAGACGCTGAGGCGGTTGCCGACAGTCCAGCCGCGCCACGCGATCAAGGCTCCGAGGGTGTCGTTGTTGCGGAATGCGGTAGCGCCGGCGGTGACGTAGAAGTTCGGCTTCCAGGCGAAGTCGACACCGACCGGACGAAACTCCTCGCCGATCCATGTATTGAGCGGGGAGAAGTTGATCGTGTAGGGCGAGGTCCAGAGCGGGTCGGTGTTCTCGCGCGAGGTGTCGAGAAAGAATTGGCCGGCGCGAACCTGGAAGTGCGCGGAGTGAAGATCGACATACGCCTCGACGAGCCCCGCGCGTTTGCCGTGCGCGCCCGATTGCTCGCGGCGCGCCACGCCATCCGCGTGGATATCGAGCCACGTCGAAGGCGTCCACGTCGCGCCGATCTGCGCGACGCCGAGGGTCGTGTTGCGATGCTCGTCGACGCCGTTGGCGCCCGTGTCGAACCTTCCGAAGCCGCCTTGCAACCACGATGATTGGCCGGTCGTGTAGACCTCACGTGCACTCAGAAAACCGTGTAGCTGGAAGGTGGATTGTGCGAGCGCCGGAGTGGCGAGCAGTAGCGACAGAAGGAGGAGTCGAGTCAAGCGCATCGCGCGGATTCTACGGGATCGTTCGTGCTCAAAAGCGGTGAAGGAGTTAAGTTGATGTGTCATCCTGAGCCGCCGCAGCCGCCGCAATTTTCGCTGCTCTTGCAACCGGCAAGTATCGGCGGCGGAGGACGGTCGAAGGACCCCCTTCATACGTGCCGTTTGTTTTCCGCCGCCCGCCCCGGCATCCGAGCAGGGGGTCCTTCGACCGTCCTCCGGCACTTCGTGTCCTTTGGCGGCTCAGGATGACAGCGATGATTGGACGCGCAAACTCAAAACCCGTACCGGTATTCGAGCGAGATCGTCGATCCGCCCGTCCGCGGATCGAAGGCAGCCGGCGGAAACGATACCGCGACGCCGGGGCGGTTGCCGGTGACGCGGACGTATTCGAGGCCGGTGCGGGAGCGGGCGCTCGTTTCGTGCATCCACGCTACCGTCCATGCGCGGCCATTCTCGCGGGCGTCGTCCACGGCTGGGCGCGTTGCGTTGCGCGTGGAGAAGCGCTCGACGCGTGCGCTGAGACGCTCGTGGCCGAACGCGTGCGATACGAGCACGTACTCGGTATCGAAATCCATCGTGAAGCTGCCGCCAGGGAATCCGACCGCGGTCGATCCGTAAGCCCACTCCGCGGCAACAGTCGTCGGGCCCTTCGATCCCGCGTTGGCGCTGATGACATTGAAATGCGTCTGCCACGGCGTCTGCCCTTTGATCGGGAAGGGGGCGATGGGCGCGCGGTTGTCGATGTGTGCGAACTGGATCATCGCGCGCTCCGGCAGCGACAGGCGGATGCGCTCGGAGTAGCCGTTCTTGTGATCGAGATCGGCGCCGATCGGTTTCGTCGTCTCCGGGTAGGGGAGCGGCATGTTCTCGTCGTAGGTCGCCAGGTAGTTTCCGAAGGTCCAGCCGCGGGCGGCGAGGAGCGTACCCATCGTGTCGTTGCCGCGGAAGGCCGTTGCACCGAGCGTGACGTAGAAGCCGGGCGACCATTGCAAATCCGCGCCGATGGGACGCACTTCCTGCGCGATCCAGGAGTTGAGCGCGGAGTAGGTGACCGTGTATTTCGAGGTCCAGAGCGGATCGGTGTTCTCGCGCGAAGTGGGCAGCCAGAACTCGCCCGCACGAAGGCGCCAGTGATCGTTGAACACTTCGGCGTAGGCCTGCACGAGGCCGATGCGCTTGCCGTGAAAGCCCGATTGCTCCTGCCGTGCGATGCCGTTGGCGTGCAGCAGGAGCCAGCCAGCGGGCGTCCAATCGATGCCGAGTTGCGCGCTGTCGACATTCACCAGCCGATGATCGTCGGGAGTGTCGGCACCGACGTCGAATCGTCCTACGCCACCCTGAAGCCACGATGGCTGTGCGTTCACATACGTCTCGCGGCCGGTGAGAAAGCCGTGGAATTGCCACGTCTGCGCATTCGCGGACGCGGCGATGCCGAGAATGAGAACGGTGAGGGTGCGGCGCATGTTGAGCATTGTATTCGCGCTACCGCGTGCGAGGGTCGCGCCAAAGTCCAACTTCGCGTTTTCCGTAGTCGATCGTGACCAGATATTTCGACAGCAGCCGGTTGCCGAGGCGCGGCGCGGAAACGTTAGCGAGCCGGATGTCGATGATTCCCAAATCGGCGCCAGCCAACTGCAAGTACGCCTTCCTGCGCGACTCGGCTGCGCTGCCGCGAGGCAGAATGAGCGTGTCGGGCGACGTGGTGTCGACGATAGCCGCGATCACTTTTCCATCGACGAACACATTGACGCGCGGCTCTGCATCAAATCGAAAAAGGGTCATCAGCTCCGGATGAATGCCTTCCTTCTGATACGTGATGAGACCCGAGGCGTAATCGATCGAGATGGCGCGGGTGCCCCAGACGTCGGCGCCGACGATCGCGTCGGCCACTCCATGCAAGTCGATCAGGTCGGGCGTGAAATGGATCGATTCCTTCTGGTCCAGCTCCAGCTTCATCTGCCGGGAAGTCTGGCCTGCGAACGCGCGATCGACCACCGTGTGCGGCGCCGCGGTACCGAGAAGAAACTGTCCGCTTCGCCCGTCGATCGTCGCTGACGGCAGGAACAGAAGATTGTTCCGAATCACGAAGGCGAGGTTGATCTCCTGGCCGATCGGCTCGTGCGCCCACGGCAAGTTGACGGAGCACGATGCGCAAACAAGCACGATGGCGATTGCGGTGATGAGAGTTTTCGGATACATAAAAAGCAGAGATCAGGAAGCAGGAATGAGAGACAAGAGATCAGGAATCGGAGACCGGGCATTTCCTGGCTCTCATCTCGATTTGTCACGGTTTCGCGGTCTTCATTCCCTGATCGCTAATCTCCAGTCTCTGATCTCTGCAACAAGAACACCCACCCGGAGGAATGATGCTGACTGAATTCAAGAATGAGCCGCTGACCGACTTTACCAAACCGGACGAGAAGGCAGCGATGGAAGCGGCCCTCGCCACTGTACGCGCCGAGTTTGGCCGCGAGTATCCCGTTGTCATCGGCGGCGAACAGATTACAGGATTGAAGACCTACGATTCGATCAATCCTTCTCACAAGTCCCAGCTCCTCGGGCGTTTCAACAAGGCGACGAAGCAGCACGTCGAGCAGGCCCTCGATGCCGCGTGGAAAGCATTCGAAACCTGGAAGCGCGAGCCGCTCGACGTCCGCGCCGGTCTGCTCGTTCGTGCCGCGGCATTGATGCGGCAACGCAAGCACGAGTTCTCCGCGACGATGGTTTACGAAGTCGGCAAGACGTGGCCCGAGGCTGACGCCGACACCGCGGAGGCGATCGATTTTCTCGAGTTCTACGCAAGGGAAGCGTACCGCTGGGGCGGCGAGCATCCGATCACGAAGATCGAGTCCGAGGACAACGCGCTGGTCTACGTTCCCCTCGGCGTCGGTGGCGTGATTCCTCCCTGGAACTTTCCTCTCGCCATCATGGCCGGCATGACCACTGCCGCTGTCGCCACCGGCAACTGCGTCATCCTCAAACCGTCGTCGGATGCGCCGTGGATCGCGTGGCGTTTCTTCGCGTTGCTCGAAGAAGCAGGCATGCCGCCCGGTGTCGTCAACTTCCTCAGCGGCTCGGGCGCCGAGGTCGGCGATCCGCTCGTGATGAGTCCGCGTCTGCGTTTCATCTCGTTCACCGGCTCGAAGGAAGTCGGGCTGCACATCAACGAAGAAGCTGCGAAGTCGCGTCCGGGTCAGGTGTGGATCAAGCGCGTGGTCGCGGAGATGGGGGGGAAGGACGCGATCATCGTCGATCGCGATTGGAAGAATCTCGATGAGGCCGCGACCGCCGTCGTCGCCTCGGCGTTCGGATTCCAGGGCCAGAAGTGCTCCGCCTGTTCGCGACTCATCGTCGACGATGCCATCTACGACGCGTTCGTGCCGATGGTGGTCGAGAAGACGAAAGCGCTGCGGATTGGTCCTCCCGAGGATGCGGAATCGCAGGTCGGTCCGGTGGTGAACGAATCGGCCATGCGGAAGATCAAGGAGTTCATCGAGAAGGGCAAAAGCGACGGCGGCAAACTGCTCGCCGGCGGCAATCTGCGCGAAGGCGAAGGTTTCTACATCGAGCCTACCGTCATCGGCGACGTTGCGCCGGATGCCACGATCTCGCAGGAAGAAATTTTCGGGCCGGTGCTGGCCGTGACGCGCGCGAAGGACTTCGATGACGCGCTGCGCATCGCCAACAACACGCAGTACGGATTGACCGGCGCGGTCTTCACGGACGATGAATCGAAACTCGATCGCGCGCGCGAAGAGTTCTTCGTCGGCAACCTCTATCTCAATCGCAAATGCACCGGCGCGCTCGTCGGCGTGCACCCATTCGGCGGCTTCAACATGTCCGGCACCGATTCCAAAGCCGGCGGCCGCGACTACCTCGGCCTCTTCCTGCAAGCGAAAGCAATCTCGCGAAAAGTGGGGAAACAGCCAAGGGTGGTGGCGGAGGCCGAGGCGTTCTGATTTCTGAACCACTCACGCGAAGACGCGAAGGCGCGAAGGAGTATCGCAACTCAAAGCCCTTCGCGTCTTCGCGCCTTCGCGTGAGAAAATTCAGAACCCGATGCTCACCTTTGCCGTGTAGCTTCGCACTTCCGCTTGCGTCACTTCGACGACGAGTTTTGGCACGAGCAGCGAGAGGCGAACGCCCGCGGTGTAGCGATTGAAACTGCTTCTGTCGGTCAATCGAAAGGCTGCGGTTCGCGATGTCGCGGGGATGTCGCCCGCGGCGTTGATGTGCATGATGCCGACGGCTGCGAATGGCGTGATCGGGCCGAATCCTTTGCTGAGAAACACCTCGGCGCCGTAGGTTTTCTCGCGAAATACATCGACGCCGGAGAGCTGCGAATACGAGACGCGCAACGCCAGCTCGGGCTTCAACACGCCGCCGCGCAGCAGCGGCGCGTCGAGCGCACCGCCCCACATCTTGATGCCGCTGTTCGAGACCTTCGCGTACGTTCCGGAGATCGTTCCGAAGCCGAATCCCTTCGATGCCACGAGGCGCGGAACGCCGACGTAGCCGTGCGTCGTGAAGCTGCTGTTCGCCGGCACCGCGGCGCGCCAGTACGCGGCTTTTTCGTCGACCGGCACGACCGTCGCCGCGACGCCGGCATCGAATCCGAGGAGTCCGCTGGTGCGTGCCGGCTGCACGGGATCGGCGAAGATCGCCTGACCAACGATGCGCGAGAACTTGCTGAAGTTCGCCTGCGTAACGAGATTCGGATCGAACTTCACGTCCTGCGCGAACGCCGGCAGCGAAAACGCCAGCGCAATCAGAAAAGCTGCGAAATGTATTCGTTGCTCAGCAGGAAACCGGAAGACGTGAAGGCCACTCGTGCTCCCACCCGCCGCAACCACCCGTCGCTCAAGCCGCGCTCCATCCATTCGATCCCTCCCACCCCACAGAGTCGTACGACGTCGTCATAGTGTATCCCTCCGGCCTGACGGAGTCCGAGAAAGATGGTCTCGCGGCGCACTTCGCCGTCGCCAAGGACCTCGGCGAAAACAGGTTCGTGCGCGCCGCCGATGTACTGATGAATGTCGCGCGTGTTGGCGAAACGGCGGTCGCCGAGGAACGAATGCGCGCCGATGCCGAACCCGAAGTACTCCTCGCGGCGCCAGTAGCGAAGGTTGTGGCGGCATTCCTCGCCGGGCTTCGCGAAGTTGCTGATCTCATACTGCGCAAGACCGGCCTTCGCAAAGCGCTCGATCGCCTCGGTGTAGAGCGATGCGACGAGATCTTCGTCGGGCAGAGACACGCGTCCACCTTCGACCTGGCGAATGAGCGCGGTCCCTTCTTCGAGGTCGAGGATGTAGAGCGAGATGTGACCGGCTTTCGTGGCGATTGCTGTCTCCACCGTCTCAGCGAAACTCGCCGCGGTCTGTCGCGGCAATCCGAGAATCAGATCGAGGCTAGTGCGGATGCCAGACTCGATGGCGAGTCGAACAGCCTCGAGCGCTTGCGCACGCCCATGCACGCGCCCGAGCGGGCGTAACTCGTCATCGTGAAAGGACTGCACACCGATGCTGAGCCGGTTGACACCAAGCGTGCGCCAGAACGCAATCGCATCCTCGGTGACGTCCTCGGGATTCGCTTCGAGCGAGAACTCGACTCCGTCGTCGATCACGAAACGCTCGTGAAGTTTTGCGACGACGCGAGTGAGATTTTCGTGTGAGGTGCGCGAAGGCGTTCCGCCGCCGAAGAAGATGCTGTCTACGTTTTCGCCATTGCCTCGCGCCTCAATCTCCGCCAGCAATGCCTCGGTATATCGATCCTGCAATCCAATGTCCGTCGACACCGCAAACGGACAGTACGTGCAGTGAACACGGCAGAAGGGTAGGTGGATGTAGAGACCGAGCATCGCCTTCAGCCAACGTCCGGTTTCTGTCGCCCGCTGAAGCGGGCTTCCATTTGGGGTCGAGCTCCCTTTTCCCCCGCCTGAAGGCGGGGGCTACGGATCTCACACAGCCTTCGGCAGCGTCTGAATTCCCGAACTTTCATCGGATGACATCGATGGTGCGAGGCGAGCAGCCGTTTTCCCGGGCTCTGTTCATGAACGTGTTTGTCCCAACTTGCAACGCCACCCTCATCCGCCTTCGGCATCTTCTCCTTCCGAAAACCACGGGGGAGAAGGCGCTCGATACTCCCTGGTGCACGTTCTCGCCGACGGGCTTGGCCCGCATCGATTGACAAGGGTATGCCTGACTCCCGATCACTAATACATTCGATAAGACCCCGCGACATCCCGACGCTGCCAAAGGCTGCGTGAGATCCGTAGCCCCCGCCTTCAGGCGGGGGAAAAGGGAGGTCGCCCCGAAATGGAAGCCCGCTTCAGCGGGCGACAGAAGTCGGGCGATTGCCATGCGTCGTCCGCGCAACTCTTGCTGCACGCCCTCGCCGAGGGAGCTGTCCCGTACCGATTGACAAGGGTATGCCTGACTCCCGATCACTAATACATTCGATGAAACACCTCGACGTCCCGACGCTGCCGAAGGCTGCATGAGATCCGTAGCCCCCGCCTTCAGGCGGGGGAAAAGGGAGCTCGACCCAAAATGGAGGCCCGCTTCAGCGGGCGACAGAAATCGCGCGGTCGCGATGTGTTGTCCACGCAATCCCTGATGTCGCGGCGATTGACGCAACGGTGCCGAAACAGCCAACCGCCCCCTCATCCGGCCTTCGGCCACCTTCTCCCCCACAAAAAGCGTGGGGGAGAAGGCGCTCGATGGAAGAGTGTCGCGGAGAGAGAAATTCAAGATTAAAGCTTAACTTCGGCGAGCACGTTGGTGTCGAACAGATCGCCCGATCGCCCGAAATCCTGGCTACGCGCGAAGTCCTCATCAGTTCCGACATCTGGCATCTGCTCGAGGAACTCCTTGAACGAGGAAGACGGTGGCTCCAGCTCTTCACGATCCTCTACGATGTCTTGCACAATCAGCCTCGCCATGATCTCGATAGCAATGATATCGCGACATAGATTCCGTCATTCTGACGATCACGCCGAAACCAGCCCCTCGCTATAATCAACCCCGATGTCCGAAGTAGAACCTCAAGTTCCCGCCCGCCGCGCCCGTCTGCTTTGGACGCTGCTTGGCGCGATGATCATCGTTGGGCTGGTGCCGCTCGTCGTCTCGCACTACTTCCTCATCAGCATCAACCGCGATTCGCTGGAGACGCTTGAGAAAAAGTATCTGACGCGCTCGGCCGTCGGGATCGCTACCGATATTCAGAACCTGCTCGCCAACAACACGCAGCAACTGACGCAGATCGGCGGAAGCGTGCGGGCGATGAAAGGGGCGTTGCCGGCCGGGTCCGATCCATTCATTTACGGCGAGCAGCGCGGAACGATCACTAACTACCTCACTCCCGACGGCGACCTCCTCGGGCTTCGCATTCTCAACCGCGAAGGGAAGGGCGCCTCGGCCACGCCCGCGCGCCTCGATGCGCCGGTTCGCCAGGAGCTCGACCTGGCGCTGCAGGCCGCGCTCACCGGTCAGGTCTACACCGGCACGTTTCAGTTCGTGACGGCGGCGAACCAGCCCGCGGTCATCATCGCGGTGCCGGTGATCGACGACGGTGCGACGATCGGAACTGTTGAAGCCATCGTCAGTCTGCGCCGCATCGCCGAGCGGATTCGCGACGAAGGCAAAGGCGACGTGACCGCGTTTCTCGTCGATCGCAACGGACGCGTGTTGATGCACAGCGAGGCCTCGGTTGAAGTGCAGCATCCCGATTTTTCCAACCTGAAAATCGTGCAGGAGTTTTCGAAGGCGCCTGTCCACCTGACGATTCCGTACGACGACAATCGCACCGGCGAGAGTGTGGCCATGCTCGGCACCGTGGCGCCGGTCGGCCATCCCGACTGGGGAGTCGTCGTACAGAAACCGGAGCGGCTCGCGTATGCCTCGGTCTCGAAGATGGTGCGCGCGACGATCACCTGGATCTCGATCGCGCTGCTGGTCGCGATTCTTGCCGCGATCGTGTTTGCCGCCGGAATCGCCGGACCGGTTCGCGCCCTGGCGCAGCGCTCGCGCGAGATCGCCAACGGCAACTACCACCAGCGCATCGAGCTGAAGACGCGCAACGAGATCGGCGAGCTGGCGGACAATTTCAACTCGATGTCGGGCGCGATCGAGACGGCGATCGAGCAACTCAAAAAAGCGGCGCACGAGAACCATTTGCTGTTCATCAATTCCGTGCGCATGCTCGCGGCGGCAATCGACGCGAAGGATCCGTACACCCGCGGACATTCGGAGCGCGTGGCGCGGTACTCGGTGGCGATCGGAAAAAATCTCAGCCTCCCCGAGCAGGAGATGCGCAATCTTCGCATCAGCGCGCTGCTTCACGACGTCGGCAAGATCGGCATCGACGACCGCATCCTCCGCAAACCTGGCGCGCTGAGTGAAGATGAGTTCGAAGTGATGAAGGGACATCCGGCGAAAGGCGCTGCCATCATGAGCGGCGTCGCACAACTCATCGACATCATTCCCGGCATGAAGTATCACCACGAGAAATGGAGCGGCGGCGGTTATCCTGACGGCCTCACGGCCGATGAGATCCCGATGCAGGCGCGCATCGTTGCCATCGCCGATACGTTCGACGCCATGACCACCAACCGGCCCTATCAAAAGGCGATGGAGATCAACTACGTCGTCGAAAAGATCCGCAGCTTTGCCGGAACGCGTTTTGATCCGCACGTCGTAGAGGCGTTTGCGAACGCCGTCCAGCGCGGCGACATCACCATCGACGATCAAGTGCGGGGCGCTGCGTAGGTGCTGTTCGGCGACATCCTGCGCGACGTCTTGGAATCGACGCACGGCGCGATCGGTGCGGTGTTTCTCGATTCCGAGGGGGAGAGCGTTGACGTGGTGACGGCGCGTCCGTTCGAGACCGACGATCACGACCTTCGCGTCATCGGCGCGTATGCCGGCATTTTCATGTCGAAGCTCCGGCGCGTCGCCAACGCCACGGACGGCGGCGATGTGGCGCGCTACAAGTTCGATTTCGCCGCCAGCAGGATCTTCTGCTGCAATCTGCACGACGGCTATTACCTCGTGCTGATCGTCGATCCCGGCGCGATCGAAGGGCTCGTCTGGCAGCGCCTGAATGAGTGCCGCGCGGCGCTGCTGCGGGAGATGTCATGACCGTTCGTTGGCTTGCTGCCTGCACAGATCGGAAGTCACGTTGAACCGCGCTGTCATCATCGTATTAATCGCTTCGTTCGCTGCCGGTTGCCGCGGCGGCTCGCAACCGGCGAAGACGCTGCCGCAGTCGAAAGCGGAGATGCGCACGGTCGATTCAGGCAACGTCCAGCCGGCCACGATCGACGCGCCGCCGGTACTGACCGACGAAGCGCCGCCGCCAAAGACCGCCACGAATCTCGCCCAAGCCGACGCTCCGCCACCGCCAACGCCGCAGGACGAAGCGCTCCGCGCGGCGCTCCCGTTCGCACCCGCCATCGCGATGGACGCTGTCGATGGCAGCAAGATCTCGATCCGCGCCTCGACGCCAACGGTCGAGTACAAAAACAAGCTCTACTACTTCTCATCCGACGATCACAAACGCACGTTCCTCGCCAATCCGGAGCAGTACACGAAGGGGCTGTTTTCGCATTTGTGATTTGACCGAATGGAACGTAGGTCGGACTCTCCAGTCCGACTCCCTTTCGGGTGAATTGTGTCGGACTAGAGAGTCCGACCTACGTTTCCACTTGCTCAACTTCAAAGGAACGGAAGGGGTCAGACCCGAAGTGGAAGTGACGAAAATTGTCTGGATTTCCTCCCAGCACCATCTCGTCACTTTCACTTTCGGTCTGACACCTTTCACGCGGTGGATCGTGATTCCCCGCGTCGCGTTTCGCCCCAACGCAAACGTAGGTCGGACTCTCAGGTCCGACTCCTTTTCGGTGAATGTGTCGGACTAGAGGTCTTGAGCGAAAAAATGCTTAGCAGATGAGTCGCATTTTCAAGCGACGCATTTCTGCTGTTCGGCGAAGCGTGCGATTTGGTTTTCCAGAGAGGCGAACGCGCGGCGGAGCGGGATGGATACGGGGGCGGTGGGTGCGCTGAGCGACAAGCCTGGGCGTAATAGTCGAGTCCATGCCCGCGAGAAGAACACGGCTACGCGCAGGCCTTGATCGGTGAGGCGGTAGCGATGTGTGTGCTCGATCCGTTCGAGGATGCCGTGCAGGCGTAGTCGTCTGATGTCGTAAGTCATTCGGCCGCGGGTGATGGTGTCTGGGGCGATGCCCAGAAGATGCGCCAGTGGCGCGCGGAGCTGTGAGCTCGTAAACCCATCGGCCTGGAATGCGAACATGACGAGAACCGCGAACAAAGCCTGAACCCTGGGATCGTCGAAGCGAAGAGCGGAAGCCCTTTGTTGTGCTACCTCGATGGGACGCACCACCTGATTCCACGTGTCTTCGCCGATGGCGCAGTCGTGACTGACTGTCTGGACGCTGAGCATGCGTCGGTTGGCCGAAAAGCCGAACTCCCGCAGACGCGGGAGATTGTGCAGTCGCTTGCCGATCTTGAAGTCGCGGGGGTTGTTGATGGTGGTCTCCACCCGGAGAGCACGTCCCAGTTTGAAGTACTCCTTGATTTTGGCAGTCCTGTAATCCACATGCAGCGAGGGGATGACTCCATCTGTGATCACCCTCGTGCGGAAGTGACCCGGCGTCTGACGAGTGATTTTGCGTGCGAAGATCAGTTGCACGATGTCAGGACGTCCGAGGTCGAGGTTCTCGCGGATGACTTCCTCGAAGAAGGCACGACCGGTCAGGGGTCGATCCAGAACCATCGTCAGTGAGAACTCGGCTTGGAGGATGGAGACGTCGTAGCGGTATCCGGCCTTTCGATCTCTCGCCGTGAACGGATGCGGCAGCCGGGCCAGCCACTTGCGAAAGACAGCATCGATCTTCGCGGCGTCGAGCCGGTCACAGAGTTTCTGTGCTTTCTTCGGATCTGCACAGGAGAGCAGGCCGTTATCGAGAGCCTCGAATGCGATCCCTCTCTGCAGTAGTTGTCGCTTGAGCCACTCGTGGCCATTCAGACAGATCTTCGCGTTGAACGGAAAGTACGAGCAGAACTTGATGAAGAGCGGGCCGAAGTCCTGATCGATGATGTAGAAGTAGTAGTGATTGACCATGCCCGAGGACCGAACAAGCCAGGGATAGGTCACCCCGCTGTTCACATAGCGCCGCTTCTCCGTTCGATAGATGGTGGCCCGCTCCTGCGCCTTGCCGATGAAGTAGACGCCTTCATCGCCATCGAACTCCTTGCGCATCTTTGCTGCGATGTCGTCCTTCCGTTCACCCTTGGCGAACGTGATGAGCGGAACATCCTCGGCTCTAGCGAGTTGCTCGATGGCATCCACGAACTGCTTGGTCATCGGATCCATCAGAGTCGAGGAAGCGAACTTCGCGGCGCGATGCCGCCGGAAGAAACCAACCACACCCTCGGTCATCTGCAACTTCGGAACGTACCCGTTCAGATACAAACGATCGATGCCTTCGGTCTCCAGAACGACGTGCTTCGCCAGGATGTCTTTGACGGACAGTGTTACGCTCATCTGCGGCTCCAGCGGATATTGTCCGAAAGGACCTTCGCCGCTTGACGGCTCAATATACGGTCGCGCGCGCTTCGGCGCCGCTTCTCATCGTTCCGCTGGAGTCACTCACCCAAGGAGCTTTGCCTACATCTCGTCGGTTTGAGGCGGAGCCTCGCTAGAGAGTCCGACCTACGTTTCCACACCCGGACTTTCTGCTAACCTCCCGCCGTTTCCCGCCGCGAGTGGCCCCGTAGCTCAGGTGGATAGAGCAGCGGTTTCCTAAACCGTTTGTCGGGCGTTCGAGTCGCCCCGGGGCCACCAGACTCGTTCCCTCCGGTCAACAAAATCCGGCTCCTCACACCGGCTCCCACCCCCGACTCCCTACTCCCCACTCCCGTTTTCCTGGCGTCGATCTCGCACTGAGTTATTCGCAATTTTGGAAGCGATTTCCTCAGGGAGTGTGCGATTGAATCCGTCAATGAAGTTGCTCAGCCGGGCTCTTCTCGTGCTGAGTTTGGTCCTCGGCGTTTCGCTTTCCGCGCAGACAAATCCAACGGAGCACCCGAAGAAGTGTCACTGGTGGCAGTTCGGCCGTTGCGATGAAGTGGAGGGGACCGAAGGATTGCCGCCCGATGCGCCGCGGACCGGAATGGTGATCACGGTCGACGTCTCCACGAACAGCCTCTATCTCTTCAACGACGGCCAACTCGTCGAGAAATCGCCCGCCGCCACCGGAACGGAAAAACTGCTGAAGCACCGCGGGCGCGTCTGGCTTTTTCGCACGCCGCAGGGACACATGAGAGTGCTGCGCAAGATCGTCGATCCGATCTGGAGAAAACCGGATTGGGCGTTCGTCGAAGCCGGCGAGCGCGTCCCACCTCGCGATTCACCAAAGCGCAACGTCCGCGGTCACCTCGGAAAATACGCCCTCGACCTCGGCGAAGGAATCCTGATTCACGGCACCGATGAAGCGAGATCGATCGGCCGCCGAGCCTCGCACGGCTGCATCCGCCTTCCCGACAACATGCTCAAGTTCCTGTACAAGACGGTCCCGGTAGGCACCGACGTCTTCATCTTCGAGAGTCAGATGCGCCAGACGGTGGAGAGGCATAGTGATTTGGATTAGGGCGCCCCTACCTGTGGCGACCCCGGGCAGGTCTAGCGCCACTCCGGTCTGCGAAGCGATGACGAAACAACTTGAACGCAGGAACATGACCGGATGTAACTCGGGGCTTGGTTGCCGGCGCCCACAACGTGCGACTTATATCGAGAATCACTTCAGTGCCAGAACATCTTTGTACAGCGCCCGAAGATGGTCGTCAGCCATGTCGACGATGGGTTCGTACATGAACGAGTTCAAATGTATATTTTCGGGCGTCATCAGCGCAACCTGATCCAATATTTCGATCGCACGCGGCTTGACCTTCTTGATCGTGCGATACTTCTTTAGGAGGCGTTCGGTCTGATTCCGATAGATGCCCGCAACAAACGCCTTATCGGCAATTTTCTCAACCATGTGCCTCTCGGCTTCTAGCCGAATAGCGATCGAGAGCACAATCTTGTTTTCAAAATTTGTCCCCTCCGGCGCGGTGAGACAGGCGGCAGCTTCGGACCGAATGGTGTCGACAACTGGAGTTGCCGGGTGCATCCAGTCGCCTCCGTCGGAAAACACCCTCGCGTAGATGGCGTCCAGTTGGCCATGCGTAGTCGTAGCTGAATCGTCTTTCCAGTGTAACAACCCTGTCAGAGTCACATAATCAGGATCCTCGTCCCCACGCGTGTACTCAATGATGTTACGCACAAAAGCGATAGCAGCGACGCGCTTTAGCGCATCATCAAAGAAATGCTGCTTCCAATCGTTCACAAAGATATTCTTGATGCCTACGGCGGGCACAAGCTCTAATCCGCTCGAAGTCCTTTGCACCATTAGGCAGTGGGAATAGCGAACGAAGCGGCTATTTACAGTGCGGAAAAAGTCGAAATTGTGTGTGAGAACAATTAGTCGAAAGCAGTCTTCCTCGGCAATGTCCTTCAAATATTGGATAATCGCGTACTTGTTCTTGTAATCAAACGAGTCAGCGATGTCGTCTACGACAAACACAGTATCAACTTGATCGTGTTGGCGAACCTCGACCTCAAAGATCACACTCAGAATGTAGAGAGCCTTCTTCTCCCCGGTGCTCAACACCTCCAGCAACTCCGGGCGTTCGATCTCCGCAGTCTCGGCACCCTCCCGAAAAGTAAAGCCAAGGCTTGGCGCTAACTCCTCGCCGAGCATCACGGATACCTTGTTCGTCGCCTCAAGCTTGAACGGAACGAAGAAGCGTCGATTGAAAATATCAATAACCTCTTCCCACAGCGTCCTTTGCCGAGCCGCTTCGGCCTCGATCTGCCTGCTACGCGTGGCCGCACCCTGGTACTTCGCGATCACATCGTTATAGAGAGATTCGTGTGCCTTGAAGTACGATTTCCCGACGTCTTCTTTGAGCTTTTCCAGATTGCCCATCAAAGCCAGCACTTCCTCGTTGTCGGCTAAGAACTCTTGGAAATCGCGCAGCATCTCATTCTTGGTAATGCGCTTCTCCATCTCGTTAAATGTTCGCTTGAGCTGCTCATCGTGCAGAATAGCGGCCTTCTCATTTGCAATGACCTCAGCTAACTGCTTTTCGGTTGTCACTTCAACCTTCCGGTTGGCGTTAAGAGTCACTGAGTGCTTTGCCTTAAAGAAACCATTCGCCGCCAACGCTTTCGCTATTGTTGCGGCGTTGTAATAGTCAAAGGTTCCCTTGCGGAAGTACTTGGATTGCGCTAAGAGTTCGTTATACTTGTCGATGTAGGCCTTCAACATTGCCGCGACGTCTTGGGTTGCCAAGAAACCAGCAACCTTCTCGTCCGAAATGAGATCGTAGGGAACATCCGCAAATTGCGGCTCGGGCAGCGCGGCGACCTCCTCTTTTACTCTGATCAGCGCCTGATAAAACTCGGTACTCGACTTCGTAAAGGTGAGCGAGATTTCTGACTCGAGATCTCGTTTGGACTTGGACTGCTCCTTCATCGCCTTAAGGAAGCGTGCCTTCGCGCGGTCTATCTCGAGATAGAGCTGCTCGTACTCCTTGCGAAGTTTCGCGTCAACCAAGAGGGTAGCTGTCTTCTCCGAGTCGCCGAAGACTTCTTCGTATGGCGGTAAAACTAAAACAGCATCAGGCGACAACGGCGTTCCTGTCTCGTCGACGACATTCCTCCGAGTGACGCGGTCGGGGAACACGCGGTCGCGGGATTCCTCGCCGTCAGCTATGTCCTTGAAGGTCTGGGCAAAAGAGGACTTCATCATGCCGTTTGGCGCATACACGGCGTACGCACTGCAATCCGCAAAATCAAGCGTTGCATTCAGCCGCCTGATTCCGTAGCAGTGTTCAAAGTCGAGTTTTAGCTGTTTCATAGAGCTTAAGTCTGCCTTTGACCCATTTCAGGAAGCCTACAGTCGCAACGCCTACTTCTTCCGCGCATACAAGGTCGAAGGGCTGATCTTCAGCAGTCTCGCCGCCTTGCGCACATTTCCTCCCGCCGCGTCAACGGACGCGGTTACGTAATCTGCGACGACATCTTCAAGCGGGCGAATCTCCCAATCCGCGGCCGGCAGGCCGCTGGCTTTTGTTGCGATCGCGGTCTGATCTGATTCGAGAAAGAGATCCTCGCTGCGGATTTCTTTTGCGGTCATCGTCAGCATCGCGCGCTCGAGGACGTTGCGGAGCTCGCGGACGTTGCCGGGCCAGGCGTAGCTCTCCAGTTTTTTCAGCGCGCGCGGACTGACGGGCGGCGCGGGGCGGCCCATCTCTTTTGAAAGCGGGCGGAGGATCACGTCGACGAGGAGCGGGATGTCTTCGAGGCGCTCGCGAAGAGGGGGCATGCGGACGCGGACGACGTTCAAGCGGTAGAAAAGATCGCCGCGGAAACGGCCCGTGCCGACGTCTTTGGCGAGATCGCGATTGGTCGCGGCGACTAACCGGAAGTTGGCTGTCAGGTCGCGGATCCCGCCGACGCGGCGGAAGCGTTTTTCTTCGATCGCTTTCAGCAGGCGGGCCTGGACCGAGACATCCATGTCGCCAATCTCATCGAGGAACAGCGTCCCGTCGGACGCGATCTCGAAAAGGCCCGGCTTCGTGTTCATCGCGTTCGTGAACGCGCCGCGCTCGTGGCCGAAGAGCTCCGATTCGAGCAGCTCCTTCGAGAGTCCCGCGCAATTCAGATCGACGAACGGCGCTCGCGCGCGCGGCGAGCGATTGTGAATGAGCCGTGCGAAGACGCCCTTGCCCGTTCCGGAATCGCCTTCGATCAGCACCGGCGACGGCGCCCGCGCGATCTGCGCGAGAAGCTGGTTCAGGTTCTGGACGGCAGGGGAGATGCCGGGCAGGCGCTCGAGATCATTCGAGTCGCCGCGGCGGAGTGCGATGACCTCGCGGCGCGTGGCGTTGATGCGGGAGACCTGGGCGAGCGTGAGCGTGAGCGTACTGTTATCGAACGGCTTCTGAAGGAACGTCTCAGCACCGAGCTTCATCGATTCGACGACGCGGTTGATCGTCCCTTCGCCCGACATCATGATCACCGACACCGCCTCGGAATACATCTTCAGGTCATGCAGCAGCTCCACGCCGTCGCCGTCCGGAAGGCGCATGTCCAGAAGTACGACATCGGGCGAGAAGTTGGCGAAGGTCGCGCGCGCGTCGCGCGCTGTCAGCGCGGTCTTGACGTCCCACTCGTCGGAGAGAAGGGCGGCCAGTCCGGCGACGATGTTCGGATCGTCGTCGACAATCAGGAGACGCTGTCGGATTTCTGGATCGCTCATGTTCGAAAATCATACGCCCGTATGGTTCCCAAACAGCGATTAATCCGTCGAAATTAGCTAACTCTCTGATTCCAAAGCTAATTCAACACCACGGCCTGATGGTATCGACGTTGGAGTATGTCGCTGCCATGAACATCCTGCACGCAATCACGCTGGCCGCCTTCCTTCACCACTCGCCGGTCCCGATGCCCGTTTGCCACTCAGGGACGGTTTCGTACAAGTTCATGGGCACGCCCGGCGCGACCTTCGTCTACGCCGGCGACCGCTACTCGATTCCTTCCACCGGCTGGATCGAGTTGCTCAGCAGCGAGAAGGTCTACCTGGCCGCGAACGGCCGGACGCTGCCGCTCGACGTCTGGCCGGTCGACGCGTTCGGAACGCGGACCGTTCCCTTGCAGGCCGTTCCGGAAACGAATCCGAATTCGGTCACCACCGTGGCCAGCAACAGCCTCCACTAAGAAATCGTCATCGCGAAAAAAGGAGATTCACATGGCACAGATCAAACACTTCGTCGTCGAGACCACCTCGGACCTTCGCAGCGGACGTCACTCCTGGCGCGTGCTGAGTGCGCTCTGGTCCGCGGCGCTTCTCATCTCCGTCACCGCCGCGATGTTTCATCACTGAGCGAGGTCCGCGATGTTCAACGATTGCCGCCGCATCACTCTTCTCGCCCGCGCCGCCGCGTCGCCCAAACGCGAATGGAACGTCTCGCGAAAGGCACCGAACCGCGTGATCTTCGTCGACGCCGTCTCGATGCTCAACTTCGCGCTCGACCGGGCCAATCACGACGTCGACCGCGTGCTGATCGATGGCACGGCCACGCCGGCTGAATATCTTGAACTGCTCTCCGGACTCCCGAACGAGTTCGCCGGCGATGTGCTCTACATCCGCGGTGACGAAAACTCGTTTCTGAGCACTGCCGGCCGAGGCGGTGGCCGGCTGCTCTACTCGCTGAATGAAGCGGATGTCGATTTCTATCTGCAAACGTTTCGATTACTTGCCGCCTGAGCTCGCAACACGAAGGTCGCGTGGCCGCAACGTCGTGCTACCTTTGTCGGAGTGCAACTCTGGACGTCGTTTCTGCATACGGGTTGGGTGGGGAAGGCCGTCCTCGGTGTACTGCTTCTCTTCTCCGTCGGATCGTGGTCGGTCATCTTTGTGATCGCGCTTCGCTTCCGAAGATCTGCCGCCGCATCGCGCCGTTTCATGTTCGCGTTTCGCCGCGCCAAGAAGCTCGCCGACGTGCAGGCGGTGACCGCGCAGGAAACGCACTCGTCGCTGGTCGGTCTGTTCAAAGCCGGCTGACGCGGAGATCGAAGCGCAGATCGCGCACGCGAACGCGGCCACCATCCGGTCGCTCGATAGCGTGGAGCGTTCGCTGCTGCGGGCGGCACGCATCGAATCAGCGCGCATCTCGCGCTATCTGCCGTTTCTCGCCACGACCGCAGCGGCGTCGCCATTCATCGGACTTTTCGGAACGGTGTGGGGAATCATGGACGCCTTCGCCACGATCGGCTCGATGCAGACATCGTCGATCACGGCGGTCGCTCCCGGCATCAGCGAGGCGCTCATCAACACCGCCGCCGGTCTCTTCGCCGCGATCCCTGCGCTGCTCGCCTACAACCACTTCGTTCAACGCATGCGCAATGCGCGCGGCGAGATGGAAGACTTCACGCTGGAGTTTTTGAATCTGACGGAGAGAAATTTTATGTGAGGGTTACGTAGGTCGGACTCTCCAGTCCGACATCACGAGTGGTCGGACTAGAGAGTCCGACCTACGTTTCCGGCTTACGTTTCAGTTACCGAATCTCGATCACGAGCGTCTAACAACACAATGTCCTTCCGATTCGATCACGGCGATGACTACGGCGACATGGCGGAGATCAATGTCACGCCGCTTGTCGACGTGATGCTCGTGCTGCTGATCATCTTTATGGTCACCGCACCGATGCTGACGCAGGGTTTGACCGTGGCCCTTCCGACGGCCGAAGGAAAGAGCTTCGAGCTGGCGTCAAACAACCCGGCGAAGATTCAGGTGATGGCGAACGGCGCGGTCTATCTCGACGGGATCGCGGCCGGATCGACCAATCTCGATCTCACGCTCGGGCCGATGCTGCGCGCGCGACGCGTCAAGCGTGCGCTACTCGAAGCTGACAAAGCCGTGCCGTATGGCCGCGTCGTTGCGGTGCTCGACATCATGAACCGCGCCGGCGTCGAGCAGCTCGGCATGGTCACGCAGCCGAAGGAGGCGAATGCACGACCGCGTCGGTGAACTGCTCGCCGAGCGCGCCCGCCTCGGTGGCGGCGCCAGTGGCGGCATCGCCCTCTCGATCCTCCTGCACGGATCGATCGCCGCGGCCGTCGTCTACGCCGCGATGCACGCAACGGTGCCGCAGCAGGTCTCGACGCTGAACATTCAGTTTGCACAGAGTCCGGCAATCCAACAGCCGGTGATCGCGCCCGCCGCTCCGAAAGCAGCACAGCCGGCTCCCCCCAAACCCAGGATCCTCGAGCCGGTCGCTGAAGCTCCGAAGCCGGTCGCGAAACCGATTCCGAAGAGCGTTCCGTTTTCTCCGTTCGGCCAGTCAACGAAAAAAGGCTCGGACAAACCGCCCGCTCCCACGCCCCACACCCAACTCCCCACTCCCACCGTCGCAACCAACACAGACATCCCTCTCGGCGCCACCGGCGTGACTGGACTCGACGCCGATTTTCCTTACACCATCTACGTCGAGCGGATGAAATCGCTCATCGGCCAGCGATGGCTGCGGCCGCAAGTCGGCAACGGAACCGTGGCCACGATTTCCTTCACCATCGACCGCGACGGCACGATCCGCGATGCGAAAAACGAAATCTCCAGCGGCAACGGCACGTTCGACCGCGCAGCCCTCCGTGCAGTTCTCGAAGCCTCTCCGCTTCCGCCACTTCCCTTCGGCTACAACGGCACGTACCTTGGAGTGCATCTAACCTTCCGATGAAACCGAAAACTCTTTTGCTCTCGCTGACCCTTTTGCTCGCAGCGTTTCCGCTGGCAGCCCAGACGGAAATTCACCCGCATATCGATCCCAACCAAGCCGCGCTAATCGCGCGCATCGCCGTGCCGCGTCCGGAAACGACGCTGCCGCTCGAGGCGATCAACACGCCCTTCTTCGCGCCACTCACGCGCGATCTCGCCTACTCCGGCGTCTTCGCCATCGCGCCGATTCCGCCGGGAACCCTGGCCGTACCCGACCTCGCCAAAGCCGCGAATGCGCAGTTCGTCCTCGCGCTCAAAATCGATCAAGCCGGAGACGAGTACGTCGTCGACGCCAAGCTGCTCGATTCGACTGGAGCCCTGCAGTCGGGACGACGTTATCGCGGCGGTGCCGGTGCGCTCACCCGCATCGCGCACACGCTGGCCAACGATCTCGTCCGCGTCGTCAACGGCAAGCCGGGCATCTTCATGTCGATGATCGGCTTCGCATCGAACCGCTCCGGCAACTTCGAGATCTGGCTCATGGATTGGGACGGCGCGAATCAACGCCAGATCACGCATCACAACGCGCTTTCGATTCTCCCGAGCTGGTCGGCGGACAGTCAGCGAATGGTCTACACCTCGTTCTTCCGCGGAACCAGCGACATGTACATCATCAGCCGCCGCGGCGGCGCGCGCATTCATGTTCCCACCGGCCTCAATCTCAACACCTCGGCCACCTTCTCGCCGATCAGCAACGACATCGCCTTCGTAGGCTCCGTGGCAGGCAATCCCGACATCTACGTCGTGAAAGATGACGGCAGCAATCTCCGCCGCCTGACGCACGACTCGTCGATCGAATCGACGCCGGAGTGGAGTCCGAACGGCACGCAGATCTCCTTCACCTCGGGACGCAGCGGTTCGCCGCAGATCTACACCATGGATGCCGAGGGGTCGAACGTGCAGCGGATATCGTTCGAGGGCGAGTGGAATGACGATGCCACCTGGTCGCCGGACGGATCGCAACTCGCGTACACATCGCGCGTCAACGGCCGTTTCCAGATCCGCGTCGCCGACCTTGCCACGCACCAGAGCCGCATCCTCGCCGGCGAAGGCTCGAACGAACAGCCAGCGTGGTCGCCCGACGGCAAATGGATCGCCTTCCAATCGAACCGAAGCGGCCGATGGCAGATTTACCGGATGCGCGTCGATGGCAACGACCTGCTGCAATTGACATTCGATGGAGAAAACAAGGATCCCGATTGGTCGAAGAAAGAAGTGGCCAGCGGACAGTGACCACTAACCATGGCCACTCCGCTGATAGAATCCGCAAAGGGGTAATTAACAATGAATAAAGCATTCAAAGCATTCGCTGTAACCATCGCGCTACTCGCGCTCATCGTCGCGCCGGCATGTCACAAGAAAACGCCGCCGACCGTCGCTCCGAAAATCGACACATCGATGACCGTTCCGCCCGTCCCGGCGACAGTGACGACTGCAACTGTGCAGCCGGTCACCGACACCGCCGACTTCGTCAGCCCGAAGACCGACACGATCGCCGTCGATACGCTGCCCGGCGATATCGAAGAGCTGAATCGCGTCGCCCAATCGCGCGGCTACGTGCAGGATGCATTCTTCGAATTCAACGAAGCGACGCTCTCGGCCTCCGCCCAAGCCGCGCTGACATCGTTGGCGACATGGTTGAAAAAGAACGGCCAGTACAACCTGCTCATCGAAGGTCACTGCGACGAGCGTGGCACCGAGCAGTACAACCTCGCCCTCGGCGACCGCCGCGCCAACCAGGCCAAGGAGTACCTCGTCACGCTCGGCGTCGATGCCGGCCGCATTCGCACCGTGAGCTACGGTGAAGAGCGTCCGTTCGATCCAGGTCACGACGACTCTGCGTGGGCCAAGAACCGCCGCGACCATCTCGTGCTTGTGGGGAAATAGCGAATGCGATCGTTCATCCGATTCGCGCTCCTCGGCGCGGTCACGCTGTCGTCCGTCGCCTGCGTGACGAGCTCCGACGTCGAAAAACTGCAGAGCCAGATCTCCGATCTTCAGGAGCAACTCGTCCAGGTCAAGCGCACCACTTCGAGCAAGGAAGAAGTGCAGAACGTCAACAAGACGATCGCCGACCAGACGCAGATGCTGTTGAAGTCGAACGCCACGCTCGTAGCGAAAGTCGACCAGATCGAAGACAAGATGCAGGGCGGGCAGGGAGCAGTCGAACAAACCAACAACCGTCTCGATCGCATGGCACAACAGCTCACGCAAACGCAGCACGACGTCGACGCGTTGAAAGCGGCCATCGCCCAAGCCGCGGCCGCCGCGCAGGCGAACAACGCGATTCCGCCCGCAGCATCCGGCACCGAGCTCACTGTCCCATCGACCGCGGCCCCTGCCGAAGACCCGATGCAGGTCTATCAATCGGCGTATCGCGACTATCAGCGAGGCAACTACGATCTGGCCATCGCCGGCTTCCGCGACTTCGCTTCGAAGAACCCGAATTCGGAGCTTTCGGGCAACGCGGCGTACTGGATCGGCGAGAGCCTTTATTCGCAGAAGAAATATCGCGAGGCGATTCAGCAGTTTGACAGCGTCGTCACGAGATACCCGAAGTCTGACAAGGTGGCCGGTTCGCTGCTGAAGAAAGGTTACGGATACATAGCGCTCGGCGAGAAGTCGCAGGGCATCGTGCAGCTTCAGTATGTCGTTCACGAGCACCCCACGTCACCCGAGGCGGCGCTGGCGCGGCAGAAACTGAAGTCGTTGGGCGTCGATTCGAAGTAGAATACGCGGCTCGAAACCGCACAAACTTACGTAGGAGCAACATTCATGGCGAACACCCGATCGGCCGAAAAACAGCAGCGACAGGCCGAAAAAGCGAACACCCGCAACCGCGCCGGCAAATCGCGGCTGCGCTCGGCGCTCAAAAAGACCCGCGCGGCAGTCGATGCCGGCGGCGCCGACGCGAGCGTCCTCTCCACCGGATTTTCCGAGATCGACAAAGCTGCGAAGCGCGGCGTGATCAAGGGCAACACCGCCGACCGCTACAAATCGCGGCTGGCCAAAGCCTCCAAGCGCGCCGAAAAGTAACGCGCTCCCGATCCGGCCTCCAAAACGGCGCACTTCGGTGCGCCGTTTTCTTTTATTCTTCCTGCATGCCGAAACCAAAGCAGTACTACGACCCGCACGGTGGCGTGGCCATGCTCCGCAACTGGATCGACACGCTGAAGGAAAAGACCGGCCGCGATCTCGATGAGTGGACGGCGCTGATCAAAGCAAAAGGTCCGGCCGATCTCAAGTCGCGACGCGCCTGGCTGAAAGAGAACTACAACCTCGGCACGAACTCCGCCGGCTGGCTCGCCGATCACGCCTCCGGCAAGCCCGGAATCGAGGAGGCCGATGCCGAAGGCTACCTCGCCAATGCCGTTGGCTACGTCGACGCGATGTTCTCCGGATCGAAAGCCGCGCTTCGCCCGCTGTACGACCGGCTGTACGAACTGGCCCGCTCCATTGGCGACGACATTCGCATCTGTCCCGGCAAGACGGCCGTCGCGATCTACCGCACGCACGTCATCGCCCAGATCAAAGCCACGACACGAACGCGCATCGACTTTGGCCTCGCGCTGAAAGACACGCCCGCCAAAGGCCGCCTCATCGACACCGGCGGCTTGGCGAAGAAAGACCGAATCACGCACCGAATCGAGATCACGAAACTCGACGACATCGATGCGTACGTCGAGAAGTGGCTGCGGAAAGCGTACGCGCTGGATTGAATTGACAATTGACAATGGACAATTGACAACGAGGGCGTCGCGCGAGGCCGGGTTTCTTGTTCACGCGGAGACGCGGAGAGCGCCGTGATTTTCCTCCCTGTCCTCTGCGCCTCCGCGTGACCGCCTCGAAGCTCTCGCGCGACCCCGTTGTCCATTGTCTATTGTCAATTGTCAATTTCCTCCGTGTCCACGCGCGACATCCGGAAAACCCCGCCCACGCTGCCGTCCTGACGGGACACAGGCTTCGCGTCCGTTGGTGGAATGCCATGAGCGCATCTCTTCAAGAATTCTGGCATTATGATGATGGGATTCCATCCATGCCCCAACCGCAGTTGTTCGAGGCGAACCTCGATGTGATCGAGCGTGCCATCGCGCAGGTGACTCATCAGGTCCGCCTGCACGGCGCCGACGCGGAGGACTTTGCCTCGTCTGCCCGCATCGCGCTGCTCGGCGATGATTGCGCGATCCTTCGCAAATACGAAGGGCGATCGTCGTTGATGAGCTACGTCGCCATTGTCGTCCGACGTCTCTTCCTCGATCAGAAGCGCTCCGAGGGCCGTTGGTATCCCTCGGCAGAGGCGACGCGGCAGGGCGACGCCGCCGTCGCGCTCGAGCGGCTGCTTCATCACGAGCGCCGGCCTCTGAGCGAAGCGCTGCGCATCACGAAAGAGCAGCATCCCGACGCCGATATCCGGCAGCTCGAATCGGCTGCGGCGTCGCTTCCCGAACGCGCACCGCGTCCGCGGCTGGTGCCGGTCATTGATGGCGATGAGGATCGATTCGCGAGCGCATCGTCCGCCGATGACCGCGTCCATGCCGCCGATCTCGATCGCGCCTCGGACCGCACTTCCCGCGCCGTCCAGGAAGCGTTGGCGACGATGACGGCGCAGGACCGCGTCACGCTTCGGCTGCGATTCGCGAAAGGCATGGCCATCTCCGATATCTCCCGCGCCCTCGGCGTTCCGCAGCGTCCGCTCTATCGCCGCATCGAGTCGATGCTCAAGGATCTGCGCGCGTCACTCGAGCGCGCCGGAATAGACGCCGAGGAAGCGGCCAATCTCGTCGCCTCCGCCGGTGACCGGCTCGACTTCGGCCTGCAATCAGGGAAAACGGACTCGCATCAGCCGTCCCAACAATCGGAGCAGCGATGAGAAGCCCGTCACAGCACCTCGATCCCGAAACCCTCGCCGCGTTCGCGGAAGGGAAGCTCGATGCGGCGACACGCAACGCAGTGATTGCACATCTCGATCAATGTGAAGAATGCCTGAACGACGTCGCGCTCGTGATGCCTTCGGCCGGCGCGGAATCAGAGAAGCGCCGCTTCCTGCGCCCGGCCTGGATCATTGCCATTGCCGCCGTCGTCGTTCTCGCGATCGCACTTCCGGCTCTGCGGCAGGCCATTCATCCAAAGTCGCCGACGGACACGCTCGTCGCACTTGTTCCGCGATCAGCGCGCCTCGTCGAGCCGCGCCTGACCGGCGGATTTCCCTGGGCCGGCTATCACGGCCCGATGCGCGCCACCGGCACCACGGCAGATGCGCAGCAACTGAAGCTCGGCGGCGCGGCAGGGGAGTTGATCGAAAACGCCGACCACGATCAGAGCGCCGAGGCCCAACACGCCGCCGGCATCGCGATGGTGCTCGTCGAAAAACCGGACGAAGCGATCGCCAAACTGGAGACCGCCGCCCGGGTATCGAAAGACGCGAAATCGTGGAGCGATCTCGCCGCGGCGCGCTACGCCACAGCATCGAAACTCGGACGCGCATCGCTCTATCCCGAGGCGCTTGCCGCCGCCGACGCCGCACTGCGCATCGATCCGAATCTCCCCGAGGCACTCTTCAACCGCGCCCTAATCCTCGAACGCCTCGGCCTGACAGACGAAGCAAAACGCGCCTGGCAACGCTACCTCGAAACCGACTCCTCGTCAGACTGGGCAACCGAGGCACGCTCACGCATCGCGCAGTTGCCCGCATCGACGCACGCCTCGCAATTTGAGCACGACCGCCCGCTCCTCGAACGAGCCGCCGAGCGCGGCGACACCGCGGCGGTTCGTCGGTACGTCGACGCGCATCGCGAGCGCGCCCGCGCCTACGCCGAGGGCATTTACCTCGACAATTGGGCCGAAGCGCTTCTGCGCAACGACAACGCCGAGGCCGCCCGATGGCTAACCATCGCGCGCAGTGTCGGCGATGCGCTATTCGCCATCTCCGGCGAGGCGCTGCTCCGCGACGCTGTGCGCGCCGTCGACGCAGCCACGCCCGCGCAGCAACACGAGATCGCAGCGGCGCAAATCCTCTATTTCGCCGGGCGTACCGCCTACAGCCACGGCCAGCGTGATGCTGCGGTGCGCGATCTTCTCCGCGCAGCGGAGGAGTTCGAGGCGGCTCACGATCCGATGGCTCTGCAGGCTCGCTACTATGCGGCCGGCGCGCGGTTGGTGGGGAACGACATCGCCGGCGCGCGCGCCGAACTCGAGCGGGTACTGGGTGCGGCCAATGTGCATCCCGAGTACATCAGCCTCGGGGGCCACGTGCGGTGGGAGCTGGGCCGCGCGCTGAGTGGCGATGACGACTGGTCGCAGTCAACCGTCGTGCTCGCCGAGGGGGCGGCAATGTTCCGCCGTTGCGGTGAGCACGCCAGCGAAGCATTCACCGAGACGATGCTCGCGTATGCGTACCGCTCTCTCGATCGCGACGACGACGCGTGGCTTGCGCGCATGCAATCCTTTACGGCGCTCAGCGCGGAAGGCGAAGCAGAATACCTGGCCACGAGTATCGCCTGGGCGACCTGGGCCGAGGTTGCCGTTGGCCATCGGGACGCGGCGCTCTCGCTCTCGGAGCTGGGAACCTCCGTCGCGCGGGGTGGAGCGCGGCCACAGCTCGCTATTAACCCGCTCGTCAACCGCGCGTTGCTGCAGTCGATGAGCGGCGATACCGCCGGCGCGCTCCGGACGGCGCACGAGGCTGACAGACTCGCCAACGCCGTCGTCGATCCGGAGCTACGGGCCGGTTGGAGTGCGCAGGTGGCAGTCGCGACTGGAGCGGCAATGGCGGAGTCGAGCCCTGGCGCGGCAATCGAGCCGCTGACACGGGCGATCGATTTTTTCACTGCGCACAACCTTCCCGCCGGGCTGCCCGAGCCTCTGCTTCTCCGGTCGCGTTGTGCGGCGCGCAGCGGGGGCGTGGAGCTCGCGATGCGCGACCTCGATCGTGGCATGAGCATCGTGGAAAGCCATCGGGCTGCCATGCCGGGCGCTGCCGCTGGATGGGGCGTCCTCGACGCAGAGCACGCGGTGTTCACAGACGCCATCCGCCTCAGCCTCGACCGCGGCGACAAGGCGAGTGCGTTCGCGTTCGCGGAGAGGTCACACGGAACGCCGACCACCATTCCCGAGTTGCAGCGCCACCTCGCTGGCACCGGCACAGGGGTGCTGGAGATCGTGGCTCTAGCGGACGAGGTGGTCACGTTCGCCGTCGCCGAGAACGATGTCGTCGTTGTCCGGCACCCGGCCGCCGCGGGCACGCTCGAGTCCCTGGCCGAAGAGAGCCTATCCGAATCGGGAACGACGGCCGCGGCGAAGCTCTACGATGAATTGATCCATCCGGTCGATAGTGTCCTCGACCGCGCGCGCGAAGTGGTGATCGTCGCCGATCAACGCCTGGCAGCCGTTCCGTTCGCGGCGCTCTATGACTCCGTCCACCAACGATTTCTAGTTGAGCGATTCGCCGTATCGACCGCATCGAGCGCCGGCTCGCTGCTGCCCGAAGAAACGCGAATCATAGCTCCGGCACTCGCAGCTATTGCTCTGCCGAGCGGCGGCACGGATTCGAGGGGACTGCCGGACGCGGAGAACGAGGTGCGCGATGTCGCACGGCTCTACATGCGAGCGACATCGATTCCCTCTGCCACGGCAACGCTCGCACAGCTCCGGATCGCCGCCGCTGACGCCGACGTCGTCCATATTGCCGGCCACACCGAGCGCCAGCCGGGCGGCGGCGAACAGGCGCTGTTGTTCGTCGGTGCGTCCGGAAAGCTCGATCGTGTGTCGTGGAAGACGATCGTCGCTTCACCGGCGGCGAAGCGCGGAGTGGTGGTACTCGCCGCGTGCGAGACGCTGCGCCCCCCTCCCTCCGCCGCCACCCGCGCGCTCAGCCTCGGCGCGGCGTTCTCAGCCGCGGGAGCGAGCGACGTGATCGGCACGCTGGCCCCGATCGGCGACCGGGATGCGCGGTCTCTCTTCGGAGCGCTGCATCGCCAACTCGCCTCAGGCGTGCGCCCCGCGGAAGCGCTCCGCAGCGTGCAGCAGGAGGCCATTACAAACGAGAAGACGAACGGCGGGCGCCGCGCATGGCGCGCCGTCGCCTTATTGACCAGGCGCATTCCCGCGCCACCTCACAGGAAGGAGTTGCTGTCATGGCTACACTGAGCATCCTGTTCTCCGGTATCTCCTGTCAATTTCACGGCGTAGTCCCCGGCGTACCAATGCGAGCCGTGCTCCCGAATGCGAGTGCTGTTCGCTTCGGCATGGTCAATGTGCCGGACGACAGGGTTGTACCGCCGATTGATCGTTGGGTCGACTACTACCTCATGCCGCACGTTCCGTTCGTCACCGATGGAACCACACCGAAGATGCTCGCTGGCGCGCACCTGCAGGTGCTCAACCCGTCCACAGATCAGGGTTTTAGTTTTGTCCCGGGCGACGGCTATTCCCTCACTCGGTTTGTCAAGGACTTCGCCTTCTCCGAAGACGTCGTTCTGAACGGCAACGCCGCCTGCTATTTTGATGTGTTTTACGGCAAAGCGACGACGGTGGGCAGCGGCGTCGCGGCGCGCTCCACCTTGGTCACGATGGAAACAGACGGACCGCCGTTGCTTAAAATCACGCCCTTCCCCGGATCTCCTATGGCCATTGACGAGACGCCATGGGAAATCAGCGAGGGCAATCTGTGGGTGTCGAACATCGACTACGACGCCTCGACCGAAGACAGGCCGTTCGACTTTCTGCTCAATTATCTTGTTGCGCGGGGTGGCATTCCAAAGCAACTGCGCCAACTCACTCCCGGACTGATAAATCCGACGGATTCGACGATGGAAGACATCGGTGACGAATTGATACGGCTCGGCGCTTTTATCGCGAACGGCGGCAGGTTGACGCAAGACAAGCTCCGGAAATTGGCCATGAGACCCGTCCCTCTCAACGAGTCCTGTTCGGATAGCCACTTTCCCTAGGAGACCGATGATCTATTCGCCGATCGGGTTGGCATCTGCTCGGACTTGTCCTTCAGAGTGCCACTCAATCATTTACGCTTGGATAACCAACCTTGGATAGAGAGGTGAATCATGCAAACAGCGCGTCGAAATGCTTTTCTGGCGGTCGTCGCTATCGGTATCGTGGGCTGTGCCTCGACCGCCAAGCGAACGCCGGCCATTCCGCACGATCACATCGTGACACCCCAAGGCATGGTCGATCGCTCTTGTGTTTGGACGATTGCTAAACGCGATCGCGTCGACGATCAGGGAAACGTCACGCACGCTAATGGCAAGCGGGAAAAGCTTCCGCAGTGCAAGCAGCCTCGTCCCGACTCCCGCCCGTTACAGCCCACCGCTTCCGCTGGATCCGTTTCGCCAACAGGTTCGTACTGGGTTGAGTTCGCGAGCTGGAATGCCAGCCCTCCAGCCAATCTCGGCACGTTGACCGCCACGTTCACCGTCCCGCCCGCTCCTTCGACGCCGGGCGGGACGATCTTCTTCTTTCCCGGCCTAATGAGCAACTTGAGTCCTCCAAACACGATTCTGCAGCCGGTCATCGAGTATGGGGCATGCAACACCGGGGTTGGGAATTGCTGGACCGCCTCTAGCTGGTATTGTTGCCCGAACAGTGTGCAGACTAATACGGAGCCGTTCGGCGTGAACGCCGGCGACACAATCGTGGGAACGATCAGTTGTACGGGCGTGCCTTGCACTTGGCTCGTCCAGATAAACGACACCACTACCAACCAGAGCGCAACCTTGATGGTGGACACGAGCGCCGCCTTTCCCGTGATTTTGGGCGGTGTCCTCGAAGCTCACAACTTGGTGTCTTGTGGCCAGTACCCGGCGACATCACAGACCGCGTTTGACGTCGCCCTTACAGATCAGAGTGGAAATCCCCTGCAGCCGGTCTGGATAGGGTCAACCGTCCCCATGCTTCCGCAGTGCGGATACAACGTGTCTGCACCGGCTCCTGGGAACGTCATCACGCTGCTGTATCAACCTTGAGAACGGCCACGTCCAACCACGTAGGCCGCCTTATGCGGCCTACGTGGCCTTGTCCGCCTAAATCCTCACCCGATCGAATCCCTTTTCGTACGAGTGCTCGTCCATTACGCCGATGGAGATTTGGGAGCGGCCGGGCTCCAGGACGACATTTACGCGGAACGTTAGCGCGCTCGCAGACGTGACGCCTTCGGGCCAGCGGATGAGGTTTCGTTGGGTGTTGACGCTCGAGGATTTGCCGAGGGGATCGCCGGTGGCGATGAAAACGGTGAAGGCGCTGGCTGCTACGAGGACGACTGTTGCCGCCCCGCCCTGCTCGGAGAGCCAGTATCTTTAGCGTGAGGGCTGTGTCGTCGACCTTCGTCCGACCCAGAAAGGCACCACGCCGTTCATGCGCGCGCCATAGCGGTATCGAGGAGACGAGCCCCTCGGCCCACATTTCAAGTCAGAGTCCACACGACCGGTCCTCGCCAACTGCGCGGACAAGGCACGTGACCCGTGCCCACAAATGGGGAACGCGCGATTGCGTGCCTTTCTAACTTAGGGAACGTGAGAATCGGAACAAGACTGGTCCAAGGGTACTTTCGGTCTCGGTTTAAGCGATTTGAGAGAGTTGGCGGCGATTGCAAATCGTCCCTTCGGGGATACGTGGTCGTCCGTTGCGGACTGCAGTACCGTCCCGTCCGGCGCGCATGACAGTCCTGTCCCGTGTGGCGTTGCTACAAACGTCGCGTCTTTGAGAATCATCGAGTACATATCGAAATGCTCTGTTGTGAATTCCGGAGGGGGCTCGTTGGTGATGCGTGCAGTAGTGCCCGGGCGAAGGCGCAGAACGGCGCCGTCGGTGCCGGTAAGAGCAACCGAGTCGAGGCCCGTCTCTACCGTGTAAACGACTTGCTTCGCCAGGCACTGCGTGATCTCCGTGGGTCCGCCGGTGAAAACCGCCTGATGAAGAGTCGCGTCGTCCGCGGAGAGCCTTCCTCCTTGAAAATCGAGGTATGCATGCGCCCCTTCGAAAAGGACGCCGTCTTCGACTTCGTCCCTGACGCCCGTCATGTCTGAAATGGCGGCGATCGCGGGAACGAAGCTGGCGAACGACATATCGGCCACCGTCCGTTCAGTTCTGCCGCTGTTCAGAGTCAGATGCTGGTCATTGATGGCGAAGACACGCTCGCTCGGATTCGCCGATGGCTCTTCGATGAGACCGCGAACCTCGATGACGTCCGATGCGAGGACCGCAATTTGCGCATCGTGCGTTGGCGCGTTGACGAAGACCGCACGCTCGATGTTTCCGGTCGTGAGGACATGACAAATCAGACCCGCAAACGTCAGAGTGATTGTGTTCAAGAGCTCCTCCTTTACAGTGTGCTTCGATTTAGACAGGCAGGGGAATCCCCGGCCTGACCCACCATTTCCCGTGTTTGGATCGGAGTATCTTACCTCCAGACGTATCTGCGCACGTGCGAAAATGTGGCAAGTAGCGCGTTAGACACGCTTCCGCGGGGTTGCCCAACGACTCCTGGTCGGATTTACCGGTATCCCGAAGCCTAAATCCTCACCCGGTCAAATCCCTTTTCGTGCGAGTGCTCGTCCATGACGCCGATGGAGATTTGGGAGCGGCCGGGCTCGAGGACGACATTGACGCGGAACGTTAACGCGCTCGCTGACGTGACGCCTTCGGGCCAGCGGATTAGTTTTCGTTGGGTGTTGACGCTCGAGGAGTTGCCGAGGGGGTCGCCGGTGGCGATGAAGACGGTGAAGGCGCTGGCGTTGTCGTTTCCGACCTTGACCATTGTCAGTTTGCGAATGGGAATGATTACGTCTACGGAAACGAGGCGGCGCTCGCCGTCGAATACCGGCGGCTCGGCATGAAGAGAAATGCCTAGCATATTGTCATCGGCGGGATTGACCTGTTGATAGGCAATGACGCGGCTTTCCATTTCTTCCGACGGTGTTCCCAATCCCGAGCTACCGCGCATGACGCGCACCGAGTAGCCATTGCGGACCTTTACTGACAGCATGTCCTTGCCGGAAATTGGTGCTGTTGGATGAACGCCAACGGTATAGAACGACTCGAGGTCCGACGCGATCCGGTCGAGCGCGTCCGATGGAGAACGGCCAATGAATGCAATGCCGCCAGTTGCGACGGAGAGAAGCCGGTAACCGGCAACGCGGTCCGCTTCGTTCGTAAATGCAGCGAGTGCATCGACGGTCTGACTGGTTTCGCTGCCGCCGCCCGAGTCTTTGCGCATTTCGGAGCTGATCGAATAGACAGCCACGCCGCGGCGCCAGAAACGGGTTCCGGCCGAGTCAATCAACGACGTCAGATCGAAGGCGGCCGATTCTCCCATCGGTGAGCTGAACTGCTCGCCTTTCTGCATTGCCGTTCCTCGGGTGCCCCGCAACGCCGAGGTTCGCAGTCCCTCGACATACTGAAACACGCCGGCACCCGGCGTACGGGGAAGGTCCGCGCCGGCGACGATGAGGACGTTGCGTGTGCGCGGCGTGAAAAGGCTCACCGTTGAGGAGATGTTGTCGAGTGACATCTCCGCATCGCGGTATCGCGCAGATGCATAAGCGCGCGCAGAATCGATCAACGCGTCGAACGTGTAGAGCGTGTGTCCCTTCGCATCGGCCTGCTGGATGTCCGTAGCGATCTCGCGAATTCGTTTTTCGGCAGCGGCCTGACCGTTTGTCAGAGATGGCGGCGCCTCGCCCGAAACTCGCTCCAATGCGGCGTCGATCACTTCCAGCTTCGATGTCCAGGTAGTCATTGCGCGCAACGTCTGATCGCCGGCGAGGACGACCGCGAGGTCGCCGGGCCTCAACGTGCGCGCCAGAAATCCATGCAGCGCCTCGGATGCCTGATGCCGCGCGGACATCGATAACGAGCTCACTTCGAACAGGATGGCGATCCGACGCACTTCACGCGCCGGCGATCCCTCCGCTCCTCTTTCGGCGAACGTCGCGAGATCCACCGGAACACCGCCAATGAAAACCTGCACATCGTCTTTCGACAGCGAGGGAACATGCGCCCCTTTCGAATCGGTCACGACGAGCGCCAGCATCGCCGGCGGCATCTCGTTCGTCTGCGTCCGCGATTCCTGCGCGATCGCGAGCGGGGCGATGAAAAGGAGGACGATGGCGACCAGGGCATCGAAACGCTTCATGGAGTCCTCCGTGTCCGGCCGAACGTCCTGGACACTGCATCGCAAACCGGGCGCGTTGAGTCTACGCTTCTTGTCGCGCCGCGGCGTTAAGCCACGGCTCGAAACCCTTCATCACATCCGTGTCCGCCACCACCGGTCTGCGTGACGTTCGGTCCACCCAGACGTGCGATGAACTGCCGGTGGCGTGCAGCCGTTCGCCGGTTCCGTCGCGCAGCTCGTAATCGAAGCGCATCATTCTGCTTGCGGCTTCGGCGACCGAGGTGCGGATTAGGACCTCGTCGTCGTACTTGAAGGGGGCGCGGTAGCGGCAGACGATTTCCGTGACGACGAGGATCAAGCCGCGCTCCTCGATCTCGCGGTAGGGGAAGCCGGCCTCGCGGCAAAGATCCGTCCGTCCGATTTCGAACCAAACGACGTAATTCGCGTGATGGGCGATAGCCATTTGGTCGGTTTCCTTGTACCTTACTCGAGTGCGGCTTTCAGTCGTGCGCATGTCGCGCGCGATTCTAACCCGGCAGATCTTTTGCTCTTCGCATGCACGTGTGGCGCAAACGAAAGAACGACTGGCTTAACGAGATCGCAAACTCGTTGTTAATCGGTGGTGCGACGGTCCTCGCCCTCGACCTCGGACGCCGCCTTTTCCGGCGCTCCCAGATTTTCTGTCCCGAACCCGATCCGGTCATCAGTTGGAATCCGGAGGACTACGGGATTCCGCATGGGCAGACCGAGGTCCTGCGATTTGAAACGGACGACGGCGAAGAGCTTTACGGTTGGTATTGCCGGGCGAAGAATCCGATCGCGTCTGCACTCTACTGCCACGGAAACACCGGCAATTTGTCCACCCCCGCGCACGTCATGCCCTATTTGCTGGACGCCGGAATCAACATCCTTCTTTTTGATTATCGCGGCTTCGGACTGAGCACAGGAACCCCTTCGTTCTCCGGCGTCATCGACGATGGAATCACAGCCGCGCGGCTGCACGACAAGATCCGACCGAAGAACGTTCCGTCGATTCTTTACGGATTCTCGCTGGGCGGCGCAATTGCCGCGCAGATCATCCGCCGTCATCCGTTCGACGGACTGATTCTGCAATCGACATTCACGAACCTGCCGGACCTCGCTCGCGTGGCGTTCCCGCGCGTGCCGCTCCATCTCGTCAGCGGGCGGCTTTTCGACACGCTCAGCGTCGTTCGTCATCTGAAAGTGCCGATGCTGCTCATTCATGGTTCCGCGGACGATGTTTGTCCAGCGTGGATGGCGCAACAGCTTCACGACAGTTGCGACGCTGCATCAAAGAGACTGATGCTCGTCGATGGCGGGCAGCACAAGGATCTCTTCGCGCGCGACGACGCGCAGGAGATCGTCTGGATGATCAATCGTTTTGCCACCGATCTTCCGCGTACGCCGCACGTTGTGCAGGACGAGCCGCGGCCGGCGGAGATGCTTCTCGACCGCGCGCTTCGCTATGTCCGCCGTCACCGCCGCCGCCTGATCCAGCATCCGCTGTGATAGCGTCGCCGCACCATGCTTGCTGTCGTCAAATCGGCTGCTGTTGATGGGCCCGAAGGCACTTCCGTTCGTGATTGCCCCGTCCCGAAGCCCGGCCCGGACGAGGTTCTGATCCGCGTCGCTGCCGCTGCAGTCTGCGGTACGGACAAGCACATCTACCATTGGGATCCGTCGATCCGCGACAAGGTCACGCCGCCGCGAATTTATGGCCACGAGTTTTGCGGCTTCGTCGAAGAGATCGGCGAGCGGGCGCAACGCGGTTACGAAGGCCATCTCGAAGCCGGCGATTACGTTTCCGCCGAGATGCACGTGGTTTGCGGCGAATGTCCGCGATGCCGCACCGGCAACGGCCACATCTGTGATCGCACGCGCATCTACGGTCTGCACGAAGATGGCGCGTTCGCGGAATTCGTGAAAGTGCCGGCGTCGAATGTCGTGAAGCTCGCGCCGTACGTTCCGCTGCGTGTCGGCGCATTTCTCGACGCGCTCGGCAACGCGGTTCACGCCACGCAGATTTGCGACCTCGCAGGTAAGTCGGTGGCGATCACCGGATTTGGTCCGATCGGCGCGATGGCCGCGGCAATCGCAGAACACAGCGGAGCCGCCACGGTGGTCGTGACCGACGTCAGCGATCACGCGCTCGAGACCGCGCGCCGATGGGCGGCCAAGCACGGTTTCAAGAATCTCCATGCGTTTAATGTCCGCTCGATGTCCGCCGATGACGTGAAAGCGGAAGTCGATGGCGTGACCGATGGCGATGGCGTCGACCTCGTGCTTGAAATGTCCGGCGCGCCTTCTGCGATCAACCTCGCACTCGACATCGTTCGCATGGGCGGCACGCTCTCACTCCTCGGACTTCCCGCCGGCCACGCGGTCACGATCAATGACTACACGCGCAACGTCATCTTCAAGGGCGTGACGATGCAGGGCATCATCGGCCGGCGCATGTACGGCACGTGGCAGCGCATGCTGGCGCTGCTCAAGTCCGGCCTCGACGTCGAGTGGATCGTGCAGGCCGCGTTCGATTCGCTCAACGATTTTCACGAAGGCGTTGCACAATTCGACCGCCACGAAGCGCTGAAAGTGGTCTTCTTTCCCGAGGGAGAAAGCGCTGCGAATGCACGACTGAGAAGGTAGTTGCCGGGTTGCTGGGTTGCCAAGTTACCGGTAACGTCTCGGCGTAGCGGTCTCGGAGTCTCGTGGTGGAATGACTCATCGACGCCGCGAGACTGCGAAACCCGGCAACTCGGCAACCCGGCAACCTAGCAACCTCACACACCCATGACCAAACGAATTGCCATTCTTACCGGCGGCGGCGACGTGCCAGGACTCAACGCAGCGATCAAGGCCTTCGTGTGGCGGCTGCTCGAAAACGAAGATTGCGAGATTCTCGGCCTGCGCCGCGGCTGGGCATCGCTGATCAACATCATCCCCGAGGACGGCGCGGACAATTCCGCGTGGATCCTGCCGCTCAACCGGATGAACACGCGCGCCATCGACCGTTTTGGCGGCACGATGCTGCACACCTCGCGCATGAATCCGCAGATCAGCAAACAGGAGCACATCCCCGAGCACCTGGAATCGTCGAAGGGTGCGCCCGACGAAGGCGGCCGCTACGATCTTACGAGCGCCGCTCTCCGCGCGATCGACTTCCTCCAACTCGACGGTCTCGTGGCCCTCGGCGGCGACGGCACGCTGACGTTCGCTCGCCGCCTTCACAGCGGAGGTGTCCCGCTCGTGGCCATTCCCAAGACGATGGACAACGATGTTTTCGGCACCGATTACTGCCTCGGATTTTCGACGGCCGTGACGCGCTCGGTGATGTTCATCAACGATCTTCGCACCGGCGCCGGCTCGCACGAACGCTTTCTCGTCGTCGAGCTTTTCGGCCGCTACTCGGGCGAGACGTGTTTGCTGGCGTCGTATCTTGCCGGCGTCGATCGCGCCGTCATTGCCGAGGTGCCGTTCGATTGCGAAAAGCTCTACCAACTGCTCGAGGCCGATCGCAAGGACAACCCAAGCAACTACGCAGTTGTGGCGGTGTCCGAGGGTGCACGGCTCATTGGCGGCGGCACGATCGAGAGCGGCGAAGCGGATGCGTACGGCAACCGCAAACTCGGCGGCATCGGCGGCATCATTGGCGACTATCTCGAGAAGAAGTCGCACGACAAGGCGATCTATCAACGCCTGGCCTATCTGATGCGCAGCGGTGCTCCCGACTCACTGGATCAACTCGTCGCCAACAATTACGGCAGCCTGGCCGCGGACCTCATACGGCGTGGCGATACGGGCAAGATGGTCGCCGTTGTCGATGGCCGCTATACCGCGGTCCCGATCGAAGTCGGCAGCGCCGCCCGCAAACGCGTCGACGTCGACCGTTTCTACGACGTCGCGCACTACCGGCCGAAGGTCGCCGATGTAATGGGCATGCCGATGTTCCTGCATTGACCGGCGGCGCTGGCATCCTCAAGACGCGACTACAATTCCAATCATGGATGAACCGGCGCCCGGCGAACGCCAACAATGGCTGGAAGAATTCAAGGCCGCCGCTCGAAGGCCATTGGAGCAGCGCATGAAGTACGCGTTCATCAAGACGTACAAACCGGTCCTCGACGACGCCCCGTTTCGCGCATTCGATACGATGGCCGATTACCGCGCCTGGTGCGAAGCCAACCTTCCGGAATGGCTTGGATACGGGAGATCGATGGCTGCGTTAGAAGACAGCGCCTATCGCGTCAGGGCTTGATTTTTTTCGTTTTCGGACCCTTGTGGCCGTTTCTGTTCGCGGCGGGGTATTTGGCGAGCAGCGCTCTGCTGCGAACCGGCCGCTGAACCAGTGCGCCGCCGCATCCGTCGCACTTCAAATTGAGTTTGTTTTCGGCGCAGTTCGCACAATAGGTGCGCTCGAACGAACAGATATAAACTTTCGCAGATCCGGCCGCGACGGGCTTGCCACAATTTTGGCAATTGGGACGAATTTCGAGGACCATCAATGCCTCCGCTTGTATGAGTTGAGAGCAGTCTCAGGATACAACGAATGACTCCTCTAGTTGACGGTTTGAGGAAAGTGAGAACAACAATGACCGTGTCAGTCTTTGTCGGAGCGAGCGTCGACGGTTTCATTGCGCGGCCGAACGGGGAGTTGGATTGGCTGCCGGAGGGTGGCGGGGAGCCTCATGGCTACAATGAGTTTTTTGCGAGCGTCGACGCACTCGTCATCGGCCGCAAGACGTTCGAAACCGTCTTGGGGTTTGATGCCTGGCCGTATGGCGAAAAGCGTGTCGTGGTCTTGAGCAGTAAGCCCCTTGATCTATCCGTTGCCGGAGGCGTCGTCGAGCAGATGGCTGGCGATCCCGCGGACATTGTTGCGAAGCTCGCTGCCAGCGGTGCGCATCATCTCTATGTCGATGGCGGCATCACGATTCAGCGGTTCCTGCGTGCGGGGCTTGTCCAGCGTCTGGTCATTACGCGCGTGCCGGTGCTGATTGGAGAGGGTGTGCCGCTCTTTGGCAGGCTGCCCAAAGACGTTCGCCTGACACACGTGGCCACGCGCGATTTTCCGAGCGGGTTGGTGCAGAGCGAGTATCGGATCGATTGAGAAAACCGTTTCACGCGGAGACGCGGAGGGCGCGGAGAGTTAGCCGTTGCGTGCGCGAAAGGCGGCATAGGCGACGATGAGTGCGATGATGACCAACATGATCCGTCCCATTCCCATCATCCGGGAGTGCGACACCGGCCGCGTTCCCTTCGGTTTGATGCCGGTCACCGCGGCGATCCCGACGATGACGACTGCGATTCCAAGCAATACGAGCCAGTTCATGAGGAACGGGCTCTACAAGATCGGGGCCATACGTGGGGAGTGGGGAGTGGGGTGTCGGGGGTGGGAGCTAGAACCTGAAGCGCCCGGACGTTTTGTAAGGCTCCCACTCCCCACACCCAACTCCCCACTCCCCACGCTTCCGTAGTATTTTCGACTCTTGCGACTACTCGTCTTCTCGTGGCCCTACGCGCTTTTCTTCTGGCTGGTGTACTTCTGGGCGTTCGCGCCTGAATTCGCGATGGTCGTGCGCTCGAGCGCGCCGGCGGCGGCGAGCGGATCAAAAGATTCAGGCTCGTTACGCTTCATCGTGCTGGGGATGTGGCTCGGACTCCTGATCTCGTTTCCGATCGCGTTCGTGAAAGTGCTCCGCTTCCCGCCGTCGCTGAATCTGCCGGCGTTTTTCATCGGAACGGGATTGTTGATCGCCGGCTCCCTCCTCCGCCGCCATTGCTGGCGCATCCTCGGCGACCACTTCACGGGCGATGTGCGCGCCCGCGAGGATCAGCCGGTAATCGACCGCGGAGCGTACCGGTGGGTGCGGCATCCGTCGTACACCGGCGGCATCCTGATGTTCGCCGGTATCGGAATCGCGCTCGCCAATTGGGCCAGCCTCGTGGTTCTGATCATCGTCTCAGTTTCTGTTTACTCGTACCGAATCGCGGTGGAAGAGAAGGCGCTGCTTGCCGCCATCGGAGAGCCGTACGCGGCTTTCATGCGCACGAGGAAACGGTTCATACCTTTTGTGATTTGATGAGATCAGAGATCAGAGGATCAGAGATCAGCGGGTGTGGGGAGTGGGAACTGAATCTCCCACGCCCCACCCCCCACACCCGACCCCCTCAGGAGTAGAAAACCTGATCTCTTGTCTCTAATCGCTTGCCTCTGCCTCACGCATCCGCGATGCGCACATCCCGCCCTTCCCGCCGCCAGAGCATCGCGCTGATCCACCAGCGATCTTCGCGGCGAAAGAGTTGGATGCTGTTGACGCCGCGGTTCCGCACTTCGCCATCGCGGGAGCGGCGCGCTTCGTAGGCGCTGAGGACGTGCGCGACTTCGCCGAATTGTCTCGTCTCGCGCCAGATCTCGGCTTCCCAGAAGCTCGTCATCGCACCGGAAGCGATCATCGCGTCTAGATTGGCGCGGTAGGAATCGAGATCGAATTCGTAAACGCCTTCGTCCGTGACGCGCACCAGCCGCGCGCCGGGAGCGAAGATTGCCGTCTGGCGCGACCAGTCGGGGCGATGCCCTTCCTCGAAACAGATCGAAGCGTACATTTCGGCGATGATGTCGTCGAGATTCATTGGATTCATTGTCGCCCGTTCAACGCGTCATCCATACCAATGCAAACGCGATGATGCCGGGCATCGCCTGAAGGTAGAGGATCGAGCGTTTGGTCGTCAGGCCGCCGAAGATTCCCGCCACGATGACGCATCCGAGGAAGAAGAGTTGGATGCGAAGGCCGGCGTCGCCGGGGAAGGGACAGAACGCGCCCCACAAAAGGCCGACCGCAAGAAACCCATTGTACAGACCTTGATTGGCCGCCAGTTTCTTGGAGCCTTCCGCGAGCTCAGGCGAGAGCGCGAAAATGCGCCGGCCGCGCGGCGTTGCCCAGAGAAACATTTCGAGCACCAGAAATACGAAATGGAGGAACGCGACGATGACGACGGCGCTGATCGCGGCAGTGTGCATGCAGGCTCCGATTGGATTTGCGCCGAGCCTACCACGGCGCTGCGCCGCAGTTAGCCAATGCGCGCCTTCCGCGCGAAGAGCGCCGCGGGAACGCCGATCAGGAACGCGTGTACAAGCAGATTGCAGATGAAGAGCAGCAGGAAAAAGCGCGGACGGTTGGCGGCAGAGAGCGGGATCACGACGTAGTTCATGAAAAAGTAGACGCCGAGTCCGTAAATCGCGCCGCAAATGATCGGATGCGCCGTCAGGACCGGCAACGGACGGCTGGCGAGCCAGTAGACGATGACGATGGTGAACGCGATGAAGTAATGAAGGGCGAGGCCGAGTGCGGCCGTAGGAAGTCCGCCTTCAAATGAGGATTTGCCGAGGAGGCCCGCGGCCACGCTCTGCAGAATGCGGATCGGTCCGAAGCCACGGAAGGCCGAGAAAATGATGGCGTAGGCGATGTCGAGCGAGCCGACGACGAGTCCACCTTTGACGATCGAAGCGAAGGGACGGGCTGGCGCAGTGCGCGCGACATTCGAATCCGCTGACATCGTGATTACCCCCTGATTTGTGAGGCCGCGAGATTAATGCAATTTGAAGTGTGAAGAGTGAAGTGTGAAGAGTGAAGCGCAAAAAGACACAAGGCTGTATCCGAAGAGTGAAGAGTGAAGTTTGAAGAGTGAAAGGGGATCAAAGATCGGACTTGGCTCTCTTTCACCTTCACTCTTCACTCTTCATTTATCATCGCGCCGATGCAGGATCGTTGGAAACGGGCTTCCTTGTTTCTGCTGGCCACGATTTTGTCCTGCCGCACGATGGCTCCTCACGAAACTGGTTTTCTGCTTCGCTCCGTTGTCGTCGGAGGGCATCGCTATCCCTATTCGGTCTACGTTCCGCATTCGTGGGCGCGATCGAAGCGCTGGCCGGTCGTTCTTTTTCTGCATGGCTCGGGCGAGCGGGGGAGTGATGGTCTGCGCTCGACCCAAATCGGTGTTGCCGCGGCGATCCGCGCCAATCCGGAGCGCGTTCCGGCCATCGTCGTCTTCCCGCAGGCGCCGCTCGAAACGCGCTGGCTGGCTGAACCGGCCGATGCCGCGATGGCCGCGCTCAGAGCCGCGATGGCTGAGTTTCACGGCGATCCGGATCGCGTCTATCTCACCGGTTTGTCGATGGGCGGCTACGGAACGTACCACCTTGCATTGGCGCATCCGGCGACGTTCGCCGCGCTCCTCATCGTTTGCGGAGGTCTGCTGCCGCACCCGACGACGACGGCCGTGCAGCAATCGCCCTTGACGATGAACACTCCCGATCCTTACGCGTTCACGGCGCGAGCGATCCACAAGTTTCCGATCTGGATCTGCCACGGTGAGGCCGATCCGGTCATTCCTGTCGATGAGTCGCGCCGGATGGTGGCGCTGTTGCGAGCTGAGGGCGCCGAGGTGCATTACAACGAGTATGCGGGGGTTGGCCACAACGCGTGGGATCGCGCGTACGGCGACGCTGAGATGTGGCGCTGGTTGTTTTCGCAGCGGCGGAAGAAGTAACGGTCGACTCAGGCGATCGATGCCGTACACGCGCGGCATCTCCGGGCCGCGGACGGAATCATCTCCAGACATTCAGGGCACGTCTTCATCGGTGCAGCAGCCGCCACGGGCGCCGGCTTCACGAGCCACTTCACGATCAGGAAAACGACGAAGGAAATGATCAGGAAATCGAGGACGGTTCCGGCGAAGTGGCCGTAGAGAATCGCGTTCTCGGTGATCTTGCCATTGGCATCCTTCGCGGATGACAGAACGATCCTCGCCGAACGCCACTCGCCGCCCGGCAGCACGCTGCCGATGATGGGCATGAGGATGTCGGCCGACAGCGACGTGACGACGCTGCTGACCGCCGCACCGACGATCACGCCGACGGCGAGCGCCAGGGCATTGGTCTTGGTCAGAAAGCCGCGGAATTCTGAAATCATCGGATGCTCCTTTTTTTCTGCGCGCCATCCCGTTCCCACGAGGCAATTGGTCCGGCGATTACTGTGAACAGGGGATGAGGTAATGGTTCGTCGATCCGCCGCTGGCGCTCGTGACGATCGGGATCACGCACCGACAGTTTGGACTGAAGATGGCGCCATTCAAAATGCAATTGTGCGTTTGAGACCGCAATTGGGCTGGTGTCTCCCGCGGCCATGATCTTCGATTGATCGAAGCGATAACCCCTTCGCCCAGCCTCGGACGCTACTTCGCGAAGATACGCAGCGATCAGGGCGCGTGAGTCAGGCGTTTCGCGAAATCGCTCCAACTGCGGATGCCGCGTGTAGCCGCGCGTGAGTCCCAACAACACCGCTTGCGCAAGAAGCGCCTCGCGCCAGAGCGCGACGAGTCCTTTGGAATCGAGATACTGCGGATGCAATGACCAGAGGCGCACGGCGCGTCGATGATAGCGCGCAGACCAATAAACCCGCTTCCGTTGCCGCTTTCTGACAGACTGCGCGCAGCCTCCTTCTACAATTCCACGATCCATGGAACTTCTCCTCTGGCGTTGGAGCACCACCGCGCAGATCACCTCAGCGCTCATGATCGCGGTGTTCTTCGTCGTGCTAGCGCGATCGATGCGCCGCGTCGAGATGCGGCCGTGGGTTGGCGCGTGGCTCTGCAATCTCGCGGCGCTCCTCGTCACCATCATCTTCTGGTACTTTCAGCCAACGTCGCCGATCGCGTTCATCGTGCTGCGCGGCGCGTACTTCCTGAGCAAGACGATGTTCATGGTTTTGCTGACCGCAGGCGCGTGGCGTTTCGCGCGTCAGCGTCCGGGCATGGTGTTGCGCCGCGTTGTGATCGCCTGCGTGATTCTTTACGCGGTCATCGCAGCGTTTCTGGCTGACTCCATCGACCGCATCGGCGTGTCGCAGTCCGTCGTCATCGCGCTGATCCTCGGCGTCGCTTCGATCGCACTCTTCCTGAAACGAATTCCCGGTGCCGATTGGCTGGCCTCGGGGTTCGCGATCCGCGCCGTGCTGGCGGTCACTGAGACGCTCGCGCACGGCCACGTCGTGCTCACACGCTTCGTTTCCGATGCGGCGCTCGGCCTTTTTCTCGCCTCGTACTCGTCATTCGATACCGGCGTGGAGTGGGTCATCGCCCTCGGATGCGTGCTCATTCTCTATCGCACGATTCAACTGGAACTGACGCAATCGAATCGCAATCTCACCGCCGCGCAGGAAGTGCTGCAGGAGCTCGTCGATCGCGATTCGCTCACCGGCCTCGCCAACCGCCGCGCCCTTGCCGGCGTCCTCGGCAACGTCCTTCCGACCGGCGCGACCATCCTCTTTTTCGATCTCAACGACTTCAAGAAGATCAATGATTCGTACGGCCACCAGGTGGGCGATGAGTGTCTCAAACGATTTGCGCGCGTGCTCGAGGCCAGCTTCCGTCCTGAAGATCACGTGATCCGTTACGCGGGCGACGAGTTCGTCGTCGTCGCTCCGGGCGTTGAGCCGGCCCAGGTGCTCGATCGCGTCGAGGGGCTGCGCGAACGGCTGAAGTTCGAGCGTTCAGACGGTCCTCCGATCCGATTCTCTGCCGGTCACGCGCATCTTCCCGCTGGCGGCGAAGCGGAGAGCGCGTTGCGCGCCGCGGACGAGGCGATGTACCGCGACAAAAGCCGGAATCCTGCGGGCTTGCGGTCCGTCTAACTGCCGGCACGTATCCAGCCGAAAACCTACTCCACTACGAAATCGCGGCGGACGTAGCCGAGGGCGCGGGTGCCGGTGATTCGAAGCAGAACCTTGGCCGTGTATTTCCCTTTCGGCAACTCGAACGGTTCGCGCAGCGTGAGGTAGCCGGTTGGAACGCGTGCCGGGCCAGTGAGGCTGATGCGTTTCGATTTGAATCCGGCCGTGGCGCCGTGCTCGTCGAGAACGTAGATGAGCAGTTCGATGCCCGGTGATGATTCGGGAAGTTGCGGCACGACCTCGGCGCGATTGAACGCCATGGCAAGAACGGATGTGCCATCAGCCGAGGTGACGCCGGCATCGAGCGTCGCACCAGACTGCGGCACATCGTTGAGCAGGATGTTGGCGAGTTGCAGCGCGTCGACGCCTTTGTTGCCGGGCACGTAGCCGAATCCCTCGCGGTACGACACCTCGGAACCGCGCGGCAGTCCCTTCACGCGAACGGTGATCTTGCCGTGCCTCCGGCCCGCGCTGCTGAAGCCGAGGACGTAGGCGGTGCGCTCCGCACGCATGACTGTGTCGACGGCTTCGCCGAGGTCGTTGCGATTGGCGATGACCCGTCCGCCCGTGCCGCGCGACAGCAGATAGAGCGCGTCATTATCGAGATCCGTCATCGTGTGACGAAGTCCCTGGATGTCGATGCTGTCCAGCGTGACGCCGGCGGAAACGAACGTTTCATGCATCTGTTTGACGACGTCCATCAGGTGCGCATCAATGTTTGGAGGACGGCCATTCGCTTTGATGTCGGTGATCCGCGTCGTGTCGAAGCCCTCGGAAAAAATCACGAGGTGCTTCTGCCCTTCGAGTGCGCTGAGCCTCGCCGCCACGTCGCCCAGGGCGCCGACTTGATACTCGATGAGGCGATTGCCTTGCATCTTTTGCATGTCCTGATTGGCTTGGCCGCCTTGAAGCATGTCGTTGACCTCGTCGCCGAGGAGTGGAGAAAGTCCTTCCGCGGAGCCGCCCATTTCCGTCGCCGTCAGCCATTGCGCGCGCTCGGGGCTGGAAAGAGCAACGCCGAGCGGATCCTGCGCCGTACTCGGACGAAGCGTGTAGAGCGCGCGCGTGATCGCCACACGGTCGGAAAGGAATGAGGAAATAAATTGCACACCACGATTGGAAGAATAGGTGGCAATCGCGAAAAAGTCGGTGGCCGGATTCGAATGCGCCACAGCTTGTTCCGCCGCGGTTTGTGCCTTCTTGATTCTGGCCGGAGTGGCGAAGCTCAGATCGAAGAGGAAAAGGTAGAGACGCCTCTCGCGCCGCGGGCGCGCAACCGCGGTCTGTGCTGCGTCGGGCACTTTCGCGAAGTCGATGGCGTCGAAGTATTCGATCTTTTGCGGATTTCCGTCGACGAAAAGCTCGAAGGCATCGCGCGTCAGGCCCTGGACCGGTTCGTTGTTGCCCGACGTGATGTAGACGGGGACTTCGACGATTTCGACCGTGACGTTCTCGCGGACTTGCGCGGCCACCGAAAGCGCGCAAGCGGCGGCGAGTGCGACGATGATCGATCGGTTCATGACCGCTCCCACGTTCCGCTCTTGCCGCCTGACTTGCGCATGAGTTGGAGGGATTCAATGGTGATGCCTTTCTCGGCGCTCTTGCACATGTCGTAAATCGTGAGCGCGGCGACGGCGCATGCGGTCATCGCCTCCATCTCAACGCCGGTTTTCCCTTCGCAGCGGACGATGGAGTGGACTTCGATCGTGCCGGCAGCCGGATCGAGATCGAAGGTGATGTCGATCGACGTGATGGCAAGCGGATGCGCGAGCGGGATGAGGTTCGGCGTCTGTTTGGCTGCGAGAACGCCGGCGACTTTCGCGGTCGTGAGCACGTCGCCCTTCGGCAGCGCCTGGGCGACAAGTTTATCCAGCGACTCCGGCGACATACGCACGGTGGCGACGGCGACCGCTTCGCGCTGCGTGACGCGCTTGGCGCCAACATCGACCATCGAGATGCCGCCGGTTTCGTCGAGGTGAGAGAAGTTTTTGGTCATGGTTTGTAGGTTAGCGGATTAGTCGATCAGTAGATTAGTGGATTAGTAGGCTAGTGGATTAGTAGGCTAGTAGAGGATCAAGAACCCGGTACCTAATCTACTAATCTACTAATCACTCACACCGAGGTTCTTCCATTCTGCCATCGTGTTGACATTCATCAACGGCTCGCCCGCGAACTGCGCGCGCAGATCGTCCTCGGCCAGAATCTCCGCTTCTCCATCTGACGCGACTCCGCGAAGATCGTAACGCTTCGCGTCGATGCGTTGCTGCACCCGAGGAAGAAGCGCGGGATCGTAGCCGGCGCAAAGCATTTGGGTTTTTCCGCTCCAGACCGGCGCGAGCAGGAGCGCATTGCTTTGCTCGAAGCGATCACGAAGAAAGCGCAGGATCGCGGGAGTGATCAACGGGTAATCGACGGCGATGATGAAACATCGCTCGCTCGTGTGCGCGAGCGCGCAGGCGACGCCGAACACCGGCGCCTGATCGTCGTGAGGGCTCTCGTAGATCGTCGCGACCGGTGCGGGTGCGCCGCCGTGACGCTGAACCGCAAAGACATCTTCGAAGACATCGCGAGCGGTCTTCGCGACACGATCGAAAAACAGCTCCGTCTTCGAACGGCCCATCCTTCGCGACTCACCGCCGATGAGGATGTAGGCATTCATCGCCGGTAGCTCCGCGCCAATTCGGCGACATCCGCTCCACGGCGGAAACGCATCACTGTCCGCCAGTTGATCATGGCCGTGCGCAGAACACCTTTGCGCAGAAAACGCCGGCCCGACGTCGTCACCGTCAACGGAAGGATGATCGAACGCCCATTCTTTTTCATCCGGATGGCGAGATCGTAATCTTCCATCAGCGGAATCTCGCGGAACCCGCCCATCTGCAGGAAGCGCTCGCGGCGGATGAACTGCGCCTGATCGCCCCACGGACAGCGCGTGATCGTCGTCCGCAGATTGATGAGCGCCCCGGCCATGCGGAGTTTGCGCGCCGGCTCGGCGAAGGCGAGACGAAATCCGCCAAAGTCCGCGCCGCCTGCGAGCGCGTCCTCGACTGCGCGCGCCGCACCAGCTGGAAGTCGTGTATCGGCGTGCAGGAAAATCAACGCATCGTTCACCGCCGCGCTTGCGCCCAGATTCAACTGCCGCGCGCGCATCGGCTCGCCGAGCAATACCCTCGCGCCCGCGCTCTTGGCGAAACGCGCCGTGCGATCGACGCTCCCACCATCAACAACGATCACCTCGGCCGCTCCTGCCGCAAACGCCGACTCGATCGTCGCGCCGATCCGCTCCTCTTCGTTGAGAGTTGGGATGATGATTGAAGTGTGAAGGGTGAAGTTTGAAGAGTGAAAGGATTCCTGCCTTTTTTCACTCTTCACTCTTCACCCTTCATTTCTTCTTCGCCTCGCGCTCCGCGATTTTCTTCGCGTGCCGCGATTGGCCCAACGTCACGTTGATCGGGTTCGATCGGTCGAGAAACGGCACGGGAGGTGCCGCGCGCACGCCGAGCTCGCGCCGGACCTGCAACAGCGCCGCATCCTCGCGATGATCTTTCATGGCCTGCTGCACCGTCTCGAGAGCTTTCTTGCGATTGCCGGCCGCGAGATAAACGCGGGCAAGATTCGCGTAGTGGTTGCCGTCGTAGAACTCCAGCTCGATGGCGCGTTTGCAGAGGTCGATGGCCTGTTTCGTTTTTTTCTGCACGAGCATCAGGCAGAGCCCAAAGTACGAAAGGCCGGTGGCGCTCTTCGCCGTTTTCGACAGGATCAGCGGCGACGATGCGTCCTCCGCTCCGTACGCGTCGAGAAAAATCGTGAGCGCGCGCAGGTACTCCTGCTCCCTAGTCAGCTCGATCGCTTCCTCAATGTTGCGGATTGGATCGGTCATCACAGCAGCTCACGCGAGCGCAACCGCCGCACGTAGCGCTCGATCCGTTCGCGTTCTCCATCACCAAGGCCGACAAATCGGACGCCGTATTTCGCAGCGCTCCCCGCAAACTCGGCGCGCAATACCTCGCAGTCCAGTTGCAACGGTTTCGGATCCGCGGGGAGATAAAAATGCAGGCGGATCTTTCCCTCGGACGGCAGCATACGGTCGATTTCGAGAAACATGCCATTGGCCGAAACGTTGATGCTGCGGCCGATCAGAAAACGGCCGTTGTTCTCGACCGACACTTCGATGCGCGTCAGCGTTCGCAATTCGCGACGCGATGGGATCGTCGTCAAACGCGCGACTTTCGAATCCAACTCCAGTCGTTCCAGCGGCCGGTAGATGACGTCGTTGCAACCGGCGGAAAGGCAGAGATCGGCGTGCTCGGGCGTGTCGCGCTCGCAGACGAGCAGCAGCGACATCGCGCGCGTCGACGCATCCGCGCGGATCTCGCGACAAAACTCCGGCGCGTTCATGTCGAAGAGATCGAAGGCGAACATGATGAGCTGCGGCCGGTCGTGGCGCGCGATCTCCAGCGCCTCGCTTGCCGCCAGCGCCGTCACGATCACAGCCTCGCGGCGGCGGAGAATCGACTCCTGAAACAGAAGCGAGCCTCGCGACTGGTCGACCAGAAGAATGCGCGGATGCTCGGGAGTGCTCACGCCGCGGAGATCTCCCGAAGACGCGGAATGTTGCGTTTGAGATCGTCGACGAGCAGCGCGATGTGATCGGCGGTGTTCGACTTGCCGAGGCCGAAGCGGATGGAGCCGTAGGCAAGATCCTCGGCCACGCCGATTGCCGTCAGCACGGGCGACGCGCTGCGATCGCCCGAGCTGCACGCGGAGCCCGACGACAACGCGAAGTGGCGAAGAGCAAGCATCACCGCGTCGGATTCGACGCGCTCAAACGAGACGTTGAGATTGCCGGGCAGACGGCGCTCGCGCGGTCCTTTCACGAACGCGCCGGGGATTTCAGCGACGAGGCGATCCCACAACTCGTTGCGCAACATCGTCAGCCGCTCGCCTTCGTCTGCCATTTCTTTGTCGCGAAACCAGAACGCGCGCGCCATTCCGACGACGCCCGGAACGTTCACGGTTCCACTGCGAGCGCCTTTCTCCTGGCCGCCGCCGAGCATGACCGGCTCGATACCGATACCGTGGCGCACGATCATGCCGCCGATACCTTTCGGACCGTAAAGTTTGTGCGCGGAGAACGCGGCCAGATCGACGTTGGTCACGTCCAGCGGCACTTTGCCCGCCGCCTGCGTGACGTCGCTGTGAAAGAGAATCCCGCGCTGGCGGCAGATCGCGCCGAGGACGCCGATCGGTTGCAGCGTTCCGATCTCACCGTTCGCCGCTTCGATCGAAACGAGCTTCGTGTTCGCGCGAATCGCGCCGCGCAGCTCCTCCGGATCGATGAACCCCTCGGCGTCCGGAGTGAGCATCGTGACTTCGACGCCATGCTTCCCGAGCCGTTGCAGCGGCACGAGGATCGACTTGTGCTCCATCGCCGAGCTGATCACGTGATCGCCGTCGCCGAGGATGTTGAGGGCGATGTTGTTCGACTCGGTTGCTCCGGCAGTGAAGTAGACCTCGTTCTGCGCAACACCAAAGAACTTCGCGATGACGCCACGCGCTTCTTCGACTTCCATCGCCGCGCGCTTGCCGTACAGATGCGTCAGCGATGCGGGATTCCCGAAAAACTCCGTGAAGTAGGGGAGCATCGTCTCGACCACGCGCGGATCGACCGGGGTCGTGGCGTGATGGTCCATGTAGATGGGCATTTCGGGCACGAGAGAATGATAGCGCTTCGCGCGTTATCGGTTGTCGGTTAGCTGCGCTTCGCGCGTTGTCGGTTGTTCGGTCAGCTCATGGTGAGCGGGCATTTCTCTCACACCTCTATCCAGCCGTTCCAATCGAGCGCCTTCTCCCCCACAAAAGCGTGGGGGAGAAGGCGCTCGATGGGAGGGGTCATTTAATAAGTGTGAAGAAATGCAGGCTAATTGCCGGATTGCGCTTCGCGCGTCGCCATACGTTGGAGCTTTGTCCTGTGTTCTGACAACGCGCGAAGCGCAATCAACCGACAACAGACAACGCGCGGCCCGCCCGGGCCGCGCACGAATCACCTTCTCCGTCGTCTTCGCTTCGCAGATGGGAGTGGCGAGGCGTCGGAATCCTCGGCTATGCGGCGCGCGCGTTGGGCGAAGTCACGCCACTGGCGGAAGACGTCGACATACTTGCCTGACGAGAGCGCGTAGAGCTCGAGCAGCGCGAGGGCGTCGTTGAACGGCTCGCGGAGGACGAAACGAATTTGCGCTTTGCGATCGACCGGCGGTTCGAGCAGACGCCAGAGCGTGTCGAGCGCGGTTTCGATCTGATGCCGCGTTCCTGCAGCCAGCGCCATGCGCGTACACAGCGGCTGGATCAGCTCGCGGATGAAAACGATCACGTCGCTTGTCTTCATCTTCGTCGTGCGGCGCGTCTCTTCCGTTTCCAGCTCCTGCAGGATCCACGGCAGGAACATGACGGAAAGCAGCACAGGATCGGAGATGCGCCGTCCCGCCTGGACGGTGCGGTCGAGCACTTCCAGCATTTTCCAGAAGTAAGGAGCGCGATCACCGGCGATCGATTTGTAGACCTCGGGGAGCAGTGGATCGAGCAGGCCGGTGTCGACCATGAGCTGGACGGCGCCGCGCGACCAGCCGCGCCGCAGCAGATCGAGAATCTCCTCGGAAACCCGAGGCGCGGACGCCTTGAGGATCTCGTTCTTGTGCCGGAGGATCGCGTTCCATGTCGCCGGCTCGATCGAAAATCCGAGGCGGGATGCGAATTCGACGGCGCGCATCATGCGGACCGGATCCTCGCGGAAGCGGACGTCCGGATCGCCGATTACGCGCACGCGCTTGGCCTCGACGTCCTCGAGGCCGCCGACGTAATCGATCACCGAGAAGTCGGCGATGTTGTAGAAAAGCGCGTTGATGGTGAAATCGCGGCGCCGCGCGTCCTGCAGCGGCGAGCCGAACGTATTGTCGTCCGTGATCAGAAGCTCGGCGGCGTCTTCGTTGCGCTCGGGCTCGCGCCGGAACGTGGCCACCTCGACGAGCATGTCCTGAAAAATGATGTGCACCAGGCGGAAGCGCCGGCCGATGATGCGGCTGTTGCGGAAGAGGCGCCGGATCTCCGCCGGATGCGCGTCCGTGGCGATATCGAAATCCTTCGGCGTCCCACTCATCAACAGATCGCGAACGCTGCCGCCGCACAAATACGCGCGGTAGCCGCTGCGATGAAGGCGGTAAAGAACTTTGAGAACGTTCTCGGGAATGCGCCGCCGCGAAATGGGATGGTCGCTGCGATCGACGTAGATGGGATCGATTTCGGGTTCGGGAGGGCGTGGGGCGCGAGCAATAGGGACGGGCTCCTCGTCGTCTTCGAGAGTGGCCAGCTCAGATGTCGCGTCGTCGCTAACCGATGCGCGCTGGTCGAACGAAGGACCAGCAGGCGAAGCCAACGTCCCGGATGTGTCCGAGCTGTCCAGCTCCGACTCCCCGCTCGAAATCGAGCGATCGTCGCTCATCTCCGCTTCTCTCTCCGACTCCCGGCCCCCGAGATCCCACTCCCTCGAATCACTCATGGACTTTCGCCGGCCTCGCCCTCGGGCGTCAAACCCGGCGTGAAATGGTATTTGCTGTCGACGATGAAGAACGTTCGTTCCCAGCGCGTTTTCGTGAAGAAGTGCACGAGCACACCGGCCAGTTCTTTGAACCGCGCCGACGATGGTGCGTCAGGCGACGGCGGCGTTCCTTCGAAGGACCAATAGACCATGAATGCCTTGCCCTTGATCATCGAGCGGGGCACGGTTCCCCAATAGCGCGAGTCGCTGGAGCGGTCGCGGTTGTCGCCCATCGCGAAGTACTGACCCTCGGGGACAAAGTACGGTCCGAATTGATCGCGTGATCGATAGGGCTCCGGAAGCTGCGGTCGCGGAGGATAGATCGTCGGATCGACGTGGATCACGTACGGCTCCGCAAGCGGTTTTCCATTGACCCAAACGACCTTATCGTGAACTTCCACGGTGTCGCCGGGCAGGCCGACGACGCGCTTCACAAAATCGGTGTCGGGCTGCAGCGGGTAACGGAAAACGATGATGTCGCCGCGCCGGATCTCGCGCAGCGGCAGCATCCCGCCGAGGGTCGTCCCAGGTCCGTAAATGAACTTGTTGACGATGATGTGATCGCCAACTTTCAGGTTGTCCTCCATCGATCCGGTGGGGATCTTGAAGGCCTGGAAGGCGAAGATACGGGCAAAGTTGACGAAGATGACGGCGATCAGGAGCGCTTCGTAGTACTCGCGGATCGTCGATTTCTTGTTGGTTTCATCGACGGCCATTCGGCGGGGGTGTTCCCTTCAGGTCGTCCGCAATCCATGCGGCGGCAAATGATTGTACGACAGCGGGTGGGGCGAAGACTCTGTTTCCGGTGCGGCGGTAATGGCCGGGCGGGATGGCGGCGTCTGCTGTGATGAGGGTTGCTGGGTTGCCCGGTTGCTCCGTTGCCCGGTTGCCGGGTCGCGCGGTCGATGGGTTGACGACGTATTTTCTTGTGGCGTCGATCCAGGCGACCTTCGCGATCTCGTTCCAGAATTCGCCGCTTCCCCGAGGTGCGATGGCGATGGCCACGCGCGCATTGCGCATGAGGGCCGCGCGGGCGTCGCTCCAGACAAACGGATGCGGATCGAGCCACAAAACGACCGGCAGCTTCTCGTTGTAATGCAGGTCATTGGGACGCATCACGAGCAGGCCACCGATCGGCTCGATCGAGACGTCGAGGCGCACGGAGGGCCGAATCACTTCGCGCCGCTTCTCGCCTTCGTACGTCATCTCCTGCAAGCTCTGCGAAGCCTCGGGCGATTCAACGACGACCGCATAGCGATCACCCTTCGGCTCCCACGCAAGCGCGTCGATCTGGGTTTGTGGAAAGTCGACCGATAGCTGCGTCGACGTCAGAATGTGCACGGTGCGCACGATGCTGCCGGTCAACGTGTGCAGAATGAAGCTGACCTTATTTCCGCGCGGCGCCCACTGAACGTCCGTTTCATCGACCGGATCCTGGGGAACCCAGTGGATGTCGCTGCCGTCGATCGAAACGAGTCCGATGTCGAAGTTGTCCTTGCGCCGCGCGGATAAGACGACTTCCTTCCGATCGAGCGAGACATCGAAGGAATCGATCGCGGAAAACGGCGGGGTCAGAGCTTTGGTGCCGTTGACGATCCGATTTTCCGCGACGTGGATCGGGGTCTGAGGCTTCGCCGCACATGTGACGTGCGCGCAGTAGTCGCCAACCAACGCGGCTTGCGGCACGGTCTGCCAGGCGGCCGGAATCGGAATCGAAGAGCTTGCGCACCCGCTCAGCAGAAGCAGCCCCATCGCTAGCCATGATTTCATCGTGGCGGATTCTAGCACGCAGCCTAAGTGATTGATTTTACTGGCGCAATTCCATGTAAACACCTGGCTGCAATATTGCTAAATAACTTAATGAAAACGAAAGAGGAGACACAAGGATATGGATCTCCAAAAGGAACTGTTTGCATCGCGGAAAAAAGCAAAGCGAGGGAAGGCAACGATGGCTTCCCTGGCACTTCATGGCGTCATCATCGCCTTCATCATCTTCATCTCGACGCGGGCCGTGCAGAAGGTGGCCGCCGAAGACAAACCGCTCCACGCATTTCTCTCGTCCGCAGCACCACCCCCGTCGCCGCCTCCACCGCCGCCCCCCGCGGCCTCGCATGCGGCCTCGACACCGAAGCCGGTCGTCAAGCCGGTTCAGATCCCGCAACAGACCTTCGTGCAGCCGCGCGAGATTCCGAAAGAAGTTCCGAAGGTCGATATCCCCACACCAACCACGACCGCGCCAGTCGATACGACTCCGGCCGAGCCTTCGAATGATCCTCCGGGCGCGCAGGAAGGCGGCGTTCCCGGCGGCGTCGTCGGAGGCGTCGTGGGTGGACAGACCGGCGGCACCGTTGGCGGCGAGATCGGTGGCCAGATCGGCGGCGTCCTCGGCGGCGAAAAGGGCGGTACGCCGGGAGGGCAGGTAGGCGGCACGGGCGAGGGAACCGGTACCCCGGCGCCTCCGCCACCAGCACCCGAGCCATCCGCAGGACCGCTTCGCGTTGGCGGCGACGTCAAAGCACCTGTCGCGATCAGCCGCACCAAACCGAACTACACCGAGGTCGCGCGCAAAGGCCACGTCACTGGCGTCGTCGTCGTCGAAGCAATCGTCAACAAGCAGGGCGAAGTCGAACAGGTCAAGGTGCTCAAAGGCTTGCCGATGGGCCTCAGCGACGAGGCGGAGCAAGCAGTCAAGAAGTGGCGCTTCCACCCCGGCACGCTGAACGGCGAGCCGGTCGAAGTCATCTTCACGCTGACGGTCACGTTCACGCTGGATCAGTAGCAATTGACAATGGACAATTGACAACGAACTCCGGAGCTCCCGAGTTTTCGAAGGGGAGCTTCGGAGTTCTGGCTTGCAACGCCGCCTCATCCGTCTTCTCCCCCATCAAAAAGCGATGGGCGAGAAGGCGCTCGATGGGAGAGCTGGGAAGGACTGCGGGAGACTGTAGAATCGCGTCTCATGAACGAGCTCGATCCCTCCGTGCAGCGTGAGCTTGATGCGTTTGCCATCCCGCACGAGGTTCTCGACTGCAATCCGGAATGGGCGGATACGGATGTCTTCTGCGCGAACTACGGCATTCCGCGCGAGAACGCGGCGAACACGATTCTCATCGCGCTGAAGAGCGAGCCGCGGATCTATGTGGCCTGTCTCGTCACGGCGGCGACGAAGCTGGACGTCAATCACAAGGTGAGCAAACTGACCGGCGTGCGGCGCATGTCGTTTGCGTCGGTCGAGGAGACCGCGGCGCTGACTGGGCAAATGATCGGAGGCGTCACTGTTTTTGGCTTGCCCGAAGGTGTGCGGCTCTTTGTCGATGACGAAGTGATGACGCGTGAATACATCGTGGTCGGCGGCGGCAATCGCTCCACCAAGATCAAGCTCGCCCCGGAGCATCTGCGCAAAATGCCGCGGACGATCGTCGCTGACATTGCCGTCCCGCGCACGACTTAGCCATCCAATTCGCCGCGAACGGCGTAGGTGTAACCAAAAGGAGGAGGTCGCATGAAAATCCGCATTCTCATTCTGGGTCTCTGTCTCGTCACAACACTGGCCGCGTTCGGCCAGGTCAATCCGAAGCTGAAAGAGCTGCAACCATTCGTGGGCACCTGGCAGTGCACCGGAACTGCGTTCGCGTCGCCGATGGGGCCCGAGCATTCCACCACCGCCACCGTCACCGGCACGTGGATCCTCGGCAATATGTGGCTCGAAGTTCACTACGCCGAGAAAAAGAGCGCGAAGAACGAACATCCGATCGACGTCCGGATCTTCTACGGCTACGACGCCCAGCCCAAAGCGCTTGTCGGCGGATCGGTCGACAACACGGGCAGCTATTCGACCCAGCAGTCACCGGGATGGGTTGGCGACAAGCTCGTCTTCACCGGTCCGATGCACGGCGGCGGCGAGACGATGACCAGTCGCGACACCTATACGAAGGTGGGCGACAAAGAGATGCGCCACGAAGGCGAAATGGAAGTCAAAGGCAAGTGGATCAAGCTCGATCAGGAAGTCTGCAAGCGCTGATTCAGCGCGAGAGAAAGGGCTTCGATTGCGAACGACGGGTGGCGCTTCGGTGTCAGAAGTTAGTTCTTCGGGCAACGTTCGGACTCGTCATAAAAGAGCAAACGTAGGTCGGACTCTCCAGTCCGACTCCGGCCGCTTAATAGTCGGACTAGAGAGTCCGACCTACGTTCGACCTCGATCTTGAACGACGTTTGGACTCGTCACAAAAGGCAAACGTAGGTCGGACTCTCCAGTCCGACTCCGGCCGCTTAATAGTCGGACTAGAGAGTCCGACCTACGTTCGACCTCGATCTTGAACGACGTTCGGACTCGTCATAAAAGGCAAACGTACGTCGGACTCTCCAGTCCGACTCCGGGGCGCTTGAATAGTCGGACTAGAGAGTCCGACCTACGTTCGACCTCGATCTTGAACGACGTTCGAACTCGTCATTAAAGGCAAACGTAGGTCGGACTCTCCAGTCCGACTCCGGGCCGCTTGAATAGTCGGACTAGAGCCCGACCTACGTTCGGGGCCAGCGAAACACTGGCCCCTTTTTCTTGACTCCTTGCTACTACACTTGTAGTATGCAGCGCCATGAGCAAAGAACGCATCGCGCTGACGAAGTTCGAGACCGAGGTTATGAGCGTGCTGTGGAGGCTGGGCGAGGCATCCGTTCGCGAGCTTCAGGAAGCCATCGACCGCGCCGACCGTCCCGCGTACACGACCGTGCAAACGATCGTGCAACGCCTGGAGCAGAAAGGCGCGGTACGCCGCACGCGCAAAGCGGGCAACGCGTTTTTCTTCGAGCCGGCGGTGACGCGCAAGTCGGTTTACCGGCGACTGGTCGAGGAGTTGCTCGATCTCGTCGGCGGCTCGCAACCGCTGGTGGCGCATCTCGTCGAGACCGGGAAGCTGTCTCTCGATGATTTGAAGGCGATCGAGAGCAGCGCCAAGGCGCCGAAGCGAGGCCGGAAATGAGCGGCCATCTCTTCGAATCGACGCTCATTCTGGCGATTGCCATTCTTCTGGCGCAGATGCCGCGGCTGGCCGCGCGCACGCGCTACGCAATCGTCTTCGCGGCGCTGATGAAGTTCGCGGTCCCATCGGCCATCGTTCCGCGCATCCTCGCGTTCCTCGGCATCGATCTGGCGCGCATGCCGAAAGGCGCGATCGTCATCGAAGCGCTGGGACCTCTGAGCGCTGCGGATGGAGTTGCACCTCCCGTTTCGCGCTGGCCGGCGATCCTCATCTCGCTGTGGCTGTTGATTGCAATCGGGCTTCTGATTCGCGCTCTCCTTCGCGGACGGGCCGCACTGCGCGGCGCGCTCACCGATGGTTGCGACGCTTCGCACGATGAGCAGGCCGTTCTCGCGCGTGCGCTCGTGCGAACGCGACTCGCGCGACGTGTCCGCCTCGTCCGCTCGCAATCGATACCGGCTCCTGCCACCGCGGGCATGCTGCGTCCCGTTATCCTCATTCCGGCCGCGACACAGCTTTCGACCAACGAGTTGGAGACGATCCTGACGCACGAATGCGCTCATATCGCGCGGCATGACAATCTTCTCGGGCTCATCGAGTCGGTCGCCTCCTGCGCGCTCTGGTTCCACCCGCTGGTCTGGATTGCACGTCACATCCTGGACGCCGCCCGTGAAGAGGCTTGCGACGCGATCGTCGTCGCATCGGGCGATTCGGACACGTACATCAACGCATTGCGCAAAGTCTGCGAGGCCGCCATCGGACCCCGCGTCGCCGCAGTCTCGTGCATCGTCAGCAACACCATCCGCGAGCGAATGGAGGCAATCATGACTTTTGGAACGCGCCGTCTTCTCAACCATCGTGATGTCATCGCTGTCGTCGTTTCTCTTCTCACGGTAACCACGCTGGGGATCGGCGTCGCGCGCGCGCTGCCGCCTGAAAGTGCGGCAAATGATTCGCCACGTCTCGAGGTCACGCTCTCGCGCGACGCCGGCGGTATCTACCTGTTCGAGATCGCTGTCCGCGATCGCGCTACGAACGAAGTAATCACATCCGCCAAGCTGAAGGCTCATGCCGAAGAACCGGCCACCATGGACTCGTCCAACCCCGAAATGCACATTCGCGCGATCGCACACCAGGACGGCACCGCAGACGTCGAAACGAGATTCAAGGGTGGATCCCCGACCGTCACCAGGATCGTCATGAAGAGCGCGGCGGCGAGCGGTTCCCAATTCCTCCGCATCCCAGGTGATTCGCCGCTGCGCGTTGGCGGTGATGTCAAGCCACCAGTGCTCATCAGTCGCGTGGAGCCGATTTACCCGGCCCTTGCCAAAGAATCGAGGATCAGCGGCATCGTGATCGTCGAAGTGGTGATCGATCACACGGGCGTCGTGAAAGATGCGCGCGTCCTGAAACCGCTGCCGTTCGGGCTGGATCAGGCTGCGGTCGACGCAGTGAAGCAGTGGACATTCCGGCCGGCCACGCTGAATGGACAGGCAGTCGACGTGCTCTTCGATCTCACGATTAACTTCCGAACGGCCGATCCCGCGGCCGCGCGGAAGATCGAGGAGAGATCCACACCCAGCGGCGGCGAACCCATTTCGATCGATCTGAAAGATGCGGACATCCGCGACGTGATGAAGACGTTCTCGCTGGCGACCAACACGACCATTCTTGTCGACGACGACGTCAAAGGCACGGTTACGGTAACGGAGCGTGACACGCCGTGGATGGATGCCTTCGATCACATTCTCCGCGATGCCAATCTCCGCTACGAGCGCAGCGGGAACACGATTCACGTGCATCGGCAGTGAGGTCCGGCGCCAACTGCTAGAATCGCCGCATGGCTCTTGCTCCGCGGCAAACGCGGTTTCTCATCGTCTTCGCGGTTCTTCTCATCGCCTTCTACGCATTCATCACCATCGGCTGGGTCGACAGGCACGTCGTGTTGCCGTTCACGGGCGCGCTGGCTCGCATCTCGGGCGCGGCGCTGAACGTGATCGGGGAGCGCGTGCATGTCGACGGCACGATCATCGCCGGACCGAAATTCGCGGTCGACATCCGCGGCGGATGCAACGGGCTCGAAGCCGTTGTGTTCGTCTGCGCGGCGATGCTGGCTTTTCACGCGCCGATGCGGAAGCGTGTGATCGGCGCCGCCAGCGCAGCGGTCATCCTGGAAGTGCTCAACATCATCCGCATCGATTCGCTCTACCTCCTCGGCGTTTACCACCGCAACGTTTTCGAGACCTTTCACCTCGCCGTCTGGCAGACGCTGATGTTCGGCGCCGCGGTGCTGCTCTTCCTCATCTGGACCTCGAAGGTTGCTCCGCGCGATGCTCCTGCGAGTCTGTAGATTTCTCGCCGGCCTCGCGCTCGGCGTGTTGCTCTGGTGGGCCGCGACGCCGGCGTACAACTACGTGCTTGCGCCGGCGACGCAACTGCTGCTTCACGCCGATCGACGGCTGGCGCCGCTGGTGCTGGTCCCGCAGGAGCGCGGGATTTTCGTCACGTCATCGACGCCGATTCCGACGGCGACGATTCCTGCCGATCAGCTCACGTACAACATCATCCTGCTGCTGGCGCTCTTCGCATCGAATGAGCGCGCCTGGAGCGTCGCCAATCTTCGCGGACTCGCGATCGCGTTGGCGATTCTCTTCGCGTCGCATTGCGTCAGCCTGTTGATCTCGATCGAGTCAACGTACGCCGTGCGGCAGGGCGCGTGGAGCGAGGCGCATTACGGCGATGCCGGCGCAAACTTCTGGCTCACCGCGGAACTGATCTTCCGCATCGTCGGGATGTTCGGCGTCGTCTTCGCGTCGTGGTGGGGACTGAGTCACTCGAAGAGCGTATCGACATAAGCGGCCGGATCGAACGGAATCAAATCCTCGGCGCTCTCACCGACGCCGACGAATTTCACCGGGATGTCGAACTGGCGCATGATCGAGAGGATCACGCCGCCCTTCGCGGTGCCGTCGAGTTTCGTCACGACCATGCCCGTGACGTGCGCTGCCTCGAGGAACGCCGCCGCCTGGCTGACGCCGTTCTGCCCCGTGGTTCCGTCGAGCACGAGAAGCGTTTCGTGCGGCGCGCCTGGTAATTCTTTTTCGATCACGCGGCGGACTTTGGACAGCTCCTGCATCAAATGCGATTTGTTGTGAAGCCGGCCGGCGGTGTCGATGAGGACGACGTCGGTGCCGCGCGACTTAGCTGCCGTGACCGTGTCGTGCGCCACCGCTCCTGGATCGGAGCCCGCTTTGTGCTTGACCATATCGACGCCGATGCGGCCGGCCCACATCTGGAGCTGCTCGATGGCAGCCGCGCGAAAGGTGTTGGCGGCGCCGAGGAGGACGGTCTTTCCTTCGTTCTTGAAGCGTGCAGCCAGCTTGGCAATCGTCGTCGTCTTGCCGGTTCCGTTGACGCCGACGACGAGGATGACGAAGGGCTTGGCGCGCGTGACATCGATCGTGGAGATCGCGCGTTGCGGAATGAGCGATCGCGCTTCCTCGCGCAAAACGGCGGTGAAGCGATCCATCGACGTGATGCGCTCGGCGCGGACGCGTTGTTCGATGCGAGCGACGAGCGACATGCTGAGCTCCGCGCCGACGTCAGCGCCAAGGAGACCTTCCTCGAGACGATCGATGGCGGATTGATCGATCGGCAGTTCAGGAGTGAGCGACTCCTTCACCTTCTCGATGATCTCGGTGTGGGTCATGAAGAGCCCACGTTTCAACTTGTCGAAAAGCGATTTTCCCGGTTCAGCCATAGGCCGCGCATTGTAGCCGGGCGTGAAAGGGGTCAGACCGAAAGTGAAAGCGGCAAGAATGGAAGGGGTCAGACCGAAAGTGAAAGTGACGAAAATTGTCTCGGCTTGTTGCCAGTGACATCCTCTGTCACTTTCACTTTCGGTCTGACCCCTTCCACGAGCGGTAGGATCGAGTCGGTTCCCCGACTCCCGCGTCAGTGCTTCGACCCGCGATTCCGCGGCGGTGCCGGCGCGATCGCGGCCGGCTCCTGGTCGTAGTCGACTTGCAGCAGAAGGTAGGTCACACCGGTGGCGTTGGAGAGTGAGTACTTGCCGTTCTGCTTCATCAGCAGCACGCGGTTCCAATTCGGTGCGATGTCGCTGTTCTCTTCGCGGAACGCAAGCGCGTAGATGCCGCGGGCGAGCTTGGGGCCGGCGGCGTTGCCGAGCGAGAGCGTCAACGGCGATGTTTCTGTCTCGAGCGCCGGCACTGTGTTCAACGCGCCGTCGCCGGCGGTCGGACGCATGCGGCGTACGACGAAGGTGAGCCCGGTCGTCGCCAGCGCGGGCATGCGAAAGGAGAGGTTACCAGTCATCGAATCGCCCGCAGCGGACCAGAAGGAAAACCGAGGAAGCTTGCCTGACTCGCGTCCGGTGATCGGGAAATAGGCATCAATGCCGATTCCGCCGGGTGTGGTCGCATATTGCTTCGCGCGCGATCCGCCGGCGACGCTGATGCGCGCGGCGCGGTTGATGAACGTGGGATCGGGACTGAGAACAGACGCCGCATCAGCCATCGGAACCGTGAAGCCATCTTCCGGAAGGTGATCGGCATAACCGACGCCGAGGAGGGGCACGATGCCGGTAGGGGAAGCGGCAAATAAGCGTCGCTCGCTGAAGGCAACTCCAACTGCTGCGACGGATGCGGCCTTGAGGAATTGACGGCGGTGAACGACTGGCAACTTCATAGCTGAGTTCCTGCCTAACGTTATTAAATCGAATGTTTTCTTATACTTGCGTGGCGGCAAGCTGAACGGTCGGCATCCTAGCACGGTTCTGTCGCCGCGTTATTGTGAAGTACTAAGGGCAGGTTAAATTCGCGGCGATCATTCCGTCGATGACGACTGGCGCACCGCCGTTTGCGGCGGTCATGGCTGCTGCGGCGGCCTTGCTGTCCGAAGTCACGGCGCCCGCGATCGCAAGCTGCGATCCGGGCCCGGCCGCGAGGCGGATGGCCGTGCCTTCCGGCGCCGTGAAACGGTTCGCATTTAGGTCAGCACAGACCGTCGCCTTGTCCTTGCCCGCGATCTCGATCCAGGCGCGCTCGCGCACCGCGGGCGCGGCGAACTGGCTGCCATGAATCGCAATCGCCAGATGGGACGATTGCGCGGCCGATCCCGTGATGATTCCATGACCGAAATGCTGGAGCGTCGTGCCGGCGACCGCGAGCGCCAGCGAGCCGCTCTCCGACGATGACGCCTCGATCGCCGATCCGATGCTGTCGCGCAGGTCGGAGTTGCGCACGGCGATATCGAGCCTCGCTCCTCCGGACACCTGCGCCGCCAGCAACTGCTTCGCGACGTCGGGGCGTTGCGGCGCGGAAAGGGTGCAGCGCTCGAGGACGAGCCGGCCCGTGTTGAAGCGCTGCTCGACGAGCACCTCGCTGCCGGCGTTGTCGGAAAACGACGAGGCGCTGAACGTGACCGTGCCGCTCAATTCCTGCAGCAACACACCGCTTTCGAACGTCTCATCGCCGGCGCGGTGAATGTCCAGGCCGGAGAATGAGACATCGCGAAGGTTGTTCGCGTTGATGCCCATGGCGCCGCCGCCATCGACCACGATGTTCTCGAACGTCGAATCGGTCAGATGCCGCAGGTAGAGCGCCGCGCGGCAGACCGCGGTCGAATTGACGTCGAACATTCCCGCGCAGCGAGCCCCGCGGGCCGGAGTATTCACGCCGCTGTCAGTGAGCGTGATGCCGGCGATGCGCACGTTGGCCGTCTGCGTGATGCGCATGCCGTTGGCGCGTGCATGAAGAATCGCGCCGCCGGTTCCAGCTTTGCCATCGACGCCGGTGATCGTGACGTGCCCGTGAACGCGATCGACGACGATCCCCTCGTCGAGCGTTCCCGGCGCCACGCCCGATGCGGAAACGGATTCGAACGAGAGCTCGACGCCGGAATCGCGTACGTCGAGCGCGGCGCCGTTCGTGGTGTTGAGCGTCGAGCTTCCGCCGAGTTTCACGCTACCCACGTTGGTGGCGACGAATCCGCGGCGGCGGCCGTGAACGGTGACGACATCCTCGAACAGGATGGGCGCGCTCTTCTCGATGTCGCGAAGGAAGATGGCATCGTCGCTGGCATCGGCGACGCGAAACTTCGTTCCGCGGCCGAATGTGATCGGTCCGAGCCGCCGGTTGCTGACTCGAAGAGCCGTCGTGAAATCGCCGGAAACCGGGCAGTGGTTGGCGCTGATCCCGCCTTCGCCGCCGGAGAAGCCAAGACCGCCACCCTGTTGCGTCGCGTCGACCGAACCGCCCGTAATCGTCACTTTGCCATGCTGATCCAGCAGGAAGATTGCGAAGCCGCCGAGCGAAGTCTTGAAGTACACATCGCGCACAGTCAGCGTTCCGAATGCGCCCGATCCGCTGATCCCTGGAATCCGTTCCGCGACGATCGTGCAACCGGCGATGATGTTGTTGCCGCTGGTCGAGATCGTGCCTTTGATCACCGGCGACGCACCTTCTCGCGCGGGAAGCTCGATGCCGGTATCGACTTTGAATTCCGAGCGCACGTTATCGAGGCCGAACGCCGAGCCCACGAGGATCTGACCCTTCTTCAACACGATGCTGTCGGTGTAAGGCGTGCCCGAATCGGCGACGTAGATCACATCGCCGTCTCCGCTGGCGCTGGCGGCGCTGGCCAGCGTCGCAAATGGCCATTGCCGTGTGCCTTGTCCCGGCGCGACGGCGACGCTGTCGACGAAAATCACACGCGCCGATGCGCTCGTCGCGATAAAAATAACGGCTGCGAAGATTGCAAACAACGTTCGCGTCATTGGCGCCGGGCCGTTCCCTGTTCGCGGCTGGCGATCGATCGCTTGACCATGTGCTCGTCGATCGTGAGCACACGCGCGCCAGCGTCCACGGGATCGAACTCGAGGTTGCCGATGACGCGCCGGAACGTCTCGCGCAGCGCACGCGCGCCGAGCCGCTTCTGCTGCGCCGCATCCCAGGCGATGGCGATCAGCGCACCACGCGTGATCTGCAGGTCCACACCAAACCGCTGAAAGTACGCCCTCGACGTCCGGAAAATCGATGCCTCGGGCTCTACAAAAATGCGCGCCAGATCGGACTCGGCCAGATCGTTCAAGACGACGATCGATTCAAAGCGGGAGACGAACTGCGGGGTCATGCCGTAGCGAAACAGATCGTCGTACTTCAGGTAGTCCCGCAGATGAAACGGCAGTTCTTCGCGAACCTCGCCCGACGCGGAGACCACGACGACCGGCTTCATCGGCGCGACGTCCTGGCCGATCGTGGCGCGGCGGAAGACGGCTTCGTAAAGCTCTTCAAATGCGCCGCCGACGATGAACAAAATATTCGAAGAATTCACGCCGAAGCGCATGCCATCGACATCGAACTCGACGTTCTCGTTCTCCATCAGCGTCAGCAGCGCTTCCTGCGCCACGATGCCGCGCACGTTCGGTTGCCCGCTGACCTGCGCCCGGATCTTGTCGACTTCATCGATGAAGACGATGCCGTGCTCGACGCAGCGAAGGAGATCGCTCATCGCAGCCGTTGCGCCAAGAATGCGCCGCGCGTTGGCGAACAACCGCCCCAGTACGGCGCGGCCGTATCCCTGATGCTCTTCGGCCAGCACATTGGCGTTGATGCGGATGACGTTCGCGGACTCGATCAGATCAGCATGTCCGGCCAGAAACTGTTCGACCGCGCGCATGAGCGTGGTCTTTCCGGAACCGGAGTTGCCGACGAGCAGCATGTTCGGCGCGGGATGCCCGACGAGATGCTTGACCACGGCGACGGAGAGCTCGCGGATGGCTTCATCCTGACCGACGACGGTCTTGCTCAGCTCTTCGAAGACTTCGCGCGGGCGGAGTGGAAACGAGTCCATAGGTTATCGATTGGAAGACGGTTGGAGTCGCGGAAGAATAGCACTCCGTCCCGGCTCCGCTTTCCCGCAGAGTGAGAGAGGGGGTTACCGTTTCCTCTGCTGCAGCCACGCCGGCAATGTCGAGGTGTTCTCGCCCTCATTCGCGTTTTCTGCCCGCTTGTCGGCAGTCACGAGTTGCTTGCGGATCGTGCCGAGGATGCGCTGATCGGCGTTCGTGGCCAGATCGACGAGGTGCTGCCGCTCGTGAAAGCCGTTGAAGGCGACGACGAAGCGGTCGATGCGGAACGCCACAACCCTGCCAAGAAACCGGTCTTCGGCGGTGAAATTGTCTTCGCCGAGGTTGGGGATCGGATCGAGGAGCTTGCCGTTGTGAAGGTAGAGACCTTTGTATTGGTCGAGGATGTTGGCGGCCGCCTGGCGGTTGCTGGCCGGAATCACGATGCCTTCGATGATGTCGTTTTCCGCGTTGTACGTGGCCTGAAACGAATTGGCGAGAAAAGCCTGGCCGAACGCGGAATCAGCGGAGTAACGCTCGCTCCCCGGCACGCGCTCCGTCTCCGGCAGGAACGCGAAGACGGCGGGCTTGTTCGGCGCCGGCGGCATCTTGTCGGCGACGAACGTGGCCAGCCGCAGGAGCGCGTCGCCCGGTCCGCCGCCGGTAAGGCGAACGTAATACGGTCCGCGCCAGATGTGAATCGAATGCGCCTTCGCGAATGATTCGTTGGGGATCTGCAGGAATTGGCGATTGCCGCTCTTTGCCATCGAGTAGGCGCCGAACGCTTTGACGAAATCGGGAAAGCGAAAGATCTCGACGGTGGCGAAACCGTCGCCGGCCGGCGTGCTGTACTTGCCGATGGTGAGGTCGAGCGTTTCGTAGCGCGCGAATTGTGGCGCATCGATCGGCCCGAGGTAAGCATCGAGATGATCGCTGGGAACGACGATCGGATTCTCGTCGAGCTTCCAGATCTTCGCTTCCTGTTGCCGTGGAATGAACTGCAAGCTCGGCGAATCGACCGTCGCAAAATTGACTTCGTTGCGAGGTGCCGGCGAGATCCGCACCGGTGCGGGCGGACGCGCGTCACATGCTGCAAGGAGACAAACGGTCAGGCCCGCGATCAGGATCGCACAAGCGATTCGAGAAACGCGACCGTCACGCGCACGCCCGCGCCCGTCGCTCCGCGCGCCTCGCGCGAGGTTTCGTGCTCCGCGTACGCTGTGCCGGCAATGTCGAGATGCGCCCACGATGGACAATTGACGAACTCCTTCAGAAAGACTGCCGCGGTCGTCGCGCCACCCCATCGTCCACCCGAGTTTTTCATGTCCGCCCAGTCGCTGCGGATCAGTTCCTTGTAATCGTCCCACTCGGGCAATCTCCAGAGGCGCTCACCGACGCGCTCCCCACACTCAATCAACTTCTGAGCCAGCTCGTCGTTGTTCGAGAAAAGGCCCGCCGCTTCGCTCGCCAGCGCGACCACGCACGCGCCCGTGAGCGTGGCGTAGTCGATGATGTGATCGGGCTTGAGCTCCGACGCGTAATGCAGCGCGTCGCTCAGAATCACCCGTCCCTCGGCATCCGTATTCACGATCTCGATGGTCTTGCCGCTCATCGTCGTGACGATGTCGCCCGGCTTGTACGCGCTGCCGCTGGGGAGATTGTCGGTCGATGCGATGACGCCGGTGACGCGCACAGGCAGCGCCAGCATCGCCGCCGCCTGGATCGTGCCGATGACCGCGGCGGCGCCGCACATGTCGAACTTCATCTCCTCCATCTTCTCGGATGGTTTGATGGAGATGCCGCCGGAGTCGAACGTGATGCCTTTGCCGACGAGCGCGACGTGCTTCGTGGCTTTGCGCGGCGCGTACTCGAGCACGATGAAGCGCGGCTCTTCGGCCGAGCCTTTGTTGACGGCCAGCAGGCCGCCCATCTTCATCTTCTCGATCTCGCGTTTGCCGTAGACCGTGCACTTGATGCCAACCTCTTTCGCGACCTCTTCGGCGCGATGGCCGATGAAGGTGGCGGTGGCGAGGTTGCCGGGAGCGTTGCCGAGGTCGCGAACGGTGCGGATGCCGGCAGCGATGGCCTTCGCTTCGAGGTCGAGCTGTTTCGCGCGCTTGGCATCGACGCCATCAGGCGGCACGAGCTGCGCGCTGACCGGCAGCGACTTGTCCTCTTTCTTCGTGATGTACGTGTCGTACTTGTAGTCGCTGCCCGAAAGCGCGGCAGCGGCGATGCGCGTCGTTTCATCGGCATCGAGCTTCGGAACGGAGTAGGGGAGAACGACGACGATGTTGCGGTCGCGCTGCTTCCTGGCCATCTTCGCGATGCTGTAAAGCGCGGTGCGAAGAATGCGAATGGTGAGCGCGTCCTGCTTGCCGATGCCGATGAGCGTGATCTTTTTCGGCTCGCCGGCGACCGTCGTGAGCGAGTCTTCCGCTTTCCCGGTAAAGCCCGCATCCGCAATCGCTTTCATCGCCTGCGCGGCGACGGCGACGTCGGGCTTGCTGTTTTCTGCAATCAGTACAAAGAGGTGGTCGGCTTTCGCGATCTTGGGCTCGCGTGTGATGGTGACGTCCATATCGGCGCGGATTGTATCGGAAGGAAGCGTCGCCGAGTGTTGCCTTATCGGCGCCAAAGCTCGAACAGCAGATATTCGTCAGTCGTCGCGGGAAGCGGGATGGTTCGCGCTGAGAATCTGATGCGAATCAGAACGTCGCGTGAACCGGCGATCGCAGTTTCAGGCTGAAGCGGGTTCCGGCGGGAACGGAGAAATCGAACTTGCCGGTCTTTGCCGCGGCGGCGATTCCGATGCCGGATCCGATCGCGGCGCCTTTCGCGGTCGCATCGCGGTCGTGGCCGAGGGCCTGACCGGCGAGGGCGCCGATGATGCCGGCGCCGGCGATGTATTCGGCGTTGTGCTTCGCGTGCGCGCGGCCTTCCCGTGAATAGCGCGACGTGCGAACGCTGGCGGCGCTGCCATTCGCGAGTGTGATCGACGCAAGCGAGAAGGTGAGTTTCGCCGAGCCGCCGATGCGGCCGGACGCTTCGGCATTGTTGATGTGAACTTCCGCCGGCGAGCCAGTTCGCGCAACGGTGACGCCGTCGATCACGATCGGAGCGGTGAGCGCGGCCGGAACCGTTTGCCCGGGTTGCGCCGAGGCGGTGGAGATCGTCCGGCGGAGCTTGAAGTGAATCGAAGTCCCGGCAGGAACGACGATCGTTCGCGCGGACGCTGTCTGAATCGACGCCAGTGCGATGAGTAAAACGAATACAGCGCGGAATCGAACTGTCATGAATTGCCCCCTGGTCCCGTGGCTCACGAAAGAAACGCGGAGGGACCGAGTGACCCGCATTGCGAGGACGATGCCGATCTGCGCTCGGACAAATGAGGGATGATTCCGTGAATGTCATTACTTCAGCGTCTTTGGCGCCTCGATGGAACTGTAAGCAGGAAAGAATACGCCCTCGGCGGCATCATCGCGGGCGCGACGAAGTACGGGATCGACTGGTCAATCGCACGCTTCGTTTTCCGCGGCGAGTGGACTCCGCTCAGCTACTGGCACGTGATCGGGTTCAACGACAGTAGCGTCACCCTTCGGATGTTGCTGACGCTGCTCGTCGTGTCGCTTCTCTTTCTCTGGTTCGGCATGACGATGACGCTCCTTCGTCTGCGCGACGCCGGCAACAGTGCGGGATGGGCGGCGCTTTTCTTTGTCCCTGTTTTGAACCTCTTTCTGTTCCTCGCTCTGATGATCGTCCCGCACGACGAGAGAAAGCGGGCACGTGATCTGAGCGGCGTTCTCGAAAGCGCGCTGTTCGCCGTGATCGCGACCGTGGCGCTGGCGGCTGCCGCCATCGCGCTTGCCACGCGCGCGCTCGAGATGTACGGAATCGGATTGTTTGTCGCCGTTCCTTTTTGCGTTGGCTACTTGAGTGCATTCCTTTACGCGCGGCGCCACCCCGACAAACCGGTGCACAGCCTTCTTATCGCTCTTCTTTCCCTCGCCGTGCTGGGCGGGTTTCTGCTGGCCGTGGCTTGGGAAGGGGTGGTCTGCATTGCCATGGCCTCGCCGATCGCCATCGTTCTCTCGATCCTCGGCGCGTACTTCGGCAACCGCTCCGCCGGAAGCAGGCAGGCTCCTCGCGGGCCGGCGCCTGCCTACATGGCGGTTATTGCTCTTCCGCTCTTCATGTTGACCGAGGCGGCGCTTCATCCGATCGCACCGCTGTATCGCGTCGACAGCGAGATCGTGATTGATGCGCCGCCCCTGACCGTCTGGAAAAACGTCGTCACGTTTTCGGACATCGCGGGCGAGCCTGCGTGGTACTTCCGCGCCGGCATCGCCTACCCGATCCGCGCGCGCATCACTGGACGCGGAGCCGGCGCAACGCGCACATGCGAGTTCACGACTGGCACGTTCATCGAGCCGATCGAGGTATGGAACGAGCCACGTCTCCTGCGCTTCTGCGTGACCGCGAATCCGCCTCCGATGAAAGAGCTTTCGCCGTACGGCACGATCGACGCGCCGCATCTGCACGGCTTCCTCGTCTCGAAGCGCGGTCAGTTCCTGCTCGAGCCGTTGCCCGGCGGACGCACGCGCCTCGTCGGCTCGACCTGGTATCAGCATCGCCTCTGGCCCGCACCGTACTGGCGATTGTGGTCGGACGCGATTATTCATCGCATCCACCTGCGGGTGCTGCGGCACATCAAGCTGCTGAGCGAGCAGGCGTGATGGTCACCCCTGTCGTAGAGCCTCCAATCGAGCCTCGCGCTGCGTGGCGCGTTCGTGATGTCCGCGTCATCGAGCATGGTCTTCTCGATGTGCAGTTTGTCGATGGCACACAGGGAATCGTCGATCTGCGTGCCCGTCTCGGTCGTGCCGATATCGCTCGAACGATCTTCGCGCCCCTGCGCGATCCCGAGTTTTTCGCGAATGCCGCCGTTCACCTCGGGGCGGTCGAGTGGCCCGGAGAGATCGACCTCGCTCCCGATGCAATGTACGACGAGATCCGCGCTCACGGGCAGTGGATTCTTGACTGAGCGTCGGATCGCGATCGCGACAACGCCCCCAAAACATCCGACAGCCTTCGATCAGCGTATCGTTACCAAACATCGGAGGTCCCATTGAGCACAACTGAAGGTCCGCGCCCTGCCGGCAATGACGGTCTGCCGCTCCTCGGCGAGACATTGACGTTCGCGAAGAATCCGTTTGGCTTCATCGACGAGCGGCTGGGGCGGCATGGGCGAATCTTCCGATCGAATGTTCTCGGGCGAAAGACCGCCGTTGTTGCTGGTCCCGAGGCGGCGGGGAAATTCATCGATGAGGACATCGTCATCCGTGACGGCGCGATGCCGCCGCATGTGCAGGAGCTCTTCGGCGGACGAAGCCTTCCGTTGCTCGATGGCGAGATTCACAGCGCTCGGAAAAAGCTCGTCAATCAGGCGTTCAATCGCGCCGCCATCACCGCGTATCTGCCGATTGTCCAGCAGACAGTGGAGCAGTCCTTTCGCGCGTGGCCGGCGGCAGGGGAGATGCGCTGGCTCGATGAGCTGAAACGCCTGGCCATCGAAGTGATCTGCACGACGGTGATGGGGATGCCGCCGGGAAACGAGATGGACCGCCTGCGCGAAGACTACGGCACCCTCACCAACGGATTCGCGTCGCTGCCCATCAACGTTCCCGGCACGCGGTATCGCAAGGCACTTCAGGCGCGCGACCGGATTCTCGATGTACTTCGCCGGCTCGTACGCGAGCGGCGTCAGTCACCGGCCGATGATGGCCTGTCGCGCATGCTGGGAGCAGCCGTCGCATCCGACACGGCGCTCTCGGAGTTCGATGCCGCCCTCGAGTTGCATCACATCGTCATCGCTGGATTCATCGTCTTCGCGGAGCTCGGATCGATCGTGCAGCAACTGACGGCGCATCCGGACGTGCGCGCGAAACTGATCGCCGAAATCGAAGCAGTCGCGTCGCAGGGACCGTTGACGCTCGAAACTCTGATGGCCATGCCGTATCTGCTGCAGGTCGTCAACGAAGTAAAGCGCCTCACGCCGATCGTTCCCGCGGTTTTCGGCAAGACGAAAAAGCCGCTCGAATTCGACGGCGTTTCGGTGCCCGCGGGTTGGATGGTGATGTGGGCGGTGACGCCGAGCCATGTGGCGCAGAGCAGCTACACGAATCCGACCGCATTCGATCCCGACCGCTTTTCGCCGGAGCGCGCCGAGGATAAGCGCCACGAGCACGCGTTCGCGCCGCAGGGTGCAGGGCCGGCGACAGGACATCGTTGTCCCGGACTCGACTTCGCGACGTACATCATGGAAATCTTCGCGGTCGTCCTGCTGCGCGGATACACATGGTCGATCCCGCCGCAGAATTTCGAGATGGATTACAGCAAGACGCCACCGGAACCGAAGGATGGTCTGCGCGCGACAGTGACCGCAAAGTGAAGTGGTGCTGACGCGCTAAACTCGCGCGCCATGGCGAACACTTCGAGCCCTCTCGTTCTCACGATTCCCGGCCTTTGGAACTCCGGTCCGCTGCACTGGCAGACCTATTGGGAAGCGAAGCACGATACGTTTCAACGCGTGCAGCAGCGCGATTTCGATCATCCCGATCGCGATGAGTGGGTAGCCACGCTCGATGCCGCAATCCGCGCTTGTCCCTCGCCGCCCATCCTCGCGTCACACTCCCTCGGATGTTCGCTCGTCGCGCAGTGGGCGATCGATCGCGGGGGCCGCGGCGTGCGCGGAGCCTTTCTCGTCGGACCGAGCGATGTAGAAGCGCCCGGCTATCCGATCGAAGGGCGAAGCTTCGCGACGATGCCACTCGCCAAACTACCGTTCCCGAGCATCGTGATCGCCAGCACGAACGACGAATTCGTGAGCAACGATCGCGCGCGCCAATTTGCCGATGCGTGGGGAAGCCGTCTCGTCTTCATCGGCGACGCCGGCCACATCAACGGCGCATCCGGCTACGGTCCATGGCCGGAAGGGGAACGGATGCTGCTCGATTTCAGCGAAGAGGTGAGCCGCTCTTGATGGTTAGTTTTCCCGCAGAGATAGTGTTGGTCTAGAGCCGCATTTCTCAGTGAGAAATGCAGGCTCACTCACGGTGCCGCGAACCGCGCATCCGTCACGAACTCCCGATCGGTCAGCGCGCGCAGAAACGCAGCAAGATCGGCTCGCTCGCTTGCGTCGAGTGTGAGCTTGCGCGCGGTCACATAGCGCGCGATCACATCCTCGAGCGTGGCGATGCTGCCGTCGTGCATGTACGGCGCGGTCAGCTCGATATTGCGCAACGTCGGTACGCGGAACGCGCCATCGGTGACGCCGTTGTGCACGAGGGCGGGCTTCGCCTTCGGATGGCCGGCGTAGCGCGACTCGCCGGAGAAGTTGAAGCCTTGATGACATTCCGAACATCCAGCGCGGGCGGTGAAGAAGAGTCGCATGCCGCGCCACGCCGAGGGCGGCAAGGCGTTGCGATCGTCGAGGTAGACGAGGCGGTCGTACGGTGAGTTGCCGGAGATCAGCGCGCGCTCGAATGCGGCGAGCGCGTTCGCGATGTTGCGGATTGACACAGGCCGCCTCTGGCCCGGAAACGCGGCGCGGAACATCGCCGCCGTCGATGGATCATCGCGGAATCGCGCCACGATCTCAGCCTGATGCCCATTGACGCCGAGCTCGATCGGATGCGTGTTGAACATCGGCACCAGCGCCTGCTGCTCCAGCGAGCGCACGCGGACGCTGTCCCACGTGTAGCTGGCGTTGTAGCCGGCGTTCGTCAGCGTCATCGCGTTCCGCGAATGCGATTGACCGGTCGATCCGATTGCGGTGGAACGTCCGTCGCTGAATGCGTGGCTCTGCTGATGGCAATCGCTGCATGATTGCGTCCCATTCGCGGAGAGGCGGCGGTCGTAGAAGAGACGGCGCCCGAGGACGAACTTGGCGTCCGTCTGCAGATTTCCCGGCGGCGTCAGCGGAAGCGGAAAGCCCGGCGGAGGATGCCAGGTGAATGTTGCGGGCGCGGATTGATTGCCGCTGCTGCATGCCGCGGCGACGATGATCGCCGCCGCGGCGAGGAAACGCAGGAGATGTTGAAACCGATCGAGAGAACGCAGTTTCACCACGAGCGGAAGCTGGGAGTTTGGGACGTGAGCGCCGCGGTCTGGGTGTGGATGACTTCGCGCTCGTCGACCCATTTCGCGAACGCGTCGAGCTGCGCGGCGTCGATGCCGGCGGGCGCGGCGCGGCGGGAGGCCACGAAGCCTTTCATCGCGATGAGCAGCGCATCGGCGTGCGGACGGTCAGCGGCGAACAGCGCCATGTACGTCTTGCGCGCGTCGTCGATTCTGTTCAACCCGAGGTAGGCCTCGGCGCGGTATTCGAGCGCGGGAGCGTAGCCGGGCTCGATCGACAACGACTTGTCGTACGCCGCGAGCGACTCATCAAACTTGCCCATCTTGCGGAGGGTGAATCCGAGCTCGCTGTATGCCTGATAAAGCGTCGCATCGTTCTTCACAGCGCGCTCGAAATCGGCGGCAGCGTTCTCGAGACCTTTAGCGATTTTCGCTTGAAGCTTGGCCACCTTCTGCGCATCGGTCTGCGCCTTCATCTCGTCGTGCGTTTTAGCGAGACCATCGAGCCGGCGCTCGGCAGCGTTGTAGTAATCGACGGCCATGTCGTGCGGCGAGCGCTGCATCGACGGCGACGGCGTGGAGCTCATCCCTCCTCCACCGGGCCCCGAGGCAATGAGAGTGGGGATGGCGAAGACGGTGACGCAAAAGGCAGTGATGATGGCTCGTTTCATGGACTTCCTCCCGGCGCAATTATGATCCTCGGCGGGGAAAGCGGGGTGAGCAATCGGTGTCGGGATTGGGGTCAGGTCTAAAGTCTAAAGTGCCGAATTGACCTGATCGCCTAAGCGACGAGCGCGTTCGGCACTTTAGACTTTAGACCTGACCCTAGTCCGATCAGAACTTGAACAGCAGCGCGGCGAAGATCGCGCTGTCGCCCTTTTTCACTGTGGAGGATGTTGGTTTCGTTTTGTAGTCGTAGACCCAGGCGAGTTTCAGCTCCAGGCGTGTGGCCACTGTGGTCGCGAGGCCGGCATCGAAGTGGTAGAAGGCGTCGCCGAAGTCGCTCGTCTTCCAGATCGCGGTCAGCTTCTGCGTGATCTTGCTCGTTGGCGAGAGCGCCCAATCGAAATTCTCGCCGGCCTTCGCCGCGCCGCCGCTCGAACGGCCGGCGCCGGCGTTGCTCTCGAATTCTGCGCCGAGGGCGCCATCGACGGTGAGATTGCGCGCGTCGCTCTTGATGATTCGATAGCCGCCGCCGGCGAGCGGCGCAACGAAGTAGTTGACGTCCTTGAACGGATCGCGCAGGTACGACACCTCGGCAAACGCGAACGTGCGGTCGGAGATCGCGTACTCCTCGCGCGCATCAGCGGAGGCTTTATCGACTTGGGTCGCGCCGTTGGAATCGCCGCGAAGATAGAGCGCATCGGCTTTGAACACGAGCCGTGTCTTCGGATCGTATTTCGTGGCGAAAGCGAGGTTGTAGTTCTTTGTGTCGGTGTTACCGCTGGTGATGGCGAGACCCGCACCGATGCTGCTCGTCCATGGTTTCGGTGGCGGCGCGGCCACGTCTTCTGCGAACATCGGAATGGTCATCAAGATCGAGACAAGGATCAATACACAACTTCTCTGCATTCGCGTACCCCTTTCGACGCAGCGCGGGGTAGCAAATGTTGAGCCTGTGTGAATCAGTCGACGCCGGCGCGCAGCTCCTGCACATGGGCGGCGCGAATGATCGAGGTGCCGGGGGTTATCTGCGGGTCGCTGAAACCGAAGGGAAGACCGATGGCCGAGCGTGCCTCGGAGAGCGCACTGCGCAGTTGCATCACGTCGAGCGCCCTGATTGTCTGGCCGGCTGCTACGTTCGAGAAAGTGACCGAAGGCAGGTTGGCGAAGGCGCGAACGAGATTGACCGCGGTCCGTATCTCGGTCAGGTCTACGGCCTTGATCCTCATGCCCGGTTCGAGGCTGTTGCTGAACTGTGCTGATGTAACGAGGTCCGGAGCACTCATCGGCGTGGTTCCCGAGGGTGTCTGCGCCGTAATTGCCATCAGCCAACACGTATTAGGGGGCATGCTGGTATTCAGCCCCGAGATGCCGCCTGAAAAGGTGCCGTACACCTCCCATCCGTTGTTGATCGACGTGCGCCGGTAAATGGTATAGGACGTCGCGCCGATGACCGGAGACCACCGAATGGAGATGCCGCCGTAGTTGTTGATGGCGTCCCCTTGCGCGGCGATGACGGGTGTTCCCGTCTGACTGGTATATCCGGTGAGGTTTCCAGCCGCTGCCGATTCGTCGAACGTGTTATCGCCAGGGAAGATAGCGTCGACTCTGTTCAGCCCCCATGTCAGCGTGGCGGTGATCTCAGCAACGCCCTGTACGATCGGTGCTGATCCGGCTGCATTGCCGTTGATCCAGAACGAGATCGTGCCTGTGGCGCTTACCGAACACGACGCCCGGATGGCCACTGGAGTGCCAGCGATTGGCTGAATCTGCGGCGTATAGACAGTCATGGAAAGCAGCGGCTTGAGGATGACCTGCTCATAGCTCGCCGTTGAGGCTTCGTAGTTCGCATCGCCTGCATAATCGACGGTCAAGGTGTGAGTGCCTGCGGACGGCGTACTAATTATGGTTGTCACAACAGTGTTGATGGACAACGTTTTCAGGACCGTCGCGCCCTCTCGCACGATTAGCGAGCCAGTGGGTCCGGGAACGCTGGTGGCGGGCGGATACGACATACTCGCAGTAATGTGCAGAGAGTCGTGGAATCTCGTCGGATTGGGAAACCCCGACACTGCCAGAATGGTGACTGCTTTGCTAACGCTGATGCTCCGAGAATTGATAGCGCTCAGGTAGTTCTCGTCCCCACTGTATGCTGCGGTAATCGCGTGGGAACCAACCAGAAACCCTGATTTGAATGTCACTTTGCCCGCCGCGTCGAGAACGCTTATGCCCACCGGAATGCCATCGATCGAGAACGTGACAGCGCCGGTGAGCGGAATTGCACCGCCGTTCACCGTGGCCGTGAAGGTAACAGCCTCTCCGTACTGTGGGGAGGGCTTATCAACCACAAGCGAAAGGACCGGCTGCCCAACCGGTGCGGGAGAGGTATAGGTCAGCAGGATGTCGACATCATCGGCGCTCGCCTTTGACACGATCAGGTCAGGTGAACCGTTGCCGTCGATATCAGCGACATCGACCGTTGTAACCAGGTTCGTCCGATAGCGTGCGAAGCGGGGAAACCTTCCGCTGCCGTCGCCGAACAATACGGTCGTGCCAATGGCGACGTCGATGTGTCCGTCCCGGTCAAAATCAGCGGTCCTGACCGGACCGAACGGCTTGGGCGATATTGCGAAATCGATCGCCGCCCCAAAACTGCCGTCGCCGTTTCCCAACCGAATACGCGTACCGGTAAAGGTAAGAATCAGGAGATCGAGCTTGTTGTCGCCGTTGAAATCGGCCAGACCAGCGAACTCTGTTTCGGGATCGGCCGTCTGTACATAGTGCGGAAAGGCACCGTGCCCGTCATTCAGGGCGACAGCAGTTCCTCCGCCAAGATTATTGAGCATGTCGGGATACGTATCGCCATTGACGTCGCCGAAGATCGTTGCCGACGTCGGAAACGTGATCGTGCTCAAGGCACTGAACGTGCCATCGCCATTGCCGTGGTAGATGAATGCAGGTGGATTACCTATGCCGAAGAACAGATCGAGCTTCCCGTCGCCATCAAGATCGACGAGTTGAGGTGTGCTGATGATCGCGAAATTGAGGTGTACCGGCACGGAGAATGTGCCATCGCCGTTTCCCAGGAGCACTTCGGCGGGGTTTCCAGCAACAACAGCGTCTGCTTTTCCGTCTCCGTTGAGATCTCCAATCGCGAAAAGAGGGCCCGCGTTTTGGCCAATGTTCGTATAGAGCGGCGCGGCCAGATTCCCAGTGCCGTCATTGATCATTACAGCCATTTCCCGGAAGGGGGGATTGAGCAACGCCGGCACGCCGATGATGTCTGTCTTCCCATCGCCATTGACGTCCGCGGCGACGGCGAGGGAAGTCTGGCCACCCAAATAAGTATCGGGCGCTGTTCTACCCACTCGGTAGCTGCGCGGAGCCTGAAACGTGCCGTCGCCGTTGCCTCGAAGCATTGAGAGAGCCGGAATCTCAGCGTTGTAATCGAGCGTCACGACGTCGCTCTTTCCGTCACCATCGAAGTCCGCGGCTACGCTCTTCCATGCGCTCGGCCCTGACACGAACAGCGCAGCGTTGGTAAAGGTCCCATCGTTTCGGCCCCGCTGGATCGACACCACACTACCGTTGGTTTCGCACCACAGGTGGTCGGGAATTCCGTCGGCGTCGACGTCGGCGATCGTCCCCGCGAAGGGCGGCGTGGTGAAGTACACGGGCGGCTGAAACGAACCGTCGCCGTTGCCGGCAAGAGAGGCGTTGCGGACGGTGATATCGGGTTTTCCGTCACCGTTGTGATCTGCAACTGTAAGAGTCGCCAGATCGCAGTTACAGTTGGTAATGACGGCACTACTGGAAAACTGGCCCGTGCCATCGCCGAAATAGACACCAATTACACCGTTGGTGCTTGTGTCTGCCCCGACGACGAGGTCAAGATGGTGATCGCCGTTGAGGTTGGCGAGTGCGATCGAGTGCTCCGGCTGAACCGTTGTGAACGACTGCTCGATTCCAAACGTTCCGTCTCCATTGCCGAGAAGAAGCTTTACCGTGTGAAGGCCGTCGGAAAAGACGAAATCGAGTTTGCCGTCGCCGTTCACATCGTCGAGAGCCCAGATATTGGTGTCGAGAGCCCAGCTGTCGAAGTACCCGCTGATCGGCGAAAAGACAGACGGCGCGAATGAGCCGCTGCCGTTGTTGAGCAAAACCTTGAGATTCTGTCCGCCATGAATGACGAGGATGTCCGGTTTGTGATCGCCATTGAAATCGCCGGTGGCGAGACCGATTGTTCCGATGTCTGCGAAAGGGACTGGGAAGGGGTTGTGAAACATCGGCGTCTGCCCCGAAAGCGCAGATGCGCAGGCGACGAGAGCGAGCGCGCACGCGACAGGCGCGAAAATCCGCGGGACCATTGATTTGAGGGGGACCAACTGCTCGCATCCTACACTCCGCGAGCCGCGTTAATTCCGTAGCATTACCTCGCCTTGTACAGCAACGGGTATGGATCGATCGCCGTGCCGGTCCACCAGCGTTTGTCCGGATCGAGCCGAATCACCGCGAAGTGCAGATGCGGCGTGTCTTTTGGCGCATTGCCGGTCGTGCCGACGTAGCCGATCAGATCGCCGCGTTTGAGGAGCTGACCCTCGTGAAGGCCCATGGCGTAGGCGTCGAGATGCGCGTAGTAGTAGCAATAGCGCTGATCGGGATCGTATTCATAGATCGTCAGTCCGCCAGCGTTGCTCGTGAATAGTTTCTTGACGACGCCGTCGTCGGTAGCGACGATGTTCGTGCCGCGCGGCGCGAGGATGTCGAGCGCGTCGTGGCGTCGTGTATCGCCGCCGCGCATCTCGTCGAACGTATCGTGGATCTTGCTCGGATCGATGCCTTCGACCGGCATCATCAGCGGACGCGGTCCTTCGCCCGGCGTAAGCAGCATCCTCGGCGTTACCGGCACGACGGGCAGCGCGGGATTGGTTCGCGTTGCTTGCCGAGTCGCGGGCGTCGGAGCCATCACGCTCTGCGTCGTTCCGGACGCCATCCACGCCAGTCCGGCGACTCCGGCCACGCCGGCAGCAAATCCGAGTTTCTTCGCCAGTCTCATTTTTCCAATACCGCGGGCATGCCCGGCGTGACGAGTTTGGCGAGCTCGCCGGCGTCCCAGTTCGTCAGGCGGATGCAGCCGTGCGAGGAGGTTTTGCCGATCGTCGAAGGATCAGGTGTGCCGTGAATGCCGTAGTGCGGCTTCGAGAGATCGATCCAGACGACGCCGACGGGATTGTTCGGCCCCGGCGGCAGCTTCGCTTTCTTGTCGCTGACCTCAGCGTCCCAGAAAAGGTCAGGGTTGTAGTTGAACTTTGGATTCCATTCGACACCGTTGATCTTCCATTTGCCGATCGGAAGCGGATCGTGAACGCTGCCGATCGTCGCCGGATACGTGGCCAGCACGTTGCCGCTCGCATCGATCGCTTGCACGGCTTGCCTGCTCTTGCTGACGCGAATGCTCATTCCTGCGGTCTTGGTCAGGAGCGGCCGCTCGACATTGGGAACCTCGATCGTCGTTCCGGCTTTGTCGAATGCGATGCCGCGATTGAGCCGTTGCAGCAATGCCGGGCTGACGTGAAAGCGTTCGCCCAGCTCTTCAGCGAGCGATGCGTATCCGAGCGCGGCGAGCTTCGCTTTGTCGGGCGTCTCGATGGGGATCGCCGCAAAAGGACCGGCTACGTTGGCGGCAGTAATCATGTAGGGAGTGATCACCTTCGCGGCATCGTCGTTGAGTGCTTTCCACGTCGCGGCGCTGACGTTCGCGCCTGACGGAATCTTCCGCGACGCGTTGAATGCGGCGACGGCCAGGCGCATGTTGCCGCCGTATCGTCCGTCGATCTCGCCGGGCGAGCAGTGCGCACGATCGAGAAGAATCTGCGCCCGGAGTATGGCCGCGCCCGGTTTGCTGGCCGGGCTCAACAACGGCGTTCTTGTGGCGTCATTTGTGGCAATCGCGGTGAAGGGCTGAGCGACTTTCTTCGCCACGCGCGCCTGCCCGGCAGTGGCGAGACCCAGGATCAGCAGAGAGAAACCACGGGCATAGGAGATCTTCATGTGGCTCGATCAACTGCAGGATCGGAGCCACGGACTCATCTGACGGTCGTTTGCAGCCGCCAGAGTCCAACCGATTTGTCCTCGCTGCTGCTCGCGAGCCATTTTCCGTCGCGGCTGAATGTAACGGACATGACTTCGTCTACATGCCCGGTCAGCTCCTGCTGCTGCACACCGTCGCGAACGCGCCAGAGCCGGACTGTGGGTCCGGGCCTCGATGACGGACCGGCAATCTGTTTCCACAACGTCCCCAGCGCGCCGCGTTCCCGTCCTCCGCTTGCCAGCCATTGACCTTCCGCACTGAATGCGACGGAGTAGACGTGGTTGGGCGTCTCGATCGTGCGCAGAAGCGCGCCGTCGCGCACGCGCCAGATGCGGATGGATGAATCGTCGCCGCCGCTTGCGAGCAGTTGACCATTCGGGCTGAAGTCAATACTGACGACGGCTTCTTTGCTGCCAGTGAGCGTTCGGATGAGCGACCCCGAATCGCTGCGCCAGATCTTGATCGTCTTATCGAAACTGCCGCTGGCGATGAGCAAACCATCCGGGCTGAACGCGACATGCCAGACGTTCAGTGTGTGACCACGCAAAATCTTCAACAACGCCCCGTCCGCGCTGCGCCAGACTCGCACCGTCTTGTCCTCGCCCCCGCTGACGATGCGCTGACCGTCGCGCTGACTTTGGGGACTGAACGCGACCGACCAGACCACGCCTTCGTGTCCTTTAAGCGTGCGCATCAGCGCGCCGTCGCTCACACGCCAGATTCTGACGTTGTGATCGTAGCTTCCGCTGACGAGCCACTGACCGTCCGCGCTGAACGCGATCGACGTCACGCCTTCGGGATGCAGGAGCGTCCGCAGCAATTTGTCGTCCGACAGGCGCCACAACTTCACCGTCCGGTTGGCGCTGCTGGTGGCGAGAATTTGTGAGTCAGGGCTGAACGCAACTTGCCGGCCGACTTCCGAATGATGAAAGACGTGCGTGAGCCGCGCTCGCAACGTCGATTGCGAGAACGCAGGCGTTCCCAAAGAAAGAAGGAACACGATCGAAAGGACCCACTGCGTAAGTTTTTTGAGCACCGGGGCTACTACGCGCTGGTGGCGGGTTAGTTCTTTACGACGAGCTCACTTCGCGGTCTCGCAGCTTCTTCGGCGCAACCATGCGCCACGCCATCGCCACAACATCCGCGGCCTCCTCGGGTGTCGCGGCGGACATCCGCATCAGGACTGCGGGATATCCGAGGTAGTGATCGGTGATGTAGAAGGCGTGGGGCTTGGTCTGTAGCAACAGATCGCGCTCGTCGAAGCTGATGCGGAAGGCGACCGAATCGCCGTCTTCTTTCAATCGCGCCATGAACTTTCCTTTGACGCGCAGCGCGCGCGTGCCGTACGACGTTCCCACTTCGACGCCGGGATGTTTCAACGCCAGATCGCGAATCAGATCGAAGGTGACCGCGCGCTTCTTCGTTGCCATGCAGACAGTTTAGCGGCGGCGTGGCATGCTTCACGCGAATTGCAGGGAGGATCGGGATGCTGACCCAGGAACAACTGGCGTTGATCGAATCATCGCGTCGGGCCGCGGGAGGATTTCTGCCGGCGGGTGAGGTTGCGAAAATCGTCGGCAGTTTGGCGATTGATCAGCTCATGCTCGATCTGATTCCGCTGGCAAAGACGTTGGCCATTCCGCCGATCTCGAACTTTTTTGTTGGCGTGGTGGCGCTTGGCGCGAGCGGCGGCCTCTACTTCGGTGCCAATTACGAGTTCCCCGGTCATGCGCTCACGTTCAGCGTTCACGGTGAGCAAGCGGCGACGACGCAGGCGCTTTCGAACGGCGAAAAGGGCATCGAAATGCTGGCCATCTCCGCGGCGCCGTGCGGCTATTGCCGGCAATTTCTGAATGAGCTGACGACGGCATCGACGCTGAGGATCATCCTTCCGAACACGCCGGTCACTTCGCTTACATCGCTCCTTCCCGCCGCCTTCGGCCCGATCGACCTCGGCGTCACCGGCGGCCTGATGTCGCCGCAATCGCACAATATGACGCTGGCTACATCAACGAATGACGATGTCGTGCGTGCCGCGCTCGACGCCGCAAACCGATCGTACGCGCCGTACAGCGCGAGCTACGCCGGCGTGGCGCTGAAGACGAGCGACGGCAGCATCGTCACCGGATCGGTCGCCGAAAACGCAGCGTTCAATCCGAGCATGTCGCCGCTCGAAGCTGCGATCGTGAATCTGGTGATCGGCGCCGGGCGGAAGTACAGCGACATCGCCGACGCCGTACTCGTCGAAGCGAGCGATTCGAAAGCGAGCCAGTCCGGCGTGACGCGCGAGATTCTCTCGTCGATCACGCAGGTGCCGTTGCGAGTATTCGCAGCGTCATAAACGATGACCGCAAACGGCATGACGCGAACGCGTGCCCTGCTGCTCACCGGCATCGCCGAGCTGCTCGGCATGTCGCTCTGGTTCACGGCTTCGGCGGTGGCGCCGCGCATCGCCTCGGAGTGGAAACTCAGCGCCGGCACGACCTCGTGGCTAACGCTGGCCGTGCAACTCGGATTCGTCGCCGGAACGCTGATCAGCGCGACGGCCAACCTGCCGGACGTGATGAGCGTGCGCCGCCTCTTCGCAGTTTCGGCGCTGGCGGGCGCGATCACGAATGCGCTTTTCGCCTGGCTCGCGCACGACGCCACGACTGCGATCGCGCTCCGCTTCCTGACCGGCGTCTTCCTCGCCGGCGTTTATCCGCCGGGGATGAAGATCATCGCCACCTGGTTTCGCGAAGGCCGCGGCTTCGCCCTCGGTGTCCTCGTCGGCGCCCTCACGCTCGGCAAAGCGTCGCCCTATCTCATCAACGCGATCGGCTCGCAGAGTTGGCGCATCAATGTCGCATTCGCGTCGCTGCTCGCGGCGGCCGGCGGTCTGATCGTGATCCTCTTCGTCAGCGATGGACCCTTCGCGCTTCCCAATCAGCCATTCGATCTGACGCAAGCCACCGACATCGTTCGCAATCGCGGCGTGCGCCTCGCCAACTTCGGCTACTTCGGACACATGTGGGAGCTGTACGCGATGTGGACGTGGATTCCGGTGATGCTGCGCGCGAGCATGGCGGTGAGTGGCTCGGCGCCGCGGCTCGCCGAAGTCGGATCGTTCATCGTCATCGGAAGTGGAGCGGTGGGATGCGTAATCGCCGGCCGTTTCGCCGATCGCATCGGACGCACAATCGTGGCCTCGGCAGCCATGATCGCCAGCGCTATCTGCTGCATCGCCATCGGATTCCTTTTCGGCGGACCGCCGATCGCGCTGCTCCTCGTCGCTGCGATCTGGGGCGCAACCGTCGTCGCCGACTCCGCGCAATTCTCCGCCTGCGTCACCGAGCTCTCCGATCCCCGCTACATCGGCACCGCGCTGACGCTCCAGACCTGCATCGGATTCCTGATCACCACCGCATCGATCAGCATCATGCCCCGCCTCGAGCACGCGCTCACCTGGCACTGGGCCTTCGCCATCCTCGCCCCCGGCCCCATCCTCGGCACCATCGCCATGATGCGTTTGCGCACGCTGCCCGAAGCGAAGAGGATCGCGCAGGGACGAAGGTAGTAAGTGGCGTCGCGCGCGGGTTTGCCCGAGGCGCAGCGCGAAAACATCTAGTCGTCAGGTTTGCTTTCTGACCTACGGCGGTGTGCCACCAGTGGTTCCGCGGATACGCCGCCACGCGGCCGCGGTGGGATACCGCCCCATTTCCCGCAGCGTATCGCGCTCGAACAAACGCTCTCCTTCGTTGAAGCCGAAGATCCGGGCGGTGGCGGCGCCAATCTCGGTGAGCGAAACGAGCGTGATCCCGTCACTCTCTAGTCGGAAATGCTCGCTCCACTGGTCCGATCGAGGATCGAAGAAGCGAACCAGCCGATCCGTACCTGACACGATTGAGGCGAGATCGCTACCCTTGTTCCGATTGCAAAAAAGGCAAGCGAAAGCGAGGTTTCGCTCATCCGTTGCTCCACCGTGCTTCAAGCTGATGATGTGATCGACCTCGCATCCGAAGAACGTGTCCTCTTCGTGGATGAGGCAGTACTCGCAGAGACCTTCTGCTCGGGCCACGACCAAGCGTCGTAACTCAGCGCTTATGTAGGACGTGCTCACCGGCGCTATTACTCGGCCGCGAGGTGCTGCCGCGCGCGCGCCTTTGCGAGGCGCATCAGGTGCTCCAGTTGGAGGTAACTCTGCAATTCGGATGTCTCTTCCGCAGTAAGGCCTGTCGTCTTATCCCGCCCTACCAGGTCTGCGACTCGTGCCCGTGCCTCGGCGGATGGATGGTACTGCGCGACTCCTCGGGGGCTGGTGCCCGCCGCAATGAACTCAACGATTTCCTCGTAAGCCCGGGTAATCGTCATCTTCTCGATTCTCCAACCGTCAGTATGGCACCCGCTCGCCCCTTCCGCCACGATCATCGAAACCGTCGTTCCCGAACGCGCTAAGAGCGGTATGCAACGTCAACGCTTTCACGCTTCAAAAGCGGTGGCTGCGCCACCGCACTCCAAAGCGCTTCGCGCGAAAACAACCATCACGTCCACTGCTCGTCGCCACTTGGTCCGTAGATCGACGGCACTCTCCCTTCGGCCATTCGCAGATAGACCGAGAGCTGGCCCCGGTGGTGGATCTGGTCGTGCAGGAGGAACCAGAGCCAGTCGATGCGTGAGATCTCGCCCATCGTTTTCGGGCCTTTGAAAAAGTGAACGTTCTCGCGGAGCGTGTCATCCGAGGCTGATTCGATGAGGGCGCGGAAATCCTTGTTCGCTTTCTCCAGCGTGGAGAGGAGCTCTTTCCAATCCTCCGGCGCTTCGGGAGGTTTGCCGCTGACGGTGGCGCCTTTCGCGAATTCGTCGTTCCAGACTTTGGTGCCGAGGTAGCGCTCGAGGACGAAGACCCAGGCGAGCTCGCGGGCGGTTTTCAGTTTCGGATGCGGACGGAGGTTGAGCTTGTCTTCGGGATACGCATGCAGCACGCGCATCGTCCGGGCGTGCTCTTCGTCGTAGACATCGAGAAATTGCTGTTTCATTTTTTGCCCTCCTCGGACGCAATGCGGAATCCGTGCAAACCGCTTTGATATAGTCGCGGCGCGTGCCGTTTTCCTCGCGCGCAATCTGCATCAATCTGCGTTCAAGAGGATGGAAATGCCTCACAACACCTTTAACTCTCTCGATTCCTTCGACCTCGGCGACGGGCGCCGCGGCCAGTTTTACTCGCTTCCGAAACTCGAGGCCGCAGGAGTGGGCAACGTCTCGCGCCTTCCGGTTTCGATCCGCATCGTTCTCGAGTCGGTGCTGCGCAATGTCGACGGCAGGAAGATCGCCGAGAACGATGTGCGCACGCTGGCGAATTGGAAGCCGAACGCCGAGCGCACCGACGAGATCCCGTTCATGGTCGCGCGCGTGCTGCTGCAGGATTTTACCGGCGTGCCGCTGCTCGTCGATCTTGCCGCGATGCGATCCGCGGCCAGCCGCGCCGGCGCCGATCCGAAGATCATCGAGCCGCTCGTGCCGGTCGATCTCGTCGTCGATCACTCCGTGCAGGTCGACTACTCCAATCGTCCCGACGCGCTGCAGCTCAACATGGACATCGAGTTCAAGCGCAATCAGCAGCGGTACCAGTTTTTGAAGTGGGGGATGCAGGCGTTCAACGGCTTCGGCGTCGTGCCGCCGGGCATCGGCATCGTCCACCAGGTCAATCTCGAATACCTCGGCGAGCGGCGTGCTGGAGAAAGACGGCGTTTAGTATCCCGACACGCTCGTCGGAACCGATTCGCACACGACGATGATTAATGGCCTGGGCATCGTTGGCTGGGGCGTCGGCGGGATCGAAGCCGAGGCGGGGATGCTCGGCCAGCCGGTGTATTTTCTGACGCCGGATGTCGTCGGCGTGCACTTGACCGGCTCCCTGCGCGAAGGCGTCACGGCGACGGACCTCGTGCTGACGATCACGGAGATGTTGCGCAAAGCGAAGGTAGTCGGCAAGTTCGTCGAGTTCTTCGGCGAAGGCGCCGCATCCCTGGGCTCGCCGATCGCGCCACGATCGCGAACATGGCGCCGGAGTACGGCGCGACGATGGGTTACTTCCCGATCGATGAAGAGACCTGCCGCTACATGACGATGACCGGCCGCAGCGACGCGCAGGTCGAGCGCGTTGCGCGGCTACTTCAAGGCACAGGGACTTTTCGGGATGCCGAGGAAGGGCGACATCGATTACACGACGTCGCTCGAGCTCGATCTCTCGACGGTCGTCGCCAGCGTGGCCGGACCGAAACGGCCGCAGGACCGTATCGAGCTCGACGACATTCAGCGCGAATGGTTGGCGATGCTCAAAGCGCCCGCGCCCGCTGGGTATGGCAAGTCGGAAGGAGAAGCAGCGCGCAAAGCCAAGACGATGGTCGGACTGCATGCCGGCGACTCCGGAAGCACCGTCACCGGCGGCGGCGAGCAGGATTCGGCGAGCGCTCCGAACGCGCTGGCATCCGCGCGCAAGAACACGAGCATCACGACGGAAGAAGAGATGCTGAACAACCGGCCGACGCCCGACCGCGTCGAGGCCGACACGCTGAGCGACGAGTTCCCGCGCGCGGTCGCCGAGTTACATCATGGCGACGTTCTCATCGCCGCGATCACCTCCTGCACGAACACATCAAATCCCAGCGTGATGCTCGCCGCCGGATTGCTGGCGAAGAAAGCGGTCGAGAAGGGTCTTCGCGTTCCGCGCGTCGTCAAGACCTCGCTTGCGCCGGGATCGCGCGTCGTCACCGACTACTACCATCGCAGCGGCCTGCAGCCGTATCTCGATCAACTCGGCTTCAATCCAGTCGGGTATGGCTGCACGACCTGCATCGGCAACTCTGGCCCGCTCGATCCGCACATCGAGGACGCCATCACCAAGCATGATCTCGTCGGCGTCAGCGTCCTTTCCGGCAACCGCAATTTCGAAGCGCGCGTGCATCAGATCGATCAAGGCGAATTTCCTGATGTCGCCGCCGCTCGTCGTCGCCTTCGCGCTGGCCGGCCGCATCGACATCGACATGGCCAACGAGCCGATCGGACGCGGGTCGCACGGCGAAGACGTCTACCTGCGCGATATCTGGCCGACGATGGACGAGGTTCGCACGTGCATGGCCGGTGCGCTCGACCCGGAGTCGTTCCGCAGGCTCTACAAGAACTTCTCCGATCAGAACCCGCTCTGGAACGAAATCCCGACGACCGGCGGGTTGCTCTACAACTGGGACCCGCAGTCGACGTACATTCAGGAGCCGCCGTTTTTCATCGGCGAGCAGGGGATGAAGCCCGGCGAAGGCGCAAGCATCAGCGGCGCCCGCGCACTGGCGCTCTTCGGCGATTCGGTGACGACCGATCACATCAGCCCCGCCGGCTCGATCAAACCGAGCTCGCCGGCCGGCAAGTACCTCATCGCGTCCGGCGTTCCCGTCGAAGACTTCAACAGCTACGGCTCGCGGCGCGGCAACGACCGCGTGATGACGCGCGGAACATTCGCGAACGTGCGCATCAAGAATCTGATGGTGCCCGGCGTCGAAGGCGGCGTCACCGTCCATCAGCCCGACGGCGAACAGATGCCGATCTACGACGCCGCGATGCAATATCAAAAGGAAGGCACGCCGCTGATCGTGATCGCCGGCCAGGAGTACGGCACCGGCTCTTCCCGCGATTGGGCCGCAAAAGGCACCAAACTCCTCGGCGTCCGCGCCGTGATCACGCAAAGCTTCGAGCGTATCCATCGCTCCAATCTCGTCGGGATGGGAGTGCTGCCGCTGCAATTCGAAGAAGGAACAAACGCCCATTCGCTCAAACTCGACGGCACGGAAGTGTTCGATATCGAAGTGCCTGGCGATCTCCATCCGCGCCAGAAAGCGACGCTGGTCGTGCATCGCGCAAGCGGAGCAACGGAGAAGGTCCCCGTCATCGTCCGCATCGACACGCCGATCGAAGTCGACTACTACAGGAGCGGCGGAATCCTCCCGTTCGTGCTGCGGCAGTTGATGGAGACTCCAGCCGCGTAGTTAAATGATCGTCATTTCGAATCGGCGAAACCGGCGGGGCAGCGGTGAGTGGGAGCGGTGTAACGCGCGGAGAAATCCGACTCTGCGGTTCACCAAACGTCCGCCTTAGCGCTACAGTTCGCCGTTCCGTCCGAAAACCATGAACGCTATCGAAACACGCTCGCTGCGCAAGGTTTATCCGGCGCCGGCAATCAAGAAGCGCCGCGGTGCGCCTGCGCCGGCGGTGCCGGCGTCCGCGGAGATCGTGGCCATCGACTCGCTCGATCTCGCTGTGGCCGAAGGCGAATTCTTTGGCGTGCTCGGTCCGAACGGTGCGGGGAAGACGACGCTCATCGGCATCCTGACGACGCGCGTCCGGATCACGGCAGGGGAGGCCATCGTCTCTGGCGCGAACGTGACGACGGATCCCGCGGTCGTGCGCAGCCGTATCGGCGTCGTGCCGCAACGGCCGAATCCCGACCGCAGCCTCTCGGTCATCGAGAATCTGATCTTCCACGCCACGTACTTCGGCATTGGACGCGCCGCGGCCGCGCGGCGGGGGGAGGAATTGCTGGAGCGGATGGGGATCGCCGACAAGATGAATGCGAAAGTCGATCAGCTTTCCGGCGGCCAGCAGCAGCGGCTGATGATTGCGCGCGCACTCAGTCACGATCCCAAGGTCGTCTTCCTCGACGAGCCGACGGTCGGCCTTGATCCGCAGGCGCGGCTGTCGCTGTGGGAGATCCTGCGCGAGTTGCACGGGCAGGGACGAACGATCGTGATGTCGACGCACTACATGGAAGAGGCCGACCAGCTTTGCAACCGGCTGGCGATCATCGATCAGGGGAAGTTGCTGGCGCTCGACACGCCCGCGGCACTGAAGGCCAAAGCGCCCGGCGACACGCTCATGGAAGTGACGTTCGACGGCGATGCTTCCGTGGCCGCGGATGCCGCGCGAGCGATGGAGGGGGTCTCGAGCGCGGAAGCGCGCGGACCGATTCTGCGCGTTTTCAGCAAGCGGGGCGGCGAGCTGATTCCGTCGCTGATCAACGCCGGTGAAGCGCATGGCCGCGTCGTGCGCGATATCCAACTGTCGCGGCCCAGCCTCGAAACGCTTTTCATCTCGCTGACCGGAAGGAAACTGACATGACCGCTGAGCCGCTTGCGCCCGTGGCGCCGTCGCGCGTCTTCTTCGCCATCCTGTTGCGCGATCTCACTGTGGCGCGGCGCGAGCTTCCGTACTTTCTGGTGCGAACGGCGCTGCAGCCAATTCTCTTCGTCACCGTCTTCGGCTTTCTCCTGCCGCGGATGGGACTGATTCCTCACGGCTACTCGACGACGATGCTGCCCGGCGTCGTGGCGCTGAGCCTGGCGCTGTCCGCGATTCAGTCCGTGGCGCTGCCGATGGTGCAGGACTTCGGTTTCACGAAGGAGATCGAAGACCGGCTGCTGTCACCCGTCCCGATTTACCTCGTCGCGGCCGAGAAAGTCGCGGGCGGCGTGCTGCAGGGGATCGTGGCGGCGTTGTTCGTTCTGCCGGTGGCGCGCCTGATCATGGGACCGATCCCGGGACTGAGCTTTCACAACGCGCCGCTCCTCCTCGCCGTCACGATCCTCGGCGGGACCGCCTTTTCGGCGATGGGCCTCTACCTCGGCACGGGGATCGCGCCGCAGCAGATCGGTTTGATGTTCAGCGTCATTGTCGCGCCGATGATCATGTTCGGATGCACGTACTACCCGTGGGCCGGGCTGTCGAACGTGCCGGTGCTGAAGTGGCTGGTGCTGATCAACCCTCTGGTTTACGTTTCCGAGGGGTTGCGGGCGGCGCTGACGCCGGGAGTGCCGCACATGCCATTGGTCATGATTCTGGCCGCGCTGGTGGTTCTGACGGTCCTTTTCATGTACCTCGGGCTGCGGGCGTTCGACAAGCGGGCCATGAGTTGAAGCTGAGGTTAAGCACCTTTTGCTGGTTTCCGGACACAAGTGCGCGTAAGATTTCTGTGCGACTCCCCTTCGCGCCAGAATCGTCGCCTTAATCGCTTCAGTTATTCAATACTGATGGACTTGAAGTCAGGAACGGCATAGACTGTTCCGGAGGCTGTTCATCCAACCATGAACAGAGAAAAGGAGAAAGTGTGACACCAGCAAAAAGCAGTAACCGAGGCAGGCCTATCGTCCACACCGAGCCATGGGCGAAAATCACCGTCGTCCTTCTGGACCGGCATGTCGCGTATCTTGATCGACTGGCCATCGACATCCGTCTGAGACATGGCAAGGCGATCAGCCGTGCGGAGATCATCCGTGGATTGATTGAAGCCGCGTTTCAGAGCGGGGTCGATCTTTCCGAAGCCGATTCGATCGGAACACTCGTCGAGTTACTGACGGGCGCGCCGATGAAGACGCCGAAGAAGCCGAGCTCGCGTTAGGCGCGGGGCGCAGTTCGCCTCCTGCTTTTGGATCGAAGCTCGCCTGCGGCGAGTTGAGCGATCTCGTACTCACTGCTGGCGGCAGCGAGATCGATGTTGCTCTGCTCAATGCGGTCGAGAATCGTTCGGATTGCCTGGGGCCACCCGAAGGCCCTGGGCATCGCGGGGTTGATCTCATTCGACATCTTCGCCAGAAACGAAGCATGCCGTTTCGAGAGGACAATGGTCTCTGTCGCCGGCGCCGTGCCGGCGACACTTCTTCCTGTGGGGGTCAGTCTCATAACCTGGTACTGATAGAGGAGTGTCGCCAGACAAGCGAATCCCTACCCACTACCCAAAAAAAAGTTTTTTGGCCCCGAGGGAGTGGGGTGTCGGAGACGCGAACCTCACGCGGACGAGAAATAGGAGCGACAGAGGGCTGATCTTCTTGCCCACGGCGCCCGGCGGGCGAGCGTCAGGCGGAGGCGGGATCCGGCACCAGCATCACCGGCGTGTCGATTTTGCGGATGATGTCCTGTTTCAGCGTGCTGATCTCGTGCGCTCCGACGTTGAGGAACAGCGCACCGGCATCCACGGTCCTGGCGTAGCGCGCCAGCTCGGCCTGGACATCCTTCCCCTGCAACACGACCGGCCGGATCTGAATCCCCTCGAACGTCTCAGCGGCCATGGTGTCGAGAAGATCCTGCGAAGCGACCCGCTCCGGCTCCTCGCAGACGATGATGAGGTGAATCTCGGAATCTTCGCGCCGCGCGATCGACGCCGCCAGCGCCGCCGCGGCGGTGGAACGCTGTTTCAGATGGACCGGAACCAGGATCTTTTGGAGTCCTCGCCTGCTGGGGATGCCGTAGCGGATGGCCAGCACCGGTAGCGACGCGCCCGACAGCACCTTGAGTGTCGTCGAGCCGATGATGAGATGGGCAACATGGTGCCGCGCGTGAGTCGAGATGACCATGAGATCCGCGTCCTCATCCTGCGCGGTACGGCAGATCGCGGCACCGGGATCGGGAGCGCGCTGGATGACGAGCCGCGTCCGAACCGTGGCGTTGGCGCGGCGGGCATGATCGCGAAGTTTTTCCAGCTCATGCTGCTCCGCGTATTCGTAGAGCGAGTCGTCCGCCGGAAAGCGGAGCTCATCTGGATTGGAGGGACGCGTCGCGCGAACGTGGAGGATGATGAGCTCGGCGCCCGTCGTGCCGGCAATCTGCACTGCCGAATCGAAGGACCACTCGGCGGCGGTCGAGAAATCAGTGGGGATGATGATGCGGCGCCACGGATACATAGAACCTCGCGCAGGCCGGACTTCAGCCTCCTGCGCTCTACTCCCGATCGAAGGCGTTTGTTGAAGGGGCGGAAGCGGGCTTGGGAGTCTGAACCTGGGCAGACTGAACCGGCTGCGGCGTGATCACGTAGCGGATGACCGTCTTCGGCTCCGCCTCCGTCTCGGCAATCTGCAGCGTGACCTGACGATCGCCCGGTTTCAGCATGTCGCCCGGAATGAACGGATCCTGCATGGCCTGATTGAGCTGCACCTCGAGGGTCCGCCACGTCTGCGTGGCGGGGTAGGGCGACTGCGTTGGATAGGCGCGGAACTGCGCGAGGTAGGTTGTGTAGTAGTGATAAACCTGTGGGTACGAGTCGTCCGTCGCCAGCGTGTAGACCTCGGCGTTCGGTCCGTACTGGTTCTTGATCATGACGGAGTCGCGGCGGGTGAGATCGTCGCGATACTTCGCTCCCGCGTAAATCGGAATCGCGGGATTGATCGATCGCAGTGCGGCCTTCGCGTCGACCTCGGGTGCTTGCGGCGTGGCGGTAGTGCTCGCGGTCGAGGTGATGCCGTTTTTCCTGGGAGCCTGTTCTTCGGCGGCGTGGCTTTCCTGCCCGCCCGTGCATCGAATGAGAAGTGCGCTCGCGATCAGGAGTGATGCGACTGCGGTGGCCCGGCGACTGGTCATATCACCATCAAACAGCAAGGGATATGCCGCTCGCTTCAATTGCTATCCGCCTTTCGCGCAGCGAACGCAACCGGTGGACGCATGCCGCCGCTGCGGAGACAATCGATCGCGGTCTCGCCTCCGTAGCTGGCAACGAGCTTTTCGTCGTACTCGTCGGAAACGTTCGCGACGACGTCGAGCGATGCGATGAGTTGCTCCGGACGAAGACGGCGGCCGAGAAATGAGTGCGAGAAGAAAACGCTCTCGCCCTGCATGCTGAAGGCGCCGAGTGGAACTTCGGCGTTGACGCGCATGAGCTCCTGCATCAGCTCGAACGACGGCTCCACTCCCTGAACGCAGAAGGCAAGCACCTCGATGACGGCGTCGTCTTCCTGGTAGGGATCGATCGAGATCTCCAGCACGGTGGATCCGTACTTCAGATAGAAGTCGCAATGCTCGGCGTCGTCGAAGTGCTCATCGACCAGCTCGTCGAGATACGACTTCACCTGCCGGTACACCTCTTCCTGGCAGGCGGTGTTGAATTGCTTTTCGCGCTTGGCGGGCATCTCGGTTTGATTGTAAAGCAAGAACCGGCCCGCGAACCGGAATGCCGGCGCTCTTTCGCGAGCGCCGGCATTCATCAGGAGCGATTAGTGTGCGGGATGATGCCTCGGCGTGACGACCTGCGCGTTCACCGAAACGGAATCGACCGTGCCGCAGGTATTCGTTACGCGTACGAACCACCATGCGTTTCCTTCCGGGTTGGTCGTGTACGACGACGAGTCGGTTCCGACCGGGAGAGTGATGCCGCTGGGATGACGCACGAACCACTGATAGTGCAGGTTCAACCCGGTGGCGGTCACGGTGAATGTGGCGTTGTTGCCCGGATTCACGATCTGGCCGGCCTGCTGCACGGTGATCGCCGGCGCGCTGCTGATGGCGATATCCGCTGACGATGATGCGCCGCAACCGCTGGCCGCGTTGACGGTCACCGCGAGATGGACATTGCCACTCGCTCCGGCGGTGAAGACGATGGCGCGCGTACCAGCGCCGCCGGTGATCGTGCCGTTCGTGATCGACCAGGAGTAGGTCGCGCCTGCACCCGCGTCGGCAACGCTGGCGTTGTTCCCGGCCGATAGCGCACAAGCACTTCCCCCAGCCGTGATCGCAGCAGCCGGGAGCGGATTGATGACGACGGTCGTCGATGCCTGCGCGCTGTTGCCGCATGGTCCCGGCGTGCTCACAGTCACGGTGTACGTGCCGGGCACGGTGATGCCGGTGGGATTTTGCAGATTGGACGTGAAGCCGCCCGGACCGGTCCACGCGTAGACGGAGCCCGAGCCCGAGGAGAAGAGATTTACGGAACTGCCCACGCAAGCCGGGCCGCTGTTGCTGGCGGTCGCAGTCGCGGGCAGGATCGGCGGGCAGACAACAGTCGACGTCGTTGTCGCCGTGCCCGTGATCGATGGCGTAACCGTGTCGGTAGCAGTGATCGTCTGCGTCCCGGTTGCGGTCAGCGTCACGCTGAACGTGTGCGTGCCGTTATCGCCGCTGACGAACGTGTAGTCCGCCGGCAGTGTGCCAGACGAGGAGCTGGTGAAATGCGCCGTGCCGGTGTAGCTCGTGACCACTGCATTCGAAGCATCGAGAGCCGTGACGGTGACGTTGAACGGTGTTCCCTGGAGCGTTGAGGCAGGAGCGGTGACGCTGTAATGCGTCACGGAAGAAAGAACGTTGGTCGCCGCGGTCCCGGTGATGGAAGCCGTGACCGTGTCCGTTGCGGTGATCGTGCGCGATCCGTTCGACGTGAGCGTCACGCTGAAGGTGTGGACGCCGAGGTCACCCGCAGTGAATGTGTAATCGGAAGGCAGAGTGCCGGTCGACGAACTGGTGAAGTGAACGGTGCCGGTGTAGCCACTGGCCGTGGCGTTGGAGGCATCGAGCGCGGTGACGGTGATGTTGAACGCGACGCCGTTGGTCACGTTGGCGGGTGCAGTAACGCTGAAGTGTGTGGCAGGCGGCGCCGGATTCACTGTCACGTTGACTGTGGCAGTCGTGCAAAGCGAAGCCGCCGATCCCGCGGTCGTGCCGTTGTCGCAGACCGAGTACGTGAAGCTGGCCGGACCTGTGTAGCCGGTTGTTGGCGTGTAGGTGATCTGGCCGCTGCTCAGATTCACCGTACCGTGCGTGCTTCCGGTTGGCGTTACCGATGTGACGGTGAGGATTTGGCCGGATTCGTTCGCCGGTCCCGCTGAATCGTTGGCCGTCAGATCGCTGCTGGCGAAGGTCAGGGCGCTGTTCGACGTCGTGCTCTTGCTGTCATCGACCGCAACCGGCGGATCGTTTACCTCGGCCACCGTGATCGTCATGGTGGCGGTATTCGAGTTGTTCGTGCCGTCGTTGACGCGCCACGTGAAGGTATCGGTGCCGTTGAAATCGGGAGTTGGCGTGTAGGTGCGATTCGCGCCCGATCCGGTCAGGCCGCCGTGGAAGGGACCGGTCAGGATCGTGTAGGTGAGCGCGCCGCCCGGTGTTGCTGCGTCGAGCGTGATTGATTTCTGCACGTCCTCGTTGGTGCTCGTCGACTGATCGGCGGCGCCCGGCGGGTTCGTGCCGTCGAAGCCTGCTTCGATTGCGTTCTGGATCGCCGGCGGAACGTTGGAGAAGAGGTCGTATCCGGTCAAGGTCTCGACCTGATCGACGCTCTTCAGATAGATGTGCCAATCGTCGTTCCGGATGCCTTGAATATTGGGCATGATCACGCAGATGGTGCGTGTCGATGCGGTGACGCGCGCGACGTCGTCGCCACTCGCTTTCGGCAGAACCAGCGCGCACTTCCAGGTGCTGGCAGGAACCGTGACGTGTCCGTTGGCGACGGTCGTGGTGGTGCCTCCGTTGCTGCCCGAGCCGCCCGTGCCGAAAGGTCCGGAGACGATGTACAGCTCGTTCGTGCTGCCGGCGGTCGTGCGGAGATCGTTCTCCAGTGCGGCCCACGGACCCTGGTTGTTGTCAGGCGACTGCGCGACCATGTTCGACATGAGGAATGTGGACTGAACGATCGGGACTTGGCTGTCGCGGTTGGCGTTCGGCGTCATGTGACCGCGGTCGAAGCCCGACGCGAAGAAGTCGCTGGCCAGAACGCGGTACCAGGCCGGCGGAACTTCCGGATCGGGACGGAACGTATCGACGCGGGCCAGCGATCCGAACCACTCATCGGTGAGGTGCCAACTGACCCAGTTCGGACGGCCGAGGTCGCGGTTGTAGCAGATCGAGTTCTCGGGCTTGAGCATCAGATAGGCGTTCGGGCTGGACAGGCTCGTCGTGCAAACCGACGGCATACCCATCGTCAGATGAACCGATGCCGGGTAGGGAGGCGGGGTACCTGACGAGACGGTGAACGTCCACGTGTAGTCCGAAGCCAGCGTGTCGGTGCCCGGCGCGCTGTCATCGGTGTCGCGGTCGTGTACGGAGGTCGCGAAGATCGTGACCGAGCATTGTTCCGCGGGGCTGAAATTGACGTTGGGCGTGATCACCCAGGTGTCCGGCGCGCCTTCGACGACCGTGGCGTCGTTGTGGTTGCCGGTGACGCTGCAATTGATGTTGAACCAGCCCGGATCGACGTCCACCAACTCGGTGAACGTGACGATCATGCTGTCGTCGCGCGGTGCGGCGCTGGCGTTGCTCGCAGGATCGGTATTGACGATCGCCGGTCCGAACTCCTGAATCGGCGTCGTGCGGCGCGGGTTCGGCGTGCCGGTGAGGAAGTCGTTGCCGTTGACGTTGGTGTCGGTGTTGCCGCCGTTCTTGCGGAAGTCGGACGTGGTGTTGCTCGGCGCGGGCGCGTTCGTGCCGCCTTCGTTGCAGTTCGCCGTGCCGTAGCCGACGAGATCGACGATGTCGGTGTCGGTCGTTGTTGCCGAACAGGGTCCGGGCACCGGAGTGCCAGTGCTGACCAGCGCAACCTTGCCGGTCGTTCCGCTCATGTTGATACCGCTGTTGTTGATGACGTTCGCGAGGGGCAGCGGGCTGCCGACTGCGCCGCCCGACGCGAGCGAGATCAGGTAGTACTCGCCGGGTCCGATCGTGCCGCCGATCGGCTGCAGACCAGAGAAGGCGCCGGTGTTTGTTGCGGATGAATACTGCACGCTCCATCCGGCCAGGCTCACGGGCGAGGCGGTGGGGTTGAAGAGCTCGATGAAGTCGTTCGTATAGGTCGCGCCCGAGTTGCCGCCGCCGCCGTACAACTGACTGATGACGACGTGATTCGGTGTCGCGCCGGCAGGAAGCACGTTGATGTTCACGGCCTGGTTGGCAGTCGGGTTGACGTTGTCGGAAAGCGAAGCCGTGAAGGTCGCCGTTCCGTTGAAGCCTGCGTTGAGCGTCACGGTGTAGGTCACGGTGGCTGTGCCCTGACCGCCGGTGACATTCACGCTGGCCACGCCGGTTCCCGGAGTGGCGCTCCAGTTGAAGATGCCGCCATCATCGGTGCCCGAGACGCTGACCGTGAACGGGGCGGGATCCTGCGCCACCGTCGTGATCGGATTCGCGGGAGGTGTGATCAGCGGCGGATTGTTGCCGCCGGTTCCGGTGACCTGAATGTTGACGGCCTGGTTGACCGCCGCATTGATGCCGTCGCTGAGCGTCGCGGTGAAGGTCGCCGTTCCGCTGAAACCAGCCGTCAGCGTGACCGTGTAAGTCACGTTCGCGGTGCCCTGGCCATTAGTGACCGTCACGCTTTGCAGACCGGTGCCCGGCGTGGCGGTCCATTGATAGACGCCGCCGTCGTCGGAGCCGGTCAGGTTGACGGGGAACGGTGCGGCATCCTGCGCCACGGACGCGATCGGATTTCCTGGTGGCGTGATCGCAGGCGGGTTGTTGACGGCGCCGCAGACGTTGACCGGTGAGGCGCTGTTGCGCGGATTCGGCGCACCCACTGTGAAGTCGGAGTTGTTGTTGTTCGTATCGGTGCAGCCGTTGTTGTTGCGAAGCGCGGCAGTGGTGTTGGAAAGCACCGCGGTCGGGCTGGTTTCGAAGCAGTTGGCCGTCGGGCCGTAACCGACGAAGTCCGCGATGAAGGTGCCGGTCGGGCACTGGCCGGTGAGACCAGTGGTGTTGCCCACCAAGGCAACTTTGCCTGCGGTCGCGCCCATGGCGATGGTTCCGCTGGCGTCGGGAGTGGGCAGGTTCACCGTTCCGCCGGCACCTGGACCTTCCTGCACGAGGTAGTAGTGTCCCGGCGCGATTGTGCCCGACAAGGCTGTCGGCGAGTTTGCCGCCGTCCACGTCGTTGCTGTTGCCGAGGTGTATTGCACGGACCAGCCGGCGAGCGAAACGGTCTGCGATCCGCGGTTGAACAACTCCATGTAGTCGTTCTTCAGCGTGGCGCCTGCGTTTCCGCCGCCGCCGTAGACCGTGCTGAAGACCACACCCAGCACCGATGGCGTATTCGGCGTTCCACTCACCTCGGCCGACGCTGAGCCTTCAGCCGGCGAGAGCGCCGTAACAACATAGAAATACGTGGTGCCGTTGGTGACGGTCGAGTCGGTGAACGTCGGTACCAGCGTGTTTGTGGTGACGCTGTACGAGCCGGTGCTCGTGCCGCGCTTGACGTTGTACGACGTCGCTCCGGCGACGACGGGCCACGAGAGGATGACCTTCGTGTCACCGACTGCGATGCTCACCGGTCCGGGCGCGGGTGCCGCTGGGTTGGGCGTGGCGCTGCGCTCGTTCGAGTCCGGCCCTTCGCCCTGGCCATTGCTGGCGCTGACAACATAGAAGTAGGTTGTGCCGTTGACGGCCGACGTGTCGTCGTAGCTCGTCGTCGCAATGCTCGAGGCGATCGTCGTTTCCGATCCGGTCGTCAGTCCGCGTTTGACGTTGTACGTCGACGCGCCGTTTGGTGCGCTCCAGGTCAGCGGGACGTGCGAGTCGAGACCCGAGGTCGCGGAAAGACTCGTAGGAGCAAGGGGCGCTTTCTGCACGGTGTACACCGAACCGGTGAAGTTGCCGTTGCCAGCCCCGGTTCCCCCGAGCTGGTTTCCGGTGCCGTTGGCGATGGTGTCGTCGTCGATGAGATTGAGTCCGATCGTTCCGCTGCCGCTGCCCGTGTTGACGTTGACCGTGTATGGACCGCTGCCGGTGACGCCGGTGATCGATGCGCCGGTCACGCCGCTCGTGGCAAGCGTGAAGTCGCTGGCGTCGACGCCGCTCACGCTCTCACTGAACGTGACTGTGAAGGCGACGCTCGCTGCACTCGTCGGATCCGTGTTTGCGCGCGCGATCGACTGCACCGTTGGCGGCGTGCGATCGATCGTGTACACCTCACCGGAGTTGAATCCCGTCGGAAGAAGGTTGCCCGCTGTATCGATGACGGTTCCACCCGTGACGACGTCGAGGCGAATCGTTCCGTCGCCGCTGCCGGTGTTGACCGTGACGTCATACGTCGTGCCGCTGCCGTTCGTCGCGGTGACCGCGGCTCCGGTGACGCCGCTCGTCGTGAGGGACCAGTCCTGTGCGGAAACACCGGTGACGACTTCGCTGTAGGTGACGGTGAAATGCACCGTTGCGGCGGTCGTAGGATTGGCGTTGGCGCGCACGATCGACAGCACGACTGGCGGCGTCTGATCGATCGAGTAGACCTCGCCCGTGTTGAAGTTGCCATTGCCCGCGCCGCTGCCGCCCAGCGGATTGGAGTTGGAGTTGGCGATGATCGAGTCGTCGTCGGCGAGATCGAGGCGCACGGTGCCGTCGCCGCTGATGCCGCTCACGGTGACGTCGTATGTGCTGCCGCTTCCGGAAACATTGCTCACGGTCGCGCCGCTGATGCCGCTCGTCGTGAGCGTGAAATCGCTCGTGTCGACGCCGCTGACATTCGCCGAGAAGGTCACGTTGAAGTGGACGCTCGCGTTGTGCGTCGGATTGGGACCGTTGCGCGTGATCGAGACGACCGACGGCGATGACTTATCGATCGTGTAGACGTCGCCGCTGGTGAACGCGCCGGCGCTGTTGCCTGCCGCGTCGAAGATCGACGCACCGGGAACGACGTCGAGCCGCAGCGTTCCATTGCCCGTGCCGGTGTCGGCGGTGACCGTGTACGTCGTGCCGCTGCCGGTGACGTTGGTAATGGATGGTCCGGTGAGACCGGTCGTCGTCAGCACGAAGTCCGCCGCGTCGACGCCGGTCACGCTCTCGCTGAACGTCACCGTGAATCCGACGCTCTGCGCGCTCGTGGTCGCGGAGCCGGTGCGCGTGATGGAGACGACCGACGGCGCGGTCTTGTCGATCGCGTAGCTCTCGCCAGACGTGAAGAATCCGCCAGTGCCGTTGCCGGCACCGTCGGCGGCGCTGCCGAGGAAGTCGACTCGGATGGTCCCATCGCCGCTGCCGGTGTTGACGGTTATCGTGTACGTCGATCCGCTACCGGCGACATTGGCAATCGTCGCGCCCGAGACGCCGCTCATGACGACGGCGAAGTCGTTGCTGGCAACACCCGTGACGCTTTCGCTGAACGTCACCGTGAAGTCGACGCTCGATGCATTCGTCGGAGATGCATTGGCGCGCACGATCGACTGAACGACGGGAGCAGTCTTGTCGATCGAGTAGGTCTCGCCGTTGGTCAGCGATCCGTTGCCTGCGCCTGAGCCGCCGAGCGGATTGCCGGCAAGATCCGTGATCGAGTCGTTGTCGATGAGGTCGAGATCGACGACGCCGTCCCCGCTGCCCGTGTTCACGGACACCGTCGCTGTTGAACCAGCGACTACGACACCGGTGATCGACGCACCGGCGACCGTGCTCGAGGCCAGACTGAAGTCGCTCGCATCCACCGTGCTGGCTTTGATGTTCTCGCTGAACGTGACCGTGAAGTCGACGCTGGAGGCATTGCTCGGCGTTGATCCGGCGCGCGTGATCGACACTGCCGTCGGAGCGATGCCGTCGACGAGAATGCCGGTCGTGCTGGGGACACCGTTCAAGGTCGTGACCGTGTCATTGCCCGAGAGATCCTTGATCGTGCCGCCGTTGAGATCGATATTGGTTCCGAGCGTGATGCCGTCGGTATCCTCAACTCCCGACCCAACGACGTAGTGGAAGAGCAGCGCCGTCGAGCCGGTGCCGGAGAAGTAGTTGGCGAAGACCGTTCCGCCGGTGTTGAGCGTGATGGCGATTCGCGGCGTACCGGCGACGACGACGTTCTCGCTGAAGTTGACAGTGAAGTCGAGGTTCTGGCCCGTGCCATAGGTGCCGTTCGCGGGAACGGCGACGGAAACGACGGAAGGGGGAGTCACGTCCGCGAATTCGCCGGCAGTCCAATCATCGGAGAGTGTGCTGACGCCTGCTACGAACCCTGTGTGCGCGCCGGTATTCACGACGCTGCCTGGGAAGGAGAGCGGGCTCCCGCCGTTCGCACGGAACACTTTGTAGATGTTCTCGTTCCCGGACACGTCGCCCGCGAGATATTGAAATGTCAGGTCGGCAGTGATCCCCGTAGCAGTAAGCGTCCAGTAGCGCTGAAGTGAGGTGCCTGCGACCATGCTGGGCTGCGGACCTTGCGTCGCGCTGACCGTGATGTCGCCGGTCCCGGCTGTGACATTCGCCGTGACCGGCGAGTACCCGTTGGCTGTGCCCACCTCGAAGGTCTTGCTGCCCGTCGCTGCGTACGTCTTCTTCAGATTGCCGATGACATAGCCGTTGGTGCGAGTGACGTTAGCTGCTGACGCGATCGAAAGCGTGTTAGCACCCGCAGCAGTCAGGGTACCCGTCGTGAGGGCAAGAGTGCCGTTCGGGACTGAGAGCGGCGTTAGGAGAGAAACGCCGTTTGCGTTAGCGATCGTGATGGTGCCATTTGCATTGGCGCTGAGCGTCCCACTATTTGAGATGGTCTGGGCGGATGCACCGCTGAGCGTGACGCTGTCACCGGCCACCGTGGGGCTGATACCGAGTGTCGCACCCGACGCAACGGTGATGTTTCCTTTGACATTAACCGTGCCTGCGGTCAACGGGTTGAAGTTCAACGTTCCTGCATTGACGGATATGTTCCCGTTAATCACATGCGTGCCGGACGTCGGCCCAGTCATGTTGAAGTTGAGTATGCCTTGGGTGATCGTCAAGTTAGCGATCGTTACGCCGGACCCGCCGGTGACCGTAGTTGTCGAAGCAGTCTTCTGCTCGAAATTGGGGTACGTGCGACCACTGAAGGCAGGAGTACCTGATGATTGATTGCTAAAGAGGCTTCCACTCTGAAAAACCGTGACCGTTGAGGGCGCCGCCGCGCCGAAAGGATTGCCGCCCGTAGCCGCAAGGAAAATAAAGGTGGAACCGCCGGCGAAGACAATCGAATTCAGGCTTGTGGTGCCGAAGGGGCTGCCCGAAAAGGACGTTCCCTCAGTAAATACAGCGCCGCTCTGAAATGTGATTGGCGACGCTGAGACGGCGTTCAATCGGTGTGCCCCTTGGGAAAACGTCATCGCGCCACTGATGCTGCCGGACGTTCCTGAAGGAAGTGTGATCGAGAGGGCAATCGCGGTATTGACGTTGAGCTGGGACCCGGCTGCGACCGACAAACCTGTGCCGCCGCCACTAATCGTCAGGGTGGCCGTCGCGGGAGCCTGCAAGGTCACATTCGTATTGCCGGAAACGGACAACTGGGCAATCGTTTCGGTGGCGGGCACACCGGTCACGGTCGTCGTCGCGCCGTTGCTGAAGACCAGCGTGTCGGTCGCCGCCACCGTCGTACGCGTTGGCGTCCAGTTGGTGCTGGTGGCCCACGAAGCTATGCCCGTCTGGTTCCACGTGTACGTGGTTTGTGCCGACAGACTCGTGGCGACAATCGTCAGGCAGAAAAATGTGAAGGCGAATACAGCACCGCGCACGACATTCGATCGGACTGCCGTGTTCGCAACGTTACGATTCGTGTTCATGGACTCTCCTGGCACCGCGCTATTTCGGTCAGGAGAGGGACAGTGTCCGGGCAGACTCTCCGATCAGCGAAGTCATCCCGCACACCGCGCACCGAGGAAATTGACGAGCTGAAGAACCGAGGTTTCGAGGGCTAACCGGAGAGTACGAATAAACATTCGCGAACGCAACAAGAATATTGACCATATGGGTGGTCAGACAATGATCACCGAGCACAAAACGGCGCGGATTGCGGTGATGTCCGTTACGCTCGCTCGTAACCGCGCAGCCCCAGCGCCTGCACGATCACCGTCGCCAGCCGCCATTCTTCTTTCGCGATCGTCTCGATCAGCTCGTAGTCGCGGCGGAACCTGATCATCGGCCGGTTGAAGTGCTTCTTCACCTGCCGGTCGTCGATGGCGCGCATGATGCGCAAATGCTTCGGCTGCAGATCGACGACGTCGAACGCCGCAATCAGGTTCGGCTCCAGCGCCGGCGCCACCTCGGCATGCGCGAAGAGCCGCTCCGCAAACACGAGCTCGTCCGACCGGACCCAGTAGCGCTCGCGGTCGGCGATGTTCATCGGCTCGACCACCGGCGGTCCGAAAAGCGTCATCGGCTTGGAGAGAAAAGTGCCGGTCTTGCGCTTCACGATCACGCGCGCCGGCGAGGCGGTCTTCATCGTCAGCAACAGCCGCTCCGGCATCGATTTGTAACGGCCGCGATGCCACAGCTCCACGTCGAGCCTCTGCCAGCGGCCGCGAATCGCGCCGTTCCACCAGACGCGCCGCGGCGCTTCCCATCCTGATGAAACGACAAGGCGCAAGAGGCGCTCGCCAAGCACCTTCCCTTTCTTCGCGATGACGATGAGGCTCAGCACAGTGACCACCAGCGAGACACCGATGACGATGTATGGAATCTGTTGTTCGCTCACTCGACAGCATGATAACGGAAGGGGTCAGACCGAAAGTGAAAGTGACGAAAAATGGCATTCGATGGAAGGCGTCACAAATTTTGTCACTTTCACTTTCGGTCTGACCCCTTCCGTTACGATGCGCGATATGGATCTCTTCGAAACCGCCAATCGCCGCATCCTGACGCTCAAGCCGGGCAAGGAACGTCTCGTCGCCAATCGTCATCCCTGGATTTTCGCGGGGGCGATCGCGCGCGAGAGCGGACCTGAGAACGCCGCCCTCGCCGATCTTCTCGATCCGCAGGGCCACCGCATCGCCTCGGGATTCCATTCGCAGCATTCGCAGATCCGCGTTCGCGCGCTGACGTTCGGCGATGAGGAGCTGACGGAGAACACGGTTCGCGGGCGGATCAAGGCGGCCATTGCGCGGCGGTCCGTCGCCGGCGGAGAAACGACCAACGCGTACCGCCTCGTCAATGCAGAGGGGGACGAGTTGAGTGGGTTGATCATCGATCGTTACGACGACATCGCCGTCATCGAGATCGCCAACGCAGGCGTCGAGCAGATCCGGCCGCTCATCATTGATTGTGTGCAACAGGCCATCGCGCCGCGCGGCATCTGGCTCAAGAACGACATTCCGGCGCGGAAGATCGAGACCCTGACGATGGAGCCAGAGTGGATCGGAGCAGGGGAGCCGTCCGCCGGGATCCGCGAGAATGGACTTCGTTTTCGCGTCGATGCGCCGTCGGGCCAGAAAACGGGATTCTTTCTCGATCAGCGCGAGAACCGCGCGTTGACGCGCACGCTCGCCGCCGGCCGCCGCGTGCTGAATCTCTTTTCGTACAGCGGCGCATTTGGAGTTTACGCGGCCGCGGGCGGCGCGGCATCGGTCGAGAACGTCGACAGTTCGACGGGCGCGATCGATCTGGCGCGGACCAATCATGCGCTGAATGGATCGGAGGCCACGTTCACCGTCGCCGATGCGTTCGACTACGTGCGCAAAACGACGGCGCGCTTCGACCTCCTGATCTGCGATCCGCCCGCGTTCGCGAAATCGCGCGGCGACATCGACCGCGCCGCACGCGGCTACAAAGACATCAACCTCTTCGCAATGAAGCTGCTCGATTCGGGCGCGCAGATGCTGACGTTCTCGTGCAGCGGCCACATGTCGCTCGACCTCTTCCAGAAAGTGATCTTCTCCGCGGCGCAGGACGCTGGCCGCCGCATTTCATTCGTTCGCCGTCTGACCGCCGCGCCCGATCATCCTGTGTCGCTGTTTTGTCCGGAAGGGGAGTATTTGAAAGGGTTCTTGCTGGAAGTACATTAGGGTCAGGTCTAAAGTCTAAAGTGCCGGCAGACGATCCTGCCTCGGGCGATATTCGTCCTTCGGCACTTTAGACTTTAGACCTGACCCATTCGCAACGAAAGGATTCGAATCATGAACACGCCAAACGCCCTTCGCGAACAGATCGCCGCACTCCTCGACAGCGGTCACGCGCATCAGGATTTTGACTCTGCCATCGCCGATGTTCCCGCCGCCGCGCGAGGCGAGCGTCCTGCCGGCGCGCCGCATTCGCCGTGGGAACTGCTCGAGCACATGCGCATCGCGCAAACGGACATCATCGAATACGCACGCGGAGACGCAACGTACGTCGAGCTCGATTTTCCGTCCGGCTACTGGCCGGCGTCGCCGCAACCTCCAAACGACTCCGCATGGGACGAGAGCGTGGCGAAGTTCCGCGCGGATCGCGCAGCACTCATCGCGATGGTGAACGACGAATCATTCGACTTGCTCGCCAGGACTCCGCGCGGGAACGCCACCTGGCTCGCCAAAATCCTCCTCGTCGCCGACCACAACACCTACCACCTCGGGCAGTTGATTCTGGTGCGAAGGATGGTGACGGGGAAGTAAGGGTCGGGTTCTAAAACGAAGGAATGTGCAGCATGCCGCTCGACTCCGCGACGAACCAGAGCAACTGGACGACAACGAAAAAGCTCACGCACGTCGCGACAAGGAGAAGGAGCGGCAGCAGCCTGACGTGATCCGGCGGACGCGCTGTCCGGCGAAACAGGATGATGGCAAAAGTCAACGCGGCGTACGTCATCACGTGGTTCAGAGGGCACACAGGACAGAAGTGGGACAAGTGGAAGAGCAGCCAGAAGAAGCGCAGCGTGAAGAGCGACGCCACGGCCAGCCAGAACACGAGCGTTCGCAGGAGATGGAAGCGGTACTCGGCGCCGAGCCGTTTGCCGGCAAACCACCAGACCAGGCAGCCGATGTAGAACGCACTGCCGAGGAGCGCGTTCGGGAAGAAGAACGCATTGGACTGGGGAGTCACCAGTACACGATCACAATCGACATAGGCCGACCAGGAGCAGATGCTCGATCCCGGAGTTACCAAGGCAAGACGAAGTGCGAGATATCGCCACGTCAGATAGGCGGAATCAATCGCGGCGAAGGCAAGCGCGCCGGCCATCCGGCGTTCGGCTGTTGACATGAATCGTTACCGAGGAGTGCGCAGATTCACGCGCATCGTCGCGGACCCGCACACAGCATGGTGGTGATTGTAGGTTCACTATCCGCCGCGGCCGGAAATGAATCGAGGACAAATCGGATCGCACCTCTGAACCGTATGATCCAACCGGAGGACGTACGGATGGCACTTGCCAAGGCGCTGCTTGCGGAAATGGAACAGGAAGGGAAGTCGACGGTGCGGATGCTGGAGCGCGTGCCGATGGATCAGTTGGGATGGACGCCGCATGCGAAATCGATGTCGCTCGGCCGCTTGGCGTGGCACGTGACGTCAATCCCTAAAATTGCGTTGCGCGTGCTCGCAGCATCAACGTTTGAAGTCAGTAACGCCGGACCCGCGCAGTTGCCGGAGAATCCTTCGTTCGTCGACACGTATCAACGCAATCTCGAAGCAGCGATGGCGATGATCGGCGCGATGGACGATGAAGAATTGAAGTCGCCATTCACGATCGCGCGCAACGGCCAGGTGCTGAACGAGACGCGCAAGATCATCATCATCCGCTCGATCCTGATGAACCACTCGTATCACCATCGCGGACAGCTTTCGGTTTATCTGCGCATGCTCGATGTGCCGCTGCCGGCGATTTACGGGACGAGCGCGGATGAAGTGATGTGATCTTCGGGGCGTGGGGTGTCGGGGTGGGGAGTCGGAGAAAAGGCATCCCCGCTCGTGAGTTTCGGCGAGTTTCGAGGCTTTCCATCTCTTGCGCCCGCTGCTCTCAGGATGTTTCGCGGGTGTCTTTGCTTCTTCTCCGACACCCGACACCCGACTCCCGACACCCAGGCCTGCTTTTCTCCCACACCCCACACCCGACACCCCACCCCCCATAGAATGTCCTCATGAAAATCGTGGCCGGTGACATTGGCGGAACGAAGGTCCTGCTGCAACTCGTCGACGTGTCGCAGGCGGGGCGGCTCGTGTTGGCGGAGGAGCGGTACGAGAGCAACGCGTACGCAACCTTCGATGCGATGCTGCAGGCATTCTTCGACGCGCATGTCGCCGGTCCTGTCGCTGCGGCGTGCTTCGCCGTCGCCGGTCCGGTCTTCGGCGATCGCGCCGAGGTGACGAACCTGACGTGGACGATGGATGCGACGGCGCTGGCCAAGAAGTTCTCCATCGGGCGCGTTTCCCTCATCAACGACTTCTACGCCGTCGCCCTCGGCGTTCCCATTCTCGCGCCCGGCGACTTCCTCGTTCTCAATTCAGGATCGCGCGTCAATTTCGCGCCCATCGCCATCCTCGGTGCCGGCACCGGCCTCGGACAAGCCAATCTCGTTCACGAAGGAAGCAAGTGGAACGTCGTTCCGTCCGAGGGCGGTCACGCCGATTTCGCGCCGCAGGACGAAGAACAGACGCGCCTTTTCCTTTCACTTCACGCCAAATACGGCCACGTGAGCTGGGAGCGCCTGCTCTCCGGCGCGGGCCTCGTCAACATCCACAACTTTCTGACCGGCGAAGAGCGGCCGTACGATGAATCGCTGCCGATGGAGATCGCGAAGTCGCTAGCGGCCGGTGATTCCGTCGCGGCGCGCACATTCGCGGTCTTCGTCGATATCTACGGCGCCGAGGCGGGGAACATGGCGCTGCGGCTGCTGGCACGCGGCGGTGTGTACCTAGCCGGCGGCGTCGCAGCAAAGAACATCGCGCAGTTCACGGACGGACGATTCATGCAAGCGTTTCTGCGAAAAGGCCGCTTCCAGCACATCCTCGCCGAGATCCCCGTGAACCTGATCACGAATCCGAAGGTCGGGCTACTCGGCGCGGGGGAGATGGCGGCTCGAATGGTTGGTTGAGAAGCGAAATGTTGGATGTTGAATGTGAATGTTGAATGAGCCCAGTCGGTCGGTTCTCCATTCAACATTCACATTCAACATTGAACATTCAACATTCCGACGTTCCTCATCGCTCCCCAGGAATCGCGCTCTCCCCCCATCCGTTCACGCCGCGGCAGGTTGCATCAGAGGAGTCAACAAACACATGGGTCTTTCAGTCGGAATCGTCGGGCTGCCGAATGTTGGCAAGTCGACGATCTTCAACGCGCTCACCGCGGCCGGAGCACAAAGCGCGAACTATCCTTTCTGCACGATCGAGCCGAACGTCGGCATCGTGCCCGTCGTCGATCCGCGGCTCGACAAGCTTGCCGAGCTCGCGCAGAGCAAGCAGACCATCTACACCGATCTTCGCGTCGTCGACATCGCCGGTCTCGTGCGCGGCGCGTCGAAAGGGGAGGGGCTCGGCAATCAGTTTCTCGCCAACATCCGCGAGACCGACGCGATCCTTCACGTTGTCCGCTGCTTCGATGATCCGAACGTCGTTCACGTCGAAGGGTCCGTCGATCCGGAGCGCGACATCGAAGTGATCGAGACCGAATTGTTGCTCGCCGATCTCGACGCCGTCAGCAAGAAACTCGATCGCGTTGCCCGTCTGGCGCGCGTCGGACAGAAAGAATATGTAGCGCAAGCTGAAGCGCTGGAAAAAGCGAAGGCGGCAATCGATGCCGGGACGCCGTTGCGCGCGGTCGATTTCACCGACGAGGCACGTGAGTCGTTGCGCGAGCTGAACCTGATCACACTCAAGCCGGTCCTCTACGTCGCCAACGTCACCGAATCCGACCTCGGCAACGAAACGCCGTTGATCGGGAAGGTGCGCAACGTCGCCGCGCAGAAGAAGGGAGAGATCGTCGTCATTTGCGGCGAGCTTGAAGCGCAGATCTCGCAGTTGCCACCCGCTGAGCGCGCCGATTTTCTCAACGAAATGGGCCTGCAGGAATCAGGACTGAGCGCACTGATTCGCGCCGCGTACAAGCTCCTCGACCTCGAAACATTTTTCACCGCCGGTCCGAAAGAAGCGCGCGCCTGGACGATCAACAAAGGATCGAAGGGCCCGCAGGCTGCCGGCAAGATTCACAGCGATTTCGAGCGCGGTTTCATTCGCGCCGAAACTATCGCCTACAACGATTACGTCACCCTCGGCGGCGAGCCCGGCGCGAAAGCAGCCGGGAAGATGCGCAGCGAGGGAAAGGATTATGTCGTCCAGGACGGAGACGTGATTCTGTTTCGATTCAATGTATGAGCGGTCTCGGAGTTTCGCGGTGTCGCGGTGCCATCTGAAACGATCCGCGACCGCGAAACCACGCGACCGCGAGACCATAACTAACGATGCCATTCACCATCCTCTCTGACGAAGGACTTCCGATCCGCGGCGATCTCGACGTGCCTGCGGGTGCGAAGGCGCTCGTCGTCATCGTGCATGGGTTCAAAGGATTCAAAGACTGGGGCTTCTTTCCGTGGCTCGGCGAGATGCTCTGCAACGACAAGTTCGCCGTCTGCCGTTTCAACATGTCGCGCAGCGGAATCGGCGAGCAGCCCGACGTTTTCGATCGCCTCGATCTCTTCGCCGAGGACACGTACTCGGGGCAGATCGCCGACCTGCAGAAGGTCGTGCGTTTTTGTCAGGAGCGCGTCGATGCCCCCACGTTTCTGGTTGGTCATTCGCGCGGCGGTGGCATCGCGCTTCTGGCCGCGGATGGCATCGCGAATCTCTCCGGCATCGTGACGTGGAGCGCGATCGCGCGAACGGACCGCTGGGACGACGCGACGAAATCGATGTGGCGGCGCATCGGATATGTCGAAGTCGAAAACACGCGCACGAAACAGATGATGCGGATGTCGACGCGAATGTTGGACGACATCGAAGCGAATCGCGACCGTCTCGACATCCTCAAATGCACGACGCAGATCGAGCAGCCGATCCTCGTCATCCACGGCGCCCGCGACGAGAGCGTGCCGGCCGCCGAATCGCTCGAGATCGCCTCGTACGCCCGCGACGCCTCCCGCGTCGTCATCGCCAAAGCAAGCCACAGCTACAACGCCATCCACCCGCTGATTCACGTCCCTTTCGAACTGAGCATGGCCGCCGCGGTGACGTCGCGGTTCATTAGTGTGTACGCGTAATCGGCACGCTCAACCCGCCAGGTTGAGAGCTCTCAGCGCTGACACCTGCGTCAGTTTCTCGAAGTCGCGATCGACGTGCAGCAACAGCGCATCGTTACGGATGGCGCACGCTGCGATCAGGCAGTCGGCTCCTGAGCGAACGGTCAAGCCGGTACGCCGCGCGGCGAGAAAAAGGCTTATCGCTTCCTCGAAAACTGGCCGTGTAAGCGGCTCTTCGATCGCTGGGATGTCGTTGAGCGCCGCGCGGGCAACGCGCTGGACAGCAAGGTTGTCAAAGCCTTGCAATACCTCCTGGATAACGGGCAGACAAGTGACGATCTCGCGGTTTGGTGCAAGGGAGGCGAATCGCTCGCGATGGCGGCCTCGAAGAACCTCGATCCACGCACTGGTATCAACCAGAATCATTTGTGTTGATCCGCCGCTTCAACTTGGGCCGGCGGTGGAGTGGTCATGGCTTCGCGCGGCTTCGTCGGGCGTGAGGCCAGAAGCCTGGATGAGCTCGTGATATGTGGCCTCGGCAATGGCAAGCAAGCGGCGCACGCAATCGGGAACCCCGAGCTTAGCTCGAAAGTGTGCTTGCGGTTCGTTGGCCAGCTGCCGAACATCAACGCCTTCGAGATACGCAAAAATCGCCACGTCACACTTCCGGGGTAGACGATCGAGCGCACGACTCACGGCCAGCGTCTGAAGGAATTGGTCCGCGTCCGCCGGTTCAGTTGAATCAGAAGCACCCTCGGTCTGCGAATCGCCTCGCATCTCTGCGAGACTGCCTCGCCAAAGGTCGAAGCTGCCCATCCGGGAAAGCAAATCAACGCCCTTGCTTCCCCGCAATGCGTAGGCATTTGCAATAACGCTAGAAACGTCTTCTGGCGGCCACGTCACGAGGCGATTGTACTACTCCGGCGGAGGAGAACAACGGTTCCCGATCCCAATGAGCGCGAGCTCCGAACGAGCGCGTTATGCGTCTGGCTTCGGTCTTGCGCCGCCGCGACGCCGCCGTCTTCGGCGTGGTGCGTCGGCAACTGCGGCGGGCTGCTCGTCTGGCAAATCGTCATCGAGATCGGGCTCGACCAGCAGCTCCGGTTTGACTCCGCGATCCTGAAGCTTGTCTTCGTCGAGCAGCCACACCCACTGCGTCGATGCGGCTTTCGCTTCGACGGGCGCCGCGGGACGCTCACGTCGCGGCTGGGGTTGCGGTTGCGGACGCGCGGGACGAGCGTCGCGAATGGCTGGCTGCGGACGGCGATCAACGACCGGCGGTGCTTCGGCGCGTTTGAGGCGAACGAGCACTTCCTCGCTGAGGCGGCGATTGACGGAGATCAGATCGGCGACGAGTCCGATCAGCAGTGTCTGGAATCCGATGATGAGAAAGACCGCGGCGAGGATCAGCGATTGAATGTGTCCGGCACGGTCTCCTTGCGCGAAGTGCCAGAGGAAGCGGCCGCCGAGGATTGTGCCCGCCAAAAGTAGGACGGCTCCGATCGTGAAGAACGTCTTCAGCGGTTTGTAGATGGTGTAGATGCGGAAGATCGTTGCGGCCGACTTGCGAAGGTACGTACCGATGCCGTGATACAGCCGTGATGGGCGTGTCGGCGCGTTCGTGCGTACCGGTACGGATTGGACGCCGAGGTTGCGGTTGCCGGCCTGGATGATGGTTTCGAGCGTATAAGTGAACGGATTGAAGACGTTGATCTGCATCGCTGCTTCGCGGGAGAACGCCCGGAAGCCGCTCGTCACGTCGCCGACGCGAAGCCCGGAAGCCAGACCAACAGTCCGACTGCCGATGCGCTGGAGGAGCCGTTTGAATGACGACATGTGCGGCGACTTTGCGACCTCGCGATCGCCAACCACGACGTCCGCGGTGCCGCGCACGATGGGGGAAATGAGCTTCGGGATGTCGCTGCCGGCGTACTGATTGTCGGCGTCGGTGTTGACGATGATGTTGGCGCCGAGGCGGAGGCAGGCATCGATGCCCGCGAGGAACGCCGATGACAGACCGCGATGGCTCTTGAGTTGGACGACATGCGTCGCGCCGGCTTTGCGCGCCGCAGCGGCGGTGTTGTCGGACGAGCCGTCGTCGACGACGAGCGTCTCGATGGCGGTGATGCCGTCAATTTTCTTCGGGATGTCGCGAAGCGTCTGGGCGATCGTCGCTTCTTCGTTGAAGGCTGGTATTTGAACGATAAGCTTCATGCGTGTGTGTGGTGGTGAGTCAGTAGATTAGTTGATTAGTGATCAGTAGATTTGGAGATCGGTAGGTAGTGACGTGGATTGTTGATCATGAAAACGCTGCCGTCTTTCGCAGTCCTAATCCACTAATCTACTCATCCACTAATCTACGCACCCACGAATGTCCGCCGCCGTCAAAGTTTCCGTGATCATGCCTGTTGAGCGAATCGGCGGCGACGCGGAGCGCGCGATCGAGTCGGTGCTGCGCCAGGAGGCGCCGTTCGCTTTTGAGTTGATTCTGGTCTCCGCAGCACCGTTGACGATACAGCTCGGGAACGCGGTACGGAACGTCATCGAACCGGATCGTAATCCCGCAACTCGAAGAAATCGAGCGGTTTCCGAGGCGCGGGGCGAGATCCTGTCGTTCATCGACGACGACGCGATCGCGGATGATGGCTGGCTCGCCACCGCGGTTGCCTATCTCGATGCGCATCCCGACATCCTTGTTCTCGGCGGTCCCGATCCCGCGCCCGCGGACTCCACGCGCGCCGAGCTCATCGCGGAAACGCTGCTGGCCACACCGTTGATCGGCAGCGGTCTGGCTTGTCATGAAAACCGGCCGGGCATCGTTCCGGTGACGAGCGCGAGCGACATCGCGCTGGTGAATCTCTTCGTACGCCGCAGCGCGTTTCGCGGATTCGATGAATCGATCGGCTACATCGGCGAGGACACGTCGTTGATCGCGTCGCTCATGCCGGCGGTCGTCTATCACTCCGGCGTTCGCGTGTTTCATCGGCGCCGTCCGTTTCCAGGTCCGTATCTTCGACAGCGATGGCGTTATCGCGTGAAGACAGGGGAGATGTTGCGGCGCGGATCGGCGGCCTACGCGAAGAACCGGAAGATCTGGGCCTTTCTCTTCGTCGGCACGATCGCCATCCTCGCATCGCCGCTCGCGATCGTTCCCTACTTTGTTTTCACGCTGATCCTCAGCTCGCGCGTCACGCGCCTGCCGAAGCGCGACTGGATCGTGCTGCCGTTCGCGTTCGCGGCGCATCACGCCGTCTATTTCGCGGGCATCGTCTGGGGCGCAATTCGCCCGAGGCTGCGTTAGGATTTGCGGCATGCGCAATTTCTATCGAGTTCTGCCCGCAACGCTTCTTCTGATCACCGCTTGCGCTTCGAAAACGGCAACGACACCCGCGCCTGTCGTTCAGCCCGCGGAAGCACCGGCGGCAACCCGTCCGATCATGAGTCCTGGCGCGGTTCCGATTCCGGCGCGCGGTTTGTCTTGTCGAACAGCAATTCCGCTCGCAGTCACGACCGAAGCTGACGGAATCGCCAAGGAAGACGCATGGATCGCGGACAACTATCCTGGCGCGACAAAGGCTGCGCGCACGCAGACGGCGTGCAATGGCAAAACGGTAGACCAGCTCGATCTCGATACCGCGAACGGACGGAAGGTCACGCTCTTCTTCGAGAACAGCGGATGGACCGCGAAGCCGAAGTGAAGGATTACGCGGCGCGGCGCGACGGTTGAGCGCGTGAGAGCATGAAGTTCACCGACAAGCTGCAGTATCTCCGTTACCTCGTGGACAAGCGCGGGATGAAGCCCGTCTACATGATCCTGGGGCTGACCTACGACTGCAATTCGTTCTGCCGCACGTGCTTCAACTGGGAGCAGCTCCGCAAGAACAAGGAACACGAGCTTTCATTCGAGGAGCTCGAGAAAACCTTCTCCTCCCTCGGCGATCTGCTCTTCGTCGTCATGAGCGGCGGCGAGCCGTTTCTGCGCCGCGATCTTCCCGATGTTTGCGCGATGCTGGCATCGCAAAATCACGTCAAGCAGATCACAATCCCCACCGGCGCGATCGCCAGCGAGCTGACGGCGCGCTCGACGGAAGCGGCGTTGCAACGCTGCCCCGATACACAGATCGTCGTCAACATCTCGATCGACCACGTTGGCGAAAAGCATGACTGGATCCGCGGCGTTCCGGGCAACTACGAGCGCGCGAAGAAGACGTACGCAGCGCTGATTCCGCTGCGCGAGAAGTACGGCAACCTCACCGTGAACGTGCACACATGCTTGTGCAGCTACAACGCCGACGATCTCGATGAGTTGTTTGCCGCCGTCCGCCGCGATTTTCCAGCGATCTCCTTCCACTCGTTCGAGATGCTGCGCGGCGATCAGCCCGACAAGAACATCCAGCCCATCTCGACCGAGAAGTATCGCGAGCTGCTTCCGAAGCTCGAAGCGTACTGGAACACGTACGACCACTACGACAGCTTCCTCAAGTTCGTGAAGATCTACACGCGCCGGCTGGAACTGGAGATTCTCGAGCAGGAGACGCAGGTCAAGCCGTGTCACGCCGGCCGGATCTCCGGCGTGCTCGATGCGCGCGGCGAAGTGCGCATGTGCGAGCTGCGCGACGCAGTCGGAAACGTGAAAGACACCGGCTACGACTTCGGCAAACTTTGGTTCTCGCCCGCAGCCGACGCGCAACGCGCCTCGATCAAAGCCAAAGAGTGCCATTGCACACACTCCTGCTTCATGTCGTCGTCGCTCGTGTTCGACGTGCGCACGTGGGGCGCCTACTTTGCCTCGACGGTGGTCAACTTCCTGTCGGCGGCGTGACGGGGTGTGGGGAGTCGGGCGTGGGGAGTGGTAGGCGCGCGATCAAGTCGGAAGAACATAACCATTGGCGTGGGTACAATGGCGTCATGAGTGCAGTCGTCGACGATCTCTTCGCAAAGGCGTCAGTGCTTTCCGGTGCGGAGCGCGCCATGCTTGCTGTCCGGTTGTTTGAAAGCCTCGATTCCGTTCCAGCCGAGGAAGGTGTTGAAGAGGCATGGGCAAGCGAGACTCAGCGGCGCATGGCTGACTATCGTGCGGGACGGACGAAAACCGTCGCTTGGAGCCAGGTTCGTGAGAGCCTCCATCGCCGCGGAATGCGATGACTCGAGTCGCCATCGTCGGGCCAGTCTTTCCCTTCCGCGCCGGCATCGCCTATTGCACGACGCGCCTCGCCGAGGAACTGCGCCAGCCCTGCGTCAACTCCCACACCCCACACCCAACACCCCACCCCCCAACAATCGACGTCATCTCCTTCTCGCGCCAGTTTCCAAAGCGTTTCTATCCGGGCGGCGATGACATCGATCCGACCCTTCCACGCGCCGAGGCTGCATTCATCGTCGACGTCATGAACCCGTTCACGTGGCTGCGCGCGGGATGGCGTCTGCGCCGCTACGACGCCGTAATCTTCGTCTGGTGGGTGTGGCTCTTCGCGCCGGCGTACCTGGTGATGATCGCGATGATGCGGCGGCGGACGACGGTGATTCTGCAATGCCACAACGTCGGCGACAAAGAGCCGGCGGCATGGAAGCGGTGGCTGACAAATCGCGTGCTTCGCCGCGGCGACGCGCTCGTTGTTCATGCCAGGACCGAAGCGGATGAAGCGTGGAAGCGCTCCGGCGGCCGGCGTGTGGTCAAAACCTTCCTGCCGGTTCACGAGCTGGGTGGCGCGATTCCCTCGCGCGCGGGCGCGCGTGCCACGCTTCACATCGACGAGGGCGCGAACGTCGCGCTTTTCTTCGGCCACGTGCGTCCGTTCAAAGGACTCGACATCGCCCTGCGCGCGTGGCGCGAGCTGCACGCGGATGCGCTGCTCGTCGTTGCAGGGGAGGCGTGGTGGGAGCGAGCGGATGAATATGAACGCCTGGCTGCTGATTTAGGCCTCGCCCAACGTAGGTCGGACTCTCAGTCCGACAACGCGGGTAGTCGGACTAGAGAGTCCGACCTACGTAAAGACAACCCAAGCAGTCGGACTGGAGAGTCCGACCTACGTAATCCTGATCTCCGTAACGGCGTTCGCTTCGACTTTCGTTTCATCCCTGACTCCGAGATCGCCACCTTCTTCGCGGCCGCGGATGTCGTCCTGGCGCCGTATCGCATCGAAGCGCAGAGTGGCGTGGCCTTGACCGCATTTCACTTCGCGCGGCCGGTGATCGCCACGACAGTCGGCGGATTGCCCGAGGTGATCGACGGAACGAATGGGATCCTCGTGCCGCCCGAGGATCCCACTGCACTCGCGCGCGCCGTCGATGAATTCTTCACCACGCGCGATCGCGCATCGATGGAGCGGAGCGCGGCCGCATCGGCGCGCAAGTACTCGTGGCCGGAATACGCTGCGGTGTTTGCTGCCTTAGTGGACCGGAGATGAAACTCAATCCTCGGCGCATCAAAGTCGGCCTCGAGCTGACGTCGAAGTGCAACCTCCGCTGCGGCATGTGTCCGCTGCCGGTGTTGCGCCGTCCATACGAGGACATGGTGTGGCCGATGGTGGAAAAAGCCGAGCGCGAGATTCACGGCGCGGGGCTGAAACTGAAATGGCTGCACGAGATGGGCGAGCCGTTGCTCTATGCGCGGATCGATGACGCCATTCGACTTTTCCCCGAGGCGAGCTTGTCGACGAATGGGCTGGTGCTGACGGAGGAGATCGGCGCGAAGCTCCTGGCCTCGCCGCTGAAACGAATTCGCATCTGCGTCGATTCGATTCAACCGGACGTTTATCCGCAACTGCGAACCGGCGGCGACTTCGACAAGCTCGTCGTTCTCACGCGAGCATTTCTCGAGCAGGCCAAAGGTCATCCGATCCGCATCGAGATTCAGAAGATGCGCTCGCGGCTGACGCTCGAAGAAACGGTTGACGACTTCCGCGCTTTGTTCGATCTGAAGAAATATCGCAACGCGCGCGTGATCGAAAAAACGTGCGAAGCGCTCGACGTCAACGAAGAGACCGACCTGCACGGAAAATTCTACGGCTGTGTGCAGGGCGCGTTCTTCACCTGGGTCGTGATCTTTGCCGACGGCCGCGTCACGCACTGCTGCTACGACGCCCACGGCGATCAAGTCTTGGGCGATTTGAAAACCCAATCGCTCGGCGAGATCCTCGATTCGCCGCGCTTCGCCACGATGCAGGCTGCGTTCGAGCGCCGCGACTTCACCGAGCTGCCGCGCTGCGCCGAGTGTTTCAAGCACGGCGGCGAGTCGCACACATTCAATGATGTGCTGACGCGCGTGCAGAATCTGCCCGGCGTGGCAAAGGATGTCGTCCGCAAAGTGATCGACGTGCGCTACCGATGATTCATCTCCTCAACATCATCTTCGGTCTCATCCCCACGCTCATCCTCGGCGCAAGCATCGCCGGCGGCGTCGATGACGACTCCAGTCACCGAAGGATGTTCCTGTTCGTCTACGGTCTGTGGGCGATCACGCTGGCGATGTGGAACTGGATGCGTTCGGCGCCGCCGGCATGGACAATCCTATGGCTCATCTCCGGCATCCTCACCCTCGGCTATTTGATCGCGCGCCGTTCCATGGGCGCGCCCACTCGAAAGGAATCGTCATGAAGAAAATGGTCTCTCTGGTTGCTGTTCTCACCGCCGCGCTCTTCGTCAGCGTGGTCAGCGGCGGAAGTTTCTCCGTCACTCCGGCCAAGCCCCCGGTCGACGCCTCAGCCGCGATTCACGCCGTGCTCGATGCCCAGGTTGCCGCCTGGAACCACGGCGACATCGACGCCTACATGAACGGCTACGCCAAGAGCGACGACACGATGTTCGTCGGCACCGACGTCACGCGCGGCTGGACGAAAGTGCGCGACCGCTACAAAGTGAAGTACGACTCAAAATCGAAGATGGGAACGCTCGTCTTTTCCGACATCGAGATGCGTCCGATGGGCGCCGACGATGTCGTCGTCACCGGCGCCTGGAAAATCACGCGCGCCGCCGACGCGCCGCACGGAAGGTTCACACTGATCTTCCACAACCGCCCCGAAGGCTGGCGCATCGTGTACGACCATTCGTCGTGAAGATGAACTGGGTAGTTAGACGACGAGCCCTGCGCAATCTATTCTTCGCAATAGGTGTCGTGCTTCTCCTGGCCTGCACCCTGGCTGCAGTCTCGGCGATACACAGCACATCGCTTTACGTTGGGCGCGAGCTCTGGTCGTCATCTCCGAATCCTGACGCGCCACTAAACACTCAGCTGGTTCCTGTCAGAGGCTGGCCTGCTGCCTTCTTAGTCAAAACACCTCTCGGCTGGAAGTTCAGTGCGAGCGAATTTGCGATCAACGTGGTAATCGCAATTCCGCTTTCGCTCGCACTCGTCGCTTTCGTACTGCGGGTGGGGCGTCGGGTACATGCGCGTCGAATGGCCGTCGTCTGACTCGCGTTTGCAGCGGACGCCGTTCGTTGGCCCCGACGCTTCCGCGCCTTGTTCGCCGTAAAATGCGCGCGTCCTGGCTTCGGCACGTGGAGTCACCGCGCCGCTGAAGCGCAGGTCCGTCAGCGCATTGCATGGACGACACTGACTTCTATCGATCCAAAGCCGTTCGACGCGTTCGGGCAGCGGCAGTCCTCACTTGCTGGTCGATTTGGGCCAGCGGCGTTGCCCTCGCGTTGATTCTTCGCGAGCCGTTCATCGCACCGTGTTGTTTCTTGCTCGGCTTCGTGCCGTACATCGTTTCAATCAAGCGAATCGAACCGTGGATCATGAAACGGAGTTCTTCGTCCCCGCCACTCACCGAAAACTAACCGGAATATCATCCATCGTCAGCACGCCCGGCCGCGCATTCACGACGCGCGGGATCGAGTTCACGACCATGGCTGCGGTCGCGCGGTCGCCGTGGACGCCGCCTTTGATCACCATCTCCACGTCGGGCACGCCATGCACGATCACCTTGTCCGCGGCCACATCCTCGGCGCCGACGTACATGCGCAGCTCGAGGCTCACGTTGATCTTGCCCTTGCCGTAGATCGTCTGGTGAACGCCGGCGACCTGTCCCGCGGCGCAGGTGAGGTACTGCGTTTTCACTTCGCGCTCCGCAATGATTGGCTCGATCACTTCGTCGCTCACCGATTCGAATTCGGCGCCGAGTCCGTTGCCGACCATCATCAGCGACTCGCGAAGGCCCATGTGCTTGATCTTGCCGGCGGCGACGGCGGCGCGAAATTCATCGGGCGTCATGCCAGCGCCGACTTTGCGCTGCAGCGGCTCGCGGCGCGTCGATGCATTCTGGATGCGGATGATCTCGACCGAATCGACGCGCTGGCAGACCGACGTGATCGTCAGCGGCAGCTTGTCCATCACGAAACCGGGATTGACGCCGGTGCCGAGGAGCGTGACGTTGCGGGCGCGGGCAGTTTGTTGCAGCTCTTCGCGAATGGCCTGATCGAGCGGGAAGGAGAGCTCTTCGCAGGTCGAGACGACATGGCAGCCGCGGTTGAGAAGATCCTTGAGCTGACCGGAAACATCGCGAAGACGGGAGCCGGTGGAGTGGCAGACGACATCGGGTTTGCCTGTAAGCTCGGCGGTGACTTTGACACCGACCTCGCGATCGAGGCCGATCACTTCGCCGAGGTCTTTGCCGATCTTGGCGGGATCGACGTCGACCGCGGCGACGATGCGCACCCACGGTTTGGTCAGAAGTAAACGAGCGATCTCCGCGCCGATCGGACCGATTCCGTACTGCGCGACACTGATTGGTTGAACGGGATTCATGAGCACCTCTTTGGAGAGTGAAGTTGGAAGAGTGAAGGGCGAAGTAAAAGCGGCGCGGATTGTAGTGGAAGAGTGACCGGTGAAGAGTGAACGGTTTTCTTTCACTCTTCACACTTCACTCTTCACACTTCAAACAACCCCCCAGTCTTTGATCTCTCGTCGCTGGTTTCCGCTTCATCCTCCTCATCGACAAAGTTCGACATCCCGATTCCCGCCAATCGGTAACGGCTTTGCGGCGGGAAATCGAAACGCGTCAGGAGCTCGGTGCCGATGCGGGCGAGATCGTCGCCGCTCGATGGCGGGGTTTCGGGAGTGAGCCGGCGCGTGGCGGTCTTGAAGTCGCCCGTGCGAAGTTTCACCGTGACGGTGCGGCCAGTCAGTTGTTTGTCGGTCAGCGCCTTCCACAGTTTTTCCGACTCGGCGGTGATGTAGGCCGCGACTTCTTCGATCGTGATGTCGGTGGGGAAGGTGTTCTCGCTCGACCACGATTTGCGTTTCTGCGACGGCACGACCGGCGATTCGTCGATGCCGCGCGCCAGCTCCCAGAGCCGCGTTCCCCATTTGCCGAAGCGGGCGATGAGCTGTTCGCTGCTGAAGCCATGAAGATCGCCGACGGTGGCGATGCCCATATCGGTCAATACCTTTTCCGTCGCTGGTCCGACGCCCGGGATTTTTCGCACGGGCAGCGGCATCAGGAACTGCTGCACCTGGTGCGGCCGGATGACGAAGCAACCGTCCGGCTTGCGCCAGTCGCTGGCGATCTTCGCCAGGAACTTGTTCGGCGCCACGCCGGCCGAGGCGGTGAGGAAAGTCTCGGAACGAATCTCGCGTCGGATCGTCTCCGCCGTCTCCGTTGCCGTCGGAATCCCCGTCAACTCCTCGGTCACATCGAGATACGCCTCATCCAGCGAGAGCGGTTCGACGAGAGGCGTGTGGCGTCCGAAAATCTCGCGAATGTGTTTCGACACTGCCCGATACTTCTCAAAGTCCGGATGAATGAACGTCCCCTCGGGGCACAGCCGCATGGCCCGCGTCGCCGGCATGGCCGAATGCACGCCGAACTTGCGCGCCTCGTACGAAGCCGCGCAGACCACGCTCCGCTCGCCCGGCCATCCGACGATGACCGGCTTCCCGCGCAACTCCGGCCGGTCGCGCTGCTCGACCGAGGCGTAGAAGGCGTCCATGTCGATGTGGAGAATCTTTCTCATGGTGGGCTCACGCGAAGCCGCGAAGACGCGAAGAGTTCAGTGATATATGCATGTTTGCTTTTTTCTTCGCGTCTTCGCGGCTTCGCGTGACAAATGATTGAACCAATACCAACTCCAGCCTTCCTCGTCGACCGCAACATTGTCGAGCAAAACTGCTCGCGCATGCGCGCCAAGGCCCAGGCCTCGGGGGTCGGATTCCGGCCGCATGTGAAGACGCATAAGACGATCGAGATCGGGCGGATGCAGCATGGCGGCGGCATCGGGCCGATCACCGTTTCGACGATGGCCGAGGCGGAGTTCTTCGCGAATGCGGGCTTCGTGGATATCACCTACGCCATGCCGATTGCGCCCGAAAAACTGCCGCGCGCCGCGGCGCTGGCGGCACGAATCGAGCGGCTCAACATTCTCATCGACAGCGCCACGGCTCTACACGCGGTAGAAGAGTTTTGCGCGGCGAATGGCGTCGTATTCGACGTCTTTCTGAAGGTCGATTGCGGCTACCACCGTGCCGGCGTCGATCCCGACGATCCCGACAGCGCGCGGCTCGCCCTCGCCATCGCGCGATCGCCCGCGGTCCATTTTCAGGGACTGCTCACGCACGCCGGCCACTCGTACAACGCGCACGACGTCGATGAGATCCGCCGCATCGCAGCGGAGGAGACGTCGTCGCTGACGAGGTTCCGGGCGCTGATCGCAAACGAGGGTCTGTCCGGCGTGATCCGCAGCATCGGCTCGACGCCGACAACTTCCGTCGTCGAAGCGTTCACCGACACGGATGAAGTACGACCCGGCAACTACGTTTTCTTCGACGCCTTCCAGTCCACCCTCGGCTCATGCAAGCGCGAAGACGTCGCCGTCTCCGTGCTGACCACAGTCGTCGGCTCGTATCCCGAGCGTGGCGCAGCGATCATCGACGCCGGCGCGCTGGCGCTATCGAAAGACACGAGCCCCGATCATCTCGATCCAAACTTCGGCTTCGGCCTCGTCTGCGACACGTCGCTCAACGTACTCGACGCGCACCTCATCGCGCTGTCGCAGGAGCACGGCAAACTCAAAATGTCCGCTCCGCCGCCAGTCGGCACGCGCCTCCGCATCGTCCCCAATCACTCCTGCCTCACCGCCGCGATGTACGACCGCTACCACGTGCTCGATGACGGTGCGATCGTCGATGAGTGGCGGCCGGTGCGGGGTTGGTAGTCGGTTATACTTACGGTATGAAAACTGCGGTATCGATCCCGGATGAAGTGTTTGAAAAGGTGGAGCGACTGGCCAAGCGCGGCCGCAGGTCCAGGAGCGAGGTGTTCACCGCAGCGCTACGTGAGTATGTTGCGCGGCATTCTCCCGATGAAGTGACGGAAGCCATCAATCGAGTCTGCGCCGAAGTCGATCAGACTGAAGACGTGGAGTTTTTGAACGCCGCCGCCCGTCGACTGCTAAAGAAGGTCGAGTGGTAGTCTCGCAAGGAGAGATCTGGTGGGCTGATCTGCCGGAGCCAACCGGATCGGAGCCAGGCTTCTTAAGGCCAGTGGTCGTTGTGCAAAGCGACGAGTTCAATCGGAGCCAGATCGCAACGGTGATGTGCGTTCCGCTAACGAGCAGTTTGCGATGGGCGAACGCACCGGGCAACGTGCTGTTGACCTCACGCACTACAGGTCTTCCGAAAGAATCGGTGGCGAACGCTTCACAGGTTTTTACGTTCGACAAGACGTTGTTGATCGAACGCGTTTCCAAGCTACCGCGGGCGAAGGTCGAGCTGATATTCGCCGGCATTGATCGGGTCTTGGGCCGAACCTAACGTCCCTGCAGCATACGCAGGGCGGCCGTTTTTAGGGCCATGCTCGATCCCGCGCGTGCGATGCTTCGCACCTCGGACTCCGGAAGTGTCGGCAGGATGCGCAGCGCGAAGGCGGGCGGCGTTTTGGCGTTGTGAATGAGGCCGAGGCGGACGTCGAGGGTGGACATCCATTGGGTGGTCTTCATGATCACGTTGGCGATCTGGTAGTTCAGGAATGTTGATTTTGCGAGGCGCGCCACTTCGTCGACCGTGAGCCGTGGATTGCGCAGCAGCGAGAGCAGGACGCGCGGATCGTTGTCTTGAAGCAGAAGCGCGCGCTCGCTGCGATCGGCTTTCACCGCCAGCAGGAGTTTCTCCATTTGTGAAAGCGCGCGGACGCGGTCCCAGACGTTCTCGCGTTTTTCGGTCGTCTCTTCCTGCTCGGGCGGCTCTACCGATGGTGTTTCTGTAATGCCTGCTGGCTTCGTCATCAGCCGCGCGAAATGCTCCTCGCTGTTGCCGTCGATGGCCAGCGCGATTCCGTCCGGAAGGTTTGCGACGACGGTCGCGCGTGCGAACGACTCGCCGCCCCATGGGCCGCGCAGCGTCACGAGAAGTATCGCGTTAAGTGCGACGACCTCGGTCGTGATGAATCGGAGCCCGCCCATCGACAGATTCGCCGCATGCTCGGCGCGCAGTTCTTCCTCGCTCTCGAACTCGGCGGTGAAGGCTGCGGAGGCGGTGCGCGTGACTTTCATGGTCGCCAGACAGCCATTCTATTCGTCCTGCGATTTGCTGGAGATCGAGAAGGGATCGGCGAATATCGCGATCCGATTGGTAGAGATCAGGAATGGATCGATCGAGATCGAGGGACGATTGGTGGAGATCAAAAACGGATCTCGTTCGATCAAAAACCGACCGATCGACGTCAAAACGCGATCGATGTCGATCAAAAATCGATCGATCGAGATCAAAACACGATCGATGTCGATCAAAAGCCGATCGACGGAGATCAAGACCTGATCGATCTCGGTCAGAAGACGATTGAATGAGTTGGAAACGCGACCGGCGGAGGTCAAAAATCGACTTTGACCCCGGACAACTGTCCGCGGACATCTGTCCTTTCGGACACTCCGCGGACAGCGCGAAATTCGCGGAACCATCGAAGAATCAATCACTTCGCTCATGGCACCTCGGTTGCGCTAGAGCGTCGATGAATGATCGAAAATGCATCGTCGATGGACCGCGCGGTGGGGCCGGCGTCGGCGTTTACGCGGCCGCGGATGATTGCGGCGGGGGTGCTGCTCGCGGTCGTCGTCGGGCTGGCGTTCGCGTTTCCGGCGATCAGGCGATGGTCGCGGGCGGATCGCGCGGTCGATGCGTCGACACTTTCGATCGGCACCGTTGTTCGGGGCGATCTCGTGCGCGACATCTCCGTGCAGGGCCGCGTTGTCGCGGCGCTGCATCCAACGCTCGTCAGTCCGGCGCAGGGGATCGTGTCGCTACGGACGAAAGCGGGAAGCGTCGTTCGCCGCGGCGACATCCTCGCGGTCGTCGACAGTCCGGAATTGCGAAGCGCGCTCGATCAGTCGCGGGCGCAGGTGCTTTCGCTGCGCACGGATTATGAGCGGGGCAAGATCGCCGGCTCGCAGTCGGATGCGCGGTTGCGGCAGCAGGTCGCGCTTTCCGAAGTGCGGTTGGAGGCGGCGAAGCGGGGGCTGCAACGCGCGGAACTGCTGCGGCACGATGGACTGATCAACGGCACCGACTACGAGCGCGCGCAGGACGATGTTCACGTCGCGCAACTCGAGCTGGAGCAGGCGCGGCGCGAGATCGGACTCAATCGCGAGACTGCCGACTTCGATATCCGCAGCCGGAAACTGCAGGCTGACCGTCAGCAATCGGCGACCGACGAATTGCAGAAGCGCTTCGAAGATCTGACCATCCGCGCGCCGTTCGACGGCATGGTGGCGGCGATCACCGTCAACGAGCGCGACGCCGTCGCTGCGAATCAGGCAATCCTCACCGTCATCAATCTCTCGTCGCTCGAGCTCGAGATCACGATTCCCGAGGAGTATGCGGGCGACGTGCGAATCGGAACGCCGCTCATGATCGGCTATGGCGGCGGCGAGAAAGGCGCGCACATCACCGCGGTCTCGCCGGAGATCGTCGGCAACCAGATCACGGCGCGTGCGGTGCCCGATCAGCAGTGGCCCGAGGGGCTGCGGCAGAACCAGCGGGTCAGCGCGCGGCTCGTCTTCGAATCGAAGAAGAACGTGCTCAAGCTTCCGCGGGGCGCGTTCGTCGAAGCCAGCGGTGGACGCAGCGCCTACGTCGTTGACGGCAGCATGGCCACGCGCCGCGCCATCACGCTCGGATCGGTGGGAGCGTCGGAAGTGGAAATCGTCAGCGGATTGCGCGAAGGCGATCGCGTGATCCTTTCGGACACTTCGCCATTCGGCAACGTCAACACACTCATTCTGCAGTGACAGGAGACAGATCGATGCTGCGCATGAAGAACATACGGAAGGTTTACCGGACCGAGCTCGTGGAGACGCATGCCCTCGAGGATTTCTCGCTCAACGTAGATGCCGGCGAGTTCGTGGCCATCATGGGTCCCTCGGGATCAGGCAAAACGACCTTTCTCAACGTCGCAGGTTTGCTCGACACCTTTGATCACGGCGTCTACGAGCTTGATGACAAAGACGTCAGCAAGCTCTCGGACCGCGAGATGTCGCACATCCGCAATCAGAAGATCGGCTTCATTTTCCAGAGCTTCAATCTGATTCCCGATCTCGACCTATTCGACAACGTCGACGTTCCGCTGCGGTATCGCGGCATGCCCGCAGGGGAGCGGAAGACGCGCATCGAAAAGGCGGCCGAAGTGGTCGGACTGTCGTCGCGGCTGCACCATCTTCCGTCGCAAATGTCGGGCGGACAGCAGCAGCGTGTGGCCATCGCGCGCGTGCTGGCGGCCGATCCGAAACTGATCCTCGCCGACGAGCCGACCGGAAATCTCGACTCGCTCATGGCGCGCGAAATCATGGACCTGCTCGATGAGATCAACCGCCGCGGCACGACCATCGTCATGGTCACGCACAGTCCCGAGTGCGCTGCGCGCGCATCGCGCGAGATCCATCTCTTCGACGGACGCGTGATTGACGTCGAACGGCCGCCCGCACTTTTCGGCGGCGCGCTGAAGTCGGCGAAGTGAGGCGACGATGCTCCTCTACAACGTTCGCATCGCCATCAAGAGTCTCCGCCGCAATCCGGTTCTGACGGCCGTCATCATCGGCGGCATCGCCCTCGGCATCTGCGCTTCCACCACGTTCACGACCGTGCGGCACATGTTCGCGCGCGATCCGCTGCCGGGAAAAAGCAGCAACCTCTTTTATGTGCGCATGGACAACTGGGATCCGCACACGCCGTATCCCGCTGGGCAAAACAGCACAGGCCCGACCATGCCGCCGCAGGTCAGTTACCGCGACGCCCTGGCTCTCATGCGCTCGAACATCCCGTTGCGGCAGACAGCTTCGTTCCGATCGGTGATGACGGTCTATCCCGATCCGCGTGTCGCTCGTCCGTCCAGCGAGGACACCCGGCTCTGTTTCACTGACTTCTTCACGATGTTCGACGTTCCCTTTGCGTACGGCGGACCGTGGGACAAGCGCGCGGACGCGAAGGCGGAGCAGGTCGTCGTCATCGATGACGCCATGAATCAGAAGCTGTTTGGCGGCGTCAACTCCGTCGGCAAACGGGTGCGCATCGAAGACCGCGAATTCACCGTCGTCGGTGTGCTGAAGCCGTGGCGCCCGTTCATCAGGATGTACGACCTGAATGGAAACTTCATCGCCCAACCAGAGTCGGTCTACCTGCCGTTCTCGCTGACGCCGGGCATGCAGATCCGCTCGAACGGCAACAGCGACGGCTGGAAATCGGCCGGCAACACCTTCGAAGACTTTCTCAACTCCGACACGGATTGGGTGCAGCTCTGGGTCGAGTTGCGCTCGCCTGCCGATGCGGAGCAATACCACCGCTTCGTCGACGGCTACGTCCTCGAAGAAAAGAAACATGGCCGCTTCGAGCGCCCGCTCATGAATCGCGTCACGTCGCTTCGCGATTTGATGGGGGAGTTCGGCGTGATCACGCCGCAGGTCAACGCCATGGCGGCGATCTCGATCCTCTTTCTCGCCATCTGCGCGCTCAACCTGACCGGATTGCTACTCGGGAAGTTTCTCGCTCGCGCTCCCGAGGTGTCGGTGAGAAGAGCGCTTGGCGCAACGCGCATCAATGTTTTTCTGCAGCACATCACCGAATGTGAGCTCGTCGGCCTTGCCGGTGGCGCCCTCGGCATGCTGCTCTCCATCGGCGCGATGAAGCTCATCGGCAAGTTCATTTCGGCGACCTCGGTCATCGCACTCGACAGCGAAATGATCCTGGCCGCGCTTTTCCTGTCCCTCGGAGCCGGACTTCTGGCCGGCCTCTATCCCGCCTGGCGCATCTGTTCCGTGCAGCCTGCCGTGCAACTCAAGATCTGACCGAAAGGAGACGACCATGGAATTTGGACCGATCATCCGCGCCCTGAAACGCAACAAAGTCCGCTTTCTGCTCATCGTCGTGCAGATCGCCATCACGCTCGCCGTCGTGACGAACGCGATCACGATGATCCGCGATGAAAGCGTGAAGATGACGAAGACCTCGGGCTTCGACGACGACAACATCGTCTGGGTCCGCACCAAGCCGTTCGCGCCGGGATTCAAGGATCTTCCGTACCGCGTCGCCGCGGTCAACGCCGACCTTCGCGCGATCCAGGCCACGCCCGGCGTCGTCGCGGTGGCCAACACGAATTTCCTGCCGTGGCAGGGCGGCGGCAGCTCCGGCGAAGTCGCGGCCGGCGACGGCGACGGCAGCAAGTTTCGCACGCAGATGTACTACAACACGCCGGGCATCCTCGATGCGCTCGGAGTCCATCTCGTTTCCGGACGGAACATCCGCGACACCGACATCGACGACGATCCGAACTCGAAAGCGCCGAGCACCGCCATCATCTCGCGCGATCTCGAACGGCTCGTGTTCAAAGGGAAGAGTGCCGTTGGCCGGCAGCTCAAGGATTCCGACAACACCATCGTCAACGTCGTCGGCACCTTCGATCCGTTCTACAACCCGTACGGATGGCCGATCCATGAATACGCGATCTTCTACGCCGGACATGTATCGCGCCGCGGCGCCCAGTACCTCGTCCGCGTCGCGCCTGGCTCGATGAAGCAGACCACGCCGTTGATCGAGAAACGCATGCTGCAGGCAAACAACGGACGCAACATCGACATGAAAACGATCAGCGAGATCAAGGACAACTACTTCGTGCAGGGGAGGATCGTGCGCACGGCGATGTCGCTGGTCATCGTTCTGATCATCCTCGTCACCGGCCTCGGCATCGTCGGCGTGACCGCGTTCTCCGTCACCGAGCGCCGCAAGCAGATCGGCACCCGCCGCGCCCTCGGTGCAACCAAAGGAGCCGTTCTCCGTTACTTCCTGCTGGAAAATTGGATCGTGACGAATGCTGGTTTGATTCTTGGCGTGGCCGCAGCGTACGGACTGAACGTGCTGCTCGTTACGAAGACGGCTGGAGCGAAACTCGATTGGCGATTCGTCGCCGCTGCCGTCGTCCTGCTTTGGTTGCAGGGAATCATCGCTACACTGATTCCGGCGATGCGCGCGACACGCTTCTCGCCGGTGATCGCCACGCGCGGAGCATGAGTTGATTGGAACGCAGCAGCAACAGGCGCTGAGCATGGCTTCGACGCACGGACAGGGCCGCATCGACGGAACGGTCCTGATCGTAGAAGATCAGCCAGCGGTTGCCAAAGCCCTGTTGCTGCTGTTCGACATTCACGGCATCGACGCCATCGCCGTTTCGAATCCAGCCGATGCTGAGGAAGTGATCCGCCGCGGTGATGCCGACGTCGTCGTCCAGGACATGAACTTCACGCCCGGCGCAACAGGCGGCGAACAGGGCCTGGCGCTCTTCCGCACCGTTCGCGCGATCGATCCCGGCATGCCGGTCATTCTTCTCACCGCCTGGACCGCGCTCGAGACGGCCGTGCAGATGGTGAAGGAAGGGGCGATCGACTACCTCGCCAAACCGTGGAACGACGACAAACTGCTCGCCATCGTCGGCAACGCGCTGACCGAACGGCGCGGCGAGCGCGACGTACGGCGCTCTCGCTCCGCACTGGCCGCGAGCGTCGATCTTTGCGGCGTCGTTTACGAAAGCACGGCCATGCATCGCATCGTCACGCTGGCTCTGCAAGTCGCCGGCGCCGACGTGCCGGTGCTGATCACCGGACCGAACGGAACCGGCAAGGAAAAGATCGCGGACTTGATTCACGCCAACTCGCGGCGTCGCAAGGCTCCATTTATCAAGGTCAACGCCGGCGCGTTGCCCGATGAGTTACTTGAGAGCGAATTGTTTGGCGCCGAGGCGGGGGCGTTCACGGGATCGAAACGGCTGCGCATCGGAAGGTTCGAGACTGCGAACGGCGGAACATTGTTCCTCGATGAGATCGGGAACTTGTCATCAGCCGGGCAGGCGAAATTGCTGCGGGTCCTGCAGAACGGCGAGTTCGAACGGCTCGGCAGCAGCGACACGCGCCGCGTCGATGTCCGTCTTCTCTGCGCGACGAACGCCGATCTCGCACAAGGCGTTCGCAGCGGAGCGTTTCGCGAAGATCTTTTCTTCCGCCTCAACGTGATCGAGATTCATGTGCCGCCGTTGCGCGAACGCCGCGAGGATGTGCTGCCGGTCGCGGAGTCGTTCCTCGTCGCCGCGCGAAAAAGCTCGAGCCGCGGATGGCGGCTCAGCGCCGATGCGCGCGAGGCGCTCGTCGCCTACGACTGGCCGGGCAACATCCGCGAGCTGCAGAACCGCATTCAGCGCGCCACCGTCACAGCGGCTGCAGACGTTCTCTCCGCAGCCGACCTCGGCCTCTCAACCGATCGACCGCTCGCCGCCGCTCCCGTTCACGGCGAGAAAGAGCAGATCGAGAATCTGCTTCGCGATGGCGGCGGCAACGTCTCCGACGCCGCCAAAGCGCTCGGCGTCTCGCGCCAGGCGCTGTATCGAAAAATGCAGCGACTAGGCATCGTGCTGGAGCGGCGGCCAAGGGGTCAGGTCTAAAGTCTAAAGTGCCGAACCAGCCTGATCGCCTTAGCGACGATCGTCCTCGGCACTTTAGACTTTAGACCTGACCCATGCGCCTCACGAGAACGATCGCGCTCCATCTCATCGCCACGATCGCTGTCATCGCAATCGCGGCAGACCTCGGCGCGAACATTTTCTTTCACGCCTCTCCGCGCGCCGCCGCGTTCTTTGGCGTGTCGCTCCTGTTTCTCGGCCTGATCATCGCGGCCATCACGATGCGCGCACCGATGCGGCGCATCCGACGGAACCTCAGCGCGCTCGTCGACGGCGTGCGCGGATTTGCCGACGATGACTTCAGCCTGCGACTGCACGTCACCGGGCACGACGAGATCGCCGACCTCGTCGCTATCTACAACGAGATCGGCAACATCCTGCGCGACCAGCGCAACGAGTCGGTGCAGCGTGAGCTGCTGTTCGAAACCGTCTTGCAGGCATCGCCGCTGTCGATGATTTTGACGAGCGGCCACGGCCGCATTGTCTTCGTGAACCGGGCCGCCCGCGACCTTTTCGGCGCAGGCGATCGCATCGAAGGCCGCCGCCTCGACGAGCTCGCTGAGCAAGTTCCCGCACTGCGCGAGGCGTTGCGTGCAACTGGCGGCGCGCTCTTCACCGTCGATGGCGAGACCTTCCAACTCAGCCAGCGAACGTTTTATCTCAACACGCGTGAACACGTCCTCTATCTCATCGCGCGGCTGACGCAGGATCTACGCCGGCAGGAGCTGGACGTCTGGAAGCGCGCGATCCGCGTCGTCAATCACGAGCTGAACAACTCGCTCGCGCCGATCCACTCGCTCTTCCATTCCGCGAACGTCGTGCGAGACCGGCCGGGCGACGGCGATCGCCTCGCTGAGATCAACGCCGCAATCGAGGAGCGCCTCGCCTCTTTGCAGCAATTCATCGACGGCTACGCACATCTGGCCCGGTTGCCGAAGCCGCGCCGCGAGCCTGTGGTCTGGCGCGAACTGCTCAATGCGGTTCACCCACTCGCGTCGTTCGTGATCGCCGAGCCGCTGCCAGCGGATGAATGTTTGTTCGATCGAACGCAGATCGAGCAGGTGCTTCTCAACCTCGTCAAGAACGCACGCGAGGCCGGAAGCGAAGAGACAGACATTGTGGTCAGCGTCGTTCGCCGCAGCGAAGCAAGCGTGCTCACCGTCCAGGATCGCGGCCGAGGAATGGATGATGAGACGCTGAGCCACGCGCTGCTGCCGTTCTATTCGACGAAACCCGAGGGGACGGGACTGGGGCTGGCGCTGGCGGGCGAGATCGTCGATGCGCATGGAGGAAATGTTCGGATCGCGCGAAGGAATGGGGGAGGGGTTGCGGTTACGTGCTGGATTCCGGATGTTTGAGGGAGTCGCTCGTCGGGAGTCGGGGGGCGGAGACGAATCGTTGTGAGGGTCGTTAGGCGCCCCAGGAAGGTGCTGCTAGAATCAACGCTATGAAGGCACCTGTCACGGACGCTGGCGTTCTCATCCCGAAAGACCTTCTTCCCGGCATCACGGAAGTCGAGATTCGTAGGGGTGACCACTGCCTTCTCGTCGTACCAGTTAATGAACTGGACCCCATCCTGCAACTCGGCGAGGCTCCAGTCACAAGCGGTGTCTCAGACGCTTCCGTCCGTCACGACCAGTATGTCAGCGAGGCATGAAGCCGTATTTCTGGACACCGGCTATCTCTTGGCGCTTGAGCTGGCAAACGACCAACACCACCAATCCGCGATTGCCCATTGGCGCACCTTTCGCGTCCGCCTTCCAGAGCTCGTAACAACCTCCTACGTCTTTGACGAGGTCGTCACGTTCCTCAACAGCCGAGGCCTTCACGACAAGGCAGTCGAAGTCGGCAACCGCCTCATTCAGAGCCATCCGTCAATCTCGTGCACGTCGACGACGATCTATTCCAATTGGCATGGGAGTACCTTCAGACCCATCAAGACAAGACCTACTCACTCACCGACTGTATTTCCTTCGTGCTGATGGGCAGGCTTGCCATCACGACGGCGCTTGCGTTCGATCAACACTTCACGCAAGCCGGTTTCGAGAGGCTACCGTGAGCAATGCGCGTTCGCGAATGTGAGGAATCGGAGACGAGCTCTCCGACGCCCGACCCCCGAACCGCGACACCCCAACAAAACGAAATAGCGCCGAGGAACGACACTGTTAGACCTCGCGTGCAGCGAATCGTCCTCTCCCTTTCCGTCGCGCTGTTGACTCTTGTCGCTTCAACGGCCTCGGCCGCTACGACAACGATGCCGCTCTCGCAGGTCCGTAAGGGCATGCACGGATACGGCGAAACCGTGTTCGATGGCACCAGGCTCGAGCGCTTCGACGTCGAGATTACCGGCGTCCTGCAGAACATCGCGCCCGGCCAGGATTTGATCCTCGCGAAAGTATCCAGCCCCGTCGTCGATCGCGCCGGCGTCATCGCCGGAATGAGCGGATCGCCGATCTACATCGACGGAAAAGTGATCGGCGCTCTCGCGTACTCGTGGCAGTTCGCGAAGGAATCGATCGCAGGAATCACGCCGATCGATGAAATGCTCAAGATCGCGCAGGTCGACGGTGCGCCGATGGGCGTGCTAGCCGCCGCAACGCCGCGCATGACCGGCGCCGAGTTTCTCGACGCCATGATTCAACACAAGACAGCGGAGAAGTTCGAGCTGATGATGAGCGGCCTCGCCGGTGCGTCACCCGCATCGTCACTCGGCGGCGCCAAGCCGATCGCCGTTCCTCTCTCGATGTCGAGCTTTGCGCCTGACACCCTCGGCCGCTTCGGCAAGTACCTCGATCCGATGGGCTTCATGCCCGTGCCCGCGGGCGCGTCATCGACATCGACCACGAATGTGATTCCGGCAAACAAAGAGTTCGCCGCCGGCGACGCAATCGGCGCGGTACTTCTTCGCGGCGACTTCAACGTCGCGGCAACAGGAACCGTCACCTACATCGATGGTGATCGCGTCTATGCGTTCGGCCATCCCTTCCTCGACATGGGCGTCGTCGCGTTCCCGATGGCGAAGTCGGAGATCGTTGGCGTAATGCCGAGTCTGGCCAGTTCGTTCAAATTCGCCAACACCGGCGCGGTCGTTGGCGCGTTCCGGCAGGACCGCGCGGTCGGCATCATGGGCGTGATGGGGGAGAAGGCCGACATGATCCCGGTCGACCTCGAAGTCGAAGGAAGCGGCGTCGCGCAGAAGTATCACGTCGATGTTCTGCGCCATTCGCAGCTCACGCCGCTAATCCTGGCCATGGCCGCCGACACCGTCGTCGCCAGCGCGCAACGCGCCGCGGGCGAGCGAACGGTGATGCTCGAATCCGAAATCAAGATCAAGGGCTATCCCGAGCCGATCGTGCTTCGCGAAGGTTGGGCGGGTGCGCAAGCGCGGCAGGCCATCCCGTCGTATCTCGCGGTCGTCGCCGGCTACGTGATGTCGAACGAGTTTCACTCCGCCGACATCGAGTCGGTGAAGATTCACTTCCGCCACACCGACGACCTCAAGATCGCCAAGATGCTCGAGGCTTCGCTGGAAATGCCGTCGAATGGACGGATCCACGCCGGCGACACAGTGAAAGTTCGGGCCGTGCTCAAGCCGTACCGCGGCGAGGCGTTCGTCGACACGTTCGACGTGAAGATCCCCGACGATCAGGCAGCAGGCACCGCGTACCTTCTCGTAGGCAGCGGCTCGGTTCTGAATCAAGTCGACTTCATGCTCGTCCCGCCCGATCCGCGCAGTCTCGATCAGGTGATCGCCGTTCTTCGCCGCTCGCCCCTCCACCGAGCTCACCCTCGGCCTCTACGAACAGACCGACGGCGCGGTCACGGCCGGCGTCTACCTCCCGAATCTTCCGCCGACCATGCGCGCGATCGTCAGCAGCGATACATCGAACGGACCACAAGCTCCCGTCCGCTACCATGCCGCACAACACATCGCCCATCCGCTCGGCTACATCGTCGATGGCGTCGTGAAGATCGATCTGGATGTGAAGCCTGCAATTTGAAAGCAGAGATCAGAGACACCAGAGACCACGGATCAGTGACCTGAATGCTCGGATCTCCGTCGAAATGCGCAGGGTCACTCATTTTCCCAACGTACTATTACGAGCAGCAATCGGAGAACTCAGAACTCGCAAGGTTGCTCTGATCTCTTGTCTCTAATCCCTTGTCTCCCATCCCGGCCTCACATTCTTGTAGCAAAGGAAATTCAATGCGCCGATTCGTCGCGCTCGCAGTCACGCTGTTCACAGCTTCCTCCCTCTTCGCTGTTGCGCCGCAATTCTGGCGGGTTCGCAACGCCGAAGACTTCCTTGCCGGCGACATCGAAGGCTTTGCCGTCACCTCGCGCGGCGAGCTTCGTCCCGGGCCTTCGCTGAAGAAAGTGGCCACGTTCACTGATCCCTTCGTTCTCTCGCAGGCCGGCGCGCCGAACGGCGATCACTTTTTCGGCACCGGCAACGAAGGGAAGGTCTACCGCCTTCGCGGCACCGAGCTGAAGGCGATCTACACGGCGCCGGAGCCCGAGGTTTATGCGGTGGCATTTCATGATGGGGCGGTGTTTGTTGGAAGCTCGCCGAACGGAAAGGTCTACCGCGTCGATCCGAACGACGGAAAGGCGACCGTCTTTTACGATCCGAAGCAGGCCTACATCTGGGCCGATGGAGTTCCTCCCGAACGGCGACCTCGCCGTGGCCACTGGCGTCGACGGCAAACTTTTTCGCGTGACACCGAAAGGCGAAGGGAAGGTTCTCTTCGACTCGCCGGAGACGCATCTTCGTTGTCTGGCGGTGAAGAAAGACGGGACGTTGCTCGCCGGCGGTTCGGCGAAAGGACGCATTTACGAGATCCGTCCCGACGGCGGCGCGCACGCGCTGTACGACTCGCCGCTGTCCGAGATCTCTTCGATTTACGTCGATGCAAACGGCATCGGCTGGGCGTTGGCGGCAAGCAACGTCCTGCCCTCGGCAGCGCCGGTGAAAGCTGCGCCTGCCAAGCCCGCGACGACGACGGCGGCCGCGTCGTCAACGTCCGCGAGCGCGTCATCCGGCGAACAGAAAAAGGAAGAGCCAACCGGCAGCGTCGAAGTCAGCATCGGCATCGACGACTCGTCCGCCGGTTCCGCCGGCAGCGGCGAAATCTACAAAATCAATCCCGACGGTTTTGTGGAGCTCGTTCGCAAGTTCGAGCACGAGATGGCGTACAGCATCACCGGCGGTCCGAACGGATCAATCCTCCTCGCCACCGGCCCGCAAGGCCGCATCTACCAGTTAAATGACGGCGAGGTTTCGCTCGTCGGCAGTGTTCCCGACAAGCAGGTCGTCTCGATCTCGACGGTCGCCGGGCAGACTCTGATCACAACGACGAACAGCGGGGCGGTCTACCGCATGGAGAATGGTCCGTCGTCGAAAGCGGAGTTCCGGTCGGCTGCGAAAGATGTCGAGCGCTTCTCCCGTTTCGGGCACTACCGCATCGACGGCGACAACCTCGGCGAAGGTCACATCGCCATCGCATTCCGCTCCGGCAACACGCGCACACCTGACGCGACCTGGAGTGGATGGAGCGCCGCATCAACTGCCACTGACGGCCCGGTCGATGTTCCGGCCGGACGCTACGTGCAGTGGAAGTTGACAATGCCGAAACCCGCGGCCAACGTTTCGGTCGACGAGGTCACGCTTGCGTTCATGAATCGCAACGTCGCGCCGGTGATCGATACGGTTGTCGTGCAGGAGCCGGCGGTTGTCTACATCACCGGCAGTTACCCGCAGTCGCCGCAGGTCGTCGAGGCCACGAATCCCGACGAATACGGCATCTTCACGAGCCTCGACACGCCGCGCGACCGGAACGAGCAAGGCAAGAAAGTCTATCGCCGCGGTTTCCGCACGGTGACCTGGCGCGCGCACGACGACAACGGCGACGCCCTTCGCTACACGCTCTCGTTCCGCAAAGTGGGGAGCGAGAAATGGCTTCGCCTGCGCGAGAACTTCGACGAGTCGTCGATGAACTTCGATACCTCGCAGCTTCCCGACGGCAACTACGAATTGCGCCTGTCCGTCAGCGACGCGCAGGACAATCCCGACAGTCCCTACACCGACGTCAAAGAAGGAATCCAGCTCGTCGTGGACAACACGCCGCCCTCGATCACGGCAACGAACGAAGGCGACGAGGTCGTCATCCACGTGTCGGACAAGCGCTCACCAATCGGGAAAGTCGAGTACTCGGCGACGCCGAAAAGTGGATCCGCCTCACCCCCGTCGATGGCATCGGCGACTCTCCCAACGAGACCTACCGCATCAAACGAAGCGCCGCCGCCGGCAAGTTCGTGATCGTCCGCGCCGTCGATTCCTTCTTCAACGTTGGAACGGAGTCGATCGCGTTGCCGTGAGCCGTGACGCGGGAAAGTGTCTCACGCGTAAGACCGAGGCGTGAAGAACTAAGCGTTCAAGAGTCTGCCGTTTGGTCGTCGCGCCTTCGCGCCTTCGCGTGAGAATTCGGCCAGTGACCCGGCTTCACGCTTTCCTCTTCCGATACGCCCGCCTGATCTTCCAGAGATCGGCCAGCGCGCGCAGGAAGTCGTGCGACTTCACGTTCGAGCCGGTGACGTCGTGCCAGCGCATGACCGGTAACTCGTAGACGGAACCGGCCACGGCATCGCGGCCCCAGCGGACGATGTAGCGGGCGATGATCTCGACGTCGAAGATCCAGCGGGAGAGGAAGGGCGGAGAAAACGTCGCGCAATGTGTCGCTGCTGCGAAAGACTTTCGCGCCGCATTGCGTGTCGTAGACCGCCAGACCGAGACTCGATGAGATGAGCGTCGCGCCGACGCGGCCGAATAATGGCGGGCCGGGCGGCGGCTGATCTCGCGCCCGAGGAGCCGGACGCGGGCGCCCATGACGAGGTGGATCGATGGGCGCGTCGTGAGGATCTCGAGAAAGCCGGGAAGCTCGGCGAGGGGAGTGGCGAGGTCGGCGTCCCAGAAGCCGACGTAGTCCGGGCTTTGTCCAGCGCGGCCAGGAAGCCGCGTCGCACCGCCTCCGCTTTGCCGCTGTTTTTCTCGAGGTCGAGGACGGCGAAACGCCGCGGATCGGAATCGCGGAGAATCTGCAGAAGACGCAGCGTTCCGTCGCGGCTGCCATCGTTGACGAAGAGGAAATCGACGTCGTGGCCTGCGACCGAAAGATCACGAAACGCTTCCACATCGAGCCGTCGCTCTTCGTTGTAGCAGGGGACGACCAGAGTCAGGCGCGACACGCGGGGCGCATTGTAGCTACGATTCGCGAATGACCGACCTTGAAGTCCACACGATTCCCGCAACCGTTCATGGCCGCTACATCGCTCGGCGCGGTCCGGCGGAACATCTGCTGATCGGCTTTCATGGTTACGGCGAAAACGCCGAGGTGCAGAACGCCGAGTTGCAGCAGATCCCGGGATCGAGACGTGGACGACCGTCGCTGTGCAGGCGCTCCATCCTTTTTATATGCATCGGACGGGAGCGATCGTGGCGTCGTGGATGACGAGCCAGATCGGGAACTGGCCATCGATGACAACCTTGCCTACGTCCGGCGTCGTCGAGCAGTTTCCGCAACCGCAGCAACTCGTGTTCCTCGGATTCTCGCAAGGCGTGGCCATGGCGTATCGCGCCGCCGCCCGCTCGGCCGCGACAGGACTCATCGCCCTTGGCGGCGACATTCCGCCGGAGGTCGTTCCTCGAGTCCGACGTTGCCTCCGGTCCTGATCGGACGGGGGACGCGCGAGGAGTGGTACACCGAGGCAAAGCTGCAGAACGACCTTCGGTTCCTGCGCCGTGACCACGGTCGAGACCTGCGTCTTCGACGGCGGCCACGAGTGGACGCTCGATTTCGCGAAGCAGCGGGGGATTTCTGGGCAGACTCGCGTCCTGACTTAAGGAGTGCAGGCGTCTCGCCTGCGGCCGATGGGCGTCCTCGCCCATCGGTGATGGGGGGTCGCCCGATGATCCGGCAGGGTGACATCAGCCTTCCAGCTCCCCAACGCCGAGGCGAGGACGCCTCGCCGCCGCGGACGAGACGTCCGCACTCCTCTGGCTCGTCTCCGCCCCGCTGACTCGTCAACTACTTGACCAGTCAGCAGAATGACCCTCCGTCGGGATGACAATCGCACCCGTAACTTGTTCCACTTCTGCTCATGTCCGACCGCTTCGAACGGCTCAAAACCCGGCTGAAAGAGCTGCCCGACCGCCCCGGCGTCTACATGCACAAGAATGCCGAGGGTGAGGTCATCTACGTTGGGAAGGCGAGGAATCTGAAGAGCCGCGTCGGCTCGTATCTGGTCGGACGCGGGGCGCGCGACAGCAAGACCATGTCGCTAATCAACGAGATCGACACCATCGATTTCGTGACGACGAACAACGAGCTCGAGGCCATCCTCCTCGAGAACAACCTCATCAAATCGAACCAGCCGCGCTACAACATCCTGCTTCGCGATGACAAGAGTTACCCGTACATCAAGGTCACGATGTCCGAGGATTACCCGCGGGTCGTCTTCACGCGGCGGCTCGATCGGAAGAAGGGCGATCTGTTTTACGGCCCGTTCTTCGCCGGTACCGCGCGGCGGTTGCTGAAGCTCGTCGCCGACCAGTTCAAGCTGCGGAGCTGCGATCTCGAAATCACGCTCGGCAAGAACGCATTTCCGCGGCCCTGCCTCTACTCCGACATGCACCAATGCCTCGGGCCGTGCGTTGTCGGCCTGACGACGCCGGACCTCTATCGCGACATGGTCGACGACGTCGTCCTCTTTCTCGGCGGCAAGACGAAGGAACTGCAGGACCGGCTGACGCGGCGGATGTATCAGCGCCGCTGAGAGCGAGAACTTCGAAATGGCGACGTACTACCGCGATCTCGTTCGTACCGTCGAGCGCATCCAGGCCGAGCAGCAGGTGTCCTCGGCGGATGATGAGGATGCCGACGTCTGGGGTTTGTACGAAGAGGGGAGCGACGTCGCCGTGCAGCTCTTCGTCATCCGCGACGGCAACGTCGTCGACCGGCGCGAGCTGTTCTGGGAGAAGGTCGACGACTACCAGCCGACGTACTTCCTCGGCGAGGTCCTGCAGCGCTACTACCAGGACAATCTGTTCATTCCGCCCGAGGTGTTGATCCCGTTCGAGGTCGAGGAGTGCGACCTGCTGACCGCGTGGCTCACCGAACAGGCCGGCCGCAAGGTGGAGTGCGCGTTCCGCAGCGCGGGAGAGGCGTCGATCGGATGGAACTCGTCAACCGCAACGCGCGTCTGTCGCATGAGTCGCGCTTCCGCAAATCGACGCAGGACCGGCTGCAGATCGCTGCACAGAAACTTGGGCAGGTGCTGGGCTACGACAGAGAGATGAATCGCATCGAATCGTTCGACATCTCGAATATCCAGGGAACTGATTCCGTCGCCGGCATGGTCGTTCTCGACCGTGGCAAGTTCGACAAGAAGCAGTACCGGGTGTTCAACATCAAGACGGTCGAAGGAGCGGACGACTTTCGTTCGATGGCCGAGGCAGTCGATCGCAGGTATCGGCGGCTTATGGACGAGAACAAGTCACTGCCGGACATGATCCTCATCGACGGCGGCCGCGGACAGCTCAACGCTGCGCTGGCGGCGCTGAACAAACTCGGCATCGAAGAGATCCCGATCGCCGGCCTGGCGAAGCGCGAGGAGGAGATCTATGTTCCCGATCGCGAGGAGCCGATCCGCCTGGAACGCGCGATCCCGCGCTCCAACTGCTGCAAATGGTGCGCGACGAGACGCATCGCTTCTCCGTCTCCTCCCATCGCCGGCGCCGCTCGAAGAGGTCTGCACAGCGCGCTCGACGACATGCCCGGCATCGGTGAAAAGCGCCGGCGGCTCCTGATCGAGCGCTTCGGCAGCGTCTCCGGCGTCAAACAAGCTTCCGCGCAGGACCTGATGAATGTGCTCGGACGCAAGGTGGGCCAGACGCTGTACGACGAGCTGCACGCCTGAGTAGGGGGGGCCGGATCGCAGAGGACGGCGGGAGGGAGGGAAGGCCTGATTGGGGTCTGGCCGGGCGTCGGTGGTTGATGATCAGATGTCGAACGAATTGTGACTTCCCGTGATCGGCGGCGGCAGCGTCCCCTGCACGACGCCTCCACCCACCCCCCAAAACAGCATGCGATAATCGATCACGCCTAGATTAAAGGGCGGGGACGAATGAGCTTCGAAGGCGAAATCGGCGAGATCGATCTGATTCAGCGGCTCGTCGAGCTCGGAAGCGAGCAGTTCACCGGCGCGATCCGTTTCGAGAGCGACGGCATCATCAAGATCGTCTACTTCAAAAACGGCGACGTCCTCTCCGCGTCGACCAACGATCGCACCGACGCCGTTGACGAAATCCTGCTGCGCGCCAACAAGGTCACGCGCGAGCATGTCAAGCAGGCGCTCGCCAAGCGCAAGGAAAGCGAGACGCTCGGCGACGCGCTCCTAGGCCTCGGCTTCATCACCCGAAAGGAGCTGACCTGGGCTCGCCGCGTCCAGGTCATCGGCATCCTTCGTTCGATCATCGGCTGGAAGAGCGGTTCGTACACGATCGTGGAGGATTACCTGCCGAAACGCGAGGAGGGGACACTCTTCCCGCTGGCGCAGATCATCGTGGAGCTGGTGGTGACGGATACCGATCGAACGAAGTCCGAGCAGGCGATGGAGAGCGGCAACGCGATCTTCGAGAAGTCGCCGGACTTCGACGATGCCTTCCGCCGCCTCGGCCTGAACGAAGACGCGGAACAGATCGTCGCGAAGATCGACGGGAAGCAACACGGCCGCTGATGTTGCGGCGCAGTCCGGCAAGGATATCTTCAATGTCTACAAACTGTTGGAGGCTCTCCGACTGCTGAAGCTGGTAACTCGTCTGGATATACCTCCAGCAGAACATGAGGTTTCTGGGCGGCGTCTGCCACGCCCTGGGACGTCGAAAATCCCGACTTTACTCTCGATGACGTCGCGCCGCCGCCAGTTGCCGATGCTCCCCAGGAAGAAGATTGCGGGCTTGTCCCCCGAGGATGCGACGATGGAAATTCCGGAAGTGGACCGCGAAGCATGGGACGCCGTGCAGGCGACTCCGATAACGCCGTCACCGGTGCATTCACCTGCGCCCTCGCCAGCGACGTCTAAGTCAGTCTGGGATGAGCCCGATGATGACGATCATTCCGGAACCGAGATTGCGCCACTCCTGCCGGCAAGCGTCAGTGCGACCGCACTCGGAGCCGAGCCGCAGTGGGGCTTCGACGAAGCACAGATCGAGGCCGCCCGCCGCGCCGCCGTGCCAGTGCGAGCAAAGGACGCGGTTCCGACTCGATCGCAGCACCCGCCTCGAAGCCGCCGCGGAAGAGCAGGGCCGGGCTGTGGATCACGATCCTCGTCCTTCTGCTCCTCGGCGGAGCCGCCTACCCAGCTTGGCAATGGTGGCAAGACCGCAACGCCCCCGCCGAAGTGATCGTCCCGGTGAAGAGAGCGAAGCTCGCAACGCCGGCGTCCCGCCGGCTGGCCCGGCGGCGTCCACGCCGCCGACCGTGGCAACAACATCCACTGTTCCGATGCCCCCGCTCGTGGCAAAGACCAGCACAGCGACGACGTCAACGCTACCGCCAGCGAATACAGCCTCCGCACCGAAGCAGGCTCCTGCTACGACGACAGCGCCAAAGACGTCGCCATCTCAAATTGCCACCACGACTGCGTCGGCACCATCCCAACTTGCAGCAAAGGCAGCTCCGCCAAAGCAGCCGCTCGCCACAAAGCCAGCCGTCGTTCCTCGAACGGCCGCGAACGGGATCACGCCGGTTCCGTCGCCAGCATCCGCGGCGTCCAGCGGCACCCACCTCGAGCGCACAGCCGCGGGCGCACCGACAATCACGAACACTCCCAGCACGACTGCTCCGGCGAACGACGCTACCCGCGCGAAGTACGACAACATGGCGAAGGACTTCGCAGCGCAGAAGGGGGGCACCTACACCGTCCAGTTCGAGCTCGTCTGCGAGACTGCGTCAATCACGCGAGCTTTGAGTGAGGCCGGCAGCAAGGCCTGGTTCGTTCCCATCAGCTACCGCGGACGCCCTTGCTACCGCGTTTTCTGGGGCCGCTTCGACACGAGTGCCGAGGCGATTACCGCTTCGAAGTCGATGCCGTCCGGTCTGAGTAAGGCGCCGGTCGTCGTCAAGATCCCACGCTGATGATCGCTTCGCTCCTGACCTCGGCTGGACTCGGCCTCGGCGCAGGCATCAACGCCTACGCCACGCTGCTGGTTTTCGGACTCGTGTCGCGATGGCAGCCGGCGATCTTCCACGATGAACTGGCGCGCTTCTTCGCCTCGACGCCGGTGTTGATCGTCCTGGCGGTCCTCTATCTCGTCGAGTTCGTGGCTGACAAAGTCCCGACGGTCGATCACGCTTGGGATGTCATCCACACGATCATTCGCCCACTCGCCGGCGCTCTGGTTGCCTGGGCTGCGGTTTCGGACAAAATCCCGCACGGCGCCGTGATCCTCGCATCCGTGATCGCGGGGAGTGCCGCCCTCGGCTCGCGCCTGACCAAAGCGAGTGTCCGCGGCGCCAGCACGCTCTCGACCGCAGGGCTCGGCAATCCGATCCTCTCTTCTCGCTGATCGAGGACGCGTTCGCGTTCGTGAATGCGATCATCGCCATCTTCCTCCCGTGGCTGGTGATCATTACCCTATCGGGATGCCGCTGATCTTCTTCTTCGTTTATCAGCGTTTGCGCAGTCGCCGGGCAGCATGAGCTGGGTGATCGACGGCAACAACCTCCTCGGCCGCGCCGGAGCAGCGCGCGATACGGCGGACGCGAAGCGGCAACTCGTGCGGACGCTCGGCGCGTTCGCTGCCCGCGTCAATCGAACGAAGGTCGGGTGCTACTTCGACGGCCCCGAGCCCGAGCACTTCGGCAAGAACCTCGGCAGCGTGAGCGTGATCTTCAGCGGCGCGCGATCGGCGGACGATCTGATTATCAAGCGGGTCGCGACCGGCAGCGGCTGGAAAGTCGTCACCGCCAATCGCGCGCTCTCTTCGCGGATCAAACGGCGGGAAGTCGCGATCATCGATCCCGGCAGCTTCATGAACGAGCTGGAGTCGCTGCCGCAAGGGGAGGAGCGAGCCCCGAACGAGGAGTGGCTGGCGTGGTTTTCCGACCCAAAAAACCGAAACGTATTTTGATGTCGGCGCGCCGACATTGATTGTAAGCGACTGAAACAGCAACAATTTAAGGGGATGTATTTGTTGACGAGGGTGTGGGGTGTAGGGGGTCGGGGGTGGGAGCCAAGACCTTCTGCGAGTCTCGGATCACGATTCATTGGTCGATGGTTTTCCCTCTATATGATCGTCGCAGCGCAAGCTTCTCACGCCCGCGATCAGGTGATTGGTCACAACCTCGTCGCGAACCGGGGAGCGGGTTCGGTTTTTCTCCGACACCCCAATCCCCACCCCCACACCCCGGAATGGCCAAACATCAATCCTGTTACGTTCGATCGTGTGGAGTGGACTGGAGGATGCGGCGTCGCAAGGGTCGAGGAAAGTCCGGACTCCATAGGGCAGCAGTGCTGGCTAACGGCCAGGCGTGGCGACGCGACGGAAAGTGCAACAGAGAATAGACCGCCGTGCGCCGAGGCCGCAAGGCTGACGGCGAGGGTAAGGGTGAAACGGTGCGGTAAGAGCGCACCGCGGTCGGCGTAAGCGTGCGGCACGGTAAACCCCACTGCGGAGCAAGACCAAATAGGGGAGGAGGAGCGGCCCGTCTCCGTTATGACTTCCGGGTAGGTTGCTTGACCACCGCGGTAACGCGCGTGGCAGACGAATGATCTTCACCTCGCGCTCCGGCGCGGGGAACAGAATTCGGCTTACAGGTCCACTCCACACATTTTGTTTTCCGGGGGGTAGGGTGTGGGGTGTCGGGGGTGGGAGTAAAAACACGCCGACACGCATCGTACTGCCGGGCCATCCAACGCGCAAAGGACGCCCCGGCTCGCACTTCAAGCCACCTAGCTCACACTCCGCACCACGCGACTAACGCTGCGCGGTTCCCACCCCCCACTCCCGACACCCCACACCCGCCCCCCTGACACTTTCTGCCATTCGCGGCGACAACGAGCGGCGCTTAGCACACCGGCTGCTCTCACAAACGTCCTAGCATCGCCCTTGCTTCTCTCCGCTCGTGCTCATACGCCCCCGCGCGCTGCCGCGAAATGGCAGCGTCGTCGTCCTCGCCATGTCATCCCCTTCCGAACTACCGCGCATCGAAGCGGCGGCGCGAACGCTCGAGCAGCGAGGACTGCGCGTTACGCTCGCTGGAACATCGATCATCGCCACCGCGGTTATCTCGCCGGCGACGATGCGGACGCCTTGCAAGTTGAACCGTTACTTGAGGTCTGACGACTTCGATGCCTTCTTCTTCGCTCGCGGCGGCTACGGCGCCATGCGCATCCTCGACGGCGTTGACTACGACGCCATCCCCGCCAACCCCCGTCCAATCGTGGCTTCAGCGACATCACCGCGCTTCACCAGGCCGTCGCCGTCAAGTGTGGCATCGCCTCGTTTCATTAACCGATGCTCAACTCCGATTGGGCACCGGGGCTGTCGCCGGCGATCGAGGAGTGGTTCTGGTCGATGCTCGCCGGCGATGCGCCTCTTGTTCATCGTTTCGAGCGGGCCCGAGTCGTCATCGATGGCGAAGCCGATGGCGTCTTGTTTGGTGGCTGCCTGTCGCTGACGACCGCGCTGACCGGTACGCCGTACGACTTCTGGATCGAAGATGGAATCTGGTTCTTCGAAGATGTCGACGAGCCGGTCTATCGCATCGATCGTATGTTGACCCACTTACGGCTGTCCGGTAGACTGAAAAAAATCCGAGCTGTGGTCATCGGGAAGCTGAAAGGGTGCGGGAGCGACGCTGAGATCGAGGCGCTGCTGCACGAATTTTTCGCCTCCAGCAACATTCCGGTCATACGCGATCTGCCGTTCGGCCATCAGGGAGACAACCTCCTGTTGCCGATCGGCGTACCCGTCCGCGTCAGTACCCGGGACCTCACGCTCACGTTTGCGCAACCGGCGGTCCAGCGATGAAAACCGTTTTCAAAACGACCGGCGGGAAGGAACTCGTGAAGGACTCCTCTTCGTCGATTTACGCTGCCGGTGACGTGATCTTCCGCGAGGGGAAGCCGGCACCGAGATGTTCATCATCCAGGAGGGTGAGGTGAACATCATCAAGCACATCAACGGCGAGTCGCACACGCTGTCGCACCTCGAGAAGGGCGACTTCTTCGGCGAGATGGCGGTGCTCGAGAGCGTTCCGCGCACGGCCGACGCCATCGCCGCAACGGACGTCCGCACCGTCGTCATCAACGGGGCGCGCTTCGACGAGATGCTGCGCAGGAACCCCGAAGTTGCCGTTCGTATCATTAGGAAATACTCGAAGCGGCTGCGCGAGGCCAACACGCTGTTGGAGCGCCTCGTCGGCCGCGAGGTTCACAGCGAGCACGGCTCCTCGACTCCACGGTGAGCGCTGTGCCGGAAAAAACGGATCGCCATCGTTTGATCGACGTCACCACCGGCGCCGCCTTTCCATTCAGCAAGGCCGACGAAACGACGATCGGACGCGCCGATCCGGTCACCGGCATTCTGCCCGACATCGATCTAACGCCTGTAGATTTGAACCGCTCCGTTTCGCGCCGCCACGCCAAGATCATCCGCAGCGGCAACGACTACTGCATCCTCGAGGAAGTCGGCACCGTCAACGGCACCTACGTCAACGATCAGCGCATCCCAACAGGCACGCCGGTGACGATCCACAACAACGACGCGCTGAAGATCGGACTGATCGCGATGAAGGCGCAGTTCGACTAGTTCTGTCTACTCGGCGTAGATTCGACCTGCCTGCATCAAAATAGCCGCGTGACCATCACCGCCGACACGCCCGTCCGCGCGCTGCCCGGCGCAGGACCGAGCCGCGCCAGCAACTCGAAGAGGCGGGATTCGCGACTGCCGGCGATCTGATCTACAACCTGCCGTATCGCTACGAAGACCGCCGCCACCCCGTCCGCATCGTCGACCTCGGCGGTCATGTGGACAAGCCGGTTCTCCTGCGCGGGAAGGTGATGAACGCGAACCTGCATATCACTCCACGGCGTCGGATGAAGGTGTTCGAAGCGGTGCTGGAGGATGGGACCGGCGCGGTGAAGCTGGTCTGGTTCAATCAAGGCTTTCTCGCCGATCAGATCAAGCGCGGCGACCGGCTGGCCGTGTTCGGGACTCCGAAACTCTCGGCATACGGTCAGCTCCAAGTCGAGAGCGCGGATTGGGAAAAATTCGAAGGCGACGACGAAGCCGACGGCGCCATCGTTCCGATCTATTCGAAGGTGGGCAACATCCCGCCGAAAGCGTTGCGGCAGATCATTACGGGCGCGCTGGCGGCGCTTCCATCCATCGAGGACCCGCTCGATCCCGCCTTGCGCAAGCGCCTCGGCGTTATCGATCTCGCGCCGGCGTTGGAACAGATCCACCATCCACCACAGCTCGACGAGGCATTCCTCGGACGCCGTTCGCGCGCGCACGTCCGCATCATCCTGCAGGAGTTCTTCACGTTGCAGCTCGCGCTGCGCGTGCGCCGCGCCAGCGAAGAAGTGGTGACGAAGACGCGGAAGATCGTGCTCGACGACGCCATCGCGCCGAGGTCAAGCGGATCCTGCCGTTCCGATTGACGAACGCGCAGAAGCGGGTGGTCCGAGAAATCGCGGGCGACCTGCAATCCGACAAGCCGATGTACCGGTTGCTCGAAGGCGACGTCGGCAGCGGCAAGACGATCGTCGCGCTGATCGCTGCGATCATCATGTGCGAACGGACTACCAGGTTGCGCTGCTGGCGCCGACGGAAATCCTGGTCGAGCAGCACTACCAAACGCATCCGTCAACTAGTTGACCAGTCGCTCGTCGCGACGAGCTACCGGTCGCTGACCCCGGGCGAGCGGCGCATCGCTTCTGGCCGGCCTTCGCGACGGCGTGATTCAACTCGTCATCGGCACACACGCTCTCCTCGAAGTCGCGTCGTTCTTCAATCCTCGGACTGGCCATCGTCGACGAGCAGCATCGCTTCGGCGTTGAGCAGCGGCAGCGGCTTTTCGCGAAGGGCGACACGCCCGACATTCTGGTGATGACCGCAACGCCGATCCCGCGCTCGCTGGCGCTGGCGATGTACGGCGACCTCGACTCACCGTCATCGACGAGTTGCCGCCGGGCCGGCAGAAGATCAAACCGCGCTGCGTTCGGCGTCACGCAAATCGAACGCGTGATCTACTTCATCGACACCGAGATCGCCCGGGGCGCCAGGTCTACATCGTCTATCCGATTATCGAGGAGTCGGAGAAATCCGACCTCAAACCGCTGACGCTCGGATTCGAGGCGACGGCGAAGCGCTTCCCGAACCGGCGCGTGGCCATGCTTCACGGCCGCATGCCGCGCCGAAAAGGAAGAGACGATGCGCGCTTCAGCGCGGCGAGATCGACATCCTCGTCGCGACGACCGTTATCGAAGTCGGCATCGACGTCGCCAACGCGTCGATGATGCTGATCATCGATGCCGACCGTTTCGGCCTCTCGCAATTGCACCAGCTCCGAGGCCGCGTCGGCCGCGGCGCGAGGCAGTCGTACTGCGTGCTCGTGTCGGCATCGAAAAAGACCGCCTCACGCAGTTCGCAAAAACATTGAACGGCTTCGATTTGGCCGGCTTCGACCTCCGCCTCCGCGGCGCCGGCGAGTCCCTCGGCACCCGCCAATCCGGCGCCATGCGCTTCCGCTTCGGCAACATCGTCCGCGACATCAAGCTGATGGAAAAAGCGCGCGACCTGGCAATCGAGATCCTGGCAAACGACGGCCTCGCCCCCGCCGAAAAGATCGTCCAAAAGCTCCTCGGCACGCCAATGTCCGCGACGGCAAAGGACTAGAATGTGTCGATGAGCAACCTTCTCGATGAGGCCTACGCCGCTGCGAAAGAGCTTCCCGAAGAAGATCAGGAAGCAATCGGCGCCTGGCTGCTGGCAGAGATCGACGCAGATCGCAAGTGGGACGAGTTATTCGCGCAGCCGTCCGAAGTGATCGAGCGAATGGCCGACAAAGCGCTTGAGGATCATCGTCGCGGTCGAACACAACCGCTTGATCCCGAGACGTTGTGAAATCGCATACAGCTCCTGAGTTTCGCCAAGAATTCTCTGCGTTGCCAGCCGAGATACGCTCGCGGGCTCGCGCTGCCTATCGGCTATTTCAGAAGAATCCGCGTCATCCGGGCTTGCATTTCAAACGTGTTCATGGCTCGAAACGTCTTGTCTCCGCACGCGTGGGACGCAGTTATCGAGCAGTCGGCCTACTGCTGGCGAGCGATGAAGTGGTCTGGTTTTGGATTGGTCCACATGACGAATATGAGAAGGTTCTGAAATCCCTTATGTAAGTTCACGGAGGTTTTCTTCGCGTCCTCCGCGTCTCCGCGTGAAATGCTTTTGAAGTTCTTGTCAATCCGTCCTATGGTTGCCCGATGACGAACTCCCGCCACCTCGGATCCCTTGAAGTCTTCCCCATCGCTCTCGGCTGCATGGGCATGTCCGGGATGTATGGCTCTGCGGATGAGAATGAGGGCGTCGCCACGATCCAGCAGGCCATCGACAGCGGCATCACTCTGATCGACACCGGCGATTTCTATGGGATGGGCCACAACGAGATGCTGATCGCACGCGCGATCCGAGCGACCGGCGCGACGAAGTGATGCTCTCCGTCAAGTTCGGTGCGCTCCGCGGTCCGGATTCTGCGTGGCTCGGCGTCGACGGGCGCCCGGCCGCCGTCAAGAACTTTCTGGCTACACACTGAAACGTCTCAACGTTGATTACATCGACATCTACCGGCCCGCTCGTCTCGATCCAGACGTGCCGATCGAGGACACCATTGGAGCGATCGCCGATCTCGTGAAGGCGGGTTACGTCCGCGCCATCGGCCTCTCGGAGGTCGGCGTCGAGACGATCCGCCGCGCGCGCGCGGTCCATCCGATCTCGGACCTGCAGATCGAGTACTCGCTCATCAGCCGGAATCCGGAGCGGGAGATCTTTCCGGCTGCTGCGTGAGCTCGGGATCGGCGTTACGGCGTACGGCGTTCTGTCTCGCGGATTGCTGAGCGGATCGTTGCCGCAAGGGAAGAGCGACTTCCGCGCTCACATGCCGCGCTTCCGCGACGAGAATCTCGCGCAGAACCGGCAGCTGATCGAGGCTCTCAACAACATTGCCGCGGCGCACAACGTAACGCCCACCCAGCTCGCGATTGCCTGGGTGATGGCTCGCGGCGAGAACGTCGTTCCCGTGATCGGTGCCCGCACCCGACTCCAGCTCGAAGAGTCCCTCGGCGCGCTCACGATCCACTTGAGCAGCGACGAGTTCACCGCGATCGAGCAGGCCGTCCCGGCCGAGGCCGTCGCCGGCACGCGCTACGACGAACGTCAATGAGCGTGCTCGACAGTGAGCCAATGAAACCCACCTCGGTGAACGTACTGTGTCATTGACCGGTTTTCACTCGCAGGTTTGTTATTCTGCCGTTCCAAAACCGCTCCATCCAACCTGAAGGGACAATACGCATGAGCATGAGACGTCTTGATCGCACGATCAGTGTGATCGCACTTAGTCTGTTCGCATCCACCATTGCTTTTACCGCGTTTGCCGAAGACGCGAAACCTGCCGCGCCCGCGGCGCCTATCGCTGCGCAGCGGTACGGAACCTGGGGCGTTGACCTTGACGGCATGGACCGTTCGGTGAAACCGGGCGACGATTTCTTCAAGTACGTTAACGGCAAGTGGGCAGCGACGACGCAGATCCCGGCCGACAAGACCGGATACGGCACCTTCGCAGTCCTCGGCGATCTGTCCGAGGCGCGCGTTCATACGCTGCTCGAGCTGGGCCGCCAGACAAGACCTTGAAGCCCGGCTTCGACGAGGCGAAAGTCGCCGCCGTCTACCGCCGTACTTCGATGAGGCCGCGCGGAGAAGCTCGACGCCAAGCCGATCCAGCCCATCTCGACAAGATCAAGAAGGCGCAGACGCGCGATGACATCGCCCGCATCATGGGCAGCTCCGACGCGGATTCGGCAGCGCCTTCTTTGGCGCGGGTGTCAGCGACGACGCCAAGAATCCCGACAAGTACACGCTCTACATCTCGCAGGCCGGCCTCGGCCTGCCCGACCGCGACTTCTACCTGGAGGCCAATTCAAGCCGCAGAAAGAGCGCTACCAGGCCTACGTCGCCGACATGCTCGGACTCATCGGCTGGGCCGAGCCCGAGAAGAGCGCGGCCGATCGTGGTCGCGCTCGAGACCAAGATCGCCGAGGCGCACTGGACCCGGCCGAGAGCCGCGACCGCGACAAGACCTACAACCCGATGACCGTCGCCGAGCTCGAGAAGCAGCGCCCCGGGCTTCGACTGGAACGCGCTACCTGGGGCCGCCGGACTCGGCAGGCGCCGAGCGGGTGATCGTCGCGCAGAACACGCGCCTTCCCGAAGATCGCCGCGATCTTCGCCGAGACGCCGGTCGAGACCCTGAAGGCCTGGCAGGCCTTCCACGTCGCCGACGACGCCGCGCCCTCCTGTCCAAGCGCTTCGTCGACGCGCAGCTTCGAGTTCCGCGCAAGACCCTGCACGGCCAGCCGGAGCAGCGCGAGCGCTGGAAGCGCGGCGTCGGCGTCGTCGACGGCGCGATCGGCGAGGCGCTCGGCCGAGTCTACGTCGCGCGCTACTTCCCGCCGGAGTCCAAGGCGAAGATGGACGCCCTGGTCGGCAACCTGCGCACGGCGCATGGACGCGCCGCATCGAGAACGCTGGACTGGATGAGCGCCGGCGACCAAGGCGCGAGGCGCTCGAAGAAGCTCGCACGCTTCGACCGTCAAGATCGGCTATCCCGACAAGTGGCGCGACTATTCGCGGCCTCGAGGTCGATCAGCGGCGACCTCTTCGGCAACGTCGAGCGCGCCGCGCAGCTTCGACTGGGCACTACCGTCGCAGCCGGCTCGGCAAGCCGGTCGACCGAGACCGAGTGGGGCATGACGCCGCAGACCGTCAACGCCTACTACAACCCGATGCAAGAACGAGATCGTCTTCCCGGCCGCGATCCTGCAGCCGCCGTTCTTCGATCCGAACGCCGACCCGGCGGTCAACTACGGCGGCATCGGCGGCGTGATCGGCCACGAGATCGGCCACGGCTTCGACGACCAGGGCCGCAAGTCCGACGGCGACGGCATGCTGCGCGACTGGTGGACGCCCGAGGACGCGGCGCAAGTTCGAGGCGCAGGCCGCCAAGCTCGGCGCGCAGTACGACGCCTATCGAGCCCGCTGCCCGGGCGCGCACATCAACGGCGAGCTGACCATGGGCGAGAACATCGGCGACCTCGGCGGCCTGACTGCTGGCGCTCGACGCCTACCAGCTCTCGCTGAACGGCAAGCCGGCGCCGGTGATCGACGGCCTGACCGGCGACCAGCGCTTCTTCCTGGGCTGGGCGCAGGTCTGGCGCGGCAAGATCCGCGACGACGCGCTGCGCCAGCAGCTGGTCACCGACCCGCACTCGCCCGGACAGATCCGCGTCAACGCGCCGTGCGCAACATCGACGCCTGGTACGCCGCGTTCGACGTGAAGCCGGGCGACCGAACTACATCGCGCCCGAGGATCGCGTCCGGATCTGGTAAACGAAAACAACAGTTCGACCAAAAACGGCCACCCGCGAGGTGGCCGTTTTTCGTGATAGCGCTATCCTTCGCGCCCGATGCGAAATCTTCCGGAGCACTCCTCATGACCGCAGCCCCGCAATCCGATGCGCTCGTCTTTTTTGGGGCCACCGGCGATCTCGCCTACAAGATGATCTTTCCTGCGCTGCAGGCGATGATCAAGCGCGGGCACCCTGAACGTGCCGGTGATCGGCGTGGCCAAGGCCGGCTGGACGCTCGACCAGTTGCGCGAGCGGGGGAGGAACAGCCTCGCTGAACACGGCGGCGGCGTCGATCGAAGCGGCCTTCGCGAAGCTCGTCTCGCTGCTGCACTACGTCGACGGCGATTATCGCGACGCTGCCACCTTCGATCGTCTCCGGCAGGCGCTCGGGAGCGCCGAGCAGCCCTCTGCACTACCTGGCCATTCCGCTCGAGCATGTTCGCGACCGTGGCCGACGCAGCTCGGCGCGCTCCGGCTGCGCCAAAGGCGCGCGCGTCGTCGTCGAGAAGCCGTTCGGTCGCGACCTGGAGTCAGCACTCGAGCTCAACCCAGCACTGCTCACGGTCTTCGACGAGACGGCCATCTTCCGCATCGACCATTTCCTCGGCAAGGAGCCGGTACAGAACCTCCTCTACTTCCGTTTCGCCAACTCGTTTCTCGAGCCGGTCTGGAACCGCAACTTCGTGAGAGCGTGCAGATCACGATGGCCGAGAATTTCGGGATTCAGGGCCGCGGCGCGTTCTACGACGAGACGGGCGCCATCCGCGACGTCGTGCAGAACCATCTGCTCCAGGTCGTCAGCTACCTGGCGATGGAGGCGCCGCAGCGCGGGACGCCGAAGCGATTCGCGACGAGCGCGCCAGGTTCTCGATGCCATCCGGCCGATCGACCCGAGCCACGTCGTCCTCGGCCAGTTTCGCGGCTACCGCGACGAGACAGGCGTCGCTCCCGATTCAAAGTCGAGACCTTCGCGGCGTTGCGGCTCGACATCGCGACTCTGGCGTTGGGCCGGCGTTCCCTTCTACATCCGCGCGGGAAATCGCTGCCGGTCGACTTGCACCGAGGTGCTCGTCGAGCTCGAGCAACCGCCGCTGATCGATCTTCGCGGCGACACGCTCACTCCCGACAACGCCAACTACGTCCGATTCCGCCTCGGCCCCGATGTCGCCATCGCCCTCGGCGTGCGCTCGAAAATACCGGGGGAGGGGATGACTGGGCAGAACGTCGAGCTCCTGGCCGTCAGCAACGTGGTCGGTCAGCTCGGACCGTACGAACGGCTGCTCGGCGACGCCATGAAAGGCGACGCCACGCTCTTCGCCCGCGAAGACATGGTCGAAGCCGAATGGCGCGTCGTGGACCCGATCATCGGCCACGACATCCCCGTCCACGAATACGAGCCAGGCACCTGGGGACCGGAGGAAGCGCAACGGATCCTTCCCGGCGGCTCGTGGCACGATCCGATTCTCGCGGCGTGACGCCCCCTCCCTTCCCTCGAAGGGGTCAGGTCGAAACCGAAACTGACGACGCCTGTATCGAGCGGAACATTCGTAGCGAAGTGTCGTCAGTTTCGGTTTCGACCTGACCCCTTCCGCGGCAGCAATTCCTTAACGTCGAGCAGTAGCTTCGCAAATTCGGGATCTCTCGTTTCCCGCGTTTCGCCCGACCGGATCACGCGAAGCGCGCCGGGTGCGGTGATGCCCAGAAGACGGCCAATCTCTGCGCGAGACGATTGAGTGTGCCGGGCCGAGAGCAACGCGAAGAGCAGGCGCGCATCCGAGCCAGGAGGGGGTGGCCAACAGTCAGTGATCCTCATTGACTCAATTGCTTGTCTCACCGACTCGATCGTCAGCGGTCCGAGATCGGAGGTCGAAGCGACGGAGAGCTCCCGCAGTTCCTGCGCGCGCGGAGATTTCATCACATCGGGCTCCTGCCTCAACCTCTTCACCTCGATTTCCATTCGCTGCAGAAACTCCTTCCCTCCAAGAAACGTCCCGGCAACCAACCCCTCCCAAGGCGAGGCATCGTGCCCGATCGCCGCGGCCACGAACTCGCGATATCCATGCATGGCCACGTTCCAGTCATCGGCATGGAAGACGTCGAGGATCGGTCCAGGGTCGAGCCAGCGGGGAACCGCGGCAAGACCGCCTGTCGCGCGATAACTGCTCCATCGCCATTCCCCAGGCGTCTCCACCATGCGTGCGCGAACCGGATTGAGAACGATGTAACGAGCGACCTCGAGGAGATAGGTCTCGCCATCGACAAGGTGACTCTTGAACCGTCCCTGAAACAGATGTCCTGCACGCCGGTGACGTGCGTTGAAGAACGAAGCGTAGTCACCATCCAGATCCTTCATCCCTCGCGATAGGTTCGTGTCCGGCGTTCGGAAGAACAGATGGTAATGATTCGACATCAACACATATGCGAGCACTTGCCAGCGGTAGGCACCGATCACCTTTTCCAATAGGTGAAGAAAGTGAAGGCGATCGTGATCATCTGCGTAGATCGATCGCCGTTCTACACCACGGTTGGTGACATGCCAGAGGGCGCCCGGAAACTCGAGTCGTAGAGGACGAGGCACAGCGCTTCGGAGAAGAGCAATCGAATAAGACCGAGGACCGGTCTCGCGTGGGAAGCAAAGTATAGCGCGAAAGGGGTCAGGTCGAAACCGAAACTGACGACGCCTCGCTACGAACATTCCTCTCGATTCAAGCTGTCGTCGGTTTCGGTTTCGACCTGACCCCTTTCGCACCCCCCCTCCCTCTCTCTTCCCGTCTCGTTGTCCAGTGCGCTTGCGACCTGACCCGTCGGCGGCTTGAGACGAACAAACCGCGCATCCGCGCCGCGCTTCGGCGATGGCGTCCATGTCGACCACCTGCCAAGATTCGAGAAGCTGCGTATCTCCGCCAGCACTTCCTCGCCCCGCGGACCGTCAGCTCGGCAATCGTATCGTCGTGACGCGACGGACCTGGCCGCGGCGTGGGCTTCGAAGATCATTCGAAGCACGCCGGAACGGGATGTCCTCGAGGAGGTAGATGATCGGCGCCGAGTCAACGGCAGCGCATCGGGCGCTAGCCGGCAATGTCTATCGGTTCCATTCGTCACGAAGAGCGCGTATCGATCGCGTACTCGATTTCCCCACAGACCGCGCCCGGTCCCTTTCGCGGGAGGCGCCTTCTGCTGGCCTTCCAGAGTGATCAGCAACGGGCGCACGGATGCCCGTGTCGTGTGATGATCGTGGACGTCCCCTTTCGCCGCTTCCAGCAGCCCGCACTATTCCCCTCTCGCTCCCTGCGTGACGCGGCCATAGTTTACAGACGCACCGTACAGAACCTTCATCATAATCCCCCACCGCAGCTCTTTTCCTTCTGCTACACTCCGCCTCCAAATTTCCCCCCCTTTCCCCTGAGCCGCGAGTCAGCATTGAATTCATCGCCCCAATCATCCCAATTCGTCCTCAGCGGCCTCCGACCAACGGGCCGCGTCCACCTCGGCAACTACTTCGGCGCGGTCAGAAACTGGGTCCGTCTGCAGGATCTTTACGACTGCTACTACTTCGTTGCCGACTGGCACGCGCTGACGTCGGACTATGCCGACACGTCGAAGATCACGCAGGCGACGTTCGATGCTGTTGCCGACTGGCTCGCGGCCGGGCTCGATCCGGCAAAGGCGACAATCTTCGTCCAGTCCGAGGTGAAGGAACACGCCGAGCTGCATCTGATTTTGTCGATGGTCACGCCGCTGCCGTGGCTGGAGCGTGTGCCGACATTCAAGGATCAGCAGGATCAGCTTCAGGACAAGGAGCTGAATACCTACGGCTTCCTCGGCTATCCGCTGTTGCAGACGGCCGACATCATTATCTATAGGGCGAACTTCGTTCCGGTGGGTGAGGACCAGGCTTCGCATCTCGAGATCTCGCGCGAGATCGTGCGGCGCTTCAACAATTTCTACGGCGACGTTTTCCCCGAGCCGCAGGTGCTGCTGACCGAGACGCCGAAAGTTCCGGGACTGGACGGACGGAAGATGTCGAAGTCGTACGGCAACACGATTCCGCTCTCCGCCAGTGCCGACGACATCCGCGCGCTGGTCATGACGATGTTCACCGATCCCGAGCGTATCCGCCGCAAGGATCCGGGCCGGCCCGACGTCTGCAACCTCTTCCAGTTCCACAAGCTCTTCTCGAACGAGGAGACGATCGCGCGCGTCGACCACGAATGCCGCACCGCGCAGATCGGCTGCGTCGACGACAAGAAGTTGCTCGCGGAAATCATGATCGAGTCGCTGCGTCCGATCCGCGAGAAGCGCGAGGCCATCGACCGCGATCCTTCGATCGTCTGGGATGTGCTGCGCGCGGGCAACCGCAAAGCGCGCGAGCGCGCCCAGCAGACGATGGAGCTCGTGCGCGATGCAATCAAACTCAATTACTCCGAGTTGCGATGACCACGATGACGGACGAACAGACAGAGCGGCCGGCGGTTGCACAGCCGGCCGACGACCGTCCTCCCGATGAACAGGAGGAGAGCGGCGGCGCGCTGAAAGTCACGCTGCCGTCGTTTCACGGTCCGCTCGATCTGCTGCTGCATCTCATCAAGCAGCACAAGATCGACATCTACGACATCCCCATCGCGCTCGTCACCGAGCAATACACGGCCTACCTCGATGCGATGGAGGAGCTGAGCCTCGACGTCGCCGCCGACTACATCTACATGGCGGCGCTGCTCATTCACATCAAGTCGAAGATGCTGCTGCCGCACGACGAGACCGATGGCGAGGCCGAAGATCCGCGCCAGGAGCTCGTCGATCGTCTGCTCGAGTATCAGCGCTTCAAAGCCGTCGCCGAATCGTTCGCGGAGCTCGACGTTCTTCGCATGGGCGTCTGGCCGCGGCCGGCGACTACGCTGCCGGGCACTGATGCGACCGAGATCGACATGAGCGAGGTCGGCCTCTTCGATCTGATCGATGCGTTCCGATCCGCGCTCAATCGCTACAAACAGAATCACCCGCAGGCCATCGAGCTGCGCCGCACGGTTCACAAGATCAGCGACAAGATGCGCGAGCTGTATTCGAAGGTTCAGGAAAAATCGCCGATTCGTTTGCAGTGGTTTCTCGAAGGACGCGATCGCAACGAGCTGATCGCGATCTTCCTCGGCACGCTCGAGCTGGTACGGCTCGGCGGCATCTCGCTCAAGCAAAGCGAGAATTTCGGCGAGATCCTGATCGCGGGAACCGACAAGACGCTCGAAGAGTCGGTGTTCGAGATGTTCGACAATTCGTAAGAACCACACACAGGGAAAACGACTTTCGATGGCAATGGAACCAACAGAATTACGCGCGGCCCTCGAGGCCATTCTCTTCGTCAGCAATGAGCCGGTGAAGCTCGACGAGCTTGCTGAGGCGTTTGCGGGCGAGGGGAGGGAAGCGGTGGTCGAGCAGCTTGAAGAGATCAAACGCGCGCTCGACGCCAGCCTCGGCGGCTTCATGCTCGAACAGACCGCGGGCGGCTGGCGCTTCGCCACGCGCGCCGAGCACGATCCGATCCTCAAGAAGTACTTTGCGAAGAAAGGCGAGAACCGTCTCTCCATCGCGGCGCTCGAGACGCTGGCCATCGTCGCGTATCGTCAGCCGATCACCGCGCCGGAAGTGTCGGAGATCCGCGGCGTCAATTCAAACCAGACCATTCGTACGCTGCTGGAGCGGCGCATGATTCGCGTGGCTGGACGAAAGAACGTCGTCGGCAGCCCGTTTCTCTATCGCACGACGCGCGAGTTCCTCGTTCACTTCGGACTCAACGACATTCGCGACATGCCGCGCCTCGAAGAATTCGGAGACCTCATCGGCGAGCAGATCAACGATGATCTCGTCCTCGCCATCGAGACGACGCACATTGCCGAAGGTGTCGAAGTGCCGCTCGAACAGGGCGAGCAGATCGACGATGCCCTCAACGCAGAGTTGAATGCCGGCGATGAGAATGCAGCGATCGAATCGCCGGTCGAAGCGACGATCGATGAAGTGCGCAGCGATGACGACGCGCAGCCTTCAACGAACGAGGTACAATCCGAAGTCGTCAACGATAAACAAGAGTGATGCAACAAGAGCGCTTGCAGAAGATCATCGCCCACGCCGGCGTCTCGTCGCGACGTGAAGCCGAAGCGATGATCCGGGAGGGACGCGTCACGCTGAACGGGCGTGTCGTCACCGAGCTCGGAACGCGCGCTGACCCTGACCGCGATCACATCAAGGTCGACGGCAAGTTGATTACCAAAGCCGAGCCGCATCGCTACATCCTTTTGTACAAGCCGAAGGAAGTGATGACGACGGTCGAGGATCCGCAAGGCCGCCGCACCGTCATCGATCTCGTGCGCGGCATCCGCGAGCGCATCTATCCCGTCGGCCGTCTCGATTTTCATTCCGAGGGATTGGTGCTGCTGACGAATGACGGTGAGCTGGCGTTCAAGGTCTCGCATCCGACGCACGGATCGGTCAAGACCTACAGCGTCAAAGTGCGCGGCGTGCCCGATGAGCGGATGATCGAAAAACTCCGCCGCGGCATCACCATCGACGGCAAGCGCACGTTGCCGTGTGACATCGAGCGCATGCGCACCACCGGCAAGCGCGACGACGAAGGCAACAGTTGGTTCGAAGTGAAACTGCGCGAAGGACGCACGCAGCAGATCCGCAAAATGTTTCAGGCCATCGGCCATCCTGTCTCCAAACTGCGCCGCGTCGCCATCGGTCCGATCTCCGATCCGAAACTCACGCCCGGTGTGTGGCGCGAGCTGACGAAGCAGGAAGTAAAGATGCTGGAGACGATGAAAGAGATGAAGAAGCCGGTCAAAGCGCGGCGCGCAACGCCACGTCCGGTCTCGCACAAGAAGCCGGCGGCGGCTGGCGCGAAACGCGCGGCGCGTCCGAAAGCACGGCCCGCGGCAGCGCGCGCAGCGGCTCCGCGCACCTCGACGCGAAGAACACCATCACCGCGTCCCGCCACGCCGCGCCCGAAGATCGCGGCGTCCAAGAAACCGGCCGGCAGCAAGAAGGCACCCGCTCGCCGCGCGCCCGCCCGTCCTCCGCGAAGCAGTGCCCGCCGCGGCTGATCCTCACTCATGCCCGCGCCGCTGATCATCGCCATCGACGGACCGTCCGGCGTCGGCAAGACGACCACGAGCCGCATGGTGGCGCGCGAGCTCGGCATTCCGCACATCGACACCGGCGCGATGTACCGCGCGCTTGCATTCGCTGCCACTCGCGAAGGAATCGACACGCGCGATGCCGCCGCGCTCGAGGAGTTGGCGCAACGCGTCCGCATCGATTTCATCGCCGGCGACACACCGCACGTTCTTCTCAACGATGAGGATGTGACGTCGCTGATCCGCACGCCGGAGATGAGCATGGCCGCGAGCAATGTCTCCGCGGTCCCGGCCGTGCGGCGCGTTCTCGTCAAACTGCAGCAAGACCTCGGCCGCCGCAAAGGTGGCGTGCTCGAAGGACGCGATATCGGCACAAAGGTCTTCCCCGAAACGCCGTTCAAGTTTTTTCTGACGGCCCGGCCCGAGGTGCGCGCGCAACGGCGGCATGATGAACTGGCCGCGAAAGGGGAGGATGTCGATTACGACTCGATCCTCGCTGCCACGGTTGCGCGCGACGACCAGGATTCCAATCGCGCCGATTCGCCTCTCCGCTACGACGATTCGTACACAGTCGTCGATACATCCGATCTCGATATCCCCGCAGTGGTGTCCGCGATCGTAAGCGCAGTTCGCGCCAGAGAAACGCGATGATCACTCGCCTCGTTTGCTCCGCGGGTCGCGCCCACCTATCATTCGCCCGCTGCAAGAGGAGACTTGTTTGATTGCTGCTCTCATCGTGACTCACGGAAATCTCGCGAACGAACTGCTTAGCGCCGCTCAGAAAATCGAGGAGAACCTCGGCGTGATCGAGGCCGTGCCGCTCGAATGGACCGACAGTGTCGATGAAGCCCGCGAGAAAATCCGGCTCGCCCTCGCGCGCGTCGGCTCCGATTCCGTCATCATCTTCACCGACATGTTTGGCGGCACGCCGAGCAACATCAGCCTGTCGTTCCTTGAGAAAGACCGCATCGAGATCATCACCGGTGTGAACCTGCCGATGATCGTGAAGTTCGCGACGCTTCATCAGGATGGCCACGACCTCACCGATCTCGCGCATGCCATCAGCGAGCGTGGCGCGAAATCGATCCGCGTGGCCTCGGATCTGTTGGCGGCGGATCGCCGTGCCGGAGCCGCTTCGTGATCGAGCACGAGATCGAGATCAAGAACAAGCTCGGACTTCACGCCCGCGCTGCGGCGAAGCTTGTCCACGTCGCGGCGCGCTTCAAGTGCGACATCAAGATCCGCAAAGGTGACGAGGAAGTCGACGGCAAATCCATCCTCGGCATCCTGCTGCTCGCCGCCGGCCGCGGGACGATGATCACGATCAAAGCGAACGGCGAGGACGAGGCCGACGCGGTCCACGCGATCGAAGCGCTCATCAACGCGAAATTCGATGAAGTAGAATGAGCAGGTAGCTCTTAGCTCTTAGCTGTTAGCTCTTGGGAATCACCAGCAGGGCGGGCGGGCCTAAGAGCTAACAGCTCAGAGCTAAGAGCACCAATGCCCACCACCACCTCACCAAGCCGTACGAGCATCCGAACCTACAAAGGGATTGGCGTTTCGCCCGGCATCGCCATCGGCCGCGCGGTGATCGTCGAACGGCTCGAGGCCGCGGTCTATCGCGTGCCGATCCGCGACGACGAAGTGCCGTCCGAGGTCAATCGTTTTCTCGAAGCGATCGAGAAGACGCAGAGCCAGTTGCTCGATCTCAAACAGAAAGTGAAGCGCTCGATGGGCGACGAATACGCGTCGATCTTCGAGGCGCACGCGATGATGGTCAGCGATCCCTCATTCGCGGACAAAGTCGTGCAGAAGATCGAGGCCGAGCAGGTCAACGCCGAGTGGGCGCTTGCCGAGGTGCAGGAAGAACTGCAGGCGCGCTTCCGCAGCTTTGACGACGTCTATCTTCGCGAGCGCGTCGCCGATGTGAAAGATGTTGCCGATCGCGTGCAGAAGAACCTGCAAGGCGTGTCGCACCACGACGTTTCCGAGATCACGCACGACGTGATCATCCTCGCCGACGACCTCACGCCGTCGGACACGATTCACTTCAATCGCCGGCCGATCGTTGGATTCGCGACCGAAGCGGGCGGGCGAACGTCGCATACATCGATCATCGCGAAGTCGCTCTTCATGCCGGCCGTCATCGGCGTTCCGCGTCTGACCAAGATCGTCGACAACGACGAGATGGTGATCCTCGACGGATACGAGGGCCTCGTGCTCGTCAATCCGACGCAGGCGATGATCGCCGAGTACCAGTCGCGCGTGATCCGTCACGAAGAGGCGGAACGGCGGCTGCTTGAGAATCGCGATCTCGTCGCGCTGACCAAGGACGACCGGCGCATCACGCTGCAGGCGAACATCGAGCTGGTTGAAGAGTTGAAGGATGCGATCCGCTTTGGCGCTGAAGGTATCGGCCTCTATCGATCCGAGTTTCTCTACATTTCGAAAAGCCCGTTGCTGCCGAACGAAGAAGAGCACTTTCAGCTTTATCGCGCGCTGGCCGAGGCCACGGCGCCGCAGTGGTGTGTGATCCGAACCTTCGACCTCGGCGGCCGCAAGCTCGCCAAGGAAGTCATCGGCAGCAAGGAAAACAATCCGGTGCTCGGGCTGCGCGGCCTGCGGCTTTGCATGAAACATCGCGACATGTTTCGCACGCAGTTGCGCGCGCTGCTGCGCGCATCGGCGTTCGGGAAAATCAAGATCATGTTTCCGGTCGTCACCAGCGTGCAGGAGCTGCGGCAGGTGAAGACGCTCGTGCGCGAGCTGCGCGCGGAGTTGGACGCCGAGGGGATCGCGCACAACCCGGAGCTGCCGATCGGCATCATGATCGAAGTGCCGTCCGCCGCGATCATCGCCGACATCCTTGCCACCGAGGCGGACTTCTTCGCTATCGGCACGAACGATCTCATTCAATACTCGCTGGCGATCGATCGCTCGAATGAGAACGTGAGCTATCTGTACGAGCCGCTCCATCCGGCGCTTTTGCGGTTGCTGAAGATGGTGATCGACGCCGGCCACAAGGCGAACATCCCGGTTTCGCTGTGCGGCGAGATGGGTGCCGATCCGCTCTTCGCCATCGTGCTTCTCGGCCTCGGCCTGGAGATTTTCTCGATGAATCCCTCGTCGATTCCGGTGATCAAAAACATCGTGCGCTCCGTGCGCTACCGCGATTGCAAGCGCATCGCCGAGGTCGCGCTGACGAAGAAGACCGCGCAGGAGATCGAGGAGTTCATCATCGAGAGCGTGGCCATGCGTTTCCCGGAAGGTCTCATCAACAAGACGCCTTGAAAATGAACGAGCATCTCTTCGATCACCTGCCAGTTAAGCGCGTCTCCAAACCATGGGGATATGAGTTGATCTTCGCGAAGACGGATCGTTATGTCGGCAAGATCCTGCACATCAACCGGGGCGAGAGCCTCAGCTTGCAGTACCACGAAATCAAAGAAGAGACGCTCTTTGTTGTGGCTGGCGATCTGAAGCTGACGATCGAAGTCGATGGCGATCGCCGCGACATCCGGTTGCGCGGCGGCGAGGCGTTTCACATTCCGCCGCGGATGATTCATCGGATGGAAGCGCAGGAGGATACGGACCTCGCGGAGGTCTCCACGCCCGAGCTCGACGACGTGGTCCGCCTCGAAGATCGATACGGCCGCGCCGGCACATCAGCCCCATGAAAAAGTTTCTCGCTCTCGCCGTTCTTCTCGTTGCCGTCGCCGGCCACGCAGAGGACTCGCCGCTCGTGAAAGCCGCGAAAGAGAACGGCGGCCCGAAGAAGAAAACGACGAAGAAAGCGATCACGAACGCCGACGTGAAGAAGTCGTCGGTGAAAAGCTCGGCGCCTGCGGGCGCAAAGGCCGCTGCGAGACCGGAGACGCCGCCGGTGCCGATGCCGCCCGCGATGGCCGATCAGAGCAAGTTGATTCATGCCCGCGCCGACGCACAGAAGCGCGCCGATGCCGCGCAAGTCAAAGTCAGCGATCTCGACAAAGAGCTCGATCGATTGGAGCAGTCGTATTACGCAGAGAACGATCCGAACTATCGCGACAAAACGATCGCCGCGCGGTTCGAGCAGACGAAGTTGCAACTCGAAACAGCCAGGAAGGAACTAGCCGACGCGCGCGACGCGTTGGAGAAACTGCAACCGAAGTTGCCATGACCAAAACCTTCTTCATCGAAACGTGGGGCTGTCAGATGAACGATCTCGACAGCCAGCGGCTCTCCGGCAGCCTCAAGCTGCGCGGCTACAAGCGCGTGGAGAGCGAGAGCGCGGCGGATCTCATTCTGCTCAACACCTGTTCGATTCGCGACAAGTCCGAACAGAAAGTCTTCTCGCACCTCGGGCGTCTTCGCGAGATGAAGGCGGCGCGCGAGGATCTGCGCATCGGTGTTTGCGGCTGCGTGGCGCAGCAGGAAGGGGAGGCCATCCTGCATCGCGCGCCGTGGGTCGATTTCGTGATGGGGCCGGGCAACGTCGGCCACATCGATCAGATCCTGGCCGGGGAGCGGCGCGTCGCCATCGACTTCCCCGAGGATCGGAACTACGACTATCTGACCGTCGATCGACCGTCGGCAACGAAGGCTCAGGTCACGATCATCGAAGGCTGCAACAAGAACTGCACGTTCTGCATCGTGCCGACGACGCGCGGCCGCGAGGTGTCGCGTCCGTTCGATGATGTGCTGCGCGAAGTGCGCGCCGCCGTCGAGAGCGGCCGCGTCGAGATCGAGTTGCTCGGCCAAACCGTCAACGCGTATCGCTGCCCGATCAGCGGACGTGACTTTGGCGCGCTACTCGGCGCCGTCGCGGAGATCGATCGCGTGGCGCGCCTGCGCTTCATGACTTCGCATCCCGCCGAGGTGAGTGATTCGATGATCGCGGCAATGCGGGATCACGAAAACATCTCGCGCTACCTCCACCTGCCGGTGCAATCGGGATCATCGAAAGTTCTGCGGCGGATGAAGCGCCTCTACACGCGCGAGCACTATCTCGACACCATCGCGCGGATCCGTGCGGCCATCCCGGAGATCAGTTTTTCGACTGATCTCATCGTTGGGTTTCCTGGCGAGACTGTGGACGATTTCGAGCAGACGCTTTCGCTGATGAACGAAGTCGGCTACGGATCACTCTTCGCATTCAAGTACTCGCCGCGTCCCGGCACGCCAGCGCTGAAACTCGGAACGGCGGTCGACGATGCCGTCGCGTCAGAACGGCTCAATCGTCTCTTCGAAATTCACGAGCTGTACAAACATGAGCATCTCGATTCGTATCGCGGCCGCATTCTGCCGGTGCTCGTCGAAGGTCCGAGCAAGCACGATCCAACGATGCTGACCGGCCGCACCGACGACAACTGGGTGGTGAATTTCAGCGGCGACCCATCGACGCGTCCGGGGAGTATGCTGGGCGTGCGCATCGAGCAAGCGCAGCATCACACGTTACGTGGGGAGGCCGTCGCATGAGTCAGCTCGTACCGATGTCGATCAAGGGTCTGATGCTCGACCCCGTATCCAATTCGCCGATCGTGGTTTTGAAAGATGAGGAGGAGAAGTTTTTTCTTCCGATCTGGGTCGGCATTTTCGAAGCGAACGCCATCGCTCTGCAGCTCGAAAACGTTGAGACGCCGCGTCCGATGACGCACGATCTACTGCGCACCGCCATCGGTGAGCTTGGTGCGCGCGTCACCCGCATCGTGATCAACGACCTTCGCGATTCGACCTTCTTCGCACAGATCCGCGTGATCGTGAACCGTTCCGGCGAGGACCGCACCCTCGAGCTCGACGCCCGTCCAAGCGACGCCATCGCCCTCGCACTCCGCACCGAAGCGCCGATCTACGTCGCCCAATCCGTCCTCGATATGGCCCAGACCATCACGCCCGATGACGAGGATCAGGACGAAAAAGCGAAAACGTGGTTCGAACAGTTGGATACCGAGGAGCTGGGCAAGTACAAGATGTGAGAGTGGGGGAGTCGGTTGTCGGGAGTCGGGGGTCGGAGAACGAAGTTCAACGTCCTGACCGGATTTCGATGAACTTTGAATTTCTCCGACTCCCGACTCCCGATAAGCGACTCCCGTCCGCTACAATCGAGCCCGTTCAATGATCATCACAGTCGCCAATCAAAAAGGCGGGGTCGGCAAGACGACCACCACCATCAACCTCGCCGCAGCCGTCGCCAACAAGGGCTTCAAAACGCTGCTGATCGACCTCGATCCGCAGGCGAACAGCACGATGAGCTACGTCGATCCGCGCAGCATTTCGCGGTCGATGTTCGATGTGCTCGTCAGCGAAGAGCTTGGCCTCAACGACGTGATCGTCCCGACGCCGTTGCCGAACCTTTTTCTCGCGCCGTCGAAAATCGCGCTGGCCAAACTCGAATCGAAATTGATCGGCGAGCTCGACGGACCGTTCCGGCTCAAAGACAAAATGGTGGCAGCGTCGACCGAGTACGACTACATCTTCATCGACACGCCGCCGACGCTCGGCATGATCACCGTCAACGCGATGGTGGCGTCGAGCCACGTGCTGGTGCCGATTCAATCGTCGTACTTCGCGCTCGAAGGCACCGACGATCTGCTGGAAACGATCGAAAAAATCAAAGCGCGTCCCAACCCGAACCTCCAACTCCTCGGCGTCGTCATCACGATGCACGACAAGCGCACCACGCTGGCGCGCGACATCCACGAGCAGATCGGCCAGGTTTTTGGCGAGCGCCTTTTCAACACCGTGATCACGAAATCGATCCGGCTCGAAGAGAGTCCGGCGTACAAAGAATCGATCTTTACCTTTGCGCCGCGATCGAGCGGCGCGATGGAGTACTACTCGCTGAGTGAGGAGATCCTGTCCCGTGTCTGAGGTTACTTCATGAGCATGAAACGCGGCTTGCCCGAGCGTTCCTCCATGCGCCACGACGCGCATTTCGTCGAAGAGCTGACGCGCCGCTCCGGGCGTCACATCGGATCGATGATTCCGCTGGAGCTGATCGAGCCGAATGCCGAGCAGCCACGCACGCAACTCGGAAACATCGAAGAGCTGGCGGCGTCGATCAAAGAGAAGGGCGTGCTCGAACCGATTCTCGTCCGCAACGCCGGTCCCAATCGCTACCAGATCATCTCCGGCGAGCGCCGTTTCCGCGCGGCATCGCTGGCCGGACTCGACGAGATCCCCGCGATCGAGCTCGACGTCGACGACAAAGAGCAGCTCGAGATCGCACTGATTGAGAACATTCAGCGCAAGGACCTGACCGCGTTTGAAGAAGCGGAAGGCTTTCTCGCGTTGCAGCAGAAGTTCGGCTACACGCACGAGAAGATCTCGCACGTCATCGGCAAATCGCGCACGACGATCACGGAGACGCTGTCGATCAACGAGATCCCCGACCGCATTCGCGCGATGTGCCGCGAGGCCGGCATTTCCAACAAGTCGATCCTCGTGCAGATCGCCCGCGCCGGCGACGAAGAGGCGATGGAGGATGTCGTCCGCCGTTTCGGTGCCGGCGAATTGACGCGTGATGAAGTCCGCAAACAGACCGCAAAGCCGGCCGCGAAGACAGCCGGACGTCCGAAGAATTTCACCTGGCAGGTGAAGGACAAGTCGCTGCCGTTCAGCGTCAACCTCAGCTTCCGCAAAGCGAATGTGGATAAGAGCGAGATCGCTGAGGCGCTTCGCGAGTTGCTGCGGCGGATCGAGAGCGAATGATCGTCGGCGACGCAGCGCTGGCGCATCGGCTCGAATCGTTTCAGGCGCGCGTTGGCGCAGCAAACGCGTTCGCAAGAGCCGGCGGCGAGGTTCTCGATGTCGCCGGCGGCAAAGCGATTTTCTTCACGCCTGACTCGCCGATCACACAGGCCATCGGCGTAGGAATCGGTGAGCCGGTGACGGTTGCCGACGTCGACCGCATCGAAGACTTCTTTCGTTCGCGCGGCGCCGCATGCTCGATTCACATCACACCGTGGAGCGATCCGATCCTGCTCGCGGAGTTGTCGTCGCGTCGCTACCAATTCTTCGAGTTCGAGAATGCCTTCGTGCAGAGAATCGATGCGATCGTTTCGAATCCCACCGATCCAGCGATCGAGGTTCACCTCATCGATCGTAACGAAGCTTCGACGTGGGCACGCGTCTGCGCGGCTGGATTTGCGACCGAGGGAGTCGACGAGGAGATGCTGCGCGAGATTGGCGATGCATTCACGGCGGCTGAGGGCGGCCGTTGTTATCTCGCGTCGATCGATGGAATCGCATGTGGCGCAGCCGCATCCGTCAGCGTCCGCGACCTCGGCGTCGTCGGACTCTTCGGCGCGGCCACGCTCCCGGAGTTTCGCGGACGCGGCGTGCAAAATGCCCTCGTCGCGCGCCGGCTGGCCGAGGCAAGCGGGGAGGGATGCGAGCTCGCATTCGTCTCGACGCTGCCGGGAAGCGCATCGCATCGGAATGTGCTCCGACGCGGATTCGAGTTGGTCTATACGAAGGTGTCGATGAAGAGAGTGTTTGATTAGAAGCGTTTCACGCGAAGCCGCGAAGACGCGAATGGTTCTAATTGTTTTTCTTCGTGCCTTCGCGTCTTCGCGTGCTATCCTCCCGCCCCAACATGTCTCGCCACACCATGATGTCGATGCGCCGAATGGTGATGCGCCGCCCGGGCGCGGACGCGTAGACTGACTGCTTCCCCGACCCGGGTCCCTCCTAAAGATTTTCTCCCCGACACGTCAGCAGCGAATTTCCGCCGCCAGCCGCGCGGCAGGAGGGGAACGACATGTACCGCTTCGATACGCTTGCAATCCACGCCGGTCAGCCCAATGACGAGGCGACCGGCGCCGTCACTGTTCCGATTTACCAGACGTCAACCTTTGGCCAGCTCGAGCCCGGCGTTCACCGCGGCTTCGGCTATGCGCGCACCGAGCATCCGACGCGGCGCGCGCTCGAAGAATGTCTCGCCGCGCTCGAGGGCGCGCGATACGGGCTCGCGTTTGCCAGCGGCATGGCCGCAATTCACAACGTCTTGTCGCTGCTGCGCACAGGCGATCACGTCGTCTCGACGCAGGATCTCTACGGCGGCGCCTGGCGCATTTTCACGAAGTACTTCGCCAAGTTCGGGATCGACTTCACGTTTGTCGATACCAGCGATCTCGCTGCAGTCGAAGCAGCGATCCGGCCGGAGACGAAATTGCTCTGGCTGGAAACGCCGTCGAATCCGCTGCTGAAGGTCACTGACATCGCGGCGTGCAGCGCCATCGCGCGCCGCGCCGGAATCCGCACCGTCGTCGACAACACCTTCGCCACGCCCGTGCTGCAGCAGCCGATCGCGCTCGGCGCGGACATCGTTCTCCACTCGACGACGAAGTACATCAACGGTCACAGCGACGCGCTCGGCGGGGCGGTGATCACCGACGATGAAGGGCTTTTCGACGACCTGAAGTTTTTCCAGAACGCGATCGGCGCCGTGCCGGGGCCGCAGGATTGTTTTCTCATCCTTCGCGGTGTGAAAACGCTCGGGCTGCGGATGGCCAGGCACTGTCAGAACGCGTCCGAGGTGGTGGCGTATCTGCGGGCGCAGGAACAGATCGCGCGAATTCACTATCCAGGATTCGGCGCCATCGTCTCGTTCGAGCTCGATGCGGACGTCGCGGACACGATCGCCTTCACGAAACGCCTTCGCCTCTGGACTCTCGCCGAGAGCCTCGGCAGCGTGAAGAGTCTCTTCTGTCATCCGCCGACCATGACGCACGCGTCCGTCGAGCCCGAGGTGCGGCGCCGGGTCGGAATTGCGGATGGACTCATTCGACTGTCGATCGGTCTCGAAGACGTGCGCGATCTGATCGACGACCTCGACCAGGCGCTGGCGGAAGTGGCGGTGCCGAGGAGGGTGGCATGCGGCGGGTGAGCGTGGGGCTGCTGGGTTGCGGCACCGTCGGACGCGGCTTCGTCGAGCTGCTCGGCCGCGAGCGGGAGCGAATCCGCGCGCTCCACGGCGTCGACGTGGCCATCAAACGCATTCTGGTCCGCGACGCAGGCAAACTGCGTCGCGGAATCAATCCGGCACTATTTACAACATCTGCGATCGATGTGCTCGACGATGGCTGCGACATCGTCGTCGAGCTCGTCGGCGGTGTACATGCGGCGGGAGCATTCGTGCGGCGCGCGTTGCGCAACGGACATGACGTCGTCACCGCGAACAAAGCGCTGCTCGCGGACTCCGGCCGCGAGTTGTTCGCAAGTGCGCGAACCCATGACGCGCGCATCGGATTCGAGGCCAGCGTCTGCGGCGGCATTCCGATCATCGGCGCGTTGCAGCGCGGTCTGGCCGGCGACCGAATCGAGTCGATTACCGGAATCCTCAACGGAACCTGCAACTACATTCTGACGCGCATGGAACAGGATGACCTCGAGCTTGCGGACGCGCTCGCGCAGGCGCAGACGCGCGGGTTCGCGGAAGCCGATCCGTCGCTCGACATCAGCGGCGTCGATGCCGCGCAGAAACTGCGCATCCTGAGCGAGCTGGCGTTCGGGCCGATCGCGATGCGGTTGCGCGTGTACGGAATCGCCGACGTCACGCGCGCCGAGATCGAGCAGGCCCGCAGCCGGCGGTGCGTCGTGCGCCACGTGGCGGCGGCGCGGCGCGTGGCGGGCGGAATCGAGTTGCGGGTCGAGCGGCGCGAGCTGCCGGAGAGTCATCCGCTGGCCGCGGTGCGCGACGAGACGAACGCCGTCGTCGTGCGCGGGAGGGCTGTCGGCGAGATCATGTTTCAGGGAAAGGGAGCGGGATCGCTGCCGACGGCTGCGGCGGTATTGGCTGATGTAGTGGGGCTGGCTCGGGGGAACCGCATGCACGACTTAACATAATCTATCTTACGAGACCCTGTGGAAAGGTGAAAAGCAGAGGCAAGGGATCCGAGATCAGCGGTCAGGAATCGAATCCCTGATCGCTCGTCTCGACCAACCTCCGGTGACTCGGCACGCCCCGTGGAAGTCACAGACCAGAGATCAGCGACGATCAGCGACCGTCTGTCGTTTCCAGATCTCTAGTCTCTGATCCCTGATCTCTGAAACACCGCGATAGACTCAGCCTGCTGATGAAGATCCTCACGCGCTACATCTTCAAGGAGATGCTCGGGCCGACCTTGCTCGGCTTCTCCTTCTACACATTCATCATCCTGATGAAGAACCTCTTCGACTTCGCAGGCATGATCATCAAGCGGTCGCTCCCGGCGACGACCGTGGCGCGTCTGCTTTACCTTTCGCTCCCGCACATCGTCGTGCTGACGGTGCCGATGTCGCTGCTGTTCGGAATCCTGATCGCCATCGGACGTCTCTCATCCGACTCCGAGATCATCGCCATGCGCGCCCTCGGCATCTCCACGCGCACCATCTACCGGCCGGTGTTCCTCTTCAGCGTCCTGGTCTTCTTCCTCAACCTTTACTTGATGAATTTCGTTCTGCCGCGCGGCAACTCCGAGCTGCAGGCGCTGCGATCGGACATCTTCACCTCGCAGATCGAAAAGGAGCTCAAGCCTCGGGTCTTCTACGACGAGTACGAAAACCTCACGATTTACGTGAACGATGTCGATCCGAAGACGCTGCAGTGGAAAGGCGTTTTCGTAGCCGACAGCCGGACGGCGGAAGAGACGCGCACCGGCACGAGCAGCGGCCCGGTCACGATCGCGCAGCAGATCCAGACCGCGAAAAAAGAAGCGGCCACGCCGCAGACGCTCCTGCCGCAGCGCTCCAGCAACAAGATCATCGTCGCCGAAAGCGGCAACCTTTCGGTGATGAAACCGAGCAATCAGGTCTGGCTCAACCTGAAGACGGCCGAGAGCCATCTGTGGGATCCGAAGAAACCCGACCGCTATGATCTCAACAGCAACGCCTCGCAGCGGATGCGTTTGCCCGACAAGTACTCCGACGCCAATGGCGGCTACCAGCGCTCGCTGCGTGAGATGACGTTCCGCGAGCTAATGGAGCAGGCTCGATGGGCGCAGTACTCGCGCGATGCGGACGCGCGCGAGACGTACCTTGCAGCGAAGGTCGAGATGAACAAGATGTTCGCGATTCCATTCGCCTGCATCGTCTTCGGCATCCTGGGGCTTCCGCTCGGCATCACGAACCGGCGCGGCGGCAGAAGCTCAGGTTTCTCGTTGAGTATCGCGATCATCCTCATCTACTACGTGATGATCAACAACGGCGAGCATCTCGCCGACACCGGGAAGGTCGGTCCGGCGCTGGCGATGTGGACGCCGAACTTCATCCTCCTGGCGCTCGGCATCTACCTGCTCATCCGCGCCAACCGCGATACCGGCGCGCGGCGCTCGGATACCGGAATCATCAAGCGCATCGTGCAGGCGATCAAGTCGCGCAAAAGCAAAAACACCGGACCGGTCGTCGCTGGCGAAGAGCCGGCGATCCTCAGCCGCTTCGACATCACGTTTCCGAACACGCTCGACCGCTACATCATCCGCGAGTTTCTCAAGATCCTGATGATGGTGCTGATCTCCACCGCGGCACTCTTCATCATCTTCGACTACACCGATCTGAGCGGCGACATCCGCGCCAACCACATCCCTTTTCAGACCGTGCTTTCGTACTACCGGTTCGGCGTCTTCGGCATCCTCAACTACACGATTCCGATCTCGGTGCTCGTGGCCACACTCGTCACGTTCGGCCTCTTCTCGAAGAACAACGAAGTCACGGCGTTCAAGTCGAGCGGGATGTCGCTGTATCGCGCCGCGCTACCGATCGTCGGAATTGCCATCGTCATCAGCTTCCTGGTCTACCTCCAGCTCGATTACGTTCTGCCGTACTCGAATCAGCGCGTCGAGGAGCTGCGCAACAAGATCAAAGCGAAACGCACCGCCATCACCACCGTCTCGACGATTCACCAGCAGAAACTCTGGTTTCTCGGCAAGGGCCGTTACCTCATCAACTTCCTGGCCTACGATCGCAACGAGCACGAGCTCTCGCAGGTTCAGGTCTTCGAGTTTCATCCGACGAAGTTCCGTTTGACGCGGCGTGTCTACGCGGAGCACGCGAAATGGGACGGCGTTGGCTGGGTTTTCTCGAACGGCTGGATGCGCTCGTTCGGCGATAACGGCACATCGACGTACGCGCCGATCACGCGACCACTCCGGCTTTATTACAGCGAACGTCCCGAGGATTTCGCGACCGAAGCGCGAGCTCCGGATCAGATGACGTTCGGACAATTGCGGCGCTACATCGAAACGATCCGAAAATCTGGCTACGCCGCGGAAGAGCTGTCAGTGAAGCTCTACACGAAAACGTCGTGGCCGTTCATCAGCCTGGTGATGGCCCTGATCGCGTTGCCGTTCGCCTTCCGGATCGGAAAACGCGGCGCCCTCTACGGCGTTGGCGTCGGCCTCGTCCTCGGCATCGTCTACTGGATGGTCTTCGCCGTCTTCACGAAATTTGGAGAGGTAGGAAACCTGCCCGCGCTGCTGTCGGCCTGGAGCGCGAATATCCTCTTCGCGATTGCAGCGGTGTATTTGTTTTTGAATGTGGAGACGTAGAGGCAGTGGATTAGTGGACTAGTGATCAGTGGATTAGAGAAGGATTAGAGACCAGAGATCAGGATGGCCAGAATAGCCTTGTTAGCCGGGTGGGTCGTCTAATCGACTAATCCACTTGTCTACTAACCACTTCGTTCAGAACCACTCGCTGCGTCCGCGCGTGCTCGCTTCGAGGTTCGGCGAGGCCACGACCGTCGTCAGCACGAAACCGGTTGTCTGAAGCAGACCGTCTGTGGCGCCGACGGAAATCGTGTTCCGGCCGCGCTCGAGCACGAGGTGGACCGTGCAGTTCGAGGTCATGCAATCAGCGTGTTTCACCTCGGACAACTCGCCCTTCGCGTTGGCCACCGCGATTGCCAGACGCATCGGCGGCAGCGCTTCCGGCAGCTTCACAGCCAGCGACACGGCGCACGTTTTACCATCACAGGAAGCGTCGCCGGCGCGCACTTCAAAATCGAAATCGCCGCGCGACTGAAGCGCCAGCAGCGAAGCCAGGACGCGCGAATCGAGATCGGACACCGAACGTCGCAATCCGCGCGGTGCCCGGATGCGCAACTTTCCGGCGTTGGCGCGATGCTCGAGATCAGGACTCGTGGCGGGCGGATTCGACTGGACAGCCGGAGAGTGATCCGCCCGCGACGTTGCCGCGAACGCACTGACCAGGATCATTGCCGGAACAAGCGCCCCGAGTCGCATCCCACGTCCTCCGATGGGCCAGAACGGTCACAGGGTACCGTGGGTTTGAGGGATTGTCGAGCGTTGGGCGGTGGGGAGTTGGGTGTAGGGGGTGGGGTTGAATTGCGCCCGGGGCCGTTGTCGGAAGCAAACTGCCTCCGCTCCCACACCCCACGCCCAACTCCCCACTCCCAAAACACTAAATCGCGTTCACGATCTCTTCGTTCAAACCCTTCCACTTACGCAGATACGCTCGCCGGTCCGTGTTGTACTTTTCGACGAGCTGGTTGTACTCATCGAGCCTCCCCTGCCGTTCGTACATCGACTTCGGCTGAAGGTAATCGGCATCGTCGATGCCCGGCACTTCCGAGGCAACGAGGTACCCGAAATCCGGGTCCTTCTGCCACGTGATCGTTCCCTCGGCGATCGCTTTCACGACCGCCGATGAGTGCTGAATCTTCACCTTCTTCGAGCGCTCGTCTTTCTCGTCGCCGCCGATGCGACCGGTGTTCATGAGATAGACGTCCATCGGACTCTCGTTCATCAGTTCCATCATCCGGTTGCCCTGGAACGCGTGCAGCAGCGGAAAAAATGGATTCGTTCCCGGAACACGCAGCGATTTTCCCGCCTCGGCGGCGCCACCCGCACTCGTCCCCTTCGTCTCGCCGAGCATGAAGTACGCAGCGGCCAGCGGACCTTCCAGTTTGACCACCGCGGGAATGATGTTCTCGTTGCGATTGAGGATTAGCAGGAAATCGACCTTGTTCACTTCGCGCGCGTCGAACGCGCCCGCAACATCGCCCATGCGGATTACCGCGCGGCCGTTTGGCGTGTACGACGTATCGAAGTAATCGATCTTGCCACTGTCATTCTGCGACACATTCTCGAGGTACGCATGCGGAGACGCACACGCATGAAAGATCGTCGGCTCGTCTTTCGGATTGAGGCCGAACGTCTTCGCGAAGCAGCCGTTTTCGGTCGCGTAAACCTTGCCGCCCGGCATCAACGCGCAGAAGTCATCCTGCACCGGCTGCGAATTGTTCTGCTTCGTGAACGTCGTGGTCGTCTTGCCAGTGCCCGACAATCCGACGATGAGCGCGACTTTGTTCTCGCCATCGACCGGAATGACTTTGCACCCCGCGTGAAGCGCCAGTCCGCCGCGCTCGTAGACGATCTTGTTCCACATCCGCAGCCCGCCCTTCTTCGACTCGCCGAAGTAGTCGGAGTTGAAGACGCGGGTGATGTAGTGATCGAGGTCGACCGCGATGAGCCGCTCTTCCGGATACCCCTCGGCCTTCAGATTCGGCGTGTAGATCACCGTGACGGCAGGCTCGAAGCTATCGAGCTCCGCCGGCGTGGCGGGATAGTAGAGATGTTGCTGCATCGCGGCGATGTTCGCGTTGGCCTTCTCGATGATCAGCCGCGCCGGCACGCGAAACTGCGGATCGTTGCCGATGAACCCATCGATCACCAGCATCTCGCGCGTTCGGATGTAGTCGTTCTGGATCTTCGCGATGCGCTCGTACTCCGCGAGGCTGATCGTCTGATCGGAATGATTCTCCGGCGTGTCGGTGGCGACGAACGTCGAGCCCTTCGATCGCGACACCACGCGCGTGGCCACATTCACGTTGCCGAACTCGGTCTTGCGGCAGTTCGGCATCTCTTCCGTGTAGCGCCGCAGCTCATCGGGCGACGGATTCGACACCACAGACTTCGGCTCTACGGGAAGCGTCAGGATATCGGTCATGAGTCGTCCTCTCGACGGATCAGATTTTGATGCTGTATCGACGCAAGAAATGCGCCGCGAAGGCCGCACGCGTCCCCGCGAAGGTGCGGGATTTTACACGAAAACATAGAATGCGCACGGCCCGCGGCTGGAGGCAAAACCATGTATCTCGTTCGCGATGTTTTTCGATGTAAACCGGGGAAAGCCGGCGAGCTTGCCGCCAAGTTCAAGCGCACCATTCCGTCGATGGAAAGCGAAGATCGCTTCAGCAATTGCCGCGTCATGGTCGATGCCGTCGCCAATTACTGGACGGTCGTGCTCGAGGCCGAATTTGCCTCGCTCGCCGACTTCGAGAACCACATGGCCGACTACTCCAAGCGCGAGGACGTTCGCGAAGCGATGGCCGGCTACATGGATCTCGTCGAAGGCGGCCACCGCGAGATTTTCAAGCTGGTCTGATCATGCGAATCGCGATCATTGGCGCCGGCGGTGTGGGCGGCTACTTCGGAGGCAAACTCGCGCACGGCGGCGAGGATGTGGTTTTCATCGCCCGAGGAGCGACGCTCGCGGCGTTGCGGACAACGGGACTGCGCGTCGATAGCATCAGAGGCGACTTCGTCATCGAACATCCGAACGCTACAGACGATCCCGCGACTGTCGGTCCGGTTGATGCGATCTTCGTCACCGTCAAGACCTGGCAGGTGCCCGCGGCGGCAGAGTTGATACGGCCGATGATCGGCGACGACACGATCGTCGTTCCGCTCGAGAACGGCATCGACGCGTCCGATCAAATCGCCAACGTCGTCGGCCGCGAGCACGTCCTCGGCGGCTTGTGCGGCATCGTCAGTTTCATCGCCGCGCCGGGCCACATCCGCCACATCGGCGCGGAGCCGTTCGTGATGTTCGGCGAGCTCGATAACCACGTCAGCAAACGCGCCGAGCGTCTTCGCGAAGCCTGTCTCCGCGCCGGCGTGCAGGCCGACATTCCGCCGGACATTCACCACGCGCTCTGGTCGAAGTTCGTTTTCATCGCGCCGATGAGCGGGATCGGCGCGGCGACGCGAGTGCCGGTCGGCGTGTGGCGTTCGATGCTTGAAACGCGCGCACTTGCCGCCACCGCCATCCGCGAGATTGTCAGTGTCGCCCTCGCCCACGGCGTCGACCTCGGCGGCGAAACCGCGGTCGATCGAACGCTGGCCCGTTTCGACGGTCTCCCGCCGGACGCAACCTCATCCCTGCAACGCGACCTGATGGAAGGCCGCCGCTCCGAGCTCGATGCCCAACTCGGCGCCGTCGTCCGCCTCGGCCTCGCCGCAGGAGTCGCGACGCCAGTGTGCGAAACGCTGCTCGCACTACTGCTGCCGCAGGAGTTGGCGTCGAGGACGTAAACGCCGAGGTGACACCGCGCGTCGCGTCGCATACCATCTCCGCGCATGCCTAAGCCGCGGACGTCCACCGCGATCTCCGATACCAATTTGCACCCTGCGCTCGCTGAGGCGCGGCGCGTGCTGGAGGTCGAATCCGCGGCGATTCTCGGGCTCATCGACCACCTCGACAACACGTTCGTCGACGTCGTCGAGACCATCAACGCCACCGGCGGCCGCGTCGTGTCGATGGGGCTTGGCAAGTCGGGCATCATCTGCAAAAAGATCAGCGCGACGCTGGCTTCGACCGGAACGCCTTCGTTTTTTCTTCATCCAGCCGAGGCAATTCACGGTGACCTCGGCATGATCGTGAGGGGCGACGTCGTCCTCGCGATCTCGAACTCGGGCGAGACCGAGGAGTTGGTGCGGCTGCTTCCGAGCATCAAGCGAATCGGAGCGGAGATCGTTGCCATCACCGGAAATCCGCAATCGTCGCTGGCGCGCGCCGCCGACTTTCATCTCTCCGCGGCAATATCAAAGGAAGCGTGTCCGCTCGGCCTTGCGCCCACTGCATCGACCACGGCCACGCTCGCCCTCGGCGACGCGCTGGCAATGGCGCTTCTGCTGCGCAAGGGATTCAAGGAAGAGGATTTCGCTTTCCTGCATCCCGGCGGCAAACTCGGCAAACGCTTCCTGCGCGTCAGCGATCTGATGCACGCGGGCAAGTCGGTGCCGTCAGTTCCGCTGAACACGCCGATGCACGACGTCATCTACGAGATGTCTGACAAGGGCTTCGGCATCACGGCGGTCGTCGACGATCAAGGCGTTCTCGCCGGCGCGATCTCGGATGGCGATCTTCGGCGCCTGCTCCAGCGCGACACCGATGTGCTGAAGAAGACCGCGGCGGACTGCATGAAGCCGGATCCGGTGACGATCGATGGGAAGGAGCTCGCGTTGGCGGCGCTGGAGATGATGGAACAACGGAAGATTACATCGATCTTCATTGCCGATGCATCGGGCCGCGTCGAAGGTATCATTCACCTCCACGACCTCTGGGGTCTGGAGCTCTTCTGATGGATTCTTCGATCACAGTGGTACTGCGTTATCGCGACGGCCGGACGGAGCGCGTTTCGCTCGTCGAGACCGATATCGATTCGCAAATCGTTCGCGTCACTCGCGAGGGCGGCGCCGCGGAAGACGTGCCGTTTTCGGCCTTGAAGGCGATCTTCTTTCCGCGCACGACGTCCGAGGTGGAAGAACCGGCCGGCAGCACGATCGCAGTCGAATTTGCGGACGGTGAAACCATTCGTGGAGTCGCTCAATACAATCCCGAGCGCAACGGCTTCTTCCTTTTCCCGCTCGATCGGAGCAAGAACGACCGCATCTTCGTCGTCAACGCCGCAATCGTTTCGATCGAAGTCGAGAAGCTGTGATTCGCGGTTGCTGGAGTTGCTTGGTTGCTGAGTTGCAAGGTGAACTGAATGACCCGAGCAACCCAGCAACCAAGCAACTTAGCAACTACCCACTCAACCATGAAAATCGCAACTCTTCTCTTCACACTCGCAATCACCGTTGCTGCGTCCGCGGCCGAGCTCGACCGCGCGGCGGCTTCATTGCCGGGCACCGAAGCGCAGTTCAGTCAGCGCTTCACGCCGAAAGGATTCAAGAACGGACAGGTCGAGAGTGGGACGGTCGTTTTCGGACAGTTGCCGATGATGCGTTGGAGCTACCTTCACCCGGAGCAGAAGGTCTTTGTGTTCGATGGCAATCGCTCATGGCTTTACATCGCCTCCGAGAAGCAGGTGACCATGACCACGCTTGATGAGAAGCAGCGCGGCGAGCTGCCATTTCTCGTGATCGGCGACCCTTCCGCGCGCAACCGCAACTTCGTCGTTCACGAGACGACGCGTGGAGCTTCCGTCATCGCCACGCTCCAGCCACGCACTCCGTCTGCGATGATCCGCAACGTCACGATCACGATCGCCGCGGCAACGCACACGATCGAGCGCGTGGCCTACTCGGATCGCGAAGGCAATGAAACCACGTTCGATTTTTCCGGCTTCACGAAACGAAGCGCAGCGCCCGATTTTTTCCACTTCACGCCGCCGGCAGGTGTGGCAGTGGTGGAACAGTAAGTTGTGTCACTCCCCCACCAGGAGGCCCCGTGGCTCAGGAATTCTCATTCGATGTCGTTTCCAAAACTGAAATGCAGGAAGTGTCGAACGCGGTGCAGCAGGCGCAGAAAGAGCTGGCCCAGCGATTCGATTTCAAAGGGAGCAAGAGCTCGATCGAGCTTGCCGCCGAAGAGATCGTGCTCGCCAGCGACGACGAGGGAAAGCTGCGCAGCGTCAAGGACATCCTCGAATCGAAACTGGTGAAGCGCGGCGTGGCGCTCAAAGCAATGGATTACGGCGTGCTCGAGCAAGCAATGGGCGGCACCGTGCGGCAGCGCGCGAAGATCGTTCAGGGGATCGAGATCGAGAAAGCGAAGGCGATCGTGAAAGCGATCAAAGAGGCCAAGATCAAGGTTCAGGCTTCGATTCAGAGCGATCAGGTCCGCGTCACCGGGCGCACGAAAGATGATCTGCAGAAAGCCATCGCCCTCGTGAAGGGAAAGGATTTCGGAATCCCGCTGCAGTTCACCAACTATCGCGGTTGAGGCTTCCTGACCAATTCGTTTATTCTGTCCCCCGTGACGTCGCCTCCCATCACCAGCGCGCCGGTCGATCAGTTCTCGCCCGCTGACCGGCTCCTCGATCTCGTCGCGCCGAAGCTCCAGCTCGTCGAGCTCGAGTTGAAGCGCAACTTCGAGTCGGGCATCAAGACCCTTCACGACGTTGGCGAGCACATTCTCGCCGGCGGCGGCAAGCGCTTACGTCCCGCGCTTCTCCTGCTAGTCGCGAAAATGCTGCGGTACGAAGGCCTCCGCGATGTCACGTATGGCGCGGTAGTCGAATTCATTCATAACGCCACGCTCGTTCACGACGACATCATCGACGAGGCCGAGGTGCGGCGCGGGCGGACTTCGATCAACTATCGATGGGGCAACAACCTCACGGTCCTGGTTGGCGACTACATCTTCATGCATTCGATGTCGATGGCGCTGGTCGATGGCAATCTCGATATCCTGCGGCTTCTCTCGACGACGACGATCAAAATGATCGAGGGAGAAATCCTGGCGCTCGAGCACAACGGACGCGCGGATGTTTCTGTCGACGATTACTTCACGATCGTGGAGCGAAAGACGGCGCTGCTGTTCGGCGCCTGCTGCCGCATTCCTGCGTATCTCGTCGATCAGCCGGAAGCGATCGGCCAGTCGCTCTTTTCGTACGGCGTCAACCTCGGCATCTGTTTCCAGCTCATCGACGACATCCTCGATTTCACCTCGAGCACGGAAGTCCTTGGCAAGCCCGCGCTCTCCGATCTCAAGGAAGGCAAGCTCACCCTCCCCCTGATCCTGGCGATGCCTCGGGCCACCCCAGCCGAGCGCGAGAAGATCGCTCTCATCGCCGCGATGAAGTCGTTCGAAGGGATCGATCCTGCCGAGATGCTGGCGCTGGTGCGCAAGTACGAGACGCTCGACGAAACGCGCGCCATCGCCCGCGACTACGCGAACCGCGCCCGTGCCGCGCTCGAGCCGTTCGCCGGCTCCCCGCGCGTGAAGCGCTGGAAATGGCGCTCGACTTCGTGATCGAGCGGGATCGGTAGGCGCGCTGCTGACATGCCGAGTACTTTATCATAAGAAGTACTCTGTATGAAATCGTCCAGCGTCGAACGCTAATCTGCATTTTCGCGGAAGGTCCAGTGCCGCTGACGCGGCACAAATCCGAGATCACGCGTTTCGAGGGGTGCTCGCAAAAAGCGCTCGCACCCCTCGCTACCCTCTGGGGCCGCTGACGCGGCGAGCCCGGATGTGCGGGGTTGGGTCCACTTCGCACCAAGGCTCCGGCTGCAAGCACTAGAGAAACACTGAGTAAGGACTTCGAGGACACCTGGTACGGCGTGGCCAAGGCGGCGAGCCTATGGCGCTCGCGCCGCGTCAGCGGCATCCGAAGGTAGCCAGGCGTGCGAGCGCTTTTTACGAGCACGCCTGGAAGATCGATTGCGGCGATTTGTGCCGCGTCAGCGGCACTGGAAGAATCGCACCGACAAGAGTGTAGGTGCTGGTCTCGAGATGGAAGCCAGCTACGACAGCAGTTCCATGATCTCGGCCATGCCTGCGCGGGCGCGCAACTGGATGCTCTCGCTGTCTCGTCCGCCGCTGATCCGCAGCACTTTGTTGTACTGCTCGATCGCTTTCGCGTAGTCCTGCAGGCAACGATGGTAGATCTCGCCCTTGCACAGCTTGGCCTCGGCGTTCAGCGGATCGAGCTTGAGGATCTTGTTCAGGAAGATGAGCGCGGCGTCGTACTTCCGCTCATCAAGCGCCATCTTGTAGCGGAGGCGGTAGAGCGTGATCAGCTCGTTGTTCTTCGGAGCGATCCAGGCACCCGGCAGGTAGTTGCGAATCGCCGACAGAAGACGATTGTCGTGATTGGAATTCGAGCGCTTGATCTCCAGCCGCTGTCGCATCACTCACACCCTCCCGTAATCTGTTTCACTCGAATGACGTCATCTTAGTTTCGGAATGGACGATCGTCAAGAGGTTGACTATTGGGGTGTGGGGAGTTGGGTGTGGGTGTGGGAGATGAAACCCGCAGCGAAGAAGCGCGGCGCGGCTCCATTCAACACCGAACATTCAACACCGAACATTCAACATTCGGTCGTTCGCCAATCGATCAGCGTTCCCACACGCCACGCCCCACCCCCTGCTACCATTCCGCAATGCGCAACGCCATCTACCCGGGCTCGTTCGATCCGCTGACCAACGGGCACCTCGACATCATCCGCCGCGGTGCGCAGCTCTTCGACCGTTTCCTCGTCGCGGTGCTCGAGAACGAAGGGAAGTCTCCCCTCTTCTCCGTCGCCGAACGAAAGGAATTGATCCTCCGCTGCACCTCGGACATTCCAAACGTGGAGGTGCATTCGTTCTCGGGACTACTGGTCGACTTCATGCGGCATGTCGATGCCACCGTCGTCGTGCGCGGCATCCGGGCGGTTTCGGATTACGAATACGAGTTGCAGATGGCGCTGATGAATCGCGAGCTTCATCCGCAGTCGGAGACGATCTTCATGCTTCCCGCGGTCGAGTACACCTACGTCTCCTCGCGTCTCGTCAAAGAAGTCTTCCGCCTCGGCGGCGACGTCGGCCGGCTCGTCCCGCCAACGGTGCTCGCGTCGCTCAAAGCGCGATTGCCGGTGACCGCGGGATAGTCAATCGCTCCGCGGATCGAGCGCATCGCGAAACCGGTCGCCGATGATGTTGAATGCGGCGACGGTCATGAAGATCGCGAGTCCGGGGAAGACGATCAGCCACCACGCGTACTCGACGAACTCTTTCGCGGAGGAGAGGATGCTCCCCCACGTTGCAGTCGGGAGCGGAACGCCGAGGCCGAGGAAGGAGAGGGCGGACTCGGTGACGATCGCGTAGGCAACGCCGAAACTTGCCGACACCAGCACTGGCGCGAGCGCGTTTGGCAGCAGGTGACGGAAGATGATCCGGTAGTCGCGCGCTCCGCTCGCGCGGGCGGCGTGCGCGAACTCCATTTCGCGGAGGCGCATCACTTCGCCGCGCACGTAGCGCGCCTCGCTCGTCCAGTTGGTGAGAGCCAGCGCCAGCATGATCGTCCAGATCGACGGCCCGAAAAACGCGACGATGGCGAGGACGAGAAAGAGAAACGGGAAGCAGAGGATGATCTCGATGAGGCGGGAAACGATCCAGTCGCTGGCACCGCCATAGAAACCTGCGATCGCGCCGAGGAACGAGCCGGCGAGTGCGGACATGGCGGTGGCGATGAGGCCGACAGTCAGCGAGACGCGCGCGCCGTGAATCATGCGCGCCAGCACATCGCGTCCAAGCTCGTCGGTGCCGAGGCGATGATGTGCGTCGGGAGGTTGAAGACGGTTTGCGATATCGATCTCATTCGGTCCGAACGGAATTGGCGATGACTTCGACGCCGCGAGAAAAGGCGCGCCGAGGGCGATCAGCGACACGATGCCGACGTATGCGAGCGCGACGAGCGCCAATTTGCTGCGGCGGAAACGGCGCCACGTGATCCGCCACATGCGCTATCTCCCCTCCAGGCGAATGCGCGGATCGGCAACAGCGTAGAGGATGTTGGCGAGCAAACTGGCGAAGAGCGTGGCCACCGCGGTGGCGACGGAGAGGCCGAGGATGGTCGGATAGTCGCGTGTGGAGATGGCGTCGAAGTAAAGACGTCCGATCCCGTCCCACTGAAAAATCTCTTCGACGATGACGCTTCCGGAAACGAGATACGGCAGCGTGAGTCCGAGAAGCGTGATGAGCGGAATCAGAGCATTGCGCAGCGCGTGATGCCAGAGCACGGCGGCCGAGGTGGCGCCTTTTGCGCGCGCGGTGGTGATGAAGTCCTGGCGAATCACTTCCGTCAGCGCCGATTTCGAGAAGCGCGCGTAGATCGCCATCTGCGCGTATGCGAGCGTGACGACCGGGAGGATGAGATGCAACGTGCGGTCGGCAAGTTTTGATGTGAGGCCGCGGTCGAGGTAATTGTCGGAGGTCATTCCGAAGAGCGGCAGGACGTGGAAGTGGACCGAGAAGAGCTGCATCAGCAGAAGCGCGACCCAGAAGCTCGGCAACGAATAGAGGAGAAAGAAGGCGACACCTGATGCTCGCTCGGAGGCCCGGCCGGAACGCGTTGCGCTCCAGAGTCCGATTGGAACGCCGATGAGCGCAGCGACGAGAAACGCGATCAGATTGAGGATGAACGTGTTCGGCAGCTTCTCCGCGATTAGCTCCGTGACTGGACGGTGAACGATGAAGGACGTGCCGAAGTCGAACGTGACGATGCCGCGCAGCCACCATCCGTACTGCTGCACGACCGGCAGGTCGAGGTGATGTTCGCGCCGGATTTCGTCGAGTGCCGCGTGCGAGAGCGCGCCCGTCCCGTGCGACCCGATATAAACCAGGACAGGATCGCCCGGCACGCTGTGCACGAGCACGAAGATGGCGACGGTGATGCCGAAGAACGTCAGAACGCCATACAGCAGGCGGCGGACGACGTAGGTGAGCATGCAGCGAGTTTAGACGGTTTCACGGGGTGACGCGGAGCAGCGGAGAATCGAAAGTCCGCGAACTCCGTGTCTCCGCGTGAATCAAAACGCGAACCTACTTCCCCTGCTGCGACTTCGGAATCCACCAATCGAGCGGGCCTGGGTACCAGTCGTACAGGCCCCAACCCCTGCTCTCTTTCACGTTCTTGATCCGCTTCGAGAGCGCCCATTTGATCGACACCTGCACCGTCCACGTGTAGGGCTGTTCATCGGCGAGCAGCGCGTGGAGCTGGCGATAAATGGAAACGCGTTTGGCGTGGTCGAGCTCGTGGCGTCCCTGATCGATCAGCGCGTCGGCCGCGGGGTTCTTGTAGTAGACGATATTCTGGCCGGCGGGCGGGAGCTGCGACGAGTGAAACATCGCGTTGGGATCAGGGTCCGGATCCAGATCCCACGACATATACGTGGAAGTGTAATTGCCGCTCATCAGGCGTTGGATGAGCGTGCCGCCGTCGAGTGGCGAGATCTTCAGATCGACGCCCACTTTTTTAAGCTCGGCCTGATAGAGCTGCGCGAATGCAACCGAGGTGGGGCTTCCGGCGGCGATGACCATCTCCACGGAGAGCGGTTTATGGTCCTTGTCGAGGATCCCGTCGCCGTCCGTATCCGCCCATCCCATCGAGCCGAGGATCTGTCGCGCTCCGTCGGGATTGAACTGGATCACGGGCACTTCCGGGTTGTACGACCACTGGTCGGGAGTGAACGGGCCGCTCATCGCCCGCGCCGTGCCGCGATAGAGACCGTTGATGACTGACTGCATATCCACGCACATCGCCAGCGCACGCCGGACCCGCTTGTCCGCTAGCAGTGGATCGTGCTCGTTCCAGCCGATGTAGTTGTAGCTGAGCATGTAGAAGCGCCGGAAGTCGATCACCTTCTGCAAATCGGGACGGCGGCTCTCGTTCATCCAGGTATCGGAGCCGATGATCGTTTCGTCGATGTCGCCGCGTTTCAGCGCGTTCCATGACGTCGTGTCATCGCCGATGACTTTGAAGAGGATGTTCTGGATGTGAGGCGCAACACCCCAGTAATCGCTGCGGCGCTCGAGGAGAATCTCCTTGCCCGGAATGCGGCGAACGAGCTTGTACGGCCCCGAGCTCACTGCGCTCATGGCGAAGGCGGTCTTGAAATCTCCCTGCGAGTAAATGTGCTCGGGAACCACGTGCACAAAGTTGAACGAGGCGAGCTGCGGTGCGAGAGCCTGTTTGAAGGCGACGACGAGCGTATGGTCGTCCACAGCTTTGGTGCCGGCTGGATCGAGGAGTTGGAACGCGCCGGCGAACTGCGCCGACTCCGATTTCGGATCGACGATCTTGTTCAGAGTAAAGACGGCGTCGCTCGCTCGCAGGGGCGTGCCGTCGGAGAAGGTCGCCTTCGGATTGAGATGGAATGTGTACAGCTTCCCATCTTTGGAAACTTCGTACTTGTCGGTCAGCGAGCCGGCGGTCGTTGGAATCAGATTGGCGTCGAACTGCAGCAACGGAAGAAACAGATAATCCGCAACGTAGTGATCGTACTTGCTCTCGATGAGGACGGGATTGAGCGTGCTGATGTCGCTCTGCAATCGCCGGACGACCGTGCCGCCGTCAACAGGCGTCGAATCATCCTCGACAGCCGTCTGCGGCGGCAACGGCTGCTCTTTCGAGCACGCTGCAACAAGAAACAGGCTGAGAGACAGGCTGAGAGCGAAGGCGGTACGAAGGCTTCTCACGCGACGATTATAGGGTCAGCGGGCTGAGCCGAGGGTAGCGTTTCGAAAGAGGCGCTGGATTGCTTGCGATTGAACCATCTGCCTCATCGTCAAAGGCCGCTGTTTCCACCCATCGTCTGATCTACAATCCCCCACCGATGACGACAACCTTGCCCGTCTGCGATGAACGCAGCCTTTCGCAACTCGCCCTCGGCCTCACAGGTTCCGAGATCCTCCGCATTTCCGCAGAAATCCGTCAGCTCAGCGAAGCCGGCCGCGACATCTGCAATCTGACGGTAGGCGATTTCTCGCCGAAAGAGTTCCGCATCCCGCGCGTGCTGGAGACGCTGATCTCCGAGGCGTTCACGGCCGGCGAGACGAATTACCCGCCGTCCGACGGCACCAAAGAACTGCGCCAGGCCGTCATCCGCTACTACGACGACGTCCTCGGCCTGAAGTACCCGCTCGAATCGACGATCATTGCCGGCGGCGCGCGCCCGGTAATCTTCGCGGCGTACGCTGCCATCGTCGATCCCGGCGACAAAGTCGTCTTCCCGATTCCTTCCTGGAACAACAACCACTACACCTACCTGATGCGCGGCGAGGCGGTCGAGCTCACGGTCGGGCCCGAGACCAACTTCCTTCCGACTGCGGATCTCATTCGCCCGCACGTTCGCGATGCGCGTCTGATCTGCATCTGTACGCCCGGCAATCCGACCGGCACCGTGATGGCGCGCGACGAAGTGGAGCGGATCGCCCGGCTCGTCGTCGAAGAAAACGAACGCCGCGCCGCAACCGGCCAGCGTGCGTTGATGCTTCTCTGGGATCAGATCTACTGGATGCTCACGTTCGGCGGATTCCATCACTACACGCCGACGAAGCTGGTACCCGAGGCAACGCCGTACACGATTTATGTGGATGGAGTTTCGAAGGCATTCGCCGCGACAGGACTACGCGTCGGCTGGACCGTTGCTCCGCCGCTGATCACCGGCCGGATGCGCGACATCCTCGGACACGTCGGTGCCTGGGCTCCCCGTCCGGAGCAGATCGCCGTCGCCAAGTTCCTCGACCGGCGGGCCGACATCGACGAATTCCACGAGGGGATGATCCGTGAGCTGCGGCTCCGACTCGACCTGCTGTACGACGGACTCGAAGCGATGCGCCGCGAAGGGATTCCTGTGCGCGCCATCGCGCCGCAGGGAGCGATCTACCTCTCCGTGCAGTTCGATTTGATCGGACGTGGTGCGATTACGACGAACAGCCAGATCCGCCGGCTCCTGCTCGACGAAGCGGGCTTCGCCGTGGTCCCGTTCCAGGCGTTCGGACTGCCGAACGAAAGCGGCTGGATGCGGCTCAGCGTTGGCGCGGTTTCGCCGCAGCAGATCGAAGCAGGTCTGGCGCGGGTGCGCGACGTACTGGCGCGCTACGCGTAAACTGTCCTCCAACAGGAGGTCCCAATGCTCTCTCTCCGGCGTCTCCCGGTCGTACTGTTTCTACTCGCCGCGCTCCCGGTGCTGGCGCAGACAACGGGTTCTATCAGCGGCCGCGTCTCCGCCAGTATGTCGCTCCTTCCCGGCGTCACCGTCGAAGGAAAAAGCCCCGCGTTGCAAGGCTCGCGCGTGGCGGTCACCAACTACGAAGGCATCTATCATCTCTCGCTGCTTCCGCCCGGAACCTACACCGTCACGTTCTCGCTCTCCGGCTTCGCTCCGAAGGCGAGCACGGTCGTCGTTGCGCTTGGAAAAGAGGCCACGCTCGATGCCGGCCTCTCCCCTTCTTTGAGCCAGACCATCACCGTCGGAGAAGCCGCGCCGCTGGTGAATGAGACGTCGACGACGCTCGGCACGAATCTCAGCGCCGCCGTGATCGAGTCCTTGCCGACGCAGCGCAACTACTCCTCGGTGGTACAAGTCACGCCGGGCGTTTCCTCGGACGGGACCGATCCGAGCAACAAGCAGACGCAATTGATCTCTGTCTACGGCTCGTCCGGCGCGGAGAACGCCTTCTACGTCGATGGCGTCAACACGACCGGCTCCGAGTACGGATTCCAGGGAAAAGAGCTCAACTTCGAATTCATCCAGGCCCTCGAAGTGAAGACTGGCGGATACGAAGCCGAATACGGCCGCGCCACCGGCGGCATCATCAACGTCATCACGAAGTCGGGCAGCAATCAGTTCGCCGGCGACGTCTTTGGCTATTACGACAGCGACTCGCTGCAGACCAGCTCCTCGAAAGTCGTCGGCAGCACTCCGGGCGGATTCAAGAGGAAGGATTACGGCGCCGACGTCGGCGGCGCGTTCATCAAAGACAAGCTCTGGTTCTTTGCCGCGCTCGATCAGGTCCGCAACACGCAGGACAATGTGCTTTCCGACGGTCCGCTCGCGGGCAGTTCGGCCTCCTCGCTCAGCCACCGCAACCTCGGCTCCGCGAAATTAACGCTCAGCGCCAATCCGCAACACACCTTCACGGCCACCTGGCTGCAGGATCCGCGCGCCGACACCGGCGCGATCAACGACGCGAATCACACGCTCATTGGCGATCCTTCGACATACGACGGACGCCAGGATTTCGGTGGCCGCGACTACGCGCTCCGCTACGACGGCGTCATTGGCTCGAAATGGCTCTTCTCCGCACAAGGCGCGCGCCATCGCGACACCAACTCCGTCGGACCGGCCACCTCCGCCGGCGATGTCATCGAGTACATCGACGCGCGCAACAACTTTTTCCAAACGGGCGGCTTCGGTCTGATTCAGGACAAGCGGTTCGAGCGCAAATTCTACGGCGGCTCCGCCACCCGCTTCCTCGGCGCACACGAGCTCAAAGCCGGCATCGAGTTTCAAGACGAGACCGCCGATGTCGTCAAGCGGATGTCAGGCGGGCAGCAGGTCGACATCTTCGAGAATCCCAACAACCCGAACAAACCGATTTACAGCCACTTCTACTGGACCACGCCCGATGCCACAGTCGCCAATGCGCCCGTCTCGGCATTGAATGCATCGCCGCAGCACAAGAATACGTCCGCGTACGTGCAGGACCGCTGGACGCTCAAGAACGTCACGGTCAATGCCGGACTTCGCTGGGACCGTCAGCGCATCATCGATGCCTCTGGCGTCACGCAGATCGATCTCAAGAAAGACTACGCGCCGCGGCTAGGATTGATCTGGGATCCGAGCGGTGACAATCGGACCAAGCTGTTTGGCTCTTACGGCCGCTATTACGAAGAAATCCCGATGGATCTCGTCATCCGCTCGTTCTCCTACGAACGGCAGCCGCGCATCATCAATTACAGCCCGACCAGCGTCACGCCCGACGCCAACGCCGAGAAAGATGCCGACACCGCGTCAGCCATTCTCGGCGGTTTCACGGAGCCGTCCGACCCCAATCTCAAGAATCAATACCTGACCGAATTCATCGCCGGTGCCGAGCGCGAGGTCATGCCGTTCGTCTCCGTCGGCATCAAAGGGATCTATCGCAGCTACGGACGCGTCATCGAAGACTTCCTGTGCGCCGATGATGGCACGTACTGCATCGGCAATCCCGGCGAAGGAATCATGAAGAAGGTTTTCACGCTCGATTACTCCACGCAGTTCGCCGCGCCGAAACCGAAGCGCACGTACAAAGGGATTCAGCTCGATGCGACAAAGGCGCTCTCCAACAATTGGCAGGGCATGGCCTCGTACATCTACTCGCGCCTCGAAGGGAATTACGACGGCGAGTACGCGCCGTTCACGAACGTAGGCGCCGATCCGAATATCTCCGCCGCCTACGATTACTACGACTTCTTCACCAATGGCAGCAACTTGAACGTGATCACGAACAAAGGCCCGCTCTCGAACGACCGCCGCCATCAATTGAAAGCGTCCGGCACGTACAACACGCCATGGAAGCTATCCGTCGGCGTTTCCGCGTATTGGCGCAGCGGTACTCCCGTTACGCGTTACGGTTATTCCGACGCCTATCGCCGCTACGAGTTTTTCCTTACGTCCCGCGGCGCCGAAGGCCGCACCCCCAGCAACTACGACGCCGACCTCCACCTCGGCTATCCCCTCCCCGTCCACAATTCCCAGCTCAATATCCTGCTCGATGTTTTCAATGTCTTGAACACGCAGCGTCCCGTTCTTCTCGATCAACGCTACAGTTTTCAGGAGAGCGACAACGCACTGGCGAAGTCCGCAAACCCCGACTATCTCAAACCGATCGCACGCACACCCGCACTCTCCGCGCGGTTGGGCGTACGATGGACGTTCTAAAGGAGACCCGTTATGAAGCCCATCGCGATCGCAGTGCTGTCGATATCACTCGCCGCTGTCTCGCACGCCGCAACTATCGCACTCGGAGTGGGCGCCGTCGCGCCAAATGAAGTCATCGTCAAAATCGATGGCCATGACTCGCATCTGCGCCTCGCGGGCGTCAAACCGTCTGGCGATCCTGCTGCGGCCACGTTCCTGCGCTGTCTCGTCGCCGGCCGCGTTCTGCGCGTGCAGCCGTCGTCCGCTGGAACAGCGAAGATCACGATGCTCGACGACAGCGTCGTCGCCGATCTCGTCAACGAATACTTCGACACGACGACGAAAATTGATCCCTGCGCACTCGGAAAAGCAGCGTATCAGCCGAAACCGCTCCATCCCGTCGAGGCCGGCGCAGCGGAGACAACGCCCGCGGACGCGACGCCAAAGAAACGCACAGGAAGGTTGATATTCCCCTCGCTCCCGTCATCGCACGCCGCTGCGGCCCAACCTGCAACACCGTCTCACATCTCCCCGGAAGTGAGGGTCCCCGAACGACAGGCCGCGCCGCCCGCAGCGCCGAAGTCTCCCGACGCCGCCACCACCGGCACGCCCGGCACGATGCAACCCTACACACCCGGCCAGGTGCAAATGGACAAACCAGGTACATCGTCCACCACGCCGATCCAACCGGGCGGAACGTCCACCATCGGAACCACGGCACCAACCACCGTGCAACCCTTGCAGCCGTACACGCCGCCGGTCACGCCGCAAAAACCGCCAGGAGAGTAAAACCGATCCGCAGATGTCGCAGATCGACGCAGATAATCTGTGTTCATCTGTGACATCTGCGGATAAAAACTAAACGGCTAAACAAAAATCCGAATCTCTTTCAACTCGCGCAGCTTGTCCCGGATCTCCGTCGCTTTCTCGAAGTCGAGATTCTTTGCCGCGTCCTTCATTTCCTTCGTCAGCCGGGCGATCGCTTTGTCGAGATCCTCTCCTTCCGTCAGGTCGAGACGCGCTTTTGATGTCGGGCCGCCGGGGACTTCGAAGTAATCAAGGTTGGCCATCTTCATCAGGTCGCTGTCGATCGATTTGATGATCGATGCCGGCTCGATGTTGTTTTCCTCGTTGTACTTCTGCTGGATCTCGCGGCGTCGCTTCGTCTCCGCGACCGCGAACTTGATCGAATCGGTCATCTTGTCCGCGTAAAGAATCGCCAGGCTGTTCAGATTGCGGGCGCAACGGCCGATCGTCTGGATCAGCGACGTCTGCGAGCGCAAGAATCCCTCTTTGTCCGCGTCGAGGATCGCGACGCATGAGCACTCAGGAATGTCGAGCCCTTCGCGCAGCAGGTTGATGCCAACCAGCACGTCGTACGTCCCGATGCGGAAGTCGCGGATGATGGCGATGCGCTCCAGCGTCTCCACATCCGAGTGCAGGTAATTGACCTTGATTCCGAGCTCCAGCAGGTAGCGTGTCAGATCCTCGGACATCCTTTTCGTCAGCGTCGTCACCATCACGCGCTCGCCCGCGGCGATCCGTTCCTTGATCACGCCGATCAAGTCGTCGACCTGCCCTTTCACCGGACGGATGCTGATCTGGGGATCGAGCAGGCCGGTCGGACGGATGACTTGTTCGGCGAAAAGACCGCCGGTCTTTTCCATCTCGAACGGACCGGGCGTCGCGGAGACATAGAGCGTCTGGTTGATCTTCCCCTCGAACTCGTCGAACGACAGCGGCCGGTTGTCGATCGCGCTCGGCAGACGAAATCCGTATTCGACGAGCGTCTGCTTGCGCGCGCGGTCGCCGCCCCACATCGCCCGCACCTGCGGAATCGTCTGGTGCGATTCATCGACGACGAGCAGCAGATCCTTCGGAAAGTAATCGATCAGCGTCGGCGGCGGCTCGCCTGGCTGGCGGCCGGAGAGATGGCGCGAGTAGTTCTCGATGCCGTTGCAATAGCCGAGCTCCGCGATCATCTCCAGATCGAACATTGTCCGCTGCGAGAGGCGCTGCGCTTCGAGTAGCCGCTCGTTCGCGCGCAGCTCGACGACGCGCTGATCGAGCTCGACGCGGATGTTTTCCATCGCCACCATCAGGCGATCGCGCGGCGTGACGTAGTGCGTTCGCGGATAGACGGCCAGCCGGTCGTACTCCTGCCCCGATGTGCGGCCGGTGATCGGATCGATGCGGGTCATCTTGTCGATCTCGTCGCCGAAAAACTCCACGCGCACCGCATCGTCCTCGTACGCCGGCCAGAGCTCCAGCACGTCGCCGCGCACGCGGAACGTGCCGCGCGAAAGATCGTAAGGCGTCCGCTCGTACTGCATCTCCGTCAGCTTGCGGAGATACTGCGTCATCGGTTTGTCGATGCCGCGCTCGAAGAACACGAGCATGGAGTGGTAGAGATCAGGATCACCGATGCCGTAAATGCACGACACCGACGAGACGATGATGACGTCGCGGCGCTCGAACAATGACTTCGTCGCCGCCAGCCGCAGCTTGTCGATCTCATCGTTCTTCGTCATCTCTTTTTCGATGTAGAGATCGTTCTGCGGGATGTACGCCTCGGGCTGGTAGTAGTCGTAGTACGAGACGAAATACTCGACGCGGTTCTCAGGAAAGAAGTTCTTGAACTCCTGATAGAGCTGCGCGGCCAGAGTCTTGTTGTGACTGAGAACGAGCGTCGGCCGGTTGATCGACTCGATCACCTTCGCCACCGTGAAGGTCTTGCCGGAACCGGTGACGCCGAGGAGGACTTGATCGCGCGTGCCGGCCTTGACGCTTTCGGTAAGTTGCCGGATCGCCTCGGGCTGATCGCCCTGCGGCGTGAATGAGGAGATGAGTTTGAAGTTCATGTGTGGAGGGTTAGCCGGTTGCCAGGTTGCCGGGATTCGGTAGGGCAACTCGGCAACCGGGTCACCCAGCAACCCGCAAACCAAATCATTTCAATCCCTGATTCACTTCACGCACGGCTCCGATGAGCTTGTCCGCTTCCGCGTGGTCGACCTTGTCATCGCCGTCAACGTCGGTGGCCACTTTCAGGAACTTTTGCGTGCTTTCGAGTTTGAGCTTGCCGTTGCGTGCTGCGGTTCGCATCGTCTGCATTTCTGCGGCGAAGTCCTGTTTCTGCGCGGCGGTGACGTCGGCTGAGAAACTGTGGACCAGGTCTTCTTCGAGTTTCCCGAAAACCCAATCGAGGATGGCGCCGGAGCGAGGAGCGAATGCGCCGGCAGCGAAAAGAAAGACTACGAAGACGAGCGAGATCCAGCCGCAACCCAAAGGCACCCATCTTGGAAACAGCGGCCGCAGTCGCGATTCCGAATCCGAGTAGTAGTTGGCGGGGCGTTGAAACGGAAGCGGATTGGGTGCGGGCGCCGGCGGCGGCTCGAGGGCCAAAGCAGTTTCTGGCAATTCGTTTGGTGTGATGTCGTCCAAATGAGACTCGGGCCTAGCAAGCGCCGCCGGAAAATGTATCATGCGCCCGATGTCCAGCTCTCCCTCTAACGCATGTGTTCTGATCCTCGATGACAACCCGCTCGTGCTGAAACTCGGCCGGGCACTGCTCGAGCGCGAAGGCTGCACTGTCCTCACCGCGGTGAGCTGGATCGAGTTCAACCATGTGCTCGCCAGCAATTCGCCCGACATCATCTTCCTCGACGTCAATCTGCCCAGCATCAAGGGCAACCGGCTCAGTGAAGTCCTGAAGTCGCAGTCGAACAAGAAGGACATCCCCATCGTCCTCATCTCCGACCTCCCGGAAAAGTCGCTCGAGGAAATGTTCCCGAGCTCCGGCGCCAACGCCTGGATGCGCAAGCCGCTCACGCGCGACAAGATGATGGACATGATCAAGCGCTACGCGCGATGACCGACGGCACGCGCATCCTCCGAACCGCGGGAATCCCGCTCATCATCGCGATCGCGTTGCTGTACGTCGTGCCGAAGGAATGCTCGAAGGTCATCGCGGTTTCAAAACAGCGGGAGGCAGCGCGGGCAGCGGGCGGCCTGCACATCGAGTCCACGCAGAAACCGGTTACGTATCCTACGGGCCTCGATGCCGAGCGCGTTCGTTACGTCGTCGAGATCGATACGCAGTTCTCGACACCGTACATGGGCCGCGTACGCAAAGCAGCGCCGATCGCGCTCCTCCCCCGCGAACAACTCTTCCTCGCCGCGCTACAAAAACTCGGCTACGCGGAGACCGCTCCTGACAACACCGTCTCGCTCACGCGCGACGGCCTGCTCCACCTCGACGGCCTGGTCGACGACGGAACATCGTGGACCTTCCCTGTCGCCAAACGCGAGTTCATCTCCGTGACCGCGATCGACTCCGACGCCACCACCGCCCACGCCACGTTTGCCTGGCAGTGGAAGCCGACCGCTGTGGGCGCCGAATTGATGTCCACTCCCAAACGGCACGAGGCAAAAGCGGAGCTGACTAATTCGACAGGCCGGTGGACGCTCGTTCAGATCAGCGAGTTGGATGGGGAGCTGGAGTAGCCGAAAGGTAATCCGATGTACGGCTGCTTTTGCTAGTTGGGCGTAAACACCGCGAGATGATTATCGCGGTTACTGGTGACAGAAATCATCGGCCAGAAACCAAGTCCGCCAGGAAAGATGCGCTCGATCGTGACAGTCACGCGGGTTGCGGCCAACACGCGCGGCGCGGCGAGGACGTCGCTGAAATCGAACGTCGCCGGTACCAGGATGGGACTGGGAGGATCGGTCGGCAAAAGCATTGAATATTGACGCTCAAAAACAATGCCCTCCGTCGCTTCATCGATGACGCGAACAAGAAAGACAGCGTTTACCGGAAGAAAAGGATCGTAAACACGTAGGGAACGGCGTTGGTCCGCGGAGATGGGCACGCCGATGATGGTTGCACTGGTCGTGTATTGCGAGGCGCGAACGACAGGAATCGCTGTACCTGCCGTGTCGCCGGATGTGAGGTCGCGAACACTGAGGCTGAAGTGAATGTCAGCGCGATGATCGATTGGAACATAGAGCAGAACGCCATGTGTCGATGAGTCGGGCAGAACGCTCAGCATTACCGTACGGCCGGCAGGAATATCAATTCTCCGCTCACAGGGAAACGTTCTGCCCAGCCCTGAACACGTCTCGGGAAACAGATTGATTGGAACATTCGCCGAGTTCCGAACTCGCAACTCAGCCGACCAGCGTGCGCCAAAACCTCCCTGGCTGACAGATGTGTCGAATGGCACAAGAACCTGCTCGAAAACGGGCTGCGCCTGGGCGTGCCCGTTGATGGCGATTGCCGCGAGAACAGCGATTAGCGCATTGCGGAAATGTCGCATGATGCCGAATGAAGCGAATCCTCTGCCAAAGATTGGTTTGGCGAGCGGGACTTCCCTTCCCCCTCCAACGTTCTTTCGCTCAGTCGCCACGCGTGCCATGACTCTCTGGCACCGCGCCACGCCGCGTCATCGCACCGTGCGGCGCATCGGATTTGGACGCGAGACTTGGGGTCTGTCGTCTATTTTCTTATGTCTTGGTTGGCGGGTATATTCCGACGAGCTCTTCAGCAAGGTGATCCAAGTCAGGGAAAATATCGCCTTTACGAAAACCCGAAACGTCGATCTCAAACGCCATGTTGCGGACTGATTTGGCTGGAATCAGGATACGCGTAAGATACTTCGTGCTGTTCTTCCGTTTTTCCAGCGGCCGACGCTTCGAATGGATCGTAAAGCAGCCCTGCTGCACAAACATCCGCAGATCGCGCTCAGATGCCATTACGGCCATGACCTTCTTGACCTCAGGATCTTTGTCCGTGAAAGCCGGGGTAAGCAACGGCTTGCACGAGTGCGCGTCGATTGAGGGCGTGACATTCTCGAACCCCTCTGAAATGTTGAGCAGATGCGGCTTGAGCACCCAAATGCAGGCATCTTGAGGCTCCAGAGTCTTATCGTAAATATACTTTCCGACTGCAAAGTACGCAGCAATCAAGGGTGAGCGTGTCCAGTCGAGTAATCGGGTGGGTAATCCGTAGTGTTGCATCAGGCTGAGCCAATGGGCTGAGTCGTCGTAGTCAGGCACGACTTGCATGCGCGTGGCGGCACGGGACCGAAAACGGTTGGTGAAGTTCCGTTCACCACTTGCGTCATAGCCTCGCCAAAGCGACGGCGCCACGTTCCAATTAATAGCCCGATGGCCGCGAAACCAGAGGATTCGAGGATCAAGGTCGATTCGGCTCGCAATAGAGCCCACAAGTTCTCCAACCGACCGAACCCAGACTGGCTCCCTCATCGCCTCCTCCGATTCTTCCGCGGCAGAAATCGAGATGACATAATCGTATAGACGCCTTCGCTATCCGACTAAATTCGGCCGTGCTATTGGTTTCTTAGCTTGGCGGAGGTGGCGCATTCGTAGTTGCCGTCGCCGGTGGCGGCACAACCTTCGGCCCCTCATCCACATTCGGCGCTGGGGATTCCGCGCTTTCGCCGGATCGAGCGGATGAGTCTTGTGCGGACTGCGTCGGCTCGAGCTCTTTTGGCTGGTAGAACGGTTTTTGGAGGTAGTACGGGAGTTTGCTTACGGCAACCGTGGCGCCGCTGCAATCCTTGTCAGGCTCCTGGCCGGCGATGAAGGCTTCCATTACTACGCGCTCGCAGGGGCCGACGCCGCGGCGGCCGCTCTTTAGATCCATTGGGGCCATCACGATTCCGGACGGAATGTCGAACTCGGGGCGGGACGTGCGCAGCTTCAGTACATCGAGCTGTTTGACGATATCGATCCAGATTGGGAGCGCGACCTCGGCGCCGGTTCCTCCGCCGCCGAGGGAGCGGCTGGGATCGTCGTAGCCGACCCAGACGCCGATTGTGTATTCCGGCGAAAAACCGAGGAACCAAGCGTCGGTGTAGGAGTTGGTCGTGCCCGTCTTTCCGGCCAGCGGGGGCGGCAGAACATGCGCCTCGTAGCCGGTGCCGCGATCGATCGTCCCGCGCATCACGTGGCCCAACTCGAACGCCACCTGCGCCTGCGTCGCCTCGGAGAGCTCCGGGATTTGTTCTTCCAGGACGCGGTCGGTCTGGTCGACGATCCGCTGGATCAAACGCGGCTTCACGTAGACGCCCTGATTGGCGAAGACGTTGTACGCGCCGGCCATTTCGACCGGCGAAACGCCGGCGGTGCCGAGGGCAGTAGACGGATAGCGCGGGATGTCGGAGGTGATGCCACAGCGCTTCGCGAAATCGACGACGTGATCCGCTCCGACCATCATCCACGTCTTTACGGCGGGCACGTTGATCGATAACTCCAGCGCGCGCTGGATCGTCACGATACCCGCGTATTTGCCGTAGTAGTTTTTCGGCGAGTAAATCTGGTTTCCGACCGGAATCGCCACCGGCTCATCGAAGATCGTGTCGGCTGGCGTCAGCCCTTTCTCGAACGCAGCGCCGTAAACGAATGGCTTGAACGACGAACCGACCTGCCGCCGCGACTGAATGGCGCGATTGAACTTCGAGATCTGGAAGTCGTAGCCGCCGACGAGCGCGCGGACTTCGCCGGTTCTTACATCGAGGATGACGACCGCGCCTTGCACTTGCGGCAACTGATCGAGCATCCATTTGCGTTCGTGCGTCTTCGAATCTTCATCGAGCCGGATGTAGATGATGTCGCCGCGATTGAGCACGCCTTCCATCGTCTTGTGCTGCGTCCAAGCGAACGATGCGGGCGGCAGAATCGTCGAGTCTTTGCCGACGCGAACCGTGACGCCGGTCTTGTCGACTGACATGATGACCGCGGGATAGAGCTTGTCGGTGACGTACGGATCATTGCTCCAGCTCGGGTCTTTGTACGCGGCCGGATCGATCCCCTCGGTCACCAGATTCCGCGCCGGCTTTCGAAATCCGCGTCGCCGGTCCCAGCGGCGCAGCCCGCGCTGCAACGCCGTTTCCGACGCCTGTTGCATGCGCAGATCGAGCGTTGAATAGACCTTCAAGCCGTGCTGGTAGAGATTCTCGGCGCCGAACTTTTCGCTCTTCTCGATATGCTGGCGAATCTCTTCCGCGAAGTAGGCGCCGATGCGCGGCGCTTCCTCTTTGAACGTGCCGAGCACGATCGGCGAATTCACCGCTTGCTGGAACTGCTCCTTCGTCGGGATGTAGCGCTCCTCGTACATCCGCCGCAGCACGTGATTGCGGCGCGCCAGCGCGTGATCCATGTGCGTGATCGGGCTGTAGTACATCGGCGATCGGATCAATCCCGCGATCAACGCCGCCTCGGGCACAGTCAAATCTTTGGCGTGTTTGCCGAAGTAGAGCCGCGACGCCGCTTCGACGCCGTACGCGCCGTGGCCGAGGTAGACCTGATTCGCGTAGAGCTCGAAGATCTGATCCTTCGTAAAGTTCTTCTCGATGTCGACGGCGAGAAACGCTTCGTTGATTTTTCGGCGGAAGTCCTTGGCCGGCGTCAGAAAGACCTGCTTGGCAAGCTGCTGGGTCAGCGTCGATGCGCCTTCAACTTTCTTGCGGGCGATGAGATCTTTCAGCGCAGCGCGGAAGATCGCTTTCGGGTTGATGCCGCCGTGATGATAGAAGTCGGCATCCTCTGTGGCGATGATGGCCTGCACGATGAAAGGCGACATATCGCGCTTGGCGACGACGATCCGTTTCTGAATGGAGTACTCCGCGAATCCGATGCCGTTGCGGTCGTAGATCCGCGTGATGATCGCCGGCTGATAGTTCTCGAGCGACTTGACCAGCGGGACGCTGATGGCGTGGGCGAGCAGGAATCCGCTGGGGATGCCGAGGACGATGGCCAGCAGGAGAATGATCAGACGCGACTTGCGGCGGCTGCGCGGGATCGCCGCGGGAGGAAGGTCGAGAGCATCAGACACAGCGAGAGTGTAACAAAGCGCATCACGTTCTCGTTCCGAAACGGACCTCTGTAGAATGGCGCCGATGTCGACCCTCTCTCCACCGAAGGCTCCTCCGGTTCCCGACTGGAGCCGCCTGGTCGCCGATTCGATCGCCCAGCACGGTCCGTGGCACACCTACCTGAAGCTGGTGGAAGCGCGCGGACGCTATCCCGATGACCTTTCACGCCTCGGCTACGCGGAGATTCTGCGAAACATGATCGTGCGCGATTTTCTCCACAATCCGAAAGGGATGCAGGCCATGCCGAAGCTGACGCCGGAGTTCCTGACGAACTTCGACCGCTTCAATCTGACCGCCCAGGAGGGCTATCTGGTGTCACTCATCGATGGCCGGCTCGACCTGCAAAAACTGCTGCTCGTCAGTCCGTTCGATCACTTCACGACGTTGTTCAATCTCGCAAAACTCCAGCACGAGCGCGCGATCACGGTGCCGCAATGAGCGTGACCGGCGGTAAGTATCCGATCTCCGAGCGGCTCAAGACGCCGATCGCGATCGTCAGCGAGCGCGGTGCCGTCGAATGGAGCAACGCCGCATTCGAAACGACGTTCGGCGACGACGCGGGCGGTTGGCTGACGGAAGCCTCACGAGCGGTAGCCGGCGAAAGCGGCTGGCTGCAGGGATTCTTTCTCGATGCCGACGAACTCCGATCGATCGACGTCGACATCGAAGGCCGCACGTACCGCATCGACAAGATCATGCATGTCGACGATTACGACGCGCCGTCGGTCGCGCTCTGGTTCGAGGACGTGACGCGGCAGCGAGAGGCGGAGCAGGCCAAGTCGGACTTCACCGCACAGATCGTTCACGATCTGCGCGGGCCGCTTTCCGGCATCCAGGGAACGCTGGAGTTCGTGCTTTCGCAGGAGGGAACGAAGCTCGACGCGGTCAACACCGATCTCCTGGCTGAGGCCAAGCGCGAGTCGGAACGGATGATGGGGCTGATCAACGAGATCATGGATTTCTCCAAGATCCAGTCCGGAAGTTTCGCCGTCGAGCAGGAGCCGGTCCGCGTCGCTGGTCTGCTCAAACGAGCCGTTCGCAGCTTGCAAAGCGTGGCCTCGCGCGACGAAGTCTTCCTCCTTTCCGCGCACGGCCGCGACGTGCCGCAAATCATCGGCAGCGTGGAGAAGCTGACGCAGGCTGTGATCAACCTGATTTCGAACTCACTGAAGTTCACGCCGAAAAAAGGTCTGATCTCCGTCGGCGCGCAAATCCTGCGCAAGGGCGACGTAGCCGAGGCGATCGTGATCACCGTGACCGACAGCGGCATGGGCATCAAGGCGACCGAGCTGCAGCAGATCTGGGACAAATACAAACAGAGCGGCAACAAGTCCCTCCGCGGCGGCGGCGGCACCGGCCTCGGCCTCTACATCGTCAAACAAGTCGTCGAAGCCCACGGCGGCGAAGTGACGGTGGCGTCGGTCGAAGGCGTGGGCACGAGCATGGTGTTGAAGCTGCCGGTGAAGCGGGCGGCGTGAATTGGACGCTGCGACGCTGTGGACCAGAGTTGTCAAAGACCATTCCGGCTTTCGCGACGCGTTCTTTTCGTTGCTGGGCAAACACTCTGTTCGATATTGCGTCGTTGATGCGAACGCGTATGTAGACCCTTTGATCGGCCTTGATCTCGATGTGGTCGTCGCCCCAGAAGATCTCGAGCGAATCGAAAGGCTTCTCGCCGAACGGTTCCATGTCGAGCGTTTCGCGCGCAGCATCAATGCCAGTGCGGCCGACTCGAAGCTTCGCGTTCAGATCCAGACCGAACCTCGCTACGCTGCGTTCGTGACACGCGCCACACCGCGCGAAGTCCTCGGCGTCACTCTGCAAGTAGCGGCTGTGGAAGATGTGCTGCAAGGAAAGCTCTGGGCCTTTCTCGATGAAATTCGTGCAGGATCAAAGCGTCAAGTTGATCTCGTGGGTATCGCTCGCCTGATCGAAGCGTATCCGCGTCTTCGCGAGCGTGTTCCTCGCGAGGTGCTGGATCGTTTGGTCTGACACTGGTCACGCGAAGGCGCGAAGGAGAAGAACCAGTTTTCGCGTCTTCGCGTCTTCGCATGATTTGCCTGACTACCGAACTTCACCGAGGATCGCATCAACTCCGAACGCGATCTCGGCTTCCGTCACGTCCGAGAAGACCTCGCACGTTCCGATGGCGCGGGGGAAGACCATGACTCGCTGGCTGCCGGTGTTTTTCTTGTCGTGCTCGGCCGCGGCGAGGATGGCATCGCGGTCGATGTCAGCAGGGATCGGCGTGGGATTCCAGGCGCGGATGACGCGGTCGATGCGCCCGGCGATATCGCGCGGAAGAAGTCCGCGCTGCACCGCGATCGCGTTGGCGGCGATCATGCCCCAGGCCACCGCTTCGCCGTGCGTGAGATGGCGGTAGTCGAGAGCGGCTTCGATTCCGTGGCCGATCGTGTGGCCGTAGTTGAGGAGGCGCCGCAGATCGGCTTCGCGCTCGTCGGCGGAAACGATCTCCGCCTTCACCTGAATTGCTTTGCGAACGACTTCGTCGACGTCGATGCGCGGCGGCGACTCCAGCATTTCGAAGAGTGAGGCGTCGCCGATCACGCCGCCTTTCAGCGCTTCGAAAAGGCCGCTGAGCATTTCGCGGCGCGGCAGCGAGTCGAGTGTGGAGAGATCGGAGATGACGGCGCGCGGCGGAAAAAAGCTGCCGATGAGGTTCTTGCCGCTGGCGTGATTCACCGCCACCTTGCCACCGAGCGAACTGTCGACCTGCGCCAGCAGCGTCGTCGGAACGTGAACGAGATCGATGCCGCGCAGAAAGATCGACGCCGCGAATCCCGCTGTATCGCCGACCATCCCTCCGCCCACCACTACCGCCATCGAATCCCTCTTCGCTCCTCGGGCCAGCAACTGCGTCACGACATCGTTGACGGTGGTGAGGTTCTTGTGCGACTCCCCTTCTTCGATCTCGATCACGTTGGCGTCGAGCAACGCCGCAATCCGTTCACCGAATCGATCGCGCAACGGCGCCGAGGTGATGACGAAAATCCGGCCGCGCGCGTGAACGAGCGATGCAATCTCGCCGAGGAGATCGCGCCCCGCGAACACGGGATAGGTGGCCGAGGCCTGGCGGATGGTGATGAAGGGAGTCATGAAGGATGACGCAGCTCACTCATGTTGGCCGGCTGGGAGCTAGCGCGATCCCCAACTCGCCCAATTGCTTCTCGTCCACGCGCCCCGGCGCCTCGCTCATGAGGTCCTGAGCGCGCGCGGTTTTTGGGAAGGCGATCACTTCGCGCAGCGATTCGGCTCGGGCCATGAGCATGACCATGCGGTCGAAGCCGAGGGCGACGCCGCCGTGCGGGGGGGCGCCGTAGCGGAAGGCTTCGAGGAGGAAGCCGAAACGCTCGCGGGCTTCGTCGTCTGTGATGCCGAGGGCGCGGAACATGCGCGATTGGAGCTCGGGCGTGTTGATGCGGATCGAACCGCCGCCAAGTTCCAGACCGTTCATGACGACGTCGTACGCGCGCGCCAGCGTGGCGCCGGGATCGCTTTCGACTTTGTCCGCATCGGCGAGGCGCGGCGAGGTGAATGGATGATGCCGCGCGAAGAAACGGCCGCTCTCGTCGTCCCATTCGAACAAAGGAAAGTCGATGACCCAGAGAAAATCCCAGCGATCGGCGGGGATCAAGCCCTGATCTTTGGCGACGCGAAGGCGCAGCGATCCGAGAACGTCGTAAACGCGCGTCGTTTTTCCGGCGACGATGAGCGCCATGTCGTTCTCATCTGCTTTGAGTGCGTCGCGCAGCGAAACGAATGCAGCGTCGTCGAGGAACTTCTTGATCGATGATCCACGCTGCGCATCGAACTTGATCCAGACAAGGCCGGAGGCGCCGAGCTTCTTCGCCTCTTCGGTCAGGTCGTCGATGCGTTTGCGAGATAGCGCTGCGCCGCCGGGGACGACGATCGCGCGCACGGTCTCGGCTTCGCGGAATGGGACGAACTCGAGTTGCCTCGCCTCGGGCGTGATGTCGATCAGCTCCATTCCGAATCGCGTGTCCGGCCGGTCGATGCCGAAACGATCCATCGCTTCCTGCCAGCGCATGCGCGGGAACGGTGTCGTGATGGGAATGCCGGCCAGCGGAAAGACCTCGGCAAACATCCCTTCGATCAGCGCGAAGACGAACTCCTCGTCGATGAACGAGGCTTCGATGTCGATCTGCGTAAATTCCGGCTGCCGGTCGCGGCGAAGATCTTCGTCGCGGAAGCAGCGCGCGATCTGGTAATAGCGATCGAGCCCGCCGACCATCAACAGTTGCTTGAAAATCTGCGGCGACTGCGGCAGGGCGTAGAAGTTGCCTTTGCTGACGCGGCTGGGCACGAGGTAGTCGCGCGCGCCTTCCGGTGTCGACTTCGTCAGAATCGGCGTCTCGATCTCGAGGAAACCCTGCCGGTGCATGTAGTCGCGGACGCCGTGCGCGATGCGGTCGCGCAGAATCAGATTGCGCGTCAGGAGCGGACGGCGCAGGTCGAGGTAGCGATATTTGAGGCGAAGATCTTCGGCGGCATCGACCTCATCGTCGATCGGAAACGGCGGCGTCTCGGAACGGCTGAGAAGCTCGATCGACGACGCAATGAGCTCCACGTCGCCCGTCGGCATTTTCGGATTCTTCGTCTGCTCGGAGCGCTCGCGAATCTCGCCGGAAATGCGGACGACGTATTCGGAGCGGAGCTCTTTTGCCGCAGCGAGCAGCTCCTCGCTCGCGCCCTTCGATCGATCGACGACGACCTGCACGATGCCGCTGCGGTCGCGAACGTCGATGAAAACGAGCTCGCCAAAGTCGCGATGCTTCTGAACCCAACCGGCGATGGTCGCCGATTGGTTTGCCTGTTGTTTGTCGAGTGTGCCTGCGTAGGTTCTGGTCATGTCTGTTAGTAGATTAGTGGATTCGTAGATTAGGGAATCGCTCCTGATCCACTAATCGACTAATCCACTACTTACTCCGAAGATACTCGTCCTTATATCCCACGTAGTTCCGCCACGACTGTTCCAGCCGCGCGATTTCATCCATGCGCAAGTCGCGCTTCACTTTCGCCGGCACGCCGATCGCCAGGGTTCGCGGCGGGATCTCCATCCCCTCGCCTACCAGCGCGCCGGCGCCGATGAGCGCGAGCTCGCCGACGCGCGCGCCGTCGAGCACGCGCGAGCCCATGCCGATCAGCGCGCCGCGCGCAATCGAACACCCATGCACGATTGCCCCATGCCCAACCGTCACCTCCTCGGCGATCTCGATCGGATGCGTATCGTTCGTCACGTGCAGCACGCAGTTGTCCTGAATGTTCGTCCGCGCACCGATGCGGATCGAATGCACGTCGCCGCGAATCACCGCGCCATACCAGATCGAACAGTCATCGCCGAGGACGACGTCGCCGATGAGCGTGGCGTTTTCGGCGATGAAGACGCGTTCGCCGAGGCGTGGGGTCTTGCCGTCGTAGGGGCGGAGAATCATTCGCTGGACTTTATCAGGTGGATGGTTGTGGGGTGTTGGGAGTGGGGGGTGGGAGGTGTCTCGGATGGCAGATCGTGATGCTTGGCAACTCAAAAGCTTTCACGCCGAGGCGCGGAGAGCACAGAGGTTCTCTCTGCGTCCCCCGCGTCTCCGCGTGAAACGCTTTTCCTTGAAACAGTGAAGTGCGCTCCCACTCCCAACACCCCACGCCCCACTCCCCGAATACAATCCACCCATGCCCGAACGAATCCCGTTTCGCAACCGTGCGCATGAAGTGTCGCGCGTCGAGGCGTTCAGCGACGTCATCTTCGGCTTTGCCATCTCGCTGCTCGTCGTTTCGCTCGAGGCGCCGAAAACCTATGAACAGATGATGGAGATGCTGCGCGGGTTTCTGCCGTTCGCCATCTGCTTCTGGCTCTTCATCGACATCTGGTTCGAGCATCACCACTTCTTCAAACGGTATGCGCTGCAGGACACGCCGACGATGTTTCTGAACACGTTGCTGCTGTTCGTGATCCTCTTTTATGTCTACCCGCTGAAGTACATGTTCACCCTTTTCACGATGGGGCTCCTGGGCCAGCGTGTGGAGCTACCGGCGGGCGGGCAGACGTTTCTCTTCACGATCTACGGCATCGGCGTGACCTCGGTGTTCTGGATTCTGGCCTTGCTCTATCGGCACGCGTGGCGACGGCGCGACGATCTGGAGCTGAACGCAGTCGAGCGCGTCGACACGCGCGAGAGCATTTGGGACAACTTCTACATGGGCCTGTTCGGCGTAATTTCCATCGCGCTTGCCCATTCGCCGTGGCCGCAATTCGCGGGAATGGTCTACTTCCTCATCGCGATCCCGAAGACACTCGTGCCGTGGACGATGGGGATCAAGCGGCGGAAAGCGCAGGCGGCGATGCCGGCTTAGTTTTCAGCGCCACAAACGCCACGTCCACGCGCCCCACACGATTGCCCAGAGCATGGCGATCGAGGCCACGCCGATTGTCGCGATCGTCGGACCGAAGCGATCCGAGGCGATGCCCGCGGCAAGGCTGGAGATGCTCATCGTCAGCGTGACGAAACCCCAGTCGGCGGCGAAGACGCGGCCGCGGATCCAGTCGGGCGTTTCGCGTTGCAGGCCATACGTCGATGTTTGCCACTGCGCGCCGCCGCCGAGGTGCGCGGCGAAAACGGCGAGGGAACCGGCGATGAGTGATCGCGAGAACCCGAGGGCCATGTCGCCGGCTCCGAACACGAGCACTGCGAATCCGATCAGGCGATATTGCAGATCGTCGCGACGCGCGCCCACCGCGCGAAGAATGAATGGTCCGAACAGCGCGCCGAGTCCTCGGGCTGCGAAGAGCACGCCGATTCCGAACGCACCGGCGCGGAAGATTTCCTTGCCGAACACGCTGAGCATGGCGATGACGCCGGCGCCGAGTCCGTAGCCGCCTTTCGATGTGAGCAGCGCCAGAACACGTGGGTTGTTGCGTGCGTAGCGCAGCGTTTCGCGAATCGATTCCAGCAACGGCGGATGCGGATGATCGTCATGCCGCTCCTCGGCGAACTTCGATCGCATGCGCCAGAGAATCGCGGCCGAGGCGAGGAAGCTGACGCCGTCGGCAACGAAGGAGACGTCGCGTCCGAAGCGCATCGTCACCGCGCCACCGATCGCGGCGCCAACGGCCAGCATCGTTCCCCACGTCGATCCCATTAGAATGTTTGCGGTGCTCAGATCCTCCGGCGCGACGATGTTTGGCAACGCTGCCTGCGATGCCGGCTCGAAGTAGGCGGAGCCGATCGAGATGATGACCACGCCGGCGAATGCGATGGGCAGCGTTGCGGGCGTCCGCGCGAAGAGCGGCAGCAGACAGGCGACGGCGCGGATCAGATCGACTGCGATCATCAGTTTGCGGCGATCCATACGATCGACCGCGCGCCCAGCAATCGGCGTCGCCAGAAAAATGGGGAGCGTCTGGCAGAGCAGCATCAGCGACGCCAGCGTGGCCGAGCCGGTCAGTTGCAGAACGAGATCGAGCAGCGCAACGGTAAGGAACCAATCGCCGCCGAGCGAGATGAGCGATCCGGCGTAGAGCAATCGGAAGTCGCGGTTGCCGCGCAGCAGGCGCCAGTACATGCGGCCCGCATCGTACTGGATGGCCGCCGGGCAGGCGGCGGAACAGCCGACGAGCCGTCGGCGCTACGATCGACCGGCGCTATCCGTCTTCGGCGATCACGTGCTCTTCGCCGCTGGCGCGGTCGTAGGTCAGGAACGAATACGGATAGTCGTTCTTTGCATCTGATTCGAAATCTTCGCGGTCGGTGAGACGCCATTCGTTGACGTCGTCAAAGTCGGGAAAGTAGGTGTCGCCGGTGACGTTGGCGTGGACCTGGGTGATGTACATCCGGTTGGCGCGGTGCAGAAGTTGTTTGAAGATCTCGCCGCCGCCGAGAATGAAGACTTCATCTTCGGACGCCGGAATCGCAGCGAGCGCTTCCTCGACCGAGGCCACGCCGACCACATTCGGCTGCGCTTCGATCGCGCCGCGGCTGACGATGATGTGCGGCCGACCCGGCAACGGCTTGCGTCCGATCTCGTCGAACGTCTTGCGCCCCATGATCACGTGATGCCCCATCGAAAGCGCTTTGAGCCGCTTGAGATCGTTCGACAAATGCCACGGCAGTTTGTTGTCGCGGCCAATGACACCATTCGCGGCGACCGCGGCAAGGAAGGAGATGCGCATCGGGAGCGGATGATATAGCGGGGAGTCGTAGGACGTCGGGAGTCGGGTGTCGGAGCGAAATCCTGATGCTCCGACCCCCGACTCCCGAAACCCGACACCCTCACACCGCGATCGGCGCCTTGATCGAGGGATGCGGGTCGTAGTTCTCCAAAGTGAAATCGGAGAAGTTGAAATCGAAGATCGAGGTCACATCCGGATTGAGCCGCATCGACGGCAGCGCACGCGGGTCGCGCGTCAGTTGCTCGCGCGCCTGGTCGAGATGATTGACGTAGAGATGCGCATCGCCGAGCGTGAAGACGAAATCGCCCAGCGCGAGATTGCAAACCTGGGCCACCATCATCGTCAGCAGCGCGTACGAGGCGAGGTTGAACGGGACGCCGAGAAACACGTCCGCGCTTCGCTGGTACAACTGGCACGACAGCTTCCCCCCGGCCACATGAAACTGAAACAGCGCGTGGCACGGCGCGAGCGCCATCTTGTCGATGTCGGCGACATTCCAGGCGCTGACGATGTGGCGGCGCGAGTCGGGATTGCGCTTGATCTGATCGATGACGCCGCTGATCTGGTCGATGTGCCGGCCGTCCGGCGCGGGCCAGGAGCGCCATTGGTATCCGTAGACCGGCCCAAGTTCGCCATTTGCATCAGCCCATTCGTCCCAGATCGTGACTCTGTTTTCGTTGAGGTAACGGACGTTGGTATCGCCGCGCAGGAACCACAGCAGCTCGTAGATGATCGAGCGCAGGTGCAACTTCTTCGTGGTCAGCAGTGGAAAACCGGCGCCGAGGTCGAAGCGCATCTGGTAACCGAAAACGCTCAGCGTGCCGGTGCCGGTGCGGTCCGCTTTCGGCGCGCCGTGATCGAGGATGTGGCGGACGAGCGTGAGGTATTGCTGCATGCGCGAATTATCGCACCGCCCGCCGGCGCGGCCTTGACGGAGGGAAGATGTGAACCACCCTGTTGGTGGTGCCGTCCGGAGCGTCGATAATGAACGATGGCGTCGCTTCCAGCCGCTGCTCGACCTCGACAGGCGAAAGGTCCGGCTCTCGGGCAAGGATCTGCGCGGCAGCACCGGACACGATCGGCGTTGCGTACGATGTCCCGGTGGATAGCGTCTTGCGGTAGTGATCGTGACCGCTGTTGATCGCCGGCAGGATGTCGTCAGACGGCGCCAGCAGTTCCACCGCTGGTCCTCTGCACGAGATGGACGAGAGCCGGTTGTCGCGTCCGATTCCACCGACCGTGATGAGCCCATCGACCGATGGGCCTAGCGTGGCGGGAAAAAGACGCACATTGCCGCTCTCGTCGCACTGACTGGGTGACCCGTCGACGTCCGTGTTGCCGGCAAAGATGACGAAGAGGAACCGCTTGCCATTTGGGTCGGGGTTGCCGTTGCGATCGACGCCCGCGGCCATGTCTCGGATCTTCTGCACGAGAGGCGCGTACTCCCTCGAAAGCTGTGCGCTCATGCTGATGATCGCGGTCCGAACGTTCGGCGTCGACGGATCCCAGGCGGTGCGAATGACGGCATTGAATACCGCCTGCCAGGTCTCCAACTCCGACCCGCTGCCCGGGGTGTCTGGTGCTATGGGCAGCGTGGTGACGCTGATCATCGACACTCCCGGAGCAACGCCGACACGCCTGCCTCCGATGAGCGAGGCGACACCGGTGCCATGTGACCGAAAGAGGACGTCGGTCAGGGAACTCGAATCGAAACATGGATGAAGGGCTGCGTTTGGCGAGTTGCAAGACGATTTGCCGCCGAGCTCGTGCTGCACATCGATACCGGCGATGACATTGCCGCCGGCGAACTCGTCGTGGTTGATCTCGACACCGGTGTCGAGCACATAGACAAGAGCGCCAGCTCCTGATTCCGTTCGGTCGAAGTGGCCATCGAACGAGCCTTCGATCGAATCGAGACGGTCGAGAAACCAAAGCGCGTTGTCGGGCTGATCGTCGCTGCAGACACCGATGCGGCGCACATCGACCGGCGCGCCTTGAAGGTTCACCGGAAGATGCACCGTTTCGGTCGAGCAGCGGGTAACAACGGTCTCCGCGCCAGCGGGAAGGGCGGCACACAGGATGGCGGCCGCTACCGATAGGCGCATTCGCAGTTGTAGCGCGCCTATAATCCGCGCGCTTGCATGCTTAAATTCATCGATAGCACTCTTCAAGTCGGTAGTGTACCAGCCACTGAAATCGCAGTCCGATACGGCACTCCGGTCTATGTTTATGACGCAGATGTGATCCGGCGCCAGCTCGATCGCGTGAAGCGCGCGTTTGCCGCGCTGCCCTTCCGTCCGTTTTACGCGATGAAAGCAAACGGCGCGCTGGCGATTCTCGATCTCATGCGCGGTGCCGGCTTCGGCTGCGACACGGTGTCGCCGGGCGAGATTTTCATCGCGCAGAAAGCCGGCTTCACGCCCGACGAGATCTGGTTCACCTGCTCGAATGTTTCGGACGACGATCTTCGCGCCATCGGCGACCAGCGGATCGTCATCAACGTCAACTCGATGTCGGAGATCGACCGGATTCTCGCGCTCGATCTTCGCAATCCGATCGCACTGCGCGTGAACACGGACATCGGCGCAGGGCATCACCACGATGTCGTGACCGCGGGCGGCGGCGTGAAGTTCGGGATCGATCTTGCCGAGATCGAGTCGGCGCGCATGATCGCCGAAGACAGCGGACGCAAGGTCGTCGGACTCCACGCGCACATCGGCTCGGGCATCGACGACATCGCACCGCTGATCGAGTCGGCGCGGCGGCTCCTCGACCTTTCGACGGACTTCCCGAACCTGCGCTGGCTGAATTTCGGCGGCGGGATTTCTGTGCCGTACGAGCCGGGCAAGGCTGAGTTTCCGATCGACGATTACGGCGCGGAGCTGACGCGTATCGCTGATCGGATGCTTCGCGCGCGCGACCTCACCGCGATTCTGGAGCCGGGGCGCTACCTCGTCGCGGAGTCGGGAACGCTGCTCGCGCAGGTGACGTCGCGGCGCATCAGCCGGGGCGAGTGGTGGATCGGCGTCGATACCGGTTTCAATCACCTCGTGCGCCCATCGAAGTACGGCGCGTATCACCACATCGTCAACGCCACGAGCGGCTCGCCTGCGTCGCTGCGGCAGACGTTCGATCTCGCGGCGATGGCCGAGGATGTCGTCGTCGCTGGCAATCTCTGCGAGTCGGGCGATGTGTTCACGCGCGACGAACATGGCAAGACACTCACGCGGCGAATTGATCGGACCAAGATTGGGGATCTCCTCGCTTTTTGCGATGCCGGCGCGTACGGCTTCTCGATGGCGTCGCTTTACAACGCGCGGCTGCTGCCACCCGAGGTGATGGTCGATGGCGATGACGTGCGGTTGATCCGCGAGCGGCAAACGTACGACGACCTCGTGAAAGGAATGCGATGAAAGCAGAGATCAGCGGCCAGAGATCAGTGGTCAGGATCTTGATCGCCGCAGCAGTTCTCGTTGTCGCGGGCTGCGCGACACAACCAAAACCCGCCGCCCTCGATTTGAAAATCGTCAACGGACGCATCATCGACGGCACCGGCGCGCCGTGGTATCGCGGCGATGTTGGCGTGCGCGGCGATACGATCGTTTCCATCGGTGACCTCTCGCACGTGAATGCGACCACGTCGATCGATGCGCACGACAACATCATCTCCCCCGGCTTCATCGATCTCCTCGGCCAATCCCAGGGCTCCGTGTTTCAGGACCCGCATCTCGAGGCCAAAGTGCGCCAGGGTGTGACGACCGAGGTCACTGGAGAAGGGCATTCGCCCGGTCCGATCAGTCAGAAGCAGATCGATGCATCGAGCCCGGCCAACCGGCCGAAGTGGCACACGCTTGGCGAGTGGTTTTCCGTTCTCGAGAAGAGCGGCACCGCGATCAACTTCGCACTCTTCGTCGGCGCCGACAATCCGCGCGAGATGGTCATCGGCACCGTGAATCGCGCGCCGACTGCGGACGAGATGCGCGAGATGGAGCGGATCGTCGATCAGGCCATGCGCGAGGGCGCGATCGGACTTTCGACCTCGCTGATCTATTTGCCGGCGATGTTCTCGACGACCGAGGAGATCATCAATCTGGCGAAGGTGGCGGCGCAGTACGGCGGCGTTTACTTCAGCCACATCCGCGACGAAGGCGATCACATCGACAGCGCGCTCGACGAGGCGTTTCGCATCGGCCGCGAGGCGAAGATTCCGGTCAACATTTGGCATCTCAAGACCGGCGGCCGCGCGAACTGGGGACGCATGCCTCATGTTATCGAGCGCATCAGCGCCGCGCGTGCCGAGGGGTTGGACGTGGCGGCGAATGTCTATCCGTACGCCGCGTCGTCCACGTCATTGTCGACGCTCGTTCCTGACTGGTCGCTTGAAGGCGGCTACACCGAGTTGAAGAAACGGCTCGCCGATCCCGCCCAGCGCGCGCGCATCGCCGAGGCGTTGAAAGCGCAGTACGCGAAACGCGGTCCGAAAGGGATCTACATCACCCGCATTGGAGTCCCAACGCTCGCGCAGTACGAAAAGCATTTCGTCGAAGACATCGCCACGATGATGAACGTGCCACCCGAGGAGGCGATGATGAGTCTCTTCGCCGAAACGAACGGCTCGCCCGGCGTGATCTTTTTCTCGATGAACGAGGACGACGTGAAGACGGCGCTGAAGCAATCGTTCGTGTCGATCGGATCGGACTCCGGCGCTCCCCCGCCCATCGCCCGCGCCACGTCCGCCGGCTCGCACCCGCGCGCGTACGGCACGTTCCCGCGCGTGATGGGCCATTACGTCCGCGACGAACATCTGTTCACGCTCGAAGAAGCCGTGCGCAAAGCAACGTCGCAAGCCGCCGACCGCACGAACCTCACCGACCGCGGCGTGCTGCGCCCCGGCATGAAGGCCGACGTCGTCGTCTTCGATGCAAACAATATTCGCGACGTGTCAACCTACGAAGACCCGCACCACTTCAGCGAAGGAATCCTCGACGTGATCGTGAACGGAGTGCCGGTGCTCCGCGACGGCGCGATGACGAGCGCGCTGCCGGGGCACGCGCTGCGAGGGCGGGGATATCGGCTCTACTGACTGTGGAATTGGCGGAGCTACTTTGCCCGGAGTAAGATCGCCACATGGTAGACGTCAAACGCGCGGTCGAGAACGCAAAGAGCTTCGTCCAAGATGTCATCGGACAAACTGAAATTCGCCGTCTTACATTGGAAGAGGTGGAGCTGTCTGACGACGGCAAGAAATGGCTCGTGACGCTGGGCTTGGCTCTCAACGACCCATTCGACCTACTCCGCACGAAAGAAGCACCGGAAAAGAGTGTGAAGCTTTTCAGAGTCGATGCAGAGAGCGGCCAGGTACTGTCGATGACGTCCCCTGATCGTCAATGAGAACGATCGACGATTACACACGGTACACGGGTCAGGGACTGCTGCTCGACACGAACATCGCTCTACTCCTGGTAGTTGGTAACTACGACCCCAGGATGTTGCCTAACTTCAAGAGAACCGTGCAATTCGCTGCGGAGGACTACTCGACTCTCGTCGGATTCATGAGTCGTTTTGGGACCGTCGTGACCACGCCGGCCATCCTCGCTGAAGTCAATAGTCTTGCTTCTCAAGTTGGCGAGCCAGCGAAAACTGAGGTCATGCGTGCATTTGCTAAAACGGTGAAACGACTCTCCGAGGAATATGTACCGAGTGCGGCGGTCGTAGACGAAGCCGAGTTCCCGGTGTTCGGACTGACGGACATGAACATCAAGCGTGTCGCCGCCGGACGGTTGCTTGTGCTCACCGATGACTACCGATTTTCGGGCTATTTGGCGGCAAAGAAGATCGCGGCATTGAACTTTAATCACATTCGCACGGCCTACTGGCAGTAGACAACGTCTCCCCTGTGGCACAATGCGCCGTCCATTCATGCCAGACAATTCGACCGAAAAACTTGTCCGCGCCGTCGGCTTCTGGGGCCTTGTGGCGATGTGCATCAATGCCGTCGTCGGCAGCGGCGTGTTTCTACTGCCCACCGAATCGTACAAACTCCTCGGGCCGTTCTCGCTCTGGGCGCCGCTGATTTTCGCGTTGCCAGTGTTCATTCTCGTGCTCTGTTTTGCCGAGGCGGCGAGTCATTTCAGTGAGCCGGGCGGCGCGTACCTCTACGCGAAGACCGCGTTCGGCGACTTCATCGGATTTGAGACCGGATGGATGAACTGGCTGGCGCGCGTCACGTCGCTGGCTGCGCTGTCGAACGGATTCGTCGTCTCCCTGGCGCGCATCTTCCCGTCCCTCGGCACGCCGGTCGCGCGCGTCGCAGTCATCGTCGGATCGCTCGCCATTCTCACAGCCATTCACTACGTTGGCGTCAAGTACGGTGCCGCATCGATCTACGTTTTCACCCTCGGCAAACTGATTCCGCTCGTCGGCTTCATCGTCGTCGCGCTCGTCGCCTGGAAGCACAATCCGATTCCGGCTTCGATGCACCTGCCCGGCCCCGGCACCGACTGGAGCGGCGCCGCGCTCTTCATGCTCTTCGCGTACGCCGGATTCGAAAACATGGGCGTTCCCGCCGGCGAGTTCCGCAATCCGCGCAAGGAATTGCCGCGGGCGCTGCTGGTCGGAACGCTGGCCATCGCCGCGATCTACGTTCTGGCGCAGCTCGGCGCGATGTCCGCGCTGCCCGATCTCTCGAAGACCGCCACGCCGATCGCCGACGCCGCAGCAGCAATCATCGGCAGCACCGGCGCAATCATCGTCACCCTCGGCGCGCTGCTATCAATGGCCGGCACGAACTCCGGCACAGTCCTCGAAGGCTCGCGCATGCTCTACGCCATCTCCCTCGGCCGCCCGCGCTTGCGTGCGCTGAGCTACGTTCACCCGAGCTTCCGCACGCCATCCGTCGCGATCATCATCCACGTGATTTTCGCCACCGCCCTCGCCCTCGGCGGCTCGTTCGCAAAACTGGCCATGCTGTCCGCGGTGGCGCGATTGACGACCTACCTCTTCACGTGCGCCGCTGTTCCCAGGCTGCGAAAACTGAACGAGGGTTTCCGGACGCCCACCCTCTTGCTCCCGATCCTCGGCACGCTGATCTCGCTCGCTCTCTTCTTCACACTCAACGCGTTCAATTTCGTTGCAGCAGCCATCGCGTTAGCCGTGGGAGCTGTGATTTATGTTGTCTCGCCGCCTGCGCCGGAGGCAGCTGTCTAACCGTCTCCAGGGCTCTTGCCGGGTCGCAGCGTCGCGAGCGAGCGCCTTGCTACCCTACCGAAACATCCACAAGCAAACCGCGGCGGCGGCGATGGCGGCCACCAAATCGCCAACGAGTGCCGAGGGGATGGCGTGTCGGGTTTTCTTGACGCCGATTGCGCCGAAGTAGACGGCAAGCACGTAGAAGAGCGTCTCGCTGCTGCCGTAGAGCGTGGCGGCCATGCGGGAGAGCATCGAGTCGGCGCCATAGCGTTTGATGATGTCGGTCGTCAGCGCGAGCGAGCCGCTGCCGCTGAGCGTGCGGAGGACGGCCAGCGGAAAGAGCTCGGGCGGGAAGATCGTACGGCTCATCAGCGGGCGGAGAGCGCTCGTCAGCAGGTCCATGGCGCCTGAGGCGCGGAACATCCCGATGGCGACGAGGATGCCGACGAGAAACGGGATGATGCGGATAGCGACCTGGAATCCTTCATTCGCACCTTCGATGAAGACGTCGTACACCTTTACGCCTCGAATGAGTCCAACGAGCGGGATGCCGACGAGGAGGACCGGGATGGCCCAGAGCGAGATGCCTTGCAGGATCTCGCGGATCATTCGGCCACCTCGGGGAGTGGGGTGTTGGGAGTGGGGAGTGGCGGCTTTGTTGGAAAGAAGCGTTGCAGCAACTTCGCGGTCGTCACGGCCGCAACTGCGCCACATAGTGTGGCAATCAATGTCGTCGGGATGATTGCGGTTGGCGCCTGCGCGCCGGCGGCAGCGAGGACGCCGATGATCGTCGTGGGGATCAGTTGCACGCCGGCGGTGTTGAGCACCATGAACGTGACCATCGGATTCGAGGCCGTCTCTTTGTCCTCATTCAGGGTTTGCAACTCTTCCATCGCTTTGATGCTGAGCGGTGTGGCGGCGTTGCTGAGTCCCAGCATGTTGGCCGAGACGCTCATCACCATCGCCCCGATCGCCGGATGATCGGACGGGACTTCAGGAAAAAGTAGCCGGCTGATCGGACGCAAAATGCGGCTGAGCATGGCCACGAGGCCGGCCTGCTCGGCGACGCGCATGATGCCGAGCCAGAGCGTCATGATGCCGACGAGGCCAAGGGAGATCTCGACGGCAACTTTCGCCGAGTCGACCGATGCCTTCGTCAGCGCGCCCGCGTTGCCAGTGAAGATCGCCACGATGAGCGCAATCGCCATCAGGCCGAACCAGATGTAATTCAGCATGACGGCGATTGTAGTGGAGAGGGCTCAGCACATGGTCTCGTCCGTGTTAGAACTACCGCGATGACACGTAATCAGGTCGCGCTCCTCATCCTGCCGGCAATCGCGCTCACGTTCGGCGCTTGCAATCGCGAAACGACTTCGAAGCCGCAACAAGCGGCGAACGCGCATCGGCCTTCGATCCTTCTCGTCACGCTCGACACCACGCGCGCGGATTCGATCGGACCGGAAGCGATCGGAATTGATACGCCATCGTTTAATGCCCTTGCCGCGCATGCCCGGCGCTTCCGATTCGCGTACTGCGCCGTTCCGCAGACGCTGCCATCGCACACGTCGATGATGACCGGGCTCTATCCTGCCGGACATGGCCTTCACGAAAACGGGCGCTATCTCTCCCCTGTTCAGGCGTTGGTCGCTGAAAAACTTCACGCTGCCGGATATCGAACCGCCGCGTTCGTATCGGCGTTCGCGCTCGCTCGCCGGTACGGACTAGCGCGCGGGTTCGAGACGTATGACGACGACATGCCCCAGCCGCGGAACGAACGGACGGCGGCGGCGACGACAGACCGCGCGCTGGCGCTGCTGTCGAAACCGTCCTCGCAGCCGCTCTTTCTTTGGGTTCACTACTACGAGCCGCATTTTCCGTACGAGCCGCCCGAGCCCTTTCGCACGCGCTTCGCATCGAAGCCCTACCTCGGCGAGATCGCGACGATGGATCAGCAGCTCGGCCGGCTCGTGACCGCGTTTCAGCAGCGCTTCGGACGCGACGCCGCGATCATCGTCGTTGGCGATCACGGCGAAGGCCTCGGCGATCATGGCGAAGCGCAGCACGGGAACCTGCTCTACCAGGCGACGATGCACGTGCCGCTCCTTGTTGCGGGACCGGGCGTCGCGCCGGGAAGCAACGATTCGCCCGTCAGCACGCGGCGCATCTTTCATACGATTCTCGATTGGGCCGGCATCGATGCGGCGAACAGTCTGCGCGCGGAAATCAGTGCGCCTCCTTCACACACGTCCGAAATCGTCGCAGCCGAGGCGATGAAACCGTTTCTCGACTATGGATGGCAGCCGCAGGTCATGGCTGTCGACGGTCGCTACAAAGCGATTCGCGCCGGACGTGTCGAGCTCTACGACGTCATCGCCGATCCCGCCGAGTCGCACGATCTCGGATCCGGCGCGCACCTCACGCGCGGGATGCGCGCTACCCTGAACGACTATCCGATTCCTTCCCTCGAAACGGCGACGACCGCGCAGCCTCCCAACGTCAGCGATGAAGAGCGCCGCAAACTGGCCAGCCTCGGGTACGTCGCCTCGACGACAAAGCCGGTCGTACGCGCGGATGCGCCACGCCCCGCGGACATGACGAACCTCTTTCCGATCGAGGATCAGGCCGCGCAATTCTTTGTGCAGGAGCACTATGCGGCTGCGGTCCCGCTGCTGCAGCGCATCCTGTCAGCCAATCCTTACAACCTCGACGCAGCACTCCGCCTCGGCACCTGCTACTCGATGCTTGGACGCGACAGCGAGGCGCTGGCGACGTATCAGAAGGCGCAGTCGATCGCGCCACAATCGCAAGACGTCCGCCAATACCTTGGGCTTCACTATGCGCGCGGCGCTCAATGGCAGCTTGCCGTTCCGCTGCTCGAGCAGGTTGTCGCCGAATCGCCCGACCGCATCGCCGCGCTCGAAGGTCTCGCCGCCGTGCGCGGAAAACAAGGACGTTACGACGACGAGATCGCGATTCTGCAACGCGTCTATGCGCTGCGCACTCCGTCGCCGGCGGAATTGATCAGGCTTGGCGGGATGGCCATGCAGATTGGACAGACATCCGCTGCCATCGATGCGTTCGAAAAGGCGCGCGCGGCGCAGGGCGAGGCATTTGGCAATAACCTGGAACTTGGTGTTCTTTACATGGCCGCGAATCGGGGGGACGAATCGCGAGCCGCTCTCGATCGCGTGCCGCCCTCACATCCGGGCTATGCAATGGCCTTGTTCAAACGTGCGCAGGTAAGCGTTCTTCTACACGAGCCTGACGCGCCTGCTCGCATTGCCGCGGCAAGGGATCACGCCAATTCCACAACGCGTGACTTGATCGCCCGCGAGCGCCTGTTTCGTTGATTGCATTGAAATGAAAAAAGCCCGGCGTTGCCGCCGGGCCTTTCATTTCATTGCGTTGAAAAAGCCCTAGAACATCAGACGTGCCGCGATCTGGAAGCGGCGCGGTGCGTAGAACGTGTTCGGCGTTGGCGCTGTCTTGAGGTAACCGACCGGACCGGTAAGTCCCGTTGCAAAACAGGTCGCGCTCTTGGTCGGATCGCAGGTGCCGATCGTTCCTACACGAGTCTCGTAGTTATATCCCTGCTGGTGATCCATGACATTGAACCAGTCAAGAACGAGCTGCAGATTCAGACCTCGCGGAAGCGCAAAGCCCTGCGTGTAGTTCCAATCCAACTGATTGTAGGAAGCGGTCTTGCGCCGGCCAGCCGGTTCCGCATAACGAGCGGTGTCGCTCGTCGATGTCGTGATTGTGTTATACGGCAGGAAGCTCTCGATCTGATACGGCTGGCCCGACTGGTACAGGAAATAGGCGCCGGTCGTGGCCTGCCAGGGCAATGTGTACGCACCGTACAGTTTCAGGATGTTGCGGCGGTCGCCGCGAAGATCACCGTATTTGTTATCCCAAACATTGCGGCCCGCGGCATCGCCGATGTTGGAAGAGCCGATGAAGAGGTTCGCATCGTTCGCGGTGCTGAAGCTCGAGTTGTCCTGATCGAAGTTCCCGTAGTAATGGCTCCAGGTATACGAGCCGCGTACGAAGAACTTATCGCCGGTGTATTCGGACTCGGTGGTGACCTCGTAATACTTTGTAAACGCGCCGTCGAGATTGGCGATTACATACGTAGAACCGCTGCCGATCGCGGCGAGCTTTGCCGGAAGGTCGGGGATGTATGGCGCATGGGTAACACTGGCTGGCGCGTTCGATACTGGCGACGATGTCTGGCAAACACCACCGGCACCGAATGGCGCAAGGCAAACACGCTCGTTATTCGGCGTGTCTTCCCAGAAATTATCCGCATGGCGATAACGCCCGTACGCACGAAGCGACCACCTGCTGGAAAGCTGTCTCGCGGAACCGATCATGTACTCCTGCGTTTCCGGCGGTTTAATCCCGGGCGCGAAGAGTTTTCCGGAAGACGACTTGACGGGATCGACGCCCAGGAGGTTGCCGCTGGCGTCGAAGTACGCATTGAGCGTCTGTTCGAGACCGCGATCCCATGAAGCAGCGCGCGCATCGGAGTTTGCGGCGGGATTGTATTTCGCGAGGCTCGCAAAGACCGTATCCGTACCGTTGTAAGCCCAGGTCACACCGAGGCGCGGCTGGATGGTGTCGCTGTAGGGAACGTTGTGCATCTTGTACTTGGTGCCGGGCGACTTGACGAAGCCTGCCACGTTATCGGCGGTTGTCAGGCCCTGACCGTAAAGCGTGTCGTTGCTCGCCATCACGCCAACGTTAAACGTCCAGTTATTCAAACGCATGGTGTCATTCAGCTCGATATTTCGCGAACGGAACTCGGAATGAATCACTGGGACCAGTCCACCCGTCTGCTGTTGGAAAACCGCCAGGAAGTAGGCTGTCTTCGCTGTGCCGCCGCAAGCAGACGCCGGGCAGTTGTTTGCGGTTCCGCCGCCCGGAATGCTGATCGAGCCCCATCCATTCGACTCCCTGAACAGGTCCTCAGAATCTGTGTACTGCTGATATCCGCCGTGGAGATCGTGGGTCATACCCATGGCGGTGAGCGTGTAGTTGTAACCGGCCTGACCGCTCTTACGGTAAAAATCGTCATCGTCGTGGGAAAGGGCAGCAAAGCCGACGGTGCCGCCACCGGTCCGTTGACCCGGAGTACATACGGTTGTGGCGGTCCCTGGAGGACAGATGAAACCGTACTTGTCGATGTACGGCTGTACAAAAGCGGACTGCGTCGGATTCGTGGCAATGACGGTCGGCACCGTCAGAAGCCCGAGCTGATCGAGATTGGCAATATCGAGATGCGTTCCGATCGTCGTTGAAGCGACTGCGCTGGAGAGATGATCGGGAATTCCGATCGTCGGATTCTTATAGTCGGTGAATTTGAACGTGCCGAAACTCTTCGGATTGATGACCCATGAGCCTTCGAGAGTTCCGATTTTCAGGTCGCCTTCGTTGCCGGTGCCCGTCGTTCCGGCGCCTTTGGTTCCAAAGCCGCCACCCGAGGTCTGTACGTCCGTCGAATTGCGGTAGCTGCCATTGATGAGGATTGAAGATGTCGGCGTGAAGGTCAGTTTGCCGAATTCTTCTTTACGATCGACAGTGAATTTTGGAAGCGGACCCGTGAGATTCGCCTGATTGTCTCTTTTGCGAGTGGGGCGGTAATAAGAACCGTAGAAAAAGAGATGATCGGGCCAGATTGGCCCTCCGAGGCTGGCCGTAGCCCAGTTGCGATCCTCCTGGAAAATCGTATTTACGGTGCCGGCCTGGTCGGCAATCATCGTGTGATTGAGAACCTGGTACTCGATCTCACCGGAATACTTGTTCGTTCCCGACTTGCTCACGGAATCGATCAGGAAGCCGCCGGCACGGTCGAAGTCAACCGCCTTCGCCCCGCCTTTGATGACGTTGACCTGTGCGATGTCGTGCGTCGCCGGCTCGGCGCCCAGCGTTCCGAAGAGGGGCGTAGTCACGTTGACGCCATCAAAGAGATAGACGTTCGACTGACCGCTGCCGCCGGCGCTCGGACCACGAACCGTGTCCTGGGTGACCATCGCGCCCGGAATCAGCTTCTGCAGATCGCCGTAATTCTGGGCGACGGGAAGAGAGCGGATCTGCGAACTGCCAAGGCCGTTCTGGATTGCGGTCGTATCGCGATCGACCAGCGTGGTTTCGGCCGTCACCGTGATGTTCTCGGAGACGCCGCCCACAGCCATCTTCACGTCCGCGGCCATGTCCTGACCGAGAAGCGCCTCGGCCTTCCGCGTCGCTGTCTGCATTCCGGCAAGCGTGAACTGCAGCGTGTACGACCCAGGCTGAAGCTGGGGAAGGCGGTAATCGCCGTTGCCGTCCGTCACGGTGACGCGTGGCTGCGGCAGCGAGCTCGATCGCGCTTCGACCGTAACTCCGGGCAGCGCCGATCCGTCTGAAGCTGTAACCCTTCCGTGGAAAGCCCCCGTCTGCTGGGCGAAAACCGTGGTCGTAGCAAACATCACCAGGAGACAACACCACAGCCTGCGAAGATGCATAGATTCCCTCTCTTTTTTCTTGAACCGTTAGACCGATTTCGCGGGATTCTACACCCCGGCTCGCTTGAAGCGGGAAGGCAAAAATTCAGCGCAGCGGCCAGTCCAATTCGCCGAGGAAACGCTCGTCCTCGCGCCAGGAACCGTGGACGGCAACGTGAAGGTCGAGAAAGACCCGCGCGCCAAGAATCGTCTCCAGTTCCAACCGCGCCTCGGTGCCAATCCGTTTGATCATCTCGCCGCGCTTTCCGATGATGATGGGCTTCTGTGTTTCGCGCTCGACGACGATCGTCGCATAGATCTTGATGAGGTTCTTTTCCTCTTCTTCTTCCCAGCGCTCGACCGCCACCGCCGTGGTGTACGGCAGTTCTTCCGAAGTATGAGCGAGCAGCTTCTCGCGAACGATCTCCGCGGCAAAGAAGCGCTCCGGCTGCGTAGTAAAGTCTTCCTTCGAGTAGATAGCCTCGCCCGCCGCGACCGCGGCAAAGAAGTAGTTGACGAGCTGCTCAATGCCATCGCCCGTCATCGCCGAAACCGGCACGATCTCATCGAACAAACCTGTCTCGTTGTATTGCTGGATGAGCGGCAGGAGCTTGTTCTTTTTCAGCAGATCGATCTTGTTGAGGATGGCGTACCGTTTCGCCTCGGGCTGCTTTTCTTTCTGATCGCGCATCATCTCGAGGACGAATTCGTCGCCGTGTCCGAACGGCTGGCTGCAGTCGATCATCACCGCCACCACATCGGCCTCGGACAGACTGGCCCGGACGTGCTCCATCATCCGCACGTTCATCTTGTGCAGCGGGCGGTGAATCCCGGGCGTGTCGAGAAATGCGATCTGACCGCGCGGATCGTTGAGGATGCCGACGATCCGATTGCGTGTCGTCTGCGGCTTCGGCGAGACGATCGAGACTTTGTGCCCGAGGATGCGATTGAGGATCGTCGATTTGCCGGCGTTCGGCCGGCCGACGAGCGCGACGACTCCGAAGCGCTTGTTTGCTTGTGTTTGATCAGCCATGTTCAGTCATCGTAGACGAAATGCGCGGAGCGCTGGCTTGAAGAAAAGCGAATGTTGAATGTTGGATGTTGAGTGCTGGATGTTGAATGGAGCGACAGCGCCGGCTTGTCATTCAACCCTCAACATTCAACACCGAACATTCAACATTCGCTTTTGACAACCTTCGACGCCGCCAGCGCTACCTCGCGTTTTCCCTTTCGTCTTCATCCTCATTCGTCCATTCCGGATCTTTCGAGACCCGCACTCGGTAGATCCGCCGCCGGTCCGCGCGATCGACGGTGAACAGATGGCCGTTCTTCTTCACCACGATGCCGGCTTTCGGCACGCGGCCGGTGGACGTGAAGATGAGGCCCGCGATCGTCTCGTAGTCCTCGCTTTCGAGGCCGGCATCAAGCAACTCTTCGAGCGCCGCGACGCGCAACTGGCCGCTGACGAGGTACTCGCCGCCGCCGAGGTCGACGATCGTCGCTTCTTCTTCCTCGTGCTCGTCCGCGATCTCGCCGACGATCTCTTCGACGACGTCTTCAATCGTGATGATGCCGGCCGTGCCGCCATATTCATCAACGACGACGGCAACCTGAATGTGCTCACTCTGGAACTCGCGCAGCAGCTCCGAAACTTTCTTCGTCTCGCTGACGAAGTACGGCGCGCGCGCCAGCTCCGAGACCGGCTTGCTCTCGCCTTTGACGATGGCTTCGAATACTTCCTTGATATGAACGATGCCGGTGATCTTGTCGACGCTCTCTTCGTAAATCGGGATGCGCGAGTACTTCGATTCGCTGAAGCGCTTGGCCAGTTCCTCGAACGAGTGTGAAGTATCGAACGCGACCACGTCGATGCGCGGCGTCATCAGCTCGCGCGCCACGCGGTCGCTGAAGTCGACGACCGACTGGATCATCTTTCCTTCGCTGGCTTCGAGGATCCCTTCTTCTTCGCCGACGTCGATATACGCCTGCACTTCCTCGTCGGTCACTTCCTCATCTTCGTGCGCCTCTTCCTCTTCGCGGTCGAGCCGGTCGAAGACGCGTCGCAGCGGAAAGAGGATCGGCCAGAACAGGAAATAGAAGAAATGCGAGAACGGAATGAGCGTCTTCAAAATCATCTCGCCCATGTCCTCGGGGACAAACGCGAGGACGAACTTCCAGAGGATGACGATGACGAGCCAGGCCAGCGCGGAGACGCCGCACGCAAATGCGGCCGACTCACCGTCGAGCACGCGAATCGTCCCGACGAACGCGCCGATCAGCGTGATCTGCAGCAGCGAGCCGCTGACCAGTTGCAGATTCTGCGGATCGAAATGAAACCAGCGTCCCGGGCCTTCGCCTGACTGATCGCCCGACCAGCGGCGCAGCGTGACGGGACTGATCTGCTGCGCGAAGTAACGGATGCCGTCGAAGATCAGAAACAGCAGACCGCTGATCGTGCTGAGAACGATCCAGGTGACGTGCGAGAGGCTACTACTTCCCATGAATTTGCGCGGATTCTATCAACTGAACAGAAGCGCGATGAGCGCGGCCAGGGTTGACGCTCTCGCGAGTCCCTCAGCGCGTAGGTAGAGGATCTCGAAGATTTCCCGCCGAGGATCATCGGCCGCCACGTCGAGCTCGATTCCTTTTCCGAATGCAAGCAATCGTCTGGTGCCTTTGAGGTCGAAAATGAGCGCCCAAGCCAGCGCGACGATGGCACCCCAGCGAATGGCCAGCCACGGCTGCATGTCGAATCTTTCCCAGATCAGGAACTTGGCGCCGGCTCCGGCGAGGATCATCAGCATCGCCAGAAGCCGTAGCCGAGCGGAGCGGCGCAGGATCGCGGCCTGGACCACGAAAGCCTGAAACCGCGGCAGTGCGCCGAGAATCGCCGGGCTCACAGACGTCCAGATGACCACGACTCCACCGATCCAGAGCGCGAGCCCGACGTGATAGAGCGCGTTGAAAAAGATGTAGAGCCAGTTGGGCACGGAGCGCTGATCATAACGTTTGCCAGCCGTTTGCGGAGATCAGGCGGATAATTCGTTCATGTTGTTCGCCACTCTCCTATTGGCTGCCACCATCGCCCAGTCACCCGCGCCACCGCCCGCGATCACGACCACGCTCATCCTTCGCAACGGCACGCGCTTCGAAGTTGAAGGTCCCATCCGCGAGGAGCAAGCACGGATCATCTTCCGCACGGAGGGAAACCTCTATTCGATTCCGCTGGCCGACGTCGACATGGATGCAACGCGCGCGGCAGTGACGAAGGCCGTCGTCGTCACGAGTGACTCCGGCAAGAAGTTGAAAGTCTCCGCCACCGAGCGCGAGCGTCTCTTGCGCGAGTTGGAGCAAAACCACACCGGCAAACCGGCATCAGTTGCCGAACGCCTTCCGGAGACGCGCGAAGTTGCAGCGCCTGCGAACGGCGACGAATGGTCCTGGCGCACGGCGGCCCGCGCTCACGAGGAAGCAATTCGCCGGGCGAAGGAAAACGTCGAGCTGCTTCGCACCCGCGCCTCGGCGCTCAAAGAACAGATCCAGCAATTCTTCGCCCTCGGCTACCGCGCAAACCAATTCACGTATCAGTCGAGCGAGCTGGAGATCACGCAGTCGCAACTCCCCGCCGCCGAGCTCGAAGTCACGCGCGCGCAACGCGAGAACGATCAGTTCCGCGAAGACGCACGGAAGCAGGGGATTTTGCCGGGGTGGCTGCGGTAGCGGGAGGAGTGCGTGCGTCTCGCGCGCTGGCATTCGGGCGTCTCGCCCGAATGCTTCGGAAGGAAGTCTCGCGATCCCCGACCTCCCACTCCCCCGCCAGATATACTTCGCCCATGCCTTCCTACGCCGCAACTGTGACGGAGATCGAAGAGCTGGCGCCGAGCGTGGTGCAGATTACGGTCGCCTTCGATGACGATACGTTTTCATTCGAGCCGGGGCAGTGGGTGAACTTCCGATTCCCGGATGGAATCTCGCGCGCCTACACCATCGCGTCGGCACCCAATCGCACGCAGGCGGTGCAGCTCTGTGTACGCGTCGGATCAGGACGCGGCGGCAAAGCGCTCACGAAACTCGATGCCGGCGCACACGTCACGATCGAAGGTCCGTACGGCGATTTTCTTCTTCCCGAGAACGACGGACGTCCGCTCGTTTTCATGGCCGGAGATACCGGCATCGCGCCAATTCGCAGCATCGTTCTGGCCATGCTCGCCAATCACGATCCGCGGCCAATCTGCGTGCTCTACGAGCCCGATCAGCGCAACATCCTCTACGCCGCCGACTTCGATCCTCTCGCGCGCGACGGCGCCATCCGGCACGAGAGCGGAAAGATCGAAACGCTCATCGCGCGCAACCGCAAGCTGATCCCAGAAGCGATCGTAATGGCCGCCGGCTTCGATCCCTTCATCGATCGCGTCGCCGATGCCTTGCGCGAAAACGAGATCGATACGAAGAACGTGATCAGCGAGACGTTTGGGGTGATGCCGTAGCTTGCGGGGGTCGCGGTTCGGGAGTCGGGGGTCGGAGATGTGCCAGCCGACGTGGACGCGACTCCAGCACTGTCACCGGAAACGAGATTCAAGCGAGCCTACGAAGCCTCAGATCGGAATCGAGGCGTTTGAGGTTTGACTTATCTCCGACGCCCGACTCCCGAACCGCGACTCCCGCAACTCACCACATCCCCGACTTCGCCAGCTTCGCAACCTTCTTCAGGATTCGTTCTTTCTTGAAGCCGCGGAGATGGTCGATGTAGAGATTGCCGTTGAGATGATCGATCTCGTGGCAGAGGGCGCGGGCCATCAGTCCTTCGCCGGAAATCTCGCGCTGCTCGCCGTTGCGGTCGGTGTAGCGAACTTTGACGCGTTCCGGACGCGTGACCGATTCGACGAAATCAGGAATGGAGAGGCAACCCTCTTCTTCCGTGACCGCTCCTTCGACTTCGACCTTTTCCGGATTGATGAGGATGTGCAGTCCGCCCGGCTTCTTGCCGACGGAGAGGTCGATCACGGCCAGTCGTTTCGAGATGCCGACCTGATTCGCCGCCAACCCGACACCCGGCGCGGCATACATCGTGGCCACCATGTCGTCGATCAGTTTCTGCAACGGTTCATCGATCGCGGTCACCGGCGCGGTGGGCTGGCGAAGGACCGGGTCGCCGTACTTGACGATGGGAAGAACGGGCATGTTTCGAAGAGTGAAGGTTGAAGAGTGAAGAGTGAAAGCGCCGATGTCTCAGCTTTCGCTCATCCTTCAGCCTTCATCATTCATCCTTTCTTCTTGAGGCTCTCGATCATCGCTTCAACCGTGTGCTCGGCGCGGCGCTGGTAAAACTCGTTCAGGACTTTGCGGATCCCGGGATGCTTTGCCAGCGCGTTGTCGAGTTTTTCTTTGTCGAGCCGCAGCAGTTCCGTGCGCTGCGACGCGGTGATCGTGGCCGTGCGAGGTTTGCCGGTCAACATGCTCACTTCGCCGAAAAAATCCCCTTCGCCGAGCTTGGCGAGATAGAGAGTTGATCCGCCCGGACCGTTCGTGAAGACCTTCACTTCTCCGCTGCCGATGATGTACATCGACGCGCCCGGCTGCCCTTCGCTGATGATGACGCTCCCCTCGTCATGCGACTCGAGATCCATTTCGCGAATGAGCGCATCGCGCTCGACCTCCGTCAGCACTTCGAAGAGCGGCGACTTCGGCACGGGACGCGAGAACAGCGGCTCGCTCTTGCCTTCCGCCGCTTCTCGCGGCTGCGCCGCGCTGATCTGGCTGCGCACCTTCTCCGCCTTCTTCGTCACGGCGATCGATTGCACGGTCAGACCGTTGTCTTCGTAGTACTTCGCCGTGCGCTCGTATTGGGCGATGGCCTCGAGGTGCTCGCCCGCTCCCGCCAGCGCGTTGGCGTACTGAAGGCGGATGCGAGGATTGGACTGGTACTTGTCGAGATCGCGTTTGAGTAGAGGGACGGCGCGCGCAAACTCTTTTCGCGCCAGCAGCGATGCCCCGCTTTCGGATTCGTCAGCCATGACGCGATTGTATCGGGAGTCGCGGTTCGGGTGTCGGGTGTCGGAGTTGGCAAGGAAGCAGGGAAGCGAAGTCGTCAGGCAACTCCGACTCCCGACCCCCGACTCGCGACCCCCGCGCGTCAGTACTTCACGCGCTTCAACTCCAGCTTCGCGGACGAGGATGCCGTCGAGTAGGGATAGCGGCGGATGACTTCCTCGAACGTCTTTTTGGCCATGCCGAAGTCTCCCGTCTTTTCGAACGTGAGACCGATCTTGAACATCGCATCGGGCGCTTTGTTCTGCTCCGGGTACTCCTTGGTCACGCGCTCGTAGGCGCGCATGGCGTTGCTGTAGTTGGCGGTAGCAAAATACGTTTCGCCGATCCAGTAGAGCGCGTTGTCGGCCAGCTCGCCGGACGGCTCGGCATCGAAGATCTTCTGCAGCGCCGCGCGCGCGTCGGGCATGCGGCCCTTGCCGAACAGGATGAGGGCATCGCGATAACTGTTGGCGATTGCCGCGGAACGGAGTGGACCGCTAACGGGTGCAGTTGTCCGAACCGGCGCGGGAGTGGGACGAGGAGCGAGAAGCGGAGTTTCGGCCGATCGCTGGACAGGAGCCGGCTCGATGGCACGCGGCACGGGAACACTCTCCTGCACGCGCGTCTGCGGTTGCGCGACGACGCGGCTCTCCCCTTCGACTGCCTCCAATTTGGCGATGCGCGAATTGAGGACATCGAGCCGTTCGAGCAACTCCGTCATCGACGTCTGCAACTCGGCTACCCTCGCCTCGGTGGCCGGATTTACCGGCGCGGGCGCAACATCGGGCGGCGGCACGAGCGACGGCATTCCTGCCTCTTCGCTCGCCGCGCGATTGGACGCGCATCCTGCGAGCGAGAGCGCGAGAAGGATCGCTGCCGCCACCTGCTTCATGTCGTCTTGATGCTCCCGAGTTTCTGTTTGGCTTTTCCGGCCCAGACGCTTTGCGGAAACTCGGAGAGAACGCGCTCGAAGTAGAGGCGCGCTTCGGCGGTACGCCCAAGTCCGGAGAGTGCGGTGCCGAGGTCGAAGAAGACTCCGTCGCGCTCGACGTAGTTCGGATAGACCTCGACGATGTTGTTCAGCCGCTGGACCGCGGCGTTGAAGCTGTGCCGCTTGATGTAGTAGCGGGCGATGATGTGATCGTGCCGCGCCAGGCGGTCGAGCACGTCCTGCAGCCCCTTGTCCATCTGCGGACGAAGTGTGCTTTTCGGATAGGTCTTCAGCGCGTCGTTGAACTTCTCGAGGGCTTCGCGCGTTTTCTGCTGATCGCGGTCCGGACGCTCCATCTGCTTGTACGAGCACATGGCGATCTGGAGCATGGCGTAATCGGCGCGATCGCTGCCGGGGTAGCGGTTGATGAAATCGCGGTATTTGTACTGAGCCTCGACGAGGTTCACCGCGTCGCCCTGCTCGTAGTACGTGTTGGCGACGCGCAGCAGCGCACGCCGCCCGAGCGGATCGTTCGGATAGGTCTCGTAGACGTGCGAGTAGTAGGTGCGGGCCTTCTGGTACTTTTTCTTCGCAAACTGATCTTCGCCGAGCTGGAACACTTTCTCCTTCGGCATCTTCATCAGCGTCGGATCGAACGTCGAGCGCAGCGACTTCGTTGCGCTGCTTCCGCCGGTGTTGCTGCTCTTGTGAAAAAAGTGCCGGCAGCCGGCAAGCGCGATCGACAGGATCGCAATCAGGGTCAGGGTCTTTTTCAATGTGCCTCCGGTAAAGTGGAACAGTGGATGAGTAGATTAGTAGATTAGGTAAGCAGGCTTTGAAGTTGGCTGCTTCTCGAACCGACTGATCGACTAATCCGCTTCGTTCTCTCGCTTCGCTAGTAAAACAGTGGATGAAGACTGGGGCTGGCCGCCTCCCGAATCGACCAATCCACTAATCTACTAATCCACTGTCTCTCATCTACTAATCCACTAAGTCCTCACGCTAACGCTGTTTCTGATCGCTTCCATTGCCATCTTCCTGTCCGGCTGGCCGAAAACTGCCGATCCGGCCACCAGAATGCTCGCGCCGGCGGCCACTACCAGCGGAGTGGTTGACGGATCGATGCCGCCGTCGACTTCGATATCGACCGCGACGCCTCGCTCCTTGATCATCTGTGCAATGAGACGGATCTTGCCCACAACAGGTTCGATGAATCTTTGTCCGCCGAAGCCGGGGTTGACCGTCATGACGAGGACGAAGTCGCAGAACTCGATCGCCGCGCTCAGGGATTCCGCGGCCGTAGCGGGATTGATGGCGATGCCGGCCTTCGCGCCACCGTCGCGGATCATGCGCAACGCGCGTTGCAGATGCGGCTCGGTTTCCTGATGAATCGAGATCATGTTCGCGCCGGCATCGAGGAACGCGCCGATGTATTGCTGCGGATGCGCGATCATGAGATGACAGTCGAACGGCAACGTCGTCTGCGCGCGGCACGACTTCACGACCGCCGGTCCGATTGTCAGATTCGGGACGAAGTGCCCGTCCATCACGTCGAGGTGGACGAGATCCGCGCCTCCCCGCTCGATGTCGCGCAATTCGTCGCCGAGGCGCGAAAAATCGGCCGAGAGAAGCGAAGGTGCGATTTGGATTTTCGTCATTGATTCGTAGTCGTAGGAACGGCGCTGGGAGGTCCAACCGCGGCAGGCTGCTCGATGATCCCACCCTCTTCCTGCCTGCTCACGACGACCGTGATGGGATCGCGGCCGCTGACCTCTGCGCCGCGCAACGGAAACTGGCGGATGATAATCCCGTTGGCGATGCCGGGATACGACTCGAACTTCACGTTGGAGACGTTGAGCCCGCGCCGCTCCAGCGACGGACGCACCGTGTCGAGCGGATAATCGATGAGGTCCGGCATCACAAACGACGGCGGCGGAACCGGCACAGCGACGAGCAGCGAGACTTTCGCCTGCGCCGCGACCACGGTTCCTTTCGGCGGCTCCTCCGCCAGGATTCCGGGTGTCAGCGAGCTGTCGACGTATGTGAGGTTGTCCAGCTTGAGATTTTGCTGTCCGAGGCGGAGGAGCGCCGTGCGGGCCGACTGTCCATCGAGATCGGGAACCTGCAGAACCAGCGGACCTGCGCTCAGCTCGACGTGGATGTCGGTGCCGCGTTTCACGAGGTTCGTCGTACCAGGAGTCCGGTTCTGCCAGGCGATGCTGCCGGGCGCGATCTTGTCGGAATTGCGCTGGTGCGCTGGATCGACGACGAGACTGACACCGAGCTCGGTGCAGATCGCGGTGGCATCCTTCACCGATTTTCCGACGAGGTTCGGCGTCGATACGGAACGGCCGCGAATGAACAGCGTGAAACAAAGATAGGTGCTCACGCCGAAAACGAGGAGAACGAGCGCGGCGAAGAGGACGCTGTCCAGGAAGCCGTGTTTCCTCGGGTCACTCATCGCTGTTCGGGCCGCTCGCTTTTCTGGTGCTCCGCTTTGTACTCCGCGTCGTCGTACTTGCGATTGCTCGGCCGCGGGATGTAGAGCGGAATCAGAGTCTCTTTCCACACATCTTCGACGCGCGCCGCGAAAATGAAGTGCAGTCCATCCTTCACCTCATCGGGCACTTCGCTCAGATCTTTGCGATTACCTTCCGGCAGCACGACCGTCTTGATATTCGCACGCTGCGCCGCCATCACCTTTTCCTTGACCCCGCCAACGGAGAGCACTTTACCGCGAAGTGTGATCTCGCCGGTCATGGCCACGTCGTGCCGCACGGGCCGCTCCCCCATCACCGACGCGATGCAAGTAGCGATGGCCACGCCGGCTGACGGCCCATCTTTCGGCGTCGCGCCGGCGGGAAAGTGGATGTGGATGTCATGCTCGCTGAATTGTTTGTCGTCGATCTCGAGCTCTTTCGCTTTCGAGCGCACGTACGAGTACGCCGCCGTGACCGACTCGCGCATGACGTCGCCGAGCTGTCCGGTGACGGTGGTCCGTCCGCTGCCGGCCATGCGCGTTGCTTCGATGAACATGATCTCGCCGCCGTACTGCGTCCAGGCCAGGCCGGTGGTCACGCCGATCTCCGGATGGCGTTCCGCGAATTCGTGTTCGTACGATGGCAGCCCGAGGTACGGCTCGAGGTCGGTGCTGGCAACGGTGAAGTGCGTGTGCTCTTCCCCGCCGGCCACTTTGCGCGCGATCTTGCGAAGGATCGTGGCGATCTTGCGCTCCAGATTGCGAACGCCCGCCTCGGCCGTGTATTCGCGAATGACTGTGAACAGCGCGTCATCCTCGATCGTCACCTGATCGGGCTCGAGTCCGTGGCTGGCGAGCAGCTCGGGAACGAGATGCTTCTTCGCGATCTCGACTTTCTCCGGCTCCGTGTAGCCAGACAGACGAATGACTTCCATCCGATCGCGCAGCGGACTGGGAATCGTGTCGAGCATGTTGGCGGTGCTGATGAAGAGCGTGTGCGAGAGGTCGTACGGAATCTCGAGGTAGCGGTCGACGAAGGCGTTGTTCTGCTTCGTGTCGAGCACTTCGAGCAGCGCGGAAGCGGGATCGCCGCGGAAGTCTTTACCGATCTTGTCAATCTCGTCGATCATGATCAGCGGGTTGTTGACGCCGACCTGGATGTAGCTCTGGATCAGTTTCCCTGGCATCGCGCCGATGTACGTCTTGCGATGGCCGCGGATCTCGGATTCATCGGTGACGCCGCCGACGGCCATGCGCACGAACTTGCGTCCGAGGGCGTCGGCGATGGCGGCGCCGAGCGAGGTCTTGCCGACTCCGGGCGGTCCGACGAAACAGAGGATCGGTCCTTTCAGATCGCCCTTGAGTTTGAGAACGGCGAGAAATTCGAGCACGCGCTCCTTGACTTTTTCCAGCCCGTGATGCCGCGCATCGAGAATCTCCTCGGCACGCACGAGATCGAGCTGATCTTCCGTCTTCGCCGACCAAGGCACCTGGAAGACGGTATCGAGATGGCCTTTGATGACGGCGTAGTCGCTCGATGATGGTGAGAGCTGCGAGAGACGGTTCACCTCGCGGCGCAGCGATTCTTTCTGCTCCTCGGCGAGCGGAAGAGCTTCGACGCGGGTTCGATACGAATCGGCCTCACGGTCGGAGGCGCCCGAATCGCCAAGCTCGTCCTGAATGACGCGCAACTGCTCGCGCAGATAGCCCTCGCGATCGCGGCGATCAATCGACGTTTGAATCTGGCGCTGCAACTCCTTGTCGAAGGTTGCTTTGCCGAGGTCGCGTTGAATGCCGGCGACGAGAAGCTCCAATCGCTCGATCGGATTCACGGTCTCGAGCAGTAGTTGTTTTTCTTCGAGCGGAAAGTTGACGAACGATGAGAGAAGGTTGGCGAACGTGTCCGGCCCCTCGGTCATGTTCATGCGCAGGATGTTGAGAATCTCGTTCGAGTATTTCGGATCGCTCTCGACGAGCTTCCCGAAGAGCGACATCGCCTTGTTCATCAGGTTGTCGTTCTTGGCGCTCTTCGCAATCGGACGCGGCACGACCTCGCGCAGCATCCCCTCGAAATACGGCTCGTTCTGGAGCATGTGTACGAGCTCGACGCGCTCGCGCCCTTGCAGGAAAACCTGATAGCGATCGGCGGAGAGAGGAAGGCGCTGCACGATCGCCGCGAGCACACCAATTTGCGAAAGATCCTCGGCGCGCGGATTTTCCTTGTCGCCCGTTTTCTGACAGAAGGCGGCGATGAGGTTCTGATCCTCGCCGAGGCTCTTCAGGAGCCGGACGTTGCGGTCGATGCCGACCTGCAGCGAAAGCACGCCGTTCGGAAAAAGAACGGACGAAACGAGCGGGATGATCGGGAGACTCTTCGGCATCTCGTCATCCATCCACTCGCCCGGATTGCCGGAGCCCGGCATCTTTCGATTGCTCTGCGTCATTTCGAAGTTTGGAGCGCAAGGCTGGTGCCCGGCTCTGCCCGGTCACACCCTACACCTTGCTCCCAGTTCCCGTCATCCTCTGCAATGCGGCGTTGCGTCCGTCTCGGCGCGGTGGAGCAGCCGTTTCCTTGCGCTACACTGCACGGAGCTCAGCCACGGCACGCGAATTGTAGAAAAGAGCCGCAGGTTGAACAATCACTCAAACTCGATGAGCGACACGGCCTCGGTTCAGATCCTCGCGGATCCCAAAGTCAAGCGGGCCGATCTGCATTGCCACAGCCGCTACTCGATCTTCAAGTACTTCCGCCGCGCGAATACTCGCGACTGCTACAACAACCCCGAGGATGTGTATCGGATCGCGAAGGAACGGGGAATGTCGTACGTCACGATCACCGATCACGACTCGATCGACGGCGCGCTCTACCTCCTCAACAAGTTCCCCGACATGGACGACTTCTTCATCGGCGAAGAGGTCGAGACGTACTTCCCCGAAACGAGCCAGCGCATCCACATCGGCGTGTGGGGACTGACCGAGGTCCAGCATCGCGAGATCCAGCGGCTGCGGCCGAACATCCGCGACCTCGTGCCGTATATGAAGTCCGAGCGGCTGATCTTCGGCGTCAACCACCTCTTTCAAAACTACCGGATGAAGAATGTAGCCGCGCGCTACATCGCCGAGCTCCTGGAGATGTTCGACATCTTCGAAGTGCTGAACGGCGCGATGGCGTCGTTCCACAACAAGATGGTCCAGCAACTCGTCAACAGCGTGCAGAAAGGCGGCCGGCGCGCATCGATGATCGGCGGCTCGGACGCTCACACGCTGAAGTACGTGGCCAAGGTCCACACGGTGTCAAAGGGCGAAACGGTTCCGGAGTTTCTCGAAAACATCCGCTCCGGAGATTGCTTCGCCTGGGGCAGCGAGATGCGCTTTCGCGAACTGGTCGCCGACATCTACCTGCTGACCCTCGCCTACAACCGCGAAGCAAGCGCCGATTTCATGTCGCAGGATTACAGCGTGGCCGACAAAACGATGCAGCTCGCCGGCCGCCTGGCCTCGATCCCCGCCGCCATCTCCGGCATCCCCGCCGCCATCACATCCCTCAACTATCTCAAACAGATCATCGTGACAAAAGGGATCTCGATGCGGTTTGAGAAGCTGGTGCAGGAGATCAGGCCGGGGCTGAAGTAACGGCCGGAGAGTTTTGCGCTGCCAGCGGTAGTCCTAAGTCGCAGGGGGATGGAGACCTCAAGCTCTATTTCTGGTGATTTGCGTTGTCCCACCCTGTTTCGTACGCGTCGTAGTCGGCCCGGTTGTCGCTGTCAGTTGGACGGCCGCCCATGTCCGAGTCCCACCAGTTTTCGCTGAAGACAGGTCCCTGATGCGGTGGGTGGTGACGATCGCTCGCTGCATCCTTTTCGCCCCTGTTGTGCCAGTATTCTTTATCGCGCGACATAAGAGCACCTCCAAGACAAAGTTGCGTTCGACGAGAGATATTGTCAATACCGGAATGGGGGTCAGGTCTGAAGTGTGAAGTGACGGAAGGCACCTTTTGCAAATGGGACTGCGCATCTTCCGTCACTTCACACTTCAGACCTGACCCCCGTTCCCGCTCCGGCATCTGGAGATTGGACGACAGAGATTCCGCGCCCTGGTGCAAATGAGGCAACATGAAAAGAAAAGGAACCGTTAGGGTCAAGCCGTCGAGCGGCAACGTTTTCCGAGATCTTGGGTTCTCACGCAAGGAAGCAGAGCATCTCTCCATCCGCGCGGATTTGCTCATCCAACTCCAGAAGGTGATCGCCTCCCGAGGTCTCAAGCAGGCGGAGATCGCGAAGATCCTCTACGTGACTCAGCCTCGGGTCAGCGATCTCCTGCGCGGGCGAATCGATTTGTTCAGCACCGATGCGCTCCTCGACATGCTGGCCAGCCTTGGCGCAATCGTGCGACTGGTCGTGAAGTTGCCTCGCAAGGCGGCATAACGAAGGACGATCGCCTGCCCGCTGCAGCCCGTAAAGTCCCCATCCGCACGCCAACCTAGAAATTAACTGCCAGCCCGCCCAGGTAACGCCTCGTCACCCCATCCGCGTCGAGAGAATCCAGCAGGATGCGTGAGTTTTCGGCGTGGGCGAGCTCGATGCCGAGGAGCACTTTCAGATCGAGGGGCAGGTGCAGCGATTGGGCGAGGCGCAGGTCGACGCGGTGGGTGCGGTAGGCGTCGCCGCCGTTGGGCTGGGGCTGATTGATCTGACGGTAGGAAACGGCAAGCGTCGTCCGCGTTGGTGAGAACGTCGACTCGACGTCGCCGGCCACGTAAAGCTTCTCGGTTCCGTGGGATGTGATGCCGGGATGCGCGGGTGACGCGGTGCCGGCCATCGATGAGACATCGAGCAGGAACCGGCGTCCGAGCTCTTTGCGGAACGCCACACGAAGATCGCGGCGAACGTCGCCGGCGTCGATGTAGAGGCCGTCCCAGAAGTGTTCGAGTCCGTCCGTGAAGACGATGCGGAGCGGCGTATCGGTCGCGCTGACGCTGCCGACCACACTGAAGTGCTCGCGGGAATTGTCGCCGGAGACGATGCCGGCCGAGTAGGCATAGCGAGGCAACAGCCCGGAATCGTCGGACCAGACGATGACGCTCGGCAGAGTGTTCTGATGATCCGCCTCGACGACTTTGTACATTCCGGAGACGACCACCGCCGTGTCCTTGCCGATCTTCCATTCCGCGCCGCTGCGAGGAGCCCACTCTGTTCCGTACAGGCCGACGCGGCTCGACATCCCATAGTCGACCGTGAATGCCGGCACCAGTTCGAACTTCGCGTTCGCGGTGAGATCGGCGGTTCGCAACGTTGGCGCAGCGACTGTCCCCGCGACCGTCCGCGTGCTTTCCTGCGTCATGCGCAGGGAGACGCCGAGGTCGTTGCGTGGAGTCTGGAAAACGGTGGTCGCGCCTTTGATCTCGATGAGCTCGGAGCCGGGCGTGGCGACGAAAAGATTCTGCTGCGCGAGATAGCGAACCTGGACGTGCGAATCGCCGTGCGCCCATTCGAAGTCATGCGAACGGATATCGGCCGATTCAGAAGGGATCTCGTCGCGATAGCGCCACCAGGAGCGGGTTGAGGTCAGCCGGTACGAATCGGTAGGCGACGATCGGAGCTCGATCGCGGCCGCGCTCGATGCAGCGACCGGCGTGCCGAACGATTCGTTGTCGGTCGGATCTTCAACACGATGAAGATTCCCTCGGAAACCGATCTGCCAGTTGTCGCCGACGCGGCTCTGCAGCCCGAGTGCGGTCTGCGCGAACGCCGGACCGGATGCCGATGCCGTCGTGCCCGCGGACATGCCGGTCATCGACACCATCTCACCTTTGAATCGGGGAACTTCGTACGCCATCGCCGTCGGCCCGATCGGATCGGGCGGCGGCGCCATCACCATATCGATCTGGCGCAGAACGTCGGGTGGCAGTGAGCCACGAATCTCCCACATCTCCTGATTCGTGCCTTTCGCTTCCTTATCCGCCTCGAGCCGCATCTTCAAGCGATGCTCTTTCTTCGTCGGAACGATCGTTTCGATCGCCGGCGTGAAGCCGTATTTCATGGCGATGATCCGGTAGACGCTGGCGGGAAGTTGCGGCAACGAGAACGAGCCGTCGCTGCTCGTGAACGTCTGGATCGCGGCGAGGTTGTTGAGGTTGAGCGCGATGACGAGTGCGTTACCGACGGGCCGCGCGGAATTGGTCACGCTGCCGAGTACCTGCAGCACCGCCGGAAGCGGAACCTCCGATTGCGCAGGAACAGCAAGGAGGACGATGGCAAGTGAAGCAATCGCGATCGAACGCATCCGGCGCATAGGTCCTCCTTCTCAGCGAGCGAGTGTATGGAGTCGGTTGGCGGTAGTCAAATGAATGGGCGTGAGGTTTGTGTGTCGGGGTGTGGGGGGTGGGGCGTGGGGGGTGGGAGAAAGACGGTTCAATTTTTTCATCATCAGCTCGCTTTCGATGACGGTCGCCTCGCAATTTGACATGACGGTGAAGCGATATCCACAACTCCGCCACACCCCACTCCCTACTCCCCACACCCTCTCAAACCGAGGTACACTTCCCGCTCCCACCTCTGCGTCACTCCTTCGTTCGCACCAAACCGGATATGAGTGAAAGCATTTATCGACGTCTCGAAGTGTGGCGAGAGTCTGTGCAACTGGCCATTGAGACGTACACCGCGACCCAGGATTTTCCTCGGCATGAGCTTTACGGGCTGACTGCGCAGATGCGGCGAGCCGCCGTCTCAATCCCAAGCAATATCGCCGAGGGAAGAGGCCGGGGGAACGAAGCGCGATTTCTGTCGATTCGTCCAGCAGGCTCGCGGCTCTTTGTTTGAGCTGCAAACGCAAATCACGATTGCCGAAGCCCTCGGATACACGACATCGGAGCGGGTTGAAACGCTGACTCGACGAACGGAAACCGTCGTCCGTTTGCTCAACGGTCTCGTTCGCTACTTGCAGCAGTATCCCGATTCGAAAGCCCACACCCCACCCCCCACACCCCACCCCCCCACGTGATATATGAAACCTGATGCGTAGGACCAAAATCATCGCAACGCTTGGGCCCGCTTGCGGATCTGAAGACGTCATTCTTCGCCTGTTAACGTCGGGCGTCGATGTCTTCCGGATGAACTTCTCTCACGGAACGCCCACCGATCGCCTTCGCCTCATCGAGATCATTCGCCGCGTTGCCACGGACCACGGGAAATACATCCCCATCCTTGGCGACATTCAGGGGCCGAAGCTTCGGATCGGTGAGGTTGATGGCGTCATTCAACTGCAGCCGGGACAACTGTTTACGATTACCACGGAGCCGGTCGCCGGCAACGCCTCGATTGTCTTCACGCCGTTCACTCCCCTGCCCCGCGAGGTTCAACTCGGGCAGCGCATTCTCATCAACGATGGTCTCGTCGAATTAGTTGTGGCCGGAATCGACGGACCGCGCGTGTTGACGCGAGTCATCCACGGCGGCCCGATCTCCTCGAAGAAAGGGATGAATTTTCCCGACACCGAGCTGACCATTCCGGCGATCACCGAGAAGGACCGCGAAGATGTCGCCTTCGCCGTCGCCAACCAGCTTGACTACATCGCCGCCTCGTTCATCCGGCGCCGCTCCGACATCGTGGAGCTTCGCTCGCTGCTTCACGACCTCGGCGGCGACGAGATCAACATCATCGCCAAGCTCGAAAAATCGCAGGCTATCGACGCGCTCGAAGACATCCTCGACGTCAGCGATGGCGTGATGGTCGCGCGCGGCGACCTCGGTGTCGAACTGCCGCCCGAGGATGTACCGATCGTGCAGAAACGCGTGCTGCAGACGGCGGCGGTGTGGGGGCGCTTCGCCATCACAGCAACGCAGATGCTCGAGTCGATGACGTCGAACTCGCGGCCAACGCGCGCCGAGGCGTCGGATGTGGCCAATGCGATTTTCGATGGATCGGATGCCGTCATGCTGTCGGCCGAGACCGCGTCCGGCGCGTATCCGGTCGAAGCCGTGCAGATGATGGCGCGCATCATCACGGCCGCGGAGCAGAACCGCCAGTTTCAAGTAGGCATCGGACGCGATCCCTTCCGCGTTTCGACAGAGACCGATGAGTTCACCGACGCCCTCGCCGGAGCGGCGAACTACGCGGCCCAGCAGCTCGACGCCAAGTACATCATCGTCTTCACACAGACCGGATTCGCCGCGCGGCTGATGTCGAAGTTCCGGCCGAAGCAGCCGATCATCGCGCTAACACCATCGACGTGGGTCGCGCGGCGCATGAACGTTCTCTGGGGCGTGCAGCCATTCGTTCTGCGCGAGGTTGGCGAGTATCACGAACAGATCGTCGAGCGCGTCGACGAGTTTCTCATCAGCCGCGACATCGTCGTTCCCGGCGACCGGCTGGTGATTCTAATGGGATCACCGGTTTATCAGCGCGCGAAAACAAATCTGTTGCGAGTGCATCGGGTGCGGTCGTAAAAGCTGATCCGCAGATGTCGCAGATGAAACCCTATGAATCTGCGTACATCTGCGTAATCTGCGGATCAATCAAACCGTTGCCGCGAGCGATGGCTGCAACGATCGCCCCACCACGCGCGCAATCGCATCGCACTCGCGCACGATCACTGCGAACGCCTCGGGCAGGATCGCTTGCGGTCCATCGGACAGCGCTTCTTCCGGCTTGTGATGTACCTCGATCAACACGCCGTCGGCACCGGCGGCGATCGACGCGCGCGACATCGGCGCCACTTTGTTGCGCTTGCCCGTCCCGTGACTCGGATCGACGAGTACAGGCAGGTGGCTGATGCGCTTGATGGCCGGGACGATCGAGAGGTCGAGCGTGTTGCGCGTGTGGTCCGCGAACGTGCGCACGCCGCGCTCGCACAGGATCACGTTGTAGTTCCCCTCGGCCATGATGTATTCGGCCGAGAGAAGAAGTTCTTCCAGCGTGGCCGACATCCCGCGCTTCAGGAGAATCGGTTTACGTGCGCGTCCAGCCGCTTTGAGCAGCGAGAAGTTCTGCATGTTGCGCGCGCCGATCTGGATGCAGTCGGCGTACTGATCGACCAGCGCGAGTGCCTCGTTGTCGATGGCCTCGGTGACGATTGGTAGGTCGAATTCCTCGCGAACCCGCGCCAGAATCTCCAGGCCCGGCTCGCCGAGTCCCTGAAACGAATAGGGCGACGTGCGCGGCTTGAACGCGCCGCCGCGGAATAACTGCCCGCCCGCGTTTCGAATCCCCTCGGCAATCGCGCGGGACTGATCGAGCGACTCCACCGCACACGGTCCGCCGACGACGACGATGCCGTTGCCGCCGACATCGACGCCTCCAACATTAATGATGCTGTCATCCGGCCGTGCTTCCCGGCTGACGAGTTTGTAGGCGTGCGAGACGCGGATGACTTCCTTGACGCCGGGATAATTCTCGAGGATCTCTGGGTCCGCCTTGCCTGGCGTTCCTGTGATTCCGATTGCCGTCCGATTGGCGCCGGGGATGGCGTGGGCCTTCAGACCCATCTTTTCGATGTGGCGGACAACCGCTTCAATTTGATCGGGCCGGGCTCCGGCTTCCATGACGACGAGCATTGGTGGCCAGTATAATCGACGGCCTTGAAGCGCCATTCCGAGGAGCTCGCGTGAAAAAGTTCATGATCGTTGCCGTGCTTGCTGCCGTTGTTGCGATTCCAACGTTCGCTTCGAGCTATTGGGTCGTGCTCAAAGACGGCACGCGCTACGAAGCGAAATCGAAATGGACCGTCGTCAACGGCAAGGCAGTCCTCAACCTCGTCAACGGCTCGGTGCTCAACCTCGATCCAAACGCCATCAACGTCGCGAAGTCGGAGGAGATGACGCGGCTTGGCGGTGGAGACCTTTTCGGTGTCGAGCAGATTCCGGCCCCATCAACGACAAAAGCGTCACAGCTTGGCACGACCATTAAGCTGCGCAAACTTCCACCGTCAGGGCCTGCGACCGCCGCTGCAGCGCCAGCCGAGGCCACGATTCCGATTGCTCCGGGCGCGCTTCTCGGCTCGGACGTCCTCGGCAAATTCGAGCGCGCCTACGAGAACGTCGGAATCTTCGAGCACAAGCTCGTTGCCACCGGTCCGCACTCGCTCCGCGCGGACCTTACCGCGGACACCGAGGACAAAGTCTTCAACACGCTTTCGGCGACCGCGTTCCTGATGGTCCGCAATGCCGGCATCACCGGAGTGCAGATCGATTACGCAGACATCTTCATGAAAACGACGACAGGCGCTGCCGCTGGACGTTTTCATCTCACGCACGACGAAGCGCAAGCGATCGAATCGAAGGCGATCACGCCGCAGTCGTACTTCGTGCAGAAGGTGCTCTTCTGAGGCAGAGATAAGGGATTAGAGATCAGGCGGAATCAACACGTCTCTTATCTCTGATCGCTGATCTCTGCTCTTGTGATCTCTGCTTTCTTCACTGCAGCACATCGACCGTTGCCGCGCCGCCATAGACTGTGATGTAGCGAAAGTTGCGGACCTCTTCATCGAGCAGCGTCCGCTCCCCCGCCGCGAACACGAACTGCTCGACCGGCTCATCGACTGTGAACAACTGCGCACGTTCGTAAGCGAAACGGACGGTGACGTTACGCGGTCCGGTCTCGACGTTGCGGATCGTAAGCCGCACCCGTCCACTGATCGGTGCACCGAAGTCGTACGCGGTTGCTGCCGTCTTTCGCGAAACCATCACCGCGGTGCCGCCGATGACCGCAATTTCGGGCAGTGCAGTCTGAAAGTCGAACTTCTGCCGCGCGTTGATGACTTGCTTCGCCGGCGCAAGGAACGGCGCATCCTTCTGCACGAGATAGTTCCAGCGGCGAGCAGGCGGACGCCCCAAAAGTTGCGGACGCCCGATCTCGCTGGCTGGCGGATCGCGAACGAGCAGATCATCGTGCCACCGCCGAACGATGTGCCAGTCGTTTCCGGTGACGACGAAGTTCGCAAACTCGCGCGTGAGATCGATCGCTGCGATCAGTCCTCCGACGCCGTTCGCACTTCGCACAGCGACGACCATGCGGTTCCCATGATCGTGCGCCAGGTTGCTGACGTCGTACGTATCGAGCGCCTGATTCCCGTCGCCCACGCGCCTGCCGCCAATCGTCGCGCCATTGAAATAGAGCGTGTACTCCGGATCGCCCAGCATCTTGATCCGCGTGAATGCGCGGTTCGGCGGAAGATCGAAATCGTGCGTCGCAAAGAACGCCACGGGATCGCCCGCCGCCATCCGATGCACCGGCCAGATCCACTGCGCGCGCCCCGTGTTGTCGAAAAACTTATGCGAGTAAAACAGATCGAGCCGGCTGTACGCGGAAACCGCGATGACGATGGACGCCGCAAGGATGAGCAATCGGCGGACGAGGATTCGCTCGCGGGGAGTGGGGAGTAGGGAGTGGGGAGTGGGAGCCGCCACCTCCTCATTACTGCGCATTTTGCACGCCCTTGCTGAAAGACGAGTTGTTTGCGATCGTGCTTCCCCTAGCGCTTTCCGATCGAGCGGCTTCTTCACTCGCGTTTGCAAGAATTTCGGACTCTTTCGAAGCCCCCTCATCCGGCCTTCGGCCACCTTCTCCCCCGCTGAAAAGCGCGGGGGCGAAGGCGCTCGATTGGAGAGTTAGGTAGTCCGAGAAGCGTGGATTCGCGCGTTCTCCCACTCTCCGCCCGCCCGTACCTATTGGCGCCCTTTCCCATCGAGCGCCTTCTCCCCCCGCGTTTTTTGCGGGGGGAGAAGGTGGCCGAAGGCCGGATGAGGGGGGAAGCAAGTGCGCAGGGCGACGGCGGTAATGTGAGCGACGCAAATTGGCCAGTTCTCCCACTCCCCACGCCCCACACCCCACTCCCCCATTAGAATTCCGATTACTCATGAACGCCGTCATTGTAATTCCCGCGCGCTGGGCATCGACGCGCTTCCCCGGCAAACCGCTGGCGATGATCGCGGGCGTCTCGCTGATCCAGCGCGTGTACGAGCGCGCGGCGCGATCGGCACGTGCCGGCGCCGTCTTCGTCGCGACCGACGACGATCGCATCGCCGATCACGTCGCATCCTTCGGCGGGCGCTTCGTGCGTCCGGAGGGCGAATTCCAAAGCGGCACCGACCGAATCGCGGCCTCGCTCGATCTACTCGGCGGAGAATTCGATCAGGTCGTGAACGTTCAGGGCGACGAGCCGCTGATCGACATCGAGTGCGTCGATCGCATCATCGAAATCCTCCAATCGACCGGCGCCGACATGGCCACGCTGGCAACACCGATCGAAAGCGATGAAGAAGGGCAATCACGCGATGTCGTGAAAGTTGTCACGAAACTCAACGGCGACGCACTCTACTTTTCGCGCGCCCTACTCGCCGGAGCGCAGCGTCACGTTGGAATCTACGGCTATCAAACTGCCGTACTTCGCGCGCTGGCAGCGCTTCCGGCGTCACCGCTCGAACGGGCAGAATCGCTCGAACAGTTGCGGGCAATGCAGAACGGCTTTAAAATCGTCGTCGTTCAAACAACGAAGGCCCACCTCGGCGTCGATCGTCCCGAGGATGTGGCGCGCGTCGAATATGAGCTGGCTAAACATGCGTGATCTTGGAGAACGTTCGTGAGCTTCGTGCTCACACGCACACGCATCCTCGCCACAGCCAGCACCACTCTCCCCGCCAGCAAGCAAGCCGAACCGCGCCGCGGCACCGGCTCAATCTCTCTCATCCAACCGGAGGCATGACCATGAGCACCAAATATATTTTCGTTACGGGTGGTGTTGTTTCCGGACTGGGTAAAGGAATCGCCGCGGCATCGATCGGCGCTCTGCTCGAAGCGCGCGGATTTCGCATCACGATCCAGAAATTCGATCCCTACATCAATGTCGATCCTGGCACGATGTCGCCCTTCCAGCACGGCGAGGTTTACGTCACCGATGACGGCGCCGAGACCGATCTCGACCTCGGCCACTACGAGCGATTCACCTCGATGCGCGCCACGCGCAAGAGCAACTTCACCACTGGCCGCGTGTACCTCAAAGTCATCGAGAAGGAGCGGCGCGGCGATTACCTCGGCAAAACCGTGCAGGTCATCCCGCACATCACCGACGAGATCAAAAAATGCATCCGCGAAGTGAGCGAAGGCGTCGACGTCGTCATCGTCGAGATCGGCGGCACCGTCGGCGACATCGAATCGCTGCCGTTCCTCGAAGCCATCCGCCAGTTCCGGCTCGAAGCAGGACGCGGCAACGCCATCAACGTCCATCTCACGCTCGTCCCCTACATCAAAGCCTCGGACGAAATGAAGACCAAGCCGACGCAGCACTCCGTTCAGAAGCTGCGTGAGATCGGCATCCAACCGGACGTTCTTCTCTGCCGCTCCGAGCACGCCATTCCGGACGAGATGCGCGACAAGATCGCTCTCTTCTGCAACGTCGAACAGGACGCCGTCATCCCCGCGCTCGACGTCGAATTCATCTACCAGGTGCCGCTGGCGTTTTCTCGCGAGCGGCTCGACGAAATCCTGCTCGACAAGCTTCATCTCCCTCACGACGAGATCGGCGCGCTGACGAAGTGGGAAGAGATCATCCGCAAACTTCGCCATCCCGAAGACGAGGTGAAGATCGGCTTCGTCGGCAAGTACGTCGAGTTCGGCGACTCGTACAAATCGCTCAACGAAGCGCTCACGCACGGCGGCATCGCCAACAATGTGAAGGTCCGCATCGTTTATATCGACTCCGAGGAGTTGGAGACGGAGGGCTATCACGGAGAGCTTGGGCGCGTGGATGGAATCCTCGTCGGTCCCGGCTTCGGCTCGCGCGGTGTCGAAGGAAAGTTGCGCGCGATTCGGTACGCACGCGAGAAGCGCATCCCCTACTTCGGCATCTGCCTCGGCATGCAATGCGCGACGATCGAGTTCGCACGCAACGTGGTCGGAATGGTTGGCGCGAACTCGACGGAGTTCGACGATGAATCGCCGTACAAAGTCATTTACAAGCTGCGCGATCTCATCGGCGTCGACGCCCTCGGTGGCACGATGCGCCTCGGAAAATATCCCTGCCGGCTGAAGGATGGCTCGATCGCGCACGAAGCGTACGGCAGCGATCTGATCGACGAGCGCCATCGCCATCGCTACGAGGTCAATCCCGAATACGTGCCGCAACTCGAAGAGCGCGGATTCCACGTGACCGGCCTTTCCCCCGACGGAAAGTTCGTCGAGATCATCGAGCTCGAAGGCCACCCCTGGTTCCTCGGCTGCCAGTTCCATCCCGAGTACAAATCGCGTCCGACCGCGCCGCACCCGCTCTTCCGTTCGTTCATCGCCGCGGCACGTGTGTTCAAGAACTCGATGAAATCCAACGCCGCGGTGACGGTCGCGCAAGAGACTGAGCTCGTATGAAAGCGCTGCGGTACATCGGCGGGATCATCGCCGGATTGATCGCCGCGTTCGCGCTGGTCGCAAGCGCGGAAGCCATCGTTCACGTGCTGTATCCGCCGCCGCCCGGAACGAACATGGACGACTTCGAGCAGGTCAAACGCTTCATCGCCGCACTGCCGCTGCCCGCCTACCTGCTCGTCCTCACCGGCTGGCTGATCGGAACATTCGTAGCAACCTGGCTCGCCGCGAAAGTCGCCCGCGACCCGATTGCCGGCTACGTCACCGGCGCCCTTCTTCTCGCCGCCGGCATTTTCAACGCAATCAAGATCCCGCAGCCGGTATGGTTCTCGATCGCGTCGTTCGTGATCTATGTTGGCGCGACATGGGTGGGGGCAAGGGCGGTGAGGCCGGTTGGCGCGATGGCAGCTAAGAATTAGTTCGTATCTCGTCCGGCGATTCGATCGCTAAGCTGCGAAACCTGATCCTTTAGCCCCAACAATTCGGACCGGACTTCCGAGCGATCAGCAATCTGCTCCGCCATTTGCTTCTCAAGCCTTCCCACCGCCGCCATGAGTGCGTAATACTCGGTCTCGAGACGTTTAAATACGACGTAGAGGCCATCGACATGAGAAAACATCTCCGTCCGCGTCGCCAGCGCTCCGATCTCAGAACGAACGGTCTCGACCTCAGGTTTGACCATTTGTTCGAAAAAGAGCATCAATACGGGCCATGTCACCATCTCTGCGCGCATAGCCTGTAGTTCCGCGCGCATGTCCTGCAGTTCCGCGCGTGTGGCCATTTGGCCGCGAATAGCCTGCAGCTCCGTGGTCATTTCGTCTCGCGCGGCCTGTAGTTCCGTGCGCGTGGCCATCGTGTCGCGCATTGTGTCTATGTCGCCACGCATGTCCCGCATCTCGATACGCATGTCCTGCATATCGCCGCGGATGTCCCGTATCTCGCCGCGCATGTCCCGAACCTCGCCGCGGATCTCGTTCAGTTCCGGTTGCACGACTTCGCGGTGAAAGCGAAGCAGCGTGTCGAATAGCTCGTCAGCCACGGCGCGATTCTACCATCGCGTGAGTACAATGCCCCCCGCATGCAGACGCGCCCAATCGCCATCACCGACACCATCTCCTTCGGTGGCGGCCACCCTCCCCTTTTCATCGCTGGTCCGTGCGTGATCGAGTCGCGCGAGCATGCGCTGCGCATGGCGCGGACGCTTCTGGCGCTGCGCGATGAGTTGAAGATCAACCTCGTTTTCAAATCATCGTTCGACAAAGCGAACCGCACGTCGATCGAGTCCTTTCGCGGTCCGGGCTTGGAGAAGGGGCTGGAGATTCTGCGCGCGGTGAAGGGCGAGACCGGGTTGCCGCTCCTCTCCGATATTCACGAATGGCAGCAGGCGGATCGCGCGGCCGAGGTGTTGGACATCATCCAGATTCCCGCGTTTCTGTGCAGACAGACCGACCTCATCGCCGCTGCGGCGCGGACCGGAAAAGCGATCGGCGTGAAGAAGGGACAGTTCCTTTCCCCGGAGGAAGCGAACAACATTCTCGACAAAGGGCGCGAAGCAGGAAACGAGCGCGTCTTCATCACGGAACGCGGTTCGTCGTTCGGGTATCAGAACCTCGTCGTCGACATGCGCTCCTTCCCGATTCTGCGCGGATTCGGAGCGCCGGTCGTTTACGACATCACCCACTCGATGCAGAAACCCGGCGGCGAAGGGAAGCAGACCGGAGGCACGCCGCAGTTCGCGCGTCCGCTCGCGCGCGCGGCCGCGGCGGCGGGTGCGGAAGGCTTCTTCATGGAGGTTCACGACAACCCGCCGGCGGCGCTAAGCGATCGCACCACGCAGATCCGCCCGGAAGCGGCGCGCGAGATCATCTCCGATATCCTGGCCATGCGCGCGGCCTTGCCCGAAATCTGAGTTGCAGCCGGCGATGTCACGACTCCAGCGCATTCTCGCCGCGGTCATCGCGCTCTACCTGGTGCTCGTTCTTCTCGACCGTTTCGTGCTCGTCGAGTTGTTCGTGAGGCGCACCGGTTTGTCCTTCCTGCTCGCTCTCGCCGCGTCGCTGGCCATCGTCGGATGCGGATTCGCGCTTCGATCGCTGCTCGCACGTGCCTGGCGTCCCGACGATTGCGACATCCCGCGCGACTTCCTCCTCGGCTATCCCATCTTCGGCGCGCTTTGCTTCCTCGCCGGAACATTGAACGTCTCCATCTGGTCGATGGGAGCGTTGCTGATCGCATGCGGCGGCGTTGGTCTATACGTCGTCATCCGGCGATTCAAATCCCGACTACCGGTCATTCCCGCGCTGACGGAACCACTCGCGCTAGTCGCCATCGCCATCGTGTTTCTGGCAGCGCTCGTGGCCGCGCAGGCGCCTCCCACATCGCTCGACGAGCTCGCCTATCACCTGGCAGTGCCGTGGTCGTGGGTTCTCAATCATCGCGCCATCGATCTGCCGTTGATTTCGCACTCGTATTTCCCGCTCGGAATCGAGTCTGCCGATCTGCCGCTCCTGACCATCCTCGGACAGATTCGCGGAGGAATCGCGTCTCACGTTCTTCACTTCATCGCGGCGCTGGCGACGACGGCGATGTTGTTCCGCCTCGCACGCGGCAACGCGCTCGCGGTCGCGGCGATCGTCACGACGCCGGCTTTGGCGTTGATCGCGGGATGGTCGCTCAACGATTGGCCGCTGATCGGAATTTGCGCCGTTCTCGTTCTGGCGCTCGATCAGAATGATGTCCCCACGGGGACAGTCACGCTCGGAGCAGGGCTCCTGACGAAGTACACGTTCATCCCGTTCGCGATGATCGCGGTCGGAATTGCGATGTGGCAGAAGCGCAAAACGGCGTCGGAGCCAAGCCGCCACTCCCCACTCCCCACCCGCCGCGCCCTAATCATCGCCATCGCCATCGGCTCCATCTTTCTGATCCGCAATCTCATCCTCACCGGGAATCCGATCGCGCCGTTTCTTTCCGCCGCGGCGCCGCACGTCGCCGGCTATCGCGCACCGTTTCTCTCCGACTACGTTTTCGAAGGACATTTCATCGATGAAAGCCTGGGCGCCTCGCTCATTGCCACATGCGCACTCTCCGGCGGCGCGCTGGCGTGGACTCTCGTCGCCGTCGCGGCACTGATGCTTCTGCTCGCGCCGTCATCGCGCATTCTTCTACCGTTCCTGGTCATTCCGGCGGCGCTCTCGAAATGCCCCCGCCGAGTCACGCGCATCGTCCTCGGCTTCGCCATCGTCGTGCAGCTTTTTCTCGTCTGTTATTTTGTCGATCGCAGCGGCGCGTTTTCGCTTCTTTCCGGGGACGTTTCGGATGCCGAGTACCTGACGAAGCAACGCTCGTCGTACACAGCAGCGCAGACGGTTGACGCCATGCTGCCGGCGAATGCGAACGTCCTGGTCGCCGGCCTCAATGAGACCTACTGGTTCGCTCATCGCGTCCGCGGCGGCGGCAACTTCGACGGCCCGCGGGTCTCGCTCTACCTCGAGGCTCCCGCGCCCGAAGCGCTTTGCGCACGGTTGAAAAACGATGGCATCACGCATGTGGCGATCATCGCCCCGTCCACTGCGGTTACGGCCGTCCCGCAGAAACTGGCCGAGCGCGACACCTCGCTCACACCGTCCGCGCAACGAATGCTGGCGCAAACGCTCGACCGCTTCGCCTCGAGCGTCTCGTCGCGCGGATCTGCTACCGTATTCACGTTGCGTTAGGAGCCACTATGGAAAAGGTCAACGGAATCGGTGGAATCTTCTTCAAAGCTGACGACGCCCCCGCCTTACGCGATTGGTATCGCGATCACCTCGGCATCGCCGTCGATGACTACGGCGGCACGTCCTTCGAATGGCGCGAGAAAGAAAATCCGGACGTTGTCGGTATGACCGTCTGGTCGGCCTTTCCTGCAACGACGAAATACTTCGAGCCGACGCGGGCTCCATTCATGATCAACTACCGAGTCAGCGATCTCGACGCCATGCTGGCGCAGTTGCGAAACGCCGGCGCCGTCGTCGACGAGAAAATCGAAGACACCGACTACGGCAAATTCGGCTGGGCCACGGATCCCGAGGGCAATCGGTTCGAGTTGTGGCAGCCGAAGTAGTGATGGCGAGAGTGGATCAGTCGATTAGTGGATTAGCGAGCCAGACAGCCATCGACTACCAATCTACTGATCCTCTAATCTACTATCACTCCCTACAACAACGTCCCCTTCAAAATCAGCAGCGCAACGGTGAAGTAGATGCAGAGGCCGGTCACGTCGACGAGCGTGGCGACGAACGGCGCCGAGGCGGTGGCGGGATCGAATCCGAGTCTTCGCAGCACGAACGGCAGCATCGAGCCGGCGATCGTGCCGAATAGGACGACGCCGATGAGCGAGAACCAAACGGTCAGCGCCACGAGCATGTAGTGGGTGCCGTAGTCCGTCAGATGCAGGGGATTTCCGCTCACCCGGGCAAGCCTCTCCCACAACACGATCCGAGTGAAGCCGATGAACCCGAGCAGAGTCCCAAGGACAAGACCGGAAATGATCTCGCGCCGAAAAACGCGGAACCAGTCCCTGAGCCGCAACTCGCGAAGCGCAAGGGAACGGATGATCAGCGAGGTTGCTTGCGAGCCTGAATTTCCCCCGCTCGAGATGATCAGCGGTACGAAGAGCGCCAGGACGACGGCCCGTGCAATCTCCTTCTCAAAGAAACCCATCGCGGTCGCTGTCAGCATCTCGCCAAGGAAGAGCGCCGACAGCCAGCCCGCACGCTTCTTGATCATCGAGAAGACATCGACCTGCAGGTATGGCGCATCGAGCGCTTCCATACCGCCGAGTTTCTGGATGTCTTCGGTCGCTTCCTGCTCGGCGACGTCGAGCACGTCATCAACAGTGATGATGCCGAGCATGTGGCCTTGCGCATCGGTCACGGGCAGCGCGAGCCGGTCGTATTTCTCGAATGCTTTCAGAACTTCTTCGCGGTCATCCGTGGCGTTCATCTTCACGAGCGGCGGATCGTCGATGTCCGTCACTTTCGTCGAAGGATCCGCAAGCACGAGAGAACTGAGCCGGATGTCTTCGACGAGGCGGCCATCGCGGTCGACGATGTAGACGACGTTGACCGTCTCCTTGCCCGAACCGGTGGCGCGGATGTGATCGAGCGCTTCGCGGGCAGACATCCCAGGTTGAATCGTGACGTACGCCGGTGTCATGTAGCGGCCGGCGGTGTCTTCGGGGTAGCCGAGGAGCCATCGCGCGCTTTTCAGATCGTCGGGCGAGAGCGCAGTAAGAAGACGCCGCGTCACGACCGCCGGCATCTCTTCGAGCAGACGTGTGCGGTCGTCCGGGTTCATCTCGGCGAGCACGTTGCGCACCTGCTCGTTGCTCAGCGACTCGATCAAACCTTCCTGGTGATCGGGCGGCAGATGCGAGAACACCTCGCCCGCTTCGTCGCGGGGAAGGACGCGGAAAACGAAACCCTCCTCTTCCCGAGGAAGGGCGATGATCAGATCGGCGACGTCGGACGGATGCAGGTCAGTCAGCCGTTCGCGTAACTGATTCCAGCTCTGCAGCCGGATCAGCTCCCGCATCTCATCGCCAACCGAAGCCATCTCTGTCATCCGCCGGCCTCCCTTTTTCGGAGAGTACGGGAAGCGGAGATGAAAGTCGAAACACTTTTCCTCAACTTGCTGAGATAATTGCCGCTCACGACATGACTTCTCTCCGATTGGAGCTGCTGGGTGATTTTTTGATCCGCTCTGCCGATGGCGCGCTTGCCACGATCGGGGCGAAGAAATCGCAGGCGTTGCTGGCGTATCTGGCCGTCAAGCCGGGCCAGCATGTGTCGCGCGAAAAACTGGCGGGCCTGCTCTGGTCGAGCACCGGTCCGGATCAGGCGCGGCAGAGCCTCCGGCAGACGCTTTCGACCGTTCGCAAGGAGCTGTCGCTGATCGCTCCGAAACAGAAGACGCTTATCGAGGACGGCGATCTCCTCAGCCTTGACTCATCGGTTACTTGTGACGCCGCGGAGATGGAGGCGCTGATCGCGACCGGCACCGAAGTAGGGATCGCCCAAGCTATCGATCTCTATCGCGGCGACTTCCTCGACGGCTTCTACATCAATGAAGAGCGGTTCGATCAGTTCGTCATCGGAGAGCGCGACCGTCTTCACCGTCTCGCACTTCGCGCGCATGCACAGATGGTCGAGTTGCAATCGCGCAACGGAAGACTGGACGAGGCCATCGCCACCGCGCAACGTTCGTTGCGGCTCGACATTCTTCAGGAGCCAATGCATCGCACCTTGATGCGGCTCTATCTGCAGAGCGGCGACCTCGTCGAAGCGTTGCAGCAGTACGAGCACTGCGCGAAGGTGCTGAAACGGGAGCTGAGCATCGAGCCTGACTCAGAAACGAAGGCGCTGCAGCGGGAGATCATGCAATTGCGCGCAAAGCGCGGCGTGGCCACGTCTACCGACGTCGAGAGCAAGAGGACGGTGCTGGTCGTCGAAGACAACGCGCTGAGCCGCGAGCTCACGAAAGCAGTCCTGAAGAGCGCCGGATATTCGGTCGTTGTAGCGAAGGACGGCGCCGAAGCGATGATGCTGGTGGGACGGGATAAGGTCGATCTTCTCCTCATCGACGTCGACCTCCCCTACATCGACGGCCATTCGCTGCTGCAGGCGATGCACGAGAACGGGGTCAACGTCCCGGCCGTCTTCCTTTCCGGTCTGCCCGGCGAAGATGTCGAGATCCGCGCGTTCGAGGTGGGCGCGGCAGACTTCATCCGCAAGCCGGTGACGAACAGCGTGCTCCTCGCGCGAGTGGCGAAGGTAATGAAGGACGCTTGATCGCGAAGCCGGATCGCGCAGGTTGCGTGACGGTGCTCAAATACAGCGCAGCACCGCCGCTGCCGACTTCTCCACATCCTCCGCAGTCGTCGACCAGTTCGAGACCGAGATCCGCATCGCTGCTTTTCCCTGCCACGTCGTACCGGCCAGCCAGCAGGTGCCCTCTTTTTGAACGCGGCTGATGACGTCGCGCGTGAGCTCGTCGCTGTCGCCGAAGCGGACGAGTACCTGATTGAGGACGACATCGTTGAGGATGGCCACGCGCGGATCGCGGCCGAGCAACTTCGCGAACTGCACCGCGCGTTCGCAACATCCCTCCACCATCGCGGCGATTCCGCGCTTGCCGAGCGTGCGAATGGCGGCATAAATCGCGAAGCCACGCGCGCGTCGCGAGAACTCGGGGACCCAGTCGAAGTTGTCGCGCTCTGCTCCGGTGGTCTGCTCCAAATACTCCGCCGAAACCGTCATGGCAGCACGATGCGACGCCGAATCGCGAACGATGACGATGCCGCTGTCGTACGGAACATTGAGCCATTTGTGCGCGTCGTTCGCCCACGAATCCGCCCACTCACAACCATCGAGCAGCCCCCGCTTCGAAGGTGTAGCCCGGCCCCACAAACCAAACGCGCCGTCGACGTGAAGCCACGCGTTCCGTTCACGCGCAATCAATGCGATTGCACGCAACGGATCGACGGCGCCGCTGTTCACGTTGCCCGCCTGCGCGCAGACGATGATTGGACCATCGAGCGTCGCCAGAACGTCGCGCAGTGAATCGGCGCGCATCCGCCCTTGATCGTCCGCATCAACCTTGTGCAGCGAGCGCGTACCGAATCCGAGCATGCGCATCGATGAATGAATCGTGATGTGCGAGGCGGCACTGACGACGAGATGCACAGGCGGCGCGCCGGCCAAACCTTCCTCCTCGACATTCCATCCGATCCGCCGCAACACGCCATGGCGAGCCGCTGCCAGCGCCGTGAAGTTCGCCATCTGTCCGCCAGTCACGAAGCCGACGCTGGCCGTGCGCGGAAGATCGAACAGTTCGAGCAGCCATTCGCGCGCAACATCTTCGACGACCGACGTAGCAGGTGACGTCGCGTAGATGCCCGCGTTCTGATCCCACGTCGAAGTCATCCAATCGGCGGCGAGAGCAACTGGCAGACTCCCTCCGATGACGAAACCGAAGTAGCGCGGACCGGCGCAAGCGATGAGGCCGCGATCGGCACCACGCACGAGCGCGTCGAGCACGCCGGCTGGCTCCTCGCCATCATCGGACAACGGCACCTTGAGCGCCGCGACGAGCTCATCGCGGGTGGCACGTGGTCCAACGTGCCTGTCGGGAAGCTGACCAAGAAACTCTCCCGCATGATCGCGGGCAAGATCGAGAAGAGTACGCATGATGCGGAGCGTATCGGATTTCTCGCGCCGTTCGGAGGCCGGAGCGTTGTACCGCCCCGGCCTCGGGGCAAACTAATTCACGGTCACGGTGATCGTGTTGCTTCTCACATGCGTCGTGTTGCACGCGTTCCAGACCTCAACGTAGAACGTGTTCGTTCCCTTCTTCGTGAACGAGGTGGTGTACGAGGCCGAAGTCGCGCCGGCGATTACGGTGCCGTTGCCGCTGAACCACTGATACGAGATCGGCGATGTTCCCGCGGCCACGACAGTCAGCGTCACGTTCGTGTTTCGCGTGGTGGTCTGGTTCACCGGCTGCGTCGTAATCGAAGCCGCAGCGTTGCGCGTAACCAGGGCGCTCCCCGTGCCGGCGCGCGAGCAGCTCGTGGCGTCGCTGACGGACGTGACGGTATACGTGGTCGTGGCCGGCGGGCTCACGCTGCGCGATGCCGTCGAGCCGCTGTTGATCGTCTGCGTGAAATTGTCGGACCAGGTGACGCTCCATGGCGCCGTTCCCGTGAGCGCTGCCGTGATCGTCGCGGAACCGCCCGGGCAGATCGTTCCGCCACCACTGACCGAGGCGGTCGGAAGCGGACGGACGGTTACGGCGGTCTGCGAGGAGGTGGCGCTGCAACCACTCCCACTGGTCACCGTTACGCTGTAGTTGCCGCTCGCGTTGACCGTGATCGCCTGCGTCGTCGCGCCTGTCGACCAGAGATACGACGCGCCGCTCGACGCCGTCAGCGTCACGCTGCCGCCTGCGCAGAATGTCGTCGGTCCGCCAGCGGTGATCGTCGCTGTCGGATTCGCGTTCACAGTCACATGAGTCGCCGATGACGGCGTGCTGCAGCCGCTCGCGTTCGTCACGGTCACGCTGTAGTCGCCGCCTGTGCTCGCGGTGATCGCCTGCGTTGTCGCGCCGGTCGACCAGAGATACGACGCGCCGCTCGATGCCGTCAGCGTCACGCTGCCGCCTGCGCAGAATGTCGTCGGTCCGCCGGCGGTGATGCTCGCTGTCGGATTCGCATTTACAGTCACATGAGTCGCCGATGACGGCGTGCTGCAGCCGCTCGCGTTCGTCACGGTCACGCTGTAGTCGCCGCCTGTGCTCGCGGTGATCGCCTGCGTTGTCTTGCCGGTCGACCAGAGATACGACGTTCCGCTCGATGCTGTCAGCATCACGCTGCCGCCCGCGCAGAATGTCGTCGGTCCGCCAGCGGTGATGCTTGCTGTCGGGTTCGCATTCACTGTCACGGTGGTTGCCGATGACGCCGCGCTGCAGCCGCTCGCGTTCGTCACGGTCACGCTGTAGTCGCCGCCTGTGCTCGCGGCGATCGACTGCGTTGTGGCGCCTGTCGACCAAAGATACGACGCGCCGCTCGACGCCGTCAGCGTCACGCTGCCGCCCACACAGAATGTCGTCGGTCCGCCAGCGGTGATGGTCCCTGTCGGATTCGCATTTACAGTCACATGAGTCGCCGATGACGGCGTGCTGCAGCCGCTCGCGTTTGTCACGGTCACGCTGTAGTCGCCAGTTGCGTTGACCGTGATCGCCTGCGTCGTCGCGCCGGTCGACCAGAGATATGACGCGCCGCTCGATGCCGTCAGCGTCACGCTGCCGCCCGCACAGAATGTCGTCGGTCCGCCAGCGGTGATGGTGGCTGTCGGATTCGCATTTACAGTCACATGAGTCGCCGATGACGGCGTGCTGCAGCCGCTTGCGTTCGTCACGGTCACGCTGTAGTCGCCAGTTGCGTTGACCGTGATCGCCTGCGTTGTCGCGCCTGTCGACCAGAGATACGACGTTCCGCTCGATGCTGTCAGCGTCACGCTGCCGCCCGCACAGAACGTCGTCGGACCGCCGGCGGTGATGCTCGCTGTCGGATTTGCATTTGCGGTAACAACGGCCGGCGACGACGTTGCGCTGCAGCCGCTCGCATTCGTCACAGTCACGCTGTAGTTGCCGCCGCCGTTCGCCGTGATCGACTGCGTCGTCGCGCCTGTCGACCAGAGATACGACGTTCCGCTCGAAGCCGTCAGCGTCACGTTGCCGCCCGCGCAGAACGTCGTTGGTCCTCCTGCCGTGATCGCCGTCGGCGGAAGCGCATTCACCGTGACGATCGTGGGAGACGACGTCGCGCTGCAACCGTTGGCATCGGTGATCGTAACGACGGCGCTGCCGGATTCGCCGAGGATGATCGACTGCGCCGTGCCGAAGTCGTACGTGTCCACACGCCATGCATAGCTGTAGCCCGCGGGAGCGGTGAGCGTGACGTAATTCCCGTGGCAGAACGTCGTTGGTCCGTCCGCGGTGATGACAGGAGCGGGCGGATTTGCGGCGATCGGTACGGTGCGCACACCGCTCCATGAACATCCAAAGGTGTCGGTCACGGTGAGTTGAATCGTGACGCTGCCGCTCGTACCGGCCACGATGATCGCCGTGTATCGATCGCTGGACTGCAACGTGCCGTTTGTCACGGACCATGCGTAGGTTGGGTTGCCTGCGATGCCGGCCGCGGTGACCGTGTACGTTCCTCCGCTGCAGAACGTCGGTGGGACGTAGATGTAGGACAGTGGCGTCGGATTTACGGAGATGGAGACCGGCGTCCCGGCCGTACTGACGCTGCAGCCACCCGCATCGGTCACGACCACGGAGTACATGTCGCTCATGCTGGCGGCATACGACATCGATGTCGCGCCGGCGATTACGCCATTGCCGTTCATCCATTGATACGTGTAGCCACTACCGCCCGTGGCGTTGGCCGTCAGCGTCGCGGTCTGACCACTGCAGATCGTCGTGGCCGACGCAGAGACGCCGACGCTCAGCGCCGACTGTGCAACCGTCACGGGCGGCGGCGTCATGCTGCAACCGGAGCCGTCAACGATCGTGACGGAGTAGCTGCCGGCGGTTGAGACCGTAATCGTCCCCGTGCTTGCTCCGTTGCTCCACGCGTAGCTTGCCGCTGGGGGTGCGGTGAGGGTCGTCGAGCCGCCCGCGCAGAAGCTGAGCCCGCCTGTAATGACGCCGGGATCGCGCATCGTGACGACTGTGTCGCTCGATGTTGCCGAGCATCCCGCCGTGGTTACGCGCACGTTGTACGGACCCGGTTGCGCGACGGTGATCGATTGCGTCGTCTCTCCTGTCGACCATAGGTAACTGTCGGCTGCGTTTGCCGTCAGGATCACGCTGCCGCCGTTGGGACAGATCGACAGCGGACCGCCGGCGGTGATCGTCGCCGTCGGATTTGGATTCAGGTTGACTGTGACGCTGTCGCTGACCGCACAGCCTCCGGCGCTGGTGAGTGTCACCGAATAGGTGCCGCTCTGCGCGACGTTGACTACCCTCGTCACCGCACCGGTGCTCCATTGAACCGTACTCGAAGAATCACCGCCGAGGGCGATGAGGTTCACGGAGGAAGTGCCACAGAAACTATAGGTGTTGGGCCCGGTGAGCGTCGCCAGCTCATACGGAGAGTGTCCGTCGGTAGCCGCGGCGAGCGCCGTGTACTGCTGGGGCGAGCTGACGACGATGGACAATGTCGGAAGCGCGTTGACGATCACGCTCGTGGGCGCACTCGTCGCCGAGCAACCGGACGCGTTCGTCACCGTCACGTTGTAATTCCCGGCGGCGCTGACCGTGATCGACTGCGTCGTTGCGCCGTTCGACCAAATGTAGCCAGTTCCCGCGCTGGCCGTCAGGGTGACGGAGCCACCGGCGCAGAATGTCGTCGGGCCGCTCGCGGTGACCGTCGCATCGACGGCCCTAACCGGAATGATTCGTTCGTAGGTCGCGCCGCAGCTGTTTGGTCCGTTCTTGGTCAGCCGGACTGTGACCGTGGCCGCCGTATGCGCGCGGAAGGTCATCGTGCTCGTCCCCGCGCCGGAAACGATGTCTCCGTCGATGACCTGCCAGTTGTACGAAACGCCGTTGGCGTAGGTGCTGATCGTGGCCGTACCGTTGGCACAGACGGAGGCTGGAACCAAGTCGAAGTCGCCGGCGGGTGGACGGTTGACCAGGATGTACGCCGTCCCGCCCACGCTGCAGCCTTGGGCGTTCGTCGCTGTAACCGAGAGCGCGAGCGTGTCGGCCTGGGGGATGAAGGTGACGCTTGGCGTCGTCGACGAGCCGAGGAATTGGCCGGAATTCATCGACCATTGGTAGGCGACACCGGGACCGCCATCCGGAACCGATGCGAGTCGCTGGCGTTCCGTAGCAGTACGGAACGCCCGGAAGCGACATGGTGATGTCGGGAAGACCGCTTGCGTCGTATCCGATGCTGGCTGTCGACTCACAGCCACCCGCATCGCGTGCCACAACGGTCAAGATGACGTGACCGTTCTGCCGCGCGTGAAACGTGATGGAGGCGTCGTACAGCGAGCTGGTGATCTCCGCGTTGCCGGCGCTCCACGTGAACTGCGTGTAGGCGGACGCGTTCGTCACCGAGGCCGTGGCCGGGCACGAGCCGTCTCCGAGCGCGATGACCGGAGCCGCGGGGATGCTCGTCGGAAGCGTGACACTGCTCCGCGCCGCGCAGGCGGACGAGCCGTTCTGCGCCAACACGTGAACAACGAGCGCGTTACCGCTGCCGTCGGCCTGGAAATTGACACGCGTCGTTCCCTGTCCGTAAACCACCGTTCCGTTCTCGACCGACCAGTTGATGGAAGTCCAGGGATTCTCGGGCGGCGCATCGTCGATCGTCGCGGCGCCGTAGCCATTGATACAAACCGCCGGCTGATCCGTGTGAATCGTGATGGGTGTGTTGGCCTGAACCGGGATGGTGATGCTGTTCTGGGCTTGACACTCCCCGAAGTCAGCCACGGTCACGTGCAATATGACCGGCAGCCCGCTCCCGTCGGCCGTGAACGACGCGCTCGGCGACGTGTTTCCATAGGGTAGCGAGCCATGCTCGATCGTCCAGTAGATCGTCTGCCAACTGTTACCCGACGCCGGCCCGTCGACGTACACCTGACCGGAGCCCGTCGAACAGACGCCGGCCTCGTAGGTGTGGACCGCCGGAGTTGGAATGCTGCGAATCGGGATGGTGATGATGTTCTGGGTTTGACACTCCCCGAAGTCCGTCACGGTCACGTGCAGCACGACCGGCAGCCCGCTCCCGTCGGCCGTGAACGAGGCGCTCGGCGAGGTGTTTCCATAGGGCAGCGAGCCATGCTCGATTGTCCAGTAGATCGCCTGCCAATTGTTACCCGACGCCGGCCCGTCGACGTACACCTGACCGGAGCCCGTCGAACAGACGCCGGCCTCGTAGGTGTGGACCGCCGGAGTTGGAATGCTGCGAATCGGGATGGTGATGGTGTTCTGGGTTTGACACTCCCCGAAGTCCGTCACGGTCACGTGCAGCACGACCGGCAGCCCGCTCCCGTCGGCCGTGAACGAGGCGCTCGGCGAGGTGTTTCCATAGGGCAGCGAGCCATGCTCGATCGTCCAGTAGATCGCCTTCCAATTGTTGCCGGATGCCGGCCCGTCGACGTACACCTGACCGAAGCCCGCCGGACAAACGCCGGCTTCGTAGGTGTGGACCGCAGGCGTGGGAATGCTGCGAATTGGGATGGTGATGCTGTTCTGCGTTTGACACTCCCCGAAGTCCGTCACGGTCACGTGCAGCACGACCGGCAGCCCGCTCCCGTCGGCCGTGAACGAGGCGCTCGGCGAGGTGTTTCCATAGGGCAGCGAGCCATGCTCGATTGTCCAGTAGATCGCCTTCCAATTGTTGCCAGACGCCGGCCCGTCGACGTACACCTGACCGTTGCCCGTCGGACAAACGTCGGCCTCGTAGGTGTGGACCGCTGGCGTGGGAATGCTGCGGATCGGGATGGTGATGGTGTTCTGCGCTTGACACTCCCCGAAGTCACCCACGGTCACGTGCAGCACGACCGGCAGGCCGCTCCCGTCGGCCGTGAACGAGGCGCTCGGCGAGGTGTTTCCGTAAGGGAGCGAGCCATGCTCGATCGTCCAGTTGATCGCCTTCCAATTGCCGGACTCCGGGTTGTCGACGTACACCTGACCGGAGCCCGTCGGACAAACGTCGGCCTCGTAGGTGTGGACCCCCGGCGTGGGAATGGTGCGGATCGGGATGGTTACGCTGCTCTGCGCCGGGCAACCGTTCGCATCCGCCACCGCGACCGCCGCGACGACCGGCTGGCCGCTGCCATCGGCCTGAAACGAGACGTAATGGCCGGAAGCTCCGGCGGTGATCGTTCCGTTCTGGACAGTCCAGGAAATCGTCGTGTAATCGGGCGACGGGATGTCGATCCACGCGGAGCCGCTACCGGACGGACAGATATCGGACGGCGCACCCTGGATCGCCGGCGGCGCATATGCGGCGTTGTTCACAACCACCGTCAACGGCTGCGACGTCACCGTGCAGCCGTTCGCATCAGTCGTCGTCACCGTGTACGACATCGTGGCGCTCGGAGTGTCGGAGATCATCCGTGTGGTCACGCCGCCGGGACTCCATTGGTACGTCGACCATCCCGATCCGGCATCGAGCATGACCGGCTGGCCTGCGCACACGGGATTGGTGCCGCCGACCTGGATGATCACCGGAGGCGTACAGGTTTGGGCCTGCAGGACGCCTGGCATTGCCAACGTCAGGATCAAAATGACTGCGTTGATGAAGCGGGACATGAGACCTCCAGAGGCGTTAGATGTGCAACGCGAGCGACTATTTATTTGCAGAAGGGCTGATAGGTGGGGCAATCGGAACTTATCCGATGCCGGGCGCGGCTGCAACTGGTTTGTCCCGAGCGGATGTTCGGTTTGTCGGACGGTGCGGAAGGGTTTCGCCGTCTCCCGCGTTCACACCGCCCGATGAAACCCAGACAGACACGCGAGGTGCGGATCGGCAACGTCACCATCGGCGGAAACCGGCCGATCGCCGTCCAGTCGATGACGGCCACGAAGACGCAGGACGTCGCTGCCACGATCCGGCAGGTGGAGCTCCTTGAAGCCGCTGGCGCCGACGTCATCCGCATCGCCATCGATACCGCGAAAGACGTGACCGCCCTCGAAGAAGTTCGCAAGGCCCGGCCGAACGCCAACCTCGTCATCGATCTTCAGGAAAACTACCGTCTGGCCGAGCGCGTCGCGCCGTTCGTGCAGAAACTCCGATACAACCCGGGTCACCTCTACCACATCGAGCGCGACAAACCGATCACTGCCAAGGTCGCCTACCTCGTCGACGTCGCGCGCGCGCACGGCTGCGCGATCCGCATCGGTGTCAACGCTGGTTCCGTCGATCCTGAAAAACTCGACAAGTATCCGAAAGAAGACTCGATCTCGCCGATGATCGACTCCGCGCTCGAGCATTGCGCGATGCTCGACGACCTCCGCTTCGATCAATACGTCGTGTCGCTCAAAGACTCCGATCCGAACAAAGTGATCGACGCGAATATCCGCTTCGCCGCTGCCCGTCCCGACGTCCCGCTCCACCTCGGCGTCACGGAAGCCGGTATGCCGCCCGACGGTGTGATCAAGACGCGCGTCGCGTTCGAACAACTCATCACCCGCGGCATCGGCGACACGCTGCGTGTCTCGCTGACGCTGCCCTTCGAAAACAAGGGCGACGAGATCACCGTCGGCCGCAAAATCCTCGAAGACATCGCCAACGGCCGCCTCCGCTCCGTAGCGCGCTTCGAACAGACAGGGATGAACATCATCAGTTGCCCCTCCTGTTCGCGCGTCGAGAACGAAGCGTTCATCGATCTGGCGCAGAACGTCAAAGAGATGACGAAGTACGCGAGCGAGCACGACATCACAATCGCCGTGATGGGTTGCCGCGTGAACGGACCCGGCGAGACCGACGACGCCGACCTCGGCATGTGGTGCGCGCCAACGTATGTCAATCTCAAGCGCGGGCCGGAGACGCTCGGCCACTACACATATGATGAGATTCTCGGCCGTCTGCGCGTGGAGCTCGACAAATTGATTGAAGAGAAGCGAGGCGTCGCGGTTTGAAACGAATCCCCTACCTCGCGCTCTCCGTCATCGTGATCCTCGCCGATGCCTGGACGAAATTCCTCGTCTCCTCGCGCATCGATCTGCACGAGTCGATTCCGCTGATCCCGAATTTTCTTCAACTCGTTCACGTCCGCAACACCGGCGCCGCATTCGGAATCGGCGCGAACGCCGACTCCCGCTTCGTGCCGCTCCTCCTCAACCTCGGCGCCATCGGCGTTTTCTTCGTCGTCGTCGCCTACGCCTTTCGCGCCGCGGTGACCGATCGCGTGCTCCAGACCGGCCTGCACCTGATTCTCGGCGGCGCCATCGGCAACCTCATCGACCGCTTCCGCCTCGGCTACGTCGTCGATTTCGTCGACGTCTTCGTCAAATCCCACCACTGGCCCGCCTTCAACGTCGCCGACTCCGCCATCTGCATCGGCATCGGCCTCCTCTTCCTCGATATGAGAAAGAAGCCCGACGACGTCACCGCCGCGGAACCGGCGGCGCAATAACCGCGGCAGTCTGTGGTTCGAGCGTCACGTTCACCTCGCCGGGAACCTGCTTGTACGCACCGCCGCTCTTCTCATCGATCTTGTTCCCCGGCATCGCACCGATCGACGTACCGATGTCGTAGCCGATGTTTCCAATCGCGTCCGGAGCAATGGACGAGGTTCCAGCGGCTGAGGCGAGAGCCATACCCACAAGCCCGAAAAGGATGCCGACTGGCGCCGCGGCAACTTTGTTCGCCGCCCCGGCGCGCGAGAGCTGCCTCTCGAACTTGACGCGCCTCTCGACGTAGCCTTCCTTGGCGATCGTGATCCCACAAGGCTGCGCCGCCCGCGGCACCGTGATCACCGTCGGCGTGACCCCGCCATTGACCGGCGCGCTGCCGCACTCGATCGAAACCACCGCTCCCGACGGATCCGACCGCACCGGAATCTTCTCCGTCGTGTCGTTCGCGATTGTCGCGCAGCGCGCAGCGCAAACAAGCACGGCAGCGGCGAGAAGGATTCGTTTCATCGCCGAATGGTAACGCAGTACGTGCGTAGCCCCGTCGGCTCGGCGGCGAGTTTTCGAGACACTTGGCACTCTCACGCCGGAGAACTTGACCAATTGAGTGTGACGTCAAATCACATTCATGCCGTCAGCCGGAAGCCGGGCAAAAACACCGGCAACCTGATGCACGATCACATTGACTCGTGCATCACGTCATGAGAAATTGTGCATATGAGGACCACGATCACGATCACCGAAGACCTTCTTCAAGAGGCGAAGGCAATCAGCGGCAGGTCGGGCTATAGCGAGGCGATCGTCACTTCGCTCGAAGACTACGTCGCGCTGCGAAAAAGGCTCGCTCTGCTCGAAGACCTCTTCGATCACAAGATGCCGCACTCCAAGAAGGTCATCAAGGCCGGGCGTCGCAAGCGGCAATGGTCCTCGTAGACACGAGCATCTGGATCGCTCTGTACCGCAAGCGAGAGGCGGCCATGGGGCAGAAGATCTGGATGCTGGTGGCGCGCAACGACGCGGCCGTCAGTGGCCAGATCTGGGTCGAGTTTCTCGGCGGCTTTCGTGACGAGTCCATACGAAGCGGTTACGAGGAGAAACTCCGCGCCTATCCGTTCCTGGAGACCACCAGAGAAGCCTATGAAATGGCCGCGCGCCTGCTCTCCGCTCATCCTCGTCTTGGCGCCGGAGACGCCATCATCGCCGCCACTGCGATCACGTCGGACGCGTTGCTCTGGACAGCCGACCGCGATTTCCATGATCTCGCGCCGCACGGTCTGCGCCTGTACACGTAGCATTCGGACTCGCCGAGCGCGCGGATGAAAACTGCCGGCGGGCCGCCGGCGCTACACGGTCTGCGGCCCGCCGGTTTTTCCTACGCGGCCGGTTCCGCGGGCGCGGATCCGGTCAACTGGCGTTGGGCCATTGCGGCCATGCCCATCAGGCCGCCCATACCCATCGACTCGACTGCGGTCGACGGCACGATCATCATCGCGCCCTTTTCTTTCAGTCCTTCGTAGAGCATGTTCATCGCGCGGAGATGCAGAGCGGTTGGGTTGTCGTGGTACGAGACCGACGCGACCTGGAAGAGTTTGGCGATCTCCACTTCTGCTTCGCCGAGGATGATGCGGGCGGCTTTTTCGCGGGCGGCCTGCGCTTCGCGCGACATCGCGTCCTGCAGCGCGTCAGGAATGATCACGTCGCGCATCTCTACCGACTGCACGGTCACGCCCCACGGATTGCAGCGGCCGTCGATGAGCTCCTGGAGCAGCTCTTCGATCTTCTCGCGGCCGCGCAGAAGATCGCCGAGGGACGTGCGGCCGATGATGTCGCGCAGTGCGGTTTGCGCCGCCCAGCTCACGGCATCCTGATACTGCTGCACTTCGAGCGCTGCTTTCTCGGCGTCGTACACCATCCAGAAAAGAACGGCGTCGACGTTGACGGGAACCGTGTCCGAGGTCAGCGTCTGCTCGGCGGCGAAACTCGTCGTGATCACGCGCTGATCGATCCACGACGAGACGCTGTCGATGAACGGCACGATCCAGAAGAGTCCGGGTCCGCGCAGTCCGATGAAGCGCCCAAGCCGAAGAACGACTGCCTTCTCCCACTGCTTGGCCACTTTCGGCGACTGCATGAGAACGAGGCCGAGCAGAAGTCCGCCGATGACGCCGAACGGATTCTCGGTTGCGATGGTGACGGCCAAGCCGATCACGATCGGCAGGACGAGAACGGCCACGGCGACGATATTGATGCGCGGCCCCTGAGGACGAACACGTGGTTGGCTGGCGATTGCTGCGACTGGAAACATTAGTTTTCTCCTTCCTTCAGTCGCCGCGCGATCTGCTGCATCGCTTCGCGCGGCGAATACCCGAGGGCTGCGGAATCAGTGAGGAAGCGGTCGATGTGCGCGGCCAGGTGGCGCTCGCGGTGTCCTGCATGCGACGCCTTTGGCACCGACTCGGCGATGAACGTACCCACACCGCGCCGCGTCACGACGACGCCCTCGCGCTCGAGCGCGAGATAGACCTTCGCCACCGTGTTGGCGTTCACGCGAAGGTCGACGGCGAGCTGACGGACGGTCGGCAACTGGTCGCCGGGCCGCATCCGTCCCGTGGCGATGGCGACGCGAATGCCGCGCTCGAGTTGCGCGTAGATCGGCGTTCGGTCATGTTCATCGATGGTGATGGGTGTGGCCACGCTGTCCTCTTGTACTACTAATTTAGTACATTACGAAGAAAGGTCAAGAGGGTTTCGGTGCGGGGGGTGGGTTGTGGGGAGTTGGGTGTGGGAGTCGGGGCCTGATGCTTTCGGCTCCCACTCCCCACACCCCACTCCCTACTCCCCCAGCTTCGCCTTCAGTTCGCGCAATTCGCCCATCAGCGTCGCCACTTGCTCTTCCAGCCGTTGCACACGAACGGAAAGCGGCGCTCCGGAAGGTGCCGCCTCTTCCTCGGCAGAGACAACCGGCTCGACGTACGCGCCGCCGAGGCGATGCATCCAGCGCGTCTCTTTTTGACCGGAACGCCGCGGCAGCTCGTGAATGAGCGCATCGTCGCCATGCCCGAGTCGCTGCAACATCGCTTCGACGTCATCGATCGTCTCGAAGCCGTGAAGCCGGTCGCTGCGTCCGCGCAACTCGCCCGGCGTTTGCGCGCCACGCAGGAAGAGCAGCGCAAGAATCGCTTTCGCAGGCCGGTCGAGATGCCAGGTGAGATCGAGATTGTGATCCCAGCGCGTGGCCCGGCCGCCGAGCACTTTCCAGACGAGCTTCTCGTCCTGCAACCGGTCGAGCGAGCGCTGGATGTCGCGCTCCCCCACCTCCATCACCGGCTCGCGATTCGATTTCTGATTGCACGCCGCGACGAGCGCGTTGAGCGTGAGGGGATAGTACTCAGGCGTGGCGAGCTGCTTTTCCATCAGGCAGCCGAGGATGCGAATCTCCAGCGGATCGAGCTCGCGCGCGGGAAGGCGGCGCGGTTTGCGCTCGCCGTCAAGTGTGGTCACCGAGTAGGACATGGTCTGCCGCGAGAATACGCGAGCGGACGGAGAATGGGTAGGGCCGCCTTCGCGCATTCTTCCTTCCGGAGGCTTGTACAATGCCGGTTTCAATATGGACCGCTTTCCCGACGAGTTTGACGAGCTCCTGACCAGGCGTGTGAAGCGTTTGCTTGCCGATCCGCCTCAGTTCGAGTCGCTTCTCGCCAGGCGCCGCACGCCGATCCTTCTCTTCGAGGACGCGATCGAGCCGAAGCTTGCCAGGGAATGCATCCGCCTACTCGATCGCGCGATGTATCCAGTCATGCGACGGATGCATCAACGTATCCCCCGCGAGTCGCTGACGGGAATGACGCAGAACTACACCGATCGCCTGCCGAAAACAGTACGCGTCCGATCGGCGATTCTGAATTCGCGCAAGTCGAAAGGATTCGATGCCGCCGAGGAGATCGGACTCTCCGCGATGATGAATTCGCAAAGCTTCCGGCAGGTGGCGCAGGCGGTAACGCGTTCCCGTCTTGCGTCATCGGGCTGGGGCCGCCAGGTGATCTGCTACAACAGCGGCGACTACAGCGGACCGCACAACGACCACCATCCCGAAGACGCCGGCAGCCGCAATGGCTTCGTCGATCTGCACATCATGTTTTCGAACGGCGACGTCGCCAACCAGTTTCTGATTTACGAAGAGCACGGCTTCTTGTCAGTGTCGCACGACGTCTCGCGATCCGGCGCCCTGGCCATCTACCGCCTTCCGTTCTGGCACTACACGACACCACTGATCGCGCGATCGGGACGCGAACAAACCGCGAGGCGCTGGCTGTTGTTAGGATCGTTCGATTATGACCCGCCGCTGGAGAAACTCGAGTACTGAGAAAACCGGCTCACGCGAAGACGCGAACGAACGAGGAGCCTGAACTTCGCGTCTTCGCGACTTCGCGCGAAAACCCTCTACGGCTCGACGCGCTGAACGCTCTTCACGCGATCGATCTGCCGGTCGAACGAGGCCACACGCTTCACGTCCGACATCTCCGCCAACGCGACCAGATACGGCGCGCAGGAGCAGGTCATGATCGCCCGGCCACGAAGGAAGGAGCCGCCGGCGTGCGCGATGCAGCGCTGATCACTCGATCGAACCAACTCTCGTCGCGCGATCGAAAAGCCAACGCTCGCCGGACTTGACCATCCTGATCTGAAAAAGCCCGTTCTGGCCTTCGAACAACTCCCCTTCAAGATCGAGGATGGCAACCTCGCCGCGCAATTCGCCGCCGGTGATCTTGCCGGGCTTCTTCGGCAGGAACATCCCCAGCGTCTGCAACGCGTCGTCGAGATTCTCTTTCGCGCTGCGATCGGCATCGTTGAATGACTCCAGCCGCTTCTCCGTGACATTGCTCTTGATGCCGTCCCAATCTTTCTTCGTCATCGCTGCCTGCAACGCTTCGAACGCCTTCCCCGGCGCGCCGCCGCCGGCGGGAAGCTTCGTTCCCGCTGGCGCATGTGTGACCGCGGTTGAGAACGTGAGGTTGATCGAGTAGGTTTCGCCGTCCATCGTCTTCAGCGGCTTGCTCGAGAAGATCCGTCCGGCGATGCGGTCGGGCGTGTTGACCGTCAGCTCGGCCTTCATCCGATCGGGCGTGGTCTCGATGAACTGCGTCATCGTCGCGGAGTAGGTCGCGTTCATGCTGACGTCGTTGCCGGGACGCACCCAGAGCAGCACGTAGTTGTGATCCATCAACGCCTTCTGATTGATGACGCGGGTGTGCGGATCGAGCTCTGCCACCGCCTCCGTCAAATCCACCGGCTCCTCGGATAACACGACTTCCACCGCGCGTTTTCGTGCATCGCGCTGATCGCGCGTTTCGAACGCGGCCGCGTACAACGGCTTGATCGGCGGACGCTTGCCGGCGGTGAATTCGCCCGAGGCTTCGCCGGCGAATGCGGAGAGAGGGAGAGACAGGGCGAGCCCCAGGAGGGAAAGCTTCAGTCGTGTCATCGTGAATCAATCCTACAATGGCAGCGCGGCATTCGGATTTTCACGATGACTCTTTTTCTCGGACTGCTTTTCGGATCGATCGGTACGGTCTATTTGATTTATGGAAAGCGGCAATCGAGCCCGATCCATCTCGTCACCGGCGCGATTCTGATCGTCTATCCCTATCTCTTCACGAACGCGATCCTCGTGTTCGTCGCCGGCGTGATCCTGACGGCGATTCCGTATGCGCGGCTCCGAGGAATCATCTGAGATGGGAGAACTGATCCCGCTCTGCTGCCCGTACTGCGGCGAAGACGTCGACCTCGATATCGACGAAGGCGGCGGAAACCGTCAGTCATACGTGCAGGATTGTCCCGTCTGTTGCCAGCCGTGGCAGGTGGAGGTGGTTCGCGATCATGATGGCGATTGGAGTGCAACGCTGCGAACTGGGGATGAGTGAGAGGCTCTGGCACCGGAATGTTGAATGTTCAAGGTTGGATGTTGAGTGGTGAATGGGAGCCGGCCCTGATTCATTCAACACTCAACATTCAACGTTAAACACTCAACATTCATCAAGGCTTCTCAGAGGACTTTGGGTTGAGCGAGAGCGCGCGCTAATCCGGATTCGTCGCCCACACCGACAGCTCCGTGATGAAGCCGCGGTCGTCCATCTCCAGCATCGACAGCGCGGCGTGCGCGATCTCCTGCGCGCGGAGTTTCCGGTCGCTCTGGGGACGGCCGCCGCGGAAAAAGTCCGTCTGCACTTCGCTGGGATTGATCTGCATCACGCGGATGTCGTGCTTCCGCAACTCCGCGCGCCAGCACTCGGTCATGCCGGAGACGGCAAACTTACTCGCCGCGTAGGCTGTGCCTCCCGCGAAGCCGCGAACGCCGGCAGACGATGACATGTTGATGATGTTGCCGCGCTTCTTTGCGACAAAGTGGCGCGCCGATTCACGCGCGACGACCATCGCTCCGAATACGTTCGTGGCGAACAACTGCTGCATTGCGGGCAGATCGGTATCGAGAAGCGGCGCGAAGGAGCCGAAGCCGGCATTGTTGATCAGAACGTTGTAGCCGGGCATGAGCGCGATGGTCTCCCGCACGAGCTCAACGGCCTCGCTTTCCACACTCACATCGGCGCGGATACCGTGCGCGCCGATCTTGTCCGCCGCTTCGAGCAGCTTCGCATCATCGCGTCCGCAGACAACGACGTCGCCGCCTTTCTCCTTCAACTGCCGGGCGATCTCGAATCCAATTCCGGAAGTGCCACCAGTGACCAGCGCGTGAACGTCGGAGAGTTTCATGGCGACATTCTAGGCGGGAGTCGTTTGTCGGGGGTCGGGTGTCGGAGATTCCCAAGTAACGATCGGCCTTTTCTCCGACTCCCGACAAGCGATACGCGACTCCCGCGAACGTCACTTCCCGCATCCGCGCGCCACCTGCGCGGCCGCGCGCGCGGTCGGGAACAGCTCGTGGGCCGCGCGTGCGTGCTCGCAGCGCGCGCGGCCGCCCATGCGCGCGAGGCGCATCTGGATGCGGTAATTGCCTGGGTCCATTTCTGCGGCGCGCGTGATCGAGGCGCGTCCGCCGGCGCTGAAGAGATTCATGGCGATGAGTTGCTTCGCGCTGCGGTACACGCCGATGACGGAGATGAGGATCATCGCAACGAATGCGTAGCGCCACGCAGGACGCGATGGGGCTTCGTCCGGTATCCACAACGATCCGATCGCCGCCCACACCAGAAACGCCGGGACGGCAAGCAGAAGCACGGCATCGAACGCACCTGCCACGCATGCACCGGCGAGCGTCGCCAGCAGCACGACGGCGGCGATTCCTTCCTCGGCGTCGCGCGCGCGGCGCAATTGACGCAAACCATCGCGTGCGATTTTCAGAACCGCGAACAGCAGCAGCAGAAATGCGGCGAGTCCGCGCTCGGTGAGGAAGGCCATCCAATCGCTGCTCGGCCAGGGATTCGAGGTCATGCCCGTATCGCCCTGGTCGAGCGACGGATCATTCTTCGCCGCATGCGCGGGATAGGTGACCGGCCAATTGCCCGGACCGACTCCGAGCAGCGGATGCCGCGCCGCGAGCAGCAGCGACCGGCCGTACTGAATCAGACGTCCGTGCCCGCTCCCCTCCTGCGCATCGGTGACGCGGCGCAGCGACTCGAGATACGGATTGTCGTCGTTCCAGTGCAGCGTATTCGGCAGCACGAGCGCCGCGCCGATGCCTGCCGCGGCGATGAGCGCGATGCCTGCGAGTCGCTTCCACGTTCGCGCATCGCGGCGCAACACTTTCGAGAAGAGCATTGCCGCAAACACCACGAGCGCGGTGATCGCGAACGCCAGCCACGCTGCGCGCGATCGCGTCAGCACCAGCGCGGCCAGTACCAGCGCGGCGCCGACGGCGCGCCACACATACGCGCGTTTGCTCCGCGCTCCCATCGCGCTGAAAAGGAGCAGCGGCAATCCGAACGCCGCCACATGCGCGACGAAATTACGGTTGCCGAGGGTGCCGCCGGGAGCGCGATTCTCGGAGAAGAGATCCACCCGCACGCCGTATGTCTGCAGCAGCGACATGACCGCCACGAGCATGACCGCCAGCCCCAGTCCATGAATCACCGCACGAGCCAGGCCGGCATTTCGTAACGCTCGGGCCACGCGAAAAAGAACGATGCTCGACGCGCTGATTGCCAGCGCGCGCAACGCCAGCCATCGATTCGTCGCCATCAACGCCGAGAGCGCGCTGAGCAGAACGTAGCCGGCCAGAAACACTTCGACGCGAGTGATGTCGAGGCGTGTCATCGCGCGAATGACGAGAAGTCCGGCCACGACCGCGGTCAGATGAAACGCCAGCTCTTTCGGGACGAAGAAGCGATCGAGCTCGAAGACGTGCAGCGTGCTGACGACGATCACGACGGCGATCGCGCCCACCTGCATGACGCGCAACGCCAGTTTCTCCGCTCCGCTGGCCTCGGGAGCGATGGGCGCAGCAATCGTTTCGAAATCCAGCATCGGCAACGCGCACTACCCTACCGCGAAATGCCGCGGCGGCGTTCAGTGCCGTTTGAAATACTGAACGTCCCGCTCGTGCGCCTCGGCTGCTGCGCGCGTTCTAAACGTGCCGAGGTTGCGACGCTTGCCGGTGCTCGGATTTTTCTTGCGCGAGTAGAGGCGGTACTCGCCGGTTTTGAGCTTGCGAATCATGGCGATTGGAATTGCAATTGGATCGCCAATTTCGAGTGATTGATTGAAGGTCGCCGCCGGGCCGGCGGCGGTACAGCCGTCGAGCCGACGGCGCTACGCTCGACCCTCGGAAACTAATCGTGCGCGCGCCGCGTCCCACAACAAACAAATTCGCGCGGAGGTCTCATGACCCGGAAGCTTCTCGCAGTTTTCGCTCTCTTTCTGTTCGCCTCGGCCAGCCAGGCTGCCGATCTTGTCAGCGGGGTTCGCTACAAACTGTCCGCGGGCGACCTGGCCAGCGGTATCGCTGCCGTCGAGGATTACAAGCTGGCCACCGGCGTCGACGCCGAGTATCTCAACGCGGTCGGCTGGCTTGCCCGCGGCGCGGAAATGCAGGGAAAGAGCGATGTGGCGAAGCAGTATGTCGCCGAGCTGCACCGCGAGATTCCCGCCGAGAAACCGGACCTCCTCACGCCCTTCGGCGCCGCAATCGAAGTCGAAGGAAGATTGATCGCCGCGGAGAACGGGCGAGGCGCCGCGATCCGATATTTCACTGGTGAGCTGGAGCGCGCAACCGCGCCATCGTTGCGCTCACGAATCAACAAAAACATCAATCTTCTATCGCTCGAAGGACACCAGCCGCCTGCGTTCGAGACTGCGAAGTTCGTCGGTGCCACGCCGGTTTCGCTCGACGCGCTCCGCGGCAAACCGGTGCTCCTCTACTTTTTCGCGCAAGGATGCGGCGATTGCCGGGCGCAGGCGCCATCGCTGACGCGCGTCTGGAAAAAGTATCAATCGAAAGGGTTGTCGTTGATCACAGCGACGCGTCTCTACGGCAGCGTCGGCGAAAACAACAAGGCAACGCCGGCCGAGGAGCAGGCGCAGATCGAGAAGGTGTGGGGCGAGCTTTACGCGGGACTCGACGGCGTGCCGGCCATCATCGACACCGACACGATGGTGCGCTACGGCGTCTCGGCAACGCCGACGTTCGTCCTCATCGATCGGAAAGGCCTCGTGCGCATGTACGCGCCGACGAGGATTTCCGAGGCCGAGTTGTCGCGCAGGATCGACGCGGTGCTCGCCGAGGCGCCGTGAGCGCGGACGCTACAACCCGCGGAGGCGGCAGGCTACGAGGAGCAAGCCGAATCCGATGATCCACGACCAGAGCGCGATCACCGGGGTGATGGCCTGGACGTGGCCAAAATGTCCGGCCAGCGCGACGATGTAAAGAATGAGACAGATGATCCAGGTAATGTTCGTTGGTGCATTGCCGCCGCCACGTGCCATGTGCGTCTCCTTGTTTTCAGGGAACGCTCATCGCACTGCACGGCGCGAGCCATCGGCCGCGCTCGCTACTTGCCGGCTCTCTCGATGACGAACTTGCCGAACGCGATTCCGACGTCGACGCCTTTGCCTTTGCCGACGATGCTGAGCGATACCTCACCTTTCGTCATCGCCGACGCCTTCGTCGATTTGCCGGCGCCCGCGTGCGCTTCGCTCTGGACGTAGGTGCCGAAGAGCTCCGCGATTCCGCTGACGTCGGTGAACGTGCCGGTGCCCTCGATCGTCGAGCGTCCGAAGGTGATTCCGCCGCCCTTCGACGAGATCTTCACGCGCGCGCTCTCCCCGTTGTCGCACGTGATCGTGCCGCTGCCCGACGCGGTCTTGTAAAACGCCGACCACCCGCTGAGTGTGAAATTCATATGGCATTTCGTGTCGCCGAGCGCGGGGAGCGAGATTGCGAGGAGCAGCGACGCAAGTGCGATTTTCTTCATAACAACCTCCGTGAAAGTCTAACCACGCTTTTCAGAATGCAACAACCCCGCCTCGCACACTCCGTCGATCACTCGCTCGCCTGCCTCGTTCTCGATCCACGCTTCGATCTCGAGGCGGTGTTTCGTGCGGTCGATCGAGCGGACGACGAAGTGCGCGGTGACTGTGTCGCCGAGATAGACCGGCAGTAGAAACCGAAGCGTTTGCGAGCGGTAGATCGCGCCTGTTCCGGGAATCAGCATGCCGACCATCGTCGAGAAAATCGATGCGGTGAGCATGCCGTGGAGGACGCGCCGGCCGAACTTTGTTTCCGCCGCGAACGCATCGTTGACATGAAGCGGATTGACGTCGCCGGTGATGGCGATGAAGCGCTGCACGTCGTCCTCCGTGAACGTCTTCGTGAAGCTCGCGTGCTGACCGATTGTGAAGTCGTCGATGCGAGGCATAACGTGTTGCCTGTCGCCGGTCTTACTTCTCGTCCAACGCGTCGTTGACTTGCTCGAGAGTCAACGCACGAGCATCTCTCGCCACCTTGAAGACCGGGAATCGGAGGCGTGTCTTCGAATTGCTTCGGGAGGCCAGCCCGCGACGGGCGAGCGCGGATAGTGCCGCCCCGATACTCCTGTTTTCGGCCGCTGCCAAGCTGCGCGCCACATCCAAGACATCGTCGTCAATCGTGAGGGTTATCCGCACAAGGACATCATCGCATCGTCCTCAAGAATCGACCAGGCACCACTTCCCCAACGATGGCACGCAAGTTGGAATGAACGTACTCAGCCGCGACGGATTCGGGGGACATCGCAGCCAACGACGCCGTCGCTTTTGGTTCCGTCAGATCGCAACTGGGGTTGGGTGTGAGTGCCCGCCACAGGTGTGCCATCGCAAAGATTGTTCGCATGGGAGTACGAGCATGAATTCGGAGTTCGCACCCACAGGAATCCACGGTCTCGACTACATCCTCCTCGGCGGGTTTCCCCGTAACCGCGTTTATCTCATTCAGGGCGACCCTGGAGTCGGCAAGACGACGATGGGGCTGCAGTTTCTGCTCGAAGGAATGCGCGCCGGCGAGACGGGTCTCTACATCACGCTGTCCGAAACGGCCGAGGAGTTGCGCGCCGTTGCGAACTCGCATGGCTGGTCGCTCGACGGTCTCGCGATCTACGAACAGATGATCGGCGAGGAAGCCTTGGCCGAGGAAGAGACCACGGTCTTCTATCCCGCCGAGGTCGAGTTGGGCGAGACGATCAAAGGGATGTTGAAGGAAGTCGATCGCGTCAAGCCGCGCCGTATCGTGCTCGACTCGCTCAGCGAGATCCGGCTGCTGGCGCAGAGCGGACTTCGCTATCGAAAGCAGATCCTCGCGCTCAAACAATTCTTCTCCGGACGCAACGTCACTGTTCTCTGCCTCGACGACCGCACCTCGGAGTTTCAGGACATTCAGCTCCAGAGCGTGCCGCATGGCGTCGTCGAGTTGGAGCGGTACACGCCGGTCTACGGCGCGGCGCGGCGGCGATTGCAACTCGTCAAAGTTCGCGGCCTTGCATTTCGCGATGGCTTCCACGACTTCAATGTCATCACCGGCGGCATCGTCGTTTATCCGCGGCTTGTGGCGGCGGAGCATCGGACTATCCCGACGCATGAACAGGTGCCGACCGGGATTCCCGAGCTCGACACGATGGTCGGCGGTGGCCTCGACCGCGGCACCAGCACGCTGATCATGGGCCCTGCAGGTTCCGGCAAATCCGCCCTGGCAACGCAGCAGGTCGTGTCCGCGGCCAGGCGCGGCGAGAAGGCCGCCATGTTCATCTTCGAGGAGAGTCTCGGCAGCGTCCTGGCGCGATCCGCGTCGCTGGGAATGCCGCTGGAGCCGCTCGTCAACGAAGGGATGGTCACGATCCGCCAGGTCGATCCGGCGCAGTTGCAACCCGGCGAGTTCGCGCATCTCGTTCGCGAAGCCGTCGAGGAACGTGGAGCGCGCGTGCTCGTCATCGACAGCTTGAACGGTTTCCTCAACGCGGTGCCGGAAGAGCGCTTCCTGCTGCTTCACCTCCACGAGCTCCTCAGCTACCTCGGGCAGAACGGCATCGCCACGATCCTCGTCTATGCGCAGCACGGGCTCGTCGGACACATGCAGTCGACCGTCGACGTCAGTTACCTCGCCGATGCTGTGATTCTTCTTCGTTACTTCGAAGCGGCAGGCCGTATTCACAAGGCGATTTCCGTAGTCAAGAAACGGAGCGGACCGCACGAGACCGCGATTCGTTCGATGACGATGGGCAAAGGCGGACTGAAGATCGGACCGCCCCTCGAAAACTACCGCGGCGTGATGTCCGGCATCCCAACTTACGACGGCACCGTTGGACCTTCGAGAGAAGCGTGACCACTGAGGCGAATCCCCTGGCCAGCGGTCAGCGATCCGACCGCATTCTCATCATCGCGCCGATCGGGCGCGACGCGGAACTGATGTGCGCGCAGTTGAACGCGGTCGGGTTGAACTGCGCATCGTCCGCGGACGTTCGCCACCTCTGCAGCGACCTCGCTGACGGCGCCGGCGCGATCATTCTGACGGAAGAAGCGCTCACGCACGATGGCGCCGCGGAACTGCTGCGGACGCTCACCCGTCAACCGCCGTGGTCGGAAATTCCGCTGATCATCCTAACCGGCGCGCTTTCCTTCGAAGCCAAAGTTCACTCGTTCGATGGCCTCGTCCGCCGCACGAACGTCACGCTGGTCGACCGCCCGGTGCGCATCAAGAGTCTGATCAGCGCCGCACAGACGGCGCTTCGCGCGCGACAACGGCAGTACGACATCCGCGATCTGATGCAGCAGCTCGAGGAGCGCGTCCACGAGCGCGACCGATTCCTCGCCGTTCTCGGACACGAGCTCCGCAATCCCCTCGGTGCGATTCTGCTGGCGTCGCAGATGACGGATCCCGAGGGTCTCATCGATCCGGAAAAAGCACAGCTCATCGAACGGCAATCGCGGCATCTTACGCGTCTCGTCAACGACCTGCTCGATCTTTCGCGCGTCGCCGCAGGCAAGATCGTGCTCAAACGCCAGCGCGTCAATCTGGTGGAGATCGTCACGCAGTCTGTGCGTACCGTCCTGCCTGTGGCGCAACGGCAGGGTGTCGATCTCTCGCTGCGCACTCCCGAGAATCGCCTCATCGTCGACGCCGATCCGGTGCGCGTCGATCAGATCGTCACCAACATCCTCACTAACGCGATCAAGTACACGCCCGAAGGCGGACACGTCACGCTCGATCTGAGCGATGACAGCGGCCAGGCCACCATCCGCGTGACCGACGACGGCGTTGGCGTCGCGCCCGAGCGCATCGGCGGCATCTTCGAGCTCTTCGCACAGGCCGAAAACGCGATCGGCCGCGCGCAGGGTGGAATGGGAATCGGCCTCGCTCTGGTCCGCAACCTCGCCGAGCTGCACGACGGCAGCGTCGCCGCACGAAGCGACGGCGTTGGCAAGGGAAGCGAGTTCGTGGTCCGCCTGCCGCTGGCGGCATCGCTCGAACCGCGCGGCGACCGTGCGGTCACGATCCCTCCGACCGCACCGTCGGTGGAGGCGCATGCCGCGCGGCGAATCGCGATCGTCGAAGACAACAAAGACGTCCGCGATCTTCTCCGCCTCAAGCTCACCCGCCTCGGGCACACAGTCGTCGACGCGCGCGATGGCCTGGAAGGACTGCGCGTGGTTCTCGCCGAGCGTCCCGACCTCGCCCTCGTCGACCTCGGCCTCCCAGGAATCGACGGCTTCCAACTGGCGAAAGAGGTCCGCGAGCAGCTCGGCGATGATGTCATCCTCGTCGCCGTCAGCGGCTTCGGTCAGCCCGAGGACAAGCGGCGCGCGATCGAGGCGGGATTCGATGAGCATCTGACGAAACCAGCCGATGTTGGCGACATCGAGAATCTCCTGATCCGTCTGCAACCGCGGAATGCGCGTGCAGTCGAAAGCGCCTCGTGATGAGTAGCTCTTCGCAATTGCGGGCGTAGCAGATCGCGAGCTTGCGAGTCCCCCCTCATCCGGCTTCGCCACCTTCTCCCCCCGCAAAAAACGCGGGGGGAGAAGGCGCTCGACGGGGAGCTGTTCGTAAGAATTTGTTCTCAGATGCGAACTACCTGCGTCGCGCGAACTTCCAGCGCTGGAACTTCCAGCACTGCACAAACATCCACCGCTGCTCAAACATCGAGCGCCTTCTCCCCCATCGCTTTTTGATGGGGGAGAAGGTGGCGAAGCCGGATGAGGGGGAAGGAACGACCTCGAAGCAGCAATCCAAGACGGCGCCACAGACGAGCTGACATCGCAGGCCAGCGTTCGAATCGTCACGCGGAGACCCACCGATCCCTCCGCTACAATCCGCGGCCATGAAGAATGATTCGATCCTCCTCCGCTGCGACCGTCTGCTCATCGTGATCGCCGCACTTCTCGCGCTTGTCCCGTCGCTGACTGCACAATCGACGTATCAGTTGCCGCCGAAGGAAGTGGTCGATGCGTTCGACGCGGCGCCGCTGCCGGACGCGATCCTCAGTCCGTCGAAGAAAATCATCGCGCTGACGTCGCGGCACGGTCAGCCATCGATCAGCGAGATCTCGCAGCCGATGTTGCGGCTTGCCGGAGCGCGCATCAATCCGAAAACGTTCGGCCAGCATCGCACCGGACTCGTTTACGCGATTGCGTTGAAGCCGATTGCTGGCGGCGCAGAAATCGACGTGAAGGTGCCTGTCAACGCGCGCATTTCCAACGTCCGGTTTTCTCCCGACGGCTCCAAGCTCGCGTTTCTCAACACGCGCGGCGATGGAATCGATCTCTGGGTTGCCGATGCCGCGACCGGCAAGACGTCGCTCGTCAGTAATCACGTGAATTCAACAACTGGCGACGTCTTCGATTGGCTGCCGGACAGCGCCACGCTGCTGTGCAAAGTGGTGCCCGAGGGGCGCGGTCCGGCGCCTGCGGAACCGGCGACGCCGGCTGGTCCTAACGTGCAGATGAGCGAAGGGAAGAGCGCGCAGGCTGCCACGTATGAAGACATGATCCGCACCGAGCACGATGAGGCGCTGTTCGACTACTACTTCACGTCGCAGCTCGCGTTGATCGACGCAAACGGCGGCAAGACTACGCTCGTCGGCAAGCCGGCAATCTTCGGCGGCGTCTCTCCATCGCCCAGCGGCGATCTCATTCTCGTCACGAAAATCAAGCGACCGTTCTCGCATCTCATCCCGATGAACGGCTTCCCTGAGGATGTCGAGGTGTGGGATCGGAAAGGAGCGGTCGTCAAACAACTGGCTGACCGCCCGAGCCGCGAAGGCGTCCCGCTGACCGGCGTCGAGCCTGGACCGCGTGGACATCACTGGCGTCTCGATCAGCCTGCGACGATCGTCTGGACCGAGGCGCTTGATGGCGGCAATCCGAAGAACAAGGTGCCGTTCCGCGACCGTGTCATGTCGCTGGCCGCGCCGTTCAGCGGACAGCCGGTCGAGCTAGGAAAAACTGAATGGCGCTCCGGCAGCATCCTTTTCACAGAGAAAGGCGTCGCGCTTCTCTCCGAATTCGACCGCATCTTGCGACGCACGCGGACATGGATCCTCGAGCCCGGCGCGGAGCCGAAGAAGTTGTGGGACCGCAAGCAGGACGCGGCGTACGAAAACCCGGGCACGCCGGTCATGCGCATCGACGGCAGCGACAATCGCGGATTCGGCGGACGCGATGGCCTCGTGATCCAGAGCGGCGATTTCATCTATCTCACCGGTCAGGGCGCGTCGAAGGAAGGCGATCATCCCTTCTACGATCGTCTGAACCTGAAGACGCTCGCCACCGAGCGCCTCTTTCACAGCGCCCCGGATGCGTACGAGAACGTCATCGCGCCAATCAGCAATGACATGAAAACCGTTCTCACACAGTACGAGACGCCGAAAGATCCGCCGAACTACTTCGTGCGCGATCTCGGCACGAACGCACGTCGCGCGGTCACGGCATTCAAGGATCCGCAGCCGCAGCTTCGCGGCGTCGAGCATCGCTACGTCACCTACCAGCGCAAGGATGGCGTGACGTTGTCGGCGACGCTCTATCTTCCGCCCGGCTACAAAGAGGGACAGCATCTGCCGGTGATCATGTGGGCCTATCCTCGCGAATTCGGCGATGCGGGCAGCGCCAGCCAGGTCACCGGATCGCCGAACCGCTTCACCATCGTCAGCGGCTATTCGCATCTCTTCCTGCTGCTTTCCGGCTACGCCATCTTCGACAATCCGACGATGCCGATCATCGGCGCGGGAGAGACGGCGAACGATACGTACGTCGATCAACTCGTCTCCAGCGCCGAAGCGGCCATCGACAAGGTGGTGGAAATGGGCATCGGCGACCGCGACCACATCGGCGTCGGCGGCCACAGCTACGGCGCATTCATGACCGCGAACCTGCTCGCCCATTCGCGCCTTTTCCGCGCCGGTTTCGCCGAGAGCGGCGCCTACAATCGCACGCTCACTCCCTTCGGTTTCCAAAGCGAGCGCCGCACGTTCTGGGAAGTGCCCGACCTCTACGCCAAGATGTCGCCATTCTGGTACGCCGACAAAATCAAAGACCCGATCCTCCTCATGCACGGCGAAGCCGATGACAACTCCGGCACGTTCCCGATCCAATCCGAGCGCTTCTACATGGCCCTCAAAGGCCACGGCGCGACGGTCCGTTACATCACGCTCCCCAACGAAGCGCACGGCTACGCGGGGCGAGAAACTCTGCTCGATGTGTTGGCGGAAAGGGTCAATTGGTTTGATAAATACGTGAAAACCGCGACGGCACGGACAGTTACTGCAACCGCGCCGTAGACTTCGTACACGGCGAAGCGGCCGAAATTACTTCACCCCATCCCGCAAATTGACGATGTGCGCGGCTTTGATTGGCGTGGCGCCGCCGGTCACAGTGGGCGGATCGGTGTAGACGATTGCGGAGAGGCCGATGGCAGTGCGGGCCTGATTGAGTGCGGTTCGTAGCTCGTTCTGGTGAAGTGCTTTGATTATCGCTCCCGACGCCGGGCCAGGATCTGTGAACGATTGGGCGCCGAGGTTGGCGGCGGCGCGCATGGAGTTCACCGCAGTGCGGAGTTGCGTTATGTGGACCGCTTTTGCGGCGACGCCGGTGTTGAGCGGATCGTCGGTGAATACGGTTGTTGTGGCGGGATCGATTGTGCTGAACGCAGACATCGTCGCGCCATTGATCGCGCGTACTTTGTAGAGATATGTCGTATTGGCCGTGAGACCGGAATTGTTCACAGAGAGAGAGGCGGTCGTCGTCAACGTGGTGAAACCGTTGTTCGCGGCTCCGAAGTTGAGGCTGCGCTGGATCTCGTACGTCGCTGCGCCGGCGACGGCGGACCAGGAGATCGTCACTTGTGATGTGCTTGTAGCCGAGGCAACAACGTTTGCCGGCGCGGACAGCGCGCCACTGGCGCCCGTAATTTCGAGATGATTCGTCGCTCCGGTCAGGTCGCGATTGAGTGTGATCCAGAGCTCATTGGAGCCGGTGCGAACAGAAGCGAAGTAGTCAATGTCCGCGGCGAGAGTTGAGCTCGCGAATTTCACTGACAGAGGATCGGCGCCGCTCGTGTAATTACTGAGAATGACCAGCGGCTTCTTGAGCGTTCCCGAGCCGACAGCGATGTTTGCATCGAGGTTACTGTTGGTCGCGCTGAATGCCAGTGCGCCATAGACATGGTTGTAGCCCGCCGGCGCGTACGTGACGTTGTTGGCGCGCGTAACGCCTGCCGGACCGGTGGTGACGACCGAACCAATTCCGCCAGAGGTAGTCAGCGTCAGCGACTGGGCGGTCTCGACCTGTGTTACCTGAGCGTCGACCGGGAGTGTGCTCTGTTGGCCCAGCACCACGTACGTCGAGTAGCTTTTCTTCGGGTAGCCCGGGGCTGTGGTCACAGTCGACTCGACCGCACCGTCGTTGATCCTGTAGGTGCTCTGTCCCATGAAACCGTATTGCGTTTTCCAGGTCACCCGCGCGTTGTTCGTGGTGACCCCGTCAGCATAAAAATTATCGCCGCACGCCTGGTAGGGCCAGTTGTCACCGTTGGGAAGTGAATGTCCCGGGCCGGCACTCTGCACGCCGTCCGCCTCCGTCTTGTGCCAGTAGGGGGTGATGTCGCTCCCGACGCTGAGATCGCGCGCGCCGCCCGCATCCTGCTGGGTGATCGTCTGCGTCTGCACAATGCCGATGGTGGCGTCGTTTCTGGCGGGAACGTCCGCAGTGAGCGGTGCGTCGAGCCACTCCTTCACGAACGGAACCGTGTTCGCTGCCGTCCAGTTGAAGGGGCTGTTCCACGTGATGGCCGTTCCCGCGGCGTTGGTCGTGGTGAACTTGTAGAAATCTCCCCACGCCACACCGTTGAGATCATTGAACCCATAGCCGTCGATGTTGAGCTCACCGTATGGCGCGCGGGAATCGTCGTAATACATATTCGCAGCCACCGGTTGTCCGCCCGTTGCAGCGATTTGATCGACGTCGTAAGTGACAGCCCAGACGGGATTGTCGTGGCCCGTCGAAAAGATCCAGTCGATTGTGACTGGGAGATAGCGTGTGACCACAGGCGCGGAGGTCGGACAGTTGCGCGGATAAAGCTGGGTGAAGCGAAAGATGGCGTGATGCCGCCCTTCGAAGATTCGCTGCCAATGACCGCCAAACTGCATACCGAGTGGCGAGTCATCACCATTACATCCAGCGGAGTGGCCGAAATTCGTGTGCATGGTCACGTACCCAAAACCGCCGTAGCCGGCGTTTCCGTACGTCGTCACGGTGGCCGTACGCGTCTCACCGTTGGACAATTGATACTTGAATTCCCGGAGCCCGCCACCATGAGAACCAGCGCCGTTGTCTGGTGTAGTGATGACTTCCGCATCGTTATGGGCGAGCGAGGCAACGCGCGGCTGGCCATTGCTGTCACGCCATGTGAAGCGATCACTTGTAATCCTGGCATCGATCGGATTGACTGGTCCCACCAACACGTCGTGCTCGATCTGCATCGGACTGACCGCCGAGCCGGTGGGCTGGCCGAGAACGAAATCGTCAAAGTACGTCGCGCTGGCATCCGTGTGCGCGGCATCCTCATCGCTCTGGATGTCGATGCGGTCGAAGTTGACTGCGTTGAACGGAGCCTGCCGAAGATCGATCGTCACCTGACGCCAGGCGTTCTGAGCCACGCCGCCGCCGCTGATGTACGTGTCGAGCGCCGCGGAACTTCCGACGAACGCTCCGTTCAACTCCAGCGCGAAATGAAACTGCTGCCCCGAGGCAGTGCCGCCGTTGACCCAGAAACGGAGGACCGGCGTGTTGGCGGTATGCAGGGGCGTGAGAACGTTTCCTGGCGCATGTGCGAACGAGATCGCATTGAAATTGTGGCCGAGGATCGACGCTGATTTCGTTCCCGTGTGGACGAACGCCGTGGCGTTCGGGCTTGTCCCGCCACCGAACGAATAGTCCGCAAAACCATTCTGCAGGGCATCGTCGTAAACCGTCAGCGTCTGCGCCTGCGCGGAAAGCGCCAACATCGCGGCCGCAACGGCAATCACAACTCGAGAAATGGTCTTCGTAACCGCCGCGCGTCGTCGCATTTCACCTTCCGAAATTCGTGGGACAGCCATCGTAAGCTGAAATTGGAAGTTGCAGCGCGAGAACGATTGAAGAGCCCGCCTACATCGCGCCGGCGATCGCGTCCACCAGTTCCACCGGCTCGATCGGTTTGAAGAGGTACGCATCGAATGGCGAGTCGGCCATTCCGGCGCGGCCTGCGGGGAAGGCGCTCAGAGCCACGATCTTTTGCTTCGGGACCTCCTCACGGATCTTGCGCGCCAGGGTGTAGCCGTCCATGTGAGGCATGGCGATGTCCGTGATGATGAGATCAAACTTGTTCTGCTTGAGCGCATCGAGCGCTTCCGGTCCCGATCCCGTGACCGTCACTTGCGCGCCGGCGCGAGACAGTACCGTGTGTACCAGCCTGCGGCTTTCGTCGTCATCGTCGACGAGAAGAATCGTCATGCCGCCGAGCTTCTTCGGAAGGTCCATGACCGAGGGGAGCGCGGAGAAAGTAATCGGCTCCGGACGCGGTGAAGCCAGCGCACCAAGCGGCAACGTGACCGTGAACGTGGAGCCGAGATCGCGGCCCGCACTCTCTGCCGCCACCGTCCCGCCATGCGCTTCGATGAGATAGCGCACGATCGACAGTCCCAATCCCAAACCGCCGTGAACACGCGTGCTCGGATTCTCCGCCTGCCGGAATGGCTCGAACACATGCGGCAGAAAGCCGGGATCGATTCCGGCGCCGCTGTCCGTGACGGCGATTTGAATATGAGACGACGTCCGCCGCGCACGAAGCATGATCCTGCCGCTTTTCGGTGTGAATTTTATCGCGTTCGTCAGGAGATTCCAGACCACCTGCTGGAGTCTCGTGGCGTCAGCGACGATCGCTCCGAGATGCGGCGCGATCTCCGTCTCGATGACGATCATCTTTGCATCCGCGCTTGGCGTCACCGTCTCGATCGCCGAGGTGAGCACATGTTCGATCTCAACATCTTCGACGCTCAGACGCAGTTTGCCGGAGACGATGCGCGACACATCGAGAACGTCGTCGATGAGGCGTGCCTGCAACTGCGCGCTGCGATTGATCGAACCCACCGCGTCCGCAAATCCCTGATCCTCGGGCTGCATCGTCGGAAGCAAACGCGCCCAGCCGAGGATGGAGGTCAGCGGTGTGCGCAGCTCGTGCGAAAGAGTCATCAGAAATTCGTCCTTGGCGCGGTTCGCTTCCTGCGCCGCCCGCACGGACGCCTCGGCGCGCCGGCGTTCCTCTTCGGCCTGCAGACGTGCTTCACGCTGTTCCAGAAACGCTTTTTGCACTTCCTCGGCACGCTTCCGTTCGGTCATGTCGCGCGTGACTTTCGTGAAACCGCGGAGTACGCGGCGCTCGTCGAAAACGGCAGTGATGACGACGTTCGCCCAGAAGCGGGTGCCGTCTTTTCGGATGCGCCATCCTTCATCCTCGACGCTCCCGCGCTCGCGTGCGATCTCGAGCTCGCGCGCCGGCTTCTCGTTGCGCTTATCCACCTCGGGATAAAACTCGGAGAAGTGATGGCCGATGATCTCGTGCGGCGCATATCCTTTGATCCGCTGCGCGCCGGCATTCCAGGTCATCACGTTTCCTTCGGGATCGAGAAGGAAGATCGCGTAATCCTTCACCGATGCCACGAGCAGCCGGAACATCTCCTCGCTCTGACGGAGCCGCTCATCGGCTTCGCGCCGCTTCGTCAGGTCGCGCGTCACCTTGCCGAAGCCGATGAGCTTGCCGCTCTCGTCGTGTACGGCCGTGATGACGACGTTGGCCCAGAAGCGCGTGCCGTCCTTGCGAAGCCGCCATCCTTCTTCTTCGTAGACGCCGGTTTCGCGCGCAACCTCGAGCTCCATCTCCGGCTTGCCGTTCCGAATGTCCACCTCGGGATAGAAAATGGAGAAGTGCTTTCCGATGATCTCGCCCGGCGTGTAGCCCTTGATGCGCTCTGCTCCCGCATTCCAGGTCATGATCCGGCCGGTTGGATCGAGAAGGAAGATTGCGTAATCCTTCACCGCCGCAACGAGCAGCCGGAATGTCTCCTCGCTCCGCTGCAATCGGTGCTCTGGCGCGGATCGATGCGGCAGCTCACGCGTGACGCTCGCGAAACCTGTGATCTCACCGGCCGCGCTGCGGACCGGTGTAATGACTGTGCTCGCCCAGAAGCGCGTACCGTCCTTGCGCACGCGCCATCCCTCATCCTCGACACGCCCTTCCTTCGCCGCCTTCGCAAGATCCGCCTGAGGCCGCCCCGCTTCGATCGCATCGGGCTCGAAAAACCGCGAAATGTTGCTCCCGACGATCTCACTTTCCTCGTACCCCATCGTCCGCGCCGCCCCCGAATGCCAGGAGCGAACGATGCCATCAGTCCCGATCAGGACGATGGCGTAGTCATGAATCGCATCGAGGAGGCGCGGAAGCTCAGCCGGCAGATTGGTATCGGTCATGGTTCAGTCGTTCGCCAGGCAAGCCTACCCCGCGTCCCCCGGCCCGAGGTGCATACACTCAAGGAACGCGCCACCGATGCGACAGGCTCACATTCGAGCCCGGCATGACGCGGTGAAGCGCGAAGAAGTCCGAATGAACAACGAGAAGGACTTCCCGCGCTTCACCGCTGCAACTTACAACGTCGCATCGACGGCAAGCAACTTCGACACTGCGCGGATTGCGCCGATGGCGGTGCCGGAGTTGAAGCCGCCGATCGGCTGCGATCCGCCTCGTACATGCACACCGACGATCTCCCCAGTTTCGTCAAGAACCGGGGCACCCGAGGCTCCCCCGCTCGTACCGATGTCGTTGTAAGCGATGCGTCCGCCGCTCGTATCCAGCAGGTGCCCCGCCTCCACCATTTTCTCCTCGCGATTCGGATGCTGAATGATGCAGAGAATGGCGTTCTTCGTATTCAGATCCTTCCGGGCCACGTCGAGATACCCGAACTCTTCGCCAGGGTATTTCCCGTTTTCGCCCTTTCCCAGACGGACGATCGCGTAGTCGAGTGGGCCGAACGAAAACTCCTCCAGTCTGAGGATGTCGTAGCGCATCTCCTTGTGGATCTCGGCGCTGGTGCCAATTCGTTGAAAGTTAAACGTCACGCACATGAGCAGCGCAAGTTCCTCCGAGGAGACGGGCACGCCGTTCTTTCGAGGTACTTGAAACGTGCGGAATTGCCGTTCGAAACAGTGTCCGGCGGTGAGAAAGAGATCGTCACTGATCAGCGCACCCGATCCCCACCTCTGGCCGGAGACGTTCCCACGGTCCGCCTCGCTGAAACTCTTGCTCAAGGGAGGTTTCGTCAAATCGAGCCATTGCAGTTGCCCGACGGGACGTTCGTATTTCTTGACGAATTCTTTCGAGACGCCGAGAGTACCGTCATACGCCTCAACGTCCTGAGGATCGTCTTTTTTGCTGAAGAGGTCGTAGGCGAGGTATTCGAGCTGCATGTCGAACAGTGCAAGGTCGCGAGCGGCACTGGTTCGCTGGTCGAGAAGTTTTCGCATCGTTGCGGTCAGAAGGCCCTGGCGGCTGTAAGGCTCCGCCGCGCCGGGAGGAGGCGGAGGTGGCGGCGGCGTTTTCGCTTTATGTGTTTTTGAATATCCCTTTGAATGGTTCATGAGTTAGCCTCCACAGCACGTCGGTACGCACGGTTTATCCGGAGTTTCTTCCAGAGAGCTAAGAAACGAGAGATACGCGTGATGGAATGGCAAAGGCTTCAAATGTAATCGCATGTAGTCGGGAAGCTTGGGGTTCTCGAATTTGGCCTCTTTCCGTTCCTTGTCGAGCTTTGCGTAAAGAACGAAATGACCAGCGGTCCCACCGTGCATATGGCCACCGGACATTGCGTGCATTCCGTGCGTTGCGTGCATTCCGTGCCCTGCGCTCATTCCGGGCATTCCGCCCATTGTCCCGCCATTACCACCGTTAGCGCCGTTACCGCCTGCCGATGGATCCGACAGGAGATCGATGGTATTGGAGAAGACAATTTCGGTGGGTAATTGCTCGTCGGATTTATTCAACGTTATCGATTTGCTTTCTCCATTGGCGTACGCGCTGATCGTGATGGGCTCGGCGTGATCGGTAACCAGCCATCGAACGAGTGCCGCGGCACTAAAGCGGAATACCTCGAGTGCTCCTCCGGGCAAAGCAACATTCGCGATTGTATCGGGGTTCTTATCAAGCACGAAATCCTTGATATCCTCGAGTTTCGGAATCCCCTGATCGAGATTTACATTCTGACAGTCCCCGGAGTTGCACTGAAATGACACCTTGGCCGGTTCACCAATCTTCTGCACTGCCGGAATCCGAAACTCGATCACATTGACGGTACGGAATTCACCGAGTTTGACCTCGAGCTTGATCTCGCGGTGTATTCTCAGCGCTGGCCACCAGTTATCGGAAGCGTAGTGTTCCTCCTCGATGAAAACGCTTGCGAAGTGTTGTGGAACCATATCGTCTTCTTTCGAACTGCCGGGAGTACCGTTCGGAATCAGCACCTCTTTTTCGCCTTCCTTGCAGGCGTTGAAATAATTTAATCCTACAAAGTGCACTGTATACATATGCATCCTCCTCTCTCTGATGGTGCTTTCGGTGCATCAACTTCCGATGTTCTGCACAGCCGCCCATAACGACGGAGGAACATCGCCGCGGCGAATCGATTCGAGCTGGGCCTCACGCAACGCCTCCGCAGGGGAAAATCCCTTTGCGAGCCATTCGTGCAGACGCGGATAGAAGATCGACGCCGCCTCGTCACTGATCGGCCAGAGGGTCGCGATCACGGCCGGCGCGCCGGCCGAGAGAAATCCATGAGCGACGCTGATCACGCCTTCTGACGCGCGGCGCTCCCCCCGTCCGGTGCTGCATCCTGCCAGGACGACAACGGAGTGAGGACGAAGGCGCAGTTTGGCGATCTCCGCGACGCCTGCCCGTCGCTGCTGCCCGTTCTGCCGCAGCAGAATCGATGCGGGCTCGATGCCGCGGTCGTCGCCAATGGCGTGGCCGGCGAAGTGAATGACATCAGCCTCCGGTGCGCGCTTGATCAGCTCGTCGAGCTCCGCATCGCTATCGGTCAGGAGGGTCGCCTTTGGGTAGGCGTGCGCGATGCGCCGTGCTTCCGCATCCGCAAATGCGAGCGCGCCGCCGCCGGCACCAAGTTCGGAAGCTGCGATCACGAGCGCTGAGCGCGGAATCGCCGGCTCTCCCCTCCGTTCCGCGGCCGCAGCGAACGCCGCCGCACTCGGCGCGACCACGATCACGTGCTGCTGGATGAGGTATTCGCCGCGTGCATCGGTCAGCGCGCTGAACGGCACAATCGACGTCGCTCCATCCGGCACGAAGACGACGGTTCTGGCGCCGAGGAGTTGCGTCGCCACCGGCTCGATCAGACGCCGGTAGAGAGCGGCAGACTGCTTGCTGGCGGCGTTCGATTGCGACTTGCGGATCGTCTCGGCGAAAGCATCCGCCTCGGCTGTCAGTTTTTCACGCCCGCACTCGACAGCCGCCGCGCGAACACCTGAAGCATCGGCCGTGAAGATGACTAGCTGCTCCGGCAGCGCGATGTATTCGATGACGACAGTGCCCGCCGGGACCTGTTTGAAATCGAGAATGGGCGGCCGCTTGTAGGAATCGAGCAGCGCCCGAGCGCGGCTTCTCTCCGCGAATCGGAAGGCCGCTTCGGTGTCGCCTGCCGCCATCGCCAGGCTAACCCCTTCATCAAACAACTCCTCGGCAGCGTGAAACGCGCCCCATCGCGCCTCACCCGCGGGCAGCGACTGGCGTTGCTGTTCCAACTCGGCGATACCTCGCTGAACGTCAGCCATCGCCCCGATTGCGTTGCCCGTTTTGCGGCGCGCTCGCGCACGCTCCAGGAAGAGACCGGGAAGTTTCAGTGGATCGCTTTGCGCCGCCTGGTATTCGATCGCTTCGCTGAGCAGTGAATCGGACTCCGCCGGCGGTGTGCTCGAGAGCATTGCCGACGCCCGCAACATTGCGACGTTCAAGTAGGCTAGCGCGGATGAATCCTTGATGCGCGCGATCGCATTCCTCGCGGCGGCGATGTCACTCCGCGCGCCCGCTCCGTCGTTCAGGCGGTCGCGGACCACCGCCCGAACGAGCGGCTTTGCCGCCAGTTGCAGGTCGTCGTGTATCCGGAGCGCGATCCGGATCTCGAGATTCAGGAACGCTAATGCCTTCCGCCAATCGTGCCGGAGCATCGCCGAATCCGTAATCGAGGCCACTCCCTGTTCGAGCTCGGGATTGGACTTCCCGCCCATGCCGTGCAGCGCGGCCAGACGGTACTTCCATGCAGTGGCAGGGTCGCCAATGCGCTCATACACGTAGGCGAGACGGCGGCGCACCATCGAGGCGTTCTGCAAATCGCCGAGACGGTCGAAAAGGGATTCGCTCTGTTCCAGATAGGTGATCGCAGCGCCCCAATCGGCTCGCGAGAAATGCCACGAAGCGATGGTCTCGAGCATCAGAGCGCGGCAGCCGGGAAAATCCGAGGACGCCCCGGCGTTCAACGCTTCGACTTCGCGCTCCGCCTGGTCGTGGTGACCCTGCTCGAAAACTGTGTTCGCGGCGAAGTATCGAGCCGGCAGAACCTCCGGACTCCCCGCTTTCTCAAATCCTGAGGCCGCGCGGAGCAGCAGCGGTTCGGCGTCGACGGGCCGCTGGGCAATAAACGTCATCAATCCATCGCGATAATCGGCGTGCGCGGACGCCAGGATCACCCGGCTCGTTCCCCCGGCAGCGTCGATCGCCGCAACGGCTTTCTTGAGCATCAAGTCGCCCTGGGCAAGCGCGACGGCAGTGCCGAGTTGTCGCGCAACGCCGAGATGACGTTCTGCGTCGTTGTCATCGTGGCGTAGCACAGCCTTCCCCCACCGGCCGAGCGTTTCGAGCGCGCCGATTCCTCTGGCGGCAGACGGGTCGCTGCCAACTAGCGCCGTGGCTGCCGCGGGATCGAATCGCACGCGGTCATACTCGCGGTCGAGCCGTTCGAGAAACGCCTCCGGAGGCGCCAAGGCATTGAAGTGCGTACGCGCTTCGGTAGCCCACTCGCTGGTGGAGTCCGTGATCAGATACCGGCTCCACGCCTCGCGCGCGTCATCCCTCAGTCCGAGCCTCTCGATCACGAGGGCACGGTTGAAAAGCGCTTCGGGAAACTGAGGCTGCAGGGAGAGGGCGCGATCGCAAGCCACCAGCGCATCGGCGAGATGCTCGGGCGCTTGCTGCCGCAGGGCTGCCTCGTGAAACACCACCGCCAGATCGTTCCAGACGGCCGGATCGCTCGATTGCTCCGCCGCCAGCGTCAGACTCGACAGAGCTTGCCCGCTATGGCCTGCCAGCAATTCCGCGACGCCTTCCTCATGCCTCGCTGCGGGCGCCGGCACGTCGCGAAACTTTGCCAGAGTCGTGTCAATAGCCGAAGCGAAAACCGGATTCGCCCGCGCACCGCCGCGGTTCGCAGGCCGGAAAGGCGCCCACGCACCCCCGCCGCTCAGCCGCGGTTCGAGCAATCGCACATCCGAGCCCGACGCCTTCACAAGCGAAGCAATCGAACCGTTTCCGGGCGGCCGGACGACCAGCAGCAGGAGCGTCGCAGCTCCGGCTGCAACGACAACCGTCGTAATGAGCCGCCTGCCTGCCTATACCGAACGTTTTCGGTGGACTCCTTGCCAAGTCGTCAAGGTCTCGTCTCCCGCAAAGCTATCTCTCGATACGATTAGACGGACACATTCGCGCCATTCAGGACATACGTCGTCCAGCCGAGGTGCCGTCGCTTCAAATGTTGGAAGAAGCCGGAAGGATACAACAAAGTCGTAGCGAACGGGCCGTCCGGATGCCGCTTCGAACGCGTGATTCAAAGCCGTGGCTGCGCCGCCGCACTCCACAGCGACTTCGTCGCGAAAGAATGCTCAGCTTAACGGCGGAAGGCGCAAGGAGTTCGTTGTCCATTCTCGAAGGTCAACGTCACTTGATGCTCATCGTGCTCCTTCGATTAGCGGCCGGATTGTCATCAAACAAACGGATGAGGTGACTCTTTTGCGCGAAACGTTCTCGACTGCGGCAGCGCCAGATTCGCTTTGAACACGTGAAGAGCGCGGCTGCAACCTCGTTGACGTACGTACGACTTCAGGCGTACGCTTCGACCATGGGAAAGCGTATTACCGCCTCGCACCTTCGCCAAAACATCTACCGCATCCTTGATGAGGTGATCGAAACCGGACGGCCTGTCGAGATTGAACGAAAGGGGATCGTCGTGCGCATCGAGACAGGACGGCAGGAAAAGAGCATCTTCGAGACTCTGACGCCGCATCCCGGCTCGATCGTTGGCAACTCCGAGGATCTCGTGCACATGGACTGGTCGCCGGAGTGGAAACGTGATCTACCTTGATACACACGTCGTGGCGTTCCTTTACGAAGACGCCGGGGCTTCCCTCCCTCCCCTCTCGAGATCGCTGATCGCCGAAAACGAGTTGCTTTTATCGCCGATGGTCGTGCTCGAGCTGCAGTACCTGTTCGAGATCAAACGACTCACGGTTCCGCCGGGGACGATCATCGGCACCATCCAGCGGGCGGCACGTCTTCGCCTCTGTGATCTTCCTTTCGAAGAGGTGGCTCGCGCAGCATTACAGGAGACGTGGACTCGCGATCCGTTCGACAGGATCATCGTTGCTCAGGCGCGTCTCCGCGAGATCATTCTGATCACCAAAGATCGAATGATCCGAGAACAATACGAGCGTGCGACCTGGGCACGATCGAGATCACATTGAGTCGTTTCACGGCCGTCGCCACGACCATAGCGCAAGGCGGTTAAAAAAACAGATCACCACAGCGACGCAGAGGTCAGTGAGGACGAACTTACCCTTTCACACAAACGAACTGCTTGAGGATCGCCACCGTCCGCACGAGATCGGCCTGATTGCGCATCACCTCGTCGATGTTCTTGTAGGCGCCGGGGATTTCGTCCAGCACGCCGCTGTCTTTGCGGCACTCAACGCCTTCTGTTTGGGCGATGAGATCGGCATTGGTGAACGTTCGTTTCGCGGCGGCGCGCGACATGCGGCGGCCGGCGCCGTGCGAGCATGACTGGAAACTCTCCGGATTGCCGAGTCCTTCGACGATGTAGGAGCGCGTTCCCATACTGCCGGGAATGATGCCCAGCACGCCCGCGCCGGCGCGGATGGCGCCTTTGCGCGTAACGATGACTTTCTCGCCGAAGTGCGTCTCGCGCGCGAGGTAGTTGTGATGGCAATTGATCGGCTCGTCCAGCCTCAGTTGCGGGAAGTGATGACGAAGATTGCGGACGACTTCTTCGAGAATGAGCAGCCGGTTCTTCGACGCGTACTCCTGCGCGAATTCGACGTCGGCGACATACGCATCGAACTCCGGCGTCGCTTCGTCGAGATACGCGAGATCAGGATCGGCGAGATGAATTTGCGCCTGCTTCGCGATTTCCTTCGCCCTCTTCATATGTCCCTCGGCCACCGTCTTTCCGAAGTTGCGCGATCCGCTGTGCAACATGATCCAGACCTGGTCGCCTTCGTCGTGGCATAGCTCGATGAAGTGATTGCCGCCGCCGAGCGTCCCGAGTTGTGCGAGCTGACGCGCGTTGATCTTTGCGGTCATGTTCGCGGGCGCGCGGCGCAGCCACGAGGACGCGCCGCTGGTGGAGTCGTTGTGCGATCCGCCGGGACCGTTGCCAACCGGCACGCCGCGCTCGATGGCCTTGCGAAGTTTCGCGGCCACGCCATCGCCGAAATCGAACGAGGTCAGGTTCGTGCGAACAGCAGCCATGCCGCATCCGATGTCGACGCCGACCGCGGCGGGACAGATCGCCCCTTTCGTAGCGATGACCGATCCGACGGTCGCGCCCTTGCCGAGGTGCACGTCGGGCATGGCCGCGACGTGATGAAACACGAAAGGGAGGTTCGCAATATTCACGAGCTGATCGAGCGATTGCGATTCGACTTCATCGAGCGGAGCCCAGATCTTGATCGGGACGCGCGCTTTGTGGACTTCGCCGAGGATGGGCATGGGACCTTCGTTAATGAGAGGCTTGCACTGTTTCTTCCTCGTCGGGTGCCGGCTTTCGGGCGTCGGGTGTCGGAGACAGGTCTGCGCGATGTTGCGCGTGTCAGCACGCGTTGTTCGAAACGCACGTTCGAGATCGAAGTTCGGCCGGGGCCAGACCTTCGGTCGTTGACTCTTGCTGATCGCTGGGAACGTCGGGGGTGTAACTCCGACGCCCGACACCCGACACCCACGCATCAGCTCGCATGCCCCGGCACTTGAGCACGGTCGCCGCACATTGTGGCCTCTCCGTTGCTTAGCTCCAATAACCCAGAAGGTGGACGGGGTGGCTGAAGAAGCGGAACTTAATGAAGGAGCGCGGCGCGCGCTGGTGGTCGATGATGATGCTGCAATCCGTATTCTCGTCTCGCGCATTCTCAGCCGGCACGGCTTTATTGTGGATGCCGCTGCTGATGGCGCCGAGGCGATCGAGGATCTGATCGCGCACGACTACGACCTGATCACACTCGACCTGATGATGCCGCGCATCGACGGATACGGCGTGGTGAAGTACCTCCAGGAGCACAAGCCGGAACTGTTCAACCGCCTGATCGTGATGACTGCATTCGGCCCGCACGCCCTGGAGAAGATTTGCCCTCCCGTCGTGCGCATGATTCACAAACCGTTCGAGATCGAGGAGTTGGTGCGCGAGGCGGAGGCGGTCGCTTCGTGACCGCGAGCGGAAGATTCAGCGATCAGAATCCTTGATCTTTGTGCTCCCCAAACGTTTCCTTCAACGTATTCACGATCTCGCCGACTGTGCAGTCCTGGCGAATACATTCAACGATCGCCGGCATGAGGTTGGTTTCGTTGCGCGCTGCCGCATCAAGCGTTGCAAGCGCGGCGCGAAAGTTTCCTTTTCGCGAAGAACGAAACGCTTCGAGCCTCGCTACCTGATCGCGCTCAACTGATTCATCGATGGACATGATCGGCAGTGTGGCCGATCCGTCATCGACGAACTCGTTCACGCCGACGACGATGGCCTTCTTTTCTTCGAGGGCGCGTTGCGCGAGATAGGCGGACTCGCCGATCTCGTGCTGCACGAATCCTGATTCGATCGCTGCGCGCGCGCCGCCCATCGCGTCGATGCGCTCGATCAAGGCGCGAGCGCCGCGCTCGATGTCGAGCGTGCGCGATTCGATCTCATACGATCCGGCCAGCGGGTCCGCGAACTGCGTGATGCCACTCTCGAACGCCAGCACTTGCTGCGTGCGCAACGCGATCTTCGCTGACTCCTCGGTCGGCAGTGCCAGCGCTTCATCGCGTGAGTTCGTGTGCAGTGATTGGCAGCCGCCGAGAACTGCGGCCATCGCTTGGTAGGCCACGCGAACGACGTTGTTCTCCGGCTGTTGTGCCGTCAGCGTCGATCCAGCGGTCTGCGCGTGAAAACGCAGCGCCAGCGATTTCGGATCCTTCGGCGCGTAACGCTCGCGCATCAGTTGCGCCCACAGTTTTCGCGCCGCGCGGAACTTGGCCACCTCTTCCAGAAAGTCGTTGTGCGCGTTGAAGAAGAACGAAATGCGCGGGGCGAACGAGTCGATGTCCAGTCCGCGATCGACGGCCGCCTGCACATACTGCAGTCCGTTCGCGAGCGTGAACGCCACTTCCTGCACCGCGGTCGATCCAGCCTCGCGAATGTGATAGCCGGAGACCGAGATCGTGTTCCAGCGCGGCACTTCCTTTCCGCAAAACTCGAAGACGTCGGTGACGAGACGAAGCGACGGCGCTGGCGGGAAAATGTACGTCCCGCGCGCCGCGTACTCTTTGAGGATGTCGTTCTGAATCGTGCCGGAGAGAGCGTTCCACGCGATGCCGCGGCGCTCGGCCACGACGAGCAGCAACGCCAGCAGAATCGACGCTGGCGCGTTGATCGTCATCGAGATCGAGACTCGGTCGAGCGGGATGGCATCGAACAGCGTCTCCATGTCGTCGATGGAGTCGATGGCCACGCCGACGTTTCCGACCTCGCCGCGCGCACGAGGATCGTCGGAGTCCATCCCGATCTGCGTCGGAAGATCGAACGCAACAGACAGTCCGGTCGTCCCTCGTTCGAGCAGATAGCGATAGCGCTTGTTCGATTCCGCCGCGGTGGAGAAGCCCGCGTATTGGCGCATCGTCCAGAGCTTGCCGCGATACATCGAGGCTTGCGGGCCGCGCGTGTACGGAAACGCGCCGGGCGCGCCGAGGTCGTGGGTGGGATCGAAACCGCGCGCGGCAAGATCGTCTGCATCGAAAAAGAGTTTCGAATCGGTCATGGGTGAATGATAGTTGCCAGCGGCCAGAGAGCAGCGGTCAGGTTAGAAGACTACGGACCGCTAACCACTGGCCGCTGGCAACTTCCATAGCCGCTGGCAACTTCTTCGCACGGCTTATAATCCAGCCCCCTTTGCTCACCTTCCGACAATGAGTGTCAGCGGCAATCTGAAAACGATGCTTCCGGGCGATCTGCTCCAGTGGCTTAGCCTCGGGCAGAAAACCGGCACGCTGATGGTCTCGAACAAGGGCGTACAAAAGAAGATCTTCTTCAGCAACGGCCGCGTGATCTCCTCGGCATCAAACGATCCGCGCGAGTACCTCGGGCAGTTCCTCATGAGCCACGGCTACATCACCGAAGAGGAGCTCATGAAGGCGATGGAGGTGCAGCAGCAGTCCCGCATCCTCCTCGGAAAAATCCTCGTCATGATCGACGTGATCAACGAAGAGGACCTGCAACGACTCATGCGCCTCAAGGCCGAGGAAGAGATCTACGACATCTTTCTCTGGAACGAAGGCGACTTCCAGTTCATCGACGACGAACTGCCGCAGATGGAGATGATTCCGCTGCGCGTCGACGTCACCGGCTTGATCATGGAAGGAACGCGCCGCGTCGACGAGTGGAACCGTATCCACACACTGATCGCGCACGAAGCGCTCGTGCCCACGATGGTGAAAGAGATTCCGCCGGAAGAGCTCGAAGACGACGCGCAGCGAACGGTGATCAATGCGATCGACGGTCGCCGCTCGCTGGCCGAGTTGGTGCTGGAGAGCCGGTCGTCATCGTTCAACGTCGCATCGACTGTCTATCACTTCACCCGCGAGGGTTACGTGAAGCTCAATGATCCGACGGTGTTCGTAGCAAAGGCACCCGAGGAGATTGCGCCGTTCGAAGACTCGTCAGATGACGACGAGATCCTCTCGCTGATCGCGCGAGCGCAGCAATCGTTGCGGAATCGCGAATACGAAAAGGCGCAGCGTCTGCTCAAAGCGGCGGAGAATCTCGATCCCAGTCACCAGCGCGTGCGGAATGCGATCAAGGGCGCCGAGTCCGCCATCCTCGCCGATCTTCGCGGCCAGGGGCTGCACGATTCAAAAGTGCCGCGTGTGGCCAAGGCGCTGGAAGAAATCACGCAGATGAATTTCACTCCGAACGAAGGCTTCATGCTTTCCCGCATCAACGGCCAGTGGGACCTCGGCTCGCTGATCAAGATCTCGCCGATCCGGGAGCCGGACGCGATGCTGATTTTCTACAAACTCTGGCGGGATGGAATCATCGCGTTGGATTGAACGGGCTCTCCAGCATCTCGCGCCCCCCTCATCCGGCTTCGCCACCTTCTCCCCCCGCAAAAAGCGCGGGGGGAGAAGGCGCTCGATTGGGAGAGTGCTGAAGGAACGGGAAGATTGTGTCGCACATTCGAGCGCCTTCTCCGCCACGCTTTTGGTGGGAAGAAGGTTACTTACCTATGTTCCAAGTGCACAACCAACTTCTTCCGCAAAAAAGCGTGGGAGAGAAGGCGCTCGATTGGGAGAGCGCTTCAGAAATAGAGAGCGTTGCACCAAAGAAATGCAGTAACCCGCATTTCTCACAATTCGCGACTCCCATCATTCGAGCGCCTTCTCCCCCATCGCTTTTTGATGGGGGAGAAGGTGGCGAAGCCGGATGAGGGGGCGTCGAAGCATCCGGCACGAGGTTTGCGTCCGGCTTCCGGGCAATGAACGACCTCCTCACCATCAGCAGCGCGCTCGAGAGAACGCTGGCTGAGATCGACCATCAGGAAGAAGTACGCCGGCACGAAAACAGCGACGTCACCGATGTGATGAACTGGATCGCCGGTTTCCGCCGCCGATCCAGAGTCCTCGCGCAGAATGTGAAGACGGTCGAGCTCTCACCAGCGAGGTGAGAGCCCTTTCGAAAGCCGCGGGCGGACTCTTACTGAGTTGACGTCGAGCTCGTATCGGTAGTCGATGTCGTCGCCGACGTATCTGTAGATGTCGCCGAGGTGTCGGTCGATGTCGCCGACGTATCGGTCGTTGTCGTCGTCTCGGTAGTCGTCGTGGACGTGCTTGGCGGCGGCAACAGATTGATCTTCGATCCGTTCGCCGGCGTAACCGTCAGTTCCGTGTACTCCCACTTCTCGCCGGCCTTCGTGGCCACGGCGTGAACGGTGCCCTTGCCCTTCGGTCCGGCGATCGGGAAGTCGAGCGTGGCGTGGCCGCCGCTGGTATCAACGTTCACGCTGCCGGTCACCATCAGACCTGCTTCGATCGGAGTTCCGAGCGCCGCGATGACCGCGGGATCGCTTTGCGCGCGCTTCAGCGCTTCCTGGTAAACGTCGCTCTTCTTCATCGCGCCGAATACGACGACGACGATGACGACACAGAAGATCGCTCCCAGGACGAGAAGGGAGCCGCATCCGATCAGTCCCCATTTCATGCAGCCGCTCTTCTTTGCGGGCTGAGCAGCAGGTGGCGGTGGGGTATAGGACGTGGCAGGTGCTTGATTGATGCTCATGGTTGTTGCCTCCGGCTGACTTCGTTGATTTTGGGGATTGGGCGCATTTTACACAACTCGCAGTCTCAGATGCGCAGATGTTCGCAGATGAAACCGCCGTTGACCGGCGCCTGCCGAAGAACGTCAATCGTTGATACAGTTCCCCTCATGCCGGACGCACCCACATTTGCTTCTCTTGGTCTTTCCACTCCGCTTCTCGACACGCTGACGCAGCTTGGGTATGAGGCGCCAACGCCGATTCAGGCGCGGACGATTCCGGCGTTGCTGAAGGGGCGCGATCTCATCGGGCAGGCGCAGACGGGTACGGGGAAGACGGCCGCGTTCGCGCTGCCGATTCTGCAGCAACTCGATCTGACCAAGCGCGTCACGCAGGCGCTCGTGCTTGCGCCCACGCGCGAGCTGGCCGTGCAGGTCTCCGAGGCGATGCATTCGTACGCGAAAAAACTGGAGGGCGTTACCGTCCTTCCGGTCTACGGCGGTGCACCGATCTTTGGGCAGATGAAGCATCTGCAGCGCGGCGCGCACGTCGTCGTCGGCACGCCGGGACGGCTCATCGATCATCTCGACCGCGGCACACTCAGCCTCGATCATGTGCGCATGATCGTGCTCGACGAAGCGGACGAGATGCTGAAGATGGGCTTCATCGACGAAGTGGAACGGATGCTCTCGCTCGTGCCGAAGCCGCGGCAGGTGGCGCTCTTTTCGGCGACGATGCCGGAGCCGATTGCGCGCATCGCGCAGAAGCATCTCGTCAATCCGGAGCGCGTCGAGATCGAGCATCACACCATCGCCGGGCCAGACATCGAGCAGCGCTTTCTCAATCTGGCCGAGGGGCAGAAGCTCGAAGTGCTGACGCAGATGCTCGAGCTCGAAGAAGCGGATGCGGTCCTCATTTTCCGCCGCACGAAAAACGGCGCGGCGGAACTGGCGGAAAAACTCGGCGGACGCGGATTCGTCGCCGAGGCAATGCATGGGGATATGAAGCAGGCGGAGCGCGAGAGCGTCATCCGCAGATTGCGCGCCGGCAAGCTCGACATCGTCGTGGCCACGGACGTTGCCGCGCGCGGGCTCGACGTCGAGCAGATCACGCACGTCGTCAACTACGACATTCCGAACGACGTCGAGGCGTACGTGCATCGCATCGGACGCACCGGACGCGCCGGCCGCAGCGGCGTGGCCACGCTCTTCATCACGCCGCGGGAACGGCGGATGATGCGCGAGATCGAGCGCTTCACCGGCACGCAGATCAAGCCGATGAAGATGCCGTCGCGCGCGGATGTGGCCGCGCGGCGCATCGCTGTTTTCAAGGAGTCGCTGCGCAAGGAGTTGCAGGCGGGCGATCTCGATCTTTACGTCGAAGTGGTCACGCAGCTCGCCGAAGAAGGACCGTTCGACATGGCCGAGGTGGCTGCCGCCGCGTCGCGCATCGCGCATGGAACGCGCGCGGTGGCTGCGCCCGCGGAAGTTGTGAAGCGGGAAACGCCGGCATCATCGTCTGCCGCCTCTGCTCCCGACGAAGACTCCGACGATGCCAAAGTCCGTCTCTCGATGGCGTTGGGCAAACGCGATGGGATTCGTCCCGCGGACGTCGTCGGATCGATTGCGAATGAAGCCGGCATTCCCGGGAGCGACATCGGCCCGATCGAGATCCGCGACGACATCACCTACGTCACGATTCCCGCGCGTCATCGCGAGATTGTCCTGGCGAAACTCGGCAGCGCACATTTTCGCGGGAAGCCGGTGAACCTGCGCGTGGCCGGCGGCGAATCGCCATCGCGCGAGCGTCCGCGTTACGAACGCTCTACTTCGCGGCCCGCCCGTCCGCCCGCTGCTGGCCGTTTTCAGCGCGATGACCGGCCGGAGCGCCCGCCTGCCGCTCGTTATCAGCGCGACGATCGCGAGGAACGGCCGCGAACGACAAAACCGTTCCGGCCCGGCGCTGGTGCGACACCGTATGCCGCAGGAAAGCCGTTCACTCCACGAGGCAAGCCGTTCGGTTCGAGCGACAAGCCGTACGCGGCGAAAGGGAAGACCTTCGGATCGAAGGACAAGCCATACGCGGCGAAGGGGAAACCGTTCGCTTCGAAGGGAAAGCCGTTCGTGTCGAAAGGCAAGCCGAAGCCGCGCAAGGGCTGATTCGATTTTCGCGCGAAGTTCTCGACGAAGCATTCGGGCGGGACGCCCGAATGCCCGCGTGCGAGACGCACGCACTCCTCGTACAATCAGTCGATGGATCCTCGCGCGTTAAGACGCTTCGTCGAGAATCATCGTGCTGCAGCAGCGCGCGTGCGTGAGGACGCAAGACAGAATCCTCTCACCGCCGCGCAAGCATGGGCTGCGGCGATGGAGCTGTTGAACTTCGACGAACAAATGAACGGTCCGCCGTTTGAACGCCCCGATCCTGTTTCAGACCGCGAAGATGCGGCGATGAGGGAAGCATGGGCAAAGCTTCGCGAGCGGTGGCCGCGTGAGCGCTGAACATTCATTCGCCGGCGCATTACGAGCCCTTGCCGCTGCATTGGATGAGATCCCCGCCCTTTCGATGATCATCGGCGGAGTCGCCGTGATCGCGGCGGGTGTGCCACGCGAAACGATCGATATTGATGCCACGGTTCTAGGCCAGACCAGCAGTCCCGAAATGGTTCTGGAGGCTCTTGCACGGCAGCAGATCGTCCCTCGAATCGCCGATGCGATTAGCTTTGCGCACGAGAGTCAGGTACTGCTTCTCCGCCACGTGCCCTCGGGTATCACCATGGAGATTTCATTCGCCTGGCTACCATTCGAGGAGGAAGCGCTTTCACGCGCCGTTGCGACCGAGTTCGCGGGCGTTTTCTTGCGTATGGCAATCCCCGAAGACCTGATCGTGTACAAAGCCACGGCGTGGCGCGATCGGGATCGCTCCGATATCGAACGGCTGCTGACTCTGCACAGCAACAAAATCGATCTCGATCGAGTCCGTCGGCTGATCGTCGAGATTGCGGCTGTGCTCGAAGATCCGGGGCGCGTCGCTCTTTTCGACGCGATCGTGGCTCGCTCCCGCGAGACTGGTTGAGCATGTCCGACGACCTCTCCTTCCTCGATTTCGAGCCTGACTTCTCGTCGCCCACTCTTCTGGCTGCGTACGATGAACTGCCGCTCTGGTCGGCGATGTTCGGGATTTTGCTGTTGGAGGAAGTGCCGTTGAGCGGCGCGACCAACGTGCTCGATATCGGATGTGGCACCGGCTTTCCGCTGATCGAATTGGCCGAGCGGCTCGGACCGCGAGCGCATGTGCATGGCATCGATCCATGGAAAGCCGGCCTCGCCCGCGCGGCCCAAAAGATCGCCAGCCGCGGCACTTCCAACGTCACGCTCCACGAAGGCAGCGCGTCATCGATACCCTTCCCCGACCGTACCTTCGACCTCATCGTCTCCAACCTCGGCGTCAACAATTTCGACGATCGTGAGGCCGCGATCACAGAATGCCGCCGCGTGGCGCGGGATGGGGCCACGCTCGCGCTCACCACGAATCTTCAAGGTCACATGCGCGAGTTCTACGACGTCTTCGAACAGGTGCTGGAAACGGAAGACGACGACGCGCGTGACCGGCTACGCGCGCATGTCACGCATCGCGCAACGGTGCCCGGTGTGCGTGAGTTGCTCGAGCGCGGCGGCTTCACCGTCACGCGCGTCGTCGAGCGCGAAGGCGTGATGCGCTTCGCCGATGGCACCGCCTTGCTCAACCATCACTTCATCAAACTCGGATTTCTCGATGGTTGGAAGAAGGTCGTTCCCGGCCGGGAGCGCATCGTCTTCGCGCGTCTCCTCGGTGCGCTGAACGAGCTCGCCGCGCGTGACGGCGAACTGCGGCTGACGATTCCGATGGCGTACATCGAAGCGCGAGCCACACCCCTTCACTAGACGATCACCATCCAGCTTTCGTAGTCCTGTAGTGCCCGGCTATTGCGATGCCCGCGAGCTCGATGAGCTTCGGGACAAATTGTTGTGGCGCGGTCCGACGCCATCCAGCGAGCGCTTCCTCAGCGCGTTCATGGATCAAAACAACAAGTGCAATTTGCGGTGCCGGATGTGCGGCTTCAGCGATCCGCGTGTCGCGTCGCTGCCCGGATACGACCTTCCACGATGGCTGTACGACCGCATCGCTGCCGAGATCTTTCCACGCGCGAGCTACCTCTGCCTGTCACTCATGACCGAGCCGTTCATGACGCGCGATTTTCCTGACCGCCTTGCCGCGCTGCGCGATTACGGTGTGCCCTTCAGCGATTTGATCACAAACGGCACGCTGCTGAGCGACGCAGCCATCGCGAAGATCATCGACGCTCGCATCTCCCGAATCATCGTCTCGATCGACGGAGGGACACGAGAGATCTTCGAGGCCGTGCGAACGGGCGCGCGCTTCGACATGGTCATCGAGAACTTCAAGCGCCTTCAGACTATGCGCCGCTCGCGCAACGCTGCGCTTCCGAAACTCCGCGTGAACCACGTGCTCTCCGAGATCAACATCGATCACTTCGACACGTTTCTCGCACTGATCGAGTCGCTGGAGGTCGAGGAAGTGGCGGTGCGAACGGTGTCTCGGATGAGCAACGCCGAGGTGCAGGAGAGTACGGACCCGGGGTTCTGGGGCAAGGTTCGCGCCGCGCGAATCAGGCTCGCCGCATTCTGCAAACGTACTGGCATTCTTGACGCCGCGTTTCTTCGCGACCGTCACAGCGCGATCGATCTCTTCACCGATGCCGGCGACAAACTGATCTGCCGCGTGCCGTGGACCACGCTGGCCATCCATCCGAATGGCGACGTCTATCCGTGCATGGCCTGGTCTCGTCCTCGAATCGGCAACCTCGCCACGCAGACGCTCGACGAGATCTGGAACGGAGCGGAAATCACGGAACTGCGCAAAGAATTTGAGGGCGTGCAGCCGGGATTGGATTGCCTCAATTGCGTGATCCGCCGTGCTGCCAACGATCCCGAGGACGATTTTTTCTATCGCAAACTGGCGGAGCCGGGGATCGCGTGATCTGAGCCGCACGCCTCAGCGCCATCGAAGCTACGGCTGACGACGGTCAGAAGGAACGGAACACAGCAAACGCATCCTACAAAATATTGATCGGATCAACGTCGATCGCCACATCCACGCCCTTCCACTTCTTGCCGATCATCACCGCTTCCACCGCTTTGCGAAGTGAGCTTCGGTGTGGCGAGCGGAGGAGGATTTGGTAGCGGTAGACGCCCTTGATTCGGGCCATTGGCGCGGGGGCTGGGCCCTGGATTCTCGTACCGGCGATTGGTTTTAGGGCCTCTTCGAGTTTGCGACCGCATTCGAGGGCGGCGCGGTCGACGTCGCCGAGAAGCTCGCCGCGGAAGAGGATGGCGATCATTGATGTCACTGGCGGGTAGTGGAACGTTTTGCGGAATTGGATTTCGGATTCGTAGAAGGCTTCGTAGTCGTGGCGGAGGGCGTGTTGGATTGCGTAATGCTGCGGAAACGCGCTTTGAATAAGAACGGTTCCGATCAGGTCGCCGCGGCCGGAGCGGCCGGCGACTTGGGTCAATAAATAGAACGTCTTTTCGGCGGAGCGGAAATCGGGGTAGCCGAGGATTGAGTCGGCGTTGAGAACGGCGGTGAGCGTGACGCTGGGGAAATGGTGGCCTTTGCTCAGCATCTGCGTTCCGATCAGTGCTTGTGTTTCCTGGCGGCGGAACGCGTCGAGGATGCGGACCAGTTCTCCTTTCTTGCGTGTTGAATCGCGGTCGAGCACGGCCACGCTGATGCCTGGGAAATCGCGGCGGAAGCGTTCCTCGACTTTCTCTGTGCCGAAGCCGATCGGTTGCATCGTTACGCCATTACAGAGCGGACAATGCTCGGGGATTTTCTTACGCATCCCACAATAGTGGCAGATGAGCAATCCGTCGCGGCGATGAACGGTCAGTGTGACGCTGCAATCGCGGCAGCGGAAATCGTGGCCACAATCGCGGCATAACAAATAGGGCGCGTAGCCGCGGCGATTCATCAGGATAATGGCCTGCTCCCCTGCCGCGAACGTTTCCTTCATCCGCTCTTTCAATGGATTACTGAAAATGACGAAGCCTTTGTCCTCTTTTTCGGCGCGCTCTTTTCGAAGGTCGATCACGTCGGCAATTGGCAGGGGACGCGACTCAACGCGCGAAAGCATTCGGATCAGCGTGTACTTGCCGCGTGCGGCGTTTTCGCGCGATTCAAGTGACGGCGTCGCCGAGCCGAGGACGATGCGAATGCCACGAAATTGCGCGCGGACTACGGCCAGGTCGCGGGCGTTGTAGCGTGGCGATTCGTCCTGTTTGTAGGCGCTGTCACCTTCTTCGTCGACGACGATCAATCCGAGTCGCTGGAAAGGCGTGAAGAGTGCCGAGCGCGGCCCGATGGCGACGTCAACCTCTCCCCTTCTTGCGCGCCACCACTGATCGAATCGTTCGCTCGCCGAAAGACTGCTGTGCAGGATGGCGATGCGCTCGCCGAAACGTTCTTTAAGCCGCGACGCGAACACCGGCGTGAGCGAGATTTCGGGCACGAGTAACAGCGCCTGCTCTCCGCGCCGCACCGCGTCGCGCATCAGCTCGATGTAGACCTCGGTCTTCCCGCTGCCGGTCACTCCTTCGAGCAGGAACGGCGCGAACGTTCCCGCGCCCGCCCGAATGGCCTCGATCGCGGCGCGCTGTTCTTCCGAATGGCGGATATCACCGACGCTGGCCGGATCGAGTCCCGCCAGGAAGGCGTCGAGCGTGTGCCTCCGCGCGCGGCGTTCGATCCGGATCACACTTTTCTTCGACAGCGCTCCGAGCACGGCGGCGCTCACACCCGCGTTCTCCAACGCGCGCACCGGCATCTCGCCCCCGCGGCTGGCCAGCAGTTCCACCGCCTGCTGCTGCTTCGCGGTGAGAGCATCGGGTGGCGTTTCGAGAACGACGAAGCGGTCGTAGCGGACGCCTTTCGCGTCGGTCACACGATCGGCGACGGCGACGATGCCTGCGTCGCGAAGTCGCTCGATCGTCGATCGCGAGCTCGCTTCGAGCGCGGCTGCGAACGGAAGCGCGCGACGGCGGAGCTCTTCGATCAGCGCCAGGTCGGTGTCGAGAATCTGTTTCGCATCGATCGCGGCGGCGATCATCGAATCATCGCCAAGAAGCGAGACCTCGCGCTTTCCGCGCGCGGACATATTCGCCGGCAGCGCGGTGCGGAGCATCTCGCCGAGGGGGACGATGTAGTAGTCGGCGGCCCAGCGGCAAAGGTCGATGATCTCCGGAAGCAGCGCCGGCTCGTCATCGTCAAGCACGCCGAGAATCGGCTTGATCTTCCCTGACTCGGGCGGGCGATCGGTGAGCGCGACGACGAACCCTGTATTTCGTTTGGCGCCGAATGGAACTTCGACGCGCGACCCGAGGCGGACGGAATCGCGAAGTGCGGGCGGGATCGCGTACGTGAACGTGCCGTGTACCGCAACGGGCAGCGCCACCTCGGCGAATTCAGAGAGACCGGACGGCATCGACTCTATTTTCTCCGCCAGACGATGGCGAGTGCGACCACGAGCGCGATCGCGACATAGACCGCGGCCTCGGGTGCGCGAATGCGCGTGTGCGGCTCGGGCGCGAAGCTCATCTCGTACGCGCAGCCATCACGCGAGCCATTCATGACCTGCGCTCCCGCGGCGATGACGCGCCCCTCGCCGTTGACGCCTCGTACGCGGATGATCGCTTGATCAAGTCTCACTCCGGGAAAGAGATCGTGCGTGTCGGCGGAGAGGTGCTCGAAGCGGTCGAGGAAGATGCGCTTCTCGGCGCGCGTCTGGCCGTGAAGATCTTCGAGCGAGACGACGACGGAGAGCGCTGCGCCTGCGGTCTCCACGAGGTGAAGCTTGTAGCGCGCGTCGCTTGCACCGTCGCCTTGCAGCATTGCGGATTGACCGTTGCCGACGCCGAGGCGGGTTGGGATGGCGGTGAGGGTCATGGAGACTGCGGTGGACGGCCCGGCGGCGGGAAGGTAACCATAGATTCGGGCAGAAGCGACGACATCGGCATTCGCTTCGATGCGCAACGCGCCGATGCTGTTGATGCTCGCCAGGATCGGCGGGCCGAGGGGATCGAAGACGCGCGTCTCGCGAGGCGCGAGCTGGACCGTCGTCTGCCGCGGAGACGGATTGGCGTGGCCGCTTTCGAGATACGACAACGTCAGCGTGGCGGGATGGTCGTCAGCATTCGTGATCCAGAGCGCGGTGAAGAACAGCCGTCCTGCGACTCCGGCTCCTCGGCCTGCGATCGGAATCAGAAGGTCGTGATCGGCGTACGACGCCGCCAGCGGATGCGCTACCAGGAGAAGAATGGGGATGATGAGTCTTCGCACGTGATCAGTATGCGGCGCGCGCGATTACAATCAATGGTTGAGTGGCCAGGTGGCCGCTCGCGCTTACCGTGCCCGCGCTCCTCTATCTTCTGTCTGCCGTTGGTGCGCTCCTTCTCGTGCGCCGGTTCATGGCGCTTTCGCGTCCCGTTGCGGCGGTGCTGATCCTGCTTCCGCTTTGTCTCACAGGCCGCGCGCTCGTGACGGGCAGCGTCTACGCGCCGATCGATCTCGCCTACCACTTCGATCCGCTTGCATCGATGGCGACAAAGGTTGGGATCGACCGGATCGCCAATCCGCTGCCCTCGGATGTCACGGTCCAGTTTCTGCCGTGGAACGCGGCGCTGCGGTGGTCGATCACGCACGGGCAGTGGCCGCTTTGGAATCCGTTCGAGCTCGGCGGCAACGTGCTGGCCGCGGCGGCGCAATCAGCTCCCTTTCATCCGATCACGCTCCTCGGGCTCCTGCTTCCGATGCCGGGCGCGCTCGGATTCATGGCCTCGATGACGTACTTCCTCGCCGCGCTGGGGATGTTTCTTTTTCTTCGCAACCTGGCGCTTCGTTCGCTGCCCTCGCTCTTCGGCGCCGCGGGTTGGATGCTCTCCACGTACGTGATCACATACACGCACACCGCGCATGGAAACGCCATCGCGCTGCTGCCGATGGTCATGCTCGGCGCGCGGATGGTGGCGCGCAATGCGGGCGTGCGCGCGGCGGTGATGCTCACGGGTGCGCTGATCCTGCTGACGCTGTGCGGGCATCCGGAGACGTCGCTTCACATCATCGCTCTGGCTACTGTTTATCTGATTTTCTGCACGCGGGAAAAGTGGGGACTCGTGATCGTCAGCGGCCTCGGTGCCGGCATCGCAGCGTTACTCCTCACCGCCTTTTTCCTGCTGCCGATGATCGATGCGATTCCGCAGACGCGTGAGTATCAGCATCGCCGGTCAGGCGCGGAGACGACGATCGCATCATGGAGAACGGTAGCGCACGTGCTCACGCTCGACGTGATTCCGTTCGCTGACGGAACACCTGGGATCGAGGAGACGCGTCACGATGTCTCGGTGCGGCATCGTTCACTCGGCACTGCGTACTGCGGCGCCATGATGCTGGCTCCGGCGCTTCTCGCGCTCGTGCGCGCACGGACGCGCGAGAAGTACTTTTTCCTTGCGGTGATTCTGTTCGGGCTGCTGATGGGGGCTGAGGCGCCCGGCGTGACGAACTTCTTTGGGCACCTGCCGGTTTTCAGCCTGGCCATCAACGCGCGGATGATCTCCTTCGCGGCGTTCGGCATCTGCGTGCTCGGCCCGATCGGTTTGCAGTTGTCGCTCGCCGATCGCCGTTCGCTGGCCTGGATGTTTCTCGGAGTCGGGCTGACGATCACGACTGCCGTCGTGATCATCGCGATCGAAGGCACGCTCACTCCCGATTTCATTCGCGCCAACGCCATTCGCGAAGTCGTGCCGCTGCTGCTGGCCTTCGCACTGCTCCGCGCGTTCACGGTGCCGCGTGCGGTCCTGGCCGGACTGCTCGCGCTGCTGCTGTTGCAACGAGTCATGGAGATCGGCGGCTTCATTCCGACCGTCGACCGCCGCGCGTTCTTTCCGCCGATCGCCGGCTTCGAGCAACTTTCGCGCAACGGCGAACCGTATCGGGTCGTCGCGCAAGGTCCGCTGTTCGCGCCGAACATCAGCGCACTTTATGGACTCGAGGATGTGCGCGGCTATCAGGCGATGACGTTCGCGCGACTAGCTGAGACGTTTCCACTTTGGTCGATCCCGCAACCCGTCTGGTCGAATCGCGTCGACGATCTCACCGCGCCGATGTTGTCGCTGATGAATGTTCGTTATGCGCTGGCGCTGCCGGAGACGGTGCCCACGCCGGGTTGGCGTCTCGTGGGAAAATATCCGGGATATCAACTGCTCGAAAACAGCGCCGTGCTGCCACGCGCATTCATCCCTCGGCTCATTCACTCCGGCGCGAGCGATGTGGTCGCAGGAATGCGCTCGTGCCGCGACTTCGCATCCGAGGCGTGGATCGAGACCGCGGGCGCGCCGGCGAGCGCAGCGAACGGCGAAGGGACCGTTGCCGTTCGCGCACTCGGGTCGCGCGTGACGCTTCATGCCTCGATGCGCTCGCCCGGCTGGATCGTCATTTCAGAAACGGCGTGGCGAGGCTGGGCCGCGACGATGGGACACCAGCGCCTCAAAGTCCATTTCGCCGATCGCGCCTTCCTCGGCATTTACGTTCCCGCCGGCGAGCACGACATCGAACTGTCGTACCGGCCGAAGGCAGTCACGACCGGCGCGATCATCAGCGTTGTATCGGCGATCGCGATGATTGTTTTGTGGGGATTGGGGCGTCGGATGTGGGGAGTGGGAGCAAAGGCACGAGCACTTGACTCCTAGCGCCCACACCCCACTCCCCACACCCCACTCCCCTCCATCACTTCACGCGATTGCGGATTTCCTGGAGGTGCACGGCTTTGATCAGCACGCCGGTGCTCAACGTGTCTGTGTAACCGCCGGAAGCGAAGCCGAGTGATGAGAGTGCAGGATCGAGGGCTGCCCGCAGTTGATTGATGTGGATCGCCTTGACGAGGACGCCAGGCGATGCGCTGTCCGTAAAGGTGGTCGTCCCGATGCCTGCCAGTGAACGGACGGCGTTCACCGCGGTGCGCAGTTCCGCCAGATGCACAGCTTTGATTTTCGTCGAACGCGCGACGAGCGGATCGTCGGTGAAGATGACCGTCGTGGCGAGATCCGACGCACTGTCGGATGACGTGCCGCCCGAATTCACAGCGCGGATGCGGTAGAGATACGCAGTGTTCGCGGACGCCGTGTTATCGACGAACGACGTCGTGTTCGATGTGCCGATTTGCGTGAATGATCCGCCCGGAGCGCGGCGGAAGATCTGATACGACGTCGCGCCGGTAGCCGTGTTCCAGGTGATCGTTACCTGCGTCGATGCCGTCGCTCGCGCGTTCACGCCGGCCGGCGCGGGCGGAGGTTGCGTGCCGGAGCCGGGATAGACGGCGGCGACCGCGTGTTGATCCCACGGCTGCAGCGCTGCATTCAGACCGTTCGGAATGAACGAATTCATGATCGCCGCGCCCGTACACTCCAGCGATGGATCCGTGCTGCACGGGATATTCGGGTCATCAGCGCGCGTCTGATCGGAGTGCCGGAATCCGAGCGTGTGTCCGACTTCGTGTGTGACCGCGGAGTTGAAATCGCCGTTGTTGAAGAGCAGGGTGCAGTTGGCGATGCCCTGGTTCATCTCGACGTCGCCTTCCACAGTTACTGCAAACGTTTCGTTGTTGGGACCGGCGTCGGTGCCCGACGTCTTCGTGACGCCGCCGATGCCGAGCGTTCCAATGTAGCTATTTCCGCTGCATTGGAACGGAGTTATGCCGTGCGCCGAAAGATTGCGCTCGAACGCGATTGTGTTTCCGCCGTCCGATCCGGAGAGGCCCTTGTTATGCGTGCCGTTATCGGCTCCGGCATAGGTGTAATTCACGTTCGAATTGGGGTCGTTGTTCCAGGCCGCCATTGCGGTATTGATCGCCGTTACTCCGCCCCCGGGCGCGCCGGGCTCGGTACCGACGCTCGTGAAACTGACCGCATTGGGGAAAACGAACCAACGCGCGCCGACCGATCCGCTCACCGTGAACGTGTACGAGTTTGCCGTAAACGCCGCCAGCGCGGCGGCCATCGGCATCACGCGGCCAAGCGACGGCGGCGCAGTGTCAGGAAGGAGCGGCTGCGCCGGGATGTCGTAATCCTCGCTGGCCGGACCACCAGCGGAAAGCGTCGTTAGGAATCGGACAAACGGCCCGGCAGCGCGACGCCGCTCAGCATGCACCGACCCATCAGGATTGCGCACTTCTCCTTCCTCCCGCACCACCACCTCGGTGCCCGTGATGTCGGTCGCGAATCGAAACGATCCGAGCGCGAGATCGCGGATGTGCCAGCGGCCGTCAGTGCGAATGAGAAAGAGAAGATAGCGGGAGCCGTCGCGAAGGCGCGGAACGCCGCCGATGGTGATGGTGAGGTCGTCGTAGGTGCCGCCCGGCTCGTACAGATCGATCGTGTCGTCAACGGTTCCCTTGATGACGCGCTCGATTGACAGCGTCGTGACCGTCTCGACGAAATCATTCGCGGTCCGTTCGGTCCGCGACGTCAGTGGCGAGGCGATGACGATCGTGCCCGTCTGCCGCGCGAACGTGCGGTCGTCAGGAACGATGAACGTGGCTGCGAAAGCGGCTTGGGCTGCGATCGCGAACACAAACACCGAGGAGAGAATCGGCCTGCGCACGAGGCCGCACTTTGCAAGGCGATGGCCACGCATGACGAGCTCAGCACGCATGCCCGGGGGTCGCAGGTCGGGAGCCGGGTGTCGGACTGCGACCCCCGACTCCCGGCTCGCAACCCCCGCCCGAATGGCACACGATTTTCAAGTCGCGCGTTTCGGGAGAAACGGAGATGACGCGCAAGCTCGGATGCATCCTCATTCTGTTGTTCGCAGCAACTTCTGCAATCGGCGACGACGACAATGTCTGTCCGTGCATACCGCTGAGCCATTCCTGGGTCGTCACCGCCTGCGAAACCTGGAACTGCGCGCAGGCAGCGATGGTGCTCGCGAACGGGGATCCCTTCGTAATGTCACTGCCGACCAACGACAAGAAGTACGGCTGGATCATCGCGCGGCGAGTCGTGACCGGAACAGCGGTGACGTCGCCCGAAAGCCCCTACATCATCGAGTCGAACGCATCATTCGCCGCGGCGGCCGCGCAATTCAGCACACTCGATCCCAACATGCTCCCAATGATCGTGACCGCCTCCGACGGCGTGACGCTGCTCATCAGACTTCGAGAAGCCGCACCGATGAGCCGCCGGCGAGCAGCCGCGCACTGAGGGCCGCGTGATCTGCGACGATGGACTCGACGAGATGAAGTCCATTCCTCGTAGAGTTGGATGAAGCATTTCTCTCCATTTCTCTCCTCGCCCAACTCACGACAACCTCCAATCGAGCGCCTTCTCCCCCACGCTTTTGTGGGGGAGAAGGTGGCCGAAGGCCGGATGAGGGGGTTGTCGAACAATGCAGGTCTCCACATACCGTAGAACACAATTCGCCGAGGTACCCTTGGCAACATGGGACACGCAACGGAACCCATACGCCGCTTTGCACGCGGCATGAGACGCGAGCCAACTCGCGCCGAGGGACGAATGTGGCATTGGCTGCGCGACCGCCGATTCAGCGAATGGAAGTTTCGAAGGCAGCATCCGATTGGCCATTACATTCTTGATTTCTATTGCGCAGAATTGAAGCTCGCTATTGAACTGGATGGAAGCCATCACGCAGCGGTGATGGTCGACCACGAATCTGAGCGAACCGCCGGCCTGCATAGCCGAGGAATTGAGCTTCGCCGGATTCCGAATGAACTACTGATCAGAGATTTCGAGTCTGTCGGTGAATTCATCAAAGCGACGATTGAGCGACGGGCATTGGAGCTTTCCTCAAAACCATGAGCAACGCGGTAATCGCGGCCCCCTCATCCGGCCTTCGGCCACCTTCTCCCCCACAAAAGCGTGGGGGAGAAGGGGCGCGATTGGAGATTCTCGTGAATTGAAAAAGATCAGAGTTGGAGCGAGTCGCCGTTGCGATTACCCAGCCGCCGTGTTCAACCGCAGGACGTAGGGTAAGCCGGGAGCGTCATCTTCGCAGGAACCGAACATCGAGCGCCTTCTCCCCCACGCTTCTTGTGGGGGAGAAGGTGGCCGAAGGCCGGATGAGGGGGCAATCAAGAACGCGAAAACCCCTACCCCTTCTCGAAAACCCCCATCTTCCGGAACTTCTTGTACCTCTCTTCCGGAAGCGCGGCAGGCTTGAGTTTCTGTAGCTCCTTGAGCGCCTTTTCCAGATATGGCGCTAAGAGCTCGGCGGCGCGGGCGGGGTCGGCGTGGGCGCCGCCGTTGGGTTCGGGGACGATGTCGTCGATGATGTTGAGGCGTTTGAGGTCGATGGCCGTGATGCGCATCGCCGCGGCGGCTTCGGCGGCAGCGGACGGGTTTTTCCAGAGGATCGCGGCGCAGCCTTCGGGAGAAATGACGGAGTAAACCGCGTGCTCGAGCATGAAGACGCGGTCGCCGACGCCCAGAGCCAATGCTCCGCCGCTGCCGCCTTCGCCGATCACGATCACGATCACCGGGACGCTCAGCATCGCCATCTCGCGCAGATTCACGGCGATCGCTTCGGCCTGGCCGCGTTCTTCGGCGCCCAGGCCGGGGTATGCGCCCTGGGTGTCAATGAAGGTGAAGATCGGGAGATTGAACTTCTCCGCCAGCTTCATGACGCGCAGCGCTTTGCGGAAACCTTCCGGGCGCGGCTGGCCGAAATTGCGGTAGATCTTTTCCTTCGTGTTGCGGCCCTTCTGGTGGCCGATGATCGCGCAGGGGGCGCCGCGAAACCGTGCAAATCCGGCAACGATGGCGGGATCGTCGGAGAACTTCCGGTCGCCGTGAATCTCCGTCCACTCCTCGAAAAGGTAGCTGATGAAGTCGAGCGTGTAGGGCCGTTGCGGGTGGCGGGCCACGAGCGTCTTCTGCCACGGCGTGAGATTGCCGAAGATTTCATCGGCGACTTTGGTAAGCTCTGACTGAAGGGCGGCGAGCTGGGCCGGATCTCTCTCAGCCGCTGTGGCTTCTTCGATCTGACGCCTGAGCTGGTTGATTGGCTCCTCGAACTGCGCCGGATCTAGACTCATAGGTGCGTGACCCTAACAGATGAACAGCATGCTCGCAACTGACGCCGAAGAGGCCGCCGCAGGGCGCTCCTCACTCGAAACCTGGGCCAAAAACGAGCCGATGCGGCATGTGCCCTCAGCCGAATGGATGTCGTGGAAAGTCGATCACGATCTTCGCCGCCGCATCGACATTCTCTTCAGTTCCTTCGATGGGTTGCCGTTCGATGACCCGCGCCGTCAAGTCATCGAGGGCGAGTTTCGCGCCCTTTGCCGCTCCATCGACCGTCTTGCAGACGCTGCCCGCCACACCCGCAACAACCACCCGCCGCACGACCTCGCCGACCGCATTGCCTGGGGCCTCAATCAAGCGGTTTCGAGTCTCAATTCGCTCGATCCTCACCTCATCGGACGACGCTATCCGTTCCACACCGGCGAGCGCTCGAAGGCCGAACCGGTCTACGGTTCGCTGCTGGCCGTCATCCAGCACATCGACCGCGTGCTGACGCTGATCCGGACCACGGACCGGAACATCGACGAGCATCTTCTCGATGGGTTGGTGCAACTCGAAACGCCGCTGCGCTCGCAGCCGATCGCATGAACTTTCTCGACGCCGTCCGCCCGCTCTTCGACCACATGGAGTGGGCCGATGCGACGGTTTGGCGCGCCGTTCTGGCGACTCCTTCTGCGGCTGATGACGAAATCCTGCACGCGCGGCTGTACCACATCCACGCGACGCAACATGCATTTTTGCAGGCGTGGCGCGGCGATGAAGTGATCTTCAGGAAAGCGGATGAGTTTCCGGGTCTCGACGCCGTGCTTCGATACGCACGATCGTTTTACGAAGTCGCGCCCGCGTACGTCGCGGCGCTGTCACCCGAGGCGGTCGATGCGGAATTGGTGTTGCCGTGGTCGGGCTACTTCGCCAAACGCGCTGGCTTCGCCGCCGCCCCATCGACCCTCGGCGAGACGCTGCTCCAACTTCCATCGCATTCGACGTATCACCGCGGCCAGGTCAACATCCGGCTCCGCGAACTGGGTACGACGCCGCCGCTCGTCGATTTCATCGCGTGGGTTTGGGCGGGGAAGCCTGCGCCTGATTGGGCATAGGACTCACGCGAAGACGCGAAGGCGCGAAAAAACATCTTCGCGACTTCGCGTCTTCGCGTGAAACAAGACATGCGATTCAAAGCCCAAACGGTAATTCACACCACGCCCGAGCAGCTCTTCGCCTTTCACGAGCGTCCCGACGCGTTCGCGCTCCTGATGCCGCCGTGGGAAAAGTCGCGCGTGATCGAAAGCGCGCCGAACCTGCACATCGGCAGCCGCGCCGTCGTCGATGCGCACATCGCGCCCGGCATTTCCATCCGATGGGAATCGCTGCACACCGCTTACGATCCCCCGCATTCATTCGAAGACCAGCAGGTGCGCGGACCGTTTCGAAGCTGGCATCATCGCCACATCATCGAGCCGCATCCCGAGGGCGCGATGCTCATCGACGACATCGAGTACGACCCTCCCCTCGGCATCCTCGGCCGCATCTTCGGCAAGTTCATCATCGAACGCCGCCTGCGCCGCCTCTTCGCATATCGCCACGCCGTCACGCGCGAGTGTTGCGAGAAGGCTGTCTAAGCTCCGACTCCCGACAACCGGCAACCGACTCCCGCAACCTCAGCGCCCGAGGTGCGCGAGCGGTGTGATGCCGCACCGCGGATCGGCCTCGGCGCGTAACGCCGTAATCGGATCGGTGGCCACCCACGCCACGTGTTGCGACCCGAGCGACGCACGCAACCGCTGCACCGCCATCTGAAACCGCCGGGGATCGGAGACGTCGTCGACGTCACCCCATGAGGTGCCGAGGTCTGGACGAGGACCGGTCAGTGACCAGACGAACAGCGGGACGCCGATGCTGTTGAGGTAGTGCCGCACGCCGGCGGGCTGCGCCCGGCTGGTGTCAACAGACTTGCTGAGCACCAGCACCACAGCGCGGCGGTGCGCACCCGCGACAGCGTTGATTCCGGCGACTGCGACGGCATCGGCGAAGCGTCGCGGGTTACTCTTCGGATCGAGAACAGACCGGCGAACGGTGCCGTTCGACCGGTCGTATGTGTTCGTCACGAACGAGAGCATCCCGACGCCGTTCGACGAAGCGGCCTCGGAGGTCTCGAAGACATTCGCCGGGATGTGTCCAGAGTCCGCGATCTGCTGGGCGACGGGCCAGACAAAACGCATCGTCGTCCCGGGGTCGAGAGACATCCCATCGCGCGCCTGTTGCGAGTTGCGCGAGCCCAGGAAGGACAACCGCGTCGAATTGAGGGCCGCCCGCACCTCGGCGACATCCGGGTCGCGCACGACGAAGACATCCGCAGCCGGCGTTTCCACGGCCCTCGTTTCTACGGGACTACCCTTCGAAGTGAGACATCCATCGAGCTTTCCCGGCGGCTTTCCGCTGAACAATACAGGCGTAAGTTCGGTACTGATGGAGCTGGCCACCGCTCCGCCGGCGATTACGAGCTCGCTCCTGGCCACGAACCCATCTTCGAAACGCATCTCCGCCGCGATGACATGCGGATGTGCTGCGTCGAGGTGCGGAAGGCGCGCGTGAAACTTCTGATCAGTTTGCGTCTTCTGTCCATCGATTGTGATCGTGGCGGACGATGGCTTTGCGGCAAGCACATGCTCCCATCGAAGCGTGACGGCGATGGGCACTCCCTGATCGCCGGTCTCCAGGCCGATCGTGAGCTCCGCCGGCTGGCGCGGCAGGTTGATGATCTGCGACGTCCGGCCTGTCTCGGCGCCGTCGCGGTCGTACGCAACCGCGACTAGTTCGCGTGGCTCGAAGGATGACCCCAAATCGACCATGGCGCTCCACGGAGCCGCCTTGATCGCTGCGGCTTCACCGCCGTCGATGAGAATCCGGACGGATTTCACATCCGGACTCACCTGCACTCGCACCGGCTGAGGCCCTGCGATCAGTCCGAGGTAGAGCGTGAGGAAGACGATCTGGCCAGTCACGAAGTCGATTGTATGCACTTCCGCCGGCAGATCGGAAACGGACCGGCGTCACGGAAAACCAACCTCACCGCCCGAGTTGCACCAGCGTCGTGATCCCGCACCGCGGATCGGCCTCGGCAGCCAGGGCCGCGAGCGGATTCGCCGCGACCCAGGCCACATGTTGCGACGCGAGTGATGTACGCAGCCTTTGCACCGCCATCTCGAACTGCCTCGGATTGGAGATGTCGTCGACGTCGCCCCAGTCCTGCTCGAGGTCAGGACGCGGACCGTTGACCGACCAGACGAAGAACGGCACGCCCACCGATTTCAGGTAGCGCCGTACTGCCTCGGGCTCGGCGATGCTGCGATCGCGGCCGAGGTCAAAGGTGCAATCGACGACCAGCACGATGGCGCGGCGGCGTCCGTCCGTGACTGCGCGCAACGCGGCTACCGCAACGGCATCTGCAAAGCGGCGCTGGCTGTTCGGCTCCACCGGACGCAGCGGAAAAGTGGCAGCCGTTGCGTCGTACGAAAGCGTGAGCACACCGGTCATTCCCACGTCTTTCGAAAGCAGCTCTTCCGAACTGTCGAAGATGTTCGACGTGACATGTCCGGGCGACTGATAACGCCTCACGATCGGCCAGGTGTAGCGCAGCCTCGATCCCGGATCGAGCGGCATCGCCTTCCTTGCCTTGAGCGTGGCCTGCCAACCGCGGTCCATGAGATGTTCGGGATCGATCGCTGTAGTGAACTCGCGGGCGTTCGGCTCGCGAATGAGGAACACCTCCGCCTCGGGCGTTTCGACGGCGCGTGTCTGCAACGGCACGCCATTCGATGAGAGGCATCGCTCCAGCGTGGCGTTCTTTCCGCGCAGATCGCCGGTGATCACGACCGGCGTCAACTCAGTGCTGATCGAGTCGCTCACGGCTCCGCCGGTGATCACCATCTCCTGCCGCGCCAGCGAGAGATCGCTGAATCGCATCTGCGCCGAGATCACATGCGGATTCGCCGCATTGAGCTTCGGCAATTGCGCCCGATATCCGGGATCGACGTGAATCGGTTTGCCATCGACCGTGATTGTCGTCAGCACCGGCTTGGCGGCGTACGCCTGTTCCCATCGAAGCGAAACAGAGATCGGTGTGCCGTTCTTGTCGCTCTGCAAGTCCATCGTGAGCTCGGCGGCAGGGCGAGGAAGATTGATGAGTTGCGAGACGCGGCCGCTCTCGTCGCCGTCCTTGTCGTAGGCAACGGCAACTAATTCGTGAGGCTCGAATGGTGGCCCGAAGTCGACGATGAGTGTCCACGGCTCCGACTTCAACACGCCAACGTCGCGTCCATCGAGAAGAAAACGGACCGAGTGCACGTCCGCGCCAACCTGTACCTGCACCGGTTGCTGACCACCGATCAAGCCGAGGTAGAGCGTGAGGAAGACGATCTGCGCGGGCATGAAAGCATCTTACGGCGCATGGGGTCAGGTCTAAAGTCTAAAGTGCCGAACACGATCGTCGCTAAGGCTAACAGGCCAATTCGGCACTTTAGACTTTAGACCTGACCCCATGCACGCCATGCCATAATCCGCCGTCTTTTCCCCAGCATGACGATCGGCATTGGCACGAAGCTCGGCGGATACGAGGTCGTCTCGCGCATCGGCGCGGGCGGGATGGGAGAAGTGTGGCGGGCGAAGGACGCGAAAATCGGACGCGACGCCGCCATCAAAGTTCTTCCCGCATCGCTCGTCACGGACCCGGACCGCCTGTTGCGATTCGAGCAGGAAGCACGTGCAGCGGGAACGCTCAATCATCCGAACCTGGTCACGATTTACGAGCTCGGTACGCACGACGGCGCACCGTACATCGCTATGGAGTTGCTCGAAGGCGAGACGTTGCGCGACAAGCTCGATCGCGGACCGATCCCGGCTCGCAAATCGATCGAGTACGCCGTGCAGATCGCCAATGGTCTGGCCGCCGCGCACGAGAAAGGGATCGTTCACCGTGATCTGAAGCCGGAGAACATCTTCGCGATGCCTGACGGCCGCATCAAGATTCTCGACTTCGGTCTGGCCAAGCTGATGGCGCCGGCGGATGTCCAGGACGATCAGACGGCGAAGCGCGGCACCGCGCCGGGAACGGTGATGGGCACCGCCGGCTACATGTCGCCGGAGCAGGTCCGGGCCATCGACGTCGATCATCGCTCGGACATCTTCTCGTTCGGCGCCATCCTTTACGAGATGCTCTCCGGACACCGCGCCTTCCGCCGCGACTCCTCCGTCGAGACGATGAACGCAATCCTGAAAGAAGATCCGCCGGACCTGAGCGCATCCGGAGCACACGTCTCCCCTGCGGTCGATCGCATCATCCGGCGATGCCTGGAAAAGAGCGCCGGCGAACGATTTCAGAATGCGCGCGACCTCGCCTTCGCGCTCGAAGGTCTTTCGGGAACGTCGACGCAGACTGCGATGAGCAGCGACTCGCCAAAGTCGTCGCGACGCCCGCTCTGGCTTGCCGCCGCCGCGGTGGCTGCGCTCGCACTTCTTGCCGCACTCTTTTTCGCGGGGCGTTTCTCGAAGCTGGATCCGTCGCAACCGACCATGCGCCAGTTGACGTTCGGCAACGGCACCGTGCGCTCGGCGCGCTTCGCGCCCGACGGCCAGACCATCGTCTACGGCGCCGCGTGGGATGGAGCGCCGTTGAAGTTGTTTCAGCGGCGTCTCGATGGCGCGGAGTCCGTTCCTCTCGAGTTCCCCGACGCGGATGTCCTGTCGATCTCGAGTAAGAGCGAGCTGGCCATCTCGATCGGCCGCAAGTTTCGTAACTGGCTGAACAAGGGAACGCTCGCGAAAGCGCCGTTGCTCGGCAGCTCCTATCGCAAAGTACTCGATGGCGTCAGCTGGTCCGATTGGCACCCGTCGGGCGACGGTCTTCTCATCGTACGCCGCGTAAACAACGAGGACCGTCTCGAATATCCGATCGGGAAGGTTCTGTATCACACCACCGGATACATTTCGTATCCACGCTTCTCGGCAGCGGGCGATCGGATTGCGTTTCTCGATCACCCTGCGTACGGCGACAACCGCGGCAACGTTTCGGTGATCACGCTCGACGGCAAGAAGACCGACCTCGTGCTGGACTGGTCGGGACTGGAAGGTCTGGCGTGGGCAAAGGGGAATGAGATCTGGTTCTCGGGCACGCGGACGAACGGCAGTTGGGCGATCTACGGGATTGGCATCAGTGGAGGGACATCGCGGGCGGTCTGGCGGACGCCGTCGAACCTCGTCCTTCACGATGTTGACCGGCAGGGGCGCGCACTCGTGGCGAGTGCAACCATGACCAGCATCGTCCGAGGGATAGGCCGCGGCGAACAGCATGATCGTGACCTGTCGTTGGGTTGGTCCGCGGCGCGCGACATCTCCCCTGACGGAAAGAACGCCGTCGTCGTGAACTACGGAGGCGACGCCGGCCTCTATTACGACCTCTTCGCTTACCCCTTGGCCGGCGGCCCCGCAACGCATCTGGGAGAAGGAGAGCCGATCCAGTTTTCGTCCGATGGGAAATGGGTTCTGGCGATGATGCTCAGCGCACCTCCTCGGATTGTTCTCTATGGGACAGAGTCGGAGTCCAGCAAAACAGTCGATGTTGCGGGATTGGGAGTCAGCGTATGCGCTCTCTTCCCCGATAACCGCAGGATCCTTCTCGTCGTCCCCAGCGCCGCCAGGATTGACTACTACGTGCAGGACATCGCCTCGGGTAGTCGAACGCGGCTGCCGCTCCCATACCAGGGAGGAGGCAATCCGCTCATTTCGCCGGATGGACTCAAGGTCATGTTCGTCGGCCGGGCGATCAAGTCATCTATTTATACAATCGCGGGTGAGCATGTTGGCGATGTCGAGGCCCCGAACTATGCCGTGGGTTGGAGCGCTGACTCAAAAGGTGTTTTTGTCGATTCGCCGGACGAGGTCCCGCTCAAAGTGAAGCGGTTCGACCTGGCCACCGGAGCGATTACACCGTGGAGGGAAATCGCGATACCCGATCTCGCCGGCGCGAGCAACGCTCCCGAACTGGTCATGAGCGCAAGCGGCGATGCCTACGCCTACAGTGTCTTCAAAATGATGACTGACCTCTTCATCGTGGACGGGCTGCGCTAATCGGACACGCTTCTTCGCGTCTTCGCGCCTTCGCGTGAGCACTCCGCTATTTCGCGTCTGGCCCCACATCCCCCGGCGGAAAACCGAAGCTGAGGCGGATGGCGGCGTATTCGGGATGTATGGCGCCGGTGAGCGTGCGAATGATCAGCGGCGGTTCGATCCACGTCTGGCGGTTGGGCGGGAGGTCAGTCGCGCGCATGGCGGCGAAAAGGGAGATCATCGGAGGGTTACCTTCCTTGAAGATGACATCGCGGCGGCGGATGAGGACGAGGCCATTGGCGCGCAGGGCGTCTTCTGCGAAGGCGACGCCGGCGTCTTCGCCGAGATGGCGTGGGGTCAGGTCTAAAGTTGAAAGTGACCCACTGCTTTTGGCGACATCGGAGGTGGCCGAAGTTGCCAAAAGCGGTGAGTCACTTTCAACTTTAGACCTGACCCCTTTGCGTTGATTGCGTTTGTTCGCGAAGACGAAGACGAAGGTGCCGCCGGGGGCAAGGATTCGTGCGGCCGCCGCGGCGTAGTCGGCGACCGTGCCGCGTACTTCGATCCGCGCTGGTACCGCCTGCGGATGCGCGGCACCCGTGGCGTCGCTTACAGGCCAGTACGGCGGAGACCCGGTGACGAGATCGAACGGCGCTTCGTTGCCGAGGAGCGTTTCGTCGCGAAGATCGCCGAGGTAGGTGGTGAAGCGTCCTTCGAGGCCGTTGTAGCGGATGCTCTTGCGCGCCAGCCGAAGTGACATCTCCTGCGCTTCCACTGTGCAGAATGTCGCACCGGGCAATCGCCACGCGGACATGATCGCCACGGAGCCGATGCCGGAGCCGAGGTCGGCGGCGCGATCGACGCGGGGAGCCCACTGCGTCGCATACCAGGCGGTCAGCGCGTCATCGGTCGAGTAGCGATGGCCCTTCTCGTACTGGAAGATGCGAAAATGGCCGCACAGATAGTCGAGCGTCTCTCCCGGCTCCGGCTCGATGCCCTGCGGTGGAACCGGACCCGGCCGCCGCCATCCTCGGTACTGAGATTCATCATCGAAGCGCAATAAAGCAACCCTTCCCCGCGTCAGACGTATCACGAAAACCGTCGTTCCGCGCGTACCGCGACAGCGTTGTCCGGTGCACGCGCGGCAAATCAACCACCATCAAAAACACTGGAGGCATCATTTGAAGGAAGCAGCTCGAAGACTGTCCACATCAATCTTCCTGCTTCTGACGATCACGGCGACCCTGCACGCGCAGGATCTGGCCTCGTTCGAGAAACGCACCACCGTGCGCAAGCTCGACAACGGCCTGACCGTGATCGTCATGGAGCGCCCCGAGGCACCGGTCTTTTCGTTCACGACGATCGTGAACACGGGATCGGCGCAGGAAGTCCCGGGGATCACCGGCCTTGCACACATGTTTGAGCACATGGCGTTCAAGGGCACCGACAAAGTGGGGACCTCGAACTTCGCCGCGGAGTCGGCCGCGCTGGCGAAAGTCGAAGAGGCCTACGCCGCGTACGACCACGCCCGCCGCGATCCCGTCAATCACGATGAAGCGAAGATCGCCGCGCTCGACAAAGCGTGGAAGTCTGCCATCGACGACGCGCAGAAGTTTGTCGTGCCGAACGAGTTCAGCAAAATCGTCGACCGCGCCGGCGCCGTCGGCGTGAACGCGTTCACGAACGATGACGAGACCACCTACTTCTACTCGATGCCGTCGAATCGCGTGGAGCTCTGGGCCTATCTCGACTCCGAGCGTTTCCTTCATCCCGTGTTTCGCGAGTTCTACAAAGAGCGCGACGTCGTTCACGAAGAGCGCCGCATGCGCACGGAGAGCACGCCGATCGGACGCATGATCGAGCAGGCGCTGGCCACGGCGTTCACCGCGCATCCGTATGGACAGCCGGTCGTTGGCTGGCCGTCGGATCTGGAGAGCTTCTCCGCCACCGACGCCAAGGCGTTCTTCGCGAAGTACTACGTTCCGGCCAACATGGTCGTGGCCATCGTCGGCGACGTGAAAGCGTCCGACGTCATGCCGATCATGGACAAGTACTTTGGCCGGCTGCCGAAATCGCCCGCTCCCGATCCCCTGCGCACCATCGAGCCGAAACAGACCGCCGAGCGCAGCGTCATTCTTCACGAACAGGCCCAACCGGTTTACTTCGAGGCCTACCATCGTCCGGCAGCGACCGATCCCGATGCAGCGACGTTCGACGCCATCGAGAAGCTGCTGTCCGATGGACGTACCTCGCGCTTGTATCGGTCGCTGGTCCGCGACAAAAAGCTGGCCGCGGTTGCGGCTGGATTCAACGGCTTCCCCGGTCAAAAGTATCCGAACCTCTTCGCGTTCTTCGGTATCCCCACGGCTGGTCACACGGCCAGCGAGCTGGCGGATCCGATCCACGCGGAGATCGAGCGGCTCAAAACGGAGGATGTCTCCGCCGACGACCTGCAATCGATCAAGACGCGTACGAAAGCCGAGCTTCTGATGCAGCTCGACAGCAACTCCGGACTGGCCATTCAACTTGCCACCTACCAAACCGTGTTCGGCGACTGGCGCGAGCTTTTCCGCGAGGTGGACAAGATCGACAAGGTGACGGCCGCTGACATCAAGCGCGTCGCCAACGCCACGTTCACTCCGAACAACCGGACCACGGCCATGATCGAGTCCGTGAAGAAAGCCACGCCGGCATCGAAGGGAGACACGAAATGAAATCGCTTCGCATCCATGCGATCGCGGCGGCGACAGCACTTCTGTCCCTGCCGCTGATGGCTCAGGTTTCCGATTACCACGAGATCAAAACGCCGGCATTGCATCAGATCCAGATGCCGCAACCGAAACGCGTGCAGCTCGCGAGCGGCATGGTGATTTTCCTGATGGAGGATCACGAGCTTCCACTGATCCGCGGCAATGCCCGCATCCGCGGCGGCGCGCGCGACCTGCCTGCGGACAAGACTGGCCTGGCCGGAATCTACAGCGCGGCCTGGCGCACCGGCGGCACGACGTCGAAGTCGGGCGATGAGCTCGACGACTTTCTCGAAGCCCGCGCCGCTGCCGTCGAGACGAACGCGAATGAAGACGCATCGAGCGTTCGCTTTCACATGCTGAAGGGCGACTTCGACACGGTCTTCCCGATCGTGGCCGACGTCCTCGAGCATCCCGCCTTCCGGCAGGAAAAGGTGGATCTGGCGAAGACGGCGGCAACGACGGCGATCTCCCGCCGCAACGACGACGCCAAAGGAATCGCCGACCGCGAGATGGGCCGGCTCGGGTTCGGCGCCGATTCGCCCTACGCGCGTGTGGCCGAGTACACGACCATCAACGGCATCACCCGTGACGATCTCGTGGCCTTCCACAAACGCTTCGTGTATCCGAACAACATCATCCTCAGCATCACCGGCGACTTCGACAGCGCAGCGATGGAGAAGAAACTTCGCGCTGCTTTCGGCTCGTGGGCAAAAGGTCCGCAGGCTCCGACAGCCGCGCCAACCGGCGGAACCCCGGCCAAAGCGGGCGTGTACCTCGTCGCCAAAGACGACGTGACGCAGAGCAACATCTACGTCGTCCACGGCGGGACCGGCGTTCTGCGAAGCAATCCTGATTTCTACGCCATGCAGGTGATGAACGAGATCCTCAGCGGAGGCTTCTCCGGACGCCTGATGAACGACATCCGTACGCAGCGCGGCCTCGCGTACGGCGTCGGCGGCGGCGTCGATACGACGTGGGACCGGCCGGGCCTGTTCCACATCTGGATGGGAACGAAGAGCGGCTCGACGGTCGAAGCGGTCAATGCACTGCGCACCGATTTGAGCGATCTTCAGACCAAGCCGTTCACGGCGGACGAACTGGCGCAGGCGAAGGAAGCGATCCTCAACGCTTACGTCTTCACCGCCGATTCAAAGTCGAAGGTCCTCGATCAGCGCGCGAACCTCGAGTTCTACGGCTACCCCGCCGACTGGTATCAGACGTATCCAGCCAAACTGCAGGCCGTCACCGCCGATGATGTCGCGCGTGTTGCGAAAAAGTACGTGCAGCCGAATCAGGTGGCAGTCCTCGTCGTCGGCAAAGAGAAAGACTTCGACAAACCTCTCTCCAGCCTGGGCGCCGTAACTCCGATCGACATCACGATCCCCGAGCCGGGCGCCAAGCCTGCCGTTGCCGGAGCCACAACCGCCGGCGCAGACCCGGTCAAGCCGAAGTCCAGCAGCGCGGAAGGAATCGCGCTGGCCAGGAAGATCCAGACCTTCGCCGGCGGCAAAGCGAAGATCGATGCCGTCGTGGCCACGCACTCTGTCGGTTCCATGCAGGCGCAGACGCCGCAGGGCCCTATGGACGTGGAAGTCGACAGCACCGTGCAGTATCCCGACTACAGCCGCCGCGTCGTCAAAACGCCGATGGGCGAAATGACGATGGTGATGACGCCCGACGGCGGCTACATGGCCAGCCCGATGGGCTCACAAGACATGCCCGGCTCGCAACGCACGTCGATGCGCAACGAGTCGCGCGCAGACATCATCTCCATCCTCAAGAACATTGATAACCCGAAGTACATCTTCACCGTCGCCGGCACCGAGAAGGTCGGAACGACGGACGCGCAAGCCCTCACGATCGACGCCGACGGCACCGCCGTCAAATGGCTGGTCGACCCCTCATCCGGCAAGATCCTCCGCCGCATCAGCCAATCCCCACGCGGCGAAGCCATCACCGAATACACCGAGTGGAAAACGTTCGACGGCATCACCCTCCCCATCTCCTACACCACCACCACCGCCGGCCAACCAAACAGCAGCGCCAACCTGAAGTCAATGGAGATCAACCCCAAGATCGATCCCAAGATCTTCGAGAAGCCGGCAGCAAAGTAGGTTCGCGTTAATTGCAATCGCAAAGGGCCGCCGAAAGGCGGCCCTTTTTTTGTTTGTGCTTTGCGTTCGTAGCGCCGGCGGCCTCGCCGGCTGTACCGCCAGCGGCCCGCTGGCGACTCACCTTACAAGTGTTCGCGCCGCTCCGCCCGCCCCTGCCTCGCCCGCCGCAACGGCTCACCCTTCCAGCCGCCGACGACCTCTTCAAAGAAACCCTCCGGCCAATCACCGTCTGCATCCCTGACAATGAGATCTGTCAGATAGTCGGAAAGCGATTTTCTCGCAGCCTTCGCCCTCGACTTCGCCATCTCTGCAACATCATCAGGAACGTAAAGGTGCCATTGGGCCATCCGTCGTCCTCCCGCTGAGAGCACAAATAGCAGCCCAGCGCACATAGCGCAAGAACCGTGCGCTCCCGGCGCAATCAACCATTTCCGCAACTACACGACACCCACCAATCGAGCGTTCTTCTTCCCCACGCTTCTTGGGGGAGAACGTGCCGAAGGCGGATGAGGGGGTAGCCCGGCGCCGCGAAGATGTCCGTCACTCCCATGTTCCGAGGAGTAGAATATCTCTCGATCATTGCGCGCTTCCGAATTGGAAAGCATAAGACCTGATGGCGAAGAACAAGACAACCGAGACTGTCCCTCGTGACCGCTCAAGCGTGAGTGGAAAGCTCAAGAAGCCACCCAAAGAACGCCGCGAAATTCTCTTCCCAACCGAGCCGACGTCGATCCCGCGCGAAGAGATCGATCGAGCCATCGCCGCTGTGATCTCACGCAGGAAATAACGTCGCCACGACGCTTCAGAAGCGTTCTGCCCAACTGCTGCTGGGCGTTGAATCTTAGAGAAACGGACAGGCAGGCTTTAGGGGCGTGACGATCGTCGCGTGACGACGGGCGCGCGTGATGCCAACCCGGAGCGCGAGACGTGACTGCGCTTCTTCTCTTCTGCTCGCTCCTTCGCGAACAAATCGGCCTTGATAGAGACCTTCGTACAGTATGACTTCGTCGAACTCCTTGCCCTTTGACTTATGGATGGTCATGACATGCACTCCGTTCCAATCGCGCGTCGCATTGGTGAAATGTTCTTGGATAAGAGCCTCTCGCACAGCCGCGCCGGCTCCGGAGTAGCCTCCCTTGCGCCAAAGGTCACCGAGCACGGATCGAAGTGCTGTGCCCTTCCTCAGAAACCGAAGATGTCGGGCGTGTTCCGCGACTGCGCGAACTGACTTCTCCGACGCATCATCGAACATGCGCCTAACGGTCAACCAGTCTTGCTCCACCTCTCCGGAGAACGAAACCTTCTCGCGTGCGTCACATATGCGTGCTAGATCATCCACGACTCGCCATCGCGCTTTCCCGTTAAGCTTTCCAGTACCAAGGTACGTAGAAAGAGCCGCCACAAAGACAAGCTCGGCCTTCGTTGGACCATCACTCCCCTTTCGGCCCCGCAAATACTCGCAGAACTGACCTATTACAGAATCAACGAGGTTGCTCGTGGCGTTGTCGCCCTCAAGTGTTCTCGCAAGTACACTGGCAGCTAAAGCAGGCGCCTCAGCATCAAGTGCCACTTCGTGAAAGACTTCTGGAAGACCGTCGAGTTGCGACGAAAGATAGGAGGAGACTTGAAGCATCAGAGTCCTCGAGGGGACCAATATGGCGACTGACCAACTTTGCTGGTCCTTTCGTAAGCGCCTGATGCTACCCAAAAGCTCGGTCTTGGCACGGAACAAAAAGCTGCGGGTGGGAGAAAATGGATATTGGACTAGCGTGACGTCACTGTAGCTCCCGCCACGGTTCCTCCCAGTCAGCAAATCATTTCCAAATTGAGTAATATCCCTTCCATCGCTGCGATGATTCTCGCCAGCAAAATCGTACACAGCGGGAGAGTAACGTTCGACAAATTCTCCTATGCGGCGGGGGTCCGCACCCCGAAATTCATAGATTCGCTGGTCGGCATCGGCAAGTGCTAGAAGCTTGCTCCCTTCGCCAAGCGCCTGAATCACTCCCCACTCGTACTGGTCAGTGTCCTGGAATTCGTCGAGCACGATCAGAGGGTAGGCACGAGACAATATTTCTCGGAGCTTCCGCGACCGGGCCAGCAACTCAGCGGTCAACCTTGCGAACAGATCAAAGTGCAGCAGCCCTTCGTCGGCCAGGAGTCTTCGCTGTGCCTCGAGCCGATCCGATGCCGGACATTCGCACAGCCTCGCTGCCGCCTCGGCGGGAGGAAGAAGACGAATCCGACGCTTGCCGAAAAGGAGATACCCGTGACTTCGCAGCTGACGCCAAGCAAAGCCATGATAGGTGTTGACTTCTAACTGGTGGCGCGTTTCAGCACAAACCATCGCTGCCGACTGTTGCTCCACTCGTGCTACGGTCGAGCGGGCGAAGCTCAAGAAGAGAACCTTCTGTCCTTGCGCAAGTCGAGTGCGCCGAACAGCGTCGTCGGCCTTCAGGAGGGCGATCGTTGTTTTGCCTGACCCAGGACCGCCGAGCACCAAAGTGTGGCCCTCGCCGGCGAGTATTGCCTCGCGATCTTTAGTCAAGTCAAAGTCCGAGAGTTTCGAGGTCATTCCATTTGGACGTCTGGGCTCTGTACCGATCCAAGGGCAGCGGAAATCGATTCCAAAGTCTGCGTTACAAACGATGGCATCTCGTCTTTTGAGCAGATTTCGAGTAACCCAGCCGCGCCCGATGCCGCCTTCGCCCACGTCAGATACTCAAAGAGGGCGCCACGCAATTTTTCCGCGTCGATCTCAGGTGACGGTATCAGCTTCGCCAGATGCGTCGGCCATTCACCGCCATCAACGAGTGCTTTCGCGAAGCGACGCAGCGCATTTTCATTCGTCGTCGTCACAAGAAGCCGCTCGAAGCCGCTGTAAGGCGACTCGAAGAGTTCACACCCCGCCGCTTGGATCGCGGCGCGCGACTCGTCCGATTGCTTGTCGCAGACAGCAAATACACGCTTCCCAAGAGATGCAAAATGCGTCGTCAGCGGCGCAATGTTCGATTCTCCTCCTGCATCCAGCGGTGCTACGCCGAGCGCTTCGAAACTCATGCACCCCTCTTCGCCGAGATCAGAGAGCCGTCGACCGGCAGCGATGAGGGCGTCGTATTCCGTTCTCCCCTCAGCTAGGAGAACGTGACGAGCTAGAAGAGCCTCTGCGAATCGTTTGCGGAACTCCTCGCGATACTGCTTTGGCTTGACGTTCGGCGGATACGTTGATGGAACCGCAACGAGTCCTTCCTGACTGCGTAGCAAGACAAGTACCTCCTCAGGTGCGAATTCTTCCAAAACATAAGGCGAGTGCGATGTGAAGATCGCCTGCGCAGACTTTCGCCGGATACTGTCGACGATTCGCTTTTGAGCATGAGGGGGGATCGCGATTTCTGGTTCTTCCATGGCGAAGATAACGTTCTGCTTCATTTCGGCGATCAATGACAGTAGGGCGAGAACCAGTGCGTTCACTGTCCCCGTGCCCTGATGAGCAAACGGTGCCGCGTACTCGGTCCCGTCGTCGCGCAACGCTCCCGTTCCCATGAAAACCGCGACCGCTGTTCGCAGGCTTTCGCGTGTAAGTTCCGAAACCCGCATGTGAGGGTTATCGATCCAATCCGATGACACGTACGAGCGCGCCGATTCTTGAACAGCAGTGAGAAGGTCTGTGATGCCCAGTTCGGGCTTCGCTCCGACTGGAAGATCACTTAGTTGCCCAAGCAATTCCTCCCACATTTGAAGGCGCTTCTCCTGCAGCCGCAGGATCACATCGAGCAACGAGCCTCTTTCCAGGCTGAGCGCGCGCCGGCCAGTCCTGAGTGTCCGAAGGAAGAGGAACCCGCAAAGACGTTTGTCTGAGATTCGGAAGACATCTTTCTCGCCATCGTCCCTAGCCGGCGACGTGAAGTATGTTTGCCCTTGGAAGTCGTCTTCTTCAAAGTCGTACTTGCCCCGGAACTCGACGCGAAGCGCGGCGAAAACGTTGTCTTCGTCTGTGCGCTCCGGAGGCCCTTCAACTAACGTTTGCGTCGAGACATCCCACCACTCGAGGTGATCGCGGAAGTGTCGAGTCTGATCCTCGTTCAAATCTATGACTACAACATCAACTTGGATTTCGACCGCTGCGCCATCGCGAATGTAAACGCCAGCGTAGAAATCGTGCTCGTTGATTGGTGGACGGCGCGACAACCTCTCGGGACCCAAGACCAAGTCGATTGCCTCAACGAGTGTTGACTTGCCCGTGTTGTTGTCTCCGACTAGCACTACTTTGGCAGGGAGCAGCACGTCGGCTCGTCGGATACCCCGGAAGTTTTCGATCGTTATGCGAGCAATTCTCATCGGGAGTCCTTGTCACTCGTCCGGAACCGCGGCAAGCGCGCGAATAGGCGCTTCTGACTGGCTCATGGTGTTTCCACTGTCCCGCGCGAACACGCATGACCAGAGGAGAAAAAACGCTTCTCTCAAGTGGTGCGCGCCACAACACTGACGCAGGGTAACACCTGATTCAATGGGCAGTTATGTAAAGGTGCTCCCAAAAAGATCTGTGGTTGATCCTCTCTCTGATCCCCGGAGCGCCGGCAAATGATCGCGCGCAGTAGGCGAGGCGCAAAGGACGAGCTTCGCGAAAGCCGGGTCAATAAAAACCCTCATTGGCTAAGATCCCCCACCGTTCCCGCACAAGGGCGGGCTACTTCGCCGTCCTTCGCGGTGACCAGTGGTTGATTGGAGGCTGGATCTGAAGCGCGTTTAGGCGGGCTCAGAATGAGAGTGTTTCTGTCAACGCTTCTCCCGGTGCTTCAACGCAAGCCCCGCCCCCTCACCACCACCCTCCCCGCCTTCGCGCCCGTGTGCTCGCCGCCGGCCAGCACCTGCACGCCGTTGATGAAGACGTGCACTACGCCGGTCGCGAACTGCATTGGTTTTTCGTACGTCGATTGGGCGCCGATCGTGTTGGGATCAAAGACCACTACATCGGCGAAGTTGCCGGGAGCGAGGACGCCGCGATTGGGAATGCCGAGCGTTGTCGCCGGAAGCGACGTCAATCGGCGGACCGCCTCGGATAGCGGGATTACGTGCTCGTCGCGGACGTACTTGCCGAGGAGGTTGGTGAAGTTGCCGTAGGCTCGGGGGTGGTTCGACGATTTTAGGAACACGCCCTCGGGGGCGGAGGAGTCGGCGTCGGAGCCGAAGGAGACGTAGGGCAGTGCGATCTGTTTGCGCAGGTTGTCCTCGGACATCAGGAAGTAGATCGTGCTGACGCGGGTGCCGTCTTCGATGACGAGGTCGATGGCGGCGTCCTCCCCTGACACGCCGCGCATCTTCGCCACCTCGGCCAGCGTTTTGCCGGTGAGCGGTTTGAGTGCATCACTTTTGAAACCGACCAACAGCACCTTGTCCGCGCCGCCGGCGAGCATCATCAGGTTCTCCCACGTGTCGCTTTGCGTGCGCATTTCCGCGATGACGCGCTGGCGCGTGGCCGGATCCTGCAGGCGCTTGCGCCATGCTTCGTAGCCGCCGGCCTGCACCCAGGTCGGCATCGCGGCATCGAGGCCGGTCATGCCGGCGGTGTAGGTGTACATGTCGGCGGAAATCTGCAGGCCCGATTTGCGCGCGGCGTTCACGTGGCGGATCAGCTCATCCATCTTCGGCCAGTTCGCCTGACCGGCGGCTTTGAGGTGGTAGATCTCGGCGGGAACGTGGCCTTCGCGAGCGATCGTGATCAGCTCATCGACGGCTTCGATGAGCCGGTTCCCTTCGCTGCGCATGTGCGAGATGTAGATGCCGCCGTGTTCGCCGGCGACCTTCGCGAGGGCGATCAGCTCGGGGGTCTTCGCGAAGGTTCCGGGCGCGTAGATGAGCGCCGAGGCGACGCCGAATGCGCCGTCGTCCATGGCTTTGCGCGTGATCTCCTGCATCTGCTGCAACTCGGCCGGCGACGGATCGCGATTCTCGCGCCCGAGGATGTTGATGCGAGGCGTGGCGGCACCGATGAAGGAGCCGATGTTCGGCGTGACGCCGCGATGCTGGAGCCAGTCGAGATATTCGCGCAGCGTCGTCCACTCGATCGGATACCTGATGTCGGCCTCGGAATCGACGAACTCCTTCTTCATCGCCGGCGAGAGCGGTCCCATCGACTCCCCTTCGCCGAAGATCTCGGTGGTCACACCCTGCTTCGTGTCGGAGAGCCCGCGGCCGTCGGCGATGAGCGACTCCTGCGCCTGACTCATAACGTTGATGAATCCCGGCGCGACGGCGAGACCGTGAACGTCGATCTCTTTCGCACCGCGGCCGTGTACGTCGCCGATTGCGGCGATGCGATCGGCTCGAATGGCGAGGTCGCCTTGCGTCGCCGGCTTGCCGCTGCCGTCGTACAGCGTGGCGTGACGGAGGACGATGTCGTAGTCGGTCTTCGGCGTTGTGGCGCAGGCGGCGAGAAGGAGGAAGGCGGTGGCGAGGGCGGTTCGCATATCGCTAAGGATATGGCGAGTGAGTCGCCGCCGGGCCGGCGGCGGTACAGCCGGCGGGCCGCCGGCGCTACACCCGAGGAGATCATTCGCTGGAGGCGAGGCGTCGGTCGCCTCGCCTCCGCGATTGTCGCTTACGTACGGAGCGCGGTTAGCGCGAGCAGAGCTACGGCGACGCCGAGGAGCATGAGGGTGAATCCGGAGAGCGCGGGAACCTGCGCTGCGCGGACCACGGTCAGCGTCGCGGTGCTGCTGTTGTTCGCGGCATTCGTGTCGGGATTCGTCGTCGATACGGTCGCGGTGTTCGCCACCACGCCGGGCGTTGGCGGCATCGTGAGGACCAGCGTGATCGTTGCCGATGCGCCGTTTGTCAGTGTGCCGAGGTTGCAGGTCACGGTTGAGGTGCCGCTGCAGCTGCCTTGGCTTGGGGTTGCTGAGCTGAACGTCGTGCCGGCCGGAATCGTATCGGTGACGGTGACGCTGGCGGCGTCGGCCGGACCGGCGTTGTGAACGCCGATCGTGTACGTGACCGGCAGTCCTGTTCCGTAGAGTCCTGGCGGTGCGGTCTTCGAGATCGACAGGTCGACGCTGGTGTCGGCTGTCTCGAAGCTCGCGGCGACACTGAACGGCGCCCAACCAGTGTGATGGCTGAACGTTCCCGTTCCTCCGTTGCCGACGTCGGTGGTCTGGTACGCGATGTCGGGATCTCCAGGATTGCTTCCTACCGTTGGCCCCGCGGTGTTGAGGCCGACGTTCAATGCGTCGAAGGGACCGTTGGTTCCGATTGGGGCGGAACCGAATGTCTGCGTGTTGAACGCGATGCCGTAGATGATCTGGTTCGGCAGCGTGATTCCCAAGCCGGTGAGGTCGAATGCGATCGTGAAGGCGAGGCCGGTGTAGCATTTTCCGTCGCCGGCAAGCCATCGATTCGGATCGAAATTCGGCGCGATCGCGGCACAGGCCGGGTTTCCCGCAGGCCGCCAGGGAATCGCAAACGTTTGCGTGCGTGACGCGATCAACGTTCCGGGCTCCGGCACTGGGCCGCTGTTGTTAACGTTGTACAGATTCAACGTGATCGGATGGCTGAATCCTGACGCGTTGCATGCCGACGACGGCGGGCACATTCCCGGCGCCGTGAAGACCGACTGCAGAGCGAATGAGCTCATCACCACATTCACTTTGGCCGGCACGCGGTTCGTGCCTGCGAACTGAATGAGGTCGCCGAATTCGGCGGTGTGGTCCGCCTGAAACGCCTCGCTCTGGACATTTCCCGGAAGCGGGCTTGGAATGTTGTTGTAGATGATCACCGGCGGCGCAGCCAGAGCAACACTCGAAACAGCGATCAGCAGAACGATGAGGAGGACGAGGATGCGTGCGGAGACAAGTTCGTTTTGCAATTGCAAACGGGTGGGGACAGTGGTCAATGTAGGGCTCCGGAAAATGATTGGTTGAGCGCAGTGGCTCGTCGGATGGATGGAGAGGGTTTGAAGACCAGCGAGGCAGAGCCCGTCAGGCTCCCATTCGCGGTGAAGCGACGCTACCACAGGACGGCGGGTGATCGTTATTGTGAGGAACTCCACAACGCGGCCAGTGAGCGGAATGCGCGCCCGCTCACTTCCGGCGTTATTGCTTGTTCTGGATCACGGCCGGCGTGGACACATTCGTCACCGTCACGGTTCCGTTGGTATTCGAGACGACACGGACGGGAACTACGACGCGGCCTTGCGTTGTGATCGAAGCCGTTGATGACTGCGCAGAGTTGCCCGTTCGCAGGCTTCCGGTGGCCACAGGTGCTGCCACCCGCGCGGTCGTAGCCGCCGATGTTGCGCGCGTCACGACTGGCGATGTGGTTGGCGTCACGGTTCGTTGCGGAAGATTGGCGGCGACGTTCGGGCCCGGGATCGCCGCGGATGAGATGGCCGGAGTCAGCGTCGCGCGCGTCGCAGTCGTCGTCGAATTCGCAATCGTCGTTCCGGCAGTGTTGTTCGCCGCCTGGTTCGGAGAGGGAACGGCCGCGGATGACATCGTTGGCGTCTGCGTAAGAGCGTTTGACGGTGCGACGTTCGAAATCGTGGTTCCGGCAACGCTGCTCGCTTGATTCGGAGACGGGATCGCGGCCGATGACATCGCCGGCGTCAGCGATGTGTTCGTCGTCGTTGCGCCGATGTTGGCCTGCGTCACGGACGGTCCCGCGGCGAACTGTCCGGGCGTCGCTGTCATTGCCGCTGTCGTCGGCGTGATGAGTGTGGAGTTGGTTCCCGCGGTCGTTGCACCGGCCGCTGCGGCACCCCTCGCGCTCGTACCAACCGCTCCGATGAAAACTCCGGCGTCGCCATCAGGACCGCTGATGACGACCGGCGTCGGCGGTGAGCTGATCGACGCGTTCACCGTCACCTCGGGATTCGCAGTCGCGGACGGCGGGATGAACTGTCCGGTTGGCGGCGTCGGGCCTGATTGAACCCCCACGGGATCGACGGGGCCGAGGTAACGCTCGCGCTGATGCGAGGCCATGATCGCGGCGGCCTCCTCGGCGCGATCGACGTTCCCACGGCCTGAGTACGCGCTCGTCATCGGCGGATTTCCGGACGTTCCTGAGGATGAGCCCGGCGTCGATGATGGCGTCGCGGGCGGCGTTATCGCTGGCTGACCATTGCCGGGAGTGTGATTGGTGGAGCAGCCGGACGCTGCCAAAAGAAGAATGAGCGCGGAGGTGGCGAGACCTCCCGCTTGTTGAGCTTTCGTGCGCATAGAACCTCCGAAATTCGAAGGTTATTTAGAGCAACTGGCAGGCCAGATTCGGGGTGGTCGGGTGTCGGGTGTCGAGTGTCGGAAAGGGGTCAGACCCGAAGTGGAAGCGGTAAAAATGGTAGGGGTCAGACCGAAAGTGAAAGCGGCAAAAATGGTAGGGGTCAGGCCCAAAGTGAAAGCGGCAAGAATGGAAGGGGCCGGCGCAGTCACTGAAGCTCACCGGCCGAACGCGCGGCGCAGCGCCGATTTCGCGGCCCAATAGCCGCACATGCCGTGGACTCCCCCACCCGGCGGCGTCGAGCTCGAGGCGAGGTAAATTCGCTCGTTCGGGGTCGTGTATGGATCGCGGCGGAGAAATGGGCGCGCCAGGATCTGCGTGAGGTTGTTCGCGCCGCCGGAGATGTCGCCGCCGACGATGTTGGCGTTGTACGACTCGTAGGCGGCCGTGTTCATGGTGTGACGCGCGAGGATTCGATCGCGAAATCCGGGAGCGAAGCGTTCGATCTGTTGCTCGATCGCCTCGGTCATGTCTTCGGTCGAGCCGTGCGGCACATGGCAGTAGCCCCAACCGGTGTGCTTCCCCGCCGGCGCGCGCGTGTCGTCGAAAAGACTCTGCTGCGCGACGAGCACGAACGGGCGATTGGTGCTGCGGCCCTGCCAGATGGTGCGCTCGTGAACGGCGATCTCCTCGATCGTGCCACCGACGTGCACCGTTGCCGCTCGTCCGCACTTCTCGGCGCGCCACGGAATCGGTCCGTCGAGTGCCCAATCGACTTTGAAGACGCCGGGACCGTAGCGGAAACGGCGCAAACGTTTCGTGTACGACGGTGGCAAGTCATCGCCGGCGATTGCAGCAAGCTGGCGCGGCGTGACATCGAAGAGAACCACGCGCGACTTCGGAACGTCGCGCATCGTGCGAACCGGCGACGATGTACGGATGGTGCCGCCGAGTGATTGGAAGTAACTGGCGAGGGCATCGGCAATCGCGATCGAGCCGCCTTTCGCGCACGGCCAGCCGAGCGCGTGACCGGCCACGGCGAGAACGAGTCCGAACGATGCGGAGCCGGCGGCTTCGAGCGGCAGAAACGAATGCGCTGCGCATCCTCCAAAAAGTGCACGCGCGTGGTCGCCGCGGAACCGTTTGGCGAGAGCGAGCGCGGAGCGAATTCCGGCCAGTCCGAATCGCGCCATGAGCAGCGGATGCCGCGGTACGAGAGGCATCGGGCGCAGGATTTCGCCAAAGAGCTCGTGGGCGTTCTGCGCCAGCGGCGCCATCAGCCGGCGATACGAATCCCCATCCGCTTCAAGCGTGGCCGCCGTTTTGTCGATCGACATCTCGAGCACCGCGGCCGATCCGTCGTCGAGCGGATGCGCGACCGCGTACGGAGATTCGCGCCACTCCAGCCCATGTTCCTTCAGCGGCAGCGTCCGAAGAAACGGCGAGACGAGCGTCATCGGATGAATCGCGGAACAGACGTCGTGCCGGAACCCCGGCAGCGTCAACTCCTCGGTGCGCGTCCCGCCGCCGATGGTCTCGCGAGCTTCGAGCACGAGCACCGAGAGTCCCGCGCCCGCTAGCACGACCGCGGACGACAGCCCGTTCGGTCCGGAGCCAACCACGACAGCATCGAATTCGGTCACGGGACAGTCTTATCACGCGAAGACGCGAAGACGCGAAGTGGCAAGTTCTTTCAAAGCCCTTCGCGGCTTCGCGGCTTCGCGTGAAAAAAACTACACTTCCTGCCGATGCCGGAACTGACTGATGAATCGCCGCAGGGGCGGCGTATTGCGGCCATCGCGTTGGGCAAACGCGGCGGGCCGGGTGCGGTGGCGGCATTGCGCGCGGCATTGGCGACCGAGGAAGTGTTGTGGGTGCGTCCATCGATCATCCTTGCGTTGGGCAAGATCGGTGACGACGACGCGCGGGCGGCGCTTGCCGGCGTTGAGCCGCGCTCCGAGGCGGAGGCAGAGGCGTTGCGGAAAGCGCGGGATCGGGTGAGCGCGCCGGCGACGGGCTTCGCGTGGCGGAGCGAGGCGACGGTCGACCAGCTGTTCGTGAGCGTGCCGTTTGGGCTCGAAGATGTTGCAATCGCCGAGGCGGTGGAGAAGAAGATTGAGGCGAGGCTCGTGCGACGCGGACTCATCGCGTTGCGTGCTCCGTTGCCCGGACTTCGCAACGCGCTTCGCTGCGCATATGACGTGCGCTTTCTGCTCGCCGAGGGGGCGCCGGGCGCGTTCATGGAAACGATCGCGAAGGCGCGCGTGCCGTGGCGCGAGTGGATTCGCAGCGAGTCCGATGCACTGCCCTATCGATTCTCACTGGAAAATGTACGCGTCACGCGGCAGCAATTCAGCGACGTGCTGCGGCTGGCTCGAGAAACGTTCGCGCCGCTGGGGCTCATCGACTCGCCATCGAACTACGCGGCGATGCTTCGCGTGGAAGCGGATGCGGACGCGACGCGAATCTGGTTCGTGCCGACGTTCGAGACTGATGAACGGTTCGCGTATCGGATCGCCGACGTTGGCGCTTCGATCAATCCGGTGGTCGGTGCGTGCCTGGCGAGGCTGGTTCGCGGCAAGGCATCGCGAGTCGTCGTCGATCCGACGTGCGGGAGCGGGACGCTGCTGATCGAGCGGGCGTTGCTCGATGATGCGACAACGCTGTCGGGCATCGACATCAGTCCGACGGCGATCCGGGCGGCGACCGGCAATGTGATCGCCGCCAAGCTGGCCGCGCGGATCGCGATTCGACAAGCGGATGGCGGCGACTCGGCGGCGTGGCCCGATCGATGCGATGAAGTACTGGCCAACCTGCCGTTCGGGAATCGCACCGAGGATCGGAATCTCGATGGACAGTACCGGCGTGTCGTTGGCAACATCGGACGGACGCTCGCTCCCGGTGGCCGGGCATTGCTCTACACCGCGCACACCAAGACGTTGATCGCGCTTCTGCGCCGCACACCGCAGCTTGTCGTCCGCGAAGAGCGGCGCGTGGAGAGCGGCGGACTGCAGGTCGGGCTCTGGCTGCTGGAGCGGAAATGATCGACGCTTTGTTGCGCGCACGGGTGATCGCGTTTCTGCAGCCGCTGTATCAGGATCTCGATGGCGTGTCGCGCTTCGAAGAGATCGAGCGAGTCGCGGGCATCGCGCGGCGGCTCTACACGCCTGCGTCGAGCGAATCTCGCGCGTTCGAGTTGCTTCTACTGTTTCATGGAACGGGAAAGTGGATTGACAAGATCGGCAATCGGTCGCGTGCGGTGCTTGTGACCGGACTTTCCGATGACGACCTTCGTTCGCTTGCCGCCTCGATCCGGCGGCTCGATGAACCAGTCAGCGATGCCGAGCGCGCGCTTGCGAGCGCGCTCGTGATCGACTCCGCCGGCGTGCGCGGACTGGCTTCTCGTCTCTCGCGCGCCCGGCGCGAAGGAAGCTCGATCATGAATGTCGTCCGCGATGCGCTTGCCGACGTGATCGTTCCGGAGTGGATGCCGCCGCAGGGACGGGAATGGCTGGCGACGCGGTATGAGGCGCGGAGGGAAGTTTGTGCGCGGGTACTTCGGGAGGTTGGGTTGGAGGACCTGGACTAACCTACCGGAGAAAGATCGACCCGAAGATGACGCAGCGGATTACGTCGGCAAGAGAACCTTAATGTGGAGGCTGGCTCGCCCAGAGACGGAGAGGCGCGACGGTGGCGAGGTACTCGAAATCCTTGTCTGTACTCAACATGACAAGCTCGTACCGGATGCAGAGTTGAGCGAGGAGGGCATCGATCGTACCGATCTGAAAGCCTCGACGACGGCAGTCGTTACGAAGGTCCGCCGCGGCTGTGTGATCGTCGCGTTGGGGCACGATCAGCGGCAAAGGAGTGAATCGATCAAGGATTTGTTTTCGCGCTTTCGGACCGCTGAAACCCTGCAGAATCTCCTGAAGAATCAAGCCGGTGGTGAAAATCGATCCTTCGTGCCGAAGAGCCTCGGCCAGAAAGTCCACGCTGGGATGACCCTCACTCAGATCACGGCGCATCGCAAGCGACCAGACGCTGGTATCAACGAGGAGCTTCAATCGCGCGACCGTGCCGCCTTGTAGTTGTATGTTGGATCCCACTCGAGGGTGCCGAAAAGATCGACGATCTTGCCCTGCTGTCGCCGCGCAATGAACTCCTCCAGTGCGCGCTTGACGGCTGCTGTCTTCGTACGTTCACCGCTAACCGCGACGGCACGATCGAGGAGGTCGGGATCGATTGCCAGATTGGTAGCCATGTGCGAATCGTCGCACAACGCGCCGCACAATTGCAATGGATCGGAAGTGCGTTGGCACTCTGTGACAACGGGTTAGGAATTACGTCCGCAAAACCCCAGCCCGCTCGAACACCTTCGCATCGATAAACAGGCGGACCAGCGAGGCGTCGAGCAGGCCATCGCCGACTTCCATCTTCAGGATGTCGAGGGCGCGGTCGGTGGAGATGGCGCGTTTGTAGGGGCGGTCGTTTGCGGTGAGGGCGTCGTAGATGTCGGAGACGGTCATCATGCGCGACTGGATCGGGATCTCCAGCGCCGTCAACTTGCGCGGGTAGCCGCGGCCGTTGAGTTTTTCGTGATGGGCGAAGGCGATGTTGGCGACGGCCGAGAGATCTTTCGTCCAGGGGATTTTGCGCAGGAAGTTGTACGTGTGCGTGACGTGGCTCTCGATCTCGGTCCGCTCCGCCGGATCGAGATTGCCTTTGCGGATGGAGAGGATGCGCACTTCGTCGTCGTTGAGCAGGCGCCGCTTGTCGCCGAACTCGAGCTCGGCGAGTTGCTGCAGGTATTGAAACTCCCCCTCCGGCAACACGGTCGGCTCGTTCGACTTCGTGACGAATGCAAAGTCCTTCTGCATTTTGTCGAGGTGCTGGCGCAGCTCCTCATCCGCCCGTTTCCCGAACTCCTTGTACGCCTCGGCGCCGTGATGGATCAGGTATTCGAGCTTGCGCTTGTTCGACTCGTTCTCGGCCGTCTTCATCGCGAACTCGAATCGATTGCGCAGCGTTTCGAGCTGCAGTGGATAGAGCTTCTTCTCTTTGACGAGCACCTGCTCGCGGACGCCGACTTTGCCAAAGTCGTGGAGCAGCGAGGCGTAACGGATCTCGCGCACCTGCTCGGATGTGAAATGCGTGTCGCGATACTGCTCGTCGTCGCGATCGACGATGCGGGCCAGCTCGACGGTGAGATCGGCGACGCGAAATGAATGACCTGACGTGGTCGGATCGCGCTGCTCGATCGCCGTGACCGCCGCGGTCACGAAGCCTTCGAAGAGCCGCTCGATCGATTTGTAGAGCAGGTTGTTTTCGACGGCGACGGCCGCCTGCGCCGCCAGCGACCGCATCAGGTCGACGGTCTCCGAATCGAACGGAACCACGTGATCGGGCACGGTGGTCGCGGTGAGTTTCGGCGGTGCGTTCGGCTTGCGGCGATTGATGAGCTGCAGCACGCCGACGAGCTCACCGACGTGAGTGACCATTGGGAAAACGAGGATCGAGCGCGTCAGGTAGCCGGTCTTCTCATCGAACGAACGGTTGATCGAATATTCGGCGTCAGGAGGAAGTGAGTAGGCATCGTCGATGGCCAGCGTATCGCCGGTCAGCGCCACCCATCCGGCCAGACTGCGGCGCGTGATCGGGAGCACCATCTCCTCGAATCCTTCGACCTTGATCGAATCGTTCTGCGCCAGTTTCCAGCGCAGCATCTTCTCGTCATCGACCTCATCGAGGAGATAGAGCGAGCCGGCGTTGGCGCGGGAGAGCTCGCGGGCTTTGGTCAGGATCGTCGTGAGCAGGACGGAGTGGTCGCGCTCGGTGGAGAGGGCGATGCCGACTTCGCTCAGCTCGCGCAATTCGCGCGTGCGCTCGCTGAGCTGCTGCTCGACCTGATGGGTGAGCTTCTTTTGATGAAGGATCTGATACGCGCGCTTGACGCCGCGAAGCAGTGATGCCTGCGACGGATCCGAAGGCAGATCGATGTACGTGTTTTCTTCGCCGAGCCATTTCGGTTCTTCGTCGAGACCGATCCCGACGATGGCCGTGCGTCCATCGAGCGACGACGGCCGGCCGTTGTTGATGGCGGAATCGACGAGGATCACGCGAAGTACAGTCGGATCAGAAACGAGCTGATCCAGATTGGGGATGGATTGAGAGCTGATCGACGCGCCCGCCAAAGCGTCGCGGTACTTTCCGATCGGAAAGCTTTCCGAGTGAAACAGCGTCAGCGTCTGCATCGAAGTGGCGTGGGTGGGTTCAACGGGATTTCGCTCGATCTTCCATGCGGCTCAGGAACCGCTTACAATCCGCGCGCCCTCGAATTATGGCACCGATCCGGCGAGAATGTTGGTTCGCTGAACGACGTTGATGCCTGCCGGCGGCAACCCGTTTTTCTCAGGAGGATTCTTGGCAGCCTACACGACCGATACGATCACGCCGAAACACCACGATGCCCTCGTGGCGTGGCAGAAAAAACACTTCCCGGAGCTCGAGTTTCTTCAGGACAACTGGTCGAAGTACTACAACCAGACGCCGTTCCAGCTCTTCGCCAAAGTGGGCAAGCTGGCCTCCGAAAATATCAATTACGGACGCATGACCGGCCAGCCTCGCTTCGAGCAGGCCGGCGACATGGTCGGAAACATGTTCTACACGGCGCGCGACATCATCCGCGCCCAGGCATCGACGGAGCTCGGATCGATCCAGCAGCATCGTCTCACTCTCGAAGAAGCGCCGAGCGATCAGATGAAGATGGCGGTGCTCCGCATCATGGCCGAGGAGCTAAGGCACGGGTATCAGATGTTCTGGGTCTTCGATCACGATAAGAGCTGGAAGAAGCCCGGTCATCCGGATGTGGCGCAGGACACGATCGATGAGTTGCTGGCGATGGAGCTTGGCAACCACGTCCTCGATGCATTCAACATCCCGTTCGTCAACTTCATCGACAACGTCGTCTTCGCCACCGTGATCGATCTCGTCGGCAAGTACCAGCTCGAAATGCAGAAGGTCTTTTCGTACGCGCCGATGGCCCGCTCGATGGGACCGATGTTGTCCGAGGAGGGATTTCACATCGGAAGCGGGCGCGGATTTCTGCGCGATCTGGCAGTCGCCGCGCACAACGACACCGGCCGCTATTCGATCGAACAAATTCAGCAGGTGCTCAACGTCTGGGTGCCGCGCGGGGTGGAGATGTTCGGCAACGAGCGCGGTGGCGAGACGTCGATCGCGTTCGGATTCAAGGACCGCAACAACAGCACCGCGCAGAGCGAGTACTACAACGAAGTGCGCGAGGTTTTGGAGTTGGTGAACATCGCCGTCGTGCAGGCGAAGGTGAAAGACACCCCGGCACCGGAAGCGCGGACGATCGTGCGCGAGGTGCAGGACACACGCGAGACGGTCAGCGGCATCCGCGCAGGCGATCTCCTTTACGCGCCCGATATGAAGTTTTTCCGCTCGCGCGGCATGGAGGAAATCGCGTTCATGCCTTACGACATCAACGGCGACATGATCACGGAGAACGGCAAACCCATCGGCGGAGAAAAGTACGCGGCGTACCTGAGTACCATGCTCCCCGACTACTACGTCGCCGGCAAGGAATTCGCCAAATACCGCGAAGCCCTCCTCGGGCGCGAAGCTCCGGCGCCGGGCAGCAGCTACGGCTGGTAGGTTCTCAAACCGTTTCACGCGGAGACGCGGAGGTCGCGGAGAAAACAACTCCGCATCTCCGCGCCTCCGCGTGAAACGGTTTTGGTGTTCGCCTCCTGTTTTCAAACTTCTGACTTGCGATTAGTCCTCCCTGCCGACTACCCTTCCCCGCGCATGTTCCGCAAATTGACCCCGTTCATTCTCCTGGTTGCTCTGGCCTGCGGCAGATTGAAGGAACCGACCGATCCCGGCTCTGGTGCGGGCGATCCGATCGATCCGACCGCGACGTTTACCCGCGTGCAGAACGAGATCTTCACCCCCACCTGTGGCCAGCTCGGTTGCCACGACACCCTCGGGCGCCAGGAAGGATTGATCCTCTCGCCCGGCCGCGCGTACGCGATGACAGTAGGCGTGGCCAGCGTCGAGACGCCGCAACTGGTGCGTGTTTCGCCGGGCGATCCGTCCAACTCGTATCTCTATCGCAAGATCACAGGCGCGGGAATCACGGGCGACCGCATGCCGCAGGGCGGACCGTTTCTCAGCGATGCGCAGACGAAGCTCGTACGCGATTGGATCCGCCGAGGTGCTCCGAATGATTAGGTTGCTTGGTTGCTCAGTAGCTGGGTTGTTTGGTGGGTTGACAGGTGGGCGGGTTGCCAGGTTGCCGAGCTGGTTTCCGCGTGGCCGGGTTGCCAAGTTGCCAGGACTCTCAGGCAACTCGGCAACCGGGCAACTTGGCAACCACGGACTAGCAGTCGCCACCTTCTGCATTCTGCTTTCAGCCTTCAGCCTTCGCGGGCAGGATCGCTACACGCCGGTCCAAACCGTTCCGCTTGGCGATGCGCTGCTTTCGCTTCCTACTTCGCATATCCCGACCGAGGGAACGTGGGAAGTGAAGTTCACGCACCGGTTCAATCAGTCGATCGATCAGGGAAGTTTCAGCGATCGTGTTCACTCGCTTTGGGGACTGGACAGCAACGCCGATGTCGGTATCGGCTTCTCGTACGTCATCAGCCGCGATCTTCAGGCGACCTTCATGCGCAGCAACGCCAGCGACGACATCGAATCATCGCTGAAGTACGTCGTGGTGCAGCAGGCGCCGGCGATTCCGTTCTCGCTGGCCGTGCGCGGCGGGATGGATTGGCGGACCGAGCGCGATGTTGTCGACCGCACGTCGTTCTTCGCGCAGGCGATCGTCTCGAAGCAGATTGGGACACGCGCGGAGATTTTCGCGATCCCGACCTACGTGACGAATGCGGGCCGCGCAGTGAGCGGAACGAATTCCGTTGCGCTCTTCAAGCACGCCTTCAATGTGCCGGTTGGAGCCGCGCTGATGATGCGGCCGGGATTGAGTGTGATTGCGGAGTTGATTCCGAAGAATCGCGATCTGCCGTCAGCGATGAACGGCGGCGATTTCGGATGGGCGATTGGATTGAAGCGCGCGATCGGCGGTCACTACTTCGAGATCCTGCTGACGAATTCGAATGCGACGCATGCCGACCAGTATGTGACGTCGACTTACCAGGGCTCGCCGTTGAACAAGAGCGACATTCATCTTGGATTCAACATCGAAAGGCGCTTCGGGCGCGTGAGGCACTGATGCGTAGAGTTTCGGAGGACGTCGGGGGTCGGGTGTCGGAGAGCACGCCCAATATCTCCGACTCCCGACCCCCGACAACCGACTCACGGCTATAGGATTTCTTTTCCTTCGACGACGAGATCAGCCATATCGATATCGGCGTTCGGATCCGACGGATCGTTTTTGCGCTGCTCCCGCTTCTCTGCTTTCTGCTGCTGACGCTCGCGTTTGGCTTGCTCGCGCTGACGTTTGACGACGGAAACCTGTGGTCTTCCCATAAACCTCCACACAACGAAAAGGGCAGGATCGCTCCTGCCCTTTCGTCGATCAAAAGATCGGCTACTTAGACTGCGACGACGTTCGCCGCCTGCAGGCCTTTCGGCCCTTTGACGACGTCGAACTCAACCGCTGCACCTTCCGGAAGCGACCGGAATCCGGCGCCCTGAATCGCGGAGAAGTGGACGAATACGTCGTCTCCATTCTCGCTGGTGATGAACCCGAAACCCTTGGCGTCGTTAAACCACTTCACATTGCCTTGTGTTCTCATCTTGAATCTCCTTTCTGTGCTGCCATCGGAGATTCAAAAACGGTGTTCTTCGTCTCGGTAAGGCAAATCACGGATGCACAGCCGAACCGGCTGGGATGGCACGCTATTCCGAGGGAGTCGAGAGTCGGGAGTCGCGTGTCGGGAGAGGCCGCGACGCTTCTTTGTCTATCTCCTACCCCCGACTCCCCGACCCCCGACTCCCGCAATTATGGCGGCACGTTTGCAGTTATTCGGGATAACCATGCGCTGCCCGGAATGCAACCGACCGTACGAAGCTGGGGCAGCCTCCTGTTCCAATTGCGGACTGCTTCTTCTGAACCTCGCTCCCCACCGCCGCGGCGAAGATCTGGCGACGAAGAAACGCCGCGCCGCCGATCAGCTCGCTCCGTGCAAGTTCTGCGGCAGCGAAATCCCGCAGAGCGCCATCCGCTGCAAGCAATGTTCGGAGATCGTCAACGACGAGTTCTACCGCGAGCGTGCGCAACGAACGCGCTCCCGCATCAATCATGCGAGCTGGGTGGCCTACATCTTCGGACTCGGCGCGCTCCTCGTGTTCCGTCCGGTCGGCCTGGTATCGATCGCGGCCGGATTACTACTCTCGATTCTCTACTACGCGATTCCGGTCGAGCCGCCGGCGTCGAAGCGCAATCCACGCCCTCGCCTGTCGCTTTGGCAGCGCATCAAACAGCAGGTGAAGCTCGAGCGGGTGTCGATTCCGATTCCCAACTTCCCGAAACGGAAGATCGTGTTTATCGGCACACCGCTGATCGCCGCGATCGTCGGCTACTCCGCGAACGTCATCCTGCTCCAACAACCGGTGAACGCGGTCCTTCACGAAAACGCGGCATTCAGCGGGATGGAAGTCTCGGCGCACTACCAGTACTACATGGTTCCCGGCGTGGTCGTTTATGACCTCCGTACCATCGGCGTGCGCCAGACACCGATCGATGTGCACACGGCCTTCCTCGAGTTCGCGAAGAAAGTTCGCGACAAGCGTTACCAACGTGTCGATCTCGAATACCGCGGTACGACGAAGTTCTCGATCGACGGTGCGTCATTCCACAAGCTCGGCGATGAGTACGCGAAACGCAATTTCGATTACGTGCTCTACTCGTTCCCACGCCTCTTCCATCGCGTGGGCGCGCCTACCACAGCACCGTCGTCATCGGTATCAGACCGCGACGCGCTGCTGCAGTTTCATCGGCAGTGGTACGGCGATGATCACCTGACGCGCGCCGTCGCCAACGGGATGTAGCGCGGGATTGTTGTCACGCGGAGAGAACCCTCAGTGCGCTCCGCGTCTCCGTAGAAAAAACTACAACAGCCCCTCCGCCTCCAATTCCATCGTCAGCGACCGTGCGTCGTTGAACTGAAACGCTCGCATCCCCAGCGCGCGCGCGGCCAGCACGTTCTCAAGCAGGTCATCGATGAAGATCGTTTGCTCCGCCGTCGCGCCGATGGTCTCCAATGCGCGGCGATAGAAATCGGGATCGGGCTTCGCGGCTTTGATCCGGTGCGAGAAGACGAAGATGTCGTCCTTCTCGAAGATCGTCGCAAATTGCCGCGGGATCAGTTCGGCGTGAATCTCGTTCGAGTTCGACAGGAAGGCCACGTTGTATCGCCGCCGCACGCGCTCCAGTAACGCCTCGATTCCCGGCATCGTGCCGTCGAAGAAGTCCGACCAGGCGCGGTGAAAGTCGCGGATCGAGCCGCTGTAACCCGCGTGTTCGCAGAGAAACTCGTAGAACTCGTAGAACGAAACCGCGCCGCGCTCCATGTCGCGATACGCACCCGGCTCCTCCAGCAACTCGACCAGCTCATCGCGCGACATCGACGACTCCGCGCAGATCGCCTCCAGCACGCGCTCGTACGCGAGCTTGATGATCGTGTTGCCGAGGTCGAAGAGGAACCAGGTGTTGGTCATGGCTGCGTTTGCTGGGTTGCTGAGTAGCCGGGGTTGCCGTGTTGCCAGGTTGGCGAGTTGACTATCGCAGTCTGAGGCAACCCGGCAACCTGGCAACCCGACGACTCACATCCTGAACACCCCAAACCTCGGGTCCTCGATCGTCGCGTTGTACGAGATCGACAAACCGAGGGCGAGGTAGTTGCGCGTTTCGGCGGGATCGATCACGCCGTCGTCCCAAAGTCGAGCCGTCGAGTAGTACGGCGAGCCCTCGGTGTCGTACTTTTGCAGAACAGGATCGGCGATGGCGCGCTCATCGTCCGCGCTGAAATCCTTTCCCTCGCGCGCGAGCTGATCGCGTTTCACTGTCGTCAGAACGCCGGCTGCCTGCTCGCCGCCCATCACGCTGATCCGCGCGTTGGGCCACATCCAGAGAAAGCGCGGCGAGTAGGCGCGGCCGCACATGCCGTAATTTCCGGCGCCGAACGAGCCGCCGATGATGACCGTGAACTTCGGCACCGTCGAGTTGGCGACGGCATGAACCATCTTCGCGCCGTCTTTGGCGATCCCGCCGCGCTCGTATTCCTTGCCGACCATGAAGCCGGTGATGTTCTGTAAAAAAATCAGCGGGATGCGGCGCTGATTGCACAACTCGATGAAGTGCGTGGCCTTGAGCGCGCTCTCGGAAAAGAGCACACCGTTGTTGGCGAGGATGCCCACCTTGTAGCCGAAGATGCGCGCGAAACCGGTCACGATCGTCGGCGCATATCGTTCCTTGAACTCCTGAAACTTCGAGCCATCGACGATGCGGGCAATGACCTCGCGCACGTCGTACGGCTTGCGTGTCTCGCTCGGAATGACGCCGTAGATTTCCTTCGCATCAAACTTCGGATCCTCAGGCTCGATGCGCGTCGGAGGCTCGCGTTTCTCCAGCGGCAGGTTCTCGACGATGTTTCTCACGATCGCAACGGCATCGTAGTCATCCTCGGCGAAGTGATCCGCGACCCCACTGATCCTCGTGTGTACATCCGCGCCACCCAACTCCTCGGCAGTCACTTCTTCGCCGGTCGCTGCTTTCACGAGCGGAGGTCCGCCGAGAAAGATAGTGCCGGTGCCTTTGACGATGACGGCTTCGTCGGACATCGCCGGGACGTACGCGCCGCCGGCTGTACACGAGCCCATCACGGCCGCGATCTGCGGAATCTCGCGGGCCGACATGATGGCTTGGTTGTAGAAGATGCGTCCGAAGTGCTCGCGGTCCGGAAACACCTCGGCTTGCAACGGCAGAAACGCGCCGCCGGAATCGACGAGGTAGATGCACGGCAGATTGTTTTGCAGCGCCACTTCCTGCGCGCGCAGATGCTTCTTCACGGTCAGCGGAAAGTACGTACCGCCTTTGACCGTGGCGTCGTTGGCGATGATGAGGCACTCGCGCTGCTGGATGCGGCCGATGCCTGTGATGATGCCGGCCGCCGGCGCGCCGTCGTCGTACATGCCGTTCGCGGCGAGCGGCGAAAGCTCGAGGAAGGGCGTGTCGGGATCGAGCAGCGCCGCGATCCGTTCGCGCGGCGGAACTTTTCCCTGTTCCTTGTGTCGCGCCACGTACTTCGGCCCACCACCCTGCCGCGCCGCCGCGAGACGCTGGTTCAACTCATCGACGAGCGCTTGCAACGCGCCGGTGTTGCGGCGGAAATCATCCGACGCGTTATCGATGTGTGTCTCGAGCGGTTCCATCCTGAGCGGGCGCAGCCTACATGGGCGTGGCGCGCGCCGCAACCGCCGGGCATCGCCGAAACGAGTTGCGGCCGGAACGAATCCCGGCCGCAACTACGAGAAACTCAGCGTCCGCCGACGATGAACTCGGCGCGGCAGCCATTCCTGACCCAGATTCCGCGCCGGTCATAGCCCCAGGTCCGGCCTTCGATGCACTCGTTCCGGCTGAGCGTACGCGCGATGCGGACACCGGCGTCGGTGTCGACTTCACACCGATGCCGCGTGTTGTTCTCCGACTCGCAGACCACCAGGCGCCCGCGGCGACCGTGATGCTCTTCCTCGCGGCTTTCTTCGCGCTCGCGGTGGAGCACGAACTCAGCGCGGCAACCGTTGCTCACCCAAACGCGGTGGCGGCCTTCGAGACCCCACGTTCTGCCGAGGACGCAATCGGTGCGGCTGAGCTGGCGCAGAAGCTCGACGCGGCCGACGCCTTCGAAACCGCATTCGTGGCGGCTGCCACGGTCGGAATCGCAACGGAACGTCTCCGCGAAGACAGCGGTGGTGAACAACGACACGATGATGACGAGACCAAACAATTTTGCTTTCATGAGAATCTCCCCCCGAAGATTGATTTGATGACTACGCGTTTGATGACTACACATTCACGGCGCGCCGAATGGCATCGACCGCCGCCGCAGTTGGTGTTCCTGGAAGAAAAATCTCGCGGATTCCGATCGCTTTCATCTTCGGAATGTCCTTCTCCGGAATGATACCGCCGGCAAAGACGACGATCGCTTCGGCGCTCTCTTCATGCAGCAGCCGCATGATCTCTGGAAATAGCACGTTGTGCGCGCCGGAGAGGATCGAAAGGCCGATGGCATCGACATCCTCCTGCACCGCCGCCGCCACGATCTGTTCCGGCGTCTGCCGCAGACCGGTGTAGATCACTTCCATGCCGGCGTCACGCAGCGCGCGGGCGATGATTTTCGCGCCGCGGTCGTGGCCGTCGAGGCCGGGCTTGGCAATCAGTACTCGTATCTTTCGCTCGCTCATTTTCCGAAGTCTATCCCGAGGAGTGCGGCGGCGAATCGTCAGTGCGAAACTTCGAGAGGATCACGAGGTCGTGATAGCTGCCTTCGCGGAAAAAGTCGCGCCGTAGCAGGCCCTCCTGCACGAAGCCGAGCGCTTCGAGCACATGCTTCGCGCGGTCGTTGTAGTCGAACACGTTGATGCGAAGCTTGCCGAGGTTCATCTCGTCGAAGGCGAAACGGACGAGAGTCTGGATGGCATCGCCGCCGAAGCCGCGGTTCCACGCCGTCGGCTCGCCGATGAAGAGCCCGAACCACGCGGTCTGCGAAACCCAGTCGATATCGTGAATCGAGGCGTTGCCGATGTGCGTGCGATCGTCGCGCCGCTCGATGGCGAAGTGACGCTCGACGTTGCTGGCGTGCATGGCCCGATCGAGCCACTCGATCTCGTTCTGAAACGCGATCGGATAACGAGTCTTCAACGTGCGCACGATGTTCGGATCGTTGATCCATCGGTAGCAGCGCTCGGCGTCGTCACGCTCGAACGCGCGCAGGATCACGTGCTCGCCGGCGATCATGAAACGCCGCCGCGCCGGCTCTTTCCCCTGGTCCGCAAAATCGCGTTCGGTGCGAGGCATGTGTTCGGATTATATGAGAGCGGTTTGATCCGCAGATGACGCAGATGGACACAGATGAGATTTTCTATCTGCGTTCATCTGCGACATCTGCGGATAAAAGCCTCACCCCGCCAAAACAACCTTCGGCCGCACTTCGACCGGCCCGCCTTCGCGAAGAATGTTGATCACTTCCCCGATCACGACAAGCTGGTCTTCCGGATTGCCGAGGGCGAGGAGATCGCCGGCGCGAACGGGGTCGTGCGGCGTCATGATGATTGGTTGTCCTCGCATCAGCTTCCCCTGCTGCGACCAGTCGATGCGTAAACGCGGCAGTGGCAGCTCGATGTCGGAAAGCGACTGGAAGTGCGGCATCGTCATCAACTGCTCGGGCGGCGCGTTCTCCAAAGCCTCATACGACAGCGCATCTGCGATCTTGAAGTTACCGATCGCCGTGCGGCGGAGTTCTTTGAGATGTGCGGGCACCCCGGCTGCCTGACCCAACTCATGCGCGAGCGACCGCACGTACGTCCCTGCCGACGAGCGGACACGAAATCGCGCCGTCGAGCCGGTAACGCTGATGATCTCGAATTCGTAGACAGTGACCGATTTCGGCGTCAGTGCGGCCACTTCGCCCTTGCGCGCCAACTCGTACGCGCGAACGCCGTTAACTTTCTTCGCCGAGAACTGCGGCGGCATCTGTTCGATCGCGCCAAGAAACGGCTTGATCAACGGCGTAAAATCGATGTGCTCCACATTGACTTCGTTCGGCTCGCCGGCAGGCGTTCCCGCGGCATCGTACGAATCGGTCGCCCATCCGAACTGAATCACGCCCTCGTACACCTTCTCCATCCCCATCAGATACGCCTGCAACCGCGTGGCCTTTCCGACGCAGAGGACGAGCAGCCCGGTGGCGAGCGGATCGAGCGTGCCAGTGTGACCAACCTTCTTGATGTGCGAGCGCCGCCGGAACTTCTCGACGACGTCGTGCGATGTGATTCCTGTTTTCTTGTCGACCAGAAGCAAGCCGTCGACGCGGGCCCGAGGGGTTTGCATGAGGGGGCGAAGGATAGTCGATCCGAACGGATCTTCGTCAGCGAATCAACCGTCCCAGCGAGCGCCCGGCAGCGTACGATGACGTCCGTTCATGCACTGGACCGGGAACCCTGCCGTTCACTTCGCGTTCGAGACCGCCGGCTACATCGCCGCCATCATCATTTATGTGATGCAGCGCAACCGCCGCGGCGATAACGTTCCCGACGAAACGCGCGCCTCGGTGCTCGCGGGAGCAGCAGCGGGAGCGATGATCGGCACGCGGCTGCTCTATGTTCTCTGCGATCCCGCGAACAACATTCACAACATCCTCGGCGGCAAGACGATCGTCGGAGGTTTGCTCGGCGGGTTGATTGGCGTGGAGCTCGTCAAGAAGCTCCTCGGCGTTCGCCGCTCCACCGGCAACCTCTTCGTCGAGCCGCTGATCGCGGCGATGTGCATCGGGCGCATCGGCTGTTTCCTCACCGGCCCGGCCGATCAAACCGCCGGCAATCCGACGTCGCTGCCGTGGGGCATTGCCATCGCGGACGGCGTCCCGCGTCATCCGGTTGCGCTGTACGAGATCGCGTTTCTCCTCGCGCTGTTGCCGTTGCTACGTCGCATCAGAAAAAACGAGCACGCGGGTATCGGCCTTTTCTCGCACGAAGGCGACACCTTCCGCATCTTCCTGGCTTCGTATCTCCTCTTCCGCCTCGCTGTCGATTTCCTCAAGCCCGATCCGCGCTCGATCCTCCTCGGCATGACCGCGATTCAATGGGCATGCGCCGCCGGATTGCTCTACTATCTCAGCGTACTCTGCAATGACAACCGCGACCCGGCCCTACCTTTTCTACGACGCCGTCGTGTCGATCTGCACGACGTGCTTCCGCAAGATTGACGGCAAGATCGTCTTCGAGGAAGGGCGCGTTTGGATGCTCAAACATTGTCCCGCCCATGGTTCGGAGCGCGTGCTGATGTCGGACGATGTCGACTACTACCGCCAGTGCCGCGAGATCTATCTCAAGCCGCCGGAGATGCCGCAGCGCCGCAACACGCCGATCCGCTGGTCGTGCCCGTACGACTGCGGCCTCTGCCCCGATCACGAACAGCACAGTTGCATCTCGCTGATCGAAGTCACCGACGCCTGCAATCTTCGCTGCCCGATCTGTTACGCGGAAAGTGGCCCGGAGCGCCGGCATCACCGTTCGTTGGCGCAGATCGAAGCGATGCTCGATGCCGTCGTCGCCAACGAAGGTGAGCCGGATGTCGTGCAGATTTCCGGCGGCGAGCCGACCATCCATCCCGACTTCTTCGCCATCCTCGACGCCGCGAAACGTCGTCCGATCAAGCACCTCATGGTCAACACGAACGGCGTGCGCATCGCCCGCGACGCAGCCTTCGTCGAGCGCCTGGCGACGTATAAACCGCTCTTCGAGATCTACCTGCAGTTCGACTCGCTCCGTTCCGAGCCGCTGGAGATCTTGCGCGGCGCCGATCTTCGCGAGATCCGGATGAAGGCGCTGGAGCGGCTGAACGCGCTCGACATCTCCACCACGCTCGTAGTCACGTTGCAGCGCGGCGTCAACGACAATGAGATCGGCGAGATCATCGACTTCGCGCTTACGCAGCCATGCGTTCGCGGCGTGACGCTGCAACCGGTGCAGGTGGCCGGACGGCTCGATGGCTACAACGACGGCGAGAACCGGCTGACGCTGTCCGAGGTGCGAAGGAAGGTGCTCGAGCAATCGACGTTGTTCGCGCCGGAAGACCTCATCCCCGTCCCCTGCCACCCCGATTCGCTCTGCATGGGCTATGCGTTCAAAGGCGGCGGCGAAGTCGTGCCGCTGACTGGGCTGATCGGACGCGATGCGTTCATCGACGGCAGCCGCAACACGATCGTCTTCGAGCGCGATCCCGCCGCGCGCGGCGCATTCCTAAAACTTTTCTCGACCGCGCTCGGCTCCGAGTCACAGCCCCAAAAGCTGAAGGATCTCCTCTGTTGTCTGCCTCGGGTTCAGGGCGACGTCAGCTACGGCAATCTCTTCCGCCTGCTGATCGTGGAGTTCATCGACGCGCAATCGTTCGATCTCCGCTCGATCAAGAAGACGTGTATCCACATCGTGCATCCCGACGGACGGCTGATCCCGTTCGATACTTATAATCTTTTTTACCGCGACGAGCTGGAGACGACGCGCCTCCAGCCGCTGCGAGAATGGGCGGTGCGTTGATGAGCGAAATACCAACGAACGATGTTCCCTCTCCCGCGACAACTCCCCCACCCGTACCGGCTCCAGCGACCTTCAACGTCCTGGCCATGTTCGGCGGCTTGCTGCTTTCGATCGTGTTGGGCGCGATCGGAAATGTCGTGGCCGGCTTTGCGAGCGTGTCCACCGGGGCGAAGATTTTCGGCTTCCTGATCGGCATCATCCCCGGCGTGATCTTCGTCGGCGTGGCCGCGCTGCTGCGCCGCAAGACCACCGCCTTCGCCACCGGCCTCCTCATCGGCGGCTGCCTCGTCGGCCTGATCGGCGGAATTTGCGGCGCGTCGATGGTGGGGTTTAGCGTGCGTTGAGCCGAGGATGCCGCAACTTGCGTATCATTCCAATCATGAAGGCGGGAGCGATGCACAACGCAACACCAAAACGCGGCGCACGGCGCAACCTGTTTGATGAGTTGCGCGAAGGCATAGCCGCCCTCGCAGATTCGCGGGAAGGCAAGCAGACTCTGAGCACGCACAAAGTCGCATACAAGACCGCGCCAAAGCTCACGCCGAGGAACTGAAACGGCAAGTTGTAGGCGGTTGTAGGTAGTTGTAGGGGAATCCTCCTATAACTTGCTAGAACTCTCTACGCCTCGGAATCGAACTCAAAGCATGAGTACTCAAGATTGCGGAGGTGCCACGATCACGAAACGCGCCGCCTTCTGGGTGCTTTCGCGCGCGGGTCGCTTCCGCCGAGCCGGGCCAGGCGGGGGGAGCTTTCTCCGGCAATCAGAACACGGAGTCCTTCGTGAATCAGCGCCGTCGTATCCTGCGTACCGGTTATCCGCCGGGCTTCTGCGATCAACTGTTCGTCGAGATCGATGGTCGTGCGCATGGAGTAGTCCTCGTTCGATGCATCAATGATACTTGCGCAAGCCGCTCCGGTATCCTTCGCATTCGCAGCGAAGCAATATCGAATCGGAGGCCACGTGGCGCAATCGAAGAAGCCGAAACGCAGCAAGAAATACCTCGTCTGGATCGACTGCGAGATGACGGGGCTCGATCCGGCGAAAGATGTTTTGATCGAGATCGCCACGATCATCACGAACTACAATCTGGAGATCATCGCGCGGGGGCCGGTGCTGGCGATCCGGCGGTCGGAGACGGTGCTGGCGGCGATGGATGCGTGGAACCGGCGCACGCACAAGAAGAGTGGATTGATCGCGCGCGTGCTCACGGAAGGTGTCAGCACGGCCGAGGCGGAGAGGCAGACGCTGGCGTTCATCAAGAAGTATTGCTACGTGCGGACGGCGCCGTTGTGCGGGAACTCGATCGGGCAGGACAAGCGGTTCATCGCGAAGTACATGCCACAGCTCGATGCGTTTTTGCATTACCGCACGGTCGACGTCAGCACCATCAAGGTGCTCGTGAACGAATGGTATGGCGACAAGTACAAATGTCCGAAAAAACAGGAAGTGCATCGTGCGCTTGCGGACATCGAGGAGTCGATCGCCGAGCTGGCGCACTACCGGAAGATGGTGTTCGTCAAATCGTGAGTCGACTCACGATTCCTCGTCGTCGCTCTTCGGTTCCTTGTTGATGTCGCTGAGCAGATCTTCGATCCGGCCCGCGCGCATCGTCGTTTCGTCGAACTTGAAATCGAGCTCGGGCGTCGAGCGGAGACGAATCCGTTTTCCGAGTTGCGAGCGGATGAAGCCGCGGCGCTGATGGAGCTCGGCGACCATGTCCTTCGTTTCTTTTTCGTTCAAGCCGCTGAGGTAGACGCGGGCGAAGTGGAGATCGGGACTGACTTCGACGCCGGTGATGGAGATGAGTCCGAGCGGAAGATCGGTCAGCTCGAATCGGAAGACTTCGACGAGCGCGTCACGAACGGATTCGCCAACGCGGGAGGTTCTGCGGGTTTTGCGCATCAGGCGGGGAGGATAGCAACTCAGAGCCCGTCGAGCATGCCTTTCTTTTTCTTGAGCTCATGAATCCCGCTTGCGGCGAGCACCGGGCGCCACCACAACTCGGTGGCGGCGGGTGTCCAGTTGCGGACTGCATCGCGGCGAACCGGCAGTGGCGCGGGCACGAGCTCGTTGAGGCGATCGTAGAGGCGTGTGGCTTCGTCGGGAGTGGCCAGGCGGAAGAGATTCAGCAGCGTGAATGCGTCGCGTTTGCGGGCAAGCGCAAGGATCGTGGTGAGATCGTGCGCGTGCTCGAAGTCGCGGGCGGCGATGCGAAGACGCGGATCGGCATCGTCGAAGACCGGGACGCTGATTTTGCCGTTCGCGCTGATCGACGCCGAGGCGCCTTGCGGTACCAGCGATTGCCACAAGCCGTCGCTGAGGTCGACCCATCCCGAGGTCACGCGCAGCTCGCCGCTGCCTCCGGGGGCGATCGCCAGGACGTATTCGCATCCGAGGTCGATGGCGCGGGCTTGGGGCGTATCGACGACGAACACTCCCGGCGGCGACATCGTCCTCGCGTGAATCACGCCGGCATCGAGCGCGATGCGTTGACGGCCCTTGCGGCTTTCGATCAGGCGGACGGTCGATGTGCCGTCGACGTCGATGACGCCGACGCTCCGCGATTCCAAGCGGATGCGCGCATTGGAATCGGTGCGCAGAACATCGCCGACGCGCAGCGGACGATCGGGCAACGACGCCATGCCGGCGATGGACGTTGCTTTCCATTCGCTCGGCCGCGGACGAAGAAGAAACATCGAACTGATGACGATCGCGATGATCGCTGCGGCGGCGACCGCCAGCGGCCAGCGTCGCCGAGGGCGCATCACGGCGACGCGGCGGAAGTCGGGCATCGGCGCGGCATTGCGATAACGAGAGAGCAGCGTTTCGAGCTGGCGGATATCGGCATCCGCGCTTTCGGGCTCATTGCTGGCGTCCCACAGGTAGTCGTCGTTCATGAGGCACTCCCGCCTAGGGCATCGCGGAGAAGCTGCATTCCGCGATGAAGATTCACGCGCACCGATCCCGGCGTCAGGCCGGTGCGTGCAGCGATCTCGGATCCTGACATTCCTTCGACGAGCCGGAGCATCAGCGTCTCGCGATAGGCGTCGGGAAGCGCGCGGATGGCATCGAGCGCGTGCGCCGCTTCGGCATCATCGCTCTGCGTTGGACGCGTCGCGTACTTGTCGTCAATCTCGATCGTCTCGGAAAATCTGCGGCGATGATCTTCTGCTGCGTTGCGCGCCGTTCGCGCAATCCAACCTGCAAACGCTGCCGGCTCACGAAGCGAATTGAGTTTCGTGAGCGCCGACATGAACACGTTCTGCGCGACGTCGTCAGCGTCGGCAGCAGGGAGCCGCCCGAGGAGAATCGAATGCACGACAGGCGCGTATTTCACGTAGAGATCCTCGAAGGACGCGACGTCACCTGCCTGTGCGGCGAGAACGAGCTCGGCGTCGGTGCGGGCAGACATCAGCGCCTGTAGGACGCGCGCGGCGTCCGAAGTGTTAACGCGTTAACGCTCGTCATCGTGATCGCGTCCTCTCGCCAAAAGGAGAACTTCATCATGACGCGAATTCTCATTCCCTTGCACTTTTTGGCGATTCTTTCTGCATCGTTGCTCGCTGGCTGCTCGCGTGCCGAGGCAAGTCCTTCGTACGTACGAATCGCCGGCCCGCAGGAGCCGGGGCAACGCCTCATCGTTACGGGCCGCGTGTTCGGACGCGATGGAAAGCCGCGCGGCGGCGTGGTCATCGAAGTGCACCATACCGATGCGCATGGAATCTATCTGGCCGAGGGGGCGCAGGGACCGAATCCGGCAGTGGCCGCGCGGCTCTGGGGCCGGCTGATCACCGCGCCGGACGGCAGCTATCGCATCGAGACGATCAAGCCGGGCGGATATCCGGGCGGCGGCGCACCGGCGCACATGCACATTCATCTTCGCGACGGAAAGAGCGATGAATGGGCGATCCTTGAGTTTGCAGGCGATCCCAATCTGACGCCGGCGATGATCGCGAAAGATGGCTCAGGCGGAACGTTTGCCACGATCCGGCCGCTCGATCGCGATGCGTCCGGCGTGTTGCACTGTACACGCGACTTTCGGGTAGGTGCGAAATGAGGCGAGCGGCGTTTTTCCTATTAATGCTGCTGGCGTTGCCGGCCTGCGCCGAACCGACGCGCTACTTCGTTAAGCCGGTCTATTCGAGCCTTCGCTTCTCGATCGTCAAGTGGGGCGTGCTGAAAGAAGAAGGCATCTTCCGCGATTTCAACGGCACGCTCGTTTACGATCCTGCGCATCCGGAGGGGTCGCGGATCGATGTTGTGGCGAAGGCGGCCAGTCTCGATACGAAGAACGAGGGACGCGATCAGACTGTGACCGGCGAGGACTTTCTCAACGCCGCGCGCTATCCGACGATCGAGTTTCACAGCACCGCTGTCGATCACAACTTCGTCACCGGCAATCTGACAATCCACGGCACGACCCGGCGCGTCCGCTTCCCCGTCACGTCCCTCGGCACGCACGAGATCCCGAGCATCGGAAGGATGGCAGGATTCGAAACGACGTTCACGATCAATCGCCGCGATTACGGAGTGCTCGGCGCGCGATGGGGCGCTGTGCCGGGTGTGCTGAGCGATGCGGTGGAGTTGCACATCACGATTGGGGGGATCACGAGGCCGTAGGTTGCGGGGGTCGCGTTTCGGGAGTCGGAACAGTACTCGTAAGTCCGACACCCGATTCCCGACAACCGACTCCGGCGTCACAATCCCGCTTCTTCGTCGAAATCGAGAAGCTCGCTGGTCCAACCGCCGAGCACCGCGTCGGTGTTTGACTCGATGAAGGTCTGGATCTTTTCCAGAATCCCCTCGGCGATTGTTCGCTCTCCGGTGACAAACGAGATGGCCATGCGAGCGCGTTGGTGCACATCCTGAAGCGCCACCTCGGCTGCCGAGATCTCGAAGCGGTCGCGCAGTTTTGCGCGGAGGCTGCGCACGACCATTCGCTTTTCCTTCAGCGACTGGGCGTATTCGATGTGCAGTTCGAAGAGTGCGACGGCGACGAACATGAGCGTGAAAAGCGGCGGCGTCTGCCGCCGCTTTCCGGATTACGCGAGGACGGCGGCGAGTTGGTCGACCTTGAAGGCTTCGATGATGTCGCCGACTTTGATGTCCTGGAACCTCTCGATTCCGATGCCGCACTCGAAGCCCTGACGGACCTCGGAGACATCGTTCTTGAAGTGCCGCAGCGAGCTGATTTTCCCTTCGAGGATGACGCGGTTGTCGCGCAGCAGGCGCACGCTCGCGGCACGCGGAATGAGTCCCTCGGTGACCATGCAGCCGGCGATGATGCCCGCCTTCGGAACCTTGAAGGTGGAGCGCACTTCCGCGCGGCCCTGGAAGACTTCCTGGAACTTCGGATCGAGCAGACCGGTCATGGCCAGCCGGATCTCATCGACCAGGTTGTAGATGACGGTGTAGAGGCGGACGTCGATGCCTTCCTTCTCCGCCAGCTCACCTGCCGAGCGCTCGGGGCGGACGTTGAAGCCGACGACGATAGCGTCGGACGCGGATGCGAGAAGCACGTCGTTCGTCGAGATCGCGCCGACCGAGGCGTGAATGACGTTGACCTTCACCTCGGAGGTGGACATCTTGCGCATCGTGTCGCCCAGCACTTCGACGGAACCTTGCACGTCGGCTTTGAGGATGAGGTTGAGCTCTTTGGCGGTGCCCGACTGCATGCGCGCGAAGAGCTGATCGAGCGACATGCGCGAGGTCTTGCCCTGCGAAAGCTCGCGCGCTTTTTCCTGGCGCATCTGGCCGATCATGCGAGCCTGCGTCTGCTCGTCGACTACCTGCAGTGAATCGCCGGCGTTCGGAACATCGTCGAATCCGGTGAGCTGCACCGGCGTGGCGGGAGCGGCTTCGTTGATCCGCTTGCCGCGCTCGTCGGTCATCGCGCGAACGCGGCCCGACGTGGCGCCGGAGAAGAAGGCATCGCCGATCTTCAGCGTGCCGTCCTGAATCAGAACCGTGGCCACGATGCCGCGGCCGGTTTCTTTCTTCGCTTCGAGCACGACGCCCTTGGCGCCCATCTCCGGCGAGGCCTTGAGATCGAGGATGTCGGCGGTGAGAAGGATCATGTCGAGAAGCTCGTCGATCCCCTGCTTCTTCGTGGCAGAGACTTCGACCGAGACAACTTCGCCGCCCCACGACTCGACCTGCACGCCGTTCTCGGCGAGCTCGCGCTTGACACGGTCGATGTTCGCATTGGGCTTATCGATTTTGTTGATGGCGACGATCAGCGGAACCTTCGCAGCGCGGGCGTGATCGATCGCTTCCTTCGTCTGCGGCATCACACCGTCGTCAGCGGCGACGACGAGGATGACGATGTCGGTAACCTTGGCGCCGCGTGCACGCATCATCGTGAATGCTTCGTGGCCCGGCGTATCGAGGAAGACGATCTTGCGGCCGCGCTTTTCGACGTGATACGCGCCGATGTGCTGCGTGATGCCGCCGGCCTCGCCGCCCGCGACGTTGGTCTCGCGAATGGCGTCGAGGAGCGAAGTCTTGCCGTGATCGACGTGGCCCATGACGGTGATGACAGGACCACGCGGCGTGCTGCCGGTTGCGCCCGTCTTCTCCATCGCCTCGAGCTCGACGGCCTCTTCGAAGGAGACAATCTCGGCGTCGATGCCGAGCTCTTTCGCGATCTCGAGCGCGAGATCGGCACCGAGCGGCGCGTTGATGGAGAGCATCAGCCCCTTCTTCATCAGAAGGTGCTTCATCAGATCGTTCGCTTTGATGCCGAGCTTGTCGGCCAGTTCTTTGACCGTCGCGCCTTCGCTGAGCGGAATCTTCGTAGTGGGACGATTGAAATTCAGGACCTTGCCGGATACCGGAGCCTGCTGCTTGCGAGCATCGCGGCGATTCGACGGGACGCGCGGCTTTCCATCCTCGTCAGTTTCCAGGATGGGGATGTCCGGGCCGAGGTCATCGTTGATGATCTGGGTTCCGGAGAAAGGACCTTTCGTAAAAAGCTCGTTGTCGACTTCGGCCGGACGTTCGCTCTTGCCGCGTTTGCCGGTCGTCTTCTTCTTGGGCGAAAGATCTTCGCCGCCGTCAGGACGGCGCGCTTTGCTGCGGCCCATCGCGCCGCCCGGCAGAGTGCCGGGAAGTGGCGGCGGAGGCGGCGTGCCAGGACGGCCGACACCGGGACGGAAGCTGCCCGGGCCGGCCGGACGAGCGCCCATCGGACCACCGGGACGCTGACCGCCGGGACCAGACGGACGCGTTCCCATCGGCGGACGTGAACCGGCCGGACCGCTGGGACGCGTTCCCATCGGCGCACCGGGACGCTGGCCTCCGGGACCGGAAGGACGCGCGGGACTTGGCGGATAGCTTGGACGTGCGACCGGCTGCTGACCGGCGTAATTGGGACGGGCAGACTGCGGGGCGCGGGCGCGAGGACCGGTTGGTCCGGAGCGGAGGCCAGGTCCGGCGGCGGGAGGCGGTGCCGGATGTGCGGAAGTTGGCGCCGGCGCTGGTGCCGGCGACGGGGCCGCGGGTGCAGCGGCAATCGGCATCGGCGGCGCGGCCGGCTCGGGAGCAGGCGGTGCCGGCGGCGGTGCGACAGGACGCGGCGGTTTCACGGCGGCCGGGGGTGCTTCTTTCGCGGCACGCTCTTCGGCTTCGACAGCCTCGACGAACTCGGGGATGATCACCGTGGGCGGCGGTGCGACGACCTGCGGCTCTTCGACCGGGACCTCACGCTTCGGGCGCGGCGTCGGTTTGACGATGGCACGTGGCGGGCGGACAGCTTCCTTCTTCGCGGCGACCTGCGGCTTGTCTTCGCGCATGATGACGTTGCGCGTTCGCATCGTCAGTTTCTTGCCGGTGATGAGCGCGTTGATCACCTCAGGCTCCAATGCCTGATTCGCGTCCGTGATCTCTGCGCCGAGCGACTGCAACTGGAAGATGACGTCCTTCTCGGACTTGCCCATCTTCTTTGCGATGTCGCTCACTCGAAATTTTGCTGCCGCCATTGATACTCCTTGGTTACCTGGTTGCCAGATTGTCGAGTCACATGCGCCGGGAATCTGGCAACCCGGCAACTCGGCAACCTGTTACTCCACAGGCGCCTCTTCCTGCGGTGTTTCGGCATCTTCCGGTTCTCCGGCCTGCTCTTCGCCGTCTTCTTCCGATGCCTGGTACTCTTGTTCTTCTTCGTCGCCCTCAGGCTCGCTCTCGTCGATCTGCTCGTGCTTGCGCGCGATCTCGATCATCTGCTGGGCCATTTCCTCATCGACGCCTTCGATGGCGATGAGATCTTCGACCGAGGCGTTGATCACGGAGTCGAGATCGTCGTAGCCGGCGGCTTCGAGCGTGTTCGCCCAATCTTCCGGCATCTCTTCGATGTCGTGAACATTCGTTTCCGCGCGCGACTCGGCCATCGCTTCCTGCAGCATCGCGCTGAGTGCGTCGGCGACCTCGCCTTTGACTTCCTCTTCCGACTTGATGTCGATCTTCGCGCCGATCAGCTCCGCGGCCAGTCGAACGTTCAGACCGCGCTTGCCGATGGCGAGCGAAAGCTGATCGTTGTCGACGATGACGTCGAGATGGGGGCGGTGCGCCTGCTCGTCGCTCGTCACGGAAACGCGCGTGATCTTTGCCGGTGCCAGCGAGTTCTGCGCGTAGATGACGATGTCTTCGTTCCAGGGAATGATGTCGATCTTCTCGCCGCGCAGCTCGCGGATGATCGACTGCACGCGCGATCCCTTCATACCGACGCAGGCGCCGACCGGATCGACGTCGCGCTCGCGCGAGGTGACCGCGATCTTGGCGCGCTCGCCCGGCTCGCGGACAGCACCCTTGATGACGACCGTGCCGTCGTAAATCTCCGGCACTTCCATTTCGAAAAGTTTGATGAGCAGCCGCGGATCGGTGCGGGAGAGCACGACCTGCGGGCCTTTCGGCTGCGTGTGTACTTCGGCGATGACGGCTTTGATGCGATCGCCCTGCGAATAGCGCTCGGCGCGCGACTGCTGCGAGCGCGGGATGATGCCCTCGGTCTTGCCGTTGAGATCGATGATCATGTCGCCGCGCTCGAAGCGCTTGACGTAACCGTTCTCGAGCTCGCCCGCTTTGCCGATGAATTCGTTGTAGACCTTCTCGCGCTCCGCTTCACGCACCTTCTGGTAGAGCACCTGCTTGGCCGACTGCGCGGCGATGCGGCCAAAATCTTCGGCGGCCTTCGTCAGCGGGATGTGGACTTCGTCGCCCTGCTCGACCTCGGGATCGATCTTCTGCGCTTCGTACGTTCGGATCTGCGTGTTCGAGTCTTTGACGACGTCGACCACTTCTTTGGTGATGTAGCTGAGGCGGATGCGGCCGCCGACGCTGGCCTCGGGCTCGATCTTCTGAGCCTGTTCCAGCGTCCACTGCGCCTGCGGGTCTTCGATCTCGTTCTCGTCGATGACCACGTCTTTGATGACGTACATCGTCATGCCGCCGCTGACGCGGTCGATGACGGTCTCCATCGGCTCGCGGGTTTTGTAATACTTCCTCGCCGCGGTGGCGAGGGCATCCTCGAGCGCCTTGAACACGCGCTCGACGTCGATCGACTTCTCGTACGCCAGCGCCTTGATGTTTTTACTGAGGTTCTCGTCGAACATTCTGCTCCCTGAGTTGCTAGGTTGCTCGGTTCCTGAGTTGCTGCGTCATTCAGCAACCAAGCAACCCAGCTACTTGCAACAGAGTTTCTGCGTTGCCTGGTTACTGAGTTGCTGAGCAGCAACCGAGCAACCTCGCAACCCAGCAACCTAGATTTCCACTTCCAACCGCGTTTCTTTGATGTCTGCAAGCGGGACGATGTAGTCCGGATCCTTTTTCATTACCGGATCCGTGACGACGATCGTTTCGCCGTTGAATTCTTTCAACCTTCCGACGATTACATGAAGCCCTCGTATCGCCTTCGACGTCCTGACGCGGACAAGGCGGCCGATGAACTTCTGGTAATCTGACAGCTTGTAAAACTTACGATCGAGACCGGGAGACGAGACCTGGAGCTCGTACGCCGCGGGGACGACATCATCAACGTCGAGAAACGCGCTGACCTGGTGCGAGACGAGCTCGCAATCCTCGACCGTGACGCCTCCCTCTTTATCGATGTCGATCCGCAGCAGGAATCCGAGGCCCTGCTTCCGGTACTCAATGTGAACCAGCTCGAGACCCTCCGACGAAACGATGGTCTCGATCTCCTGTTCAGCCCGTTCGGGTAAACCGCTCATATCTCCTGACAACAAAAAAAGCGGCCGATCGGCCGCTTTCGATAGGTTGAAGCTCGAAAGCTGACGAATGATACCACTTTGCAGCGAGCCGTCACAACACCGTGAACAACGGTGCGATTCCGGCGCGCGAGACACAAAAACGGCCGCGCCCGAAAGCGCGGCCGTCGATTCAAAATCGTGTGAAATGAGTCCTAGAACTGATGCTTCGCGGCGCGGTGAATGCCGCCGATGCCGCCGCCCACCTTACCCGTGCAGGTGTTGAGATCGGGTGCGTAGATGCAGGTGATGGCGTTGTTCGTGAGAGGTAGATTGTACTGAGCCTCGAGCGTCGTCGCGTCCTGCGTCACTCGATCGAGCTGCGATCCGTAGGCGAAGAACGCCGGGCAACCGGTCGGGCAGCCGTTGGCGTCGGCGTCATTGGCGCCACCAACGACTTTCTGCGTACTACCCTGCTCGACAGTGATGAAGTAGTTGGTCGAGGTCGTGGCATTGGGAATGGCGGAGCCGAACAGGTTGCCTGCCCCTACTGTGCTCTGCTGGAAGCCGAGCGGTGGCAGTGTGAAGCTCGCCGTGGCGACGACCGTGGTAGGCGCAGACCCGAGGTAAAGCTTCGCCGTGAGCGTCGTCGTGGAGAACTGCGACGCGTTCACGAAGCCGACGTTGGTTTGGAATGTCGGGGTGTTACGAACGCCGGTGATGAAGACCTTGTCGAGACCCGCTGCCGAAGCGCTCTCCGAAACGAAGTTGTACCAGGGGATGCCCGAGAAGAGCTGACCATTGGTCGGCGCCGTGGCCTGGTTGAGACCGTTGGTAAACGAGTAAATCCGGCTCTCGACACTGATGTTCCGGTAGTTCGCGTTCAGACCGGTCGTCGGATTCGGCGTGCAATCCTGATCCTTCAGGCAACCGTTGAAGATCACCTGTCCGAATGCGCTGCTGAGATGCAATGTGTTCAACATGAAGTCGGGCAACTCGCGCCGTTCCCTCGGAGCAAGTGTCAACGCTTTCGGAAATGGTGTCTGCACGGCGTTAGCCGGTGTGTTCCCAGTGGCGTAGATTATGGAGACGTCCACCGAGTCATCGCTGAGATTCGAAATGAAAACATCCGAGACGAACGTGGCACTGCCACCGACGATGTGACCTGCTGCCGGGATGTAGACCTGGTCCGCAGCGCGGAAGTTGCTGGCCATCGCCGCACCGGCGAACAACGCGATCGCTGCAGCCACGCCCAACTGTTTCACTTTCAACATATTCTCCCCTTTTGCTACGAGTATTTGGAATCAGACTGCCTCGATCGAAAAGTGCGTACGCATTCTATCCGACTTCGCCAGCCAATAAAGACACGATGAGAAACTTGATACGAACCAAAGATTCAGAACGTCACAAACCGGCGATCCGGGCTTTCGCCAAAGAACTATGCGATTCTAGCATGGGATGAGGAACCGTTGAACGTTACGTTCGTGAATCAGGATGATGGGGAACGACTCGACCGGGCTCTCGCGGCGCACCTTCCCGAGCATAGCCGGAGTTTCCTAGCCGGGCTCATCGAGAATGGCCATGTCACGCTCGACGGAAAGGCGGCTAATAAGCCTTCCGTCCGAGTTGCGGCCGGGGCGACTGCTGTACTCGATATCCCTCCTCTCTTGCCGGCCACCGCGGCGTCTCAGGAACTGGCTCTTTCCGTGATCTTCGAGGATGAGTATCTGATGGTCATCGACAAGCCGGCCGGACTTGTCGTGCACCCATCCGCGGGACATGCGGATGGGACATTGGTGAACGCGTTGCTCTTTCACGTGCGCGACCTCAGCGGCATCGGCGGCGAGCTTCGCCCCGGCATCGTGCACCGCCTCGACAAAGACACGAGCGGTGTGATGGTGATCGCGAAAAACGACACCGCGCATCGCAAATTGAGCGCCGCGTGGGGAACGGAGCGAGTGCGGAAGGAGTACATCGCCATCGTTTATGGAACCCCGCGCGAGTCGAAGGGCATGATCGATGCGCCCATCGCGCGCGATCCGCACAATCGAAAACGGATGGCCATCGTCGCCGGCGGCCGCCGCGCGGTCACCGAATTCGGTGTGATCGAATCGCTGCGCCATTCCTCGATCGTGCGCTGCGTTCTTCACACCGGCCGCACCCACCAGATCCGAGTCCACCTCAAATCGATCGGCCATCCCATCATCGGCGACCCCGTTTACTCGGGGCCGCAGTGGCGCGGAATCCCCGACAAGCGGCTTCAGAAAGCGATTGCGTCGTTCCCAAGACAAGCGTTGCATGCGGCAGTTTTGGTGATTCCGCACCCTAAGACGGACAAGGAGATGACATTCTCAGCCGGTTTACCGGAGGATATTGTGGGGCTGATCGAGGCGCTGCGTTAGTTATCGCGGTCTCGGGGTCTCGCGGCTTTCGAATCGTTGCTGGCGAGAAACGATCACGCGGAGACGCAGGGCACGCGGTGAACTACAGCATCGCGTCCTCCGCGTGACAAGCTTCTTTCCAGCCCTACTTCGCTACGTAGAGGATGCCCACGATCGTCGCGGTCAGGAAGTTCGCCAACGTTCCCGCGAGCATTGCGCGGAGTCCCAATCTCGCTAGATCGCCGCGACGCGATGGAGCGAGCGAGCCGATGCCGCCGATCTGGATGGCGATCGACGAGAAGTTTGCGAAGCCGCAGAGCGCGTACGTAACGATCACGAAGCTGCGGGGATCGAGGCTTGATCCGACGCCGGGTTTGCCGAGGTTGACGAAGGCGACGAACTCGTTGAGGACCATGCGCGTGCCGAGCAGATTGCCGACCGTGAGGCTGTCCTTCCACGACACGCCCATCGCCCATGCGATCGGGCTGAAGATCCAGCCGAGAAGTTTGTCGAGGCTTTCGGGGACCCACCACACCATCCCGTGCGCGTAACCGAAGACCCCATTCACCAACGCTACGAGCGCGATGAACGCGATCAGCATGCCGGCAACATTCAGCGAAAGATGCAGACCTTCGATCGCGCCGCGGCCCGCCGCATCGATCACGTTCACGTCCTGCTTCGGAACCACAACTTCAACGTCAGCGCCCGTGGCCGGCTTCTCCGTCTCCGGCACGATCATCTTCGCCATCATGATCGCGCCCGGCGCGGTCATGATCACAGCGGTGAGCAGGTGGATGACATCGACCTTCGCCACGAGCACGTACGCGGCCATGATGCCGCCCGAAATGTGGGCCATGCCGGCGGTCATGATCGTCATCAACTCGGACATCGTCATGCCATCGATGAACGGCCGGATCGTTAGCGGAGCTTCAGTCTGTCCCATGAAAATCGACGCGGCGACCGACAGCGACTCCGCGCCTGACGCGCCCATGAAGCGCGACATCAGTTTCGCGAAGAAGCGCACGACGACCTGCATGACGCCGAGGTAGTAGAGGATGGCGAAGATGGAAGCGATGAAGATGATCGTCGGCAGCACCTGGCAGGCGAAGACGAATCCGATGTTCTTGTTCGCCGGATCGCCGAGCGGGCCGAAGACGAAGATCGATCCCTGCGCCGTGTAGCTGATCAACTGCGTGACGACTTCCTTCAGATTCTGGAAGAGGAAGGCCAGAAGGTTGTATGCCAGAAAGAGAATGGCGCTGATGACGAGATACACGCCCCAGATGCCGTTTCGCGGCGTGCCGTTCTCCATCCGTTTGGTGACCTGAACGACGATGATCGTGAGGATGGCGAAGATCAGCGCCGCGATCCATGGATTGAGCGCAGGCATGAACCTTCGGAACAGATCCGCGATCTGCGTGCCTCGCAACACAGCGATGGCGGTGACGATCTGCAGCGTCAGGCCCCAGAAAACGGTCTTCCAGCGAATTGCCCGCCGGTTGGTCGACAACAAGTACGCAATGGCCAGAATCCCCACGAATCCGATCAGCCCGGAAAATCGCTCCATTCACAGCTCCCGTCGTTGCCGAATTTTGATGATGACCGCTTGGATGGCGGGCATTATGCGGGATCGAGGGCGCGGTTGATAGATGGTTGCTGGGTTGCTTGGTGGGCGGGTTGCCGGGTTGCCGGGTTGACTACATCAACTCAGGCTACTCGGCAGCTCGTCGTGTCCGATCTGTGTTGCTGCAAATAGTCAACTGACCACCCAGAAACTCAGCAACCTTGCAACCCTTTCGGCAACACGGCAACCTGACTACTCGGCAACCGTGCACCAACCACCGCTATACTCCGCGCTCCAAGTTCGTCCAAACGAGGAAACAAATGATTGAATCGATCAATGAAGCCGTGAGGTTTGTTCGCAGCAGATCATCCATGCAGCCCCGCGTCGGCGTGATCCTCGGCTCCGGCCTCGGCGACGTCGTCGATGCCCTCGAGGTCGAGACTGCGATCCCCTACTCCGAAATCCCAGGCGCGCGCGCTTCGACCGTCGTCGGTCATCAGGGCAGGATGATTCTCGCGCACGTGCAAGGCACTCCCGTCGTCGTGATGCAGGGACGCGTTCACTTTTACGAAGGCTACGAGATGGCGGAGGTGATGTTCCTCTCGCGCGTGATCGGACGACTCGGCATCGAGAAGCTGATCGTCACGAACGCCGCGGGCGGCATCAACACGAAGTTCAAGGCCGGCGATCTGATGCTCATATCCGATCACATCAACATGATGGGGATGAACCCACTGCGCGGCCCGAACATCGAAGACCTCGGCGTCCGCTTCCCCGACATGAGCGAGGCGTATCCGGAATCACTTCGCGACATCGCCAAGAACGTCGCCCAAGAGCTCGGCCAATTGATCCAGGAAGGTGTCTACCTCGCGCTGTCCGGCCCGACGTACGAGACCCCCGCCGAGATCCGCGCCTTCCGCCACCTAGGCGCCGATGCCGTGGGCATGTCCACGGTTCCCGAAGTCATCGCCATGTCGCAGATGCAAATCCCAGTGCTGGGCATCTCCTGCATCACAAACATGGCCGCCGGCATCTTGAAGCAAAAACTAACGCATCAGGAAGTGATGGAGACGACGGCGCGGGTGCAAAAGGATTTCACGGCCCTGGTGCTGGGGTGTTTGCAGAAATTCGCGGGGTAGTTATCTCGGCGGGCAATCTACGTGACGTAGAAGGGGTCAGACCGAAAGTGAAAGTGACGGAAATTGGCCTTCGCACAGGCGCCTGGTCAAATTTCGTCACTTTCACTTTCGGTCTGACCCCTTCCAAAATCATCCGGACGTCTAGTCAAGTTTCGTCACTTCCACTTCGGGTCTGGCACCTCCAATCTCCGAATCCCCTGCATCACCAACATGGCCGACGGAATCCTGAAACAGAATTTACGCATCAGGAAGTGATGGACACGACGGCAAGGGTACAAAAGGATTTCACAGCGCTGGTGTTGGGGTGCTTGCAGAGGTTCGCCGGGTAGACGACCGGACTTCACTGCTTGTCTTCGCTGGCCAATCTACGTCTCGTGGAAGGGGTCAGACCGAAAGTGAAAGTGACGAAAAGTGGCCACGAACTGCCTCAACGACAATTCCCGTCACTTTCACTTTCGGTCTGATACGCATGTAGCAGGCATAACCCAGTCCCCGCTGCGTGGTCATAGCATCGTGGACCGAGGAGGCTTGCGATGCAAACGTATGCGGCAATCGATCTTCATTCGAACAACGGGGTGCTGACAGTCATCGACGAAACCGACCGGATACTGAGGCAGAAGAAGCTGGCGAACAAGTTGGAACTGTTCGCCGGCGAGCTCGAACCGTTCCGCGCGACGCTTCAGGGTGTGGCGGTGGAGTCGACGTTCAACTGGTACTGGCTCATCGACGGGCTGCTCAAACACGGGTTTCCGATGAAGCTCGTCAACACAGCAGCGATGCAGCAATACAGTGGACTAAAAAACACAGACGACCCCTACGACGCGTGGTGGCTCGCTCGCATGATGCGCCTCGGCATCCTGGCCACCGGATATATCTATCCGCGAGAGGAGCGCGCGGTTCGCGATCTGCTGCGAAAGCGCTCCAGCCTGGTCCAGCAACGGACGGCCAATATTCTGAGCGTTCAGAACCTCGAGCAACGAAACCGGGGAATCAAAATCTCATCGGGAGAAGTCAAAAAACTCACCGAAGAGCGGATCGGTGAGCTCTACGACAATGAGGATCTGGGGCTGGCACTCACCACGACGGTCAACGTCATCGGGGCGCTGACCGAACAAATCCGCTGTCTCGAAAAGGCCGTGCTCAAGAAGGCTCGCTTGCGCGATGAGTTCAAGCTGCTGCTGACGGTGTGGGGCGTCGGCGACATTCTCGGCCTGACCATCATGTACGAGGCCGGCGACATGAGCCGCTTTGCAGGCCCCGGACACTTTGCGTCGTACTGCCGCTGCGTGGAAGCGAAACGTCTGTCGAACGGAAAAAAGAAGGGCGAGAACAACGCCAAGAACGGCAACAAGTATCTGGCCTGGGCTTTCGTCGAGGCCGCTCACTACGCCATTCGTTACTACCCGGAAGCGAAGCGCTTTTACGACCGCAAAGCAGCACGGACCCTGCCGGTCGTGGCAATCAAGGCCATCGCACACAAGCTTGCTCGCGCCTCGTACCACGTGCTGCGCGACCAGAAACCGTTCGACCCGAAGAAAGTGTTCAGTTGAAGCTTGGCCGGTGCGGTCAGCCACCACTTAGGGGTTGGTTCACAACCATCGGTCTGATTGGAAGCCGCACCGGCCAGGATGAGTTGACGTTATGATTTCGCAACGAGCGCGTGAGCCACAAGGGGTTGGACGCCGGCCGGTCAACGGCCGGTGAGCCACGAATTCTGTGCACTTTCCAATTGGACACGCGCTCGTATGACCGATCCGTTTCTGGGACGCCTTGTGCGTCAGGGGCCGGAGCCGCCGCTCTTCGGACGACTCCCCGGCCTTGATCCTGATGGGTGACTGGTGCGGATTCATCCGACACCTCTCGACCGAGACAACGGGACTGCCAAATCATCGCGCCAACAACAAAAGCCATCAATCACAGCGGCTAAGCGCCGCAGAGGGATTCGCCCGCCCCTATTGACAACGCCTGCTAATGGGTGACCCCTTCCAAAATCATCCGTGATGGACTTGCGTATCGTCTTTTTCATGGATTGACTCCGATCAAGTGCGCCAACACGGGTTCGAATCCCGTTGGGGACCGGCTGAAGGCGTCTTCCGCACATCTCACTCCTACGGCATGAACGGCTCCACAATCTTCGCTCCCGTCGCGATATCGACCAAGGCGCGAATCAGCACGTGCGTTCCTTTCTGCAGATCGGCGATCGGGTTCTTTTCGTCGACGTCGTGGCCTGGATACGGCTTGTCGGGGAACCACATGCCGAAGGCGATGGCGTTGGGGAGTCGTTTCGCGTATGTGCCGCCGCCGGAGATTGCGGGTTTCGGATTCGTTGACCCAGTTGCGGCGCCGTAGTCAGCGAGGAGGCGGCGCACGAGCTTCGACTTCGGATCGAATCCGAGCGGCTCATCGTCGTAGAAACCGGTGGCAGTAAGCGAGGCGCCCGTTCGCTTGTTGAATGCGGCGACAAACGATTCCATCTTCGTTTTCAGTTGCGGACCTTTTCGCGGCGGGATGCGGCGGATGTTGATCGTCAGTGTCGATTTCTTCGGATCGTCCGCGGCCGGTTTGATCGTGGCGACATTGACGGCGTAGCGGCCCCAGATTGGATCGCGGTCGGTGATGCCGAGGCCGGTGCCGTAGAGGTCTTTGCCAGCGGTGCGGGCGAAGGTGAGGAGGTCGTTCGCTCCGCCGCGCGGAAGTTTGCCCGCGAGCGCATCGGCGAGCGCGACGAGTGCATTGCGGCCACCTTCCAGATTCACGCCGGCGTGCGCGGAATGACCGTAGGCGACGATGCGCAGAATCTCGCCGTCCGCCTGCGTGACGATGCGCGTCTCGGGCGGTCGCGGCGCGGCGGTGATGGCGTCGATTACCGGCTGCCAGTCCGGCGCAACTCCCTTCCACTTCAGCTTCACCTCGGCACGCTCGGGAACGATGCTCGTTCCGAGCCCGGCATCGAGATAGGTCACAGCGTAAGGCTTCGTCGAAGTGCCGCGCTCTGCCAGCGCGTCGGTCGTGACCGAAAGCGAGTTCCATGCTTTCTCGCCGACGATGACCGGAAATCCGGAGTCGAGGACGAGCGTGTAGTCGGGCGCCTGATGCGATTTGAGATACGCCGTCACGTCCGTGTTCGTCGTCTCCTCGTCGTTTCCAACGAGCAATCGAATGGTGTGCGTGCGTTTGATGCCGCTTTGCTCGAGCGACTTCATCGCCAGAAGGGCCTGCACGAGCGGACCTTTGTCGTCTGCCGAGCCGCGGCCATAAACAAACTTGTCGTCAGCCTTGCCGGAGAACGGCGAAACCGACCAGGCCTCGGCATCGACCGGCTGCACGTCGCCATGCACCATCAAGCCAAGAACCGGTGCGCCGGCGGGACCGGGCAACTCGATCTCGTCGACCAGGCCCGCGTCGCGATAGGTCAGGCCGAGGTCGTGGGCGGTTTTCGCGAGCCACTCTTTTTGCGCGGCGTGGCCTTCCGAGTCGAACTGCGTCGTCGGAAACTGCAGCACTTCCGACAGCAGCGGCACAAGCCGCGGCGCGTAGTCGCGTTCGTAGATCTTCGTTACGCCGGCAACGTTCGTCTGCAACGTGGCGGCGAGGAGCAGCGAGGCAATCATCGGGAAACGCATAACGCGAATTCTCCCGTAAAATGGGGCCAATCGTTTCGAATCGGAGGAAGCATCTGTGAAAACGTTGCTGAAGATCGTGGGTGGACTTGTGTTGATCGTCATCGCGCTGATCGCCGGGGTTGTCATCTGGCTTACGGTTCGAAAGCCAGCCTCGCGGCCTGCGTCAATCGAAAAAATCGAGGCGACGCCGGAGCGGCTCGCGCGCGGCACCTATCTCGTCGAGCATGTTGCGGACTGCCTAGGATGCCATTCGGACCACGTCATCAAGTTCGGGATTCCCGTCAAACCCGGAACCGAGGGCGAAGGCGGATACATCTTCGACGAGAAGATCGGCTTCCCCGGAGTCGTCGCCGCGCAGAACCTCACCTCGGATCAGGAGTTCGGTCTCGGCAAATGGACCGACGGCGAGATCATTCGCGCCATTCGCGAAGGCATCGATCGCAATGGCGAAGCGCTCTTTCCGATGATGCCCTACGAGCACATGCGCAGCATGAGCGACGACGATGTGAAGTCGGTCGTCGTGTATCTGCGAACGCTCAAACCGATCCACAAGGGCGTGCCCGCCAAACACATCAAGTTCCCCGTCAACCTCTTCGTGAAGTTTGCGCCGAAGCCCGTTGATGGCGTGGTCACAGCACCCGACCCGAAGGATTCCGTCGCCTACGGAAAGTATCTGGCCACGATCGGCGGCTGCTACGAGTGCCACACACCGCACGACGACAAAGGCCAGCGCATCGCCGACAAGGCGTATTCGGGCGGCTGGGAAATGAAAGGACCGTGGGGCCGCAATTTCACCGCGAACCTGACGCCGGCCAGCGACACCTACATGTCCCACGCCACGAAGGAAGAATTCATCGGCCGCTTCAAAGCCTTCGCGTCAATGGACGCGAGCACCGCACCAGACGCACCGCCCGGCCGCAACACGGTGATGCCGTGGCTCGCCTTCTCCCACATGACCGATCAAGACCTCGGCGCAATCTACGACTACCTGAAGACTGTGAAGCCGATCGAGAACAAGGTGGTGACGTTCCCGGACGCGAAGTGATTGTTTGGGGTGGGGTGTCGGGAGTGGGGCGTGGGGAGTGGGAGCGAACCGCGCGGCTGTCATCGAATCGGCGGAACAAAGCAACCCGGATCAAAGGCGAAGTTAGTACCTCGAGGCGAAGCGAAACGTAGGTCGGACTCTCCAGTCCGACTGCTCGTGACGTTCAGCCGCAGGTGTTGTCGGACTAGAGAGTCCGACCTACGTTTCTTTGCGCTCGATCTCTCGTTTTCGGCAGAGGCAAGGAGCGCCGAGCCGGTTCGGAATGACAAAGCATCAACCCACTCCTACTTCCGAAGTCCCTCGTCGTACTCCGGCTTCGGCATTCCCATCACCCAATGGTCGAACCAGCCGACGATGTGCTCGAGGCGTTCGATGCGGTGCCACGGTTTGCCGCTGCGGGAGAGCTCGTGCGATTCGTCGGGGAAGCGGATCATCACCGTCGGAATGTGGCGGTACTTGAGCGCGCGGAACATCATCTCGCCGCCGGACATCGGAGGCGTACGGTAATCGGCCTCGCCGAGGATCAACATCAATGGTGTTTTCACGCGGTCGATGTAGGTGATCGGCGAGCGGGCAACGTAATCCTTCGGATCCTCCCACGGCGCTTTGCGGAACCATGACGGCTGGAACTGCGAAAAGTCGGCGACGTACCAGAACGTCGACCAGTCGGCGATGTCGCGTTGCGCGGCGGCCGCGGCGAAACGGTCGGTCTGCGTAACGACCCAATCGGTGAGCAGGCCGCCGCCACTGCCGCCGGTCACGCAGAGTTTTTTCGGATCGATGTAGCCGCGCGCGACGACGGCATCGACGCCGGCCATCAGGTCTTTGAAGTCGTCGCCGGGATAGTGGTACTGGATGATGTTTCCGAAATCCTGGCCGTACGACGTCGAGCCGCGCGGATTCGGATAGAGGACGACGTAGCCCTTCGCGGCCATCCACTGAAACTCGTGATCGAAGGTGTAGCCGTACGCCGAGTGCGGGCCGCCGTGGATGTTGAGAATGAGCGGATACTTTTTCGTGGCATCGAAATCGGGCGGCTTCTGAACCCACGTTTGAATCTTCTTGCCGTCGAAGCTCGTGTACCAGATCTCTTCCGGCTCGGTCAGCGTCACCTCGTGCATCAACTTGTCATTGACGTTCGTGAGCCGCGTCATCGCACCGTCGCCGGCGACGAGATAAAGATCGCCGACGATCGTTGGCGTTGAGATGAGTGCGATCGTTTTGCCGCCGCGAATCGAGTAGCTCTGGATGTCGTGATTGCCGGTCGTCCACGGCGCGATGCGTCCGCTGGCGAGATCGATGCGCTTGAGATTGACGCGTCCCTCCTCGGCGCTGACGGCGTAAATCGTTTTGCCGTCGTCGCTCCAGACCGGCCTCGCGCCTCCCCCGCCCGCGCGCGGCGCACGCTGGTCGCCGCCCACGCCGGAGAGAATGTCGTAGTCGTACGAGGCGGTGAGATTCCGCGGCGCCGAACCGGGCGCCGTTGCCACGAGCCAGAGATCGGGCTGATCGTACGAGTGAACAGGATTGTTGATCTCGCCCGCGAAGGCGATCCATTTGCCGTCGGGACTCACCGCGTATGAACCGATCGGACCTTCGATGTCGGCGACCTTCTTCATCTCGCCGCCGCTGGCAGGAATCGCGAAGAGATCGGTATCGCGCAGGTCGAAGTACGACTCGCGCACGCGATTCGACGTGAAGTAGATCTGCGAACCGTCGGGACTCCAGGTCACGTCGCGCTCGTCGAATTCGCCCGAGGTGAGCTGCTTCGGTTTTGGAAGCGCGTCGTCGCTGCTGAGCGAGTCGGGAACATCGATCGTCCAGATGTGCGAGTCGCGCGACGCGTCGCGGTAGCCGGCGCCGTTCGCGCGGTAGATGGCTTGATTGATGACGCGCACGTCGCTCTCGTGCTCGTCGTCCTTCTTCTTATCGTCTTTCTTGTCGAGATCGTCGGCCTTCGTCGTGGCCGTGAACGCGATCGTGTTCGCTGACGGCGACCATGCGATCGACTCGGCCGCTTTCGGCAACGCCGTCAGCACGTGCGGCTCGCCGCCATCGAAGCGCAGGACCCACACTTGCGCTGGCTGCGGCTTGGCATCTTTGTCGAGCGAGCGCGTGAACGCCAGCAGTTTGCCGTCGCGCGACCAGCGCGGCGATGCGTCGCGAGGACCGTTCGTGATCCGCCGCGGCTCCGCTCCCGCGCGCGCCGCCACCGCCCAGATCGCGGTGTTGTACGTGTCCTTCTTCTCATCGACCGTCACGCGCACGAACGCGACCTGCGATCCATCCGGCGAAACCTGTGGATCACCGATCCAATTGAACTTGAAGAGATCTTTTTCGGTGATGTTGCGGGCGTGAGCGGCAGTAGCGATCGCGAAGAGCAGCAGCGCAAGCAGTCGTTTCATGGTTCGCGATTGTAGAACGCGCTGTGCTTTTCTTCGCGCCTTCGCGTCTCCGCGTGACACGATTCTAATAAGCACGCCGAAACCACGCAGCGGCTGCCAACGCCATTAGTGACGCGAGCGAGATCACACCGCCGATCGGGACGAGCGGATTGCGATAACGCATGTTGATCGTATGCGCACCTGCTGGAACCTCGACTCCCTGAAACGCCAGGTTGGTGGCGACGAGCCGCGCCGGCTGCCCATCGATCGTGGCCGACCAATAGCGATGGCCGGTGACGCTGGCCACGAGAAACGAGCGCCCGGTGGCGACGACGTCGATGCTGGCAGTGTTCGTCGTTTCGCGGAAACGGACCACCCGGCCGGGCGCAGGAGAAAACACATCCGCGTCGATGTAGGCGACGGAGGTATCGGCGGCATTGCGCTCGACGGCATAGCGGAATCCGCTCGGGTCCGGCGCGCGCTCCAGCCTTCCTGCGAATGCGTAGCGCGGCCAGCGCGTAGCCGCCTCAACCTCGACCGTCACCGCCTTGCTGGCGTCGGTCAGAATCTGTTGGCGCAGGGCGTCATCAAACGGCCGCTGCCGCACGCGCCAGCCCACATTCGCCATTCGCGCATACGGCTCGTCGGCATCGGGGAGATGGCTCGATCGCGTACCTTTGAACGCTTGCCGGAAGTCATCGCTGTTCCGGAGCGAGGTCAGGTCGATGTCGTCTTCCATCGCCACTGCCAGGCCGCGCAAGGCCGGAAGCTCCGGAAACACGCTGTTGCGCATCACCCAGGAGAACGCAGGTCCTTCTGCGATGTTGAACATCTCATTGACGATCGGATCGCCCTCCCAACCCAGCCACGCCGCTTCGTTGAACACGCGGTACGGAGCGGATGCGTCAACATGCGCCACTGCTGGCGCAGGATCGAAAAACTCACGCCGCTCGCGCGGAACCGCGTTGAGTGTGCTGTACCAGAGATCGGCAGCGAGCAGCGCTACGCCCGCCGCGGCCATGACTCGCCCTCGATGCGTCCGGACAATCCAAAACCAGACCGCGATCAACGCCGCGCGAGCGCAGTTGACGGCGAAATAGTGCGTTGTGCCGAGCGCACCGCCGTCCGAGGAACGAACGAGCAGAACGATCGAGACGCACAGCCAGACGATTGCCAGACCGGAAGCCCATCGGATCAGGCGGCGGTCACCGTCGAGCAGTTGGTCGAAGACGATCGCGCTCCAGACGGCGATCGCGAACGCCGCGGTGAGCAGGAACTTCTCCGGAAAGCGGAACGAAGACAAGATGCCGGAGTCGTAGAGCACGCGCAGCAGAGGCGTGTGATCGCCCATCGCCATCGTGACGCTCGCCGCCACCGTTCCGAGGAACAGCCATCGGCCGCGCACTCCCGCCAGCACGCCCGCCGCGGAGAGCAGCACGATCAGGAGACCGGCGTAGATCTCCGTCAGATAGGCATCGTTGCGGAAAGCGTAGATCGTGGTGATGAACGCACTCCCATTCGGAGCGGCGACGTGGCGGAGAACACCCGGCAGAATGAGCTCGACCAACCGCACTGGCGGAGTGCTCCAGTTGGCCACGACGCGAAAGTCGAAGGCTTTGGTACGCACCGTATCGCGCACGAAATCGATGGCCGGCAGGAGTTGAACCGCAGCGATGAGGATCGCCGCAGTCATGGCCACACCCAGCGTGGCGGCGATCCCTTTCGCTTCGGCTTTCTTCTCCCGGCTCCGAAAAACGCGCAGCAGCGACCAGCCGCCGATGATGGCCCATGTCTGCATCACCCCTGCCGGCTCACCGAGCAGGAGCTGCATCGCCAGAACGAATGCCAGCGGCAGCAAACGCCTGGCCGTTCGCTCTTCTGCAAAGCGCATCAGGAGCCAGAGCGCGAGCGGCATCCAGGAAATCGAAAAGAGAATCGGGAGCTTCGACGATAACGACAGGTAGCTGCCGCAAAAAACGAATGCGATGCTCCCGAATGCTGCGGCCGCGATCGATACGCCGAGGCGCCGCAGAAGCAGAATCATGCCGGCCATGGCAATCGCAAAGTGCAGGAGCACGTGCAATTGCACCCCAAAGTGAAACGGCAGCACGTAGACGAGCCACTGCGGCGGGTAGAAAAGCTCGTACGCCGGATTGGCCGCCAGCGGCGCACCTCCGGAGTAGAGCCGGTTCCAGTAAGGAAACTCACCGCTGCGAACTGCATCACGCACCACGTGCTTCATCGGGTAGTGATAGACGCTGAGATCACTGATGTAGAAGCCGCGCCCCAGGAAGAGGATGTCCGCATAGGCAACCGCGAGCAGCGCCAGCAGAAGCGCGAGCGCGGTGCGTTCACTCCAGCGGATCGGAAACTTCATGCCGGCTGCAGCGCGAAGACGAGAAGGCCGGCCACCACCACGCCGGCGATCGTCGCAAAGATCAGCGTTCCCCGCGTCTTCGCGTGAACCTGCGGCAGAAGATCGCTGGCGCCGAGGTAGAGAAGGAAGCCGGCGAAGAACGAGAGCTGGAAGGCCAGCATGCGCGGCGCGATGTACAACACGCTCGCGCAGAGGGCGCCTACGACTGGCGCGATCGCGTCGATGCCCAGCAGCGCGCCAGTGCGCCAGCGGCTGTTGCGCGTCGCCAGCATGAACGTGACCGTATTCAGACCGTCCGCGAAATCATGCGCGACGACTGCCATCAGCACGACCAGCCCGACCTGCGTCCCCGCTTTGAACCCGACTCCGATCGCCAGTCCGTCGAGAAAACTGTGGAACGACAATCCGATCGCGCCAACCAGACCGACGTTGTGATGATGCCCCGGTTCGTCGTGCTGTTTCTCGCTGTGGATGATCGTTAGCTTCTCGAGCAGGAAGATCGCCAGGAAGCCCATGATCAGCGTGAGCATCAGCACGCGAATGTCAATCGTGTGCTCATGCGCCAGCGCGAACACCTCGGGCACCAGGTCGAGAAAGGCAACGCCAATCAGCAATCCCGACGAGAACGCCATGATGTACAGCAGGTACTGCCGGTAGCGGAACGCGAACGCGCCGCCGGCCAGCGTCATGGCGAATGCCGCGAGTGCGTAGAGTGCGCTCATCGAAGCTGAGTCTATCGCGATGAAGGAATCACCTTCGATGTCGCGATATTGTTCGGCCTTACGTTTCGCCGAAAGGAAATCGTTTGAACCGAATCTTGATCGTTGTCTTTGTTCTTCTTGGTGCAGCCTGCAGCGCGAAGCAGGAAACAAAACCCATGTCCGCCGACCCCGCAAAAGGAAAGCAGCTCATCACGCAGTACGGCTGCACCGCCTGTCACTCCATTCCAGGCATCGAAGGTCCGCGCGGCGAAGTCGGCCCGTCGCTCGATCACGTGGCGACGCGGCCCGTGATTGCCCAAACTCTGCCCAACAACACGCAGAACCTGACGCAATACCTGCTGAACCCGCAGATGGTCAACACGCAAAACATCATGCCCAACCTCGGCATCAAGCCCGACGAAGCGAGAGACATCGCCGCCTACCTCTATACGTTGAAGTAAAAACGGGCTGCTGGCATCAAGTCCGCACACAGCAGAGACGGCTACCGATGACGTACTACGTTGAGAAGCAACTGGCGTTCGGCCCGATCCGTTTCGGCGTCTCCACGCGGCGCGCGCTCGACGCCATCGACGACGATCTGACCCTCAGCACCGGCGCCAAAGGCGAATTCGTTCGCCGCCGCAACGACGGCTTTTTCTTCGGCGATTCCGAGCGCGTCATCGGGCCGAGTCTTCCCGTTGCGCCGAGCATCAACCAAACGCCGTTCCTGTCATCGCTCAAACCCGACGGCACGCCGCGAAGTTTCGCCTTTCTCGCGCTCATGGGCTTCGGCGCGCTTCTGATCCTTCTCGGGCTGAGCGTTCTCGTTCGCAAAGGTCCGCAAGGCTGGGTCGAGATCATCCTCGGCGCGATCTGCATCGCCATTCCCATCGTGATGACCGCGCAACAACGGCGTCAGATCCGCGAGCGCGAAGAACGCGTGCGCGCCGAGCAGGAGGCCGCCGTCGCGCGCAATCAGCAGCTCCTCACCTGGTACACGAAAGCGCTGGAGCATCTTCTGGTCGATCGCAGCGAGAACGGACTGATCGCGCTTCGCGGCGAGCGTGCCTCACTCGATCTCGCGTACGACATCTGGGCTCCGACGGCGAAACGCGTCCTGCTCCAAATCGGATTCGAAGAGCTGTCGCAACGCGGCGTCGCCGAATCAAAAGCGATCTCGAAACTCCTCAGCGATTCCGGCGATGCCGCTGGCTTGACGCCCGAAGACATTCACGCCGCGAAGCGCGATCTCTACGCCACGATCGTCTGGCACCTCCTCGCCGACGACCGTCTCGGCACCGCGCAGGAGGCCGAGGTTTTGACGCTGCGCGAAGGGCTCGGGATCAGCGAAGACGACGTTCCCACCGAGACGAACGCGATCGAACAATTCCGCAGCCTGCGCGCAGTCATCGGCGGCATGCCTCACGCGCAATCGCCGGTCCCGCTGGCATTTCAGGAGTACTGCATCCACCAGGCGCCGCTCGACACCGGCATGCTCATCATCACGAACCGCCGCCTCATCGCCGACGAAAAAAAGCGCACCGAGGTAGCGATGCCGAAGGTGTTCGAAGTGGCCGTCGACGCCGACACGAATACGATCGCGATCAAGTCCGATCAGAAAAAACCGCTGCGCCTGCGAACCAGCAACCCAATCTTCGCCTCCGGCCTGATCGATATGGCCTCGGCGCTCGACGAGCGCCCGCGCGGGTTTGAATAGTCCTCTTCGCGTCTTCGCGGCTTCGCGTGCTACCGCATCAACACCCCAACCGGCGCCCGCGTCGGGCCAGGGTACGGCACGGCATCTCCCTTGATCGCGCTCCACAAAATGCGATTCAGCGTTTCATCGTCCACTCGATCCTCTTTCGAAAAATCGAGCATCGACGATTTCTTTGCTGCTTCGCTCGGAGGATTTTTCTCGTTCATGTCGATGCCTGGTTTGATCGCCTCGTATGGCGTCAGGTCGGGTTTGTCCGCGTAGATCGCGCGCAACGGCCGGCCGAAGTGGTCGAACTGCGAGAGCGAATCGAGGCCGAGGATTTCTTCCATTGTGGCGATGACGTCGGTCGTGTTCACGAATCGGTGTACGACGCCGCCGCGGTTCCAGGCGGAGATCATCAGCAGCACCGAACGATGCGAATCGACGTGATCGGGTCCGGCTTGCGCATCATCCTCGACGACGAAGATTGCCGTGTCTTTCCAGAACGGCGAATGGGAGATTGCTTCGACGATGCGGCCGAGCGCCAGGTCGTTGTCCGCGACGAATGCCCGCGGTGTCGGCTTGTCCGCAGCAGTTCCTCGGGTGTGATCATTCGGCAGCCGCATGATCTCCAGCGCCGGCAGCGTGTTGTGTTCCGTGTAGGGCCGGAGCTCGCGCAGCCATGCATCGACGCGCGTCTGATCGGCGATGTCCATGTCGAATCCAGGAAATTCAGGAGCCGTCGCCTCGCGCAGCCCGCGGCGAACTCCGACGTAGCGCACGCCTGAAGCGGCGTGGGCATCCGTACTCCCATCGACGAACTCGCCGTAATTGCGCAGCGAGATCTTCTTCCGAACCGCCAGATCCCAAAGGTAACCGGCGGCCGGCGCGTTGACGTCATCATCGTCATCGACCACCCGCTCGCGATTGGCGCCCTCGTAATCGTAGGAACGGCCGCGTGGGCTGTACGCCGACGGCGTTGTCTTCTCGAGGTAGTCGGTGCCGTATGCCGCCGTCGACCAGTTGTGCCCCTGCGCGCTCACCTCGGCGTTGACGAGGAAGCGATCGAACAGGCCGAAGCGACGCGCCAGCGCATGGTGATTCGGTGTGACGTCTTCGCCAAAGAACAATCGCGAAGGATCGCCATCGCCCTCTTTCATGTCGCCGAAGATCTGATCGTACGTGCGGTTCTCTTTGATGATGTAGATCACGTGCTTGAACGGCGGATAGCGCGGCGTTCCGCGCGGCGTGTCCCAACTGTTGGCGCGCGCCACGCGCTTCGAAAGCGATTGCAACGCGGCGGGCGGAGTGTTCGCCGCGAACGATAGCAGCGTTCCTTCGATCTGGCCGAGCGTGTACTCGTGCGAATCCTTCGGCAGCGGCAGGGGGAACCGCGCGTTCGGCCGCGATCCGCGGCCCTTGGCGCTGACGACGAGAACATCGTCGCCGTCGGTAGCGAGCGCCGACGGATACCACTCCGCGGGAACGCGACCGAGGAGCTTCTTGGTCGCGATGTCGAATACCGCCACGGCGTTGTTGTCCGCCTCGGCCACAAACAGCCGGCCGCCATCGCGCGAGATCGCCAGCGCGTTCGGGGTGCTCCCCTCGCCCGGCCCACCGGGCGGCGAATCCTTCAACGTGCTGACGACTTTGCGTTGAATGGTGTCGATGATGCTGATCGAATCCGTGCTGGCCGAGGCGACATAAAGACGGGAGCCGCGAAGAAGCATCGCCGAGGGATGACGTCCGGCGACGATCCGCCCGGAACGATGTAGCGTGCCATCCGCAGCGGCGCGAAAAACATCAACCGCGTTGTCGCCCCACGCCGAAACGTAGACATTGCCACGCTGATCGGCGACGACCGCGTAGGGATAACGATCGGTGCGCAACTCCTGAATGATCTTGCGTTGGGCAAGATCGATCACCGAAATCGAATCGCCGAGGTTTTCTGCGGCGTAGAGAAAACGTCCGTCGCGCGAGATCGCGATTCCGGCCGGATATTGAACCCCGTCGTACGGCTTCGGCTTCTCGTTCGGTTTCGGCTTCGGCTTTTCGGCGAGCTCGATTTCGCCATCGGGCGTTGCTTCGCGGCCGTTCCAGCGATAGACGAAGATCGAGTCGTCGTTGCCACCGCTGGCGTAGAGAGTTTTTCCATCAGGCGCGAAAGCCAGACCGATGAACGCGGCAGGCTGCGTCAGCGTCTGCAGCACCGCGCCCGACTTCCGATCGACGATCTGCACGCCTTGCTCGCGCCATCCGCAGAGGAGCAGCGCCACGCGATCGCCGCCCGGCGCCACGGCCATCGCCAGCGGAAAATTGCCGACGACGTGCGACGCGGCGACAGGATCGAGCATCGCTCCGGTCGGAAGTCTCTGCCCCGTCTCGGCAACAACAACGCTGGCAGTCACAATGAACACAACGAACGATAGGAAACGGACACGCATGCGGCGATGATAACGGCATGACCTCTCCGATGCCCGCACTTTTCATCTCGCACGGAGCGCCAACGATCGCGATCGAGACGGACGACTTCACGCGCGCGGTCGCCGCGTACGGCGCAACGCTGGCCGGCGCACGCGCCATCGCCATCGTTTCCGCGCACTGGCAGGCCCGCGATGTGCGCGTGAACGCGGTCGCAAATCCAGAAACGATCTACGACTTCGGCGGCTTCTCCGAGGAGCTTTATCGAATCCGCTACGAAGCGCCCGGCGATCCCACCCTCGCCCGCGAGATCGCCTCACTCCTCGGCAACGCCACACTCGAAGAACAGCGCGGCTGGGATCACGGCCTCTGGGTCCCGCTACGAATCGCGCTTCCGAACGCAAACGTCCCGATCGTCGAGATCGCGCAGCCGTTCCCAACGACGCCGGAGCAATTGATGACGATCGGCCGCGCGCTGGCCCCACTCCGCGACCGCGGCGTCGCCATCCTCGGCAGCGGCGGCATCGTCCACAACCTCCGCGCACTCCACATGCCCGACAAGAACGCGCCGGTCGACGATTGGGCGCGCGAGTTCGATACCTGGGTTGCGAAGCAAGTCGAGGATCGCGATTTCGCAACGCTGATGCGCTATCGCGATCTTGCTCCGCATGCCGCCGAAGCCGTCCCCACGCCCGAGCACTTCGAACCGATCTTCGTCACCGCAGGCGCCGCCCGCGACACCGACACGCTCACGACGATCTACGAAGGCTTCCACTACGGCAACCTGTCGATGCGAACCTTCGCCTTCGGGTGAAAACGTAGCGCCGCCGGCCCGGCTGTTCCGCTGGCGGCCCGCCGGCGACTCCCATCGCATAGACTCGCTTCCCCATGTGGAAAGCCTTCTCCGCCATCTTCGTCTCCGTCTTCCTCGCCGAGATCGGCGACAAGACCCAACTCGCGACGATGCTCTTCGCCTCAGAATCCCAAAACCGAAAATGGATCGTCTTCGCCGCCAGCGCGAGCGCGCTCGTCCTCGCCTCCGCGATCGGCGTCCTCGTCGGCGCGCAGATCGAGCGCTTCGTGAAGCCGTCCACGCTGAAGCTCGTCGCCGGCGCCGGCTTCATCATCATCGGCATCTGGACGATGATGTCCCGCGGCTGAAACGCAATAAGAAACGGGTGGAGCGGGTTCCGCACGTGGCATGGTATCTTCCGCACCCTTCGAGCACGTCTCGCAGGTTTTGTTCGTTGAGGTTACGGGCTCGTAGCTCAGTCGGTAGAGCAGCGGCCTTTTAAGCCGTTGGTCGTGGGTTCGAGTCCCACCGAGCCCACCAGCCCGCTGCCATTCACGTCCCCATCGTCTAGAGGCCTAGGACAGCGCCCTTTCACGGCGCCAACACGGGTTCGAATCCCGTTGGGGACGCCAATAGATGCTCGTTTACTCCGTTTGCTTCCTCTTACGGAGACGTTCCAGCCGCTCTACATCCGGCAGATCTTTCGCCGGGTCGGCCGTGGCGGTTTTCATTCGAATCAGCTCATCGATCCCGGCGAACGATGTTGGGATGCCGAGAAGCTCACTGTCGACACGCCCGCTCCAAAGATCGTCCCATTCCACACCGGGCACGCGGCTGTGGATGTCCACTCTGAGCAGTCCACCAAAGGAAAGGATGTCGCCGCTGATGAAGTCCTCCGCCGAGTAGGCCGGGTCGAATGAACCCCATCGAGCGACGGCACGCCGTGCTCGTTCGGCGTTCGCGATCGTGGGCTCGATCAGAACGTCCAAGTCACGGGTCGTTCGATACGGGATGTGTGCCAGTACCGCGATCCCTCCGATCACGACATAAGCCACGCCTTCTCTGTTGAGTGATTCCAGGAAATCGGCAAAGTCCTTGATCACGGCTGAATCCTCTCACCGCCCATAATTGATACGCGCTGTCCAGCAGGGCAACCATCGCTTCGATGCGCTCTTCCTGCGTCGCCGCGAGCGCATCGGCGACCTCCTCACGCAAGATGGTGTCGCGAGGCGCATCGAGGGAACGGCGGCGGCTGATTGTGCGATGGTTCACCAATAATCCGCCCCCTCTGATGCCGCATTGCGCGCGCTTGCCATGAAGAGATGCTACTTCAGCTTCGCCTGGGAACAGCATTGCGCGCGGCGCCTTCCGGATTCGCTGCGATTGGCGCCTGCGCCAGTAGTAGTGGCGGCCGAAGAAGAGCGCGGCCCGTGGTGCACAGTTGGCTTTGCAATCAATTGGGCGAAGAATCGATACCGACAGTGGTGAACGAAGTGGGGGTCATATCTGGAAAATCAACTTAACGTCCATCCACTAAGTTAATTTTCCAGATACGACCCCCAGTTTCATGAGGAGCCTTTGACAGCTTCGCAAGTGCGTTAGGATCGCGCGAGTGATCATGGGATCTCGGACGCTTTTCGTTGCCGCATGGCTTGCGACCTTCGGCGTTCCAGCGTTGTGGGCGGTAACGTATGTCGTTCCCTCCGATGCGGAGATGGTCCAGAGGGCCGATGACATCATCATCGCCACTGGCGTGTCGTCGTCAACGGCCCACGATGTTCGCGGCAGGATCGTTACTCGCTTCACGCTGCGCGTGGAGGAATCGTTGAAGGGCTCTCTTGCGGCAGGCGACGAGTTCATGTTGACGGAGCAGGGCGGCCTGCTCGGCGACGGGGGACGGATCGTGTTTGGCGCGCCGAGGTACGAGGCGGGCCGACGGTATCTCGTGTTCACCTCGATGAATCGCGAGTCGGAGCGGGCGACTTTCGGTATGGCCCTCGGGCAGTTCAATCTGGCGGACGGGCTCGCGCTACGTCACGACATCGAAGGTTTCGATCGCAACCTCGAAGCGTACGCGGAGCAGGCGCGTAACGCGTCGCGATTCACACAGTTCATCCGCGATGTCGTCGCACGGCGAGCGTCGTCGCCGGACTACTTTACCTCGCCGCCCGCGAAGGTCTTGGCCGCCAGAGAAGTCGGGCAGACCGGGGCCGCGCCGCGCTTCTCGCGCTCTTCGTACCTTCTCCAGACCGTTGGCGGCGGCATGCGCTGGCGCGATCCGTCCGCCGATTGGGTGAGCAATGGGACGCAGCCCGGAGCGGACGGGCCGGCGGCGGTCGCCAAAGCGATCGCGCAGTGGAACAGTGCGGCCTCGACGATTCGCTACCGCTACGCCGGCGCCGACGACACGGCCGTCGGCGGAACGGACGTCGATGACGGGAAGAACACGGTGTTGTTCAACGACCCCAATGACGACATCCCGGACGACGGCCTCATCGCCGGCATTGCATGGTCAATCATCGGCGCGCCGTACGATCTCGATGGAGAGACCTTTCGCGACATCCTCCAGGGTGATGTGGTGATCGCCAATGCTAAATACCAGATGTCGCAGGCCGTGCTGAATACCGTCGTCAGCCACGAGCTTGGGCATACGCTCGGCTTCCGGCACGCGGATCAGCCAGGGTACCCGTGGGTCTGCAGCAACTACCCCCCGCCGACATCCTGCGAGCCAGGGCTCGCGTGGGTCTGCGGCATCACCTCCGACTGCGCCGCGGGGGGCGGGGCGGGTGCGATCATGACCTTTGGGGTCCGCAGCGAACTGGACGGCGTGCTGACCGACTGGGACCGCGACGCGGCTGCCACGGTTTACGGTGACGGAGCCTGTACTCTTCCAGAAATTGCCGTTCAGCCAGAGTCCAAGATCGTTGGCAGCGGCCGCGACATCGTTCTCTACTTAGGCGCCAAGTCGGGGCGGACCCTGCACTACAGCTGGTACGAGGGGACGCGCGGCGATACCAGCCGGCCTCGGGGCCAGGACTACTTTTACCTTCTTAGCCTGACGCACCCACTCAATGGAGACCCGTTCCCTCAAGCCGGTCGTTCGACCAGCTACTGGGTGCGCGTGACCGATGTCTGTGGTTCCGTCGACAGCGCGACCGCGGTTATTACTGTGCCGGCAGCACGCCATCGGGCCGCGAGTCACTAGGGCGAAACTAGCGCCCGGTCGCGGCATCTCGCCGGGCGCAGCGGGTGAACGAAGTGGGGCCGTATCTGATGAACGAATTGGGGGTCATATCTGGAAAATCAACTTAACGTTCATCCGCTAAGTTAATTTTCCAGATACGACCCTAGTTTCAACCCGCGACGTCGAATGAATACGTCTACGCTGCCGTCCTCACCTTCACCGCAACCCCTGCCTTGACACAGAGCCCGACGAGGTAATCGAGCGACAGCTTGTGCACTTTGTTTCGCGCGATTTCGGAGATGCGCGGTTGCGCGACGCCCAGACGCTCGGCGGCCTGCTCCTGGGTGATTCCTTCTCGATCGATCCATTTGCGCAGGGCCTCTGCCAATTCGCATCGCAGAAGCATGACGGCTGCTTCATGAGGCTGAAAGCCGAGGTCGATGAAGATGTTGTCGCTGTTTTGAGTGATGGACTTGCGTTTCGCTTTTCTCATGAATAACTCCGGTCAACCTCAGGCCCATCGAAACCCTACATAAAGTTTGGCGTGTGCAGTGCGGAGATCGTCTCCGCCTGCTCCTCGTTAAAGCCGGCGTGTAGGAGGCGTTTGATGCGGCTCTGGTGCATTGTGTCGAGAAGGTCGCGGAACGCTTCGTGACCTCGTCTGATGCTGTGGGCGTCGATTGCGCCGGCGGCGAGGATTGTCAGGCTGTCCTGGACGGGCGCAGGGACGCTTCCTACTCCGGCCAGCGTTGTTGCACGGCGGCGCACTGCCGCTTCCAGTCGGGGATAGAGCGATGGATCGTGACTCAATGCATAACGAATGTGCGCGAGTCCGAAATGCACATGCCGCGATTCGTCGTTGCGTGCGCGCCGCACCAGCTCGGCGGTCGCTTCATCGGGTGCGTGGCGTTCGATGAAACTGAGCAGATCGAGGAAGGTTCCTTCGCCGAGGACAGAGAGCAGGAAGGCGGACTCGGAAAAGTCCTGCAACTGGAGAAGTGACAGTAGCGATCGCGACGTCGCCACCGAGGAGATTGCCACTCCCGATGCGAGGCGCGCGCGTTTGAGAAACACGTCGATGTGGCGCGCCTCATCCTGGAGTTGCGTTGCCAGGAACATCGCCACCTCGACGTATGCGGGATGAATTCGCGAGATGAATTTCGACGGAAGATACAGCGCCGACAACTCATTTTCCGCGAGGAACGACATGATCTGCCGGATTGCTGCATCCAACTCCGGCGCATGCGTTCCTACGCGCGCCCATGGGATGTCGCGTGACGCATCCCACTGTGCCGCGACTGCCTGGTCATAGAGCTCGGCGACTTCGGGCGGCGCGAGGTGCGCCCGTTCGACTAGGTCGAAAGGGTATGTGGGGCCGCCGGCCTCCACGGAGGTACCGCGAGGCGCGAAGCCGGTGAATGGATCTGCGCGGTCCGGCATGGGCATCGACTGGAGAAACATCGACGTGGTCAGCGGCTCTTGCGCACGCAACAGTGATTCGTCTTCCAACGTTGGAAGTCGTGGCGCGAATCGTCCGCGGCCAATCAGGTACCGGCGCACGTCATCGCCGGCTTCTTCGGCGCCGAGGTATTCGTGCCGCTCGGCGCGGCACCAGGAGGGAAGATCGTGATGGACCTCGGAATTGCAGGAGAGCACCGCAAGCACGCCGCCTTCTTCGAGCCGCGTCAAGGCCGGCCGGACGAGCGCAAGCAGTCCGCCTCCTAGCGACAGATCGCCGCCATCAACGGCGATGACACTCGCCGGCGCGGACATCAGGGAGTGGTGACCTCGCTCGCCACGGCCTGCCGCAAACTCTCGTAGCCTTCTTCGCGCGGCGGCATCCATTCGCGAAGTCCTTCCAGCTCGAGGAGGCGGCGGTGGGCCGGGTTTTCCCATTTCATGGCGAAGAGCGCCCGTTGAAATGCGTCACGCTTTGCGGCACTCAGCGCCGGCAGCGCATCGAACATGCAGTGATCGAAGCCCGGCGTCGTATAGAGCACGCCGATCGATGACGCGTCGATGTGTCCTGCCGCCTGCTCATTGGCCCACACAAGATCGCCGATCGCACCAGCGTCGGCCTTGCCTTCGCGCAGGGCCTTCAGAACATCCAGCTCGCTGTTGCCCGTATCGCCGTGCTTGCCCAGATCCGAATCGAAGGACGAAACGTTCACGCGATCGAGATCGACACCTTCCTGCCGCAGAAAGTGAAGCGGCAGAATGCGCGCCTGCGTTGAATCGCGGCTCCCGACGGCGAGGCGCTTCCCATGCAGATCGGACAACGTCTCGATCCCTGCATCGCGCCGGACGATGATCTTCGCGTGGAAGTCGCGATCGGAGTCGCGCATGCCGAGGGAGAGGCTACGACCGTTGGTGCGCTGCTTCACGCGCACGTGCGCAAGCGGCGTGTTCCAGGCGATGTCGATGTGGCCGGCGAGCAATTCCTCGACCTGACGTTCATAGTTGGAGAAGAGTGCGAAATCGAAAGGAACACCCTGTTCCAGAAAATAGTCGCGGATGCCTTCCCAGATGGTGACGACTTTGGGATCGTAGGCCACGGCCCCGAGGAGAATCGATTGATCCATATGCGTTCGTTCCTTTAGAACAGCGGCAGGCCCGTCAAGACACGGCCGATGAATTCGCGGAGGTGATCGGCGGTCGGCGCCATGACCCAACCGGCGCGCGCGTCGCGGAAAAGTCGTTCGATGCCGAGCTGCTTTGAGAATGCCGCGCCGCCGCACGCCTTCATCGCCAAGTCCGTGACGGCGAGCACGCCCTCCACCGCGGCGAGCCGCGATTGCAGCACGAAGAGCGGAGCCACCTCGGAACCCGTTTCCACATGCGCCAATGTCGCGCCGAGGAGCGCGCGAGACTGTTCGGTGCGAACGCTCATCTCTGCGATGCGGGCGCGGAGAACTGGGAGATCGCGCAACCTGGATCCATCGTGTTCGAAGCCGGTGCCGGAGAGATGTTCCGCCGTTCGCGTCACCGCAGCGCGCGCGATGCCATTCGCCATCGCCGCGGTGCCGAGCGAGAACCACGGCAACACGACCTGCAGCATCGTGTTCGCTCCCTCGCCGGATTTCGAGATGAGATCGCCCTTCGCGACTTTCAGATGATCGATGGAAACAGGAGCGGAGTCATTGCCGCGCAATCCGAGTCCGTCGAATCCGGCGGTGATCGTCACGCCGGAAGAGGTGCGTCGAGCCAGGTAAATGGTGGACTCGAGCGGCGAGGCAGCCCCCGGCTTCTGGGCGCTCGAGACGTACGAATCGGCATGGTTGGCCGCGGTAACCCACGATTTTTTCGCGGACGTCTCGAAACCCTCTCCCGTCTCTTCCATGTGGGAAACGGGCGCCCAGAATTGGGACCGCGATCCGGTCTCGGAGAATGCCAGCGTTGTCAGGTGCCGGCCGCCCGCGATCTCACGAAGGATCTCATCGCGCGATTCGAGAACGTCGGAGGCTGCGATCGCCTGCGCGGCGGTCACGTGCATGACGTAGATCATTGCCGCTGACGGATCTGCCATCGCCAGCTCTTCCGACACCGCCGCGAACATGCGCGGCGACTGGCCGCGCCCGCCGTGCGCAGCATCGACGCACAACCCGAGCAGCCCTGCCTTGCCGAGAGCTTCCATGCTTTCGGCCGGGAATCGTGCGTCACGATCGGTGGCGGCGCTGCCGGGCGCCACCACGTCGTCGATGACGCGCTTGAGAGTCTTGAGGATTTCGTCTTCCGGCTCAATGCCGTAGGCGTGCAACATGAGGCCTCCATGTCCGATGTGGACGGCGATCAGTATAACGACCGTGCTGAGGGACCGCGGGTGACCAAATTCCATCAACCAGGCCGCGGTTTTTTGCGGCGGTCCGACGCGAACATGGCCCGCAGGCAGGCTCAAATCAGGTTCGTTGAGACGGGACCGGCGGAACTACTAATGATTTACGCCGCCGTCCTCACCGGCATCGCAAACCCCGGCTTTGGCACACGCTTCGTGACTTCGATGTCGAGCCGCGACATCTTTGCTGAGCCGGTCATCGCTCAGCCCGCCACCAATCCCGATCAATCAGCCTCCGGAAAGCAGCAATTCGGGCGCTAGCCTGTTACTCTACGGCGTTCTTCACGGTCCACATTCCAAAAATAAGGTAGATCCAGCGCTATGCGCATTAATCACCGGCTTGCCAGTTTGCTCGTCGTCTCGTTTTTCACGTTCTCACTGTCCGCCGTGACGAATCTACGGCCAAAGGGAACCTCCGTCTCCGGCGAGGTACTGGTCAAGATTCAATCGAGTGCTTCGAGTAACGAAGTCGCGGCCATCCAGCACATCGCCGGCGTTGATCAGAGCGATAAAATCGCGAGCCTGAGGTCAGGAACGATCTGGCGCCTCCATTCCGCCGGACAAAGCGCGGAGGCCTTGACCGCCGCCCTGCAGAAGAATCCGAATATCGTCTACGCCGAGCCGAATTACCTTCTGCAGTCGGACGACATTCCCAACGACTCCTTGTACGCGCAGCTATGGAGTCTCAAGAACAGCGGACAGACGATCAGCGGCACACCGGGAATCGCCGGCGCGGACATCAGCGCAGAAGCGGCATGGAGCGTGACTACAGGCTCGTCCACGATCGTCGTCGGAGTCGTCGACACCGGCGTCGATTACACCCACCCTGATATCGCCGCGAATATCTGGAGCAACCCAGGTGGAAAGGGCAACGTTCTGTGCGCCGCGGGTACACATGGCTTCAACGCCATCACAAAGACCTGTGATCCCAAGGATGAGTACTACCACGGCACGCATGTATCGGGAACGATCGGCGCCGTCGGAAACAATTCCCTGGGAGTGACCGGCGTCAACTGGACGACGTCGATCATGGGCCTGAAGTTTCTTGATTCCAACGGGAACGGAACGACGGCCGACGCCATCGCCGCGATCGACTTCGCGGTGCAAGCAAAGCTGGACGGTGTCAATGTGCGGATCCTCTCCAACAGTTGGGGCGGCGGAGCCTTTTCCAAAGCGCTGCTCGATGAGATCAACAAAGCCAACGAGAACGACATCCTCTTCGTTGCTTCAGCAGGAAACGATTCCTCCAACAGCGATATCTATCCGCATTATCCCGCGAGCTACAACACACCAAATATGATCAGCGTCGCGGCTACCGACAATCGTGACGCTCTCGCCTATTTCTCCACCTATGGCCCAACCAGCGTGCATCTCGGCGCTCCAGGCGTCAACATTCTCTCTTTGTACCTCGGCAGCAGTTACACCACTGCCAGCGGAACGTCGATGGCGGCCCCGCACGTTTCCGGTGTCGCTGCCCTGGTCTTAGCGAAAACACCTTCGCTTACGACTGCCCAGGTCAAGAGCGCCATTCTCGACAATACCGATCCGATATCCAGCCTTTCCGGAAAAACCATCACCGGCGGCCGCCTCAATGCCGCCAAAGCCGTCGGCGCGCCCCTCGGCCCGGATTACACCCTTCTCGTCAGTCCCACCACGCGAAGCGTTCCGCAGGGTGGCTCCACGACCTATACCGTCACCGTTTCACCCTCCAATGGATTCAGTGACCCGGTCACGCTGGCGGTGACCGGCTTGCCTTCCGGAGCCGCCGGCACATTCAGTCCTAATCCGGCCACCACTGCCTCGACGCTTTCCATCACAACCTCCAACAACACTCCGCTCACATCATCTACGCTCACGATCAACGGCACCAGCGGCGCGCATGCCCACTCAACATCTGCGACGCTATCTGTCGTTGTGAAACCACCCGTGACCGCCTGCCCGTCGTTCGGGTCCGCGTCCTACTACTATACCGGGGTCGTTCCGACCGCCATCGTCACCGCCGACTTCAACCGCGATGGTAAGGCTGACGCCGCCATGGCGACCACCGGGAATCAGATCGCCGTCACGTTGGGTAGCGGCAGCGGCGGATTCCTGTCGAGCCTCTATTACGCCGTCGGCACCGCTCCTGTTTCGATTACGTCCAGCGATTTCAACGGCGACGGCAAATCGGATCTCGCAGTTGCGAACGCCATTTCCAACAATGTCTCGATCCTCCTCGGAAATGGCGACGGCACTTTCCAGACCGCCGTTGCCTACGCTGCTGGCTCCAATCCGTTCTCGCTGACAACGGCGGATTTCAATGGCGATGGCAAGACCGACCTCGCCGTCGCAAACAATGGCTCAAACAACGTCTCAATCCTGCTGGGTCAGGGCGATGGCACATTCCTGCCCGCTGTTGCCTATGCCGCAGGATCAGGACCGTTCTGGGTCAGTACTGGCGATCTCAATGGCGACGGTAAGTCCGACCTCGTTGTCGCGGACTACAACTCCAACAAACTCTCAGTCCTGCTCGGAAATGGCGACGGCACGATGCAGGCCGCCGTGTTTTATACCGCCGGCACTGGACCCTCGTCGATCGCCATTGGCGATTTCAACGGCGATGGGAAGGCGGACCTTGCCGCGACCAATGACGGATCCAACAACGTCTCCGTCTTGACTGGCGTGGGCGACGGCACTTTCCAGGCCGCCGTCAATTATGCCCTTCCGACAGGACCGCACGTTATTTCCATCATCGATGTCAATGCAGACGGCAATCCGGACCTTGCCGTCGCCAACAATGCGGCGAACAGTGTGTCGATTCTCACGGGCCGAGGGGATGCCACGTTCCAGGCGGCGGTCAACTACCCATTGACCGCCCCTGGTCAGATCGCCGTCGCCGATCTCAACAGCGATGGAAGAAGCGACTTAGCGGTTATCGATCTGAATGACTCTTACCTTTTCACGCTCCTGAACAACGGAGTCTGCGCACTCAACTGCAACACGATCGCAGCCGCAGTCAGCTATGCCGCGGGCGCGACGCCGAAGTCCGTATCCGCGGGCGACTTCAACGGCGACGGCAAGCTCGATCTTGTCGCGGCGAATAGCGGCGCGGACAATGTTTCGATCGAACTGGGCGCTGGCGACGGCACCTTCGTCCCCTCGGGAGCCTTCAACGCGGGCGGCGCACCCAACGCCGTCACTATCGGCGATTTCAATCGCGACGGAAAGCCCGACCTCGCGGTTGCCAACAGCGGCTCCAATGACGTGTCGATCCTCCTCGGCAATGGAAACGGTACATTCCAAAGCGCAGTTCCTTACTCCGCAGGCACCAATCCACACGCAGTCGCTGCCGCCGATTTCAACCGTGACGGGAAAGCCGATCTCGCGGTCGCCAATAATGGATCGAGCAACGTCTCCATACTTCTCGGCAGCGGAACGGGCACATTCCTAGCGGCAGTGAACTATGGCGCCGGCACCAACCCCGAATCCGTCGCTGTTGGCGATTTCAACCGCGACGGCAAGCTTGATCTGGCCGTGGCTAACTCCGGTTCGAATAACGTTTCCATCCTCCTCGGCAACGGCGACGGCACATTCCAGACGGCTACCACTGTGAGCGCCGGAACGAATCCTTTCTCCGTCATCGCGGCCGACCTCAATCGCGATGGCAAGCTCGATCTCGCCGTTGCCAACAGCGGATCAAACAACGTATCGGTGCTCATCGGAAGTGGCACCGGAACGTTCACCGCGGCGGTCAATTACGCTGCAGGCACGAATCCACGCGGCGTTGCGGCGGGCGATTTCGACAATGACGGAAAGCTCGACCTGGCGGCTGCCAATAACGGCTCGAACAACGTCTCGATTCTGATCGGGAATGGCAACGGCACGTTCGGAGCGCCTTTCAACAGCGGCGCAGGCACGAATCCAGGCACGCTTGTCGTGGGCGATTTCAACCGCGACGGCAAACCTGACCTTGCAACCGCGAATGGCGGCTCGAGCGACGTCTCCATCCTGCTCAATACCTGTCCGGTTCCCGATCTGACCATTACCAAGACACATAGCGGAAGTTTCACGCAGGGCGATACCGGAAAGGTCTACACAATTGCAGTAAGCAACGCCGGAAACGCGTCGACAGACGGCTCGACGGTAACAGTCATCGATACGATTCCCAGCGGCCTCTCGCCCACTGCTCTGAGCGGTACGGGATGGACGTGCGTGGTTCCGACCGTCTCTTGCAGCCGGAGCGACACACTGACCGCGGGCGCAAGCTACCCAGTAATCAGCTTGACTGTGAACATCGCTAACAGTGCTCCGGCCACTCTGACGAATGTTGCCAAGGTTTCGGGAGGCGGCGAACTGAATTCCGTCAATAGCAGCGTCAGCGATCCCGCAACCGTCGCTCCCCTCACGGATCTCGTCATCGCCAGCTCCCACCTCGGCAATTTCACGCAAGGCGATGTCGGGAGGAGTTATCGCATTACCGTACGGAATGCCGGCGGACTGCCAACCTCTGGAACGATTACCGTGGTCGACACGCTCCCCTCCGGTCTGACCGCGACGGCGGTCTCGGGCAGCGGCTGGACGTGCACTCTCGCGACGCTCACGTGCACGCGCAGCGACGTCCTCGCCGCCAGCAGCAGTTTTCCGGCCATTACCATTACAGTAAACGTAGCCGCCAACGCGCCCAGCAGCGTGACCAACGTGGTCACGGTTTCCGGCGGCAGCGAGACCAACACGGCCAATGACACCGCCAATGACCCCACCACGATCTGGAGCAGCCAGACATGCGGCAGCTTTGGTGCGGGCGTTGGCTATCCAGTCGGCTCGTACCCGTCGGCGATTACCAGCGGAGACTTCAATCACGATGGCAAAACAGATCTTGCCGTCGCGAACTACTACTCCGCGAGTGTCTCGATCCTCATGGGAGATGGTGCTGGCAATTTCGCGGCGGCCGTCAACTATTCCGTGGGAAGCTACCCCCGCTCCATTGCCACCGGTGATTTCAACAATGACGGTGCCGTTGATCTCGTCGTCGTGAATTCCGACTCAGGCAATATCTCGATTCTCATCGGGAACGGAGATGGAACATTCGCGCCCGCCGCGAGTTACTCCGATGGCGATAACCCCGAATGGGTAACGGTGGGTGATTTCAACGGTGATGGAAACGCCGACCTGGCGGTCGTCAATTATTATTCAAGCGTCTCGCTATGGCTCGGAACAGGGAACGGTACGTTCCAGCAGAAAGTGAACTATCCAACGCCGGTCTCTAGTGCGTCATTCATCGTCAGCGCAGACTTCAATGGAGACGGCACCCTCGACATCGGTGTCAGCGGTACTTACACGTATTCGTTCGGAGTCCTGCTAGGCAATGGGGATGGCACCTTCCAGGCGGGGATCAATATTCCGGTCAACTACTACAGCTCGTTTGCTGCCGTCGCAGACTTTAACGGAGACGGGAAACCAGACGTTGTCTTTGCAAGCTACTATTCGGGCTATGTGTCGCTTATCATCGGTAATGGCAACGGTTCATTTCAACCGGCGGTCCAGATAACGTCTCCCTACGGTGGCACCTACCTGGTGGTGGATGATTTCAATGGAGATGGGAAAGCCGATATCGCGGTTTCGGGCTCGAGCGCAGTCTCGATCCTGTTCGGCAACGGCAATGGGACCTTCCAGACTCCGATCTCCTTTCCTTCCTACGGGGGGAACGGTCCCCTCGTGATCGGAGACTTCAACAGTGATGGCAAAGCCGATTTTGCGATAGGCAGCACCTATGACTACAAAGTCTATGTGCTGCTCGGCGGCTGCCCCGACCTTACGATCGCCAAGACTCACAGCGGGAACTTCTCCGGCGGTCAGACAAACGCGACCTACTCGTTGGTTGTCACCAATTCGGGCGGCTCGACGGGCGGTCTTGTGACGGTTACGGACACGCTTCCCGCCGGCATGACCGCAACTGCCATGAGCGGATCGGGATGGACCTGCGACTTGCCGAACGTGCGCTGTACGCGGAGCGATGCGCTGGCGGGAGGCTTCAGCTATCCGGCTATCACGCTCATTGTGAGCGTGGCCAAGACGACGGCAACGAGCGTGATCAACACCGCGACCGTCTCCGGCGGTAGCGAAACGAACACCGCCAATGACACCGCCAGCGACCCCACGACCGTCGTGCAGGTCGCCGACCTCACCATTACAAAATCTCACGATGGGAGTTTCGCGTCGGGGCAGAACGGCAGGACTTACTCGATCACCGTGACCAACAATGGCGGCGCCGCCTCCACTGGAACCGTCACCGTCATCGATACCGTGCCGTCCGGATTGACGGCCACGGCCATCAACGGCGCCGGATGGAACTGCGATCTCCCCTCGCGCACGTGTACACGGACGGACGCGCTGGCGATCAACGCAAGCTATCCGTCGATTACGCTCACCGTGAACGTCGACAACAGCGCGCCGTCAGCCGTCACGAATATCGCCACCGTCTCGGGCGGCGGCGAAGTTCTCACAACCAACGACATCGCGAGCGATCTCACAAAGATAATCACGACGCCCATAAACCTGGCCGCCACCGCAATCGCAACATCGCAAGTGACTCTGACCTGGGATCCGGTGGTCAATGCCACGAACTATCAGATTCTGCGCAGCTCGAATCATGGCGCATTCAGCGTCATCGGTGCGCCGCTCTCGAACAACTTCGTCGATTCGTCGCTCACACCAAACACCACGTACCTCTACCAGGTCCGCGCCGCAGACTCCTCGACCCTCGGATCACCGAGCAACGTCGATCTTGCCACCACCATTCTCTTCGCCGACGATCCGATGTCCGCGGGCTCGACCATCATCAAGGCAGTCCACATCACGGAGCTGCGAACCGCGGTCAATGCCGTTCGCGCGGCCGCGGGATTGTCGCCAACGACATTCACAGACGCGTCGCTGAGCGGAACACGGCCCAAAGCGCTGCATGTGACGGAATTGCGATCCGCTCTCGATGCAGCCCGTGCCGCGATCGGTCTTTCCGCACTCGTCTATACCGATCCCGGACTGGCAGCCGGCGCCACCATCAGAGCAACTCATTATCGCGAGCTTCGCGCGGGGGTGAAGTGAGGCCGCGCTTATTCATTGTGGACTTGACTACTCCGCCGCCAGACCTGTTGCCGGCTCGCTATACTCGATCCTCATGAAGAAGCTCAGCGCGACCGTCTGCCTCTCCTTTCTTCTCGTCGCCGGATGCGCTTCGCACAGGAAGGCGATAACGCCGGAGCCGAACATGATCACGTTCGACATGTTGCCGCCGGACATGCAGGCCAGAGGACGAGCGCTCTATGGACCGCAAGTCGATCAAGAGTGGCAGAGGATTGTCGACGAGACGATCAAAAGGCAGCCGTGGGTGGCCTGCTACTGCGACCGCGGCAAGAAGGACCGCCCATGTAATCCCACCAACTGGGCTTGTTGCGGAAGTGCGGTCTTTCAACCGCAGGACGCATCGTCGTGCGCCACTCCCGATCCGTGCAACTGTCCGCCGCCGCCAAATCCACCGAAGTGATTCCCTAATACGCGCAACCCTGCCATAAGAATCGAATCCATGAGCGAACGACTCCTACTCGGATCATCGATCGATGCCCTTCTCGATCGCCTCTACGCAATCCACGCCAGCCAGGATGCGGCTCTTGGATCGTATTTCTCGGCGCGTGCGCAGGAAGAGTCGTTCGATTGGAACGAATTCGATGCGCGGACCAATCAGTTTCTGAGCGACAAGCTCGTTGCGCTCGATCGCGAGAAGGCTGCGTTTTGTTACCACCTCTGCCGTGCGTTACGCGCCAGGCGCGTTGTCGAAGCGGGAACTTCGTTCGGCGTATCGACGCTCTTCCTCGCTGCCGCGGTGCGCGACAACGTGCGCGAGGATGGCGGCTCAGGTGTCGTCATCGGGACAGAGCTCGAACCGGCGAAGGCCGCGGCGGCACGGGCGAATTTCGCCGAGGCGGGGTTGGCGGAGTGGATCGAACTGCGTGAAGGCGATTTGCGCAAGACGCTCGCCGATCCCGGCGGCCCAGTCGACTTCATGCTCGTCGACATCTGGACGCCGATGGCGCGGCCGGCGCTTGAATTGGTCGGGCCGGCGTTGCGCAACGGCGCGATCGTCATCTGCGATAACACAACGCAGTTTCGCGACGCCTATCGCGACTATTTCGACTTCGTCAACGATCCCGCGAACCGCCTCCGTACGATGACGCTGCCGTTCGAGGGCGGCCTCGAGCTCACGGTTCGCGACCGGTAACCGCGCCGCGCGCTACAATTCGCGCCATGCCTGTCATCACCTGCCCCGACTGCGGCCGCGATGTTTCGCCGCTTGCCACTGCCTGTCCGCATTGCGGGCGTCCCTCACCTGCCGGATTCGCTGCGCCGGCCGCAGCGCAAGCCGCGGGCGCACCCGCGATGACCGAGGAAACACTGTGGCGGGGATCGCCATCGTGGCGCGTGCTCATTGCCAAGATCGTCATGATGGTCCTCGCTGTGATCGTCATCCCGTTGGTGGCGAGCTTTATCTCGGGGCGCACGGCAGACCTCGATTTAAGCAGCAAGATCACGAAGATCGGCTGGTGGCTGACTGCGCTCGTGCTGCTGTATCAGGTCATCGCCTTCCTCTTCGCGCTGATGCGGCTTCAGAGCACGCTCTATACGGTCACGAACCAGCGCATCATGTTCGAGCAGGGAATCCTCTCGAAGAGTCTGAGCGAGATCGATCTCCGCTCGCTCGACGACACGCAATTCTTCCAGTCCTTCACCGGCCGCATCCTCGGCATCGGCAATGTCACCCTCGTCTCATCTGACAAAGCGCTGCCCGTGAGCGTGCTCCGCGGCGTTCACGATCCGCGCGGCCTCCGCGAGATCATCCGTTCGCGTGCGTATCAGGTCAGCCAGCGGCAGGTGTTCACGCGGGCGACGTGATCTGATCGATCACGACGCCGCGAGCTTCGCGCCTGTGACCTCGGTGAACAGCGGTGTCGCTTCGGTGGGATCGGAAACTTGATCTTCGTCCCGGTAAGAACCGTCCACAATGCGCGTGGATCTGCGGGAACGAGTCCGGCGGAAGAACGCTTTTCCATGCGCATTGGAGACGTCCGCGAACCGATCAAAGGTGCAGGTTCGTTGGCGAGCCGGGATGGCAGGATGTGGATGAGGATCGTCGGCGAATGGCGCGCGACGGGTGGGATGGAAGTAAACAAGAGGACGATCGGTGCGAGAAGATAGATCAAGTACCGGATACCACCGAAGCAGAGCGTGTTTGCCGGCCGGACCGGCAACGAAGCGCGCGCTCACAACACGCCTCCATCGAGCTTGGCGCTCATCGTGAGGACATTGCGGTCCCGCTCGCGCGTGTAAACGACGTTGTCCATGATGCGGCGAATCAATTGGATTCCGCGTCCTCCTTCCGAGGGTTTGTCGTGCGTTTCCGGGAGCGTCATGAAGGTGTTCAGACCGTCCATGTCCGAGGCCAGTCCGTCGTCGCGGATGACGATGCGGAGCGTTTCGCTGCCCGCTGCCACGGTGATGTCGACCAGGCCGTTTTCATCACTGCCCGCGTACCCGGCGATGTTGTCGACGGACTCGGCGACCACCAGTTCGAACCTCGCGGCATGAGCCGGCCGCACTGACAACTGATTGAGGAACTCGCGCACGCTCATGGCTGCGTCACGCGAGCCTTCGAAGGTCGCCGGTACGCGCAATGTGATGGTTTTGATCAGCATGGACGTGTGTCGATTCGCACCGACGATTCCTCCTGTTCGTAAGGGAGTCGCTGGCACGGCGAAAAAAATACGTGGGTTTGGGAGTGGGGGGTTGGGAGTGGGGGGTGGGTGGATTTTCTGGGTTGCTCAGTTGCTCGGTTGCTGGGATACGGCATCGCTCCTGGAGTGTTTTGTTTGCAAATGAGTGCAACCACCTCTTCACGTCAGCAACCAGCGACCCACACCCCACACCCAACTCCCCACTCCCCCACCAAGAACAGACAACCATCCGAGTCAGTTGGCGTAATTGGGTGACAGTCTCGTGCTTCGCATCACATCAACGTGTCGATTGGCACGGCGGACAGGTTCTTATCCGGGTCATGATTCTTCTGCTCTCCACGAAACCTTCGGCATCAAGAGGAATCGCCCTGAGCGGCGGGACCGACTGATTGGAAAGCCCTTCCATCAAACGAAGGGCTCCACTGTCATGCGATCGGCCAGCGAAAGGTCCATCATGACTACGATCCTGATCGTTGATGACGATGCAAACTCGCGAGCGCTCATTCACAACCTGCTCCGGCCGGAAGGGTATGAAGTGCGGGAAGCGGCATCCGCGATCGAGGCGATGGAATTGGTCCGGAGCAGCGGGCCCGACGTCATCATCACGGAGCTGACGACGGCTGCGATCGACGGGATCGAACTTTGCCGGAGCATCCGCGCTGATGCACGAGGCCGGGGGACGCCGATCGTCGTAATGACGGCGCTCGATTCTCGGGATGACATGACCCTGGCCCTCGATGCCGGCGCAACCGATTTTCTCTCCAGGCCCTTGAGCGGCATCGAAGTTCGGGCACGCGTCCGCGCCATGATCCGCGTGTCGCGCTCACGCCAGACGCTCGAGCAGCTCCTGGCAGTGCGCGCCGATTTCACCAACATGGTCATTCACGATCTTCGCAATCCGCTGCAGGTGATCTCGTTCTCGACGGAGGTCCTGCAGAAGAAGCTGACGGAGCCCTCCCCGCCTCTGATGCGCATCCGCGCGCAGGTGTCGCGGCTGCAACAGTTGATCGACGACCTGCTGGTCGTGGCCAGGAGCGACGCCGGCGTTCTGACCGCGCACGTCAGCGAGATCGATGCGAACGAGCTGGTGCAACTCGTCGTCGAAGATTGCCTGCCGGCGGCGGCACGGCTGCAGATCAGCATCCTCACGAAGATCGACGTGCAATGCCCGTTCTTCGCCGATCCGGCGCTGCTCCGGCGTTGTCTCGAAAATCTCGTGCTCAATGCCATCAAGTTCAGTCCCGCCAAAGCGAAGGTGACGATCGATCTCCTGCAGCAGCAAGAGGGACTGCGGATCGATGTGATCGATGAGGGAAGCGGCGTTCCGGACGGTTTTCGCCAGTCGCTGTTTCAGCCATTCGTGACGCTGGAACAGGCGGATCCGAGCGTGAAGCAAACCGGGCTCGGCCTGGCGTTCTGCCGCATGGTGGCGGAAGCGCACGGCGGCACGATTGCAGCGCTTGCCAGCGGAGGATTCGGCAGCATTTTCCGCATCTCCATTCCCGGCCTCAGGCCGGCGGCCGCAGACAACTCCCGCTTCGAACACGCTGCATCCAGTTCAGCGGGATGATTCAGGCTACGCACGGCATCCAATGCGCGGAGCAGGTCCGAGACGCAAAATGTTGAATCGTTACTGTCGAATGTTCGATGTTCAATGAAGCACGCTCGGCCTCAACGGTCGACGTTCCTCATTCGACACTCCTCAACATCCGACATTTAACATTTCGGCGTTCACTCACGACTTCTGCAATCGAAGTCCTCGCGTTCAGCCCAGCCTGTCGAGGAGCGCTAGCAGCCTCTCGTACGCGGAGCGAAGACGCTGCACCGCGTTCCGATACTGGCTGGCATCGTCATCCGCGTTGAGGGCCTCAACCGCGCGGCATTCCGCGGCCACGCCGGCAGCGCCAATGTTTGCGCTACTTCCGCGAAGAGCATGCGCGACGGTACGAATCACGGATGTCTCGCCATCGTTCGCCGCTTGCTCGAGAAGCGCAAGGCGCGCATCGCTATCGGCGCGAAATTGCCTGAACAGGCCGCGGAAGAAGGTGCCATCGTCCTCGCCGAGCGCGCGCAATCCTTCGATCATCGAGTGATCGAGATCCGGATGGCCTTCGCGCGCATTGACTTCCCGCACGGCCTGCGACGGCGGCGAATCAAGCAGCCGGTTCAGAACAAACGACAGCTCCGCAATCCGCAACGGCTTTGGCAAATGCTCATCCATCCCGCTCTTGAGACAGCGGAGACGATCAATGGCCGATCCGTTCGCCGTGACCGCGACGATCCTGACCGGCGGCGCGCCGCGCTCCTTCTCCCACTGCCGGATGAGGCGCGTCGCCGCCAGACCATCCAGCACCGGCATGCGAAGGTCCATCAGTACGACGTCGTATCGCCCGCTGATCACGCTGCCCAACGCCTCGCTTCCGTCCGCAACGATGTCGCACGAGAATCCGAGCGTCGCAAGCTGGCCAGCGATGACCTGCTGGCTCAGGCGATCGTCTTCGGCAACGAGAACGCGCCGCGACGGAGGCGCTTCCGAAGCTGCGCCGGCTTCGACCGTCGGTCTCGGCTCGATGTCTGCGGGTTCCAGGTGTGCCCTGTCGATCAGCTCGCGGCAACGCCGCTCGTCGTCGTCAACGGAAGGTCCGTTTTCCTCATCGCGATCGTCATCCGTAGTTCTCACGCACGCCTCCGCGCGAGGAATCGGATGATCGAGTTGCAACCAGCGGGATTTCTCATCTGTCGTTGATGAGTCCCCCGATCGTCCCGGAAAAATACAGAGCTGGCTCTACGCCCGGTAGTGTTCGGGAGCGCGCGAAAGGGAACCGCTGAGAGGCCACGCGTGCTCGCGCGTCCACAATCCGTAGAAATCAGAATCAGCGTTTATGCTCTTGCCCGACAAAAGGAGGCAGAGATGCAGATACACGAGCTTTACGCGCAGAGATGGGAATCAGAATTGCCGGCGTTCGGCAGGGTCTTGCGGGCGATGCCCGAGGAACAACTCGATTACGCACCCCATGAGCGCTCCACGAAAGCAGGCAACCTCGGATGGCAGCTCGCCGAAGAGCAGCGCGTCCTCTGCGATCTGCTCGACACTGGCACCATCGATTGGAAGCAGCGTCCGCGACCAGCCACGACCGCGGAGATCGTGAAGGCGTGGGACGACGCCACCGCCGAACTGCGCAAACGAATCGAGAAACTCGACGACGCCAAGCTTGCCGGCCCCGCCAACTTCGTCATGGGCGACGGCAACACCTGGACCGACACGATCGGCAACATGCTCTGGGGCTTCCTCTTCGACATGGTCCACCACCGCGGCCAGTTGAGCGCCTACCTTCGCCCGATGGGCGGCAAGGTCCCCGCGATCTACGGGCCCTCGGCGGACGAGAGCGGGGGGTGACCGCCTGCGCGTGGCGCCGGCGGCATTGCCGGCGTCACGGCCTCGATGCGCGGATCCGCGGCTCGGTCATTCGCGGGCTCCCCGCATTCGGTGCGTAGCGTGTGGCACCGGAGTATTTCGTCCGGCAGCACGAAAACCACGTCGAGGCGGGACGCCTCGACGCCGCGGGGTGTGCCGAGCATGTTCGATAGCTTGGAGGTGAAAGTCCTTTGCCCAGGTTGATGGAACCGAAGGGCTAGCAAAGCGCAAGGGCGGCTGCCGCGAGGAGCCGTCTGAAAGAAGCGTGGAGCAAAGGCATGAGCCGATGAACAAGAACCGGGTATGAGGCGTGAGCGCTGGACGAGGAGGCCCTGCACTGTGAAGTCCACATCCATCAAGAGCGCAAAGCGTAGACCCGGCGGTTGTGTGCTGAAGGCGATCGAACTTACCTCGGGAGATCTGCGTGGTGTCTCGGATACGGGACTGAGGGGACTGAGAGGAACCCTGACCGCCACGCAGAAGTCAGCATAGGGCGTAGTAGGTGGCGGAGCCAAGGCCACCGAAGGCCCGAACGGTCCCCTCGCAAGAGGGTAAATGGAGAGGTTAGTAGGACCAACGACTCATGAGCGCAACGCGGCAGAAAAGCCAGATAGAACTGGCCTTCACGTGCGCACCGAAGGGTGAAGCCCTAAGGGTGCACGGAAGGGACCGCAGCGCTTGTGGCGAAGGGGGCAACCGAAAACCCGACCGGCAGCTAAGAGCCTTCAAAGCTCAATAGCTGACGTGTTCAACCAGCCGAACCGCCGTGTGCGGATCCGCATGCACGGTGGTGTGGGAGGGGCGGAGCCGCGAGGCTCCCCCCTATCCCGATCGAGACGCCCGCACTCCTACGCCAGTTTGATTACGTCGAATGCGGCGCCTTGTGGGTCGGCGAGGACGGCGAAGCGGCCTACGTGTGGCAAGTCGGTTGGTGGGACGTAGACCTGGGCGCCAAGCGATTTTGCTTTGGCGGCGATGGCGTCGCAGTCGTCGACGGCGAAGTAGGGGGACCAGCTCGAGGGCATGCCGCGCATGTCGTTGGGCATTTGCATCATGCCGCCGGCGGGGCGTTCGCCGACGTGGATTTCGGTGTATTCGGCGCTGACTTTCAGGTTCCAGCCGAGAAGTCCTTTGTAGAAATCGCGTGCGCCTTCGATGTCCGAGGTCATCAGCTCGTTCCAGCAGAGCGTGTTCGCTTCGTCGCGGATTGTGGCGCCGGCTTTTTTCTTTGGCTGCCAGAGTGCGAATGTCGCGCCTTGCGGATCGACGACGAAGGCCATGCGGCCGAGGTCCATGACGTCGAAGGGCGGGGCGACCAGAGTGGCGCCGAGTGAAGTCGCTTTCTTCGCGGAGTCATCGGCGTTCGCGACGCTGATGTACGTCGCCCAGTTCGGGGGAATCTCTTTGGTTTGGTACAGCGCGCCGAGGTCGTGGCCGCTCTGCTGGAGAATCGTGTAGACGCCATCGGGGATCGGCATGTCGTTCGCCGCCCAGCCGAACAACGATGTGTAGAAGGTCTTCGACGCCGCGGCGTCGTTTGTGGCCAGCTCGATCCAGCAGAACATCCCAGGTTCGTATTTTTCAGTGATGGCCATCGATTGCCTCCGTGTCCGCGAATTCTACTTCGCGGCGAACTTCATACCGGTCGCTTTCTCGATCTCGCTCGGGTCGTCGAGCATGATCCAGGTCAGGATCGACACGGGCAGCGACCCGTTTGCGATGAGGTCATCGTGAAATTGTCCCAGTCGAAACGCGCTCCCTTTGGCGTCGCGGTAGCGGCCGAGAAGGCGCATGATCTGCCACTTGCCGGTGATGTAGCTGATCTTCTGCGTGGGCGACGACGCCGCGCCCGCTGCCTCCCCTTCCGCGGCTTCTTTATCGAGTCCGCCGCCTTCCATGAAGTAGTTCACTCCCTGATCGAACGTCCATTTGCCGGTGTGAAGGTTGACGTCGACGCCGATGCGCGCGGCGCGATAACGCGAAAGACGCAGCACCTGGCCGGCCGACGACGAGTCAGGCGCGTAGAGACCTTCGCGCATGAGCATCTCCTCGCCGTAGAGCGCCCAACCTTCGACGAAGACGTTCTCGCCGTGATGCCGGCGGATCTCGTTGGTGAGGTGATTGGCGATCGATAGCTGCAGGAAATGGCCGGGAATGCCTTCGTGCCCGAGGATCGGACGCGGGTCTTCGATGGCAGCGCGGATGTAGAAGTTCTTGCTCTGCGGGTTGTATGTGGGGATGAAGTAGAAGCCGCCGCTGTCGTCGTCGTAGATGCCCGGCGGATTCATGAAGCCGCCCGGGCTGGTGGGCTTGAACGCTTCGGGAAGCTGGCGGATCTGGAACGCGCCGAGGTAGGGCGGGAGCGTGACGAGATTCTTTGCCTTGAGGAAATCGATCATCTCCTGCTCGCGGCTTTCGTACGCGGCGAGGAAGGCCTGCTGATCGGCGGGAATGCTCTTGGCGCGCGCAGGATCGGGATCGGCAAGCGATGGATCGGGCAGCAGGGCCTCGAGGGCACGATAGCGCGCCAGCTCCACTTCGCCGAGGTGCGCGACGTCGCGCGAATCCATCGGAAGAAGGAGGATGTTGCGGAGCATGTAGTTGTAGTTGGCCTCCCCCATCGGCTTCCAGGCCGTCATCTCGGGGAGCTTCTTTTCGAGCCAGTCGGCGAAGTTGTGCATCGACGCGACGGCTTCTTCGCGCGCGGCATCGAGCGAGGTGCGCTCTTCTTCAGTCAGGTCGCCGGCGATCGTCATCAGGCTCGTCGAAAAAAGCGGATCGATGGATCGCGCGGAATCGATGGCGAGTTGCGAGTAAAGACGCACGGGATGTTTGAGATTGCGCTGGGCCTGTTCGATCATCGCCGGAATCGCTTTGAGCCGCGCGGTGGCCGCGAGTGCGCGCGTGTGCGCAGGTGCGTAGTCTTTTTTCAGCAGCGAGAAGATGGCGTTGCTGGCCTCGCCAACGTAGATCTGCGGATCGGTCTCTTCCGGTTTCTGCACGCGCTCGGGAAAGTCGTCGCGCTCGAGCTGGGAGCGGAAAAGGAGCCAGTCGATGATGTCGTCCTTCGACCAGCCTTTGACGTCCGCGGCGCGCACGCGGTCGAGCAAGGCGCGGACGTGGGCGGCGTTGCGCGCGGTCGTGGCGGGCGAGAAGTCGTCGAGCTTGTCGTCGGCCGCATGAAAGCCCTGATCGCTGGCGCCGACCGGGTACTCCTTTTTCTGCCATTCGTAGTAGTCGTGAGCGAGCGAATGAAGCTCGGCGGGCGTGATCGATTTCATCGGCGGCGTGGTTTTCTTCGCGGCTGCGAATGCGGAGATAGAGGCAAGAAGTGCTATGGCGACGGCTACGCGTTTCATGGGCGGGAGTTTAGCGGAACTCACGGGAAGACTTTTCACGCGGAGACGCGGAGGTCACGGAGAGGTTATCTCTGCGTTCTCCGCGTCTCCACGTGAAACGCCTTTCCGCCAGATTCACTTCGCCACTTTGGCGCGTCCGAAGACAACCGTTCCGAACGCGATCGCGAAGACGGCATAGATCGCCGTGCAGCCAAGTACGGTCACTGCTCGCTCGCCAGCGGCGACGGCCTTTATCAGCGCGATGCCGGCAATCGCGAAGTGAAGAAAGTTGCCCATCGAAACGGGGCGGCTGTAGATTCCGCCGATGAGGCTTTCTTTGGCCATCCAGTTGAGCATGGCGAAGCCGAGGTAGAGCGCGCCGAGGATCTGGACCAGGAGAGGAAGCGTGCGGCCGGTTCCTCCGCCGAGCGAGGCGATGATCTCCTGCGGCAGGAATGTCGCGGCCACTCCGAGCGCAGCCATGACGAGCGCGCTGGATGCCATGAGGATCTTCGTGTTCATTCGTAGCGAAGCGCTTCGATCGGGTCGAGCTTCGATGCCTTCGCGGCGGGATAGATGCCGAAGATGACGCCGAGGATTGCGCAGAAGCCGAAGGCGAGGACGATCGCCCAGAGCGGCGTGTGCACCGGCGGGAGCTCCAGCCAGCGTTTGAGGAAAAGGCGAACGAGCGCGGCTCCGCCATAACCACCGGCGATGCCGATGATGCCGCCGAATCCGGAGAGCGTCACGGCCTCGATGAGAAACTGAATCAGGACGTCATACCTCCGCGCGCCAATTGCTTTGCGGATGCCGATCTCGCGGGTTCTCTCCGTCACCGAGACGAGCATGATGTTCATGATGCCGATGCCGCCGACGAGCAGAGCGATGCCGACGACGGCGCCCATGATGCCGGTGGTCGTGTTCAGCACCGTGGCGATGGTCTTCATCAGCTCTTCCTGCGAGGTGATCTGGAAATCGTCGGGCTGGCCTTTTTTCAGATGATGGCGGAGGCGCAGGATATCGCGCACTTGTTCCTTCGCGAGGTCGATGTCCTCGCGTGTGCGGACCTGCAGCGCGATGGGAAGATGCTGCATGCGGTCGGGTCCGTACAGCATCTGAGCCGTGGCGAACGGGATGTAGACGACGTCGTCAGGATCGCGGCCGATGGACGAGCCGCGTTTTTCCATCACGCCGATGACGGTGAAGTTGTTGTCATCAAGCCGGATGTCCTTACCCACGGCGTCGGTCAGGCCCAGCTGCCGGGCCGCTTCGGAGCCGAGTACCACCACCCGTTTCTTCGCATCCTCGTCGAGCGTGCCGAAGAAGCGGCCGTGATCGATGAATTGCCTGACGACTTCAGGATAAGCCTGCGTGACGCCATAGAGCATGGCGTCGTGGCGCGTATCGCCGTTTTTCAGCGCCACGTTCGCCTGGAAGATCGGCGTGAAATCGCGCACCGAGGTCGCGCCGCGCCGGATGGCCAGCGCATCGTCATAGGTGAGCACCGGTACCGGCAGGAACGGATTGCCGCGCGCGGCGGAAAAGTCCGGACCGATCTGGATGAACGTCGCGCCGACGTTCTCGAGCTGCGCCGAGATTTGGTACTGCATGCCCTGAACGAGCGAAACGACGGCGATGACCGCGGCTACGCCGATCATCACGCCGAGGACGGTGAGGATCGAGCGCATTTTGTTGGCGCTGATCGCAATGAGTGCAATCTTGACGTTTTCGAAGAACATCGCGGTCTGAGTCTAGATGATCCGGGAGACGCAGGCGGCGTTTTCGCCAGCCGTGCGGTTCTAGTTGACGATCTTGCCGTCGCGGATGTGAATGACGCGTTGCGCTTCCTGGGCGACGTCATCTTCGTGCGTGACCATGATGATGGAGTTGCCGCGCGATGAGAGCTCGCGAAAGAGGTCGAGAATCTCGCGGCCGGTCTGCGAGTCGAGGTTGCCGGTGGGCTCGTCGGCGAGCAGCAGCGAGGGTTTGTTGACGAGCGCGCGGGCGATGGCGACGCGCTGCCGCTGTCCGCCGGAAAGCTCGTTCGGCTGGTGGTTCATGCGGTCGCCGAGGCCGACTGCGGTCAACGCTTCTTCGGCCATCTCGCGGCGCTCGTGACGGCCGATCTTGGCGTAGACGAGCGGCAACTCGACGTTCTGCAACGCCGTGGTTCGCGACAGCAGATTGAAGGTCTGGAAAACGAATCCGATCTTCTTGTTGCGCACCGAAGCCAGCGCGTCGTCGTCCATCGATTCGACGGGGATGCCGTCGAGGATGTATTGGCCGGCCGAGGGGCGGTCGAGGCAGCCGACGATGTTCATGAGCGTCGATTTGCCGGAGCCGGACGGTCCCATGATGGCGACGTATTCGCCGTGATCGATGACGAGATCGACGCCGCGAAGTGCGTAGATATCCTGCGGTCCGAGCTGATAGGTGCGCGTCAGCTCGCGCATTTCGATGAGGTGGTTCCCGTTGCCGTTTCCGTTCACTTTGAGGCCGTCCCGTTTTGAGGAGTCTTCGACTCGTCTTTCGCTACTTCTACGGAATCGCCGTCTTTCAGTTTCTTTAGCGTGCGGAATGGTCCGGTGACGATCTGATCGTTCTTCGTAACTCCGGAGAGGAGCGCCACATGCGTGGTGTCGCTGACGCCGGTTTTCACCTCGGTCATCTTCACTTTGCCGTCTTTGACGACGAAGACGTACTTCGACTTCGGAGCGTTCTCATCCTCGTCGTCCGTGCCGGTCTTCGACTTCGCCAGCGCCGGCGGAACGCGCTCGACGACGCTCTGGATCGGGACGGACAACGCGCTGCCGGACGTCGTGGTGATGATCGAAACCTGCGCGGTCATGCCCGGACGAAGGCGATCATCGGGATTGTCGAACTGAACTTTCACTTTGAAATAGCGCATGCCGGCGCCGGTTCCCGCTTTGAGCGCGGCAGAGCTGCCGATCTCGGCGACGTGTCCTTCGTACTCTTTGTCGGGAATCGCGTCGACGTGGACTTTGGACGGCTCGTTCAGACGAATGCCGGTGATCTCGGTCTCCCCTACATCGGCTTCGACAAGAATCTCCGATAGGTCGGCGATGACGGCGATCACTGAGCCAGGATTGTTCATCGTCCCGGGGATGACCACTTCGCCCTCGTGCGCGTTGAGCTGTACTGCCCTGCCATTCATCGGCGAGAGGATCGTTGTGTGATCGAGATCGTTCTGGGCCTGCCGCAATAGCGCCTGCGCCTGCGCGACGCCCTGGTTCGCAGAGTCGTACGCGGCGACGGCATTGTCGTGACTCTGCCGGGCCTGATCGAACAGCTCCTGCGCCTGGATGCCCTGTTGCTTGAGGTTGACGGCGCGCTTGTACGCCAACTCGGTTGTCGACACGTTAGTCTTCGCGCGGGCCACTTCGATCCGGCTGTTCGAAAGCGCGGCACTCGCTCGCGAGTATGCGGCCTGATACGCCGTCCTCTCGAGATCGACAAGGCGCTCACCCTTCGCTACGGGATCGCCTTCCTTGAAGTAGAGCTTCTCGATTTTCCCGATGATGTACGCACTGATGTTGACCTTGACTTTCGGATCGACTTCGCCCGGCGCGGTGACGATCGCCTGGATGTTGCGCGCCGTCACCGGTTCGACGTAGACAGGCTCGCCCTTGGAGCCACCGCCGCGAACGCTCGCGAAGATGATGGCGCCGACGAGCACGACCGCACCAATGATGATGAGCGGCTTCTTCATTTATTGGCACGCAATGACTGCATCGCAGGGCCGATCAGCTTGAAGCAGAGCACGACGAGCCAGAGGCTGATGATGATGACCGCCGATTTGGCCCGCGATACGCGCGACAGATACGCGAAGCCGATGATCATGAGCACGAGGAACCAGATGCTGAAAATGTCGATCGAGGAGAGCACTGCGAAGGCCATCGGATTGGCCTTGTAGTCGACGAGAAACCCGAGGTTCGAGCGGACGAGTATGGCCAGTTGTTGGCCCGGAATCGTGCCGCCCTTGGCCACGATGATGATCATCATGATGATGCTTTTGATCACACCCGGCATCGACGAATAGCACGTCACGGAAAAGGCTTGCTTGAAATCGCCCTCGCCGCCGAACAAGCGGAAGGCCAGCAGCAAAACGCCGGCGATCACGAGCAGGCCGATGGCGCTAAGAACAGGCGACACGTACGTCACCACTTTTCCGATGCCGGCCGCCATCTTGACGCCTTTGTCGATCTGCTCCTGCGACGCGTTTTTGTTCTGCTCCATCGCTTCGCGCGCCGCGGCACCGAAATCAACGTGCTGGGCGATAACGACGCCTGCAACGAGCGACATGACCAGCAGGATGACGAGTGGCAACACCCAGTCGGGCCGCCTCGCGATCGAAGCCATCGTGGCGTCGGGCGAGAAGAGCACTCCAATGATTCGTTGGAACCCACTCGGTTCCGGTCCCCCGGCGGGAGGCGGAATCAGGGCATCATCCTGGCCAGCAGTCATGGCTCATTTCTCCTTATCGTTGTCGTGGGAAGAGAAGTTGAGCCAATTGTAACGGTTGAAGTGGGCAAAGATCGAGGGTTCCTCCACCGGCGGTTCATCGACCGAGATGTTGCGTGTGGCGAGCAGGTCGCCGACAGCGCGATGGTACGCGGCGATGGCCTTGTTGTAGCCGACCAACGCCTGCAGTTCGGCGCCTCGGGCGTCCGAAAGCTGTTGCTGGATCTGCAGCACCTGAAAGTTGGTGCTCATGCCGTTCTCGTAGCGTTTGCGCTCTGCGTTGACGTTTTCCTCTGCCGCTTCCCGCGCAGTCTTCGCCGCGAAAATGTTCTTCGCTGCGGTGTCGATGGCGCGCGCGGCCGTGCGGACATCGACGTCGATGTTCTGCCGCGACTGCGCTTCGGCTGCCTGCGAAAGCTCCATGTCGAGGCGAGCGCGCGTTCTCTCTGCGCGTGCGGCAAAATTGAAGACAGGCACTCCGAGAGTCACGCCGATGTTCCAGCCTGGGAAGTCGTTTCTGACGATCTGGTTCACCGCATTCGAGAAATTCGTCGAATTGCCGAAGGTCGTCGACACGGGCGTTCCGGCGACGCCGGAGAGGTTGTAGCCGAGGTTCAAATCGACCTGAGGCAGAACCTGATTGCGTGCGTAGTTGTACGTAACCTTGCGAATGTCGGTCGTAATCTGCTGCTCTTTGATCTCCGGCCGAAGCTGGTAAGCGCGGGCCACCGCATCCGTGACGTCGACGGTCATCGGCGTGTAGTCGATCGCGTCGGTCGGGATGATGGGGCGATCCCATTCGTCAGGAGCGACATTCAGCAGCGCGCGCAACCGGTCCTCGGCAGCGCGAACAGCGGCGACGGCATTGATGAGATTCTCTTCGCTGGTGGCGATCTGAACGCGCGGCTGGAGGATATCGAGGGGCGCCGACGCGCCGACATCGATGCGGATCTGCGTGATGCGGGACTGATCGCGGGCCAGGAACAATGCTTCCCGCACCACGTCGACGAAGCGCCGCGTGTAAATGAGATCGTAGTAGGCCTGTTCGACCGCCGACGTGGTGTCGAGCAGCACGACCTTGAATGCCTCGCGGCTGATGCCGAGGTTGTCGCGGGCGATTGTGATTCCGCGGCGCGTGATGTCCACTCCGAAGTTTCGCGCCAGCGGCTGCGTGAACGTGAACCCGAGACCGGTATCGAACTCGGGGCTGAAAAGGGCGCCGCCGCTCGTGGTCGTTTTCCGCGTATTGGTGTTCGACAGCAGAATGCTCCCGCCTGTCGGGATGGTGTCCCGAAGCGATACATTTGCATCTGTTCTGGCGCCGCCCGTGGACACGAACTCCGACGTGGCCGGACTCTGACTGCTCGAGTGGTTCAGTGTGGCGCTGGCGAAAGGATCGAAGACCCCATACGCACCCAACACCTGCGCTCCAGCCATCCCGAGGTCGTAGCGCTGCAGTTGCACGCCGATGTTGCGCTCGAGGGAAGTGTGGATGGCATCATCGAGCGACAGTCGCATCGCACGCGGGTCGCTGGCATCCTTGTCGGTGTCGGCAGTGACCGGCGGGGTTGCCGCCTGATCGGATTTGGGGATGTCGGAATTCGTCTGCACCGGTTCCGTGGTGACGGTGGCCGGCTGCGAAGTCGAAGTCGTCTTGGTTGTGGTCTTTTTCGTCGTCTGTGCTGACAGCGACACGGCGCCTGTCACGCAGATGATGATCAGCAACCGTCGAACAGCGGTATTCATGTAAACCCTCCTGGACACGCCTCTTCTACGCATCATTCTATGGATTGTTTCGCTCGCGCGTCGCGGCCTGAGCGATGGCCAAGCGGACCGATTTCCGGCGGGCGCATTGTATTCGTTGCCGGTACGTTTGACGGAAAGAAACGTGGAACGTCGCTTTACGATGGCAATGAGGCTGCCGGCGCGACCGTCTCCCCTGCGAAGTGGCAGGCCGCGAATTGTCCCGGCTTGTGCTCGATCAGCGGCGGCACGACGTCGCTGCAGATCGGGAACTGCGCGATCGGACAGCGTGTGTGAAACACGCATCCGGTCGGAGGATTGAGCGGCGTGGGGATGTCTCCGCGAAGAATGATCCGGCTCTTGTGGCGCGTCGGGTCGGGAATCGGAACCGCCGACAAGAGCGCCTTCGTGTATGGATGCAGCGGATCGGCGTAAAGCTCGCGGCGGCTAGCCAGCTCCATGATCTTGCCGAGGTACATGACGGCGACGCGCGTGGAGATGTGCTCGACGACGGAAAGGTCGTGAGCGATGAAGAGATAGGTCAGCCCGAGTTGCTCCTGCAGGTCCTGAAGAAGATTGACGACCTGCGCCTGAACGGAGACGTCGAGCGCGGAGACTGGCTCATCGAGCACGAGAAATTTCGGATTGGTCGCCAGCGCGCGCGCGACGCCGATGCGCTGCCGCTGCCCGCCTGAGAATTCGTGCGGATAGCGTTTTTGATAGTCCGGACTGAGCCCGACCGTCTCGAGTAGTTGCGCCACACGCGATGCGCGATCGCCGGACGACATCCCGCCATGAATGATGAGCGGCTCGGCGATGATGGTGCCGACAGTCATGCGCGGATTGAGCGATGCGTACGGATCCTGAAACACGATCTGCATGTGGCGCCGCATCCGGCGCATGTCGCCGGCGTCGAGGTTGAGTACATCCTGTCCGTCGAATTCGACGCTGCCGGATGTGGGCTCGATCAAGCGGAGAATGCAGCGTCCGACTGTCGTCTTGCCCGATCCCGATTCACCGACGAGACCGAGCGTCTCGCCGCGGCTGACACCGAAACTGACACCATCGACCGCCTTGACTTGCGCGACGACGCGCGAGAGGACGCCCCGCTTGACGGGAAAGTACTTCGTCAAATCGCGCACGACGAGAAGAGGCTCGCCGATGCCGAGTGGGAGTGTGGGCGCCTGTTCGATTGGAGCGACGGTCATGCGGCCGCTCCCGAGTTAGAAGCGGAATGTTGAATGTTGGATGTTGAATGTTCAATGTTGAATGAGCAGAGCTTCGCCGCGGTTTCGCATCGCGGCTCCCGCGGCCATTCAACATTCAACATCCAACATTCAACATTGAACATTCAGTTTTTCTCCACCCGCTCCGGGTCCGCTTCATCGCCGTGCAGGTAGCACCGCGCATCGTGGCCGGGGCTGACAATCATCCGCGCCGGCTCGTTGCCCAGACAAATTTCCATCACGTCGGGGCAGCGCGGGTTGAACTTGCAGCCGCGCGGAAGATTGCTGATCGACGGCACCATTCCTTTGATCGTCGGCAGCCGGTGAGGCGCCGATGGATCGCCGCCGCTGACGCTTGGCAGCGACTTGAGCAGCCCTCGCGTGTACGGATGCGCCGGGTTCGCGAAAAGGTCGCGAACCGGCGACTCTTCGACGACGCGGCCGGTGTACATTACGATCACGCGCTCGCAGAATTCGGCGACGACGCCGAGGTCGTGGGTGATGAGAAGGATGGCCAGCCCGAGTCGCTGCTGCAATGACGCCAGCAACTCCATGATCTGCGCCTGGATCGTGACATCGAGCGCCGTCGTCGGCTCGTCGGCGATGAGCAGCTCGGGATCGCACGACAACGCCATCGCGATCATTACCCGCTGCCGCATGCCACCGGAGAGCTGGTGCGGATAGTCGTCGAGCCGCTTGATTGGATCGGGAATCGAAACGAGCTCCAGCATCTCCCCCGCCCGCTTCCACGCCTGCTTCCGCGACACCTTGTTATGAATCCGAATCGCCTCGGCCACCTGCGCGCCGATCTTGAACACGGGATTGAGCGACGTCATCGGCTCCTGAAACACCATGGCGATGTCGTTGCCGCGCACAGTGCGCATGTCGCGCTCCGAAAGCTCGGCGAGGTTGCGGCCTTTGAAATGAACCTCGCCCGCGGTGATCCGTCCCGGCGGCGCGACAAGCCGCATGATCGACATGGCCGTGACGCTCTTTCCGCATCCCGACTCGCCAACGAGCGCCAGCGCCTCCCCTTTCCGAACATTGAACGAGACGTTGTCAACCGCGTGAACGAATCCACTCCCTGTAGGAAACGAGGTGCGAAGGTTCCTGACTTCGAGGATGGCCTCGCGCGGGTCAACATCGGCCGCAGCCACGCGCGCGCCCGGCAACCCCAATGGCTGCCCCATTTGCACGCTGCTCGTCATCGGCTGCTCGGTCACGCGAAGCGGATCGTAGCAAGAATGGTGTCAGACGCGCCGAGGTATCCTCGGATGCGTGAAAAGGACGAGCAAGTTCGAACTGAAGATGCGCAAGACCGACCGAGCAAAAATCGAATGGGAATGGTGCGAACGAGTCATCAACTCTCCCCTCGAGGTCGTAGAGCAGAACGACGGCAGCTACAGAATGTGGGGATACATCCTTGAAGCGGGAAAATATTTGCGCGTGATTACGTTAGCTGACAAGAAAACCGCTGACAATGCGTTCTTCGATAGTAGCTACAAAAGGAGGCGGCGATGAAGTACTACTACTTTGAAGAAAGTGATTCACTCTTCATTTCCCTCCGCGACGGCGAATACGACGAGTCCGAGGAGATATACGACGGCTTCGTGATCGATTTCGACAAGTCAGGCCGGCCTTTGGCCATTGATATTGACCACGCCTCGAAATTCGTCGACATTCCTCGGTTGCTTCGAAGCATGGCGCCGGAACCGTACGAGGAGCCGATCGAACCAATGGTCATCAGCGACGCACCGTTCGTTGAGAAGCCGTAAATCGAATGCCCCGAAATACGCGATCCAGGGTCGAACGTAGGTCGGACTCTCCAGTCCGACTGTTTGGCGGCCAGAGTCGGACTGGAGAGTCCGACCTACGTTTGCCTATTTACGCCGCGCGAACCGTTGCAATGTCGCTCGCGCCTCGGGGACGCCGAGGGCGATCGCGGCGCCGAAGTAGACGAGGCCGAATGTGCCGGACACCAGGATCGCTTCGCTGATGTGGCGGAATGGAAGATGCGGTGCGATGCGCGGCGCAACGTACAGATGAAAGGCGACGCCGGCGAGCGCGGCGCTCAATCCTGAGATCCAGAGCCGCCCGAGGAATGACGGCGCGAGCTTTACGCTGCCGATGCGGCGGGTGAGCGCACGGCGCAGCATCGCGAACTCGATCCATCCCGCCATTCCGGCCGACGCGGTGAGACCGATTACGCCGAGGAGCGATGTGCCTTCCGGAAGATTCGGCACGGGCATGTGCAGGAACACGATCAGATCGATGATGTACGGCCGTAGCGGAAAGGCGAAGAGCAGTCCGAGAACTGCGGTGAGCGTCACGCGAACCATCGCAAAACGAAGCGGCGTTTTCGGATCGCGCAACGCATAAAAGGCAGACGAGTAGAGCCGGCCGAGGGTCGCGGCGAGCAGCCCGAACGTCGAGCCGACGAGGATGTACCAAACGTACAGCGTGTCATCGCTGTGAAATTCGCCGGACTGATAGAGCGCCGCGACGAGCACGCGTCCGATGAAGATGAACGCGGTGACCGTCGGCACGACGAAGAACGCGATCTGCCGGAAACCGCGCTCGAGGCGCTTGCGCAATGCGGCGCTGATCTCCTCGTCGGTGCCGAGTGCGCCTGACATTCCCGGCAATTCCGCGGCGGCCACCGACATGCCGAAAAGACTGATCGGGAGAAAGTAGATCGTCTGCGCGTACGAAAGTCCGGCCACGGCCGCGGTGCCGAGCCAACTGGCGATGATCTGATCGACGTACCCGCTCAGTTGCACCACTCCCCGGCTGATCACGACCGGCCCGAAGCTGCGGATCACGTCACGCACCGGTGGCAGCGCGGTTTGCAGAGAAAGTTTGATTCGCGGCGCGTACTTGAGAACGAACGGTATTTGAATCCCGAACTGCAGCGCGCAGCCAACGACGGTTCCCCACGAAAGCGCGATCACCAAGCCGCTCTGCGACGTCCGGCCGCCGAAGAAAACGAGCGATGCGATCATCGCCGCATTCCAGACCACGGGCGCGACGTACGACACGAAGAACTTGTGATGGCTGTTCAGAACGCCGAGACACCACGCGGAAAAGACCAGGAGCCCGGTCGCCGGAAAAAGGATCTGCACGACCTGAATCGTCAGTTGGCGCACGTCGCCGTGAAAACCGGGCGCGATGAGGTCGATGATCCACGGCGTGATGAAGACGCAGACCGTGACGATGATCATGACGATCACGCCGAGGAGCGAGAGAATCACGCCCGCCACGCGCCCGGCCATCTCCTCGTCATCTTCGGCGATCAGACGCGCATACACCGGAATGAACGACGCGGAGAGAACGCCTTCGCCGAAGAGGTTCTGGAGGAAGTTCGGGATCTTGAGGCCGGCGTTGTACGCGCCGGCGGCCGGCGAGTTGCCGAGGTAGTGCGCGAAAACGCGGACACGAATGAGTCCGGCGATGCGGCTGAGAAGAATTCCGGCGGCGACGAGCACCGCGAAACCTGCCGCGCGCGGCTTCGGTTTCGGCGGAACGTTCGTGTTGGTCGGATCGATGCTCATCGATGAAGTGCGCAAGCCTACTGCGGAATTCGCGCCGGAATCGCGCGGTACCATACCGGGAAGTGATGCCGAATGATCGTCTGATACGGATTGCGGGCGCCGGACCGTCGGGTCTCGCCGCCGCCATCGCGCTCGCGCGCGCGGGGCGCGAGATCGAGGTTCATGAGGCCAAACGCGACGTCGGCACGCGCTTCATCGGCGACTTGCAGATCATCGAAGGGGCATCGGAATCGGAGCCGGTCCCCGATTTTCTGGATAGGCTCGGCATCGAACGCAACTTCTATTTTCGCGCCGCGAATTGGGCCACGTTTTACGACCATCGAAACAAAGGGCGCGTGATCCGCAGCGACAAGCCGTACGGCTGGTTCATTCATCGAGGCGCCGAAGAAGGAACGCTCGATCGCGGCCTTCTCGCGCAGGCGCAAGCCGCGGGCGCGAAGGTCATTTTCAACAGCCGCCTGCCGCCCGACCAAGCCGACATCGTCGCCACGGGACCAGCATCGCCGGATGGATTGGCGAAGGAGATGACGTGGCGAGTGGAGGGAAACGTAGGTCGGACTCTCCAGTCCGACGCCGTCCAGAGTCGGACTGGAGAGTCCGACCTACGTTTCCCTCCGGAGCTCATTGACGTCTACTTCAACCACAAACTCGCTCCCGGCGGCTACTCGTATTTATTCATCCTCGACGGCGTGGCCACGTTCGGTTGCGCGATCGTCGCCGATTTCAAGCGCATCGATTCCTACTTCGATCACTCGCTCGCGGCGGCGAAGAAGCTGCACAATCTCGCGATTCCTGACGATGCGCGCACCGGCTACTCGTACATGAACTTTCATTTGAAGCAGCAATCGACGTCGAACGGCGCGCGCTTCGTCGGCGAGGCCGCAGGATTTCAGGACTATCTCTTCGGACTCGGCATCCGTTACGCGCTGACCAGCGGCTCGCTCGCCGCGCGCAGCATTCTCGAAGGCCGCGACTACGACGAGCTCTGGCGGCAGCAACTCGGGACCAAGCAGGAGACAAGTCTCGTCAATCGATTCCTTTACGAAAGCGGTGGCAACTTCGGGCTGTCGATGTTCGTCCGCCAGGCATCGCGCGCGAAGGACTTTCATCGTTATCTGAGCGGATGGCATCGCAGTAGTTGGTGGAAGAAGATGCTCTCGCCGGCCGTCAAGAAGTTCTGGAAACACGATGGACGCTGTCTGCACAAACCGGGCATCCATTGGTGCCGCTCGCGCGACACGGAGATGAAGGTGCCGCCGCTCGGCCCGGTCGAAACGCGATGACTGCCGAAACGCTGGTGATGCCGGTCGCACCGACCGTCGATGAGGCCTACGCCGTCTGCCGCAGCATCGCGCACAAATACGGATCGAACTTCTCGGTCGGATTTCGTTTCCTGCCGCCGGTGAAGCGGAAAGCGGTTTACGCCGCATACGCCTGGTGCCGATGGGCAGACGACATCGCCGACGAGCCGAGCGACTCCGCGGAGTCCGTGCTCGATCGCCTGGCCGCGTGGCAGAACGAGTTGGACGCGACGTACGCCGGCAGTCCATCGCATCCGATCACGATCGCATTGGCCGACGCGCTACGGCATTTCGCAATTCCGAAGAGCGCGTTCGTCGCGCTGATCGACGGCTGCCGGCAGGACATGATCAAGACGCGATATCAGACGTTCGATGAGTTGCTCCAATATTGCGAACTGGTGGCGTCATCGATCTCCGATATCTCGCTCGCCATCTACGGCTATCGCACGCCAGCGGCGCTCGATTACGGCCGGAATCTGGCTACTGCCCTGCAACTGACTAACGTGACACGCGATGTTGGCGACGATCTCGATCGCGACCGCGTTTATCTGCCGCAGGAAGAGCTGGCGCGATTCGGCATCACAGAATCCGACCTCTTCGCGCGAATCGAAAACGACGCCATGCGCCGCCTCATCGAGTTCCAGATCGAACGCGCGTCGAGTTACTTTCGCGCCGCCGAGCCGCTCGTTCGCGAGCTCTCCTTCGACGCCCGTTTTCCCACGCTGCTGATGGGTGGCATCTACGCGACGGTGCTGGCCAGACTCCGCCGCAATCCGCTCGTAGTACTGCGGAAGCGGCTGTCGCTGAGCCGTGTTGAGAAGATCATCGTCGTGGCGCGGCGTCTCGTGCGCCCTCGGTTCGTCTGAAACGTGCGACGATCAGGCTTCGTCGTAACAACGGCATGGCGCGTCTCCTCATATCGTTTTTCCTGATCCTCGGCGCCGCCAACGCGATCGCCGCCGATGCGCCGCCGCCGGAGAGCGTGAGCGTGATCGTTCCCATCGTCGGCAGCATCGTGGGGATGAACAACGTCCGCTGGAAGACCGACATCGATCTCTTCAATGACAGCCGTAGCGAGGCCAACGTGATGCTGTCGCTGCCGACGGCGCCCGATCAGCCGTTCATTCTCGTGGCCATCCCGCCCTCCTCAGGGCAGCATTTCGGAGACATCGTCGCCGAGACATTCGGCATGAGCGAGACGCTTTCGCCGCTGAAAATCGTCACGATCGAGAGCGCGCGATCGGTCCGCGTTCAAGCCACTGTCTACGGCGTTCAGGATGCCGAGGTCTCGCGGCCCGAGCCGATCGCGGTCACGTACGGGCCGAGCTTTGGTTCGCTGCGCACGCTGAACGGTCTCTCCTTCAGCGACGCTTTCCGCACCAACATCGGCCTCGCCAACCTCAGCGATCACGAAGCGCTTTTCACGCTCGCAATTCAACGAGTGCCGGGCCGCAACCTGGCCGTGACTAGCCTGAAGTCCGGAGCGAACACGCTCATCCACACCGCCGTGCAGTCGCTTTTTCCGATGATCACCAGAGGCGACGACTTCATCGTCATCGTCGAAACGAGCGCTCCCGACACTTACATCTACGCCTCGGTCATCGACAACAGCACGAACCAGACGCACTTCATCCAGCCCGCGATTGGTGCTCCGTTGAGCGGGCAAGCGCAGAATCAGTAGAGAACCCGCGCCCGGTTCTGTATTCTTCGCGGTCATGGACGAGCCCGAGTACCTCATCTGTCTTCAGTGCGAGAGTCCGACCTATCAATTCGAATACGCGAACGGCAAGCTGGCTACGGCGATCTGCAACATCTGCGGCGCTGACGAGATCTCCGACTTCATGACCGAAGCGGAGCTCGAGGAGAACACCGGACCATGAAGACGCCCGTCATCATCGGCATCGCAGGCGGCACCGGATCCGGAAAGACCACGGTGGCGCGCGCCATCTACGACCGCGTCGGCAAAGACCGGATCGAGTGGATCTCGCACGATTCGTACTACCGCAACTTCGATGGCTACTCGCCCGAGCAGCGGCACCAGATCAATTTCGATCACCCCGACTCGCTCGAGACGGAGCTGCTCGTCCGGCATCTCGACGTGCTGGCGAAAGGATCGTCGGTCGATGTTCCGGTCTACGAATTCGCCACACACTCGCGCAATCCTGACAAGACGCATCGCGTCGAGCCGCGCAAAGTCATCATCGTGGAAGGCATTCTCGTGCTGGCAGAACCGGAGCTGCGCAAGCGCATCGACATCAAGCTGTTCGTCGACACGCCGCCCGACATTCGTTTCCTGCGGCGCCTCACGCGCGATATCGAATCGCGAGGACGCAGCCTGACATCGGTCATCGATCAATACCTGACCACGGTGCGTCCGATGCATGAAGAGTTCGTCGAGCCGTCGAAGCGTCATGCCGACCTGATCATCCCGGAAGGTGGGGAAAACCAGGTCGCGCTCGATGCCATCATTTCGAGGGTCGAACACCTCCTCGTTTAGTTATTAGCGAAAGCACCGACCGCAAACGACGGCCGTTCAGCAGCTTACGAAATTCACAAACAGGCGGAATGGAGAGGTACTCTCGGCCCGTTTCGGTGAGCTGCCGTAGCCGCGTCCGATCGCTGCCACGGTGCTCTTTCGAATCAAATCCACGGGACCGCTACGCAGAAGGGGGGGATTGGGATTGCCTCTGGTGCACGTCAAAGAGGACGAGAGCTTTGAAAATGCGCTTCGCCGGTTTAAACGGAAATGCGAAAAATCGGGGATCCTCTCCGAGTTGAAGAAACGGCAGCATTACGAAAAGCCGAGCATGAAGCGTAAAAGAAAAGCGATCGCTGCGCGAAAGAAAGTGTTGCGGAAACTCGCCGAAGAACGTCGTACAGGTTACTGAGATCCATCCAATCACCAGAACAAAAAGACCCGCGAAAACGCGGGTCTTTTTTTGCGCTTCGCGCGTTGTCGGTTGTCGGTTGATTGCGCTTCGCGCGTTGTCCACGTTCCCAACGCGGTGCGCGCGCGACAACGCGCGAAGCGCAAAAAGGAATAGCGCACAGACCTCCCACGTCTAGCAACTGCGAGTGAGCGCCTTCCCCCTCCAGCAACTCGAGCTTGACCGTGTCCTCACGCTGATCGCGATGGAGGCGAAGAGCTCGCTCGGGAAAGAAGGGATTGCCCAGCGGCGGCCGCATCGGACACTTGTCGCCTGCGAAGCGGCGCAGGCCGATCTCGCCGAGATGGTGCGCTTCTTCCTCACCGACGGCCTGCTGCCTCTGGCCGGACTCACCGATGTCGCTCCCCTGCTCGATCGCGATTCGATCCTCGACATCGACGAATCGTGGATCGTCGTGCGCTGCGTGCGCGCGACCCAGGCCATTCGCGAGACGTTTCTCCGCACCGACACGTTCCCGCGCCTTGCCGCGCACGCCCACGGCATCCCCGACCTCGGCGCGCTGATCTCGAAGCTGAACAAATTCTTCACGCAGGACGGCAAGCTGCGCGAAGAGGCGTCGGCGGAGTTGCGGTCGATCCGTCAGCGCATGCAGGGCAAACGTTCGGCGATCCAGCGCGTGCTCAACGACGTGATGAACCGCAGCGCCGATGCGATTCAGGAGCCTCTGATCGTCATGCGCGGCGACCGCTACTGCATTCCGGTCCGCGCCGATCATCGCAATGCCGTGACCGGAATCCTGCATGAGCGCTCCGGCTCAGGCGCGTCGTTCTTCATCGAGCCGATGCAGGCCATCGAGTTGAACAACGATCTCGCCGATCTCCTCATCCAGGAGCGAGAAGAGATCGCTCGCATCACGCGCTTCATTTCCGCGGCGATCGCCGAAGAAGCGGAGCTCATTCGCGATGCAGCGCGGGTTGGCGGCGAATTCGACGCGCTGCAGGCTTGCGCGCAGTTTCATCAGACTGTCGGCGCATCGCGGCCGGCCTTCAACGACGATCACGTTCTCGAAATGATTGACGGTCGTCATCCGCTGCTCGACGAGCGTCTCGCCTCCGCACGCGCGGAGGCGTTCGGCGAAGAACCGTCGGAACGGCGCGTCATGCCGATCTCCGTGCGCCTCGATCGGAGCAGCACGGCGCTCGTCATCAGCGGACCAAATGCGGGCGGCAAGACGGTCGCGCTCAAAACGACCGGGCTGCTCGTGGCGATGGCCATGAGCGGATTGCCAATTCCTGCCGCCGACGGCACGATCATCCCGATCGTCGACGACTTTCATGTCCTCATCGGCGACGATCAGAGCGTTCTCGAACATTTGTCGACGTTCTCCGCATATCTCGTGCGTTTGCGCCGCGTCCTCGAAAACGCAACCGCGCGCTCGCTCGTGTTGCTCGACGAGCTCGGATCGGGTACCGATCCCGAGGAAGGTTCGGCGATCGCGACGGCCGTGATCGAGCACCTGCTCGCCACCGGCGCGCTGATGATTGTGACGACGCATCTTTCCGCGCTGAAGAGTTTCGCAGTCAATGACGCACGCATCGTCAACGCGTCGATGGAGTTCGATGCCGCGACGGCGGCGCCGACGTACCGGATGATCGCCGGAATCCCCGGCCGCAGCCGCGCTATCGACGTGGCGCAGATCATCGGCCTCCCCTCCTCCGTCATCGACCGCGCCCGCCAACACCTCGGCGACCGATACGGCGAGACCGACACGCTGATCGCCGAACTGCAAAAGAAAATGTCCGAGGTGCTTGCGACGCGCGATGAAGCCGCCGGATTGAAAGCCTCGCTCGAAAATGAGATCGGCCGTCTGGCGTTGGAGCGCGGCAGGCTGGAACAAGAGCGCGCAAAACTGGGCGGCTCGTTCCGCCAGGAGCTCGACCGGCTTCGCGACGATGTGCAGCGCCAGGTGGCCGCGGAGTTGAAAAACCTGCGCGATGCGGATCGCAACACACGCGCGAGCGCCAACGCCGCCGAGATCGTCAAGACATTGACCAAACCTGTCGAGCGCGCCCTCGACTTCCTTCCCGTCGAGCAGCGTGAAGTTCACGTTGGCGAAAAAGCGGAACACCGCTCGTTCAAAGTGACCGGCACGATCGAGTCAATCGAAGGCAAGAAAGCAGTGCTCAACGTCAATGGCCGGAGAATGACAGTCGACGTGAAGGATCTGGTGCCTCGGGAGTCGGGCGCCGGGGGTCGGGAGTCGAAAAAAGCGGGATCTGGTTTGCGTTTTCCGACCCCCGACTCCCTACTCCCGGAAATCTCGGCGGAGCTGAACCTCATCGGCCAGCGCGTCGATGATGCCATCGACGAGTCGGACAAGTTTCTCGATCGCTCGCTCATGCAAGGCAAGCAAGCCGTGCGCATCATTCACGGCTTCGGAACCGGAGCGCTTCGCAAAGCGCTGCGCGATCACCTGCGCAAACATCCCGCAGTGAAATCGTGGCGTCCGGGCGGCGAGAATGAAGGCGGCGACGGGGCAACGATTGCGGTGTTGGAATGAGCGATTGTTGTCGCTTGGTGAAAACCGAATGTTGAATGTTGAATGTTGGATGTTGAGTGTTGAATGCCGCGGCAAAGGTCACGGTGCTATCCCGGCCAGCTCATTCAACATTGAACATTCAACATCCAACATTCAACATTCTGCCTTTCAAACAAAGCCCGGGGTCACGAGCTAACCCACCACCATGGCTTTCTCCGACCTCAACGACTCCGTCATCGCGCAGGTGCGCCAGGCCGCCGACATCGTCGACTTCATCGGCCAGGTGACGCCGCTCAAACTCGCCGGCAAGAGCTACAAAGGTCTCTGCCCGTTTCATCGCGAGAAGACGCCGTCGTTCACTGTTGATCGCGGCAAAGGTCTTTTCTACTGCTTCGGTTGCGGCACCGGCGGCGACGTCTTCAAGTTCCTCACGCTGACGGAACGGTTCACGTTCCCCGAGGCGGTGGAGCATGTCGCGTCGCGCGTGGGAATCGAGCTGCCGAAGAAGAAGCGAACTGCCCGCGAAAGCGACAAAGACGACCTGCTCGAAGTGATGGATGAGGCGTCCGAGGCATTTCATCAGGCGCTTGGATGGGGCGATAACCCGGCCAAGCGTTATCTCACTGAACGCGCCGTCGCGCAGGAGATCGTCGAAAAATACGGCTTTGGATATGCGCCTGATTCGTGGGACTACATCCTCACGCGTCTGGCGCGCAAGCATGGCGAGAAGAAGCTGGAGACTGCCGGTCTGGCGATGCCACGAAAAACCGGCAACGGCTTCTACGACCGTTTCCGCAACCGGCTGATGATTCCGATTCACAACGAGAGCGGAACGGTGGTCGGGTTCGGCGGACGATCGCTCGACGGCAGTGATCCGAAGTATCTGAACTCGCCGGAGTCGGAGATCTTCAACAAGTCGCGGCTGCTGTACAACCTGCATCGATCGAAGGATGCGATGCGGCGCATCGACCGCGCCATCCTCGTCGAAGGGTATTTCGACGCCATTTCGATCGATCATGCCGGCGTGCCGGGTGTGGTTGCGTCGATGGGAACGTCGCTGACGACCGGACAGGCTTCGCTGATGCGGCGCTTCACGACGCGCGTCGTCATCGCATACGACGGCGACAACGCCGGCCGCATGGCCACGCTTCGGGCTGCACCGGTGCTCCTCGCTGCCGGTTTGAGCGTCTCCGCTCTCGATCTGCAGGGCGAGAAGGATCCAGATTCAGTGGTTCAGAAGCATGGCGTCGACCGATTCCTGGAACTTCTCGGCAGCGCTACCGACATCTTCGAATTCGGCCTCAACGAATGGGCCACCGACATCGCCAAGCTCACTGGTCGCGAAAAATCCGAGCGGGTTGAGCAGTTTGTTCCGCTGCTGTCCGCCGTTTCCGACCCCGTCGTCCGCAACGACGCAGCCCAACGCATTGCCGATGCTTTCCGGCTGGAGTTCCAGACAATCTGGTCGCGCGTTCGCGGGAAGGCCTCAACCGCTCCCGACCGTGAACGGCAACCGTCATCTCGATCGGCAAGCGCAGAAAAAACAATTTTGATTGCTGCTATCCAGGGGAAACTTCAGGCGTCTGATCTGGCGCGGCTGCGAGAGGAGTACTTCGAAGAACCGGCCTGCAAAACGATTTTTTCCATCATGAAAGCAGACCTTCTGTCCGGTGCGCCTATTGATTTTCAGCAGGTGGCGACCCATCTTAAGGGCGAAGCCGAGCTCAATCTCCTCTCGGAGCTCTCTCTCACCGAGGACATCGACGATCAGATCCTCCACCGCATCGATGAAAACCTTCGCCCGATGGAGCGGGCGTACCTCGATCGTCGCAATCTGGAAATCCAACAAGCCATCAGCGAAGCACAGCGCCAGGGGGATGGCGAACAGGCCGCACAACTGGGCATGGAGAAGGTGCGCATCCTCCGTATGTTGAACGAAGCGAAATAATTATCGTCACCTGCCGATTACGTTGGTGTCCTTCGCGGACGATGATTTGACGGGGTGGTCAGCCGCTTTCTGACCGTCGCGTCAAGGTCTCGTTCGGACCAAAAAAGTGTTGTTTCCGTATCTGAGGAGCGAAGAACGAAATGACGACACGCCTGCGCACAGCGAATCTCGAACAGGAGACCAATTTTGACGAGGGGGTCGGCGAGTTGAGTGTCGAAGAAAAGTACGCGGAAGTAAAACAGCTCATCATCGTGGGCAAAGAAAAAGGCTTCCTGCTGTACGACGAGATTTACGAGACGCTTCCTGAGGAAATCACATCGCTCCCGGAAGAGCTCGACGAGATTTACATCCGGTTTGCAGACCTCGGCATCGACGTCGTCGAGGATTCCGAAAAGCCGCTTCCGACCAATTCGAAGTCCATCGTCACCATCGATGGCACCATCGAAGAGAAGGAAATGGATCAGCGCGAAGAGGTCCAGCAGGACATCATCGCGGCCTCCAGCGGCATCGTCGACAAGACCAACGACCCCGTCCGCATGTATCTGCGTGAGATGGGAACGGTCAAGCTCCTCGACCGTCAGGGCGAAGTCGACATCGCCAAGCGCATCGAAAAGGGCGAGCGCAAAGTCTACAAATCGCTCTCCCAGAACCGCATCATTCTCGAAGAGATCCTGAAGATCTACGAGAGCGCCAAGAAAGACCAGCGCGTCATCAAAGAGATGATCGACCTGGCCATGCCGGAAGACGAGACCATTCACGTCGCCACCGACGAGAATGGCGAGCCGAAGATGCCTGCAGCGACGATCAACAAGATCGCTGACATCATGGCGATCTTCGAGAAGGTCGCCAAGCACGACAAGAAGATCAAGGATGCGAAGACGAAGCTGCTCGAGCCGAAGAAACTTTCGGAGCGGACGCTGAAGCAGACCGAACGCTCGATCGAACGGCTCACCATTGAGCTGGCGACCGAGTTGCGCGGAGTGGATTTCACGCCGCAGACGCGCAACCGCATGATCAACAAGCTGAAGGATATCGATAACGAGCTGGCACAGACGGCATCGATGGTCCGCAAGGATGACGCCGCCCTCAAGCGCGAGAAGGACAAGACGCGCCGCGATTTCTATCGCCGCCGTCTGCAGAAGTATCAGGAAAAACTTCGCGAGCTCGAGACGTTCTACGGGACGGCGCACGATGATCTGCGCCGCACGATCCGCGAGATCCGCGCCGGCGAGGAGGAAGCCGATCAGGCCAAGCAGGAGCTGATCGTCGCCAACCTCCGGCTCGTCGTCTCGATCGCCAAGAAGTACACGAACCGCGGGTTGCAGTTCCTCGACTTGATTCAGGAAGGCAACATCGGCCTGATGAAGGCGGTCGAGAAGTTCGAATATCGCCGCGGCTACAAGTTCTCGACGTACGCAACATGGTGGATCCGTCAGGCCATCACCCGCGCCATCGCCGACCAGGCCCGCACGATCCGCATTCCGGTTCACATGATCGAGACGATCAACAAGCTTACGCGCACGTCGCGCGCGCTCGTGCAGGAGCTCGGCCGCGAGCCTCAGGCCGAGGAGATTGCGGATCGGATGGACATGCCGGTGGCCAAGGTGCGCAAGATCATGAAGATCGCGCAGGAACCGATCTCGCTCGAAACCCCGATCGGCGAAGAGGAAGATTCGCACCTCGGCGATTTCATCGAGGATCGCGGCGTCATCTCCCCGATCGATCACGTGATCGTTGCGAACCTCAAGGAACAGACCGGCAAAGTCCTGCGCACACTCACGCCGCGTGAGGAGCAGGTGCTCAAGATGCGCTTCGGCGTCGGCGACGGCTCCGAGCACACACTCGAAGAAGTAGGCCGCTCGTTCAACGTCACCCGCGAACGGATCCGCCAGATCGAATCGAAGGCTCTCCGCAAGCTGCGGCACCCGTCGCGGTCGAAGAAGCTCCGTCCGTTCCTCGACTCCACCTTCTGATCTCTATCCGCATAGAATGCAGGGCGGCCTCATTCGGGCCGCCCTTTTTGTTTATGTTGAAACGATTGATCCTCCTCTGCGCCTTCGCCGGAAGTCTCTACGCCGCGCCTCCGAAGGCATATCACCTCGAGATCGAAGCGAATCCGGCATCGCCCTTTCCCTTTCTCGGCAAATTCGGAACGGTCACGCTTCACGTCTATCCCGCCGGCTTCCGCGCGGAGACGTTCTGGCTCAGCGGGTTCACGCGCAACGGAGCGAGCACCGTCACGGTCGAGAACCCGCTCGGGAGGATGTATACCGAGATTCCGGTGACGCAGATCGGTCCCACGCTACGCAAACTATCGACAAGCGGCGTCGAGAACGCAGCACCGCGCAGCATCACGCTGCTGAACGGAAACGTAAAAGGCATCCCCGCCCACCGCCATCGCCTGTCGTACGGACCCGAAGCCTGGATCGACGTCTGGACCACAGACACGATCCCCGAAAACACGCAGCTCCGCGCCGTCATCACAGAATTCGTGCGCGGCATCTCGCCCGCCACCGCGGCGGCAATCACCTCCATCCGAGGAATGCCGCTCTACGTCGAGCTGAACTTCCGACGCTACAAGAAGGTCCCACTCGTCCGGTTGAAGAGCGTAACGTGGAACAGCGACGGAGAGGACGACGCGCTGAAGACGGGCACGTTCTACATGAAGGCGCCGCTGCTCGACGCGATCTGGAAGTGATCGTCAGGTCGCCGGCGACCGTGACGCGATCTCGTGCTCGATGAATTGAAGTGCGGTGGCGAATGATGAGAAGTACTTGCAGTTTAGTGAGACAAGGTCGCGGCGAAGACGGTTATTGTCAAAGTCGCCAGGATTCCGGCTCACGAAGCAGCTACTCGAAACATGATCAATCTCGAGGCGCGCCCGAATGGACGCGTACACAATCGCGTCCTGCGGTGACAGGTCAAAGTTGGCCTGCCACTCTGCTGCTCGCTGGAGAACGCTAAGACCTAAGGGAAGTACTTCACCCACCGACAAGAGAAGCCGCTTCATCTGCTCGATTCCGTTGATCTCGTATTGGTCGCTCGCGACCAGCAGGTTGACGATTTCCTGGGAAGCCGCTGCGCGCTCTGCCAAGGGCTTGCTGCGCGCCAGTTGGGCCAACTCGCTCAAGACCCGTAGCCGAAGACTTTCCCTGTCAAGGCGTCTCCGCGTGAGGGTCTCGTGTGGCTCGACAAGGCAATACGCCGGCAGCAGAAGGACGATCGATCCTGCGCGCGCCAATTCAACCAGCTTCTCGCACGAGGGAGACTCCTGCTGCTCCAGCGCGAGCTCAAGAACGAAGTTCGTTTCTACGAATACGTTCACGCGGCGATGTCTGATACAACCCGGCCGTCTTCAATTGCCTCCAGCAATCCCGAGTCGCCGAATAAACGTCGCTCTTCGGGCACCAACGCTTGCCAGAAACCATGCGAGACGTCATCAAGCCATGCGCCGACGATGAATTCGAAGGTGCTGCCGGAGATATTTGATATCTCCAGACCGGAGTTTCGAAGATAGGAAGCAAATACGCGGCGCGCGTCAATCGCAGCGATGGGTTCAGGTGATGTAGCGTTTCCTGTTCTCTTCCAAATGTAGAGCGCTTTCGGCGTGGCGAGCAGCACGAACGGCGGTGCCGGGCTGTGCTGACGCTCTGCGAAATTGCAAAACCACTCGCGTGCCCATTGCTGGTCAGCGCCGCGAATATTCTTGGCCTCGGCCACCAGCACCAACCGGCCCCTCTGGTCAAGAACGGAAAAGTCTGCTTGCCAATCGTGAGTTTGCGTCGTCATGACAGTCCGGATTGTAAACCGATCTCCAGTTTCGAGCCTTCCTACGCCGCCACCGACCTCGATTGCATCTGCACCGAGTCGAGATCGTGGAGGAGCTCGCCGGCTGTGGCGTAGCGCGCTTTCGGATCTTTCGCCAGGCAGCGCATGACGATTGCGTTGACGGCGCGGCCAATTTCGGGACGGAGCTCGATCGGGGGTCGCGCCATCTCTGTGATGTGTGCGGTCAGCACGCCGGTCAGCGACGATGACAGGAACGGCTTCTGTCCGGCCAGCATCTCGTAAAGCATGACGCCCATCGAATAGACGTCGCTGCGCGGATCGAGCTGTTTGCCCTGCACCTGCTCGGGGCTCATGTAGTGCGGCGTGCCCACGATCAATCCCGCCTGCGTCATTCCTTCCTGAGCCTCGGCCATGCGCGCGATGCCGAAGTCCATCAGTTTGACTTCGCCCTTGTGATCGATGAGGACGTTCTGCGGCTTGATGTCGCGGTGGATGATGCCCTGTTCGTGAGCAGCTTCCAGTCCGCGGCAGATCTGACGGCCGATTCCCATCGCCACACGCGTCGCCATCTGATGTGCTTCCGCTTCTTCGAGGAGTTCCGCCAGCGTGTAGCCGCGAACGAACTCCATCGAGATGAAGTAGACGCCTTCCGCTTCGCCGTAGTCATAGGTGCGGAGCACGTTACGATGCGTGATCTTGCGGGCCAGCCGGATCTCGCGCTTGAAACGCTCGAGGTCTTCGGGAGAGCGCGACATCACATCGCCGGGCAGCGTCTTGATCGCCACGGTCTCGTCGAGTTGCGCGTCGACGGCCTTGTAGACGACGCCCATCCCGCCGCGACCGATGATCTGATCGATGCGGTAGCGATTTGCGAACAGGCTGCCGGGTACCAATTCCTGCGCGGCGATTCCCGGAGCGGTCTGGCCCGGAATGGTCTCGCCGATGCGCATCGTGGCCATCGAGCTGGATGCCTGCCCGATCGCGCGCATCATGTTCGTCGTCAGCGCAACTAGCGGCAGCGATGCCACCGGCAGCGGCTGCGGAAGCCATTTGAGCTGCACCTGTTCCGCGGTCGACGAGGAGAGAATCTCGCCGCCCGCCGCCTGCGCCGTTTCGTACGAGATGTAGGCATAACCGGTTGGCGCGTGCCAGGCGAAGAGCATCGCCAGCAGCGGCGCATTGCCGACGATCGCGATGCCGGTGTCGCCTTCCAGCTCGACGGAACCGGTCACGAACTCGCCCGTGGCGATGCCGGCACCGATGGTCATGTGTCCCTCGCCCATCGTGGCCAATTCTTCGTTGATCGCGCGCGCGGCCCGGATAGCGTGCAGAATCCCGCGGTCGCCGCGGAAGACGCTGACGAGCCGGTGACCGATGATCTCGCGCACGAAACCATCCTGCCGCGCCACTTCCGACTCCTGAAGCTTCATCGCACGGCTGACCGCGGCGATGACATTCGCGGCATCACCCTCGCCAACGGTAGCCGGCAACTCGCGCAGATCGGTGACGAGTAGGGTCCCTTCGTCGAGCTTCGCTGCCTCGCTTTGCGGCTGCGTACCAGCCACTTCCCGTTCCTGAGACTTGGCCGCCATCTGCTCGTACAGCTCTTCGATCTCTGCTTTGTCGCGAAGGGCCGTGATCATCTTGGCGAAGGAGCGCCCGAGGATGCCTACTTCATCGCTGCGATCGATGGGCGGATGGACCGTGTAGTCGCCGCCGGTCACCGCCTGCGCGATGCCGGCCAGCTCTTCGATCGGATGCGTCAGCCGTTTGGCGATCAGCCACGAGAAGATGAACGCAAGCAGGAGCGCGCCGCCGCCGCCGGCAAGGAGAGCGCTCTCGATGTCCTTGAACGGTTTCAGCTCCACGTCGAGCGAACGAAGAAAGACCGCGGCGCCGATCGGCTGGCTGGCGCCGTTTTTCTGATCCGTTGTCACTACCGATTGCAACGGTCCGCCGGTCATCACGTACTTGCTGCGCTCAATCTCGATCGTCGCAGGTTGTACGTCTTTCCCCTTCGTGAGAATCGGCGCGACGCCGCTCATCTGCGCCATGTTGAAGATCGGCGCGTCCGTCGAGCGCACCGGCGGATTCGACAGATCCGCAGGCGCGAAAATGACCCCTGCGTTTGTCGACTCGGCGATGCGATTCGCAAAGACCTCATCGATCGCGTAGGCGTTGATCAGATATCCGATACGGACGTTGTTCGTACCCAGGCTCATCGGCGCCATCGCCGCGTGATAGAGATGCCCACCCGTCGAGATCACACCGGTGACGACATTGATCGAGGCGTCGTCGACGAGTTGCTTCACCATCGGCGTCGTCACGTAGAGGTCTTCCATCTTGTCGCCGGACAGGGCGGGACGGTCCGTGCGCGAGAGAACGCGGCCCTGACCATCGAGCACGATCATCAGGTCGCTGTGCAGCGATTCTTTCTGTTGATTCAGTTGGTCGAGGATGTCCGCGAAATCGATCGACGGCGCAGCCGCGGGTGCCGGCGCGGCTGGCGGCACAGTTTGCGGCGCAACGGGAGGTTTCGCCCCCGCCGTCGCCGCCGTCGCCCCCGTCGCTGGCGCCGCAACCTCGGCTGTCCCAGTCATGGCGTGCTCCATGTAGGCCACGAACGAAGGATCGCGCCCGAGGAACTCAGCGCTGAGCGAAAGTCTGCCGAGACGCTGCCGCTCGAGCTCTTTGAACAGCTTCGCGGCGCTGGCAATCGACTTATCGACGGTCGTCCGAGCGATGGCGTTCGCGCGCTGAATCGTGATCCCAATCGCGATTCCAACGACGATCACGATGAGGAGCGCGGTCAGGCCAAAAAGCTTCCAGACCAGCGGAAACTTCGCCTTCTCGACCACGGGCGCTTTGCGGACTGGCAACTCGCCGGTCACGGTCCGCGTGGGTACAGCGATCGGCTCGACCGTCACCTCAGTAGTCCCTCGGCGCCTGATACGGCTTGCCCACTTTGTTCATGTGGACCGTAGCGCGGTAGTTACGGCTGTCCAGCGTGAGCGTCACGGCCTGGCTCGGCCCGGTGCTGGTGACATCGACCACCGGCGCTCCGCTCGTACCTCCCTGCTCGTTCCAGACATCGAGACGATACTTGCCCGGCGGAACGTCGCCGACGGAGAAGTTTCCGTTGGCGTCCGCGAACCCGAAGTACGGCGTCGACAACACATGAATGACCGCCGACATGTTCGGATGCACGTTGCAATACACATTCACGATGCCGGGCGCGGTGAACTTCTGCGACTTGCCGGCGCCTTTGCGGTAAAGGCCGAGGTCGAAGGAGTTGTTCGAGGAGAGGGAGAAGAGATTGTGGGAGATTGGATCGTCGTTGGGGAAACTGACGGTCGATCCCACGGGAACGGCCAGCACGTGGGGAACCAGCGTCTTGTTCCTGGTGACGAGTTGAAAGGTCCCGGGAGCGCGAGGAATGACACGTCCGTTCAGCGGCTCGAGCCAGACGAGCGTTTCGGCGGGAATCGGGTTCTGGCCGCGTTTCGTCACGAACGCGACTTTTCCCGTGACGTTGGCCGCCGCCAGAGGCAGCGCGGCGAGTACGAGGCAAGCCGCGAGATGGGCTGGAAGTCGTTTCATCTCAATGGGCTCCGGAAAGGCGTCATCGTAGCACACGCTCCTGGGCGCATCCGCAAGTGCGTGGGCACGGCAGTTGACCTGAAATTTGGTATTGCTATTGCGGACGAAAAACGTATCATCTTATCCATGCTCGACAGGTTACGGGTGGGATGGGCTGGAAGATTCAGCCGCGCTACGCGTTTGCCTTGGAGTATACGGTGTGGATGAGGCAAATGGCCTCATCGTTCTTTGAAGATTGACGACAGGACATCAAGATCCCGCTCCTCCCTTCCACCACAGGGCGAGTAGGAGCGGTCGATCCGGTCCGCGACGCTGGCGAGGTGGGCTGCTGATTTACTGGCAGCGGCGCTTGTTGCGGGTCCGCCGGAAATTCATGGGGGAGGAGGTACTAATTTCGATGGATTGTCCTAGTAAAACTCAGGGGGTTGGCTCGTAAAGGGCTGGTCTCCACCCCGGAAGGGCGCCCGTCAAACGGCGCCCTTTTTCTTTGCAGCGAATACGTCGCGCCGCGGGTTTACGTAGGTCGGACTCTCCAGTCCGACTGTTTTCTTTTCGGGTCTTCAGGAAGTCGGACTAGAGAGTCCGACCTACGTAAACTCGCGGCGCGGAATCAATCCAGGCGCGGAACGAACGCAGCACCTTCGACCGCAATCGGCGGCAGGTGCGGCGCGATGATCGCCCGAAGCCGCTCGCGAAACAGCTCGGCGCCCGGCAGGTCGGTGTGCAGCAGTTCGTGGAGCGCTTCGACTTCGGCGGCGCGGATGCGGCTGGGCTTGCGGCCGAGGCATGCGTTGGTCTTGCAGCGGGTGGTGCAGTACTTCCGAGTCGACCTTGTCAGCGGGAACGCGCTCCCACACCAGTTGCAGACGCCCATGCCACTCTCCCCCATCACAACCGCCGCGAATGCGTTGATCAACGGCAGAGAATCCGGCGCGGGATTCGCGAACGGCATCGCCGCCGCTCGCCTCCGATCCGTTGATCAACGCTTTACTGCGTCGCGGTGGTGCATCGAACTTTGTGCACCGCTAAGGTAAACCCACTCGACCGGAACGTCAACGTGTTACCTTTGTTGGGAGCCCCGGTGGCGAAACTGGTAGACGCAAGGGACTTAAAATCCCTCGGTCCGAAAGGCCATGCCGGTTCGAGTCCGGCCCGGGGCACCACCCTCGAAGAAGTCCACGCCATGCGCTTCCGATCCGGAACTGGGCGGCGACGACAAAGGGAAGGCAGAGTAGAGACAAGAGACAAGAGACAGCGGACCTCTCCCTCCCTCGTTGTCCATTGTCAATTATTCATTGCCACCGTTCCGATATGATCCGCGGATGACCACCGAAACCATCACCGCCACTTCCGGCGCACCGCTGACCATCCTCTCCGAAGAAGAGCAGATGTTTCAGGAGAGCGTGCGCGACTTTGCCATCGAAAAGATCCGGCCTCTCGTCCATCAGATGGACCACGACGCCCTGATGTCCAAGGATCTGATCAAGAGCTTCTTCGAGCTCGGCATCATGGGAATCGAAGTCCCGGAGCAGTGGGGCGGCGCGGGCTCGTCGTTCTTCAATGCTGTCCTCGTCGTCGAGGAGCTCTCCCACGTCGATGCCTCCTGCGGCGTCCTGGTCGATGTCCAGAACACGCTCGTCAACAACGCCATCATTCGTTGGGGAAACGAAGACCAGAAATCGAAGTACCTGCCGATGCTGTCCAGCGACACCGTCGGCGCGTACGCCCTCTCCGAGTCCGGCAGCGGTTCCGATGCCTTTGGATTGGCGTGCAAGGCCGATGACCGCGGCGATCACTGGGTCCTCAACGGGCAGAAGCTCTGGATCACCAATGCGTTCGAAGCGAACATCTTCATCGTCTTCGCGAACGCCAAGCCGGACGCCGGCTACAAAGGCATCACGGCCTTCCTCATCGAGCGCGATTTCCCCGGCTTCAAGGTCGGCAAGAAAGAGGACAAGCTTGGGATCCGGGCCTCATCGACCTGCGAGCTGATCCTCGAAGACTGCCAGGTCCCGAAAGAGAACGTGGTCGGCGAGCCCGGCAAGGGCTACAAAATCGCCATCGAGACTCTGAACGAAGGACGAATCGGCATCGGCGCGCAGATGATCGGCGTCGCGCGCGGCGCACTCGAGCACGCCATCGCCTACACGAAGGAGCGCAAGCAGTTCGGACAGTCCATCGCCGAATTCCAGGGAGTGCAGTTCCAGATTGCCGAGGCGGCAACGCAGCTCGAAGCGGCGCGGCTGATGGTCTACAACGCCGCCCGGCTCAAAGATGCGAAACGTCCGTTCCTGCGCGAGGCGGCGATGGCGAAACTCTTCTCCTCGCAAGTGGCCGAGAAAGTCACGTCGCTCGCCGTCCAACTCTTCGGAGGCAACGGCTACACGAAGGAGTATCCGGTCGAGAAGTTCTGGCGCGATTCCAAGGTCGGGCAGATCTACGAAGGTACGTCGAACATGCAGCTTTCGACGATCGCCAAGTCGATCATTTCGGGCCGTCTGTAGACGCGATCACCTCGGCTGAGTCGAGCAGACCGCGATCGCCAAGCAGCTCACGAATCTTCTCCGCCGCGCCGGCAGGATCAGTGACGACCACGTTCACGTACGCCCATCCTTTTCCGGAGCCGGCGTCCGCGATCGATCCGATGCCTCGCTGCTCGATCTCGTCCTCGATCGATTGCCGCACGTGAAGCTCCGTCGGCGTGGCCATTCGCGTGCCGGCAAGCTTCAGCCGTACGACGACGTGCGGCAACTCGGCGAAGTTCTTCACGCGTCCTCGCACGATGGTGCCATCCTCAGCGCGGATGCGCTCCGCTTCCCGCCGGACGTAAAGCCCGAAGAAGACAAATGCCAGCAGCGGCAACAGAATCCAGATCATTCGTGCGCGGCCTGACGCGAACGCTGCTCGCGAGCGAGCCGGCGCAGAAAGTCGTGCGCGATGCCGCCGCTTGTTTTTCGCAGCGTCATGAAATAGACGGCAAACGCGACCACGCCACCGATCCAGGCCAGCGTGCCCAGTTCTTTCGAGTGCAGAAAGAAGGGCCAGATCATGAAGAGGAGCGAGCCGATCACGCCGGCGACGAGCAGAAAGACTCTCTGCACTTTCGGCGCATCGACGTCGCGATTGCAAACCAGCGTGACGAGTGCCTCACCCACCTCGGACGGTGCCCAGGAAACGGTGCACTCAACGCCACCTGCCGCGGCAAGCCCGCGCCGCAACGGGAGCGTGAAGCGCCGCTCGTTCGCTCCGGAAGCGGTAAGGTCGCCGCCGTACAAATCGATCAGATTCGAGATCGTCTCTTCGATCCCTGCCATCGGAATGCGGTCTTCCTGCAGCTCCACAGGACGCGGGTTGGTCTCGGTCATCGTTCTCCAGAGTAATTCAAGTGACCGGGAGAATCATGAACCACGGAGACTCAATCCTTCGTTGCGATGTTGTACTTCTGGATCTTCGACTTCAGCGTGTTCCGGGCGAGGCCGAGGCGGCGCGCGGCTTCGCGGATGCGTCCGCCGGACGATTCGAGGGCGCGCTCGATGAGCTGGCGATCGACGGACGACATCACCTCGTCGTAGACATCGCTGTTGATCTCCATCCTGCCCACCATCGGATTGAGCAGCGACGACGGCATCGGCACAGGCTGTCCGGGCGATGCGGTCCCGACCGCCTCGCCGAATAGGTTGTAGAAGTCGTTTCGTGTGATTGTTTCGTCGTTCGACATCACGATGGCGCGATGGATCGTCGATTCCAGCTCGCGGACATTGCCCGGCCAGTTGTAGCGGGCAAAGAGATCGAGCACGCCCGGCTCCAGGCGCTTGGTCTCGACGCCGAGGTCTTTGCAGATCTTGCGGATGAAATGCTCGGCCAGGAGCGGGATGTCGTCCTTTCGCTCGCGAAGCGGCGGCAGCATCAGCGGGATGATGTTCAGGCGGTAGTAGAGATCCTCGCGGAACGTCCCGGCCTCGATCGCCTTCTCGATGTCGAGATTCGTCGCCGCGATGATCTTCACGTCGGTCTTGATCGTCTGCGTGCCGCCGACGCGCTCGAACTCCTTGTCCTCGACGACGCGAAGAAGTTTGGCCTGAATGGCCAGACTGACCTTCCCGATCTCGTCGAGAAAAATCGTTCCGGTGTTGGCCAGCTCGAAACGTCCCAGCTTGCGCCGGTCGGCTCCCGTGAACGAGCCCTTCTCGTGCCCGAACAGCTCCGACTCCGCCAGATTCTCGGGAAGCGCGGCGCAATTGAACATGATGAATGGCGCATTGCGGCGTGGCGAAACGTTGTGAATGATCCGGGCGATCAAGCCCTTGCCGGTTCCCGACTCCCCTCGCACGAGAACGGTCGAGTGGCCGGTGGCGGCCTTGCGGACCGCGAACTGAATCCTGGCCACAGCCTCCGAACCGCCGACGACCGAATCGAGATGCTTCTCGACGAGCACTTCGCGGCGCAGCGATTCGTTTTCGAGTGACAGCCGCGCACGCGCAGACTCGAGCTCCTCGTATAGCCGGGCGTTCTCGATCGCGATCGCGGCCTGATCGGAGAACGCTTCGAGGAACGTCAGATCCCGCTGCGAGAAAAGGTGGCGCGCCTCGCGATGATCGACGTAAATCGCCCCGGCGATGCGCTCGCGAATCACGAGCGGCACGCAGAGGATCGACATGATGTTCTCGGCGATCACCGACTCCGATTCAGTGAAGCGGTCGTCGGCGCGCGCATCGGCGGAGATCACCGACTGACCTGACTGGATCACTTCCTTGACGATCGATTGCGGCGAGCGCCGCGATCCGCCCTCGGTGTCTTTGATGTTCCGGACGATGCGCGTCCGCAGCGCGCTGGTGATCGGATCGAGGAGCAGGATCATGCCGCGCTCGGCGCGGACGCGTCGGATGGCGACGTCGAGAACGCGGTTGAGCACTTCTTCCAGATTCAACGTCGAGTTGATGATCCGGACCACTTCGTAGAGGCCGACGACGCCACTGTCCGGCGCCTTGCCGGCCGGCTTGATGCGGAAAAGAGCGCCGCGCGCCCGCTCGAGATCGTGCGTCGCTTCGAGCCGCTCGAAGATGCGGATGGCACTGCGAATCGTTTGCGTCGCCTCTTCCGGCTCGTCCTTCAGCAACCCGATATCGAAAAGCAGCCGTGCGTGTTCGTACGGAGTCTCGAGCAGCTCGAAGGTCGCACGCGCCGACTCGAACTTCGCGTTCGCCGCGTCGCGGTCCCCCTGCGACGAAAGGATCTTGCCCCACATCCAATCGTTCTTCGCCAGCGCAAAGCGGTCGTCGAGCTGGCGCGCGTACGTTGCGCCCAGCTCCGCATGCCGCCACGCCTCGTCCATCCGTTGCTGCGTGAATGCCATGCTGGCCGCGGCCGTGTGCGCCCGCGAGAGTCCTTGCGTCGTTTGATGCGATGCGAAGATCGACAGCGTGCGCGCCAGGTGGCGCTCGGCCTCGCCGTAGTTTTCGCGCTCGTCCTCGATATTCGCCAGCACGTACGATGCCTCGGCGATCAGATCTTCGTCGCGGGCGCGCTCCGCGGCGGAAAGCGCTTTCTGCGCATACGACATCGCCTTCGCAATGTCGCCTTTCTTTCCCATCAACCGCGCCAGCGGGATGTAAACGGATGAACGCGAGGCGCGCGTTTCGTCGAAACCGTGCAGCGAAAGACATCGGTTGTACTGCACGAGCGCATCGTTCCAGCGGCCGAGCATCTCCAGCGCCTCGGCCAGATTCTCGCGCGCCAGCGCTTCATTCTCGATCGCGCCGATCTTCTCGTCGATGCGAACGCTCTTCTCGAAGAACTCCACCGCCACCTGAAAATTGCCGCGGCTGAACTCGATGATTCCGATGTTGTTGTAGGCAGTGATGAGGTCCCAGAGATCGCCTTCCGCCTCCGAAAGCGCCAGGTTCATCTTGTAGTACTGCAGTGCGTTGATCCAATCGCCCAGCTTCCAGAGCGTGTTGCCGATGTTCGTCGTCGCTACTTTGGAGAGTTGCTCGGAACCGACCTTATCGGCCACTTTCAACGCATCAAGCAGGAGCTCGCGCGCGGCCTGCCAGTTGCCGAGGTTGAACTCGAGACAACCGAGCGTATTCATCACGTAGCCGAAGACCACGGTCGGCTCAGTCGGATCAAGAAGAGCCAGCGCGCGCTCGGACGACGCACGGGCCGCCGCATAGTCGTCTCGCTCGCGATGAAGCCCTGCAATACGGTTCAGCAGCTCGGCGACGTCGACTGATCTGCCCAGCTTTTCGAACTGATCGATCGCATTCTGGTAGTACGACTGCGCGGAATCCTGCTCCCCGCGCTTGGCCAGCACCTTCCCGATCTTCTTCATGACGCGAGCGAGATCGGCGTTCGGCGCGTCGTCTTTGCTGCGAGCCTGAATGCTCTTCAGCAGGAATTGATACGCCTGCATGGCCGCGCGATGATCGCTGGCGCGGTAGTAAGCATCAGCCAGTTTCTCGCGGACCTCGGCCTTTTTCGCTTCTTCCGCTCCGGCCAGATCCATCAGTTCGAGCGCGCTGCGATAAAACTCCGTCGCACCTTCGTGCGCGATCGTGCGCATCGCCAGATCGCCCGCTTCGACCGAGTACTGCACACCTTTGATCTGGTCGTTCGCTCTGGCGTAGTGGTACGCAACCTCGCCGAGCATGTGCGTCGCGCCGGCTGTCAGCGCGGTCTCGAGCACTGCGGCGATGCGATGATGCAACTCCGTGCGGCGGCGCTCAGTCATCGCGTTGTAGATGGCCTCGCGCAAATGAATCTGCGGAAACGTGATCGTCTTGCCATCGTTCGACTCATCGAGCAGACCAAGCGAGACGACGCCGCGGAGTGCGATGTAAGCACCTTCCGCAGAGCCGCCTGCCACCGATGTGAGCACATCGACGCCCGACGATTCGCCAAATACGGCGGCGGCTTCGAGCACTGCTCGCAGCTCCGGCGCAAGCGCTTCGACTTTCTCCATCAGGATCGAGCCGGCGCCGCCTGGAATCCGCAGCGCCTCGATGCGATCCATGTCCGCAACCCACCCGCCTGCTGTCCAGTAGAGATAGCCATGAGCGATGAGGTAATCGACGACGCGGCGGATGTTCAGAGGCGAGCCGGCCGACTCCCACAGCGTCCAGCGCACGAGCGCGTCGGAGATGTTTTCTTCGCCGAGGAGCGACTGGAGATGTTCGCGGACGAGCGGCTCGCTGAGCGCCTCGACGCGCATGATGGGGAACGCGCCCTCGCGCGCGCGGCGCTCCCACGCGGCGAGATTCGTTCCCTGCTCCGTGGTGCCTTCGGTGGACGGATCGATCGTGAGAGTGCCGATGACGAGAAGTCGATTCTGTTTCGCTTCGCCGACGAGAAACGAGAACAGCTCGGTCGTCGAAGGATCGGCCCACTGCACGTCATCGATGACGAGGATCAGCGGCGACGCGTTGGACTCATCGTCCGAGGCGCCCGCGCTGAGGAAGCCGTACATGTCCTGCACCGCCTGCACGATGCGGTTGTAGAGCTGGTATTTGCCGCTTGCCCGAGGCGTTTCGTCACCGGACCGAGTTGGCGCCGTTGGCCGCAGCAAACGGCGAAGCTCCGCGGAAACGTCGGCGCTGGGATTCACCGCCAGCACCATTTGCTGAAAGATTTCGAAGAACGGTGCGTAGGCAGTCTTGCGATTGATCGGGCAGCGTCCGCAGAACACGCGCGCACCGTCGAGTTGCGCACGCAGGTTTGCGTCGCGGACGATGCGGCTCTTTCCCATGCCCTCCGCGCCGGCGATGATCACGCCGTTGCCACGTCCGTCGCGCGCCTCAGCGATCAACGATCGAAGCTGCGCGACCTCGGCGCGACGTCCAATGAGCGGCGCCGCGAAGAGCTCTCCCCTGCCGACGAGCAATTCACCCGCGCCAACTTTTTTCCCCGCGGCCGATGCCACTTCCTGCAGCAATGCCGCGGCCGAGGCGAAGCGTTGTCGCGGATCCTTCTCGAGCAACTTCATGATGATCTGCTCGAGCTCCGCGGGAATTCGCGGATTGATCGACGAAGGCGGACGAACGTCTTCGTCGAGATGCATCCGGATGACTTCGATCGAAGGCCGGCCGTAGCCAGGCAACGCGCCGGTGACCGTTTCGTACAGCGTCATGCCGAGCGCGTAGAGATCGGCCCTCGAATCAACTCGATCCTGTTTCAACACCTCGGGCGGCATGTAGTGCAGCGATCCGCGAATCTGACGGTCCAGCACCTGACGGCTTTCGATCGCCACTCCGAAATCCATGATCTTGGCGTGGCCGGCGTCGTCGACGAGGATGTTCGACGGTTTCAGATCGAGATGAATGATGCCGAGATGGTGAATGTGATGCAGCGCCGAGGCGATCTGCAAAATCACATCGTAGAGTGCGGACCAACTGTGCCCGTCGAAGTACTCCGAGATTTTCTTGCCCGCGAAGTACTCCATCGTGAAGTACGGGTAGGCATTCGGCAGCAGACCGTAGTCGAACACGTTGATGATGCTCTCGTGATCGAGCGAGGCCAGCGTCGAGAACTCCGTCTTGAACCTTAAAAGTTGCTGCGGCTCCGACAACTCGTGGCGGAGAATCTTGATCGCTTCGTCCCGCTGATCGGAAACGTCGAACACGCGATACACGCAGGTTGACGGCGTCTCTTTGAGGATCGCGCGAACCTGATACCGCGGCGGAAGATCGAGGTCGGGGGCGAGCAGCGTTTCGAGTGTGGTGGTCATGTTTCGCTGGCGACAATTACGTTTCTGTTACGGGTGTAAATATTAACCCAGCAATGTTGCTCGCGGGTCAGAAAATTGACCACTCATCTCTCAAGTACAATGTCGCCACGTGCCGAACCTGCCTCAAAACGTTGACCGATTCGACGTTGTCCGCGTCCTGGGCAAGGGCGGGATGGGGACCGTTTACCTGGCGCGCGATCAAAGACTCGATCGATTGGTCGCCGTAAAAGTCCTGCACGCCGAGGACATGGGCGACGCGGATAAGAGCGCGCGCTTCATGCGGGAAGCGAGGACGGCCGCGGCAATCCGGCATCCCAACGTCGCCACAATCTACGAAGTTGGCGAGACTCCCGAGGGCGTTCCATTCATCGTGATGGAGTATTCGGAAGGGGAGACTCTGTCGCAGCGAATGCGGCGCCGGCCACCCGAAGCGGCCGAGTTTCTTTCGATCGCCAAACAGATCGCTGCGGGCGTTGCCGCCGCGCACGAGTGCGGCATCGTGCATCGCGACCTGAAGTCCGCGAACATCATGATCGAGCCGACGGGTCAGGTGAAGATCCTGGACTTTGGTTTGGCCAAGGCGCTTCCGACGCAACTGCCTCGCTTGACCGATTCATCGAGCAGACGCCTCTTCGGAACGCTTCACTATCTTGCGCCGGAGCAGGTGCGCGGTCAGGGAGCCGATGAGCGCGCCGATCTTTTTTCGGTCGGCGTCATCCTTTATCAGATGGCGACGGGCCAGCTCCCGTTCAACGCCGACGCGCCGCTGATGGTGCTCGAGAAAATTCGTGACTCCGAGCCGGAGCCGTTCGTCGCGCGCGATCCCGCCTTCCCCACCGCGGCCACGAAGATCATCGGCAAGCTCCTGAAGAAAGAACCGCAGGACCGCTATCAGACCGCTCGCGATCTGCTGAGCGATCTCGACGACATTGACACGCCAACCGCTCGATACGCGACGACGATGTCACCGACCCATTCGTCGATCGGACGAACCCGCGCACGGCCGCGCTGGTTCCGGCTGATCGTGACGATCGTCGCATTCGCGGCCGGCGCGGCGGCGATCGTCTACTTCAATCGTCACAATCGCACGGAACCGGTTGCTGCTTCGGCCACGCCGCCGCCTCCGATCCGTTCGATGGCGGTGCTTCCGCTCGACAACATCGCGAATAACTCGAACGACGACTTTCTCTCGGTCGGCCTGGCCGACGCGCTCGTGACGAAGTTGCAGCAGATTCCGTCGCTGCAGGTGCGACCGACGTCGGCAATCGTCGAGTTTCACAAAAAGAAAATCGACATGAAGACTGCCGCCGAGCAACTACACGTCGACAGCGTTCTCGAAGGCCACTTCCTCGCTGCCGGCGATCTCGTGCGCGTCAATCTCCAGCTCACCGATTCGCGCACCGGCTACAACGTCTGGGCGGACACGATCGACGGAAAGCGCGGCGATCTCATCAAACTGATCGACGATGTTTCGTCGCGCACGGTCGCCGGCCTGAATCAAAAACTCGGCGTTCAAAAGGCAGGAAACGCATCGGAAGCGCGGTCGTCGAATCCGCGCGCGTTCGAAGAGTATTTGCGCGCCCGAGCACTTAGCGGAAGCCTCGTGCCCGCCGATCATCAGGCGCAGGAAGCCGATCTGCGCCGCGCCATCGGCTTCGACTCGAACTTCGCCGCCGCTTATGCCGAGCTCGCGATCGCCATGTCCCTCGGGCAGGCGCGCGGTCTCGATACCGCTCCCGATACGACCGAGCGCGCCACGTGGTACGCGCATCAGGCCGTGCGCCTCGATCCGCATCTTGCCACCGCGCATCTCGCACTCGGCCGCGTTTTCGTCAGGGATCCGGAACGTTTCCGCGAGGCCGTGCGCGAGAATCTGGCAGCGTTGCAGTTGAATCCGAACGACATCAACGCGCTCAACAACGTCGCCAACTTCTTCGTCTCGATCGGCGACACCCAGCGCGTTCGATGCGTTGGCGACCGTCTCGTCAGCCTCGATCCCAACTCCAACGAGGCGAAGATCCGCGGCTACTGGTACGTCAACGCCGTCGATCCGGAAGGCGCGCTGTCGAACGCGCCCGCGGCGCTTGCCGCGCGCGACACGGAGCTCGCCGGCCGCGACATCCGCGCAAACGCGTTCATCTTGATCGGCAATCTCGCCAGCGCCGAAGCCGAAGCGCGACGCATTTCCCAACTCGTCCCGCAGCACTACCTCGGCAAGAGTCTCCGCGCGATGATCGCAGCCGCGAAGGGCGATCGCCCGGCTGCGGAAGCGGCGCTGCATTCGTTCGAAGCCGACGCCAACCGCCTTCACTGGGCCGCGATGCGCCAAGCTTACTGCTACGCCAAACTCGGCGATCGGGACAACGCAATGCACTGGGTCAATCGCGCCGCCGAGCTCGGAAACCACAGTTGGTTCGCATGGGTCAAGCACCCCTGGATGCAATCGCTCCAAACCGATCCCGAATACCAAACCGACCTCGGCAAAATGAAAGCGGACCTCGATGACGTGTCAGGCGACGTGATGGGCGTGTATCAGCTCATTTGCCACTGATGTTTTATCCGCAGATTTCGCAGATAAACGCAGATGGGACAGAACCAATCTACGACATCTGCGGATAAAACCTACCGCTCGGTCGCTTCGAACATTCGCGTCAGCGCCTTCTCCGCCGGAACGCGAATCTCCTCAGGCACGTCGATCTCGTAACGCATGAACTTGAGCGAATCGCGCACGTCTTCGAGCGTGGTCACTTTCATGAACGTGCAGAGCTTGCAGCCTTTGACGAAAGTCTTTTCAGGCACTTCCATCGCCAATCGATCGGAGAGTCCGCACTCGGTGACGACGAGGAAGCGTTTTTCCGGCCGCTCTTTCGCGTACTTCACCATTCCCGACGTCGACAGCACCGCATCAGCGAGCTTAGCCACGTCGGCGCGGCATTCGGGATGCACGAGGATTTTGATCTCCGGATCGGCTTCGCGGATGCGCGCCACTTCATGCGGCGTAATCTGCTGATGCACGTAACAAAACCCTTCCCACGGAATGATGTTCTTGTCCGGAACCTGCTCGGCAACGTGCCGCGCCAGATTGCGATCGGGAACGAAGAGGATGTTCTTGTTCGGCAGCGTGTTCACGACTTTTGCCGCATTGGCCGACGTGACGATGACATCCGACAGCGCCTTCACAGCTGCTGTCGTATTGACATAGCTGACGACAGCAAGATCGTCGAACTGCCCCTTCAACTCAGCAATGCGTTTGCGCAAATCCTCGGCCGGCGCTGAGTCGGCAAGCTGGCAGCCCGCGGCAAGATTCGGGAGCAGCACGGTCCGCGACGGATTGACGATCTTCGCCGTCTCGGCCATGAAGTGAACGCCGCAGAAATCGATGACATCAGCGTCCCGAACTTTCGACGCCATTAACGCCAGCTCCAGCGAATCGCCAACAAAGTCCGCAACTTTCAGAATCTCGGGCCGGTAATAGTTGTGCGCGACGATGACCGCGTTGCGCTCCTTCTTCAGCGCCCGAATCTCTTCGTGCAGCACTTCAAACTCACGAACATCTTCCGCCGTGTACTCGTAGGTTCGGACGCGGCTGAGTTCTTCGAAAAGGGTGGACATGACTAAACGAACTGTATCGGATTCGGCGTCATTTGCCGAGGAGTGTGGGCGTCTCGCCCGCGGCTGTTGAGGCGTCTCGCCTCGACAGTGCCGTGCAATCTTCCGCGCGTCCTTCTGAGCCCCTTTCGCGAAGACCACACGGCGAATGCTCACCAGTCCAAAGTTTCCGAGCAGGTGTCGAGCGGCTCGGCCATCCCCGCGCGAATTGACTCACGCAAGCCTGGAACTGAATGAATGTATAGCGTTTCCTGGATCGCCTCCCAATCAGCAAGCGATACGAGCACGCCTTGTTCGCGCTCACCAGAGATTTCGACTGGTTGATGGCCGGCCGCGGCTTCTTCGATGAGGGTTTCAAGGATGCCCTGCGCTTGTTTCGCACTGATCCGCTTCATGAAGCTGTCCCTTGCATCGCCGTTCTTCAAACCTCGCGCGTCGCGGCAATTGCTTCAGCGATCATCTGGTCCTTATACCTCGCCACATCGCTCCCGCTTGATCGGCCGAGACCGAAAAGGATTGAAGGATCGGATTTGCTTCGCGGCACAGGCATGTCGAGGGCAACGAGACGGCGAACGTACTCCGCGAACGAGACACCCAACTGTGCAGCGCGTTTGCGAGCACGCCGATGCATCTCGGGATCAAGCGTCACTTGGGCTCGTATCATCATGGCGTCACGATCATAAACTGCAGGCAAAGGAAAACTTCACTCTTCACTCTTCACTCTTCACTCTTCACTCTTCACTCTTCACATTTCGCAACACCACCACCGTCGCGCCCCACCCACCACCACTCCCGTCGGCATCGTCGAAGGCTTCCACGTAGTCGAGTGAGGCCAGCAGCTTACGGATGTTTTCGCGTTGCATGCCGATGCCGCGGCCGTGGATCAGGCGCACCTGTCGGAAGCCGCGATCGCGCGCCGCGATCAAGTATTCGGACGCCACATCGCGAATCTCGTTGGGGCGGAATGGATGGAGATCGAGCGTGTCCGTGATCGGGATCTCGACGGGATCATCGTCGTCAATCGCTGGCTCATCGTCCACGCCGCGATTCTATGTGCGATACTTTCCCTCCCGAAATCGAGCTGGGAAAACCGATGGTCCTGTTCAATCACGCCACCCGCGAAATGACCGCCAAGATCGTTTACTACGGTCCGGGCCTTTGCGGAAAGACGACCAACCTGATGGTCATCTTCGACAAGCTCGACCCGAAGCAGAAGGGGAAGATGCTGTCGCTGGCGACGAAAACCGATCGCACGCTTTTCTTCGACCTCCTGCCGGTCGACATCGGCAGAGTCGGTTCGTTCAACCTCAAGATCCAGCTCTACACTGTGCCCGGCCAAGTGTTTTACAACGAAACGCGCAAGCTGGTGCTCAAAGGTGCTGACGCTGTCGTTTTCGTGGCCGACTCGCAGCCTTCGATGGTCGAGTCGACTCGCGAGAGTTTCGGCAATCTGCTGGAGAACCTCGAGCAGAACAACATCGACGCGAACGACACGCCGATCGTCATCCAGTTCAACAAGCGCGACATCCCCGGCGTGCTCTCCGTCGAAGAGCTGCAGGAGCGGCTGGGATTCGAAGGCTATCCGTACACCGAGGCCGCGGCGATCAAAGGCGAAGGCGTGATGGAGACGTTCAAACTCATCTCCAAAATCACGGCCAAACATCTGTATGCGCGATTGCAGGGAAAACCGGCGCCGCCGGAAAAGGCGAAGGCCGACGCGGTCCGCGTGAAAGGCAAAGCGAAACCGGAACCGGAGCCTGAGCCTGAACCTGAGCCAGAGTTGGCCGCGGCACCGCAGCTCAATCCCTTTGCCGACTCGGTTCCTTTCCCCGAGTCGCAGATCGACAGCAGCTACGAGCGGATGGAAGAAGTCTCGCTCGAATCGCTGCTGTCCGAGGGGCGGGAGCGTCCCGCCACGATCTCGGGAAATGTGGCCATTCCGATCGACACCGACGAGATCGAAGAGCTCGACGCAGCCGCGTTGGTGCCTGCCGAGGAATCTCCCGCTACCGTCGTCGACGAAGCACCAGCCGCGAACGACGCGGACGACAAAGTCCGTCAGCTCGAAGCGCAGATCGAGTCGATGCGCGCCGAACATCGCGCCAAGCTCGAGTCGATCCTGGGCGACCTCGCCGCGCTGACCGCACGCGTCCGCGACCGCCTCGATTCATGACGCAGACGGTTGCGAATTTCTCCCGCTGATCCTAAAATCGCGGTCCATCTTTATTTGGAGGATACCAATGCGCCGGACTTTTTCCGCGGTACTGATGCTGTCAATCGCACTCGCAGGATGCAAAGCAAAAGAGGCCTACGACAAGGCGAAGATCTCCCAGGATCTCGACAAACACGGGACCCTTGATTTGATGAAGGACGTCTCGAACGACAAGTACACCCCACCCTCGGACGGCAAACTGACCGAGGGCCAGATTCAGATGTATCTCAAAGTGCGCGAGCATGAGAAAGCCATCGCGCAAGTTGCGAAGCAGGAAGCGCAGCAGCACGCCGAGGCCGCGAAGAAAGCGGGCGAGAAATCGATCGCCGGCATGATGGAAGGCTTCAAGACGATCGGCTCCGCTGCCGATATGCTCACCGCCGACATCCGCGCCGCAAAGGACCTCCACTACAACACGCAGGAGTACCTTTGGGTCAAAGGCCAGGTGATGGCCGCCAGCACCGCCACCCTGACGTCGAAGATGGCCGAGGCGACAAATGCGTCGTTTGATTCGGCGTACACGCAGATGAAGAAGTCCTACGACGAAGCCAAAGACGATCAGACGAAGAAGATGTACAAAGAGATGCTCGACAACTACGAGAAATCGCGCAACGAGATGAAGCAGAGCTCTGCCGCGAACATCTCCCCCGCCATCGCCTACAACCAGCAACTCCTCGCCAAGTACGACGGCGCACTGAACGCCATCACGAACGAGATCGCCAAGTACGAAGACAAACCCGGCGAGGCCCAGAAATCGATGGACGAGATGCAGAAGAGCCTCGACAAGACGGTGGCGGACGCCAAGAAAACGCAGTAGCTCAAATCAAACGAATCGCAAAGGGCCGCCGGGTTGGCGGCCTTTTTTTTCATCTGCGTATCTGCGTCATCTGCGGATGAAGCCTTTCCGCAGATGTCCGCCAGATAAAAATCGTCCTCGCGATACGATTCCCTCATGACCGCCCGCCGCTTTCCTTTCCATCTCGCCTGTTCCCGCTGCGATGCTACCTTCGAGATTCGCGAACTGATGAATCTCTGTCCGAATGATGGCGCCCCGCTGCTCGCGCAATACGACCTCGGCCCTGCGCCCGAGTTGCGCGATGAAATCCGCAGCCGTCCGGCGACGATGTGGCGGTATCGCGAGGTGCTGCCCGCGGACGACGAGCGCGAGATCGTCACACTTGGCGAAGGCATCACGCCGCTGCTTCGATCGACGCAACTCGAAAACGTCTGGATCAAAGACGAGTCGAAGAATCCGACCCGCTCGTTCAAATCGCGCGGCATGGCTGCCGCCGTGACGATGGCCAAACGCCTCGGCGCCAAAACGTTAGCCGCGCCGACCGCGGGGAACGCCGGAGCCGCGTTATCGGCGTACGGTGCTCGCGCGGGTCTGCCCGTGTTCGTGGCGATGCCGCGCGATACGCCGCAATCGATCATCGATGAATGCCGCGGGTACGGCGCCGAGGTTGAGCTTGTTGCGGGAGTGATCACGGATGCCGGCAAACGCGTCGCGCAGTACATCGCGGCGAACGGCGGCTTCGATCTCTCGACGCTGAAGGAGCCGTATCGCGTCGAAGGAAAAAAGATCATGGGTTACGAGCTCCTCGAAGACCTTGGTCGCCTTCCCGACGTGATCCTTTATCCGACCGGCGGCGGCACTGGCCTCATCGGCATGTGGAAAGCCTTCGACGAAATGCAACGCCTCGGCTGGATCGGTTCCGAGCGTCCGCGCATGTTCAGCGTGCAATCGAGCGGCTGCGCGCCGGTCGTCCGCGCGTTCAACGAAGGACTGGAAACGGCGCCGGAGTGGGAATCGCCCGAGACCGGCGCGTGGGGCCTGCGTGTCCCGCGTGCGATCGGCGATCGGCTCATGCTGCGCGCGCTGCGAGACTCGGGCGGCGGCGCGATCGCCGTCGATGAATCGCAGATCGAACAAGCCGCGGCCGAAATGCGGAGTTCCGAGGGGATCGATGCGGGTCCGGAGAGCGGGGCGGCGCTGCTGGCGTTGCGATCACTCCGCGCCGCGGGCACGATCAAAGCGGACGAGGTCGTCGTCTTGTTCAGCACGGGCGGCAATAAGTACCATTGAGCGCGTGAGCTTGGTCACCGTTGCAATGGTGAGAGCCGGTTACATTCGCGTCAACGCCGGAGAGACTGCCCCGTCTAACCGGCGTTGAGAGGGACATCATGCGAGCTCGAGTTGCAGCACTTCTGTGCGCGTTAGTCGCGCTCGGCGGAGAAGCGATTGCGCAGTGCCCGGCGAACAGCCAGCCGCCCGTGGCGCAATCGCCGAGTGGTAGCAATCTGAATGCAGGCTCTCCGATCACGTTCAGTTGGACTCCTTCGACTTCCGCCGCGGTCACTGGCTATTCAGTCTTCGTCGCCACGTCGATCAACACGAACAGCGGAACGGTGGCCTGCTCCGCAACGGGCGCGAACGCCAACTCCTGCACGGTAAGCAGCCTCCCCGTCGGTCAGTATTTCTGGGCGGTGAAGGCCACCACGAACGTCGCCAACTGTGAGCTGGCGTCTGCCGGCAAGCAGTTCACCGTCGGCTGCCTCACCAGCGCGCCGGCCATTCAGTCGCCGTCGGACAGCTCGCAGAACGTTTCGCAAACGCCAACGATGACCTGGAGTCCCGTCAGCGGCGCCGATCAGTACGACGTCTATTTCGGCGCGGTCGGTTCCGGCGCCTGCACCGGATCGCCGGTCTTCACGACGTCGGGGACGACCTACAACCGGCCGAATCCGCTCGACGCAAACACCAGCTATGAATGGCGCGTCGTCGCGAAAAAGACAAACACGACTTGCCCCTTCACCACGAGCGGCTGCGCGACGTTCAAGACCGCCGCGACGACGGTCTGCAATCCGCCAGGATCGTTCAATCTCCTCGGGCCGGCCAACAACAGCACCGCCAGCGCGACACCCACGCTGAGCTGGTCCGCTGCGTCGGGCGCCGACAAATACCTCATCCACTTCGGCACGCAGAACCCACCTGCGCCAACAACGAACGACACGCGACTTAGCAGCTCGCAGACGAGCTTCACGTTCGCGCAGCCTCTGCCAGCTGGGACGTACTTCTGGTCCGTCGACGCTTTCCCCGCTTGCAGCACATCGGTCAAAACATCGAGCTCCGTCTTCAGCTTCACGGTCGCGCCAACCGTGAGTTGCTCGACGACGCCGACGACGCTGATCTCTCCCGCCAGCGGCGCGACCGGCGTCGTCTCGCCCGTCACGTTCCAATGGACGGCGGTGAGTGGCGCGATCGGCTACAAGCTCTACATCGCGGAGGCGGGCGACACGGCAGGCGATTTATCGGGAACGACGACGGCGACGTCGCTGACTCGTCTCGTTCCGGACGGTGCCGTCACGTGGTGGGTGGCCACGATATTCGCGAACTGCCCCGACATCGTCTCCGCACGATCGAGTTTTACCAGCGGCGTGCCAGTCGTCTGCGGCACGACGACGACACTCACGTTGCCGGCCGACAACGCAACGGTCACATCGCCAGTCACGTTTTCGTGGAGCGCGGTCGCGGGCGCCAGCAACTACCGGCTCTGGATTTCCTTCAACGGAAGCGCGCCGCTGCTTGCTGCGCGGACGAGCAACTCCAGCACATCGCAACAGATGTCCCTCGAGAGCGGCACGGGCGAGTGGTATGTGGAGACGCAATTCAGCAACGGCTGCGACTCCACCTTCTCCGCGCATCGTCACTTCACCGTCGGCACCTCCGCGAATTGCGACACGCACAAAGCGGCCGCGCTTTCGGCGCCGATCGGCGGCGCGCAGGTCACGAGCCCAATCACGTTTTCCTGGAACGCTACCGATTCGTCAGCGCTGCTGTATCGCGTCTGGGTCTCTATCAACGGCGACGCATTCGCCGACATCGGCTTCACCAAAGACACGCACATCCAGCACGACTTCACCGGCACCGGAAACGGCCTTTGGTTCGTGGAGACGTTCTTCGAGAACTGTCCGTCGTTGAAATCGGCGGTTGCGAGTTTCGTCATCCCGACGCCAGGTTGTTTGACGACGAGCTCCCGCCCGCAGCTCATTTCGCCGGCTGACGGCGCCAGCGTTCCTTCGCCGGTCACGTTGAGTTGGACAGCCGTTCCGAAGGCGACGGAATACCGCGTCTATGCCTCGTTCGACGGCGGCGAATTGAAGGTGCTGGCCAAGACCACCGACACATCGATCACAGGTCCGCTCTCGCCGGGCGCGGTGACCTGGCTCGTCGAAGCGGTCTTCGACGGCTGCCCGTCGCTCCGCTCCACAACCGCGCATTTCACAGTTGCGCGTGCGCAGGTTTGCCCGACTGACGGTCCAACACTTCTCGCGCCCGCCGACGGATCGACGAACCTCACCTCGCCGGTCCGTTTCGCATGGACCGCGGTCAACGGCGCCATCGGTTACGCCGTTCTCCTTCGCAACGACGACGGTGCGGACACGCGCATTGCGCAGACGCTGCAGACCGAGGTGACGGTCGAAGTGCCGGATGATGAGAACGAATGGTGGGTCGTCGCATTCGTTAACGGATGTACGCCCGTCGAGTCGAAGCACTTCCACTTCACGGTCCCCGAAAACGACTGCGACGGCGAACGTCCGATCCTCTTCACGCCCGCCGATGGAGCAACGGGACTCTCATCGCCCGTCCGTTTCGAATGGTCGCGCATTCCCGACGCGGCCGGATACAAAGTGTGGGCGGCTGTCGATGACCAGGGCGAAAGCGTCATCGGCACGACGACCGATCACAAGCTGACAGCAGACGTTCCCAGCGGCACGATCCACTGGCGCGTTGAAGTACTTTACGCGCTCTGCCCGTCGCTCTCCTCGTCGACAAGCTCGTTCACGGTTCTCAAGACGGCGCCGCCCTGCACGACGCCGGGACGCCCGCTGGCCAATGGCCCGGCGCAGGTTGCGTCGAACAGCGAGTACACGATCCGATGGAGCAACGTTTCGAACGCCACAAGCTACGAGCTTCAGGAATCGACGACCACCGATTTCTCGGCCGCGACGACGCAGGTCGTCAGCGATCAGTTGGCGAAGTTCAACCACGTTTCAGCGCAAACCGCGACGAAATGGTTCTATCGCGTCCGCGCCATCAGCAGTTGCGGCGATGATCGCGGCCCGTATTCGCCGGTGGTCATCGTGACGGTCCTTCCCGACACGCCGCAGCGCCAGACCAGCGTCGAAGTCGGCACGCAAAGCACGATCCGGCAGACGATCTTCATTCCTGGCAGGACTCCCGCTGTTCCATTCACCGCCCACACGGACAAGCCATGGGCGGTCGTTGCGCCATCGACCGGCACGCTCGGACCCGACGGCGTCACGCTCACGGTCATCTCCGATCCGATCGCGCTGAAACTCGGCACGAACACCGCCACCGTCATCCTGACCTTCGGCGCCGCGAGCATTGGATCGATCATCGCCAACGACACGACGACGCCGGTGAGCGTGCCGGTTTCGGTGACGACGGTGACGCCCGTAACCTCGGGCGGCAAGAACACGCCGCTGCCGAATTCGCTCATCATTCCCGCCGTCGGACACGCCGCCGGCGCCAACGATTCGCTGTTCGAATCCGATATCCGCATCGCCAACACCAGCGCGCAGGCGATGAAGTATCAGCTCAATTTCACGCTCACGCGCACGGACGCATCGCAATCAGGATCATCGACAACGATTCAGGTCGATCCCGCTTCGACGATGGCGCTCGACGACATCCTGACCAGCTTCTTCGGCACCGGATCGGACGGCACGAGTGCACTCGGCGTTCTCGAAATCCGCCCACTGACGACGACATCGAACACGTTCTCGTCGCCGCCGTCGACCGTCAGCGTTCAAACCGTCGCCTCCAGCCGCACGTACAACTCCACACCGACCGGTACGTTCGGACAATTCATCCCCGCCATTCCCTTCTCCAGTTTCATCGCGCAGTCCGCGGATTCGTCGAACAAGGTCGTGCTGTCGCTGCAGCAAATCGCGCAGTCGTCGGCCTACCGCACGAACTTCGGCATCGTCGAAGGTGCGGGCGAGCCGGCCAGCGTTCTCGTTCACGTTTTCAACAATCAGGGCGTCGAAGTCGTGGCGCCGATTCCGTTGTCGCTCATGCCCGGCGAGCACCAGCAGCGAAACCTCCTCTCTGAGAACGGCATCACGCTTACCGACGGCCGATTCGAAGTCGAAGTCGTATCGCCGACCGGCAAAGTGACCGCGTATGCGTCGGTCATCGACAACCTCACCAACGATCCGCTGCTCGTCTTCCCAGTGCTGAAAGGCGGTGAGTCCGCGACGCGCTACGTCATTCCGGGCGTGGCCGACATCAACAACGGCTTCGCAAGCTGGCGCAGCGACATCCGCCTCTTCAATCCCACATCCACCTCGGTGACGGCAACGCTGACCTACTTCCCGCAGCCCGGCAACACCGGCGCGAGCGGAACGAAGCAGGTGACGATTCCCGCCGGCCAGGTAATGGCGATCGACAACGCGCTGCAGAGTCTCTTCACGCTGACCAACACCGGCGGCTCGATGCTCGTCACAACGCCGTCAAGCTCGAAGCTCATCGTCACCGCGCGAACGTACAACCAGACATCCAACGGCACATTCGGCCAGTTCATCCCCGCCGTGACGCCAGCGGGATCGATCGGCCTATCCGACAACCGCGTGCTCCAACTCCTGCAACTCGAGTCCTCCGACAAGATGCGCACCAACCTCGGCTTCGTCGAAACCAGCGGCAACCCCGTCACGATCGAAGTCACCGCCATCCCGTCCGATTCGAAGGTCGCCGCCAAGACGCAAATCCCCCTCGCCGCCAACCAGTTCCTGCAAGTCTCCCTAGCCCAATTCGGCCTCGGCACCGCCTACAACGCCCGAGTCACGGTGAAGGTACTAAGCGGTACGGGACGAGTCACGGCATACGGATCGGTGATCGACGCCGCAACGCAAGATCCGACGTACGTGCCCGCGCAGTAGAAAAACGTAGGTCGGACTCTCCAGTCCGACCTACGTGTCATCGCACCTTCCGCACCCGCTGCTGATTCGTGACTGAGTACTCCAACACCCACAGATCGCCGTTGGGCGCGACGGCACCTCCCGATGGCGACCACGGAAACGAAGATCGCGCGACCACATCGATTCGGCCGGAGGGTGTGACGCGTTTGACCTCGCGTTCCACTGACGCCGCCACATAAACATTTCCCGCGCGATCCGTCCACAATCCCTGCACGCGATGGCGGTCGTCGCCGATCAGCGCGTGCGAACTGAGATTGCGCGCGATCGTCGTCACCTTGCTGTCGCGCGTGACGCGTACCAGATCGAGCGAATCGATCAGATAGACGATTCCGTTCGGTGTGACCGTCATCCAGCGCATGTCTTTGAACGCCGCGCGCGCCATCGTGATCACGCGTCCGTCCGGTGACCGCTTGCGAACCTCGTTCTTGTCGTGGACCGCGAAGTATTGGTTCCCCGCCGCATCGCGCACGAAGCTGAAGACCTCGTTGAATCCATTCCGCGGCGGAAGAACGAACGAGATGCGGCCGTCGCTTGTTCGCTTCCAGACCGAGAATCCCCACGTTTTCAGCGCCTCGCCGTTGTACCAGAGGTTCTCGCCGTAGAGCGTGTCGCTGGCATCGAGGTAGAGCTCGTGCGAATGAACGTGCGGGACCGCAATCGATCGCGTTCCGTCCGGCGCCACGCGCCAGATCTGCGTCAGATCGCTGTAGTAAACGTTGCCCCGCGAATCGACGACCACGCTCACGCTCGGATGAGCAAGCGCCGATGCGGCCACGATGAAGAGGAGGCAGACTGACAAGATTCGCATTTTTCGGGTGGCGACCGAAGGAGTATGCGCTCCCTTCGCGCCTGCCCGCACGCTTTGCTTTCGACTCAGAACCGTTTCACGCGGAGACGCGGAGGGCGCGGAGAACCTCCACACCCCACTCCCCAAAACCCACTCCCCATATAATGCCCGCCGCGTAATTCACGGGAGGTTTTCCTTGGCAGAACAACAGTACGACGTGGTGGTCATCGGCAGTGGTCCGGGCGGGTATGTCGCCGGAATCCGCGCCGGGCAGCTCGGCATGAAGGTCGCCGTCGTCGAAAAAGATCCGTTTCTCGGCGGGACGTGCCTGCATCGCGGCTGCATCCCCACTAAATCGCTCCTCGAAAATGCGGACATCTGGACCAAGATCCAGAAGTCGAAAGAATTCGGCATCACCGTCGGCGACGTCACCATCGACTGGAGCGTCGTGCAAACGCGCAAGCAGGGCGTCGTCGATGCCAACGCCAAAGGCATCGAGTTCCTCTTCAAGAAGAACAAGGTCGAGCGCATCACCGGCTTCGGCAAGCTGGCCGGAAAAGGCATCGTCGAAGTCACCGGTGAAAGCGGTGCGCAACGGCTCAACACGAAGAACGTCATCCTGGCGATGGGCTCCGTTCCGAAGGACCTGCCGCACATCAAGACCGACGGCAAACGGATCATCAACTCCGATCACATCCTGCGCATCGGCTCGATTCCAAAGTCGATGCTCGTCATCGGCGCGGGCGCGGTGGGATGCGAGTTCGCATCGATCTTCGCCCGCTTCGGCACGAAGGTCACCATCGTCGAAGTGATGCCACTGTTGCTGCCGATCGAAGACGAAGAGATCTCGAAAGAGTTCACGCGCGTCTTCAAGAAGAAAGGCATCGAGGTTCTCACCGATGCGAAAGTCGAGTCGGCCGAGGTCAATGATGCCGGCGTGAAAGTCGTCGTCAGCTCGAAAGGAAAACAGCAGACGTTCGACGTCGAAGTCGTTCTCTCCGCCACCGGCCGCCGGGCCGTCACCGAGAACTGCGGACTGGAAGGAACGAAGGTCGTCATCGAGCGCGGGATGGTTCAGGTCGATCCGTTCATGCGCACCGGCGAAGCAAACATCTACGCAATCGGCGACATCGTGCCTACCCCCGCCCTCGCCCACTGCGCCTCGGCGGAAGGGATTCTCTGTGTCGAGAAAATCAAAGGACTCGACGTCCGTCCGATCAACTACGACCACGTTCCCAACGCCACCTACACCGATCCCGAAGTCGCCTCGGTCGGCCTCACAGAAAAGAAAGCAAAAGAGCGCGGCTACGACGTGAAGATCGGCAAGTTCCCCTTCACCGCCAACTCAAAAGCAAAGATCCTCGGCGAAGCGAACGGTCTCGTGAAGTTCGTCTCCGACAAAAAGTACGATGAGCTCCTCGGCGTCCACATCGTCGGCCCGAAAGCGACCGAACTGATCGCCGAGGCGTGCGCCGCTCTCGAGCTCGAAGCCACGAGCGAGTCGATCGCGAAAACCATCCACGCGCATCCGACGCTGTCCGAGGCGATGATGGAAGCGGCGGAGGACGTGGGCGGGCATTCGATACACCAGTAATCAGCGGCTAGTAGATTAGTGATTAGTGGACTAGACGTTTCCGGCGGGAGCGCGGTTCTAATCCACTAATCTAATCCACTCACCGACGCACTCCGACCTCCCGTAAACCAATGACCGAAACCTCACTCGAAACCCACGGACTAACTCGCGCGAACCTCCTCGCGATCGACTACTTTCTCCGGCTGACGCGGACGCTCGAGGAGCGCCTGGTCGCGCTCTTCCGTCAGGCCAAAGTCATCGGCGGGCTCTATCGCTCCCTCGGCCAGGAAGGCGAATCGGTCGCCGCGGCGTACGCGCTCGACTACAAACAAGGCGACGTCGTGCAGCCGCTGATCCGCAACATGGGATCGATCCTCGTCGCTGGCGCGAAGCCTTCCGACATCATCAAACAGTACATGGCCAAAGGCGACTCGCCCACGCGCGGGCGCGAGCTGAACATTCACTTTGGTCATCCCGACCGCGACGGTTTCATCGGCCAGATCTCGATGCTCGGCGACATGATTCCGGTGATGGCCGGCATCACCCTCGCCGGCCGGATGCAGAAGCGCAACCTCGTCGGCATGGCCTTCATCGGCGACGGTGCGTCATCGACCGGCGCGTTTTACGAAGGGATGAATTTCGCGACGGTGCAACGCCTCCCGCTCGTCGTGATTCTGGAAAACAACGGCTACGCCTACTCGACGCCGACCGCGAAACAGAGCGCCGTGAAGACGCTCGCGGACAAAGCGCACGCCTTCGGTTGCGCCAGCGAAGTCGTCGACGGCAACGACGTCCTCGCCACGTACGCGGCGGCGAAACGTGCCGTCGATCGCGCCCGCGCCGGCGACGGCGTCACACTCATCGAGGTGAAGACCTTCCGCATAAAAGGCCACGCCGAGCATGACAACCAGGCCTACGTTCCTGCCGCCTTGATCGAGGAGTGGTCGGCGAAAGATCCCGTCGTTCGATTCGAGAAAGCGCTCGTCGATGCCGGTCTTGCGGCGACGTCCGACTTCGACGCGATCCAGGCGCGTGTCCGCAGCGAAGTCGACATCGCTACCGACGAAGCCGAAAAGTCGCCGATGCCGCGCCCGGAAGAAGCAGCGCTGGGATTATTCGCCGGCGACGGATATTGGGGGGAAGGATGAATGCGGAAGGATGAAGGATGAGCAGCTTCGATTCATCCTTCATCCTTCAGTCTTCATCCTTAAAGGAAACCATGCCCGTAACCACCTACCTCGACGCCATACGCGAGGCCATGATCGAAGAGATGCGGCGCGATCCGCGCGTGTTTCTCATCGGCGAAGATGTCGGCTCGTACGGCGGCGCGTTCAAGACCAGCGCCGGGATGATCGACGAGTTCGGGCCGGGGCGCGTCATCGATACGCCGATCTCTGAGGTGGCCATCGTCGGCGCAGCGTCGGGGGCGGCGCTCATGGGCATGCGGCCGATCGCGGAGATGCAGTTCATCGACTTCATCACCTGCGCGTACGACATGCTCGTCAACTTCACCGCAACGTCGCGCTATCGCGTCGGCAGCTCATGCCCGATCGTCGTCCGCGGACCCGCTGGCGGCGGCACGCATGGCGGACCGTTTCACTCGCTGAATCCCGAGGCGATGTTCATGAACCGGCCGGGAATCAAGATCGTGGCGCCGGGAACTGCGTACGACGCCAAAGGTTTGCTCAAGTCCGCCATTCGCGACGACGATCCGGTGCTCTTCATCGAGCACAAGTTTCTCTATCGCCGGATCAAAGAAGACCTGCCAGCTGAAGACTACGTCGTGCCGATTGGCAAGGCGAACATACGACGCACGGGCAAGGACATCACCATCATCACCTGGGGCGCGATGATCTACGTCGCCGACGATGCAGCAGTCGATCTGGCTAACGACGGCGTCTCCGCCGAAGTCATCGACCTCCGCTCGATCATCCCGTTCGATGAGGAAGCGATTCTGAATTCGGTCGCGAAAACGAATCGCGTCATCATCCTGCACGAAGCACCGCTGACCGGCGGCGCGGGCGCCGAGTTTGCCGCGCGCATCGCCGAGAAAGCGTTCGACTATCTCGATGCACCGATCAAACGCGTGGCCGCGCTCGACGTACCCACGCCCTATTCACCGCCGCTCGAAGCCGCGGCACTTCCCGACAAGGCCCGCGTTCTCGCCGCGGCGCGGGAGTTGCTGCGGTACTGACGCTTGCAGTAAAAGCATTTCCGCCAGGAGAAACCAATGCCAATCGATGTCGTCATGCCGCAGATGGGCGAGTCAATCGCCGAAGGAACGGTCGTCAAGTGGCTCAAGAAGCCCGGCGACAAGGTCGAGCGCGATGAGCCGCTCCTCGAGATCTCGACCGACAAAGTCGACGCCGAGATTCCTGCGCCTGCGTCGGGCACCTTGACCGAGATCATCGCTCAGGAAGGGCAGACCGTTGGCGTGAACACGGTCGTCGCGCGCATCGCCGGCGAAGGCGAAGCAGCCGGCGCGAGCGCGCCAGCACAAGCAGCGACCGCACCTGCGCCGCAACCGGCCGCGCCGGCGCCCCCACCGCCAGCTCAAGCGCAAGCGCCGCAACCCAAACCGGCTCCCGCACCACAGGCGCCACCGGCACCAAAGCCCGCCGAGCAACCCAGCAACTTGGCAACCCAGCAACCGGCGTCCCAGCAACCAATATCCCAACCAACACTGCAACCGGAACCCGAAAACCTCTCCTCACTCGACGAGCGCCGCCGCACCAAATCCTCTCCCCTCGTTCGCAAGATCGCGCAGGAAAACAACGTTGACATCTCGCGCCTGCAGGGCTCGGGCGTGTCCGGCCGCGTGACGAAGAACGACATCCTCGACTACCTCCAGCAACCGGGAGCCGGCGCGGAGCCAGCTGCGCTTGCCAGCGGCAACGAAGGAGGACATCCGGCGCCCGCCGAAAGCGCGGCCGCCGCACCGCGCCCGCCCGCCATGACCTTCGCCCCTGGCGAAGGCGACCGCATCGAGCCGCTCTCGATGATGCGCAAAAAGATCGCGCAGCACATGGTCCTCTCCAAACAAACCTCGGCGCACGTGACGACCGTCTTCGAGGTCGACTTCACCAACATCGACAAACTTCGCCGCCGCTACAAAGACGCTTACGCCGAGCGTGGCGCGAAGCTCACATTCCTTCCGTTCGTGATCCAGGCCGTCGTTCAGGGTCTGCGCGAGTTCCCCATCATCAACGCGTCGATGGACGACTCCTCGGTGACCTACCACCGCGATCTCAACATCGGAATCGCTGTCGCGTTGGAGTGGGGTCTCATCGTCCCCGTCGTCAAGAACGCCGACGAGAAGAACATCCTCGGTCTCTCCAAATCCATCAACGACCTAGGCGAGCGCGCCCGCACGAAAAAACTCTCGCCCGATGACGTGCAAGGCGGCACCTTCACGATCACGAATCCCGGCATCTACGGCGGCCTGTTCGGAACGCCCATCATCAACCAACCACAAGTCGCCATCCTCGGCGTCGGCGGCGTGAAGAAGCGACCCGTCGTCGTCGAAACGAAAGAAGGCGACGTCATCGCCATCCGCTCGATGTGCATCCTCGCCCTGACCTTCGATCATCGCCTCATCGACGGCGCCGTCGCCGATCAATTCATGGCGCGAGTGCGAGCGATGATCGAAGCCGGCCAGTTCACGGTGTAGGTCGAGTCGCGCCGAGACTTGTGTAGCGCCGTCGGCCCGACGGCTGTACCGCCAGCGGCTCGCTGGCGACATTAGTCGAAGCGAAGAACTGCCGCCGGGCCGGCAGCGATACAGCCGTCGAGCCGGCGGCGCTACGATCTCCCAGCACGGCGGCGGCCTGCGTTGCCGCAAGCCGCCGCATCGTCAACTGCTACGGAAGGTTCCCGGTTGCCACGAGCACGAGCTCCGCAAAGCCGAAGTGGCCGCTGCGCGTGAGCTCCGGGATCGGCCGCCAGCACGGTTGCTGCGACAGATAGGAGTGATTGTCGCCGAGGATCAGGCCGGCGATGACTTCGGTCACGATCCGCCCGCCGACCGGCCCGAGCGTGATCTTGGTGTCGTCATCCTCGAATTGCAACTGCGGCTCGGCGAGGATGTAGAACCAGAGCGGCGCGTTGTCCGCAAAGTTCGCGCTGATGTCGATGAGCTTCGGATTGTTCGGGAAATCCTCTTCCGTCAGCTTGCCGCATTTGAGCTGATCGTCAGGAATCGGATCGATGCACATGTGGCGCGCCACAGTCTGGCCGGACGGCAGTCCGAACGTCATGCCGCGAAGCAGGTTCCGCTGCGCCAGCGACGGGATGCCGTCGGTGATGAACGGCAGGTTGCGCAGCGGATCGACGAGCGACGTGTCGATCTTGTACGCCGGCTGCACGCGCGTCGGACCGGTGTCGGGAGCGCCGCCGTGAATGTGGAAGAAGAGCGGCCACTCGATCGCCCACGGAGTCGGAAACTCGTTGAACCCGCGCAGATCGGGAAAGATCGGGAAGCGATTCGGAAGCGTGGAGTTGAGCCGATACTGCGGACGAATCATCGAATGCCCAAAGCGGTACGCCGCAACCGAGAACTCGATCGGCATGAACGGTGAGTTGCGCCAGTGGAAGAAACGCAGATCGGGCTTCTCGTCGTACCGCGACTTGTCCTTTCCGTCTTTGCGCAGATGCGGGAGAACGCTGCGAACCATCTCCCATCCGGCGATCGTTGGCAGAAAATCGTGGAGGACCGCCCACTGATAATGCCAGCGGACGACGCGCTGCACGTTGGCGAATTTCGCGCTGGCGCCGAGCAGATCGGCAATGCGGTTGTGGAAGCGAATGAAGATCCCCTGCAACTGCGAGACGATCACGTTCTCGTCGTTGCGCGGATCGCCAATGATGGCGCGCCGCTCGCCGGTCGCGCGCGTGTCGCGAGGGAGATCGAACGTGTTCGGATCATTGGGATTGCCGGTCAGCAGGCGGGTACCGTGAAGAAGGTGAATGCCGTCGGATTCGTAAAGGTACGGCTGATCATCCGGACCGCGGCCATAGACGGAATCGAGATCGAAGCGCGGCGTGCGGAAGTCGGTCAGGCCGTCCGGATCGTTGGTCTTCTGCAGGCTGCTGTTCGGGTCGAATGTGATGTCGTGGTCAATGAACTGCCCCACGTACGTGTAGCCCGCGGCGATCCCGCGGTTCTCCTCCGGATCGACCGTCGCCTCTCCCGGATCGGGCTCCGGAGCCGCGATCATCTGATTCGCGAGGTTGATGAGATCCGCACGCTCGTGATCGGCGGCCGGCAGGCTTCGGAACATCCGTCCGAAGCGGCCCTCGTACTGCTCCGATCGCCGCGGAACATCCAACCCTCGAACACCGACACCATGCGCACGAATGACATTGGCTAGACTGAAACTTGCACTCTGGTCAGCAGGCATAATCCCTCCGTAATAAAAGAGTGACGGACAGTTTGTCATGATTCCCGCCGCTTCCGGAACTTTCTGCCGTCCTGCCCCCTGTTCTTCACCGCCGATGAGTCGATGGATCGCACTGCTCGGTCTCGCGCTCGCCGCTCCGGCCTTTAGTCAGGCCGTCCCTGCCGTTGCCAGGAATCCCAAAGCAGTCACTCGTCCAATCGAGAGCCCGATACCCTTTCCCGCCGCGACCGAGACTTGGGTGCGCGCGCGCTCAAAGCACTTCGTCTTCATCAGCAGCGCGGGCGAAAACCGCACGCGGGCGATTGCCGCCGATTTGGAGACGCTTGCCGCGGCTCTGACGAAGATGGACGCGACATTCAGTACCTCCTCGGGACCACCAACGCGCGTGATCGTCTTCACCAATCCCCGCGAGAGCCGGCCGTACTTCGACATGCTGCGCGACCGTCCCAACTCCGAAGTCAGCGGCGTTTTCGTTTCGCAGCGCGAAGGCGGGACGATGCTGATCAATGACGGCTCGACGTGGCGCGGCGGCGACCGGCCATCGCTTCACGAGCTCGTCCACGATCTGCTCGAATCGGGCGGCGCGCCGATCCCGCTCTGGCTCGACGAAGGTTTGGCCGAGTATTTCAGCACCGCCACGATCCGCCGCGGTTCGGTCTCTGCCGGCGAGCCGATACGGAATCACATCGCCACGCTTCGTCAGCGCCCGCGCATCCCGCCCGCCGAGCTGTTCGTCGTCACGCGCCAATCCGACACCTACAACATTCCGCCGGCACAGGATGTCTTCTACGCGGAGAGCTGGGCCATCGTCGACTGGCTCGTTCGCACCGCCTCCAACAGCGGCGCGGAGTTCTACGCATTCGTTCACGACGTCGCGAACGGCGCTCCTGTCGCGGCCGCGTTGCAGACGCACTATCACCGCTCGCTGCGCGATATCGATTCAGCGCTGACGCGTTACATGAACGTGCCGCGCGCAGGATGGACCATCACGATTCCTGTGCCGCAGACTGACACCAGCGCGACGCTGCGGCCGATCGATCGTGCCGCGGTTCTCTACGAGCTGGGGCACTTCATCACCGGGATCGAAGAGCGGCCAGCCGAAGCTGAACGTCACTATCGCGCCGCGCTCGAAGCCAATCCGAAGCACGCACCGTCGCTGGCCGGAATCGCGTCGCTGCGTATTGCCGATGCGAAGTTCGCCGAGGCGATGCCGCTGTTCGAACAAGCCATCGCCGGCGATCCAAACGATCTCGAGGCCGCACTCGCGTACGCCGAGGCATTGATGCAGGATCAGACCGGTCCCGCCGCACAGACCGAAGCCTCGGCGGCCGGCGACACGATGCGCTTCCGCAAAGCGCGCGCACTTATCCAACCGTTTCTCGCGCATCGCGACGATCCCGACTTCCCAACCGGCCGCGTCATGGCCACCCTCGGCATCTCCTACAGCGTCGAGGACGACGTCACGCCGGGCATTGCCGCGCTCGAACAGGCGCGCACGCTCCTCCCCAATCGCCTCGACCTCCCCATTCACCTCCTCGGCATGTACCGCCGCAACGGCAATCGCGAAAAGGCCGACCAGCTTTTCGCGCAACTCGAAGCAATGCCCGACCCGCAAATCGCGATCGCCGCCCGCGCCGTGGTCGCGCGCGCGGACGTCCTGCGCGCGAACGCCCTCTCGCGCGAGAAGCATCTCGACGAAGCCGCCGCCGTCGTCCGCGAGCTCGCCGCCGGCGCCGGCGACACCGAAGCCCGCCGCGATTTCGAAAAACAAGCCGCCGACCTGACCCACGCCGCAGCCAGAAACCGCCAGATCGAAGCCTACGAGCGGATCGTCGCCCAAGTGAACTCCGGTCTCTTCCAAGAAGCCATCAAAGCCCTCAACGCATTCCTGCCCACCGCCACAGAACCAGACATCGTTCACGACGCGAAGGAGCTGCAAAAGCAACTCGCGGATTGGAAGCCGTGAGGGCGGGTTGCTTGGTTGCTGGGTTGCTGCGTTGAAGGGTTGAAGGGTTGCCGGGTTTCCGGGTTGCCAACTCAATTCGCCCTTTCACATTCTTTTTTGGACCTTTCCTTTTCCTGGAGCACCCTCCCAATCGAGCGCCTTCTCCCCCCGCGCTTTTTGCGGGGGGAGAAGGTGGCGAAGCCGGATGAGGGGGGGCGTAATTGCGCAGGGCGATGGACTCCGAGCAGTGATCACTCGCACACGACTAACGCGACATCGGCAACCTCACCCCGGCAACCAGTCCACTCAGCAACCCAGCAACCCACCCCCGAGGGAATGCCAACCAACTCCCGCGCGTATTCGAACGCGCGATGCGCACCTGCGAATTACGGAATCTCGATCTCGTCACCTACGAGAACGGCATGCGCTTGCAGCAGAAGCTCGTCGAGATGCGGCAGGCCGAAGCAATTCCTGATCAGCTTCTACTCCTCGAACATCCGCCGGTGATCACCCTCGGGCGCGGCGGCGATGCGCGAAATCTCCTCGCGCCTCCCGAATCACTCGCGGCCGAGCGTGTTCGTTTCTTCGAGACCACGCGTGGCGGCGACATCACCTATCACGGTCCCGGCCAGCTCGTCGGCTACCCGATCGTCCACCTCGGCGAAGGCAAGCGCGACGTGCGCAAGTACGTGACGAAGATCGAAGAGATCCTCATCCGCACCGTCGCCGCGTACGGCATCACTGCGGAGCGCGCCGAGGGGAAGCGCGGAATCTGGGTTGGCAACGACAAGATCGCCGCGATTGGTGTGCGCATCGCGCGTTGGGTGACCTCGCACGGATTCGCGCTCAACGTGAACACGAACCTCGATCACTTCCGGCTCATCACGCCATGCGGTCTGCATGGAACGGGCGTGACGTCGATCGCGCGTCTCCTCGGGCTCGACATCCCCATCGACGACGTGCGTCGCATCGTCGCCTCAACATTCGCGGATGTCTTCGAGCGCGAGCTCGTCCCGCGCGAGCCGAGCATCCGCCTCGTAAAAGTAATGGTTCACGATGGCGAGCGAGTTCTCTTGCTTCATCGCCGGCCGGAGCGCGGCAACTTCTGGCAGCCGATCACAGGCTCGATCGAAGAGGGAGAACTGCCGCTCGAAACCGCGCGCCGTGAATTGATCGAAGAAACCGGGAACGTTGGCGAGCCGCGCGCGCTCGATCTGCACCAATCTTTCCTGATCGATTCGCAGTACCTCGCGGCGACGCATCCACAGCCGATCATCGCGTCCGAGGCCGGCTTCGAGATCGAGATGAGCTCGAGCTCACCGATCCGCATCGACACCGCCGAGCACGACGACTACGGCTGGTTCACATTCGCCGAGGCGTATGAAAAGATCCGCTGGACCGACGATCGCGAAGCGTTGGAGCAGTTGGAATCGCGGTTGGCGGGTTGCCGGGTTGCCGAGTTACCCGCGGCGGTTGTCAACCTGGCAACCGGACAACCTGGCAACCAGACGAAATGAGTGTCCCCAACCCAAACCCCGCCCCCATTAACCGCCGCGCCGGGCATCGTCCCGAGTGGCTGAAGATCCGCGTGCCGGGCGATCTTGCGCAACTTCCGGTCTCGAAGCTGATGAACGATCTGGCGCTGAACACGGTCTGCCAGGAAGCGCGCTGCCCGAACATTTTCGAGTGCTGGAGCGCCGGCACCGCCACCTTCATGATCCTCGGCGAGATCTGCACGCGCCGCTGCACGTTCTGCGCGGTCGGCAAAGGAAAGCCGCTCGCAGCCGACGCGGATGAGCCGCGCCGCGTGGCCGAGGCGGTAGCGAAGATGGGCGTGCGCCACGCGGTCATCACGATGGTCAACCGCGACGACATGCCCGACGGGGGCGCGGAGCATCTCGCACAAACCGTCACCGCTGTTCGCGACGAGACCGGCGCCGCGGTCGAAGTGCTGATTTCGGACCTTGAAGGCAACCGCGACGCCCTTCGCGTCGTCATCGCATCCAATCCCGAGGTGCTCGGACACAACATCGAGACCGTTCCGCGCCTTTACTCGGCCGTTCGTCCAGTCGCGAAGTACCAGCGCTCGCTCGACGTGCTGCGCTGGGCGTCGGAGGAGCGAAGCGTCAACATGTTGACCAAGTCGTCACTCATGCTCGGCCTCGGCGAAACCGAAGACGAAATTCTCGCTGTCGCTCGCGACCTGCGCGATGCCGGCGTCGACATCTTCACGATGGGGCAATACCTCGCTCCGACCGGCAATCATCATCCCGTGCGCCGCTACTACACGCCCGAGGAGTTCGCGCTACTTGGCGCCGAAGCGAAGTCCCTCGGCTTCCATCACGTCGAATCAGCGCCCCTCGTTCGCAGTTCGTACATGGCCCATCGAGCGCTCGGTGGGTAGGCCGGGACGAACGTAGGTCGGACTCTCCAGTCCGACTCCGGTTTTGTCGGACTAGAGAGTCCGACCTACGTTCGTCCGACCTACGTTAGAATCCCCCGCCGATGCCTCGGGTTATCTTCGTCGACCATGGAAAGGCGGCGGAGTTTCCCGCGGGAAAGACGCTCCTCTCCTGCGCCGGCGAGATGGCAATCCGAGTCAGCAGCGTCTGCGGCGGCGACGGTGCGTGCGGCACTTGCAGAATCGAAGTCGTCGATGGCTGGGACAACCTGACACCACCGACGCCCGATGAAACATACAAAGAGCTCGAAGCGCCGTACCGGCTGTCATGCCAATCGAAACTGATCGGCGATGTGATTGTGAAAGTAGCGAAGATTGAGTGATGGGGAGTGGGGTGTTGGGAGTGGGGGTGGGAGAAACGAACCCCGCGTTCCAATTCCGAAACCACACTCTCGGTAGAATTCGAAAACTAAGTAACAGCAATCAGGGACCAAGGAGTTTGGCGTTAGGAGAACACGGTTCTGCCAAAACCCACACCCCACTCCCCACCCCCGAGGAAACAATGACAACCATCGAAGCGACCCCCGCGACACTCACCAGCGAGCAGCTCAACACGCTCTACCAATACACCGTCGAGGCGTACAAGACGTTCGAGAAGCTCGCCGAGAATTTGCAAAATCCGCTGACGGCGAACATGTTCAAGCAGTTCGCCGCGGACGAGCGGGCCACGCGCGACCTCATCGAAATGAAGATCGCAGCACGCAACGGCGCACGACTGCGGGTGACGTTAGCCAACGATCTCGCGTTCCAGGACATCCTCGAGGGCGACCTTTCGTATCGCGAGACCACGGAGTTTCTGATCGCCCGCGAACGGACGATGGAACGAAAGCTGGCCGAGCTCGGACGCGGCGCCACCGTCATCGACCGCGGTTTCGCCGTCTACCTCGGCGCATCGAAGCGCTCGCACATCGTCGAGCTCGAGCGCGAGCTGGAGCTGACCAAACTCGATCGCGATTGGTTCAAACGCGAAGACGCCGAGGCGCGGCTGGTTCGCGGACCGGCCACGGAGTAATTGAGCCGGCGATGAATCTCACCGTCACCCGAACCGCCGCCGAGCACCTGCATCGCGAGCTCGAAGGACGCTTGCTCCGCATCGCCTTCACCACCGGCTGCGGCGGCAGCGGCTACCGGCTCGCCTTCGCCGAGGAACCAATCGACGGAGACCAGATCGTCGATGTCGATGGCATCCAAATCGCTCTCGACGATATGTCCGCCTCCCGACTCGACGGCGCCATCATCGGATTCAACGCCGACGACGATGGCTACCTGCTCGACCATCCGGACGCGATCACGGCGGTATGGTGCGGGTGACGACGATGGACAATTGATAACGGACAAGAGACAATGAAGGAAAGAAACCGTTATCCGCTTGGAGGTTCCATGAGAATCCGCAGAGTTTTCGCCGCAGCGCTGGTTGTGGCATCGATGACCGTCGCCATCCCGCTCCAGGCCGGCTACTGCATGAAGCAGGACCAAGCTTGCTGCAAGGACCACAAGAGCTGCAAGAAATCACACATGGATTGCTGCAAGCACTCCGCGAAGCTTCACTCATGCACGTACAAGAAGGATTGCTGCGGCGACTCGTGCGGCATGGCGAAGAAGAGCGCAGAACCTTCCAAGTAGCGTTCGTAGCGCCACTTCTTTCGTAGCGCCGCCGGCTCGACGGCTGTACCGCCGCCGGCCCGGCGGCGACTCTATCGCCGGTTGAGCTCCGCCCACTCCATCGCGTGATACGTGATGATCAGATCCGCTCCCGCGCGTTTGATCGACGTCAGGATCTCATTCATCACACGCGGCCCATCGATCCAGCCACGCTCCGCCGCCGCCTTCACCATCGAATACTCACCGCTCACGTTGTAGGCCGCCACCGGCAGATCGAAGTTCTCGCGCGCCACGCGGATCACATCGAGATACGACAACGCCGGCTTGACCATGATCATGTCGGCGCCCTCTTCGATGTCGAGCTCTATCTCGCGGATCGCCTCGCGCACGTTCGCCGGATCCATCTGATAGCTGCGGCGGTCGCCGAACTGCGGCGCTGACTCGGCAGCCTCGCGGAACGGTCCATAGAAACCCGAGGCGTACTTCGCCGAGTACGCCATGATGCCGACATCGGTGAGGCTGGCATCATCGAGCGCCGTGCGGATCGCGCCGACGCGCCGGTCCATCATGTCCGAGGGCGCGACGAAATCGGCGCCGGCGGCGGCGAAGGAAACCGCCTGCTTCGCCAGCAGCGGCAACGTCTGATCGTTGTCGACATCCTTCACGCCGTTGTGGTCGACGATCACGCCGCAGTGTCCGTGGTCGGTGTATTCGCAGAGGCAGACATCGGCCATCACCGTCATCTGCGGCACGGCGCGCTTGATCGCCTCGATCGCCAGTTGCACTGGCCCGGTCGGATCCCACGATGCCGATCCGATCCCGTCTTTGTACTCCGGCAGACCGAAGAGGAGCAGCGCGCGGATGCCGAGGTCGTGAGCGCGAAGGGCTTGGTCAACGGCCTCGTGCGCGCGAAGCTGCCAGACGCCGGGCATCGATCCGATCTCGATCTTCGGCCTGCTGTTCGGCACGACAAACAGCGGATAGATCAGATCCTCGGCGCGCACGACCGTCTCGCGGACCAGCGCGCGGATGGAATCGGTGCGGCGCAGCCGGCGCGGCCGCCGCGCTGTATCGGAAGTCGTCGTATCAACCGGCAGCGTCATCGTTTTCGTCGTCATCGTTCTCTCCGTAGAAAAAAGCGCGCGCACATTCGACGGCGCAGAAACGGCGTCCCGTGGCGCGGTAGGCGCAGTCGGTGCAGAAGTACTTCCCGCAGACCACGCAGCGTTCCAGCCGCGTACTCTCCTCGGGGTCGCTGCAGCGGATACATCGCCGCTCGTCGAGCTCGGACATTCAGCCGCTCCGCGCGCGAAATTTTTCACCGCGCACCGGGTTGAGTATATCCTCCGGCAGCCCTCCCGATGGCGGTGTAGCTCAGATGGTTAGAGCGGGCGTCTCATAAGCGCTAGGTCCCCAGTTCGACTCTGGGCACCGCCACCAAACTCCTCCCACCTGTTTTCTACCGGCAACTTGCCATTTCACAGTTCCGGAACTATTCTTCCGCTCGTCCAAAATCATTCCTGAGTGGAGGAACCCATGCGGCTTGCTACGGTCGTACTTTCTCTCGTTTTCGTCGGTGCTCTGTCCGTTACCGCGTTCGCGCAGGCGCCTGCGCCGCGGGCATCGACAAGATTTCTCTTCGCTGTGGCGAACGCGACCCCTCCGCCGCAGTTGACGAAGGAAGACCTCAAACAGGTGCTTGATGAGGCCAGGATCAAGAACGATGATCACCCGTTCCGGATCGAATGCTCGGCGACGAGCTGGAGCTGCCCAACGGCCGTGTTCATTAGCGCCGATGCGCTTTCCGACATCATCATCAAGGACATCCCGCAAGGCGCGCAGAAACTGAAGATATTCATCACCGCGGGAGAGACAGACGAGGACCAGAACCCGTTGTTCGTTCGCCGCGTCTACAAAGCGAAACACATTCCAGATCGCATTGTCATCACTGTGAACAAGCCAAGGCGTTTCAAACCAACACTCGCAAGAAAAGACCCAGCTCAGAACATTCAAGCCTCAACGACTTCAACCGATCAAGCACGATGGCTCGCCCGTGAGTCAAATCCGAAAGGTCCTGAAAACACGACGGTAGACGTCGCCAAGATGCTTCCTGAGAACAATCCGTCGATCGGCTTCATCGCGCTCGGCAAATCGGACACGCTCGCGATTCAGATGCAATTCGACGACGATCCACCGAAGACGATTATCGCGACGTTGAACTATCAACGCTGGTTCGTCGATATGGGTGGCTTCCTAACCTTCAGCTCCGTCTCCGACCAGGAGCTCGTTACCGAACTCGTTGTAGGAGGCGAACACGATGGACAAGTCAAGATCCTGAAGAAGCGAAACCAGGCTAAGCTCGTTTCTGGCACCGGTCTCGCGTTGGATTTCCATCTTGCAAACTATCCCAATTGGGGTGCGCAGTTCGGTCTCGCTACAAACGTCGACCGAAAGGCCTCCTATTACATCGGCGGCGCTTATCGGTTGCGGGAACTCGGTCCCAGAACGCTGGCAACGATCGCGGCCGGAATCGCCGCAACACAGGCGACGCGTTTCCCAGACGTGAGTATCGGCGATTTTCGTAACCCTACAGCTATTGAAGTCACTCAAGGCTCGAAGCGCTATGCCTTCGGCCCGTACATATCGCTGAGCCTCGGTTTCTCGTTCGGAGGAGTGGACCAACCGCCGAAATCCGCGACAAACACGACACCATAGTCCATTGTACGAATTACTGTGTTTCAGCGCACAGCTTGCATAGGGTGCGCGGTGCCTTTGGGCAATCGTAGTTGTTCTGCACATTCAGGTCTACCGAGATCAACGTCCGTCGCCACCTGAAAGTGTCGGACAGCGACTCCGATCGCCTTGCTGACCGGCGCGCAGAGCGAGTGCCGTCTGTCTGGTATCGTGGTTCGCTGTGGGACAGACATTCCTGTCTGTCCCACGTGAGATCAGTGCGGCTTCGTCGCCAGTGTCGGCGGCCAGGCCCGGTTGGTCAGCGTGAAGCTGAAGTCCGTCCTGGGCGGCCGTGTAGTGGCACTGCATGCAGCTTGCGCCGAGGCCTTTGAGTGATGGATTGGTCTGCTGGTAGAACGTCTCCATGGTGATGTTCGCCACCGGCACGTTGCGGAAGTTCGGTCCCGGCTCGGGATCGCCGGCGCCGGCGGCGTATTCGGCGTCAGTTGGGTTCTTACTGAGATCCGGTGGCTTGGTCGGTAGATCGCCGCGGGTCGGCCACTGCGTCTCGATGAGGATGTAGTTCTCGAGCCACGTCCCGCGGATACCGTCCATGGCGTGAAAATCGCGATTGCGGTCGCCGGCCGATGGTTGGACCGGCAGCATGCGGATGGCGTGGATGCGGTTGGCGACGGCGATCGGTTCGCGTGGCAGCGGCGTGGTGGGATTTTTCGGATCGAGCGGCCGCCACTTGGGCATCGTCAAACCTGAGGTCGACCAGTTCACCGGCGCATATCCGCGGTTGCCTTTGGCGACGGTGTCAAGCGCGGTGTTTCCCCTGTCATTGAATGAATAGCGCGCAGGCGCTGGCGGGCAATTGCCCGGATTTGTGTAGTTGCATGGCACGTTGTCGACATGCTCGAAGGTGGCCCACAGCCATTGATTGAATCCCTCCACCTTCTGGATGATGTGCAGGCCGACCATCGCCACGCGCACCTTCGGCCCGCACTCGCCGGTGACCGGATTGGGGATGCGGGCCCAGGTCCAGTAGTAGCGATTGGCCGCGGCCTCGTCCTCGGAGGGATCGAGCACGCGCCACGCCGCCTTGATCTCCAGCGAGCCGTACTTTTTGTCGCGCTCGCCGATCGGAAGCTGGATCATCTTCTTCGGCCAGCGATGCTTGTTCAGCTCGCTGCGAAGGTAGTACTTGTTGTCTTTGACCGCGTCGTAGTACAGCTTGTTGTGGCGCACCTCGTAGTGCACGTACGACCCGAAACGGTCGATGAGCGGCCCGGCCATGGCCTGGTTCACTCCCTGCTGCATCGACGTTCCCTCGGAGAGCAGCGTCAGGATCTTCTCGCCCGACTTCTCGCCGATTTCGCCGGCGCTGCATGGCAGGTCGTCGTCGTACCCATTCCAGGCCACCGGCGCCTTGCCGCCGTGACGGAACAGCTCGTGATCGGCCTTCATCCCTTCCCAGACGCGCGGCCCGCGCGCGCCGGCCGGCTTGCTGAGATCCGGCTTGCCGTTCGGAAAGGCGTCATCGCGGACCGGACGTCCATCGGCATCGAGCGCGGCCGGCCGGTTGAGAGCGATGAACGTTTGCCAGGCAAAGACGTCGACATTGGACTGGCCCGGGGGGGAGGATCTGAGTGGAACAACCTCGGGAAGGGGATTCGCGGTGAGCACGCCCGGCGGCGGCGCGGCGGCGCGGGCATCGGACCGGATGATCGTGACGGCAGCGATCACGACCAACACGGCGAATGCAATCAGCAGTTGGTTTCGTCGCATCGTTGCCTCCTATTCGGTATCTGTGGGACTCGGTCCTTCTTCGAAGTTGTTGGCCCTCCAGTCGGCAAGCATCTGCACGCTTTCAGGATCCCAGACCGGACCGCCGAGCGGCATCCGGCCGCTCTTGACCATGTTGAATGCCGCGTTGAAGTTGCGGAACTCATCGTCAGTTTTTTTTCTCCACCAATCGACGCTCGCCAGCAGCACGTTGCGGGCGCGCATGCAGGCGATGTCGACGTCCGTGAACAGCGGAAAAATGTCCTCCCAGAAGTTGGGATGTTCGGCCATACGTCCTCCTCGCGTCACCCCTTCGGAGTGCCGTCGTCGATCCACTGCTTGAATGTCGCGACGCGGTCGCCCGGCCACGGCTCGTCGCACGGCATCTCGCCGGCGCTCGTCCGGTCGTAGATAGGCCCGGCATTGGCCTTCACACTGTCGTAGTTGCCGAGGTCGATGCCCATGTCCTTCATCGAATCGATATCAAACTGCCGGAAAAACGACTTGATCGGATTCTCCCATGTTGGTCCTTCCATCTCTCTCCCTTCAGTTGTGAGATTTCCGGGTGTGCTGGCTGCAAATTATAGGAGAGTCGCGGGAATCGGGATTCCCTACCTCCTCGATGCGCTCCTGGCCGCCTCCGCGTGACGCCTTTGATATCGTTCCCCAATGCGCACCACCTGCATCGCTTCCGTCATCGCCCTCGCTCTGAGCGCTCCAATCTTCGCCTCCGACGAGTTCACGTTGTACGAACTTCTGCCGCCACAGAGCCATCAATTTGCGATCACCTACGATGTGACCCAGCCGAAGGAAGGGGCGGAATTGTTTTTCAATCCCATTCGGGTTGGCTCAATCGCGACGAAAGAGCGCGTGATCGCTCGCGCCACCGGCGAGGATTTGAAATTCGAGGTCGTCAGCGGCAAGGAGGCGAAGGCGAGTGGGCTGGTGCCGCAGAACACGGCGGATGATGCGCAGTTCATTCGCGTTCATCTGCCGGGGGCGGTGCCGAAGGGTGGGCAGACGCGGATTCGGATCATCAAGACGTATACGGATGCGAAGTCGTATGACGTGAAAGATGGGTTGCTCGTGTTCGAGCGGCCGCTCGGGATCAAGCGCAATGTTGTGCTGCTGCCGAAGGGATGGGAGCTGGTTGCCTGCGGATCGCCGGGCATCGTTTCGACGGATGCCGATGGGCGCGTTCGCGTCAGTTTTCTCAACGATCGTGATGATCAGTTGCCGGTGAAGCTGGTCGCCAGGAGCCTGCCATGAAGCGCGCGTTGATACTGTTTCTCACGCTCGTTCCAGCGGCGTTGCTCGCGCAGGAATCGGTTCATCGCGCGGAGCAGGATCGCGAGATCAGCTACTGGTTGCTCGATCCGGCTACGCACCAATTTCGCATCTCCCACGACTTCACCGTCACGCGTGCTGGCCAGAAGTCGGTGCACAGCTTCGTGCGCAAGGGCAGCGTCGTCTCTCCCGACGCGAAGATGATCGATCTCGACACCGGCAAAGACCTCGTCACGCACGCTGTTCCCGGCAAGGACGTCAACGCGTTGGGCTATTACCCGACGCCGGTCGATCCTGATTCCGTTGCCGTGCAGGGCGATCTCGAACATCCGGTGGCCGAGGGACGGTCGGCGAGGATAAGGGTGCAGGAGACGTATACCGATCCGGTTGGCTACACGCTCGAAAGCGCCGATCTCGTTTGGAAACGCACCCTCGGGCGTCCCTTGAATTACGTCACGCTTCCAGCCGGCTGGATGCTGATTTCGGTCAACACGCCTGCTGTGATCTCGCTCGACGATGAAGGACGGATCAAGCTGCGCTTCACAAACATTCGCAACGACGAGTTGTGGATCGTGCTCAAAGCGCGGCGCAGGCCCGTTGCGAGACCGGCGAGTTAGCCCTCACGCCTCGCCCGTGAATCGATCGCCGATCCAGGCCATGCGCGCATTCTCATCGCGCGCTGAGTAGAGAAACTTCGTCCACGTTTTCTGTTCGTGAATGACGGCGCCGAGCTCCCAGACGCAGAAGACTGGTTTGTGCGTATCGTCGCGCGGCCAGAGTTTGAACGGCTCGTCGCCCTCTTTTGCGTAGACCGTTTCCCACAACTCGTTGTTGTATCGCCAGGTGTTGACGATGAGGAAGAAGAAAGATTCGCCGCAGAGGTGGAGGATGACGAACCCGAGCTCGTTTTGAAGGCTCATGCGGCCGGCATCCATTTCGGCGCGGAGGAAGGCGCGGGCCTCGCGTTGCGTATCGTCGCTGATCACAGCCTCGGCGCGCCGGATGTCGTACCACTTGACGTGCGCGCCGCCGGCGATCAGATCCTCGCCGGGCGTGATGCGCTTCGGGTAGTGCTTGTAGGAGTCGGGGACGTTGCCGGTCATTTGCAGATCATAAGACCGTTTCACGCGGAGACGCGGGGGACGCGGGGAAAATCCACCTCCGCTATCATCGCCGCACAGATGACTCTTGCGAAGGGGACGATGCTCGGCCCGTACGAGGTGGACAATCTCCTCGGCGCCGGCGGAATGGGCGAGGTTTATCGCGCTCGCGACACGCGCCTCGGGCGGACCGTCGCCATCAAAGTTCTCCTCTCCGGACTAACAGCGAGCAGCGAGCGAAGGGCGCGATTCGAGCGCGAGGCGCGCGTCATCTCGGCGCTCTCCGATCCGCACATCTGCGCGCTTTACGACATTGGCCGCGACGGTGACACCGAATATCTGGTGATGGAGTACATCGAAGGGGAAACGCTCGCGGATCGGATTGCGCGTGGACGCCTTCCGCTCAGTCAGGTTCTGCGATTCGGTACCGAGATCGCGCAGGCGCTGCAGCATGCCCATCGCGCCGGAATCACGCATCGCGATCTCAAGCCTGGCAACGTCATGATCACCACCTCGGGCGTCAAGCTGCTCGATTTCGGATTGGCGAAGCTGGCCAATCCCGAAAGCGTCTCGGACGCCGGGCCGGACGCCGCGACGATGGTCAGCCCGATCACCGCGGAAGGGACTGTGGTCGGCACGGTGGTCTACATGTCACCGGAGCAACTCGAAGGAAAAGCCGTCGATCATCGAGCCGACATCTTCGCGCTCGGTTGCATCCTCTACGAAATGGTCACGGGGCAACGCCCATTTAGCGGAAGCTCACGCCTGGCCATCGTTTCCGCGATCCTCTCCGCCGATCCGGCTCCGATCCGATCGCTCGAACCGAATACGCCACCCGCGCTCGAACGGATCATCCTCACCGCGCTGGAAAAGAATCCCGACGATCGATGGCAAACAGCGCAGGACGTCGCGCGGCAGTTGCGCTGGCTGTCGGAATCGTCAACATCGACGGAGCCGCTTGCCGCGGCCGAGGTGCGGCGAACGAATCGCGGTTACGTCGTCGCAGCGGTCGTTGCGGCGATCCTTAGCGGACTGCTCGTGTGGGGCGCCACGCGGCTTATCTCCACCGCTCCGAGCAAACCAGCCACAGCCCGGCTCGATCTCTTCCCGTTGGGCGGGATACAGCAGGTGCTATCGGTCGACGTGCGCAACTTCGCACTTTCTCCTGATGGCCAGACACTCGCGTTTACTGGCATCCAGAGCGGAACGCAATCGATTTTCGTCAGGCGGCTCGGTTCCCTCACCGTGACGAAAGTCGAGGGCTCAGAAAACGGATTGAGTCCTTTCTGGTCCTCGGATGGAAAGAGGATCGGATTCAGTGCACACGGGAAACTCTGGAAGACGGAAGCAGCAGGGAATGCTGTCCCCGAGGCACTGTGCAACGTCTCGCCCTCGGGCGCAAACGCTTCCTGGGTTGAGAGCAACATTCTTTACTACCAAGGTCCGGGAGGGCCTCCGGAGATCTTCCGGATTTCGGATCAGGGCGGAAGGCCGGTGAAAGCCACTTCGCTGAAGGCGGGCCAGCTATGGCACGGATGGCCCCGGCTGTTACCGGACGGAAGACACTTTCTCTATCAGGTGACCTTTGAAGAATCGCATCGGGAACTGGTGCTGGCCACGCTCGACTCGTCTTCTTCCCCATCGGTCCTTCTGCGAAACGTATCCGAGGTGTCGCTTGTCAGGCCCGGCACTCTCCTTTACGTTCGCGACGGCAAACTCCTTTCGCAAACGTTCGATTCGGACAAAGGAACCATGACCGGCGAGCCATCGTTGATTGCGGACGACGTCTCGTATTTTCACCCGTCGGCCGCGGCCGAATTCGATGGAGCAAACGGCGTCATCGTCTATCGCACCGACACGAGTACTGGAAGCCTGTTGATGACCGGCCGGACGGGGAAGGCACGCCTCATCGACGATCACGGCCCGTTCGATGCGGCGAGCCTCAGTTTCTCCACGGATGGCAAGCGCGCGGCAACGACAGCGATCAACCGAGCAACCCAGATTGGCGACATCTGGATCTACGATCTTGCCCGAGGAACGAAGGACCGGTTCACCGATCAGGGAAGCCCGACGCTCGATCCTGTCTGGTCACCAGACGGAAAGTCGATCGTCTACTCTTCGCTCGATGGAACAGGACCGCATCTCGTCCGGCGCTCCCTGACCGGCTCGGCGCCGGAGAGGTTGATGCAACAGGACACGTTTCAATACGCCGGAAGCTTTTCGCCTGACGGCGCCACCCTCTACTTCAGACAATTTCCGTGGGCGATAGCGGAGATCCACCGGCTCGACATGGGAACCCGAGAGTCGGAGCCGGTTCTCAGGAACTTCCTCGGACGCGATCCCATGGTTTCGCTCGACGGAAGGTGGCTGGCGTTTACTTCGGATGCAACGGGCGCGACCGAAGTGTATCTACAGAACCTGATCGACAAAGAGTCGCTCCGGCTGCGTGTCTCGACGCACGGAGGACAGAATCCTCAATGGGCGCACGGTGAGCTTTTCTACCTCTCGCCGCAGAATGTCGTCATGAGTGTCGTTCCGCCAGTCACCGGGGACTGGAGTAACCCGGCGATCAAAGATCTCTTTTCCGCGCCCGCCGACACTCTCCGTTTTGCGGTCAGTCCGGACGGGCAATCCTTCCTGTTCATCGCAGGCAAACCGGGCGCAGGCGATTCTTTTTTCCACGTGATCCTCGGCTGGCAGTAAGCCGCAGAGAAAAACTCCGCGCTCCCCGCGTCTCCACGTGAACGCTTTTGATCTCCGCTATCATCGCCGCACACGTGAGTCTTGCGAAGGGAACGATGCTCGGCCCCTACGAGGTGGACACACTCCTCGGCGCCGGCGGAATGGGCGAGGTCTATCGCGCTCGCGACACGCGCCTCGGGCGGACCGTCGCCATCAAAGTTCTCCTCTCAGGACTGACAGCCAGTAGCGAGCGAAGAGCGCGATTCGAGCGCGAGGCGCGCGTCATCTCGGCGCTCTCTGATCCGCACATCTGCGCGCTTTACGACATCGGCCGCGACGGCGACACCGAGTATCTGGTGATGGAGTACATCGAAGGGGAAACGCTCGCCGGCCGGATTGCTCGCGGACGCCTTCCGCTCAGTCAGGTTCTGCGATTCGGTACCGAGATCGCGCAGGCGCTGCAGCATGCGCATCGCGCCGGAATCACGCATCGCGATCTCAAGCCTGGCAACGTCATGATCACCACCTCGGGCGTCAAGCTGCTCGATTTCGGCCTGGCCAAACTCGCCAATCCGGAACCAGCGCCTCGCGACTCCAACGCCGAGACGATCGTCAATCCGCTCACCGCGGAAGGGATGGTCGTCGGCACGCTCGTCTACATGTCGCCGGAACAGCTCGAAGGGCGGACCATCGATCATCGCACCGACATCTTCGCGCTCGGCTGCATCCTGTACGAGATGGCCACGGGCCAACGGCCGTTCAGCGGCTCGTCGCCTGTCGCGATCAGTGCGGCGATTATGTCGGCCGATCCCGCACCGATCCGTTCGCTCGAACCGAACACGCCTCCGGCGCTCGAACGGATCATCCTCACCGCGCTCGAGAAGAATCCTGAGGATCGATGGCAGACCGCGCAGGATGTCGCGCGCCAGTTGCGATTTCTGTCGGAGACTTCGTCGACGACGGAGCCGGTTTCCGCGGTCCGGTCATCGGCGAGCAACCGGCTGTTGTTTTTCGCACTCCCGATTGTCGCGGCAATCGGCGGTCTGCTGGCGTGGGGAGGCATTCGGCTCTTCGGCACGCACCAGAACAATCCGCCCGTTCGTCTTCAACTCGTACCTCCCGAGGGAGTGCGCGCGTTTTCGCATCCCGAGACGCCGAACTTCGCGCTCTCTCCGAACGGCGAGACCCTCTGCTTCGGCGCGATTCAAGGCGGCACACCCTCGCTTTTTCTGCGGCGGCTCGACTCATTCGACATCAAGAAAGTGGAAGGGTCTGATGGTGCCACACGGCCTTTCTGGTCGTCCGACGGCCAATGGATCGGCTTCAGCGCCCGCGGAAAACTGTGGAAGACGAATGTCGGAGCTCGCACGTCTCCCGAAGCGCTTACCGACGTCTGGTCGGGAGGCGCGATTGGTTCCTGGCAGGGCCACACGATTCTCTTTGCTGACGGCGCCGGAGGACGGCGAGATATCTATCGCATCTCCGATCAGGGTGGAGCGCCAGTCAAGGTCACGTCGCCGAAGAAAGGTGAATGGCGCCACGCCTGGCCTCACTTCCTTCCCGATGGGCACCATTTTCTTTACTGGTCTGCGCTCGCCAATACGTTCGACCGCCAGGTCATCCTCGCATCTCTCGACACGACAGCCACCTCGGTACTGCTGCGAAACGTCTCGCAGGTCGGATTGATCAGCAACGATCAACTCATCTACGTCCGCGATGGCGAGCTCCTCGCGCAGCACTTCGACGCAGGAAAAGGGATTCTCATCGGCGATCCCGCGCTGGTTGCGCACGACGTCGAGTACTTCTACCCGTCTGGGCGCGCCACGTTCGATGCAGCGAATGGCGTCATCGTCTACCGGACCGACACCAGTACCGGCCGGCTCGTTGCCGCGGATCGAAAGGGAGCGACGCGGCTGATCGATGACCACGGCCCTTTCAGCGAGTACAGCCTCAGCTACTCGAACGACGGGAAGCGAGCCGCAGTCAATGTCCTCAACCGCGCCACGGGCCTCGGCGACATCTGGATTTACGACCTTGCGCGCGGAGTCCGCGACCGCATCACGAATGATTCCGGTCTGGCCCTCACTCCAGTGTGGTCCAACGACGGACGATCGATCGTCTACTCGCTGGCCGCAGGCACACTCCCCCATCTCTTCCTCCGCGATCTCACAGCCTCGGCATCCGAAGAGCTGCTTCCTCCCGGCACCTTTCAATTCGCAGGAAGCTTTACTCCGGACGGCAATACGCTTTTCTTCGGGCGAACCGTTCCTCAAACGAGGTCCGATATTTTCCGTCTCGACATGCGCACGCGAAAGGCGGAGCCGGTGCTCAACAGCAGTTTTGAGGAGAGCGATCCGCAGGCGTCACCGGACGGAAGATGGCTCGCGTTTTCATCCGACAGCACAGGATCGGAGGAAGTGTATTTGCAGAGTCTGGGCGCAGGCGAAGTGCACCGCGTGCGTATCTCGACGAGCGGCGGACACACTCCTCGCTGGCGGCGCGAGGGTCAGGAGTTGTTTTACATTTCTCGCGAGAATGGGGTCATGAGTGTGACCCCGAAAATCGCCGGCCAATGGGACGAGACGAACATCACCGAGCTGTTCCACCTCCCTCCTAACACGGTCCGTTTCGCGGCCAGCCCGGACGGCCAGTCCTTTCTGCTCGTACAAGGAACGCGAGGCGCCGCCGACGACTTCTTTCACGTGATCGCCGGCTGGCAGTAGTGCCATACTGGATTCCAATCCTGAAGGAGGATTCCAATGCCGGCACGAAAGAGCTTTTCGATTTTCGCATTCGCTTTCATCGCGATCACGTTGCTTGCCGCTGCGGCCCAAGCCGGCGCGCCTCTGAAGGGAGTCGATGTCAAGCTGGGAAAGAGTCCCGGCGGAGGCGCTTCCGCGCGCACGACCAACGCTGACGGCAAACTCGACCTCGGCGTCCTTCCGGCCGGCGCGTGGTACGTGATCATCAGTGCTCCGAAAGGCACGGACATCGCTCGCGATCCCGAGGCGCAGATCGAGATCAAAGGTGCAACGGGCGGCACGATCAAAAAGCGCTGGGACTACGCGAAAAAGAAAGCGTTCGATGCCGCGCCGGCCGATTCGTCCGCGCGCGCCGCTGCCCCAATCGGTGAGGAGAAGATCATCTTCACCTCTGACGGCAGCCATCCCATCGTGATAGGCGCCAGCACCAACACCACCATCATCAAATCGAAATCGAACATCGCCAACAACTGACGAGGGTTAGCCGCTTTACCCACACTTGACTGCATCTCTCACGCTTGCAGAGAATCTCAATCGAGCGCCTTCTCCCCACGCTTCTCAGTGGGGAGAAGGTGGCCGAAGGCCGGATGAGGGGCGTTTGGCAAGTGCCTCAACCGCCCGCGATTGGAGCCCGCCTCGGATGATCGAGCATCGTGAACTGCAATACCCCCTCATCCGCCTTCGGCACCTTCTCCCCCCGAAAAGCACGGGGGGAGAAGGCGCTCGATGCGAAGGTATCGACGAAAAAGTGGGAGAAGTGTTGGCGGGGGCGAGCGTGATTGTCGAGGCCATCCGGCGTTTCCTCACTGCACACGATCTTGTGCAACGGCCGATCGTCGTTGCCGTCTCGGGCGGCGTCGATTCGACGGCGCTGCTTCTCGCGCTCGTTGAGATTGGCGACATCCAATTCACCGCCGCGCACGTCAATCATCGCCTTCGCGGCGCCGAATCCGATGACGATGAGGCCTACGTTCGCGAGCTTTGCGCGCGCTACGACATCCCGCTGCGCGTCGCTGACGGCACGCTCGATCCCGAGGCCATCCGGCATCGCGGCATCGAGGCGGCGGCGCGCGAAGTGCGGCACGCGCGGCTGCGCGAGATCGCTGGCGACGCGCTGATCGCCACCGCGCATCAGAAGAACGATCAGGCCGAAACCGTGATGATGCGGCTGATGACCGGCGGCGGCATCGCGGCGTTGCGCGGCATCCATCCGGTCCGCGACGACGGCATCATCCGTCCGCTTCTCGATGTCACGCGCAAAGAGATCGAGCGCTTCCTGGCCGAACGCAACATCACTCCCCGCTTCGATCGCTCGAACGCCGATCCGCGCTTTCTTCGCAACCGCGTCCGCGCCATGCTGCGCGACTTCGACGACAGCGTCATCGACAATCTCGCCGCAGTCGCCGATCAGGCGCGCCAGCAGTGGCCCGTTCTCGAACAGGCGATCGATGCCGCCGAGGATGTCGTCGAGTCCGAGGAGGAGACGAGATTTCGTTCGATGCCGGAGAACTCGTGGCTGCGACAGGCGCTGCTGCTGCGTCACATCCGAAGGCTCGATCCCGAGGCGCGCGATATCTCCGCGGAGGATCTGGCGCGACTGAATGGTCAGGTTGCCGGATTCCCGGGTTTCCAGGTTGCCGGGATCAAGCGCGTCTCCCTAACGAAATCGCTCGAGTTGCTTCAAGAAGGAAGCGAGCTCGTGATCCGCCGCCGCAGCGACAAAGAGTCAGCGCTGGATTTCGAGATCGAGATCAACGCAGGCACCGAGGTGTACATCCCCGAGATCGAAACAAAAGTCAGCATCCGGCAACTCGTCAACTCGGAACCCAGGCAACTCAGCAACCCAGCAACCCAACTCATCCAACTGGCAAGGGGCGCCAAACCAAACTTCACCATCCGCAACCGCCGCCACGGCGACCGCTTCCGCCCCCTCGGCATGTCACACGACAAAAAGCTGAAGGATCTCCTGATTGATCGTAAGATTGCCGCTGCGTCGCGCGATCGCATTCCGCTCCTCATCTGGCAGGGCGCGATCGTCTGGGTGGCCGGCGTCGAGGTCTCCGATCTGTTCAAAGTGACAGGCGAGGCCGCCGACCTTTACGAGGTCGCGATTGAGAAAATTCACGAAAGCCTTCAGCGCCCGGGAGATTGAACAGCGCGTGGCTGCGCTGGCGGCGGAAATTCGCGACGATGCCGGCGACGCTCCCCTCTTCCTCCTCGGCATCCTCAAAGGCGCTTCATGCTTTCTCGCCGACCTCCTGCGCCGCATTCCGGGCGAGGCCGGCTACGGATTCATTGATGTCGTCCGCGACGTCGCCGACGCCGAGACCGCCGCTGCACTGGAGATTACGTATCTGAGCTGGATCGACATCCGCGATCGAAATGTCTACGTCGTCAAAGACGTCGTCTCGACCGGCGTGATCGAGACCTACCTGATGACGCAACTTCGCGAGAAACAGCCCTCGAGCCTCAAGCTGGTCGCGCTCCTCGACCGCCCCGACGCGCGCACCGTCGACCTGACCGTCGATTTCCGCGCTTTCGAGGCCAGCGAAGGCCCGTACGCCGGCTACGGCCTCGAGTTCGAAGGCCGCTGCGGAAACCTGCCGTACATTGCATCCGTTAAGTGAGGCTGTTCAGCGGAAGCATGGATGATCGGCCAAGAGTTGTGTCCACTGCCGCTGACGCGGCAGGAAAAACGCGCTACGAATCCGTGGGTTGCTCGCTGGCGCTCGCACCCACGGCTACCCTCTGACACGGCTCCGCCGTTCAAACCCGGAGCGATTCACGGCCGGCGGCTCGTAACAAGAGTCCGATGATCATTCGCATCGAGCCATGCAACGAGAGGCGAGCACGTGGACGACGCACCACAGCTCGCATGGCTTGCGGACGATGCACCACAGCTCGCGCGAGGTTTGCGACCGATGAACTCCGGCTCGCGTGACTCGCGGACGATGTACCACGGCTCGCGTGACTCGCGGACGATGTACCACGGCTCGCGTGACTCGCGAACGATGTACGGCGGAGCCGTGCAGGAAGGTAGCCGTGGGTGCGAGCGCAGCGAGCAACCCACGGGCGGCGTCTCATAATCAGTCTGCCGCGTCAGCGGCAGCGGACTCACGACTCGCACCGCTCGCGGACGACGCACCACGGCTCGCGTGACTCGCGAACGATGTACGGCGGAGCCGTGCGGGAAGGTAGCCGTGGGTGCGAGCGCAGCGAGCAACCCACGGGCGGCGTCTCATAATCAGTCTGCCGCGTCAGCGGCAGCGGACTCACGACTCGCACCGCTCGCAGACGACGCACCACGGCTCGCGTGACTCGCGAACGATGTACGGCGGAGCCGTGCAGGAAGGTAGCCGTGGGTGCGAGCGCAGCGAGCAACCCACGGACGGCGGCTCATAGTCAGTCTGCCGCGTCAGCGGCAGCGGACCCACGACTCGCCTGGTGTCGCGCCTCCGAAACATCCTCGGCTTGCTCCCGTTAGATGACTCGCGAGGCGCCCTGCTGGACTGGCGTGAAACGCTTCCGAGAACGGCGAGCCCCCCCTTTCACATAGAATTTCAACGCCATCACCCCCGTTCTTCGACTCGGCAGTCAATGGCACGCACGAAGCATTCGCGTGCTCCCCTTGGAGGTTTGATTGAATTCGACGCTCAAAACGGTGCTTCTCTGGGCCGTCATCATCGTTCTGGTGGTTCTGCTCTGGAGCCTGTTCAACACGACGAAGGGAACGAGTGAAAACTGGGCCTTCAGCGATTTCCTCGATCGCGTGAACCAGGGCTCCGTCGCCAGCGTGACGATTCGCGGTGACGAAGTTCACGGCGAAACCAAGCAGACCGCGCCCGGCGGCAAGAAAGAGTTCCAGACCACGATCATGGCCACGTACCCGGCCCTGATTGAAAAGCTTCAGGCGAAAGGCGTGAAGTTTCAGGTCGAGCATGCCGCCGACGCTCCCTTCATCACCGCACTCATCACCTGGGCTCCCGTCCTCTTCCTCGTCGGCCTCTGGATTTTCTTCATGCGACAGATGCAGGCGGGAGGTAACAAAGCGCTCTCCTTCGGCAAATCGAAAGCGAAGCTGCTCTCCGGCAACGCCAAGAAGGTCACGTTCAAAGACGTCGCCGGCGTCGATGAAGCGAAGATCGAGCTGCACGAAATTATCGAGTTTCTGAAGGAGCCGCAGAAGTTCACGAAACTCGGCGGCAAGATCCCCAAAGGCGTCCTGCTGATGGGACCTCCCGGCACCGGCAAGACGCTCCTCGCGCGCGCCATCGCCGGCGAGGCCAACGCGCCCTTCTTCTCCATCTCCGGATCCGACTTCGTGGAGATGTTCGTCGGCGTCGGCGCCTCGCGCGTGCGCGACCTCTTCGAACAGGGCAAGAAAAACGCCCCCTGCATCATCTTCATCGATGAGATCGACGCCGTCGGCCGTCATCGCGGCGCCGGACTCGGCGGCGGTCACGACGAGCGCGAACAGACCCTCAACCAGCTCCTCGTCGAGATGGACGGCTTCGAGTCGAACGACGGCGTGATCCTCGTCGCCGCCACGAACCGTCCCGACGTTCTCGATCCTGCCCTGCTCCGGCCCGGCCGCTTCGACCGCCGCGTCGTCGTCGACCTCCCCGACCTCAAAGGCCGCGAAGGCATCCTGCGCGTACACACGCGAACGATTCCGCTGTCCGAGGATGTCGATCCCGTCGTGATCGCTCGCGGCTCACCCGGATTCAGCGGCGCCGATCTCGCCAACCTCGTCAACGAAGCCGCGCTGAACGCCGCGCGCTACGACAAGAAAAAAGTCCAGATGGTCGACTTCGAGTTCGCGAAGGACAAGGTCATGATGGGCGTGGAGCGCAAGTCGATGGTGATGAGCGACCGTGAGAAGAAAAACACGGCGTATCACGAGTCGGGACACACGATCGTGGCCGCGGTGCTCCCCGCCGCTGACCCGCTCCACAAAGTCACGATCATCCCCCGCGGCCGCGCCCTCGGCCTCACGCAACAGCTCCCCACTGAGGACAAGTACTCGTACTCGAAGCGCTACCTCGAAGCCATGCTGGCCGTGCTGATGGGTGGCCGTCTGGCCGAGGAGATTTTCATCGGCGAGATCACAACAGGTGCCGGCAACGACATCGAGCGCGCCTCCGCCATGGCCCGCCGCATGGTCTGCGAATGGGGCATGTCCGACCTCGGCCCCGTCACCTTCGGCAAAAAGGAAGAAGCCATCTTCCTCGGCCGCGAGTTCGCCCAACACCAGGACTTCTCCGAAGCCACCGCCGTCGAGATCGACCGCGAAGTCAAACGCATCCTCGACAAGGCTTACGCCCACGCGAAGGAAATCATCACCGCCCACAAATCGTCGCTCGACCGCATCGCAAGAAAACTCCTCGAGCGCGAAACGCTCGAAGGCTGGGAAGTCAACGACATCCTCCGCGAAGAAACGGGAACCGACTACCTGAAGATGAAGGAGTACTACCCCGAAGCCAGCCCCGGCGAAACAATGACGATCGCACCAGGATCGGGGCCATCAACCGACGTGAGCACGCCGGTCGCACAACCACCGGCGCCAGCGCCGGTGCCCGATCGAACTTCGTAATTCACTAACCGAGTCCGCAATGTTCAGGGCCGCCGCAAGGCGGCCTTTTTTCTGGCCGGCCGCGCCAAGTGCGCTTGGACTGTCTACCGCAGGAACTCCGCGTGATCAACCTCGCGACCTTTGCGAAAGTCCATTCATTGCGCGGCAAGCTCATCCGTGTATACTTCTGGAACATTCCAATTTTAATGACGCGGTAGCTGTCCAACCCAGTTCTAACCTGTGGGAGGCAATAAATCGTGACCAACCAGCATCGGTCCTTGCGTCGTCCCTTCATGCCCGCCATCTTGATTGCCGTGGCCGCACTCGTGCTGCAGCCCCAGCCGGTGATGTGCCAGAGCGGCACCGTGGGAAATATCGCGAATGACATTTTTGGGGCATTATTCGGAGCTGGTGCCGGCGAGGGACTGGGCTGCCTGGTACAGGGCTGTTCCTCCTCGAGCAACCCCGACTGGTCGACGGTTAGCACGCAGCTCTCGACTCTCAGCACGCAGCTTACACAGTTGAATGGGTCTGTTCAGGCGGTCAACTGTGCTTTGGCCAAAGACACCTACGCAAACTTTGTTGCTCTCCACACAGGCACCCTCACCGCAATCCCAATACTGGCCGCCGATCTTGCGAACATCGCAGCTGACCGGAAGGCGGGCGATACGAAAAAGCTCAAGAACGACCTGATTCAGCTGAAGATTGACCAGAAAGGCGTAGCCCTTTCCACCATCCACGCCGATATGAACGCAATTATTCGGGGAACGGCGCAGGGGACGGGTGGAGTTGAGATCTTCAGCAATCAGTTCACGGCTTGTCACACCTACTTCAACAACAACGACTTCCTGCAGATCCAGGAGCAGTGGGCATTGTTTGCTCTCATGCAGGCCAACGCGTGCGTGATCAAGATCAATCTCGATAACAGTGCGAACGGTGATCCCGCCGACGACATCGCCGCCTGCAAGGCCTACCAGTTGGACCTTAATGCCGCCCAGGTCCCGCAAATGAGGATTCCCACAGGGGCGCAGTACCTGCAGGCGAACGCGTTCATCGACATCAAGAGCGGCTTAGGCTGGCAGATCGGCAACACGATCAACGCTTCGTGCCAGAAGCTCTGGGACAACGGCGGCGGACACGCCTTTACCGTCTGCTCCATCCCTGGCCTGGGCCGGTCAGGAGCGCCATGGCAACTCCTCCCGTATTACAAGGACGTTCAGACCCTGCTGAACGATTCCGGCTGCCCCGCGACCGGCCAACCCACGTGTCTCGCCAGTAAGGGCTGGCCCGTCTCCGGGACTTCCTTCTGGGCGGACAGCGCTTACTCGAACGTGATCGATCCGAGCCCGAAGGGGCCTTGGGCGCCGTACAGTTACTGCGAAGCGAACAACTGCAAATGCGCCAACGGCGATTGCTACGACTGGTACAACGTTATCTATCAGGACACCAGCGGGAACACGGTGCCGAGCTTCCCCCCTTGCTGGACGTCCGTGGTTGGAGACCCGACCCCAGCCGGTCTCGTTGCCTGGGAGTGCGGAGTCGTCGATGCCGCGGCGGCCGGATTCAACCCCGTCGGTCAACCCAGCGGTGCTCTCAGCCTGAGCGAATGGGTGGGCAGCAGCGCGTCCCCAGCGCAGTTTCCCACCGGCTACTTCTGGACGGGCGCTCCTCCATTCCCAGCTCCGTATGTCGCCGCTGCCCGACAGCAGACGGCAGGGCCCCGAATCGTTGAGACGACCGCGGCTACGGAAATGCCGGCTGCGGCGCCGGAGCGAGAGCGGTAGCAGGACTACCAGCCCCTTACGCGAAAATTCTTCTTCAACCCGAGTCCGCAATGTTCAGGGCCGCCGCAAGGCGGCCTTTTTATTGCTCGAACTGCAACCTCTTGAGACGCCGCCGTCCGTGACTGAGGGAGAACAGCTCGGTTACGTTGGGGTCGTATCTGGAAACTCAACTTACGATCGACGATCGTACAGGCGGTGAGTTGATTCTCCAGATACGACCCCAACTTACGCGACATGCTAGTCGCTTTCAATTCAGCGCGGTAGGAGAGGTCAGGTCGAAACCGAAACCGACGACGCCTCGGAACAAACATTCCGCTCGATGCAGTCTGTCGTCGGTTTCGGTTTCGACCTGACCCCTCCCACTCAAATCGTGTCGCGAGCTATCGCAGAAATAGACTGTTATTGCAGAAAGGATCAACACGCCCGCGAAGACTTCCCGCCAGTTCGTAGTAATTCCCAACATTCGAGAGAAGAGCCACCACATCACGATCGTGGCGCGTTTGGGCGGGCGCCCCACGCGATTCATCGTCGATACGGCAACTGAAGGCACGATCCTCGATTCTCATGCTGTATCAAAGTACAAGCTCAGGTTGTCATCGGCTTCACGCAAAGGCGGGGGCGTCGGATCGGTGGCGATGCGGTTGAACTACGTGGCCAGGCACGACCTGACGCTCGGCGAAATTCCAGCATACTGAACCGCGGATCCGTTGCGTGGCGTGACGGACGCTCGTGCTAGCCTCTCCTCCGCGCGTCATTATGAAGAATCAGCGCCTCCTCTTCTGCCTCGCCCTCTTGGCGCTCAACCTGTCGGGCTGTGATCGACCGAGCGACTCCGCTGTTCCACTAACATCAGGCCATGTGCCTCCCGTCCTCCTGTTCAATGGAACGGGCACCTCGCCTAACGACGTCGCGGCGATCGAGATGCTCCTGGAGAAAAGCCGGATCGAATACTCGACCGGGAGCTCGGCACAGTTGAACGCGATGAGTGTGGCGCGGCTGCGTGCCTATCGTCTGATCATTGTGCCGGGAGGAGACTTCACTCGCATCGGCAACGGTATCGAGAAGGAGACGGCGGCTAAGCTCCACGATGCCGTGCTGCAAGGTGTGAGCTACCTCGGCATTTGCGCCGGAGCGTTCTTTGCCGGACGCTCGCCTTACAACGGGCTGAATCTGACCTCGGGTGTGCAGTTCGGCTTTTACTCCGCCGAGGCGCGGGGGATTCGCAAAACGGCAGTGGCAATCTCGGGGGCGGGAACGCCTACGCTCGACCAGTATTGGGAGGATGGTCCGCAGCTCACGGGTTGGGGTTCTGTGGTCGGAAAGTATCCCGATGGGACTCCCGCTGTGGTGCAAGGGCAATCAGGAAAAGGATTGATCATCCTCACTGGAGTCCATTCCGAAGCACCGGAGAGCTGGCGTGGTGGAATGGACTTCACCACCCCGGCGAGCGCCGGCCACGCCTACGCCGTAATGCTCATTCGCGCGGCACTGGAGCGGCGGCCGCTGCCGCACTTCTGACGAATTGGCCACCACGCGGTAATCGATTACGACAGGGTCTTATGCTCCTTTCGAGATAAGCCGCTGCGTTGCCGCGTCGTCGCAAGTGCGTTAACGTTTCGCGTCGCGGGCCACGCCGTTGAAGCGCATGAGGCATGGCCGCTGCGGAGGACACACCGATGCCCCATGGCAAGATCTGCTACCTCGAGATCCCGGCGAACCGAGCCCAAGATTCCGCGAGGTTCTACTCGGATATCTTTGACTGGAAAGTGCGCGAACGCGGAGACGGGAACCTGGCGTTCGATGACACTGGGTGTGTGAGCGGGACGTGGGTCAAGGAAGGCGACCGGACGCCCGATGAGCGCACACGGGTCTACATCATGGTCGACAGCATCACCGAATCGCTGGAGAAGATTGTGAGCGCCGGCGGCAAAGTCATCACCCCGCGCACGGACATTGGGCAGAGTATGGGCGCGTTTGCCGCCTTTACCGATCCCGTAGGCAACGAGTTCGGGCTCTACGAAGAACCACAACAGTAGGTATGGCACAACCGGCGGACGCACCAGCATAGCGGGTGTTGTGGCACCGGCCACAGGCGTCCGCATTGAATTCCGCCTTTCAGTGGCGCCCAGCCGAGTACGCTATATTTTCCGTCATGCGTCCTCTTTTCCCGGTCGTCCTTCTTAGCGCGCCGGCCAAACGCCGCCGCTGGATGAGTCGATCGAAGTACGCGTGGTGAGCGTCGACGTCGTCGTGACGGATCGCGCGGGCAATCCGGTTCCGAATGTGACGAAGGATGACTTCGTGGCGCGCCTCTCGAGGATCGCTCAAGGCGCGACCTGCTATGGCCTGACTTTCGGTTCCAGCCGGCGCGAACCCGCATCCTGCTGGGTCCCCAGTCTGTTAATCTTCGCGTGCGGGTCCGCGCGGCTGAACCGCGATCCGTTAGGCCGCAGACTTGAACACACGCAATCCGTAGAAGCGGAGGACAACATGACAACCAGAGAGATCATTCATGGATATTTCGATAGTCTCAAGCAGAAAAGTGGCTGGGAGGTATTCCTGGCTGATGGCATTGCATTCACCAGCTTTGTCACTCCCATCAAACGAGTGGCGGGGAAACGCGCATATCTGGAGTCCACTAGCCGTTTCTTCTCAATGATCACCGCGGTGGAGGTGAAAGACCTTATTGTGGATGGAGACAGAGCGTGCGCTTTGACGCGATACCAACTCCAGCCTCCCGGGGGCCCAGCAATTGAAAGCCACGTCGCCGAGGTGTTCAAAACAGGCAATGGAGAGATCTTGTCTCTTGAAATCTACTTTGACAGCGCGCCGTTTCCAAAGCCGCCGGCTGCAGCCTGACAATTCATTCAGACCGACGCCCCTCCGCGACGCGGCTTAATTCAAACGTAATCAATCAAGTCGGGGTCGTATCTGGAAACTTAACTTACGATCAGAGATCGTACACGGCGGTAAGTTGATTTTCCAGATACGACCCTAACTTACGGTCCCGCATGCCGCAGACCGGAACCTCGACGCTCCAGCGTAGAGGGTGTTGTGGCACCAGCCAGCGTCGAGAAAGAGTGAGCTATCTTGTTCGTCGTGCGTCCCCGTTTCCCCATAGGCCTTCTCCTCCTTCTGGCGGTGAGCGCGGCCGGCCAGGCGCCGCCGCTGGTTGAGTCGATCGACGTGCGCGTGGTGAACGTCGACGTCGTTGTGACGGATCGCGCCGGCAATCCGGTTCCGAATCTGACGAAGGACGACTTCGAGATCATCGAGGAGAATAAGGCGCAGACGATCACGAACTTTGAGGAGATCAGCGCCGGCACGGCGACGGCGGCGACTACGCCTAATGCGCCGGCGGCCACCGATATCGCGCCGCCGCGCCCGCGCTCGTTCCTGATCTTCGTCGACAACGGCTCGATTCAACCGCAGATGCGGAAACCGCTGGTCGATACGCTCCAGCGCTTCGTGGATCAGCTCCGTCCGCCGGACGTGGTGTCGGTGGTGAGCTGGGGACACGGGATTCACATCGTGGCGCCGCTGACGAGCGACAAGGGCATGCTGCGGATGGCCATCCAGCGGCTTGCGACGATGGCCCTCCCGACGACGGTTCACAACGACCTCTCCCGCGTGCAGCGGCAGTGCACGAAATCCCTGAACATGGCGCTAACGGGAAGGATGCAGATGACGGCGGCGTACATCGAGTGCATCGCGGAGGCGCGGCGAGAGACGTCGGCCGCGACGAACGACTCGCGCCAGGTGCTGCAGGGGATCGACATCGCGCTGGCGATGATCGCCGATGCGCCAGGGAAGCGATCGCTGATCGTTGCGGGCGCGCAAATGCCGCGCAATCCCGGAGCGACGATCTACGCGTGGGCGAACCAGCTCTTCACGCCGTACCTCAGCGGGTTCAACGCGCCGCACGAGCGCCCCGAGGTTCGCGAGAGCGAGCAGCAGAACCTGATCGATCAGGTGGCGCGCCGCGCCAGCGAACGCGGCGTAACGCTCTACATGCTCGCCGCGACGACGCCGGCGGGCATGAACGACCCCAGCTCGCCCGACTACACGCCCGACAGGGGTGTGGGCTTTCTCCACCAGCGCGATACGGAGGATTCGTTCTCGGAAATGGCGTCGCAGACCGGCGGCTTCGCGGCTGGCACTTCGCAGCTCCAGCGCGCGCTGCAGGCGATCGATCGCGAGACCTCTTCCTACTACTCCCTCGGCTATCGTCCCGCCGGCGAGTGGCGCGGTCCGCGCGTCATCACGGTGCGGATGAAGAACAAGGAGCATGCCGCCCGCACGCGGCGGACCGTCGCACCGCGCGACGCCGGCGCGACGATGCGCGACCGGGTGATCGCCAACGTCTTCCGCTCCACGGAGGAGACGAAGTGGAAGATCGCAGTGCGTGCGGGAAAGCCGCAGCGCGCCGGGCGCGGCATGTTCACCGTGCCGATCGAGGTGCGGATGGCGCCAACACTCACGCTGCTGCCGCAGGGGAATGACCTCGCCGGCGGATTCGAAGTGTTCATCTCCGTTGGCAACGAGAGCGGCGCACTCTCCGACATGTTCCGCCACGTCCAGGGCGTGCGGATGGCGAAGAGCGATGAAGCGGCGTTCCGCGCGACGCCGGTCGTCTTCACCGCGTCGCTGACGGTGCGCGGCGGCGAGAACCTGCTGTCCGTAGGCGTGATGGATCAGGTGACGAATACCGCCGGATTCGCGCGCGCGGAGATCGTGGCGAAGGAACCATGATTCGTATCTGGAACAGCCGCGGAGCATTCATTGTTTGTGTCTAGTCAGCAGCGCGCGCGATAGCTCCATGTGCACGAGATAGAGCGATCTACGCTGCTTCCGTCTACTTGTTTCGAGACGGCCGGTGGCTTGCCTCTTGCGCAGTCTTCGCGGTGTGCTCAGCCCAGCGCTGGTAATAGTTGGCCTGACTGACAGTTTCGTCAGCGGCGAGAGAATCACTGCCAACAATGACGTGGGCAATTCGTTTGGCTCGTTCGCTCTTCAACCGATCGATGAATGCTTGCCAAATGCCGACTGGTTTCGGCCGTGTTAAGACTTGGTAAGCGAGCATGGACAGTTGGGATGCCTCTTCAATATCAATGGCTGGCGATTGTTTTTTCGTAGACATTCTTCAACCTCAGAGTACAACGTCAAGGGGGTCGCCGTCGAGAAGAAGATATGACGTTTCACCAAAATCACTGCGTCCATCCGCCGTCCACTCTTCGAATGACTCGCGTCGCAACTTCAAAACCACGCCTACGGCTCTGTTGTCTTTGAACTGTATCTCCTTGGGTGTTGATTTGGCATCGTTCCACAAAGCGAAAACCGTGCTCGGCGGTTCTCCGTCTTTGGGATGCGATAGACGGGTCATCCCCACGCTGGTGATGGTTAACACCGATGTTCCAGGATCATCCGCCAAAACCGCCGCGTACCGCCCCGGCCAGCGCCGAAGAAGCTGTGGCCCGTCCATGAGCAAGGCAACGGCCAGAGTTGGTCCGACCGCGCGAACAAGCTCGCTGACGGGCTCCTGACGTGCAAGATCCTCACAGATCAGCACAGTCACAGTCAGCCAAGTGTTGAGGTTGAGAAAGTGGAGATTTCTCTCGCCCAATTCGATGTGCTCCCACCAAAACTCCTTGCCCGAGAACTTGTCCTCCATGCCGTATTGCTCAATCTGGCGGCGATCGAGGCGCCAACGATGGTGTTTCGACTGCTTCTGGACCAGAACTTCACCATGGTGCGGGAAGCCAAAGGCCGCGTGGTTTTGCCATTTGCTTCCCCGCTTCTTCCCTAGTCCGCCAATAACAATCGTATTCAGGGTTTCACACAGTTCAACATAATCATCTTCTCGAAGAGCAAGCTCTGGAAAGATCACGGCGTCGATCGCTCCACCCGCGACCTCTGCGGCGCGCTCAACGGCCTTACGCACGTCGACCAGATTAAAACCGCGCGTCGCGGCAGTTGTTTCATACTTGAAGAAACCATAGCAAGCCGGCAGATTTCCTAGATCTGACTTCGACCGCTTGAACGCCTTGGAATCAATCGTTAGAGGCCACGGTAGAAGGAGAACTCGTGATAGATCGGTAAGAAGCGGCGCCGTGTGCCAATGCGGCTGCGTTTCTCCGCCGGTATACAGCGCCAAGTGATGCGACAGCGAGCGAAACGTCAGACCGGTTTGAGGTGTGTGGAGCTTGGGCAGCACGATTGAACGCGTAGCGTCGATCAACTGGCATAGGGTGCGCCCTCCTGATTCGGCGAGGGTCTCCCAAGCCAGGGCTGAGAAGTCGTCGTTATCGCCAACGTAGAGCCCGGCATCGGCCGACGCTTCGTCCGCAGCTGCTAGCAATTGCAGAAGCGCGCCTCGAAGCTCCGTGTCCTTCTGTAGAACGTCAAGCGGCTGCATCTGTTCGCGTATCAGCGCGGCCCACCAGCCACGAACCTCTTTCGGCGGAGCGGCCACCCTCCCAGCGGTGGCACGCCACTGATCGCCGACCTTGAAAATGTGATCATTCCATTTTGTCGACGGGGGCCAGGCGTTCACGACATTCAGATACGCTCCTGAGCGCAGCAGTATCTCGCCGACTACAGCAAAAACGTCCACCGGCCAACTGGGACAATCGACAGGGAGAGACTGACCGAGCGCATACTGACCGCACTCCGAAATCGACAATGTGCTGCTTGCTTTCGTCATTCGTGATGGATGGGGTTCTTGAAGTATACAGTAGCGCTTGCTGACGTCAATAGAGCAATGCGTGGATGAGCCGAGGCGCTGGAGAGCTGGCATGGGGGAAGGAGTTCCCCGCGCCGGCGACGCCTACACCTTGACGCTTATGCGCGCCGCGCTGCAGCGCCGGCCGCTGCCGCACTTCTGACAAATACTGTCACCATCCACTATCGAACGAATCTGAAAGACGATGCATCCACACCATCCGCGGTACTCTCACGTCATGCGGCCCCTTCGCTACTCCATCAACGTAACTTTGGACGGGTGCTGCGATCATCGCGTGATGATTGCGGACGAAGCGTTGCATCGGCACGCGGCCGAGACCCTCGCGCAGGCCGATGCCCTCCTCTTCGGCCGAGTGACGTACGAGATGATGGAGGCAGGCTGGCGGACACCGGCGGGAGACAGGCCTGATTGGATGGAGCCCTTCGCCCGGACGATCGACGCCGCAAAGAAGTACGTCGTGTCGGGCACTCTGGAGCGGGTCGATTGGAACGCGGAGCTTTTGCGCGGGGATCTGGAGAAGGCCGTGCAGCAGCTCAAGCGGGAGCCGGGCAAGGGACTGTTAACGGGCGGCGTCATGCTCCCGATGGCATTGGCGGAGCTGGGATTGATCGATGAATACGAGCTCGTCGTGCATCCCAGGCTCGTGGGCCACGGACCCACGCTGTTCGCAGGACTATCGAAGCCGATCGACTTGAAGCTTGTGAGCCGGCTCGAGCTCGGCTCGGGTGCGGTGGCGATGCGGTATGTGCCGAAAAGGTAGCCTCCGGCACTTTCCTCAGATCGTCGAACCTATTTAACTGATGAATCGTGTAAACGGACCACGAGCGTTTCCCAATGATGGACGACAATGAACGACGGGAGCGCCTGCAATGAGGAACCTCTCGTACGTCACTGTCGTCATTTTCTGTCCACTTTTCAGCATCTGGCCTGTCGCTGCCGCAACGCCTGACGTCAGCGAAGCGATCCCGGCGACGATTGTGCTGCAAGGCGCGCAGGCGCCGGCGTGGGTCGATGTATCGACGGCGGTAACTCCTGCAGGCATAGTCAACGGGGATGTGTTGCCCGAACACGGCGCCGCGGTGGCAGCTATTCTTGCCCTGCCGCAGAGCAATGGTTGCGCTTCAGTAGGTCCCATCATCCAGGAGCGGCCGTTTACACGCCAGCGCGCCAGTTTCGAAGACCTCATCATGCTCAGCCGGTCGATCGTTCTGGCCCGCATTACTGGGAAAGCGTACGGGTTTTGGGCCGGCATTCCCGGGCAGCTTCTGCAAGTAACTCCTGAACGCGTTTTCGGCAATCGTTTGACTCGTATGTACTACTACTATTTCGTGCCGGTTGGCACGTTCCGCGTTGGCAGTACGACGATTTGCAAAACCGATTCACGGTTTGCCGCCCCCGGCGAGACCGGCAGCGCGGTCGCGCTGTTCGTCGATCAACCTGCCGATCGGGAAGACAAGCTCCTCATCCTGGAACCGGAGGACGTCATCGGAATCAATCGAGATAGCTCCTTGCGCCTGCCGGCGACGCTGGCGCAATCCGCAAACGCGCACATGTGGGCGAAGTCAAACCTGATCGACAAGGTGAAGAAGTCGCGTCGTGAGGTGACACGTTGATCCCCGCGCTGTTGTCCACGCCCGGCTCAGGTTATTAGACGTAACCGATGTCCGAACCGTATTACCCCGCGTGAAACGGATACTCATGCTCCTCGCGCTTCTGCTCGTGATCGCCTCTTGTGATGGCCATTCTCCGACTGAACCGTCCAGTGGCCATTCGGCAACTCTCTCTGGCGTCGTTACCGACTCTCGCGGAAACCCTTGGGGTGGCGTCAGTCTCGGCCTTGTCCAGTCTGAAGTGGCGGCCAGCGGACTGACCGATGATCATGGTCGATACTCGATCAAGGTCGCCCCTGGTCATTATCGGGTGTGGCTTCAGCTCGGGCGCACCGGTCCCGGCTACTTTGTCAATGACGTCGATCTGATCGCGGGTCACAACACGTACGACATCGTCTCCCGATAATCACGACACTCTCGCGAACTGTCGAACGTCGAGCTCACTCGCCTCGGGGACGAGTGGTGTATAAACCCAGCTCGTCCGCCACAGATCATCGCGCGGCGCATCAGAGGAGATCATGGACCACATCAGAAAATCGAGTCTGTTGATCGCGACACTCTTGTTCGCGGCGTTGTCATTCGCCTCAATCGCATCTGCGCAAACGCCTCGTGCGGGCAATGGCATCGGCACCACGCAGGTCGATGCCATCTATCCCGATATCGAAAAGCTCTACATCGATCTGCACCAGAACCCGGAACTGTCTCTCCACGAGCAGCGGACGGCAGCAACGCTGGCGGCGCGCGTCAAAGCGTTGGGATATGAGGTCACGACTGGCGTCGGCGGCACCGGTATCGTGGCCATTCTGAAGAACGGCCCCGGTCCTGTCGTGATGTTGCGCACCGAGCTCGATGCGTTGCCGATCGAGGAGAAGACGGGCTTGCCATTCGCGAGCACGGTGAAGACCAAGAACGATGCCGGCGACGTCGTCTCCGTGTCGCATATGTGCGGACACGACATTCACATGGCGGCGTGGACGGGCACGGCCGAGCTCATGGCGAAGAACCGCGCGCACTGGCATGGCACGCTGATGCTCGTCGGCCAGCCTGCCGAGGAGGTGGTGGCGGGCGCGAATGCAATGTTGCGCGATGGCCTGTTTACGCGCTTCCCGAAACCCGATTATGCGCTGGGCATCCACGACGAGCACTCCATGCCCGCCGGCGTGATTGGATTCCACAGTGGTTACTTCCGCGCCAACTCCACGGGGCTCGACATGACGATCTTCGGCAAAGGCGGCCATGGCGCGTTTCCGCAGAGCGCGATCGATCCAGTGGTCATCGCCGCACGCATCGTCCTCAGCCTGCAGACCATCGTGTCGCGCGAGACCAATCCGATGGATCCCGCCGTGATTACGGTCGGCAGCATTCACGGCGGCAGCGCCTCCAACATCATCCCCGATCAGGTCAAGCTCCAGATCACCGTGCGCTCGCTCGACCCCGCGGTCCACAAGCGCCTGCTTGCTGCAATCGAGCGTCAGGCGAAATTCGAAGCGCTCGCCGCGAATGCACCGAAGGAACCGCTGATCGAAACGAAGTCCAATACAGACGCCGTCTACAACGACCCCGAGCTGACGCAGCGCATGGTCGCCGCCGCGCGCGCCGCAATGGGCGCAGATCAAGTGGTCGAGATGCCTGCACAGATGGGCGGCGAAGACTTCTCGCAATTCGGACTGGCAGGCGTGCGCGCGGTATTGCTGCACGTCGGCGCGGTCGATGCCGCCAAGCTGGAAGCCTCGCACCAGTCCGGCGTGCCGGTTCCGGGAGTGCACTCGCCGTTATGGGCGCCCGAACGCGAACCGACGATCAAGGCAGCGATCCGCGCCGAGACGGCGATCCTGATGGACTTGCTACAAGGGTCATCAAGTGGCCGCCATTGAAGAAAACGGCGATCAGCCCGCGCGCTGCGCGTGGGCTCGCACGCCGCTCAGCATTGCGTATCACGATCGCGAGTGGGGCGTGCCCGTTCACGACGACAATATCCTCTTCGAGTTTCTTACGCTCGAAGGTGCGCAGGCCGGGCTGAGCTGGGAAACGATTCTCAAGAAACGCGAGGCCTATCGTCAGGAGTTCGCCAGCTTTGATCCGGCGTTGGTGGCCAGGTTCAGCGCGGCAAGAATGGCGCGGTTGCTCGAGAATCCCGGCATTGTGCGCAACCGTCTCAAGATCTCCAGCACCGTGAGCAACGCCAAGGCCTTTCTTGCAGTGCAGCGCGAGTTTGGGAGTTTCGATTCTTACGTGTGGACCTTTACCGGCGGCACGCCTCGCATCAACCGCTGGCGAACACCCGGACAGGTCCCTGCGCGAACAACACAGTCCGATGCTCTGAGCAAAGACCTGTCGCGCCGGGGATTCAAGTTTGTGGGATCGACGATCTGCTACGCCTTCATGCAAGCGGTGGGCATGGTGAACGATCATGCAATCAGTTGTTTCCGGTATGAGCGCGTCGGGAAGAACCAGAGATAAGAGACCGGCAAGGAGCCCCCTGCCCGGCTGGGGCAAGTCGTAGACGCTGCCAATTTTCGGGTTGCAGTTCTCTTATGAGGATGCCGCGATCTAACGCGCGATCCAATCCGTCCAGACGATGTATCCGAGGTCGTGGCTGCGGATGCCGATGCGTACGCGGCCGGATGCACGGCCGATGTTTGCCTTCAGTTGGATTCGCTCACCCGCCGGCACCTCGTGCGTTTGTTTACTCCATGGCGAGATGTTGTGCCGCGAACGCGTGCTACCCGACTGGACTTCGACGATGAACTGCGGCCGGTCCGGAGCGCCTGAAAAAACGAATGGTTCCTCCGAATAGTTGCGCAATTCGAGGCCGACCGTGCCATCGGCCGCGACGTTTCCGCCAGAAAGACTGAGTCCGCGCGGAGCCTCCTCGGCTTCCTCAGAATCTCCACGCGGAGCGAAGAGTCCCGTGCCTGTGCGCGAGACCGATGTCGTGGTCACGCACCCGAGCGCGCCCAAAACGAGAGCAATTGCAAACCATCGCATGATCGCCATTTCCCTTGTGGGATTTTAGTTCCGTCACGATCGAAAGCGTTCGCTGCCGGACGATTGTTACAACTCCGTACCACGATGCGCGAAGTCTCTCGTCAGATTGAGCGTGAGTGAGACTCTCTGCTACCCTCGAAACTGTGGGACCGCGTTGCGATGACCTGCTGAAAGGAACTTTCGATGACATCCATTGAGACCAAGCCGCGAGTCACAGCATTTGCTCCTCAATTTCTTGTCGATGACCTGGAGCGCTCGATCGCGTATTACCGGAAGTTGGGCTTCGCATTCGGCGAGCCCTGGGACGGTTTCTATGCCATCGGGCATCTGGATGGCCACGAACTTCACTTGAAGGAAGCACCCACGAATCAGGCGGAGCGGCGTTCCCGGCGCGACAACGAGCATCTCGATGCCGCTGCGGGCGTCGATGGGATCGAAACGTTTTACGAGCATTGTGTCGCCAACGGTGTGACAATCGTGAAGGCTCTCGCGCCGACCGCATGGGGCACAAAGGACTTTTACATCGAGGATCCCGACGGCAACATCGTCTCTTTTGGCGGCCAGCCGGCGGGAGGCTAGACTGGCGATTCTTTCGGAGAATGAAATGGATCAAAAGGAACCATTGACGACAATCGGCAGTCCGGTACCGGAATTGCCAGTAACAGACGTCGTACGGGCGCAGAATTACTATCGTGATGTTCTCGGCTTCGAGATCGGATGGCTCTATCCCGGAAATGAGATCGGCGCTGTCTCACGTGGCAATGCGGCCATCTTCTTCCGAAAACGCCAGGAACCTTTTGAGCCGGCGGTTCATTGGATATTCGCTGAAAAACTCGACGCCACGTATGAGGAGCTCCAATCCTCAGGTGCAAAAATCGTCGAGCCACTGGAGAAAAAGCCCTGGGGTCTGCGGCAATTCACCGTCGAGGACCTGGACGGAAACCGTTTCTTTTTTCACTGTGATTGAGCCGCAGCCGCGTCACTTGATCTCGAACGTCAGCGTGCTCGTGTCGACGAGCCAATGCTCCGGCTGTTGCGGATCGGGACGCCGATACGTCGCCGTGACCATGTAACGGCCCGGCTCCGGGTACGGAAAACTCATGCCTCCGGACTGATTGGGGACGCCGGCTCCAATTCGACCCTCACCGGCTCGGTATAGCTCCACGGGAACGTCTTGAATCGGGTGATTTGTCCCGTGGTGCACGACAATGAACCACATCGAGTCACCTTTTTTCATTTGCGGCCTGGGTCCGTTCCATCCCTGCGGGATAATCTCCAGGCCGAGGCCAGCCTCAAATTGCCAGTCAGCGCGTGGTGTGGTCGCGCCGCAGAAGAGGAACGCTTTGGCGCTCTCGGTCCGCGACTCGTTGCCGCTGACCACCGGTTTGAGAGTGACAGCCGCCATGACCACTCCCTCGAGGTTCGGGACGTTCGCGCTGAAGTCGAGCGAGTGGGGTCCGGCGGCCGGTGTGACGTTGACTCGCCCGATCGGTCTAACCTGAACCACATGCGCGTCCTTGACGCTAGCCACGCTGATCGTTTCACCGAGGTTCGGGAAATCGGTGCCGCGGGTGGCGTGGAGGGTGACGGCACCGCAATCGCCCTCTGGAACGATGTACATCTGCGCGAATGCCGCGGGAGCGAGAGTCAACGCAATGGCAACAGCGATGTGTTTGATCATTTCCGTTTGTGTCTCCAGGTTTACGACGGGCGAAGGTGCGCAATGTCACGACGATGGTCGGAGAAGCGCAAGCCCAGCAGATACGATTTCGGCTATCGCAGAGCACCAACAGTAGAAATTTAGTCATGTCCTGATTGCTTTTGAGTGTCCGGTCCACAATGAGAAACGTCCACATCCCTGCTATTGGTCTGCTTTGTGCCTCACTGCTACTTTCGGTTGGGGTACGCGGGCAGTGTGCCAGCGTCGTCTTCACGCCGAAGCAGACACGTCCCGATGGAAACTCGGCCATTCGGCATGTCGAGACCGTGGACTTCGACGGCGATGGCGTATTCGACATCGTTGGCCTCATCGACGCGACACCCGGCGCGGGTTCGGGCGTCCTTTCGACATGGAAAGGCAACGGCGACGCCACGTTTCAAGCGCCAGTCAGCCTCAGCACAGCAAACGTCTCCGACATGGAACTTTCCGACGTTAACGGCGACGACCGGCTGGACATCATCACATTGGATTCTTCTGGGCAGTTCCTCGTGCGCCTTGGAAACGGAAGCGGATTCGACGCGCCGGTCACGCCCAACAGTGGCGTGAGCGCGTACCACTTCAGCGTCGGTCGCGTCGATGCAGACGACCACCCGGATCTGGTTGGTTTCAGCACAAGCATCCAACTGTACCGGGGCGTTGGCGACGGCACGTTTGCTCCGCCCAGCCTCATCTACACGGTCGCCGGAGCCTCGATCACCACGCTCGTTGCAGCCGACTTTGATGGCGACGGGCGCACCGACCTGGCATTTGGAGTCAATACAGAGAGCCGCATCCGCGTCCTTTTTCAGAACAGCGACGGCTCATTCACCGATCCACTTGTACTCCCCGCCGTCGCTACGTCGCAACCAGTCTTTACGGCAGACCTGGCCGCCGCCGACGTCGCCGGCGACGGCAAGCCCGACCTCATCTCAGCCAATTGGGAGTACGGCGACGATGATCCAGCGGCGAGCGTTGCCATATTCAAAAACCTTGGCTCGCGCGCATTCGACCTCGGTACGTTCCTCGCGCCGAAGAGCCTCCACCCAAGCGGTGCGTTTCTCGCAATTCGCGCTCGCGATCTAAATGGCGATGGTCATATCGATCTCATCGCCGGAGGCGTGAACAGCAGCTTCGTAATGGATTGGATCGGTAACGGAGACGGGACGTTCCGCTCGCCGTCCTACCTCGAGACCCCATTCGCCGAATTCGTTACCCTCGGAGACTTCGATGGTGCCGCACCACCCGATCTCGTTGTGGGAGGTTACGGGCAACTCATCACAGCGACGGCTTCCTGCGCGCCGCAGGTATACCTTTTCTCGAGATCGCCGGTGATCAATCCAGGTCAGAACGCACCTCTGCGCGCTCTCGTGTCCGGCATCAATGCCAGCACGCCTCTTCCCCGCGGGACGGTCACCTTCCGAGAGGGTTCCGTATCGCTCGGCACTGCCGAAATCGATGCCACCGGCTACGCGACGATCGACATTGCCGGCCTGGCCCTCGGCACCCACACACTGACTGCCGAATTCGGAGGCAACAGCGAGGAGGGGTCAGCGATCTCCCAGAACGTGTCGGAAGAGGTCACGACCATAATCTCCACTACGACTCTGAATCTGCCGTCGTCCTCTGTATACGGAGATCCCTATACCTTCAGCGTTACGATCGGCGACCCCCTCGGCAACCCCGTCTACGGACACTACATCCTCGAGGTTGACGGCATACAGAGTGAGCGAGTCAACTACGCTCCTTTGACGCTCAATCTTGCAGCAGGCACTCATACCATCACTGCATCGTTCGAGGGTGACCTTTACAGACCGCCGAGCACGTCGGGGCCGCATTCCTTCGTCACGCAGAAAGCAACGCCTTCGATCACCAATACGTCCGGCGCGCTGACGGTGCGTGTCGGAGAGGCGCACTCGCTCCAGCTCACACTCGCCGGAGCCGGCGCCTGCAGCCGAGCGGAATCGTCCAATTGACACTCGGATCGACGATCCTGGGCAGCGGCCCTGTTAATGATGGTGTTGCTACAGTCACAGCGACCTTGCCGCGCGGATCGCACGACGTCACCGCCGTCTACCTCGGAGACACCAACTACGACAGGGCATCTCTGGCGCTGACATTGAGCGTGCTGCCGAACACGTCCCTGGCCATCGACGCTCTTGGACTGACGAACGCAGTCTCCATCCGTTGCGTGTTGCCGGCCGGCACCACGGCAACTGCGCTTTACCGGAGTCCCACCGGTGCAAATTCATGGACGCTCGTCACCGGTTGGACGCCGCAGACAGAATTCGATGTCGTTCCATTGCGCGGCGTCCTGTATGACTATCGCCTCGATATCCAGGCCGGCACTGCGCAGACGTCGAACATCGATTCGGCCATGCTGTTCAATGACGACCCAGTCATTGCACGCGCGACCATTGTGAAGCGCCTCCACCTCGACGAACTTGCGCTTGCGATAAATGCCATGCGCGCGAAAGCCGCCCTGCCACCATTCGCGTTCGACGCAACATACGCCGGTCCGTTCATCTCTGCCAGCCACATCGCTTCTTTGCGCACAGCCCTGACCGAAGCGCGGCAGGCTCTCGCCATGTATCCGCCGGTCTTCAGCGACTCAATGACACCCGGTCTCACGATCAAAGCGATCCATATTCAGGAACTGCGCGACCAGGCACGATAAGCTGGGCCAGGTCGCGTGCCGCTGAAGTGTGGACTCATCCGCCAATCGAGATCATTGCTTACCGCTGCGCGGTACGATGTCACCCTTGCAGTCTCAGTGGCGATCGCGAGGCGTTGAGCCGCCCGACTCTGAGCGTTCGACAGGGAGTAACTATGCATGGACCAGGATCGACGCGACTTCTTGTACGACTCTGTTCGCCTGAGTGCCTTTGCGCTTGCCGGCACCGCACTTTCCCGCGTAGCGTCCTCCCTTGCGCAACACGGTCCGCGACGCTGCCTCGCAACCATGACCATCATTGAGCTTTCGAATCGTCTCTCCAGCAGGAAAATCACCAGCCGGCAAGTGGTCGAGCAGTCGCTTGCGGCGATCAAAGATCCGCGGGGAGAAGGCGCGCGTACGTTTCTCGTCGTCCATGAGAATGAGGCGCTTGCTGCCGCCGATCTCGTGGACGCGCAACGGCGCGCCGGCGCGAACCTGCACGCGCTCGCCGGCATCCCGATCTCGATCAAGGATCTCTTCGACGAAGCCGGCGTCGCTACGCTCGGCGGTTCGAGAGTGCTTATCGGAACGCTGCCGGCGACACGCGATTCGATCGTCGTCGAGCGATTGCGCAACACCGGCGCGATCATCATCGGCCGCACCAACCTCACCGAGTTCGCCTTCTCCGGCCTCGGCATCAACCCACATTACGGGACGCCGACAAACGTCTTCGATCGAGCAACCGGCCGCATTCCCGGCGGGTCGTCATCAGGCGCCGCGATCTCGGTCACCGACGGCATGGCGGCCGGCGCCATCGGAACCGACACGGGCGGATCGGTCCGCATTCCTGCCGCGCTCAATGGCCTGGTCGGATTCAAACCGACCGCGCGACGGGTTCCGCGGGACGGCGTGCTGCCTTTGTCATTTACGCTCGATTCTGTCGGACCGATCGCCAATAGTGTCGCGGATTGCGCAATGCTCGATCAGGTGCTGTCCGCCGAAACCGGTGGCGTTCCAGTCGCTGCTGATTTGCGCGGTCTTCGTTTCGCGGTGCCCAAAACTGTGTTTCAGGACGACTTGTCGCCCGCAGTCGACAACGCATTCACAACAGCACTTAGTCGATTGTCAGCCGCCGGCGCAACGATCATCGAACTGCCTATGACCGAATTCGCACAAGCCGCTGCCGTGAATCCGCGCGGCGCACTGACCAGCGCGGAAGCCTTTTCGTGGCACCGCCAACGAATCAATGACAAGGCCGCTCAATACGACCCGCGCGTCCTCGCTCGCATCCGTCCCGGCGAAACGGTCACTGCGGCTACTTACAACGAGCTCTTGCAATTACGCGAGCGCTTCATCCAATCGATCAACGCCGCCGCCAGCGGCTACGACGCCATGCTGATGCCCACAACTCCCGACACTGCACCGACAATCGCCGAAGCCAGCAAAGACGACGAGTCCTACTCCCGCCTCAACGGCCGCATGCTCCGCAACCCATCAATCGTCAACCTCTTCGACGGCTGCGCTCTCTCAATCCCCTGCCACGACACCGGCAGCGCACCAATCGGTCTCATGATCGCCGGCACGCAAAACACCGACCGCAAGATTCTGGCGATCGGTATGGCAGTGGAGGCCGTCTTTGAAAAGGCGACGATCCGCAGATGACGCAGATGTAACAGATGTGGCGATCTTCGATCAATCGAATATTCGTCATCTGCTTTCTGCGAACATCTGCGTCATCTGCGGATACTCTCCGAACAGTCAGTGCGGGTCAGCACCGCCGCCCCTCCCCGCCCGAAACCTCAGCGCGCTCCCGATCACCGCGAGACTTCCCACGATATTCGCGGCCATGCCGATGATCAGCGGCCATTGGCGGATGCGGATTCCGTAGATGAGGTAGACGATCTGGCCGCCGAGGAAGAGGAGGTAGGTTAGGATGGAGACGTCGTCGGAGCTGCGGCGTTTCCAGATGCGCAGCGCTTGCGGAATGTAGGCGGCGCCGGTGGCGACACCGACGACGGAGACGAGCCAGGCGAGAATCGAGTCGAACATGACCATAACGCGGACGATATGACGGATCGGGGATACGCGTCTTGCAGAACCCTGCGTTACCATTCCGCCCGCGATCATCGCGACCAAGAAGGAAAACGCAATGTCACGACTACGCGTCCTCAGTTTTTCGACCTCGATCGACGGGTTTGGTGCGGGGCCGGATCAGGATCTTCAGAACCCGCTCGGTGTTGGCGGTCCGGAGATGTTCGACTGGTTTATGCGTACGCGAACGTGGCAGCGCCAGCATGGCAATGATGCAGGCGAGACCGGAGTCGACAACGATTTCGCAGCACAGAGTTTCGACAACATCGGCGCCTGGATCCTCGGGCGCAACATGTTCGGGCCGGTTCGCGGTCCGTGGCCTGACGACGAGTGGAAAGGCTGGTGGGGCGAGGAGCCGCCGTATCACGTTCCTGTCTTCGTGCTCACGCATCATCCGCGCGCGCCGCTGGCGATGAAAGGCGGGACGGAGTTCCGATTCGTCACCGACGGGATTGAATCGGCGCTGCAACAAGCTCGCGACGCGGCGCAAGACAAGGACATCCGCCTCGGCGGCGGCGTCGCCACGATCCGGCAGTACCTGCAAGCCGGCCTGATCGATGACCTGCACCTCGCCATCTCCCCCGTTTTGCTCGGCCGCGGCGAGCACCTCCTCCACGGCATCGACATGCGCGCCCTCGGCTACGAATGTACGAAACACGTAGCCGGCGAACGCACGGCGGCGCATGTCATTTTGAGCAAGCGGGCGTGAGCTTCAAGAATCGCGTCCGCGTCGCCGGGGACACGTGCTGCGCCTCAGAAGGGCAGTTTCTTAATGATGTCGTGGGAGAACGTTGTGCCATTGATCGTTACCGGATCTATCGCGAGTCCTCCGAGCGTGATCGTGATCCCCTCCGACCCCAAAGCAACGCTCGCGTGCGTCACTTCGTTCGCCTTTAGTTGCAGATGCTCCAACGTCGCCGATCCGAAGCCAGCGAGCGTCACTTCTACTCGATAGAGTCCGTCGTCAAGAGCGGCGATCTTGAAGGCACCCTTCGCGTCCGTGATCGTCCTGAGCTCGCGCTTCGATGCCTCGTTTCTCACTGTGATGGTGACTCCTGGGAGTGGTCCCCCGAAGTCCACCACGCCGGTGAACACCGCCGGCTGCGGAGTGGCAACCCGTTCGATTTCGAGTTTGACCTTCGATCCATGGATCTTGAGCTGCGGCTTTTCACAGGTCCTGCCGAGTGCAAACGCCGGGAGAGTGCACAGCGCTGCGATCAAAGCCGCCGCTGCGCGAGAGGCTCGTTGCTGCATTGCCCGAAGTCCAGTCGGACAATCGCGGGTAATCACCGTGCCGTCAGCGCGGCGATACAGACGGGCGCAGACTCGTCCCTCGGTCCGCACGAGGAGGTCGCGTACTGCGATGGGCGTCATCTCCGCGAAGTTGTAGACATTGAGGCTGCAGAGTGTGCAGTGCCTAACCCGCTCATCGCCATCCATTCCCTCCCAGGAGGCCTGACACGGCTTGGCGATCCGGAGACTTCCCAATTGATCTTGTGCCTTCGACATGGCGTGCTTCTGAGTTTAGAACGCGATGAGCGATTCACCTGTGAACGACGAGGAACGATAGGAGTGCCGAGCGTCTCGCCCGCGGCGGCGAGGCGTCTCGCCTCGGCGTAAAAATATTGCCCCAACTTGGTTCGACGTCACCCATTGTGTTGTTTTATCGTGCAGCGATTGAAGAAAACACACCGAGCGGGGACGCACACCGCAGGCGAAATGCAAAGGTGAACCAATGAACCTCGAGTGGCTGAGCATTCTCATGACCCGTGAACTTTCGGCGTTTTCGCGTGAGCTCGACCTCTTTGAAGATGAATCGTTGATCTGGTCGACGGTCCCAGGGATCGCCAACTCCGCGGGCAACCTGGCGCTTCATGTCTGCGGAAACCTGCAGCATTTTGTCGGGGCCACTCTCGGTGGCACCGGCTACGTGCGCGATCGCGAGCGCGAGTTCAGCGCTCGCGGAATCGCGCGCGCGGAGCTTCAGACGAACCTCGCCACGACCAGCGATGTCGTCCGCACGGTTCTGTCCAAACTTTCTGAGATGGACGTCACCGCCGATTTCCCCGAGCTTCCCGGAGCACTGCGCATCCCCTCCGGTCTCTTCCTTCTCCACCTGTCCACGCACCTCGCCTTTCACCTCGGCCAGGCCGGTTATCTTCGAAGGCTGCTCACCGGAGAAAACCCGCAAAGCAGTGGCGCGATGGCCATTCGTGCCCTTGCCATCGAGCCGCCGTCCAGCGTTTGATGCAGGGCAACTGAGCCAGTGACACGCTGGGTGGCTCCAGAGACCACCTCGGTAGTTCCAGAGACCACTTGAATAGTCCCAGAGACTACCGAGGTAGTGCCAGAGACAACTCGGGTAGTCCCAGCGACCACCAAGGTAGTCCCAGAGACAACCCGGGTAGTCCCAGAGACAACCAAGGTAGTCCCAGAGACAACCCGGGTAGTCCCAGCGACAGCCAAGGTAGTCCCAGAGACCACATGGGTAGTTCCAGACACCACTGGGGTAGTCCCAGGGACCACCCGGGTAGTCCCAGAGACAACCGGGGTTGTCCCAGAGACCACCGGGGTTGTCCCAGAGACCACCGGGGTAGTCCCGGAGACCACATGGGTAGTGCCAGCGACAACCGCGGCAGCTCCAGGGACTACCTGGAGCGCGAAATGCCCGGTCGTTGCGGGAAGGCGCGTCCGAGGACACAATCATCCCAACCAATGAAATCCCGCCTCGTCTGGACCAGCGATCCTGAAGCCGCGAAGAAGTTGCGGCAGGAGCCGGTGATTGATGCGAAGGCCGATCACGATCCGTCGAAACAAACCATCCGCGTCGTCATCGACCGCAAGCGGCGCGCGGGAAAGAGCGTCACGGTCGCCAGCGGCTTCCAGTTGACGGCTGCATCGCTATCGGACCTGGCGGCATCGTTGAAGAAACGATGCGGTGCCGGCGGGACAGCGGGAAAGGGCGAGATCGAGATCCAGGGAGACCACCTCGCACGCGTCGGCTCGGAGCTGGAGCGCCTCGGATACAAAGTCCGGAAGGGCTGAGCAGCCTTTCTCGATTTTTGAGTGACTCCTTCCCATCGAGCGCCTTCTCCCCCCGCGTCTTTTGCGGGGGGAGAAGGTGGCGAAGCCGGATGAGGGGGGCGTAGCAAGTTGGGACAACTCAACTCTTTCGCGAGCGCTGATCCGATTGACATACAACCCTGGCGCGACAGTCAAACGCCCCCTCATCCGCCTTCGGCACCTTCTCCCCCACAAAAAGCGTGGGGGAGAAGGCGCTCGACGCGAGGGAGTCGCGAAAACGCGTTATCTTCCACTCCCCACCCCCCACTCCCCAACATTCACGGCAGTATCGCAATCGCCCGCGCCGGAAAACCGACGCCGTGCTCCACCTTCGGCCACGTCACCACGATCACCGCGCCGGCGGGCGGCACCTTATCGAGATTCGCCATCGCCTCGATCTGATAATGATTCTGCTTCAGGATCCACGTCTCTGAATCCATCGTCTCCGTCGTATCGGTGTCGAGCGACTCATGACCGATCGCCGTCGCCTTCCGCTCTTCGAACAGGAACTTGATGGCGGCGAGCGACCACGCCGGAAACGGCGCGCGTTTGAAGTGCTCCGGATTCGTCGTCCACTCCTTGCTCATGTCCGTGCGCAGCGCGGCAAACGCGCCGGCCGGGACGATTCCGTGCGCTTTTTCCCACGCCTTGATGTCGTCGATCGTCAGCGCGTGATTCGGATCTTTCGGCAACATCGGCGTCATGTCGAATACGACCAGCGGCAGGATCATCTGCTTCAGCGGAATCTCGTCCATCGTCATCCCGTCGCTGCGAAAATGCGCCGGCGGATCGACGTGCGTGCCGTACTGCCCCACCATCGAATAGAACGTCGTGCGGAAGCCGTCGTGCTCGATCGTGTACGGCAGGTGCGTCTTCGGATCGCACGCCGCGCTCATCGTCGCCGGCCCGAAGCCGCCCCATACCGGGGTCACCGGACTGAAGCTGTGCGTAAGATCGACGAGCTCCTTCCCCTGAATGATCTTCAGCGCATCGGCAAGCGTGTCTGCGGCGATGCAAGGAGTGGCGAGGGTGATGCTGATCGCGAGCGCGGCAACGAATCGTTTCATGACAACAATTCTATCTGCGCCATCTGCGTCATCTGCGGATAACCTCTCACGCGATGGACTACGACTACCTCATCATCGGCTCCGGCTTCGGCGGCAGCGTCTCCGGATTGCGGCTGGTCGAGAAAGGCTACCGCGTGGTGATGCTGGAGAAAGGCCGGCGCTGGAAAGCGGAGGATTTTCCGAAGACGAATTGGAACCTGCGCCGTTGGTTGTGGATGCCTGCCGCTGGCTTTCGCGGCATCTTCAAGATGACCTTCCTGCGCCACGTCACCGTGCTCTCCGGCGTCGGCGTCGGCGGCGGTTCGCTCGTCTACGCCAACACGTTGCCGACGCCGAAGGATGAGTTCTTCACGCTGCCGTCGTGGGGTCATCTCGCCGATTGGAAGAAGGAACTGGCGCCGCACTACGCCACCGCGCTGCGGATGTTGGGCGCGGTGCAGTATCCGCGCGACACCTATTCCGATCAGGTCTTGCGCGACATCGCCAAAGACCTCGGTCGTCCCGACGAGATCGTGCCCGCGCGCGTGGCCGTCTATTTCGGCGAAGCCGGGAAGACGGTGCCTGACCCCTACCTCGGCGGCGAAGGTCCCGACCGCACCGGCTGCATCCAGTGCGGCGCCTGCATGACCGGTTGCCGGCACAACGCCAAGAACACGCTCGACAAAAACTACCTATGGCTCGCCGAGAAGCGCGGCCTGCAGATCGAAGCGGATACCGAGGTGACGTGGGTCCGCGAGCGTGCCGGCGGCGGTTACCAGATCGACGCCACCTCGGGTACACGCTGGTTCGGCAAGCGCCGCCGCACCTTCACTGCCCGCAACGTGATCTTCGCCGGCGGCGTCCTCGGCACCGTGCCGCTGCTGCTAAAACTGAAAGCGAGCGCGGACGGATTGCCGCGTCTCTCCGATCGCCTCGGCGCTTTCGTCCGCACGAACTCCGAATCGCTCATCGGCGTGACCACGCGCGCCGATCGCGACCTGAGCGAAGGCATCGCCATCACCAGCGTGCTCCACACCGACGACCACTCGCACCTCGAGCCGGTGCGCTACGGCAAAGGCTCCGGCTTCTTCCGCCTGCTGATGTCGCCGCACGTACCAGGCGAAAGCGCGCCCGTGCGATTGATCCGCGTCGTTATCGCGATGCTCCAACACCCCATCAACTTCCTGCGCGCCTATTTCGTCGACGACTGGGCCAAACGGACGATGATCCTGCTCTACATGCGCACCCTCGAAGGCCACCTCCGCCTCCGCCTCGGCACCTTCGGCCTGACCACCGCGCTCGCCGAAGGCCCCGCGCCAAGCGCCGCCATCCCGGAAGCAACAGAGCTGGCCCGCCGCGTCGAACAAAAGATCGACGGCTTCGCCGGCAGCCTCCTAACCGAAACCCTCCTCGGCACCCCCACCACCGCCCACATCCTCGGCGGCGCCTGCATGGGCACAAGCGCCGAGGACGGCGTCATCGACCACAGCCACCGCGTCTTCAAATACGACGGCCTCTACGTAATCGACGGCGCCGCAATGTCCGCGAACCCGGGAGTGAATCCATCGCTGACGATTACGGCGCTGGCGGAGAGGGCGATGGGGTTTATCGCGGCGGGGAGTGACTAACGCAAATAGGATCGTCTTCCATCTGCGGCAGACGACGGACCTTCGAAATGGGGGCTGGTCTAGGTTTTCAGAGTGACACTAGTGGCGGGCTGAATGCCACTTCAAGAACGCGCAGTCGCTCCTCAAGATCCCGATCTTCTCTCTTTTCGTTCATGAGCAGATGCACGTACTCGGCAAGCGCACCGATCAGGACATCCCGAGCGAGGTCGTCGGCCTTAGCCATCAACGTACGGTACTCGTCTGAGATCAGCTGTTCTTTCGATATGGGCGATCGTTGCCCGTGCATCAACTTCGATCGGAACTTATATAGCTCTCGCGCTTCATTTCTAAGGCGCTCACGCTCATCATCGTTCGTTCCGGCACCGAACACAGCCGATCGACGCGTCACGGCATCCGTCAGACCACGATCACCGTCCGTTGGCGTTTGCTCGGTAATTGTTAGCCTCTCGAGTGCCGCAACGTACTTCACGATTCTTGCCGCCGGTATTCGTTCCTCGACAGCTTGCCCGTACCAGCTTAGCGCGTCGAGCCATCTCGTTGTGATATCGAATGGTTTGAGCGGGACGAGATACGCTGCGATCATTTGCGCGGCGGCGTTCAGATGCCCGCCAATTCTCCCTTCTAGTTCAGCGAACCATCCGTTCTCCACGAATGCCCAGTACGCAGAACTCTTCCAAGTGATTGCGAACTGACCGTCTTCGTTGCGCACGACTTGGGTGACCCGATCGATAATGCCGTGGTCAACACCCAGGTGAATGCGCTCGCCGTGATGCCAACCAAAGGCGAACAATTTCAAGAGATCGAGCGCGGCCTGTACGGTCAGCTCTGCGCGAACTCGTGACCTCTCACCATCACATGCAGGAACGTTGACTTCCGCGACCCACTTGTATGGCTTGTAGTAGTCGCTGACCTGGTTGATCAGTTTCCGGTCTAACTCCTCCCACTGCTCTCGCGACATCAGCTCGCGAACCTTCCCATCAGCGAGCATCTGCTCAGCTTTCGCTCGTTTTGCTGCTGATGATACGCGATGGTGTTCTTCGATCGTTGGACCCAAGTCCGCGAAGAACTTTGATTGGTGAAGGAAGCGTACTGGACCGATAGTAAACTCGAATGGTTCATGATCGCCAACGAGTGTACATGCAAGATAGCGAGTGACCGGCCGGTGCTTAGTTCTGACTGCTTTCAGCGCTCGCGAGAGCATCTTGTCCACCGCCGACCGGTCGATCGTCCGCGCCTGCTGTAGGAACATCTCGACGAACTTCGTCCGGATCGCAGTGTTCAATGTAGTGTGATCGAGGTTGGCGTTATTGGGTGAAATCGCGATCAGCCGATTCGTGATCTTGAAAAAGCGCTTCGTTGAATCGGCACTGATCGGAAGATGTCCACCACTTGGCAAGTTGACGTGATGTAGGCCGCGATCCTCCGGATGAGCGTCGAGATGGGCTTTGTATTCCTGAAAAGCCATGCGCCGGAAACGCAGCACATCGTCGTAGATCGCCTGCACATCGGCGAGATCTTCTTTCCATTTCGCCATTTGTCGAACCAACGACTTCGCCGTGATCACTATTTCGTGACTTCTGGCTTCACATCCCGCTCCCTGCAACTCAACTTTCCTCGCACGGATAACATTGTGGTCCTGGCCGAACGCTCCGAGGAACTCGAAGCGGGGTCAGGTCGAAAGTGAAAGTGACGGAAATTGACCTAGCGCCCGTGCGATGGTCATCATCCGTCACTTTCACTTTCGACCTGACCCCACGTGCTTTGGCCCCAACATTATGGCGAAGGCGTTACTGTTTGGATCCAACCCAAAATGTCGGTGCTCAGCTAAGAATCGTTCCGGGTCAACACGCCCGGCGAGTAACTCTAGCAGCGCTCTCGATCCCATCTTCACGATACCTCCTCCAACCGATGCGAACCAACCCGTGAAAGGTCGTCCCTCCGCCGGGTACTGCCAGGTCAATCCGAGAACGACTCAGGGGACGCGTCAACGACAACGTACGATTTCTACGTAAACGTTGACAACCAATTTCTAAATCTAAAGTCTGAGCAGAAGCGGTCCAAGCTTTCCCCCAAGATAGTCGAGGCCCGCTTTGTCTATGCGCTCGTACTCATTGGGCTAGCATTGATTTAGGGAGGGCGAACGAAATCGCCGATCTCTTTCGACGAAGACGCAGAACCTTCGGACGAGCGTAGAGAAATCGTGATCGAGAAACAGATCGATCGCGTGACGTCTGCGCTGGGCGCCTGCCGATGAATCGAGGCGTGAGCTGCTACGGAACGCCTCAACTCGTGCTCACCTCTCCGCCGTACCCGCGGCGTATATGTGAACTATCACAGGTGGAAAGTTCAAGGCAGGCGCGAAACTCCAGCGCCGTATTGGATTTCGAAACAGTTTGATGGTAAGGGCTTGTCGTACTACACGATGGGTGCACGTGCTCAGAAACATTTGACTAGCTATTTTGCCGAGCTCAAGGCGCCGTTTGTCGCTATCTCGTCGCTTTGTGGTCCCAACACAATCATTGCGCAGATCGTTGGCTTTAGCGACCGCGAAACGCAATTGAATCGTTACCTCGATACGATGAGGATTGCAGGTTTACAAGAAGTACTATTTGGTGAATGTGCGACAGCGGATGATGGTCGCCTCTGGCGGGATGTTCCAGGTCGACGGTGGTGGACAAAAAGAGGAGACGCAGAAGCTACGGCACAGGAGGTTGTGCTCTTTCACCGAGCTCGGTAGTACGCTGGATACCGGTTCGAATCGATCGTCCGCTCGGGTTCCTCGGGCTCCAGCGAAGCTAACCGTTCCCGGCGACAACGCAATCGCGCAGAGACGCAGCGGTCGCGAGCGTTCACGGACTGGAGGGGATTCGCAGGCTCCGGTTGTCGGCGCAACTTACTCTGGACAGGGGTCAGGACCTTTCTCTTTGCGTTCTGGAGGTGAACTCGGCCTTCATCCCGTTAAGGGCCGGGATCCAGAATGAGATCAGGTCCGCGATCTGAGTTTACCGCGTGGACACCCCATTCCTAACGAAGCGCACGTGCTGCACCCGCTTCTTCAAACAGGAACTGAGCAAACGCTGCCGTGAGACCGACGCCGGTAAGCCCCTCGAGAAACAAGAACTGGCCCTGCGGGTTAATCTCGAGCCAAACGACCTCACCGTCCGGCGTGAGCTTTAGATCAACGACTCCCATTTTCAAGCCCAATTCACGGAGCACGGCGGTCAGCATGTCGCGCGTTTCGGTTGAGAGGCCAACCTCGCGAAGCGGTACATTCAGGTTCGTGCGCCAGTCCAGTCGCCGCGACGTGATCATGACCGTCTGAAACGTCTGACCAAAACATTGCACCCGAAGATGCCGGCGGCCAGGTATGTACTCCTGGTAAATCGCCGGACACAGCTTGATCGCGTCAGGTGACGCCAGAAGTCCCTCCGTAACCATGCGCGTGATGAGCTGCGCTTCCGTGGTGCCGCTCACGGCTTTCACGATGACTTTGCCCTTCCGACTACGACAGAAGCGGCGCACATCCGAGGGAGCCTGACTGACGAGTGTATCGGGAACCCGAAAACCGGCTTGCTGTGCGGCACGAAGTTGGACGAGCTTGTTTCCTGCCACCTGGGTATTCACCGGATGGTTGATCCATGTGCCGCGAAATTCGTTGAGAAGAACCCCTGCCAGCGCCACTCTGCAATCGTTGTTGATAAGGTCAATGTGTGCGGGGTTGCTGATGCCTTGGGGCACCTGCTGAGGGTAGCCTGCCCGCCTCCACCAGATGACATCGATATCGCGAGCGCCAACTTGTTTCCCGCCCGCAATAGGCAAGGACGCACAGACGCGTATCCGGTCCGTCGACCAGTTGAGCACACCAGCCCCTGCGATGCGGTCACTCGAGAGGATGTCGCAGAGGGTATCAGGAAGTTTGCGCAGCGCATCCTGAATAATGATTGCGTGCAGGTCGCTCTCGGCGGATACGATCAGAACGCGCCGTTTCTGCACTGACTGACTCTCTTTTGCGTACACGAAGATATCGCTTGCGCCACACACGCGCGCGTGCGGCGTTCGCCGCTGCCAGGGGGGATCGTAGCCGTCTAACTGACGGCGTTAGCTCTGATGACGTCTCAATCGACAGGTGTGCCGTTTCGCAAGCAGATCGTCTCAATCAGCCGAGCCGCGGCGATGCTCTTCACCAGCTCCGGCGGAAATCCGACCTCATCCCGCATGAGCCGTTCCCACTCGGAAAGCCGCTCCGGCGGAACCACCTCGTAGTCAGTCGGCTGAAACATGAAAACGACCGGCTCTTTTACGGACGACAACTTCTTGCGGCGTGCGGGGCTCTTCGTGGCCATCTAGTCTCCCTTTCCGCTGCTCGATCACAAAGGAGTAAGCGGCGGTCCGCATGGAATATACGAGACGCCCAGCAGCCTGTCAATTTTTCCGCCCGTGTTTCACTAAGAAGGAAACACAGTGGGGTCACACTTTCGATCTTCGAGGTAGGCCGTCCCTCCGGAGTTTGTTGCCTCCGCAAGAGGCGCTCGCGTCGTAGCGAGTTGGCGATCTCGGTTTCGACGCGTCGCCGCGGTCAGATCCCCTCGAAGTAAGCCGTCTCTGCGTGCAGAGACTGATCGAGTCCTTCCATTTCGTCGGACTCCTGGACTTTCGGGCGTGATGCGGTCGATCAGCCAGAGCATTCCGTAGGTGAAGAGAAAGGCCCAGGCCGAGAAGATGGCTACGGCGGCGAGCTCCGAGGAAGAAGTGGGGGTTGCCGCGGAGCAGGCCGTCCTCGCTGGCGAAAACTGTGTCAGATCTCGCTCTTCTCTTTTACCTGTTCCGTGGAACGTCTGGACGCAGCGGCGCGGGAGTTTCCCTGATCGAAGAGGATTCGCATCCTCAGGCACGGCCAGACTTTGTTCCGCGTGGCGGAGGACGGCTTCGACTTGGGTGCGGGTCACGCCGGGGAACCATTCGAGGAAGTCGTCGATGCGGGCGCCGTCTTCGAGGTTGGCGAAGAGCGCCTGAAAGCCTGTTCTTTTCGCGCCTCCCGGCGACGGAGTCTAAACGTTCCGGCGAATGACTCCTCGCGTCGGTGAAGTGACATGATGCTTTGCGGACTTCGACCCAGGCGCGATGACGACGGTTCTACTCACAGGAGCAACAGGATTCGTCGGGTCGCGGCTAAGGCCAGTGCTCGATCGCCGCGGGCTGCACGTGCGTTGCTTGTCGCGTGATGCGGCGCGGGCGGAGCGGCGGTTCCCAGGAAGCGAATGGGTGCAGGCGGACCTGGCCGATGACGTCGCCGTGCGGAAGGCGATGCAGGACTGCGACGCCGCGTACTACCTCGTCCACGAGATGGGCACCGGGGGTGACTACCGGGAGCGCGAAGCAGCGGCCGCTCGTCTCTTCGCGCGTGCCGCTGCGAACGCCGGCCTGCGGCGGATCATCTATCTCGGTGGGGTCGCTCCTGGCCCGGGGCCGGCGTCCGAACATCTCCGGAGCCGCGAACGGGTGGGAGAGATCCTCAGCGATGGAGAGGTGCCCGTGCTGGAGTTACGAGCCAGCATGATCATCGGCAACGGCAGTCTCTCCTTCCTCATCGTGCGCGATCTGGCGGCGCGCCTGCCGTTCATGGTTCTTCCGCGCTGGCTCGATTCGAAGACCGAGCCGGTTGCGATCGACGACGTGCTGGTGGCGCTCGTGGCAGCACTGGACATCGACCTTGCCCAATCGACGGCGTTCGACATCCCCGGCCCCGAGATCCTGTCCGGCCGCGACATTCTCCTGCGGACCGCGCGGGCCCTCGGACTCGCGCATCCGCTCGTGGTCCGCGTTCCCGTGCTGACACCGGGATTGTCGGCCCGGTGGGTCCGCTTCGTGACGCGGGCGCGCTGGGAAGTCGCTCGCGAGATCGTCGTCGGGCTGACGCACGACCTGCTCGCACAGGACGCTCGCTACTGGGCTCTCATCGGACACGAGGGGCGGCAACACTTCGATGACGCTGCGCGCGCTGCGATCGCCGAGGATCATGAGCGGTCGACGGGATTCTGGGGGCGCATCGAGCCGATCATGAAACGGCTGCGAGGCCGCTCGTCATGACGAAGACGCGAGTCGCGGCGATGGTGCCGCTGGCCTGGGCCGCAGCGATGTTGCTGGCGAGATTCATCGATCCCTGGATTCCGATTGGTCTTGCGGCAGTGCTCGTGCCGGCGGCGATCATGAGCGCCGGCTGGCCCGACATCCGTGAGCTCTTCCGTCCTGCACCTTCCCGGATTCTCATCGGTCTTCTCAGCGCAGCGATCATGCTCGCTGCGACGTACGGCCTCTTCCCGCTCATTGTCAGAAGCCTTCCGGCGCTGGCCTCGGAGACTGGGAATCTTTACGCGAGGTTTCTGGCGGGCCGCTCGACAGTCAGCATTCTGTTGTTCGTGATCCCCGTGATCGTCGCCGAGGAGCTGATGTGGCGCGGAGCGTTTCAGGAGTGGATTGCGCAGCGCCTGCCTGCGAGTCGTTTGGTGATCATCGTCCTCGCCGCGGCAGGCTACTTGATCGCCCATCTTCCCCTCGGATCGCCGTTGCTCGCCGGGATCGCGTTCTTATGCGGTCTCTATTGGTCCGCATTGCGCAGCCTGACGCGCAGCGTGGTGCCGTCGCTGATCGCCCATCTCGCGTGGGATCTGGCGCTGATACTCGTTCCGCTGAACCGGTAGGGACCTTCGTCGTTTCAGCGGAACGCGTGGACGGCTACTTCTTTTCCAACTGCACGACCCCGCCCCATATCTGCTTCGGCTTCGTTCCTTTGCTGTCGGGAAAGAGGGCGAAGAGGCGCATCAGCAGCGGGAGACGTTTCAGCGCTGCGGCAGTTTGCAGCATCGAGCGGACGTCGATCGGAGTCCAGCCGCAGTCGTTGAAAAAGGCGGGACCTTGTTCGGGCGCGAATTTCAGCGGGGATCCGGCTTGATCTAATTGCGATCCCACCTGTTTCTGCAGCATTGTCAGCAATCGCGGCGAACAAAGGTCGGTCGCCCAGTGCTGAAACGAAGCCGGAGCAGCCAGATCGCGCGCCAGGTCGCAGACCTCGCTCGCGGTGAGATAAACGATCAGGCCCTCGCTGATCATAACGACTCGTTTCGCGCGCGGCTCGCTCCGCGGGCGGGGAGAATGATGATGTTTTTTGACAACGACAGCCTTGTCGCATTGGCTGCCGCTTCACGCCGCGCCCTGTTCGAAGAGCTCGGCCGCGCCGCGGGGAGCTCGATTTTGAACGCCTACGACGATGTCGTTGGTGGTTACGAACCGCCGCGCACCAACTGCGGATGGATCCAAAGGGTTTCGCACTACAATTTCATGTCAGCCAGCACAGGCTCAGTGCGTCTTGGTCGAGAAGTGGTCTCGAAGGAGAACGGGTAATAGAGGAGGATCTGTCATGTCGCTGCGTCGCGCGTTTTTCCTGTCAGTACTTGCACTTTCCTGTCTCGTCGCGGCAGCACCGGTGACCCGGGACGGTTCGACCAGCAAAGTAGGCGCGGATGTTCACATCGCGTTCTCTGGTCTGATCTGCAACATCTTCGACCAGACCCGTTCACCGCGTGCCGTCGTCATGCGCGGCAACGAGGCCATGCCTCATCGCGCTACGCTCTACATCTCCCAATCCGCGATCGCATCGAGCGACGTATCGCTCACTTGCGAGGGCGGAGAATGCACTCTGGACCTTACAAACGTGGCCATGCGGTTTCGGTCCGCTGGAGTCCCGCAGATCGACCAGGATGGATCGTTTGACCGGCTCGTACCGCACCTTCGTCCCATAACGAATGGCGAGATGGCCGAGTTGCGAAGCGACGTTTTCGATGAAGTGCCCTCTCCGGCCAGTCCGGTCTCCGCGTCATTCGAGTTGCCGTCGGGGCGTATGTCTGCCGCGGCATACGAAGAGAATGGGAGGTACGAGCCAGACTTCGAGCGGAGAGGCGTCCGGCAGTTCGCGCGAGAGGTGTATCTCGACGGTCACGTGGCAAGCCCGACTCTTCTGATCCGCAATGCCGCTGATCCGGCATGGCATCACATCACTTTCAAAGACGACTCGCTGATCGACCTCCGCGTGGTCAACCAGGCCCTGCCGGGCGCCGCCGAGATGCACGCGATGCTCTACTACGATCTCGCCAGAACGCCATTGGTCAACCAGCCCTCTATCGTGATGGTCCCCGAACCATCTTCGAGAATTCATGCCTTAGACCTTCACATAGCTTGCTCGCCGGCGTCCTGGGGAGGTGGGGGAGGTCAGTGATGCAAGGAACCGCCGAGTGGAGATGAATCGGCAAGTGACCCTTTCGAGGGTTGCGGCTTAAGGATCATCACGGTGCGACCGTAGTCGCGGATACCACCCGCTCTACAACTGCCGTTACTTCTTTTCCAACTGCACGACCCCGCCCCAGATCTGCTTTGGCTTCGTTCCCTTCGTGTCGGGAAAGAGGGCGAAGAGGCGCATCAGCAGCGGGAGGCGTTTCAGCGCTGCGGCGGTTTGCAGCATCGAGCGGACGTCAATCGGAGTCCAGCCGCAGTCGTTGAAGAAGGCTGGACCTTGTTCCGGCGCGAATTTCAGCGGGGATCCGGCTTGATCTAGTTGTGATCCCACCTGCTTCTGCAGCATCGTCAGCAGGCGTGGCGAGCAGAGGTCGGTGGCCCAGCGCTGAAACGACGGCGGGGCGGCCAGATCGCGCGCCAGGTCGCAGACCTCGCTCGCGGTGAGATAAACGATCAGACCTTCGCTGATGATGACGACGCGTTTCGCGGCGCGGCCGAGCTCCTCGAACAGCGCGCGGCGGGCAACGCCGTTCGCCAGATCGAGCGGAATGCGCTCCAGGCGGCAAACGGGCTTCTCGCCCTTCAATACCTCATCCTTGTACGTCAGCAACTCCGGCAGCTCGATCTCGATCCATTGCAGCGACGACGGCAATTGCATCCGATACGGGCGCGTATCGAGGCCCGCCGCAAGATCGATCACCATGTCGGCGCCGTTGGCGATCTCCTGCGTCACGAAGGAGTCGATGTTGTACGTGCGCGCGGTGTACGACCAGGCATGACGATGCGCCACTTTGATCTTGGCCATGATCTCTTCGCCGCGCGTGCCCGCCAGACGGCGCGCGTACGGGTCGCGAAAGACGGGATCGGGCTGCTCCGTTTCCCAAGCGCGATACACCGCCACCCAAAGCGCCGTGTCGGAAATGTTGCGGATCAGAGGCTCGGTGGTCATGTCCGCAAGTATAGGGCTCGCACTCTCGGGGCTCTCCCCTTCTCGCCAGTGGCATCAATGTTGCGCTCGCTAATGGTCGAGCTCCGAACCGACCTTCCGAAGCGAAACCGTGCGAAAGGATTTTGCTTATGACCTTCACGTTACCCGGGCTAATCGTCTACATCATCATTGCTGCAATCTGTGGTGCCATCGGTAAAGCGATCGCCGGCGGCGCTCGCGGTGGGCTCGTCGTCTCGATCGTCCTCGGGTTTGTCGGCGCCCTTCTCGGGCCCTGGGTGGCTCACAAGCTAAAGCTGCCGGAGCCTTTCATGGTCCAGATCAGCGGACACCCCTTCCCCGTTCTCTGGTCGATCATCGGCGCCGCGCTTTTCGTAGCGATCCTCCATCTGTTTTCGCGTCGAAGGTGACGCGAATGGCTACTGCATGTCGGTGGAGGGAATCACGCGAAGACGCGAAGACGCGAAGGTACAAAACACCAAGCGGTCTTCTTCGCGCCTTCGCGTCTTCGCGTGAGCGTCGCACTACCTGAATGCAGGAGGCCGCATGCGTTTCATACACGAAGTGTCGATTGACTTCGCGTCTCGATAGAAGGCCACGGTGATGTCATCGAAACACGCTCCGTCTTTCCATTGATCGAGATCGAATGGGCCGTGGCCGAGGTCGGGAAACGTGATGAGGCGGCATTGCGGCAGGTTCGAACAGAACTCCGAGCTCCATTCCGGTGCGGCGACGGGATCCATGCTGCCCGACAGGACGAGCAGAGGCGGGCTGGTCTTCTGCGGCACATAGAAATCATCGGGCTCGGAGTAGACCGGCCAGTTGGCGCAGGCTGCCAGCTCCTGGCGCACGCGATAGTCGCCCGAAGCGGTTCCGTCCGTACGACGCGCGATAGCAGCGCTCTCGATTCGCGAGGCACCTTCCGAGCATGCAATCGTCAGATAGAGGCCCTCCGCGAATTGGGAACTGTCTTTCGGAAGTATCTTGAGGAACGGCCCGAAGTCGCCGGATGCGGCGGCATGGACAAGGAACGGGAACTGCCGCTGACCGGCCGCGGTGTAGAGAAACGATCGCAGCGCCTCCACGAATGGACCCCGCCGGATGGCAACCCTGCCAGTCGAAGAATCGGCACTGACAGGCGTTCGTTCCAGCGATTCGAGCAGCGACTGCCATTCGTGCCGCAGATTCGGATAGCGGCCATTGCATTGATCGTCACGCTGGCATTTAAAGAGAATCAAATCGATCACGCGTTGTGCGTTGATGGCGTGATCGAGCGGGGTGCGATGATCGAGGGGCACGAGTCCGACGAGCACGGCACTGTGCACGCGCTTGGGAAAGCGCTTCATATAGGCCTGAGCGAGCCGGGTCCCGTAAGAGACCGCCCATAGGTCGATTTGTGGATACCCAAGGGTTTGACGTACGCGATCGATGTCGATTGCGGCGACCTCGGTTGAGTACTGCGAAAGATCGGCCCGGCCGCGGAGATCGTCGCGGCAGGCAATGACATCGTCATTCGTGTACATATCGTCCAACGGGTGACGATGCTCCAATGCCGGGCAGCGAAGCGGATTCGACCCGCCTGTTCCTCGCTGGTCGAATAGGACCACATCGCGCGTTTGGCGATAGCTGCTGCCGGGTCCGAGATAGAACTCGCTGGCATTGGTAGCCGCAATGCCTGGCCCACCGTCAAGCTGAAACAGCGGCGAAGCGCCGGACTGCTTGTGCTTCGCGCGGATGACGACGACGTTGAGTGCGACCATTCGACCGTTTGGGTTGGCCTGATTCTCTGGAACCGAGATCGTTCCGCAACGAACGGCTGCGCTCTTCGCGGGAGGCGAGCACGCCTTTGACACGAAACCGTTCGCGTGAATGGCGCTCGGGATCAGGATGCTTAGCAGCGTCGAGTAAAGGAATGTCGGAGATCTCATCGCGGAGGCTGGCAAGTTTACTCTGCATCTTTCAATGATTCGAGCGCAGAAACGCGACTAGCAAGGCGCAACGCCGCCATCGTCATCGGATGACGACGACCAACCGTACAGGCTCAGCAACGCAGGTAATGCGTCGTATTACCTGATGATGACCAGGACGTTCGCATTCTTCACCCTCTTCGTACTGGCCGGTTGTGCGGCGCCGCTCCAGGTTGCTGCGATCCACACCGTGCCGCCGAAGTTCAACATCGTGCCGGCGAAGAACCTGGCCGTAATCGGCGATGCGAATACCGTCGACGACCAGGAGAACGAAGACAGTTTCATCGATCTCGTTCTCACCAAACTGCACGATTACGAGCAGTACGTCGTGACAGACGAACGTCCGGTCGCGCGCGGGATCAACCCGGGACATGGCCTCTTCGATGCCGGGGATTGGCAAAAGTACCTGCAGCAAACCACCGGCGAGGTGATCGTCAGGGTGGGAGTGCCGAATACGAACTGCACTATGTACGAGACGACGCGCGACGACGGCAGCGATGATGCGGACGACGTCGTGCGGGTTGATGAACAGTGCCGTGCCACGCTCGATCTATTCAAGCCTCGCACAGGCGAACGGATCGGCAGCGTGAGCGTGGAAGGAGTTGGCTCGGACGCGGACCGGCATACGGCATGGAACGACGCCATGAACGATGCGGCCGTTCAGATCATCGGCGGCTTCGCGGCGCAGGAGTTTCCTGAGCTGATCGCGCTCGATCCGGCCGCGCCGCTGGTCCACGAAGGCATGGAGAAGTTCTACAAACGCGATTACGGCGGCGCGCGCTTGCTCTGGGAAAACGCTCTATCGACCTCCCCCACCTCGGCGCCTCTGCTCTACAACCTCGGCGCGCTCTGTGAGGCGCTGCACGAGTCGGAGTTGGCGAGCAAGTATTACGCGCGGGCGGTCGCGATTGCGCCGCAGGTGCAGCGTTACAAGGACGGCCTCGCGAAACTGGATCTGCGCCGCGCCGATGAGAAAGAAGCGGCTAAAGACCCATTCGTGGAAGATGCGCGAAAGAACGATCTTGCCCTGCTGCGGGCGGCGCAGATGGCGACGCAGTTCGTCAACGTGTCCGGAATCCCGTATCTGCCAATCCCCGCAGGCACGTTCACAATGGGCTGCACTAAGGGCGACGCGGATTGCGACGAAAATGAGAAGCCGGCGCACGCGGTGACGATCAGCAAACCGTTTTACCTGGCCAAAACGCCGGTTACGAACGCGCAATATCAGCAATGCATCGATGCGGGCGCGTGTCATGGAAGTGCAGACGATACGAAGGCGCTCCATCCGGTGGTCAACGTCGATTGGAACGAAGCGCGCGACTTCTGTGCGTGGGCGGGCGGCCGGTTGCCGGCCGAGGCCGAGTGGGAGTATGCGGCGCGCGGCGGTATCGAGGGGTGGCGTTTCCCGTGGGGAAATTCGGCTGGCAAAGGGAACGCGAATCTCGCCGACAACGGCGGTCGCAACGTCGAAGCCATCGGCATTGAACAGACTGCCGCCGCAGTCGATTATCCATTCCTCGGCACGACCCCGGTCGGAACATTCAACGCGAACGCCTTCGGTCTCGTCGACATGACCGGCAATGTCTCCCAATGGACGGCGGATTGGAGTGGCTACTACGACCCCGGTGCCGCAACCGATCCTTCCGGTCCGGTCAGCGGCGAGCAACGCGTGCTGCGCGGAGGATCCTGGGCCAATACGGGTGCAGGCGCGCGCACGTCCATCCGCTACAACGCGGTGCCGGGGTTTTCACAGAACACCGTAGGCTTCCGCTGTGCGATCGATCGGTGACTGGCGCTCGCGCCGGGCTCGTCGCGAACGCCTTTCCCCTCAGAAACGCGAAGGTCTGGTTCTCTTCCCCGAACCTGCCGGTTGCACCTTGACCGGCAGGGAGTATTCGCTCGTCGACCAGTCGCCAAAGTAGGCGGCGCCGGCTGTCGCGCGGAGCACATCGGGATGACCACCCATCGTCATCGTAAATGTCCTGCCGCGGAACACGACCGCGGGTAAGTCCGCATTCGGCCAATCTCCCATGCTGCTGCCGAAGACAGTGAGCGTCCAGCTCGTGTCCGGATCGGGAGCATCGAATGTGCCGTGTATCGTCGTGGTGTTCTTGGCTGCGTCGTACGTCGCAAGCTCGATGCGAGGGGCCGGGAGGGCGAAGTGCGATGGATTGAAGACCTCGCCCGAGAATCCGTTAAGACCGTGATCGATCGGCAAGCCTCCGTTCGGATCGATCCACGTATTGTCGATCCGCACGCTCCGCGCTTCGGGCGCAATCGCCACTCCCATCTGCGCGTTGCCGCCAATGAACATTTGTTGGATGACGACATCGTGCGCGTTTGGACCTGCGAACACACCGCTGGCGCCGTTGCCGAGCAGCGGACTCTCCGTGTTGAAACGGCCGATCACGTTGTAAGGGTCGAGCGTGATGCGTTCCCCACCCATGATGAATATGCCGCTCCGGCGGTTCGCTGAGATCCGGGTGCTTTCCACCAACACGTCTGTCGCCGGCGTGTCTATGCTCACGCCGCGGCTGCCGTTTCCGTTCGGCTGACCATTCGGATGGACACCAATCGAGCAGACGAAGATCGCCGTTCCTCCGCGACGCGTGATGGCAATCCCATCCCCGGCGAAGCCCCCAATGGCGAGATAAATGAGCGACGCAAGTCCTTCACCGCGCAACTCCAGCCCGTTCCCGGACGGAAGAAGCGAGCCGTCCAGCTCGACCCGCGGCTCGCTGCTGACAAGGCTGGTTCGCGAGTCGATGGTGATGTCTGGAGCGGTGATCGCCGGAAGCGGAGTTCGCGGACGGATCGTGTACCAACCCTGATCCGGTCGCGCCTCGGTGAAGCCAAAGTGCAGCGCACATGGCACCAGGTCGCGCGCGCAGGTGTCGTTCGCGTAGGCGATCGCGGCGCGAAGTGAGCCCTCGCCGTCGTCGTTCGTATTCGTGATGAGTACTTCTCGCTGGTACAGGGCGCTCACGGTCCGCGGCGCACTGGTGAAGGTGGCGTTGCCAACGCTCCAGGTTGCCTGCGCCGTCAGCACGAAGCGGCCTTCATCGGCGGGATCGATCGTGACGACGAGCGGCACAAAAGCACCTTCCACGCCGCGGATCAGAGGGAGGCGGCAGCGCACGCTCAGCGGTCCGGTACTCTGGCATGACCAGTCGGGCGGCCGGGACGGATGCGACGCGGCCGAGAGCGTCGCCGGCCCCAGCGATTTCAGGACGAGATCGACATCGACGTTCGCGACATCGACGCCCGAGTGGTTCGACAGGACGCCGAGCGAGGTGGCGGTGTGATGGTCCTCCGAACGAATGATCAAGCCGAGGGTAATTTCAATGAGCGGCGATTGCTCCGCGAGGAGTGATGCGCTCGAGAACAGCATGGTCGTGAGGAGGAGGAGCAGGAATCGATTCATTGGATATGAGCGGGCCTTCCGCGTCGATGTTCGAGACCGCGGCGGTCATTATACAAAATAACCTATGACTTACGTGGGATACCAGAGCGAGATCGTTCCCTTTGCCGTCGGATTCCGTGCAAGATCCGCGGGCGAAGCGCGATAGACCTTCGCGATGTATGGCGGTCGGTGTTTGGCTACGAAGGCCTCAATTCGCTGCATCGAATTGACGAAGTTGGAGGCAAGATCCGCCAGACGAGCGTCCCCGATCACGATCAGGAGCGCGACGCCGTTTCGCATGACAGCAGCCAGCTCGTTCGGCGTGTAGCGGATGCGAAGGTTGTGCGAGATCGCAATCCTCTGTTTCTTTCCGCAATACTCCAGCCACTGCTCATCCGACCCGTCGGGTGCAAAGAGATCCGCATGACGCTCCACTGCGAGACCGGCTAAGGAAAGGATCGCTGGAAACTGCTTACCGAGGTCGCGATCGGTGAAGAAGATGCGACTCACGCAGCCCGTTCGTAGAGCGCCGCTTCCTCGATCTCGGTGCCGGTCAGCCCATAATCCTCGGCCAGATCGCCGACGCTTTCGCCCGCGTCGAGGCGCTCGGCGATCGCGTGGGTGGAGATTCCGGCCCTCAGTACGATCGGTCTGCCGAACGCGATCGTCGGATCGATGGCGATCGGTTTCTCAGAAGCGCTTTCACCGGAGAGGAATGGATACAGCCGGATCGGGAATGAACGCTTGTCCCACTCAACACGCATCAGGTGCGCCGCAAGCAGCCGGCGCATGGCCAGTTGGCCCGAGGCACTCAGGTTGAGCAGCTCGCCGTACTTGTCGAGAAAGACCTCACCGGCATGAGCGCACAATCCTTTGTGCAGCAGCAGACGCTCGATCTTGAGGCTGTTCTCTGCGTAACGGATGGCGTCGCGGACCTCTTTGATCCCGACACCATGATCGACGCGAAGCGAGCGCAGAACGTGCGCTTCGATCAGGTTGTAGAACGAGAGTTGCGTAGGAGCGTCGTTCGCGGCGTGAATCAGTGGTTTGAAATGTGCCGTTCGCGCCACGGTCGGGTAGTTCCGGCCGACCGTCCACGATCGCAGCGTTGCCGAGGGCAATTTCAGATAGCGCGCGGCCTCGGAAAGCGTGTAGGCGGGTTGATCGCGTAGTTCGATGTTTTGAGCACCCATGATCGTCCGTACCTTCGGGCGATAGTGTATTCGAAGAATGATAAAGCACTGTTGCGCGGGATGATTCCGCGTTCCGGACCTTCGTCGCGTCCGACCACGCCACAATCATCACGGCAATTGCGCCGCCACCGCCCAGCCGCCGAAGCCTTCGCTGACTGCGAACCATAGTTCGTTGTCGCCGCGTTTTAGCGGGAGGATCAGCTCGTCGAAGAGGCCGACGGTGCCGAGGAAGGAACGGTCGCGGGTTTGGAAGGCGTCGTTGCCGCGATAGATGGGACGGCCGTTGAGGTAGACGCGGACCTTGTCGCTGAATCCGAAGCGGAGCAGCGCACGTTTGGCTTCATCGGTATGGATTGTGGTGGCGGCGAAGACAGTGTTGTGATCGCCATCGATCTTGTGCAGCATGGCCAGATTGACGATCCCGCCGATGCTTGGCTCGATTGGATTCCAGGTCAGCTCGTGCCACGACGCGGGATCGAGATCGCCGAGGGAGTCGAGTCGTTTTTCGGCGAAGGTGGTTGAGATGCGCCATCGCGTGACGGCGCCAACGGGCGTGGCCACCTCCGGCGCGCCGTTGCCCCCCTCGGGTGCTGGAACCTCTCCCCGCTTGATGACGACGTTGGCGATGTGCGCGGGAGTCAGCGAAACGTTGAATCCGATCCCGCCGGCCGCGGCGGGGCGGATCATCTGCGGAAAGACGACGGTCTTGCCGTCGACAGAGAGCTCGAGCCGCTGTCCGTGAGCAACGACGCGAACGTGAATCCAGCGATCGGGAACGATTGTCAACTGTTGCGTGAAACGAGGTCCGGCGTAGATCTGCCATCCCCACAGACCGTTGAACACCGGCGTGTATTGCGTGGCGTCGGGCTTGTCGCTCAGGTGCGAGCGGAGATAGACCTCCTCGTAGTTGTCGTGATCGGCGGCGCGAAACGCCAGGCCGTGAAAGCCCGGTTGGCCGGACGCGGCGACGTCGAATTCGATGATGCCGTCCTGAAAGTTCGCGTCGTCGAGCCAGGCGGTGCCATCGTCGAGAAGAAGCGAGTCGCGTCCGAGGTAGGGCTCGATCTTCGACTGCTTGGCGGTGATTTTCCAGTGTTCCCAGCCGGTGTCCGCGATGGCGGGAACGGCAATGACAAAGAGAACGATCGCTACGAACGATAACCGGCGCATGAATACCTCCGAGCGACAGAATCGGCGATGGGACTTCGTTTGTATTGGAGATTCCGGCCAGCTCAAACGAGCTGCATGCGCCGCTCGCGGTGCAGCGCGGACGGCGTGAGGCCAGTGAGCTCGCGCACATCGTCGATCATGTGCGACTGGTCGTAGAAGCCGGCATCGAGCGCCAGCGCCGGCCAGTCAGGATGGGGCTCACGGTCGGCAGCGGCAGCGAGCCGGTTGAGCCGCATGATGCGCTGGCCGTGCTTGGCGGAGAGTCCGGTGGTGGCGATCACGGCTCGACGCAGTTGCCGCTCGGACACATGAAGGTCCCGCCACAGCTCCGAGACCGCGCGGCCTGAGCGCAAGCGTTCCATCGCATCATGCGCGATCGTCGTGGCACGCTCGACGCGAACCGCGCGCAGCCGCCGCAGTTCATTCAGAAGAATCTCCAGCGCCTCGGACGACGAACGCGATCCCGCCAGCAACTCGCGCAGCCGCGGCATGTTCCTCTCCTCGCGCGTTTCGTTGCGATATTCGAGCGGATCGAGGCGCAGCAGATCGCGCGACCACTCCGCCTTCAGCCGCACCGCCTCGAGATGCATTCCGGGCGGCGGATTGAAAAAATGAATCGCCGGCGCCGGACCGATGATCGTCAACTGCGGATCGGAAACGATTCCGCGTCCATCGCGGCGCGACCAGAAGCAGATGCTGACGCCGGTCTCCGGCAGCACACGATGGCCGCGACCCGGAATCGGACCCTCCCCTTCGCCACGCGAGTAACACCAAGCCGCCTCGGCGATCGGACGCAAATCCGCCGGGACGCTGTATTCGCGATATCCGCCAAGCGCGTGGCGGAGTGAGTCATCAGGCTTCATGACAGTCCGATTATCGGCGACCTTCGCAACGATCAGGTCACATCCGGGTGACGGGATCGGTGAAAAGGCGGTCACGCGGAGTCGCGGAGATGCGGAGTTAGAACCGCTCGGCGACTCCGCGTCTCCGCGTGACCATTCTCCCGAGAAAGAACACCCAAAATCGGTGGCGGCGCGGCGGCGAAGCCTTTACTATCGCGCTCTGTCCGCGTTCAAATCCAACGATATGAGGTGATGATGAAACGATTCTCCATTCCTGTTCTGTCCCTTCTCATCTGCGCGCTCGCCTTTCCCTCGCTTGCGCAGTCAACGACGCAACGTACGCAACGAAGATCGACGACACCTTCGACGCAGTCGACACCCTCAACGGAACCAGCGCCTCCATCCACGACGACTACTGAGCCCGAGGCGGCGCCGCGGGCGCGAACGTCTGAGTCGGAGCGGCAGCAGCCTGCTCGCGCCGAATCCGAGCGCGCGGAGCCGTCGCCGGCTGGCGGATTCGGCGGAGGCGCCAGCACCAACTTTCACTTCGACATGAAAGACGTTCCGCCCACCGTGACCCATCACGAAGCCAGCGTGAACGGACACACGATTCGCTACACCGCCACGGCCGGCCGGATGCCGATCAAGAATGCCGAGGGCGTGACTGAAGCGCTGATGTTCTACGTCGCGTACACGGCAGACGGAAGCGACGCCACGAAACGGCCGCTGACGTTTTCGTTCAACGGCGGACCCGGTTCCGCATCGCTCTGGCTGCACATCGGAGCGCTCGGTCCGCGCACGGTCGTCATGCAGCCCGAGGGTTGGATGCCGCAACCGCCGTTCCGCCTTCACGACAATCCGTACACGCCGCTCGACAAGACCGACATCGTCATGATCGACGCGATCGGAACCGGCTGGAGCCGCCCCGCCGACGACAAAGCGGCGCGCAAATATGAGAATCCCGAGGGCGATATCGAGGCTTTCGGCGAATTCATTCGCATGTACATCACGCGCAACGAGCGCTGGGGCTCGCCGCTCTACCTCTTCGGCGAAAGCTACGGAACGACACGCTCGGCGGGCCTTTCCGGATATCTGGCTGGACGCGGCATCGTCTTCAATGGCATCGGCCTTCTTTCAATGGCCCTAAATTTCCAGACCCTTTCGTCATCGGCCACCAACGATTCGGCGTATCCATGGAACGTTCCGACGTACATGGCCATCGCCTACTACCATCACAAACTCTCGCCCGAGCTGCAGAGGGCGATTGATGGTTGTCAGGGCAATCCGAACGCGCCTTGTGCGCCGCTGGTGCAGGCGGAGCAATGGGCGATTACCGACTACTCCGCCGCACTCTCCCGCGGTGACTCGATGACGCCGCAGGAGCGTCAGTCAGTCGTGGACAAACTCTCCCAATACACCGGCCTCTCGAAACAGCTGATCGAGGAGTTCAATCTGCGCATCGACGTCGGGACGTTCGATCACTACCTCCTTCTCGATCAGCGGATGCGCGTTGGCCGGCTGGATGGACGCTTCAAACTTCCCGAGCCTGGCTTCCCCGGCGGGCGGGGCGGCGGTGGTGGCGGCGCGGATCCGGCATCGACTGCGACTACCGGTCCATTCACAATGGCGTTCAACAATTACATGCGCACGGAGCTCAACTACAAGACCGAGACGCCCTATTACACCTCGGCGCAGCAATCAGGGATGTTCCGCTGGTCATCATCCGGCGCAACGCCCGCGCCCGGCGGCAATCAGGGATTTCAGGAAGAGATTTCTCCCCTGCGATCCGCAATCGTCGGCAATCCGTTCCTGAAGATCCTCGTCATGGAAGGCTATTACGATCTGGCGACGCCGTATTACCAGGCCGAATACACCATGCACGAACTGAATCTGCCGCCTGGTTATCGCGGCAACATCAGCTACGAGCGCTACTGGTCAGGCCACATGGTCTATCTCGAACAGAAAGCGCACGCGAAGTTGAAAAAGGATTGGGACGCGTTCCTCGAACAAACGCAGGGGCATTGACGGATTAGGAAAGGGGCGTCATCCGCGCAGGGGTGACGTCCTTTTCATTCATCGCCCCGGCCGGGAAGTTTCTTTGCGCGGCGCGGCGGCAGGTAGTTTTCGCTGGTCACGACTTTTCTGCCGGTTCTGGCTTCGAGCTCCAGGCGTGCGCGTTTCGCAATCCTGCCGCCACTCGTTGCTGCGATCTTGTTTTCATCGATGCCGGTGGCCTCGACCGTCTCCGCGATCTGGCGCGTGGATAGCTCCGCCAAAGCCGTGAAGATCAGTTCGGCCTCGCTCATGTGATCGCGCAGATTCTGGCTCTTGAGTCCCTTGATGGCCTTGTGATCCTGAACCGAAATATCGGACCATTCCTGATGAATGACATTGGTCAGAATCGCGAACTCCTCACCCTTCCTGATGTCGTGATCCGCCCAGTAGTCGGTGAGCTTGTTCCGCGTTTCCTGCCCGGTCATACGCTGCTGAATCCATTTTTCGCTACGCCCGTGTTCCTGCCACGTCTCGCGGGCACGATCGAGTGCTGTCGAAGGATCCGACAGTTCCTGCATTCGCTCGTAGCCCACCTTGGCGAGCCAGAGTTTGATCGGTTCCGCCTTGACGCTGGGAACGCTCTGGACGAGGCGTAACAGGGTCTCGGCGGTTGCGACGTCGGTGAGATAACTCTTGCCGTCGGCGGCCGGTAGCTTCAGTCGGTGACAATTTGTCACCGACTCACTCCCCTCCTTGCGAAGGCGCTCCTTGAGCTTGTTCCAGTACTTTCTTGCCGCCTGAAAGCCGGGCTGCTGCGTCAACACTTGAACGATGTCAACGACCGAGAAGAACCAGGTCTCGGCCTTCTCGTCGTAGACACGACGGATTTCTCGCTCCTCGAATACGGCAGGCAGAAATTTCATAGCCTCGCTCTGCCCCCCCTCAATGCGTCGCGGCACGACGCCTGTTGATTGGGATGCCGCCAAAACTGAGTCCGGTTCCGATCACCGTTCCGTGGTGCGTGCGCCAGGAGTCAAACGCATTCCCTTCGAACCGGTACCAGGCTTCGAGCCCCTGGAACATGCCCGTTACGTCGTTCGCCTCGAGGATGAAGGGCGCGTGCATTGTCTGGCGGATCTGGTCCTGTGTCCGCGCGACCTTCCAGATGCGCAGGTCGTCGATGCCTCCCTCCGGCATGAAGTCATAGGCCACGTCGCTCCCGATGAGAAGTGGGAGCGCCGACTCCGAACGCGGGGATTCGACTCCCTGGGACACGAGATCTCCATTGATGTAGTGCTTGCGCGTCGTCCCATCGGTCACGGCCGCGATGTGGATCCAGACGGTGGGGTCAGTAGGGAAGACGCCGCCGTCCTTCAGGCTTGGCGAGCCGTTGAAATAGCTGCGGAACGTCGTGCCGCAGATCCCGAGCCACCAGGCGGTCGTCCATCCCTTTCCAACGATCGATGAGCAAGCCCCCGCGTGCGCGTCACGCACCGAGACCCACGCCTCGACCGTCATCGCGGGCGTGTCGAGGAGGACGTCATGCGGAATCTGGATGTAGCCGTGTTGCGGAAGGCCTTGCATCCGGAGGTACTGACCCGAGGGCTGTGCGAACAGCGAGGTGGAAATTACGAGGAGGGCAATCGCGATCCCGATGTTTCTCATGGCCGGGAATTGTACGCGTGCCCTGCGCGAGTCGTGGTCGTGTTGCGATAATGCCACCCTCACCGCTTCATCTCAAAAATATCCACAATCGTCTGGATATCGACGCTACGCTCGAGGTACTCCCAGACCGCCAGCACTTCTTCCCGATGATGAACGTGACTGAACGAATCCTCGGAAATCGCGAATTTCGCCCGGTTGTACCACTTGATTGCGTCGTTGGCATTTTCGCGCAGGCGGTCCCGCGCATGCTGGACGAGGAGAACCGTGTCCGGCGACGGACCTGACGGCGTGTGAATCAACTGAATGACCGGCCGCGCGCGCAGCTCCTGATCCCTATCCACGTGTTTCTTCCGCTTGCGCTCGAGGGAGGCGGTGTCGCGCCGAATCCTCCCGGCGCCGGCAAGGCGGTTGATGGCCGACGCAAAGAGCTCGATGTCCGCCTCCAGCCGAACGCCCGATCGGTAGAGTAACCGGCCCTTCGCATCCGCAGTCTTGGAGAGGTGACTCCAGATGACGATCCCCGGAACCGTTACCGTCATTTCATCGAGCTTGAATCCAACGAGCCCCTTCGTGGCGATTTTCAGTGGCTCGGCATGCTCGATCTGCAGCCCGCTCTCGGCAAGATCCCAAATGGTCACGTCTGTTCTTCCAAAGCGTCCTTCGATCGGACGACTGGCAACAAACCGCTCCGCTCCGCGTGAATCCTGCAAATCCGTCGTCTTCATTTACGAGCTCGATCGCATGATCTTACAACCGGGCTGTTCGAATTGTCAGGAACCGGAATCACTTGAAGAAAGCATCGGGCTGAGCCGGAGGCCGCGAACAACAGAGTCATCGCCCGAAGCCCGACTCTCCGGGCGATGGTCTTTGTCTACAGCTTTGCCAGTACCTTCGATTTCGCTCGGATCGCGCCAATGGCCGTACCGGTGTTGAATCCTCCGATTGGCAGCGCGCCGCCTTTGATGTGTACCCCCACGATCTCGCCTGTCGATCCGTTGAGAATCGGAGCGCCGGACGATCCGCCGAAAGTACCGATGTCGTTGTAGGCGATGCGTCCGTCGCGAATGTCGAGCAGATGTCCCGCCTCCACCTTCTTCTCTTTCCGATTGGGGTGTTGAATGATGCAGAGGCTCGCGCTCTTGATCGTCAGATCTTCTTTTGCGACATTCAGCCTGCCAAAGACTCTGCCGGGTAACATTCCGGAGTCATCGCCCCTGCCGAGCCTGACGATCGCATAGTCGAAGTTGGGATCGGAATGATCCGCAGAAGGAAAGCACTCCACGAGCTCCAACACCGGAAAGCACACCTCGGGACGCGTCAGACCGGTCGCGCCGTCGATCTGGAAGTCGAAGCAAACGCACATGAGTTGTGCCAGCTCGTGCGAAGAGATCGCCTGACCGTTTCGCTGCGGTACCATCCAGCCGGGAGGTTGCTGGTTGAAACAATGGCCGGCTGTAAGAAACAAATCGTCACTGATCAATGCACCCGATGCCCACCGCTGACCGCTGACGCTTCCCGGATCTTCGCCAGCTTGGGTGAACTTGCCCGTTAAATCGATCCACTGCAATTGCCCGACCGGACGCTGATAATCGGTGACGAACTCGCGAGTCACGCCAAGACTCCCGTCGTATTTCTCGACATCCTGTGGATCGTCCTTTTTGCTCATGAGGTCGTAGCAGAGATATTGGAGCTGCATGTCCAGCTCAATGAGGCCGCGGGCGGCCTCCGCTCGTTCGTCGAGCAGTTTTCGCATCGTGCCCATCACGAGATCCTGTCTGTTGTAGGGCTCAGCGGGCGGAGGCGGCGGCGGTACGTTTGCGCTTGCGGCTGTATGGTTATTCATGAACGTCTCCTCCTTCGAATCAGCAGCACGAGCCGGAGCATTGCGGGTCCGGGGTTTCCAGTATCGAGCTGAGGTACGCGAGATAAGGGTGACTGAAGACCGCTGGGCTCAACATCAACGGATCAGGAAATACCGTCTTATCCAGTTTTCTCTCATCACGGCTCTTATCGAGTTTTGCGAAAAGAACAAAGTGACCGGCTGGGCCGTGATGATGCATACCGCTCATGCCGCCATTGACCGGAGCGCCGGGCATTGTGCTATGTGCCGGTCCGCCGTGCATGCCGGTCATACCGCCAACGTTCATCCCCTCATTCGGAACTGTGGCGTGACCATTGCCGCCGTTGCTGGTTTGTGGCAGGAGTTCGATCGTATTGGAGAAAACGATCTCGGCCGGCAGCCCTCCGGCGGTCTTCTTCAACTTCACCCACTTCCGTTCCTTGCCCTCGGAAGCCGTAATGGTAATTGGATCGTCGTGATGCTCGATCAGCCATCGCACGAGCGTAGAGCCGCCGAAGCGAAAGACTTCGAGATCGCCTCCGGGAAGCGCTACCTTGGCGATAGCGTCGGGATGATCATCGAGCACGAAGCCCATCGGCTGCAGTTTCGGAAGTCCCTCATCGAGATTCAGGTTCTTGAGCGTTCCCTCGCCGCAGGAAAACCGGAGCTCGACCGGCGGCGTCTCCGGCCTCAGTTTGGGCGGAACTCGAAATTCGATCACATTGACGGTGCGAAATTCTCCAAGCTTGATCTCCAGAGGGATCTTGCGGTGAATTTTCTGGTCCGGCCACCAATGATCGGAGTCGTATCTCTCCTCTTCGACGAAGAAACTTGCGAAATGCTGCGGAAGCCCTTCCTCTTCTGTTCCACTGCCGGGTGTCCCGTTCGGAATCAGCGCATCCCGATCGCGGGCCGTACAGGCATTGAAGTAATTCAAGCCGACAAAGCTGACCGTATACATCGAGCCTCTCCTTTCTCAGTACTTGAGACGGATCAACTTCCAATGTTCTGCACGGCCGCCCACAACGACGGGGGAACGTCACCACGGTGGATCGAATCGAGCTGCGTTTGGCGCAGCGCTTCGGCGGCGGAGAGTCCCTTGGCGAGATTTTCGTGCAGCCGCGGAAAAAAGACCGAGGCCGCTTCGTCGTCGATCGGCCAGAGCGTCGCAATCACCGAGGACGCACCGGCGGACAGGAAACCGTGCGCGACACTGATCACACCTTCCGCCGCACGGCGTTCGCCCCGGGCCGTACTGCATCCTGCCAGCACGACGATGGACGCCGGCCGCAGATGCAATCTGGCAATCTCCGCGACGCCGGCGCGCCGCTCGTGTCCCTTGTCCCGCAGCACGATCGAAGCAGGCTCGATGCCCCGATCGTCCCCGATCGCATGTCCCGCAAAGTGAATGACGCCGGCCTCGGGCGCGAGTTTGCTCAGCGCGTCGAATTCGACATCATCGTCTTCGAGAAGCGTCGCCGTCCGATACGCTCGTTTTACACGCCGCCCCTCGGTGCCGGCGAAGCTCAGTGCCCCGACTCCGGCACCCGGTTCCGACGCCGAAAGCACCAGCGCCGAACGTGACTCCGTAAAATCGCCTCTCCGTTCTGTCGCCGCTACGAATGCCGCCGCACTGGCCGCCATTACGATCGGATACTTCTCGATCAGGTACTGGCCGCGGCCATCGGTCAATGCACTGAATGGCACCATCGACGTTGCCTTGTCCGAAACGAAAACGACCGTCGTGGCATGGAGCAGTTGGTCCGCGACGGGTTCGATGAGCCGCTGATAAAGCGCCGATGCCTGCGTACGAATGGCGGGTTTATGACGAATCGCTTCGACCAACGAATCCGCCTCGGCCATCAGTTTCTCGCGCCCGCACTGCACAGTCGTCGCACGTACACCCGACCGCTCTGCCGTGAAGATGACCAACTGCGAGGCCAGTGAGGCGTATTCGACGACGACGGTTCCCGGCGGCAACCGCCGGTAATCGAGCACGGGAGAGCGTTGATAGGAATCGAGAAGCGCTCGAGCCCTGGCACTTTCCGAGAATCGAAACGCGGCCTCGCTGTCATTCAGAGAAATGGCCAGATCGATCCCTTCATCGAACAGATCTTCCGCGGCGTGGAACGCACCCCAGCGCGCCTCCCCTGGCGGCAGCGATTTGCGATTCTCTTCAAGCCCGGCGATACCGCGTCGGATGTCGGCCATCGCACCTGCGGCGTCTCCGCTCTTCCGGCGTGCCCGCGCACGCTCCAGGAAAAGGCCGGGAAGTTTGAGGGCATCGCCCTTTTCCGACTGATAGCCGATCGCTTCGGTGAGCAATGCGCCAGCCTTCGCCGGAGGCGTACCCGAGAGCATGGCCCTGGCGCGCAACGCCGCAACTGTCAGGTATCCGCGATACGCCGGATCCTTCGTACGAGGAATCAACTTTTCCGCATCGGCGATGTCAGCCGAGGCACCGGCTTCGTCGCCCAACCGGTCGCGGACGGCGGCCCGAACGAGCGGAATGGACGCCAGTTGAAAGTCATCGTGCAGGCGTTGCGCGATCCGAAGCTCGATCGTCAGGAACGACAGCGCGGTTTGCCATTCTTTGCGCAGCATCGCTGCATCGGCGATCGAGGCCACGGTTTGCCGGAGGTCGATGCTCGATCGCCCGCCGAGGCCCTGGAGAGCGGCCAGCCGGTACTTCCAAGCCCTGGTCGGGTCGCCCGTCTGGTCGTACACGAAAGCGAGATGACGCTTCATGACCGATGAGTTCTGAACCTCGCCGAGGCGGTCGAAGAGCGATGCCGCATCATCCAATATGCTGATCGCGCTTCCCCAGTCCGCCCGCGCCTCGTGGTACCTGCCAAGCTCCTTCAGCACCAGTGCGCGATAGCCCGGAAAATCTGCGGATACTTTTGGGAGGAGCGCTTCGACCTCTTGTTCCGCCTGTTCATGGTGGCCTTGCTCGAACGTCATGTTGGCGGCGAAGAGACGCGACGGCAAGAACATCGGACTCCCAGCCTTCTCGAACTCCGCGGCCGCGCGGCGAAGTAGTGTTTCGGCGTCGCCCGGACGATTCTCCTTGTATGCCTTCTGACCGTCCTGGTAGTCGGAATGCGCCGACGCGAGCAACGAGCGTTTCTCAACGCTGGCGGTGTCGATCGCAGCGACGTCTCGTTCGAGCATTCGGTCGCCCTCGATGACGATGATGGCGGCACCGAGTTGCCGTGCGACGCGCAGATGACGATCCGCATCATGCCCGTCGTGACGCAGCTCGGCCTTCCCCCATCGCCCGAGGACTTCCTTGAGCGCCATTCCGCGCGCTCCGAACCGATCTTGCCGCGCCAGCGTCATCGCCAGCGAAGGATTGGCTGCAACGCGGTCGTACTGGCGATCGAGCCGGTCGAGAAAGGCCTCTTCGGGACCGAGCGCATTCCGGTGCGCTCGCGCCTCGGCTGCCCAACCGCTGATGGAGTTGGCGGCAAGATATTGCTCCCAGGCCTCGCGAGCGTCTTCTCGCAGTCCGAGGTGCTCGAGGACGATGGCGCGATTGAAAAGCGCTTCCGGAAACTGAGGCCGCAGCGCAAGGGCGCGATCGGACGCCGCCAGCGATTCCGCCAGGAGCTCCGGCGCCTGATCGTGCATCGCGGCCTCATGAAGAACCGCGGCGTAATCGCTCCAGACCTCCGGACGATTCGACGTTTCCGCCTCCGACCCCAACGTCTTCAGCGCCGCGAGAGGGTGGCCGCCGAGGAGCTCTGTCACCGCCTGGCCGTGCCGGTCCGCGGGCGCTTCGGTTCCGCGAACGTTAGCGGCCGCGGAGCCGATGAGCGAACCGAAAAATCCGCTTTTTGATGAGTTTGCCGGGCGCGACCCTCGGAACGGCGCCCAGGCCAACCCTCCGCTCACGCGAGTCTCAATCGCGCGCGCGCCCGGCTTCATGAAACCGTGCGAGGTAATCGACTGCCGCACCGACGCCGGGATGAGCAGCAGCACGAGAGCGCCTGCCCCTGCGCAAAAGGCGGCCTTCGCCAGGAGCGCGTTACTCCAGGCCGGGCGCCATCGGTTGTTTCCCAATCCGAGTGTCAGGGTCGCCTCTCCCGCCATCGCTCTCTCCCGGCGCCGTAGACGGACCGTGGTGGACCTTTGCATCGCGCAATCGCGACGGAAACGACTCTCGCACGCAACTCGGCACGGGCCATACTTTCGAATGTCGGGAGGAGGTGTAAGGATACATCGAAGATGGAAATTGAGTAAGAGCTGTTCGATGAATAACGCTCGTCTTCCTGCAACAATGTGCGAATGAAATCGAAGCGGCGCGGTTGCCTTCGTCTGTTCACGCTGATCGTCATTCTTTTGGCCGGCGTTGCCCTCGTCGTTCTTCGCTCGACGAGATGGCTGGCTGCCCTCGGCAGCCGCGCCACCGGCGCGCGACTCGACCGCGTCCGGCGCTCCCCTGAATTTCGCGAGGGCAAGTTTCAGAATCCGCAACCGACGCGCATGCTGACCGGCTCCTATCGCGCGATGCTGCGTCACCAATTCTTCGGCGGCGAGCAGCGCGAACCGGCCGGACCGATTCCGGTCGTCACGCGCGTTCGAAACGATTACGCGACTCCTCCAGCGTCGGGTCTGCGCGCTACGTGGATCGGCTGGGCGTCGGTTCTCGTCGAAATCGACGGCCACATCGTGCTCACCGACCCGGTGTGGAGCGACCGCTGTTCACCCTCGACGCTCGCCGGACCGAAACGTTTTCATGCGCCGCCGGTCGCACTCGACGAATTGCCGCACGTCGATCTCGTCGTCATCTCGCACGATCACTACGACCATCTCGACATGCCCACCGTGCAGTTTCTGGCCGCGCGCGGCACCCACTTCGCCGTCCCACTCGGCATCGGCGCGCATCTGGAAGGCTGGGGTGTTCCCGCATCGCAGATTCACGAGCTCGATTGGAACGAGTCGTTTGCGTGGAACGATCTCGCAGTCACGGCAACGCCGGCACGGCACTACAGCGGCCGGAATCCGCTGCACGGCAACGAAACGCTCTGGTCATCGTGGGTGATCCGCGGACCGCATCACCGCGTCTTCTTCAGCGGCGACAGCGGCTACTCCGCCGAGTTCGCAAACATCGGCGCGCAACACGGTCCCTTCGATCTGACGCTGATCAAGATCGGCGCATCCGATCCCACCTGGTCCGACATCCACATGACGCCGGAAGAAGCCGTGCAAGCGCATCGCGACCTGCGCGGCCGCGTCCTGCTCCCCGTGCATTGGTGCACGTTCAACCTGGCCTTCCACGCCTGGCGCGATCCCGCCGATCGCGCGTTCGCCGCGGCATCGAAGAACGGCGTTTCGATCGTCATTCCGAAGCCGGGCGAATTCGTGGAGCCATCAGCCGCGCGAAATGCGCAGGAAATGTGGTGGGACAAACTGTAGCCGTGCCGCGGAAGGGGTCAGGTCGAAACCGAAACTGACGACGGCCTGCGTCGAGCGGAATGTTCGCAGCCAGCTGTCGTCAGTTTCGGTTTCGACCTGACCCCTTCCGCTTAATGAACGATGTGCTGCGGTTGCTCGCCTCCGGCTTCTGGCGCTGAAGGAATTGACGGAACTCCGCTCGCGCTCGGCGGTGGATTGCTCGCCACGGGAACATGCGGTCCTGATTTAGCGATGCCGGACACGGCCTGCTTTGTCGCGGGCTCCCACTTGCCATGCCCGAGGAACAAGCGATCGAAGATCAGCAGATGAAATCCTGCGGCAATCCATCCGACGAGGGCGATCAAAAAGCCGAGCCCCATCTCGCCGAGACGCTTGTGATACTGGCGACGTTTGTCCAGTTCCGAGAGGATCCACTTCGCGGCTCCCAGAACGATTGCAATCAGCGCCACGACGCCGAGTGACGGCAGCTCGATCATGCGCTTCTTCCACAACGCGTAGCCGCCGCCGATGATCGCGCTGACGATGAGGCCTCCGCGCAGCTTCTGCAGCGACGGCAGTTGCTTCCACACTTTCCAGGCCAGCTCGTTGGATACCTGGAGCAGCGCGAGCATGCGCTCGCTGGCATCCACGTCAGTACGCGTCAGCGCATCCTCGGCAGCGAGGAACTCCCACGGCTGGCGCGCTCCCGCAGGCTTCAGCGATGGCAAGCAATTCTCCTTGACCAGCGCATGCTCGGTCATCCGGTAGCCGCTCGTCATCAACGCATACGCCTCGGCGTTCGAGAACGAATCGAGATCGGTGCGCACTTCGGCGAGCTTGAGCTGGATCTTGCGATCGATTCCGTAGCTCGTCAGCGGACCCGGATCCGCAGCGGGCTCCTCCGGCGGGCCGATCCACGTTACCGGTCTCGCTTCGAGATCTTTCGTGAGGTGGATGAACATCGATCCCTGAATCGCGCCCGCACGCCGCAACGCGCTGAGCTGATCGAATTGCGCCTCGCGCACACGCGCCTGCAGGACGGCGTTCGAGTTGCCGAGGGAATCGCTGATGCTTCCGCCGGGACTCACTTGCTCCCGAAACTGACCGCTGGAATCGCTGACGAGAATCACGCGGCAGTTCTGCTCGAGAAGGCTCGAAAGGCCCTGGTTGTCGTGAACGCCGCCGTCGACGAGACGCACCGTGCGGTCGGGATAAAGATTGCGCAGCACGATCGGTTCGAAGAGCGCCGGCACGCATGCCGATGCCCCTACCGCGCGCCCGATCGGAATCTCCTTGTGCGGTTTCGGCGCTTCCTTGTAATACGCACGCCGGTATCGCGGAATGGCGTCGATCGCATCGCTGATGGCCTGCGGCGACTCCCCCATCCACGTCGCGGTGAACTGCCAGTTGTGCCCCGTGTTCATCGTCGTGGCATTGAGGACGAGCATCGGCACCTTCGCGCCGAGGCGCCAGTTATCGTACTTCGGCGTGAAATCGCTCGGCGCACCGCGAAACTCGGCGGGATGCACGAGGAGATCGGACATGAAGCGCGCCGGCTCGTTTCCTGGCTCCGCGGTCTGATCGTAGAAGTGCTCCTGATAGAGCTGGGCGATGACGTCGGACCGCGAGTAGCCGGACTTCACCGCCATCTTCAATCCCGCCATCGGCGATGCGGCGATGCGCGTCCGTACGTTCTTCTGGACGCCGTCGAGGAACTTCTTCTCGACGTCGCGCACGAGCTGGAGATAGTCGTCGTGCGACGTCTTTCCACTCTCGAGGCGCTTCTTCAGCTCGAGGTAATAGAACGCGCCGATGATCGAGCCTCCGGAAACGCAGGAGACCACTTCGACGTGGCGGAGGAGATCGAGCTCGGCGAGCTTGGCCAGCACGCCGATGTGAAAGAGCGATGCGCGAAAGCCGCCGCCCGAAAGCGCGAGGCCGATCTTGCCGCCGAACAGCGCGCTCACGGCGTGATTGTTGATGCCGAACGATTGCTGAATGAGATCCGAGGCGGTGTCGAAGTGCGGCGTGCCTTCGAAACGAAGATGCGCGAGAAGAGCGAGTTGGCGCGCGGTGGTCTCCTCTGCCGCCTTTGACTTTGGTAACGAGGCGACGGCATCGCGTCCTTCGTTGAGAGCGGCCTTTGCTGCCTCGAAATCCGCGAGTCCGAACGCTGCTTCGGCGCGGGAGGCCTGGAAGTACCAAGGGTTATCATCCTTCGGCGGACCGGCGGCGTTCAGCTTTGCCAGCACCTTTGTGCGCGTCTGATCCGCAAAATCGAACCGCGCTTGTTTGCGTGCGGCGCCGTCGACGCCGCCGGCGTCGCCTTCCTGCATGCCGAGGAGGTCGGAGACGAAGGCCACGTTCACGGCCAGCCATCCGTCGGCGTCCGGCGTTTCATCGGCGCCCTTCGCGTACCACTTCAGCGACTTCTCCAGGTGCGTTCGCTGGCCGGAGTAGTCCCACATGCGTTTGTAGATTGCACCGGCGAGGCCGAGGGTCTCACCGTTCGTCGAGGTGTTGAGGCCGCAATGTTTTTCCAGAACTTCGAGCGCGCTTTCGAACTTCTGCGGCGCGCGCAGATCCTCATCTTTGTAGTAGGAGCGCGCCAGGATCTGATGGATGGGGACGAAGTGCGCGCTCTCGCAATCGAGCTCCCCTGCCTCGAGGATGATCCTCCGCGCCTCGGCAGGATCGTTATTGATCGCGGCATCTGCCAAAGCCAATACTCCGGCAATATCGATCTTCGCCATCGAACACCTCCGTCCGCATTAGAGAGACAATTTGTCGGGATTCTCGAACGATACGTCCGTTTCCGTGCGGCGGCAACAGTTATGGAGGGATGGACGGATGACTCCGCTTTGGCGCGGAGGTACGATAGCGCCATGTCCGACGCAACGCCGATCCGCGATCTCTGTTTCGTGGCCATGCCCTTCGGAATCAAGACGGACGTGGCCGGCCCCGTCTCGTTCGATGCCGTGTATCGCCAGATCATCCAACCGGCGATCGAGAAGGCAGGGCTGGAAGCGTTGCGTGCCGACGAGGAAGTCACGGGCGGCCTCATTCACAAGCCGATGTTCGAGCGGCTGATCCTCTGCAAATTTACCGTCGCGGACCTCACCACGGCGAATGCGAACGTCTTCTACGAGCTCGGCGTGCGGCATGCGTCCCGGCCCGGCGCGACGGTGCTGGTTTACGCGGAAGGACGAGGGCAGTTGCCCTTCGACGTCGCACCGTTGCGTGCTCTCCCCTATCGACTCGATGCCGCGGGCCTTCCCGCCGATCCGGAAAAAGCGGTGGCGGATCTCGCGGCGCGACTCGACGCGATGCGTACGCAAGCGAGCGGGAGTCAGGCCGGTGTCATCGACAGTCCGCTGTCGAATACGCTCGATGGTTACAACTTTCCCGATATCGCCCGCCTGCGCACCGACGTTTTTCGCGAGCGCGTGCAGTACGCGCAGGACATCAAAGAGAAACTCGCCGCCGCGCGCCGCTCGGGTCTGGAGGCCGTGCGCAAGGTGGAGCAGGAGATCGAGAACCTCGAGGCCACCGAAAGCGCGGCCATCGTCGATCTCTTTCTTTCGTACCGCGCCGTGAAAGGGTGGCAGGAGATGATCGCCCTCGCCGCGCGCATGCCCAAAGCGCTGGCGGCGACGATCCTCGTGCGCGAACAACTGGCGCTCGCGCTCAATCGCGCCGGCGACGATGCCCGCGCGGAAGAAGTTTTGCTCGACATTCTGGCCACGCGCGGTCCAAGCAGCGAAACGTACGGAATTCTCGGCCGCGTTTACAAAGATCGCTGGGAGCGCACGCGCAACGCCAACGATTCCTTCCGCGCCAAAGCGCTGCTCGACAAAGCGATCGATACCTATCGAAAAGGTTTCGAAGCCGATTGGCGCGACGCGTATCCCGGCATCAACACCGTGACGCTGATGGAACTGCGCGAGCCGCCCGATCCGCAACGCGAAGAGCTCCTGCCCGTCGTCCGCTACGCCGTGAACCGGCGCATCGCCGGCTCGAATCCCGATTACTGGGACTACGCCACCCTGGTCGAGCTCGCGGTCCTCGCCAATGACCACAACAACGCCGCCGATTCCCTCGGCAAAGCCCTCGTCGTCATGCGCGAAAAATGGGAAGGCGAAACCACCGCCCGAAACCTCCGCCTGATTGCGGATACCCGCAAGCAACGCGGCCAAGACGTTCAGTGGATCGAGGAGCTGATCGCGGCGTTGAGCTGACGCGTTTTCCGATTGAACTTGTTTCGGGCTGATTCCGGAACACGAATGTTGACTGTGTAATGTTGGATGTTGAGTGCTGAATGAACCGAGATCACTCCCGTTTAACATTCAACACTCAACATTTGACAGTCAACATTCTCACAGTCTGCGCAGACCACTTGAGCCAGAGCTTCCTAATGCCCGCTCCCCTTCTCGATGAACGTCACGATGTCCTTTGACAGCGCTTCGAGCGAAGGACGGTGCAGGTACATCATGTGGCCGCCGGGGTAATCCTTGATCGTCAGGCGATTCGTGTCGATGCCGCTGTGCTCGAGCATGTAGCGCATGGCGAAGTACGACGTCGTCAGATCGTTGTAGCCGGCGGCGGCGAAGACGCGCAGCGCTTCGTTGTCCTTCGTTCCCTGGGCAAGCGCGCCGGTGACGTCGACGAAGCCGGCGAAGGCGCCGCGTCCGTTGCCGGGACGCTTCCACTTCTGGTTTGCCTCGCCGTTTTGCGGCGCGTATCGCTTCACCAGATCGACGCCGAGCTCGTTGCGAAGATAGCTTTGGAAGAGCGAGATGTAGATCGGTCCGGTCTTGGCGTTGAACGCATCATTGTCGGGAAACTCCGCCACACGGTCGATCTCGGTCTGCACGTAACGTCCATCGAGGAGGCCCACCGATTTCCCTTCCTCGCGCAGCAACTCCTTCGTGAAACGCAGCGCGTAGATCCGCAGATCGGCGCGGAGGATGTACTCCTTCGAAACGCCCGTGTAGCGATGGACGCGCTCGGCGATGCGCTCCTTCTCGGCCTTCGACAGCTCGTCGCCTTGAAACAGCGCGGTGAGATATTCAGTCCCCGCGAACTTCTCCACTTCGCGAAGAAGCGTGTCGAGATCCTTCCACTGATCGGGAAGCTTGTGGTGGTAGTACGCGGTCGCCGCCAGCGCGGGAAGTGACGTCGCGTACGTCAGATCGTTACCATTGACGACGAAGGGCAGCGTTCCCATGTTCAGCGCCGGCGAGAGCAGAATCACGCCGTTGAGACCGATGCCGAGGTTGCCCTGGAGGCGCGGAACGAGAAGGGCGGAACGGATGCCGCCGTAGCTTTCGCCGAGGAGGTACTTCGGCGAGTTCCAGCGATTGTGTTGCGTAATGAAACTGCGGATGAACTCCGCGACCGAGTCGGCGTCCTCGTCGTAGCCCCAGAAATCTTCGCCCTTCTTGTCGCCCATGGCGTGGCTGTAGCCGGTGCCGATGGGATCGATGAAAACGAGATCGGTGGCGCGGAAGATCGTGTCGTCGTTGTCGCGCAGTTTGTAGGGCGGGCTGCCAGGATCGGCGGCATCGCTGGGAATGTCGATGATGCGTGGGCCGACGAATCCGAAGTGCAGCCAGATCGACGCCGATCCCGGTCCGCCGTTGTAGACGAACGTGACCGGCCGGTCTTCCTGTCGCGCCACGCCATCTTTCGTGTAGGCGATCGTGAAGAAGCTGGCGGTGTTCTTTCCGTCCGCATCCTTCAGAAAGATCTCCTCGGCGGTCGTGGTGTACGCGACGTTGGCGCCGCCAAGCTTCATCCGATGCTGCCGGACGAACTTCGCCGGCTCGGGCGCCTTCTCGCCCGCTTTGTCGCCAGCCTTCTCGCCAGCTTTGTCGGCCGGTTTGTCCGCCGGCTTGGGATCATCCGCGCGCAGCGGAGCAATGAACACGAAAAGAGCAACCAGAGACGCCATCAAAGGCGCTGTCAATTTACGCATGTGGGAGATGCCTCGCTTCCTGGCAGAGTTGGACGACGAAACCACTATACGGGTTAGTCGTGCGAGGGTTTTATTGAGGAGTGTGGGCGTCTCGCCCGCGGCGGCGAGGCGTCTCGCCTCGGCGTATTGAAACGAGTATCACTCCGCGCCGTTACGTTTTCGCGCAAACCCACATCGCGGCGTGCGGGTTTCGCTAAAACCACTGCCGGGCGAGACGCCCGACGGCCGCAGGCGAGACGCCTGCACTCCTCGTCAGACCAGAACTTCTTCGAGAACCTCATGCCGCTGCGGAGCAACAAATCCCGCTGCGTCGATGATCGCGTTGAACGCCGCACTCGGCCGCATCGCTCGTGACGCCTTTTCGAGATCGGGATGGTAGTAGCCGCCGAGGTCGATGGGGGTGCCTTGCGCGGCGAGCAGCTCGGCGTTGATGCGGGACTCGTTCGCGATCAACTGACTGGCGATGGCGTTGAACTTCGATCGCAGCTCGGCGTCGCGCGGCTGGTCGGCGAGTGCCTGCGCCCAATAGAGCGCGAGGTAGAAATGGCTCCCGCGATTGTCGATCTGTCCCACTTTGCGCGCCGGTGATTTGTTGTTGTCGAGGAACTTCGCGATCGCCTGATCGAGGGTGTCAGCAAGAATCTGCGCCTTCTCGTTCTTGAACGTTGAGGACAAATGCTCGAGCGATGCGGCAAGCGCGGAGAACTCGCCGAGCGAATCCCAGCGCAGGTATCCCTCTTTGATGAACTGCTGGACATGCTTAGGCGCGGAACCGCCGGCGCCTGTCTCGAAAAGTCCTCCGCCGGCCAGCAATGGAACGATCGATAGCATCTTCGCGCTGGTGCCGACCTCGAGAATCGGGAAAAGGTCGGTGAGGTAATCGCGCAGCACGTTGCCGGTGACCGAGATCGTGTCGAGGCCTTTGCGGATTCGCTCCAGCGAGTAACGCATCGCCTGCACCGGAGCCATGATCCTGATCTCCAATCCTTCGGTATCCAGATTCCGCAGCGACCGCACGACCTTCGTGATGATGTTCGCGTCATGCGCGCGGTTGCTGTCGAGCCAGAAAACGGCTGGCGCGCCGGTTGCCTTCGCGCGCCGCACGGCCAGCTTCACCCAATCCTGAATCGGAATGTCTTTGGCGCGCGACATTCTCCAGACGTCGCCTGCTTCGACCTGGTGCCGCATCAGCACGTTGCCGGTTGCGTCGACGACACGGACCGTTCCATCGACGGGAATCTCGAACGTCGTGGGATGCGATCCGTACTCTTCCGCTTTCTGCGCCATCAGCCCGACGTTCGGAACGGAGCCCATCGTGGCCGGATCTAGCGCACCGAACTTTTTGCAGTTGTCGATGATCTCCGCGTACATCGTCGCGTAACAACGGTCAGGGATGAGCGCCTTCGTATCCTGCAGCTTCCCTTCCGCATTCCACATCTTCCCGGCGTCGCGAACGACGACCGGCATGGAGGCGTCGACGATGATGTCGTTCGGCGCGTGCAGGTTCGTGATGCCGTTGCCGGAGTCGACCATCGCCAGCGCCGGACGTTTTGCGTACACCGCCTGGATGCCGGACTCGATCTCGGCGCGCTTCGCTTCCGGCAGCGATTGAATCTTGCGATAGAGATCGCCGAGGCCGAGGTTCGGATTGACGCCGGCGTCGCGAAGGGCGGCAGCGTGTTTTTCGAAAACAGTCTTGAAGAAAACGCGGACGGCGTGCCCGAACAAAATCGGATCGGACACTTTCATCATCGTTGCCTTGAGATGCACGGAGAGCAATTGCCCGTTGGCCCGCGCGTCTTCGATCTGCGCGCTGTAAAACGCACGCAGAGCTTTCACGCTCATGAAAGTGCCGTCGAGAATCTCGCCAGGTGTCGCGGTCAAGCCGTCTTTCAGGATCGTGATCGCGCCATCGTTGCCGGCGAGCTCGATCCGGAACGCGCCGCCGGCGTCCATGACGATCGATTGCTCGTTGCCGTAGAAGTCGCCCTCGCTCATGTACGCGACCTCGGCCTTTGAAGCCGGCGTCCACGCGCTCAGCTTGTGAGGATTCTTCCGCGCAAAGTTCTTGACGGCCAGCGGAGCGCGGCGATCGGAGTTCCCCTCGCGCAGTACCGGATTCACGGCGCTGCCGAGGGCCTTTGCATACCGCGACTGAATCGATTTTTCCTCATCACTCGCCGCCACCTCGGGATAGTCAGGAACGTCGTAGCCCTGTCCCTGCAACTCGCAGATCGCTTCTTTCAATTGCGGGATCGACGCGCTGATGTTCGGCAGTTTGATGATGTTGGCTTCGGGCGAGATCGTGAGCGCGCCGAGGCGCGCGAGGTCATCGGGAACGCGTTGGGATTCCAGCAGCTTCTCCGGGAAGGTGGCGAGTATGCGGGCTGCCAGCGAGATGTCCGCGGTCTCGATTTCGACGCCAGTTCCGTTCGTAAACGCTCGTACGATTGGGAGGAGTGAATGAGATGCCAGCGCCGGCGCTTCGTCGACGTTGGTCCAGATGATTTTCTTGTCGGTCATGTCGTTCCTTTGCGGCGGCGAGACGCCGCCGGGCCAGCCGCCGGGACGGCAGCGTTCCGTCGTACTACTTGCGGCCGTGAGCTACCCGCTACGCGCAGCAACCTACGCGAAGTACGCGGCGTTTGCGGCGATGAAATGCTGTTTGTCCGCGGGCACGTCGTCGAAGGCGAAGATTGCGTCCGAGGTGCAGGCGGGGATGCAGGCGCCGCAGTCGATGCACTCGGCGGGATCGACGTACATCTGCGTGACACCCTCGAACGAAGATTCATCCATCCGCGGATGAATGCAGTCGACCGGACAAGCGTCCACACACAGCGCGTCTTTGATGCAGTTGTCGGTGATCACGAAGGCCATTGGATCGTCTCCTCTATGTTGATTTCGAAGGCGATGGTAGCGAGAGACCAAACGCTGAGGTGTCTCGCGAATCACCGATTTGTATGACGAACATCACATGGAAGACCGATCCGCAGATGACGCAGATGAACACAGATGAGATCCTCTTTTATCTGCGCTCTATCTGCGACATCTGCGGATAAAAAATGAACATCGCCCTTTTTGATATCGACGGCACGCTGACGGAGAGCAACGAGATCGACTCGATCTGCTTTGCGGATGCGTTTCGTGACGTGTTTGGAGCCGGGATCGATACGGACTGGGACTCTTATCAGCACACGACCGACCGCGGCATCGTGATCGAGGCCTTGCGGCGCTTGCGCGGGCGCGAGCCCGATGCGCACGAGATCGCGCTGCATCGAACGCGCTTCGTGGAGTTGCTCGGCGAGCGGATGACGGAGCTGCATGAAGTCCCGGAAGCGGCGGCTTTTCTTAGCCAAATGCAAGCGCGCGATTGGCGCGTCGTGCTTTGCACAGGCGCCTGGAGCGAGTCGGGGCAGCTCAAGCTGATGCGCGCGGGATTGCCCACCGCCCTGCCGCTGGCATCGTGCGATGACGACATCGCCCGCGAAGACATCCTTCGCCGCGGCATCGCATTGGCCGGGGCAGGCGACGACGATGTCATCGTCTCCTTTGGCGACGCACCGTGGGACGTGCGCGCGGCCGCCAAGCTCAACCTGCCATTCATCGGCATCGCAAAGGGCAAACGCGCCGAGAGTCTGCGCCGGAGCGGAGGCACCGAAGTGTTCGAGCACTTCGAGGATGCCGCGGCGGTGTTCGCGGGCATCGATCGGGTCACGCGACACTGACGGACCCTCGCAATCGAGTCTCTTCGCGCGCAAATCCGGACAAACGGCCCAGTCCGCTATATCCTAAAGGAGGGGTGCCGATATGGATGCAACGGCAAGATTCGTTGCGATCGTCGCTGTGGCTGCGTTCGTGACCGAGCGGATTGTGGCGGTGATCGACTACCTCATCACCCTGGCCCGCGCCTCGGTCGCGCGCCCCGCCGGCGACGCGCCGCAGCCTGCGCGAGAGTGGCGCAAGCTCGTGTTTTTCTTCATCGCCGCGGTCATCGCGTACGTCGTCGTCGAAGTCGCGAACCTGCGTCTCCTGAATGTGCTGCAGGTCGATAAAAACGTGCATCCGCTGGTCGACTTCTGGCTGACGTGGCTGGTCGTCGTCGCCGGCGCCGACCGCGTCCGCTCGATGCTCGGCGGCGGCGGAGGCGGCGGCGAGGAATCGCAGGACAGCTCCGACACACCCGTCGTCCACGTTCAGATCGACGGCGGCGAAGTGCGCGAGTTGAAGCGCGTGCAGTGAGTCATGCAAAACATCGATATCTACGTCGGCGAGGATGAGGAGCGCCGCAAACGCCGCCGCGGCAAATGGCTGATTCCTATCTTCGTCGGTATCGGCGCCGCGCTGGCCCTCGGGCGCGAGAAGCCGCCGGCGCTGGTGGTGCCGAGGCCCGTCGTCCCGACTGCGACTGTCGTGACTGAAACGACATCGACGATCGATACAACGACCGCGACCGCGTCCACTCCCACTCCGGGACACATCGCCGTGACGCCGACCCTCCTCGACTTCGGCGACGGGCCGATGACGCGCGGAGTCCCCGCGCAGATGGCGATGATCCGAAACGATGGCTCGCAGGCGCTCGCGCGCGTGAGCGCTGTCGCCGGCGGGCCGTTCATGGCTACGAACGGATGTACCGAGGAGCTCGCGCCCGGCGATCGATGCATGATCGCCGTCGTCTTCACGCCCAGGCACCCCGGGCAGTTCCCCGGCTCGCTGAAAATCACGGCAGGCCTGGAGCGCGTTCAGATTCCGTTGCATGGAGGTGTTCCGGCGCCTCACGAAGTTTCCGCACCGCCCAGGCCTTCTCCTCCACCGGCGCCTGTGCCGGTGGCCACGCAGTTGACACCGCCGCCGGCGCCCACACCACCGCCGCAGCCTCCACCGGCGCGCGTGCTCTGCTTCGAGCCGGCGCAGTTGCACTTCACCTCGATCGGAAGACAGACCATCACTCTGACGAATCCCGAACCGGAGCCGTTGCGCGTCATCGACGTCGTGCCGGTTGGCCTTCAAGGTCAGACCGTCTCGGGTTACGTGATCGAATCAAAGAGATGTCTGCGTGTGTTGAAAGCGGGGGAACAATGCAGGTTCACAATCCTGGCCAGCGAGCTCGCAGTGATGGCGCATGAGGCGATGAAACTGACCGTGTATTACGAAGATCCCGCCACCGGCAACAGACGCGCGGCACGCTTCGGCACAGGTTGCGGCGGACGCTAGACTTGCCCAGGTCCAGAGTTCACAGTGGAGCCCTTATGAACACTACGGAACAGAAGGGATTGTGGAAAAGGATCCGTTCCTCCCTCGCCGGCTTCTCGGAAGATCTCGGCTTCGGAATCGTCTTTGGATACGTCCTCGGCGGACTGATGTACCTCGGGTGCTTCGTCGTCGCGTTTTGGATGAAGCCTGAGGAATGGTGGCTGAACCTTCTATTGACGTTCTTCGGCGGGATCGTGGGATGGTCCGTTGGCGTATTACTTTCCCCGATGACGCCGGGGCAAAAGGAAACATTTGCGGGCATTGGCAAGGCGCTTTCGGCATTTGTGAGCGGCTTTGTCATCGGGAAATTCGACGTTCTCGCGAAAGCCTTCGGCGGGACGGTTAATCTTCACGACGTCGTATCCCTCGGCCGCCTTCTCCTCTTCGGCACCACGTTCTTCCTCGGCTTCCAATTCACGTTCATCGCACGCTGGAAAAAAGCGCCGGAGACCAATGAAACACCGGCTTCACCGGCGAAATAATGCGCTCCTGGCGCACTTCACAATTCATTTGCAGAACCGGGCACGATGTTCGTCTACGCTGCGATGATGACTCGCTTTCGCTTTGCGCTTGTGTTCGTCGCTCTGATCACCGCCGCTTGTTCCACCGCCAACCCACCGGTTTCCAATTCCGCCGATGAAGCAGGAGTCCGAGCGGCGATGTCGGGGTTTATGGACGCGCTCAATGCATTGGACGCCGATGCGATGTCATCATTCTTTGCGGAGGACATCACGGCGTTTGTCCCCGTTGCGCAAGACGATCGCGTCGAGGGCCGCGACGCCGTCACGCGAATCTTCCGCAATTTCGTAGCGCGCACGAAGCCCGCGACGGCGCGCCTTCACCTCGTGCCGGAAGACCTCGAGATTCAAGTCTCCGGGAACCTCGGCATCGTCACCTTCAACATCCGCGATAAAGCGCCCGATGTGACACGCAGGCGGACGTTCGTCTTCGTCCGCAGCGGCAATCGCTGGCTCATCAGACACTTCCACGCTTCCGATTTTGTCGCGCCTGCGAAGTAGCGATGTGAATCCACGTAGCCGGCAGCACTACAAAATGCCCTACCTCTGAAACGCGTACGACATCTTCATGAACAACTGTCTGCTCGCGGGCTGGAGTTTGTTGTCGGCGACTTCGACGTCGCGCTCGTCGCCGATGCCGACGAAGAGAAGTGTTTGCCAGTTCACTTTGTAGGCAAACAGGAGCGACGACGTCACGTTGCCGCTGTGTTGATTGACCGAGTCGAGAAAGAGGCGCTGGTTGTTGTTGGTGCGGACGTTTTGCACGATGCCGCGAACGTACATTCTTGAATTGAACGTGTACGTGGCCCGCAGGCGCTCCACTTGCGCAGTGAAGAGGCGGGCGCTCTCCGCATTGTTCTGGCCGGGCAGCGGATCGACGTTCAGCCAGCGCAGGCCCTGGTTGTAGCGGAGCTCGAGATGATCGGTCGGGCGGACGATGCCACCGACGGAGATGTCAGCGCCGCGCCCGAGGCGCGTGTTCGAGAAGTCGACGTCCTCGCCGGCGGAGCCATTGATCTGAATGTTCTGAAAAATACGCGATGGTGTGAACTGCGTCGAATAGAGAAGCTGATGGCGCGTGAGCACTTTGTCGCCGCTGCGAACGCCGTTGATCGAGAAACGCAGCCGCGTGCTCGACGCGAACTTGCCGTCGAAGCCGATACCTGCCGAGCGGTCGCGGAAAAGCATGTCGCCATTCGTCGCCGCCGAATAATCGCCATTGACGAAAAGGCGGATGCGATTGGCGAATCCCGTCGTTGGCCGCATCGTATAGCCGCCTTCGAAGAACTCCTCGCGATAGCCGACCTGCGGGACAAATCCATTATCGGCGCGGAACCCGTCGCTGTAATCCTTCGCCTCGGTGTACCAATCGATGTGTTTCGTCGAATGCGTCCACCAGACATATTCGGCGTGTCCGTTCAGCGTCTGGCCGTTCCATTCCGAGGCAAGGTCGGGACGATCGGGAGTCTTGGTGTTGCTGAAGAGAACCTGGCCGGTGACCGTCTCTTTGTCATTGATCCGCCATTGAAAATCGGGACCGAGAACGCGATTGTGGGCACTTCCTTCCGACTCGCGGAAGGTGCCGAGGAGGCTGATGTACGAGAGGCCGAAATTGTGGCGGATCCGGCCGATGGCAACGGTCGAATTGAAATCCTGATTGGCGAAATCAGAGCCGTTCGGCCCCGGGAGAATCGTCAGTCCGCCGCCACGATCCTGCGCGATGATCGCGGTGTAGTCGTTGTCGCCGAACTTGCCTGTGGAGCGCAGACCGAACCGCGGCGACGTGATTGTGCGCGTGTAAACGGCTTGAATTGGCGTATTGAAAAGCTCGATGCCTTCCAGAAAGAACGGCCGCTTCTCGGAGAAGAAAATCGCAAAGCGCTGGTTCGCAGAAATGGCCGCAACGTCCGACTCGACCTGCGAAAAATCTGGATTAAGTGTGCCGTCAATGGCCGTGTTGGCGTTCGGCGTCCATTTCACATCGATGCCGCCATCGATTTTCGCCGGAGCATTGACCAGTTGGTTTCCGAGCACGCCATTGCGCGGCGTCCCCTGTTCTTTCACCGTCATATACGGCGCAGCAACGATATGGCCGCCTTGCGGCAGGCCGGCCAGACCGGCGATCTTATTCTCATTACAGATGAAACAGTTTCCACCTTTGGGAAGCTTGTTGGCAAAGAACTGGTAACGGCGGTCTCGCGGATAATTGCGGTAAAGAAGAATGCCCCACGTTTGCGGATCGGCCTTCTTGTAGCGCAGCGATGAAAACGGGATGCGAAGCTCGAGATCCCATCCCTCTTTCGTGATCTTCGCCGCCGACTCCCAGAAGAAATCGGGCGAGCTGTCTTCATTGCCGGTCGTATCGTCGCTCACCGAGTCGTATTGAATGCCGCGCGCGTTCGAAAGAAAGAGAATTGCAGTCTTGCCATCGTTGCGCGTGTCGAGGATGACGCCCGCGTAGTCCGTCGAGCTGGGAATGTTGTCGCGGTCCGCGAACGGCGAGCGGATCGCGCCCGGATTCGGATCCTCGAAGTGGAAGGCGGCGTAGAAAAAATGGTCGTCGTACGTCATCCAGGCCAGGTTCTTCACCTTCGGCTCGGTGTTGTCGGTGGCATTCGTCTCGTACCACTTGTCGACCTGCAGCGCGTCCTTCCACGCAGCATCGGAAAGATCGCCGTCCACCGTGATCGGACCGGTGGCCCGTTTGATGGCGAACGTCACCGCCGGCTCACGCGTTTGAGCGTGCACAGCGATGGAGAGGCAAACCAGCAGACCCGCACCCACAACCGCTCGAAATGTCTTCATTCCACGGTGAGACGAAGGGATCGCACGAAAGTTAGGACGACAGCCGCGATTCTCCGCAAGGTTGACGTTCCGTGACCAGAACGTTCCACCGCGCCCTCCGCCTCTCCGCGTGAAACGCTTCTCGGAACCATGCTAGTTTTCGCAGCATGATGAGAAAGCCGCTCCTCTTCCTCGCCGCTCTCCTCGCCGTTTCGACATTCGCGCAGCAACCGAAAACGATCGTGCTGAAGGCAGCGCGGATTTTCGATGCGACCTCCGACTCCGTCAGTGCGAATGGCGTCGTCGTCATCGAAGGGAATCACATCAAGTCGATCGGCGGACCGGCCCCCGCGAACGCGCAAGTCATCGACCTCGGCGACGTAACGCTCCTGCCCGGCCTGATCGACTCCCACGTTCATCTCACCAGCGAGATCGGCGACAACTTCTACGTCGACTACTTCCAGAACCTGATGCGTCATCCCGCCGAGCAGGCGATTCTGGCCACGACGTATGCACGCAAAACGATCGACGCCGGATTCACGACCATCCGCAACCTCGGAGCGAGTGATTACGTCGACGTCGGCCTGCGCAACGCCATCAACCATGGCTGGGCAGTCGGACCGCGCATGCTCGTTGCCGTTCACGCAATCGGCGCGACTGCGGGCCACGGAGACAGCGATCCGATTCCGCCAACGGTTGGCATCCCGCCGCTCGGCCCGATGCAGGGCGTTTGCAATGGTCCCGACGAATGCCGCGCCGCCGTCCGCTATCAGATCAAGTACGGCGCCGACGTCATCAAATTCATGCCCTCGGGTGGCGTGCTCTCGCTCAGCGATCCGGTCGACGCGCCCGAGCTGTCGCAGGATGAGATGAACGCCATCGTCGAGGAAGCGCACCACTGGGAGCGCAAAGTGGCCGCGCATTGCCACGGCGACGCCGCCGCGCGCATGGCCATCATGGCCGGCGTCGATTCGATCGAGCACGGCTCGTTCATCAAGACCGAGACGCTCATGATGATGCGCGACAAAGGCGTCTACCTCGTCCCCACGCTGCTCGCCGGCGAGTGGACCGGCGGCAAAGCCGACAAGTTCCCGCCCGCCATCGCCACGAAAGCGCGAGCCGCCCTGGCCGCGCGCAGCGAGATGTTCCGCAACGCCCTCAAGCTGGGCGTGAAGATCGCCTTCGGCACCGACACGGGCGTCTCCCCCCACGGCATGAACGGCAAAGAATTCGCGCTCATGACCGGCCTCGGCATGTCCCCCGCCGCCGCCCTCCGCTCCGCCACCTCCGTCGCCGCCGCCCTCCTCGGCGTCCCCGACCGCGGCACCCTCGCCCCCGGCAAACTCGCCGACATCGTCGCCGTCCCCGGCAACCCGCTGACCGACATCACAGCGATGGAACGAGTGTCGTTCGTGATGAAGGATGGGGTGGTGGTGAAGGGGGGCAAATAGATGGCGACGAAGAACCTTCGCATCGTTGGAGTGATGGGTGGCAATGTCACCGATGTGAGCCTCAGCGATCCCCTCGGAATCGCCATCGCTGAGAAACAACGCCACCTGCTCACTGGCGCTGGCGGCGGAATGATGGAGGCTGTGGCAAAGGCCTTTGTCGGGGTGACTAACCGGAGTGGACTCTCCCTCGGAATCGTGCGTGCGAACGACATCTGCCGCCACGAGCTATCCTGGGCCAAATGCCATACGTGTGCACCGTTTCATATGGCGGACGGCGACCAGACCAATCCGAGAAAGTGGTCTGTCCGAAAGGCGCCCAACAGATACGTCGAAGTACCGATCATGACGCATCTTCCTGATAGTGGCGCCCGCGGTAAGGAACATACCAGCCGCAACCACATCAATGTCCTGAGCGCCGACGTTGTGGTGGCGCTACCGGGCGATCAAGGGACCAAGTCGGAGGTCGAGTTGGCACTGGAATACCGGAGAACACTCGTCTTTTTCGTAGGAGCGCACCTCATCGCCGGAATGACTCCGCAGGCCCTGATCGATAGTGTTCCCGGTGCGACAGCAACGATTGCCACGTCGATCGATCAAGTGATTCCGCTGCTGTGAAGAAACGCGTCTACATCGCCTACACCGGCGGCACGATCGGGATGAAGCGGACTCCGAAGGGGTATGTGCCGGCATCGGGGTTCCTGCAGCAGCAGATGGAGGCGATGCCGGAGTTGACGCATCCTTCGATGCCGCTCTTTCGCATTCATGAATACGCGCCGCTGCTCGACTCTTCGAACATGACGCCGCGCGAGTGGGTGGCCATCGCGCGGGACATCGGCGATCACTACGACGATTACGATGGCTTTGTCGTGTTGCACGGCACGGACACGATGGCGTACACCAGCTCGGCGCTGCCGTTCATGTTGCGCGGGCTGGGCAAGCCGGTGGTCGTGACCGGGTCGCAGATCCCGTTGTGCGAAGTTCGCAACGACGCGCGGGAAAATCTCATCACCTCGCTGCTCATCGCGGCGAACTATGACGTCCCCGAGGTTTGCCTCTACTTCGGCGGGCGGTTGCTGCGCGGCTGCCGGGCCGTGAAAGTCAGCGCGGACGGATTCGCTGCCTTTGCTTCGCCGAACATCGCGCCGCTCGGCACCGTCGGGATCGACATCGAGATCAATTGGGATCTCGTTCGCAAGCCGCGCCCGCGGCAAGCGCTGCGCGTCGAAGAGATCGCCGCGCCGGTCGTCAGCGCGCTGCGGCTCTTTCCTGGCATCTCGCCCGAGCTCGTGCGCAACGTTCTTCTTCCTCCGCTGCAAGGGCTCGTGCTCGAGACCTTCGGCGTCGGCAACGGGCCGGATCAAAATCAGGAGTTCCTCGCCGCACTTGCGGACGCCACGGCGCGAGGCGTTGTCATCGTTGATTGCACGCAATGCCTCGAAGGAACTGTCGATCTGACCGAGTACGCGGCCGGAACCGCGCTCGCACGCGCCGGCGTGATCAGCGGATTCGATATGACGGCCGAGGCGGCGCTGGCGAAGTTGTACTACCTGTTCAGCCGAGGATATGGCGCTGCGAAAGTGAAACGTGAAGTGCAGCGCGATCTTCGCGGCGAGATGACGGTAGCGTCCTAGAATGTGACGAGATCGGTTCCAGGAGACGCTGAGCATGAAACGTTTTCTCTGCTGTGCATCGCTGCTGCTGTTTGCCGCGACTTCATTCGCCGCCGACCTTCCGCTTCCCGAGCTTTTCAAACGAGCGAAGGACGAATTCGCGGCGGGACGCTACAAAGAATCGCTCGCTGATTTCGAGCTGCTCGATGCGAACAGCGCGCGGCCGGGCTTCGAAAACGACCGTGCCAAACTGATTCCCGTCGTCACGTTTTACCGCGGTGCGAACCTCGCCGCCCTCGGCCGCAAGGACGATGCGAAAGCGGCCTTCGCCATGTACCTCGGCTTTTCGCCAAACGCCTCGATCACTTCGCCGCCGTATCCGAAAGCGACCGTCGATCTCTTCGAGCAAGCGCGCAAGGAGTCGAGCGGTCACGTCACGACCATCGCCGCAGCGTACGCGACCTTCATCCCGCCAGCCGGCTGGGTGCTCGAGCCCGACGAGCATTGGATCGAATCGCCGGTGCGCTATCTCCTCACGCCGGCGCAGAAGAAGGAGTACGCGACGTTCACGACGAACGGCGAGCGTGCAACGTTCATCGAGGCATTCTGGAAGCAACTCGATCCGACTCCGGGAACTGAGGCGAATGAGTTTCGGAAGGAGATCGAGCGACGCATTTCGTTTGCGGACGTCAACTTCGCGACGGAGAAACAGCCGGGACGTTACGGCGACCGCGCATTGATCTTCACGTTCCTCGGCGCGCCGACCTACGCAGCGATGGGCAACATCGGCACCGGAGAGGACGCGACCGCAGCGCTGCGTGCCCGCGGCAACGGTGACATGGGCCGCGCCGCGAAATCGAGCAATTCGTCGAGCGCCACCGGGATGGCCGCGATCTCCGGACAGCAGCCGGAAGACAACCTCGAGCAGCCGTACAACCGCGGAACGCGCGAGTCGTGGATTTACCGCGGCGAGCGCCTGCCCAAAGGGATCGCGTTTCACGAAGTGCCGTTCAACTTCGTGACGAAAAAAGGCTACGGCACCGGCGTTCTGCAGAAAGACTCCGAGCCGATGCAGACGCTGGGGATGGCTGTCGAGATCGCGCGGCGGGACAAAAAGCTCAACTGACCGTCTACGGTTCGTAGAACGTGCTGAGCCACTGCTGAGAGCGAATCGGCGAAGTTGACGGTGCAAACGCACTGCTTCGCTACAATCGCTTCACGTGGCAAAAAAACAGTTGGCGGTCTTCTCGTGCAGCGAATGCGGCAGCCAATCGCCCAAGTGGCTGGGCCGCTGTCCCGATTGCAACGCCTGGAATTCGTTTGGCCAGGAGCAGATCGCACCGTTGATTCTGAGCTCCGGCAGCGAGCCAGTTGCGATCGGTGCTCTCGACATCGACAACGCGCCGCGAACGTCGACCGACATCGCCGCGCTCGATCGCGTGCTCGGTGGCGGACTCGTTGCCGGTGCGGTGACGCTCGTCGGCGGTGAGCCCGGAATCGGCAAGTCGACGCTTCTGCTGCAAGCCGCCGAAAAGCTCGCGCGCGACGGTGTCGTTTTGTACGTCTCCGGCGAGGAGTCGCCGCGGCAGATTGCCATCCGCGCACGGCGCCTCGGCGCGACGAACAACAACATCCGTCTCTTCGCGGAAACCTCGGTCGAGCGCATCGTGGCCGTGGCCGAGTCGCTGAAGCCGGTGGCCGTCATCATCGATTCGATCCAGACCGTTCATACGATTACGAATGCGTCCACGCCCGGCTCCGTCGGCCAGGTTCGTGACTCCGCCGGCCGTCTGATGACCGCAGCAAAGCGGCTTTCGATTCCGTTCTTTCTGATCGGTCACATCACCAAGGAAGGGACGATCGCGGGCCCGAAAGCACTGGAGCACATCGTCGACACCGTTCTCTATTTCGAAGGCGAAAAGTTTCAGAACTACCGCGTCGTGCGCGCGTGCAAGAACCGTTTCGGACCTGCCAACGAGGTTGCGATTTTCGAGATGCATGACAGCGGTCTCGAAGAAGTCGCCAATCCTTCGGCCGCGCTGATTTCGCAACGAAGCACGGCGGCGGGCTCCGCGATCGTCGCTGCGGTCGAGGGCACCCGGCCGCTTCTCATCGAAGTGCAAGCGCTCGTTTCAGCAACGCACTTTCCGTCACCGCGAAGAATGGCGATCGGGATGGACGCCAATCGCGTCTCGCTGTTGCTGGCCGTGCTCGAGAAAAAGAACGGCGGCAATTTCCTGGCGAGCGACGTTTACGCGAATCTCGCCGGCGGTCTGCAGATCGACGAGCCAGCCATCGACCTCGGCGTTATCGCCGCGCTCATCTCCTCGCAACGCAATCTCCCGCTCGCGCACGATGTCGTCGTTTTCGGCGAAGTCGGTCTCCTCGGCGAGATCCGCAGCGTCTCGCAAGCCGACCTTCGCGCGCGCGAAGCCGCGGCACTCGGCTTTCGCCGCATCATCATCCCGCAATCGAACGCAGCGGAGATTCGCGCCGACGTCGAGGTGCTTGGAGTCCGTCGTGTGGATGAGTTCGCTGCACTGCTTTTCGGATGATGCTTTACTTTGGCACCCCGAATTATTTACACTTCAGCCCGTCGTTCCCCAGACCCTCTATTTATGACTCCGGTTCGCGCGCGCAGTGAGTGGGCAGGCACGTTGGTCGTGCTCAGCAGCCTCATGCTCATCACCCTCACCGGCTGCGCGTCGGTGCCTGCCGCGCCCGCGCCATCTGCCAGCCCCGTCAGCAGGATCACGCTTCCGTCCGACGAGGACGACTGGAGCCAGTTGAAGGCGCAGATGCGCGTCGATCTCAATCGCTACAACAGCCGCGAGATCGCACGCACGCCAGCCGGTCCCACGCCAACCGTGACCGCGCAAACGCGAGACCGCGAGTTTGCCGCGAAAGCGACGGCGATGTTCGCACCCCTCTCGCGCATGCCGCTTCGGCTGCCGGTCGTCGGAGTGCGCACATCGATGCTGGAAGATAGCTGGCACGCGCCGCGGGATGGTGGCAACCGCGTTCACAAAGGAATCGACATCTTCGCGGCGAAGGGCACCGAGGTCGTGGCAGTCGTCGATGGCGTGATCAGTTTCATCGGCGATCAAAAACTCGGCGGCCATTGCATCTGGCTGACGACCGAGAACGGCGCATCGTTCTACTACGCACATCTCGACCGCTGGGCCGCCGGTCTCTACGAAGGGATGGAAGTCCAGTCCGGCGATCTACTCGGCTACGTCGGCAACACCGGCAACGCGAAGTACACCCCGTCCCACCTCCACTTCGGCGTCGACCAGAACGACGAGATGGTCAACCCCTACCCGCTCCTGACCCAGGCCACGCCCACGCTGCACGCCCACGTCCACACGACGCTGAGCGGCGGGCCGGTGGCGACGCGGTAGTTCCCCGTCAGCGCGTTTCCGCTCGATCGTCTTTGTGCTCGCTCCACGTCTGCTTTGGCCCATCCAGCAGGAGAGCGAGATTATTGAGAATGTTGCGGCCCAGGATGCCGGCTTGTTGATCGATCACGAGAAACTGACCGCGAAACGCGCGGCCAAGCATCAACAAGTCAGCGCGGACCGCGCCAACGGCGCTCGATCTGCCGTCGAACGCCAGCAACTCGTACGAGGCGCCAGTCTGCTCGATCCTCGCAGCTTGCACCGCCCCGAGCGGAAGCAGAGTCACATCCGCGCCTGTATCGATCAGGAACAAGACATCCGGAATGATCGCGCCGTTTTGCGGATTGCGGAGGCGCGCGTTTAGAACCGCCGCTGGCGGCGCAAAGAGGCGATCATCGTATGGTGGCATCTTCGCCTTCCAGGATCTCCATTGCGAAATCGGATACCTGTTCGGGTTGCAGAAGCCGGGGAGTTTGAATCCCGGAAGGCGGCAGATCTTCGACCGCGGGGACCACGACGTATACCTTTGCTTGCTCCGGAAGTCTCACGGGTTCCGTCAGTTTAACTTCGCCACGCTCGACGATTGCCTCGTAGGTGAGAACCTTCATCAGATCCAGCTTATCACCGGCTCGGCGAGAGGAGCTCGTGTCGGACCCGCGACCAAAAGTGGTTTCGGAGTACGAGGAGTCGGACTGGAGAGTCCGACCTACGTTGCTTGCAGCGATTTGCCCGTTGCCGGATCGCGCCACGAAAGTCTCAACGTCCGCAGCGGTTCGCGCACGAACTCACGTCCAAGGTAGCGCGGGTGCGGCAACGTCAGCTCGCGCGTGCGGACGAGATGCGCGCTGTGGAGGATGAGATCGATGTCGATGATTCGCGGCGCGTTGCGGGTTGTGCGATGGCGCCCGAGGCGTGCTTCGATTGCGAGTAGCGCGACGAGGAGAGATTGCGGATCGAGATCGGTGTAGCCGGCGACAACGGCGTTCAGAAATCGCGGCGATCCTGACGGCGCATCAACGGGTTCAGTGTCGATGAACGGGCTGACGCGAACGACGGAGATGATTTTGCCTAGCGCATCGACCGCTCTTCGCAGCGACAACGCTCGATCGCCGAGGTTTGAGCCGAGGGCGACGAGGACTGAGTTAGGCATTAGTCGCTGACGTCGATCTCGTCGGACAGTTCGTTCACATCGTCATCGGCGCACGGGAAGTAGGCCTTGAGCTGCTGGCCCGCTGCGGTGACTGCTTCGATGATCCCCTCGGTGAGATCGCCGTTGCCGAATCGCAGCGTCAGCTTTGCCGCGATCTCATCCCAGAAACCGGCGGGCACTTTCTCGTCGATTCCCTTGTCGCCCACGATCGCGAAGACGCGCTCCTCGGACGCGATGAAGAGCAGCACCCCGTTGCGCAGCGCGGTCTTTGTCATGCCGAGGCGCTCGAACGTGCGCTCGGCGACGTAGCGGGCGTCGCCGCCGGTCGCTTTCGGCTGGATGTGAATGCGAATCTCGCCCGAGGTCTCGCGCTCGGCGGCGCCGACCGCGGCGACGATGCGCGGCTGATCGAGCGCGTCCAGAAACTCTTTCTGGGTCACCATCCACCTCCTGCGCCGCCGCCACCGAACGAGCTGCCGCCGCCACCCCACGAGCCGCCGGTGCCCCAGCCTCCTCCGCCACCACCACCGCCTCCGAACGTCGTTCCGCCGCCGCCACCGCCGAGGAACATCATCGGCCAGAAGCATCCGCCACACCCGCGCCGCCGGCCGCGACGCGAAATGGCCGGCAGCACGACGAAGACGAAGAAAATGATGAGATAGATGAACAGCTTGATCGGGACGCCTGCGACTCCCGTTGACCGTCGGGCGCGCGGCGCAGTGGGCGCGCTACCGGCGATCACTGCATTCGGATCAACCTTCTTCCAGATCTGATCGATCGCGGCATTGAGGCCGCCCGCGTAATCGCCGGCTCGGAAGAATGGAGGAACCGTCTCGTGGAGAACGTCAGACGAGAACGCATCCGTGATGACCGGCTCCATGCTGTAGCCGACCTGGATGCGCGTTTTGTGTTCTTTGATGAAGACGAAAAGCATCAGCGCTTTGTCGTCTTTGACCTTCCAGACGTTCGCGACTTTGTTCGTGTATCCGAGGTCGTCTTCACCTTCGAGCGAAGGAAAGATCATCACCAGAAACTGAACGCCGGTTTTCTTGTAGAAACCTTCGAGCTTCTCGTTGAGCTGCTGCGTTTCGGACGCGTTGAGAATGTTCGCGCCGTAGTCGTTGACCCATTGCGTGGGCTTCGGCGGGATGTCGAGCGCGAGTGCGGCGGAGGCGATCAGCGCGATCGCGAGGAACGCGATCGCGCTGCGGCGGACGTTCATCGGGTGCCTGTGGCCGGCGCCGGTGCCGGTTGAGCGCTGCCGAAGTTGAAGTTCACTTCAGGCGCCTGCTGCGATCCAGCCGCGCCTTTGAAGTATGCCTTCGGTTTGAACCCGCTCATGTTGGCGACGAGGTTGGCCGGAAACTTAAGCACGGCGGTGTTGAACACCTGCGCGACATCGTTGTAGCGCTTGCGCTCGACGGCGATGCGGTTTTCAGTTCCTTCGAGCTGCGATTGCAGCTCCAGGAAATTCTGATTCGACTTCAGATCGGGATAACGCTCGACGACGACGAGCAATCGCGAAAGAGCACCGGTGAGGTTCTCCTGCGCGCCTGCGAACTGCGCCATCGCATTCGGATCGTTCGGCAGATTCGACTGCGCTCCGGGCGCGCCTGCCGGCGCAGCTACCTGTCCAACGCGCGACCGCGCGTTGATCACGGCTTCGAGCGTCGACTTCTCGAAATTCGCCGCGCCCTGCACGGTGCGCACGAGATTCGGGATCAGGTCGAAGCGGCGCTGATAGTCGTTCTCGACCTGCGCCCATTGCGCCTGCACTTGCTGATCGAGCTCGACGAGGTGATTGCGCACGCCGATGAACCACGCGCCGAAAATCACGACCACGAGGATCAACACTCCCACGCACCCCAACAGACCCACTTTACCCATGAGCTCCGTCCTTCTCGAATGAGGCCGAAGTCCGGCCTCCCTTCAAAACGCTAGTACTCTTCGTCTTCTTCGTCATCGGCGGCAGGCTCGTCGCCGCGGTCGGCCTCGGGGATGATGTCTTCATCCTCGTCGCCGGTCGCGGGCGTTGCGACCTCGCCATCCGCGCCGAAATCTTCATCGGCCGGCTCTTCGACGACGACCGCTACCGCTGCCGCACGTGCGCGGCTGCGCGACGCGGGAACGGACGGCGCTTCATCGGCATCGCGCTGGTCCGCGCCACACTTCGGGCAGGTCGGCACAGGCTTACCGAGGTCATAGAACTTCGTGTGGCAGCTATAACAGGTGTACTTCTTTCCGAGATCAGGCATAACTCGAGAATCTCCCCCAACGTCAAAAGCGGCGACACGTTAGCACCGCGACTGATGTGTAGCAAGTAGCGGTTAACGATGAAAAAAGGTTGCGAGTGGCGCGGTTGCGAGGCGGCGCGGCGCACTTGCCGCACTTCCTCGCGACCGCGCACCTCGCAACCTCGGCGCGGCATTTTCTATCGATCGATTTTATGGTCCGTGCGGCAGCGCCTGCGCGGCGCGCGTGCCGGCGTCCGATGAATTCGCTCCCGGCACGGCATGAAGCGCGGCGGCTTTTTCCGCCAGCTTCTGCGCGTCCGGCAGCACTTCGATGGCCTTGGCAATCTGGTTGTCGCCCTGCAACCGGAACGGATACGACGCGTCGAAGCCGTACTTCGCGGCGATGATCTCCGACTTCAGAGCACGCTCGATGAACGAGCGGTCGTTCGGCTTTGTCAGCGCTTCGCGAATGTCCGCGAGCGGCGCAATGTCCTTGTCCGCGGCGAAGCGGACGAAGTCTTCCATCACCTGCGGCGTGATCGTGACCTCCTGCGTCACGTCGGGATGCTTGGCGACATAGTCGACGCCGTAGTTGAAGATCGCGCTGCGCACTTCGAGGAGCTGCGTCGTGCGCGACAGCGGCGCCGGCTTGACGAAAATATCCGGCGTGATTCCGCCGCCGCCGTAGACGATGCGGCCAGTTGCGGTCGTGTACTTCTTGCGGTCTTTCAGAGGCACTTCACTGCCGCTGCCGTCTCCGCTTTCGTCGGCAACGTAATAGTCATAGAACGAGGAGTAATCGCGCTGGATGTTGCGTCCCGAGGGCGTGTAGTACTTCGACGTCGTGAGCGCGAGACCGGCGCCGTACTGCAGCGTGTAGACGCTCTGCACGAGACCCTTGCCCCAGCTCGTCTCGCCGATGATGATGGCGCGGTCGTGATCCTGCAGCGCGCCTGCGACGATCTCCGAGGCCGAGGCGCTGCCGCGGTTGACGACGACGACCATCGGCATGTCGAGCTTCTGATGCTTGCCCGGCGCGAGGTAGTTCTGCTCGGAGTCGGGCGTGCGTCCCTTCGTGAAGACGATCATCTGTCCCTTGTCGAGGAAGTGATCGGAGACGCCGACCGCGGCGTCGAGCAGCCCGCCCGGATTCTGGCGGAGGTCGAGAACGAGCTTCTGCATGCCGTCGGCTTTGAGCTTGTCGATCGCTTCATCGAGCTCGCGAACGGTGGTGGCGGTGAAGTCTTTGATGCGGATGTAACCGATGCCGGGCTTGAGCATCAGCACGTTGGAAATCGAGTTGGTGGGAATGGCCGCGCGAACGATCGAGAGCGGAATCGGCTCTTTCATCCCGACGCGGACGATCTTGATGTGGACGGTGGTTCCCTTCGGACCTTTGAGCCGTTTGACGACGTCGTCCAGCGGAAGGTCGTCCGTCGAAACACCCTCGACCTCGGAGATCACGTCACCTGCGCGGATGCCGAGGCGCGCGGCGGGAGTGCCTTCGAGCGGCGTGATCACGGTGACCTGATCGTTTCGCTTCGTCACCAGGATGCCGAGGCCGTAGAACGAGCCCTTCTGGCGATCCTGCATGTCGGAGTACTCTTTCGGCTCGAGGAACGAGGTGTGCGGGTCGAGCGTGCGGAGCATTCCATCGATCGACGAGTAGACGAATTTGTCGGCTCCGACATCATCGGGCGCCCACATCGTCACCGCGTTCAGCAGATCCGTGTATTCTCGAAACCGCTTCTGATCGACCTGGACAGGCGAACCAAAGAGGCGATTGCCGTAGAATCCACCAAAGAGTGTCGCGGCGATCAGCGCGACGGCCAGCGTCAACGAAAACGTCCACTTGTGTGTCTTTAGTATCTTTGCCATATCGTCGTTTGCCTGATTTTCACGGAGCAGAACTCATTATAGGCGCGGAGTATTCGACAGCCCGGCGATGTTCACGCGGCCGTATCAAACTAAGGAGAAGTTCTTCATGTTCGGTTCGCTCGGCATCCCGGAGTTGATCCTCATTTTCGTCGTGGCTCTGATCGTCTTCGGCCCCAAGCGCCTTCCCGAGATCGGCCGCACCCTCGGCAAAGCGATGGGCGAATTCAAAAAAGCAACCGATGATTTCAAGAACACCATTGAGCGCGAGGTTCAGGTCGAAGAGCTGAAACAGTTGGCGTCCACGACCATCCCTGTCCACGAGGCTGTATCAAGGACCGAGCCAGCGCCGCCGCCTCCTCAAGTGGCCGATGTCACGCCTGAAGCCGTCGCCGCGGTTCCTCACTCCGAGCTTCACGTTTCCACTGGCGAGCGGACCGAATAGCCGATGTCTGACTCCGCACCAGCCTCAGCGGCCTTCGAAGGCGCGCCCGAAACTCCCGACGTCGAGCTTCCGAAGATGTCGTTCCTCGATCATCTCGAGGAGCTGCGCAAACGGCTGATCGTCTCCATCATCGCCATCGGCGTCGCGTTTCTGGCCTGCTGGAACTTCGCCGACAAGATTTATGCGTGGGTCGAGGCGCCGCTCACGAAGCTCCTTCCGCTGGGAGACCGCAAGCTCGCCTACACGCACCTGACCGAGCCGTTCATGCTCTACATGAAGGTGGCGTTCTTCGCGGCGATCTTCGTTTCGTCGCCCATCATCATGTGGCAGGTGTGGCGCTTCATCTCGCCCGGGCTGTACAAACGCGAGCGCCGCATGGCCGCGCCGTTCATCCTCTTCGCCACGGCTTTCTTCGTTCTCGGTGGCTACTTCGGCTACCGCATCATCCTCCCCGGCGCCTGCGCGTTCTTCGTCGAGACCGGCCGCCAGTTCAAGCAGATGATCAAGATCGACGAATACTTCGGCTTTGCCAGCTCGATCATGCTGGCGTCCGGAGCGATCTTCGAGACCCCGATCCTGGTCTTCTTCCTGGCCCGCCTGGGCATCGTGACGCCAGCGTTTCTGCTGCAGAAGGCAAAGTGGGCCGTGGTGCTGTCGTTCATCATCTCGGCCGTTCTGACTCCGTCTCCCGACATGGTGAACCAGACAATGCTCGCGCTGCCGATGATCGCCCTCTACTTCCTCGGCGTGGCAGTGGCGTTCATGTTCGGCAAGAGACATACGTAGAGGAAAACAGAGATCAGAGACAAGTGATCAGAGATTGAGTCCTGATCTCTGAGAGACAGGGATCAGAGACTAGAGATCAGAGACTGACCGCGTCTCCCGTCTCAAGAATGAGATCAGTTATGAAGACTGATCCGAGTCCCCTGATCTCTCTGATCTCTGCATTCTCCTGATCTCTGGTCAACCGCAATCACGCGTTTCACATATACTCGTGACCCCACACGAGCGGCCACTCGGCATGCTCTCCTTCGTTTAGCACCGGCAAAACTATGTCGGATTATTATCGCGATCTCATCACATGGCAGAAGGCTATTGCGCTGGCGGAGTACGCCTACGAACTGACGGAGGTGTTTCCGAAGCGCGAGATGTACGGTCTCGCACGTCAAGTGCGCAACGCTGCGGTCTCCGTTCCCGCAAACATTGCGGAGGGACACGGCAGGATCACTCGTGGAGAGTGGCAACAGTTTCTCGGCATCGCGCGCGGCTCGCTGCTCGAGGTTGAGACGGAATTGATCCTCGCCGAACGTTTCAAATACATCGACCAGTCTCAACTCAAGATTGCCCTCAGCCGATCGGCGGAGGTAGGAAGGTTGATCAACGGATTGCTACGCTCGAGCGGCAGCAGAGCGCCTCGGAAGCCGTTCGAGGCCGGGTGAGGCAGAGATCAGGGGATCAGGGATCAGAGATGCAGAGATCAGAGACAAGGAGTGCAGGGATCAGAGATAAAACCCCGATCCCCTCTCTCTGATCTCCCGTCTCTGACTCCCGTCTCTGACTCCCGTCTCTGATCCCCTGTCTCTGATCTCCTGTCCCTGATCCCTGATCGCTCCGATTTCTGATCTCTGATCTCTGATTTGTTTCCCTGATCTCTGATCTCTGCTCTCCCTGATCTCTGCTGTAACGTTGACTCAATCCCCCGCGCAACCTACCCTTACGCGCAATGGAAATTCCGTCGAAGGTCTCAATCTTCAGCCGCAGCCTCGAGTTGAAGGGTAAGCCAGGTACTCTCATCGCCATCAATGACACAGGCTTCTACGAGATCGTCATGGATTTTCAGGGCCGGAATCACGTCGTGCTCTTTCCGATCGCCGAGACGGCCATCATCTTCAACGAGGCGCTTCCCACCATCGGCGCTGATTTCGAAGTCGAGCGCTGAAACGAAAACGCCGCTGGAGACCCAGCGGCGTTTCAGTTTGCTTCGGATGATTTCGTATTACGGCTTCTTCTTCGGAGTCACTGCATCTTTCTTCGCGTCGCTCTTCGGCGCGGGTGGAACCGGCGTGGCGACTGGAGCTTCCGGAGCCGGCGGCGGCGCGAAATACTTCTCGTCGTACACCGGATGCGCGCTCTCTTTCATCGCGTCGAGCGCGGCGTGGAGCTTGACCTGCTTCAGGTTCTTCTCGATCTCCGGACGAACCTCGGCCAGCGGCTTCGTGTCGTGGGCGTCGACTTTGATGATGTGATAACCGAACTGCGTCTTCACGACCGGCGTAACCTCGCCAACTTTCGCAGCGAACGCCGCCGCTTCGAACTCCGGAACCATCTGGCCGTGACCGAATGATCCGAGGTCGCCGCCGCGGGCACCGGAGCCAGCGTCGTCTGATTCCTTCTTCGCCAACTCTTCGAAGCTCGCTCCGGCCACGATCTGCTTGCGGAGATCATCAGCCTTTGCTTTCGCTTCCTCGTCGGTCAGCTCTTTCTTGCCGGTCTGCGCGGCCGGGCTTCCCTTCGGCGCGATGAGGATGTGACGCGCTTTGACCTGCTCGTACTGTTTGGCGTTGTCGGCGTATGCCTTCTGCACGTCGGCGTCGCTGACGGCGATGCCGCTGTCGACCTTCTTCAACTGCGCGCTGGCGACGAGATTCTCGCGCATCAGCGTGAGCTGGTTCTGGACTTCGGGATCGTTCGCCAAACCGTTCTTCATGCCCTCATTGGCGAGCAGACGCATGCGAAGGTAGTCGTCGGCAAACTGCTTCTTGCCGGGTCCTTGCGCGTAGCTCTGGTATTCGGCGGGAAGCGTCTTGAGCGCCGCCTCGAACTCGGACTTGTGAATCGTGACGCCGCTGGCCGACATCACCACCGGATCCGCGGCATCAGCCGTCGTTGCTGGCGTGGCCGGAGCCGGCGCTGCCGCTTTGCTCTGCGCGAACACTGCTGGAGCAGCGAGCGCCAGAATCATCAGAATCGTTGCTTTCTTCACAGAATCTCCTTTGTTGCCTTAATGCCGATTATTTGGACAGCGAATCGTAACGGGGGGTAGTGAGGCTTGATTCCAGCGGATGAGGCGCTTCAGCGGAGCTTGCTCAGCGCCGACGCGATCCGCGCCGCGCCTTCTTTCAGCCGCTCCATCGACGTTGCGTAGCTGATGCGGACGTGATTGTCATTGCCGAATGCTGAGCCGGGGATTACGGCGACGCGCGCTTCGTCGAGCAGATAGTCGGCGAAGCTTTGCGAATCGCGAATGCGTCCGCCGAAGAAACTGCTGACGTCGGGGAAGATGTAGAACGCGCCGTCGGTGTTCTCGCAAAGCAGCCCATCGATCGCGTTGATCGCCGGGATCAGCCACGCGCGCCGCTCGCGATAGGCCTCCCACATGCGCTGCACTTCCTCCTCGCCGCCGCCGAGCGCTTCGAGCGCCGCAGCCTGCGAGATCGAGCTCGGATTCGACGTCGAATGACTCTGGATCTTTCCCGCCGCGGAAATTACATCGCGATGTGCGACGGCGTAGCCCAATCGCCAGCCAGTCATCGCGAACGTCTTCGACATCGAGTTCACGCCGATGATCGTCGACGGATACTCGTCGAACCAGCGCACCGCCGAAACGTGTTTCGATCCCTCGTAGACGAAGAACTCGTACGTCTCGTCGAACATCAGGAATGCGTCGCGCGAGGCGCACCACTCGATGATGCGGCGAATCTCCCGTTCTTCGATGACCGCGCCGGTCGGATTGTTTGGCGAATTGATGATCACGCCGCGCGTCCGCTCGGTGGCAACTGCCTCGATATCTTCCAGCGTCGGACGAAAACCGTTGCGCGGATCCGTCTTCGCGAAGACCGGTTTTCCGCCCGCGAACAAAACCTGATCGGGAAAGCTCACCCAGTACGGCGACGGGATGATGACTTCATCGCCTTCGTCGACCAGCGCCAGCGTGATGTTGAACAGCTCCTGTTTGCCACCCGTGCCGGCGATCACGTTCTCCGCCGCCAGCGACGTGCCGTAGCGGCGGTTGTAGCGAGCGGCCAGCGCATCGCGCAGCGCTTTCGTTCCATTGCCGCTCGTGTACTTCGTCAGCCCCTGATCGATGGCGCGCTTGCCGGCCGCGCAGACCGACTCCGGCGTCGGGAAGTCGGGCTCGCCGGGCCCGAGGTCGACGATGTCGATGCCTTGAGCCGTTAGCTCGATGGCGCGGTTCATCACCGCCAGCGTCGGCGAGATCTGCATCTCGCGCACGCGGCGCGTGAGGCGGATGTCAGGTCTTGTGATCACGTTCATTTCCATCACGCGAACCGTGCTGCCAGTGTCGTGCGCAACCCTCGCCATGCCGCGGGAGCTTTGCCGCTGACGAGCAGCCGCACCAGCTCGACGACGCACCACGCAAGATACACATAAATCATCGGTCCGCGCCATGACGGCATCGCGAATTGCGCGAGCCAGAGCACGAACAGAATCAGCGCTTCGTGCATCTTCAACTGCAGGTTCAGCAGAAGAAGAAAGCCGAGAAAGCTCTGCAGAATGGTGAGCAGGATCTCGGCGCGCTGGTGCTCATCGAAGGCCAGCGGCCGCAGTTCGCCGGCGCTGATCACGAAGAGAATCGGAATCATCGCCGAGAGAATGCTCCACTGATTGATATTGGACGACACCATGTTCATCAGCGCGATGTTCGCGGTCCGCACTTTGCGCGCCCAGTAAAACGCGCTCAATTTCTCGGGGAACTCAGACAGGAACGGCGCGACCCACTGCACGAAAACGAACGTCGAGACCCCGAGCGACGTGGCGATGGCCAGCATCGAATCGAGGAACGGATGCGCGGCGAAGAAGAGAATCCCGCCTCCTACAAAAAACAGCGTCAGGATCGCAGCGTTCCTCATCCTCGGCGGCATCATCAGAATGCGGCGAGGAACGATTCCGAGGTCTTCGAGCGCCTCGCCTTCGTCATCGCGCGGCGGGATCTTCCACAAAATCCAGAGATAGAGAACGTACGACGCGATGAGCGGCAGCGCGTCCCAAACCGTCAGCGATCCTTTCCACCAGATGAATGTGAAGTACGCAATCGGCAGAAAGAGTCCGAAGACTTCGACGGAATGCTCGGAGTCCAGCTCGACGGTGATGAAGCGATGCTCGCGCTTCCAGCCGAACCCCGCGGCGACGAAATAGATCATCGGCCAGCCCAGTCCGACCAGCAGCCGCAGACTGCCGGTGAAGTTCGCAATCGCCAAATGTGTTTTCGACGGATCTTTCCCCGCCTGCCATGCGATGACCGCTTCGACGGCGAACTCCGGCAACGTCTGCAGCCACGCCAGAATCGCCAGCGCCAATCCCTGCGCCATCAGAAACTGCGCCGCCTCGGCTGCCCACGCGATCACGAACGACGAAAGCAGAATGGCCGGGAACGTCCAGAGCGCCGACCACGCCGCTGCGGAGGCCGCGGTCGTCGTCTTGATCAGTTTCAGTATCATCGCGGCGCCAGGAGCGCGCATTCTAGTTGATGACCATCAGCAGCAGACAAAACGTCTGGTTCAAGCGGATCCGCGAAGCCATTCGCGATCACGACGACGAGATCGTGATCGAAGGACCGAAAGCGGTTGCCGACGCGGTGGCGGCAGGATGGGTTCCGATCAAGACGTTCGCGCGTGGCGTCGATTTCACGGCGGCGCTGTTCGATGCACTGGCGGAAACGAAGTCGCCGCAGAACGTGATCGGACTTTTTCATCGACCGCAATCGAGTCTCGATCAGATCTTCAACCGCGATTCGTCCGTCGTCATCGCGCTGGATGGTGTGCAGGATCCCGGCAATGTCGGAACGATTGTTCGATTGGCTGCCGCTTTCGATGCGAACGGAATCGTGTTGCTGCCGGGTTGCGCGGATCCGTACGGTCCGAAGGCGATCCGCTCCTCGGCTGGCGCGATTCTCAGCGTGCCGGTGGTCAGCGCCTCGGTCGAAGAATTGCTGACGCGCGGATGGCCGGTCGTTGCGGCGGATGCGCGCGCTGACGCTGGCGACCCGCCTTCCCGTCGTGCGGTAATTGCATTTGGGAGCGAGGGTGCCGGTCTCTCGCCCACTCTCGCCAGCGCAGCGCACAAAATCGCCATTCGAATGTCGACACGCATCGAGTCGCTGAATGTGGCGACGTCGGCTGCAATTCTGCTGGCGCGGAGTTACGAGTTGCGGTCAACGGCTCAGAGATCGTAGCGCCGGCGGCTCGCCGGCTGTACCGCCAGCGGCCCGCTGGCGACTCTCTCAACCTTTGAGGCAAAGACGGTACGGCGCCATGGGAATGCCTCGCCTCGGCGTGCGTCGCCGCCGGGCCGGCGGCGGTACAGCCGGCGAGCCGCCGGCGCCACGATCGCGGCCGGCGCTACGACGACTCAATGCGCGCGATACACTCGCTTCCCATGCCGGGCAAACTTCTCATCGTCGGCACGCCACTCGGCAACCTCGGCGATTTTCCGCCGCGCGCGATCGAGGCGCTCAAATCCGCGGACCTCATCCTCTGCGAAGACACGCGTCACACGCGCAAGCTCCTGACGCACTTCGGCATCAATCAGCCGTCGGAGAGATTCGACGATCACACCGAGGAAGCGAAGGCGGGAGCGTTCGCGGATCGGATCGCCGCGGGAGAAACGATCGCACTCGTCTCCGATGCCGGCATGCCGGTCGTCAGCGATCCCGGCTTCCGACTCGTGCGCCTCGCGCGCGAGCGAGGGCTCGTCATCGAACCGATTCCCGGCCCATTCGCAGGAGTCCTCGCGCTCGTGGCCAGCGGCATCGCTCCCCTCCCATTCACATTTCTCGGCTTCGCGCCACACCGCACCGGCGAGCGCACCGATTTCTATCGCGACATGTCCAAGCTCGGCCATACAGCAATCGTCTACGAATCGCCGGAACGAGTCGTGGGCTCGCTCGAAGACGCGCTCAACGTTCTCGGCGACGTCGAAGTCACCGTCGCCCGCGAGATGACCAAACTGCACGAAGAGATCCTCAGCGGCACGATCGGCGAAGTGCTCGCGAACCTTCGCGCCAGACAGTCAATCTACGGCGAGATCACGATCGTCTTCGCGGCTGCTCCCGAAGTTGCCAGCACCGCCTCACCCGAAGAGATCGCAGCCGAGTTCGAGCGCCTTCGCGCGAGCGGGATGCGCCGCAACGATGCGGTCAAAGCAGTAGCGGAGAAGTTCGGGATGCGGAAGAACGAGGTTTATCGGATGCTGATTTAGGATTCATTGTTGTCAGCACCTGCTCGAAGTTCTTTCAACAGTTTCAAACCTTCGACGACATTGAGATCCTTCACCCGTCCGGCGGTTCGCTTCATCAGGATGATGTCGTCGATGCTCGCAACCAGAACGGATACGCCTTCTTCGACTTCCGTCGCTTTCGCATGCTGCAGAAGTTCAGAGTAGCCATCAGTTCCAGAAGGTGTGCCGAGACAGTCGAAGTCGCCGAACTTCGTTACGAATGTCATCGTGTCGCCTAGTCGAAAGGCGCGTCGTCAATGATCTCCGGAACTCCGGCTGGCAAACCTCGAAGGTGCGCTTCCAACGATCGTAGCGCGCGGATAAGTGCCTTCAAGTTTTCTTCGTTCCGGTCATAGCAGACGTCGACATCGTGCGTTATGAAATCGGACCCCCACATGATCGCGGCCAGACCGCCGATGAGAACGTAACGAACCCCGTGTTCGTTAAGAGTCCTGAGAATCTCGGAAAAGCGTTGAGTGCTCACTTGTTGAAGCGGCGAACGCGCGCGATCAAATCGCTCAGGTCGGCCGCCTTTTCCTCCGCCAAGCGAAGCCTCTCCGCCGGTGTGAGCTTTAGCAATGCCATCATCATCGTCGGATCGATCCGATGATCGACGGCATCGCTATCGCGACAAGCGCGTAGAACCGCGTTGTTCTCAGCGGTCAGCGAATCCAGCGGTGACTTGTCCCAGCTCATCGTCCCAATTCCACCAACACCGCACTCCCCTGCTATCATCCCTCTTCCGCATGTGCGGCGCGTTAAGACCTGCGCGCCCTCGCGGCAATCAGATTTGCCCAGGAGCCCGAATGGATTTCCGCCTCACCGACGAGCAGACACAGATTCAGGAGATGGTGCGCGATTTTGCGCTTGCTGAGATCAAGCCGCACCTTGCCGAGTGGGACGAGGCGCAGCACTTTCCCGTTGATACCTTCAAGCGCGCGGGCGGCCTCGGCATGCTCGGCGTCACGATCCCCGAGGAGTACGGCGGCGCGGGTCTTTCTTACATTGATTACATCCACGTCGTCGAAGAGCTTGCCGTCATCGACAGCGGATTCGCGCTCAGCGTGGCTGCACACAACTCGCTATGCACCGGCCACATCTATCTTGCCGGCAACGACGAGCAGAAGAAGAAATGGCTGCCCAAGTTGACGTCTGGCGAATGGATCGGCGCCTGGGGACTCACCGAGCCAAGCTCCGGCAGCGACGCCTCGGGCATGCACACGACCGCGGTCAAAGATGGCGATGACTGGATCTTGAACGGCACGAAGAACTTCATCACGAACGCGACCTACGCGGACATTTCCGTCGTGCTGGCCGTGACCGACCGCAATGATTCCAAACGCGGCGTCACAGCATTCGCGATCGAGATGGACCGCAAAGGCATCCGCGCCGGCAAGAAGAAAACAAGCTCGGCATGCGCGTTTCCGACACTGCCGAACTGGTGATGGAAGATTGCCGCGTCCCCGCCTCCAACATCCTCGGCGAGATCGGCCACGGTTTCATTGGCGCGATGAAAGTGCTCGATGGCGGCCGCATCTCCATCGGCGCCCTCGCCGTCGGCATCGCCCGTGGCGCGTATGAAGCGTCGCGCGATTACGCCAAGCAACGCCACGCCTTCGGCAAGTCGATCGCTGACTTTCAGGCCATCCAGTTCATGCTCGCCGACATGGCCACCGAGATCGATGCCGCGCGCCTTCTTTGTTATCGCGCCGCGACAATGAAGGATGCTGGCGAGAAAGTGACGCAGGCTTCCGCGATGGCTAAGCTTTACGCCTCGGAAGTCGCCGTCCGCGCCACCGAAAAAGGCGTGCAGATCTTCGGCGGCTACGGCTTCATCAAGGAGTTCCCGGCCGAAAAGTTCTATCGCGACGTGAAGCTCTGCACCATCGGCGAAGGCACGAGCGAGATCCAGCGAATGGTGATCGCGCGAGGTTTGCTGGCGGAGAATTCGTGAATCGACGGGTGTCGGGGGTCGGGCGTCGGGTGTCGGAGCCGGCCCTCGCGCATCGTGTTTCGATTTTCAGGCGCTTGGCCTCGGGGTAAAAAGCTCCGATGGCCGATCACTCCGACCCCCGACACCCGACTAGCGACTCCCTCGCTGCGGCCCTGACCTCGGGCAAGTATCGCGCCTTAGCGCAAGCCGTTTCGCTCGTCGAGCGTGACGACGGCCGCGCGGAACGGTTGCTCGCGGACATCTACCCTGCCACCGGCCGCGCGCGCATCATCGGTATCACCGGCTCGCCTGGCGCGGGGAAGTCGACGCTCGTCGCTGCGCTCACCAAGCACTACCGCAAGCACGACAAGAAAGTCGGCATCATCGCCGTCGATCCCACTTCCCCGTTCACCGGCGGCGCAATCCTCGGCGATCGCATTCGCATGGCTGACCTCTACACTGATCGCGGCGTTTTCATTCGCTCGATGGCCACGCGCGGATTTCTCGGCGGCGTCGCACGTGCGACGAACGATGTCGTCGATCTCCTCGATGCCGCCGGCTTCGACATCGTCCTCGTCGAGACCGTCGGCGTCGGTCAGGATGAAGTCGAGATCATCCGCACCGTGCAGACAAACGTCGTCGTCCTCGTCCCCGGCATGGGCGACGACATCCAGGCCATCAAAGCCGGCATCATGGAGATCGGCGACGTCTTTGTCGTCAACAAGGCCGACCGACCCGGCGCCGACCGCACCGTCACCGAGGTCACCATGATGATGTCGCTGGTCGAAGAGCACGGCGATTGGATTCCGCCGATCGTGAAGACTGTGGCTTCGACGAGCCACGGCATCGAAGATCTCGATGCCGCGATCGAGACGCACTTCCAGCACCTCAAAACATCCGGCGAGCTCGATCGCCGGAACCGTGAGCGCGTGCGCATCCGCATCGAGACCATGCTCAAAGAGAAATTTATGGACCGGCTGATCGGCAACACGATTCCGCGCGCGGACTACGAGCAACTCCTCGACGATGTGCTGCGGAAGCAGAACAACCCGCACGATGCGGCCGAGGGAGTTCTGGCCCGCGTGAAGTTCAGCAAATGAGTCTCGTACTCGGCAGCCTCGCGCTGATCGGCATCGTCGTTCTCATCATGTTGCTCGGCGCCGGCGGAATCGCGATGATCGCGCGCAGCCGCGGCAAGCATGGAACGTCGGGCTCGCTCAGCTCGGCAGCTCTCGAGATCCAATCACTCCTCGAACCGGAGAAGAAACGCGTCGTCGAGACGATGCGGGCGGCCGAGGAGTCTGAGGACGACGATGCAATCACGGGAAAGAAGTAACGTCGGCTACAATCCCGCCCCCGATGAAGTTCTCCCGTCAATGGCTCAGCGATTACGTCGACCTTTCCGATCTCAGCGATGACGAACTAGGCGCGCGCCTGACCGAAATCGGCCACGCCATCGAAGCCGTCGAGAAACATGGCGACGACACCGTCTTCGATCTCGAGATCACCACCAACCGCGTCGACGCCATGTCGCACCTCGGCATGGCCAGAGAGCTCGCCGCCGCATTGGGAAGATCTGCCGTCGGAACGCTGGCGTCCCCGCCGGCTGGCGTGGCGGCGTCCTCGCCGCCACAAATCAAGATCGACTCCCCCGAAATGTGCGCCCGCTACACGGCGAAGGTGATCCGCAACATCACGGTCCGTCCGTCGTCTCCGCAGATCCAGCGCCGTCTCGAAGAAGTCGGCCTCCGTCCCATCAACAACATCGTCGATGCCACCAACTACGTGATGGTCGCGCTCGGCCATCCGCTGCATGCCTTCGATCTCGATCGCTTGAACGGCAACACGATCATCGTGCGCCGAGGAAAAGCCGGCGAATCGATGAAGAGCCTCGACGGCGAGATGCGCAAAATCGATCCCGACACGGTCGTCATCGCCGACGCGCAGCGCGCCGTCGGCCTCGGCGGCATCATCGGCGGCTTCGAATCGGAGATCACGCAATCGACGAAGAACGTGCTGCTCGAATGCGCATGGTTCGAGCCCTCCGCGATCCGCCGCACCGCGCGCCGCCTCGGCCTCAAGACCGATGCCTCGTACCGCTTCGAGCGGCGCGTGGATCCGAACGACACCCTCGCCTTGATCGAAGAAGCAGCGCGTTTGATCGTCGAGAGCGGAGGCGGTATCGCCGAGGCAGCGATCGACGAAGTCGCGCGCGAGGTGCAGCCGAAAACGATTCGTCTTCGCACCGAACGCCTTCACGAAGCGTCGGCGAATTCTGTCGGTGCAGGCTACGCACTCGACCTCTTTCGCCGGCTCGGATTCACTGCCGAACAAGCGCACGACGGTCTGCTCGTAACCGTCCCGACGTATCGCGGCGACATCTTCGAAGAGGCTGACCTCATCGAAGAAGTACTCCGCTTTTTCGGATTGAACAACGTTCCCGCCTCGCTGCCGCGCGTGACGACCGGCGACGTTCGGCGCGAGGCGACCGATGTGGCCGAGGATGCGATTCGCGATGTGCTGGTTGGATGCGGTCTGTCGGAAGCGATGAACTACTCGTTCATTCGCCCCGAGTGGAACGCGCTCATGACTGACGAAACGCCGATCGCGATCACCAACGCGCTTTCGGAAAACATCGAAGCGATGCGCCTCTCGCTCATCCCTGGCCTGCTCGAGACGGTCGTCTTCAATCGTTCGTACGGAACGCGCGACGGGGCGTTGTTCGAAGTGGGACGAACGTACCATCGTGGGGGTGTCGCTGGTCGGGAGTCGGGAGTCGGAGTTGAAGCCGGCGCTAACTCCGACCCCCGACTCCCGAAACACGACCCCCGCGTCAAAGAACGCCATCGCGTCGCCGTCGTCATGTACGGCTCCATCGGCACCTTCTGGGGCGATGCCAAGCGTGCCGTCGATTTCTTCGACATCAAAGGAATCGTCGAGCAGATCGCGAAGACGCTTCATGTCGATGTGACGTTCGCGGCATCCGATCAATCGTGGCTGCGCGGCGGCAAGCGCGCCATCGCCTGGCATGGCGACCGGCAAATCGCCAGCCTGGGATTTCTCTCCTCCGAGCTTCTGCAGAAATTCGGGATCAAGGGCGATGTGGCCGCTGCGGAGATCGACGTCGAGGCGCTCATCGCGTCGTCGAACACCGAATGGAAAATGGCGCCCGTTGCGCGCTTTCCCGGTGTGCCGATGATCCTCGCGCTCACGCACGGACGCGACCTCGAGTATCAACGCATCATCGATACGATCAACTCATTCAACGTTCCGCACCTTCACGAAGTCGGTCTGCGCGACCGCTTCGTTCCCGAGGGCGATGACGTAATCAAGACCACGCTGGGCATGTGGTATCAGGCGTTCGACCGCTCGCTGACGCAGGAAGAGATTGCCGGCGCACAGCAACAACTCGCCACGCGCCTTGCCTCAACGTTGCCCGTAAAACTACTCTGAGAAAGATGACCATCGTGAAAAAGAAGAGCGACGACCAACTGACCATTGCCGGCACCGAAGAAGCTGAGATCCTCGGGCGCCTGAACGATCGCGTTGAAAAAGCGATCACCACGATTCAAGCGCTGCGCAAAGAGCGCGACACGCTCCGCCGCGAGCTCGACGAAGCCAACGCCCGCATCCAGGAGCAGGGCGACAGCGCCGAGCGCGCCTCGACGCTCGAAGAAGACAACGAGCGATTCAAGCGCGAGCGCTCCGAGATCCGCGATCGCATCGAGTCGATCCTCGGCAATCTGGAAGCGCTGGAAGAGTAGTTTCAGTTTCTTCGGGGAGACGGTTTCACGCGGAGCCGCGGAGATGCGGAGAAAAAAAACCCGCGACTCCGCGTCTCCGCGTGAGCCAAAACTACACCGGAATCAGGCTCTTGTTCTTCGCCAACCACTGATCGAACGTCTGCAGCTCTGGATTGAGAGCGCGCGCCGTCTCAGCGCTTCGCACGGCGAGCAATTCCTTCTCGAAGTCGCGATACACCTGAAACATATTGCCCATCTCGTCGGCGCCGGAAAAACCGAACCCGCGGTACGCATCGGCATCGACCGCGTTGTACTCAACGTTGATATTAAGAACCTTGCCGAGCTTCTCGCTCATCTCGCCGATCGTGAGGTTCTCGCCCGTGATGCCAACAGTCTTGCCGATGTGCTGCTGCCCAGCTTTGAAGATTCCGTACGCGCACCTGCCGATGTCGCCCGCGGCAATGCCGGCCATTTTGGCGTCGCCGAGCGGGAAGGCCCAGCGGTACACGCCATCGTCTCCCTTTTTCGGCGCAAGACCGAACATGTAGATGTTGTCCCAGTAGAACGAGGTGACGAGGAAGGTGACGGGCAGACCCTCGAAAAAGGCGTTCGCCTCCGCTTTGGCGTCAAAGTGCGGGACGCGATACTTGCCTTGCAGAAACGGCATCCGCTTATCGTCGGGCGCCATCAGCTTGCGCGTGTCTTCGAGCGTCGACCAGATGACGTGCTTCACACCGGCGGCACGGGCAGCGTTGGCGATGTTCTTCGCTTGCGCCTTTTCCTTTTCGGCAGAAAAGTGTTCCCAGAAATTCGTGACGCCGTAGACGCCGTACGCGCCAGCGAACGCCTTCTCGAGACTTGCTTCGTCGTCGAGATTTGCGCTGACGACTTCGGCACCTTTCGCGGCGAGCGCCTGCGCCTTTTCTTTGCTCGGATCGCGCGTGATGGCGCGGCAGGCAAAGCCGCCGTTGGGATCGCCGAGGATTGCTTCGCAGAGTCCGCCGCCCTGCCAACCGGTCGCGCCGATCACTGCGATGATTTTCTTAGTCATGTTTTCTCCTCTTGTTGTGAAGACTTCGAACCGTTTCACGCGGAGGCGCGGAGGACGCGGAGATTGCCTACCCTCTCAAGACACCGCGCGAGAACTTGATGAAGTAATCGACGCCGGACACGAGTGCGAAGAGCATCACCACCCAGAGCGCCAGCTCGCCGATGAAGCGGAACTCGCCCAGCTCGTAGCCGATGATCAGCAGCGCGATGGCGACGACCTGCGCGACCATCTTCGTCTTGCCGAGCGGCGACGCGGCGATGGTCACACCGTGCTGTGCGGCGATCGAGCGAAGGCCTGACACCGCGAACTCGCGGCCGATGATGATGACGATCATCCAGGCGCGGGCCAGGCCGAGCTCGATGAGCGAAATGAACGCAGCCGACATCAGCAGCTTGTTGGCGATCGGATCGAGCAGCGCGCCGAGCCGCGTCATCTTGTTGTACTTGCGGGCGAAGTAACCGTCGAAGTAATCGGTGATCGCAGCGACGCCGAAGATGGCAAGGCCGAGGTAGTTCGAGTACTTGGTCAGGAGGACGACGACCAGGAAGGGAACGAGAAAAATGCGCAGGAGCGTCAGCGAGTTCGGGAGGTTCCAGATCTCGGTGGCGACGTCATCCGGCGGCGGAACGACGGTAGGTTTTGCGCGCTCCGCCAGCGGAGGAGCGGCTTCGATCGGTTGCATGGAAGGTTCTCGGCAGATATCCGGCATGATCAGAATAACCGCTTTGTGCGCGCGGGGGAAGGATGACACGAAAGCGCTCGTCAGCCGCCTCGGAATACAAAACCCGCGATTGACATTCCGACGCCTGCAACCGAGAATCTCGGTCCCGCTCTGAATGCGAAAGTGGCGGAATTGGTAGACGCGCAGGTCTCAGAAGCCTGTGGTCATTAGACCATGGGGGTTCGATTCCCCCCTTTCGCACCAAAAGCTTTTTCTGCCTCACGCGAGCGCGGGATTCTCATACACGTCGGCCACCTCTTCCAAACGCACGCGACTGCCTCCTGACGAGTGCAACCTCCACGTAGCGAAGCGAAGCACCTTCGCGCTCACCCAAAACATGCTGCCTATCGTGGTCTCGCGGGAAGAGCTGAAGCTCGCCGCATCCTGTATCCTTTCAAGCTGACTGATGACAAACCAGAAGCCGCTCGTTTTTTTGTCCTACGCTCGCGAGGACCGTGTTCGCGTCGAGGCTGTCTACAAGCAAATCGCAAATGAGGGGTACCGCCCTTGGATGGATGCACTCGACATTAGGCCCGGGTTCCAATGGGAGGATGAAATCAGGGATGCCATTCGTCACGCCGATTTTTTTGTCCTGTTCCTATCCAATAGCGCCACAACAAAAGGCGGAGTCCTACAAAAAGAACTCCGTCTCGCGGTTTCGCTAGCCTCGGACAACCATGGTAGGAAGCTACATATTATCCTTGCGCGGCTAGATGATTGCGAATTGCCTCTCTCGTTCGAGCATCTTTCTGCGGTCGATCTGTTTCGGCCTGGTGGCTGGCAGGAGTTCATGTTTGGGCTGGACTTTCGCGCCTTTTCAGATTCAAGCGTCTCTGATGCGGTCGCGGCAATAGGAGTTGCGGACCGCGCCGTGAGTTGGCGCCGTATATTTGTGGCTATGCCGTTCAGCAAGGATTTCGAAGACATCTTCTTTTACGGAATCCAACGAGCTGTTGATATTAACGGCTTCGAGTGCGAGCGGATTGATCGAGGTGCTTTTGTTGGCGACATTCTTTCGCGAATCAAGGAACGAATATGTGACGCCGCCGCGGTCGTTGCAGACTTAAGCGGTGGCAACCCTAACGTTTACTTGGAGCTTGGCTATGCATGGGGAAAGTCCATCCCGGTCATTCTTATTGCACAGAATGCCGACGATCTTCACTTTGATGTGAGGGGACACAGATGTCTCGAATACAAGAGCATCAGAGCCTTGGAAGAAAGCCTCGCTGGAGAACTTGCCGGTCTTAAGGCGCACGGCACGATTTGAGGATGGGATGATCTGCCAGGAGGCTGCTCCTTAAAGCGAGTTGCTCGGCGGCTCAAAGATCCGTTCGAGATCGCCTTCCTTCGATCAGCGGAGTCAGCAGCGCGATTGCCACGAAGCCGAGCGGAAGGGTGATCTGACTGACGATGCGCTCCCAGCTCCAGCGAACGTGCCATGTCACGTCGTGGGGTGTGACGATGTAGGCGGCGAGGAAGAATGCTGTCTGCACCGCGATCGTGACCAGCAGAAAACGTTCGCGCGTGACGGCAGCGCGCAACGTCAGCAGCAGCGCGAGGCCCACACCGGTCCAGAAGAGCGGCTTTCCCGTCGTGTATGTGGCAAGCGCAGAAACCATCGGCTTCAGATTGGCGAGGTGGCTCGTGACGCGATCGAGGATTGGACCTGTGGTGAGATCAGTTTGCAGGTGGTGCAGGCGCCGCAGCAGGAACCATGGCGTCACGACCGCAATCGCAGGCCATAACCGCATAACAAATCGCGGCGCTGTCAAAAGGAGGCCGGCGGCGACTGCGGCAATCAATGCGACGCCTTCGTTCTTGAAGGAACCGGCAATGCCGAGGAATAGCGCGCCACGCAGAATATCGGCGGAGTGGGATGCGATCACTCCGCGTCGCACATACAGCAGCCCAAGTGTTCCGCCCGCGACCAATGGTCCCTCGGCCAATCCAATCCAAGGCGAAAAGGCGATGCAGGCGAGCGCCAATGTGGCCGCGGCGGCAAGAACGGAGTCATCTGTCTCTTCCTCGATGAACGCCCTTACCGCGAGCAATGCGGCGACGCCGAATGCCACGTGCAATGCGCCGAGCCAGCGCGCGTCCCACGAGCCGCGAATGATTGTCTGCACGTCGAAAATCAGCGGCAGCAGGATCGGATAGTCGACGTGCGCGAATTCATTGAATGGATTCTTCGAGAAAATGCCAGTCGATTCCGCCGGGCATCCAGAACTCTCTCGCCTTGACTCCCCAGATAGTGACGAAATCGGCTTCGGCGCTCGGCCCAACCGTGGCAAATAGCGCATAACCGGCAGTGAGGACACCGGTCGTCAAATCGATGGCGACGGATAGGAACCTCTTCCACTGTGGCGCGAACGGTTGAGTAATGCTGACGCGATCCAGCGCCGATCGTCTTCGAGCGAATGCGTTCGCGATCACCGCGACAAGCAGCATCCCGGGCAGCAGGGTCACGCGTGACCAGGGGATCTGCACGCAGGAGAGGAGAAAGAGCACCGCGCCGCCCAACGCGCCGCCGAGGAGAAAGGCTGTGCTGAGGCGGAGCGGGAGCTGGGCATTACGGTCGAGCAGTTTTGACAACGGCCATCCCGCGGCAATACAGATCGCGATCGTAAGAAGTGCCGCGACCATCGTCATCTCGCGTTCGCGGGCGGAGCAACCGGCGCTGATGCTTTCAACAGCATTCCGTGCGCGTCCTGCCAACAGCTCTCGAATCCCGGCGCATCAATGCGCTCGCCGAACGACGCCAGATAGTCCGCCTGCGACAGGTTGGAAAACGCGACGCGATCTTCATGCAGCGCCAGAAGCGGCACGACCTGCTTGCCGGGCAACAGATAGCTGGCTCGGTAGTACGCATAGCCGTAGCCGCCTTCCCATTGCCGAAACGGCACCCAGATAGCGATTCGTGCGTGTGGCCGCGTGTGCGCGCCGACCCCTTCGAGAAAACTCTTCAGCCCGGGCATCTTTTGGAACGGCAATTCCGCGAAGACCGCTCCCTCACGCGCGCGATCGATCGCGAAGATGCGCAGATAGAAGGGTTGGAATCCGCCGATCAGGATCAGAGCGAAAGCCACCGCCGCCGCCAGACGCATTGCAGTTCGAGAGGATGGAAGCTCGTTCGCCGATTGCACTGCAACAAGGATAGAACCGTTTCACGCGGAGACGCGGAGATACGGAGGATTCAGTCTCCGCTCCTCCGCGTCTCCGCGTGAAACGGTTTTATGCTGGCGCAATGGACATCGCCCTCATCGAGTACCGCCCCGAGCTTCGCCCCGATTTCGAACGGCTGAACCGGATCTGGCTGGAGCAGCATTCACTCCTCGAGCCGGTCGATCTCGAATATCTGCGCGATCCCGAGGGTCTCATTCTCGCTCACGGCGGCCAGGTCTTCTTCGCCATGCAGGGAGAGACGGTCGTCGGTACGTGCGCCGCGATCCTCATCTCGCCAACAACATGGGAGCTGGCCAAGCTTGCCGTCGATCCCTCCGCGCGCGGCCTCGGCATCGGGCGGCGTCTTTGCGATGCGGTGCTCGCCTACGCGCGCGCCGCGGGCGCGACCGAAATCGTCCTGACGTCGCACACCGCACTCGTCGAGGCCATCCATCTGTACGAAACCCTGGGATTCCGCCATGCTCCCCTGCCGGCGGATGTTCGCTACGAGACGGCGAATGTCTACATGCAACTTTCGTAGCGCGTTACTCTGACTCACAACGCGTGACCCGAAGTCCCCTGTGGTACGTTTGCGATCCGCGACGAAACATCGATCACGACGTCGCGACAACAACCATGACAGACTCCAATACCCCTTTCGATTTCGATTTCGCTGTTGCCGGCGGCGGTCCTGCCGGCTCCTCGGCGGCCATCTCGCTGGCGCAGCGAGGACACACCGTTGTTCTCTTTGAGCGCGAAACCTTTCCGCGATTTCATATCGGCGAGTCGCTGCTCTCCACGGCCAACGACGCGTTTGCGAAGTTGGGCGTGGCCGGGACGATGGAAGCGGCTTGCTTTCCCGATAAGTGGGGCGCCCGGCTCTTTACGCACGATGGATTGAGCGGACGCGGCGTCGACTTTACTGATGTCACCGAGGTGACGAAACCCAAGACGGTGCAAGTGTGCCGCGAGGTGTTCGACAAGATTCTTCTCGATCGCGCGCGCGAGCTCGGCGTCGATGTCCGAGAAGGCTATCGCGTGAATTCGTGCGAGTTTGGCAAGGACGCAGCGACTCTCGATTTCGCAGCCAGTGACGACGGAGTGACCGGCCGCGTACGCGTGCGGGCGCTGGTCGATGCCACGGGCCGGAACGGTTTGCTCGCTAGAAAATTCAATCTGCGGAAGGACGAGCCGCTGCTTGCGAATATCGCAGTGTTCTCGCACTACAAGAACGTTCCGCGGCTTGCCGGCGACCGGCCTGACGACATTCGCCTTGTCGCCCGCGAAGATGCCGGCTGGTTTTGGCTCATTCCCATTTCCAAAGAGTTGATGAGCGTCGGCGTTGTGGTTCCCAAGAGTCTGTATATGCAGTTGCCGAAAGATTCACCCGAGGAGATGCTCGATCGCGCCATTGCCGATACGCCGGTGCTGGCGGAGCTGATGCGAGATGCGACGCGCGAGTGGCCGGTGCGCGTCGAGAAGGATTTTTCTTACAGCGCTTCCCAATATGCAGGCGACCGCTGGATTCTCGCTGGCGATGCCGGCTCGTTTCTCGATCCGGTGTTCTCGACCGGCGTCTCGATCGCCATGGAATCCGGCATCGAGGCGGCCATCGAGCTCGATCGTGCGAAAACGCGCAACGACTTTTCTGCGCGGCAGTTCGCGGCGTTCTCGCGCCGCCAGCGCAAGCGGTTCAAGACGTTCCGCCGCTTCGTCGTCGGCTTCTACACGCCGCAATTCCGCGACCTCTTCTTCGATCCAAACCCGCCAGCGCACATCTTCCGCGCAGTCGTAACGGTGCTTGCGGGAAAGTGGGATTCGAGCCTGCGAACTCGCTTCCTCAATCGCGTGTTCTTTGCGATCGTCGCCATCCAGAAGCGGTTCTCGGTGACGCGGATGATGTTCCGGCGCGATGCCGGCGCAGGGTATCCGGTCGAGTAACGCTTCACGCCATCGATGCACGCGACGCGCGACCGCTCCCGCGTCAACGTTGATCGCGTTCCGGATGCCGATCGGTATCTTCCATTCCACTAGGCGCGGTCACGTTTCTCACGGCGAGGCGGGACGCCTTGCCGCCGCGGGCGGAGACGCCCGCACTCCTGGCTACGACGCCTGAATCGACGATGACGACACTCTGCGGATCGGCAAGGTGTTCGGGGCCAGAACCGACGGCTCGGTTTGCGCGTTCTCGCTCCTGGCCTCGGCGTCGATCGGCGGATCGATGCGGTCGCGGAGAATGACCATCGTCTCGAGCTTGGCCGCGATGCGCCGCTTCGTCTCGCCATCGGCGCGCATCGTATCGGCAAGAAACTCGTAGGCTGAGCCGCGCGCGTTCGTGTCCCACCGCTTCGCGAACGCCGCCAGTTGATCGAACGTGCGAATGCCCGTGCGCTCCACGAATGGTACGAAGTGACGCGCGAGGTGTGTGCGCAACTGCGCCTCGCCAACCCACGTCTTGACCTGCGGATAGGAAAAACCGGTGCGGAGCGCGATCTCGATCGGCTCGCTCGTCGCAAGATTCTCGACGTTGTCGATTCCTTCCCGTTCCAAACGAAACGCATGGTTCCCATTCATGCCCGACACTTTGTTGAGATTCGTCGAGCCGTAGCCTGGACCCTCGGCCGTGCGCAACACCCGGTTGGCCAAATGCTGAATCGTCTTCAGCGCGCGGCTTGGAAAATAGCCGAAAAAGAATCCGAGAACGGGAAGCAGCGCCGCCATCTGTTCGTAGGAACGATGAATGCCGGTGACACCTCCGACGGAGCTGGCGATGCTGAATGCTGCCTTCCCCGCGGCGGCGGCAGTCTCCTGATCGGCGAAGAGGATCGAAAGACCAAAGGCTGCCACGAGCGCGGTCGTGCTGGCGACGATGATGCGCACCGCCGCAGAGACGAAGACGCTCGGCGAGAGGTCAACGCAGAAGTAGCCGCGGATGAGTTGTGCGATCGAGTAGATGTAGGCGCCGAGGAAGCCAAACGCGAAGGCGGTCAGACTGTGGACCACCATGTGAAAGTGGCCGTCCTTCACGTAGTTCTCGACGTAGGGCCCGAGGAGCAGCAGGTTCGCGCCGCGGCTGAAATCGAGACCGGGGCCGGGCATGTTCGCCGCGCCGCCGACTGGTTTGAGCAGCAGCAGAACGGATGCGCCGAACGCGACGACTGCCGCCATACCGGACACGGCGACGACGTAATCACGCCAGTGGAATTGCTTGGCGATGTACTCCTCGATCCAGATCCTGTTCGGCTCCCAGAGCACGCCCAGCTCCCGCCGGATGCGGCGCGTCTTCTCCTTCCCCATCGACGACGTGTACGAGATCGCCATGAGCGCCGGGAAGAGGACGGCGAAGAAAAGAAGAAGGAGGTTGTAGCCGAGGAAGGGAGCATCGAACCACGTTGCCACCGTCTTCAATGCCGCGGCCGGCGTGAGCTGCGGCAAGAGAAGCCAGACGCTGCCAACCAACGATGCCGCAACAACCATCAACAGCAAGATTGACATCAAACCGACGAGCGATGAGCGGTTCATGGGGTCTCCGAGACTGTTTCCGTAACGACATAGTGCGACACGGGGTGCCGTCATGACAAGTGACGGACATTCGGAGGGGTTCGGACGTCAGAGACAAGAGACTAAAGATCAGAAGAAGATCAGATTCGAGATCAGTTCGCTTCCTGATCTCTTGTCTCTTGTGTGTCTCTTGTCTCTGATCCCAATCCGTCAAGTGGCGGCACCCTCGCAGCCCGACGTCGGCCAGGGGGTGCCGACGCGCGAGGATGCCGCCGCTTCACGGCCGGCTGTCAAATGGCGGCACCCTCGAGCCCGGTGTGCAGACCAGGGAGGCCCACACGCGAAGATGCCGCCGCTTCGCAGCCGGATGCGCAGTCCAAATCCAAATGGATCGTTGTGGCGCGAACGCCACTGCGCAAACCGATGCGGTCAGACGCGAGGAGGGGAACGCGGATCGGAAGGTGTCGCCAGCAGAACCAGCGCCGGCTGGAGCAGCCGCGGTTCCACACGCGCGAACACGACGAGCCCGATGAAGAGAATCAGGAAAGCGACGATGACGGCAAGCGCTTCTTCGAGCGAGTTGCTATTGAGCGCCAGATCATCCGAGACGGAGATGATCGGGAAGAGCAGGACGAGAATTGCGCCCACGCCGAGCAGGGCTTTGCTGGAGCGCCGCGGCATGAACGCAAACGCGCTCACCACCACAGCCAGCCAGACAGCGTTGAACAGAAGCTCGATCATTGGCGTTTTCGCGGCGGCCGGATCGCTCCCGGCCGCCGCATTGTAAGGCTATGTCTCACGGTCCACAGACGGTTTCGATCAACTTTGCGCAAACCTGATACGGATCCATGTTCGCGGCGGGACGGCGGTCTTCGAAGTATCCGTAGCCCTGATTCGCGGTCGCCATCGGAATGCGCACCGACGCGCCGCGGTCGCTGGTGCCGTAGCGGAACTCGTGCATCGGAGCGGTCTCGTGTTGTCCGGTCAGACGCTCTTCGTTGTGCGCGCCATAAACTTTGATGTGCTCGTCGTGACGGCGAGCAAGTTTCTGCATCGCTTCTTCGATGACTTTCATGCCGCCTTCGGCACGCGTGCCTTTCGTCGAGAAGTTCGTGTGCGCGCCCGCTCCGTTCCAATCGCCTTTGACAGGCTTCGGATAGAGCGTGGCGCTGATACCGAACTCCTCGCCGATGCGATACAGAAGCCAGCGCGCCAGCCAGAGCTCGTCGGCGATATCGGGCGCCGGAACAGCTCCCACCTGAAACTCCCACTGCGCCGGCATGACCTCGGCGTTCGTGCCGACGATGTGGATTCCGGCGCGGATGCAGGCGTCGGCATGCGCTTCGACGAGATCGCGGCCGAACACTTCATCCGCACCGACACCGCAGTAGTAACCGCCCTGCGGCGCAGGGAAACCGCTGGCAGGCCAGCCGAGGGGTCGATTGCCTTCGAAAAGCGTGTACTCCTGCTCGATTCCGAACCAGCAATCATGCTCTTTGTAGCGCTCGGCCACTTGCCGCAAATATGCCCGCGTGTTGCTCGGATGGACCGTTCCGTCCGGATTGAGCACCTCGCAGAGAACGAGCACGTCGCCGTCGCGGTGCAGCGGATCGGGCATCATCTTCACCGGCCGCAAAAGCAAGTCGCTGAAATGCCCGGTGGCCTGCTCGGTGCTCGACCCGTCGTAGCCCCACTCCGGGATGTCGGCGAGGGACTTCACCGAGTCGATGATTTTCGTTTTCGAGCGCAACTTTGCCGTCGGTTTCTGCCCGTCGATCCAAATGTATTCCGCCGTGATTTTCGCCAAGGAACTAACCTCCTGCTTGAGATGTCACAAGATAGCAGAACGGCCCGCGATCGAATGCGGCCACCGTTCAGATCCGGCTTGTCAGGGAACGATTCGGGCGATCTGCGTTACACGCGGCTCGCCTCGGACGCGCTTTGCAACTCCTGGCCCACCCTGCTCACCACGACCTGGTTTTTTCCGAGCGATTTGGCTCGATACATCGCGGCGTCGGCACGCCGCAGCAGGTCCGTCTGCTCCAGCTCCAGCGACCGGCTCGCATCGGTCTCGGGGACGTGTTGCGCGACGCCCAGCGACGCCGAAAGCATTCCGAACAGCCGCAGCGGCGGCATGCTGAAACCCCACTCGCGGTCGAGAAAAACCGTCTGCTCGATCGTCTGCCGGATCTCCTCGCAGACCACCATTCCCTCGTCGAGCGTCGTGTTCGGAAGAAGGATGACGAACTCGTCTCCGCCGTAGCGCGCCACAGTCGCTTCCTCCTGCGGAACGATGCGCTTCAAAAGAAATCCGACCTCGCGCAGCACCTGGCTGCCTGCCAAATGACCGTGACCGTCGTTGATGGCTTTGAAGCGATCGAGGTCCATGAAAATCAGCACCCCTTCGCTGCCGCTCTTCCGCGCCTCGGCGATGCTGTCGTGCAGGCGGACGTTGAACCAGCGGTCGTTGTAAAGGCCAGTCAGATCGTCCTTCTTCGCGAGCTCGTGGGCGCGCTTGGCGTCGAGCGCGTTCTGCAGCGTGAAGGAGGTGTAGCCGGCGAAGATCTCCAGCAGCGTCTTGTCGCGCTCCGTGAAGATGTTTCCCTCCAGCCGGTTGATCAACTCCAACACGCCGCAGACGGTCTTGCCGATGTAGATCGGAACACAGACGACGGAGTGCGTTTTGTGGCCGAGCTGCTGATCGAACTCCGCGTAGAAAAAGTCGTCTTCCTTGACGTCGGCGGAAAGATACGGCGTGCCGGTCTGGTAGACCTGCCCGACGATGCCGAACTTCGCGGAGAGCCGCTGGCCGATGAGATCGCGGCTCGATTGCCCGAAGGTGGCGATGAACACCAGCTCGTTCTCGCGGCGAACGGCAACCTTGCGGAACGGATCGTCGAGAAGAATCGAGCCCGACTCCGAGGGAACGAACTCGTTGGCCTTCTGCAGAATCTGGCGAAGGATGAGATCGAGATCGATGTCGCTCTTGCGCGAAAGCCCCGCTTTCTGCCGCTCCAGGAAGCGTTCCAGTTGCGGAATCTCGAGCGCGTGAAATTGAATCATCGGTGTGGTTGCGATGGAGGGATTATACGAGTTGCTTCCTTCCGCGGCGAACGCCTCCACTTCGAAAGAGATGGCCCGATACGCGGCATCGTGGCCGAGGCCTCGAAGTCGATTGATGAAGTATTCCGCAACGTACTTCCACAAAAATCGGGCCAGACCGTGATCACGCGTCTGGCGCACGTGAACGAATTCGTGAGCGAGCAGGCGATCGTAATCCTCCGTTCGCACCGCCCGATCGATGTAGATCCGGCGCCCGAGCGTGATGGCGATCGTGTCGCCGGGCAGGAACAACCGCAGCCACCAGGGGAACCCGAGGCGGATGATGCCGGATACGATCCTGTCGGAAATGTAATTCACCTCAGGCATCGGCGTCCCCTTACAATCCGCGCCATGCGAAAACTGTTCGTCGTCATCGCCGCGCTCTGCGCCACGTCACTCCTCGCCCAGCAGGATTTCAGCAAAGTCGAGATCAAGGTTACGAAGGTTGCCGGCACGGTGTACATGCTCGCCGGCTCCGGCGGGAACATCGGCGTGTCGGTGGGTGACGACGGCATCGTCATCGTCGACGACGAGTTCGCGCCGCTCGCGCCGAAGATCCGGGAAGCGCTGCACGGCATCACCGCCAAGCCAATCAAGTTCATTTTGAACACGCACTATCACGGCGATCACACCGGCGGCAACGAGGTGTTCGGACACGACGGCCCGATCATCGCTCACGAGAACGTGCGCAAACGCCTCGCTTCCGGCTCGAAGGCAGCGGGCCGCGAGACGCCTCCCGCACCGAAAGTTGCGCTGCCGGTGATCACGTTCAACGACCGCGCAACGCTGCACGTCAATGGCGAAGACATCCGCGCGGTGCACATGCCTCACGGCCACACCGACGGCGACGCGGTCATCTACTTCACGCAGTCGAACGTCATCCACATGGGCGACGACTTTTTCAACGGCATGTTCCCCTTCGTCGACGTCGACAACGGCGGCAGCGTGCGCGGCATGCTGGCCAACGTCGACAATGTGCTGCAAACGCTCCCCGACGACGCGAAAGTCATTCCCGGCCACGGCCCGCTGTCGGACAAAGCAGGCCTCCGCGCGTTCGCCGAGGCCTTGCGCGGCACGAGCAACGCAGTCGCTGCGGCGCTGGCAGCGGGCAAGTCGCTCGATCAAATGAAGCAGGAGAACATCCTCGCCCCATGGGATAGCTGGGGCAAAGGCTTCATCAAGAGCGACGCCTGGCTGGCGCTGCTGGTGTCGGAGGCGAAGAAGCCGTAGTTGGCAATCGCGGTGATGCCGAGGTATCACCGCCTTGGACCATTTCTTTCGACTGCATGCCGCTGCCAATTTCCGAGAGCGTTGAGTTGACCTGCGCGAACGCAAACGCCATGAAGAAAAAAACTTCTGATGCCGACCAGCTCCTGCCTCACTACGATTTCGACTACGACAAGATGGAGCCGAATCGATTTGCCGGCGAGAAGACGATGTACAAGCAGACGTTCGTCATCCTCGACGAAGACGTGTCCAAAGTCTTCCAGTCATCCGATGAAGTGAATGTCGTGCTTCGATCGGCGATCCGGGCGATGCGCTCGGCCGCGCCGCGAATTCGGACGTCGAAGCGACGCGCCTCGTGAAATGAGAACGGTCGCGAATGCCGTCCAAGAACGACGAACGACGGCAAGCTAACAGTTCACGTACACGACCGGGTTCTGCTGACCCTTCTTGAAATACTCAGCGACCGCGCGATTGACATAGTGATCTCGGATCCCGGCATCCGCTTGCCTGCCGATGAACTCCCATCGCGTCGAACTCTCCCACCCATCGGTGGGACGTGTTGTGTACTGCGTCGTGCCCGCGCGGTGCCACGAGTCGATCTTGAAGACATCGCGTACGACACCTTCGAACACGGCGAAGGCAAACTCCGCGTTCGTTCGGCGAGCACTCAGTTTCCAGATGCCACGGGTCGCCTCATACAACTCCAGTGAAGACATCGTGTGGCGGAAGAAGCGATTGATTCGTATCAAGAGCGCAGGGACTTGGACCTCAACGGGTTTTGCACCGTAGTAGATGACGAGCTCGCGAAGAGGCATTCGTCCGAGTTGAATGCTTCTCCATCCGCGCACCTCATTCGTGAGCTGATCGAGCCCGAGCGCATCAATGACCGCGGCCTCGACTCTGAGCGCCGTCTCTTCGTCCTTGAGCGCGTGCGCGAGGATGTCGAGCTGCGGTTCTTGACCAGCTCTCGATAACTCATCGAGCATCGCAACTTTTCGAGACTCTGCCGCGGCGGAAAGGTGCGCCAGAGCTCTTTGCCCTTGGCCCTTCCCGACGTAGAACGGCTTTCCGTCGCGTGGATCGCTGTAGAGATAGACGTAGTTACCGAGACGACTTGCCACTTCCGGAGGGATACGAATGATCTGCTCGACGCCCTCTGAAGTTTCCATGACGCTCATCAGCGCGGCTCCAGGTTACGGATCGTTTCTCTGCGACTCCCGCTTGCCATGAGACGAGCCGCTCCGATTCCAAGCGCGACGGACGCGGTCAACTCCGCAAGCGTAAGTATCCCTTTTGCCGGCGAGCCACCGTTTCCCATCAACGCTGCTGTACCGGAGGGATCGTAAAGAGTCCAGAACACGAACGCGGCAACAGCTCCAATCGCTACGTTACCGATCCAACCGGGAGTGTAGGTGTCGGCGGTGCGGCGCGGCAGATGAAGCGTTCCAGATAGAAACGCATTCACAAAGCCGCCAACTGCACCGCAAACAGAAACTACGATCGCAATTGTCCAGATCTGCATGGAATCATTCTACAACTCCACCCGCCGCAACACCGCCTCCCCCGCAGCCTTTGTGCCGAGGTTGCCGCCGAGGTCGTGGGTTGTTTCGTTAGCTTCGATCGCGGCGACGACGGCGCGCTCGATGGCGTCGGCTTCGGCGGTGTTGCCGAGGTATTCGAGCATCATCGCGGCGGTGAGGATGGCGCCGATTGGGTTGGCGACGTCCTTGCCGGCGTACTTTGGGGCGGAGCCGTGGATTGGTTCGAAGAGGGAGACTTTGCCGGGGTGGATGTTGCCCGACGCGGCCATGCCAAGACCGCCCTGGAGTGCGGCGCCGAGGTCGGTGACGATGTCGCCGAACATGTTGTTGGTTACGATCACGTCGAACATCTCCGGCGCGCGCACCATCTGCATCGTCAGCGCGTCGACGAACATGTGGAAGTGCTCGATGCCGGGATACTCGCTGGCCACTTCCTCGAACGTGCGCAGCCAGAGATCGCCGCCGAAGCGCATGACGTTGTTCTTGTCGGACATGCAGACCGACTTACGCCCGCTCTTTTTCGCGAACTCGAAAGCGTGGCGGATGATGCGCTCGACACCTTTGCGCGTGGAAACGTCCTCCTGGATGGCGATCTCTTCGCTCGTTCCTTTTTTGAAATGGCCGCCCATGCCGACATACGCACCTTCCGTGTTCTCGCGGAAGATGACAAAGTCAACATCTTGACGACTTTTGCCTTTCAGCGGGCAAAGGTTCTCGTTGAGCAGCTTCACCGGCCGGTAGTTGACGTAGAGATCGAGCTGGAAGCGCATGCCGAGGAGGATGTCGGCGGCGTGCTTCATGTCGGGAACGCGCGGATCGCCGAACGCGCCGAGATAGACGGCGTCGTAGTTGTTGCGGAGGTCGTCCATGCTTCCCGGCGGCATCGAGATGCCTGCTCGGAGGTACTCGTCGGCGTTCCAGCCGAAGTGGACGAGCTCGAGGCCGAGGTTGCGGACATCGTTGACGTGGTTGAGGACGCGCAAACCGGCGTCGATGACTTCGGGGCCGATCCCGTCTCCCGGGATCACAGCGATCTTTTTCAGTTTCAATGGTTTTGTCGTCATAGCGGCGGCGGATTATAGGCGGGGCGGCTGGCCAATATGCGGATATGCTATATTTATTCGTATGAATAGGCTCCTAATGGCCACCGTGGCCATCCTCGTCGCCGCTTCTCTCCACGCCTCCGCGGATCTCAACATCAAGAACGAGCTCTCGGTCACCACCGTCAAGGCGGGATCGATACTGCCTGTCTTCTACGAACTTCGGAACGCTGGACCGGACAAGGCGGTGAACAACGTCGTGACCTTCACGGTCAGCGGCGCAACGGCTGACAAAGACTGCACCGCCGGCTGCCCCGTCATCGACATTTTCCCAGGTGGCGGAACGTCATTCGAAGAGCACCTGACCGTGCCGTCCGTCGCCGGGACGATCACGATGACCGCCTCGCTCACCAGCAGCGTTTCCGATCCGAACCTCGCAGACAACACGCAGACAACGACGGTGACAGTATCGACCGACCCCGATGTCTACATCACAGCGAACCTTCCCCACCAGTTGGAACTGGGACAGCCATTCGACCTCTCGATTCACCTCGGCAACACCTCGAACAGTCCCGCGCACGATGTCGCCGCCGCGATCGACTTCCGGCCCGACGCAATCGTCGCATCGGTTCCGGACGGTTGCGTGAGTCCGGTACCGGGCAAGATCTTCTGCCATACCGACACGCTCGCGCCGGGCGCGCCGGTTCAGCAGACCTGGGTCGCCAAACTCGTCGCGCCGGCCACCTTCGGCAACGGCTCGCTCGCCGTTTCCGCGCTGGTATCGGAGAGCGAGCAGGACTTCGATCAGGGATCGAACTACACCACGGCCATCGCGCAGCTCGTCGACACCTTCTACGTCACGGAGTCCGGCAACGATGGCAGCGGCTCGTTGCGTCAGGCCATTCTCGATGCCAACGCCGCATGCACCGGCGGCACGCCGTGCACGATCGCCTTCCGCCTCACCGAGCCGCGGCATGTTGGACCGTGGGACACGATCACGATTACGACGCCGCTGCCGGTCATCACCGCGTCGAGTCTTCGCATCGATGGCGGAACGCAGACCAGTTTCATCGGCGATACGAACGTCGATGGCCCCGAGGTTGAGATCAGCGGAGGAGGGAAGGTCGATGGCGACGGGCTGCTCGTCGCAGGCTGCGACGTGCAGGTCCTGAATCTCGTCGTCAACGGCTTTGGCCGCAACGGCATCTCCGTCTCCCGTCCTTCGTGCAGGTCGTTCGTAACCACGGAGCTGCATCATCTTTTCATCGGCACGGATCCCACCGGATCGCAGGCGCGGCCCAATGGACAGCGAGGCATCGGCATCACGCAAGCCAACGGAACGAACTTCAATACCGCCGGCCAGCCCGTGACCATTCACGACTGCGTCATCTCGGGCAATACGCTGAGCGGCATTTTCGATCTCGCCGGGCGCGCCAACATATGGGGAAACCGCATCGGCGTGAAGGCGCACAGCGATGATCCGCTGCCGAACGGAGCCAGTGGCATCTTTATCGGGCCGGGCGGATTTGGATCGGCCATCGGATTTGATTTTCTTTCGCGCAACAACCCGGGCAACGTAATCGCATTCAACAAAGAGATGGGGATCGCCGTGGCCCCGGATGTTTTCGATGTGTCGATCCTCGGCAACCGCATCTGGAGCAATGGACTGCTCGGAATCGACATCGGTCTCGACGGACCAACTGCCACGACCAGGGCTGATTCCAACGCGATGCTCGCCGCGCCCGTACTAACCCTTGCGCACTACGATCCCGTGTCGAAACACACCATCATCGAGGCCGATACCGCAACCGCAGTCACCGTCAGCTTCTTCGCGAACGACAGCATCGATCCATCGGGATACGGCGAAGGACAACGGCCGCTCGGAGATACATCCCTCGCGCCGTTCCAGACCGGCACGCACTTTCATTTCGAAGTCGATGGCGATCTGACGGGACAGTTCATCACGGCAACCAGCACGCGAGACAACTACATCGGTTTTGCCAAGCCCAACGCGGTCATCCAGCCCGAAGGCATCGAACAAGGTTTCCTCACTCAGACCTCCGAGTTCAGCCGGGCGATCGAGGTTCGATAAATGAAGAGACTCGCGATTTTCGCAGCACTCGTTTTCAGCGCCACGTCCCTCTTTGCATCCGCCGATCTCAGCATCAACACTGACCTCCCAGTGAGCACCGTTCGCGCCGGATACGGAATATTTGTCTCCTACAACATCCACAACAACGGACCGGACACGGCCTCGAATGTGGTGGTCAGCTTCACGATCACCGGCGCAACCTCCTCGAATGGCTGCAGCGCCGGATGCGCGATCAGAGACATTCCGCCGGGACAATCCGGATCGTTCAACGAGCAGTTGACCTTTCCCGCGACCGCAGGTGTGGTCACGGTGACGGCATCCGTTTCCAGCAGCTCGCCCGATCCGAATCCGGGAGACAACAGCAAGACGTCTACGCTGACGGTATCGACGGATCCGGATGTGTACATCTCTGTCGGTGCGACGTCGCCACTCGACCTCGGACTTCCGTTTTCGCTCTCGTTTTTTCTCGTGAACTATTCACAGACTGACGCTCATGACGTCAATGTCACCCTCGGCTTCCCCACCGACGCCATCGTCAAGACGCTGCCAGACCATTGCGCTAGTCCCACTCCGGGACGAATCACCTGCAACGTTGGCACCCTGGCCGCGGGCCCGAATGCGAACCAATACTTGACGGTCACGCTTGTCGCACCGCTAAGCTACGGCACCGGCTCGATTGCATTCACAGCATCGGCGACGGAACGCGAGAACGATTTCGATCCGGCGTCAAACACCGCCACCAGCGTCTCGCAGCTCTACCGCACGTTCTACGTCACAACGACCGCGAACGAAGGCAGTGGATCGCTGCGCCAGGCCATTCTCGACAGCAACGCAATCTGCAACGCCGACACACCTTGTGCGATTGGATTCCGGATCGAAGAGCCGTTCGCGACCTCCTGGAAAACCATCCGCGTCACGACCCCGCTGCCCCCAGTCACGTCGCCGAACATCCGTCTTGATGGGGGAATCCAGACCGGGTTGCTCGGCGACAGCAATCCTGACGGACCGGAAGTGGAGATCAGCGGCGGTGGAAACGTCGACGCCGACGGATTGCTGATCTCCAGTTGCGGAGCCGAGGTCGCCAATCTCGTGATCAATGGATTCGGCCGCAACGGTGTTTCGGTCTCGCGGCCTCCTTGTCCGACCTACGCGACCAACGCGCTGCATCATCTTTTCATCGGCACGGACCCCACCGGCTCGCAGGCGCGTCCCAACGGAGAGCGCGGCATCGGCATCTCGATCGACGTCGGAAGCGCCGGCCATCTGGTGGCCATTCACGACTGCGTGATCTCGGGCAATACGCGGAGCGGCATTTTCGATCTCGTGGGGGCCGTCAACATCTGGGGCAACCGCATCGGCGTGAAGGCGCACAGCGACGATCCGCTGCCGAACGGCGCCAGTGGCATCTTCATCGGGCAGGGCTACGGATCTGCCATCGGCCCCGATGTTCTGAGTCCCAACCTCCCCGGGAACGTCATCGCTTTCAACGGGGAGAGCGGCGTCGCCGTCGCGCCCAATGTCTTCAATGTGTCCATTCTCGGCAACAGGATCTGGGGAAACCGGCTCCTCGGAATCGACATCGGTCTCGACGGGCCGACATCCGCGACGAAGGTAACCGGCACCGGCGGCACTCTCCTCGTCCCGACGCTGACGCTGGCACACTACGATCCTGTTTCGAAGAAGACGATCATCGAAGCCGAGGCCTCGGGCGGCGGAGCACTGAGTCTCTACGCGAACGATACGATCGATCCATCCGGGTATGGAGAGGGCCAGCGTCCGATCGGCGGCACCCCGCTGGATGCCTTCTCCAGCATCACTCACTATCACGTCGAGGTCGATGGTGATCTGACGGGACAATTCATCACCGGAACATGCACGAGAGTGGAGTATGCGGGCTTCGCCAAGCCGCCCGGGAAGGCTTCAGTTACCGAGGGAACCGAACAAGGCTTCCTCACGCAGACCACGGAATTCAGCCGGGCGATCGAGGTGCGATGATGAAAACGCTCGCACTCTTCGCAGCACTCGCGGCCAGCACCACATCCCTCTTCGCGTCCGCCGATGTCGTAACAGTGATGTCGACGACGCAAACACTCGTCCGCGCAGGATTGCCCTCGCAGCTTTTCTTCTCCGTCCAGAACAACGGACCGGACACCGCGACCGGCGTCACCGTCGCAGTTTCTACCAGCAGTTCCTACACCTGCGATTGCCCCAGCGGCGACATTCCATCCGGCCAGAATCGCATCGGCACAATCTCCTTCATTGCGCCCGCGGCAAACACGACGCTCCCCATCTTCGTCACAGCCACGAGCAGCGTGCCCGATCCCAATTCCGCCAACAACACCGCCTCGGTGACGTTGACTGTCTCGGCTGACCCCGATGTCATTCTCCGGTTCAGCCCACCGGCCAAGCAGGATCTCGACCTTCCCTTCACGCTCCCCATCTCACTCGGCAACAACTCCAACACGACGGCCCACGACGTCGAGGTCACGATCGATTTTGGCTTCGCCGTGACCGTGGCGTCGCTGCCCGCAGGTTGCAGGAGTGCAGGCGATGGGCGTGTCGTCTGCCGTCTCGACTCGCTGCCTCCAATGACGTCGGTAGTGAACGTGACGCCTACGTTCGTTCTCCAGCTCGTCGCGCCGCACGACTACGCCTTCGGAACGATCATCTTCACCGGAGTCGTCACTGAACGCGAACACGATTTCGATCCGATCTCGAACACCTACTCGCAGGTGACGACGCTCTATCGGACCTACTACGTGTCGAATACAAACAACGACGGCGGCGGGTCGCTGCGGCAGGCCATTCTGGACGCCAATGCCTCAGCGCAAACTCCAGTGGCGATCGCGTTCCGCATCGCTGAGCCGTCAACGACGCCGTGGAAAACGATCCGCATCACGACGCCGCTGCCGGCCATCAACGGCGGCATTCGCATCGATGGCGCAACGCAAACCGGGTTCTTTGGCGACACGAATCCTGACGGACCGGAAATCGAGATTCAGGGGATCAACAATCCCGACGCGGACGGCCTGACCCTCACCCATTGCGGCGGCGAGATCGCGAATCTTGCCATCAACGGTTTCCGGCACAACGGCCTCTCCGTCATCGACACGGCGCAATCCGCAACGTGCAGTTCGTTCCCGATCCCCGAGCTCCACGATCTCTTCGTCGGAACCGATGCAACCGGTTCGGCCGCGCGGCCGAACGGGCGCGGGATCGGGCTGTCGGCGCAGAACGGGACGAGCGTGTTCGCCGCACGCGGAACAACCAACATCCATGACTGCGTGATCTCTGGCAACACATTGAGCGGCATCTTCGACCTCACCGGCCGTACCGACATCTGGGGCAATCGCATCGGCGTCAAAGCGCACAGTGACGAGCCGCTGCCCAACGGCGCGAGCGGCATCTTCATTGGCCCGGGCGGCTACGGATCGGAGATCGGACCCGACGTGCTGACGCCCACGCGCAGGCCGAATGTGATCGCGTTCAATCGCGAGATGGGCGTGGCCATTGCGCCCGGCGTGGGCGACGTTTCCGTCCGCGGCAACCGAATCTGGAGCAACGGTGGGCTCGGCATCGACATCGGTCTCGATGGGCCAAGCCTCTCGACCACAAATCAGTTCGATGTCCCGATCCCGGTGCCAGTGCTAACACTCGCGCACTACGATCCGGTGACCAAAAAGACGGTGATCGAGGGAGACGAGGATGGGCAGACGGCGCCTGGCGTCCTGCGCGCCTTCGCGGTCGACCTCTATGCGAATGACAGCGCCGATCCCTCCGGTTTCGGTGAAGGACAACGGCCGGTCGCCCGAACGCAGGCCGCTGATTTCGTCACGGCCACGCATTTCCGCATCGCCGTCGACGGCGACTTAACCGGCCAGTTCATCACGGCCACGACGATTCGTACCAACTACGCGGGCTTTGCCAAACCTGAACCTGAAGGGCTGGATCTGCTCTCGTTAACCCAGTCGTCTGAGTTCGGCCGGGCCATCGAAGTACGTTGATCTCCGCAATAGGAACCCAGAATGAAATCCCTCGTCATCGCAACATCGCTTCTTCTCTGCCTTTCCGCGACAGTGGCACATGCCTCGTCGGACCTCACATTGACCGCTTTCGGGCCGCCGGCCATGGTCCGCGCCGGCTTCACCAGCATCTGCAACTGGAGCGTGCACAACAACGGGCCCGATCCAGCGACCAACGTCATCATCACCATTGATGCTGGCGGCGCCGTCGTCGCTCCCTCGTGCGCTGGTGGTTGCGTCATTCCCAGCATTGCGGCCGGCAAGACCCAAATTATTGACCAGCAAGTGACGTATCCGTTGACCGCGGCCACCGTGACAATGACAGGATCGGTGAGCAGCGATTCGTCTGATCCGAATCCGTCGGACAATCGCGCCACATCAACATTCACCGTGTCGGCGGATCCCGACGTCAGGCTGTCACTCGTTCTCACGCGAGACCGGCTCGACCTCGGCCTTCCCTTTTCGCTTTACGTGTCGCTGGCGAATTTCTCCAACTCCGCCGCGCACGATGTCGACGTCGCGATCGACTTCCGCACCGACGTCGTTGTGCCCTCGCTGCCCGCCGGCTGCAGCACGCCGGCGGCCGGACGAATCACCTGCCATCTCGATGAGCTTGCAGCGAACGCGAACACGAGCTCGCCCGCGTGGAAGCTGGACCTGACTGCGCCGAAGAACTACGGCGACGGCTCGCTCGTCTTCCACGCCTCAGCGACGGAGCGCGAGCATGATTTTGATCCTCCATCGAACACAGCCACCGCGACCGCACGTCTTAACCAGACTCTCTACGTCACCACCACCGCCGACGCCGGCGCGGGCTCGCTACGGCAAGCCATTCTCGATGCCAATGCCACCTGCCACGGAAATGGAACGTTGTGCGCGATCGGATTCGTCATCAACGAACCGTCGATCAATCCGTGGAAGACCATCCGCGTTTCCTCACCACTGCCAGCGCTGACGGCAATCAGCACGCGCATCGACGGAGGACTGCAGACCGCGTTCGTTGGTGACACGAACACGGCCGGACCCGAGATCGAGATCAGCGGCAATGGGACGGTTGACGGCGACGGCATCCGACTCTCCGGTTGCGAGACCGAGTTAGCCAACGTCGCCGTGAATGGCTTCCTGCGCAACGGCGTATCGTTGAACGCGCCGCCATGCGGTCCGCCATTCCTATCGACGAGCGTCCATGTTAATGGCTCGTTCATCGGCACCGATCCGACGGGATCGCTGGCCCGTCCGAACGGCGAGCGAGGCATCGGCGTCTCCAGCCCTAACCACAGCGATGGGATCATCATCACGAACAACGTCCTCTCCGGCAACACGCTGAGCGGCATTTTCGTGCTTTCGGGCACTGTCAATGTGACGCAGAATCGGATCGGATTGAAAGCGCACAGCGACGAGCCTTTGCCCAATGGCGCGAGCGGCATCTTCATCGGGCAACTCTGCGGTGGCTCAACCGTTTCGAACAACACCGTGGCGTTCAACGCGCAGATGGGCATCGCCGTCGCCTCCGGTGTATCCAACGTCGATTTCCCCGGAAACTCCACTTGGGCAAACGGAGGTCTCGGGATCGATCGCGGTCTGGATGGCCCGTCGCCGGCCGCAGGCCCTGGTGGAGTCAACGTGCCGTCCATCACGCTGGCCCAATACGACCCTGCGAAAAACAAGACGATCGTCGAAGGTGACATCCAGCCGCCACCCGGTACACTCGCCTTTTCCAAAGTGGAAATCTTCGCCAGCGACGCCCCCGATCCCTCGGGCTTCGGTGAAGGTCAGCGGCCACTGGCATCGCAAACGCTGGGATCGTTTGGTGAGAAACCGGTCACCCACTTCCGATTCGAGCTCGACGGCAATCTGACCGGCCAGTGGATCTCCGCGACCGATACGACGGTTTTCTACAACGGCTTCGCAAAGCCGGCACCGGAGGGCACCCTGGGCGGTTACGAGACAACGACGTCGGAGCTGAGCCGGGCGATCCAGGTGCAGTGAGGCAGAGATCAGGAAAGGCAGAGACAAGAGATCAGAACCATCCCCTGGTCTCTTGTCTCTGATCTCTGCGTCTCTGATCTCTGCGTCTCCGATCTCTGCCGTCAAACCTGCGACGGCTTGATCAACTCGATCCCGCGGTTCGCAATCGCCTCGCGCACGCGATTGTCGCAGAGCGCCGCAGTCTCCTCGTCCCACGCATAATGCCAGTGCGGATAGGCATCGACGGCGATCCCAGGATGCGTGACGAGCTCCGTCGTTCGGTTGGCGTGTTGCAGAAGCGCGATGATGCGCGCCGCCGTGAGATGCCCCGCCTCCATGATTCCGATCGTGAAGTCGTTGCTGCGCGGCGCCGCCGCCTTCCGCCCGAGCCGGTTCAACGCCGCGATCGACGCCCGCCGCACGATCCCCCCGCGCCCGCCCCGATCGAACACGCGACGCACGTGGCCAATCCCGTATTCGTTCGCCAGCCGGATGACGATGGCGAAGATCGGCGGCAGCATGTGTAGATGCTGATGGCCGTTGAGATGCGTCACGCGCAACCCGGACCCGAGGACGCGCTCGATCTGCGCGCGCAGCTCGCGCTCGATCGCGGCGTAGTCTTTTCTGCCGAAGACGAAGCTGCGATACGACGCCGGAAACCGCATCCCCGTCAGCGAGCGCTCTTCGACCAGCGCCAGATGAACACCAACCTCCAGCGACGGCACGCTCTTCAACTGCGAGACCGCATCATCGAATGCAACGCCGTTCGCGACCACGCTGCAGGCTGTGACGATCCCTTCGCGATGCGCACGGATCGCTCCTGCCGTCATCCCCGGATGGAGCCCAACATCGTCGGCGGTGACGATCAGACGAGTCGGTGCGCCGGGCAGACTCACGCGGTTGGCTGCGTCTCGAGCGGCTGGCGCTCCGCGGCATGAACGCTGCCCGCGGCATCGCGCTTCTCGCGCACGACCCGCTCCACCTCTTCGGCCGGCACGACCTCGCGCATCTCCGGATAAAGTTTCCAGAGCTCGGCGAAGATTTTGAGAATCACGCGCGGCGACGAGAGGTGCGACACGCCGCGGATGCGCGGAAAATAGTCGAGTCCGATCTGCTGGATCGCGAAGCCGCGATTCTTCGCTTTGACGATCAGCTCCGCGTCGATCAGCGAGCCTTCCGATTTCAGCTCCACCGCATCGAGCACCTCGCGTTTCATGAGCTTGAACGAGAAGTTGATGTCGCGGTGCGGCCAGCCGAAGAGAACGCCGATCAGTCCGTTGTAAAGATACGAGTAAATCGTCCGCCGCAGCCCTTCCAGCGTTCGATCAAGGCGGTAGCCGGCGATGAGATCCGCGCCGGTCACGGCCATCGCGCGCATGGCGCGCCCCAAGGCGTCGGGATCGAAGGGAAGATCGGCGTCCATGTAGAGAACGAGATCCTTCGTCGCCGCTGCAAACCCGGTCTTCAGCGATCCGCCCAGCTTGCGATTGCGCTCGTGGCGAATCATCCGGATGCGCGGATTCTCCGCCGCGCGGCAGGCCACAAGAAACGGCGATCGATCCGTCGACGCGTCGTCAACGATGATGATCTCGTAGTCGTCCGTGTACTTGGTGCAGGCCTCCACCGCCGCAGTCATCGCATGCTCAATATTCAACGCTTCGTTGAACATCGGTATGACAAGCGAGACGGACGGAGTGCTCATGGTGGAATTCTGGACGGGCAATGATACCGAACATCGGTTGCCGCGTCTGCATTGCCGGGCGCGGGCCTTCGATCTCGCGAAACCGTTTTCTGCCGCCCGCTGAAGCGGGCTCAGGGTCCGGGGAGACGGTCGCCGAACCCACGGCTGAAGCCGTGGGCTACGGATCTCTTCCTTGGTCGATTCATCGTAGAAAATGATGATCGCGGACTATGCCGAACCTGCAGAAACGATGATGGTCAAGACTCGCTGGCCTTCGTACAGGCTATGAGCGCGAGATCACCCGATGCGAGATCCGTAGCCCACGGCTTCAGCCCAATGGCCTTAACTTAAGGTGATCTTGGGGCTCCTCGGTGAAAGAGTTCCGGCGGCGGCGGAGTTTTGTGAGGATTGGATAGCGGCTCGGGGATCGGGCTCGAACTCCGCGCGGAACGTGTCGATTGGGCCGCTGTCGAATGAGGAGACCACTGATTTCGATGACTGCGAATCTATGGCAGCGCCGCTTCGATCGAGGGGGGAAAAGAAACCATTTCCGGGAGCCGCCGGATCACGACCGTCAAGGCGTGAGTAAACGAGATGCAACCTGGTTCGACATCCGCTTCCTGGGCCGCTTCGACCATCAATGAACGAACCCCGAAGTGCGCAAGCAGCAGGCCGTAGAAGTCCTGCCGCACAAGATCCGGCCGCTTGCTACGAAGTGCGACGGCGGTACCTCCTCCACGCCGATGGTCTTTCATCTCATCGAAGATGGTTTCGATTTTCCAGCGTTTTGCATAGAGCTGGGCAAGCTCCATCGCTGAGGCCTGCCGGGGATCGAGCAGAGTGGTGATCAATCGGTAGTGTTCCCGGCGTCCGCCAACCGTTACATCGAATTCCACGACTCGGACTGGAATCGACCGCTCGCGGACCTTTTTCCTTTCCGTGCTTCGCGGCCGCACCTCGCTTAGGTACGAACGATCTTTGAGTGTACGCAGACGTGGCAGGGGGATGTTTTTCTGGACACGCCAGAGAAGATCCGCCCCTGTTCCTACTGCTTTGCTCCACATCTCGAATCCATAAAACAGACGGTCTGCCAGGCAAAGCATCCCTGGTTTGAGATAGCTCACCAGATGGAGACTCATTGCATACTCGCTGACTCTCCAGCCAGCCATTCGCGCGGCGAACAGCACGTGCGTTCCGATCTCGGCGAGCGCGACCCAGCGTATCTGCGCGAAGACCGTTTGCCCCTTCGAAGATGGCGGTTTGCCGAACGCTCGAACGTTGGCCCGGCTATCGACGACGTTCAGTGTGCTTCCGTCCAGCGCCACCAGCCGGCGGCCTTTGAACCAGGCCCACGACATCGTTCGCGTCGCAATCGGCCGAACGTACTGCTCAAACAGCGCCTTCAGTGGAGTCCAGCCCAACCGTTGCCGCGCCTTGCTGATGGCCGCATCCGTCGCCACCGTGAACGTAAATTCTTGTTCTTCCCGGTGGAGAACGCGCCGCAATACCTCACGTGCTCCGACACTCGCCAGCAGACCAAGCGCGATGACGTAGTACACCATCACATGCGCCGGCAACTTCCTCCTGCGCTGGCTGCCTCGTCCAGTTGCCTCCAGGATCCGCTCGATCTCTTCCAGAGGAAACGCCATCAACGCGTCAAGATCGATCCTCACGCCTCGCCCAGTCCCCATCACACCCCCCCAACAGCGATTCCTATCAATAATCGCTTAAGTTAAGGCCATTGCGGCTTCAGCCCAATGGCCTTAACTTAACGGGTTATTTGCCATGATGAAGATCAGTTCCCTGAGATAGCTCGCTCGCTGGTCGATGCAAATAACACCTTAAGTTAAGGCCATTGCGGCTTCAGCCGTGGGTCCATGGGGCGAACCAGGTTTTCGAGCCCGCTTCAGCGGGCGACAGAGCCGGTCTCCACGTGCAGCAGTTGCACCGCCAGCGTGCGGGGATCCTGATTGTGCATCAGAGTGCCCGGCTGAAACGAGCGCGAGGAGCGCAAACGCACATCGATCCGCGGATCGGATGGCAGCGCAAGATTCGCAACTACCGGATCACGTCCGACGTGAAGGACCGCGGCATCGCGGCCGTTGATCGAGATCGTCACGTCGTCGGTTGCGTACGGCAAATCACCGGGGATCCGCAGCGTGATTGACGCAAGAGTTCCATGCGATTGCGGCAAACGAATCGTCGCATCGGGCGCGAGCCATCGCCATTCGCTCCCCTCCAGTGTCCGCTCGATCGGATATGCGCCGCTCAACGGAAGGTAGCGTTCGTTGGCGCATTCATTCTCGATCGTGACCTGCTGGTAAAAGCCGCGCGTCAGCTTCCGGTACGCGTCGCTGTCCGGCCACGCGAACACGTGCCCATCGGCGCCGGTCGCACCGCCATTCGCAAAAATCACCAGCCCCACTCCCGGCTTGTCATACCCCTCGGCGATCGCTTTATCGATTGGCAGCAGCCGGAAGCGCGATAGCAAATACTCAGCATGCGGTTTCAGCGCGATGTCGTAACCGATCACGCTGTTCGGCGCGAGATTCGCCGCCGCCCACGCCGCCGCAGCAGCAGGCGGGGACGCCAATTTCGTTCGCGTGCCGGCGAGCGGCCAGACAAACACGAGCGTCGCCGCCGCAAGAATCGCGGTCACTGCCCACGGAGCCGCGGAGAATCCCGCGCTGCGTCGGATCACGCCGAATCCGAGCGCTGCGAGCAGCGCGATGAACGGCATGAACGCCAGGCTGTAGCGCGCTCCGTCCGCGGGATCCATCCAGCCGAGCTCGAAGATCACCTGCACAATGACGAACGCGATGAACGGCCAGAGCGTCGAGCGCAACTTGTCGCGGCGCAGGAGTCCGGCGAAGGCGGCGCAGCCGAGCGTGACGCAGAAGAAGAGAGGGAGCGTCACGTACTTCCAGCCCCACGGATGAAAGATGAAACGGACTACCAGCATCGCTGTCGACATCCCGCCCCGCGACACCGAGGCATCGTGGGCGGCGACGTATTGCATCTGCTTCGTTTCGTACAGCCGCAACGCGTTGAGACCGCCCGCGGCATCGGCGAGCGGCAGAAACCACATCAGCGACAAAATCGTGAACGCAATGATGCACGCCACGCGCTGACGCAACGTCCGCATCTGCAGCAACGCGATCACGAGCATCGGAGCGATCGGGATCAAGAGTTGCGGACGCGTTCCGATGGCAGCCGAGGTCCAGATACCGATGGCGATGGCATTGCGCTCGTGATCGGCATCGTGAGGACTGCTGATCGCGAAAAGAGCGAGTGCCACGAACATCATCGCTGGGCCGTCGGAAAGCGCGAGCGATCCGTGAACCAGCATCGACGCGGAAAAGTAGTAGACCAGGGCGCCGCAGACAGCGAGGTCAGGATCGTCGATCCAGTTCCGAAACGCGCGCACCAATGCGATGAACCCGATCGGCGCAGCGATGACGCCGAAGATCACCAATCCGCGCCACGGATCGTGCACAAACGCGTTGAACACTTTGCCGATGATCACGAAGAGCGGATAGCCCGGCGGATGCGGGTGATACCGCGACGGATCGAAATTCTTTACCGCCTCGGCGAACAGAAACTCGTCGTTTTCCCACGGCGTGCGCGGCATGGTGAGGATGCGCGACACCAGCACGATCACCGCGCCGAGCGCTTCACGCCACCAGCCCCGTACAATCGCTTGTGTGGGATTCATCCGCGCGTTAATCGTACTGCACCGCGTTTACGGCCGCCGCCCGCTGCGCGACCGCATGCACACGCTCGTGCGCTTCCTCACCTGCCCGATGCTGCGCGTGCTCGACGCGGTGCCGCATGGGGCCGTGCTGCTCGACATCGGCGCAGGTCACGGCGTCTTCGCAACGCTCGCGCACGCGCGTGGCGCGCGACGCGTCGTGGGCGTGGAGCCCGACGTGCGCAAGGTGCAGCCGATCGCCAGCGTGGAGTCAGTCATCGGATTCGATGACGTCGTCACCGGCACCTTCGACGCGATCTCGATCATCGACGTCCTCTACAAAATCCCGATCGGCGATTGGGACACGTTGCTCATCCGCTGCCGCGAGCGCCTAGCTGCCGGCGGACTCCTCATCATCAAAGAGCAGGACCCAACCGCTCGGATCAAGAACGCCTGGAACGCGGTGCAGGAGCGCATCGCGACTGCGCTCCATCTCACGCTCGGCGAATCATTCACCTACGAAGGTCCAGTCGCGTTTCTCGCGCGCCTCACCCGCCTCGGCTTCGTGGGTACCCGCAGCAAGCGAATCGATTTCGGTTATCCGCATCCGCACGTGTTGTACGTGGCGAAAAGGCTTTAACCACAGAGACACAAAGAGCACAAAGAAAACCCTCTGTGTCCTTTGTGTCTTTGTGGTGATGCCTTTGAGAACCTCACTTCCGAAAACGAGCCTCGAAATCCTTCCGCCGGCTCCGGCTCAGCTTCAGTCGCTGCCCATTCGCGAGCACCAGCGCGCAGTCGCCGCGAAACAGCGGATGGATCTCTCGCACGCGGTCGATGTTCACGATCGTCGAGCGGTGCGTACGGAAGAAACGAGCTGCATCGAGCTGCGTTTCGATCTCGTCCATCGTTTGCCGCAGCAGATGCGCCGACGTGCCTGCGTGGATCGTCACGTAGTAATCGGACGCCTCGATCCAGTCGATGTCAGCGGCGTCGACGACGATCGTCTTGTCGCGCACCGGAATGAGAAAGCGCGATCGCGAGCCCTCGTTGCGCTCTTTCAGCAGCGCGGCGATGCGCGTATCGACCTCGCCGCGCAGAATCCCGCGAGCGCGTTCCTTCGCGTGCGCGAGCGCGCTGGCGAAACGGCGGTCGTCGAACGGCTTGAGGAGATAGTCGAGCGCGTGAACTTCGAATGCTTTGAGCGCGTAGCGGTCGTACGCGGTGACGAAAATGACCGCCGGAACCGTGGCCGCCCCGACCTGTTCGAGCAGAGCGAAGCCGTCGACTTCCGGCATCTGGATGTCGAGAAACATGAGGTCCGGCCGCGTGCGTGCGATGAGCGCCGCCCCCTCCCCGCCCGTTCCCTCCCCCACCACCCGCACCTCGGCATCCCCTTCGAGCAGCGCACGGATCGAGTCGCGCGCCAGCGGCTCGTCATCGATGATGAGGACGCGCAGCGGCTCGCTGCTCACGCCGTCTCCTGCCACGGCACCGACACCGCCGCGAGCACGCCGCCGTTCACGCTGGTGAGATCGAATCGTCCGTCGTTGCCGTGGATGTGGCGAAGGCGCGCCAGCGTGTTGCGCAAACCGATGCCGCCGTTGCTGTGCGTGCCGAGCGTGCCGCTGTTGAATACTTCGATCGTGAGCCGGTCACCGCTGCGCGCCGCGCGCACCGCGATCACGCCAGGCGACGCGCTGACTTCGATCCCGTGCTTGACCGCGTTTTCCGCCAGCGGCTGCAACAACAACGTCGGCACCAGTCCTCGCTCCGCCTCGGCAGACGCATCGATCGTGAATGACATGCGATCGGGAAAGCGCGCCCGCTGGATCTCGAGGTAACGGCGAAGGACGGAGATCTCGTCGCCGAGGGCGACTTGCGGATTGCCGGAGTGATCGAGCGTGTAGCGCAGCAGCTCGCTCAGGCCCGCCATCATCGTGATCGCCTCGTCGTTGCGCCGGCTGCGCACCAGCGCGCTGATCGCGTTCAGCGTGTTGAACAGAAAGTGCGGCTGCAGTTGCAGCTCGAGCGCGCGCAACCGCGCATCAGAAAGCGAAGCCTCGAGCTGCGCTGTCTGGAGGGCGCGCTCACGGTAACGCTCGTAGTATTCGAGGGCGATCGCGCAGCCGAGGATGAGGCAGTAAAGCACCCAGACGAGCGGAAGGCGGTAGAAAATAATCTCGCTGATGCGCAGTTGCGAAACCTCGGCGGTCATCCGATCGTACGGCCGCATGAGAATCATCAATGTGATCGAGTTGAGGCTGTGAATGACGCCGAGCGCGCATGCCGCCAGCACATGCACGAGGATCGATAGCCGCCTCGGAGGCACGACCGGGAATCGCCTGGCCAGCCAGAAGATGAACGCGGTCGCGCCAAGCCACGCCTCCCAGACGATGACGTAGTAACCAATCAGCCGTAGCGGCGAATGGCCGTGCGTGATCATGCTGATCCAGACTTGAAATCCGGAGACGAATCCGAACACGGTCCAGAACAACGCGGCGAATTGCCACGCCACGCGGCGAGAAGTCATGCCGGCCAGTCTGCCCGAGGCGTGGCCAAAACGCGAAGGAATGCAGCGAATGGTGTCGCCGAGGCTGTGAACTGGCGGAAACAGCTTTGATGCCCGCGTTGCGGAGCGCGCATCGCTGCCGTAGCCTGCATCGGCAATTTCTCGGGAGGTTCTTGATGATCGGACATCGCTTGATCTGCGCGTCGTTGTCGTTGCTGCTCGTATCTTCGTGCGTCAGCACCGCTGCAACCGGTCATGACGAGGCGCGCAACGTTCCGCCGATTACGCAGGCTGAGCTCGAGCGCCGCACGCAGGAGCTGATGGACTCGGTCGTTCCCGGCGATCGCACGCCGTGGCAGAAGTATTACGCCGATGACTGCCTCTTCTTCGATGAGAAGGGACGCAGTATGAACAAGACGCAGCTTGTCGCGGACATCGCGCCGATTCCGAAGGGCTACACGGGCGCGATCAAGTTGAAGAATGCGCAGAGCCGCATCGTGAACGACACGGCCATCCTCAGCTACGACCTCGATGAGTCCGAGACGATCTGGGGACAGCAGCTCTACGCGCGCTATCACGGCACCGATACGTGGATGTACCGCAACGGCAAATGGCAGATCGTGGCGACGCAAGTGCTTCGCTACTACGAAGATCCGGCAACGGGGAAAGCGGACGCAAAACGGCTCGCCGATTACGCGGGCACCTACGAGCTGACGCCGGGAACGCGCATGACCGTCACGCTCGAGGACGGACAGTTGTTTGCGCAGCGCGACGGACGCGCCCGCGAACTTCTGATTCCCGAGGGGAGCGAGATCTTTTTTCGAAAAGGAGTAGAAGGGCGGCGGCTCTTTCACACCGGCGACAACGGCACGATCGACGCGCTGATCGATCGCAGGAACAACGAAGACGTCGTTTGGAAACGGGTTCCTGCGGTCGATCAGCCGAACGCGTTCGCGCTTCGCAGCCCCGCATTTCGCGAGGGCGAGACGCTCGCGGACAGCACGCTCCTAAACGGCCTCGATTGCAAAGGCGCGAACATCTCGCCGGCGCTGGAGTGGTCGAACGCGCCCGCCGGAACGCGCAGCTTCGCGCTGGTCATGGACGATTTTGAAGCACGCGATGCCGACGGCTTCATCCACTGGTCGGTCTACAACATCCCTTCGACCGCGACGTCGCTCGCCGCCAGCGCCGGCTCGCATGAGAAGGACATTCCCGACGGCGGCCGTCACGCCTGGAACGATTTCCTGCAGCGCAACTACGGCGGACCGTGTCCACCCGAGGGTCCGCCGCACAAGTATCGATTCACGATTTATGCGCTCGACCTTCCATCGATCGACGACGCCGGCACGCCGATGACCTGGCGCAAACTCCGCGTCGTCATCCGCGGCCACATCCTCGGGCAAGCGTCGTTGACGGGTCTTCGAGGGCACTGAGCCGGTCGCTCGCGAAGATGCGACTACGCGAAACTGACTAAAAACCTCTTCGCGCCTTCGCGCCTTCGCGTGCTACTTTTTCTCCTGACGCGAGTATCGTGATCGCCTCACGCAGATGAGCGACGTCAGAACACACCGCACCTTCCTGTTCGCGCTTTGCGCGCTGATTGCGCCTGCTCTCTTTGCGCAGTCGATCTTCACGTACGCGGGCGGCGGCACGCGCGACGGCTTGCAGGCGAAAGCGATCGTGCTCACTGCGCCGTACGGGCTGGCCGCCGATACGAAGGGCAATCTCTACATCGCCGAGGAGAGCGGGAGCAGCGTGCAGCGGGTGAACCTTGCGACCGGCGTGATCGAGCGCTTCGCGGGAAACGGCGGCGGGAGCTACAGCGGTGACAACGGTCCGGCGCGCGAGGCATCGCTCAAACGGCCGCATGGATTGACGTTCGATGATGCGGGAAATCTCTTCATCGCCGATGCGGACAACGGACGTATTCGGCGCGTCGATGCGAAAACCGGCGTGATCACGACGTTCGCGGGCGGCTCGACCGATCCCAACATTGTCGATGCAGGCGACGGCGGGCTGGCAACGAATGCACTTCTCGGCGCTCCCGTCGGCGTGTTCTGGCGCGACGGCGAGTTGTACATCGCCGAAGACAATTACGACGCCAACGTCGTCCGCAAGGTCGATCGCAACGGAATCATCACGACGGTCGCGGGTAAGCGCGGATTGCAATCGTTTGGTGGCGATGACGGCCCCGCAACGGCTGCGGGTCTCGCCAATCCCTTGGCCTCGGTCGTCGATGCCGACGGCAATCTGTATGTCGCCGATTTCACGAACGGACGTTTGCGGCGCGTCGATCACGGTACGCACAAAATCTCCACCGTCGCCGGTGGCGGCAGCAGCGACCCTGACAACCTCGGCGATCGTCCCGGCCTCGAAGCGAACTTCTGTCCCGCTGCGTTGGCAATCGACGCAGCAGGATTGATCTACGTTGCCGATCCCTGCCACCGTCGCGTGCTTCGCTTCACGCCGTCCACCGGCCGGATCGCGCTCTACATGGGCAATGGCCAGTACGGCGGCGGCGACGGCAATGTGGCGACGGACGCTGGCGTCGAACAGCCGTACGCGCTGACGCTCGATGCGGCGGGAAATCTTTTCGTCGAAGATGGATCGAACGGAAGCATTCGCCGCGTCGATGCGACGACGCACATCGTCTCAACTGTCGCCGGCGGAGGAACCTTCGTCGGCGACGGCCGCGTGGCCAACGCCGCGCTTCTCGCCGGGCCACGCGGCGTGGCCTTCGACAAGAACGGCAATCTCCTCATTGCTGATGCCGAGCACAGTCTGATCCGGCGCGTCGACGCGACCACGCACGTCATCTCAACCTTCGCGGGAACCGTCAATGTTTGCTGCAGCGGCCCGGACGCTCCCGGCACCCTCGCCACGGAAACAACGATCGGATTCCCAGTCGATATCGCGGTGGCGTCCGACGGCAACGTTTACTTCTCCGACTCTCTCGGCACGATCTTCGTCATCAACACAAAAGGCGAGATCGCTCGATACGCAGGCGGCAACGGCACCAGCGGCACCAACGACAGCGATGATCGTCCGGCGCTCACCGCCAGCATCGCGCCGATCGGTATCGCGCTCGACGCGGCCAACAATCTCTATTTCGCCGAGCGGGAACGAAACCGCGTGCGCAAGATCAACGCCGTCACGAAAATCGTCACGACGATCGCCGGCACGGGAGAGGACGGCTTCAGTCAAGACGGCACGCCGGCGAAGCAGGCCAAGATCAGCGGCCCGACCGACGTCGCCGTCGATCGTCAGGGCAACGTCTTCTTTTCCGACACCGGCAACGGCATCATCCGGCGCATCGACGCGGCGTCGGGCAACATCTCCACGTGGGCCGGTGGCGGAAGTCCAACCACCGGCAATGGCGACGGCGGCACGGCCACCAACGCCGCGATGACGCCGAAGACGATGGCCATCGATCCGAAGAACGACGACCTCTACGTCGCCGACGAAAACGGATTGCGGCTGCGCAAGATCGACGCGAAGACGCAAGTCATCACCACGATCGCCGGTAGCGGCGCCAATTACACCGACCGCGAGTTTTCCGGTGACAACGGTGCAGCGAACAAAGCGAAATTGAATTTCGTCTTCACCGAGTCGGGTGTGGCGATCGACGCCGCGGGCGATCTCTTCATCTCCGACACCGTCAACGACCGCGTGCGCGTGGTCAACGCGTGCTCCACCGTCACCGCGCCGCAGTTGACGCAACCCGCCGATTCGGCCAACGTCTCGACCGCGCCGAAACTGGCGTGGGCGCCCGTCGATCACGCCTTCCGCTACGACGTTCTGCTCGACACGGTCAATCCACCCGTCCGCATTTTCGCCGCCGACATCAGCGATGTGTCGTTCACGCCCGCGAATCTGCAACCATCCACGCGCTACTTCTGGAGCGTGAAAGCGAAAGGCGATCCGTTCTGCCTGCCGGTTTCCACCGCCGTATCGCGCATCGCAACCTTCACCACGGATGCAACCTGCGCCGCTGCTGCCTTCGATTCGATCGCGCCGCAGAACGGCGCGACGATCAGCAGTTCGCCGGTACAACTTTCCTGGCAATCCGCCGGCGACGGCGCCACCTACGACATCTACCTCGGCACCCTCGCCAATCCGCCGCTCGTCGCCTCGGGCATCACGACGACGTCGTTCAGCTCGACGATCGTCTCCGGCCAGTACTCGTGGTTCGTCGTCGCGCACGCCGGCTGTGATCCGTCGAAGACTTCCACGAGCTCGACACGCTCATTCACCTCGTCGCTCTCCCCCGGCTGCTCTCCCGGCCAATTACAGGTGATCGCATCACGTCCCTCCGACGGCGCCACCGACATCTCCTCGACCTTCGATCTCGGCTGGGTCCCGCTCGGCGTCGCCAGCAGTTACGACCTCTACTTCGGAACGTCCTCGCAACCGCCGCTGCTCATCGGCGGACTCGATCGAACCAGCCAGACGGTCACGTCGCTCGCACCCGGCACGAAGTACTTCTGGCGCGTCGTCGCCAAAGGTCCGTGCGATCCCAACGGCGTGTCATCGAGTACCGTCAGCTTCACGACACGAAGCTGCGCCGCGGCGGGCGCGACGTCGATCGTCTTCGCGCCGGGCACCGTTTCCGAAGGTTCGACCTACGCGATCATCTGGTCGGTGGCGCCGGGACTCGACAGTGATGGCGGCTACCTCGTCGAACGATCGATGAACGCGTCGTTCACGCCGCTGCTCGACAGCCAGGTCACCTCGTCGACCGCCGCGTCGTTCTTCGCCGGCGGCGCGGGCAGCATTTTTCACCGCGTTCGCGCGCTGCCGGGATGCGACCCGTCGAAGAGCGGACCGCCCTCCGCAGTCGCCGTCGTGAACGTGACTCCGGCGAAACCGAACGTGGTCTTCACGCTCCTGCCAACGGCGCTCGTCACCTCGCTCGGCGATCACCTCGAGGACAAGCGCGGCACGTTCGCCCTCGAAAACCTCGGCACCTCCTCGGTCCAGGTCATCGTCGGCCGTCAGGAGCTGAATGGCTCCGCGCCGTTCTTCACGATCGTCGATCCGTCCGCGACCGATTCCGCCTTCGTCACACTCGAGCCGCGCAAGCCGCACGTCTTCGAGATTCGCTACGCCGGTCCGTCGAACACCCTCGCTGCCAGTTACCAGGGCGTGATCTTCGTCGCCGCAACCGGCGAAGGTCTGGCCGTGACGCCGTACGCATTCGTCAATCTCAAAGTCGGCGGCGGCGCGGCGGCGACGCCGCAGTTCCTCATCGGCGGCACGCCAGCGGATTACGCCGCTTTCCAGCCGCTCACCGGCGATGACGCCAATCGCAATCCGCTCAGCGTCTCGATCAAGAACAACGGGACGACGACGATGGAGCTGGCCGCGGAAGTCGGCCCCGAAGTCTGGCTCGTTCCCGATGCGACGTGGAACACAACCGCCCTCGCGCCGGGCGCGACGCGAACGATCAACCTCTCGACGCGCCGCAGCCGTGCGCCGAACGGCTCGCCACTTCCGCGTTACACCTACTTCGGCGTCCGCACGAAAGATGGCCAGACCGCGCGGCTGCTCGTGCAGGACAGCGAAGAGTTGCCGGTCACGGCCGGACGCACGATTCGCCTCGACCTCGCCACGCGATCGTTCATCGTACCGGAGGTCATCAGCCGGACAAATTCGCAGTCCCTGCCGCTGGTCACGCAACTCCGGCTCAGCAACATCGGCAGCGGCTCGGTGCAGGCAGAGCTGATCTTCACGCCGGAAAACGCCGACGGCTTCGATACCGCCGCGGTCAAGCGCGTCATCGTGATCGTGCCCGCGAACGACGTCGTGACGCTCACCGATCCGCTCGTTCAGATTTTCCATCTGACGCGGCCATCGCGGGGAACGATCGAAGTGCGCTTGCCTCCCGAGCGCGTCGGTCTGCTACGCGCGACGTCGTCCGTGATCACGCTCGGCGGCGGTGGCGGTTTCGTCACGCCGGTGGTGACCCGCGGCGAAGGCGCCCGCATCGCAGCACCGCACGGCCTCAGCGGCATCACGTCGAATGCGTCGGTGACGACATCGCTGAGTCTCGCCGAAACGAGCGGCATCGATCACGCCGCCGTTCAACTGACGCTGTTCGACTCGAACGGCAATTCCGCCGGCACGTTGAGCGTCGACGTTCCGCCGTACAGCATCAAGCATTTCGACAACATCGTCGCCGCGATGAACGGACCGGCCATCGATCCCGGCCAGTTGCAGATCGCGGTCACGGGTGGCGGCGGATCGGTCATCGGCGTTGCGAGCGTTGGCAGCTCCGACGGCGGCGCAACATTCGTCAGCACGCCGCTGACCGCCAGCGCGGCCAAAGCCATCCTCGCCTTCTCGCGGGCGAACGACACGACGTCATCAGTCAACGTCAAAACAGTCGTTCCCGTGCTTGCGTCCGCGTCTGGTACTTCACCCGCCACGTTCAAAACGGCGGTGGCGTTTTCTGCACCTCTCGGCGTGCCGGGAACGTTCTTCGCCACCTTCCTCGATTCCGCTGGCGGCAACGCCTCGCCGCGCCAGACCATCAGCGTCGGCGCATCGGCCACGAAGATTTACGGCGATGTGATCAAAGACCTCTTCGGACGCCAGCCATCCGCCGGCAGCGTGTTCGTGGAGATTCCGCCGGGCGGCAAGGTCTACGCGACGCTGCAACCCGCGTCCGGCCCCGCCACTCCAACGCCTCCGCACGAACTGCAGTTGCCGACGACATTAGCCGAAGCATTGACGAGCGCCGCGTCGTCAGGAACGAGGCCGCTGTTCTTCGACGGCCTCGAACAATCGCTCGACCCAAACCACGGCTCGCGCTGGATGCTGATCCTCAACGAAGTGGGCGGCTTCACCGGCCTGATGAACATCCGTCTGTACGAGCCCGGCAACCGCACAAGCGCGATCGCCGAGCAGACGTTCACGATCGCTCCCTTCCAGCAACTCCAGCTCGACACGATCTTCGCCACCCTCGGGCTCGACGCATCCGACCGCCGCAAAGACCGCACAAACGTCGAAGTCGTCGTCACCGCCATCGCCGGCACCGCCCGCGTCGCCGCGATGGCCGTCTCAATCGACAACAGCACCGGCGACACGAAGACCTACGCGCTAACCCCAATCGTCGGATCCGGCCCACCAAGCGTCAACCGCACCGCCGCGATCGTCCCGCCGGCACCGGCATCGCCCGAACGACGGCGCGCCGCCCATCATTGAGGACTTTCAACTAACGTAGCGGTTGCCGGCGCGACGCTCCTGTCTTATTCTCACAGTCGAGATTGCGCATGGCAGACCTTAAGAACATCGTTCACTCCGACCCCGACGTCCACAGCGGCACTCCTGTTTTCGTCGGCACACGCGTTCCGGCGCAGACGCTCCTCGATTACCTCGAAGGAGGAGATTCGCTAGAGGTGTTTCTCGATAACTATCCGAGCGTTACTCGCGATCAAGCGATCGCTTTCCTCGAGGAAGCGGGTCGCATGGCGCTCGCGCAGATCGCGTGAGGCGCGTCCTTTTCGACGAAGACATGCCTCGGCAACTTCGGCGCGATCTGCTGGAGTTCGCGATTCGCACTGTCCAGGAGGAGGGCTGGTCGTCTTTTAAGAATGGTGTATTGCTGCGCCAGGCCTCAGCTGCGGGATTCGATGTGCTTGTCTCTGCCGACCAACGCCTTCAATATCAACAGAACATCGCAACATTCAAGATCGGCGTGGTCGTCATCGAAACCGTCGATACGCGCCTGCCAAGCCTCCGAACGGCTCTCCCCGACCTCAGAACCGCAATCTCGGAGGTTAAGCCGGGATCGCTGCTGATCGTCAGGACACCGTGAGACCCTCAGCGTCTTCAATCGCGCCGCCCCGGTATCATCCAACCCAGTGACCTTCGATGAGCTGATCGACTGGGTGGAAGGAGCGATTCCGCGGCTTCCCGCTGACCACGGGCTGCGGCAGCCGGTGAAACACGTACGGCGGATGTACAAAGTCCTCGCCGAGTCGTGCATCGAGTGGGCGTATTGGAAGGACTGGCACGCGCTCTCGAAAAAGATCGCCAGCTTAATTCATGAGCCGGCGCCGTTAAAGCCGACGCGATCTCCTGGACACCAGCCGCGGCAAGGACCGCCCGAACGAACCGCGCGAAAGGATCGAACGAATCGCCCTCCGCGCAAATCGCCGTGGATGGATGCCGCCAGGCCGAAGCGGCGCCTCGCGAAAAAGAGCAAGCGCGAGACGATCGAAGTGAATCGCGAGTTGCAGATCGCATTCGATGCGGTGAAGAACGGCCGGCAGATTCTCTTCGTCACCGGCGGTGCGGGAACGGGGAAATCGACATTCATCCGTGAGTTGCGGGCGCGATTTCCGGAGAAGCAATCGGTCGTGCTTGCGCCGACCGGCGTGGCCGCGCTCAATGCCGGCGGGCAGACGATTCATTCGTTCTGCAAACTTCCTCCGCGCCTCGTGACGCCGCAGGACATTCACAAACAGAAAGAGACCGAACTGTTCGAGAAGCTCGACCTCGTCATCATCGATGAGATTTCGATGGTGCGCGCCAACGTGCTCGACGGCGTCGATGCCTTCCTGCGCATCAACCGTGGATCGAACCTCCCCTTTGGCGGCGTGCAGATGGTTCTCGTCGGCGATCTCTTCCAGCTTCCGCCGGTGGTCACACGGCGCGACGCGCCGGAGATCAGGCAGCGTTATGCGTCGCCGCATTTCTTTTCCGCGAACAGCCTCAAAGGATTGAAGTTCTTTCCCGTCGAACTGCAGATCGTCTACCGGCAGCGCGACGCGACATTCGCAACGCTTCTTTCGCGGATTCGCGACGGCGTCGGTGCCGCCGAGGCGGTAGCGGAGTTGAATAGCAAGTGCGCGGGACGCGAGCTGAAAGGACAACATCTCATTCTCGTTCCGACACGCGAAGCGGCTGCCGCGGAAAACGATACGCGCCTCGCCGCGTTGCCGGGAGAGCCGCGCGTTTACGAAGCCGTCTGCGAAGGTACGTTCGAGAAAGCCACTCCCGACAAGCTGCCGGCGCCGAAGCAACTGGCGCTCAAACGCGAGGCCCAGGTGATGTTCGTTCGCAACGATCCCGAAAAACGATGGGTGAACGGAACGATTGGCATCGTGAAAAAGCTGAGCGACTCCTCGATCATCGTGCGGGTCGATGACGGCGAGGAGCACGAGGTCGAGATCATCGAATGGGAAGACGTTCACTACGCGCTCGACGAGAAGACCGGCACGGTGGTCGAGGAAGTCGCCGGCGTTTACAAACAGTTCCCGCTGATGCCGGCGTGGGCGGTGACGATCCACAAAGCGCAGGGACTGACGCTCGAACGGGTCATGGTCGATCTGGCCCGCGGCGCGTTCGCCAACGGTCAGGTCTACGTGGCTTTGAGCCGCTGCCAGAGCATGGAAGGACTCTCGCTCAAGCGATCGGTGAGGGCGTCCGAGGTGCGATGCAGCGAGGCGGCGCGCGGGTTCTACGAGAAGATTCACGCGAAGGCGCGAAGACGCGAAGGAGAGTAAGAAACCTCTTCGCGTCTTCGCGGCTTCGCGTGACCTAGACTTCCTCAGGATCGCGCAGCAGACAGGGCGTCTGTCAGCTTTGAATACTTCCACCGACTGGCGAGAAGGAGTAACTTCCGCTTGTGCTTACGTCCGCGTACGTCGAAACCAGCGTTGTCAGCTACCTGACTGCGCGCCCGAACCAGCGTGACCTAATCGTCGCAGCACATCAGGAGCTGACGCGCGAGTGGTGGGAGAATCGAAGGAAGAACTTCACTCTCTTCGCATCGGCCGTCGTCATAGAGGAAGCGCTTCGTGGCGATCAATTGTTCTCGCAAGCTCGGATGGCCGTGATCGAGCAAATGCGACTGGCGGATGTGACTCCCGCCGCCCGCGAGTTAGCAGCACGACTTCTGCTGGAGGCGGGCCTGCCCGCGAAAGCAAATGCGGACGCCCTTCACATTGCGATATGCGCCGTCAATGGAATCGACTATTTGCTGACATGGAACTGTACGCACCTTGCCAATGCTTTCATGATTCCTCGTGTGAATAACATCTGCCGCGCCGCCGGTTTTGAACCGCCGTACGTCTGCACGCCAGAAGAGCTGATGGTAGGATAGATCCATGTGGGAAGACCCGATCGTCATGGAAACACGCGCAGCTCGCGAGAAGCTGGTCGCTGAGTTCGACGGAGATCTTGACGCACTCTGGGAACACCTTCAGACCGTCCAGGAGCAGTATCGAGATCGGGTCGTTACTGGACAGCCGAAGCCGCCTGTGCTGGTCGATCATCGGGCCTCGTAGGCCTCGCCGCGCCTACGCTTCACAGCCGCGAAATCTTCACCCCATACTTCGTGCCGAGGTAGTCCTCGATCTTCTTGCGCTCGTCGTCGGTTAGCGTGCGTTTGTAGATGAGCATTTCGGCGATATCACCTTTCCAGGATTCGGTGTAGGAGTGGCCGGTGCCGCCGATGTAGAGGTGATCGGGCATGTGGTCGTATTCGGCGTTGATGTTCGACTTCGCGGCGGCGCCGTTGACCCACGTGTTGAGTTTCTTGTTGGCGTAATTTTCGATCGTCAGGTTCGTCGTGTTTGGAGTGAAGGTGAAGATGCCAACTACCCCTCCGCCGCCGGCAAAGACCGTGTAGTTGCTGCCGTCCGAGGCGCGGTCGTCGATGCCGGCAGCGCGATCGTAGCCGCCGTCGTCGGCGCCGTAGAGTTTGCGCAGCGGGTTCTTATCGGCGGTCACGCTCGACCAGACCGAGATCACCGTCAGCTCCGGTGCCGCCTCGGCGTCGATGCTCATCGGCACTTCGAGCATGTTGTGATCGCCATCGAAACGAATTGCGGGCTTGCCGTTGATGGCGTTGGCGACGATCGATGGCGACTCCGCCGCAACTTTGGCCTCGGCTTTCAGCGGCGATCCCTCCACCGCCCACGACGTCACCTTCCCTTCCATTGCAGTCACGCCGTAGTCGGCGCGCAGCCAGAGTTGCAGTCCGCTCGTCGGAATGGGAGCGGAATCGAGTTTCACATCCGCAAAGGTGCCGGTCGGGGTTGCCACTGTGGCGGTGGTCGCGGTAGTCGCAACGCTCGGGGCGGTCTCTGGAGCCGGAGCGGGAGGAGCCGGCTCTTCTTTCTTGTGACAGCCAAACGCAATTGCGGCGACGACGAGAAGAGAGGCAATCGTGCGATTCATGGACGTGATTTTAGCCGATCCGGTGCGCGATAACCCGCTACATCACGCCGTTGCGCAGTTCCGCGAAATGCGCGGCCTTGACGGCGGTGCTCTGTTGCACGATCGCCGGATCGGTATACGCAAGCGGCGACAGGCCGAGTGTGGCGCGCGCGGGGTCGAGCGCGTTGCGAAGGTCGGTGAGATGAACTTTTTTCACGCCGGTCGATTGCGCGGTGATCGACGAGTCGGTGTAACCAAAAGGATTTCCGACTCCGCCATTGGCAAGTTTTCGCACCGCGTCAATGGCCGTGCGTAATTCAGTGATGTGAACCGCTTTGATTATCGTTGATTGCACGCCGAGCACCGGATCGGTAAAGAGGATCGTCGTGGCAAGATCCTTATTGCTGAACGCCGACTCGACGCCCGAGATTACCGCTGTCACTTTGTACAAATAGGCGGTATTGGGAGCGGCGCTGGCGTCCGTAAACAGATTCGTAGCGGGCGTTCCGACTTTCGAATAACTCACATTGTCCGCGGTGCGATAAACGGAATACGACATTGCACCAGTGACCGCCGCCCATGTGAGGTTCACGCCACCGGCTGCAGCAGTGGCGACGAGGCTGGCAGGCGCGGGCGGCGATGGATAGAGCGCCTCGACGGCGCGCCGGTCCCACGCTGTCAACGCACCATTGTCGCCTTCGAGGAGTATGTGGTTCATCAGCGCGGCGCTTGTGCAGTCGTAATTGGGCTGGTCCGTGCAAAGCTGCGTGAGCGTTCGCGATTGATCGGAGTGCCGGAAGGAAAGCGTGTGTCCCATCTCGTGAGTGATCGCTGTGAGAAAATTGCCCAGGCTCAGCGTATTGGCGCCGCCGGGAAGACAAGCGCCAGTGCCCTGATTCATGCTGGCGTCGCCTTCGACGATTTGGAAAAACAGCTCGCCATTGAGGATGTTGGTTGGATCGTTGATTGCGTGATGAATGCCCGCCGTTCCGAGAACACCGCCATTGGTGCAACTGAAGGCGGCCACGCCGAATGCGGTCATGTCCTTTTCGAAGACGACATTGTTCACGCCGTCGGAGGCCTCACGAATTCCGCTGGGATTGGCATTGAAGGACGAGAGGACGTAATTGACGTTGGAGCTGACCTCGTTGTTCCACGATGCGAACGCGCTATTGATCAGATCCGTGCCGCCGTTCGTCACATTGATCCCCGAGTTTCCGCGGTTCCAGTTGACGACACCCGGAAAGACCTTCCAACGCGAGCCCGTGCTGTTTTCGTTCGCCGCGGAGGACGCCAGCGTGTACTGCATCACTGTAAACGCGCTCAACGCCCTTGGCTGAAAACGCGACGCCGAGGCGGGATGGCTCTCACCGGCGAGAGGATTGGATTTGATCGTGTAATCCTTGACCGCCGGCCGCCGATTGACCGTGTCGTGAATGAAACCGAGAAAGCGCTCCATGTCGCGGTGCGGCTCTTCATAAACAGAGCCGTCCGGATTCCAGCCGGCGATCTCAGAGGCGGAGCGAACGATGATGCGGTGGCCGAGGTTGTCGGTGGCGAAGGAGAAGAGTCCTAATCCCAGATCGGCAGTGGCGTAGTCGCCATCCGGCGTCTTTTTCAGGAAAAGGAGGACACGCTCACCATCGAGGAAGGCCGGCGCGCCGGGGACGATCTCGGTCTCGATGCGATGGTCGTCTCTCTCGATCACGCCGCCGGGACTATGAACGCGAAAACCGTCAGCAACATCGCCTTTGAGAACTTCTTCAATGGCAAACACGGTGATTGTCTCGATCCCGCGATCCGGAAGGCTTTCGACATGCCCATGGAGCGCCCGAGCGATGACGATGACATCCGCCCTCCCGATCATCACTTCGTCCGGTGGGACGACATACGTTGCGGCACGGAGAACGCCACAGCCGAGGAGGATGAGAGACGACGCGAAGAACCTGAATGGCCGGGACACTTTGGTGCTTCAAGATGAGCCCGCCGTTCGCGCCGGATGTTGATCCCCATCACAAGTGGACAAATAACTGAGAGTCGGTCAAACGGGATTATCGCGAGGACGCTGCAGCCGCGCATCGGGTCATTTCCTCGAGATGCTCGCGGTCGTGTTGCGCCCATCGCTCCAGCAGCTCCTCGAGCGTGACGCGTCCCGCACCTTCCAACTCGCCCGTGAGCGCGAAGTCCGCCGGCGTGATCGCGCGAAGGCGCTCGATCGAGCGCGCACGCGAAGCGGCGAACGCTTCGAACGCCGGAGCGACCGGCTGCGTGTTGTAGTTCCGCTCGCGAGCCAGCGTGGCCCCGTCGACATCGGGAAAGGTTGGATCGCGTTCGCTCAAAATCCGGACGATGCGCTGCTCGTATCCCTCAACGTCGATGTCGCGCAGATGAAGGACGTTCTCGCGCAGCGAAAACCGGCCGGGCGCCGGCTTGAACGAAAGTGCTTCCTCGCTTCGTCCGGCGATCAGGCCGCGCACACGTTCGGGAGTCTGTTCGAGAGAATCGATCACGTTCATTGCGGTCACTCCGTCCAAAGTATGCACCCAGGGAGACCCACGATCTCCGATGTAAACTTTCTTCACTCATGGCCAAACAAGTCGCGCTTTACGGAGCCGCTGGCGGCGTGCTCATCGCGCTGCTGAAGATCATCGAGTACAAGCACTTCGTTCACGAGTATCCGTCCGCGATCTACGGCGGGCTCGTCGCCCTCATCTTCACCGTCCTCGGCATCTACTTCGGCCTTCGATGGACGCGCGCGAAAGAGGTCGTGATCATCCGCGAAGTAGAAGTGCCGGTGCGCGCTGACGGTCCATTCGTGCTCAACGCCGAAAAGCTGAAGGAGATCGGCCTCACGGCGCGGGAGCTCGAGATCCTCGCTCAAATCGCGCAGGGTCTGAGCAACCGCGAGATTGGCGAAAAACTTTTCGTCTCCGAAAACACGGTGAAGACTCATTCCTCGCGGCTGTTCGAGAAGATGCAGGTCAACCGGCGCGTCCAGGCCGTGCAGAAAGGCAAAGACCTCGGCCTGATCCCGTAAGTCACACTTTCGTTGACCCGAAATCACCTCAACGCAGGACGACGCGCGGATCACAGCTTCTGCCCAAACGCATGCTGGCCTCGGAGCAGGAAGGTCTTCGGGTATTTCCCCTCGCCGCAGATCTTGAACGAGCCGAAGTCTTTGACCCACCGCCCCTCCGGCGCTTCCGGCTCTGACTCTCGCCAGAGTTTGAGTTGGTGGAGGTCTTCGACAGTGATCTTGCGATCACGGAGGCGGTCGAAGAGATGATCGCGCAACGCCAGCGGAAGGTGGGTCCACTGAATTCTAGGCACCGGATTCCTATGGCTCGCCGAAGGTCATCCGGGCCAGTTCTTCTTTGAGGCTCTTCTGTTCCGCGCGGTCGGAGGCGCGGACCAGCTGGTTGGCGAGGTCGAAGAAGGCAGCCTTCTCGCGTTCCTTTGCCTCAAGTCCGCTCTCAATCAGATCGACGATTACGCGGTTTGCGCTGGTGCGGTTACGCTTTGCCAGTGCTTGGACTCGTCGCGCGACTGGCGAAGGAAGGCTGACACTCTGACGGACACTCTTCTGTGATTGGGTCATGCCTCATTCTACACCGAGATGCACCATTGTGCACCACGGCACACCCACGAATCTATGTCGCACGCAAAGAGGCCCAACGACCTTCCCGTGGTTTGACACTACGAAGCATCTCCGAAACGCGAATGTGGGAGGCGAGATCGTTCCGGCGATCCTCTTCCGTCGGCCAGGCCGGTCGAAGCGCGTAGGCGTGGTGTCGAAGTTCGTCACCGACACTCAAAGCCTCGGCCGCGGTCATTTGCGATTTCTGCTCCGCCCACCGCTGTCGTTTTGAGGCGGCAATTGCCTGCCAGTCGCGGCGGGCGTAGGCGATCAGATCCTCTTTTCGCACGCGCCGAGGATAGCACTGCGATCGTGTTCCGGGATTCGACGGCCGACTAGATCACATAGGTTAGCAGCAACACGACATAGAGCAGCGGGAACAGCCACGAGCAAACGCGATCGAATTGACGCTGCAGGGTTTCTTTGCCGGCGTATCCGAGGTTGATGGCGACGATCGTTTGCAACGTGGCGATGAAAATGCAGCTCAGACTCACGACGATCAGGCGGTCTGACATCGTGGTCGAGTTGGTGTCCGGCAGCATGTTGTTGATGGCGAACGTTGCCGCGGCGGCGGCGAACACTGAGCCGACACAGAGGCTGATGCGTGGGCCGGTTTCTTTTGGCCGCACCCAGAACGCGAGCCACGAAATGATCGTGGCGATAAACAACGTGAAGAAAACTTTGAAGAAGCGGCCCACGTGTCCCGGACGTTTGATGTCCACCGCGGAGACGAACCGCGAGTACGACGATGCATTGCCCGTCGGCACCGACGTGTCGCCGTAGTTCGTAGCGTATTTGTGCGAGGTTACGGAGACTGAGGTTCCGGCGACATGCCAGCCGGGCACTTCGATCGTGGGACTGGCCCCGCTGTTCGTCTTATCGGGCACATAAACGAGCAGGTTGTCTTCGTTCTCGTTGTCCTCGATCTCGATCGTCAATTGATGATCGTCGAGCGGGTAACGCCGCAGGTCCCAGAACTTCGTGATCGTGGCGAGAACACGCGCCAACGCGTAATGAACGCCGCCGTCGAGTTCCTTTTTCACGATGCCGGTGCGCGATGTAATCCGCCCGTTGGCGAGGTCGAAGGTATCGAAGACTTTGGCGTCGCCCTTCCAGCGAAACCAGACGTAGAAATCGGCGGTGAACTGATTTCCTTTGAGATCGAGCGCGAGGATCTGATTGACGTAGGTGCCAACTTCGACGCGGATCGGTTCCTTCTGGGCCGCTGCCTTTTCCTCGGGCGCCGCGGCGGGTGCCGCCGTTGACGTGGCGCTCGTCGACGTCGCCGCGGTCGTTGTAGAGGTTACGGCCTTCTCGCCGGCCGCGGACTGGGCAAATAGCGGGACAACGAACAGAGAAACTGCGAGAAGCAGCGCCGCAGCGCACCGGTTTTTCATGAAGGGACCTTTTCGGACGAAGTGCCGTCACCCTACCCTTCGGCCGCTCGCGGCGTCAATTGCTGAATTCGCTTGCGCCGCGGCTACACGGCTTCGACGACGACCATATTCGCCCGCGCGCACTCGTCGCGCACCTTCTTCGCCTCGGCATACTCCGGCGATTCGCGCCACGCCTTCGCCTTCTCCATCGAATCGAACTCCAGGACGACGAGCCGGCGCGGTTGCCAGTCGCCGTCGAGCACCTCGCTCTTTCCGCCGCGCACGAGATACCGCCCGCCATACGTAGCGATGGCAGCCGAAGCGAGACGCTTGTAGTCCTCGTAGCGAACGGGATCGAGCACTTCGATGTCGACGATGATCAGCGCAGTCATTCCGAAAATGATCTCACGACTCGCCCGCCGGCTGGCGATCAGAAAGTGGAACCGCCGACGTTCGTGGCGAACCAGCTCAGGTACAGGTTCTGGCTCCAACCCTTCGCTGGAGAGTCGAGGCGGCAGATGTTCGCATCGAAGCTGTTGTCTCCAACAAATGCAATCGTCACGGCGAACATATCCCCGAAGTTGCGCTCCGATGGATCGTGGAGCGCGTTGGCGACGACGACCACCGGCGTCGTATCAAACTGCTGCGTGAACGGAATGGTTACCTGCTTCAACGGCGTCGCGCCGCCCGACGGGCCGACGAATGCGATCCCTGACTGTTGCATGACGGTTCCTCTCGGACTGTATTTGCGAGCGCATCGAGGGGCTCGTTAATGAGAGAGACGGCGGTGCGGTTTCGCTTTTCCGCGAATGGGAAGCGCGAGTGGCGCAGTCGATGGCTTGCTTGACAGGTCGCGAGCCTCACAGAAACCACCCCCGGGCGAGACGCCCGGCGGCCGCAGGCGAGACGCCTGCACTCCTCCAGCCCCTGTGGTAACCTCGCGCCGGTCCCAGTTCCACAACAAATGCTGTCAACCACGGAGGGAGAATCCCGTGCTCCGCAACTACATTCTTGCTTCATTGTTTCTGGTTCTTGCACTTTCTGCTATTGCCGCTGTTCCGGCCGTCCCGTACGACCGGCCGCTCACGTTTGAGGCGAATCATGGGCAGTTCGTCCCCGGCGTGCTCTATGCGGCGCGCGGTACGCAGTACAGCGTCGTGATCGACCGCAAGGGCGCGTCGCTGCATCTCGACGATGCCACGTTGCGCCTGCAGTTGATCGGGGCCAGCAATGCCTCGCGCATCGAGGCGATCGATGAGCTTCGCGCGAAGTCGGGCTATTTCATCGGCAACGATCACTCGAAGTGGAGGAACAACATTCCCAACTTCGGACGCGTGCGGCAGGCCGGCGTCTGGCCCGGCATCGACGCCATTTACTACGGCAGCGGAAAGCAGCTCGAGTACGACCTCATCGTCGCGCCGGGCGCCGATCCGTCGCGCATCGCGCTGCGTTTCCGCGGCGCTAAGAACATCGCACTCGATGCCGACGGGAGACTGCATCTCCGCGTCGGCGATCGCGAAGTGATTCAGAACGCGCCGGTCATGTATCAGGACATCGACGGCGCACGGCACGACGTCGCCGGGCGCTACGTCGTCGACGGATCGCGCATCCGCTTTCGTATCGGCAGTTACGATCGCAAACAGCCACTGACCATCGATCCGGTGCTGGTCTACTCGACGTATTTCGGCCAGCAAGGCGGCGAGACCTACATCCACTCGGCCGTTGATCCCGCGGGCAATCTGTTCATTACCGCCTACCCCGGCATCAAGAGCCTGGGCACGCTGCAGTTCTCGCCCGGGGGCGCCCAGGACATCTCCGTCGCCAAGTTCTCGCCCGATGGCCAGACGCTCCTCTTCTCGATTTACTTCGGCAGTTCGGGGGAAGATGATCCGCGCGGTATCGCTACCGACCTGGCGGGCAACGTCTACGTGATGGGCTGGCCGGGAGGCCCTGACTTTCCGATCGTCAACGCCGTGCAATCGACCCAAAGCCAACTATTCGTGTCGAAGATCTCCGCCGATGGGTCGCAACTGCTCTACTCGACCTTCTACGGCGGAACGGGAGGTGGGTTTGGCATCGATGCCATCGCCGTCGATCCGCTCGGCCAGGCAGTCGTTGTCGCGCAAACGCAGTCGACCGATTGGCCGCTCGTGAACGCCTACCAGTCGGTAAATACAGCGGGGACGCTCGGAGTGGTCTTCAAGCTGAACGCGGCCGGTAATGGAGCGCTGTTCTCGACGTACTTCGACAGCCCGACCCCCTTCGGCTACGGAGGATTCGCCACCGCGGCCGATGCGCTGGGCAACAGCTACGTCGTCTCCAGCACGAAGGCGGCCGACTTCCCGACTCTGAATGCCGCGCAGCCATCGCTCAACGGGATCCGGGACGGCTACATCGCCAAGTTCGGTCCGACCGGTACGCTCATTTACTCGACGTACTTCGGCGGCAGCGGCGACGACGAGTTCTTCGGCGTGGCCGCGGACGCCCTGGGCAACGCCTATGCCTCGGGCTACTCGGCCTCGTCTGACTATCCGGTGACCGCAGGTGCGTTCCAGACGACCTGCGGCGGCGGCGAAATCATCCCATGCCACGACGTGGTAGTGACGAAATTCGATCCGAACGGCGCCGTCGTCTACTCGACCTACCTCGGCGGCTCCGCCAATGAAGACGCGTATGCCGTCGCCGTTGACGCCACCGGACGCGCGGTCGTGGCCGGGACCACGGATTCGGGCGATTTCCCGGTCGCAAACCCCGTCCAGATCATGACCAGCTTTCGTGATGCATTCATCACACGCCTTTCACCGGCCGGCGACGCGATTGACTTCTCAACCTATCTTGGCGGATCCGCGGGCATCGATGGTCACGGGGGCAACGCGTCTGCCGGCAGCGTCGGCGTCGACGCTGCCGGCAGTATTTACGCCAGCGGCTTTACGAACCAGGCCGATTTCCCGACGGTGAACGCCCTCTTTCCCACGATCCACGGGACCACCGACTGCTGGATCGCCAAGTTCGGCGAAGTGGTCATCATCACGCCGTCACCGAACGTGCTCTCCGCGAGTGGCGGCTCGAATCACAAGCTCATCCCGGTCACGCTCACGTACAGCGAGCCGTCAGCGAGCGCGGCCGTGACGACAAGCTCCTCATTGAGCGGGCATCGGACCACGAGCTCGACATCCGTCTGCAGCGTCGCCGTAACGAGCAACGAACCGGTCAACGGCACCGGCGACGGCGACACCTCCCCCGACTGGGTCATCGTCGATTCGCACCACGTGCAGCTCCGCGCCGAGCGCGCCGGAAACGGCAACGGCCGCGTCTACACGATCAACGTCACCTGCCCGACAGCGAACGGCAAGACGACCGTGTCGGTCCCGAAAGACAAGAAGTAGCGATCAAGGCGGGAGGCGAAGCGCGCAGCGCTTCGCCTTCTAATCGTCCATCATCTGAATGATGCCGCGGAGCAAATAGAAATCTTGCTGCCCGGCGCGGCCTCGGCGTCTTACTGCACTGCGATAGCCAGTTTGTACGCTCATCTCAGTGTATTCGTGGCCGCACCTTGGCAATCACAAGATGGTGCGTCAATACGCGCTCGACGACGATCGTGTTCGCTCGCGCGCAATGGTCGCAATTCGTATGTTCGGGGTAGATCGTAGCTCGGTGTTGTCTCGTTACTTCGTTCACGCCACAACGCGAGGACGCCGGAGGTGAAGAAGGCCGTCAACCTACCCCAGCGCGCCCGGATGGTGCAGAACGTGAGATCAGGGGAAGATCGAGCTGACACTTCCGACGGAGATTCTTGCCACTGATCTCAATCGGATTGTGGTTATCGGAGGAACGTTCGGGCCAGGGAGGCTCATGAGCTAGGCGAAGGGTCGAGTGAACATCTACATCTGAACGGCTCCTGAACAAACACTCGGTTGAAGGGTCGAAGCTTCAACTTTATTACGCCTGCTCGGACAGAATTCTGGGAATCCGCCATCCCGGTCCGTCTCACCGCATACACGAACTCATGTTGCGGAGGATTCACCGATGAACCGACGGTCCAGTCTGATTATTCTTGCGCTTTTGGCCTTCTCGGGTGGGGTGCTCGCGCAGGGCGCGACGACGTTCGACGTCACGCCGAAAGCCGTCACGTTACTCAAGGGCGGCAAAATGAAGCTGAAGGTTGCGGATGGTTTCGCCGCGCCATTCACAGTTGCACCGTCCGACTCGACGAAGGCGACAATCGATCCAAGCACGCTCGAGGTGTCCGCGAAGGATGTTGGCGAGGTTGAGTTCACAATCACCGCGTCGGGCCAGTCTGCAAAAGTCCAGGTGCGCGTGGTCGAAATCGCGTCGATGCAAGTGGAAGGGATCGAAAGGCAGCTGATCGAAGGAGAGCGTCGGCGGATTGCCGTCGTCGCTCTCAACAAGGACGGTTCAGCTATTCCCGACGTGCCGTTCGAGTTCAAGGTCGAGCCGGCGAGCGTCGCGCGCGTCGAGCCTGGCCCTGACATTGTCGCCACGGCGACAGGCGTCAAGAAAACTCCAGTGCCGGCGACGGTGAGTGTGTCGTTGGGCGGGAGCCCGGTGGTGGTGGGGACCCAGCCGTTCACCTTCGCGATCAAGGTCGCAGAACCGATCGCGAAGATCGAGGTAGATAACAACTTCATCTCGGTCGTGGAAGGTGTGCTGAGGGACCTCGGTCCGATCATGCGTCTCATCGGAAAGAACGGCTCGGTCTACAAGGCTGGCGAGCGCCCGCTCCGGCTGCAGGCAGATCATCTCGACTTGAAGAGCGATCAGTTCCTTCTCGCCCGCGAACTGCCGACGATCGGCAAGGAATTGGTCGATCATGCGACGCTCGAATCGCCGGAGTCGACGAGCGTGCCCCTCCCGAGCGCGCAGCTCTCCGTCACGATCTCCTTCAAACCCAACAGCCTCGAGGTCGTTCCAACCCTCATCCCGCTGGCCCGTAACGGAACGAGCCAGACCATTACCGCCTCACTTTTCGATCGAGCCGGAAACGCTTCTCGCTTTTACGACGTCAGCTGGTCGGTCAGTTCCGATCACGCGAATCTCATCGCCATCGAGAAACTCTCGAACAAAACGGCCCGACTGCTCTGGAAGCAGGATCCTGCTCCCGGTACGACACTACCGCGGATAATCGATCTCACGGCGACAGCCACGTTGACGTCGGATTCGAGCGCAGGCGGTCCCACCACGGCGACGGCCTTCATTCGCATTCTTCCGTCGGTCACGAATTTCGCCCAGTTGCGTGTGCGGCTGAACATCATGGACGACCGCACCGTGGCGGATCTCTTCGGCGAGAAGACGGCCAAAGAGTTTTACGTCGCGCGGGTGCGCCTGAACAACAACCTCAAGAAGTCCGACGACGGCGAGGATCTGCGTGGCGAGTCGATCCTTGCGTTCAGTGACTCGATCGAGGTCGCAGTGGGGATCGAGAAGCGTGAGCCGCAGAAGCAACAGTGGTGGCAGGGCGTCAAGAAGTCCCCCGATCCGTGGTCGCCCATGACTCGTGGCGAGGTCGAATTAATGGCCAGCACGGGGGCGCAGTGGATCGACCTCTCGCCGTTTTCGAAGCTCTCTTCGAAGACGCCAAAGACCGTCCTCACGATCTCGCCCGACGCTGCCGCGCCGTCGTGCCACGGCGTCCTCACTTACCGCCCCTACAGCTTCGAGATGATCGTCAACTCCAGCGATCCGCGATACGAGCGGTCCCGGCGCGCCAAGGCGTTCCGCATGCTCAACGGAATCGGGACGCTCGCCTCATTCATCACATCAGTCGCGGTTCCTGGTCCGCAAAGCGACATCCCGCTGGGGATCGAGAAGTTCACGAACCTCTTAATACCCGGTTTGCAGAAACTCTACCCCGACATCCGAGACACGCAGCGTCAAAACATCGTGTCGATGACAATGCAGCCCATTGAGGAAATCCCGTTTGGCTCCGATCTGTCGCGCGTGCTGTTCTTCCCCAAGGGCTCGTTCCAGGGCATGCTGCGCGGACACGAGACTCGGATTTCCGAGATCTGCACGCACCTGTTCACAATCGAAGTGGCGGTGCTCGACAAGTCCGGCAAGCAGACCATCACCACGGACGCCTCGCAGTGAGATGAGCACGGCGGGGAGACGGGTTGAACGAGAATGCGCCATGCGCACAGCTCGCGGCCTTCTCCCCGTCGTCCCCGGCGTCGCTCTCGCCTCGACGACGACCAACCGTTCACGCAGGCCGAGGTCGGCAGTCCGCAGGAGGCCACAACGGACTGGTGCTGGCCAAGCGCATCCGCCACCGCGTCGCCGAGATCGCTCGGAAGCTATTGCAAGCGGTCAAAGACGACATAGGAGCGATCGAGACCGACTAGACGTTCTGGAGGAACCTTCAGTCCCCGCGTCCAAGCGCTCGAACCAACCGCCAGACCCAAAATGCCAGGCAGGCGGATGCGACGGCAATTGCCGCGCGTCCCGCAACCAACCCCGGTTCCGTGGAAAGCCGGTTCAAGGCGGTCAATGTCGCCCAGATGTGAAACGCGCTGAAGATCCCGAAGAGGGTTCCGGTGATCGCGAGATAAAGCTTCATGACTTGGACGTGCGGAAGACGCCGGCGGCTCATTGCCGGTGTCTTCCGCGTCTTGCAAATCAGTGTTTCGTGTCCAGTCCGCAGCAGCGCTCATACACCGGGAACGCTGGGCGGACCGGCTCGGTGCGAGGATGTTGCGTCACTTGCTCCATGAGCGTTTTCACTGCTGCTTCGAGTTGCGTGTCGTGTCCTTTGCGCCATTCGGCGGGGTCGAGCTCGACTTCGATGTCGGGAGATACGCCGGCGTTTTCGACTTCCCAGTTGCCGCTGAGTCCGTAAACCGCGGCGTCCGGCGCCGTGTAGGTGCCGCCGTCCATCAGGCGCGGTCCGGTTTGCGAGGAGACGAGGCCGCCCCAGGTTCTTGTGCCGACCAACGGACCGACCTTCATCTTCTTGAAGTACCACGGCATGGCATCGCCGCCGCTTCCGGACATGCTGTTGATGAGCATCGCTTTCGGACCGTAAATCGCGCCGCCCGGAACCGGAACGTCCTTCTCGGCGTAGCGGAATCGGATTGCGCTGAGCTGCGGGCGCGTGAGCATGTTCACGACGTAATCGGCCAGCAAGCCGCCCTGATTGAAGCGCTCATCGACGACCGCTCCTTCCTTCCCCGTCTGCGTGAAGAAGTCGCGATTGAAACTCTTGTAGCCGGCGCCGCCGGTGTTGGGAATATAGATGTAGGCAAGACGTCCGCCGCTGAGCTGATCAACTTTGCGGCGGTTGTCTTCGATCCAGGCGCGGCCTCGCAGGGCCGACTCGCTGGCGATCGGGACGACGATCACTTCCCGCGCGTCGGAGCCGTCGGGCTTTGCGCCCACGCGGATCGCGACCTGCTTCCCGGCCGTGTTCTCGAAGCGCGCGTAAACATCGTCGCCGCCGCGGAGGTCGCGGCCCGCGACCGAGATGAGGTACTCGCCCGCTTTCACGTTCACGCCCGGCTGCGTGAGCGGCGCCTGCAGCTCCGGATTCCAGTTCTCTCCGCTGTAAACGCGGGCGAAACGGTAACGGCCGTTGTCGATGGTGTAGTCGGTGCCGAGGAGGCCGCCGGGGACGGATTTGGTTTCGAGCATGTCGCCGCCGCGGATAAACATGTGGCCGATGGTCAACTGGTTGAGCATCTCGCGGAAGAGGTAGTTCAGATCGGCGCGGTTCGCCACAGCGTCGAGGTACGGCTCGTACAACTTCTTCGCCGCTTCGAGGTTCAAGCCGTGATGATTGGCGTCGTAGAAATGATCGCGCTCGCCGAGCCAGACATCGCGGAACATCTGCCGCCACTCGGCGCGAGGATCGATGCGGATCTGGATGGATCCGAGCTTGAGCGTCCCCTCGCCTGCTTTCGGCTCGTCGGCCGACGACGCGATCGCCCAATCCTTCTTTTTCTGATAGAGAACTTTCTCGCCGTTTGCCGAGACATCGAAGGCATTCACGCCGGAGAGAAAGTCCTTCACTTTCCGTTTCTCGAGATCGAAGCGGCGGACGTTGACGCCGTCGTCATCGCTGCCAAAAAACGACGGTGGCGCGATTGCGACGAAGAGAATCCCGTCCTTGCCGGACGCGAGACCCTGAATATTTCCGTTCGGGATCGGCATCGCGATGATTCGCTGGCCGATGCCGTCGAGATCGATGCGCACCGGCGCGACTTTCGGCTTTTCAGCAGCGTCCTTTTTGTCTTTGTCGTCCTTCTTTTCCGGCTCTTTCCCGTCCTTCTTTTCGGGCTCCTTGTCGTCCGGCTTCAGACCCTTGTCGTCCTTCTTCGCATCCTTGCTTTTGTCGTCGGCTGCCTTCTCCTCATCGCTTTCCGGCGCGAGCGGCGACGGCAGATTGTTGCGCAGAACGGCCGCGTAAACGTTGCGCGTGGCCACGCTGTCGATGCCGGAGAGATCGGCCCAACTGATGCCGCGCCCGATGTCGGTGCTGGCCGCGAAGTAGAGGTACTTGCCGTTGTGATCGAACACCGGATAGGTGACGTCGCTGAGACCGTCCGTGATCTGCGACGACTTCTGCGACTCCAACGAAAAGACGAAGACCGCGCGGACGAGATTCGGCAAATAGCGGGCATACGCGATCCAGCGGCTGTCGGGCGACCAGCGCGGCTCGAGAACATCGCCGTTGAAGCCGATCGGATTCGTATCGACCTTCACGCGCGTTCCGGTCGCGACGTCGACATACGAGAGAGTAAGCCGGCGGTCGGTGTACGCGACCTTCGTGCTGTCAGGCGACCAAACCGGCCGGTAGTAAAAACTGGCAGGCTCGCCCAGGTCGATACGCTTGCCGGGGCGGTCACCTTTTTGATCACGGATTACCAGCGCGTACTCGCCCGACTCCTCGGAGAAATAGGCGATCGACTTGCCGTCCGGCGACCAGGAGGGATCGCGCTCCATGACGCCAACCGTGTTTGTCAGATTGCGGGCATCGCCCTTTTCGACGGGCACCGTGATGATCTCGCCGCGCGCCTCGAACACAGCGCGAGCACCGGACGGCGAGATGTGTCCGCTGCGAATCGATTCGGACGCCGGCGAGTAGCGAGCGCGCAATCCAAGAAAATCGCCGCGCACCTGGATGGGCACTTCTTTCGACGTACGCGTTTTCGGATCGAAGAGAAAAATCGCTCCGAACTTTTCGTAGACGAGCGCGTCGGGGCCCGCGGTCATCGACTTGATGTCCAGCCCCTCATTCCTCACCGCCTCGGACACCGCTTTGCTGCGCATGTCGTACGCCCAGATCGACGTCGTTCCCGTGCGGCTGCCGCGATCGGAGATGAAGTAAATGGTGTCGCCCATCCACGCCGGCGCGTGGTCGTTCGAGCCGGGATGCGGAACGCGCTCGATCGCCGAGTCCGACATGCGCGCGATCCAGATCTGTCCCGTCTGTCCGCCGTGCATCCGCTTCCAGTCCGGCTGCCACTGCGAGATCGGCTGATAGGCGATGCGCGCGTTGTCCGGCGAGAACGAGCCCTCGTCCGCGTGCGGCAGCGGCACCAGATCCGGCAACCCGCCATCGAGTCCGATCGTGAAGAGCTGGCCGTAGCTCCTCCCGCTTTGGCGCGACGAACGGAAAAGGATCTTCGTCCCGTCGCTCGTCCATCCCACGACCTGATCGCCGCCGGGATGAAACGTCAGCCGCTTCGGCTCCCCACCTTCCGCCGGCACGACATAGACGTCCGTGTTGCCGTCGTACTCGCCCGTGAACGCAACCCACTTTCCATCCGGCGAAAAGCGCGGATCGCTCTCGACCCCCGCATACGTCGTGAGCCGCTCGGCAACGCCGCCGTCGCGCGCGACGGTCCAGATGTCGCCCGCGTACGCAAACGCAATCCGCGTCCGGCTCAGCGAAGGATTCTGGTAGAGCGTGTGCCCGGCAGCAAAGGCCGAGGAGGCAGCGAAGAACACAAAGGCAGCAACGAATTTTTTCATGGACCCTCTTTTCGTGAATGGCGTGGTGAGGCGGGAAGTATAGGAGTTGCACTGCATTCAAACGATGAATGAGCGCAAAGGTTGACAGCATTTCGCGCGAAGCGCTTTGGACTGCGGTGGCGCAGCCACCGCTTTCGATCGCGTGCTCGAATCGCAATCCGGAATTCGCACCACTCGTGTCTCACGATCCATCCGTCGCGGGTACTTCTTTCGTGAGAGCTCCAAAGCGCTTCGCGCGAAATGCAGGCAAGCTCAGTGACATAATTTCACCCACTCGGCCGCAACCATGAATTCGACCTCGAGCCGCCAAGCCATCCTTCTTACGATTCTTTTCTGCCTTACGGCGGGAAGACTACCCGCAGCTCCTCCTCCCATCCGGCACGTATTCATCATCGTTCTGGAAAACAAGGGATTCGAGACTACGTTCGGTCTGTCATCGGCGGCGCCGTACCTTTCGAAGACGCTTACTGCCCAGGGACAGCTCCTGCGCCAGTATTACGGCATCGGTCACCCCAGCCTCGGCAACTACGTGGCGATGGTGAGCGGGCAGGCGCCGAACGGCGTCACGCAGACCAGCTGCGTCGTCTACACCGATGTCGTGCCCGGCATCCAGACATCATTCTCCGGCCAGACTCTTGGCCAGGGCTGCGTGTCCCCATCCGAGACCAAAACGATTGCCGATCAGCTCACGGCAAAGGGCCTGACGTGGAAGGGGTACATGCAGGACATGACGGCCCGTTGCCGGCACCCGGCCTTCAATTCCGCCGATAGCACGCAGCAAGCCCGCCTCGGCGATCAGTACGCCGCGCGGCACAATCCCTTCATCTACTTTTACTCGCTGCTCGACTCCGGCGACTGCCTGGCGCATGACGTCGATCTCTCAGAATTGCAGAGCGATCTCGCCAATGCAGCGACGACTCCCAATTACGCCTTCATCACGCCAAACCTCTGCGAGGATGGTCACGACGCCCCCTGCGTCGATGGCCGGCCCGGCGGTCTCGTGACGGCCGATCAATTCCTGCAGACATGGGTGCCTCGCATACTGGGATCACCAGCGTGGGTGGAAGGGAGCCTGCTGATCGTCACGTTCGACGAAGCCGGAAGCGCCGACGCCACCGCATGCTGCGACGAAATGCCCGGACTCAACACGCTCAATCCCGGCGTGACTGGTCCCGGTGGCGGCCGCACCGGCGCCGTGCTGATCTCGCCATTCATCCAACCCGGTTCGGTCAACGACACGCCCTACAACCACTACGCCCTTCTGCGCAGCATCGAAGACATCTTCGTTCTCCCCCACCTCGGCTTCGCCGCCGAACCGGGCCTCCGCCCCTTCGGAATGGACGTGTACAACGGGCAGTGGACGCCGGCCCGCAGGCGCTCATCTCGACCATAGGCAAGGCAATGCACACTTTCGACTTTTGACTTGCCCCATGACATCCTTCGTCTCATTCAGAAGCTATGGCCCTCTTTCACATCGTTCTTCCGCTGCTGCTCGCGTTTCACCAGCCGGCGGGCGCGCACGAGTTGGACGGATTGCCCGAGAGCGTGCGTGAGCGCGCCACGCTGATCTTCGCCGGCACCTACGTCACGACGAGGGGCATCGCCGTCCGGCGCGGAGAGATGGAGATCTGGCCACTGATCGGCACCTTCAACGTAAAAACCAACTACCTCGGCGCTACTCCCCGAACAGTCGGCATCACGCCGGCCGGACACGACCTCCACAACGGACGCAACTATCTCGTTCTCCTCCGGCCGGAAGCGGATTCGCGGAAGGCCATCGAAAACGGCCAGCGAACGGAACTCACCGACGAAGAGATTGTCGACATCGTCTACATTCCGCCGCTCGCGGACAGCGTTCAGATCGTCGACTTCGGCACTTTTGCCGTCGAACCGGAGCAGGATCCTCGGCGGACGGCGCCCGAGACCTCCATCGGCTTCCTCCATGAAGTACCGGCGCTCGATACACCGGCCGTGCGCGAGCACACCGACCGAATCGCAGGAGTCGTCGGCCACCGGTTCGGACTCCTTTTCTGCGCCGAGGCGGGAGCGGTTTCCGGCGACGAGGACAACGAATCGACAGACGACCTTGCTCCGATCCACATCCGTGTCCTCCATCCGCCGGCGCGGAACCCGGCAACCGGCCAGACCACCGATCGTGACGAATGGGACGCTCCCGCCAACCTCGGCATCACCCGTTTCACCGGCTGGCGCTTCGACGAGCCATGGGAGATTGTCCCCGGCAATTGGACGATCGAAATCCTTCAACACGGCACGGTCATGGCGCGCAAGGAATTCATCGTCACGACGCCATAAAGAGGACTAATGGGCCGCGGTGCCGGGAACGCGAAGGAGCACGCCGCAACCGCTACTGTCATTTCCCAATCTGTCGCTCGAAGAACGACCAGATTACTGCTGGTCCGTTCGGTTCCTCCAGAGATGGTCCGAGTATTCGCGGGCGACGGCGATATGGCTGTGGGATCCCGTGTCCACCGCCGTGAATGACAACGAGCTCCACCTCGGTCCGGGAGTTGTTGCGCCAGAGCACCTGCTCGACCTGAATTCCGTTGGCGAGCTGCGTCTTGTTCGTCTCAGGCGTGCCGGAGATGTTGTTGCGGGCCGCCAGGTATTGACCCGATGCACGCGATGACAGCACGTTGCCGTTCTTATAGAAGAAGCCAAAGAGCCTGACCGGTCCACCATTGAACGGGACGATCGGATCCTCGGTGCCGTTCATGATCATGACGGAACAGGTGCCCTGTTCCGCTGGCTTGCACTTAAAATTCTCCGGCGCTGGTATGTCCGCCGAAACTGCCGCAACGCCGCGGTAGCGCGACGGAGCTTCCAGCGCAAGGCGAAGGGCCATGCTGCCGCCGCGGGAACTGCCAGCTACAAAGACGCGGTCCCGGCCAATGCCGATCTCGTCGACGAGCTTATCGGCCAGCCCCGCCAGAAACCCCACGTCGTCGATGTTGAGCCCATTGACATTGACATCGCCGGCGATGCTGCAAACATCCCAATAGCCGTCGTATGCGTTGGGATAGACCACTGCAAAGCCGTGCTGGTCGGCAAGCCGGTCGAACGCGTATCCCGTCGAGCTGCGAATTCGCGCGCCATTTTCGCCTGAGCCGTGAAGCACCATCACCACGGGCGCACCTCTCGCCAGTCCGCGCGGCACATAAGTCAGATAGGTTCGTTGCAGCCCACGAACCGCAATCGTTCCCTTGCTGAGAGTCCCGGACAGTTGCGGCATCGCAGTAGCCGGCGTATAGACGAAATAAACGCCCAATACCGCAAGCACGATAATCAATCCCGCAAGAGCCGCCAAGACCCTGAAGACAATGCGCAGAGCTCTTCTCATGACGGGTTTTGTCTTCCCGGATCCTCACGCGCTACGCAGCCAGCCCCACCTTCCATACGCGACGATCGCCACAAGCACACCGACGATGAACGGGAGCAGCGCGACCATTCCCATGCCGTCCATCAGCGTCACCGTCGTCGCGCCGATCATGATGATCAGCAGGCCGGTGGCGGCGAGGGGCGTCAGTCCGCGGCGGATTCCGGTCAGTCCGGGGAGAATCAGGCCGAGCGCGCCGAGGACTTCACAGGTGCCGATGAAGTGATAAAACAGACCCGGGAACTTGACCGCCCCTTCGTTCATCTTCGCCACCGGCATGACGAACTTCATCGATCCGGAGAAGAGATAGAGCAGCGCCAGCACGACCTGAATCGTCCAAAGCGCCCAGTTCCGTCCGCGGCTTACTGTCGAATTTTGCATGTCGATCTCCTTGTCTTCACAGATACGACGAACGAGAGGCGGCCGAATCGACACGCGTCTTCAGGAAAGCATCTCACGAGGAAGGGTTTCTCCGTGCTCTCCGCGCCTCCGCGTGAAAACGTTTCTCAGTGTCGAATCGCGCGCTCGCGCGTATCAGGCACCGAAACGAGCGAAACGCGCCGGATGACGTTGTTCGAAGTATCCGCAACGAGCAGCGAGCCATCGGGCGCGATCCGGATTCCGACCGGACCTGAGAATCGCGCCGCCGACGCAAGTCCATCGGCAAACCCGGCGACGCCAGGAACGCCGGCCAAGGTGACGAGTCTGCCGTCGATCGTAATCATACGGATCGTGTGATTGCCGGTGTTGGCGATGAAGATCTCTCCCTTGGCGTTGACATCGATTCCGGAAGGGTTGTTGAGATGTGCACTCCGCGCGATGCCATCGTCGAAGCCCGGCACACCAAGCTCCCCTGCAATCGTCGTCACCGTTCCATCGGGAGCGATACGACGAATGGCGTGATTGCCAGTATCAGCCACAAACACGCTCCCATCCGGCCCCGCCGCCACTCCTCGGGGACCATTAAACCGCGCCGCCACACCGGCACCATCTACGCTCCCCGCCTGCCCTGCGGCACCGGCAATCGTTTCGACCACCCGAGTCTGCGGACAGCCCTCAAACGAGCCGGTGAATCGGATCTGACGGATCGTGTGATTGCCAGTATCGGCGATGTACAGTCTGCGCGTTGAGAATGGGAACGGATCCGCGTAAATCCAGGAGCGCGCGAGTCCGGTTGGTGTTCGGAATTGCGCTTCATTCGCTTTGCTGTAGGCGTAGCCCGCCGTCCCGTCTCGGCTGCCGGGCTCATTGGCGCGGCCGATCAGCGGGAAGACATCGTCGCGCGCAGCCAGCGTTCCTGCCATCGAAACCAACATGAGTTGTTCGCTTCCGCTACTCGATACGAAAAAGCCACTGTCGTATTGTCCCGATCCGCAGCCGGAGTGCGGAGGCTCGACGACGATGCCTCCTCCGAGCGGCCCGTCAAAATCAAACGCTACATACGACGGTCGGTCGTTGTAGGCGACTTGATATGTGGAAACAGCCGTCGCCGAGATCCGCCGGATGGATTGATTGCCGCGGTCAACGACAACGATATCGCCAGGATGAACGGGTGAGCCAGAGGGAAGAGTCACATCGACCCAGGTGGGCCGATTGAACGTCGCCACCGCTAATGGCCCATCCGAAAAACCCGCCACGCCCGGGATACCAGCAACGGTTGTCACCGATCCAATGATCCGGTCCGCAGCCGAAGCCGACGCGGCGATAAGAAGTAAGCAAACGATGTTGATCGAGGTTCGCATGGCCGAATTCCATGGCTGTGGTCGACGATGCTAAACACCTGCGCCCGGCGAATACCGGACGCAGGCACAATGCACTTACAACCGTGCTCAACACGACTGCAGCGACCTAACGTTTCTCTTTGTATTCAGTCTTGGTTTCTTGTTCGTTCCCCGAGGAATCGGTCTTTGTCTCCTTCGTGGTGGTCTTCGTTTCCTTCGGATCGCCGAACATGTCGTTCTTGGTCTTCGTCTCAGTCTCAGTAATGCGTTTCTCTTCAGCCATTGGGTAACCTCCAAGCAGGTTTTCAGCAACGGCGGTGCCAGTAAAACCTGATGATCTCGCTCCTAAATCGAGGCGGCCCGAGCTGTTCGCGGCAATGCACTAATGCTGCGTCGCGCGCCTGCGTGGCGGGATGACGAGCTCGACGCCGATCTCCGCGGAACTAGACACTGAACCTGCAAGGACCTGCACCCAGACATACGACACGCCCGTCTCACTGCCGATAAACGTCATCCGCGGATCCGCCGATTGCCGGATAGGCCGCGAGAAATCGCCGATCCGCCCGCGATACCAGGAAAAGACCGGCGTCTGGTCATAGCCACTGACGAGAGCCGTGACTACGACAGGTTCCCCGACCAGCACGCGCGCCGCCTCCGCGTGAATTTGAACCACGATTCGAGGCAGAACAGTGATGGTCGACAAATCGCCACAACAGTCTTGCGCACGAACATGAGCGATGCCCGGCGCCACCGCGGTCACGGACACGACGCCATTGTCCGGCACCGGATCCGGCGGTTGGCAAACCGAGGGCCCTGAAGCAAACCCATGAGCCGTGGCCACCGCCGGCATATCGCTGAAGAACTCGTAATGGTAGGGGAACCCACAGGAAAATCCACCCGGATGCTGCCAGCCGTGAAGCACGACGGTCTCACCAGCGCGCATCGTTACTTCATTCGGCGAAACGGCAGGCCCTGACTGGGCGGACACCCGAAAAGCGACGGCAGCCGCGAACAGGCTCAAAACGATCGTACGCATGGCAATGATACGAAGGTGCGCAGCGACGCGTCCACGAGCGCGTAATTACGACGCCAGCCTCGCCATCGTCTTCCGCATTTGGTCGGACAGATCGAGAAGATGCGGCTCGAGCCAGCGCAGCGTATTGCCCTCTTCCGTCTGAATGTCGCGCTGTATGTCATTGAGTGCGGTGAGGGCATCGAAGAGTAGGCAGCTCATGCGCGTCTGAAGCGGCAGGGCGTCCCACTCGTGAGGTGCGAGGCGCTTGGCCGGTGCCCCGCCTTGTGCGGAAGGGAGGTCGGAAATTATCGGGGCAGCTCTCATTTCATAACCTCCCGAAAGGCGGCCGGAGTGGTGCCGAACGCGGAACGGAACCACCGATGGAAGGTGGAGACGGTGCCGAACCCACATCGGAGCGCGATTTCTTTTGATGGGAGCGGCGTGGTTTTCAGGAGCTGCACGGCGTAGTCGAGTTGCTTCCGGCGCAAAAAGTCGCGGAGCGGAATGCCGAGAATGCCGGGCGCAATCCGGCTCAAGTAGGGGGCCGTCACGCCGAGGGTGGACGCGAACTCCGAGGCGCGTGCGGCAGTGACGCGGCGATAGCAATCCCGCAGATAGTGGGCGGCGGCGCGTTCGAGCCGTACGCGGTGCGTGTGGGTGAATTTCCGTCGTCGCATGTCATGGCGAGAAGACGTCGATGAACTGCCTCGGTCTGGGCGCGACGCATGCCGGCGAGGCTCCGGAGCAGTCATCGGCTCTTCTCTATTTGAGGAGTGCGATGGCCGGGAATCTCCCTACCTTGTCAGAGCCGAAAAAAGGGCACGATTATGCGGCGTGGGTCGCTGGCAGACCCACTCAGGAGACGGTGAACCGTGCGCGTGTCACCCGACCGGCCGTAGATCTTGGCCTTGAACCATACGAGAAGCTACCCCATCCCACAAGGCTGGCGGAGGTCCACTCCTCCCTAGCGAACGCTCAACAACTCGCGGCATCGATTGGTAGCCTTCAGATTCTGGGCGGCAAGGACTGCCCGGCGTACTGCCGTCGGTACTGCTTGACTTCCCTTTGGGCGGTCGCTATCCTGCCGCGCCTCTTGAAGGGTCTACTTTGGTAGTCGCCGACTCGAGTGTCGGAGACAAGAGAATGAGGTTGCCATGCCACGACGTGCAGTAGGGGTTCGCTCGGTTGGACTGCTGGTTCTTATGACCTGTGTCGCGTCGGTTGCGCGCGGGCAGCAACTTCTGCCCCTGAAATTCCCCGACACTGATCGGACGTCCGTCACTGACTGCAGCACACCCACAACTCTCAATCTTGGGGATGGCGGGACGGTGACGTTCCGGGGCGGTCAGTTCATCCATTATGAGGATGACAACTTCTTCGGCACAATGTATGTGGCCAGTGCATCAGCCGGGTGTCAGCGCACGGGACCCGAATTTGACCTGCTTCAGCGACCGATTACCGAGGTCACGATAACGTTCTCGAACCCGGTGAATCACCTGACCGTACAGACCTACAACCTTCTCGGGCCGCCAGGCATGGTTGACGGGCCCAATCCCGGCATGACCGTCCATTACCGGACCCCGTCAGGAAATGACGTACTCGCGTATGGTCGGGGGTTTCCCTCGCACTACATGAACCCGGACCCCTTTCCCTATCCGCTCTTTGGCCAGGCAGGGCCGCCTGTCGCACTGATCAGTTTCGAGACGTTTCCTACGCCCCCGTATCCTGCGTACCCGGCAATGGTCACGACTGATTGGCTGTGGGGCATCACATCGTTGGCAATTCCCCAGAATCCAATCGACGTAACGGGCGAAATCCTGGACGGGTCAGGGATAGAGACGAAGAAGGCCGTTACCCCTGACGACACTATTTATGCGCAGGTGCCGCTCGGCCTGGAACTGCGTCTCGGCCTAAAGCGAGGCGGCACGTACCTCCCCGCCAAATACGACCTCTCGCCCGCCACCTTGAATAACGTCGCCGCCAAGACCTTATACCCGACCAACGCAGTCCTCGAGTATGACCGAGACACGCACGATGGCCAAAAGACATTTCGCGGAGTCCACCTCGGGACCCAGAAGTTGACGGTGACGCCGGATGATACGAACATCAAGCCATTCACCTTCAAACTTGGCGTGATCGACCCTGGCAATCTCGGAAACTCGGACGTGCGGTACGACCCGCAAATTATCACATGGGGCGACCGGCGTGGTATCCCGCCGCACATCCTCAAGGGCCTCATCAAGAAGGAGACCGGCGGCTTTGACCCAAACACCTATCGATACGAACCGCTCAACCCGGACACTGGGGATCTGGGTGTGACCGTAAACTCTGCATTGCTCGATGACGAGCCCTACGTGCATTACCGGATGGCCACGGCCGCCGGTGATGCCAAGGGCGATATGCAAGCCCTCGACGACGTCTCGCCCCGCCAAAACCTGTACGTTCTGCGCGGCCTCAATAAGGCACCAATACTTGTGCGCCCGACCGACGTCTGCCCGGCCGCCTGTGTTTCGGCGCAAGAGCTACTCCTCGCGAACGACGACTGGCAGAAATGGACCGACTACGCGGACTTCGATATCAACGACCCCGTGGACTTGGCGAGAATCAATTTCACCGCGCAAACGCCGCTCGCTGCCAGCTTTGGATTGATGCAGACCATGTACGTCGTCGCGGCAGAGCTGCAATGGAGCACGACCACCGGCCGGCGCAATCCTTCGCTCCTGTTTGACACAACGGCGAACACCGCTGATGGAGGCGGAAGCCTGGCTGTCGGAACATTGGAGTTCTACAAACGATACCGAGGGTGCCGGTCGGGCGACTTCGCTACCGATCCAGATTTTGCCGACGGCGACGAGTACCGCAAGATGATGGTCGATGCGTTGAACTTCTACAATCACGGACCGAAGAAATTGAACCCGACGTATGGCGATGATGCATGGGCGCTCTCGCAGCAGTACTTACCCGCTCATCCCCTGAGCAAGATCTTTCCTTAGGAGCCGCCATGATCAGGACATTTGGTGCCGCACTACTCACGCTCTTCATCGTAACTGCCGCATACGCCCAGCTATCAGACCGGCAGGTCGTCGACAACGCGTTTCCGACCGCACTCAACGACGGCGATGGCGTGCGTTTCTCGCGCTTCATTGCTGTTGATCTCAATCGCAATGGGCAGCCCGTTCTGGTCGCTGTCTACACCAATGGCGCCCGCGGGGCGATTCGTGTCCTGAATCGTGCCGGCCAGGTTCTAGCCGATCCGGCCTTGCCCGGCCTGCGCGGTTTTCATGCAAGCGTCCAGGCGCTTGACCTGGACGGGGACGGCGTCCCGGAGGTCATTGCCGAGTTCACAACGGGTCATAGCCCGGATAATCCGGATACATGGGTATTTCGCTGGGCAGGGACTCAGTTACAGCTCATTTCACCAACATGCGCGGCCGGGAACTTAACGCTTACTTGCCTCGGACGTGTGTCTCTGCTAGATCTGGACGGAGGTGGACACTACGCGCTGCTGGACTGGCCCGGGCTCAAATTGAACAATGGCGTGATCAGCACTGTGGGCAATTGGACGCTGTACACCCTCAACGGTGGTGTCTTTCGGGAGACATCGGAGGAGTTTCAGTTCGCGCGTGAGTTCAGGAGAGGTAACGGTAAGCCGTTCACTTCGACAAGAAAATTTGTCGCAAGCCCGGGAGCAACCACCTTGCGCGTCATCAACGGAACCGGACTCGCTGCATCGACCAGTGGGCAGGTGACCCTAAACGGAAAAGCATTGCTTGGCCCGGCTGACTTTAAGCGCAACCAACACGTTTACGATGTGCCGGTCACGCTCGCGGCCGAAAACATTCTCAGCGTGCGGCTTGACGGGAATCCGGGATCGAAGATAACCATCCTGATTCGCAGCGCCAGCAGTTCCGGTCAAGTCCCGTAGACACCTCCGATCGAATGGAAGAGCGAGCGCGAACTACACAATCGGTGGGCCGATCTTTGCTTCCGACCACACGAAGAGCACCTCGTCCCAGAAGCCGATCGGCGGTTGAACCTCCGCTTCGTCCGACAGCGGTTGTGACGCGGTTGGCGCGCCAGGCGGGACACGAATCTCGCCAGCGTCAGCGAATGCGACAACCGGGGCGAGACAAACAGCGATGATCGCAAGCACAGCTACGCCAATGCGAACAGAGAACCCTCGCATGACCCTCCTGACGACAGCGAGCGCCGACTACGCGATCGCTTCGAGCAAGGCGAGGAACGCTGCGCCCCAGAAGCCGGGCGGGATCAGGATCTCCCCTTGCGCCGACGTCGCCGGTGACGCGACTGGCGCGCCAGGGGGCAGGTGAATCTCCCCAGCGTCAGCAATTGGGGCTACCGGAAAGAGAAGAAGAGCGGTTACCGCGAGCGTGGCTACGCCGTCGCGGAGACTCGAACAAACAGATCGCATAAGTCCCTCCTGAGACAGCATTGATTGCTGTCAGTGTGGGAGGGCGCCCTCAGAGAAGGAGGGTGACCGGACGGGCCAAAGTATTAACGGTTTCGGGAAGGCGGTGGAACAAAGAGAAGTGCGGGCTGCCGTTCTGCCAGCCGGACGAAACTCCTTACCGCCTGAACATCGTCGGGCGTGAGCGTCCCAGCCGTGGCAGCTTCTTTGAGGTAAGCGATTGCCGTGAGCGCGCCGGTAAGCATCCCTGCATTCGCGAAAACACGGAAGAGACGCGTAGCAAACTCCACGATGAGTCGCGTCTGGCCTTGCGAAAGTAGAACATCGGCAATATCGAGTCCAACGAGCGCAGCGTCAGTGACCATCCCGAGATTCTCAAACTTCGCAGCTACGTCGCGTAGACGCCGAATCGCCTCGCTATGTTTTCCGGAATTCAGAAACACCTTGGCGATTCCCCATTCTGTGCTTAGAAGTTCACGCGCAGATCCAATCTCGCGGAACAGGGCAAGCGCTTTGTGGAAATGCATACTGGCCTCGCCCAGATTGCCGCGATGGACTTCGCACTTCCCGAGCGCGTCTGATCCGCGCGCGATCCAAACGGGGCTGTTCATCGATTCGCCGTACTCGATGACCTGACGAAAGAGTTCCGCCGCATCGCCGAGACTTCGCGCTTCGAACTTGACGGTTGCGCGTAGGTACAGAGCGATCATCCGCCGGTCGTCATCGCCGAGGTGAGCGAAGCCACGCTCCGCACGCTCGGCCATTGCCGCTGCTTCATCCAATCGTAGTTGGTCGCAGAACACGCACGCTCGCACGTAGGCTACAGCGGACAATCCGAGCGATGGCGATGCGAGATGCTTGTACGCGCGCTCGGCTCGCAACAATGACTCGAGTGCTTCGGGACACTGACCAAGGTAGCGTTGCGCGTTCGCCCGTTCCTTCCACGCGGTCCCACGCACCTCGTAAATCGCGTTTGCGGGATAGGTGTCGTCCGGCAACGCCTCGGCTATCGACGTCGCGGCGTCTGCGAACGTCAGAGCGTCGAGAGGCTCGCTCTCGCAAATGCTGTGGGCGTGCGCGCTCAAACGCCGGGCGACGCCTCCCGACAGGAAGCGTCTCTTCTTGTTCAGGTTCAACCACGCCGCCTGCATGGGCGAGGCGAAGAGCGGTTGCAGCAGCTCCTCCGCCTCGCGGTCTTCATCGGCGATGCGCGCGGCGTACGACATGAGCGCCTCGTGCGTGGCGGAGCCCATCACCGGCTCCCACACATCGACGTCGCTCAAGTCCTCCTCGGCCACCGCGAAGAAGTCGAGCGTGCTCCGGCAGGACGCGCATTCGGCGGTGTGCCGGAGGATGATGCTGCGTCCCGGCTCCGGCGCCTTATCAGGATCGAAGGCGAAGACCGCGAGGTCCTCTTCAGAAATGTGATCCATGTCAGGAATTCTCCGAAAGCGCGCGGTAACGAGCGAGAGCCCGCTTCCTGCACTTATGCAGATAGACGAGGATGGACGAGGTCGTCGAATCCAATGTGTCCGCGATCGTCTTCGTCGTCTCGCCATTCCAGTAGTAGCGATGGAGCAGCTCGCGGCATCGCGAACCGACGCCCGCAAGCATCCGCGAGAGAAGCAACTTTCGCGAGACCTCATCGAGAAGCGCGTCGCCTGGCGTGGCCGCGCAGGGCGACTCACCGCAGAAGAGCGCATCGGCCGCATCCGACCGCCGCATGTAGTGCCGCGAGGCATTGCAAATCGCTCCGATCAGGTACGGCTCGACCGCATGCACTGAGGCGGCGTGCATGAAGTAGGTGGCAAAGACATCGTGAACGAGCGTCTCCGCCTCCGTCACCGGAATGGAGAACTTCCGGACGGCGATCTTTCGCAGCCTCGACGCGTAACGCAGATACACCTCCTCAAAACCCACCGGCGCACCGGACGCCGCGATGTCCGGCTGCCGGGCCGTCTGCTCTACATCTCGTCGCGGTTCCTGCATATCTCTTTCATTTAAGGAGTGACGGAAGCGGCGAGTTCCCTACCCATAGGTTATGAAATGAGAAGCCGTGTGGGGCGTAACGGGTTACGAAATGCGACGCGCAGGAACGGATAGAAGGCAGTACAACAGCGTTCGCGCATGGGGAAGAAGCGGCAGTTGCGAATGGGCCGCGCAGAGACAGCCGTTCGGCGCACGCGGGATCTGAAACGCCGGCACATCTTTCGTCTCGCCGGAACGATCTCGCAGGGTCTGCCAATTGACTCCAGCGTTGCCGGAGAGCCCCTCCTGATTCCTGAGGACTTCATTGAAGAGGACGAAATCATTTTTCGCGCTGCGCAATGGGATCTCGAGGAATTCGGTATCGAGCCCGGCGACCTCCTGGTAATGGAGAAACGTCCCAACGGTCAGGCGGCGAGCGGGGAACTGGTCGTCGCCATGGCCGGCGATCGCGTGTTCGTCGGCCACTGGTGGAGCAAGAATGGCCGACGAGCCATCATGAGTGACCGGTTGTCCGTCACCGTCGAAGAAGACAGCCTTCACATCGTCGGCGCGATCAACGCAATCGTTCGGCGGCATTAGCCAATGACGATTACCGAAGAGCAGTCGGTAGGTTTGGCAGCGAAAGATGACGAGCGGCTTGCCTACGACAAAGCTGCGCACGCAGTGGCGATGTGGAAGCTCGGCTATGGGATCGAGCGCGTCACGATCGATCCGAGCGAGCACTGACAAGGGCACGCAATGTCGGCGAGCAGCTATGACCTCGAATCCATCAGCGATGAGCCGAGCAGGCGGTACGTCGTGGAGCGCGCTGAGTTAATTTTCCAGATACCGCCCAATTCTACCAATGCCTCTCCACTCTACCGTCCCGCAGCATATTTGCGTTCCGCTACTCCAAGCTCTCGAACGATCTGCAGCGGTGCAAACAAGCATAGATCCATTCGTCCGGGTGTGTCGCAATCCGTTGCTGTGGTGGTCCAGAGCTGGAGGGTCTTCCTTGGAGGAAACCTACCGCATACCGCTTGGATTTTGGGGGCTGTCTTGTCAGCCGGGACCCACACTGGAAAAAAGTAGACGACAGGCATGGGCGATGCGGCTTGCTGCCATGAGTGGACTTCGGGAGCTTTGCCTAGCTCGTCTAGCACCGATTCCTCGACAACACGTGAACGGATCAACCGGGCGCGGAGCACCGCGCCCGCAGGAAGGGCCGCAAAGGCTTGCTCATCAGTGGCCTGTTCGATCCGCCCAAGGAGGTGGACGTTGCTCAATGACGGTTGAACGCAGCTCACGATTTCAACCTCGAGTATCTGAGTCTCCCAGCTCTCCATGATCCCGGCATTGAGCCAGGGAGCGAACACCAGAGCAACGACGAAGATAGCAATAGTCTTCATTCGGGGCCTAACGGCTTTGCGCTTCAGCGCAGCGCAGTACCGCGCGAGGAAGAGTAACGCACTTGTACTTCCGCGGCGGCGGGACGCCGCCGGGCCAGCCGCCGAGACGGCGGCGTTCCGCCGCGCTTGGATTTGAGACCGGCTGCCGGCGCCACGCACATTTCCATCACTTCACGTTAATGCGCACCTCCTCACTATTCGCTCGAATCTCGGGGACGTACATGGCGGAGCCCATCAGTGGTAGCGCGTGGAAGGAGCCGGGGACTTCGGCGCGGAGGGTGTAGCGGATTTCCCAGATGCCTTGGGGGAGTTGGGAGGCGAAGATGGCTATTTTGCGGTCGCGCAGTTCCTGGTAGAGCCATTCGGTGCGGCCGGTGGTGTCGGTAGTGGGGTTGCGTTGGATGACCGAGGGTTTTTCGGTTGTGGGGCGTTTGGCTTCGACGAACTTTCTCGTGACGGCGCCGGATTTCAGTTCGGTGGCGTAGAGGGGTTGGCCGCTTTGGATCTCTACTGCTTCGAGGCCGGCGGGCTTGAGGTCTTCGAAGAGGAGGTACTCGTAGTCGTTCTTTGTTTCTACGGTGACGACGACTTCGACACGCTCGCCGCTGTTGATGGTCTCGCCGTCGCGCAATGGAACTTTGTCGTAGACCTGGCCTTTGAGAAGCGTGGGATGGCCGACGAGATGGTAGTAATCGCGGCGGACGAAGATCTCGTTGCCGGCGGCTTTGATCGGTTCTTCCAGCGAGAAGAATCTTGCCTCGGCGGCGAAGTAGAGCGAGCCGGTGCCGTTGGTTCTATGAATGTGGATCTCGTTGATGCCGTCTTTGATCGACGGATCAGGAATCGTCCAGCGGCTTGGGGCGCGCAGGATTTCGGAGGGCTTCACCGTTTGCGTGGCGATCGCGGTGCCGTTGGCGGAGATTTCGTATGTGGCATCCGAGGTGAGCTCGCCGCTGGTGTGGAGGTAGGCGTCGAGGGCGAGGATCGTGATGGCCGTGTCTCGCGTGTTGTTCCACTGCGCGCCGCGACGGTTCTTGATCAGCCAGTTCGTGACCGGCTCGATGAGTTTGTTCTGGGGATCGATCTCGACGAGCGCCATCAACGCGAATGACGTCGATTCGACGGGGCCGTCGGACCAGCGCCACCAGAATCCGTCCTCGCCCCAGTGCGCGGTGGCCATCGTTTCGGCGCTGCCCGCGGTGCGGCCGTTCTCGCCGTGAATGAGCACCGAGGAGTCGGGGGCACGGTCGATGCGAACGCCGTTTTCTAAATTGCGAATGAGGATGTTGGCGCGTTCCGCATTTCCGAAGTCGTGAGATGCAAGCGCGAAGAGCGCGCGGGCGTAGGCGGTCAACTTCTCGCGATGCTCCCAGACGTTGTCGAGTGCTTTCGACTCAAGTTTGTTCGCTGGCGCGAACACGCGTGTGGACGCACCGACACCATTCGGACCACTAACTGCTATCCGCGTTCGGCGCCATGCGCCGAGGGCGTGGAGGAGCCAGGCTTGCTCTTCGCGATTCGTTTCGTAGTTCACCAGTTTCGTATCGAGCCAGTTCGCGGCGTGATCGATGTCGTTCGTGTGAACGGCGAGGCCTCCGTCGCGCGCGACGGCGAAGCCCCAGATCACGTAGGCGGTCATGTAAGGATCGCTGTTCCCTTCTTTCCACCAACCCCAGCCGCCGTCGTCGTGCTGGAAGTCGTAGAGGCGCTTCATGCCAGCGGATGTGATGCGATCGAGCTCGCCGAGGTCGTGTTTTCCTTTCGGGTGAGTGTCGGAGGCGGTGCTCGCTTCGATGCCGCCGAACATCCGGCCGGCGATGTTGGCGGGATCGGCGCCGATGCCACGCAGCGTGCGCGCGACGATCGCGGCGGGCAGGAAACGGCTCATCGTCTGCTCGGTGCAGCCGTAGGGATAGTCGATGAGGTACGGCAGCGCATCGAGCATCGTCACGGCAAGGCTCGGCGTGACTTGGACCGTGAAGTTGGTCGATCCGATGCGGCGCTCCGCGGGAAGATCGAGCTTGATCACGGCATCGTCGCCGCGCATCCGGCCGGACTTCGCGATCAGCTTGTCGATTCCGTGGTCGTAGATCGGGAACGTCTTCTCCATCGCGTCGGAGAATTTGTCGCCGCGCGCGCTGACCTGCAGACTGGCCGTGCCGGGCGCTTCAACGTTCATCACCCAATCGACGCGCGTCTCGCCGTTCGCGGGGACGTCGACCGGCGGATCGTCGTGATGCGAGCGCATTCCGGAGGGCGGCGGCTCGATCTGCGTGAGTCCGCCGTGGTAGAGCTCCGGAACGACGCGCATCGGTGCGTCCGTGTTGTTGTCGATGACGGCGGAGATGGTGACGCGGTCGCCAACGACGAAGAAGCGCGGACCTTCGAGGCGGACGATGAGCGGCTTCTTTGTTCTCGATGATGTTGTGGCCATGCCGAACTGGTTCGTTGCCGTCGCCGCGCGCGCGGTGGCGCGCCACGTGGTCAGCGAATCGGGATAGGTGATCTTGATCGTGGCGACGCCGTTCGCGCCGGTCTTCACATCGGGCTGCCAGAGGATGGTGGAGCGGAAGTCGTTGCGGACCTGAACCGCCGGCTCGGCCGCGCCCTGACCCGGGACCGGCTTGGCCGGAGGCGGCGGAGGCTCCGGCACACTCACCGGTATACCCTGAGGCATCATCGCTGCCGATTTCATGAGCATTGGTGCTGCCGCCGTGACCGTGATCGCTTCCGCGACTGCGCCGCCGGCCACTCCGCCGGCCACGCCGTCGAGCTCCTGACGATCTTTGTCATCACGCACGTTCTTCGCGCGTTCCTCATCGAGCTGTTGCACCATCCGCTCGTCGACGACTCTTCCATCGTCGAGGATGAATTTCGCGTAACGACCCTGCTGCACGCTGGCTGTCGTCTGAACATTCGCGCTGCGTTTGGTCCCGAAGAAGAACTGGCGCGGATCGCCGGCGAAGTCGCTCTGGATCGCGTAGCCGGAATCGTCAACGAATCCGAGTCCGACCTCGGCAGACAACGGCTTGCCGTTGGCGTCGCGCGTGGTCACTGTTAGCGTGCCCTCTTCGCGCGGCTGGTATTGCTCGCGGTCGGGCTTCACGGTGACATCGACCACATTCCTTAGCGGCGGAACGACGATCTCCTTCTGATCGACGGAAAGCGCCAGATCGGCGACGCTGGCGGCGTTGAGATACGCGTTCGGTACGTGCTTCTCTTCGATCGGGATCTCGATCAGCTTCACGGTCCCTTCGACGTGGACGAGCTGGTAGTCGAGGATCGATTCGGCATCGACGCTGAAGAGCACCCAGCGATTGCTCGTGGGCGTCACGATCATCACCGGCGCGGTCTGGCCGGTGCGGAAGGCGGAATCGTCGACGATGATCTCGACGCCGTCGTGGCGATAGCCGATGTCGCGAACGTCGTGCGACACGACCCAGACCGTCGTCTCGGTGGTTACAACATCGCGCTGTGCCAGCGGCGCGTTGGGCTTCGACGGATCGCGATCGGGACTCGACCAGCTCACGCGGTAGTAGCCGTCGCGGCTTGGCGTGAACGTGACCTTGGCCTCGCCATTCGCATCGGTCTCGCTCTTGATCGTCAGCACATCCTCATGCTTGTATCCGCGCGACTTCAGTTGCCAGCCGCAGGGATCGTGCGGCTTCGGCGGGAAGATGTGCATCGTGCCACGCACGCGCTCGAGCTCCGCGCCGCTGACTTCGTGGCCCTGCGGATCGATCCATGATTCGTCCCACCAATCGCGCGTGATCGTGACCGTGCCGCTCGCGTGGACGGGATTGTCATTGGCGTCGATCGCTTTGAAATCAACGGTCACTTTCTGGTTCGGGTGATTGACGTAGTGCTCCGGGTTGGCGTGAACAATGTAGCGCTGGAGTGTGACGCGAACGCTGCCCTCGCCGGTGATCTCGCGGCGCGAGGCATCGGTGACGCGGGCTTCGATCCGATACTGCACTTCGTTGGCGTCGCGCTGCGTCGCCAGATGAATGACTGCGTGTCCGTTCGCGTCGGTGGTCAGGGTTTCGCGTTTGATGATCTGGCCGTTGCCGTAATAGTTGTTCGGCTCCGTGGCGTTTGCGTAGAGCCAGGCGTAGTCGCGCGGGCGCCACCACCAACGCGTGTACGGACGCGAGTAGATGACGGCTTCGACCTTCGCATTCGCGACCGGGCCGCCGTAGTAGTAGCTGGCGTCGATGCTGGCTTCGATCGTGTCGCCAAGCCGGAAGAGTTTCTTCTCTCCGTTCTCCTCGGGGGTATGAACCTCGACCTTGAACTCGGGAAGTTTGTACTCCTCGAGGCGGAAGAGTTGCGCGCTTCCGACGTCATTCTGCCCGTCGCGGAAGGTGATGTCGTAGACGCCGAGGGGCATCGTGGCGGTGAGAGGGAGCGAGCCCCAGGCACTGCCGAAGGCGTTCAACTTCGCCGATCCGTCGGCGACTTTCGATCCGCGCGGATCGGTGATCGTGTAGTGAAGCGTGGTGCCGGCAGGATTCGTGGGCGTCTCCCCATCGAATCGCCGCGCTGTGAATTTCCACTGCACGGTTTCCTCGGGACGATAGGCCGGGCGATCGGTGTACGCGTAGATGCGCCACTGACCCTGCTCGCCGTACCACCCTCCCTTCGTGGCCGTCGCGAAGGCCTGCCGGCCGTTGCCCTGTGCGATGGCTGCGAAGAGGTTCATGTACTCCGTCTTGCCGAGGCTTACCTCGGCAAGACCATCAGCGTTGGTAGTGGCGTCGAACGAATGCGCGACATCGTGTCCGTTCTCTTCGTGGCGCTCCCACAGTTTCAAGCGCGCCTTCGCGACCGGCGCGCCGGTTAGCGCGTTGCACGCGAACACGACAGTCTTCGACGTGTCCGTTCGCATGACGATCGTGGCGTCGGTGATGAGGACGAGAGCGCGCTCGGATTCGGTGCCGCTGCCTGCCTGAAGCAGGTACGCACCCGCTGGAAGTTTGGGATCGATGCGGATGCGGTCGGAGCCCGGCACGTGATCGCCTTTGTCATCCGTTTGCTTCGTCCAGTTGCGGATGCGGGCGCCGGGCGGCGGGGTGATCGACGCGAGCCAGCTCGGCGAAGTGCCGAGGTTGACGTCGTTGGTGAGGTCGATGGAAGAGAGCGTGAGATCGATCGACTTGACGTTGCGCCACGACAACGCGAACTCCACCTCGGAGTCGGGCAGAAATACGTTGGAGACCTGCACCGAGATCGTCGGATTCGTGATGCGGTCGATGGCGTTCCTCGCTTCGTCGCGGAACCGGCTCTCGCCGTTGGCGAATTCAGAGAGGATGCGGCGATAGATTAGGAGTGCCTTCGTAAAGTCAGGCAGCCGTTGCGCACGTCCGTCATCGTTGATCACGACGCGTCCCTGCCGCTCCAGCCAGCGGCCGTACATGATCAAGGCGTTGTCGTAATGCTTGCTGACGTTGCCTTCGCGGATGGCCGCTTCGAGCTCCTCGCCGACGCGATCCTGATCGCCGGAGTTGAAAAGACGAACGCCGAGGATGTAGCGGAATGTCTGGCGATCGGCAGGAGTGACTGCGATCTTCGCGGCATTCTCGAAGACGTCGATCGGGACCTGTTGCGCGACTCCGTAAAGATAGTCGTCATCGCCCGATGCGAATGTGCGCACGATGCTGAGGTAGCGCGTCCGCGCGAGATCGAGGTCGTCGCTGCCTGCCCACCAGTCGAGCGCGGCTTCGTAGTACGGCATCGCCGTGAGGCCGGTATTTTCTGGCGAGCTCGCAAAGTCGCCGAGCGATTCGTTGACGTCGGCCCAGAGTTTGTCGTGATCGTCGCCGGCCTCGCGAAGAAGCGCGAGCAACTCGTCGCGCGCGTTGACGACGGCGGTGTTGTCGTTCTTCGGATCGCTCGCTTCCGAGCGCCAGGCGGTGTTGGCGAGACGGAATCGCACCCAGCGTTTTTCGTCAGTCGGCAACGACTCCTGCTTCACCTTCGCGTACAGCGCGTGCGCCCGTGAGTACGAACGCTCCCCAATCGCAACCTCGGCCTCACGCCGCAACGTTTGATAGTCCGAGGCGCTGGGCGCTGAAACGGGCACAGCGCCGAAAAAAACATTGCCGGGGATCGGAAGGAACGAAAGTGTGGAGAAGACCAGCGCGGCGAGATTCACGGATACCCCCAGGTGCTGCACGGCTGATTAGATGAGGGATTGAAAGAAAAGGAAACTTGGAAGGGGTCAGACCGAAATTGAAAGTGACGAAAATTGTCGGGGCTTCCCGCCAGTGCCAACTTCCGTCACTTTCACTTTCGGTCTGACCCCTTCTACGCGTGGTAGGATCTTTTCCGGTCCGGCAATGAATGTTCTGACGTCGATTTTTAGCGTTCGCTCGCTTGCGGCGGGCATGCTGCTCGCCTTCGCGGCGGTGCTGCTGATCATCCTTATCATCTCGTTTCGCTCGCGCGCGGTGGTCTTTTGCCAGTACCTGCAGACGATGACCGGCATCAAACTGAAGCCGCATCAGGTAGCGAGAGTTTTCCGCGAGCGCGGTCCCGACGGCGTGCGCGAGTTCTTCCTCGATCTCATCATCAAGGAAGACCTCAAGCAGGGACCGCTGGTGATTCCTCCCGATGAAGCCAGCGGAAATTAAGCCGGAGATTCCGTTCGCGACTCTAGCCGCGGCCGATCTCCGCGTCGGCACGATTCAGTCCGTTCATGACGTCGCGGGCTCGTCGAAACTGATCCGCATGGTCGTCGATTTCGGCGATCACACGCGCAACATCCTCGCCGGCATGAAGAAGGAACGGAGCGACCTCAGCGCGATCGTTGGCAAGCAGGCGCTGTTCGTCGTAAACCTCGCGCCGCGCACGATGGCCGGCGAAGTATCGGAGGGAATGCTGTTCGATGTGGGATTCGCGGATGGCATCGAGCTGGCGCTCCTGAGTCCGGAGCGGCCGGTTCCGAACGGTACGCGGGCGGGATAGTTTGGTCTCGCGCGCCGCGGTCAGCGATCGGCGGATGCCTTGTAGGTAGCGGGTGTGAGCGGTGAGAGCTGACCTTTCTTTCGCGCTTCCGCGCCAGCTTTCCCGAGGCGAAGACATAGGTTGCGAAGTTGGGAAACGCGGCGAATGCGGAGTGTCACTGCGGCGGGAGACATGTCAGTCTTCATCACGCAACCTCTTGATGTCATCTTGATCGGTGCCGCTCATACGGCCGGACTTTAACTCGATCAAGCCCTTCCGAGAAACGACCCAGATGAAGCCGAACTCCGATTCGATTTGCTCGCGATCACGCCAAACGTTCTCGAACGCGGGCGTCACCAGCAAAAGATCGAGCATGAGAGTGTCACCGGCCGGATCGATCTTCGTCACGCGACGAATCTCCATCTTTCCCTGATCGAAATGCATCGGCTTCGCCCGAATGCGAAATCCGAGCGGCTCGACCGCTGCGTACACGCGTTCCTCGTCTTCCGGCCTGATCAGCAGGTCAATGTCTACCGTCGCCCGTGGCAGCCCGTGGATGGCCATGGCCACACCACCGCACACCGCGTAGTCGATGCTGTGATCCGCCAGCGCGGCGATCACAGCTTCGAATTCAACGGCAAGATCGATCACTTTTGCGCCCCCAGCAATTCGCGCAGCGCGACCGGCGCCTGCGCGATGGCTTCATCGAGCTTGTCCGGATCCTTCCCGCCCGCTTGCGCGAGATCGGGTTTGCCGCCGCCTTTGCCGCCGACGATCGGGGCGAGTTTGTTGATGAGGGTGTTGGCCTGAACACGATCGAGCAGGTCTTTCGTGACCGCGGTCAGCAGCGTGACTTTCCCGTCGGCGGCGGAGCCGAGGACGACGACGCCGGATTTGATTTTGGAGCGGAACGTGTCGGCGAGATTGCGCAAGTCGCCGCCGCTGACGTCATCGAATCGGCGTGCGACGAGAGCGACGCCATCGATATCGATCGAATCATCGGCGGTCGCGGCAGTCGACCCACCGCCGCCCGTGGCCACACGCATCTTGAGCTGCTTGAGCTCTTTTTCGAGACTCTTCTGGCGCTCCTGCATCGTCCGCAGTTGCGCGGGAACGTCTTCCAGTTTCACGTTGAGCTGTTGCTGCAACTCGTGCGCGGCGTCTTCGATCGACTGAAAGTACGCGAGCGCGCCGCGGCCGGTGAGCGCTTCCATGCGGCGTACTCCTGCTGCCAGAGACCGGTCGCTTACGATTTTGAAGAGGCCGATGTCGCCGGTGCGATTGACGTGGCATCCGCCGCAGAACTCGCGCGAGAAATCTCCCGCGGTCACGATGCGCACGTTCTCGCCGTACTTCTCGCCAAACATTGCCACCGCGCCCGTCTTCTTCGCTTCGGCGATCGGCATGACCGTCTTCGTTACTTCGAGATTCGCGCGGATCTTGTCGTTGACGATCTCTTCGACCTTGCGGAGTTGCGCTTCTGCAGGCGCCTGGTGATAGGTGTAATCGAAGCGCAAGCGGTCGGGCGCAACGAGCGAGCCGGCCTGGGACACGGTCTCGCCGAGAACGTCTTTCAGCGCCTGATGCAGCAGATGCGTGGCGGTGTGGTTCGCAGTCGTGTCGAGCCGCGCCGGCACCGGAACGGACGCGCGAACTTTCGAATGGAGCGTGAGGTGCCCTTCATCGACGCGAACGCGCGAAACCGTGAGATCGCTGGCCGGTTTCTGCGTGTCGAGCACCGTGGCGCGGCCGCCGTCCCATTCCAGCGTCCCGCTGTCGCCGATCTGGCCGCCTGATTCCGCGTAGAACGGCGTCGGCGAAAGAACGACCTCACCTTCCGCGCCGTGATGAATGGCGTCCTGCTCGACGCCGGCGACAACGATCGCCTTCACCGTCGAGAGAACGTCAACATATTGATCATAGCCAACGAACTCCGCCGGTCCGGTCTTGTCCGCGATCGGAGCGAAGACGGCGGCGCCGGCCGATAGCTGAAATTTCGACGACGCTTTCGCACGAACGCGCGCATCGGCCATCATCGTCTCGAAGCCTTCGCGATCGAGCGTGACGCCTTCTTCCTCGGCCATCTCCTGAATCAGATCGACAGGGATGCCGTGGGTGTCGTACAGCCGGAACAGCTCCTCACCAGAAATGGTCCGCTCGCCGCGCGCGCGGATCGCGTCGAGCACCGCGCCGACGCGCTCCATGCCCGAGCTCAGCGTGCGCGAGAAACGCTCCTCTTCGCTAGACAGCGTTTGCAGCACCGCCTCGCGGCGCGCGCGAAGCTCCGGATACGCCTCGCCCACCGACTCGATCACGGCATCGACGAGCTGCGACAACACGATCGCTTTCGGCAGCTTGCGGCCGAAACGAATGGCGCGGCGGATGATGCGCCGCAGCACGTAGCCGCGGCCTTCGTTCGCGGGGATCACGCCGTCGGCGATCAGAAAGGCCGAGGCGCGGGAGTGATCGCAGAGAACACGAACGGCCGTGTCGATCTCGTCGTCCATCTTGCCGCTGTACGCGTAGCCGCTTCCGGCTTCGATGACGCGCATGATCGGCGTGAATGCATCGATGTCGTAATTCGTCGATGCGTTTTGCAGCACGCTGGCGATCCGCTCCAAACCCATTCCGGTATCGACTGAAGGCGCTGGCAGCGGCGTGAGCACACCGTTGGCGCCGCGGTCGTACTGCATGAAGACCAGATTCCAGATCTCCATCGTGTCGTCGCCTTCGCCGTTGACGAGCGCGGCCACGTTCTTCGACAGGTCATCGCCGCGAAAGTAATGCAGCTCCGAGCACGGCCCGCACGGACCGGTATCGCCCATCGACCAGAAGTTGTCCTTTTTGCCGAAGCGCAGGACGCGATCGGGCGACGTGCCCGCCTTCACCCAAAGCGCGGCAGCCTCTTCATCGGCAGGAACGCCGTCGCCGCCTTCGAAAACGGAGAACCAGAGCCGCTCCACTTCGAGGCCCCAGACATTGACGATGAGGTCCCAGCAGAACTTGATCGCATCCTCTTTGAAGTAATCACCGAACGAGAAATTGCCGAGCATCTCGAAGAACGTGTGATGCCGCGCCGTGCGGCCAACATTCTCCAGATCGTTGTGCTTGCCACCCGCGCGGACGCACTTCTGCGACGTCGTGGCGCGGTTGTAGTCACGCGGCTCGCGCCCGAGGAAAACGTCTTTGAACTGGTTCATGCCAGCGTTCGTGAAAAGAAGCGTCGGGTCGCCCGCGGGAACGAGCGAAGAGCTGGACACGCGGCGGTGCTGGTTCTTCTCGAAGTACTCGAGAAACTGCTGGCGGATCTGATTGGTCGTGAGCAAAAAGGACTCTCCTCGAAAGCGCGAGATCGTAACAGCCGAGGTTGGGCGTGTCATCCCGGTGAGATTTCTGGCATTCCTGTTGATTCTGTGAAGGGCATGTTCTGGGTTCCCCTGCTCCTCGCGCTCACCATTTCCCCGCCACCAAATCCGCCTCGCATCATCATCCTCGGCTACCACGAAGTCGAAGCGGACGGCCTGCCGCCGCATGAAGTCATTCCACGTTCGGGGGCAGCACCGACGCCGGACGAGATGGAGCGCTACACGATCAGCACGACGGCGTTTCAGCAGCAACTCGATGCTCTAGACCGGCATGGTTACGAAGTGATTCCGCTCGACGACGTCGTCGATTACGTCGACGGCCGGCGGTCAGACCTCCCGCCGCGCTCCGCCGTAATCACGGTCGATGACGGATGGCGATCGACGAAGACGGTAATTGCCGCCGAACTGGCCAAACGCAATTGGCCATTCACGGCGTTCGTCTATCCGCGCGTGATCGACGCGCACTCGCATCATCCCGACAATCTGACGTGGTCCGACGTTTCCGATTTGTCCATCGACGGAGCGGACATCGAGAGCCACACCTACTCGCATCCGCTTCTCAGCCGCGCGCACTCCTCAATCGCTGACGAATCGAATTACGCGCAGTCCCTCGATGACGAATTGCGCTGCAGCCGCGCCACGATCGAAGACCACATCCAACAGCCAGTGAGGTTCCTCGCCTATCCGTACGGCGACTACGACGACGGCGTGATCGCCGCCGCGAAGGCCGCAGGCTACGACGCCGCGGTGACCGTCACGCCGGGGCTGGTGACGAGGCAATCGAATCCGTTCGCGCTCAATCGATACCTTGTCGTGCACGACACGACGTTGCAGCAGTTCGAAGCGTGGTTGGAGGGGCCTTAGCGAGTCACTCGTTCGAAATACTTTTCCCGCAACGTGCGCAAATGATGCAGCTCATGACCGGCCATGTGAAATGCGCATCCACGCACTGACGCGTCGTAGCCGTTCACATTCCCTCGTCGCAGCCATTCCTCGGCGGTCAGCGATTCGAAAAGAGTGAGCGTCGCGGCGCGTACGGAACGGTATTCCGCGACGAGACCGGCGAGCGAGCGTGACTCGAAGTTCGTCGCAGCGACATATTCGTTTTCGTCGAACCCGGGCAATGGACGTGTATCGCCTCGAGCCACGCAGAGCGCGCGATACGCGAAGATGCGCTCGTCGTCGATGAGATGGCCAATCACTTCTTTGACGGTCCATTTGCCCGGCGCGTACCGGCGCGCGCGGATCGATTCTTCGTCGAGCGATTCGAGCAGGGCCGTAATTTCCTTCCCCTGCGCAGCCAGCGCGCCGACTGCGTCGTCGCCGGCGACGTAATCAATGTCGCTCTTCGCATAGGCGGCGAACTCACCATCCAACGGCCGGCCACTGATCATGATCTGTGCTCCTCGCTTCGCGCGAAAACGAATCTACTTCATGGCTTCGCGGACGACATCCACCGCCAGGCTGCTGTCGTAGCCCTGGCGAAAGAGGTAGGCGACGAGTTTCTCGCGGATCTTGCCCACGTCGTCGTTGCGGCGGCGAAGAATGGTCAGGCGTTTCCGCGCTGATACCAGCGCCGCCGCGTGCTCATCGTGATCGGGAACGCTCGTGTCGAGCGCTCGGGCGAGCGTTTCGCTATCTACGCCCGCGGCGGACAACTCGCGGCTGATGCGGTGGCGCCCGAGTCCTTTGCGGACGCGGGCGCGGACGAAGGAGGCGGCGAAGCGATCGTCGTCGAGCCACTTCTCGCGGCGGAGTTTGTCGATCGTCGCGCCGATCACGTCCGCATCGAACTCTTTCAGCGCCAGCTTCCGGCGCAACTCCGCTTCGCTGTTGAAGCGATGGTTGAGGATGCGCATCGCGGCGAGGTAGCAGGCGTTGAGGTCCACGTCAGGCCTCAACCCGTTCATTGCGCCTGAAGATTCTCGGATCGCGGCAAAAGCCGGCAAACGAGCACCTCGGCGCGCAGCAACGGCACGCCGGGCGGATCAAAGTGGGTTCGCCGGACAGCCAGCGATTCGAGATAGGCGCGGGCGTTCGGCGAGTACCAGTGATAGCGCGGCGAGAGTACGACGGCAAACTCCTGAACGTTGCTGGCGCGAAGAACCGTAAGTGCGTTGACCAGTTCGCGGTCGTCGGGCGGCTGCATGAACTTTTTCTCGAAGTAGAGCGCGCTCAACTCCTCGGGTAACCAATAGACGTCACTGATCACAACAGCCGGCGCAGTCTGAACGATGGTCACAAGCTGCGAGGTTGCTTCGAGCTTGCGATGCAGAAGCACGAGGCCGAAACCCTCGAGCACGAACGAAATGGCGACGAGCGCGAGTGCGATTTTCGACCGGCGCAGCGAGAGAACGACCAGCAGCGGAACGATGGTGAGGAAGTAGCGCGGACCCCAAACGACGCCGCTCCAGTTCGCGCGCAACACGAGAGGCATCAGGACGATGTAGACCGCAGCGATTCGCGCGATGACCGCCATCGCATCGTTACCCGTGACAAGGGCGCGCCATCGAGTGAGGAAGAGAACCGTGAACGGCAGAAAGAGAAAAAGTCCCTGCGTGAAGATCGTGTTGATGATCGGATCGCCATCGGTCATCCAAACGATGATGCCGATGAGCGTGCCGAGACCGGCGAGAACGGCGGCAATGGTTTCTGCGCGGCTCCCCTGCTCCGGAGTGCGGCGGCGGAAGCCGATCACGATCGCGGCCGCTGCGGGCAGGGCCAGGAGAGCGGCGATCAACGGTCGTTCGTGAAAGTGAAAGAGGAAGTAGAGGACGTTGCGCACGATCCGCGCCGGGAACGAGACATCGCCGCCGGCGGCGTGCGCGGCGAGATGCAGGCCGAACGGATTGCCGAAGATCATCCATTGCGCGATCCAGTAGGGCGCGATCACGATCGCGGCGCCGGCGAGCAGCGGCGCGATGCGCGGCCGCAATTCGCGCGCAACCGCGACTGCGATGATCGTCGCGGCCAGAAAGACGTAGCCTTCGTCGCGGATCACGATCGACGCGCCTGCCGCGAGTCCGGCCAGCAGCGGCTTTGATCGCAGCAGCAAAATGACTGCACCGGTGGCCAGCATCGCGGCCAGCGTGTGCTCCCAGAAATCGAGCGAGTAGAACGCGACCGGCGTCGCGAACGCGCACACGATCACTGCCCACGACGGATCGGCATCGCTTCCCGCGGCGCGCAGCAACGCCGGCATCATCCTCAGAATCCCGATGCCGGCAGCGAACGGAATCCACGGCGTTCCGATTAGCGCGGCGAGCAGCGGGAACACCCACGGAACGATCGAGAAATAGTGCGTGCCGAGTCGACGGAAGTGGCCGCCAGCGGCAGGAAACCAGCGGAAGGTGGGATCGATGTCCGCCGCCGGATAGCCGATCGACATGTGGCGATAACCGCTGGCCGCGAAGTTTTCGGCGACAAGATTCTTGTTCCCTGCGTCGCTGATCCAGAACGCGTTTGCGGGAAGAAAAAAGCGAATACCCACGAGCAGCGCCCCGGCCGCGAAAATGGCGAGGCGGCTTCGGATCGCAATGCGGCTGGCTGCGTTGGCGGTCATCGCTGGCGATCCACGATCTTCGCAACCCCGAGTTGGTGCGCCCTGAGGGATTCGAACCCCCAACCCTCAGATCCGAAGTCTGATGCTCTGTCCAGTTGAGCTAAGGGCGCGTCGGAGAAAAACTACCACAGTTGTGTTTTCTCCGTGTCCGGAGAAACGCGGGGAAACGCTTACGATCGAAGGAGCGCCAGGAACTTGCGGATCCGATCGGCGTTCTTGCCGGCGTCGCCGACGCCCACGCGCGAGGTCGAACGAATGTCGACGCGGCTGTGCTCTCCCGCGGCGCGAATGCGCACGACGATGTCATCGTGAAATCCGAACCATGCCGTCGCCGCCGTCGCTTCGAGGATGCCTTCCGCGGGCCGCGAGGAAACGATCTCCCACTCCGACTTTTTCGCGGCATCGAGCACCTTCGCAAACGCAGCGTCACTGTTGAGAGGCAGATCGAGCGTGACGAGATCGGGATAGCCCGAGCGCTGCAGCGCCGCCGTCTTGTCATCGATCCGGTCGGGCGCTGGATTGGCACCGTTGCGCAGCGGAAGAACCGCGGAGAAGCGCGGCGGATCAACCAGATCGGTGCTGATGTCGTGAATCCGCGGTTTTCCGCGGGCGCCCACGATCTGCGTCAGCGGCAGCAACACGATCACCGCACAGAGGACAGTAACGATCAAGGCAACCGGATTGGGACGCGTCCGCCACCACGCAAATCCCGAGACCAGCAGCGCAAGCGCTCCGATGAGAAAGGCAACCGCGAAAAGCGCCAGGCCAACCTTGAAATCCCACCATCCCCAGCGCGTGCCGGGACCGGAGAGAAGCAGCGAGAGGAAGGCGAGCGCAGCGAGGATCACTCCGGCAATCGTCATTCCGTAAGTGTAGTTGGTTGGTGGGTTGCTGGGTTGCTGGGTTGCAAGAGCCCTTCGTCCGACAATCAGCAATCGAACAAATCATCGCAGCAACCGGGCAACTCAGTAACCAGGCAACTCGTAACCCAGCACCGAGACATTCCAGAAACAATGCTTTAAAGCCGCATTCCGCGAAACGTTTCCGAAAAGACGACTCATCAAGGTGTCTTTTTTGTGCGCGAGCAGCAATCTGGATGTACCTTACGTGTCACCCGAAACCAACAACCCCGGAAACAATTCAGATGAGGATCACGCGATGAACCATCGTGTCCTGTTTCTTCTGTCAGCACTCGTTTGCACATCGTTCGTCCAGGGGCAGCAAACACAACTCTCGCCCGGCGTGGGCAACGCCGTTCTCCTGGCGAAGAACAGCATCCAGATCGACAACACGACCGTCATCGTTTCCGGCGATGTGATTGTGAACAACGCCACGAGCGGACCCGTCCTCGGCGAAGCGGCGCTGTCGCTCGATCGCGCGGTCACCACGCCGGCCGGGTACAAGATCGTCGCGACATCGATCGATCTCGATTCGGGTGCGGCTGCGGGCGGCGCCGCCTACTACAACACGCTGACGAATCAAGGCACGATCGCCGGGACGCAGTTCTCGCCATTGGCGTTGCCCGTATTCGCAGGATTTCCGCCTGCTCTGGCACGTGCGCCCGGTTCGGACAACGTGACGATCGCCAACAACGGGCAGCTCACGCTGAACGAGGGTGCGTACGGAAACCTGACCATCAACAAAGGAGCGACCCTGCGCTTGAGCGGCGGCGGGTACTCATTCCAGTCGATCACCGTGGCCTCCGGCGGCTCGATTCGTTATGCCGCGCCTTCGGATATCGTCGTCGCTGGGCGCGCGGACTTTGGCGCCAATTCCGTGGTCTCGCCGGCCGACGGCTCGGGACTGACACCGGTGGCGATGCGCATTCAGGTTGATGGCATCAACGGTACGACCGGTGCGTTGGGCGCAACGCCGCCCTCCGTACATGCCGGACAGTCCAGCCGCATCCTCGCCACTCTCTACGCGACCGCGGGCTCGCTCATTCTCGATCAGTCCGTCGAAGGCAATGGGGCCTTCCTCGGGCGCGACATTCTCGTCGGACACAACGGCCGCCTCACGGTCAACAGCGCTTACAACTTGCCGCCGGTTGCCAACGCGCAAGTCGTCTTCACGAGTGGCACGACGCCGCTGACGATCACGCTCACCGGATCGGATACCGAAGGTGGATCGTTGACGTTCAGCATCGTCTCCGCGCCGCAGGCGGGGACGCTGACCGCACCTGTCTCCACCTCATCGACCACTGCGAACGTCACCTACACGCCCTCGGCCGCCAACGTTTCGGACTCCTTCACTTTCCGCGTGACTGATCCAGCCGGAGGCACCGGCGACGCCGTCGTGACGATTAATCCAACGGTTCAGGAGCCGCCTCCGCCTCCTCCGACAACCGTAGTAGCAACTGACAGTGGGGCGCAGACCGCACAGAACGTTTCCGCGACGCTTCTGCTCACCGGCACCGCGCCCGCCGGCGTTGCGCTCACCTTCTCGATCGTTTCGAGCACGGGTCCGTTCCATGGATCGCTTGGCGCCGTCACGCAGGGCACCGAGGTTCCGGAACGAAGCGCGACGGTCGTGTATACGCCCGATGCCGGATACACGGGACCGGACAGCTTCCAGTTCCAGGCGTGCGGCACGATCGCCAGCGTCAACACATGTGATGCCGCATCGTTCGCGATCACGGTAGGGACTGCCCCGTCCGATCCGCCCAGCATCGCGCACGACGTCCAGGCCTCGACGTTTGCGGACACCAGCGTTCTCGTCTCGCTCGGCGACAGCTCGATCACCCTGGCGAGCAAACACTTCATCATCAGACCGCTGGCCGCAACGCTCCAATCCGTCGCGATCGCCGGAAACGTCGCGGACGCCAACGGCGATCAACTCGGCGACAACGTCAACGCGCTTCCAGGCCCGACGCCCGTCTTCATGAGTGCCGGCGTGAATCAGGGCGGCACCGCAGGATCGGGAGGAACCACGCGCATGCAGTTCGAGTGGGACATGGCCGGCATCAGCGGTTCGCTCAGCAATCTTCAGAGCGCGGATGTCATCCTTCCCACGAACCGCGGCACCGTCGACTCGCTCGACACATTCTTCTATGCAGCCGGCGTCAGCGGCGACGGCAATCTCACGAGCTCGGACTTCGAGGCTCCGGCCGAGCAGATCCCCGGCGCGGTGATGCCGGTGCCGCCGTCGATGCAAATCGGCGCCGATGGCAATTTCAGCTTCAGCGTCCTTGGCCAGATTCGCGCCGCCGCGCAGGCCGGCTTCAGCTTCTTCGCCGTTCAGGGCCGCGTAAACGAATCCCTCGCCGGCCCTGCACGCGGACTCCAGGTGCGCACGACCGCCAGCGGAAACATCGGCAGCGGTGACATTCCCAAACTCTCGCTGACGACGCCGGGCGTCACCGCGCCGCTGACGTACAGGATCACCGCTCTTCCGCTGAACGGCATCCTGAAAGACAGCGCCAACGCGTTGATCACCACCGTTCCATACGATCTGCCGAGCGCCCAGGTCAGCTACACCCCCAACACCGGCTTCCTCGGCACCGACACATTCTCATTCTCCGTGAGCAACGGCGTCACCACCAGCAACGCACTCGGCAGCATCAGCGTCTTCATCCCCACTTGCCAAACCAACCCCGCCGGCTGCAACAACGGCCGCTGACGGATCGATATCGACTGAATACAAGCCACACGGGTTCGAATCCCGTGTGGCTTCCGGTCGATGTTTGAAGAGCCTTCTGCGAGAGCGTCACGCATTCGCAGTTCTTAGTCGCCCCTGGGCGAGCCGCACGGCCTCGTGGAGTTTCCGCTTCAGAATCTTCTTCGCCGGCAACTCCGTTAGATATTCGCTTACTCGAATGCCGCGCTGCGCCAGTTCAAAGACCTCGATGCGCTCATCCGATTTTTCCGCACAGAGGATCACACCCAGGGGATCCTCTTCGCCCGGCCGCATCTCATGCTTCTTCAGCCAGCGTAGGTAGAACTCGATCTGTCCTACGTCTCCCGGGGCGAACTTGCCCAGCTTCAGATCAATGGCCACGAGCCGGCGTAGCCGCCGATGATAGAAGAGCAGGTCGAGGTGAAAATCCTCACCATCCACGGCCATGCGCTTCTGCCGGGCGAGGAACGCGAAGTCGCTGCCCAGCTCCACCAGAAAACGTTCCAGATCCCTCAGGATGGCTGCTTCCAGATCTTTCTCCGAGTAGGCGTCCTGCAGGCCGAGAAAATCCAGCAGATACGGATCGCGGAAAACGAGATCCGGCGTCAGCCGATCCTCTTTGCGCAATTGTCGCAGTTCCATCGCAGCGAGTTTGGCGGGCTTCTTCGACAGAGCGGTGCGCTCGTACAACATCCCGCCAATCTTCTGCCGCAGCATCCGCACGCTCCACCTTTCCATGCGGCACATCTCCGCGTAGAAGTCGCGTTGCAGGTGCTTCTTGAGCGGCAGCAACTCGACGAAATGCGACCACCCCAATTCTTTCGAGAGTGTCCCGATAATTCGTTGCTCGGGAAATGCTTCGGCCAGTGAGATCATCCGCGCGAGATTCCTGGGGCTGAAGCCCTGACCGAATTCCGGGACCAATTTTGCCGACAGTGTCGGCAAAATCTCTTCCCCATACTCAGCCCGCTTCTCGCTCAGAATGTCCATGCGGATCCGCCGGCCGATTTGCCAGTACAAAATCACCAACGCAGCGTTCACGCCCTGCGCCACTGTTTGACGGGATGAAAGAATCAACTCCCGCAGATCCGACGTCAACGCCGAAGGACTCGGTTTGATTCGCGCGACCACACCTGTGGACCGTTTCCGTTTCGCGGGCGCGTAGCGCGCGGAAGCGACAGCCGTACGTGCGCCGATGCTCTTCTTCTGCGACTTCCGTGCAGTCGTTTTCTTCTTGACCATAACGCGTCCGAGGATCCCTCGGTATCGTCAGATCACCGAGGAGTCCACGTGACGTAGAGAAATACGCCCACCGAACTCCTCGGAATGGAAGATTTCGATACCAGTAGTGGACCGCAGAAAACAAAAAGAGCGCTTCGAAGGCGAGTCTCAGGCATGCGCCCATTCTCCTCCCTGACTGCTGCGTCTCCTGATGACGAACTTTCGCGCGACAGTGCTTGTCTACGGCTTGACGCGCAGCACCAGCGGCATCGCGCTGTCCGGCGGAGTAGTTGCGATCTCGCGGCTGAAGCGCAGCGTCGTCCCGTCGAACGTCCACGCACCGTCGCTGCAGCGCGAGCGCGTCTCGACCGGCTTCCCCTCGCGCACGCGTAGCGCGTTCGCCGTTGCCTCACGCTCGCCGCGGTAGCGGAACGCGCGGCGCCAAACGAATCGCAGGTCCGTTCCCAGCTCATTCTCGCGCGCGTTCACATCGCAGCGGGTTTCGCGGAACAGCTCTTCCGCGATCGAGCGATCGTGATCGACTGACAATGCCAGGAACTTCGTCGGAAACACCGCCCAGCCGTCCTTTGCGTACGACGCCGTCTGATGCTGAAACGCCTCGAGCAGCGGCCGCACGTTGTCGCGCGCCTGCAACTCGCCAAGCCACGACGGCGCCGGCAGCGGCATCTTCCAGGCCACCGCGTTGATCATCCGCGCCGTCGTCAGCGCAGCCGTCTGCACCATCATCTGCTGATGCCCCTCCAGCGATCGGGCCAGCTTCCAAGCCGCGTGCAAGTCCTCCCACGCCGCCGGATCGTTTGCGCGCGCTTTCGCCAGCGCGCTCGCCACGAGCGCCCTCGCCACCGTCAACTGCGCCGCGCGCTCAGCATTCGCGTCGTTGCCGCCACCAATCCCTTCGCGGCGCTCCCAGACGACCGGCTCGCGCAGCAACAGATCGCGGATCGCGGAGACATCAGGGAGCGGCGGCAGCCCGCCGATGGTGAGCTCTCCCCGCGCGATCTCGCGCCGCACGAGCTCGTCGACGGCTTCGTTCTTCGGCAACGCGCTGGCGAGAGCCATCAGTCTCACCGACGCGCCGTTCGCCTGCATCGGCGGCAACCGTTCGTCCGCGGCGCCGAGCGTGCCCATTCCTCCCGGCCACGGGCGCGCGGCGGATGTCGCCACGGCGTCCGGCGCCCGGAACCATGTGATTACCCAGACGACAAGCGCCACCGCTGCCACGATGACCAGCACTTTCTTCATCATTTCCTCAAATCAGAATCGCCTCGCAATTCACATCAGACTTTACAATGGCAAGTGCTTGGCCACAAGGTGTGCGGCCGGTCCGCAATCCACCGGCATCACCGCGAAGCGTTCACGACTGCTTCGATCTCGGCCGGTTTCGCCGCCACCTGCGCGCCGTGCCGCAGCCAGCGCTGCGCCTCGGATTGTTTTCCCGATTCCGTGAGCAGATGTGCGAGCAGCAGATAGGCCTTTGTCTGCCGCGGATCAATTGCAAGCGCGCGTTGAAGATCGTTGATCGCTTCGCTTGGCCGCTTAAGCGCTGTCATCACCTCGGCGCGCATGATCCAGGCGGCGACGAAATTCGGGCGCAGCGTGATCGATCGCGTCAGCAGCGGCAGCGCTTCGTCATCGCGCCCGCTTCGATGCAGAACCGTGGCGAGGTTGAATTGATATTCCGGTTGGTCAGGCGACGCGGCCGCGGCAGCGCGCATGTCGGCGATGCCGTCGGTTGTCTTGCCGAGGCCGACTTCGGCGATGCCACGCCAATCGCGGAGGAGCGTGTCGGACGGCGTCGTGTGGTCGAGCGTCGCCAGCGTTTCCAGCGCGGATTGGAATTGCTTCTGCTGCAGTTGCGCGGCGATCAGGTCGAATCGCGGAACCGGTGACGTCGTGGCGCCGAGGCTCTTGCTGAGTTGCGCCGCGGCGTCTGCGTTGCGCGGCATCGCGCGCAATAGCGTCACGGCGCGATAGGCGTCGCCGAGCGCGCCTGCGGGAGCGGCATCGCGATCGAGAAAGGTGACGCTGCGAATCTCGGGATCGTGTTCCGCGATCGGCGCCAAAAGATCTCCCGGCGGCGGACGGCGCTGAATCTTGTGATCGGTCATCACCACGCGCACGACATCCTGCGTCCTTCGCCTCGACATGTGACAGCGCACGCAATCATCGGCGGCAACATCCTGCGCTTTCGGCTCGTGCCGGGCGTGGCATCCGAGGCAGATGGTGGTCACGCGAGCGAGGCGCAGGTCCTTCGCCAGCGGCTGATGGGGATCGTGACAGTTGATGCAAGTGATCCCGCCCTTGATGTAGCAGAGACTCTGGCGCAATCGATACGCGTGATGATTGATCTCGAAGCGCTGCTCGCGCGGACGCGAGGCTTCGTCGATGTCGACATGGAGCATGTAATCGCTGAAGAGGTGGCCAGGACGGAACGAATAATCGCCGCGCTCGAAGCGCCGCACGCCGATCATGCTCACAGAGGGCAGCAGATGGCATTGAAAGCAGACCGAGTCGCGCAGCGCCGGCGCCAGACGCACCGGATTGACGATGGCCGCGCGAACGGCGTCCACGCTTTCTCCGCGCGACGCCACATCGACATGACGCGCGCCCGGTCCGTGGCAGCGCTGGCAGCCAGTACCTTCCGGCAGTTCGGCAGGAAAGATCTGCGCCTTCCAATGCGCGTCACTCCCCTCCTTCACCTCGGCTGGATACGCGTTGTGGCAGAAGAGACACTCGCGCCGCACCTGCCGCGTGATGCCATCGTTGTTGGCGCGGTCGTATCCCGGCGCCATCCCCCACTTTTTTTCCTGCGTGTACCAGGCGATAGGAAGCTGATACATCTCGCCGCTCGGCTCGCGATAGAAGTAAACGCGCGACCGATGCCCCGATCCGACGATCCAATCGACGCGCTGCTCGATCTCGTTGATGCGCTGGCCGGCGTCGTCGAGCTGATAGCGGCGGAAGAACAGCTTCCCGTCAGTCCACGCCATCTCGAAATAGTTCTGCGACGGCGCATGAAAGAACTTTGCGTTGCGAAAGTCTTCGATCAGCACATCGGCCCGCGGACGCCGCATCGACTGCGCCATCCCCACGCCCTGATACGACGCAAACTTCGCGGAATGGCAGCTTGCGCACGCGCTGTCGGGCGCGGAGTCCGAGGCGTGCATCGTAGGAACGATGAGGAGCACGATCGCGAATGCCGCCGCGCGGGTCATGTATTGATGATAGGGCGGAAAGGCGTTTCACGCGGAGACGCGGGGGACACGGAGAAAGACATCCGCGATCTCCGCGTCTCCGCGTGAAACGGTTCTCCGCCCGGAAAACGGCGTAGAGAAATTGCTCCGCACCTCACTCCTCTGATAAAACGTGCACTTCCGGCAACACAACCCCGCCTCTCGGACGATCTCGAAAGGAGCCATCGGATGAAACGCACCTCGCCGCTCGCGCTCACACTTGCCCTTCTTGTCTTCCTCAGCGTTCCTCTCAGCGTTCCTCTCTTCGGGGCCGACCACAACGATCCGAACTCGGTCAACTCGATCTTCTCGGACGTCAATGTGAGCGCCGCCGATCTTTACGACATGTTCGGCTGGCCGAGCGCCAACGGGCAGAACGTCATCCTCGCCCTCACCTTCGCCTCGGTGCCGAAAGCCGGCGTCTTCGATACCGACATGCTTTACCGCATCCACATCAACGCTGATCCTCGCCCCGCGCCGCCCGCTCCCGGCGAAAGCTGGGATCTCGAAAAACTGCTCGCGTACGGCGACGCGGTGGCGGCGAAGTATCTGCACCTCAAAGGCGCCGAGGTGCGCGTGCGGGCCGATACGTCGCAGACGGTACACGTCGACTTCATCAACTTCCCGAGCGGCACGTTCTCGAAGACGATCGCGATGAACAAGGCGGTGACGGTGAACGCGCCCGACGGCACGCCGATCCAGGTCTACGTCGGAGGCCGCGACGATGCCTTCTTCAACGACCTGCCGGGCTTCTTCCGATCGATCAATTACGGCCCGCAGTTTTACAAGGTGTCGCTCAACGCACCGTACGACGACCGCGAGCTGAAGATTCCGAAGACCTTGCTGGAGCTGGAAGGCAACACGCTCTTCAACGACGATCCGAAAGATCCCGACTGGGGGCACCCGCGCGGCACGAAGCGCGATCTTCCGCCCGGCCCGCACGATTTTAAACCGACGCGTTTCGCCAAGGACGCAAACGGCAACTACAAGTTCGTTTACAGCGGCGTGGACGCGCAGGCCGGCCGCAACATCAACACCGTCATCGTCGAGATTCCTCACCGCTTCATCAGCACGAACCCGGCCCGCGACCGCATCGTGAACGCGTGGGGCGAGAGCATGGTGCTCAAAGCCGCGCACAAGATCGAGACGATTCCGGACAATCCATCGCCCGGCTTCTTCGGCAGTATCGCCGCGGGATTCCGTCACCTCTTCGGCAGCAAACCCGATCCCTTCGAGCAGCAGGCGGCGATGTACAAACGTATCGACACCGACGGCCTCCCGTTCGCCGATGCCGCACTGAGCGAGCGCGAAGATCAGCGCCAGCTCGGCGCGAACAACATCATCCTCGCCCGCACCTTCGTCATGCGCTTCGGCCACCTCGGCTGGGGCTTCGGTCCCTCAATCAGCGCCCTCGGCCTCGGCACTTGCTTCGATCACGACAACTCGCCGGTGTCGGTCTACAAGACGTACAAGCTGGCCATCGAAGCGTTCCCGCGCGTGAAGAAGTGTCTCTTCCAGGAAGTGAACATGCCGGACGATTCCTGGAACCCGAAGCACCTCAACATCCCGCTTCGCCGCCCGTTCGAGATCTTCATCCCGAACGTCAACGCCATCGACATGGACACGACCGGAAGCTGGCCCTTCGGCCGCCGCCCCGAGGATCAGGTGGCGACCCGATTTCTCTCGATCTTCCTCGATCAAAAAGCCGGCTGCGGCGGTAAACCCTGCAACCTCGAAACGCTGAGTGATCAAAAGCTGTGGGACGCCGCGCCGATCACGCCAAAGACGCCGCCGAATCCTTTGCACAATGACAAGCCCTTCCTCGATCACTTCCCGTACCTGGCGGATCCATGGTGAAGTCCTCCCGCCCCCCTCATCCGGCTTCGCCACCTTCTCCCCCCGCAAAAAGCGCGGGAGGAGAAGGCGCTCGATGTTTGGGCGAGGCAAATTGGAGAACGTTTCCGGGCCAACCTCGTTGCGACGCCCAAACCTCGAGCGCCTCCTCCACCACCACGTCCCCGATGCGCCCCCCTCATCCGGCTTCGCCTCCATCTCCCCCCGCAAGAAGCGCGGGGGGAGATGGCGCTCGATGTTTGGGCGAGGCTGATGGGAGGCGGTCTTCGGGCGAACCTTTTTGCGAGACTCAAACATCGAGCGCCTTCTCCCCATCGCTTTTTGATGGGGAGAAGGTGGCCGAAGGCCGGATGAGGGGCCGCTTCCGATTCGCGAGAGGCGCAAAAAAGTTCGCTCAATGCCTCGGCCTCCTTCTCATCGCAATCTCCTCCATCGCCATGAGCGACTACGACGCCGATCTCGCGCGTTTGAAGAAACAGGCCGATGACTTGCGCGCCGCGCCGAACACCGATCCTGCAATGCTCGCCGCCATCCTCTACCGGCGCGCGTCGATGACTGCGGACTTTACGGAATTGCAATCGGCCGAGCGGGTGATCGACGACGCGATCCGCGTCGCGCCCACTCCTGACCTCTTTCTCCTTCGCGCCAACTTCAACTTCAAAATGCACCGTCTGCAGCGCGCGAAGGACGATCTTGCCCAACTCATCGACGGCAACACGGGCGAGCCGGTGAAGACGCTGGCCGCGCAGATCGCGATGCAGGAAGGCAACTACGCGTCTGCGCGCACCGCCTATCACGAGCTGGCGGATCGGACGCGCTCGTGGGACAGCATCGCCTCGCTGGCGTACTACCAATCGGTGACCGGCGATCCCGCCGCGGCCGACCGGCTCTATGTCCAGGCCGAGGATGAGCTGAGCGCGAAAGAGATGCGCGCGTACGCCTGGGTCGAGGTGCAGCGCGGCATCATCGATTTCGATCACGCTCGCTATGCCGCCGCACTCGTGCATTACCAGCGCGCCGATCGCGCCTACTCCGGCTACTGGCTCGTCGAAGAACACCTCGCCGAGGACCTCGACCGGCTCGGGCGGACGACGGAATCGATTGCGCTTTATCGCAAGATCATCGATCAGACGCATAACCCTGAATACGTCAGCGCCCTTGCCGCGATCGTCGTCCACAGCGATCGCGACGCCGCGAAGAAACTCGACACCGAGGCCGCGCAACTCTACGAAGCGCAATTCAATCTTTATCCCGAAGCGGCCGGCGGACATCTCATCCGCCATCTGCTGAGCCGCGACGACACTTCGTCCTCGCGCCTGATCGATCTTGCGCAACAAAACGCTGATCTCCGCCCGAACGCGGAAGCAAGACTGCTCCTCGCGAAGAGCTACTGGAAAGCCGGCCGCACCACCGACGCGCAACGCCTGCTCGCCGAGGTCCGGCAAACACCGTGGCGAACACCGGAACTGGCGGCGTTCGAAAGGGTGGTCGGGAGAGGCGGAGGCGCGAGGTAGCGACTCACTCCGTTCGTTCGATCTCGTGCAGCTTGCGGATGTCGATGGAGATGATGCCGTCGTCATCGAGCGGGTTGAACATGCTCGTGAATTTCGCGCCCCACACCACTTCGTCGACTTTGTAGGACGAGCGCGTGTGGACGGTCTGCGAGAAAGTCTCGTCGAAGCCGTTGAGGAGGATGAGTAATTCGGCATCCATCTCTTTCAGCGCGGCGGCGGAGCAGCCACGGAGCGGGCTTGAATCGTCGATCGGGTGAACGATCGTCCAGGAAAGCGGGAAGAAGACGACGCGGTCCCGCTCGAGTTTGAGCTGGATGAACTCGCGGTCGGTGACGCTGATGCCACCACGCTTCCGGCGCGCAAGAAGTACCTTGGCCGCCATCTCCACGATCTCATTGCGCTTCTTGTTCACGATGCGAAACATGAGCGCTCTGCCGTCGCGATACGGCGCGATGACGGCGTACTGGCTGAAGACGATCTCCGCGCGCGGGCGTGCAAATCGCGAAAACACAATCCCGGCGATCAGGGCAAAACCGAGCAGACCAACCAGCGATTCGAACGCCACGAGCACGTTCGCGGCCATCGTCACCGGCACGATGTTTCCGTAGCCGATGGTGGCCAGCGTATGAACCGAGAAGAAGAACGACCTCGTGAACCGCGCCCCCATCGTTTGATTCGAAAAACCCGTCAGCGCCTCGGGGCCACAAGCGATGAAGGCAACCGCGAAAACGGCGTTGAGCACGACGTACGCGGCCGAAACCCAGGTCAGGAAAACCGGCCAACTGATATTCAGAAAGTAGTGATAGGCGGAGAGCGCTTCCCACGAGCTCAGCCCCTCGCGCCGCACGTTGAAGGTGCCGTCGCGATTGAGAAAGCGCTTCCGGCTCTCGCGCGCTACGACGCTGCCAAACCCGAGGTCGAGGTTCGGATCAGCTTCCGGCGGAGGTGCTGGAGGGGTATCGGCCATGAAACAGTAGATTAGTAGATTAGTGATTCGTAGATGAATGGATTCGGATCACCGACTCGGCCCCGTCTTACTAATCTACTAATCACTAATCTACTGTCAGTGAAACATCGACACCACGATCGCCAGCAGCAGCACCACGATCACGGCGAGCGAGATCCACATCGCGTGAATCGTTGGACGGTGCATGTCGACAGTGTCGCGGCGCTCGCCGAGGAGGTATTGAAGGTATTCGATGCGAGGACGGACGCTCGCGACTTTCTCCTCGAGATTTGGATAGATGACCTGATTGATCTCCGGGACGATGATGACCGGGATGAACGTGGCGCCGCCGGCGCGGGTGACGTAGCCGGTGAGCAAATCGTTGTGCGGCTGATCGCCCTCGGCGACCAGGCAGTGATAGACCGTCGTCGACTGCAGCACGGAAAGCGCTTTGCCGGCGATGCTTCGCGCTTTGTAGGCGTTGACGACTGCCTCGGACGTCTGGTGGAGAATGCGCTCGTTGAGGTCGCGGACGCGTGTGAAGATGAAGATCGTCTCGCCGCTGGCGAATGAGATCTTTTCCGCGCGGCGGTAGATGATCTCGCCGTAGTTGCGCCAATCGTCGTCAGACAAATCGGTGGTGAACCCTTCTTCCACCAGACGGGCTATGAGACGGCCGGCGGGATCGGATCCGGCGGGAGACTCGGGGGGCTTTTCAGCTTTCAGCTCTTGCATATTTTTCGACGAGTCGGATCAGGTCCGGGAACTCGAATGGTTTCACGAGGTAATCGTCCGCGCCGCACTCCCGCGCTTTCTCGGCGATGTCGCGATCGCCGGAGACGACGACGTATGGAATCGACCGCGTCTCTTCCTGCGCTTTCAACGCACTGCAAAGCGCCGCGCCGCTCATCCCCTTGATCGTCAGATCGGCGAGGATCATCTGCGGGCGAAGCTCTTGCGCGCGCGAAAAGGCGCTCGAGCCATCAGCGACGACCTGACACTCACGGCCGTTGCGCTGCAGGACGAGCGCGACCAGTCGGGCCACCTGCGGATCATCTTCGACGACAAGAATCACTTCTACTCCTCTACTCGAAACGAATACGTAAGCGTTTGCGGAGATGACCGGCTACGGCGCCGAGGAGACAGCCTACCGTGTTCCAGCCGGCGTCGTCCCATCCGGTCACGCGCGTCGGTAGTCTGCTCTGCCACGCCATCAGCCCCAACGCAAATGTCACGCCCACCGCCAGAGTCAGAAGATACGTCCGCAGGCGATGCTCCTCCCCGCCATCAAAAGCGAGGAAGGCAAGGGCACCCCACGGAAGGAAGAAAAGCATGTCCGCGATTCCGGGAGCTGCCGTGGCCAGCAGGGCATCATTCGAGATGGCGCCTTCGTCGTAACGATGCATCAATGACACGAGCTCGGGCATCGTGAGCCGCACTCCGAGGTATGCACGGCCGGACAGGCTGGCGATGAGGAGCGACATCGCCGCGGAAACGACAATGAGCAGGATGACCGTGACCGTACGCGGAACGGTTACGGTGCGGATGGTCGATTTGCCCACGGGGCTGATTAGATCACGACATCAAAATTATCTCTGACGATCGTCAGAGATCGGTTAAGCGGTGAGCAAAGTTTGACCCTTTGCTCAATATCTGACCCCTCAATAGTGACCTAAAAGGGTCATATGGTGTACCATTGACCCATCATTGATCTCAATATGATGTAGTATTTTCAATGACTTACGTTCGTTACAGAACTGTGGCAAACACATTGCTCTGTGATGAGACGTCGATCTTGGTCAGTTTGAACCCAACCAACTAATTAAGGAGAGGGACCCAGTACATGAAAAAGGCTCTAGTCTTTGTTTTTGCAGCAGCTCTCGCCACCTCGGTCTTTGCGCAGGGCAATAGCGATCCCGAGCTCAACCCGGCCCTTCAGGGCAACGGGCACGCCCATGTCTCGAACGCCGCGGGTCACGGCGGCGGCGGCAGCAACCTCGTCTACCACACCGGCGGCAAGGTGATCCGCAACGCGCATGTGGTCATGATCTTCTGGGGCTCGTTCCCCAGCGGTTACACCACCAACATGCAGAACTTCCGCAACCAGTTCGGTACGACCGGCGAGTACAACACGATTACCCAGTACACCGGCATCGACGACGCGACGGGCACCACGGGCGCAATCGCGCTGAGCAACCTCGCGGGCGGACCGATCGACTACTTCGACACGTCCACACCTCCCACCAACTGCACCGACGCCGTCGTGCAGTCGGAAGTCAAGAAGGTCATTGCCGCCAAGGGCAGCACCGACTACAGCGCAATCTACGAAGTCTTCATCCCTTCCGGTTCCTACTCCTCCGACGGCAGCAGCACCTCCTGTGGCGGACCGAACCTCGCGTACTGCGCGTATCACAGCCACTACGTCGACGGCAGCGGCAAGAACGTGAAGTACTCAATCGAGCCGTGGGCCGGTTGCTCGGGTTGCCAGGCTTTCGGCAACACGTCCCTCGACCAGGAACACTTCGTCTGCCACGAAACCCGTGAGGCCGTTACCGACGCCCTCGGCAATGCCTGGTTCGACCGGACCGGCTACGAAGCCGACGACAAGTGCGCATGGTCCCCGGCGCCGTTCACCGGCACCGGCGGATTCGGCTACCAGTACGAGTGGTCGAACGCCAACAGCGGCTGCATCAAGACCCGCTAATTCTCTCCCCTGCCATAACGACAAAGGCCCCGCGCGAGCGGGGCCTTTGTGTGTTTTCAGGGATTCGCGAGAGAGAGGTCAGAGATCACGATGCGAGCTCTAACCGGGCCTCGCCCCATCATTTCATTTTTCAGTCTGTCGCCCGCTGAAGCGGGCTCGGGTCTTTGGAAATGGTCGCCGAACCCCACGGCTGAAGCCGTCGGCTTCAGCCGTGGGTCATTCGCGACGCCACATGATCACGGAGCCCGCTTCAGCGGGCGGCAGAAAACGACCCAGGAGGCAGAAACTCGGCCTGATCTCTTGTCCCTGATCTCATCTTCCCTCAGTGCGGCGGCGCGGGCATGTTGCTCCACGTCTTCTCGTTTTCGGTGATGTCGAAGTAGACCGTGCGCTCGCTGTGGTCGGCCAGCTCGATCTTGACTACTTCGTACCGCCGCGCCGCCGCGCCCTCGCCCGCGTGTGCGATGCCGCCGCCGGCCCGGCGGAAACGTCCGTAGCGGTCGTAGATCCAGTTGTTCTGGAAGTCGATCCCTTCGTTCGGCGCGTTCGCGGGAACAGTCACGGCCGTCTCCGGTGAATCACCCTCATGGTCGGCCAGCGCGGCGGCAGGAATCACGGCGGGCGGTGTAGCGACGGGAGCAGCCGCAGTGGATGCTGGCGCGGGAACTGGTGTCGCCTTGGGCGTTGTTGCGCACGCTGCGACAGCGGCGGCAATCGTGGCGAGAATGAGCTTTCGGTGCATGCCGCGCGTCAACCTTTTGGCGCCGACAAATCTTCCGCCAGCCGCACGTACGCGTCGTATCGCGCCTTACTCAATTCTCCTGATTCGGCGTGTTTTTTCACGGCGCATCCGGGCTCGTGCAGATGCGAGCAATCATTGAAGCGGCAGTACTCGCCGGGCTCGGAGAATTCGGGGAAGTAATCGCGCAGCGTTTCCAGTGTCAGCTTCCAGAGACCGAACTCGCGAATGCCGGGAGTGTCGATGAGGAATGTGTTGCCGCCGAGGTCGTGGAGGGTTGAGGCGGTGGTGGTGTGGCGGCCCGTTCCTCGCTTGTGCAGTTCGCCTGTGGCGATGTCGAGACGCTCGTCGAGCGCGTTCAGAATCGACGACTTGCCGACGCCGCTGTGCCCGACCAGCGCGCATGTTCTTCCCTCGACGAGAGCGCGCAGCTCGGCGATGCCTTCACCGTTCTTGATCGAGCACGCCACAACCGGCACCGCAAGCGCGCGATACGGATCGAGCGAGGCCAGCTCGCGCGCGCGCTCGTCCGGCTCCAGCAGGTCGATCTTGTTCACGCAGATGGCTGCTTCCGCGCCGCCGCGCTGGATGGCGATGAGAAAACGGTCGATGAGCCGCGGACGCAGCGGCGGCGCTTTGACGGACACGACATGAATGACGATGTCGATGTTTGCCGCGATCAAACGTTGTAGACGCGGATTGAGCGGATCAGGACGCGAGAGCCTCGTGCGACGCGCAAGAACGGCGCTCAGCCGGCAAGTGCCATCGGCCAGCGCCTCGGTCACGACACGATCGCCGACCGCCAGCGCGCTCTTCTGCCGCGCGGCTAACTCGGGCGGAACAACGCATTCAAATTCGCGCCCGTCATGGAAAAGCCGGCAACGTCCGCTGCCGACCGAGATGACCATCGCCGCCGCGCGCGGATCAGCATTGACCGCTTCCCCCCACGCGCCGCTGTCGGAAGCATCACCCGCCGATGCCGAGTCACGCTGTTTACCCCTGCGGCGATTGTCAGCAGGTTCTTCCCAATCTTCCGTAACCCGCCCGCGGCTCCCTCGTTTTCCCAAACGCACCTCTTCGGCCGACAGTGTAATTCTTCGGGATCACGGTCGTACGTAGGTCGGACTCTCCAGTCCGACAACACGTGGCAGTCGGACTGGAGAGTCCGACCTACGTAATACAACAGCGTCTCACTGCACCCCCTCGTGAAACGGCACGAGCGGATCGATGTCGACAGGAACGTTCGTCGCGGCGTCGAGAGCCGCGCGGAGATCGGCGGGCATCTTGTCGTAACGATTGAACCAGTTCTCGGCGCGTGCGCGATCGCCGGTGGCTTCGATCTCGAGCAGCTCCTTCGCCAGCGACGCCAGCGCGTCGGGCATCTTTGCGTAGTCGATGGCGTAGCGTCCGGACGACTCGCGCACGATGGCACCCTTCTCCGCGAGGTAGTTGAACTCCATCATCTCTGCCCGTCCATGCGCTTCGGCGGTTCCGAACCGCACGGTACGGAAGATTCCGGCGACGTACGACGCGTAGTACTCCTCGAGCCGCTCTTTCGGCAGCGCGCCGCGATCGACGAGGAACTTGAGGCCGAACATGCCGGTGACGTCGGCCTTCGCTTCCTCGAGTCCTGAGTACGCCGGTCCGATCGCTTCGCGAATGTCAACATGTTGACCACCCTTGCGCGCGAAGGCCGGTCCCAGCCCGTGAGAAATCTCGTGCATCATCACCGCGGCGAGATAGCCTTCACCCGAAGCTTGCGCGGCCTGATCGACGCGCATGATGTATTTCGCCAGCGGCAGAATCACGTAGTTCACACGTGCGTCGGTGAAGTTCTTGAAGAAGATCATCTTCGATCCGACCTTCTCGTGAATGCGCGGATCGTTCGGAAGATTGTCGGCTGCGGCCTGATACCCGTGCCGCAGATCGCCGGCGCGGAACGGCGCGTCCATCACTTCCATCGGCGACGCCAATCCCTTTTTCGACGGCCGGTCTTCGGGTGCCAGCGGCAGCGCATCCTGAACATCGGGAACGTACTTCTGGAACACGGCCAGCTTCTTCGACTCCGACTCATTGCGCACGAGGACCGATGCGCCGTAGGAAGTTTTGATGCCGAGGAGATCGTCGAGATAGGTCTCGTAGGGAGCGAAGATCAGATCGAATTTCGGATCCTTCAGCCGCACCCAGGCCAGATCGCTGGCGTAGTAGTCGTCGGTGAGAAGCGCTTTCGCGCGCATGCGAAGGTAGTTCGCGAACGCTTTGTCGTCGCTGGCCGCAGCCGCGTTGCGGAGATGACTCGCGGCCGCTTCGAGCCAGCGGCGATACTTGACGTGGTACGGCGTCACTTTCAGTTTGAGGGGACTGCGGCTGGTTACCTCCACGACGGAATGCTCGTCGTAGATCGCTTTCTTTTCCGCCGGATGCGCGGCCACGTACGCCTCGATCTCATCGCGCGACACGCCTTTCGGAAGAAGGCTGCGGCCGGGCGGCATCGGCGCGCTGCCGATGAAGGGCTCGTTGTGATTGAGAAGATCGTAGTGGCTGCCGTTGAGCCAGAGGTAACGCCGCGCCGCCTGCAGTTTCGGGTCAGTCGCATGCGCGAGGCTGTTGTAAACGGCGATGTCTCCCGGCTCGTTCTGTCGCCAGTAGATGTCTTCGAGATCGCGGCACCCAGCGATCATCTCGTCGACCACGCGCTTCTCGCGCGCGCTCATGCCCGCGAACGAGAAGGGCATTTCCACTTTCTGGAATCGGGCCAGACGTTTGTCGATGTCGGGAGCGACCTGCGATGGATCGACCGGCGTTGCTGCATTCAGCGAGAGAGCGGCAAGAAAGAGGAGCGCGAGCTTTTTCATGGCTCGCGGATTCTAACGTTACCGAACGGCCCGCGCGCGCAAGGAACGATCGAACTCCGCCGCGGAGACAGGGCGGCTGTGCAGAAAACCCTGCACCACTTCGCAGTTCTCGCGCCGCAGGAAGTCGAGCTGCGCCTCCGTCTCGACACCCTCGGCGACCACGCGCAGGTTGAGTGCGCGCGCCATCGAGATCACGGCCGTGATGATCGCGCCGTCATTCGAGACGTCGGACAGATCGCGCACGAAGTTCTGATCGATCTTCACCGTGTCGATCGGAAAACGCTTCAAGTAGCTGAGCGATGAGTAGCCGGTGCCGAAGTCGTCGATCGAGATCCGGACGCCCATGCTTCGCAGCCGGTTCATCACGCCGAGCGAGACGTCCGCGTTGTGCATCGCCGTCGATTCCGTGATCTCGATGTCGAGCAGCTCGGGCGGGTAGTTGGCCTCGGTGAGAATTTTCTCGATCATCGCCGTGAGGTCGCGCTGCTGGAATTGCCGCGCCGAAAGATTGACGGCAACGCGCAACAGCCCGTGCTCCGGATGCCACTCTTTCATCTGCCGCACCGCGGTTCGCAGGACCCATTCGCCGATCGGAAGAATCAGGCCGCACTCTTCCGCGATCGGGATGAAGTCGTCGGGCGACATCAGCCCTCGCTCCGGATGGTTCCAACGAATCAGCGCTTCGGCGCCGACGATGTTACCCGTCAGCAGATTCGTCATCGGCTGGTAGTGGACGACGAACTCCTCGCGCTCGAACGCGTGATGCAGACTGCGCTCGATCTCCAGGCGTTCCGAGGTCATCTCGATCGTCGTGACCGGAACGAATTGGAAGTTGTTTCTCCCCGCTTCCTTGGCGCGGTACATCGCACTGTCCGAGCGGCGCAGCAACGTCTCGGCGTCGCTGCCATCGTCGGGAAACAGCGCCACGCCGATGCTCGTGGTGGCGTAGATCTCGTGACCTTCGATCACCATCGGCCGCGAGATCGCGTCGAGCAACTTCTGCGCGACGATCGCTGAGCTGCCGGTTTCCTTGATGTCGGTGAGGAGGACTGTGAACTCGTCGCCGCCCATCCGCGCCACGGTGTCGTCCGCGCGGATCGTGGCGACGAGCCGGTTCGCCACTTCCTGCAAAAGGCCGTCGCCGACTGTGTGTCCGAGCGTGTCGTTGACCAGCTTGAATTGATCGAGATCGAGGAACATCACGGCCGCGTTCGTGCGATGCCGCTTCGCATGCGCGAGCGCGATCTCGATGCGATCGCGGAAGAGCAGACGGTTCGGCAAGCCCGTGAGGATGTCGTGATAAGCCTGATACTCCATCTGCTCCTGCGCCACTTTGCGGTCGGTGATGTCGAGGATGGTGCCCTCGAGAATCCCGCCGTCGAGCAGCGTCATGTTTTCGCTGACCCAGACCGGCGAGCCGTCGCGGCGGCGCATGCGCACCTCGGCATTGGAGATCGAACCGTGCTCGCGCACCTGGGCCAGCAACCGCTGACGATCTTCAGCCGCGTTGTAGAGCGAGAACGCTGACTGGCCGAGCAACTCTCCGCGATTCCTATAGCCGAACGTGCGCGCCAGGGCATCGTTGCAATCGAGAATGCCACCATCGAGTGAGCTTCGGTAGACGCCGGCGAGGTTGCGCTCGAACAACAGCCGGTAGCGCTCCTCGCTCTCGCGCAGCCGCTGCTCGGCGCGGCGGCGCTCGGTGATGTCGGTCGCCGCGTAGACGACACCGACCGGATCGCCGCCTTCATCGCGCACGAATGACGACGTGGCGAGAACGTCGATGCGTCCGCCGGTCGCCGTGGTCCAGACCATGCTCTGCTCGAGCATGCCGAGGCTGTGAAGGAGCTGGCCGGTGGTGAGATTTTCGTCGGGCGAGACAACATTGCGCAGGTGTTTTCCGATCAGACCCTGGTCGCGATATCCGAGCATCACCGCGGCCGCGTGATTGGCCACGCGAATCTTTCCCTCGAGATCGACGACGATCACCGCGCCCTTCATCGTCGCCAGAATCTGGCTCGCCGCATATTCGGGCGTCAGGTCGACGAGCCGGTAACGCCAGACGGCATGTGCGGCAATGGCAACGAACGCAAGTACCGGCACGAAACCGAACGGCGGCACGTTGATGCCGATCGCCGGCAGAAAATCGATGCCCGACAACATGGCCACGCTGAACGCGATGACGAGCGCGCGGGCGCGATCGCGCTCGATCCCGTCGCTGGAAACCATCACCTTCCAGAGCATCACAATCGCCAGCACGAACATGGCGCTGAAAACCGTGATCCACGAGAGGTTGTAGGTTGGTCCGATCGGGAAGAACCCCCACTCGAACTGCCGCACGCCGCTGATGAAATACGGCGTTGCCAGTTGTAACAACGCGATGCCGCCGCAGAACATCCAGCAGAAGAGAATGTGGTTGCGCAGCGCGCGGCGCCGGCTCGTATAGGACGCCGCAAAGTGAAACGTCGCGGCTGGAAGGATGCTGGAAAACGCGCCGCCGATTCGCGCGAAGATCAGCGCATTCAGAGCGCTCGCGGCGTTGTACATCAAGCCGTAGAAGCAGAGCCACCCGCTGGCAGCGACTGTCAGAACGAAAAAGAGCCGGACGACAAGCGTGACGCGCGTCCGAACCAGAACGGCGGTGCCGAGGATGAGAATCGCCGCGGAAGTGAAAAGCGTGGCCACCGCGAGCGCACTGGCGGCACGGTCCGGAAACTGTATGAGGGCGACGACAAAATGCTCGATGCGCCAGTGTAACCCGAGAGAGGAGCGACGTTCATCACAGGCCGTTGTGCGCAGTGCCACCTTCGCATCATTTCGTCGCGTGGACACTCACACAATGCAAACGATTGCACCGGCGGCACCGCATTTCGCCCAGCGGCTGTCTCTTCTCGGCACCGAAAATCCGTTCCGCATCGCGCCGCTGATTCGCGAGATCGAGCAGCGCGGCGACCGCGTGATCAAGTGTCACGTCGGCGAGCCGGACTTTCCGCTGCCCGCGCACATCGCTCACGAAGTCAAGCGACAAATCGACCTCGGCATGACGCACTACGGCGATCCGCAAGGCATCGCGTCGTTTCGCGCCACGGTCGCTCGCGAGGTGGGCGACGCTCGCGGAATCGCGATCACGCCCGACCGCGTGGTGATCCTGCCCGGTGCCAAACCGCCCATCGGCATGGCGCAGCACATCTACTGCGATCCCGGCGATGAGGTCATCTATCCCAGTCCCGGCTTTCCGATCTACGAAGCGTTCACTCGTTTCATCGGCGCCGTGCCCGTCCCGCTTCATCTTCGCGAAGAGAACGGATTCACATGCGGTGCGGCGGAGCTGGCGCCGCTCATCACCGACCGCACGAAACTCATCTACCTCAACTTTCCCTCAAACCCCACCGGCGGCGTTGCCACGCGCGAACAACTCGCCGAGCTGGCCGATGTGATTCTCCGGCGCGCTCCGGACGATGTTCGCGTCTACTCCGATGAGGTCTACGAACGAATGCTTTTCGATGGCGCGCGCCACCACTCCATCGCCTCGGTGCCCGGAATGCAGGAACGGACGATCATCGTCTCCGGCGTCTCGAAGACGTATGCATGGACAGGCGGGCGCGTCGGATGGGCGATTCTCCCGACAGTCGAAGAGGCGCAGGCCTTTCTGAATCTCAATATCAACTATCTTTCGTGCGTCTCCGGCTACAACCAGCTCGGCGCGAAGCTGGCCCTCGAGTCGCCCGAGAGCGAGCCAGCGCTCGCGGCGATGATCGAAGAGTTTCAGCATCGGCGTGACGTGCTCGTGGAGCAGCTCAACGCGATTCCCGGAATTCACTGTCCGGCGCCGAAGGGTGCGTTCTATCTCTTTCCGAACATCGCCGGTGTCTGCGCGCGCGTCGGTGCGATCGATGCCTGGAACGACCTTCCGCGCGATGTGCGCGAGGCAACGTCGCCATCAACGCTGTTCCAGCGCTTCCTTCTCTCGGTTTACCACGTGGCGACTGTGGACCGGCGTTCGTTCGGCGCAATCGGCAGCGAAGGCAAACACTACCTTCGCATCTCGATCGCCACCGGCCTCGATGACCTGAAGGAAGCAGCCATCCGCATCGCCTTCGCCGCAGACGACCGCGACGGTTTCCGCAATTTCGTGCGCGGCGCGCGAACCTAACAGCCCGATCCGCCACCTTGGTAAATGCTCTTCCACTTGTTGCCGGCGCGCTTCAGGATCTTGTATTCGTGCGACTCAGAAAAGCCCATACGGACGACGATTTCATCTGTGCCGTCTTCATCGAGATCAATCGTGTCGACGACGTTTTCGTCGTCGCCGGGGTCGCCCACGTAGGTGAAATACCAAACGTGCTCGGCGCGGAATCCGCCGGACGCATCGCCCATCGCAATCAGAAAGATGTTGTGGGTCCGCCGCTGGCCTTTGCCGTCAATGGTCGAGAAGGAGCCGATCAGGTCGCGGTGACCATCGTGATCGAGATCCGTGGAGAGAACGGCTCCCCCCTCCATCTTCGCGAGCATTGACGCAGCAACGCCTTTGGTCCGCAGCTCCTGCTCCGCAATCTTCCGGAGCGCCCTATCCTCGTCGTCATCGGGAACGCGGCGGCCCGGGCTCGACGGCGGCAGGTGCATTGAGCCGACAGCAAGAACTGTGAACAGATCCTGATTCCAGCTGGACCGCGATGTAACGTCGACACGCGCCGCCAACGATACGCAGCCCAGACTCGTCAGTTTGGTCACCTTCACCGTGCCGATTTCGGCACCGCCATCGAGTACGCGATACGTGCGGCCGGGACGGAAATAGCGTGCTTCGAACTCTGGTGCGTGGCCCTCGGGGGGCTTATCGATGCGCAGTCTCAAACAACCGGGGCACGGGCCCGGCAACTTCGTGATCATCGCGACCGGCTCGATGGAGAGTTTGTCCGGTGAGAAGGAATCTTCATCCGAGGATGGCTGAATCGCGAAGAGAACTTCCGGTTGCGGGCGATGGAGCGTCGTTGCAGCGGCGAAGAGCGTGGCGGCAAGCCAGAGCATTACTTGATTCTCCTCACATCATTAGAGGTCCGCAATGTGGCGTGACATCTGCGCAATCGAGGGGAAGCGGTGGCAGGAATGTGGCGGGATTATGGGACCAGCGGTTTCGCGGTGATGACAGCGGATAATCGCTGTGTGAATCCGATCGTCGTCGTCAACGACGGCACCATCCTCGAGACGGTGGCATTCGCGCTCATCTACCTGGTTCTCGTCAATCCTCGGGGTACGGCTTTCACCAACGCGTTCTCGCGCTCGATGCCGTGACGTTTATCGAGTACGGCTTGCCGAATCACACGCATCATGTCGTCGAAGTGACCGTCGGCGCGGTCGAGCGCTTCGCGTGCATCTTCGAGGGCGCGCTGCATGTTGAGGATGACTTCGATGCCGGCCAGGTTAACGCCGAGGTCGCGCGTGAGGGCGAGAATCATCTCGAGCTTGCGGATCTCGCTTTCGCCATAGAGCCGCGTGTTGCCCGACGTGCGCGCTGGCTTGATCAGCCCTTCGCGCTCGTAAAGGCGCAGCGTCTGCGGATGGATGTTGTACCGCTCGGCGATCACCGAGATCATCACGTATCCATCTGCTCTGCGGCGTGTCATGTTGTCGTTCCAGGAACAAAGAGGGCGACGGTTTCCCGCCGCCCTCCGGTCATCAACCTTACTTGTTTTCGTCCACGACTTCGGCGTCGATCACATCGTCCGCCTTGCCGTTGCCTTCCGGAGCTCCGGCCGACGGACCGCCGGCTGCTCCCGCTCCACTTGCGCCGCCCGCGGCATTTGCGCTCGCGTTCTGGTACATCACTTCCGCGAGTTTGTGCGATGCCGTCGTCAGCGTTTCGGTTGCCTTCTTGATGTTTTCCGCGCCGCCCTGCTCCATCGCCTTGCGAGCGTCGGCGATCGCGCTTTCGAGGTTGCTCACATCCGAGCCCGCGATCTTGTCGCGGTTCTCGTTGAGCATTTTCTCGACCTGATAGACGAGCGAGTCGAGCTGATTCTTCGCCTCGATCTCTTCACGCCGCGTCTTATCTTCGGCCGCGTGCGACTCGGCGTCGCGAACCAGCTTCTCGACTTCGTCCTTCGACAGACCCGAGGTGCTGGTGATCGTGATCTTCTGCTCCTTGCCGGTGCCGGTATCTTTCGCCGACACGGTCATGATGCCGTTCGCATCGATGTCGAATGTGACTTCGATCTGCGGCATCCCTCGGGGCGCCGGAGGCAGTCCGATGAGGTGGAACACGCCGAGGAGTTTGTTGTCGCGCGCCATCTCGCGCTCGCCCTGAATGACCTTGATCTCGACCGACGTCTGGTTGTCCGCTGCCGTCGAGAAGGTCTCCATCTTGCGCGTCGGGATGGTCGTGTTGCGCTCGATGAGCTTCGTCATGACGCCGCCGAGGGTCTCGATTCCGAGCGAGAGTGGTGTGACGTCGAGCAGGACGACGTCCTTGAGGCCTGCGTCGCCGGCGAGCACACCGCCCTGAACCGCGGCACCGACTGCCACGACTTCATCCGGATTCACACCCTTGTGCGGCTCTTTTCCGAAGAAGTCGGTGACGATTTTCTGAACCATTGGAATGCGCGTCGAGCCGCCGACGAGAACGACCTCATCGATCTTCTTCGGATCGACGCCGGCGTCGCTGAGCGCCTGCTTCAGCGGTCCCATCGTCTTCTGCACGATGTCGCCGATGAGCTGCTCGAACTTGGCGCGCGTGAGCGACATGTTGAGATGCTTCGGACCCGACTGGTCGGCCGTGATGAAGGGGAGATTGAGGTCGGTCGACATCGTCGACGACAGCTCGATCTTCGCTTTTTCGGCCGCTTCCTTCAGACGCTGCAGCGCCATCTTGTCTTTCGACAGATCGATGCCCTGGTCTTTGCGGAACTCTTCGATGATCCAGTCGATGAGGCGGTGATCGATGTTGTCGCCGCCGAGGTGCGTGTCACCGTTGGTCGACTTCACTTCGACGACGCCGTCGCCGACTTCGAGGATGGAGATGTCGAACGTGCCGCCGCCGAAGTCATACACGGCGATCGTCTCGTTCTTTTTCTTGTCGAGTCCGTACGCGAGCGCGGCGGCGGTCGGCTCATTGACGAGGCGCTCGACTTTGAGGCCAGCGATCTCACCTGCGTCTTTCGTGGCCTGACGTTGCGAGTCGTTGAAGTACGCGGGAACGGTGATGACCGCGCGATCGACTTTCTCGCCGAGGTAGTCTTCCGCGGCCTGCTTGAGCTTCTGCAGGATCATCGCGGAGATCTCGGGCGGCGAGTAGAGCTTGCCGTCCACCTCGACGCGCGCGTCGCCGTTCGAGGCACGGGTGACGGTATAGGGAACCATCTTCATCTCTTCATTGACTTCTTCGTACTTGCGCCCCATGAAGCGCTTGATGGAGAAGATGGTGTTCTCAGGATTGGTGACTGCCTGTCGCTTGGCGACCTGGCCGACGAGGCGCTCGCCATTTCTGGCAAAGCCGACGACCGATGGGGTGATGCGGCTGCCTTCGGCGTTGACGATGACTTTGGGCTCATTGCCCTCCATGACCGCCACGACGGAGTTGGTCGTGCCGAGGTCGATACCGATAATCTTGGACATATGTTTTTCTCCTTCTGATACTTACCGCAACATGAGTGCGATGCAGTCAGATATTCTGGCAGGCAAAACCTGAGTGCGCGGGTGTGATATTCCGAATAGTTTAGTGCAAGTTTGGTGCGCGGGAATCCATTACCCGGCTCAGAACATAACTCATCCATGAGAACAACGCTGGACATCGATCACGATGTATTGCTGGCCGTGAAACGGATCGCAGCAAGGGACAAAACGACCGCGGGCAAGGTGCTGTCAGACTACGCTCGAACGGGCCTGTCAATCGACCACGAGCTCTTGCGAAATGGCGTTCCGCTCATGCCCCGCGGGCCGAAGGGCAGTCCCCGCGTGACCATGGAAATCGTGAACGCGCTGCGGGACGAGGAGTAGCGAGGTTAGGCCTTCGACGTCACGAGCTCGTAGTCGATGAAGTCCACCGGCGCCAGACACTCGGGATAGAGCACTGACGCAAACTGCTTGACCTCCGTGGAATCCGAGTGGGCCTGCTCCGCGGCGGCATCGCGGAAGATGAACTGGTGGACGAAGCGCGTCGGATGATCGCGCTCCTGCCAGACGTCATAGCGAAACGTTCCGTCCTCATGCTCGCGGACGTACGCGACGAACTGGTGGATGGCAGCCAGACAGCGATCGAGCGATTCCGGGCGAACTTCATAGCGAGCGAGTTGGTACACCTGCGATGACATCGGACCTCCCAATCGTTAAATGGCGTTGGCGATTCGGCGTGCAATCAGCGAATACCCTTCCTGCCCGGGATGAAACCTGTCGAAGGAGAGCCGGTCCCGGTACGCGAAAATGTCGGAGGTCTGCACGACGACGACGTTCGGATCGCTGGCGAAGCGCTCGACCAGCAGCGAGTTCCAGCGGTTGACGAACGGCGTGAGCATCTTCCCGTACGGTGTGCTGGCAAACGGGTTGTAGAGGCCGATCACGAAGATGCGCGCCGATGGATTGGCAGTGCGAATGGTGCGCACGCTCTGATCGACGCGGTCGAGCACGTCGTGCATGACGGCCTCCGGGTTCGGCGGCGGCGCATTGCGAAAGGTGTTGTCGCCCCACAGGTCGTTGCCGCCGATCGAGACGATGATCACGTTCGATTGCGCAAGCAGCATCTGGACGTTGTGGCTGTCGAGCTGCTTGATCAGATCGCGCGTCCGGGCGCCATTGACCGCGATGTTGACGATGTTCTTCGTGTCGATGTTGCGCTTGCGAAGCTCGTCGACAAATCGTCCGCCGATGCCGAGTCCTGTTTCGTCGCCGGTGCCGCGCCCGAGGGAATCGCCGACGATGATCGGCGCGATCTGCTTGCGCGGCGCCGATTCCGTAACCCGCGTCGTCGAAGGCAACAGTGACACAGACGTGCCGGTGTCGCCGCGCAGGAATGAGTAGAATCCCGCTCCGAACAAAATCGCCGCGGCCAGCGCGGCGGTGAGCGGTAAATACCACAAGAGGAAACGGCGCATTGCGCGAAACGATAACAGGAATGAGCTTCACGCGAAGACGCGAAGGCGCGAAGATCGAGAACCAACGAACCCCTTCGCGTCTTCGCGGCTTCGCGTGCCGGTGGCTCCGATGACCCCCACCCTCACCGCTACGAATCTGACCAAAACGATAGGCCAGAAGACGATTGTCGACTCCGTCTCCTTCGAGCTCCAGCAAGGCGAGATCTTCGGCTTCCTCGGGCCGAACGGCGCGGGCAAGACGACGACCATCCGCATGCTAGTTGGCCTCATCCGTCCCACCGCCGGCAGTGTGCGCATCTGCGGCTACGACATCGCGCAGAACTTCGAGGACGCCATGCGCTGCGTCGGCTGCATCGTCGAGAATCCCGACCTCTATCGCTTCATGACCGGCCGCGAGAACCTCGAGCACTTCGCGCGCATTCTGCGCGTTTCGAGCAGCGAGATCGAGCGTGTGGCGGAAGCGGTCTCCCTCGCGCACCGCCTCGAGCAACGCGTCGGCACCTACTCCCTCGGCATGCGCCAACGCCTCGGCATCGCGCAGGCGCTCCTCGGCGATCCGCGTCTGCTCATCCTCGACGAGCCCGCGAATGGCCTCGATCCCGCCGGCATCCGCGAGATTCGCGAACTGCTGCGCCGCCTGGCCAGCGAACAGCAGATGAGCATCTTCATCTCGTCGCATCTCCTCGCCGAGATCGAGCTCACCTGCGATCGCGTGGCCATCATTCACAAAGGACGCATCCTTCGCGAAGGAACGGTGCGCGATCTCATCTCCAGCCGCCGCGACATGGAGCTGCGCGTCGATGACATCGCGCGTGCCTCTGCGATCGCACGCGAGCGCAACCTCACGTTTCGCTCCGAAGGCGACCGCATCTGGCTGGCGATGGAAGAAGCGGACGCGCCGCCGCTGGTCTCTGCGCTCGCCGAGGCCGGCGTTAAAATCTTCCACGCACAACGGCGCACGCAATCACTCGAAGAGATGTTCCTCGAAGCGACCGGCGGCGAGACGGTAGACTGAGCGTTCACGCGATGCTCATCCCACTCATCCAGAACGAAACGCTGAAGATCCTGCGGCGCAAACGTTTCGCTGTGGTGATCGCGATTCTCTTCGCCATCATCGCGCTCGTGACGTATGGGCAGTACCGGCGGATGCACGACCTGCGCAACCGGAACTGGCGTGCCGAGGTGCAGCAGCAGGTGGCGTCGTACCAGAACACGCTGCGACGCGGGCGGGTCAACGAGTCGTGGGCGCGCTCGATGCGTGCGGAGATCAACCGTCTGCAGTTCTATCTCGATCACGATATCGAGCCGAACAAACCGACCGCGCCGCTCTTCGTGCGCACGTTTGCGAACGTCGCCGGCTTTCTGCTTCTGCCCCTTCTCATCGGCGTCCTCGGCAGCGACATCGTGTCGGCTGAGAACGCCGAGGGAACGGACAAACTGCTGCTGACACGGCCGGTGCGGCGATGGAAGGTGCTGACGGCGAAGCTCGTCACGTTGTGGATGTTCGCCACGCTCACGCTCGCCGCCGGAGCCGCGCTGGCGTATAGCGTGTCCGCGCCTTTCCTGCCGCGCGGCGGATGGGCGGCGCCGACGTTCACCGGCTTCTCAATCGGCAAAGGTACAGTCCAGATCGACGCCGTGCGCCAGCTTCCGCTCTGGAAAGACACGCTCATCGCCTACGGCCTGGAGTGGTACGCGCTTCTGACGGTGGCCTGCATCGCGCTGCTCCTCTCCGTACTTTTCAAATCAAGCGCGGCCGCGATCGGAACGATGCTCGCCTCGCTCATCGGCGGCACGATCCTGACGCGCGTTAGTCCCGATTGGACGGCGGGCAAGTACCTCTTCGTCAGCGCCCTTCCGCTCGCCGATTACTACACCGGCGAGCCGCCTCCCTACGACGGCATGTCGATGCTCTTCTGCATCGCACTCCTCGGCGCGTGGGCAATCGTAGCGACGACGATCTCCTACGCGATCTTCACACGAAGGGACGTGTTCGGATGATGCGCATTCGAATCAACACAGCGCCGATTCTCGCAATCGCAATCTTCAGCTTTGCCTGCGGACCGGAGCCGTCGAACGTAATCACCGACGACCGGATGCCGATCGCTGTCGAATACGTCCGCGGCGCGACGATGACGATCCACACGAAGCCGAGCGACGACGCGCCGGTCATCAGTACATACCAACGCGGCGAATCCGTGTCGGTCCTTGCGCGCAAAGGTGAATGGGCCGAGGTGCGCACCGGCGCGAAAAGCGGATGGGCGCGCATCGCCGACATGGCCGATGCCGCCGAGGCAAAGAAAGCGCTCGAGGACAACCCGTACCCGCACTTCATCCGCACGCCCGCTCCCGTCACCCAGCCCGGCGCGCACGGCGAACTGGTGCTGGAAGCCGAGGTCGATCAGGACGGCATCGTGAAAAGCGTCCGCACGCTCAGCAACACGACCGGCTCGACGACGCTCGAACAGCGCAACACCGAGGCCCTGAGAAACGCCGAATTCACGCCGGTGGTAATGAAGGGCAAGCGCAAGGCGTTCGTGTACGAGCATCGCGTGCACTACTGAGGACAACGCTACGTCGCCAGCGCGCTGATCCACTTCGTAACTCGCGGCGGTTCGTACTCCCCCATTCGTCGCAGCAGTGTTGCGCCATCGCCATCGACGATCGCCATCGCGCGGTGCGGCCCGCGAACAAATCCGGCTTCGACCGCGCCATCGAGAAACGCCAGCAGCGGCGCGTAAAACCCTGCGACATCGAGAAAGCCAACTGGTTTTTCGTGGATGCCGAGCTGCGCCCAGGTCCAGACTTCGAAGATCTCTTCCAATGTTCCGAGGCCGCCCGGCAACGCTACGAAAGCGTCCGCCAGCGACGCCATCATCGCCTTGCGCTCATGCATCGTCTCGACGACGTGCAGCTCGGTCAAATTGCGATGACCGACTTCGCGATCCCACAGCGCACGCGGAATCACGCCGATGACCTTGCCGCCGTTCGCGAGCACCGCGTCAGCGAGGATGCCCATCAATCCGACATGCCCACCGCCGTAGACGAGCGTGATCCCTTCCTTCGCCAGCAGCGCTCCAAACGCGCTCGCGGCGTTCGCGAAGCCCGCATCATTGCCCGCACTCGATCCGCAGAAAACGCAAACGCTTCGGATCACAGCGCGCGAAACCCCGTCTCGTCCGCCGGCAGCGCCTCGCGATTTCGATCGAGCCGCGTCACGATCCACTGCTCGCCGCGGCGCTCGATCTCCGTCACGATCGACGCCCACATCCCATCGACCGGATTCTCGCTCCACCGAAAGCGCATTCCTGGCTCCGGCGTGACGCCGCGTTCGCGAAGCTGCGCCTCCGCCATCTCGATCAGTTCCGCGGGGCCGATGTGGTCGCATGCCATCGGGACATTGTATGGGGTGTGGGGAGTCGGGAGTGGGGTGTGGGAGCGAAGAAAAACAACAGCCTTCACCGCGTCGTCGCGATGAACTGGCCTCGTTCTTCCACCCCCCACCGCCCCACTCGCCACACCCCGAAAGGAATTCATTCGATCTTCTCGCGTTACCCCCCAAACATGCCGCAGTTTCGATACGACATCCGCAACGTGGCGATCATCGCCCACGTCGATCATGGGAAGACCACTCTCGTCGACGCTCTCCTCCGCCAGGCCGGAGCCGTGCGCCTCAACCAACAGATGGATGAGCGCGTCATGGACTCCAACGATCTCGAGAAAGAGCGTGGAATCACCATCCTCGCCAAGAACACCTCGATCCGTTATCTCGTCGACGAGCCCGACGCCCTCGGTCACCTCGTGCACCACGAAGCGACGCACACCGCGTCCGGCCACGACCTTCCCGCTGCGTTCATTCACCCGTCCGAGGTGAAGATCAACATCGTCGACACGCCCGGTCACGCCGATTTCGGCGGCGAAGTCGAGCGTGTTCTGTCGATGGTCGACGGCGTCATCCTCCTCGTCGACGCCGCCGAAGGTCCGATGCCGCAGACCCGCTTCGTCATGCGCAAAGCCCTCGGCCTCGGACTTCTGCCGATCGTCGTCATCAACAAGATCGATCGTCAGGACGCGCGTCCGACCGAAGTCGTCAACGAAGTCTTCGATCTGATGATCGAGCTCGGCGCCTCGGACGAACAACTCGATTTCCCGATCCTCTACGCCATCGGCCGCCAGGGCATCGTCCGCACGAACCTCGAGGACACGACCGAGGATTGCAGGCCGTTGTTCGATGCGATTTTGAAGCGCATTCCGCCGCCGCCGGGTTATGCCGATGCGCCGCTGCAGCTTCTCGTCTCCGCCATCGATTACAACGAATACGTCGGACGCCTCGGCGTCGGCCGCATTCAGCGCGGCAAGCTGCGTCAGGGCGAGGACGTCATCCTCATCCTCCGCGACGGCACGCACAAAAAAGGCCGCATCACCAAGCTGACCGCGTTCGAAGGTCTTCGCCGCGTCGAAGTCGATGAAGCCTCGGCGGGCGAGATCGTCGCCGTGGCTGGCTTCACGGACGTCGAGATCGGCGAGACGTTTTCGTCCGCGTCGAATCCCGAGGCACTGGAGCCGATCGCGATCGACGAGCCGACCGTGTCGATGTTCTGGCTGGTCAACGACTCGCCCTTCGCCGGCACCGAAGGCAAGTACGTCACGTCACGCAACATCAAAGAGCGTCTCGACCGCGAGCTGCGCAAAGACGTCGCGCTTCGTGTCAAAGAGACCGATCTTCCTGACCGCTTCGAAGTCAGCGGCCGCGGCGAGCTTCACCTCTCCATTCTCGCCGAGAACATGCGCCGCGAAGGTTTCGAGTTCGCGTTGTCGCGCCCGCAGGTCATCCTCAAAGAGATCGACGGCCGCAAGAGCGAGCCGTACGAAGCGCTCGTCGTCGACATCGACGAAGCCCACGTCGGCGCCGTGATGGAGAAGTTGCAAACGCGCCGCGGCGAAATGACCGACATGGTCAATCCCGGCTCCGGCCGCGTGCGCATCGAGTTCAAGATCCCGACGCGCGGCCTCTTCGGCATCCGCACCGAGTTCCTGACGGAAACGCGCGGTACCGGTTTGCTGTACCACACGTTTCTCGAGTACGGCCCGTACCGCGGCGAGATCGCCGGCCGCAACCGCGGCGCGCTGATCAGCAAAGAGGCCGGCGACACGACCGCCTACGCGATCGAGCCTCTTCAGGAACGCACGGTCCTCTTCATCTCGCCCGGCCTCAAAGTCTACGGCGGCCAAATCGTCGGCGAAAACTCCCGCGACGCCAACATGGTCGTCCAGGTCTGCCGCAAAAAACACCTGACCAACATGCGCGCCAGCGGCAGCGACATGGCCGTCCAGCTAACCCCGCCCAAGATCATGACACTCGAGCAATGCCTCGAATGGATCGAAGACGACGAGCTGGTCGAAGTAACGCCGCAATCGATCCGCATCCGCAAACGGATACTCGATCACTCGATGCGCGTAGTGGCGCAGAAGAAGATTGCGGCGGGAAGCTCGTAGTCGGCGCAGCGCCGGTGGCTATTCGAGTAGCTTGGCCAATTGCGTCATAAAAACAGCCGTGTCGAGAAAGTAATTGGGATACGCACGTTTGAGCGCACTGAGCGAATCCACTGAAACGAGGACTGCCTGTGCGCCTACAACGTTCAACTGGGATTTTTCCAACTCCAGATAGTGGGTTGTGGCCTGCTCTAAGAGCTCTCGCTTGTAACCATAGACGCTTAGTTGCGCTGGCGACGGCATAAAGGACAACAGAAAGTAGTCTGCTGCCTTCATCTTTACATCCTCCGCTACCTTTAGAGCCTGGCTATAGGCCTCAAGCTTCTTGCGCACTTCAAGCGCCCGCCCCAGCTCTCGAATTGCGATTTTTAGTTCTTGAGGGTCCTCTGGTGTGCCGATAATGATGGGCGTGCCCTCTGCGCGAGCAAATGCCGATGATGTGAGCGTAAAGAACTCCAACCATTTCTCGGCTCCTTCGCTGGATTTCAGCGACTGATCGAGAAACGTGCCCACTGTCTCCACTGCCGTTGCCCAGGCATGCTGCAGCCGCGACCGAAGTTGTATTTCCACAAGACGGCCATTGTGCTCCGTACTCCGATCGCTGCGGTATCGATAAACCAGATGGATGCCGCGGTAGCCAGATGCCTTCGGCTCTGAAATGTAGTCCTTCTCATTGACAAATTCGTGTTGCTGGCGGCTGCGGCCATACGCTTCTCGGACTCGTCGTACCTGCCTCACGGTTTCCATCACTGCCCGGCAGCCACCAATATCCTGCATTCGAGACAAATTCATTGTGGGGAACCGGCGGAGTTTGGCGATAATCGACGAAACACGCTTCAACCGTTGCGCAACCAGAGCGTGTTCATAGACGTTGCGCGCTCGTGAACGAAGACCCATCTGAAACGTGTTCAGGGCGAACCCGTGAGCCGCGCGCCAGTCGTTGACGACGACCAGCGCTCCTTCTGCCTCGGCCAGAGCATGGCCGTTTTCCGCGAGGCTCCGGCCCGCGGCGTCGACTTCTGAGCGGCTGAAATGGAGCGTTGTCCACTGCATCCTCGCATCTTACCCACGAACGAGATACGGCGAGCGACGACTTTGCATTCCCGCACGAGGCCTCCGGAGCTACGCAGAAAGGATGACTCGCGAGCACAAAGACTTGGTCGTCCGGGCGGTTTCTCGGGATGGCAGACAGGCCTTGAATCGGCGCCATCTGCGTCATCTGCGGATCGACGTCCGTCAGGTAACCGACAGATTGGGCGGGATGCTGGTGGCGGCGAGCAACGCCAGAACGAATGCCAGCATCATTTCCATTCGTCGATCATCTGCATGAACTCGCCGAAAAGATAGAACGAGTCGTGCGGTCCCGGCGCGGCCTCGGGGTGATATTGCACGGCCAGCACCGGCTCGCGGCGATGCCGGAAACCTTCCAGTGTTTGATCGTTGAGATTGATGTGCGTGTGCTCGACGTCGTTGTCGGGAAGCGAGTCGGGATCGACCGCGAAGCCGTGATTCTGCGCCGTGATCTCCACCCGCCCGCTCCGCAAATCCTTGACCGGATGATTCCCTCCTCGGTGCCCGAACTTCAATTTGTACGTGCTCCCGCCGAGCGCGAGGCCGAGAAGCTGGTGGCCGAGGCAGATGCCGAAGATCGGGATCTTGCCGATGAGATGACGGATGTTCTCCTGCGCGTACGTGACCGGCTCGGGATCGCCGGGACCGTTCGACAACATCACACCGTCGAAGTGCTGGGCCAGGATCTCGTCGGCGTGCGTCGTCGCCGGATAAACCGTCACGTCGCAGCCCTGCCGCGAAAGGTGCCGCAGGATGTCCCGCTTGACGCCAAAGTCGTACAACGCGATCCGCCTCTTCACCTCGGCAGGCGGCTCGTCGAACGTGTACGGACGGAGCGCCGTCACGCGCTGCACGAGATCGAGTCCGCTCATCGATGGCGCCTGCCGGATCTCGTCAACCACGCTGGCGACGTCGCGCCCGCTCTCGCTCGTGATCATTCCGCGCATCGCACCTTCGTTACGAATCTTCCGCGTGAGTGACCGCGTATCGATTCCCTGAATCGCCGAGATTCCGTTCTGCACGAAGTAGTCAGCCAGCGGCATCTCCGAATGCGCATTCGACGGCTCGGCAACCGCATCGCGCACGACGAAGCCGGCGACCTGCGGTACTTCGTTCTGGGCTACAGCCTTTTCGATGCCGTAGTTTCCGATGTGGGGATAGGTCATGACGACGATCTGGAACCGGTAGGAAGGATCGGTGGCGATCTCCTGATAGCCGGTCAGCGAGGTATTGAAAACGACTTCGCCGATCGTGTTCGCAGTCGCGCCGAACGCTTCGCCGTCGTACACAGTTCCATCTTCAAGAATCAAGCGGGTAGGCATCGGAGCGGATTATAGAACGTAGGTCTCTACAAGCCTCGTCATCACTACTCGTGCCTCAATGCCTCCACCGGATTCAACCGCGCCGCTCGCAGTGACGGCAGGATCGTCGCTCCGAACGACACGACGATCGAGAACGCGGCGATGATCGTCAGATCGACGGGACGCGTGATGAAAGGGATCGACGAGACGAAGTAGACCTGCGCGATCTCGGGCGGAAACGAGACCAGGTGGAAGCGCGTGATCAGCCAGCAGATCACGATGCCGATCAGAATTCCGGTGGCCGTGCCGAGAAAACCAACCATCGTTCCGTACCAGACGAAGATGCGGGTCACCGTCCCCGACTGCGCCCCCATCGACGAGAGGATGCCGATCTCTTTGCGCTTTTCGTGAACGGTCATGATCAGCGTCGAGACGATGTTGAAGGTCGAAACGAAGACAATCAGCCCAATCACGATGAAGAGAACGAGCTGCTGAATCTTCAGCATCGAGAAAAGCTGGTGGTTCATGTCGCGCCAGTCGGAGACAGCGTAACGATGCTCGGTGCGTTTCTCGATGGCGCGCGTGACCTGGTCGAGATCGGCACCCGGCGCGAGCTTCACCTCCAGCAGATTCGCCGCGCCCGGCGCGTTGAGAAGCGATTCTGCTTCGCCGAGGTCGATGAAAAGCCAGCGGGCGTCGAATTCGTAGAAGCCGGTGTCGAAGACGTTCGTCACCACGAACGACGCGCTGCGCGGCATGAAGCTGCCGCCGTTCTCCGCCGGTACAGTGATGCTGATCGATTGGCCGGCGGTGACGCCGAGCTTCGTCGCCAGGTAACGCCCGACTGCAACGCCACGCTCCCCTGCCGCCGTATCGAACTTCCCGCGCGCGCCGACGATCTTCGCAATCATCGGCGAACCGGCTGCGCGCGCCGGCTCGATTCCCTTCAGCATCGTCTCGGTGCCGGTCGAGTTGCGCTCCGTCGTCACGAGCGCGCGCTGAAACAGGACCGGCGCCGCCTCGCTCACACCTGGCGTGCCGCGCACGGTCGCCACAACTTGCTTCGTATCCTCGATCGGCCCGCCAACGGAGTAGACGAAAATCTCCGCGTTCCCGCCGAGCAGTTTCTTCTGCAGATCGCCGCGATACCCGGTCATCAGCGCCATCGAGATCACCAGCGCCATCACCCCGATCACGAGCCCGAGCACCGACACGAACCCCACCGCCGACACCAACCGGTCCGTCGGTCGCCGCAAGTAACGCCAGGCAATCTGCAAAGGAAGGTTCATTGGATTGGTAGTGTACGGGGTTGTGGGGTGTCGGGTGTGGGGGGTGGGAGCAAAGTCATCCGGGTCAAATGCCTCTGCTGCGCGATCAACTTCTCTCGTAATAGAATCTCAGGGATTAATCTCCCACACCCCACTCCCCACGTCCCACTCCCTTCAATGACTACTTCAACAACGAATGATCCCAACGCATCCGTCATCGTCCCGGCCGTACATCGCCGGGCCATCATCGTCGATGGACATTGCGACACGCCCTACCGTCTGATCCGGCACAACCTTCATCTCGACGAACACGATCCCGAAGCGCAGGCGGATCTGAAATCGCTGCGGGAGAGCGGCGTCACAGCCTCGTTCTTTGCCGCGTACGTTCCCCCGTTTTACGCGGGACGCGGCGCGGCGCGATTTGCGTACCGGCTTATCGAGCTCATTCACGCCGAAGCCGCGCGACGGCCGGACGTGCTGACGTTTTGCGATGATGCCGCGGGCATTCGTCAGGCCAAGGCGGACGGCAAGACCGCGCTGATGATCGGCGTCGAAGGCGGACACGCCATCGAGGATTCACTCTCCATCCTGCGCGATTTCTATCGCCTCGGCGCGCGCTACATGACACTGACGCACGTCAACACGAACAACTGGTGCGATTCCTCGGGCGACGGCGGGCGCCACAACGGTCTCACCGATTTCGGCCGCGACGTCGTCCGCACCATGAACGACCTCGGCATGATCGTCGATATCTCGCACGTGTCGGACAAAGCTTTCTACGCGACTCTGGAGACGACGCGCGTTCCGCTCGTGGCCACGCATTCGTCGTGCCGCGCGCTCTGCCGTCATCCGCGCAACATGACCGACGACATGCTTCGCGATCTGGCGAAGAACGGCGGCGTCTGCATGATCAACTTCTTCTCCGCGTTTCTGAACGACGCCGTGGCGCAGGTGATCATGAACTCGCAGAAGCGTGTGAAGAGCGAGTCGGCGGGCGGCACGGAAGAAATGCCGAACGACGCCACCGATTGGGATCTCTACCTCGAGTGGTTCAACACCCTCGGCAGCCCGCAGGCCACGCTCGACGACGCGGTCGATCACATTCTGCACGCCGCGGATGTGGCAGGCATCGATCACGTCGGCATCGGCTCCGACTTCGACGGTGTCCCTGCGCTGCCAACGGATTTGCAGACCGCCGCAGGCCTGCCGCTGCTCACGGCACGTCTGCTCCAGCGCGGCGTTTCCGAGGGCGACGTCGAGAAGATCCTCGGCGGCAATTTCATGCGTGTGTTCGAGCAGATCGAAGCGGGAAAACGGTAAGCGAAAGGGGTCAGGTCGAAACCGAAACTGACGACGCCTCGGTGCCAACATTCCGCTCGATTCGGCCTGTCGTCAGTTTCGGTTTCGACCTGACCCCTTTCGCGGCTAAACTTCGCGGCCATGGCCAACGACGTACAACAACTTCGCGATCTGGCGCGGGCATACTGGGCGGGCGAGCCGGTCGCATGTCCCAAACATCCCGGCGTCATCATGACCGGCAGCTTCGTCCAGACGACATTCGCCGACCATCTTTTCCTTACCTGCCCGCGCGGGCGGGAGACGATCACCATTCCGCAGCGGCCGCGGCAGATGGAGTTTCATCGTCAGCAGGTCGAAGGGTTCCTCGAGAACATCGAGCGCAGGGACGCCAATCTCTGCTATCGATGCCAGTCGGAGCTGGAGATCGAATCATCGGTCAATCCCACGACCGGCATGGCCGAGTACTCGTTCACGTGCGTTCGCTGCTTCTCGTACGGGACCTGGAGCGGCCAGAACGCTGAGCTCGCTGGTGTCAATGGATAAAAAAGTCGGGTGAGTGGGTAGGGAACTCCACCCCGCGGTCACTCCTAGGTAGGGAGATTCTCGTTCGCCGATGACCGTTGAGACCTATGACCTGATTGACACCACGAACCTGTCGGCTCTCGTGGCAAATTTTGCGCGCGTGCACATGCTGCTTTCGATGTTCGACGGCGAGCCCGACAAGTGGATCGAGTTCTTCGAATCGTCGGGCACGCCCGAGGAGCGGCGGCGCGATCTTCCGTTCGCCGAGGAGGTGAAGCGGCGGATGATCGAGGATCCGGACTACCTCAGCAGACTCCGGCGCGTCGTCGGCGAGCTTTCCGAGTTGATCTGACCCTCACCAATTTGCGATCTCATTCACGATTGCGTCGATCGCATGCAACGCGTCGGAGGACGATGCAGTGTGGTGATTGATGATGATTGTGAAGTAGCGCTGCGTGCCGTGCGGACCGTCGAGAATTCCGCTCAGCGCGTTGACGCCATTGATGCTGCCGGTCTTTCCGCGCATCCGGTCCGCGAACGGAAGCAGACGCCGATGAAGCGTGCCTTCCTCGCCCGGACGCGCCAGCATCATCGACCAGACGCCGCGCCGGACAGGATCGTTCATCCATCGCAGAAGCATGACGACGGCGCGCGGCGCGACGAGATCATCGGGGGAAAGTCCGCAGCCATCGACGAAGCGGAAGTCCGAAGCATTGATCCCCACCTCGGTCGTCAGGAACCGCCGCTCGATGTCCTCCGAGGCTTCGTACGACGCCGGTTGCAGCGCGCTGGCCGACAATCCTTTGAACAGCATCTCCGCGTAGAGGTTCTGGCTCGGCTTCAAGACGGTCGAGAGAAGCTGCCAGAGCGGCGGCGATTCGATCACTGCCAGCCGTTCGCTCCAAACTCGCGGCGCCGTGTTGACGATCCCTTTTCCGCGAACGTTGACGCCCGCGTGACGCAACGCCTCGAGAAGCGCCTGTGCCGCGTAGAACGCCGGATCGCCGATTCCGGCAAGCGACTGGATGTGCTCCGGCATGGTTCCGGCGATGCTGACTGCGTTGCTCTCGCCCGATCGAATGATCAGATTGTCCGGTCCGCAGACGACGCTCGCCGTTGCCTGGATGAACGCAGGATCGGTGGTGACGACGGGACTCGCGCAATGATCGGCGACGACTCCGATCACGTTCTCGTTGTACGCAAGAGCATCGGTGGGAACGGCGTAGTCGCTGCCGAGGTTCCCGACTTTCCAACTGCCGGGGATGGTGGTGCGATCGAAGAGCGAAACATCGGCGATCACGTTGCCGACTTCGGTGACGCCTCGCTCGCGCAGCGCGCGCACGAACGGCGCAAAGACAGCGTCGCGATCGAACGCCCAGCGCCCGCCGAACGACGGATCGCCGCCGCCGCGGATGACGACGTCGCTTCCGTCGCGCCACAACTCGGTGGCAATGCGCCGGTCCAGCCCTTCGCACGAGGCGACGGTGGCCGAGGCGAAGAGCTTCCGGTTCGACGCCGGAATGAGGAGCGTCCGCTCGTTGCGCGCGTAGATCGTGTGGCCGTGATCGTCGGCGACGTCGATCCCCCAGATCGCACCGGCGAGCGATGGCTTGCTTGTGATCGCATCGATCCGTTGCCCGAGCGATGACGGCGAAGGCGCCGTCGCACACGAGGCGAACACGAACGCAATTACGACGAACGCTCTACGCAAATGCCATCTCCTCGAACGGCGGCGCCGCGTCCAGATTGCGATGCACCGCAGCGAGCATGCCGTCGAAATCGGCATTCGGAAATCGCGATCGCAACCGCTTCGCAACCGCATGCGCTTTGAGGCAGGCGCCGTAGTCGCGGGCGAAGGTGTAGGGAGTGAGTTGGGGTGTCGGCTGTCGGGTGTCGGGTGTCGGAGCGGGCTTGATGGTCGACAGATGCGCATTTGCTCGGCTGATCACCGCGTCATCCTCAGTTTGGAGTGCCGCGTCGAACAGGAACAACGCATGCGCGCTGATGATCTCACCGCACTCGGCAACGATGTTTGCGACCAGCGCGCCGCACAACGAATTTAGATCGGGGTTTTCGCTCCCACCCCCCACACCCAACTCCCCACTCCCGCGCGCCACCATCTCCCACACTCCCACGCGCAGCATCGCGTACCTCCCCTTCTCGCCGAGGAGTGCGGCGAGGCGGAGGGCGGCATTGGCGACGATGAGTGAGTGACCGAGGTCTTCGAAATCGTCGGAAGCGGCACCGAGATAGTCGGGCGCAAAATCGGCGCTGGCAAATCGTTTGGCGAGCCAGCGCTCGGCGCGAAGCCGGTCCGATGCCGCGATTGCTTCGCGCAATTCGTCGAGATCGCCGCGCTGATCGTTATCGATCTTCGGAGGATTGAGCATCGGCGGCTCGCTCCACGGTTGGCGGCTGGCGGCGGCGTAGATCGCGCACTCGACGATGGCCTCATCGAATCGCGCGCCGAGCTCCTCGCGCAGATCCCAGGTCGAGAGGCAGGCAAGCAACGCGTGTTTGGAATGCTGCGATGGTGCGAACGCGAGCACAGCGAAACGCGTGATCTCGATCCACGTCTCCTCGGCTGAGTGATCCGCGCGAAACGTCGCCACCGCCGGCGGAATCGCGGCAAGGTCGCGCTCGATGAATGGTTCGTAGAGGTGCATTCGGAGTGCAGCCGCGGCACTTCGATTATCTATGTTTTTTCGGCGGCGTCTTCGCCGGTTTCTTCGCGGCGCCGGGCGTCTTCGCCGTCTGCGAGCTCGTGAGGCCGCCACCTTCCTCTTCGGAACGGCCATCTTCGATATCAACGGTCTGCGTCACCGCGTCGGTGCCGTTCACTGCGGGCTGCGCGGCTGCGGGAGCAATCGTCTGCGTCGTCGGTGCAGTGGAGCTGACGGCTGACGATTTTCCCCAGCGGCAGCCGGCGACACAAAGCAGGAACGTCATCACGATCAATACCGATGGCTTGATTGCTCTTCTCACGGACACCTCATGGATGGTGACGGACCCAATGCAATTTCCCTGACAGGATTCGCTACAATGCGCCCCAATGGCAGAGCGGAAGCGGATCGGTGTTTTCGGTTGGGGCATCGTCGCCCCCAGGTCTCCAAACATCGACACTTTCGAGCGAAATCTGGAACGTGCCGATAGCTGGCTCACCCCTTTTCGCGGCTTCGGCCCGTCGAATTTTCTGGTCGGCGAGCCTGACTTCGATTTCGAAACCTACCACGACTGGTTCGATCAGCGCTTCCCCCCGGCCAAGTTTTCGCAGCTCAAAGACAAGATGGGGCCGATGGTGCAGACCTGCATCGGCGCGTTCATTCAGTCGCTGACGCAGAATCCGGGCATCGAAGATTATCTGCAGTCGCTCGGCACGCAGGCGCACGTTTACATCGGCAGCGGACTGGGCGAGATCACCGTCACGACCGCCGAGACGATGAAGTACGACCGCGCGCAGCGGAAGTGGAACGAGTTCTGGGCCGCGCCGGAACGATGCGCCGCCGTGCGCGCGCACATCGATGGCCAGCGCGATCCGTCCGCGCCTCCCGATCCCGAGGAGTTCACCATCGGTTCCGAAGATTGGATCGACGCGAAGCATGCCTGGGAGGCGTTCTGGGCGCCGAAGAGCGAGTCCCTTCTGCTCTATCTCGCCGAAGCGGCCGACATCCAGTCCGAGCCGGTGCCGCCATCCTCCGGCACCGCGAAACTGAGCTCGATCCGGCAGAAGTTGAACAAGATTCGTGCGCTGAATCGGAAGTGGGGATGCCCGAGCGAGCCGTGGGCCAGCGTGTCCCCCAACCTGCTCTGGAACATCGCCAACATTCCGGCATCGCAGGTGTCGATGATCGGCCGCATCGTCGGTCCCGCGTTCGCGCCGGTCGCCGCCTGCGCTTCATTCGGCGTCGCCCTCAAACTCGCCGCCGATGCCATCCACCTCGGCGAGGCAAAAGCGGTCGTCGTCGGCATGACCGATCCCCCGCCGCATCCGCTCGTCATCTCCGCGTTCTACAACGCCAACGTCCTCTCCGCCGACGCCGATATTTCCCGTCCGCTGACCGCGCTCAAAGGAACACACATCGCCGGCGGCTCGTGCGTCTGGATCGTCGGCGATGCCATGGAGCTGATGGCCCAAGGCTTCCGTCCCGTCGGCATGGAGATCGTCGGCATCGGCACGTCGTCCGACGCGCATCACATCATCACGCCATCGAAAGGCGGTCCGCAACTGGCGATGAAAAAAGCGATGGAGGAAGTGCAGGCCGCCGACGTCACGACGTGGGACATGCACGCCACAGCCACTCCCGGCGACGCGCTCGAAGTCGAGAACTCGCTGGAGATGCTGCATCCCGACGTCCTCTTCACCGCACGCAAAGGAACGTTCGGCCACGGCATGTCCGTCGGCGGCGGCTGGGAACTGACTGCACAACATTTGGGCATGGCCAAAGGCCGCCTCTATCCGATGGCGCTGACCGAAGGCGAGCTTCACGCCGACGTGAAAATCCAGGAAGCAAAATTCGTCTCCGAGGATGGCTGCGCCGTCGGTCAGGGCTACAGCGGCAAACTAAGCATGGGCGTCGGCGGCATCAACTCCTGCGTGATCAGCAAGCCTTGGGACGCGAAGGTGGTGGAAGCGAACGTGCGCCCGATCGCAGCGGAGTTGGTGAAGTCGGAGACGTAGGTTCGATGCAGCCAACGCCTGCGATTGGTATCGCCTGTGCTACCATGTCGGGAGATGTCGCGCGTCGTGCTCGATACGAGCGTTCTCGTGGCGGCCGTTAGATCGCGTCGCGGTGCTTCCTTCGAATTGATCGCTAGACTTGGTACCGGCGCGTTCGATGTTGCTGTTTCCGTTTCACTGGTGCTTGAGTATGAGAGCGTGCTGTTTCGACACCTGACGGCGTCGTCGCTGAACGAAAATGATGTACGAGTACTCATCGATTACATTTGTGATATCGCCGTTCGTCAGAAGATTTTCTTTCTGTGGCGGCCTCACCTGCGAGATCCCGGTGACGACCTGATACTTGAATTGGCAGTTGCGGCTGGGTGTGACGCGATCGTGACTCATAACGTACGAGATTTCGCTGGCGCCGAGAAACACCGCGTGCGCATCGTGACACCGAAGCAATTTCTTCAAGAGCTTAGAGGTGAGAAATGGGAGCGTTGAGTCTGCGTTTGCCGGAATCCTTGCACCAGAAGCTTGGTGAAGTTGCACAACGCGAGGGCGTTTCGATCAATCAGTTCATTAGCTCGGCGGTCGGCGAAAAAATGTCAGCGCTCATGACCGAGGAGTACATCGAGGCAAGAGCAAAGCGTGCGAGCCGCCGCAAGTTCGACGCAGTGCTTGCAAAGATCCCGGATGTCGAGCCTCATGAGTCGGACCGAATTGCCGCGGTGCTCCGAAGAACGCATCGGAAAAAGGCTGGCTAACGTCGCTCCTGCATTTCTGCGATCCGAACGGCGACAGTCGAAACGTAGGTCGGACTCTCCAGTCCGACTTGAAGCACTACAGTCCGACTTGGAGCATCCCTTCGATCGCTCACGAAGAGTCGGACTGGAGAGTCCGACCTACGTTTGCCACACTCAAGGCAATCGGGAAGAAACCCCGTCCTCTTCTCCTTTACGTCGCGAACTGACCGAACGGTCATTCGGCGCTGGCGACAGGCTTGCACCCAAGCAGCGGCGCTTTGAGACAATGCTTTCGAAACGACTCTCCCTCCTCATTTTTGCAGTGACGCTCAGCGCTTCCGCGCAGACGCCGGCGCAGCCTCTCCGTCTCACGCTCGACGACGCCATCCGCATGGCGCTCGGCAACGGCACGCAGGCGGAGCTGGCGCGGTCGAATGAGCAGATGGCGCGCATTGCGCGTAGTGAAGCGCTGAGCGCGTTGCTGCCGCAAGCGGATGCGAAGCTGATGCAGTACAGCCAGTCCATCAACCTCGCTACCTTCGGTTTTTCGCTGCCCGGACTGCCACCGGTCGTTGGTCCATTCAACGTCACCGATGGTCAGCTCTCCGCTGCCGTGCAGGTCTTCAACTTCGCGGCGTTGCGTCGCTACCAGTCGCTGAAAAGCTCAGCCGAGGCGAGCCACTATCAAAGCGAACAGGCCGAGAACGACGTCGCCGCGGCGGTGGCGCGGCTTTACCTGATCGCACAACGCGCGCAGTCGCAGATCGACGCGCGCCAAGCCGACGTTTCGCTCTTCACACGCCTGCTTCAGACCGCGCAGGATGAGTTCCAGGCCGGCACCGGCACGCGTCTCGACGTTGCACAAGGAAATGTGCAGCTCGCGCGCGCACGCCAGGCGCTGCTCATCGCGCAGAACGACCGTCAGAACGCGACGCTCGCGCTTCTCAACGCCATCGGCGCGGACGAATCGGGCGACGTCATCTTCACCGCGCTCCCTTCCGCGCCGGCCAGCGTCCCCGATCTCGACCCATCCCTGACTGCCGCGAAAGAACACCGTCCGGAACTGCGTCAGGCCACTGAGCAGGTTCGCGCCGCGCAACTCACCGTCGAAGCCGCCCGCGCGCGCCTTTTGCCATCCGTCTCGCTCGATTTCGAGGGCGACATCAGCGGCAACCACACGAACGACCTTCATTGGACGCGCCGCATCGCCGCCAACCTCGGCGTCCCCCTTTTCCGCGCCGACATCAACGCCAACATCGCCCGCGCCAAAGTGATGCTGCACGATGCCGAAACGCAGTTGACGCAACGCCAGCGCGACGTCGAACAGGACGTCCGCCGCTCCGTGATGTCGCTGCAAAACGCCGAGTCGCGCGTGACCGTCGCCACCGAAAGCGTGCAAGTCGCCGAAGAAGCGCTGACCGTTGCGGGCGATCGCCGCGCCGCCGGCTACGGCTCGCCGGTCGAAGTCGACCGCGCGCAGGACGCGTATCGGCAGGCTCACGAAGATCTCATCGCCGCGCAGGCTGATGCGGCAGCCGCGCAGTTCGATTACGAGCACGCCACCGGCGGCATTCGTCGCTACGTCACCGGTTCCACAACAGCGACTCCCGAGGCGAAGCCGTGACTTCCGCGGCGGCAACGTTCGACGCGGCTGGAACTTTGCCCGCGCGGCAGGAGCGCAAGCCGGTCAACAAATGGCTGGTCACAATCTCGATCACCTTCGGGACGCTGATGGGCGCGATCGATGCCTCCATCGTCAACGTTGCCGTCCCTCACCTCACCGGCTCCCTCGGCGTCACCATCGAACAGATCACCTGGGTCACCACCGGCTTCGTGATCGCCACGGTCATGGTCATGCCACTGACCGGATTTCTGGCGCGCCTCTTCGGCCAGAAACGCGTCTACATGGTCTGCCTGGCGCTCTTCGTGATCGGCTCGGCGTTGTGCGGCATGGTGCGCACGCTGCCGCTTCTCGTCACCTTCCGAATTCTCCAGGGCCTCGGCGCGGGAGCGCTGCAGCCGACCGAACAGGCCATCCTTCGTCAAACGTTTCCGCCCAAAGAACAGGGCATGGCCATGGCGCTCTTCGGAATGGCCGTCGTACTCGGCCCCGCATTCGGCCCGTCGCTCGGCGGCTACATCGTCGACAACTATTCGTGGCCGTGGATCTTCTACATCAACGTTCCCATCGGGATCATCTCGCTCTTCATGGTTTCGCGTTTCGTGCATGAGCCCGAGGACGTGCGCGCGGCGATGCATCAGATGGCGGCGCGGCAGCGCAGAAACATGGATTGGGGCGGCATCGCGCTTCTCTTCATCGGACTCGGCACGATGCAATACGTGCTCGAGGAAGGCAACCGCAACGACTGGTTCCAGTCGGGCGAGATTAAGCTCATCGCGCTCGTCGCCATTGTGTCGCTCGCCGCGCTGGTCATTCGCGAGCTGAGCGCGCGCGTGCCCGCCGTCGACTTCTCGCTTTTCAAGGACGTCGTGTTCACGTCCGGCACGCTGATCGGCGCCGTCATGTTCGCGATGCTGATGGCGGTCACGTTTCTCCTCCCGCTCTTCATGCAACTGCTCCTAGGCTTTTCCGCGACGCAGGCTGGCCTGGCGATGATGCCGCGCAGTCTCTGCATGCTCGTGGTGATGCCGATCGTCGGGCGGATCTACAACAAAGTTTCCCCCCGCCTCGTCGTCGCGTTCGGAATCATCCTCTTCGCGTACACGGCGTGGATGATGGGGCACTACACGCTGGCCACGTCGCGTGCCGACGTCGTGCAGGTGCTGATCATCCAGGGTGTCGCCTTCAGTTGCCTTTTCATCCCGCTGACGACGATGGCACTCAGTACGATCCCGCGTCATCGATTATCGGATGCGACCGGATTGAACTCGCTCTTGCGTCAGACCGGTGGCTCGGTTGGCCTGGCGATCTTTGCAACGCTGCTGACCCGCTTCGCCACGAGCTCTCGAGGCGACATGTTGCCGCACTTCTCGGCGTCGAATCCCGCCATGACCGCGCGATTAGCCGGCATCCAGCGAATGATGCAGGCCCACGGACTCGACGCCGGGGCTGCGCGGAATGCCGCCGCGCGCATGATCGACGGCGGCCTCCGCCAGCAGGCCATGATGATCTCGTTCGAGAAACTGTTTTACCTGTCAGGAATCCTGTTCCTCTGCGTTCTGCCGCTCGTCTTTTTCCTGAAGATGCCGAAGAGCGCAGAGAAGATCGACGTTCATGTGGAGATGTAGATGACGACCAACGGAACCACCGCCGGCGCGATGCCGGAAATCGCCGAGCACGAGCCGGCAATCGCGCCTTCGAAGGCGAAACGCCTCTATCTCATCCTCGGCGGCGCCGTCGCGCTGCTGCTGATCGGCTACCTGATCTACGCGTTCATGTCCGCCGGCAAAGAGACCACCGACGACGCGCAGGTCAGCGCCGACATCGTCCCGATCGCGGCACGCGTGGCCGGCCAGGTGACTGCCGTTTACATCGTCGAGAACCAGCCGGTCAAAGCAGGTCAGCCAATCGCCGATCTCGATCCGTCCGATGCCCAGGTGAAAGTCGCGCAGGCCGAGGGTGACCTGGCCACCGCGCAGGCACAGGCTGCCGATGCCGATGCGCGCACTGCCGTGACGTCCGCAAGCGCGCGCGGTGCGCTCACCTCGGCACAAGGCGCGCTGCAAAGCTCGAAGGAAAACGTCGACACGTCCGCGGCGTCAATCAGCGAAGCCCACGCCGCCGTTACGCGCGCAACCGCAAACGCACAGAAGGCCCGGCTCGACTTCCAGCGCGCCGAGGAGCTAGGCGGCAAGGGCGACATCTCGAAGGCACAGGTCGACGCCGCGCGCGCCGCGCACGAATCCGCCGACGCCGATCTCACGCAGGCACGCGCCCGCGTGAGCGAGGCCGAGAACGCACGGCAGGCTGCACAAGCCAACGTCCAGACCGCACAAGGACGTGTGCAGCAGAGCGCGCCGGTTCAGGAGCAAATCTCCGCCGCGCAAGCACAAGCCCGACTCGCCCACGCGCGCATCGCCACCGCAGAAGCCGCGCTTCACGCCGCGCAGCTGAACCTGTCCTACACGAAGATCATCGCGCCACGCGACGGCATCGCCTCGAAGCTCGCCGTCCACGCCGGCTCCTACGTCACCGCCGGCATGCCGATCGTCCAGCTCGTTCCACAAACGACCTACATCCTCGCGAACTTCAAAGAGACACAGATGGCCGACATGCGCCCCGGCCAGCGCGCCACCATCCGCATCGACGCCCTCGGTCGCCACGATTTCGAAGGCAAAATCGAAAGCCTCTCCGGCGGCACGGGTGCCTCGTTCTCGCTACTGCCTCCGGACAACGCCTCCGGCAATTTCGTGAAGGTCGTGCAACGCGTCCCGGTGCGCATTTCCTGGAAAGGTCCACCCGCGGATCAAGTCGCCGTCGGCTCCTCGGCGGAAGTGACGGTGTATTCGAAGTAGGGACGATGTGCGCCGGTCAAGGTCACAATCTGTGACCTTGAAGCGAGGCCATGCCAGTCAAGTACTGCCTAAGGACTGTGAGTTACATGCCGCACGTTGACAACACGCGGTATCGCGGTCCTCGCGGCAATTGACGATCGCCACGCCGGAACGACATCCGCCATCACGTGCTGGGAAGTCGAGGAGGCGATGTATCGAGAGCTCGTTCGCCGTTCTCCGGAAGTTGGTGTCTTCGAGAAGCGCGTTCTCATTCCGGCCGCGCGATTTCTCGTGACACAGACCCTTGGTGTGATCGACTTCTTCCGGATTGAATTAGTCGATCTTACGCGGCTCGTCGTTGCCGCGCAGTGCAGCAATCTTGAACTTCAGCACCGCGGCATCCGCGCCGCCGATGCGCTCCACATCACGACCGCTCTCGCCGAGGGCGCGGAACTTCTCGTTACCACCGATGCGGAGTTGATCCGGTTGGACAATGTCTTCGAAAACGTAGCGGGCGTGTCGCTGCGATGCGTTGATATGGATCATGCGCTCGCGCTTTTGGCTTGAGCACCGTGATCGAATCCCGCTTCGATCCACAAATACCGCAGCGTGTTCGCGTCGTGCGCGCGGGTGACGAGCGCGTGATGCGCGAAGAGCAGCAGGCGGCGGAGCAACGAGTGCGGGACGCCATTTTTCGCGAGGTAGTCGCGATGCGCGTCCGCCGATTCGAACGTGATCGAGCGCAGGACGTTGTTCAAACGCACGACGGTGCCTTGCACGCCGAGGTCGCCGCGGCGCAGAAGGTGGCGTCGATGAAAGAGGCGCAGCTCGCCCTCGTCGACGCCGATGCGCAACGGTTTCCCGGCGTACATCGGCACGGAGCGGATGCGAAATCCCCAGGCGGTTTGTGCACGCATTGCCGCGGCGATCTCGGCGGCGATTGCTTCATCGATCACTTCGCGTTCGCGCACGATGAGCAGCCAATCGTCCGAGGCGGCATCGACGGCGCGATTCAATTCCGCGCGATGCTTCGCCAGCGGATCGGTGAACGGGACATCGAGAACGAGTTGCTCGAGATGCTCCAGATGCGGCGTCAGTGCCGCGAGCTCGCCCTCGTGGACGTGCCCGAGCGTGATGACGCCGAGGCGCACGGCTAATCCTCGACTCGTTCTTGAATCCGGATGATGCTCGACGCGCGGCCGGTGATCTCGTCGACTTCGATCATCGCGCCGGTCAGCCGGATATCGCGCTTGGCCACTTCCAGCTTCTTCGGCGTGTTCATCAGAAAACGGTAGAGCACCTCATCGGGGCGGAAGCCGATGATCGAGTCGTACGCGCCGGTCATGCCGACGTCGGTCTGAAACGCGGTGCCCATCGGCAGGATTCGTTCGTCCGCGGTCGGCACATGCGTGTGCGTTCCCACGACGACGGAGGCGCGGCCATCGAGATGCCGTCCCATCGCCTGCTTCTCCGACGTCGCTTCGCAGTGGATGTCGACGACGATGACTTTTGCCGCGTCGCCGATCTCTTTCAGCTCACGATCGATCACGTAAAACGGGTTGTCGCACGGCGGCATGAAGACGTTGCCCATCACTTGAACAACGGCCACGTTGATGCCTGCCGCCGTCTGCCGGATCACGCGTCCTTTGCCTGGATTGGCCTGCGGATAATTCGCCGGCCGGATCACGTGCTCGTAGTGATCGTAGTTGTCGACGAAGTCCTTTTTGTCCCAGATGTGATTGCCCGAGGTGTACGCCTGAATCGGCAGCTCGCTCAGTTCGTGCATGATCGCCTCGGTCACACCAAACCCGCCTGCGGCGTTCTCGATGTTGACGATCGTGAAGTCGATCTTCTCCCGATCGACCACGTGATTCAGCTTCTGATGGAGTGCCTTCCGGCCCGGCTGGCCGACGACGTCGCCGATGTAGAGGATGCGGATCATTGTGGGTTGGTTGCTGGGTTGCTAAGTTTCTGGGTTGCTACGGCCTTGCAGAGCAACCGAGCAACCCGGAAACCTGGCAGCTACTTGGCGTAATCCACCGCTCTCATTTCGCGGATCACAGTGACCTTAATCTGACCGGGATACTGCAACTCCGCTTCGATTTTGCGGGCCACATCTTTCGACAGCCAGATCGATTGCTCGTCGGAGATCTTTTCCGCGTTGACGATGATGCGAAGCTCGCGCCCGGCCTGGATGGCGAAACTCTTCGAGACGCCTTCCATCGAGTTGGCGATTCCTTCGAGACGCTCGAGACGATGCACGTAATTCTCGAGAATCTCGCGACGAGCGCCGGGCCGCGCCGCCGACAATGCATCGGCAGCATTCACGAGCACGGCCTCGACCGTCGTCGGGTCGTAGTCGCCGTGGTGGCATTCCATCGCGTGAATGATCTCGCGCTTCTCGCCGTACTTCTCGAGCACCTGGCGTCCGAGCTCGAGATGCGTTCCTTCCATCTCGCGGTCGATCGACTTGCCGATGTCGTGCAGCAATCCGCCGCGTTTGGCGATCGTGTCATTGACGCCCAGCTCGATGGCCATGAGCGCCGCGAGCTGCGCCACTTCGAGCGAGTGCATCAACACGTTCTGCCCGTACGAGGTTCGATACCGCAGTCTGCCGAGGAGGCGGAGAACTTCGGGATGGATGTCGGTGATGCCGAGGGAGAAGGCAGCGGCCTCCCCTTCCTCGAACAGCTTCTGATCGAGCTCCTGGCGAACCTTCTCGACCAGCTCCTCAATGCGCGCCGGATGGATGCGGCCGTCCTGCATGAGGCGCTCGAGCGAGATGCGCGCGATCTCGCGGCGAATCGGATCGAAGCCGGAAAGGATGACCGCTTCGGGCGTGTCGTCGACGATGAGATCGACGCCGGTGGCCAGCTCAAGCGCGCGGATGTTGCGTCCTTCGCGGCCGATGATGCGGCCCTTCATGTCTTCGCTGGGGAGATCGACGACGGAGACGGTGTTCTCGGCGACGTAATCCGAGGCCATGCGCTGAATGGCCATGCCGAGGATCTTGCGCGCCTTGAGATTGCCGTGCTCGTTCGCCTCGGTCTCGATGCGCTTGATGATCTGGGCCGCGTCGAGCTTGGCCTCGTTCTCGATGCCGCGAATCAGCTCGCGCTTGGCCTCGTCGGTGGTCAGGCCGGCGACTTGTTCGAGTTTGTGGCGCTGCGCTTCGATCAACTCCCCGAGCTCGCCTTCGCGTTGTTCGAGAGTCTTCTCACGCGCGTCGATTGCGCGGTCGCGCTTCTCGACCTCGGCCATGCGCGTGTCGAGCTGCTGCGTTTTCTTGTCGAGGTTCTCTTCCTTCTGCTGCAGGCGCTTCTCGCTGGTTTTCAGCTCGTCGTTGCGCTGCTGCGACTTGCGGTCGAAGTCCGACCGCATCTGCAGAAGTTTTTCTTTGACCTCGAGGTCGGCTTCCTTGCTCTTCGACTCGGCGGCCTTGCGGGCATCCTCGAGGATGCGGTCGGCATTCCGGCGTGCTTCATCGATCTGCGCGGCGCCGCGCTTGCGGTAAACGGCTGCCCAAAGAGCGGCGAGCACGACTGCGCCCGCGATGCCGATGAGCACTGCAATCACATATCCATTGATATTCAAAACTGCCCCCCTGTTCCGGGAGGCTTGCGCGTTTCTCTCGCCAGGAAATTTCGGAGAACCCCGCCTGAGCCGTGTGTTGGATTCTTACTTGAACCTGCAGAAACAGGTTGGGCGCTCTACCCGTGCCGTTTTGGCTACCGTCTCCATATTCCGAATGTCGCCACTCGGAAGGACGGCGTGCACGCGGCCCGAAGACGCGAGCACCCGAAGTAAGAAAAAAGCATCGGTTCAAGAGTTAGATCGTTCATCACGAACTCTGCAGGGACTCCGAAAACTGCCTGTCTTCAAACTAAGGCTCAGGTGATGATCTTCCCGAGCCGCTCCGACATTTCCTCTGTTTTCTCGATCCAGATACCGGCCGCGTTGTCGCGCTCTTTCCGGAATCGGGAAAACTCATCGGCGATATTGAGAGCCGCCAGGATGGCGATTTTCATGGGATCGACCGTAGCGACCTGCGCTGCGACCTCGCGCATCCTGGAATCGACGAACCGCGCAAGCTCCGTTAAATAGTTCGGGTCTCCCTCCCCACGAACGTTGTACGTCTGACCAAAGATCTCGACCGTAGTAGTCGAGTCGTATTCACCGTTCATCGGAAAAATTTACCTTAGAACAAGCGAGGATTATAGCAGCAGACGGAGGCGTGTGCGATTCTCTTCGCGTTCTTCGCGGCTTCGCGTGAGTACTGGGTGTCACGCGAAGCCGCGAAGGCGCGAAGGCTGGCAACAACGACCGTCTGTACATCATAAATTAGTGATTCCTTCGGGGAAATTAGCGACTGGAAGCGCAGGAACTGTTCATTGACTTACGCTCAATTACCGCCTAAGTTACTACCGACGACTTCCCCATGGCCGTACACGCTCGTACTCTCGACTCGCAGTTTCAGCTCCTCCAAAACTCGATCTCAATGCCGGCAATCACTCCACGAGGAGTGGAGTCGGTCCTTCGCCCTCTCCCCGATCCGCCTCCCATACCGCCCGGAGAACATGACGCCATTCGCAACCTGCGCGCGAGCCTCGAAGCATCGATCGCGTCGAAGCTAACCAGCGGCTCGGAACTAGTTCGCGCTCTGGCCCGCCAGCGACGCGAAGAGGTTCTTCCGACAACAATTGCTCCGCTCGATGCGCTCCTCGGCGGCGGACTGGCCCGCGGAAAAATGACCGAGATCGCCGGCCGCGGAACGCGCTTCTCGATCGTCATCGCCGCGCTTGCCGCCGCCACCAGCATCGGCGAAGCAGCAGCGCTCATCGATGCGGGCGATTGCTTCGACCCGCAACTGGCGGAAGCGGCCGGCGTCGATCTGCGCCGCTTGCTCTGGGCTCGTCCGCGCACGATGAAACAGACAGTCACGGCAGCGGAGATGCTCGGCGCCACCGGCTTTCAACTCGTCATCATTGATATAGCGACGCGTCGTCCGCCCGGCCGGCGCGTGCCCGACGCCGCGTGGGTCCGTCTGGCGCGCGTCGCCGAATCGCACGGCGCGACGATCCTCGTCTCTGCCCCCTACGCCCTCACCGGCACCACCTCGGAAGCCATGATCCTCGCCTACGCAGCGCACGCGCGATGGCTGGGCCGCGGCAACGCGCCGCGCGTTCTGGCAGGAATCGAAGCGCATCTGAAACTGGAAAAGCATCGCCGCTTGCGGCCGGGACAGAGCGTCTCGGTGTTCTTTCGGAGTGAGGAGAGTGTGGTGGGGAGTGGGGTGTTGGGTGTGGGGTGTGGGAGCATTTACGGGAGTCGGATGTCGGGTGTCGGGTGTCGGAGCGTTGATGGTTTACATTCCGATATTCGCGCTGACGAATTCTCCAAATCACAATTCGCTCGCAACTCCCGCGAGGTTTCTATCTCCGACTCCCGACTCCCGACGCGCGACTCCCGCGAAACCCACCCCCCACTCCCCACTCCCCACACCCCAGCCCGCAAAGCCTCATGACCCGTCTGGCCTGTTTTTACGTTCCGATGTTTGCGCTGGCGGCGCGGCTGCGCAGCGAGCCCGATCTGCTTCACGAAGCGGTCGGCATCGTCGAAGGGAACGGCAACAACGCGCACATCGTCGCGGCCACGCGGCGCGCGCGGCAGAAAGGCATTCACCCCGGACTCTCGCTCACGCAGGCTCGCTCGCTGCTACCAAAGTTGATCGCGCGCGGACGCGACACCGAATGCGAGCGCACCGCGCAGGAAGCGCTGCTCGAAGTGGCCGAGTCCTTCTCGCCGCGCGTCGAAGATGCCGGCGAAGGCATCGTCTTTCTCGATGTCACGGGCATGGAGAGGCATTTTGTTGATGATGGGATTGACGTAGGTCGGACTCTCCAGTCCGACAACGTAGGTCGGACTCTCCAGTCCGACATATCGAGCAGTCGGACTGGAGAGTCTGACCTACGTTCCCAATCCCCCGAACACCGGCTCGCCCGCGCCGCCATCCGCGCCTGCGAGGCCATCTCGCTCCCGGCGCGTGTCGGCATTGCAGCCAGCAAGTTGGCGGCGCGCGTGGCGGCGGAGTTGCCGAAATCGCCGAATGTTGTCGCGCCGGGCGAGGAAGGAACGTTTCTCGCGCCACTTCCGCTCGCTCGGCTTTCGCCAGAGCTCGAAGCGGCGGCGATGCTGCAGCGCTTCGGACTCTCCTCGATTGGCGAGCTGGCCCGCCTTCCGGAAAGTGAGATCGCCAGCCGCCTCGGCGAAGTCGGGCGCGAGCTTCACTGGGCCGCGCGCGGCATCGATCCGCGGCCGCTCATGCCGCGCGCGATGCCGCCCGAATTTCGCGAAGGGATGGAGTTGGAGTGGCCGCTCGTCGCGCTCGAGCCCTTTCTCTTCATCGCCAACGCCGCGCTCGATCGCCTCGCCAAGCGGATGGAGATTCAGGGCTTCGCTTGCAAGCGCCTCGAATTCACGCTGACGCTCGATCCCGACGGCTACGACGCGCGCGGCATCGACCTCCCCGCACCAACGCGCGACGTGAAAACGATGCTGACGCTGATGCGTCTCGATCTCGAAAAGACTCCGCCCGGCGCGCCAGTCGTCGGCTTCTCTTTCGTCGCCCATCCCGACCGTCCGCGCCGCGCGCAGCTCTCGCTCTTCGGTCCGGCCGCGATGTCGCCCGAGAAATTAGCCACCACCATCGCCAAGCTCGTCGCACTCCTCGGCGACGGCCGCGTCGGCATGCCGGTGACCGTCGACGGCCATCTCCCCGAACGTTTCGCCATCAGCGATTTCGATCCTCCCCCGCCGCCGGACGTGCGGCGCAAACCCTCGCGTGCGCGCGGCCTGCTCGCCGTCCGCACGTTTCGTCCGCCCATCGCGATCGAAGTGACGACCCGCGAAACGCCGGACAAAGAAATCCAGATCGCTTCGATCCGTAGCGTCGCCAGCTCCCACACCCCACTCCCCACTCCCCACTCCCCGAAACGAATCGAAGTCGGCGCCACAATCGAAATCTCCGGCACGGTCCGCATCTGTTCCGGCCCCTGGCGCGTGGAAGAAGGATGGTGGAGCGAGCGGCCCGAGGTCCGCGAGTACTGGGATGTGGAGCTCGAGCGCGGCGGCGTGTATCGAGTGTTTCGCGGTGCAGCCGAATGGTTTGTCGATGCGCGGTATGAGATGTGAGGTTCTATGCCGATCAATGCCGATCAGAGAACCGCTGAATGTTCAATGTTGGATGTTGAATGTGAATGTTGAATGGAGATCCGATGGTTGACCAATCAATTCAGGATCGCTCTCAATTTGCATGTCGCGTCATTCGTCTTGTTGAGCACATATCAAAAAAATCTCTTGTGCCACGAACGATCGCCCGGCAATTGCTTAACTCAGCCACATCGGTAGGGGCTAACCTCGAAGAAGCGGAGCACAGAGCAAACCTGATTTCATTTCTAAGTGCAGCATTGCTGCGAAAGAAGCGCGCGAAACCCGTTATTGGTTACGTCTTCTCACTGCCACACGTTGCGTACCGGCCGCACGTCTCGATCCCCTCATTGATGAAGCAGGACAGATCGTCGGAATTCTTACAACCATCGTCAAGAACGCTGCAAAGTCGCCCAATCGCGGCCATTCAACATCCAACATTCAACATTAAACATTCAACATTCTTCTTTTCGTGATGCCTCCGCGTAATTTCGATTCCTTCCTACTCACGCACGTCACTGCCGGCGTACGTAAGGAGCGTGCGCGTAAACGAACGTGGCAGCACGTCAAACCAAACGCCCGGCCATACGCGGAGCTGCGATCCGCCAGCGCGTTTTCCTTCCTCGATGGCGCCAGTCTCCCCGAGGATTTGATTCACAACGCCGCGCAAAAAGATATCCCTGCCATGGCGCTCATCGACACGAACGGCGTTTATGGTGCGCCGCGGTTTTATGGCGCCGCGAAAAAGGCGGGAGTGCGCGCGATCGTCGGGGCTGAGGTCGTACTTGGCGATGAGCAGCAAAAGGCGGGGCTGACGCTCACGCGCATGGACGCGGCGCGCTCGAATGCGCGCGAGACGCGGCTCACCCTTCTCGTCGAAAGTCATACCGGTTATCGCAATCTCTGCAAGCTGCTCACTGCCGGTGCGCTCGACCGGCCGAAAGCGCAGGCGCGATTCACGTGGGACATGATCGCTAAATATGCCGAGGGGCTGCATTGCATCACCGGCGGCGATGAAGGACCACTTGCGCATGCGCTGGCGAAGAACGGCGTCGATGATGCCGAGAAACTGCTGCACAAGATCAGTGGCATCTTCAAAGACCGCACACACATTGAATTGCAGCGTCATCAACGCCGCGACGAAGAGCATCGCAACATCGCTCTCGTCGATCTCGCGCGCCGCTTCCATCTTCCGCTCATCGCCACGAACGGCGTTCGGTATGCGCGTGCCGAGGATAAAGAGCTGCACGATGTCCTGACTTGCATCCGTGAAGGCAAGCATGTCGACAGCGCCGGCCGCCTCCTTGGCGTCAATCGCGAGCGCTTCATCAAAGGTGCGGACGAGATGGCCGCGCTCTTCGCCGATCTCCCCGAGGCGCTGGACGGCGCATGGAAACTCGCCAACACGCTCGACTTCACGCTGGCCAACCTCGGATACCAATTCCCCGAGTACCCGGTGCCAAGCGGCGAATCGCCGATGTCGTTTCTTCGCAAAATTGCCTGGAACGGCGCCACCACGCGCTTTCGCCCGCTCACTGCCAAAGCGCAGGCGCAGATCGAAAAAGAGCTGGCCACGATCGAGAAGCTCGACCTCGCCGGCTACTTCCTCATCGTCTGGGACATCGTGCAGTTCTGCCAGCGCGAGAAAATTCTCGTGCAGGGGCGCGGCTCCGCGGCGAACAGCGCGGTCTGTTACGCGCTCGGCATCACTGCTGTCGATCCGGTTTCGATGGAGCTGCTTTTCGAACGTTTTCTGTCCGAAGAACGGGGCGAATGGCCGGATATCGATCTGGATTTGCCGTCGGGCGATCAGCGCGAGCGCGTCATCCAGCATGTCTACCAAACGTATGGCGTGTACGGCTCGGCGATGACCGCGAACGTCATCACATATCGCGATAAATCTTCGGCGCGCGAGGTCGGCAAAGCGCTTGGCTTTTCACTCGAACAAGCGGACAAACTCTCGAAGACCCTCGGCACCTGGAACTTCGGCGAGATCCGCGAGCGCGTTGAGTCGATGCCGCAGGAGCTGGCCGGCGCAGGCTTCGATCCGACCGATCTGCGCGTGCAGCACTTCATGCGCCTTCAACTGCAGATCCAGAATCTTCCGCGTCACCTCGGGCAACACTCCGGCGGCATGGTGATGGCTCGCGGCCGTCTCGATGAAGTCGTGCCGCTCGAGCCGGCGGCCATGCCCGGCCGCGTCGTCATTCAGTGGGACAAAGACGATTGCGCCGACCTCGGCATCATCAAAGTCGATCTCCTCGGCCTCGGCATGCTCGCCGCGATCGAAGAAATGATCCCGCTGATCCGCACGAACGAAGGCATCGACGTCGATCTCGCGCATCTTCCGCAGGACGACAAGCGCGTCTACAAAATGCTCAACGAGGCCGATACGGTGGGCATGTTTCAGGTCGAGAGCCGCGCGCAGATGGCGTCATTGCCGCGCAATGCGCCGGCGAAGTTTTACGACATCGTCGTGCAGGTTGCGATCATTCGTCCGGGGCCGATCGTCGGCGGCATGGTCAAGCCGTTCTTCGATCGCCGCCAGGGAAAAGCGCCGCTCGAATATCCGCATCCCTGCCTCGAACCGATTCTGCGGCGAACGCTCGGCGTGCCGCTGTTTCAGGAGCAACTCCTCCGCATCGCCATGGTGGCCGCGGACTTCACCGGCGGCGAAGCGGAGGAGTTGCGCCGCGCCATGGGTTTCAAGCGATCGATGGAGCGGATGGGCGAGATCGAGAAGCGGCTGCGCTCGGGAATGACGAAGAATGGCATCGATCTGCCGGCGCAGGATCAGATCGTGAAGTCGATCACGTCATTTGCGTTGTACGGTTTTCCCGAATCGCACGCGGCCAGTTTTGCGTTGATCGCGTACGCCAGCGCGTACCTGAAAGCGCATCATCCTGCTGCGTTCTACATTGCGCTGATGAACGCGTGGCCGATGGGTTTCTATCATCCCGCGACGCTGATCAAGGATGCTGAACGCCACGGCGTGACGGTGCTGCCGATCGATGTGAATCATTCCGGCTGGCACTGCCGCTGGGAGCGCGGCGCCGTCCGACTGGGCATGAAGTTCGTGAAGGGATTGCGGGAGACGGCGGCACGATCGATCGAAGCGGCTGCTCCATTCCGCGATGCCGACGATCTCGCGCGCCGCGCGGCGCTGCGCGACGATCAACTCACCAAGCTCGCCTTTGCCGGCGCGCTTGCTTCGCTTGGCCTCAAACGCCGGGCCGCGCTTTGGCAGGCAGCACAAGCAGCGAAAGCAGCAGGCGAGCTGTTTGAACGTAGGCCGGACTCTCCGGCCCGGCTTCCCATCTCGCCTCTCGACGAGATGTCAGCAGGTGAAGAGACGCTCGCCGACTACGCGGCGATGGATCTGACGACGGGTCCTCACCTGCTCTCACACTTCCGTCCGCAACTGACGCGCGACGGCGTCTTTACCGCGAAGCAATTGAAGAAACTAGCAAACGGAAGACGCGTCGCCACCGCCGGCGCCGTCATCGTCCGTCAGCGTCCGGGAACCGCAAAAGGATTCGTTTTCCTGACGCTCGAAGATGAGACCGGAATCTCACAAGCGATCGTGAAGCCCGATCTCTTTCGCGATCATCGCGCGCTGATCGTCGGATCGCCCGGCCTGATCGTCGAAGGAGTGCTGCAGAACGAAGACGGCCAGTGCTCCGTTCGTGCGGAAAAATTCTGGCCATTGGAAGGCATCGGCGATGTTGCCAGCCACGACTTCCATTGAGATCATCGGCGCGTTCCAGCCGCGGAAAACACGCTCGCTCCGAACGCATTCTTTATGTTCGCTAGGGTTGCAACCGCATCGACGGATCGCCGAACAGTATCCATGACTTCCGCACCTCGACGTCGCTCGTGGCCTGTTTGGCGCGGTTGACCGCCTCGCCGATCGTGAGCCCGGGCGTGCTGAAGAGGAGCCGAAAGAGCTCGCGGTTCATCACTTCCTGGCCGTCCGCCTCCGCCAGAGTCGATGAGGCCCACACCGCCACGGCGCCGCCATTGGGGTTTTCGAGCAGCGCTTCGGCGATGCTGTACGTATAGACGTCGTGGAAGTAGCCGTTGAGGCAGTCCATGATCACCGCAAACGGGAGGCGGTTGCCATTCGTCAGGGCGCTGGCGTCCTGGGAGGTGAAGACCAAGGAGTTGCTCCACGTCTCATTGGAGCCGTGGCCGACGTAGTTGAAGACGAGCTGGCCCTCGTTGAGCGCGTTGATGATGTCGGTCGTCGGCGAGGCGCTGTTGGTGATGAGGATCGACTGCTTCGACATCGAGCCGGGGACGAAGGTCATCGCCGACGCCGCGGACGCCGGGAAGTCGTAGGTGTTCGGCTCATCGGCGATGGAGAGTGCGGCATTGCTCCATGCGCCCGTGGGCCTGCCGCGGGCGATGATCTTGTTGATCATGACTGCCGCATCGGCGGGGGTGCGCGCGGGAAGACGGCCGATGGCGAAATCGGCGTAGCCGTCGCCGTTGACGTCGGCGAGCCAGTCGTCGGAGGCTGTCTTCAGGAGGACCATCGGCACGAGCTTCGTGGGGACAAAGTCGAAAGCGCCGAGCCCGAGGTAGTTGCGCGGATCGATGCTGGCATCGCCGGCGAACAGCACCCAGCGCGGCTTGATCTTCCACTGCAAGGTGCTCTGCAGGAAGGACCGAATGGCCTCGGGCCCGCGCACGCCGAAATTGAATTCGTCGTAGAGGTCCTCGACGTCAACGACCGCGGCGTTGATGTTGTCGTTCCGCCGGAGCGGGACGAGCGCCGACGCCGCTTGCAGGAAGGCGGCGTTGCTGATGATCAGGAGGTCGGCGCTCCGCTTCGGGTCGCTCCATGACGACGGAATGTTCGCGACCATTTCCGGCGGCGTGACGACGCGGCTCTCGTCGAAGGCCAGGACGATACGTGAGCCGCCGCCGGGCGGCGTGAAGGAGGCGGCGAAGCCGCCGAGCGAATCAGATGTGACGGTGGTCTCGAGCTCCACCGCGGTCGCAGGATCGGTGACGTCGACGGCCCGAACGCGGCTCGACGGAAAGCCGCCGATGCGCGCCAGCCGTCCGGCCGGCAGCACCGCCTCGAATTCGCCGGCGTCGGCACGGAGGAGATGACGGTACGTAAGCCGCGCTGACGCGATGAGGCTGATGTCATCGTCGCCACCCAGTGCCGTGAAGGTCAGCGCGTTCATGCCGGCAATCAACCACGCCTGCGGCACCAGCAACATAAACGTCTTCTGCTCCTGCGCAACGAGGTGCACCGTGCCGGTGCTCATCCCGTTCACGGCGATGGCGATCTCGTGCGCGCCGTCGCTGCCGCCCTGAATCGTCACCTGCAGCTCGGCATTACCGCCGAAGGCCGTGTCGAGGTTACTGACCTGCAGCTCCTGGGCGACAGGCTCGCCGGAGATGAACGGGCCGAAGAAGTTCTGGGCGTCGCCGTTGTTCACCAGCGCGGCGAAAAAGAGGCTGCGCTCCTGCTTCTCGTAGCTGAAGGCGACGCTGCTGGTGAGGGGCTCGGCGCTCTTGGCCTTCGACAGCGGCACACGGTTCGCGGCGCCGTTGCCGAGGCGCAGCCAGTATGTGCGCGCGCCGGTGGAGATCGAGTCGAGGGGCTGGCCGTAGAACTCGATCGAGTCGTCGTTAACGACGATCGGCTGCTCGATGCCTTGCACGTAGAGCGACAGTTTCTTGAAATTCGAGCCGGGGTCAAAGCCGGCGGCGATCATCGCTGCGCGGGTGACGCGCTGCCATCCCTCTTCCGTGACGTAGATCTTCAGGCCCGCGCTGGCGGCGAGGTCGAACTGCTGGCGGAGCTGCTTGTCGGTCGACGGGCCTAACGTGAAAGGGCGGACGACGCCACAGCCGGCGGGCGACTCGATGACGCTGCCGTGCGCGCCGATGCCGGGAAGCGTCGCCACGGCGGCCGCTTGTCCGCTGCCGGCCGCGAGAAGAAACAACGAGACGGCTGCGCCAAGATGCGTAAGTCGATTCTTCACGAGACTCCTGGAAGGGAGGACAGGCAAGAGTGCCTGTCCTCCACTTTGAAATTACGGTTGCAGCTTCACCGATGGATCGCCGAAGAGGATCCAGGCGCGGCGGACGTCGGAGTCGGTCGTGACCTGCTTCGCCTTGAGCACGGCGTCGCCGATCGACGGGTGGGTGGCGCCGAAGAGCTGGCGGAAGAGCTCGAGGTCGACACGGAGCTGCTCGTTTGGCGTCGTTAGCGCCGACGAGGCCCACACGCTGAATGCACCGCCGCCCGAGTTCTTCAGCAGTGCCTCGGCAACAGACTCGACGTAGGGGTCGTGGAAGTAGCCGTTCAGGCAGTTCATCGTCACTACGAAGGGCAGCTTGTCGCCGTTCGTCAGCGTCTCCGCCATCGATGACGTGAAGATGTAGTCGCTCCACACCTCCACCGAGCCGTGGCCGAGGTAGTTCATCAGCAGCGACCCGCGGCCGAAGGCGTCGATCACCGCGGCGGACGAATCCCCCGGAGCGCTGAAGGAGACGCGGTCGGTCGTCAGCGGCGCCGGCACGAGTGCGGCTGCCTGATCGGCCTCGCCGTCGAACGAGATGCCGAACGTCAGGCGGTCGGCGACGATCTGGACGTTCTTCGTCCAGGCGTCCGGCGGCAGCGAGGCGTGCCTCACGATCTTGCCAACGACCGTGTCGGCTTCGGCGGCCGTACGCACCGGGATGCGGCCGATGGCCATCGTGGCCAAGCCAGTGTTGTTGAAGTCGGCGAACCAGTCGTCGGACGCCGTCTTGATGATGCTCGTCGCCACAAGCTTCGTCGGTACGAAGTCGGTGCTGCCCATGCCCAGGTAGTCGCGCGGATCGGCGCTGGCGTGGCCGAGGAGGACGACGTAGTGCGGCGCCTTCGTCCATGAAGTCGCGGCGCGCTGCAGGAAGGCGCGGATCGCGTCCGGCCCGTGCTGGCCGTACGAGAACTCGTCGTAGACGTTCTGTACGTCGACGATGGTGGTGCTGATGCCTTGCGCGTCGCGCGCGGCCTTCAGAGTCGCTGCGGCGTTGACGAAGGCCTTGTTGGTGATGATGACCATGTTGGCGGCGTTCTTCGACGCGTTCAAGGTGGATGCCGCGTTGACCACGATCTGCGCGGGCGGCTGAACGCGGTCGTCACCGAAGGCGAAGATTGTCCGCGTGCCGTTCCCCGTGGTGGCGAAGGCGGCGCTCTTCGTGCCGTCGCCTGCGGATACGACGCTCACGGGCAGGAACTGCGGCGCCTTCGGATCGGTGAGATCGACGACGCGCACGTTCGCGCTGGTGAAGCCGCCGACGGTCACGCCGGTATTCGCCGGGACATTGAGCTCCAGCGCGTTGCCGTTGGCGTTGAAGCGGTGCGCGTAGGTGATCTGCACCGACTCGACGAGGCTGACGTCGTCGTCGCCGCCGGTGGAGGTGAAGATGAGCGTGTTCTCCCCTTCCACGAGCCAGGCGGCGGGCACGGACAACGTCGAGACGCTGCGCTCGGTGTTTTTGAATTGGACCACACCGAGGTCGTGGCCGTTCAGGTTGAGAGCCACGCTGTGGTTGAACGGATCGCTCGCGCCCTGGATCACGACGTTGAGCGAGGCGTTGCCGCCGTTCGGATCGAGGTTCGTGACCGTGAGCGCGTTCGCCACTGGATACGTTGTGACGACGGCGCCGTACCAGTTGTCGCGCTCGCCGTTCGTAGTGAGCGCGGCGAAGTAGATGGAGCGCTCGGTGCGGCTGAACGTGTACGGCGTGTTCGCCGGCGCGGGAGCACCGCTGCCTGGCTTGCCGCTGGAGCTCTTGACGCGTAGCGCGCTGCCGACGCCGGTCTTGACGTAGTAGACGTGGCCGCCGGCGCTCGGCGTGTCGATGCCGGTGCCGTAGAACTCGATCGTGTCGGCGTTCCCGAAGTTGCCATCCGCGACGACGATCGGCACCTCGATACCGTCAGCGAAGACGGAGATGGCGTGGCCGTTGTTGCCCGGATCGAAGCCGGCCGCGAGGAGATCGCTCTTCGAAACCTTGTACCAGCCGGGTTGCGTAACGATCAGCTTCGCGCCCGCGACCGCGGCGACGTTCCACTGCTGGTTGAGACGCTGCGCGGCCGGCGCGGACGGCGCGGGGGCGGTGACCCCCATGCCCGGCGCGGTGGTGAAGATACCGCCGACAGATCCGACCGTCGGATCGGGATCGGTCGTTGATCCGCCGTCGGGCGTGCTGCTGATCGAGATCCTCGGCGAGATCGGACCGTGCAGAGTGTGGATACCCTTCAGGTCGACGTCCTCGACCCAGTACTGCACGAACTGGCCTGCCGAGGGCGCGGCGTCGACGAAGCGATAGCTGCGTTTGGCGTTGTTGGAGATCTTCTTGCCGGTGAAGAACGCCGAGCCGACGATAATGTGCGGGTTGACGCGCTCGCGTGGTGTGCCGGCGCGCTCGCGGTAGATGTAGAAGCCGAGGTTGTCCTGCTCGAACGACGTCTGCCAGGTCAGCGTGACGTTCTTCTTCGTCTGCACCGCGTCAGTCGTGACGATCTTCACGACCGTCGGAGCGACGATGATGACCTTGTCGCTGGCTGGATCGTTGGCGTGGTTCGTATCGGTTTCCGCGTACGTCACACTCTGCGGATTGATGATATCCGTCGTGTCGATGTTGGTCGTGCCGATGACATTGATGACCGGCGTGGTCGTGTAGCCGGAACCACCGACCAGCGATGTAAAGCCGGTCACGGCTCCATTCGCGATCGTGGCGACCGCGGATGCGCCGCTGCCGCCGCCGGCGGTGGTGATCGTCACCGTCGGCGCGCTGGTGTAACCGCTTCCCGCGTTGGTGATCACGATGCCGGTAACGACGCCGGAGGAATTGACGGTGACCACCCCCGTCGCACCGGTGCCACCACCACCACTGATCGTGACGATGGGCGTGCTGTCGAGCGTGGGGATGGTGCAGGTCAGGGTCAACTGCGATGAGCTGTACGAACAGCTCGCTCCCGGCGTGGTAATCGAGGAGGAGCTGTAGGTAAAGCCGAACGGCATCACGTCCGTGACCACGACGTCCGAGGCACGCGACGGACCACCGTTGGCGACCGTTGTCACCCAGGTCAGCGGCTGCGGCGAGGGCGGGTTGCCCGGATAAATGAAGTGATTACCGTAAAGGGCGACGAAAGCGTTGTCGGTCTCGCCCATCTGGATGTCGATGGTGCGGTTCGCGGTGGTAACGGCGCTGTTGGAGTTGTTCGTCAGATTCGTATCGCCCGGGACTGAGACGGAGACGTTGTCGGTGATCGTGGTGCCGTCCGCCGTGGTCGCGCCGACCTTGACGACGAACGAGAACGAGCCGCTCGTCGCGCCTCCGATGATGGCCGTGGTCGAGGTGCACGTGAACGTCCCCGTGCCGCCAACCGCGGGAACGCCGGTACAGGTGAAGTTCGCCGGCGGCGTGAACGAGACGAAGGTGGTATTCGTCGGAACGGTTTCCGTCAGCGTAATCGTCGAACCGCCCGTTGTGTTCTGGGCGATGTTGGTGAAGAGCTGCGTGTAGGTGATGTTCTGTCCCGCGGACACCGGATCCGGTGCGTCGCTGTCCGTCGTCATCTCCAGATCGGGAGCGCACGAGACCGTGAGCGTTGCCACCGAGGAGGTGACGCTGCATGAGCTGCCGGTGAGAAGGACGCGGAACTGGTTGCCGTTGCTGCCCGCGACAGCGGGGAACGTGTAGCTGTTCGTGGTGCCGCCCGAGCCGGAGCTGACGTTGTTAAAAGTCGAGCCGCCGTTCGTGGAGATCTGCCACTGGAAGGTGGTCGCACCGGTGGCGGTAACGCTGAAAACAACGTTCTGCGCGCCGCAGATGGTCTTCGACTGCGGTTGCGCCGTGATGACCGGGCCGGTGACGGTCGGGGTCGCCGTGGCGCTCACCGAGCAGACGCCCTCGGTGAGCGTTAGGCTGATGGTGGGACTGGTCGATCCGGCGGTGTAGATGATGCCGGTGCCGAGGACGGCGACCGAGTCGGTGGCCCCGGAGCCGCCCGCGATATTGACGCTCGTCGGCGCGGATGTGTAGCCGCTTCCAGGGTTGGTAATCGTGATGGTCTGGACTGCGCCCGACGAAACGGTGGCCACGCTGCCCAACGCCCCACTGCCACCACCGCCAGTGAACGTCACCACGTTCCCGACCGTGTAGCCCGAGCCGCCGCTTCCGACGGTGACCGAGTTGACGGTGCCAGTGGATGAGGTCGTGATGACGGCGCCATTGTTGATCGACCAGGTATAGGTCGCCTGCGGGCGGAACTCGGTCGATGCTACGTTGCCCGTACTGTTCGCGCAGGCGTTGGGAGCGTGGATAACCGGCGCGGGGTCGCAAACGTGTACGTCTTCCGCGGTCGTGGCGCCGAAATCGAACACCAACGACGGAATGGAGCCTGTAACGTCGATCTGGTTGTCATACGTTCCGGTGGGGACGGTGGATGCGACGTTCGCCGTGAACGTAATGGTGAGCGTGCCGCTCGCCGCAATCGACTGCAATGACCAGATGGGAATGGCGGATGTGGAAATGAGCGCCGAAGCGCTTGCACCGCTTCCGCCGCCACCGCCGGTGAAACTCACAGCGGGTACCGCCGTGTAGCCCGCACCGCCATTCGTCACATAGATGCCGGTGACGACGCCATTGGAGATCGTGGCAGTGGCGGCCGCGCCACTTCCGGGGCCGCCGAAGACGACGGTCGGCGCGCTGGTGTAGCCCGATCCGCCGCTGGTTACCGTGACGGCTCCGACGCAGGTCGTGCAGGGATTGGCCGTGCTGCCGCCCGGTGAGATCGAGGTCGTTCCGGCCTTGTAGGTGAAGCCCGCCGGCAGCGTATCGATGACTGAAACCCCCGTCGCCGCGGTTCCCGTCAGCGGGTTCTGAACCGTGATCGTGTAGGTCGCCGTCGTTCCAGTAACGGTGTTGGTGACGACCGGAGTAGACGTCGTCTTCGACGGATTGAGCGCGCCGAAGGTTGTCGTCGCGCTGTCGTACGCGTTGCGGTCATTGAGTGCGGCGCCGTCGCTGATCACCGCGGTGTTCGTGTACACGCCGGGCGTGCTCGGGAAGGCCAGGAACTGGATGGTACCGCCGCTTCCATTGCCGAGTGTCCCGACACTCCAAGCCAGCGTTCCGCTGCTGCCGATGGCGGTCGAATCGGTGCGCGTGTTACCGCCGTTCGTGACGATTCCGCCGAAGAGCATATTGCCCGGGAGGACGTCGATGACGGTTACGTTCTGACCGCTCGCGCCGCCAATGTTGGAGTAGGAAAGCGTGTACTGCTCCACCGGAAGGATGCTGGCCCCATTCTGTGCTGTGACGGCGCTGCTGACCGTGAGAATCGAGCCCGACTTCGCGGTGACCTGAACGACGTTCCATGAGCCGCCATTCTGAATGGCAATGTAATCGCCAACCGAGATCAATGCAGCGGACGTCACGCTGAAGCTGGTGACTCCCACGGCATTGCTCGGAAGCGTCGTCAGCGGATCGGCGACGACGTCGCCATCCGGGGTATCCGTAATCGTGTAGCGCGGCGATGTGCCCGTGCTGAATACCTCGTTGATCGAGCTCGGGGTGACCGATACGCTCGAAGAGGTGGCGCTTCCGGTTTCCGTCAGCGTGGTGACGCCGTAAGGCGCCGAGTAGCTGTAAGGGAGGTTCGAGTTGACAGTCACCGTGTACGTGAGCGTCTGGTTGAGGCCAGCGCCGAGCGTACCGACGTTCTGCGTTACCTGTCCGAGGTTGAACGTGCCGCCGCTGGTCCAGGCGGTGTTCGACGGAACGGTGCCCGTGATGACGCAGTTCGCGGCATCGGCGGTGCCGGTGTTCGTTAGCGTGACGTTGTACGTGATCGTGTCGCCGGGGCCTGGGCCGATGGTGGGAGTCGCGGCGGCGCAGGTCGTGCACGCGCCGTTGAACGTGAGAGCCGGCGTCCCGCTGCACAATCCGCCGTTGGTGATGGTCACACCGGTCACGCTGTAAGAACCGCTGCTCAGCCCCGCCGACGGCGATGTGCTCACTTCGGCGGTTGCGCCTGGGCAGGTCGTTTGATTGACCGTGATGGTCGGCGGAGAGGTGTACGTTCCACCTTGCGTGACATTCACGAACACGAGGCGGTTGGCGGAAGGCGTTGCGGTCTCGGAAAGGACAAGCACCGGATTGGCAGTGACGGTGATGACCGCGGTCGCGGTGCGTGGCGTGGTGTTGTAGTTGTCGACGACCGAGGCGGTGTTGGTGATCTGATTCTGGCCCGCGGACAGACCAGTCGTACCGACTTTCATATTGAGGACGAAGGTGACCGCGCCGCCGGCCGCGAGGCCGCCCACGTTGAACGAAATGCTTCCGCTCGAGGTGGCGAGAGCCGCGGTGGCTGCGCCGTTGATCCCGCCGCTTGTAGGCGTAATGACGACGCCAGGTGCGGAGGTGTAGCCGCTGCCGCCGTTCGTAACCGTGATCGCCGTGATAACGCCTGCTGAGACGGTTGCCGTGGCCGTGGCGCCGCTGCCGCCACCGCCGCCCGTGAACGAGATCGTCGGCGCGGCCAGGTAGCCGCTGCCGCCGTTGGTGATCGCGATGCTGACGACCGAATTGGCGAAGCTCTGCAGAATGAGGCCCGAGGGAATGGGATCGCTGACGACCACTCCCGACGCCGCCGCGGTGCCAGCATTCAGCGCCGTGATCGTGTAGGTAAAGGTGTCATTGGGGACGAAGTTCGTTCCGCTGGCTACTTTCTGGATCAGAACGTTGGGAGCGAGCACGGCGACCGTCAAGGACGCCGTGGTGTCCGGCGTCTGATCATCGGTGAGGGTGGCAACGTTGGTTGCGGTCGTGCCCGTGATCGACGTCGTAACGTTGGCGTTGACGGTCACAGTGCCGGACGTGCCGGGCGTGAGGGGGGAGGCGATCGTCCACACCACGCAGTTCGCCGCGATGGTCGTCGGGCAGGCGATGTTCGTCGAGTTCGTTCCGCTGTTGCTGGCCGAGCTGAAGGTCATGCCGGCCGGCAGTGGGTCATAGACTTTGACGTTCGTTAGATTCGTCGTCGACGTGTTCTTGTACGTGAGGGTGTAGGCGATGGTGTCGCCGGTCGCGGCGACGGCGATCTTGTTTGCGTTCTTCGTCAGCGAGGGGCGGACCGGGAGAAGGCACACCGTGCCGAAGCTCGTCCCGCCGTTAAAGTGGAACGTGTCGGTAGTGTTTTGGCTGCCGTTCGAGTCCTGGGCCTGGACGATCCAGACGAGGCGATGGTTCGTTTTGAGAACGATATTTGCCGGCACGGCGAAGGCGTCGGTAAACGTTCCGCCGTTGTTAAATTTCGCGGATGCAAACGTCGCGATATTGGTTTCCGCGTTCGTCACGGAATCGAAATCGTCAAGTTTGATCGTGTACTGCAGCTTCCCGCCGCCACCAATCGGGTTGCCCCAAGTGGTCGTCACGGTTGCCGTGCTGAGGAGATACGCGGTCGTCGAATCGACCGGATCGGAATAGAAGCGTGCGATCTCCACCAGATCGGTCATCGTTTTCACGATGGTCGTATCGGCACTCGGAATGGCCGTTCGTGCCAGGTACTGGCCACCGCTCGTCAACACCGCCGTCCCCGCCGCGGTGCCCGAGCTGAAACTCACGGTCGGCGCCGAAGTGTATCCGGTGCCTGGGCTGGTCATGTTGATGCCGGTGATCCCTCCGCCGTTCAAGAGCGCCGCCGTACCGGCCGCGCCGCTTCCACCGCCGCCGGTGAACGACACTGTCGGCGCAGTCGCGTAGGTTCCCGGCGTCGTGATGTTCACGTAACCGACGCCATAGGTTGGGCCGCTGGACACCGCCCCCTGAGTCGAGAGGAAATAGTAATTCTTCGTGGTGTTGCCGACCACGCACGTCGTCGTCTGCGGTGTCTCGCTGAACTGCGCGGAGACGCTGGCCGCATTCGAGGCGTTGATCGTGGCGGTGTTGATCGAGGGATTCGCTGCCGTCGCCCCGACAGTGAAGTTGAGGACGCGCGTTGTGGTCGCACCGGGCGCCAGAGTGCTGAGGCTCGTGCAGGCGACGCCGGCGACTGCTGTCGCGTTGGCGCCGCTCCCGCCTCCACCACCGGTGAAGCTGATAGTCGGAGACACATAGCCGGAACCGGGTGTGTTGACGGTGATTGACGTGACTACGCCGCCGATGACGGTCGCGGTTGCCGTAGCGCCCGTTCCGCCTCCGCCGATTACGACACCCGGAGTACTCGTATAACCGCTGCCGCCGCTCGTTACACTGATGCTGATGACACCGGTGCCGACGCAGTTCGCCGACGAGCCGACCGTGTTGAACGTGTAGCCGGTAGGAATCGTGTCGCCGAGGTACGTGAGAGTCGCCGTCTGGTTGCCGACGTTCGCATAGTCGATCGTGAAGTTGACGGTGCCGCCCGTCGTGACGACGGCAGTGTCAGCCGTCTTCACGATCGAGAGGACCGGGCCGGAGACGTACAGGTTCGTGGTCGCGCTGACCGGCGGTGCCTCGTTCGAGGTCACGTTGACGGTGTTGATGGCGGCGCCGGCCTGGTTGGCGAGCGCGGTGATGGTGTAGGTCTGCGATCCGCCGTTGAGGGTGACCGTCTGGCCCGACCACGTCACGGTGGTGACGTTGCTGACTGTCGAAGTCGTCGCACCGCCGGGCGTCGAACTCACGTACGTGAATCCCGGGGGAAGCGGATCCTGCACGACTCCGCCAGTCGTGGTCGTCTGCGAGTTGTTCGTGACCACCATCGTGAACTTGACGCTGTTCCCAAGGTTGGCATTCGTGATCGGTGTGTTCGTTCCGTCACTCGTGAGCGAGACCTTCTTCGAAACCGTGAGAGCGGCGGTGCTCACGCTGACGCCGGTCGGATCGGTGGCGGTGAGCGTCCCCACACTCGTCAACCACGACGACGTGTTGAAGAACGTACCGCTCGAAGTGCCCGCATTCACGAGTACGACAAACGAGACCGAGGATGTGGCCGGGATCGCGGTCCCCCCCGGGAAGTTCCAAGTCACGATATTCGTGCCCGAGACTGAAGTCGGCGTCCCGAGATTGTTGATCGAGGATGTAGCGGTGGCGGTTGTGCCGGAAGGCGGTGGGGCGATCGTGACGCTCGGCGCCGTCGAGTAGCCGCTGCCGCCGCCGGTGACGGTGATCGATCGAACCACGCCGCCGGAAACCGTTGCCGTCGCCGTCGCGCCGCCGCTGATCGTCACCAATGGCGCCGCAACGTAGCCGGAGCCGCCGTTCGTTACGGTGACCGATCCGACGCTGCCGAACGCAGTGGTGCTGTTGTAGGTGAATCCCGCCGGCAGGGTGTCGGTGATCGACGTGACGGTCACGACCGTCGACGAGGTGTTTGTCGCCTTGAGGGTGTACGCGACAACCCCGCCGGCCTGTACGTTCGCGAGGTCGTGGGACTTGGTCACCGCAGGCGGCGGAGCGCCGCACGCGCCGCCGATCTGCACGATCTGGTAGTTGACGCCGAGCGTCTTATTGACGCCGCTCGCCACGAGGCCGACGTACGGATACCCTCCCGGGTTGACGTAGATCGACGCGATCGGCGGGACGTTGGTGTAGAGATGTTGTCCCGGGCACAACCCGGTGTTGTCGCAGAATGGCGCGGTCACCGGGTAGCTGGTCTTCCCCATCCACGTCTGCGTCGTGTGACCGCGAGTGTCGGTGAGCTCGAGCGCCAGCAGATACTGCCCCTGGATCAAGTTCGAGATGTCCCAGTTGGCGGTGACCGTCGTGCCGATCGGCGTCGTGGCGTTGCCGATGTTGACCCACGTGCCGCCGTCGTCGTCCTGACCGTCGCCGTTGATGTCGTAGTAGTACTTGAATTGGGCGCTGACAAGCTGGCTGATGGACTGGCAGTTGCTGACCGTCAGCGCATCCATGATCTGGGCGGTGACCGGCACGATGCAGCCCACCGCCGAGCCGGCCGCGATATGGGTTACGATCGGCTGGGGGATGATGCCGCCGTCCAGGGTTACCGCGTCGCCGAACGGGCCGGGCGAGGAGGCATCGCAGACGAAGTTGCCGTCCCAGACGATGTCCTTCTGGAATGGATTGTTCAAGCTGTTCGCCGTTGCAAAAAGGAACTGGAACGGCGTGTACGTTTTCATCGTCGGGCCGCCGGTGAACGCCGCGGCATTCAGCATGCGCAACGGGATCTGGTAGTCGACGTAGTACTCGTTGCAGGAGCCGGTGCTGACGTTGATCGACCGCGTCGTACCGTAATCCCAATTCGTCTCGCTCGAGCCGTTCGGCCACTGGATGGCGGCCGGTGTGCCGCCGCTAAACTGGTAGAGCGAGCCGCCCGCCGCCGTCGCGAACGCGGTCGGATTCGAGAAGAGGCTGTGGATGTGTGTCGCGTCGCCGATGTAGTCGATCGAGTTGCTCGGAAGCGTGCTCCAGATCGAACGGAGGTTATCGATCGGCGAGGACGGTGCTCCGCTCGATCCGTTCAGATGCATCGCGAAGTCGCGATAGCCGTTTCCGTCTGTGTCCAGAAGGACAGTCCAGAGCGCGGAACTCCAGGGATCGGTGCTGCTGTACGAGCCGGCGCTTGGTCCGGTGGCGTAGTTGTTGGCGATCTGCTCGACGCGCCAGCGGAAGAAAATGATGCCGTTGCCGCCGTTGGCGGTCTTGTCGAAGTAATAGTAGATGCTCGGCAGGGTCTGATCGGGGCAGCCGGAGCTGACGTTCACGTAGTTCTGTGGGGTCGTACCGCCGTTCGACGGATCCTGAACGCGCTGATCTTTGACCGGACGTTTGTCGCTGAGTGATGCATCAGGATAGGTCGTGCCCCAGGAATAGGGAACCCATGAATTGGCTGGTGCTGATGGACCGCCGCACGTGATGCCGCATTCGACAGGCCAGGCGGCCGGTTTGATGGGGACTCCGCCAACGCAATCCGTTGAAGCGCTCCCGCAAGTGGGCGTTCCTCCAGGTCCCCCGGTCCACGTTGGCGGCGTCTGCGCTTTAGCGGACGGCACAATCGCGAGCAGCGCGAGCGCCACGAATAGAACGACGAAGTGCAGGCGCATGACGCCCGGGTGTTCGGACTGACGCATAGCTCTTATCTCCGAATAATTGGACCGACTGCTATCGTACAGCGCGCCGGACCCAATGGCGCACCCAAACGATTATTTTATATAGTTTTCGCGGTTCTCTCACGCGTCCGACGAGCTGAGCCGCCGCGAACGGCGGATCCTCCTCGGCGCAATTGTCGCCCCGCGTGACGATCTTTACGACTTCGCCGCCGCGCTCGACGCGCACTACCCGGTGCGCGGTCAATCCTCTCTCCAGTTTCGCCAGCACAACATCGCCTCGGCGGATTTCATTCGCGTCGACCGGGTCGACGGTGAGTTGCTCTCCCGACCGAATGGCCGGATACATGCTCCAGCCCGCCGCTGTGAAGGAGACTGCGTTGCCGCTGCGGAGCACGCCGTCGATGACGGCGTGCACGTCGATCACAGCACGGCCTCGATGGCACTGAGGTCGGGCGTGAACTCGAGCATGCGCACCGGCACGTCGGCGGTGATGCGGCCGATGCAGTCGACGGTGGAGGCGAGCGCGCCGGGATCGTAGAAAAGTGGGAACGTGCAGCCGAAGAGGCGGGCCGTAGCTGCAGCGCGGCTGATCTCGACGACACGCGTGGCCGGCGCCTGCTGCAGCAGATAAATCGCCGCGAGCGGTGCCGATGACGGAGTCGCCAGCTCGGCGTCGCCGTGCCACGGCGTGCCGTACATCCGCCAACGCCCACCGCTCTCACGCAGGATCACGCGGTCATCACTGACGATCTCGATGTCGTTTCGGTGCGCGAGCCAGAGCCGCGCCGTGGTGGTCTTCCCCGCCCCCGACTGGCCGACGAAGAGGCGTCCGAGACCATCCGGACCGATGATCCCGCAGCAGTGCAACTCCACGCCGCGGCCTCGCGCGAGGAGGTTCGCCACAAGGAGCTCGTCGAGCGGATACTGCAGCGGCTCAACAGGACCTTCGAATACGTCGGCGCGCACGAGCACCTGGCCCCTGGTGTAGTCGCGGTCGAAGAATGCGATCTTGTACGGCGCATCGCCGAACACCGGCGCTTTGCACTCGATACGAAAGCGGCCGCCGTCCTCGTAGAGCGCCCACGTCCCGCCGGAATCGAAGATCGAGGCATTGCTGGCCTCGGGCATGGATGCGACGCGCTCGACGGTGATCTCGACGTCAGGGGAACCGTCACCATCGACGAGGAACTTCGCCGAAGGCGAATCGACAGTGAGAGTCATCGCCGGGTCGTCCGACGAGACAGCAATCGTGAGGCCGGCGATCCGAAGGCGCATGAGGAAAACGGGGTGCGCTAGGAACCGTGAGACTTGCAGGTGACCGCGGCGCACGCGGGCGACGAGGCGCCGGAGCTGTTGCTCTTGCAGAACCCCAGTACCGCTTCCTCCGGACGAAGCGGAAAACGCTTCACCTCCGGTTTTTCGTAGCGCTTCTTCGCGAGCCCTTGTTCTTCGTCGTGTCGGTCCATGGTCCTCTCCCCTAGTGCAGTGTACAACTCGAACAGCCGCTGCCGCATGCCGCGGCTGCCGGCACGGGCGCTGCCGCCGCAGAAGCAGCAACGACGGCCGCCAGTTGCTCCGGCGAGCCGTAGCGCACCGCCGCAGCCTCGTCGCGCATGGGCGCGTAGTGCTCGCCGCCCGGACAGTACTCGCACTCGCCGTGCGGCCGCACCGGGATGTCGAGCGTGGCGGCGCGCAGATGGGCGACGTGGCAGAGATAATCGACTGGAGTCTCGGGATCGAGGTTCTCCAGCTCCGCGGTGGCAGGGCACATGCCGCACATCGAGCGGAGGCCGCAGGTCGTGCACTTTGTCAGTTGCGTCAACTTCTTCTTTCGCACTTCGCCAAAGCGCTCCCACGCCTCGGCCAGGCCGTCGCGGACGTTGTAGCGGTCGGCGTGAGAGAGCACGCAGACGGAGAGATCGCCGTACGGATCGATGGCAAATGACGTCTGGCCGCCGCCGCACTCGTAGAGCGGCGGCATCTCGCCGTCCTTGATCTCGACCTCGTGCCCGAAGTCGTCGACGAGGCGTTTCCACTCCGCGGCGCGCTCCGGGAACTCCATCTCCAACTGCACCATCTCGATCGGCGTGAGACGCACCGCCAGCGGGCTGGACGAGCAGTCGATGCGAGGGTTGATCATCGGATCGAACTTGAACTCGACGCCGAGCTCCGCGGCCATCGCCTTCATCATCGCCACTTCGTGCTTGTTGATCGACACCGCCACCGTCTTCAGAGAAAGAGGGAGTTTGCGCTCCAGCAGATGACGAATGCCAGACAGGCAGTGCTCGTACGAGCCGGGGATGCCGGTCAGCTTCTCGTACGTCTCGCGCGTGGCGCCGTAGAGCGTGATCTCGATCGAGAACGGCGGCCGCCGGGCGAGGGCGTTGGCGACCGACTCGGTGATCAGCGTCCCATTTGTGAAGAGGGTGATGATGAAACCCTTCTTCGATGCGTATTCGTAAATGTCGAGAAAGTCGCGGCGGGCGAAGATCTCGCCGCCGGTGAAGAGAATCCAGAGGCAGCCCATCTCGGCCAGCTCGTCGAGGAGCCGGAAGTGCTCCTCGGTTGTGAGCTCGCGGGAGCGGGCGGCAGCGTCGCCCATCGGCAGGTTGTTATAACAGTGCGCGCAGTCGAGCGGGCAGCGATTCGTGACCTCAATGGTGCCGTTCATCGGCTTTCGACCGTCACCAACCTTGCCGTAGATCGTCTTGGCGAATTCGCCGTACTGAAGGGTTTCGATCCCCATATCACTCGCGGCGAATCAGCGCCGCTTCCTCCAGACTCTCGAGCAATTCATTCACATCGCGCGCCGCTTCCCCGGGCTCGACGTCGTATTCGTCACTGATGCGAGCCACGATCGCGTCGACGTCGCTGACGCCGTCGATGAGCGACCACACCCGCACCGCAACCGGCGACATGACGTAGACCGAGTCAAGGTCGCCAACACGGTCACGGACCGGCACGAGCACGGCCTCGTTGCCGACGTTACGCAACACGAACTGCCCTTCATGTGAGTACACTTTCGATTGCATTGTCCCGTCGGCATTGTGCCACAGTTCCCATGCAGCGATCGCGCTCCTGGTAACCGCGAGTACAATCAACCTGATGACACCGGCCCCGATCCCCATCGCGCCGGTTGCGCCCGAGCCGGCCGACATGGCGGCTCCGCGCCCTCGCCCGTCGAACGAAGAAATCGCGGCGTGGTTGCTGTGCGCGGCGTTGTTCGCCGACGTCCTGGTCTGGCATCTCGTGCCCGCGGTTGTCGGCGGTCTCGTGCTCTATCTCGTCCTCGATCGTCTTTCGCACTCGTTCTCGCGACGGATGCCGGGAGCGGCAGCCCGGCCGCTTGCTCTGATCCTCGTCACGCTCGTCGGCGGCGGCGTGATTTTCGGCGTGGTGGCGTTGCTCGTCTCCTATCTTCGCCATCATGTCGACAACCTCCCCGCCATGATGACCAGGATGGCCGACATCCTTCAATCGACGCGAGCCTGGCTCGGTGACTACGGCGAGCAACTGATCCCCGAAGTGTTGACGGACGCAGACACGTTCAAGGCCGCGCTTGCGGACTGGCTGAAGGCGCACGCCGAAACTCTCAAGCTCGCCGGCAGCACCGTCAGCTTCGGCGTCGTCCATCTCTTCATGGGCATGCTGCTCGCCGTCATGGTTTTTTTCCGCCACGTCACCCATCACGACGGCCGCGCGCCCGGAACGCTGAGCGAGATGCTGGAACAGAAAGTCGTTCGTTTCACGCGTGCATTCGCGCAGATCGCCACGGCGCAGGTGAAGATCTCGGTCCTCAACACCGCGCTGACCGGGCTCTATCTGCTCGTCGTGCTTCCGCTCTTCGGACAGCACATTCCGTTCGCGACGACGATCGTGTTCGTCACCTTCGTCTGCGGGCTGATCCCCGTCCTCGGCAACCTCATCTCGAACTCAGTGATCGTCATTCTCTCGCTCGGCATTTCGCCCGGCACCGCGGTCGCGTCGCTATTGTTTCTGATCATCATTCACAAGCTCGAGTACCTGACGAACTCGCGCATCGTCGGCAGCGAGACCGACTCGCAGGCGTGGGAAATTCTGCTGGCCATCCTCATCGGCGAGACCGCATTCGGCATCGGCGGCGTGGTGATGGCGCCGATTCTTTACGCGTTCGTCAAACGCGAGTTGCGCGAGCGAGGGCTGGTTTAAAAAGAGATTCAGAGATCAGAGATTGAGATTGAGATCGGAAGCGCTTTCCGTCTCTGATCTCTAGTTTTTGATCGCTGGCTTGAGGCTCTCGATCGCGCGAATCAAATCCTGGTAGCTGGACTCGGTGAGCAAGCCGTGACCGCGCCAAACAACGGCTCCCGATCGTTGTGCGAGGATGACGAAAGCCTGATCGTCGGTGCCGCCGGCAGCGAGCGCGCGCTTCCACGAATCAATGCTCTCCGTCACGATCAGAAATCGCTTCTGCCGAGGCGGTGCGACGCCGGACTTCATCTGACTGATGATCATGCCGCGCAGAAATGCGGGAACGCCGTCCAAAATCGATACCTCGTAGATCGTTGCTTTCTGCAAGACGCGTGGATCATCACGAAGACGATGCGCCCACGCCTCTGTCTGTGCGCGCGACGCTTTCGTAAAGCCGGCCACCAGCACTGCCGCATCGCCAATGTCCTGAGGCAGGACAACTTTCTCGCCCGATAGCGTCTGTGCGCTCACAGACGACAACGTCGCCGAGGCGGTTGCGGCAAGAAAGACGAGTGTGGCCAGCATGCAAAGAACTACGGCGCCGTCTCGGATAAGGTTGCGGCGATTTCCGACTACTTCGGCGCCGCTTCATGAACCGGTTCCTTTAAATACCGATTCAGGAACTCGACGATGTCCCTCTCCCAGATGCTCGCGCCATACATTGAAAAAATGAGGTGACCGGGTGCATCCGCGTGCCCGGCGACTGGAGCAGTGAACGGGTCGTAGATCACCAACCGGTTTGGCTGACCGCGCTTCTCGAAAATCGCGGCAAGCGTGGTCACCGATACCGTCGTGCGGTCGTTCTTCGCCACCATGAACAATGTGGGCGTCTTCGATTTTCCGGCGGCGCTCATCAGCGCACTACGCAATGGCGCGTTGGCGTCCCACGAAAGCGAACCGCCAGCCTGATCGACCGCGGCCAGAAACGCGGCGCTGCGGCTCGTCGCCAGCATGGTCACGATTCCACCGAATGACCAGCCCATGATGCCCATCCGCTTCGTATCGGCGAAGGGCAGCGTATGCAGATAATCGATCGCCGCGAGCACGTCGTCCACTTCCTCCTGCAGTCGCGGCACGAGGCGCATCGGATCGTTGTGCGTCTGATCGCGCCACGCAAGACCGTCTGACTTGCCGTAGCCGCGACGCTCCGGAAGCAGCACCACATATCCGGCGCGCGTCAGCATCGAACCGACGTACTTGAAAGCAACGGAATCTCTTTCGTGTCCGTCGCGCGAGCCGTGGTTGTAGATGACGACCGGAAACGGACCGTCGCCAGCCGGCTTGTACAGATAGGCTTCGATGCGCAACGATCCGCTACGGTAAAAAACGTCGGTGTACTCCGTTTTGGTCTGCGCATTTGTCTGACTGGAGGCCGTCACCGCCGCAAGAACAAGGCATGCGACAAGAAGAGCGATTCGCATCGCAAAAATATACGCCGGGAGCCGATTCACGACGAATGCTTCTGTTGATCTGCATCACAGAAGTCACAACTCCGATGCCGTATCTTGCGCACCTCTCTCACATACAACACAACCGGAGGTCATCGAGCATGCATCGTTTCCGATCATCCCTTGGTTCCTGTTTCCTGATGCTGATCGTTCCCGCTCTCGCCGCCAACGCCAGTGTCACCGGATCGCTCACCGCGAACGGCAAGACTGTCGCGCTCAAGCACGCGTACGCGCAAACGCGCAAAGATCCATTCGACAAGACGAAGACCGTCACGCAAGTCATCGTCACCGATCAGGAGATCTCTGCCGCCGCCGCATCCGACGATATTGAGCTGATGCAGGCGCAGGACAAACAACAACTCAGCGGATTCACCGCCACGATCGACGCCAGCAAGCAGGTCATCAGCGCCACCGTCTTCAGCCCGGCATTCAAGAAGATGAAGCAATTCTCCGGCGTCGGCATGCAGAAGGCCGAGCTCACGGCACTCACTGCGACACGTATCGCCGGCACCATTTCGATGGCCAAGCCCGACGATTTCTTCGACGAGAAGTATCAATACAACGCCACGTTCGATCTTCCCGTCGGCAAACCGGCCGGACCACCTCCGCCGCCCGTGCTCAAAGGAACACCGCTTCCCGCCGGCGGCGGCGAGCCGGGCAAAGCGTACGCGGTCTATCTCAAGAGTTTCACCGCCGGCGACATGAAAGGCGTCCTCGCCGGCGTCAGCGCCGAACGCGCAAAGCAAGCATCCGCGGATCCCGATTTCAAGAAGCTCTTTCCGTTGCTGCAGGAGATGCAACCCAAGAACATCAAAGTCACCGGCGGCGCGAGCGACGGCACCCACGCCACTCTCCTCGCCACCGGCAAAGACGGCGACAACGTCTCCCACGGCACGATCACGATGGTCCGCGAGAACGGCGCATGGAAGGTCGAGAAAGAGGATTGGAAATCGAGGAGCGAGTAGCGGGTCTCGGGGTTGCTAAGTTGCCAGGTTGCTGAGTTGCTCAGCCGGTCTTTGAACACAATTCCGGCGCCCCACCAATAATGAGATCCGTAGCCCCCGGCTTCAGCCGGGGGTTTCGCGAACGCCCCAAGAATCCCGAGCCCGCTTCAGCGGGCGGCAGAGAACGATCCGGTGGACGCGAATCGCACAAAATCGCGCCGGCAACCACCAATCATCGCAACCTTCGTTATCCCGCATCGATCTTCGCCGCCAGCACAAAATCCGCGCGCGTCAACCCATCGACCTTGTGTGTCCAGATCGTGATCCGCACTTTGCCCCATGCCAGGTAAATATCCGGATGGTGTCCCTCGGCTTCCGCAATCGTGCCCACTCGATTCGTAAACGCCAGCGCCTGCGCAAAATCGGGAAACGCGAATTCCTTTTCGAGATGATGCTCATCGACGACACGCCATCCGCCGCCGAGTGATTTCGCCAGCGCCGCCAGCTCCGCCCCATGCACGGGAGGAACGCCGCCCGTGCACGGAATGCACATCTCGTCCGCCAGCGACGAGCGCGAAGCCGGCGCACTCGAATCGCGGACGTACGCCGCAAACGCACCCGCGGTGACACGATGCCGGAAGGCCTCCACGCCATCGACGTAGATCACCGGCACATCGTCCGTGAGCCGCGCCTGCAACGCCGCATCGCTGTCGATGTCGGTCACCGTGACCGTCACCGGAAGCTGATGCAACGCAATCGCTTCGCGAACCGCGGCGTAGGCCTTCTCGCACAACGGACAGTCGGCGCGCGTGTAAAACGTCACTTCATGATTCATCGCATAAACTCCGGCGCCGAGGATACCTGATGGACGCGAATCCGAAGACGACACTCGATCTGACTGGCAAAGTCGTGCTGATCACCGGCGGCTCACGCGGCATCGGCGCCGAGACCGCACGACGCATGGCCGCCGCCGGCGGACACGTGATCATCAACTACCGGCGCAGCGAAGATGAGGCCAACGCGCTCGTACAGGAAATCGGCGGCAACGCAATCGCAATGTGCGCCGATGTTGCCGATCCTGCAGCACTTCGAGAAAATGATCGATGACGTCGTCGTCGCGTTTAAGAAGATCGACGTGCTCGTCAACAACGCCGCCGTCTTCGAGTACAACCCGTTCGATGGCGACGACTACGCCGCATGGCAAAAAGGCTGGCGAAGAACGTTCGATCTGAATGTCTTCGCAGCCGCGAATGCCGCATGGCTGGCCATGCGCGCCATGCGCAATGCGGCGTCGCGCAGCAGCACCGGAAAAATCATCAACGTCGCCTCACGCGCTGCCTTTCGCGGCGAGACCGAGTTCGCCGACTACGGCGCGTCGAAAGCGGCACTCGTGAACCTCACGCGCTCGATCGCCCGCGCCTGCGCGAAAGACAACATCGTCGCCAGTTGCGTCGCGCCCGGCTTCATCGAGACGGAGATGGCGAAGCCGGAGCTCGAGAAGCATCGCGACGACATCCTCCGCCAAATCCCCCTCGGCCGCGTAGGCAGCACCGCCGACGTCGCCAACGTAATCCTCTTCCTCGCCTCACCAATGGGCGACTACCTGAATGGCGTGACGATCGACATCAACGGAGGGTCGTGGTTTCAGTGATTGATTGAAAGCCTTCGCAGAGACCGCAGAGCCGGCGTATCAAGCTGCTATCCTACCTACGACGATGAAGGCGAATACGTACCACGTTCAAGCAGACTGGGACGCTGAAGCGAACGTCTGGGTCGCTACCAGCTCCGATGTTCCGGGGCTTGCAACCGAGGCCGGGACGATCGAAGATCTCACGACCCGACTCCGGGCAATGATTCCCGAGTTACTCGAGGCAAACGGTTTGCTTCCTGGGAACGGAGCGGAACCTCCCGTGCTGAAACTCCTTCGAGGCTCCGCTCGTGGCGCATCCGCCGAGGCACATCGCCGTCATCTCTCCCGGAAATACTTTCGGCAGTAACGAGATAGCCGCCTTTCACACGAAGGCGCGAAGACGCGAAGTTTTTTCTTCGCGCCTTCGCGGCTCCGCGTGAAAGGTTTGGTTTCTCAATCACTGACCCGCCCGAACAATCGCAGCACTCCGCGCAAACCGCGCCAGACGTACAGCGCCGGCAATAGCACGACCGGCGCAGACGGAAAACTCTGCCGCATGAACGCCGCCGGAGGAAACGCCAACTCGCGAAGCCGTCGCATGCGCGCGCGCCATCCGAGCGCTTTCAGATCGCCGCCGAGGTGCGCGGCGCGGGTACGGGAGCGATCGAGGAGCGCGGCGGAAGGCTCATCGCGAAGACGTTCATCATCACGAAGCCAATCGCTGGCACGGTCGTGCGACATGCGCCCAAACCACTCCTCGGCCAGCCCAATCGAGCGCTCGCAGATCGCGACCACGCGGCGTTCCGCGGCGAGGCGCCAGAACGCGGCGTGCTCGTCGCGCGACATCCGCTCGCGCAGCAGGTGAATGTCGCAGAGCCAGATCAAGCGCTCGTTGTCGTGATGGTGCGCGACGCGATGCAGGCATGCGAGCAGGAGCGCGTCGCCGTGCGATGGCGCCAACGCGTGCGCGCTAATGCGAGGCACGCCAATCGCGCGGCGAATAAGCTCATCGAACGGCAACGCATCGCGGACCACAGACGAGTTCATCACGTCCCAATGCACGTCGTACACATGACCTTCGCGGCGGAACGACTGCTGCCGCACGGCCAGGGTGTCGCCGCTCGTAACCTGCGTTTCGAAGCCGAGCTCGCGCATCAGGGCACGCATCGAATCGCAATCCTTCTCCGCAATAACCAGATCGGTATCTCCGCGGGGACGCAGCTCCGGCGCGTCATACACGTCGTACGCGAGCCCGGTTCCTTTGATGATGAGGACCCGAATCCCGCGTGCGGCGAATGCGTCGAGAAGCGCGCGAAGATCGGCCAGCCGCAACGTTTCCGTCGCGGCGGCGTGAATTGCGGTGCCGCGCAGCGCGGCGAAAACCGGCCACGTCTCCCCTGTCGCGGAAAGACGCGCGTAAACAAGCGGCGCGATGCCGTGCTGATCAAGGGCGATCAACAGATTCACTGCATCACTCGACGCCGCCTCGGCTGGCCACGCCGCAGCATCGCCGCGCAACAACGCACGCAAGGGCGCCTGAAGCGAAAGAGGAATTGGCGGCGGTTCGGGGACGTCGGCCATCGGTGTTCTGCCAACCTCGGCTGCCGCCGCAAAAATTCACAAGCGGCGCCCCGAAGCGCGGCCTGGAGTTTGCTACTTCAACGATTCAGATATGTCCACAATCGTCATTCTTCTCATCGCTGCCGTCGCAGTCGTCGTTGCCATCGGCCTCGCCTATCTCCCGCTGCGTCTGCTCGTCGAGCACATGGCGCGGAACCTTCGCGAATTCATTCAGCGCCAGCGCGAGCGCCGCGTCGTGCATCGCGAAACGCCCGATCGCCGCAAGGTCACGCCGTGAAGGATTGGGACGTGTCGTGTGAGGCGCGAAGCGCCGGAACGCTGCCGTCCCGGCGGCTGGCCCGGCGGCGTCCTCGCCGTCGGCCGTGACATGACTACCCGCGCTTCGCCGCCACTGCTTTCTCGACAGCAGCCTTCAGCTTGGCGTCATTGGGCATGACCGCGCCGATTTGCCGCCAGACGATCTTGCCGTCGCGGTCGATGAGCAGCGACGTCGGCAATACCGTCGTCTGCAACAGCGTGGCGATGCGTCCCTCGGGATCGACGGCAATCGGATACGTGATCTTTTGCTCGGCGACGAACGTCTTCACCTCTGCGCTGTCACCTTCGTCGACGCTGACGCCGATCACCTTCAGCCCGTTCGCCGCGTACTGATTCTGCAGCGCCTGCAACTCCGGCGTTTCGAAGCGGCACGGTCCGCACCACGTGGCCCAGACGTTGAGAAAAACAACGCTCCCCTTTTCGTTTGCGAGGTTGAGCGGCTTGCCGTCGAGATAGGCAGCCGCGTACGACGGCATCGGATCGCCGACTTCGGTGCGTGCTGATTCCGGCTCGGCGCCTGCCGTGCTTGACGCCGTCTGCGACTTTGCCCCGGTCGTCTTCGGCTTGGCTGCGGACTGCGTAGTTCCAGTGACGGGAGTCTCATTTTTTGCACACGCCAAAACGCCGGCGAGGAAGAGCATCGTGAACAAAGACAGATTCGATTTCATCGTTGGTTTCATCGGTGGTCTCATCGTATGTGAGTGTCGATCGTAGCGAGTTGAATTCCGTCGTCGCCGCTCCATGCAGCGAGAACGTGTTCGTTTGAAATGGCGATGCGGGGAAATCCGAGAGACATGCCTTTGCCGAGGACTTCGGGCGTGCCAAGAATGCCGGACGAACTGACGCGGCGAGCCATCACTTTCGAGAACGAGCCTGCCCGCTCGACCCACGTCACGATTGCCGACGTGCCGTCGCTGAGGAGGACGATGTCGACGCGGCCGGCATCGTGCTGCGCGCCTGCGTGGATCGGCGCACCGAACGTCAAACCGCCGTCGCGCGAGAACGCAACGTTCACGACCTGCCTGCCGTTCGCCGCGCTGAACCACGCCACCGCCACGTCGTTGCCGCGCGCGTCGATGCGCGGACCGTTGACCGGACAACCTTTGATCAGCCAACCGTCGGCATGCACCGGCGTGCTGTGGGCGCTCGCTTGCGGCGGCGCGACGACGATGTCGCGAATCTCTTTCTCCGAGCGATCGCGATACGCGACGAGCGCTCCGCGCGAAGTCATCGTCATCGACGTCTGGCAGCAATCGCAGACGCGTCCGTCGACGAGCACGTCATCCGTCAGCGATCCCGCCGGCGTCATCGTGGCGGCGCGGAGCTGCGTGTTTCCCTCGCCTTCGTGCGCACTGGCGCGGCCGTCGAGCCATGCGATGCGCGTGGCTCCGTTTGCGAGCGGGAGCATCGAGACGAAGCCGAACTCACGCTCCATCACCGGATGCGGCGTGACCGGCTGGCTCCAGGTCGCGCCGCCGTCCGACGATCGCGCCAGAAAAATCCGCGCGCCTTCCTCCCCCACCCCTTCGCGCCACTGCGCAACGATCGCGCGGCCGGACACGGCGATCGATGGGTAGTCCGCACGATTTTCGAGAACCTTGCCATGCGCAATGACCGCGGCCTTCGACCATTTCGCGCCGTCGAAGTGCGCGAAGTTGAACGACTTCGTGCGGCCATCGAGCCACGACACGGCGAACCCGCCGCTGCCATCAGCAACAACATACGGCTCCGATGTGGCGTGCCCGAACGGAAACGCCACCGGCGCCGCGGGCATCGACGAAGGCAGTGGCGCGACGCTGATGAGCAACAGCGCGGAAAGCGCTACCAGCGATCTCATAATCCTTCGCCTGGCTTCGTCGGCTCCATCTGCAGAGCGTCGTTCACGCGGTTGAAGTAATTGAACAAACCAGCCATCGCTGAGATCTCGACGATCTCTCCTTCATCGTAATGTTGGCGCAACCGATCGAACATCGCGTCGTCGACTCCGTGCGCATCGATCGTGAGTTGCTTCGCGTACGCCAGCGCGGCCTTTTCCTTTTCGTCAAACGGCCCGCTCTCGAAATCGAGCAGCGCCTGCATCTGCGCATCGTCCGCTCCGTGCCGCGCAGCCTGCGCGGTGTGCGAACGGTTTCAGTATTCACAGTGGTTCAGCCGCGACACCAGCGTGGCCACGAGCTCTTTGGTTCGCACCGACACCGTGCCACTGTTCGTGACGGCGTCCATGTGCGCCATCATCGTTTTCAGAATCTCTGGCCGGTGCGCGTAGACGCGGAACATGTTCGGCACGTTGCCGCGCGCCGCGCCGATCTGCCGGAACTTCTCGCGGACCTCGTCCGTGACCTGATCTTTCGTGAGCTTGCTGAGCCGCGCCATCGAGTCTCCTGAAACACAAAACGCCCCGCGTTGCCGCGGGGCGCAATCGTAAGCGAATTGATGACGATCGAAGTTACTCTTTGGTCTCGGTCTCGGTCTTGCCCTTCTTCACGACTTCGGGCTCGGCCACGGCGGTTGCGTCGGCTGCCGCAACTTCCGGCACGATCTCGGCGCGCGGCGACGTTACGCCGACGATGACACGATGAACGTCTTCGGCCACCTTCACACCATCGGGAAGCTGCAGGTCGGAAACGCGAACCTGCTCGTGTGCTCCGAGGTTGGTGATGTCGACGTCGATCTTGTCGGGGATGGCGTTCGGGAGACACTCGACATGAAGCTCGCGGATCTGCCAGTCGAGGATGCCGCCCTCTTTCACGCCGATCGAGTTGCCGGTGATGTTCACCGGAACCGTCACGCGGACGACTTCATCCATGACGACGCGCACGAAATCGATGTGCGTCATGCGCCGCGAGATCGGGTCCATTTGCATGTCCTTGATCATGGCGTGGCGCTGCTGATCGGTGCCGGACATCTTGAGGAGGAAGATGGAACGGATGCCGTGATCGCTCTTCTGAATCAGGTCTGAGACCGACTTGCGCTCGACGGTGATTGCCACCGGCTCTTTGTGACCACCATAGACAACCGCCGGGATCTTGCCGTCCTGGCGCAACTTCTTCGCGTACTCTTTTCCAGAGCGTTCGCGACGGGTAACTTCCAACGTGACCTCAGCCATGATGCAGAAACTCCTTTTTCGGTAGAGACAACGAAACGATCTTAAGTCCCTGTGGTGTCAGGGTTATTCCTTGGCGGGTGGGGAGTGGGGTGTCGGGGCCAGAACTTGAGCAGACAATTCAAAGACGATACGGACCCGATCCACAACGTATTGGTCACGCTTGAAGGCCACAGCTTTGGTTACCTCAGACCATGGCATGAAGAGAGCTGAGGGCGTTCCCTTCCACGGGGGAGATACCTGCGGCGCGAGTTAGGCCGCCAGCCGTTATCGCGGCGTCGCGTAAAACACGTACTCGGTTAGCTTGCAGTTCATCCGCGCGCGCGGAGGGCATGTCCACACGTGGCGTATCTCGCCGAGGCGCGCACCCGAGAACGTGTTTCGGAGCGCGGGCGAGAGTGATCTGAACGTGCCCAGTTCAAGTGAAGTCACGGCTTGCAAACCACCCTTCGGATTTATGGTTTCTGCATAACCAAAGTCGGGCAGGCCCTCGATGGGGGCGCCCGAAGTTTTCGACGAGGATAGCGACAGTACGTACGTATCGCGGGCTACCTGGCGTGCACTCGGTGGCACGTTCTCAAGCTTCCACTCGTAGATTTGTGCGCGTTGCTGAATTGACCTATCGCCGCAAGCCACGACCGCCATGGCGAGCACGACCCAGACGACGTTCTTGAACATGGCGGTCTAACTCAGGTCTAACTCCCAATTATGCCTTGCTGCGGTGAGTGGCCGTCGGGCGCCAAGGAAAGGCAAATCGACGGTCGTCGATGATCCACCCCCAACCTCACATTTCGAATAGCGAGCTGACCGAATCCTCGTCGTGAATGCGCTTGATGGCCTGAGCCAGAAGGTCGCCGATCGAGAGCGTCGTAATCTTCGGACACTCCGCCTGACGGTCTGCCATCGGCATGCTGTTCGTGGCGATGACCTGTTTGAGCTGCGAGTTGTTGATGCGCGTGATCGCGGGACCGGACAGCACCGCATGCGTACACGACGCCGAGATCGATCGCGCGCCCTTAGAAAGCAAGGCATCGGACGAATGGATCAGCGTCCCGCCTGTGTCGATGATGTCGTCGACGATTACCACGTTCCGATCCTCGACATCACCAATGATGTTCATGACCTCGGTCTGATTGGCGCCGGTGCGGCGCTTGTCGATGATGGCCAGCGTCGCGCCGAGCCGCTTCGCGTACGCACGCGCGCGCTCGACGCCGCCCGCGTCCGGCGAGACGATCGTCAGGTCTTCCATGCCGAGCTCGCGAAGATGGCGAACGATGACCGGAGCGGCGAAAAGGTGATCGACCGGAATGTTGAAAAAGCCCTGAATCTGCGAGGCGTGCAGATCGAGCGTCAGCACGCGATCGGCGCCCGCCGCGGTGATGAGATCGGCGACGAGCTTCGACGTGATCGGCACGCGCGGCTTGTCTTTCCGATCCTGCCGCGCGTAGCCGTAGTACGGCAGCACGGCTGTGACGCGGCTGGCCGAGGAGCGCTTGAATGCATCGAGCATGATCAAGAGCTCCATCAGGTTGTCGTTCACCGGCGGCGACGTCGGCTGGATCACGAAGACGTCGGCACCGCGAACGTTCTCGTCGATCTGCACGTAGTTCTCGCCATCGGAGAAACTGTAGAGCGACACATGCCCCGGATGAATCCCGAGAATCGCGCAAATTTCCTGCGCGAGCCCCGGATGGGCGCGGCCAGTGAAGATCTTGAGGGGGCCGTACAAGCGGCGCGATTATACCGAGGTCCGAATCGCAGCGAGGTTTTACGTAGGTCGGACTCTCCAGTCCGACAATCGCGTTTAGTCGGACTGGAGAGTCCGACCTACGTTCAGCCTGGCGAAAGCAAAACGCGGAATGCTCGAAACTACAGTCCCGTTAGCGGACACGAAATCATGAGAGGAACTCACGGGTGGGCAGAAGTGTCGCGCGAGCGCAAGCGCGAGATCATCGATGCCATCGTCGCGAATGCGCCGACGAAAGGCCCTGTCCACGCGGAGCTCGATCTCACCGATCGCTGCAACGTGGCCTGCTACTTCTGCAACCAGCAGGACTTGCGGACCAAAGAGCAGATCCCGATCCAAAAGACGACAGAACTGATCGATGAGATGGCGGAGAACGGCCTGCGATCGGTCCGGCTCTCTGGCGGCGGCGATCCGCTCTTTCACCGCGAGATCAACGACGTCCTCACCCACCTCGCATCCCGCGGCATCGTCGTCGACAACGTGACCACGAACGGCGTCGCGCTCAACCGCGACATCGCCAGCTTCCTAGTCGCCAACAAAGGACGTGAGGTGATCTTCTCGCTCAACGCCGTCGATGCCGCCGATTACGCGCGAATGATGAAGGTGAAGCCGGCGCTGTTCGACAAGGTGATCGAGAACATCAAGACGCTCGTCGAAGTGCGCGGCGATTCGATCTATCCCTCGATCGTGACGCAGTTCCTCATCGACCGCGACAACGTCACGCGCATGGTTGAGATGTACGATCTGGCCCGATCCCTCGGCGTCGATCGAATCGCCGTGAATGCAGTGCTCGAGATCCCGCGCGAGCGCATCGACCGCGAGCTGTTGCTTCGTCCCGAGGATGCCGGTCTCGCCGAACCGTTCGTGGAGGAGCTGCTGCGCAAGGACGCCGACGCCGGACTCCTGCAGATCGATTTCGCAGTGTGGGGCTGGAACACGATGATGACGCGCGTTCGCGACCGCGTCGGGATTCAGCCGACGAACATGTATCCGGTCGCGCCGTCGTTCAAAGACCGCAACGACGGCTGCTTCTTCGCCTGGTACACCGCTGCGATCACCGGCAACGGCGACATCCGCCCCTGCTGCCTGCTCCTCAACCCCGACGTCCCGCCCCTCGGCAACGTTCACGACGCGTCGATCACCCAGCATTGGCGCGGTCCGATGTTCGAGAAGATGCGCGACGAGATGCGCGAAGTCCTTCTGCGCGGCGGCAAGGTCGATTACGACCCGAAACGCTTTCAGATCCTGAAAGAGGTCTGCGTCAAGCCCGGCCTCTGCTGGCTGAAAAACATGTACTTCAAGTTCGACGAGGAGTTCTACGCCGAGCTCGATGCGAAGCTGGAAGTCGTCCGCAAAAAAGAAGTGCGCTGGATCGGAACGCCGAAACAGATCAAGCGCCGCGCCGACGTCTTCCTCTACGATCATCCCAAGGTTCGAGAACTGATCGCCGGCCAGCGCTGGCGGAAAACCTACGACTGGCTCCGCGACTCCTCCCGCCCCCTGCGCGTGGCCCTGAAACGCCGCCTGCACATCAACCTCACCGACGCCGCTTGAACCGTCGCGCATGAACGTAGGTCGGACTCTCCAGTCCGACTCCGTATGATGCGGAAACAGAACCGTCGGACTGGAGAGTCCGACCTACGTTACAGACCTCCGTGAAATCACACGTTGCCGCGCGACGTTGCGCACCATACAATCCGCCACGCCTCCCCCGTGCGCGCCCTTAGCTCAGCTGGATAGAGCGACAGCCTCCGGAGCTGTAGGTCGCAGGTTCGACTCCTGCAGGGCGCACCAACGGCTGACTCCTAAATCAGCCTGCTCACCACGTACAAATCCGACAGGACCCGCGGGTAGGAATACGCGTATGTCTGACCGTCGGGCGTGATGTAGACGGGCATGACGTAGCTGGGCCTGATGTCGTTGATGCCGGCGGGATCCGCTGGGCGGATGGTATGCCAGGGAGTGCGCTCGCCCGTCGTGACATCGACGCGCTCGATCGACACGCTCGTGCGGCCACGGCGGAAGACGTAGAGCGCACGATCATCGAGCGTCCAACCGATGGGTAGGTCGCCGGCCACACATCCATTAGCCGGCCGTGCCTCGCCGCCCGAAACCGGCAGGAGCAAGACCGTATCGCTCTCGCCCATCGCTGCAACACACTGACCGTCGTTCGAAAGACGAGTAGGCCGGCCGACGGGAATCTGCGAGAGCTGCCGGATCATGCCGTCGGCCAGCGACATCTCGAACAGATGCGGCGGCTCTGCGTGCGCGTTGCCGTGGAGCAGAAGACGCTCGCCGTCAGTGAACGGGTGCCAGCCGATGAGAGTCTCCAACTGTGGTACCGGCAGCGGGCGAGGCACGCCGGCGCCGACCGGCAGCATCTCCAGATGCGGCGGCGTTCCTCCCGTATCGACGATAATCCATTTGCCGTCGGGCGTGAGCGGCTTTCCGCGCACATGCCCTTCGCCGATACGTACGGGCGGCCCCCCGTCGACTGGCCGCACATAGACGGTGCTCTGCGCGCGGACCGCTCCCGCCTGCTCCACAATCACGACTAGTTTCCCGTCGTCGCTGATGTCGGCCAGATACGACCAGTCGAACAAAGTGAGATTCCGCTCCTGTGGCTTATCGATATGGCCGGCGACCGCTTCGCGCCTTCCGTTTTCGGACGCCAGCAGGACGTCGCCGCCCGGCGAGATGTCGTGCAGTGACACTCGTCCGGGAACGGCGAGAACGATTCGCTCGCCGCCCGACATGTTGATGCCGCGAAGGTCGTGGCCACTCCCCTCCCACTCGGCCGCCGCCAACACCCACACCTCGTCGCCTTTCGGCGTCCAAGCCATGCCGCCGGTGCTGCTCCAGGTCGACGAGCGGACGAGCTGCTGTCCGGCGCGGTCGATCACCACCACAGCGGCACTGTCATCGCCCCACACCGGATGTTCGAGGAACGCAATGCGACCGCCGTGCGGCGATTGACGGGCGTGACTGATCCACAGCCGGCTCTCGTACAGGACGTTTCCGATGGGCGACTCGATTCGATGCAGACCGCCAACGCGCCTGATGATGAGCAGGTTCTTTCCGTCCGGCGCCCATTCCGCTTCCTGGACATCCTCGCAGACGAGTCGCGGCGAACCGCCGCTGATCGGACGCCGCGCGAGCGTACCAATGGTGACCCAGCCGCTGACGTAACGGCGTCCAAGAGAGACAGCCAATTCGCCCTTGGGAGAAACGGAGAGGACATCAGCGCCGGTCAGCCCGAGTGGGCGCGCCTCGGGATCGGGCGGATGCGCGGAAAAGATCTCCAGCGGCCCGTCTTCCCACGTCGCGCCATAAATGATGGAGCCGTCCGGCGCGAAACGCGCCGACATGATCGAACCACGCCCGAACGTAATGCGGCGGTACTGCGGCTGTGCCGGCCTCTCGGACCCTTTCGTGCTTCGCGCCCGGGACTTTTTCGGGACCGCCGGCGCGCCGCTGCCAGCCAGCGCTTCCAGCGCGAAGGCTACGTCCTTCATCGATTCGAAGCGCCGCTCGCGGTTTTTCTCCAAAGCATGTTCGAGCAGGCGGAGGAGCGTCCGCGGCGCTGCGTCGCCGGCGATCAGCGGCGGATCGTCGTTGAGAATGGCGTTCAAGGTCTCCACACCACTGTCGCGGCGGAATGGCTGAACCCCGCTGATCATCTCGTAGAGCACCACGCCAAAGGAGAAGACGTCAGAGCGATGATCGATGGTCGTGCCTCGAACCTGCTCCGGCGACATGTAGCCGACCGTGCCGAGGACTACACCAGGGGTGGTGGCCATCCGCTGGGTGACGGCGGTGGCGGCGAACACGACGTCATCCGGCTGTACCAGCTTCGCCAATCCGAAGTCGACGATCTTCACGCGGTCGCCGGCAGTGATGAAGATGTTCTCCGGCTTCAGGTCGCGATGCACGATGCCCTTGTCGTGCGCCGCGCCAAGGCCGCGCGCGATCTGCACGGCGTAATCGATCGCTTCGCGCACCGGCAACCGCCCTCTGGCAAACCGATCGCGCAAGGTGAAGCCGTCGAGCAACTCGGAAACGATGAACGGCGCCCCGTCGTGCGTGCCGAAGTCGAAGATCACCAGAAGGTTGGGATGATTGAGCGCCCCGGTCGCCCGAGCCTCCTGTTCGAATCGCTGCAGATGATCGCGATCCTGCGACGCCGCCACGGGAAGGACTTTGATGGCCACATCGCGTCCGATGCGGGGGTCGTGCGCGCGATAGACCTCCCCCATCCCGCCCGTGCCGAGCGCTCCGAGAATCTCGTAGGGGCCCAGGCGAGAACCGTAATTGAGCGGCACAGAAGGAAGGATAGCCGTTGTGCGGCTCTCATAGATATGGCCTTCTTGATTAGCAACCGCGCCCTTAGCTCAGCTGGATAGCGCGACAGCCCTGAACTGTAAGTCGCAGGTTCGACTCCTGCAGGGCGCACCAATCTCAGCCACTGACCAGCCGCCTCCTGGCGGCATTTTTAATATCTGCCACCACGCGGACGGTGGTCTGTGAGCAGCCGGCTCCAGAGGCGATGATTGCTGCGGCGATCTCGCGATGAAGACTGATCCAGCGTCGATCTTCCCGGCGCGTCCGATCGCGCCGGGAAGGGTCGAATCTCGACATCCGCTCAGTTCTGGCGCAAGAATTCAAAGGTCTGCCAGGGACCAGACGAAGTCCCAGTCACGTTCACCACGCTGCCACCTCCTCCGTCCGCGGTCACCCAATAGGTGGTTCCCGTGGAGAGCGCCACCAGCGCGAACTGGTCGCCGTGCGTAATCTCCGTTCCATACGGGTCGTACCAGTTCTGGTACTTGTAGATGCGGAAAGTCTCCCGCGGACCGGCGGTAGTCGTGTTGGCCAGCAACAAATCTCCGCCGCCGTTCAAGGCAGTGAAGTAATAGCCGGAGACAGTTCTGATGGTGACGTCCTTGCCATGCTCGAGCGTGCCGCCACCCACCACGTCCATGGTGAATGTCTCCGACGGACCGATCGACCAGCCATAAGCCGTCACCCAGTTCCCGTCGCCCGACACGTATCTCCAGTTGTTGGTGGCGATGGAGAGCTTCACACTACCAGCACCTTCGTGCGCTGGAATGAGGGACTGATGGGCAGTCCAGTCGTAGGCGATTGTGTAGTAGACGTCGCGCCGCGCACGTCCCCAGAAATTGCAGCTCGTGAAACGGCTAAACGGAAAATCCGACCCGTCGAATTGATAGCCGTTCGGGTCGCCGATGGAGAATCCCTGGCTGTAATAGAACGCGCGAACCGGGAACATGCTCGGAGCGTAAGTGAGACCCGGCGTGCCGTTGCCAATCAGAAGGTCGTTGCAGTTGCGGTTCCGATTACCAGGAGCGACGTCGTCGTCGGTGAAGATGCTGCCGGGGCCGCCGCTCGGATTGAAGCATCGGTCCGTTGCGAAGGCGGAGCCGCCATTGGCGGCGCGCTGCCCCTCTTGAAACAGAGCGATCATGATGTACTGGATGTCCTGATAGTGCGAACCGAAATCGGACCACGGATTGACCCAGGCGTGGGCGGTTTGCAATGCCAGATAGACGTTGGCCATCGAGGTGATGAGGCCGATGCCGTATGCGGGACTCTCACCGCTGTGATTGAACGGCAAAACCGTCGCGCTGCCGTTTGCGAGGTCCGCCACCGTCCCGTCACACGGCCCTTTGTTCGCGTCGGTGGCTCCGTCAAGTTTCGAGATACAGATGCTCTGATCCGTATCGAAGGCCATGGTCAGATTCGAGATCGCACTGGCCCGGTCGCCCTGCCACCAGCGGCTGGTCTTGCGCATGTACGCGGCGCGCCACGCGTATGCCGCGGCGGCGATCATGTAGTCATCCATGCAGGTGTCCCCGAGCCGCCACCGCCTGGTTGTTGGATCCCCACCGTAGACGGGACCGGAAAAGCCACAGGCTTGGGAGATGGCGCCGTCGTAGTTGATCGTCGCGAGGAGATTGTCGATGTCGGGAGACAGAAGGTTCCTGCCGCCGAGGATCAGCCCCGTCTCGTATGCAAAGCTGGCCTGCGAGCCGGCGAGGAAGCCGGTAAAACCGCCGGCGTAGAACTTCGTCTGCAGCTTGTCCCTGAACCATAGTGCTGCGTTCGCATCACATCCGGGCGTTTGGGCGTCTTCCCAGATGGTGGCCCAATCGTCCAGTTCGTCGCAGAAGGGCGAACCGCTTGGATACGCCGGCAGATTGCATGCGCGGCTCTGGCCGGGGATGAGCGTAGCTGCGACCACGACAAGAGCTACATACAGGAGCGTACGGAATCTCATGATGGACCTCCGGTGAAGCGATTAGTGTTCGTTTTGGTATTCGCACGGTCTGTGCGCCTGCGAGGGATCGGCAAGGCGGTCTCGCTAAGGTCGAGGTACAGCACGGTGCGTGCGACGACGCGTCGGTACGCGCTCGACCGTGCCGGGGCGGGTGTGCAATTTCAACGCCTCACAAAGCGGATTCATCGGCTTAGAACCTGATCTTCCGCCACAGCGGAAATCAGCCGAGTCAAAACTTCACCTCATGCTGGCCGCCCGCACGTTGCACGACTCAACGACAGACGCACCTTTTCCGCTGGGAGGGTCATTGAAGGTGGACCGACGGTTTGCATGCTCGCAAATTCTCGAATCCACACTCGTATAGCGGCATAAGTTCTGAAGCGTGCGCTATCCTAAGCGTTGATGACAGCCTCTCCGTTGCAGTCGCATCACGATTACACATTCGCGGACTACCTCCTGCTCGAGCGCGACAGTGAGGTCAAGCACGAATTCGATGCCGGCGAGATCCTGGCGATGTCCGGGGGAACTGCGCGGCACAGCGCGCTCGCCCTGAAGATCGCCACGGCAATGGAAAACACGCGCCCTCCCGGTTGCACCATGTTTCAATCTGATATGCGAGTCCGCATCGCTGCCACCGGCCGCGCCACCTATCCCGACGTCTCGATGGTCTGCGGTCCGATCGAATACGATCCGGACGACGCCGCGCGCACTACGATCACGAATCCGGTGCTCCTCGTCGAAGTCCTCTCGGTCACGACCGAGAAAGGCGATCGCGGCAACAAGTGGATGCACTACCAGCGAATCCCCTCGCTTCAGGAGTACGTCATGGTGAGCCAGGAGCCCCGCGTCGAGATCTTCCGCCGCACGCCCTCGGGCAAGTGGGAGTACTTCGAAGTCCGAGAAGGCAGCGTTCGACTTGCCTCGGGGCCGGCACTCGATCTTTCGATGCTGTACGCCGATCTTCCGCTCTAGGCACGCCGATGGGCGAGTCCCGACGCCTTCACTACACCACTGGCATTGATCGAAGCGCCAGCAATTTCGATTCAACGATGACCGTCAGGTCGCGGTCTTTCGAGAGAATCAGCGCATCGTGGTGTGCGGCGAGGCTGGCGATGACGCAATCGATCGTCGATCGGATCGTGAGCCCGCGGGCGCGCAACTGGCGGAACAAGTTGGCTGCTTCGATGTACGTCTCGGGCTCGTTCGGCGTTAACCATTCCATTTCGCGGAGGTGCCGCTCAATCGTCAGAAGGCTCTTCGCGTGACGCAGGCCTTGTAGCACCTCGGAGACGACGAGACCGCAGGTAAGTAGATCAGCATCTTCCCGTATGAGGCGTGCGAGCACTTCGGCTTGCTTGCTCGGATGTCCATTGAAGAAGTCGACCCAGACGGACGTGTCGACCAGAACTCTCATCCGCCTTTTCGAAGCGCATCGATGTTTCCCGTCCACTCGACCTTGCCGCGGAGGTCGAGAAGCTGATGCCGGCGCTTTGCCCGCGCAAATCGGCGGAGCGCCTCATTCACCACATCGGTCTTCGTCTGGCCCTCGGAAACCTTCATCGCTGCTTCGAGCGCCTCGTCATCAAGGTTAAGCGTCGTTCTCATGTCTGCACCTGACTGCATATGTTAGCGACGATTCGTATGCTTGGCAAAGATTACGCTAGCCCGCGCTCAACGAACCACGTGATGACCGCCCCGATCCCGATTCCTGCCGAGAATCCCCAGAGCATGTCGTTGCCGTCTTTTCCGAAGACGTGGAACGCGGCCAGGATTACCGCGAGAAGAGCGAGTCCAAACATCAGGGGCCATTTGCGCATCTGTCGTATGCCTTTCGCAGCGATGGTACGCAAGCCTCCTACCACGACGCTGCCACTTCGCGCCTTCGCGTCTTCGCGTGCAATCAATCTCACGCGAAGCCGCGAAGAACGCGAAAAGACTCCTTACTTCGACACGCCGAGCATTGCGTCGAACGACGCCTGCTGCGCTGTCTTGAACGCGATGCAGCTATCGATCTGCTCCAGTCCGCGGCGCAGCGAGCGTTCGCCGGAACCGGCGGGGTGCGTGGCGAAGAATACCTGCACTTCCTGCTTCATCGCGGGATCGCAGAACGTTCCGACCGCACCGGTGATCGCGCCGATGGCCGTCGGGATTTTTTTGTTCAACATCTCCCAATGCGACTGCGCGGCGCTCCAGGCAATGTTCTTGGCGTTTGGATTGAAGAACAATCCCGCGGCCATGCCGGGAAGATCCTGGGAACGAAGTTGATCGCTGTAAATGAAATCGACCGCGCGGGCGATGAGCTTCGGATCGCGGAAGAGCGGAATCAGTTGGCGATAGCGCGCGGCGATCTCCGGTGTCGGCGCGCTCTTCATGTGCGCCAGCACCTGATCGAACAACACTTCGTCGCCGTTGATCGCGGCGATCGGCAGCGCGCGGTCGGCGATGACGGCGTCGACCGATGACGGATCGTTCATGTATTGCTGCGCCACCCGTTTCGCCCCCGCGATCACCTCGGGATCCGCGCCCTGAACGCCGAGCATGTCCAGCACCGTTGCGCGCATGATGCGCTGCTCCGGCGTCTCGCCCGCGGGCGCTTCCCAGGTCACAGGCGCGAACCCGCGCATCGTCTCGCGCACATACGCCTGCCATGCGGCGCGATTGCGATCATCCACGAGCGTTCTGTCGAGGTAGCCGAGGTTGCCGGCGACGTGCGCGACGAGCGGGCGCTCCGCCGGGCGCGGCAATGCGCGCGCCAGCGAGAGATAGTCCGACACGTCTTCGCGCAGGTTGCGCACGAGCAGCCATTCGTTGCCCTGCAGCGAAATCTGTTCCGACGGCGGCATCTCACCAACATGACCGCGCAACGCGCCGCGCATCGACGGCGAATAGTCGACGACGAAATATCCTGCCCCGTTGCGGCTGAGATAGAGCGGCTTCTCGCAGAACGCGAGCGTGAAGGCGTCGGCAGGCTTGGCGATGATCCGGCAAGGCGACGCGGCGGCTGCACCGGCTTCATGCCCGCAAACCGGAATGCTCCACGACTGCGGCACCGGCGTCGCCGATTTTGTCAGCATCCGCTCCTGCGAGACGGTCACTGTTCGCGTTCCGTCAGGTCCGCACGATTCGGACGCGTGCAGCAGCGGCGCGCCGGTCTGATCGACGAACGATTTCATCACCGCGTCGAACGGCTGCTTCGTCGCTGCCGTCATCGTTCCCCACCAATCCTCGGCGGCCGCATTCGCGTACGAATACTTCTTCAGATACGCCCGGATGCCGTCGCGGAACGTCTCCTCACCAACCCAGGTCTCTTCCATGCGCAGCACCGCGGCGGTCTTGCCGTACGCGATGCCGTCGAACAGCGCGTTGATCTCGTTGCGCGTCTCCGCTTTCTGGCGGATCGGACGCGTCGTGCGCGTGGAGTCGGTGCTGAGCGCGTTGAGCGTGCCGCCGACCTGATCGAGATCGGTGCGCCATTCCGGATGCCATGCCATCAGCGGCTTCGGCGCCATGAACGTGGCGAAGCCTTCGTTGAGCCAGATGTCGTCCCACCACTTCATCGTGACGAGATCGCCGAACCACTGATGCGCGATCTCGTGCGCGATGACGCCGGCGACACCGCGTTTGCGCTCGACCGACGCCGATTTTTCGTCGAGCAGCAGCGCCGTCTCGCGAAACGTGATCGCGCCGGCGTTTTCCATCGCGCCCGCTTCGAAGTCGGGAATGCCGATGAGATCGAGCTTCCCGAACGGGTACTTGATGCCGTAGTACTTGTCGTAAAACGAGATCGAAGCCTCGGCAGCCGAGAGCGCGAATTTGCCGAGGTCCTGCATGCCGGGCACGGAGCAAACGCGGATCGGGATGTCGTCCACGCCGCCGGTCACGCACTGAAAATCGCCGACGAGCATAGCCACGAGATACGTCGACAATTTCGTCGTCGTGCGGAAGCGGATGGCGTGTTTGCCGGGACCCGCCGGCGTGTCCGAGGCGATGGCGCCGTTCGAGATGGCTGTGTCGCCATCGTCGACGACGAGCGTGATGTCGAAGGTCGCTTTCATCGCCGGTTCATCGAAACAGGGAAAAGCACGGCGCGCGTCGGTCGCTTCAAACTGCGTGACCGCGTAATGGCGCCGCGGCGTCTTGCTCAGGTAAAGACCGCGCAACTGTTCGCTCAAAGCGCCGTTGAAGCTCATGCGAATCGATGCCTTGCCCGGCGGCACGGTCTGCCCGAACTTGAGCGATGCCATCTCATTCGGCTCGTCAAATGTGATCGCCGTGGGCGTCAGCAACTTGCTTCCGCTCGCGACGATGACGTCGTGCAACTCCAGCCCGACGCTGCTGAACGTGATCGTATCGACGGGCTCTTTGATGTCGACGTCGATCGTCTCCTGCCCGCTGAATTTCGCAGCAGCAAGATCAGGCGTGATGTTGATCGCGTAGTGATCAGGAATGACGCTCTTGGGCAGGCGGGCAGCAGCAAGCGGCAAAGCGGCGAAAAAGATGACGGCAGCAAAAAGGCGTTTCATGTCGGAAGGATAGCAGGGGCTTCGCGACGCGTGCGCCAACCAGGCACAACTTCAGCAGACCTCGCTGCTGATGGAAAACACACTCGCCGCGCCCAGCGTCCCGATTCAGATTGGCTGGAAACGCGGCGACCCTCCCGTCGAAATGCTTTCGCGCGAGTGGCTCGTCACCAACGCCCTCGGCGGCTATGCATCCGGCACGATCGGGGGCGCGAACACGCGGCGGTTTCATGGGTTCCTCATCGCTGCCCTTCCCGCGCCGGCCGGGCGGACGATGATGTTCAATCACCTGGAGGAGATCCTCGAAGGTCCGGACGATCTCTGCTGGCGGCTCAGCGGAGATGAGTACGGCGGGCGCGATGCCGCGCTTCCCGAGGAGGGAGCGCTGGAGGAATTCGCGATCGAGAATGGGAAGCCGGTCTGGCGTTTCGAAAAGAACGGCATCCGCATCGAGAAGCGCGTTCTGATGCCCCACCTGCAGAACACGTCGTACATCGTTTACCGGCTTCTCGAAGGACCGAGCGGACTACGGCTGCGGTTGCGTCCATCACTTCATTTTCGTCCGCACGAGGGACTGCTGACCGCGCAGTTGTCGGACAAGTGGAATGTCGCGATCAACGAGAAGGGATGCGAGATCGAACTGACCGATGGCAATAGCTATCCGCCACTTCGACTGCTGCTCTTCGGCACGAAGGCCCATCTCGCGCAGGACGCGCGGGCATTCGAGCATGTTCTCTATCGGATTGAAAAGAGCCGCGGCTACGAACACGAAGGTCCGCTTTGGAGTCCGGGAGTGATCCATGCCGACCTCACCCTCGGCACCGATTGCGGCATCGTCGCATCGACGGACGATTGGAAGGTTCTGAAAGCGCTGCCGTACGCCGAGGCGGCGGCGGCGGAGAACGAGCGCGTGACGCGGCTGCTCACGATTTCCGGTCAGGCCGAGGATCCTTTCGCAGCGTCGCTCGTTCTGGCCGCCGATCAATTCATCATCAATCCCGCCACGCGCGTTGCCGACGAAGCTCGCGTGCGTGCGAGCGGCGACGAGCCCCGCACCGTGATCGCCGGCTATCACTGGTTCACCGATTGGGGACGCGACACGATGATCAGTCTGGAGGGGCTGACGCTTTCGACGGGACGCAATCGCGAGGCTGGCAACATCCTGCGCACGTTCGCCGCATACATCCGCGATGGATTGATCCCGAACATGTTCCCCGAGGGAGCGCACGCCGGGCTGTATCACACGGCCGACGCAACGCTCTGGTTCTTCCACGCCGTCTGGCGATATGCCGCCGCAACGAACGACCAAGAGACGGTGCGCATGCTCATCCCGAAGCTGCTCGATATCGTCGATCACCATCTGCGCGGCACGCTCTTCAACATCCACGTCGATCCCGCCAACGGACTTCTCGCGCAGGGCGCCGAGGGATATCAACTTACGTGGATGGATGCGAAGGTCGATGGCTGGGTCGTGACGCCGCGCCGCGGCAAGGCCGTCGAGATCAACGCGCTCTGGTACAACGCGCTCCGCATTCTCGAAGCGCTGCTGCGGCAGGAAAATGATGACACCAACGCGCGAATGATCGACGAGCACGCCAGCCGCGCCCGTGTGTCATTCAACGAGCGCTTCTGGTACGAAGAAGGTCAATATCTTTACGATGTCGTCGATGCCGAGGGCGGCGGCAACGATGCCTCACTTCGTCCCAACCAGATCTTCGCGCTCTCGCTCGACTACCCCGTTCTCGATGAAAGCCGCTGGGAACGAATCGTCGAAGTCGTGAAGGACGAGTTGGTCACGCCGGTCGGCCTTCGCTCGTTGTCACGAAACAATCCTGACTACAAGAAAACCTACGACGGCGATCTCCGCGCACGCGATGCCGCCTATCACCAGGGCACGGTCTGGGGCTGGCTGATCGGACCGTTCATCGATGCCTGGCTGCGAGTGCATCCGCAAGACAAAACCGGCGCGCTGGCCTTCCTCGACGGTTTCCGCGCCGAGCTCGGCGCCGCCTGCATCGGCACGATCAGCGAAGTCTTCGACGCCGAGTCGCCGTTCAATCCGCGAGGATGCGTAGCGCAAGCGTGGAGCGTGGCCGAGGTGCTGCGGACGTTGCGGAAACTTAAAGTAGATTCCTGACTTTTTCATCCCCGGCCATTTCATCCACGCCCTCCCATCGAGGCTGTCGAAAACTCCATACCAGTGTGAGGAACGCTGGTTAGAGTTTGGTCAGAGCGTAGCGGCGCGGCTGCTATCGACACCAGCCAACGCCACGCCAACCGCATCCTTCGTCGTCGACTTCACGCGGTACATCGCGGCGTCCGCCTGCCGGATCAGGTCGTCCTTGGTCAGGCCGTGCGTCGGATACGTGGCGATGCCGAAGCTGGCGCTGATGGCGATGTCGATGTCGTCGGAGAGGTGGAACGGCGCGGTCATCATGGCTCGCCGCACACGGTGCGCGACAGCGACGGCCTGCTCCTGATCGGTCTGCGGAAGGATGATGCAGAACTCGTCGCCGCCGAAGCGAACGACTTTGTCGATGCCGCGCACGGCGGCGAGGATGCGCTTGGCTACTTCCTGCAGCGTGCGCGAGCCGGCGAGGTGGCCGTGGGCGTTGTTGACGGTCTTGAGATCGTCGAGATCGAGAAAGATGATGCTGCACGTCGCGGCGTAGCGTCGGGCGCGCTCGATTTCTTCGTCGAGGTATGAATCGAAAAAGCGGCGGTTGTAGGCCTTGGTCAGGTCATCGCGCATGGCCAGATCGCGGCTGCGCGTGAGCTGATAAATGTTGCTGAGCACCGAACCGACCGAACGGAGATAGCGAGTCACGTTCGTCGCGCCATCCTCGTCGTAGGCGTCGTCGGGATCGAGCGTGACGCGAATGACGCCGATGAGATCGTGCTGCGCCTGCATCGGCATGACGATCATGCCTGCGTCGCGGTCTGCGGCGAAGGACGTGCCGGACGAAAGCGCGCGCTGCAGCAATCCCGGCGGAATGCCCGGCAGAAACTCGCCGGTCTCGCGAATCTTCGGATCGCTCGTAAAGCTGATGACGTAGCGCTCGATGCGCGGGTCGTGCAGGAAGAGCGCGCCGCGCGTGAGTCCGAGCATTTCGAGAACCGTTCGCGTGATGCGCTCGGAGACGGCGGCGGCGTCCGAAATCGACATCAGCTCCTGGATCTGCGTCAGGTACGCAACCTCGCTCTCCAATCCCGCGGCGTGGATGATCGTGCCCGCAAGCTCGGCGGCGACGGCCAGCGTGTCTTCCGGATGCGCGAGAAACGCAGCGCGCGGAACGCGGATGTCGCCTTCGCGCCGCGACTCGCCTGCCCCGTCGTCATCGAACAAAACGCGAACGAGACTCTTGCGCGGCGGTGCAGGAAGCAGCGAGTGCGAATCGCCATCGATGATCACGACACGGCAGCGATCACGCTCAGCGCCATCGACGAACGCGCGCGCCGGACAAAGCCCGCGAAGCGCCGCGATGAGTTCCGGCCCGCCGTAAACACCGATCGGTTGCTCGATCATCGGATTGCTAGATTAGTCGATTCCGTGAGAATCACGCACCACAGAGGCGCGAGAGCATGGAGGTCAAGCCTTCACTCGACTTTGCGGCTGCGGTTTTTGCGCCTTCACCGACAGCGTCATCTCGAACTGAGCCACCGGCTCGCCGCCGAGTTTCTTCGGTACGCGTGCGGTGACGTGAACGGTTGTCTCTTCGCGCTCGCCGCTGGCGACAGCGCGGTGGACGAGGGCCTGAATCGCTTCACCATCCTCGCAAACGAAGTGCACATCATCCTCGGGGCGCTTCAGGAACTCGGCGCGCACTGCTTTGAAAACGAACGAGAGGCGCACCTTCATCGCCGACATCAGGTGAAAGCAGATCAAGCCGCCGGCGACGTTGGCGCCGATGCAGAGCGCGCCGAAGTACATCGATTTGAGGTGATTTTTCGTCCGCCAGTTCAGCGGGATGCGCACTTCGCAGCGGCGCTCGTTGACTTCGAGCACGGACGGTTTCGTGAAGAAGAGGAGAAAGACGTGGCGGAAGGCCCAGAGCCGGACGCCCATCGTTGCTTTGAAGTCGCGGGTCATCGTCTCGCCTTGTCCGGTTCGATCTTGCGCCGAGCGTAGGGCGTCGTCGCGCGCTCCCACAACGCGTCGGGCAGGAGACGACCGAAGCGCATGAGCAGCGACATCGGCCGCGGAAACTCGATCACGCGCTTGCCGCGCTCCAATCCGTCCGCGATGACGTGCGCCGCGTCGTCGACCTTCATCAGGAACGGCATCTTGAACCGATTCTTTTCCGTCATCGCCGTCTCGATGAAGCCGGGATTGATCGTCGTCACGCCGACGCCGTATTGCAATAGATCGATGCGGCTTGCTTCGAGAAACGCTTGCATGGCCGCCTTCGTCGCCGAATAAACGGACGTCGCCGGCAGACCGCGCAGACCAGCGATCGAAGCGACACCGGCGAAGCGACCGGCTCGGCGCTCGACCATCGACGGGATCACGGCATCGAAGAGATTGAACATGCCGAGGAGATTGACGCGGACCATGAGCTCGGCGTCGGCGAGAACGAATTTGGCGGCATGCGACGGGACGCCGACTCCGGCGTTGGCGACCGCGAGATCGAAGGCTCCGCCGAGCGTGTCCTCGCCTCTTTTCACGGCTTCGCGAACTGCGGCCGCGTCAGTGACATCGCACGGCAACGCAATCGATTTCGTCGGCAGTTCGCGGACGAGCGCGTCGAGCAGGTCCGCACGGCGGGCGAGGAGCGCGAGCGTCCAGCCGCGGCGTGCCAACTCGCGCGCGAGGGCCTCGCCGATTCCGCTCGATGCTCCGGTGATGATGGCTCGCATGATGTGGAGTGTATCGCGGCGACGGACCAAGGAGCCTCTGTCCCAAACGGCGGCCCAGGGCTCGCTAGCGAACGCTCATCTATACTCTACGAATGCCCCCCTCCAGAGATCGTGGCTTCTTCACGCATCCAGCCGTCGGTATTGTCGGCACGGTCGCGAGCGTAGTTGGAGTGCTGCTCGCGCTCTACTTCTATCTTGCGGCCCGAGCCGCGCCATCTGTGACGATGTACATCAATCCGGTTCGAGCGACCGTCGTCAAGAGTGGACAGGCATCAGCGCTCTCAGTTCTCTTTAATGGAAACCGTGTCACATCCGACATCACGGCAGCACAGGTTGCAATCTGGAACGCTGGGAAACAACCGGTACGTTCAATTGACGTGCTTGAGGCTGTTCGGATAACCGGGTCTGTGCCAATGCTCGAGGCTACTCTGCGCAAGAAGAACAGGGACGTGGTGACGCTTGTGCTCGATCGTTCCAAGATGGCAAGCGGTGAGCTAGGCATCTCATGGAACATCTTGGAACAGGGCGATGGCGGAGTTGTACAGATTATTTACGCGGGTGATCCTTCTGTCGTTTTACAGCCACGTGGGGTGATAGTCGGGCAGGGATCTGTAATACAGCAACGCTATGGACATGAAATACTGACCCCACTGGCTCAGTACCAGCGGGCGAGAACGGGGAGTCGCTTGGCCGGTTGGGTAGCGATTTTCGGAGGCGTGCTTCTAATGGTGCTTATCTTTGCGATGCCACCGCGTGCGGAGTTTCAGCCTCGGTCGCTAGTATTCTGGCTCGCGGTTGGATTTCCACTTTCCTGCGTCGTGTACGGTGCCTATGAACTGTTCTTCACGCCGTCGGGACCGCCCTTCGGATTCTAGCCTAGCCGACGCTGCCACTAACTGTTAGGCACGCCGATAGTCGCTATTGAGTGCAAAAATAGCCTGAGCCACCGTTTACTCAAGGAATTGTTCGCTTGAGCTTAGGCGAACAACGCGTTTTGACGCCGAACGAAAACGACACGCCTCGCCCGCGTGGCCCCCGAATCGAACGCGTAGTACTTGTGATCGCCGAGTTGTTCGCGGATGAACTGCTCCATCTTCGCGATTGCCTCATCGAGACCGCGCGGCGCCTTGCCGAAGACCTTTATGATGATGCGCTCCCCATCGAATTCCCAGATACCGCGCAAGACTCCGCCAACGACGATCGCGTTGTGATGGAGCATCAACGCGTCCTTCGCGGGCACCGCCTTGCCGCCTGTGTCCATCACCTCGGCTTCATCGTCTTCGACAAAGGGCTCGAGTCCGCGATGGAGGCCGAAGAGGTTGTCGCGGAATGGGAGCAGGATGATCTCGTCATCGCGGCGCGACGGTTGTGTGCGAACGTCGTCGATGCGCAGCGGTCCGATTGCTTCCTTTGCGGCGCGTTTGCCGATGCCGGCCCACCAAGCGAAGTCGTCGATCGAGGCGGGAGCGGCCCACGTCAGGTACCGTTGAGCCAGTGCTGAGTCGAGATCATCGGGCGGTGAGATGTCGATATCGTCCGGCCAGATGCGGTAGAGATGGGTGCGCCCGTCAAGTCTTCCGTCGCTCGTCGTCCGCAGCACTCTCCCCTCGGCTTGAAGGAGTTTGAGCGCGGCGGTCAGCGTCGAGGTGATGCCGAGGCGTTTGCCCGCGTCGCCGAGGTCGTCGATGGAAGTCGCAGGAAGTTCGCGGCGAAGTTGATCGGACGTGAGGGCGTTTTTGCCGATCGCTTTGACGACTTTCTTCGCGAGCGTTTCGATGACGCGCCGCTCGACCGGTAACTTGCGCAGGCGGTCATCGAGCGAGCGGCGGCCGGCGGCGAGGGCGAGGCCGGCGTCGGCGCGTGCGACGAGGAAGGCGGTGTCGCGGACGGCGGGGAGCTCGAGCACGTCCATGCGGCGGACCGCATCGTCAACATCTTGACGAGTGATCGAGGGGATGCGCGCGCGGAACGCGAGGTACGGTCCGGTGCCGCCGGCGCTTGGAATCCAGCCGGCGCGCGCGACCACGTCCGCGATCGAGACGCCGGAGCGTGGCGGCAGGAGCTGGCGCTCGATCCATTGCGTAATCATTTCAATCGGTCAAGCTTTCATCTGGATTTGAAAGCGGCGGCGTTCCGGCTTCACTTTAGTTCCGGGAGCTTCACGCGCTCTTCGAAGATGCGCGCGAAAAGGTCACCGACTTTTGCGAGGCGCGCAGGCATCGTCCGCAGGTTGAACTTTTTCGGATCGAGTTTCTTCGTGACCTCTTCCCATTTCAGCGGCGCCGAGACCGGGGCGCCGTCGATCGCGCGAAGTGAGTAGGGGGCGACGATCGTTTTGCCGTATGCGTTCTGCATGCAGTCGAGGTAGAGCCGCCCCTGCCGTTTGTTCAGCGCGCGCTCCATCGTGAATTCGGGGACCTTCGACGTAACCGCGGCGCCGATCGAACAGGCAAACTCGTTCGCTTCCTCATGTGTGTACCCGCCGGCGAGCGGGATCAGCACGTGAATGCCGCGCTTGCCGGACGTCTTCGGCAATGACGGAAGACGAAGATGATCGAGCAGGCGCCGGATGATGAGAGCGGCGTCGATCGCTTGCTCGATTCCTTTTCCTTTGGCCGGATCGAGATCGAAGACGAGCCAGTCCGGCTCCTCGAGACTGGCGCCGCGCGATGCCCACATGTGAATCGTCAGCACCGACATCTGCGCGAGCCACCGCAACGTCTCGGGACGATCGACTTCGAGATGACGAACGCTCTTGCCGGTCGTGCGCGTCGGCGTTTCGATCGAGCTGACCCACGGCGGCGCGCCGCGGCCAACGTCCTGGTGAAACCACGAAGGTTTGTCGATCCCATCGTTCCAATGCTCGAGCGCCAGCGGACGGTCGCGCAGCGCGCGAAGCAGCGGCTCCTGCATCGCCGCGTAGTAATCGGCGACGTCCTGTTTGGTGATGCCGTCGCGCGGATAGAGGATGCGCTCGGGGTGAGTGAGATTTACGGGCGTGGCGGGAGTCGGGGGTCGGGGGTCGGAGAGAGATTTCTTGCTTGATGGACCCTGCTTTGACGATTTCGCAGGAGTTGCCTTTGTAACTGGTGATTTCGTCGATGACTTTGAGGACTTCGCGCTGATTTTCTTCGTCTTCATCTCCGACTCCACACTCCCCACTCCCGACTCCCCGCCGTGAACCGACTCCCGCACAACTTCGCTCACTTTCTTGTCTTCGCGAATCCCGAGAAACGACGGATGTCGCAATCGGTTGTCGGCGGTCCACTCCGTGAAGGCGACCTGCACGACGAATCGCGGACGGACCCAGGTGGCCACGCGCTCGCGCGGCGCGTCCTTCACCAGCGACTGCGGCACGACGTCCTTCGACAACTCTTCCAGCCACCAGACGCGTTGCTTGAACGAGAAGCCGGTGCCGACTTTGCCGGCGTAGTGAAGCTCGCCGTCATCGCCCATGACGCCGAGGTGAAGGGAACCGATCTCGCGGGCGGAGTGGGTGGAGGGATTCCAGCCGACGACGATCAGCTCCTGCTCGTTGATCGCTTTGATCTTCAGCCACTCCTTCGATCGGCGGCCTTCGTAGGTCGACGTCCGGCGCTTGGCGATGATTCCTTCCCAGCCCGATTTCTTCGCGCGCTCCAACGCTGCATCGCCGCCGCCTTCGAGTTGTTCGGAGACGGTGATCGATGATGGCGCGCGGCGCAGCGTCTTGACCAACAGCGCGCGCCGTTCCTCGTAGCTGCGCTTGCGAAGATCCTCGCCGTCCAGCCAGAGAATGTCGAAGACGACGTACAGCTCGCGCCCGCCCTGCTGCAGGAGTTGGAATCGCGGCGCGCCTTGCGCATCGAGAACGACGACTTCGCCATCGAGCACGACCTCGGGCAGTTTCAATTTCGAAAGCGCGGCAGCGACTGAGGGAAAGCGCGGCGCGAGATCGAGCTTGTTGCGGCTCCACATCGCCACGCTTCCGTCGACGATTGCCGTCACGGCGCGGAAGCCGTCGTACTTCAGCTCGAATGCCCAGTGGGTCGCGTCGCGCGGCGGCGTTTCGGTCAGTGACGCCAGCATCGGCGGAAAGAGGGCGTTGAGCAGAATGCCGGGAGGTTGTTTGCGCGAGGCCATGTTCGTTTTGCTATGTTGCCAGATTGCAAGTTACAACCCACGCCGATGTCTCGTTACATCAAGAAATTCAAATCGACCATCGCACTCGGGCCGACCGAGGAGCGGGGATTCGCGCTTTGGGTTGGGTACGAGATTGAGGGGGTTGATGGCGACGTTGCGGGCTTAACGAACGTCGATGACTGGAGTGAGGAGAAGCTGCGCAAGCTTGGCGTGACGACTTTCACGCGCGTCGGTATCGGAGATGTTGCGATGCGCGAGAAGTTGGGGCTTTGAAAGACTTTCACACGAAGACGCGAAGGCGCGAAGGCGCGAAGAGACTCTACAACTTACCCACAATCCGTAGATAGCACTCATCGCGCCCCACGAACTCCACGGCCCCGCGCTGCTCCCATTCCTGAAGGCGCTTGATGACGCGCGGATGATTGAGATGCACCGCGTTGCCGAACATGTGCATCAGCAGCGCTTTCGGAACGGAGTCTTCGCCGCGTCCGCGCAGGCGGTCGATGCCGACTTGCAATGCATCAAGCCGGAACTCGACGTCTTCATCCAGAAGCGATCCGTCCTGCGGCTGGTTTGCCTGCGGGTTCATCTCCAGGAACGACTCGAACGGGAGATTCTTGAACTCCTTCACCCCTCGGCTGCGCAGATCCTCCTCGGGCAGTTCATCCGCGAGGATGAGGCCGGGGATCTCGGTCCCGACGCCATCGATTTCCCATCCGATCCACTTCTGCCTTCCCAGCAACGTGATTCGCTGGATGTAGCGCGCCATAAGTCGTCTCTCCGCAGCCCGCAGCAGAATATACGCATCGGCGGCGGCCATTCGATTGTAACGAGAAGGGGCCAAAAACGGTGCTACCCTTCGCCGCTCGCAATAACCCAACGTTCATGTTCGAGACTGTCGCGCCCGAGGCATTCCAAACACGCAGCAAAAGCATCTTTGTCAGGACATTGCCGGCCTCGCTGGCCGTCCACTTGATGGCGATTGCGGCGGTCATGGCCGCTCGTGTATGGAACGTCGAGTTCCCCTCGCAGTCGCCGAAGGTGAGCGTCGCATACAGCCTGACGCAGATTCCCGATCCGCCCCCTCCCCCGCCGCCTCCTCCCAAACCGGTCGAGATCAAACCACGTCCGTTGCGGGAGCTGGCGCCGCCGCCACCGCTACTCGCACCGACTCAGATCGTCGCTCCGACCATCATCCCGGAGATCATTCCTGAGGTTTTGCCGCCACAGCCAGCGCCCCCGCCGCCACCCGTTGCTGCTCCCGTCGCTGTCGCCGTGAAAGGCGCCTCACCCAACGGCGTCGTGGGCGGAAAACCGGGCGGGACCGGCCGGGCACTGGGCGGCGAAGGCATCACCCTCGGCGATGATGGCCGCGTCTACGTCGATCGCAAAGTCAAAGTGCCGATGAAGGAGCTCGCACACGAGTATCCGCATTATCCCGAGACGGCGAAGAAGGCCAAGCTCGAGGGAAGCTGCCTCGTCCGCTACACGATCGGCAAGAACGGCCGCATCGAGGAAATCACGTTCCTCAAGAAATCCGAGTATCCGATCTTCGACGAAGAGACTCTCAAGACAGTCCAGAGCTGGCGCTACCAGCCGATGACGGTCGACGGCAAGCCGGTCGAGGTCGTTCACGAGATCGAAGTCAACTACGAGTACGTGCGGTAGGGCCGTTCACGCGGAGACGCGGAGAAGAATCAAGGCATTCGCCTTGCTCCTGAGGAACGCGACGCTCCGGTATGCCCTCGAACGCTCCCTTCCCCTACAAAGATCAATTGGAAATGCCGGTCATCGGTCTGGAGGCCGAGTTCAAGGTCTTCGTCGATGAGGAGGAACGGACTCCCGAGGAGGTCTGGAGAACGCCGGCGGCATTCATCGAAGCGCCGACTCTGAAGCGCGCAAACAAGTCGCTCCAGTTGCCAACCGGCGGCGCGCTTTATTTCGATGGCGGCGTCATCGAAGTCGTGACTCCGGTCATCGAGATTGCGCCGCAGTGCACGGGGCGCGCCGTGCGAAGTCTCTGGGAACAGATCGGATTCGTGCGCGATCAGCTCACGAATTGGGAGTCGGCCCACGGCCATCGCGTGCGTCTCGAAGCGTTCAGTTGTCACGTCAACATCTCCTTTGAGCTTTCGCGCGATGAGCGCAGCCGCGATCGGACCGTGCAGAAGCTGGCGATGCTGCTCATTCATTTGCTTCCGATTCCGGTGATCGTGGCCGGCGCGAACGGGCGCTCGACCGGCATCGGCGTTCGTCCGCGGCGCGAACGAATCGAGCTGACGATGGACTTCACGCCGGATCCGGGCCTGATGGCTGCGACCGTCGCGCTCATCGTTGGCGTCGTGCGCGAGGTGATCACGTGGCCCTCGTACCGGCTCGACGCCCTCGGCGGACGAGGCGTGCCCATCCTCGCCGGCGCGGAACCGGGAAAACATCCGTCGCGCAACGGCTGGGTGATGCGCGACTTTCACTTTCCGCGCAATCCGTTTCAATCGGACATCGATGAGCGGAGTTGGCCGCTCACGGACGGCCGCGTCCTCTCGCTGCGTGAAATCGCGCTGCAGACGGTGATGGTCTTTCGCGACGCCATTCGCCGCGTCTCCGACCCGTTCAGTTTCCGGCTTTTGCTCTCGGTCATGCGTGGTGAAACGCCGTCGCTGCTCGATCTCGATGATCGCCCTGCAGCGTATGCGGATGTGGGCCGCGCTACCCGCTGGGGTACGGTGCTGCCGGAGCTCGAGAACTTCACCGCGCTGATGCGTGACGAGGAAACGAGCACGCAAATGCTGCGACGCCGCATCGATCTTGATGAGAAGCTGGCGCCGCCATGGTCGGGTGAGCCAGCAGATCGTCGCGCGATCAAACGCGATCACGAACGACGTCTGTCTGTTTCGCTGGCGCCGTCGAAACGGCTCACCCGCTCCGCGTACGAGAAGGTCTTCCTGAAACTCGTCAGCGGCGGAAGTCTCCGCATCGGCAGCGAGCGATTGACGCCGGTGAAGGTTCAGGGTTGGTATCACTCGATCTTCCGCAATCAGCGCGGCGAAGAGAGGATGCTTTCGATCGATCAGTTGCTCGCGCATCTCGGTTCATGGGAGTCATAACGGAGTAGCTGGCACACTTTCCGCTATCCGCACAATCATCCCGACTCGCTCGGGAGACGCTGGCGAAGTGAGAGGCGCGCCGATAATCCCCAAGGGGTTGGCGCGCTTCGTGTTTTTGCACAAACAAAAAAGGCCGCGACATGCGCGGCCTTTCGTTGTCTTGAATGAGATTGAGGCTTACACGGTAACCGCTTCTGCGACACCGGCCGCCCGTCGCAGCGTCTCCGCCTTGTCGGTCGCTTCCCACGTGAACTCCGGCTCGGTGCGGCCGAAGTGGCCGTACGCCGCGGTCTTCTTGAAGATCGGGCGGCGCAGCTTCAGCGACTCGTTGATTCCGCGCGGCGTCATCAGGAAGTTCTCGCGGACGAGATCGATGATCCGTTCCTGCGAGATCTTCTCCGTACCGAACGTATCGACGTACACCGACACTGGATCGGCGACACCGATGGCGTAGGCAAGCTGCACTTCCACTTCGTCAGCGAGGCCCGACGCCACGATGTTCTTGGCGATGTAGCGCGCCATGTAGCAGGCCGAGCGATCGACCTTCGTGGGATCTTTGCCCGAGAACGCGCCACCGCCGTGACGTCCGCGGCCACCGTATGTATCGACGATGATCTTGCGTCCGGTCAGGCCAGTGTCGCCCTGCGGTCCGCCGGTCACGAAACGGCCGGTTGGGTTGATGTGGAACTTCGTCCGCTCGTCGAGCAGCTCGGGCGGAACGACTGGGCGGATGACTTTCTCGATGATCGCTTCGCTCAGATCGCCGTGACCGATGCTCGGCGAATGCTGGGTCGAAACGACGATCGCCGCGGCGCGGATCGGCCGCTTTCCTTCGTATTCGATCGTGACTTGCGACTTGCCGTCGGGACGCAGGAAGTCGAGCTCGCCCGCCTTCCGCACCTCGGACAGCCTGCGCGCCAGCTTGTGCGCGAGCATGATCGGAAGCGGCATCAACTCCGGCGTCTCGCGGCAGGCAAAGCCGAACATCAGCCCCTGGTCGCCAGCGCCGCCGGTGTCAACGCCCTGGGCGATGTCAGGCGATTGCGGATCGATCGATGAGATCACCGCGCAGGTCTCGCTGTCGAAGCCGTACTTGGCCCGCGTGTAGCCGATCTCTTTGATGGTGTTGCGCACGATCGACGGAAAATCGACGTACGTTTTCGTGGTGATCTCGCCGGAGATCATCGCCAGACCGGTCGTCACGAGCGTTTCGCAGGCAACGCGGCCGAGCGGATCTTCCGCGAGAACGGCGTCGAGAATCGCGTCCGAGATCTGATCCGCAATCTTGTCGGGATGGCCCTCGGTGACAGACTCCGAGGTGAACAGGGTTCTATGGATTGACATCGTGAAAAGCTCCTAATTGGATTCGGGTAATCCTAGCATGCGGCTCGCTCAGAGTCAGGCGCGCAGAATGCAAACTCAGCGGCAGAATGCTGAAACCTCGGAACATCGCCGCCTACCGCGATCTGCTCGTCCTCTTTACAAAATACGGCCGCAAAGACTTCCAACTCTCGTTCAATGCCGACGAGATTCTTGTCAGCGACGAAGCCTCCTCGGAGATCGAGCCCGACGTCGCGCGCCGCGCCGAGGCCTTCGCGACTGCCCTCAAGGCGATGGGACCGACGTACGTCAAGTTCGGTCAGGTGCTCTCGACGCGGCCCGACATCGTCCCGCCCGAGTACATCGTCGCGCTTGAATCGTTGCAGGATGACGTCGAGCCGTTTTCGTTCGCCGATGTCGAGCGGATCGTCGAAGAAGATCTGAAGGTCCGCATCTCCAAGGCCTTCGAGTCGTTCGACTCCACTCCCCTCGCCGCCGCATCCCTCGGACAAGTTCATCGCGCCGTGCTTCGCGACGGGCGCGAAGTCGTCGTCAAAGTGCAGCGGCCGAATGTCCGCGAACAGGTAAAGCACGATCTGGAAGTCTTCGGCGAGATCGCAGCAACGATCGAGCAGCACAGCGACCTCGGACGGAAGATGAACCTCATCGGCGCGATCGAACAAGCGCGGATCTCGCTGATGAATGAGCTGAACTACGAGCAGGAGGCGCGCAACACCGAGATCCTGCGCAAGAACCTCGCTGAGTTCCCGCAGATCTACATCCCCACGGTCATTCATGACATGACCAGCTCGCGCGTGCTGACGAGCGAGCACATACGCGGACGCAAGGTTTCGAAGCTGACGCCGTTGCAGGTCATCGATCACGACTACGCCGATCTGGCGTCGGCTCTGACGCGGGCGTACCTCAAACAGATCTGCGTCGACGGCATCTGGCACTCCGATCCGCATCCCGGCAATGTCTTCGTGCGCGATCTCGAAGATGGTCAATCCGAAGTTGTGTTGCTCGATTTCGGGATGGTCAGCCGCGTCAGTCGCGAGTTTCAGGACGAGATCATCAAACTGCTGCTGGCCGTTTCGTCGAATCGGGGCGCCGAGGCCGCGGATGCGTGCGTGCGCGTGTCGGAAGTGCAGGAACGCTTCGACGCCATGCGCTTCGTGCGCGAGATCTCCGCGCTGGTGGCAACGTTTCACGATGTCGATGTGCGCCAGATCAACATCGGACGCCTGATCTTTCACGTCATCGGCGTCGCGAACAGCAACGAGCTGAAAGTGCCGGCGGAGCTGGCGATGCTGGCCAAAACGCTGCTGCATCTCGACGGCGTCACGCGGCGCCTCGATCCCGACTACGACCCGCACACCGTGATCCGCGATTACGCCGAGCGGCTGATGGTGCAGAAGCTTGCGCAGAAGTTCGCGCCGCGCAACTTCTACCCTGCCCTGCTCGACCTCAATCAGTTGATGCTCGACCTTCCGCACCGCGCCCGCGAGATCATCGACCTCACCGCCGCCGGCCGGCTGTCATTCCACCTCAATCTGACGCAAGCCGAACAGTTCCTCGCCGGCATCCACAAGATCGCCAACCGCATCACCGTCGGCGTGATCATCGCCGCCCTGCTGATTGCATCGTCGATGATGATGCGCGTCCCAACGCACGCGCAACTCTTCGGCTATCCAGCGATTGCTGTCACCGGATACCTACTCGCCGCAATCGCCGGGATCTACCTGATCGCATCGACGCTGATTCGCGATCACAAGGATGAGGAGAAGGCGAAGATTCAGCGGCGTTGAAGCGTGCGCCAAACCTCAAAATCCTTCGAGCAGATTCGTCACCAGCGATTCCGCGAACCGCACGGCGATCTCGTTGATGGCGCGCGTTTCCTGATCGAAGGCGTCGGTCGAGTCGGTGTTGACCTGGTAGTTCTCGGCGAAGCGGTACTGGTCATTTTTCCAGAGCACTTTGTCGTCGGCTTTGTGATCGAGCAGCTCGATCTTGGCGGTGATGGAAATTTGATACTGCGTCGCGCGGCCCTGTGCGTTGAAGGCGACCGGGAAGATGCCGAAGGAGTCGATCGAGCCGCGAAGAATCACGTCAGCGGCAGGTGCCGCGTTGACGAGCTTCAGCCGGCCGCGCGAGACGAACTCCGCGGCGACCGCCTGCGTGACGCGCTGCTCGAGCTCGACGCGCGTGGTCTTGTTCACGAAGGCAGGCACCTGAATCGTGTGCACGGCGGGCCCGAGGAGGTTGTTGGCGTTGCCGACCAGCGCGTACCCGCACGATGTGGCCACGACCGGCAGCAGCAGAAGTGCGAGGCGTCTCATTTCGGGAAAGGTAACACGCACGAGGGGTCAGACCGAAAGTGAAAGTGACGGAATTTGACAGTGGCTCATGCGACAGACAATTTCCGTCACTTTCACTTTCGGTCTGACCCCTTTTGCCTACCGGCTCTCCCACACGAACGTAACCGGACCATCGTTTTCGAGCGAGACGATCATCATTTCGCGGAAGCGGCCGGTCTTGACTTCGATGCCGGTCGACGCAAGCTCGCCGGCGAACACCTCGAACAACGCTTTCGCCCGCTCCGGCTCCTCGGCTTTGTCGAAACTCGGGCGGCGTCCGCGCGCGATCGATCCTGCCAGTGTGAACTGCGAGACCGCCAGAATCGCGCCGCCAGCCTCGGTAACATCGCGATTCATCTTGCCCGCGTCGTCGCTAAAGATGCGCAGCTCGCGAATCTTCTTCGCGGCATCGCGCATCGTCTGCTCGGCGTCTCCTTTTTCGACTGCGGCGAGGAGCAAGAGACCGGGACCGGTAGCGGAGACGAGCTCGTCGCCGACGCTCACCGATGCTCGCCGCACACGCTGGATGACGACCTTCACAGACGAGGATTCTACCCGTGGTAGAAAAACGCTCAGACTTCCAACCCTCGGATAAAATAGACCGTCCCACACGACGCCGGGAGCCTCGACTCTCGCGGTGAAGCCGCGCAAATTCAGGCACAAGCAATTCATTCGAATAGGAGAAACACATGGCAGGATCAGTGAACAGAGTCATTCTCGTCGGACGCCTCGGCAAAGACCCTGAGATGCGTTCGATTCCAAGCGGTACGAGCGTAACCAAGTTCTCGCTCGCCACTGACGAACGGTTTACCGACAAAAGCGGTGAGAAGCAGGAACGCACCGAGTGGCACAACATCGAAGCGTGGGGAAAACTGGGCGAAATCTGCGGCCAATACCTTCGCAAAGGGAGACTTGTCTACATCGAAGGCTCCATCCGGACTGAAAGCTGGGATGACAAGGAGTCCGGCCAGAAAAAGTACAAAACAAAAATCGTCGCCACGGACATGAAAATGCTCGAGAAGAAGGGCGACGACGAAGGTGGCGGCGGATACACGGGCGCTCGCAAACAGGCGCCAACCTCATCCGGCGCGCCGCCCCAGATGGATGACGACGACGAAGTTCCGTTCTAGTAATTCTCCAGGTTCACGCGGAGACTCCGCGTCTCCGCGTGAACCGTCTCCTGAATCGACCCGTCTCGCAAAGCGAAATTGCCATGCTAAATTCGCGGCATGTACGCGGGCGAACGTTTCAACAGCATCACGCACATCGCCGGATCCGTGCTGGCGATCATCGGGACGGTCGTCGCGGTCGAATCGGCGGTCTCACGCGGGCGTGACGGCGAGACGATCACCGCCGTCGCCATCTACGGCGCGATGATGATCGTTCTCTACCTCAGCTCCACGCTCTACCACTCGTTGCGCGGCCGGGCAAAAGCCGTCTTTCACGTGTTCGATCACTGCGCAATCTATCTTCTGATCGCAGGAACCTACACGCCGATCACGCTCATCACGTTGCGCGGTCCGTGGGGCTGGTGGCTCTTCGGCATCGTCTGGACTCTCGCCATCGCCGGCGTGTTGAAGGACACGCTGTTGCGCGGCCGCTATCGCCCGCTCTCCGTCGTGTTGTACGTCCTGATGGGATGGCTCGTCGTCGTTGCCATCCAACCGCTGCGCGCGGCAATGCCGTCGCGCGGCATCGTCTGGCTTGCCGCGGGCGGTCTCGCCTACACCCTCGGCATCGTCTTCTTCGCGCTCTCCAAACACGTCGTTCACGCGCATGGCGTCTGGCACCTCTGCGTGATCGGCGGCAGCGCCTGCCACTACGTCGCGGTTACGCGGTACGTGCTGTTGTAGCGTTGCCGAGGTAGCGCTCGCGGAGGATGCGGACGTGGTGCCGCTCGTGCCCGAGCATGCCGTAGGCAAGTGCGCGTACGCTGACTGGATTGTCGCTAGCCGTACCGATGCGGCGCCACGCCTCCTCGGAGAACGCCCGCATCATCATCACGTTTCCCTTCCGCACCGTTGCCAGCTCCTCGGCAAGATCGGAGATCGATCGATCATCGGCGCCGCCGTTGGCGACATACGGATCCTGCTCGAATCCCGGCAAAGGCTGCGTCTCGCCGCGCGCGATCGCAAGAACACGATAGGCGAAGACCCGCTCGCCGTCGATGATGTGACCGACGATTTGCTTCACGCTCCATTTGCCGGGCGCGTACCGATGCGCGGCTTGGGCTTCGGTGAGGCCGGCGAGAAGTGCCGCGGTCTCGCGCGACTGCGCGTCGAGCGCGCCGACGATGTCATCTTCGGTGGCGAGATCGATGTAGCGCTGGTAGTAGGGAGCGTATTCAGAGGTCTGAGGTTTTCCTGCGTTCGTCATGCGCGCATCATCGCGTAGACTCGCATCAAAATGGAAGAGGTCGAGATCAGCCGGCTTTCCGGCGACGCCGAAGCCCGCGTTTGCGCGCAGATGATGGCCTCAAGCGATCCGTGGCTGCACTTCGGCCGCACGTTCGAGCAATGCCTGGCGCGCGTGACGAATCCGTCCGGCGAAGTGTGGGTGGCGCGCGCGAACGGCGTGCCGCAGGGATTCATCATTCTCGTTCTTCAAGGCGCGTTCGTCGGCTACATCCAGATCGTCTGCGTCGCCGCAAGCGCCCGCAGCAGCGGCCTCGGAACGCGCCTCGTCGCGTTCGCCGAGGAACGAATTTTCCGCGAGTTCCCAAACGTGTTTCTCTGCGTGTCGTCGTACAACCCGCGAGCTCGTGCGCTGTACGAGCGCCTCGGGTACAAACTCGTTGGCGAGTTGGACGACTACATCATGCGCGGCGAATCAGAGTTTCTGATGCGGAAGTCGGTGGGGCCGTTGGTCGAGTTCAACCCGTCATGAAGCAGCTTCTTATCGCGTTCCTATTCGCGTTCGTTGGCTACTCCGCATTTGCGACGAAGCCCTGCCCGCCGCCTCCCTGCTGGACTCCAAAAGCGCAATTCGATCCGGCGGTCTGCGATGCCAAAGCCGACTGGATTGCCGTCGGCCACGTGACGAAGCTCGTTCATCACCCAGCCGGCTACCCGCTCAACAAAGACTTCACCGAATTCACCTTCGTCGTCGACAAATGGATCAAAGGCGGAGAGAAACTCCCGCGCGAGATCCCCTTTCGCACGCAGTGGTGCACGAACGGCGAGGTGATGCCGAGCGACAAAGGTACGTTCCGCTTCTGGGGCAAGAACAGGCCGGATGTCCCGAATGTAGAGTGGGAGTTTCTGCACTTTGAGAGGGTTGGGGAGCACTCGGAGGTTGGGACAGCGAACCCTATCAATGAGACTTCG